>NZ_JAASQJ010000001.1 GCF_011762185.1 Dyadobacter arcticus
CGTACGACGGTGACATTGCTGCCCCCTCGCCTTGCATGTATTAAGCCTGCCGCTAGCGTTCATCCTGAGCCAGGATCAAACTCTCCATTGTAAATTTTTGCGATGGCCTAAACCACCAATAATATTAAACGAACATTCCTTTTTGCTCTCTTCATCATGTCAAAGAACTTTGCCCTGAGCTTGCTCAGACCAGTCGTTTTGCCGTCTGCAAAACCTTTCTCCCAGATTGGGAGTGCAAAAGTGCCACCTTATTTCCTATTCTCCAAATACAAGACGGAAATATTTTGAGAGATAATTTGCCATAGATGGTTAAATCACTGACAACCAAAACACAATAGGTCAATCAAAAAGTCAGAAATTTTTGAAATACTCTATTACATGCATTTTCAAAAGCGCTTCCTGCTTCAAAACGTCGCCAGGCGGCAACGCCCGATTTAGCTTGTAATGGGGCCAGCCGTCTTTATCAGCATATTCAAACAAATAGTAAGAGGACAGGCTTAAAACCTTACAAATTCCAATGTGCATTAAATCCTGCTTCTGCTCCTTAGTAAATCTTTTCGCGCCCTGGCCCAATTCCTGGACACCTATCAGGAACAAGACACCATTAAGGTCCCCTGGTTTTTTCCCAATTAAATTTTCAAGTTTTTCCAATAAATGCTCCCATTGAACATCCAGTGGCTGATCTTCTATATCCATCACACTTATAAAATTAATGCTCGCGCTTCCCTGACTTACAAACTAGACATAAAAATGTGGATAATAAATAATATGCATGTGAAGGCTTCCGGTATTTGCAGAATATATTTTCTCAGCCAATGAAACAGAAGTGCATTCGCCCATCAATCGACGGAGGCTTTACATGCTTTTTCCTAACTTTGGATTTCGCTATATATAAGAATGACCAAATTGGGAAAACATACAATTTCAAATCATAGTGATTACCTCGCCACACTAAATGAACCACAGAGAGAGGCGGTTTTATATGGAAATGGTCCACTTATGATCATTGCAGGAGCGGGTTCGGGAAAAACACGGGTCCTGACCTATCGAATTGCCCACCTGATCGAAAATGGAGTTGATCCTTTCCGGATTTTATCCCTGACTTTTACAAATAAAGCTTCGGGAGAAATGCGAAAGCGAATTGAAGGGGCTGTGGGCACAGAAGCGCGTAATATATGGATGGGTACTTTTCACTCCGTTTTTGCAAAAATATTGAGGATAGAAGCTAGATACTTAGGATACACGAGTGATTTTTCAATCTATGATACCGACGATTCAAAATCTTTATTGAGAAGTATTATTAAGGAATTTAACCTTGATGACAAGACTTATAAGGCAAATGTGGTTTTCAACAGGATTTCAGGAGCCAAGAACAGGCTTATCTCTGCTGATGACTACATTAATAATCCGGTAATCCAGGCGGATGATGATTCGGCAAAAATGAAAGAGATGGGAAGGTTATATAAAACGTATGTAACCCGCTGCTTCCAGGCCAATGCAATGGATTTTGATGATCTGCTTTATAATACGAATATTCTTTTTCGAGATTTTCCGGATGTTCTTTATAAGTACCAGCACAAGTTCCAGCATGTGATGGTCGATGAGTTCCAGGATACCAACGTTTCCCAATACCTTATAACTCGTAAGTTATCGGCAGTTCACCGGAATATTGTCGTAGTAGGAGACGATGCACAGAGTATTTATGCTTTTAGAGGTGCGAACATTGAAAACATCCTGAATTTTGCCAAGGACTTTCCGGATGTTCAGACCATCAAACTTGAACAGAACTACCGGTCGACGAGTAACATCGTAAATGCTGCTAACTCTGTCATTGCGAGAAACAAGGCACAACTCGAAAAAAAGACTTTTACCGCAAATGAAGAAGGATCGCTGATAGACGTCATAAAGGCAGGCTCTGACAATGAAGAAGGAAGGCTTGTGGCCACTGCCATTTTTGAAGAAAAAATGCAGAAAGCATTACGCAATGAGAATTTTGCCATTCTGTACCGGACCAATGCGCAGTCCCGCTCTTTTGAAGAAGCGCTCAGAAAATTGGGGATCAAGTATCGTATTATCGGAGGGCAATCTTTTTACCAGAGAAAAGAAATTAAGGATCTCCTGGCCTATCTGAGGTTTACGGTAAACCAACGGGATGAAGAAGCTTTCAAAAGAATTATTAATCTTCCCAAAAGAGGGATAGGAGACGCGACGGTTGCCAAAATTGCAGTTACAGCCTCTGAAAATAATCTCCCCATCTGGGATGTAGTTGCCAGTATAGGAAAATATGCGAGCGGTCGTACCATAGCGCCCATTGAACAGTTTGCAACGCTCATTAAAAGTTTCAAAATATTAATTGAAGAAGGGAAGGATGCCTATGACGTCTCTGCCCATATTGCCAAAAGCTCCGGAATTTTACGGGAACTGTATGAAGATAAGACAGTTGAAGGGCTATCCCGATACGAAAACGTCCAGGAATTGCTGAATGGTATCAAGGAATTTGTGGATGGTGAAGCAAATGAAGACAAAACATTGAGCGCGTTTTTACAATCGGTGTCACTCCTTACTAACGCTGATGAGCCCGACGACAATAATGACAACGACCGGGTTACCATGATGACCATTCACTCCGCAAAAGGTCTGGAATTCCGGAATGTGTTCATTGTCGGCTTGGAAGAGGATTTGTTCCCCAGTCAGATGATGCTGGAAAGCAGGCAGGATCTGGAAGAAGAAAGAAGGCTGTTTTATGTTGCCATTACCCGGGCAGAGAAAAAATTATCATTTTCCTATGCAGAAAGCCGATATCAATGGGGACGGATCAAAATGTGCGAACCCAGCCGCTTCCTGCTTGAAGTCGATAACCGTTTCCTTAATGTATCCAAGATGGTGCAGAATGCAATTGAGCGGGATACCACGCCCCCCATCACAGCCTTCGCACGTAACCTGGTGCAGCGCAAACCTGCGGTCCCGAACGTTAACAACGCAACAACTTCTCATGTTCCGTCAACAGACTTTGTGCCGAGTGACACCTTTGAACTTGTCGAAGGGGATAAAGTGGAACACTTGAAGTTCGGTTTTGGTGAAGTGGTAAAAATGGATATTAATGGGACAGACCGTAAAGCGACTGTTAAATTCAACATTGTAGGAGAAAAAACATTGCTCCTCAGTTTTGCAAAACTGCGAATTCTCAAATAAATCAACACGGATGGTTATAGTAGGATATCCATCCGCTTTACTATAATTAAAGGTACCCTGAAACTTCACGGACAAAACGATTCTATATGTTCATCGATAACGATATTTTACAAATAAATGAAAGAGGAAGTGACATTGATACTGTGCAAGAGCAGGTTGGTTATTTCGAAAATGGGTTTCCATTTCTTCAGCTTTCGAAAGCTGCTACTGTAGGCGATGGGATTATCCGGCTATCAGATGATCAGATTGACCAATTACTTACGGATTTTGACAGAAGTGCTGCCGAAGGCGAGATGGCTTTATTAAAATTCGTTCCCGCTTCTGGTGCAGCAACTCGGATGTTTAAGTCGCTTTTTAGCTTTTTGGAAGCAGGTAAGAAAGATAAATCCGTAGATGAATTTTTCGATAAACTCCCCGACTTTGCTTTTTATGATGATCTGAAAGCATCACTTGCAGCTGACGGAAATGACATTGAGACTGCCGACGAGAAAACCATTGCATCTTACTTCCTCACAGCCAAAGGGCTTGGATATGGTGAGTTACCGAAGGGTCTATTGAAATTCCACAATTATGAGGACCGTTCCAGGACTCCTTTGGAAGAACATTTGGTAGAAGGTGCCAAATATGCAAATGCAGGTGGAAGTGTCCAGATACATTTTACGGTTTCTCCCGATCACCGCGATAAATTTGAAAAATTGGTTGTAGAAGTTTTGCCGAGTTATCAGAGCGAATTCGGAGTGAGGTACATTGTTTCTTTTTCCGAACAAAAAAATTCAACAGATACAATTGCGGTTAACCCGGATAACACCCCTTTTCGGGAAAAAGATGGTTCGCTGCTTTTTCGGCCCGCGGGCCACGGGGCTCTTTTGGAGAACCTGGGCCAATTGGACGCCGATATTATTTTCATCAAAAACATTGATAATGTGGTTCCCGACCGGATTAAGGACGATACCATTACTTACAAGAAGGCGCTGGCAGGCATTGTGTTGCAATATCAAAAACGTGTTTTCGGCTACCTGGAAAAATTGAGTAAGCAAGCTGATTCAGCCCTGCTGGACGAATTGGATGCTTTTTTTAAAGATGAATTATGTGTTATCCCTCCCGCTGGATTTGAAACCTGGTCCGACGAAAGCAAGAAGGAGTATTTTGTTCAAAAACTGGACAGGCCAATTCGTGCATGCGGAATGGTTAAAAATCAGGGAGAACCCGGTGGTGGGCCTTTTTGGGCTGAAAATGCGGATAAATCGTCGTCCTTGCAAATTGTTGAATCTGCTCAGGTAGATGTAGACGATGCTGCTCAGAATACGATCTTCAAGGAGTCCACGCATTTCAATCCGGTGGATCTTGTGTGCGGAGTGAAGAACAGCAAAGGAGAATTGTATGATCTGAAAAAATTCAGGGATCCTTTGACTGGTTTTATCACTGCCAAATCAAAGGATGGAAAGGATTTGAAAGCGCAGGAGCTTCCTGGTTTATGGAATGGTGCCATGGCCAATTGGAACACCCTTTTTGTTGAAGTACCATTATTGACATTCAATCCTGTAAAGACGGTTAACGATCTTTTGAGAGAACAACATCAGTAAATCTGCTAGTACCTAGCCAAATAAAAAACCGTCCGAATATAGTCGGGCGGTTTTTTATTTGGATTCAAAATTTTGAATTATGGTATCGGCATTACTTTGCTTTCTTTGAAAGTAGACAGAATTACCATAGTCTGGGTACTCGCCACTTCTTCAATTTCATTGATTTTTTCAAGCATTAGTTTTTGGTAAGTGCTGATATCTTTTGAAATAACCCTTAACAAAAAGTCACCAGTACCAGTAATGTGGTGGCATTCAATAACTTCCGGGATAGCCTGAATTTTTTCAACAAATGATTCAGTTACCGCTTTCCGGTGACCGACCAATGAGATCTGAACAAAGGTGCTAACACCCAAACCTACTTTTTCAGGTTCCAGTTGAGCGTGGTAGCTTTTAATGATTCCGGATTGTTCTAACTTTTTAACACGTTCCAATGTTGGCGCTGGGGAGAGGCCGATTTCCTTGGATAGTTGTGCATTCGTTATTTTAGCATTCGTTTGAAGGATTTCCAGTACTTTACGGTCTATCTGGTCTAACTTAATAATGGCCGACATTTCTCTATGACTAAGGTTAATATTAGGTCCATTTTAGGACGCTGCAAAACTAATTAGTTTCCCGAAGAATCGTATAATTTTATACTGGAAATTTGTCAAAAAAAAGAATTATCGTAGGTCAAAAATGATTTTAGTGTTTAAATATTAGGTTTTTACACATTCTAACGCACTATTACCTATGATTTTAAACAGCATAAGTTTCGATTTTTTGTAAAAAATCCTGGTAAGTAAGCTTTATCCCATCTTCCAGCTCAATACTGTGCCTCCATCCCAGATCATGCAGCTTGCTGACATCCATTAGCTTTCGGGGAGTACCGTCGGGCTTATCTGAATTCCAGTGAATTTGGCCTTCATAACCCGTCACTTTTTGAATCATTTCTGCAAGTACTTTGATCGGGACATCCGATCCGACTCCAATATTGAGGAAACCGGGCTCGTCGTAATTCTGCATCAGAAAATAACAAGCATCAGCCAAATCGTTGGCATGCAAAAACTCTCTTAATGGAGATCCGGTACCCCATAACTCAACAAATGGCTTATTTTCCTCCTTTGCCTCGTGGAACTTACGGATCATTGCGGGAAGAACGTGAGAGTTATTAAGGTCATAATTATCATTGGGGCCATACAAATTTGTCGGCATTACCGAAATGAAATTACAGCCGTACTGCGCGCGATAGGCTTCGCACATTTTTATACCAGCGATCTTAGCGATGGCATAAGGTTCATTGGTGGATTCCAAAAGGCCGGTTAGAAGGGATTCTTCACGCAGCGGCTGTTCAGCTAATTTTGGGTAAATGCAGCTGGAACCCAGAAACATCAGTTTTTTTGCTCCTGAACGGTACGCATTATCGATGACATTGTTCTGAATCAGCAAATTATCGTGTAAAAATTCGGCCCGGTAAATGTTGTTGGCCATAATACCGCCTACTTTGGCTGCGGCCAGGAAAATATATTCTGGTTTTTCTGCTTCAAAGAAAACTTTTACCTCACTTTGGTTCCGTAGATCCAGTTCTGATGATGTTTTTAACACAAAATTATTATACCCTTCTTGTACTAATTTTCGGTGAATGGCTGAGCCTACCATGCCACGATGTCCGGCAATATAAATTTTAGAACTTTTTTCCACGGGTTTGTTTAATTTTGTGCTTGATAATCAATATAAAAACAATCAATACGTTACAAAAGTAACACTCTTGCTCTGAAAAAAATCCAATTCGCATGCAAAAAGTTATTCTCTTTTGGGGCATCTTTTCTTTGATTCTGATCGCGCCTGTTTCAGCCCAAACGGAGCAAAAGGACTCTGCACCGCCAGCCTGGCTACCCAAGGAAACTGTGAAAAAGGATACTGCCAGCCGATCCAAAGATTTAAAATCTTTCATTTCAGGCCTTGATCCTGTGGTAGGAACTTCATTACCGGGATCAAATGGAAAATCTACAAGCCTTTCGACTTTATTCGGAGAAACAATTCCTGACCTGGGATTAAGGGTTAAGGAATATAAAAGCCAGAAAAAGGACCGCAAGCAAAAAAAGGATAAAGCGCGACTTGCCAAAGTACAATATGAGGGTATTCCAATGCAGGCCATGTCTGTCAAATATGGAAGTGGCGACAGGGCAACCGTCGAGTCATTCCACGTCCTCAAAGAATACAAGCCGATGAACCCATATGTGCGGGCAACGGAGACGCGCTGGTATGACAAAAAAGGAAAAAAATTGAGTTCTGCATTGGTAAAGGAAACGCAGCAGGCCCTTCCATTGCATGGATCTTACAAAAAATACAATGGTGAAAACCTGATTGAGGAAGGTTACTATTACATGGGCGTCAGGGATGGCCGCTGGGTGAAGTATGATACCAAATACAACCTGATCGACAAGATAATCTGGAACCGGGGTTTCCCAGCAGAATCGCGCATAACCTATTACGATTCAGCCCATACGCAAGTGAAAGAAGTAGTGCCGGTGGCATTCGGCGAGGTAGAAGGAGAGTATTTAGCCTTTTACAAAGAAGGCCAGTTGATGGCCAATGGCAAGTACGACGAGGGCAAGAAGATAGGCCGCTGGGTTGAATATTATCAATTCCGTCGCCAGCGTAAAAAAGAAATCCAGTATCCAAAAACTGGTTGGGAAGAAGAATTTGAGCCTTTTGTTTTGAGAGAGTGGGATGATAAGGGCAAGCTTCTTTATGATTACACCAAGGATCCCCGCGCTTCTGTCGAGGAAGAAACCGAAAACTAACGGGGCACATTCCATTTTCTATGTATTTATCTTTCCTCCGGTTTGTCAGAAATAATGCCTGGCTTGCAGCTATATTTTGTATCCTTCCAATTGTAATTTATATCTGGGTTTTTAAGGTCATTGCCCTCAATGTAAATTACGTCGCGTTTGATGATATCATGATCCTGGGGATAATTCCTGCATTCGATCAGGCATCATTACTCGAACGCTGGCAGCTCCTCACAACCCTTTTTCCCGAACATCGCCTCGTATTCTCCCGCTCGGTCATATTGATTTTGCACGCAATTTTTGGAAAAGTGAACCTGGTCTGGCCCATGATCATTGCTAACGTATGTTGGGGATTGTGCGCTGTTGTATTTTACCGGGCTTTTCTTCGGCTCAATCGCTCTTTATGGTATTTCGTGCCCATTCTCTGGCTTTGGTTCAATATCCAGTCCTTTGAAAACATTTTTTGGGGCGTGAGTTCGCTGTGTAATTTCGGGTTATTGTTATTTGCCCTAAGCGCCCTGTATTATGCGGTATATCATCCCGGAAAAATTGCTTTTTCCCTGTTTTTCGCAATTGCCGCTACATTTACTTATGGAAATGGTCTGATGGTTTTTCCGGTCATTGGCCTGGTTTATCTGCTTGCGGGCTATCGCAGGCAATTTGTAATTGCCATTATTACGACAGTTGTAATTGCCCTCATTTATTTTATTGATTTCACACCCATCACGCAAAACCTGGATCTTTCAAATCCACAGCAGGTTAAGGAAGGTTTTTTCGGCTTTTTTGGATTTATTGGATCTATTGCAACACTTACCGCTTATAGCACACCGCCTGTAAGGCTATATCTGGCCTCTTTTGTGGGTATTTTAATGATCGTGTTCTTCCTTATATTGTATAGAAAGCAGTTTCTAAAACTTTGGGATTCAATTTTATTAAAAACCAGATATACCAATCAAACCGCCCTTTTCGCAGCTGCTATTGCCATTTTTGTCGGAATCACCGCCCTTGCACTGACTTACAAGAGAATACCCACCGATACTTTTGAAGGAATGTTTAAAGGACGTTACAGAATGTATTCGACGCTGTGGGTAATCGCGCTTTATTTTGGTTTTTTGTCCGTTGCCAAATCGGATTTGACAAAAAAATGGGCTCCCGTTATCCTAATTGCCACTATTTTGCTCAATCTGTTCATTTTACATGGCAACTTTGCCGATGCCGTCAATAATCGGCGAGCTGCCATTGTGCAGGAATTTAATGCGCGTTATAATGCGGACTGGCTAGGAGTAAGGATGTTTTCAATGGATCAGAAATATTACGAGCAGATCAGGGCCTACTACCAATCGGCAGATCCGATCGCCGAAGGCTGGAACCCTAAGATGGTTTCTGATATTGTTTGTGACAGCATATACCAGCCCGATGCCGTTACCCAAATGGGAAACAACATCCTGGTCACATTCAATGCGGATTTTTTTAAGCCGGAGAAGGATTATTCTGATGGAGCTTATGTGTTATTGAAGTCAGCAAACCACATTTATGCGTCGCCGCCCAATCAACCGGCTGTACCTTTGAAAACCACATTCCGCCGGCTGATGTATTTTTCAAAAGGAGTACATGCAAGCTTTCACGAGGCAACTGTTGAGCCCGGCCTTTACCAAATATATTTGTTGGTGCGTAAAAACGGCAAGAATAAGATCTATTGTACCGGTAAAACCTGGCAGGAGAACAAGTAGCTCAGAATTTCTGATGAATGCCTGTTAAAATCCGCTCTACTTCCTTCCTGATTTCCGAGGTAGGTTTTGTGAAATTATTATTCATAAAGCTGAAAGCCAATGTTTTACCTTTTTTGGTTACTAAAAACCCGCTCAGGTTATAAACGTTACTCAAACTACCACTTTTAGCAAATATAAAAGGAGCCTCACCCTTAAAAAGATTGGTCAATGTGCCACTTCTGCCTCCTGTTGGCAATATCTGAAAAAGCCTTTCGCGCGGAACTTTCACATAGATTTTTTGAAGCAATGCTACTAAACTTCTTGGAGTAAAAAGGTTATATCGGCTCAATCCGGAGCCATCCTTCCATATCGGCTTGTCCGGCAAGTCGCTTAAATGATGTTCGATCATATGAGCGATCGCTTTTTCAGTATTTAATGGAAGGCCGTTGCTGGAGGCATATAATAACATCAGTTGCTCCGCAAGCATATTGTCACTCACATACATCATCCGCCTGTAAAGTGAATCGGACGGAATGCTATATACTTTCTGCAATTCAATTTCCAATGGAATGTTAATCAGCTTAATTTCCTTTTTTAACGTATCGCTCAAAAGTTGAACAGCCAGCTGGTTGGTCATGTGAACGGGTACTTCTTGTAATAGCCCTTGCGGAACGGCCAGGCGGGAATGGTGAAATGCATTTTGAGATTCTTCCCGCTGAATACCCGACGCCGACGTATCAAAAACCATGGATTTCTCCCAAAACCGTGGACTTACCTTGAACTTTTGCGAAGCTTCGCCCCTAATCTGCACAATGTTTCCATAAACGGGCATTGGGGTAATTTCGGGCTGGTAGTAATCATTGTAATCGTCCCACGCCCAGCCAGGCCCAAAACGCTTATTATCAAAGTTATAAGGTGTAAAAAAGATAGGTTCTTTCCGGCTTTTAAGAAAATCAAAAACCTTGCTGTGCGGCAGATCGGGATGCAGGAGCGAGGGGTCACCGGTTCCGCGGATGATGAGCAATTCGCCCCATTCCAGATATTCTAATCCTGGAATAGAGTCTCCCAATGCCGAAAGGCCGGCATAAAAGCTGAAAAGTTTGGTATTGGACGCTGGAGTGAAATACTTGTTATCCTGATAAGAAGCCAAAGCCTGTTTATCGCCTAAACTCGAAATAGAGATCCCTGTATGTTGCTGATTTAAAACAGTGGAGTTTTTTAATTCTCGATTGAGATAGTGAGAAACTGAGCAACTTGATAATGAAAGGATACTAACAACGAAAAGAAGCGTGCGCATAGAGGTGTTTTAAGATTTTCTAAAATCCAAAGTTAATATTTTCGTGCATTTTCCAGCTGATAAATGGCATTACCAGAAATGAAGTTTTTTCAAATGAATGAATTTTTTCGGCAGATAATGACATTACTTTGCATGGAATAAACCCAGTACAAACAGAATTCTGATGATTGATCTTCAATCTATCCTTCGGCAATATTGGGGTTACGATTCTTTCCGTCCATTTCAGGAGGAGGCGATCCAAACGGTACTTCATGGCAACGATGCGCTGGTTTTACTTCCGACGGGCGGGGGAAAATCCATTTGTTTCCAGGTGCCTGTTATGGCTTCCGAGGGCGTTTGCATTGTGGTTACGCCGTTGATTGCTCTGATGAAAGATCAGGTGGAACAGCTTAAAAAGCGGGAAATTTCGGCCGCTGCCATCCATTCCGGAATGAGCAAAAATGAGATTGACATTACACTTGATAACTGCATTCACGGCCACACCAAATTCCTCTACGTTTCTCCCGAAAGGTTGCGGACTGATATCATGCTGGCCCGTACGAAGCAAATGGATATTTGCCTGCTGGCGATTGATGAAGCGCATTGCATATCTGCGTGGGGCTATGATTTTCGTCCGTCCTATCTGCTAATTTCTGATTTCCGAAAAATTATTCCGAATGTTCCCGTGATGGCGCTTACTGCGACCGCTACCGAGGAGGTGCGTGCGGACATTCTGGACAAACTGGAAATGCGAAATGCAAGGGTTTTCAAACAGTCTTTTGCAAGGGCGAATTTGTCCTATTCCGCATTCGGCGAGGAGAATAAAGAGGCAAAGCTTTTGCAGGTATTGAAAAATGTTCCGGGTACAGCCATAATCTACGTCCGGACGAGGAAAAAAACGAAAGAACTCGCGGATTGGCTTGTTCAACAAGGCATATCAGCCCAAGGTTACCATGCCGGATTACCTTTTCGCGAACGTTCGGACCGGCAATCTGCCTGGATAAAAAACCAAACCCGGGTAGTGGTAGCGACCAATGCATTTGGAATGGGGATCGATAAGCCGGATGTGAGGGCAGTAATTCATTTTGACCTTCCTGACAATCTGGAAGCGTATTATCAGGAAGCGGGGCGGGCTGGCAGGGACGAGAAAAAGGCATATGCAGTTGCGCTTTTTAATCAAATCGAGCTCGAAGAGTTATCGGATAGCATAGAAAGGAAGTATCCGCCCATTGAAACTTTGCGCAGAGTGTATCAGTCGCTGGCCAATTATTACAAAATCGCGGCGGGTGGTGGCGAATTCCGTAGTTTTAGTTTCGACATACAGGCATTTACAGGGATTTTTGGATTGCCCGCGAACGAAACCCATTACGCACTCAAACTTCTTGAAGAAGAGGGATTTATTCAACTGAGCGAAAATTTCAATGATCCATCCAAGATCCATTTCCTGGTTGATAACCGTCAATTATACGATTTTCAAATACGCTATCAGGAAATCGATTCGTTTATCAAAGTGATTCTGCGAATGTATGGGGGAGAGGTTTTTACAGAATACCTCCGGATCTCAGAAACAGAAATTGGCCAGATCTATTTTGCACAAGAACAGGAAGTCATCAAAAAGCTGAAATTTCTGGCAGAACGTGACATTATCGCCTACGAACCCAGAAGGGACAAGCCGCAGCTGACTTTCCTTACACCCAGATATGATGCGGCATTGTTACCGCTGAATATTTTTGAAATACAAAAAAAGAAAGACAGGGACCTAAAAAAAGCCAAAGCGGTAGCCAGATACGCCTCTCACACGCACATTTGCAGGACATTGCTTTTACTAGAATATTTCAATGAGTTTGATGCGAAGGAATGCGGCGTTTGCGATATATGCATTAAAAACAAAAAAACGGAGACGCAAAAGGATTCAGGTCTCGCCATTGCAATCACGCGGTATTTACAAAAAGAACTTGCAACAACACCCCGGAAGATGAGGCATGCATTTGAGAACATTCCGGACACTACTTTCTTAATTACCTTACAAGAATTAATTGAAGAGGAAGTTATCCGTTACGACGACGCGGGAAAACTGTCTCTAACTAACAAAACTCAACATTGAAAAAAGCAGCACTTACTTTCGCATTATTGCTCAATCTTATTTTCACAGCAAGTTACGGACAGCAAATACCAGGTCTCGAAAACAGCAATTACGGCGGAATTTACCGCGCGACCTACAATCCCTCAATCATTGGAGGGCCCAGACATAAATGGCAGATCAACATTGGTACGCTCGGCGGGAGTATCAATTACAGGTACTTTCGTTTCGTCGGGGAAAATTCATTGCTTTATCCGCTGTTAGCTCCGCGTTCGACAAAGGAATTATACGGACGATCCCGCACGATGGGCTCACTGACCTACAAAGATCCGGTTTATCTGGTGAGCGAAATCCGCTGGCCGTCGGCAATGATCGCATTGGGCAAATACCAGGGGCTCGCATTGCAATTTCGAACAAGAGGTTATGCAAAAGCCAGCAATATTCCCGAACCAATTCAAAATTTATATTTCTACCGGCTGGATACCGGAGGCACGCCCGACATCAACAACCAGCAATGGGGTGATTTCAGTCTGGTACAGCAGAGCTATTCGGATGTAAGTCTGACTTATGGTGCGCAATTGCTTGATTTTGATTCCCATAAGCTTCGTATTGGTGGAACAATCAAGCGTGTTTTTGGAGCAAGAATCGGTTTTGTAGTAGGCTCAGCAGATAGTTATAGTCTCAATCCGGTTGCTGCAAATTCAGAGTCCAGTGAATTGACTATCTCAAATCTTTCTTATCAGAGCGGTTATAGCGCACCTACCCGGAAAAATGGCTTAGGTAATTTATTCAATGCGGACAAAACCGGCGCAGGCTGGGCTTATGATCTGGGTGCTTCTTATGAATTGGGCTCTTATTGGGGCAAATCAAAAGAAGTTTACGATGAAAGTCCAGAATACCTGATTAGGCTGGGCGCTTCGCTTACAGATGTTGGCAGCATTAAGTATCGCACAGCCGATTCAAGGGTGATTTCTGGTCGTGCAGCTGAATCAGTAATTGGTCAGCAGCAATTGGAAACGATCAGTGATCGCGGGCCGGAGGGTTTTATGAGCTTGTTTCCTGCTGAGAATGACTCCATTTTCAGAAGAGACGTTCAGTTAGCACAAGCTGTTCATTTTGAAGCAGATATACAGTTGGTTAAAGGCTTTTTTCTTACATTATCGAAAACAAAAAGATTCAAAAGCAGGGACGGACAGCCTTTGGATGTGTATATGCCTAATTCATTTACCATTACACCCCGGTTTGAAGACGAAGATTCGGATTTTGCATTCCCAATTACCTTTATTCAGGGCAATAACCGGCCTTCTATCGGTGCAATGGGGCATTTTGGGCCGATTTTTCTTGGTTTCAGCAGCGTGAATGGTCTGATGAAAAAGGGTGGGGCAAGAGGCAGTATGGTCTATATCGGATTTACAGCCTGGAAACTTTACAGGAACAAAGACAAAGAATAATATGAGAAAAAAATCTACCCTGCTTTTCTTCTGGTTACTTTCCCCTCTTGGGTTGCTCGCCCAGCATGAACATCATTCCGCAAATCTTAAAACGGTTGGAATTGAGCCACAGCCTTTACTTGCGCAGGCCATGCGTTTGCAGGAAGCCCTGTCATTCTCGGGAAATGCACTATCTGTTGTGGATACCAAAAAATTGAAAGCATTGAGCGATAAACCTTTAACCAAAGAAACTGTCGCTGGAATACAGGAAATATTGGATCCCTATTGTCTGAATTTTATAGACATTAACCCGGAAGGTCGGGTAAAAGTAGAGCGCGGGCCCGCAAAGGCCATACTGGTTCAGGGTGGCTGGACGAGTTTTTTGGTTAGGGTAAATAACGAAGCAGGTATCACCGCCGAACTCGTAGCCGAAAGCGTCAACGCGGCCAAGCCTTACCATTCTCCTTCCTTTGATCCAAAAGTCAAAACGCAAAATGAGGTAACACCTGGCCAGAGCGCAAACAGGTTTTTGGATATTCAAATGTATACCAATCGTCCTATGCTGCCGAACCTCAACGGGTTAAGGTTAGAATATGCGATCGTGCAAGTATATTCAAAGGACGCTGGGCAGCGTGAAGCGGAGGTAGCATACAATGTGGGTCAGGGTTCGCAGGACATTGGTTTTCGCAATGCCACACACATCCTTTTTGACAGCAAACCAGCGGTTAAGGTCAAATTTCGTATAAAAGACCAGGACGGTACTGCTACTATGGCTTCGTTTGTGATTTCTGATTTTCCACATCCGGCCGCAGGCAAACTCGAAAAAAAATATCCGCTGCCTTCCAGACGCGTAGCCGCCCTCGATGAATTCCCTGATTTCTTCTTTCAGCCGCAGATCTATCGGGCAGATGGCGAGCATGTAATGCTTTCTGCCGGAAAATACAAAGTCACTTACACCCGCGGACCAGAATACATCAGCCAGACGAAGGAAATCAATGTTCCATCCAATGTTGATTCCTCGGATGTCACTTTCGAGCTGAAACGCTGGATCCAATTGTCCAAACTCGGCTGGTTCAGCGCAGATCATCACATTCACGCAGCAGGTTGCAGTCATTATGATAGTCCGACGGAAGGGGTTGATCCCAAAGATATGTATCGCCAGGCATTGGGCGAAGACCTGAATATGGCTGCTAACCTGGCCTGGGGACCGAGCTGGTACCATCAGAAAACCTTTTTTACTGGAAAAGACCTTCCATTGTCTGACAAAAAGAACATTATGCGCAATGATGTGGAGGTCTCAGGTTTTCCGTCATCACATTCAGGACACATTGTTTTGCTCAGGATCAAAGAAGATGATTACCCCGGCACTACCGAAATTGAACAGTGGCCGAGCTGGACTGCACCGATACTTTCGTGGGCGAAGTCCCAGGACGGGGTAGTTGGCTATGCACATTCGGGCTGGGGATTGGAGCCGCTGACACGGGTCGACAAGTTACCCAACTATATTGTTCCCAAAATGGATGGAATTGGCGCCAATGAATACATTGTAACAGTTACACAGAATCTGGTTGACTTTTTCAGTGCGGGCGATACCCCAGCTCCCTGGGAGCTCAACATGTTTTATCACACGCTGAATTGCGGTTTCAGGCCGAGACTAAGCGGCGAAACGGATTTTCCGTGCATCACCGATGCGCGGGTAGGGCAGGCAAGGAGCTATTTCAAGCCCGAAGGTGCGATGACCTATGATAAGTATGTACAAGCTATCAAAAAAGGTAGAAGCTATGTTTCAGATGGGAAATCGCACATGATGGACTTTAAAGTTAATGGTCAGGAAGTGGGTGTAGGAGAAAGTGAGTTGGCACTGACGGGAGCAAAAAATGTGTCAGTATCTGCGAAGATCGCGGCATATCTTCCTGCGGAGCAGGATAGCATTGGAGAAAGAATCGCTAAAACGTCCATCGTATTCATGCCTTACTGGGACATTGAGCGCGCAAGAATTGCTAAATCCAGGAAGGTAAGAGTCGAATTGATAGTGAATGGGGAAGCTGTGGATACCACCGAGGTTACCGCAAATGGAGTGGTGACAGATGTGAAATTCAATTATGCGATCAAGAAATCCGGATGGATAGCGCTTAGGGTTTTTCCAAGTTCACATTCCAATCCGATTTTTGTAAAAGTGGATAACCAACCGATCAGCGAAAAGAAAAGCGCGGAATGGTGCCTGGCGACATTGGAACAATGCTGGAAAATGAAAGAGCCCAATATCCGCGCAGAGGAAAAAAAGGCAGCGGAAGCATTTTATGATGAAGCGAGAAAAGTATATCGCAGCATTATCGACGGTCAGGCAGCAAAATAGTTACTTCCTGAACATTCCTCCAATCCTGCTGAACATTCGTTTTTCGAATTCCCAGAAAAACGAAAATTTACCCCAAACCCAGCCCCAAGCCAACAATATCACCTGATAAAGCGGGAGTATGATCAGGATATTAACTGTCCAGCGTAACCAGGTCGGTGATGAATTAGTGAGACCGATCATTTCAAAAAGAAAACGTTTTACGTAAAGCACTGAAAAACCGGTGCAGGCAAAAACGACCAGAATGACGAGGACATCCCAGCCATTCTTAACGTTCCAGCGCTGTTTCAGCTTTTCAATCATTTCGGCTTATTCGTACAGAAAATCAAGATGTTCAGGTTTGGTAACGTCCGTATCCAGTGATAAAAACTCCTCCCAGAAAGGATCATTAGGAAGTCCTGCTTTACAGATCATTGGTTCTTTCTTTACTGGATGCTCAAAATAAAGTCGACGTGCATGCAGGTTAATGTTGTTGTCCGGATTGCCTTTTGGATAACCGTACTTCACATCTCCCCTGATTGGACAATCCATAGAAGCCAATTGCACGCGGATCTGATGCGGCCTTCCGGTTATTGGCATCACTTCCAGAAGGTGAAATTTATTTACTTCTCCAAGCCACCGATAACTCAGCTCAGCGCGCTGTGTATCGGGCTTTTCATAGTCATAAGCTGTGGTAACATTGCGGGTTTCATCTTTAGAGAGCCAGTGGATCAGCTTACCCTTTTTTTCCGCAGGTTTGTTTTTGACTACCGCCCAATAGGTTTTTTGAACATCGCGTTTCCGAAATATTTCATTCATGCGTTCAAGCGCCTTGGATGTGCGTGCAAAAACAACCAGGCCACTTACGGGGCGGTCGAGGCGGTGGACGGTACCCAGAAAAACGGCACCGGGCTTTTTATAGGTCTCTTTAATATATTCTTTGCCCATATCCAAAAGACATTTATCCCCTGTCGCATCTCCCTGGACGAGTACGCCCGGCTCTTTGTTGATGATAAGCAGGTGATTGTCTTCGTATATGACGTGGAGTGGTTTCTTAGCCATTTTGTCTATTCTTTACTTTAAAAAGGTTAGTACGATTCCTGCTCATTGGGAAACGATTTGCCTTTTACATCTTTGATATAATTAGAAATAGCATCGGTCATGATTCCGTTGAGGTCTGCATAGCGCCGCAGAAACCGGGGTTTGAATGCTTTATTAATCCCAAGCAAATCATGTAACACCAGAATCTGCCCATCTGCATGCTGTCCAGCACCAATGCCAATGGTGGGAATGGTTACGCTTTCCGATACTTTTTTGGTTAAAGAAGCTGGGATTTTTTCTAAAACCATCGAGAAGCAACCTACCTCTTCCAGCATTTTCGCATCTTCCAAAAGTTTTTGAGCCTCTGTTTCCTGCCTGGCACGAACGGTGTAAGTACCGAATTTATAAATTGATTGAGGTGTAAGTCCCAAATGTCCCATTACTGGAACCCCGGCGCTTAATATTCTGGTAATTGAATCTTTGATTTCCAAACCGCCTTCCAGCTTCACAGCATGCGCGCCCGATTCTTTCATAATTCGGATGGCAGAATTCAACGCTTCACGGGAATTACCCTGGTAAGAACCAAATGGGAGATCCACCACGACCAATGCTCTTTTGACCGCTCGAACAACCGAGGTAGCGTGGTAAATCATCTGATCAATGGTAATGGGTAATGTCGTTTCATGTCCCGCCATGACATTGGATGCCGAATCTCCAACGAGGATCAACTCTACACCCGCAGCGTCCACAATCCCCGCCATAGAATAATCGTAGGCAGTAAGACAGGATATTTTCTCCCCACGGATTTTCATTTCCTGAATGATGTGGGTGGTAACACGTTTGATATCAGGGGTATGGATGGACATTGGTTCTTATGGGGTTGGTGGTGGTTTGGATTGGTTCAGCTTGGTTCGGGGTTGTTCGGGCTTGGTTCGAGGTTGTCATTTATAGTCAGGAATAGTCATTTGTGGTCATATGTAGTCAGGAAATTGTCATTTGTTGTGTTGAGTCCTTACTACGATAAATGACTACAAATGACAATTAATGACTATAAATGACCATTCCTGTCACCTGTGCATCAGCCAGCTCTCCGGATTCAGTCGGGATGTGTTTTTCCAGATCTGGAATTGTAATTCGGAAGTACCATCGCTGTCGGTAGCTACCCTTCCAATATTTTCCCTGGCTTTTACTTTCTGCCCTGCCCGAACGGAAACGCCGTTCATCTTTGCATAAATGGTCATATAATTACCATGCTGGATTGCAACGACATTGCCCATTCCTGGCATTTCGGTCACATCCAGCACGACGCCGTCGTAAACCGAGCGAACTGGTTCTCCCGCCGTTGTTTGAATGTCCACACCAAGATTATCAATCATTACCCCTTTTAATACAGCATGTGGCCGTTGCCCGAAATGGCCGGACACAAAACCCTTTACGGGCCAGGGCAAACGTGCTTGTGAGGCTGTAAATGAAGATGCCAATGTAGTTTCCTCCTCGCTCATACCGCTCGAAATGACAGGCTCTTCCTCTTCTTTGGGCTGTTCAACTACCGCTGCTTCCCCCTTTTTTTCTCTTTCCGCATTTTCACGGGCAAGTCTTTCCCGTTCTGCTTTTCTTCTCGCCTCGCGCTCCTCCCGTTCTTTCCGCTCGCGTTCGAGGCGTTCGCGTTTTTCGCGTTCGGCAATGCGGCGGATATTGGCTTCCAGTAAGTCGGTAGCCCGTTTGTTTTCAGCGATTTGGTTTCGGAGCTCAACTTCTTTTTGAGAAAGCTCCTGGATTACCTCGTTTTGCTTGGTCTTAAGTCCTTCCAATTTGGTATTTTCCGAAAGCCGGGTGTTCAATACGGTTTTTTGCTGGCTTTTCTTGCTGGTAATGCGTTGACGTTCAGCTGCAACCTGCTTCTGCAAAACTTCTATTTCTTCCACCTGGTCCTCACGGGCATCGGTATACTGTTTCAAATATTTATACCTTAACACAAGCTGGTTGAATGTGCCGGCCGAGAAAAGGAAAACCAATTGATTGAAGTAGGTATTCCTTTTGGAGGCCTCGTAGATCATATGGCCGTACTCCTTTTTAAGCTTGTTCAAACTGCTATCGAGGGTTTGCCGCTTCTTTTCGAGTACCCTCAATTCCTTGTCCAACAATTCAAGATCATCAGAAAGCAAGTCTATTTGCTTTTTGTAGGTGTTGATCTGCTGATTAAGTGCTTTTAGCTGGCCAAGATTGACATTTTTCTGGGATGATGTCTGTTTCAGAATGTTCTGTATTTCCCGGATTTTGCTCTGGTTTTCATTTTTTTCACGTTCCAATTGCTCACGCGTTTTCTGCGCGAATGCACCTGCACACGCACAAAAAAGTAATGTTAGAACTAAAAATAGATGACGGAAACCGGGGGTAAGAAAGGGCATATTATTGATTCTTGCGGCCAAAACAGAACTTAAAGGCGGGCAAAGTTAAGCAGACTTTCTGTATTTACCTTTTACGCTTGTAGCCCGAAGGTACTTTAAACGGAAAACCAGGACTCTGATTTACCAGCTCCACTTTGCTGTGTTTGATCCGCATATTAGTCTCTTTGATCTGCTGATCTTTTGCCGACTTTACATTAAGGTTGATGATACTGGTAAAAGGGAAAAGAAAGGAATTGACATCTTTAAAATCCTCATAATCCAGCGTGAATGTATTCTGAGTCGGTACCTCAATCGCTTTGAGGCGGGATAACTTCAAGTTGCTTTCACTGATGTAGTTATCTACTTCCAATCGTTCTTTGATTTGCTTGAGAATGTAAAATTCATTCTGTTTGATAAATCGGCTGTCCGGCTGTTGGCCAAACGGAAGGTTACCGATAATCACGGATTGAAGAAGAGCAAAATTGAGGTCAAAATTGTATTGTTTGCTTAATTGCTGATAACTGAATACAAAATAATCGCGGTGAATTTTGTCCATAAAAACAATGGAATCCCGCGTGATAATCCCTCGGGCTACTTCTAATCCAACTCCCGTCACAGAAATCCAGATCAGGCTATCTTTTTTTATACGAATATTGACATTCGTATTATCGAAGTCCTGCGATTTGCTCTTGAAAGATACTTTTGATTTGGCAACCAGGTAATCAAATGCTATTTCCTTGATCTTAACCGCCTCGACGTTTTCGAGAGAAGCAACCGCAGCGGAATCCTTTGTCTCAGGGGTAGCAACCGCAACAGAATCTTTAATTTCTGGCGCTGTAATTACAATTGTTGAATCGGTAGTGGAATTTTTCGCAAGACTTTTTGCAGAACGTTGTTTATGACAGGCCGTAAACCACATGAAACAAATGGTTACCAGTCCGATCGTAAGTTTATTGCTCATGTAATGCACCCGTTGCTATTTTTTTGTCAAGAAGTTCAGTGGTCTCTCCCATTCTTTTGGCCTTTTTCCATTGCGCCACCGCATTTTCGCGTTCGCCCAATTTGAAAAGCACGTCCCCATAATGTTCAACAATCGTGCCACTCACACCAGTGCTGTCCAACATTGCCTTCTCAAGAAACTCCTTGGCTTTTTTGTAATCTTTCCGAATGTACAATACCCATGCGTGGGTATCCAGGTAGGTTGGGTTATTCTGGTGCTGCTGAACCAGCCTCTCCGACATTTTCAGCGCCAGGTCCAGCTTTTCTTTCCGAAGCGATAGGAAATAGCTGTAATTGTTTAAAACGTGGTCATTGTCCGGATTAGCCTTGAGGGCAAGTTCGTAGGCAGTATCTGATTTTTGATTTTCACCCAAGGCATTATAAGCATCTCCGAGTTGTGTATTGATAAATGCAATCAGGTCCGGTTTGTCGCCACTTAATTTAAGACCCTCTTCCAGGGACGAAATGGCTTCTTTATACCCCTTTTTCATCAAATGAGACTCGCCGTTTGACAACCAGAACAACCCCTGGTTCGGAAACAATTCCAGCGCTTTTTCGGAGTGGACCAGCAAGCTATCCACCTGGTTAAGATCACGGTCTAGCTGTAAAATTGCGCCCCAAACCTGGAAAACGGATCCGTCAATGCGCGAAGCTTTCACATACATATCCCTGGCTTCCGCTTTTTTATCCTGACGCACCAGCAAATCCGCATAAATCACATTAGCGCGGGCTTCATTGGGATGCGTTTCGTAAAGCTGCTTGGCTAAAACGACCGCTTCACTAATTTCAGCCTCCGTTTTCAACATAGTAAGATACCCAGTTAAAACCCTGATTTTTGGGTCGGCATCCAAATTTGGATTACCAAAAACAAGCTTTAATTCCTGATTGCACTTTTGCACATCGCCGTTGCGACGGTAAATGTCAGCCAGCAATACATGTGCTTGTGCTTCATCCGGGTTTATTTTAAGCGCTTCTTCCAAGGGTATAATCGCTTCGGCAACACGATCATTGGCGATTAGTAACTCTGCCATTTCCACGCGGTAACTCACTTCCGTTGGCTCAGCTACAATCAGTTTTTTTGCCTCGACAAGTGCTTTGTCAAGATTATTTTGCCTTAGATAAAGCTGTTGTTTCTGGTGGGTGATTTCTTCGGTGATACCCATCGCTTTTTCCAGCCCATCATAAGTTTCAATGGCCTTGTCGAATTGATCATTGAATACATACACTGCTGCTAATTCAACCGCATACTGGATGTTTTCGGGATTTTTAGCGACCAGGGTCTGATAGATTTGTGCAGCCTCGGAATATTTACGGCGCTTTGCGTACAACTCAGCGAGCTGCTGCGCGTAAAAGATATTTCCCTTGTCAAGGTCAAATGCTTTTTTGGAGGAATTCATCGCGTCATCAAACTTTTCCAGTTTGATCAGGGCCGTCGCAACGAGATAGTGACTAGCGGCATCCTGGGTATTTTTTTGAACCAGCTTTTCGAAAACAGGAAGTGCGCGGTCCGGCTCATCCTTCATCAAGAACTTCATTCCCTCTGCAACCAAAGTCTCTTCCTCCAACCTGAAACCCGTATTCTGAGACTTTTCTGGCTCCTTTTCATGTTCTTTGGCTCTACGTTGCGCATTGACCGCTGCGAAGGAAGTCGCAATCAGGTAAAAAAGAAGGGTTAGTTTTAAGTATCCGGTCCTCATATTTTAATCATTTGGCATCAGATCATAAGAAGTGACCGGATATATCGTGTAATTAACAAAGTTACCAATTTTTGTCTGTAAGATCTTTCCAAATCAATACACAGATAAGACTAGTAACGTGGAAATCAAAATATTCTTACAATAATGTTTAATTGACTAAATACGACGATTTTCCAAACCCGGGAAGACCGTATGTGCTCAGGACTTCCGCTCTGATTTCCACATTGGTAGCCGCATCCGAATTAAAATAAGTCAGTTTAGCTTTACCGTTTCTATCTGTTCTTAACATAGGCGCCCAAAAAATAGTTGAGCGATAATCAGGCAATGCGCTTATTGTGTTGCTTACTTCATAAGTTGGGGAGTAAAAATCTCGGGCGACATTGAAACCTGGTATTTTGGATACTAAGACGCCCGGTACAATATCTTGCGAATAGTCATAATTCTCATTACCTCTTTTGGTCAGGACTGAAATTACACCGTTGCCGCCTCTGCTTCCAAAAATAGCCGCACCCGGACCTTTCAATACATCAACCGACTCTATATCATTTACATTCAGAGAAGTAATGAAGTCCTTGTCGACAGGCATTCCATCCAGGACAAATAGCGGCTCTCCCAAATTACCGCGAATGGAAACAGAAGCATTCATCCCCGAACCACTAACCCGCACACCTGCCACGCGCCCTGCCAGCAAATCTAAAACGCTCATGCTCCCAGCAGCCATTTGAGGGGTTATTTTCACAGTAGCGTCCGCAGACGAATATAATTTTCTTGAATCTCTCGGCACATTCTTTTTCGCCTTAATGGTCACTTCCTTTAATAACCGCTCCCGGCTTTCCCTGATCCGCCTCGTAATTTCCTGATCCTGAGCAGCCCTCTTGAGATATTCATCCAATTTCTGTACATCAATTGTAATGGGATAATAGGGAATCTTCACAATCGCCATGGGCGGCGACATGAATGGCGTGAGTTTAAAAGAAAGATTTTGATTGCCTCTTTTATTCATTCCCTGTAACCTTAATTTCAGAGAATCGGCAAATACGAGGTTATAGATTGCAAACCGCCCGTTTGCTCCACTTTCGGCCGTCATAAAAGTGCTGAGACTGTCACTGCTCAAATATACCGACAGCAGGATCTTGTCCTGGACTTTTTTATTGTTACGGGTCACTTCACCTTCCAATGTAATACCTTGTTCTACGAAGCGTTTTGGCGCGGGAAGTGAATCTTGCAACACGTCATTCCAACGAAAACGGCTCCATCCCTGGGTCATCATCAGGTAATCCATGTGAATTTTCCGCTCCGACTTTTCCGGATCAAAATAATAGGCAGGTTGTTCTATGAAACCTTTCAGATCAGAAGATAGCAGCAGATAGGAAACAATATTCTGGTCAAAAGGCTGCTGCAAAATCTGCCCTGCATCGGTAACAGCCACCGAAAGGCTGGTTTCCACCGGTTTTCCCGCCGAATCGCTAACGGTTATTTCCACCTCTGATTTTTCGCGGGGCTTATAAGTGGTTTTCGATGGATTGATTTTGACCTGCAATGATCTTCCATGATTGATGAAAACCAACCTTTCGCAAACCGGTTTATTTTCATCATTAAAGAGGGTCAAGTGCGTAATTCCATCGGGTAGCTCTGTGGTGGGCAGGTTCATCATTAGCCCTTTATTTGCAATTTTACCTTTGGCCACAAATGCAATAACGCCTCTTGAATGTGCCACAATATGCACAGGTACTTCTATCTTATCCGGAATTTTTGCGTAAGCTATAATCCTCATTTTAAGTGGATTGGATAAATTGTCCACGATCATGGTATAGCCATTTTCCTTTATCTCAGGGAATTTAAGCGGGACTAAGCCATTTTTTGTCTTCAAAAATGCAGAATAGGTTTCTCCAGGCTTGGCTTCGAACTGGAAACGCCCCATGCCAAGGTGCCCATTCCTGAAAGATGCCACGGTATCCTTGCTTTGATTAAGCACAAAACCATTTACATCTTGCCCAAGACCGCGACCATCCACCGCTTTGAAAGCGATTCGGGTACTAATTCCTGCAACCAACTCGCCACCTTCCGGGAAGAACTGCAAATCTGTTTTGTCAGGAATCGCTGTTGGAACATGCTCATCTTGTCCAAAAACATAAATATCCTTGTGGAAAAAGAAATCTTCGGTGAAGTTGCGCATCCAGTTAGTGTAAGCGCGGATGGTGTAGGATCCATTGGGGATGGAATCGGTGAGTATCAGGTCTCCGTGTCCGATCCCGCCATCAAGCCTAACCTGTTTCAAAGCGAAATTTTTACCAGTTCTGTGTTCGATCAGGTCTACATATAATAAGTTGCTGGCGCTATCTGCCCAATGTACCGAGCCTTCAGCAAGGTAAGCTTTAAACCATAAGGTATCTCCCGTGACATAATAAGGTTTGTCCAGGTGGAGATATGCTTTTTCGATTGGAAGTACTTGCCTGTATTCCAGCAGCTTTGTTGATACATATTGGGTGAAATCCGTTTCAGAAGATTGGATTGCGGCTGTGAGAAGGACGAATGAGGTAATTGTCAGGAGTCGTAAGAATTTTTTCGTGCATGGCATATGGCTAAGTTTAGGTGATGAACAGGTTTGCTCATTGGTTAAAACGCCGGACTAGCAAAAAGACGGGATAACTAATGATCATAAACAACAAAGCAAATTTACTACTTGGCAAATCCTGAATAACGGCACTGACAAGAAATGCCAGGGAAAGTATCAGCATTAGAATGGGCAAAAATGGGTATGCAGGGACCTTCCAGGGTCGTGGCAGGAGCGGCTCGTTTTTCCTGAGCGCCAATAAGGATGCGAAACCGGAAGTGTAACCCAGCACAAAAAAGAACGTCGCAATGTCCGATAGCTTTTCGCAGGCATCTTTCCCAATCAATATCAACATGACAGCAACTCCGGCCGTAATCAGCATGGCTACTGCGGGCGTACCTCCTTTATTCACCCGGATACCGGCCTTGAGAAACAATCCATCACGGCTCATCGAATACAAAACTCTTGGATTGAAGAGCAATTGTGCATTAACGATGCCGAGTATGGAGATCATCAGAAACAGCGTCACAATTTTACCCGAACCTTCTCCGAAAATGAGACGGATCGCATCTGCTGCCGCCAGTTTAGACTGCGATAACTCATTCATCGGCAGAATGTGCAGAATGGCCAGATTGCAGAGCAGATAAATAGCAATGATCAGCAAAACACCTCCAATCATGGATTTTGGCAGGTTTTTAGTAGGATCACGGTCTTCTTCGGAGAAATAAGCAGCGGTATGCCAGCCGTCGTAGGTGTAAAAAATGGCTTGTAGCGAAAAAATCACAGGGGCTATCCAGCTTCCGGTTTCAATGATCTTGCTGGTGGTAGATGTTGCTTGCGCCGCGGTTACTTCATCTCCATATATATAACAGATTGCCACAAAAAGAAACAAACCGATTCCTTTTAAAACACTCATCACATTCTGGAAAGTACTCGCAAGTGCCAGCCCGATCCAATGTATCCCAGTCAGTATCACCAGAATAGCCGCTGCTACGTAAGGTTCATAGCCGACAAAAGAAGGGATAAGCAATGCCAGATATTCGCTCATCGTATAAACGCCAAAACCGAGTGCCGAGCAAGTGCCCAGCCAGCTATTGATTCCCACCACAAATCCCGCATAATTACCAAAGGCTCTTTGTGCATAAATGTACCAGGCACCTGCTTTCGGCATCGAAGTTCCCAGCTCAATGGTGCAAAGCGTCCCCAAAAACGCATACAGACTTACGGCCACCCACAACGTCATAATCAGCCAGGGCTCTCCCAATTGGGCTGCAATCGGTCCGGGTTTTCTTAAAATTCCGGTTCCAATCGTGCCTCCAATGGTTACGGCTATGCCAAAGCCGACGCCCAGGATTTTAAAAAGTTCGTTGCGTGTAGAGGGTTGTTCCATGCGGGAGTGAAAAAATGTGCTTTTCGAAAATAGGAAAACTTTTTCTTTTTGTAACTTCTATATTCGTCGCGGTTATATTATCTAAAATTTTGTAAGGTCACAAGATGTTTCAGGCAAAGAATCTTTGGGTAATTCATGTGCTGGGCTGGATATTGTTTATCAGTCTGCCCCTCACAATCATGTCACGGGAGCCGACAGGGGATATGCAATTGGAATTGCTTACTTCCGGCTCATTCTGGCTGTTTTTCCTGATCTATTGCTTTGCTTTTTACTTCAACCTCCTGTTTCTTATTCCAAAATTGTTTTTGAAGCAGCGTTATCTGGTCTATACAGGCATATTTGTCGCAAGCTTTGTAATCATTTACATTTCCCAACCCTTTGAAAGCCTGATCTTTCAAAAATTTCATCAGCAGAATGAGCAGTTCGGTCCGCGAATGAAAATGCCGCCAGGCCCGCCGCCGCCTGCACCATTTGGAGAGGAAAGGCCACCCATGCCCGGGCAGCCTGGAAGAGAATCCGCGATTACTGTCGATTTTGTCAGTCTGGTACTGTTTGTGGTGATATGGGTGGTGGGGATGGCCATTAGTTTTTCCAGGCAATGGCAGCTTTCAGAGAAAAAGGTAATCCTATCCGAAGCGGATAAAGCACAGGCAGAACTTTCGTTTTTCAAAGCCCAGATCAACCCGCATTTTCTTTTTAATACATTAAATAACATTTATTCACTGGCAATAAGCAGCAGTGAAAATACAGCCCCGAGCATTCTGAAACTGTCCCAGCTCATGCGTTATATCACAGAAGAAGTGACTGAAAACTATGTGCCGCTGGCAGATGAAATTGGTTGTTTGAAAAATTACATTGAGCTGCAAAAATTAAGGCTTAATGCTAAAACACAGGTTGATTTTGGATTAACCGGTTCGATTATGAATGTTAAAATTGCGCCGCTCATATTCATGACTTTTGTTGAAAACGCATTCAAATTTGGGGTTAGCAGCCATCATGAGTCGAAGGTAGGAGTGAGGATCGATGTGTCAGGCAATGAGATATTATTTGTCTGTCGAAACAAGGTTTTTGAACAAAAGGCGGATCAGGATCGGGTTGGTATCGGGATAGCCAATACCCGAAAACGATTGGAATTTTTATACCCTGAGCGATATTATCTGGACATTCAAAATGCAGACGGGATTTTTACGGTAACCTTGAAACTTACCATCGCATGAACTGCATTGCCATTGACGACGAGCCACTTGCGCTTCAAATCCTCGAAAAATACATGAGCTCTTTTCCTTTATTAAATCTGGTCAAAACCTTTGATGATGCAGTTGAGGGAGCTGTTTTTTTAAGAAACAATAGCGTTGATCTGCTGTTCATCGATATCAATATGCCCGACTTATCCGGCCTTGATCTGGTATCGCAATTGGCACAAAAACCAATGGTGATTTTCACAACGGCTTATAAAAATTTCGCCCATGAAGGCTTCGAATTGGAAGCCGTCGATTATTTGCTGAAACCCATCAGTTTCGAACGTTTTGAGAAGGCGGTCCATAAAGCATTGGATAGATATCAGTTCAAAAAAGCAAATCAGGAAGAGGTTAGCGGTTCGATTGTTGTCAGATCTGAATACAAAATGATCAAGGTCGCGCTCAACGACATTGAGTACATTGAAGGAATGGAAGATTATATCAAAATCCATTTGCAAAGCACGCGTCACCCGGTTTTAACATTAATGTCTTTAAAAGGCATCCTTGAAATGCTGCCTGAAAATCAATTCAGCCGGATCCACAGAAGCTACATTGTGCCGGATATTTTCGTAAAATCCATTCAGAATAAGAAAGTTAAGCTGGTAACAGACATAGAACTGCCTGTCAGTGATAGTTATGTTGGTTTTATAGAAAGGTGGAAAAACCGCTGACGATTTGGTAAGAATGCCCATTCACCGTCACATTCATCTGATTGACCGACACTCGGGTAATGTGCCGCAACAAAAGAAGCGGTAAATGCGATTATGTATTTACAATCATGAACTGTTGCAAATATGGAACGTAAAGAATTTTTAAAAAGAGGGTTTTCGGCACTGGGGCTTGTGACAATCGTACCACTGATCAGCTGCTCGAATAATACCGTTGACCCTGAAACGGCAACGGAAACTACGACAGGCTCCACTTCCGGAACAACCGGCGGAACTACATCTGGCACCTGTACCGCCACCGCTTCAGAAACCGCAGGCCCATTCCCAACTAAATCCCCGGCCAGTTATGTGCTGAACGACATTAGGTATGAGAGACAGGGGACAAAGCTATCCGTGAAGATCACCATTCAAAACAAAAACAATAGCTGCGCAGGACTTGCGGGAGCGCTTGTGGATATCTGGCATTGCGATGCGACCGGAAATTACTCAGAATATGGCGGCTCGGGAATGCAGTCGACCAATTATACCAATGTGCATTTCCTTCGCGGAAGGCAAACTACCGATGCAAACGGGCTTGTCACATTCACAAGCATTTACCCGGGCTGGTACTCAGGCCGCGCACCGCACATTCACGTGCACGTTTACAATTCCAGCGGAAAATCGCTTCTGGTAACGCAGATCGCTTTTTCTGAGGATATCAGCAAAGTTGTGTACGCGCAAGGCGTTTACGCAAGCCACGGACAGGCTGATACGACCAATGCGAGGGATAATGTTTTTGGGGACGGCGTAGCTACTGAAATGTCAACAATCACGGGAAGTGTATCAGCAGGATACGAGCTGACGCATGCGATTGTGGTTGCTGGGTAGGGGAAAGCTGTTAGCCACTAGCTGTTAGCTTTTAGCTTCGTTTGGCCTGGAAGGTAATGTGCTGAAAATAAAGGTAATGTGCTGAAAATAAATGTAGGTATTCAATTAAAAAAGCTAATAGCCAAAGGCTAACAGCTAAAAGCTCCCCAACAATGCTGACCCAAACCGCTGCCCAAATCTTCCTCCAAGCCCAGCGTGGCCTCTTCCAGACCGATTCTTTCCGCAGTTTTCGGACGTTTAATTTTGATGAATATCACGCTGAGGGCAGGGAGGCATTTGGACATTTGCTGACGGTGAATGATGAGACTTTGCTGGCGCAATGCAGTCAGGTTTTCAAGGTTGAGGAAGTATGCAAGATAATTTTGATTCCGCTGGTTGGGGGGGTTGAGGTGAATGTCGAGAGTTCCGTTGAGTTTGTCGATTCGGGGGAAACATTCGCATTTTTTGCAAGCACTGGTAAGGAGTTTATCATTACTAATCCCTATTCTGAGGGGGCGATCAATTACCTGCAGATCAGAATAAAAAGTAATGATCAGGATTTTAAAAATACGTTAACCCAATTCGATCTTTTAGATAAAAACACCCTTCTAACGGTTTTCAGTGGCGATTTAAGTGAGGCGAATATTTACCTAGGTAAATATGGAGGCAGGGAAGAGGGTATTTTTGAAGCTTCAAAGCGCGGGGTTTTTGCATTTGTTATCGAAGGCGCTTTTGAGGTTCAAAACAGGTTATTGGAAAAGCGCGACGGCTTGTCCGTCTTGGGAGCAGACGAGATCGAGTTCGAAGCGCTTTCCAATGATGCTGTGATTTTGGTAGTTGAGGATTGACGTAAAAAGCTCTACAATAAAAGAGACGTATGCTTCGACATCTTGAAGCATACGTCCCAAATTTTCATCCCCTTTAAAAAGGGTTATTGCAATGTTTGTGTCAATTAATATCTTGTTCCCAATCATTACGCATTCGCCTTTGGATTTCCAAAGGATCTTCCTTTAAGTTTAACACTCCTACATATTTTTGAGCGTTGCGCTTTTTGGTAATTTTTGAATGCTTATTTAAAGGGAGTATTTCTTCTAAAAGCTGCCCCTTTTTCAATATCAGTTTCATATCTGATGATATTAGTCAAACTAAGATAGTGAAATATTGGCAAAATAAATCGGCGAGTCAGTCAGCCTCCCCAACATTATCATCCGGGATCCTGTCTATCAGCTTGTTATATGGGTCAATCCCAGCCTTCACGGGTTTTCCCTTCACCCGCATCGTCACCGTCTGCGTGCCGGGTTTCAGTTTGTATTTTTTGATAAATAATGGATTTGTCTGTTTTTGGCCTGCTTTATTGGTTGTTTCGGCGGCAAAGACGCCCAGATCTATATAGTCGTTCATCGGCGCTACCGTTTCCTTTCCCGAACTATCGGCATAAAACTTCTTAGCAGAAAACGTAAGCGAAACATCGTATATATCCTTCCCAGCGGACTTAGAAGACACCTTTTCGAATTTGTTTTCGTACAAAGTGATCTTTTTCCAGGTATCGTTGAGATAGTACTTCAATGAATCCGGGGTATGCTTGTCGAGGTAGTCAAACAAATTGTTACTTCCAGCAAATGGCGGATTTTCCCGCAATGCATATTCGTCGCGGAATTCCCGGAGTGCATGGTTTACAGCCGTATCGCCAACCAGGTCGCGCAGACCGTATATGATGAGACTGCCTTTGTTATACCATTCGTAAGGCCGATTGCAATTGATAAAAGTGTTTTCCTTTTTCGCTTCATTGGCCCGGCCACGCAGGTAACGATCTAATTCATCCTTCAAAAACCTTTTCATGTTGTCCCTGCCATACTTGCGTTCGGTGAGAATCAGCGCAGTATATTCTGCCAATGCCTCCGACACCAGATTGGCGCCTCGTGTATTATTGGGCGGAACCTGATGGCCCCACCATTGATGCGCCAATTCATGGGCTGTCACGAAATAGGTGTAATCAAAATCGTCCGGACTTTTAAAATCCGCTACCCAGCCAAAATTTTCGGAATAGGGAACGGTATTGGCGAAACTTTGGGCGAAACTTTCATATCTGGGAAATTCCATTAACCGCATTTGCCGAAATTGAAATGGGCCGTAAGTTTCTGAAAAGTATTTCAAACCGTCTTTGTAGGCAACATTAAAGCGTTGAAGGTTGTAAGGATGGCTTTTATCGTAAAATATTTCAATGTTGATATTCTTTCCATCCGGCAACTTTTGTACGTCTTTCAAGACATCGTACTTCGCAGATACAAGATTAAAAAAGAGTTGAATCGGCGAATCCTGCACATATTGATAATATTTGCGTCCACCTTTTTCCCAGGTTTTCAACAGGTAACCCGGAGCAATCGCAAGCTGGTCTGCTGTGGTACTAACGGTTGCCTCGAAATGGATCAAATCCGCATCGTCGTTGAATCGCAGGGTACGCATTCCTTTGGGATCGTTGTGATCTGGCAAGTCATCTTTTTTAGGTTTCAGACCCAGCTTTTTCCGGTATTCATCACTTTCCAGCTCAGCTTCTGCCGAATAACCAAAAGAAGGTAGCCCACCACTGTAAAAAGTACCATTTTTTAATATTTCCCGGCTAAACCCACTGTTGAGAAAACCCCGGTTGTCTTTTACCGAGTAAATTTCCAGCTTAGCTGAATCGCCAGGCTGCATGGTCGCAGGAAGCTGGTAAATGCGGTAATTGAAGTTTTGTTCGCCTTTTTTGAAGAACGAGAACTTGGAATAGGGGTGTTTGGCGGGATAGCTGAACGGGAGGCTTTTCCCATTATACAGCATTTTGTATTCCAGATCGTCGTCGCCACTCAATAAATGCAAGGCTTCAATAGGTTCTCCGGACTTATTTTTGATCATCATTTTTCCATAAATGTTAGCCTTACGTTCATCAGGAAAAATGTCTGCTGTCAAAATCAGGCTGGTGACCTTGGGCATCGGGAGGTTTTCGTATTTTTTCAGCTTTTTCTCGTACAATGCTGAATTTTCGCGGGTCTCGGATGCGCTGTAATAATTATTGAGATAGCTAACATTGTAATAAATGTAAGCGCCACTTCCGATCCAGGCCAGAAAAAACAAGGGCATCAATATCCGTGGAACGCCCGTAAAACGTTGTTTCGCAACCCGCCACCTCTCTTTAAATCCGCCAACAACCCCTCTCTGAAAAAACAGATAACCCAATGCGGCAAGTAACATTCCCAAGGCCAGCCAGTAGAAATTGAACCAGAACAATGGTTTCGCGAAATGCCCCAACCCATTCATATCCGACCATTTAAAGTCGGGCGTGAAAAAGTAGAAGAACAAATTATAATTCATCTCTGCAAAGTTGCGGAGCAGGAACATCGCAATCCAGATCAGCATGGCCACACCGTGCCCGGCAAATTTATTATTGACCAAAATGTGGACAGCAAATGACAGCAGGAGCATTTGGATAAAACCCGGAAGCGTTAATAAGTAGGAATCAATGAAATAAACTGGCAGATTGAAATCAAAGAAGCCTTTTATGATCTGGATAATCATTCCTACAAAAATCGGGATGGTCGCCATCACGAATGCTATTCCTGCCAATCCCAATAGTTTGGAGAAAAACAGAATATTATTTGAAACCGGAAGCGCATCATTCAAAATGTTGTACCGGGTTGCTTTTTCCCGGTGAACGGCCTCGCCGGTGTAAAATAGCAGGATAATGAAGATGAACACATTGTAATCGTATCCTTTGTAATCCATGATAAAAATGGTCAGCGGCAGGTTGCTGACACTGAAAATGGTATCGCCAATCCAGATATCGAGCACCAAAAAAATCATTGCACCCAACACAATCGCTTTGAAATAGTTATCGCGAATGATGTTGAGGAATTCAATTTTGGTCAGGTTCCAGAGGATTTGTTTGTTATAAACATTTCCAAATTCTTGGTGAATGTTAGAAAGCAAGGCTGGGGCTTTTTCCTCTTTTTCGTTTTTCCGCTTTTTGGTACCTGTGATTTCAGGTTGTAAAAATTTGGAGAAACTGAATTTGTAGTAAGTAAAAAGGATAAGAACAATTGCCAAACCGACCCAGATCAGGCGATTGAGCAGGTATACTGCTGTAATTGGAGCGGGGATCGTGTTTTTTTCAAAAGGTGTGGTAAAACGCGTTTCAAGGTTGTAAGTATTGATCGCAAATGGATCCAGCAATTTTACAAGCTCGTGATTTTCAATGTCTTTGGCCAAAAAATTACCAAGCAGATAAGCAATGAAAAGCAGGATACTGGCGGAGTAAATGACTTTTACATTCCTCGTAAAAGATACCAGCGCGAAAAAGATGGTAGAAGACAACAGCAAATTGCCAATCGAATACACGAAATATGGACGGAAGTAATTCCAAATGCCATAGTCGCCTACCCGCTCCAAAGGTACCCAACCCAGTGGCGGTCCGATAAAAGAGCCGATATAAGCGCCCACGCTAAATCCAGTCCCGATGAGTAAAACATAAGCAAACGACCCGAAAAACCTTCCCCAGAAATAGCCTGCTTTGGTAATCGGAGCCGCGAAAAGATAGTTACGGGTCTGGTACTCAATGTCGCGATAAAGCGGGACTCCCATTACTGCCGAGCAAACTAGCATCATGACAAAGCTGAAAAAGATATTTCCTTCTGCCATCGTCCAGGGTGCATTGTGCATCACCTTTTCGGATGCAGGCGTCCAGCCGGTAGCAACAGAAAGAAAGCCTACGAGAACAAATACGCCAAAGTAAATCCAGGTGGCAGGGCGGTTGAAACGGTATTGGAGTTCAAACGAAAATATTTGAGAGAACATAGTAAAATCATTAGAAGTGAGGGAATTACAAGGCGATCACGTCCATTTTGGATGCAATCTGGTGAAAGTAGATATCTTCCAGAATGGGTTCGACTGGAATAAATCCGTTACCTGGATCCGACTCTGAAAAAATCCTGATGCTCAGTTTACCGCTTTTCATTTGCGCGGATATTACCTGGTATTTGGCCTTGTATTCTTCTATTTCTGACTTTTCGATGACTGTATTGTAAATAAATCCTTCCAGTTCTTTCACCGCCTCGTCAGGATTACCATTGCGCAATACTTCTCCCTTACAAATGATTGCAAAATCGCTGCATAAAGTTCTTACGTCTTCCACAATGTGCGTCGAGAGGATTACAATGGTATTTTCACCAAGTTCACTGAGCAAATTGTAAAAGCGGTTTCGTTCTGCCGGATCTAAACCAGCGGTCGGTTCGTCTACAATGATGAGTTTTGGATTGGCCAAAAGGGCCTGCGCGATCCCAAAACGCTGTTTCATCCCACCCGAAAAAGTGCCGAGGTGTTTTTTGCGTTCATTGTAAAGGTTAACCCTGTCAAGGAGCGCTGCCACAGTTTGCTTGCGCTCTTTGGCATCCAGAATTCCTTTCAACTGGGCAATGTGATCCAGCATGAGCTCTGAGCTGATTTTTGGATAAACACCAAATTCCTGTGGCAGATAACCCAATATCTTTCTTACTGCGGGTTTGTTATTTAAAATATCCAGATCATCCAATAAAATGCTGCCTGCGTCGGCTTCCTGCAAAGTAGCAATGGTTCGCATAAGCGAGGATTTTCCCGCGCCATTTGGCCCCAATAAACCAAACATGCCCTGATCGATGGTTAAGTTGATACCCTTCAAGGCCTGGACACCATTGGGATAAGTTTTTTGGAGGTTTTGGATCGTTAGTTTCACTTGTGGAGAATTGAGAGTTTGAGGTACGTTAATTATAAGTTACTCAATAATAATAATTTATGGTGAGATTAAAATGGTTGGGAGCGAGAGACGCGGGTGCTCTAAAATATTTGTTAAACTGTATTGTTATATTTAGGCAATCAATGAGGTATAAACGATCTGAAATGGAGATAACAATTGAGATTCCGGAAAAAAAGGCTCCGTTTGTAATGGAATTACTAAGAAGCCTCAAATTTTTAAAGATAAAGCAACCTGCGCCGAATCATTCTTTTGAAGACTTTCGGCAACAATGGATGAAACTGGCAAGTGACCTTCCTCAAAATGATCCTGAAATAACTGCTGAGGAAATGGAAGCTGAGATAAAGGCGGTTCGGAAAAATAGAAATAGATCCTAGATGAGATTAGTCATAGACACCAATGACTATATCAGTGCTTTAATTGGTATTAAGCACCGCCAGAAACTTGAAAAGGTAATTTTGAATAAGGAGGTCGAGATCCTGGCGGATCTGACATTATTGAGCGAAATTAAAGAAGTAGCCTACCGGGACAAGTTCAGAAAGTATGTTTCAATTGTTGAGGTTGATATTTTCATTGAAGCTCTCAAACTTAGATTAAAGCCTGTCCAAGTATTCTCTCACGTTGCAGCTAGTAAGGATCCGGATGACAATTTTCTTTTGGCTCTCGCTCAAGATGGGAAGGCGGATTATCTTATAATCGGCGATAAATCCGATTTATTATCACTGGAAATGTTTTAGGGAATATCCATCATTAGACTAGGTGCTTTCATTGAAATTCTTGAAAGAAACTCCTAAAAAACAAAAAAGCAGAAACCGTTTCCAGTTTCTGCTTTTTGCAAAATTTCTTTTCTATCTATAAGATAGCCTCAGCCAAAACCAACACTTTGTTGTTAAGCACTTCCACAACTCCGCCGTCGATAATATAGGTCGTTTTGGCGGCTCCCGTGTCTACTACCACATTTCCTTTGCCTAGCGTGCTAACCAAAGGCGCATGGCGGTTCAAAACCTGAAACTGTCCTTCTGTCCCCGGTAACGTAACGGCATTTGCGTCTCCGGCAAACACTTTTTTATCTGGGGTAATGATTTCTAAATGCATTTGTTTGGCGTTTAGCTATTGTCTGCTTGCTTCCGCTAGCATTTTTTCTCCTTTTGCCTGAGCGTCTTCAATGGTTCCTACCAGGTTGAACGCCATTTCAGGAAGGTGGTCGTAACCTCCGTCCATGATCAGGTTGAAGCCTTTTATTGTATCCATGATATCAACCAATGTTCCTTTCAGACCTGTGAATTGCTCTGCAACAAAGAACGGCTGTGACAAGAAACGTTCCACACGACGGGCGCGGGACACTACCAGCTTATCTTCATCGGAAAGTTCTTCCATACCAAGGATTGCAATGATATCCTGCAATTCTTTGTAACGCTGAAGAATGCTTTTAACACGCTGTGCGCAATCGTAATGTTCATCACCTAATGTTTCGGCATTCAAAATCCTTGAAGCTGAATCCAATGGATCCACCGCAGGATAAATACCTTTTTCAGAAACTTTACGACTTAGTACCGTAGTAGCGTCCAGGTGGGCAAATGTCGTCGCCGGAGCAGGGTCAGTTAAATCATCAGCAGGCACATAAACCGCTTGTACAGAAGTAATTGAACCACGTTTTGTGGAAGTAATGCGTTCCTGCATCTGACCCATTTCTGTGGCCAGTGTAGGTTGGTAACCTACCGCAGATGGCATACGTCCCAAAAGGGCCGATACCTCTGAACCTGCTTGCGTAAAACGGAAAATGTTATCAATAAAGAAAAGTATATCGCGTCCCTGACCTTCGCCATCACCGTCACGGAAATATTCCGCCATGGTAAGTCCTGAAAGTGCCACACGAGCACGTGCGCCAGGAGGCTCGTTCATTTGTCCGAAAACGAAAGTCGCTTGTGAGTCTTTCAAAGTATTATAATCCACTTTTGAAATATCCCAGCCGCCTTCTTCCATGCTGTGCTTGAATTCTTCGCCGTATTTGATAATACCAGCTTCGATCATTTCACGCATCAAATCATTTCCTTCGCGGGTACGCTCTCCAACACCTGCAAATACCGAAAGGCCGGCGTATGCTTTTGCAATATTGTTGATCAGTTCCTGGATCAATACAGTTTTACCAACACCCGCACCACCGAATAATCCGATTTTACCACCTTTTACATAAGGCGCAAGCAAATCGATTACCTTAATACCTGTAAAAAGTACTTCGGTAGCGGTTGCAAGATCTTCAAATTTGGGAGCTGAACGGTGAATGGAGATACCGTTTGTATTATCAATTGGCGTAAGACCATCGATCGCTTCACCGATCACATTGAAAAGACGACCTTTAATTCCTTCACCGATTGGCATTTTGATGGGTGAGCCCAATTGGGTAACTGGCATACCGCGCTGCATCCCTTCGGTACTGTCCATTGCGATGGTACGGACGCGGTCTTCGCCCAAATGTTGCTGTGTTTCTAATACAACTTTCTGACCGTTTGGTTTGATGACTTCCAACGCATCAAGGATAGCAGGAATACTCGCACTATCCTCAAACGATACGTCTACAACGGGTCCAATTACCTGCGTAATTTTTCCTATGTTTGTCGCGTTTGCCATTATATAATTTTGATTTATCTCAGGTGAGGTTATTTTCGAACCGCAAAAGTATGGGATAATTTGGTTAGTACCAATAGTCAGCGGAGTGAATTATTGGATATTATTTAGAAAATCGGCCCGTTTTAAACTTGAGAATGTCTAAAATTTTAAGGTTGAAGGCTCAAAAAAGTTTAGTATTTGCGTTAGTATTTCCAAAGCGGGAATTCTCAAATGCTTTAAGGAGTTATAAAAAAGATTAAATTTGACTGAAATAACATTTATAACGATGAACACGCAACTTCTGGAACGTATAACCTTTAATCCGAATCAATGTGGTGGTAAGCCATGCATTCGCAATATGCGTATCCGGGTGACTGATGTTCTTGAATTGCTGGCCAACGGTATTACTCCCGAACAAATTGTTTCCGAAGAGTTGCCAGATCTTGAGTCAGAAGACGTTACTGCCTGTCTGCTCTACGCGGCCATAAAACTTAACCACCCGGTTCTACAGGCGGCTTAATGATTATTCTTGACGCCCAACTCCCACCAGGTCTTGCTGTCTGGATCACTTCCAATTTTCAAATACAATGTTACTCTGCGGCGTTTCTTAATCTCTCACAAGCTGAGGATAAACATATTTTTTTCTTAGCAAGAGAGCAGAACGCAATCGTTATTACAAAGGACGACGACTTTGTGGAGCTTCTGAACCGGAATGGCAGTCCACCTAAGGTGATCTGGCTGACGTGCGGAAATACTTCGAAAAGCAGGTTAATGGAAATGTTAAACCAAAATTTGCGCCAAGCCCTTGAACTACTTCAAACAATTGATTTGGTAGAGATTACCGGATATTGATACCTCTTTAACTTAATTATGAAGGAATTTTTTTTCTGGAAAGTTTGGTCTTCTTCTGAGCGTAGATTTACGATTGTGGCGCTCTCAACCTTATTATTAGCTATTGTTTTTTTTGCTTTCAAAATCATAGCCCCTTTACAAAATGTAATTCGCTGGAATGTTGTCAGCGAGTTGTCTGAGATCAGCACTGTTGTAGATGTGCTGCAATTGGGGCAGTGTCAATATGGTGTTTCAATCCCTTCACATCTGGTTACGGAGAGCTTTATGGCATCCGTGATGGAGATAGATTTTACAACGATTCATATTTTCTGGATTTTTGCTTTGATTGGCCTTACCTTGATCTTGGCTGCATTGACAACAATGTCGCGCTTTTGGTATCTCGCCGGAATGGTTGCGTTTATCCTATTTCTCGCATTTTCGAGGCTTGAAACATTAAATGTGCTGGGAGAGAGTAACAGAACTTTGTTTTTGATCGCAGTGATTTTGTACGGCGCAGTCACTTACTATTTCCATGCATTCCGGCCGGATTTAGGAATTGCTTTTCGCATTGGCGGTATTGCGTTGGTTTCAATATTGTTAGTCATATTAATAGCATTGGCATCCAAGTCAGCTGTTCCTTCTTTGACTATCGCGGCCTATTCTTTTCCTCTTTGGCTATTCATCACGGTCATTTTCCTATTGGTCAGTTCAACGGAAATTATGGCCGGGCTGGTTTGGCTAAGTACCAGCGGGTCGGTTATTAAAGGAAGGTCAGGATTACTTAATTTCATTGTAATCAGCGTATTGTATTTGCTTTTGCTGCTATTAATGTACCTCAAAAACACCAGGACGATCGATTGGAACATGACATTGATAAGCCCGGTATATCTTGCTATGGGAGCAGCGATCCTGGGATTGTGGGGTTTCAGGCGGCGTGCGGATTCCACTGGAACGATCATTCCATTCCGAAGAACCGGTTTCTGGCTTTACATAGGAATGTTTATCATATCGATATCTTTTGCTGCATTGGTTGCGGGAACAGCCAATGACCCTGTTTTGGAAACATTGGAAGACGTTGTGGTACAAGGGCAACTCGCCATGGCGCTTTTATTTTTCTTTTATATCCTGGTCAATTTCTTTCCGCTTTTCCAGCAAAAACTGGCTGTATATAAGGTACTCTATAAACCAATGCGTTTTGGTTTGACGCAAACACGACTGTTCGGGTTTGCCGGCGTGGTCATTTTATTCTCCACTCAAAAACTCTTGCCGGTAAATCAGGCAATTGCGGGTTATTTCAACGGATTGGGTGATTTGCACACCACGACGCAGGAGTTTCCGCTGGCGGAACAATATTACAAACTCGCCTTGCAGCAGGAATTTCAAAACCATAAATCGAATTATGCACTGGCATCGCTGGCACTCCGGCAGGGTGATCGCAATGCCGCCGCCTATTATTTCAGACAATCATTGCTTAAAAACCCGTCGCCACAAGCTTACGCAGGGTTAAGTGGAATATTGATTCAGGAAAACCTGTTTTTTGATGCGGTTTATAGTTTGCAGGAAGGCATTCGCAAATTTCCTGAAAGTGGGGAATTGCTGAATAACCTCGGAATGCTTTATTCCAGAACCAATGTTGCAGATTCGGCTTATTACTATGTCGACAAAGCGGAAGGGAAGACAAAACGTCCGGAAATTCCTGCGACAAATTTGCTGTCCATTCTCGCTAAAAGCACGGATGCAGGGCTTTTGGATTCTCTTGCCTCGAAAAGCGAAAAAAAGAACTATCTCTCGTGGCAGGCCAATTGGCTCGCTGTACAGAATTTAAGGAAAAAGTTTACGGTAGAGTCATTTAGCAACGAGTCGGTTTCATCGGATTCGTTACTAAGTGTTTCCGGACTGGCTTACCTTTTAAATTATGCCACCAACCAGGCGAAACAGGATAGCACAACTGCAAAATTATTGCCAAAACTCGCGCTCAAAAATCCTATGTTAGCAAAGGATTTAACCTTCGCTGCCTTGTATCCTGAGTATTACAGCGGGGATAAATTGAAAGCAATTGAAACACTTTCAGCATGGGCGGGAGAGGAGGAGGAAAGCAATCTGTATCATAAAGTTCTGGGACATTGGCTAATGCAATTGGGATTGTACGATAAGGCAATTGAATCCTTATCGGTGGTAGAAGGGATTGAAGGGACTATCGGAATGGCGGTTGCCAATGCACTTTCAAATAAAAAGGAGATCGCCGTTATTTTGCTGGACAAAATTCAGGAAAAGGAGAAAAATGCTTCTGTTGAACACTTAAAGCAAACATTGTTTTCGGGTGTAAGGCCAATATCACCCGTAGATTCGCTTTTGCTAATCGCAAATGGATCTCCGTCAGATGCGAATTTTAATAAAGCAATTAATGCTAATCCCTTCAAAGCGAGCGTGGTTTATGCTGCATCGGAATATTGGAGGAAGAAAAAACAAACGGCAAAAGCGTATAGGATTGTTTTGAATGCGCTGAGATATAATGAATATGCACCCGAAATCTGGGAGCAATATGCATTTCTAAGCCTGGAACAAGGGTTAATCGGGCAGGGAAATGAGGGAGAGGCCAAAGTTCAGCAATACGCGGTGCCAGCCGATTATCAGCGATTTATAACTCGCTATCAGCCTATGCGGGCACTTATCGAAAAACAGCGGGCAGAATTTCAGTGATTTAATATTTTAGTTATTCTGATTACACTTCATCAACCATGTCTTTATCCTGGAAATCCAATTTTATCAGTACGGAATTTCGGATTTTCCGGGGTAAAGTCATTGCTGGAATATTGAGAACAAGCAGCTGGAAAAACGAAGGTTACGGTGAGTTAGATGGAAATCTTCTGCGTTTCAAGACAAAAGGGTTTTTGCAGAAGATCACTGAAATCAGGGATATAGAAGGGGAAAAAGTTCTCGGACAGATCCAGTTTCATTTTATGAGCAGCTCGGCTACTATTACATATGATCATATTGATTACAACTGGAAGTTTGCGTCGTGGAGCATGCGGAAATGGAATGTCAGCAATGGTAACGCCCACGCTGCTTTCAAAAAAACGGGTTTCTGGCAAAAAGAAGGAGAAATAGAAGACCAAGAAATTCCTCCAGCAGTTATCCTTGCATCCTTATACGCACACATTCATTTTCGAAAGGTGGCTGCTGCGGCATGACATCAGAATAACATATCAAAATTTACCCTACTGAAAATCGCAATCCATGAAAATTATAGATACTACTGAAATTTCGAAACGATATGTAATGGGTAGTGAGATTATCCAGGCATTGATGTCAGTTACCATATCGGTTGACAAAGGAGAATATGTTGCTTTTATGGGGCCGTCGGGTTCGGGTAAGTCTACATTGATGAATATCATTGGCTGCTTGGATACGCCTAGTACCGGCCGATACATTCTCAATAGCAAGGATGTGAGTGATATGACGGAAAGTGAGCTGGCCGAAATCAGGAATAAAGAAATTGGCTTCGTTTTTCAAACATTCAATCTTCTCCCACGAATGTCGTCTCTCGATAATGTGGCATTACCGCTTATTTATGCGGGTTTGAATAAATCCGACCGGACTGAAAAGGCAATGCTTTCCCTTAAAAATGTAGGTCTGGAAAATCGCGCGGGCCACAAACCCAATGAACTTTCAGGTGGGCAGCGTCAGCGCGTCGCTATTGCAAGAGCATTGGTCAATGATCCTAGTATCTTGCTTGCGGATGAACCTACCGGAAACTTGGATTCAAAAACGTCCTACGAAATCATGGATCTTTTTGACCAGCTTTATAGCAAAGGAAATACCATCGTAATGGTTACACACGAAGAGGATATCGCACATTACGCGCATCGCATCGTGCGTCTGCGCGATGGCCTGGTTGAGTCGGATACCATTAATCCTAATCCAAAGAAAGTGAGTGCGTTGGTGTAAATCGTGACAAACTTTCTGATTAAAATCAGGAATAGTTACCTTTGTAAAGAAGACTCTCAGTTATATATTAAAACAGAGTAGATCCGGATGAGTTACCGTTAAGTGGTAAATCATTCGGATTATTTTTATCAGCACAATTATGAAAATTAATTTCAAAGACCTCATTTTATTCGAGGATGAGGATTTCCTGATGGTCAATAAGCCGCCGCATCTGGCGACGCTCGACGAAAGGACTGCGGATAGGGGAGGAAGCGTGTTGAGGCTGGCAAAAGAGTATAATTCAGATCTTCAGGCTGCACATAGATTGGATAAAGAAACTTCGGGAGCATTGGCTTTTGCGAAAAATCCGGCCGCATATCGTCACTTAGCCATGCAATTCGAACATCGCGAAGTTACCAAACGCTATCACGCCGTTGCAAACGGCATTCACAATCTGGACAGTATCTCCGTTTATCTGCCTATTTTGGCTTTGAAGAATGGCACCGCAGTAAAAATCGATCGTGCAGAAGGTAAGATTGCCGAAACCATTTTTAATACGCTCCAAGTTTACCGTGGATACACACTGGTGGAATGTATACCCATTACCGGACGTATGCACCAGATCCGCATCCACCTCTCCTGCCTGAAAGCCCCCATTGTGTGCGACCCTCAGTATGGTGGAGAGCCCATATTCCTTTCAAACCTGAAACGCAAGTTTAATCTGAAAAAAGATACGGATGAACTGCCTCTTATTCAGCGGGTTGCGTTACATGCCCATTCATTATCATTCGCAGTTATGAATGGCGATCCGGTTCGTATAGACGCGCCGTATCCCAAAGATTTTGAGGTGCTTGTGAAGCAATTGAACAAATTTGGAAAGTAATAGCATAATTTTTTAGCAGAAGTCAGGAAACTTTGAGTAGGTTTAAAATCTATTTTCCACTCTAACTATCCTGTCATGCAATTACACACATTAAGAAGGTTGCTTTCTCTTTCCGTAGCTATTGTGGGTATTCTTCTTATGCAAATCACCTACGCGCAAACCGAGCGTAAAAACGATGTGATTGTTAAACGCGATAGCTCCCGCATTCAGGCACTGATTACTCAGATGACTTACGAAAAAATTAACTACCGGGATTTGGGAACGCCGGACAGTGTTAAAACCTATATTTATCTGGACAAAGTAGCGAGGGTTTTACTAAAAAACGGTAAAATTATCAATGTCCGGGATTCCATTCCTGCAATGAAGATGCCAACCGACAGCGTTGGACAATATGCTGATTTGAATAATTTGCCAAACAATGCTTTTGAAAAAAGTGTCGTCATGGCCAATTCGGACCAACTGCGGGATAAATACCAATATCATAAAGACAGATCCATTGATGGAAAAACCGGAGCGATCGTTTTTACCTCTGTTGCGGTCGTATCTCTTGTTGCGGGGATTATTATTTCATCGACTGGCGACAGTCCTGATAACAAAACAATCGGAAATTCACTTGCAATAGCAGGCCCGGCTGTGGGAATAATATTAGGTGCCGTAGGTTTTAAAAATTACAAAAAACACAGGAGCAGGGCGGAAAAAGTAAAGTCAGAATTAGAAAGAAGGAACCAGCCGCTTACCACTTTCCGACTTAGCCCAGGCTTCAATCCTTTAAATAAATCGGGCAACCTCACATTACGCATGTCGTTTTGATAAAGAAAAATTTATTCCTTCAGTGGGTGTATATTAACAATATCTAGATACCTATACAATGAAAGTAAATTTATTAAAGCTAAGAATTCAGCTTGTAGCCATGTTCTTCACGATTTTTTTTGGTCATTTTTCACTCGCGCAGACCTCCCGCAAGCCAGATGTAATTGTTATGAGAGACAATACAAAGCTGGAAGTTACTATTCAGGAAATGGATGACATTGTGGTGAAATACAGAAAGATAAGTGATCCGGAAGGCCCTGTTTTTAACATCCGTAAAACCGAAATTGCATCCATCCGTTATGGGAACGGAGAGGTCGAAACCTTTGACGCCGTGTTGGAAGTACCTAGTTATTATGCGCCATCACAATCGACAAATGGAGTTAAGCCAGTAAATGCCGCTCCAAAAACAGGAAATAAATTTCTGGACGAGATCCGTTCTTCCGCTCCCGACCATCTCAGGGCAACCTATAAATTTTATAAGGCAAAATCGAAAGGTGGAATGGTCATGGGTATTGCTGGTACCTCGGCAGGGGTTATCGTGGCAGGTATTGGAACTGGCATGGTAGCAAGTGCAACCGATGTAAATGGAAATTTCAATAGTTATCAAGATGAGCGCAAAGCCATTCGTGGGGCGTTGATGATGATTGGAGGATTTGCAGGAGCTGTAACTTTTGGAACGGTAGGATTTATAAAAGCCGGTAAAAATGGTTCGAAGGCCAGTAGAATTCGTAGGGAACTGTTACAGAGAAACGAGCCAATAACAATTCAATTTGGCCCGGGATTCAATCCTGCCAGCCGTGTGGGTTGCCTGACTGTACGTCTTGAATTTTGAGACTCATGCATAAAAAAGCGGCCTGAACTCATTTCCAGGCCGCTTTTTTTATGATAAAATATCTTAGAACTTAAATGCAATACCAGCTTTCAACGGAGAAGCATTGTATCCAACTTCTGCAAAAACGCCCATTGTTGGTTTGAAATAGTAACGTGCTCCTGCGAATGCACCGAAGAAAACGCCGCTTCCATATCCGTCATCGTAAATTCCATTGTAACCATCAGGATCGCTGAAAGATGAAACGCGATATCCAAGAGCGGGACCAGCGTAAAGATCCAGGTTATCCATTGTCAAAAAGTGCTTTCCATAATGGTAGGAACCTCTTGCAGCAATGGTTAAAAAGTTATATCTCCACTTATATCCAAAGTAACCATAATTCCAGGTAACAAAATCAGCCTGTGCACCAACGCTGATAAAGTCATGAACACCACCTTCGAACGAAGCGCCCACACCAACACCACCTCCGTAAGTACCGCCTAGATTGATACCCACATTCAATAATTTATCTCCTTTTTCAAATTGGGCAAAAGCCTTCTCAGATGTCACACTCAATACAGAGGCAACAAAAAACATAAATAGAATCTTTTTCATCGTAATAGATTTGTTATTGTTAAATAATAATGGCACAAATTAAAGCCTTTATTTCAATGCTTCAAAACTTGTGCCATTTATAGTTATTATCCGGGTACTCTTACTTTGTAAGTGGCCTTTTACCAGATTTCAGGCCGCAATTCAGATCTGTTTACGCAATTTTTCTTTGAAAACTTTTTTGAATTTGTCCAATTTCGGGGCAATTACGAATGCACAATATCCTTGATCCGGGTTGTTTGCGAAATAGTTCTGATGGTAATCTTCCGCAAGGTAAAATTTCGAGGCTTTTGTAATTTCGGTTACAATCGGCTTTCCATACGCACCAGATTTGTCCAGTTCCGATTTTGCCTGCTCCGCCAGGCTCTTTTGATCATCTGTGCGATAGTAAATCGCCGAACGATATTGCGTACCTACATCATTACCCTGACGGTTCAGCGATGTCGGGTCATGGCTGCGGAAAAATGCTTCCAGAAGATCAGCATAGGTTATCACCTTCGGGTCGTAAGTAACCTCCACACATTCAGCATGGCCGGTTGAGCCCGAACATACATCCTTATAATTAGGGTTTGGGTCATGTCCGCCGGAGTAGCCGGAAACTACTTTTTTAACGCCGTCCAATGATTCCATAACCGCTTCGGTACACCAGAAACATCCGGTTGCGAAAATCGCAGTTTCAGTACCCGCTGTGTTTACATTATTTTCATCCAATGCAGCTAATGCTGACTCTTTATCCATGTTTTTCTTTTGTTTTTTGTCCGATTGCGCGCAGGATATCACAACCATGCAGCACAGGAATAGAAACGTGAAAATCGGGATGGTCGTTCTCATCATATTGATATCGATTATTTTTCAAATTGGTAACGAATAGCTGAGAAAGAAAGTTTTATCAGCCGTATTCATGCAATATTTACGAAATTCGCGTGCGAAAAGATCTACCATGACCTACCTTCATTTCAAGGCCCTCCATATCATTTTTGTTGTCAGCTGGTTTGCAGGGCTGTTTTACATGCCAAGACTTTTTGTATATCATACGGAAGCAAATGATAAGTCGGCTCTTGAAAAAGAAATCCTTTTCGCGCAGTTTACCAAGATGGAAAAACTGCTTTGGAATGCAATCATGACGCCCGCCTGCTGGCTTGCGCTTTTGTGCGGAACAGCGATGCTGTACATTAATCCCGCCTTGCTGGATCAGGATTGGATGAAGCTAAAATTGCTTTTTGTACTCGGCTTGCTTGGTTACCATTCGTTTACCCGCAAAATTTTGCTCGAATTACGCGCCGGAAAATTCCGGTATACCTCATTTCAACTGAGGCTTTTCAATGAGATTGCGACCATATTTCTGTTCTCCATTGTATTTCTGGTGGTTTTGAAGAATACGGTTGATTGGCTCTGGGGAGTTTTAGGACTGACTACCTTTGCGATTCTGATCATGACCGCAGTAAGAATTGTAAGATCAATGCGCAAAAAAAATAAAAAGGATTAGCACAATTATAACCAGACAACCCCAACTGATTGGATTCGCTGCAAACAACTAGTTCTAATCGGCGTCATAACATTTTTACTTGTAATCCATTGTAAATCAATACTTACCAATATTTTTTGTACTCTGAAAATAGCGAACTGTAACTATCTAATAAAATTTAGTTCTACTTGTTTTTACTGTATTTAATACCGAAGTTTAGTTAACAGAGTGCACCTTTTCAAAGGGAGCTTTGTCAGCCATACTCTTCAATATTTAATATACCTCTCCAATCATTTTTTGTGTTAATCCGGCTCCGGGAATGGGGTCGAAAGAAATCCTATGTTTTAAGAATTGCAACGTCCTCTTTCATAAAAATACCCTATGTTCTTCATGAACTTAGCGATCCAATGTTTTTACAACCTAACTATTATTTTTTTATGATTAAAAACTCTACGAATTCGATCCGCCGGATCCGTTTTGCATGCTTATTTATTGCTTTGACGACCCAGGCGTCCTTTGGCCAGCTCATGAATGAACGGCAGAAAAAGATGCGCATTAACCTCGAGACTGATTTGAATGTGAAATCGTTTCAATTGAGCGAGCAGTTGAAAACCCCTTCCTTCATTACTTTCAAAAGCGAATCACCCTATAAAAAAGAAGGTGCAAAAGAGCTGATCAAACACTACTATACGCTTACTGACGGGGATGAACTGAAACTTCATGCCAATACCGACCTGCCCAACGGACTAACGGTGGAACGCTACAAGCAGTTTCACAAGGGAATTAAAGTGGAACACGGGGCATACATTGTGACTTCCCGTGATTCAAAGATTTTTTCCATTAATGCGGAGTCTTTTGACATTCCCGCGGATTTCTCGATCAAACCGACAATAACCTCAAATCAGGCAAAGGAAAGTGCTTTAAATTTTATAAACGCCAAAACTTACGCCTGGCAGTCGCTTGTAGAGGAAAAGAAGAAGGTGAAAGACAGACCGGCAGTGGTTCAAAATCTGGATAATTTAATCGCCGAATACACGCCGAAAGGGGAACTGGTTATTGCGAAGGCGCTTTACAAAGGAGGAGGCGCAAAGCTTGCGTACAAGTTTGATATTTATGCGAGTGAACCTTTGAGCCGGACATTGATTTATGTCGATGCCAAATCTGCGGAAATACTGCTGATCGATCCTGTGATCAAACATGCAAATGACAACAAAACTGCATCGGCAAATAACGATAAGGTTTTGGTTGCACCGCCTATTAAAGCACCGAAGTTGATTGTTCCGAAGACGCTCAAATTTCACTCACCATTCCGCACAGCATCCTCAGCGGGCACTGGTTTAACGAGATATGCGGGTACCCGGAACATTTTCACCACAAAAGTTACCGTTCCTATTGGTGGAACCCCAGACCCTAATAATCCGCTAGCCCTCCTGTCATTCAGCGGCGCGACGCCAAGAGTACCCATAATACCAGTCGTGGCCAGTCAGGACGTGTACATTCTGAAAGATGATACACGTGGAGGAGGAGTAGAAACGTATGATTTGAACGGGATAGGAGGTCTGCCGATTTCAGTGCCAGGTTTGCAATCAACCGGCCTGGCTTTTGTGGACAAGGATAACAATTGGAAAAATGAAAATCCGTTTCCGGCAACGAACGAGGATCTTTTGCGTGCCCCCGTACCACCTGCCGGTGCCGGTGTCGACGAAGCATTAAACGACGACATGGCTGTAGATGCGCATTGGGGTGCCGAAATGGTTTATGATTATTGGAAAGTCCGCCATGGAAGGCTTAGTTATGACAACAATAATGCTGCGATCAAAAGCTATGTACATTATGGAGTTGCTTATGACAATGCCTTCTGGAATGGCAGTGTGATGACTTATGGAGACGGCAGCGGAACGGCGGCCGGCGGCTTCAAACCATTGGTTTCGTTAGATGTTTGTGCGCACGAGATTGGTCATGGTGTTTGTACTTTCACCTCCGATTTGGTTTACCAGGGCGAATCAGGCGCGATGAATGAAGGGTTGAGTGATATCTGGGCAGCTGCAATCGAAAATTACGTAAAAGGTTTGAGCCTTTCAGGGCTTCCGGGTACTTACAACCCTTTTCAGATCGGGGAGCAGATCGCTCCCGACGGGGTCGGTTTGAGACGAATGGACAACCCGAAAGCTTATAGCAATCCGGATACCTATGGCGGCGATAACTGGGCAGATCCAAATTGTACACCAACATTGCTGAATGACCAATGCGGGGTACATAACAATAGTGGGGTACTCAATAAATGGTTCTACTTTCTTGTAAACGGTCCGAACAAGACGACTGGCACGGCACCAAATGCTTTTACGGATGACGGACAAAATGATTTAAGTGAAAATTACGGGACCTTGCCAGGATTTAACCCGCTTGGATTTGAAAAATCAGAAAAAATCACTTATCTGATGGAAATGATGCTTACGCCGAATGCAACATTTGCTGATGCACGTGTGGCGTCGATCAATGCGGCAGTTGCTCTGTACGGAGCCTGCTCTCAGGAGGAAATAACTGTGACGGATTCATGGTTTGCTGTCAATGTAGGCGATGCATTTGGAAGCTGTACTGCACCATTGCTATCGGCGAAAAGTACGGTAACCCAAGTAAGCGAATATGCGAACGGAGCTTGTGACCGGTTTAATGAATATCTGGTCACTACCAATCTTACTGCCGTTCAGGGAACTGCGGTTACAGTTAATTTCACAGGATCCGGATCTCTTTCAACGGCTGAATATCAGCTTATTCCTTCTTCGGTCACCTACAATGCGGGCGAAAAAGGGGTGAAAACAATCTTGGTAAGGATTTATGATGATGCTTCGGTCGAAGGAAATGAAACGCTGACGATCACAGCTCAAAGTACTTTCAGTTCATTTGAATCACAGCTGCCAATTACTATCATTGACGACGATACCAATCCGGTTTTTGGAACTTCTGTGCAATTGCTGAACGAAAATTTTGAAGGAGCCCTGGAAGCCGATATGCTTCCTGCGGGCTGGGATAAGATTGACAAAATATCGCCTTCTGAAGTAAGCTGGAAAGTGCTTCCTGCGCCAGCTGTGAGTATTTTGCAATGGACCACGAAAAGAGCTGTGATAGAAAATCCGCTTTTGCCAGGCCAGGCTACTTACAGTCCGATTGCGACGGCAGCGCAGACTATTTTACGTACAAAGCAGATTAATGCGCTGGGATTGAAGCAGATAAAAGTATCATTTACTTATAGCGCCGGCGGAGAGCCCGCATGTGATCCTGCTTGTGATTATGCCGAACTGGTGTATTCCTACGACGGGCAGAATTTTTCGACTTTTGCGCCTGATGTGCTGGCTCCTTTGTTTTTGCAGCCAACGGATCAGAATGTGACCGTTAACTTACCTGCGTCTTTAAATGGAAAACAATTCTATCTCGGATTTTTGTGGAATAACGATGAAAACGTTGGCCTGCTGGGCAGTGTTACCATCGACAATGTGGTTGTATCAGCATCCGGCAGAAGCATTGAAGGGGAGCTGAATGCTTCTGTCATCGAGAAGGTGCTACCTGCTACTGGCAAACCCGTTTATTTTTACAGCACCAGCGACGGCCAGCTGATCGCCAGCATTGATAACGCCAGTGCCGATCTGGGCTGTGTGACTGCAACCGTTACTCAGGCAGAAGGTATGGGAGGTATTAATTTTAAAGAAGGACATCGCTCCCAAAAGGTAATCCAGATTACACCTAGTTCGAATCCAACCGCAACTTACAGACTGTCACTTTATTACAAAACAGCCGAAGTATCGACGGGATATGGTGTAGGTCCTACTGCTCTTAAAGTTGCAAAGACCAATGCTACCAATGTGAACGAGCTCAGTTCGGAAAATGGAACCATAAAATCACCGGTTGTTGAAAACCACGCTCCCGATGGTTATTATAAATACTCTGTTGATTTCGCAGGCTTTTCCAAGTTTTTCCTTGCCGAGGGTGTTGAATCAGGCCTCCCGGTAACATTAGTATCTTTCAAAGTGGAAGAAAATGAAAACACGGCTTCGCTAAAATGGAAAACCAGCGCAGAGGAAAACAGCAGTCATTTCGGAATTGAGCGCTCGGCCGATGCGGTGCGTTTTACGGAGATAGGTGTGGTGAAGTCAATAGGTAATTCAGCTGGTGATCAGCAGTACAGCTTTGTAGACAAGTTGCCATTGGCCGGGCAAAACTATTACAGGCTTAAAATGACGGATGCGGACGGCACATTTGCTTATTCAAAAATTGAATCGGCAGACTTTAATTCTGATAGACAGTTTCAGATCTACCCCAACCCGGTAAGTGATAAACTGACCATCAGATTTGATGAAAAACGGAAGGTATCGATGCGTCTGGTGAATGCTGCCGGCCAGATCGTCAAGAAAAAAGCGTTGACCGGCGATTCATACAATTGGGATGTAAGTGACTTGTCAGAAGGCGTTTATCTGATCGAGATCGTTTCAGATAAGGGTTTGAAAGAAACTCGGAAAGTTGTAATTAAGAAATAGTATCCTATTATTGAAGGTTAAAAAAACCCCCGGGGCAATCTGATTGCCTGGGGGTTTTGATTTTGGATTACTCAGAATAACAGCATACTCACTTAGTTTACATTGCAACTGGCAATCTGCAAGTGGGAGGCTTCTGGAAGCATGCTTAGCTTCGTCGTTGAAGTCGAGTCTGTCATTACCCGGCAACATTATGTAACTTATTGTAAATTAGATTATTACGTAAATTTACGTAATGAGAAAGCGTAGAATTGCTCTAAGAATTGCCCTGTAAAGGAATGTAATTTGTAAAATCCAACAATCCTCAAAATATGAAAACGACCGGATACATTTCCAACCTCACTCCCTTGCGCGGAATCGCCGCAATGCTTACTGTAATTTTCCATGTTGATCTGATGCTTGGTTTAGGCGGCAATTCGCTGGTAAAGACCGCCGATTCGCTCTTCCTTTCGAGAATGTACCTGATGGTCGATTTCTTTTTTATTCTAAGCGGCTTTGTGATGTGCCACGTATATGGCAAGTGGTTCCGGGATTCGGTCAGTGCGTCGGAATTCAGGAGGTTTACCATTGCGCGGTTTGCCAGGATTTACCCCTTGCATTTGTTATCGCTGCTTTCCATGGTCGTAATTTTGACTGTGGCCGGATACGCAGGTGTTCCTAAACATTTCATTTTTGAGCCCAACAATAACGTTTGGTCGTTTATCAGCAATCTGTTGCTCATCCAGGCAATGAACGTGCACGACTGGTTTACCTGGACACATGCGGCCTGGTCAATTTCTGTGGAATGGTGGATGTATATGCTATTTCCGTTTCTGGTGAGGCCGTTTGTAAATATGGGCTGGGCAGGTCGTATTGCAGTTGTAGCGTTTTCATATGCAGGCTACTTACTGCTCACATTCGTGATTTTGAGAAACGCGCCAGCTCCGGCTGCACTGCCGTTTTTCACGGCCGATCCGCTGAACAATACCATCAATGCTTGTGTTCAATATAGTTTTTTGCGTTGCCTTAGCGGCTTTATGCTAGGTATGATCGCAAACCAGGTGTATAAAGAGGATTGGGGTAAGGGATTGTTGGCCAATGGATATGTGTTCCTGGCATTAACAGCAGGAATGCTGGTTTGCATGCATTTCGCAACATATGACTTCATTACTGTTAGCTTTTTACCATTTATGCTGTTATCGGCGGCTTATGGCAGTCCAAAAATGAATTCTTTTTTTGGCACAAAAGCGTTACAGCGTCTGGGAGACCTTTCTTTTTCAATTTATTTAATGCACCAGCCGCTTATGCTGATCATTATCAAAGCTTACTCTTACTATCAAAACAAAACCGAAGGAATCTACGGCCCACCGCCCGTTCCAAGCATATTACCGGCCTGGATAATTTGCATCGCCTTTATTTTGCTAACTCTTATCGTTTGTTCCGTGACTTATCGTTTTGTAGAAGTCCCCGCCAGAAATTACCTGAATCACAAGTTTGGGGGAAGGAAGAAAGAATATGAGGCTGCGGTTGCGGGGAGTGTTGGTTAGACCTCAGGTTTTTATATATCAAGTCCCTACTCATCCATGTTGGATAGGTAGGGATTTGACTTTTTATTCAGGATATGCTGGCAACCGTTTTTGGGTCTGCTCCATATTGATTAGGGCCCACATTTCCTTCCTGCGCCATGAGTACGATCAGCCAGATCGCTCCTAAAATTGGTATCAAAGCAAGGAACATCATAAAGCCGCTCTTGTTGATGTCATGAAGCCTTCTTACTGCAACTGCCAAACCGGGAATGAATACCGCCAAGATGTACAGACCATAAATGGGGCCATACCCTATGCCATCCATTGTGATTCCAAACATATTGTCAAGAAAAATGGCAGCAACCGCGAAAATCAGATTGAACAATACAAACATCCAATACTCCTGCCTCCTTGCTCTTCCATTGAAGACGGCATATTGCCTGATTACTTTTAGATACCAATCCATAGTTAGTTGCTCAAAATGAGAGGGAAAAATGAAAATGATTAGTTAGGATAGCCATTGCCAGGCGATCAGAATCGAATGCTACGCAAGATCGTATTATTTGAAAGTTTTTGGCGCTAAGTTTCTACTATTTAAGTTAGGAGGGTTCAGGTTATATTGAGCCAAAAGTCCGAAAAGTTTTTCACAAGCTTTCCGGGAAGGATTATAGCTTGGTTTCAGCTGCCGTCATCTCATTATCTGAAAATCCTTATCAATTGGGTGCCAAAAACTCACGCGGTATCACCAACTTTTCCGGATTCGGATTTTGTCCCGCAAATCAAAAACGCCGTTCCTGATAGCAGGAACAGCGTCTTGTGCCGAAGGCGGGACTCGAACCCGCATGGGGCAACCCCCACACGCCTCTGAAACGTGCGTGTCTACCAGTTTCACCACTTCGGCATATGAAATTGGGTTGGCAAAAATAGGAATTTTTTCCAAACTAGACTTGGCAAGTTTTTAAAACTTACCAAGTCTTTCAAATTTCGATATTTTCGTAAAGGGCAGGTATATATACATTTTTGAACCCCGCCTTTTCCAGTTTTAGCTTGAAAGAAACCTGCGTTTCGTATTCTCCGTGAACCAGAAAAACCTTTTTTACTTGTTCAGGAGTTTGGCATGAAAGGAAATCCAGCATTTCATTATAGTCCCCATGCCCTGAAAAAGATTCCATCGAAGCGACCTTGCACCGGACTTCGAATTGTTCTCCAAAGATATTCACGTGCTTATCGCCGCGTTTCAAAGCGCCGGCTAATGTATTTGCCGAAGCATATCCAACGAGCAAAATAGTAGCGGCAGAATTACCAATATTATTTTTAATGTGATGCTTGATTCGCCCGGCCTCTGCCATTCCGGAAGCAGAAATAATAATGCATGGCTCCTTTTTTTCATTCAGCGCAATGGAATCCTGGACGTCGGAAATATAATGCAGGTACGGAAACGCAAATGCGTCACCATCTTTTTCAATATATTCTAATATTTCGGGATTGAAACATTCGTCATGTTCCTTCATAATAGCCGTCGCCCGAATCGCCAATGGACTGTCAATATAAACCGGAATGTGCGGTAGTTTTCCGGAACTGTACAGCTGATCCAGGGCGTAGATCAATTCCTGTGTACGGTCAATGGCAAAGGCGGGAATAATAAGTTTGCCACGTTTCTGGACACACGTTTCCTGCACAATTTGTAAGAGATGCGCATGCATATCTCTCTCTTTCTCGTGTAGACGATCGCCATAGGTCGACTCTGAAATGATAAAGTCTGCTTGCGGGAAAGTGTCTGGCTTTCTTAAAATCCGGTCTTCTGGGCGGCCGATGTCCCCGGTAAATGTTAGCTGGACAGAGCTTCCTTTATCTGGGATGGTTAAATGAACGGCAGCGCTCCCAAGCAAATGCGCTGCGTCGGTAAAGAGAACCGCAACTTCATTATTATTCCCAACATAAAATGTCTGACCGTATTGGACTGGACTGAAAAGACTTAACGCACGTTCCGCATCTTTCGAATTGTAAAGTTCTTCCAGTAAAGGCCGCCCCTGCTTTCGTCGCCTGCGATTGATCCTTTCCAGGTCTTGTTCCTGGATATGAGCACTGTCCATCAGCATTACGCGGCAAAGATCCGCTGTTGCAGAAGTACAATAGATAGGGCCTTCAAAACCTTGCTTAACGAGTCGGGGAATAAGTCCGGAATGGTCGATGTGGGCGTGTGAAAGGATGAGATAATCAACTTCGGATGGTTTAAAGCCAAAAGTTTGATTGAATTCATCTGTCTGGATGCCTTGAAAAAGCCCGCAATCCAGTAATATTTTGGTGCCTTTTTCGGTCGTAATCAAATGCTTGCTTCCGGTAACGGTTCTGGCCGCACCAAAAAAATGTATATGCATGATCTGAGGTTTAGTGCTTGAGTTAAACTGATTTTACTAAGCTACAACGTAAATAGAATCCAGGTTGCGACCGATTCCATCGTAATCCAAACCATAGCCAACTACAAATCTATTAGCGATTTCGAATCCTTTGTATCGTATGATTACAGGGGTTTTCAGAGCTTCCGGCTTGTGTAACAACGTCGCTATCTCAACTGATTTTGGAGACATTTTGCCAATCTGTTTCAATAGCTGGCTCATCGTTAATCCTGTATCTACAATGTCTTCAATAATGATAACATCCCTGTTTTCCAGGCTTTTATCTATTCCGAAAATTTCCGTCACACTACCCGCTGACTCTGTCTGAGAATAGGAGGCAAGACGGATAAATGTAATTTCACAGGATAACGGAATTCTCTTGACCAATTCGCCTGCAAACAAGAAAGCGCCATTCAAAACCACAAGAAACACCGGGCAACTTTCCTTATAATCTTTGCTAATTAGCGCAGCAAGCTCGGTTATGCGGGTTTCAATGTCTTCTTTTGAGATAAAAGGGACGAATGTTTTGTCAAGTATGTTAATCATTAGTTGAGGTGTCATTTTAATCGAATCAATATTAACTCTTTTTTCAAAAACCGGGCCGGTGACAAACGTAAAATAAAAAACCCGCGTTAAAATAGGACATAATACCCCTGCTATGAAAAGTATCATTAACACCATCATATTCTGTTGCTTAGCCTTCCTTACTACGCACAACGTTTCAGCCCAACTGTATTCTTCGGCCGAACTGGACAAGAACTATAATATGGTTTTGAAAAACCCGAGTGTGCAAATTGAGTCTACCGAGGCGATCAATATGCTTTATAATTACAAATTTGCGGAGGCAGACGCGGAGTTCAGGTGGCTTAAATACCGTTACCCAAAACATCCAATGCCCCATTTTTTAATGGGTCTTGCCGAGTGGTGGAAGATTGTACCTAACACCGACAATGAGTCGCACGACCGGGCTTTTCTCGCCCAAATGGATTCGACCATTAACCTTGCCGAAGAACTTTACGATAATGGGAAAAGTAAGGTTGAACCCGCTTTTTTTCTTGCGGCTGCTTATGCATTTAAAGGTCGGTTGTATGCTGAGCGCGAGAGCTGGGCGAAGGCAGCATTTGCAGGAAAGAAATCTCTGAAATATTTCGAGGAATGTAAAGGAAATGGTGATCTAACACCCGAATTGCTTTTTGGTGATGGACTTTACAATTATTATGCGGAATGGGTCCCAAAGGAATATCCCATTTTAAAACCTATCCTGGCGCTTTTTCCAAAAGGGAATAAAAAATTAGGAGAGCAGCAGTTGGAAAAAGTTGGCAACAATGCTTTTTATACGCGCGTGGAGGCCAGGTATTTTCTATTGCAGATTTATAGCATGGAAAATGAGTATGGTAAGGCGTATGAAATGGCCAAATACATGTGGCAGACTTTTCCAAACAATCCTTATTTCGAACGGTATTTCTGCCGGACCGCATTTGTTACCGGTAAAATGGTAGAAGCTGAGAAAGCGGCTCAAAATATCATTAATAAAATTGGCCAGGGAATGCCCGGATATGAAGGGGTTAGTGGTCGAAATGCGGCTTATATACTTGCATTTTACAATATGAATTATCATCGGAATTATGAGGCCGCCAGCGGTTATTATAAGAAGGCGATCGAATATTCGACCCAAACAAACTCCACCAATGCTGGTTATTATATTTCTTCGTTGATTGGCTTAGGTAAAATTGCAGAGATTAACAAGAATTACGACGAGGCGCTTCGCTACTACAAACTGGCTGATGATAAGGCAGATAAGAAGTCGAGCCAGGATAAAGAGGCGAAAATTGCGATCGCGAATTTGAAAAAGATGAAGCGCGAGCAGCGGCGTAAGCGGTAGTCGGCGCAGACTTGCCAAGTCTTCAAGACTTTGCAAGTCTTAACGCCGCGTAATGTTTGAAAAACAGCGGGATTGTTTCGATTCCTTTGTAATAATTAAAAAGCCCGTAGCTTTCATTTGGCGAATGCAAAGCGTCAATATCCAGGCCAAATCCCATCAAAATACTTTTCCTGCCTAGTTCCTGTTCGAAAAGAGCGACAATGGGAATACTGCCGCCACCACGGGTTGGTATTGGTTTTATACCAAAAGACTCCTCCATAGCCATTTCGGCTGCCTTATATTCCAAAGAATCAGTAGGCGTAACATAAGGCAAACCACCATGATGCGGGGTAACTTTCACTTTTACAGAAGCTGGCGCAATGGATTCGAAATGTTTGGAAAACAGCGCACAGATGGCATCGTCATTTTGATTGGGCACCAATCTCATGGAAATTTTTGCATTGGCTTTTGAAGGCAAAACTGTTTTGGCGCCTTCGCCAATGTATCCTCCCCAAATACCGTTCACATCCAAAGTGGGGCGAACGGACGTTCTCTCAATCGTTGTATAGCCTTTTTCACCCAGAACATCATTGATGTGAAGATCCTTTTTATACTCCTCCAAGTCGAACGGCGCCGCGTTTAATGCGTCACGTTGCTTGGTTGTCAATTCTTCAACATTGTTGTAAAAGCCTGGAATCGTGATATGGCCATTCTCATCTTTGAGCGATGCGATCATTTCACATAATACATTGATCGGGTTAGCTACGCCACCACCATAAACCCCGGAATGCAAATCCCGATTGGCTCCCACTACCTCCACTTCTACATAAGTCAACCCGCGCAGACCAGTTTCGATGGAAGGAACGTCGTTTGCGATAATGCTCGTATCGGAAATGAGAATGGTATCGCATTTCAGCATTTCCTTATTTTCACTCACAAATGTTCCCAGGTTGGAAGAGCCGATTTCCTCTTCGCCCTCAATCATTATTTTCACATTGCAAGCCAGCGAGTCGGTTGCCAGCATGGTTTCCAATGCTTTAATGTGCATATAAAACTGGCCTTTGTCATCACAGGATCCACGGGCATAAATCCGCTCATTTTTAATAACCGGTTCAAACGGGGGTGAATTCCAAAGTTCATATGGATCGGCTGGCTGGACATCGTAATGTCCATAGATAAGTACGGTAGGAAGATCAGGATCAATAATCTTTTCACCGTAGACAACCGGATGGCCAGCAGTTTCATATATTTCCGCCGTGTCTGCACCTGCTTTTGAAATACTATCCCTGACATACTCCGCAGCTTTCAGCATATCTCCTTTAAACTTGGAATCTGCACTAACGGAAGGTATCCTGAGCAAATCCAGCAGCTCATCTAAAAATCGGCCACGGTTATCTTCAATGTACTTATTCATGTTCGAAGTTGGTTTCAAAGGGAAGTCAAGATAAAAAAATAACCCCTAAGGACATGCCCAAGGGGTTGTATTTCTTAAAATCTAACATTATCAATGGCGGCCGGATTTGGATCCGCCAAAAATATTAACCCGGCTTTCGTTGCCATTGAGTAATCGGATAATATTTTTCTGGTGCGTCAGTACGACCAACAAAAACATCAAAAACCCGAAAACAACCAATAACGGCTCCGGATGGCCAAATACGCCGATCCAGGAGAGTACCGGAAACGCAAGTGTAGCCAGAATTGAACTTAGCGAGACGTATTGAGATGCCAGGAGTGTCAGAATAAAGATGGTAATGCAAACCAACGCAAGTTCAGGGTGAATGGCGAGTACCATGCCGAGCAATGTGGCTATACCCTTTCCTCCTTTAAAATTTACAAAAACAGGAAAAATATGACCGATAATGGCGATGATCCCGAAAAGTATTTTGTAAACCAATAATTCAGTCTCGCCGATTTCACTCATGTAGAACAACATCGACGCAAGGCAAGTGGCAGTCCAGCCTTTCAAAACATCGATCAGCATTACGACGGTTCCTGCCCGCTTTCCTAAAACCCGAAAAGTGTTGGTTGCACCAGCATTTCCGCTTCCCTGTTTCCGAACGTCAATCCCGAAGTATCCTATTCCGTACCAAACTGAACTTGGGATGGACCCTAATAAATACGCTGCAACAATTGAAACTATTACTAAGACAATACTCATATTGCACTATTCAATGATTAATTTAAATTACATTAAGTTTTGCTCAAAAATACGATAGTTGAAGGATTTTGCAAGGAAAGGAGTGCAAAACTACGATTCTATATGCATAATTTCAAATTATAGCATAAAGTATTGCTATTCATAAGATTGGATTAAAATCCTTCGGTAGGTTCTGCTGTTTTCTTTTTTTCTTCGGCGGGCGTATTGACAACTTTTTTCTTGGTAGTTGCTTTCACTAATTTGGCTTTCTTAATTGCGGGCTGATAAAAATCATCAAAACGATTAACAAACATATCTTTCTCCTCACTGCCAATTGAAACCAGCGACATATCTTTTGACTTCACGTTTTTAGATTTCGCGGTAATCTGATCATTGAAATCCAACTGTGAAGATACCACGCCTAATTCGCCCTGTTTTAGGTCAAAATAATACCAGATATCCGGAGAAGCCTGCAAATAAAGACTGAATTCGTCGCCTTCCACGCCACGCCGGATTTCCAACAATCCTTCCATTTGGGCATTGATATTATTTCGGCCAAAATGCGCGACACCAATCGGTCCCTGAGAATAATAAGCAGCATGTGCCGCCGACCAGCGCAGGTTTACATTAGACAGCACCATTGGAACATCAAGAATTGGCGAAGCGTCGAATAGTGGTTTGTAACCAGCGGCTGTGAGCTTTGCGTATGCATCAGTCGCTTTGGAGCCAATTAAAGCGGAAAGCTTCTGATTCAATTGTTCCGCGTCGTCATCAGCGGCAGTACTATTTTGTTCTTCCAGATTGGTTTCTACAATTTTGGCAACCAGGGGCTGTGATATTGGTTCAAGTGCCGGCAACTTCAATAAAAGCATTGTGTTAAAACCAAATTTCGCGCTGTCGACTTGAACTTCTGCACTTCCGACGGATTGCAGCCAGTCCGCTCCGGTTAACCTAAATGCGCCTGAAAAGGTAGCCAAACCAGTCTTATCATTGAATTGCAGTGCATTTGCTTCATCAATCAGCCCGTCAGCACCAGGTGGCGGGGTTACCTTGAACGCTTTGTTGTCTTCATCATAATTTAATGCGCCCTGAGCAAGATAAATGTCCTCATCGCCATCCGATTCTTTTGGAGAAAGAAAACTCATATACATTCCCCGGGCTTCATTGTAATGCAAGCCAACTGAAAGCGGGATTTCATGTTCGTTTTTGAGGTCTTTATTAATTTTGATTGCCACTGTTTCGCCCGGAGACTCTTTGTAAACGATCCACGAACTTTGAAAATCCTTTCTGAACTTGATAACCGGTTTTACAAATCCGTCAAGCTGCAATGAAGGCTCATACGCAATCAAATTAATTCCGCCCTTAAATTGAATGCGCGGAGATAGGATCAGATTTTCGGTTTCTTTCACATCCGCACGCGCAGTCGTGTAATATTTGATGGCCGCATCTGCCTGTGCATTGTTTTTAGACCTTTTTGCTGGCTCGGCCGAACCCATTTCTCTCAACTCAAAATTCTGCATTTTGATGTTAAAAGTATCTTTACGGGCCGTAATGTATTGATAAGTAGCAGATCCTTCAAAATGGTTGCGGGAATCAATGCGGATGTCCGCATCGCGCAAACGGTGAGATACATTCAATGTATCAATTTCAATGCGGGCCTTTTTCAAAGGCGCAATTTTTCCTTTGCTATCGACACTGATATAACCTTTATCCGGAATGATCTTGACGTCGGCAGTCTGAATAAACGGAACGCCTCTGATGTTAAGTGAAACCTTTTCAATGTCATACAAGGCTTCGGCGCCGCTGAAAGTAAGTCCCTCCTGGCTCGGATCGGTAGAAGTATAAGTCGAAGTTTCGCCGATACCTTTCATCAGGATCGTCTTTTTGACCATATCCCACTTCGCACTACCGATCAGCGTCTGGTATGAAGCAGTTGGAATCTGCATTCCGGAAGAGTCATTTCCAAAACCCGTTTCGTCGGTCAAGAAGTTGGCGATACCTGTTTTGAAATTGAAATCAACATTCACATTGTTGCCGGTCAGCAGTTTTTTGGTTGATTTTACATCGCCGCTGTTAATTGCAAATGAAGAGCGGTTTGCGAGATAGCCGTCTTTATTGAACTTAATGTCAGCGGAAGACAATTCAGAATCAGTCCTTTTCAGTTTTCCTTTTCCATACAATCCGGTCGAACGCATTAACAGGCTTCCTTCCAAATTGGTGGTTTTGTTATAAAAAGAGAAGGACTTACCAGTGGTGTTAATGAACATACTATCCGCATTGGGATACCATTTAAGCGCATAATCTTTTAGATCAACTGCGGGAAAATAGCCTTTGCCAATGGTCGCTTCCTTCATGCTCGCAACTTCGCCAGACGCCATAAGGGAATCAGAAGTAAGCAAAATATTCTTGGCAGTCATGGAGGCCGACATGTATTTCAAAATGGCTTTGGAATGCAAGCCGCTGTTATCCATCGTCAAAGTGTCTGTAAACCGGGCCAGGGCTTTGCCGTCATAAAGCTTCATATCCGTAACCGGCGGCTTATATTCAAAACCAAGAGAATTATCCGGCATACTTTTCAGGATCGTCTGAATTGGGGGAACAATGCCATTTGAATTAAATGCGCCTTCAAAAATAACGTCCCGGTTGTCCAGGCCGTCCATATCGATTTTTGGGATCTTAAAAAAAACCTCGCGCGGATAAAGTACCGTTCCACGCTCAGGCTGATCGAAAAACACGGTCATGCCACTTTCCACGACCAAACGCGGCGACTTTTTAATGCCTTTTTGCAGACCGGATTTGTTTTTCGAATCACTTAAGTAAAACGTACCGCCTTTGTCATACTTCACATGGCCACCTACTTCACCTTTTTGTCCTTTGGCAAATTTTTCCCTCGGTGTAAATGTGATGGAATCAGATGGGGCAACATTAACGAAGAACTTACCATAATCAAATTTGATATTCTGGCCGCGGAACTGATAGTTGGACGCAACCATCTGGCCATTCAATGTGAAATTCCTGTTTTTTCCAATGACCAGTTTTTTGTCCGAGGGAGTTGCGTAGATCTTCAATGAGTCGCTGACAATAAAGCGCGAAACGCCAAGTACCGTTAGCATGGTATCAGGCAGTGAAATGGTTGCATTGGCAGTTTCGTTGTCGGCGGTATATTGGGATGCGACCTGGAAATTGTCATAATCAGCTTTATCCAAATTGGCCAGTACATACAAAACGCCCTTTTTACTTAATGCAAATTCATCGGTCGTTTTGTTATAAATAAAGTAACCGTCCAAAGCCAATCGCTGCAATGCATTTCGAATGACAGTTGGATTTTGCTTAAAATGTGTGGCCAATTCTTCGGCAAGAAATGCGGATTTTTTCGTCGTCTGCAAATAATTGGCAGCCATATTAAGCGGCTGAGACCCGAATTCCTTTGCTATCTCCCTAAACCGTTCTTTTTTGAAATAATCCTGGGATTCCAATCTTACAGGTACAACCGTTTTTCCGTCAATTCGTAGAAATTCAACTTTCTCATTCGGAAACCGCCAGCGCATGGCCTGCGACCAGATATTCATTTTATGATAAGAATCCTGGTAAGGCAGTGGTGCGTAATCTGACTTCTCAACCCGCCCTAATTTCACCAAACCCTCATCATCATTATATTTAAATGTAACACCCGGATGGTAGAGAGAGTCGCTTCCGAGCGGCATTGAAAACGAAGCAAACGAAGCGGACACAACAGAATCTTTCAATTCAAACTTTTTGCTTAATGCTTTGAATGCCAGCTTATCCTTGTGCTTAACCTGAATTGTTGAGGGCAGGTCACTCAGTGACGAGCTGTACATTTTGGTACCGATCAATGCGAAACCACCTTTGTAATCAATGTTCTTTCTGGATTCTTTCAACCGGGCGTCGATGCCATTGGAAACAAAACGCGGGTAAGGAGCAGGCTGGCCTTTCACCTTCTTGATCCCCCGGTACTCCAATGTTCCTTTGATAGGCGCGGCCAATTGCTGGTCAGCATGGATCGTGACATTTTCAGCCAGTAATTTCGGCTGACTTATATTAAATGCGTAATTATCGAGATCAACATAAATAGACGAATCGCCTGCGGCCTCCCAATTAAATCTACCATTCTTACCAACAAAAATTCCATTTTGAAGGGACAAAGCGCCATTGGCTGGCCCAAAAACTACTGAGTCGCTGGCAGTAACCATGGCAAAAGTTGCGTTTTGCAAATCCAGCAGGGCACCTGAAATAACGGGTAAAGGATTGGATTTAGGCGCAATCACAAAATTAGAGTCGACAGGTGTATCCCAGCTGTCATTTCCAGCAGCAATGTTGGCCTCAACATTCGCCTTTTCTGCATTCGTTGTATCGAAACGGTATTTGTAAATTCCTTCAAGCAGATATAATGAATTATAATTAGCTGCGTAAAGTTTTCGGCTTTCATTCAAAGTCCGGAGCGTCTCTAGGACTTTTTGTAAAGTTTTCCCATCATACTTTTCACCTGAATTAGCGGCAAGACTGAGAAAACCATCCAGATTTTCAGGGGATTGCTTGGCATAAAACTGGGCATTTCGGGCTACAAGATAAAGAACCGGCCCAGCCTTCTGTCCTTTGGCAACCTGTGTTTTAACAATCCCGGTGAACTTTATTTGCTGGGATGGATTGAAGGCTGACATCCAGATACTATCCAATTGTGCCGCAGCTCGCATGTACTGCGGATTGCGGCTGCCGTCCATCAGCTTGCGGAACTGCGTCATAAACTGAGCCGGCTCGTCCGCCAATTTCAGGTTCTGGGCAGTCACAGCTTTTCCGAGGAAGAGTAAGTAAAGGAGTATCGTAAAACGAATTATTTTCATGTGTTTTTAGCTATTGGCTTTCAGCGGTTAGCATATAAAGCTTTGCACTATCATATTTTCTCAAATACAACGCAAGCCCATTGATTCCGCGTATTCGATCTTAATTTTTTCAGGCTATTTTGGAGTGCACATTGCTCAATATCAGCTTGATCCGTTTCGTAAAAGCCGCTTGTTACCAGCCAGCCGCCCGATTGCAAATGCTGAATATATTTAGGTATTTCACTGAGAAGAATGTTGCGGTTAATGTTTGCCAGAATGCCTCCAAATATTTTGTTTTCCTGTACCTTATCTATCGTTCCTTGAAAAACCTCCGTTTCCAGCGATAATTCATTCATTTCGAAGTTTTCGACGGTATTTTCAACCGCCCATTCGTCAATATCAAATCCGAGTAAACTGGTAGCGCCGAGCTTAGCAGCCAAAACCGATAATATGCCTGTTCCGCAACCTACATCCATGATTGATAGCCCATTATGCGGAAGGCTCAATTGCTCATTCATCACCAGCCAGGTCGTTTCATGGTGCCCGGTGCCAAATGACATTTTGGGCTGAATCAATAAATCATGCTTAAATGCAGAATCCGGCTCATGAAAGGTAGCTCTTACCCGGATTTGGTCACCGACTTCAATCGGCTCGTAGCTCTTTTCCCACTCCTCATTCCAATTCTTCTTTTCTAACGATTTCCAAGTCACTGCTATTGTCGTTAAATCCTGGTATTTGGCAGTGATATCGTCTAGTTTTTGTTGATCAAAATCACCCTCCTGAATATAAGCCAGCAAGCCATCCTCAGTCTCTACAAAAGATTCATAACTCGCCTCCCCAAGCTCCGCCATGATTATCTCCGTAAAATCGGGTTCAAGTTTTAGATCTGCTTCTATGTAATTCATGATCCTGATTATTAAAAAAAATAATACCGTTAATTTAAAATTAGATTTTAAATTAACGGTATTATTTTGAATTCCTTCTTCGATATGGGTACCGGCCGTTTTTTGGCTTTACGGCTTCTTCCTCTTATTCGCCAAATCATGCGCGGTATCATAGTATGACCGCAAATTGGTCCAATCGAACACGTCTGAAATGTTTTCGACGCGGTTTCGCTGCATAATGCGGTCGCGGCGCTGCATTTTTACGAATTTGAAAAGGATATCTGCGAGCTGATCTGCTGCTTGTGAGAAAGTCTGGGATTTTCTATTGATCACATAAATGCCGCGGTTTTCATAGTCACGCATAATTTGCATAATGTAATCACCAAAACCTGATAAATCGCTTGTGACGGTAGGAACGCCACGTACTACGCATTCAAGCGGGGTATAGCCCCAAGGTTCGTAATAACTTGGAAAAACACCCAAATGGCAGCCGCGTACAAACTGGCCGTAGTCCAAACCGAAAAGAGGATTCGTGGAAGATATGAAATCCGGGTGGTACACGATTTTCACCCTATCTCTTTCATTATTAACCAGATTGGCCCTCTTACAAAAATCGGTTATGCCATCGTCTTCCTTCAAATCGTGCGTTACAAATGCCGGCAATTTGTCTGTTTTCCAACTCTGAATGGTACGTCTGAGGCGAAGTCTCCAATATTCATCCACAAAGTTATTTAGGTCGGGCATTTTATGGTCGGTACCTGAGGCGGCGGCTAGGAAAAGCTTATCGCCCACCTCTTTTTCAATGGCCTGGCAGGTTTCCTGTAATTCATTCAAAACGGCCCTGGATTGAAGCACATCCGGATTTACAGAAAAATAGGGCTGTTTGGTGACGATAAACATAACCACCGTCATATCCATATTGGCCTGTACCATTTTCCAATTCAGTCGTGCAAGTGCTTCCAGGGTAAGGTCATATCCCTTATTGCTGTATTCATAGCGGCCCGACGTAAAAAAATAAAGGGTTTTGTCCAGATCAAAGGAATAGCTCGGGAAGAAATGTCCCAGAACGAATTCATGTATCCGTTCTTTATGTTTTAAATGCAGGTTCTGAAATTCATGTACAGCTTGAAAACGAACAACATTAAGACCGTTTGGCGTAACCAGGTCGGGCATTCTACCCAGGAAAACCTCGCACTCGCGCGCAGTTACATCACTCACCGTTGTTAGTACATGTGCACTTAATGCAGCCTGCCGTTCAACCGAACATTGTGCGAGGATACCATAATTCTTAGCTTCCGCCTCCCAATCGAAAAATGGAAGTTTGTTATAAAATCCTGAAACATTCTGTGCAAGATAACGGCCCAGCATGGTTGCGTGGGTCGTAAATGTCATGGCAACCTTTACATTATCGCGTTTCAGATCGGGGAGTCCGCTGCTCGCCATCCACTCATGGAATTGCGCTGATATATCTTCGCGTTTGGCATTTTCCTCAGCATACTCCTTTAAAAATATGCGGACAAGCTCTCCGAAACAAAGTGTCTGATTAACAAGTGCTTCAACATTAATAGTCGGTATCCTGCTCCTTTCCCAGAGATTGAATTTGATCGCATCCAGTTCACGGGCAATGCTCGCCAGATCAAAAAGGATTAATCTCGGTTTACCAGTTACCAACCAATAACCGTAGTGCACGGTATAGCCCATTTCCCGCATCTTTCTTACTATCCTGCCAGCAGGGGAATCTTCCAGATCAGTAATTTCTTCAAATTCGGATGATGCTTTTTTCTCGAAATAAGGGCCTAACAAAAAGTAGTTTTCATCCCACTTTTCAACCATCGCCGGGACTTTGGTTCTTATGACAGTGTATATTCCTCCAACTTGATTACAAACCTCCCATGCAATTTCAAACAGGACGTTTTTCTTAGTGGTTTTAACAAAAGGTTCCAAAATGGGATGTAGGTTTAAACGTTACTGGCGGCATTTACAAAGACGGTTGTTTCCCTTAAGTCACAAAAAACCTTGTAATTGCACAATAAATATGCAGAAAAATTATTCACAATTACAATATTCTGCTGTTTGTTTCAACGGTCTTTGCATCGATTTAAGGAGTCCTTTCACCCTAAAATATGACAAAGTCAAGAATGCCTTAAAAAACAGTAAAGAGGCCTTTACTGGTAGTTGAGACCTCGTTTCCACGAATTTAAGTCGCTTCTCGGCTAACTTTGTTTCAAATTACGTTACTTTGGCTGGATTAACATTTTGGATTGGTTAGATAGTGAAAAAAATTAAAATAGTTGCGCTTTCCTTTACAATCGTCATGTTTTTAATGGAAAGTTGCATCGCTCAGAGTGCTGAAACCGAAAATGTATTACCACCTAAAAGAGAGTTCAGAGCGGTTTGGATAGCTACTGTTGATAATATCGATTGGCCAAGCAGCAAAAACCTAATCCCTGAAGAGCAGCAGGAAGAATTCGCTAATCTCCTTGATTTTCATAAAAAAGTAGGTATAAATGCGGTCTTTGTCCAGGTTCGGGCAGCAGGCGATGCATTTTATGCAAAGAGTCCCGAACCTTGGTCTGAATGGCTTACGGGGCGGCAAGGCCGACGCCCTGATCCTATGTGGGACCCGCTCGATTTTATGATCGTCGAAGCACACAAGCGCGGCCTTGAATTCCATGCGTGGCTTAACCTCAACCGGCTCGTACATAAATCTTCAACAAGTGTTTCCTCAGAAAACATCAGCCGCATTCATCCTGAATGGATTTTGACATATGATGGTTATAAGCTCTTCGATTTTGGGCTACCTGAAGTCAGACAGTTCATAACTGATATGACAGTTAATGTTGCCAAGAACTATGATGTGGATGGGATCCATTTTGATGATTATTTTTATCCGTATGCTTCACCAGGACAGGTGATTAAGGACGAGGCGACTTTTAAAAAGTACGCTGATGGTTATACCAATAAAGCTGATTGGAGGAGACACAACGTGGATCTTTTGGTAAAACAAATCCATGATGCGCTGGAAGCTGCCAAGCCGAAACTAAAATTCGGGATTAGTCCTTTTGGGGTTTGGAGAAATAAAGACAGGGATACCGAGGGTTCAAAGACATTTGGTGCCCTCGCTTCATATGATGACTTATTTGCTGACAGCCGGAAATGGATTAAGGAAGGTTGGATAGACTATATCGCGCCACAGATTTACTTTTCATCCGGTTTTGCCAGGGTTCCTTACAAGAATATGATTGAGTGGTGGACTGAAAATTCTTATGAACGACATTTGTATATTGGTATTGGCGCATATCGGGTAGGGGATAAGGATAGGGACAGCCATTGGTCTAATCCGGTTGAAGTTCCCAATCAGATCCGATATTTCCGGGAAAATGAATCCGATGGTGCAATATTTTTTAGTTCACGATCACTCAGAGCTAATAATCTTGGCTTTGTAGATTCGCTTCGCCGGGATTTCTTCCGGTATCCTGCATTAATTCCCACCATGCCGTGGAAAGATCGGATTCCGCCGCTTTCGCCAAAAAGTTTGAAGGCAACATTACTATCAAAAGGATTGGAACTCAGCTGGGACAAGCCTGACGCTGCGTCAGACGGTGACCGTGCATGGTATTATGTAATCTACAGGTTTTCTGCGGAAGAAAAACCAACAGGTCACGATCCTAGGAGGATCATCGGGATGTGTTATGAGGGAGAAAAATTTGTAGATGTGAGTGCTGAATCCGGCAAAAGATATGTTTACTATATCACATCCGTCGACCGTTTGCATAATGAAGGAAGACCAATAGGTCCTCTGAAGGTCGAAGTTCACGATCAGAAACTAGTCAGATTTTAAGATGAGCAATGCGATTCAATATGAATATAAACCGGAACATTTAACGGTTTCTGTTCCAACAAAATACAACTCCGAAAATCTTCGTAGAGAAGAAATGGTGTTGAATATGGGGCCGCAACATCCTTCTACTCATGGTGTTTTGCGCTTGGAAGTTGTGACAGATGGGGAGGTGGTGGTTGATGTCGTTCCGCATTTAGGTTACCTGCACCGCTGTTTCGAAAAACACGCTGAATCACTGCCATTTAATCAGATCATTCCCTATGTTGACCGTTTGGATTACGTAGCAGCTATGAATTCGGAGCACGCTTATGTAATGGGTGTAGAGAAAATGCTTGGAATTGAAAATGACATCCCGAAACGCATTGAATATATCAGGATTGTTGTAGCGGAATTGAACAGACTAGCATCGCATTTTGTAGCATTAGGGACTTATGCAATGGATATAGGAGCGTATACGCCTTTCCTTTGGATGATGCGCGACCGTGAGCAAATCCTGCGATTACTGGAATGGACTTGCGGTGCCAGAATGCTTTACAACTATATATGGATTGGCGGGTTATTCTACGATTTGCCCGTGGGTTTTGAAGAACGGTGTCTTGAATTTATCAAATACATGAAACCTAAGCTGATTGAGTTGCAGCAATTGGTGGTAGATAACAAAATCTTTATCAAAAGAACTGCCAATGTGGGCGTGCTACCTTTGCCTGTCGCGATCAACTACGGCTGCACCGGACCAATGCTGAGAGGATCAGGATTAATGTACGATTTACGGAAGGTAGATGGCTATTCCGTTTATCCCGAACTTGATTTCGAAGTTCCTATTGGTGAGGGCAAGATGGGTACCATTGGGGATTGCTGGGACCGGACGTGGGTACGGGTGTTGGAATGCTGGGAGTCGGTAAAGCTGATTGAGCAAAGCATCGCTCAACTTACGGGTGACTATAAAAGAACTCGCGATTTTGATCCGCAGGCGATTGTTCCGAAAAAAATTCGCCCCAAAGCAGTGGATTTTTACATTCGCGGAGAAAGTCCGAAAGGAGAACTAGGATTTTACTTCCGGACTGATGGACGTTCCGACATTCCGGTTCGCTGCAAAGCCAGGTCTTGTTGTTTCAATAATCTCTCAGTCATCAGTGAAATTTCAAAAGGCGCATTGCTTGCAGATTTAGTAGCAGTGATCGGGTCGATTGACATTGTGATGGGGGAGGTAGACCGATAAAAGAAAAGAGCCGCCTCGCAGCAGCTCTTTGTCACTTAATGATATTTAGAAAATCTTAAACCTCCTGCGGTATTCCTACCAGATCATGTTTTGCTAAAAACTCCGCGATCTGAACGGTATTGGTAGCAGCTCCCTTTCTGAGGTTATCAGCAACAATCCACAAGTTTAATGTCTTAGGCTGCGATTCATCGCGACGGATTCGGCCTACAAACGTTTCGTCTTTTCCATGAGCAGTCAATGGCATTGGATAAAGCGCGTTTTTAGGATCATCCTGCAAAATAACCCCTTCGGCTTCGCTCAGGATTTTTCGGACATCGTCAAGATCGAATTCATTTTCAAATTCAATGTTAACTGCTTCTGAATGACCACCTATGGTTGGAATGCGAACGGTTGTGGCGGTAACAGCAATGCTGTCATCGCCCATAATTTTTTTCGTTTCGTTCGTCATCTTCATTTCTTCTTTGGTATAACCGTTGTCCAGGAATACGTCGATATGCGGCAGCGCATTCAGGTCGATCTGGTGTGGATACACTTTGGATATGCTGTGGTCGCCAGCGCGTTCGGCGAAAAGTTGGTCAACTGCTGCCTTACCCGTTCCCGTGACCGATTGGTAGGTGGAAACGACAACTCGTTTAACCTTATATTTTTTATGCAATGGATTCAAAACCACAACCATTTGAATGGTTGAGCAGTTTGGATTTGCAATGATCTTATCTTCTTTTGTTAGTTCACCTGCATTGATTTCAGGAACCACTAACTTTTTGGTAGGATCCATTCTCCATGCCGAAGAATTATCGATAACAGTGATTCCGGCTTCTGCGAATTTTGGGGCAAGTGCAAGTGATGTTCCGCCGCCTGCTGAAAATATAGCGATCTCAGGTTTGGCTGCAATCGCTTCCTCAAATCCGATCACCTTTATCTGTTTACCCTTGAATGTAACTTCCTTACCAATAGATCTTTCGGATGCAACGGCTAATAATTCCGTTACTGGGAAATTACGCTCTTCGAGCACTTTGAGGATTTCGCCGCCCACCAAACCGGTAGCGCCTACTACTGCGATTTTCATTCTTGCATTAAGATTAAAATGAATAATTAATGATTTACGCTTCGCTTTTGAATGGCGAAAAGTGCCGCAAATTTACGAGGAAATTTAGAATTGATAAATATATTCTGGTGTAACACACATGTTTAAGGGAATATCGTGCTGGTCGAGGTTTTCGATTTCATCAACAGGATCAAAAAAAGACAACCCGATTTTGAGTATATCCGGGTCGCATTGTTCTAAAAACCGATCATAATATCCTCCGCCATACCCAACCCGAAAACCTTTTTTATCAAAGGCCAACAGAGGAACTAATACAACTTCAACAGAGGCCAAATCTACTTTTGCAGAGATAAGAGGATCTGGCTCAGGTATTTGCCAGCGATTTAAGTGTAGTTGGGTATGTGAGTCCAATAGGTAATGCTGCATCTCCTGCGTACCAGGTACCACATATGGGGCTACCGTCTTTGTGTGAAGTAAATGAGTCCATATCCAATGTATTGTTTTCCAGGTATCTACCTCGTTTCTAGTTGTATTGGATAAAAATGTATGGATAACATTGGGGCGGATTTTAGTAAAAATGCTTTGCATCACACTAAAAATAATATCATTTTTTAGTCGAATGTCTTCCGTATTTAAAGCGAGTCGTTTCTCTACAAACTGCTGCCTTAGATTGGCTTTTGTTGTCGTCATTTCTTGGTTTCTTTTCATGGAGCAATATCAAAAATTAACCTAACGGGTTCAACAGCAAACATTAAATTCAACTTATCTCGCCTATTTTTCAGCATCTAGCTGATTGTTTGTACTTTCACGGCTGATTTCGAATCTTTAACTATTGTATAGAATTAGGACATGAGCAAAATTAAAGTTGACAATCCCGTCGTAGAGCTGGATGGCGATGAAATGACCCGGATCATCTGGAAGTTTATCAAAGAAAAACTCATTTTACCGTATCTGGATGTTGATATTAAGTACTACGATCTGGGTGTAGAATACCGCGACGAAACCAGCGACCAGGTAACAATTGATGCGGCTAATGCAATAAGAGAATATGGTGTAGGTATTAAATGTGCTACAATCACGCCCGACGAGGACCGCGTAAAGGAATTTAACCTGAAACAAATGTGGAAGTCGCCGAACGGAACAATCCGTAACATTCTGGACGGTACCGTCTTTCGTGAGCCGATCGTCATGAGCAACGTTCCGCGCCTGGTTACCAACTGGACAGCTCCCATCATTGTTGGGCGTCACGCTTTTGGGGATCAGTATAAAGCAACAGATTTCGTGGTTCCTGGAAAAGGAAAATTAACCATCAAATTCGAAGGTGAAGACGGACAAGTGATTGAGCATGAGGTATATCAGTTCAATGGTCCTGGTGTTGCCATGGGTATGTACAACCTCGATGAATCCATCCGTGGTTTTGCACGTGCCTGCTTTAATGTTGCATTGGATAAGGGCTGGCCTTTGTATTTGTCAACCAAAAATACGATTCTGAAAAAATACGACGGACGTTTCAAGGATATTTTCCAGGAAATATACGATCAGAAATATGCGGGTAAAGTTCATTATGAGCACCGTTTGATCGACGATATGGTTGCTTCGGCACTTAAATGGAATGGTAATTTCGTTTGGGCTTGTAAAAACTATGATGGTGACGTTCAGTCTGATACGGTTGCGCAAGGTTTTGGTTCATTGGGCCTGATGACTTCTGTACTCGTTACGCCGGATGGCAAAACAATGGAAGCGGAAGCAGCACATGGCACCGTTACACGTCACTATCGTGAGCATCAAAAAGGAAGACCAACGTCCACAAATCCAATCGCTTCCATTTTCGCATGGACCCGTGGTTTGGCATTCCGCGGAAAGCTCGATGGCAACCAACCTTTAATCGATTTCTGTCTTGCCTTAGAAAAAGTATGCATTGAAACCGTTGAGAGCGGAAAAATGACAAAAGATCTGGCAATCGGTGTTTACGGCAACGACGTAAAACACGGCGATCATTTCCTTTATACAGAAGAATTCCTTGAAGCGATTGATAGCAATTTGAAGGTTGCTTTGGCGTAAGGGGAGAAATACTTTTAATAAAAGGCCATCAAATCTCAGCTGATTTGATGGCCTTTTGTTTTATAGTTTAAGAGCTACAACAGTAGTTTTGTGACTTCTGAATCATTATGTACATTTATCACAACGCACTATACTTTGATAATGTATCAACTGTTGTTTACAGACAAGGCTTTAAAAAGCTTGAAATATATCCCGTTAAAGGACGCTAAAAAGATAATAGAAAATTTAGAGGCCTTAGCGAAAAACTCATACGTCAAAAGCAATGTTAAACGTCTGACAAACCATCCTTTTGCTGTTTTTCGCTGTAAGAGTTGGAAATTATAGAGTTCTTTTTGATAAAGATGACGCTCTAAAAATTATTGAGATCATCGATTTAGGTCACCGCAAAAGTATATACTAATGAATCTCCAAGCACAGATAATAAAAGAATCGGGCGTTCCAAAATTCGCTCTGTTGCCAATAGAAAGATATGAAATGCTGCTAAGCGAATTATCAGATTTTGAGAGTATTGAGGACCTGGCGGATTATCTCAAAGCTATCAAAGTAAAAGCCGAGACAACCCAATGGCATAGTTTAGAAGCTGTTAAAGCAGAGTTGGGACTTTAAGTATAGTGCCCTTCGTTGTCTCCAATCCGCATTATCCTTCTTGCCAATGCGCAAAGAAGAAATCGGCATAACTGGCAACTTTTAATAAATCTTCGTCTGTAATCCACAAAACAACACCCAAAAACCGCTACCTTTGCGGGCAATTTGTTGATATAGACAGCAGTACCTTCTTTCAAAACTTAATTTTTGTTGCAATGTCCGCAGTAGCAGAGCAAACCCGATTGGGAACACGGTTGTTGGCCGACCGTATCAACGCACTCGAAGAATCTTCGACCCTGGCGATGACGAAAATGGCCCGTGAACTGGCTGCTCAAGGTCATAAGGTGATCAGCCTGAGCGTGGGAGAGCCAGATTTCAAAACACCCGCTCACATTTGCGAGGCAGCTAAAAAGGCCATTGACGATGGTTTTCACGGATATTCACCCGTAGCAGGTTACCCTGATCTACGCAAGGCTATTGCCGATAAATTAAAACGAGATAATAACATAGATTGGAAACCTGAGAATATTGTGGTTTCTACCGGAGCAAAGCATTCGTTAGCGAATGTAATCCAGGTTATGGTTAATCCGGGCGATGAGGTAATCATTTTCGCGCCATACTGGGTTAGCTATTCCGAAATGGTGAAACTGGCCGAAGGCAAATCAGTGGTTTTGAATGGTGCTTTTGACAATGATTTTAAGGTTACGGCGGCTCAATTAGAGGCAGCAATTACACCACGTACAAAAATTGTCATGTACGCTTCACCAAATAATCCCACCGGAGCAGTTTACTCAGAAAGTGAATTGAGAGAAATTGCAGCCGTTTTGGAAAAGCATGAAGACGTATATATTCTTGCAGATGAAATTTACGAGTACATCAACTTTACAGAGGAAGGCCATTTTAGCATTGGGTCCATTCCTGAATTGAAGGAACGCGTTATTACTTGCAATGGCGTTGCTAAGGGTTATGCCATGACAGGCTGGCGTATTGGATTTATTGCAGCCGAAAAGTGGATTGCCGAAGGTGTTGAAAAATTGCAGGGACAGGTAACTTCAGGAACCAATTCCATCGCTCAAAAGGCAGCAACCGCAGCCTTCAACGGACCGATGGAACCGACTATTGAAATGGCAAAAGCCTATCATCGTCGCCGTGACCTGGTTGTGGGGTTATTGAAAGAGATTCCAGGTTTTAAAGTGAATGTTCCGCAGGGCGCATTTTACGCATTTCCCGATGTGAGTTATTATTTCGGAAAATCGGACGGCACTACTGCCATTAACAACTCCGATGATTTTTCGAATTGGCTGTTAAATACGTCTTACGTTTCTACCGTGGCAGGATCGGGATTTGGGGCGCCGGATTGCATTCGCATATCTACCGCCGCGGCCGATGAGTCCTTGGTTGAAGCCGTGGACCGCATTAGAAATGCAGTAGCTACTTTAAAATAATTGATCAGTGAAATCTAAAAAGCCTCATGGGTGTTACCTGTGAGGCTTTTGCATTCATTTTAGTGAAGATTAACATAACTGGCGTGATAATAGGCAATATGCCTGTCAAATTAAAAATAGCTAGTGGTAATCGCTAGTAGCTTCTTTCCAATGAGCAAATATTATTTCTTAAAAGTTAAGGAAGTCGAAAAAGAAACAGATGAGGCTTCGACCATACACTTCTGGCATCCGATCAACGAAGTCGTTTCGTATCGTCCCGGGCAGTTTTTGACGATCTTGTTACCGCAAGATGACAAGAAAATGAGAAGGTCATATTCGATGTCGAGTTCACCTTATACGGATGTTTCCCTTGCAATTACAATCAAACGGGTTCCTGGCGGCTATGCATCCAATATGTTGCTGGATTCCATCAAGGAAGGGGATGTGCTGGAAGTAATGGAGCCTATGGGCGCTTTTTTTCCAAAACAAGCAGACGATCAAACCAGGCAAGTGGTATTTATAGGTGCTGGGAGTGGTATAACACCATTGTTTTCAATCCTAAAATCAATACTAATGGTCGAGGGGGAAAGTGAGGTTTTTTTGATATACGGAAGTCGTAATGAGAATAGCGTCATTTTTAAGGATAAAATTGCAGCGTTGCAGGCAAAGTATGGTGAACGGTTTAAAGTTATTCACACTTTGAGCCAACCTTCGGAGATGTGGGAAGGTCAAACCGGGCGTTTAAATAAATCACATCTTTTGAAAATCATCGAAATGCTTCCTTCTTTGAAAAAGGCAGAAGCAGAGTTTTTCCTGTGCGGGCCTGAGGATATGATGGAAGAAACCAACCGGGCTCTGGCAATTCTTGGGGTTTCTGAGAATAAAATCAGAAAAGAGAGTTTTCTCACGGTAACTGCTACACAGCCAGGAGAAGTTGTACTGGAAGAAGAGAATTCATTGAAAGAAAGAGAGATAACGTTGTTTTATGAAGGTACGGAATATAAAGTCGCCGTCAAACCACATGAAACAGTGTTGGAAGCTGCACTGAATATGGATATCGACTTGCCTTACTCATGTCAGGCGGGAATGTGCACGGCTTGTATGGGCAGATGTGTTTCAGGGAAAGTTCAGATGGACGAAGAAGATGCGCTATCGCAGGCTGAAATAGACGAAGGTTTTATTTTGACCTGTGTTACACACCCTATGAGCGACGATGTGATTATCGAAGTTGAGTAATCCGATAAAATCAAAAATGAGCCGTTTTTTCTACGGCTCATTTTTAGATCATTTCTTTATCGGTGCGGCTGGTGCCACAGGCGGGGCTTTCGGCGGAGCCGGGGCCTTGGCAGGTTTTAGGATCTGATTAGGCGCTTTGGCTTTGGCGGGCGGAGGTGGGGGAGCAACTCTGTGTCCATTAAAATTTCGGTTCACGCGCGCCGTCCTTGCCATTCTTGGCCTCGCAGTTGCTTCAATCTTTTCAAATCCAAGAGATTCCAGTCCAATTTTGCCGTTGATATCCTCAACCTTCTCATTGATCTCTTCCATTTCGCTTTCCAGCTTGCGAATGGGTTCCTCAGCCTTAAAAATTTCTTTTCTGGTTGCAGCGATCTGACTGTTCAGTTCCGAAACGGTTTCTTCCTGTTTTTTGATTTGTTGTTCAAAATCAGCCAGTTGTTTGTCAATATCCGGTTCCGCCTGTTTGGTTTGATTGGCTTTCCGATTGCCATCAAATAGTTCAGACCTTTTCTCCATCAGATCAGACCTTAACTCCATCGCCGTATTTTTTTTCCATTCAAGCTTCTCCATCTCCCTGTGAAAGCGCTCTACCTCAAAGCGTTGCTTTTCCATCTCAAGATTGATTTCCTCCATGCGGTGATTAAGTGGCTCCATCTCAGTCTGAAGAGCTTGCATCCTTCGATGGATCTCGTTCATCTTTTTGTTCAGAGAGTCGTCATCAAAATGAATTGTGGCTATTTCGTCTATATCTACTTCCGGAGCCTCGGCTATCTCTATATCAGGTGAAATTTCAGCAATTGCCGCAACTGCATCCTCCACGTCTTCCGTATTACCAGAATTGAGATTTTTTATTTTCTCGGTTTGATAAGCTGGCTTTCTCTTGTTGGCTTTTTCAACTTTTTGAGCCACGGCATACACAGAGACTCCAATAACAAGGCTCATTGCAAACAGCATCACAGGTATGCGTCCAAATGTCCTTGCAGATTTTGGAGAAAGCCCAAGAACGCGCTGAACCCTTTGCATTAGGAGCGGCCGTTTCGAAGCAAATGCCATTGCCATTCTGGGCGCATTTTGCCATTCCGCCACCTTTACCAAGGCGTGTGCCAGCGAAATTTTGTCTCCGCAAACACTTAATGCAATGTCGTCACAGCAATGTTCACGCTCGGTGCGTATCCGCTCCGAAAGCCACCAGATCGCAGGATGGAAAAAGAAGACCACTTCCACAAGAGATTGAAGCATATTGACCAAATAATCGTTTCGCCTAATATGCGCCAATTCATGTGCCAGGATAGCCTCCACTTGTGAAGTAGAAAATCCGGAAAGCAGACCTAAGGGAATAAGAACTACCGGGCTAAATGCTCCAATAACCATGGGTGTCAGCACCTTGGCGGATTCTCGGAATTCGATGGATTGGGAAATGTTCATCTTCGCAATGATTACCCCAAATCTCGCACGCCATTCTCGGTCCATCACAATTTTAGCGTTCGATCGCAGCCTTTCCGTAAAAATCCAACCACCGGCAAATCGTAACAAAAGGAATGCTGCCCCGATAAGCCAGCAAATAACCAGTTCATTTAGATGAGCAGATAACCAAAGTTGAATTTTAACCGTAATTGGGAGTTGCATTCTGGCAGCATTCAGGACAGGCATGAAAGAATGCCTGCCAAGCGAGATTGCTGATTTGGCTGACGGGATCACAGCAGTAATTTTCAACTGGTAGTAGGTAAATGTTGCGATCGACATAAAAACCTGCAGAGTGAGGAAACCAATCCCCGCCGCATATCGGATGTTGGCTGTGCATTTTCGCAACAGATAAAAAGTTACGGCTGCAAGAGCCAGCAGTACTGTTCCCTGCCATAAAGAGTGGATAAGCGTCCAGCCAAAGGCTGTTACCGCTGATTCGGAAAGTAAGTTGGAAATAGTTTTCATGACTAACGATTGTTTTCCAGGTTGTTTAATAACTCGCGTATTTCTTCTAGTTCTTCCTTTGAAGTTGAATGATTTCCAAGCGCCTGCATCACCATTTGTGCGGCCGAGCCCTGGAATACGGTGTCAACCAATTTACCTAAAAGATTTTGCTGGGTTTCCTCTTTGCCTAGGAGCGCCACATAAATGTGCGATCTTCCATGCTCGGTGCGGTAAAGCAAACCTTTGTCATGCATAATCTGCATGAGCTTCAATGTAGTCGTATAACCAACATCCTTAGTCACTGAAAGTGCATCATGCACAGATCGTACGGTGCTGGGTCCTGCCTGCCACAGGTTGTTTAAAATTTCTAATTCAGAGTCAGTTGGTTTAATATACATGGCTTTTTGTTTACTTACGATAATCTTCGTACCAAATGTCTACGAAAAAAATCGTACATGCAAGCTCTACCTACGATTTTTTTCGTAATAAGAAGTTAATTTTTGTTAAAATGTTGATTAATAATGTTTTGACACAAAAAATCCGGAAGCATTAGCTCCGGATTTGACTTAAAGATGAATATTTTCGACTAAACGTAAGTATTTAGCATGACTGGCATTACCAGCATCAGGATATCTTCATTCTCTTCCTGATCCACAGGAATGATCAACCCTGCCCGATTTGGAGCGGAAAGTTCGAATGTGATTGTTTTGCTGGAAAGGTTACCAAGTACCTCAATCAGAAATTTAGCATTAAAACCAATTTCCATATCATCGCCATTATATTCACACATTAACCGCTCATTGGCTTCATTGGAATAATCAAGATCCTCTGCAGAAATAACAAGATCATTTAATGCCATCTTCAACCGTACTTGATGCGTTGTCCTATTGGAGTAAATGGAAATACGTCTGAGTGAGCTCAGAATTTCCATTCTGTTAATGGTAAGTGAATTCTGATTATTGGTAGGAATTGCGTTTTCATAATCTGGGAAACGTTCGTCGATCAAACGGCAGATCATGCGGATATTCCCAAAGCTGAAAAAAGCATTGGATGATGTAAACTCTGCTTTTACAGGAAGATCCTCAGATGGAAGACAAGACTTCAACAAGTTCAAAGCCTTTCGCTGAATGATCATTGAAGTATCTACATCCGACTTAATGTCTGTACGTCGGTAACGCACCAACCGATGTCCATCCGTGGCGACAAAAGTGGCATTTTCGGTTCCCATTTGTACAAACACACCTGTCATTGCAGGACGAAGGTCGTCTGTACTGGTTGCGAAAAGTGTATTTGCAATGGCAGCACCCAGGGATGATGAGGAAAAGTCAACGGCTTGACCTCTGTTAACCGCTGGCGTTTTCGGGAAATCGATCGGATTTTCTCCGGATAATTTGTATCTGCCATTATCCGAAACAATTTCAGTTCCGAAAGTTTCGCTATTGACTTGTAATGTGATCGGTTGCTCAGGAAGTCCGCGAAGCGTATCCAGCAGCAATTTTGCAGGAATTGCGATAGCGCCTTTTTCGGAAGACTCTACTTCGATCTCTGTGATCATCACCGTTTGAAGATCCGAGGCAGTTACGGTTAGTGAATTTCCCTCCAGAGTTAGTAAAAAATTCTCGAGTATGGGCACAATTGGGTTCGTTGAAACGACACCGTTTATAGCAGATAGCTGTTTGAGAAGAACTGATGACGAAACGACAAACTTCATAATTTGTGACGTAAGTGTTTAGATGATAAAAATATTGTGGATGATTTCTAAATCATTTTGTAGGGAACAAAAGTATAAAAAATTACCGACGAAGCACCCAGTGTCAGCCGAATTTTCGAACACGGAAATAGTAGCGCAGCGCCCCAAAAATGGCGATAAGCGCAATTGGAAGCAGCAAATTGATAGCCTGCCAGAATTTTCTGTTTTCCTGAATCTGGATTTTGTCCAATGCACGAATTTCAATCTGCTTGCTTCTGGAACTGATCAGACCGTTGGCATCTGTCATGAAATCAAGCGCATGCATTACGAAGTCCTTGTTTCCAAAGGTTTGCCTGGTTACGCGGTCATAACCAAGAGGTAATGGAGCATTCCTTTTATAATCATAATCGTTTACTATGATATCTCCGTCTGAACAAATAATCACCTTTCCGGTATTTCCTGTGGCCTTAAATTTTGTGGCACGGGGATCAGAGGGTAAAATGCGGTTTTGAAAGAGAGACGTAAAAGTACCTTCCAACAGCACGGCACCTATCTTTACTCCGGATGTATATTCGGACGGCTGTGGCAGCTTGCGCGCTTCGTTATATCCGACTAATGCCGGAGCATTCAAAAGTTGCGTATATCTGGAAGTCATGATTAATGGGGTTTTCTGGATCTGCGAATTCCCGCCAACTGTATCGATGGTGCTTAGGAACCTGGAATAAACTGCGTTCAGGTTTCGGGTTATCGGATGCGGGCCAAAATTATTGAGTAGAGGAAAAAAACGCCAGGACATAGGTTTGATTTCCGGCTTATCACCCATGTTACCAACATTGAGCAGAATTTCAGCACAGTTGAGGTCTTTCACAAGATTCGTATTAATCCGGGCGCCCCACTTGAAAAACAGGTCATTCAAGTTCAGGTCGAGCGGCTGGGCATAGCTTCCGTCCAGGCTGATACTATCGACTTTTGAACCGTCCACAAAAAAGAGCGCTTTTCCGCCGCCAATCACATATTGGTCCAGCTTGTACTTTTCATCCTCAGAAAAAGCGCTGTCAGGCTTCAATACAACCAACGCATCCAATCCTTCATAGGATTCCGGATTATTCATATCGAGAAAAACGTCGTAATTCTGTTGTATTGAGGCAATGAGGTCGCTTAATCGTGCGGGGGAAATCTTGGTGTGGCTGACGACCAGCCCTATTTTTTTTTGTTGCTGGTTGTCCAATAACCTGATCGCAGAGGCAATCTCAAACTCAACGCCTTCATACGACTGGTTTAGCTGCTCCTCGGGAGAGCTTGTTTTACGTCCGTTAATACTTGAATTATTTCCTTTAAGTAACTGTACTGGAACGGAAAGGGTATCAGCTTGAACGATTAAGCCCGGAAAAATGATTTTTTCTGTTCGCTTGCCGTCTTCATTGGCAAAGACATTGGTAGGTACCAATCCCCGGTCGACCAGATTTACATATTGCTTTTGACGCTGCTCCTCATTAGACGCTTGTGAAGGATCTGAGTAATTGATAGTCAGGTGACCGTTGGCGTAGTTTTTAAACTCATCAAGCGTTTCGCGGGTAGCACTTTCGAGCCGTTCGAAACCAGCCGGAAATTCTCCTGATAAATACACATTGATAACAATATCCTTATCCAGGTTATTCAGAAGTTGTTTGGTAGCGTCAGAAATGCTATAACGCTTATCTTCGGTAAGATCCAGCCTAACAAAAAAGATGGACGCCAACCAATTTACTCCGACCAAAAAACCCAATAGTAGAATAAGCCGAAGCAAGGTGTTTTTCATTAAACTTTATTTCCAGTAAGAGACTAAAAACAAAAGATGGACGAGCCTGTTATCCAGCATAAACGTCCATCTTTTTTGCAAAAATATAAAAAACCAAAAACCCTGGCTCAATAGTTATTTCAATACATCTTCGGATTGAGGGAAAATGGGGTTATTATAAATATATACGCCGTTATAATCCTGTTTAATTGGCACCTGAGTCGGAAAATTGCGGTGGTAAGGAAGCGCTTTTTCGGTGGAATAATGGCAGACAAATGATTTTCTGGTTTGTCCAGGATTAGTGATCATTGATCCTCCATGGGCCAATGCCGAATGCCAGATAAGCACATCGCCTTTCTTGATCAATAGCGTTTCTTTGGGGTACTTTAACTCAGCGCAGGTTTTGTCAAGATAATCGGCAAATTCAAGCGCATTCTTTGTAGAATCCTTTTTGTACAGAATGCCAGAGCCAAAATTAAATTTCGGCATGCGGTGGGATCCAATATAATAATACAGCGGGCCTGAGTCGATTTTAATATCTTCAAGCGCAATCCATGCAGCAGCCAAATGGCTTGGAATTTTCGCAGTAACCCAGGGATAATCCTGGTGGGAAGGTTGCTGGCTACCATACATAAAAACCAGACTTTGCATGACCACTACCTTCTCATTAAAGATTGCTTCCAGAAAGGAGACAATGTAAGGGTGCGTCATCAGCTTCTTACCTGCAACGGAAGAATTGTGAAAATCATTGATTTTCACATATTTACCTTGTAACGCCTGTTTTGGAAATTCTTTAATATTCCGTTCCTGGTTGGGCTTGAACTCGTCTAAATCAATCCGTACCGACAAATCATACTTTTCCGGATGGCTAACCAATTCCCTGAAATCTCCCCAAAACTTATCAATCATAGGCTCGGGAATAATGTTTTCGAGGACGACATATCCGTTTTGCTGCCAGTTTCTAAGCTTGTCCGCCATGTCGTAAGGCACATCATACCTTGGTGGATTTTTCTCAAGAAAACCTGCAATGTCCGGCTTATCCTGGTCTATCCAGGGAAGTGTAGACTTATCAAATTCTTTTAGCGGAAAGTATTGGCTTTTGAGAGCTTCGGCTTTGCGTTTGACGCGCTGGATAAGACTCATTTCTTGTGCAGATTTTGTTTATAATGATTACTTTTTAAATGTGCAGGCGTTATTGTCAGCCACTTGGTAATAGGATTTATAATTGGTTGCTTTTGGATTCATGCACCCTTTTAAGTTAAGCAATTCAATATTTTTAAAATCAATCGGATGGCTTTCTGCCTGCAATGCAATGTAGCCACTGCCTAATGGCGTATTTTGTTTCTTTACCCAATCCTCCTCGTCACCCACTTTACCATCTTTAAAAGTATGGGTTTTTCCGACAAAACCGCCTCCTACTTTGGGATTTGTGAAAACAAGAACGGTATCTCCCTCGATGAGATGATAAACAATGGAGTCTCCGAGAACGATTGCTTCTGCGGTAACCCACTGATCTCCATTGTATGTTTTAGAGGAAGAATTGATGCAATGTGCCTCAGCTAATTTGCCATCGACGTCCACGATTGTACCTGGCGTACAGAGATTTCCGGTATTGCGCTCGCCCGCATTTAAGCCGCCAAGATATTGCATTTCCAGGGAAACCGGGAAATCCTGATCGATTCCAAGGCTGGCCGCAGATTGTGAATGCAGCATGATACCGCTATTCCTGACATTCCAGGAAGCGCCACCCGGAACCTGATTGCCTGTGAAACGATATTTGAGGCGGAGTTTATAATGTGAAAACGGCTTATTGTAATACATGTGGCCGTATTCAGTGGTAAATCGCTCGTATTCTTTGTAGTTCACACGGATCATGTTGTCCTCGACAATGAATGTGTTTTTGTAATTATCATTGACTTTGTGCCCGGCAATTTTGATATCCCAGCCAGTTAGGTCCTTGCCGTTAAATAGCGATTGCCATTCTTCTTTGTCGGAAGATTTTTGGGCGAAGGTTGAGAATGAAATTAAAAGAAATAGGAGTAGAAAATTGCGATCGGCGAGCATATGATTTTTTTTAAACCAAAGGAGCTGTCATGAACATTCTAATCTGCCGTGCCTAATATTGGATGGATATACCTTAAAATAAAAATTGTAAATCTTTATTCCGGTAAGTCTGACATTATGATTTTAGTGATGCACACTTATTAGAAAATGTATGTCGGAAAAAGAGCGGCAGGTTCTCGAAGAGAAACTTAAAAATTTGAAAAATATTCTCGATTTTTATGTTAAGTATCGCAATGAAGTAGGTAGTATGAACCGCTCGCAAATGGAAAGCCACATAGACGATATACTTGACATGATAAATGACATCAAAAAACAGCTAGGACAATGATGAACGAACATGCACTGCCAGAATTTTTTCAACAGGCTTATAAGAAATACCTCACTTTGCAATCTGCAAAGACAGAAAGGGAGTTTTGGGATGAAATCCGAAGAAACAATACTGCAACTCCCGAAGAGTTGGATAAACACCTAGAAGCAGGGCTGCTTTTACTTTCAAACCAGGTTGATGCACTAGGTCAAAAAGTAAAAGCAAAAATGCTGGTTTAAGATAGGCTATCTCCTTTTCTTCTTGGGCTTAGGAGAAGCGGCTGATGCAGGTTTGCGGCTCCTACCGGTAGATTTTGATTCGCGAGGTCTTCTACTCTCTTCGCGAGGGCCAATGTTTCGGGAGCTGCTACCACTTTTAGAGCCACCACTCCGTGATCCGCCACCTCCGCGACTCTCACTTGGAATCGTGCCATCCAAATACAAGTCCATACTCCTGCGGGCCAGGTTCGTATCCTTTACCTTCACCTTTATTGGATCGCCAAATGTGTAGATCTTCCGTGTGCGCTGGCCAACAATCCGGTAATTTTCTTTTTCCAGTTCATAATAATCATCACCTAAGTCGGTCATTCTGATTAGGCCTTCTGATGCAGTTTCAGTGATCTCAACAAATATCCCGAACTCAGTTACGCCAGTAATGATCCCGTCAAATGCCAGGTCCTTATCCATGGTACTCATGAATTCGACCTGTTTGTATTTAATAGAAGCCCTTTCCGCTTCCGCAGCAAGCCGTTCTCTTTCGGAAGAATGTTTGGAAGCCGCTTCGTACGCCTCTTTATCTACCGAAGCGCCGCCGTCCAGGTAATGCTGAAGAAGCCGGTGCGCGAGTACGTCTGGGTACCTTCGTATCGGCGATGTAAAATGTGAATATCTTTTAAATGCCAGACCGAAATGACCCAGATCTTCTGTGCTATACCGCGCTTTCGCCATGGTGCGAACCGCCAGTGATTCAATCAGGTTTTGTTCAGGCTTACCTTCCACTTTGGCCAGCATATCGTTCATGGATTTGGCAATTTTGCTTTCCTCGTCCAATTCCAGTTTAAGGCCAAGTTTGGCTACAAACGTTGCAAAGGTTTTCAAACGGTCCGGATCAGGCGCTTCGTGAACACGGTACACCATGGTATTTTTCACATCACCTTTCGAAAGAGCGTATACGTATTCGGCAACGCGCTTATTAGCCAGCAACATGAATTCTTCAATCAGTTTGTTCGAATCGTGGCGCTCTTTTTGGTAAATTCCAAGAGGCTTACCATTTTCATCCAGCTTAAATCGAACCTCTGGCGTGTCAAAATTAATTGCTCCATTTTTAAAGCGCTCTTTCCTGAATATCTTCGCCAGCGTATTTAATGTAGTAAGTTCTCCGGGGAAATCACCTTCTCCCGAATCAAGCACAGCCTGCGCTTCTTCGTAGCTAAAACGTCTATCCGAATGGATTACCGTCCTGCCAAACCATTGTTTAATCACTTTTCCAAGCAAACTAATCTCAAAAATGGCTGAGAATGCCAGTTTGTCTTCATTGGGCCGCAATGAACAAAGGTTGTTAGATAGCTTTTCAGGAAGCATCGGCACCGTTCTGTCGACCAGGTAAACCGATGTAGCCCTTCTGTAAGCCTCTTTTTCCAATTCTGTTCCTGGCAGAATGTAATGCGAAACATCAGCAATATGCACACCAACTTCCACAACACCGTCTTCCAGATACCTTACAGAAAGTGCGTCGTCAAAATCCTTCGCATCAACAGGGTCAATAGTGAAAGTAAGTACGTTTCGAATGTCCAGACGTTTGGCAATATCTTTTTTGGCGATCTTATCGGGAATTTTCTTCGCTTCTGCTTCGACAGCTTCTGGAAATTGATACGGCAGGCCAAATTCTGCCAATATCGCGTGCATTTCTACATCATTATTTCCGGCTTTGCCCAGAACAGTTACAATCTCACCTTCCGCCTGACTCCTCCTCGTAGGCCACTCTTTTACCTTTACAATGACCTTATCTCCATCCTCTGCCTCACCTGTTTCATCAACTTCGATGAAAATCGGGTCAAAAAGTTTTTTGTTATCCGGCTGGACAACCGCATAACGCTGGTTAATTTCTATGATACCAACAATTTCCGCATTCGAGCGGGTTACAATATCAGTCACCCGGCCTTCAACCCGGTTTTTCCCTGCGTCATTACGACCATTTCTCGAACCTCGGTTGTTTTTGGTCAATTGCTGCACATTGACAATGTCACCGTCCCAGGCACCGTTCAAAAGCTCGGCCTCTATAAAGATATCGTCGTCACGGCCGTCGACTATGGCAAATGCAAAAGACTTGTTAACCCGGTCAATGCGACCGGTAAGTCCTTTAATTACAGGCTTAACATCGGGTGCTGCGGCATAGCTGCCGTTATTGTAAATCAGCCTTCCGGCCTCTTCCAATTCGTGTAGTATTTCGTTAATTAGCTGGCGTACCTTTTTATCCTGTACGCCAAAATGATCGTGGACATCAAATGTCCGGAAGGAATGTTCACTATTTAAATCAAAGAAAGCCGCAATATCCGCTTTCAGGTTGTCGATGTAGGAAACAATGTGGTGGGGGGCATTCTCCGCCCGGCTTTCTTTAAATGTTTTTGTTTTATTCTTGTCTTCTTTCATGTATTCTTTAAATCTTTGAGCAGTCCGCTAACTTTCAACTCTTATAATATTTTCTGCCGCTACTTGTTGAAAACAGTTCAACCGAAGATATAGCTGCGCAAGCACTACCACATCTTCGCGGCAATATCTGGCAATCTTTGCCAGATCATTTTCTTCGTAATATACCTTCGTAACCTGGTCACCGCTCATTTCATTTTTACTTCCAGGAACATTCAGTACCGCCGCTAAAAGATCGAGGGAAGTATAACTTTTATAATCACCAAATTTCCAAAGGTCCATCGTATCCTGGTGCAGGATTTCCCACGGCTTCTTCCCCGTCATTTGTAATGCTTTTGGTATTTCAATGCAATGGATCAGCATGCGGCGGCAGAGAAATGGGAAGTCGAATTCTTTACCATTGTGTGCACAGAGAATCAATTGCTCTGCCGGATATTTTTCAATTAATGCTTTGAATTGCGAAAGCAGCTGGACCTCGTCATCACCCGAAAAGCTGCTAACCTTGAAAGCAAGCTCATCTCTATCATTCCAATAGTAAGCGCCAAAAGCAATGCAAACGATCTTTCCAAACTCTGCATAAATCGCGCCGCGATCGTAAAAGTGTTCGGCATTACTAACCGATTCATCGCCTTTTTTGATAGTCAATGCTTTTTTGTCCCAAAGCTTCTGCATCCGTTCCGGAAGCTGGTTATAGGATGCAAATGCGGAAACCGTCTCAATGTCAAGCAAAAGAAAATTCTTAGCCCGTCTTCTGAAATCGTCTGTCATAGTGTGGGTAGTTGTGAATGTAGTTACGAATTGTTCGGTTTGGCCTTTTGGTGTCACTCATAGTCATTTATTGTCATAAAATTGTCATTTGTTGTCAGGTATAGTTATGAATTGTATTCTCTCCATTTACAAATCATAACCTTGGCTATAAATGACAATTTATGACAACCCGTGACATTCTAGTCATGCAACACCCCAGGCAAACCGGGCGGGTCAATATGCAGGAGATTGGCTTCTACAATGCTGTCAGGCACGAAGATAAACTTTTTATCGTAGATCTGTTTTCCGATAAAATAGCTCACCCAGAATTCATTATTGAGGTGAAAAACGTCCGGGATGATCGGTTCGACAACCATGTGTTCACCCGCGCCGATCTCCGCAAAAAAGTGTCTTAACGTCGAAGTTTTCTGATCCGAATTGTCACCGGATTCACTGTTACTGTATCCTTTTGAAGTGACAAAAACATTTGTGACTGGCTGATCATTGCGATTGATCACGATTACACTCCAATCCTCCTGGTTCAATTCGGTCGTATTTTTGACAATAGCAACCTGAATTCCTTTCACAGGATGGAAAATAATATCCTTTTTCATTAATCTGCTACATTCAATTCCATTTGAAACAACTGCGCCAAATGGTTTTTAAGTTTATATGATACCTCTTCTAAATTTACTTCGGCGCCAAGTTCCGCTGACATAGAAGTTACTGCTTTGTCCTCAATACCGCAAGGAACAATGTTTCCAAAATAAGACAAATCCGTATTGACATTCAGCGCAAATCCATGCATGGTCACCCATCTGCTTGCCTTTACACCCAATGCGCATATTTTACGTGGATTGATCTGCTCTTCAAAATCCAGCCAGACGCCAGTTAACCCTTTAATGCGTCCTGCATGCAGATCATATTCCGCTAATGTGAGAATAATAGCCTCCTCCAATGTCCTCATGTAAAGGTGGATGTCCGTGAAGAAATTATCCAGATCCAGTATCGGATAACCCACAATCTGGCCTGGTCCATGGTAAGTAATGTCGCCTCCGCGGTTGATTCGGTAGTATTTGGCGTGCCTGTTGGAGAGATCGTCTTCTGATAAAAGCAAATGGTCTGGCTTGCCGCTTTTGCCCAATGTGAAGACATGCGGATGCTGGCAAAAGAACAGGTAATTAGGGGTTAACACCTTTTCATTGTCGGCCAAAGTGCGGTTAAGCGTCTTGACCGCCAAAGTTTCTGCAAATACTTTTTCCTGAAAATCCCAGGCGTCTTGATAATCAATCAAGCCTAAGTCCTTGAATTGTACCTGCTTATTAATGAGGGTATTCATTTTTAATGCTTTCCGAAAATATATTTTTCTTATCCTGATACTTATTCTAAAACGCGACGTCTAAGGAAAAAGACTTGAATGCGAAATTTCAAACTTACAGCTAGTACAACGCTATTTCCGTATTGAAATGTTCGGCTTCGCGTTTTTCAACATAAATTTTCAAATGGCAGCACACAACGATACAGGACATTGGGGCGAAGCGACGGCTGCTACATTTCTGATTCAAAACGGTTTTGAGATAATTGAGAAAAATTTCAGAGGCAGGTATGCTGAAATTGATTTAATCGTCAAAAAAGACAAAATGCTGATTTTTGTTGAAGTAAAAACGCGAAGCGGCATCGCCTATGGCATGCCGGAGGAATTTGTGAATGTAACCAAGGCCCGGGCAATCATGAAGGCAGCGGAGAATTACATTTTTGATAAAGACTGGCATTTCGATGTCCGTTTCGACATTATCTCCATTCTGATTTTTACAAATGGAAAAATAGATATCCGTCACATTGAAGATGCATTCAGCAAGTAGCCGCAAAGGCTAATCAATAAGTAGAATACATGGATTGAGCGATTTAGAAGGTAAGTCAAATCCCAAATCCATCATCATGAATCATGTCCAACTTGATCGTCGAGCGATGATCAAAAGCAGCGCGCTTTTGTGGGCGGCTGCTACTAGCGGTGCCTTGTTCGAACCCGCTCCCCAATTTCAACTTGGAGCATGCGATTGGTCGGTAGGAAAAAGCCTGAATCCCGAAGCATTCGACCGTGCGAAAACCATTGGGTTGCAAGGAATACAGGTAAGCTATAATACCGGGAAGGATTACATCGGTCTCTCCAATCCAGCTACACTAAAATCAATTCAGGAAGCCTCGGCACGCACCGGAATTAAGGTGTCAAGCCTGGCAATTGGCGAACTTAACCGCGTGCCTTATAAATCCAAACCGGAAACAGAAGCGTGGGTCCGGAATAGTGTCGATGCCGCCAAAGCATTGGGCGTGAAAGTGATATTGCTCGCTTTTTTCTCAGACGGTGATTTGAGAAATGATGAAGCAGGTAAAAAAGCCGTGATTGAAAGACTTAAAAAAGTAGCGCCGCATGCAGAAAAGCAAGGGATTACGCTGGGAATTGAATCCTATTTAACCGCCCAGGAACATATCGACATTATTGACGCCGTCGGATCGAAGGCTGTGAAAGTATACTACGATTTTCGTAATGCCGCCGACGCTGGAAATGATGTTTTTAAGGAAATTCCAATGCTTGGTAAAGACCTTATCTGCGAACTTCATATGAAGGAAAACGGCCAGAAACTGGGTCAGGGAACGATGGACTGGCCAAGAATCGCGAAAGCAGTTAAAGACATTGGTTATCAGGGCTGGATGCAAATCGAAGGCGCGACACCTCCGGGAGCAGAACTCATTGAATGCTATCAGCAAAACCGGAAGTATCTCGAAGGCCTTTTTTCCTTTAACTAACATGACCTCAACGACTTTCACACAGCCTAAAGCTGCCTTTTTTCTGGCAGGTACTGTATTACTGCTTTTTACTGCAATACAGTTTGGGAGTAAAAAACATTTAGCACCTAAACAATCCGAAAGCGCGGTCGTCAGCAAAGATGATTCATCAAAACTATATGTGCCGGATGATCTGGAAGCGACCCTTTGGGCGGAAGCACCGTTGTTTTACAATCCGACAAACATGGATATCGACGCAAGAGGTCGCGTCTGGATTACTGAGGCAGTAAATTATCGCGATTTCAATACCAAACCAGCCGAGCGGCTAAGCCACAAGCAAAAAGGCGACCGGGTCATGATATTGGAAGATAAGGACGGCGACGGGAAAGCCGAATCTTCAAAAGTTTTTGTAGAGGATACATTGCTGACCTCGCCATTGGGCATTGCGGTTATTGGCAACAAAACAATCGTATCCTGCGCGCCTAACCTTATTATTTATACAGATAAAGACGGTGACGACAAACCCGACAGCCGCGAAGTGTTCCTGACCGGTTTCGGCGGTTTTGACCATGATCATTCCCTTCATTCGCTGATCGTTGGCCCCGACGGAAAGTATTATTTTAATACGGGAAATGCTGGTCCGCACAAGGTCACGGATAAAAGTGGCTGGACATTAAGAAGCGGGAGCTTATACTTCGGCGGGACGCCTTATAATAAATCGAATCAGGGAAACCAGAAATCGGATGATGGGAAAGTGTGGGTAGGAGGGCTTGCTTTGAGAATAAATCCCGATGGTACCGGCCTGAAAGTGCTTGGTCATAATTTCAGGAACAGTTACGAGGTTTGCCTGGACAGCTACGGCAATATGTGGCAGAATGACAATGACGATCAGGTCATTACCTGTCGCGTTTCATTTTTGCAGGAAGGCGGAAACGCCGGGTATTTTTCGGCAGATGGTAATCGCTTTTGGCAAGCCGACCGCCGTCCGGGACAGGATATTTTCACAACACATTGGCATCAGGAAGATCCGGGCGTGATGCCCGCCGGAGATAATACGGGTGCTGGCTCGCCCACAGGGACTGTTTTTTACGAGGGCGATGCATTGGGCGAAAACTATCGCGGAACATTGCTAAGCTGCGAAGCGGGCCGCAATGTGATCTTCGCCTATCAGCCCGTTGTGAAAGGTGCCGGTTTTACACTGGATAGAAAAAACCTGATCAGCTCATTTCCACAGGCCAATGAACGATATGAATGGTATGAAACTGATAATGATTTCAGAAAATGGTTCCGCCCGTCCGATGCTGCCGTCGGGCCGGATGGCGCGCTTTACGTTGCCGACTGGTACGATCCGGTAGTGGGAGGTCACGCGATGAAAGACAAAAAAGGGTATGGAAGAATTTACCGCATCACGCCAAAAGGCAAAAAGTTAACCGTTCCTAAAATAGACTTTTCAACAACTGCAGGATTGATCGAAGCATTGAAAAATCCAGCGATCAATGTTCGTGCGCTTGGTTTTGAAGGTTTGAAAAAGAAGGGTGAAACAGTTATCGGAGACGTTAAGAAACTGCTGACAGCTGAAAATCCTTTTCACCAAGCCCGAGCAATTTGGTTAATGTCGCAATTGGGTGAAAAGGGCCAGAAAGAAGTGGAAACACTTTTGGCGTCAAGCAATGCTGCACATCGGCTAACTGCTTTCAGGGCATTGAAGTCTGTTGGAGATGCGGAAAAGCATTTAATGCAAATGGCGAAAGATCCGGATGCCGCTGTGAGGCGGGAAGTTGGCATTGCTCTTCGGGATTTGAATGTGAAAAAATCTTTGCCTGTAATTAAAGAACTGATCAATCGATACGATGGCGAGGATCCGTGGATGCTGGAAGCGATCGGTACCGCAGCCTTGGGCAAGGAAAAGGAAGTATATGCTTATGTGCATGAAAAATTCCCTTCCACTCCCGAGAAGTGGGAAAATAGCAAAGCCAATCTGATCTGGCGGCTGCATCCTACCGAGGCTATTAATGACCTGAAAATGAGGGCTTCGTCTGAAAAGATATCACCATCTCAACGTCGTAAAGCACTCACAGCCATCGGTTTTATCAACGATAAAAAGGCGGTAGATGCGATGGTATCATTATCGAAATCTACTTTACCTGATGTTTCTACACAGGCTTCCTGGTGGCTCAATTTCCGGAAAACAAATGATTGGGCTGATCTGGCCAATTGGGAAGAGGCTGTGGTAGCCATGTCTCCAGCTTATAAAAAAATGCTGGAAATAAAGAAAACGGTAGCTGATAAAAATCAGGATCTATCAACCCGCATTGAATTGGCCAAAAAAATGGCTGCTGATCCTGACGGTGGAAATATTCTCGTAGATATGCAGGTACAGGGGCAATTACAGGATACCATCGCCAAATCGGTGAGCGAGATCATTTTTAAGCATCCCGATCAGAATGTGCGGGTGATCGCGAGCCAGTTTTTTCCACGAAACGGAAAGGTTTTGAAGACGGATTTTATAGCCAGAATGTCTGCCGTTCCTTCCAATGGTGAAAAAGTATTTTTCAATACTTGCGCAGCTTGCCATAAACATGGGGAAAAAGGCGCTGAGATAGGTCCGGATCTGACCCAAATTCATAAGAAGTTTGATAAAGCTGGGCTTTTAGACGCCATTATCAATCCATCTGCCGCAATGGGTTTTGGATATGAGAGTTACACCATTGTGACCAAAGCCGGTGAAACTTATTTCGGATTCTTAATGAGCGATGGTGCCAATGTTGTTTTGAAAGACGCTTCTGGACAGCAGCACGCTGTCAAAGCAGATCAGATCAAAAGCAGGGAAAAGATGCCGTTATCCATGATGCCGGAACCTACTGCCCTGAATCTGAACGAGCAAGATTTGGCGGACCTTACCGGTTATTTGCTCAATTTTAAGTAAATTAAAATTCGCAAAAGATTCAATCATTCATGTTAAGAAGAATAGTCATACTCACCGGAATTTTGGGATTGGCCGTTGGCTTGTGGTCGTGGTGGGGTAACAGGGAAAATTCCGGGATTGATTACAACACACAGGTAAAGCCAATTCTCAATAAAAATTGCATGGGCTGTCATGGGGGTGTTAAGAAAGCAGGCGACGTTAGCTTCCTTTTTGAACATGAAATGTTGGAACCCGGCAAATCAGGTAAAATCCCTGTCGTTCGCGGAGATGCACACTCCAGTGAAATGATCCGGCGCATTATGAGCGACGACCCAGAGGAGAGAATGCCGAAAAACGGCAATCCGCTCAATGAGGACGACATTGATATTCTTCGTACGTGGATCAATGAAGGTGCAAAGTGGGAAACACATTGGTCTTACAAACGGGCTGAAAAGCCAGAAGTGCCGTCATTAGATAACTTCAGCAACCTTTTTGGGTTGCTGAATATTGGGGATAAAAAATGGGCTAAAAATGAGATAGACAATTTTGTTCTTGAAAAACTTAAAGAGAAAAACCTCTCCGTATCTCCCGAAGCCAATCGTGCTACATTGATCCGACGGGTCAGCCTGGATTTGACAGGACTTCCTCCGACTGAGAAGGAAGTGGTTGATTTTGAGAATGATCAATCGGAAAATGCATACGAAAAAGTAGTTGACCGGCTGTTGAAATCCCCTTCTTATGGTGAGCGATGGACATCCATGTGGATGGATCTGGCCCGATATGCAGATACCAAGGGATATGAAAGCGACGGCGGACGCACCATGTGGCGATATCGCGATTATGTGGTCAAATCATTTAATGATGACAAGCCTTTCGATAAGTTTACAATCGAACAATTGGCGGGCGATTTGCTTCCAAAGGATAAGAATGGCTTTCCATTGGAAGAAAACCTGATTGCTACTGGTTATCACCGCAATACAATGACTAACAATGAAGGAGGAACTGATGATGAAGAATTTCGTATTGCCGCACAGATCGATCGCGTAAACACAACCTGGGAAGTTTGGCAGGGAACTACTTTCGGTTGCATTCAATGTCACAGCCATCCTTATGATCCCATTCCGCATGAAGATTATTACAAATACATGGCGTTTTTCAATAGCTCCAGGGATGAGGATGTATGGGACGAGTGGCCCAAATTAAGATTTTACAAAGGAGAAGATTCGGTGCGGGTTGAGCGGGTTAAGGATTGGATCAGGCAAAATAATCCCAAGCAAATTGAGGAGGTAACCCAATTTATAAAGGTGATGGAGCCCAAGATCAACGCCCACAATTTTGTAAAAGGCGACGAATCGACTGTTTTGCTAATATCTTATTATGGTGTCAAAAACAATGGGAATGCGAAGATTTCGCAGGTTAACCTTACGGGTGCGGATAATGTTGTCATGAATGTTTCGACCAGGGCAGAGAATGCAGTGATGACCTTGCATCTGGACAAATTGGACGGGCCAGTTATTTCAGAAATTGAAGTTCCGGCTCGGGATAGTGTGGTCATAGCGCCTGTAACTCCCACTACCGGAAAGCATGATATATTCTTATCAATGAAAAGTCCGAAGACGCCGGAGGAATGGGTAAGGATTACATGGATGGCATTTCAAAAAGCTTTGCCAGGCGCAGATAAACCTGATTATCCAAACATTGTTGCCGATTATGCCACGGTGTTAACCCGGCCAACCGAAGGAATGCCGGTGATATGGGAGGGAAAAGGAGATTTTGCTAGGAAAACAAATGTGTTCGTAAGAGGTAATTGGATGGTGAAAGGAGCAGAAGTAAAGCCGGATGTTCCAAAACTACTGGCTCCAATGCCCAAAGGTGCTTCGAAGGACCGGCTCGGATTGGCAAAATGGATCGTAAGCCGCGACAATGCATTAACCGGTAGGGTGATCGTAAACCGCTTCTGGGAACAACTTTTCGGGAAAGGCATTGTGGAAACCGTTGAGGATTTCGGTTCTCAGGGAAGTGAACCAACGCATCCCGAGCTATTGGATTGGCTAGCTGTCAATTTTATTGAAGAGGATCATTGGAGTGTTAAGAAACTCCTGAAAACAATTACCATGTCGGCGACATACCGGCAGGCTTCAAAAACGGATCAGGATAAATTAGAAAAAGACCCATACAACGTCTGGATTTCGCGTGGGCCGCGTGTACGATTGAGCGCAGAACAGGTTCGTGACCAGGCACTGGCGTGCAGCGGGCTCATCTCTCATAAAATGTACGGACCGGGCGTCATGCCGCCACAGCCCGACAAAATCTGGCAGTCGCCATATAGTGGTGAAAAATGGACATTGAGCGAGGGTGAGGACCGGTACAGACGGGGCGTTTACACCTATTGGAAGCGTACAGCGCCCTATCCTTCGATGGTAACATTCGATGCGCCGAGTCGGGAGTTTTGTCAGTCCCGAAGAATTTTGACCAATACCCCATTACAGGCATTGGTTACATTGAATGATCCGGTTTATCTGGAAGCCGCAGAGAAACTCGCAACCAAAATGCAGAAAAGGGGCAAAACGCCGGAACAGCAATTGACCGAGGGTTACCGAATGCTAACATTCCAGCCCATCGAGCAGAAGAATTTGAAGGTACTGGTGAAGGTTTACAAAGAAGCATTATCGGCATATCAGAAAAAGCCTGTGGATGCGGACAGTATCCTCGCATATGGAAAAGAAAGGTCTCCGGAATTAGCCGCATTGACCATATCGGCCAATGTAATGCTGAATCTGGATAATGTTGTAACAAAAGAATGAGACCGTTGGCTGAAGCCGAACGGACATAGATTGCTGCTATCAATTGCCCCATTGGCTGAACTGAGACTAGCAATATTGTTATCAATTGCCCCTTGCTTCAGCCAGGGGATATGAAAGAAAAAAATATGGAAAAGCTGTTAAAGGAACTTCAACATGCGGATTTGCATCGCCAGACAAGGCGGCATTTTCTGCAATCGGCTGGTTTTGGACTGGGGGCATTGGGATTGGGCTCGCTTTTGGGCTCATGCAGTTCATCTTCCACGGAAACTGCCGGTGCAACCGGAATAGCCAATGCGCGGATTCCCCAATTTTTGCCAAAAGCCAAACGGGTGATTTACATCCACATGGCGGGCGCGCCTTCACAGCTCGAATTATTCGATTATAAGCCCCAATTACAGAAGTACCACGGTCAGGATTGCCCAGCTGAATTTTTGGAAGGGAAGAAATTTGCATTCATTCAGGGCGTTCCGAAAATGCTTGGTGCACAAAGCAATTTTGCCCAATACGGCCAGTCCGGTGCATGGATGTCGGATTATGTGCCTTACTTACAAACTGTTGCTGATGAAATTACATTTTTGAAAGCAATGCATACCGACCAGTTCAACCACGCGCCTGCGCAGTTGCTCATGCATACCGGAAGCGCGCGTTTGGGGCGCCCTAGCCTTGGAGCTTGGTCAGTTTACGGCCTAGGATCAGAAAATCAGAATTTGCCTGGATTTATTGTATTAGCCTCAGGCGGACAGCAGCCTGATGCAGGTAAAAGTGTTTACGGAAGTGGTTTTCTCCCGTCGGTTTACCAGGGCGTGCAATGTCGTACCGGCGGTGATCCAGTGTTGTATGTGAGCGACCCGAGTGGGATGAACCGAGATATGCGGAAACAGACCATTGAGGCAATTAATGAGATCAATCGCCAGACTTATGAAGAGGTACAGGACCCGGAAATATTGACCAGGATCAGTCAGTACGAAATGGCATTCAGGATGCAGATGTCTGTGCCGGAAGTGATGGATGTTTCCAAGGAGCCGCAGTTTATACTGGATATGTATGGCGTGAAACCGGGTGAAGGGACATTTGCAATGAATTGTCTGTTGGCTCGAAAACTGGTTGAAAATGATGTCCGCTTTGTCCAGTTGTTTGACTGGGGCTGGGACGGGCATGGTACTTCCAAAGACCATAATGTTGAAGGAGGATTGCGGCAGAAATGCAGGGAGTCGGATCAGCCGATCGCGGCTTTGATCAAAGACCTTAAAATGAGGGGCTTATTGGAAGAAACGCTGATCATTTGGGGAGCGGAATTCGGCAGGACGCCGATGCAGGAAAATAGAAATGGTCTCGTAATGCCATTTATGGGCCGTGACCACCATTTGGATGCATTCACGATGTGGATGGCTGGCGGCGGCGTGAAGCAGGGATTTTCCCATGGCGAAACCGACGAACTGGGTTATTATGGTGTAAAAAATCGTGTGCATGTACATGATTTACAGGCTACAATCCTGCATTTAATGGGTTTTAATCATGAAAAATTCACCTATCCTTTCCAGGGACGCAATTTCAGGCTGACGGATACGGAAGGAAAGGTAGTTAAAGAAATAGTCGCTTAAATGATCAGGATTAAATGGAAAATGGGCAGGTTAAGGCATTCCGGATGCAATTGAAACCGGGTTATGAAGCGGAGTACCAAAGACGGCACGGTGAAATCTGGCCGGAGCTTAGCGAACTGCTCATAAATGCCGGTATCATGGAATACTATATTTTTATTGACCCCATAACGCTGGCTCTTTTTGCTTTTCAAAAACTCGGAAATCATGACACGACTGCGACATTATCGGCATTACCTATTATGAAAAAGTGGTGGGACTATATGGCTGACATTATGGAAGTGAATGATGATAACTCGCCAAAAGCAATCAGCTGCCCCGAGGTTTTCAGGCTGTCCTGACTTATAAAAGAATAAATTTTAACTAAACCCGTCACATCATCAGTATGTTATACCCGCTTCTCCAGGCCTCTTCCTGGGCGATGTTTGTCGGAAGGTTCCATCCGGCATTGGTGCATTTTCCAATCGGTTTTTTATTGATAGCAGCATTGCTGGAAATCGGGCGACGTACGGGTAAAGTGGCGGTTTCCGAAAGTGCAATTCGTTTTATTCTGTTTTTCTCTGCCATTGGCGCTACGCTTGCCTGCGTCGCGGGTTACCTTTTATCATTAGGAGGAGGGTACGATGAACAACTGCTGGATAATCACATGTGGCAGGGAATTGGCGTGGCCGTTTTTGCCTGGATTGCCTGGCTGATCAAATCGGATAGGCTTAAAAGCAAAGTACCATATGGCTCGTTGATCTATTTACCGGCCTTTTTATTGGCTACTATTTTAACACTCACAGCCGGACATGACGGCGGATCTCTGACGCACGGACAGGGATACCTCACCCAATACACACCTGAACCATTCCGTGGACTTGCCGGAATTCCTCCGTTGGAAGAGAAAGGAATGGAGATCAAACCGCTTTCTGACGTGCAGCAAGCGGTTGTTTACAACGAAATCGTGCAGCCAATTTTGCAAGCCCGCTGCGCCCAGTGTCACAATGCAAGCAAACAGAAAGGTGATTTGAGGGTCGACCAGCTTGCATTGTTACTGAAAGGCGGCGAAGGCGGCCCCGCTTTTATCCCGGGCAAGGGATCGGAAAGCGATATGATCAAACGCTGCCTGCTGGATGAAAATGATGATGACCATATGCCACCAAAAGGCAAGCCGCAATTAACCACCGACCAGATCGAATTGATTTCGTGGTGGATAGATCAGGGCGCTCCGGCTGACAAAAAGGTAGCTGAGCTAAAAATGACGGAAGCAATCAAACCAGCGCTTGCTTCGCTGGGCCAGGGCGCAGTCCTTGGTAAAACAAAGAAGCAGGAATCCGCTGTATTGAGCCTGAAAGTCCCGGCGGCCAGCGAACAGGCACTTGAAAACCTAAGAAAAGCAGGATTGATCGTCAACACATTATCGCAAGACCAAAACCTGATTGAGGTAAGTGCGGTGAACGCGCCCAATTTCGACGATAAGCAGATGGAATTGCTTAAACCGGTGGCCGAGCAGATCGCATGGCTTAAATTGGGAGATACTAAGATCACCGATGCCGCTTTGGAACAAATCTCCAAGTTCCCCAATCTTAATAAGCTGCATCTGGAACATACGGTGATCTCAGATAAAGGTATCAATGGTTTAAAAGGCCTTAAATATCTTGAATATCTCAATGTGGTTGATACAAAAGTCGGGGATGCTGGCCTGAAAAATGTGGCTGGAATGAAGGGACTCAGATCAGTTTACGTCTGGCAGTCCGCTGTGACCGACAGCGCTGTAAGCCAGGTTAGCAAGCAAAATCCAGATTTATTGGTTGTCAATGGCTTTAATGAGGCGGCAGTTGCAGAATTTTTAAGGGCGGGCGACACCACATCTACCAAAGCAGAGGCCAAAAAGCTTTGATCACTAGTAATATCAAGAATTATTCTTCTAAAATGAACCGTCGTAATTTTATGAGCAGTGCCCTCGCATCAGCAGGAGTTTTGACAGGGTTTGAGGCAATTGCCGAGGCCAGTGCAGCTCCTTTTCAATTTGAAAATAAATTGTCTTTAAAAATCCTGGGAACCAACTGGGGCTTTGAAGGAACCACGGACGCCTTCTGCGCAGCTGTAAAAAAAGAAGGGTATGACGGAATAGAAATTTGGTGGCCTGATACCAGAGACAAGCAAAATGAGCTGTTTACCGCTTTGAAAAAACACGGATTGGAAGTAGGCTTTCTCTGCGGCTCGGGAGAAACCGATTATGCTGTCCATTTGGATGCTTTCAAAAAATCCATCACCGCAGCGACCACCGAATATGTGCAAAAGCCTTTGTATGTGAATTGCCATAGTGGCCGGGACCACTTCACCTATGATCAAAACAAAGCTTTTATAGACCATACCTCAGAGGCAACCGAAAAAACCGGTATTCCGATCTACCATGAAACCCACCGCGGAAGAATGCTTTTTGCCGCACACATCACCCGCAATTTCATCGAAAAAAACCCCCAATTGAGGTTAACACTGGACATTTCGCATTGGTGTAATGTACATGAGAGTTTGCTTACAGATCAGCAGGAAACGGTGAAGTTGGCGTTGTCGCGCGTTGGCCACATCCACTCGCGGATCGGACATGAGGAAGGGCCGCAGGTGAATGATCCCCGCGCACCGGAATGGGATGCAACTGTAAAAGCGCACCTGGCCTGGTGGGATGCAGTGGTTGAACAGAAAGTGAAAAGTGGAGAAACATTGACGGTCCTGACCGAATTTGGCCCGCCTCATTATTTGCCAACAGTACCATTTACAAATCAGCCCCTGGCGGATCAATGGGCTATCAATGTACATATGATGCAAATGTTAAGAAAGCGGTATTTGAAGTAATTGACAGCCCTTTTAGTGATCAGGGCTTGCGTTTTTCCATATCTTGCAAGGTCATTAATCGCATATCATTATTATGAAAAACACGCACTTTCTGATTGCAAAGCAGGGATCAGATGTCCGTAAGTCGTTCCTGGGAGCGTTTATCGCCGCTGTCGACGGCAGCAAATCCACTACGTTAAGGGAATTTTACGACCACGTTGCGGCCGCAATGCATTTTGAGGAAGAGCCGGTTGCAAACCTGGAAGTCCTCGACCAGATGTTGAATGATTTGGAATGGATTAAGGAGCAAAAAGTGATCATTTTCATTGATCATTCCGCAGAATGGCTTTCGAAGGAAAAATCAGAGGATAAAATCCTGTCGATTATTGATGTGCTGGATGCTACTGCCGAGGATTGGAAGTGGCTGGATGAGGAAGAAGGCGTTACCAAAAAAGACCTTCAGATCATTTTCCAGGATTCAGAGCGAATCCGGGGCTTCCTGGAAGATCAGGAGATTCCGTTTGGGGAGTTGGAATAGCAGGGAGTTATTTGTTGTCAGGTATTGTCATATGTGGTCATTTATAGTCACTTATTGTATAAGAAATAGTAAACTATCAATGACAACCAATGACAATTCTTGACTATAAATGACATTCAAGCTACCTCGGAACCACGTACCGCATCCCTTCGCCACTGCACATATCCAATCATTGCGAGAATTAAAAACACTGCGTAAAGGATTGCGGTGAGATGCAGTGATTTATAAAAATACATAACTACATAACAGGCATCGGCGATGATCCAGAGTATCCAGTTTTCGAGGTATTTCCTGGCCAGCATCCATTGACCGATCAGGCTCGCAACTGTTAAGGCCGAATCTGCATAGGTAAGGCTTGCATTTGTAAATCTGCCGAGCAGAAATCCCCAAAGAAGGGTAATGATAACAAATAATGCCCCAAAAATTGGATAGAGGTGTTTGGGTGTAAATGTTACCTCAATCCCGTCGTGGTTTTTCCCTCCAAATTTCCACATCCACCAACCATAAATGCTGGTCAAGAAATAATATCCCTGCAAACCCATATCAGCATACAGTCTTACCTGCCAGAAAACCGCTGCATAAAGCACTGCATTGATGATTCCGAAAAACCAGCCCAACACATTCTGGCGGGTATTCAGATAAACATAAATCGCACCTGTCAGAAAGCCCAGGATTTCAAGGGGCGTTGCGGTGAAGCCTCCAAGCGAAACGAGTTTATTGAGCCAGTTTATCATGATTAATGTATTGGTAATCGTAAAAATAGAATGATATAACGGATTTCGGCTTATTTTTGTAACCAGGGACAACAGTCAAGACAAAAGTCGAAAAACCGTTGTTACTTCTTTTTGCCGGTCGGGGGAATTATCCCGAAACGGCTTTTTGCGTTTACATTCACTGCCGGGATTTCATTAAAATCAGGGCTCTATTACTGAAAATACTTGGACGTTAAAGACTTATTGACACTATATGGAGGTGATTCTTACCTCGATCTGCTGGTGACACAGATCGCCTCCAAAACTCCGGAAGCCGCACATATTCAAATCAAGGGATTGGTAGGCAGCCTCGACGCTGTGGTGACGGCGGCAATTCAGCAGCGGGCGAAAAGTCCTGCCCTGTATGTTCTGAGCGACAGGGAAGAGGCAGCCTATTTTCACAACGATTTCCAGAATCTGATTGGCAAAGCAGAGGTTTTGTTTTACCCCACTTCATATAAACGGCCTTACCATTACGAGGAAGTGGATAATGCCAATGTTCTGATGCGTGGTGAAATTCTGAATAAACTCAATGTCGGCCGCTCAACGCCAATGCAGATTGTGACTTACCCGGAAGCCTTGTTTGAGAAAGTAATCAACAAACGTTCGTTAAAGGCTAACACATTCTCTGTCAAAGTTGGTGAAAAGCTTGATCCTGCATTTCTGTCGGAGTTTCTTACAAATTACGGATTCGAAATCACTGACTTTGTCTTTGAGGCGGGACAGTTTTCGGTCAGGGGAGGGATTCTGGATGTATTTTCATTTGCCAATGAACATCCATTTCGCATAGAGCTGTTTGGCGACGAAGTGGAAAGCATTCGTTCGTTCGATCCGGATACCCAGCTTTCTATTGAAATGGCCAAACAAATCAACATTGTCCCTGATATCCAGCAAAAACTTTCCCACGAAACCCGCGAATCTTTTCTCAGCTTTTTGCCAGCAGATACCGCCGTTTGGTTCAAAGATGCGGAATTGACATTAGAAGTGATTGAAAACTGTTTTGAAAAAGCTGAAAAAGCGTTGCAGGAAGTTACCAGCGGCGGGATTCAGATCGTTTCAAATCCCCAGGACCTTTTCGAAACGCGCCGAGGTTTTTTAAACCATGTTAAGCAGTTCAAAACGATTGAATTTGGTAAAAAGGGGTATTTCAAAACAGAAAGTAAATTACCTTATTCCTCCAAGCCGCAACCATCATTTAACAAGGATTTCAAAAGGCTTTTAGACGATTTGTCTGAAAATCAGTCCAAAGGTTACGTTAATATTATTGTCGCCGACCAGCCCAAGCAGCTGGACAGACTGGAAAGGATTTTTGAAGATCTGGATCCGTTTGTAAAATTTCAGCCAATGCACATTTCCCTGAGGGAGGGTTTTGTGGATGACAATGTGAAAGTGGCTTGCTATACAGACCATCAGATATTTGCCCGTTTTCATAAATACAGGCTCAAAGAAAAATTTACTAAATCCAAAGCGATTACCCTCAAAGAGCTGAAATCATTGCAGCCAGGGGATTTTGTAACGCATGTGGATTATGGTATCGGCCGGTTTGCGGGTTTGGAGCGCAAAGATGTAAACGGAACGCAGCAGGAGGCGATCAGGCTGATTTATAGGGATAATGACCTACTCTATGTGAGTGTGCATAACCTTCATAAAATCGCGAAATATACCGGCAAGGAAGGTACGCCGCCTGCAATGAGCAAGCTGGGCTCAGGTGAATGGGAAGCCAAGAAATCCAGGGTTAAGAAACAACTTAAAGATATTGCGCATGAGCTCATTGAGCTTTACGCGAAACGCAGACAGGCGCACGGTTTTCCATTTTCGCCAGATAATTACATGCAAGCCGAGCTGGAATCATCCTTTATATATGAGGATACGCCCGATCAGGCCACGGCTACCACCAGTGTGAAGGACGATATGGAAAAAGGCAGTCCAATGGACCGGCTGGTTTGTGGGGATGTAGGTTTTGGAAAAACAGAGATTGCCATCCGCGCTGCATTTAAGGCAGTTTGTGATAGCAAGCAAGTTGCCGTGCTGGTGCCGACCACGATTTTAGCGATGCAGCATTTCAAAACATTCAGCGAACGCCTGGCCGATTTCCCTGCGAAAGTCGGTTATATCAATCGCTTTAAGTCTACCAAGCAAATTAAGGATACATTGAAAGAGGTAGAGGAAGGAAGGATTGATATTCTGATTGGTACCCACCGGATTTTGAATAAGGATGTGAAATTCAAAGATCTGGGGCTTCTTGTTATTGATGAAGAGCAAAAATTCGGCGTAAAAGCGAAAGACCGGTTGAAGGAAATGCGTGTCAATGTGGATGTACTTACATTAACGGCCACGCCCATTCCGCGGACGCTGCATTTCTCTTTACTTGGCGCGCGGGATCTTTCTGTGATAGCTACTCCACCACCAAACCGTCAGCCGGTTACCACCGAGGTACATACGTTCAGCGAAGAATTTATCCGTGATGCTGTGAGTTTTGAAGTACGCCGCGGCGGGCAAGTTTTCTTTGTCCATAACCGGGTTAATGACATTGAATCGATTGCAAATATTATTTTGCGATTGGTCCCGGACGTTCGGATCGGCGTGGCACACGGGCAGATGGAAGGAGATAAGCTGGAAAAAGTAATGGTTGCATTTATTGAAGGGGAATATGATGTACTGGTTTCTACCAATATCATTGAATCCGGGATTGATATTGCGAATGCCAATACCATTATCATCAACTCGGCGCATATGTTTGGTTTGTCGGACCTTCACCAGATGCGCGGACGTGTGGGACGGTCCAACAGAAAGGCATTCTGTTATCTTTTGACCCCGTCGGTATCAACATTGGCCAGCGACTCCCGCAAACGTTTACAGACATTGGAAGAGTTCTCGGAATTGGGCGACGGTTTCAAAGTAGCGATGCGTGATCTGGACATCCGTGGCGCGGGTAACTTGCTAGGAGCCGAGCAAAGTGGATTTGTAAACGATCTTGGATACGAATTGTACCATAAAATGCTGGATGAGGCGGTGCAGGAGTTGAAAAACAATGAATTCAAAGACCTTTTCTCAACCGCCCTGGGGCTTCCTAAAAACCTGGTTCCGGATACACAGATCGAAACGGATTTTGCGACGTTAATCCCGGAGACTTATGTCAAAAATATTTCAGAAAGACTATCGTTATATACCCGCCTTGACAATATTGAGACGGAAGAAGAGCTGAGTAAATTTGAACAGGAAATTCTGGATCGCTTCGGACCTATTCCTTTTGAGGTTCAGAATTTATTAAAAACGGTTCATTTGCGCTGGGAAGCAGAGATTTTGCACTTTGAAAAACTAACTTTAAAGAGCAATACAATGAAAGGCTACTTCGTTACTTCGCAGAATGACGCGTTTTTTCAGTCAGCCAAGTTCGGTCAGGTGATTGATTACATTAAAAAACACCCGAAACAGATTGCATTAAAGGATCAAAAAGGTAAATTGATGCTGATCTGTGAAGATGTTAGGAATATTGACCAGGCCAGAACTATACTAAGAGAGATGCAACGTCCTGAATAATTTCAGAGTTTTTTCGATTGATTTCATACATTTGCGGTTTCGCATACTACAAAATACCAAACTTTAAAGTCACTTTAAGCAATGATTTGCATGCAAAAGATGGGTACCCGGTCGATCGCGTTGATGTTGGTTGTGTTATTAGCGGCTACTTCATGTAGTAAGAATAAAAGGCCTACGAGCTTAAAGCCAGGTAAAACCAGTTCTAAAACAGGTTTGGCTTACAATGGCAAAGATGGCTTTGAGGTAAAGCAATACAAAGCCTTACCAGCAGGTCCTGACCTTGTTTATGTTGAAGGAGGGCGTTTTACAATGGGTTCACTGGAAGAAGAGGTGATGAGCAGAAGGGATAATCCAAAAAGAACCATCAGTATTCAGTCCTTTTATATGGATCAGACCGAAGTAGCAAATGTCCATTATCTGGAGTATTTGAATGCAGTTCAAAGGGATTCATCCGAAGAATTTTACGCAAAAGCTTTACCGGACACCAATGTTTGGTACAATGAATTGTCGTTCAACGATTCTTATGTTACCATGTATCTTCGTCACCCAGGTTTCCGCCTTTATCCGGTAGTTGGTGTTTCGTGGGTTCAGGCTAATGATTATTGCGCTTGGCGTACAGCTGCCGTGAGTTTGGCGAACAATAGCGCCGGTGCAGCAGCAGCAGGCGGCAAGAAGAAAAAAGGGCTGTCATTTGGCAAGAAGAAAAAAGCAGCCGCTGCGGATGCAGCTGTTGCAGAAGCAGCCGGACCAGCACCTCAACTTAGAATTGAAAGTGGTTACGTAATGCCTCCTTACCGTCTTCCAACAGAAGCAGAATTTGAATACGCTGCAATGGCGATGATCGGAACACAATATTCTGATGAGAACCAGGCTAACTCGAGAATTTATCCATGGGATGGTTCAACAATGCGTCAGCCTCGCGGAAAAAAACAAGGAACAATGCTTGCTAACTTCAAACGTGGTTCTGGTGATTACGCTGGTATTGCAGGTAAGTCCAATGACGGAGCAATTATCACGCAAGAAATTCGCTCATATCCTGCAAACGACAATGGATTGTATGACATGGCGGGAAATGTTAGCGAATGGGTTTATGATGTTTATCGCCCACTTTCTAATAGCGATGTGAACGATTTGAACTCCTTCCGTCGTAATGGTTACCAGGATGAAGCGAAAAATTATGACTCCAAAAATAGCAATTCACTTGTAGATGATGAGTTGAGGGTTTTCAAGGGGGGGTCATGGGCTGATGTTGCTTATTGGTTGTCACCAGGAACACGTCGTTACATGGCTCAGGATTCTGCAACTGCAATGGTAGGTTTCCGTTGTGCAATGATTGCAACCGGAAGTCATAAAGAATAAGAGTGTTAAATGTTATATAGAGCCGCTGCCTTTGGGTTGCGGCTTTTGTTTTTTAATGCTGTGCCAAAGCGATTGTAAGAATATAAAATTGTTTGCAACCCGCCATCAGCAATGTTTGTACACATTCTTCAAGCGTAGCTCCGGTTGTTAGCACGTCGTCCATAATAATAATAGATTTTTGATCTAGCTTCTCTTTTATTTCAAATACCCCTTTTACATTTTCCCTTCGTTCCAATTTGCTTTTCCCGGTTTGTGTTTCGGTATACCGGATTCTTTGCAGGGCAGTTCCCGTCCAGGGGATGCCGGTGACTCGTGAAAATCCTTCCGCCAATAAATCACTCTGGTTATAGCCGCGAATTTTTTTCTTTTTTTCATGAAGCGGAACGCTGATGATCAAATCTGCAGGGGGCAGGCTTCCCGATTCGATCAATTCTTCTCCAAACATAGATCCCAATAAAATCCCAACCTCCTTATTCCCCCTATATTTAAATGCGTGTAACAACTTTTGGACTTTCCCTTTTTTTGTAAAGAGGAGAAATGAATGCGAGGATACCACTTCGGGAACATTGACAAATTTGTATTGCAGCGATGCTAGATTCAGGCTGTTATGGCCAATCCTTGGAAGCGAGACACGGCAAATGGTACACAATGTTTCCTCATTTCCGACCAAGGAATGCTCACAACCTTCACAGCAACGCGGAAACAGGAGGTCGATAAAATCGCTTAAAAGAGTCTTGAATATCATTTCTTGGGAGGTAATGTGGATTAATTTCAAAGTGACTGAATACCTTTACATCATCAAATCGTATCCGGGATGGCAACACTTATTGTTAATGCACAGGTAGTAAATGAAAACTCTGTTCAAGAGTTAGACGTGATAATTGAAAAAGGTCACATTAAAAAAATCGGAAAAGATTTACAGCATATCCCTGCCGATCAGGTTATTGATGCTAAAGGCCAGTATCTGATGCCTGGGATTATTGATGATCAGGTTCATTTCCGCGAACCGGGGCTTACTCATAAAGCCAATATTTACACCGAATCGAAAGCGGCGGTGGCTGGCGGGGTAACTTCATTTATGGAAATGCCTAATACAGTTCCAAATACGCTGACACAACAACTACTTGCAGATAAGTATCAGATTGCCGCAAATACATCCCTTGCCAATTACTCATTTTTCATGGGGGCGTCTAACGACAACTATGAAGAAGTGATGAAAACGGATACGGCGAATGTGTGCGGGATCAAGATATTTATGGGTTCTTCAACGGGAAATATGCTGGTTGATGCGCCGGATGCTTTGGAAAGGATCTTCGCAAATGCTCCTTGCTTAATTGCCACACATTGCGAAGATGAGCCAACGATAAGACAACGAATGGAGTTTTTTAAAGAGAAATTCGGGGACAATGTACCTTATAATATTCACGCTTTAATCCGGAATGCGGAGGCTTGCCTAATTTCATCCTCGTTTGCTTCGTCACTGGCCCATAAATATAAAACCAGGTTGCATATCCTGCACATATCTACGGGCGATGAAATTGTCTTATTTGAGCCGGGTATCCGCCGTAATGGGCAGATTTTATTGGCAGATGGAGAAAAGAAATTGGTGACGGCAGAGGCCTGTGTACATCATTTGTGGTTTGATGCGGAGGACTATCATAATTTGGGAAACAAAATTAAGTGTAACCCGGCTATTAAAGCGCCGCATCATAAGGAATCAATTTTAAAGGCGGTGCTTGACAACCGAATCGATGTGATTGCAACGGATCACGCGCCACATACAATTGAAGAAAAAGCCCAGCCTTACTGGCAAGCTCCCTCCGGCTTGCCATTGGTCCAACATACTCTGAATGTAATGCTCGAATTAAGTAAAACTGGCAAAATCTCAATTGAGAGGGTTGTTGAGAAAATGAGCCATGCAGTTGCAGATTGTTTTCAGATAAAAGACAGGGGATACATCAGGGAAGGATATCATGCGGATTTGATTTTGGTAGATACCAATGCAAACATCCGGGTCGAGACATCAAACATTTACGCTAAATGTGGCTGGTCCCCTTTTGAGGGCACAAATTTTGGATCACGCGTAACGCATACGTTTGTCTCCGGACATCCGGTGTTCGCGAACGGGGAATTTGACGAAAACAAAAAAGGGGAAAGGCTATTATTTTGTAGATAAATACTCATAATAATTCTCAATCACATTCAGATCGGCTTCTGTCCAGTCCAGCGAGGGTAATTCTTTTGGTTTAAGCCAGAGAATCTGCTCGTGTTCTGTCAATGTGATTTGATAAGAATTAAGTCGGCAAACAAATGGTACCAGGATTATTTCACGCCATCCCTGGTCTTTGGATGTAACAGGCAACTTATGGATTATTTCAACTTCAACATTAAGCTCCTCTCTTATTTCACGAAGTAAAGCCTCTTCGTCTGATTCGTTTTTTTCTGCTTTACCTCCCGGGAATTCCCATTTTAAAGGAAATGAAAGTGCAGGACTACGCTGACCCGCCAGTACCTTTCCGTTATGTTCAATCACAGCACAGGGCACTCTCACAACTAACTTTTCGGAAACGAGTACTTCAATCATAGAGGCGGTCAGTAATTTACCGCAAAAATACTACTTCTATTTTTAATATACACGCATTTGTTAAAAGTTCATACGGAGATCATGTTAGAATAATTCACCTGATCGGTGTTTTGGGATAATTCCAAGATGCTTGAATGCCTTTTCAGTCACTTCGCGTCCGCGAGACGTGCGTTTCATGTAACCTTCCTGTATTAAAAAAGGCTCGTAAACCTCCTCAATGGTTTCTGCTTCTTCACCACAAGCGGTTGCAATCGTCGACAACCCAACCGGACCACCTTTAAACTTATGGATGATCGTTGTGAGAATGCGGTTGTCCATTTCATCCAGCCCATTCTGGTCAACATCCAGTGCTTTGAGGGCCATTTCGGCAATGGCCACGGTAATTTGACCAGTTCCTTTTACTTGTGCGAAATCGCGGGTACGGCGAAGAAGATTATTCGCAATTCTTGGCGTTCCCCGGCTGCGTCGTGCGATTTCATAAGCGGCGTCATCTTCCAGAGGTGTTCGCAAAATAGATGCAGAACGTTTTAGGATAGATGTCAACAATTGGGCATCATAATATTCCAGCCTTGCATTGATCCCAAACCGCGCACGTAGCGGAGAAGTTAACATGCCTGCGCGGGTAGTAGCCCCAATTAATGTGAATGGATTAAGGCCAATTTGAATGCTCCTGGCATTTGGCCCGCTGTCGAGCATGATATCGATTTTATAGTCCTCCATTGCGGAATATAGATATTCTTCTACAATGGGATTTAAGCGATGAATTTCATCTATAAAAAGAACGTCGTGCTCCTGAAGATTGGTGAGTAAGCCTGCCAGATCGCTCGGTTTATCAAGGACAGGGCCGGACGTGATTTTGATACCAGCGCCCAATTCATTTGCTACAATGTTGGATAAGGTGGTTTTTCCTAATCCCGGAGGGCCGTGAAGCAAAACATGGTCTAGGGCGTCACCCCGTTGCCTTGCTGCCTGCACAAAAACTTTCAGATTTTCGAGAATTTTATCCTGTCCAGTGAAGTCTTCAAAAGTGAGGGGACGCAAGGCGCGCTCGATCTCTTTTTCAGTGTTAGAAAGGTTTTCTTTATCTCCGGACAGGTAATCCTGACGCATAATGAAGTGCAGATTAAAACAATGATTTAATCAAAAATAGCTGTTTTAATCTGCAAAAAGAAGATTATCTGATGACCATTACAGAGCCGCGTTTCATAATTGGTGCGCGTTCGGGATAGTAAAGACTCTCGTATGATAAGACATATGGGTAGGCTCCCGGCAGGACTTTGATGCCTTTGTAAGTGCCATCCCAGCGTTCTTCGAGGTTATTGGTGGCATAAATGACCTCACCCCAACGGTTATATATCCGGATTTGGAAATTGGTATAGTAAGCTCCAAAAATTTCCAATATTTCATTACGCCCCTCTCCGTCAGGAGTAAATGCGTCGGGAATGAAGAACCTTGGCTCGCATTTGTCAAGGACATTGGTTGATTGCTCGGTGACACAGCCCACCGCATTTGTTGCCCTAACTACATATACACCTTCCTGATTGACCGTAATCGTTCGTGTTGTATCACCCGACTTTGGCCATAAATAAGATAGCTGTCCGACCCCGCCTGCATCTAACGTGACAAACTGCCCATCGGGGATACAGATCATATTTTCAGGGGCAAGATTAAGGATTGGTGACGGTAACTCTACAACCTGAATGGTATCAGAATTAAAGCAATCGTTTCTGTCTCTAACAATTACAAAGTAGGTGCCTGGCTGACCAATTGTAACTTCCCTGGTTTTTTCTCCATTACTCCAATTAAACTCAATCCATCTTTCACTTTGTACTTCCAATACGATAGAGCTGTCGCGGCATAAGGTTGTATCGGGACCAATCGAGAATGCTGGCGGCCTACGAAGTGTAATTTCGATGGTGTCAGCAGAAAAACATTCTCCTTGTGGGCCATTAAATGCTACTGCGATGTAGCGGCCAGTTGCAATTGCATTATAAGTTTTCTGGCGGCCTACAACCCTTCCACGGTGAATCCAGGCATAAACTTCCGCCTGAACATTCATATCCAGGGGAACAAAGTTGCCACAGGTATCTTTATCCGCACCCAAATTGATCTGCGGTGGCGTTTCGTAAATGGTAACTTCCTGGATTATGGTTGTGTCCTTACATTTATTGGTCGCACGCATTCTCACCATATATGTGCCTGGCTGCGTGTAGGTATAGGTTGCTTTCGTTTCCTTTGAAGGAGCCGTAAAGCTTCCATCCCCAAGGAAATCCCACTGGTAAGTATCTTCTATCGGATCGCAAATCGGGCTTGCCTGGAATGTAGTCGGTTCATTGGTACAAAAACCATCGGCTTCAAAACCAGGTCCAGACGCTTCCTGAGTGAAATCCTGCACCATATTAGGAAGACCTAACTGACTGTTTTTTCCGCCCAGGTTCACTCCATCTCTTTCGTATTCAACTCCGGTCAGAGAATTTCCTTCTGGTTCACCAATTACCGCAAGATATTCACTGCCCTCAATGGCCATGTAAATCTTTCCATCAGGGGCGAATTGAAGTGCTCCAAACTTTCGGGTCGCAGAGCTGTCGATGGTAATGGCAGTCTCCTCCAAAAGACTGTCCGGCAGCGTCAAATCATATTGTTTCAGATAGGAACTGGTCCCGTTTTCTCCCTGGAAGGATATGTACATTTTCTCTCCCGTCGGGGAGAACTCAATTCCATATGCAATAGGCGGGGCCGGCCCGAGGTCTATCTTTTTATCATAAGTAAGTACACCGGTCGAATCGTCAAAATTAAAAAGCTCGACGTAGTTTCTGGGGGGGCCGGGAATAATCACGGCTAGTCTCCGCTGACCGGTTGCGCTATCTGGAGAGGAAAACTTCATGTATCCTTCCGCTTTATTCAGGCTATCATGCGCCATTCCCAATGCTGGCGAACTGGTTTCGACAAGACCGCCTGTGGTTGCATGAAAAATCCGGAATTTATTTGTTCCGTAGTCGTGAGAAATTACCCAGTAAGTACTGTCGCGATTGTTACGGGCAGATACTATACGTTCAGTTGTTGGTTGCTGAAGCGTTGTGTTTTGTTCAATGATCGCGCCGAGTCCATTGTTCCTGCGCATATCCACAACACTTACCGTCAGCAGTTTTTCGCCGTTGATATCAGAGGTAGTGAAAATATTGAAAAGATATTCACAGCCTTTACAGGTAGGTTGGGGCACAATGAGGACGGATTGCGTCGAATTCGGGCTTCCCTTCATCGGCACACAAGTCCCTGAAAAACAGGGCATAACATCGCCATTCTTGTTCCAAACCGTTATACCATCCGAATAGAACAAGAGCTGTCCTTTGGAATTTGCAATAGCCGACGTTCCCTCCGGCGTATTCAGTTTTCCGTCTGTGATGGGTGTGGGTGGATTGTTGGAAAAATCAAGTCCTGCATTTCCTCCGAAAAACCATTTGGCCCCCTCCTGATTGGCAGGCTCCATACAAATTTTAACATTGATACGGTCCTGGATTTTGCAGCCATTTGGCAGGATAACCTCCACAGAATAGCAGCCTGAACTGTCCACATTCAAAGTCTGCGTCGTATCACCTTTTGGATACCATACAAACCTGGCACCATCGGGAGCGCCATTTGGATAAGGATCCAGGATAAGTGTATCGCCCGGACAAATTGTTGTGTCTGTCTTCCACTCCTGAAAAGAGGGAGGAAGCTTACCGACTTGGATTACCTGAGAAACTGTTTGAGATGCACCGCCCTGTATTGTACGTACCAGTGTAACAGTATAGGCACCAGGAGCCATATAGGAATGTTGGGCATTTCGACGTGTATCAACGGCACCGCCGTCGCCAAAACTCCATCGCCACGTCCTGGCGGTACTTAAGGTATCACGAAATGAAGTGGAATCCGCGCAATCGGGATTTTGCATGCATTGATTTTGCACCAGGAATGGAGCTTGCGCCTTTACATATGCTGTTGAGCACAGCATAAGAAAGAAAAAACAACAAAAAATTTGTTGGTACTTATTATAAATTCGCCCCATGTTTCGTTACTTGTTCAAACACCCCTACCCACCACATTTAATATTCAGGTTACCCGACAATACTAACGAAAATAAAATGCTAAAATTTTGCGGGTTATTGTCGTTAAAACCTCTCTAATTTGAATATTAATACGCAATTTGAAGATATTTTGTTAAATTAAATTGGGTAAAATTTTAGAGCCCGTAACCTAACCGCATTTTATAGCGGCGATAAGTTAAATATATGAGCAAGCGTATACTTTGCCTTTTTTTGTTGACACTGCTTTGCGTGAAAGGTTGGAGCCAGGACCCGCAGTTCTCTCAATTCTACGCCAATCCGTTATATCTGAACCCCGCTCTTGCAGGTGGTGCCCTGGCGCCACGTGCCACAATCAATTACCGTAATCAATGGCCTTCACTTTCGGCGAATTTTGTAACAACATCATTTGGCGCGGATGCGTTTTTCTCCAATTTCAATAGCGGGGTGGGTGTATTGGTGACGATGGACAGTCAGGGTTTGGGTAATTTAAAATCCACCGAGGCGGCATTGCAATATTCCTATCAGATCCAACTGAATGATCTTACGTCTCTTCGGCTTGGCATTCAGGGAGGTTTTGCTTCCCGCACGCTCGATTACTTTGGACTCACTTTCGGAGATCAGTATGATAATGGCGGACTTACGGGGCAACCATCGGAAGATCCGTTTGCGAAAGGGGGACCAAATGTTTTTTATGCCGATTTTGGTGCCGGAATGATGTTATACTCGGATTGGTACTGGGCCGGATTGTCTGCTCATCACCTTAACAGGCCGAATCAGGCATTTTCTTCCATATCGGAAGCGCGACTTCCTGTTAAGGCTAGTTTGCAGGCGGGGTTGCGTATTCCTTTTGCAGGATATACTTTTCTTGGGGATGAAATTGATAAAGAAAAGACCATCTCTCCCGCAATTATGTACAAAAAGCAAGGGAAATACGATCAGTTTGATGCGGGATTATATGTGACCATTGAACCCCTGGTTTTAGGAGCCTGGTATCGTGGGATACCATTCAAAAAGTACGAGCAGAACATTAATAATCACGAATCGCTTATCTTTCTAGCAGGATTTCGTCAGGACAAATTCTCCATTGGTTACAGTTATGACCTGACAATCTCCACATTGGGTACGGGAAGCGGCGGTGCGCACGAAATTTCGCTCTCCTACATTTTCCCACCACTGGATCCAAAGCCAAAACGCTCCAAAAGCAGCAAAAGGCAGCTTTCCTGCCCGAAATTCTGATCTGCAAAATTCTTAATTGATAAGCAGTATAAGGGTAAAGCGAGTTAATATTGGTCTTTTCCAATTACAACATCAATATTTCTTTGATCCAACTTATGATTTCTAAATTTAAAAGAACCAAGATTTTTGTTTCTCTGGCGCTTTGCCTGATTACACTATGTGCAAATGCAGCTGCTCCGAAAAGAGAATACTACCAGATCAAGCTTTATCATTTAAAAGGGCAAGATCAGGAAACCCGCGTTGAAAATTATTTAAAAGATGCCTTTATACCTGCCATGCACCGTGCCGGGATTAAAGATATTGGCGTATTTAAGCCTGTTTCTTCTGATACTTCCGCAGGAAAACTTATTTATGTCTTGATACCTTTAAAATCGCTGGATCAGTTGCTTTCTGTCCCAAAAGAATTGGAAAAAGACGCAGCCTACCAGTCTGCCGGAAAGGACTACATTGACGCTGAATATAAAAATCCTCCTTACTCCCGGATTCAGTCGACCGTTTTACGTGCTTTCGAAAACAGCCCAATGCTAAAAAAGCCTACCCTTTCGACGCCGCGTAATGAGCGTATTTATGAGCTAAGAAGTTATGAAGCACATACCGAAAAAATCCATTGGAACAAGGTAAAGCAATTTAATGCAGGAAATGAAATTGGCATTTTTAATCGATTGGGCTTTAATGCTGTGTTTTATGGAGAAGTAATTTCGGGAGCTACCATGCCGAATCTGATGTATCTGACCACCTTTTCAGATAAAGCTTCGCGGGATGCGCATTGGAAATCGTTTTCCGACGATGCCGAATGGGGTAAAGTGAAGACAATGCCCGAGTATCAGAACAACGTTTCAAAGAACATTACTTTGTTCCTTTATCCGACTGATTATTCAGATTATTGATATGAAAATATCAACGAAAATCCCTGGGAGGCATCGCTTTCCAGGGATTTTCGTTTTTCTGTGATCATCTTTTCACAGCATTGATCGCAGCACGAACACTTCCATGTTCATTCAAAAGCGATTCAGCTTCTTCTGGTGAAACGCTCAGTTCTTCGATGATCATCCGGTGTGCACGATGTACCAGTTTTTCGTTGGTTAACTGCATGTCAACCATCTTATTCCCTTTCACTTTGCCCAGGCGGATCATCACCGCTGTCGAAATCATATTCAAAACCAGCTTCTGGGCAGTTCCTGATTTCATTCTGGTGCTTCCTGTCATAAATTCAGGTCCTACTACAACTTCGACAGGAAATTCAGCCGCCTTTGCGACCGCAGAACCATCATTACAGACAATGCAACCAGTTAACAAGCCAGCCTCCCGGGCTTTATTTAACCCGCCAATTACATAAGGAGTCCTACCCGAAGCAGCAATTCCAACCAAAGTATCGTTTTCGCCAGGCTGATAAGTAGCCAAATCAATCCACGCCTGTTTATCATCATCTTCTGCGTTTTCAACAGCCTTCCTGATTGCGGTATCCCCACCTGCAATGATTCCGACCACCAGATCGAACGGAACACCGAAAGTTGGCGGGCATTCGGATGCGTCCACTACGCCCAGCCGTCCGCTTGTACCTGCGCCGATGTAATACAACCGGCCCCCTTTTTGCATCCTCGAGACAATTTGTCCTACAAGGGCTTCTATTTGCGGGATAGATTTCTTAACTGCGTCCGGGACTGTCTGATCCTCCTGATTAATGGATGTCAGAATATGACCGATACTCATTTTTTCAAGATCATTATAGTTTGAGGACGATTCTGTTGTTTGCATTTGATTGGTGTTTTATAAAAATCAAAATTAAATATTTTCCCATTATTGCAATTTCCCTTGATCAAATTTGGTATTTATCATAGAAAATTCACAATAAAACGGCATAATGTTTGGAAAATAAAAAGATAGGGGTCTAATTTGTAATAAAAAATAAATTAGCGAAATTTCGCTAAATCTAATGGTTCCGCTATCCAAGTGAGATTCGTCATTTTAATTGTTCTTCGTCTTCCCACGCGAACAGCCGCGGCGGCAACCAATTGAGTGGGATGATTACATAGTTGACACCTCACTCACCGCACGGAGTGAGGTGTTTTAATATCTTATAAATTCACCATGACAGAATTAAACAGATTTTCGAAAACCCTAACCCAGGAAGTTACTAACCCGGCTGCTCAGGCAATGCTTTATGGCATTGGTCTAAAAGAGGAGGATCTTGCTAAACCTCAGGTAGGTATCGCAAGTACAGGTTACGAGGGCAACCCTTGTAACATGCACCTAAATGGCTTATCTGTTTATGTAAAGCAAGGTGTAACTGCCAATAATATGGTCGGTTTGATCTTCAATACCATCGGTGTTTCTGATGGAATGACGAATGGAAATGACGGGATGCGATATTCCTTGCCAAGCCGCGATATTATTGCTGATTCCATCGAAACAGTTGTTTCTGCGCAATGGTATGATGGTGTAATTGCAGTAGTTGGCTGCGACAAAAATATGCCCGGAGCTGTGATGGCGATGGCGCGTCTGGACCGGCCAGCAATCATGGTTTATGGCGGTACCATTCGTTCAGGACATTATAAAGGGCAAAAACTCGATATCGTTTCCGCATTTGAGGCATTGGGTAAGAAGTTTGCAAACAATATTTCTGACGAAGATTTTAAAGGGGTAATACAAAATTCGATTCCAGGCCAGGGCGCGTGCGGCGGAATGTACACTGCAAACACCATGGCAGCTTCTATTGAAGCTATGGGATTGAGTTTGCCATTTAGCAGCTCTTATCCTGCAACGCACGAAGGCAAACAGGAGGAGTGTAAAAAAATAGGAGCAGCAATGAAAAAATTGCTGGAACTCAATCTTACGCCAAAAGATATTATTACTAAAAAGTCTCTCGAAAACGCCTTGACTGTGGTTATGGCACTAGGAGGATCAACAAATGCAGCGCTTCATTATCTGGCAATCGCGCGTTCAGCGGGGCTTCCACTCACATTAGATGATATCCAGGAAATTTCGGATCGCGTTCCTTTTATTGCGGATTTGAAACCAAGTGGTAAATACTATATGGAGGATTTGCTGGGCATCGGTGGTGTTCCTGCTGTCATGAAATATTTATATTCCAAAGGCTTAATCCATGGTGAGTGCCTTACCGTAACCGGTAAAACTTTGGCCGAAGATCTTGCAGAAGCACCCGATCTGAATTTTGAAAATCAGAAAATGGTTTTGCCGCTCGAAACACCTATTAAGCCAAGCGGACACATTCAGATTATGTATGGCAACCTCACACCCAATGGCGCGGTAGCGAAAATTACGGGTAAGGAAGGGATGACATTTGACGGAGAGGCGAAGGTTTGCGAGCATGAATCGGAGATTATTACCATGCTTTCCAAAGGTGAGATCAAGGCCGGACAGGTGGTGGTAATCCGTAATTCGGGCCCGAAAGGTGGTCCTGGGATGTCGGAAATGTTGAAACCTACTTCTGCGGTAATGGGCGCTGGATTGGGGGACAAAATTGCATTGATCACCGACGGTCGTTTTTCCGGAGGTACACATGGATTTGTTGTTGGCCACATTACGCCGGAAGCATTCGATGGCGGACCGATTGCATTGGTAAAAGACGGCGACCGCATAACCATTGACGCCAATACACGTCAGCTTACCTTGCATATTTCTGACGAGGAAATGGCTGCACGTAAAGCATTATGGGTCCAGCCAGCGCCGCTATTTACAAAAGGAATGCTGGGAAGATATATCAGGACAGTTAAATCAGCCAGTGAAGGTTGCGTAACGGACGAAGCGTAAAAAATACGGGATGATCCAAGAAAATTCAGTAGACTAATAAAAAGACGAGTCATGGAATTTAATGAAAATCAAACACAAACAATTCAGGTCGCCGAGCCTGTCGTTTCCGCTATAAAACCGGAACTGATCAATGGTTCACATGCATTGATCCAATCGCTGATCAAGGAGGGCGTCGAGACAATCTTCGGGTATCCTGGCGGGGCGATTATGCCGGTGTACGATGCTATTTATGATTATCAGGAAGAGATCAATCATATTCTGGTACGTCACGAGCAGGGAGCGGCGCATGCTGCGGAAGGTTTTGCAAGAATGACCGGAAGGGTTGGCGTGTGTCTGGTTACTTCGGGCCCAGGCGCTACGAACCTGGTTACCGGAATTGCGGATGCGATTATTGATTCTACTCCAATGGTGTGTGTTGTGGGGCAGGTGGCCGCACATTTGCTCGGAACCGATGCTTTCCAGGAAACGGACGTCATTGGAATTACCATTCCGATCACTAAGTGGAATTATCAGATTACCCGCGCGGACGAGGTGCCTGAAATCATAGCTAAGGCATTTTATATTGCCAAATCAGGCCGTCCAGGACCTGTGTTGATAGACATTACCAAAAATGCGCAACAGGAATTGATGTCAAAATCATTTTCATATAAAAAATGTGAAAACCTGATCAGCTATCGTCCACGGCTGTCTCCAAAACAAGAACAAGTTGAAGCCGCTGCCAAACTAATCAACGAAGCCAAGCGTCCGTTTTTGTTTTTTGGACACGGTGTTCAAATTGCGAATGCCGAAAACGAGTTATTGAAATTTCTTGAAAAAACAGACATACCGGCTGCCTCGACCCTTTTGGGATTGTCATCCATTTCTTGTGATCACCCTAATTATGTGGGCTGGCTGGGAATGCATGGTAACTATGGAACAAATGTTCTAACCAATCAATGTGACGTGATCATTGCAGTTGGTATGCGTTTCGACGACCGGGTAACCGGAGATTTAAGCCGTTATGCCAAACAAGCCAGAGTCGTTCACATCGAAATTGATCCCTCTGAAATTGATAAAATCGTGAAGGCAGAAGCACCGGTGGTTGGTGATGCAAGAATCGCATTGGAAATGCTGCTTCCGCTTATTAAAGAAAACAATCACGAAGCCTGGAAAGCTGAGTTCAAGAAATACGATAAAATTGAGGACGAAAAAATCACGCAACCCGAACTGGCACCAACGACCGAAAAAATCAAAATGGCGGAAGTAATCCGCACACTTTCTAACAAAACAAAAGGTGAAGCTGTGATTGTTGCGGATGTTGGTCAGCACCAAATGATGACTGCACGTTACTACCAATTTAAGAAACCAAACTCATTTATTACCTCAGGTGGATTGGGAACAATGGGTTATGCATTGCCTGCAGCATTTGGGGCCAAAGTCGGCGCTCCTGACCGTGAGGTAGTTGCAATGATCGGCGACGGTTGTTTTCAAATGACCATTCAAGAACTGGGTACCATTGCGCAGAGCGGGTTGCCTGTTAAAATCATCATCCTTAATAACAATTTCCTTGGGATGGTGCGTCAGTGGCAGCAGCTGTTTCACCAGAAACGATATTCATTTGTTGAACTGCAAAATCCTGATTTCATCACCATAGGAAAAGGTTTTGGCATTGATGGCCATACCTGTGGCGCTCGCGAAGATCTGAATGCGTCGTTGGACAAAATGCTGGCTTCGGACAAGCCTTATCTGCTGGAAGTTTTGGTTGAGAAGGAAGAAAATGTGTTTCCAATGGTTCCTACGGGTGCATGCGTGGCCGATATCAGATTAGAATAATCGTATAACCAAGGCAATTATGACAACATACACCATTTGTGTTTTTACAGAAAATACGATTGGTATTCTGAATAAGATTACCACGATCCTTACCCGCAGACGGATCAACATTGAGAGCCTGACGGTTTCTGAAACAGAACGGAAGGGTATTTCAAGATTTACAATCGTCATTCGCCACGAATCGAGAGAGGCAGTTGAAAAACTTGTTCGCCAGATCCGTAAAGTAATTGAGGTACTGGCTGTTTTTGGCTATCTGAATGACGATATCGCATACAATGAGATCGCGTTATTCAAAGTTTCAACACCAATTGGCGCAAAACCGATTGACATTGAGACCATTAACAAAGTTTACAAAGCCTGGGTAGTCTATTGGCACCTTACCTATGTAATTATACAGAAAACGGGTACTGAGGAGGAAATTTTTCAGTTTTTTGACTACATCAAACCGCACGAAATCCTTGAATTTGTAAGGTCAGGACGGGTAGCGGTTAGCAAATCTCCTCAAACGCTCGTGGACTATCTTCCTGAGGCAGAGTGGGAGTATTATCAGTAATCGAGCAGCTTTATATATCACTTTAATCGTAATAAATCAATTTAATCAATAATCAATGGCAAAATTAAATTTCGGCGGGGTCGAAGAAGAAGTAGTAACCCGTGAAGAATTTCCTCTTGAACAAGCGCGTGAATTACTTTCTACTGAAACCATAGCTGTAATTGGTTACGGCGTACAAGGCCCAGGCCAAAGCTTGAATATGCGTGATAACGGTTTTAATGTGATCGTTGGTCAGCGTAAGGGGGGTAAGTCATGGGACAAAGCCGTTGCCGACGGATGGGTACCAGGCGAAACCCTTTTTGAATTGGAAGAAGCACTTTCAAAAGGAACAATCATTTGCTATCTGCTTTCCGACGCGGCTCAGATAGAGCTTTGGCCAACCGTTAAAGCAAATCTTATTGCCGGAAAATCATTGTACTTCTCACATGGTTTTGGCATCACTTATAAAGATCAAACAGGAATTATTCCTCCCGCTGACATTGACGTTTATCTGGTTGCTCCAAAAGGATCGGGAACATCGCTTCGCCGCATGTTTGTAGAAGGCAAAGGCTTGAACTCCTCTTTCGCTGTATTCCAGGATGCAACTGGTAAAGCGCGTGAAAAATGTATTGCAATGGGAATTGGCGTTGGTTCGGGATATTTGTTCGAAACTGATTTCTACCGTGAAGTAACGTCTGACCTCACAGGAGAGCGCGGAACATTGATGGGTGCGATCCAGGGAATATTCGCCGCTCAGTATGAAGTACTTCGCTCAAACGGACATACTCCTTCCGAAGCATTTAATGAAACAGTGGAAGAATTAACTCAATCGTTGATGCCATTGGTTTCTGAAAATGGAATGGATTGGATGTACGCCAACTGCTCTACAACCGCACAACGCGGCGCATTAGATTGGTGGAAACCCTTCCGTGACGCAACAAAACCTGTTTTTGAAAAGCTATATAATTCTGTGAAAAGCGGCGAACAAGCTTCAATTTCGATTACCCGTAACTCACAACCTGATTATCGCGTGAAATTGGAAGAAGAATTGGCCGAATTGCGCGAATCAGAAATGTGGCAAGCAGGCTCAACCGTTCGCGGCCTAAGACCAGAAAGAAACTAAAAAGAATCAATTGCCCCGGGCTGAAGCCCGGGGCCCGCGTCATATGAGCTTTGCGAATTTCGCGAAGCTCTTTTTAATGGTTTGAATATGCTCCGCGTCCCTTCCGATATCAGCTCACAGGAGTTCGAATCCTTAAAAATTCAGGATATGACATTTGTTGCTTATCGCAATGAAGTTTATCCATCCAAATACGATGTATTCTTTGAGGAGCATGCGGTTATTGTTGTTTTGGAAGGGGAAAAGAAATTTACCAGCCCCTCACAGGAAGTACATGTTGAAAAAGGGGATATTCTCTTCGTTCAGAGAGGTTTCTATTTAATGTCTGAATCTATTCATGAATCTTACAAAAGCCTGGTTTTCTTTTTTGATGAGAAACTATTAAAAGAATTCGTCAGCCTGCATCCTGAACTTTTCAGCGCAGAAGAAGCTGTTACAATTTTGGAAAACCCAATCCTACTGCTCAAATCCGACGATAATTTTGAGAAGTTCATTCAATCAGTTTTTCCATATTTTCGGTCACGAGCAGAGTTAAAAAACCATTTTCTTCGCCTTAAATTCCAGGAGCTGCTTTTGCATTTACTTGAATTGGACAATTCGCGGCAGCTCAGGGCAATACTTTACAGTTTGTACAAAGGCGAAAAAGTGGATTTGCCATTTTTAATGAATAGCTATTACCTCAAACCGCTGACATTAAATGAATTGGCTCGAATGTCGGGGCGTAGCTTATCTGCTTTCAAAAGGGATTTTCAAGAGGAATTCAAAACATCTCCTGCATCGTGGCTGAAAAACAAACGATTGGACTATGCTGATTTCCTTTTAAGAAATAGTACTAGAAATGTGTCTGAAATTAGTACTGAGATCGGTTATGAGAGTGTTTCACACTTTATCAAGACTTATAAAGAGAAGTTTAGCGTTACGCCCAAGAAGCAGGGCTAATTTGGGAAATAGGTTCAAAAATCATAGCTTCATTGATTATAACTATCGACATGGATACATCTCAGATCTTAGACAAACTTCATCAATCACGGGTATACCTATTTTATAAATACCCCTTAAAATCTATGGCTTTGTTTGGCTCGTATGCAAAGAATGACGCTACTCCAAATAGTGATGTGGATATTTTGGTCGAATTTTTAACTCCTGTTGGCTTTGAGTTTATTGATCTTGCTATCGAACTCGAAGATCTACTCAACCAGAAAGTAGATTTGGTTAGCAAAAAAGGCCTCAAAGCGCCATTATTGCCCATTATCGAGAAAAGCTTGATTTATGTCTGAAAGAATTTCCTCCATTTTGTTTTTGGACATGCTGGACTCTGTCGATAGGGTATTCGAATATACAGCAGGATTGAATTATGATGCATTCTTGGAGGATCGAAAAACGAGGGATGCCGTCATCAGGAACATTCAAGTTTTAGGAGAGGCGGCCAATCGGGTGCCCAAAGAGGTGCGAGAACAACATCCTGAGATCGAATGGATGCGCATTATTCGCTCTAGGCATATTTTAGTTCATGACTATGCGGGCATCGATTTTGAAATTGTCTGGCGAATTATTGAAATACATCTTCTCCCTCTGCATGATGCATTAATCAGAATAGTTGAGAACAAATAATCGTGTTATACTAAACGCACCGTTTTTAAAATCTCCAAATAAAGATTTCCGCTCAAACAACCTTCAAAAACCAAAATCACTATTTTTTGAACCTTTAACGTTATACTTATTCCTTTCGATTTACGGTAATTTGTATCATCACTTCTGCTTTATAGAATGTTAAGTCTTTGTGTTCCATAAAGTAAGTAATGAAGAGGTGAAATTTTAATAATCAAAAAATGAGTAATCAAGCCAATACCCTTTTTGACAAAGTTTGGGACGCCCACGTTGTCCGCCAAATTGCTGATGGTCCGGATGTATTTTTTATCGACCGTCATTTTATTCACGAAGTAACCAGTCCGGTAGCTTTTCTAGGACTTGAAAGCCGGAATATCGGTGTGATGTACCCGGAACGGACTTTCGCCACTGCAGATCACAATACTCCTACCATCAATCAACATCTTCCAGTGCAAGATCCGCTCTCAGCGAACCAATTGAAAGCATTGGAAGTGAATTCCTTAAAGCACGGAATTTCTCATTGGGGACTTGGACATGCAAGAAATGGAATCGTTCATGTGGTGGGCCCGGAAAATGGGATTACACTTCCGGGAATGACCATTGTGTGCGGGGACTCGCATACTTCTACACACGGGGCTTTTGGCGCAATTGCTTTTGGTATAGGTACTTCCGAGGTGGAAATGGTACTTTCCTCACAATGCATCATGCAACCCAAACCCAAAAAAATGCGGGTTAATGTAAATGGTGTGTTGGGAAAAGGGGTGACACCAAAAGACGTTACACTATATATTATTTCAAAACTGACGACTGCGGGGGCTACTGGTTATTTTGTAGAATATACTGGAGATGTGTTCCGGAGCATGAGCATGGAAGGCCGGATGACGGTTTGCAACATGAGTATCGAAATGGGTGCACGTGGCGGTATGATTGCACCGGATGAAACAACATTTGCATATATTAATGGTCGTGAGCATGCTCCCAAAGGAGAGAAATGGGATGAAGCGCTGACTTATTGGAAGACGCTTAAAACAGATGATGACGCAGTTTTTGATAAGGAATACACGTTCCTTGCTGCGGACATTGAACCCATGATTACTTACGGTACTAACCCGGGAATGGGGCAGGGAATTTCAAAATCAATTCCTACCTCGGATCAGGTTGAAGGCGGAAAATCTACCTATGATAAATCATTGACCTACATGGGCTTTCATGAAAATGAGTCGATGTTGGGTAAGAAAATAGACTATGTTTTTATTGGAAGCTGTACGAACGGTAGGATTGAAGATTTCCGTGCATTTGCCTCCATTGTAAAAGGTCGGAAAAAGGCAGATAATGTTATCGCCTGGGTTGTTCCTGGTTCGCATATTGTTGAAGCTCAAATTAAAGAAGAGGGAATTCTTGACATTCTAACCGAGGCTGGATTTGAATTACGCCAGCCGGGCTGCTCCGCATGTCTGGCGATGAACGACGACAAAATTCCAGCAGGCAAATATGCAGTAAGTACATCAAACCGCAATTTTGAAGGTCGGCAAGGTCCGGGAGCCAGAACATTACTGGCCAGCCCGCTGGTAGCAGCCGCTGCGGCAGTAACGGGGGTTGTCACTGATCCGAGAGAGTTATTATAATAATTAAATGCTAATCGCTAAAAGCTAACGGCTTAAAAAACAATGGCCTACGATAAATTCACAATACTTACAAGCACGGCAGTTCCTTTGCCGATTGAGAATGTTGATACCGATCAGATCATTCCTGCACGATTTTTAAAAGCAACAAAAAGAGAAGGATTTGGAGATAACCTTTTCAGGGACTGGCGCTATAATGGTGACGATACGCCGAAACAGGATTTCGTGTTGAACAATCCGATTTACTCGGGGAAAATCCTCGTTGGTGGTCATAACTTCGGCAGCGGATCCAGCCGCGAGCATGCTGCATGGGCCATATATGATTATGGTTTTCGCTGTGTAGTTTCCAGCTTTTTTGCAGATATTTTTAAAGGTAACTCACTGAATATCGGAATCTTGCCGGTTCAGGTAACTCCGGAATTTCTTGACAAAATTTTCCTTGCAATTGAAGCAGATCCTAATGCAGAACTTGAAGTAAATCTTCCAGAACAAAGCATTACAATTTTGTCGACCGGAGAATCGGAATCCTTCAACATTAATGGTTACAAAAAACATAATATGACGAATGGCTTTGACGATATTGATTATCTTCAGGCTATGAAGGGAGAAATTAAGGTGTTCCAAGAAGAGAGAATTTATTAATATAGCCGAAAGCCGCCTCATGAAAAGTCGCTATATTGAAATAATGGATACAACCCTTCGTGATGGTGAACAAACCAGCGGAGTGTCGTTTTCTGCCTCGGAAAAATTAACCATTGCCCAGATATTACTTCAGGAAGTCAAAGTTGACCGCATTGAAATTGCCTCCGCCAGAGTTTCGGAAGGAGAATTTCAGGCAGTTAAACAAATCACCACATGGGCTAAAACCAATGGTTTTCTTGATAAAATAGAAGTATTAACCTTTGTCGATGGCGACGCGTCCATTAACTGGATGTTGCAATCTGGTGCAAGGGTGATGAATTTGCTGACAAAAGGCTCCTTAAACCACCTTACCCATCAATTAAAAAAATCTCCAAAGGAGCATTTCGAAGATATCAGAAATGTTATTGAACTAGCTGAGTCGAATGGAATCGATTGCAATGTTTACCTGGAAGATTGGAGTAATGGTATGCGAAGCTCTCAGGATTTTGTCTTTGAGTCGCTGGATTTCCTGGTAACCCAACCGATTAAGCGCATACTTTTGCCGGATACATTGGGTATACTTACCCCGTCGGAATCCTACACATTTGTAAAGGCCATCGTTGACCGTTACCCAAACCATCATTTTGAGTTTCACGCACATAACGACTATGATCTAAGTGTGGCCAATGTCATGGAAGCGCTTCGGGCAGGAGCTCACGGCCTTCACCTTACCGTAAATGGAATGGGTGAAAGGACTGGTAATGCGCCCCTGGCCAGTACAATAGCTGTTTTGAATGATCTGATACCCGAATATAAAACATCCGTTAATGAAAGGTCGCTCTACACCGTCAGCAAGCTGGTCGAGACATTTTCAGGCATCAGGATCCCTTCCAATAAACCTATTGTTGGCGAAAGCGTTTTCACGCAAACTGCCGGGATTCATGCTGATGGAGACAAAAAAAATAATCTGTATTTCAGTAAGTTAATGCCTGAAAGGTTTGGGCGGCAACGGTTATATGCTCTGGGTAAAACTTCCGGAAAAGCGAACATTGAAAATAATCTCAGGGACCTGGGGATTGCACTTACTGATGCCGATCTTAAGAAAGTCACTGAGAGAATTATTGAGTTAGGTGACCGGAAAGAATCTGTGACGCCTGAGGATCTTCCTTACATTATTTCGGATGTACTTGCTAGCAGCGCCATTGAGGAAAAGGTGGTGATTGTCAATTACGTACTCACGCATTCAAAAAACTTAAAGCCTTCCGCAACTTTACAAATCAAATTTGGAGACGAGGTTTTCGAGGAAAATGCGCAGGGCGATGGTCAGTATGATGCGTTCATGAATGCATTAAAAAAGATCTACAGCAAAAAATGCATTAACCTTCCAATGCTGACAGATTATACCGTACGCATTCCGCCAGGAGGTAAAACTGATGCACTTTGCGAAACCATCATTACCTGGGAAATCAATGGCAAAGACGTCAAAACCAGGGGCTTGGATTCGGATCAGACTGTTTCTGCAATTATGGCTACCCAAAAAATGCTGAATTTGATAGGCATCCCAAATCAGCAGGAGCTTACTCCTGAAATCACCCTATTGAGTGCCGTTTAAATTTTACTGATTACCAACCAAAAACATTTAATGAAGAAAAATATCCTAATCGTTCCAGGTGATGGAATCGGACAAGAAGTAACTGAGGTTGGAAAGAATGTGTTGATTAAAATTGCGGAAAAATTCGGACATGAATTTAGTTATGACGACGCGCTGATGGGCCATGTTGCTATTGAGGCGACAGGTAATCCGCTGCCTGATGAAACGCTTACAAAGATGCGTGCATCCGATGCCATACTTTTCGGAGCAGTTGGTCATCCTAAATATGATAACGATCCAACCGCAAAAGTCCGTCCGGAACAAGGGCTGCTTAGGATGCGTAAAGAGTTGGGTCTTTATGCCAATCTACGTCCGATTAAGCTTTTCGATGAATTGCTGGGAGCGTCATCAATTAAACCAGAAATATTGAAAGGATCAGATATCTTGTTTTTCCGGGAATTAACCGGCGACATTTATTTTGGGGAAAAAGGCCGCAAAAACGATAATAACACGGCATACGACATCGCGGAGTATAGCAGATATGAAGTGGAGAGAATTGGGCGGAAAGCATTTGAAGCCGCGAGAACCAGAAGTAAAAAACTGTGTTCCGTTGACAAGGCTAATGTTTTGGAAACGAGCAGATTATGGCGCGAAGTCATTCAGGCGCTCGCTCCTGAATATCCGGATATTCAGGTTGAGCATCAATTTGTTGATTCTGCTGCGATGATGTTGATCAAAGATCCACGCCGTTTTGATGTCGTCGTGACTGCTAATTTGTTCGGGGATATCCTTACCGATGAAGCGAGCCAGATCGCCGGATCGATGGGAATGCTTGCTTCAGCTTCAATTGGTGACAGTACAGGAGTTTATGAGCCAATACATGGTTCGGCTCACGATATTACAGGAAAAGGGATCGCTAATCCGCTCGCATCAGTGCTCTCCGCAGCATTACTTCTAGATATATCATTTGGCCTTAAGGAAGAATCGGATGCGATCATTGCGGCAGTGGATAAATTGTTGAAAGATGGTTTCAGGACCAGAGATATCGCCGATTCTACGACAGCGGCTGACAAGTTGTTGAACACCGAGACTGCTGGTATTGAACTATTAAAAAGAATTTAAATTCCGGAAGTTTGGCCAAATAATATTTGTTGCAGGCAAAACATATGCTTTCTTTTAAATCTTCTCATTCTAACACTTCCGTAAGAACGGGAAAGGTTATATTTTGATTCTGCCTGAACCCTTTCCTTCGCTTGGGAAGGGTTTTATATTGTCTGAAAATTGTTAAATTAGAGTTCTATTAAATTTTTAATTCCAATCAATGAGTAATCGAGTCCAGATCTTCGACACAACTTTACGAGACGGCGAGCAAGTACCAGGCAGCCAATTAACCACGGACGAAAAGATTGTTGTAGCCAGACAGCTCGAAAAACTAGGAGTAGATATCATCGAAGCTGGATTTCCGGTATCAAGTCCGGGCGATTTCAGATCAGTTGTTGAAATTTCGAAAGCAGTACGCGAACCGATTATTTGTGCACTATCCCGCGCAGTTCAGGGAGATATCGATGCTGCCGCCAATGCATTGGAATATGCGCAGCGAGGTAGGATCCACACGGGGATAGGTTCCTCTGATATTCACATTCAGCATAAATTCAATACGACGCGGGAGAAGATCATTGAGAGAGCAATCGCAGCTACAAAATACGCCAAATCAAAAGTCGAGGATGTGGAATTTTATTGTGAAGATGCAGGTAGGGCAGACCTTGATTTTTTATCACAATTGGTTGAGGCTGTGATCGCTGCGGGCGCAACGGTTGTGAATATTCCGGATACTACGGGTTACTGCCTTCCCGACGAATACGGTTCCAAGATTAAATACATTTTCGAACACGTATCTAACATTCATAAGGCGACAATTTCCATACACTGCCATAACGATCTTGGGCTAGCTACTGCTAACACAATAGCGGGAGTTAATCAGGGTGCCCGTCAGGTTGAAGTAACTATTAATGGCATTGGCGAACGCGCCGGGAATACTTCCCTGGAAGAGGTGGTGATGGCGTTAAACGTCCACAAGGAACTGGGCCTGGAAACAGGCATTAACACGCAGTATATCTACCCAACCAGCCAGCTTGTTTCAAAAATGATGCGAATGCCTGTTCAGGCAAATAAGGCTATTGTCGGCCGTAATGCCTTTGCACATTCATCGGGCATTCACCAGGACGGCTTCCTTAAAAATACACTTAATTACGAAATCATGAACCCGCACGATGTGGGCGTGGATAAGTCAGATATCGTTCTTACGGCAAGAAGCGGACGTCATGCCTTAAAACATAGGTTTGAATTGCTTGGATTTAGTTTTGATAAATCAGCACTTGACGAACTGTATACGAGGTTCCTGGAGGTAGCTGATTTAAAAAAGGAAGTGAATGACGCAGACCTTGTTGATCTGGCGAGAACCGCCATTCCTGTCTAATTAGAATATCGTTAGAATTGGTTAACCCATTGAATCTGAATTTGATGTTTTAAAGATTTTTTTGTACCATTACATATTCAATAACATCCATCAGATTGCAAAAAGCCCTCGGTGATTCTGACTAAGGGCTTTTTTCTTGCCCAAAAGATTCACGTCTTATTAAACTTTCTTATTCTTCCTGATAAAAATAAGTCACCAGAACACATATTCATCTTGCTTTGGTGGTAACTATTGGTCCCTTAATCCTGTTCCTAAATATATAAAATGAAAAAAGGATGGCCGAAGAATTAATAATTCCCACAGAGACCAATCGGAAAACGGTTTACGAAGCATTATTTCCCCAGCTACAGTCGCTGGTTGAAACCGAAAGCGATTTGATTGCTAACCTGGCAAATACTGCTGCGGCTCTCAAAGAAGCATTTGGCTTTTTTTGGGTGGGATTTTACACTGTTAAAGAAGGTCAACTCGTACTTGGTCCATTTCAGGGACCTATTGCCTGCACACGAATTGCTTTTAATAAAGGTGTTTGCGGTGCCAGTTACACACAAAGAAAAACCATCGTTGTTCCGGATGTGGAATTATTTCCAGGACATATTGCCTGCAATTCCGCATCAAAATCAGAAATTGTAGTTCCGTTGTTTTATAGGAATGGTACTGTTGCAATGGTACTTGACGTGGATAGTGATGAGCTTAATGATTTTACGGATGTTGATGTGAGCGGGCTGGGAAATATAGTCAAACTCATCGAGAGGAAACTATAATTCATAGTTGTTATAAAATAAAAAACCCTCATTACTCAGAAAGTAGTGGGGTTTTTTTTATTCACCTGCTATATATCAGTTTAACGAAAACATCGGAAGCCTGAGCGCCACCACATTATTGAACATTAATTTTGAAATTTTAGGATCCATATAGTCGATTAGAGGGAACTCTGAAACAAGTGTCATTACTTCAAATTCACTTTCTGCCCTCACGACACACCATAATCTGGAATAATCGTCCGACAAAGCGTAAGACATCAACTTGCCTTGCTCCATCATCTCATTGATCTTTTTTCTCTGGGCAGGTATCCTTGCGGTGAACTCTTCCGACATAACTGCCGGAAGCTGAATTTCGACCATATATTGGCTCATCACGATAGAAATTAGTGTTACTAAAATACCTTTTACTTCATTTCAACAATTATAAAAGGATATGAATCAACGATTAGTTCCTGTTAGTGATATACTAAAAACGCAGAAACTCTTCCATTTTTTCCAACCAATTTGAAAATGAGCGTGTCGTACCCAGTACGGATTGGGGTACTCAACGTTTCAAGCCGGAATTCAGCAAAGCAGTATCACCTATCTTTGCGATAGTGGTGCTGACATTAATCATAAACCGAGCGAAGCACCCCTAAACTTCGGATGACCTTTAACGAACAGGAATTGGTGAGAGGCTGTAAACAGCGCAACCGCATCGCCCAAAAACAACTTTATGACGTTTTTGGGGGTAAGCTGTTCGCTATTTGCCTTCGTTACACCAAAAATCGGGCAGATGCCGAAGATGTATTGCAGGATGCGTTTATTAAAATCTACGAAAATATCGACTCATTCCGGGCAGATAGCCCTCTGGAATATTGGTTGCGCTCAGTTGTAGTGAATACAGCATTAAATCATCTGAGGCAGCAAAAACATTTAAAGGAGCTTGATGATATTGATATACATCATAATGGAATTGCAGATAAAGAATTTACACTTGGCAATTTTCAAATGCAGCAGTTATTGGAGCTGATCCGGGAATTGCCGCCTGGCTGTCAGACCATTTTCAACTTATATGCAATTGAGGGTTATCAGCATAATGAAATTGCAGAGAAATTAGGAATATCCGAAGGCACTTCGAAATCGCAATACTCACGGGCCCGAATGCTGCTTCAACAAAAATTAAACAAGGAAAAAAGATTTGATGATGGATCCGTCCGGAATAAACAATTTTGAAGATCAGTGGCGAAAGGCTTTGAATGAAGCTTCTGAACCACCTCCTCCGTCAGTATGGCAGGGTATAGAAGCACGTCTGGAAGAAGATAGTGAAAGAGGTTTGGTACTTCCTCTTTGGTGGCAGTCGCGTAAGCTCTGGTATGCAGCTGCATCTATTGCAGCATTATTAATCGTCGGGGCAGGTGTTTGGTTTTCCGGATCTGATGTTAATGATCAGAAGATCAACACGATCGCAGCCAACGAGAGAGGTCTTCGTCTGAAAAATGATAAGCAGACATCTGATGCGGAAAAGAGCTCTGCCGTCTCACCTCAAAAAGAGGAGCGCCTTGCAGAAGGTAAGGTTCTGGAAAATGTCGGATTGGTGCCAAAGAATACCGATGAGGTCGCTACAAAAGGGCAAACTAACCCATTCAAAAATTCCAAAGAAGGCGTGTCAATCTTTGAAGGTGGCAAAAATTCGTTTAACAAAATAGATAATGATCCTGATAATCTGCCGTCTTCGGTAATCAGAGGTGAAGCTACCAGGTTGCAGCAGATCGAGTCGATGGAACAGACAATTACGGCAACGCTTTTGGCTTCACGGCCTTACAGTGAGCTCGATGTGCACGTTCAAAAAAGGTATGTGTTTTTCAAACCCGAAGTTGAATCTGAGAACCCGACAAAACTGACAGGTCACAAAGAATATTGGGCTGGTTTGGGTTTAATGCCTGCATCGTTCAATCCGGATCTGAAGGTGAAAGAAGCGCCGATTGGATTTGCCAATCAAACGGTTTCAGACAAAAAATCGGTTTCGGGATCGAGTGAAGCTGGCGCATCTTATGCCGTGCAGACTCAAGGTGGAATGCGCATATCAAAGCATTGGTCTGTCGAACTTGGAGTTAGTTATTTAAAAGGAAATTCTGATTACCAAGGAGGTGGATATCTATTGAATGCGAACAATAGCAAATCTGCCAATGTGTTAGAAAATGCACTGGCAGGATTGGCTCCATCATCGAGCCCTATTGCCACAGATAAAAATTACAATTTTGCTAATACCGGCTCAATTTATGTGGATGTGTCCAAAAAGGTGAGCAATAACTATCAGTTTTTGCAATTGCCAGTTCAGGCCGGATTTACGATTAATCCTGATAAGAAGCTCAGTTATTCCGTCTTAGGCGGGATGATGGCAAATTTCTTTTTAAGTAATGATCTGGAATCTGCTTCGGGAGAAATAATCACGACGACAGCGAGCGACGAGATATACAGAAGTATGAACTGGGCAGCTACGACTGGACTCCGGTTTAATTACAAATTGTCTGCCAAATGGAAAGCCAGCCTAACCGGCTCATATCAAAAGGCAATTTCCTCTGGTTTTAAATCCAATCAAAGCCTCGATACACATCCTTATTTGTATGGTGTTTCCTGGGGAGTCCGCTATTCTTTCTGATTAATAGCCGGATTGTTCCAACCATTGATATTCTTTTTGAATCTAGAAAAAGTGTAGCCATATTACATTTATTAGCCATGAAAATTTTCACACAATTAGCCAGTGTCCTTTTTTTTACAGTGTTGATACTTTTGGGATGTACTAATGAAAATCCCACTCCCTCGAATGAAATTAACCCAGTTGAAATACCTGCTGGAATAGCAGATAGAACAACGTCATTTGCTTTTAATTTTCTACACACTTTACAGCAAACCCAACCATCACAAGACAATCTTTTTGTTTCTCCGTTGAGTTTAAATATAGCATTGGGAATGTTGTTGAATGGAGCAGAAAAAGAAACCGCAGCTGAGATTTTGAAAACTCTTCAACTAGAAAGCATTTCAATATCTGATCTTAATAAAACTTACAATACACTTGTTAACGATTTACCCGTTGCCGATCCCAAAGTGAGTTTGGGTCTTGCAAATTCAATGTGGTATAAAAGCGGATTTGAGGTTGAAAAGGATTTCCAAAATATTCTTAAAACATCATTCAATTCTGACATAACAGGGTTACCATTTGACAATGCCGCCAAAGATAAAATCAACCGTTGGGCGAGTGACAAAACCAATGGAAAAATCAAGAAAGTGTTGGACGATATCGATCCAAACAAGGTAATGTTCCTATTGAATGCACTTTATTTTAAGGGGGATTGGAAAGCAAAATTTGACGCGAAAATGACTGTTGATGCACCATTCAATCTGGAGAAAGGTGGCAGCAAAACAGTGAAAATGATGAATGTTAAGTCGGTGTTCAGAGTGGCGAGTAATAATAAATATGACGCGGTACAACTTCCTTATTCCAATGGGCAATTTAGTATGACCTTACTAATACCGAAGGGAACGAACTCTATTGATCAGGTCTTGTCGAATTTCAGCGATGCCAGTTGGAAAGAGTTATCCAATGGAATGTATGAAAGAACAGTAAAAGTTGGTTTGCCTCGCTTCAAGCTGGATTATTCAATAAAACTTAATACAACCCTTGAAAGAATGGGGATTAAAAAAGTGTTTACGGATTCAGCAGAATTGGGCAAGATTAACAAGACGGCTAATCTGGTTGTAGATTTTGTAAAGCAAGACACGTATCTGGGAATAGACGAACAGGGAACTGAGGCAGCTGCGGTAACTTCGATTGGATTTGATGTAACATCTGTAAGCCCTGATGAGCCGAAGTTCGTATGTGACCGCCCATTTGGGTTGATAATTAGTGAAAGGACCTCAAATACAGTTCTCTTTATTGGAAGAATAAAAAATCCGGATAGTAAATAAATCATCTGTTAGCCATTAAAAACATTTAAGATAAAAAATGCCGGATTTCCGGCATTTTCGGGGTGCGTTATCGTCCGGAGGCTTTGCTTTCGGACGATTTTGTTTTGATTTACAACCAATTAAAAAGTTGCAGTGTCCATGTGTTTTTAAAGTCGTCAATGACTTTTACTCAACCCATAACTTCAAAAACATGAATCCTAAACTTTTACATTTAATTCTTTTTATAGCGGCAGTCACGCTATGGTCCTGCAACGATCAATGTAAAGAATCCCGTGTAGTGCGCCGGTTTAGCAACGTTACACATTCTCTGATGGAGCTGCGCACAAAGGTCAAGTCTGAATCTCCCCGCGGGTTGGAAAAGCCTGGAAAAATGTACGTTAAAGGCAATTACCTTTATGTCAATGAAATTAAAAAGGGAATTCACATTATCGATAATAGTAATCCCTCGTCTCCCAAATTTGTTTCCTTTATCAATATTCCAGGAAACGGCGATATCGCAGTCCGGGATAATGTTCTTTATGCGGATAGTTTTTCAGATCTCGTCGCAATCGATATCAGTAATCCGGCCGAAGCAAAGGAAATTGAAAGGGTAAAAAATGTTTTTAAAAATGGCCTTTTTGATGGCGGCTTATGGAATTTGAATGAATCAATCGGCTCGATAAATGATCAAAATGTAGAATACGTTACGGAAACAGTTACTGTTAATTGCGAAGAAAATGTATCCCCGAATTTTTGGTGGAGCGGAGGCTGGGCAATCGCCGATAGGGCATCTTTAAGTAATTCCAGCGGCTCAGCTGCCTCTCCACAATCATCTGGAAATTCCAATGGACAGGCCGGATCAATGTCCCGTTTCGCACTTCATCAACAATTTTTATACACAGTTAGCCAAAACCAGCTTCATTTATTTAATATCTCCAAACCATCCAAACCAGTAGATTTCGCTATGGTTGACATTGGTTGGGGAATTGAGACCATATTTCCTTACGAAAACAAATTGTTCATTGGATCGTCTACGGGAATGTTTATTTATGAAAATAGCGATCCTGCTCAACCAAAACAGCTCTCAACATTTCAGCATGGCCGCGCGTGTGACCCGGTCGTGGTGCATGAAGACATTGCGTATGTTACCCTACGTACAGGAAATGCCTGTGCAGGTTCGCAAAATCAATTGGATTTGGTGGATGTCAGCAATGCCTCATCTCCTCAATTGATCAAGAGCTATCAGATGGAAAATCCCCATGGATTGAGCCTTGATTTCCCAACATTGTATTTATGTGAAGGGGAGCATGGCTTAAAATTGTTTGATGTAAAGGACAAATTTGGAGTTGACAAACATCAACTGGCACATTTCAAGAATATGGATGCTTATGATGTGATATCGCTTGGCAAGACCTTATTGCTGATCGGAAAAGATGGGTTTTATCAATACGATTCTTCCAATCCGCTTGATCTGAAATTGATCAGCAAAATTCCCGTAGGGAAAGCCATCTGAGATGAAAACAACATTATACATCTTATTCACATTGCTTTTGCTGACATATAATGCAAACGCTCAAAATCCAAACACTAAAAAATATGTGAACCATACTGAGTTTGGTGGACTGTTTGGACGTGTAAAATACCTAAATCAATACAACGGCAACCAGGAGCAAGTTGACAATAAGCTCAACTTGACAGTTCAGACTTTTAACGGAATCCAGATCAACAAACGATTGATAACTGGTGTTACCGTTGGTATGGATTGGTATCGGGCCGCATTGCTCAATCCAATTGCAGCAGGATTGCGTTACGACCTTACCAGGAAAGGCAATGTGAAGGTTTTCGGCACATTGGATGCGGGCTACGCCTTTGCCTGGTTTCATGACGATGCCGAGGGCTACGATACCCGGGGCGGCGTTATGGTAAATCCAGGTTTAGGACTAAGAATCGGAAAAGATGCGGGTTTCACATTGGCCTTAACTTATAAAAGACAGGAAGCTCAGGTCGACAAACCACCCTTTTCGGATCAAACGGAGCGTTCTGAACAGAGGGTCTATAATCGTTTGGCAATGAGGTTGGGAATAAGCTTTTGATGCTATGAAGAAAGTCTGTTATTATACTTTCATTTTATTCGTAGGATGCTTTGCATTTCAATGCACCAATGAAGAGGCGGCCCGCCTCTGTTGCGGCCCGCCACCCTGCTCGGAGAAAAATACATTAACAGGTACCTGGCGTTTGACAGCATTTGAAAACATAACAACAGGTGCACTGGACGCAGATCCGGACCCGGATGGCAGAGGCGTCGTTTTTACTTTAAAGGACGATACAAGAGCGGGAACGATTGAGGGGCATACCGTTGCCAATCAGGTTTATGGCGCTTACACGTTGATATCCGGCTGTACAATCGAAATTAAAAGCTTTGGAGGCTCAAAGGTTGGTGAACCCAAATGGAGTGGCAAGGCTTGGCTGGCTTCATCCCAAGGTACCTATAGCGTTCAAGGAGAAACGCTGAAGATTACCTTCAAAAATGCTTTGGAAAGTATGGTATTTAAGAAATCGAAGTAAGGTCCTTTTGATCAGTCTTAACGCTCTCAGGATTTGTGACCGAACGACTGTTGAGATTATACTTTCGACCTAAATCATCAATTTCATTAATAAAAATGAACCGCCCGTGTTTATACCAGGACCTAAATTTCTCGGACTGATCAACATGCCTGGGCAGATAATCCAACAAAACGGAGAGGTCGAACGATTTGGAAGTAATGCCTGCTCCTGAAATTACCCCATCGATGGCATTGCATTCCTGTTCAAAATGATTTGGAACGGGAACCATCATAACCGGCTTCCCAAGATACATTGCCTCACAAACTGACTCAAAACCAGCGGTTGTGACCAAAGCCTCGCAACCAGCAAGCATTTCCAGATACTTTCGGCCATTGATCCGGTGGAACGTCAGGGTTTCATCAAATATAAATTCCTCAGAAGCGTCCGGATTATCCCAAAAGCAATGGATAGGGGTTTCAGGATTCGCCAGGTGCCAATGTATAATTTGATGACTCAGACTGTGATGCGTCATGTAAACCAGAAAGTAGTTTCCTTTCTTGGGAACAAGATTTACAACTTCCTGACGTAAAAGCGGCGGGACAACGCTTACTCCAAATTTCTCTTCATTTTGAATTTCCCGGAAGGACAATGCCAGTCGCTTTGCCGAGAGCCATGATGTAGACCTGGAATTTAGGTTGATCAGTAATTGATTAAATCGGCTTTTTTCCGGAAAAACGAATTTGGGATGCAGTAAGAGATACTGGTGTGCAACACACACCATCGGAATTTTTGACCTGTACATCACATTATACAAGCCTCCGTATGTTTCGTAAAAACTGATGATAAGATCAGGCTTAATTTGCTCAATGCACTGGTGAATGTGACGCAGGCTTCGCAGGTATTTAGGTAAATTGGATATATGGGTAAAGACTGTTTTTTGCAGGTTCATCCCGCCATTTTGCGCATTGTAGATAATGTTAGGCGCATCAATTTGAATGACGGGTGCCAAAATTTGTTCCTCAAAAAATGCGGGAATTATCCGTCCGGGCGAAGATCCTACCATCGAAGCCACAATATCATGACCTGCCGATCGTAAAATTTGCCCCAGCGAGATAGCTTGGGTAAGATGCCCGCGGCCTTCTCCCTGTACCATAAATAGAATTCGCATATTACAGGTAGCGTTGGTTTCTCCCGGTCGGAAAGCCGGTAAATGCAACTTGCTTGTCAATTACAGGGAAGCCTTCCACTTGCGTGGTGGCTTTGGCCTGTTTAAGGGATTTTTTGCCAAAAGCCTGCTGATCGTAATAAAGAAGACTCCAGTTTCCATCGAAATCTTCCACCAGCGCACTTAATGTTTCCACCCAATCTCCTGAATTCATGTAAACAACACCGTCGATTTCACGGATTGCCGGATGATGGATATGTCCGCAAATAACACCGTCGCAATTGCGGGATTTAGCTAGTTCAGTCAGCTTTTCTTCAAAATCCGTCATATAATTGACTGCCATTTTTACTGACTGCTTGATTTTTTGAGAAAGGGAATAATAGGATAGGCCCCTCCATTCGCGGTATTTATTATAAAATTTATTGACCCATAAAAGGAATGTATAACCCATATCACCCAAATAAGCCAACCATTTCAAATGCGTTGTTATTGAATCAAAAACATCTCCATGAGTTACATAGAATCGCCGGGAGCCAGAGTTGAGAATGTAGTCTTTGCGGATTTGAAAGTGCTTTCCAAGGCGAAGCGGGATGATCTGATCCAAAAAATCGTCGTGATTACCTCTGATATAAATCACTTTCGTTTTGTTCTCTTCAATCATTTTAAGAACCCGCTTGAAAAACATTGTATGCTTGCGCTTCCAAACTCCATACTTTTTCAGCTGCCAGGCGTCGATAATGTCGCCATTCAGAATAAGCTTTTTGCAAGAGTAACTTTTGAGAAAACTGGTTACCTCCTCTGCCTTGGAACCCCCGGCCCCTAAATGCAGATCAGAGATGATAATGGTGCGAAAGTGAGTTGTATCTCCCATGTTACAAATTTTCTCATTTCTTATTACCTGGATGTTATTCGCAGATTATCAATAGGTTAAGATTTGTCTAAAAACTAGTTCTACTAAAATTTATGCTCTTTGTTGCATGGTAACTATGAGTTAATAAAGAAAAATGAAGACATGATTTATATTTGCTTAAATCAAGCAATCAAATGATGAGAATTTTTATCCTATTCATGTGTGCTCGGTAGGTGAAGTAACTATGCCTGGGATGTAGACGGTACACAACGAGTTGAGGCAGGAGATGGCTATTGGAAGGCCATTGACGTCCCAATCAATTTTCAGTTGAACTGATAAAACCACTTATCCTGTCCCAAAGCCAGTCACTGGTTTTGGGATTTTTTTTGTCTAATTTTTCTTTGAATGTGATTTTGATTTAATAATATTGTAATATCATTTTACTATCACAATCCAAACTATGAATGAAAAAGAATTACGTTCGATCTCAGGCTATTTACTCTTTGCAATCGGCCTGATTATGCTATTTGGTGGCGTCATTTATGTCGTAAGAACAGGTAACCTACTGGAAGGCGTTTTGATTTCCGTTATCGGTTTTGTCCTGTTGATCGGGCTAACCGTTATCAATCCCAATGAAGCGGTTGTGACCACTTTCTTTGGGGATTACATGGGTACGATGAAGCAAAGGGGTTTACGCTGGGTTAACCCATTGTTTCGCAGAAAAAAGATAAGTCTTCGTGCCCGTAACTTGAACGGACAAAAATTGAAGGTTAACGACAAGCTTGGTAACCCTATCGAAATCGCTACTGTCGTCGTGTGGCGGGTTGGTGATACCGCAAAGTCGTCGTTTGAAGTAGATGATTACGTGAGATATGTAGAAATCCAGTCGGAAGCGGCGGTAAGGCATTTGGCTGGAATCTATGCTTACGATACCATGGAGGATGAAGATCTGAAAATTCAGGAAGTTACATTGAGGGACGGCAGCGGAAAAATCAACGAAATGCTGGAAGGCGAATTAACCGAACGCCTAAGCCGAGCGGGAATTGACGTTCTGGAAGCAAGAATAAGCCATTTGGCCTATGCGCCTGAAATCGCAGGCGCAATGCTTCAGAGACAGCAAGCATCGGCTGTGGTTGCTGCCCGCCGTCAGATCGTGAATGGTGCAGTTGGGATGGTGGAAATGGCATTGGCCATGTTGTCTGAAAAAGGAATTGTTAATCTGGACGAAGAACGCAAAGCTGCGATGGTGAGTAACTTGCTGGTGGTGCTATGTGGTGAAAAAGCGGCCACACCAATTTTGAACGCAGGTACCTTATATCCTTGATATGGCGGAGAAGAAAGCATTTGTTTTACGCATTAATCCTGATGTGCTCAAGGAACTGGAAGCCTGGGCACAGCAGGATTTTCGCAGTTTAAACGGTCAGATCGAATATCTACTCGGCGAAGCACTGAAAAAGCAGAAACGTCAAAAGTCTAGTGGCGAAGGACGGGTAGATGAGAAGAATAATTAAGGCGTTAAATTTGCCTAACCATAATTGTTGTACCAATTTTTATTTCATGAAGCATATTAAGGGGATTTTGTTTTTTACTTTTTTTTCCGTCCGGCTTTTTGCCCAAATACCAAATAACTTTCAATGGCTGCCCGACGGGAGCGGCTATCGGGATGTTGTGGAAAATGAGATTGTTGAAGTTGCATTACCTGCTAACCAGCCGAACGTACTTATTTCAAAAGCCCAGCTTACTCCTTCCGGAGGCTCTCCACTTTCAATCAGGAGCTATACTTTGAGTAAAGCTGGGGATAAGGCTTTAATATACACCAATACAAAAAAAGTCTGGCGATTGGATACCCGCGGCGATTACTGGGTTTTTGACCTGACCTCCAAAACACTTCAAAAATTGGGAAAGGGTTTGCCGGAATCTTCATTAATGTTTGGGAAGTTTTCACCAGATGGGAAAAACGTAGGCTATGTGAGTAAGCACAATCTGTATGTTGAAGATTTACAAACAGGAGAAGTAAAATCGCTTACTAAGGACGGCACCGATCGCATTATTAACGGAACTTTCGACTGGGTTTATGAGGAAGAATTTCGCTGCCGCGACGGTTTCCGGTGGAGTGACGACAGTAAATTCATTGCGTATTGGCAGCTGGATGCGCGTAAAATCCGGAATTTCCTGATGATCAACACGACCGATTCCATTTACGCTTACACTGTTCCGGTTGAATATCCGAAGGTAGGTGAAACGCCTTCTCCCTACAAAATCGGTGTGGTAGACATTGCTAATGCGCAGACCAAATGGATGAATATTCCCGGCGACCCTCAGAATACTTACGTACCCAGAATGGAATGGTCGGGAATGCCTAGCGAATTGGTGATCCAGCAATTAAACAGAAAACAAAACGAGAGCACGCTTTTCTATATCAACACAACTGACGGGAGTGCCAAACCTTTTTATACAGAAAAAGATGCTGCCTGGATTGATATAAAGAGTCGCTGGGGAGGTGATCCAAGTGGCTGGGACTGGGTGAATAACGGGAAAGAATTTTTATGGGTCAGTGAAAAGGATGGCTGGCGACATACATATCGTGTGAGCCGTGACGGTAAAAAGGAAACTTTGGTTACTATTGGCAATTTCGATATGATCAGTCCGGTGCGCATCGATGAAAAGAATAATGCTTACTATTTCATGGCTTCTCCCGATAATGCTACTCAAAATTACCTTTACAAAATCTCATTAAACGGGAAAGGCAAAGCGGTAAGGGTTACCCCTGCTGATCAGCAAGGGTCGCATATTTACGACATTTCGCCGGAAGCAAAATTTGGCAAGCACAGATTTTCGAACGCTAAAACCGCGACTTTGACGGAGTGGGTCTCTTTTCCAAACCACATTTCCATTGACCCTAACAATTCCATTGCGCAATCAGCAAGTAAGATCAATTCTGTTAAGCTAGACATTGAATTCTTTAAAGTAAAAACCGCAGAAGGTGTTGAAGTGGATGCCTGGCTTGTTAAACCCACCAATTTTGATGCCTCGAAAAAGTATCCAATTGTTTTTACTGTTTACGGGGAACCAGCAGGAACTACCATAAAGGATACTTATGGAACAGGAACAAATAAGCTCTATAGCGGGAGTATGGCCGACGATGGCTACATCTATGCTTCTATGGATAACCGCGGAACGCCGTCGCCGAAAGGATCTGCATGGCGTAAAGCGATTCACAAGAATATTGGTGTGATTAACATCAGGGATTTGGATGGCGCTGCTGCCGAGATATTTAAGAAATATTCTTTTATAGATACCTCAAGAGTGGCTGTCCACGGATGGAGCGGCGGCGGTTCTTCCACATTGAACCTGCTATTCCAATATCCGCAGCATTTCAAAACAGGTATTGCGGTTGCTGCGGTTGCAAATCAATTGACTTACGATAACATTTATCAGGAGCGCTACATGGGCCTTCCTCAGGAAAACCGCGAAGATTTTGTGAAAGGATCGCCAATAACATATGCGAAAAACCTGCGCGGGAATTTGCTCTACATTCACGGAACGGGAGACGATAATGTGCATTACCAGAATGCCGAAATGCTTATCAATGAGCTGATTAAAGCCAATAAGGTGTTCCAGGTGATGCCTTATCCCAACAGGTCTCACGGAATCAATGAAGGAACCGGAACAGCGCAGCATATGCGAACTTTATTTACAGATTACCTGAAAAGGAATTGTCCTCCAGGAGGAAGGTAATCGTTTGATAAAAGCAAAAAACGCAGCCAAGCCAGCTGCGTTTTTTGCTTTTATTTTCCGTACAACTTCTTGGCGGCAGGTTCGTATTTATCGCCTGGTGACCATTGGGGCACAACCTTCCTATCTGCGATCAATCGCGTGGCATATGTAAACGCCTGACTGAATTTAAGCAGATAATTGAAGTTAACGGTTTCGGGATTATCAGAAACCTGGTGATAATTTTTCATGATATCACCATTAAATTCCTTGAAACCAGGGGTGAATGTGGGTGCCGGAATGCCTTCTTTGGCAAAACTTACATTATCTGACCGATCAAATAATCCTTGTTCTGGAGAAGGATCTGCAAAAACACCTAAGCCGAATGCTTTGCTGGCCGTTTCAATTTCGGCACGTGCGCCTGTCCTATCGAGCCCCATCACCGAAACAATGGTCGTATCATTATAGCCGGCACCGTCTGAATTCATATTAAAAATGCATTTATTCAAAGGCATTAAGGGATGCGAAGCATAATACTTGCCGCCTAGTAGTCCGACTTCTTCGCCAGTTAAGGCGACGATCAATACCGAGCGTTTAGGCGGGTTTTTAGAAAGAGCTTCCGCAGCAGTGAGCAGTGCAACGACTCCAAATGCATTGTCCCGGGCTCCATTGAAAATACTGTCTTCTGGCGTAAACGCTTGTCCGCCTTGCTTCCCGGTACCAATGTGATCATAGTGGGCAGTGAGCAGCACATATTCTTCTTTCAATTTAGGGTCGGTTCCCTCGATTAAACCAGCCACATTGTAACTGTTGATCGTCTGCGATTTACGTCCGGCAGTTTTGAAATCTACTTCTTTGACTGCCCTTAGCGCGCGAGCAAATTTGGCTTCCTTCCCATTAACCCAGGCGTGAGGAATAGAGCTGGATGCAGATTTGTCGCCTTCTCCCAGCGACATTTTTTCCCGATCAAAATTGCGTATTACTATATTCCAGGGAATTGGGGCATTGAACAGCTCAATGACTCCAATAGCGCCTTTATCAGCTGCAATTTTCCGTTTTTCAATTGAGGTCGTTATGATTTCGGATGGGGTTTGTGTCTCAAGTGTACCGCTTTCAACAAGCACAATTTTACCTTTTACGTCCAGTCCTTTATAATCATCCCAGCTTTTTGCGGCATTTTCGAGTCCAAAGCCCGCGTAAACAATGGGCGCTTTTAGATTCGTTTCTCCACCATTCATCAGGATCCAATCCTGCCCGCTTTTCATCACTTCTGTATCAGCTGTAATTTCACCAGCGCCCGACAGGCCCATTTTTTCAAAAGGGACATTCTGATAATAAGTGCCAGTACCTGATGCCGTATTTCCAGGAACGGAGGTCACGCCCAATTTGCGAAACTGCTCTGCAATGTATCTTGCCGCAACAGCATTCCCTTGCTCTCCAGTACGTCGTCCCAATAACTCGTCCGCAGCCAAAAAGCGCATGTGAGCCTCCGCCTCCGCCTTTTTTATCTGAAATTCAGGGAGAACTGGCGGTTTCTTTTGGGAGAATGAGGGTTGGGAAATTTTTAAAATTAGAAATAAAAGAAGTAACGGGGTTCTCATAATCTTGCGATAATTCTTTGGTAAAAGATTTTTATAAAATAATAATTTGAAGATCTGTATGCTTTTGGATACGCCTAAATTCAGATCTGTTATAGGTATAAAAAGTATCGCAATTCAATTCTTCTGCAATGGACGTATGAATGCAGTCATTGATATGTTTGAATCCGATAATTTCTGACAAGTGTAGCGCCCGGGATAAATGGCGTCGCTCGATTTGCGCAATATTTAAAGAGATCAGGAAGTCCAACTCTGATTTTATGACCTGATTTTCAACATTAAATCTTGCAAGCCCATAACCGACCTCATTGATAACTAAAGTGGATATAACGAAATGATTGTAGGTAATTGCCTCAAGAATCAGTTGATTAGACTGCCGGTTTTTTTCGGGATCTTGTATAACCACATAATTAAAAATCACATCTGAATCAAAATATATCATCGATCAAAGGTTTACTTCGTCGACAATTTGATTGAAATCACCCTGACCTGAAATTTTAACAGAGGGATGGCTTTTCCTGTGATCCAAAAACCTGGTGACTTCGGAAGTATTGATGTTCTTATCAATTACATCAATTTCCTCTACCACAATTTTTACATTTCGGTTAGAGAACATAGATTTCACTGACTCGATAAACTTAGAGCCAAGCTGAGCCGTATTGATTTTAAAAGTGTGTTGCATAGCCTTTTAGTTTTAAACAAATATAATAAATTCAGCAAAGTTACCCATTCAATATCATCGCCGCTTCCTTTGCAAAATACGTCAATATGCACTTGGCGCCGGCTCTGCGTATGCTTAGTAGTACTTCCATCATGGCGCGGTCGCCGTCCAGCCAGCCGTTTAGTGCGGCTGCTTTGATCATCGCATATTCACCCGAAACATTATAGGCCGCAATAGGAATCTCAAAGTTTTCATCCAAAAGACGGATAATATCTAGGTAGGATAACGCGGGCTTAACCATCAGCATATCAGCACCTTCTTCAAAATCCAGCTGTGCTTCGAGCAATGCTTCCCGCTTGTTTGCGGGGTTCATCTGGTAACTGTTCTTGTCTCCAAATTTAGGGGCAGATTGGAGTGCATCGCGGAACGGGCCGTAAAAAGCACTGGCATATTTGGCCGAATAAGACATGATGCTCACATCCGTGAAACCATGCGTATCCAAATGTTTTCGAATATATCCGACCCGACCATCCATCATATCGCTGGGCCCGAGGATATCAGCCCCTGCTTTGGCTTGTGCCAGCGACATATTTCCGAGAATTTCTAACGTAGCGTCGTTGAGGATCTTCCCATTTTCAACCAGGCCGTCATGTCCGTCTGAACTGTACGGGTCCATCGCAACATCTGTCATGATCACTAATTCCGGAAACTGCTCTTTGATCGCTGTGATTGCCTTTAGATAGAACGTGTTCTCATGATAACTTTCACTTGCAATCCGGTCTTTCTTGCTTTCGGGGTAATTGGGGAACAGGTCGATCGCAACAATGCCAAGATCAGTGACTTCTTTCAGTTCTTCAAGCAGATTATCCAGTGAAAAGCGGTAGATACCAGGCATTGATTTGACCTCAACCTTTTGATTTGCACCCTCCTGAATAAACATGGGATATATAAAATCAGAGACCCGAAGAGTGGTTTCCTGAACCATTTCCCGAATTCCGGCTGATTTTCTGTTACGTCGCGGGCGACGGGATAAGTTGATCATGAGACGAGGCTGTTATTTCAATATATTGGAAGAAAACCAGCCGGTTAAAACTGAAGTTCCTGTTTTTACCCGACCATTAGCTTAAAACCCTCTCCATGCAAATTCATAATCTGAATCGTTGGGTCCTCTCTCAGGTATTTGCGAAGCTTGGTAATGTAAACGTCCATACTGCGTGCATTGAAATAGGAGTCGTCGCCCCAAATGGTTTTAAGCGCAAAGCTTCGGCTAATCGGCTGGTTGAGATTTTGACAAAACAGTTTAAGCAATTCAGATTCCTTACTGGTTAACCTCGCCGATTTATCATTAGCTATAAGCTGCTGGTGACTGTAATCAAAAGTGAATTGGCCTACCTGAAACACCTTCGGCTCTTCCGGCGCATCGGGTTGCGTTTTGTAACGACGTAAGATTGCTTCAATGCGTAAAAGCAATTCTTCCCTGTCAAATGGCTTGGTAACATAATCATCCGCACCTACCCGAAATCCCTGCATTGTATCTTCTTTCATTGATTTAGCCGTCAAAAAAATGATAGGAACATCCCGTCCGCTCATCCTCACTTCTTTTGCGAGAGAGAACCCATCCTTCTTTGGCATCATCACATCAAAGATGCAGAGATCATATTTTTTGTCCACAAAACTCTGCCATCCCTTTTGGCCATCAGTAGCAAGGTCGGTAGGGAAGCCTTTATCTATTAAATATTCTTGTAACAGAGAACCAAGGTTGGCATCATCCTCAACAAGCAAAAGATTAGGCATTGGAGAGCGCTTTTAAATGAAGTTGCAAGATAGTAAATGTCAATCGGGGAGTAAGGAAACGGGGTAATAATGCTTCTGTCAGAACTTTCAGATTACACATTAATCTAACAAATAACTGCCTAAAACTACCGATCTTTCGACTCTCAAAAACCTTCTTAACTCATAAATAATGTTAAAATTTCTCTTTTGGGTCATTGCATTGATCGTCATTTTAGGCATCGCTTACTTCGTCGGGCCCAAAATACCTGAGGCGCGCCTGACGCCCGTTTTACCCACCATTACCTCGGATTTGCCAAAATTGGAAGAGGAAGTGATCAAATCTGAAAAGGCCATACCGCTGATAAAGCCTGATAATGAGGCACGTATCGTGTGGGCAGATAGTACCAAAAAGGAAAAGACAAAATATAGCGTGGTTTACATTCACGGCTATGGAGCCAGTTGGGCAGAGGGCGATCCGATTCATAAAGAGCTTGCGAAGAGGTATGGCGCCAACTTATACCTGTCGCGTATGCACGATGCCGGTATCAGCGATCCCGATGCTTTTAATGACCTAACCCCTGCCAATTTTCTGGCTGGCGCCAAACGCGCATTGGCAATTGGTAAGGCGATCGGCGATAGCGTGATCGTGATTGGTACCTCCGCCGGTGGACTTCTAACAGTGTATCTAGCCGCCACGCATCCGGAAATTAAAGGGGTTGTGCTTTATTCTCCCTGCATGGCAGTGGCTAACCCAGCCTTAAAATACATTACAAAACCTTGGGGCAGACAAATTTTAAAGCAGGTAATTGGTGAACACAACATATCAAAAGATGAGGACACAGAACAGGCTAAATACTGGCTGCAGGGTTATCATACCAACGGATTAATGACTTTGCAGCAAACGATAGACGCCGTTGCGAAGCCTGAGATTTTTGAACAAGTCAAAATGCCGATTTTCGTAGGGTATTATTACAAAAATGAAAAAGAGCAAGACCAGGTAGTGTCTGTCAAGGCTATTCAGAATATGTTCCAGAAACTAGGTACACCTGACGAAATGAAAGTTGAAAAAGCATTTCCCGAGAGCGGCGACCACGTGATTGGTTCACACCTTCGCTCCAAAGATGTAAAAAGCGTTTATGAAGCTACTGATGCATTTTTTCAAGATAAGCTACACATGAAACCAGCAGAAAAGAGTGTTTTATAGCACTGAAATGCTTTACTTTGCCGCCCTAAACGGACGAATCCAAGTTCATTAACAATAAAAGGAAAACATGGCTTACGGTTTATTAAAAGGAAAAAGGGGAATTATATCAGGTGCTTTGGACGAAAATTCGATAGCCTGGAAAGTGGCACTGAAAGCAAAAGAAGAGGGTGCAATTTTTACATTAACGAATGCCCCAATTGCCATGCGAATGGGTGCTATTAATGATCTGGCAAAACAATGTGACGCTCAGATAATTCCTGCCGACGCTACTTCTATTGAGGATATCGAAAATCTGTTTAGCAAGTCAGTCGAAATTTTAGGAGGTAAAATTGACTTTGTCCTTCACTCGATCGGAATGTCTTTAAATGTTCGGAAAGGGAAAGCATACGGCGATCTTAACTATGAGTGGTTCCAAAAAGGATTGGATATATCTGCCCTTTCTCTGCATAAATTTTTACAAGTTGCTGAGAAGCAGGATGCTATCAATGATTGGGGATCGGTTGTGGCTTTATCCTACATTGCCGCTCAGCGTACGTATTCTTTTTATAATGATATGGCGGAAGCGAAAGCATTGTTAGAAAGCATTGCCCGCAGCTATGGATACCGTTACGGAAAATCAAAAAATGTAAGAGTTAATACCATTTCCCAATCGCCTACCAGAACGAAAGCAGGTTCAGGAATTGAAGGATTTGATGCTTTTTATGAATTTGCTGAAAAAATGAGCCCTTTGGGGAATGCTTCCGCAGATGATTGCGCGAATTACGCCATTACCTTATTCTCGGATCTGACCCGTTATGTGACCATGCAAAATCTTTATCACGATGGGGGTTATTCGTCAACAGGTATTTCAGAAGACCTTGTAGAGCTGATCCAGAATCAAAGCAAATAGCGTTTTACCATCATTGAAATAGGAAAACCCTTCAAGGCACACGTTTTGAGGGGTTTACTTTGTTGAATAAAATATTTGCACTACTCACCCGTTTAGCCAAATAAAATTTATCTATGGATCCTCAATTAAATCGCCCCTTTTTTAGAAAAAGTAAACAGACATCAAAGGTTGTCCTGGTTTCAACTATCATTTCAATGCTTTTTGCCTGCGGAGGTGAAAAGGAAGTTGCGCAGACGGTTCCGGACGCATCCATTTACTCATTGGTTTTTTTGGATAAAACACAAAGCATACATGTCGACAAGAATTATGTCAATGATAAATACCGCCAGGCATTAACAGATATCATTGAAAGCAATATGAAAAACAAGGGCGATAAATTGGAGGTTTACTTTATCCATGAAAATACTTCGAAGGCAAGAGCATTGTCATTGACTGTGAGGAGCGAAAAGGATAATATGGATGGGGCAAATGCTACGGATAAGGAAGGTATTGAAACTGCTTTCCAACTCTCATTGCAAAAGGAAAAAGGCATCTACCTCCGTCAGCTCCTGGCAAAAATGAACCAGCAAAATACCGGTTCATCCAGTCAATATACCGATATCTGGGCAAGCTTACCTGTTATTGCCAAAGCAGGTGAAAGTGGCTCTGAGGTAAAAGTCTATTATTTCAGTGATATGATTGAAAGTGTAAGGGGCTCCGATCGAAGGGATTTCCATATCAAACCACCGAAGAATGATTCTGAGGCTGAGGCAGATGCAAAAGCAGATTCCAAGAAACTGGATCAATATGCAATCGGTTCACCGCAGGTTACTATTGTTTCGCCGTTCGAGCCTACGGCTTCTTCAAAGGAAAATAATCCGCACATTACCCATTATTGGCAAACGTTGTTTCAAGAATTGGGGGGAGTGAGTATAGAGGAACTTTGAGTGGAGTATTATAAATTTTGAAGTGCTTTTAGATTTTCAGCATTGTCAAAAATAGCTCGAATGGGAATCAGGAAGCCTTCAACCACAAAACTCTTTACATCCCCGACCCTGGATTTTAGAACTAGTTGATATTCCTCCCCGAACAGATGATATTGCTCTAGTGTCTCATCCTTTGGATCAATAATCCAATATTCTTCGATTCGATGAGCCTGATAATCTTTAAGCTTAACGCCACGATCACGGGCTTGTGTTGAGTTGGAAAGTATTTCAATGATCAGGTCCGGTGCAGGAAAAAGAATTTGGTCACCTGTAAATTGCGCTGACTTTTCCTGACGAAAAAAACAAATGTCCGGCTCATAGTCATTGCGTGTGAGCGAAATCATAAGCTTTTCAAATCCTACGAAGCCTAGCTGCTCTCGGGCAACATATATACCCAGTAGACGAAGCAGCAATCCTGTTACATGATTATGCCGCATCATTACCGGCGAGTGCATAATCACTTCGCCGTTAATAAATTCAGCCTTGTCCTCCTCCGTGATATTGTCATAAAATTTTAGCCGTGTTTCTTTTTCTTTATCCAATGCGGCTTTCACTGCTTCGATAATCAAATAAGCATCCGGTCTGTCCAAAATTTTAGAATAAATGCGGGTACTCATTTCCTTAGTCAAAAGTTGTGTTTCCAAATTTAATAATATTTAAGTGTAAAAAAATTGGTTTCAAATGGTTCACCCAGCCCAGCTTTCCCGATCTAAACTCCGATATTGAATTGCTTCTGCCAAATGTTCAACCTTGATATCATCACTTCCGGCCAGGTCGGCAATGGTGCGGGATACCTTTAAAATGCGGTCATAAGCCCTGGCAGATAAGCCCAGCCTTTCCATTGCTTTCCGCAGCAATGCTTTGCCGACATCCTCTATCACACAGATTTCCTTCACCATTTCAGGCGTCATCATGGCATTGGAATAAATATCTTTCCGATCCTTAAAACGTTCAGTTTGCCGCTTGCGAGCCTTGATAACCCGTTCCCTGATCTGCTCGCTGTTTTCCGATTTTCGGGTGGACGAGATCTGGTCGAATGATACGGGAGTTACTTCCACGTGCAAGTCAATGCGGTCCAATAAGGGTCCACTGATTTTGTTCAGGTACTTTTGGACGACGCCTGGAGCACAGACACATTCTTTGTCCGGATGATTATAATAGCCGCACGGGCAAGGATTCATACTGGCGATCAGCATAAAATTGGCAGGAAATTCAACAGACATTTTTGCCCGGGAAATGGTTACCTTCCGTTCTTCCAAAGGCTGCCGCATTACTTCAAGCACCGTTCTCTTGAATTCAGGGAGTTCATCAAGAAAAAGTACACCATTGTGCGCCAGGGATATTTCGCCGGGTTGTGGATAGCTGCCTCCGCCCACCAATGCCACGTCGCTGATTGAATGGTGCGGCGAACGAAATGGCCTGCGGGAAACAAGCGTTGCCTGCTTTCCAAGTTTTCCAGCCACCGAATGAATTTTAGTGGTCTCGAGGGCTTCGGGTAGGCTCAACGGAGGTAATATGCCAGGAATTCGCTTTGCTAACATGGTTTTCCCCGCTCCTGGTGGCCCGATCATGATTGCATTATGTCCGCCTGCGGCAGTTATCTCCAACGCACGTTTGATGTTTTCCTGCCCCTGAACATGCTCGAAATCAGCATCATATTCATTTTGAGAAGTAAAAAACAAATCGCGCGTGTCCACAACCAATGGCTCAATGTGAAGCTTCCCCTCAAAAAAGGCAATGGCGTCGGTCAGCGTTTCTACCGGAATAACGTCGATGTTATTGACGATGGCAGCTTCGTGCGCATTTTCAGCGGGGAGTACCAAGCCTTTAAATCCTTTTTTTCGTGCTTCAATTGCAATGGGAAGTACGCCTTTTATTGGCCTGAGCATGCCGTCCAGAGAAAGTTCGCCGAGGATAATGTAGTCTTCTGTATTGAGCTCGCAATTAAGTTGTTCGGAGGTGATGAGGGTGCAAAGAGCAATTGGCAAGTCATACGATGAGCCTTCTTTCTTAATGTCGGCAGGGGCGAGGTTAACAACCAACTTTTGCCGCGGCATTTTGTAGCCAAAATATTTGAGAGAGGCTTCTACGCGCTGCTGGCTTTCCTTTACCGCACTATCGGCAAGTCCAACCATAAAAAGCCAATGCCCTGGCCCACATTGACTTCAATCGTGATGATTTGCGCATCCACACCGAAAACGGCGCTACCATAAGTTTTAGCGAACATGTGTGTGTAATTAGAGTAATTAATAGGACGATTTTTGGCAAAAATAGCAGGAAATCGGAGAAATAAATCATTGCCGTTTTAATGCTTGTGCACACGGCTTATGATTTTATTCACCAGGTCTGCCCGCTCATTTCCAGACTCCTATGTGGCTGCCCAATGCCATCAGCACCGATCACTAATTTTGAAAACATTGGGTAAAGAGCAGGAATTCACCCAGGAGGCGCAACGGGCAAGGGAATACTTTTTTAAAATGGAAGACAAATAGATAGCTTCAATCGCTATCATTCAAAGGCAGATCGTATTTTCTGGATTGTTACAGATGTGATTGATGATGAAATTCAGCAAACGGATGTTACGCCTCGCCCAATGGGTGAAATCTTGCGACGGGAATATCCTTTTGTAGAAAGTTCTGTTCGACTGAATAATTTATTCGGATCGGTTATCGCTGTCCCTGATAGTAAGGGTGGTAGCAGCAAAAAATTCGAGGAATCAAGGAATATTTGTTTTACAGAACCTGAATATTTTGATGTTTTCGATTCCAAATGGGTTAGCGGAAATGCGAAACAAGCGCTGTCCGCTCCCAATACGGTTGTTTTATCCAGGGATTATGCGAAAAAGTATTTTGGACGTGAAAATGTAATGGGAGAAATCCTGCGGTTTGATAATAAAGTGAATCTAACCGTCACAGGAATTATTGAAAATCCTCCGCCGAATACGCAGCTTCGTTATGATGTCCTGATTTCATATTCCACGATACCAGGATTTTATGGCGATACCAATATGCTCAATGTTTGGGCCGAACCATCCACCATGTGCTGGGTAACATTAAAGGAGGGAACAGAGCCTTCCAGATTGACCAGCAGCTTTCCTGAAATGTGAAAAAACATTATAGGCCCAACGACGCGAAGGCTTACAGCTTCCGAGCGATTCCGTTAAGCGAAATGTTTCACGCGCCCGGATATGGCGCGGCACCAAAACCTATTTTATATGCATTGATTGGTGTTGGGTTATTTCTGGTGCTGGCAGCCAGCGTCAATTTTATCAATCTTTCTACGGCTCAGGCAATCAAACGTTCAAGGGAAGTGGGTGTTCGCAAAACAATGGGGAGTACACGGAGACAGCTAATTGGACAGTTTATGCTGGAAACAGCCATCATTTGTCTCGGTGCTTTTGTCGTTGCCCTAATTTTTACGAAGCTAAGTCTACCAATGCTTAATCAGGCATTGTCCATGCTTCACGCGAACATTTCAGTCCTTGATCTTTTGAATCCAAATGCATTTAAATGGTTTGGCACCTTAGTAGTCGGGGTGATTTTGCTGACGGGACTATATCCTGCGGATATTCTCGCTCGGTTTAATCCGGTTGCAGCCCTCAAAGGTAAATTGACGACGCAAAAAGCCGGAAAGGTATCCATGCGAAAAAGTCTGGTGGTTGTGCAGTTTTTTATCACGCAGCTTTTCATTATCGCCTTTTATCTGAAAACCATCTTCAGATCCAACTCAATTCCGTTCACCGGATCGCTGAAAATAGTTTCAGTAAACCACTTAACAGGTTGATCTGGAATAAACAGCTGAATGCTTTTGACGGAAGGCATGACGATCCAGGCAGATTTAACGCCGCTTGGGAAGTATGTTTTGCGAATCTTACTGGTTAAAGAATCATAAGCTTGCGTTGGGGATAGGATTTCAATAGCAGTGATTGGCGGGGCTGGATACCTTATAATGTCTCTTCCCAGTTGAATACTAAATTTTGAAAAATGGAGATATCCGGTTTGCCGCGCCCTTCAATTAATTCCAGTTCCAATTCTGGCATAATATCAAATTGTGTGTCGTAAGCGGATAACAGGACGCTAATGCGGTAAGTCAGACGGGAATGGTTCAATGACATGGACTCTTCCAGCGGTGTTTCAATTTCAGTAATTTGAATTGCCCGTGAGTCCATAATCATTGTGTTTTTAATAAATATAAAAAAATTGCCTAACCTTACTATTCAACCACCGCTGAAACGCAGATGTAAGTAGGTATGATCCCCGTCGCCCGGATCCTGACTTCGGCGTCCTCGGCTTGGGTGTTACCAGTTAGAACCAATGCGGTATCCAGGCCAAATTTATTGCCACCTAAAATATCGGTATGCAAAGTGTCGCCGACCATTAGAATGTCTCTTTTGCTGACATTGGGATAGTTTTTAATGTGCTGATAAGCGAAAATAAACATTTGGGGATCAGGCTTTCCAAACCTAATAAATTGACGGCCGATCGTATCCTCAATCATTTTGGCCAATGCGCCAACAGCAATAGAGAGCCGGGTTTTAGAAGCCGGATAGGTTTTATCTGTATTCGCCACGATAACGGGAATGTTTCGTTTCCGCAGCAAATTCAGGGTTTTAGTAAGGTCCGTGTTCCAGTTAAAACCCTCGTCGTCGAGGAAGACCAATGCATTAATATCATTAATGTCACTTAAGTCCAGCTTCCGGATGGAAAGTGTTTTTAAATCAGAACTTTCGATGTAATGTGCAGAATTTTCGGTCCCCAGATAAGCAACAACACCGCTTCTGACTTTTAATTCAAGATATTCCCGGGCCAGCATTCCTGATGAAACGATCCTGTCCGGCGTGACGTCATCTATACCCAACTTAACATAACTCTCGGCAAGTTCCTCAGGCCCTCTTGAGGCATCATTGGTAACCACATAAAAATCTTTCCCTGTCTCCCTCAGATAAGCAAATGTATTTTTAATGCCAGGGATCAGCCCATTATAGGTTTTAAGGACACCGAAAGCATCAAAGAAAATTACATCATATTTGGAGATAACAGATTTAAAATTGTCGAGGATCATAGAGTTGGTGTCTTTGAGTAATTCAGGGTAACGGTGCTTTTAAATTTTTAATGCTCTTAAAATTTTTTCGGCATCAAACCCATCAATGGATGGGAAGTATAATTCGTAGGCTTCTTTTTGTAGTTTGGTGCAATAAGACCGATGGAAGAAATATTTTCCATATTTGATCACATAATTGAGAATAAAAAAGCGGTAAGCCTCTTTCATAAACCGCACTTCCCGCTCTGTCAATGGATATACTTTATGGTATTCCTGTAAAAAAATCATAAACCGGTCTTCCATCAGCGGGCCAATAAGATAGCTGAAAACAGTACGGTCACCAACACTAGAAACCACCCGGCTGAAAAAATAAAAATCCATTACACGGGAAGAAACCCGAAACCAGTCGTAATCCCAGCGTGAAAACAATTTCAGATCATCCGTGACAGAAAAGTTGCCGATGTTCCAGTCCATAAAAACAGGCATCAGGTCAAACGAGCTCAGGTTCAGGCGCTGGATGTTTTTCATGAAAATGTCACATTGCTTTTCCAGGATATGTATATTACCCCGGTGCTCATATTTCCCCGTGTCGCTTTCCAGGATTTCGAGCAAATGCTGAATATCTGTCCGCAGGTTTTTGGATGATTTGGGGATGGATTTACCTGCTCTAAAACAAGCCTGATGGAATTTTGCGGCCTCAGTACCTAATTTGCGTATCTGATCTTCATTAAGCCTCCTCGGCAAACGGTTCATGGCGCGGATCGGATTGTAAAAAACAACCCAGGTATCCACAAAATCTTCCTGATAACGGTATGTATAAACCTGATTATTCTTAACCAGCGACTTGGCGAGGACGTTTTCAAACGGATAAAGCAAATTATTGGATAGCGTCTGAATGATCCGGTGATCTTCCTTGAAATGTTCGTATTTACCAAAATAGGAAAGCTTTGCAACGACTACATCGTCATTGTCCAGTGTAACCCTGAAAACATGGTTAGTTGATACTTTGGCACTGATATCCTCCACAAATTTTACTCCGATCGAATTATCAAAACCGGCCCAGGCCTGACGGATAATTTCGGGATAATCTTTTAAACGCATTACAAATAAGCATTAGGTTTCAGCATTGTTGATGCTTTGCTCCGTGGAGTTATGTTATTCCAAAGGTAGCAACTTCGCAGGTGTGCAATACCGCTGCATGAGCAAGCCGAATAAAAAATAATCTTATAATTTTACAAAAACTTACCTTTTAGATTTTGTTTTACTACTTCTCGCGCTTTCTGATCAGGCTTGCTTTGCCGATCTACCTAAAAAAACTTTGTCTCACCGGGTATAAACAGTTGCCTCAGGAGCTGCCTTTACTTTTTGCTTCCAATCACTCTGACTCGTTTTTCGATGCATTGGTGATCGGTTCCGTTCTAAAGCCTATGTATACGCTGGCAAGAGGGGATGTTTTCAAAAATCCGAAGGTCGCTTTCTGGCTGCGTCAGATCAATCTCATTCCGGTTTTTAGGGGATCCGAAGGTCGGCAATATCTTAAGAATCATGAAATTACCGCGGACGAAAGCCATAACGCATTGAAAAAAGGGTCTCCGGTTCTGGTTTTTTCAGAAGGTGTTTGTGTTCATGAATGGAAATTACGGCCATTAGGCAAAGGAACCGCAAGAATGGCCCACAAGACTTGGTACGGAGAAGATGCAGTGCCTACAATGAAAGTAATTCCAACAGGTGTTAATTACGAACATTTCCGTGGGTTTGGAAAGCGTGTATCCCTCAAATTCGGCGACGCGATTAGCCAGGCGGATATCGCGACCAACCCTGAGGAATACGAAAAATGGCTGCGCGAGTTCAATGAAATTCTCGAAAAGAGAATGAATAATGAAATTCTGACCATTCCCGGTGACCTGCCCAAAGCAGAGCAACTTCAAAAGTTGAATGCTTTTTTTGAAAATTGTCCTGCTCCGGGCAAGGGAAATGTTTTGCTGCAAGCAATCGGTGTAATCGGGCGGACCATTCATCGGCCGCTGCTTTCCGTCTTTAAAAATAAGTCAGCCAAACTAACAGCGCGGACGGTATTTTATGATTCGGTATTATTTGGACTTTTGATCTACCTATATCCCGTAATAGTCGGCTTGCTCTCTGTTATTTTGGGATTTATTGCCGGCTGGACTGCAGGATTGGGACTGTTTATTGCACTTCCGCTTCTGGCTTGGGTTGGGAGTAAGTATTAAGACTTGCAAAGTTTTAATACTTCACAAATTTTAACGTTTGCAGATTTTGAATTAATTCCACCACATTACAATGAATCCAGCCCGGACGAATTGATGTATTTCCACCCTTTGGAGTGACAACAAAATTGTTTTTAGTTTTCAAATCATTCACTGATTCTGTTGATCCTCTTTTTAATGCAGGAGCTAAGGATATCTTTATTTCAATTGAAACCACAGGAGTAATCCCATCAACCAAAACTAAGTCCATTTCGGCTCCGTTTGAAGTCCGATAAAAATGCGGGCGTATTGCGGGGTCAAGTAAAGGAATGACCTGTTCGAGCACATAGCCTTCCCATGATGCACCAGAAACGGGATGCTTAATCAGATCGTCGAACGTCCTGATATTATGGAGGAAATGCAGGGTTCCACTGTCCCTGATATAGATCTTCGGCGATTTTACGATCCTTTTGCTCATGTTTACATACCAAGGTTCGAGCCGTCTCACGAGGTAAGCCTGTTCAAGAATTTCCAGATAGCGACGAACCGCGATATTTGAAATGCCAATAGAATTGCTGATTGTTACATAATTAAGAAGGGATCCGTGAACATGCGATATCATACGAATAAAATTATTCAGCAGAGGTATTGACATGGTTATGCCGAGTTGTGACAGGTCTTGTTCGACATACGTTTTGATGAAATTTTGTTGCCATTGATACCAGAAACCGTCGTCAGGTGCAAGTAAGGCATCCGGAAATCCACCGCGATGCCAGTGCTGTTGCCAGGGAATTTCGGTAGATGCAGCTTCGACTGTCAGTATTGGTGATAATTCGTGATATGCAATTCTGCCCGCAAGGGATTCTGAGCTTTTTTGCAAAAAACTCGGAGAAGCAGACCCTAGCAGAATGAACCGCGCTGCCTCTCTTTTTCGATCTATAATAGCTCTTAATTGTGTAAACAAAGGCAGTAGCCTTTGAACCTCATCAATTACAATCGTTTTGTCAATGTTATTTTCTAGGAGCCATGTAGTATTTTGTGAGATAGCTTCAAAGTCTTCTGCTAATTCAAGATCAAAATAGACCGAAGGCTTTTGTAACTCAGTCATCAGTTTCTGCGCAAGAGTTGTCTTTCCCACCTGCCGGGGACCTAAAATTCCGACGGCCGGGAAGAAGCTAAGAGAGCGCAAGACAGCCTGCTCAATCGAGCGATTTATCATTAACCATGTAATTTTATTTTTGAAGAATAAATTTACATGGTTATTTGGGAAAATCGAAGTAAATTTGTTGGAATTAATCTTTCACCCGATTCAAACTCATCGTCTTCAGCATCCAATCCGGTAGCGGCTTCTGATCCTTCCTTTTTTGAATATCCAGAAACCAGCCTATTTTCTTCAGAACTGGTACCTTATGCGTTTCCACGAGTTCGATCAATGTTCCGTCCGGATCTTCAAGATAAGCGAACCGGCCTGCAGCGGATTCCATGCCGAAAGAGCTTTCGCTGTCTATTGTAAAGGGGTAACCCTGTAATTGCAGCTTTGTTTTGAGCGCATTCATGTCCAGAGTGTCAAAACACAAATGAATGTAGCCGCAGTCTCCCCAGTATCGGTTCTCAAATATCTTTTTAGGCGTTCTGTCCAATGTCTGTATCAATTCAATCTGGATGTCGCCAAGTAACTTGCTGAACGCACCGTCAGGCGTGAAGCTTTTGCGCAGTAACATTCTTCTGAACTTTTGGCTGGGAATGGATGCTGGAATATCGTCGAATGTGCCTGTCAGATCATACACAACTTCCAATGGCCGCAACAGGTTTTCGTAAAAAATTACGGATTGGTCAATGTCCGAAACCCCAATCACAACACCTGCAACACCACCTACCGGTTTACCTGTTTTTTGGAACCAGGAATTGTCACTGGTGATCTGAAAGGCATTTCCGTAAGGGTCATTACCCCAAAATCCTTCCCCTTCCGGCAATTTCACCAATGGGCCGACAGCCTCTTTGGATTTACTTTTAACCCAGTCGTGCGCTTTCTTAACATCGGGGGCTTTAAACCGTATTGCATTGATTCCAAGATCACCCGGCTCAATTTTGAAATTTGGAGGTTGCGAAGTCCTGCTTGTGAATGACCAGATTTCAAGACCACCGCCTCCCGCCATATTGATCGCCAGCACTGCATGCCTTTGGTGAACTTCACCGCCGGTATAAGGGATCATCAGCGGTGCATCCGCCTTTTCATCAAACACGGGAACATCAAATCCTAGGACCTTACGGTACCATTTCCATGCGTCGGGCACATTCTGAACACCAATTCCTACTTGTTGAATTCCTGAAATCAGTGGAGCACTCATTCGTCGAGATTAAATTTTTAATGGGTTACAAAAACGGGTTATTCAAAATCGCAATTTTACAAAATAAAATGTAAACCAGTCGTTGGGCAAGAAAGTTGAATCAAAAATGTGGTTTATAGAAAATATCTTAGGATACAAAACCTAATTATTTATTTGGTAAACATAATAATTCCTATCTTTAAAAGAGATTTCCAGAATATTATTTCAGAAAGAACGAAGTCTACGCATCCATTTATGTGTGCTCATCGTATGTGTGGTGAGCCAGTCTCAATTCAAGTTTCGAATGAATCAGTCAGTAGTAATTGCACCTTTGGGCGAAAGCTTATCGGGATTTTTGAGTTCTTTTCAATATTCAAAGGTAGTTGTTGTAGTCGATAATAATACTAAAAAGCATTGTTATCCAGCTTTGAAGGCGGTTTTACCAAGACATAGTGTGGTAACCGTTCTGCCCGGAGAGTCTCAAAAAACACTGGCAACTTGCGAAAAAATCTGGGCAATACTGACAAAGGAGGAATTAGACCGGCATGCGTTAGTTATTAATTTAGGAGGAGGAGTGATCGGCGATATGGGGGGATTTTGCGCAGCAGTTTACAAACGTGGAATAGATTTTATACAGGTCCCGACGACGTTGTTATCCCAGGTTGATGCGAGTGTAGGAGGAAAATTGGGAATTGATTTTCAAGGGTTTAAGAACCATCTGGGCGTCTTCAACATTCCGAAGAGCGTGCTCATCGATCCGAAGTTTTTAAGCACTTTACCAGAGCGCGAGTTGCGTTCAGGATTTGCAGAGGTCATCAAACATTGTCTGATAGCGGATAAGGAAAAGTGGGAGGAGATCAGGTATAAGGATTTTGAGGAACAGAACTGGGAGGACCTTATCAGTCATTCGGTCAAAATTAAGCAGCGGGTAGTGGAGCAAGACCCGACTGAAAAAGGAGTAAGGAAAATTCTAAATTTCGGACACACATTAGGGCATGCAGTGGAAACGTGCTTTTTGAATAAGCCAGCTGGCCAAAGACTTTTTCATGGAGAGGCAATTGCAGTTGGCATGATCATGGAGAGTTACCTCTCATTTGCAAGGAAAATGATAGATCAGCAAACGCTGACAAATATTGAAGAATTTCTTTTTGCCACATATGGCAAAGTGGCTATAAAACCGGATGATGTTGAGAAAATAATCTCCTTGACACGCCAGGATAAGAAAAACAAAGGAAAAGAAGTGAGGTTTTCACTGCTAAATGGAGCAGGGCAATGTGCTTATGATATAGTAGTTACTGCTTCCGAAATGCGTAAATCAATAGCTTATTATTTGGGATAATTTTGAAAGGTCTCGTAAACAAGTTATTGCAGGATCAACCAAGTATTGAAACATTCTGATATATATATAAAACCTGACAAATTAAATGCTTATGCTGAGGTCTATTTTTACTTATTCCGCTGTTTTTCTGGTAGTTATAATTGCGGGCTGCTCAAGTGGTCGGAAAGTGTTTGTGGAGCATGATTATAGCTACGAAACCAACTTTAAAGATTATTCTTCCTATACATTTCTTGAATGTGAGAGAGATACCAATAATCTTTGTACCGAAATTTATGAGGCGATTCGTCGTCAGATGCAGGTTAGGGGTTACAAGCTAACTGCCGAGAAACCAACTCTGCTGGTTAATTATGGAATTTTCTACGATAACCTGCGCTATCAGGGTTATATGCAGCCGGTGATTAAGAACTGGGTGGACACTGAAAATGACGGGTTTCGATATGAACCAATCAAATATGCATTAGATAAAGGAACATTGATAGTCTCTCTAATTGATGCTGAAAGCGATCAGGTTGTGTGGAGAGGCTATGCGTCTGGAATCTTCAAGGGAGTTGAAAATTCCAATAATCACTACCGAAGTGTCGTAAGACGTATTTTTGACCAATACCCGCTATTCGCGAAAGGTTACGATCCGAGAAGATACAGCGAAGCCGTTGGTAGATAGATTTGATAGGAGAAAAGGGAGGAAGGAGTAAAGGGACGAAAGGTTTGACGCAGTGTCTATTCCCCTTCATCCATGTCCTCCTTCCTCCCTTAAATTCTATCTTAATTTCAACGTTGCCAATGTCATAATTGCCAGGATTATTCCCACAATCCAGAAACGAGTTACAATTTTCGACTCGTGAATGCCCTTTTTCTGATAATGATGGTGTAGGGGCGACATCAAAAAGATCCTTCTTCCTTCCCCGTATTTGTTTTTGGTGTATTTAAAATAGCTGACTTGCAGGATGACCGAAAGGTTTTCGGCAATGAAAATTCCACACATAATCGGAATAAGCCATTCTTTACGAATGGCCAGCGCAACCACTGCAATCACTCCCCCAAGCATCAAACTTCCCGTATCACCCATAAAAACCTGGGCTGGATACGCATTATACCACAAAAACCCAACACAGGCCCCGATAAATGCCGCGCAAAAAATCACGAGCTCACCCGAGTTTGGGATGTACATGATGTTGAGATACTGTGAAAACTTGGTATTTCCCGACAAATAAGCCAAAACGCCCAATGTGAGCGCAATGATCCCTGATACACCTGCAGCCAATCCGTCTATTCCATCTGTAATGTTTGCACCGTTGGAAACTGCGGTGATGATAAAAATCGCTACAATGGTGTAAATGATCCAGGTGTACTCTTCTGGCAGGCCAAAAAGCAGCGCCTTGTAATCAAATTCATTGTTTTTGGTGAAAGGAATGGTGGTAACCGTGGGATGGATGATATCGCGATACCGCTGTATCTCGCCTAGATTAGAACTTAGTAATGGTTTATCGTAAATGCGGATCCTCACATTGTCATTAAACGAAAGCGTAATGCCGACAATCAAGCCTAATCCTACTTGTCCTACGATTTTAAACCGCCCGTGAAGCCCGTCTTTATTGTTTTTAAATTTCTTAAGATAATCATCGATAAAGCCAATCATTCCAGTCCAAAGAGCGGTAATGATCAGCAGAACGATATATACATTAGTCAGTTTTGCAAAAAGTATGACGGGAATTAATAGCGATGCTAAAATAATGAAGCCGCCCATGGTAGGGGTTCCGGCCTTTTCCATCTGACCTGCCAGTCCAAGATCACGGATGTTTTCCCCCATTTGCTTTTTCCGGAGGAAATTAATGATAGTCTTTCCGTAAGTGGCAGCTATAAAAAGGGATAAAACCGTAGAGCCTAATGCCCTGAATGAGATATATTGGAAAACCCCTGCGCCAGGGATGTTGAAATTTTTATCTAAATATTCAAAAAGATAATAGAGCATGAAATTGCTTATTGGAGTGACGGCTGCAAAGTTGCTTTATTTCGGAGATTACACAAAAGGCCTGGAAACTTTTAATTGGAATGTCGTTTTTCAAATACTTCCAATAAAACCTCTTTGTCATCGAAATGATGTTTTACACCTTTGATATCCTGGTAATTTTCATGCCCTTTTCCTGCAATAAGAATAATATCACCTGACTCCGCTTCTAAACCCGCTTTAAAAATGGCCTCTCGTCTATCAGCGATCACTTTCGTTTTTTTATAATCCAAAGGAGGGACGCCTTTTTTCATTTGGTCCAGAATGTCCAACGGATCTTCAAAGCGGGGATTGTCGGAGGTTAATATGACCTGATTGCTATACTTACAAGCAATCTCAGCCATTTTCGGCCTTTTTTCAGCATCCCGATTTCCCCCGCATCCGACCAGCGTAATCACCTTTTCATTTCCGCTTCGCAAATGCGCAATCGTTTCCAAAACATTTTCCAATGCATCCGGCGTGTGGGCATAATCTACAATGCCGACAACGTGATCATCAGAATGAAATTGCTCGAACCTTCCCGGAGGACTTTTCAAATTGGAAAGTTCAGTTAGGACAGAATCAGCTTTTTCTCCCAATAGAAGCGCAGCACCGTAAACCGAAAGCAGGTTATACGCATTAAATCGCCCAATTACCCTGAACCATACCTCCTGTAAATTGATCTCCATATGCATTCCCGCCAGCGTATCAGAAATTACTTTCCCTTTGAAGGTTGCAAGCGTCTGAAGCGAGTAAGTTTCTATTTTAGCGCTGGTATTTTGCACCATTACCGCTCCCCTGCGATCATCTACATTCACCAATGCAAATGCGGTCTTGGGAAGCGCATCGAAAAAGCCTTTTTTCGCCTTAATGTAGTTATCGAATGTCTTATGAAAGTCGAGGTGATCGTGGGTGATATTGGTAAAAATGCCACCAGCAAATTGTAAACCCGTAATGCGGTGCTGAGCAACGGCATGCGAGCTCACTTCCATAAAGACATGGCTGCATTTCTTTGCCAGCATTTGGGCAAGCAGCTCGTTCAAAGCAGTGGAATCGGGAGTGGTGTGCGTTGCGGCAATTACTTTATCCTCAATCTGGTTTTGCACGGTCGAAAGCAAGCCGCACCTATACCCCAATGCCCTGAATAATTGGAAAAGAAATGTGGCTACGGAAGTCTTTCCGTTTGTCCCGGTAACGCCTACTAGCGTCAGACTTTTCGAAGGATGTCCGTAAAATGCCGAAGCAATGTGCCCCATAGCCTCCGCAGAATCCGGTACTTGAATGTATGTTGTTCCGGTAACTCTATTTTCGGGCAATTCTTCACAAAGAATCGCGGCAGCGCCAAGTTCTGTGGCCATGCCTATGTATTGATGACCATCTGTTTGAGTGCCTCTTAATGCGACGAACAAGCTGCCGGGTAGTACTTTTCTTGAGTCTAAAATGATATTGTTAACAACAATATCCACTTGCCCAAACAGCTGCGCGTCCTTCACCTCTGCCAGCAAACTGCTCAGACTCTTCTCTTGATTGATTTCCATAAATGGAATTACTGTAATGTTAAAAGGATTGTTTTTGCGCCAGCTTCATTGGAGCCGGGGGGTAAGGATTGCTCAATTACCTTTCCTGAGCCCCGGAAATTTACTTTAAAACCCTTATTTTCCATGATATACAAAGCATCACGCATGGCCATTCCCTGCAGATTGGGGATATCTCTTAAGCTAATATTCCGGGATTGCCAGTTTGTTTTTCCTTTTTTGAAAAGAGAGGCGGAGGCGTATTCGGTATCTTCGGGTACCGGGGTAAGTTTCAGTTCTTTGCTGATCACTCGCAATTCCGATGTTTTTCCAGCCCATTTCACGTCTTTCGAAGTCTCTGGGATAGAATCCTTTACGGGCTTCTGGATATTGACATCATAAGCATAAATCCTATCCGCTACTTCTTTGAAGACCGGCGCTGCAACGCTTCCCGCATACCGGGTGTAATCGGCGCCTTTACTTTTCGGGTTGTCAATGATCACAATGCAGCTGTATTTGGGCTTATCCGCAGGAAAATAACCTACAAAAGAGGTATAGTTCCTGCCCTCAGTGTACACCCCGTTGATCAGTTTCCGGGCTGTCCCGGTCTTCCCTGCAATTTCGTAGAGATCACTTTTAATGTGTTTTGCTAGGCCGGTATTAACAACTCCTTGCAGCATCTTTTTCACTTTCCTTATCGTTTCAGGCGAACAAATCGGCTGATCTTCCACGTACGGAGGTATTTTGTCTTCTATTCCCTCCGCATTCCGCACTTCCCGAACGATCATCGGCCTTACCCAGTAACCATCATTAGCCACTGCATTGTACAACGCAAGTGTTTGCAGGGGCGTCATTTGCATTTCATAACCATGCGCCATGAAATAAAGTGAATAGCTGCTCCAATGTTTGGAACTGCGATCACGAATAAGTGGAGGCTTCTCACCTTTCATGTGAATGCCTGTGGGCGTGGTGAGGTGAAATTGTTTGAGATAGGAAAGATATTTATCGGGCTTGCTTGCAAAATAGCGGAGCATCAGCTGCACGATCCCTATATTGGATGATTTCTCCAAAACCTCAGAAGCCGTAATAGTTCCAAAACCGCCTCTGTGCGCATCCCGGATCACGTGGTTTTTAAATGGCATGGCGCCGGTACCCGTGTTCACCATGATCTTATCCGGGTCCATATGCGTTTCTTCCAGCAACGCCATCATGGTCGCAAGCTTAAACGTCGATCCGGGATCATTGCTTCCTGCCAGCGCATAATTGAAAACTTCCTCATATTTGTTTTCACCGCGTTTTGTCAGGTTAGCCATTGCCCTTATCTCGCCAGACTTCACTTCCATGATCACTACCGAGCCGAAGTCGGCATCCATTTCTTTGAGTTTTCTTCTTAATGCAATCTCAGCCATATCCTGGTAATTCATGTCCAGGGTAGTGTAAATGTCCCTTCCAGCCTCAGGTTGCACATTCAATGCATCGCCAACTGGAATTTTTATTCCACCTTCGACCATTTCAGCCCAGCCAATACCCGATTTTCCTTCAAGATTTTTATCAAAACTAGCTTCAAGGCCAATGTATCCGCGTCCGCTCTTAGGATCAATGCCGCCAATAGTCCTGTCGGCCATTGGACTGAATGGTTTGTAGCGTTTGTAAATCGTTTCGAATTTACCGCCACCGCCTTTGCGGTTTTTTACGAAAAACGGCCATTTCTTTATTTTTTCTCTATCGAGATGGCTGATTTCCTTATTTTTCAAACGCAGGTAGCGCTTGCTCCTGCTTACCCTATAACTAATGATCTTTCGTCGATAACCTGCAACGTCATTTTCGTGAAAGCTCTTGGCAAGCAGAGAAGCGAGCTCATCTACATGCGCATAGAAATAAGCGGAATCGGATGTTTTGGTATCAAGGCCAATGAAATAATAGGGTAGGGAAGTTGCCAGGAGGCTATTGTCGTTGGAATAGATATTCCCTCGCATGGCCGGAATCGTATCCAGTTTAAGGTCATTTTTAACCGAGTATTCGGCCCATGTTTTCCCTTTAAACTCATCGTAATACTGCACCCGAATCAGTTTGACAAAAACCAGGATAGCCAGTAGAAGAAGCATCCAGCCAACGGTCCTAGCGCGACCGATTAAAGCTTTTTTATTGTTTTGACCGCTTTCAATTTCGTTCTTCATGATTGCTATTCTTCAACTTGCTTGATAACAATTTTCTTAGGCGGCATCAGGTTTTCCTCTAATCCCTCGGTTTTTACTTTTTCAATAACCACCGATTGCTTTCTGCTCTTCATGTATTCGGAGTGAATGGACGTGTATTCTGCCCGCAGATCATCCACTTCTTTTTTTAATTTAATGCTGTTTCGAACATATTGCTCGGACTGAAACCCAATCCTTTCGTACGCCACCAGCAAAATAACAACCCAACCAAAATAATAGAAATATTTCACCGGAAGGCGCTCCTCATGCCCAGGCAGATTATCGCCGAAAACACGGTCTAACGGCAAAAATTTGTTTAGCCAGTTGAATAAAGGATACTCCCGCTTCCGTTTTGGAGGCTTGGGCGGTATCGGCTTCGGTCGCTTTTTGTTTTCTGCCATGATTCCGGGGTGTCAACTGTTATATGTGGTCAGAAATAGTCATTAATGGTCATATATAGTCATTTGTAGTTATTATGGTGATATATAATAATTTAAAACAATAAATGACCATCAATGACTACAAATGACCACTTTCACTAAATCTTCTCAGCCACCCTCAGCTTCGCGCTCCTCGCCCTGGGGTTTATTGCAACTTCTTCCGGCGTGGCTTCGACAGGTTTCCGGGTGACGCTTTTCATCGGTTTGATTTCATTTCCGTAAAAATCCTTTTCCACTTCCCCGAAAAATTTACCCTTCTGAATGAAATTTTTGACCAGCCTGTCTTCCAAGGAATGGTATGACATCACAACCAGCCTGTCGCCCGGATTCAGCACTTCCGGAACTTGTGTCAGAAACTCTTCCAACACGCTCAGTTCATCATTAACCTCAATTCTCAATGCCTGAAAGACCTGGGCGAAATATTTGTTTTCCCGGTGTTTGGGCGCATAACGCATGAGAATGTCTTTCAAATCATTCACAGTCTCGATCTGGGAATTATGCCTGGCTGAAAAGATGGCTTCGGCAGCTGTTTTCGCATTCATCACCTCGCCATACATGCCCAATATCCGCTGTAATTCCGTTGTTGATCTTGTATTAATCACTTCCCGAGCGGTTTTTTCGTTTGCCGGGTTCATCCGCATATCCAGCTCGGCATCAAACCGGGTAGAAAAACCCCTTTCGGGCGTATTGATTTGGTGTGATGAAACGCCCAAATCTGCCAGGATACCGTTTACCTTCTCAGCCTTGTGTAATTTTAGGTAACGTTTCAGGTGCCGGAAATTGGCTGCGATGAAGGTAAATCTTTTGTCATCCTTGAATTCTTCTGCATTAGCAACGGCATCCGGGTCTTGGTCAAAAACAAGAAGACGACCGGTGGTCAGTTTGTCGAGAATTGCCCTCGAATGGCCTCCTCCGCCAAAAGTAACATCCACATATATGCCGTCGGGTTGTATCAGAAGACCTTCCAGGCACTCCTGTAACATGACAGGCTCATGATAAGTACTTAGTGGATTCATTTGTTAAAAGCAATGTAGCAGGAACTTATTTTTGCCGGGAGGCAGTTACAAACTTAGCAATTTTAATGCGTAGGAATTACCGGTAATAAAGGAATTAATTTTATTGCTACATTAACGTATTCATGTTAACCCACTGTTTATGAGATTGATCATTTCCGCCGCGGTAACGTTGTTTTGTTTAATACAATTTGCCTGCAAACCTGCTGCCGATCCCACATTAAAAAACGGCGTTTGGCGCGCAACATTAAACCGCGAAAACCAGCAGCTTCCACTCCTTCTTGACATTACCAAAAACCCTGACGGGAAAACCTACACCATTTTTGCGCTGAACGGAGCCGAAAAATTGCAGCTCGATTCGGCCTATTTCGAAAACGATTCCATCGTAATCCCAATGCAGCTCTTCGATGCCAAAATAATCGCAAAGGCAGAACCGGAATCTTTGAAAGGAATTTATTATCGGGTAGCAAATGGTGTTATTACCGGATCTTTGCCATTCGAAGCAAAAGCAGGAGAAAGCTATAAATTCTTCAAAAGTGGGGAAGCCAAATCTTCAAAGAATGTAACCGGGAAATGGGCTACGTTTTTTATGGATGACAAAGGCGATTCCACCCAGGCAGTAGGCAATTTTACGCAAACCGGAACAGATGTAACCGGGTCTTTTCTGACTACAACCGGGGACTATCGGTTCTTAACGGGAAGTGTAAATGGCGACAGTCTTTTCCTCTCCACATTTGACGGATCCAATGCCAAATTGTTCAAGGCGGCTATTGGTGAAAATGGGATACTGAAAGGTTCTTTATGGTCGGGAGTGAAGGCTTATAAAACATGGGAGGCACGATTGGATCCCAAAGCGGAGCTTCCGGACGCGGCCAAGCTGACCTTTTTAAAGCCAGGTTTTGAAACAGTCGATTTCAGTTTTCCGGATTCGGATGGAAAGGTATGGTCGTTAAAAGACCCGAGCTTTAAGGACAAGGCTGTAATTATCCAAATCATGGGTTCATGGTGCCCCAATTGCATGGACGAGACCAATTTTATGGCGCCTTGGTATCAGAAAAATAAAGACCGCGGCGTAGAGATGGTTGGACTTTCATTCGAGCGTTCAGATAAGCCCGAAGTGGCTAATCCGAAGATTAGGCGCATGATTAGTCGGTTTGACATTGACTATCCGATCTTGCTGGCCGGTACCAATACCGATGAAGCCACTGCCAAAGCATTACCAATGCTAAATAAGGTAATGTCTTATCCCACAACGATTTTCATTGATAAAAAAGGAAAAGTCCGTGAAATCCACACCGGCTTTTCTGGTCCGGGTACAGGTAAATACTACGATGAATTCGTCTCCGACTTCAATAGCCTGATGGATAAGCTCATCGCTGAAAAGTAGTATGCTTGCATAATACTGCCGTGATTTCTTACATTTGTGTATAAGGCATTTGCTCCAATACACGGCTTTCTGAAACAATGCGCAAGGAAAAAACAATCGATTTCCAGATTAAATGGGCCTGGCATTCTATTTCCAGAATGTATAATGCCTACGCCGCGCGTTTCGACACCACCATGGCCGTAGGTTATGTCCTCCTCAACATTGATATCGAGACAGGAACTCCTGCGACTAAAATTGCACCGCTTCTGGGCATGGAACCAAGAAGCCTCGTCCGGATGCTGAAAAATCTGGAACAACGGGGCCTGATCAAACGCGAAGTGAGCGAAAGCGACAAGCGTTTTGTTCGGATCGTACTGACAGAACTAGGAAAAGAAAAGCGCGAGATGGCCCGTGAAGGTGTCATTTCATTCAATACCATGATCCGCGATAAAATCCCTCTGGACAAGCTGGTTACCTTTTTCGAAGTGATCAAGGATATCAATAAACTCGTCGAAGAAGAAAACCAGAAATTAAAAGCCGGAGAAATCGGCGATACCGAAGAAGAATTCTGAAAAACAAGTTGAAGCCGAAGCCAACAACTACCCAAACCAAACCTTTAAAAAATGAACCGTTCAATTCGTAAAGTAGCTGTCCTGGGATCGGGGATTATGGGTTCCCGTATAGCCTGCCATTTTGCCAACATTGGCGTGGAAGTCTTATTATTGGATATTGTTCCAAGAGAGCTTTCGGAAGCCGAAAAAGTGAAGGGAATTACCACAGAACATCCTGCTTTTCGTAACCGCCTTGTCAACGATTCGTTTCAGCAAACTTTAAAATCTACACCCGCATCACTTTATAGCCCCTTATTTGCTTCCCGCATTAAGCTTGGGAACTTTGATGATAATCTGGCTGATATTAAAAATTCTGATTGGATAATCGAAGTGATCGTAGAAAGGCTCGACATAAAAAAAAGTCTTCATGAAAAAATTGATGCGCTACGCAAGCCAGGCACTTTGATCACTTCCAATACATCAGGTATCCCGATTCATCTGATGGCAGAGGGTAGGAGCGAGGATTTCAGAAAGAATTTCTGCGGAACTCATTTTTTCAATCCGCCCAGGTATCTGCGGTTATTGGAAATCATTCCGACTGCCGATACGGATCAGCGTGTGATAGACTTCCTAATGCATTATGGAGAGCTATTCCTTGGAAAAACGACCGTTTTGTGCAAGGATACCCCGGGTTTTATTGCCAACCGTCTGGGCATTTATGCATTGATCCAGACGATACGCATCGCGGAGGAAATGCAATTGTCGGTGGATGAGGTAGATAAGCTCACGGGACCTGTCGCCGGACGTCCGAAGTCGGGGACCTATCGTTTGTCCGATGTAGTGGGATTGGATACCACCGTTCACGTGGCCAATAATCTGTATAGTTCTGGGGAAGGTCATGATGAGTCACGGGATGCATTTGTGCTGCCTTCGATTATGCAAAAGTTGTTTGATAATAAATGGCTGGGAGATAAAACCGGACAGGGATTTTATAAAAAAATTAAGGACGAAAAAGGTAAGTCGGTCATTCTTGCTTTGGACTTCTCCACATTGGAATACAAGCCTTCCGAAAAAGTCAAATTTGACACTTTGGAAGGGACCAAAGCGATAAGTGACGTTTTGGAACGGTTTCCGGTGCTGCTGGCCGGAGCGGATAAGGCAGGTGAATTTTACAGAAAAACCTTCGCCGACCTTTTCAGATACGCCAGTTTGCGCATTCCGGAAATTTCGGATGAAATTTTCAGGATCGATCAGGCTATTTCAGCAGGTTTTGGATGGCTATATGGCCTTTTTGAAACCTGGGATGCGATTGGCGTGAAAAATATGCTGGGCATCATGGAAACCCTGGATTTGAAACCGGCAGCCTGGATTCATGAAATGCTGGAAGCAGGCAATGAATCATTTTATAAAGTTGAAAAAGGTAGCAGATTATATTATGACATTCCTTCCAAATCCTACAAAAAAGTCCCGGGACAGGATAGCTTCATTTTACTGAGCAACTTTTCGCACAACATTGTCTGGAAAAACGCCGGGGCAAACCTATACGATCTGGGCGACGGAATTCTGAACCTGGAATTCAAGTCCAAGATGAATACCATGGGTTCCGAAGTTATCGAGGGAATCCAGAAAGGGATTAGCATTGCCGAGAAAGATTTTCGTGGCCTCGTGATTGGAAATGAATCCAGTGAGGCATTTTCAGCTGGTGCGAACCTGGCCATGCTTTTCATGTATGCCATTGAACAGGAGTTTGATGAGATTAACATGGTAATTGCGCAATTCCAGCAGACAATGATGCGCGCGCGCTATTCCTCCATCCCCGTCGTGACAGCCCCGCATTCGCTCGCTTTGGGCGGCGGCTGCGAGCTTAACCTGCATGCAGATAAGGTAGTTGCGCATGCGGAAACATACATTGGATTGGTTGAATTTGGGGTGGGTGTCATTCCGGCTGGCGGCGGGACCAAAGAAATGGCATTGAGATGTTCGGATATGTACCAGACGGGAGACACGGAGTTGAACATTCTGCAAACTGCTTTTATGAACATTGCACAGGCCACAGTTTCCACTTCTGCGCAGGAAGCAAGGGAAATGAATTATTTGCAGGAAAAGGATCAGATTGTACTGAACCGGTCAAGATTAATCGCGGAGGCAAAACAAGCGGCGATTGAACTTGCGGATAATGGTTACACCCAGCCCAAGCAGCGCGCTGACATCAAAGTGCAGGGAAAAACCGGTATTGCGTTATTTATGGCAGGGATCGCACAAATGCGCATTGCGAATTACATTTCCGATCACGATGCCAAGATCGCTAACAAATTAGCATATGTAATCAACGGCGGGGATTTGAGCTATGCACAAAATGTAACGGAACAGTATCTGCTGGATCTGGAACGGGAGGCATTTTTGTCACTTTGTGGAGAAAAGAAAACATTGGAAAGAATGCAGGGCTTGCTTAATGGAGGCAAACCGCCCCGTAACTAGTGAAGGGCGAATTTATTCGCGGAATTATTGCAAGGGCAAATTATGTTCTGCAAATGGTATGATCTTCCAATAAAAGCTCGATATTTAGAATTAATCGTTTATTGAGATCTGGAACAAATTCATCTTCACGCATACTAATTCCTCTAAAAAGTACAATTGACCAACAATGATTTCGAAAAAAGCCAAATACGCCCTGAAAGCCCTGAAAGTTTTGGCGGAACAATATGGGAAAGGCCCTGTGCTGATTTCCTATATTGCTGAGAAAGAGAAGATTCCGAAAAAATTTCTGGAAGCAATTTTACTTGATCTTCGGAATAATGGCGTGTTGCAAAGTCAAAAAGGCAAGGGTGGCGGGTATTTGCTAAGAGTACCTCCGGGCGAAGTAAATTTTTCGAAAGTTCTCAGGATAATCGACGGCCCAATCGCACCAGCTCTTTGCGTTTCTATGTTTTTCTACGGGCGTTGTGATGATTGCAAGGACGAAGAGTCATGCAGCCTGCGTACTGTCCTCGAAAAATGGCGGGATGCAAACCTTGAAGTATTAGATAAGACAACTTTAAACGACCTGTTGCAGGCAGAAACCGCTGAGCGGACAGATGTTTTATCTTGATCTGGGCCGGTCTTTTCTTATAAAAAGTCGGGTATCATCGAAGCTTCCCGCAAACGTATAGTTTTTACGGACATATTGAAACAACTCCGGGTAACTTTCAATGCCCTGGGTTGTTTTGTTTTGAACCCAGAAACTATTTTTCCCAACCGCATCCAATACAAAGGCAGGCTTAGTCCTCTGAATATCAGAAAGATATCTGCTGCGATAAGTTTGCTGCATGGCATGGCCGAATATCGAACGTTCGGAATGATTTTCGGCCGTTCCCTGTGCCAGTTGCGCTTCTACATAATAAGTACATTGCCAACCCCACACGGCCATATAGTCGCCTTCTCGGCTAAACTTTTTAAGTTCTTTTACAACCGGGCTTTGTCCCAGACCGGTTGCGTTTACTGAATAAAAGTGATTAAGCCGCCGCTCTTTCACGAAGTAATAAGCATCATTTCCCGCAAACCAAAGTAAAATGATCGCAGAAAATGATAAAGATAATTTTTCAAGTTTCATCATCCCATAACCCGCCAATAACGTCCAGGGAATGATGCAGAAATTGAAGTAATGAGTAAAGTCATTGCCCGATTTGGTAACTGCATAACTGCTGGAAAGAACCAGTAACCAAATAATCACAGGCACTTCATAATCCTCAGTTTTCTTTTTTGGTAATCTGACAAACGCTATAAATCCAAGGATAATCGGGACGCTTAATGCAAGTGTGAATATTTGAAAGTCGAGGGAAAGCTTAAATATCTTTAAAAACTGTGAAGGAATTCCTGTGAGTCCGGGGCCACCGGCATATATCGCATTTCCTAATAAATAGAAGTCAATCAGGTCGGTGAAAACGTGAAATGACAATGTCCAGAGTAAAACTGCCAGGGGAAAAGTGAACCCACCTAAAATCAATGCAATGAGCGGACGATAATCTTTGACTTGACGAAATTGAAGATAGCAGAACCAACCTGCTGCCAATGCAATCACCAACGCTAACGGCACAGCCTGAAGTTTGGCAAAAGGAATGGCGCCTGCTACAAATCCAAGGGAATAAGCATTTGCCCTGACGGAGATTTGGGAGAGCTTAAACCTTGAAAGCAGCCAAATTGCCACCGAAAGTAAAAATACCGGTAGTTGTTCGCTGGAATTATGAACAAAGTCCACCTCTTGTGTGAAAGACAAAAAAATAAGCGGAATAAGTGCAAGCAGCCGTGCGGTATTGGAACTGAACCAGTTTTTCAATGTAAAAAATAAAAATATCAACGAACCAGCTGAACATAACAGGCCCATGACTCTTCCAGAGGTGTAATTGATTTGAAAACCAAGCAGTTTTGGAATCACTAATACATAGTTGTCGAGCGGACCGATGGTCGTGCCGTCAACCGATCTCCAATAAATCGGGTCCTGAAAAAGTGTGATTGCGTGGCTCAGCATCTGACTTTCATCCGCATTGAGCTCCCGATTGAAAACAATAACCGGCAGCCGCATGAAAGCTAGTAACAGAATGCAGCTAAGTAGAAAGAATGGAGTTGAAACTCGTTTGGAACTGCTTGAAAGAACGACTAGCCCTGCCAATATATAGCCAATAAGCCAATATACTGTCGGAGAATGGTCGAATGTAATCATACAATCAGCTGAAAGTCTCTACTTTTTCCACAAAATCGCGGTAGTGAACAGCGGGGATGAAATGTTGCTGGGAACGGTACTGCAATACCATAAACACGAGAAAGAGAGATATCAAAAAGGATTGCAGCATCAGGATCATTAAAGTGCTGCCCAATGTGGAAGCCCATCCCGGCGTAGCATTTCCAATCAGTTTCAGGAAAAGAATGATGAAAATAAAAGCAATAGCAACGCCCGACATCATAATCGAAAATATCAATATCCTCACCGCTGTGGTATCTATCATCACTGAAATGGCACTCAACCCATGCAATACCAACGAAACAAAATTCATCTTGCTTTCGCCGGCCAGACGTTTAGCGCGATTTGTTAACACAGAATCGTAGGGAATCCGGGATTTGATAATGCCGCCGGGATAATTATTCCATATTTCGGAAACGCGAACAAGGTTTTGCAGCCGACTTTGGGGTATCAGACTGAAATTGCCAAATGTGATGACTTTTCCAGTCAGCAGTTTGAAAATCATTTTATAGATCACGTAGAAAAACCGAAACATGAAATTTTCGGTCCGTTTGTTTCGCTCAGCAAAAATGATGGTATCGGGTTCTTCCAATGATTTGGCTGCGAGGCTGTTAATGTCTGAAGGGGCATCTTCACCATCCGCGTCCATTACAATAACCTTGTCCGTCGGGAGATGTTCGGCAACATAAGAAAGGCCAATCGCGATCGCTTTTTGATGACCCAAATTTCGGTAGAGCTTTAATAATTTGATCTCCTTTCCCTCAAATGTCGCAAACGGCTGATTTCGTTTCTTGGAAGAGCAATCGTCAACGATCAGCAGGGTTGTATTTTTTAAAATCGGCGTATTCAGATCCGAATTGATCTTTTGTATAAGCAGATTCAACGCCTCCCAGTCGTTGAATTGAGGAACGATGATCGCAAAATTTTCTGACATGGGAGATGGTTGAAGATCTCCGAAGTTACGTCATCTTCGGAGATCTTGAAATAATTTAAACCGTTTTTACTCCCAGTCGGGAAGAAATGCCGTCGTGGATTTGGGTAAGGGTTTCAACCAGGCCAAATTCCCAGTTCCAGGTTGGATAATGGGATTTAAATTTGGACAGATCGCTTACGTACCAGATATGGTCCCCAACGCGGTTTGTTTCGGAATATGAGTAAGAAAGCTTGTTTCCTGTAATCTGTTCGCACAACAAAATTGCTTCAAGCATGGAGCAGTTTGCAAACCGGCCGCCGCCCGCGTTATATACTTCGCCCGGACGTGGATCTTGGTAAAAATGCCAGAACATATTCACCAGATCGTGGCTGTGGATGTTGTCGCGAACTTGTTTCCCTTTATAACCGAAAATAGTGTAGTGATTTCCAGTGATCGCGCATTTCATCAGGTAAGCCAGGAAGCCGTGCAATTGAGCGCCTGAATGATTTGGACCGGTAAGGCATCCGCCGCGGAAAACCGCAGTTTTCATACCAAAATAGCGGCCATATTCCTGTACCATAATGTCGGCAGCTACTTTTGATGCGCCAAAAATGGAATGTTTGGTATGGTCAATGCTATGGCTCTCGTCGATTCCATTGATAAAATAGGGATGGCTTTCGTCAATTTCCCAGCGGGTTTCAAGCTCAACAAGCGGCAGATAATTGGGGTTATCCCCGTAAACCTTGTTAGTAGAAGTAAATATAAAAACCGCCTCAGGAGCATGTAGACGGGTCATTTCGAGCATATTCAGTGTGCCTACTGCATTTACGCCGAAATCAGTAAAAGGCTCACGTGCCGCCCAATCGTGGCTTGGCTGTGCGGCTGCGTGGATGATAAGTTTAATATCGCTACCGTATTCTTTAAAAATTGGTTCAAGCTGGCTTGCTTCGCGAATGTCGGCAGAGTAATGCTTGTAATTGCCGAATGCATCCTGGATTCTGTTACGGTTCCAATCTGTATTTCCGTCGGCCCCGAAAAAATATTCTCTAAGATTATTATCAACACCAATGACCAGATCAAATTTATCAGCCATAAAAGCAACCGATTCACTTCCTATCAGGCCGGCTGAGCCGGTTACCAATGCTATATTCATGTTTTTGTAAACTTTAAATTGCGTGTTCTTTGTTTGAAATAAGGTTTTAGCCCTTTTTCAATATGTAAAGTAAATTAAAAATGTTCAATTGTCACAACGAGGTTATCCAACGTATTCATGCCAGAGGGATTAAATGCCTTTGGTGATATTAAAATTGTTCAATCGGATAGAGATAGAGATTTCAAAAAAAAGATATCCCCATGGAAATGAGGATATCTTCAAAATATCTTAAAAAATAATGCTTATTCTTTTACAACTGTGCTGCTTGAACCCCCATACAACTTGACTCTGATATCATTCACACGTGCATCCAGCTCGGGTTTCGCATCGTATTTGTTGGCCATCTGGCGAGGTAATGAATCTGGACTTACTCCATAAACGTATTCATTGTCTTTATTTAAATCCTTTTGCTCAATCTGATTATACTTTTGGTATTCACAAGAAGAAAGCAAAGCCAGACCTGCAAAAAACGCTACTATTCTATTGAATTTCATTTCTTTGATCGTTCATTGGATTGTCCGCAAAAATAACCGCCAAATTCATAACCACCAAATCGCTGGCAAATGAAATCCTATTTTTTTAGCTCAGCCAATTCCCTATGCACAAACTGCATCAATTCGGTAATATTCTGTTCCGAAAAGTCGAAAGAAATATTTGCTGCATGGTAAATCTCGCCAATGGTTGCCGTGTAACCCAGCTTTAAAGCATCAAGATATCCTTTGAGGCCTTTTGCAGGATTCTCGCGGTAATTTTTCCAAACACCAATGGCGCCTAATTGAGCGATACCATATTCAATATAGTAAAATGGTACCTCATAAAGATGAAGCTGACGCTGCCACACATACTTCTTGAAATTTTCAAGTCCGGCCCAATCAATAACCGAATCTGTGAATTCCTCATAAATGCCAACCCAGGCATTTGTGCGTTCTTCTGGCGTATGCAGCGGATTTTCGTACATCCAATGCTGGAATTTATCAATCGTTGCTACCCAGGGCAATGTTTCAATAATGGATTCCAGATGCTGGATTTTGGCCCTTTTCAGGTCGCTTTCGTTTTCAAAAAATTCATCCCAAAAGTCCATCGTAATCAGCTCCATCGACATGGATGCCAGTTCCGCTACTTCCGAAGGTGTGTGTTTGAAAGCATTCAATGCCAGGTCGCGTGTAACAAGCGAATGTACCGCGTGGCCGCCCTCGTGCAGCAATGTAACCATGTCGCGCAGGTTGGAAGTCGCATTCATAAAAATGAAAGGAACGCCAATCTCGTCCAATGGATAATTATAACCGCCGGGCGCTTTCCCTTTCCTTGATTCCAGATCAAGGTGTTTCATGGTTTTCATGATTTTGAGACATTCGCCCAAAAACGGATCAAGACGGGTGAAGCAGCGGATTGTTTTGTCCAGTAATTGTTCGCCTGTTTCAAATGGTTTCAAAGGGCCAAGTCCCTGCGGGTCCACTTTTGTATCCCAAGGGCGAAGCTGCTCAACTTTTAATGCTTGTTTTCGAGATGCAGCCATATCGTTCAATAATGGAACGACGGCTTTCTTAACCGAGCTGTGAAAATTGAAACAATCCTGGGCAGTATAGTCGAACCGGCCCATGGCAGCAAACATATAGTCACGATAATTACTAAAACCTGCATTTCGGCCTATGTGATCTCTCAGGCCTACAAGCTTGCTTAGTAATTCATCCAACTTGTCATGGTCTTCGTAGCGACGGCCAGCAATGGCACGCCAGACCTCTTCACGTATTTTTCTATCTGTGGATTGAAGGCGGTCCGACGCTTTCTGCAAAGTCATTTCCTCGCCGTCGAGGGTAACGGTCATGGCGCCTGCGATTGCACCATATTTGCGTTCCTCCGTCTGCATTTCCGTGATCAGTGGAATGTTTTCATCACGAAATATCTCAATCGCCTTTTTCATTCCACGGAACGCAATCTCATATCCGGGTTCAGTAAGCTTGCCCAATAATGGATTGTCCACAACTTTTTTATCCAGAGCATTGCCGTATTCGGCAAGTTTGGGCTGGATTTCCGTGATAAAAAATTGGAGCGCGCTTATAAGTCCCTGATTGGCGGTGTCACAAGTCTGGCGGATGTAGCGCCACGCGAAATTCTCTGATAAGTAGGATTCAATTTCACTGCGGTCTGAAAACCATTGTCTTAAATCTTCTTCTGAGTTAAGCTCCCTGTTTTTCAGGTTCTCGAAAAACGGCTCAACGTCTTCCCATTTTTTTAATTCAAATTCCTCTCCAATAAAAGGTCGTTTCGCCCGGGTTGGTATCTGAATGGTTTCCTGGTCTGTCATTTTGATTAAAGTATATTCATTTGCTTATTGATTAATGAAGACTGTTTCACTGCCGGATATCATTGATTAAGCTTTGATCAATATTTTCATCGGCTAGAATCATGCAGCAGATTCAAGATTCTCTTCGTTTGCAATTATTTCAGCAGCATATTGAAGTGCGGCTTGAATAGAATCCTTTTCAAGAGCGGGATACATCCGTAACAGATCTTCAACAGAAGCCCCTTCTCCCAGTTTTCGAAGAATCAGTTCGACAGTAAGACGGGTACCTTTTATAACTGGCTTACCCAGCATGATGCGATGATCAGATGTAATGAAATTTCTATAATCCATAAGAGTAAGCTAGATCAAGCTAAAACTATCCAAAAGTTTTAAAACTAACAATCCTACATTTTGGTGCGTTCAGGCTGGGTGGCATCTGTTAAATTATCAGTAACAATATTTTCAGTTTCCTTCACATTGGCGAATGCATACAGCATTTTGTCGCGGTCAAACTCCTTTTCATTATTAGCCAGCCAGATTGTCGCTACACCATTTCCGATAAAATTGGTAATGGCCCTGGCTTCGGACATGAAACGGTCAACGCCCAATAGTAACGCAAGGCCCTCGACGGGAATTACCTTAATAGCTGTCAATGTAGAAGCTAGCACCACAAAACCGCTTCCTGTTACCCCCGCAGCGCCTTTTGACGTAATCATCAAAATTCCGATCAAAGAAAGGATCTGGCCGAAAGTAAGATGCACATTGAAAACCTGTGCAAGAAAAATCGTCGCCATAGAAAGGTAAATCGTCGTCCCATCCAGATTAAAGGAATAACCAGCAGGTACCACGAGTCCAACTACCGGTTTGGAACATCCCATTCGTTCCAATTTCACCATAAGAGAAGGCAACCCCGCCTCTGACGAGGAGGTACCTAATACAATCAGTAATTCTTCGCGAATATATTTGAGATATGACCAGAGATTGATCTTGTAAGTCCTGAGAATCAGGCCCAATACACCAAAAATGAAAATCGCCATTGTAGCATAAACTGTTCCCATCAATTTGGCCAGCGGAAGCAGCGTATCGATCCCATACTTTCCAATGGTGAATGCCATTCCACCAAATGCGCCGATCGGGGCGAAGATCATCACAAAATGAAGCGCTTTGAAAACGTATTTGGATACAAAATTCAGCCATTCTATAACCTTATCTTTTCCCGAATACTTACTCAGAACCGTGCCTAATACAAGCGAAGCCAACAAAACCTGTAATGTTACATTATCCAGAAAGAACTGTAACCAACTGAAATCGTGCACTTTATTGGCATAAATAGAGATATCGCCCTTTTGCAGATTGCTGGTTACTACGCCATCCCCGGGCCTGATGATATTAGCCACAATAATCCCAACAATCAATGCAAACGTAGTCACGACCTCAAAGTAAAGAAGCGCCTTGGCACCTACCTTTCCCACTTTTTTCAAGTCACCCATTCCGATAATCCCGAGCGTAATGGTCAGGAAAATGATTGGATTGATAAATAGCTTGACAATTTGAATGAAACCTTTCCCTAAAAACTCCATCTCAACAGCTTTCGCAGGAAAATAATGACCCAGCAAAGCGCCGCAAGTGATGGAGGTAAGTACCCAAAAGGTGAGGTTGGTAAATAACTTTTTCAATTTCAGCCAGATATAAGGTAAGGGACGAGCCCGGATAGTCCGGTTACGAAGAAACGGTAAGTTATGAATTTACAATAATAAAAGCCCCGCCTCCCGATTTTTGATGCGTGAAAACTAAGTATTTGCCAACTATTTATATTTCCAACGCTCACCTGCTTATCAAACTGACATGATGAAAAAAAATTTGTAAACATTTTATTAGATTTAAAATCGTAATAATCAGTTTATCAGCATGTTAAATTCTATTTTTTGTAAACTTTTTTATTAATTTTTTAGATCAAGTTTAATTTTTCTACATTTGAAGATTGTTCGCTTCTGGAAAATTCACCTTATACTCACCAATGGAAAAGATAAAGTCTTCTCAATCCGCCGCTACTTACACAACGGATGAAGCATACCAGGCTTCTCTTCAATACTTTAAGGGCGACGATTTGGCCGCCCGCGTTTGGGTCAATAAATATGCTTTGAAAGATTCTTACGGCGCAATTTATGAAGCCACACCGGACGATATGCACAAGCGGATCGCAAGCGAAATTGCGCGGATCGAGCAGCTTTATCCTAATCCGATGAGTGAAACCGAAGTGTTTGACCTTATTAAAGATTTTAAATACATTATTCCGCAGGGAAGCCCGATGACTGGAATTGGCAATCCTTACCAGATCGCCTCACTTTCCAATTGCTTTGTGATCGGCAACAATGGCGAATCTGATTCGTACGGTGGCATTATGAAGATCGATCAGGAGCAGGTTCAGCTGATGAAAAGGCGTGGCGGTGTTGGTCACGATTTATCCCATATCCGTCCCAAAGGATCGCCGGTTAAAAATTCCGCTCTAACTTCCACGGGTATCGTTCCGTTTATGGAGCGATTTTCCAATTCGACGAGAGAGGTGGCGCAGGATGGCCGCCGTGGCGCATTAATGCTTTCAGTGGCGATCAGGCATCCGGATTCGGAAAATTTCATTGATGCGAAAATGGAGCAGGGCAAGGTAACTGGTGCCAATGTTTCCGTGCGTATTGATGACGAATTTATGAAAGCCGTCGAGACAGGTGCTACTTATAAGCAGCAATATCCGGTTAAGAGCACGTCTCCAACGCATATCAAGGAAATTGACGCCACAGCATTGTGGAAAAAGATAGTCCACAACGCCTGGCAATCTGCGGAGCCCGGCATATTGTTCTGGGATACCATCATACGGGAATCGGTCCCTGATTGTTATGCTGATCTGGGTTACCAGACAGTGTCGACAAACCCATGTGGTGAGATTCCGCTTTGTCCGTACGATTCCTGCCGTTTACTGGCGATTAACCTGTTTTCCTATGTTGATCATGCATTCACAAAAGAAGCAGCATTCAACTGGACGTTATTCAAAAAGCATGTAGCTGCCGCTCAGCGCATGATGGACGATATCATTGATCTGGAATTGGAAAAGATCAATGCGATTCTTGAAAAAATTGACGCAGATCCGGAAGCAGATGAGGTAAAATTGGTTGAGCGGAACCTTTGGCTGAACATTCAAACCAAGGCCGGAGAAGGCAGAAGGACAGGAATTGGTATCACAGCCGAGGGAGATATGCTTGCTGCGTTAGGCTTGCGTTATGGAAGTGATGAAGGAAATGAATTTGCAGTGCAAATTCACAAAACCGTCGCATTGGAAGCGTATCGCGGATCGGTGCATACCGCCAAAGAAAGAGGCCCTTTCACTATTTTTGATTCGGAGAGAGAGAAGAACAATCCTTTCATCCAGAGATTGAAAGAGGAAGATGCGCAGCTTTATTATGAAATGCTGGAATATGGCAGAAGAAATATTGCATTGCTGACCATCGCGCCGACAGGTACTACCAGTTTAATGTCCCAGACAACTTCGGGTATTGAGCCTGTTTTTCTTCCGGTTTATAAAAGAAGAAGGAAGGTCAATCCTAATGATAAAGACATTCGGGTTGATTTTGTGGATGAGGTGGGTGATTCGTGGGAAGAATATGTTGTTTTCCATCACCGTTTTCAGGAATGGATGACGGTTAATGGTTATGATCTTACCAAAAATTACTCGCAAAAGGAACTGGACGATCTGGTTAAAAAGTCGCCATACTACAAAGCCACTTCCAATGATGTGGATTATTTAAAAAAGGTTAAAATGCAAGGTGCAATCCAGAAATGGGTCGACCATTCGATCAGTGTGACAATCAATATGCCGAACGATGTCACTGAGGAGTTGGTAGGGGAATGTTACATGGAAGCCTGGAAAGCAGGTTGCAAAGGTGTTACCGTTTATCGTGACGGTTCGCGTTCAGGCGTTTTGATCGCCAATACCGAAAAGAAGGAGGAAGAAATAGAGGGTCTAACGCCATTTCCTACCGAAAGACCGCAAACGCTGGAAGCAGACGTTGTTCGTTTCCAAAATAAAAAAGACAAATGGATTGCATTCATTGGTACCATTGATGGCAGGCCTTACGAGATCTTCACCGGTTTTGCTGATGATGAGGATGGTATCCTGATCCCCAGATGGGTAAATGAGGGTTTGATCATCAAAAACCGGGAGGCTGATGGGAGCTCGCGTTATGACTTTCAATATAAAAATCCAAGAGGCTATAAAACCACCATTGAAGGTCTCTCGCACAAATTCAATCCAGAATACTGGAACTATGCCAAGCTGATTTCCAGTACATTACGTCACGGAATGCAGATTGAAAAAGTAGTAGATCTGATCAGCTCATTGCAACTGGACGAGGCAATCAATACCTGGAAAGCCGGGGTTGCCAGAGCTTTGAAACGTTACATTCCGGACGGAACGGAAGCAATCAAACAGAAATGTCAGAATTGTAACTCTACGAACTTGCTATATCAGGAAGGCTGCTTGACTTGTAAAGATTGCGGTTCGTCGAAATGCGGATGATCATTTGGAATGTTGGGGTTGAAGGACTTACAAATAAATGATTGACTCCCCTCAAAAAGATCATTACATTTGCAACCCGAAAGAATACGGGATGTAGCGCAGCTCGGTAGCGTACTTGCATGGGGTGCAAGAGGTCGCAGGTTCAAATCCTGTCATCCCGACAAGGCTTGGTCTTTTGATCAAGCCTTTTTTGGCTCTAGGCGGTCGCGTACTTGCATGTGGTATATACTAAAGGTCGCAGGCCTGCCTTCCCAACATTGATTATATGCTCTAATTTTTAGGAAAATGAACCGGGACATTATACCAGACTGCAACTGCGTGACCGCTCTGCTTTCCGGGACTCCATGCCGGCATATTTTCAATGACACGGGGCACAGGAGCTGATTCCGTCTCTACTTGCTGTGCGTAAGCTGAAATGCAACTTCCTCCGAAGGAAAACGATTGGTTAAATTTACTCAATCCTCTTGGCAAATTCTTTTACATAACTTTCTCCGACAGGAATAACGTGTTTTCCAATGAAAATACGCTGTCTTTCAATGGATTCGATTTTGTCCATAGCCACAATGTAAGACTTATGGACCCGCATAAATCGCGGACCTGGCAGGACTTCTTCCATTTTTTTCATGGTCTGCAAACTTAAAATCCGTTCCGTTGGGGTATAAATGGAAACGTAATCTTTTAGGCCTTCAATGAACAGGATGTCCGTCAGGTTAATCTTGATGATCTTGTATTCTGTCTTGACAAATATAAATTCGGCAGCAATCGGACGGGCAGAAAGAATTGTCTCATTTTTAGGTGGTAATTCCTTGGATGGAACAGATACCGCATCAGGCGCAGGGTGAAATCGTTCCTGTGCTTTTTGGACGGATGATAAAAACCGTTCGAATGAGATCGGTTTGAGCAAATAATCGATCACATCATATTCGTACCCATTTAAGGCATATTCCTGATAAGCTGTCGTTAAAATCGCTTTACATTTTCCATTTACCACACGCAGAAACTGCAATCCGGTCAAATCGGGCATCTGAATGTCAACGAAGGCCAAATCAACTTTTCCCTGCTGGATTAGCACCAACGCGTCCATCGCATTGTGGCACACTGCTACCAAATCTAGTGTTGACACTTTCCCTACATAATCCGAAAGAATGTCTGTCGCGAGTGGCTCGTCGTCCAGCACAAGGCACCGAATCGCCATAGCTTAAAGGATTAGTTTTAGTTCACAAGAATAGCGGTCTGTTTCATCCCTAACCTGAAGGCTGTGCCGGTCCGGGTAGATCAGGTTCAGACGTCGCTCGACATTGACCATGCCTATCCCCCCGGCTTCATCCTTGTTTTTATCCGTTTTACTATTCTCGACATCAAACTGCATATTGTTCCCGCTTATTTGCAGGCTGATGGCCAGCGGGTGTTGATGGTCTTGAATATCGCCATGCTTAAATGCATTTTCGACCAGAGGGATCAGCAGCATTGGCGCGATTTGTTGTCCATTAATGTGCCCGTGCGTTTCGAAGTTTACAAAGGTTTCCCCAGGATACCTGAGCTTCTGTAAATCAATGTAGCTATCCAGGTATTTTAATTCTTTTACCAGATCTACTTTTTCTACATTGCTCTCATACAGCATGTACCGCATCATTTCGGCGAGTTTTAATACTGCGCCAGGCGCCTCATCCGACTTTTGGTACACAAGTGAATAGATGTTGTTCAATGTATTAAAGAAAAAATGCGGGTTGACCTGCGACTTCAAAAATTGAAGTTCGGTGATCAGCTTTTCCTCCCGGAGCATTGCTTTGGCCTTTTCATTTTTAAAGAAATCTTCCACGGCTTTAAACACAAAACTGATGAGTACAGGCATTAGACAACTAAAAAGATTATCGGTTAGATAATAGCTGAAAGTAGTGCCTTTGAAATAATTCCCCAGGCCAAGCCAGTTCACGAACCAAACTTCTTCAATAGCATACCTTATAAAAGGGTGTGAGATATAAATGAAAAGTATCCCCAGTACGCCAAATGCATATTGCTTGCGTTCAAATGTGCGGTTCAGTATCCACAAGCAGACATAGGTTATAAAAAAGGTGCGCAAATAGTGCGAAAATGACAAAGGGAAGGTGAGAACTTCCCATAATGACATTGTCTCGGCATGTTTAACATAGTCTTTAGACAACGTCATCGAAAAATAAACCAACCAGAACAGGCAGTGAAATATCAGTCTTTGGTTGCGGGTCATTATCTTGTATTTAAAGGTTGGTTACGCTGCCTGGGCTACTTTGCAGTACTCCATATAGGTTACGCTGTTTGAATGAGTCAAGCCGTAAATGGAGTCCCACTTACGGCTAAACACCTGCTTAGCAATTGTTTACTTGATACCAATAAATTCATACGGAGCGCTGCCGTCGACCGGGGCCACCTTAACTGTTATCTGATTGTTACCGCCCTTACCGAGTGTAAAGCCGTTGGCGATCAATTCTACTTCGCCACCGCCGATATCCTTCAGAGCAATATTGTTGATAACGCCTTTGATATCATCAGAAGGGTTACCGTTGCTTACGTCAACAATTACCTGGGCCATCTCAGCCGACTCGGCAGACACTTTTATTGTACCTTTTGTGGAACCGTTCAGTGTGAAAGTTTTGCCGTCTTGTTTGAGGTAGGTCACTTTGTAATCCCCAGAAATGCGGGCGGATAATTCCGGGGCGGGATCTGCTTCTTTTTTAGAGCAGGCAGTAAGACAGGCGATTACAGTAAATAGTACGAGAATGCGATTAAATGTTTTCATTGTTTTGATTTGTTTAGAGTTTTGAGTTAGAAAAGTTTTTCATGGCCTTTTGAGCGATACAAAGTTGCATCGGACCGTTTCGAAACGCAGATGGAAATCGTCTTACAAGGGATTTGTCCCGACCAATCGGCTTTCGCACCGACCAACGGGTTCGTCGGTAATTGCGAGGTAGTAATGAAGGGTGTTTGCTTTCGTCGTCGAAATGAGAGGGTTAGTCGATCTCTTTTATCTTTCTTCCTTTCGAATTTGAAATTCGTGCCTTAATCCATCTATAAAAGCATGACCATGAAAATTATTCTCATTCAATTATTCGCCGCGTTTGCACTGCTTACCAATAGCATTGCCCAAAGTAATCCCGCCAAAACGGAAGTTTTGCTGGTCGGGGTGTTCCATTTCAACAATCCGGGACTGGATGTTGCCAAATTCAAAATAGATGACATGCTAAGCCAAAAACGCCAGCAAGAAATCCAGGAAATTCGTAATAACCTGGTCGCATTTAAGCCCGATGCCATTTATACTGAAATTAATTTGGATAATACCCAATGGCTGGACAGTACTTATGCCGCTTTCCAAAAAGACCAAAGCCCGTTGAAGACAAAAAAAAATGAACTTTACCAACTATCACTTGCGGTTGGGCATCAGCTTAAACTGCCAAAAATATATGCGAGCGATGCTAACGCTGATTTCCCTTTTGATTCCATGATGAACTCCATCAGGGAGGCAGGCCAAACACAATTGGAAAAAGAAATGGTTGAGCTGATGCACACGATAGAGCAGGAAATGAATAACCGACTCGCTACTCAATCTGTCAAAAACATTTTATTATGGATGAACAATCCGGAAATGCGCCGCAAAGATTTGGGATGGTATATTAATAGCCCTACGCTCGCTGGGAAACTTAATAACGATATTGGTGCTACGCTGAGTGGGAACTGGCTGATGCGTAATCTGAAAATTTACAGCAATATTTTGAAGCAGCTCAAAGGAGATGAAAAACGGATCGTCATTATTTACGGCGCAAGCCATTGTGCCCCATTGGATTATTATTTCTCCATGAATGACCGTTTCAAGCTGGTTCCGCTAGATACGGTGTTGAGATAGGCAGAACATCTATTGCGCTTTCTTCACAACACCACATTAGCGGACCTTTTCTGACGGCATTTATCACTGCAGTATTTAACTTCGTCCCATACCTTTTCCCATTTTTTTCGCCAGCTGAATGGCCTCCCACAAACAACGCATATTTTTTCTGGAAGATGTTGCTTTTTAATCTTGGACACAATTTCGGTTGGTTACATTTGAGATTTTAATCCCGGCATAATATTTCTATACCAATCATAACATCAACATTCTTATGCCTTTATAGAAATTTTACGCAATAAACTATGAAAATCGGGATTATAGCTCACTTGAAATACCCAATTGCCAAACCCTTCCAGGGCGGTCTCGAAGCATTTACATATGATATCAGTCAACGTTTGCTGGCCAGGGGTCATGACGTCATATTGTATGCCTGCGCTGCCTCGGACCCGATTTTAAATGTTCGTCCCATATTGTCGGTGGAAGACCATAGTCCTATCGTTTCATCCAAATTCACTTCTCGTGAGTTAAGCATGGAGTTCATTGCAACGCACCATGCATACGTAGAGATGATGCAGGAAATTGACAACGACGGATTGGATGTCATCTTTAACAATAGCCTCAATTATGTGCCCATTATGATGGCATCATTGGTTGCAGCCCCAATGCTGACTGTACTGCATACACCCCCGATCTTCGAATTGAAGAATGCCATCCGCCGCGAGCAGGATTACGGAGGTGTCAACTATGTATCGGTTTCAGTCTCCAATGCACAAAATTGGAAAGATTATGCCCCGGAATGCAATGTAATCCCAAATGGCATTGACCTCAAAACCTGGCAGTTCTATCCAGACAATGAGGGGGAATACGTCATGTGGTTTGGCCGGATCCATCCAGACAAAGGCTTGCACATTGCCATTCAGGCTGCGAAAGTGGCGGGTAAAAAAATGAAAATTGCCGGGGCAATTAGTGATGAATTTTATTTCCAGGAATACATTTTACCTCTCTTGGACGAATCGATCGAACTGGTCGGTCATTGCGATCACAATGCTTTGAACGAATTGATTGGAAATGCTCAGGTTAGCCTGATTACTCCTTGCTGGGATGAACCTTTTGGACTCGTCGTTGCAGAGTCGCTCGCTTGTGGAACGCCGGTTGCCGGCATTGCGCGAGGCGCATTGCCATACCTGCTTTGTGAGAATACAGCCCGACTTTCTTTAACGGAGGATATAGACGAGCTGGCCCAATGCATTCACGATGCAGCGGCACTGAGCCGTCGGGGGTGCCGGGAAAGGGCTGAGCAAAATTTTGATGTGGAAATGATGGTCGATGCTTATGAGCAACTTTTGGAAGGAGTTGCCAAAAAAGCGGTTCCCTTTAAAATAACCGCAAGTGCAGCCTAATTTTGCTTTTTATATCCATCATCACGGCTCCGGTCATTTCATGCGCGCCCTTGCAATTGCAAGGCGTCTATCAAATGCTCAGGTAACTTTTCTCGGAAGTAACCTGAAACGCTTTCAGTCTTTGTTACCGGCGCACATTAACTGCGTTCATTTACCGATGGACGTGCCTATCGAATCGGATACATTTGCCACGTCCCAAAAGTTGGATTTCCTCCATTATGCGCCGCTAAATGTTTGGGGCTTGTTGGAAAGGAGTGAAATGATTGTAAAGACTCTGAAGGCCAGTTTTCCGATTATGCTAATTGTGGATGTTTCTGTGGAAGTTACCATGCTGGCAACACTTGTCGGTGTACCTACGATTGTTATCAGGCAAAATGGTAACAGGGATGACGTTGCGCATCTGAATGCTTATCAAAGCGCCCAGATGCTGCTGGCACCATGCCCGCAAATTTTAGTGGATCAATCCGCAGCTGATTGGGTAGAAAGAAAGACATTTTACTCAGGAGGATTTTGCCGTTACGACGACCGCGAAAATCTCGCAATACCACCTGAAAAGGGGAAAATCGGGATCATTATCGGGGCGGGAGGAACTTCAATCGATTGTGAGCTGGTGAAAGCGATTGCACGGCAATGTCAACCCAGCAGCTTCCATCTTATTGGGGAAATGTCCATTCACGGCAGCGCTAAGTTTGAGGAAAGTAATATCATCTACCATGGTGCAATGGGAGATCCAGCGGGGCTTTTGGCCGATTGTGAAGTTGTAATCGGCAATGCGGGCCACAACACGGTAATGGAAATGGCAGCGCTGAACAAAAGGTTTATTTGTATCACCGAAGAAAGGCCATTTCACGAACAGGTCCGCAAAGGAGCTTTGTTACAGGCCAACAACATGGCCATTGTCTTAGATCATCATAATCTTGATTTAGTAGATTGGCCCGCATTGATTCAAAAAGCGCAGAATCTTTCTGAAAATGGTTGGCAGGGAGTGATTAATCCAAATGCACTTGATGCGATTTCGGAGCAATTGTTCAGTAAATGGGAAGAAATTTTTTCATCTAAATAAAACAGCAATTTACCGCTTGATAGCCAGTTTTATTTCATCCGGATTTGGAAGCCAGCCACCCATAGGCCATTGTTTCCATTTCCTAAAAAACATTCCAGCATTCTGAATGACATCTTCGAAATGATTTAATGGCGGGTCATAACTGGGATGGTATTGGTGAAAAACAGGTGTTCCCCCAATTCAAGCCCCTTAATCAAATTGACCAGCGCAGACTGGCGGGATTTAATGATGGTAAGAACGGAAAGCACCACACGGATGCTGCCATTTTTATTTATAGCCTTCCCGTCTTCAAGAGCAGGCTATTTGCAACTACCGATACCGAACTTAAAGCCATGGCGGCGCCTGCGATCATTGGGTTTAATAAAAAGCCGTTGAAAGAGTATAACACCCCGGCTGCCAGCGGGATACCAACCAAATTGTAGACAAAGGCCCAAAATAGGTTTTGCCTGATCGTCCTAACGGTTCTGCCCGAAAGCTTTAATGCTTTGGGTACCATATTGAGATCGGAAGTAATTAAGGTCATTTTGGCAACATCCATCGCGATATCCGAACCTTTCCCCATTGCAATACTCACATCCGCCTGCGCCAACGCCTGGCTGTCGTTGATACCATCACCTACCATGGCGACTATCTTTCCTTGGGCCTGTAACTCTTTTACAAAACCTGCTTTTTCAGAAGGCATTACCTCTGCTTTATAATGAAGCAGCCCAACTTCCGCTGCCACAGAGGCGGCTGTATCTTCGTTATCACCCGTCAGCATGTATACTTCAATACCGCGGCTTCTCAATGTCTTGATAGCCTCCTGAGAAGTGGATTTAATTTGATCAGCAATACCAATCGCCGCCAGTACTTGTTTTCCCGAACTAAAATAAATGACCGTTTTTGCCTGTTTTTGCCATTCCAGGGTTTCAGTGAGAAGTTTCCGGCCGATAGCGATACCCTTATCATCCATCAGTTTTTTGTTTCCGACAAAATATTTGATGTCATCCTTTACCGCGCTTACGCCCAAACCCGTAATGCTTTCAAACTGGTCCAATGTCGTATTTTCAATCTCTTCCCGTTTCAGACTATGTACTACCGCTTCTGCCAGCGGATGTTCCGAGCGCATTTCCATGGCGTACAAAATTTGCCTTTCAATAGCCTGCTGCTGTGTGGTCGTCTCCCAAATCATATCTGTTACAGCGGGTTTTCCTTCCGTAATGGTGCCTGTCTTGTCCAGAATGACTGTATCAACCCGATATGCCAGTTCAAGACTTTCAGCATCCTTGATCAGAATATTGTTTTCAGCACCTTTTCCAATACCAACCATGATGGCGGTAGGTGTTGCAAGGCCAAGTGCGCACGGACAGGCAATTACAAGAACAGTAATAGATGTCAGCAATGCATGGCTAAATGCATTTTGACCCCCAAATATCATCCAGGCTACAAAAGTCAGTATTGAAATTCCAATAACAATCGGGACAAAAATGCCCGCAATTTCGTCAACCAATTTTTGTACAGGGGCCTTGCTACCCTGTGCTTCCTGCACCATATGGATGATCCGGGCCAGAATGGTATCGCCACCCACTTTTTGCGCCTCAAACCGAAAACTGCCCTTTTGATTAATTGTACCTGCGAAAACGCTGTCGCCTTGCCTTTTTTCAACTGGAATTGGCTCACCGCTAATCATGCTTTCGTCCACAAAAGAGCTGCCGGACCTTACAGCACCGTCCACGGGAATTTTTTCTCCCGGCTTCACCATAATCGTATCACCGACCAGCACCTGGGCAACCGGCAATTCCTGTTCAATCTCGTTTCTGATTATATGGACTGTTTTCGGCTGCCAACCGATTAGCTTTTTGAGGGCAGATGAAGTATTGGACTTAGCCCTCCCTTCCAGCAATTTGCCAATGGAAATAAAGGCAACCACCACTGCCGCCGCTTCGTAATAAACATGTGGATGCACGCCCCGGACATGCCAGAATTCGGGATAAACAGTATTGAAAAAACTGAAAATAAAGGCAATACCTGTGCTGAGTGCCACCAGCGTGTCCATGTTTGCCTTTCCTAAACGGGCTTGCCTGAAAGCATTAACAAAAAACTTTCTTCCCAGGATAAATACAACCGGAAAGGAAAGCCCCATCATGAGCCAGTTTGCATAGGGCAACGAATAGTTAGACCCATCCATAAATAACATTCCGATGATGATAAGTGGGATGGAAAGTGCTACTGCCCAGATCGTTCGTTTTTTCAAAAGTTGATATTCTATTTCTTGTGCTTGTTGTTGTGCATGCTGGGGATCTTCTGCATCAATGATCAGGTCATAACCGATCGCTCGGACTGCATTTTGAAGATCTTTGGTTTTTACACTTTTATCAAATTTGGCCCAAGCGGTCTGGTTGGCATAATTCACGCCAGCATCTTGCACGCCTTTGGTCGATTTTAACATACTTTCGATGCTCACAGCGCAAGCTGCGCAACTCATGCCCAATACCGGAAATGTCTGCCTTAACGGTTTTCCTTCCGCGGTGTTCTTTTTTATATCGCTTATTAAATTGGTCTCCATAGCCTCGAATTCCTTTCTACAAAGTTACCTGGATGCTGAGGCTGAATTTTACACAATTAGGGTTGTGCCTTACATGATTTTAATGCAGCCATCCATTAGAGATATCGGTCTGAAATGGGTTTAACTCAATTCTACTTTGTTGAAATAATTCTACGCGCGAATTGTAATTGAAGCGTTTAGGTAGATCAAACTTGGAATTATTTTATTCCGATGGCATGGGTTTTGAATATTCGGCTGAACGTTCTTATAAATTCTAATACAAATGGTTACGTTAAACTTTGTTAAAGATGACTGGGTGAAGGAAAAAAACGGATCCAGATTAATGCAGGTTGATGAGTACCAGATTATTGAGGCAGTTACTCACGCAAGTGGGAATATGTCGTTACCTCTTGTGAAAAGAGTTTATAGTGGCAAAATCTGGTGTACGTGGGTTAATGAAAATAAAACCGTCGTCACACAACCTTTCTGGGAATATGAGATTGAAGCTGCGGTTCCAAACTCGGCACTAATGTAGCCAGTAACGCTTACACGTCCTTCTATCAGTACCGAACTGACCTCACACCCAAACAAAAATGCCCGGAAAAGGATTTCCGGGCATTTTTGTTGTCAAGCGTATTCAATAGTTTAAGGCTTTTTTGTAGAATCAGCCTGCGTAGTTGAAGTTGTATCACCTTTTTCAGCCATAGCTTTTCTATTTCTGCGGCTCATCCGATCTTTTTTCTTTCCTGACGAGGGTGTCAAGGTATCTTGCATAATGGTACCAGAACTTTTTTGACCCTTAATCAAAGTATCCTCAGAGGGAGTCTGTACTGGTCTGGAAGGGGTTTGAGGCGAATTAAATTCCGACTTCTTATCCGTTTCAGGAGTTGTTGGAACCGGACTTGTCTGTGGAGCCGTCGGAGGAGCAGTTTGTCCTGGGACTGTCGTTGTCTGAGCGTAGGCTGTACCCGCCATAGCGAGGCAAACCAATACGATAATTGTGCGAAAAGTTTTCATTTCTGTTTGGTTTTTAGTTTATGATGCTGGTTTTTATCCAGATACAGCATCACTTAATAAAAGCATTCCAGCGCGTTTGTAAAATGAAGATATAGATTGGGGTGTATTTGCATTCAACCAAGAAGCATTTAACCAAGCAATGCGTTTGTATCTATTTCTAAATAAACCTTTTATCCACAAAATGCGTACATGAATACCCAAAATTGATGTTATTTCGAGGATCATTTTGAGATAGTAATTAAATAAGTTTAATATAGAATTATTTCGATATCGTCAACCGTAAACCCTGCGCATCCTTATGTGCTTTCCCGGGGTCAAAACCAATGGTACTTTTTCCACTTTCACTGCACTGCTGTCAAGTCCAAACCATTTATCCTCGGAAGTAGTAATGCTTTTTATTCCAAAATAGATTTTCATAATCACATCTTCCATCAAAGGCAGGTTATTCTCAATAGATAGGTAACGTTCCAGGACAATAAAACGAAAATCGCCAGTAATGTTCTGCCGGTTGAGCGATTCGTACCGACTGGTGATATCCACCTCATTATTGGATACCATATCCTCCACCACTTTTCGGAAGAAAAGGTTCATCCGCTGCTCAATCCGGAAGCCCAGGCGAAAAGTAACCTTAATCACGTCATCCTCTGCAAGTACATTCACATGATAATCCATGGTGTAAGGCTCATCCGTTGTGTCCACGTGCACAAACCAGTAGATATCTGCCCGCTTTGGGCGTTTGTAAAAAATGGAGTAAATAATCTTGCTCTCAATTTCAGATTCATGCGAGGCATTCGACATGAAAATCAAATGAGTAGAATATTTGGGGATGCTAATGTCGTTACTCAACTCTTTCAGTGGGCCAATGTACTTTTCCAAACTCTCAAACTCTGTAAGTCGCAGTTTGATATAAAAAGCTTTTAACCAAACGGTTATCACAAATGCAATAATCGTAGCCAGCAATAACGACACCCACCCTCCATGTGTGAATTTGAGAAGATTTGCTGCCAGGAAAGAACCTTCAATTGCAAGGTAGACAGCAAGAAAAACTGCGATTATTCCCTTATTGACATTGTTCACATAAAGATATACGGACATGAGCAGGGTCGTCATGATCATGGTTAAAGTTATTGCAAGCCCATAAGCTGCTTCCATGTGCGACGACTCTTTGAAATACAATACAATACCTATGCACCCAGCCCACAGAAGCCAATTGACACTGGGAACATACAATTGCCCCTTTTTATCGCTCGGGTAAACCAGCCTTACTTTTGGCCAGAAATTAAGCCGTATTGCCTCCGAAATCAAGGTAAAAGAGCCACTTATCAACGCTTGGCTTGCAATTATAGTTGCCATGGTTGCAATGGCAATGCCAGGCAGCAAAAACCAGTCGGGCATGATTGCGTAAAACGGTTTTTGGCCATTCAGGTAACCTCCTGAATGCACAATAAGCCAGGCACCTTGTCCGAAATAATTGAGGATTAGGCAGGTTTTAACAAATATCCAGCTGATCCGAATATTTCCCCTGCCGCAATGCCCGAGGTCACTATAAAGTGCTTCGGCACCGGTCGTGCAAAGAAATACAGCACCAAGCATCCAGAAACCTCCGGGATGGTTGGCCAGCAGCTGATAACCGTAGTAAGGGCTGATCGACTTTAATATCTCCGGATGCTCGATGACCTGCGAAAAGCCCAGCACGGCGAGCATCAGGAACCAGATCATCATGACCGGCCCAAAAGCCCTCCCAACGATGGTTGTCCCGAAAACCTGGATTATGAAAAGTAATGTTAGTATGCCAATTACAATTGGTATTGTCTGAATGTTCGGGTAAAGTAACCGTAATCCTTCAACCGCTGATGAAACCGAGATGGGTGGTGTAATAATACCATCGGCAAGCAATGTGCTTGCACCAATGATGGCTGGAACTGTCAGCCAAGTAGCTTTCTTCCTTACCAAAGCATAAAGTGCTAAAATTCCCCCCTCACCTTTGTTATCCGCCCTCAAAATCAGAATGACGTACTTGACGGTGGTTTGTAATGTAAGCGTCCAGAATATACACGATACTGCGCCGTAGATGACTTCATCAGTTATTTTATCTGTACCAATAATTGCCTGCATAACGTACAGTGGCGATGTGCCAATGTCACCGAAAATAATACCTAGTGCAACCAGGAGACCGGCAGCGGAAGCTTTATCAAGTTGTTTGTGCGAACTCATTTGTAGTAATTAAGAGCGATAGGTTCCAGGCCTTCTTTTAGAAAGTGTAGAATTCATAATTGATTTTCCACTTGATTTCCTGACCTGGTTGGGCCGAAAGTTTAATGTAGGGTTCAGGGCATGAAGTGGTAGGGCACGCCCAGTACACGATTTTTTCCAAAGGACGGTCGCAAGTCATTCTGACACCAGCCCGCGTTTTAGTGTTTTCAATTCGAATGTCGTAATCTTTGGCATTTGGCCCAAAACCTTGCAGGCCAGCACTGAATACCTGATCTCCTTTCACGATTTCCCTAGTATAACTCAGCGCTTTATCTTTTGCATGGATGATGCTTCCAAAACCTTTTCCGTCTCCTTTTACATCAAAAGGAAATACGATCCGAATATTTTCATTGGACGGTTCCTTATCAATCATAAAAAAATTGTGATTATAGGTATTGGCTTCGATGGGTTTGATACCGGTATTTTTCAGGCTGTGTTCTAAAATCAATTCCGGCTTACCTTTTACGAGTTTTAATGTTTTCTTGTAAACATAAGCGTACCCAACGCCATCTACAAGCTCATGGGTAAACTCCACCTGATCTTTTTTTTGCTTTACCGTCCATTTTCCTGCATTTTTGATCGGATAGTCGGTAGCGAATGTATATTTTTTATTGTCAGGCTTGACCAGCACCCCAACGCCAATCTTAACAAACTGTTCACCAGGCTTTGCTTCTTCGAAATTCAGAGGCGTAAACTCTTCTACCGGACCCATGATCGCGTCGTGCAACTTTGGGTCGTATGGCGCCTGGTTCCATTGACCAAAATAAGAATGCCCTTTATATTCCAGACTAGGAACAACTCCGGCCCAATCAAACCGCGTCCCCCGGTAATATCCTTTTGATTCATCTGGGAACAACTTTGCTTTAATAATGCCATTTGTGATGTCCGTCTCTGGAAATTCTACGAATTTGAATGCAGTGATGCCCAAAAACACGCACACCAAAATCAATAATAATTTCTTTTTCATTACAACATTCAATGGTTTAGGATATCTACAAAAGAGGCGGAAGGATGATTATTAAACCCATTCCAAATAAAAGACAGTAAGTTAAAAATGCAGTATCACATTTTCACCTTACTGTCTGATAATTTGTTTCAAGCAATCTCAGGATATGCCTTTAAATGCCTCTTCGTTGATAAATGGCTGGTTACGCAGACGTAGTTTTGTTGCTTTATAAAACGCATTTGCGACGGCACCGCCTGCTGGGGGCAATGCGGGTTCTCCCAAACCAGTCGGTGAGATACCATTATCTACAAAATGTACGTCCACTTCCGGAATTTCATTCATGCGTATCAATCGGAAGCCGTTGAAGTTGTTTTGGTCTGGCGTACCGTCTTTGAATGTCATATTTCCATACATCGCATGCCCAATCCCATCCACAACACCGCCTCTTACCTGCTGTAAAGAACCGCTTTTATTAATCACAATACCGCAGTCCACGGCAGCAATTACTTTTTTGAGCACCGGCTTACCTTTTTCGACAACTACTTCGCCAACCTGCGCGACGTAAGATCTATGTGAAAAATAAACGCTGAATCCCTGATGGACACCCTTCTTTTTCCCCCAATTACTTTTTTCAGCTGCCATTTTAATCACAGCAATCATCCGGTCGACGTCGTACTTAACATCTCCGGCAGGCGATTTCTTGGCTTTTTCCAGCAAAGCAAGCCTGAATTCAATCGGATCTTTCCCAGCAGCTTCGGCTACCTCGTCCAGAAAAGACTGTTCGGCATAAGCAAGAAAGTTGGTAATCGGTGCCCGCCATGGGCCGGTTGTTATAGGCGATTTGTGTTCAACAGAATCAATCAGAAGGTTATCGACGGATCCTGAGGGAAAGTTATCTTCTCTGGTAGAGTTACCTGAATTCATTCCCACTCCCCTGAGTTTATATCCTATTAGTTCTCCACTCTTATCCAAAGCAGCCTCAAAACGATACCTTACTGCTGGGCGGTAAATGCCACCGGTCATATCATCTTCGCGGGTCCATATTACCTTAACCGGCGCTTTCATCAGTTTCGAAACATTAGCTGCTTCGATCACATAATCAGCTGCCAGTCTGCGTCCAAATCCTCCGCCTTGCCTGGTGATTTCAACGGTTATCTTTTCAGGAGCTATACCGGTCAGCTTGGCAACTTCTGTACGGGCGCGGTCTGGAGTTTGTGTCGGACCTACAAGTTCGACGCCGTCTTCACGAACATGCGCGAAAAAATTCATCGGTTCCAATGGGCTGTGAGGCAGGAAAGGACATTGATATTCTGCCTTTATAACCTTCGCAGCATTTTTGAAAGCGGTATCAACATCCCCATTTTTCCGGCGGACGGTCGCCTGCCCGCTATCCATTAATTGAGCGAAAATCCGGTTATGATCGGCAGTACTTTCCAGATCTGCCGCTTTTTCGTATTCTATCTTTAAAGTATCTTTTGCCTTTTTGACCTGCCAGGTGGATTTTCCGACGACTGCCACACTATTATCAAATGTTACTACATCCACAATTCCCGGCATTGACTTAGCAACATCGGAATTGACCGATTTGAGCTTCAAGCCAAATGCTTTGGGTCGCTGAATTAAAGCGAAAAGCATTCCTTCGCGATAAAAATCCAGACCAAAAAGAGGTTTGCCAGTAGCTATATTGTTATTGTCAACATTACGAACGGATTGCCCGATCAGCTTGAATTCCTTTTCGTTCTTTAATTTTACTTCCGTCGGAGCGGTAAGCTTCGATGTCGCTTCGGCCAGTTCTCCATACGAAAGTGACTTACCCGACGCTTTATGTAAAACCTTATTACTTTCCGTGGTACATTCTGTTGCAGGTACTTTCCAGGTTGTAGCAGCCGCTTCCACCAATAAGTACCTTGCAGTTGCACCGGCTTTGCGAAGCCTTTCCCAAGAATGGGGAACTGCGCCGCTGCCTCCTGTAACCTGCCGCTCAAATATGGTGGTATCCAGATTCCCTTGAACAGTTTTTACTTTCTTCCAATCGGCATCTAACTCTTCCGCTACAATCATCGGAAATGCAGTCTTAATTCCCTGCCCAATTTCAGGGTTTGGTGACACGATGGTAATGGTATTATCCGTGCCGATCGACAAATAGCTATTGAAATGAATTAACCCAGCTGCAATATCCTTTGCATTCACAACTACGGGAAGTGCAGACGAATTGGACCAGTTAAATCCTAAAAATAGCCCACCACCCGCCGCAGCGGCCAGCTTCATGAAATCACGCCTCGATGTTTGCTCTAATGTTTTCATGGTCAGTTGGTTTTAGACGCTGCTACTTTTACGGCTTCCCGTATCCTATGGTAAGTTCCACAGCGACAGATATTTCCACTCATTGTCGAAACGATTTCCTCGTCAGTTGGCTTTGGTTTCTCTTTCAACAATGCCGCAGCAGTCATAATCTGACCTGCCTGGCAATATCCGCATTGGGCAACGTCCACTTCATCCCACGCTTTCTGAACCGGATGATCGCCTTTTTCAGATAAACCCTCAATGGTTGTAACTTTTGCTTTTCCCACTGCTGAAACCGGAAGAACACAAGATTTTGCCGCCTTCCCATCCAAATGCACAGTACAGGCACCACATTGGGATATACCACATCCGTACTTGGTGCCTACCAGACCAAGATTGTCGCGTAAAACCCACAGAAGCGGAGTATCCTGCTCCACATCTGCGTTGTACGCGCGATTGTTAATTGAAAGTTTGAATAACGCCATGGTGAATAATTATGTCTGAGTATGTTGATAATAAGGCAATTAATATGGTATACTACCCATCACTTACCTATGCTTCTCCCCCGGGCCCGCCAAAGCTGATCGGAAAATTAAAGGTCGGTTCGCTATCTTGTGAACTTTGGATAGGCCCGTATTGATCCTCATATTTTTGAATGTTATCCATAAGCGCAGCTATTAACCGCTTGGCGTGTTCCGGGGTGATAATAATCCTTGCTTTAACTTTCGCACGGGGTACTCCTGGCATCAGCCTTATAAAGTCCAGGATAAATTCACTGTTGGAGTGGGCAATCATGGCTAAATTGGAGTAAACTCCTTCGGCCATTTCTTCTGATAATTCTACGTTGATTTGTTGTTCGTTTTCTTTATCCTCTTTCATGAGTTGACGTTTGAAAAGCTGTTTGCTGCGAGTAGGTTATAAAGTTTGGTTGGGTAAATTACTAAAAATAAACAGCATCGAAAAGCAAAGAGCCGGTCTGCTTGCGCAGAACCGGCTCTTCTATGGACAGATATTCTGTTACACTAACTCTTTTTTCTTACGTGATTGTTTATCACGGGATTCAGTTAATGCATCGTACTCTTCTTTCGATCCAACAATCAGGCTTTCGTATTGACGCATACCTGTACCGGCTGGGATAAGGTGACCAACGATCACATTCTCTTTCAAGCCTTTCAGTTCATCGCGTTTTCCACGAACCGCTGCTTCACTCAATACTTTGGTTGTTTCCTGGAACGAGGCCGCAGAAACAAAGCTTTCCGTACCTAATGAAGCTTGTGTGATCCCCATCAATGTTGGTTTCGCAACAGCTGCCTGAGCATCACGAGCGGTAACCAATTTAAGGTCACGACGTTTCAAGCTTGAATTTTCGTCACGCAAACGGCGCACAGAAACGATCATACCCGGCTTCAATGTTTCAGAGCTACCAGCGTCTTCAACCACTTTCAGATCAAGGATCTTATCGTTTTCTTCACGGAACACAACACGGTCAACCGGCTGCATTTCGAGGAAGTTGGTGTCACCTGCATCAAGGATCTCCACTTTCTGCATCATCTGACGAACGATACATTCAATGTGCTTATCATTGATTTTTACACCTTGCAAACGATATACCTCCTGAATTTCATTCACAAGATATTCCTGAACAGCAGTTGGCCCTTTGATTGACAAGATATCAGCCGGCGTAATCGCTCCGTCAGAAAGCGGATCACCCGCCCTTACGAAGTCACCATCCTGAACCAGAATGTGTTTCGAAAGTGCGACCATGTAACGACGCTGCGTACCATCTCTTGATTCGATATGAATTTCGCGGTTACCACGTTTTACGCCACCGTATGAAACAACACCATCGATTTCGGAAACTGTTGCTGGGTTTGAAGGGTTACGTGCTTCAAATAATTCCGTTACACGTGGCAGACCTCCCGTAATATCGCGGGTCTTACCAACCACACGAGGGATTTTTGCCAAAGGCTGACCAGCTTTTATCGCTATGCCATTCTTCACAACCAAACGTGCTCCAACAGGAAGGTTATAGCCTTTTTCAGTTTGATCTTTCAATAACGTGCTCTTACCTTTTACCACTAAAGCAGGGTTTTTGGTTTTATCACGTGTTTCAATAATCACAGACTCCTGGAAACCAGTTTGCTCATCAAATTCTTCACGATATGTAATTCCTTCTTCAATGGCATCGAAAGAGACGATACCTGTGAATTCAGAAAGAATTACTGCATGATATGGATCCCAGGTACAAAGCTCCTGTCCTTTAAGAACCTTGTCGCCTTCCTTTACCAAAAGGTGTGCACCATAAGGTACATTGTTCGAGATCAGCAATTGTCCAGTTTCAGGGTTTGTGATTTTCACTTCTCCGGAACGGCCCATTACTACGGTCACGTCGTCCCCTTCTGAGTTAACAGACTGAACCAGACGAAGATCTTCAAAACCAATTACACCATCGAATTTCGCCTTGATGTTTGCTTCAACAGAAATGTTGGAAGCTGTACCACCGACGTGGAATGTACGAAGTGTAAGCTGTGTACCAGGCTCACCGATTGACTGAGAGGCAATTACACCAACAGCTTCACCAATGTTAACCATATAAGCAGAAGCAAGTGAACGACCGTAGCATTTCGCACAAACACCATTACGGGTTTCGCAAGTCAATACTGAACGGATTTCAACTGTTTCAATGCTTGTTTCATCAATATAAGAAGCAATCTCCTCTGTAATTTCCTGACCGGAAGCCAGAATCATTTCATTGGATAAAGGATCAAATACATCGTGAACACTTACACGGCCAAGGATACGCTCTGAAAGTGGTTCAACGATATCTTCATTGTCTTTCAAAGCTGAGATTGCAATACCGCGAAGCGATCCGCAATCTGTTTCAATAACCACAACATCCTGCGCTACATCATGCAAACGACGGGTAAGGTAACCTGCATCCGCTGTTTTCAAAGCTGTATCTGCAAGACCTTTCCGTGCACCGTGGGTTGAGATAAAGTATTCAAGAACGTCCAAACCCTCTTTAAAGTTAGAAAGGATCGGGTTCTCAATAATTTCACCTGCACCACCAGCGATGTTTTTCTGAGGCTTGGCCATAAGACCCCTCATTCCACCCAACTGACGGATTTGCTCACGTGATCCACGCGCACCGGAATGCATCATCATATAGATGGAATTAAATCCACCCTGATCTGTTTCCAATTGCTTCATCAATGTTTCTGTGATCCGAGAGTTAACACGAGTCCAGATATCGATCACCTGATTGTAACGTTCGTTTTCAGTGATAAGCCCCATCAAGTAGTTGCTCCAAACGTTTTCAACGTCTGCTTTGGCTTGCTCGATCAGCTTCTCTTTTTCTTCCGGAACCATTACATCGTTCAATCCCATTGATAAGCCGCCTTTGAAGGCCATCTGGAAACCAAGTTCTTTGATTTCATCAAGGAATTGAGCAGTACGGGCAACACCCGCCATTTTAAATACCAAACCAATAATTTGCTGAAGTTTTTTCTTCGTCAACAATTCATTGATATATCCCACTTCCTCAGGAACTGCCTGATTGAAAAGGATACGCCCGGCCACTGTGTCAGTCAATTTGGTTTCAAATGTTCCGTCATCGTTACGAACTTTCAGACGGCATTTGATATTCGCGTGCTTCGAAAGTTTGCCTTCGTTGATTGCGATCACTACTTCATCAGGTCCGTAGAAGATTTTTCCTTCACCAATGATTGGATATTCAGGAGTACTTACACGTCCTTTTGTAACATAATACAGACCCAAAACCATGTCTTGCGATGGTACCGTAATTGGCGCACCGTTGGCAGGGTTAAGGATGTTATGAGAAGAAAGCATCAACATTGAAGCTTCCAAAACGGCTTCCTGACCCAATGGCACGTGAACGGCCATCTGGTCACCGTCAAAGTCAGCGTTAAATGCGGTACATACCAACGGGTGCAATTGGATCGCTTTTCCTTCAATCAGCTTGGGTTGGAACGCCTGAATACCTAGACGGTGAAGCGTTGGAGCACGGTTTAGCAGAACAGGATGTCCTTTCAAAACGTTTTCCAAAATATCCCAGATTACAGGATCCTTGCGGTCTACGATCTTCTTAGCTGACTTTACAGTTTTAACAATTCCACGTTCAATCAGTTTACGAATGATAAATGGCTTGAATAATTCAGCAGCCATATCTTTCGGCAAACCGCACTCATGCAATTTCAATTCAGGTCCAACGACAATTACCGAACGACCGGAATAATCGACACGCTTACCAAGCAAGTTTTGACGGAAACGTCCTTGCTTACCTTTCAGCATGTCAGAAAGTGATTTCAATGCACGGTTACCTTCCGAACGTACCGCATTCACTTTACGGCTGTTATCAAAAAGCGAATCAACCGCTTCCTGCAACATCCTCTTTTCGTTACGCAAGATTACCTCAGGCGCTTTAATCTCGATCAGACGTTTCAGACGGTTATTCCGAATGATTACGCGGCGATAAAGATCATTCAAATCGGAAGTTGCAAAACGACCACCGTCCAGAGGTACAAGCGGACGAAGTTCTGGTGGAATAACAGGTACCATTTTGATTACCATCCATTCTGGGCGGTTTTCGATACGTGTGTTTGCATCACGGAAAGCTTCAACTACTTTCAAACGTTTTAGCGCTTCCGCTTTACGTTGTTGTGAAGTGTCCGTTGCAGCCTGGTGACGAAGTTCGTATGAAAGCTCATCCAGTTTGATCCGGTTTAACAGCATTTCAAGCGCATCGGCACCCATTTTCGCGATAAACTTATTTGGATCAGCATCCGGAAGCATTTGGTTTTCGCGCGGTAACTTGTCGATGATATCCAAATATTCATCCTCAGTAAGGAAGTCAAGGTAGCTTACGCCATCTTCTTCCTTAACACCAGGCTGAACCACAGCATATCGCTCGTAATAAATGATCTGATCCAGTTTCTTGGTAGACAATCCTAGCAAATAACCAATTTTATTAGGCAAGCTGCGGAAGTACCAGATGTGTGCAACAGGAACCACCAATTCAATGTGCCCCATACGTTCACGACGCACCTTTTTCTCAGTAACTTCCACACCGCAACGGTCGCAGATGATACCTTTGTAACGGATACGTTTGTATTTTCCACAATGACATTCCCAGTCCTTTACAGGCCCGAAAATACGTTCGCAGAACAACCCACCCATTTCCGGCTTATAAGTCCGGTAGTTGATGGTTTCAGGCTGGGTTACTTCACCGAAGGAGCTCTCAAGGATAGACTCCGGTGATGCCAGACTGATCGTCATTCTGGAAAAATCACTATTAAGTTTTTTGTTCTTTTTGAAAGACATAATTAAAAAGTCGTTTGTCTGTTAGTCGAAACTCAATTTTTATTGCATTTCTAAGGAGAGCTATATTTCAAGCTCTCCTTACGACTATAAATTAATCCAGCGTAATCTCCAATGCTAATCCACGAAGCTCGTGAACAAGTACATTGAAGGACTCCGGAATATTTGGTTTCGGAAGGTTTTCACCTTTCACGATTGCTTCGTATGCTTTGGCACGGCCAACAACGTCATCAGATTTAACGGTAAGAATTTCCTGAAGAATGTGGGATGCACCGAATGCTTCTAGTGCCCACACTTCCATTTCTCCAAACCGCTGACCACCGAATTGCGCTTTACCACCCAATGGTTGCTGCGTGATCAATGAGTACGGTCCGATAGAACGGGCGTGCATCTTATCATCAACAAGGTGACCAAGCTTCATCATATACATCAGGCCAACTGTTACCGGCTGATCAAATTTGTCGCCACTCAATCCATTGTAAAGGTATGTTCGTCCCCAATCTGGTAAGCCTGCCTCTTTAAGCTCAGCAGCTACTTCGGCTTCAGTTGCACCATCAAAAATTGGCGTTGCATACCGGCGACCAAGTTTCAGACCAGCCCATGCAAGAATGGTTTCATAAATCTGACCAATGTTCATACGTGAAGGTACCCCAAGTGGGTTCAACACGATATCAACTGGTGTTCCGTCTTCGAGGAATGGCATATCTTCATCACGAACGATACGGGCAACAACCCCTTTGTTACCGTGACGACCCGCCATTTTATCTCCAACTTTCAGCTTACGTTTCTTCGCGATATATACTTTCGCGAGTTTTACAATACCAGCAGGAAGCTCATCACCAACTTCAAGCGCAAAACGATCGCGTTTGAAACGGCCCATGATTTCACTTCTGGCATTCAAATAATTTTTCAAAACCAAAGAAACCTGAACGTTTACATCTGCATCTTCGGTCCACGAATCCGTCAAAACGTCACCGATAAGATTGACTTCTTCGGGTACAGCATATTGGCTTTCGTCACGATACGGGTTATTAGCAGGGAATAAGTTTTCGGAGATATTTCTCACATTAAACTTCATTCCTTTGCTGATCAATTCATCGCCGAATTTATGCTTAACACCCTGTGTCGTTTTACTGTCTACAAGTTCAACCAGTTTTTCAATGATACGTCCGCGAAGCTGAGTAAGGTCACGGCCATATTTTTTCATCAACAAACGAAGCTCGTCCTTATGCTTGGCGCGCTCTTCTTTGGTTGGGCGCGAGAACAGTTTGGTATCAATAACCACACCTTTCATAGATGGCGGCGCTTTTTTAGAAGCATCCTTCACATCACCAGCTTTGTCACCAAAAATGGCACGTAACAGTTTTTCTTCGGGAGTTGGATCAGATTCTCCTTTTGGAGTAATCTTACCAATTAAAATATCTCCTTCTTTAACCTCCGTACCTATCTGAACGATGCCGTTTTCATCAAGATTCTTAACTGTTTCCTCGCTTACGTTTGGGATTTCAGCAGTAAGTTCTTCCTCGCCGCGTTTGGTATCCCTTACTTCCAATTCGAATTCTTCAATGTGAATTGAAGTGAAGATATCTTCACGAACCACTTTCTCAGATATTACGATCGCATCTTCGAAGTTATATCCCTGCCAAGGCATGAAAGCCACAAGTAGGTTACGTCCCAATGCAAGTTCTCCTCCCTCAGTACCATAACCCTGGCAAAGTGCTTCTCCTTTTTTCACCTTTTGGCCTTTAAGAACCATAGGTTGAAGATTTAAGCAAGTATCCTGGTTGGTACGACGGAATTTCACTAAGTCATAAGAAACGCTGTCTTCAATAAAACTGACCAGACGTTCATCTTCCGTTCTGTCATATTTGACAACAATTTTCTTGGCATCCACGAATTCGATGACACCATCACCTTCCGCCACAACCAATGCACGTGAATCCATAGCAACCCGTTTTTCTAGACCGGTTCCTACGATTGGAGCCTGAGGACGCAATAATGGAACACCCTGGCGCTGCATGTTAGATCCCATCAGGGCACGGTTCGCATCATCATGTTCCAGGAATGGAATAAGCGAAGCAGCAACAGACACGATCTGATTAGCTGCAACATCCATAAATGATGCCTGCGAAGGATCCACCATCGGAAAGTCACCTTCAAAACGGGTCTTAATTTTTTCTACCGTAAAATTTCCATCCTTATCTACCGAAGCGTTAGCCTGAGCGATGTATTTGGAATCCTCTTCCTCGGCAGTCATATATATAAGCTCATTGGTCAGCTTACCGGCTCCATCGATTACACGATAAGGTGTTTCGATAAAGCCCATTCCATTTACCTTGGCGAAAACGCAAAGTGATGAAATCAGACCAATGTTCGGTCCTTCCGGAGTTTCAATCGTACAAAGACGACCATAGTGCGTGTAGTGAACATCACGAACCTCGAAACCTGCTCGTTCACGGGAAAGACCACCAGGCCCAAGCGCAGACATACGACGTTTATGGGTAATCTCAGCCAATGGATTGGTTTGATCCATGAACTGCGAAAGCTGGTTAGTACCAAAGAATGAATTGATAACAGAAGATAAAGTACGCGCATTGATCAAATCAACAGGCTTGAAATCTTCATTATCACGAACATTCATCCTTTCCTTAATGGTACGTGCCATACGGGCAAGACCAACACCGAATTGAGCATAAAGTTGTTCGCCAACTGTACGAACCCGACGGTTTGACAAGTGATCGATATCATCGACTACCGCTTTTGCATTGATAAGACCGATCAAATATTTTACGATGGAAACAATATCCCCGGTAGTAAGTACACGAACGTCAAGACTAGTGTCTGATCCTAGTTTCTTGTTGATCCTATAACGGCCAACATCTCCCAAATCATAACGTTTGTCGCTAAAAAACAAGCTTTGAATTACATCACGAGCGGTTTGCTCATCAGGAGCCTCAGCGTTACGCAATTGGCGGTAAATTTGCTCAACTGCCTCTTTATCAGAGTTTGAGCTATCTTTTTGCAGCGTATTATAAATAATATTATAATCCGCAACATTCATATCTTCCTTATGAAGGATTACCGATTTCTGACCAGATTCTGTGATCACATCGATATCGTCAGCTGAAATCGTAGAATCACGCTCTAACAATACTTCATTGCGCTGAATGGAAACTACCTCGCCGGTGTCTTCATCAACGAAATCCTCTGTCCAGGTGCGAAGTACCCTTGCAGCCAAACGGCGTCCTACAGCTTTCTTAAGATTTGCAGGCGTAGCGCTGATTTCTTCTGACAATCCGAACAGGTCAAGAATGTCTTTATCAGAACCAAATCCGATTGCCCTCAAAAGTGTGGTGACCGGAAATTTCTTCTTACGGTCAATGTACGCGTACATAACGTTGTTCACATCCGTAGAAAATTCAATCCACGAACCTTTGAACGGAATGATCCGAGCGGAATATAATTTAGAACCGTTTGTATGCTTGCTCATCGAGAAGAATACGCCAGGAGAACGGTGAAGTTGAGAAACAATCACACGTTCTGCACCATTGATTACAAATGACCCTCTCTCGGTCATATAAGGAATGTTTCCTAAAAACACTTCCTGTTCAATGGTTTCAAATTCTTCGTGATCCGCATCATTACAAATCAACCGCAATTTAGCTTTAAGCGGAACTGCATAAGTCAGTCCGCGATCAATAGATTCATCGACAGAATACTTCGGTGGTTCAAGTAGATAATCAATGAACTCCAACACGAAATTGTCGCGGGAATCGGCAATTGGGAAGTTTTCAGCGAAAACTTTGTACAATCCTTCACCGGAACGATCTTCTACCGAAGTATCCAGACTGAAAAAATCCCGGAACGATTGTACCTGGATTCCTAGCAGATCGGGATAATCGATAATCTGATTAATCCTTGAGAAGTTTTTTCTAGGTGTTGCTTTAATTGTAGCCAAGGCTATGTTTGATTTTGGTTAGCAGAAAACCAGTACGTAATAATGAAAAACGTATGGCATTATAAATTATAAACCTAATCTAATGCCTCGTAGGAAATGAATAATGCCCCTTTTCTGTCTTTTCTACGAGTAAAGAAGTGTTTCGGGCAAATTATCCGGGAAGGAGAAATGGCAACCAGATCATTTTCAAACTGGCGCCTTTATTCCAAACGTCAAAAACTTACATTTCGTTTGGTGTAATACAAAACTGGAAAAGACCTGGCTATTGCCAGGCCTGAATCCATGAAATTATAGGTTGCTGTAATAAGCAAATTACTTCACTTCAACTTCTGCACCTGCATCTTCAAGTTGCTTTTTCAAAGCTTCTGCTTCGTCTTTTGCAACTCCTTCTTTAACAGGTTTTGGAGCACCGTCAACTAGTTCTTTTGCTTCTTTCAATCCAAGACCAGTAAGATCTTTAACCAATTTCACAACAGCCAGTTTGCTTGGGCCAGCTGCTTTAAGAATCACATCAAAAGCTGTTTTTTCTTCAACAACAGGAGCATCAGCACCGCCGCCAGCAGCAGGACCTGCTACCATAACTGCACCAGCAGCTGCAGGCTCAATACCATACTCGTCTTTAAGAATTGTAGCCAATTCGTTAACTTCTTTAACCGTTAGGTTAACAAGCTGTTCTGCGAAAGCTTTCAAATCTGCCATTTTTATTTAGATTTTTTGATTATACAATAAGATGATTTAAAAAGCTCCATTTCTTTTACCCGGAGAGCCTAGCCTGGCTATTTATTAATTTTCTTTTTCAGACAAAGTTTTAAGGATACCAGCTAATTTGTGTCCACCGCTTGAAAGCGCCGAGATCACATTTTTAGCAGGTGACTGCAACAATCCGATAATCTCTCCAATCATTTCTTGCTTGGATTTCAGAGCGATCAGAACGTCTAGTTGACTTTCGCCAACAAATACGGATGAATCAACAGATGCTCCTTTAAATTTGAGCTTGTCACTTCCACCTTTTTTCTTAAACTCTTTTATCAATTGTGCAGGAACTTTACCTGACTCCGGGTGAAACATGATTCCGGAAAATCCTTTGAGTACTTCGTCAAAAGATGAATAATCCGTATCTAATGCTTCCAGCGCTTTCCTAATCAAAGTATTCTTAACAACACGATACTCGATACCTTTTTCAAAGCACTGAGCTCTCAAGGTATTTACCTCCTTAACGGACATGCCGTTAGCACTGGTAATGTAGAAGTATGGCGTGTTCGAGAATTTTTGACTTAACTCGTCTATAATTACTGCTTTCTCTTCCCGTGTCATATTATAATCCTGGAATCGTGTTTTTATCAATAGAAACACCCGGGCTCATCGTACTTGACAAGTGAATGCTCTTTACGTAAGTACCTTTTGCCGAAGATGGCTTAAGGCGAACCAAGGTATTGATCACTTCCTGAGCATTCTGTGCAAGCTGGTCAATTCCAAAAGAAACTTTTCCAACACTTGTGTGTATAATTCCGGTCTTATCAACTTTGAAGTCGATCTTACCGGCTTTTACTTCTTTCACAGCTTTCGCTACATCCGGAGTTACCGTTCCCGATTTAGGGTTTGGCATAAGTCCGCGAGGACCTAAAACTTTACCTAAACGTCCCACTTTTGCCATTACACTTGGCATCGTGATAATTACGTCAATGTCTGTCCAGCCTTGTTCTATCTTTTGGATATACTCATCAAGACCAACATAATCTGCGCCTGCTTCTTTCGCTTCTGCCTCCTTATCGGGAGTACACAATACCAGTACACGAACTTCTTTTCCGGTTCCATGTGGTAAGGTTACCACGCCGCGAACCATTTGATCTGCCTTACGCGGATCAACGCCCAAACGGACATCGATATCCACGGAAGAATCAAACTTCGTGTAAGAAATCGTCTTAAGTACGTCCGCAGCCTGCTCAAGAGAATAAACTTGAGTTGCGTCGAATTTCGAAATAGCTTCTTTTTGCTTTTTGGTCAGTTTTCCCATGTTCTTTGTTTCTTTCAGCGTATAAATTATTTACGCTCAGTTGTTTTCTTCCCACGGGGCCTTGCCTGCTACGGTAATTCCCATACTACGAGCCGTTCCCGCAATCATCTTCATAGCAGAATCAATTGTAAAGCAGTTAAGGTCTGGCATTTTGGTTTCAGCGATCGTACGAACCTGATCCCATGATACCGAACCCACTTTCAAACGATTTGGCTGAGCCGAACCGAGCTTTATTTTTGATGCTTCCAGAAGCAGAATCGCGGCCGGGGGGGTCTTAATGACAAAGTCAAAAGACTTATCCTTATAGTAAGTAATAACTACCGGCAATACCACACCCATTTTATCCTGGGTACGGCCATTGAATTGCTTGCAAAACTCCATGATATTCAAACCCTTTGATCCCAATGCAGGACCAATTGGAGGTGAAGGGTTGGCTTGGCCACCTTTTACCTGTAGTTTGACGTATCCACCTATTTCTTTTGCCATTGTTTTGGAATTTGTCGGTTCATTGGTCAACTAGCGGCTTACATGCAAGTGGAAGCTTACCCTGCCCGCTAATTTTCAACTATCCTTTTCTACTTGTGCGTAACTGAGTTCCACGGGTGTATTACGCCCGAATATTTTTACAACTACATTGAGTTTTTTCTTTTCATCAAATACTTCTTCAACCAGACCAATAAATCCACTGAAAGGCCCATCGACCACTTTTACAGTTTCTCCTCTGATAAAAGACATGCTTGGAGCTTCTTCATGCTGCTCAGCTTCATCTACTTTACCAAGGATGCGGTTTATCTCTGCTTGCCTAAGCGGAACAGGAACTTTGGAATTTCCTTGGGCATTTCCAAGAAAACCGATTACACCAGGAATACTGGTAATAATGTGTAAAACCTCACCCTTGGACAGGTCGGCCGAAATGATTATATATCCTGGAAAAAAATTCTTTTCCCTAACACGTTTCTTCCCGTTACGCATCTCATAGATCTTCTCGGAAGGAATCAAAATCTGCGGAACAAATTCATTCAGCTTTTGACGTGTTATTTCATTTTCGATGTAGGACTTGATCTTTTTCTCTTGACCTGACACTGCTCTCAATACAAACCAATTTAGACTACTCATACCATCTGTGGGGTTAAATAGTCTTAGAAAGACTGATAAAATAATTTCAGTGCGTTCTCAAAAACAAAATCCATCACACCTACTACAAAGGCAAAAATGAGGGATCCTACAAGCACTAATGTTGTATTCGCCTGAAGTTCGTTGAAAGGAGGCCAAGTTACATGCTGGGTGATTTCCTCCCAGGAAGCTTTCAAAAAAGAAGTAAATTTTTCCATTTTTCTTTTTATTATGCACGGGTGGAGAGATTCGAACTCCCATCAACGGTTTTGGAGACCGCTATTCTACCCTTGAACTACACCCGTTTATCACACAACCGTTATTTCGGGCTGCAAAGATACAATTTAATTATAAAAAACAAGTGCATCCCGTGAAGAAATGCACTTGCGATTGTTCTCTGACTAATTAGTCAAGAATTTCAGTTACCTGACCAGCACCTACGGTACGTCCACCTTCACGAATCGCGAAACGAAGACCTTTTTCCATAGCAATCTTATTGATCAATTTCACTTCAATTGTAATGTTATCACCTGGCATAACCATTTCAACACCAGCAGGAAGTGTAATTTCACCAGTTACATCCGTGGTACGGAAATAAAACTGAGGACGATATTTGTTAAAAAATGGTGTGTGACGACCACCTTCTTCTTTCGAAAGAACATAAACCTCGCCTTTGAAAGCAGCATGAGGCTTAACTGAACCTGGCTTGCAGATTACCATCCCACGACGGATATCTTCTTTGTTAATACCGCGAAGCAATAAACCAACGTTGTCGCCAGCTTCTCCGCGATCAAGGATTTTACGGAACATCTCAACACCAGTAACTACTGATTTAAGGCCCTCAGCACCCATTCCGAGAATATCAACTTGCTCGCCTGAGTTAATGATACCACGTTCGATACGACCAGTTGCAACAGTACCGCGACCAGTGATCGAGAATACGTCTTCAACAGGCATAAGGAAGGGAAGTTCAGTCATACGTGGAGGAATTGGAATGTAGCTGTCAACAGCATCCATCAATTCCTCAATGGTTTTAACCCATTTGTCTTCGCCATTCAAACCACCCAAGGCAGAACCTTGAATTACAGGAATGTTGTCTCCATCATAATCGTAGAAGCTCAATAGCTCACGAATTTCCATTTCAACAAGCTCAAGTAGTTCAGGATCATCAACCATATCCACTTTATTCATGAATACAACTAGTTGAGGCACACCTACCTGGCGAGCTAAAAGAATGTGCTCACGTGTTTGAGGCATTGGACCATCAGTTGCAGCAACTACAATGATAGCTCCATCCATCTGAGCAGCTCCGGTAACCATGTTTTTCACATAATCCGCGTGACCTGGACAGTCAACGTGCGCGTAGTGACGATTTGCTGTCGAGTACTCTACGTGTGATGTATTAATTGTGATACCGCGTTCTTTCTCTTCAGGTGCATTATCAATTGATGAGAAATCGCGAAGTACTGCTAAACCCTTTTTAGCCAACACTGTTGTGATAGCCGCAGTAAGGGTAGTTTTACCGTGGTCAACGTGCCCGATAGTACCAATATTTACGTGGGGTTTCGAGCGGTCAAACGTCTCTTTTGCCATGACTTAAGTACGCTTAAAATTTAAAATGTTATTACGAAATTTATTAAACACTAATGATTGATCCTGTTTCGCTTACAACTCCAAGCCCTTCAAAACCAATTAACCAAATACAGAATCAAAATCTTCTTCGAGCCATTGGGGGGATTTGAACCGCACGGCGAACCGTCCCCGACCTCTTTCTTACCAAGAAAGTACTCTTTTTTTCGAGCCATTGGGGGGATTTGAACCCCCGACCTCTTCCTTACCAAGGAAGTGCTCTACCCCTGAGCTACAACGGCAGAAAATGCTGCCTACAACCAAAAAGCGATTAGCGAAAAAGTTTCAATTTTGAATGTTTTCGCTAATCGCTTCGATGGTGTATTCAATGAGCGGAAGACGAGGTTCGAACTCGCGACCTATAGCTTGGAAGGCTATCGCTCTACCAGCTGAGCTACTTCCGCGTATGTTTTTTGCCTTTCCTGACTGGTTTTACAAGAGCAATTCTGGCGCAAACTGTGGGGGCGGATGGATTCGAACCACCGTAGGCGTACACCAGCAGATTTACAGTCTGCCCCATTTGGCCACTCTGGTACACCCCCCGGACATCATTTCAACACAACCGGAAAACCGTTCGTTCCACTTTTTGGAGTCGCAAAATTATACCCTTTTCTCAAATTCTCAAATTGTTTGATTAAAAAAATAAATAAAAAAAAAGGCTAAAATGAGAATGCCCCATTTCAGCCTTTGAAAGCGCTTTTCGCTGTTAAAACAATCTCACACCAAAGCTTAACATTCTTACAGAAGGGCCATTACTATCCTGATAAAGATTGTTCATATCATAGTTGACAAACAGGTCGGGAAAATTTCTAATCCCTATTTCCGCTGATAAGCCATATCGTAAATCTTCAAGATAAAAGTTCTTCCTAACATGGTCCACATCTTTGCTGTCTTCGGGCCGCAGCTTAGTATAGCTTCCAATTCGGTAGCCTCCGTAAGCTCCTGCACTGAGATATGAGATAAACGAATGCGGAAAACTGATGGTCGGCATGAATGATAGGTTGACATATGGCACAACCAACTTGCTCTTTTTCATCTCGACCACGTTGCCCGTATCATCCATCACCATAGGAAATGTAACGCGCTCATCATTCTTGTCAATAGTATTGTTTCCGTCGAACATTATATTATACCATGAGAAATCAACCCCAAAATCCAGATGCAGCCTGGCATTTTCACCACGGGCAACAGTTGCACTTGCTATGTAGCCTAAACTGATATAACGCGATCCAAAAGGTTTGAGGTCATAATCAACTTTGTTGTAGCCCGCCGTCGCTTCATTTGCACCATATGTATTTAGTCCCACAGCAATATTGAAACCCTTTCTGGGACTTGAATTTCTGTGCGATTTGTAATACCGTTTGCCAGTGCGCCTGTAAGTAGAGTCGGAGGAACTATTCTCATCATCATCGATTACCTCAACTCCCTTCGCGTTGATAGTCACCTCGGTATCACCGTCTTTTACGTGAACACCCCTTAAACCTATCCGGACATAATCTTTCTCCTCTTTATCATTGTCTTTCAGATACCGGTTTCCGTTAAGCTCTTCTCTTAAATAAGTGGTATCAGCATTTGTGCTATCAAGCCTCACTTTCAGATCCCGCAACAAAGCATTAAGATCATACTTCATAATCTTCTCCAATTCTTTTCTGTTTTCTCCATAGATTACCAGACGGGTTTTATCCCCAAAAGTGACTATGATTGAATCCTTTTCAGAACGGTTACCTGACTCTTTCAAATTAAAGGCATTTGCTGTAAACACGACAAATAGCATCAATACAGCAACATATACATTTCTTTTCATGGCTAAAATCATTTATAGTTTTGTTCTTTCTATGGGGTTTTGATTTCTTTCTGACGTCCTTTCCTCCTTATTGCGCAATCGATCGTCAACACGTGCAACCAGGTTTTTAGGATTAAACCCTACCTCTTCCCAATTCACACGTTCCCCAGCTCTCGCATTTTTTAACTGGCGGAATACCCGTGAAAATCGCGAAGACTTAGGCCTCTCTTCAAACTCATCGTTACTGGCTTCAACTGCTACTACGATCTTTATAGCCTGCTCTGCCTTTTCCTTATTGACCACTGCTAGCATTGTCAGCTTGTCAACTGGCGGTTTTACAGTTTCGATATCCGAAGATTTGGGAGAATCTGCTGATGCCACACTATTTTCGACAACCGACGGCTCCTGAATTGCAATAACCGGTGTTTCAGCTCGTGTCTTCGATTGTTTTTTTTCAAAAGCTGGTTGGTGCTGAGTCAGGTTCTTTTCATGTCTGGCAACGGGAGCTTTTCTTTGCGCGACAATATCCTTTTGTTTTAATAAAACTTGAGCTTGGAAATCACGCCCCTTAACAATGCTTTCAACCTGTTCTTTCCCCTTTTGCTGCTTGACAGTTGCCACGGTTTTTTGACTGTCAGTCTGTTTTATTGTACCATCCTGCCCATTTCCCCATATCAGGTAGCCGGCAATCAGGGAAACGGCGACGCTGGCAGCGGCGTACCAAATCCATACAGCGGGTCGGCGGCGCGTTTCGGTTCCTTCCTGTATTTTAAGCCAGGCATTCTCAGAGGGCGTTTTGTACCACTCGGTTAGTTTGCGCTTGAAAAGATCATCAACCGGATGCTTTTTCATATTCTACTTTTTTTTTAAAACTATTTTCCCAATCAAAAACCATTCTTTGCAGCAATGTGCGTGCACGGTGCAATTGCGATTTGGAGGTGCTCTCACTGATCCCAAGCATTTCAGCAATCTCGATATGTGCATAACCTTCAATAGCATACAGGTTGAACACAGTCCGATAGCCGGTCGGTAAGGTTTCTATGAGTTTTAATAACTCTTCCGTATCAAGATTCTGATCTGCCTGAATGTAGTCCGGAATATTGTTGGCTTCATCTGATAAGGTATCTTCCAATATTCTCTTTTGTTTCCGAAGATATCCCAACGCTTCATTTACCATGATTCTGCGGATCCAGCCTTCAAAACTTCCCTCGCTATTAAACTGCCCTATCTTCCCAAATACTTTTAAAAAACCCTCAACCATTACATCCTCGGCCGCCATTTCGTCGCATATATAGCGAAAGCATAAACCCAGCATGCGAGCGCTGTATTTATCATAAACTTGTCTTTGCGCTTTCGGATCTCCCTTTCCGAGTGCTTTGATAAGTTGTGCTTCCTGGCTAAATAGTGCTAAAATTCGACCCATTCGACTTGTGGTTTCAATAGCAAGATGCTCATTCTTTGCATAGAGGTTGCATCGCCCTTAAAGTTTTTTAACATATTATTTTCAGTCAGACCTGATCAATTTTATTTCAGTTTTCAAACGGTAATTGCTTCGGTTCCGTTAGTTTTGACGCACCTTAGACTAATTAATGGGAAATACTTGCTATGCTTGATTCTTCCGCCCCGATTGGAATATTTGACAGTGGTATTGGCGGGATGACCGTCGCCAGCGCTGTAACACGGCTTTTGCCAAAAGAAAATACGATCTATTTTGGAGATACCGCCCACCTTCCATACGGGGATAAGTCGACGGCGGCCATTCAGGCTTACTCCATTAAGATCTGCAATATGCTTCTCCAGCAAAATTGCAAGCTGATCCTGATCGCCTGTAATTCCGCCTCCGCGGCCGCTTATGAATTGGTAAGGGAATATGTGGGAAGCAAAGCAAAAGTCCTAAATGTAATCGATCCCGTTGTCGATTATATTAAAGAACATTATGCAGATAAAACAATTGGATTGATAGGGACTAAGCAAACTGTGCAGTCCAATGTTTACAAAAAGAAGGTGGATGCCCTGGACAAAAATATCCATTTGAAATCATTGGCGACACCGTTGCTTGCTCCAATGATCGAAGAAGGTTTTTTTGACAATAACATCAGTGAAAGTATTATCGCTAACTATCTTTCAGATCCCCAATTGTCATCCATTGAAGCACTTATCCTGGGATGCACCCACTATCCATTGATCAAAAATCAGATCAGTGCTTTCTATAGCCAGAAAGTAGGCATATTGGATACCTCCGAAATTGTTGCCCATTCATTGCGCGCATTGCTGGAACAGCATTTTCTGGTTAATGAGCAGGGTAGGGGTATCAGGCAATTTTATGTTTCTGACTACACATTATCTTTCGAGCAGTCTACAAACATATTTTTTGGGCAGCATATCCTCTTGGAACATTATCCACTTTGGGAGTGATCACTCATAAATCAGTTTGACAGGACCAAGCAGACCCGAAGGCATAGGTTTCCATTTGGAAGCATCAAACTTTTTATAGGTGATGTCGACAATGTTAATGTCATTAAATTTTTTCCATTCTGGCGCCTGCTTATCACGAAGACGCATGTAATTGGCTGATAGGTTGGTAACCTCAATTTCAAGGACATTCATTTTCGCTTTCAGCAATTCAGCATTTACATTCATGCGAAATGGAATTGACCACACCGTTCCTAATGCTTTCCCATTCATTGTGACTTTTGCAGTTTCTCTTACATCCCCCAAATCAAGTTGAATAAAAGCGTCCTTGCGAAGCATACCATCGGGCAGATTGAATTGAATTTTGTACCGTGCCGTTCCTGAGAAATATTCCGAAGAATCTGGTAATTCCGCCCAGGACTGCAACTGATCCATTTCGGACGAATGTGGCAGAGTCGGCCGACCTTTCAAAAAAGTCAATTGCCATTTACCTTTTATTTCAAATTCCTGTTTGGGGTTGTCCAAATGCGGACTCCTAGCCCCGTCTAAGCCGGACTGTAGAAAGCAGGATTGGCCGGGTAACAGTGACAAGAAAAACTCATTCCCTTTTTTGCCCGGTCGGTGCGACAATAAAGACTTTCCGGCCATCGGATCGTTTTTGAAGACCATATCTGCCTTCCCCAACTGAAGCCAACCTTCCTGAAACTGATTTCCAAGATTCGTAACAAAATATAATGCTCCGTTCTGGGTCCTTTTTCTAATAAATGTCAGCCCATTTTCTGCCAACCTCAGCTCTCTTACCACTCCATTAGCAGCCAGATCTTTTTCCAGATCTGCGGACACTTTAACTGTTTGCTGTTTTGTTAATGCGTTTATTTCCCGACTAAACTGCTGCTGCTGCCGTAAATGTTCCGCATAACCGGTCACAGTTGTTGGCACTTTTTTCTCGAAAACAATTTTTGCTCCTGCATTCGCCAAACGTTTTAACTCATTCAGCGTCTTCATTGGCATATAGCTGCTTTCGGGAATTAATAAGGTTTTGTAAGAGCTGTTACCGGAATTCAGACTGCCATTTTTATCAACAGATAATTGTGTCAACTGTAAATCAGAAACGTAATCAAATGCATAACCTTCGTTCCATAGTTTTTGTGAAACCTTCCCAAAAGGCAAATCCAGGAGCCAGCGATCCACGTGATGCACTTCTAATAAATGCACATTACCAGACGATTTGGCCTTGGTAGCCCACAAATCGTGAATAGGAAAATAAACCAGCACGTCATTATCCGGCTTACTATTTTGCAGCAAAGCCTGACAACTTTCAACATACTCGTTCAATAATTGAAATTGGTCAGCAAAATGGGATGACTTTCCAAAATTGGTAGAAGCATAGAATAACCACCCGGGGTACGGTTCCTTCTCCGGTGAATAATTGATACCGTGGTAAAAAATGTGATTGATACCGGACGCAAACAATTCATCAATCTGTGGCTTAATCTGCGACAATGAAACCTTGAAGTGATTGGCAAGCCAGGTGCCAGTCTCAGAGCTTACCAGCTTTTTTCCGTTGAAATGAGCCGCAGAAGATGCAAATTTCATAGCCAATGGATTTGGCGTACCAAATTGATCTATCGAATAATCAGGATCAACCCGCAAAGCGGGAATGGGAAAACGGCTTGTACCAAAAGACTCGGTTTCCGGAATATCGGACGCTGCATACAAATCGAGCAGGTTACCCGGAGAGCCGTGCGCCTGGTACCTGGTCAGAAACCGATGTTTTGTGCTCCATTTGGCCCAGGGGAGTGCATATCGCTCATATAGAAGTTCAGATAACGTCTGCTGATAATCGATTTTTACCAATTCAGAAAATGGTTTTCCGGTTGAGTCATTGAGCAGGGCTAACTCAGTTTCCAGATCATACCCTCGCCGCTCCTTGAATTGTTTTGTAAAATCACTAGTCCAATTTGCGCCATAAGCCTCATAAGAATCCATATACATGGACCGCGGCTTATTTTTAACATCAGCAAATGCGGAATCAAACCTCGAAAGATAGCCTGTCATCGCAGTGGAGTGAAAAGGATCCAGCACGAACCCTTCGCCACCTGGGGCCGCCCGTTTAACTTTTTGTTTGGTCAGAACAACTTGCAGACTGTTATTTAGGATCGACATATTCTTAGCTGCCATTTCAGTTGACACATTAGGCCCGCCAAAGGGCCAGCCAGTGCCGGTCGTCATGTCTACGCCAAGTCCCCGTCGCTGACCTTCACTCACTGTATATTGCATCATTTCCATCCATTTTGATGACAGAAATGGAATAGCTTTCGACTCGTAACCCTTGACGCCGTAAATCGGGATAATATGCACACCACCCAAACCAGACTTTTTGAAAAAATCAAGTTGAGCTGAAATATCTTCCTTTGTTACGGCGCTGCCCATCCACCACCAATATGTCCAGGGTTTGGACGTTGACATAGGCTGTGCACGAACCAGAAAGCAGCTTAAGAATATCAGGAAAATAAGTGCTAGACGCATGAGAGCAGGTTTCTGATTAAAGACGCAGGAATTCGATTCTACGCATAAAAAAAAGCGAAACCGTTTCCAGTTTCGCTCATATGCTATTTGATTTAAAAAATTAACCCTGATAAGCCTGCTTCACACGGGAAGCAATAAATTGGCGTTCCTGCTGATGCCGCTTGCTATTGCGATACCACAAATAACCAATTATGGCCACCAATAAATAAGGCATTACAAAAAGAAACATGATCCCGGTGTTGAGCCCGGCTCCAACATTGTTTCTGCCATTGCCTATTGAACTTTCTACCGAGCCCCTGCACATTGCGCATTGTGCCCAGGAGTCTACGCCCATGAGCAAAAACAAAATAATAAATCCGGATATTGCAACTAACTTTTTCATATGTAATAAGGACTAATCATTAAGTAAACGAGAACTCCGCTAATGCTGACATACAACCAGATAGGCAATGCCCATTTCACCGCCTTTCTATGTTGTAAAATCTGATTTGTATATCCAAAATACACCGCTCGCAACACAAACCAAACGACTACGATCGACAGCAGAATATGCGAAATTAGTAAAAAGTAATAGATAGGCCGAATCATTCCCTGCCCACCAAAAGGGGTAGATTCATTGGAAACATGGTATAATATATAGCAAACCAAAAAAACAGCACCTAAAATGAAAGCTGTTGTCATCGTTTGGCGGTGCGCCTTTAAGTTTTTATTTTTTATTAAATAAAAACCAGCAAGCAGTAAAATCGCAGTCAAAGAATTGATCACTCCAATGACATGAGGCAATACTTTCGTCCACTCGCCCAGATTAATTTTTTGCCTGATACCAAGTAAAACGGCAACTGCAACCGGGATTGCAATCGCCAATATGTTAATAATGCGCTCGTACTTGGGTTTCTTTTCAATTAGTAATGTGGCCATAAATTATTGATTTGCACTTTCTTCATTCTCATATTTCAGGATCTTGATTTCAGCCATCAAACGATCCGTTTCAGCTACCTTGGTACCATTGTAATAACCTCTGATATAACCTTCGCGATCAATTAAGATAAGCCTTTCTTCTATCGGTATCACCATTCCCTCCACACTTGCCTGGAATGCAAGATCAATCCGGAAACAGCTGTCTATTTCATTTCGGGCAATGTTTACGAGCTGCCATCTACCTTTCCCTATTTCCTCCGGAAAGCTATTGTCTTTTGGCTTACCAAATTCACTTAACGTAAGAAGATTCAATTCGGTTATTTCATTTCCAAGTGTGTTAATGCGCTGTAATTGGGCAATTACCAACCTACAATTATCGTCGCATTTCTCAGGTAAGCTGCTTACAACTGTTAATTTATTCGTAATAACAGGAGCTTGAAGTGGTCTGCAAATGTTATCAAATGTGTAAAAAACCGTATCCTTGTTTTTAAAAACTACTTTTCCCTGGCCGTCTCGTTTCGGAAAATAGTAGGGTAAGTCGTAATGATTTCTGGCAAAGAATTTTAAAAAAATAAAAATCAAAGCCGGAATTACTAATGTTATGATCAGTAATCCGGCCTTGGAAAAATTCTTCATTTATAGATTCTCTAATCAAAAATTGCTTCAAAAATGGCATTGCCTTCAAGCATCAACGCTAGAATTAACCAAGCCACAAAGATAATTGGAACGAGGATGCTCCATATCAATGATTTGGTTTCATGCTTCAAGTGCATAAATTCTCCAACAATATAAAACGCCTTCACAATTGTCATCACGATGAAAACAGACACTTTTAATGTGCCCGGTGGAACCGTAAAGGCGATAATGAATTCCAGTGCAGTTAAAACAAGCAGAATCCAGAAAGTTTTCCAAATCGCTTTGCGTTGTTCAGCACCTGCATTAGGATCCTGATTGTGAACGTGATGTACTTCTGACATTTGACTTTGGAATTATAATGTTCGTAGTTTAAACCAGGTAAAAGAATGTGAATACAAATACCCACACCAAATCAACAAAGTGCCAGTAAAGGCCAACTTTTTCGACCATTTCGTAGCTTCCTCTCTTATCATAAAATCCTGTCGCAGATCGGAAGAATATTAAAATATTCAAGATAACACCACTAAAAACGTGGGTACCGTGGAATCCTGTAATGAAAAAGAAGAAGTCTGCAAAAGCTGGCGGACCATACTGATTTTCAGTAAGATTTGCACCAAATATCGTCTTTTCAGCCCAGGCACCGTTTTCGATTACTTTCATAACACTACCAGCATCTGTGCCGTGTATAAAGTGGGCCCATTCCCAAGCCTGGCAACCCAGGAAAGTAAAGCCTCCTAAAATAGTCCAAAGCATATATTTTTCGACATTAGCGCGATCCATTCTATGCCCTGCTTCCACTGCAAGTACCATAGTCACGCTACTCGCAATCAAAATGAAGGTCATGATACCCACAAAAACCAACGGCAAGGAGATGCCATGTAAAAAAGGCACTGCTTCATAAACCTTTTCAGGTATCGGCCAATACATGTTTGAGAATGAAAAATCAGCTGCTTTACCCGCAAATGCAGGGAAACTGAACCGGGCTGTGCCATATGCCACCAATAAGGCGGAGAAAGTAAAGGTATCCGAGATGAGAAAAAACCACATCATCAGTTTACCATAACTTGCTTTCATAGGCTCAATGCCCCCCATCCACATTTTGGGTTCTATCGCGCCAGGTGTTGTTACATTTGCAGCCATTGAGAAAAAATATTAATTAAAGGTCAATAAAAATGCGAATAGATATAACCACAGAATATCCAAAAAATGCCAGTAAGATACACAGATCTGAATCCTCCTAAGATTTTTCCCATGAACCTGCAATTTGAATGCAGCTATCCAGGAATACAGTAATACGATCAGACCGCTGATAATGTGAAAACCGTGTAGTCCGGTGAATACGTAAAAAAACGAACCTGACGGGTTTCCTACGAAATATACATTCATATCTACCAGCTTTCTCCATCCCTCAAACTGCATCCAAAGGAAAGCCAGGCCAAGTACAAAAGTAATAGAAATTGCTATTTTCAATTGTTTGAACTGATCTTTTTTTGCCGAATAATAGGCCCACTGCATTGCTGCACTACTGACTACCAGCACTGCCGTACTGTACCAGAATATCCGCGGCATTTCAAATTCTAGCCAGTTTCCCTCCGCTCTACGAACCAGGTATGCACTCGACTGCGATGCAAAAAGCATAATGATACTAACCAGGAACAACCACAAAATGAATTTCATTGGATCCATTGCCAATGTCTCCTGTGGTTCTCTTTCTACTTTATATTGCTGAACATTTTCCATTTTCTCTCCTAATTTCAATTTCACAATTTATCCAACAAAAAAGCAATCTGTACAATCGGTAAATATATAAACGACCCGAACATGAGTTGACGCGCTGTCTTATCTGTACACGTACGCATCAAATGAAACGTCTGTGCAAGAAATAAGACTCCGAAAACGGTCGCAATTAAAGCGGAGTTAATCCCCGTCATTCCCAATTTATATGGAAGCCATCCAACAGGCAGAAGGAAAAGCGTGTAAATCATAATCCGGAATGTGGTATCCAGGTCTTTCAAACCATTTGCTGGCAGCAATTTAAAGCCGGCCCGCTTATAATCCTCATCTAAAACCCAAGCAATTGCCCAAAAGTGTGGAAACTGCCAGAAAAACTGAATCGCAAACAGTATACCCGGTTCTAGTCCGAAGTGATTAGTCGCCGCAACCCAACCGATCATTGGCGGAAAGGCGCCTGGAATTGCACCTACGAAAACAGCTATGGGTCCAACTCTTTTCAATGGCGTATAGACAAATCCATACAGAACCAATGAGAGAAGCGACAACAACCCAGTAGCCAGATTAAATGCAAAGACAAAAATTGTTAATGAAAGAACTCCTAAAATAACTGCCCAAATTGCTGCTTGCTCAATTGTGATTCTTCCGCTTGGTAAGGGTCTCGAGGCAGTTCTTTTCATCAGCTTATCATAATCTTTTTCAAGAATTTGATTAATTATGTTTGCCGCGCCAGTGATCCCAATTGAAGCAAAAACGAAAAGGATCAGGTCGGTAGTTTTTGCATCCTTCGCCCCAAGGCAATAACCCATAGCACCGGAAAAAGCAATCAGGGAGGCCAATCTAAATTTAAGTAACTCAAACAAAACACCCAGTCTTTCCTTGATGCCCGCTACCGATATGATGATATTCTGTGCTGATGTCATTGGTAAATTACTTGCTAGTAAGCATTTGATGCTCACCAATTTTTTTATTGTTGTATCTAAGATATTTATTTCCGTTTATTACCAGCCAACCGACGAACTGTAAACCGATTAGCAGAATAGCGAATGTTAGATGAAGCGGCTGTGCAAAAGGCGGAACTCCTAAATAGGCCATTATTAAGCCTGTCCCGATCTCCGCTAACATTATAAATAGACAGGCAATTGCAATCCTGCCCGGCAAAGTCATTCTACCTTCGGTTTTAAGTATTTTGTTGATCCAAAATATATTAAATCCGAAGACTATTGTTGAAAATGACCTGTGAATGTAGAATTTCACTCCCAGCTCGCTAATCCATCTAGCTCTTGAACTATAACCTAATTTCACAATTACCTCATCCATCGCTTCCCTTACCTGAGTTCCAAGTAAAATTTGAAACAGTGATAGACCCATCACAACCAGCCCAATGGTATTTAAGACTTTTCTGCTCTCATTAGTTTTAAAAAGTGTATATGCCGAAAATCTGGACCAGGTCAATAAATACAGTAAAACAAACACGATAACGATTGCCAAGAGCATATGCAACGTTACCACTATTGGTAATAATTCAAAGGAAACGACTTTGGCACCCAGCCAGCCCTGGAAACCAACCAGCAAAAATGCCGCAAGGCAGAAAAAGAAAATTTGCTTGTCCCCAGTTTTTAGAAAAGGAATTGAGGCTAGTAATGTGAGAAAGATCATGATGCCGGTAAAAGCGCCGAGAAGCCTATTCACATATTCAATCCAGGTTTTAACAGGATTAAATTCAACTTCTCCCTTTAGCTTAGCGCCATAGTTCTCTTTATAATTGGCTGGCAGCTGAGAAGCCTCTGTTGGAGGAACCCAACTCCCGAAACATCTGGGCCAATCGGGACATCCCATCCCTGCACCGGTGCTTCTCACAACCCCACCTGCTATGATCAGAAAATAGAGCGTAATGACAGTATTTAAGGCCAATCGGCGAAAACGCCGGTTGGCCTTGGAATCAATGAGATGCGTTGAACTGATCATTAAAGTTCTGTGACTCAATTGCCTTTTCCGCAGCGATCAACTCATTTTCATGAGGGAAATTGGATTCCAGCGTTTGAGAATACGGAATATTTTGTGGAATGAAATCCTCTTTTGCACCGGGCTTACTATAATCATACGACCAACGATAAACTGCTGGAATCTGACCTTCCCAGTTTCCATGGCCAGGATGAATCGGTGTAGTCCATTCCAGCGTATTTGAACGCCATGGATTTTGTGGAGCCCTTTTGCCCTTGAAAATGCTGTAGAAGAAGTTCCATAAGAAAATGAACTGCGCAAGGAATGACAGGATAGCAGCAACCGAGATAAACATGTTCATATCCATGTATTTATGCGTAAAATCGTAGCTGGTAAACTGATAATACCTACGTGGGAACCCTGCTATACCAACATAATGCATTGGAATAAATATCAGGTATATGCCGATAAACGTAAACCAAAAATGTATCTGTCCCAATGTTGTATTCATCATGCGGCCAAACATTTTAGGGAACCAGTGATAAACACCGGCAAAAAGTCCGAAAGCGGATGCGGCACCCATTACAAGGTGGAAATGCGCTACAACAAAATAGGTATCGTGTAACTGAATGTCTAATGCACTATTACCAAGAATGATACCCGTGAGACCTCCGGAAACAAATAGCGACACCAATCCAATTGAGAAAAGCATTCCCGGTGTGAATACGATATTGCCTTTCCAAAGTGTGGTAATGTAGTTAAATCCTTTAACCGCAGAAGGAACCGCAATAATCAAGGTGAGGAACATAAACACCGATCCGAGGAACGGATTCATCCCCGTGACAAACATATGGTGCGCCCATACGATAAAGGCGAGAAAGGCAATACCAAGCATGGAGGCAATCATGGCACGATAACCGAAAATAGGTTTACGCGAATTTGTAGCGATAACTTCTGAGGTAATTCCTAACCCTGGAAGCAAAACGATGTACACCTCCGGATGACCCAAAAACCAGAAAAGGTGCTGGAATAAGATCGGGCTTCCTCCTACATTGGGAAGTGCTTCTCCATTGATATAAATATCTGAAAGGTAGAAGCTTGTACCGAAGTGACGGTCAAAAATCAGAAGCAGAACCGATGAAAATAATACTGGAAATGATATCAGACCCAAAATTGCGGTAATTAGAAATGACCAAATGGTCAATGGCAGCCGGTCGAATGACATACCTCTTGTTCGCAGGTTGATTACAGTAGTAATGTAATTAATACCTCCTAATAATTGGGATACAATAAAAAGCGCCATACTCACCAACCAGAGTGTCATACCCATGCCTGATCCCATATGCGCCTGCGGTAATGCACTTAATGGAGGATAAATCACCCACCCCCCCGCTGCGGGACCCGTTTGCAAAAACAGCGAAATAAACATGATTACACTGGCAACAAAGAAAAACCAGTAAGACAACATGTTCATAAATCCGGATGCCATGTCCCTTGCGCCAATCTGTAAGGGAATTAAGAAGTTACTGAACGTTCCACTCAATCCGGCTGTCAATACGAAGAATACCATGATTGTTCCGTGCATGGTAACCAAGGCCAGGTAAAAATTCGGGTCTAGCTTCCCGGATTCACTGATCCAACCACCCAGAATAGGTTTTAGCCATGACAGATTAGACTCTGGCAACCCAAGCTGTATACGGAAAACAACAGACATGGAAATACCAATTACTGCCCATATAATTCCTGAAATCAAGTACTGCTTTGCAATTACTTTGTGATCCTCACAAAATATATATTTTTGCCAAAAATTTTGTGCTTCATGGTGGTGTTCGTGCTCCTCTGCGTGATGTTGAGCTGTTACCACTCCTTCAATAGCTGACATATACTTTTAATATTTTAAAATTATTAATTAGCGTAGACTTGTACTTGTTCCTGCTCCACCGGCAGACGTCGAAGAACTGTCGGCTGGAGTAACTGCTTCTGCCGGTACATATTTCATAGCCTTAGCTTTCAAATTCTCCGGTACCTTCGCGAGGTACTCCGGGTAGGTTTGCAGAAAGGTAGCTTGCTCAGCGCACCATTTCTTATAAGACGCCTCATCCTCCACAATCAGTCTCAACTTCATAGAAAAATGACCTTGACCACATACCTCGGTACAAGCAATTTCATAGTCGAATTTTGGATTGTTCAGCTCTGCGCGCATATCAGCAGTTGATTTATCAGCCACAAACCAAAACTTCGTTGGCATTCCAGGAACCGCATCCATTTTAACTCTCATATGAGGAATGAATACACTATGCAAAACATCCCTTGCGCGAATTCTCAGCAGAACGGGACGATTCACGGGAATGTGCATTTCGCTGGGATTGGTAAAGTCATCGAATGAATTCTCGTCGGATAAATCAATTCCAACCTCATTCTGCGCGTCGATCAATTTAAAATTGTAGTTCCCTAATTTGTTATCACTTACCCCGGAGTAACGCACAATCCAGTTGAATTGCTTACCCGTTATTTCGATTACTTCCGAATCCCTTGGGGCGTCGGAAGTAATATCGGACCATGCTTTCCAACCTGTAAATACCAGCAGCGCCATGACAATTGCCGGAACAATCGTCCAGATAAGTTCAAGCCTATGATTGTCAGGATAAAATGAGGCGCGATGATTTGGTTTATGCTGATATTTCCAAGCAAAAAAGAAGATTAGGAAATTCACAAGTATAAAGGGAATGGTAAGAATCCCCATAGAAAACCAAAATAAATCATCAGTTCTTCTACCGTGTACCGATGATGCCTCAGGCAGGAAGAATTCCCTCGCGTGAAGATATGACCAGGTGATGGCAACTGCGCCAGTCACCAGAATGACAAGAAACATTGCTCCATTAACCTTGTTTCCACTAGGTTCAGCGTCTGGGGAATCCGACTTATTAATACTTTTAAGAACGTTCTGTAACCTGGAAATCACAATACCTGTGAGAACCACGAAAACAAGAGCAACTATTGCGATTAAAATAGACATGATAATAAACTGTTTTGCAATTAGGCAATATCGTGATGCAATGACTCCTCCAACATAGGGTGATTCCTTGGGATCAGATTTGCCTTTTCAAGTTGACTAGCAATTGAATAAGCAAACGCACAAAGAAATATTACAAAAAATCCCCATTCCAATGGACCTAGTTCTGCACCAGCTCCAACCGTACCCGGCATTATATTAGTATAGAAATCCATATAATGACCCACAATCACACTCCAGCAAGCAACTTTCAGAATTGAATGCGTGTATTTCGCATCCCTTGTCATCAACACAAGAAAAGGAAAAAAGAAATTAAGAAATAATGTGACAAAGAAGGGGCCTTTGAAAAATCCTCCATAACCCCTGAATCTCTCGAGAAAGTAAATCGTTTCCTCCGGAAGGTTAGCATAATAAATAAGCAAAAATTGTGCAAACCATACATAGGTCCAGAAAATGCTGAATGCAAATATAAATTTACCGAGGTCACGCATGTGACTGGAATTAACTGCCCTTAAATATCCACGCTCTCTCAGCATAATGACTGTCAATGTTATAACCGCTAACCCGGCAACATGCCAGCTAGCAAGTGTATACCAGCCAAACATTGTACTGAACCAGTGGGTATCAATTGACATCACAAAATCCCATGCGGATGTAGAAGAAGTCACTCCGAAAACTACCAGGAACGCTGTTCCAAATCGGATCGATTTTTCATAAAACTCAGTCCCGCCGATTTCATCTTCCTTTAAAGAAAGGTTTCTGATCACACGCCACAATCCGTACCATACACCGAAATAAATAACAAGTCGCGCGATGAAGAATGGTGTATTTAAAAACCCTCTCTTACCAGCTATAATAGGGTCATATTCTGGACCGCCAATTTCATAAAGCCCTTCATGCGTCCAATGGAACAGATCGTGCCCGCCTAAAAAGAAAGTAATTAGCATTATAATTCCTGTGAATGGCAGAAACGCAGGCAGTGCTTCAGGAACTCGTTTAAAAACAGCGGACCATCCAGCCTGAGCCAAATAATTATAGGAAATAAAAAACATCCCGACTACGGACATCCCTGTAAAGTATACCGCATTTACCCAAAGGTTAGCCCAAATTCTTGTCATCCAACTCTTAGCATGGTGACCCCCCTCAGCCGCAGCACCTTCGTGGCCAACCGCAGCAGCAGCTTCATGGCCACCAGCGGCATGTTCCGATGTTGTTCTTGCAAGTGCATTAGCCGCATGCTCCGCACCATGGGCAGCTGCCTCATGCCCGCCGCCAGTCGCGGCCAGGTAAGCTCCTAATAATACAAGAGCCAGTCCGACACCGCCGCCAATAAGTAAATTTCGCTTAGCTTCTGATGTAAATTCAAACCGTTCTTCAATAGAAGGAATCGAATGTGCTGATGCCATTATCTAAAATTATTTCTCTGTTATTAAAATTCTAATTATGCCCCTTTTTGCAATTTCTGTACATAATGGACAATCTTCCAGCGTTCCTCAGGGTTAATCTGTGATCCGTGAGGCCACATACGAGCTTTACCGTGTGTTATGACATGAAAAATATGGCCTTCATTCAAACTCTTATATGCATCACTTGCATAGTTAGGCACCCCCTTGTACATCGCCCCAACCTTGCCATCACCAGCTCCTGTTGCACCATGGCAATGCTGGCAATATCTTTCATATAAAATTTTACCTTCCGCCAGGGTAGCTTCGTTCAGAGGCACCGGATTTTTCAAAACCCTTTCGGAGATTGAAATACTGTCTGCTGAAATATTGTATACCATTAAATCCACCCTTGCCGAATCTGTCTCGCCAAATGATGTTTTATAATTTCTTCTCGCAACAGTCCCCTCAACGGGTAGTCGCATTGTCAACCCCATTGGGTTTATCGGATTGGCCTTTTCCTGTTTGTAGGGTTCATAACCTACCGGCAGGTACATGTTAGGTGCATACTCCTTTCCAGGATTATTAGGATCGTTTTTACAACCCAAAACGGCTGTAAGCAAAACGATAGCAACCAACAGGTATCTATTTAAACTTTTAAATTTCATTGTTCAAAACGGCATTAAAATTGTTTAAGGTTGACCTCTTCAGCACCACTGTCTCTCAACGCACGTGATATTTCTTCCTCGCTCATTGAATTTCTTCCTAAATCTATAGCCATTACGAACTTGTTATCCGTCGAACGCACATCAAAACGGGGATGAAAGTGTGTACCAGGCCCCAGTCCATTGGAAATAAAGAAAGTAGTAACCATTCCAAATGCGGTAAAAAGTACCGTCAACTCGAATGTAATAGGGATGTAATTAGGTATGGATATTGGATCTTTTCCTCCAACAATCATTGGCCAGTCAATACCCATCGTCCAGATCATTAATACCAGTGCGCAGATACATCCCGTAACTCCGAACATAAATGCCGCAATCCCAATTCTGGTACGCGGATGACCCAATGCCTCATCCATTCCGTGAATCGGGAATGGCGAATAAACCTCTTTAATTTTTACCCCAGCCTTTCTCAGACGAGGCACTGCATGAAGAACAGTATCATCATCATCATAGACTCCGACCAAAAATTTACCAGATAACTCTGCCATACTATTATGATAATATAAATACCTGAAAGTCGCTTGACGAAACTATTCTTTATCCTTATTAAAAACGGGCTCAGCAGTTCCACGTTGCCTTACTTTTGCGACACCCGCGATTTTGGCTGGCGGGTTAGCGGAAGTTGAGCGGATTACTGCTTTCACCTCTGCCATGTTAATCACTGGCAAATACTTAGAAAATAGCAAGAACAAGGTGAAGAAAAGCCCGAAAGAGAATATATAATCACCTATATCATACCTAGTCGGAGAAAACATTGCCCAACTGGAAGGAAGATAGTCACGGTGAAGAGAGGTAACAATGATTACAAATCGCTCGAACCACATTCCGATATTCACAACCACGGAGATAAAGAATGTAAATGTGATGCTGCGGCGTAATTTACGAGACCAGAAAAGCTGAGGTGAAATTACGTTGCAAGTCATCATTGCCCAGTATGCCCACCAATATGGCCCTGTCATACGATTGAAAAACGCATAATATTCGTATTCCACCCCACTGTACCAGGCAATAAAAAATTCTGTTATATAAGCCACACCCACCACTGAACCGGTAAGCGTAATCACCTTATTCATTGTTTCGATGTGTTCCAGTGTGATGTAGTCCTCGAGACGATACACAACACGGGTAATCAGCATCAGGTTTTGAACCATTGCAAATCCAGAGAAAATAGCACCTGCCACGAAATAGGGAGGGAAAATCGTTGTATGCCATCCTGGAATTACGGACGTGGCAAAGTCCATACTTACAATGGTGTGAACCGAAAGTACGAGTGGTGTGGACAGACCGGCCAGGATTAAGCTAATGTACTCGTATCTTGACCAGGTCTTTGCAGATCCATCCCAGCCCATGGCGAAAGTACCATACATGAAGCGAGATACTTTGCTTGTTGCCCGGTCACGAATGGTAGCGAGATCGGGTATTAGGCCAATGTACCAGAATACCAGGGAAACTGAAAAATAAGTGCTAATCGCAAAAACGTCCCAAACCAGTGGTGAGTTGAAATTAACCCAAAGAGATCCGAAAGCATTTGGTAACGGTAATGCCCAATAAGCCATCCAAGGACGGCCCATGTGCATTAAAATGAACGATGCTGCACAGAGAACTGCAAAAATCGTCATTGCCTCTGCTGCACGGTTAATCGAAGTTCTCCATTTCTGGCGGAACAGTAATAGAATTGCGGAGATCAATGTACCAGCGTGACCAATACCAACCCACCAAACGAAATTAGTAATATCCCAAGCCCAGCCTACCGTTTTATTCAAACCCCAAACTCCAAGACCTTCCCACCAAGTCCAGGCAAGACAAGCGGAGCCATAAGCCAGTACGAGCAGAGAGATGCCGAAAGCAATCTTCCACTCCTTGGTTGGAGCCCCTTCTACCTGGCGGCAAATATCTTCCGTTACGTCTGCGTACGTTTTCCCACCTTGGATCAGTGGTTCTCTTACAGGTGAAGTAACATGCATATTACTGTTATTTTTAATGATTTAATCTTCAAAAATTGATCTACTGAATTATGCGTGCTCCTTTTCCGCAGCGGCCTTAGCAACAGCATCCTTATTACGAATTTTAGTCAAATAAGCAATTTGTGGCCTCACGTTGATTTCTTCCAACATATGAAAAGCCCTTCCTTCTCTTTCGACTTCCAGTAACTTAGAAATCCTGCTTTCAGGATCATTCATATCCCCGAATATGATTGCATTTGTAGGGCAAGATGATGCACAAGCAACATTGACGTCACCGTCAACCATGCGTCTTCTCTCTTTTTTCGCTGTAAGCTTGGCATCCTGAATTCTGTGAACACACATGGAGCATTTTTCAATAACACCCCTTGAACGTACCGTTACATCAGGATTAATGACCATTTTACCGAGGTCATTATTAAAGTTGTAGTCAAAATTATCGTTATCGAAATATTTGAACCAATTGAAGCGACGAACTTTATATGGACAGTTATTCGCACAATATCTTGTTCCGACACAACGGTTGTAAGCCATTTGATTTAAGCCCTCAGAACTATGTGTTGTCGCCAAAACGGGGCAAACCGTTTCGCAAGGTGCATTGTTGCAATGCTGACAAAGCATTGGCTGAAAGGTAACCTCAGGATTTTCAGAAGCAATTTCCAACCCTCTCAAATCTTCCGCATCTGCATCGCTGCTGTAATATCTGTCAATTCTTAACCAGTGCATTTCGCGACTGTTAATAATCTCCTGACGGCCAACAACTGCAATGTTATTTTCAGCTTGACAACTCACTACACACGAACCACACCCAAAACAGGTATTAAGGTCAATAACCATTCCCCATGAGTGGTTCTTATACTTATGCCCGTTCCAGAGAGAAAGGTCGGTAGCATCCACAGAACCCTCCGAAGTATGTATTTTTGGAATAAATCTACCTGCCAACGGATCCTTCTGAAAATGAGCTAAAACAGTCTCCTGTAAAACCGACTTACGGTTCATTACCGTACTGTGTGTTTGAGTCTGGGCAATTTCCCTGGTAGCGCCAGTTTTAGAAACGGTTACTTCACCTGGCGCAAAAGACAAAAAACCCTCTGAGAATACAGCTAATGGATAAACATTTTTACCTACACCATTTGCTGATTTGCCAGCCTTTTCACGCCCGAATCCAATGGCAATGGCGACCGTTCCGTTTGCCTGACCAGGCTGCACAATAACCGGAACTTCAACAGACTTTCCTTTTAATTCAATCTTTACAACATCTCCTTGCGCTACACCCAATTCCCTGGCTGTTTTCTGAGAGATACATGCATGATTATCCCAGCATGCTTTTGTTATAGGTTCCGGAAGTTCCTGTAACCATGGATTATTAGCAGCAAAGCCATTTCCAAGTGCTACATTTTCAAACAACGTCAGTTCTATAGCGGACGAAGATGCCTTGTATTTTTTGGAAATGCTCGATACAGCAGCGTTCAGGTCACCCGAAAAGGCCGCGCCTGCACTTACAGCCACACTTGTACCGTCATAAACGCCGTCGTGCAAAGACTTAATCCAGAATTGGTCAAAATTACCACCAGTAAAAATATTCTTTCTCCAATATGCCTTCACATATTCATGATAATCTGACTGTAACCCAGCCCATTTTAATAGGCTTGATTGCGCCTGCCGAGTGCTAAAAATCAGACTAATCGCTGGTTGTGTAAGACTATAAGATCCCGATACAGGCTCGGCATCATTCCAGGATTCAAGGTAATGAGGCGCTGGACAAATATATTTTAATAAAGAAGACGTCTCGTCAGCGCGGTCGTTAAAAGAAACGCTTAATCCGATTTTCGGCAATGTCGCTGCCAGCTCTGCACCACGTGGATGATCGTAAACCGGATTAGCCCCATATAAAATTAAAGCAGAAACTTTACCTCCTTTAATTTCATCAATCAGCTGGTTCATGGCCACGTCATTTCCCTGACGGAAATTGGCTGGTTTGTCCAAATTAATTGTCGATCCGTAACTTAGTAAAAGACTGTTTAATGCATTAATAACCACCTGCAGTGCGGGGTCATTAATTCCGCATACGACCAACGCCTGACCCTTAGCTGCAATCAGCTCAGCGGCTGCTTTATCAAGATTTGCAATTTGAATCGATGAAGAAGAGATAGCAGTACCGCCCAGCTTCGAAGCAACTTTATTATAAAGGGCTGTTGCAACCAATCCAAGCTGTGAAGGTTTGACCGCAGTACGATAGTCAGCATTGGAACCTGTCACAGAAAGAACCGATTCGAATTGGTAAAGACGGGACATATCCTTTTTTCCCTCCTTTCCGCTGCTAACACGTCGTGTTTCGGCGAACTGCGCAGAATAAGTATCAGGTGAAACCCAGGTTCCAAGAAAGTCCGCATCAATGCCGACAATTACTTTGGCTTTGCTAAAATCGTATGAAGGAAAGACAGCCTTCCCAAATGATAACTCATTGCCTTTTAGTATTGCAGATGAAGAATTTGCATCGTACACTACGTGGGACGTAGTAGGATATTTGGCCGTAAAATCAGCAATAACTGCCTTAGTTGATGGGCTTAAAATAGTAGAAGATAAAATACGTATTGCACCGCCCTTGGCCGCAACCTGTGTCAGTTGGCTCTGGATTTCCGAGTCAACAGTTCCCCAGCTCACTTTTGAATCCTCTCCCTTCTTTGGACCTTTCAACTTTTCATTATCATACAATCCCAGAAGAGATGCATGGACCCGGGCACTTATGCCAAAAGAATTCTTCGATAAACTATTAGGTTCTATTTTAACCGGACGGCCTTCTCGTGTCCTAACTAAAATGCTCGCATAATCTCCGCCCTCAGAATAAGTTGATGCATACCAGTTGGCAATGGTAGGAAATTCACCTTCCGGTTTATTTATATAAGGTATAGCTTTCTTAACGGGTGTTTCGCAAGCTGCTAATGAGACCGCTGCCATTCCAAAACCCAACACTTTCAAAAAATCACGACGGTGTGTACCAGCTCCGTCCACCAAACTTTCATATTGGTTTTCAGTTGGTCCGACTCCGAACTCTGAAGTTGCTGCCTTTACAAACTTTTCATCATTTCGCAGCTCTTCAAGTCCCCGCCAGTATCTTTTATTAGTATTTTCCATAAAACTTTTCAATACAATGAGTTGTATCAGGTATTAATTTCAATTGATTAATAGTGGCATTTCGAACATTCCAACCCACCTATATCGGCTACTTTTAGCGCTTCTTTGCTTTCTGTTGCGTGTAATTGTACCAGCTTGTCGTAATATTTATTATCCTTCGTATTGACCTCTGTTTTCCGGTGGCAATCAATACACCATCCCATAGTAAGTGATGAGCGTTGTTGTATCACTTCCATCTGCTCAACTTCTCCATGGCAATTCTGACATTCCAGTCCGCCAACATTGACGTGTTGCGCGTGGTTGAAATATGCCAGATCTGGTAGGTTATGAACACGCACCCATTCGATTGGCTGATTGTTTTCTATGGATGTATAAATTTTTTGGATTTCAGGAGATTCCTTCTTAATGACGCCGTGGCAGTTCATACAAATATTAGCCGAAGGAAAGTGAGCAGATTTACCACGGTTCACACCAGTGTGGCAGTAATTGCAATCAATCTTATACTCGCCCGCATGTAGCTTGTGGGAAAAAGAGATAGGTTGCTTTGGGGCATAACCTTGCTGAACACCGATATCAAATGCCCCATCCAGAGTAGCTTTTAAAACTAGCAAAACAAAAATCCATATCGTTGCAGAGCGGATAGCCGGATCCACTGAAATTTTTCTCAATGAATTTCCGAGGCTTGTCATGAAATCGGGTTTGGAGCTATCCACCGTCTCGCCGTTTACTGCCTTTGAAAGCAATGAAACAATCACAACCAAAACGCCCAGGACTAATACCATAACCACAACCAGCGCCGCCAGAACAAGTACAAACAAATCCGATGGCCCCTCGCCTTTGGCATCCCCCCCGGAGGCTCCGGCACCGCCAGCAGCGGCAGTTGTCGCGGCAGCAGGAGCAGCGGTTCCTGCCTGGTCAACATAAGCAAATATCCCTTTGATATCGTCATCCGACAAGTTAGGAAAACTCGTCATCTGCGCCTTCGAGTACTCATTGTAAATTTTGACAGCGTAAGGATCCCCGGATGCGATAACAGCCTGAGAATTGCGAACCCATTTGGACAGCCACGCGAAATCGTGACGACCGCTAACACCCTTTAATCCGGGGCCGACTACGCGTTCGTCTGTTACAGCATGACATTGAGCGCAATTATTTTTGAAGATTGTTTCACCCTTGGCAGCATCACCGCCACCTGCAGGTGCCGCAGCTGCCGTAGCTGTGCTATCTTGTGCAGATACTGAATTTGGTAAGCTTATTAATATAGCTAAAAGAAAAGCTATTAAGATTTTTGAGGAACGATAGTCGGAACAATATTTAGCGTCCGTACGGAATGATATATTCATAATCAACTGTTCATTATTCTTCAGCAGACAAAACTAGTTCACGATTTTTTATCCACAAAAGTATTTAGGGTATATTTTGAACCACTATCTTATTTATAATTTGTCTAATTTGTCGCATTGATTTCTATTTGATACCACTGCCAATTCATCTTGATTTTCAGGCATTTAACAAAAAAAATACCATTTGAAAGTCCTTTAAAAAAGGCAAGTCAAATGGTATTTTTTAATTAAATATTTGTGCGCTAAATCAGCTAAAAGCGCTGCTCACATTGGGAGGTTCCGAGCGGATTCGAACCGCTGTACGAGGTTTTGCAGACCTCTGCCTAGCCACTCGGCCACGGAACCAAATTGGAATAGCTGCCTGCCATCAGACCGACAGCTATTCCGGGTGCGAAAGTATCGAAAAACTAGTTACTCAGCATTTAATGATATTACTTTTTACCTTTTTTTTCACTCTCTTCCATCTGTTCTTTCAGAGCAGATAAAACACTAAGGTCTCCAAAGGTTGATTTCTCAGCCTCTTTGCCAGCAGGTTCGGGAGAAGAAGCTGCTGGTTTCGCAGGTGCAGCCTTTGCAGGCTTTTCTTCTTTCTTTTCCTCAACAGGAGCGCTCTTAACTTTAGAGTGGGTTAAAACGATCTTCTTTTCGTCTTTCAAGAATTCAAGTACTGTGAAGTCAAGACTTTCTCCAATCTCAGCAAGTGTACCATCCTCTTTCGCCAGGTTCTTGATGGCAGCAACGCCTTCAATTCCGTAAGGAAGCTCAAGTGTCGCGAATTTATCGCCTTTTGCAACAATTGTAGATTTGTGTATTGAACCAACCTCAAAGATACTTTCAAAAGTATCCCAAGGATTTTCTTCCAATTGCTTGTGGCCCAGAGCAAGACGACGGTTGTCAGCGTCTAGTTCAAGAACTACCACTTCCAGTTCGTCACTTACTTTGACGAAGTCAGAAGGATGTTTGATTTTCTTAGTCCAGGAAAGATCAGAAACGTGAACAAGACCGTCAATACCTTCTTCCAGCTCAATAAATAAACCGAAGTTGGTGAGGTTACGAACAACACCTTTATGGCGTGTTCCGATTGCATATTTCTCTTTTAATAAACCTTGTGTCCAAGGATCCTCGGTCAATTGTTTGATACCAAGGGACATTTTTCGTTCCTGACGATCAAGCGTAAGTACAACCGCACTGATTTCGTCATTGACATTCATAAATTCCTGAGGATTGCGAAGGTGCTGTGACCATGACATTTCAGAAACGTGGATCAAACCTTCAACACCTGGCTTGATTTCAAGGAAAGCACCGTAATCAGCTACATTAACAATGCGGCCTGTTACTTTAGAACCTACCTGAATTTCTTCTGCCAATGAATCCCATGGATGGGACTGAAGTTGTTTCAAGCCGAGAGAGATACGTTTTTTCTCTTCGTCGAAATCCAATACAACCACATTAAGTTTTTGATCCAATGATAACAGATCTGACGGGTGGTTAATACGTCCCCACGAAATATCCGTGATGTGCAATAGACCATCCACACCACCAAGATCGATAAACACACCGAAGTTCGTCATGTTTTTGATCACACCTTCCAGTACCTGACCTTTCTCAAGGTTATTCAGGATTTGCTGACGTTGTGCTTCAAGATCTTTTTCAATCAACACCTTATGAGAAACAACTACGTTATCATTTGCGTAATTGATTTTCACAACTTTAACCTCCATACGTTTTCCAACGAAAATATCGAAATCGCGGATTGGTTTCACATCAATTTGTGAACCAGGTAAGAAGGCTTCAATACCAAATATATCGACGATAAGACCGCCTTTGGTTCTTCTCTTCACGTTTGCATCGATCACAACATCCTCATCAAATGATTTCTGAATGTTATCCCATGCAGTAATAACTTTAGCTTTTTTACGGGAAAGTACAAGCTGGCCTTGTGCATCTTCCTGATTTTCCACGTAAACTTCCACTTCGTCGCCGATTTTCATACCGGGCAAATCGCGGAATTCATTGGACGAAACAATACCATCAGATTTAAAACCGATGTTAAGGATCACCTCACGGTCTGTAATACCTACAACAACTCCTTTTACTACCTCTTTTTCCTGAACAGGAGAAATGGTAGTCTCATACATTTGCTCCAAGCGGTCACGGTCAGCTGATGAATACCCTGTGCCAAAACCTTTGTCTGCTGCTTTATCCCAATCGAAATCGGGAAGTGGTTGATTTTGTGTTTCCTTCGACATAAATAGGAATTATCGCTCTTATGTACATCAGCTCCCGAGCTAATAGCTGAAAATTAGTTAAACAAGTATTTTAGAAAATGAGAGCGCAAAAGTACGCCTTTTGAGAAGAATTTCCGCGACGATCTGGAAATTTTATTTTGGAAGGTTGGGGGGAGAAAATTCATTGCAAGGAAAGCATCCTTGCATTAATATGGCGCTAAGGCGCGATTTTAGTAAGTTCTTTCCTTAGATCCCAGGTATGGAAGCCATTCATCGTCCGCTAGTCCGGAAAAATCCCTGATGAACATAAGAAAAGACGGGCGAAAAGGACGCTGCCTAAGCGGCATATCAATTTCCTCCGGCGTATGATCGCCTTTTCGCGAATTGCACCTTTTACAGGCAGTTGCCAAATTGTCCCATGTAGTTTTACCGCCCCTTGATTTAGGAATTACATGGTCCAATGTAAGACTGTCATGCGTTCCGCAATATTGGCATCGGTTACCGTCCCTTTTAAAAAGATTCTGCCTGGTCATTACGACCCCTCTGTAAGGAATGTGAATGTAACGGTTAAGGCGAATGACGACGGGCATTGGGAATTGGCTGTTGACGGTCCGAAGATAATGCTCCGGAGATTCGGCCAGCATTTCAGCCTTATTCATGTAAACTAACAAAAACGCTTTTGGAACTGTGCAAACACTTAATGCGCTGTAATCTTGATTAAGAACCAGTACTTTACCCATGAGCCCTTGAGGTAGTTAATTCCGACAATATAGGAATTTTTTACCATAAAAATTGATCAGATTGCTCCAAATTCCACCTAATGCTGAGCGGTTTAAATCAATAGTTTACCCGATCTGTTTCACGTTTAATATCACGTTCTCTAATCGTATCCCGTTTATCGTAAAGCTTTTTACCTTTTGCCAAAGCAATATGTAATTTAGCCAGGCCTCTCTCACTTGTAAATAATCGTACGGGAATAATGGTTAATCCCTGGTCCTTTAGTCCTTCAATCAATTTTCGGCGTTCCCTCTTGGTAATCAGCAATTTACGATCCCGCATGGGTTCGTGATTGTAATGTGTCCCTTCGGTATATGGAGAGATATGCAAGCTGCGTATGTAGAGCTCGCCATCCATAAATAAGCAATAAGCATCCTGAAAATTTACTTTTCCTTGCCGTATCGATTTGATTTCTGTCCCGGTTAATGATATTCCGGCTGTTAACTCTTCAAGGAAAAAGTATTCGAAAGAAGCCCGTCGGTTCTTTATATCTACTTTTTTAACAATTTTTTCGGACATGTCAATCGCTGGAATTAAGAAAAGGGCTCAAAATTAATTTATTGTTAAAACTATACCAACTAATGAAAGTTATAGACCATTCTATCGGTGTGTTTGGCCTAAGGTCTGCTGACAATTTTGAGGTTTAGCGATTTCAGGTTGGAGTATCCTTCATAAAAGTGGAATCGCCGAGTTTATCAAGGCAGTGGGGATGCCAAACAAAAAGATGTGGGATGGGCGTATTATATGACGGGAAAGGGAAATTGCACGTAGCCCTAAAACCTCACCATCTGTTTCCAGGTACCCTTCATTCGGTTGTACTTTATGGTGCTGGGAAGAGCTTTCCACCAATACTTGTTCATTTCCACTGCAAAAGACGGCTGCATATAGCAATTAATGGCGCAACTTTCGCAAGCGGGAAGTCGTCCTTCCAGGGCAACCAATTTCTGGACTTCATCGGAATGATACAAATCAAAAAGCTTTCCATCAATCGGGAAATCCCTCAGGCCCAGATGATAGCAGGGTAATACCAGTTTATTCTCAGGGGATATTACAATCGTAGTACTTGCAGCCTTGCAAACCGGATTATCGACCCGATTGCCTCCATCCAACCTTAGCTGGATAAATGCTTCATTGAGGTAAACGTTCTTTTGCTTTGCCCACCATTGCAATTCGGCTAACGATTCTTTCGACAGATTGGAGCCTACATTATTATATTCAAAAACTGGATTAAGTATCAATACCAGGTTATGTGGCAAACAAATATCTTCCCACAATTGCCTGATCTTTCCGATGTTATCTTCAAAAACTGTAAAAATAATGTCTGGGCGCTCTCCAAATGAACTGGCGATTTCAATGGATTCCATGACTTTATCAAAACACTTCACGCCTCTCGACTTGTCATGCTCTTCCTGATCCGGTGAATCCAGCGAGAAATGAAGCATGTCAATCAATCCGCGCAATCTTTCGGCATACTTTGGATACAGAAGACCATTGCTGGTAACAGTGGTAATCATTCCATGCGCCTTCGCTTCTCTCAGAAGGAGGTCAAGCTGCCTATGAAGCAATGGCTCGCCACCCGTGAAGTCAATTACCTTAACCCCGAGTGCTTTTAAATCCCTTAAATTTTCTTTTAGATTTTCGACCGTAATGTATGGCGATGGCTTTTCCCAGATGTCGCAAAAACTACACGACGCATTGCAGCGGTAAGTCACATAGTAATTGCATAGCACGGGATGGGATACCAGGCGCATATCAGCGTAACATGGTGAGCAGACTTGTTAATTTATCTTTCAGATCTTTTCTGTCTACTATAAAGTCCAAAAACCCATGCTCCAGAACGAATTCAGCGCTTTGAAATCCTTTGGGTAAATCTTTACCGATCGTCTCACGAATAACCCTTGGCCCAGCGAAACCAATCAGTGCCTCCGGTTCTGAAATATTGAAATCCCCGAGCATTGCGTAAGATGCTGTAACACCGCCGGTTGTAGGGTCGGTGAGGAGCGATACATAAGGAACTTTGGCCTCAGACAACTGTGCCAGACGCGCTGAAGTTTTGGCCATTTGCATTAAGGAAAATCCAGCCTCCATCATCCTAGCACCGCCAGATTTGGAAATCATCAGAAAAGGAAATTTATGCTCCAATGCGTAGCTGATAGCCCGCGCAATTTTTTCTCCCACAACAGAACCCATTGAACCCCCAATAAAATTGAAATCCATACAGGCGATCACCACGTCGATTTCATTCATCCGTCCATAACCAGTCCGGACCGCATCCTTCAAACCAGTTTTAGCCATTGTGGACTTAATGCGATCAGGGTAAGCTTTTGTGTCTACAAAATGCAGTGGATCTCCGGAAGTAAGATTTTCGTCCAGTTCAGTAAATTCATCATCAAATAACAAACTGAAATATACGTCTGAACCCACTTTTTCGTGATAATTGCAATGAGGACAAGTGTAAGCGTTCTGCTTATGTTCTCTGGTAGGAGTAATCTTTTTACAATTAGGGCATTGGTACCATAAGCCGTCAGGAGCTTCACGCTTCATTTCGGTTGGCGTATTAATACCTTTTTCTTTCCGAATAAACCAGGACATATATTATTGTGGGTTATATCTTGATAAAGCCCTAAATTTTAAGTATTTATCACATTTTCATAATGAAAATTGTATTCAAATATAACAATAATTGTTCGGTATCGTGAAAACAGGCACAGCTCCTGGTTGCCGAAGTACTGGTTTTGAGACTGCGTATTAACCCGGCTTGAACAATTTTGATGATAATTTGTTACTGAAACAGCCCACTTTTACACAGCCCTTGACTGGCACCGGGCTCATACATGCTAATCATGAATACAGATATTTCCCCCATAGTGATTGTTGTTGGTACGAATAGACCTAACTCAATGTCCCGAAAAATTGCTGAATATTATCAGGACATCCTTACTCAACACCATGCACCAAGCATTATCCTTGACCTCATCAATCTTCCGCATGATTTTACCGTCTCGGCGCTATACGAAAATTCCGGGAAAAATAAAGATTTTAACAGCCTGAAATCGCTGCTCGAAGAAACTGACAAATTTGTTTTCATCGTACCGGAATATAATGGTTCTTATCCGGGTGTACTGAAGGCTTTTATCGACGGACTACCTTATCCCAATAGCTTTTCCAATAAAAAGGCGGCACTTGTAGGATTATCATCCAATATGCAGGGGGCAGCAATAGCCCTGAGTCATTTAAATGATGTTTTTAGTTATCTGGGGATGAACACCCTAGCGCTTAGGGTTAAACTGGGACAGATCCGCTCGCATTATAGTGATAAGATCATTTCCAATGCTTTGTATAAAGAATTGCTGGAAATACAGGCTGGTCAAATTATTCACTTTTAGAGGCAAGTCCATAAAAACAGAAAGGGAGCAAATCGCTCCCTTTCTGTTTTTATGGTTATTTCAACCAATGTTGCTCCATTTCAGAAGCCGGTATTGCGGGCTTTTTCCATAGCTCAATCCTGCTTCTGCGAAAGGCAGGGCCTTCGAGGTCAGCGAATTTAACCTGTTTGTCTTTAAATGAGTTGACCATTGTATGGATCCGCTCCATTTCCTCTTCCTCCCAATCTCCGCCAGCGTCCACTTCTGTTAGAGAATTATTCATTTGCCGGAAAGGAGGAGCGACTATATCCAAATCTAATATTAGCTCAGCCGGGCCGGTTGGGGTATTTTCTTCAACTTCTGCTGTTAGTACCAACTCTTCATCGGGCTGAGTAGTATCCTGCATGAAATTCCCATCAACGTAGGTATTTTCATTTCTTCCCCCAAAAGTATGGTTTAAATACGTTCCGGGAATAGGCGATTCAATGCTGTCGAAACCGGCCGCCACAATGGTAACGCGCAACTTATCCATCAGCGAATCATCTGTAATGGTACCCAGCTTGAACATTCTGGCTTCTCCTCCAACCTGAGAAAGTACGTAGCTCCATATTTCGCGCTGCTCTTTCATGGTCGCCTCTTTCTTCTTGCTTGTGGCAAGCGTTACCAGGATCCGTTTTGCACCTCTTATATCCCGGTCATTCAAAAGCGGAGAATCCAATGCTTCTTTAATGGCAGTCTGGGCTCGATCAATACCCGTGGATTCCGAAGTTCCCATCACCGATTGGCCTGCACTTTTCAATACTTTTTCAACATCTTTAAAATCCGTGTTGATGTTTCCGCTGGTTGTAATAATTTCGGAAATACTTTTTACTGCATTGAGAAGAATGCCATCCGCCTCGGCGAATGCCTGGGTAATGGTCATATCTTCATAAAGTTCTTCGAGCTTATCATTAAGAACAACCAGAACGGTATCACAATATTTTTTGAGTTGCTCAATCCCTTCAAGTGCCTGTTCTTTCTTATCCAATCCTTCCCAAGTGTATGGCGCTGTTACCACTGCAACGGTCAGTTTTCCCATTTCTCTCGCAAGCTGCGCGATAACCGGAGCAGCACCAGTTCCGGTTCCTCCGCCCATACCAGCGGTAATAAAAACCATTTGGATAGAGCCTCCAAGCAAACCTTTGATCTCTTCAATGGTTTCAAGTGCAGCTTCTTTACCTTTTATTGCATCTGTACCAGCTCCTAATCCCTGCGTCAATGTAGCGCCAAGCTGAATTTTGACCGGAACAGGACTTTTTGCAAGCGACTGCCTGTCGGTATTACATACTGCAAACTCGACATCCGTAATCTTTTTTTCGAACATGTAATTAACAGCGTTGCTTCCACCACCGCCAACTCCAATCACCTTTATGATTGCAGGTTCACCCTGCCGTCCGCCGTCAGGCTGATCCTTCACGATTTCGTTCACGATGTAATCCTGATCCAAAGATTGCAACAAGCTTGTGTTCATAATTCCCGGGGTTGAGTTTGTACCACTTCTCCTGTTAAATTTCAATAGTCTCCTATGCTGTCATCTTTTTTACCGATGATGCTGTTGATGTTATCCCAAAATGTCCCGTTTTTCTTAATCGTTTCTTTCACTTCTTTTGGCTTTTCTCTTTGAACAACACCGGTATTGAAGGCAGTAGAGGGTTTGCATACCGAGGTCACCCTGGTGTCGATGGACCTTAGGCCGGCCCAGGCAAGGCCTATTGCTGTATTAAAGGAGGAGTTGCTCACAGCATCAGCTTTCGCAGTTCTTTCGAGGTTTTCAGGATAACCTACTCTCACAGCCATATCCATCACTTTCTCAAAAAGAACCTCGATATTATCAATATTGGCTGAACCGCCCGTTAAAACGACCCCGCCAATGAGTTTATCAAGATATCCAGAGTTGATAATCTCTGCATATACCATTGCAGCAATTTCTGTCAGCCTTGCCTCAATTATTAACGCCACATTTTTCTTTAAAACTGGCTTAGGTGTCCTTCCGGCAAGAAAATTCACCAGAATTTCCACATTCAAAGGAACATCTGCTGAGATAGCAGACCCAAACTCCTTTTTTAATTGCTCTGCATTTTCTTTTTGAATGAGGCATCCGGCAGCTAAATCGCTGGTTATGTGGCGGCCGCCAATTGGAAATGTTGCAAGATGGCGGATAATGCGATCTTCATAAATGACCAGATCAGTGGTATGGTCACCAATATCGACCAATGCAATGCCGGCTTTTCTTTCATTATCTGTTAAAACTGCAAGGCTTGTAGCTAGAGGCCCGAAAACCATCTTATCGCATTTCAAATTCTTATCCGCATCGGCAAGGCTTTTTTTGGTTTTGGCAATAGACTGGTTTTCAGCCGACACAATCAAAAAGTGTCCGCCTAATTTAATTCCGGTACGACCAACCGGTTCACGGACTCCCATTGCATTATCAACTACAAATTCCATGGGCAATACGTGCAGCACATCGTAATTGGGCTCAATTCTGGCCCTATACATATCGTCCACCAGCTGGTCCACATCCCTTTGGGTTACTTCTTCGCCAGATGACGCCGAAGGCCTGATCACTCCGTCACTGTGCGCACTTACCTTCACATTCGAACCTCCGAAACTTACATTAATAACCCCAATGTCAAGATCCGAGCGGGAAGATGCTTCCTGCAAAGCTTCCCTGATGGCGCTTCCAACTTGTTTTATATTCTCTACGGTGCCGTTTACCACAGCTCCGGAAGGCATTGCAACTTCACTGAACCCCAGGATTTCAATACTACTATGGCGCGAGCCGGAAGCTGCTCCCTGCGCAGCAATCACGGCTATTTTCGTACTCCCGATATCTACTCCTACTACAATTTTCTCGTGTGCCATATTGGTGGTGAATTATTATTCACAAACGATTTGATCCTGAAACTTAATACTAATTCTTTTATATCTGCTCCAATCCTGACTCAGTACCTTTTCATAAAATAGCCTGAGCTTTTTAAATTTGGATTGGTAGTCCTCTGCCATTCCCAACTCAATTTTCTGATCACCCAAAACAGTTAACAGGTAAATTTCTCCGTCCCTATCTGCATTCACCTGTGCTACTTGTGCCTTCCAGAAGGGATCCGCATTCAGAAAACGAAGCAGATCCATCATCGCCGAACCCTTCACCATCTGTAATTTTTTGGTATCCTTAAAATAGGAGCCTGAAACCAACAACGCCCTCGCCGAATAACTGTCTGACAAAGGGAAGGAAGCGCCGTCATCATTAATATAAAATCCAGCCGCATTTTGCATTTCCCCGTTCTCGGAAGTACTGATCCAACGGGCCAGCGGCCTTTCCTGCTCTACTTCAACTACTATATTTCCCCTGAGATCACGATAAATTTGACATTTCCTGATCAACTTATTTCTCTTGACCCTATTCTCGAGATCATTCAGGGCAACATCCTTCAACCTGCTGCCGAGCAAAGGATCTCCCCCATTTTCGGTAACCAACATTCGGACATCCATTTGATTCAGGAAATGTGCTCCCGAGTCTCCCTGAATAGATATAATAAGATCGTTACAGCGCTGATTGCCAAGCCTGCTTTCGGCCATACCGATTCCCGCAATTGGCAGGATCAGCCACAGACTACGTTTCAACAAAAACCATGAATAACCAAATTTACGTAACATCTTAGTAATATTAAGAATGCTTTTACTAATTATTAGCAAATGGATTTTTAAGCAGTTTACTCACTGGCTCTACCAAAGTATCAATATCACCAGCGCCGATTGTAACTACTATATCGGTATCTAAATCCTGCAAAACGCTCATAACATTCTCCTTAGCAACCAATTGTTTGTCGGCAATTGCCACTTTCGCAAGGATCATTTCAGAATTCACGCCATCAATTGGCAACTCTCTCGCAGGGTAAATTTCCAGCAAAAGAAGACGGTCAGCTAATGACAGGCTTTCGGCAAAACCATCCGCAAAATCCCGCGTACGGGTAAAAAGGTGAGGTTGAAAAATAGCGGTCACATGCCTTCCAGGATACAGTCCTTTTACCGACGAAAGGAATGCTTCAATTTCTGTGGGATGATGCGCATAGTCGTCAATATATACGGTATCCTCTTCTTCCACCTGATATTCAAAGCGCCTTTTTACTCCTTTATAAGTTTCAAGAGCTTCTTTTATTTTTTCAGGCGAAACGCCCACATATAGGGCCACTGCGCTCGCAGCGATAGAATTTTCTATATTATGGTAACCAGGGATTTTCATTGCAATGTCCGCAATGATGCCCGCTGGATAAATCAGGTCAAAGACAAAACGGGAATTCTCAATGCGAACATTTGCAGCGTGATAAGCACCTCCGTTCAGCGAATATGTGAATACTCGCGCATTGGTAGCCGACGTCAATTCCAGACCAGTTTTCATAAAAAGCACACCGTCATCGTCAATCTGGCTTACGAATTCACGGAACGATTCCAGCATCGCTTCATGCTTACCGTAAATGTCCAGATGATCTGCATCCGTAGAAGTAACAATTGCGATTTCGGGAAAAAGGGTCAGAAATGACCTGTCAAATTCATCTGCTTCGACGACGCAGAAAACCTCTTCGAGATTTTCCGTAGGCTCATTCAAAAGCAGGTTGGTACCGTAATTTTGAGTGATGCCACCCAGGAATGCTGTGCTATTCACATTAGCATATCTCAAAATATGCGCCACAAGAGAGGATGTAGTTGTTTTACCATGAGTCCCTGCAACACCAATTGTTCTCAAATTTTTGGTAAGCAATCCTAGAACCTGAGACCGTTTCAAAATTAGGAAATTTTCCTGTTTGAAATAATTCATCTGCACATGATGGACGAGTACTGCGGGCGTGTAAATAACCAGCGTTTGACCCGGATCTTCACTAAATGCATGCGGAATGCTTTCAACAGAATCTTCCAAAGTAACTTCAATGCCTTCCTCTTCCAATTTCTGAACAAGTGGTGTTATTGTTTTGTCATAACCTGCTACATTGAAACCATTGGCATTAAACCACCGGGCCAATGCACTCATGCCAATGCCGCCTATTCCTACAAAATAAATATATTTCCAATTCGTCATTGAAGATGACATATGATCCGTATCCTGGGATTTTTATCTAATTAATTTTAAAACTTCTGCCGCTATATCATCGGCTGCGGTGGGCTTGGCCAGTTTTCTGATATTTGATTTTAGGCTTTCCTGCTTACCAATATCACCAAGCAATTCAAGTGCTTTTTGAACAAGATTTTGCTTCGCATCCGAATCCTTGATCATCCAGGCTGCTTCTTGTTCCACGAGGGTTAAGGCATTCTTTGTCTGGTGATCTTCCGATGCAGCCGGAAAAGGCACTAAAATGGACGGTTTCGCAGCCAGGCACAATTCAGAAACAGACAATGCACCGGCCCTTGAAACCACCACATCTGCGACAGCATATGCAAGGTCCATCGTATAAATAAAGTCAAATGCTTTAACCCGATTGGTTCCCAACTCCGTAATGGCGGTCTGAGCTGTGTCAATGTAGCTTCTTCCCGTCTGCCACAGAACCTGATATCCTGCTCCTATTATTTGATCTAATCCTGCATGGATACTTTCGTTTATCGACCTTGCGCCCAGGCTTCCTCCCATTACAAACAGCGTTTTCCTGTCCGGTTTTAAGCCAAAATGAACCAAAGCCTCTTTATTTTTTGAAGCCACATCTACAATGTCACTTCTCACCGGATTACCCAAAAGAACGATCTTTTCCTGTGGAAAAAACCGCTGCATCTCCGGGTATGCTACGCAAATCTTAGCCGCTTTTTTACCCAAAAATTTATTGGTAATCCCTGCGTATGAATTTTGCTCCTGGATCAAAGTTGGAATGCCTGCAAGGGATGCCATCATCAGCAAAGGTCCGCTAGCAAAACCGCCAACGCCAACCGCAACGTCAGGCCCAAAGTCATTAATGACCTTTTTAGCTTTTAATAAACTATTCAAAAGCTTGAACGGAAGCACAAGGTTATCAATAGAAAGTGCTCTTTTTATACCTGCAATGGGCAAACCGACAATGTTATAACCTGCTCTTGGTACCTTTTCCATTTCCATTTTACCCAATGCACCCACAAACAGTACCTCAAGATCCGGATCTTTTTGTTGTAAAGCAGTGGCAATTGCAATAGCCGGATAAATATGTCCGCCTGTTCCTCCTCCACTGATAATCACTTTTCTTGACATTTTAAATACGTTTCTCTTCCGCGATTTCACCGCGGCTGACACTCAGGATCATTCCCATTGCTATTCCTGTAAATATCAGTGAGGTTCCTCCCTGACTAAAAAATGGCAATGTCTGCCCCGTCACAGGTACCAAACCTACCGTAACCGCCATTGCCGAAAATGCCTGACTTACCACGATAAATGTGAGTCCGGCCGACAATAGCCCTCCGAATGGACGCTTGGTCGCTTCTATGGCTTTGAGGCCTCTGTAAAGCAGAATGAGATAAAAAATGATCAGTATTGTGCCTCCCAAAGTGCCGTACTCCTCAACGGCGACAGCAAAAATGAAGTCTTTTTGCGGTTCGGGAAGAAATCTTCTCTGACGACTTTTTGAAACTCCTTCACCATACAGGCCCCCACGCGCCATAGCCATGTACGATTGCTGGGACTGGTATACGACAACATCTTTGTCAAAAAATGCAGAAATACGGTTTTGGGCGGTACCGGCCCTTTGTGTAGAATTCAGAAGGATGGCGATCGTAGCAAAAAACACCAGCCCAAATGCCGTAAAGAATAAATAATGCAAAGGGACTTTACCAACAAACATGAGCAGAAAGCAAATGCCTGCTAACATGACTGCGGTTGATACATTGCTTGTAAAAATCAATCCGCAAACCACGCCAACCAATGATAACGGCTCCATAAAAAGCTCTCGGGTATTCCAGCCACCTTTAATATGTCTTGCCAAAATCAGGGACAAGTGCGCAATCAGTGCAACTTTGGCCCATTCAGAAGGTTGGAATCGCTGACCAATAACAGGTATTTCGATCCACCTGGAAGCATCGTTGACCGACGTTCCAAAAAACATTGTGAAGATCAGTAACAGAATTGAACTCCACACGGCAAGCCGGGTGACATATACAAATCTGATATAAGGAATTCTATGCACAAAATACATAACCACCAGCGACACTGCACACAGTATAACATGCTTGTATAGATAGTATTCAGTATTCCCATCCATCTGGCTGTAAGCGTCCTTGACACTCGCGCTGTAAACGACCACAATACTCCATAGTAGCATCACAATGCAGATACCCCAGATCCAGGGATCTCCTTTGAGGTTTTTCACAAACCAAACCTGGGTGTCCTCCCTTGTCTTTTGCAAAAAATCCATATTGGTGCCCGCTAGCATAAATGTTGGATGGTTATTGGCTAATTAAATTTCTGACAGCTGCCTTGAATTTGTCTCCCCTGTCCTCGTAATTGCGAAAAAGGTCGAAACTGGCACAAGCGGGCGACAATAAAACAATATCTCCCGGATCGCTCCATTCCTTTCCTTTGTTAACCGCATCCTGGATATCCTGCGTAGTGTAAATCTGAGGTACCACTTCCGAAAAGTAGTCTTTCAGCTTTTCGAAACTTTTACTTAAAACTATCAACCCCTTCACTTTATTACGCACCAATTCTTCAATCTGGCTGTAATCATTTCCTTTGTCGACGCCGCCAGCAATCAGAACTACCGGCTGATTAAAGCTTCCCAAAGCGTAAAACACGGAGTCCACATTAGTTGCTTTGGAATCATTGACATAAGTTACCCCGTCAATAATTTCTACTTCCTCCAATCTGTGGGGGGCATTTGTGAATGACTTTAATCCCTCCGCTATTTTATCTTGATTAATTCCCAAAAGCTGCGCAACTGAAATAGCTGCCAACGCATTGATTGCATTATGTGGCCCCATAATCGGAAGCTGCGAGAAATTCTGCTCAAAAGTTTGGCCATTAATATGGGACACCAGATTTTGATCCAGCAGATATGATCCAGTTGACAAAACTTCTTCCAGCGAAATTCCCAAATTTTTTACAGCTGGCTTTCTCTTGTCCAATTCCAATGTAAGTACCTCACTATCTGTAAAATAGATTAGATAATCGTCTTCGGTTTGATTTCTGATAATATTAAACTTAGAGTCAATATAATTTTGAAAGTCGTACCCGTAACGGTCCAGATGGTCGGGGGTAATGTTAAGAATGATCGAAATATTTGGGTGGAAATCGACAATGTTATCAAGCTGAAAACTGCTGATTTCCAGTACGTAAAAATCAAAATCCTTTTCAGCTACCTGTAATGCGAAGCTTTCACCAATATTGCCAGCCAGGCCTACATTCAATCCCGCATTTTTCAGGAGATGGTAAGTAAGCAGCGTCGTGGTGGTTTTTCCATTACTGCCGGTAATTGCAATCAGGCGGGCATTGGTATAACGGGCAGCAAATTCAATTTCAGAAATTACTTCAACACCCTTTTCTTTCAATGCAACGATAAGAGGAACAGTGTCAGGAATTCCAGGGCTTTTCACGACCAGATCACTTTCCAGGATGATCGCTTCGGAATGCTGGCTTTGTTCGAATGAGATGTTTTCCCTGATCAGGACATCCACATACTTTTGATGCAATAGTCCTTTATCAGATAAAAAAACATCAAAGCCTTTGGATTTTGCAAGAATCGCAGCACCAGCGCCACTCTCCCCACCACCCAAGATCACCACCTTTTTTTGCACAAAAACTGTTTTAAACGTTGAAAAATCCGCGTATCCTACGAAGGTAAATCATTTGCTCAAAACTTTTTTTACATACCAACCAATATCATGAATAAAAAAAGAGGCACATTTTATATGCCTCTTTCTAAAATTTTTTGCTATAAGATGGACCTATTCCTTCTTTAATGATTCAGTAAATCTTAACCTGTTCGCCACTTTAACGATCATGAAAATAACCCACGCAATGATGACAAACTGGATGAGAACCTGAATGAAATTACCGTACTTAATCGCGACCTCTGGCGTCTTGTCAACCGCTTCTTTCAGGACTATTTTAAGTTGAGTAAAATCAACACCGCCAATCAGCAAGCCAAGTATGGGATTAATAATGTCTTCTACCAGAGAGGTAGTGATTTTACCGAAAGATGCGCCAATGACCACGCCGACAGCCAAATCAAGTACGTTACCCTGGGCAATGAAGGTTTTAAATTCCTGAATCATAAATAAGTGTAGGTTAGTTGAATAAAATTAAAAAGAATATAAAATCCGATGCTAAGGGACTAATCAACTTTTAAAAAAACTTACCCGAAGAGAATCGTCTCTAGATATCTCTTTCTTAATTTTTCCCTTGATCTCATCAACCTCATTTTCATAGCGCTTTCGGTAACGTTGAAGATATCAGCAATGTCCCGGATTGTTCTGTTATCGAGATATTTCAAATAAATCATGGCTTTCTCTTCCAGGTTCAAATGCTTTAAGGCAACTTTCAGACTTGTCGTGTCAACTTCTTCCAGGTCGAAAATTTTATGTATATCGAAGTCGTCGTCAATGAGATCGACATCTGCTTCATGAACGGTAACTATCCGCCGTTTGCTGGTCCGCATCAGGTCCATGCAATGATTATAGGTAATCGAGAAAAGCCACGTTGAGAATTTGGCGTCTTTCTTAAATGTATTCATTTTGAATATCAGTTTAAGAAACACATCATGGGTAACATCTTCAGCCTTAGAAGCGTCCCGTGTCAGGAACAGGCATTTTTGGTGAACTTTGAAAGCATATCTTTCGTACAATTGTTCGAAATACCGATTATCTTTTGATTCTATGAAAAGTCGTGCTAATTCTTCGTCCGAAGCATTATAGGGCACATAATGGCTAACCAATTTTTCAATCATTCTTTATTAAAAATCGCTGATAGTGTGTAAAAGAATGGTAGGGTAAATAGATTTTTTTGTAAATATTAAAAAACAACGCCTGGTATACAAATACATACCAGGCGTTGTCAACATTATTTTAACAGCGAAAACTCCTATCCGCCTATCGCTACACGTTTAAAGGACGTTACGCTTAATCCTTTGGCAGTTTTCTCAAGTAACTGACGAATTGTCAACGAAGAATCTTTTACGAACTCCTGATTCAGAAGTGTATTGTCTTTGTAAAATTTCTGAAGTTTACCTTGAGCAATTTTTTCAAGCATTGCTTCCGGCTTGCCTTCTGCTCTTGCCTGCTCTTTGCCGACTTCAATTTCACGTTCAACAGTTGCAGAATCCACCTCGTCTTTATCCAGGGCAATTGGCTTCATAGCGGCAATTTGCATTGCAACATCTTTACCCAATTCATTAACGTCCGTTCCGTTTACGCCATTGAAAGCAACAAGTACGCCCAATTTTCCATTTGAGTGGATATAAGGAACAACCTGATCAGCAGTGACATTTTCGTACGCTGTGATTTCAAGTTTTTCGCCGAGTTTACCAACAAGATCAATAATGTGCTCACTAACTGGACGGCCATCGGATAATGTTGAAGAAAGCAATGATTCCTTATCCGTAATGTTGTCTGACACAGCTTTATCCAAAATGCTTTGCGCCAGAATTTTAAAATCTTCAACATTAGAAACCGGTTCCGTTTCGCAGGCGAAAGCGATCAGCTTACCATTGGTCCCGTCAGCACTGATTTGTACAAGTACAGTTCCTTCTGAAACAGCATTGTCTGCACGTTTCGCAGCAACTTTCTGTCCTTGTTTACGTAGAATATCAACAGCCTGCTCAAAATCACCATCAGCTTCCTGAAGTGCCTTTTTACAATCCATCATGCCCGCGCCGGTCATTTGGCGGAGTTTGTTTACATCTTGTGCGGTAATTGCCATGATCTTATTTTGTATAGATTATTGTTCTTAAAAAATGATAGCCCATAGCGAAATGGCTATGGGCTATTTTATCTGATCAGATATAAATGTGGGACTTTAAAACCCAAGTCATATCGCCCTAATATTATTCTTCTCCACCATCAGCAACCGCCTCCTGAGCGACTTCCGCACGTGGTGCAGGAGCAGCTTCATCACTGCCTTTGTCGACCTGACGTTTGGCTTCCTCTTCCTCAACCATGCGCTGATCGTCTTTATCTTGTTTGCGCTCCATTAAACCTTCTTCAATTGCTTTTCCAATCGCCAGCGTGATCAATGAAATCGCTTTGTAAGCATCATCATTACTTGGAATAGGGAAGTCAACCAGATCAGGATTTGAGTTTGTATCGCAGATTGCAAAAATGGGTATGTTCAACCTTTTTGCTTCTGAAACTGCAATGTGCTCGCGTTTTACATCAACGATGAAAAGGGCCGCTGGAAGTCGGGTTAAGTCAGCTACACCACCTAACACTCTTTCCAATTTATCCTTTTCACGTGTAAGCATCAGGCGTTCTCTTTTCGCAATATTGCTAACCGTGGTTTCGTCTTTTAGCATCTTCTCAAGAGTCTGCATTTTTTTCAAAGACTTGCGGATCGTACCGAAGTTTGTAAGCATACCACCCAACCAGCGATCAGTGACGTAAGGCATTTTAAGGCGTTTTGCCTCTTCCGTTACGATTTCCTGAGCTTGTTTTTTAGTAGCAACAAACATGATCTTACGTCCTGAACGAACGATCTGCTTCAATGCGGCCTCAGCATCATTAACACAGCTCAAAGTTTTATTCAGGTCAATGATGTGAATCCCGTTCTTCTCCATGAAGATGTATGGAGCCATACGTGGATCCCACTTGCGGGTAAGGTGACCAAAGTGGACACCGGCATCCAATAATTCCTTATATTCTAATTGTGCCATTGTCTAAATAAATTTTAAATGTGTTTGAAATTACGCAGCACAAAGCATCGGGCACGATAAGCAATGTCTGGACAATATTTAAGTCATTGATTGTCATTTGTTGTCATTAATAGTCATTTGTTGTTTGAAATAGAACAGAACAATAAATGACCTAATGACTATAAATGACCATATATGACCATTTTTATTAACGTTTCGAGAACTGGAATCTCTTACGAGCTTTTGCGCGACCATATTTCTTACGTTCAACCATACGAGGGTCACGGGTAAGAAACCCTTCTTTCTTAAGTGCACCGCGAAATTCTCCGTTGTATTCAACCAAAGCGCGGGAAACTGCCATACGGATTGCTTCCGCCTGACCTGATATACCGCCACCTCTTACATTGACTTTAAGGTCATAACCATTACCACCGCTGATAACAGCAAATGGTTGCTGAAGGACAATCTGATGAACTTCGAATGGAAAGTATTCTTTGTAATCGCGGCCGTTTACTTTGATGTCTCCTTTACCAGGCGTCATATAAATACGAGCCACGGCTGTTTTTCTTCTACCTATTGTGTTGATCACTTCCATGAATTACAACTGAATTTCTTTTGGTTGCTGAGCGCTGTGCGGGTGTTCCGAAGCGGCGTAAACAAACAGGTTGGTAAATAAACGACGTCCCAAACGATTTTTAGGAAGCATACCTCTTACGGCTTTCTCTATTACACGCTCTGGGTGTTTTTCGAGCAACTCACGGGGAGTTTGAAAACGTTGACCTCCCGGATAACCAGTATGACGAACATAAATTTTGTCCGACATCTTTTTTCCTGTCAACTTTACTTTATCGGCGTTGATAACAATTACGTTATCTCCACAATCCACATGAGGGGTGAAACTTGGTTTGTGTTTGCCTCTGATAATTTTAGCAATCTCACTGGCCAAACGACCAAGAATTGCATCCTTAGCATCCACAACAATCCACTCCTTGTTTACTGTGTTTTTGTTCGCCGAGATGGTTTTGTAGCTTAACGTATCCACGATTAACAAAAAATTTAATTGATTTTCAATATATTACACTGCAACGAGACAGTCCATCGCAAAATGGGAGTGCAAATATAGAGTTTAACAAATTGAATAACAAGCGCGTTTGAGAAATTTCGCTCTCCAAAGAGTCTGGATGAAGATTCAAGTGATAAAACCGGTGGGCGGGAACAATAATGTCAATCTGATATTGCGAAAGATAATGCCGCATATGGCATTCCATAAGTATTATAAAAACGTCTTTGGCGATCGTCCAGCAAAACTTTATTGCCGTCAATCTTTTTGGTAGCATAGGCTATTTGCCCATAGACATAGCCAAGTTTAATTCCTATATTCCTGGTAATGTGTATTCTGGCATAAGCTTCCGACTGTCCATTGTAATTTTTCAATGCCAAAGGAAGCGCATTTACCAATACCGGGGAGGTCGCTAACCATGTATTATAATATGGTTCTCCAATGCCAGGCGCGGTCGTAGTTTTTTCATAATACCCATGTCGCTTTGAACCGAAAGACAAGCCCGCCAAATCGGTATTAACACCCAGGTCGATCCGCCAAAAGCTGATATTTGCTCCGATGACAAAACTCAGACCGTTGGCTGAAACATCGCCATATTCCAGATAATTGTTTTCATCTTTTGTAAACAAATTCGTCCGGCCACCATAATATCCCCAGCCTCTTATCCCCAAGCCAAATTTGAGCCAGGGAGCTTTATTGAAGCCTATTTCTTCATGGTACAGTACTGAAGGGCCCCAGGCATATTGTTGAAAACCTGTCCCGACATCGATTCCGGCGCTAACATTTGACTGATTCTGACCATAACCAGCAGTGGCAACTGCGAACAAAACAAGGAAAGCGTAAAGACTTTTCATTCAAAAATTTAAGTTTAATAAGTGTGGCGAAAAAGTAAATAGTTATGAACCCATTAACAGAGTAAATATAGCCTACGCCATGAGAAGAATTGTGATATTGAATCATTTCAACGCATATCATTTCAATTTAAATACTCTTCTAAACCTGTCACCCATGAGACACGCGCCGAACCGCAATAAAATTTTTAAGTCACTCTTACTACTAATTAGCATCCTTTTCTATGACAGCACTGGCTATGCTCAAGGTTTTGAAATGCTTGCCTTCAAACCACTTTTCAATGGAAAAAACCTGAATGGATGGGTGGATGTTAATACTTCCAAAGATACCTGGAAAGTTAAAGACGGAACATTAATCTGTTTGGGAAAACCAATTGGTGTCATGAGGAGCGATCGCCAATATGAAAATTTTATCCTGGAAATCGAATGGAAACATATGGAAGCAGGAGGGAATTCCGGCGTTTTTATATGGAGTGAAGGAACGCCACAAGAAAATGATCCTTTGACAAAAGCCATCGAAGTACAAATGCTCGAACTGGAATATGCACCACAACATCATGCAACCGATGACTATGTCCACGGTGAGCTTTTCCCAACAATGGGAATGAAGGCAATTCCGGACAATCCCAGAGGTCCAAGAAGCAAATCGCTCGAAAAAAGGTGTAAAGGAAAAGGCGAATGGAATAAGTATGTGGTTGTTTGTGTCGACGGAACCGTCAAACTTTCCGTGAATGGCAAATTTGTAAATGGTTTACGAGGCTCGGAGCGTAAAAAGGGCTACATATGCCTGGAAGCCGAAGGTGCCGAGATTCATTTTCGCAACATCCGAATTCTTGAACTACCATCCGGAATTACGTCGGCAGAGCAAATTGCCCCTGTGGTGAATTGATTTGCGAAGATGGTTTTCTACCAATAACTTACGGGATAAATCTTCTTCTGCATGAAAATTTCCTTCGTTGGCTCCGGAAATGTGGCCTGGCACCTGGCTCAGGCATTTGAAGATGCAGGTCACTGGATCTGTGAGGTTTACAGCCGCGACACACAAAAGGCACGACAACTTGCTTCCTTTCTGTATGACACCAATATTCAGCCAGATCTAAATTTCTCCGAAAGCGAGGCCGAAGTGATTGTTATTGCGGTAAGCGACGATGCCATTGAAACGATCCTCGAAAGAATCGTTCTTCCGGAAGGCGTTATTTTGGTGCATACATCCGGTACCCGCTCACTCGCCGAATTTCAGAACCTCGTAGAAATATACAGTGACGTATACGTGCATACCGGCGTTTTTTATCCTTTGCAGACTTTTACCAAAGGAATTGAAATGGATTACAAAGCACTTCCCCTTTGTGTAGAGTCCAAAAGCGAGCTGATTGAAAACAAATTGATCCAATTGGCTCAAAGTGTCAGTGATAATGTAAACCGGATGGATTCCGATGAAAGGTTCATTTTGCACGTAGCCGCTGTTTTTGCCAGTAATTTCACTAATTACCTTCTTACCGTTTCACATGACATGCTGGATCGCGAGCAATTAAGTTTTGATCTGCTCAAACCCCTGATCCAGACTACCATTTATAAGGCCATGTTATCCAACGATCCTGCGTTGGGACAAACCGGTCCCGCCCGTCGCGGCGACTGGAAAACAACCGCCCGGCATCTGGAGTATCTGCAGGAAACCAACGAAGACTGGACGGATATTTACAGAGTTTTAACCGATAAAATTCGAAACTTCTATATTTCAAAATAATAGAAACCCACTCTGTCTGGAAAAAGTTAGGCTATATTTGCAGGATTCACTACTTCATTATTTCATGAATTCCTCGTTAACGGATCGTTTTCAGCGCATTACCACATTCATTTTTGATATCGACGGTGTCATGACTGACGGTAGCGTAATCGCTTTGGAATCAGGAGAGCAACCCAGGATTTTTAATGTCCGTGATGGTTATGGTATCAATCGCGCCGTAAGGTTAGGATACCGCGTTGCGATCATATCTGCACAAAGCCAACTTGGCGTCCGCAAGCGTCTGGAATACCTGGGCGTAACCGATATTTTTATCGGAACATCTCCCGACGGGAAGTTGCCCGTCTTCAAAAAGTATCTTGCAGAGACTAACATAACGTTAGACGAAATCGTATACATGGGTGATGACCTGCCCGATTATGAAGTCATGCGAACCGGGATACTTGCAGCTTGTCCCGCCGATTCTGCCGAAGAAATATTAGCATTGGCCGATTATATATCTCCAAAAAATGGCGGTTACGGAGCTGTTCGTGACCTTATTGAACAAGTTCTGAAAGCTCAGGGAAAATGGATGTCCTGGTTCGAATGATAACGAGCAACCTGGAATAGAATCAGTGGAAAAAAAGCGCTATTTCCCTAACCTGAACGGCATTCGTTGCATTGCAGCACTTCTTGTTGTTTTTCATCACCTGGAACAAGCAAAGCATGCTCTGGGAATTGCTAATGTTTACGATTGGCCAATTATTCAGCATGCAGGAAGGCTTGGGGTAGGCTTGTTTTTCGTTTTAAGCGGCTTTCTAATCACTTATTTGCTGCTGGAAGAGAAGGGGCGATTTGGCAATGTTGATGCCAAAAAGTTTTACTTGCGTCGTGTATTCCGGATCTGGCCTATTTACTTTCTGATCATTGGGCTTTCCTTCTTTGTTTTTCCCCACATTACCTTGCTCGACTATCCGGGTACGGCCGAAAAAATCCAGATTCATGCCGCTGAGCGCCTTTCTTTACTTTTGCTGGTACTCCCCAATTTTGCGTTTGTCCTTTACGACCTTCCCTATTGGTGTGCTCAGACATGGTCAATTGGTGTTGAAGAGCAATTTTATTACCTGTGGCCCTGGTTGATCAAATACCCGAAAAGGCGTATTCAGATCATTTTGCTATTTCTGGCGATTACGGCTGGAATTTTATTTTTGGGATTGTATTTTGTCAATCCTTCCGAGGAAATGAAGGATGCCATCATCACCACATTCCTGGGCCAGTTCCGCATTCAAACGATGGCACTTGGTGGACTGTGTGCCTGGCTGGTTTACAAAGAAAAAACCAGGATTCTTGAAGTGGTTTTCAGGAAAGAGGTTCAGGTGATTGTGTACTGCCTTTTGATCTCCCTATTTCTTTCAGGCATACATTTTAGTGGCTTTCTGGAAGTATATGCCATGTTCTTTGCATTTTTTGTACTGAATGTTTCATGCAATGAAAATACCATTATCAGCCTTGATAATGCTGTTATGAACCATTTGGGCAAAGTTTCTTATGGGCTTTACATTTACCACGTGGTGGTGATTGTGTTAATCATTAACCTTCTCACTGCCAATTCTCCGAAATGGGAAGGGCCTGTATATCAAGCTGTTCTCTACATTTCGACATTTGTCGGATCTGTGTTGGTTGCGTCCTTGTCTTATACCTACTTCGAAAAGCCTTTGCTTGCTTTCAAAGACCGGAAATTTGGGCGGTAAGTTTAAATCAATGGTCAATTTGGCTTGGAAGTTCAGACATCGTATAGAATTTTAGCTTCTGAGCATGCGCCTCTCTTAATATCTTTTCAAGAAGCGCTACGCTAAATCCATATTCTCCATTTTTGGGATCATTGTATAGGGGCTCGTGGCCAAACAACATTAATGCTATATTGCTTGCCTTCGCCTTCTGAATCGCTTCTTTCATTCCCACTTCGGTTACTCCCGAATCCGTGTCAATAAGCAATGCATCCACGGACGTTTGGTGGTCAAATTTGTAATAAATCCAACTCATAAGTCGCGGGGCCAACGCGTAAACCTGTAAACCAAGCAGTTTTCTTCTTGAAACAGCTACATCACGCAGTATTTTGAATCCATAAGCCGTGAGTACAGAGTCAACTTTATCATTATGGTTGCCGCCGGGATGTGCGTAGGATGTGGGTGAAAAACCTGCGGCAGCCATATGCTTCAACCCAGGTTTAAGTTCAAGATCGGCGTATTTCGCAGGGCCGACAGCTGCTATTAATTCTGTTGACTTCCCGTGCGTTGTGCTGTGAAAACCAATTTCGTGGCCGTCCTTTTCCAGTTGTTTGAGCTTGGTGATTTCATCCGTTGAAAGGCTATCAGGACAGGTAATGAAGAAGGTAACCTTTGCATTGTATTTTTGAAACAATGGTCGGAGGGCGTACCACTCATTAATAAAGTGGTCATCAAAAGAAATCGCTACTCCGCTTTTGTTAGCAATTTTGGTATCAGGCTGACAGGCAATTAGCACTGCTCCGAATGAGAGAGCAGCCAATATGATGTGAAAGAGTCGGATTAACCTTGACAATGTATATTTCAATACTTCGGGGATGAAATGTTATTTTCGCTAAATTAACCACACAAAATGAAAATTCTCCACACCGCGGACTGGCATATTGGTAAAAAGCTGGACCTGTACTCCCGACTGGATGAGCAGCGGCTTGTACTCGACGAGATTTGTGAAATAGCCGAACGTGAAATGGTTGATGCTGTGGTTGTGGCGGGCGACCTGTTTGACAACTTTAATCCGTCATCCGAAGCTACCGAACTTTTATACAGCACATTACATCGACTTTCAGCCAGCGGAAGCCGGGCGGTCATCGCCATCGCCGGAAATCACGACTCGCCGGAACGCATTCAGGTACCTGATGCGCTCGCCAAAGTTTGCGGGATTTTGTTTGTAGGGTTTCCTAATACAGAGGTGAAACCCTTTTGCACCCAAGGCAAAGTTGACGTTGTGCGCACGGCAAAAGGATTTATTGAAATCATGCTACCAAACTGCGATTTTCCGCTCCGGATCCTACATACGCCATATGCCAATGAACAGCGTCTAAAAACCTTTTTGGGCGTGGAAGATTCGGAAGAAGCGTTGAGAATACATTTACAGGAACATTGGAAAGAACTTGCCGACAATTACCTCGACGATCAGGGTTTCAATGTACTTGCGACCCATTTATATGTAATGCAGAAAGGCGGCCCGATGCCCGAAGAACCAGATGATGAACGTCCCATCCTTCACATCGGCGGCGCCCAGGCCATTTTTACAGAAAATTTCCCAAAACAGGTCCATTACATCGCTTTGGGGCATTTGCATCGATATCAGGTTGTCGACAAAAATCCTGCGCCTTCCGTCTATTCCAGCAGCCCCCTTGCTTATAGTTTTTCAGAAGCCAATCAAACGAAGTACGTCGTGCTGATTGAAGCCGAAGCCGGAAAACTCTTGAGTTACCACCCAATTGAATTGTTAAACGGTAAAAAACTACGTCGAAAAAGCTTCCACAACATCGATGAAGCTATTTCCTGGTTGCACGAACATTCGGAAGATCTGATCGAGCTAACCATCATTTCTGATAATTACCTCGAAGCTTCGGACAAAAAACGTCTGATGGAAGCACATTCCGGCATTATCCAGATCATCCCACAAATCAAAAAAACCGAAGTGATGGAGAACAGCTCTGAAATTGACCTAACACTCAGTATGGAAAAATTATTTCAGGAGTATTTTAAATCGAAAAACAAAGGACAGGAACCTTCGGAAGGGTTACTGGAGGTTTTCAGGGAGGTTTTGGGAACGGAGGGAGAGTGATTTACTTAGAATGTCTTATGGCTTTTCAAAATGGCCTCTCTAATTCTCTTTTGAACTTTACTGATTGAAATCTTAGTCAACATCTTAGGTGGATCCATTTGTGGATCTATATCACCAAAGTAAGAAATCGCCTTCAAAGCAATCACCGCATTCATATGTGGATACTTGATTTCAAAAAATGACACTATTTCATTTAGACAAAAATGTTCAAGAAGGAAAAATAGATCAATAAAGTCTTTTAGCCTTTTGCCAGAGTTGACAATAGCATTCAATTTCATTGCTGCAATATCCTCTGTCGACAGAAAAGATATTCCATCTTCGTGAATGGGCGGTTTTAAAAAAACATAATCATGGCGGATGAAATCTGTCTTGATATTATTAATAAAGGTGAGAAGAGTACCTGAATTTCTCTGGAAAGAAACTTGTAAGTCGAAATGGTTTTTAAGGACACTTATCAGGTCATCAGTAACGAAATCATTTCTGCTAAACAAGTCAATATCAATGGAATTACGATGCCCATATTGCAGTGCCAGTGCTGTTCCTCCTACTAAAAAGAAATCTTTTAACTCGGCCAGTTTTTGTAACTCCTGAATTAAAGAGAATGTTTCCGGATGGATTACAAACGGATCTTTATTTAACATTGACCATATCTGAGCAAACAAAAAGACGCGAAAAATCCTTATCCCTTTCCGAAAGCCGATCCGACCATTCTATTGCTTCAAGGATCTGTTCTTTTGAATAATATCTTACAATCTCCCGCCAGCTTTCAAGATTACCTCTTTCCAAAACGCGCTCAATTACAATTTTGTAAGATTTGATAAAATTGTAGTTAGCATAATCAAATTCCCACAAAAGATTGGCGGGAATATTGGGCCTGATATTTTTTTTCATTGCGTCGATTTGAATTGTGACAAGCCAGAAGCGATCCGACGGTAAAAATAAAAGGACAAGCAATTTCTATGATTACTTGTCCTTTAGAAATTTTCTAAAATCCTACCTAACTAGCCCTCCTCAGCTTCGCCTCGATCGTCTGCTGAGTATGAGGCACAATGCGAAGACGTTCTTTGGGTATTAGCTTGCCAGTATCGATGCAAACGCCGTAAGTGCCGTTTTTAATGCGTACCAGCGCATTTTCAAGCTGGATTGAATATTTCTGTAAACGAGCTGCCAACTGACTTAAATTCTCGCGTTCACTTGCATCCGCCCCGTCTTCAACCAGCTTTGCAGAACCAGCTGTAATGTCCGTGCCGCTGTCATTTTTCTTACTCAGCCCTCCTTTGATATAATTGAGCTCGTTCATGGTAGCTTCCAATTTTCCACGAATAAGCGCTTCAAATTCTCTTAACTCTTCCTCCGAATATCTTGTGCGTTCTTCTTGCATAATCTTGGTTGATTTTGTTATTATCAAGGAGCGTTTCAAAGTACAAAAGTACTAGTATTCTGCTTATTTGTAACATTAAACAAACAAAGCCACAACCTATTACAGGAAATGGCTTTGTCTGATCTATTTATATTTTATTTGTAAAGAACTGATTTAACTGCCTCAACCACTCTTTTTATATTGGGTAATATCTCTTCAATGAGTGTAGGGGCATAGGGAAGCGGAACATCGCGGTTGGTAACCCTTATCACGGGCGCGTCCATATAATCGAGCGCGTGACGTTGGATATGATAGGTAATTTCCGAGGAAATAGATGCCAGCGGCCATGCTTCTTCCACGATCACGCAGCGGTTGGTTTTCTTAACAGATTCAATAACAGCAGGATAATCAATCGGGCGGACGGTTCTTAAATCCACGACTTCCACATCAATACCCTCTTTCTCTAATTGCAATGCAGCTGGCATCACAACGCGAGGTATCATTTTACCAAAAGAAACGATCGTCACATCTTTTCCCTGACGTTTCACATCTGCCTTGCCAAGCGGGATCAGGTATTCTTCTTCCGGAACCTGCATTTTATCTCCATACATTACTTCGGACTCCATGAAAATAACCGGGTTATTATCACGTATGGCAGATTTAAGAAGTCCCTTGGCATCATAAGGATTAGCCGGAACAACCACTTTCAAACCGGGGGTATTGGCAAACCAGTTTTCAAAATTTTGTGAATGCTGCGCTCCTAGCTGTCCTGCATTACCGGTAGGCCCGCGAAACACGATCGGGCAGCCATATTGTCCTGCCGACATAGAAAGAATTTTCGCGGCGCTGTTGATGATTTGGTCAATAGCAACCAGGGAGAAATTAAATGTCATGAATTCGACGATCGGGCGAAGTCCGTTTCCGGCAGCTCCAACCGCAATTCCCGCAAATCCAAGCTCTGCAATGGGCGTATCGATCACGCGCTCGGGACCAAATTCGTCCAACATTCCCTGACTGGCTTTGTAAGCGCCGTTGTATTCTGCAACTTCCTCACCCATCAGAAAAATACTTTTGTCAAGGCGCATCTCTTCCGACATAGCGTCGCGAATGGCATCTCTGAATGCTAATTCTTTCATTCGTAATTTTATGATTATTTAATTCTTAGAAGAACCCATTGCAAAACCCTGCTTTCTGTTGTTGGATTGAACATTCGCGGTTACATCAAAAGAAGTTTTGTGTACTTATTTCAAAATGTCTCGTAAAATTAGAGAAACGAGCCCAATTCTCAAACCGGAATTACGTCCACTTCTACTTTCAATGTATGTTTTCCATAACTGAATATAATGCCTTTTAAAGGCGGCACATCACTATAATCCCTTCCCCAAGCGGTAACAATGTGCCTCTCACCCGGAATGATGTTATTGGTAGGATCAAAATCGCACCAGCCATAATCCGGAATGAAAACCGAAATCCAGGCATGCGAAGCATCTGAGCCTTGCAACTTCGGTCTTCCGGGCGGCGGAAGTGTTTCAAGATAACCACTTACATACCGTGCTGCAAAACCATAACTCCTGACACATGCAATGGCAAGGTGTGAAAAATCCTGACAAACGCCCTTTCTGGCATGTAGTACCTCCTTAATTGGCGTATTCACAGTTGTAAAATCAGGTACAAAGTCGAATTCCTTATAAATTTTCCTGCAAAGGGCCTGCACACATTCATAAAGCGGCCTGTTATCCTGAAAACAATCCTGGGCATAGTTGATAATCTCCAGGTCCCATTTCACCGAAGGACTGGGAAGCAGATATTCCAGCAATGCGATTTTTAGCGTGCGGTCATTCCGCTGCCTTTGGCGAACCTCAGCGCACGTAATATCGGAAGGCATAAACAGTGAGCCGGTACTTTCACTGACCCTTTCCACCATACCTTTTGTAAGTACAGTAAGATCCTTGTGCGGAGAATGCAATGAAAAGTAATGTGTGGTATTTCCGTAAAAGTCGGTCCTTTTGATTATTTGGGACGGCTCAGGGGTTATTTCAATGCTGAAATCTTTGCAGAACTGATTATTCAGCGTTCTCGGCGTAAGGCAAAGCAGGCTGTGGTAGTTATTGACCGCCTGGGCATACTTATACTCCGTTTTATGGATCAGCTTATATCTCATTGGTGTCGTAATCCACAGGTTCGAAAAAGGAGTGTTGCATTAACGTGTGGCTGAAATACATGTTGGTCAACGTCGTAGATACCGAGCTGATCAGTTTTGAAACCTCTGATAACAATTCAAAAAGCTCCTCCCTCTCTGATTCAAAATTGCTCTTACTGAGATCCGCAATGTTGGCCAGTTTTATCAGTGTAGACGCTTTTAGAACATATTTTTCGGCCTCATTCAACCTTTCGCCTCTTGTGGTCGAGGGTAACTGGCTGAGATTCTTTCTCAATTCGTCCAGCATATAGGCCAGCGAGTAAGGAAGGTTTTTTTCTAATAGCACCATATCCAGCATGGCTTCTACACTTAAATGAGACTTGTAGACCTGCCTGTAATTAACCAGCAAATGATGATTGATCAATGTGGCTTCGATCAGCTCGTTTTCAATAGCAAGCGTATTTCGTACACCAAAGTTGGATTGTATCACGCTAATCCTTGACAGTATCCTTTCGATGAGCTTGCCGGTTTCCAACAAAAGGAAACTATTGTCCCGTGGCATGCTTTCAGCGATGACTCCCAGGAAAGTAAACATATTGTTAAACAGCCCGTCAAGCGTCTTCTGAATGTTATTACTATTCATACTCGACGCATTCCGGATTTCGTGAAAACCGTTATCGATTAGATCCACAATCCGCCAGATTTCAAGGTCCCATTGATTTCGCACCGCGCCTACTGCATTTAAAAAAGCGCCAATGTTTGCAGATACCGACCCGGGTCTGGTAGTATTGGAAATCATATCAATAATCTCTTTGTAGGGATCTAGAAATTTATCTTCTTCCTCATCCAAAAAACCAGGATAAGTCGCTGACAGATGGGTTAATGATTGCAATAAAACCTTAATGTGTTCCTGCTTGGCAGACCCGCCAAAATTCCGGTCCAGATTGAGAACATTGATGGTTATGTTCATGAACTTGATGATTGCCATCGTTCTCTCGCAATAACGACCCACCCAGAAAAGATTTTCAGCGCTCCGGCTCGGCAGCGACACGTGCTTGTTAACCGTCGCAGGTGTGGACAGGATGATCTTTTCCTGAATTTCCTCCGTTTTATTTGAAACGATCCAGGTATCCTTTGAAAACCCACCATATTGGTTCGAAATCACAAAACGGTCCTTAACCGCTGAACTGCGGGTCAAACCTCCCTGCATAACATGGTAACCATTTTCATCCGCTACCATAAAAGCCCGCAATACGGCATATCGCGGCTCAATATTTCCGTCGATCAATGATGGAGTTGTTGAAAGGCTCACTTCCTGTTGCGCAATGAATTCATGCGGGGAGAGCGAAATCATCCGTTTTACCTCCTCTTTTTGCTCAAGACTGAGCTGCCTTCCATATATGGACCTGAACCTGGTTTTCCGGTTCGCCTTTTTAATGATTAGTTCATCCAGGTTAGCGAGCACATAACGAAGCTCTTTTGCATGCCCGCACCACCATGTAGCGACAGACGGCATAATGAGCTTTTCATTTAAGAAATACTGACATATGTTTTCCATAAATGCCAAAAACGCATGATTTTCCAATACGCTTGTACCTGGTGCATTAAGTACCTGCACATTGCCTAATCGGATTGCCTGTAATAATCCAGGAACGCCCAGGCGGGATTCCTCACGAAGTTCAAGCGGATCACACCAGTCGTCATCGATACGGCGGATGATCACATCGACCTTTTGTAAACCATCAATGGATTTTAGCCAGACACAGCCATTTCGAACGAGCAAATCATCACCCTGGGCTAATGTATAACCGAGATAGGATGCCAAATAGGCGTGTTCAAAGTAAGCTTCATTGTTTGGGCCAGGCGTCAGATAAACAATGTTTGGGGCATCTTTACTTTTATCCGAAAGCCTAAGAACGGTATTTTGAAGACTATTAAAATAGGGGGCCAGTTTACTTACATACATTCCCTGGGCCAGTTCCGGAAGCAGCTTGCTCATCACCACCCGGTTTTCGAGTGTATAACCTGAGCCCGAAGGCGCTTGTGTGCGGTTGTCTACAATCCACATTTGCCCGTCTGGCCCGCGGGCCATATCTGCGGCAAACAATGTCAGCTGCTGGCTCGCAGGCAGCCTGATATCAATGCATGGCCTGAAAAACCCGGTGTTATCAAAAACCAATTCTGCGGGAATAATGCCATCCCTCACCAGATCCCGTGGCCCATACAAGTCTTTTAACATCAGATCCAAAAGGACAGCTCGTTGCTGAAGACCTTTTGTGATCTCATTCCATTCTTTTTGTTCAATCAAAAAAGGAATGGGATCCAGCTGCCAGGGACGATTTAAACCGTCAGCGGTACCATACACATTATAGGTAACCCCATTTTCACGAAGCTTTCCAATGATTTCCTGATTTCTGCTGTTGAGTTCTCTAATGCCCAATTTTTCAAGGGTAGAGAAAAGCGCCTTCCAGTGAGGCTTTACAACTCCTTTCGAATCCAGAACCTCGTCATAAGAATTCAGTCCACTGGTATATGACTCTAAAAGATTCACGGAAGCCTCGGTAAGCATGTTTCAATCAGTAGGGTTTGCTGAAAATCTATTTTGATTTCCAGTATTTGCGTAAATCCAGCGTATTGGGGTACTCAGGATTAATTAGTTCAATAGGCGTATCAGCCCTCATTTCCTTCTTGGTTTCCGCAATAAATCTTGACACACTACCGGTTGTATTCTCCATAATCGGCACTTCCTGTCTAGAAGAAGGCGTGTGGCCAAAACCCTGGAATAAGCTGATTTTGCGCGATTCCGCCTCAAAACTATTCACCGGATAAGTATCAAAACTGCGACCGCCCGGATGCGACACGAAGTAGGTACATCCTCCCAATATACGGTTATTCCAGGTATCGACAATGTCAAAAACGAGTGGTGCGTCCGCTCCGATTGTAGGGTGTAGTGCAGACGGCGGATTCCATGCTTTATAACGAATTCCCGAAACATATTCCCCTTTGATACCGGAACTACGGAGTGGAACGCGGCATCCATTGCAAACAAGAATGTGCCTACCCTCTATAAACCCGCTAATTTTCACCTGCAACCTTTCCAAAGATGAATCAACAAAACGGGCTGTACCTGAATTGGACAATTCCTCCCCCAAAACGTGCCATGGCTCGATCCCAAGCCTCAAATCCAGTTGAATGTTATCTACCTTAATTCCTCCGTAATGTGGAAAACGGAATTCGAAGAATGGGTCAAACCAGCTAATGTCAAACTGGTATCCTGCATCTTTCAGGTCATTGACCACATCTACCATATCCAGATAAGCAAAATGGGGCAGCAGGAAACGGTCGTGTAATTCGGTCCCCCAGCGAATGAGCTTATGCTTGTAAGGTTCTTTCCAGAACTTTGCAATCAAAGCGCGCACCAGCAATGTCTGGACCAAATTCATATGCTTGTGAGGCGGCATATCAAATGCGCGAAATTCGAGTATCCCTAGCCTTCCGGTTGAAGAATCGGGAGAATACAACTTATCCATGCAAAATTCCGAACGGTGGGTATTGCCGGTAATATCTACCAGCAAATTCCTGAAAATCCGGTCGACCATCCAGAATGGTACTTCCTCGTTATCTGGAATCTGGTCAAAAGCGATTTCAACTTCATACAAGCGTTCATCCCTGCCTTCATCGATCCTTGGCGCCTGGCTGGTCGGGCCAATAAACGGACCTGCAAAAAGGTAGCTTAATGCGGGATGATGCTGCCAGTAAGTCAGCAGGCTTCTCAGCAAATCGGGCCGGCGCAGGATAGGACTGTCCGCAGGCTTTGCGCCTCCAATGGTAACGTGGTTACCTCCTCCGGTCCCGGTATGACGCCCATCCACCATAAATTTATCAGTACCCAAACGAGAAAAAAATGCTTCTTCGTAAAGTGCGCTGATATTATCCACCAGCTCCTGCCAGTTTTTTGCAGGGTGAATGTTCACTTCAATGACGCCCGGATCAGGCGTGACAATCAATTTCTGGACGCGGTGATCGGAAGGTGCAGGATAACCTTCTATCCGCACAGGCATTTTCAGTTTTTCGGCGGTAGCCTCAATAGAAGCCATCAAATCCAGGTAATGCTCCAGATAATCGGTCGGAGGAAGGAAAATGTAAATGATACCATCGCGTTCCTCCAAGCAAATGGCAGTTTTGATGATAGGCAGGTCAAACAGCAATGCCTTTTCATACTCTTTTTTCTTTTTCGCTTTCGCTCCCTCTTCCTCCTCTTCTTCCGGTTCTGCATTAAAAGGCAATTCGTAAGCGGGCGCCACCGATCCGTAGCGGGTTTGGACAGTTGATTTGTAATCTCCAAGTGCAGGTAAGTCTTCAAACGGGCTCCGGTCAATCGGCCGCTCGCGCCTTTCCTTTGCAATTTCAGGAAGGGCGGTCAACGGAAGCCTGTAACCAATAGCAGAATTTCCAGGGATCAGAAAACAGTTATTTCGGCGAAACTGCCACTCCGAACTCGCCCAATAGCCTCCATCTTCGTCCCATTTGATCGGTACTATGAATCCCGCAGGATTATTCAGCCCTTTTTCAAGCAATTTGGCCAATGTCCTTCTTTCAACAGAATCTTTGAGGTTAACCTTCAAAGGATCCACATTAACCGGAATTTTCCCCTCTTCCATTGCCCAATAAATCGGGTCTTCATAGGCAGGGGTAATGTTGTTGGTGTCAATACCCAGGTATTTGGTTAGCTCGGTGGTAAAGAGCTCGACGTCGTGAAATGTATATTTCGTTTGCCCTTCTTTGGTGATCAAATCATCATTACGCCACATAGGCTGTCCATCATTTCTCCAATACAAAGCATATTGCCAGCGCGGGAATGGTTCACCAGGATACCATTTACCCTGACCGAAATGCAGCAGGCCACCGTACGCAAACCTTTTTTTCAGCCTCAGCGCAAGATCATAAGCCAACTGTCTTTTCAGTGGCCCGTCTGCGGCGGTGTTCCATTCCGGAGATTCGAAGTCATCTATGGAAATAAAAGTAGGTTCGCCGCCCATTGTCAGCCGTACGTCACCTTCCTGCAAGTCTTTTTCAACATCATGACCTACCTTCATCACCGCAGCCCATTGCTCCTCGGTATATGGTTTGGTCACCCGTGGGTCTTCGTGAATCCTGAAAACCTTATTATCGAATTCAAATGTTACCTCGCTTACATCCGCAGCGCCCGAAACTGGCGCGGCACTCGCATAATCTGGCGTACAGCAAAGTGGGATATGCCCTTCACTTGCAAATAACCCAGACGTAGCATCTAGACCAATCCATCCCGCACCCGGCACGTAAGCTTCCGCCCAGGCATGAAGGTCAGTAAAATCCTCTTCCGGTCCCGAGGGGCCGTCCAGGGATTTAATATCCGACGTTAGCTGCACCAGATATCCGGAGACAAAGCGGGCGGCAATTCCCAAATGCCTCAACACCTGCACAAACATCCAGGCAGAGTCGCGGCAGGAGCCGCTTTTAATGGATAATGTGTGCTCACAAGTCTGTACACCCACTTCCATACGAATGTTGTAGCCGATGGAATTGAAAATCCGCTGGTTCAGATGTACCAGAAAGTCTACGATTTTAATGCCATTTTCAGGTCTATTTTCGGCAATCCATTGCATGAGCTGCGGCCCCGATTCTCTTGGTTCCAGATAGGGCGTAAGTTCTTTTTTTAGTCCATCCTCATAATAGAATGGAAATTTCTCGGCGTAGTCTTCGACAAAAAAATCAAAAGGGTTAATTACCTGCAACTTGGCGATCACCTCTACCTCAATGCTTAATTCGGTCGTTTTTTCAGGAAACACGACCCTCGCCTGATAGTTACCGAAGGGATCCTGCTGCCAGTTAATGAAATGATTTTCGGGTGTAATTTTTAATGAATAACCTTCGATCGGCGTCCTGGAATGTGGAGCAGGCCGAAGGCGAAAAATATGCGGTGAAAGTGAAACACTCCGGTCGTACTTATATTTTGTTTTATGTGAAATAGCAACTTTTATAGCCATAATAGGAGTATTACAATAAACTTGGATAGTTTGATGGAAAAGAAAATCCTGTTCCCAAAAAAAGGGATATTACTTAATTATTCTTTAAAAGTTACGTAATTCGCCAAAATCCTTACAATACTATATCTATTAATCTGTAATGAAAATTGCAATCATCGGTTGTGGCAATATGGGAATGGCCTTCGCCAGGGCGTTCCTGAAATTTGACCTTGTTAAAAAAGAAGACTTTTTATTGGTTGAAAAAAGCACCGACCGTATGGAAAGTCTCACCAACTTTCAGCCAGGCGTATTGACTGGTATTATCGGACCTCAAATTGGTGAATACGATCTGATCATTCTGTCCGTAAAGCCGCAGGATTTCTTATCTGTCTCTGAAGCATTGAAAGCTGTTATAAAACCTACCCAGGTTGTATTGTCGATCATGGCCGGAATTACAATTGAGATTATTCAAAATGCATTGAACCACAATTCGGTGATCCGGGCCATGCCCAATACGCCCGCTATGCTAGGAATGGGCATCACTGCTTATTCTGCATCTCCCGAGGTGGATATGAATCAATTACGGAAAATCGAAAACTTGATTAATGCCACCGGACGCTCGGTGTTTTTGGAAGATGAAGATAAATTGAATGCGGTTACGGCCCTGAGCGGCAGCGGGCCTGCCTATTTCTTTTATGTTGTAAAGGCAATGATTGAGGCTGGGAAGCAAATGGGTTTTGAAGAATCGGTTGCTGCTTTGCTGGTGAAGCAGACCATGCTGGGATCTTATCATTTAATCAATACAGCTGACAAATCATTGGACGAATTGATCAATGCAGTCGCTTCGAAAGGAGGAACAACGGAAGCGGCATTGAGGCGATTTGAAGCCGGGCATTTGGATGATACATTAAAGGAAGGTATTCTCGCAGCACAAGTAAGGTCGACTGAATTATCAAAAGGTTAGAACATGAACACTTCATCAGATAAATTGGCAACGCTCGACATTGTTTTGAATGGATTAATGCGCCGCTACAAACAGCGGGTTCCGGATGTCAGCATTATTCTTGATTCGATGGTGCGTGAAGGAATCGTTGCAAATGCGGATCATATTGAAAATGATCACATTGCATTCCGTACCATGGGTGTTCCGCAATTGGGGGTGCAGTCTTTTGAAAAAATATTTCAGTACTACGGCTACGAAAAGCGCGATCATTATTTTTTCGAAGGTAAAAAGCTGGATGCCTGGTGGTATAGCCCTCCGCGGGAGACTGATCCCCGGATTTTCGTAAGCGAGTTGCGTGTAGGAGATCTTTCAGGAGAAAGCCAGCAAATCATCAGGAGCTATACCGATGAAGTAGCAACTGATCCGGTAGATTCTCTGGATTTAGACAATGGATTGGAAGTAGATGCATTTCTGCATCGGCCGCTTTGGCGCACTCCCTCAGTTTCAGATTATCAAACTTTGCTCAAAGAAAGCGAATATGCCGCCTGGGTGATCTACAACCGATATTATCTCAACCATTTCACCATCAGTGTCCACAACTTGCCGGAAGGATACAATACTGTGGCGCAATTCAATGACTTTTTGGAGAAAAATGGCATTAAGCTGAATACTTCGGGAGGGAAAATAAAAATTAGTCCGGATGGAGGCCTGTTGCAAAGTGCCACGGTAGCAGAAATGATCAATGCTGAATTTGCAAATGGAGAACATTTAAAAATCTCCGGCTCCTATGTTGAATTCGCGGAACGGAAAGTTTTACCAGAATTTAAAGACTTATCTGTCGAGGAAATTAAAAGAAAACACCGCAGGGATGGTTTCGAAGCCGCTAATGCTGACAAGATTTTTGAAAGTACTTACACGACGCAGACTTCGAGGTGATTTCAGGATATAAGTTCCGATTGTTCGAATAGTACATCTGGATCGAAATCCAGTGGAGCATCTATAAGCGCTCCATTGTAATCTTCCATTTTGGTGATATTTTCCCAGTATATGGTTTTGCCATCTGTTTTGGCGTTGACAAAGGTATCGGGTTGCAGTATTTTGTAAAACAGACTTTCTTTTTTCCCGAAATATTCCCCAAGAAATTCTCCCAAATCAATCACTCTTACCTTATCATCGCTCCATAGGATGCTGATAATGAAAGGGTCAATCGATAGTATCTCTTTAATTCTGGGATTCATCATTGCGTTCAGTTCTGCTAATGCCGTAAGTTAATTTCATATATTCAAAAAAATCAACATGACGACCTTGGTCAAAATCCCTTAATCCTTCTTCTATTTTAGCCTTGGTTTTCTCATCTTTAGCCTTGGTTTTCTCATCCAAACTCAACCAAAAATCTTCACCTTCGTCATCATTCATAGCCATATTACTTTAAAATCAATTGGTAAGACCACATTCACTCATTCAATCATTCACTCATTCCCGTTCCACGGCGGACTCATTCTCTCATTCCCCATCACTCGTTAACCAAAAAATGCACAATTCTGCAAGCATTCCCTACGCTCTCTTCATTTTTTTTTGAATCGATGGTTAAATGCAACCTATGTTTTCCAGCACTTAATTCGTCGGCTAACATCAGGTACCAGGGCAAATGCAATTGCGTGCTCCATTGGGTAAATAGGTCAAGCGTTTGCAGTTTTTTACCATCGATGGTATAGGTAAGTTTCCCAGCATCCGGCCCTGAAATGATCGCGATTCCCACACCGCGGCCTTTGAATTCCAGGTCAAAAGATGCGTTAGCCTGTTCAGCTACCAGCATTGGAACATTTACAAAACCCGGTCTGGTGGAAACTTTATCTGTTGGTTTCCAATCATTTACCAAAGTGAATTCCTTTAAATTCTTCGCTTCTCCCAATGCGTGGTAACTCGCTTTTTCATAGGGAAATTTATCGATTGGAGCTGGCAGGCTGACTTCTTTGGAAGGAGCCGCCTCCATTCTAAGCAATTCTTTTATAGTTTGGAAATAAACTTCCTGTCCGTACGGCGACGGATGGAGATCTTTAAAATCGTATTTCCAGTTAAACTCTCCTGCTTCGATTCTGTCGTAAACTTCCTTTGCCAGGTTAATGTAAGCCGCACCGTAATGTTTGGCAATTCTTTGATGGACTGAAACTTCAACTGGCTCCTTGCCTTTGTTGTAGTCCGCATTTTTAGCAGGTTCCGCAAACGCCATCAGAATTACATCTGCATTGGGGTTCTTTAAATACATTTGGCGGAGAATACCTTCCAGGCCTCGTATCTGCGCTTTTTCACTGAACCCATTTCCCCGATCATTCACAGCGGCTTCCACAAATAGCAAATCGGGCGTACCTTTTTCCAGAACGTCCCGGCTAAACCGGAATGCATGCGGTGTACTGCCCAACGATGGAATACCCGCTGCAATAAATGTGAATTCTGTTTCTGGAAAATGTTCCTCGAGGTATTGAGCTGTTTTATTACGCCAGCCTGGATTGTGTGTGATTGATCCGCCCAGAAATGCTACTGTACCTTTTTTTGCAGTTTTGAATTTTTCAAAAGCATGACCTAATCCCTTATTGGCCTCAATGTAAGGCTGATGAGATATCGGCTTCACAACCGGAACACTATGTTGCTCAATGAAATTGGCAAAGAATTCGGGATGCTCGATCGGGAAATGATGTCCTTCCAAAGTTTGCTCACCGCGGGTCATCGGATACACGCTGATCGGACCGCCTAAATCTTGATAGTTCTTTACTAGTATGTCGCTGTTTTCGGCGGGAGGAACAAGCTTGTCGGTTAAACCTATAACATGAACAATCGGAACCTTGAAAGACGCAAGTCCAGCCAGGTCATTGATGGGTATGTCCTTAAAATCGGCGATCTCATCCTCTTTTTTACCAAATAGTTTCAGCCATTTCGCCCAATCCTCATCCGAACCCTTACTCTTGCCTTTTCCACCGGGCCAACTTTTCGGATCACAAACCGGAGCCTCGGCATAAATACAGCTTACCTTATCTGGATTTCTTTTGGCCCAACCGTAAACATATAATCCTCCACGGCTCACGCCTTCCAAAGCTACTTTCGGCGCAAATTGCTTCTGCGTAACCAGGTAATCATAGAAATGATCCCAAACCTGCATCGCAATGGGATGTGCGAATAAATCATTGGTATTGACATAAGCAATATGAAAACCTCTGGAAAGTAAGATACTGTCCATTTCTGTGTGCCAAGTGGGGAAATGTGCCCGCCAAACCCACGGATTTCCAGCTATTGCTTTTTGTGGCTTAACATACCACGCATCTCTGTCTTCGAATTGGAATTCTACTTTTTCAAAACCTTTCCAGGATGTTGTTTTTTCCTGGGCTTGAGCCAGCAAAGAGGTATTTACTATCAAGAAAACCGCAATTGCAACGCACCTTAAATGTTTTGTCATCATTGTTTTCAAAGAAGTCTTTGGATAAAATTTACCGATAAGATCTATATGCCTGGTATGATATTTGATGGTTTTACTTTATAAACCAGACAACATTGACTTATGGATAAGATCGAAAAGTTCAAGACCATGGAGAAGATTCTTCGTGAAATAGAAGATTTGAAAAATAGTGAGACAGCCGTGATCAAGAAAATAGGTCAAATCGAGACAGAGAATATGAATGTCAATGTCGAGAATCTTGATAAAACCTTGAATGAAATTTACGACGGAGTATATAAAAATTTGGAGCTTGTTGAGGGACTGCAAACTTCGTTTACTGAAACGGTCGCAGATTTCAAAACCAAGAATAATATTACTGATGAGATGTTATTAGAATTAAGAGAGGCGTAGGATAACCAAGTAAAAAAGAAACATGACATGCCAAGTTTTGAAAACTTTGTAAGTCATGTTTCTTTTTTTACAACCCGGCATCATCAGAAGCGCCCATCGCAAGCGCTCCCCAATCCAGATTATCCCTTCCCTTAGCGATTGCGGAAATAAACCGATTGCGGATCAGGTCAGCCATCGGCATCGGCACATTGGAGTCAGATGCCGTTTTCAATGTCAAATTAATATCCTTCAATCCCAGTGGTAACCTGAAAGCAACTGGCTCATAAATATTGCTGGCTACTACTTTCCCATAATTCTGAAAAATTGGAGCCGCAAATAAGGTTTGGGTTAGCATTTCGTAAATACCCTGTCTTGAAATGCCATTTTTCTCTGCCAATGTAAAAGCTTCTCCCATCATTTCCAGACTTGCTGCAATCATGAAATTCCCTGCCAACTTTACCACATTTGCTGCACCCACTTCTTCCCCAAAATCGAAGATCCCTTTTACGAATGTTTGCAAAATCGGCTTCACACGTTCCTTCGCCGCCACATTTCCTGAAATGCAAATATTACCTATTCTGGCCTTAACAGCTTCCGGCCTCGCGAAAATGGGGGCTGAAACATAAGTGGCTTCATACCATTCATGAATTTGGCTAAGCTGCCTGGAAGTTTCAGGCGAAATGGTGCTCATGGAAATATGGATGCCGCCTTTCCCAAGCTTTTCAACCACTTCCATTGAGAAAATTTCCTCCAATGCCGCATCATCGGCCAGTACGGAAATGACAATACCACCTGGAATAATCGCGTCCATCGGCTCAGCGGCAACCTTTGCTCCAAGTATGGCAAGAGGTTCTGCTTTGGACTGCGTTCTGTTCCAAACTGTCAATTCGTATCCCGAATTGATCAGACTTTCGGCGATAGGCATACCCAGATTTCCCAAACCAAGAAATGAAATTTTTTCAGACATACGTCGAATATTTAAGTGATTTTAAACTTGTATGATCCCCACATTGAAAGGCTTTTCAATGGGCGACTGATCTGCGGCTTCTATACCCGCTGAAATAATGCGCCGCGTTTCCACAGGGTCAATGATGCCGTCTACCCAAAGTCGGGCTGCGGCATAATAAGGTGATAACTCCTGATTGTAGCGATCTGTAATCTGTTTAAGCAACTCATTCTCGGCTGCTTCGGTCAAGGTTTCTCCTTTCCCTTTCAATGTGGCAGTCTGTACTTGTAGAAGCGTTTTCGCTGCGGTAGCGCCGCTCATAACTGCCATTTGCGCGGTTGGCCAGGAGAATATCAATCTCGGATCGTACGCCTTTCCGCACATCGCATAATTACCTGCGCCATAAGAATTGCCGATGATAAATGTGAATTTGGGTACCACTGAATTGGCTACGGCATTGACCATTTTAGCCCCATCTTTTGTGATTCCACTTTGTTCTGCGCGGCTTCCCACCATAAAGCCCGTCACATCGTGAAAAAACAGGAGTGGGATTTTCTTTTGATTGCAATTCATAATAAAACGGGCTGCTTTATCGGCAGATTCTCCATAAATGACGCCGCCCATCTGCATTTCGCCTTTTCCGGATTTTACTATTTTCCGCTGATTGGCTACAATCCCTACTGCCCAGCCATCGACCCTGGCATAAGCGCAAATCAATGTTTTTCCATAATCCGGTTTATATTGGTCCAATTCAGAAGCGTCGACGATGCATTCTAAAATTGGAAGTACATCGTAAGGTTTGAGGCGATCGGTTGGCAGCAGGTTGTAAATTTCATCAGGATTTCGATTTGGTGTTAAAGCAATTTTCCGATCAAAACCCGCTGACATTGGTTTGCCGATTTTATCAATATGTCTTTTTATTGCGTCCAGGCATGACTTATCGTCAGGAAATTTGTTATCCGTCACGCCGGAAATTTCGCAATGCATGGTTGCCCCGCCCAGCGATTCAGCGTCTATATCTTCGCCTACTGAGGATTTAACCAAAAATGGCCCTGCCAGAAACAATGAGCCGGTTCCTTCCACAATAAAAGCTTCGTCCGACATAATAGGGAGATATGCACCACCAGCAACGCAGCTGCCCATGATTGCAGCAATCTGGACAATTCCCATTGCGGACATTTGCGCATTGTTCCTGAAAATCCTGCCAAAGTGCTCTTTATCAGCGAAAACCTCTGCCTGCATGGGAAGATACACGCCAGCGCTATCTACCAAATAAATGACAGGCAGCCGATTTTCCATTGCTATTTCCTGCGCGCGCAAATTTTTCTTGGCAGCAATCGGAAACCAGGCACCGGCTTTCACGGTCGCATCATTGGCGACGATCATACATTGCTTATTGGCCACATACCCAATTCCCACGACCACGCCCCCAGACGGGCAACCGCCTTCTTCCACATACATACCATCGCCTACGAAAGCCCCTATTTCCAGAAAGTATGATTCCGAATCAGTCAGGTAATTGATCCTTTCCCTGGCGGTTAATTTACCTTTTTTGTGCTGTGCCTCGATTTTTTTAATGCCTCCACCCAGTCTGACTTCTTCATATTTGGTCCTGAGTGTCTGGATTAGTTCCGGTAAGCTTTCCTGGCTGGTCATAGGGTTGCGATGAAGATGTGGAAGTGTTGTTGTCAAAAATAAAAAGTCGTTCACCGGTAAGCAAACGACTTGAATTTTTATTTGACGTGACCGTCTTGGTATGTCTTAATTGACTTTTGTAGCGGTATCTAACGTTGATTCCGAAGGACCTTTGTCTTTTTTACTAAAAACAGAAATGTTAATGTAGCGCTTTGGATGTTCCCTGAGGTTGGTCAGAAGCTTGTTGAGGCTTACAATAGTCCGGTCAATGTTGGTATAAAGTGTTTCATCTTTGATCAATTTCCCCGCAGTCCCTTTCCCCGATTCAACGCTGGCAAGAAGTGTATGCAATTCTCCAATTGTGCGGTTTGCGTTCTGAACTGTTTCTCCAAGCTTCAATGCACTCAGGGAATCGGCGAGTGTACCTGTTTTTGCCAGAAGCGGCTTCAATTCCTTCTCGGTTTCGATTAGTGAAGTGGATAGTTTGTTCAGGTTGGACGTCATCGCGAGCAGGTTACTTCTGTTCTCATCTAATAATCCCTGCAGATTACTTCCCGTTTGATTGTAATTCCTGAGTACCTGATTGAGGATCAATCCAGTTTCCTGAAATCCTGCCACAACCTGGCTCAGGTTTTTAATTAGTGAATCTGCGTGGGTTACCAGAGGCAACGCTTGTTCTTGCAAAACCGCTGAAATGCCTGATTCTTTGTTTGCAAGTAGGGTATCGCCGTCTTGCAATGTTGCCCCATTACCTAATGTTAAATGGATCACTTTTCCTCCCAGAAGGCCACCGTCAGCGAGTACTGCCGTTGTTCCCTTTGGAACAGCTACACCTTTTTGAACATCCAGCGAGACCAGCAAATGATTTTTGCGATTTTGCAATAACCTTATTTCCTGAACCCTTCCTACATTTAAACCATTGAGTAGCACTGGATTGGATGCTGTGAGACCATCAATATTATCGTAAACCACATAATATTTATAGGTTCTGGAAAAAACGTCAGAGCCTTTGAGGATGTGAAAGCCAAAATAGAGCATGACCATAGCCAAAATTGCCATGATCCCGACTTTTGCTTCTCTTGATATTTTCATGGACTAAAATTAATTGGTATTCACTATTTATCGATCCATATCTTTTTTATAGGCCGTAAACGCCTGGTGAATGGATTCGGCGACCTCAGTCTGTCCGTCGTCCGAACTAAGATAATCTTCCTCGTCAGGAGAGGACAAAAAACCCGTTTCTATCAAAACTGCGGGCATTGCACAGCGCCAAAGTACCAAAAATCCAGCCTGCTTCACACCCCGACTCTCCCGATCAGATACAGATTGGAATTTCTTTTCTATCAGATCAGCCAGACGGAGACTGCTTGAAATAAAAGCACTCTGATAATTGGCAAGCATGATGTGGGCTAAGGGGGAATTGGGATCAAAACCCTTATACTTCTGCTTATAGTTCGTTTCCTGCAAAATTACTGAGTTCTCCCTTCTCGCAACCTCGAGGTTACCTTCTGTTTTGTGCAAACCCATTACAAAGGTTTCCGTACCGTGAACTGTTTTGGATCGGGGGGTAGCATTGCAATGAATTGATATGAACAGATCGGCATTATTGCGATTTGCAAAAGCGGAGCGCTCCCCCAGTTCTATAAAAACATCTGTTGATCTGGTAAAAAGAACTTTAACCTCAGGTGTTTCTTCTTTAATTTTTCGCCCAAGTTCCAGGGCCACCTTCAATGCTACATCTTTTTCTTTTGTCGTACGCCCCCTCGTGCCAGGGTCCTTACCGCCGTGTCCGGCATCGATGACTACGGTATTAACTTTGCTGGAAGATTTAGAAGTATCCGGTTCTTGTCGGATTGCAAAAGAGAGGCTTATTAGCAGAAAACTTGCTGCAATTACTAATTTAAGAACTTTTAACATTATTTTTTTATTGGGGCGTAACTCGTTAGAGGTTTCTCTGCTAATTTTGAAATCGATATGCAAAAATACTCTATTTGTTAGAACTGAAAAGAAAGGCGATTATTATATCGTCCGTAGTTGTGGTGTTTCTCCTGTTCAGCACTTTAGCTTGCGTGCGGCAGGGCTCCAAGAGGTCCGGGAAAAATCAGGGAAAGCAGAATGTTTCAGCTTCTGAAAAGCAATCAGCGGATGCTCTTCTTAAAGCAAATCAAAAGGCTGGCACAGACACCTCAGGTACCGGTAAGGCAGGTACGTCCAATGCATCCTTCGCAAAAGGTGATACTTCTCTCATAAACAAAGGGTTAGCTTCCTCGGATTCAACCGCTGCTGATACCCTTTCTAATCCGGATGACCTTCAAAATGCAGTCGAATATACTGCAGAAGATTCTACCATTATGGACGCGGTTTTGAAACAAGTGCATTTGTACGGAAATGCAGAGGTTAACTATGGTACGATCAATTTAAAGGCAAACTACATCAGGCTCAACTGGGTCACCAATGAGGTGTATGCGATCGGAACTTATGATTCGACGGCAAAAAAAATGGCTGGCGAGCCCATCTTTCAGGATGGCGGCGAGACCTATAATACCAAAGAAATCAGGTACAATTTCCAGTCTAAAAAAGCGCTGATCCAGGGTATTGTAACGCAGGAAGGCGATGGCAATATCAGGGGTGAGAAAGTGAAGAAGGATGCGGAAGGCAACTTTTACATTCGTCATTCGATTTACACAACTTGTAACCTCACCCACCCGCATTACTTCATCAATGCGCCAAAGATAAAAATGGTCAACAAGAAACAGGTGATTTCCGGGCCTTTCAATCTTGTGATCAGCGACGTTCCGTTGCCTATTGCATTGCCATTTGGTTTTTTCCCTTTTCCAAAGAAAAAAGAAAGCGGTACCAGCGGTATCATTTTCCCGACTTATGGTGAGGAACCAAACGGACGAGGATTTTATCTTCGTGAAGGAGGCTATTACTTTGCGATCAGTGAATATGTCAATGCGATTGTTACAGGGCAGATTTACTCCACGGGAAGCTGGGGCTTGGGACTCCAATCCACTTATATAAGGCGTTACCAATACAGCGGAAATCTTGCTTTACGGTTTAACAAAAACAAGTCAAGTGATGAAGTTGACAGGCTTTTAGGACGTGGGGTAACCAATGATTTCAGCGTCATTTGGTCGCATGCACCTAAGGCGCGTGGGAATTCGACATTCTCCGCCAATGTGAATGTCAGCAGCAACAGTTACAACCAATTTCAGGAGTTTGACACACAAAAATACATTTCTAACGTAGCCAGCTCATCTGTTCAGTACAACCGGACTTTTGGTCAATATATGCGTGCGGCGGCCAGTTTGCGGGTTAACCAAAACTTTGGACAGGCCGATCCGAATGACGGGAATAAGCGGAAAGGTGGTAAAACAAACGTATCCTCAGATTTTAGTTTTGGCGTAAACCAAATTGCCCCATTTGCCCTGAAAGGCGGTAGAGGCCGCTGGTATGAAAGCTTCCGGCTTGGTCTTGATTTCAGCGGAAATTACACCTTAACTAACTCGCTGACTGCCATTGATACCACGTATAGCCGCTTGGGCTTTACCATTGCAAATGACATTGACACCACCCGCCTGAACACCACCAAAGTTGTTCCCTTCAACATAGGAAATCTTCCGGAAATGCTTAGGGATGCACAATTTACCGGCCGTTATAGCCTGCCAATTTCACTTCCTAACTTCAAGGTATTGCGTTTTGTTAACATTACGCCGAGCATATCGTTACAAGGCGAAGTTTTTACCAAACAATACAATTATTCAGTTAGCGAAGATAACCGGGTTACCATTGACACATTAAACCAGGCGGGAACACAGTATTCCTATAATTTTGGTGCAGGGATGAACACGCGTTTTTACGGGACTTTCTTCTTCGGAGGCAAACGTCTAGAAGCAATTCGCCATACAGTTATACCCTCACTATCATTCACTTACACGCCAGATTTCACGGGTGACGCTTTTGGCTTTTATCAAAAAATCAATGTGCTGAGTCGGGAGGGCGAAATTAAAGAATACTCTTTATCAAGGTTTCGTGGAGTCGGTTCCGGCGTTGGGAATGGACTGGCTTCCAGCGTTGTTTCGTTCAGTTTGAATAATTCTTTTGAAATGAAGCTGAAATCCAAAAGCGATACGGCTGCTGCCCAGTTTGAGAAAGTCTCTTTGCTGGACAATTTAAGTTTGGGCGGAAGTTATAACCTGCTGGCCGATTCACTCAATCTTTCGAACATCAACATTAATGCCAATGCACGTATTGGGCGGAACCTGAACCTGAATTTCAATATGAACCTGGATCCATATTCATACGAAGCAAATCCAAGGATATTGACCAATCAGGTCGGGAATAAGGTGAATAAATATGCCATCACCCAAGGGCAGGGGTTGGCCAATTTGCAAAGTCTGGGCTTTACATTGGGTACCAGCTTTTCGCCTAAAAGTTCGGACAAGGATAAAACGCCTCCCAATAATCCCAACAATCCTAATGCAAACAACTCGGCTGCTACCCAAGAACAACGGGAATTCGTTCAGCAAAATCCGGAATTGTACGTGGATTTCAACATTCCCTGGAACGTGTCGCTGAACTATAACTTCGGCCTGAGCAAACCGGGCCTTTCAAGAGCGACGCTCATCCAGGCTGTGCAGGCAACGGGGGATTTGAGCTTATCCAAAAATTTCAAGATCAGCATTAATACAGGATTTGACTTCACGGCTTTTTCTCCAACCATTACTTCCTTAACCTTATACCGCGATCTGCATTGCTGGGATATGAGTTTCAGCTGGACACCTTTTGCCGGTGCCGCTTCCCGGGTCAGTAACTACAATTTCACATTAAAAGTGAAATCTGCCATTCTGCAGGATTTGAAAGTGACCCGCCGCCGTTCATTCTACGACCGGTCTGCTTATTAACATCCCTTTATAAACAAAAAGGCCAGCCCTAAAAAGGACTGACCAGTGAAATGTCTTTGGCGAAATTACTTTGAGGAGGCCTTGGCAGCTTTTGGAACCACTTCGCCATTCAGGTATAAAGTAATTGAGCCGCCTTCTGTGTTACTAAAAACCGTAACTGGCTTGTTAAACGGACCCGAAGCAGCCGCATTAAAAGTAGCCTTAACAGAACCTGTCTTTCCTGGTAATACCGGGTCTTTTGACCAAACCGGAGTCGTACATCCGCAAGACACCGTAACATTGGAAAGAACAACGGGATCAGTGCCTGTATTAACGAATGTAAATTCATGCGTAACAGGAGTTCCTTGTGGCACCTTACCAAATTTGTGTGTTTCTTCTTTAAATTTCAAAACACCTTTTTGCGCAAAGCTAGCGGTGGTAAGGCCTACCAGAAGAACCAATGTCGAAAGAAATACTTTCATAACTGTAACTGTACATTTAGTGGTGAAACAAATAATTAGCAAACAAGATTAAGGCATAAAAACTAAATATAATAATCGTTAACCAATATTAACAGTGGTTGTAAAGTTGCAAACGCGAGTGCGGCACAATCATTTTCCTGCGTAACTTTGGCTTGCATTCAAAAAAATGTAATTTAACTACGGATTCATACCAGTAACTTTTGCTTATGCTTGAAAATGATAGTTTGACCGGTTCCAATGTGTTGACGAAGGAAAATATTACCAATGACTACCGTCTTGCGTGCGAGAGTCGACAGGTAAGTTTGCTGGGGCGAAAGGATACCATGGGCGGGAGATCTAAGTTTGGCATTTTTGGGGATGGTAAAGAAGTAGCTCAAATTGCACTTTCCCGGGCTTTTAAACAGGGTGATTTTCGATCCGGATATTATCGGGACCAGACGATCGAGGCAGCACTTGGAAATCTTACATGGCAGCAATTTTTTGCACAAATGTATGCCCATCCCGATCTGGCGCATGAGCCCAGTACAGGCGGGCGATCCATGAATGGTCATTTCTCGATCAGGTGGCTGGATGAAAACGGGGAGTGGCTTGATCAGACCAAATTATTCAATTCTGTTTGCGATATTTCATCCACTGCTGGCCAGATCCCCCGCGCCGTAGGATTGGCTTACGCTTCAAAATTATACCGCGAAAATAAGGAACTACATTACCTGGATACATTCTCCCGCCAGGGAAATGAAATAGTATTTGCGACTATTGGTGACGCTTCCACCTCACAGGGCATGTTCTGGGAGGCAATGAATGCAGCAGGCGTTTTACAGATCCCAATGCTAACTTCGGTATGGGACGATGGATATGGGATTTCGGTTCCAATTGAATATCAAACTACAAAAGGAAGCATTTCAAAAGCACTTGCTGGTTTTCAGCGTAATGAGGACGAGCCTGGTATCGAGGTGATCTCAGTGAGCGGTTGGGATTATCCTGCATTGATCGAAACGTATCAAAAAGCGGCAGATATGTGCCGGGAAGAGCACGTTCCCGTTGTTATTCACGTCACCGAACTCACACAGCCACAGGGTCATTCAACCTCCGGATCGCATGAACGTTACAAATCCAAGCAACGTCTTAATTGGGAAGTGGAACACGATTGCAATGTTCGTTTCCGTGATTGGATACTAAAAAACGGTTACGCAACGGACGAAGAGCTGGAACAAATTGAATCGGAATCGAAGGAAAAAGCTTCGCAGGCAAGAAACCAGGCCTGGCAAGCATATCGAAAAGACATTGATAAGGAATATCTGGAAACGATTCAGCTTATCCAGGAGACGGGGCGTGAAAGTAAATTTGCGAGTGAATTAAGTAATGTCGTTTTGGAGCTGTCCAAAACTTACTTGCCGGTTCGCAGAGATATGATTGCCAGCGTTCGTAAAGCGCTCCGGATTATTGGGAGAGAGGATAACATTCTAAAAGATACCTTAAAAGACTTTTTGAGTAGTCATTTGAAGGAAAATGTGGCCCGCTTCAATACACACCTTTACAGTGACACAGCCGATTCTCCAATGTTGGTGGAAGCCGTGGCGCCGGTTTTTTCAGAGGGTAGCCCGATGGTTGATGGCCGTGAAGTTATCCGCTCCTATTTCAATGCTCTTTTCGAACAAGATCCGAGAGTCGTGGCTTTGGGCGAAGACATTGGGATGATTGGAGATGTAAACCAGGGTTTTGCTGGACTTCAGGAAAAATATGGTGAATTAAGAATTACAGATACCGGTATTAGGGAAGCGACGATCATTGGTCAGGGAATAGGTTTGGCTATGCGCGGCCTGCGCCCGATTGTTGAGATCCAATACTTTGATTATATCTACTACGCACTGGCCACATTGACCGATGATCTGGCATCGCTTCGCTACCGAACAGCTGGCGGCCAAAAAGCCCCGGTGATTGTGCGAACCAGGGGACATCGGCTGGAAGGGATCTGGCATTCGGGATCTCCAATGGGGACGATGTTGAGCAGTTTACGTGGAATGCACGTGATTGTACCAAGAAATTTCACACAAGCAGCCGGTTTTTATAACACAATTATGAAAGGGGATGATCCTGCATTGATTGTTGAGCCCCTTAATTCCTACCGTCTGAAGGAAATACTTCCTGATAATATTGGTGAAATTTGCGTTCCGCTGGGCATTCCTGAAATAATTCGTGAAGGAAATGATATTACTATTGTGACTTATGGCTCCATGTGTCGTATAGTAATAGAGGCCGCTTCTCAGTTGCAAAATGTGGGCATTGACGTCGAAGTGATTGATGTGCAAACACTTTTGCCATTTGATATTAACAACAGTATTCTTGAATCCATTAAAAAGACCAGCCGGGTTGTATTTGCAGATGAAGATTTACCCGGCAGCGCATCAGCTTTTATGATGCAACAGGTTGTAGAAAAGCAGGATGCTTATCGCTGGCTTGACTCGGCCCCGGTAACCATTTCAGCAAAGGATCACCGTCCGCCATATGGGTCTGATGGTGATTATTTTTCGAAACCTAACATGGACGATATTTTTGAAACTGTTTATCGAATCATGCGTGAAGCAGAGCCCGAACATTTCCCGGAGCTGTTTTAACGTCATTGATTTTCATGTATCAAAAATTAGGAAAAAGAACTTTTGACATCATTTTAGCGGTAACAGGATTGACCATCCTGCTACCGCTTTTTATTTTAATCAGTCCTATTCTCTGGGTTCATTTCAAGGGAAAACCATTTTTTTGTCAGCCCAGGCCAGGTCTTCATGAAAAGGTCTTCACATTATTAAAATTCCGCTCGATACCAGAACATGTCACAGAATCTGGTGATTCCGCAATATCTGCAATTGGCAATTTCTTGAGAAAAACATCATTGGATGAATTGCCCCAGCTTTGGAATGTGCTGCGAGGAGATATGAGTTTTGTTGGTCCAAGACCACTGTTAACAGAATATCTCCCAATGTATAGTCCTTATCAACGTCTTCGTCACTCGGTGTTACCTGGCATAACTGGTTTAGCTCAGGTTAACGGACGAAATTCGATCGGCTGGGCTGAAAAATTCGAATACGATCTTCAATATGTTCAAAATCAATCCTTTTTACTAGACTTAAAAATCCTGTTTTTGACAATAGAAAGGATCATAACTCGGCGGGGGATTAATGACCCTGATAATGGCTACGTAAAGAAATTTCAAGGCTAATATACATGCAATGATACTATTTGGCGCAGGCGGTCACGCGAAGGTGGTCTTCAGTATTTTACACGCATGCAGAGAAACTGTGAAAGCAATTTTCGATGATGATATTTCAAAAAAGGGCCAGCAGGGATTCCATGAAAGCATTCCCTATGATCCATCCATTTTGTCAGAGGAACTAATTATCATTGCTATCGGCGATAATTTAGCCCGTTGCCAGGTATCTGAAAAGATTAATCATCGCTTTGGTAATGCTATACATCCGTCTTCTCATATTGATTCAAGTGTACGGATGAATGCGGGAATTGTTATTATGCACGCAGCCATCGTGCATGCTGGCTCCACAATCGGCAGCCATGTGATTATTAACACAGGAGCTATTGTAGAACATGATTGCGGGCTAGGGGATTTTGTTCACATAGCACCCGGGGCAATTATTTGCGGAAGTGTCTGGATTGGGGAGAAAACCTTGATCGGAGCAGGAACCATCATTCTTCCAAACATTAGAATTGGAAAAAACTGTATAATTGGAGCGGGTAGTGTGGTTACCAAAGACATTCCAGATAATGTTACCGTTTGCGGAAATCCGGCAAGACTAATAAAATTTTAGCACATACTATGAACCAAAGAATCTTTCTTTCTCCTCCGCACATGGGAGGAACGGAAATAAAATATATTAAGGAGGCATTCGACACAAATTGGATAGCCCCGACTGGTCCGAACATTAAGGCGTTCGAAAACGATCTGTGCGCCTATACTGGAAGCAGCTACGCAGTTGCGCTCTCATCCGGCACCGCTGCCATTCATCTGGCTTTGCTTGTTTTAGGTGTTGGCGAAGGTGATTTCGTTTTATGTCAGTCACTTACATTTGCCGCCAGTGCTAATCCCATCGTTTACGTGGGCGCTACCCCGGTTTTTATTGATAGCGAATCTTTAACATGGAACATTTGTCCCAATGCGCTTGAAGATGCAATTCAATTTTATGTACGAACAGGCAAAAAGCCCAAAGCTATTATCTGTGTTCATTTATATGGGATGCCGTGCCGACTCAATGAAATTTCGGCGATTTGTCGAAGGTATGGGATAGCTATAATTGAAGATGCAGCCGAAGCATTGGGATCAGTTTATAATGGAAAGCAACTGGGAACATTCGGTGACCTGGGCATTTTCTCGTTTAACGGAAATAAAATTATTACAACGTCTGGTGGAGGTGCGCTTATTTCAAACAATAAGTCGTATATCGAAAAAGCACTGTTCCTAGCTACTCAGGCAAGAGATACCGCCCCTCATTTCCAACATTCGGAGATAGGCTATAATTATCGGATGAGTAATGTTTGTGCTGGGATCGGGCGGGGTCAGATGAAAGTACTAGGTCAGCGAATAATTCAAAGGCGCGCCAATTTTAACTTATACAAAAATCTGTTACGGAAGATCCCAGGCATAAATTTTCAAGTGGAGTCCGCGGGATCGCTTTCCAATCGCTGGCTAACTACTATTATTTTACATGAAGACTTGGGAATTACCCCGGAAAATGTGCGATTAAATCTTGCTAGCCAGCAAATCGAATCCCGGCCTTTGTGGAAGCCGATGCATTTGCAGCCTATCTTCTCAAATGCGCCGTATTTTGGTAGCAATGTGAGCAAAGAACTTTATCAAACGGGCTTATGTCTGCCTTCGGGCTCCGATTTGCCCCAAGAAAAACTTTTAGACATATGTCTGCTTATTACTGGTATGGTCAAAAAATAAGGGCTGCGTGCGAATGACACAACAGCCCTGAAGGACCTCAGTATTTTACGTTTAAAGCACTTCTAGTTCAAACTGAAGTGGTGTAAATGGAGGTACCGAACCAAATCCGGAAGCCTTATATCCAAGAGGGGAAGGGAAAATGATAATAGCCTTTTCGGTTTTTCTCATTTTTTGAATCGCTGTATCAAACCCAGGAATAACACCGTTTGTGCCTGTCGTGACGTTAAGCGTTCCCTCATCAAACTTTTTGTCATTTAAGAATTTACCAACATATTTCACATTAACTGATTTCCCAGTTCCAATCAAGTCTCCGGTCGTAACCACATTTGTCCGAATGATGACTAAATTGTCACTAGTCCTCTCGGAAACTTTAAATTTTTTCATCAACAGAAATTCATCTATCTGCTGAATTTCCGTACGGGTTTTCAGAAACTCAACTTCAAGTCGGATTGGAGAATATGCTGGGATATTTACACGTTCGACATTGCCAAATGCCAGAAAGTAAGGCAATAAAAATGATGCTTTTTCACCTGTCCTCATTAGAAATATACCTCGCTCCAAACCCGCAAAACCGGTTGAATATCCTTGAGCAGGAAAAGTAAAAGCTGAATCTCCCGGAACGGATAAGACCTTTGCACCATTTAAAAGGTATCCTGTAAACTTCACCGTCGCTCCATCCCCCTTTTTCACACGCTCACCAGTAGGATTGGATTTACGGATAATGTAATAAAGTCCGGAGCTGTCCTTCACAACACTTGAGCCCAGGCTGTCTGTTTTAATATAAGCCTGAATAGCAGCTTCATTTTCGGTGATTTTCTGCTCATCCTGATTTCCATCCGAATCCATACACCCGGAGAGCCCAACAACCATTGCCAATAAAAAACAAAATACTAGATTAATACGCTTCATCTTTTCGATCACTTTCTAAACTAATAAAACTATATAACTTAACGGTAGACTCCTTCATTTAACCATTGGTTGCAATCCGGATTTTAAAACATTGATCTTCACATTTCTTTCGTAATAACTACAAAAAGAAGTTAATGGACATTCGTGGCATTTAGGATTTCTGGCAACGCAAATATAACGGCCATGAAGTATCAGCCAATGATGAGCCTTATGAACGAGATCTCGGGGAACATATTTTACCAATTCCCGTTCAACCGCCAGCGGAGTTTTGGCAGTAGAGGAAACCAAACCTAAGCGATGGGAAACTCTGAAAACGTGGGTGTCCACAGCCATCGCTGGCTGATTAAATATAACCGAGGCAATCACATTAGCCGTCTTACGCCCAACCCCAGGCAATTTTTTCAGTTCATCAACTGACGCTGGTATTTCAGAACCGAAGTTCTCCACAAGCATGCGGGCCATCCCTACCAGATGTTTACTTTTATTATTGGGATATGAGATGGACTTGATGTAGGTAAAAACCTCTTCTGCAGTCGAAAGAGCCAGCGCTTGTGGATCGGGAAAACGCTCAAACAAAGGAGGTGTTACGATGTTAACCCTTTTATCCGTACACTGTGCTGAAAGAATTACTGAAACCAGCAATTGATATGGATCAACATAATTCAACTCGGTCTGGGGTTCGGGAAAATGTTGGGTAAAATAATTCAGAAATAAACTGAAACGTTCTTTTCTCTTCATGAATGGTGCTATCAGTTCAAAGAATCCTTCTTAAAGTAGGATATCAGAATGATGTCAGTGGAGCGATTTATTACTTTTGAATAATGGAAAAACCAGCCACTCAATGAATGGCTGGCAAAAAAAACTGTCGCTTTCTACTAATACAAAAGAGCGGCAGGTCTCTTAGAAGTGAATTGTCTTGAATATTTGAAAACTTCCGTAATCGTCCTTTCAGATGGATTACGTCTAATTTTGTTCATCTGATTCTGTATTTCGAGCGAATCAAGATAGAAATTCATCAGGTTGTCGTCAAGCGCAAGAGCTTCGACAATCAGTTCATTTTCATTCGCTGTTGTCTCGGCATATAAATACCTTACAACATCATCGTAGGTAAAAGTTTTTGTCATACTGTGGGGCACGTTGGTTAAATTGTTTACGCAGATTTATCAACGCGTAACGCATTCTTCCCAATGCCGTATTAATACTCACACCTGTCGCATCCGCAATTTCCTGAAAGCTCATGTCCTCATAATGGCGCATGATCAGCACTTGCTTCTGAACATCAGGTAACCGCTGGATCATCTCCCGCAGTTGCTCATGTGTCTCCTGACGAATCTGGATCGACTCAACGGAATCTTCCGAAAAATCAAGTGTATTAAAAACACTGCTTCCATCTTCGAACACTACATTGGGGTAGCGTTTATCGCGTCTGAAATAATCAATGGCGAGGTTGTGTGCGATCCGTATAATCCATGGCAAAAACTTGCCTTCATCATTATATCTACCACCTTTTATCGTGTCAACTGCTTTTATGAATGTATCCTGCAACAAATCCTCGGCTACATACTGGTCTTTGACAATTAGATAAATAGTGGTGTATATTCTTGATTTGTGACGTTGAACTAGCTTTTCAAATGCTTTCTCATTACCACGGACATACAATGTTACCAACTCACTGTCGCTAACTTGGACTTTCTCCATTTTACTATTCGATTTAGTTAACGTAGAGCGGTTCGTCGATATTGTTTCTCCTTTCTGTCTGGTGAAAATTTGGAAGTAATTATCTGTATTTCGAATTATACGAATCAAAGAAATGGATTTGAGAAATAATTTGCAAATCTTTCGGTTTCTTTTTTTTACAAAATATTTATTATTAACACATGTTAACAACAAAGGCTTTTTTTGGGAATATTTTGACCTCAATAACCTTTGCTGTCCTTTTAGAAATAAATAATTGAACTTATCAAATAAACATACGCTAAAACAGGCCTAATCAGATCACTCAAAGTATTGTATTTATATCATTTAATTTTTCAAGGATAATTTAATTTTTTTTATAATTATTGAACTTTTTCTAGAATGAAGTATAAGCATATTTTTTTTGATTTGGATCATACCCTATGGGATTTCGACAAAAATTCGTCAGAATCGTTGGAAGAAATTTTCTATCAACTAACCCTAGATCAATATGGAATAGGCTCCTTCGATGGATTTGTACGATCATTTCTAAAAATAAATACTTCCTTATGGGAGGGTTTTGATCAGGGAAAACTACACCATACCTATATACGCGAAAATAGATTCAAAATGGTTTTCGAAGAGCTAGGGGTAGATTGCCCTCCAAATCATATCGAAATCGGGGAATTGTATATTCGGACTTTACCGGATAAAAAGCATTTGCTTGAAGGGGCTCTTGATCTTCTGAATCACATTTTTTCAAGCGGCTATCGCATGCACATTATCACAAATGGTTTCAATGGAATGCAGGCCAGAAAAATCGCCAGTTCAGAGATTGGCCATTTCTTTGATAACATTATCACATTTGAAACTGCCCAGGCAAAAAAACCTGATCCGGCAATTTTTGAATTTGCTCTAGACATTGCAAATGCAACGCGACAAGAAAGCATTATGGTTGGGGATAATTGGGTGGCAGATATTTTGGGTGCGAAAAAAGTTGGGCTGGATACTGCATATTTTAATCCGGCTAGACTAAAATTTGATGAATCCCCAACTTATGATATCCAGCGCCTAGAAGAACTAATGCATATTTTTTGAATCAATATGCAAAAAGCACCGGATTTAGTTCGCTATCGGCTGCGCCACCTACGGGTTTAGATAACAACCACGTTTCCCAGTCAGCGTGCTGGTACTCATTACGGGGTTGAACAATTTTCTGTTCCTGATCCATATAGATCATCGTCATAACTTTGCGCGGGCGACCTGAGCTATTGGGACCTGCCCGGTGAAACAGCCATCCTGCATGAAAACTAACCTCTCCCAAATCGAACGGTGCCTCACTTACCTCGAATTGCTTTAATTGAGTTGCCATGATTGCCTCACTTTCATCACTTATTTCAAGATCGCGGCCAATCTCCACATGATGGCTTTTTTCAGCAAAAGCAAGTGGCCCCATTTCCATTTCCGTTTTCTGCAATGGAATCCAAACTGTGACGGTCTTGGGAGATGACAAAGGCCAATAAAATTGATCTGCATGCCATGGTGTAATTCCGCCGGAAGATTCTTTATAAAGAGCCTGATCATGATAAAGCCTTACGCCATTAACTTGTAAAAGGTCAGCAGCAATTTTTGCCAGCCTCGCCGAAAAAACAAAATCCTTTACCTCGTCGCTTTCCCTCCAAAGGTTCATTACCTGAAGAAACGCACGCTCATAGGTCGTCCGCTCTTCCATCGGTTTCGTTAGTTTGTTTAAACTAAAAACCAGATCAGTTATGACTGAATCGTAGTGCGAGAGCAATTCCGCACTGAGAACATCTTTGAGCTTTACATAACCATAGGTATTAAAATGCTCAACAGCCCCTTCGGGTAGAACAAATGGCTTAGAAAGCTCACTTTGAAGAAATTCGGTATTTAAGTAAGTCATTTTAGTAGAGCTTAAAACAAAAAAAGAATTTGAGTTCCCAAAACTACCTGCCTATTCACTTTCACTAAAAGCAATTTTTTTCTCCCGAAGAAATTGCTTGATCACGGTCACATGGACACATTGACCTACATTTAGAAATGGAAAATTAGAAACCCGTCTTCTGTACCCCTCAGAAATAACCTCCTTATTAACCTGATCAAATCCCAGGTGCAGATGCCTTGTGGCGCTTTGCATACCATAAATAATGCCATTCTGGTCAAAAAGAGGACCGCCACTCTGACCTCTCAGTCCAGGCGTGCTCATTTCAATCCCAGTTACTTCATTTGCTTCACCAATATGACGCGTAATAATGCCATCAATTGGGAAGCTTGGTGTTTTCACCCTTCCTTCCTTTACCCATTCAATGTCACCAGTATTTTTATTGTAGCGGTAATTAGTGAATTCAGGAAAAGGATAACCGAGTCGGCACAGGTATCTGCCCTGTTTAACCATACGCGAATCTTTCAAAAAGCGGGCACTGCTTTGATATAGTTTGGTTTCAAAATCATGAAACTGAATGATGGAAAGGTCCTGAGTTGGATGTAAATGGATGGTCAGGCCTTTGTAGGATTGTACGCATTGAATGAAATTAAAAAGAATGCGTATCGGATTATCGCCGGTAATTTTATACTTGGATTCTAACAGTTGTCTCTGGGTTTCGTAACCAGGATCTTTTTCGAATTTTCTTAATTCTCCTTTAAATTTCAGGTAGTTCTCATAAATGGATTGCGCATGCAAAATCTGTTTTGCAACATGTTTACAGGTTACGGCAAACCCATCTTCATTTACAAAAAACAAGGTAGCAGTGCCTGGAACGATGTCGCTGCCGGTGTAGTAGCGAAAAATAAAGTGGATTGGACGTGTGAACTGATCTACTTTTTCAATTGCGTCGACGAACATAAACGGGAGGAGAAAGCCTGTGGCAACTATTTTTTAATGAATGGGACCAAGGCCTCCGTTTGGTCCCAGCTTAAAATCATATTCACTCCATTTGGTAATTCTTCAAAATAAATTTCAAAAAGCTCCTGCACCGACGGCCTGATCCGAATAGGGACTTCAACCCTCAAAATATCTTTACCGTCGTTATATTCTGTACCCCACTGTCCCGTCTCCGCATTTAGGATGACTTTCCAGCTGCTTTGCCCGGGGACAGAATACAGCGAATATGTTCCTGCTTTGACCGTTTTACCTGATAACAAAACCTCTTCGCCTATTTCAATCAAGGTAGCTTCATTGGCACCGGTGCGCCAAACTTTTCCGTAGGGAAGTAGTGCCTTATCCTGTTGCCTTCCAAAGATCAACCGTCCCTTTTTACCAGGTTTGCTATAAATGACTTTGATTTTAATTCCATTCTCAGATGTCTCCGCAATGGCCTCCGGGCTGAACGATTTTGTATATTTTCTAACCCCAAAAAAGCCAACTACAAATATTATTATGACACCTAAAATAACGAGAAGAATTTTTTTCATATGTCAAGGGCAAACGATTTTGTAAAAGGTATAGCTAATCGAAAGCCTAACGTAGTAATAATTATCTTTCAAGGAAGGATCACCCTGAATTTTATCTGTAGAAACTGGTTCTCCGCCCAGATTATCCAGATAATCTGTAAAAGTTTTCCTTGTCCCATATTCTAACCCAATGTTCCAGGGACGCCTAATCTGATATTTAATTCCAACCCCATAAGGAAGTACAAAAGTGCTTGTTTTATAAGGACTTGTCTGAACATTAGGGTTAAACTTCGAATAACCGATGCCGCCAAATAAATAAGGACTCCAATTTACCGCAAATCTCCGTTCCTGAAAATTAAGGAAGTTGTACTCCGCCACAGCGCTGCCTTCCAGGATTGTTGTCCTGAATGACATGTTTCTGACCCTTTGAAACGGATCTTTACTTGACTTATCATCTGCACCAATAATCCCTCCTGCCACTTCTGCACGTAAAGACAATGCCTGATTTGGGTTAAAACGAAAAAAAAGGCTTCCTCCCGGTTTGAAAAAGCGCATTCTCAAAGTAGGCGAAATATCCCCTCTGTAATTGAATCCTCCAACGCCGGCACCCAACTCAATTTTTTGAGCGTAAACGAAACCATTACCCGCCATTAAAAAATAAATACCTGCCACTATTGAAAGGAGCAAGTATCTACTATTCAAATTTCTAAAAACGTACTTCAATGGTTTTTCAAATTACTTAAGTGGAGGACATTTGATTTGTGAAGGCAGCATGTAATTGATATGGATCATGCCGAAAAGGTAGTTGTCTGTATAAGTCGGGCTGTTTCCTCTTGCCGTCCCTGGCGCTGCAAATCCCGTTGTTGGCAGGGCTGCCAAAGGATCATTAGTTTCCAGGCTATAATTAACCACCAAAAATTTCTTTAAGGATTCGGTCCTGTCAGCACCTTTTCTTACCGCAAGCTGATTTGTTGATCTGTTAGAGAGTGCAAGCGCTAATGGATCATCAGCAAATAATGCCGGATCTGCATAGTTCCCATGTGCGTCATCAAGATAATCTGTAAACGTTTTCCTAAAACCAAGTTCAGCGGACACATCAAATCTTGAGTTTATTTTATACCTCACTCCAATCCCGATTGGGATAGCAAACTGGACGAGCGAATAGGGTTTCGCGTAACCTTCGTTTCCCTGCCCTTCTGTACCAAGTGGCTGCAATTTAACCCAATCCCCTTTTAAAGAATCTAATGCTTTCGGATTATGAGCGGTTAACGCAATGCCTGCGAAAACATATGTCCCGAATTGAGGACGTCGGTCATAGCTTCGGTTATCCGGCGTGAGTTTAAATATCCCCTGGATAGAAAACTCTTTCAAATCATTGCGAAAATGGAGGTTTCTGGCGTAAAAAACATTGGACTCATATTTGGAACTACGATTCGAAATGTAATCATCGCCGGCAATTCTAGCATATGTAAAACTGGCTCTGGCAGCCAATCTTGGCGTAAAATGGCGAGTATAGTTACCACCCGCACTCCAACGCATCATATAAAAAATAGAGGAAAAAGGTCTTCTGTAAGGTGCGAAATCTCCAAAGTAGCTGGAAGTCCCAATGCCGGCTCCCACTGTCGAATAGGGGACAAAGATACCGCGACTTTGTGCTTGTGAATCCGTATTTGTCAATAATAACCCAAAAGTCAAGATCAATGTCAGCGCTCCGGTTACACTTTTCAATTCAAAATTTTTACGCATTTGAGATCGATTTTTTTGCAAAAATAGAATAGTTGTTGGTTTTCTTCAGGTTGTATCTCCTTTTGAACGTATTTACCCAAAATTTATTTGTAGCGCCAATTTTTTTTAGCCGTAACAAAACTTCATTATCATTGCGTACCAAATAAGGAACATTATGATCACGGCCAGCAATCTTCGCTTTTCATACTCCTCTTTGAAAAAATTCGATTTTCCTGATATTAGTTGTAAAGACAAAGAAGCGCTCCTCATCCTTGGTCAATCAGGAAAAGGAAAAACAACATTGCTTCATCTGCTTGCGCTTCTTCTAAAACCTGATTCCGGTGAAATTCTGATTGCAGGCAAACTGGCTAATAGCCTTTCTCCTGAGCTTGCTACCCGAGTCAGGGCAAAACATATTGGCATTATTTATCAGCGTCCACACTTTGTAAGTTCCTTATCTGTAATAGACAATATTTTGCTTTCCAATTATTTGGCAAATCAAAAGCAGGATAGGGCAAAGGCTATTTATCTGGCGCAAGAATTAGGCTTTGCAGAGCATTTATCAAAGAAAACAACCCAATTAAGCCAGGGTGAGCAGCAAAGGGTTAGCATTGCGCGCTCTTTGATGAATGATCCAAATGTCATACTAGCCGACGAACCTACTTCCAGTCTTGACGACAGCAATTGCGAAAAGGTCATCAATCTGCTGAAACGCCAATCAGCATCAATTGGGGCGAGTTTGGTAGTGGTGACACACGACCAGCGTTTAAAAGACGAATTCTCCAACCGGGTGACTTTATGAATAGATTATATCGCATGAACCTCTTTAAGATCAGCATTGCCAACTTGAAGGATAAGAAACTCAACAGCTTTTTAAGCGCTCTTTTGCTTACGCTTGGGATAGGCATGATTTCGCTGCTATTATTGCTAGACAGACAACTGGACGAACAATTTCGCAGAAATATAAGAGGGATTGATATGGTTGTAGGAGCGAAAGGCAGCCCGTTGCAATTGATCCTTTCCAGCATATATCAGATCGACGCACCTACCGGGAACGTTCCATTGACTGAGGTTAATTCTCTCAGAAAGAATCCCTTTGTGAAGACTGTAATTCCTCTTTCCATGGGCGATAGTTACCAGGGATTTCGCATTGTAGGCACTACTCCAAAGTATGTTGAGCATTTTCAGGCGAAGGTCTTGGCAGGACAATTATATAATGCCTCCATGGAGGTTACCATTGGCAGCAAAGTCGCCAGGAATTCCAATTTGAAAATAGGAGATTTATTCTCGAGTTCTCACGGTTTGGATTCGAAGGGGAAAACCCATGGAAATAAAAAGTACAAGGTGACCGGCATATTTGAACCCAACGGAAGTGTGGTAGATCAACTAATTCTTACCCGACTTTCGAGCGTCTGGGATATTCATGAGCATGAGGAAGAATCTGGTTCGTCAAATCATATAAATGCTGAGCCGAACGAAGAAGATAAGCAGGTAACCAGTGCGCTGATACAGTTTAGGAACCCGATGGGCCTGCTCACGCTCCCGAGGCAGATCAATGAAAATACATCCATGCAAGCCGCCTTGCCCAGCATTGAAATCAATCGGTTATTTTCACTGCTCGGCGTAGGAATTGAAACACTCCGCGCCCTCGCACTTATCATCATTAGCATTGCCGGGGTAAGTGTTTTTATCTCATTATATAACTCTTTAAAAGAGAGGAAATACGAAATGGCGCTCATGCTATCCATGGGGGCAACCCGATCCCGCCTATTTCTGATGCTTTTAATTGAAGGTGTATCCCTGGCGGTAATTGGCTTCTTTTCAGGAATCATTTTAAGTAGGCTGGGACTATGGCTATTCTCGAGGGCTGCGGAACAGGACTTCCACTATTCGTTGAGAGGTTTCAGCATCCTGCCAGAAGAAGTTTATTTGTTTGTTGTGGCTCTGGTGATAGGCGCAATTGCCGCGGCACTTCCGTCTCTAGGCATCTACAAATTGAATATTTCGCGTACACTGGCGGAGGAATGATAATGTACGTACTTTTGTCTGGGTTTTTAACACCTTGTAAAACAAAGTAAATTGACCGCTAATGAAATTGTTGAGGATTGCCCTATTCATTGCTTGCATTTCCTTTTTATGCGCGTTCCGGCCTGCCGGGGAGCCTGTGAAAGTAACCTGGGAAATTTTAAGGGATGTTACTTTTAAGAAGAAATGGTATGCGGAAGAATCCATATATATGCTTCACCCAACCTTTGGGCCAAGCGTCCAAAAACTAAAAAACCAGCAGGTATCAATTACTGGCTACATATTGCCGATCGATCTGGATGCAAACTTATATGTGCTTTCTGCATTTCCGTTCAGTGCCTGTTTTTTCTGCGGAGGTGCTGGTCCTGAAACAGTTATGACTTTAAATTTCAAAAAGAAGGATAGTCGTAAATTCAAAACGGATGAACGTCTGACGTTTACTGGTACACTGAAACTCAATGCAGACGACATTTACCAAATGAATTACATCCTGGACGCGGCTGAAATCGCAGACTGACTTAAATACCAATCAGCCGCCAGACTCCTGAGATAAAAAATAAAACCAGCCCGACGGGGGTTAGAACTTTCCAGCCCAAATACATTAGCTGATCTACGCGAAGCCTTGGAAGCGTCCAACGTGCCCACATTTGGATAAGAATTCCAAACATTGCCTTACTCAGAATCCAGAAAATCCCCGTAATATATCCGAACCAGGTTCCGGGCTCGCCGCTGGTCCAATCTGCAAGCCGGAGAGGCCCGATGTTGGGAAAAGGCGTATTCCAGCCTCCCAAAAAAAGAATTGCTCCCAATAAGCAAACCAGCAGCATCATTCCATATTCGGATAGCATAAACAGCGCCCATCGCATACCCGAATATTCGGTATGGAATCCAGCAACCAATTCTGACTCGCCTTCTGGTAAATCAAATGGAGCGCGGTTACATTCCGCAAGAGAAGCAATGAAGAAAACAATGTAAGCAAGCAGGAGAAATGGATTTCGAATGATATTCCAAGACAAAAAGCCTCCGACCGAAGTAACATCTACCCCAAGTTTTCTCATTCCAAAAAGATATATGGTATCTGATGAATAAATGCCCTGCTGCTGGCTTATAATTTGCAAATCAAGCGTTTGTGTTAGCATTACTACGCAAAGAATAGACAAACCTAGTGGTATCTCATAAGAAATAATCTGAGCAACTGCACGCATGGCGCCAAACAAGGCAAATTTATTGTTTGACCCCCATCCTGCCATTAATAACCCAACGACGTCAATTGAAACAATGGTTAAAAGGAAAAAAACGCCTACGGCTGCTCCTGAGCCTCCCAGGTCTGGCGCGAGCGGAACAACTGCAAAACCTGCGAAAACCGAAATGAAAATTACAAGAGGTGCTGTAAGGAATAACGGACGGTCGGCAGCCTTCGGAACAATATCTTCTTTTTGAAGCAACTTCAGAAGATCGGCAAATAGCTGCAACAATCCCCATTTACCAACCTCCATCGGCCCCATCCGGTCTTGAATGAAAGCAGAAACTTTCCGTTCCAGATATACGCCGATCACTACGAAACCAGGGACAAAAAGGAGGAAAAAGATCAGTGTAAATGGCATTAACGGCTATTGAGGTATAATTTGATGCTACAAAACTAGTCAAAAAACTTACTGTTCTTCGTCCGGTTGCCCTTTATATCCCGATTCCTGTAAGATCCTTGGCGCATTGTCAATTTCCATTAATTGGGGCAAAGTAACTTCCGGATTTTCTGCTACATATCTGCTTACAATCCGCCATCCAATCCATCTCGCAATAGCGCCAGGGATCTTCGCCCCGATTTCAGAGGTAAACGGGCGCTCCTCAATAAATTTTCTTTTGATCAGATCACTCTTTTCGTATAGTAATTTACTGGCGATAAAATAGCTCCATATCTGCTGCTGACTGTTATAGGTACGACCCAGATTTTCTTCTGAATAACCCACAATAAGGCTGTCTGGCGTTTCCGGCATAATTTGTTTTACAAATTCATACCCTTTCCCGTAGCCAATCATATCTGCCAACATCGTCTGGTCTCCCAAGTTTATCCTGTTGAATTGATTTGATTCGAAAAAAAGGATTGAAGGTACAATGTACTCTTTCTGATAACGTCTGAGTTGGTAATCGAAAACATTGGGCCGGTATCGTGCAGCTGGCCCTCCAAAATAGTCCAAGCCAATGATAATTAGAGAGTCGGAAATATAGAGATCGTTGCCAGTGAAACCAGTAACCATAAACTGTATCTTGGGAACATTAAATCCGGGATAGTAGTATCTAATTTGCCTAAAAGCCTTGGACAAAGGTTTTAATATGGTCTCGTCCCTGCTCCCAATTAAGGAATCCAATTGATTTCGGAAAGATTGAAAATCAGGGTTTTGAGAAATACTGAAAAGTTGCTGAGCCAATTGGGTTGAATCAACAGACGAATCGGCAAAGTAAAACTTGGTCAAGGAGGGGTGCTTTTTAAGAAAACCTTGAACTTCGTCCACCGATTTACAGGCGAAAAATTCCTGGTCAAGATTTTCGGAAACCAAATTTGATACGGTCGAACTGTTATCAGCTTCCTGTGTTTTGTCTGTATTGCAGGAAAATGAAATTACCACTAAAAATATCATGATGGTAAAGCCTTTGAAATAAAGCATTCGATAGAAAATGGGTAACATGATAGACCAAGGTTCAAAAATAGAAAGAAAAAGATTAAGCATTCTGGGATGCGGCTGGCTGGGATTTCCCCTAGCTCAACGTTTGCAACAGGAGCATAGTACGTGGAAAATCGCAGGCAGCACTACTTCTTCTTCCAACCTGGGAAAATTTGAAGCCAATGGAATCGAGGGCTATTTATTGGATCTTACGCCCGATTTTGCGACAGACCAAACACAATTAGACGCATTTTTTAATGCAGATACATTGATCATTTCCCTGCCGCCGCGGTTGACCAAAAACGAGCCGGGATTTTATCCAAAACAAATTGAAGTAGTTGCACGAGAAATAGAAAAGTCGACAGTTAAAGAGGTGATCTTCATCAGTTCTACAGGAATATATCCAGAGCTGAATCGGATTGTTAAAGAAGAAGACGTTTCCGCTCCTGAAAATTCTCCATCACCAGACATGGTTTTGGCGGAGAATATAGTTCAATCATTACGCCCGCTGAGAATGGTTACGATTCTCAGACTGGGAGGTTTATTGGGCCATAATCGTATTCCAGGAAAATATGTGAAAGGGCAAAAAAATATGTTAACTGGCTCAATTCCTGTTAATTACATTCATCGGGACGATGCCGTAGGCATTATACAACATTTTCTTGAACATGGCCTTAAAAATGAAACCTTCAATATTGTTTCACCAATCCATCCCACGAGACGGGAAGTTTACGACGATTCATGCAAAAGGTTTGGCTGGGAAGCCCCGACTTACATTCAGCCTGAAATCAGCCCTGATTTTAAGATAATTTCGAATGAAAAATTTGAAAACCATTACTCTTATAGCTATCTGTTTCCCAATCCTTTGCAATTCTTTTATAGTCTTGAAGACAAAGCTTAGATTTTATCTAATGCAAAAAATCCGCAGGTAGCCCCGCGGATTTTTTGCATTATTTTAACCAAAGTAAATATTACTGAGCTCCCAGCAACTCGGTCAATTTGCTTTCCAAGGCTGGGCCTCTCAGGTCTTTTGCTATAATCTTCCCATCCTTATCTATTAAAAAGGTCGCGGGAATGGCGTTTACACCATATGCTTGCGCAACTCCTGACTTCCATTTTTTCAATTCCGATCCATGCTGCCATTTGAGGTTATCCCTGCTAATTGCTGTTTTCCAGGCTTTCTCATTATCGTCTAGTGATACCCCATATATATCAAAGCCTTTGTCCTTAAACTTATCATACATTCGTACGACATTCGGATTTTCCATCCGGCAAGGCCCGCACCAGGATGCCCAAAAATCAATCAACACAAATTTTCCGCGTAAAGATGACAAGGCAACAGGTTGCCCCTCAGGACTGTTCAATGTAAAATCCGGCGCTACTTCACCTACCGCAAGCCCAGCAATTCTTTTAATCTGGCCAATAAATCCTTTTGCGAGCGTTGGTAAAGGTTCTACTTTTCCATAGTCGTCAGCCAATTTTCTTAATGTTTCAAGATCGTTCTCAGGTCTTAAAAAATTATTGGCCGTAAAAAGCGCCACCAGGGATGTACCCATTTCTGGAATTAATTTCTTTATCACATTTAGCCGCTCCTGATCAGCCCTTGCAAACGACTGCTGAATTTCCGCAATTTTCTTAGAATCCTTTTTCTCTTCCGCAGCGGCATAGTCCTCATTCCATTTTGTCACTTTCGCCGCAAAACTCTGCATGAGCTGGTCTATTTGCGCATAATATTCCATGTTTTTGGACCCTGAAACCTCAGCTTTACCACCATTGCCTTTGCTATCTTTTCCGGTACCATCTGCCGACACGATGAAATTTTCACCCCCTTCTACCAGCAAAATTACCTTCTGACGATCTGCAATGTTCAGAGAAAAAAAGCTGCCGCGATCCTTTTCAGTTCCCTTTAGCGCGAAACTGCCATCTGCCGCAAGCTGTGTAGAATCGATTTTTATGGAGGATCCACCCGAAATTGATACAAGCAAGATAACTTTTTCGCCTTTTGACCCGTTTTTAACCTTGCCTGAAACTGTGAAAGCCTTCGGCGAAAGCTGAGCCATTGATTGAAGGCTCAAGAAAACAACATTTATTACTAAGAAACTCTGTTTGATAAAACCCTTCATATTCTTCAAAGCTGATTAATTATGTGTGGCTAACTTAGTTTCCGTGCAAGCAATTGATTGACCATTTTCGGGTCAGCCGTATTATTTGATTTCTTCATCACTTCCCCGACAAACAGCCCAATCAATCCCTTTTTCCCTTTTTTATATGCTGTTACCTTATCTTGCATGGAGCTAATAACCTCATCTACCAACGATTCGAGCTCATTTGTATTGCTGTTTTGTAACCAGTTATTTGCCGTCGCAATGTCCAAAGGCGCGCGGTCTGGCTCATTCAAAAGTATAGGGAAAATTTTCTGCGAAGCAACCGAATGACTCACAACACCCGATTCACTCAATGCTATCAAGGCAGCCAGATTTGTCGGATTCATTTGAAACAAATCAATATTGCTATCGTGTTCATTCAAATAAGATTTAACTGGTCCCATCAGCCAATTTGATACTGATTTGTAGGCATTTGTTAAAGCACAAACCGCCTCAAAATAAAGTGCAATTTCTCTGGTATCTGTCAGTACAATTGCGTCGTACACAGGGATACCATATTGCTGAACGAATTTCTCACGCAGTTCCTGAGGCAATGCAGGCATAGCAGCTTTGATGCTCGCCAGCCATTCATCCGAAATAACAACCGGACTGAGGTCAGGATCAGGAAAGTAGCGGTAGTCGTTCATGGTTTCCTTCACACGCATGCCATATGTCTGACCACTTTCTACCTCAAACATTCTGGTTTCCTGTTGAACATCCTGATCGCCTTCCAGTAATGCTACCTGTCGTCGTTCCTCAAAATTGATTGCCCGCATCATATTGCGGATAGAGTTCATGTTCTTGATCTCCACCTTTGTTCCATATTCCGGCGCGCCTTTCTTACGAACTGAAACGTTCACATCGCAACGTAATGAGCCTTCTTCCATATTGCCATCACTGATTTGGAGATACCTCACTAGTCGCCGGATTTCTGTTACAAATGCTCCGGTTTCTTCCGCAGATCTTAAATCCGGCTCTGATACCATTTCGACAAGTGGTGTTCCGGCCCGGTTATAATCCAGCAATGTTTCTGTGTAGCTCCCGTCATGGACTGATTTTCCCGCATCCTCTTCCAGGTGAATGTGATGAAAGCGGATTACTTTTTCAACGGTTTGACCGTCGGTATTTTTCGAAGATATTGTCACGCTGCCTTTATCACAGATCGGCTTTTTATCCTGGGAGATTTGGTAGCCCTTTGGGAGATCCGGATAAAAATAGTTTTTCCGGTCAAAGATGGTTTTTTTACTAATTGTGCATCCGCACGCCAGGCCGAGGCGGATCGCATATTCCACTGCCTTCTTATTGATTTTTGGTAAAGTCCCTGGAAGGGCCAATGTAAGTGGGCCAATATTGGTATTAGGCTCGGCCCCAAACACATTGCAATCCCTGGCAAATAACTTGGATTCGGTTAAGAGTTGACAATGTACTTCCAGCCCGATTACCGTTTCATAAGCGGCCAAAAGTTCATCTGTAATGTCAGAAGGACGCAATGCGTTTTGAATCATATTTTATACTAATGCTTTCACAAAGATACAAATACGGGCCGTCCATAGCATGAACGGCCCGTATTTTCTAAACAAACGGAATGGCTTATAATGAGTTAATCCAGCTGGCAATTACGACGATTTCGGCTTTGGGAACGTGGGCCATAGGTGCCATGGGAGGATAACCGGGCCAATGCTCTGGCTTAGGATTATGTACCAGTTCTACTATCTCGTCCGGACTATATTTCTTTTTAGCTACTTCCGAATAAGCAGGCCCGATTACCTTATCATATGCCTGGTGACATGCAAAACATGCGTGTTTGTTCAACAAAGCTAAAACGTCGGCAGGCACAGGTTTACGTTTTGGTGCGGACGCAGGTGCAGCGGCGGACGTAGGCGTAGCGGCTGCCGTAGCCGTTGCAGCAACAGCAGCGCTGTCCCCAGTTTTTGCAGCACCTGAATCCGGAGAAGTGGCAGCAGGTGCCGGCGCGGCAACAGGAGCAGGTCTTTCGGGCTGATTTTTTCTATCGTTCTGAAGCTTGACAAGTGCAGTTTCTTCTCGCGATTTGCTGCCTGATCCGTAGTAGTGGTCATACTTATCGCGGTCTTCCTTTGAAGAACAACCGATGCAGAAGGAAACTGCCAGTACGATTAGTGCCCGGGAAGTGCTTTGTTTGAGTGTCATTGTTTTCAATTTTAAGAATTTCCGCCAGATTAAGGTTTGATATTTAAATCATCATACGAAGAAAGTAAGTTTGCGTTAGATTTCCTTCTTATTGATGCCAGAAATTAGCAGCATTTTAGCTGGTCAACAACATTACCGTTTTGTACTACAATGCATTACCCTGGGCTTTCGCAATTAAAAGTGCTCAAATTTTTATGCCTTATTTGACAGATATTATTTTGATTAATATTAAATGTTGTTACTTTTGCACTCCTATTTGTAAAAACGAAGTAAAGCAATGGCTAAGAAAGGTAATAGAGTACAGGTCATATTAGAATGCACAGAACAGAAACAAACCGGTGTTCCGGGAATGTCACGTTATGTGACTACAAAAAATCGGAAAAACACACCTGGCCGTATGGAATTGAAGAAATTCAATTCGTTTCTAAGACGCTATACTGTCCACAAAGAGATCAAATAAGGTTTTAAACTTTAACAATATACAGACATGGCAAAGAAAGTAGTTGCTACCCTGAAAAAAGAAGGCGGTAAGGCATTTGCAAAAGTGATCAAAGCCGTAAGATCTCCAAAAACCGGAGCCTATACGTTCAAAGAAGAAATTGTACCCCTTGACGGTGTTCAGGGTGCCTTGAAAAACTAGTCTTCGGCCGCCCGGCGGCCCGGTGCGCTCAGACTGACATTGTTTGGCTGCAATGAGATTAAAATTGATATTGTCACACTGAGCGAAGTCGAAGCGTGATATTGCATTATATGAAAGGTCCCTTTTGGGACTTTTTTGTTTTATTTTTGGGCTACTAATCTTAATTGCACGATGAGTTTATTTGGCTTTTTTTCAAAAGAGAAAAAAGAAACATTAGATAAAGGCTTGGAGAAAACCAAAGACAGCTTCTTTGGTAAACTTTCCCGGGCCATAATAGGCAAAACGACCATTGATGAAGATGTCCTGGACGAACTGGAAGACATTCTGGTCAGTTCCGATGTAGGGGTTGAAACAACTGTTAAAGTTATTAAACGGATTGAGGAACGTGTTGCCAGGGACAAATATGCCACCACTGCCGAGCTTGACGGAATTTTGCGCGAAGAAATCGCTGCATTGCTTACTGAAAATAAATCAGTTGACATCAAGGACAGTTACGAAACCGAGCATTTGCCAAAACCTTATGTGATCATGGTCGTGGGTGTGAATGGGGTTGGAAAAACGACAACAATAGGAAAACTGGCTCACCAATTCCATCAGCGAGGACATAAAGTAGTACTGGGTGCAGCGGATACATTCCGCGCAGCGGCTGTGGATCAGCTAAAATTGTGGGGCAAACGAGTTGATGTGCCCGTAATCGATCACGGAATGAACACCGACCCATCTGCGGTAGCCTATGATGCTTTAAAAAAAGGAATGGAAATTGGTGCCGATGTGATCATCATTGATACCGCCGGCCGTTTGCATACGAAGGTTAACTTGATGAATGAGTTGTCAAAAATCAAGCGGGTAATGCAAAAGATTATTCCGGATGCGCCGCATGAGGTACTTTTGATATTGGATGGAAGTACTGGTCAAAATGCGGTTATTCAAGCTAGAGAATTTACCAAAGTCACTGAAATAACTGCCCTGGCCATTACCAAACTGGACGGTACCGCCAAAGGTGGCGTGGTGATCGGTATCTCCGACGAATTTAAAATTCCTGTAAAATACATTGGCGTAGGAGAAAAAATGGATGATCTTCAGGTATTTGACCGAAATGAGTTTGTTGATTCTTTGTTTAAAAAGATTGGCTGATCATTTGAATTTCCCGAACTTTGCGCGCCGTTTAGCGGTTCATTATCAGCTGATTCACTAATAAAGGAATTGCACTATTTCCCAATTTAAAGCCAATAGCTACTGCCAACCGCTCATAGCTAACCCCAATGAAAACCAAAGGAATAATCAAGAATAAGGTTAATATTGTTACGCTGGGCTGCTCCAAAAATGTGGTGGATTCAGAAGTGCTTTACACACAACTCAAAGGAAACGGATTTAATGTTGCGCATGAATCCAGAAAAGATGATTCCCAGATTGTTGTCATCAACACCTGCGGTTTTATCGACAATGCCAAAGAAGAATCCATTAACACCATTCTTCGTTACGCCGACGCCAAAGCAGCAGGAATTGTGGATAAGGTATATGTTACAGGCTGTCTTTCACACCGTTACAAGGATGAACTTTCCATCGAAATTCCTACGGTCGACGCATGGTTCGGCACCAACGAGTTGCCTCGCCTCCTCAAAACACTTAAAGCCGATTACAAGCATGAATTGGTTGGAGAACGTTTACTCACAACGCCAGCACATTATGCCTATCTGAAAATTGCCGAAGGTTGCGACCGCCCATGTAGCTTTTGCGCAATCCCCATAATGCGCGGCGGACATATTTCCCGCCCCATTGAGGATCTTGTAAAAGAAGCCAAATCATTGGCAAAGCGCGGCACGAAAGAACTGATTCTTATTGCACAAGATCTGACTTACTACGGTCTGGATATTTATAAAAAAAGAAATCTATCCGATCTGCTTGCTCAACTATCTGATGTGGAGGGAATCGAGTGGATTAGATTGCAATATGCTTATCCCGCAGGCTTCCCAATGGACGTTTTGGATGTCATGAATGAACGTGATAACATTTGTAAGTATCTGGACATGCCTTTGCAATCGGGCTCGACAGAGATCCTTAAATCGATGCGCAGAGGCATTACCCGCGAGAAAACGGAGGCGCTCATCGAAACCATTCGTGAGAAGGTCCCTGGAATTACATTAAGGACTACGTTGATTGTTGGACATCCTGGTGAAACGGAGGCATTGTTCGATGAAACTTACGAGTTTGTAGAAAAGATGCGTTTCGACCGATTGGGTGCATTCCAATATTCGCACGAAGACAATACGCATTCCTACACCATGCCGGATGACATTCCTGCTGAGATTAAACAAGAACGTGCGGATGCTATTATGGAATTGCAGCAAGGCATATCCTATGAATTGAACCAACAAAAAATAGGTAATACTTATAAAGTGCTTTTCGACCGCAAGGAAGGTGGACATTTTATCGGCCGTACAGAATTCGATTCCCCCGAAGTAGATAATGAGGTGTTGATCCCTGCAAGCCAGTTTGTTAGGTTGGGAGATTTCGCCAATATTAAAATCACATCTGCCGAAGAGTTTGACCTTTATGGCGAAGTCGTTTCTTCAGTCCCTTTTTCCGAAGATCCGGCCTTATTAAATTTGCTCATCAAACATTAAAGAATAACAGTTTAGCACATGTTACAAAGAATCCAATCTATCTTCCTAGCCATCGCAATCGTAGGAATGGGTATTTTCCTTGCTTTCCCGATCTGGACCAAAGTATCTGTCACAGGGATACAAAAAGCCGAATTAACCGCTATTAAACTTACACATCAGGTAACAGAGGTTCAATCCACGATTCAGCCAGTTTACTATCTCATAATTTTAGCAGTACTGGTTGCCGGTATTTCGGCTTACGCCATTTCTCAATTTCGCAACCGCGTCTTACAATCTGCCTTGTGTGCAGTCAATTCTATATTGATGACCGTTATCATGGGTTTGGTCATTTATTTTACTTATTATAAGACAGCAAAACTGTTTGATTCCGAGCTTCCAGGTAAATATGACATTGGGTTTTACGGCTTGGTGGGCGCAATGCTAGCCAATGTTTTTGCAAATCGCTTTATCCGTAAAGATGAGCGTACGGTTCAACAATCCAAAAGATTCAGGTAAGCAATGATCTGTTTTGGGTAAGTGAATCTCATTACAACTTTACCCTAAACCAGTCCTTCTCTCAGCAGATCGTGCAAATGCACGAAACCCAGCACTTTCCCCGCTTCCACAACAACCACCTGCGTGATGCTTCGCGACTGCATAATTTCCAAAGCATTCACCGCATATTCGTCGGGGGAGACAGATATTGGAGATCTAGTCATGATATCGGCAGCTGTAAGATTGAGAATCCGGATCGCCTGATGTTCTTTCAGCATTCTACGCAAATCACCGTCGGTAATAATTCCAATCATTTGGCCATCAACATCATTAACCGCCGTAGCACCCAGTCTTTTTGAAGTCATTTCAAGAATAACTTCCTGTAAATTAGCAGTTTCCGAGACAATCGGTAAAGCATTATGCGGGTAGATATCACAAATTTTCAGGTATAGTCTTTTTCCCAAAGAACCTCCCGGATGGAATCGGGCAAAGTCATCATGCGTGAAACCTCTTGCTTCTAGCAGACAGATCGCCAATGCATCTCCCAAAGCCATTGTCACTGAGGTACTTACAGTTGGTGCCAGATTTAAGGGATCGGCCTCTCTCGGAGCAAATGCATGTAGAATAAATTTGCAATTTTTGGCCAGATAAGATTCCCTGTTGCTGACCATTGCGATCATGGTAACTCCTATACGTTTCAACAGCGGAACCAGCACTTTTATCTCCGATGTATCGCCACTTTTGGATATAACGATCACAACGTCATTGGTTTGAATCATGCCCAAATCGCCATGAATAGCATCGGCAGCATGCATAAACAGCGCGGGCGTCCCAGTCGAGTTGAGAGTGGCTACGATCTTCTGTCCAACAATGGCACTCTTGCCTACACCGGAAATGACTACCCTGCCTCCGGAGTTTAAAATAGCATATACGCAGTTTTCAAATTCGTCATCAATCAGTTCAACTATTTTATGCAAAGCTTCTGCCTCTTGCTGTATTACATCTTTTGCTATCGACTGAATATTTTTTATTAATTTCAAATCTGAAACACAGTTTATAGGGATAGAATCGTCAAAATTCATTTCAAAAAAAGCAAAGATAAAGAAGTTTGGGGATAACCATTTTGTTAACAGAGTATGGTAAAGCAGGTTGAGCAAGTCGTCTTAGACACGTTAAAAGAGAAACTAAAAGAAATATTTGGATATAGTCAGTTTCGTGGAGAGCAAGAAGTAATTATTCAAAATATTCTCCTAGGTAAAAACACTTTTGTAATCATGCCCACAGGGGCTGGCAAGTCACTTTGCTACCAATTACCTGCATTGGTAAGTGAAGGGTTAACAATCGTTATTTCGCCGCTCATTGCATTGATGAAAAATCAGGTTGACCAGCTCACCGCTTTTGGAATCAATGCCCAATTTCTTAATTCAACGCTTACCAAAGCAGAAATGACCCGTGTTAAAACGGATGCATTGGATGGAACGCTTAAATTACTCTACATAGCCCCCGAGTCGCTTACCAAAGAAGATAACCTCGATTTTCTTAAAAAAGTAAATATTTCCTTTATCGCCATCGATGAAGCACATTGTATTTCTGAGTGGGGCCATGATTTCAGGCCAGAATATCGACGGATTTATGGAATTATTGAAAATATAGGTCAGCTCCCAATCATTGCACTTACAGCCACTGCAACCCCAAAAGTGCAGCAGGATATTCGCAAGAACCTGCAAATGGAGGAAGCGGAGACATTTAAATCGTCTTTCAACCGGAAAAACCTTTATTACGAGATACGCCCCAAAAAGGATGTCAAAAAGCAGCTGATCCGGTATATCAGAAATAACAAAGGAAAATCTGGGATTGTATATTGCCTGAGCCGCAAAACGGTTGAGGAAGTTGCCGAACTACTGAATGTTAATGATGTTCGCGCATTACCGTATCATGCTGGTTTAGACAGCAATACGCGTATGGCCAACCAGGATGCATTCCTGAATGAGGAGGCTGATGTGATCGTGGCAACCATTGCATTTGGAATGGGCATTGATAAGCCGGATGTTCGCTTTGTCATCCATTATGATGTTCCCAAGTCGTTAGAAGGCTATTACCAGGAAACCGGCCGCGCCGGACGTGACGGATTGGAAGGGAATTGCCTGATGTTTTACAGCTATGAGGACATTCAGAAGCTCGAAAAATTCAACAAGGATAAAACCGTAACCGAGCGGGATAATGCGCGCCATTTGCTCAATGAAATGGTGGCATACGCTACATTAGGCGTTTGTCGCAGAAGGCAATTGCTAAGTTATTTTGGAGAATACCTGGATAAGGATTGCGGCGCCTGCGACAATTGTATCAAACATACTGATAAGAGTAAGGTTCAGGAAGATGTGATTTTGGTGCTAAAAGCGGTTGCACAAACCGAGCAACGCTTTGACTGCGATCACATTGCCGATCTGCTGACTGCCACCGAAAACCAATATGTTAAAAGTTATGAGCACGACCAGCTCGATGTATATGGTAAGGGATTGGAATTGAATGAGTCACGCGATTACTGGATTTCCACGATCCGGCAGCTTGTCATCTTCAATTACCTCGAAAAAGACATTGAAAATTACGGCGTGATCCGGCTTGGCGAAAAAGGGGCCAAATATCTCAGCGACCCTTATCAGGTTACGTTGCATAAAGACCATAATTTCGAGGAAGAGGAAGTTAAGCCTGAGGACGATGATAAGGATGCAGCAGCCGGAGGTACTAGCGCTCATGCTTATGACGAAGCTTTGCTCGGCTTGCTGAAAGCCCTTCGTAAAAAAGTTGCGAAAGAGAAAAATCTTCCTCCTTATGTCATTTTCCAGGATCCTTCCCTGGAAGAAATGGCCACAACATATCCCACCACTCAACAGGAAATGGCCCAGATCAATGGGGTCGGAATGGGGAAGGTGCAGAAATTCGGCCGACAGTTTATTGACACCATCACCCGTTATGTCGAAGAAAATGAGATTGAAACGGCTAAGGACGTCGTCATTAAATCGACAGTCAATAAATCCAAAATCAAAATTTTCATTATTCAGCAGGTAGATAGGAAGGTAAGCCTGGATGAGATCGCTGAGGTGAAAGACCTGGATTTGGCCGATGTGATAGAAGAAGTTGAACATATTTGCTATTCGGGTACCAAACTCAACCTCGATTACTATATCAATCAGGTAATTGACCGTGAAAGGCAGCAGGATATTTATGATTATTTTATGGCAGCGGAAACGGATAACATTGCCGTCGCCCTGGATGAATTTGCGAAAGATGAAATAAGTGAAGAAGAATTGCGGCTGATGCGTATCAAGTTTTTATCAGAACTCGCAAACTAAAACCCTTACAGAACAATTATCCGCCCAAACCGACGGATATTTTAAACCAATTTATGAACATACTTATATTGGGATCAGGCGGGAGAGAGCATGCCTTTGCCTGGAAAATTGCCCAAAGCCCTCTTTGTGACAGCTTGTTTGTAGCTCCTGGGAACGCGGGCACTGCGGGCATAGCAACGAACTTATCTATCTCCTATAACGACTTCGACTCGATTGGCAACGCCATTTTACAGAATTACATTGAATTGGTGATCGTGGGACCCGAAGAGCCATTGGTCAACGGAATAGTTGATTATTTTGAATCAAGGCCGGATCTTTCCAGGGTTAAGGTGATCGGCCCCAATAAAGCAGGTGCCCGACTTGAAGGCAGCAAGGATTTTTCCAAACAATTCATGCAGAAGTATGCAATTCCAACCGCATCGTCCCGCACATTCACTGCGGAGACGCTGGAAATAGGATTGGAATATCTCGAAGCCCATCCACTTCCTATTGTGCTTAAAGCCGATGGGTTGGCTGCCGGAAAAGGCGTAATCATTGCCGAAAAACATGCAGAGGCCGAGATAGCATTTAAAGCAATGCTATTGGATGGCAAATTTGGTACTGCGGGAAGCAAGGTAGTGGTCGAACAATTTCTGAAAGGAGTTGAATTGTCTGTTTTTGTATTAACGGATGGCGAACATTATAAGATTTTACCCGAAGCAAAAGATTACAAAAGGATTGGGGAAAACGATACAGGCCTTAATACCGGTGGGATGGGAGCAGTCTCGCCCGTTGTTTTTGCCGATGCTAATTTTTTGAGGAAAGTTGATGAAAAAGTGGTCAAACCGACACTGGCTGGCCTAAAGAACGAAGGCATAAGGTACGTGGGTTTCATTTTTATAGGATTAATGAATATAAAAGGTGAACCTTACGTGATCGAATACAACGTTCGGATGGGCGATCCGGAAACGGAAGTTGTTATTCCACGCATACAATCCGACTTTGCAATGCTGATGGCCTCAACGGCCAAAGGAACATTGAATGACTTTGAATTGCAGATCTCGCCGCAGGTAGCAGTAACTACGGTCGTCGTATCGGGCGGTTATCCGGGAGACTATGAAAAAGGAAAGGTAATTTCAGGAAGTGATAAGGTAGAGGACGTTTATTTGTACCATGCTGGCACTACTTTTAATGGAAATACTGAGATAGTGACGAATGGAGGTCGGGTAATGGTACTTACCGGCCTGGCCAATTCACTGGAAAATGCGGTTCACAAATCGCAGCGTGCAGCCCAGGCTGTACAATTTGAAGGCAAATACTTTCGTCACGATATAGGTGTGGATTTAATACGTTATAACGATTGATGAGGAGGAGTAACTATGGGATGTGGATCATGTACATCTGGCGGGTGCGGTACTAATGGATCGGCTGCCGCCGGATGCGAAAGCAAAGGAAATTGCGGAACAGGCGGATGCAATAAAATGAATGTGTTCGACTGGTTAAGTCATATGGATGTGCCAACAGGCCAGCGTTTTGACGTTGTCGAAATAAAGTTCAAAGGGGGCAGAAAAGAGTATTTCCGCAATATAAATCAGTTGGAATTTGTAACGGGCGATTATGTCGTTTGTGAAATGGCTTCGGGCCAGCATATTGGCACAGTGTCGCTTCAGGGCGAGCTGGTGAGGCTTCAGATGAAGCGGAAAAGTGTTGTGATCAGCGATGATATGCATGTCGTGTATCGTGTGGCTTCCGAGAAGGACCTGGACAAGCATACACAAGCCATTGCGCGGGAAATGCCTACGCTTTACCGCACGAGAGAAATCATCCGCGAAATGAAGCTGAATATGAAGCTTTCAGATGTAGAATTTCAATCAGACAATACCAAAACAACATTCTATTATTCGTCCGAAGAAAGAGTGGACTTTCGGGAGCTAATCAAATCGCTGGCATCGGAATTCAAAGTAAGGATCGAAATGCGCCAGATCAGTTTAAGGCAGGAAGCCAGTCGCCTGGGCGGCCTTGGCTCTTGCGGCCGCGAACTGTGCTGCTCGACCTGGCTAACGGATTTTAAAAATATTTCCACGTCAGCGGCACGTTATCAGAACCTTTCTCTTAACCCAGCCAAGCTCTCAGGGCAATGCGGAAGACTTAAATGCTGTCTGAATTACGAGCTCGAAACTTACATCGACGCTTTGCGAGACATACCGACTGTTGAAGCACCTTTAAAAACGAAAAAAGGGGTTGCAACACTGCTTAAGACCGATATTTTCAAAAAAATCATGTGGTTTGGTTTTGAAAAAGACACAAACTGGTATCCGGTAGCAATCGAGAAGGTTTTGGAAATCATTGAGTTGAATAAAAACAATGTAATTCCTGAATCTTTGGAAATCCTTACGCCGCAAGCCGAGAAAATCCTTGACAAGATACCCGGAAAACTAAACGGTGATCTTGAAAACCTGGATCGCAAATACAGCGAAGAACAAAAAAAGAAGAAAAAGAAGAAAAACAGGTCTGGTAAGAATAAAAATCCCCAAAACAAGCCACAGGCCTCATCAGCACCACAGTAGGTCAGAGAATCCGTAGCTTATTTTTAAAATTACTGGAAGTCAGGACTAGGCGCCCCCGTTTAGAGCTTGACTTCTTTTTTTACAAACCCTACCTATGAAAAATCACATCCAAAGACTCCATGAACTGGCAAATAGCCCATCCAGGTGTGTCATTGGCCTGATGTCGGGGACTTCCCTGGATGGACTGGACGTGGCACTTTGCAAAATTGAAAGCAGCGGTACAAATACCACATTGATGCTTAAAAAGTTTGCCACAGTGCCTTATCAAGATGATTTTCGAAATGAGATCCGGAAAATTTTCGCGAAGCGAGAAATAGATTTCCAACAGCTTTGCCTGCTTAACCCCTATATCGGCAACGAGCACGGCCAAATGGTATTGGATTGTCTGAAAACGTGGGATATCGAGCCGCAAGAAATCGATTTGATTGCCAGTCATGGACAAACGGTTTTTCATTCGCCAAAAAAACAGCACAAACTTCCCGGGTTTCCCAATGCTACTTTGCAAATCGGTGATGGGGATCACATTGCAGTCAAAACGGGCATCATTACATTAAGCGATTTCCGTCAAAAACACATTGCTGCAGGTGGTGAAGGCGCGCCTCTGGCCGTTTACGGAGATTATTTTCTTTTTTCGAAAAAAGGGGAAAACAGGATATTGCTCAATATGGGAGGCATTGCCAATTTTACATATTTGCCCGGAAGTCTGGATCCCAATCTGGTGTTCACGACAGATACCGGCCCCGGAAATACACTTTTGGACGCTTATACCCGCAGGTTTTTCCATAAACCTTATGATGAAAACGGTGATATTGCAGCGAGCGGAAAGGTAAATACCAGGTTTTTAGACGAACTCAAATCCCTGCCATTTTTTAAGCAGGCTTTTCCAAAAACAACAGGACCGGAAGTCTTTAATTTTGAGTATACAGAAACTGCCATCCAGAAATCGAAAATCACATCTCTACCCCGCCAGGACATTATTGCGACCCTTACCAGCTTGAGTGCCGATACCATCACCGACTCGATCAAAATCGCCATCTCAGCTAATGAAACCTACACGATTTATGCAAGCGGCGGCGGTGCTCACAATGCTGTACTAATGTCTGCAATCCGTGAAAACCTGAATATGGAAGTGAAGCTGATTGACGAGCTCGGCGTTTCGGGTGATGCCAAAGAAGCCGTTTTGTTTGCGGTTCTCGCCAATGAAGCGATCGCAGGAGATCAATCCTTTTTTGGCGAAAAAGAAGGGGTACCCAACATTTCAATGGGAAAAATTTCGCTTCCAGGCTGATTGATGATGCTACTTGCGGATACCTTGCGCCTTGTCATATTTCCCCTGATTTCCTGCATCGTTTTCAGCCGTTTGGGTGCCCAGTAGGTGGTTTCCAGAAATCTATGTATCAAAATTCCCATCGCCAGCATATAGATCAATAACGGAAGCTGTTTTTTGAGATGAAAAAAATTATCGGCCCATTCCTGCTTGGAGAAGGACTTAACTTTTACGAATATTAATGTGCAGAAGATGCCCATTATAACATAAGATGTGCCTGTTCTCAACATAAATTGCGGAAATCCGATCCAGAGTGCACTATTCAATAACCACGACAGGATTAGTGCCCAGGTAATCAGTTTGATCCCAAAGATTGTATTATTCATCTTCTGTACCATTTGAAGTCGCGTTATTGCCACCCGCACATCCATCCATACAATATCCTAAATTATTAAACGCACTCGATTCGCAATAGGATCTTTGTGCTTGCGCTATAATGTAGCCAGCCAATGCCGCAACAGAACCACCTCCCTCTGTTGCAATCATACCGATAATTAGACCTGCGAATGAAACTGTGTAATTGAATGCACAGGATTCCATACTTCCATAAAATTGATTGTTGCAGGTTCCTCCGCAATCAGGCGTTTTAGCTGCCTTCAGACTCAGGATTAATCTGTCGCCTTCGTAACTCAACAATTTCGAGTAAACCTCGTCTATTAATTCCGGGTCTTCTTTGACAAAATCCCGGTGATGCTTTGCGAAATCTTGCAATAGAACCCGCAACCGATCTTCCGCATTAATTACAAATCTAGGGTTATTCGTAAAGTTCAAAAGTAAGTTTTCCTTTGACAATCCAGATGCGAAATCCAATTTCCTCAGGTCTTCCGGGCGACTATCATAAAATTCAACATTGGAAAGTCTGGCTTTATCGGCAATGCTTTTTGTTTCGTCCCTTAGGGCTCTAAATGAAGCATCATTTTTAAGTTGGTTAAAATATTGATTAGCTGATCTCTTAGGACTTTCGACCTCGCTGTTGATCTGGCAACTCATGACGCATAGCATCACGGTTACAAATCGAAGAACATTGAACATACATACGCTGTGTTTGTAATTATTAAAACCCATTTTTTAGAAAAGATGTAGAACAAGCGCATTTTAGTTGATAGTTAAGTGGAAGTAAAGTTTGAATCAGACGTATTACTTCGCAAACTTAGAGGCAACTATCTTAACCGACAACCGGCAAAAGCCAGTTAATCATCCGCAATTTGACGGTGCAGTTGGATTATTCTTCGAAGATTCATCTTTAAATTGCCTGCGGATCCGGGATAGCGTATCAGGCGACATTCCGAGAAAACTGGCCAGATGCATGACCTTAACCCGGTGATTGACTGTGGGGAACTCAGCCAGGAATTTCCGATACCTTTCGATCCGTGAGAGCATTTTGACCGAATCATTATGCAAGGAATACCTTGATAGAAACGCTGTTTGCAAGTCATTAACGATTTTTTTGAATTCAGGAAAATCGTTGCACAGTGCATTATAATCCTCCCTATAAATTTGCATTATGACGGAAGGACATGCTGCCTCCAGGCAGATGTCGGACGGTGCGCCGTGAAGAAAGCAAAGTGCCGAGAACGCGAGATCGCCAGCCGAATAGAACCACCTGGTCAATTCTGTGTCGCCGCGGTTCACAAGGCTTCTTAGGACTCCGCTCTTAACAAAATAAAGACTGTCCTGCTTTTGGTCAGGATGGAAAATGATCGCACCCTCACGAAGATCTAAGACAATGGCTTTCCGTTCGAAAGCATTGTGAAGAGGGGATTTTACATCCAGATTGAATGAAGGGGAGGGATTCGTTTCGAACTCGATCATTAAATTTGTTCCGTTTCATTGCTAATACTAATTTCATATTCTATGGATTGAGTATTAAAGGAACGTGATGATCATGGATGGATAGCCCGGCTGGATAGCTGCGCTGCTATCGACTACTTTTTTGAAAAGTACTTAAAATGAGTGATAAGTAAGCTCTCCTCAACTTAAATAAGTACTTAACTCAGATAATTGCGTCACAACCTATTTCTTTACAGAAAAGATTAAGAATAGAATGTACGACATTACCATCATAGGCGGCGGTATTGTGGGCCTGGCCACAGCGCTTCGCATTAAAGAGCAAAAACCTTCTATAAAAGTCCTTCTTCTCGAAAAAGAAAACGAAGTGGCCAAGCACCAAACCGGCCACAACAGCGGCGTAATCCACTCCGGTCTCTATTATAAACCCGGCAGCCTGAAAGCAACCAATTGCATACGCGGTTACCAGATGCTTATTGATTTTTGCAATCGTGAAAATGTGCATTATGATCTGTGCGGGAAAATAGTGGTCGCTACCAGCGAAGAACAAAGGCCATTGCTGCGGAACTTATTTGATAGGGGAATGCAAAACGGGCTGGTCGATAACAGGATGATCTCACAATCCGAAATCCGCGAAATTGAGCCGCACGTGCATGGCTTGGAAGGCATTTGGGTACCTTACACTGGTATTATTGATTATAAAACAGTTTGTGAAAAATATGCTGAATGCGTCAGAAAGCTGGATGGAGAAATTCTTTTTGACGAAAAAATCATTGACATTAAAAACCGCAATACTCATTCAGAAGTCGTATCGGCGACCGGCAAGCTCTTTGAAACGCGTTTGGTCGTAAATTGTGCCGGACTGTATTCTGATAAGGTCGCGCAACTAACACAGCCAGAAAATATAAATGTCCGGATCATTCCTTTCCGTGGTGAATATTACAAGATTAAGCCTGACAAGCATTATCTGGTCAAAAACCTCATTTACCCCGTTCCTGACCCGAATTTCCCATTTCTCGGCGTCCATTTTACAAGAATGATCGAAGGCGGAATTGAGGCCGGACCCAATGCTGTTTTTGCTTTCAAGCGGGAAGGCTATGATAAGCTTGACATTAATTTTCCAGAGTTATTTGAATCATTGGCCTGGCCGGGATTCCGAAAAGTAGCCTTGAAATACTGGAAAACCGGCATAGGAGAATATTATCGTTCGTTTTCCAAAGCCGCATTTACCAAAGCATTGCAGGGACTTATTCCCGAAATACAAAGCGACGATCTCTTCCCCGGGGGGTCGGGCGTGCGCGCACAAGCTTGTGATTACGATGGTGGGCTACTGGATGATTTTTCTATTATAGAAAATAAAACGGCCATCAATGTCTGCAATGCGCCTTCGCCAGCGGCGACTTCTTCCCTGTCTATTGGGCAGACGGTTTCCGAGCGGGTTTTGGCGAGAATTTGAAATAAAATTTGGCCAAATTATAAAAGATGATTTTTTCTCTCTATTTTTATTCGCGCTGATAAGCTCCCTGAAAAGACTTGCTGCTCATTACTACGTTCAAACAAGTTAAATCGAAACCAAAAAACCATGAACAAAACGGCAAATGCACCTGTGGTAGAAGCTGCTAATGGTGCGAAAAAGGAGGATCGATTGGCTCGCTTTATTGAAAAAGTATTGGCGGACAAGGAATCCGTTGAATTGTATTACAACGGAAAAATAACCAGGGAGGAATTATATGCCAGAGGAGTTAGGTTCGCTAAGGCCGTATGATTATATAGTCAATTACCGGAATGGACAAGATTCATATTTTTTCCAAACCGAATCTGGCAATTCTTATCTCTGTTACTTTCTGAATGCTTCTGGTCATTTTGACGAGTACCTGTCAATGCAGGAAGACGTTGTTACCTTTGGATTGATGCAAATCAACGAATCCAAAGGTTTTTTTGCTGAAAAGCACGATCCACGGATAAAAGAGACTGTCTTTTCCATACTCTTACAAGTAATGGAAGAATATCCTGAAAGGTCAATGCTCGTAATGTACGACACGAGGGATGGCCGACAAAGGAGTCGAAAAATTACATTTGCCCGGTGGTATAACGAGTGCTGCGGGTTTGTGAGCAAGAAGGTTACAAGGATTATCATTAGTGGATCAAGTATGTGGAATGGCGATAAGTTCGATATGATGATGCTGGTACCCAATACATGCTCTAAACTTGAACAGATAAAAATCACCGCCTTTGAGATTAGGGACGATCTCATATCAAAAGGTTATCCACCAACTCTTGAATGCCGGGTAGAATGCAAATAAATACAGCTCACTAATTTGTGTAGTTTTACGTAAATTGTTATCTTTGAGAAATGAAAACGTTCGGCTCGGTAAAAGAGGCATTTGACTGGTGGGTCAAAAATCTATATCCCAATTTGACACCAGAAATGAAAAAAGGAAAGGCGGTTCAGGCCATGCAAGATTATATATATGAGCGAGGTATCTCGGAAAAAAGAATGAAGGAGATATTAATCGAATATGGGCATTTTGAAATAGAAACAATAGTCAGATATAAGCCTTAAAAGGGCTTTTTATTTAATCTAAATTTATGTAAAACTACGTAAATTATATAAAGAAAAAATCCGGATGCTTCGGTCTCCAAACTTCAACACCCGGGCCAGTTTAATCAATTAACAATCAAACTTTCACAAATGTATGAACACATTTCAGAATTCAAAAAACAAACAAACCAATGTTTCAAAAGCAGATTTGAGGGAAACCCAGCAAGCAATGCTAAGGGACGTCAAAGAATTTTTTCAGACCGACAGCTGCGCCCAGATCGTTGGCTCAATGAATGCTTTGGTTGAAGTTGTTCTCTTTTCCGAAGACGTACAAAATGTCACGCCTGAGTTGAGGGTTGATATTGCAAATCAGTTGAGAGCTGCGACATTAATTTCGAAATTGAATGAAAGCAATGATCGGTAAAGAAATTTTTCGATTACCAAAACAAATCCCTGCTTTCCAAAGCGAAAGCAGGGATCATAAAATTTAAAAAAAGCTAAAAGCTAATCGCTAATTGCTTTATAGTTAACCTCTAATCATCATACCGTCCTATCTTGCTATTCTTCTTGCCATATCCAAAATAAACGGCAAGCCCAATTGCCAGCCAGATTGCCAGACGGTACCAACTCTCAATGGGCAGAGAATACATTAAATATAGGCAAACCACAATACCCATAATTGGCACAAATGGTACCAGCGGGGTGCGGAAAGAACGGTGTAGTTCAGGTCTTTTTACACGCAGCATCCAAACTCCGACGCACACCAGACAGAATGCGAACAATGTTCCGATACTAACCATGTGGCCCAAATCACTCACAGGCACAAGTCCCGCGAAAATGCTTACAAAACCCATGAAAAACAGGTTGGTTTTCCAAGGCGTGCTGAATTTCGGATGAACGTCACTGAAAAATTTAGGTAACAAACCGTCTTTGCTCATTGAATAAAATACACGGCTCTGGCCCAAAAGCATGACCAGCATTACTGAAGTATAACCTGCGAGAATGGCGATAATCAATGCTGTTTGCAATGAATCGTAACCCGTTTTAGCAAATGCCGTCGCAGCTGGTTTTGCATCATTGGCAAACTCTGTGTATTTAACCAACCCAGTCATCACGTGGGCAAAAAGCACGTATAGAATAGTACAAACGACCAATGATCCTAAAATCCCAATCGGCATTCCCTTTTGTGGGTTTTTCGCTTCCTGCGCGGCTGTTGAAACCGCATCAAAACCAATGAAGGCAAAGAAAACCACCGCGGCCCCGGTTGCAATACCCGACCAGCCAAAGTTTTCATAAGCACCTGTATTTTCAGGAATGTAAGGCACATAATTGTCCGGATTGATATGGCTCCAACCCAATCCAATGAATATCAATACAACCGCTACTTTCAGAACGACCAGGAAGTTGTTCAAAAATGCCGAACCTTCTGTTCCGCGGATCAGCAGCAATGAAAGCATGCACACGATGAAGATGGCAGGCAAGTTGATGATCCCGTTGTCGATAACGGTACCATTGCTCAATTTAACGATCTCAAAAGGCGAGCAAACCAATTGAGTGGGGAGATGAATGTCAAATTTGCTGAGGAATTCGAGCAGGTACCTGGACCAGCTCACCGAAACGGTGGCTGCTCCCAAGGCATACTCCAATACCAAATCCCAGCCGATGATCCAGGCAACAAATTCGCCCATGGTAGCATAGGAATAGGTATAGGCACTTCCGGCAATCGGGATCATGGAAGCGAACTCGGCGTAGCAAAGCCCTGCAAAGCCGCAACCGACTGCGGCAAGTATAAATGAGATAGTTACCGCCGGACCGGAGTGTTCCGCGGCGGCAATTCCTGTTAAAGAGAAGAGTCCCGCACCAATGATGGCCCCAATTCCCAAAGCAACCAAACTGGCGGATCCTAACGATCTTTTTAGCTGATTGGCTTCTCCTGTTGATTCATTTAATAGTTTTTCAATGGGTTTTTTAGCCCATAATTGATTTGCCATAAGCTCTGTGTTGTAGTTGTTTTAACATCTTATAAATCTAAAAGAAAATTTTGCTAATTATATACAGAGACAGAATAAAAAAAGGGAAAGCATTACGCTTACCCTTTTTTCTTCTTGTTACTTACGCTTTTACTTTCTTACCTGATGCTGGTAGTGCAGGTTCTGCAACGGCCAGGACAGGCTCTTTTTTCTGGTCACGCTGCAGCAGGTCGACCACGATTGGGGCGGCCACGAACAGCGATGAATAGGTTCCTACAATAACCCCGAGCAACATACAAAATGTAAACCCGCGAATGACCGCACCTCCAAAGATCATCAGTACAACAAGTACAAGGATAACGGATATCCCGGTTACCGCCGTACGGCTCAAAGTACTGTTCAATGCATTGTTGATAACCACTGGAAGACTCTGTCCACGAGATTTCTCGTCGGCCAGATAATCACGGATACGGTCATAAATGACGACGGTATCATTCATGGAATAACCGATCATAGTCAGGATCGCCCCAATAAATGCCTGGTCAATGTCCAGCGACCATGGCAGCCAGCCGTTGAACAACGAGAAGATGGCAAGAATGATCGCTACGTCGTGAACAAGGGACATTACCGCACCGTAGCTGAATGCCACTCTTTTAAACCGGATCAGGATATAGATAAAGTTGGCCGCAAGTGCAAGCAGTACCGCGTAAACTGCTGACCACAAAGTATCCTTTGCCATCGTTGGTCCCACTTTATTGGAACTTACGATCTTCGCAGGATTATTTGGAATTTTCTTAGCTGCTTCCAAAACCTTCGTCTCTGCCTTCTGATCCGCTTCCGGGGTAGTTTCCTCAATCAGATAAGCGGTGGTAATTTTCACCTGATCCTGGCCACCGAATGTTTTCACCTCCGTTGCCGAACCAAGCACCTCGTCCATATTCGTACGAAGCTTGTCCGCATCCACATTATTATCAAAACGAACCACATAAGAGCGCCCACCTTTGAAATCGATACCTAATCCAAATCCTTTGAAAATAAATGATCCTATCCCAATCGCAATGATAACCGCTGATATAACATAAAAACGACGGCGCTGAGAAACAAAATCGAAATGGTTGTCCTTAAACCAGTTTTTAGTCAATCCTGTGTAAAAATTGAAAACTTTGCCTCTTTTGATCTGTGTTTCAAGCAACAGACGGGTGATGAAAATTGCACTGAAAAGCGAGGTAAGCAAACCTAAAACCAATGTCGTCGCAAAACCAAGTACCAATCCTGTTCCGAATGTGTAAAGGATAATACCCGTCAACAATGTGGTAACATTGGAGTCAATGATAGCGGTTAATGAATGTTTAAAACCATCACGAATTGCCTGCGCAAAAGGTTTGCCCGCTTTAATTTCGACCTTGATACTCTCATAAATCAGTACGTTCGCATCCACAGCCATACCAATAGAAAGTACGATACCTGCGATACCGGACAATGTAAGCACGGCTCCCAGAGATGCCATCACTCCCAAAAGGAAGAAAAGGTTGATAACCAATGCGATATCTGCAATCCAGCCTGCTTTGTTATAATAAGTAACCATAAATACCAACACAATCAACAAACCAATCGCAGAAGACCAAAGTCCGTCGCTGATTGCCTCTGCGCCCAGCGTAGAACCTACCACGGCTTCTTCCACAATGTGGGTTGGCGCTGGTAACTTACCCGCTTTCAAAACGTTGGACATATCTTTCGTTTCTTCAATTGTAAAGTTACCGGTGATGCTTGAGTTACCATTTGGGATTTCACCTTGGACAGTAGGAGCAGTATACACCAGGTTATCAATGATAATCGCTACCGGGCGATTGATGCTGCGTGCAGTCAATGAGCGCCATTTTCGCGCGCCCTCGCCATTCATACGCATGGTAACTTCCGGGCGACCGCGCTCGTCGTAGTCGTGGGTTGCGTCCACGATCACGTCACCTTCCATAGCTGCTTCGCCATTTGCTTTTTTGATAAAATATAAAGGCAAGATCAGTTGGTTAGTTCCGGCTTCTGTTCCTTTGCGGTCCCACATGAAGACCAGGTCAGCAGGGAACAATGAACGTACTTCCGGACGACGAAGAATTTCACTAGCACGGGCTGTGTCTTTCAGATAAACACCCAAACCTTGCGGCATTGGTACAAATAAGCTGGTCAATGCAGCGGTTTGCGCTGCTACTTTGGCAGAATCTGATTGGGTAGAGTCAACCTCGCTTTTCTGGGCTAGCTGTTCAGCAAGACCGCCAGTTGTTGATTTTTTTTTGGTATCAACCTTTGCAGTGGCAGCAGTTGGTTTGGCAGTTGCTTTTTCAATCTCAGCTTGTTTGGTCAAATATTTACCCAAACCTTCCAAGCCTGCTCCCAACTCATTGGTAAGATATACTTCTGCAAATTCAAGTTTCGCAGCGCCGGAAAGCAAACGACGGACACGCTCAGGGTTATCTACACCGGGAAGTTCCACCAAAACGCGGTTCTGGCCTGGTAGGCGCTGAATGTTCGGGTTAGTTACTCCAAATTTATCAATACGTGCCTGCGTAATCTGAAATGCGCGGTCGATAGAACCGTCGATCTCCGTATTCAGCATTTTGGTTACATCTGCATCCGAAGAACTACCGCTGATCTTGCCGCGGTTGGCGCTGGTTGCAAATACAGATGCAAGGCTGGAATTAGGGGCTGCTTCCTTATAGGCATCCACAAAACGTTTAATAAAGCCGCTGTTACTTGCCGACTTATCTTCACCCGCTTTTCTCAAAGCAGTTTGAAACGCCACGCTGCGGGCGTTTCCGCCAGCCATTCCTTTCAAAATGTCCGCAGGAGCTACTTCCAGCACCACGTGCATACCGCCCTGAAGGTCAAGCCCAAGGTTAAGCTCACGCTCAGTAACTTCCTGTAATGTATGTCCCAGGTACACATCCTCACGCCACAACGAATCAATGTAACGCTGTTTTTTTGTCACATTTACCTCACCCTTAGCATCTGTCGCATAAGTGGTTGCCTTACTTTTGAAACTTCTGGAAACGAAAGTAAAGGAAAGGTAATAGACGCTAATCAGGGCAACCACAATGGTTAACCCTATTATTGCATTCTTGTTAGTCATTGTTATTGATATAAAAATTGAACTGAATACTGATGTAAATGCGGATTGAAACTGCCTGGATCAGGCAATACATCGTCGCGAACAAATGGGGAATAAATGCTGAAAAGCCGGTAATCCCTGGACTTCGGAAGGGTCAGGGGGCGTTGGTGACTATAAACCTACCGAAGATCCGGTGGAAATAGGAGACTAGGAAAAAGGATTCCTGGAAAGTAAATCGAACAACCGGCTTACCCGCAACAAAGTGCCAGACAGCCTGAGGTAAAAAATGGAAGTGGTGTGAAAAAGCAAATGAAATTGCGGGGGTAATTACTGCGTCCAGCGATAGCGTATTTACTTTTGCTTCATTGGATTCAGGTGATTTTGCAGCCTTTTGTTTTGAAAAATCCTTGGCAACAGAAGCAAATGATCGAGTACTATCTGTGTGATCCGACCAGGAACGTGTGCCTGCTACCATCAAAAGCATGACGGCAAGCATTAAGCTAATTCCCTGATTAATCACTCTTATTGTCTTCACTGTCAAATACCTGTTCAATTCGAACCGCAAATTTTGTTTTAAAAAATTACAATCGCAAACTATTTTTTTATACAAAACGATATAAACATCTTCACATTATATTGTCCTTAGCTGCCGCACCTACTAACTTGCCAGCGCCGTATAACCCAATCTCGGCGCAATGTTTCCTTCCTCCGCCAATTGAAAAAGGGACGCCTTCGGATCAAGGTCCAGGCTGATACTGTAATCACATTCAACCGGAATAAACCATCCGGAAAGCCAGTTTACGAGCGTATTAAAATCAGGATCTAGCAGACAATTTTCCAATGCTTCCTGGCTGGATAACTGTATTTCCACAAGTAAATCGGCCTGATAAGACTCCATTTCACCTCCAAACATGGTATCAATCCCGAGCCGCGAACCAGTAAGCCGGGTATCGGAATCCAGTTTATATTTTTTACCAAAAACACTCTTAATGCTTACCGGCAGTTCCAGCATTGCAGACAGCACTTGCTCGGCCATTTCCATATTTCCCCGGTTTTCCGAAACGAAAGGCAAAACAGGAAGCAAGCGCACCAATGTATCTTTCGGGACGGCATCAGGAACCTGCCAGAAACCTTTTAATTCCTCCAAAAGATAAGATTCGGGATCTAATTCGAATGCCCGCTGCTCCAATTGCGTGAGGCTAACGCGGTTCAGGAAAAACTCCTGCTCCAAAGGCAAAAAGAACATTCTCGACTTTTGTTCTTTTTCACGTTGTAAACGGATTTCGTCTACCTTCTTTTTTAATGTGTTAATGGTACCTGAGGAGGGCAAATGAAAAAGCTGCTCCGGCAAATAATCATAAATGCCGCTCCGGTTGGACTCTATGACTTTTCCTTTGAAATTCCCAATCTCCTGCTCGGTTACTGCCTCCACATCCTGGTGGCTCCTGCGCTTGAATGAGCCAAGCGACCGGAACAAAATGTCGCCCGAACGCACCCCATCTTCCAGCCACGAACTGGCGATAAATTCTGCCCTGAGATCGGCCCGTTTTTCAGCTATCATTTCGGTTTATTTTGCTGTGGTTACCTGGACCGGATACATCCCTGAGGAAAGCTTTTGGATTTTCAATTGAAGAAGCTGGCAGGAATTGGCCCATTCTACGCTATTTCCTCCTGATATTGAAGGGGTTAGCATTACCTGCAAACAGCGCACAAAACCCTGCCCAGGCATATTTCCCTGCACAAACCCAGGTTTTACCTGAACACTTTTAATACGTTCACCCAGTTCCGCCAGGCAAAAAGTACGTATATCTTCCATCGTAACCAGCCGATTACGCGTAATAATGTTTTTCCTGAGCTCCTGCACATATTCAGTTTCATCAGGCTTGGGTTTTCCTCCGGCCGATCGGGTCAGCAACACCATTTCGGAACTGCTTATACCAGCGGCGTTGTAGGACTGCAATTTTGTCCCGGACGGAAGTCCGTTTGCCGATTCGGACAATGTGGTCCAATAAGAAACAAAAAGAACGTCCGCATTTTTTTCGCCCTTGATCACCAGAAATGGCTGCGCGGTGGTTTCGCTGGCTTTCTTAACACCTAGCTTTTGTTCAATGCGGGCCATATTTTGTCCGATTTCCCTTAACAACGACGCAAGAAAATCTTCCCCGATCGCATTAAAAGCAGTTACTTCATCTCTCAGCAATTCCATCAATTGATACAGCACCGCCTTTGCATTGCGTTGGTCGAACCTGCCCACACCTTGCTGCCGCAGCGTGTACATTTTGCCACCTAGCTCTTCTTCATTATACTGGCTCGTTCCCGACGATGCATAAACCTGGTTTTTCTGATTAATCACCGCATTCACGCCAAGAAAAGCATCAGCGACCGGTAAAGCCACGCCATTCAGGCCAGATTGAAGACGGTAGGTTAGCTTGTGCAATTGCTTGTTCAGAATTGGAAACGCATTAACTGCAACGGTCATGTTTTCAAATCCTGCGGCAGGGAATGTATCGGGGAATTTTACTTTGATCCAAACCAATTGCTTTTTGAGTGTCTGCACAGTTCGGTTATCGAATATTTTTTCAAAATCAGGCGGATATGCCTCCATCTTAATTTTGCCTTTTTCCCAAAAATCGGTGCTGTTGATCCTTACGAAGCTATTGCTGTACACCAGCACGTCATCATCCACATCGTCATCATGCAGTCCAGTGCTGAAATCCAGCGGTTTCTGATTTCCTTCCCAGCTTGTAATCGGCAGAAATTCGCGATAGCCGTAAAGTCCGGGATCATTGATCCAATCAAAATAAAATCGAAAACCTTTCCAGGATGTGATGCCCGGATCTGCATCCAGGCCGATCCAGAGATTCTGATCATTTCCAGGCTGTGGCCGACCGTTTGAGACTAATGTGCGCACGCCTTTTTCAACAATATATAAAGCCCCTGGCGTGGCATAATGTACTACCGACGCATTAACGAGCGGATATTTTGCAGCCGGAGAAAAGAAAACCTCAGCCGGTTCTCCCTTCCGGGCATTGGTTCTTTTGCAAACAAGCTGGTTTTCCGGCTCGATCCATGCCAAAGGTTCCAGGGAACGCGCCTGGGCAATTGCACTCGCAGGCTTCGGGCTGTTTTGGGTTTGGGGAGATAAAATTTCAGCCAAACGGGTCATCAGCCGCAATTCAGTGCCCTGGATTTCCTGACCTACTTTCTCAAACTCAACCGAGCAGGCTTCAATCAACAGCTTCACTAGCGGATCGAATTGGTCCAATTGTGATTCATCATAACCCCACAACTCAGCCGAGCGGCGAAGGAGGCGGCGGGAGATGGTTTCTTTAGAATATGGGGCTTGGTTCATATAAGGTACGATCATGTATGTTACCACGTCAAACTAAGTGCCTATTTGTCATGCTGAGCGAAGCGGCCGCCGCTGCGGTCGAAGCACGCTTCTGGCTCGGCAGGATGCCTTTTTGCATTGTGCTTCTAGCACTTCGACTGCGCTCAGTGTGACAAGCGTGCGCTCAGTGTGACAAGCGTGCGCTCAGTGTGACAAGCGCGCGCTCAGTGTGACAAGCGCGCGTCACGACAATAGTTCACTCAGGATGACAAAAAATCACTCAATAGACAACGGTGAAATAAAAATGCGTTCGAAAAACAAAAAAGGTTCATTGGTGCGTCGGATGGTTGCTTTTACCTCCACTCCAACCCGTTTACGCACATAGTTATTGGTCTTTGTAAGCACCTCGAATTCCTCTACTTCGATCCGGATTTTGGCATTGGTAAGTCGGGGCTCATACTTGCTGATGGCTTCTTCCAGCGATTCACGGATCAGGTCTTTCCATTTGATTTGCGATAAAACCGCAAAGTCATGCTCCCAAAGCGCGCAGCCGTAGTTGCTATCAAACCGGGCTTCGTCAAAATGGGTGACCATTAATAGGTACAAATGCTGATGGATCGCCTCTTTATCAGGACTTTTTGGGTGGATCTGACCAGCCACGATCCGGTCAAGAGCCAGGGGCAATGCGTAGTTTTGATCCTCCATACCGGCGATTAATAAATTCTGGTTGCATTAATGAACATGTATCTTATTTTTGTCTGCTATAAAATCGTCTTGCCACTAAATGATTCGACTGCCTAATCTAATAGCTTTTACTAAACGTCTTCTGGCATTATATGCAGTCATCTCTATTGCATTGCTTGTGGTCATTGGTTCACTCGGTTTTTGGATAAGTGACTACCGCGACGCCTATCCAATGGCCATGGCAAGTTTTCTGATCCTGGGCATTTTGCACGTTTACCTGTTATCTGAATGGTTTAATCCGCTCTTCGAAACTGGCTCTCTCAAAGCTGTGGGATTTACATTGTTAATTTCTTTGATAACCGCACTTTTGGTTATATACCTTTATCATAAACTGATTCACGAGCTGACCCAGGGCATCGGAATGGCTACTGCGCTAATTGGCTTCCTTTTCCCCATTTTTGTTGCCAAAGTATATCAGGGCTATCTCTCAATTCCGCATAGGGAATACAAAAAATGGTACTATCCTGTCGGCCAGCCGTTGCCTGATATGGATCTGCTGGATCTTTCCAGGGTTTTGGTCATTCAGTTTGAATTTACCAAAAAATTCAATGAAAGCGCCTTTACCAACTTCCGCGCCAAAGCACCCAATGCCATGTTATTTGGCGAGCTTTTCTTTATTTTTTTGAATGATTATAATGATCGGAATCCATCCAGCCCCATTGAATATCTCACACCGGAAAATGTACCTTATGGCTGGCTGTTTTATAAAAAAGCACCCTGGTACAGACGCCGCCGCTACATGGACCCCGATCTTACGTTTCAGGCAAACAACATTGTCGACAACGAAACCATCGTTGCGGTAAGAGGCTAAAACCCTACCATTGGCTCGGGTTCCACGATCATCTTCACACATTCATCCGAGTTCCTAAAAAAATAGTCGATTGGATTAAATCTGCCATTATCCTGACGGACAAAACTTTGGGTAAGATAATAATCCTGGCGGATGAGGTCGTGCACCGCTTTTGCGTGATGCTTTTCATTGTGAAAAAATCCCCTGCTGGTCGAAAAAATCTCAGGTAATGCGGTACTATCGATATGGTCCTTTCTGAGCGGGCTCCTTTTCTTAGCCGATGAATAAATGTTTACATACAGAATTGCTGCAAATTCTTCAAAATCTGTGTAATGGAAAGAAGGAACGTAAACAGATGCATTGACCTGGATACCAAGCCTGAGTTTTCGATAGGCATGCACAAGTTCGTGCATCAGAAACTCATCCGCCCTGAACCCTGGACCACTGCATGAATTAGTACCAAAAATGGTCGGGTTATAGACAATCTCGACCTGATTATTGCTTTTCCAGAATGGCTTTTTGGCAAACGCATTGCACATTTTACTGTGATTTGGCGTAATGACGATCTCTTTTCCATTCAACTCCCTGATCACCTGTATCAATCCGTAGCCGGTCCAGCTGTTCTTCATGATTTCCAGAAGTGCGTCCAGCGTACCCTGCTCATAAGCCAGATAATCCTGGCTAAACATCGGCCGGTTACCCTCGGCAACGATGATATTAGAGGCATATTGAAAACGAACGCTCATGTCCGAATATGTTTAATGGCGTTTATTCAAACAAAAACCAATCTCTCGCGATAGCCCAGTTCATTGGGGCAATGATATGTCGCTTCATCGTTGTTCCACATCACAGGCAGAATGAATGTATTCGGCAATCCTCCATTCCAGGCAAAATTGAATTCTCTGGCCCAGGCATTGGCCGGATCGGGCGCGCTCTGAAACGCCTCATTATCCACCCGGGTATGCCCGTCAATATCCTGTACATCAATGATCAGGGGACTGGTAAAACCACTCGTCGATGGTTGTTTAAAAAACTTCCTTCTCGTCTTGGCGGTAGTAGCCGAGCCAGCTTGCAATGTTGCCATCGTCTGCCTTAGCCGCGTTGACGGAAGATGCGGCCTGATCCGGAGAAAAAACATGCGACAATTGGGTGCCGTCACCATTTGCGCCCCAAAAGCTGCCTTATAATCCCGCAACATCTGCTGGTTGGCGCCAATGTTACAGCCCCTGACGAACACAATTAATTTCTTTTTCTGAACTCCGACCAGCTTCTCAGCAAGCCGGATGGCTACCTCCGGCCTGACACCCATTTTCGATGCCACATCCACCACGGCAAAGGTATCGCTGGGTAAATGTGAATTATTGGCCAGGTGAGGGATCGAATTCTTTGCAAGCCGGGCCAGATCAGTGATTACCCCGCCCGTTGCCGTGAAGTTGCTGCCCCTGGCAAAAGGCGTGAGTAATCCATTCACATCGGATCCGTGACATACTATCAATTGTATCATTTCCGTCCGACTGATCATATTATCCAGCAACTCTTCCAGATTATTAAAATTGATGGTCAACCCGGTCGATATTCGCCCGGGGCCCATTACATCAAACCCGCACCTCTGATAATATTCCGCTGCTAATTGCATATTCGCTGCGACATGCACCACTGCATCTGCCATAACATTATTTAATTGTAATAAGAGGGTTAACTTTTCAAAGCGTCTTCCAATAACGTGTTCAGTGACAACACCTCCCAGAAAAAAATTCCTCCTGCACCATCCGACGCATCCCACGCACTCCATCCGCCAAATATCTGTTCCTGATGAAATTCCTTACCGTCCCAAAGATCCATATGCGACACGCCGAAAGCGATGATGCCTTTTCGGCCCATGATGTTTTTCTTGTAAGGTCTTTGGTAATTTTCCGCCTGGAAATATTTTTTATTCAAATAAACCTTCATATCAAGCACACTATAAATGTAATTGTTACCCTTGTTGTCGGGTAACGCTCTAACTCTGTTCGATTTAGCAGGGTCTTTATCCGGAGTTAGCCAGGGATCAAAATAGTCATAGTTCTCAATGGGCATTTGCGACTTATTCATTGCAATGCTCATTTGGATACAGCAGGTATTCCATTTATTTGCCTTCGCCTCATCCCTTATCTGCCCATCTTCCAGCACACTCCGAATATGTTTGAATGTGGGATGATTTGCTTGCAACGCCGAGTAATCACTGAAAAGGACCATATAAAAAATGTTGACAGATAAGAGTCAAATTCGAAACAAAAAAGAGGCCGTCGTGGCCCGGCCTTCGTGGCCCGGCCGTCATCCAATAGCCGACTGCCGGGCCGCGAAGGCTGAAGACCACCTACCAGCGATTTACATGTGGGGTACCAAACAATTTCACTTCCCTTGCTGACAAAGTAAGGCTTGTTGTCATGGGCATCGAACCTGTTTCAATGAAGCTTTCGCTGTACTGGACGCAGTATACATCCGTCAGTTCCAGTTCTTTTTGAGTTTGTTCTTCATCCACATTTTTGAATGTAATTTTTGCAGAGGATTTTTTTCCGTCCGGATCCACCATCCATTCCCAAAGCCCCTGGCTGTCGGAGGCACTCGATGAATCAACCTGGATAAATACGGTTCCTCCATACACTTTGGAAGAAACACGGCCTTTATCATCTATGGATTGTGACAAAGAATAGTTGCATGAGATTACGGCAATTCCGTCGCCTGAGGGACCACCGTCCCAGGTAAAGTACGCGTCAAAACTTGAAGCTGGCATAGTTGTAACTGTTTAAAAGTGAAAGAATTGATTATGGATATATTTAGTTTAACATGATTAATGCTCCTTTAATAGTGGTAGGCCCGCTGGCTTCCACATCCACCAGGGCGCCTTTTAATTTCGCACTGACACTTCCTTCCGCATTAAGTTCGGTACCCGCCTTAATGTCCGTCGAAGTGCCGCTTTCCATTTTAATGTCCTGATCAGCTTTGATGGAAATGCTTCCTGCCTGGACACTGAAACTCGAATCGGCCGTCATGGTAATGTTATTGGATGCTTCCACATTGACGTCTTTCGCCTTGAGATTGATAAGGCCGTTTTCAACTTCCATTTCTATGAGCCCATCGTCTTTGAAGCTGAATTTTAAATTAGTATCCGTCTTATTGCGGTTGCTGATCTGAATTTGCGCGTCGCCATCTTTATCGATAAAAACGAGCATGTTTCCTGAACGGGTCGCAATGACCTTGACATCATTGTCGTCATTGGTATAGCTGATATCCTCTTCCGGTTTGGGATATAAGCTGGTCATCACAAATGGATTCTCCGCCAGGTTACCTTCATAACCAATCATTACCATAGCGCCAATTTCCGGGACAAAATTGGCTCCCCTGCCTTGCGAATTGTGGAATGTCCCCACCCGCATCCAAACCGACTCCTGATCCTGCTGCCGCGACTGGCTCCAGAAGAACTTGACGCGTACCCTTCCCAGATTCTCACCATCGTCATTAGCGATGATTTCTGCCTGTTCCGTTTCTCCCAGCGGGTTTTTCACATAAGGATTATTGGGCGGATGCTGCGCCGATTCGGGAACTGCATTGAATGTGTTCTGATAACTTCCGGCCGTATTGATCTCGTGGCGGATATGCACGACCCTGTATTTTCCAAAGTTTTCTTCATATTGCTCACCACGCTCGTTCAGTCGCTGGCCCTTCACGGTAAGTACCGTTCCGACGCTCATCGTCGGTGTTTCTCCGCTTCCCCGGAAATCAACCATAGAAGTAACCCTCGCCGAGCGTTCCATTTTAGTCAGTTCATCAATTTCACTTTGCCCGCCGATGATCTCCGGCGACGGCAGCAATGAAGGTTGGGCAAAAAGACTGTCCGATTGTTCCAAAGCGAACTCGCTCAATGAAGTAAGTCCATCTACATTCTGCTGGCCGGATTCGCCCAGATATGCTTCCGGAACTGTGTAATTATATCCTTCAAAACTGAATTGGGATGGATGGAGCCGCAATGCGACGTCAAAGTTCTGCAACCCGTCAACCAGGAAATCCACTTCCTGCGTATCATTACCATGTCCCAAAACCAACTCCCGCCCATTGTAATAGAACCACTCGCAACACCGATCAGCTACCCGGCTGAGAAATTTGTAATTACTTTCATTGTATTGGGTAAATGGCACTGCACGCCCTCCATTCTCAGGATTTAGCTGTTTTCTCAAAAGATTTTGCGGATAAGGTTGTAAAACCGCATTAAAGATTTCCTGGACGGTTCCCCTCAGAAACGAACGTCGCTGTACCGAATCTTCCAGCACAATCGTCGGACTGTATCCTTTCAGCACAAATGCGCTGCTCATATCGCTCAGGCTCCGGAGCCTTATTTCGGTTACGATCCCCTGAAAAGTGAAGTCAAATGATTCCTCTCCCAGCCTCGGACTGAATGAGAAAGTAATTTTCTTACCCATCACAGCCCTGTGAGAGCGATTGAAAAAATGTTCTCCCGCATCTTCTAGCTGTTCAAATGGCACCAGCAATTCAAACCAATGATGTGCAAACAAATCCTGCTCAATCACCAGCCCGAGGTGACGGGTTATCTCTGTTCCGCCTTCGATTTCAATGGAAGTATTTACCTGTCGTGCCATCTAGCTGTTCATTTCAACCTGTCCGATTTTCACTTTTTTCGGAAGTAATATCAGTTCGTAAACCAATGCTGCAAAGCTCTCCCTCAGGAAATAATCCCTTCCGCGGTGCTGTGGCAGATAACCCTTTCCATCCGGAACATGCGCCAATGTGCGGCCCCGGATCGTGGACTCCTTTGCCATAAATGATTCCCGGAAACCTACACAATAGGCATCTTCAAATTCCATTTTCCGTAGCACCTGCGAGTCGCCGTCGTACTTGAATTCGATCTGCCCGCTCAGCTGACGGTCATTTTTAAAGGCCCAATCGTAAAGCAATGTGAAGTCATCGTTTTGCTTTGGCGCAATCGTCATCCGGATCAACCTTGCCTTCGGCGCGTCCGTCGGGCTGCCGCGTTCATCGGCATTGCGGTTACACCCGTATGATATTTTTTTGACAAGAAAATCCTTTCCGTCCAGCGTAAAATGTGCTTCTACACCGATCGTCGCGTCCTGTTCGGCCATTTTTAAAAATTTTCCAGTTTCGCTTCGTTAATCTCCACGCTCGAAGCAGTGATCGTGAGGCAGGTAATGAAATTCTGCAACCGATTTTTCAAAGCTTTATCCAAATCGTCAGTACCGTCGTCAAACATTTCCACAAACTCGGTGCATACCGAATCCTTGAAACTCAGTGTCTTGAACGAGCCCGTTTCACCGAACTGCTCCACGGTTAGATCATATTTCTGTGAAGGCTTATTGGCCCACTCGATCAGAAAATCGTCAAGCACCATTTCAAGCTCCATATACAAATGCGCCCACTGGATCGGCGACGTGATAGACATCGCCTCGTCCACCGTTTGATGTAACTCAAACCGCATAAACATGACGCTGTACTCATGCTCGCCGTCGATTTTTAGCGTTGTGCTGAATGCCACTTTTAATGTGAAATGAGTGAATGACTGAATGACTGAATGAGTGAATGAAGAGTTAAAAAAATATTCACTCATTCACTCATTCGCTCATTCAAAATTTCCTTATTGCTGCGCATATTCCGCTGCCCATTCCGCCGCATCCAGATCATCTCCTTTTTGGCCAGTTAATGCGATCATGAAATTTTTGGCAGGGAAATAAGGGACCATATGGATGTCCAGGTAGACCTTATCCTTTTGGTTTTTATCCTGTTCAAAACGCATTACGCTGAATTTCTCAATCAGCTTACCTGGGCCGGTAACGCTATCCAAAAACTTGATAATCTGCTTTTTAAGATCGTTTTTGGTATTGTAATCGAAGTTTTCAAAAGCCCTGCGGTTCAGAAAATCGATGAGTACTTTGGTGATGTAGTCGAACACCCGTACGACCGAATAAGTCTGCAAACCAACGTTATCGCCATTGAACAATGTTTTGGCAGAGAAGGCCATTACTTTGCTGTATTCATTCACCATGGGTATCAATCCCATTTTTTCAAGATCGGCGATCTCGGATTTTTTCAATGGAAAACGAACGCCGTCCACTTCGCTGAGTGTTCCGTGCTTTTTACCAGCAGCCACCTGCGACATGAGGGTTTTATACAGGTTTCCGGCCAATGCAGTGGATGGCGGAATGTATAAGTCATCTTCCTCGCCGAGATCCGCATGTTTTGCACGGCCCACCAGCCAGTTGCAGGTCATCATTACATTGGACAAATGTGCCGCCCCGCCGGTAAGGTTAGCGGATTCAAAAAGCTCCATAACATCCTCTGGTGCATCCAAATGCATAAAATCTGTCACCAGCATGGTTTTGTTTTTATAAGCCATTTTGGCCCACTTGTCCACCACTTTTCCTGAACCCATATATCCAGGTACGTTCAGAATAGAATAGTTTTCACGGAGATCGAGACGATCGAATTTCGCGGCAAGCTCTTCTCCTACTGCATCGATAAAAGTGGTTACGTCCAGATCCTGCAATTGATCGGGCGCCGCATTCAGGAATGTAACATTCTTCACTTTTTCCTGATCGGTGTTCTTGAAAAACATCGCTACCGAACGGTACGACTGTTCCAGCGGACGTACCTGCTCCACCGCTTTTCCCAGATTTTCTTTCAATGATTCGAAGGCCGTATCTGCCTGTTTCTGACCAGCTTCGATCATATCAGGCACGGAATCCCCACTGCTCAGCAGCTCCGACCAGAGTTCCAGCCGCTTCTTAAGTTGCTGGCGTTCTTTCTTTTTATCCGCTTCTGTCAGGAATATCTTTTTACGTGCTTTCTTTTCAGGATTAATGTTGGCTGCGCCTTCGATGATGGTTTCTACCAGATCGTAGCCTCCATATTTGGCAAGAAGAGGCAGGCCGGCTTCGAGAGGTACTGCTGTGCGTTCCTTCAGCGCACTTGAAGAGGATTCTGGGGACGATTCGTTTAGATTTGATGCCATGTCAATGTTGAATGATTGAATGAAATAATGAGTGAATGACCGAATGAGTGAATGAGTGAATGTTAAAATGAGTGAATGGTTATTGCGTGGCGGAATGGTGGAATGTCTAGTTTTACTTTATTCAGTCATTCAATCATTCACTCATTCACTCATTGTTTTCAGCCCGCTTCTTCCAACTCGTTGATGAGCGTCTGAAAAACTCCCAATAATGCTGCTTTCGCTTCCGGCTTTTCCAGGGCGGCTTTGAGGATTTTATTTACCTTCAAATGTCTCACAACCTGCTGGTAAGCTTCATTTCTTGCATCCAAGTCCTGTAAAAAGGCACTTTGTGCGATGATGCCTTTTTTACCAAAATCGCCCAAATTCTTAAACCGGAGATTTTCGTTGATCAGGCTTCCGTCGGATGTGATAAATTCCACTTCCGCTTCCGGCTGGTAATGCGCAAAAACCTCTTCTGTTGTTTTCAGATCGTAGACCATTTGTGGCCTGGGTGACGGGTCGCCGGTTAATTGGCTGGCAAAAAGCGTTCTGTTTTGTGGGATATCCGCAATGCCCTCACTGGACTGGTCGATTTTGCGTTCATTTCCACCTATTCCGTAGTTGAACATAATTGTATATGGTTAAGAGTAATTTTATTAATACGTTTGATAATCAGCCGATTAAAACCGTCGGGCAACCTAATACGATCGTTCCGCCATGCGCCGTGGAATCGCCCATTCTCGCCGCGGGCTTTCCACCAATCAACACAGTCGTCGAGCCCATTGCAATCACATCCGGCGGTCCCACACATACACACATATCACCCATACATGCGGCGGGCACGCCTCCGACAAGTACCGTAGGCACACCCGGCGGCAGAACAGGCCCGCCCACATGCGGAACAGGCGGCGTTCCGGGCGTAACCATCGGGCAAACATGCATATCTCCGATTCGTGCTGCTGGTTGGGACATTAGTGTTGAGCTTTTAGCTGTTAGCCTTTAGCTAATAGCTTTTTTGACAATTGGCCTTTTTAAGTATTCTTTGTTCCTGCAGAGGCTTGCAGTCACTTTGGCTAACAGCTAATAGCTAACAGCTCATAGCTTTTTCCTACCTCCCCTTCGCCGTCTTAAAATCAAATATCGAACTCACTGACAGACCGATTCCGACTGCGGCGGCGCCGATGGATATGAACGCACCTGGTTTCGCGTAACTCGTGAATCCTTCCGATTCTGCGATCTTGTTTTTATAATCCTTGTAATCTTTGTTGAGCATACTGTAAGTCACTGCCCCAAATGCAAGGGCTGCTACGCCTGCTCCCAGTTTAATAGCGCCCCATTTCCTGGCTTGCTGGATCTCTGCCTGGCTCAGCTGACTAATTTGTTGTGAAACTTGCTCGGTTTGCCTGGTTTGTTCCGGTGTTGCTACCGGCTTTTTATCCGTAGGCTGCGCTACAATGGGTTCCTTTTTACGCTGTAATGAATCGTAAGTAGCTGATGGTTTGGGCGTAATCGGTACTGCTTTTGCGTTTTCGGTGGAATTGAATGCAATACGCGTAAGGGATACGATCCAGTCATTTCCCGATTTGTCTGCCCGCAGCTCAGCTACCCGGGATATGGGCTGGAAAGGCGTGTTATCGCGGTTGCTTTTTCCTTTGAAATGCTGGGTGTAAAAGACTTTTACAAATGGGTACTTATCCACTTTTACGTCGCCTACTACCAGGTTTGTAAATTCGATGGTATTGGTTTCGGTTTTGGTATAAAACAGGTCGAAATTGCTGAGGTACTTTTCAATGGGCGTGTCCAATCCTGGCGCGCTAACCCTGTTTTTGGGATCGGTATCGTCCTCTACAATCACCCCGTCATTGACGAAGATTTGATCATTACTTGGCATATAGCTGTTCATCATCAGGTAGCGACGCTCGTAATTGCTAAGGTCTTCATTGGCGATCGCATTCAAAAGGTCATTCAAACCCTTTATCTTCTCTCTCGCAAGAACCCGTATCTCATCTGCATCCTTCCGACTAAGGGGTTGTGCAAAGCTCTGGCCCACCGAAAGTATGCCCAATACCAGCAATACCTGCCATCTCACATTTGTAAAATTCCTCATGATTTCAATTACTTTTTTCCTGTAAATCAATTATTTGAACCTCTACACGCCTGTTTTTTCGCCGATTTTCTTCCGTATCATTTGGGACGACGGGATGCTTGCTACCAACACCCGACGCCGTAATTGCACTTTCCGGAACACCTTTATTCATTAAGTATTTCGTGATCACCCTTACCCGATATTCAGACAATGTCACATTCAAACCGGGGTTCCCGACATTATCCGTATGACCAGTGATCCGCAATGCTTTATCCCGGTTTTCGAGGATATAGCTCGCCACCGAATCCAGATAAGTCCGTGATTGCACCGGTAATTTGTAATCGCTTCTTGGAAAATAGAGCGTCTTGCCGGAAGCTACGATCCCCTTCCTATTAATTGGTTTTTCAGCAATAGCAACAGGCGTTTCTCTTTCCGGAATCCGCAGCGATTTCAATGTTAAACCTTCTTTCAGCGACGCCACGGCGGTACTGAATTCTTTCTGATTTGCCCCACCAACTCCCAGATTGTACGACTTTCCTGGTGCGACTTCGGCAAAATAATGTCCGTCATTGACCCGGTGCAATGGTACTGCCGAATTGTTTTCTTCCAATAACTGGAATTGAACTCCCGAACTGGCATTGATAATATTGACCGACAGCATTGAATGCTGTTTATTGAGTTTGATAATGTAGGTCCTGGGCTCCTGATCCGTTTTGTCCAATATGAGGTTCCCGTTATATGCTTGATAACCAGCGGATTTCACCTCCATGGCCACAATATCCTTCTCTGTAAAAATGATCTCCGCAGAGGGTTTTGAAACAAGCAGGTTAATGCAATCCTTTTTCTGTTTTTGGGTATAATAAAGACATATTTCAGCAGGTAAGGCCTGGTTGGACATAGCATCTTTCACCTCAAACCGTCTGATAATCGACGTCTGCGCTTTGGTCGTATCCTTCAATTCAAAATGGGTCTGCTCGGATTGCGCATACGGTTCATCGCTGGTTTGCTTGCCCAATGGCATCAATGCAAATGTCACGAAATAGGTACCTTCCAGTTTGGAATCGGCATTCAAAGGAATGTGCAGCGACTGGTGCTTGGAGGCTTCAATAGTAATTACAGATACATTGCAAGGCATTTCTACATTAAAAACACCTGATGAATCTGTTTTTCCCAGCCGTACTTTTCCCTGGTCTGTTTTCACCGAGATACTGGCAACGACAGGAACAGTACCGGTAATTTCCGTCACATTTCCAGCAAGGAAGCCGCATTGCGCATGCAGCGAAGTCCAGGCGACTGCAAACAATTTAGCCAAGAAAAACCGACTGTATCTCATTGTCCCTCGCTGGTTTCAACACCTATATTTCCCAGTAATACCTCCCAGTTCACCGTATCTTTTCCATCAATGGTTTTCTGATACGATTCCAGTTTCACGCGGATGTTTTTCTTGGTGATATCCCCGTAAGCAACCTTCCCATTGGCCGCAAATCCTTCGAAGACCTGCTGCGCCGCGATAATGCCGTAATAATTCCCATCCGCCTCCTGTTTTAGCTCACTCACATACTTGACCTCATTCCACGTAATGTTGATCTTGCTGTAAGGCAACAGTTTCAGCCTGTTCAGATATTCTTTAACGGGATACTTCTTTACGCCCTTAGAAGAACTGACTGCAACCGTGGCCTGTGGTTCAAAAAGGCTCAAAGCCTGCTGCACAGCCTTATTTTTCTCTTCCGACTTCATACTTTTATTGCCTATAATCCGCAGGTAAGAGGTAAATTCATCCACTCTTCTGATCCCTTTGGCGCTGTAATCCTTCACTTCCGTAGCTGTCAAAAATGGCTTTGCCGGCTCTTTGGGTGGCTCAGGTTTTTCTTGTTGTTTCGCGACAGGTTGTTGTGTTTTTGGTTTTTCCTGCTCCTTTCGAACAATCTCACGCTCTTTCTTTTCAATTTCTTTGTGGGCCAACGCCAGCAAAGGGGCTACATCCACCACATCGCGCAGGATTTCGTGACGTCCGTCCTTATAAATCACAGCTGCAACTTCCTCTTTGCTAATGGATGCAGCATTACCTTCGCTTGTCAGATAGTTGATCACCTCATCGCTTTCGTAGGATATAGAACCCGCCATGACCGTCAGCGGAACGCTCTTGATAATGATATCCTGGCTTACATTTCTCGGGGGAGATTTGTAAAAAGCTTCGATCTGGTTTTGGGCTTTGGACGCATTTTCACTGAGCTCGGAAATGACCATAAACTGGCCGCTGGCTGCAAAAACCACTAAAAATCGCTTTCTATGATATATTCTGGGGATGCCGTCAGCGGCGATCCATTCCAGTTTACTATCCATGGCACGGCTCAGTTTGGCTTGAACAGGATTTCCATTATCCAGCCAAATCCGGTCCTGCGCCACAGAGGCAAGCGTGAGAAAAACACATATAAGGGTAACGAAGTACTTCATAATTCCGGGTTATTTATCATAAGCGATTAGGCTCACAGTCAAGTCCTTACCAACCAGCGATTCTATTTTCCATTTGCCATACCTGCCTTCTTTCGTTTTGAAGGCAATTACCGTGTTGGCAGTACTTGTATTCATTAATATGGATATTGCCTCGGTCTTATAGTCCCTGATATTCAGCAGGTTCAGGTAGGTTAATGCATTAAAATCAACTACACCCAGATTTTTGAGAACCGTTCCGCCAACAGATGAGACGGACAGCACCGTTCCTCTTCCCGAAATGGTAAAAGTTTCCATGGTCACGTCCGTTTGCGCATCTCCCGATGCCACTACTTTCGCCTCATCCAGATCGTAAGGCGATGCGCCGGTAATAGCCACTTTAACTGATACCTTACTGGTAAAAATACCAGGCTGATCGGTGGTTTTCACGCTCACAATTTCGCTCAAAGCAATTCCTCCGCCTTCGTTCCTCGCATAAGCAGCGACATAATATTGGGTATTGGCCAGCAATCCACTGATTGTCTCATTTTGGATCGTCAACGGTAATGTGCCCGAAATTCCCAGCACTTTCACCGGACCTACTTCCACAGTCAGATTCTGATTTGTACCGTAAACCAGGCCATATTCTCTGATTAGCCCGCTCTTCTTCTCCTGTCTGGTATTCTTAAAATCGGGTTTATTGATAGTTCCGCTTACCGTAATTTCAGTCCGTTTTACCGACACAACTTCCAATTGGGAAACGGCAGGGGCAAGCGGATCCACAGCAGAGAATATGCTGCAAGAAACCAGAAGTCCTGAGAGCAAAATTGAGGCGGAAAAGGTCAAAAACTTTTTCATAGTATCAGGGTTTTCCCCTAAGTGTAATGCCCTACGGATATCCGTATACGCAGGCCGTTTTAGTCATTATTATAAGTCACAATGGACACTTCCATGTTTCCAGAATACACATCGGTTTCGGTTCGCTCGGATCCTTTTGAATTGATACGCATTTTGCCATAATGGCCAATGTTGGTCACATAGGCTACCACCGTGCCGTTTGAAAGCCGGTTACTTTTAGAAGTGTAGCTGCCATCAACAAAATCAACTGAATATTTTAAAGACAACAAGTCAGAATATTTCAATGCTTTGAAATCAGTACCTGTATCCATGACAAAGAACTTCGCCCCATTTTTAGGGTAAATTCCGGCAGGTTGTCCATAAGGATACCAATACAGATCTTCGGTACCATTTCGCGATTGGATATCGCCGGTTTCCAGGTCATACGTGTTTGAGAAGTTCATCACGAATGTAGTGTCTTTCAAAACCGCTGGCTGGCCAGCCGTAAATGAAACAACATTGCCATAAGCGATACCCGCATTGGTTGTTGTATAAGCACGGGCATAATATAATGTTCCGCCAGACAGCCTTTCCAGCGTGGCCGTGTAGGTTCCTGTTTTCACGGAGCCAGTCACTTGTACTTTTGAATCGGTCACAACAGGAGTTTGATTGGTAGAAGAATAGCAGACGCCGTAGTTGGTGATGGTTGCATTGCTATTTCCCATCGTTACGGTATAGTTAACGACTGCCGAATTCTGCTTTATGCCCGATACGCTGGTGGTTTTTATGGTTGGCAAGATGAAATTACCCGTTGTAAAACTGGCTACCGGTCCATAAATAATCCCTCCGCCTTCGTTTTTGGCATAAACTCTGATGAAATATTTTTCCTGAGAAGAAAGCCGGGTGATCTGATCTTCCCAGTTGTAGGGCGATGCCATAATGTTCTGTCCCCCTTGCTCTACGTAACCATTTTCAATTGTAGGATTATCCAGTATCCCGTACACAAAGCCAAAATCCTGGATTTTACCGCTTTTCTTTTCCTGCCGACTATTTTCCGCATCCGGGTCGGAAACCTGTGCACTTACCCTCACGCTGGTAGAGGTAACCTGCAGTATGGTAACTTCGGATACTTGAGGTGCCAGCGGATCAACCGGCCTGAACAAATTACAGGCATTTAATAAAATGGCCAGGAACAGGAATAAATATTTGTTACGACTTTTCATTTTTCTCTTAATTATTTTCCCAAAACACATTCCGAACAGTATCCTATGAAGTTGCAGCTGCTGGCCGCCAATCGTTATCCCAATATTCTATCAATTGCGGGCTGGCGACCCGACCGGTAAAGGTTACATGGTGCTCTCTGGGATTGCCTTCCGGAAGTAAATGGTGCCGATACCGCAAGCTATTGATCCAGGGTCGTGCGTGACTGGCTGTAAGTAATCCGCCCATACCCATTTGATTTTCCCGTTCATTAAGCGTTACACCGTAGGCCCTGTCGTTGTTACCCGATCCGTTCACATGCCCGAGGCCCAGCGTATGGCCAAACTCGTGATTAATGGTCGTTTGAAGAAAATCAATGTTATGTTGCTCTGATCCAACTCTGGTAAGTCTGCCATTCCAATGGGATTCAAGATCTGCATGTGTGAAAAGACCGGACCTGAGTGTATCCGAAGCATACGACCGGAAACCTGGATTACGGGGATGGATAATCCTGTAAGTTTGATGAGCCTGGGCCGCGGTTTCAACTAATTGAATGGAAAGACCGCATTGAATGAGCGCTGATGTAAGCGCCGCACCCAATCTCGGACGGTACCAAGCCCTGTTTGGATCCAAAATAAATTTATCCGACCAATGTCGTTGTACCACTTGCACAAACCTTCTTTTGTAAGCCTCCCACTCCTCGTCTGTCCATGCATCAAGCTGGAATCGACCATAGGTGTCATGCAAAATTCCATTCCCGGTTGCGTACGTCTCACTGCTAAAAAACCGGGTGGTTGGTTCAACCCGTATGAGCCTGACCCTGAATTGAAGGATCATGCCGAAAGTATTGTCATCAAGTGGCAGGAGGGCAGAATCCCAGTTTCTATTGCTCCTGAATATCTGAATTTGCATGGTATTGACAATTTATAAACTGCTTTTCGATTCACTTTACGAAGAAATCCCTTCCAGCACGTCTTTTTCGGTTGTCCATACAACCTCACTCTGATCATTCAGGCTTAACCTGATTACGGAACCTTTTTCAACTTCTCCTGAGATGATCATCCGGCTGATGGGCCGTCTTAACATGTTTCGAATCACTCCTTTTAATGGTCTCACGCCATATCTGGGCGTAAAACCCTGCATGGCAATGTGTTTTCTTGCCTCCGGAGTAAGTTCTAATGTAATTCCCTGTTTTTCCATTAAATCCGTCAGGCTGCGCAAATGGATGCTGAATATCTTGACTACATTATCTTCTGAAATCGGTGCAAATGGGACAATTTCAGTAAGCCTTGCCAAAAACTCGGGACGGAAATGCTTGGCCATAATCTCCATTAAGTCAGTGGATTTGGGCACAATACCTTCGTTGAAACCCTTCACGATATGTTCCTGGCCAATGTTGGAGGTGAACAATATCACGGCATTCGAAAAGTCGCCTTCCTTACCAAGCCTGTCGTGCAATTTGCCTTCATCCAGTATTTGCAGAAAAAGGTCAAAAACAGATGGATGTGCTTTTTCTATTTCATCAAAAAGAACGACAGAATACGGTTTCTGGCGGATTTTGTTCACCAGTAACCCTCCTTCTTCATAACCCACATACCCCGGAGGCGCGCCGTAAAGCAAGGCCGCCGAATGTTCTTCTTTAAATTCCGACATATCAAAACGGATCAGGAACGATTCGTCATTGAAGAGGAAATCTGCCAATGCTTTCGCAATTTCTGTTTTACCAGTACCAGTAGGTCCGAGTAAAAAGAAGGATCCAATGGGTTGTCCGGCTTTGATCAGACCCGAGCGCGATTCCAGAATGGCTTCGCTCAATGCTTTTACCGCCTGGTCCTGACCAACAACCCGTTTTTTCAAAACTTCATCAATTCCCAGCAACTTATCCCGTTCCGAGCTTTGCAGTTTTCCAAGCGGGATACCTGTTTTATGAGAGATTACCGCCGCGATTTCGTTTTTACCCACGCTATCGGATCGTAAAGTGGCCAATTCTACCAAAGCAGCCAACTTACTGCTCAATTGGCCGTGAATTCCTTCCGCCGTTTCCAGGTCTACCTCTTCCGCTTGATCCAATTTCCCAATGAGCAGCGGGCTAAGCCGATTGGGTAACTGGCGGGCAAACCATTTCAATTCATGAACCCTTTCTGCTTCATCCACAGCTAATAATGCATCCAGATCCGTTTGCAGCGTAACCAATTCTGTTTCCGAAACTTCATCCATTAACCGCATGGCCGCCATGGTCCTATCCAGCAAATCCAATGCTACATCGGGCAGGCGTCGCTCTTTCACATATCTTTTTGATAATTTGACGGCTTCTGCCGCAGTACCTGCTGAGACTTTCAAACCATGATGCGCTTCGTAAACAGGCAAAATGTGTTCGATCATCCGGGTAGCGGTCGCCTCATCGGGTTCGTCTACATTCAGTATCTCGAACCGGCGCGAAAACGCCTCGTCTTTTTCAATGTATTTTCGGTATTCTTCCGGCGTGGTCGCTCCAATTACGGTGATCTCGCCGCGCGCCAGTTCCGGTTTTAATAATTGCGAGACGCCCGTTCCAATCGAGCCTTTCGGATCCAGGAGCATATGGATTTCGTCAATGAATAAAATCACTTTGTCAAAAGCTTTTATTTCATTCAATATGCCTTTCAAACGCTCTTCAATCTCTCCTTTGTAAGAAGCTCCTGCTACTAATGCACCCATATCCACTTCCAGCAATCTTGCATTTTGAAGCAACTGAGGTACTTTCTTTTCGGATATCAGTTTGGCAAAACCTTCCACCAATGCAGATTTCCCCACACCCGGCTCACCAATCAGGATCACATTGGGCTTGCTGCGCCTTCCCAGGATCTCGGCCATCTGACGTATCTCACGATCCCTGCCAATGACCGAATCCGTTTTGCCGTCCGCCGCTCTTTGTGTTTTATCCGAAGTGAATTTTTCAAGATTCGTTGTTCCCGTTTTAGCGCCACCAGCCGGTTTTGAAACTGCCTTATTTTCCTCAGCAACATTGTTTTCCGATGGCTTAGCTTCGCCCCGGCTGCTAATTGCCATTACTTCCTTCTGGGTAATGGGAAGCGATTTCAGCTGTTCCGCTGAAAAACCGACACCTGGTTTGAGGATTGCCGCCAATGCACAAAGCGGATTGGTATCCGTATTCAGCTGCATTGCAATCAGTTCGGCCAGTTCAAGGCAGGAACCAGCGGCATTGTCTGCCTGCGGATCCTCCGGTACTTTGATGGATTTCGGGCTTTCTTCCAGCCTTACTTCCGCCCAGTCGCGCAAATAGGGAATATCCTTCCCAGCCGTCACTAGTTCGGAGGCAAGGCCCACGTCGTTGTGCAGCAAGCCCATCAGTAAATGTGCGGGGCCAAAACGTTCCTGCCGGTATTCACGCGCCAATGATTGCGCCACGCTGATCGCGTATCTGAGTGCTTCGGTTTGCATGGATTGATTGGAAGAAAGTTGGACTAGCCCTACGGCTGATTTTTTTGTAAACTAATTAACCTTTCCGTCGCTTTTGCTTTCATTTCCTTGTTAGCCGTGGAAAGTTGCAGCCCGTCGTAGATTTGCTTCGCCTGGTCATAATATACCCGCCGGTCGTTCTTTCGGAGATTTCCCTGGGTCATCAACTGGTAATATCCCTCTGCTTCTGAGTACCTTAGCCATTCGCGGTAGGTAACAGCCGTTCCGTTTTTAGCGGATAAACATTCTTCGAGTTGCTTTTGGATAGCCGCAGCATCGCCGCCACCACCACCACCACCTGATTTCGCCGATCTACAATTATCGAGGTCTTTCTGGATCAGGTTTAATTTGGTTTGCAATTCTTTCGCATCTGCGCCACCGCCGCCGCCGCCTCCACCGCCACCACTGGCAGCACCGACGAGCAGCTGACGCTCCATACTTTTTATTTCCAGGTCTTTCATATTGATCTGATTTCGAAGATCATTCACAACCTGGACGTCAATTCCTTTGCTATCTAATGTCCTGCGCAATTCTCCAATGGTCTGGCGGTATGTTACCAATGCTTCGGTCAATTTGGCGATGCCACCAGATAGTTTCTTATTCTGTTCGTGCGCCGCAGACGTTGCCAATGCATTGAAATGGCTCATAATCCCATTGATCCGGCTTTCAATGTCAACAAGCTGGGTACGCGCGGTTGCTTTGGCCATTTCGTCCGTCGCGCTGCTGTATGCCCCATCCAGCTGGATCAGTTTCCGGGAAATCGTGCTCAATGTGTCCGTATCCGTCAGCATTGGGGTTTGCTCATCCACAATTTCCTTGTACCGTTTTGTCTCCGACTCGCCTACTGAGCCAGGCACCCGCATGAGCAGGTAGACGCCCAGGATTGGAAAGGTCAACGAGAGCATATACATGCCAATAAACTTCCCAATTGCCGTTTTTCTCTGATTTTTATTGACTGGATCCATTTTTTTCGGGGTAACCCGTCGGCTGATGCCGGCGGTCATTGATTGACTGTCTCACAATGGGCTCCATCGTGATTTTGTTTTTTCGGGCTGTACCGGCGGTTCGTGGACGGGACTTTCGATGATAAATACTTGCTGCCCCTTGCGTTTTCCTATGAATTCCAATTGACTTAATTTCAAGAATAATGCGGTCCACATGCTGTAAAATGTATCGATCGTTTTGAAACAAGGCAGCATATCATTATGGTTATAAACTACCTGAATGACCGACGTTATCTGCTTTTCCAGACTTCCCGGGGAATCGTCGGCCCATTCGCCCAGATAACCCAGCACTTCCTCTTTTTCCCGGTCGGTCAAACATTCCAGCGATGTCCGGATACTTTGCACTGCCTGGATCATGCATACAACCATGTTGACCGGCTGCTCGAAAGGCACTTGACGCTGAAAAGAAATATTCACCATCGCAAACACATTCACCAACCTCTCGACCATTGCCTGCACACTGTCTGAAAGCGTACTTTTCTGACTTTTTGTCTTGATTTTCTGCATGATACGGAAAGAATACATTTCAATATCATTCAGATATCCGCCGAACCGGTTGTACCAATCACGCAAACTCTTATGGCTTTTTACAGTCCTGCATGCGGGAATAAAATCATGCATTACCTTCAGTTCTGCATTGGAGTATTCTATTTTTCCAATGATTAATCCGGTCCCACCCCATTGGTCTGTATTGATCAACTCAGATGGTACAATGTTGATGCGGTAACTGGGTAATGTATTGGGATGCCTTACAGGAATCTCGTTTTCCAAAGGAATCCCTACTTGTTTCCGCTCGAATAGGCTGATACCGAGCACCATATACAACACCATATTTTGTCCTGACGGCAAACGATATTGTTCCAGGATGCTTGCTAGCGATGTATCGAGTTTCAGTTCGTCGGATGGCGTAACATCCAATAGACTTCCATCGGGTGAAACTGCCGAGCATTGATCGATCCGTACTCTTATTTGCTGACTGGCATCTCCCAGCACCTGCATTTCAAGAGATTCTGTTCCATCTTTTGCAATGAGCAGACCGTAATTTAGCGGTGTTTGAAAAGCGGCTTGTCCCCGCCTGACCTGATCCGTGTGATAATGGTCCGTTTCAACAAAGTGTTGCTTTGAGATTTTCATCCCATCGACCCAATTCACTGCCAAATGGCGGATATCTGCCATACTTAAATCAAATTTCAAGATTACTACATTTTCATTGCTGCTTTCACAAGACCGATCACGGATCGCACGCCGAATTTCCTGAAAAGACTCCTGCGATAAGCTTCCACCGTTGAAATGCTGATAGAAAGTCTGTCGGCTATTGCTTTGGAGCTCAATTCATCCATAATTAGATCCAGGATTTCTTTTTCGCGCTTCGTCAGTTCCATAATTAAAATACTTAGACAAAGTTGCCCGATTAGAAGCGCTGTTTCAATCGACGGAAACCCTGATTTTTCTAAATATTTACCCTGATTTTACTTTTGTTATCAGGGCACTCTTCTCAGGGTTTTCCACTATAAATTTTGCGAAAACTACACCACACCCATCCGAACGGCAACCTTCGTAAGCCCAACTGAATTCTTTACACCCAATTTGTGAAAGAGGTTTCTGCGATGCGTTTCAACAGTTTTATCGCTGATACATAGTTCATTTGCAATGCGGTTGGTTGAGTATTCGCTGGCTACGAGCCGGAGGATTTCCACCTCTCTTTTACTTAAAAAATCCCTAGTTGTTGGTGCTGGCTCTTGAATGAAGGTTTCAAGAGAGCTTTCGGCAAGTTTTAGCATTACTTCCTGCCCGTAATAAACTTTGCCTTCCGAAACAGCCCTTATTGCCCGTTCCCATTCATCCAGTTCGGCTTCAAAAACAATGTAACCGCTTACCCCTGAACGTATCACTTCCCTTACGGACTCAGCACATGGGCTCGGAGCGAGTAGTAAAAATTTAAGACGAGAATAAAGTTTTCTGATTTTTAATATCTGGTCAGCTGTTTTTTCGGCATGATGCGCAAATACCACTACGATATCAACTTCTTTTAAATAGGGCAGTTGGATAATCTGGTCCAGACTGTTACACTTTCCGACCAATTCTATGTAAGACCTTCTCCTTAACCATTCAGCTACTGCTTCGCACTCCAGGGGGTGAGGGTGCACAAGACATGCATGTGTGGTAGAATGTTCCATATTTCTTCGGGGTTGAGTATAAGAATTTAGGAATTCAAAGGTAGTTTTCTGCTGACGTCCGGACAATACGTTAAACTACAGAAATAACCAGGTAAGATTACCTGATTTCGACAAAAGATCATAATTTGTTAAATATCACCGTTTTAACCCAATAAAATTTAAGGGTTTTCAATTATAAGGAATAACCTTAGGGGTATACACTTACTTATATCTATATACGTTGCTTGGGAAAGTTGCTGTACCTAGGTTTGGTATAGGTTATTATTCTTTCAATCGGCCGTATTTGCGCATGATTTGAATGACCTGCTCTTTGGGAAGTTCCTCTACCTTATGACCTTGGGTACCTTCCATGCTTTTGGCCATCAGGAGCGAATTAATGATAGCCTCTTCGGTCGACTCTATGGCAGCAAGGAAGAGTGGAGAAATGTAATCGTTGTGAAGAAGATTGGCACTAACAGTAGGTTCCGCAGCAGCATGCATGACGCGGTTGGCCGTGGAAAAAGCAATTACATAATCCCCGCTTCCGTTGGCTGCAATGCCGCCGGTCTGTGCCATACCAAGCATTACTCTTTTTGCCAGCCTTTTTAGATTTCTGGGATCGAGCGGTGCGTCGGTAGCGATCACCATCATGCAAGAGCCGTCAGAAGACTTGTCCAATGTCTCCTTAAAAGAGTATTTCCCAAGTTCCTGACCAACGGGAACACCATTGATAGTTAACACGCCTCCAAAATTAGTTTGTACTAACACACCCACGGTATATCCGCCCAGTTTCGCAGGAAGCTTTCGGGATGAAGTACCTATCCCACCTTTCCATCCGAAACATATCGTTCCCGTTCCCGCGCCCACATTGCCCTCGGCAACCGGACCTGTCTCTGCCTGGGCCAATGCATTCAGGACGTGGTCTTTTCTTACATGCCGGCCGCGGATATCATTCAGTCCGCCATCGTTGGTTTCACCTACAATTGGATTAACGGACCTTACATCTTCATTTCCTTTTTGTCCCAAGGTCCAATCAATAATCGCGTCGGCGGCAGTGGGTACGCTTAAAGTATTGGTAAGCACAATGGGCGATTCGATGGTACCCAGTTCTTCTACCTGAGAGTAGCCTGCAAGTTTTCCAAAACCATTACCAATGTACATGGCCGCCAGTACTTTTTGCTGAAAAAGGTTGCCGTCGTGCGGCAGGATCGCTGTTACACCAGTCCTTATATCTGCGCCTTCTACTAATGTTACTTGCCCGACCTTCACGCCCGCTACATCCGTTATGGCATTCAAAGTACCGGTTGGCAAAACACCTATTTTGATACCCATTTCTCTGGGACGTTTCTGTGCAACCGCGATTAGAGGTGAAATCAGCAAGAATAGAAGGATATGTTTCTTCATTTTTACGTTACGTTTAAAAATGAAATATAATAAAAAATCCACTGGCAAATTGGGGTTTACCAGTGGATGAGCTTAAAGTCAGAATCGTTCTAATTGTCGTCGGGACGGGCTTTTTCAGGATCGACTATGGTTGTTTTCCTGCTTACCGCAGACGCTCCGAAAAATCCGAGCGCACCTTTCCCTTTCGGGTCGGCATTGATAACATTGGATTTGATATTGGCAATTGGCGTTGCGAATAATCCGCCGTTCAGAGCCTGTTCGCTGATCTGGTTCAAATATTCAAAAGCTTCATGGGTAATGCTATGTAACTCCACTCCAACAGAAGCCCCGGCAGAATATAGGGAATCCGTGGTAATCGATTGGCGGATTGGTTGGATAAAGATTAACCCGTCGGAAGGAGCGCCCGCGCTGAATGCGGCGTCGTACGCAATGGAAATCGAAGCTGCCTTTTCAACCGTCGGCTTTCCATTGATGACTGGCTTAATCCAATAAGTATCTCCCGCACCCGCAATGTCCCTTGAATAAAACTCTGCAATAAAACCTTCCTGCGGCCCTTTATCAGGCTTAAAAGGCAATTTTTCTTTTGTATATACAATGGAATCAACGGTAGGCACGCGCCTTAATTCAGTTGCTGCGGTGTAAATGTCAGACTCATTGGTGATTTTGAGTGTATAACTTCTGCCTATCCGCCCCAGGGTATCCGCATTTGTTTTCCCCCAGATATACTTGCCATTACCCGCAACATCTTCGAATTCATAGACTTTACCCTTGTCGTCCGTAACTGTGACGATTGCGCCTAAAACTGGCTCTGCTGCGGCATTGTTGAAATAGTTGGTTGACCGCGTCAGCTTAATGGTTTGGGGACCTGCTTCATTGGTAATCCATGCATCTACAACGAGTTGGGTCGGGCCTGAGGTTGTGTCCAGATCGATCACGTCTTCGCAACTGGTGAGCAACACAGCCGATAGTGCTGCCAGCGCCCAAATTTTTATAGCAAATAAATTCTTTAAATTTTTCATCTGTTTCTTTTCTGGCTGATAGCTAAAATTTGAAATTATACGTGATCGCAGGAATAAAGCTCCCGATCACCGAGTAACGAATAGCCTCTGTTTTAAGTGGCGTATCTTCATTGGCCCTGGTATAAACTGAAAACGAATTGCGGCGGTTATAGACATTGTAAACCGAGAACACCCATTCCCCTTCTCCAACTTTAAAGAGCTTTCTCTTTGCTTTCAAAGTTGCGGCAAGATCCAGGCGGTGGTAAGCCGGAATCCTGTTGTTATTTCTTGCTCCCTGATAGTTATTACCGATCGGCCAGCCTCCCCATTCGTAACGGTTGGTAGGGAAAGTCGCTGGCGTTCCTGATGCAATCGTGAAATTGGCAGAAAGGGTAAGGCGTTTTGTCAGGTCGTAAATTGCGACGGATGTGAAGTTGTGCGGCTTATCAAATCTTGCGGGAAACCAATCATTATTGTTGATTGTCTCTACCAGCCGCTCAGTTCTGGCCAATGTGTAACTTACCCAGCCAGTCAGCCTTCCTTTATTTTTCTTGAGATAAAACTCAGCACCATAAGCGCGGCCTTTACCAAAAAGCAAATCTCCCGCCACAAATTGATTCAGAAGCAGGTCTGAGCCAGGCACATAGTCGATCTGGTTGTATAGTTTTTTGTAATAGACCTCGATTGAGGCTTCATACGTGTTGTCCTTGAAATTCTGGAACCATCCCAATGCAACCTGATCTGCTTTTTCGGGTGCAATGTTAAGGGAACTCAACGTCCAGACGTCCAGTGGCGAACTGGCTGCGGTGTTTGACAAAAGGTGCAGGTACTGTGCCGTGCGATTGTAGCTGGCTTTGATAGAAGCCGTTGAGGTCAGTCCAATATTAATTGAAGCACGCGGCTCCCAGTTGTCGTAGCTTTTGATCACATCACCTTTTTTATAGGTAGTTCCAGGAAATATTGGCTCCTTACGTTGTCCCTTATCTACTTCCTGATAAAGATATTCTGTCCCCGGCCCGAGGCTTCGGAAATAGGAGTAACGTATACCATACTGAAGTGAAATCCGGTCGGTCAGCTTCTGCTCGTTCCCGATATACAATGCTGATTCATCGGCATACCTCGGTTCGAGGCTGATATCGGTATCTTCGCCTTCGGAAACGGCGATTGCTTTTCCCGGGCGGGTATCATAATAAATGTATTGACCTCCGAATGTCAGCTGATTTTTGGGGGTGATGTAAAAGGTAAAGTCCGGCTTGATACTTGAACTGATAATCTTGGATTTCCAGTCGAACCTGTCCTTTGCATCCGGTTTATTTTGGTTTTGCCCCAGATTGTAATCGTAGTTACTGTAATAACCCGTCAGGTTCATAAAAAGCTTATTGGAAAAGATGTGGTTCCAGCGACCGGTAGCAGTTACATTGCCCCAGCCAAACCCAAAATCACCTCCTCCAAAAACATCTTTCCCAAAATATCCCGAAGCAAAAAATGTATCCTTATTCCCAAGCTGATAGTTAACCTTGGCAGTAAGATCGTAGAAATAGAATTTGGAATCTTTAAGATCTGAATTCAAAAATGGCTTTGCCAATACATCAATGTAAGAGCGACGTCCCGCTACGATAAAAGAACCTTTTCCCTTTGCAAAAGGCTGCTCATAAGTGAGTCTGGAAAAAATAGTCCCGATCCCGCCATTAATCTCGCGCTTTTTTGAATTACCTTCTTTCATCCTTACATCGAGAATGGAAGATATCCTGCCGCCGTATTGGGCCGGAATACCACCTTTGATCAATTTCACGTCTTTCACGGCATCGGGATTAAATACAGAGAAAAAACCGAAAAGGTGGGAAGAGTTGTAAACAGGAGCTTCGTCAAGTAATACCAGGTTTTGGGAGATGTCACCTCCGCGAACATTAAATCCGGAAGCGCCTTCGCCAACTGTTGTGACGCCCGGCAAAAGCTGGATGCTGCGGATAAGGTCCACTTCTCCAAGCAAAGCGGGCATTTTCCGGATGGTTTTCATCTCGACTTTATTGACGGACATTTCTATCCCGCGAACGTTTTCGTCTTCTTTTTGCGTGGAAATGGTTACTTCCTGCAATTGGTTGCTTTCGTCAGACATTTCAATGCTCACTGTCTGATCGGAATCGAGCGCGACGGTTTTAGTTATTTTCTGATAACCTATGTATGAGAAAACAAGGGTGTAGGTGCCAGCAGGAAGGGTTAGCGAATAAAATCCGTAAGGATTGGTAACGACACCGGTTTCAGCTTCACGGACATATACCGAAACACCGATCAAACCTTCACCATTAGCATTGTCTTTGACATAACCACTAACCGTGTGACGATTTTGCGCCAGCGATGGCAAGCTCAGGCAGAGCAGAACGAAGAGCATTGAGTAATTGAATAATTTTACCTTCATGGGCTTTACTTTTGTTTACGTTGACATTTTTACTTCTGTTGACGGACAACTTCTGATTTTACGCTGTAACTAACTCCAAATTGAATTTTTCCTTTGTTTCAAGACAACTCAAAATGAACTCCCCCTAGAAATTGCAGGTAATAAATATTTAACTCCACTTCGGAGACGTACAAAGCACGTGTTAATGAGGTTGATATGACAGAAAAAAATGATGAACTAGCGAAAAACGGGAATAAATGGGCAAACAGAAGAAATGAAGTTACGTATCTAAAATAGTATTATTTTATGAAATTATTGACACGTCACTATGATCTTCCGATGCTGCGAGCAATTCCAGGGAAGTCTTGTTTAGCAATGGGTGAATAAAGTCAGGGGCAATCTCTGCGAGCGGTATCAGTGTGAACCGGCGGTCCTGAATCCGTGGGTGAGGTAAAGTGAGCCGCGCACTATCCATGATCACATCCTTGTAATAGAGCAGGTCGATATCGATTACCCGAGCACCCCAACGCTCGTAACGTATCCGGCCCAGCTCATGCTCAATATCCAGCATAGATCTCAAAACTTCCTCAGGTGCCAGTCTCGTTTCAATTTCAATCACCTGATTTAAAAATGCCGGTTGATCCGTAATGCCCCATGGCTCAGTTTCATAAATAGAGGATTGCTGAATGAGATTACCTACTTTTTCGGCTATCAATTTCCTGGCTGATTGCAGGATCCCGTGCCTGTCCCCAAGATTGGATCCTAAAAGAAGAAAGACATTTCCGTTTTCAGACATTTCAGCGATAGGTAAGATCGGTATTCATGAAAAAAAGGACTCCTCGTTGACAGAGAAGTCCTTTTCATACTTATTCACAAGTTTTTTCAGAACGTAAGTGTTCCTTTTTCGTATGCCTTTTGTATAGTTGCTTCTATTCCGTTCTTGTTAACAGTGCGAAGTGCGGATGTCGATACTTTCAACGTTACCCACTCTCCGGATGAAGGAAGGAAGAAGCGTTTCTTTTGCAAATTCGGGAAGAATTTACGTTTTGTTTTATTGTTAGCGTGGGAAACGTTATTTCCAACACGTGTTCTTTTACCTGTAATTTGACAAACCTTAGCCATGAACTTGCAATTTTTCCAAATGAGGGTGCAAATATGCGGAATTAATTTTTTTTGAGCAAACAACGATAAAAGAAATTTTCAAAAAACCCGTCACGACCACCGCATCCTAAAACCAACGCCGTGCACATTATCAATCTTAATTTCAGGATCTCCGGATAAATATTTACGCAGCCGCGAGATAAATACATCAAGGCTCCGGCCCATAAAATAATCGTCGTCGCCCCAGATCGCTTTCAAAAGTTCGTCACGCCTGATCACCTGGTCAGGCTTTCCGGCCAGGTATTTCAGAACCTCCGCTTCTCTGAATGTGAGATTCTGCACCTTCGTATCGATACTTAATGTAAGTTTTTGAAAATCAAAAATATATGCCCCAATCTTACTGGCATCCATCTTGGCTGGCACCGGCTGGTCAGACTTGCTTCGCCTCAGGAAAACATCAATCCGAAGTTTTAGCTCTTCAATGCTGAAAGGCTTTGTAATGTAATCGTCCGCACCCAGTCGCAAGCCTTTGAGTTTATCCTCTTGCAAGGCTCGCGCCGTCAGGAATAAAATAGGTACCTGGCTGTCGGAATTTCTGATTTTTTCGGCCAATGTGAAACCGTCCATTTTCGGCAGCATGATATCCAATACACAAATATCGAAATGTTCTTTGCCAAAAAATTTGAGTGCTTCTGCACCATCTGTTGCATGAATTACCTCATAATCATATTCTTCCAGGTTATCTTTTGTTGCAAAAGCGAGGTTGGGGTCGTCTTCAACATATAAAATTCTTTTTTTCATGACGCTTGTTTCTGGGGAATTGAAATTTTAAATGTGCTTCCTTTTCCGAGCCGACTTTCCAGGTCAAGACGCCAGCGGTGCGCACGCACAATTTGCTTCACATAACTCAACCCAATGCCAAACCCTTTCACATTATGAACGTCGCCGAAAGGAATTCGGAAAAATTGGTTGAAAATCTTCTTCTGATATTCAGGCGCAATCCCAATTCCCTGATCCCGGACTTCAATATAAAGGCATTTGCCTTTTGTGTACAGTTCAACGGATACCTCTGGAACGTCGTTCGAATATTTCAATGCATTATCAATGAGATTGGTGATCATGCAGCGAAAATGAAAGGGATCCGCTTCGATCAGGTTATTTTTTGCCTTGCCATGGAAAAGGATTTTGCCTTCGAAAGGCTGTAAAATCGACTGGATCATTTCGTCAGCATTGAGTTTTTCCTTTTGGAGGTGCAAGACATTGCGCTCGGCTTTCGCCATGGAAAGCACCATTTCAACTTGTCCCTGTAATCTTAATATTTCGTCTTGCACAATTTGAACATATCTTTTGTGTCGCTGTGGCTGGGTAACGATTTGTTCTGAATTTAGCACATCTGCCGCAATTCTAATGGTGGAGATGGGGGTTTGCAGTTCGTGGGTCATATTATTTACAAAATCGCGCTGTACCTCGGACAATTGCTTTTGCCGCAGGATTACAAATAATGCATAGGCAAAAAACGAAACTGCCACAAGTACCAGAATAGACGACCATATCGCCCCGTTGATGCTTCCTGCAAAATAAGTTTCCTGTGCTGGAAAACGTACGCCAAAGTAGTAGGGATACTTATCGGTTTTGATCCAATTGGAAGTTGGCGTGGGAGTTTTATCACTGTTTTTGGTACTTAACGACATACCATATCGCATTCGGTTCGTAGTGCAATCATAAATCCCTACCTCAAAATCCGCAATTAGGTTATGCTTCTGGAAACTGTCTTTGATAAACATTTCCAGCAGATCCGGCTGCGTAGTCGCATTTGTATTAACAAGAAAATATTCATTGGATAACTGCTCAACCGGATTGGTGGTTTGCATCACCCCGTTTACCGTAGCCAGTTTCCCCGCAACGTCCTGCAATGCGACGTGGGCGTTCTGGTTGAACTGCCTGTGCCGAAGATCCAGCGCCTGTTTTACCCAGAAGATCTGTGTGATTACCACGCCAATGATAAGCAATGCAGAAAAGACCGTGAGGGATTGAATGGTACGCCGCGACATTTAATCTTTTAGCATTTCATGAATAATATTGTACCAAACCTTCCAATGGAGATTTTAGTATGCGGCCTGACTGTAATCCATATTTTGTCAGGCCTGCAATAAGAAGATCCTTATAATGGTAGGCGATAGACCCCGTGAAATGTACGGGATATTTCCCGGCATCAGGATGTTTGAGAATATACTTTTGAACAAATAACCCGAACGCTTCGCTAATCAGGTTTTGAATGTAATCATGTTGCCTGTTTGCCGCAATAAACGTGGAAAACGCTGCAAAGTAGCGATTGGGATACGGCTTTTTATAAGCATGGTCCAGAACCGATAACCTGTTGACCTCCGGATAGATTTTCGCAAAACTGTCATGAAGGTCTGCCGGCAGATCATTTTGCAAAAACTGCACGACGAGCGTTTTTCCCAGGTAAGAACCGCTGCCTTCATCGCCCAGCCAGAAACCCAATGAGCCAATTGACTTAATTATTTTTTCACCATCATAAAATGCATTATTGGCCCCAGTTCCCAAAATACAGGCAAGTCCTGGCGAACGGCCGCACAATCCTTTTGCGGCTCCCAGCATATCTGAGGCAACTTCTATTAATCCTGCCGACCGTATGGTCTCTTTCAATGCATCGAAGACCGGCTTACTCGATTTTTCATCAGCACAACCCGCCCCGAAGAAATGTATTTTGGTTATATCGCCTTGAATGTGCGGAATTACCTGGCTTTCAATTACCGGAATAATCTCTTCTGCGGTTTGATAAAATGGATTGATACCGGCTGATTGGAAGGTATTTACCTGAGCATCCGAATTAATTACAATCCAATCGGTTTTTGTAGATCCGCTGTCGGCAAGTAAGGTTAATTTTGAAAGCATATCACGGTATTAATAATTTTCCGATTACGCTGAACCGTTCAAAAACGCGCTCGGTGTGTGGGGCGTCACCAAGTTCTTTGGTAAGGTCCTGACCTGCCCAATGCTCATAATGATGTCCGTTACGCCATAAGCGGGATGTGGTAACGTCGTAAATAACCCCTTTGTAAGCGCACCATATTTCCTCCTTATCCTGTCCGTTTCGAAGTGCCAGCTGTGCCCTGGTGTATTCTTTCATTGTTCACTTTTTACAGGCAATTTAATGATAACAGACGTCCGGCCTTAAATTAAAAATGATCTTGCCTGAATATTTTGATAATAAGACTAAAAAGTAAGAACTTGGCGTTCTGTAAGAAATTCATGAAATAAGAAATATGAAAAAAAGTTACTCTCTGCTTTGGTGTACAATACTGGTACTCACATTGGTTGCAACGGGTTGTAAGGAGAAAGTGAAACCAGTTTCTGAACGCATTGCCAAAGCCTGGACCGCAGAATCTGTCAAACACGGAAGCACAGTGGTTTACACCAGAGGCGGATCTAACAACACAACTCCTGCCTATTCGGCTTTCAGACTCACATTAACCAATGCCTCAGGTGCGAAAACGGTAACCTTAACCGAATTTGATGGAACGAGTTTCAGCGGAACCTGGGATTTGGAAGGTGATACTAAGCTGATATTGAAAGACTTGACGCCACAGCCAACCGGAACAGGCGGTACCATAGAATTTACCATTACTTCATTGGAAGATGCCAAAGTTGTTCTCACAAGGCTTAAAGCGAGTTCAAAAACCGGTGGTACCCTTAATGAATATACACTGACTAATCCATAAGCATATCGGATATTAAGTTATATTTCAAAAGCGAAGCCATTTCTTGCGGGAAGTGGCTTCGCTTTTTTTGGCTAATTTCGCACCATGGAGACAAGAACTGAAATAAGCAGCCTGGGGGAATTCGGGTTGATTAAAAGAATAAATGAAGGGGTTAAGGCGGTGCTTCCTGATACCATCAGAGGAATTGGCGATGATGCAGCGGTGATAGATAATGGTGACGAATATGGCTTACTCACTTCTGATATGTTGTTGGAAGGTGTGCATTTCGACTTAGCTTTTTTCCCTTTGAAACATTTAGGATATAAAGCCATCGCAATTAATGTATCGGACATTGCGGCGATGAATGGAATACCTCGTCAGGTCATTGTGAATTTGGCAATAAGCAACCGTTTTTCGGTAGAAGCAGTCGACGAACTTTATGAGGGCATCAAGATAGCCTGCAAGGACTTCAATGTAGATCTGGTTGGCGGTGATACTGCTACTTCAAGATCAGGGCTGATGATTTCCGTCAGTGTTTTTGGCAGGGTAAGTAAGGACAAAGTAACTTATCGCAATACTGCAAAAGCAAATGATTTGCTTTGTGTTACCGGCGATTTAGGAGGTGCATATCTGGGTTTACAATTGTTGGAAAGAGAAAAGCAGGTATTTCTAGCCAATCCCGAAATGCAGCCTGAATTAGATGGCAAAGACTATGTGATCCAACGTCAACTTCGCCCGGAAGCAAGGATGGATGTCATTTATGAGCTTGCAGAAGCCGGCGTTATTCCGACTGCAATGATTGATGTTTCTGATGGGCTTGCTTCCGACTTACTGCATATCTGCGCTCAATCTGGCGTTGGCGCGGTAGTTGTTGAAGAGAGGCTTCCAATCGACGAACAAACGTATCTGGCTGCTTCTGAACTGAATATCGGGCCGGTTACGGCCGCATTGAATGGGGGCGAGGATTATGAATTGCTGTTTACGGTTTCTCAAACTGCTTACGAGCTGATTAAAAATAATCCTAAAATTAGCGTTATCGGTTACATCACTGATAAAAAAGACGAAATTATGCTGCATACCAAAGCAGACAGCCGGGTTCCGATCACCGCTCAGGGTTGGAGTTAGGGTATAATGAATTGGCTTGATGAAAAGCATAGCTCTCGGGTTATGCTTTTTTGTTTGGCGCGCAACCATTGGAAAGTTTCAATCGTATTCACGACAATTCAATTCATCTCTAACAATAATTATAAATCCATGAAAATCTTTTCAATTTCCCGCATGCTGGTGGCGATGGGATTTCTGATGGCGTTCAGTTTCTCTTGCTCTGACGATGATGAAACAACTCCTCCTGTTCCTGCTGTACCGAGTGATATTCAGCTGAAAGATGCCGCAGCGCTTGGCAAAGTTTTAACGGACAAAGACGGAAAAACGCTTTATTTCTTTACAAGGGATGCTGCGGGCACTTCGGTATGTACCGGCGGCTGCCTGGATACATGGCCAATTTTTTCAGTAGCTAATGTAGCTTCGGCGAAGCTGGACGCAGGCTTGAAAGCCGCTGATTTCGGTTCGATCACCCGTGCGGATGGTAAGCCACAAACTACGTATAAAGGTTGGCCGTTATATTATTATAAAGACGATGCGGCTGCTGGTGATGTAAAAGGAGAAGGTGTTGGTACCCGGTGGTACGTTGCTAAAACAGGTTACACTGTAATGTTGTCGAATACGCAGTTGGTCGGCCATGACGGGAAATCTTACAAAGCAGATTACACGGAAGGAGTAGGAGAGACTCAGTTCTTTGTAGATAGCTTGGGACGAACGCTTTACGCATTTGCGCGTGACTCATCGATGAACAATAATTGGACCACCAACGATGCGGCTCATGACGCAACATGGCCAATTTATTCAGCCGAGATAAAAGACCTTCCTTCTACTGCGGATAAAGCGCTTTTTGGAAGCATAACCGTTTTTGGTAAAAAGCAATTGACCTACAAAGGCTGGCCATTGTACTATTTTGGAGCTGATGAGATGAAACGTGGGATGACAAAAGGTATGAGCTTTCCAAGAACAGGTGTTTGGCCGATTGTTAACAAAGAATCACCTCTTGCGCCTACTAAATAATAAACTTATTACACTTCATTTGGAAAAGTGTGGCGCCATGGTGCTACACTTTTTTATTTGCCCCAATCTGCAATCAGGTTTTCAAACAGTTCCCGTAAAAACAATGTACTTGTTCCCGCCAAACCATTTTGAATGGGTAAATCGCCGATTTGAACTACTGGCATCACCCATTTGGTGGTACTTGTTGTAAATACTTCATCCGCAGTAACTACTTCTTTATATAAAACTGGACGAACTTCAATCTGAAAATGAGCCTGGGCGAGTTCCAAGATTACTTTTCTTGTAATCCCATTTAATACATTGCGATCTGAGGTGATAAGCTTATTCCCTCGAAAAATGAAGATGTTGCTTCTGGTCAACTCGCTTACTTCTCCATCTTTATGAAACAACAGGTCTGCGGCTTGTTGACGTCTCATCTCGTCCGCCATCAAAACCATATGAACATAATTGGTGCTTTTGATTTCCGGGAGATCACGCACGTATTCATATGGAAGCACTTTGATCCCTTTGAGACGCCCGGCAGGATTGTCTTGCGGCAATGGTTCCGTCCGGATAAGAAGGTTGGGCTGGACTACATTTACGCTATCCGGCGCATATCCACCCGTAAGTACAAATCTGAAAGCAACTTCCTGTTCTCCCGACATCGCATGCAGATCAGCCAATACTTTTTCCGTTTCTTGCTGTGAAATCGGCAATGTTAGTTTTAATAATCGCGCCGAATTCTCAAACCTTCTCCAATAGTCGTCCCAGCGAAAAGGCACGCCATTATAAGTCCTGAAATAATCAAAAAGGCCATAACCCCTAAGTAGTCCGAGGTCATTGGTTTTGAAAATACTTTCGTCGATTGGAAGGATATCGCCGTTGAAATATTGGTAGAAAGGCATCTGATGGTGATTTGAAACTGAAAATTATTCAACCCAAAGGTATCCAAAAACGAATTTAAGGTTGAATATTGTAAGTCGAAATACGTAATACCTAAATTGTCTGGCTTAAATGTAAGCCGTTTGCTGTTAGCCACGAATGAATAATTCCGACCGATTTCTTGAAATCCTTGAAGCTGAATTTGACAGACATTCCTACGGAGAGAATCCCTTGGAATTGTATGAACCGATCAAATATATTATGGCGTTGGGCGGAAAACGTTTTCGCCCACTAATGACTCTTTTGGCTACATCCATTTATTCTGAGGACTTTTCAATAGCGATCAAACCTGCTATGGCGGTTGAAGTTTTTCACAATTTCACGCTTATGCATGATGACATTATGGACCGCGCACCTTTGCGAAGAGGCAAGCCGACCGTCCATGAAAAATGGAATGCCAATACAGCGATTTTGTCGGGAGATGTAATGCTGATAAGAGCATACGATCTGCTTTTGGACGTCCCCAAGGAAAAACTTCGCCAGGTACTTTTGCGTTTCAACCAGACTGCTGCCGAAGTCTGCGAAGGACAGCAATTGGATATGAATTTTGAAACCCGCCAAAATGTGACGGAAGAAGAGTACCTTGAAATGATCCGCCTAAAAACTTCGGTACTGCTTGGATTTGCATTGGAACTTGGTGGTATCCTTGGCGGAGCTGATGCCGAATCAATTCAAATGCTCTATTCCGCCGGTGAGAATATGGGTATTGGTTTCCAGTTGAAAGATGACTTGTTGGATGTGTACGGCGATCCTTCCAAATTTGGCAAGCAGGTAGGCGGCGACATTATCGCAAACAAAAAGACATTTTTGCTGATTGAGGCCCTTTCCAAAGCCGAAGGTCATTTGAAAACCGAGCTGGAAAAGTGGCTGATGCTGGAAAATTTTAATAATAATGAAAAAGTAGAAGCCATCAGAAATATATATGAGGCGCTGGATATCAAGGCATTTACAGAACAAAAAATTAATGAATATTTTACCCGCGGCTTATCCAATCTGAATGAATTAAAAATCGAGAACCCCCGGAAAGAAACGTTGCTAAACTTTGTTAAGCAATTGGTAGAACGTGAAAAATAATCAATTTTAATAGCACAAAACTTTATGTCAATTACCCTCATACTTGTAGTCTTTATTTCTGGCCTTAGTTATTACGCGTTGAATAACTACAGCTTGATGGACAAGTTGATATTCAATCCTTACAGAGTTAGTAAATACAATGAATATTACCGGTTTATCACTTCCGGGTTTATCCATGCAGACTTTGGCCACCTGATATTCAATATGCTCAGTTTGTGGTTTGTGGGGGAAGGAATTGAAAGACTTTTCGCTGGGCTTTTCGGAGCGAGTGGCGCGATTTACTATCTCTTGTTGTTTATCGCAGGCATTGTGGTAGCAGATATTCCCACGTTCCTGAAACACCGCACCAATTCCAAATATAATTCTCTGGGGGCTTCTGGGGGGGTATCTGCGGTGCTTTTTGCCGCCATTCTGTTTGCTCCAACAATGACCATTTCTTTATATTTCTTTATAAAAATGAAGGCATTTATCTTCGGAATACTGTTTCTGGGATATTCATTTTATGAAGCAAGAAAGGGCACAAGCTATGTTAACCATAGTGCCCACATGTACGGGGCTATTTTTGGGATGATTTTTATGGCCATTGTATATCCGGCTTCTGTCCCCGGGTTTTTTGCTCAAATTGGCGAGTGGCTTGGCGGGTTAAGACCTTGATAATTCTGCAAGCACGGTCACACTTCCCACCGTTTTGTCTTGAAGGTTTACTTTGATTTCAGCGTCGAGCGGGACGAAGATGTCAACCCGTGAGCCAAACTTAATGAAGCCCATTTCGGTGCTTTGCTCCACTTTGTCCCCCTCTTTCACATACCATCTGATGCGACGGGCGGCGGCCCCTGCGATTTGACGGAACAATATGTCAATTCCTTCAATGGTGCGGATCACGACGGTTGTACGCTCGTTATCCGTGCTGGATTTTGGATGCCACGCAACTAAGTACAGTCCGGCATGATACTTGAAATATTGGATCACGCCACTGACAGGATTCCAGTTGATATGTACATTCAGCGGGGACATAAAAATGCTGATCTGTCTTCTCGGGCCTTTGAAGTACTCGTTTTCTACAACTTCTTCGATGACAACCACTTTACCATCACATGGCGCAACAATTTGCCGGTCACTTTTATGTACTACTCTGGAGGGTACTCTAAAGAATTGGACAATCAATAAAAAAATAATTATGCTTCCGATTAAAACCAGTCCTGGGATCCAGAAGCCGCCGGGTAGAAGATAATGTATTCCTAAGTTTATCAGTATCAATATGATGGCTGTAATCGCCATAATTGCATATCCTTCTCTATGCAGTTTCATGCAGGCTTGTGTTTTGTTAAAGTCTTACCCTGGTGCAAATATCGGATAAATACTGTTCTCGCGATAAAGAAAAAGCCCCGACGATCGATTTTCGAAGGTCGGGGCCGGTATTCGGAATTTTTAATGACGGGGAGAATGGTCATAATTGTCATTTGTAGTCATTCATTGTTTTATTCTTGACTATAAGTGACAATGTATGATCACTGCTTACAATAAGTGACTATAAATGACCATGAATGACTATCATTGACGTTTCTCTATTCAATCACCACACACTCCCCATTTTTCACTTCCTGTTCTACTTTTTTGAATTTTACATCCCGCAAAATCCGGCCGTCACGGTATTGGACTGAAACTTTTTGATTTCTGTCGGCAATTTTGATCGTGCGAACCGGCTGCGCTTTAGTAGTGGATTCCGGACGCGCATATTCATTCATAGCATCCAGGTCGAGATCGAAATCTTCTTCACGGTTGGTGTGCAATGCGGGCGCAGGAGCGGTACGGCGAACAGTTTGCTGAACAGCGGTTGCCGGAACTGCCTCTTCCTGAGGGATATCTGCCTTCATCAGGAAGGAGATCATATCAAAATTAACCTTGCTCAAAAAGCGTTTGAAAAGCTCGACTGATTCAAATTTATAGATCAGTAAAGGATCCTTTTGCTCAAAAACCGCATTTTGAACCGATTGCTTTAAATCATCCATTTCACGCAAATGCTCTTTCCATTCCTGGTCGATTAGCGAAAGAACAATTGCTTTTTCCATCTCATGCGTAATTTCTTTTCCTTCATTATCAAGCACCTTTTTCAGGTTGACAACGACTCCGGCCTGGCGGATACCGTCACTGAAAGGAACCATGATCTCCGTTATCGTCGCACCCCGATCAGCGTGAATGGAACGAAGTACAGGTAATGCTTTTTGAGAAATTGCGTTGTTTTTATCCTGATAATGTCTTTCGGCAGCTTCATACAGTTTCTGGGAACGATCCGCCGGCTTGAAAGAGGCATATTCTGCCTCGGTAAAGGGAAGCTCCATTCCAAGGGTAGTAATAACAGCCAAATCAAGTTCAGCGTAGGTTCCTGCGGAATTGACCAGCTCGTCACTCACATCGTACAATGTATTGGCAATATCCACCGCCAGACGGTCACCGAACAATGCATTGCGGCGACGGGTATATATGGCTTCCCTTTGGTAATTCATCACGTCATCGTATTCAAGAAGACGCTTACGCATTCCAAAGTTGTTTTCTTCCACTTTTTTCTGAGCCCTTTCGATAGATTTCGTGATCATACCACTCTGGATCACCTCACCTTCTTCCAATCCCATCCGGTCCATCACTTTTGCCATTCGGTCAGATCCGAAAAGACGCATCAGGTTATCTTCCAGGGATACGAAAAACTGGGAAGAGCCAGGGTCACCCTGGCGACCCGACCGACCACGCAGCTGCCTGTCGACACGGCGACTTTCATGTCTTTCGGTACCAATGATGGCAAGGCCACCTGCTTTTTTCGCTTCTGGCGTTAGCTTAATGTCCGTACCACGTCCCGCCATGTTGGTAGCGATGGTAACAGTTCCCGGCTTTCCGGCTTCCGCAACCACTTCGGCTTCTCGCTGGTGCTGCTTGGCGTTCAATACCTGGTGCTGGATTTTTCGAAGCATCAGCATCCGACTGATAATCTCCGAATTTTCGACCGAGGTCGTACCCACCAAGACCGGTCGGCCCGCTTCTACCAATTCTACGATTTCGTCCGTAACCGCATTGTATTTTTCACGAACCGAGCGATATACTTTATCTTCCTGATCCTTACGAACCGCATTGACATTGGTTGGGATAGAAACAACATCCAGTTTGTAAATTTCCCAAAATTCCCCTGCTTCTGTCTCGGCTGTACCGGTCATACCGGCCAACTTATGGTACATACGGAAGTAATTTTGCAGGGTAACAGTCGCATACGTCTGGGTTGCGTCCTCCACCCGAACACTCTCTTTCGCTTCAATTGCCTGGTGCAAACCATCTGAGTAGCGGCGACCATCCATGATACGGCCGGTTTGCTCATCAACGATCTTCACTTTTCCATCCATAATCACATATTCCACATCCTTCTCGAAAAGTGTGAATGCTTTCAAAAGTTGATTAACCGTATGGATCCTGGCTGTTTTTACAGAATAATCGCGGATCAATGCTTCTTTTTGAATGATGCGTTCCTGTTCATTTAAAGAAGGATTTTTTTCTATCATATCCAGATCAACTGCGATATCCGGAAGAATGAAGAAATTGGCTTCTTCCGATTCTCCTGTAAGAAAATCGATCCCTTTTTCGGTCAGCTCAATGCTATTGTGACGTTCGTCTATTGTGAAATAAAGCGGTGCATCTGCAACCGGCATTAATTTCTGATTTTCGGCAAGATGTATGGACTCTGATTCCTGCATTAAGGCTTTAATACCGGATTCACTCATGTATTTAATCAGTGGCTTGTACTTTGGCATACCACGATGCGCACGGAACAATGCCAGACCACCTTCTTTTTTATCTCCGGCAGTAATTTTCTTTTTTGCATCATTCAGAAAATCCATGGCCAATTTTTTCTGGGCCTCTACAATCCTCGAAACGCGGGGTTTCAATTCCAGATATTCCTGTTCATCCCCTCTTGGAACTGGTCCACTGATGATTAAAGGAGTACGTGCATCATCAATCAGTACGGAATCGACCTCATCGACCATTGCAAAATGATGCTTGCGCTGAACCAGTTCCTCCGGCGTCCGTGACATATTGTCACGCAGATAATCAAACCCGAACTCATTATTGGTTCCGTAAGTAAGATGCGCTTTATATGCATTTCTGCGGGCGATGGTATTGGGCTGATGGCGGTCGATACAATCAACACTCAGTCCGTGAAATTCGAAAAGAGGGGCATTCCATTCGGCATCACGCTTAGCCAGATAATCATTGACAGTAACAATGTGTACACCCTGACCAGCCAATGCATTCAAGAAAGCTGGAAGTGTTGCTACCAAGGTTTTACCTTCCCCGGTCGCCATCTCAGAGATTTTTCCCTGATGCAAAACGACGCCACCAATCAGCTGAACATCATAGTGCAGCATATTCCATTTGATAGGCTGGCCGATTACATCCCATGTTGTATTCCAAACAGCCTTATCGCCTTCAATGGTGATATGCGATTTTCTGCTGGCAATTTCGCGATCAAAATAGGTTGCAGTGACTTCCAGTTGCTCGTTGTCTTTGAAACGACGGGCAGTATCTTTTACAATGGCAAATGCTTTGGGGAGTATTTCAAGAAGTATCCTTTCAAGTTCTTTATTGCGATCCAGTTCAAGCGCGTCAATTCTCTTAAAAATCAACTCTTTGCTATCCACATTGGGTTCGTCAATAGCCTCTTGTTTTAATGAAGTGATCTGATCATCAATGGATTTGAGCTGATCAACAATTTGCTGTTTCAGACCTTCGGACTGGGCGCGGAGTTCATTATTAGATAGGGAGGCCAGCAAGGCATACTCGGCATTGACTTTATCAACATACGGGACAAGTTCTTTTAAATCCCGCTCTGATTTTGTGCCAAATAGCTTAGAAAATATTTTAAACATGATTTTAATGTATGTTTTAACCGATCAATTTCTTTAAAAAATATTGAGCCTACTTCTACCTAAATGTCAGATTGTCAGCAAGGATGATATTTCAAGTTGCAAAGGTAATTCATTGGCAATAGTATTGTGCAACATCTTTCAGAATCCTAATGCAGATATAATGCCTTCGGATCTTTCCTAGCATTCTAAATTCAAAATCAAAAATTACCCGTTCTCACCTTATGAAACCGTTTATCAAAAAAAACACAACTACTATGTAATGCATAGTACCTTTGATTTATCAAAAAGAAAATAAACGGATATAGCCATGAACCACAATAGATTATTCAGAAATTCAAGCAACAAAATGATTGGCGGCGTTGCTTCCGGACTTGCAGAATACTTTGACATTGACGTCACCATCCTTAGGGTAATTTTGGTACTGGCCGTTTTCATCCCAGTAACATTTCCCGTGATTATAATTTACATCACGTTATGGATCGTCATGCCGGACATTGCAAAACGCCCGAAATCATTAGAGGAAGGTAAAATTCCTTCGTAAAAATCATTATCTATCAGCAAAGACTTAGTAGTTGCAAACCGCCGGAAAACAAATTCTGGCGGTTTGTTGTTTTATGCATAATTGCTATTTTTACCGATAGTATGCACACATACTATCTCCTTGCTTCCGCTTTTTTTTATCCGATTAAAATTTCAAATATGAATGCATATATCGTTGCCGGATACCGTACGGCTGTTGGAAAGGCATCGAAAGGCGGATTTCGCTTTACCCGTCCGGATGACCTCGGGGCTTCCGTTATAAAATATTTGCTTGAAAAGCTACCTGCATTGGATGCCTCACGGGTTGATGATGTGATTGTTGGAAATGCGGTTCCCGAAGCTGAACAGGGAATGCAAATGGGTAGATATGTTGCATTGCTCGCGCTTCCAAAAAACGTTTCAGGCATCACCATCAATAGATATTGTGGCTCAGGCGTTGAGGCAATTGCCATGGCATCCGCTAAAATCCACGCCGGAATGGCTGAATGCATTATCGCTGGCGGTACAGAATCAATGTCCATGGTACCGACAATGGGTTGGAAAACAGCATTGAATTACGACATTGCCCACAGCAATCCGGATTACTATCTGAGTATGGGGTTAACTGCTGAGCAAGTCGCTAAGGATTTTAATATTTCACGGGACAAACAGGACGAATTCTCTTTTCAGTCGCACCAGAAAGCATTGAGGGCTCAAAAAGAGGGCTGGTTTGCAGATGGCATTGTGCCAGTGACGGTAAAGGAAACTTATTTCGACGCTGCTTCGGGTAAGAAAAAGACGAAAGAAACCGTCATTTCGCAAGATGAAGGACCAAGGGCAGATACTAATATTGATGCCTTAAGTAAACTAAAACCGGTCTTTGCAGCCGGAGGCACTGTTACCGCGGGAAATTCTTCTCAAACTTCGGATGGGGCGGCATTTGTAGTGGTAATGTCGGAAAAGCTTGTTAATGAATTGAATTTAAAGCCAGTAGCACAAATGCTATCCTATGCGACTGCTGGCGTGGACCCGAGAATTATGGGAATTGGCCCGGTTGCTGCTATTCCTCTTGCATTAAAGCAAGCAGGGCTGAAATTAGAAAACATTGAGCAAATTGAACTCAATGAGGCATTTGCAGCACAAGCGCTTGCCGTAATCCAGGAACTTGGGATCAATCCCGAAATCGTAAATCCAAATGGCGGCGCCATTGCATTAGGGCACGCATTGGGATCTACGGGAGCCCGGCTTTCAGTTCAGCTTTTTAACGAAATGCAGCGTAGAAACCAAAAATATGGCATGGTTACTGCTTGTGTTGGAGGCGGCCAGGGCGTGGCGGGGATTTTTGAAAGGCTCAATTAAGCCGTATACTAATATCCTACTTATTTACCGGTCTCCTTGGAAGAGTTATCTATCTTCCGGGGAGATTCTTTATTTTTACCCCCATAATATGCACGCCCCTTTTCATGGATGTATCCATTATCATTATCAATTACCGAATACCTCATCTGATACTCAACTGCTTAAATTCAATTTATGCACATACATCCAATATAAAATTCGAAGTTATTATTGTCGATAACGATCCCGCAAATGGCGCGGCAGAGGAAATCAAAAACACATACCCGGACATTACATGGATTGACATGGATTATAATGCCGGTTTTGGAAGGGCTAACAACAAAGGAATGTCAGTAGCGACCGGCGATTATTTTTTGTTGCTGAATGCAGATACGCTTATTACCGATAACATCATTTATCGCTGCTTCGACCAATTGAATAAAAGGCAGGATGTAATTGCCTGCGGGGCATATCAGTATTACGCAGACGGTACGCCGATGCCATTTTATAAAAGCTTCAATGATTTCCGAAAGACATTTTTCATTCTGCCTCCCAGTCGCATTGTTGAAAATGTAATGGGCACATTATTCCCTGAACCCAATTACACAGATCCCGAGCAATACGACTGGCTGGTTGGAGCTTTTGTATTCGTTAGAAGAAAGGGATTCGAATTAACCGGCGGATTCAGCGAGGATTTTTTTATGTATGGAGAAGATGTGGAATGGTCGGGGCGGCTGGGTAAGTTGGGTAAGCTTTGCCTACTCAAAGACAGCAAATTCATTCACCTTGAAAATGAAAACCCTTTTCGGCGCACACGAATTTCTTGGATCAATCGCTTCAGTACGCAAATGCAGGTCTCTAACTTCCTGTGGATCAGGAAACAGTACGGCATTATCTCATATTTGATCCTGATAATTCATTATATTTTTATGATACCCGTCGTTTTCGCCTGGCGCATTGCTATTAATTTAAGAGAATCGGGAAAACCATTTTCCGAACTGACCACCCAGTTTATCTTTGTGCGAAAAACACGGGTGATATTAAAATACTTTTTCAGGACATTATTTTTGAAGAAAGGACTGTACAAAATTGATCCTTCCGAAAACATTGACCGCCTGACAATTTCATAGATTTCCTTCTCTGCCCTGCTTTCATGAACAACGTCAAACAACGTATTCTTTTTTTTACCCCTTTCGCCACACGCACAGGTTCGGAAATGATGCTTTTGTACATCCTTCGCCGCATCGACAGAAGCCGGTTTGACGTGGGGATTGTCAGCTTTGCAAATGGTGAATTACTGAAAGAATTTCCGTCTGATATCCCTGTATTTATCATTCCAAGGAAGTTCAGCCTGGCTCAGAAAGTAATGTTTCATTTGAGTGTAAATCCCATTTTACGCTCGCTGAGAAAGCTAGCAAGAGAATTCAAAGCTGATCTGTGGTATGTGAACACGACCATGCTCCCGGAAACTGCATTGGTTGCCAAAGAATTTTCAATCAAGCTGATCACGCACTTTCACGAGCTGCCGTTAACTTATATATATCTGAGTTCACAGGATTTTAAAAGCATTATCAGCAATTCTCACAGGCTTATTGGTTGCTCAAAAGTAACTTGTGAGGCCATCCAACAAGCCGGAGGCAAAAACGTTAGTCTTTTATACGAGTTTATAGATTCTGAAAAAGTAATCAGAAATCCTGAGCGGACAGCCGAGCTGCGGAAAAAACTCAATATTCCCAAAGATGATTATATTTGGATGATGTCGGGAATGACCTCGGAACGAAAAGGATTCGACTTTTTGCCTGACATTGCAGAGGAATTGGATGACGCAAGCGTCCATTTGATTTGGGTAGGTGCCGCGATAGATGACGGCTTGGTTTACTATACCGAGCAAAGATGCCTGAATACCAAAGCTAAAACACATATTCATCTTCTTGGTAAGCAAAAAGAAGACTATTACAATTATTTGGATATGGGAAATGGGTTTTTATTGACTTCGAGGCAAGATCCTTTTCCGCTGGTCATGATCGAGGCTGCTCATTTAGGGAAACCGATTGTTGCGTTCCCTTCTGGAGGCGTTTTGGAGTTCGTTGAGGATGGCATGGGAATTGTAACCGAAGATCTCAGTGTGAAGCAAATGGTTACCGCGATGCGGCTGATCATGACTGGTAAAGTCGCCACAAATGCGGCTAAAAGTGCTGAGGTGGCCAGCCGTTTCAGTGTGGAAAATGGGTATAATGAATGGGTTAAATTAATTGACAAAGATTGTTAGTATGATCAACTTTACGACCGTTTTAAATGTCTTCGCCAAAGTATTTTTCTTAATCATATGCGGAGTATTTAGTGCTACACCGCTATTTGCCCAAACCAATCAGAAAACAACAGAAGTTGATTCCCAGCGATACCTGGCATTAATGCTCCTCAACCTTACGGATCCCGACAATCGCGGTCCGGAGCCTGACTTGATAAGAACAGCTGCCCAATACGGCATGAATGCCGTCTATATAACGATTCCCTGGGATAAGGTTTATTTTAGTTCGCCAACTGAAACGCCGCAATGGGCCAAGTATGATGAGCAGATCAAAATCGCCACGGATTTGGGTATGAAAGTGGCGCTAAGAATTCATTTGGGACGCCATAGCACCCGCATTAAAGGATTTTGGGAGTCTTCAGACAGCCAGTTCAGTCACTCGAACATCCCGCTGCTCAGTGGTTATCTGGATACTTTTTTCGGGTTTGACAATCAAGCCATCGTGAATAAAGGTTTGGCTTTTGTAAAAGAAACTGTCAATCATTACAAATACCTTCAGGCGAGTAACAAGCTGCTTTATGTTTCTGTGACCAATACCTCAACCCAGGAAGGAGAATATCCAAGCGGGCTGATCTCTTCCGGAAGAGAAAACACAGCTGTGTTCGATTACTCTAAGTCTATGAAAAGTGGTTTTCAGGCTTTTCTAAAATCCCATTATACCAAAATTGAACGGCTGAATTTTCTTTGGGGAACGACTTTCAAAAAATTTGAAGACGCTGAACCACCCGCAACGCCCTGGGACCCATCGGAATCATTTCGGCAACGATATGGCAAGGACTGGTACATCTACCGCCATATGGTTTTCAAAAAATACATAGAGCAAATGATCAGCACGGTTAAGTCCGTGGATCCGGCCATCAAATTTGTGTCCGATTATGGCTCCGTTTTCGATCCTCCCTCCGTCATGAGAGGGACGCTGGGTTTTCGGGATTTAAATGCCAAAGCAGACGGCATTAAGGTTAATGATAACGCCAACCATGACCACAGGTGGTCGGTGGATATATTGAAAAGTGACGCGCCAGCGAGTTTTATTACCGCTAATGAGCTTTTCGTCAGCTCTTATCTTGATAACGTCTCCCATGCGAAACAGATCAACGAAAACTTTGCACATGGCGCTAATGTTGTCGCAGTCGTTATTTCGACAATGGATCAAATGGTAAGATCTGAGACATTCTTACGACCTGCAACAACCACATGGCTCAATAATCCAATTCCAAAAATTACATATGCCGATACCGTCAACTATCGCTTGTCCGCGGCGGTGGAAAAAAAAGGAGCCGTTGCAGTCGCGTACGATGAATGGGCCAAGAAAGCTTATGCCAATCCAGCCAATCCCAAACCTGTCCTGATCCGTCTTCACGAAGATTTGCTAACTGCTGAGTATTGGAATGAAGCTTCCAATCATGCGCCCTATGTGTTCAGGCCAGTTCCTATGCAGGTCGTTGCAGTCAATAAGGATTTCTCGTACAGACTACCTATTGACACATTTTCAGACGTGGACGGTACGGTTGTTAAAATTGACGTAGCCTCAGTTCCTTCATGGCTCAAATATGAAGGCGGGATCCTCAAAGGTAAACCCACAGCATTGGGTGATTACCGAATCACCCTCAAAGGAGTAGACGACGAGGGCGGAACTGCGGAAGCATTTTTCACAATTCGTGTGGATACCCGGGAAAATGTAAATAAGCCGCCTACCGTGGACAGTAATTTTTCTAATCAAACTGTTGCGATCAGCAAACCTTTCAGCATCGCAATTCCCAACGATGCCTTCAAAGACAGTGATGGAACTGTCACCAGAATTGAAGCAAGTGAACTGCCTGCTTGGCTTAAATTTTCCAATGGCACGCTAAGCGGAACTCCAGCGCAATTGGGTGAATACCGCATTATCCTGAAAGCATATGATGACCTCAATGCTTTTGTAGAAACCTATTTTACAATCCGCGTGGTAGAGCCGCAGTTCCTGAACGCCCCACCCTTTGCAAGCAGCAACCTTCCGATCAAGTTTGCGCAGATCAATATGCCTTTCAATTACATTCTTCCTTCGAACATTTTTGGTGATCCCGACGGATACATTTCTTCCGTTTCCGTAGTGAATCGCCCTACGTGGCTCAATTTCGCGCTTAATGTATTCTCTGGAACGCCGACAGTAGAAGGGGAGTATCGCTTGATTATCCGGGCATATGACAATGCAGGTGCTTATGTGGAAGTACCGTTTATCATCCTGGTGCAAATCCCTGAATTGCGTTTTGAATTGGTTAAAGGCGGCAGCAAAGTGGATCAAAGCGTGATCCGAAAGCTGGATGGTGACGATATCCTTCCCTATGACTCATTACCCCCATTGCTGAACATTTATGCATATGGAAACTTTGAATACGATAAAGTTACGTTCGATCTAAACGGCCCTTACCGTAAGAGGTCTACAACAACTATTTTCCCCTACGCTTTATATGAAAACGAGCTTGGTTTTGCACCTTATGTCGGCAACTATACCCTTACCGTCACAGCTGCCAAGCAGGATTCGGCCGTTGTGACGAATTCAATTCAATTCAGCATTTCGTACAGCGGCTCTATAAATATTACCCAGGAAATGGAGGATTGGGCATTTTATCCAAATCCCGTTGAAGAAATTTTGAACATCAAACTACCGGAAGTTCAGCAAGGTGATAGTTTGTCTTACGAAATAGTAACTGCGTCCGGAAAGCGAATAGCACTTCCGGAAACGTATGTAGTTGCAGCGGACAATCTCGCCAACATTGACCTTTCCAGTCTCGGGCTCTCGTCCGGAATCTATTTTATCCGCCTCAAAAACAACGGCGCCCTACTCAAACAATTCCGGATTTTCAAAAAATAACTGTATTCGATAGATTTGATTGCGGCTTTTTTGCCAGTAGTATGTGTGCATGATAAGCACTAATAATTTATATTTGTATGTATAGTATGCAAGCATACCTTTTATTAGCTGACTAAAAAACTTGTCATATGTCCGTTGCAGAAGCAAACAAAACGTCTATTAAGGGAGGAGAATTTCTGATCAAGGAAACGGCTGCCTCACAAATCTTTATCCCCGAAGAATTTACAGAGGAGCAACGGATGATTGCAGATACCTGCAGGGATTTTTTGAGTAAAGAAATCTGGCCGCGGCTGGATGAAATTGACCATGCGACTAGCCCTGAGTTAATTTCAGGCTTAATGGACAAGGCTGGAGAGCTTGGCTTACTAGGCACCGCGGTACCCGAAGAATACGGAGGTTTTGGCATGAATTTCAACACGTCCATGCTGGTAGCCGAAGCAACCGGCGCGGGAAATTCATTTTCAGTCGCACTTTCGGCGCATACGGGCATCGGTACATTGCCAATCCTTTATTATGGAAATGAGGAACAGAAATCGAAGTATTTACCAAAGCTGGCTTCGGGGGAGTGGAAAGCGGCCTATTGCCTCACTGAGCCTGATTCGGGGTCTGATGCTAATTCTGGTAAAACAAAAGCGATACTGACCGAAGATAGCAAGCATTACGTCATTAATGGTCAGAAAATGTGGATCACAAACGGCGGCTTTGCTGATATTCTGATTGTTTTTGCAAAAGTAGAAGAGAATGGACTAGCAGATAAAAACCTGAGTGCGTTCATCATTGAAAAGTCATTCGGTGGCGTCACGATGAACGAGCCTGAGCATAAAATGGGCATTAAAGGGTCAGATACGCGGCAGATTTTCTTTAATGACTGTTTGGTACCGGCCGAAAATATGCTGTCAGAACAGGGAAACGGCTTTAAAATAGCGGTGAACATTCTGAACATTGGACGCATCAAATTAGCTGCCGCTGCACTTGGCGGAGCCAAAAGAGTTGCCAAACAGGCGATAAATTATGCCAATGAGCGCAAACAATTCGGAACAGCCATTTCCAATTTCGGGGCCATCAAACATAAAATCGCTGAAATGGCGGTGGGAATGTTTGTGACGGAATCCGCAGCATACCGAGTCGGGCAGAATATTGACGATCTGATCTCATCGTACCAGGCCAAAGGATTGTCGGACGCTGAATCTAAGCTGAAAGCATTGGAAGAATTGGCCATTGAATGCGCCATTATGAAAGTGCATGGCTCAGAAGTGCTGGATTATGTTGTGGATGAAGGTGTTCAGATTTATGGCGGAATGGGCTATTCGGCCGACGCGCCCATGGATCGCGCTTATCGTGATAGTCGCATCAACCGCATTTTCGAAGGTACCAATGAAATAAACCGGCTTTTGGTCGTGGATATGCTTTTGAAACGCGCCATGAAAGGTCAGCTGAACCTGATGGGACCTGCGACAGCCGTTGGAAAAGAGATTTTGTCCATCCCGGATTTCAATATGGATGAAGATGAAACACTTTTCGCTGCAGAGAAAAAAGTGATCAAAAATCTAAAAAAAGCAGCCTTGATGGTCGCTGGCGCGGCAGTACAGAAATTTATGATGAAACTTTCAGAAGAACAGGAAATTATCATGAACCTGGCTGATATGGTCATTGAAATATATGCGGCAGAATCGGTATTGCTCCGCGTTGAAAAACGCGTTGAGTTGCTTGGAGCAGACGCCAATGCTTTACAAAAGGACATCGCCCAAATCTATTTAAACCGGGCGGTTGAAAAAGTGAATCAGGCCGGCAGATCTGCGATCACGAGCTTTGCAGAAAGTGACGAATTACGCGTCATGCTGATGGGCCTTAAACGGTTCACCAAAATAGAACCAATGAACCTGAAAGACGCACGACGCAGGATCGCCGACGAGATAATTTCCAAAAACGATTACATTTTCTAGGTTTTTTATTCTACCTCAAATTGCGCAATTTTGGGAAACCAAATTCCGGCCTTTTCACGTTAGGTAGGAGGTTCTTTTGAATAAAAAATCTAAAATATTACGTTGGATTCTCTACCAGCTACTGAAAAACCACCTTTCATGACCCAGCATTCTGTGGATCTGCGTACGACCGGACAATTCCCGGCGTTGCTTCTTGATTATCTTGATCAAAAGCCTGGTTTAGAGGAGTTTTACAGCGTTTATCCAACGTTACAGAATGCAAGGGAAGCCATATTGAATAAGGAGGGTTTCGATCCTGAAAAACGTAAAACGCTGGTCGATGTACTGACCAAACAATACCTTGGACTGCCTTACCTGCCCGATTTTTCAATCCTTTTAGAAGAAAATACATTCACGGTAACGACCGGTCATCAGCTCAATATTTTTACCGGGCCGTTGTACATTATTTATAAGATTGTTACGACGATCAATTTGGCCAAAGCTTTGAAAGAGGCTTATCCGGAGTACAATTTTGTGCCCGTTTACTGGATGGCCTCGGAAGACCATGATTTTGAAGAAATTGCATCTTTTCATCTTTTCGGCCAAACACATAAATGGACTGGCGAGCATCAGGGTGCGGTAGGAAGATTGAATCCCCGCGATCTCGAAAGCATTTTAAAGCAGCTTCCCGATAAGCCACTTTTATTCGCAAAAGCTTATCTCGAAAATGAAACATTGGCCAATGCGGTCCGATGTTATATGCACGAATTATTCGGGCAGTACGGCCTGATTAGTATCGACGCCGATCACGCGGATCTGAAACGCCACTTTTTGCCAGTTATTTATGAAGAACTTACTGGTTCTGTGTCTGAAAAACTGGTTACCACAACCACTACCAAGCTCAATTCTCTCGGATACCATACGCCGCTTCACGCCCGGGAGATCAATCTGTTTTACCTGGATGATAATTTAAGGGAACGCATTACCAAGGAAGGTGAGACTTATAGAGTCCTAAATACGGACATTGCATTTTCGGAAAAGGAAATCCTTGAACTCGCCAATAACCATCCCGAATATTTCAGCCCCAATGTAATCCTGCGGCCTTTATACGAAGAAATTATACTTCCGAATCTTGCGTATATTGGTGGACCGTCAGAGGTGCCGTACTGGATGCAATTGAAGGGTGTTTTTGATCATTTTCAGGTGCCATTCCCTATGCTGATGCCCCGAAATTTTGCATTGTATCTCAGTGGTCATCAATGTAAAAAGGCGCAGAAACTTAAAATCAATTTTAAAGATCTTTTTCTGGATGAAATAGCATTGCGTAAGAGGTTCGTAGAAAAGAATACCGATCACATCCTCAGTCTGGAAGATCAGAAGATTACTTTTAATCAGGTTTTCGAAGAGATATTGGCGAAGGCTGTTGCAATTGATCAAACAATGCTTGGAGCCGTCAAAGCAGAGCAAACGCGACTTTTCAACTCATTAAAACATCTTGAAAAACGCATTGCGAAAGCGGAAGAACGCAATTACGAATCAGAAATTGATCAGTTATTGGGGCTTAAAAACAAACTGTTCCCGAACGGAATCGCCCAGGAACGGTATGATAATCTTCTGAATTTCTATATTAACGATCCGGCTTTTATTCAGAAATTATTTAGTGCCTTTGATCCGTTGGATTTTAGATACAATGTCCTTCTGGAAGAATAAATGCCAGATTAATCTTTCAACTTCACATCTCCGTAAGTAGAATTCACGGTTATCTTGGTACCAGATCCTGTCCCAATCTTACCCTGGTACTGCCTCACTTTGTAAGACTTGTTATCCTTGGCGGGTTGCACTGAGAAATTAACATTGCTTGCCGGATAACTAAAATTACCGTATGTAACGGTTACATTGAATTGGTTGGCTTCTGCGGGTAATATGATGGAAGAATAAGCCGCCTGAATATCCACATTCTGAGCAGAATTGGTCAGCTCATTAATTTTAAAGTTTCCCGAATAATTCAGTTTTATCTTTCCTGAGCCACGAATTGTTCCAATTTTAGCCCCGGAATAGTCTATATCTGCATCCAGGTTAATGACATCACCAATGTTGAGCTCACCAAATTTGTTATTGATCAGCACATCCTTCACAAGGTCCAATGTCAGATTGGAGTATTGACATTCCATCTTACCCCCATCCATTTTACCGATTTTTGCGCTGCCGTAACTGATATCAATGTTGTTGTCGGCATTGTCCAGCAGCGTTGCCACAAAGCTGCCGTATTTGGAATTAACAGTCAATGGTGCATGGAAAGTCGGGATATCCGTGTTCCCAAATTTGTTACGAACGATCAGTGCATTCTCTTTGGGCATGTACACTGTGTAATCGATTTGAATGTAGTTTTTCTCTCCTTTTCTATTGTTCCATCCATTATTGCCGAACCTGCTCCTGTCAATATGCGTGGTCAGGCTGATCTGGTTTTTAACCCGTTTTTCGTCGATATTAATCGCTCCCAGATAGTCAGATGCTTTATCATCAGAAGGCGCATTGGCAGTAATAATAATCTCAACTTTAATTTCCTCCTTGCTCCAGAGATTGATTTTTACCTGCCCAAACTGATTGTCCACCACCAGCAAATCGCTGCTTTTTACATCAAATACCTTTACAATATTTCTCCGTTTCTCAATCAGTCCGTTTTGCTCGGATCCCGGATCTTCGCAACAAATATTTATTGCTGATACGACCTGTGGCAGCAAAACTGCCAGACTAAATAACAGGTGTATTACTGTTCTCTTTATCGTTGTCATTTTTCACTTTATTAATGCGTTGCAAAATATCTAACTGTTGGTTGAGAAGATCAACCTGCCACTGTAAGTTCTGGACCATGGCTTCCAGTAATGCTTCCTGGTTAGGAGCATCCGATAAGTTGGAGCGCAGGTTTCGATAACTCGCCTCCAAGCTTTCCAAATCAGCAGCGAAATCTTTGTAAACCTCCGGATTATTCCGGGCCAGCTTAATGATTTCCTCTCTTTTTTGGTCTATTGCAACATTGTACTGATTGAATTCTCGGGCGTAGGTAGGGACTTTTAAAGCTACGCGCGGGTCACGGGTAATGCCGTACTCATTGTTGAGGTATGCCAAAAACCCTATTCCCAAGGCCAGGAAGACACCAGCGGCAATCCGCCAGTCAAAATAAGGGCTGCTTAATCGCCTAATTTTTTTTTGGGATTTCTCGGGAACTACCGGAAACTCATTATGAAGTTGGCTTTCAATCTGGCTCCATAAAGAATCTTGCGGTAATAAAGTATCAAATCCATCCCTGTTATCTCGCACAAACCGCTCCAATCGATCTTTTTTATCAGAAGAATTTTTCATAGATTAATAAACTTGTCATGTGTAAATAATTTTTCCAAATCAGTAAAAGTTAAAGTAAAAGACTAACTATCTGCTATTAAATGTCATTTGTAGTCACTAATTGTCATTTGTGGTCATTTATAGTCACTAGTCGTTTTATAAAAAGTACAATGAATGACTACTAATGACAATCAATGACCATATCTGACTATTTCACCGTACCAGCATCTCCGCCAACTTCCTTTTCGCTCTCATATATTGCGTTCTCGAAGTGGTTTCACTGATCCCAAGCACCTCGCCGATCTCCTCATGATCATACCCTTCGAAAAGGTAAAGACTTAAAACAACCCGATATCCATCCGGCAACCTTTGAACTGTATTTCTAATCCTTTCGACCTCCAATGTCGTATCACTCTCATCCAGTCCAAACGAATCCTCATTGCGGTCACTCCTCTCCAACGTCTCCTGAAACTCATCAATTTCAACCCATTTAACTTTTCTGCTCCTCATATGGTTGATCGCCTTGTTCACAACAATCTGTTTCAGCCAGGCGCCAAAAGTTGATTGTTGCCGGAACTGATGGAGATTTGTGAATGCATCCACAAATGCCTCCTGTAAAGCATCTTCCGCCTCACCCATATGGTTCAAAATCCGCATGCAAATGTTGAACATTGCCTTGGAGTAATGCTTGTACAACTCATATTGTGCCTTGCGCTCCCCGAGTTTACAACGCTCCACCAGATCGACATGCCGGTCGGGATAAATTTGTGTTTTCAAGCAGAAGGTTTAGATTTTGAACGTTCTGAGGTAAAGACAGTAGTTAAGAATACATGTTGCACCATACATTCAACTTTTTCCAAAAAATTCCCTCCCGAACAAAGAGTCAACATGGTTTGTTGTTAAAAAAGGCCGGTGTTTCTTTGAATATTGGTATTAAAATATCCTATTTTGTTAAAAAGCAATCTACCAATTTAGTAAATGAAAACGTTTAACATTCCTGATTTTTACCGGAGCCGGATCATTACCCCGATCAAGGAATTCCGTCGTAAAAATGACAAGCTGAAACGTGATTATGCGCCTACATTGCTGGATTTCGGGCCTGTTCAGTTTTTGATCGCACGCCATTTTGGATTTTGTTATGGGGTTGAAAATGCGATTGACATTGCATACAAAGCAATCTCTGAAAATCCGGATAAACGCATTTTCCTGCTTAGTGAAATGATTCACAACCCGGATGTTAACCGGGATCTGGTCGATAGAGGCGTGCGGTTTATTATGGATACCAAAGGAAATCAGCTCATTGGCTGGGAAGAACTTACTAATGAGGATATTGTCATCGTTCCGGCTTTTGGAACAACCATTGAAAATCAGAAAAAACTGACTGAGCTGGGCATTAACTCATTTGTTTACGATACCACCTGCCCATTTGTAGAAAAAGTATGGAACCGCGCTTCGCAGATCGGTGAGAAAGATTATACAATCATTGTTCACGGCAAACCTAATCACGAAGAGACGCGGGCCACTTTTTCACACAGCAAGGAAAATGCGCCAACCGTTGTGGTCGAAAACATGGCCCAGGCGCAGCAACTGGCAAAATTTATGATTGGCTCTGAGCCATCAGCCCATTTTTTCCAGGATTTTCAGGGTCAATATTCTTTGGGTTTTGATCCGGACAAGGATTTAAAAAGAATTGGCGTGGTGAATCAGACAACAATGCTTGCTTCTGATACTCAGGGCATTGCTGATTTTTTGAAAAATACGATGATCAGGCATTACAGCCTCCGCCCGGAGCAGGTTGAAGAACATTTTGCAAATACACGCGACACACTTTGCTATGCAACCAATGATAACCAGGATGCGACTTATGCATTGCTAACCCACGAAGCTGATTTAGTGGTCGTTGCGGGAGGTTATAACAGCTCCAATACCTCACATCTGGTAGAACTTTGTGAGCAAAAAATGCCGACTTACTTTATTGAATCCGTCAATAAGATCCTGGATAAACAATTGGTCCGGCATTACGATCTGCACCTGAAAGAAGAAATGGTAACCCAGCATTATCTGCCCGACAAATCGCCCGTCCGCATTATGCTAACCTGCGGCGCCTCCTGCCCGGACGCAGTTGTTGAAGCCATTTTAATTCGCCTTGTGTCTTTTTTCGAAGGCGCCAGACCTGTAGAAGAAGTAATGCAGGCTTTTTAATTAAAATAGCCGTTAAAACAGCATATACAACCTTTCACTCATTTAGAATTAATATCTCAAGCGATGTGACTTATAAAAGTTAAATTAGATGGATGGTTTTTTGTCATAAAAATCATCCGTTTTTTTATATGCCCATCTTTATGAAACTGATCTCTTCTACATCCATTTTTTGCCTCTTGTTCGTTTCCTGGCTGCTCAATAGCTGCTCAACTTTAAACGAGATCCGCATTGCCGGAACCAATTTTACCGATGAAATCAGCCAGTCTCAAAACCTAGTTTTTACCTTTAACAAAGACCTGGTTTCCAACGCAGAACTTAACAGCTGGGACTCTACCCAATATGTTCGATTTGAACCCGCGGTAAAAGGAAAATTCAAATGGACAGCCCCCAATGAACTGATTTTTTCTCCCATTGCAGGATTTAGCGCCGCAACCGCATATAAGGCGCAACTGACCAATTTCCTGACCGAAAAAGCGGACAAAGAGAAAAAACTGGATGTTTCGAAAGATCCCATTGATTTCCACACCCCTTACCTACAATTAACCACCATTGAAAGCTGGTGGGCGCTTTCGCAGGAATCTAACCGGCAGGAGGCGAGACTGCGGCTTACTTTTAATTACCCGGTCGACCAGCAGAACGTGGCGGAAAAACTGAAAGTGATGGAAGCTGATAAATCGCTTAATTACAAGATACTACCTTCCACAGATGAAGAATCGATAGTCATATCCATCGAAAATACGGGCAAAGCTGATAACAATCCGGTTCCGTTGAGCATTGCAATTGAGAAAGGGCTAAAAATTCCAAATACTGCTTACACAAGCCAGGAAGCTTTAACAAAAACAACCAGCCTGCCTTCACCGCTCCATTTGGAAGTTGTTGACATTCAGACAGGTTTTGAAAACAATTCAGGCTATACCCGCATCATTACCACCCAGGAGCTGGACCGTGAAAGCATTGCTACCGGATTTACCATCAGCCCGGAAATCGCCCTGCAAATCGAGCCTACCGAAAATGGTTTTATCATTCGTGGTGAGTTTAATGAAACCGAGACTTATGCCTTGCAGGTCAATAAGACGCTCAAAGGAGTGCTTGGCCCATTTCTGGAAGAAGAGGTTTCCCGTGACTTGTTCTTTGGGAAAATGCCTGCTGCCATCTCTTTTGCCAATAAAAAGGCGGTTTACATGTCGACAAAAGGCTCCAAAAATATTGGCGTGCAGATTGTTAACATTCCAAAGGTGCAGGTAAAGATTTCGAAAATTTATGCCAATAATATCCTGGGTTATATCCGGAACAACCGTTGGGATGACTATTCCTACGTCGGAGATGAGTGGAAAGCAACCGGGGCATATCAATATAGTGACGATGCCGAAAGCAATTTTAGTGATGTGCTGGTTGATAAAAGCGTTGAAACTGAAAACCTTCCAAAAAGCAAAGGTATTTCGGCACTGAATGTTGCATTGCCCGAAGACAATCAACGCCGCGGCGTTTACCTGGTTTCGGTGAACTCAAAAGATGAAGCCTATCTGAGTGCGTCAAAGCTCGTTTCCATATCGGATATCGGACTCATCACCAAGCAAGGCAAGGACGAGATTTGGGTTTTTGCCAATTCAATTAAAACGAATGAGCCGATCGCTGATCTTGAAATCACGCTCATTAGTTCCAATAACCAAGCAGTACATACATTCACCACCGACGGAAAGGGTGTAGGTTATGTTGAAAAATTGGGTGAAAAAGCGCCTGGCTTTAAAATTGCCATGATTACGGCGAGCAATAAGGATGATTTCAACTACCTCATTCTCAATGACACACAAGTTGAAACTTCCCGATTTGAAGTTGATGGTTTGCGGGATAACACATCTGGTTTCCAGGCCTTTATTTATGGTCAACGTGACATTTACCGGCCAGGGGAAACAATGCATTTCAATACCGTGCTGCGGACCCAAAGCTGGCAGACGGCGCGTGAAATTCCTTTAAAATTACGTCTGGTGACCCCAAATGGCAGGGAATACCGAACCTGGCGAAAAACAACCAATGAGCAGGGAGCCGTCGAAACTGAAATCCCAATGGACGCTGCGGTTCTTACGGGCACTTATGTGTTGGAGGTTTACAATGCCAACGATCTGTTGCTTGCTTCTCAGGCCGTGAGCGTAGAGGAATTTATGCCCGACCGCATTAAAGTTGATTTGAGCGGCGCTGCTACCGAATATGTATCCGGCGCAAATGTCTCGCTGACAGCCACCGCGCTTAATTTATTCGGGCCTCCGGCAGCTAACCGGAATTACGAAATGGAGTTCCAGTTAAAGCGAAAGGGCTTTTTTGCCAAATCTTTTCCAGAATTCACCTTCGATATTCCCGCCGAAACGACTTTCGAGCGTGATAGTCGGCAGGGTGTGACGAGTGAACAAGGCCAGGCAACCGAAAAATTTCTATTGGCGGCTGGTCTCAAAGATATTGGTGTTCTGGAAGGTAAAATTTACGTTACTGTTTTTGATGAGAATGGTCGACCCGTTAATCGTTTGCAGCGTTTTGATGTCATTACCCAACCTGTATTTTACGGGATCCGTCTTCCCGATTCTTATGTTGGGGTTAATGCGCCAGTTCCCATCGAGTTAGTCGGAGTTAATAGTAAAGGTGTGTTAAAAGGCGGCATTTCGGCGAGCGTGGAAGTTGTCCGCATTGAATATCAGACGGTTGTAGAGAAAAAATATGAACGCCTCCAATACACTTCACGCAAAAGCGAAAAAGTGGTGTATTCTAATTCTCTAAAAATGACAGCTGGGCGCGGATCATTCCAATATGTGCCCACAGTATCGGGAGAATACGAAATTCGTGTTCGCAGGCCAGGGGCGGAGCACTATTCGCTCGCTAATTTTTATGCTTACGGATATGGCTATACTCAATACTCATCCTTTGAAGTAAGCAATGAGGGAAGGGTTTTGATGGAGACGGATAAGGATAAATACAAAGTTGGAGAATCGGCGAAGGTTTTGTTCAAAACACCGTTCGATGGAAGGCTTCTGATTACCGTTGAGCGCAATAATGTATTGGAGCAACATATCCTGACCACCGAGAAAAAAGCAGCAGAATTTAAACTGGACATTAAGGAAGTACATTTGCCGAATATATTCATTACCGCGACTTTGATCCGCACCCTGGACGCTTCGGACATTCCCTTAACCGTAGCCCACGGATTTACCCCCATTTTCGTAGAAGATCCCAATCGCAAATTGCCTGTAACGATTACTGCAATTGAAAAATCCAGATCGAAAACCAAACAACAGATCCGGATTAATACAGCTCCCAATGCGCAGGTTACCCTGGCCATTGTGGACGAAGGAATCCTACAAATTAAGAATTCAAAAACGCCAGACATTCACGGCCTTTTTTATCAAAAACGGGCACTGGAAGTTACCAGCCATGATTTGTATGCTCAATTATTTCCCGAATTGAAAATCACAGGAACTTCCAGCTTTGGCGGGGATGGTTATGATCTTGAAAGAAGGATTAACCCGCTTAGTAACGGGCGAACTGAGCTGGTATCGTTTTGGAGCGGCATTTTAACTGCAAATGGAAGTGGAGAAGTGAATTTTGATATCAACATTCCACAATTCAGCGGCGACCTGCGGATTATGGCTGTTGCTTATAAGGATAATGCGTTTGGCTCTGCTACTGGCAATATGAAAGTGGCCGATCCGGTAGTGATCAGCGCAGGCTTGCCGCGGTTCCTGAGCCCGGGCGACGATTTTATACTTCCTGTCAATATCAGTAACACCGAGAAAAAACCGGCGGAGGCTATTGTATCATTACAGTTATCGGGTCCGCTTGCGGCAGGACAAGCGCCAGCGACCCAAAAAATAGTCATCCCGGCAGGCAAAGAATCCAGGGCGATATTTTCCGTTAAGGCCGTACAAGCCATTGGTCTAGGCAAGATAATTGTCAAAGTAAATGCCTTCGGAGAAACATTCGTAAACCAGACCGAACTGACGGTCCGTCCTGCATCACCACTTCTCAAAACAAGCTCGTCCGGATTGATCGCTGGTGAAAAACAGGGGATGATTGATCTTTCATCCTCATTTATTCCTGCCACTACCCGCAGCCAGGTTATTTTGAGCCGATCACCCCTGGTTCAAGGCGGAGGGAAAGCACTTTCAACATTGTTAGGATATCCTTATGGCTGCCTTGAACAAATCGTTTCAAAAGCATTTCCTCAAATCTATTTTGCTGATCTTGCCAAGGCGATGGCTGCTCCGGTTTATACTGTAAAAACGGGTGAAAGTGACTTCAACCCAATGACGAATGTGCAGCAGGCCATCAGGAAGATAGAATCGCAACAACTTTTCAATGGCGGAATGGTTATGTGGCCTGGCAGTACCGTGGAAGATTGGTGGGCAACGGCTTATGCAGTTCATTTTCTGGAAGAAGCGAGAGGGGCTGGTTTTGAAGTCAATGCTCAAAGCGTTAGCCGGGCGATTGATTACCTGACCCTACAAACCGGCACCACTGCCAATCGCGAGGTAATCATTGCCAGCACAGGATCAGGTCTTGGTTATGAAGGCCAGCCGTCATCAGGATCACAGGTTAGAAAGACCGTTGCGCGACGTGAGGCGATCTATTCACTTTACGTATTGGCATTGAACGGACGTCCAAACAGGGCTTCAATGAATTATTACAAACAAAATCCGAACCTGCTGACATTAGATTCCAGATATCTACTGGCGGGAGCATTTCAGCTGACCGGAGACGCCAGAAGTTTCGCCTCCCTACTTCCCAAAACATACGTAACGGAAACCAATAAAACCTATTTCGATAATAGCTATGCATCGCCCCTTCGAAATATAGCTTTGGTATTGAACACTTTGCTCGAATCTGACTCAGATAACCTGCAAATTCCGATTATAGCAAGGCAATTATCAAAAGCAATTGCGTCTACCTCTTACCTCAATACGCAAGAGGCAGCGTTTGCGGTGTTAGCACTTGGAAAAATGGCAAAGAAAGTTTCCGGATCGACGGTTACTGCTACTGTTTCGGCAAATGGCAAAAACCTATCTGCATTTTCTGGCAAAGAAGTCAAAATCTCCAAAGGGATTGTCAATCAAAAGCTGCTAGTGAAAACACAGGGCAAGGGGGATCTTTATTGGTTCTCACAATCAGAAGGAATGTCTGCGACAGGAAGTTATGTAGAAGAAGATCAGGGACTTAGCATTAGAAGACAATTCCTCACGAAAGCCGGCACGCCGGTACAGGCATTTCACCAGAATGACCTTGTCGTTGTAAAACTGACGTTAGCCAGCACAAATGGGTTACCTATCGAAAACATTGTAGTTACTGATTTGCTTCCTTCCGGTTTTGAAATCGAAAACCCAAGAGTAACCGAGCCAAGGGATATGCCGTGGATAAAAGATGCGGCCGTTCCTAAATATTATGACATTCGTGACGATCGGATCCACTTTTTCACAACCGCCAACACGGCCGAAAAATCGTTTTACTACCAGGTTCGCATTGTGTCCAAAGGTACATTCACCGTCGGTCCGGCAGCAGCTGACGCCATGTATCAGGGAGAGTACCGAAGCTATTCGGGTGGAGGAAAAATTACAGTAGAGTAATGTTTAAAAAGAGAAAGAGCGCAAAATAAGTCCACCCACGATGGCTCCCGCAATGGGGGCCACAACGGGTATCCAGCCATATCCCCAATCCGAACCTCCTTTATTAGGAATTGGCAAAATAGCATGCGCTATCCGGGGACCCAGGTCACGAACCGGATTAATCGCATAACCGGTTGTTCCTCCCAGGGATAATCCAATGCTCCAGACCAGCAGACCCACCAGATAAGGCGTTACACCCGATGGAATGCCACCCTTATCAGGATCAGAAGTACCTGCATAACCAATCGCAACAACGCCAACGATCAGCAATAGGGTAGCGATGAATTCGCTGAGAAAGTTAGGCCCGACGCTCCTGACAGCCGGGTCAGTGGCAAAGCAAGCCAATTTTGCTCCTCCATCTTCTGTTTCCTTCCAATGAGGGAAATATTGCAGCCAAACCAGTATCGCACCAAGAAATGCTCCGATCAGTTGCGCAGGGATGTAGGTGGTGATTTGGCTATAATCATTCCTTAAAACCGCAAATCCGACGGTTACCGCCGGATTCAAATGTGCGGCTGCGCTTCCGAAAGCATTTGCAACAAAAATTCCGATCATTACGGCAAAACCCCAGCCAGCGGTGATCACGATCCAACCGGCACTTTCACCCTTCGTTTTTTTGAGTACTACATTGGCGACAACGCCATTACCAAGTAATATAAGAACCATAGTCCCGACGAGTTCTCCGACAAAAGGGGAAGGCTGCATAAGTTAAAAATGAGGTTGAATGAGCGAATATGCGAATAGTTTTATAAATTCTGATACAAATCCCAAAAAGAATATTTCCCATTCTTTTTACCAATTTAACACGCTGAATTCTACTAACTTTGCCTGATAATCAATTTGAGTATTGAAAATCATGTCATTAAATCAACTTACGGCCATCTCTCCTGTTGATGGGCGCTACTACAAACAAGTATCTGAGCTTTCGGCTTATTTTTCTGAGTATGCCCTGATATATTACAGAGTTTTCGTTGAAATAGAATATTTCATTGCACTCTGCGAGCTTTCTCTCCCCCAATTAGCCGAATTTGACAAGAAAAAATACCCTGCTCTCCGAAAGATTTATGAAGATTTCAACGAGGAGAATGCACTTCATATTAAAGACATTGAAAAAGTTACCAATCACGATGTTAAGGCGGTAGAATACTTCCTTAAAGAGCAGTTTGAAAAGCTTGAAATCGAGTCTTATCAGGAATTCATCCATTTCGCGCTCACTTCCCAGGATATCAACAATACGGCGATCCCGCTTTCGCTGAAAGATGCATTGGAGCGCCAGATCAAGCCACTTTTCCGGCAGGTACTTTTCGTTTTGAAAAGAATGTCGATCGAATGGAAAAATGTACCGATGCTTGCTTTCACGCACGGACAACCTGCGTCACCAACACGCGTAGGGAAAGAATTTTTAGTTTTTGTAGAGCGATTGGAACGTCAGCTTGAAATGCTGGACAAAATCCCACATTCCGCCAAGTTCGGGGGCGCAACCGGTAACTTTAATGCGCACCATGCGGCTTACCCGAAACAAGATTGGATGGCTTTTGCCAATCATTTTGTAGAAGGTTTAGGATTGAAGAGAAGCCGTCATACCACTCAAATCGAGCATTATGATAACCTGGCTGCAACATTCGACTGTTTAAAAAGGCTTAATACGATCCTAACTGATTTAAACCGGGATATGTGGACATACATTTCCATGGGTTATTTCAAACAGAAGATTAAAGCAGGTGAAGTAGGTTCTTCTGCCATGCCGCATAAGGTTAACCCAATTGATTTTGAAAATTCCGAAGGGAACCTGGGTCTTGCCACAGCATTATTTGAACATTTCGCAGCGAAACTTCCGGTTTCCCGCTTGCAGCGCGACCTGACCGATTCAACTGTTTTAAGAAACATTGGCGTTCCGCTGGCACATTTGGCGATTGCATTAAACTCCTTGCTAAAAGGATTAGGTAAAGTGGAATTGAATGGCGAAGTTCTTAAAGCCGAACTAGAAGAAAACTGGGCCGTGGTTTCCGAAGCAATCCAGACGATCCTGCGCCGCGAGAGTTATCCAAAGCCGTATGAAGCATTAAAAGAATTGACCCGAACCAACGAAAAGATCACCCACGATTCCATTTCGCGGTTTATAGAAACATTGGACGTTCCCGAACAAATTCGCGAAGAACTCCGCGCGTTAAGTCCTTTCAATTATTTGGGGGTTGTCGAAGAAGCGCATTGACCGACGGAGTAGGTTCGCCGGGTTTCCGCGGCAAACAAAAGGTCGAAATCGACTCAATACTTTCATTTAAATAAAAACCGCCTCAGATCAAATATCTGAGGCGGTTTTTATCTAAACAACGCCTTTATCAAATCGTTTCTTCCTGCCATTTTGGATTAACCACTTCTGGTTTTTCTTTTCTGAACCATTTATCCCTTATCCTTTCATTTACATAATACATACAAGGAACCATGACCAGGGTTAGGATGGTCGAGAATGTTAACCCAAATATGATCGTCCAGGCCAGGATATTCCAAAAGATAGAACTTGGCCCTCCCACAATCAGGTGAGGTTCCAGGTTGCGGAACAGACCGACAAAGTCGACCGTGATACCCAATGCCAATGGAACAAGACCCAGTACCGCCGCCGAAGCTGTTAACAATACTGGCGTCAGACGAATGGCCCCGCCTTCAATAATGGCCTCCCGCATTGGATAACCCCTTCCACGAAGCTCCTCGATAAATTCGATGAGCAAAATACCGTTCTTGACCACGATTCCGGCCAATGCAATGATACCCACACCAGACATAATGATGGAGAAATCCTTCTTGAATATGACAAAACCCAACAGTACACCGATTAGTGAAAGTACGATCGTGAAGAAGATGATAAATGGCTTAACGACGGAATTGAACTGTGTTGCCAGGATCAGGTAAATCAGCAGGATCGCTGCACCAAATGCAGTTCCCAAAAATGCCATCGACTCATTTTGCTCTTCCTGTTCACCACCCATTTTAATAATATAACCATTCGGTACTTCCATGTCAGCGATCAGTGTTTCGATCTGCGCTACAATCTCATTTGCATTGTAACCAGGCAATACGTCTGAGCCAAGCGTTACAATACGGGACTGATCCTGCCGGTTGATCTGGCTGAATGTGGTAGAATAATGTATGTCGGCGACCGAGGTAATGGGTACCTGCCGTAAAGCACCTCCCATAACCATATCGCGATAAACCACATTAAGGCTCAGCAGCTTTTCAATTTGTTCACGGTCGTCTTTTTCCAATCGGACCATGATCGGGTACTCATCCTTGTCATCCCTGAATTTGGAAACTTCAAGACCAAATAATGCGGTCCGCACTGCCAATGCTACTTGTTGAGAGCTAATTCCCTCCCGCTGCGCTTTTTCCCGGTCGATATCAATGACGATTTCGGGCTTGTTGGTTACCAGATCGGAACGAAGCTGATCTATACCCTCAATTCCTGACTGCTGAACGCGTTGCAAAACACTTTTTTCCAGTTTTTGAAGAGTAACAAAATCATCACCTGATATTTCAATGGAAATAGGCTTACCGGTTGGAGGTCCTACCGCCTCTCTTTCAACGGAGATCTCAGCGCCGGGAATTCCGGTTACCGCGTCACGTATTTTCCGCAATATCAGTTCTGATGAACGGCCGCCTCTTTCAGTTCCGTAAACAAAAGCAACGGTAACCTTCGACTTATGCGGTGTAGCAGCACGGTCGGGATTATAGGGGTCACCTGCGTTTTTACCCACATTGGCAATTACCGAATTGACCATATCCATTGCCTTTTCTTTTTCCAAAACAGCGAAAACCTTTTGTTCAATGACTCTGGTCACAGAGTCAGTTATTTTCGCATCTGTTCCAATCGGCATCTTGGCATACACATACACAAAATCCGGGTCGCCGCTTGGGAAGAAAAGTACTTTCGGCTGAACAATACCAGTAATGACGAAGGTTACGACCAGTAAAACGACCATCGAAACGATCATGACAACAGGTCTCCATCCTCTTAATAACCAGTCAATCAGCTTTCTGTAATTATTTTTCAATGCAGGTAACAAGCGATCCTGGAATGGTACAAGGATTCTTGGTGTCAGAATATAATGATTGAAAATCCAAAGGATTAATATGAATACAACAAAGTTTCCAATACCACGATCGATCAGATAACCTACCCCAGCAGCCACAGCTAAGATGATCAATGGCCTGCGGATTCCCTTAAAGCTGGTATCGTGCGCTTTCTTCTCATCGTCATGCCTTCCCATAAATGATACCGCAAAAACCGGGTTCATTACATAAGCTACGAAAAGGGAAGCACCCAGCGTTATAATTAGCGTGAGCGGCATAAACTTCATAAATTCCCCGACTATACCGGTCCAAAAAAGCAATGGAAAGAAGGGCGCAATGGTGGTAAGTGTTCCTGAAAGTACAGGAATAAATACCTCACCTGCCGCAGCTTTTACTGCTTGCTGAATGGTCCAATCCTTGTGGTTGTTAAAAAGCCTGTGAGTATTCTCAATTACCACAATTGCATCATCCACAACCAAACCAATACCAAGCAGGAATGCGAAAAGAACAATGGTATTCAATGTAAATTCGGTCCCTACCATTGGACCGATGATCGGCATCATTACAAATGCAACCAATGCAGATAGTGGAACTGACAAACCAACGAAAATGGCATCCCGGACGCCCATGAAGAACATCAGTACCATTACCACAAAGATGAAACCTAGTACGACGGTATTGATAAGGTCATGAAGGTCGGCCCTCGTCTGGATCGACGAATCCGCTGTGATTTTAACTTCCAGCCCGGACGGGAAGCGGTTTTCTCTGTAATCTGCGATCACATTTTCAATCTTATCCGCCGCTTCTACGAGGTTTTCACCGGAACGCTTGATGACATTCAGCGTGATTACGGACTTGTTGGCCAGACGCGCGAAATCTTGCTGCTCTTCAAAATCATCGATCACCTCGGCAACGTCCCCCAAGCGTATCGTCGCGCCGGTTGAGGTACGGATACGGATGTTAGACATATCTGCAACATTGGTATACTCACCTTTGACACGCAATGTCCTGCGCACGCCTTCCACATTCAGTTCACCGCCGGATACGTTGATATTCTCACCCTGCAAAGCAGTTTGAACGTCATAAAAGGTCAGTCCGGTCGATTTCATGCGGTCCAGATTTACATTGATCTGGATTTCGCGGTTCAATGCACCGAGGATATCCACACGCGTAATTTCTGGCAGCGCTTCTATTCCATCCTGCAGATCTTCGGCATATTGTTTAAGTTGTTTCAGAGAATAGTTGCCCGCAATGTTGACGTTCATGATCGGGAACTCTGAAAAGTTAACGTCCTGCGCAGTAGGGCCGGAGTCGAGGTTTTGCGGCAAATCTGTTTTGGCTTTATCCACCGCATCACGGACCCGCTGAAGTGCAACCTCGACAGGTACGTCGGGAGTAAATTCGACCAGGATTACAGAAACGTCCTGCAATGCATTAGACTTTACCTTTTTAACACCACTAAGAGACTTAAGTTGTTTCTCAATGGGTTTGTTAATGGTATTTTCTATATCAGCAGGCGCGGTACCAAAATAGACCGTGTTGATATAGATCTGCGGGATTTTGATATCCGGAAACTGTTCTTTGGGTAAATTGGTGTAAACCAAAAACCCAGCCAACGTGATGATAAACGTAAAGATGTAGATCGTTGTCCGGTTCTCTACGCACCAGTTGGTGAAGCCAAGGGTTTTATATTCCTCAAATTTCATAGATGCTAATTTTGAATGAGTGAATGAGTGAATGATTGAATGTCCACTCTTGTAGGATCAATAACTGATGGGCTGTCCGTCGGATACTTCCTGATAACCTAGAGTGATCAATTGATCTCCGGCAGTTAATCCCGAAAGGATTTCTATTTTTCCGTTGTAGCTCAACCCTGTTTTTACTTCCTTCGCTTTGGCGACTTTTTTGTTTCCTTCTGTCACCGCCACATACACAACATTGCCTTTCTCAGTGCTTTGGACAAAATTCTGGTCGATCGCTAATGCATTTTTGGCTGTTTGATCATTGATCTGGACGTTTGCCATCATATTAGGCTTTATATCCCTGTCAGAAGGAAGGTTTGCTTCAATAGTAAATGTCCTCGAAAGTGGGTCAACGGTTGTGCTGACGAATGAAACCTTGGCTTTAAACTCCTTTTTCAAGTCCGGGAATTTGACAATTACTTGGTCGCCCTTCTTAACGCTCGACGCATACGTATCGGAAACTTTTGCCAATACCTTCAAATTGCTAAGGTTTACGATCCGAACAACGCCAACACCTGGGGACGCCATTTCACCCACTTTCACATTGACCATATCTACCACTCCGGACATCGGAGAGACAATGTTTGTTTGAGAAAGCTGTGTATTTAAAGTACTCATCCTTCTCTCCAGCGATTCCTTATTATTCTTGGCCTGAATGAATTGTATCTCAGTGCCTATCTTCTGGTCCCAAAGGCTCTTTTGTTTTTCATAAAGCGTGTTTGCAAGGCTCATTTGTGTTTTCAGCTCCTCGACGGATTCTTTTAGGATACTGTTATCAACCCTGCCGATCACGCTTCCTGCTTTTACAAAATCTCCTTCTTTTACATACATCGCTACCACAGCACCTCCCGACTTCGGAGTTACCATAACATTGTTTTTAGCGTCAACAGAACCTTGAAGCTCAACATAGTGGCGGAAAGTTTCAGCGTCTAGGGTATCCACAGAAACTGGCTTCACTTTTGCCTCTATAACCTTATTCGGTTCGAGCTTCCCGATTTCAATTTCGAGTGCCTTGATCTTCTTCTCGTTTTCGACCCGCTCGGCTTTCAGCTTGGTCAATTCTTCTTTTTTACCTTCCACGCCTTCTTTCTTCTGTCCACCGCAAGAGGCGAGTATGGAGGCCAGAACCGCTATAAGCAAAATATGTTTTTTCATGGTATTAGTAAGTAGCTGTTTGAAGTTTTGTTTTCGTGTTGATTTCATTTTTCGGTATCGGTATAGAGTTCTCCTCTTGCCCTGCTTAGGTCCACTTTCGCAATCATCAGATCGTAAAGTGCCGTGAAATAATTGGTCTGGGCTTCCTTGAACGAAGATTCGGCATTGATCACCTCGATGTTGGAACCTACGCCTTCTTTGTATTTGATTTTCGAGACGCGGACGATTTCCTGGGCAAGATCAAGATTGCGTTTTTGCGTTTCGAGCGTTGCGAATGCGTTTTTGATGGTAATGCCAGCCTGATTGGTTTCCAGATCTATGGATTGTTTCAGGAGCGTCTGACTATTTTTCACTTTGTCAATCGCGATTTTCTTCTGTTCTATCTGGTATTTTTTGGTAAAGCCATCAAAAATCGGAACGTTAATTGTGACCGTCAGGACCGAATTATTAAACCATTTGGATCCGAACAAATCGGCGAAACTATCGCGTCCATTGTTATGACCGTAGCCCAACGATGCCGAAACATTTGGTAAATATCCTGCCCTGATGTTTCTGAGATCCAGGTCTGCCAATTTTCCCTGGGTATTCAATAGCGAATATTCGATTCGGCTTTCGTAAGACGTACCTAGTTGTGCGGTTGCGGTTTTAAGTGAATCGATGTTCACAGAATTGATATCGTCCGTAAGTTTGATCGGCTCGTCCGGAGGCATTGCCATTTGGTATTTAAGTAGGGCATAGCTTAGGTCGATCAGGTTTTGCACCTTCTGACGCTCGGTTTGCAGGTTATTAATCTGCACTTCAATCCGGTTGACGTCCAATAACTCTACAAAGCCAGCAACATTCATGGCCTTTGTCTCGATCATCAGCGAATCTACACGACTGATATTGAGATCAAGCAACTTGGCGCGTTCTTCCGCTACTTGCGCAGAATAATATGCCTTCGTTACTGCTTCGGCAACGGACACTTTGGAAGATGTAATGTTCTTCTGTGCCAGTTCGCGATAGGTAGCCGCTGCTTTCAAACCAATAAAATAGGAACCATTAAAAATTAATTGGCTTAATGTTCCAGATGCAGAACCCTGGTATTGTACCCCGAATTTGACGGCCACAGGCGGAGCATCTGCTGGCGCATTTGGATCGGCAAAGTTGGCTGGAAGGAAGAAACGCTGAATAATCAGGTTATCGGTAAATGTGAAATTACCATTAATCTGAGGCAAACCTGCTGCCCTGATCTCTCCAATACGCGCTTCGGCTGAATTAGCATCCAGTTGCGAGTTTTTGATATTCAAATTGTGTTTTATAGCATAATCTACGGCTTGGTCTAATGAGAAACTGCCGTCTTGCGCTCTTAAGGGGGCGAAACTGAGTAAAATCGCCAGCAGTAATAAGCCGCTGCGAAAGATTTGGTCATTTTTCATGGATATTGATTTCAAATGCTGATTTATCTTTTATGGTGTTATAGTATTCAAATCCTTTTTCTGACAGAATTCCCCTCAAAAAGTGAAGAAGGAATTGCATCTGGGTCCGCATCATGTCAAACTTTTTAGGCGGAAAAATATTCGGGTCAAACGCCATTACCACTTGTTCAATCCGTAGAAGGCAAAGTACCTCAACGTCAATGTCTTGTCTATAAAGGCCAAGCTCAATTCCCTGGATCAGGTTGTCACGGATGCTTTTAAGAACATATTCATGTTTATAAGTTTGGAACAATTCCCAGGCCGACGGATAATATTTTTTGAGATCATATAAAAGGGTAGGATTCATATTCGAAAGTGTGTCCCGCATCTGTGTTGATGAATACATCATCTGTTCAATGGGATTGGAGGCCTGCTCATCCAACTTTTGCATTTCGCATTTCTGCGATTTAATCTCGTCTTGAATTACGAGCGCGAGAATCGCTTCCTTGTCTGAATAATGCTGATAAATTGTCCTTTTTGATATACCCAAATCCTTGGCAATATCATCCATTGTGACGCTTTTGATTCCATAGCGCCAAAACAGATTACATGCTGATTTTATAATTCGATCTTTCACGTGGCAAATTTGAAATATTCGAATGATAAAAACTAAGAAAACTATGAAAATGTTTAAAGTTTTCTGAAAAGCGTTTGGATTGCTAACAGAAATACAGAATCAGTTAAAGCAAGTGTTATTATAATGTATTGTATATCAAACTTTTATTCCCTAATCCCACTTTGTATAGGCTTTCTTGCGAGTCAAAACACTAATGAACACTCCACATGGCAATTGTAATCACTCGAAACATGAATAGTATAATTTAAAGATATAGTATTTGAAAAGTGTGGTATTAAAGTATCGGATGTGTAACTAACCGGATCATTTTCGCTACATGATCAAACCTAAAAGTAGGGATGGCGACGGTGAGTGGTCAACAAAAAGATTATCAAACGGACTATTTATGGTATGAACTTGCCAAAACAGCCGATCAATCAATACGAAACGGGAATGATTTAGTAACAGACCGTGTTTGGAAATAACGCATATTGTGCCCAAATTTCGGGTCGTTTCGTTCTTTTCGTAACTCATAATTCACTTATTGCCATCGAGACCAATAAATCAATGAAAAGCAGCTACATTGACCTGATTCAGCAGACGTTCGAGTTTCCTACCATGGAATTTAATGTTGACAATAATGAATTGCTGTTCAACAATGTACCGTTGATGGACATCATCAAAGAACATGGTACACCTCTGAAATTAAACTATTTACCAAAGATCGGCGAGCATATTTACAATGCGAATATGTTTTTCCGGAATGCTTTCAAAAGGCATAACTACAAGGGCACCTATACCTATTGCTATTGCACAAAGTCTTCACATTTCAGTTTTGTATTGGAAGAAGCACTAAAACATAATATACATCTCGAAACTTCTTCCTCTTTCGATATTCCTATCATCCGTGAATTGTATCGCAGAGGAAAGGTTAATAAATCAACTTTTATTCTGGCTAATGGTTACAAGCTTCCCCGTTATACGCAATATTTAAGTGAGTTGATTAACGAAGGCTTCAATGTGATCCCCATCCTGGACAACCTGAAGGAAATTGAATCTTACGAGCAACAGGTCACCGCAGACACGGTCAATTTTGCGATGCGTATCGCAACGGATGAGGAACCGAATTTTGCCTTCTATACTTCTCGTTTGGGTATTCGTTATAATGATGTACAACAGCTTTACAAAGAGAAGATTGAACCAAATCCACGGTTTAAACTCAAAATGTTGCACTTCTTCATCAATACTGGGATAAAGGACAGTGCTTATTATTGGAGCGAGCTTACCCGGTTTATGTTTAAGTACTGCGAAATGCAGAAAATTTGTCCGGAGCTTGATTCGATCGATATAGGTGGCGGTCTTCCAATACAGACTTCGCTGCAAACTGGTTTTGATTACCAGCAGATGATCGATGAAATCATTGAAAATATCCAATGGATCTGCAACAAGAATAATGTTCCGGTTCCCCATATTTTTACAGAATTTGGCAGCTATACCGTCGGAGAAAGCGGAGCGGTAATTTATGAGATCATTGATAAGAAGTTGCAGAATGACAAGGAGTTATGGTATATGATCAATGGATCCTTTATCACTCAGCTTCCTGATTCCTGGGGCATGAACCAGAAATACATCATGCTTCCGATCAATAATTGGGATAGTCCTTATCAGAAAGTTAACCTCGGCGGCTTAACATGTGATTCCCAGGACTTTTATAATAGTGAGATGCACAGCGCCGATTTGTACATGCCTATTTTCGAGGAAGACTCGGAAAAGCAATACATTGGATTTTTTCATACGGGAGCTTACCAGGAGTCATTGGGCGGATATGGTGGCATTCAACATTGTCTGATACCGGCGCCAAAGCATGTGCTGGTGGATAGGGACGAGGAGGGACGCCTTACAACCCGTGTTTTTGCGGAAGAACAGAACAGTGATACCATGCTGAAAATCCTTGGTTTTAAAGACGAACCTTTCGTAGCAGCCGAAAGTAAAAAGAAAAAAGCAGGCGAGCCGGTGGAAGCTGAAGAAGAGCTGGCAGAAACAAAAATTTGATATTGCTTATAAAGTTCTTTGAATGAGTTCGTTATTAGTTCTGCTGAAACACTCATTCAAAGAATTTATTTTTATATTTTTGCGGTGACAAAATCTTATACGAACAGAAAAATGAAAAAGCTCATATTTCTTCTTGCCATTTGCGGAACCCTCGCCGCAGCTTCTTGCACCAAACATGCCTGCCCTGCATACGGCTCAGTTCAAAAAACGCAGCCCGCACCTTCGGTTAAGGCTTAATTAATATTACTCAATATTATTTTGGCAGCTTCTAATAAATTGGCTGCGAAAAAATCGCCTTTCGAAAGCTCAGTATCAGGAACAATGTGAATTGTTCTGACCCCCGCTTTTTTTCCTGCCTGCATATCTCCCTCCCGGTCTCCGATCATCCAGGATTGTTTGAAATCAATGTTATATTTAGCGGCCGCCTTTTCCAGCATGAGTGAACCAGGCTTTCTGGATAACGATGCCCCGGAATATTGCGGATGATAAGGGGAGAAATAAAGGTCATCCAGCGCATTGCCAGATACCTTCTGCATCTCTTGATGAATGGCATAAACCTGATTGTCAGTATATAACCCCTTTGCAATTCCAGCCTGGTTGGTGATCACAATCAATAAATACCCGGCTTCCTTTAACATTCTCAATGCTTCAACTACTCCCTCCGGAATAATCAGGTCTTCCAAATGATAGACATAATCCGGGCAATCTTCATTAAGTACTCCATCCCGATCCAGGAAAACGCATTTTGATTTTGAAAGGAACATAATGGAACGAGCTAGCAGGAAAATTCTTTGACTGCTTCAATGAAACAACGGACTTTGTCAGGGTCTGTATCAGGATATACTCCATGTCCCAGATTAGCAATGTAATGCTGTGTGCCAAACTGGTGGAGCATATTTTTCACCTCAATCCGTATCTGATCGTAAGATGCGTACAATACACAGGGGTCCAGATTTCCCTGCAACGTTTTTTCAGGGATTAGTTGGCGGGATTCGGCGATGTCCATATTCCAGTCGAGACCAACTACGGAGCAATTAAGCTCCCCGATTTCCTGCCTGGCAAAGAAAGCGCCTTTTGCAAAAACCGTCACAGGTACTTCGCTGATTGCATCGCAGATCTGCTTGATGTAGGGCAATGAGAATATTTTATATTGTTCCGGCGAAAGGATACCTGCCCAGGAATCGAATATTTGAACAAGATCAGCACCGGCAGTGATCTGCGCTTTGAAATAGGCAATGGTACTGTCGGTTATTTTTTGGAGTAACAAATGCGAAAATTCCGGATCAGCATACAAATGTCTTTTTGCAATAGAAAACGTCTTAGAGCCTTTTCCTTCCGTCATATAACAGAAAATGGTAAAAGGCGCACCAGCAAACCCAATCAGCGGAACACGGCCGCCTAGTCCTTGTTTGGTCAGTTTAATCGCATCCAGCACATATTTTAAATCCGTTTCCGGCTCTGCGACGTGTAATTTATCCAGTTCCTGGGTTGTATGGATAGTTTTTGGAAAAACCGGTCCGCGCTGCTCGATCATCTCATAAGGTAGTCCCATTGCTTCGGGGATAACCAGGATATCGGAGAATATTATGGCTGCATCTACGCCGAGGATATCAACAGGTTGCAATGTCACTTCGGCAGCCATTTCAGGGGTTGTTGCCAATGTTATAAAGCTTCCGGCTTTTTCCCTAACCGCCCTGTATTCAGGCAAAATTCTTCCGGCTTGCCGCATCATCCAAACAGGCGTCCGCTCCGTCTTCTCTCCCCTCGCCGCACGTAATAAAAGGTCATTTTTCAAATTCATGCGGCAAAGGTAACTGTAAGAGGATGGATTACCATCTCTCAAATACATTACTTCTGGAGGTGCACCGAAATGCGAAAGGTTTGTTTTCTTTGCAAAGCTTTTTTATTTCGCGCCACCTTTTAACAATCTGCTCGACCATTTCCCAATACTGATAGCCATTCTTGGAGGGTGGGCATAAAAAGAAAACGCCGACCTGATGTTCTTCAAATAATTCTCTTTGACGCCTGGTTCTGTGAATATTAAGATCCTGTGTGATGACAACGGCTCCTTCTGCGCCAATTTTTGGTAACCAGTCTTCGTCCAAAGCCCCTTTTCCAAAAACACTTTCAATGGATACTATTTCAAAACCTTCACCTGTAGGTTTTTCAAGTTTATTTATTCCGGAAGCGATATGAGGTGAAATGTTTTCATCGATATAAATTTTCGTCATGCGGCATTTTGGTAGAAGTTAATCGCGTCTTTTACCTCAGCTATCGACAAATCGTAAAGGCGGACGATGACTTCAATCGATTCGCCGCCTTGGAACAAGCCGTAAACAGTCTCAGCGAGAATGTTGGTTGTGCCGATTAAAGGTTGACCAAATTGTCTTTTAGGGTCAATGATAATAGCATGATCTTTTCCCATTGGATACAACCTTTCAGCCAAATCGTGACTATTAAAATCAATTTTCTTGCAAAATGGCTCAAAAACATGCTTGATTGTAATTTGCAATGTTTCGTCCGCCCTGATGATTTCTCCAATTTGACCAGTAAATAAAATTTGTTTTCCGTCGGTAAGAATATTCGATTTGGCGAACGGATATTTTGTTCCAAGAACTTCTTCTAAGATTTTATGGGCCTTTACGATTTTTTGCGTAGATACCCCTTCTTCTCTCAACTGATAAAAGGTAAAAAACTCAATGAGCGTGAAAAAATTTGTTGTCAAACTCTTTCCTAAGCCTTCCGAAAAGATTTTGTCAGACCCACCAAATTGGGCGTTCCAGTACTCATTTAGCCATCTCCGAACTTTGGCGGGGGGAAGGCCTAAAATGATGGAAACGTCAGGGATTGTATAAATGCCTGAACCAATTCCAAAGATATCCTGATTCGTGGAGGTCATAAATTGTGGGTTGTGTGTGAAAAAAAAAATTGCTTCAAAGACTTTGTAAATCTTTGAAGCAAGGTAAGAATTCCTTTTAGACCTATTTATATCAAAACCTAAAATTCAGCCCGACCAGGAAGTTTGTTCCGGCTTGCGGGAAGTAGAAGTTTTCTTGCGTTAAAGCGCCTCCGGCGAAGTAGCCGAAGGTGTAGCCATTGGATTCGTAGCTTTCGTTGAAAACATTATTAATCAATAAGTTAAATACGATTTCCTTTGCCCAGGTTGGTTTAATGGTCCAGGAGAGACGGATATCATTGGTAAAATAGGCGTCCAGTTTTCGGGTTTCCGTTGAAGTATTGTCAAGAAACTGTTTTCCGACATATTTGGTAAGAAGGGCCAGTTCGAGATTTTTATCGATGATATAAGTAAGCTGACTTCCTGCAATCACATTTGGAGAAAATGAAATATCTGACTTGCCATGATTTACGGTGTTATAGCCGCCGTCATCATAATTCACCACATACTCAGTGAAGTTATCAATCTTGTTTTTGCTAAAAGTGGCATTTACATTCCATTTAATGAATTTGTTCAAAGCGGTAGCTGCTTCCAACTCAATACCTGTCCGATAACTTTTTGGAACATTTACCCGGATAGAATTTCCTACATCGTTGATCTGGCCGGTTAGCACAAGCTGATTTTTGTAGCTCATCAGGTAATAATTGGCCGACAATGCCCATTTCCCGGTTTGTGCCCTGAAACCAGCTTCTACGTTCTGCATGCGCTCGCTTTTCGGAAATAACCCCGCTGTGGATGAAGTAAAATCATCCCGGTTTGGCTCCCGGTTTCCGATGCTGTAAGATGCATATGCCGAACTGCGATCCGACAACTGATAAGTAAGTCCAGCCTTTGGATTTACAAAATTGTAAGACTGATCATACGCTAGCTGGACCAGATCATTATCTGTACCAGCAATATTGTGGCTCACATTCCGGTATTGAAAATCGGCGAATGCATTCAGTTTGGGTTTAAACTGATAGTACAGCTTTCCGTAAATATTGAAATCCTTTTTGATGCCTTTGCTGTAATAATATTGATGGTCCGTTTCAATGCTGCCTGCATTTCTGGCCCAAATAATTCGGCCGTAATGATCACCGTCATACTTATTCCAGCCGCCACCAATGCTGGCAGTCAGCTTTTTGAAATTGTTGAAATCCAATGAAAAAGTGGAGCCATAAAAGTAATTATCAAGCCAGCGGCGGCGGATTAGATCAGTCTGCGCGAGAGTATCATTACCAATAACGACATTGGGCAGATCATAACTGCTGTAATTATCCTGCGAACGATACTGCTCATAATAACCAAGTCCGCGCACCAGAAAACCATTTAGATTGAAAGTCCATTTATCGCTCAGGTTATGAGACGAAACGATCTGGTAATGGTCCTGCCGATAGTTATCAACTTCGTCTTTGTAAGTGTAGGAATTAAAGGTCCTATCGCCTGAATTAAGCAGATTATCCGCATCTTTTTCCCCCAATCCGTTTCGTCCAATGTAGCCCAGGATACCTTCACGGTCGCCTTTTAACTTTGCTTCCGGTACTCCGTTCCAGGATTGATATGTACGCTCATTTCCGGAAAAAACATTGACGCGGACAAAACTTTTCTTTCCAAAGTACCCGCCGGATAAATAATAGGAATGCAATTCCGAAGACGCGCGATCGACATATCCGTCCGACGAAATGCGGGACAGGCGGGCATCAAAAGTGAATTTTTCTTTTATCAAGCCCGAGCCAAGCTTGATGGTGTTCTTAAAAGTATTGAAAGAACCAAAAGAATTATTGAGCTCTGCATAAGCCTCCTGCCTGAAAGCATTGGTGTTAATGTTGACCGTTGCGCCAAAAGCTCCTGATCCGTTCGTCGACGTACCTACGCCGCGCTGAACCTGGATACTGCTCATGGATGAGGCAAAATCAGGCATATTAACCCAAAAAACCCCCTGACTTTCAGCATCATTGTAAGGAATCCCATTGACCGTGACATTGATCCTGGTCGCATCCGAACCACGAATACGTATACCTGTGTAGCCGACGCCTCCACCCGCATCACTTGTGCTCACGAGTGAGGGCGTAAAGTTGAGCAGTATTGGCAAATCCTGCCCGAGATTTTGCTTGTCAATAGCCGCGGCGGTTACGTTGGTGTAGGCCATCCCAGTTTTATCGTTGACCCGGGTTGCATTAATAATGACCTCATCAGCTTGAAAAGTGCTTTTTACAAGCTTGATTTCCATCGGATTTGTTGAAACTTCAATTTTCACGGATTGATATCCAATGAAGGAAACATCCAGCGAAGTAATGTTCTCGGAAATGTTTTTAAGATTGAACTGTCCTTCCTGGTCTGAATTGGTACCACGGACTTCCCCTGCTTTAATGGAAGCGCCGGGCAGTGATTTGCCATCTTCCGCGTCGGTAATCCGACCAGATATGGTTTTTTGGGCAACAACAGGGGACAGCAAGACACTGCAGAGCAGCATGAGCAGATAGGCAGTAACGTTTCGCATTGCGATAAAATGTTACAACAGGCAGGGGCCGCCTATCTTAGGTTGAATAAAAATTGAATTTGGTCAGCCAAACATGTTTTGGCTTTCTCTTCCTACGCCGGCATTACCCGGATCAGGTTTGTGGGTATGATCTCAGCCCGTTTGGTAGGGCACCCCTTGAGATTATGCTGCAAAGCTACGTGAGAATCGCTGAATAGCAAAACAGATCGCTAAAATCACTCGAAGCTTTTCCTTATTTTTACAATACGCAATACGAACTTTTATTTTTCCGATATCAATGATGCCTAACTATACAGACACGATGGACATTGGTGCTTCCCAGCAGGCAATGGAGCTGGAATACCGATATGGCGCGCATAATTACAAACCAATGCCAGTTGTTCTGGAGAGAGGTTTGGGCGTGTACGTCTGGGATGTAGAGGGCAAACAATATTTTGATTTTTTGTCGGCATATAGTGCCGTAAGCCAGGGACATTGCCATCCGCATATTATTGATGCAATGATCCGGCAGGCCCAAAAACTGACATTAACTTCCAGGGCTTTTTACAACGATCGTCTGGGAGAATGTGAAAAGTTTCTCTGTGAGTATTTTGGTTATGATAAGGCATTATTGATGAATGCGGGCGTAGAAGCAGGCGAAACTGCATTGAAACTTACCCGGAAATGGGCCTATAAAGTAAAAGGCATTCAGCAGGACCGCGCAAAAATGGTTTTTGCGTCCGGTAACTTCTGGGGCCGCACACTGGCAGCAATATCCGCATCCACCGACCCTTCCAGCACCAATGATTACGGCCCATTTCTTCCCGGCTTTGCTATCGTGCCTTACGATGACCTCGACGCGCTGGAAAATGCATTCAAAAATGATCCCGACATTGCGGGTTTTATGGTGGAACCTATTCAGGGGGAGGCTGGTGTGGTTGTTCCAAGAGAGGGTTACCTCAAAGGCGTCAGAGATTTATGCACCCAATACAATGTGCTTTTTATTGCGGACGAAGTCCAAACGGGCATAGGGCGCACGGGCAAACGGCTGGCGTGCGACTGGGAAGGTGTAAAACCGGATATTCTGGTTTTGGGAAAAGCGCTTTCCGGCGGTACTATTCCGGTTTCGGCAGCATTGGCAAACGACGAAATTATGCTGACGATCGCGCCCGGCGAGCATGGCTCAACCTATGGCGGAAATCCATTGGCATGCGCAGTTACCATTGCAGCAATGCAGGTGGTGGAAAACGAAAATCTCGCAGAAAATGCCGAAGCAATGGGGATCTTATTCAGGGCCAGAATGCTTGATTTGCAGAAGCAATGTTCGCTGATCGAAATCGTTAGAGGTAAGGGACTTTTGAATGCCATTGTCATCAAAGATCACGAGGAAAGTGCAACTGCAATGAACCTTTGTTACAAGATGATGGAAAAAGGCCTTTTGTGTAAGCCGACTCATGGAAATAAAATCCGCTTTGCACCTCCGCTGGTTATTAATGAAGCGCAGATGAATGAGGCTTGTGATATTATTGAAGAAGTATTTTTGGAAATGAATAACACTCTATGAAACTGAAATTTTTCCTGCCTGTCATTCTGCTGGGGTCGCTCTTAACTTCCTGCAAAGATAAAAATGTCGATCCCGCAAACGAGACGGAGACGAACAACTGGATCCTCGCCAATATGAAGTATTGGTACTATTGGAACGATCACATCCCAACTTCGCCCGATCTTTCCAAAGACCCTGCAAGCTTTTTTGAATCCCTGCTTTATAGATATGACGCCACTTTAAGGCCTGACGGAGACCGTTTTTCCTGGATCCAGGAAAGTGCGGATGAATTGCAGGCATCCCTGGGCGGTGAATCTAAAACGCCGGGTATGGAATATAAGCTAACTTATTACCCGAGCGGCACCACCAATGTAATTGGAGTGGTGCTTTATGTAATTCCTGATTCGCCTGCTGCCAAATCGGGTTTTGTACGTGGAGATATTTTTAGTAGTGTAAATGATCAAAAGCTGACAGGAACCAATTATAGCCAACTCCTTAATACGCAAGATAAAAAGACTTATACCCTTGCCAAACTTGACAAAGACGGCATATTGGAAGAAGGCACGACAAAAAGAGAAGTTACGCCAATCGTCTTGCAGGAAGATCCTGTTTTCTTTGATACAGTTTTTACATTTGGTGCCGATAAAATAGGCTATGTGGTTTACCATCAATTCATTCCGGAGCCTTATCAGGCGAAAAACGGATTGTATGATAAAAAGTTGGACGACATTTTTACCTCTTTCAAAAATCGTAATGTGAATGCGCTTGTTGTTGATTTGAGGTACAATCCGGGAGGGTACGTGAGTTCGGCAACAAACCTCGCTAGCCTGATTGCAAAGGCGACCGCAAACGATATTTTCTATTATAAAGAATACAATGATGAGGTGACCGAAACCAATCGGAAGAAATTCGGGGAAACCTATTTCTACGACAAGTTTATATCAAAAAGCCAGAACATTGGAGCTAATCTGAACCAGTTGTTTTTTCTCGTTTCTTCGCGTTCCGCTTCTGCGAGTGAGTTGCTGATCAATGGCTTAAAGCCTTATATGGACGTAAAATTGGTAGGAAGTAAAACAGTGGGTAAAAACGTCGGCTCCGTGACATTAACGGGTGAAGACAAAGGAATCAAATGGGGGTTGCAGCCCATTGTTTCTAAATCGCTAAACAAGGACCGCAAGTCAGATTACAGTACTGGTTTTAATCCTGATTTTCCTGTAACTGAGGGTAATATCCTTTATCCTTACGGCAGTCCGAAGGATCCGTTGCTGGGAGAAGCATTGTTTCAGATTACTGGCACCCGCATTGCAAGGCAGGTTAGGGGGGCCAGAATTTTACAGGAAGAGGAATCACAGGAAATCACTTCTACTATTGTGAAAAAAGCCGGCGGCAGTAACATGTTTTATAAGTAATTACGATATAGTTAAAACTTTTCCAATGGTGTAGACGCAGTTTCGATCTGCTTCTACACCATTTTTATTGCTATTTTTACAGACTTGCATCTGGCGCTGCTACCTAACTGATATTTATGAAACTGGTAAATGATATGACTGTCTGGTTTTTGAAGCGACGCTTCGAAAGGATAGAACAGTTTATGAAATACCCCATTGAGACCCAGCAGCGCGTATTTTCCGAATTGATTGAAACGGCCAGGTATACAGAATGGGGAAGTCGCTATAATTACGGACAGATCAAATCCATCAAAGAGTTTCAGGAGCAGGTGCCTGTCTTGACCTATGAGGAACTTTATCCTTATATGGAGCGGGTCATGCGGGGCGAGCCCAATGTACTCTGGCCGTCTCCGATTGAATGGTTTTCCAAATCTTCCGGGACCACCAATGCCCGCAGCAAATTTTTACCCGTTTCTCCTGAGGCTTTGGAAGAATGTCATTATGAGGGAGGTAAGGATATGATGACATTGCTGATCAATAACCGTCCGGATACCCGGGTTTTTGATGGAAAAGGACTTTCTATTGGTGGAACTTTACACGCAAATCCTTTTGACGACTACACACAGGTAGGGGATGTATCGGCGGTGATCATGCAAAATCTTCCTTCCTGGGCCGAGTTTATGCGTACGCCTCCATTAGAAGTGGCGCTCATGGATCATTGGGAGAGCAAGCTGGAAAAAATGGCTTCCATTTGTTCGCAGGAGAATGTTACCAGCATTTTGGGCGTTCCGACCTGGACAATTGTACTACTTGATCAAATACTCGAAAGGACTGGTAAGAAGAATATGCTTGAAGTGTGGCCTGATTTCGAGGTTTTTGTTCATGGAGCGGTATCTTTTGAGCCTTACCGCGATCTTTTCACGACCAAATATTTCCCTTCCGATCAGGTGTTATACCTTGAAACATATAGTGCATCCGAAGGTTTTTTTGCAATTCAGGACGACTTGCAGCGGGTTGGCGAAATGTTGCTGATGCTGGATTATGGGATTTTTTATGAATTTATCCCGGTTGAGGAAGTCGGTAAAAAACATCCAAAGGCGTTGCTGCTTGATGAAGTGGAAATTGGGAAAAACTATGCAATGGTCATTTCCACCAATGCAGGTTTGTGGCGTTACCTGATTGGAGATACCGTCAAATTTACCTCTAAATATCCGTTTCGATTGAAGGTAAGTGGTCGTACCAAGCACTTTATCAATGCGTTTGGCGAGGAAGTAATTGTGGAGAATGCCGATTATGCTATCAAAGTCGCTGCGCAAAAAACGAATGCTTTGGTTACCAATTATACCGCGGGCCCTGTTTACATGGGCGATGGTTCGAGAGGTCGTCATGAATGGATTATCGAATTCACAAAGACGCCGGAAGACTACAATGAATTTGAAAACGCGCTGGATGTCGCACTGCGGGAAGTCAATTCAGACTACGACGCTAAGCGCTATAAGGACATGGCATTGTTACCGCCACTGATCCATTTCGTTCCCGAAGGCACCTTTTACACCTGGATGGGAAAACGCCACAAACTCGGCGGCCAAAACAAAGTCCCAAGACTTAGTAATAACAGGGAATATCTGGATGATTTGCTGGGAATGTTGTAAATAAGCTAAAAGCTATTAGCTGTTAGCTTTTAGCTTCTTTAATTTGTTCAGAACCTTCATATTAATGTTTTAGGCCACTAACATTCTTAAAATAGAAATAGCTAACAGCTAACAGCTAATAGCTAAAACCCATTAGCTCCCCAATGATCCCCAAATACCTCAAAATTAAAGGCCTCTATTCCTATCAAACCGAGCAGGAGATTGATTTTGATCCTTTAACCGACGCTTCGCTTTTTGGCATTTTTGGGGCGGTAGGCAGCGGGAAGTCTTCTATTCTTGAAGCCATTACTTTTGCTTTATATGGAGACACTGAACGACTGAATAAATCAGGCGATGATCGGACCTACAATATGATGAACCTCAGGTCGGATGATTTGTTGATTGACTTCGAATGCGTTGCGGGCAAAAATGGCGATCGCTACCGGTTTACCGTAAGAGGAAAGCGCAGTAGCAAGAATTTTAAAGAAGTCAAGACTTTTGACAGGAGGGCGTACATATGGCAGGATGAACAATGGGTACCGCTCCCGGAGAATGAATCCGCCGAAAGCATTATTGGATTAGGCTATGATAATTTCCGGCGAACGATCATTATCCCACAGGGCCGTTTTCAGGAATTTATTGAGCTGCGGGATGCAGAGCGGACGCGTATGATGAAAGAACTTTTCCAGCTGGAAAAGTATGATTTAAGCCGCAATGTAGGTTCGTTAAGCAAGCAGAACGACCTGGCATTGTCCCACGTCGACGGGCAGTTGCTGGGACTGGGTGAGGTGACCCAGGAAATGATTGAAACAGAGGAAAAAGCGCGCGAGTCGGTGCGTTTGCAGATCACAACGGTCAGTCAGGAGTTGCTGGTGCAAACGACCCTCGAAAGCCACTTTTTAAAATTAAAACAGGCTTTTGAGAAAGTCCATCAGCTTCGCAGCCAATTGAATGTTTTGGAAGGCCAAAGATCTTCTATGCAGATTCGGGAGCAGGAATTAAGAGCTTTCGAAACCTGTTCGGCGCATTTCAGATCAGTTTTGGATCAAATAAGAAGCCTTGGTAGTGCGGTAGGCAGGGACCAGCTTGCATATCAGTCTAATCTCGTCAGAATTACTGAGCTGGCAGGTTTATTGGAAAAACAAAAAGGCACATTGCTCCAGTTAAAGCCACAATACGAAAAACGGGAGGAGCTGCTGGATACTGCGGACGAATTGGGGAAAGTAATGCAGATCCTGGAAAATAATGCTGCCCGCGCCAAACGCAAAGAAGCACTTGCCAGAGGGGAACAACACCTCGCCGAAAAAGAAAGAGCCATTGATTTACTAAAAAAACAAAAGCTGGAAAATGAGGCTGAGAATGATTTGCTGAAAGGTAAAATCGCTGATTTTCAGCAGCTAAGTCTTGCTAAGTCCTGGTTTACCACATTGGACAACCTTTCTGAAACAAGGCAATCCATTAAGACCGAGGCAGAAACTCTGCAGGCTGAAATTGCGAAGCTGCAACAAGATCTTACTAGAAAAGCAGAAGAACTTAGCCGAAATTTTTCAATTAATCTGGCTAGCCTGTCACCCGAATTGTTTCAAAATGCTGTTCAGAATTTTCTGATAATCAATGACATTGATCAAAAAAAACTTGGCAAAAAAATACTTCAAATAAACACAAGGCTTGCCCTTCACCGATATGCAGGCGAGCTGGAAGACGGTGTACCTTGTCCGCTTTGCGGGGCCGAGCATCATCCGGCTATCCTTCATGCTGATCATAATGTCACTGATGAACTCACCATTTTGGAAAAGCAGATTGCCGGGTTGGAACAGCAGGAAAAGGCCATCCGGCAGGCTCAGACGCCGGTTGAAAAAGTTTTTACACAGATTGAAAACCTTGAAAGGCAAAAAGCCAGCATTAAGCAAAGATTTGTCGAGGCAAAAAGGCGTTTGGAAGACCATGACAAAGAATTTGTTTGGGTTCAATATAGTAAGGGCGATCGAGAGGGATTTGAAAAGCAATTTGAGGAAACCAGCAAAATTCAGTCAGACATTAAAAATGGAGAGGCTGCAGTGAAAATACTTTCGGCAAAGATCGATTCCGAAATGCTGGAAAAAACGGAAAAGGTGGAAAAACCTTTACAAGTGCTGCGAGACGAGATCCTTCGATTGGAAAATACAGTTTTAACACTAACCAATCAGTTAATAAAAGTTAGATATCAGGACTTTGAAGGGCAGCAGGTTTCTGAAATCTCTGAAAAGATCACTTCTCTTAAAACAAAATATAAAGAAATAATAAGCCTTTTTGAAGAGACGGAGAAACAAACCGATCTGCTGGAAAAGGAAAAAGATATGCTTTCAGGAAGCCAGGCAACCTTAAAAACTGCCCTGGAAGCGAATCAAAAGGATTTATCCGAATTGCAAATCAAGTTAGATGAAAAGTTAGCGGCATTCGGCTTCGATTCAGAAAGCCAGGTGGCAGAAATCCTTGCAAAGAACCTTCAAACCGATCAGGAGCGAAAAGTAATTGATGAATTCAAGTTCGCTTTGGAAACGACTGGCCGGGAGTTGCAAAATTTGCTTAACGAAAATCCGGAGGAACAATACGATGCAGAAAAGCACCAAGTCGTGATCAATGCAAAAGAGTCGCTGTCGCAAAATCTTCAGATCTTGCAAAAGGAAGAGGGGGGACTGGACAAACTCCTTAAAAAAATGGCAGAGGATTTGGCCAAAAAAGCATTGCTACTCAAAGAAAAAGGCCTTTTGCAGTTAAGAAAAGAACATTTGGACGATCTAACCAAGCTTTTCCGTTCCAGCGGATTTGTGGATTATGCGTCAAGTATTTATCTGCAAAACCTTATCCAGGCCGCCAACCACCGCTTTCATCAAATGACCCATCAGCAATTGCATCTGGAATTAGGAGAAAGTAACAGCTTTTGGGTGAGGGACTTACTGAACGGAGGACATATGAGGTTACTCAAAACACTTTCAGGAGGCCAGAAATTTCAGGCTGCATTGTCATTGGCCCTTGCGTTGGCAGATCATATCCATGTCCGGAATGAGTCCAGACATAATTTCTTTTTTCTGGACGAAGGTTTTGGCTCTTTGGATAAAAATGCCTTGCAAACCGTCTTTGATACCCTTAAATCGCTCCGAAAAGAGAACAGGATTGTCGGGATCATTAGTCATGTTGAGGATTTACAACAGGAAATCCAGACTTATTTACGCATAACGGAAACCGAGGAAGGCAGCCGTATCCTGGCTAGCTGGAAGTAAAATCAAAGATGTATATTTGAAGCGCTTTGCCTCTTAACGTTTATGATTTTAGAGAATTTTTACAAAACACTCATCAACTGGATTGAATCAAAGTTAACAGGGCAAAACTGGTTATGGAAACTGACCCTGTTTTCGCTGGCGCTTTCGCTGTTTTTGGCCTTCCCACCTTACACACTTCTTCTTGATCATCTCCGGGAAAACGGGGTCAAACTTGATGCCTGGGTTTTTATCCAAAACCAAGGCCAGGACTTCCTGCATCCAAAAGACATGGACTACGACGTGAGGAGGGAAAACATGATTTTCCGGTGGACGCTGCCACTATTGTCACTTCTTACCCATCACAATATCGTGCTGATCCTGGCCTTGCAGGCGATTTTAGGGATATTATTTCTTAAAAAAATAGGAGCATACATTTATAATATCTCAAAGGATAAGGTGACCACCGCGCTTTTTGTAATTGCATTGGCTAACACCTTTGTTTGCGTTTGGACATTTGCGGACGTCCACGGTTATGGAGATGGTTTTGCGTATTTCTTCTTACTTTTTGCATTGCTAAACAGAAATCCAATTGCGATTTTTCTGTCGTTGCAAGTCGCTTTTTTTACAGACGAAAGAGCGGTTGTAGCGGGAGGTTATCTACTGCTTTGGTGGATGGTAACCAAGGCTTACGAGAAAAATGACTTCAGTTTTTCTTTCCTTTTCAAAACGGTTTTTGCGAGGGAAAGTCTGACCGTTATAGTTGCCTGGCTGGTTTATTTCAGCATCAGGTTTTACGTCCAGACTCAATATTTTCCACATCACAGCTATTCTACGATTGGAACACCCGTACTATTTGCCAATGCGCACCGGAACGGACTGGGAAGCAGCGTCTGGGGTGCATTTGAAGGAACTTGGTTGTTGATGATAGCAGCAGCATTAATCCTTATTTTATCAAAGCATTACTGGCTTTTCATTGCATTGGTGGTCGGTTTCTGCATATTGTTAGCGACGGGCATCTACGTTCATGACATTGACAGAGCATTGGCATATGGCTTTCCCTTCCTATTAATTGCTGGCTACATTTTAATTAAAACCGCGTCTTACAGGTCGGTTAAATTGGTCCTTTTCTTTACGATGGTCATTTGTGTCAGTCATCCGCAAGTCTTCTACATGGGCTACAATAAAATACTATGGCTTGAACCACTGCCGGTTAAAGCCATGATGTATCTGGACAATCTGCTTCACTGGAATTATTTCAGCTAGGATGGTGACATTTCCAACATTTTCATAACAAAATGAATATTGGCTTCTAGAGAGATGTTAAGATTTAAAAAAATAATTTACGTAAAGCGTTGATTATAAAATAATTAATAACAGCCTTAGAATAAATCAGTTTTTTATGTAAAGGGTAATTTTGTATTTTCAAGGGAAAATGTCAGTAGTTGACGTTCTTGCTTAATAAAATTATCGCACATTAGGAGCACTATAATTACCCTAACATAAGATTTCTGGTATGCCACAATTAGTTGAATTAGATACTTTTAACACGGATTCTGGAAACTTGACGGTGTTCGAGAAAATTATTCCGGGGACAATAAAGCGTGTTTTTTACATATATGGGGCCGGAGAAACGCAACGTGGAGGCCACAGGCACCATAAGACCTGGAATGCATTAATCTGTATTCATGGAAATTGCCGGATTTATTCCAATGACGGGACCAAAGAAGAATATTTTACACTTGATAATCCGGTATCCTGCCTGATTCTTGAACCCAAGGATTGGCATATTATGGACTCATTTTCGGAGGATGCAATATTGCTGGTATTGAGTAACGAATACTACGATAAGGCAGATTACATTGATGAGCCCTACGCGATGAAGCAGATTTTATCTCAATGATCCCTTTTCTGGATTTAAATCAGGTCAACGCACCGTACCTCAAGGCTATTGAAGAGGCATCAGTCCGCGTTATCAAATCCGGCTGGTACATTCTCGGAAATGAATTAAAATCTTTCGAAAAATCTTTTGCCGAATACTGCAATTCGACTCATTGCATTGGAGTTGCCAATGGTCTGGACGCCATAACACTTATTTTAAAAGCAATGGACTTTCCCGCGGGCAGCCAGGTGATTGTCCCTGCCAATACCTACATTGCTTCCGTCCTTCCTGTCTCTTTTCTTCACCTGAAACCCGTTTTCATTGAGCCAGACATTCGCACCATGTTGCTGGATACCAGCCAGATAGAAAGCAAAATCACACCGCTGACCAAAGCTATCATCACTGTGGATCTGTATGGGAGAAGTTGTGAAATGGATGAGATCCTGGAAATTGCTGAACGCTATCATCTCAGGGTGATTACGGATGCCGCGCAATCGCACGGGGCAACCTATAAAGGTAAAAAGGCAGGCAGCCTTGCCCATGCAACTGCATTTAGTTTTTATCCGACCAAAAACCTGGGCGCTTTGGGTGACGCCGGTGCAGTTACTACTTCTGATGCTGAACTGTCAGAGAAAATAAGAAATTTAAGAAATTACGGTTCGGTAATCCGGTATCAAAATGACTATCAGGGTGTAAATAGCCGCTTAGATGAGATTCAGGCGGCGATTCTTCAGGTCAAATTGCCTTATCTGGATGCTGAAAATCAGCGTAGACGGGAAATTGCAAGACGATATCTGCGGGAGATAAAAGTCAAAGATCTTACATTGCCGCCAGCGGATCGCGTGAATGAAGACGCCTGGCATTTGTTTGTAGTTCGTCACCCCGAACGTTCCGCATTGATCAGATTTCTGGATTCAATGGGCATTCAGACCAATATTCATTATCCATTACCGATTCATTTGCAAAAAGCTTATCAGGAATTCCGACATTTGAGTTTGCCGCTCACCGAGCAAATTCACGAGCAGGTTGTCAGCCTTCCTCTAAATCCAGTTCTGACTGATGAGGAAGTTGCGTATATTATCCAAACGGTAAATCAATTTGATCATCAGACATGAAGTTGTCAGTCGTAATTCCGGTTTATAATAGTGAAAAAACGATAAGGCCTCTGGTTGAAAGACTTCGGAATACATTGGCAGAAATCACGTTTGAAATTGTGTTGGTCAATGATGGAAGCCGTGATGGTTCCGAAAAGATGGGGAGGCAATTAGCAGAGGCTTACCCCAATGTTCGTTTTATTTCCCTGAGGCGCAATTATGGCGAATTTAACGCCGTCATGTGCGGGCTCAATTGGGCTGACGGCGACTATTGCGTGATGATCGATGATGATTTTCAAAACCCTCCGGAGGAAATACTCAAATTAATCCAAGAAGCCGAAAGTGGTGATTTCGATGTGGTTTATACCTACTACGCTAAAAAGCAGCATTCAGTAGGGAGGAACCTCGGAAGCCAATTCGTTAATTGGCTGACCAGCTATTTGTTGAACAAACCAAAAGATCTTTATTTATCAAGTTTCAAACTGATCCGCAAAGAGGTTGTCCAGGAAATCATCAAATACCAGGGCCCTTACCCCTATATCGACGGACTGATTTTCAGGATGACACGAAATATCGGCACCGTTCAGGTCACGCATTTAAAGCGCGAAGAGGGTATCTCTAATTATACCTGGCAAAAACTGATCTCGCTATTCCTTAATATATTGTTCTGTTATTCTTCCTTACCGATCCGCCTTTTTATGCCTATTGGCCTTGGTTTGTTCGGGCTGGGATTTTGCCTTTTGTTTTTTCTTACCGTTCAATGGTTTATGGGTCCCGACCCGAAGGGCTGGCAGGTAGTGACAGCCACATTTATCTTCATTGGTGGGATACAATGTACTTTACTGAGTGTTTTGGGTGAATATATCGGGAAAAGTTTCATGGCACAAAGTGGCCAGCCACAGTATGTAATCAAATATAACAGCGAAGAAGCCACATGATCGATAACCGGTTGGAATACCAGCGCATGTACGAGGTAGAGCGGAAGTTGTGGTGGTATCAGGTGCTGCATGAAAAAGTTTTAAACCAGATCCGTAAACACTTTTCTAATTCTGGATCTGAATTAAGCATTTTGGACGCAGCCTGTGGCACCGGCGGGTTACTGACATTCCTGAAGGAAAATGGTTACTGTAATCTTTCAGGTTTTGATTATTCCCAATACGCCATCGAATTTTCAAACGAGCGTAACTTATCCGTAAGCTTCGGAGATCTTCGAAAAGTTGAAGAATTCAAATCAGCTCAAACGTTTGACGTGATATGTTGCAATGATGCATTATATTTTTTAACCGATCAGGAAATTATAGATGCATTACTCGCTTTTAAAGATCGCCTGAATAAAAACGGGCTACTGATTATCAATATCCATTCATTTGAGGCCTTTTCAGGAACCCATGATCTGGCGGTAGGCAGTCAGAGAAGATTTGAGCTGAAACAATTTATCAATTTTAGCCACGTCGCCGGCTTGAAGATCCATTACAATACTTACTGGCCTTTCGCGCTTTCGCTGCCAATACTGGCCGTGAGGCAATGGCAAAAATTCCAGATCGGTCGGAAAAAGATCAATGTTGAACACGTGGATTCTGATGTGAAATATCCGGGAGACGCCATCAATGGCCTGCTCAAAGGCATCGTAAAAGCTGAATCGGCCTTGCTTCGCAGCGCACCTTTTGGCAGTTCCCTGTTTATGACACTCAAAGCAACTGACTAACCAGGTTACTTCTTTGAAAATCCCGAGTTGTTGATCGTTTCAAAAAGCGCTTTTGCTTTTCCAATCCCAGCCTCACCATTGACTGAGAAATATAAGAATGTTTCCAGCTCTCCGCGATGCATTGCCTGGTTCATATCGCCGCTTTGTGATTTATGCGCAGCTTTTACCCAATCCGCTACAATCATGTAGCTATGCTTTTTATCTTCCCCAAAACTATACGAACGATCAAAATCAAGCGCAGGAACTGATTCACTTACGTTGGTTTCAGGATAGCCCGGCAAACCTGTGAATTTAATGGTACTGTCCTTATTGCGCGATTGTCCTCCCAAAATGACGGGTTTATTTTGGCCCTTGTAACGTTGAACAGCCCGTATTGCGCTGATTGAAGCGGTTTTGTGATGGGCGTGCTGGCCTTCGCTGGGAATCAGACAAATGATAAAATCGTAATTTCCCCGTGCTAGGATCTGATCCAGTCGTTTTTCCACAAACTTAATGTCCCAGTTTTTTCCTTCCAGATAGGGTTTTTCGTCGCGATTATAGTAATCATCTGTCTGATCCAAAAAGAAGAAATTTCCAATTCCCATGATCTCGCCTGAGGCCATGATTTCCTTCTTCCTAATCAGCGGCAAATGTTTGCGTCCTACCGTGGAATCGACCATATCCATTCCATAAAAACTGGAAGCAACCAATCCATTGTAACCTCCGGAGCCATCGGTCATCAACGCCAGATCTGCCGAACCTTTCAGTTCATGCGTAATTTTGAAAATAGTAACGGGAAACATTGTTTCATCGTCGGGATGTGCCGTAACGATCAGAATTCGTGGACTTTGAGCGACAACGAATGATGACAGTGATAAAAAAAGGAGCAGATAAATGTTTTTCATGGACATTTTCATGGGGTGAGGTGTTATCAAATTGTCGATTTCTGCTTGGTAGTGGCAAGAATTTTCAAAACTGATTAGATTACGTAATTTCTTTGAATAACAATAAAAAATTATGGATTTACAACTAAATGATAAAACCGCTTTTATCAGCGGTTCAACACAAGGTATAGGTTATGCGATTGCTGAAAGCCTTTTGAGAGAAGGGGCCAGCGTGATTGTAAATGGCAGATCGGAAAGTAAAGTGGACGATGCTGTCGCCAAGCTCAAAGCGCTTCTTCCGGTTGGAAATGTTTCAGGATATGCAGCAGATTTTTCCAAGGTAGAAGAGGTGAATGCATTATTGTCAAACCTTTCAGAAATAGACATTTTGATCAATAATGCGGGAATTTTCGAGCCAAAGCCATTCACAGAGATCACGGACGAAGATTGGTTTAAGTTTTTTGAAGTGAATGTATTGAGCGGCGTACGCTTATCCCGTCATTTCCTGCCAAAAATGCTGGCAAAAAATTGGGGCAGGATCATTTTCATATCCAGTGAATCGGCGGTCAATATCCCAGAGGAAATGATCCAATACGGAACTACAAAAACAGCGCAGCTTTCGGTCAGCAGAGGATTGGCTGAACTGACAAAAGGTACCAATGTCACAGTAAACACGGTGATGCCTGGCCCGACAAAGTCAGAAGGAGCTGCGGAATTTGTAAAGCAATTCGCTGCCGAAAATAATATCACAACCGAGGAAGCGGAGAAGGACTTTTTCAAAACAGCGAGACCAACTTCCCTACTTCAGCGCTTTTCATCCGTTGAAGAGATTGCAAACCTTGTTACTTACGTTGCCAGCCCACTTTCTTCGGCAACCAATGGATCTGCTTTGAAAGTAGATGGCGGCGTTGCCAAGTTCATCATCTAATATTAATTTTTGGGAATAGTCTGGCCCAGATTATTCCCATAATCATTCCTCCCATACTTGCCAGCAGTCCATAGATCAATGGCGGATAGGTTGTCTCAATCCATTGGCAGATCAACCAGGTGACCAGCCCCATTATCATCGACAGAATGCATCCCAATTCATTGGTTGCCTTCCAATAAATGCCTGCTGCCAGCGGTACAAAAAGCGATACTAAACTGAAAGCAGAAGATTCGGCCACGAGGTCGAAAATGCTTTCGCGCGTGACCGCTAACACAATGCAAATGAGGGTAATGACGATGATTGAAAGCCGGATGATGCGCAAAAGTTGCTCATCGGTCAGGGCCGGATTAAAAAACTTGAAAATATTTTCACCCAAAACAGCGGAAGGTGCCATGATCGCGCTGCTGGTCGTACTGAGGATAGCCGAAACCAATGCGCCAAAGAAAAGAATCTGAAGAGGCAGGCTCATATGTTGTAAAATCATGTTCGGAATAATCATCTGCCCATCTTTCCGGACGTCGGGATACAGGTGATGGCCACAAAGCCCGATGAAAAGAGGGAGAAGGGCTACTGTCAGGTACATAAATGATGAAAGCAATGTTGATCTCACCGCAACATTTTCCGATTTTGATGACATAACTCTCTGGAATACATCTTGTTGCGGGATAGACCCTAACCCAATGGTAATCCACGAGGCGAAATATTCAACCGAACCTTTGAATGTGAATTCAGGATAAAAACGGAAAAATCCGTCGGGGGCTGCCTGAATAAGCGGCTGAAAACCACCTACTTTTTGGTAGAGAACCACCGAAACGATAATCAGGCCGACAATGATCATGATGGTCTGAAGAAAATCTGTAATCGATACGGACCACATTCCGCCCCAGATCGTATAAACGATGACGACGAACGAACTGCCCAGAATGCAAGCAGTCAATGACCAGCCCATGATGACTTTCAGTACAATTCCCATCGCCAGCAATTGGGCGGCAATCCAGCTAAAATAGGATGGGATGATCAGGATCGCGGAAATTAATTCAGCCCTTCTTCCATATCTGATCCTGAAAAAATCACAGAAGGTTATAATGTTCATTTTGTAAAACTTTCGGGCAAAGAATAACCCGATCAGCAACAGACAGAGCGCGGCTCCAAACGGATCCTCAATAACACCCAATAACCCGTGCTCGACGAATTCGATAGGCGCACCCATGATGGTTTCAGAGCCAAACCAGGTTGCGAAAGTTGCCGATGCCGCTAGTACCAAAGGGAGTCGTCTTCCTGCCAATAAAAAATCCTGGGTGCTGGAAATTCTGCGCGAGGCCCAGAGCCCTATACCTAAATTGGCCAGGAAATAGGCGAAAATGGAGAATGCAAGCATTTATGATGGGTCTACAAATTGCTAAGTCTCAAAGATTCCTTCTGTAAAAACTGTGTGTAAATAGCCGCTCCTTTTCGATTCAGATGATGTGGGTCGAACAAATTTTCGGGTTTGAAAAACTCATTCAGCATTGATCCGGATGGTAAACGAATCAGGTTTTTTTCAGGCAGGTAAGGCGCTACCTGCGCCAGGATCAGGTATTCAGCCTCTGTAATGTTATTCGGATAAAAGAAAATGACTTCTTTCCCGGCCGAAGCTGCATTCGCTATCAATTGGTTGATTTTTGAAATATAATAAGTATTCGGCTTTGATCGCCGGACCTGTGCCAACATTTGTTGTGTTGCTTTTTTGTTTGCGAGCAGACGATCATTAGTTTGGGAAAGAGCCAAAGCAACGGATTGGTGCCCATTATCAATTAATGCTGCCCGGCCTTCGATGGGGTCGTGGACGGGATTGACGATCTTTTTAGCGGTTTCGATCTGGGGAGCAATGGAAAGCATTTGAAATAAAGTGCTGTTTAACCCCCTCAAAAAGCTGCTGACTTTATCGGACGAATCAATGTTAGAACAATCGGCCATCACGTTTGCCCTGAAAATGGCATCTTGTATCACATATTCTGGTTTTAACGCAACGGTACTGTAATCCAGCGCGCTCAATTCGACATATATGTCTTTGACTGCCAGGTTATTCACCAGAATTTGATCCGCTATCCGAAGGGAGCTTTGTGGTGACAGACTAAAAATGCCAAAATTGTAACTGTGCGTTTTTTGATGATTTAATGAATCGAACAGTGCAGGATCAATGCCAAATAGAGTTCTGCTGGTTCCGATAAAAATAACATTGGGGTTAAATGTTCGGCAGAGATTTTCTCTCGCATTCACGTCGCGCCTGGGATCTGTGTAAACTCTCGCAATGATCAGTACCGATATTATTTTAACGAAAATGATCAGTACCAGCCACTTTGTAATTTTCGCAATCATTGGTCAGGTGATATCCGGCTGGTTGATTTTAAAATTGTATGTAATAAAAATTGGTAACGGTTGGTCTTCCGAATACCAGTACAAGCTGAATAAGTAACAACATGGATAGCCTGCGGTACAGAGGCTTTCTTTTGAGCAGGAAAGACGCTATATCCTCTTTTTCACCCATTTTGTAATTAAAACCATCCATTACAAAAAAAAGGCAAATTGCCAGAAAGAAGCCCGGAGTCATCAATGATCCCGCGCCAGACGTAAAGCCAAACATGCTGCTGTATAAATGTATCCCGCTGCTCAGTTCCGCAGCACGGAACCATCCCATGATCAATGTTCCTGTGAGGAGTCTGATCACCACGCGCAATACATAATGTACCTGCGAACCGATGGTAAGGCCGAGTTTTGAATAAAATATCAGCCAGAATTGCTTTGTCCGCATCTCAAAATTGATGTAGGCCCATTGGAGGGAACCCCAAATGACAAATGACCAGCTTGGTCCATGCCATAATCCGGTGATAATGAAGGTAAGGAGCCGGTTGAATTCCAGGCGGTTCCTGTTAGTAACCCCTTTACTGATATTAAAAAACACATAATCCCGGAACCAGGATGTGACGGTTATATTCCAGGACGTCCACGATTCGGTGCGTGATGGCGTAAAGTAATACCGGTTTGCAAAGTTTTTGCTCAGCTTTATTCCTAAAAGTCTGGCAGAGCCCATGGCAATGTCGCAGTAACCTGAGAAATCGCAGTAAAGCTGGACTGAAAAGAGCAGAATGGCGAAGGTGACCGAAATGCCAGTGTATGCGCCGGGCTGATCAAACACGGGATTGGTAATGTCAGAAAAACGTGCTGCTAACACCATTTTTTTAAATAATCCCCATACAATGAAACAAATGCCGGCCTTGATATTTTCCTGCTGGTACGAAACCGGATTTCGGAGTTGCGGAATGAGTTGCCGTGCTCGTTCCAACGGACCGGCAAGTAGGGTCGGAAAAAAGCCGAGGTAAACCATGAGATAACCCAGGTGGTTTTCCGGCTTAATATAGCGTCGGTGGACGTCGTAGAGATATCCGATGATTAGAAAAGTATAATAGGAAATGCCGATGGGTGCGAGCCAGTTCAGCGCCACCGGGGATGCTGAATCATGGATGGGAACCAGATATTTGAAAAAGACAAGGGGTAGGAGGCAGACAATGATTGAAATAGTGAGTAATGCTTTTCGTCGCTTTTTAGAATATTGCGCATTGCCCAGATACTTGCCTGCTACGTAAAAGATCCCCACCAGAATCAGCCACACGGGAAGGTATTTTCCACTCCAGCTAAGGTTGAAGAGCGTACTGATAATCAGCAGAAAAGCCCATTTCCAGGTATTCTTAACCTTATAATATGCCGGAACAATGAGAAGTAATAAGAGGAGATAAGTGAAATCCGTGAATTTTACCATCGTGCTTGTTGTAATAACACGGGCAAACTCTTGTATCCTCTAAAAAACACCTTCGAATCCCACTGAGGTGATTTGGATGGATGCAAACGGATGTCAGGAAACGCTGCCATGAAGCTGGGAAGGAATTTTTGCAATTCAAACCGGGATAGCCGGGCGCCGAGACAATGGTGAATGCCAAACCCAAAACCAATGTGCGGATTGGGTTTACGTGTAGGTAAAAATTCATCCGGATTGTTGAATACAGCGGGATCTCTGTTCGCAGACGCCAGGCCCAGCAATACAGTCCTGCCTTTTTTCAGTTGCAGCCCTGCAAATTCCATATCCTCTTTGATCTGCCGTGGAATCCAGTTGACGGGACTGACATAACGGATCAGCTCTTCAACCGCAATGGCGCAATCCTGATGGGTATTCCAGTCGACTTTTTTGTCCCGGTTTTCAATCAATGTTGCAATACTTCTCGTCAGCAGTAAGGTAGTCGTTTCGGTTGCTGCGTTGACCAGGAATTCCCAGGTACCGATGAGCTGGCTGGCCCTGCCACTGCCCATTATTTCTCGCATTTCGAGGAGAAGACTATTGGTAACATGGCTTTCGTGCCGGTCAAATGTCTCTGAAAGATAACTATGAAAATGGCCGGACATATCGGCACATTCGCGCAATTTATTGATTGATAATGTTTTCTCAAATATCAATGTGATGACATAGGAGAATTTTTGAATAAAATCATAATCCGACTTTTTCAGATGAATGATCTTACTGATCATCAAAAAGCTGAACTGTCGTGCTATTTCTACCAGATCGGCTTCTTCCTGTTCTGCAAATGTCGCGACAATCTCGTTGACGGATTCGGTGGTGATTTTCTCATAATCGGCCTGATAAAACTTCTGATTTACAAAACGCCGGTGTTCCGCATGCTTTTCGCCATTCATAAACAATAGCCAGTGACTGAGGCTTTCGCCAAATTGGAGCAGTCCGGGGTCATTATCTGCGATCGCGGAGACAATTTTGAATCTTTCCGCAAAGTCGAAGTTTCTGAAATTACCCGGGTCAGATAAAATCTTTTTCACGTTTCCGTAATCCATCACTACCAGATCACCAAACATATTCAAGTGGACCGGATCGGATTTGCGCAGGTCACCGATCAGTTCGGAATAGTTCTGATTGATTTCGGTGTGCGAGGACCAAATAGCGGCTACAGACATAAGCTAGTATTAAGGGAGGCCTTGCATATCCAAGAAAAAATAGTGCTGTTTATACTTCCTGATTTTCAATAATCCATTGTGTGGTAGCAGCAATAGTGCCCATTTCCCAAAAAATGGACGGGCTCAATTCCATTCCGATCCATTCTTCCAGGTCGGTGGTAATATTGACAAGGATGAGAGAGTCCAGGCGAAAATTGACAATGTCGGTGTCAAGGGCTACTTCGGATGGATCTATCTCGGCTTGGATAGAGATATGCTTGACGATCCAGTCGGATATTTCGTTAAAAGTTTTAGGCATCAATAAAGTTGAGTTGGGTAAAGGGTTATTGTTTGTGAATGTAATATCAAACTTTGTCAAAAAAAATCGTAAAGCTGTTTAATGTAACTTCAGATAACTAAAAGTTAATTTTCGGCAAAAGCCTGCCGCGCTTTCAGCCTCTGGATCTTACCACTTGAAGTTTTCGGCAGTTTCCCTGGATCTATCAGCACTACTCTATGCACAATAAGCCCGAATGCCAGTCCAATGCTATGAGCAACCCTGGACTTAATTGAATCAATATTATCGTCTAATAGTGCGATTCTCCTTACTTCACTGACGATCATCAAAGCCTCTCCCTCTTCGGTTTCTATCGAAAAAGCCGCCGTCGCATTGGGCTGAATGGCGTCGTGACATCCGCTTACAACTTCTTCAATGTCCTGGGGGTAATAATTTACGCCTCTGATGATGATCAGTTCTTTGATACGACCAGTAATGAAAAGTTTTCCGTTTTTCATAAACCCGAGATCGCCAGTCCTCAGAAATGGGCCCTTCCCGCAATTTGTAAATGCCCGGAATGTATCATTTGTAATTTCTTCATTTTGCCAGTACCCTAATGCTACGCCTGCATTTTTAACCCATATCTCCCCGATTTTGGCATTGCCGAGGGTTATTTTTTGTACAGGTTCAACAATTTGCACCTCGGTATATTCCACCGGTGGGCCGCAGGCTACCACTTCTTTCGAGCCAGAATCCGTAAATTTTTGATAAATCAATGGTGTCCCATTTAAGTGCAGACTAACTGCCAGCGTTGCTTCTGCTAAGCCATAAGCAGGTACCAGGCTTTCTTTTTTAAAACCGGTGACCTTCATTATTTCGGCAAATCTTTCGAGGGTGGAAATCCGGATGGGTTCAGCTCCTACATAAAGTACGCGCAATGAACTGAGATCCAGCATCAACACTTGTTCGGGAGCTATCCGGGCCAAGCAATGGTCCAGCCCAAAACCTGGTCCGCCGCAGAAACCAGCCCGATATTGGCTGATCGCTTGAAGCAATAGAAAAGGTTTTGTAATGAAAATCAGCGGCGAAATGACGATCCCCGAACCTCCGGTGTAAATGGGTGATAATAGCCCGTCGACCAGTCCCATGTCATGATAATGTGGTAGCCAGGTCACGGAAGTATCCGCGGCGGTGCGCCCAAAGCAATGATTGATCGCACTGAGATTAGCAACCAAATTAGCGTGACTGATCATGACCCCTTTCGGGCGGCTGGTGGAGCCTGAGGTATATTGTAAATAGGCGGGTTTGCTGGTATCTGGCTTAATTCGATCCCGCTGGACAGGAGGAAGTTCCGCAGCAAAATCATCTGTAAAAAACCAATCAATTTCATGTTTCAACAATGCTCTGGAAGCGTCATTTTGACGCTGAAAAAGCATTTTGTAAGTCTTTCTATTGGTGATGATACCAGCCGCCCGGCAGTCGCCAATGATATTTAATATCCGGTTGACACCCGATTCTGAATAGCCGATCGGACAGGGTACCGCCACCAATCCGGTGTGAAGCGAAGCCAAAAAAAATCGAATGAATGCCGCTTCTGCCGGTAGCAGGATGATAACCCTGGAATCTGGCTCGTACCGGGCTGCCAACTGTCCCGCAGCCGCTGAAATTTCTTCTTTTAAGTCCAGGTAATTTAGCTTTTCAGCAACTTCGCCGTTTTTATCAATGTACCGGTAAGCCGATTTGTAAGGATATAATTTTGCATTCGACTCCAGTATTTCCAATATATCCATAAAAGCAAAAATATAAGAAAAGGTGACAAACTAAGACGTGTGTCTTAACTTGTCACCTTTTCTTATTATAAAAAAGCCTTTTATTACCTTCTCGGACCTCTGCTTCGTGAGTCGTGTCCGTAACGGTTTCCGCGGTTATATTGCTGTCTGTACTGCCTGTTATCATTTCGGCTGGATCTGTAATGGTCCGCATGAATGACCCTTCTGTGCGGAGGTCTTACGACCACAACCCGTGGACGAGGAGCAACACGGTAGCCGTAGCCGTAACCGTAATTTGGTCTGTATCCGTAATCATAACCGGGGTTATACGAGGACCTATATGTACAAGATGAAATGCTTATTGCTGCAATAATCGTAACGATAACTGTCAGCAGGAATTTGTTTGTCTTCACGGCTTTAGGTCGTTTTGTTGTAATGTTAAAACGATTGCCGGAAAGTAAAAGTGCCCTGAGAGAAGTCTTGAGGCTTTCTGGATAAGGGTTTTCATAATGTTATCAACAGCATTAACACAACATAAATGTCATATAACGCGCTGAAATGGCATTAAATATAAAATAAGTAACAGGTTATCCACATTACCAATGTGGATAACCTGTTAACAAATATTAGGGATTATATTAAGCCTCAACATCATAAATCACAACCTTTTCCCAGAGATGTGCGCAATCAGAAACGAACTGTGTGTGCAGCGGGTGAACCTGATATTCGTTATGCGCCGCTTCGTCTGCGAAAATCAGAATCTCTGCCAAATCGTATGTTGAGTCAATAACAGGTCGGCGGGTAGCTGCGGGAGGACCAATAAAAACAGATTCAATGGATTCAATTGCTTCCAGGGATTTTATTCCTGCAAGCAATGCACTTTTTGCCTCTTCGTTGCCTTTTTCTTTAAGCCAAAAAAATACATTATGTACAAACATGGATATTGGATTATGGAGTTATAAGTTGGTTAAGGACTCACTGGTGATAATGCCTCATTCTCAGTCTTTTCGATCAATGTTTGGGTAAATGCTTTTTCCAATTTGAACGAGAAAGTGGTCCCCTTATCAGGTTTCGACATGACTGCAATTTTAGTATTATGTGCGTTCAGGATATGTTTTACGATCGCCAAACCAAGTCCTGTCCCTCCGATTTCCTTGCTCCTGCTTTTATCGACCCGGTAAAACCTTTCAAATATACGGTTCAAGTGTTCATGTGGAATGCCCGGTCCATTATCGCGCACCGCTATTTCTACATATTTTTTGCCTTCATTAAAGTGCACGATCACCTTTCCGCCCTCATTTCCATATTTCACTGCATTCTCGATCAGGTTTAGCATTACCTGCTCAATGCGATCTGCATCGGCTTTTACCCAAACTTCGGGGATATCATCTGGCTTCACTTTCAGGCTTACTCCCCTATCCTGGGCAATGTTTTCGAGTCGGCTGAAGATGTTGTTGGTGAGCAAGCGCATATCCATAGGCAACAAATTCATCTTGATATCACCCGTCTCCATTTGGGAAAGCACAAGTAAATCTTTGACGAGAACATCCAGGCTATCGAGGTTTTTGGCTGCTTTTTTCAGAAACCGTTCGCGTACATTTTCGTCCTCCATGGCACCGTCCAGGAGCGTATGGATAAAACCTTGTGCCGCAAAAATGGGTGTTTTAAACTCGTGGGAAACATCAGCCAGGAATTCTCTCCGGAATAATTCGAGTTTTTTTAGCTCGTCAATTTCCTTCTGTTTTTTGGTTACATATACGAAGATCTCATCATTAATGGTTTTCATCGGGTTAGACTCCTGGATCAGCTTTTTACGGGGAGTCATGCTAAAATCCTTCATTTTAAGCTTGTGAATGGTGCGGTACATATTGTTGACCTCCCGGAAAACCAGGATATCGACCGTATAAAGGATCAGAAAAAAAGAGGAAATAAAAGAAGCGATGGCGGACACGAAAAGCATTCCTTTTGAAACACCTTCCACAAAAGCCAGAAAAGAAGTGGTGATCAGTGATATAAGGAAAGCAAGAATAAAAGCAATAGAGCGGGGACTTAGCGACATAACCTCGACATTATAGCCTTAAAGTTAACATTTCTGCCCCGAAGAACGCATGAATTTATTATTTAAGAGACTTAGTTAATGGTTTGGTAATGTTGGAATTGCCGTGTATCCATTTGTCATTAGTAGTCATTTCTTGTTCTTATGATTTCCCAAACAATGAATGACTACCAATGACCAAAAATGACTTGTCCTAAAACCCTCCCCGATACTTATAAGTGCTTGAAACCTTATCGATTGCTACGATATAAGCCGCAATACGAAGGGAAATTTTGTATTTAAGGGAAACTTCGTAAACCTTATCGAACGAATCTTTCATAATACGATCGGTGCGGCGGTTAATGCGTTCAAGGGTCCATTTGTAGCCGATCCGATTTTGCACCCATTCGAAATATGAAACGGTGACGCCTCCTGCATTGGCTAGAATATCCGGAACAACCATAATGCCTTTTTCATTGATTATGTCATCGGCTTTCGACGAAGTAGGGCCATTGGCACCTTCCACAATCATTTTAGCCTGAATTCCCGATACATTCTTGCGGGTAATTACGTCTTCTTTGGCGGCAGGCACCAAAACATCCACAGGCAGCATCAACAATTCTTCGCCAGGAATCAGCTCAGCACCTGTAAATCCTTCGAGTGAACCATTGTTACGGTCACGGTAAGCTACTGCTGCGGCAACGTCGATTCCTTTGTTGTTATAGTACGCGCCAGAAATATCGCTCACTGCATGAATGGCCACTCCGCGTTCTCGCAAGAGCAAAGCAGCATGGGAACCCACATTTCCAAATCCCTGCACAGCCGCGGTTGCGCGGTAAGGGTTAATCCTAAGCTTTTCCATTCCAGACAATGCTGATACCATCACGCCGCGACCCGTAGCCTCGGTGCGCCCCAGCGAGCCGCCAAGTACCAAGGGTTTGCCGGTTACAACGGCGGGTACAGTCATGCCTTTTGATTTTGAATATTCATCCATGAGCCAGGCCATTTCTCTTGGGCCAGTGCCCATATCGGGAGCTGGAATGTCCTGATCTGGACCAAAAACATCGAGTAGTGCGGTGGTGTATGCGCGCATCAGACGTTCAATTTCGCCGGCTGACATTTCTCTTGGATTACAGGCGACACCGCCCTTTGCACCACCATAAGGAATATCTACAACCGCGCATTTCCAGGTCATCCAGGCAGCGAGGGCGCGAACTTCGTCCAGGTTTACATCCGGATCGAAACGGATACCTCCTTTACTTGGACCCAGGATGGTAGAGTGAATAACCCTATATCCTTCGAATGTGCGGATTTGGCCGGAATCCATCATAACTGGCAGACCAACAATGACTTGCTTACGCGGCACTTTTAATATATGATACATTTCTTCTGAAATCCCGAGGAGTTCTACGGCCTTATCAAATCGCTGCATCATTGACTCCAGGGGATTTTCTTTGTCCTTGATTGGAGCCGGTTCTATGTACGACATTTTTAATTATTTAAAGTATTGATAATAAGTATGTTAATGAATATTCTATCTTCAATAACACAAACTTACGCCATTTGTTTCTATAAAAACAAAAAACTAAAAATTCTTGAAATAGTATAATAATAAACTTAAAGGAGATTGTTCTACATCTGCCTGCATCCCTAAAATGAATGTGTTGTGAGGAGGCATAAACCCAAATATGATAGAAGGTTTTGCGCAAATTGTAAAATTCCAGAAAGCGGGATTTTAAGAAAGATTTTTTCATGAAAGTGGGATTAAAGCATTTTTATGAGCCGAGGCCAAGCTCATTTAGGAAGCTTTCACGGTAATTACTGCCTATGGGCAACTCAGTTTTATTAATGACAAGACGGTTTCCCTCAATGTGTTCAATTTTTGATTTGTTGACAATAAAAGACCGGTGAACTCTTATGAAGATAGATTTGGGCAATAATTCTTCAAATCCGGAAAATGTCATTGACGGTAGCAAGGTATTTTGGGAAGTGACGATTTTCGTATAATTACCGTTTGCCTCCGCATACAGCAAATCGTTGAAAAAGATCTTGAAAATCTTGCCGTCTGCCTTAATGAAAATATAATCTTCTGTTCTTGGATCCGTGTTTTCAGAGGTTAACGCCGGGACAATTTGCAATCGCTCCACAGCTTTGTCTACCGCTGTAATAAATCGTTCGAGTGAAAACGGTTTCAGCAAATAATCACATGCTGACAATTCAAAAGCGTCCAGTGCATATTCCTTGTATGCAGTCGTAAAAATTACTTGTGGCGGATTTTTTAATGTTTTCAGAAACGTAACCCCATCGATCACAGGCATGTTGATATCAAGGAAAAGGATATCGATTTTCTGCTGAAATAAAAGTGTTTTGGCCTCCAATGCATTGCCAATGGAAGCCAGAACATTCAGATACGGTAGGTGCGCGCAATAAGCTTTAATGATATCCCTTGCAATCGGCTCGTCATCGACGATGAGGCAGTTGATTTTGTTCATGTTATTTTGATTTTAATCGAAGAATAACCTCATAAGATGTGGCGTCCTCGTTAATCGTCAATTCATGATCTTTGGGATAAAGTATTTCCAGTCGTTTTTTCACATTAGCCAGACCAAATCCGCTGCTTTTATTCATGATCTTATGTTCCTCCGCCGACTTACTAAACGAATTTTTGATAGAAAATAAAATCAGGTTATTCCAGGTTTTCAAAGACATATCAATATAAATTAACTCGTCAGCCGTGTTTTTGGAATGTTTAAATGCATTTTCAATAAAAACAATTAAAAGCATCGGGGCGATTTTGATGTTGGGATCGGTCGGTTTATCCATGTCGGTTTTCAACACCAATCTTTCGCCAATCCTTATTTTCTCGAATTCAGTATAGTTATCAATGTAAGCCAGTTCATCTTTCAGCGGGACGAATATTTCATTGGAATCATAAACAGAGTACCGCAGCAAATCCGAAAGTTTCAGCAAAAGCGGTGGGATCTTTTCATGCTGGGTAAGCGAAAGTCCATACAAATTATTAAGGGTATTGAATAAAAAATGCGGGCTTAATTGAGATTGTAAAAGGTGTAGCTCACTTTGGTTGTGCGCCGCCACGCTCCGGGCTTCCTGTAATTCTCTTTTCCCAAAAGCCCTCACTGTCTTGATCAGCATGCCCAGCATAATACTGCTTATCACGAATGGTAGCCAATATAGTAGCAAATGAAGGGCGGGAGATCCTTCGAATGGAAATGCGAGCTGTGCAAACAGCACGATGCTACTGACTACTAGTACTGAAAATATAGCCAAAGCGAGACCTCTGAGGTCTTTGAAATGGATAATCAACAATTCTGCAAAGTATCTGCCCACGAAAATCCCGGCCATCAAAAACACAGTAATCGCGGTCGAAACAGCTTCATCATTAGACACATGCATCGTATTCATCAGAAAGTCCATAGCAATCCAAATCGGAACTGCTGCAATGGCCGCTACGATTACCATCGGTACTTTGATCAGAAACTCATTATGTTGAATATCTTTTGGCAGGTTCATTATTCCATTGCTTAATCTTATATAGCTCCAAATGTCAGCTTCTCCATATTGTATTCAAAATGATGAGGGCGGACAGGGTTTGATTGGTGACGAACGCCGTATAATTCACTTCTAAAAGTTTGGTCAACCTCAAAACAGGTTCCGTCAGCAATTTGGGAAGTTACAACACTATTATTTTCCCTACCCACCTGTACAGCCAATATTTGCTTCATAATAATTGAACAACCATTCATTATGAAGCCATGAAAACGATAAGCAAATTCCTAGTTATTATTTTATTCTATTCAATTGCCGTGAACGGACAAACAGTCAATACTATTTCCGGCACCGTGAAGGACAGCGGCAATGAAGTTTTGCCGGGGACTACTGTCCGACTTCTCAAAGCGCCGGATTCTATATTTATAAAGGGCGAAATCACGGACGCATCCGGAAAATTCAGGATAAACGGATTTGAAAACGGGACATATCTTTTGGACATTTCTGCATTAGGTCAAAAAAGATTTATCAGTGTGCCGCTGACAATTGACAGTGTGCACCAAACCATTGTATTGCCCGCAATTATTTTACTCACTGCTAAAAGTGTTGAATTAAAGGAAGTTACCGTGAAAGCTAAAAAGCCTTTGATCGAACAGGAAATCGACAGAACGATCGTAAATGTAGAATCCATGATCAGCAGCGCCACGAGCAATACGCTGGAAGTTTTGGAAAAAACGCCAGGGGTATCGGTTAATGCAAATGGAGAAATTAGCCTTAATGGTAAAAACGGGGTTTTGGTGCTAATCGACGGCAGAAGTACCTATATGTCGGGTTCCGATCTTGCGGCTTATCTCAAATCTTTACCAGGTGGATTGCTGGATAAGATCGAATTAATAGATAATCCGTCCGCCAAATACGATGCCGCCGGTAATGCAGTCATTGATATCCGACTAAAAAAGACCAGAATAGGCGGATTAACAGGAAGTGTATCAGCAGGGATGAGCCAGGGCAGATATATGAGGAGCAATGATGCATTAAACCTGAATTATTCATACAAAAAACTAAATGTCTTCGCGAACCTGGGTTACGGGTACGAGAAAAATTACACTCAGGATGTCTTTGACAGACGGTTTTACAACGGATCTTCGAAGCTGTTATCATCTGTGGATTTAACTAATGACCAGGTTTACAAAAACAGGGGTTTCAATGCCAATTTCGGCCTTGATTTTGCCGCAACTGCGAAAACGACTTATGGTTTGATCTTCAATGTGAATAAGGGAAGAAGAAGTGGGGTGTTTGAATACGAAAGCAAAAACTATGATGCTGCGCATCAATTGGCGGTGACCGGTTCAGGGAGTACCAATGGTGGCGACAAAAGGGATAACAATGGTGTCAATTTCAATATGCTGCATAAATTCAATCCGGGCGGGAGAGATCTTTCTATCGATATTAATTACCTGCATTATCTCAATAACGGAAATCAACTCTTGCGAAATCGCGCATTTGAGCCGGGTGGCGAGCTTTTGGACCAGGAAGATTTTAGGTATCACGTTCCTTCCGACATTCACATTTATACCGCCAAAGCGGACTACGCACATCCGCTTAAAAGCAAAGCCAAACTGGAAGCGGGTGTTAAGTCCAGTCTGATCAAAACCGATAATGTATTCAATTATTATGATCTGGAAGATGGCGGTGAGATGCTCAACAACACTCAATCCAATCATTTCAGATACTCGGAAAACATCAACGCCGCTTACCTGAATGGACAGAAATCATGGAGAAAGATAGGTTTGCAATTGGGTCTGAGGGTTGAGAATACGAATATTGAAGGCAATCAGCTGGGCAATGCTGAAATCGCAGGATCGACCTTTACCAAAAATTATACTGGTCTGTTTCCAAGTGCCTATTTGAGTTTCAAACCAGATCAAAAAGGGAACAATACTTTGGGGTTAATGGCTGTGAGACGAATTAGCCGGCCTAATTATCAATTACTCAATCCTTTTTTGTTTTTGCGCGATCAATATACTTACAGCTCGGGCAATCCAAATCTCAACCCGCAATATCAAAGCCGACTGGAATTGAAATACCAGCGCAAACAATGGCTGAACATGGGTTTGAGCTATAATAAGTTTACAAACTCGATCTTCCCGACAACACAAACCATTGACACGATTTTCGTCAATAAGCCGGACAACATTGCCGGAGGTTTTATGGTATTATTAAATACGAGCGTTTCTGCGTCGCTTACCAAATGGTGGTACACGAATACAACTTTACGGTTATCACGGGTTGGGCTGAAAGGAAAGGTGCTGAATGCGGATCTTGATTTTAAAAGCAATATCGCCAGGCTGGAAGTGAATAATTATTTCACACTTGGCAAAACACTTTCCGCTGAGTTGGGCGGCTATTATGCAAGCCGCGACTTCACCGGCCAGACTGTCACTAGCGGGATGTACCGGATCAATGCGTCAATACAGAAAAAAATATGGAATGGAAAAGGAAGCATCAGATTGTCTGCTGAGGATATTTTCCATTCGTGGGTTTATCATAACCGGTCGATTGGGTTGATCAATTCAGAGTATTTCCAGACTAACAGAACAGATACACGGCGAATTGGGGTTGCATTTACGTATCGTTTCGGGAAGGATACATTTACCAGAAAACGCAGGCACAATAACAATGCTTCCGACGAGGAAAAAGAAAGGCTTTAAATTGGGCATGGAAGTGGCTCAGATTGTAGTTTATACCTATTCAGATATACGATTTGGGATAAATCAGTTTCTTTTACAACTTGCGCTAATCAACGTAGTGAGTTATGAAAGGGAAATGTACAGTTCTGATCGTGCTTTTAATGGGCTGTTTACAATTCAGTTTTGCACAGGGGAGATCCGAGTTTGGCAATCGATATATCAATCCTTTTGGAGTTGTCAGCGTCACGGCGGGTGTGGGAGTGGCTTACTACATGGGTGATTTGAGTGACGGTATTAATATGAAGCATCTTGGTCTTGGTCCATCTTTTTCATTAGGGGGCTTATACCGATTGACAGAGCATATCAGCGCCAGGGGAGAACTTAGGTTTTATCAGGTCTCGGCAGATCAGAAATATTCTAAAAACTTCCAAAACAACCTCTCTTTCAAAACTTTCAATCCCGACATCAATCTGGGCATTCAAGCGGACCTATTTTCTTTTAACCGGCAGGCTCCCATCAATCCTTATCTTTTTGGAGGCGCAGGCATGACATTACTAAACCCGAAAGCCAAAATCGACGGCGAATGGGTTAGTCTGGCACCTTTAACAACGGAAGGCGTCAAGTACAAACGTCTCCCGCTGGTTTTTACTGCTGGCATAGGCGTGTCCTATAAAACAACCGAACGTTTAAGTCTGGGTGTCGAACTCTGCAACAATTTTCTCAATTCCGATTATCTGGACGATGTAAGCACCGTTTACCCCAATCCGGACCAGCTGCCCAATGACCTGGCAATCAGGCTTTCGGACCGTGCACCTGAAATAGGTGAGCAGCCACGGCAACCCGGCTTCAACCGCGGAAGTGCGAAAAGCAAAGACAGCTACCTATTTTTGCAGGTAAAAGCCAGTTACATGATTGGTAACCGGATGCAGGCTTTGGAAAGAAGGAAAACACGCTGTCCGAAATTTTAAGTTATTCAAAATCAATATGTTAAAGCCAAAATTACCCTATCAGTCTGAAGTGACCATGACCGAAATGGTACTTCCCAACGATACCAATACATTAAACAATCTGATGGGAGGGAGGCTTTTGCATTGGATGGACATTTGTGCCGCTATCTCCGCACAAAAGCATTCGAACCGGATTGTGGTCACGGCATCGGTGGACAATGTATCATTCACTGAGCCTATCCGTCTTGGTAACATTGTGACTATGCGCGCAAAAGTCACCCGGTCTTTCAATTCCTCCATGGAAGTTTTTCTCGAAGTGTGGGCGGAGGATATTCCTGCGGGTCTGCGCATCAGTACAAACCGTGCTTTTTACACATTCGTTGCCGTGGATCAAAACGGCCGGCCCATTGAAGTCCCAGCTTTGGAACCAGAGACTGACGAAGAAAAAGAGCTGCATTTAAGCGCCTTGCGCCGCAGGCAATTAAGGCTTGTGCTGGCCGGCCGCATGAGTCCCACTGAGGCTACGGAATTGAAAGCGCTTTTTCAAGTCGCATAAGTTAATCCGCTCGGCATAATTCGGTAATTTTGCGGGATCAACCCTTTATTACTATGCCGAAAGAAATCATATTTTCAGATAAAGCACCTGCCCCGATCGGCCCTTACAGCCAGGCCGTAAAAGTAAATGGCACCGTATACGTGTCCGGGCAAATAGCCGCAGACATTTCCAAATCAGGCGATATCAAAGCGGAAACGGGTTTGGTCATGCAAAATATCGGACATATCCTCGGAGCCGCAAAACTGGGATTTCAGAATGTAGTGAAAGCCAGCATCTTCCTTCGTGACATGAATGACTTTGCGGCTGTCAACGAAATTTATGGGAGCTTTTTTACCAAAGACCCCCCAGCCCGGGAAACCGTCCAAGTAACACGATTGCCGAGGGATGTTAATGTGGAGATTTCGGTGATTGCGATTGAGTAAGAAAGTCATTATTGGTTAGTATTAGTCATTTGTAGTCATTGATGGTCATTTATAGTCATTAATAGTTTTTTCAGATACAGAAACAACAAATGACTATCAATGACAAATAATGAACATTAATGACCATCAATGACAAAATTTAAATATTACTAAGTGACGAAAATGACCAAAACACCCGTTAGAGTAAGATTTGCCCCTAGCCCAACTGGGCCGCTGCATGCGGGGGGTGTGCGTACTGCTTTGTATAACTATCTGTTTGCGCGCCAGCAGGGTGGACAAATGCTGCTGCGAATTGAAGATACAGACCAAAACCGGTTTGTGCCGGGCGCAGAAGCATATATACTCGAAGCATTGGAATGGCTGGGGATTGAAATCGACGAAGGCCCTAAGCAGGGAGGCCCGCACGCACCTTACCGCCAGTCCGAAAGAAAGGAAATGTATCGCGAATACGCGGACAGGCTTATCACAGAAGGGAAAGCTTACTATGCTTTTGATACTCCCGAGCAATTGGATGACATGCGTAAACGGCTGGAAGCTGCGAAAGTAGCGGCTGCGCAATACAACGCCATCACGCGGATGGAAATGACAAATTCGCTGACATTATCTCAGGAAGAAACAGCCGCACGTCTTGAAAGTGGCGACGCGTATGTGATCCGGATGAAGATTATGCCGAAAGAAGACATTCGGTTCAATGATCTGATCCGAGGGTGGGTAGTGGTGCATTCATCTCAGATTGATGATAAGGTATTGTTGAAATCCGATGGCATGCCGACTTACCATTTGGCCAATATTGTAGACGATCATTTGATGGGCATTACCCATGTGATCCGTGGTGAGGAATGGCTCCCATCCGCGCCATTGCATGTTTTACTTTATCGTTATCTTGGTTGGGAAAGTACTATGCCCCAGTTTGCACATCTTCCTTTATTACTAAAACCAGACGGTAACGGTAAACTTTCGAAACGTGATGCTGATCTGGGCGGTTTCCCGATTTTTCCATTGGAATGGACAGATCCGGTGAGCGGCGAGAAGGCAAAGGGCTTCCGTGAGGAAGGTTACCTCCCCGACGCAACTGCAAATTTCCTGGCGCTTTTAGGTTGGAACGCAGGAACCGAGCAAGAAATATTTAGTATGGAACAGCTGATCAGTCTGTTCAGTTTTGATCGCGTGCATAAAGCTGGGGCGAGGTTTGATATTCAGAAAGGCAATTGGTTTAATCAGCAATATTTGAAAATGCTGGATGATGCGGAAGTGATCCAGACATTGAAACCGCTGTATCTGGCCAAAGAAATAGTCTTATCGGATGAACAATTGGCGCAGATTGTACATTTATTAAAAGACAGGGTACATTTCGTCAAGGAGATCGTAACAGAGTCGCTCTTTTTGTTTGATGCGCCTGATACTTATGATCCCGATGTGGCTCTTAAAAAATGGAACGAAGAGGCGATTAACGCTATTTCAGGATTGAAGGATGCATTAAACGGTTTTAGCGGAGACTTTATGGCCCATGATATCAAGGAATTGATCTTTGCAACAATGGAGTCTCTGGGAATTAAAATGGGCAAGATCATGCAGGCGCTTCGTTTGGCGCTGACCGGAGCGGGAGTAGGCCCTGATCTGATGATCATTATGGAAATTCTTGGTAAAAAAGAGGTGATAATGCGGCTGGAAAATGCGCTGAACCGTTTATCCGCGCAAATTAGGCTGGCATAGTTGTGTTAGAACCGTACGATCAAATTCTTTTCATGCAGGATTGATCATTACATATTTTCGTAAACGTTGAACAAATGGCTAAGAAGAAACAAAGCGACACCTCGAAACCTGCTGCTGAAAAGCCCAGGGTGCACAAAGACCTGGATGGTTTCAATATTCAGATCAATTCATTTGGCGAAATCACTACCAGTTTTGATATGGACCGCATCAACGAGTTCCTGAACAAGAATGTGGATGATAAAAAGCTTCGTGACCGCGAAGATATCCCAGGCCGGAAAACGAAGAAATTAAAAAAGAAAACGTCTGAGGAAGAGGAGTAACCAGTTTGTAAGTAATCCCAATTTACCATCCATTTAACCTTTACGAAAAGAGATGATCTCACACGAAATTGACTACAAAATTATCGGCGACGATATTCAGGTCGTTGAAATTGAACTTGATCCAAACGAAACTGTCATTGCGGAAGCTGGCGCCATGCTTTTTATGGAGGACGGCATTCAGTTCCAAACCAAAATGGGCGACGGATCGGAAGCGAACCAAAGCGTTATGGGGAAGATTTTCCAGGCCGGAACACGTCTGATTACAGGCGAATCGCTTTTTATGACGCATTTTACCAACCATGGCGCGGGCAAGAAAAAGGTAGCATTTGCTGCACCTTATCCGGGTACCGTTATGCCAATTGACCTTTCTAAAATTTACGGCAATGAGCTGATCGTTCAAAAAGACGGTTTTCTTTGCGCAGCGATGGGTACCAGCATGAAAATCCACTTCAACCAGCGTTTTGGCTCCGGGCTTTTCGGTGGAGAGGGCTTTATCCTGCAAAAAATCAAAGGTGACGGACTGGCGTTTGTGCATGCAGGTGGAGTGGTCATTGAACGCTCGCTTAATAATGAAACACTTCGGGTCGATACGGGTTGTGTAGTTGCATTTGAGCAATCGTTGAGTTTTGACATTCAACGTTCCGGCGGTTTAAAATCGATGGTTTTTGGTGGAGAGGGAATGTTCCTGGCTACATTAAGAGGAACTGGCCGGTGCTGGATCCAGTCCATGCCGATTTCAAAGCTCATTCAACGACTTTCCGTAATGGGGCCTAATTCACGCAAAGAAGGCGGTTCAATTATTGGCGGATTAGGGACTTTATTCGAAGATTAATCAGCATTACAAATACTTGCAAAGGCAGGCGCGAAGGTGTCTGCCTTTTTTTATGTGCTATCTGAAAAGAACATTCTGGGTTTTCACCTCCGAATCATTTACAATCCTGAAAATGTAATTCCCGGCAGGCAATGCATACACCGGCCTTACAGATATCAAACCCACTACTTCCCGATCAGAAACGGTGATAGGGTGCTCTCTCCCGGTAATGTCGAAAAGGGAATATTGGAATGGGGCGTCCATTTGTGGATTTAGGTAAAATTGTTGTTCGGAAACAGGATTTGGAAAAACTATCAACTCATCCGGGCCTCCGTTCTGAAAAATCGTGACTACGGTCGAATAGGTTGTTTTGCCATCAAGATATTCCATTTTAAGTCGGTAAAAAATGGCGTTTTCACCCAGGTTTTTATCAGAATAGCCATAAACCTGTGATTGACTAGGCGGGCTTTCAAACTCCTGCAAATCAGAATAACGATATCCGTCGATCGTTTTCTGCAAAACCATTCTACTGAGTTGCGGATTGCTTGCCAAAAGCCATGAGATATGTATATCCGTTCCAATCAAACGCGCCTGAATGTTGTTTACAAATTCAATGCTTTTGTGGTTGTGATCAATATAAAATGAGTCCGAAACGCTACCAGGAAGCACTTTTCCGGGAATCGGCGTTCCCGAATTCACAGCGTTCGTCCCTGTCAATCGAATGCGATAAGTTCCGTTAGGCAAGTCAGCAGGAAGGTTGATTTGTACGGAATTGTCTTTGCCAGAGCCTGCGGTGCTCACAAATTGTCCGTTTCTATCCATTAGCTCTGCTTGCACGAAAATATTTCCCGAAATCTGACCAGTCAGACGATAAGGTAGGGAGAAAGTGGCCCCCGGGAAAAGTCTGGCAGGTGTTACGCCGGTGTGAATGGAATATTCTAGCTGGTGGGGTATCAATTTTTTTACTATTGAATCGGATAAGCTCCGGTTCCATGCCGATGCGGCCAATGTCAGACCCTGGATACCTCCTGTAATGTTTTCAAAATGCTCGGACGGAGGTCTGGGAATCTGAATCGTGTCCAGGTATGGGCCTTTGAAAACATTAAAATTTTTGATTTCGGATAAGCGGTTTTGCGCGTTTAAAACAGGCAGGTACGGATCTTTCATTCGGTTGCTTGCCGAGTTACGGGCAATAAGCCAGGGGACGTTATAGCCAGCGTCAGTCCGGCTGTTTTGAATGAGTGTGCGGATATTGGTAAAATAATCTTCTTCCTTAAAACCCAATTGGGCATCGTTTTCTCCGTGCGACCATAAAATTGCCCTGAGCCCTGTTGAAGAAGTTTGGTAGCGAAGTGTGTTGACAATATTGCTATACGGCTGCCGGTTCGGCCAGAATTTGCCAACGTATAAGTTGTAGGCATCCTTTCCGGAACCGGCATCACGATAATTTTCAGAGTTAGCTGCTGCCCAGGCGGCATTGAAAAACAAGACCGGAGTTTTCCACCTTTTAGAAAGCATATCCCCTAATTCTCCCCAATACCAAGAAGCTTCGCCGCCTGGAAAAATAAAATGATCTTTTTCCAAAACGCTGAACGTGGGAATTTGCATCGGGACATCGGGCGCAACGGTGATATTTTCTCTGTTAAGCGTTTTATTGACCGCGTTAAATGAAATCACGGAGCTGGAAGCAGATTTCGAACCGAGGCCGGGCAGGCCCATTGCATTTGAATTACCTGCAACCAGAAAGACTTCCCCTACACCCACACGCGCGACAATAATCGAATCTTGAAATCCTAAAAGGGTAGAACCTATTAGTTTTAGCTGATACCATCCGGTTTCAGCGTGAAAGGTTGTGTTAAGAAATCCCTGGCGAACCTGATCTTCATCGAATAGCCATTCTTTCGCCTTATGCACATTACCTTCAACGGGCGTGAGGTGAGCCTTTATTTGAGAATAAGGAAAGTAGGCGTAGGCTGTTACAGATAAGGTTGCAAATCCGGCCGAATCCCGTTGAATCACCTGGTTATTGGTGGGAGAAGTAATGTTGAGCTGTGCATAAAGATTGCCCACAGCAATGGACAAAGAGAAAATCGAAATAAGTAGAAGTCGATGTGCCGGCCGCCTGAAACGATTTATGAAACTGTTTATAAAAATCCTTTCCCCCATTTCCATATGCTCTTTGGAACTTCTACAACGCTTCAATTTAAATGAAATTGGAGCCAGTTTAGCAATTGAACCGATTTGAAAAGAGAAATCCGGCAAGAAAGCACTTGCTTTCCCGCCGGATTTCTAAAAAAAATATTACTAACTATTGGCTGTAACCTGGGTTTTGAGGGGTCAGGCCAGGATTATTCTTCATTTCCTGGGTTCCAAGCGGGAATAGCAAATGTTTTTCCTGCAATGGAACACCAGAGCCTACATTCAGATTAAGGTGACCAACGAAATTGTCAAATCCTTTTGTCTTATCGTTGAACACTTTGCGCAAACGCACCATATCAAACCAGGTAATGCCTTCGTAGGCGAATTCATACCAGCGCTCCCTCCAAACCGCTTCGCGGAAGGTAGCAGCAGTGAAAGTACCCATTGCTGGAGTCACCAGTTTCGCACGGTCACGGATCCTTTTGTATGCATCGTAAGCTTCGGCTGTTGGCCCGCCTACTTCATTTTGTGCTTCTGCATAGATCAATAACACTTCTGCATAACGGATCAGGTTCACATTGAGGTTGTTCAGCTTTGTCGGCGTTACACCTTCTCCACCCAGTGCTGTAATGTTGAAGTGTTTGAAGACATAAGGGGCTCCCAGCTCAAATTTTGCTCCGTTACCATTGGTAAAGTAAGATGTATAAAACCAACCTTCCTGATCTTTTGTCCTTAGATCGCCTTTCTCATAGGAATTATAGAAAGAAAGTGTTGGGATCGTACTTCCGGTGCCTCCGGGACCTGCAAAGGTTACCGCCTTGAAATTTGGGAAATAATCGTTCAAAGGAAAACCGGCAACGATTGTGTTGTATTGGATTTGGAACAAATGCTCGAGCCTGTTTTTAAGATTTTCCTGGTGAATTTCCTTGTAGGTAGCAAAAAGGTTAACCGTTGCAGGATTCGCTTTGGAATAAGTAATTACTTCAAATGCTTTGTCAGCCGCAAGCTTGTAGTACGATGCACCTTTGCTCAACGGGAATCCGGCCATTGTAAGATAAACCTTCGACAACAATGCTTTTACAGCCATTTGAGTCGCGCGGCCACTTGTTTCAAAAACCGGGAGTCCTGCTGTCTCAGCAGCCAACAAATCCTCAACGATAAGTTTGTAGACTTCTTCCTGAGGGGCTCTTTTTGCGAAAAAATCCTCGGAAGTGGCAGTTTGAGGTACCGTAACCAGAGGTACGTCTCCCCATAACCTTACGGCAGTAAAGTAAGCCCAAGCTCTTAGAAAGCGCGCTTCTCCAATTAGTTTAACTTTTTGAGCATCTGTTGCAGGAGCCAGAAACGGAATCGTAGGGATCTTTTCCAATGCAAGGTTGGCATTCGCAATCAGACGGTATAACCCGTTCCACCAGTTGTTGATATGCGCGGTATTACCATCATATGTCAACGAGTAAAGGTTGTTCAAATCTGAATTCTGACCAGTCTCCGTTGTCGCTGTACCTGTTACCGCTTCGAGCAACTGCCAATTAGCCGAGAAAATACCTGCTCCATCGCCATAGAACCTCAAACCCGAATAAGTTGCGGCAACTGCTGCCTCCGCGTGGTCTGGAATGGTATAAAAGCTTTCTGGCGTAAGGTTAGACGGATCTTTTTCGTCAAGGAAGTCTGAGCAGCTCGTCGGCCCCAGCAAAATAGCGCCGCAGAGAAGTGCTGATCCTATTCTTTTTAAATTATATAACTTCATAATGAATACCTGTTTTGATTTTATTAGATAATCCGTTCATTAAAATGCGATCTGCAGACCAGCCATGTAAGTGGTTGGTTTGGGATAACTATGCCAGATCATACCTTGTGAGAATACATTATCGGCATCTCCACCACGAATTGGAGTCTGTTCAGGGTCTCCATGTGGATATTTGGTTAACAGGAAGAAGTTCTGCGCTGAAACATAGATTCTCAGTTTACTCAACTTAATCTTACTAACCATTTCGGATGGGAAATTATACCCTAGCAATAAATTTCTTCCGCGAAGGAAAGATCCATCAAAAATCCAGCGTGTATCTACGTTAGTTACGTAACCCGCCCGTGTTTCGCGAATTTCGGCTATTGGAGAGCTCTGGTTTTGAGGAGTCCATGCATCAAGAACAGTCGCATAGCTGTTTGCAATAGAAACGCGGTCTTCGCTGGCGTGTAGGTTCATGTCCATCACGTCATTTCCATACGAGAACTGCATATCAAATGTTAAATCAAAGTTTCCATAACGAACCGTATTGGCTAATGTTCCCCAGCCTTTCGGGCTACCATTACCGATAATGCTGCGGTCAGCATCTGTTATTGCACCGTCACCGTTGAAATCTTTGTACTTGATATCCCCTGGCAACATGGTGAGGTTGTTACGATAGCTTGTGAATTTAGCGGCCTGGTCTCTTTCGGCCTCACTCCAAACACCCAGACGTGTAAGTCCCCAGAAAGCACCTACCGGTTCCCCGATACGGATAATGCTTGTTTGATTCGTGATGCCAGGTCCGCCTACACCGAAGATGTCAGAAGGTGTTGCAAGCGACAATACTTTACTTTTATTAAAGGAAATATTGAAATTGGTGTTCCAGCTCAAATTTCCTCTTTCAATGTTGACCGTATTAATCGCAAGCTCAACCCCTTTGTTCTCCATCGAACCAATGTTCTTCCTGATTACAGCATAACCAGTGGTACGGGGAACTGGGGCATCTAAAAGCATGTCTGTTGTTTTTCTGTAATAGTAATCTGCTTCAACCGAGATTCTTCCTTTTAAGAAGCTGATTTCCAGACCTGCATCGGTTTGTGCTGTCTTCTCCCATTTTAGATCAGGGTTTGCCAGCCTGTTGATACCTGTTCCATTGAACCTTGCATCGCCATAAACAGTAGCATAGGTTGAGCTCAGCAATGACAACGACGAATACGACGGGATTTCTGAGTTACCTGTCAAACCATAGCTAGTCCGGATTTTCAAATTGGAAATAAGCGAATTTGCTTTCATGAATTCTTCATCGGAAACCTTCCATGCCAACGCCGCAGACGGGAAAAAGGCAAATTTATGATTCTCCCCAAATTTGGAAGATCCGTCACCCCGACCAGTTACTGTCAAAAGGTATTTCTCCTTCAATGTATAGTTGATACGTCCAAAGTAAGAGTTAAATGCAAACCTTGCAGCGCCAGAACCTGCGCCAGGCAATGTGGCACCTGCTCCCAAGTTATCGAATCCAAAATAGTCCGTAGAGAAGTTACGAATGCTGGCACCGGTAGTCGAAATGTTCGTTTCCTGCCATGAAATACCAAGAAGCGCGTTGATCGCGTGTATGCCTCCAAAGGTTTTATTGTAAGTCAGATAGTTTTCAAATGACCAGAACGTTTCCTTTCTGTTCTCCTTACTGGCTGTACCCGATTCCCCGATAGCCAGCGTCCGCGTTTGCGACTGATTGACTTCCTGGGTCAAAACGTTCACCCCAAGGATAGAACGCATCTCCAGGCCAGGTGCCAGCGTAATATTTGAATACAAACTTCCCAAAGTTGTTTGTGTATTACGGATATACTTACGACCATTTAATCTGTGAATCGAACTGAAGGCGCCTTCTGCCTGAGGATAATCCCTGTTGTTCGCATAAGTTCCGTCCGGATATTTCACAGGAAGGAAAGGGAAATCCTCCACCATCTGGCGAGGAACGGCATCATTGATATCTACAAGATTTTCAGCCTGGTTGTTATAGCTCAGTGTCGCACCAATTTTCAGCCATTTCTTAACCTGGTCATCAATGCTGAAACGAGTCGCATAACGCGTTAAATAAGATTTTTTGATTAAGCCCTGATCATCGCGATAGTTAAGGGACAACGAATAGGTTGTTTTGTTATTTCCCCCACTAAAACCAAGCTGATGGTTCTGGGAAACAGTGCTTTGCGTTGCTTCTTTAAACCAATCCGTATCATACATTGGGTTAAGGTTGGCATCGAAAACATCAGGGTGTGCTTTTCTCAATGCCTCGCGACGTACTTTCGGATCTTGCGGCGCGTATTTTCCGGCTGCCCAGCCAGCAGGGTCATACTTCTGAATATTGGCATAAGCCAGATCCTCAACAGCCAGATACTCCTTTGCATTCAGGACTTTCGCTCTTTTTGGACCAGCTGTCGGTATGCTAATGTCAAGGTTATACGTAACAATACCCTCGCCAGATTTCCCCTTTTTGGTTGTCACTAAGATAACACCATTTGCGCCTCTGGCACCATAAATGGCGGTAGACGAGGCATCCTTCAAAACTTCAACCGAAACGATGTCGTTCGGGTTAATAAAGTCGATCGCCTGGCTTTGCTGATTCTGATTTCCCTGAGGAAGCATAACGCCATCGATCACATACAACGGATTGTTGGAGGAGTTGATGGAGCTAAATCCCCGGATACGCACATTTGCTCTTCCTCCCGGGCGGCCCGAATTCACGTTCACTTGTACACCTGATACTTTGCCTTGTAGAGCCTGGTTTAGGGACGGGGACGGACGTTCTTTCAATTGATCTTCCTTAACTGAACCAACGGATCCCGTCAAATCTGATTTTTTGGAAGTACCATAACCAATAACCACCACTTCACTAAGTGCTTTTGAATCTGACACAAGCGCAAGGTCGAGCGTAGAACGGTTTCCAATTTCCATCTCCTGGCCGATATAGCCCACAAAGCTGAAAACCAGGGTACCGCCATTGTCAGGCACAGATAATGTGTAATTTCCTGTACCGTCGGTGGTTGTTCCTGTGCTGGTACCTTTCAGTACCACGTTCACACCTGGAAGCGCGTCATTATTGTCTTTGTCTGTTACTTTTCCTTTTAATATTTTATCTACCCTAAGAACGGTAGCATCGGAGTCGATTTTATTACTGGCGACTGCCACATAAGAGCATGTGAGTATGGGCAGGAGTAAAAGAGAATTTCGGATGCCCCGCATGCGGAACAACCATAAGTTGGTATTGGTAATTTTCATTTAAGGTCGGTTAAGTAGTAAACTTTTCTTTTTCTTTTTAAGCGTTCTGCAAAACTGCGTTAGGTTATTTTCTTGTCATAGGTGGATGTTTAATAGTTTAAGAATTAAGTGAGCTATCAAAAAGTTATAGGTAATGTTTAATTAATTACATTTTTGCTGATCCAGTTCTCCAGTTTGATGGATTTTCGATATTGCATATCTGCTAGTTGGATTATGCACTATTAAGGCCTTGGCTGCGATAAATTTTTGCTGACCTAAATTTTAAATGACAACAGATCATTGGGGATAATCTGCGGGCTTGAGTTGTGAAAAGCTTTTGATGTCAGACGCATTTATTATAAAGTCTTAAAAATGCGTTGCAATATTATAATATTTAAAAAGAATTTTTCAACATGTTTGATGAAAAAACATAAATATTTGTGCAAACGTTTGCATAATATTAACTTAACATTGCTATTTAAGTTCAATGTATCAGGTAGTTATGTTACTTTTTGGGACGAAACGGGCACCTTTGCAGCTATACCAAATCTACGGTGCGACCCGAACGAACCGATTCATCACACGCAAAAGCAATCGACAGGCTCATCACTGCATCCTGCAAGTGATCGGTAAGGTCGAAATCTTCTTTGATTGCTTTCAGAAAATACCGTTGTTCCCGGTTGCATAATTCCTGGTGATCCGGCTCATCTTCCAGGTTGATCCAGGTATCCTGGTGTACAAATTCATCCTGGTCATTCAGTTCCGCATGGTGTACCCGGATCGATTCGGTTTTAGTATGTGCTTCTACGGACGAAGATTTTCCGCTGCCGCCTGCATCCTTGGCAACAATGGAGGCAGACCCTTTTGGCCCGATCACATCTTTCACAAAAAAGGCAGTTTCGCTGATCATTGGCCCCCAGCCCGCTTCATACCAGCCGACGGAACCATCTTCAAACCAGATCTGCAATTGACCATAATTGTAATTTCCTGCCGGTATATCCTCAGTCATTCTCGCGCCGATCGCATTCACTCGGAGTGGTTTCGAACGGGTCATCTGGCACATTACATCTATATAATGTACGCCGCAATCCACGATCGGACTCAGGCTTTTCATCAGGTTGCGGTGCACGCCCCACATGTATCCATGGCTCTGCTGGTTGAGGTTCATCCGCATCACGAGCGGCTTGCCCAGCCCCTGCGCTTCCGCCACAAAGCGTTCCCAGGAAGGGTGTACGCGTAAAATGTATCCGACAACTACCTTTTTACCTGCCTTCACAGCAGCCTCCACAACCCTCTTGGCACCATCAACGGTATCGGCCAAAGGTTTTTCAATGAATACATGTGCACCGCTTTCCAATGCTTTCACAGCAAATTCTTCGTGGGTATCGGGATAAGTGGAGATACAAACCGCATCCGGTTTTGTATCCGCCAATGCCACATCATAATCAATGAACAGGCTGTATCCACCACCCAGTTTTTCATTTAAGATTTCTTTGCTTTTTCCGGTGGAAACGATCCCGCAAATTTCAAAACCGTCCAGAAGCTGGTATGCGAATGCGTGGGACGCGCCCATGTTGCCACAGCCCACCACCAATACCCGAATTGGGCTTTCATTTTCAAAAGATGACATAATAATAGATAATGTTAAGATTCCGGGCTAGCAGGAACAGATTACAGAACAATAAAACCAAGCGTAGTTTGTGTTTCAAAAATAGGGATTTTAATCTGTTTTGGCAGACACCCCTATTTGAATGAAAAAAAATGGATGATCGTTCCTAAATTGAGAAGGTGTCTAAGTTAAAATCGGTAAAGAATTGATCAAAAGCCGAGAATGCATTGCGTTTGCCATTGTTTTACCTTTGAACTAAATTCAACCTTGGCAATTCCAACGTAACTATATTATGAACAAAGAATCTTGGTACGGCATTTTTCCTGCGCTGGTAACACCGTTTAAAGCAGATGATACAATTGATTTTGAACTATTTGGCAAAAACCTCGATGCGCAGGTGGAAGCCGGCATTAGCGGGATAATTGTTGCCGGATCCCTAGGCGAGGCCAGTACGCTGACAAGGGCCGAAAAAGCGGAGCTTGTCAAATATGCTAAAAAGGCACTTCCTGAAAACATCCCAGTGGTATTGTGTATCGCTGAGCAATCTACTGCCGAGGCGGTGAGCATTGCAAAAGAAGCCGAGTCAATTGGAGCCAATGGATTAATGTTGCTACCTCCCATGCGCTACAAAGCGGATGATCATGAGACAGTTACCTATTTCAAAACCATTGCGCAAAACACTGCGCTTCCGCTGATGATTTATAACAATCCGGTGGATTATAAGATAGAAGTAACCCTTGAAATGTTTCAAGAATTGGCAAAAGAGCCTAATATTCATGCGATTAAGGAATCGACCCGTGATGTGAGCAATGTTACCCGCCTGTTTAGCCGTTTTGGCGACCGTTTCAGGATTTTTTGTGGAGTGGATACGCTGATTATGGAAGAGGTAATGCTTGGTGCGGATGGCGTAGTAGGTGGTTTGGTGGATGCATTTCCAAAAGAAACCGTCGCGATTTTTAATCTGGTTAAAGCGGGAATGTATAAGGAAGCATTGGCGGTTTATCGCTGGTACCTGCCGTTGCTTGAACTCGATATCCACCCTAAATTGGTTCAAAACATTAAATTGGCAGCAGCTAAAATGGGTATCGGATCAGAATATGTTCGTGCTCCCCGTTTGATTTTAGAAGGTGCTGAGAGAGAAAAAGTTTTGGCAATTATTGACAAGGCAATCGAAACACAACCTACATTGCCAGAATATTTGAATTTGACAGCAGATTCGTATCCGGCTTAACTATGACTGAATTTCAGAAACGTTTAGAGAAAACTCTACAGAACGCTCAGGAGGCTTTTGTTGAGATTAACACATATTCCATCCAAAAACGTGTCGCATTAATGCGCGCAGTCGCGGACGAGATAGAGGCACTTGGCCCTGAGCTGATTGAAACCGCGAAAAAGGAATCCAATTTATCCGAACCCAGGTTAGCCGGCGAAAAAGGGCGGACTATTTTTCAATGGAGAAGCTATGCGCAAGCTGTGGAGTCGGGATATTCGCTGGATGCCAGCATTGATACCGCCAATGCCGAACGCACACCTCTAAAACCTGATATCCGCAAAACGAACGTCGCATTGGGACCAGTAGCGGTTTTTGGCGCCAGTAACTTTCCTTTTGCATTCTCAACGGCCGGTGGTGATACCGCTAGCGCCATTGCAGCAGGTTGTCCCGTTGTTGTCAAAGCGCACCCCGGCCATCCCGAAACATCCCAGATCATGGCTGACGCGATCATTCGGGCAGTTGAAAAAAGCGGATTTCCGAGCGGTACCTTTTCACACATTTTTTGTGAAACCAATGAAGAGGCGCAGGCATTGGTAAGTCATAACATCATTAAAGCAGTTGGTTTTACGGGTTCAAACCGTGCAGGCCTGGCATTGGTCGAAATCGCAAGCAAGCGCCCGGAGCCTATTCCCGTTTTCGCCGAAATGGGCAGCATTAATCCTGTTTTTCTATTTCCTGAAAAATTAAGCACTTCGGCTTCTGAACTGGCGAAACAATATGCTGCATCGCTCACACTGGGCGTGGGGCAGTTCTGCACCAATCCTGGGCTGTTGATCAGCGAGGAAGGTGCTGGATTAGATCAGTTTACAGAATCTTTGGAAGAAGAAATTTTGAAAGCTTTACCTGCATTTATGTTGAATAGCGGCATAGCAAAGGGATATTGGAGCAATCGCGAAAAAGTCATTTCACAATCGGGCGTGAGCCTGCTGGCCAACGCAACCGCCGAAGCCGAAGAAGGACAGGGAACCGCAACCGTCGCTACGGTATCCGGACTGGATTTTTTGATCAATGATGATTTACAGCAGGAAGTTTTTGGCCCATTTGCATTGATTGTTAAATGTAGAAGTGCAGAGGAAGTTTACGCCGTGGCTTCAAAAGTACATGGTCAGCTTACTGCAACATTGCTAGCTACAACGGGAGATATTGCTGCAAATCAGGACCTGGTTGCGCTAATTCAGAATAAATGCGGAAGGATCATTTTCAACAATTTCCCGACAGGCGTAGAAGTCTGCAAATCCATGCACCACGGCGGACCTTTCCCGTCATCCAGCAACAGCCAATACACCTCCGTCGGCGCCGATGCGATCAAACGTTTCGTAAGACCGCTCAGCTTCCAGAACTGGCCCAATGAATTTCTGCCCGAAGAATTAAAAGATGAGAATCCGTTAGGGATTTGGAGAATGGTTGATAATGAAATGAGCAAGGGAGCTGTTAGCTAATAGCTAGCAGCTAATAGCTAACAGCCAAAAAAATGCGTAAAACTTTTTTCTGCATCGATGCCCATACCTGTGGCAACCCCGTCCGTGTTGTTGCTGGAGGCGGACCATTGCTTAACGGAAACAGCATGATGGAGCGACGGCTTCATTTTTTGAAAGAATTTGACTGGATCCGTAAAGGCCTGATGTTCGAGCCGCGTGGCCACGATATGATGAGCGGGAGCATACTTTACCCGCCCGTCGATCCCGCAAATGATATTGGGGTACTATATATAGAAACAAGCGGCTGCCTTCCAATGTGCGGACATGGAACGATCGGTACGGTTACAATTGCCATTCAGGAAGGACTGGTAACTCCAAAGATTCCCGGCAAACTGCGCCTGGAAACGCCAGCCGGCTTGGTTTTGGTGGAATATAAACAAGAAGGAAAAAGGGTAACTTCGGTAAAGCTCATCAACATTAAGTCGTTCCTTGCCGTTGAAAATCTTACAGTCGAATGTCCGGATCTAGGAATATTAACGGTGGACGTTTCATATGGCGGTAACTTCTACGCGATCGTCGATCCGCAGGAAAATTTCAAAGGCCTGGAACATTATACCGCCGATCAGCTGATCAGTTGGAGCCGCGTTTGCCGAAAGCGTATGAACGAGCAATATCAATTTGTACATCCCGAAAACGAATATATCAACGGGCTAAGCCATTTTCTCTGGTCAGGAGCTGTTTTAGACCCTACTTCAACTGCCAGAAATGCGGTTTTTTACGGAGATAAAGCAATTGACCGTTCTCCCTGCGGCACGGGCACGTCAGCCCGCATGGCACAATGGCATGCTAAAGGGAAATTGAAAAAAGGCGATCACTTTATCCACGAAAGCATTATAGGTTCCAAGTTCATCGGTACGGTTGAAGACGAAGTTACAATCGGCGATAAGCCCGCCATCATCCCAGGAATAGAAGGCTGGGCAGTAGTGACAGGATACAACAATATTTTCATAGACGACGAAGAAGATCCGTATGCGTATGGGTTTCAGGTTATTTAAAAAGGAAGAGGGGAAAAAGGAGGAAAGGGAGGAAAGGAGGAAAGGGACGAAGGGTTAAGATCCGTCAGCTTTTTAATCCTTCCTCCCGTTCTTCCCATTTCTCCCTTTCCTCCCTATTTCTAAAAATGACAAACAAAGGAACAGCAACAATCATCGGTGGCGGAATTATCGGGTTGGCTTCGGCTTATTATCTGCTGAAAAGTGGGTGGAAAGTTACGCTTGTAGATAAAGGCGATTTGTCGGATAATTGCTCGCAAGGCAATGCGGGAATGATCGTCCCGAGCCATTTTATCCCGCTGGCTGCTCCGGGGATGATTTCTAAAGGCATTAAATGGATGTTTAACAGTAGAAGCCCTTTTTACGTGAAGCCTTCCCTCGATTTCTCCCTTATTTCCTGGGGATTGAAATTCATGAAAAGCGCAACACCCGCCAATGTGGAGCGTGCAGCACCATATTTGCGAGATTACCATTTGCTGAGCAAACAGCTTTATGAAGATATTGCCGGAGAACAAGGTTTTGATTTTGGCCTGGAAAAGAAAGGCATACTGATGCTTTACAAAACCGAAAAAGCGGGCGAGGAGGAGGCACACGTTGCGAAGGATGCGCAAAAATTGGGTTTGGATGTTGAAATGCTTTCCAAAGAACAGGTACAGGCAATCGAGCCAAATATTAAGCTCGATATTGCTGGTGCAGTTCATTATCATTGTGATGCACACCTGTATCCAACAGCTTTATTCAACCAGCTTTTGCAAAACATTAAAAGTAAAGGTGCAAATGTCATTACCAATGCAGAGGTAACAGGTTATGAGATCTCAAATGGTGACATTAAATCGGTGGTTACTTCGCAAGGAAAAATTGAAGGCGACCTTGTCGTCATGACCGGAGGCTCCTGGCTGCCGCAACTGGCCAAACTTGCCGGACTTTCGATTCCGGTGATGCCGGGAAAGGGATATTCTTTTATGGAATCCAACTCGTCACATCCTATCCTACATCCCGCATTATTGATCGAAGCGCGCGTTGCCGTGACGCCAATGAATGGTCAGGTGCGGTTTGGTGGAACGATGGAATTGGCCGCTGTAAATGATAAGGTCAATATGAACCGGGTCCAAGGGATCGCCAACGCAATTCCGCAATATTATCCTGAACTAGACATTCCGGTTCCTGTGAAAGAGAAGATATGGTACGGCTTTCGGCCCTGTTCGCCAGATGGATTGCCGTACTTGGGTTATAGCAAGAAATTGAAAAACCTGATCGTGGCAGGCGGACATGGCATGATGGGGATAAGTCTCGGACCTGCGACGGGGAAGGTTGTGGCGGAATTGGCAGATCGAGCGTCCACGGCATTGGATGTTCAGCTTTACGATCCGGAAAGGTATAATTGAGGCAACGTTAATATTGGAAGTTGAACGTGGTCTCCTGACCGCCCGGCGGCCCGATACGTTCGCGCGTCTTCTGGTCTCCAGACCAGTTGCACTATGCTAGTTTCGGTCTGGAGACCGGTTGACGCAGGGTCGTAGTTCGGAGACTACGACCAACTTCGGACTACGTTCAACTTCGTGAAAATTCGTGTATTCGTGGCAAATAAACATCACTTCAATGCGGTACCATTACTTTCTAAAAATTCTCACTTTAATACTTCTAGTCTCAGCCAAATCTTTCTCCCAAACCCCAAAATCCAAATTCAACCTCTACGAGCAAAGCAGCGAGGTGGCTGGACTAGTGATCCAATACACCCAGGACATTAGGGAAGTCACTTCCTTTTATTCTCCAATGCTCGTCAGAGGCCGCGGTTTTGCAACGCCAGTAACGGTTCTCAATTCGCCCGAACAGCGAAAAAGGCTAAACGAGGTAGACAAAAGCTACCTCGACAAACTCTCCAAAGTCGACTTCGAAGCCATGAGCATTTATGGTAAAGTCGATTACATTCTGCTAAAAAGAAACATCGAGGATCACTTATTAACATTATCTCTAGAAGAAAAGGAATATGCCCAAATCGCCAAATACATTCCCTTCGCAAATGTGATTTATGACTTGGAAAAACAGCGTCGACGTGGCAATAAGGTGGACGGACAAAAGATAGCTGGCGACTTGAATGATCTATTAAAAATCGTAAAGGAATCTGCTGAATCTGTTAAAAAAGTAGAATCCATTGATATGCCGCTGGCGATACGTGGGGAAGAAGCAGTTACCGGAATCGAAACCAGGTTAAAAGGCACTTATGAATTTTACAACGGCTATGATCCACTCTTTTCATGGTGGGTCCCCAAACCTTATCAAGCATTGGACAGCGCGCTTACCGCTTATGCAAAAACGATAAAAGCAAAAGGGAAACTCAATTCAACGCAGAAGGAGGACAAAAGCGGCATCAAAGGGACGCCGATTGGACGTGATGAATTGATGCGGCAATTGGGCGTGGAAATGATCAGCTATACTCCAGACGAATTGATTGAGCTTGCTAACAAGGAATTCGCGTGGTGCGACAAAGAATTGTTGAAAGCAACGCAGGAGATGGGTTATGGTACCGATTGGAAAAAGGCCCAGGAAAAAGTAAAGAACAGCTATGTGCCTGCTGGTGAGCAGCCGCAGCTGATCATGAAGCTTTACAATGACGCCAAAGATTTTATCACAAAAAATAACCTTTACGACTACCCGGAAATCGCCGACGAAACGTGGGGAATGCAAATGATGTCTCCTGAAAGACAGCTGGTTAATCCATTTTTCCTTGGAGGCAGGGATATCATTATCTCCTATCCTACCAACACCATGGAGCATGAGGATAAGCTGATGAGCATGCGCGGGAATAATCCTTACTTTTCGCGTTCCACAGTCCATCACGAATTGGTACCCGGCCACCATTTGCAATATTATATGGGCAGCCGATACAAACCTTACCGCGACGAATTCGGCACGCCGTTTTGGACGGAGGGCTGGGCGTTGTACTGGGAATTGTTACTTTATGAAAAAGGCTTTGCCAAAACGCCCGAGGAGAGGATCGGGATGCTGTTCTGGCGGATGCACCGTTGCGCCAGGATCATTTTTTCGTTAAACTATCATTTGGGAAAATGGACACCTCAGGAATGTATCGATTTCCTGGTAGACAGGGTAGGACACGAACGCGCCAATGCGGAAGGCGAAGTACGACGATCTTTTGAAGGAAGTTACGGCCCGCTTTACCAGATCGCCTATTTATTGGGAGGTTTGCAAATATTCGGCCTGAAAAAGGAATTGGTCGAAAGCGGCAAAATGACTTACAAACAATTCCATGAAGCGATTATGAAGGAGAACAATATGCCTATCGAGATGGTCAGGGCGACGCTAATCAACCAGCCTTTAAAGCCTGATTTCAAAACGAAATGGAAGTTTTATAGTTTCAAATAATATTGTAGCTTACATTTTCAAAAATCAGCCTAACCAATTTAAACCTCTTTATGTCACCGGAAAGTACTGTCGATGCCGCTGAAAAAACTTCATTCAAACCTTCGTTAGGACTAGTCGACGCTACCATGCTGGTTGCTGGGAGCATGATCGGTTCGGGGATATTTATTGTAAGTGCAGATATCACTAGAAATACGGGAAGTGTCGGTTGGCTGATGTTTGTTTGGCTGATCACGGGTTTCATGACATTGACGGCCGCGTTGAGTTATGGCGAGCTGAGTGCCATGTTTCCAAAGGCCGGAGGGCAATATGTTTATCTTAAAGAAGCCTATAACCCGTTGATAGGCTTTCTTTATGGATGGAGCTTTTTCACCGTAATCCAAACGGCAACCATCGCCGCAGTAGCCGTTGCTTTTGCAAAATTTACGGCCTATCTCCTACCTATGTTCAGTGAAGATTTGGTAGCCATTAATCTGGGTTTTCTCAAAATATCCCCCGCCCAGCTGCTCTCACTGGTACTCATTATCCTGTTGACGTTTATCAATACACGTGGTGTAAATAGCGGCAAAATCATCCAGACAACATTCACCCTGACCAAATTGCTGAGCCTTCTAGGTCTTATTGTTTTTGGATTGATATTCATGAAACCTGAAATATGGGCTGCTAACTGGGACTCGGCAACCATGTGGGATTTACATAAACTGGGCATTGATGGCAGCGTGGAATCTTACACAACCATTGCGGCATTTGGAGCGATTGCAGCTTCCATGGTAGGGTCTATTTTCAGCAGCGATTCCTGGAACAATGTAACTTTCATTGCCGGCGAAATTAAGAATCCACAGCGTAATATTGGGCTAAGCCTTGCACTGGGGACGATCATTGTCACCGTTATATATGTGATGACCAATGTAATGTACACCGGTGTTTTGTCTTTGCAGGAAATTGCTTCATCGGATAAAGATCGGGTGGCTGTTACAGCATCACAAGTTATCTTCGGCAGCTCAGGAACGATCATTATTGCCATTATGATCATGATTTCCACATTTGGATGTAACAATGGTCTGATCATGTCAGGTGCGAGGGTATATTACTCCATGGCGAAAGATGGCATGTTTTTCAAAAAAGTAGGGACTTTAAACAAGAACGCTGTACCTGAATTTGGGTTGTGGGTACAATGCGTGATCGCGTGCCTTTGGAGCCTCAGCGGGAAGTATGGTAACCTGCTTGATATGATCTCCTTTGTAGTGGTGGTGTTTTACATGCTGACCATTGTCGGAATATTTATACTAAGAAGAAAAATGCCAGATGCGCCTCGTCCCTATAAAGCCTTTGGTTACCCATTTTTGCCCATTATCTACATTATCATGGGAGTTGCCTTTTGCGTGCTTCTGATTATTTATAAGCCCGAATACACTTGGCCAGGGTTGATCATTGTATTACTCGGCATTCCTGTTTATTATGTTATTGCCAAGAAAGAGATTACAGTATAACAGCCATTAATTTATCACTCCTATGAAATCGACATTCTATTCTTTGTTACTGCTTTGCCCGGGCTTCCTGTTTGCCCAGGAAATAGACCAGGAAGCTCTCGCCAAGATCCGCAAGGAAGGGCTTGACAACTCAAAAGTGAAGGAGATCGCGCACCATTTGACAGACATTTCCGGACCCAGACTGACCAATTCCCCCGGTTTTCAGCGCGCTGCTGAATGGTCGGTAAGCGAGTTGAAAAAATGGGGATTGCAGAATTCAAGAATAGAGGATTGGGGTGAATTCGGGAAAGGCTGGCAGGTAGAAAAAAGCTATCTCGCGATGACTAAACCTTATTATATGCCAATAATTGGTATTCCAAAAGCATGGACTTCCGGCACTTCTGGCCCAATCAGCGGCGAAGTGGCTATTGTGGATATCCAAAATGAAGAGGATCTTAAAAAGTATACAGAAGGAACGTTGACCGGGAAAATCGTTCTTACCAAAGGCGCCGCTGATACGGACCCGAATTTTAAAGCCGACGCAACAAGATATACTACCGAAGATCTTGAAAAAATGACCAACTCTGCACCTTTTGGTCAGGGGAACTTTACGGCTGAGCAAATGGAACGGATCCGAACAATGCGCTCATTCCGGACCAAGGTTGACAGCACATTGAAAACCCAAAAAATCAAGCTGGAACTTGCAGGTCGTACTGGCAGGCACGGCACATTCTTTACCAGCAACGGCGCGTCATACAAGGGCGATTCGCCGCTGGCAGGTCCTGCATTTGAAATCGCTCCCGAGCACGCCGGTCTGATTGCCCGTTTGATAGAAAGCGGCATTCCGGTGATGCTGGAAGCCGAATCTGCAACGACTTTTTATGATAAAAAACTCACTACCGGAAATGTTATAGCTGAAATCCCAGGCTCAGATCCTAAACTGAAAGATGAAATTATAATGCTTGGCGGGCATTTGGATTCGTGGCACAGCGCCACCGGAGCAACAGATAATGCTGCGGGTTGTACGGTAATGCTGGAAGCAATCAGAATTTTGCAGACTGCCGGTTTGAAGCCAAAAAGAACAATCCGCATTGCATTATGGTCTGGTGAAGAACAAGGCCTGCACGGTTCCAGAAATTATGTTAAAAACACTTTCGGTGACCCGCAGACGATGAAATTACTTCCAGCTCATGAGAAATTATCAGCGTATTATAACATTGATAACGGTACCGGCCGCATCCGTGGAATCTATTTGCAAGGAAATGAAGGCCCACGTCCCATTTTCGAAAAGTGGCTGGCCTCTTTCTCCGATATCATCGATCATCCAACCATTACTTCCCGAAATACCGGTGGTACCGATCATCAAAGCTTTGATGCGCTAGGCTTGCCTGGTTTTCAGTTTATCCAGGATGGAATTGAATATGGTACCCGCACGCATCATACCAACATGGATACGTACGAGAGGCTTGTCATGGACGATCTGAAGCAAATGGCGACTGTTGTAGCAGCGTTCGTATACAATACTGCTCAAATGGATCAGAAAATTCCGAGAAAGGAATTACCAAAGCCACGCCCTGCAAACAGCGTAGGCCGGTAAATTACAAGACAGTTGAGATATGTTAGCCGTGCAGGGGGATACGGTGGCTACTGGTTTTGAAAAGGGAAATTCCTACACGGTTGATGTGGTCGAGAAGATCAGGGTTAGTAATTGAATCGATGTTCAGCACATCAAATTTGTAAGGGAGCATTAACTCGTCATTTAGCACTCGATTGGACTGTATTCTTCTTGATTTACAGCGGTTTGTAAAAACAAAAATGCCTTCTCAAAATTCTGAAACCTTTGCTGCCAGCGGATATCCATGTGGGATTTGATATTTTGAGAAAGTTAACAAACCAAATTGACTTTTGTGTAGGGTCATCTCATCGCCTCCACTTCGTCAACTTCCTTTGGCAAATGCTTTCCAAGCACCCGATTGCCATCCTCGGTAATGACAATATCATCTTCAATCCTGATGCCGGTAAAGTCCCGGAGCATTTCCAGCTTGTTATAGTCCACGAATTCCGATCGTTTGTTTTCCGCTTTCCAGCGATCGATCAATGTTGGGATAAGGTATAAGCCAGGCTCAATAGTTACTACAAAACCAGGTTCCAATGCGCGGCCCAATCGCAGTGACTTCCAGCCAAATGTGGTTCCTTTTTTTAGATCGTCGGTATAACCTACATATTGCTCGCCCAGGTTTTCCATATCGTGAACGTCCAGTCCCATCATGTGACCCAGGCCGCATTGGAAGAATAAGGTATGCACGTCGTTTGCAACCGCTTCGGCAGGATCGCCTTTGACGACTCCCAGGGATTTCAACCCTTCCAATAATTTGGTTGCGGCTAATGTGTGGACATCCTTAAATAAAATCCCTGGCTTACAAGCCTCGATGGCCGATGTCTGGGCATGGAGCACAATTTCGTACATTTCCCTTTGCAGCGTAGTGAATTTTTTGCCGGTTGGAATTGTGCGGGTTAAGTCGCCGCAGTAACGCATGGCGGTTTCAGCGCCAGCGTCGCAGAGGCTCATTTGTCCGTCCTGCATGGCAAGATCGCGGGCGTGTGTGTGCAAGATTTCCCCGTTCACCGTCATGATTACTGGATACGAAATGTCGCCGCCCTGGCTGATGGCGATACTTTGCAGTTTTCCAGCTAACCCTTTTTCAGTCATGCCCGGTCGCGTAGTACGCATGAATTCCAGGTGCATATCTACGGAGGTATTCACGGCTTTTTCAATTTCTGCAATTTCCTCCCCCGACTTGTAAGAACGCATTGAAACGATTGCCTTAATCAATCCTACTGAGGCTTTTTGGCCTGCTTCCGATGGAGCAATTTCCAGCCATTCCTGTAATTGCAAATAATGCTCGCCACGGTAAGGGGGTAAGTAATGAATGGTTTGTTGTTTTGATAAAATTCCTTTCAAAAACGAATCGATAGCATTTAAAGGCTGAACTTTGGACACACCCACTTTTGCAGCTTTGTCTACCAATGCTTCTTTCGGGCCAGTCCAGACGATATCATCGATTGTCAATTCGTTACCGAAAACAATTTCCTGATCATTGTCAATGTCAATAACGGCGTGTAGCGATGCAATGTCCAGACCGAAATAATATAAAAAAGTGCTTTCCTGGCGGAAGGGGTACACATTGTCGCGGTAGTTCATCCCGGTATCTTCATTGCCCATAAAAAGGAGCAGGCCGCTACCGACTTTTTGCTTTAATATTTGTCTTCGCTGTATGTAAGTTTCTTTTGAAAACATGGCTTAGGGATTTCTTTGGTAGTTTTGTAAAACGAGAGAATTTAGAGAAGTGAAATAAAAATAGCAAGCTGCACGGGTTGCGGCTTGCTACTATATCAACTATTTGTATAATTATTTTTTCTTCAAAAAATCAGGAAGGCCAATTCTCTGTATCAGCTCATCATTTTTAGCAAACTTCTTGTTGAACAGATTACTATTCGCATATTTTTCGCTTAAAGAAGGGTCTATTATTGAACCCTTTGGAAGTGTTTTGCCGGCAATCAATTCTTTCGTTTTCATGATAATCAAATTTACAATTTTCTTTCGACTAAGAAAATATCGTAATCAACTCCTTTGCTAAACAGCTCCCAATCACCCTTACAATAGCCCCATATGGTGAAGTCCGATTCAATTGCTTCAAGATTGGTGCTGATACCATCCTGTTGCGCCCGATCGCTTACATTGATTTTGATGATCAGCTTCTTGGATTTTTGAGCGATAGTAAGATTAGAAATTGTAAAAATAAGACCGAGTAGTAGAAGCCTGCGCATATCTGAAATTTAGTTTAAAACAATCCGGCACCCATTACCGCCAAAATTACCACCACTACCCAGCCTGCGATTTGTAATGCCAATGGATGCTTATAAGTACCAACCAGCCTTGATTTTCGACTCGCCACCAGCAAAATCGATAATGCAATTGGTAAAATGAAGCCATTTAATGTCCCGACAAAAACCAGCACTTTTACCGGCTTGCCCACAAAAAGGAAAATGAGTGTGGAGACGGCGATAAAGGCGATTGTAACATAGGTGTGGTACTTTTCAAGAAGCGGATGAAATGACCTCAAAAAAGAGACAGACGTATATGCCGCACCGACCACAGATGTGATGGCCGCGCTCCAAATCATCAATCCGAATAACTGCTTTCCGAAAGTACCCGCGGCGTTTTCAAAGACAGAGGCGGTTGGGTTATCAGGATTTATAGTAACACCGGAAACAACAATTCCCAAAGTCGCCAGAAACAAGAGATACCTAATCACAGCAGTGACCAAAATCCCTGTCGAAGCACTCCGATTGACTTTGCCCAGTTCACTTTCACCCTTTATCCCAGAATCCAGCAGCCTATGCGCCCCGGCAAATGAAATATATCCTCCCACTGTTCCGCCAACTAATGTCAGGGCGGCAATTGAATTGAATTCCTGCGGAATGAATGTGTGTTTTATCGCCTCACCTAAGGGCGGGCTGGTTATGAAGGCGACATATATGATCAATGCGATCATGACGAAGCCCAGGACTTTGGCGAAGCTGTCCATGGCTTTGCCAGCTTCTTTGAATGAGAAAATGGCGATCGCCATGGCTGCGCTGACAGCTGCCCCAAATTCGACTGGAATGCCTGTCATGGCTTCGATGCCGAGTCCTGCGCCGGCTACATTGCCGATGTTGAAGGCGAGTCCACCTACGACGATTAGAAATGCGAGTAAGTAACCCAAGCCAGGAAATAGTGCATTTGCGAGATCCTGAGCATGTTTTCCAGAAACGGTGATGATCTGCCAGATGTTGAATTGTACGCAAAGATCGATCACGACCGACAATAGAATGACGAAGCCAAAGCTTGTTGTCAGCTGCTGGGTAAACACCGTCGTCTGCGTCAGAAAGCCGGGTCCGACTGCGGAGGTAGCCATTAAGAACGCGGCCCCGAGGAGTGTTTTGGAGGTTTTTGAGGACATATTTTTGGGCATTAATTTTAAATACCATAACCCCCGCCGCCAGGAGTTTCAATGATCAAAATATCATCCTTTTGAACTTCCAGGCTGCATATGCCGGGCAATGCTGTCACATGGTCATTGGAAACAAGGGTATGCTCGCCGCACTCGCCATCATCTCCACCGTTCAACCCGTAAGGTGCTTCTTTTCGATGCTGTCCAAGCAGCGTAACCTGCAATGGTTCAAGAAACTGAATTTTTCGAATGATACCATCGCCACCAGTAAATTTTCCCTGTCCGCCTGAATTTTTACGAATTCCAAATTCCAATAAACGCACCGGATATTTGCGTTCCAGTTGCTCAGGATCGGTGATGCGGGTATTGGTCATATGCTGATGAACAGCTGATCTGCCATTAAATCCATTACCCGCACCACTACCTCCACCAATCGTTTCATAATACCCAAACCTGCTATTCCCAAAAAGAAAATTATTCATTGTCCCTTGGCTGCACGCCGCAAGTCCAAATGCTTTCAGTAAAGTATCTACCAATCGCTGACTTACCTCGGTATTCCCGCCGACAACCGCCGGGCAAAGCAGTGGGTCATCAGAAAAATCGGGATGCAAGAAACTGTCTTCAGGCAAAATTATCTGGACATTTTTCATCAAACCGTCATTCAACGGAATGTCTTTGTTTACCAGAAGCCGCAAAACATACAGGATGGCGCTGTAAAGGATGGAGATGTTGGCGTTGAGATTATTTGGATGCACTGGTGAAGTTCCGGTAAAGTCGAAAACCTGCTTTTCAGCATCAACCGAGATTTTAACCTGGATCTGATGCCCGTCATCCAGAAATTCAGTTGCTTCAAATATCTGGTTATGATACGGTTCCAGTGCGTTTCGCAATTGGATAATGGCGCTTTCTTTCAGCAAATCCATGTATTTTTTGACCTCAGCCAATCCATGTGTTTTTACCAATGTCAGCAACTGCTCACTGCCTTTTCTCAGAGCCGAAAGCGCCGCTATGATGTCAGCTTCGTTCGAAACAAAGGAACGGGTAGGATAGGGGCCTTCGCAGAATAACTTTCGCATGTTATTCCATTGAAATTCACCAGCTTTTACCAAATATTGAGGCACGATCACCACTCCTTCCTCGGCCAAACAAGTAGCATCCGGCGGCATAGAGCCAGGTGTTTTTCCGCCAATTTCCGCATGGTGCGCGCGATTGATTACGTATCCAATGCATTTATTTTCATCCGTAAAAACTCCGGAAATCAGTGTAATATCCGGTAAATGTGAACCACCATACTTTGGATGATTGGTGATCACGACATCGCCTGGACCAATTTCGATCGCATCTCTAACCAGCCGGCCACAAATCCCCATACTTCCCAAATGCACCGGAATGTGCTGCGCATTAACCAATAATTCACCTTCGGCGTTGAGCAATCCGCATGAAAAGTCAAGTCGTTCCTTAACATTCACAGAAAATGCAGTGCGTTGCAATTGAACGCCCATTTCTTCGGCGATGGATTTGAAACGGTTTGTGAAAAGCTGCAATGCGACGGCTTCATTATGCTGCTCGCTGACAATTCTAGTTTCTCCTGTTTTGAAAATAATAGCATCCTGGTTATCCTGGATAATTAATTTCCAATTTTCAGGAATATAGGAAGTGGATGTATTGCTTAGCAAAATACCTGGTCCCGAAATCTGCTCGCCGGGTTTGAGTAAGTCCCATTTAAAAACATTTGCTGATTGCGTTTCATTACTCGCAAGTAGGGGATTTAATGTTTTAATTGGCATAACTGCTTGTCCTTCTTTTCTGACATTTTCAAGGTTTAATTGACCGTCTTTTTCCTGCAATTTGACTTTCAGACTTTCAAGTTCGACTATCAGATTAGCAGGATAATATCCAAATTGTGCCCCATAAGCTTTCTCAAAATCAGGGATTGTATTTTCGCCACTATAATCAATTTCAATTGTATTTTCCTGACCGGCAAAGCGTAGAAAGCAAGTGCAAAAAGCAATTTCGAAGCCTTCCACATGTTGTGCCATCAGTAATTTTTCAGCAGTTGCTATCAGTTCATTTTTCCAAAATTCAATGCGATTTTGAGCATCATTCCAGGGAAGCAGGATTTGTTTGGAAACAATAGTACTTACCAATGCCTCTCCGATGCCAACTGCGCTGAAAAGTCCGGCATCGTAAGGAACAATCACGGAATTTATATTCAATAATTCTGCAAGTTGGCAGCTATGCAAACCTCCTGCACCACCAAAGGCAATCAATGTAAATTCGGCTGGGTTAATGCCTTTCTCGACTGAAATTTTACGGATAGCATCGGCCATTTTTTCATTCGCAATCCTTTCCAGGCCTTTTAATAATTCAGTTGAGGTTAATGTCTTTCCAGTCCTTTCAAAAATTGAATTTATCAATTCATTAAGCTTCGAGATAGCTGCATCAGGATTCACGGGAATGCCAAATTTGGAAACGTCCAATTTTCCCAAAAGCAAATTCACGTCCGTGATCGTCAGCGGGCCGCCAGCCCCATAACAAGCTGGACCCGGCGACGCTCCTGCACTTTCCGGCCCGACTTGCAATGAAAATCCATCAAACCAGCACACTGAGCCGCCACCCGCGGCAACCGTTTCGATGGCAAGTGTGGGATTATGAAATTCGATTCCGTCGATTTCGGTAATGTATTTCAGCTCGGGTTCACCATTGATCAATGCGGTGTCGGTACTTGTACCGCCCATATCGAAGGTTATCGACTTGCTGAAACCCAGCCGCTTTGCAACATTGGCGGCTGCAATCATACCCCCTGCCGGGCCACTCAGCAAGCTGTCTTTTGCCTTAAAACCACTCAAATCAGCCAGACTTCCTGTACTGGTCATGACTTTCAAACTTCCTTCGGACAATCTGCTTTTTATATTGGACAAATATTTATCCAGAATCGGATCCAGATAAGCATTGACGACGGCGGTCTGCGTCCGGCGCAGATAATGTGAAAATGGGAAAAGACTAGAAGAGGTTGACACGTATCGAACTCCGGATTCCCTCAGCGCATGGGCAATTTCGAGTTCGTGCGCATTGTTTTTGTAGGAATGTAGAAGTGACACAGCAACTGACTTGTAATCAGTAGGTCGTTCCTGATCTGAAAATTTTAGTGGTTCCAAAATATTTCCCTCAGCATCAAGCCGTTCGTCGATTTCTATGACTTCGCTGTAAAGCAATTTTGGCTCAGGAATGTTCAGTTGAAATAGTGAAGGCCGCTGTTGATTTCCAATGTATAATAGGTCTTTGAAGCCTTTTGTAACGAGCAGCAGCGTTTTCGCACCTTTTCTTTCCAGCAATGCGTTAGTGCCTTTGGTGGTTCCAAGCCGCATTTCAATTGGGGGCAGCGGCTGATTTAAAAGCGTTTTGGTAAGAAGCCGCGCGGCTAGTATTGGTGCTTCTTCGCCGGTCGTTATTTCAAAGTCAGCGCTATCATTAATGGAAATGTCGCTGCTTAATGTTAGCGTTTTTTCGGCATGATTTATCTCGACGATGGTGCTGGTATCCTGATTTTCGAGCAATCTGAAATTGTAACTTGCGAGAAGAGCATTTTCAAATGACCATTTGGCCTCGAACTCATAAATGTTCGAATTCAGCCGACGAATTATCCTTCCCCGCAAGCAACTCGAACTTAGTACTTTTATTCTAGTTTTATTCCCCTCTGAATCAATCGCCAGACAGTCGGTAAAAGTACCGCCGGTGTCGATCCAAATTTGCCAATTGATAATTGAAGTATTCAAGTCGATAAAGCAAAAGTGTTGGTTTTTTAATATCCATTTAAGTTGGGACAAAAACCACATTTATGAATGAAAATATCGATGTTGCAAAAGTTTCTGAATATTGGCTGGAAACCTCAGATGAGGACTTCGAGACCATGACGCATTTGATGGCTGTAAAAAAGTATAACTGGACGTTGTTCTTAGGCCATATTGTGATAGAAAAGCTACTCAAAAGCAAAGTGGTCAAAGAGACAGGTAAATCCGCTCCCTTTACCCACAACCTTGGTAAGTTGCTCATTCTAACAGGAATTGAATTACCGCAAGAACAGTTGGATTGGATTGATACAATTACGACCTTTAATTTGCAAGCGCGCTACGAAAGTTATAAGCGTCAATTTTACAAAACGTGCACTCCGGAGTATGCGCAGGATTGGATCGGGAAAATTGAAACGTTACGACAATGGATCAGAATCAAGCATTAACAGTAGCTCAGCAATATGTTGATTTACTAAAACAAACGTTTTCTGTGAAAAAGGCTTTTCTATTCGGGTCTTTTGCCAAAGGGAATTTTCACGAGGACAGTGATATAGATATCGCAATCATCGTCGAGAATGTTGATGATATTCTTGAAGCGCAAATAACAATGATGAAACTTCGAAGGAGGGTCGACATTATGATAGAGCCGCATCCTTTCCTGGAAGAGGATTTTGAAGCTTCAAACCCAGTCGCGTTTGAAGTTATGAAATACGGTATCGAAATAGAAGGAAGGTTTGCTGTCTTGTGAGTCTAAGTTTTATCCCAACCCTTGATAACCCTTTCCGAAGGTGATGGAGACCTGGCAAGTTTTGTAGACGGGGTCGCCTAAACTTACCAGGTCTCGCCAATAACGTTATTTATTATTTACTTAAAGCCGCCTGTTCCTTAATAACCGTCATCACACCCTTCATCAATCGCCAGTGGCCGGGGAATGTGCAGACGAAAGGATAATCGCCCACAACATCGGGTACCACGAATTTTAAACGGAAAGTTTGTCCGGGATTTACCAATGGCGTTGCAGCCAGGATTTGCGGAATGTTTGGAACGTAATTCTTTTCCGCGCCGTCTTTCACAGTGATCATTTTATCTGCCGCTGCTCCGATGATCTCGTAAGATTTTGGTTTTCCAACCACTACATTATGCTGCATGGCATCCGGGTTTTCAAAAACCAGCTCAACTGTTTTTCCTGCAATTACCTTGAATTCCGTTACGTTGAACTTCATTTCCTCACGGATCGCTTTGATCTGAACAACCTGTACATTCGGATCAGTGGTCACTTCTTCTTTAATGCCGTACGATTCCAGGAATGGAATGAGCTTGCTGCTCATATCGTCGTTGATCTGACCTTTCAAAGAAGCTAGGTACTTGCGGCTTTCGTCGTTTACAGTTTCTTTGCGTTTCGGATTCCAGGCACCTAGCACGCCTTTGATAATTGCATTTTTGCCTTGGGGATCCAGTATTTGTGCAGTTTTGATCAATCCAATCACGTCTTCTCCGCTCGCATAGGAAGTATATCCCCGCGATGCGCGTTCCAAAGCAAAGTCAGACAAGCGGTCCATACGTTTTACTTCAAAGGTTTTGCTCAAAGTGTTGTTCTTGCTTTCATCTTTTTCTGGAACAGCATTGTCCACATCTACCGTGGCGGTCACATTCACCTTACCGGCTTCTTCGGAAACAAACCCGAAACCAGATTTCCACGGTCCATTGTTGCCCTCAACCAGTTTCACAGTCTCGCCGGGAGCAATTCCGCTGGTCAGTTGACGGCTGATGTAGTTGGTATTCAAAGCGCGACTTCTTATTCCCACATTCACAACCGGCACTAATTCTTTTGGCACCGCCACACTTCCCTGATTTGTAATTTCAATGACAACTCTCGCATACTCGCGGACATAAGGCATCGCTGGTTCAATGGTAATATTCGTAACCGCCAGCTCAGCAGAACCTTGTACCGTGACTTTATTGGCAGCAGTACTATTCTCATGATTCATGGCAGAATGATCCATTGCTTTCGTAGCTTCCGCCTTTTGAGCTGGTGCAGAACCAGCCTTACCTGCACGCTGAGCCAGATATTTATTCCGCAATGCGCCATCTTGTGAATTGAGGATTGCTGCAAATGCGTCCGGCATCCAGCGATCATCAGCTTGCGAATAAGAATCAAGCAATGCTAACACCGCGTTTTCAATTTCCGGCGTGTAGGGAATTTCAGAGAATGCCAGCAATGAGTTTAAAACAACCAAAGGTTCCTTATCATGAAGCGCATCTGCGGCTAGCAATGATTGGGTTGTGGCCGGCGTGCGTGGTAGAATCTGAACGGCTGTTTTGCGAACATCATTGGATGCATGTTTCAAAGCTTCTGTTACACTAGCCAAAACCTGCGGATCGCCGATTGCATTAAGTCCTTGCAATGTCCATAAAGCATGGATTGCGGCAGTATTCAGGCCAATTTCATCAACAGATTTGTCTTTAACCAATTCCAATAATTTTGGAACAACATCTTTATTGCCACGCTCAACCAGCAACCGTTGCGCATGACGGCGCCAGAGCATATTGTTGTTTTTTAATGTGGCTACCAGTTCGTCGGGACGTTCTTTGCTTAAAGAGATTGGCGTATATTTTGGAGCGTTTTTCCAGCCAATGCGGTAAAGTCTACCATGGGTAAAATCACGCAAATCAGTCTGATAAGCATTTCCTTTTCCATTTTCTGATCCTTTCGGGGTGGGGTTATGCTGGATAATATAGCTATACCAATCGGCCACCCAAACGGCGCCGTCAGGACCCACTTCCGCAAATACCGGGGCAACCCATTCATCGGCGCCAGCCAGTAAGTTGAAACCCAACGCATCCTCGAAGTCCGTGCCTTTTTTGGTCGCAATATTCTGGTGTAAAATGTGTCCGGTAGGTTCCGAAACGAATGCTACTTTATTCCAATACTTTTTAGGATAAGACCTTGCAGTATAAAAATTATGTCCCGCTGCCGCTGTAAAACCGCCAAATACATCCACCTGACGCACTTTTGGCGTAATCGGCTGCATATCTTTATGCGTATCGGTACTGCGGCTTCCGTTATCTACTTTGCTTTTTCCAAAATAGCGGTTTGGAATAGCGGAATACCAGCCATGTGAGTTATTGGCAGTAGATCCAAAAAGGTCACCAGCTTCATTGAAACCCAGTCCCCAGGTATTATTTGAGGTTTTAGCAACAATTTCCATATCGGTACCATCGGGCTTGAAGCGAAAAAGTGCCTGACCGAAATTGAGCGAATCACTTTGGCCAAACTTGCCTTTAAATCCGGAATAACCCACAGAACCGTAAACCCAGTTATCAAAGCCATAATGCAAATTGGAAGGTCCGGCGTGGGTATCACCAGTTCCAAAACCAGAGAATAGAATTTTCTTCACATCCGCTTTATTATCCCCATTGGTATCTTGCAAAAACAACATATGCGGCGCCTGAGACACAATTAATCCGCCATTTGCGAAAACCAGACCGGTTGGAATGCTGAGATCGTCTGAGAATTTAGTGAACTTGTCGGCTTTTCCGTCCTTATTGGTATCCTCGCAAATCAAAATGTAATCGCTTCCACCTGTATCTTTTCTCTCGTTTGGATAATCTTTGGTGATCAAAACAAATAACCTTCCGCGCTCATCCCAAGTCATCGCGATCGGGTGCATTACGTCAGGCTCGTGGGCGAAAATATCCAAGGTAAAGTCAACCGGGATTTGAATGTGTTTTACCGATTCCTCCGGAGAAAGCGGCAATTGCTGCATCTGAGCACCTGGCCGTTGCTCATAGTTAGGAAGTTTAGCCTCGCGGTATTCAAATGGTTTTGGAGCAAGTGCAGCCAAGGATGCTTTTGCTTCGTCATTTACAGACCACAATATTCCTTTTTCCAACAAATCCTGGAAACCCGGCACCGCCCAGGTACGCTCGTCGTGGCCATAAGCAGTGTAAAAAATGCGCCCTTTTCCATGCGTTCTTATCCAGGTATAAGGTTCCTTCTGAACGCCAGGCTTATCTTTTTCCTGATCTTTTTGGATCGTACGTTCGGTCAAAACAATGTTGTCGGGCTGCAATGACGTATGCAAGTAAGTCTCGTCAATGGTCTTGAAAGGCTTCACACCGGCGATTGCAGGGTGATCGGGTTTTGTCCAAACGGGCTGGATGGTGTCAAAGGTATGTTTCCAGAATTGTCCGCCCATGAGCTTTACAACTTCCGGATTATTACGGAAACAGTAAGAAGCGCAATGCACAGGAATAAAACCTCTGCCGCTTGCCACATAATCCAGCAAAGCCTTGGCTTGCGGCGGTGCGATCGAATCCCAGTTGGCATAGAGCATTAATGCATCGTACTTATTAAGTGTCTCAGCATTAAGATCATTCAGGTTATCAGTATAAGTGAAATTGAAGCCTTTCGGCCCCAATGCTGCCATAATCTGTGGCACGCGCTCGGCAGGCTTATGGTGTCCATTATCCCCCAGAAAGAGAATTTCAAGACGACGTCCTTTCGCAGCTTCCTTTGTGGAAGTGCTTTTCATCGATGCATTTTGCGATGACGGCTGAGAGGCACACCCCAGCAAGACAATACCAAGTATAAAGGATAACGCTTTGATTTTCATTGAGTTTAATTTTGATATTCTAAACATTCTTAAAATCTGGTAACTTAATAATTGCCCCGCCTTGCAACGCCGACTCATGCGCTAAAATTCCTACACTTGTCCAATTGGCGGATTGCCATGCATTTGGGAACGGATCGCGGTTCTCAATTAATGCGCTGATAAACTCGTGGGCCAGATGTGGGTGCGAGCCTCCATGCCCGCCGCCTTGTACAAACGACAAATGCGCGTTGTCATCCAGATTATAAACGCCGTGGCCAGTAAATGCCCGGATTTCTTCCGGCAAGTAATGCGCATAATCCGGCGTAGTCACTTTCTCAGGAATCTCATGTTCCGGCTTTTTGGCGGTGTGGATCACGGGATCTTCCCCTTCAATCAACGGCCATTCAAACGACTTTTTGCTTCCGTAAACTTCAAAACTCTCGCGATACTGACGCGCGACATCGAACAACGAACGATAAACATAGGCAGATAAATCACTGTCTTTAAACTTGATATGTGCCGATTCAACCGCAAAAGGGGAGTTATGGATTTTGGCAAGATCTTCGCTGATCGTTCCTGAGCCAAAGCAGGAAACATACTCAGCTTCCAGTTTCAACAAACCAGCGACCGGGCCTACACAATGCGTTGCATAATGCATTGGAGGCAAACCGGGCCAATAGTCAGGCCATCCATCCATATCCTGCTGATGGCTTGCTTTCAGGAACTGCACTTTCCCTAGCTCGCCTTTTTCATAAAGTTCTTTCACGAAAAGGAATTCCCGCGCATACACCACGGTTTCCATCATCATATATTTTTTACCTGATTCTTTTGTCGCTTTCACAATCTCAATGCAATCTTCTACGCTTGTAGCCATCGGCACCGTACAAGCCACATGTTTACCGGCTCGCAAAGCTTTTAAAGTTTGCTCGGCATGATTAGGAATAGGAGAGTTAATGTGCACCGCATCCACCAGCGGATCATTCAAAAGATCTTCGTAACTGGTATAACGGACGTCAATTCCGTACTGGTCGCCAACTGCATTGAGTTTTGATTCGGTGCGCTGGCAGATCGCGTACATATTGGCATTGGGATGTTGCTGGTAAATGGGAATAAACTCGGCCCCGAAGCCTAATCCTACGATGGCAACATTAATTTTTTGAGACATGCTTCTTGAATGGTTTGTGGATTTAGTTTTTGTAAAAGCAAAATATGGCAATACAATTTTAAAACAAAATAATGCTAAAAGCTTTACGTCTTTTGATTAGAACTGGCTGAATATTGACTATCTTTTAAATATTATAAATAATAATTGGCAAAAAACGGCTACAATTCCGCTCTTCAAGCAGCGATTGCTATTGGAAATGAGCAGATGAGTGGCTTTGCCTTTTTTTGATTAAACTGCATCAAGAAACATACTGCCATTTGTGATCCGACCAGCCACGCCCGACGACGCTCCATCAGGAGTAGCGTTGGTTATTTAGGAATGGGGCATCTGGAGAGTATTGTAATTGTATCTAAAACCCACTTTTGAATTGATGAAGCAGCGGCTTGTATCTCTAGACGTCCTGCGCGGATTTACGATGATCCTGATGACGATCGTCAACAATCCCGGTGATTGGGAGCACGTATATGCGCCATTGTTGCATGCCGAATGGCATGGATGCACGCCAACGGACTTGGTTTTTCCAACTTTCCTTTTCATTGTTGGCGTTTCGGTCGTACTGGCTTCACCTGATCAATCGAGCGATGGGATTATTCTTCAAAGAATTTTAACCCGGACATTGCGCATTTTTTGCCTCGGACTTTTTTTGAGCTTTTTCAGCCGGATACATTTCGGTGGATTGGAAGATGCCGCATTACTGGGTTTCAGATTGGCGATTACAGCCATTGTCGTCGTGACTTTGTTTGGAAATTATGATAAAAACTGGCAGTTCTGGATCGTGGTGATCATGTTCATTACAATGATCATTCTCGCATTTGGGGGCTTTAAAGATTTCGAGTCGGTCCGGATTCCGGGGGTTTTGCAGCGGATTGCGGTGGTTTATCTGATCGTCTCCTTACTTTATTGGAGGACTGGCTGGGTCACTCAGGCGATTGTCGGCGTTGCCGTTTTACTAATTTATTGGGCAATTATGACATTAATCCCAGTACCCGGCATTGGAGAACCAAATCTTGAAAAAGGGACTAACCTGGCAGCCTGGCTGGACAATTTCTTGCTGCCCGGACATTTGTGGGCAACATCCAAAACCTGGGACCCGGAAGGAATATTAAGTACATTACCCGCTGTCGGAACTGGCATTGCAGGTTTGTTGACGGGTCAGCTCTTACGGTTAGATATTGTCCAATCCCGCAAAGCTTTGTATTTATTAGCAGGCGGTTTGGCTGGAATCATCATTGGTTTTCTCTGGAATTTTGTCTTTCCGTTAAACAAAGCGCTTTGGACAAGCTCGTTCGTGCTTTACGCAGCCGGTTGGGCATTGCTTTGTCTTGCATTGCTATTATATATCATTGATATTAAGGGTTATGGGGGTTGGACTACCTTTTTTGTGATGTTTGGGGTCAATCCGATGGTCGTCTTTTTCTTTTCCGGCATTCTCATTAGAATTCTAAATGTTGTTAAGGTCGCCAACCCGACCAATCCTTCTGAGCAAATGAATCTGGTGCCTTATCTTTATCAATATCAGATTGTGCCGCGGTTTGAAAGTCCCTACAACGCCTCACTGACTTATGCATTGCTTTATCTACTGCTATGGAGTCTTATTTTGATTGTCCTCTATCGCCGGAAGCTGGTATTCAGGGTGTGAGGCAGCGATGAAAATTTGTATAAATTGCTTTTCCAAAAATTTTAAGAATCAAATTTCAATTGAATTCATGTATCAACGAAGAGATTTTCTGAAAGCCGGAGCTTTGGCAGTGGCAGGAACTGCTGTTTCCAATTGGTCTTTTGCAAAAAGTGTTGCCGATTTTCCAGTAGTCCGCATTGCGGCAGATAAGCGCAGCTTCAAAAGTGAAGCGGTAGAAGCGACCATTGTTCGGATGAAAAAGGTGATCAAGGATCCGGAACTAGCCTGGTTATTTGAAAACTGTTTCCCCAATACCATTGATACAACCGTTCATTTCAAAACAACGGATGGTAAGCCCGATACTTTTGTGATTACCGGGGATATCGACGCGATGTGGCTTCGCGACAGCACTGCGCAGGTTTGGCCGTACCTTCCTTTGCTGAAAGAAGATGTTCATTTGAGAGAAATGGTAGCCGGGTTAATTAACCGTCAGACCAAATGCATACTGATCGATCCGTATGCCAATGCATTTTACGATCGTCCGAAAGAAAGTGAGTGGACGACGGACGCGACGGACATGAAGCCGATGCTTCACGAGCGGAAATGGGAGTTGGATTCGCTTTGCTATACCATCCGTTTGGCCTACAATTATTGGAAAACGACCGGCGATAACAAGCCTTTTGATGCCGATTGGAAGAAGGCGATGGGCTTGGTCCTTAAAACCTGCAAGGAGCAGCAACGGAAGGATGGCCCTGGACCTTATAAATTTGGCCGTGTTACTTCCTGGTCTACCGATACGGTTCCTGGGAATGGCTATGGAAACCCAATAAGGCCGGTTGGTTTGATTGCTAATACTTTTCGCCCTTCTGACGACGCAACGGTTTACCCTTTTTTCGTGCCTTCCAATTTCTTTGCAGTCGTTTCTTTTCGAGAAGTTGCCGAAATATTGGAGAAATCCTCGGATGCGCAGGATACTAAGCTAGCCGGAGAGTTTAAGGCTTTGGCGACTGAAGTTGAAAATGCTCTGAAGAAATATGCAGTTTATCCGCACCCTGAGTTTGGGAAAATATATGCTTTCGAAGTGGATGGATTTGGTAACCACCTCTTGATGGATGACGCTGGTATTCCGGGATTGATCAGTTTGCCCTATCTCGGCGCAATGTCTGTGAAAGATCCGATTTACATTAATACAAGAAAGTTTGTTTTAAGCGATTCTAACCCTTATTTCTTTAAAGGAAAAGCGGGAGAAGGTTTGGGAAGTCCGCATACGCTTATCAACCAGGTCTGGCCGATGGGGATCATTGCGAGAGCGATTACTTCAACGGATGATAAAGAAATAGAGGCGCAATTGAAACAGTTGAAAATGACCCATAATCATACTGGTTTCATGCACGAATCTTTTGACAAAGATGATGACGCCAAGTTTACAAGGAAATGGTTTGCGTGGGTTAATACGCTTTTTGGAGAGTTGATTTTGAAACTGGAAAAGGAGCGACCGCATTTGCTGGCGAAGGTTTATTGAGGCTACCGATGTGTTAGAGCCAGAGGCTCGGCCGATCCCTGGCGCCGGGTTTCAACCCGGCGAGACAAGTGATGGCATGGCTCTACGGTGCGGCCAACGATGCTGGTCTTTCTACGGATTGAAATCCGTAGTTAGGAAATCGGTCGAGCCTCTGGCTCTTGTTGCGTAATCAGCAGGCTGACTATCTGATGTTTCTGGCCAATTTTGCGATTAAAGTGCCCATTCGGAGGTTATTAACAATATGCACCCGCATTTCCGGTGTCACTCGGGCAAGATTTTCGGTGAAGAGAAAATTCTCAATCATCGTATGAAGCGATTCAATCATCTCGTCTGCGCTATCTCTTTTAAAAAAATCTTTTACCATATTGATTTGGCTCAAAGATGCCGGATCTAAGCCGTTAAAATCCGTTTCAATGTCTTTTGCTTCTTCCGATTTTGAATCTTGCCGTTTGTTCATAGTTTTGTGAAAGTTTAATAGTAATTGATTGAACTGAACCCGGATGTAATGTTTTCCGACTGTACTCCGGGTTTTTTCTTGACTGGAAATTTTTGGGATTTACCCAAAAATTTCCAACAAATTTTTTTATTTCAAAGTTAAAGTAACAACCGTCTTTTCATTTACATCGGCAAAATCTGACAATATCTCTTTCATACGTTTTTGTGATATCCCTTTCTTGAATCTGTAATCGCGCCACGCATTCGTATATTTCCCAACCTTCACATCTGCGGGTAGCGCTGGGTAGATGTCATTAAGCCACCAGACAAAGGCTTCCTCAATTGAAGTAAATGTCTTCATTAAGCAAATTTAGATTTTTTTGGGATAACTCCAAAACGCCAATCTTTAAAATAGCTTTTTTATTTTTTAGCAACCTATGTTTTTAGGAAATAGAGCCAGAGGCTCGGCAGATCTACTAACCCCGGGTTTCAACCCGGGGTACAACCCGGGGTACAAGTGACGTGGCAACTATCTCATGGGGATGAGCGACATAGCAATCGTCTCAATGCGGCAAGTGACGTAACAGCTATCTACTTGCGGTTTGATAGGAGGGTAGCTGTTACCTCGCGTAGGTCTACGGATTGAAATCCGTAGTTAGGAGATCGGTCGCGCCGCGCAGGTCGAGCCTCTGGCTCTTTTAGGTACTTAGGTAACCTTAGCCTTAATAAACCCCAACCCATCCCGCATCAGCTGCTCCTCTGAATCGAACATCTTCCTCCATATGTTAGCAACCGGAAGTTTTGGGCTGAAAGCTTCGATACTCAGCCAGCCATCATACTTAATGTCTTTAATCGCCTTAAATACCCCTTCCCAATCCACATTTCCCTTTCCTGGCGTGGAGCGGTCATTTTCCGAAAGCTGGATGAAGCTAATCTGGTTAGCCGCTTTGCGGATCGCATCGCCAATATTTTTTTCTTCGATATTGGCGTGAAAAGTATCAAACATGATCTTGCAATTCGGGTGGTTGACCTCGTTCACAAAGCGGATCAACTCGTCGGTGCAGCTTGTCAGGTATAGTTCGAAGCGGTTCAGGTATTCGAGGCCTAGTGTGATGTCAATTGATTCGGCGTAATCAGCCACTTCACGGATACCTTCGATTCCCCATTGCCATTCTTCCTCGGTTGCTGCCATTCCGGTAAAAACACCCAAGGCAGAGTGGAAAGGGCCCATTAATTTGGTCGCACCCAAAACCAAAGAGCAGTCCAATGCACTTTTTAGATGTTGGATTGTATGCCGTCTCACGGTCGGGTTCCTGCTGATCAGATTTTGGTCCGGGCCGCAGATTGTATCTGTTTCACAGGCTAATCCCAGGCTATCCAGCTTTGCGCGGAAGTTGAACCAATGTTCAGGATTTGTATTGAAAATGGGGACTTCGACGCCATCAAACCCTATTTCTTTGATCAGTTCCAGTGTTGGAAAAAGGCTATCATCTATTTCAGTTCCCCAAAGGAGGAGATTCATGCTGTATTTCATCAAATGCGGCTTTTTCTTGTAAAATCAATATCGAAGTAATATCCGTACAATTTTACAGTAAAAAAATCCCCTTTGTTTGACACGATTTGACAAGTAATGATTTGATCTTGATATGCATAAAAAAAGCAGTTCAGGTTATTACACCAAAACTGCTTTCTCAATATGTAAAGTTGACTATTGCTCCCGGGCAAATATCAGCTGATTATTGTTTTCGTAATATAAAATTAACTTATCCGCTTTAAGGTCGTAAAGGTTAACATTGGGCAATGCGTTGACAAACATATTTCCCCACGAAGTCTCTGCTCTTTCAGTCCCGCCACCGCCAATCTGGATTGTATTTTGCTGCGCGGTCTCATAAAAACCTGTCAGATAGTTCCTTGAAGATGTTCCTTCCAACTCACCCTTGTCCTTGAAAATCAGGCTTACTTCCATTTGACCTTTGGCAAGAGTAGGCTTTTTAATAGTGACATTAGACTGCACAATACGCTCTAATTCCCACTTGCCGGTTAATTCCATATTGCTGCTGATTGTGGTTGTTTTTCCACAGCCTGATAGATAAATAAGGAATGTTAAACAAAGCGCCGGAAGGATAAAGGTTTTCATAAAGTGAAAAGAGTACCAAGGTAATGATATGAGGACATTGGGTCAGATTGACTATTTGCAACAACAATTGGACAACTCATCATTAAAATATTATGCCATCAGAGTATGTAGCGGCTAGCGATTATTACAACGGGAAAAACGCTTTATTCTTTCACCGCTTACTAAATGATTTTAGGGCGCAAATATGCATAAGTAATCGGATTTTGATGTTAAATTTGCATAAATACCAAGATATGTGGTAAAATTCAGGAGATTACATGAAAGCACCTATTCATAAAAATATAGAAAGCCAGGTCCGCACAGTCACTGTTCAGGAGCTAAAAGCGCCTCATTTCGATCCTAACTGGCATTTTCATCCGCATTACCAACTGTTTACTGTTTTAGAAGGAACTGGCAAGAGGCTGATTGGAGATTCCGTTCAAACTTTTGAGCCTGGGGATACTGTATTTCTCGGACCCGACGTCCCGCATCTATGGAGGAGCGATCCGGCCTATTTTGACCATTCTTCCTCACTCGCGACGCATGGAATTGTATTATATTTTCAGGAAGATTTTCTAGGGAAGGATTTTCTTGAAAAACCAGAAATGCTTGCATTGCGACAGCTGCTCCTGGATTCAAAAAGAGGAATTGAATATAAAGGCCCACTTCGGGAGCATATCCGCAGCGAATTAATGTCACTAACACAAACAGAAGGCTTCAAAAGTATTCTCCAACTGCTCACATTGCTGGATAAGCTGGCGCACGAAGCGGGAGGAAGTCCGATTTCAAGTTATGGATATGTGAATACTTATAAAATTTCTGAAACTGAGCGTATGCAAAAAGTGCATAACTATGTTTTGCAGCATTTTTATCAGGAAATCAGGCTCGGAGATGTGGCTTCATTGGCAGGGATGACGGAAGCAGCTTTCTGTCGTTATTTCAAGGCCAGGGCCAATAAGACTTTTATTGATTTTGTAAATGAGATCCGCATCGGACATTCCTGCAAATTATTATTAGAAGACAAATGGACCATTGCACAGATCGCCTACGATAGCGGATTTGACTCCCTATCTAATTTCAACAGGAATTTTAAAAAATACATCGGGCAGACACCCCGGGAGTATAAGGGAAATTATTAAGTTTATCCCTTCACGTAGTTTGTACCATAAGGCCCGCGCTGCGGACGGGATAGCATCGCGCTTGCTTCCTTATCTCCGATAAACTCTTCTTTCTTAGGATCCCATTTCAATTTTCTGCCCAGTTTCATCGCGGTATGCGCGAGCAAACAGGCTGTGCAGGAACGTTGGGCAATTTCCGCGTGACTGATGGTCTGTTTGCCATTCTGGATGCTCTCAATCCAGTTTTGATGCTGCTCAGGGCTTTCATACAAATGGATTTCATCGGATTGGATGACAGACCCAAGAATCTTGGCATCACTTGCGTAAAACGCCTCATTCTTTGCAGCAGATGAAGCCGCGACCGGATCGGAAGCCGTCACGCCCACATTACCGCGCGAAACGAAGATCCAGCCATCTGTTCCTTCGAACTTTATTCCATTCGGATTGGTACCTCCGATTTCCATTTCAACACCATTGGCATATTTCGCATTGACAAGGAAATCGCCGTGAACATCCCACAATCCTGAACCTTTGGCAGGAAAGGTCGCTTTTCCGTCGATCTCAATCGGACCGGTAAGCTCAGTGTCCATTCCCCAATGCGCAATATCAATGTGGTGCGAGCCCCAGCCGGTGATCATACCTGCCCCAAATTGCTCCAAACGCAGCCACCCCGGCCGTTCATTCAGCATGTCGGTTTGAGAATGTACACGGTCCTTAGTGTAATAAATTTCGGGCGTTGAACCAAGCCACATCTTGTAGTTCAAATTGGATGGTACAGGCATTTCAGTCACAATTCCGCCAGCAGGATCGCCTGGTAGGCCTACATATACTTTTTTCAATTTTCCAATCCGGCCATTGCGCACCAGTTCGCAGGTCCTTTTGAATTGCGGCCAGGGCGAAACGGAACGCTGCTGACTTCCTAATTGAAAAATAACCTTTTTCTTGATGATCATATCAGCCATCATCCGGCCTTCTTTAATCGTCAAAGAAGTAGGCTTTTGCATGTAAATGTGCTTGCCGGCCACTGCTGCTTCCATAGCTGGTTGCGCATGCCAGTGATCGGGCGTACTGATGATAACTGCGTCAATGTCCTTTCTTGCAAGAATTTCGTGATAATCATCATAGGTTTTTACGTCCAGGTAATTCTCTTTTCCTGTCCGTTCTGCATATTTTTTCTCAATCCAGACTTTTCCTTTGGCAAGCCGGTTTTTGTCCAGATCAGCAACTGCAATGACGTGTGCAGCCTCATTTTTAATTACTTCCGGTAAATCGTGCGAAGAACCAATGCGCCCAAAGCCGATCTGCCCAATATTGATTTTGTTACTCGGCGCATTTTTGCCAAACACGCTTGATGGCACAATGGTCGGGAACATGGATGCTGCGATGATTCCCGCAGTTCCTGTTGCCGCCTTTTTTATGAATGATCTTCTGTCCTGGCTGATTTCCTGCTGGTTGTCTTTCATTGGATTAGGATTTAGTATTGATGGTTGCGTTAATTTCTTACGACAATATCCTGCGGACTCGTTGCATAGGATTTGCTATAATTTCTAGGTTTTTGAGGGCCGATCGCCCATTCAATAGCTCCAAGAATATGTTTTCGAAGATCTTCCTGATCGTAGTCTTCTTTTTGATGTCCGATCGAAGTGTAAAATGCCCGGCCGCCGTCGTACTCGTGCCACCAAACGGACGGAAACACATTACCAAAAGTGTCCAATGCTTTTCCAGCAGGTTTCTCAATGGTTGTATGATCATTGACTGCGAGCACATTCAGGTTGACAGCCATTTCTTTAACGAAATAAAATTCATCTTTTTCACGCTTCCAGGTTTCCGGCAAATGCGCAAGGGACGGATTTTTAGGGTCGAGAATTTTTACAGAAAAAGCTTGTCCGGGCTCATGCCAGAAGAACGTTCCACCCAGCATATCCTTAAACCATTTCCATTTCCGCTCAGTACCTGACGCAGAATGTATCCCAACAAAATTGCCACCCGCCTGAATGTAGCGCATTAATGCAACTCGTTGCGCGTCAGAATCAAATACATCATTATTGGTATTCGAAAAAATGAGAGCGTCGTATTGTTTCAGATTTTCTTCCGTGAATTTTGATGCGTCGGAAGTAGAATCTACGGCAAAGCCATGTTGCTTACCCAACGCCTGGATCGCGACAATGGAACGGGCAACATTATCGTGGACATAACCCTTCCCGTTTCTGGTATAGACCAGGACTTTGACCTTATTCCATTTAACTTTTTGGCCGAAGGATGCTGTGGCAAAAGTTGCGGTAACTGCGAGAATGATTAGAAGTAAAACTGGTTTCAAGCAATGTATTTTTTTCATTATTTATTGGGTTTGGATAGTCTTGTTATGGTCTCTCATTTTCTAGTTGATCCGGACCTGTATTGCCTAAAAGCTTTTTAGCATTGTTTTGATTTACAATCTTTTTACCAGTTTTTGCTTCAATTTCCTTCCTGGTATTTCCAGCAATAGTACCGCCTTCTCTGGCTACAATTTTGTTTTCATCAAAAGTGGAAGGCAGTTTCTCCTTAGAGTGGCAAATTCATTTCCTGCCCTTACACCGCGATTTTCCCATTCGTCGGTTAACTCTTTTCTAACCTCGATGCTTTTGAGACGTTGATTGATCCATTCTTTGCTATACCCTTTCTGAAGATATGTTTGCATGGCCCGGTCAATCGTTAACTCAGGATTTTCAGTTTCTTCAATTCTTTGGCTGCCGACTTTGGCTAACCATTGTTTAAACGGCTCCGCTTTTGGTGAAGGAATTGATTGGATGAGGCGCAGCATTTGCTCGGTATCGGCTACATCTGTTAGCCTCATTTTGCCATCCGCTGCTTCCATTTTCAAACCGTTACAATTTGTAACGGTTTCATTTCCTTCGGCTGCCAGACGTTTTTTGAGAACCCTCCAGTAAACCTGTGGATTCGAACTTTCCGTTAGTACCATTACAATATCAACAATAGAAAAGAGCCATTTCTCATTCTCCTGATCCCAATGACTTCTGATTTTTTGCTGATTAAAAAGCTTGATCTTGTTTTCCATAATGGTGTATAGTGTTTAGCTTAAAATTATATTCTTAGTAAAGTTTCAGAAAGCCCCGCCCTACCTAAAACCCGATCGAATTCCCACCATCCACCGGCAGGGATACACCCGTAATAAATCTGGCGGCATCAGAAGCGAGATAAACCGCTGCCCAGCCAACATCATCAGGTTTTCCCCAAATTCCCATAGGCGTCCGATCCATAGCTTTGTCGCGGCGGGAAGGATCGCCATTCATGGCGGTAAGCATCATGGGTGTTTCTATGAAACCAGGTGCAATGGCATTGATCCTCACATTATTTGGCGAAAATTCAGTTGCTAATGCTTTTACCATGCCGCCAACCGCTGATTTGGAAGCCGTATAAGCAACAACCCGATCAATTCCGTAAAGCGCTGCCATTGAAGTAATCATGATAATACAGCCTCGTTTCCGGGCGATCATTTTCTTGCCGCACTCCCTGGTAATTGAAAAAACCGCGTGAAGATTGGTTTGGATAACCTTGTCAAAATCTTCGTCTGAAACCTCCACAGCATGCTTCTTCATGTTAATGCCGGCATTGTTGACCAGAATGTCAATTTCTCCAAATGTCAATTCGATATCTTCAATAAGTGCGGGTATTGATTTCAGATCTGTGACATCATTGACAACATATTTGGCATCATTCCCTAATGCAGCCACCGCTTCCTTCAACACAGATTCCCTGCGACCGGTGATGACGACCTTTGCACCAGCTCTTATCAAACATTGAGCAATGTTAAAGCCAATACCACTCCCTCCTCCGGTGATCAGGGCCAATCTTCCTTTTAATGAAAAGATATTCAGTGTGTTACTCTCCAAAATAGTATCAGCAGTGACAGACATTTGCAAACAAATTTTTAAACTCAGTTATTAAATTCCCGAAATGAGCGGGAAATGCTCATTTCCAATCCTCTTAGTTCTGCGAGGGCTTTCAATCTACCAATGGCAGAATATCCAGGGTAAGTTTTTTTATGTAAATCATCGAGCATCTGAAAGCCATGATCCGGTCTCATAGGCAGGGAAAAATCCTTATAGCCTTGGTCATTGCGTCTCTGCTCCTCAGTTAACAATGCTTTGACAACTTCGTACATATCCACATCGCCCTCCAAATGTGGCGCTTCATGAAAATTAAGGGAATAGCCCGTAATGGGATCGATTTCCCTTTTTGTTGTTCTCAAATGCACAAAGTGTATGCGATCTCCAAATTGGCGGATCATTCCAGGCAAATCATTATCCTCCCTTACCCCCAAAGAACCCGTGCAAAAAGTAATTCCATTTGCCCGTACATCGCATCCGTCCAGTAACTGCCGGAGATCCAATTCGGTACTGACCACCCTAGGCAAACCTAAAAGTGATCTTGGGGGATCATCAGGATGAATGCAAAGGTTGATGCCAAGTTCTTCCGCAACCGGGGCTACTTCGCGTATGAAATAATACAAGTTCTCTCGCAGCTCCTTGTCCCCAATTTCATCATAGGCATTCAATAGCGTCTGGAAACTGGTTAATTCAAATGCTTCTTCAGAACCAGGTAAGCCCAAAAAGACTGTGTTGGTCAATGTACCAATTTCTTCCGGCGACATTTGAGCCAGTTTTTCCGCCGCTAATTTCTGAACTGCTGGTTCATAGTCATTAAAAGCACCCGGCCTTTGAAGGATATATAGGTCAAAAATCGCGAAATCTACCCAGACAAACCGGAGTGTTTTTTGTCCTTCAGGAAGCGTATAATCCAATGCGGTACGCGACCAGTCCAGAACCGGCATGAAATTATAGCAGACAGTCTTGATCCCGCATTTTGCTAAATTCCTTAGCGATTCTTTATAATTCTCAATATACAGCTCCCTCGAATGAAGTCCCTTTTTAATGCTTTCATGAACGGGTAAGCTTTCAACAACAAGCCAATGTAATGCTGTAAATTGTTCATTATCAGCTTCTATAAGCGTTTTTCGATCTTGAATAGCTTCTACCGTCCACACATCTCCGACTGGAACCTGATGCAACGCGGTCACTATTCCACTGCACCCTGCCTGCCGAATATCCATTAACGAAACCGGATCATTGGGCCCGAACCAGCGCATGGTGTGTATCATTTGATGCTACAATTTTTGAGGGGAGTATGCTACAATTTTTGAGGGGATTGCTTATTAGGATCTGATCCTAAAAGCCCTCAAATTTGATTCTCCGTTTCGTATTACATGAACAGTTCACGATGTTATTGTCAGACGCAAAGAATTCAAGTTATCCCTTACATAAGGTCAGTGCGAGTCGGATTAAGGAACAAATTGGATAAATGATTACTTTTAAAAGAAAAGCTGATGATAATGGAAGCCGTGGCTGAAAAACTTTACACTCTGGAAGAATATTTTGCCTTCATCGAATCACATGAAGGTCGCTATGAATTCGTAAACGGAGAGATAATAGAAATGTCCGGAGAATCGGTTACATCCAATCAGATTGCAGGAAATATACACTTTTTTATAAGAGGGTATTTAGAGGACAAGCCTTACATCCTGGTTCAAAATGCAGTTAAGTTACAAGTTCATGAAGGCCGGATTTTTCGAATTCCAGATTTCCTTATTTTTAAAGAAAGTGGAAACAAGCGTAAGTTTGCTACGGAGCCATTACTGATTGTGGAGGTACTGTCTGAAAGCACCGCGAAAACTGACCGGTTTACCAAATTGAATGAATACAGACTAATGCCTTCACTGCAATATTATCTGATTGTCGAACAGGAAAGCTGCTCCATAGAAATGTATGTTCGCGAAGGAGAACGCTGGTATGTTGAGTTTTTTGACAAAATGGAAGAAATCATTGGGCTGCCTTATTTTGATATTCGACTTCCTGTTAGCCAGATTTATAAGAAGATTGTTTTTTAAAGAAATCGACAGGGGATATTACCTCAAATTAATTTTCCCGATAAAAATCTGCTGTGTCCCAAAGCCTCTATCATACACAAGCCACTTGCCGTCTGGTGAAAAATTATCGTTATTGTCCAGATCGTGTTTGTAGATCAGGTCATGCGTGATTTGTGTTTCTTCAAAACAGAATGCTGGTCAGCCATAAATATCGGTACTAACAGAAGATAGATAAGTGTCAGAAAGCCGGGCATGGCGGATTTACTTTTGGGGACCGCTGATTATGCCCAGGTATCTTCCCATCCAGTAAGGTAAAAGCCAGATATCACCAGCACTGTGCTCCGAAGTACCATTGCCCCCACTTCTATCGAGACTAAACATATTTCCGTTGTGCCGCTGAACCGGCCGCTCGTCAGGCGGAAGCACTTCCTTGGTTGTCTGCTTACGGAAGTTGGGTTCAAGCAGCTCAATATCCTTTCTGTGACTATTTTTAATCACCCAGTCAATCAAATCCAGCGGATGTTCCCGCAGATACCAGACTGCCTCATTCAAATCAAATTCTTGTGTGCCCGTTAATGCGGTGAAAATGTTCCAGGCCCCTTCTTTCTCAGGTCGTTCGGCCTGCCAGTGATCGATGATCTGAGCCTTGTATTTGGCTTTAAGCGTATCATTGAAAGCGTAACGGTAAAGTCCCCAGTAACCCACAAAATACATTTCGTCATCAGAGTGGTTCCACCCGTCAGACATATGCTTTGCATGTTCGTCTGCATCCGCAGGTGCTTTTCCGATCACCTTCATCGAGCGCATCATGTTTTCCAGATAACCGTATTTGGTCATCAGTTCAAATGCTTTTTTCTTGTATTTTTCTTTTTTGGTGAAATGATAGGCAGTCTGAAGCATACCGATAATGTTGGACGAATTCAGTTTCCTATCACCCACATTAATTGGAAATGAATTGACATACTCAGGATTCCATTTTCCCCACATCGTAGGCTTGCCATCAAAGTCAATCAGGTACATATCGTTTTTGAGAATATGCGACATGACGGTATCAATCAATGCAATCGAACGCTTCTTTAACAAAGGATCGTCAACCAATTCAGCCATGGCCCCAAAAGCGAAAATGTGTCCGATTACCTCGTCGCTGCTGGTGGTCGATTTCCAATCCCATTCTTTTTCGGGAGAATGCTGCCAGCGCTCAGTGTCATGCAGCTCTTTAAGATGCCCGGATCGCTCGAAAGATCTTGCAGGAAAGCCTGGAACAGGATTTACAGTATACAATCTTTCCATAGCGTCCATTGCGTCACGGCAGTTCGCCAATGCTTCGGGTGATTTGGTAGCTGCATACCTGAAAATTTCCCCTCCCAGATACATCGACGTCCATAACCCGTCATTATCCGAATCCTCCATGTATCCTGTTGACAAGTTACCATGGTCCATTTTTACCAATGCTGCATTGAACCCGTTTCTGATATGTCTCTGCCTTACCTGATCCTCATAAAGCATCGCTTTGTCTTCCAATGTCATGGATTTGAACACAATCTGGCCAAGTCCTTTCGTAGTTAAAATCAGTACGGATTTATTCGGGCCTGCGGCAATGTCCATAACATGGTTTCCCGGAAGCCAACGCTCACCATAATAGTAATCGAACTTCCCGTACGGGCGAAGGGCAAATGCTCCTTCATTTGAGCCAAACCAAATTTTACCATTTACTTCTTTGATTGCAGTGATGTTGTTTACGGGAAGTTTTCTGTTGACCAATCCGGCTTGTTTTCCTGAGGCAATGTTGAATGTAAGATAACCGTCTGTGGTTCCAATTATAACATTGCTTTCCTTGGACGTTAAGTCAAAACAGGTAAATCCGGCTCCGTCCAACCGTTTAGTTAGTTTTTTATCTTTTACTGAAATGGAATACAGCGACTTCTTGCCCAATATCCAAAACTGATCGACAGCGCTCTGAAAAGCAACTGCAATTACATCGTCATCCGTCAGTTTACCGCTCCAAAGATTTTGGGAATCTTTGATCAACTGTAAAGATTGACCGTCAGAGATCAGAAACGTCTGGTCTCTTCCACCAGCCATGATATTGGCTTTGGGCAGGGAATGCTTTGAAAATAAGGTACCAGCCCAGGCATTGCTCAGGACAACCGAGTCGGTCAGGTAAGTAAATTGGTTTTCGTAGGATTTTAGCGCGGATATCTTTTTGTATTTCAAAAAACGATAGGAATCATCCGGGACAATTTTACCAGGATACAAAAACTGGCCATCGTAGGTATGTTGGAGGCCTTCCTTTGCGAGGATCTGAATGTTGCCATTGCGATCAGAACTGACCTGCATGAGCTGGGCTTTGGTGCTATCCGAGTAGTATTTTATGCTATAATCCTGTTGGTATGGCTTGTCTTTGTATACGGGTTGGGCGCATATATTGGATACGCAAGAAATGATTGCCAGAACAGTCTGGAAGAGTGATAATGATTTTCTCATTTTTTTAGGTTAGATCATTTGTTTGGATCAACGACCACATACTTTATGGATTTTTTGCCTTTTTCGGGATGGTGCGAATAAGTCATATGCAGTAATCCGTCATCGGTTTGGATCAGGGAGGGGTAGGAGTACCCGCCTTTTTTAGTCTTGTCATCTTCAATATAAGTTTTCCATTTCCAGGTATTTCCATCGTCGTCCGAAAGCATTAACCTGAGCTGGTAACGCCCATCGTCAATATCATTTCCAAGGAATGCCCATCTGCCATCTTTTAAAACCAACAATTCTACGCTCGCTGTATTGGGAAGATCAAGCTTTTGGGTTGCTTTCCAGGTTTCTCCATTGTCTGATGATTCGCTGATGTGTACCCGTGTGGGTTCGTCACCGCTATCCCGCATGTAGGCGACCAATGTGCCATTTTTCTTTTTGACGATGGCCGGCTGAATCGGCCCACGGCCTACTATCGGCAACCCAGGTCTCCATGTATCTCCGTTATCTTCGGAAATCGCTGTCATCGAGAAGTTGTAGCCGTCGGAATAAAGAGGTAGTACAATTCTTCCGTTTTCCAATAAAAGTGGTTTGATACGTGTCATCCAGCCAATGCTGCGTTTCGGGGCGTCTTTGCTGGCCTCTATGATCATTTCGTCATATTTGGCAGCATAACCAGCCCATCCGGCTGTATATTCAGGCAAGTCCTTGAATTTTTTCGCCACCTCTTCTGCGAAGCGCTTATTTGGTTTTAATAAAATGTTATCCTGCCAGTTCCAGACTGGTGGGCCATTTTTGCCGTAATCAGTTGATGTCCTGAAACGTAAAATAGATTGTTCCCAAAGATTGGCCTGAACGGCGATCCATACGAGAAACAACTTGCCCTGGGCATTAAGGAATAGAACCGGGTTGCAATCGGGAATGTTTGGTGTATCGGCCATGAGAAATGGTTCGCTCCACTTATTACTTCCTTTTACCAGTCTGGCACCCATGATGCGAACATCATCCTCGGTACGTTCGCCGCTTCCCTGAAACCAGGCCGTCAAAAAATCTCCATTGGGCAGACTTACAATGCTACTGCCATGGACATGCTTTTCCTGGTGCGGGAAAATCAACATTTCGCGTACCACAGCGGCTTGCTGTCCGAATAGCACTACGCGGAAACCTAAACTTATGACCAATGTTACAATCAATTTCCTCATCCTCAATTTGATCATTTTGCTTTTTTTCTTCTCTCCAGCATTTCCGTCCAGGTCGTCTGAATAATCCCTTCCGATTTTATAAAATCTTTCAGGTCCTTATCCATCATGGAAAGCATATCGGCATATCGTGAGCCGCCCGAACCACTGATATATTTGAATTCCTCCGTAACATCGCTGCTATGGACAATGATCATTGCGACCCCAGGCTGCATCCTGCCCAGCATTTCTTTCAGTTTCTGGACTTTATATTTTCCCCACTGTTCAGGAGTTACGTTCGCTCCTTCTGGCTTCCAATCGCCGCTGATCGTATGCAGGTCATCGAGCACTGGTAAGCCTGCGCCCCATATTTTCTGACCGACCGGGCCTGTCTGTTTGGTAATTTCCGGATCCGGCAACTTCGTTCCCTCAGTCCACTTGCCTTCCGATTTTAGTTTTTTAATGATTGGGTTGTTAAGCGATTCCTTCAAAAGCGTATTATTTCCGCCGGTGAACATCACTGGGATACCGTATTCTACGCCAACCTTAATATATCGCTCCAAATAAGGGGTATGCGCGAAAAGAGTTCCCATATGTGAATCCATGTGTGTTGGTTTCAAACCCAGTTTCAATGCACGGGTCAGTTGCGCCCGAATTTCCTGTTCTACTTCATCCGGGCTGGCATTTTTTATCACCTGGTCCACCTCATGCCACATGCAACTTTCCTGATCCACCAATCCAGGAGAATTTGCAATGCCACTCAAAGGCGGCCAGCGGTAATCCTGCCACTCAGAAGTTAATGTAAGGTGAAGGCCGGCATCCATCTGCGGATTGGCGATGGCAAATTTGGCAAAACTGGCTGCCCACGGGCAGGGCATCATAATGCTGCATGAAGTAGCTACGCCATTTTGAACAGACTTCTTAGCGCCTTCATTGGACGAATACGACATTCCGGCATCGTCCACATGGAATATCACGACTTTGGCCCCTTTTGGCCAGCCTAATTTTTCGGCGTAGGTTTCCGCTGTTTGTGCATTGCTCTGGTTCATAGATAGGAACAGCATGTTAATAACCAGTATTAATCGCTTCATATTCTGCCGTTTTTAAAAGTTAATCATTTGGATATCATTCCCTGATATCGCCCCATCCAATAAGGCAGCAGCCAGAAAACGGGTTCTCTTTCCACCTGCGGATTTCCTCCCGCCAATGTCCATGGATTTTTGTCCCAGCGAACCGTCATCCGGATAGTTGCCGGCTGTAATTGGTCTACCTGTTCGTCTTCCATTACTGGAGTCCGCACAATGCGAAGATCTTCTCTTTTGCGATGGTCAATGGGCCAATCGACCAGGTCCAGCGGGGTATCGATGAGAAAATCGATGGAGTTGGAGAGTTCTGCTTTTTTATTCAGGCAGTTGTTGTATATAAAGTTGATCAGCGGATTATGGTCGTCTTTTCTTTTGATGAACCATTCTTCCAGGTGCGCTTTATAAAATTTAACCCGTTCCGGATCTTTTTCGCAATTGATCAGTATAGGATAGAGATAGGCCTGCAATACTACATCAAAGTAAATCAGCCAGGCTGGGTTCTGCTTGGTTACATCAGCCATGTTTTCAAGATAATGCTCCTTTTCAATCAGGCGCAAATATTCGGTTTCATACTTTTGATTACCCGTCATGAAATAGGCCAGCTTGATAAAAGCCAGCATTTCCATCGAATTTTGGTTGCGGTCGGGCAGCCATTCCGGGTCGCGGTTGAGTTGGTCGGGCGACCATACCGACCAGCGAGTGGGCGTACCGTCAACATCGACCAGATTCAGGTTATGCGCCATCAGGTAGTCTACAATTTTGGCGACATGGGTAGCAACTACTTTCTTTTCGGCGGCGTCGGCAACGAGGGTGTAGTAATAAAAATAGCCAAACATATGTCCGCACATTTCATCGCTGCTGGTATCTCCCTTCCAAAGCCATTTTCCATCTTTGGATGGATGCCATCGAATTTCTACGGGTTTAAATCTCGGCTCTTTCACCAATTCATCCGCTTTTTCACGCGGAGTAAAAATCCTGTTACTGTCATGCATATGCCCCCAATTGGCTGGGACAATGGTTCTTGCGAAAAATCCGTCTGTATCGGTCACTTCCTGCAACAGCTTCAAAAATCCAAATCCTTTCTTTGCATTTTCTTTCGCTTCCGGATTTTTGGTCGCAGCATATCTGAAGCTCTCCATTGCAAGGTAATTGCCCGTGTATTCGCCATCATTGTCGTCATCCTCAGGCTCCCAGGAAGTTGTATCGCCGGGAATTTTCAAATGCGCCTGACCCGCAATCCAGGGAGCGCGAATGTGTCTTTTCATTAATACATCAAAGAAAAAGTCATTCTTCTGAGCCAGCGTCATTTTTCGTTTCCTGATCGCGCTTACACCCATAGGCGTGGCAATCCAGGCGGTTCCTTCCTGATCAAATGCGATGCTGTTCACCTGATCATCCATCAGCCACCGTCTTGAAAAAAGCAATGAATGGCTGCCATCCGGCCGGAAACGAACGATGCCTGCCTGGGTGCCAACCCACATGGAGCTGTCCGGGGAATGTCTCACCGCAGTAGCATATGTCGAAGGTATCCCATCGACGGACCGCAGTTCCTTTTCTTTTTTCTCTTCATTTTGAATAGTAACACCCCCCAATCCTGCGATCCAGAGTTTGCCGCTGTCGTCAATTGCCAATCCCTTGGCGTATCCACTAATCAATGCATCAGTTTTGTAATAATGATCCGTCTTTTGTTTGGTCCAATGATATAACCCCACATCTGTTGCAATCCAAAGTCCTCCGTTTTTATCAGAAATGACATCTCTGACGGACTTGGCTATGCTGCTTTGCACTTTCATGAACCCTTTGCCTTCTTCTGCCCAAAAACCTTTTGGCCCGAGTGCATAAATCGCGTTTTTTGTAGCGCAAATGGCAGATATAGGACCTTCCGGTCCTGACATCTTCACTGGTTTGCCATCCTGGATTTTAAAAAGCCCATTCCAGGTTCCAAGCCACATTGCCGTATTTTGGTCTTCTGTAACCGTATAGGCCGGGCCGTCATCTTCGCCAATAATAACTTTAACCCAATCTCTGGAATCCTTTTTCTTATTGAAAATACCCGCTGCGGTAGCGATCCAGATATCCGAATTATGGTCTGCTGTTATATGGCGCACCTCGTTCTCGCGAGCATCCTGACCCACAAGGTAAGCATCATGGTATTCCTGCCAGAAAGGCTTGTCCTGATAAAAAGCATTTTCTGCATCCATTTTCTCCTCTTTTCCGCAAGAGCTTAAAAGGGAGATTATTATTAGAAAGCAGAATTGGCTTTTAGTCCTGCGAGGGAGGTTTCTCATGCCTCGGCGTAGTTAATGCTTTCCTGAAACAACAGGTTGATCAGTTTCTTGTATTGCGAAAAATCAGGGATCAGTAACTGGGCGCCAGCTTTCACAAGACGAGGACGTTTGGCAGCATTATGCCCGAAACGCTGCACCTCATTGCTTGTAATGCCGACGGAAATTCCTCCTGCCCGCCTGCCTTCCCTAATCTCATCGGGGCCGTCACCAAATACAGCCAATTCGTTGCCATTCAGATTGTTGTCATAAATGATTTTTTCGATGATCATTTTCTTGGAAAACTTGGTATAATCCTTCAACGCACCATAAATACCGCCATTGAACAGATCGGCATAACCCAGCATTTCCGCTTCATTTCTCACATCCTCAGCATCAGTGCCGCTGGCGAGATACATGGTGACCCCTCTTTCTTTTAATTGATAAAGAAAAGCCACAGCTCCTTTCATCGTATAATCTTCCTGCCCAAGCTCCCCATTCACAAGCTTCTCCATTCTTTTGTTGACCATTTCCATCAGGCCGTCATTATAGAGTTGCTTATACTGAAACTTATCCAGTATCTGATCCTCAGGCACATACCCGAACTCGCGTACCAGGTTCACAAGGCCTTCCATCTGGTAAATGGTCTGGATACCCGTTGTTTTATGGATAAATAACTTTACATCTTCCCGGATCTTATGAAAAGTGCCGGCATCAATGCTATCATATTGAGATCCCAGGATGGATTTCATCATAACGGGTTCCATGATCTCCTCCCAACCTTGCCTTAACGAGCTGATTGTACCATCGTGATCGAAAACGGCATGGCGTATATGTCCGAGTTTTTCGAGTACTTCGGGTGCGCAAAGTTCGAAATCGGTATCAGGGTAATAAACAGCATTTCGTTCGTTTTCGGCCAGGTCTGCGTTGAATATGAGATCCGGATCTTTGCTAATGTTGAGGATTTCTTCCGGATTTGCAGTCCCGGTTGTATACAATTTCTGTACAGTTACTGCCGCTGCAAAATTGCCAAAACTGGCAGCTTCTTCCGGAGAGAAACCCGCGGCAAGGCAAAGGCTGATGGAGCTGATGGCGGTATCGCCGGCTCCAACGGTATCGAGCTTATTCTTCAATTGCAGCCCTAATATTTCGTGATGACCATTTTCGTCAAAAGCGATAATACCTCGCTCGCCACAGGTTACAAAAACAGGTTTTTTATATTTATCAAAGATTTCCTGACCATAGCGTTTGACATCGGCAACCGGGACATTGGTACCCGGATTCACCTGCAAGCCGGTTAGCGAAGCGATTTCTCTGTCATTGGCTTTCAGAAAAGTATGCTCGAAACGATCATTGAAATGACGTGAATCCAGCATGACCATCTTGTTGCTGTATTTTGCAAAAAGCTGATTGGCTCCATCTATAAATGATTCATTATTAATGCTCCCGGTTACCTGCTGGTTGAAAATAAGCGCATCGTATTGTTGTAATGCATTTTCCAAAGCATCGAGCAATTTTTGGTCTGTTTCAGTACTTCTCCGATTATATACACCAAAATCTATCCTCGGCTCTTCTTTTCCATCTACCAACCTTTTCAGATAGTTGTAAGTGTTGAAATGATCCTTTTGTATGAAAAGCGATGAAGTATCTGCCCCCAGGTTTTGAAGCTGTGTCGTCAGCTCTCGTCCCTGCATATCATTTCCCACTGTTCCAATGACTTGAATGGAGGCAGGTTTCAGGGCTGCAAGATTCGCGACAACATTTCCTGCGCCACCCGGTGTATGGTAATGCCTGGCGACTGTTTCCGTCCAAAGCCCTGTTTCAATGGACATTTCGGAGCCGGAGTTATCCATCACCCAATAGGAGTCGAGACAAAAATCGCCGTAGACAGCGATCTTAACAGAAGAAATTTTTTCGAGAATCTGAAGAATGCGGCTTTGATCCATGGGCTGTAACCGGACTGGATTTGTGATTTTAGATACCAATGGTTGCTTTTCGGGATATATACTCTTTATGATGTTCGGTAGGCTATTCGATACGGCTACAATATGTAATTGTAATTAAATTATTACCTCTCGAAAATTTGCGCAAAATGAAGATAATTTTACGCAGTTTGCGATTTAAGAATGAGGATCTTCTCGTAGTTTTATCAAACAATTTAAGACACCGCTCAAAAGAAAACCCTGAGTATCAATTACAGAGCAAAATTTTCGGTTGCTGTCCCAGCATTTTAAACAACTTTATTTTTTCTCAATACACGTAACTATCAGTCGGATAATAACGAACAGAGCGCTAAGCTGACCTGTCAAAAAAATTGTATTTAAAGAAGAATTATAATACTTTTTGGTATATCGATCATTTGCTAATTGAAACCCTTTACCTATAAGTAAACCTCTACCACCGTGGCATGTCCTGACGAAAGTATCATCAGAAAAGTGATGCAAGGCGATGAGTCGGCCTTTGCAGAACTCTACAATTATTACAAAACCCCCGCATTGCGATTTACTGTTTCGTTATTAAAAGACGAGGAGGAAGCCGAAAATATGGTGCAGGACGTATTTATCAAGATTTGGGTAAAACGGGCCCAGATTAAGCCAGACTACAACTTCAATTCCTACCTCTTTACATGCCTGAGAAACATGGCTTTCGATCATTTCAAGAGGATTGAGAAGAGCGAGCAACTGCGCAGGTACTATATGGAGGCCATCAGGGCAGCTGCCGAAGAGGAGCGGGAAGAAAGTGAAAGAAGACTTGGCCTGGTTCTGGCAGCGGTTGATTCACTTTCCATTAAAAGGAAACTGATCCTTAAACTGAACATTGAGGAAGGCAAATCTTACCAGGAGATTGCTGAATCTCTGAGGATTTCAAAAAATACAGTTAAAAACCAATTGGTGAAAGCAAAGCAAATCCTGAGAGATAAAGTTGATTTTGCTATGGTCTGAAATCAGACTAACAGATGGTGCCGCGATATTTCTAAAACCACAAAAACAGGAGCTTTACGCTTCTGTTTTTGTTTTATATCTTATTTGAGGTCGCTCAACTTTGCCAGATCAATTTCTTTGAGAACATCTTTCAACTGATCTACGGTAATATCATTTCCATCTATATTAACGAGGTAACGATCTCCTACCAGCACATTGATCTCACCAGATTTACTTTCATTGTCATACTTTTCAAAAGCCTTGTAGCCGTCTATTTTGGTCGTTTTTTCGTAGCCTGTGGTTGTTTCCTTATCAATTTCTGCCATGGACCAGGCTGCAAGTGCCATTGTTGAAACGCCTGCAATGCCTCCTGTATCTACAATTTCAATGTCAATCGATTCACCATCATCCCCTTTGTATTTGCCCTCTGCGGTCGAGACTGTAAATCCCATTGCGCCGGATTTCTCACCAGTTGCTTCTGTGCGGGCCAGGCCGCCCGCTTTTTCCGGTAATAACTCTTTGAGCTTGCGAAAATCGATGGGATCTACGGTTTCACGATTACCGATTTCTTTCGCTTTATCTGCAAATGCCTGCAAGGCGTCGGCGGGGCTATCGGCTTCTTTGGCTTCCTCTTCCTCCCTTTCTTTTTCCTTATTGCCGCAACCGCTAAAAAGCAATGCAGCCGAAAGGAAGATGACGTGAATAGATGATGTTTTCATTCTGAATATGGATTGGGGTTTCGTTCAATTTTCTGTTTAATTTAATCAAAACAAAACATTCCGGATTACTTACTTAGTCTAAAAAGCTATTTATGCCATACCACGTTTTCAATCGGGTTTCGCCTGGATTGGATGATAAAATAAATGCCCAGAAGTACAGCTGGAATACTCAGGATCTGGCCCATATTCAAAGCATAGTTGTCTTCAAAAGCTTCCTGGTTTTCTTTCAAAAATTCGTACAAAAAGCGCAACGTGAATACCCATATGAAAAACACACCGACCATTAAGCCTCTCGGCGTTGCAGCTTTATACTTGTTCCAGATCCAGAGCAGTACAAAAAACAGAATGAAGCAGGAAATGGATTCATAAAGCTGTGCCGGGTGGCGGGGTATCTGCCTGAATTCTGTATTTAACTTGAAAATGAATCCCCAGGGAACATCAGTCGGTCTGCCGACAATCTCCGAATTCATGAGGTTTCCAAACCGGATAAATGCACCGGCCAGCGCGACCGTGATCACCATTCTGTCGGCGACCCATAAAAACGTTTGTCCGGACGCACGCCTTGACCTGGCATAAAGCCAAAGTCCTGTGACAATACCTATTATAGCACCATGACTGGCAAGGCCCGAATACGGGGGAATAATGACTTCCAATGGATTTTTAAAAAGAACTTCGGGCTCGTAAAAAAGGAAGTGGCCCACTCTTGCACCAATGACGGTTGCAAGTACCATATATAATGTTAGCGCATCAATATCTTCGAGCGGCTTCCCTTCTTTTTTGAAAATATGGATCATAATCTGTTGCCCGATCAGAAAACCTCCGGCAAAAAGAAGCCCGTACCAGCGCACGGGAAAAGGACCAAGACCGAAAAATTCAGGGATAGTAAAGATTTCAGGACTGGCGTCCCATAATATATAGGAAATCATGCGTAAGTGATGTTAATTGTCAAATATACTACTTTGGGACAAGAAGAGAAATGAAATTTTTACTCATAGGGTTGGTCCGGATTTACCAGGGAGTGCTGTCGCCTTACCTGCCAAATTCCTGTCGATATACGCCCACTTGCTCCCAGTATATGATCCAGGCTGTACATAAGCACGGCGCTTTAAAAGGCGGCTGGCTTGGTTTAAAACGCTTTTCCAGATGTCATCCCTGGGGAGGCCACGGCCATGACCCGGTTCCCTGAACTTACCCTATCGCCACTTTTCTGAGAATGGAATCGATGATGGTGGTGGTACGTACGCCGTCCGCTTCCGCCTCATAATTAAGCAGGATCCTGTGGTTCATAATATCCGGCGCCAATTCCTTGATATCTTCCGGTAACACGTAATCACGGCCTTCCAGGTAGGCCAGGGCTTTGGCTGCCCGGTTCAGGTAAATGGTCGCTCTTGGCGAAACGCCGAACTGAATGTAGCGGGCTTCTTCCCGTAAACCGTAATCCAATGGCCGACGGGTTGCGAACACCAACTCTATAATGTAGCGTTCGAGCGTATCCGAAATGTTGACTTTGTTGACATTGTCTTGGATCGCAAAAATGTCCTCCTTGTTCAATATGGCCCTGATCTTATATTCATAATTAATGTCCGACATGCGGCGCATAACTTCCAGTTCTTTGGCTTTGTCAAGATAATCGACATAAACTTTCATCATGAACCGATCGATCTGGGCCTCCGGGAGCGGGTAGGTGCCTTCCTGTTCGACAGGGTTTTGGGTGGCGAGCACAACAAAGGGGCGGTCGAGGAGGAATGTTTCATCACCGATTGTTACCTGCTTTTCCTGCATGGCTTCCAGCAAGGCGGATTGTACTTTGGCAGGCGAACGGTTGACCTCATCAGCCAGGATGAGGTTCGAAAAGATTGGCCCTTTTTTTACTTCGTAATCACCGATTTTCGGCTTATAAATCATGGTGCCGATCAAATCGGCCGGTAGCAGGTCGGGAGTAAATTGAATACGTTTAAAGTCAAGATGCAATACTTTGGCCATGACATTGATGGTCAGGGTCTTAGCGAGGCCAGGCACGCCTTCGAGCAAAATATGGCCACCGGTAAAAAGACCTATGAGCAGGCGGTTCAGCAACTTATCCTGTCCCACAACAACCTTACCCATCTCGTCCAGAACCTCTTTTATTTTTTCGATATACATGTATTCATTTTTTACCTGCCCCAGATCGCCCTTACAAACCGGTCTTTTCCGTGAATATCACGCAGGATTTCGACATTTGTGTAATTTCTTTCTTCAAAAACCTTCTTCGTCTCCGCACCGAAATGCTCATTGATCTCCACATAGCATTTGCCGCTTGATTTCAGGTAATGCATTCCAAAACTTGCGATGGCTTTGTAAAAGAGCAATGGATCGCTGTCCTCTACAAAAAGCGCCTGATGCGGTTCAAAACGAAGGACATTAGGCCGCATATGCTCCTGCTCAGAGTAAGTGACATACGGGGGATTGCTTACCAGACAATCGAATTGCATAATGTTGCCTGGAAGCGGAAACGTCACATCTAACATATCCTGTTTAGCGAAAATGACGTCTGCAATGAGCTGACGGGCATTTTCTCTGGCAACTTCAAGCGCGTCGTCAGATACATCCCAGGCATGGACGGATACGTGAGGCAAAAAACGGGCAAGAACGATGGCGATGCAGCCGCTGCCGGTGCCGATATCCAGGATGGAAATGTTCTTTTCAGGCTCCGCATAATCACGGGTTACCATTCTGACAAGTTCCTCAGTTTCGGGCCGTGGTATCATAACGGAAGAGGATACCCTGAATTCCAGTCCGCAAAACTCCGTAGACCCGATGATGTGCTGGATGGGTTCGTTGTTATTCAGGCGTTCGATAATATTTCCCCAGTCAGGTTGAGCAGTGTTTTCAGGAACCGGGCGGTCAACGAGAACATCAATGTTGCGGAGCCGCATATAATGCTCCAAAAGCATAAATGTGAGTGCCTGGGCTTCTTTTTCGGGATATACTTTGATACTTGTTAATATATATTGATATAGCTGGCGTGCCGAAGTCATTTTCAATGATTTTTATTCCAATGTCGGAAAGTTAGCAAATTATGGCAACTCCCGAAAGTTGAGTTTAAAAGGACGTTTGTATTTTTGCCGCATGGAGACGGACATTCAATGGATGAGCAGAGCTTTGCAACTGGCTGAATTTGGCCGGGGAAAAGTCAGTCCTAATCCAATGGTCGGCTGTGTCATTGTGGATGACGACCGCATTATCGGCGAAGGCTGGCACCGTGCATATGGTGGCCCTCATGCCGAGGTTTGGGCTATTTTAGATGCCGAGCAAAAAGGAAATGGCCATTTATTATCCGAGGCGACGGCCTTCGTTACCCTCGAACCGTGTTCACACCATGGTAAGACGCCGCCCTGCGCAGACCTTTTGATCAGCAAAAAGCTCAAAAAGGTTATTATTTGTAACCTTGATCCTAACCCGCTTGTTTCCGGACAAGGCATTTCGCGGATGATGAATGCGGGTATAGAAGTGCACACAGGATTGCTGGAATCGGAAGGCCTGGAACTAAACAAGCGCTTTTTCACCGCGATGAACCTCCAAAGGCCTTATGTAATATTGAAATGGGCAGAAACGGCTGATGGATTTATTGGGCATTCGTCAGGGGGGCCTCTTACTATCAGCAACGCGATGTCCAGCGTACGGGTGCATCAGTGGCGTACTCAGGAAGATGCAATTTTGGTCGGGTTCAAAACAGCATTAGCGGATAACCCGCGATTGAATGTGAGACATTGGGCCGGAACGAATCCAGTAAGAATTGTTTTAGACCGACATTTACAATTGCCGAAACAGCTAAATCTTTTTAATGGCTCTCAGGCCACAATCGTTGTCAATTATCTGGAAAGCACGCCGGTGGGCCCTGATCCTGAACGGTATCGTGAGGTGCCGATGGTGGCTTACCAGCAGATAGACGCGGGGAGCGATGAGATAGCTCAATTGTTAGGCGGCCTCCATCAACGAAAAATTCAATCTGTATTTGTAGAAGGTGGCACAGCCGTAATCAATGCGTTTCTTGAATCAGGGCAATGGGACGAAATCCGTCGCTGTCAGGGTACATTGCGAATTGGCGAAGGAGTTATTGCACCGACGCCAAAAGGCATTCTTACTGGCTCGGAAAAGGTTCAGAACGATCTCTGGACCTATTTTTCCAGAGTTTAGATGCTCCATAAATTGTCTTCGGTAATCCATATGTCCCAGGCTTTCTCAGCCTGCAACTGCAGCATTTTGAGACCGTTCTGCAGGGCCGCGCCTTTTACGTGTCCATTTTTCAGGAACAGCGTTTCAGCTGGATTATATACGAGGTCGTAGAGGTAATGCTTCTTTGTAATCCATTGGTAGGGGATTTCAGGGCATTCCGCTGTATTTGGAAATGTCCCCAGCGGCGTAGTATTGATGATCAGAAGATATTCATTCATCATATCTTCGGTAAGCTGTTGATAAAGAATTGAATTGCTGCTTTTCTGACGAGAGACCAATTTAAATTCTACATGAAGATCGTCGAGCGCCACCATGACTGCCTTCGCCGCTCCGCCATTGCCAAGCACGAGCGCCTTAAAGTTGGTGCAAACCTCTCCACGCTTGTCGAGCCATTCTACAAGCGACTGGCGGAAACCGTAATAATCTGTGTTAAAGCCTTTTGTGCTGCCGTCGGCATAAATCTTAATGGTATTTACTGCTCCAATTCGCTCGGCAGAAGCGTCGTCGAGATCATCAAGATAGGCAATGACTTCCTTTTTGTGTGGAATTGTGACATTCAAGCCTCTCAAATCAACGGTTTTCTTCAGAAGCGCTGGTAGTTCTTCCAGAGACTTCATCTCAAAAAGTTCGTAACTGCTTTCTTTAATCTGTTCTCTGACAAACTTATCTGTGAAATATTGCTTAGAAAATGAGTGTGTAAGCGGAAATCCTATTAAACCGTATAAATCCATAATGGCTGCAACTTTAAAAACGCAAAGTTAAGAGAGTGCTCAGGTTATTACAAAATACTATTCTGACCTCATTTCACGCATACCGACGGTTAGTAATATCTACTACCATCCTAGTTTTACAATTTATGTAGTATTTGATCAACTAGTTGTTTAATTCATTTGTAAAACATTAAACTATAATCGAATTAATTTGGATATTATCTTCAAATAAAGTAGAATTACCTAATTACACACATGTTCGATTTGTTATGGACTGGAAGCATTTCTACAATACCCTGCTCATTTATTTTTTAGTTTCCGTTTCAGTCAATGCACAGGAAACCAAGGATTATAAGGTACTACTCAAAAGTGGCTCCTTTACGCCGGAACGCAATATTTCAACCGGAAAAGTCAGAACAATGAGGTCTGCTGATCCAGGTTCAAACCCTGGGCAGAAATCATTTGTATTAATCCAGTTTGAAGAAATTCCTTCTGAGGCAGAGAAGGCGGATCTTAAAAATGAGGGGATTGAACTACTGGAATATATCCCTAATAACGCCTACACTGCCACGATAAAGGGGAATTCAACATTCAATGCCCTGGCCCGCGCAAAAGGGCGCTCCATTATTGAATTATCGGCAGAACAAAAAATGCAGAGCATTCTTGCCAATGGCCGGATCCCGGCATATGCCATGAAAAGTCCGGGAAATGTCGATATCTGGATCAGTTTCCCAAAAAGTTTCAGGTTTGAAGAAATTAGAGATAGCTTGAAAGCCAGCAACTTCGAATTAATTGCAGAGACTTATAAGGAGCATCAGATACTTGCATTAAGGATCCCGGTAAGCCGGTTAAAAGAGTTGGCGGCCAGGCCATTTATTCAATATGTACAGGCAATTCCGCCCGAAGACAAACCATTTAATAACAGAAGTACTGCAAATGGGCGAGCGAATGTGCTGAGCTCCTCATCGTCAATAGGTCGAAATCTTAGTGGCGAAGGCGTCGTAGTAGGGATCGGGGACGATGCGAATCCATTGCTACACATTGATTTTAATAATCGCCTGATCAACCGCTCGCCGGTCGAGGCGGGTAGCCATGGTATTCACATCATGGGCATTTTGGGTGGAGCAGGCATTATGAACGAGCGTTTCAGTGGCTTCGCCCCTAAGTTAACCTACGTCGCACAAAGCTTTTCCAATATCATTTCGAATGCACCCAATTACAGCCGTGACTTTGGAATGGTCGTTACCAATAATTCGTATGGTGGGGACGTAAGTACTTGCGAAACATTTGGCGTTTATGACCTTTACTCGTACATACTAGACCGTCAGGCATTTCAGATGCCCTATCTTCAACATGTGTTTGCGGCCGGTAACAGCGGAGCTTCTACTTGTACGCCGTACACCGCCAACTTTGCCAATGTCCTGAGTGGTTATCAGTCTGCGAAGAATGTAATCAGCGTGGGCAGCACCTCCGAAGCAGGTGTTGTAGCCGGTATTTCGAGCCGCGGCCCTGTGCGGGACGGACGCATCAAACCGGAAATAACCGCCATGGGCTCTTCCGTGATGTCAACTTTTCCGGTGAATTTGTATGTGAACGGAAGTGGTACCAGCATGTCGTCGCCTGCCGTCGCGGGTGGACTTGCGTTGTTGTACCAACGCTACCGTCAACTTTTTAGCCAGCAAAATCCGAAAAATGGGTTGATGAAGGCGCTAGTGATCAATGGAGCGACAGATAAAGGAAATGAAGGCCCTGATTACACTTATGGTTTTGGCTGGCTCAACTTGTTAAGGTCACTCAAAATGCTCGAATCGGGAAGCTATCGGAATGATTCTCTGGGAAATCAGGAAACGAAGGAGATTTCGATCTCGATACCGTCCAATACCGCTCAGTTGAAAGTAATGCTTTATTGGAACGATCCTGCGGCGGCCATTTTGGCACAAAAAACCCTGGTTCATAACCTGGACCTGAAAGTGATCAATCCATCCTCAACCACCATTCTTCCAAGGCTTCTCGACTCAGCACCATCAAAAGTGAGCCTCGTTGCTGGAACAGGCGTGGACGACGTCAATAATCTTGAACAGGTGGTGATTGACAATCCGGCGGAAGGCGACTATAAGATTTCTGTCAAAGGAACTTCCATAGCCCAGAATCCGCTACAGGAATACTTTGTCGTTTATGACATTATCCCCAAATCCATCACCCTGACCTATCCGATTGGGAACGAACACCTGAAAGATGCCGACGCTGTACTGATCAGCTGGGATGCGTATGGCAATGTGTCCAGCACATTTACAGTACAACTTAGTTTGAATGACGGAGAAACTTGGAGCAACATCGGCAATAATCTGGCTGCGGGCTTGCGACAGTTTTCCTACACTATTCCGGCAGGTACCATATGTGAAAAAGCAAAAGTTCGAGTAATACAGAATAGCACAGGAGAGCAAAGCACAAGCGATGCGTTCACTATTATCGGCGTTCCAACAGTTACACTTTCATCGCTGCAGTGCGAAGGCTACATTGCCATAGACTGGACCGCGGTTACAGGGGCCACGGATTATGAAGTGATGATCTTGAAAGGAAATGAGATGGTTTCCGCGGGTTTAACCAATGCAACCAAGTATGTTTTTAGCGGTATGCTGAAAGATTCGACCTATTATGTTTCTGTGAGGGCAAGGATCAACACCCGCGTAGGCAGAAGGGCTGTTGCCATCTCACGCAGGCCGGATTCGGGAACATGCCAGGGAAACATTTCCGATCATGATTTTAAAATTGAATCCATCCTGACGCCCATAAGTACAGGTCGGGCCAACACGTCGACACAATTGGGCAGCTCAATTTTTGTTAAGATAAGAATAAAAAACCTGGACGATGTGGACTTGAACGAACCGCTCGACGTCGGTTACGAATTCAATGGTACCACCATTCCCATCGAAACCATTACCCCTTTTATTGAGAAAGGAAAAACCTATGACCACACTTTTTCGGTCGGGGCAGATCTTTCGAATGTCGGGGATTATACTTTCAAAATATATATCCATAATGCCAGCGATCCTGTTTCCGCCAATGATACATTGATCAAAACATTCAGGCAACTTGTAAATGACCCTATCTCTCTGCCATTTCTCGATGACATGGAATACCTACCCAGTCAAGCAGTTGTAAGTAATCAGATAGGCCTCAAAGGCGATGGGCGGTATGATTTTTCATCCACAACCGACGCAGGCAGGATCAGAACGTTTGTCAATTCAGGCATTGCTTTTTCTGGTCAGAAAGCGCTTACACTGGACGTTAACCGATATTTTGCCAGCGGGAATGTTAATTACCTCGAAGGGACGTTTAACCTCTCCGCATTTGACATTGAAGAATCAGATATCCGCTTAAATTTCCGCTATAAAAACCATGGACAAAAAACCAACGCCAATAACAGGGTATGGATCCGTGGAAATGACACCGATCCCTGGATTGAGGCTTATGACCTGTTCGCAAATCAGAACCTGGCCCAGGACGGATATAAAATGCCCAGAGGTATTGAGGTAAGTAATTTATTATCCATTAACAGCAAGAATTTCTCTTCCAGTTTTCAGGTTCGCTGGGGTCAGTGGGGTAAGTCGATCACTGCTGATTACGCAACCGGGGGCGGTTACACCTTCGACGACATTGAAATTTATAAAGTCGTCGATGACATTCAAATGGTGGGGTTGCTGTCGCCAGGCACAGAAAGCTGCGGCTTAGGCCCCGAGGAATCGGTCACCATTAAAATCCGTAACAGCTCAGCAAAAGAGGTGGCCAGTATTCCCATTGTTTATCAACTGGGCAATGGAGATGTCGTGCGGGATACAATTCCCTCAATCCCCAAAAGGACTACGATCAATTATACATTCGATATCAAGGCCGATATGTCGCCATTCGGATTGCGACAGGTCAAAGTCTGGTCAGCATTGGAATCAGACAGTTACCACGATAATGATACGGTGACTGTATTAATCAATAACGCGCCAGTCATCAGCAATTTTCCATATCTGGAGGATTTTGAAAAAGGGAATGGTTACTGGATTTCAAAGGGAATAAACAGCTCGTGGCAACACGGAACGCCTGTTTCAGCACTAATTAATATGGCGCCGAGCGGAAGTAAAATATGGAAAACCAATCTGGCTGGCGGTCACAACGACAGAGAGGAATCGTACCTATATTCACCTTGTTTTTCAGTAGGCGGGCTTAACAATCCTACATTAAGTTTCAGTGTAGCCTTAGATTTTGAAGTTTGCGATCCAACACCCTGCGATTATACATACCTTGAATATTCCGGAGACGGCGGGCCATGGACGAGGCTGGGTGCGATGGGGCAGGGGACCAATTGGTATAACAAAGGTTATTCGGGAGGCGCATGGAGCATTCAGGGAAATGTACGCTGGCATGTTGCGAGCATTCCGCTGCCAACCGGTTTTGCAAGTGTGAAAATTCGTTTTGTAGTCATTTCCGACGGCTTCACGCACAGGGAAGGAATTGCGTTGGACGACATTCATGTTTATGACAAAACCAACGCCATTTACGACGGTGGCACAACGGATGTGCCGGTGTCCATGAATGTACCGGGCGGCAAAGATTGGGTGCATTTTGTGCAAAACGGACAACTTATTGCTTCTATCAATCCCAATGGACAAAGTCTGGGCGACACGCAGGTGCAAACATACATCAACACTTCCAGCGTCAGGAACGCCAATTCTCAGTATTATCTTAATAGAAATTTCGCAATTAAACCTGCAGTTGCAAATCCCGCCGATTCGGTTACTGTGCGGTTCTACCTTCTAGACTCTGAAAGCGATGCGCTCATTAATGCGACTGGTTGTAATGGTTGCATAAAACCGGCTAATGCTTACGAATTGAGTATTTCCAAATACCGAAATCTTGACAGAAGTAAGGAAGACGGCTCCTTGGCAAACAGTACCGATGGCGGTTGGTCATTTCATGAGGCATCTGAAATTCCAATGGTGCCTTATGACAAGGGCTATTATCTTGAATTGCGGATCAAAAATTTCTCTGAATTCTGGATCGCCAAAGGTTTTGTCGGTAATGGCAGCTCTTTGCCGGCTGAGCTGATCAGTTTTGATGCAAAAAGAATATCTGATGGGGAGGGTGGCAATAATGTGATGCTGGATTGGGCAACTGCCTCAGAAGAGAATTTCGACCATTTCGACATTGAAGTGGCCTGGGGCAATGAGGCTTATCGACAAAACAAATTTATGATGCTCGATAAGGTAGCCGGAAACGGTGGTCTGAAACAAAACAGTGCTTATCAGTATTTAGATCAGGAACCTGCGAAATCCGGCGTGCGCTATTATCGCCTGAAAATGGTCGATAGCGACAGTACATATACCTATTCCCGGGTCAGGCCAGTTGTTTTTGATGAAGCCACCGAATGGACTGTTTATCCTAACCCTTCCAAAGGAATGTTCTATGTCAATTATCAGGCGGACGAGGGGAAAGAAATTTCGGTAAATATATATGATTTGAAAGGTCGGCTATACCGTAAAAGCAGCTCCGTGGCAAGCGGATTTTTACAACGGAATAAAATTGACTTGTCCGGTGCTGAATTTTCTCAGGGGTTATATGTGGTAGAAATTGTAAAAGGGAAGGAAAAACAGGTATTTCAGGTATTTAAAGATTAAAAAATTGCGTCAACTTGCAGCAAATCGGCTGGTTTAGACGAATCATATCTTTGGTTACCAATCTGAAAAAGCCCCTTCCAACAATGATGATGCACAAATTTATACTTGCCCTGTCCCTTTTTGTTTGCGTTGAGACCTTTGCCCAAACCACTGGCAGATCTTCCAATACCCTCATTCTTGATACAGATATCGGCCCAGATTATGACGACGTGGGCGCGATGGCTGTGATGCATGCGCTGGCAGATAAAGGCGAAGTAAGGCCGCTGGCGGTCATTGCTTCCAATAAAGATGAGCTGGTTGTACCCGTTATCGAAATTTTGAATACTTACTTCGGCCGACCCGAGCTTCCCACCGGAGCGCCAAAAGGCAATGGGGCAAGTTACGGCGCTATCCAAAAATGGCCCGCAATGCTCGCTGAAAAATATCCACACAAAATCGCCAAAACATCGGACGCCCCCGATGCGGTAAAAACGTACCGTGAAATCCTCGCCAAGCAGCCCGATCAAAGCGTTACAATCGTTACCGTAGGCTTCCTGACTAATCTTTCTGACCTTCTGGATTCGAAACCGGATAGTTACTCGGCGCTTTCGGGGAGCAGTTTGGTTAAGAAAAAGGTTAAACACCTTGTGGCCATGGCAGGGGCTTTTCCGGAAGGCCGCGAATACAATGTCTATGCGGATTCTATTTCATCTGCCAAAGTATTTGAGGAATGGCCGACAGAGATCATTTTTAGCGGATTTGAGATTGGAAAGCAGGTAAAAACAGGTTTGCGGGTTATTGCAAATGAAAAATTGAACAGCCCGGTGAAAGACGTTTTTGCAATGGCGATGCCTATGAGTGAGCAGGACGCCCAAGGCCGCATGAGCTGGGACCAGACGGCTGTGTTGGTTGCAGTGCGCGGAACCCTTCCTTATTTCGGGTTGAAAAGAGGCAGGATCATTATTGAGGGCGGGAACAATAAATGGCGCGACGACCCTATGGGCCCGCATGCGTATCTTACAGCAAACATGCCTTTTGAACAGATAACCGCATTGATTGAAGGGTTAATGATGTGGGAAGGCAGGAAATAATAAGATTGATCTTCCTATTATAGCTTGATGAAAATCTTTCTCTTGTAAAGGATGTAGGCTGGGATAAAATTGATGCAGACGAAAAAGACGGCATAGATCATACTGGCCAGCCGCGGATCCATGCCAGCTTGCGACATGAAGCTTACTGCAATTTCATTAAGCGCTTTTCCACCAAATTCGAACGTGTAAAAGAACAAGGCAAGGATATCGGCGAGCACATACACTGCAATTGCATTGGCCCCGAAAATCACACCCGGCGCGATTCCTTTTTTCCTGCCTTTGATATCGATGATAAAATACAATGTGCCGAAAAGCATGGAAGCAAAGCCGGAGGTAACGAGTACGAAAGAGCTTGACCATAAATTTTCGTTGACAGGAAAAGTCAGGTTCCAGAAATAACCCGCAGCAGCAACGATTAAGCCGCTGGACATGAGGTAGTTGCTCGTTTCATTGGACGTCAGGCTGGTGAGCATCAGCCTTCCTGCCAGCATACCGGTAATCCCCGTTACTATGGAGGGGAATGTGCTCAAAATACCTTCCGGATCCCAGTTGCCCTGCCACATTTTACCAGGTAAGTATTGCTGATCGACCCAGGCAGCCAGGTTATTACCTCTTTCCAGCATCACTTTTCCCATTCCAGGAGTGGGGATCAGTACCAGGGCCAGCCAATAAAGTATTAGAATGCTGATTCCCAAAATAGCCTGCTGTTTCCAGGTGGTATTAAGAAACAGGATCGCGCAGACCAGAAAGACGATGGCAATGCGGTGCAATGTGCCGGTATAACGCAGGTCGGAGAGATTGAAATGGGGCATCATATTCAGGAACATGCCCACTGCAAATATTTTAAGCGAGCGGATGATGATCTTTTTATATAAATCGCCTTTCGGACCGGATATGGACAAACGTTTGGAGTAAGCAAAAGCAATGGAAACGCCGACAATGTAAAGGAAAACAGGAGCGATCAGGTCCGTGAATGTCAGCCCGTTCCATTTGGTATGGCTTAATGTAGAAAATACAAATTCCTCACTTCCAGGGAAATTGACCATGATCATGGCGGCGATGGTGAACCCCCGCATTGCGTCAAGTGAGAGCAATCTTGAAATTGGGCCTGGCTGTTTTTCCATTTTGATCCGTTTAAGGACTTAATACGGCCTTATGGTTTGGAAAGGCTATCAACGGCAGAATTAATTGATTTCTCGGAGGGGAAATCCGAAAGACTAGTATATTTTGCCGACTTTTCAGTACTAATCATATCTGAGCCACCGTACCTTTCAGGAACCGGTTTATCAGAGCTCAAAACAATTTTGCTTCTTATACTTTATGAAAAGAACATTTCATTTTCAACTCTTCATTCTCTGTTTAATTTTTTTAATAAGCTGCGGCAAATCCAGTGAAGTAAGCAAGGAACAAGCCGAAAAAATAGGCATTTCCTGGAAACTGGTCAGCAATTTCATTGAACCGGAGGGTAGTTTTGAAGCGAAATTTACCATCAAAAATGGCAGTGATTTTGTATTGGATGGGAGCAACTGGAAATTGTTTTTCAGCATGTCGCCCCGCCCCATTCAAACCAATAAGACTCCTCAACCCGCTGTAATTGAGCATATCAATGGTGATTGGTACCAAATGATCGCTTCCAAGGATTTTAGATTAAATCCAGGCGATTCGATAACGATTAACTATACAGGTACGGAAGGTGTGATCAAAGAAACAGACGCACCGATGGGATTGTATTTTGTTTTTTATGATAAAGAAGGCAAAGAAAAAGACATTGTTCAGGTGGCTGATTTCACCGTCGAGCCTTTCACAACCAAGGAACAAATATTAAGAGGTACCCGGGATTTGATGGCGATACCAACAGCGGAAACGCGATATAAAGACAATCTGGCTTTTACAACATTGGGCGCCGATCAATTACTGAAAATCATTCCAAGCCCGGTGAAAATGACCTCCGGCGCGGGCACATTTACATTGACCAGTAAGGCGAATGTGTTTTATCAGGAAGGCTTGGAAACAGAGGCAAAGTTGCTGATTGAGAAATTAAAAGCGGTAACAGGTACTGATTTTCCAATTCAAAAAGGATCACCTCAAACGGCCTCGGCATCTGCACCGGCGATCGTTTTAAAAACTGGCGCGATGAGTGTAAACGGGATCGCCAAAGAAGCCTACAAACTACAAGTTGATCAAAATGGTGTAGCAATTACGGGAAGTGACGCGGCCGGTGTTTTCTATGGAGTTCAAAGTCTCCTGCAATTAATCCCGACCGAATCTTATGTTAAAAAGTCCGATTCTGTGATCCTGGGCTACGTTCAAGTAGAGGATGCGCCGCGTTTTCATTTCAGAAGCATGCATCTGGATGTTGGACGTAATTTCCAGACGAAGGAATCCATCAAAAGGGTTCTGGATCTGCTGGCTTCTTACAAGATCAACCATTTTCTTTTTTATACGGCGGAGGACGAAGGCTGGCGGCTTGAAATTGACGGTTTGCCGGAACTTACCGAAGTTGGTGCGCAACGTCAGCATATTTCCGGGATGAATGCACCAGCAATGCAGCCAAGTTATGGCTCGGGACCGGTGGCTTATGATAAAGGGAAACACGGAAGTGGTTTTTACTCAAAGGCTGATTTTATCGAAATATTGAAGTATGCAAATGAGCGACACATTAAGGTAATTCCGGAGCTGAATTTTCCAGGACATGCGCTGGCGGCGATCAAATCTATGGAGGCTCGTAATGCGCGTCTCATGAAAGAAGGTAAGGAAACAGAAGCCAACGAATATCGCCTGATCGATCCGGATGATAAGTCGGTGTACCTGTCTGCCCAGGCCTATAAGAACAATGTGGTTTGCGTGGCGCGGGAATCGACATATCATTTCTTTGAAAAAGTGGTGGATGAGATTGCTAAAATGTACAAAGAAGCTGGCCTGACGATGGATACATTTCATACCGGCGGCGACGAAGTGGCCGATGGCGTCTGGACAAAGTCCCCTATGATCGATAAGCTTTTGAAGGAAAATCCGAAATTGAAGGGGCCGAAAAGCTTGCAAACTTATTTCTTCGGCCGACTGTTACCAAGACTCGAAAAACGGAACCTGAAAGTGCACGGATGGGAAGAGATAGCATTAACAAAAACACCTGCTGGCGCTTATTTGTCTAATCCTGAGTTTGTAGGACATCCTGTTTTTCCATACATCTGGAACAATGTGTTTGATGTGGATTTGGGCAACCGCATGGCGAATGATGGCTACCAGGTAATCCTCTGCAATGTGACTAATTTCTACTTCGATATGTCCTACGACAATGATCCGAAAGAGCCCGGGCTTTACTGGGCAGGATTTGTTGATACGCGTGATATGTGGACATTTTCACCTTACAACATGTTCAAAACCACGGAAGAAACGGCCATGGGCAAGCCGATGAAAGAGGAATTTGTGGGTAAGCAATTGCTGAAACCGGAAGCCAGGAAGAACATTTATGGCGTGGAATCACAACTTTGGAGTGAAACGATCAAGGGCCGTGATATGATGGAATATTCGATTCTTCCGAAGCTGCTGGGCTTTGCAGAAAGTGCCTGGACGGAGCGCAAATGGGAGAATGTGGCTGACGATGCTACCCGTACCAAAATGATCCGGGAAGGCTGGAATGTTTTTGCTAATTCCGTGGCGCAGCGACATTTGCCTAGGCTGAGATACCAAAATGGCGGCTACAATTATCGAATTCCAATGCCCGGAGCTGTATTGGAAAACGGAGAGTTAAGAGCCAATGTTGAGCTTCCGGGACTGACGATCCGTTACACAACGGATGGTTCTGAGCCGACAGCCAATTCCACAGCTTATACCGCGCCGATAAGGTTAGTGGGAAAGATCAAGCTTAAAAGTTTTGATGCAGCGGGAACTGCCAGCAGAACAAGCGAGATAGCTGCAAAGTAAGAGGCAAAGCATTCGATATCAAATAATTAATACTCAACTTCCCCAAGGTTCGATGAATATAGGCGTAGATATCGGCGGCACCAACCTTCGTGCCGGGATAGAATCAGGTGGGTCTATAACCTGGCAAAACAAGACTTTGCTGGAAAATAAGCATTCTCTTCCTTCCACTTTGAACCAGTTGATGGAATTGATCAGACCCTTTACAAAGTATCCTGTGAAGGGGATTGGCATTGGTGTTCCTTCGGTAGTGGATGTCAGCAAGGGCATCGTGTATAATGTCATGAACATTCCGTCATGGGAGGAAGTGGCGCTGCGGGATATCGTGCAAAATGAGTTCAATCTGCCTGTTTCTATTAATAATGATGTGAATTGCTTCATTCTTGGAGAGCATCGTTTTGGTCTGGCGCGAAAGTACAGTTCGGTCGTCGGGATGGCGATTGGGACGGGACTGGGATCGGGAATTATCATTAATAACCAGCTATATACAGGCAGAAATTGCGGCGCGGGGGAAATAGGAATGTTGCCTTATAAAGATTCAATCCTGGAAAATTACGTATGCAACCGTTTTTTCGAAAGTTCGTTGGGTATGGGTGCATTCGATGCGCATGTGGCGGCAAGAAATGGAAATAAGAAGGCCATTAAAGTCTGGAAGGATTTTGGCGTTCACCTGGGCGCGGTGGTGAAAGCAATTATGTACACGTATGATCCCGAGGCAATTGTTTTGGGTGGCTCCATTGCCAAGGCTAACCGGTTTTTTCAGGAAAGCATGCTGCACAGCCTCAAAGATTTCGCATATCCCGAGTCACTCCGAAAATTGACTTTATTGCTCTCAGAAAACGAAAATATCGCTTTGCTTGGCGCTGCGGCATTGCTAGACGATTGAAGTTATGCCGAATAAAAGTTAAATTAGATTCCCAATTCAGGCACCTCCCTCATGCAAAGAAATATTTTTATCGTTATCCTGATCCTCCTTATTTTCTTTGTAATCTCCTTCCTTACCAACATTCTCGGACCTATTATTCCCGACATTGTCAAAAGTTTTAATCTCAGCATTGGTCTGGCCGGGTTCCTGCCTTTTGCTTTTTTTGTTGCTTACGGGGTGATGTCGATTCCCGCTGGCTTAATGGTTGAAAAGTATGGGGAAAAGAAGATCCTGATCCTCGCGTTTTTTCTGGCATTTATTGGCGCTCTTCTGTTTGCGCTCATCCCGGGATTTTCCATTGCGCTGTTTTCGCTTTTCATGATCGGCATTGGAATGGCGATGTTGCAGGTGGTGATTAATCCGCTGCTGCGGGTTGCGGGTGGTGAAGAGAAGTTTGCATTCTTTTCTGTTCTGGCGCAGCTATTTTTTGGTGCTGCTTCTTTCTTAAGTCCATTGCTTTACAGTTATCTGGTACTGAATGTGCATTCGGGCAAGTCCGGTTTTTTGATTGATATACTTAATAATCTCGTACCCGAAAATCTCAAATGGGTTTCATTATATTGGGTTTTTGCAGTGATTGCGCTAGCAATGGTAGCTGTGATTGCCGTGGTAAAGTTTCCCAAGGTAGAATTGCTTGAAGATGAGCGGATTGATGTTGGCAAATCATTCAAAGAACTGGCAGCCAACAGGTTTGTCTGGCTTTTCTTTCTGGGCATATTTGCCTACGTAGGAACTGAACAGGGTATCGCAAATTGGATCTCCCAATTCTTGCAAACGTATCACAATGTTGATCCGACCACAACCGGCGCTTCCGTGATCTCCTACTTTTGGGGTTTATTAACGGTAGGATGCTTTTTGGGATTGATACTTTTAAAACTGATAGACAGCCGGAAAGTGTTGATCTTCTTTACTTCGGGCGCGGTTATCTCATTACTTGCGGCATTGTTCGGCTCCAAAGACCTGGCTTTGCAGGCATTTCCAGTCACCGGCTTTTTCGCGTCGGTCATGTACTCGGTCATTTTCTCATTAGCATTAAATTCAGTCCCACGCCACCACGGCACATTTTCGGGAATTTTGTGCGCAGGAATAGCGGGTGGAGCAGTAGTACCATTAATTGTTGGCGGATTAGGAGAACTGGTAGGACTGCAATTAGCCATGCTATTCCTGCTAATCCCGCTCGGCTACATCCTGAGCATAGGAATCTGGGCAAAACCATTAATAAGCAACGAAAGGATCACAAACATCAAGGACATCTTCTAAAAAAGCTAACAGCTAAAAGCTAACAGCAAAAAAGCTCCTAACCCATGTACAAAATCATCCTGCTGCTCGACTTCGCGGAAGAATATAGCAAAAGCCTGATGAAAGGGATCAATGCTTATTCCAAAGAATATGGGCCGTGGATATTTTGCCGGATGCCGCTGTTCCACCGGGAAACGATTGGTATCGACGGAATTCTGCAATGGGCGCTGGAATGGGGTGCTGATGGCATAGTAGGCCAATTGTATAATAAGGAAGTTGAAAAAATCCTTAAAGCTGAGATACCGGTAATTGCACAGGATTTTAAAGAGCGCTTTACTGAAATTCCGAACATTACGGGCGCATATCGTGAGGCTGGTGAGCTAGGGGCCGATTATTTTCTCAAAAAAGGTTTTACCAATTTTGCGTTTTACGGATTCAATGACATTGTATGGTCGCGGGAAAGGGCGGAAGGATTTGAAGAAAGGCTGAAAACCCGGGGACATAAAGTGCATTACTTTGAACATAAAAAGGCCAGGTCCACGGAGTTATGGTACTATAAGCCGAGTTCCTTGAGTCGCTGGCTTAAATCTCTCCCTAAGCCCATTGGTCTGATGACCTGTGACGATAATCAGGGTCAGCACATTACTGAGGCTTGCAGGCATGTAGGAATCCGCATTCCTGAGGAAGTGGCGGTTTTGGGCGTGGATAATGATGAAATGATCTGTGATTTATCCGATCCTCCTCTTTCCAGCATTGCTTTGGACGTTGAAAAAGGAGGATATGATGCGGCGAAATTGCTGGACTATATGATCAGAAATGGCACTGATGATTATTACGACATTATCGTGAAACCCATGCAGGTGATCACACGGCACTCAACGGATATTTATGCCACCAATGATGATCACATTGCTTCATCCTTAAAATACATTCACCAGAATATTGAGAAAAACCTGCATGTGGACGAGGTGGTGAAGCAGGTTCCTTTATCACGCAGGGCACTGGAAAAGCGTTTTCTGGAAATTACGGGTTACCCGGTTTACAAATACATATTCAACCTGCGCATCGAAAAATTTACCCAGAAACTGCTGGATACGGATATGTCAGTTTTTGAAATCGCATTAGATATGGGTTTGAATGACAGCAAAAATATAGCCCGCCAATTCAGGCAGGCTAAGGGTTGTAGTCCAAGTGTTTACAGAAATAAGTATCTCGCTGGCAAGTAATTACCAGATCACGATCCTGGCAGAATCAGGCAGTGCCATTTTATTTCCCGACGCACAGTTCCATGCCGACTGAAATTCTTTCAAATGAGGTAATGGCCCATTAATGCGTTGTTTGGCCGGAGAATGCGGATCTGTCTGTACCTGATTGCGCAATGCCTCATTGGTCGTGTTCATATGCCAAACCTGCGCCCAGCCGAGGAAAAACCGTTGTTTCCAGTTGAACCCGTCAATAGCGGCTGGCTCAGTTTTGCCTTTCAGCGACTTTTCCAATGCATAATAGGCTAATGTTAAACCGCCCAGGTCAGCGACATTCTCGCCAATCGTAAGCGCACCATTGATCTTGAAACCTACCAAAGCCTCAATTCCACTAAAATAGTCAATATATTTTTTGGTCAGTTTGTCAAAATTCGCGCGATCCGAGACAGTCCACCAATTTTTTAGATTTCCTTCATCATCAAACTGCGAACCCTGGTCGTCAAAACCGTGCGTGAACTCATGGCCTATCACCGCGATAATCCCGCCGTAGTTAATGGCATCATCGGCATCACGATTGTAGAATGGCGGTTGAAGGATACCAGCGGGAAACACGACCTCATTATTCAAGGGATTGTAGTAGGCATTGACAGTCTGTGGTGTCATAAGCCAGTCTTTCTTATCCACTTCTTTTCCGATCTTGTCCACTTGCTCCTTATGTTTGAAAAGTGATGCAGCCACCACATTTTCGATGAGCTTGTCCGGGGCAATTTTAATCGATGAATAGTCCTTCCACTTATCGGGATACCCGATTTTATAGGTAAATGCTTTCAATTTTTTGTGAGCCTTTGCTTTGGTAGAATCACTCATCCAGGTGAGCTTATCAATCCTTTCCCCATAAACCGAGCGCACATTCTCAATCATTTCAGACACCTTTTTCTTATCATCCTCAGGGAAATACTTTTTCGAAAATAGTTTGCCTAAGGGCATCCCAAGAAGATTATCCGTCGATCGGATGGCTTTTTCCGATCGGCTTCTCTGCTGTTTTGTACCCCTCATTACCGTTGCGAAAAAGCGGAAATCTTCCAGCTCAAAACGTTTTGGCAAATAGCCCGCAAAACGAAGAAGAAGTTGCAACTTGGTGTACTGCTGTAATGTTGCCAGAGGAGTTGTTTTGAGCAAACTGTTCAGGTTTTGCAGGTAAGGCTTGTTCTGGACAATCAATGTGTCGGTTTTGATATCCTGCTTGTCTGCATAGGTTTTCAGGTCGAAATCAGGTACAAGCTTTTCAAAATCCTTGAAAGCCATTTTGTTATACGTCTTCACAGGATCCCGCAACTCTACATTGGTAAGCTGCAATTTAGCGAGCTTTGTTTCAAAATCGAGGATCGTTTGTCCGGGTTTAGCATCTGTGAAGCCTGAAAGCTCAAACATTTTGTCGACAAACTTTACGAATTCCTTCCGCACATTTAATGTGCTCGAATCCATGCGTTCATAATAACTTTTTTCTCCCAAGCTCAAACCTTGCTGTATCTGATACAATGCATTGATCTTGCTGTTTTTCAAATCACCTTCCACACCAAAACCAATGACACTTTCTACGCCAAGCTTCTGCAATTCTGCGGATACAGGGGATAGGTCTTTCAATGACTTCACACCATTAATTTTATCAAGGTATGGCTTCATTGGTTCCAGGGCCCGCTTTTCGATGGTTGCGGTATCGAGGAATGATTGGTAGTAATCGGCAATTTGCTGCTCTTCACTGCCGTTTTTGCGATCTTCCAGTTTGGTAATTTCGCCGATAATCCCTTTCAGCCTTACTTCTTTATTTTCTTTATCCAGAATACCAAAAGCACCCCAGCGACTTTCGGTACCTGGTATCGGATTTTTCTTTTTCCAGCCTCCATTGGCATAATTATCAAAATCATCACAGGCCTTTGCGGTGGAATCAAGCGAACTAATGTCGAACCCAGCTACTTTTTCGGTCGCGGACTCTTCTTTTTCTTTTTTACATCCGGACAGGAGCAAGGTTACTGCCAGAGTTGAATAACAGATTGCGGCTAATTTCATCTCAGTAATTTGTTTATGACGAAGTTATATTAAATGCTTATTGGACTCCACCCATCCAGCTTTTCACCTTTTTCCAGAAAATAAGCAGCAACAGACCGAAGCCGGTACTTATGATGGCTACCTGGTTGAACAATGCAGGCATTTGCATAATGTTCTCTTCATCAAACCCGCCAGCAAAAAGTCCTGCAATGAGGTTTCCCAGTGAAGTAGCCACAAACCAGATACCCATCAATTGGCTGACGTAGCGTTTTGGTGCAAGCTTGGTATAGGAGCTTAATCCTACCGGACTGAGGCAAAGTTCTCCGATGGTCTGGAGAAAATAAGTGAATGTGAGGAAAAGGGGAGAAACCAAATCACCCTTAACGGCAATGCCGGACGCAGCTACCATGACAAAAAAGCTAAGTCCGGTCAGGATTAACCCGGCGGCAAATTTTACCGGGATAGATGGATTACGTCCTTTTGCAGCAAGTGATATCCAGAGACTGGCCAATACGGGGGCAAAAATGAGCACAAATGCAGGTTGGAAATTCTGGAACCAACTGGATGGAACTTCCCATCCACCCAGCATGCGCTGGGTGTGACGATCCGCAAAAATCTGCAATGATGTACCAGCCTGCTCATAACCGGCCCAAAACAATGCCGCTGCCAGATACAGGATGATCAGAACCAAAACGCGTCGTTGTTCTACCTTGGTAAGCCCTCCGGCTACCAGGATATATAAAAAATAAGATGCGGAAACGACTACAATGATGACACCTGCGCCCTTTGCAAGTCCTTGTGCAGTAGTCATATCAATCGTGCCGGTAATTTGGAGAATAACCAGAAAGGCTATAATCAGTGCAATTAGTCCATAACCAAGTTTACTATTGGTTTTCGACTGGGCCACGGTTTCAGGTGTTGAGATTTTCGCAGGCGGAACATCGCCTAAGCCTTTCAAATAACGCGCACTACCAAAATGGAAAACGATAAGTCCGAGGAACATTCCGACAGCTGCTGCGCCAAAGCCCATATGCCAGCTAACCCTTTGGCCTAAGTAACCTACGATCGCAATTCCCAAAAAGGAGCCAAGATTGATCCCCATGTAAAATATGGAAAAGGCCGCATCGCGACGAGCGCCACCTTCGGGATAAAGCTCGCCCACAATAGAGCTAATGTTTGGTTTAAGCAAACCTGTACCTATTGCAACAGTTGTAAGTCCAATAAAAAATAAGGCGGAGCCTCCTGGAACCGCCAAAATGATATGACCTAGCATAATTACAATCCCGCCATACCATATCGCTTTTTTCTGACCTAAGATATTGTCGGCCAGCCAACCGCCTGGCAACGACAAAAGATATACCGAGGCGGTGTAAATACCGTAGATCGCAGCGCCTTCGGCAGCACTCATACCCATTCCTCCGGTCACATTATCTATTAAAAAGAGCAGAAGGATTGCACGCATCCCGTAGTAGCTGAAGCGTTCCCACATTTCAGCGAAAAACAAGATATACAATCCTTTGGGATGTTTTTGAGATATCGGTAAAGGCATAGAAGAGAGGTGTTTTATTTGGTTTTTTGGGTTTTTGATAAATGATCTTATTGTGCAAGATAGGAATTATAGATAAATATCGAAATCCTAAAAAAAAGCGGCAGCCGGATTGGATGTCCGGCTGCCGCTATTAAAACTGCTTTCTATTAAGGTTATTTCACGGAGAATGTTCCTTCACCCACTGAAAAACCTTCCGAATAAAGTTCGATCGTGTAAGTGCCTTTCGTGAAAGCCGCATCACGATCATACATAATGCTCACATCCTGATTATTGTTGGCATACATCACCTCTTTGCTGGTAGTATAGCCTTGCTCTTGACCGTTGAGTTCGAATGTACCTGATCCGGTTTTGGTGTCCGATATGGTTGCACCAGTTGGATCGATGATCCGCAAATAAATGGTTTTATTATCAGACATGGTCAGCGGGTTTTTCTCTAACATAAAGTCTACCCGCACTTTGTCCACTCTTTTAGATTTGACATTTTCGCCCTCGCGAATTTTACCTTTTGACGAAACCGCGTATACTTTTACATTCCTGGCACGGAGTGCCGCAGCCATAGTTACTTTCGATTCCAGTTCAGTATTTTTTGCAACAACACCACTCAACGAATCTGTTATAGCTTGTTTTGTGGTTTGTAACTCAGTTTTTTCTTGTACCAATGTTTCGTTTTGACTGATCAGTTGCTGGTTTTCTTCTCTTAACTGAGCGATTTCAACATCTTTCTTGGTGAGGAACTCTTCATATTCCTTCACCTTCTTACCCATATTGGCATTGCCTTTGCGAAGCGAAATACGATCTTGTTCTAATGAGGCTTTCGCTTTTTCCAGTTCTTCAATGTTGCCACCCAGGTTTTGTACCTCAGTGATCCTTGCATCCAGCTGTTTTCCGATAGAGTCCAGTTTTATTTCAGCACTGGCCAATTCATTTACACGTGCCTGAATGTCGGTTGTCTGCTTATTTGTAATCGCATGCTCATTATAATAAAGGTATCCGAAAACGGCGGCAAGGATTGTCATCAGGATCAAGCCGACCAGAAGCCCGGTGTTATTTTTACGTTCCATAATAGAATGTTTAGGTTAAATGATAGTATTTATTATGAGGAATATTCAAAAAACTATGCCATTACTATACGCAACTGTTACGCTTACCTCTAAAAACAACAGCCACTTGTAAGACTGATCTTACAAGCGGCTTGTTGTCTTTATTTAACTTATTTTAAATCAGTTGATTAAATATACATTTAATAATCGCCTCCGGCTCCTCCTCCTCCGAAGCTTCCTCCACCGAACCCACCGAATCCCCCGCCACCGCCTCCGCCACCTCCCCAGTTGCCAGAGAAGCTACCACTCCCGGAATGGGTAGTATACGGCCAAAAGATAGGCCCGCCGAAGTTTCCTAAGCCCCCTCCACCCCTTCCACCTCTCCTGCGATTTCTGAAAATGATAATTAGGATGATGACAAAGACGATAATGAATGTTACCAATGGTGATGAACCGTCGCCTGTATCCTCTTTGGCATCGGCTTTATATTCTCCAGTCGCATACTTAAAAATCATATCCACACCCTGGTCTAACCCCTGGTAAAACTGGCCGTTTTTAAATTGAGGCGTAATTACCTGGGAGATAATGCGTTTTGCGATGGCATCCGGTATAGCACCCTCCAAGCCGTAGCCGGTACTAATGAACACTTTTCTATCCGTTGGCGCCCAAAGCAACACGATGCCATTATCCTTGTCTTTTTGTCCTACGCCCCACTCGCGACCGATTTTTAAAGCATAGTCGGCCATTGGATAATCACCCGTCGTTGGAACGATGACAATAACGATTTGTGAAGAAGTGGAATCATTGTAGGAAACCAGCTTTTGTTCCAAACTCGCCTTTTCACCTTCACTCAATTGATTTGCAAAATCGTTGACCAGGCGGGGTGGATTCGGTTTTGCAGGAATATCCTGAGCCCGAACGCCGAACAGCACAAGGGAAAGCAAAAAGGAAAAAATCAGGGATTTATTCATAGCATTTATTGCCCGAAAGAGATATCATCCGGAAGTTCGTTGACGTCATCGGACTTGTAGGGAAAGTGTGTTTTTAACTGTATACCTGCTTCACCAATGGCCTTCGAAAGCCCTTCGGAAAACTGACCTTTCAAGAAATATTCGCGTAGAAGGTCTTTCGTGCTGTTCCAAAAGTCCACAGGTACTTTTTCATCTATGCCTTTATCACCCAAAACAGCAAATTTGCGGTCTTCATAGGCCAGATAAAATAATACGCCATTACGTTCAGAAGTCTCATGCAAATTGAGCAGCAGAAAAACTTCTTTGGCTCTTTCCATCACATCCGTGTTTGCACATTTCTTTTCGATATGCACTTTTACTTCTCCGGAAGTCTGTTTCTCAGCTTCCTGTATTGCTTCAATAATGCGCTGTTGCTGTTCATCTGAGAAGAATAGTGCTTCGCTTGACATATACCTGGAATATTTTGACAGGAAGAAAAATGAAAACCCTGTTGATTCCCAATCAAATTGTTTGGGAATCGACAGGGTTTATCTTAGAACTTTACAGTAGGAGCGTTTTCTGAACCAGCTGACGCCGTGAAATAGCCTTTTTGAGCAAAACCAAAGATTCCAGCAAATAGGTTGGTCGGAAATGTCCGGACCTCCTGGTTGTAATCCTTCACTACGGTATTGAAGTCATTTCTCGCAACACCAATGCGGTTTTCCGTTCCTTCCAGCTGAGCTTGAAGTTCCAGGAAGTTTTGGTTTGCCTTGAGTTGAGGGTATGCCTCAACAGATACCAAAAGCCTTGAAAGTGAGCTGCTTAGTTGATCCTGAGCGCCTTGGAATTTCGCGATATTCTCGGGGGTAAGCTGATCTGGATTGATAGTAGTCTGAGTTGCTTTGCTACGCGCTTCGATCACAGCTGTTAATGTACTTTTTTCAAAATCCGCAGCTCCTTTAACCGTACTTACCAGGTTAGGGATCAGGTCGGCCCGGCGCTGGTACTGGCTTTCTACTTTCGCCCACGATTCTTTGACGACTTCGTCCTTACTTACCAGGCCGTTATATTTACCGCAGCCTACGAATCCCAGAATCAGAACTACGACGATCACTGCAATGAGTCCTTTTGACATTTTAATATTCAGTTTAGAATTAATGAATGTGTTTCAAAGTTGACCAAAGCTAGCAAAAACCAGAAGAATATTTACACAATCGGCTTTTCTCAGGCATAGGGGCGGGGCGTAGCCTGATAGCGGGTTGAGTGAAATTGTTTGGTACTTAATATTCGCCAACGCCCGCAATATTATTCCATTTGCCCCAATTCACGGATACTTCATAGTCCAGAAGACAACTTTCAAAATACATCGCGCCCAATGTCCAGTTGACACCCAGGCTGTTAACCAGGTAATCAGCCGAGATCCGACGCTCCTCCGAGGTCAGAAATCCATCTGTCCTTAGTTTTAGCATGATCGCATTGATTTCCTCATGCGTCGTTTCCCCATTAATCCATGAATTTAATATTGCGATATCACTGGTCCATTGCGTTGAGAAATCATGTTTAATACCACTTGGCTTAAAGATGCGGGGACCGTAGCGCAGCAGTATCCAATGGAAATAATCCCTTTTGAGTAGATCTTGTATCAATATATCTGTCCTTGCAGTTCCACTTTGTGCTTGGATGTGATTATAGATGCTCCGGGCAGACAAGCAGCCGAGTGACAGCCATTCGGATAACCGCGAGTCAGTCAGCGCATCAGCTATCTTTTCATCCTTACCCGTTGTGTTATTGGTTTCGAGAAAATTGTCAAAAGCAGAGATGGCCTGCGTTTCGCCGGAGAAATAAGGGATACGTTTCAGTCGGAAGGCAAGAATTTCCTTTGGATCAATTCCCAGGATGGGCAGTGTGGGCAGGGTGCCTGCTTCCAATTCCTGTGGCAAAGTGAATGACTCCGGCTCGGAAAGAGCATTTTTTATAATCAGGTTGTTTTTGATGCTTTTGTAAAAGTCGGGGAAATTGGAAGGTAGCTTAGCTATCGCAAACGGTAAATCAACTGCGTGAACTAATGTATCCATCCAAAAAAGTTTAATGTCCACATTGCCGGTTTTCAGATTTTTGCTAAGCGACGACTCGATTATGGTTTCTTCGGGACCGATCTCCTTGCTGGTGTAAACATATTCCGCGCCGTAATCCTCTGCCATCTTAGGCACAATCCTTTCAGGTTCGCCTATTCTAATCAGTAAATCACCCCCTCTTTCTCTAAGACGATTTCTGAGATCGGAAACGCAATCAATGATGAACTGAGCCCGTAATGCACTTGTCCTTCGAAATCCTAATCTTGTTTTTTCAAACTGTCTGGGATCAAAAACGTAAACGGGTATGATTTCCGGAGCGGCCTGGACAGCTTTGAATAACGCCTCATTGTCATTCAGTCGCAAGTCGTTTCTAAACCAATAAATGATGCGTTGAGTCATTATAAAAACTTTAGTATTTGGTAAACAAATTTTAACATCTACAATGATACGAAAATTGGCCAGGGCAAAAGAAAGATCCCGTTCCGGATCTTTTACAATCGGAACGGGATCTGTATGTGGGCTGGATTAATAGCTGAGAATTGTAAATTCAGTTCTACGATTTCGTTGGTGCTCTTCTTCTGTTTTGGCACTAGGAACAATCAGTTCTCTTTCACCGTAACCTTTTGCTACCATACGGTCTGCGTCAATGCCTTTGGAATTCAGATAAGTAACAGCTGACTCAGCCCGGTTTTGTGATAATGTCATATTATAAGCATCCGTCGCGCGGGCATCCGTATGAGAGCTCAGCTCGATGTTCATGGTCGGATTATCTTTTAGAATTTGGACCAATTTATCGAGTTCGACAGCAGCATCTGAGCGGATGTTGTATTTATTTAAATCGTAATAAATATTTTCAAGAACAAATGTCCTGTTCAGTTCCAGCTTGTCCAGTTTAATAGTGACATTAAAAGTGGTGTCGGTAAGTTCTTTTGTCAGGAAGATTGGCGGTATCGAGCGACCATTCATGGTGAACGACTCTCGTTTGCTGATATAGCCCCTGCGTTGAACGAGCAGGCTATATGATTTTCCTTCCTCAATCGGCTGTTTGCCAAACTTGCCATCCGCACCAGAGGGTAACTGGGCAATCTGTGTATCGGAGGTATCAGGAAGAATATGCACTACTGCCGAATCAATCGGAATTGGATTTTGTCCAGCGGTAATAACATTCCCAGCCAGGAAGTACCTCACAATCTTAGGCTTGCCGTTGATATAGTTTGGATTGTTGGGATTCAGAGGGTTATTCGGGTCATTGTTTCTAGCTATGGTTGAACTATCGGGTTCTTCTGGTGATGAGAAATAGTAGATGTCGTCATCGCCTTTTCCACCATCTCGGTTCGAAGCGAAGAAGCCTTTTTTTAGGTTTTTATAAAACACTAAACCGAAATCATCTTGTGGACTGTTAAATGGAATCCCAAGATTTTCAATTGATATAACTCCCTGAGTTCTGGTTGCGGAAAAAAGGTCGAGTTTTCCAAGTCCGGGATGTCCGTCTGACGCAAAGTAAAGTTTGCCACCTTCGGCTACATATGGGAACATGTCGTCACCGGATGTGTTGATGTCCCGACCCATATTAACGGGTTTGCTGAATCTTCCCGACGCATCCATGTTGGTACGGTAAATATCAATTCCACCAGCTCCACCAGCCCTTTTGGAAGCAAAATAGAGTGTTTTGCCATCTCTTGAAAAGGAAGGAGATCCGTCCCAGGCAAGCGAATCGTTGATGGGAAGAATACCTGGCGTCGTCCATTGGCCATTTATGTTGCGGCTCATGTAAAGGTCAACATCCAAAGTTCCATTTTTCTTGCCATTATTCCCGCGCGCAAAAACCAATGTTTTTCCATCGGGCGAAAATGCAGGTGAAGCTTCATTCGCATCTTCTGCAAAAATTTCCTGGCTCAATAACGCGGGAGTGCCTTGTGTTGCTCCTGCATCCTCGGATATCGCAACCTTATACAAACCGAGCATAGCCTGGCCGTTATTTTTATAAATCTTCTCTTTTTTGGAGGAGGAGAATATCAGTTCGTTGCCAAGGATGGTTGGAGAAAATTCGGATCCGGCGGTATTAAGTGGGATATCCTTAATTTCCACCTCCATTTTTTGCGTTTTAAGGCGATCCGCGATTCTGAGAATTTCTACCTCCCTTAATGCCCTTTCTTGTAAATTCTCAGCGCTGCTTGTATCCTTTGCAAATGCCGCAAACTGAGCTGCCGCCTCGTCATACTGTCCATTGGTTTTTAAAGCATACGCATATTGGAACTTTGCATCAGGGCTGCTTATGCCTGCATCAATAGCCTGCTTGTAATAAGGGATTGATTCTTTAAAACGATTGGATAACCGGTAGGATTCTGCAATGAAATGGTTAGCCTCGACAGGTTGATAATTTTCGGCAGCAGCTTTTTGAAATCCCTTAATCGCCAGATCATATTCTCCGTTTGCGAACTTCTTTTGGCCGTCTTTGTATGCCTGCATCGCCGAATTGCAGCCGGATAAATATATAATGATTGTAAAAAGGCAAGTTATGAGGGTAAAACTACTCCGCAAAAGTTTCATAATGGAAAGTATAAAATCAAACGATTCGACGCGAGATTGGGTTTTGAAAAACAATACTAATAAACAACGTTTGGAAATAAAATTATGGATATGAGTGCCTAAGATTTTTATTCGATGCGTTTTGGTTAATTATACGCTTTTTGACTCTATAAATGCCACTTTTATGAACAGATTGCAGTCAACAGAAAATGAGGCGATGGTGCCCGACATAAAGACCGGTCATTATTGGTCCTGTAATATAAGCTTTTCATAGTAGGCAAGCCACCTTGAAAACTGTAAGGGCTATGACTTTAAGAGTGATTTTAGAAAATCGTGGTATCCTTTTGTTCTTAAATATTTTTGTTTTATAAATGACCTCACACTTTTCGCTTAAAAATCGCCGGTAACATTTTGAAAATCAATACAACTCTGCTACTTTTGCAGTCCGATTTTTCGGGAAAACTGTTTATATAACAAAAGACTGGTTAGTTAACCATATCAAAATCAATTTGTTAAATGCCAACTATTTCACAATTAGTCCGTAAAGGTAGAGAGACCATTACATGGAAATCCAAGTCACCGGCTTTGGATTCTTGCCCTCAGCGTAGGGGAGTGTGCACCAGGGTGTACACTACAACGCCAAAAAAACCGAATTCAGCGCTTCGTAAAGTAGCACGTGTTCGTCTTTCAAACAATAAAGAGGTGAATGCTTACATCCCAGGAGAAGGCCACAACCTGCAGGAGCACTCGATCGTTTTGATCCGTGGTGGGCGTGTGAAAGATCTACCAGGTGTGCGTTACCACATTATTCGTGGTGCATTGGATACCGCAGGAGTGAATGGACGGAAACAACGTCGTTCTAAATATGGTGCTAAGCGTCCAAAACCAGGACAAGTTGTTGCAGCACCGACAAAAGGCAAGAAAAAATAAAAAGTAACTCTCTCTGCTTTTATTAAATAGTTAATGATAAAAGGGAAGTAATCCTAGTTAGTATCCGGGGTGAATAAGTTGCAAAACGAAACCTAGTGTAAAAATTTCAAGACAAAATGAGAAAGTCGAAACCAAAGAAAAGATACATCCTTCCTGATCCAAAGTTCAGAGATGTTCAGGTTACAAAATTTGTTAATAACCTGATGTACGAAGGAAAGAAAAGCATTGCATTTACCATTTTCTATGACGCATTGGAATTGGTTGAGAAAAAAACCAGCGAAAATGGCTTAGAAACCTGGAAAAAGGCGCTGAACAATGTAACACCTTCTGTTGAAGTAAAGAGCCGTCGTGTGGGTGGAGCTACTTTTCAGGTTCCCACCGAAGTTCGTCCTGAGCGTAAGCAGTCTCTCGGAATGAAATGGTTGATCAACTACTCCCGGAAACGAGGAGAAAAAACAATGGTAGATCGCCTTGCGGGTGAAATTATTGCTGCTGCAAAGGGCGAAGGTTCTGCCGTCAAAAAGAAAGACGATACGCACCGTATGGCTGATGCCAACAAAGCGTTCTCACATTTCCGTTTTTAGGAATTATAGTAGATTTTGTAGGTACCATTGGTCATTGCCGATGGTACCTTTTTTTGTGCCTCAGAAATAATCAATTGTGGGGATGGAAGATTAGCATGTTTTGCTCAGACACTTTTGATCAAAATATCAGATTTAATATCAGTAATCTTCATTTTGCTGAATTTCTTTAAAAATAACCTTCCCGTGATTGTTTTTATACCCAGCGATTTGTACTTTTGCGCTCTGAATTTTCAAAAGCATAGTGTTTTGCCTGGGAAATTCTAATTGCTTCGAATTGAATTGCACATCGGATAAAATATAACACATCACCATTTGTCATGGCACGTGATCTAAGATTAACAAGAAATATTGGTATTGCTGCGCACATTGATGCGGGCAAGACAACCACAACGGAGCGTATACTTTATTATTCAGGTGTAAGCCATAAAATTGGAGAAGTACATGATGGTGCTGCTACAATGGACTGGATGGAGCAGGAGCAGGAACGTGGTATTACCATTACTTCTGCTGCAACTACGGTTGATTGGAACTACCGGAATGAAAAATATCATATAAACATTATTGATACGCCAGGTCACGTGGATTTTACCGTGGAGGTAAATCGTTCACTTCGGGTTCTGGACGGCCTTGTTTTCCTTTTCAGCGCTGTTGATGGTGTTGAGCCACAATCTGAGACAAACTGGCGTTTGGCTAACAATTATAATGTTGCCCGCATTGGTTTCGTAAATAAGATGGACCGTTCTGGTGCAGATTTTCTAAAAGTCTGTACGCAGGTCAAAGAAATGCTTGGAAGTTATGCTGTGCCACTTCAATTGCCTATCGGTGCTGAAGATTCATTTACAGGTGTAGTAGATCTTGTTAATTTCCGTGGTATTGAATGGAATGAGGCGGATAAGGGAATGACTTTCACCGAGGTGCCAATTCCTGATGATATGCTTGAAGAAGCGACTGAGTGGAGAGAAAAACTTCTCGAAGCTGTTGCTGAATTCGATGATACGTTGATGGAAAAGTATTTCGATGATCCAGCTTCAATAACTGAGGACGAAATACTCGCCGCATTGCGTGCAGCGACCATCAGCATGAAAATTGTTCCTATGGTTTGTGGTTCTTCTTTCAAAAATAAAGGAGTACAAACGATGTTGGATTATGTGATGGCTATTCTACCGTCACCTCTTGATCGTGAAAGTATCATTGGGACAGATCCCCGGACAGGTAACGAAATCAGTCGTCAACCTACGGTAACTGATCCATTTTGTGCTCTTGCCTTTAAAATCGCAACAGATCCATACGTGGGGCGTCTTTGCTTCATCAGATCTTATTCAGGTGCTTTGGAATCCGGATCATATGTGTTGAATAATCGTTCAGAAAATAAGGAACGTATTTCCCGAATTTTCCAAATGCATGCCAACAAGCAAAATCAGATTGATAGGCTTGAAGCAGGTGACATTGGTGCAGTAGTAGGTTTCAAGGATATCAAAACCGGAGACACATTATCAGACGAAAAATTCCCGATTGTTCTGGAATCAATGGTGTTTCCTGAGCCGGTTATTGGTTATGCGATAGAGCCTAAGAAAGCGGCGGATAGCGATAACTTCTCCAAGGCAATTACAAAATTGATTGAAGAAGATCCAACTCTGCAGGTTGAAAGTAATGAAGAGACTGGGCAGACCATTATCAAAGGAATGGGCGAACTTCACCTTGAGATTATTATCGACCGTATGCGTCGCGAATTCAAAGTGGAAGTAAACCAGGGAGCTCCTCAGGTTGCTTACAAGGAAATTTTAACAAAGAACTTTGAGCACCGTGAAGTTTACAAAAAACAAACTGGTGGTCGTGGTAAATTTGCAGATATTCTTTTCGAAATCGGACCACGTGATGATAATGAAGAAGGACAAGATCCAAAACAAGGTCTGCAATTTGTCAATCAGATTGTAGGCGGTACTATTCCTCGCGAATTTATCGCACCTGTTCAAAAAGGATTTGAAGCTTCCATGGCAAATGGAGCGCTCGCAGGATATCCTTTGGATTCAATGAAAGTGCGTTTGTATCATGGTTCATTCCACGATGTCGATTCCGATTCTTTGTCGTTTGAACTTGCTGCAAAAATAGGTTTTAAAGAAGCTGCCCGCCATGCAGGTTCCAAATTGATGGAGCCGATTATGCATGTTGAAGTTCTTACTCCTGACGAATATACAGGGCCAATTACCGGTGACCTTAACCGTCGTCGTGGAATTATGAGAGGTATGGATTCGCGTAATGGAGCTCAGGTTATCAAATGTGATGTCCCTCTTTCGGAATTGTTTGGATATGTGACAGATCTTCGCACCATGTCATCGGGGCGGGCTACTGCATCATTGACCTTCGCTTATTATGAGATTGTCCCTAATAATATCGCAGAGACTGTAATTGAAAAGGCGAAAGGCCTTGTTAAAGCATAAATTGTAACCCGTTATCATAGGAATATGATAACGGATTTTATATCTAAGTCAGGGAAGTAAATGGTTCTTTCGCTGATGGATTTCGAAGTTCCTTCGATCAACTTTCAGAACCGGAAATTAATAAAAAACATGAATCAAAAAATTCGCATCAAACTTCGGTCATTCGACCACAACTTGGTTGATAAATCAGCTGAGAAAATTGTTAAGGCAGTAAAAGCTACCGGTGCTATTGTAAGCGGACCGATCCCTTTGCCGACTAAGACAGAGAAATTCACGGTACTTCGTTCGCCTCACGTTAACAAAAAGTCGAGGGAACAATTTCAGCTTTGCACCTACAAACGTTTGGTAGATATTTTCTCAACAAGCGCTAAAACGGTGGATGCCTTAATGAAGCTAGAACTTCCAAGTGGTGTTGATGTAGAGATTAAAGTATAGTAAAAAGACTTATTAATTTAAGTCTTAAATAAATGGATGAAGGTCCTTTTTATAGGGAAACCACATCTGAACTCGGGTAAATGTTAGGACATATACGTATAAACGTATATTAACTTTACCTACTGGGGTCAGATGTATATTCATCTGACCTTTTTTGCTGATAGCGAGCGAGAAATATAATAATACTGCTTGGAAACTAATTTTTGATTTTTTACCTTTGCAGTCCGTTTTAAAGAATAAGGGTATTACCTGCTAATTTTAAATTCAAAACATGTCTGGTTTAATTGGTAAGAAAATCGGAATGACTAGTTTGTACAATGCTGACGGGCAGGCTCTGGCATGTACTGTAATTCAAGCTGGTCCTTGTGTAGTAACACAAGTTAGGTCCGAAGAAAAGGATGGCTATACAGCTATTCAATTGGGATTTGGGGAGAAAAAAGAAAAAAGTTCAACTCAACCTATGATTGGCCATTTCAAAAAAGCCAATACAACTCCCAAGCAAAAATTGGTTGAGTTCAAGGAATTTGAAGTCGAGCATGAACTTGGAACTTCATTATCTGTTCAGGATATCTTTGAAGAAGGCGAGTTTGTTGATGTTGTAGGTTCTGCCAAAGGTCGTGGTTTTCAGGGTGTTGTTAAGCGCCATGGATTTGCCGGGGTAGGAGGTCAGACACACGGTCAGCATAACAGAGCGCGTCACCCAGGTTCGATTGGTGCCTGTTCTTTCCCATCACGTGTATTTAAGGGTATCCGTATGGGTGGACGCATGGGTAACAATCGTGTAAAAATTCAGAATTTACGTATCCTGAAAGTGATACCTGAGCAGAACCTTTTGGTTGTAAGTGGCTCAGTACCCGGTTCAAGGAATTCATTTCTAATCATTGAGAAATAGTATAATGGAACTGTCCGTATTAAATATAAAAGGAGAAGATACCGGCAAGAAGGTAAATGTGTCTGAGGATATCTTCGGCATTGAACCTAACACGCATGCTATCTATCTAGATGTGAAGCTGTATTTGGCTAATCAGCGCCAGGGCACGCACAAATCCAAAGAACGCGCAGAGATTAATCACTCGACACGTAAGATCAAGCGTCAAAAAGGAACTGGTGGAGCTCGTGCAGGTAGCATTAAGTCTCCGGTGTTTGTAGGTGGTGGCCGTATTTTTGGACCAAGACCTCGTGACTACGGTTTTAAAATCAATAAGAAAGTTAAAGTTTTGGCCCGACGGTCTGCTTTTTCGGCCAAGGCTCAGTCTGATGCTATTTCTGTTTTAGAAGCCTTCACCTTTGATTCGCCTAAGACCAAATCATATTTGAATGTTTTAACTTCACTTTCATTAGTGAACACCAAGACATTATTGATTCTGTCAGCTGTTGACAGCAATGTATACCTTTCAAGCCGAAATATTCCAAAGGCTAAGGTTACTACAGTTGATTCTATTAACACCTATGACCTGATGTATGCAGACCGCCTTTTGATAAGTGAATCTGCCCTTTCTATTTTGGAAACCCAACTGAACAAATAAGATGAGTGTACTGAAACGTCCGATTATAACTGAAAAGGTAACGGCTCAGGGTGGTCAAGGAAAATATGCTTTTGAAGTTGCGCTTACCGCTAATAAGGTAGAAATCAAAAAGGCTATCGAAAAACTGTTCGGGGTTACCGTAGAAAGCGTTCACACGATGCGCAGCATTGGAAAAAGCAAATCCCGCACATCGGGAGGTAAATTTGTAAGTGGAAAGACATCAACCATTAAGAAGGCTATCGTAACAGTAGCTGAAGGTGAAATCATCGATATCTACGGTGAAGCATAAAATAGTTGATCGATTCAAATCTTTGACGAGTTAATAGCAAATGGCAGTTAAAAAATTAAAACCGACAAGTGCTGGTCAGCGTTTTCGCTCGGCTCCTACTTTTGAGGAGATCACCGCCGCGAAACCTGAAAAGAGTCTTCTGGAAACCATCAAAAGAACAGGTGGTCGTAATAGCCAGGGGCACATGACCATGCGATACATAGGTGGTGGGCACAAAAGAAAGTATCGTATTATAGATTTCAAAAGAAATCGTTTCGATGCGCCAGCCACAGTTCTTACCATTGAATATGATCCGAACCGTTCAGCTCGTATCGCGCTTATTCAATTCGAGGATGATGAAAAAAGATATATTATTGCGCCAAATGGTCTCAAAGTAGGGCAGGTGATTGTTTCAGGTAGCTCAGTAGCTCCTGAGGTTGGAAATGCGCTACCTCTTGGAGTAATGCCAATCGGTACAATTGTACACAATATTGAATTGACTCCAGGTAAAGGGGGACAATTTGCAAGAAGTGCCGGAGCTTATGCTCAACTAGTAGCTCGTGAAGGTAAATACGCTGTATTAAAAATGCCTTCCGGCGAAATGCGCATGATTTTGTCAACTTGCATTGCTACGGTTGGTACCGTTTCTAATGCAAGTCATATGAATGTTGCATTGGGGAAAGCGGGTCGCAGAAGATGGCTGGGTCGTCGTCCAAGAGTTCGTGGTGTTGCAATGAACCCTGTCGATCACCCAATGGGTGGTGGTGAGGGACGTTCGTCGGGAGGTCAGCCTCGTTCTAGAAATGGTCAGTTTGCCAAAGGTTTGAAAACCCGTGACCGCAATAAGCATTCAGAGAAATTGATTATAAGCCGTCGTAAAAAATAATAATATAACATGGCACGCTCATTAAAAAAAGGACCATATATCGACTTTCGTCTGGAGAATAAAGTAACTGTCATGAACGGTGCAGCTCGCAAGTCAGTCATTAAGACATGGTCTCGACGCTCAATGATTTCGCCTGATTTTATCGGGCATACATTCGCGGTTCATAACGGAAATAAGTTTATTCCGGTTTACGTGACTGAAAACATGGTTGGCCATAAATTGGGAGAATTTTCTCCAACACGCAATTTTCGAGGCCATACAGCAAAAAAAGATAAAGGTAGAAAATAATTATTCGACGATAGCTGGTTCCGCAAAGGACAAGCCTATATCTGAAAGAACATGGAAGCAAGAGCAATATTAAAAGATGTACCTACCTCTCCTCGCAAGATGAGATTAGTAGCCGACATGATTCGCGGACAAAAGGTCAGCAAGGCGTTGGCACTTTTGAAATTTCAGCCAAGGGCTTCTTCACCAGTGTTGCATAAGGTTTTGCTTTCTGCTGTGGCAAACTGGCAACAATTGAATGAAGATACTAAGCTGGAAGACGCTGATCTCATCGTTAAAACTGTCTTTATAGATGGTGGACGTATGTTGAAGCGTTTACGCCCCGCACCTCAGGGAAGAGCGCATAGAATCCGCAAACGTTCAAATCATATCACGATTGTGATTGATGACGCTTCGGTTTTGGTCTCAGGTGCAGATAAAGAAGTAGTAATCACCGAATCATAAGTAAAACGATCTATATCGAATGGGACAAAAGGTAAATCCTATAGGTCTGAGACTAGGAATTGTTAGAGGATGGGAGTCAAGTTGGTATGGAGGAAAGGACTTCTCTGATAAATTAGTTGAAGACGAAAAAATTCGTAACTACATTAAGGCACGTATCCCAAAAGGATCTATCTCGAAAGTCGTTATTGAGCGAACGTTGAAGCGCATCACACTCACCATTCATACGGCTCGTCCTGGTATTGTAATTGGTAAAGGTGGTAGCGAGGTAGATAAAATTAAAGAAGAGCTTAAAAAGATTACAGGAAAAGATGTTCAGATTAATATCTACGAAATCAAACGTCCTGAGATCGATGCAAAATTAGTTGGTGAGGCGATCGCACAACAATTACAAGCTCGTATTTCTTACAGACGGGCAATGAAGCAATCAATTGCTTCTGCCATGAGAGTTGGAACACAAGGGATAAAAATTCGTCTGGCCGGACGTCTGGGAGGAGCTGAAATGGCTCGTACAGAAGAGTACAAAGAAGGCCGGATCCCTCTTCATACTTTACGTGCAGACATAGACTACGCTATTTCAGAGGCACAAACTATCTACGGTAAAATAGGTATCAAGGTTTGGATCTTTAAAGGTGAATTGTACGGCAAGCGTGACCTTACCCCTGCTGCTGCAACTGCTGCTGCCGATAGAGCGGATAGAGGAACTGGCGGATCGAATGATCGTGGTGGTAATGACCGTGGTGGACGTGACAGAAGAGGTGGAAGAGGAAATGAAGGTGGCGGTGCTCCAAGAGGTGAAGGTGGTGGAGGAGGAAGCGAAGCAGACCGTAGGAAGAGAAATAAGAGTAAGAAAAAGTAATCAGACATTTTCCGGTTTTGAACCGGTTCAAATAGATTGGAATCATGTTACAGCCGAAAAGGACAAAATTTCGCAAGCAACAAAAGGGGAAGGGTTCATACAATGGTTTGGCCACTCGTGGACATGAAATAGCATTTGGATCGTTTGCTATTAAGGCACTTGAACCAGGCTGGTTGACTGCACGACAAATCGAAGCTGCTCGTATCTCCGTGACTCGTGCAATGAAACGTGAAGGACAGGTTTGGATTCGAGTTTTCCCTGATAAACCTATTACAAAGAAACCTGCAGAGGTTCGGATGGGTAAAGGAAAAGGCGCACCCGAATATTGGGTGGCACCTGTTAAACCAGGAACGATCATTTTTGAGGCGACTGGTGTGGAACTCGATACCGCAAATGAGGCATTGCGTTTGGCCGCTCAGAAGCTGCCAATTAAAACCAAGTTCGTGGTACGTCGGGATTATCAGGAACAGGATTAACTCCGAACGTATTAAGAACACTAATTATTTAAAGCAATGACTAGTACAGAAATAAAGGATCTTTCGCAAGATCAGCTTAAAGAGCAGATCGCCCAAGAGAGAGAGCGCTTACTCCGGTTGAAATTTGCTCATGCTATTTCTCCGATCGAAAACCCTTTGCGTATTCGCGCCTCACGTAAGGAAATTGCAAGACTCTTAACCGAACTGTCGGCTAAAACTATCCAACAGTAAATCAGTTTAGAAATTATGGAGGCAACAGAAAGAAATTTACGGAAAGAAAGAGTTGGTAAAGTGGTGAGTAACGGGATGGAGAAATCCTGCGTGATCACTGTCGAGCGTAAGGTAAAGCATGCCAAGTATGGTAAGTTTATGACAAAAACTACCAAACTAATGGTACATGACGAAACAAATCAGGTCGGAGTCGGTGATACGATCCGTGTGATGGAAACTCGTCCGCTAAGCAAGAATAAGCGTTGGAGATTAATAGAAATCCTTGAAAGAGCGAAGTAATCATGGTACAACAAGAATCAAGATTGTCAGTAGCAGATAATAGCGGTGCGAAGGAAGTACTCGTAATCCGGGTGCTTGGCGGAACAGGTAAACGCTATGCATCTGTTGGCGATAAGATCGTCGTGACAGTAAAAGCTGCTCTTTCTTCGAGCAATATGAAAAAAGGGACGGTATCAAAGGCCGTTGTCGTACGCACAAAAAAGGAAGTAAGACGTAAGGATGGTACTTACATCAGGTTTGAAGATAATGCAGCTGTGTTATTGAACAATAATGACGAACCTCGTGGTACCCGCATCTTTGGTCCCGTTGCACGGGAACTGCGTGAAAAGCAGTTTATGAAGATTGTATCGTTGGCACCGGAAGTGTTGTAAGAAATCGAACACAAGTATTTCTTTTAACTGTTAAGAAAGACCTCAATGGAAAGCTCAAATAAAAAGGCACCAGCAAAATTACATATCCGTAAAGGGGATACTGTTAAAGTTATTTCAGGTAATGCTAAAGGCGAAACCGGAGTGATTAAAAAGGTGATAGTAGAAAAGTTAAGGGCTACGGTAGAAGGTGTTAACATGATTACCAAACATGTAAAACCAAATGCTCAGAGCCCACAAGGTAGTATAGAAAAGCGGGAAGGAGCTATTCACATTAGCAACCTAATGGTTGTTGACCCTAAAACTGGAGAAGCTACAAGAACTGGTCGCAAGGCTGATGAAAAAGGTAAATTGCAGCGTTACTCTAAAAAGTCAGGACAATTATTGTAGCCTGACTTGCAGAGGTAAAATTTATATTTGAGCAGGTGGGTCGGCAATCCACATAATTATTTTAGATATGGCACAGCCAAGATTAAAAGAAAAATATTTAAGCGAAGTTGTTTCGCAATTGAAAGAAAAGTTTCAGTACAAGTCTGGCATGCAGGTTCCACGTTTAACAAAGATTGTTATCAATAAAGGAATAGGTGCGGCAGTTGCTGATAAGAAGCTTGTTGATGTAGGTGTTGACGAGTTAAGTTTGATTACTGGTCAAAAAGCGATAGCAACTATTTCGAAAAAGGCTGTATCTAACTTTAAATTACGTGAAAACATGCCGATTGGCGCAAAGGTGACACTTCGTGGAGATCGTATGTATGAATTTCTTGATCGTTTGACGGCTATTGCGATGCCTCGTGTGAGGGATTTCAAAGGTATTAGCGACAAAGGCTTTGATGGACGTGGAAATTATACTTTCGGCGTGAAGGAGCAAATCATTTTTCCTGAGATAAGCATCGAAAAAGTGAGCAAAATTACTGGTATGGACATCACGTTTGTTACCTCCAGTAATTCGGACGAAGAAAGCTATGAGTTGTTGAAAGCATTAGGAATGCCCTTCAGTAACGCGAACAAATAAGGATAATACTTAATACTAAGATTATTTACCGATAATGGCAAAAGAATCAGTTAAAGCAAGGGAGAGAAAACGACAAGAGCTGGTAGCTAAATTCGCTGAAAAGCGTAAAAAGCTTAAAGCCGCTGAGGATTGGGTTGGACTTGATAAATTACCCCGTAATTCTTCTCCGGTCCGCCTGCACAATAGGTGCAAAATCACGGGCAGACCTCGTGGATATATGAGAAAATTCGGTATTTCAAGAGTTTTGTTTCGGGATATGGCCTCTGATGGAAAGATCCCGGGAGTCACAAAATCAAGTTGGTAAGAATACTTTCAATTTTGATTTCAATTACTTAACTTTGCACTCCCGTTTTAAAAGGGGTGTTTAAACTAGGCTTAAAAATGTTAACGGATCCCATAGCAGACTATCTGACGAGACTCAGAAACGCTATCAAAGCGAAGCACAGGGTTGTTGAGATACCTGCATCCAACATAAAGAAAGAAATTACAAAGGTGCTTTTTGACAAAGGATATATTCAGAGTTACAAGTTTGATGAAATTGGCCCCCAGGGGACAATTAAGATAGCTTTGAAGTACAATCCGGTTACAAAGCAATCTGCGATTGTGAAATTAGAGAGGATAAGTAAACCAGGACTTCGTAAATATTCAGGTTCTTTAACTTTACCGCGTGTTTTAGGCGGATTAGGAACTGTTATTATTTCTACGTCAAAAGGTGTGATGACTGATAAAGAGGCTAAAACATTGAACGTTGGTGGTGAATTGTTGTGTTTCGTGTATTAATATTTTAAAGTAATTCAGGAGATGTCACGAATAGGAAATAAGGTTATCGTTTTACCGGCTGGAATTTCGGTATCAGTTGCAGAGGATAACATTGTCTCGGTTAAAGGGCCGAAAGGCACACTTTTACAAGCCGTGGATACTGATATCACGGTTGAAGTAGAAGGTAATGAATTGAAAGTAAAACGTCCGACAGAGCAGAAACGCCATAAGGCTTTGCATGGTTTGTATCGTTCCTTGATCAACAACATGGTTATTGGAGTTGGTACGGGTTATAGGAAAGAATTGGAGATAATTGGTGTGGGTTATAAAGCAAGCGCTGCTAATAATGTGTTGGAGCTGCAACTTGGCTATTCACACAATATTTTCATGGCAATACCAGAAGAAATTAAGTTGACTACAACTTCTGAAAAGGGACAAAATCCTAAAGTGATTTTGGAAGGAATTGACAAGGAGTTAATCGGTTCGGTTGCGGCCAAGATTAAGTCATTAAGGAAAGTTGAACCTTACAAAGGAAAAGGCATACGCTTTGTTGGTGAAGAGGTTCGCCGTAAAGCTGGCAAATCTGCCTCCAAGAAGTAGTACGTTACAAAAATTAATGTATAAATAAAGTTAGATAAGATTAAAATGGCTAACGCAAAAGCAGACAGAAGACAGCGTCTAAAGCTACACATTCGGAAAAGGGTGAAGGGCAGTGTTGAACGCCCTAGACTTTCAGTATTTCGGTCTAATACTAGCATTTACGCACAAATTATAGATGATATCAACGGAATTACACTTGCGAGTGCATCATCTGTGGAGCTTGGAGGAAGAAAGGAAAATTCTAATATTGAAGCAGCTCTTCTGGTAGGGAAAAAAATAGCTGAGAAAGCGCAAGAGGCAGGTATTCAGGCGGTGGTTTTCGATCGTAACGGATATTTGTATCATGGAAAAGTAAAAGCATTGGCCGAAGGAGCTCGCGAGGGTGGCCTGAAATTCTAAGTATAACAAAGACTATGTCTACAAATACAAGACCTTCAAAGGTTAACGAATCAGATCTGAAAGAACGCGTTGTTGCGATTAATCGGGTGGCAAAGGTAGTAAAGGGTGGACGTCGTTTTAGCTTTTCTGCCATAGTTGTGGTAGGTGACGGAAATGGTGTTGTTGGATATGGATTAGGTAAAGCTAATGAGGTCACTGACGCCATTGCAAAAGGAATCGATGATGCAAAGAAAAATTTGATTCAAATTCCTATGTTGAAACATACTGTCCCGCATCAAATGGAAGGTAAATTCAGCGGCGGTTTTGTTCTTATCAAGCCTGCTGCTCCGGGTACTGGCGTTCTTGCAGGAGGTCCTATGAGAGCAGTTTTGGAAAGTGCGGGAATTAAGGATGTACTCGCAAAATCTAAGGGATCGTCAAATCCGCACAATGTTATCAAAGCTACTATCGACGCACTCCTAAAAATGAGAGCACCACATCAGGTAGCTTTTCAGCGTGGTGTCAAATTGGATAAAGTTTTCAACGGATAATCAATTAGAGGTTATTCTATATCTGAAAGTAATCATGTCAAAAGTACGCATTACACAAGTTAAGAGCACGATCGACCGTCCTGAGAAACAAAAGCTGACTATCAAGGCATTAGGTTTGGGTAAGTTGAATAGAACGGTAGAAAAAGAAAATAGCGATGCGATTGCGGGAATGATCCGTAAGGTAAGCCATTTGGTAAAAGTTGAGGAAATTTAATAGATACGAATAGTATGAATCTAAGTTCACTACAACCGGCAGCAGGTTCTGTAAAGGTAGGAAAAAGAGTTGGACGTGGTCAGGGCTCTGGTAGAGGCGGAACATCGGCGCGTGGTCATAAAGGTGCTCAATCTCGTTCAGGTTACAGCAGAAAAACGGGTTTTGAGGGAGGGCAAATGCCGCTTCAAAGAAGGTTGCCTAAATTTGGCTTTAACAATATCAATAGAATCGAGTACAAAGCCCTAAATCTGGATGCGATTCAGGCCCTGGCTGAAAAAATTGGGGCTACCGTGATTACTCCTGAGTTAATTAGCGAACATGGTCTCTTGGCGAGGAAGGACTTGGTCAAAATTCTCAATAGGGGGGAGATTACGTCTGCAGTTGAAATTCATGCTCATGGATTTTCTGCATCGGCGGTAGAATCGATCGAAAAGGCAGGAGGTAAGGCGGTCAAATTATAATTGTGCTATTCAAGTAACTAATTTACTACTTGATAGACTAATGTAAGCCCAGAACATGAAACGATTCTTAGAGACAATTAAACATATATTTGCGATAGAGGAGTTGAGAACGCGTATTCTCAACACTTTGTTGTTTATAACTATTTTTCGTTTGGGGTCTTACGTGGCATTACCGGGGGTTGAGCCGGACCAAATGAATGTTTCTTCGCAGGGTTTGTTGGGACTTCTTGATACTTTTTTAGGGGGAGCTTTTAGTAAGGCATCCATCTTTGCGTTGGGTATCATGCCTTATATTTCTGCGTCTATTGCCATTCAGTTGTTGACGATGGCATTGCCTTACTTTCAGAAAATGCAGAAGGAAGGTGAGTCAGGTCGCAAAAAATTGAATCAAATCACAAGGGTGCTTACCATAGTGGTAACCCTGGTTCAGGGAACTGCTTACTTGAATACTACTGTGCCAGACGAAGCCCTGCTTGTTAGCAGAAGTCTCTTCTCTATTTCATCTGTATTTGTGTTGACTGCGGGGACCATGTTTTGTATGTGGCTTGGAGAAAGAATTACAGATAAAGGAATCGGGAATGGTATTTCAATGCTTATTATGATTGGCATTGTGTCCAGGTTTCCAGGAGCAATATACAAGGAATTTGTTTCGAGGGGTAGTGGTGGAATTTTGCTATTTGTGCTTGAGATAGTGGCCCTGTATTTTGTAATTATGGGTGCCGTCATGTTGACTCAGGCTGTGCGACGAATTCCCATTCAGTATGCCAAACAGGTAGTGGGAAACAGGGTAATGGGCGGGCAACGTCAGTATTTGCCATTGAAACTCAATGCGGCGGGAGTAATGCCCATCATTTTTGCGCAAGCTTTGATGTTTATCCCTTCGTTGGGTGCCTCATACTTTGCTGAGAAGAGCGATTTTGCCAGTAATGTTGCAACTATCTTCGCAAATTATACTACATGGCAGTATAACCTGCTTTTTGCGGTATTGATCATTGTTTTCACATTCTTCTATACAGCCATTTCGGTGAATCCGCAGCAAATTGCGGACGATATGAAGAGAGGTGGAGGTTTTATCCCAGGCGTGAAGCCCGGGCAACAGACATCGGAATATATTAGCTCTGTACTAGACAGGATTACTTTTCCCGGTTCTTTAATGCTAGCCGTGGTAGCTACTCTGCCTGCATTCGCAAGTTTATTGGGCGTGTCAACAGATTTTGCCCATTTCTTTGGAGGAACCTCTTTACTAATTATGGTTGGTGTTGTGTTGGATACGCTACAACAAGTCGAGAGCTATCTTTTAATGAGAAGATACGAAGGTTTGATGAAGTCTGGTAGGGTTAAAGGTAGAACAGAGAGCGTTGCTATCTGATAAAAGATGATTTATCTTAAAACAGAGGAGGAAATAGCCCTTATAAAGGTAAGTGCCCAGGTTTTAGGTAAGGCGCATGCGGAGGTTGCAACTTGGGTTAAACCCGGAATTACAACCGCTAAGCTCGACGCTGTTGCGGAGGAGTATATCCGTGACTATGGAGGAATTCCTTCTTTCAAAGGGTTTAACAAATTCCCAGCTTCTCTTTGTATATCTGTAAATGAGGTTGTTGTTCATGGTATCCCTGGAAGTTATATATTGAAAGACGGAGATGTAGTGTCTATTGATTGTGGGGTTAAGTTGAATGGTTTCCATAGTGATAGTGCTTATACCTATCCAGTCGGTGAGGTATCAAGAGAAGTAATGAATCTTCTTTCGGCAACGAAAAAGTCGTTATACAGGGGAATAGATCAAGCAATTGATGGTTTGCGGATAGGGGATATAGGATTTGCAGTTCAAAGCTATGTGGAGGAGAGAGGATATACTGTTGTTAGGGAGTTGGTTGGACATGGTGTCGGAAAAGATCTTCATGAAAGCCCAGAAGTTCCGAATTACGGAAAAAGAGGAAAGGGTGTCAGGTTGAGGGAGGGAATGGTTTTAGCTATTGAGCCCATGATTAATCTTGGATCCAAGTCAGTTATGCAGGAGCGGGATGGGTGGACAATCAGGACAAGCGATAGAAAGTATTCCGCTCATTTTGAACATACAGTTGTAGTTCGTAAAGGCAAGGCTGAGATTCTGACAACTTTTGACTACATAGAAAAAGTCACGGCCAACACCAGCCTTATGGTGGAAGTGAAGTAATAAACACCACGAATGGCTAAACAAGCATCAATAGAACAGGATGGAGTAATTCTCGAAGCTTTGTCAAACGCAATGTTTCGGGTTGTATTAGAAAACAAACATGAAGTAATAGCGCACATATCCGGAAAAATGAGAATGCACTATATAAAAATATTACCGGGAGACCGTGTAAAATTGGAAATGTCTCCTTATGATTTGTCAAAGGCAAGAATTACCTATAGATATAAGTAAGAAGTTGATCACCTTTTATTAACACATAAGTATAATCAGATGAAGGTCAAAGCATCAGTTAAGAAGCGCAGCGAAGACTGCAAAGTTATACGCCGTAAGGGTAAAGTGTATGTAATAAATAAAAAGAACCCACGGTATAAACAAAGACAAGGTTAATCATTATGGCACGTATTTCAGGAGTTGATATTCCAGACCGTAAAAGAGGCGAAATCTCATTGACTTATATTTTTGGAATTGGACGTAGTTCCGCTAAGAAGATTCTAGGAAAAGCTGGTGTTGATTTGGATAAAAAAGTAATAGACTGGTCTGATGATGAGTCTGGAGCTATCCGTGCGGTCATTGCTGGTGAGTATAAAGTAGAAGGCGCCCTAAAGTCGGAAGTTCAGCTAAGCATTAAGCGTTTGATGGATATTGCTTGTTATCGTGGCCTTCGCCATCGTAAAGGGTTGCCATTGCGTGGACAAAGAACTAAGAACAATTCTCGTACGCGTAAGGGAAAACGCAAAACAATAGCGAACAAGAAAAAGGCTACCAAATAAACAATGAGCAGTGGATGCGATCCACAACTTATTCCATAAGCAATGGCACAGAACAAAAGAAAAGATAAAGCGAAAAAAAGGGTAGTAGTAGTAGAATCTGTTGGGCAGGTTCATATTAAGGCTTCTTTCAACAATATTATTATCTCTATTACCAATAGCAACGGACAGGTTATTTCCTGGGGTTCCGCTGGTAAAATGGGATTCAGGGGATCGAAGAAAAATACTCCATATGCTGCTCAGACCGCGGCTCAAAGTGCAGCTCAGGTTGCTTTTGATCTGGGAATGCGTAAAGCAGAAGTATTTGTTAAAGGTCCTGGATCCGGACGTGAGTCGGCGATCCGTACCATTCAAAATGCGGGAATTGAAGTGACCACCATTCGTGATATCACTCCATTGCCTCACAATGGTTGCCGCCCTCCGAAGCGTCGCAGAGTATAGGTTTATTATCCATTCGTAATTTGGACACTGGGGTTACCGAATGGTTTTTTATTAATTATAAGTAAACAAAAAGTTTTTAATGGCACGTTATACAGGTCCCAAATCAAAGATTGCAAGACGTTACGGAGAACCCATTATGGGACCGAGCAAGGCGCTTGCAAAAAAGAATTACCCTCCCGGAATGCACGGAAAGGGTCGCCGTTCCAAAAAGTCGGAATATGCTTTACAGTTAATGGAAAAGCAAAAGGTGAAATTTATTTACGGTATACTTGAGAGACAGTTCCGCAATCTTTTTGAAAAGGCTTCGGTTAAAGAGGGTATTACTGGTGAAAACCTCTTAAAGTACTGTGAAGCTCGTTTGGATAATACAGTCTATCGTCTGGGAATTTCCCCAACTAGGCGCGCTGCACGTCAGCTAGTTTCTCACAAGCACATTCTTGTTGATGGAGAAATTGTTAATATCCCTTCTTATTCTCTGCGTCCGGGCCAGGTTGTAACTGTTCGAGAGAAATCTAAATCTCTTGAAGCCGTTACAGATAGCTTAGCAGGACATAGCTCCAAAGGTTTTAACTGGCTGGAGTGGGATGTTCAAAGTTTGTCTGGAAAGTTTGTCACTTTCCCAGAACGCGAACAAATCCCGGAAAACATCAACGAGCAACTTATCGTTGAGTTGTATTCTAAATAATATCTTCATCATTCGGTACTTCCTCGTTTCGAGGGAGTGCTTTTTTGGCCGGAAACGGCAATTTTGCGATCGCAAAGGTAACGGTAGCGTGATCAACTATCATTTACTACTTAAAAAGGAGCAAGGACTATGTCAATATTAGCTTTCCAAATGCCTGATAAGGTCGTCATGGAAAAAGCAGATGACTTTCACGGGTTGTTTGAGTTTAAGCCTTTAGAGAAAGGATACGGCGTAACAATTGGTAATGCGTTACGTAGAATACTTCTTTCATCTTTGGAAGGCTATGCCATCACGAGTGTGAAGTTCCCTGGAGTTCTTCATGAGTTTTCTTCTATCGAAGGTATTGTTGAGGATGTAACAGAAATCATCCTGAACCTAAAAATGGTTCGTTTTAAAAAAGTTTCTGATCTGAGCGAAAGCAGAATCGTTGTAAATCTTAAAAATGTGTCGGCTATAACGGCTGGCGACATTGGTAAGTTTACCAATGCATTCGAGGTTTTGAACCCAGATCAGGTGATTTGTCATATAGATGATCAAAAGGAGTTCGAAATGGAACTTCTTTTGGACAAAGGAAGAGGTTATGTTCCGGCCGATGAGCCAAGGGCAAATGAATTGCCGTTTGGATATATCGCTGTGGATTCAATCTACACACCTATCAAAAATGTCAAATACAGTGTTGAAAATACACGTGTAGAACAACGCACCGATTATGAGCGTCTTTTAATAGATATCCAAACTGATGGTTCAATCCATCCTGAGGATGCATTGAAGGGTGCAGCAAACATTTTGATTCAACATTTCATGTTGTTCTCTGACCAAACAATGACGTTTGAGAAGCAGAAGGCAGAAGAAGATAATCAGGTTGATGAAGAAATGCTTCGCATGAGAAAGCTCCTGAAAACATCTTTGTCAGAATTGGATCTTTCGGTTCGTGCGTATAACTGTTTGAAATCTGCTGATGTTAAGTCACTTGGTGATTTGGTAAGGCTTGAAATTTCTGACATGATGAAGTTCCGCAATTTTGGTAAAAAGTCCCTCACTGAGTTAGAGCAACTTGTTGCTGACAAGCAATTGACGTTTGGGATGGATGTTGCCAAATATCGTTTGGACGAGGATTAATTAATATTCCATCATAAGGATGTATTCTGTAGCGCGATCGTCGCAGCTCGAAGCAACTAAACAAAAAAACAATGAGACACGGTAAGAAAGATAATCACTTAGGAAGAACAGCATCTCACCGCAAGGCAATGCTTTCAAACATGGCTTCTTCCTTGATTATCCATAAGAGAATTGAAACAACTTTGACAAAGGCAAAGGAGCTTCGTAAATACGTAGAACCTTTGTTAACCCGCGCGAAGGAAGATTCTACACATAACAGAAGGATCGCATTTTCTTATTTGAACGACAAGGAATCAACCAAAGAACTTTTTGGTATCGTTTCAGATAAAATAGCTTCGCGCCCAGGTGGTTACACAAGAATCATCAAATTGGGGAACAGACTTGGTGATGCGGCCGAAAAAGCGCTGATCGAGTTGGTTGACTTTAATGATGCTTTGTTACTTGCAAATGCTGATAAACCAGCAAAAACGCGTAGGAGCAGAAGAGGTGGAGTTAAAAAGTCAGATTCAACGGATGAAGTAGTAGCTGCGTCACCTGTCAAGAAAGTGGATCATCCAATCGTTGCAGAAGCAGAACCTGATTCTGAAGATGTGAAAGAAAGTGAAGAATTACCAGGCGAAACTGAAAAGGAATAGTTTTGGAAATCTGAAAATGATATATGAAAAGGGTTGAACGGTTTCGTTTAACCCTTTTTTATGGCTAAAAATTTCTATTTTTGCACCGGATTTTTAATTAACCCTCAGAATGCTTCATTTTCGGGCCAAATAAAGTAAAGATTATCTTCAATATGAATCAAAAAAGGGAAGCTCTGTTATTGCTGGAAGACGGAACAGCATACAAAGGATTGGCCTTGGGCATCCATGGTACAACTGGTGGAGAAATTTGCTTCAACACGGGCATGACAGGGTATCAGGAAATTTATACCGATCCTTCCTATTACGGTCAGATTATTGTTAACACGAATTCCCATATCGGAAATTATGGAGTTCAATTAGAGGATGAAGAGGAATCGTCTTCTGTAAAGATCCGGGGAATGGTTTGTAATACTTTTTCCACCATTTATTCCCGTTATACTGCCGACTTTTCATTGCAGGAATATTTTGAAAGGGCCGGTATTGTTGGTATTAGCAATGTCGATACAAGACACCTGGTGCGGCATGTAAGGCAAAAAGGTGTAATGAATGCAATTATTTCTTCTGAAATCCTGGATGAAGCACAGCTTATGGAAGAATTAAAGAAAATCCCTTCCATGGACGGATTAGAACTATCGTCCCAGGTTACCACGGACGAAGCGTATTTCATGGGCGATGAGAAGACGAGCAAATGGAGAATCGCTGTCATGGATTATGGCATAAAGAAAAGCATTCTCAAAAATCTGACTTCAAGAGGATGCTATTGCAAAGTCTTTCCCGCAAAAACATCTTTTGAGGAAGTAATGAAATGGCAGCCAGATGGATTTTTCATTTCAAACGGTCCGGGAGATCCATCTGCAATGTTATATGCGGTTGAAAGTGTAAACCAGATGATAAAGAGTAATAAGCCTCTTTTTGGCATATGCCTCGGTCATCAGCTCTTGGCACTTTCAAGTGGCATTAATACTTATAAAATGCATCACGGTCATAGAGGGTTGAACCATCCAGTTAAAAACCTAATATCTGGTTTTTGCGAGATAACCTCACAAAATCATGGATTTGCAGTCAACCCCGATGAAATTGAAAGCCATCCCGACATCGAGATAACACACGTTAATTTGAACGATAAAACAATTGAGGGTATCCGAAGAAAAGACCATCCGGCATTCTCGGTGCAGTACCACCCGGAGGCATCACCGGGACCGCACGATTCTCGTTATCTTTTCGACGATTTCATAAAATTGCTAAGTGAAAATTAGTATGAAGAAGCCTCCCGATGCGGAGGCTTTTTTCTTTTCCAAACAACCAAAACGATACTGATTGTCAGATAAATTCACTAGGTTAACAACATGTGAAATTTACCCAAAAGTGAATTCTAGTTTATGGATGACAATTTTTTTGTGTTATTTTGTAATGTTAACATGTTCAAATTTTTAATCAAACCACAAGCTGCTAATGAGTACGATTCAGTCAGTGCATGCAAGACAAATTCTTGATTCAAGAGGAAACCCAACGGTAGAAGTTGATATACGAACAGAAAATGGTTATCTGGGACGCGCTGCTGTTCCTTCTGGTGCTTCCACCGGAAAGCATGAAGCCGTTGAACTTCGTGATGACGATAAAAGTGTTTATGTGGGCAAAGGTGTTTTGAGAGCGGTTGAAAATGTAAACGACATTATTTTTCCTGAATTGATTGGATGTTCTGTATTTGAGCAAAATCTGATTGATAAAATTATGCTGGAATTGGACGGCACTCCCAACAAAGGTAAGCTTGGGGCGAACGCAATTCTGGGCGTTTCCTTGGCCGCTGCAAAAGCTGCCGCGCAAGAAGCAAACCTGCCATTGTATCGTTACGTAGGTGGTACCAATGCAAACACATTGCCGGTTCCAATGATGAATATCCTGAATGGTGGTAGCCATGCAGATAATTCAATAGACTTCCAGGAATTCATGATTATGCCCGCGAAAGCTGAAACATTTTCTCAGGCGCTTCGTATGGGTGTAGAAGTATTCCACACGCTTAAAACTGTTTTAAAAAGCAAAGGATATTCAACGAACGTAGGTGATGAAGGTGGCTTTGCTCCTAATATCAAATCGAACGAGGAAGCTATTGAGATTGTAATTCAAGCTATTGAAAAAGCAGGATATAAGCCGGGCGAAGAAATATTTATCGCAATGGATGCTGCTGTTTCTGAATTTTTCGAAGATGGATTCTACCATTTTAAAAAATCAGATGGTCGTAAACTGACGTCACCTGAGATGGCGGACTACTGGACTCAGTGGGTTGCCAAATATCCTATCATTTCCATCGAAGACGGTATGGGCGAGGATGACTGGGCTGGCTGGAAAACTTTGACAGATTCTGTTGGTAACAAATGCCAGCTGGTTGGAGATGATTTATTTGTAACCAATGTAACCCGTCTGCAACAGGGCATTGAATCCCAAATAGCAAATGCGGTTCTTGTTAAAGTTAACCAGATCGGAACATTAACAGAGACTATTGACACCGTAAATCTTGCAAAACGTAATAGTTACAAAAGCATCATGTCTCACCGCTCGGGAGAAACGGAGGATTCAACAATTGCTGACCTTGCTGTTGCATTAAATACAGGTCAGATCAAAACCGGATCTGCTTCCCGTTCTGACCGCATGGCCAAATACAATCAGTTATTGCGCATTGAGGAAGAACTCGGAGAAAGTGCATATTTTCCAGGATTGAAATTCTAATATTACATTAGGAACCGGAGCTTTTAGCTCCGGTTCTGTTTCAAGGCATTTTGAAATGAAAAACAAGTCATTCTGGTCTCTCCATACTCTAAGGAATTTTTACATAGCCACTTTGCTGGCTTGGCTTGTGTGGATTTTCGTGCTTGATAATAATAATCTCAGGGTTGTTTTTTCTAACAGGATCAAAATGAAGGAGCTGGAAACCGAGAAGTCCATTCTGTTGGAAAAAATCAGCCAGGTAAAAAAGGAAAGAGACGAAGTATTCGGAAATCCGAAAATGCTTGAAAAATTGGCGCGTGAAAAATTTCTGATGCGTCGCCCAAATGAAGAGGTTTACGTAATTATTGATGAAAATAACGAACCTTCTGAGCTTGAAAAGTCAGAGTGATAGGCAGAAGCTTCAAGTGATAAATCATAAAATTTAAGACATTGAGCAAAAAAGTAATTCTCATAATCATGGATGGTTGGGGAATCGCCAAGGTTGGCGAAGAAAGCCGTTCCGCTATTATCGCAGCTAACACTCCTTTTTACGACAGCATTTTGCAAAACTATCCTCATAGCAAACTGGCTGCAAGTGGGTTGGCGGTCGGTCTCCCAGATGGTCAGATGGGTAATTCGGAGGTCGGACATACCAATCTAGGAGCCGGCAGGGTAGTTTATCAGGATCTTGTAAAAGTTAATCTCGCAGTTTCCGAAGGCACGCTAGCAAATGAGCCAGTTCTTACAAACGGGTTGGATTATGCAAAAGCAAATGGCAAAAAGGTCCATTTCATTGGCTTGGTATCTGATGGAGGCGTGCATTCGCACATCGACCACTTGAAAGGCCTTTGTAAAATTGCCTCGGATCGCGGATTGACAAATGTTTTTGTTCATGCGTTTACGGATGGAAGGGATACCGATCCTAAAAGTGGCCTGGGCTTCCTTACTGAACTTGAAGATGCCATGGCTCAAACTACGGGACAATTGGCAAGCATTACGGGGAGATACTATGCGATGGACCGGGATAAACGATGGGAACGGGTAAAGCTTGCTTATGATGGAATGGTGCATGGGGAAGGGAATCACGTACCAGCTTCGGATATGTTAAAAGCGGTGAAAGCCTCTTACGAGGAGGGTGTGACGGACGAATTTATTCTGCCTATAATCGCAACCAATATTGATGGTACGCCGCTGGCGCTGATTGAAGATGGGGATGTGGTGCTGTGTTTCAATTTCCGTACTGATCGTGGAAGAGAAATTACGGAAGTACTTACCCAACAAGATTTTCACGAGCAAAACATGCACAAGTTGAACCTAAAATATATCACCATGACTAATTATGATGATACATATAAAGGTGTCGATGTGATTTTTGATAAGGACAATCTAAATCATACACTTGGAGAAGTATTGGAAGCGGCTGGGAAAAAGCAAATCAGAATTGCGGAAACAGAGAAATACCCACACGTCACCTTTTTCTTTTCGGGAGGTAGAGAGAAAACTTTTGAAGGCGAGAGCCGCTTGCTTTGCCCATCTCCAAAAGTTGCAACTTACGACCTTCAACCAGAAATGTCTGCTTATGAAATCCGAGACGCCATTATCCCTGAGTTAGAGAAAGAGGAAGTTGATTTCGTTTGTCTGAATTTCGCAAATGCTGATATGGTGGGTCATACCGGCGTATTTGAAGCTGCCGTCAAAGCATGCGAAACGGTTGATCAATGCGTGGAAGCTGTTGTTACAGCGGGTCTAAGGCACGGCTATTCATCCATCATCATCGCGGATCATGGTAATTCAGATTATATGGTGAATGACGACGGATCTCCCAATACAGCGCATTCGCTGAATCTGGTACCTTGTGTGCTGGTGGATAACCATTATCAGGCACCAATTCATGATGGAAAACTTGCAGACATTGCACCCACTATCCTTCAACTGATGGAAATCGCTCAGCCTGAGGAAATGACTGGGACAAGCATTTTGTAACTTTACCGGAGTGAAAGACGTTATTTTCCAGAGAGTCTGAAAAGGCTCTCTTTTTTTTAATAAGGATCAATAACAAAAGATCAAAAATGTGTTATTCTATTACATCTAATCGAAGTGTTAAAGCAGTGAAGAGGCTTTCCGAAATTTGGTTAATACCACTCTTTTTTTTGCTCTTGTCTTGTGGGAGTGAGCAGACCAACGACAAGAATGAAAAATATTACTATGATCTTAAAGGGTTCGTCGACAATCAGATCGTTTATTTGGATGAGAAAAAGCCAATGGTTTACAAAACCACAATGTTGAATGGGAAAAAGGAAATTGGAAAATCAACAAACATTGATTGGAAAAAGGAGTTGGAATTATTCATACAGGCGGATATCAATAAACCTGCATATCGGCAAAGTTACGATGTGGTTCGGAAGGATTCGTCCGAGTACGAGTATACGCTTAGGCCTAATATGAATTTACCAGTGCGTTATCTGAAGATCGTTACGGATAAGTCCATCAACCAACCTTTATATGTGAAGGCACTGCTGAAATCTGAAAATAAAATCTACGATTCGGAAAAAAGCATCGAATTAATCTGCACGAAAGCAAATAATCTCTGGGAGTTGAAATCCTTTTCAGTGCACGGATATCAAAAGCTAATCTTCATGGATAAAAAGTTGTTTCAAATTGAGTCGAAAATAGGATTATAGCGGGTTGTGTCCATTCATTGTATTGTATCCTTCCACCATAGTTTGGGTAAACATTACCCATTTTTCGAATGTCAAACAAACCACTTTGACGGTATAGCAGCGAAATTTTGTGATTTGCAAATTTGAATTAAAGATAGCCTACACGAATCGTTTAGGCTATCTTTTTGGTATTATCCAGGGATATTGATGGTTTTGCGCGGAGGAGATTACAGTACTTTTTGCCGATCGGCATAAATTTGGTTGCATTTAGAATGATATCACACAGCTGTGTTTAACAGTTTGTGCATATAAAAACTGAATCACAAGTAAAATCGTAACTCAAAATGGAGCAAGAACAAAAAAATAAGCAAAGCATAGCATGGGCAATGGTCGTTGTCCTTGGACTTGCAACAGCCATGTTTGGCTACCTATTTACAACTCAAAAACAAGAGTTGACTCAACAGGAAACAATGGTAGTTGAAAAAGCAAGGGAATTGGCTGTTACAAAAACGAAACTGGACTCTATTTCCACTGTATTGGACGCAAAAATTGCAGAAGTTGAAAGACTTGGTGGTGATGTTACCGAATTGAATAAGGTTAAAGAGAAACTGGAAGCTGATAAATTGGCATTTAGCCGCAGCAGAAAAGTTGAAACAAACAAATATCTCGGTAAAATCAAGGAATACGAAAAATTCCTGGTTGAAAAAGACGAGATGATTGCACAGCTCAAACTTGAGAATGAGCATCTTGTTGCTTCAAACGATTCCCTGAGCACGCATGTAGGATCACTCACCAGCGAACGGGAAAGATTGGTTCAACGCCAGGCAGAATTAACAGACTCTGTATCAACTTTTACAGTGGCTAATAAAGAGCTTAGCGAAAAAGTGAGCAAAGCAGCATCGCTAAGAGCTCAAAATCTGAAAATTTTGACTGTTAATTCAAGAGGAAAAGTAAAAGATAAGGAAGAATATAAATCTAAAAGAGTTGATAAACTTAAGTTGGTTTTCAATCTTCCAGAGAATGAATTGACAGCACAAGAATCAAAAGATATTTACGTAAGGGTATTAGATCCTGAGGGAGCAGTTTTATCTGATAATGCAACTGGATCAGGAGAATTTGAAGTAGATGGTGCGCCGTCTAAATTCACAACAAGAGAGTCAATAGCATATCAAAATAACAATCAGAAAGTTGAAATGCTTTATGATAATACTTCGCAATTCCGTCCAGGAAAATATAATGTAGAATTGTATGCAGAAGGCTATAAAATAGGTGGTGGCAATTTCACTATCAAATAAAGATTAACATCACACCATGCATAGCTATAAAGGCGGCCGATCAGTTCGGCCGCCTTTTTCTTGTTAAGCATCTTAGCAATTATTCTGTTATAGTCTGCTGATTGATAATATCAACAAATTGGTGCAACTCTGCTGTTCGTTCAGCTCCCGTTTCCGGATAGGTCATATCCATTTTTTTAAGCTCTTCCACAATGATGTTTGCCACAGTAAGTCGCAGATTTTTTTTGTCATCCGCTGGTATCACGTACCACGGTGCTTTTTTTGATGCAGTAGCGTTAATGCAGTCTTCGTACGCCTGCATATAGTCGTTCCATTTGTCGCGAACCTTCACATCTTGCTCCTCAAATTTCCAGTTTTTGGAAGGATCTTCTATTCGTTCTATCAACCTGCTCGCCTGCTCTGCCTTCGACACATTCAGGAAGAATTTTATAACCCTGATTCCATTTCTGAACAAATATTTTTCGAGGTTGCTAATGTCAGAATATCGGTTTTTCCAAAACTTATCCATATCAGCTGTCAGTTCAACGGGGATCCGTTGCGATTGGGTGAGAATATCTGGCTCAACCTTCACAACAAGTACTTCTTCATAATAGCTTCTGTTAAAAATGGTGATTGTACCCCGCTGAGGCAGTACCTGATTGGTTCTCCAAAGAAAATCATGTTCTAATTCAGTTTCAGTTGGCCTTTTAAAGGAATGAATTTTGACGCCTACCGGATTTACACCAGAAAGAACATGTTTGATTGTTCCGTCTTTCCCAGCAGCGTCCATTGCTTGAAAAATAACCAGTAGTCCGTATCGGTTATGCGCATACATTACGCTTTGCAACGCATCCAATTCCGCTGCCGACTTGCTTTGCATGGACTCATACTCGTCCTTATCTTTATAAATGTCATTAAAGCGCGTCTTAGCCTTTTTAATATCAAATTTCTTCGTGCCGTCAATGCGGTAATCGTCTGAGTTAAAGTCCGACATATTGGTGTGATTTAATTGATGAATACTAGTTATGCTTTTTAAGAAAATTGACTAGCTTGGCGAATGCCCGTGATCTGTGACTGAGCGTTGCTTTTTCCTGCATTGTCATCTCCGCGAAGGTTTTATCATATCCGTCCGGTACAAAGATTGGGTCATAGCCAAAGCCGTGAATTCCTCGTTTTTCAAATATAATCTGCCCTTCTACACTTCCCTCGAATTCGTGGAAAACGTTGTTTAATGTGAGCGTAATTACTGTGACAAACCGTGCTTTGCGATCTTTTGATCCGGTGAGATTATTTAGTAGTAGCTTCATATTGTCGTTTGAATTTCGCTGTAAGCCCGCATATCTTGCCGATTTCACGCCTGGCTCTCCATTCAATGCATCAACCATAAGGCCGGTGTCGTCGGCGAAACAATTCACGCCAAATTCATCCTTAACATAGCGGGCCTTTTCTCTTGAATTTTCAGCAATGGTGTCGAATGGCTCTGGTATCTCTGCATTGCAGCCAATGTCATCTAATGTTAGAAGTTCAAAATGATTGCCCAACAGCGCCTGTATTTCTTCCAGTTTATGAATGTTGTGTGTTGCAAAACAAAGTTTCATGTTTACGCAAATGAAATTGAAAATGCATTTTACAAAAAAACGGCTACTCTTATGAAGCAGCCGTCCTATTAATGTTACTTAATTTATCTGCTTGGTGGTGTCAGCGCAGGTGCCGCAGGTTGTTGCGGTCCTTTGCTAAAATCAATTAGCTCCATCTCAAATTGCAAGATAGAGTTTGCAGGGATTGGACCGTAAACCTCGGGTCCATAAGCAAGGGATGATGGTATCAGCAACAAACCCTTTTCTCCCTTTTTCATTAACATAATACCTTCGTCCCATCCTGGAATAACCATTCCTGCGCCGACCTGAAGGTCGAGTGGTTTTCCCTGATTTTTAGAACTATCAAACTCTTTTCCATCAAGGAATTTACCTGTGTAATGTACCTTAACATTGTCACCCGCACTAGGATTTACCCCTGTTCCCTCCGCCAGTACTATATAATATAAGCCTGACGCTGTTTTGCGCGCCTTTGCTTTCAAATTCTGCTTGGTCAAAAAATCGCTGATAATCTTATCGTCAATCGTTTTCTGCTTGGTTTTTGATTCAGATTGTTGCTTTTCAAACTCTTCCGAGGTAAGGACGCTGACGACCTTTACCGTAAAACTAAGTTCTGATCCCTTTTTAATCATCGGCGGCATCTGCTGACCGATTTTCGCAAAAAGCGTATCCGCATTGATCATGAATTTGGCACTATCACCAGCCGCAAGTAATGTAAGCCCTTCCTCAAAGCTACCTTTGTACTGGGGCGCCTGCAAAACCATTTTATGAGGAGTCCCTTCTTTATATGTATCTCTTAATGTAGAGTCAGTACCATTTTTCAAAACAAGATGGAATGTCATGATATCTCCCAGCTTTGCTTTTCGTGCATCATCTTCATGCTCGAAAATCTGATATTTAAGGCCACTTTCTGTAACCTGCGTTCGATATTGGTTGCAAGCCGCTGTGAGAATGGTTATGCCCATTGCATAACCGATTGTTTTAAGATTCATTGGATTGTGTTTATTAGAAAAATATTTGGGTGAATTTTGAAGTAAGAATTAATTTTAGTCAACGCTTAAAAGATCCTGTTCGTATGACGGCAGTACACTTAAAAAAGTCGCAACCGTTTCATTTACTGAATGTTCTGAGCGGCCTCCCGACGCATTTTTGTGTCCGCCCCCACTGAAATGGGTACTTGCCAGATCCCTTACCGAAAACGAACCCACTGATCGAAAGGAAATTTTGACCTCTCCTTTCCTTTCAATGAACATAGCCGACATGACGACATTCTCAACCTGTAAGCCGTAATTCACAATGCCTTCCGTCTCGCCAGAACTGGAATTGAATTTGTGCAATTCAGCTTCTGTGAGCACCATGTAAGCGGTGCGATATTGAGGAAGAACAATCAGTTTTTGTGAAAGGACATAGCCAAGAAACTGCAATCTTGATAACGGCGCATTATCATAAATAAGCCTATGAACGCGGCTGCAGTCAAAACCTGTGAGCATCAAATCTGCAACTGCCAGGTGGACTTCGGGTGTGACATTTGCATGCCTGAACGAGCCCGTGTCAGTCATAATGCCTGCATAAAGACATTCAGCCATTGGAATGTCGAAAATTTCTTTGGCAGGCAGGCCAACTTCCATTTCCTTGACCAGCGAATACACCAGCTGAGCTGTGGCAGCGGCATTTGTATCCCAGATCATCCACTTCGCAAAATGTTCAGGTTCAAGATGATGATCGATCATCATCTTGGGAGCAGCAGCATCCTGGACAACTTTTCCGAGGTCTTTCAATCTTGATAATGCTGAAAAGTCAAGACAACAGATTAATGTTGCCTGCTCAATTTTTCTCCTGCATTGTCCCTGCTGTGATGATTTTTCAAAAACCAATACCTGGTCCATGCCAGCAAGCCAGCGCAGATTAGCCGCATATTCTGTGGGACTAATGACGGTAACATCATGCCCTTTCTTAGTCAAATAACTCGCCCACCCAAGCGAAGATCCCAGCGCGTCAGCGTCTGGGTCACGATGCATCGTAATGATGATTTTTTGGGGAAGAGATAAAAAAGAGCTAAGCTCTTTAATAGTTTGATTCACAGTTATTTAATTCAAAAGAAGAATTCACTTGCGGTAACGAGAGCCCAAAATTAATAAAACTGTTGGGATTTGCTTAATGCTGAGTGCTAAAGGCTTGCCATCGTTCCATGTTTTCTAACCGCTATTTGGTTAATGTGTAGCTTGATAAGGATATAAAGTGAAAAATAGTAGTTTTGCACCAAAAATTAAATTTAGCTGAAAGTATGCCAACGAATAGAACATTTACCATGATTAAACCGGATGCCGCGCAGGATGGCAATTCAGGTTCCATTATTAAAATGATTGAGGAGGCGGGATTTCGTATCGTAGCTCTTAAGAGAACGCAATTGACGGTTGAACGGGCGGGAGAATTTTATGCTGTGCATAGTGAGCGTCCTTTTTACAATGACCTTTGCCAATATATGTCTTCCGGCCCAATCGTTCCAATGATACTGGAAAAAGAAAATGCGGTAGCTGACTTTCGGATATTAATTGGCGCTACTAACCCGGCTAATGCCGATGAAGGCACAATTCGCAAGTTATTTGCCAAATCCATTGAAGCAAATGCGATCCATGGATCCGATTCTGATGAAAATGCTGAAATTGAAGGCGGCTTTTTCTTTGCTCACACAGAGCAGTTTTAGCGGATACTGAAAAAGGAAGACCGGGTAGAAATTTCTGCCCGGTCTTCCTTTTTTGCTTGGGATTATCGAACCAGCAGACTGTCAATCACGTGGATCAAACCGTTAGCAGCTTTCACATCTTTGATAAGAATTTCTGATTTATTGATATTGATTAAACTGTCAACTTTTGTGATGGTTAGTTTTTTGCGGTTGACAGATTCCTGATTACCTACCTTCAAGTCTATGTAAGGAAAGCTCTTTTTTACAATATGATTCTGGATAAAGAGCCGGGCGGAGTCTTTTGGCAGGGAGGTTATTGCACTGGAATTGAAAATGTTAGCTTTCCCGAACGCATTGTTATTTGGAGCAAAAAGCGTGTAATTTTCGGTACGCATTGCATCACTCATTCCGGCATACAACATAATATCACGAAGCATGCTGAACTGTTCATTCTGAAGAATGATATCCGTAATAGTGATAGGCTTAACTATATCTTCATTTTTTTCTTTGCACGAATAAACGGCAGACGACAACAATGCCACCGTCAAAAAAAATGTGGCAAAACGCCCTACAAAACGGTTTTTTTTCATAGCTTTCCCAATGGTTAATTTCCGTAAAACTAATGGAAAATGTATTTTGACCGCATTCCTAAACATATTTTTTTAATACTAATCCTTATCTTCTTATGTTGAAAGCAAGACATTTATTTCTCATTTGCGCCTCGATTTTCCTTCTCAATTCAGCCTTTTTGGTATTAAAAGACAATCCGGGAGGCCCTGAGAAAAAACCCAAAAAATTATTTAACGGAAGAGATCTTAGTGGCTGGAAAATTAATGGAACGGAGAAGTGGTACGTGGAAAACGGAGAACTCATTTGCGAAAGCGGCCCGGATAAAAAATATGGTTATCTGACAACAGAGAAATTCTACAAGAACTTTGACCTGTCGCTGCAATTCAAGCAAGAGGCGAATGGTAACAGTGGTGTTTTCTTCCGGTCGACTGTGGATGGTACCAAGGTATCGGGCTGGCAAGTAGAGGTTGCGCCGCCAAACCATGATACAGGCGGTATCTACGAATCATACGGGCGCAATTGGCTCGTACAGATCCCAGAAGCAAAAGAAGGATTCTTGAAAATGGGCGAGTGGAATACCTTACGCATTCGTGCCGTCGGCGATAAGACACAAACTTGGTTAAATGGCAATGCAATGGTGGATTTCGACGATGCTAAAATTGGCGCAGGTACCGGCTCCATCGCATTGCAGATTCACGATGGAGGGGGAATTAAAGTCCGTTGGAAAAATATAACGCTCGAAGAACTGTAGTCAGCGGTTTTTCACTCCGTCGGCTGGCATATTCATCCTGCGTAAACAGGTAGTTCGTCGGAAAACATATAAGATCAGGCTTCATGGCTGATAGATTTGTGTCAACAGTTCACAAATCTATTAGCCATGAAGCTTTTTTATTATTTGCTGTTATTGACCTCGCCCGTTGCCTACTCGCAAAAAATGATCATTGGAAAGGTTACCGACAAAAAGGGAAATCCACTCCCGGGAACTAATGTGTTTTTAAAAGGTACCTACGATGGTACCACAACAAATGCCAACGGTACATTCAGTTTCAAAACTTCGGAAAAGGATACGGCAATGGTTGCGGCAAGTTTCGTTGGCTTCGAAAGCTCTGAACAGAAAATTACATTGACTGAAAAGGGTGCTGATCTCGTGATCCAATTGGAGGAACTTGCCAATGAACTTAATACCGTGGTAATTACCGCAGGCGCTTTCGAAGCTTCTGACGAAAAGCGGATGGCCATGTTGAAACCGCTGGATATTGTTACCACGGCCGGGGCAGCAGCAGATATTACCGGCGCGATGCAATTTCTACCGGGGGCACAAAGAGTCGGTGAACAAGAAGGGTTGTTTGTGCGTGGCGGCTCAGGCCAGGAAACGAAAATTGTGATCGATGGCATGATCGTCCAGAACCCATTTTTTAGTTCACTGCCCGATGTTCAACAGCGAGGCAGGTTTAATCCCTTCATGTTTAAAGGCACTTCGTTCAGCACGGGAGGTTATTCGGCCCAGTATGGCCAGGCCCTTTCGTCCGTTTTATTGCTCAACACGACGGATAAAGTGAGTAACAATGGATTGGGAATAAGCCTTAATTTGGCAAATGCAGGTCTTAATTATGATTATGCAAATAAAAATCAGTCGGTTTCCATGGTAGGGTACTATGGAAATTTGAGACCATTATTTAAGCTGGTCAGGCAGAATGTGGAATGGCTTCATGAACCGGAATTTAAAGGGTCGTCACTCACTTATCGACTCAAAACAAGCAAAAATGGTGTGCTGAAAGTTTACGGAATGTATTCAGACAGTCATTTGAGTATGAATTCCAAAGATCCTGCGAATGAATCAGGAAAAACAAAGTTGGTCTTACGTAACAACAACGCATTCACGACCAGCACTTATACTGATTCCTGGAATGAAGGCAGGTGGTCGCTGAATTCGGGATTTTCTTACAGCCGCAACCGCGACGACATGACTTTTGACAGTGTTGGTTTTGATCGTTTTGATGAAAGAACGCAAGCCAGGCTCGTACTCACGAGATTGCTTACAGGTAACAATACCATTCTTTTCGGTGCTGAGGCTCATGCGATCAATTTGAGCAACGATGTGGATGGCAAACTTTACCATCTTAAAGACCGATATACTGCTGTTTTTGTAGAATCCGAAATATACATTACCCGCCAACTTGCAGGCCGCGTGGGGCTTCGCGGTGAATATTCATCCCTTATTGGTCGTGCAAATCTTGCTCCAAGATTGTCATTTGCCTATAAAACAGGAAAATACAGTCAAATCTCTCTCGCAGCGGGGCAATTCTATCAAAATCCGGACTACCGCTATTTATATCTTAACAAAAACCTGAACTACGAACGCGCCGATCATTTAATCGTGAATTATCAGATCATTAAAAATCAGCGCACATTCAGGATTGAGACGTTCTACAAGAACTATGCGCAGCTCGTGCGCGAGTTTACAGGCGAAAAATTTGATGCGAATCCATACCGCTTTCCATGGGGGGCTACCAATAATGAGGGTAATGGTTACGCAAGAGGATTTGACTTTTTCTGGCGGGATCAAAAAACCATCAAGAATTTCGATTACTGGGTAACATACAGTTTTGTCGACTCCGAGCGCCTTTTTCAGCAATTCGATCAATCCGCTACTCCAACTTTTATCTCCAACCATAATATCAGCCTAATTACAAAAAAATGGTTTGCAAAAGCACGCACAAATGTGAGCATGACTTATGCATTCACCAGCGGGAGACCTTATTACAATCCGAACAACGAAAAGTTTTTGTCTGATAAAACACCTTCAGTAAATAATGTAAGCATTCAAGCCAGCAAGCTTCAAAGCATTAAGGGCAACCTGGTCATTTTTTATGCCAATGTTGATAATATACTCAACACCAAGAATGTATTTACATACCGTTACACCCCCGACGGCAAAACGCGTTATGCAGTTGGTCCACAGAGCTATCGTAGTTTCTTTGTGGGAATGCAGATCATGCTTTCTAAAAAGGCAAAAGTGGAGAAAAACGATTTTTGAAATTACTAACATCAAATCTTTAACCGTAATCCAATGAAAAATCTATTTGCAATTGCAGTGGTATTTATGTTATCAATCTGTGCCGTTATGGCTCAAAATGAGAAATATACCCAGGCCATGACCGAAGGCATACAGGCCTTGAACAGCTTGGACAAGGCCAAACCTGATGTGAAAACATTACAGGATATTTCCAATCGTTTTGAAAGAATTGCTTCTGCGGAGCCCAAAGAATGGCTTCCTAAATATTATGCTGCTTACAGCAATGTGATCCTGGGTTTCGTTGGTGCAAGCCTGACCGAAAAAGATCAGTATCTGGACAAGGCAAATGTCTTATTAAAAGATGCGGAAGGGATTTTGGGGAAACCAAATGATGAACTGCTGGTGATGAAGGCCTATCAATCTCAAATCCATCTGGCGGCAGATCCAATGAACCGATACCAGGAAGACGGCGCAAAATTCAGCGAGTACCTGGAGGCGGCAAAAGCTGCAAACGCTGAGAATCCACGCATTTATTATCTGGAAGGGTCAAATTTGTTCTTTACGCCGGAAGAATATGGAGGGGGCAAGAAAGTAGCCAAGCCGTTCCTGGAAAAAGCCCGGCAAAAATTTTCCGCTTTCAAACCTCAAAGTGCAATACATCCCGATTGGGGCAAAGTTGAGACCGAATGGATGTTATCTCAAAGTAATTAGTAGGAACGCCTCATGAAAAGATAATGGAGGATAAAAAAGTGAAGCAGATGCGCATGACGGCTTCCTCGCTGGATGGGAGGGATTTTAGCAATATGAATCTGGAAAATTCAGATTTCAGTTTCTCCAGTCTGAAAGACATTAACTTCAATGGGGCCAATTTGCGCAATGCTAAGCTTCGTTTCTCGTCTTTGGATGGCACTACTTTTAGGAACGCCGACCTGCGCAATGCAGACTTGAGTTTCAGCAGCCTGTCAGATGTAGACCTAACCGGCGCGAATGTCGACGGAGCTAATTTTAGTTTTACATCACAAGAGAAGTCGTTCCGCTGGCAGGATTTCAGTTTGATCGGCATTATTCAAAACCAGGGATGGATTGGGACGTTGGTTGCCGTCATACTGGGAGCTGTAATCCTATATGGCATCAATGCAATCGTATATTTCACCGCCGAAATTTATTACACCGACGAGCCTATCCGGATCAAGCTTTATCAATACCTTATTTTAAATAATGTTGTTGCCGGAGTTTGTACAATATTGGTAACGCAGAGTTTCACATTCTGGCTCGATATGATTCTTAAGAGATTGTTTGTCAAGCATCTCATATTATCTGTTATCGTATTCTTGGTGAACTACCTCTCGAGCATTGCATTGTATTTCGTTTTCGGGACGAATATTGTCAAGAATTACAATGCTAAATATCCAACAGAAACTGCCCACAACGCCCCATGGTACTGGTATATGTGGGGAACGATCGTCGTAGCCAATGTTTTTTACTATCTCAGCAGAGAAGGAAAACAAATTTCACGAAAAATATCTGATCAGGAATATCAGCTTCTTAATTTAGAAAAGCTAAAAACCAGGGCTGAACTGGATGCATTACAGGCAAGGATCAACCCTCATTTTCTCTATAATTCTTTGAATAGCATTGCAAGCCTTGTTCACGTTGATCCGGATAAGGCGGAGGAGATGACCCTGCTGTTATCCAAGTTGTTTAGATACACCACGGGCCGTAAAACCAATGAGTACTTTGATACCATTGAAAATGAATTGGAAATGGTAGAAACTTACTTGCAGGTGGAAAAAGTGCGTTTCGGCGACAGGCTCAAGTTTACGGTGGAAGTTACCGATGGCGAACTCCGAAATCTGGAAGTTCCCAAGTTCATATTGCAACCTATTGTGGAAAACGCGATCAAGCATGGCATTTCCCGAATGGCAGATCAGGGAAGCATTGTTGTAAAAATTTATGAGGAAGATAGCTGGCTGCACCTTTGTGTGCATGATAATGGCCCGGCTTTTCCGGATACGATGGGGGCAGGATATGGAATCCGTAGTATTCAGGATAAATTAAAACTGCTTTATGGCGATGACGCCAAGCTGGAACTACACAACAATCCAAAATCTGTTAATATAGCAATCCAAAAATCGGCTATTCAGCAACAACAACAGACCGCCCATGCAGTTCCCTCTTAAAACCATTCTCATTGATGACGAGCCGCTGGCATTAAGTCGGTTAAGGCGGTTATTAGAAAAACACCCTGACGTTTTTACGATTATTTCGGAAGCAAGAAACGGTGCAGAAGGATTAGTAGAAATTGACAAATATCACCCTGATCTCATCTTCCTTGACATTGAAATGCCCCTTCTAAACGGCTTTGAAATGCTTTCGAAGCTTACTAAGATGCCGCTGGTGGTATTTTCCACTGCATATGACCAATATGCAATCCGTGCATTTGAAGAAAACTCGGTGGATTATTTACTGAAACCGGTAGAAAACGACCGGCTAATGAAGACCATTGATAAAATACGGAATATGACCATGGTAATAACAAGCAATCATGGCATTGAAAATCCTTATTCAGATAATCTGCTTAGATTACTGGAAGAAATGAAGCCTAAGAGGGAAATATTCTCTTTATCAGTAAAGTCAGGAGATCGTATTTTATTAATTCCAATGACTGAGATTACCCACTTTGATGCTGAGGAAAAGTATGTTTTCCTTAATACACTAGATGGCCAGAAATATCTCCTCAACTATACATTAACATCATTGGAGGAAAAGCTGCCCAATCATTACCTCCGGGTCAGCCGCGCGGGCATTGTTAATTCCCACCACATTAAGGAAATCCAGAAGCATTTCAACGGAAAATTCGTGATCATTATGCGTGACCGTAAAGCTTCGCAAGTCACCAGCGGCAGCACCTATACCGATGCGATCCGCCATCTTCTAGATAATTAATCCGGTTACATTACCTGCATGGTACCCAACATTGATTTTGATGAGGCAATACTTATTGCTAAATTGCGCCCTTGTTTAAAATCCCATATATGTTTTCATAGGTTAAACGGCTGTTTGTCAGAGCTTTTTCCGTTTGTCAGGAGTTTTTTGCTGTTGATTTTTTTCGACTTTCGGCACAAAACTAACTTGCCCGGCGTACTGTTGATGGACAACGTGATTCCTTATGAGGCTTGGGATTTACAAGATTATTCGGAAATCCCTGCGATCCCGGATATTGTATATTCTTTTTGTTAAAAAAGGTTAAAGGGAGTCAGGAGTAATGAAGGAGCTCATTGATACGGGCAATCTGCCAAAGCACATAGCCGTTATCATGGACGGTAACGGACGATGGGCCCAAAACCAGGGAGCAGCGCGGATTTTCGGCCATCGCAATGCAATTAAGGCCGTTAGAGAAGTTACCGAAGGTTGTGCTGAATTAGGCGTTTCTGTCCTGACGCTCTACGCATTTTCGACCGAAAACTGGGCACGCCCGGAGTTTGAAGTGAAAGCATTAATGGAATTGCTCGTTCAGTCTATCCGCAACGAATTGCCTACAATGCTGAACAACAATGTGAGGATGGACACGATTGGGGATACGGAGAGCCTACCAAGCAGTTGCCAGAGACAGCTTGCTGAAGCCATAGAGGCGACAAGGCAAAATACCGGTTTAAATCTTGTCCTGGCTCTTGGTTATAGCGGAAAGTGGGATATCGCGCAGGCAACAAGAAAAATAGCAGAAGATGTAAAAAAGGGGACGCTGATTCCGGAAGAAATCAATGAAGAAATGATTTCCGCAAATCTGGCTACCAAAAGCCGCCCTGAGGTTGATCTGATGCTTCGTACCGGTGGTGATCACCGCATCAGCAATTTTTTGTTGTGGCAATTAGCCTATGCAGAGTTATATTTTTATGAAGATCTTTTTTGGCCGGATTTCCGGAGGGAACATTTGTATGAGGCGATTCTGGCCTACCAGAACAGGGAACGACGCTTTGGTAAAACAGGTGAACAAGTTAAAGCGAAATAGAGCTAAGCAGAACAGTATGAACCTTGTAAAAAATTTGAATAAATCACTATCACACTTGAAAGGCCTTTCCGCACTATTATTCGTTTGCTGCTGTCTGTCGGCAAATGCGCAACGCGTAGGATTAGGCGCCGCTGGCAGCCGCCCTTCAACACCGGCAACCAACCTCGGTATTGATCCGGCAAATCCCAAAGACTACACGATTTCGGAAGTAACCGTTTCAGGAACGCAATTTCTGGATCCAAACTCCATGGTATCCATTTCCGGTCTCAAGCCTGGCGATAAGATACGGATTCCGGGACCTGCAGTAAGCTCATCAGTAAAACGGATGATGGATTTCGGTACATTGGATGACGTTGAAATCCTGGCTACGAAAATTGAAGGAGAAAAAATCTGGTTGAATATCCACATTAAGGAAAGGCCAAGACTTTATAAAGTCTCATTCTCCGGGATCCGCAAGGGAGAGAGAGAGACACTGAATGACAAGGTGAAATTGATTAAGGGAAGGGTTATTACGCCAACCATTATTAAGAACACCCAGCTTGTCATCAAAAAATATTATATGGACAAAGGCTTTTACTATACCAAAGTAAAAGTGCTGCAAATCCCGGATTCTACACGCGGGCAGGCTACCCTCAACTTTACTATTACAAAAGGTAAGAAGGTAAAAATCGAAAAAATCAATATCGAAGGAAATACCGCTATCAGTGATCAGTTGCTGAAACGCAAAATGAAAGGTACCAAGCAAAAAAGAATTGGGAGGCTTTTCAATCCATCGAAATATATTCCAAAAAAATACGATGAGGATAAGGAGAAACTGATTGCTTACTATCGTAAAAACGGTTACCGCGATGCTACGATTGAGTTTGATACAATTAAAAATGGTGATGAAACCATCAGTATTGACCTGAAAATTGAGGAAGGTACCAAATACTTTTACCGCAACATCTCCTGGTCGGGAAACTATTTATATCCATCTCAGTATCTGAGCGACAGGTTGGGCGTGAAGAAAGGAGACGTCTATAATCCTGAAGAACTGGATAAGAAAATCAATGGTATTCCTGGTTCCGACGTAAGTTCAATCTACATGGACGACGGTTACCTCTATTTTCGCATTGAACCTACTGAAAAGTCAGTGGAAGGCGATTCGATCGATGTTGAACTAAGGATGTTTGAAGGTAAGCAGGCCACCATCAACCGTATTCTTCTAAATGGTAATACGAAAACAAGCGACCGTGTGGTCCTGCGAGAACTATTTACATTGCCGGGCCAGAAGTTCAGCAAAACAGAAATCATCAATACTCAGCGTCAATTGTCTCAAATGGGATATTTTGACCCTGAAAAAATTCAGATCAACCCAATTCCAAATCAGGCGGATGGAACTGTGGACATTGAGTATACAGTGGAGGAAAAACCTTCGGATCAGATTGAGCTGTCAGGTGGTTGGGGAGGTTATATTGGTTTCGTAGGAACTCTTGGATTGGTTTTCAATAACTTTTCGTTAAAGAATATTCCAAACCGGGAAACTTGGAGGCCATTGCCATCCGGAGATGGTCAGAAGCTATCGCTTCGTTTCCAGGCTAATGGTAAACAATATCAAACCTATTCGCTTTCATTCAGCGAGCCCTGGCTTGGCGGGAAAAAGCCAATTAATTTCGGCGTTTCCCTGCAACGTACCGTTTATCGGATGACCGATTATAGTTCCTTATATGGTTATGGAGCTAGTACCGGTGGTTCACGTAACATCAATTACAGGGGTGGATATTTCAATAATGGGATTACCGTTTCATTGGGCCGCCGCTTGAAAGAACCGGATCGTAACCTGGTCATGACCCATTCCTTATCGTATCAAAGGTATCGTTTGGACAGTTTGGATATTTTCAGGATCGGTTACAGCACAGGATCTTCCAACAACATTTCCTTCAATACCACAATTTCAAGGAATACATTAAGTGACTTTCAATTTCCAAGAAGCGGAAGTAACATTTCGTTGAGCGGAACATTCACGCCACCGTATTCAGTGCTGAGACAAAAAGCATTTACTGACAAAACTGACACATATCGCTGGGTTGAATATCATAAATGGATGTTTGACGCTAGCTATTACGCTACAATTACCGGAAAGCTCGTATTAAGTACCCGGGCGCACATGGGTTATCTCGGCGCCTATGGAAACAAAGTGGGGTATAGCCCATTTGGACGCTTCATTGTAGGGGGATCGGGATTGGCTGGACAGGGATCGTTCTCTTTGGCCGATCAGGATATCATTGGCCTTCGAGGTTACCAGGATCAGAAAGTAGGTCCGTTGGCGCAAAATGGGTATCCGGCATCAGGTGGAGGTATCGTTTACAACAAATATGTAATGGAGCTACGTTACCCCGTTTCATTGAATCCACAAGCGACGATTTTCATACTTGGGTTTGCTGAAGGAGGAAATAACTGGGGTACTTATAAAGAATTCAATCCTTTCGATCTTAAGCGTTCGGCAGGTGTTGGAGCGCGTATATTTATGCCAGCATTTGGTCTTTTAGGGATTGATTGGGGTTATGGATTCGATAAAATTCAGGGAGAACCGAAGCGTAGCGGACCCCAGTTCCATTTCACGATAGGACAGCAAATAAGATAATATTCCGAAAGTCGTTTCGTTAAGAAGTTTGCAAATTATTAGCCCGTTGGCATGAAGAAGTTTTTTATTTTACTAGTTTTGTCAATTCTATGTATATCAGTTGCATCCGCTCAGAAGATAGGATATACTGATATGGAGTTCATAACCAGTAAATTGCCGGAGTATCAGGCGGCGCAAACTGAGATGAAAAAATTCTCGGAGAAGTGGGCAAAAGAAATTCGGGACAAATTTTCAGAGATTGATCGGATGCAGCGAGCCTACATGGCGGAAGAGATTTTACTAACCGAAGATCTGAAACGGAAAAGACAGAATGAAATAAAAGAGAAGGAGCTCGAAGCCGGGGATTATAATAGTAAGATCTTTGGAATGGAGGGATTGCTCTTTCAAAAGAAAAAGGAGCTCATGAAGCCGGTCCTTGAAAAAGTCCAGAGAGCAGTTACCAAAGTTTGCAGTCAGCGAAGGCTTGATTTTATGTTTGATAAATCCAGTGATGTTGGCATGCTTTACACAAATCCAAAGCATGATTATTCAGACTATGTAATGGAAGAATTAGGGATTGATCCCAAGGCCATCAAAGCTTTATCTAACGAAAAAATTGGCAAATCAGAGCAGCCTGTTCAATTGCCGGTAGAAAACTCACCAAAACAAAAAAGTACAAACAGTAAACTTAATAACAAGCAATGAAACAAAAATTGATGGCTTTTTTGGTCGTTATGACCATTATCACCTCCCCTCTGTTAGCTCAAACTACCCCTGCAAGCGGACTTACTAAAATAGGTTATACAAATGTAGATTATGTGATCAGTAAGTTACCTGAAAGTAAGGTAATGCAGAATCAGCTTGAAGTGACCAAGGCGCAATTAGACAAGGCATTAAGCGAAACTTATAAGGAAGCGCAGGAAAAATACGAGGCTTATCAGAAAAACGGCGCAAACATGACAGATGTGATTCGCGCTGATAAAGAGAAAGAGTTGCAAAATCTGCAGACCCGCATTCAGGAGATGCAAACCAATGCACAGACTTCCCTACAAACAAAGCAACAGCAGCTGTTGGAGCCAATCCTGACCAAGGTTAATAATGCGATTCAGGAAGTGGGAAAGGAAAGTGGTTTTCTTTATATATTGAATATGGATGCAGGCCAGGGAACTACTCCAATTATTTTGTTTGCTGCATCCGAAGAAAACAATGCAACAAACTTGATCCTGCGGAAACTAGGAGTAGATCCTGATAAAGTGGAAGCAGCAGCTCCGGCCTCTGCAACACCCACGAAACCGGCCGCTACAACAACACCAGCAGCCGCTCCTGCTACAACGCCTAAGAAAAAATAGTAAGTAGGTAATTGAACTTAAAAAACCGGAGAGCAGTCTTTAAAATGGCTGCTTTCCGGTTTTTGTATTTCCAAGATTTTGCGGTAAAATATGCTATCTACCGGCTTTTATCATAGCTCCGTAAAGAGGTAAATATTCGAAAAATGCAAACGTCCTATTTTGTGAAAACAGCGATTCTGTAAAATCCAGTTTCAGAAGTAATCACAGGGCATTCTATATAGGATTTACTAGTTTTGCGTTAAAATCAGAGAATTCTTTAACCCATTGAATAAATTATATTTTTGACGTTATGATAATAAAACATATTCATAAAATACTGATACTTCTGCCAGCTGTTTTTTTATTTTTCCAGGCGCAGGGACAGGATAATATGAAGAATGCTTCAAACGGTCCTTTACAGATAATATTTCCGGATGAACCGGAGTGGAACATTTTACAGGAAGGCAAAGAAATTAATTTTCATCTTCAGGTAAGGGGTCGGAAAAGTGACTCAGTCAGATTTAACGTGCCCAGCGGATTATTAAAAGAAATGAAATTTGACTCCTCTGGTCATTTTGTCTGGACCCCTGGGTTCGATATTGCCGACCGAATTAACACAACTAAAAACTTTCCCGTCATCTTTGAGGCTCAAAACGTGGCCGGCGAAAATGTTACAAGGGAAATAGTTTTCAAGGTTAATCATATTAATCGGCCTCCCCAAATAGATGAGTTGCAGCCATTTTATGTTCAGTATAAGACACAAAATGTGTATAAAATTGACATGGGGTCTGTTCGTGACCAGGATGGAGATCCTATCATTTTTGTCCCAATTTTAGAAGAAATGCCTGAGGGGATGAAATTGACGGCAGCTGGTGAAATCACCTGGGAACCATCCATGAGCCAATTTACAATCCTCAAAAAAGGCCCCCGTTTTATGGAGTTTTTTGTTGAAGATCAGCCTTCAAAAGCAAGGACAAAAGGAAGATTAAAGCTTGATGCGACTCAGATGGACCTGGCGCCGGATTTCACAATCATTCCTCAAAACTCGGTAGTTAAAAGTCCTGAAAATAATCGGATCAACTTGCGATTTTCCTTATCGGATCCAAATGGAGAAGATGATATTACCACATTTAACTTCATTTCAGAAAACAAGAAAGTACCCACGACTGCTTTGGTAAAGAACAGTCCAACTAGTTACGAATTCATTTGGGAGCCGGGTTTTGATTTTGTCAAAGACCCTTTTGACACTCTTGCGTTTAACATGACATTTTATGTTATGGATAAGGCGCAAAATAAAAAAGAGAAAACTGTCAAATTTGTGATTAAGAATACGGTTGATGAAAGCCTGCGGGATAATTTTGTTTATAGCCTTTATCGTGGTGCACTGGTTAATGCCTGGGGGCTCTTGGAGCAGATGACGGAAAGAGAAGGCGAATTAAAAAGGGCTTACTCGAGAGCTAAAAAGGGAAAGCGCAGCCGGTCTCTCTTAAATGCCTCATTGGGAGCAACCACCGGTTTGGCGCCAGTTATAGCAAAAGCAAACCCTGATACCCGTGGTTACATTACAACTATTGGCGGAACCACTGTTGCCACAGTTGGAACGCTTGAAGCAACAGAAGTAATAGGGAAATCGGTGAACGGCTTATTGGACCGGTTTAATTATGTCATGCAAAAGAAAAACGAGCTCCAAAATAAAGGGGATGTTTTTGCACGGGAATATGCCCAAAAGTCGTCACGCCGGCAGCCGGACTTTATTAGAAAGCTCGACGAGTTTAAGTCATTAATGAATTTGAGTGGATTAGTTGCGCTTGAATTAGATGCGAATTGGGAAAGTAAAAAAGAAGCAAACGACAATGCGATAAAAAAGGCATTTAAGGATTTTGTGCCCTTGACCAAGGACGAAAATTGAAAGAATAATCGGGGTGAAATTACTATGTCAAGAGCGCTTTTAGCTCTCTTTTTCGTTTCTATCGTCTTCCAGCTCACTGGTAGCAGGTGATGGAAGCGGAACGGTTTCCGTATCGTTGTCTTCAGTAGCGATCAATTCAATATTAGAATCACTTGCCGCAATAGGAGCTTCGTCGAGGGCAACGTCCTGGTCATCCTGATGGTGTGAGCCCGAAGAATGGAAGCTTCCCTGAAATATGAGGATACTGCATACGCCAATGAAAATACAGGAATCGGCAATGTTGAAAATAGGAGTAGAATAATATTGACCTCCCCAGACAGGCACCCAATCGGGAATGAAACCCTCCCAGAAATCCACGAAAATCATGTCAATTACCTGGCCGTGAAACCATGGAGTAGGCGAACCATAAGGTGCATTGCCGAGCAGAACGCCATAAAATGTGCTGTCGATCACATTGCCTACCGCACCCGCAAGGATCATCGCCAAAGCCCAGAGTAACCCTTTCGAAGCGCCAGACCTGGCAAGATGAATCATGTATCCACCAATTGCGACCATCGCTACCAACCTGAAAAGGGTAAGAAATAGCTTGCCGTATTCATGCCCTAGCTGCATGCCGAATGCCATGCCTGGATTAAGGACGTAATGCAATTTAAACCAATTTCCGACTAATGCAATCTGTCCGGAAAAACCCGGTTCCATGTATTTATGTACCAAAAGTTTGGAAGCCTGGTCAACAATAATGAGCAGAAAACTGAAAACTAAATAAGGCGCCGGATTTCTGGATTGGTTCATTCCTTTGGTAAACAATTGACAATTTAAGAACGCGAAAGTAATAAGATACTTATAAAGAACCGATTCCTCTTCTCTTCAATTCACTTTTGACCAATAAAAACTCCCGGCTGCTCTGACCTGCGATGGATGTGTTTTCCTCGGCGCGGCGGATCAGATACGGTAATACTGCATCAATGGGTCCATAAGGCACGTATTTCGCGACATTATAACCGATTTTGGACAAGTTGTAGGATATGTTATCACTCATTCCAAGCAATTGTGCAAACCAAATCCGATTATCATCATTACTAATCCCCAATTTTTTCATTTTTGCAGCGCAATACTGGGAGCTATACTCGTTGTGGGTACCCAGGCAAATCGAGATATATTCAATGTGTTCGAGGCAAAAATCAATAGCTATATTATAGTCGTCATCAGCCGCCTGTTTTGAAGTGTGTATGGGACTGAAATATTCATTTTCTCTGGCGCGCAATCGCTCCTTTTCCATGTAAGCGCCCCGGACCAATTTGCAACCGACGTAATATCCTTTTTGACGCGCAGTGAGATAAGCGGTTTTAAGGGCATCCAGCGTTTCGTGGCGATACAATTGATAGGTATTGTAAACGATGGCTTTTTCTTTGTTAAATTTCTGCATCATTTGATACGTCAGATCGTCTATCACGCCCTGGATCCAGCTTTCTTCTGCATCCACGAATATGCGGACGTCCTGCTCATAGGCGCGTCTGCAGAGTCGCTCCACGCGCTCCTTGATCCTGTCATAGGAAGCCTCTTCTTCGTAGGATAGGGAATCTTTTTGCTGAATTTTTTCCAGTAGTTCGGCTGATGCAACTCCGGTGACTTTGAAGACAGAAAACGGGATAGTGGTGGATGAGGCTGCTTTATCAATCGTCCGCAGAATCTCATCAGCGGTATTCTCAAAACTGGTTTCTTTATCTTCCCCTTCAACCGAATAATCTAGGATCGTACCGATAGCAGAGTTGCCCAGGAGTCGAATGGTCGCATTGCAATCATTGATTGTTTCGCCACCACAGAATTGTTCAAAAATGGTTAGCCGAATGATATTTTTTATAGGTAAGTGAAGTTTAAGTGCGAGCTTTATGAAAAAAGTGCCTAAATTTACCACTCGAGCCTGATTCATTAGGCTGAATAACCAGTAAGTTTTCCGCAGTTTAGCATCAGTTTTGGAAGCAAACGCGACGGAAGTATCTTCAAAAAATACAGGTATTTGGTCTTTTGGTGAGGGATATGCCATTGTATTACTCGTTTTTCCTAGGTGAGTGTTAACATTTTAATTAAAACCACAGGAAGAAGGTAGTATTCATTAGGAGTTAATCGACTTATATGGTATCAAATGTACGGCAATCCCAGAAATACGCATAGTACAGGATCAAAATATTACAATTATCTATTTATACTAAGGACCAGTTTTTGAATATGAATGCTTCTTTAGATATCCTCCCATTAAGCAGTTGGATTAATACCGAGGGAAAACCTTTGATAATAGCCGGGCCTTGCAGCGCAGAGACCGAGGAACAAATGTTGGAAACCGCAACCCAAATCAGGGATGAAGGATTTGCGCATGTAATCCGCGCAGGAATTTGGAAACCACGGACCCGTCCGGGAAGTTTTGAAGGAATGGGTGAGGCAGCTTTGCCATGGCTTCAGGCTGCAAAGAAAGAAACCGGAATGCCGGTTGCAGTGGAAGTGGCTAATCCACAACACATTGAATTAGCCCTTAAATACGGCGTTGACATCCTCTGGATCGGCGCGCGTACTACTGTGAATCCATTTAATGTTCAGGAATTGGCCGATGCCTTGAAAGGTGTTGATGTTCCCGTCCTTGTTAAAAATCCGGTTAACCCTGATTTACAGCTTTGGATTGGTGCTTTGGAGCGTCTTAACCAGGCGGGCGTAAAAAAATTGGGGGCAATCCACAGAGGATTTTCCAACGCGCAGGAAACCAAATTTCGCAATTCTCCAATGTGGAACATTGCTATTGAGCTAAAAACGCTTTTTCCTAATTTGCCTGTTATTGGTGATCCAAGCCATATGGCAGGAAAGCGCGCTTATTTATATGAATTAGCGCAGCGTGCACTGGATCTACATTATGACGGTCTGATTATTGAATCACACCGCGATCCGGATAAAGCATGGTCCGATGCTTCACAGCAATTGACTCCTGCTGCACTTGGCCAGATGTTGCATGATCTTCATGTTCGCAAGGAATCTTACGGAAGTGATTACCAAAATCAATTGGAGATTATCCGTGGCAAAATTGACCATTTAGATCGCGAAATGCTTGAAACATTGGCACAACGCATGGCTTTGGTTGAGAAATTGGCAGAGTACAAGCGTGACAATAACGTAGCCGCTTATCAGGTTGACCGTTTCAGGGAAGTTCTTGAGACACGTGCAGGATGGGGCAAAAGCATGAACCTTTATCCAAATTTGGTGGATGAACTTTTCAAACTCGTTCACATGGAATCTATCCGCAAACAAACGGAAGTGATGAACCAGGTGAGCGCTTAAAAGACTTTTTATATATTTCTGACGGCTGTCTCCATAGAGGCAGCCTTTTTTGCTTTACGGGTTATCCGTTTAGATCCCTTTCTGCTTTAAAACTTTGCTTATTTCCCTCGCCCATATCACATAAGCCTTTTCATTGAGATGGGTTTTATCAACTGCATATTCAGCTTTAAGACCTGACGAATCTGCAAGGTATTGATTCAGATTAATGTAAGTGATCTTTTGTTTGGTGCAGTAAGTAATGAGGAAATGGTTTAACGAGTCTACCTCGCTTTTGCTATGTGGGTCATTTTGCTCGTAAACGGTGAGGGTAACAACTGGAATAATTTTGTTTTGGATAAGCGTCTCCAACATAGTTTTGAGATTTTTTTGAATCTTTTGCTGCGCAACTCCCACGGTTATATCATTGATCCCGCCTTTCAAAAAGCATATTTTAGGATGTAATGCGACGACGTGTGACTGGATCAATTGCAGGAAATGGTAGGTCGATTGGCCGGGAAGTGCATGATTCATGACGTCGGTCCTATGTAGTAACTCGACCCATTTTCCCTGCGCTGTGATAGAATTTCCATACATTATTATGGTCGGATTGCCCTTGATCGAGACAAATCTTTGCGCTATTTTATCGCGGTAAATAAATGCGAGAACGGCAAATATCCCAGTGAGCAGAACATTGACAGCCAGTGACATCGCAAGCAGCCTTTTTGTTTTCATCTGGCAAAACCTTAGATATAGGCATTTTCACCCAGATTGAAGCAACGCCGGCAACGCGCTTCATACAAATCAGTTTCACCCAGGAGCACCCTTTCGCTGGATGACGAAAGCCGATAAGAGTGTGAGGCGACTTCACCGCAAACCATACAAATTGCGTGAACTTTGGTAACATACTCGGCAGTAGCCATCAATTGCGGCATGCAGCCAAACGGCTTTCCCCTGAAATCCATATCGAGGCCGGCTATGATAACGCGTTTACCAGCATCAGCGAGTTCATTACAAACAGCTACAATGCCATCATCAAAAAATTGCGCTTCATCCAGCCCAATTACTTCAAAACTTTCAGCCAAAGCAGTGATTTGCAACGCTGAATGCACCGGAACAGAGCGGATTGAATTGTCATTATGAGAAACAATGTTCTCCTCATGATAACGTTTATCCAAAGCAGGTTTGAAAATTTGGATCCGCTGTCGCGCAATTTTGGCACGGTTTAACCGCCGGATCAATTCTTCGGTTTTTCCTGAAAACATAGATCCGCAAATAACCTCGATCCAACCGGTCCGGGGGTTTTGATTTTCGCTTTTATGTGAAGGTTCTACGAACATGTTTGGTGCCAGACCGACCCGCTTAACGGTCAATTTTGTTTATATTTACAAATCAAACATATTTTTTTTAAACACAATCGTTCCCCAAAGCTCTTATTCGTCATGCCGGATAATTTGAATATAATTGCACTCAACCAATATGCTGTAAGGTTCACTACAACGGTATTAAATGAGGTTTACCAGTCACAAAATTTCGTAAACGGCGGGGGCTTATTGAAGCTTACTCCGGTGAGGCAAGTGAACCTGGGTATACTGAACCGTCTGTTTGAAGAATGGAAAAGCAATGCAGAAGCATTTAAAAGTCCGTATTTTGATTTTTCTAATGAAGATGTTAAAAAAGCATTGGAAGACTTCATGAATACAGCTTCTCAGCACATTTCGGTAAAACGTGCAGATCTGGAACCGTTGCTGACCGAGTCAGTCAAAGAATCACTAAAATTACTGTTAACACCTGCGGCTTATTTCGAGGATAAGATCAGGGTGAATGCGGATGCTGAATTTACCCATGAAAAGGCAGAACAGCTGGTAAAATATACCCATATCCATCGCGGTATGGCCGAAGCCATGCTTGGACGGCTGACCGACAGTGGCTCAAATTCGGTGTACCAGACTCAAGCCGTGAGTTGGTTATACGAATTGAAAGATAATTCAGACCTAATCGATGATATAGAAATGCATCTGGTTCAATTCTCGGAAGTATTTCCGGTTAATTTGAATGAGCTAAAAACGGTAGAGGCTGCCAGGAATACGCCCAATGCAAGAAATGAATCGAAATCGTTTTTTGATTCAGCATTTACAGATCTCGAACCTGCAACACCAAAGTCCGGACCGCCGCGAGCTGAACCAGCCAGTGCAATTCTGAGCGAAATTGTTTCCAAAACGAATGCTTCCGAAAAGGAGTCTTTAAATAATCGTTTTAAAGTCGAAATTGCCAAACCTTCCCACGACAAATCTTACGGCAGTGTACCGGTTAAAGTGGAAAGCATCGCATCATCCATCCCATTGGGCCAGCGGTTCATGTTTGTAAATCAACTTTTTAATAGAAACAGTGAGCATTTTGATAAAGCGGTTTACGAGCTGGATACCGTAAAAAGCTTTGAAGAGGCTGAGAACCTTATTTGGCATCGTTATGCATCCAAATATGCCTGGGATGTGAATGGAGAGGCGGTAACTGCATTATTGGCAATCGTAAAAAGGAAATTTGCCAGCAATCATCACATTTAAATATTCATTTTTCGACCAGTTCGAGAAACATTAAGCGGGCCTTTTGCAATTCAACCTGGTTGATTGCAAGAGGCTCTTCCTTTTCAGCCGCGAAATCAATCAGTTTTTCCGTAGGCATATTTCCAATCAGGTCATCCTGCGCCATTGGGCAGCCGCCGTATCCGAACAATGCGCCATCGAACCGGCGGCATCCCGCCTGATATGCGGCATCTATTTTAAACCGCCAGCTTTCGTAACTGGTATGAAAATGTGCACCAAATTCTAGCTGAGGGTAAGCTGGGGTAAGTTGGGTAAATAGCTGATCTATATCCACTGTTTTGGCAACGCCGACAGTATCTGACAATGCAAATGTGCGGATATCAAGCATAGAAAGCCTATCGACCCATTCCATAACGATTTCAGGATTCCAGGGATCGCCGTAAGGATTACCAAAACCCATTGATATGTAAATCACCAGTTCCTTTCTATTTGTACCACATAAGTCCGCAATGCACCTGACCCTGTCTAGGGATTCTGCTATTGTCGCATTGGTATTGCGCAATTGAAAAGTTTCTGAAATAGAGAATGGATATCCGAGGCTATTGATAGCAGCATGCTGGCAAGCCTCTGCGGCACCCCGTTCATTCGCAACGATAGCCAATAAGCCAGCCGAGGTTTCGGAAATTTGCAGGCCATCCAGTAATGCGGCGGTATCACTAACCTGGGGCATTGCCTTGGGTGATACAAAACTTCCAAAGTCAATGGTGTCAAAGCCAACCTTTAATAACTGATTCAGATAAGCAATTTTTTTTTCTGTTGGTATAAATGGGTGGAATCCTTGCCAGGCATCACGGGGACATTCTATGATTTTCATAAACCAATTTTGAATGAGTGAATGACTGAGTGTTACATTAGAATTGGCGCGAGGTCTTTTTCGTTTTCAGCCAGCCAGGCCGCTATTTCTTCCACAATCTGGCGGATGCCTATTTCGGGTGTCCAGCCTGTCAGGGCGGTGACTTTCGTGTTATCCGTAACGTAAAGACGAATATCTGCTGTGCGGTTTTCAGGAACAACTTTAATTGGAATGGTTTTGCCAGTTACTTCCTGACATACCTTAGTCAATTCCTGCAAAGATGCGCTGCTTTCCAATCCACCGCCTGCATTCAGGATTTCGCCATTTACCTTGTCCAGATTATGCAATTGCCAATCGATCAGGCGGTAAAGGTCTGCAACATGCAACATATCACGGATCTGTTTCCCGGTTCCTCCATATCCAAAGTAACCCAGCTGCTGATTAAAGTAATGTTTGGCGATCCACAGTACCATCACGCCCTGATCCACTTTACCCATTTGCCATGGACCTGTAATCACCCCGCAGCGATTGATAACTGTTTTCAGATTATAAAATTCATTGTATTCCTGAATAATCAGTTCAGATGCCAGCTTTGTTGTTCCATACAGGGAGCGGGCGCCATTCAGCGGGAAGTCTTCTGCAATTCCTTTGGATGAAACTCCGGCCACAGGCTGATCATCGGAAAGTGCGAACCTGGTTTCTTCCTCAACGAAATTTAAGGTTTCGATTGTTTTGATCGGATAGACCCGGCTGGTAGAAAGAAATATAAATGCGGCTTTATGTTTCAGGGCATAATTAAGACAATTTACAGTACCTACGAGATTAGTATTGATCAGATAATCGGGTGTCCCGTCCAGTCCAGCCAGTACCGATGGTTCTGCCGAAGCTTCGATTACAGTGTCAACCGCTGGTATAGAATCAAAATCTTCCTTATTTCTGATATCTCCGTGAACAAACTCTACACCATGCTTTTTCAGGCGGCTCAGGTTCAGTTCGGAACCACGGCGTTTAAGATTATCAAGTGCGTAAACATGATAATCAGGATAGTTTATTTTTAAAGATATAGCCAGAGAAGATCCTACGAAGCCAGCACCTCCGGTAATTAAAATTTTCATATGTGGAGTTGAATGATCTGAGATGTGCGAATTAAAGAGAGCCAAAGTTATCACATTACCTATAACCGATAATAATGCTTGAAAAAATTATGACTAAATATGTATCCCGTTTGGTATGTAACCCCAAATAAAAAAAGATTTTCTCATTGAAGTATGTAACTCATGTTCACATCTTTAAATACATAACTTATATTGCAACAAATAGTTAGACTTTTTTCGTATTGAAACAAAACCCAGCCTGCATGCGCATTTTTACTACCGTCTTACTTTTCCTGACCATTACTGCCACACGCTCGTTTGCGCAGGTTGCCGAAAATAATATTGCCGCTGCAAGTGCCATAAATTATCCGTTATCATTATACAAAGAGGCAACGTCAATGTCTCAAAATCTCTACAACGGCAGGCAATACTATGTATATGACGCCCGCCAGGAAGAGTTTCAATTTTTCAATCAGCGTAAGTGGGTTAAGGGTGTTATCTATTACGACGGGCAACGGTTCGACAGCATTCCCATGCTTTATGATATTTATAAGGATGAACTTGTCATCAAACATTTCAATGGGGATCATGTGCTGGTTCAGTCGGAAAAGGTTGATTATTTTCTTTTGAACAACCACCATTTCGCCAGATTTGAGTCCGGAACGGATATCAATGAGCAAATGCGCACCGGATTCTACGACATCTTGTATGATGGCAAAACCCGCACATTAATCCGCAGATTTAAATCCCGGCAGGAAAAAATAGTCGATAAAAGAGTTATCGCCCTTTATCCGCAGAAAAATTTCTTCTACATCTATAATAATGAACGCTATCACTCTGTCAACAGCAAGAAAAGTGTTTTGGGCTTATTTCCCGAACAAAAAAAGGAACTACGAAAAGTCTTAAAGGACGAAAAAATCAAATTCCGCAAGAATAAGGAAGTCGCTATTGCAAAAATTGTCGCCAAACACGACGAACTGGCCAAACCATGAGGAAACTTTTACCATTATTAATATTATTCTGCACAGTTTCTGCCGCTAATTTTTCCTTTGGACAAAATATAGCCGAGAAAAAAATTACAATGCGCCTTGATTCCGCGAGGTTCGGAGAGTTTGTGAAGCAGGTTGAATCGCAGACAGGATACTATTTTTATTACGACGCCAACCGCTTCGACAGCCTAACGCTGGATCTAAATGTTAAAGACCTGACCATTAAAGAAGCATTAGATCAGGTTTTTAAGGGTTCGGATTTCGAATATTCTATTGATTCCCAGAAAAGAGTTTACATTACCGAAGGCCAAAGAATCATTACACAGCTTACCCGAGGCCTTTTCGAGCCCGATAGGGCAAGTGATAATGACACCGTCGCATATGCTGGTCCTGAAAATGATGTGAAGGAGAAGCTGCTTTCCACTGCCGAAAGCAAAGTGCACGACCTTGGTATCCGAAAACACAGGATCACTCCCGGCAACTCAACAGTAACCGGGTACGTTCGCAACGCTACCACTGGTGAGCCAGTTATTGGGGCTGCGGTCTTCATTGCCCAGCCTTCCATTGGTGTTACGACGGATGCGCTTGGCTTTTATTCCCTTACAATTCCGCGTGGCAAGCAAATATTAAGGATCAAGAGCACGGGAATGCGTGAAACCCAGCGTCAGGTGGTACTTTATTCTGATGGCAAGCTTGATGTGGAAATGCGCGAAAGTGTGATCGCCCTGAAAGAGGTATCTGTGAAGGCAGGTATGGATAAAAATGTGGTTGGGACGCAGATGGGAACGGTAAAACTGACTATCAAAAACCTGAAGCAAGTTCCGACCGTTTTTGGGGAGACTGACTTGCTTCGCACCATTCTTACCCTGCCTGGGATTAAATCGGTTGGTGAAAACAGCACCGGTCTTAATGTGCGTGGGGGTTCAACAGACCAAAACCTGATCCTTTACAATGATGCCGTTATTTACAATCCGTCCCACCTTTTCGGCTTTTTCTCCGCATTTAACCCCGATGTTTTGAAGGACGTCGAACTGTATAAAAGCACAATTCCGTCCAAGTTTGGCGGCAGGTTATCTTCAGTGCTGGATATAAACAGCCGCGATGGTAACAAGAAAAAATTTGTTGCGTCAGGCGGTATTGGTCTGGTAACAGGCAGGTTAACCCTTGAAGGACCTATCATTAAAGATAAAACGTCATTCCTTTTGGGAGGCCGCTCTACTTATTCCAACTGGGTGATCAAGGCTTTGGATAATGAAAATTATAACAAAAGCTCAGCGTCCTTTTATGACATTAATCTTCATGTAAGTCATGAAATCAATGAAAAGAACAGCTTATTCCTGACAGGCTATGTGAGCAGTGACCGTTTCCGGCTGTATGGAGATACATTATATTCCTATCAGAACCAATTGGGCTCACTCAAATGGAAGCATACGTTTAACAGCCGGTTGTATGGTGTTTTGACTGCTTCGCACAGTAAATATCAATATGCGATGGGTGCAGCGGGCCTTCCGCTCAATTCGTTCGATCTGAAGTTTGACATTAACCAGTCGAACTTCAAAGCTGACCTCAGTTATTCCCTGGATCCGCGTCATACCCTTGAATTTGGTGGCAGCACCATTTATTACAAACTACATCCCGGATCATTTCAGCCTAAGGGTGCCGAATCCCTAATTGTGCCTGATGTGCTAGAAGCTGAACAGGCAACAGAAAGTGCTTTCTATTTGGAAGATAAGTTTGAAGTCAATTCAAAATTATCGATTTCGGCGGGCATTCGTTATTCGTATTTTCAATATCTCGGTCCCAAAACCATCAACACTTATGTTCCAGGATTTCCAATCGACTATATCTACCAGGAAGGTGTAAAGGAATACCAATCCGGAAAGAAAATCAAGTCCTATGGCGGTCCCGAATATCGGGCATCAGTTCGCTATAGCGCTTTCGATAACCTGTCTATCAAGCTCAGCTACAATACATTAAGGCAATATATTCACTTGCTGACCAATACCATGACCGTTTCGCCAACAGATATCTGGAAACTGAGCGATCCTTATGTCAAACCACAGATAGGCGACCAGATCTCACTTGGATTTTACCGAAATTTCAGGGGCAACAAAATTGAAATGTCATTGGAAGGTTATTACAAAAACATCAAAAACTTCCTGGATTACAAAGGAGGGGATTCGCTGATCATGAACCATAACATTGAAGCCGCGGTGCTGAATACCAAAGCCAAGGCGTATGGGGTGGAATTTATGATCAAAAAAATGACTGGAAAGCTTAACGGCTGGCTGGGTTATACTTATTCCAGGACATTGCTGCGGGCCATTGACCGCGAATCGCCGGATGCGCCGAACAATGGCAACTATTATCCGAGCAACTATGATAAGCCCCACGACTTTACATTGATATCCAATTACAGGTTCTCACACCGGTTCAGCCTGTCGTTCAATTTCACATACAGTACCGGGCGACCCTACACACCACCGATCGGGAAATATTTAATCGACGGAGCACAGCGCGTTTATTATGCCGACCGAAATCAGTTCCGCATTCCCAATTACTACCGAACGGATCTGGCGATGAACATTGAGGGCAATCACAAGATCAAAAAGCTCGCGCACAGTTCGTGGACGTTGGCAGTCTATAATTTATTGGGCAGGAAAAACCCTTCATCGGTTTATTTCCAAACAGTTGCAGGAAAAGTGAGTGGTTATCAACTCTCAATTTTCGGTCAGCCAATACCTACAATCACTTATAATTTCAGGTTTTAATAGATATAAGAGAATGAGATATAGCCTTTTGAAGCTTGGTTTCTTCGCGCTGCTGCTTTTGTTGGAAAGTTGTATTGAGCCATTTTCACCACCCGAGGTCAATTCAGATCAGAATTACCTGGTGGTCGACGGCTTTTTGAATGTACAGGATACAACCACAATTTCGCTGCGTAGGACCCAGAATGTTAACGAAGAATCGACATTTACAATCGAAACAGGAGCATCCCTGTCTGTGGTGGGAGAGTCTGGTGAAACCTTTCTTTTCAACGAATCGGGCCCCGGGAGATACATTCTGGAACCACAGCAGTACAATACGGCCAGCAAATACCGGCTCAGGATCAAAACAAGAAATGGCAGTGAGTACTTGTCCGATTATGTTGCTATTACAGTTACTCCGCCCATTGACAGCGTTACTTCAAAATTCGATAGCTCTCGGGATGCGATGGTTTTTTCTATCAATACCCATGACGCCCAGAATAAGACACAATTTTACAGATGGAAATTTGAAGAAACCTGGGAATATCGGTCTGCCTATTATTCTTCAATTGAAGTAGCCGATAACAACATCATCCTGCGGAAAAATGACATCAATCTGTGCTGGGGTAATGCGCTTTCGGGTAGCATTCTGTTGGGCAGCACAATAAAGCTCAGCAGCGCGATAATCAAAGACCTCCCGCTATTTCGCGTACCGGTTTCGACCAATAAGCTTTTTATCAAATACAGCGTTCTCGTGAGGCAATATGGCTTGTCACGCGAGGCATTTGAGTATTGGACTGATCTTTCCAAAACCACACAGGGAACAGGAAGCCTTTTCGATCCGCAACCATCACAAGTAACCGGGAATATTCGAAGTGTGACGGATTCAGATGATTTGGTTTTTGGTTATTTCAGCGCTTCAACCGAAGAAAGGAAAAGGCTGACCATTGTTCCGAAGCTTGGAAATTACGCAAGATGTACGCCTCCGGATACTTTTGATATTGTTTGTAACCCGTTAAGCGACAGGCAATGTGCGCTGGAAACATCAGCCCTGCTCATTACGATCGCCGGGCCACCTCTTGGTGAATATATTCTTGGTGCTCCGGCGAGTTGTGTAGACTGTCGATTGGAGGGAGGAACGACGGTCAAACCATCGTTCTGGTAACTGATAACATAACGAATCATAAAAATTGAAGATCAGGGCAAGTATACCAATTACAATACTGGGTATCTCATTTGCTGTGATGTACAGTTGTATTGAGCCCTTTTCGCCGCCCGAGGTTAACTCTATCGAGAACCATTTGGTAGTCGACGGTTTTTTGAATATCGGCAAGGATACCAGCAGGATTGAACTGCGGAGGACCCAAAATGTTAATCAGAATGCCAGCCCTACCAATGAGATTGGGGCAACTTTGACTGTGGAAGCGGAAAGTGGGGAGTCTTATAACTTTTCAGAGGCAGGTAACGGCCTATACCTCCTACCACCGCAGCAATTCAATTTATCGGGCAAATACCGGCTGAAAATTGAAACCCAGGATGGGCAGGAATATCTTTCAGAGTATGTTACTGTTAGCATTACACCGGCGATTGATAGCGTAACCTATAAGTTGGATTCAAGGCAAAATGCAATGACATTTTTGATCAATACCCATGATGACCAGAACCATACACAGTTTTACCGTTGGAAATTTGATGAAGTCTGGGAGTATCGTTCTTCCTATTTTACCAGTCTGGAAATTGTTGAAGGCGAAATTAAAGTGAGGGATGAAAATATTTATCGTTGCTGGGGAAGGCAAAATTCGGGAAGTATTCTATTGGGTAGCACTGTCAAATTAAGCAGCGATGTGATCAAAAATCTTCCTTTAAACATTGTTCCCATCAGTTCAAATAAACTTTTTATAAAATACAGCATTGTGATCAAGCAATACGGCTTATCAAAACAGGCGTTCGAATATTGGACCAGCCTGGCCAAGACGACACAGAGTACGGGCAGCCTTTTCGATCCACTTCCGTCGCAGGTAACAGGTAATATTCTCAATACAAAAAACAATAAGGAGCTGGTTTTTGGGTATTTCAGCGCGTCTACCGAGGAATCACAAAGAATTACCATCACCCCGAATCTCGGAGCATATCCGCGGTGCATCAATCCGGACACGCTTCCGATCGCTTGTGTGCCCGGAGAAGAATGTGCTAAAATTACCTCTTCGTTGCTTTTAAATTATTGGGGATTAAGAGCGGATTCCGTGCTGGTCGCGCCAGCCGAATGTTCGGATTGCAGGACGCAGGGCGGGACAACGGAGAAGCCATCGTTTTGGGGGGATTAAGATGTTGGAGTTTGAGGTAAATAGGCAGTTTCATGATCAGTGCATATAAAATGACAGCTAAGACTTTTACTTATTTCTGTTTATTGCTAATCCTTTCACTCAGGGTCGCAGCTCAGGAAGATCCCATGGTAACTTCTATCAAACAAAGGTTTGGCCTCTATGCTGAGAGGGCTGTTCAGGAAAAGATGTATCTGCATTTGGACAGGCCATTTTATTTGGTTGGGGAAACCGTCTGGTTCAAGGCCTACAATCTCAACGGCGCAACCCACCAGTTTCTGGATTTGAGCAAAGTGGCATATCTGGAAGTGCTGGATAGTGAAAACAATGCATTGGCCCAAACCAAATTTTCAATGGCCGATGGCAAAGGCAACGGATCACTTTTGATACCGTCTACCATCGTAAGTGGCAAGTACAAAGTACGGTGTTACACCAACTGGATGAAGAATTTCAGCGCCGACCAGTTTTTTGAAACCGCAATTACCGTCGTAAATCCATTCATTCGCTTTGAACCGGACAGGACTGCGAAGGGTGAGGCGCAATACGATGTACAGTTTTTCCCGGAAGGCGGACGCCTGGTAAAAGGCATTGAAAGTAAAGTCGCGTTTCGTGCGGTAGCTGTGGACGGTAAAGGAATCCGTTTCAATGGGGCATTGGTGAACCAACAAAATGATACCATCCAAAAATTCTCACCTGCGCTCAATGGTATTGGCTATTTTATGTTTACGCCAAAGGAAGGAGATACTTATAAAGCATTTGTGAACAACAGCAAGGGGAAGAGTTACGAATATCCTCTGCCCAATGTGGAGGAGCAGGGTTACGTGATGCAGGTGAGAGATTCTACTGCCAATCTGATCAAGGTAACCGTCATGGCGCGCGTGACTAGTGAAGAGCCGATCGCTTTGTATATGCTCAGCCACACCAGGCAAGCGAATGTAATGGTTGAAAAAAAGTTTCTGAATAGAAATAGGGCTGTTTTCTTGTTGGATAGAAATAAGCTGGGCGAAGGCATTTCGCACATTACCATTTTCAATGAGAAGGTTAAGCCCGTCAGCGAACGCTTGTATTTCAAACGCCCCGTTAAAAGCCTCGCCATTGAAGCCAAGCTGGGGAACAAGTTTGTGAACCGGGAAAAAATGACATTGGAACTGACCACAGCTGGAGCCGCATCCTCAGAAGATATGACAAACCTCTCAGTAGCGATTTACCTTGACGATTCTATAAGAACACCGGTTCAACAGGATATTTCAAGCTACTTATGGCTTACCTCAGACCTGAAAGGCAACATTGAAAACCCCGAGTATTATTTCAGCAATGTGACGAAAGATACCGATCAGCTGCTTGATAATTTGATGCTGACCCATGGATGGAGAAGGTTGAAATGGGACAATGTTTGGTCAAATCAAACGATTGCTTTTGAAAATTTTCCGGAGTATGACGGCCATTTTATCACTGGTAAAATGGTTAATAAATCTGATGGAAGCCCAGCAAAAGGCGTTGACGCATTTTTGGCCGCGCTGGATGTTCCTGCCCGGCTCTACGTAGCACAAAGCGACCCAAAAGGTAAAGTGGTGTTTGAGGTCAGGAAATTTACAGGCCTCAAGGAAATTACCCTGCAAACTAACCTTGCCGAAGATTCGACTCATCGGCTCGAGATTGCAAGTCCTTTTTCAAAACAATTTTCAACCACCGCATTGCCCACATTCTTTTTTGACAAAACGCTTGAAAATCAGCTGCTAACCCGTGCCATCAATATGCAGACGGGTAATGTTTTTCTGCCAAGAATTTATACGGAAAAAAAGGTAACATTGGCTGATTCGCTCGCCTTTTTTGGGTTACCTGATGAGAAGTATTTTCTTGATGATTTTACCAGGTTCCCGACTATGGAGGAAGTTTTGCGGGAATATGTAAAAGGCGTTCTGGTCAGAAAAAGGCAGAAAGAATTTCATTTCCGAATGATTGATAAGCTCCTCCCCAACACATTCTATTCCACCGATCCGCTGATATTGTTGGATGGTATCCCTGTTTTTGATACAGACAAAATCATGGAATTCGACCCTTTGAAGATTAAAAAGATCGAAACATTAAGTTCAAGGTATTTTCTGGGTCCTATGACTTTCACTGGAATAGTTAGCTTTTCAACCTATCTCAGCGACCTGGCCGGATTTGAACTTGATCCCAAAGTAATGGTTATGCCTTACGAGGGAGTCCAGGCGCAGAGAGAATTTTACGCACCCAAATATGACGGCGGAAAAGCGACAAGCCGCATTCCCGATTTTCGCAATTTGCTGCATTGGGCCCCAAATGTCACGACTGATAAAAATGGGAAAGCAGTAGTAGACTTTTACGCTTCCGACCAGACCGGGCAATATCAGGTTGTCATCCAGGGAATTACGCCTTCCGGTGTGGCAGGTACCAAAACTCTGAGCTTTGAGGTAGTCAAAAGGAATTTCTGAACCCGCATTGCCTTCATTGGAAGGCGATCAGATGTAAAATTCTGAGGTATGTTTAATCTCTTTTAAAACAAAGGTGCTGTTCAGGACGCCGATGTTATCAATTTTGGAGAGCTTATATTTTACAAAATCGTGGTATTCGTCCAGGCTGGCCACATTGATCTTCAATAGAAAATCCACCTGCCCCGCCATGTGGTAGCATTCCTGCACCTCCTGTAAATTCTGAATCTCCTGCTCGAATTTTTCAATGAACGCTTCATTGTGATATCGCATCGAAACCTGACAAATGGTGGTAACATGCCTGTTAATCAACTTCTTGTCGAGGATTGCGACATAATGTTTGATATAACCCAGGCTTTCCAGTCGCCTGATCCGCTCGTAAACCGGGGATACCGTCAGGTTCAGCATTGTTGCGATTTCTTTGGTCGTCTTTTTTGCATCTTTTTGCAGGATGCGGAGAATCTTGGTATCAATTTTGTCCAGCTGTTCCATGGGGGGAGAATATTTACTGTGGTGGCGATTGATTACATACTGCAAAAGTAATAATATCTTTCAATCTGGGATAGTGCAGGAACATTTCCTGCAACATCATTAAATTATTGAAAATAATATCCTAAAATGGGAAATTGCAAGTGATTTATGCTTTAAAAATGATTGTTATGAAATCGGAATGTATTCTGGTCATTGGGGCAAACGGGCAAATTGGCTCTGTGCTTGTTGAGTACCTACGAGAGATTTATGGGGACGATAACATTGTTGCCTCAGATATCAGGATGCGGGATGGGCATAATGGCATTTTCGAAAAATTGGATGCAACAGATGGCAAGGCAATGTCGGCCATTGTGAAAAAATATAAAATTACCCAGATTTATCACTTGGCAGCGATCCTATCCGCCAAAGGTGAGCAGGAGCCGCTGAAAACCTGGGATATCAACATGCAGACCTATTTCAATGTGTTGGAAGCGGCAAGGGAAAATAAGGTTAGCAAAGTCTTCTATCCAAGTTCAATTGCCGTTTTCGGTGATCATGTTGATAATAAGGCTGACCAGTTTTCTTTCTTAAATCCCGCGACCGTTTACGGGATCAGTAAGGCGGCTGGTGAAAACTGGTCTAATTACTATTTCAAAAGATATGGCACGGATATTCGCTCATTGCGGTATCCGGGCATCGTTGGATATCAGTCGATGCCTGGCGGCGGCACCACAGATTATGCCGTTGACATTTATCATAAAGCAGTTAAAGGCGAGGATTTTGAATGTTTTTTAAAATCCGAAACAACGCTTCCAATGATCTACATCAGCGACGCCATGGACGCGACAGTCCGTCTCATGGAAGCGCCCGCTGAAAAACTTACAGTACGAACCGGCTATAACCTGGCGGGAATGAGCTTCTCTCCCAAAGAAATTGCCGAAAGCATTCAAAAGACTATCCCTGATTTTAAAGTGACCTATAAGCCCGACTTTCGTCAGGCCATCGCAGAATCCTGGCCCGCCGAAATAGATGATTCACAAGCCCGAAAAGACTGGGGATGGCGCCCCGCATATTCCCTCGACAAAATGACCGAAGAAATGATAACCCAGCTAAGAAAAAAGTATGACCTGATTAAAAATTAACTAATTCGTTCATTCACCTAGCCAGTCATTCCCGTCCCACGGGGGCCGTCCCACGGGTTCCGTCCCACGGCGGACTCATTTACTCATTCATTCATTCAAAATTAAACCCCATGAACGCTACCATCCAAAACGAACTGCAACAAGAACTTGAAGCAATCAAGACGGCGGGGTTATATAAAAAAGAACGTGTCATTACCACGCCCCAGTCCGCATACATTGCAACCGATGGCAAAAAGGTACTGAACTTCTGCGCCAACAATTACCTGGGACTTTCATCGCATCCGGAAGTGATTGAAGCAGGCATTGATGCCATTAACACCCACGGATTTGGCATGTCTTCGGTACGTTTTATTTGTGGTACCCAGGATATTCATAAGGAATTGGAGCAAAAAACTGCGGAATTCCTGGGTATGGAAGATTGCATTCTCTACGCGGCCGCCTTCGATGCCAACGGTGGCGTTTTCGAACCATTACTTAATGAGCAGGACGCTATCATTTCCGACGAGCTTAACCATGCCTCGTTGATTGACGGCATCAGGTTATGCAAAGCGAAACGCTTTCGCTATAAGCACAATGATATGGCTGATCTTGAAAAACAGCTCAGTGATGCAAAAGGAAGCCGCAGGATTTTGGTTGTTACTGACGGTGTTTTTTCTATGGACGGAACCATTGCGCAGCTGGATACCATTTGCGATTTGGTCGAGCAAAACAATGCAATGGTCATGATCGACGAATGCCACGCTACCGGTTTTATGGGTAAAACGGGAAGAGGTTCTCACGAATTCAGAAATGTGATGGGCCGCATCGATATCATAACCGGAACATACGGGAAAGCACTCGGAGGCGCCTCCGGCGGTTTTACAGCTGCTAAAAAAGAGATTGTTGAAATCCTTCGCCAACGCTCACGACCGTATTTATTTTCAAATACATTGGCACCGTCGATTGTTGGGGCTTCCATTAAGGTTTTAGACTTATTATCTTCTTCCACATCGCTTCGAGATAAACTGGAAAAGAATACTGCTTATTTCCGCAAAGCAATGACCGAGGCAGGTTTCGATATCCTGCCAGGCGAACATCCAATAGTTCCTATTATGCTATATGATGCCAAGTTAGCTCAGGAATTTGCGGCCAAATTGCTGGATGAGGGTATTTATGTGATTGGATTCTTCTATCCGGTCGTTCCCCAGGGCAAAGCACGGATTCGTGTCCAGATATCCGCCGGGCACGAGCAGGAACATTTGGAAAAAGCAGTCGCTGCATTTACGAAGGTTGGTAAAGCGTTAGGGGTTGTTTAAAATCGGGACAGACTTACCAAGTTTTTTTAAACTTGGCAAGTCTCGCTACTAACTACGCCTTTTCGGCTTCCAGCAATACCGCTTCCACGTGCAATGACTGCAAAGTAGCATTACCATATTGGGTAACCATCGCGACGTCGGCGGCGTCTCTTCCGTGGGCAATTTCGATGCGGTAGCCACTGGTTTTTTCCTGTACCGCATCGAAGGTGTACCAATCATTTCCAATATAAACTTCAAACCAGGCATGCAGGTCCATTACTTTCAGCCTGTCCAGGTATCCGACGGTCATTCGTGTGGGAATGCATAGATTGCGGCACAATGCTATGGCCAGGTGCGTGAAGTCACGGCACACCCCTATACGATTGCGTGCAAGGTCGAGTGCGGTAGTGCTGGCATCTGTTACGCCGTATTGATAGGTAATGTTATTATGTATCCATGTTCTTATCGCTTCCACCTGTGCATACCCGGGTGCGAGATTTCCAGCAATCTCCATTGCCAGCATATTGATCTCATGTAAATCCGATTCACAGTACCTGCTGGGCAGAATGTAATGCATGACGTCATCGGGCAAATCTCCCACCAGCATGTATCCAGGAGGCGGATTTGGAATAGCTTTCGTAGGATTTACCTGCGCTTGTACTTCGGTTGAAATCGTAACCTGTCCAACAGGCAGAATTGTCCTCTGACAAGGGTTTCCGTAAATATCAATGTATTCTGAAAACGGGACCGGTGGCTCAATGCTAAATCCTTCCTGGATAATCGACTGTCCTTCCTGGCGTCGTGGCCGCAACATCGTGGTCACAGTAGTGGGAGTATACACGTCATACGTGAATACACTTCTTCCCTTCATTTTCATGGATGAGTCTTTTTATTATGATTGGCAAATGTAATGACAATGCATTTCTTATAAATTACGTGCCATTTTATTTTTATAATAACGGTGCATACGTTCTCTGAATTAAAACATTTTAATACTGGTTTCTCAATAGGAATATTAATTTTAGGATCAGTAGCGTATGAAATTAAAATCGTTGGCGTATGGCAGTTACAAAATGGATCGTAGACCCGGAACACTCGGAAGTAAAGTTTAAAATCAAACACCTCGTAATTTCCTCGATCACAGGTTCTTTTAATAATTTCGAGGGCGGGGCAACATCGGATCTCAATAATTTTGAATCGGCGGAAATTCACTTTTCGCTTGATGTAAGCAGTATCGACACGAATGTTGAAATGCGTGATGACCATTTAAAATCTTCGGATTTCTTTGATGCTGCGCAATTTCCTCATATCACCTTCCAATCAAATTATTTTCATAAAGTGAAGGGCGATAACTACAAGCTTTCCGGCTTGCTTACCTTGAAAGGCATTACGAAACCCATTGAACTTGATGCTGAATATGGCGGTTCGGAGCGGGATGCTGAAGGGAATCTGCGGGTTGGATTTGAAGTGGAGGGGCGACTTAGCAGGCAGGAATATGGACTAAATTATATGCAATTGACGGATTCTGGCGGTTTGGTTATCGGGGAAGACGTGAAATTGATCGCTAGCATTCAATTGGTTAAGCAATCTTAGGCACATCATCATTGGGAGGTTCAAATCCTGTACAACCCGACAATGCTATGTAGCATTGCCGGGTTTTTGCTTAATGAGGATATTCCTGAACACTTTTCCTTTTACCTTTAAACCACTTTACCTTCCAAAGTTGCTTCTATGAGGTTTTTGAAAATCCTGCTGAAAATAATCGGTTCAGTAGTCCTGCTTTTGTTATTGGCGATTGCAACCATGGTAACGACCATGGACCACACACCTTATAAGGAAATGCCGTACTACGGACGGTGGAAAAAGATCATAAGTGAGGTTAAGGCAGACACTTCCGGATCGACGGGCACATTTCGGGCGGGTTGGGCGAAAGTAAATATCACTCCTTCATCCCCAACGCCAACTGCGGGTTACGGCAATCGCAAGGGCAAGTTATATACATCCGTTCATGACTCGGTTTATGTGAGGGCAATGGTGGTAGACAATGGTTCCACACAGGCTGCCATCATCGCTGCGGACTTGCTCATTATTCCACCCACCGTCATAAAAGCCTTACAATCAAAGCTTACTGAAAAGGAAATTCCATTCGATCAGGTATTCTTCGGAGCTACACATAGCCATAACAGCATAGGTGGTTGGGGAACTGGCATATCAGCTTTGTTTTTTTCCGGAAAATTTGAACAGGCAACGGTCGACCGTCTCGCTGATGCTTTTTTTCAGGCGATTGTTCAGGCAAAAGCGGCAATGGAACCCGTCAAACTTACCTATCTGGAATCCATTGATAGCGTGGACATCCGTAACCGGCTGGTAGGTGAAGAAGGCGGGATCGATCCGGAGATACGTTCGGCCGCATTTACAACCCAAAGCGGGGAAAAGGCAATCCTGAGCTCTTTCGCAGCACATTCGACAGTCCTAAATTCTAAAAACATTGTCCTATCCCGTGATTATCCTGGAACGCTGGTCGATTCCCTCGAAAAAGGAAGGTACAATTTTGCGATGTACATGGCCGGGGCCGTAGGAAGTATGGGGCCGATCGAGAAAGGGACGGATGACTTTGATGAGGTAAAAAATCAAGCTTTTGGTGTGCAGTCGGCATTGCTAAGTTCGTCGACCATTCGGGAAGTGTCGAAAAGCGCTGTACTGGGAGCAATTACATTACCCTTGCCTTTACGCGATCCTTCGCCTAGGGTTACCATGAACATTGTCTTGCGTTCGTGGGCATTTAAACAGGCATTTGGGGAATATCCTGTTTTCATAAAAGCATTGCGGATCGGCAACATTCTGATGGTAGGAATGCCCTGCGATTTTTCAGGGGAATTGATGAAAGAGCTGGACGCTTATGCAAAAACCAAAGGGCTAAACCTGATGGTAACCAGTTTTAATGGAGGTTACATTGGCTATATTACACACGACAAACATTTCGATAAAGATCTTTATGAAACCAAAACCATGAGCTGGTACGGCCCTTACAATGGAGCTTATTTACAAGAAGTAATCAAAGATATTATTGACAAATTATCCTAACCAACCTATACGATGAAAGCATTCTTACTGTTGATTTTCAGCCTTTTGACAATTCAGGCAATGGCACAAAAGCCTGTTCGTATTGCTGTTGCAGGACTTACCCACGGACATGTGGGCTGGGTTTTCAACCGTTCAGATAAGAAAGACACGGAGCTGGTAGGAATTTATGAGACAAACCCGGAATTGGTCAACCGGTTTGTAGAAAAATATAAACTGGATCGAAAGCTATTCTTTACAGATTTAAATAAAATGCTCGACGAGGTAAAGCCAGAAGCGGTTTCGGCATTTGGGGCTATCAATGAGCACATTAAGATTGTACGAGCATGTGCACCGCGCAAAATCCATGTGATGGTGGAAAAGCCATTGGCGACAACTTATGCAGAAGCAAAGGAAATCAATGCATTGGCCGAGAAGAATGGCATTCAGGTATTAACCAATTTTGAGACGTCCTGGTATGCTAGTAATCAATATGTGAATAAATTGGTCGAGGACGGGAAATTGGGGGAGATCCGCAAGGTAATGGTCAATGATGGTCATCAAGGGCCGAAGGAGATCGGCGTTAGCAGTGAATTTCTGGAAATCCTGACAGATCCTGTAAAAAATGGTGGTGGCGCATTAATCGATTTTGGTTGCTACGGTGCCAATTTAATGACCTGGCTTCTGAAGGGTGAGCGCCCGCTTTCAGTTACCGCTGTAATCCATCAGGACAAACCGGAGATTTATAAGAATGTAGACGACGAAGCCTCGATTGTCTTGCAATATCCCAAGGCGCAATGCATTATCCAGGGGTCGTGGAACTGGTCTTTTGCGCGAAAAGACATGGAAGTGTTTGGTAATAAGGGTTACGCAATTGCTGTGAATGCGACCACGGTTCGCCAGAGATTTCAAGAGAAATCCCCCGAAGAAACCATTAAGCTTGATCCCAGACCGGCACCTCACACTGATCCGTTTTCTGTTTTAGCCGACGTCGTACAAGGCAGGTTGAAATTGGATAAGAATGATCTGTATGGCTTGCCCGTGAATGTGATTGCGGTAGAAATATTGGATGCGGCAAGGGAATCGGCAAAATCCGGAAAAACGATTTTTCTCAAAAAGTAACTGTTGAAATATGGAGCCCCGCTCTGTACACTTTTCTCAAACCACCCTGACGGAGCTGATGATTCCTTCCTATGCCAATTTTGGAGGGAAAATTCATGGCGGTATCCTGCTTTCGCTCATTGATAAAGTTGCTTACTCATGTGCGGCGAGGCATGCAGGCACTTATTGCGTAACAGTTTCCGTCGACGGCGTCGATTTCCTCGAACCTGTTGAAGTAGGGGACCTCGTTTCGCTGCATGCTTCTGTCAATTATGTCGGCAGGACATCATTGGTGATTGGAATCCGGGTGATTGCAGAAAATGTGCGGAACGGGATCCAGCGGCATACCAATACTTCCTATGTTACAATGGTCGCGAAAGGCGATGACGACAAGCCGACGGTTGTTCCTGAATTGTTACTGGAAAACGAAGAAGACGCGCGGCGGTTCCTGGAAGCGATCAAACGAAGGGAATTAAAGGAAACCTATCGCGATGCATTTGACAATGCCAAAACGAGGCTGGATGTCCAGTCAAATCTGGAAAGATTATCCCAGCAACGTTGTGTGATTGGCTGGGATAATGATTTGGCATCTTGAAAAATAGTTTTAAGATTGCCGATCCGCTATTTTAGTATTAAAAAAGATGGAGACTATCGATTTTAAGAAACTTGGTAAAGAATATGGAAGCTCTCAGTAATCTTCAATTGGAACTCTTAAAGGTTTATTCTCGTCCGGTTTCCGAGGATGACCTCCTGGCAATCCGGCATTTTTTGGCCAATTACTTTGCCGAAAAATCAATGAACCTGGCAGATGCTGTGTGGGATAAAAAAGCATGGACTGAAAAAGATAGTGATCGGATGATGAATGAGCATTTCAGGAAATCCGATCAATGATCAAAGCCGTTATAGATACAAATATATTTTGGGTTTCAATATCACGACGCTCTTCCTCACATTGGCTTTTTGAGAGGTTAATCAAAGGAGACTTTATCCTGCCCGTCACCACCGAAATCCTTAAAGAATATGAAGAAGTTATTGGCAGACGAATGGGCGCAGAGGTCGCCAATGCAGTAATGGAAACGCTGGATTATCTGCCCAATGTTGAGTTGATAACTCGATATTATCAGTGGAAATTGGTTATAGCAGATCCTGACGATGATAAGTTTTCGGATTGCGCTGTGGCAGCTAATGCTGATAGCCTGGTTACACACGATGGACATTTCAACTCATTAAAAAATATCATGTTTCCAAAAATCACCGTCATAGATTTATCGACATTCGAAAACATGATCTCCGATATTAGCTGAAATTGAGTTGCCCGATACAAAGACCCTAAAACCCAAATAACCCACCACCAGTCTTCCTGGTCGTTGTGCGGGACCTGGTAGACTTTCCGAAGAGCATTCCGAAAACGCCTCTTACAACTTCACGACCTATTTGTTTTGCGAGAGGGGAGTTCAATGCATCTGAGAATACGCTCTTTTCTTCTTTTTCCTTTTTAGCCTCAACCACTTCCTCATTTGCTTCGGCTTCAACTTTGGCGTGTGCCTCCATCCTTTTGGTCAGCATTTCATAGGCGCTTTCCGGATCGACCGGGTCTTTATATTTCTGGTAAAGGTCCGATTGCTGGACGTGGTTGTCATAATCGGCCTGTACCATAGGCCCCATAATGGAAGTAGGCGGAAGTAAATGGGTGGCTGCAACTTCTGTCGGGATACCTTTTTCATTTAGTACCGTAATAAGCGCCTGACCAATCCCTAATGTGGTTAGAACCCGATCGATGGAGTAAAAATCTGATTTTGGATAGGTTTTCACAGTTTGCTTTAAAGCATCTGCATCCTGCGGGGTAAATGCCCTCAAAACATGTTGAATCCTGTTACCTAGCTGGGATAGCACTGTCACAGGAACATCCTGGGCCATTTGAGTACAAAAGAAAATCCCTACCCCTTTGGAACGGATCAGGCGAACGACCTGCTCGATCTGATCCAGGAATGCTTTTGGCGCATCTTTAAATAGTAAATGTGCTTCATCCAGAAAGAATACTAGCTTGGGTTTGTCCAGGTCACCGGCTTCCGGGAGTTTGGAATACAGCTCGGCAAGCATACTTAGCATAAATGTTGAGAACAATGCAGGCTTGTCCTGAACATCGGAAATATTAAGCAGGCTGATCACACCCTGTCCGTCCACACGGCTGATCAGATCGGTGATATCGAAAGATTTCTCCCCGAAAATGGTACCTACCCCCTGCTGCTCCAATGCAACTATCTTTCTTAGTATGGTTCCCGCAGTGGAAGTGGAAATGCTGCCGTAGTCACTTCTTATCTCAGCTGCACCCGGGCCTTCGGATAAGTAATTCAGTACTTTTTTCAGGTCATTCAGATCAACCATAGGCAGATCTTTATCATCGGCATATTTAAAAAGAATTGCCAAAACACCGGATTGGGTATCATTCAATTCAAATATTTTGGATAAAAGAATTGGTCCGAATTCCAGAATGGTAGCGCGCATTTGAGCACCTTTTTGGCCGCTAAGCGAATATAACTCAACAGGATAACCAGTAGGAGAAAACGTGGTTCCCAAAACCTGGGAGCGCTCTTCCAAAGCAGCATTGGACTTACCAGGTTGTGCAATGCCTGATAAATCCCCTTTGATGTCCGACATAAATACAGGAACGCCAGCCATGGATAATTGCTCAGCCAATACCTGCAAGGTCCGGGTTTTTCCCGATCCCGTAGCCCCTGCAACAAGTCCGTGCCGGTTCATCATCCGCAACGGCAGATTTACTCTTGCTTCTCCAATGATTTCAGCTTCCAGAATGGCCGAGCCGAGACGGATAACAGGTTTATCCGTTAGGTAGGATTTCTGAATTGCGGCAACGAACTGTTCTTTTTTCGACACAGAAATGACGGGTTATAGGTTATGAAATGAATATTTACAAAATTTAGATGTTTCGGGAATTTTCCAAGCCAATGAGGGTATTTTTCCTGAAATTATAATCTTTCGAGATAGAGTATTACTTTTCGCATAATCTTGTAAATGCAAAATTTTATTAGGTATTTTGGTGCATTCGCTTAACAATTATTCTGATTATTCATTTTTAAAGACAATACTTATCTTATATGCTTAGTCGAGTTGCTAATTCAATTTACTGGATGAACCGTTATATGGAGCGGGTCGAAAATTACGCCCGTTTCGTAGGAGTTAACTTTAATCTTGCATTGGATTTGCCGCCTGACGTGGACGAACAATGGGAACCGCTTCTGATCGCAACTGCTGATCATTTTTTGTTTTATAAATATTATGAGAAGCCCACGAAGGAAGACGTGATTCATTTTATGACATTCGATAAAAGGAATCCGAATTCGATCATAAGCTGTCTTTACGAGGCCAGGGAAAACGCTCGGACCATTCGCGAGACCATCTCAAAAGAAATGTGGGAGAGCATTAACACATTTTACCTGTCTATCCGCGCAGCTTCCCCCGATAATTTCAGAAATATGGACCATATGCAGTCCTATTTCACTGACATCCGCAAAAGTTGCCAGCTTTTTCATGGAGTTGTTGATGCCTCCATTACAAGGAACGAGGCTTGGCATTTTGGAAGGCTGGGCCGGCACATTGAGCGGGGGGATAAGTGCTCCCGTTTTTTGGATGTTAAATATTTCACACTCTTACAGGATTCAGGAACGTCGGGATCTACATTGGATCTGATGCTCTGGACGGCGGTACTAAAATCGGTGAGTGCCTATAATATGTACAGGCAAACGCACCGGGCTTTAACGCCTATGAACATTGTTGCCTTTTTAATCCTTGACAAATTATTTCCAAGGTCAATCGCCTATTGTGTTCGCCAGGCAGAACTTTCACTTTACGCCGTCGCAGGCTCTATCCCCGAGCGCGGACATACCAATCCGGCTGAGCGTGCATTAAGTAAGCTGCGCAGTGACCTGGAATTTACAGACGTGGAGGATGTTTTTAAAGCGGGACTTCACGAATACCTGGATACGTTTCAAACCAGAAATAACGAGGTGGACAGCGCAATCTTTGATATGTACTTCGGATTGGAGACCGGGCAGTCACAAAGCCAGAGCCAATCGATGGGACAAACTTCCGGACATTTCAGGGGACAATGGATGAATTGAAAAGAATTTACACTGATCGGTTTATGTAAACCGGAAATTCGCTGGTTGTATTGTTTGTTCAAAAATCGGATAGCAGAGAGGGAAATTTAGTATTTTTACAAACTAAACAAAAAGGGGAATTCTAGATCGTGACGTTAATTAAATCTATCTCGGGAATCAGAGGTATCGTGGGTGGAAAATCGGGTGAAGGTCTGACTCCGATTGATATTGTTAAGTTTGCTGCTGCATACGGAACATGGCTGAGGCGAAATAATCCGCAAAATTCAAAAGTAATTATCGGTCGGGATGCCCGTCTTTCGGGTGAAATGGTGAGCCGCCTGGTTGCGGGTACATTGCAGGGTGTTGGCCTTCACGTTATAGATCTTGGACTCTCTACAACTCCCACCGTTGAAATAGCGGTCACGGCTGAGAAGGCGGCAGGCGGGGTTATTCTCACTGCAAGCCATAATCCCATTCAATGGAATGCTCTGAAGCTTTTGAACCATAATGGGGAGTTTATCTCTGAATCGGATGGTGAAGAAGTTTTGAGAATTGCAGATCAGGAAGATTTTACTTTTGTGGATGTCAAGAAGCTGGGAAGCTACGCCACTGACGATACATATCTCCAAAAACACATTGATCATGTATTATCATTGTCATTGGTAGATGTTGAAGCGATCCGGAATGCTAATTTCAGAATTGTAGTAGACGCAGTCAATTCGACTGGCGGGATTGTTGTCCCCATGCTACTGGAGGCACTTGGAGTGGCTTCCAAAAATATCAAAAAACTTCATTGCGATCCTACCGGTAACTTTGCGCACAATCCCGAACCCCTTCCTGAGCATCTCCGTGATATCAGCAAAGAACTGAATAATGGGGCATTTAACCTGGGAATAGTCGTTGATCCGGACGTAGACCGTCTGGCCTTGATCTGCGAAGATGGTACCCCTTTTGGCGAGGAGTATACCCTGGTAGCAGTAGCCGATTATGTGCTTAAAAACACCCCAGGAAACACCGTTTCCAATCTCTCCTCAACCGCAGCATTAAAAGATGTGACCGTGAAAGCTGGTGGACAATATTTTGCTTCCGCAGTAGGAGAGGTGAATGTGGTGAATTTGATGAAAGAACACAATGCGGTTATTGGCGGAGAAGGAAACGGAGGGGTTATTTATCCTGAAAGTCATTATGGAAGGGACGCATTGGTTGGTATTGCACTATTCTTAACGCATCTGGCGAAATTCGGTAAGACAGCTTCTGTCTTACGGAGGGCATATCCAAGTTACTACATCTCAAAAAATAAAATTGAACTCACGGCGGATATTAACGTTGATAACATATTAAGTCGCATTCGCACAAGGTACGCGAAGCAACCGCACAATACCATTGATGGCGTGAGAATTGAGTTTGACCGCGAGTGGGTGCATTTGCGCAAATCAAATACAGAACCGATCATCCGGATCTACTCCGAATCGGAAACGCAGACTACTGCGATCAATCTCGCCAATAAGATCATTTCAGATATTAAGGAAATAATATCTGAGCCAAAGAAATAAGAAAATATGAAAGTCTATCTGGATAACGCCGCTACGACCCAACTGGATCCGGAGGTGCTGGAAGTAATGCTGCCGCTCATGACGGAGCAGTTTGGAAACCCATCGTCTATTCATTCTTTTGGACGGGCAGTGCGGTCGTCTATTGAAAGAGCCAGAAAAAGCATCGCGGGTATCTTGAATGCCGCGCCGGCTGAAATATTCTTTACTTCCGGTGGTACTGAGGCTGATAATACAGCCATTTGTTCAAGTATTGAAACACTTGGTTTGAAACATGCCGTCACATCTCGTATAGAGCACCACGCTGTGCTGCATACATTGGAACATTTGCAGAAAACCGGCCGTATCCAGCTTAGTTTTGTTGATTTGAATGAACAAGGAGAGGTCGATTTGCAGCATTTGGAAGAATTGCTATCCTTCAATTCCCGCTCGCTCGTTTCGCTGATGCATGGAAATAATGAAGTCGGCAATTTGCTCGATTTAAATGCGGTCGGAGATATTTGCGAAAAGTATAATGCAGTATTTCATAGTGACACTGTGCAGACGATGGGTCATTACAAACATGATTTACAGCAGATTAAAGCCAATTTTATCGTTGGTGCAGCGCATAAGTTTAATGGTCCGAAAGGAATTGGGTTTCTGTATGTGAGGCCGGGCATTAAGATCATGCCTTTCGTACATGGCGGTGCACAAGAGCGTAATATGCGTGGGGGAACCGAGAATATCTACGGTATTGTGGGTCTTGCCAAGGCATTGGAAATTGCATATCGAGATATGGATGACCATCGCAGCCATATTGAAGGGCTTAAAACACGGATGATTGCAAAGCTTCGTGCTGAGATAGACGGTGTAACATTCAATGGCAATTCCTCGGATCTGGAAAAGAGCTTGTATACGGTACTCAATGTCAGTCTGCCGCCTTCCGAAATCAGCGATATGTTGCTATTTAACCTGGATATCGCAGGAATTGCCGTTTCTGGCGGTAGTGCCTGTTCCAGCGGAACCGACATTGGTTCTCATGTCTTAAATGAACTGCAAATTGATCCTGAAAGGGCGAATGTGCGTTTCTCTTTTGGAAAATATAATACAGAGGGGGAAGTTGACTATGCAGTAAAAACGCTGGCGGATTTGTACAAAAAGGAAAGCGTAATTGTTTAAAGCGAACCAGCTGCTACTATACAGCTGGTTTTGTAATCAAATCTTCAAGGGCTTCGATCCAGATATCACCGTCGTTCAAGCTCTCCACCAATTGCCAGTGTGTTCCACCCGCTTTCTCGAAAATTTCTTTATACTCCTCACCAACCTCAATGGTGGTTTCAAGGCAATCAGCTACAAATGCAGGGGAAAATGCCAACGCAGTTTTGACACCTTTCTTTGTTAATTCTGGAATTACTTCGTCTGTATAAGGCTTAATCCACGGGTTTTTGCCTAATCTCGACTGAAAGCAGGTCGTATATTTTCCTTCCGGAATGTTCATTTCTTTGACAAGCAACCTGGTCGTTTCAAAGCATTGCGCCCGGTAGCAATGCTGATTCCGGTGGTCCAGCGTATCGCAGCAGCTTCCAAACTGACAAAAACTGCCAGTCACATCCCCTTTAAGAATCTGACGTTCCGGCAAGCCGTGGTAGCTGAATACAAAATGATCATAGGATCGTTCAGCCATGTATTTCTTGCCAAGTTTTGCAAAACCTTCAATGAATTTCGGGTGATCCAGAAAGCGGTTTACAAAACGGATCTCGGGTAATATCTGCCAATCTTTCACAACCCGCATTACCTCCTGATAAACAGATCCGGTAGACGCGGAAGCATATTGTGGGAAAAATGGTACTATGATAATCTCAGAAAGGGTCTGTTGGCGTAATGCTTTCAAACCATTCTCAATGCTTGGACTCTGGTAACGCATTGCGAGTTCCACCACAAAATCATTCCCCAAAACCTGTTGTAGCTTTTCCTTGACCGCGAAACCGTAAATTTTCAGAGGAGAACCGTCAGGCCGCCAAAGTTGCTTGTAAATTTTCGCTGATTTGGGTGCCCTGAATGGAGCGATAATTAAATTGATAAGCAGCCACCGGTTCACAAAAGGGATATCGATCACGCGCTCATCCATTAAAAATTGGCGAAGATATTTGCGCACATCCGGTACCGACGGACTATCTGGTGTACCCAGATTTACAATCAGTACACCGGTTTTCCGGATTGTTTTTTTATCAGTTGATGTATTCGGTTGAGCCGAAATGAATGTACTCATTATTAAATTTTTTCACATTAATCCAAGTAAAATTTCCTTTAAAGCTGCCTGGGCCGACCATTCGCGGTTGGCCGCCTGTTCGATTACCAGGGATCTCGGGCCGTCCAGCACTTCATCTGCTACTTTCATATTCCGACGGAGCGGAAGGCAATGCATAAACTTACCATTATCGGTCAAGGCCATTTTTGCTTCTGTAATCATCCAAGAAGGATCACTGGTAAGTACTTGCCCATAATGCTGGTACGACGACCAATTTTTTCCATAAACAAAGTCAGCGCCTTCCAATGCTTTATCCTGGTCATAAATGACCTGCCCCTTACCAACAAACTGAGGATCAAGATCATACCCTTCCGGATGTGTTATGACCAACTCCACATCCATTGGGTTCATCCATTCGCAAAATGAATTTGCTACTGCCTGTGGCAGCGCTTTGAAATGAGGCAGCCAGGATAAAACTACCTTCGGGCGTTCCTTAATTTTGAATTCTTCTATTGTCATGCAGTCGGCCAGAGATTGCATTGGATGCCGGGTAGCTGACTCCAGGTTTATAATGGGGACTTCTGCATATTTTTTGAATTGCTGAAAAACAATTTCTGCATAATCCTTTTCACGATCTTGTAACTCTGCAAAAGAACGTATGCCAATGATATCACAATAACTTCCGATTACGGCGGCGGCTTCCTTTACATGTTCGGCCTTATCCCCATTCATCACCACTCCTTCTTCCATTTCCAACCCCCAGCCGTCTTGCCCGACATTCATGGTTATCACATGAAGTCCCAGATTTTGCGCCGCCTTTTGTGTGCTGATACGGGTCCTCAGGCTTGAATTGAAGAAAAGCAATCCAATGGTCTTGTTTTTTCCAAGGTCGTTATCAGCAAATGGGTCTCGTTTCGCTGAAATACCGCTGGTAATGAGCTGGTTCAGGTCGGTTACGTCTTTAACGGATAGGAAGTGCTTCATTCAATTTAGTTATTCACAGGATTTAGGCTCAATCCCTGCACCAATTGCAGGCTAATGTTTGCTGACTTAGATATTGGTAACAGTCACTTCTTTCCTCAATGTTTCCAGGAATATATCCGCTTCTTCTTTACCCAATGCCAGTGAAGGAAGTAAGCGGATCGTATGGGCGCCAGCCACTCCTGTAAAGATTTTATGTTCAAAAAGCATTTTATTTCGCAGGTCTTTGACCGGGAATTCATATTCAATTCCGATCATGAGACCTCTTCCTCTTAACTCCTTATATCCTCCAATATCTTTGATTCCCTCAAAAAGATAATTTCCGATTTCCGCTGCATTTTCAATCAGATTTTCATCTTTCATGATATCTAAAACGGCAACACCAGCAGCGCAAGCTAAATGGTTGCCGCCAAAAGTAGTGCCAAGCAGACCATAACTGGCTTTAAATTTAGGAGAGATCAAAATTCCACCGATTGGAAAACCGTTACCCATTCCTTTGGCCATGGAAATAATGTCCGGCTCGATGCCGCTGAACTGGTTAGAAAAGAATTTTCCAGTACGCCCGTATCCGCATTGTACACTATCCAAAATTAGAATTGCGCCGGTTTCATCACACTTGCGTCTCAATGTCCGCAGGAACTCGTCTGAACAAACATTAATGCCTCCTACACCCTGGATTCCCTCGACAATAACGGCGCAAACTTCATCGGTAATGCCATTGTCCGCCGCTTTAATATCATTGAACGGAAGAAAAGTGACGTGTTTGTTATAATTAACAGGAGCTACAATGGAGGGATTATCGGTTGCAGCAACAGAGCCGGCTGTGCGGCCATGGAAGGATTTGGTAAAGGAAATAACCTTGGTTCTGCCGTTGTGAAACGAAGCCAGTTTGAGTGCGTTTTCATTGGCTTCCGCCCCAGAATTGCACAAGAATAGCTTGTAATCGGGATATCCGGAAAGTACTCCAAGCTTCTCAGCCAGTTCTTCCTGCAACGAAATTTTTACAGAATTTGAATAAAAGCTGATCGCGTTAAGCTGCCTTGTGAGCATTTCAACATAATAAGGATGGCAGTGACCTACGGAAATCACGGCGTGGCCACCGTAAAGATCGAGGTATTTCGTGCCATTTCGATCCCACAAATAACTTCCCTGAGCCTTAACCGGCTCTATATCGTAGAGGGGGTATACATCAAATAAATGTGACATGGTATTCAGTATTTAATATTAGACAACATCCAAGTTTTCGACTCGTTGGAAATGTCCCTGATTGAGTGTTTTGATGGGTAGTTGAAAAGTAATTGCGGTTGCAGCAATGAAGATATCCCGAAATTCAATAAGTGAATTTCGCCTTCGGAGATTGTGAAAAATTTCAGCAGCCCTAAGAGAAACTTCTTCGCTAAATGGCAGAACAGGTATGCCATCCAATAAAATCTCAACATCTTTTTTCTTCTGTACATCGGTCGCTCCCATCATTAGCTCATAGACAGTAACCGCAGAGACAAATAAAGAAGCATCATTGGGCAACGACGCCAAAATGGTTCTGGATTTATCAGCTTTGCGGAGGTATTCTATAAATACGCCCGTGTCAATTACCATTCCGGGATTTTCCAATGATCTAATTTTTTTGCATTTTCTTCTAACAGAAAGATATCAGCTTCACTCCATGTTGAAACATTTTTGATTTTTTCTTTCCAGACAGTCATATTACCTTCTGACTTTTTCACTTTTTGTTGAAGTAAAAGTGTATCAGCATAGGACAGCAGCTGCTTCTGATGCGTTTCACTGAGTTGGTTGAATGTTTGCAGTAAATCAGTCATAGCGAGCGGGTATTAACATGAATGGTATCAAATACGAAAATAACATTACAACGCTGGTGCTTTCAGTCTCAAACCGGCGTCCTCTGCCAGTCCGAACATCAGGTTCATATTCTGAACCGCCTGCCCCGACGCACCTTTTGTGAGGTTATCGATAATACTTGTAATCAACAATTGGCCATCGTGCACTTCCAGATGAATAAAACATTTATTGGTATTAACAATTTGTTTCAAATCAACCGGAACATCACTAACATAAGTAAACGGTGCATATGCATAGAACTCCTTATACAAACTTTTCGCATCTTCAATCGTACCCTCAAATGAGGTGTAAACATTTGCCATGATACCTCTCGTGAAATCGCCGCGATAAGGGATAAAATGGACAGCCTTGTCAAAACCGCTTTGTAACTTACCCAGGCTCATCTTTATTTCACTTAAATGCTGATGATTGAAGGCCTTATAAATAGATATATTGTTGTTTCGCCAAGTAAAATGAGTGGTTGCGCTCAGCGATTGTCCGGCTCCTGTGCTTCCCGTGATAGCGCTGACGTGAATGTTGTCTTTTATTAAGCCTGCTTTCGCCAATGGCAGAATAGCAAGCTGAATGCTGGTAGCGAAACAACCTGGATTTGCAATTTTATCGGCAGAACTAATTTTGTCCTTTTGTAATTCTGGCAAACCGTATAGAAAACCGTCAGTTTCGTCCCGGAAGTCGGTACTTAGATCAATAATCTTAATGCTTTCAGGTACAATGAATTCATTTAAAAATTTCCTTGATTCACCGTGTCCGGAGCAGAGAAAAATAACATTCAGCCCCTCCGCATTTAATAATGGTTGAATCTCATCACCGGAAAAAACCAAATCCGTATCACCAAGTAAATCTGTGTGCGTAGCATAAACAGGCTTTCCCGCTTGACTTTTACTATGTGCGAATAAAATTTCCGCGAAAGGATGGTTAACTAAAATCCTGATCAATTCACCCCCCGTATATCCAGCCGCACCAATAACTCCTATATTGATTTTACTCATTATTCCTGATCATTGAACTCTCTTACCTTCTGATAAATCATCACCTGATTGGAAACAACTTTTGAAAATCCTCTTACATCATCACCGGTCCACGCATTATTCATTTCGCCATAGCTGCCAAATGTAGAAGACATAAGGTCGAAAGGTGATTCAATACCTTCAATGTGGAAGCGATAGGGTGCCAGATAAACATGAACTTTGCCGGTTACATGCGTCTGGGTGTCTGTTAGGAAGGTCTCTATATTCCGCATAACGGGTTCTACAAACTGCCCTTTGTGCAGAAGGCTTCCGTACCAGTTGGAAAGCTGCTCTTTCCAGTAAAGCTGCTGCTCACTCAATACGTGTTTTTCAAGCGTGTGATGGGCTTTGATAATGATCAAAGGAGCCGCAGCTTCAAAGCCTACCCGACCTTTAATTCCAATGATCGTATCACCCACATGTATGTCTCGGCCTATACCAAATGGCTGTGCAATTGCTGCCAGTTTTTGGATCGCCGCGACGGAATTTTCAAATTTCTCACCTGCAACACTTTTGAGTTCACCCTGAACAAATTCCAACGTGATTTGTTCAGGGTCAGTTTTAGATATTTGCGTAGGCCACGCAGATTCCGGTAAATATTTTTCAGACGTTAATGTTTCTTTCCCTCCAACAGAAGTACCCCAAAGTCCCTTATTAATGCTGTACGCAGCTTTCGCCCATTCCCTTGCGACACCCTTTTTCGTGAGGTACTCAATTTCAGCTTCGCGGGAAAGTTTGAGATCGCGGATCGGGGTAATGATCTCTGCCTCAGGTATGATAATGCGAAAAGCCATGTCAAAACGGACCTGGTCATTTCCTGCACCTGTACTTCCATGCGCAATCGCACTAGCGCCAATCTCCTTTGCGTATTCCGCTACCGCGACGGCCTGAAAAACGCGCTCCGCGCTTACTGAGAGTGGATAGGTATTATTTTTAAGAATGTTCCCAAAAATGAGATACTTAATGCAATCATTATAGTAATCAATTGTTTTAGAGATCGTCACATGTTTTTCGACACCCAAGGAATAGGCATTGGCTTCAATGGTTTTCAAATCTTCCTCCGAAAAACCACCCGTGTCGACCAAAACGGAATGGACTTCGTAACCTTTATCTTCGGCTAAATATTTAACACAAAAGGAGGTATCCAATCCTCCACTGAACGCTAACACTACTTTTTGTTGTGACATTATATTGAATTGGATTTCTCTAAATGCTTTCGAATTGAACTACAAAGAAACAAAAAAATACCTCGCTTCGGGCTTATTCAAGGTCCGCGCGAGGTATTTAAAAGATATTCAAATGAATGCAGTACCTAGTGTACAAGCATTGCCCCGGCGTTTTTCTTTTTCGCGCGTTCCTCCCTTCGCAATAATATGCGTTGTTTGATACGCATCCAGCGTTCGTAAAGGCTATACTCTTTTAGGAAATCCCAGGAATGCTTTTCGACTTCAGTTCCGGTCGTCGCTGCTTCCAATTCTGCTTTTTTCTTATCATCGGGATTATACATCATGCCGGTACAGAGGCAGTGTTTTCTGCCTGTCCGGGTCAGTACGTCGTAATTAACACAACTCGCACAACCTTTCCAGAATGCATCATCAGCAGGTAATTCGCTGAATGTAACAGGCTCATATCCCAGGTCAGAATTTATTTTCATAACGGGCAAGCTGGTAGTTATCCCGATTATTTTGGCATCCGGATATTTCTGACGGGATAATTCAAACGCTTTTTGTTTGATGGCTTTTGCCATTCCGCTGTTACGGAAATCGGGATGGACGATCAATCCTGAGTTTGCTACAAATTTGCCGTGTTCCCAAGTTTCAATATAACAAAAACCTACCCACTCGCCGGTTTCAGTAATCGCTATAATCGCTTTTCCCTCAACCATTTTTTCCATGATGTAAACAGGGGAACGTTTGGCTATGCCCGTACCACGCTTTTTAGCGCTCTCCTCCATTTCAGCACAAATAATGTCGGCGAAGTGAAGATGATTTTCATTGGCAGTCTGAATGATAAATTTACTGTCCACTACTTCGGTATTTTTCATTGATGGCTATGCTGACAAAAAATTCAAAACAATAACATTTCCCCCAGATGATAACGATGGGACGTTTAGGATTATAATAAGAAAGCGAGGATAAAGTTTTTACCACGTAGGTAAAATATAATTATGCGGTCCACAGGGACCTGAATCGGAAAGGCGTAGTATGAAGAACAGTTTGTATTCCGTTGTTATTCATTGACTTGCTTGTGAGTCTTGTAGCGTGCAAATTTTGAAAAAAAAATTATCACTCCAAAGAAACAGAAGATATATTTTTATGGTTCGTTTCGAGGCATAAGTTTTAATCCACGGTTTAATTTTGCATCTGATGCTTTCAAAAATTCGTCAAGACCCTTCATTCACGCTTTAATTTCTCAATGCCAGCATGTCAGCATTAAGTACTGATGATATTTTGAACGGTTATATAAATGGTATATTTCCAATGGCGGAGGCGGACGGGTCTATTTACTGGTACTCCCCAAATCCAAGGGCAATCATACCAATCGACACCTACAAGCCTGCCAAATCTCTTCGTCCCGTATTGAATAAAAATTATTTTCAGATCAGGATTGATACAAATTTTGAGGCAGTTATGCGGGGATGTTCCGGCCCACGTGGAGAAGAACAGGGAACCTGGATCTCAGAAAATATAATTTCAAGTTATACGGCATTACACCGGCTTGGATATGCACATAGTATCGAATCTTACCTGGACGACCGCCTGGTGGGCGGCTTGTATGGTGTAGCAATAAGCGGCGTTTTCTTTGGAGAGTCTATGTTTACAATTGAAAGTAATGCATCCAAGGTAGCATTTCACTACTTGATTCAGATCCTTCGCTTAAACCGGTTTGTATTGTTAGACACACAGTTTATTAATGACAATGTGCGTCGCTACGGGGCAATCGAAATCCCCCGGGGCGAATATTTAGATCTGCTCGAAAAGGCTTTGAAGATGAAAAGGCGGTTTGATGGCAAGGTGCTTAATTTCCTGTGAGGAGCGGCCTGCATCTTGAAATATAATATCATTTGAAATATTATTTACTTTTGACTTCAATTGAAAATCCGCATATAGGCATTCAAAGAAAGTATATGTCGCTTATTACAGTTTAAAGTGTCAAAACCAATACTTGTTATAAAATTTGGGACAGCGTCCATTACCTTAACGTCTGGTGAGCCGGACGTCCGAATTATTTCAGAGATAGCGCGACAGGTTTCAGAAATACACTCGCAATATCATATCATCATCGTATCATCTGGCGCCGTCGGGGCAGGGAAGTCTTTCATTAAGGATTATAAAGGTTCGATGACGCAGCGGAAAGCAGCTGCGTCCGTGGGAAATCCATTGCTGGTTGGACTGTATTCCTCCTTTTTTGCGCCCAACAACATTTATATCGCCCAAAGTCTATGCGAAAGGCAGCATTTCGCAAACCGCGATAAGTTTTTACAGCTTAAAGAGACTTTCGAGGAGCTTTGGTATAATGATATCATTCCAATTGTCAACGAAAATGATGTTGTCAGTGATCGGGAGCTTAAATTTTCAGATAATGATGAGTTAGCTACCCTACTGGCGGTTGGATTTGGGGCCGAATCTCTGATGTTTTGTACATCGGTTGGCGGTTTGCTTGATGAACAGGGTCAGGTACTCAGGAACGTATCGAATGTCAATGAGGTTTTTAAATTTGTAAAAACAGATAAATCTTTCCTGGGTTTAGGCGGGATGGCGTCCAAGCTGACTTTCGCAAAACTTGCAGCGCGGATGGCGATCAGGGTTGTTATATTTGGTATGAACCAAAAAGACGAGCTGCTTAATGCGCTGAACGGGAATGCCGGAACTGTAATCCAGGCTGGTAAGAGCACATTATCTGCCAGGAACAGATGGCTTGGAAGCGGTGGACTGGTATCCGGCAGTTTATTGATCGATGAAGGAGCTTCGAGGGCCATTCTAAAAAGAAAGAGCTTGTTAGCTGTCGGGGTGACCGGGGTAACCGGTGAATTTGAGTCCGGCGAAATTATTGAAATATATTCCTCCGACGGAGAAATGATTGCGGTTGCCAGAGCAAGAGAAACATCTTCGGCGATCAGGCAAAATCTGAAAACAGTGAATTTTGAAGTGGCGCATGCCAATGATATTGTGTTATTATAATGGAATCTATCATATCCCTCTTAAAGGAAACCAGAGAAGCGTCAGCGGCTGTTCGGCGGCTGACAGACAAGCAGCGTGCTGACCTTTTGATATCTCTCTCAAACAGCGTGTTAGAGAATATAAATGCTATTATCGCCGAAAATCAGAAGGACCTTTCATTAATGGATGATGCAGATCCTAAAAAAGATCGCCTGCTTCTGAATGAAAGGAGGATCAAGGAACTTGCTCAGAGTCTTTGCGACGTTGCAGCCCTTCCGGATCCGACCAATGTCATTTTTCTTGAAAAGACGATCGAGCAAGGGCTTTCCTTAAAAAAAATAGCCGTCCCGCTCGGTGTGGTCGGTGTCATTTATGAATCAAGACCCAATGTGACAATTGATGTGGCGTCGCTTTGTTTGCGTTCCGCCAATGCCTGCGTTTTGAAAGGGGGAAAAGAAGCGCATTTTTCAAATACTTTGCTGGTAGCACTTATTCATAAAACCCTGGCCGAATTTGGAATCCCAGCTGCGGCTGTTAACCTGCTTCCAACCGGCAGAGAATCCGTTGGAGAACTATTGACAGCTACACAATATGTCGATATTATTATTCCACGCGGCTCGGAAGGACTGATAAAATTTGTGCGAGAAAATTCACTTGTTCCTACCATTGAAACAGGAGCAGGCGTGTGTCATACTTACATTGAAACTACGGGGGACTTGGATAAAGGGGCCCAAATCGTAGTAAATGCCAAGGTATCTAAACCAGCTGCCTGCAATGCATTGGATACTATTCTGGTGGATAGAGCGATTGCCGAGAGTTTCCTGCCAATGCTGAAAAGAGATTTTATCAAATGGGATGTGGAGGTGTTCGCTGATGAAACTTCCTATAATATTTTGCAAAAGGCGGAATACCCGTTGCTACGGAATGCTGGGCCGGAGGATTTTGGAAGGGAATTCCTGGATTTCAAATGCTCGATTAAAGTAGTTGATGGATTTGAAGATGCATTGAAGCATATTGAACAATATTCGTCCCGCCACTCTGAGGCAATTGTCTCAACGGACGAAGCTATTATTGAAACATTCTTGCGGGAAGTTGATGCGGCAGCTGTTTACGCCAATGCGTCAACTCGTTTTACAGATGGAGCTGTCTTCGCATTGGGAGCGGAGATAGGAATATCAACCCAAAAGCTTCATGCACGCGGCCCATTTGCATTGGAGAAACTCGTTACGGAAAAGTGGATTGTACAAGGTGACGGACAGGTAAGATGGTAAACACTGCGAAAAATATAAAGGTACTTTCGGAACAAGCAGTTGCGCTTTTGAAGAATTTAATTGAAACTCCTTCATTTAGTAAAGAGGAAGCAAATACTGCGGTGCTGATCGCTGAATTTTTCAAGGCTAAAAACATTCCTTTTCAGCAAAAGAAAAATAACATATGGGCTTATAACCTTCATTTTGATCAAGCCAAGCCAACAATCCTACTAAATTCTCATCATGATACGGTAAAGCCCAATAAATCCTGGACGCTGGACCCTTTTAAAGCCATTGTTGAGAAGGGCAAGTTGTATGGGCTGGGAAGCAATGACGCGGGCGGGTGCCTGGTATCATTAATCGCTACCTTCTGTTATTTTTTTGAGAGAGAAGATCTTACCTATAACATTGCTATTGCCACTACGGCCGAGGAAGAGATATCAGGTAAAGAAGGACTAGAAATAGTGGTTCCTGAATTGCCCGATATTTCTTTTGCCATCGTTGGTGAACCAACTGAAATGCAGTTGGCTGTTGCAGAGAAAGGATTGCTTGTGCTCGACTGCACTGCAGCTGGGAAATCAGGGCATGCTGCCAGGGAAGAAGGCGATAACGCGATCTATAAAGCTTTAAAGGACATAAGCTGGATTACCCAATATCAGTTTCCCAAAGTTTCACCTACATTGGGGCCGATAAAAATGTCAGTGACGATCATCAACGCGGGCACACAGCATAATGTCATTCCCGACGCATGTACCTTTACGATAGATGTCAGGGTGACCGATCAGTATGAATTAGAGGAAGTTATCACTGTAATCCAGGCTAATATTCAGTCTGAGGTTGTTGCCAGGTCGATAAGGCTTCGGCCGTCAAGTATTGCAATGGATCATCCGATTGTGCAGCAGGGCTTGAAATTGGGCCGAGCCGCTTATGGCTCACCCACTACTTCTGATCAGGCGCTTCTGGATTGTCCATCACTAAAAATGGGGCCGGGACAATCGGCGAGGTCGCATAGTGCCGATGAGTTCATCTATCTTCATGAAATTGAAGAAGGCATAACACAATACATTACAATGCTGGAAGGCGTGGTAACTCACTAGGCGTCTGAGCGAAATTCAGGTGACAATCCAAACTAAACTGATATGCAATTCTACTCCCACGAAGATGTACAGGCTTTTGCATCAGTGAAGTTTTTATACATTAAAACATCCCTGTCAGGCTACATTTTTACGGTGACGCTGAGCCGACCGGAGAAGCGAAATGCATTCACACCAACAATGGCCGAAGAAATAATCTACGCCCTTGCCTATGCTCATTACAATAGCGAAATCAGGTGTGTAATTATCGATGCGCAGGGAAGTGTTTTTTGCGCAGGTGCCGATTTAAATGCATTCCATGATCCATCTTTTGATAGAAAAAATGACACTTTACCAAAAATAAAAGGAGATCTCACATTGGGCGATGCTTTTATCGCTTTATCAAAGCCTGCCATTGCGAAGGTCGAGGGGCCTGTTTTAGCGGGTGGTTTTCTTATGATTTGTGGTGTGACCTTTGTTTATAGTACGACGAACGCAACATTTAGCCTGCCCGAAGTAAAGCGGGGAATATGGCCAATGCAGGTGATGGCTTCATTGATGCATATTATTCCAAATCGTAAAGTGCTTGAAATGGCTATTACTGGCGAGGAATATACTGCTACCGAGGCATATGAACTGGGGCTGGTCACCAGGATTTCGGAAGAAGGACAAATTGGAGAAGAAGTAAACGCGCTGGCGGAGCAAATCTGCGGAAATGCGCCGTACGCAATTAAATCAGGCATCGCAGCTTTTCACAAACTGAAAGACATCACGGAAAGGGAGCGACATACCTATTTGAAAGAGCAATTAAAATTACTGCTCCAAACAGCGGATGCAAAAGAAGGAGCCTTGTCATTCAAAGAAAAAAGGAGTCCGAATTGGAAGGGTAATTAATAAGAAAGTCTGGAAAAAGCTAAAAGCAAATAGCTAATAGCTCTTTGCTATCAATTCACCGGCACAATCTCAATCTCTTCCCCATAACGGTTATGGAACTTGAAATCGACGACGCCAAGTGAGCTATCTTTAGTCAACTTCACCCAGGTTTTGTAATGGAAGAACCATTTTACCTGTTCTGAAATCATTCCTTTGGTAAAATAGGAATGCAGGAAAGGATGAAGAGAAATGGTTATTCCCCGCTCATTTTGCTTGCTGAGGATGTAATCGAGGTTATTCGCAATGGCATCAGAAACCAATATGCTTGCCTGGATTGTGCCTGTTCCACCGCAGGTAGGACATGTTTCCCGGGTAACAATGTTCATTTCAGGCCTAACCCTTTGGCGGGTAATCTGAAGAAGGCCAAATTTAGATAAAGGAAGAACAGTATATTTAGACCGATCGCCTTTCATTTCATCACGCATGACATCGAAAAGCGTTCTTTTATTCTCCGCTTTCTTCATATCAATAAAATCTACAACGATAATGCCGCCCATATCCCGCAACCGAAGTTGCCGGGCAATTTCCTTCGCCGCTTCCAGGTTGACACTCAATGCAGTAGCTTCCTGATCTTCTTCCGAATTGGACTTATTACCGCTGTTTACATCGATCACATGCAATGCTTCGGTGTGCTCAATGATCAAATAGCCTCCATTTGGAAGACTTACCGAGCGACCAAATAACGATTTGATCTGCTTTTCCAGACCAAATTGTTCGAAGATTTTATTCTTGCCACTGTGTAGCTTTAAGATATTCTCCTTATCAGGCGCAATGTTGTGGATGTACGCTTTGATATCGTCATATACTTCCTTCGAATCCACGGTAATGCTGTCAAAAGACTCATTCAGCATATCGCGGATGATGGACGAGGCTCGATTCATCTCGCCTATTACCCGATCGCGGGGTTTTGCTTCACGAAGGGCTTTGATACCATTTTCCCATTTATCCAGACAATCCTGCAAATCTTTATTAAGCTCATCCACATCTTTGCCTGTCGCAACAGTACGGATGATTACGCCAAAATTTGCAGGCTTAATAGAAGACATCAAGCGTTGCAGTCTATTCCTTTCTTGTTTGTCAGTAATCTTTTTGGAAAGATTAACTGAATTAGAAAAAGGAACCAGAACGATATAACGACCGGCAATGGAAATGTCACAGGATAATCTCGGGCCTTTTGTAGAGATAGGCTCTTTTACGATCTGAACAAGGATCGCTTGATTTTTGGAGAGGACCTTGTCAATTTTTCCAAGTTTTTCAATTTCAGGCTCCATCTTGAAGCTACTCAATTTGCCCGAATTGCCACGTTTGGAAATAACGTCCTTCGTTAATTTATTGAGAGAATTGATATTTGGACCCAAATCAAGGTAATGCAAAAACGCGTCCTTTTCAAAACCAACATCAACAAATGCTGCATTAAGACCAGCCACCAATTTTCGGACAGTACCAAGGTAAATATCCCCAACGGTAAAGCTTTGATCAGGTGTTTCGACGTGATATTCTAAAAGGCGCTTATTCTGCAAAAGGGCTATACGTTCTCCCTTTTGAGTAGAATTGATCAGTAATTCGTTACTCAATGTTCAACCAACTAAATGGCTATATAATGTTGATAATTAACCTCCCGCTTTTCAGAATAAAGGGGTATAAATGCGTAGTGAAGAAGGATGACCGGAGCTTCATGTGAAAGTCCGGTCATTTATATTTATTTCTTCTTATGTCTGTTTTTTCTAAGTCTTTTCTTTCTCTTATGAGTGGAAATCTTATGTCTCTTTCTTTTTTTTCCGCAAGGCATAAATCTATGTCGTTTATAAATAAAAAATAATTCTCTTATTTTCTGATGATCAATTGTTCAGTCGGTCTTCCAATTCACCGATGGCTTGCTGTATGACCGGGTCTTTTTCTTCCTTTTTAACCTCCGCAAGCACTTTACGAGCCTGTTCTTTATCTCCAAGTTCAACGAGCGTCAGTCCTAGATAAAACTTTGCTTTCGTATTCGCTGGATTATTGGTTAAAATTTGCCTGAACCGATCAGCAGCTTTTGAATATTGGTTAGATCTCATGGACAAAATCCCCAGATTGAACAATGCCAATTCGTTGGTGGGATCTGTGTCAATCACTTCCCGTAACATTAAAATCCCTTGCATTGGATTTTCGGTGTTCACGTAAGTCATTGCCATATTGGCTTTTGCTGCCAGCAGTCCAGGATTCTGGTCAATTGCTTTTTGGTAATATTCGCGGGTTTTAATTCCAAGATTTTTGGCTTTTTGTTCATTCACAGCAAAGCCATATGCTTCATAATATCGATCTCCTGTTTTGACCAAGTTCTCAATAGATGGGGATATAACGGCTACTTTTTCAGCATAAAACGCAGCACTGTCAAACTTCTGAAGTTCTGCGAATTTGTCTGACAATTTAAGCCCAGCCGCAATCTTTTCCTTGTCACCCGCATTTGCAAAGTTACCTTTCAATTGATCGACTATTTTCTGCTGATCAGGGGAAAGGGTAGCTGCGTCATGTGATGTAGGAGAGGAGTCAGAAGTTGTCGCCGAAGTAGCTGCCGTCTGACTCCTTTCCTTGTCTACCTCTTTGCCCTTCGTGTTGACAACGACTTTTGGAAGACTGAACAATGTTCCAACAAGTGCAACCGCAAATACACAGGAAAGAAGAATAGACTTTTTCATAAGTATCACTAAACCTTTTCAGGTAAATTACTTTTCAGCGACCGCTTTCAGTTTGTCACTTTCTTTCACCTGCTCCACGAAAACCTTGGCAGGTTTGAAGCTTGGTACAAAGTGCTCATCAATAATCATTGAAGTTCCCTTCGAAATGTTACGGGCGACTTTACGTGCACGTTTTTTATTGATAAAACTACCAAAACCTCTTACATAAAGATTCTCGCCCTCAGAAAGGGAGTCCTTTACCACGGTGAAGAACGATTCTAGCGTTTGCTGAACGTCGCCCTTGTCTACACCTGTTTTTTCAGAAATCTGTGCGATTACGTCTGCCTTAGTCACTTTGATTGTTTACTTTAAGTGGATATTATTTCATTTATTTACTTACTCCTCTGAATTTTGGGAACACAAAGGTACGGTAATTTTACCAGAATTTAAAAGGATGGGCTTTTCAATTTTTTTCTAATTGGTTAAAAAACAGCATACATAAGTTCAAATAATATGATACCGGATCATTTTGAGGGAGTTCATTTTAACAAAAGGCTTAAATCCTGGTATCTCAAAAACCATCGCCCTTTGCTCTGGCGCCAGACAAATGACCCTTACAAAATATGGCTCTCCGAAATCATTCTTCAGCAGACCAGAGTCGCTCAGGGAACGCCTTATTATGAGAAATTTCTCCTTCATTATCCCACCGTTTTTGATCTCGCCAATGCCGATGAGCGGGACGTTTTAAGATTATGGCAAGGATTAGGGTACTACTCGAGGGCCAGAAATATGCATTTTACTGCCCGACAGGTCGTCAAAGATTTTGACGGTAAATTTCCATCTACCGCAGCCCAGCTATCCAAACTAAAAGGACTTGGCGCCTACACTGCTTCCGCCATCGCCTCCTTTGCATATGGAGAAGCTGTGGCTGCCATTGATGGAAATGTTTACCGGGTGATGTCCCGCATTTTCGGGATACAGTCAGATATGCTGAGTAATGAAGGAAAAAAGGAGTTTGCTACTTTGGCCAAAGAGCTTATTCCTGCTGATGATCCGGGTACCTATAACCAGGCAATGATCGAATTTGGCGCCATTCAATGTGTACCCGTTTCTCCAAATTGTATCATTTGCCCATTGAACGATATCTGTTTTGCTTTCGAGTTCGGAATGCAGAAGGAACTGCCGGTCAAGGCCAAAAAGCTGAAAGTCAAGCATCGGTTTTTAAACTATTTCGTAATCAATCAAAATGGGCGGATTATTATGAAGGAGCGGACAGGAAAGGACATCTGGAAAGGATTATTCGACTTTTACCTTATCGAATCGCAGACGCCGCTAACCTCTCCCGAAGATTTTTCGGAAGATAAGTTTATTATCAATTTACTGAAAAAGGGCATTATAACTGAAATTCCCGAGCTTTACACCCACAGACTCACCCACCAAAGATTAAATGTTCGCTTCTGGTGGATTGAAATTTCGGAAAGTGCAGCAATAGATTTGCCAGCTGACATGGCTTTTTACACCAGAGACGAAATTGAATTCCTTCCGAAACCGATCCTAATTGATACGCTTTTGAAGGAAGTGGGATTTTAAGATTTTAATGCCTGCGTATCGGAAGCGATTTAAGGGTTAATGTTGTTCGAGTTGGTTCGGTATGGTTCGAGATTGTTATTTATGGTAATGGAAACGTAAAACAACTTCAGACCACCTCGAACCACCCCGAACCCATTTTTAAACACATTTAACTTGTAAGTACCATGCAGAAAATTGCAATGCTAGGCTCGGGTTTTATCGGGCGTTTTTATGCTGACTCCATTCATGGGCAGAGAGGGCGAGATAAGGTAATCGCCATTTATGCGAGACGAGAGGAAAGCGCCAAGAAATTCGCTGCCGATTATGGCTGTGATTTTTGGTCGTCCGACATGGAAGAGATCATCGCGAATCCCGAGGTAAATATGGTATGCATCGCGCTTCCCAACAACATTCATGAGCAAGCTGTAATGCTTTGCGCCAAACATAGAAAGGCAGTGGTTTCGACAAAGCCGCTTGGGCGGACTGGTGGAGAAGCTTTGCGAATGATGAAGGCGGTGGAAGAAGCGGGAATATTTGGAGGCTATCTTGAAGATCTCTGCTACACGCCAAAGTTCTTAAAATCCCTTGAAAGTATTAAAAATGGCTCATTGGGCAGGATTATCTGGGCGAAATCCCGAGAAGCACACCCCGGCCCGCATAGCGAATGGTTTTGGGATATCGAACAGGCAGGGGGTGGCTGCATCCTTGACCTGGGCTGCCATTGCATTGAAATTTCACGCAATTTCATTGGAAAAGATATAAAACCAATTGAAGTAATGTGCTGGGCGGACACGCAGGTTAAGCCAATTGATGCGGAAGACCATGCAATTGCATTGGTAAAATACGAAAACGGGGCAATCGGGCAGTTTGAAGTTAGCTGGACTTTTCGCGGTGGAATGGACCTTCGGGACGAAGTAATGGGTACCGAGGGAACAATCTGGATCAATAATTTTCTGCGTACCGGTTTTGAAATGTTCACTACAGGCCAAAATGCCGAAGGTACAGGAGAAGAGTATGTTGCGGAAAAGGCCGAAAGTACCACAGGCTGGCTGTTTCCGGTTGGGGACGAGGTCAATGATCTGGGATACAACCACATGTTCACCGACATGTTCAATTCGGCGGAGCGTGGCATAGAAGCTGCTGAGACATTTTACGATGGATATATTGTTAATGCAGTTATTGATGCAGCGTACAAGTCTGCAAAAACCAAATTATGGGAAAAGGTTGAGCTTCCGGTTTGGAGGGGTAGGGAAGGCGTTGAAAAACCATCCAACTATACTTCTTATGATGAAAAATATTATCTGATCAAACAAGAGGTAACCCACGACGGGCGTAACAAGCTGATTTTAAAAGATAAGGCGACCGGCAAAATTTTTGAGCAGGATATTTAGAAAAACGATTCACCGAATATCCTTATATTTAAATCTACATTCGTAAAATATCCACCCATGGCAGGAAGTGTTAATAAAGTGATTTTAATAGGTAACCTGGGGAGTGATCCAGAGGTCAGATACCTGGAAAGCGGCTCAGCAGTCGCTAAATTTAACATTGCGACCACCGAATCTTACACTAACAAAAGTGGTGAAAGGGTTGACAATACAGAATGGCATCGCATTGAACTTTGGGAAGGTCTGGCCAAGGTAGCGGAGAAATATTTGAAAAAAGGAAACCAGGTTTATATTGAAGGGCGCATCAGAACAGACAGCTGGACTGATAAAGAAGGACTGCAAAAAACCGGTGTCACAATCAGGGCAAACAGCATGACCTTGTTGGGCGGACCATCAGGCTCAGGCGGACAAGCAGAAAATAGCAATCAAGGGTATCAGCAACAGTCAGCCGCGCCGAGGAGCAACCAATCGCCCAGGCCAGCCGATCCGATCCCGCCAGCACTGGCAGCAGGAAGTGACGACGATGATGACTTGCCGTTTTAATTAGTTACATTTATCTTATTAACCGTTAATTCTCAACGTTTTCCGATATTTCGTGGAAGAAACTGCAGACAGTGACGATCCCCTTGCCCGAACGCGTACGGGGATTTTGTTTTCCCCAAAAAGTACGCAACCACTTCTGGCAGGGGTGATAATCCCCATTGATTTTCTTGGCCCCTACGACCTTATCCTCGTTGTTTTTCTTCTTATCGTTTCCCTTTTTTTATCCGGCATTCGCGCTGCTTATGCCGCATCCGGCGCCATGGAAAACCCCTGGGAGCGCAAGAGCGAAGGGGAAAATGGCTTACCAAACCGCATCCAACAACTTTCCTTATCCCTCGTTCAGCGGGCAATGACGCTGTTAGCATTGATACTTGCGGCACACTACGCCTGGAATCACCTGCAGGCAGCCGATGACCCGTATTCCCGATGGGTCGTTTTAGGTTTTCTGGCGGTGTGGATTTGGCTGGATGCGATTGTCCGGTACAATAGCGCGCGTCGTGCCAATGAATTTATCCCAAGAATTACAGGCTTGACACAGATTCTGGTAAAAATCTGTCGGCCCTTAGCTGCACCTGTTATGAAGCTGGGTTACGCTCTGGGCGTGCTAACGCCGGAAGGGGCGGAGGTAACTACCGAAATGCTGGAGGCGAAAGCGGAAAGCGAGGAAGAGACAGACCTGCTTCGGGGACTTGCTAATTTCAGACAAACGAATGCAAAAAAGGCAATGCAGGCGCGATTGGAAATTACTTCTTTTGACATTGAGCTGAATTTTCATGAGCTGATGGACAAAATCAATAAGTCGGGGTATTCGCGCGTACCCATTTTCCGCGACGACCTTGACCACGTTGAAGGTATTCTGAATGTGAAGGACCTATTGCAACACATTCACCAGGATGAACATTTTAATTGGCAGAAATTACTACGACCGGTTTATTTTATCCCTGAAAGCAAGCGACTGGACGACTTGATGAAAGATTTTCAAAGTCGTAGGGTTCATATGGCCATTGTGGTAGATGAATATGGAGGTACCAGCGGCCTCATTACGCTGGAAGATATCATTGAGGAAATTTTCGGGGATATTAATGATGAATACGACGAGGATGAGGAAATCAATTTTACGCAAGTAGATGAGAATACTTATGTTTTTGAAGGAAAAGTGCTCATCAATGATCTATGCCGCATCCTCAACATTGATACCGATTATTTCGACAATGTGAGAGGTACCAGTGAATCCCTTGCAGGTCTGCTACTAGAATTGTTTTCCCGTTTGCCCAGAACGGGTGAAATTGCCACCCACCGCGGAGTAACTTTCAAAGTCCAGTCAGCGGACAAGAAGCGTATTAAAAAAGTCAGGGTATTGGTGGGATAGTTACTCTGCTTGTGGGGCGACTTTTGAGAAATACCTTAACTCGTACAATTCCTGATTTTTACCAGAGAAATAGGGCTTATGCGTTTTTTTCAAGATCATGCTTCTGGAATTAAGACTTAGTATCTGATATCCATTCACAACTTTACCCGTCGAATCCAGGTACGCGAGCGAATCTTTGCTCATCAATTTATAATGCGATTTCCGGAATTCTCCTTTTCTCCTTTCAAAGAGTATCCCATCCGGCCTGTAATCAAAGTAAGACCAGTGAGAATCTTTGACATTATTGGTGAAACTGAATCCATTTACAAAATTTGAAATGGAATCAGTCCGCCATAATCCATATATCTGCTCCTCCTCTGATTTGCATTGGGACAAAATAAAAATCAGAAGAAGAGCCTGGGGGAGTTTTTTTACCAATGTCAATAGTTGCTGTTCTGGACTAGTACGCCATTGCTCAAATCCACTTCACGTTGTGGCAAAGGGAAGTAGTAATGCTTAGGTTTGACGAAATTACGACTTGGTTTATGAGGTCCGCGATCGATTTTATAATGTGCCACGATGTCAATTAGTCCTGCCTTATCCCAACGCATCAAATCCTGATGTCTTTCATTTTCTCCCGCCAGTTCCACACGTCTCTCGTGCATGATGTTTTTCATTGTAGCATTGGTAATTGCTGCCAGCCCAGCCCTTTTTCTTACTGCATTGAGTTCAACATCACCATTGGCACCTGAACGGATTTTGGCCTCGGCAGCAAGCAGATACACGTCCGCTGTTCTCAGAAACGGTGCATTAAGACTTTGGCTCATATCGCCATTGTCGACAAACTGTGTGTATTTCTTGAATGCATAACCGGTAACCCGTGTCATATCTTTTGCAAATGTTTCTTTTCCAAGGCCCTTCCGGTCTACCTGGTCGCCCGGGCTGAAAATGGAGGATGCCTTCCGCGTGTCCCCTTTTTCAAATTCCTTCACCAGATCGTCGATAGGTTCGTGAAAGCCCCAGCCGCCAAATGCCTGCGGTGTATGATAAAAAGTCGGGGAATTGTCTGTTGTCCAGCCGGTTTCATATTGAAGTGAAAATAATATCTCCGGATTATTTTCGGTCGCCAGCTCAAAATTCTGGTTAAAGCCGGTTGCCAATTTGTAAGCAGCATTGGAAGTCACTTTTGCGCTTGCTTCGATGGCTTTTGCCCATTGTTCCTCATACACATATAATTTGGCCAGAAAACCAAAAGCAGAGCCCTGGGTAACCCTTCCAGCTTCCGCATCACCGTAAGAAACCGGCAACAATGTGGAGGCTTTCAGAAAATCCGCCTCGGCCTGGGCACGAACTTCTGTCAGCGTGGATTTAGGCTTGTTGTAATTAAGTTTCAAAGCATCGTCTTCCAGCAATATCGGAACTTCACCATAAACCAGCGAAAGTCTCCAATAGATGAAGCCTCTCAGAAAGTAAGCTTCACCCATGCTGCGGTTTCTCAAAGTCTCGTCCATTGAAACTTTCGGAGCGTTGATCAACACGGTATTGGCGCGGGAAATGACTTCGTACTTGGCTTTCCAGGTCGCCAGGATGTGTGAATTGGAGGCATCGAAAGTGAACATTTCGAGCGCCGTTTCATCGGAATGGTCGCCCGCGCGGTTCATATCATCCGAGCAGTTGTCAAATGTATATTCGGTATGCGCAAAGCCGTCTTCATCGAGCAATGGGGAGTAAACTGCATTCACTGCCGCCACCACATCATCGCCGTTTCGCCAGTATTGCTGGGAGGTAACCTGTCCGTATGGCGTGGTTTCGAGCAAATCGCTGCAACTGGTCAGCATGGCAAGCAGTATGTATCCGGATAGTATTGTTATCTTTTTCATAAATGAATCAAATTCTTCGGTGTAAATCTGAATGTTGGGTTAGAAAGAAATGGTAGCTCCGATGGTCCAGGTGCGGGCCAATGGGTACTGTGCATAATCTACATTCAGCTGGTTGTAAGACCCGTTTCCGCCGCCTACGTATCCCAGTTCAGGATTCAAACCTGAATACTTCGTGAAAGTCAGAATGTTCTGGCCCGTCACATATATTCTCGCCTGAGACATTTTAAGCTTGCTGATTGCATTCTTTGGAACGGAGCAACCCAACGTCAGGTTTTTCAAACGCAGGTAATCACCTTTTTCAACGAACAAGTCCGATGGTCTGAAATTCCGGTTTGCATTGTCGATGCTTACGCGTGGTACCGTGGTACTCGTTCCCGGCCCGTTCCAGCGCTCATTTTCTTCCGCATACAAATTGAAGGAATAGCTCGCATCCAATCCCTGCATCCGGTCAGCATTGTAGATTTTCGAACCGCCAACGCCTACAAAGAACAAAGTCAAATCAAATCCTTTGAAATTGGCACCTGCCGAGAAGCCGTAGTTTACTTTCGGCTGGGGACTTCCAATGGTCGTACGATCCAGGTCGTCCACAATACCATCGCCATTTAAGTCTGAGAACCGAACGTCACCGGGCTTGATCAGCCCGTCTGTGCGTCTTGTGTCGTTGGCAATGTTGCCGTCCGAATCGATTTCTCCCTGGCTTTGGTAGATGCCATTTGTTTTGTAACCATAGAAAGTACCATAAGGCTGGCCCTCATAAGTCCTTACAATTTCCTGCTGACCGCGTCCATAGAGCTGCGTCGCCAGAAATCCGCCTGGAGTGGCTAGTCTGGTTATTTTGTTTTGGATAAAAGTTGCATTGCCGCTCACATTGAATGTTACCTGGCCCACAGTGTGCCGATAAGAAGCCTCAATTTCCAAACCTTTATTTCGAAGCTGGCCAATGTTCTGATCAGGGATCGTTGCAGTACCAATCGTACCGATCGAAGGCGGCGCGAGCAGCATGTTCTTGGTGTTTTTAATAAAATAATTGACCGACAAGAACAGACTGTTTTTGAAAAGCTCAGTTTCTAACCCAAAATTCGTCATCTCAGCCGTTTCCCAGCCGATATTCAGGTTAGCCAAGCGACTTTGTGCCGCACCAGAAACCTGGTTCTGAACGCCCCCATTTCCAAATGCGTACCGGTACGTGGAGTTGATCAATGCCAGGTATTGCAGGGAAGCCACATTCTGATTGCCCAATCTTCCCCAGCCGCCTGTCAGCTTGAAATTGCCGAACATCGGAAGTGCATTCTTGAAAAAATCTTCTTCTGAAACGCGCCATCCTGCGGAGAATGCAGGGAAATATCCCCATTGATTTCCGGGAGTGAACTTAGAGGAACCGTCACTTCTTACGGTGGCCGTAAGCAGGTAACGGTCTTTGAACGAATAATTGACCCGACCAAAAACGGAAGCCAAAGCGTCGTAGCTCCTGCCACCATTTCCGCCGTTATTTAAAGGAACAGAAACGATAGTTCCGGCATACTGCATGTAACGGAGCGATGGATCTTCACTCGGAAAATCCCGTCCCCATTGGTTGGAGTAGCGACTATTGAATGTTTGGGAAGTAAAACCACCCGTCATGTTAAGAGAATGTGAGCCAAACCGTTTGTTATACGCCAAAAAATATTCCTGCAGAAACGACCAGCTTTTATCGTGGCCCTGGCTTAGCTGATTGTAAGAATTCGTCCTGAACTGGTCATTGATTTTAATATCAAAAGTATGGCTATCCGAAAAAGTAGCGTCCATGGCCAGGTTAGCACGCAATGTCAAACCATCTAGGATCTCCACTTCACCGAAAACGCTTCCGAGAAAACGGTTCCGAACATTGTCTTTATCCTGGGTATCTACTGTAAAAATCGGATTGTTGATATCTCCAAATGCACCAATTCCCTGGGTCGAACCGTAAGAGCCATCCGCATTGCGCACAGGTAATCCTGGGTGGAAACGGATGGCGCTCCAAAGTAAGCCGGTCTGGGAAGACTGGGTGTCGGGCCCTGTGTTATGCGTATTGGTAAATTGCAGGTTCTGCCCAACTTTTATGCGGTTACCAATTTTATGATCAGAGTTGATACGGAATGTAAACCGCTTATAAACAGATTTTCCAATAATCCCTTTCTCGTTATAATAACCTCCTGATATCGCAAACGAGGAATATTTGCTTCCTCCGCGAATCGCCGCGTCGTAGTTTTGTGTGGTACCTTGTTGCAGCAGCTCATCCTGCCAGTTGGTTAATTGCGTCTGGTATTTCGTATCATTCCAGATTTCGGGTATTGGAAGTTTATCATTTGTATAGGCTTCGCGTTTCAGGCTTGCGAGTTCAGGGGCAGTGAGCACGTCGAGCGTTTTAATGCGGTTGGTAACACCCACGTACCCATTTAATGTAACCGAAAGCGGGTTGTCGAACTTACCTCTCTTTGTGGTAACGATGATAACGCCATTTGCAGCACGCGTTCCGTAGATTGCAGAGGCTGAGGCATCTTTCAGGATTTCAATCGACTCAATGTCGTTCGGGTTGACGTCGTTCATATTTCCCGAGGGAATTCCGTCGATGACAACCAGCGGGGAGGAATTGTTGACCGTACCAAAACCGCGGATCTGGATGGAGCCTGCGTCGCCGGGTGCTCCACCATTTCTGACGATATTAACCCCTGCCGCCCGTCCCTGCAATGCCTGTTGCGCACCTCCGGAAGGCAAATTCTGAAAGTCCGCACCTTTTACTGATGAAACCGCTCCGGTAATGTCTTTCTTTTCCTGCGTACCATAACCCACCACCACAATTTCCTTCAATGCACTCACGTCAGGTATCAATGAAACATTGATTGTTTCCTTATCCACCGCAATTTCCTGGCTTACATACCCGATAAATGAAAATTTCAAAGATGCACTTGCATCGGGGACCGTGATGCGGTACTCACCATTTTCATTGGTTGAAGTGCCTTGCTGGGTGCCAATTATCAAAATGTTTACCCCAGGCAGTCCGGCGCCTTTTTCGTCAACAACTTTGCCGCTAATGTTCCGATCTACCGCGGTTCCTACCATTGGGAGATCGATACCGCCAGTCGGGGCCGGCGCTTTCTTTCTCAGGAGAATCCTCGAATTTCCAACCACTTCGTAAGAAACATTCAACGGTGTAAGCAGCTGGTCCAGGACTTTGTTTAAAGGACCTTTAACCTCTTTAAAACCAGTAGTCTGAGTTGCCTGAATGCTCGAAGTGCTGTATACGAATTTGACGTCCGCCTGCTTTTCGATCATTTGTAATACTTTCTTAATTTCCAGAGATTCTACCTTGAGTGAAACCTCTTTGTTGAGCAATTCCTGTCCATAAATGCTATGGGCAAATGAAATGCCGCAGCATAAAATGGATAATAGCAGTTGTTTAGCCGTTGTACTCATGACATTGTAAACAACCCTTTTGAGGGGTATTTTTTTATGCATATTTTTAAAAGTTTTTGTGATATGAAACGCAAAGGCAACAAAGTGTTCTGTTGATTTTCAACAGCATTTATGCGGCGGTGATGTTCGAGCATCATCGCCGCTTTTTTTACTAATTACTGCAACCAGCACCCTGAACAAATAAGGCAGTTCCTCTTCTATCGTAAGAAATATTGGCGGACTTACAGATTAAATCCAGTTGCTGAAACAAACTCAATCCATTCAAATCTCCCGTGAAAAGGCAGGAATCGGTTGTATCGTTTTCGAGCACGATATCTATTCCATACGATTTTTCCAGGGCTGAGAAAACGTTTTTAACTGGAACTTCTGAAAAAGAGAACCCATGTTCAGTTTCACTTACCGGTATCACAAGCAATGGATTCTCAATGATCGAGAGCTCCATTTTCCGGGATTTTTTATTAAAAACAATCCTTTGATTCGGCGTTAAGATTACGCCGTTCTTATTGTCGGATTTAATATAGTCGTCCTCATAAACAGAAACCCGTCCGCTCTTCACCTGCACCTCTACAGACGGCGATCCGTCATACGATTTTATAGTAAAACTGGTACCCAATACCTTGGTCTGAAGACTTCCTGTGGAGACAATGAAGGGCTTGGAAATATTTTTTTTGATCTGGAAAAACGCTTCGCCGTGTAAATAAACCAGTCGGCTTTTTTCACCGAAATGTTCGGGAAAGCTGACGCTGCTATTTTTTTCTAAGACTACAATGCTGCCGTCTTCCAATGGAATTCGTTGGGGTTTTCCGGATGTGTTTTTAACCTCAACCACTGTTAAGGTGCCAGCGTCTGGCGATTCTGATGTGATTGCTGGCGACTCTTTCTTCGTAAGGAAATACGAGAAACTCAATACTATCAGTACCGAAGCCGCTGCTGCCAACCACGGGGTCATTCTGATTATTACGGATTTGCTGGCCGTATTTTTAAGAAGCTTTCTTTTGATGCGTTTTCCAATGATATCTTTTTCAGCTTCAAAAACAGATGATTCATCCAAAGGGTTATTTTTCAGATGTTCGAGAATAAATTGCTCTTCCTCAGGCGAATGTTGCCCGGAAAGGTATTTGCCCAACGTTTTCTGAAAATCGTACTGATTCATTGATTTTTATTGAAATACTAGTTGTCTGTTTGATAAATCCAAAGCTGGTCTTTTAAAACCTTCAGGGACCGGGTAATGTGATATTCTACTGCTTTTTCGGAAATGTGCAATTCCCTGGCAATGCTTTTAACCGATTGATTTTCAAACCGGCTCAGCTGGAAAATGCGGCTTGTTTTTTCGGGTAACATTTTCATTGCCTTGTCAATCGCGGCCGCAAGGTCATTGAACAGGATAGCCTCTTCAGTTGAAGATATCTCCTGCATCTTGTTCAAAAGCGCATACTCTTGATATTTCCGCCAGGTGATTTTTGACTTAATATGGTTGGTAACCAGATATTTGACTGAAATGACGAGGTAAGAACTCAGGTGCTTGATATTGCTTTCCAATCGTCTGTTCCAAAGGCTCTCGAACAAATCATGCACCAGTTCCTCTGCCTCTTCTTTGGAACCTGTTTGGTGAAATGAAATGCAAAAGAGTTTATACCAATAACGATCATATATCTCCTCGAAAGCGCGTTTACTGCTTTCGGAAAGCTGAATCACCAGTTGTTCATCGGTAAATATTGCCTTCATAGGGTTCTACAAATGGGCTGCAAAGTTATAGTCAATTAATCAGCTATAACCCCTAAACCATTTTAAGGGATTTTTAAATTCTTGAAAATTTAATATTTAGCCAAAGCGAAATGTTTTGGTCGACTCCAAACTTATAGCTAATTTTGCCCGGCAAATAACAATCGTTTATTTGCTATGAGCACAGACCCATCCAAAGTCCTCTTTGAGGCCCTCACTTACGACGACGTTCTTCTAATACCTGGTTATTCGGAAATTCTTCCTCGCAATACAAACACAAAAACCAAGCTAACCCGTAACATTGAACTCAACATTCCTGTTGTTTCCGCTGCTATGGACACAGTCACCGAATTTGATCTGGCCATTGCAATGGCCCAGGAAGGTGGAATCGGCATTATCCATAAAAATATGAGCCTGGAAGCCCAGGCGGAGCAGGTAAGGAAAGTAAAGCGATCAGAAAGCGGAATGATCCTCGACCCAATCACATTATCTGATACCGCAACGCTAGGAGACGCACATCAGATCATGCGGGAATTCAAAATCGGTGGTATCCCCGTCATTGACGACAATCGCAAGCTGATTGGTATCCTTACCAACCGCGACCTGCGTTTCGAAAGGGAAATGGCCAAGCCGGTTACGGAGATCATGACGAAGGAAAATCTGATCACCGCTTCTGATGGTTTATCTCTTGACGATGCAGAGAAAATCCTGCAAGAGTACAAAATTGAAAAACTTCCGATCGTAGATTCTCAATACCGGCTTACCGGCCTTATCACCTATAAAGACATCCTCAAACGTAAATCTCACCCGAACGCCTGCAAGGATGAATACGGCAGGCTGCGCGTGGGAGCGGCAGTAGGTGTTACCGCCGATCTTTTGAAACGGGTAGAGGCACTTGTAAAAGCAGGAGTTGATGTAATAAGCCTCGATACTGCTCACGGACATTCGAAAGGGGTTATTGACGCATTGAAATCGGTAAAAGCAGCATTTCCCAAACTGGAAGTCATTGCGGGTAACATTGCTTCTGGCGCTGCCGCGATTGCGTTGGCCGAAGCCGGGGCTGATGCAGTAAAAGTCGGGGTTGGTCCGGGTAGCATTTGTACCACGCGTATCATTGCAGGTATCGGCGTTCCACAGTTAACAGCGGTCATGTGGGCAGCAGAGGCATTGAAGGAAAATTATCCGGACGTTCCTGTAATTGCGGATGGAGGCATCCGTTTTTCAGGCGATATGACCAAAGCATTGGCGGGAGGCGCAAGTACCATTATGATCGGTTCCATGCTGGCAGGAAGCGATGAGGCTCCCGGCGAAATCGTGATTTATGAAGGGCGAAAATTTAAAGCTTATCGCGGAATGGGATCAGTGGAAGCAATGGAAGACGGCTCCAAAGACCGTTATTTCCAGGATGCGGAGGATGACGTGAAGAAGCTGGTACCTGAGGGAATTGTCGGTCGTGTACCATTCAAAGGAAAGGTTTCTGAAATTGTGTATCAAATGGTCGGCGGACTAAAAGCAGGTATGGGTTATTGCGGGGCAGGTGATATTGCATCCCTGCAAAAAGCCCAGTTTGTAAAAATTACCTCCGCTGGCGTAAGGGAAAGCCACCCGCACGATATTATGATTCAGAAGGAGGCGCCAAATTACTCGTCCAAATCGTAGGAAGCTATTAGCTGTTAGCTGTTAGCTTTTTTAAAATTCTTAAAAAACAGAAAAAATGCCTTGCAATACGCGAGGCATTTTTTCTTATCCAAGATTCTTTCAATAGAATCAAATTCAAAAAGCTAACAGCTAAAGGCTAATAGCTAAAGGCCTAAGCCGCCGTCGGCTTCGGCTTCGCAAACCTGCTCCTCAAATAGCCAAAAACCATTGGTAGTACCGATAATCCGATGATGCCAAAAATGACCAATTCAAAATTCTTTTTTACAATATCCATGTTTCCGAAGAAGAAACCGAGTAATGTCAAAGCGGGAACCCAAAGTAATGCGCCGATGATGCAGAATACGATGTATTTGGAATAATTCATGCTTCCTGCGCCCGCTACGAACGGTGCGACGGTGCGAACAATAGGGATGAAACGCGCCATGATGACGGTACTTCCACCGTGTTTTTCATAAAAAGCTTCTGTTTTTTCTAGATATTCCCTTTTGAGAAAAAGGATCCTTTCCCGCTTCTTAATCTCCCCTCCGAATCTTTTTCCGACAAAATAATTTACATTATCCCCCAACAGAGCAGCGACAATCAAAATGACAATGATCAGCCACACATTCAGGCCGGTTCCTTCATTGGCAGCAATAGCGCCTGCTGCGAAAAGCAGCGAATCACCCGGAAGCAATGGCATGATGACGAGCCCGGTTTCGGTAAAAACGATCAGGAAAAGAATGAGATAAGTGAGGGTACCGTATTGCTGGACAATGTCAAACAAATGCTTATCCAGGTGAAGAAAAATGTCAATAAACTGCCTGATGAATTCCATAGCTGCGAATCGGGTGAGTAATAATGTATTTAATTTTTAGAATCTATTTTCCATTTCTGCTTCGTTTTGGCATTCAAGAAGTGATTGAAAGTATCTCCTCTCAGGCCTAAACGTATGGTTTCAAGTGGTATTAATTCCGAAGGGGCAATGTTGCCGAGGTTCACATTAGCGCCCAGCAACTTGACAAACCAAACTTGCTGTGATTTCTGGGGCGCTTCCCAGAGCATGTCTTCAAATGCAATCTGGGTCAGGATTTCTTCCACCAGACCTTGTCGTACTTCCCCGCTGGCGCGGAACAAACCGACATTCCCTGATTCCCGTGCCTCACCGATTACTTTCCAGGCGCCGGCCTGAAGTTCGGATTTGATGAGCTGGATCCATTTGTAGGGTGGAATGATTTTGTTTTCATCCTTTGAGCCTACCTCGGAGAGGACTATGACCTGCTTGGCAAGCTTACGAATATATTCACACTTAACGTCCTGGGCCATTTCAATGGAGCCATCAGAAACTTCTGCGTATTTCAGATCGTACTTATCAAGAAGCTTCCTGTAATCATCGAACTGGTTTCGTACTACAAATGCTTCAAACAATGTGCCTCCGAAGTATACCGGAACATTGGCGTTTTTGTAGACTGCAAGCTTTTCATCCAGATTTGGGCTGACATAGGAAGTGGCCCAGCCCAATTTTACGATATCAATGTAGGGTGCCGCAATAGACAACATATCTTCTGTTTCCCTGACACTGAGCCCTTTGTCCATTACCATGGTAATTCCCTTCTGACGGGGTTTTTCGGAGCGTTCAGGAACCTGTGATAACGTAAAATTCATATATGGGTATGCTTTTATCTCTCGCAAAAACTCCGGCAAAGGTAGTAATAACCTTCAAAACTTAGCAATTAAATCCACAGAATTGAGGCTGTGGCATAGGTATTTCTATGATAATTACTATTTTTCGAATTATCCTCGTATATCATTCCAACATTACCTTATTACACATGACCGACGAAAGTAAGCCATCCTCTGAACCTGAAAATATGCGCCTGGCCGTTTTGCAACAGTTTATAGGAAAGTCAATGGAGCAAAGCGTATCTCCAATAGGAAGATGGCTCAATGGTACACTTATTAACATTGAAGAGGGGAGCATGGAAGCGGAATTTACAGTTCGAAAAGATATGACGAATCCAATGAGAACCCTTCATGGAGGAATGGCTGCGACGATCCTGGATGAAGTAGTGGGAACAATGGTGTATGCACTTGGACGGGAATATGCCTATACCTCTGTAAACCTGAACTGCGACTTTCTGCACGCCGCAAAACTAGGCGATATCATTACCGCCAAGGCAAAGCTGATCAGGGCGGGACGGAATATCGTGCATGTGGAAGGAGTGATCCACGACATTCATGGCAAAATTATTGCCAAATGCACCAGTAACCTTATTCAGACTAGCTTGAAAATACCGTTTTGATTTATAAGTAACCTTCCGCTTGTAAATTGAATAGCTCAGCATATTTGCCATCTTGATCCAAGAGCGCCTCGTGAGAGCCGTATTCAATCAATTTGCCTTTTTCAAGAAACAAAATCCGGTCGGCCATCCTTACTGTTGAAAAGCGGTGGGAAATCAATACAGCCATTTTTCCCTGAATCAGTCCTGAAAATCTTTTGAAAACTTCATGTTCTGCGCGGGCGTCCAATGCAGATGTAGGTTCATCCAGCACCACAATTTGCGCATTGCGCATGTAGGCACGTGCCAATGCAATTTTTTGCCATTGACCTCCCGAAAGTTCTGTCCCATCTTTGAAGCGCTTGCCCAGTACCTGTTCGAATTTGTTAGGTAAACCAGAGATCACGTCCAATGCCATGCTCATGTTTGCTGCATTTTCGATGGCAGCTTTATCATCAATGTTTGAAATATCCCCGACTGCAATATTATCGGAAACGCTCATTTCATACCGGATATAATCCTGAAAAATGATCCCAATGTTGGCGCGGAGATCGGCAAGCTGATAATCCTGCAAATCAACACCATCTATAAGAATACGGCCTTCTGTTGGTTTGTACAGCGAGGCCAGCAATTTGACCAACGTGGTTTTACCAGCACCGTTTTCCCCCACCAATGCCAGCTTTTCGCCCGGTTGAATGGTAAAGGAGAGATTTCGGAGTGCCCAAAAATCATTATCGGGATATTTGAAACCCACATTTTCAAACACAATACCCTTCCGGATGGGCTTTGGTACAATTTTACCACTCTCATTCGCAGGAATGGTGGGTTGGATTTCGAAAAAGTCAAACAGGTCCTGCAGATACAATGCATTTTCCGCGATACCTGAAAACCGGGTCATAATGCCTTGCAACATACCATGCATGCGCTGAAAAGATCCCGACAGGAAAGTCATGGTGCCAATAGTGATCAGTCCCGATAATGTTTGGAGCAACACAAAAAGATATGCTCCGTAATATGCGAATGTTCCGATTGCTGACAGCAGATAGCCCCAGCCAGCCCGGCTGATCGCAATCTTTTTGTTCGCATCGTAATATTCATCAGAAAGTGATTTGAAACGACTTGCCAGGTAATTTTCCAGCCCAAAGACTTTTACCTCCTTCACGGTTTCCGCACTGGAACCTAAGTATCTCAGATAATCCAATTCGCGACGTTCTGGCGTCCAGCTTCTTGTGAGAGAGTAAGTCTTTTCATTAAAATGTGTTTCTCCAATGAAAGAAGGAATGACAGCTACAATCAAAATAAGGATTAGCCAGGGATTGAACACGACCAGCCCGGCTCCCAGGGAAATCAATGTTAATATATCCTGCATTTGAGCGAGTGTTTGGGACAACAAAACAGTCCGTCCGGATGTTTGCCGCCGTGCCCTTTCCAGTTTATCATAAAAAACAGGATTTTCAAATTGGTATAGATCGAGTTTTGCTGCGTGGTGTACCAGATCAACCGATGTTTTATTGGCCACAAGGTCGCCGAGCAGGCTGTCGAAAAGGGTTATGCAGCGGTTGAGCAGATCTGAGATAATGGTTAATGCCAGCTCCGCGCCCACCAGGATCCAGAGGTATTGGTGAGAATCGGTCCTGTGGTCCATCAGCCTGATTACTTCATCAATAATTTCTTTACCAATGTAGAGTACAAGAAGAGGTAACGCGGATTTGATAAGCCGGAAAATGATATTTCCGATGGTCAGTGCTTTATTCGTTTCCCAAACCAGCGCAAAAAATCGGGGCAGGTTTTGGAGTGCGGAGAATCGCTTTCTAAAGGAGGGCAGATTTTTAGGGGATGCTTTTGGTGGATTTTTTCTCAATGATGAAATGTAAATGGTTCAGTATCAATAATCGTTTTGATGCTGGAAAAAGTTCGCTTGAAAAGGCGATCAGGGACTCGTGTTAACATACGCGTACCTATCTTTGTTTTTATGGAAAAAAGCTTTGAATCACTTACCGACAACAGGAAAAGCCAGCTCATGGCCTTTGACCGGCTGCTTACCATTATGGATGAATTGCGCGAACAATGTCCCTGGGACCGCAAGCAAACAATCGAAAGTTTACGGCATTTAACAATTGAGGAAACGTACGAACTGTCCGATGCGATCATGGAAGATGACCTTCCCGAGATCAAAAAGGAGTTGGGGGACTTGCTTTTGCATATTGTGTTTTATGCTAAAATAGGATCAGAGGAGGGTGGCAGTTATCGATTTGACATTAGGGACGTATTAAATGGTATTTGTGAAAAACTAATTTCGCGCCATCCGCATATTTATGGTGATTTTGTGGCTGACACAGAGGAAGCTGTAAAGCAGAATTGGGAAAAACTAAAACTAAAAGAGGGAAATAAATCGGTTTTATCAGGAGTTCCTGGTTCATTGCCTGCCCTGGTAAAAGCAATGCGCATTCAGGAAAAGGCCAGGGGCGTTGGATTTGATTGGGATGAAAAACAGCAGGTCTGGGGGAAAGTGGAGGAAGAGTTAAAAGAATTCAGAGATAACTTTAATATTGAAACAGAGGAAGTTATTGATAAGAATGAGGCAGAAGGTGAATTTGGTGATTTGCTTTTCTCACTGGTTAACTATTCCAGATTTGCGGACATTAACCCCGAAACAGCATTGGAAAGAACAAACAAAAAATTCATCAAGCGCTTTCAATACCTCGAAGAAACATCCAAAGCAGATGGCAAATCGCTATCAGAAATGTCGCTTGCTGAGATGGATGAATATTGGAATCAGGCTAAAAAATTGTAACCAATGTCCTCCCATCACATTGTAAAGGAAAAGCAGGAACCTGCATTGATCATTGCCAATGGTGAATCGTGCAGTGAAGAGCTGCTGGGGCAATTGCTGGAATGGAGCCCCTACATTGTGGTCTTGGATCATGCCATTTACCGCGTTCTTGACCTGGGAATAAAAATAGATGCCTGGCTAGGGGATTTTGACCAGCATCATGATTTCGAAGATGTGCGAAGCCGACAACATCCGCTGGAAATCATCGGTACTCCTGATCAGGAAAAAACAGATCTTGAAAAAGGAATTGATTTTTTAATTGAGCGAGGATTTCCTGCTGCCAACATTGTATGGGCTACCGGCCGTCGCCAGGATCACGCAGTTACCAATGTTACCAATTTGGTGCGTTATAAAGATCAAATCAAACTGGTGATGTTCGACGATTATTCGAAAATATTCCCGCTAACAGGTGTTTTTGAAAAATGGTATGTTTCTGGAACACCCATTTCCCTGATACCGGTTGGTATTGTTGAGGGGATTGAGACAAGCGGATTGAAATACAATTTAAATAAAGAAACCCTGACCATGGGACACCGCACAGGCAACAGCAATGAAGCCGAAAGTGATGGAATGGTCAGGATTTCAGCTCAGAAAGGCGATCTTCTGATTATGGAATGCTGGGACTTATGAAGCAGGTTTTGTTTCTTTTGATTCAACATAAAAATTCCGGTCAATCGTCAGCTTTTTCTCAGCCTTTGTCTTAACCGTTTTCCAGTCTGTTGTAGGATAAAGAAACTCATCCTTACCATTGCCAATTTTAATTTTCACGGGCATATCGAAACCGTCAACTACATTGCCCCAGCGGTATTGAAGTCCTTTTGACCCAAAGGCATATTCCAAAACAGGAACCTGGATAGTTCTTAGATATTGGTCAAATACCTTCGAAAGATTCCTGCCCGACTGATCACTTACATAAGCTTCAATCTGAGACCCATCGACGGTTTGATGGTAAAAGGTTTTATTAAGTCCTCTCAATATCGATCTCCATTTCTCATCATCATTTACAATCTGCCGGATCGTGTGCAGCATATTACCTCCTTTATAATACATATCACTAGACCCTTCCTGGTTTACACCGTAAATTCCAATGATCGGAATGTTGTTTGTAATATTTGCCCTGGTACCAATCACATAGTCTGAACCAGCCTCCTTGCCAAAGTAGTATTCAGTGTAAAGGTTTTCGGAGTAGTTCGTAAAACCTTCATGCACCCACATATCCGCCACATCCTTATAAGTAATGTTATTTGCAAACCATTCATGCCCGCTCTCATGAATGATAATAAAGTCCCATTTGAGTCCCCATCCCGTCTTGGATAAGTCGCGGCCCAGATAACCTTGCTTATATCCATTTCCATAGGTCACTGAACTTTGATGTTCCATGCCGAGATAAGGTACTTCAACCAGTTTATAGCCATCCTCATAAAAAGGGTAAGGCCCAAACCAATGCTCAAATGCTTTTAGCATCATGGGTGCCTGCTTGAATTGCTCTTTCGCTTTTTCCAGATTTTGTGGAAGCACATAATAGCTCAACTGCAGGTCGCCTTTTTCGCCTTTGTATGTTTCTTTCCAGTTGACATAATTGGCCACATTCATATTCACCCCATAATTATTGATGGGATTTTTGACAACCCAATTAAATGTATGCGTGTTATCATCATTCTCGACGACAGATCTGAGATTGCCGTTGGAAACATCCGTCATGTTTTTAGGAACGGTAATGCTAATCTGCATGCTGTCCGGCTCGTCATACATATGGTCTTTGCAGGGCCACCAAACACTGGATCCCAAACCCTGGCAAGACGTTGAGATAATGGTGTTCCCTTTCCCGTCCGGTATCCATTGTACGCCGCCGTCCCACGGAGGACGTTTGGCAAGTTTTGGTTTTCCGGTATAAAAAACCTCAATGCTTTCCGCTTTACCAACTTCTTGTTTTTTCTTTAAAACAATAAAAAAAGCATTGCCGTCCCGCTTGAATTCGAGCATTTCACCATCCTGGACCACCTTGGTGATTTGTAACGGTTGTTGTAAATCTATTTGGATGTTTTGGTTTGGGCTGAGGACTTTATAAACCACTTGCGTGCTGCCTGTCAGCGTGCTATCCTGGGCATTGGGCTTTATGCTGAGGTGATAATAAGTCAGGTCCCACCAGGCGCGCTGAGGGGTTATCGACCCGCGCAATGTATCGGCATGGGTGAATTTTTGAACCTGGGTAAAGCCTGTATATGACAGTAAAATAAATAGACAGCAAAGAATCGTCCGCAGCATTGATTGGCTTGTTTAGCTTGATTGTGTTGATTTTACCTATTATTGAGGATCTCCATATCGTCAAGCTCCGGCCCACCGCCGCGATTGGCCGAACCGGCAGCGATATATACCTTTTTGTTCAGTGACACCGCCTGGGTGCCGTGGCGCCCCTGATGAAGGGAGGGTAACTTCTCCCATTTTTGAGTTCTGGGATTAAAAGCATCCACTTCATTATGCGCCTCCACATGCGAGTCGCTCTCACCGCCGATGATCAGTAATTTGTTGTCAAAAACGACCGTAGTGTTGCCTGCGCGCAGGGTAGGGAGATTATTAGCAGGTTCTAATGTGGACCATTTGCCGGTTTTGAAATCATAAACATCCACTTCCTTAATCACCGTATTCAATACCTGATTGATCCGCGCTGTGGAGAGGCGCCCTCCGGCCAGGTAAAGTTTATTATTTAGCACCGCAACCTGTACATGGTCCCGTGGCCTGGGCGCATCGGTTAGCGTTTTCCAGTTTCCTGACGCAGGATCAAACTCATCCAACCAGGTAACCTGTCCATCCCAATGCCCGTCCTGGATGCCGCAAACAAGATATATTTTATCGTTCAAAACAAAGGCTCCACCAGCTCCGCGCCTTCTGTTTTCGGGGATAGCGGCACCTTTTCGCCACTCATTTTTGATTGGATTAAAAATGTAAATGTCAGGGATTGGAATTTCATGTGGATAACTTCCTGTGAAAGCTCCAAGCACGTAAATTTCGTTTTTATAAGTCACAGCCTGGAAATGGCTCATTTCGAGGGGTGTCTTGCTCAGGCTTGTCCAGGAATCTTTTTTGAAGTCATATTCATCCACCGGCTTTATGCCACGGCCTCCCAAAAGATAGAGCTTCCCGTTTGCGGTGGCCATCGCATTTTCATGCCTTTTTCCGGGAAGGTTCTCCGGCTCGGATACTTCCCATATTTGCCCGGATGCCGACATCGCCCAAAAGCTCAGGCTTGCCAGCCATATTCCTGTTTTGTATAGTGGATTCATCTGGAGGCCTTTTATAAAATACATTATCAAGGTACAATTATATTTCATAAAACCGAAAGACCGGCGTATGGCCGGTCTTTCGGTTAATTTAGTTCAAAAAGTGATTAATTCTTGCTGCTTATTTCCAGCGCAGGGCTTTCGAATCCCAGCTTTTTCAGTCCATTCTGTATGTCCGGGTCTTTCATAAATAATTTCCATAATAAACCTGTCCTGTAATTTTCAATCATCACAATGATAGGTCCCTGATCTATCGCCAAATGCGATTTGGCATACCAGTTTTGCGATTCGTTGAATGCATCCACAAATCCATATTCGGACCATAGCTTATCACCCATATCATCATAAAAGTGCCTTAGCGCCTTCATGGACTGTTCGGGGGTATACGGAAAAGATGATAAGGCAGCCGTTGGAGTGATGGTACCAAAGTCGTTGGTGGGGGAATGCGCATTGTAACCATTGTAAGTGTCACTGGCAGTCAGTCCCCAGTTATTTTCACCATATCCCTTGAACTTGCCGGGATTCGTGACGCAGTATTTATAATTAACTAGAGTATGGTTCACATTCTGCTCCCAATAATCGGCGTACTGGTCTTTTAATTTACGTGGGTCAAGTCCTACAAATGAATAGTGGGTAAAAAACAGCGGTCCGCCAAACTCAAATCCTAACGGTATCTTGATGCCATAATACTCTTTTCCGTTTTTGAAATGTTCGCTTTGCGCCCAGCATTTGTTATAAACCTGTGCTGTGATAGGGTATCGCGGCGAAGAGGCGGCCAGGATGTACGTGATCAGCGTTTCATTGTAACCTCTCAACTCAAAATTCATAGCCCAACCGTTGTTCGGACTCCAATGCCAATACAACTGGTTTGGGTTGCCCCTTGTGTACCAATCCCATTCCGCCTCATCCCAAATCCATTGAATTCGGTTGCGTAGATCCCTTTCCACATCATTATTTGAATTGAAATATTGCCTTGCAGCCAGTAATCCTTGAAAAAGAAAGGAGGTTTCTACCAGGTCGCCGCCATCGTCTTTTCGTCCAAAAGGAATGATTTTTCCGGTGGCACCATTAAGCCAATGTGGAAAAATACCGTGGTAATGATCTGCTTTCGAGAGGAACTTCACCATTTTCAGGAGCCTTGCTGCCACAGAATCACGCGGTTGCCATTTCCTTTCCGCAGCCACAATCATCGCCATGACACCGAAGCCAGTACCACCAGTAGTTACAACTTCATTCCCATAGTCATAAGCGACATTGCTTCTTTCACGCGACATGCCACTGACCGGATGTCCGAATTCCCAGAAGTATCGAAATGTCTGTTTCTGCACCAATTCCAACAAGGCAGTGTCTGATAAGTTTCGTGGACGTTCAGATGCATTGAAGACAGCAGGTTTAGAAACGGTCTGCTTCTTTTTTTGAGCTATTAAGTCGCCTTGGGAGCAAAGTAATAGCAGCCCCAAAAGGTAATAGATAGATATCTTCATCATTGAGTTTTTAAATGCCTTAGTTGAGATTAGGACTATTAAACCCTATTTTTTTAAGTCCCGCCTTTACTTCCGGGCAGCTCATAAACAATTTCCAGGGTAGGCCACTTCTTTGATTTTCGATCATGATCACGATTGGCCCCTGATCAATAGAAAGGTACGAATCCGCAAACCATAGTTCCTGCAATGAGAATGCATCATGAAACCCATATTCGCCCCATATTTTGTCCCCGAGCTTGTAGTAGAAAAATTTAAGGGCTTTCATGGATTCCGTTGGCGTGTATGGAAACGCGGAAAGGGCGGCTGTGGGCGAAACTACTCCTTTATCATTGGTTGGCGAATTGGCATTATAACCGTTTGGAATGTCGCTTGCAGTGAGTCCCCAGCACTGGTCGCTGTATCCATAAAATGATTGCGGATTGGTTTTACAGTAATTATAATTGATTAAGCTGTGGTTTTTATTCTGCGTAAAATAATTCGCAAAACGGTCTGTCAAACCTGTGGGATTCAGACCGAGGAAGGAATATTGTGAAAAAAACAAAGGCCCTCCATAGGGTTCGCCCAGAGGAAGTACCAGGCCATAATATTCTTTCCCGTTGACGAAATTCGCATTGCCTGCCCAGCCATTGTCGTAAACAACTTTTGTTATGGAATGGGTTGGAGAAGATGCCGCCAATGCATAGGTGATCAGACATTCATTCCAGCCTTTGATCTGATGGTTCATGTCCCAATTGTATTCAGGACTCCAATGCCAGTACAGGACATCCTCATTGTTTTTCCTGAACCAATCCCATTCTACGCTTTGCCAGATTGTGTTAATGTTAGCCCGCAAAGTTGTTTCGGCAGCATTTGCACTATTGAAATACTGACGGGCAGTCAATAAGCCCTGAATAAGATACGAGGTTTCCACAAGATCAGCCCCATTGTCTTTGGTACTGAATGGCTGAACTGCTCCGGTAGCACCATTGAGCCAATGCGGAAAGGCACCATGAAACTTCTGAGCCTTATCTTTTAGGAAACCAACGATCTTCTGCATCCGCTCCAGACCTTGTGTCCTGGAAATGAATTTTCGCTCGATGGCAATTGGAATGGTCATAACGCCAAAACCGCTGCCGCCACTGGTTACCACATCACCAGAGCTGTTCCTTTCTCTTGCTAAGCCGCTTATTGGATGTCCGAAATCCCAAAAATATTTGAATGTTTGTTTTTGCACCAGGGTAAGAAGTGCGTCGTCAGAAACAACCGGAAACTTATCCGTCGAATCGAGCGCTGTTGTGAGATTAACCTTTACCTCACTGAGCAATGTACCGTTGGCTTTCGACTTTAACGCCTTGGTCGCCGAAACCGTGTAAGCCTGAAGGTAATCCAGATTTGAGGAAGGCGTGATCAGGACAGTGCTGTCGCCGTTTTCCAGTGTTGTGGAAAAGGCAATGCTTTCACCCGTTTTGGATTTGAAAGTAATTGCGCTTGCGAAGGAGCTATTATTTAAAGAAGATGAAAATGTAAACCTGACTTTTGGTTTCAGGTTCACATTAACGTAGTCAAATCCTGAATAGGAATCATTGACTTTCAGGCTATTAAAACCGAAAGAGGAGGGGGTGGCTGGTGGTGTAGGCTTGGGATCCTGCTCTGATTTGCAGGAAATCCCAAGCCACAAGAACAGGCCAATATGCATAAGTTTTCTAAGAGGCATTATTTCCCTCGTGATTCTAGTTTCACCAGCGCATCTACTTCATTGTCTTTCAAGGCAACATCGTAAATACGCACTTCGTCAAGCAGACCGGTCAGGTAACTTGCCCAATCTTGACCTTTCGCTCCGGTGGTAAGACTTGGGGTAGTTTGGAACTGGACAGTACCAAAAACCATTTGCCCTGGATTTTTCCATTTAAGGTTTCCAAACTTGGGAACAGTGCTGGTTGCGGTCTTGGATCCATTGACATATATTGAAAAAGTAGAACTTGTTGCATCGTAGCTCAATGCAATGTGCGTCCATGAATTGTACAGGTTCACAATACCTTCCTTTGCAACCCAGGTATCCAAGGTGTCATTTTGAATGTGGGCCTTGAAGATTCCGTCGGTAGTAGTACCGCCATTTTCGAAAAAAGTCTCAATGTTTCCCCAGAACCCATCTTTTTTAGATAATCCCACCAAGCCGATGATTCCGCCCGCCGCTGTGGTGGACTGGCTGTTCACCCAATAAGTCATTGTGAAACTCTTCAAACCAAGAATTGCTGCGGTTGGATTAAAAAGCACATATCCACTTTTTGCTCCCTTCATTGCCTTGCCCTTCAAGCCATTGGCGAAAGTGGTACCTGTGTTAGTACCGGCAGTTTTCGAAACAACATCCACATAGTCGCCGTCGAATGGGAAATAAGCGATGAGATTAGCAGATGCGATCTCACTTGTTGAAGTGAAACCGCCAATGGATACGCTGGGTGCATAGCTTTCAGGATCGAACTTTTCATAGCAGGAGGAAGCGCCTACTAGTAGCAAGCCACTGATTACCCATATCATTTTATTCGTTAAAGCTTTCATCGATAAATCGTGGTTTACAATTAATATCCTGGATTTTGAACCAATACACCTGCACTCAAGTCCAACTCATTTTGTGGGAGCGGCCAAACTTCATTTTTACCAGCTTTCCAACCTTTTGGTCCAAAAACCTCAGCACCACGTCCCTGACGGATCACATCAAAGTAGCGGTCATTTTCCATCGCAAGTTCTACATGACGTTCATTCCAGATTGCCGTACGTAATGCAGCTTTATCAGTTGCAATTACTTTTGGAAGAATGGTTTTACTGGCCCCTCTTGCACGTGCCCTCACCAATTCCAGAGAAGCCAGCGCTTGCGCGGTATTTCCCAGTTCGTTAGCAGCTTCCGCATTCATAAGCAATACATCGGCGTAACGGATAACCCTCACATTCTGCTGGGAACCTTCATTGAAACCAGTTGTGTAAAGGCCAAATGGCACATATGACTTTTGGTTATACATTGGATTATCGCCTATTGCGGCGATCGCGTCACCGGCAGGAGTGGTTTCTCCTCTGAAAATGATGGTAGCATCTCTTCTCGGATCGCCTGCTTCATAAGAATCTGCCAATGTTTTGGTCGGTGTATTAAATCCCCAGCCGCCGCCGGTAACCCCACGAACCCCCTGAACCTGTGAATATTGCGAATTGGAAGCATCTGCATTGGAAGGAATCAGCTCATTCTGGATTTCGAAAATGGATTCAACAGAGTTTTCATTGGCAACGCGGAACAGCGCCTCATAATTTGGAAATAGTGAATATTGTCCCGATGTGATCACCTGGGTGGTAAGGTCAAAAACCTGCTGCCATTTTTGCTGGTACATGGATACCTTGGCAAGCAAACTCGACGCAGCACCTTTGGTAATTCGGCCACGATCAGCTGCTCCATAGCTAAGAGGCAATACTGCGGCCGCGTCGGTCAAGTCTTTCTCGATAGCAGCGTAGACTTCTGCCTTGGGATTGCGTGGAATGTTGTATTCGGTTGCATCCTTTGGAAGAGTTAACCTAAGTGGAACATCTCCAAATGCCCGCACAAGACGGAAGTAGGAATAGGCTCGAATGAATTTCGCTTCTGCCAGGTATCTCGCTTTCAGGGTTTCATCCATGCTGATCGCGGGAATGTTATCAATCACCTGATTGGCATAATTGATATTCTGATATTGCCCAGACCAGAAACCGCCCAACTGTCCGTCGCCGGATCCTACCGAAAAGTTATCATAATCGTTAAAAAATGTTGCATCCGAAGGTGTACTGCCTTTTTCGGCATCGTCGGAACCGACACTTTCAATGGCGATAGGTGCGAAAGCTGTATTATTCCAGCCACGGAGATTGGCATACATGGCATTCACGGCCTTTGTTGCATCTTCTCCGCTTTGCCAGAAAACGGTGCCTGCCTGTTTACCCTGAGGGTCGGTGTCCAGAAAACCCTGGTCACAAGCGGAAGGGATCATGAGAAGCCCAATCAGGCTTAGATAAAGTCCCGTCCGTTTTAAACTATTTTTAAACATTAAATTTTTCATGTTGATGCTGATATTAGAAAGTAACATTAATACCAAAGTTGTAAGTTGCCGAAAGTGGGTACACATTGGCGTCGATTCCGGCCTGCGTTGGTTTATTTTCATTCGCCCTCACCTCAGGGGAAAGTCCTTTGTATTTGAAGAAATTTAAAGGGTTTTGCGCATTTGCATATAAACGGAGCTTCCTGATTTTCAGTTTTTCGTTCACTGCCTGAGGGAACGTAAAGCCCAGCTGCGCATTTCTCACCCGGAAATAACTTCCGCTTTGAACATAGAATGTATTAGGCGAATAATTGGAACCGCCACCAATATTTGCCGATGGGTAAGTGTTGGAAATTCCTTCCCCATGCCAGCGGTTATCATAGAAATCTTTCGTGAAGTTTTCATTCCCGTACCGCCATCCAAGATTCGCATTATAAATGTCAATCTTAGCGACACCTTGGAAATCAAGAGATAAGTCAATGTTACGGTAGTTGAAGCTGGTGTTGATACCGTAAGTGAACTTAGGATTGGGATTGCCGATCACTTGTCTGTCCAGACCTGTGATTGCGCCGTCGGGGGTACCCGAAGTTCCACTGATATCACGGTATTTAAAATCGCCTGGTTTAGCATTGGGCTGCGCAGACTTAGCGATTTCATCCGCATTCTGGAAAATGCCGTCTACGACGTAGCCATAAAATGAGCCAATTGGGTCACCTACTTTCGTACGGGTCGCCAGGGCACCGCTAGTAAGTCCCACGCCACCGTCATAAATCGGATTAGCTCCCGATGATACAGCTAAAACTGTATTGTCATTGATACCGCCGTTGAAGCCAATGCTGTAAGTAAGGTCCTTACTGATATCGTCTCTCCAGTTCAATGCAAATTCAAAACCTTTGTTCTGAAAGTCAGCCTGGTTACCTACAATCCTTCCCGATTCTGTTCCGATTGAGCTTAGTACAGGAATGTCAAAAATGGCCCGCTCTGTTTTCTTGACATAATAATCCAATTCAACTGAAAGCCGTGATTTTAGGAATGATGCTTCCAAACCAATATCCGTTCCAACACCTCTTTCCCAATAGGTTGTCGGTGGAATAATGGTGTTGATGCTGGCACCTGTATTCAATGCGCCTCCGAAAATAGCCGCAAGTCCGCCACCTGTTGCAACGGTCAATGTAGAGAGATTGGAAGGCACGGATGCATTCCCGATTTTACCCCAGCTACCTCTGATTTTCAGGTTATCGACAAAATTCTGCCCCTTCATGAAGGATTCATTACTAATCACCCAGCCCGCACCGATCGAAGGGAAATAGCCCCAGGCATTGCCTCCCTGGAAAAACTTCGAAGATCCGTCGGCGCGAAGAGAGGCATTAAGCAGGTAACGGTCTCCAAATGAATAGTTAACCCGCCCAAAATAGGATGCATAAGTCGCCAGATCGCCTTCATCCACTACATTGCGGCCATCGGTATTTCCAAGAGTCAGGTATAAATCACCTTCGCTGGAATAAGGCACATTCAATGCGCTGGCTGTCAGCTTGTAAGACTGGTCACGCTGGGCAGACTGGCCGATCAGCGCGGTAAGGCTATGATTTCCGAAATCTTTGGTGTAGGTCAAAGTGTTTTCAAAAATCCAGTAGCGACTTTGCGGACGCGTGAATTCAAGGCGACTTGTGGTGTTGCGCTGCTTAAAAGTAGCAACGTATTCAGGGTTATAAAAGCGAGTTTCATCCTGCGCATAACGTCCGCCGAGGCTGCTTCTAAAAGTCAGGCCCTTCAGAATGGATAATTCCGCGTAAGCGTTTCCGGTAAGTAATGTTTTCTTGGTGTTCTGATTGTAGTAATCGATCGTAACCTGTGGGTTGAAGTTATTACCGTCCCCCAGATTGTAGTCGGTCGGATCGCCATAAGTACCATCGTCGTAATAAACAGGTACAACTGGACCGGCTGCGTACAGCTGCCTGAATATTCCGCCCGCTTCGTCTTGTGATTTGCTGAAAGAACCGGTTGCGGTATACCCGATTTTTAAAGCCTTAAAAACCTGAAAGTCGTTCTGAAGACGTGCGGTGTAGCGTTTGAAATTATTTTTTTCAACAATACCATCCTGGTTCAGATATCCGACTGAGAAATTGTAAGTCGAATTTTCTCCTCCGCCGCTGATGGAAAGCTGGTGATTGTTTACCATCGCATTTCTTAAAATCTGATGATACCAGTCTGTTCCTTCTCCATATTGGCTTGGATCAAGGACGTTTCCCTTGCCATTGATATTGCTCAACTCGTTAACCATGGTGGCATATTCATTTGCATTAGCCATTTTGATCTGGTTGGTGACTTTTTGGAAGCCCACAAAACCATTGTAGTTAACAACTGCTTTTCCTGCTTTTCCTTTTTTGGTTGAAATCAGCACGACGCCATTTGCAGCGCGAACACCATAAATAGACTGGCTTGAGGCGTCTTTCAGGATGTTCATACTTTCGATGTCCCCTGAATTCAGGAAGCTGATGTCATCAAACCAAACGCCATCCACAACATACAATGGATTGGCACTTCCGTAAGCCGTTCCTACACCGCGAATCCGAATTTGGGGAGCTTCACCTGGTTTTCCGGAGTTGTTAATCTGAACACCAGCGACTTTTCCCTGTAAACCACTTACCGCGTTCATGGAAGGCTGTTTTGAAATTTCCTCACCTTTGATCTGAACGACAGAACCAGTTATGTCCAGTTTCTTTTGCGTTCCATAACCCACAATAACCACTTCATTCAAGGCTTTGGCGTCTTCCTGCAGGATGACGTTCAGAACAGTTTGTGTTCCAACCGCTACTTCCTGCGCCGTCATCCCGATCATCGAGAACACTAAAATCGATTGTACTGATGGTACCTTGATTGTGTAATTCCCTTCGACGTCCGTCGGAACACCTGTTGTTGTCCCTTTTATCAGCACACTTGCTCCCGGAAGAGCAGAACCGTCCGAGCCAGAAGTGACTTTTCCTGTTACATTGATTTCCTGCGCGTAGGAAAGCGTCCCAAAGCATAGGAAAACAAGGATGTACAGCAGTCGTACAGTAGTTTTCATTAGTATTTAATTAGTTGATAGAATTATTATAAGAATTAATTGTCTTCAAATATAAATCCAGGATGTGGAAGGAATCAAAAAAAGCACTACATCACCATTACATCAATGGGAATAATGCAATGGTTGATTAAATTATGGGGCTTTTATCTCAGATAAATGCAAGTGGCTTAAATATCCATCATAGCTTGCACAAGATTGGCTTCCAAATTTAATCCCAGTTTTTTCCGGAGTCGGTAACGCTTTATTCCCACACCACGGATGGATATTCCCAATACGGGAGCCATTTCCTTTGTTGAAAGATTCATGCGGAGGCAGGCGGCCAGACGTAGTTCTGAAGGGGATATGGAAGGATATGATTGTCGGAGCCTTTTGAAGAATTGCTCGTGGACTTCGTCAAAATTTTGCTCAAAAAGCACCCAGTCATCCTTTCCTGCAACATTACGTTCAATGCTATTGAGTAGTTTCTGATAATGTATATTGGGAAGCTGCTGCCCAAGCTCTTCCTTAACCTGTTTTAGCTCGTCCCTGATTTCTTCGAGGATCTCATTTTTGCGCACCACATTAATGGCCACATTGCTAAGCTGCTGGCTCTTGCTTTGAATATCGCTCTGAAGTTTTTCATTTTGGATTCGCATAATTTGCCGCTCACTCGAAAGACGTTGTTGATGTAATTTCTCTTCCTGCTCCTCAATCAATCTTGAACGGTGACTTGCTAAACGTTTCTCCTGATAATATATTAGTCCAAGTAATAACATCAACGTCAGCACAGCAAATAGGATCCTGGCGAAGACGGTTTCTCTCCAAAAGGGTTTAATGCTAAATGAATACAATGCGCTCGAATCATTCAAATTGCTACGGATCTCAAAAATATAGTCAGCCGATTCCAAGTTTGTAAACTCCACGAAATTCTGGCTTGTCCATTCGGACCATTGGTCTGTAAGACCTTTCAAACGGTACTTGAATTGAATATTTTGCCCATATTCGGGCAGCGCATACATGATCCTGACTGCGCGTACCTCCGAAGGCAAGGCGGGTTTTCCTGAGATACCGAACGTTTCTGAAAGATTTCTCAGATTAGCAACCTTCCGAATGATTGGCACTGAAATAATCTCATTCTCTTCCTTGTCGGATACTCGGTTATACAAAGCATAGCCATTGTCCAAACAGAAAAAGTAATATCCGGCTGAAATTGGAATGATGGTTTCGTTATTTCTGATCAGGGTTAAGGCTAGATTTGCTGGCTTTTTACCGGCCGGATAAAAGGTCACCCGATTCATGAAGACCTTAAACCAATCGCCATTAGTCCCGATCCTGACTTTAAAAGCTTCGTCTTCTGTTGGGAAATCTGGACTCGGGCGTAAGTTGTTTTTAGAATCTGGTTGAAGAAAAGTATGTCCTGACCGGATGAGTATTTGTTTTTTCCATTCGGTTATTTCAATTGAAAATTCGCTGGGCAGTTTTTTTGGGGCCTTCAATTCCCTCCATTGGAACGCTGAGTCCAGTTGTGGGGTTAGGCGAGCTGTAAAAAGGCCTTTGTAAGCATGTCCAAGCCAAAATGTTCCTTTGATATCCGTTTCAATCTGGCGGATCGGAATGGGCAAAACCGCTTTAACAGGGTATGCGTATGACCAAAGCTTCTGAGGATTCTTCCTGTATACGTGTAAGCCATTGTAGGTACCCTGGAGAAGCAAGGTATCATTTCCATTCACAACCGGTCGAATAATCCAGCCTCCTGTAATGTCGGATATTTTTTTGATCCCATTTTCTTCAATGCGATAAGTGGCATCGTTGTGCCCGCACAAAAGCTGGTCGTCGAATACAGTCAGGGCCCAGGTCTGTCCTTCGAGCCCGGGAACGGAGCGGAATGGTTCGGAGGAGAGCCATTTTTTTACAAATACTCCTTTATTGGAGCCCACATATAATTTTTCATGCCAAATAGCGGCAGCGTAGGTAGAGCCTAATGGGTTGTCGTTGGTTTGGTAGGAGATAATCGGAGAAGACATTTTAATCATATCGATGCCTTGATCAAGGCCTATCCAAAGTTGTTTGCGAGTGTCTTCTGTCAATCCAAGTACCGTATTGTTTTGTAACCCTGTTTCCTTATTAAATTGATATTTAAGATTTCCATCCTTCGAAAAAACGTATACGCCGTTCTGAATCGTCCCAAATACAAGACTGCTGTCCTGGCTCAGAATAATAGCTCGGTTGAGGATATTTCGTTTCAATTCTTGCGAAAGAGGAATGTTCCAGGGCTTAATACTTCCATTTCGCCAGACAAATAGCCCTTTCTTAGTGGTAGTGATCAAAAGCCTGTCATTGGACAAGGGAAGAATAGACGAAACAATGGTGGCGGCCAAAGATTCTGTACCCGGCACAGGTTCGAATTTCGTGTCTTTGAGTTTATATAACCCCTTGCCAATGAGCTGGATAAGCAGACGGCCTTGCACATATCTCAGAAACATAAAATTTCCGGACGCCCCTATTTCTACCAGGTTTTTCCCGTCATATCGGTAGATTTTGGCGAATGATTGAAAATAAATGTAATCCGGAGTTTTTAGGATGTGCCAGATTTCCTCGGTTTTAAGGCTCGGGAAATTTGCCTTGCTGCTAAGCGAATAGTATTTAAGCTGACCGTCTGCTTCTTTTTTCCAATATCCAAACTCTGCAAACCCACCTGCATAAATGCGCTTCTCCCGATCCGTTTCGTCGAACAACACAGTTCTTACAATCTGACCATCGGGCAAAGGATATAGCCGCCAGGATGCGCCGTCGTATTCCAACAAGCCATCGGAATTCGCAGCATAAATCATGTGGTCGGAACTTTGACTGATCTGCCAATTCTGATTATGTGCCTTAAATAATGATGAGGAATAGTGGACGAGTGGCGGTGTTTCCTGTGCGTGGAGGTTTGAAAAAATCAACAATAGAAACAGTAAGGCAGCCAACAAACCAGTCTTGTGTTTTGACGACCGGTATGTTCGTTTAGCATGCGTGTGTAGCCTTACTGGATGGTCGAAAATCATTTCAACTGCTTTTTGATACTTTTTAACGCTCCATTAAAGATTGAGTATGCGATTTGCCCTAAAATTGATCACGTTTATAATGAAAAAAATACTTTCATAATGCTGCTTAGCATTAACCTGGCCACGGCGCAAGTAAGCCTTTCGACGGCAAGACCAGGAGCGATATTCGCTACAATCTTAATGAATCCGGTTCATACTATGTAAAACAATGAAATTTGAGCAAAAGAAAAGCCGATCCAAAATTTTGGACCGGCTTGTATGGTGGGCATATTTAAGTTGTTACAAACTTAATGCGCCGTTCATTGAGCGAACGGCTTCGGCAGACTTTTCAAAAGCGGCTTTTTCCGTGTCGCTCAGACGAAGGTTGATAATTTTTTCCCAACCGCTTCTTCCCAAAACAACTGGTACGCCCATGCAAATATCCTTTTGGCCATATTCACCATTAAGGTAAACGCTGCATGGTACGATGCGTTTCTGGTTACGGACAATGCTTTCCACTAATAGCAAAGTAGCTGCACCTGGCGCATACCATGCAGAAGTACCGATCAGTTTGGTTAATGTAGCGCCGCCAACCATGGTATCGGCTGCTACTTTTTCCAATTGTTCAGCGGAAAGAAAACGGCTTACGGGAATACCATTGTAGGTTGCAAGCCGGGTAAGCGGGATCATGGTTGTATCTCCGTGCCCACCAATCACCATGCCGTGAATATCCAGGGGCGATGCATCCATGGCAAGTGCCAGATAGGTTTTAAAGCGAGCGCTATCCAACGCCCCGCCCATTCCGATCAGACGTTTTTTTGGAATACCAGACTCTTTCAGTGCCAGGTAAGTCATCGTATCCATCGGATTTGACACGACAATGATGATGGCTTTGGGGGAATATTTGAGAATATTTTCAGTAACTCCTTTAACGATCCCAGCATTAATACCAATCAATTCTTCACGGGTCATTCCTGGCTTACGTGGCAAACCAGATGTGACCACAACAACATCGGATCCTTTGGTTTTTTCGTAATCGTTGGTAGAGCCGATGGGTTTGGTATTAAAGCCAAGCAATGCTGCTGTTTGGTACATGTCGAGTGCTTTGCCTTCGCTCACACCTTCTTTGATATCAAGCAAAACGACCTCCTCTGCCAGTTCACGACGAATAATATTATCGGCAGTGGTTGCACCGACGGCGCCCGCACCTACAACAGTAATCTTCATAGAAAAATATGGTTAATTGTATAGAAATTAATGCTTTTTAAATTTTTGCCTAAAAGTAGGATACATAATTTGTTTAACCCAAGACGAATGTAATTTTTTGCCAGAAAACTCGTAGTGGTGATCCAAAATGCAATTATTTACGTATCTTGATAGTTATATTGGCATTACAAACCACTTTTTCTTGCTTAATATAATGAAGGATGAGTCAATGATTTCACAGATTTTAAGATCAGTTTTTTTTAAAAGCGCCGCGGGAAAAGCAGGCCGTTATGCCAAGAGTTCAGGCAAGTTGTTTGAATTGGTCAAAGAGACGGTCAGCAAGCTTCAGAAAGTAGGCTTTAAAGAGAACTTTTCGGAGTTTCAAACCAATGTGCAGTTGTTGATCCGGATGATCCGGGCTTATGCTTCCGGGGAGTATAGAAACCTGCCTTGGAAGAGCTTACTTTCCATTGTTGCAGTGCTTATTTATTTCGTTTCCCCGATTGACTTAATACCTGATTTCCTGCCATTTATAGGCATTACGGACGATGTTGCGCTGGTCGTTTGGCTTATCAAAACTTTCGCTGACGATGTGAAGAAATTTGGTGAATGGGAGAAGCAGGAAAAAACGATTAATATAGGATAAAGTAGTAATCAGTTATAGTTCTTGTAAAAAAGAATAGTTATTTTTGTAAACATTAAAAAAGAAAAAACATGGAATCAATAACCGTTTTAGGCATCATGGGATTAGGTGGACAAGAAATCTTTTTGGTTGCCTTGTTCGTCTTACTCTTCTTCGGTGCGAAGAAAATTCCTGAATTGATGCGCGGCCTTGGCCAAGGTATCAATGAGTTCAAGAGCGCAACCAAAGACGTTAAAGAAAATATTGAGAAAAGCATGGAAGACCCAAAGTAACTCTTCCCTCTTATCGATTTCATAACCAGAGCCTATAAGCTTCAACTTATCGGCTCTGATTCTTTATTTACAACCCCACAAAAATTTCTACATTGAAGGAATATCTGACGCTAGCCGATATACAGGAAGATTTGCGTGCAGGAGATTTGACCTGTGTCAAGTTAGTTGATCATTATTTACAAAAAATTGAATCCAATAAACATCTGAATGCCTTTGTCGAAGTTTATGCTGACGAAGCAAAAAAAGCAGCCCTTGCTTTGGATGAAAAAATAGCTACCCAAACTGCTGGGAAATTGGCAGGTCTGGTGATTGGATTAAAAGACGTACTTTCTCTCAAAGGACACGGTTTGCAAGCCGGTAGTAAAATCCTTCAAGATTATAAAGCTCCATTTACCGCGACAGCCGTTCAACGCCTGATTGATGAAGATGCGATTGTCATTGGAAGGCAAAATTGTGATGAATTCGCAATGGGTTCCTCAAACGAAAATTCTTCATTTGGTCCCGTATTGAATGCGGCCGACAATACAAAGGTTCCGGGCGGTTCGTCCGGAGGGTCTGCTGTTGCAGTTCAGGCTGGAATGTGCCATGCTTCTTTGGGTAGTGATACTGGCGGTTCTGTCCGGCAACCTGCTGCTTTTTGTGGGGTAATTGGGGTAAAACCTTCATATGGCAGGGTTTCGCGATATGGCCTCATCGCCTATGCATCGTCTTTTGATTGCATCGGGCCAATTACAAAAAGTATAGAAGACGCTGCATTGATCCTGGAAATTATGGCTGGCGCTGATGATTTCGATAGTACAGTTTCTGAAAAGCGGGTACCTTCTTATTCTTCGCTTTTGATGTGGAAAGGAAATGCCAGGATTGGCTATATCCGTGAAGCGGTAGAAAGCACTGCAATATCTCTCGAAATCCGTCAGCAAACCCTTGAAATGCTGAATCGGCTACGTGCCGAAGGACATGAAGTCACTCCTGTTGAGATTCCGCTGGTTGATGCATTGCTGCCAACTTATTACATTTTGACTACCGCGGAGGCCAGTTCGAACTTGTCCCGGTTTGATGGTGTGCGGTATGGTTACAGAAGTTCCGAAGCAACCGACCTTGAAAGTATGTATAAAAAAACACGTACAGAAGCATTTGGGGAAGAGGTAAAACGGAGAATATTGCTCGGCACTTTTGTGTTAAGTGCAAATTATTATGATGCATACTATACCAAGGCGCAACGCGTTAGAAGATTGGTGCGGGAGGAAACGGATAAGTTTTTCGAATCATTTGATTTTCTGATTTCCCCGGTTACACCAACAACCGCCTTTACAATAGGAGAAAAAACAGAAGATCCGTTGCAAATGTATCTTGCTGATATATTTACGGTTCAAGCCAATGTGGTGGGGAATCCTGCTATTTCAATTCCAAATGGTGTGGACGATAATGGGATGCCTATTGGAATTCAGGTAATGGCTCCTTATTTTGGGGAAGAAAAAATGCTGGCATTTGCCCATTATCTTTCCGGGCTGAATAAAAAGGTTGCCGAAGAATACGATACAAATCACTAGATTGCTTAACTGTATGCAGTTATTTTTGTGATCATGCTTACTAAGCTGCATTTGTATCAGGACCCAGTGTTTGAACGAAAAATATCATGCCAGTATAACAGGCGGTTTTGTTAAAGTTATTCGGTCAAAGATTTTTTGTGAGCGGGGCGTGAAATGTGTTAGAGATTATTCTGATTCATCAAGGAAAATTAAAAGGGATTTTTTATCTGTAAGTTGTTCATTAACAGGTACGAGCCATTGAAAACCGTGAATTGATTAACCTTCAAAAAGTATTATTGATGAGGATTTCGAAAAAAGTGTTGTGGCTCGGAGCCATGTGTTTGGGATACTGGAACTCGGCCGCGTTGGCGAATATTCCACAGGAGAAGTTAGCATTCGAGCCAGATACGCTGGAAACAATTACTCAGGCAGATGAAAAACTGCTACCTTATTTACCAGAAGTAGAAGAGATTGGCCCTAATCCTGCGGTGCCCCAGGAACTTCTCAGAGAGCGGTTTGCAAAACTTGAAAATGCAATCCCGCTCACCTACCATAAGTCTTCTCACGAATTCGTAGAATATTTTATCTACAAAAAGGCGGACTTTACGAAAACGATGATGGAGAAAATGCCGCTCTATTTTCCCCTTTTTGAAAAAGCACTGGCGCGTCATGGCCTGCCTACCGAACTCAAATATCTTTCAATGATAGAATCGGGGCTTAACCCGACAGTGATTTCACGTGCCCGAGCTGGCGGATTGTGGCAGTTTATGCCGGCAACAGGTCGTGAGTTTGGCTTGCATCAAGACAAATACATTGATGAACGTTTTGAACCCGCCAAAGCCACAGAGGCCGCATGCATGTACCTTGCGCAGCTATATCGGATTTTTGGTGATTGGGAGCTTGCACTCGCTTCCTACAATACAGGACCGGGCAATGTGAAGCGAGCCATGAGACGCTCTCGCGGAACCACTTTTTGGACTATCTACAATGTACTTCCCCGCGAAACACGCTCCTATGTTCCGCAATATGTCGCCATGAACTATATGATGAATTATGGGTATGACCATGGTATCTATCCGGAAAAAATGGAGTTTCAGATTCCAAATGATACCATACATATTGACGGCTATATTGATCTGGTTACTTTTTGCCAGCAAAGCAATATCAATTTCGAAGATCTCAAAAAACTTAATCCCCAGATTACCAAAACATCACTTCCTGATCAAACAAGGGATTTTATATTAAAAGTACCGAGTGTTCAGTATACTTACTTTGTCAGCAACCGCAATGTGATCATGGATTCGTGCACCAGAAGGTACACAGCTTCGGGGATGATGATCGCGAAGGTAGATAGCACTACGGTGGATTCATTGAGCAGGAATTCGGCATTTCCATACGCTTTGGTAAGTAATGAGGTCGGCTCGGGCGAAGATGAGGAAAACGAGGAAAAGGAAGTAGTGGTAACGAGCCGCAGCAAAACAAAAAAATCATCCCACACTGTTCGGCGTGGAGAAAATTTGGGAGCTATTGCCAGGAGATATCACGTTTCCGTCTCGGAGCTCAGAAGATGGAACCACATTCGCCGGAATAACATCCAAAGAGGCCAGCGACTGGTGATTTACAGGGAGGTAAGAGTAACTGCACCTACAACTCGCGTGGCAATCGCATCTTATCGTGCCGATGAACAGCAGCAGCCTGCGAAAAAGGCCAGGCATATTAGTAAACGTTACCATACCGTACAAAAAGGCGACACCTTATGGATCATTTCGCAGCGTTACGGACTGGAAATCGGGCAATTGAAGAAGCGGAATAGAATCAGGGGCAACGCGATCAAGCCAGGCCAAAAATTGATCATTTCGACCTAGTAAACGAGAGTTACAAGCACACATACTACATATATGATTGCCTACGTTAACGGAACTGTAACCTATAAAGATCCGGCTTACGCCATTATTGATGTAAATGGAATAGGCTATGAAGTACGCATTTCATTACAGACCTATACTTCACTTCCGGACTTGGGTGAGCGTTGCAAATTGGTAACGTTTTTGAGTATACGGGAAGATGCCCACGTTCTTTTCGGCTTTTGGGGAATTGATGAAAAAGCGCTTTTTCTTGACCTGGTTGGTATTTCGGGAATTGGACCCTCGACAGCTCTGATTATGCTTTCTTCACTCTCCTCATCAGAAATCCGGCGGGGGATTATAGATGAAGACCTGCGCCTGATTCAATCGATTAAAGGCATCGGATCAAAAACTGCTCAACGCGTTATTCTGGAATTAAGAGATAAAATACGCAAGGAAGAGCTGACATCAACAGGTCCTAAATCCTCAGAAACATCTTCCAACCATTTAAGAAGTGAAGCATTAGCTGCATTGGTAACGTTGGGAATCCCCAAGGCCACTGCGGAGAAAAGTCTGGACACCATTGTAAAACGGGAAGGACTGGATATGACTGTTGAAAACTTAATAAAACTGGCGCTTCGTTGACCAGTACCACAATGATATTTGGCGAAAAATTTTACGATAGTAAATTAGTATTGGTGGCTTTGATTTTAGATACAACCTTCTCTAAATAAGTACATTACCTTGTCATCAACGATTTACTCATTTCTTTTTAAGATACTAAGCATTTCGACCGGAGCGGTATTATTAGCCAACCTCTCGGTTGACATGGATGAACCATATGCAACGCAGGCCCAGGACTGGGCAGTGTTTGCAGATACGATTATAGAAGATACTACGAAGAAAAATGTAGACCGCTCCGGTAACCAGCTGATCACACGCTGGAAGGATTATTACTCCAACAGGATCACCGAACCCCGCCCAAGATCGCCATTCTATATGCGCGATCCTTCCAATATTTCTACTACTATCATCCTGGACAGTGCTGGAAAAGTAGCAGTTACCGAAAAAATCCAGACTCCGTCCGGCAATCTCGACTTCCGTGCACCTGAGCGGATGGACTTGGAAACGTACGACAAGATTCAGGAAGACCGGGCATTTAAAAGCTTATTGCGCGAATATGCGGGTCGGCAAGATGGAAAAAGCGCTATGGGTGCGAGAGGATTGCTGCCCAAGCTGGATCTCCCGCCAGCATTGTCTAAATTGCTAGGCGACGACTTTGTCAATTTTAAACCAACTGGCTTTGTTTCACTTGATCTGGGGTTAATGCACCAATTTTTGGATAACCCTTCCATCCCCATCCGCCAGCGGCGCAATACCCAATTCATATTTAACGAACAGATCAGTATCAATTTTGATGCGAAACTGGGGGATCAGCTTGGTTTTCAAACCAACTTTGATACCAAAGCAAATTTCAATTTTGAGAATGCGATCAAGCTGAATTATAAAAATCCGGAAGAGAGTTTCATCCGGAAAATTGAGGCCGGTAATATCAACTGGGCCATTAATAGCCAGCTTATTCCAGGGGTTCAAAATTTGTTCGGGTTAAAAACTGATTTCCAGTTTGGGAGATTAAGCGCAACATTTGTTGCTTCCCAGCAAAAGTCCAGCAAAGAAAGGATCGTATTGCGCGGAGGAGCTCAGAACAGGGATTTTGAACTCAGAGCAGATACTTACGATGAAAACCGCAACTTCTTTCTTTCTCAATATTTCAGGAACAAGTATGAAGGTTCTCTGCAAAATACACCCACGATCACTTCCGGCATAACTGTTACGCGGCTTGAAGTGTACGTGACAAACCGCACGACCACGACAGAATCTTTGCGAAATGTGGTCGGCTTTGCTGATTTAGGAGAACCAGCACCTTATAAATCAGCAAACCCCAGTTTACAACCGATCCGCTCGACATCGCCCGCAGACAATGCAGCGAATGGACTTTATCAGGCATTGACTTCAAACAATGCGTTCAGGCAGGTTGATAATACCAATAGCGCAATCACCGCGTTGGGGCTGGAAAGAACAATAGACTATGAATTATTAAGAGGATCGAAAAGACTGATAGCTGATCGTGATTACACTTTTCACCCCCAATTAGGATATATCTCCCTGACCAATGCATTGAGAAACGACGAAGTATTGGCTGTTTCTTACGAATATACCCTCAATGGGCGTGCCTTTAAAGTAGGAGAATTGACCGAAGATTATCAGGCGAGAAGGGACAACGAGGTGATTGCGTTGAAATTATTGAAATCATCCACGATCAGGAATAATACCAATCTTCCGATGTGGGACCTGATGATGAAGAATGTTTACTCACTCGGAACCAGCCAGATCGATAAGCAGGGTTTTCAGCTCAGGATTATTTATAAAGATGACCAGACGGGTATTGATAATCCCAATTTGCAGGAAAGCAGCATTGCCAATGTTCCCTTAATCCGCCTTGCAGGGCTCGACCGTCTTAATCCCGTCAACGACCTTCAACCCGACGGAAACTTTGACTTTGTAGACGGCATTACCGTAGACAGCAAAACTGGGCGCATTATTTTTCCAGTACTTGAACCATTTGGTACCAACCTTTCCAGAAAATTTGGTGCGGGAGAAGATCAGTTTCGGAACAAATATGTCTTCAACGAGTTGTACCGGACTACGATGATCGACGCGCAGCAGGTTTCGGAGCGTAACAAGTTTTTTATCAAAGGTACTTATCAATCCAGCGGTGGTGCAGAGGTGCAGCTTCCTTTTGGGGTTTTGGAAACTTCCGTGACGGTTACTTCCGGCGGCGTACCTCTTTCCCCGGGTTCCGATTACATTGTGGAGGCGCAGATTGGCCGCGTCAGATTGTTAAATAGCAGCGTGCTTAATTCGGGACGGGAGATCGTCATTGAATACGAACGTCCTGATATGTTCCAGAATCAGATCCGCTCATTGCTGGGAACACGTCTGGATTATGTTTTGAACAGAGATTTGAGCATTGGCGCAACCATCATGAAATACCGTGAGCGGCCGGCTGGGTTTTTGTCCCGTGTTTCTATCGGCAACGAACCCGTGAACAATACAATGCTGGGTTTCGATATCAATTTCCGTAAAGATGTTCCTTTCCTGACCAAATGGCTGGATGCATTGCCGCTTTTGCAGACAAAAGAAATGTCTAGCATTCAGTTTAAGGGGGAATTTGCCAAACTCTTGCCGGGGGTTTCCAAAGATGTGAACAATCGCTCATTAGTCGATGATTTTGAAGCTGCACGAACGATTTACGACCTTTCCCGCCAGCCTCAAAAATGGCGTCTGGCATCGGTTCCCACAAAATTCCGCGAAGGGTTTGATGGAAAAACATTGAATTATGCCTATAAGCGGGCCAAAATCTCTGCTTATACTGTCGATAATATTTTTGGAGGATCACAAGGTTTGGGTGGAGGTTATCAGCCTCCGAGCAACATTGAAGATGCCGACCGTAAATTCTTTTACGAAAGACTTTTTCTTCCTAATGAAATCTTTCCAAACAGGGCGATTGCTGGTTTGGTTACATACCCCCAACAGGTCCTCGACATTGCATACTATCCAAGCGAAAGGGGGATGTACAATTACAATGCAGATCTCGCGACCGATGGACGTTTGAAAACACCAAGGCTGAATTTTGGTGCCATCAGCCGTGCTATCACATCTGATAACGATTTTGACAATGCTAACATTGAAAGCATTGAATTCTGGATGCTTGATCCCTTTATCAACACGCCGGATGGAGTAGTGAGGGACGGGGTTGAGAATAGAAACAATACAACCGGAGGGAAACTGGTGTTCAATCTTGGGGATATTTCCGAAGACGTTGTCCCGAACGAACGCTACGATTTTGAAAACGGGCTTCCATTGGTTCCAAAACAGATTGGGGTGAATGTTGATTCTACCGCCTGGGGATATGCCACCAAATCTCAGTATCTGATCAATGCATTCAGTAACGAATCGGGGGCGAGAGAGAAGCAGGATGTGGGGCTGGATGGATTGAGTAATGAAGAAGAACGTAATTTCTTCAGGAAATATCTGGACCGCTTGCCCGCTAACCTTACCGCGGAAGCAAGAGAGAGAATACTTTCCGATCCATCTGGGGATGATTTCAAATTTTTCCTCGGCGCCGATCTGGACAGCGCCGGGTTGAAAGTCCTGGAACGTTACAAAAACTACATCGGGATGGAGAATAACTCACCCGAAAGCCAGGGCCGGTCTACCGACGTTACGCCCGCTTCCACCAATGTTCCGGATGGTGAGGATATGAATGTGGACAATACCATCAACGACAACGAAGCTTATTATGAATATGAAATTGATCTGAAACCCAACCAGCTCGCAATTGGGAATGGATATATCGTTGATAAAACATTAACAAATGGTCAGAACTGGTACTTATTCCGTGTTCCCATAAAGGAATTCTCAGGAATAGTCGGCAATATGAATGGTTTCAAATCCATTCGTTTCATGCGGATGTACCTCACTGATTTTCAGCAGCCGGTTATCCTTCGCTTTGCACAGTTGCAAATGGTAGGGCAGCAATATCGCAAATACACGTCCAACCTTGACGCACCTGGATTGCAGGAAGTTCCAGAGCCTTACGATGCGAAATTCACGGTTGGAACGGTTAGTATTGAGGAAAATAGTGACCCACGCGGCGGCGCCAACAAATACATTTACACCATCCCTCCCGGCTGGAAACGTGACCAGGACAATACACAAAGGCCACCTTTGTTGCTGAATGAACAATCCATGAGCCTTTGCGTGACCGACCTACGCGATGGCGATTCGCGGGCGGTATTTAAAAATGTAAACCTGGACCTGTTGTTCCGCAAAAGATTGCGCATGTACGTCCACATGCAAAATGAGCAAAGTGAAGATGGCATGGTGGGTACATTCATGAGGATTGGAACTGACCTTACTCAAAATTACTACGAAATTGACCTGTCAACATTACAGGCCACCCGTCCTTCTGCTACCGACGCATCGGAAATATGGCCGGAGGGTAATGAGATTAACATTGCGTTGGCAGATCTTATCTCAGTAAAATCACAGCGTAACAGGCAGATTGATAGAAACCTTAGCGTGCCTTATACCATACTTACCTCCGACGGCAGGTTCAAGCTAACCGTTGTCGGCAACCCTGACCTTAGTTCCGTTCGAATTATGATGATTGGAATGAGAAACCCCAAATCTGCCGATCAGCGTCCTAAGAGTTTCTGCCTCTGGACCGATGAAATGCACGTGGAAGGTTTTGACGATACTGGCGGTATTGCCGCTATTGCGCAGTTGAATGCGAAACTGGCTGATTTTGCAACGGTAACAGCTTCCGGAAGAATAGAGACATTTGGTTTTGGAAGTGTTCAGCAACGGATCGGTGAGCGCTCCCGTAATTTCACCCAGGAATATGGATTTTCATCCAATGTTGCATTAGATAAGCTGCTCCCGGCACAATGGGGATTCAGTATCCCGCTATTTTTAAGTTATGACAGGCGGAATGTAAAACCACACTTTAATCCACTCGATCCAGATACACCGCTGACTACTTCGCTGGATAATCTACTTTCTGACGAAGAGCGAGATGGTTACAGCCGGTTGGTGGAGGAAAATGCCGTCAAGCGGGGAATCAATTTTTCCAATGTCAGGAAAATTAAAATGAAGCCAGGTGCCAAAAATCACTTTTACGATTTCGAGAACTTCTCCTTCACCTATGCTTTCAGTGACGATAAGCGGCGCAATGTACTGACGCAAGAATACAATCAACGCAATTACAGAGGTGGGATATCCTATGTTTACAGTAGTCAGCCCAAAGCTTTTGAGCCATTTAAAAATTGGAAAGCAACAAACCGATGGGCTGAATTGATCAAGGATGTGAACCTTACCTTAATGCCAAACATGGTTTCGCTCCGTACCGACGTGGACCGGCGTTTCCTGAAAACCCAATTGCGGAATGCCGACCTGACTACTGATGGCATTCAGCCTTTGTTTGAAAAATACTTCTGGTTTAACCGCTATTATGATTTTGGCTGGAACCTGACCAGAAACTTGACATTGACCTACAATTCGTCGGCTAACTCCATTATCGACGAGCCGATGGGGGATATTAATAGCACTCAGAAAAAAGATTCGTTGTGGACAAATTTTAAAAATCTGGGGCGGATCAAAAATTTTGATCAGAAAATAGACCTGACCTACCGTTTGCCATTGGATAAAATTCCGCTGGTCGACTGGATGACTGCTGATTACAAACATTCAGTGGCTTACCAGTATCAGGCGAATGCATTGGGATTAAAGGATACGACCGGACTTCCGTTCGGAGATATCATCCGGAACAGCCGTGAGCGGGGCGTGACCGGGAAAGTGGATTTTGTTTTACTTTATAATAAACTACGCTATCTGAAATTCGCCAATACGCCTTCGACCGCGCGTAAGAACTTTGCAAGAAGTCCGGGTGACATTGAAGAAATCGACATGCGCACGACGGATATCCTCAAAAGCGTAACCCGCGCCCTCATGACGGTGAGAGGAATCAATTTTAGTTATTCGGTGCTGGAAACAACTGCGTTGCCTGGTTATTTAAGGGCGCCAAAATATTTTGGGATCGACAATACCAATGCGCCCGGATTACCATTTGTATTGGGGCAACAGGGTCGGAATTTCCAGATTAAAGCCGCAGAAAAAGGGTGGATTACGAGAAGTGAGCAACAGAATATGCCATTCCAGCAAACCATCGCGAAAAATTTCTCGGCCAATACAACTCTCGAACCATTCAAAGACTTCCGGCTGATCATTGAAGCACGTTTGACGAGACAGGATGCTTATCAGGAATTCTATCGCCCCGATTCTTCCGGAGATTTTGTTTCGCAAAGCCCGCTTAGGAATGGGCAGTTCAGTATGTCATTTTTGTCATTCAGAACTGCATTTGCGAAGATGAAAAGAGATAACTCGTCACCAGTTTTCGACAAATTCAGGGCTTATCGTGCCATTCTGCGCGATCGCCTTAATAATGAAAATCAGAGCGGCGGTGAATACAATGAGACCTCGCAGGATGTTCTGATCTCTTCATTCTTTGCTGCTTATACCGGCAAGGATCCCAACACCGTCCGTACCAATCCATTTTTGAAATTTCCGATGCCCAATTGGGACTTGAGTTACAACGGATTGTCGCAGCTGCCCATGTTCAAGAGAATGTTCAGTTCATTTACGCTGAAACACAAGTATATGTCCAATTACAGCGTCGGCAACTTCACTTCGTCATTGGATTACGAAGCACTTTATGTGAACCTGGCCGTGACAGGTTATCCGTTATCTTCTAGGCTAAATGATTTGGGACAGTACATTCCGGTGTTCTCAATGAGTACCATTACGCTTTCGGAAAAATTCCAGCCATTGGTTGGTGTTGAATTCCGAACTCAAAGCAGGGTTACGGCAAGGATCGAGTACAACCGTGATAGGACAGTTGCATTGAATCTTTCTAATTCGCAGATGGCTGAGCTGTTCAATCAGGACGTTACGGTCAACATTGGTTTTACTAAAAACAATGTGGCAATACCATTTAAGATCAATGGGGTAAAAAGGAAGCTAAAAAATGATATGACCATGCAGCTGGGCCTTACATTCAGGGATACCAGGTCGATCCAGCGGAAGTTCGACGGCGAGAATATACCAATCGCCGGAAATATCAATTTCCAGCTCCGGCCGACCATTAACTATATGGTCAATAACAGGTTAAGTGTACAGTTTTATTTTGACCGCACCTTCAATGATCCGCTTGTTTCCAACTCATTTTATCGCGCCAGCACATCCGGTGGTGTGCAGCTAAAATTCAATTTGGCAGAATAATATTTTGATTTGGAAAAGACAACGCACATCCTGTAATTTGCGGTTCAATGAATGTTCTACTTTACCTGATTAAATCATGAATTTCCCGCCAGAAATAAAATATACAGAAGATCACGAATGGATTCGCATTGATGGAGATATAGCGACGATTGGTATAACAGACCACGCGCAGAATGAATTAGGTGACATTGTGTATGTTGACATTAATACAATTGGCGACGCCCTTCAAAAAGGCGAGATTTTTGGATCAGTGGAAGCAGTAAAAACAGTTTCTGATCTCTTCATCCCAATAGCCGGTACCGTGCTTGAAGTGAATGAAAAGCTAGATGGAGAACCTGAATTAGTCAATACAGATCCTTATGGCGATGGCTGGATGGTGAAAATCAGCATTGATAGTCCGGGAGAGGAAGGCGGTTTATTGTCCGCAGAGGATTATCAAAAGTTTATAGGTGCCTGAGAAAAGGTTTAAGCTCCATTTGGAGCTTTTTTTTTGAATCCGGTTTTTCTTTTGATACTCCGGGCATTTGTTTTGACACAACATGAAACTAGTAATCCGTTCAGTTCGAATCATTGATAAAAAGTCCACCTTCAACGGGCAGGTTAGGGATGTATTGATTGAGGAAGGGAAAATTAAGGAGATAGGGCAGGATCTTGATGCTAATAACGCCGAAATTTGGGAAGCGAATGGGTTGTGTATGTCGGCAGGCTGGATTGATATGCGCGTTGCCTCACGTGATCCAGGCTTTGAACATAAAGAGGACTTGACTTCCGTTCGTGCGGCGGCGTCCCACGGAGGATTTACTGAAATCGTATTGTTGCCAAATACCCAGCCGGTTGTCCACAGCAAGGATACATTGAACTATATCAGGCAATCAGGTTCGGGAGGACTGGTGAAATTGCACGTTGCAGCAGCTGTCAGCCGGAATGCCGAAGGAGTGGATTTCACCGAAATGATCGATTTGCATGAGGCTGGGGCGATTGCATTTACTGACGGCGAGCAACCCGTCCAGAATCCGGACCTTTTTCTCAAAACCATTTTATATCTCCAGCCGCTGAATGCATTGCTGATGAACCGCCCGGAGGACAGGCAGCTTACGCTTTACGGACAAATGCACGAAGGCGTGACCAGCACATTGATTGGGCTGAAAGGTATACCCTCGCTGGCAGAAGAAATGATGCTGAACCGCGATCTTAAATTACTCGAATACGCCCTGGAAAATAATATGTATCCATCGGAAGTTCCGGCCCTTCACATTTCGCTAATCTCAACCGTTGCAGCTGTTCACCTGGTGAGGGAGGCAAAGAAAAAAGGACTTCCCGTTTCCTGCGATATCGCAGCGCATCAGCTTGCTTTTGAAGATAAGGACCTGATCGATTTTGATACCAATTTGAAAGTAAGCCCGCCATTTCGCTCGGCGGCTGATTTGCAAGCATTAAAACAAGGATTGGCAGACGGTACGATCGACGCCATTGTTTCGGATCATAATCCACATGATGAGGAAAGTAAAAATCTGGAATTTGACCATGCGGATTTTGGGATAACTGGATTAGAAACCGCATTTTCACTGGCCATAACGCATAGCGGGTTGGATTTAGAAGATATTATTGAAAAACTGACTTCTGCACCAAGACACATCCTCCGACTTGCAGAAAATAAGATTGAAGTGGGAGCCGCAGCCAACATTACCTGTTTTGAGCCGGACGCTAAATGGAATTTTAATAAAAGCTATTCAAAATCAAAGAATACACCCTTTCTGGGAAAAGAGCTAATCGGGAAAGTAAGAGGGGTAATTAACAATGGAAAACAGGAGTGGTATTCATGAAATCAATTATTGCATATTTTAATAAACCGATTTTAAAACTTCCCCTGCTTTTCGGGTTGGTAACAGGCGTGCTGGTTTTTATATTTTTCCTCGGACTTTATCTGATTGGCATCGTGCCATTAGGCAATAATAAGGTACTTGACATTGGCATACATATCATTATGATTGCCGGAGCTTGCTGGTATTACCGCAAAAAAGTGGGAAATGGATTTTTACACCTTTGGGAAGCATTGACGATCGGTTATGTCGTAAACACCATTGGTGCGCTGGTCGGCGGCTGGCTGATCTATTTTTTTATTACCTATGCTGATCCGTCTGTATTTACAGACTACCTCGCTCAAATGAAAGTATTGATGCTGGATGGGAAAAAGGAATTGGTCAAGAACATTGGGGAAGCTGAATTTCTTAAAATGTACAATGGTGTGGGAAGTATGCAGCGGTCCGAGATCATTATGGATGAGGTTAGCAAAAAAACATTGATGGCGATCATCCCAATTCTGGTCATTTCATTAATTTTCAGAAAGCAGGATTACGGCGTATTTCAGAATAAACCTTAATTTTATTGACATGGACGAAAAAATATCTACTGCCCGCGTTGCGCTGAAATATGGCATTTTAGGTGCTGTTGTAATTATGGTCTATACAACGATCATTAACATTTCGGGCTTCTCCCAAAATAAGATACTGTCGTCCCTGTCGTTCCTGTTCATGATCATTGCCATTGTACTGGCGATGAAAAATTTCAGGGAACAAAGTAAGGGTTTTATGTCTTACGGCGAAGGTCTGGGATTAGGTACCCTCACTTCGGCCGTTCTGGGGTTATTGAGTTCGGCGTTTACCATGTTTTACGTCCAATTCATTGATGACACGCTGCTAGCGCAGGCACTGGACAAGGTACGGGAGGATATGGAGAGTAGAGGTAAAGACGATTCTGAAATTGAGATGGCAATGGAATTGTCCCAAAAACTCATGTCGCCAGCAATCGTATTTCCGGCAAGCATATTGGTTTATGTCATTACCGGCTTTGTTATTTCACTCGTTGCAGCAGCAATTATACGGCGTGAAAAGCCAGTTTTCGAGTAAAATGCATTAGGATAGAATTGTTCAAATCACCGGAAGCGTGCTAGCAGTTTTTAACAAAGAGATAGGTAGTTTCTTCAATTCACTGATCGCTTACATTGTAATGGCGGTCTTTTTGACTGCAATCGGATTAATTGTCTGGGTTTTCCCTGATTCCAACATTCTAGATTACGGTTACGCTGACCTTGGTTCCTTTTTCAGTCTTGCTCCCTATGTATTAATTTTCCTGATCCCCGCGATCACAATGCGTTCATTGGCCGAAGAAGCCCGCTCCGGAACGCTTGAACTTTTACTTACAAAACCTTTGCGTAATGCTGAGCTGGTACTCGGTAAATTCCTCGCTAACTGGGTCCTAGTTCTAGTTACAATTCTGCCAACGCTTGTTTATTATTACAGCGTCTACAAACTTGGAAATCCTGAAGGTAATGTTGATTCTGCTTCTGTCTTCGGATCTTATATCGGATTGCTGCTTTTCAGCGGCGTGGTGGTGTCCATGGGAATCTGGTCGTCTTCGCTCAATGAAAACCAGATCGTCGCCTTTATCCTTGGCGTTTTCCTCGCATTTGTCTGGTATATCGGTTTCGGTGCCGTTGCCACATTATTTGGCGCGGGACCGATCTCCCAGTTTTTTTCCTGGGCGGCTTTGAACGGGCAGTACCAGTCACTGGGAAAAGGCGTGGTTGATTCCCGCAATGTTATTTACCTTTTCAGCATCATGAGCCTGTTCATTTTTCTCACCTTTTTGAGGATCGAAAACCTCAGAAAATGAACGGCTTTTTACGAACGTAAAAGCTTTTTGATCCAATCTTGTGTGTTCAACGTATATCAGAACAAACACACTAAGATGAGAACAATTCAAGCCCGATTAGGTGCACCGCCAATGTGGAAAGCTATTGCGGTTTCCGGGACACAAGGTACAGGGACAATAATTTGGAATGGCTCTGCCCTCTTTTACGGAAATTTTGCTAGCTTGCCAGTAAGTAATTTAGAACTAAAAGTTAAGCAACTCTTGGCGACTAGCAAGGTAAAATACTCGGAAGAGGAATTGGTGTTAGCTCTTAAAAGAAACGAGCGCACCGCTTTCGAATTCCTGTACGACCATTACTCAGGGGCATTGTTTAATATCATTTCAAAAACGTTGAGGGACGAGGAGAGAGCCGCAGACGTATTACAGGAGTCCTTTTTAAAAATTTGGAAGAACATTGCTTCCTATAATCCCGAGAAAGGACGATTGTTTACCTGGATCATGAATATTGCGCGTAACGGCGCAATAGATGCGGTCAGAGTGGAAGGAAGGAAACCCGCAATGGATGATATTGACGACAGGGCAGTCCTGAATGAGCGGGATGTGTACGAGGATTCGCAGAATTCAAGTTCGGAAATGAAAGCGATCATTAACATGCTCAGGCCCGAAAGGAAGATTCTCATTGATATGGCCTATTTTCAGGGCTACACCCATGAGGAAATTTCAGAAGAATTGAGCATTCCATTGGGTACGGTTAAATCGAGGATCCGAACAGCATTACAAGAGTTAAAACAATACTTTGCAGCATGAATACACAAGCCTACATAGAGTCCGGCATATTAGAGGAATATGTATTGGGCACTGTTTCTTCTCAGGAAAAACAGGAAGTGGAGTGTATGTCTCATATTTACCCTGAGATTAAGGAAGAGCTGTTACGCACTGAGAACGCATTGGAGGAATATGCATTAAAGCATCAAACTGCTCCACCTGCGTCTTTAAAAGAATCGCTTTTTGCTAAAATGAATTTTGATTTCGCACAGGAAATAGAAGACACACACACCCATGATTTGACCAGTGACTATATTGAAAGCGTAAGCACGACAACAATAGAATCACATGATACGATGCGACCAGTAAATGCAGAGCCTAAAATTATAGACAATGTATTTGATCAGGTTGAAACCAGGGTGGTAACACCAGCTTGGGCCAAATTTGCAGCAGCTGCGGCAGTTTTACTAGCCATTTTTGCGGCCTGGTCTGCAAGTCAGATGACCGAGTATAAAGGTAGCAACGAGCAGTTGGCTTCGGAAATGAGTGGCATGAAAATGGAAATGGCAAGCCTAAAACAAGGTTTTGAGTACAATCAGTCGCTCGCCAATCTATATCGGGATCCGAGTTATAAAGCCGTTCAGTTGGCAGGTCTTCCAAAATCTCCCGAAAGTTCTGTTGCCGCATTCTGGAACCAGAAAACCAATGAGGTTTTGATTGATGTGAAGAATTTGCCCGCGGCGCCTGCCGGCAAACAATATCAGCTGTGGAGCATTGTGAATGGTGAAGCCGCACCAATGGATATGGGGATGATCGACAACCAGTTTAGTGGTAAGGTTTTGAAAATGAAAAACACCAAACCAGGCTCAGTAGCGTTTGCTATCACGCTTGAGAAAGAAGGTGGCGTACCGTCACCGACGATGGAAGAAATGTATGTGATGGGAAAAGTATAGTTGACCTTTGTCATGCTGAGCGGAGTCGAAGCACGTTACTGGCTCGGTACAATGCCCTTTTGAATACTGCTTCTTGCACTTCGACTGCGCTCAGTGGGACAATGTAGCAGTTAGTTTGACAAAGAGCATTTCGCATGACAGTTCCAAGATATCGCTAGATAAATGAAACGTAGAAGTTTTATAGCAAACATCGCCCTCAGTGGCGCTATTGCAAATACAATCAACGAAGGTCCGGCTATTGAGTCCGGGCCTTTTTTGCGTGAAAATAAAGCGGAGGAAACGCTTATTGCTGACGTCGCGATCGCTGGAGGAGGACTGGGCGGCTGCGCTGCGGCATTGGCGGCATTGCGAAATAACCTGTCCGTAATCCTGACGGAAGAAACCGATTGGATCGGCGGCCAGCTTTCCCAGCAAGGCGTGCCGCCGGACGAGCATCAATGGATTGAAACGCATGGTTGTACGAAGCAGTACCGGGATTTTCGTAAAGCGATCAGGCAATATTACATTAAAAACTATCCGCTGACAGAAGAAGCAAAGGGCCGCAAGTTCCTGAATCCCGGTGACGGTGCCGTTTCGCGTCTCTGCATTGAACCGCGTGTAGCGGTAACCGTTTTGATGGATATGTTTGCGCCTTACATCAGTTCCGGCAAATTGACTTTGCTTTTGGAGCATAAAGTCGTCTCAGCAAAAGCGAGCGGCAACAAAGTGCAATCATTGGAAGCAAGAAATAACCGGACTGGCAAGCATCTCATACTTTCAGCACCGTATTTTGTAGATGCTACCGAATTGGGCGATTTGCTTCCGCTAACCGGCACCGAATTCGTGACCGGGACCGAATCCAAAAGCGAGACCAACGAACTGCACGCCCCGGAAAAGGGAAATCCCGACAACGTACAGGCATTTACCGTTTGCTTTGCGATGGATTACCAGCCCGGCAAAAACCACGTGATCCCCAAGCCTGCAGACTATGATTTCTGGAAGGATTACATTCCGAAAATGAGCAAACCCTGGTCTGGAAAGTTACTGTCACCTTCCTATTCCAACCCCAAAACCCTCGAACCCAAAGAACTCGGTTTTCATCCCGAAGGCATTGCTACGGGCGACAAGCTGAACCTCTGGAACTACCGCAGGATCATCAGCAAAGCCAATTTCGTGCCCGGTACCTACAAAGGCGACATCACGATTGTAAACTGGCCGCAAAACGACTATTTCCTGGGCAACCTGATCGGAGCCAGCGAAAAGGATTTCGCCAAACATGTCGAAAAAGCCAAACAACTCAGCTTATCCCTGCTCTACTGGCTGCAAACCGAAGCCCCCCGCCCCGATGGCGGAAAAGGCTGGCCGGGAATCCGTTTCCGGAAAGACATCATGGGCACCGAAGACGGCCTTGCCAAATACCCCTACGTCCGCGAATCGCGCCGCATCAAAGCCGTTTTTACCATCAAAGAAGAACACGTAGGAGCCGCAAACCGCGAAATGGCCGTAGCCGCTGGCACCCCAGGCCCCAAAGACAAAGCTGCCGAATTCCACGACAGCGTAGGCGTAGGCTACTACCACATCGACCTCCACCCAAGCAGCGCCGGCGACAATTACATCGATTTCGCATCCCTCCCCTTCCAAATCCCCCTAGGTGCGCTTATTCCTATACGCATGGAAAATTTGTTGCCAGCGAATAAGAATATTGGGACTACGCATATTACGAATGGTTGTTATCGGCTTCATCCGGTAGAATGGAGCATTGGGGAGGCTGTGGGGTTGTTGGTGAAGTTTGCTTTTGGGAAGGGGGTTACGCCGCGGGGTGTGCGGGAGAGGAGTGAAATGTTAAAGGGGTTTCAGGAGTTTTTGAAGGGGGAAGGGGTTGAGTTGGCGTGGCGGTGAGAGCTAAGGAGGTTTCAATATTTAGATGTAGTGACGTGAAGCTTGCGAATTAGATTGACAATTAGGCTGGTCTTCCATTGCACCTAAGAGATATCCCATAAATGCTGTGAGATCCGTTTATGCATTATATGTGTTCCCAGTTTAACCCAACGATGGCCTGAAAAGAATTCTAGGTAATAGAGGATATCATTTACAAGGGTTGCATAATTATGCATCTTCTCGCCAATTCTTGCTGCGTTTTTTGTCGAATTGTCAAATACGCCCGAATGGATCGCCTTATTTCGTTCAGAAATGAGATTTTTTGCACTGGCAATTGTTTCTTTTGAAAAGTCCAATCTTGGTTCAAGCTGCTGAACAAGCTCGCTTATAAGTTTAATCACAGGTGGAGATTGAATGTTTTCTAAAATCCATTCAGTATCTGGACTTCTACTTTTAATAAACTGTTTGACTCCGATCTCTAACGCAGTGGCTACCATTATGAGAGCCGCTCGTGGAGTAGATGACATTGTAACCTTTGCCTCGTTTAAAATTTCAAAAGGCAGTGGTTCGGAAATATTTCTGTTCGCTAATTGCGCTAATAAGGATAAATTGAAAATTCTTGAATCTTGCAGTGTAGCACCAGAAATCCACATATCAAACAAGTGGTACCAGTTGAATTTATCAAAAGACCAATTTTTGGAAGTTCTTCCGGAGGCTAGATTAACGTTAAGAACCCACCGCATCAGATTAAAATACGTCTGTGGTTTGTCCCATTCACTTATGTGATTATCAATAAAACCTTTTATTATATCATTTGGAGGTATGCGAAGAGGAAAGCCTTTTTTATGAGATTCAGAAATTGCCACAAACGCATCGTATGTCTTCACATTTATTTCGTACTCAAATATTGAATTGATTTCAAATTTGAATTTTTCATCAGCCACAAGGTAATGAAAGGATGTCGTAATCTTCGGGAGATTGTGCTCCTTTTCTTCACCTACACTAAAAAATTCTCTTACTGCCTGATTATGATCATCATAAACCAGAGTAGATTTTACGTAGATTTTTAATCCCATGTATCTTCAACTTTGTACATTATGGATAAGCCTTAGAGAAAGCCGGTTCCTCATTCCACTCTTTTCCTAACAATAATCTACCGTTAGCCTTCTTATTCCGCTTCAGGCCATCCTCGCCCCAGGTACCCCACTGTTTGAAAAAGAATGAAACTTCTTGGTCATCACATTGTCTTTGAATTTCAGCAGCCCACTGCGACTTCATCGGCCTGGCGCGACTACCGCTTTCACCGCCGACAATAACCCAGTGAATGTCAGTAAGATTGAGTTCTCCCATATTTTCCAACAGAGGCTCAATAGACAGAAATCGAATTTTCGCATCAATGCTTCTTAATGCATCAATACGATTTTTCTTTTTCGCAATTTCAACTGTTACCCCAAGCCAAACATTGTCAGGAACTGATCTGTTAGCAAAATAGCTGACAAGAATATCCTCTCGCTTGGTAAGTATTTGATATGTATGTTGTGGAGTATCTCGAATAGTAGCGAAAACCTCATCCAGATAACTGAAAGGCATCTTTTCGTGAAAAAGATCGCTCATTGAGTTGACAAAAAACTTTGTTGGACGCTTAATTTTTTTCGGCGCATCAAGGCGGTTGGGTAAGATCTTGAAATCAAATCCGTCTTCATATCCTGGTGCTCCCATCAACATCAACCTTCTGGCCATCGTTTCAGCATAGCAAAATTTACAGCCAGCTGAAACTTTATCACAGCCCACCGAAGGGTTCCACGTTGCTTCTGTCCACTCTATCTTGCTGTATTTCATTACTTTGGTAGGTTAAAATCTACAAGTTGCCTTTCTCTGTAGACTTTGTCATATGTAATATATGGTGAAGTAGCTGTGAAATTTATCTCGCCTTTTTGCTTCATCTCTTTCAAAGTCTCAGCCGCGTGTCTGCCAATGTGGCCTTCCTCGTATGCAAAGTTTAGTGCGTCGAAATTACTCCTAATCTCGCCAGATAGAATTCTTTTTTTCAGGTTTTCTTTGAACTGTTCAATCTTCGTCAATTTTTTCGTTCCGAATAAATCTAGTTGTGCTTTGCGAAAGTCTTGATCCATATCGAAGTTGGCCTGACCGTTGATTTCATTTCTTTTCCATGCAATTCCCAGAAATTTTTCAACTGCAAGTGGATGGCTAGCACCGAAGACAATGCCGAAAATATTGGTTCCTTTTTTTATTGAAAATGGATACAATTTCAGCTTTGTCTTCCCTGGAAGTTTTTGCTTTAATTGTGTAATTAGATTCCTGTGGACCAAGCTAAATGATCCCTTTTTCAGGGAGTCGACGTCGAGTGTGACATGCTTTTTGAATTCATCTGTATTACCAAGCCACAGGAAGTATGAGGATGAGACAAAATAAAGAAAATCAGTTTGGACCATTTTTTCGAATTCAAGCAAATACTTATCCGAAAGGAATTTAATGCCATTTTGGTCAATGTAAACTAATGAAGGATGCTGCTTTATTTCAGAAAGTAGTTTTGGGAAGAGTGTTTCAAAATCTTTATTAGTAAAGATCAGATCAATTGAGCCCTTAACATCTTGATTAATAGCGAGATATTCGTTGCAAGCGTCTTGCAGTAATTGATATTTATTTTGCTTTGTTCGATTGGGCTCGTATTCATTGAGGTACAACCGAATGCGAACACTTTTTTCAATAATATAGCCAATATGATCCTTAATTTTTCTCAAAAGCCTAATTGGGCTACCAGGTATCCCATTTAAATCGTAACCCGTACCCGCAAAGAAGTCGAAAATGCAGATTATTGGAGCCTCCTGCATAACAAATGTCGGAATCCAGGCTTGGACATAATCCTCGAAAATTTCGAGTTTTGTAATTGTGCTTTCGTCGAATGGATCTTCGTGTAGATCTTTTGATGGCATATGTAAGAGGATATAAGGTTTGACTATCAAATCTCTTATCAAAGCCTTTTTACTGTCAACGTAATCCCGGTATAGCGAAGTAGTTATTGATCGGCATGGTTGATTTAATTATCGGCAAAAAACTGATAAATGAAGCATCTCCTCGACGGTCACGCTATGATCATTACTAAGCTATTTACTCCCAATCAACTTTTCCATCCTCCCCATCATCTCATCCTTCTCCTTCAACATCCGCTCATAAAGCTCCATTTTTTCATTATGCAACTTCCTTATTTCTTCAATTGGGTTGACATTAAAAGTTGGTGCATTTCCAGTATTGACAAATGCACTATCCTTAAAGTCGTGAAATGTATTTGAAATAATATTCACAGCTTTTTCCTCATCAAAATTCCGAATTGCCTCAACTGGGATTTTAAGAATCGCCGAAACTTGTTCCAATATGTCGGAATCGATCTTTTCTCTTTGTTCGAGTAGAGAAACCTTTTGCTGGTTCCATTCGTCGCCGAGCTCGAAGGCGAGCGCGTCTTGCTTAATTCCGAGTAATTCGCGGAAGCGTTTCAGGTTGCGGCCCTCGTGGATCTTAGGGTTGGAGGTAGTGGGTGTCATGCGGAAAGCTATTTTTTGAAAAGGCAATTTATATAAATCCTTCGGTAAGTTTTCGGGTAATTTACAAGCATTTCGGCGTAATGTACCAGCCGAATGTGTTGGGTACGATTTGCAGGAAGCCGTGCTTTGCCGAAACCAAATACGAGGCCTTAAAGCAAGGTTTTCATCAACATTTTTAAAATCAGCCACACATGCAAACAGAACCAAACCCCCAGGAGTCCGCAGACCCGAAATTGATCGCTTATGGTAAGGAAGTAAGCTCGCTGTTGAGCAGTAGTAATCCCAAAAGCTGGACTGCCGAACTCTGGACAATGTTCGGCGGCTACGTCCTCGCATTGAAAGAGTTAGGCTACACGCCGGGCCTGAGTAACACGTTTTGGTCGTGGAAGGAGCTGGTTGATTTTTTTGAGAAGGTTGAGGAGATTAGGAAGGGGGAGGGAGGGTGAGGGGCGGGGCGGTTACTTCGGGCGTTCACTCCGTTGGCTGAAGCCAACGGTTAGTGACTTTTTGGGCTGTTTGTAAATGCTACAAACCGTTCGCTCGATGAAGTCCTGCCGATAGAAAAATTTCAATTTTTAATTCAAAAAATACAATTAGATAGCAGCAGGTATTTTTAATCTCATTTAAAACTATTTGCCGCTATGATGAAGAAATTACTGTTATTACTAACTCTTACCATCCAAATTTCAGCCGCTCAGGATGCATATTATTTAACAAAAGGCGTGCGGTATCCTATTTGGTACAGCAAAACAAAGATCCTTGTAAAGTTCGTGGACATTTCCGGTAGTAGCGATCTCAGGCCGGAGGATGTATCAGCGAAGGCCAAGCGCATTGAGCCAATTCACAGCATTCCTGATATGGCGTATGTGCTTTTTGATTCCCTGACATCGCAAACGGAGATTGATTCGGCGATTTCCGCTCTTCGGAAGAATGAAAACGTTAAGTCTACTCACCCAGTGCTGGTCAACGAGTCGGGCGAGGAAGTTGCCGGGCTGACCGACGTTATTATTGCCCGACCGAAAAGAAATGCTTTGATTCAAAATATTCTGAACGTATTCAGAACATACAATTTAGACATTGATGCGGATGACACTGATTCTGAAAAGAACTACTATTTGAGAGGTAAACTCGTCACTAGTAATCCATTTGAGGCCTGTGAGAAACTGGAAGCTACCGGACTCTTTGAATTCATTCAGCCAAATTATCTCCGATTTTTGGAACTAGCTGGAAATCCGAATGACCCACTTTTTGCCAGTAACTGGGGCCTTGCCAAAATGAAATTGCCGGAAGCCTGGGACATCACGGCAGGTTGCCCTAATATCAAAATAGCGATTATCGATGACGGCGTACAACTTAATCATCCTGACTTGCAACCCAACTTGCTTCCAGGATTTGATGCAACTCCATACGGTACAAACGGAGGAACTGTCGCAGGCGAGGAGCAGCATGGAACCAATTGTGCTGGTTTTGCAGCTGCAAAAGGAAACAATGGAATAGGAATCGCGGGAGTAGCATATAACAGCAAAATCATTCCAATCAGGGCATTTGGGACAAAACCGGATGGCAGCTTGCGAACCGAAACGCTGGATTCGTACATAGCTTCCGCCATCAATCATGCTATTAATGTAAAGAATGCAGACATCTTAAGCATGTCGTGGGGAATCATTCCAAGTGTGGTACCTGTCAATCAAAGTCCGGTTATTGAAGCTGCCCTCAACAATGCGACTATGAATGGAAGAGGAGGCAAAGGGGCGGTTTTGGTGACCAGCTCCGGTAATAAAGGCCTCAACTATCTCGCTCCATTGCCAGGGAATGTCAAGGACATATTTGTGGTGGGAGCATCGAAATCAAACGATATGCGCTGGGAAGGTTCCAATGGTCCGACGCACCGCATAGATGTGGCGGCGCCCGGCGCTTATGTAACTACCAAGGATGGTAGCCAATACAACAATCAGCCAGCTGAAAGTGCCACTTCGTGGGCGGCACCCTCGGTAGCAGGAATCGCAGCGTTGATCCTTTCGGTTAACCCCAGCCTGACTCAAATGCAGGTTCGAAGGATCATCGCTGAGACGTGTGATAAAGTTGGCGGTTATAACTACTTGGTTGGTAATGGTTCAACATTTTCTGACCTGTCGCATAACAATGATCTTGGTTATGGAAGGGTCAATGCATTGCGTGCAGTAGAAAAAGCAGCGGGCGCACCTATCGCAGGTCCGGACCTGATTTGCAGTAACGGAGGTTACACACTTACGCAATTTCCGGCGGGTTCATCCGCAATGTGGTCCGCATCTGCGGGGTTGACAACGGCAGGAAACCTGGCTACCCGGCAAGGCGGATACAAGGGTGTGGCAACTATTTTTGCAACGCTAACTATTCCGAATGCCTGTGCTCCAGTAACTATCAAGCGTTCGATTTGGGTAGGTAACCCGAATATCACCAAGACCGTCAATGGTGTAATTACCAGTACCATTTCGGTAAATGCAGGTGGATTGTATAGTCTGGCCGCTAGTTCGTCGAGTCCGTCGACAAACTTTAATTACAATAACTATGCGGGATCGGGCGATATGGCAATTGACATTTATAATCCAAATAGCGCAAGCACACAAATGTACGTATTGGCAAATTCTACAAATGGACTTCGTAAAGTCAAATTGACGGCAGCCAACAGTTGTGGAAATTACGCTGAGGACTTTGTATTTTATCTTTCCTCGGGGCTAAAAGTTTATCCAAATCCGGCAAAAGATTTGGTAACCCTTGAATTTGGAAGAGCGGAAATTGAAGAAACGCTTCCCGTTCAAATTCAACTGTTTAAAGAGAATTCGACAAATCCTGAAAGAGTAATTTTGGTGAAAGACGCGCTTGTGAAGCAGAAATCAGAGAGCAAGATAAACATAGGGGTAGGCGATTTGCCCCGAGGAACATATTATGTGCATTTGCTTTTTGGTGGTGATAAAAATGAGCGTATTGAGAAAGTGAGAATCGTCTTAAATTAAATTAGGTAAGAGATATGAAAACATTAGCTATACTATCAGCAATTATCACAATCAGCCTTTCACAGGCTCAGGCCCAGCAAAATAATTCCTGGGAGTTTGGCATTCAAGCCGAATATGGTAACGATTGGTATCACAGAGCGTATTATGAATGGGAGTCGCTTCCCAATGGCTACATTCAGGATTTTCCATCTTACCATTCGCGCGGCGTCGGTATTTTCGCCGAGCGAATACTTAACTCGCAATTTTCGCTGCTTGGACAGCTAAATTATACTCAAAAGAAAATGCCTGTTGATATGTTTGGCGAGCGAAGCGCGACTGGCGCCCGTTGGGTTACGAAGGAAGTTCATCACCGTGGATCTGCGGACATTGGATTGCGTTGGTATGTAAATCCCAAATCTCAGCTCAGGTTTTTTGTCGACGGAAAGCTGGCTGCAAACATATTAATTGCGGCGGTTCAGCGAGTGGAAGGTTTCGGGAATGTTGCCACATGGAATGCATTTGGATATGATCGTATAGCTCCGACGGTATCAGGTTCGGCGGGAATCAAATGGAAGCGTTTGGCAATATCGGTCGAATATCGACATGATCTCGCACCAGTAAAAAGAAATATTAGCAGGACAGGTATTACAAGTCAGGCTTTGGAGGGCAAGGTTGCCTTTACTCTGTTTAGGTCGGGCACAGCAGATTGATGTAAAGCAACGTTGGTATTCACTTTTCATGAAATTCAGTCATAAGTATCTATTTTTCACAGATAATATTCATATTTCACAAAAAAAGCGAGCAGTCCATAATGCGCTGCTCGCTTTTTAAATCAATTTCCGTCGGTTTCAACCGACGGGCAACGGGGCCGGGCGGCTATTTCCCCTTCGCCTGCTTCAGCGCCATCGTCGTAATCCAATATTTCGTAATCATGTTCGGCACTTCCCACTCGGGCAGTTTGCCCGCCTTCAAATATTCCATATACTTATTAGCAACCTGCGCAAAGTGCGACTCATGCCCGGTATCGTATTTTGCTGGAATGGTGATTTCCCAGCCTGCTGCAATCTTTTTCAGCTCGACGCCTGGGTACTTATCCTGTACAGATTTGAATGCACCGGCAACGCCATCTTCGTAGGCTTTCGACTTGTCCGTGTTTTCGATAAAAAGAACAGGCTTGTACTTTTGCTCTTTGCCCTGGCGGACGATCAGGTTGGCTTTGGAGCCTTTCATGATCGAATAATGCGTATCACCGGTCCCTTCCGGTGCTTGGAAATTCCAGAGCACAGATACTTTCGCGTGCACGCCTTTCAGCGAATAATTAATCTCGCCGTTTGAATAAACACTCAATGTGGAATCCTTCACATCCTTGCTCAGGAAGTCGGGATACTTATCGCTTTTTGTTACCAGCTTGAATTGCGATGGCGTAAGCTTGGTAGCAGTGCGTTTGGTTGATAGTAACTTCACATCCTTTTGATAATCCACAACCGTATTTGGAAAACAGCTCCACTGCACCAGGTCCACAAGGTGCGTGGTCACGTCCACTATTCCCTCACCCGACTGATTTACATCAAAAAACCATGTAGGCCGTACCAAGGCTTCACCCGAAATATATTTAAAGTAATGGTGAACGCTTTCCTTGGCAACAGCAGGGTTTTCCGGTGTCCCCTTTTGTAGTTCTCCAAAAATAGCGGGAAGAGAGGCCAGTTCACGCTGCAATGCATTGGTGATCTCATAACGCTCAGTCATGATATCATACAAAAGCACCTTATTTTTGTCGGCACTTGCGAATGCTTCCTTCAATTTCTCAAAACCCGCCACATTGATCGCCATCGGCTTGTCGGCAAGCACATTCAAACCAGCATCGACAGATTTTTTAATGTAATCGGTTTTCTTCTGATTGTTTCCTGCCAGGACTACTACGTTACCCTTCTTTTCGGCCAGCATTTTATCGAGAAAATCAGGTCCTGTATAAACTTCCTCTTTCCAATGCGTAGGGTTTTCAGGTGCGCCGTTGTATTTCTGAACTTTATCGAGGTAGGCTTTTACATCCGGCCCCTCGGACGCATAAACGTGAACAACCGAATCCACATCGTCGTACATGGATTTCTGTACCAATGCCGCATGGAAATGGCCTGGCTCCACTACGATCAGGCTCAAAGGCTTTTTCGTCCCTTCTTTTGCTTCTGCTTTCTTGGTACTACATCCCTGATTTATTGCCATTGCGCTCAATAAAGCGATTGTCAAGAGTTCTTTTCTCATTTGAATGGATTGAGGTAATGATTGCAAGATAATCTCAAAATGAAACTATGCCTGACTGTACGACGATATTTCTTTCAACTTCCCTGAACTGTCTTTGTCGATAAATAAAACGGCATTCGGATGATTGCGGAGGATCGTGGAAGGGAATGCTTCCTGGATATCTTCGGAAACGGTATGGTAAATCGCATCCGCTTTTTTCTCGCCCGGAACGATGCAAAAAGCGTATTTGGCTTTTAGCAAGGTCGGTATCGTGAGAGTCAATGCAGTTTCCGGTACTTCGTCGAATGTGTCGAAACAAGCATCATTTACCTGTTGCTGGCGGCATGCTTGATCAAGCTCTACTTGTTTTACAATCAAAGGATCATCAAAAAATGCGACATGCGGATCATTGAATGCGAGGTGACCGTTTTCGCCGATTCCGAGACAAACAATATCAATTGGGTTATCTAGTAAAAGCTGAGCATAACGATCACATTCATTTTCAAGATCAGGCGCATTGCCGTCGAGATAGGAAACGGAATGGACTGGAACATGATCGAACAAACGGACTTTCAGGAAATAGCCGAAGTTTTGTGGTGCATCGTCTGCAATGCCTACGTATTCGTCCATGTGAAAAGCATTAATCTTTTCCCACTTAATTCCTTTTTCCTCTTTTAATGAAGCCAAAAACTCGTTCTGAGAAGGCGCAGAGGCGAAAATGATATTGACGAAATCTTTGGTGTCTTGCAATTCACGGATTTTATCGGCTACTGCTCTTGCGGCCGCTTCGCCCATTTCTTTTCGTGTGTCGAATATTTTTATATCCAATTGATCAACTTTCATAGTTTGTGGCAGTAAAATTCTTGTTATGCTTTTCGTAGATAATTTTCCCTTTTACAATGGTCATTTGTATGTTGATATCTTCGTCAAAAATGATAATATCTGCATCTTTGCCCGCTACCAATGTTCCTTTTTTATGATCCACGCCCATAATCCGGGCTGGTGTAGCCGTCATCATTCTGACCGAATCCAATAAAGACACATCGGCCATTTTCACCATATTCCTTACCAATCGATCGGTCGTCGAAACGCTTCCGGCAAATGAAGTGCGGTCAGGTAACTTGGCGACTCCGTCTTCAACGATCACTTTTAAGCCGTTTTTGAGCGAACCCAAAGTGCTTTCTCCCTCCGGCATCCCAGCTGCGCGCATAGCGTCGGTGATCAATGCGATGCGATCCGGGCCTTTTATTTTATAGATTAATTTTAAAAGCGGCGCGGGCAAATGCACGCCATCTGCAATGATCTCCACATCCATATCCAGCAAAAAAGCGCTTTCAATGGTACCTGCATATCTGAATGCATTTTTCCGCGTCACGCCCGACATGGCGGAGTAAAGATGCGTCGCGAGTGTGTAGCCATTTTCGTATGCTTCCAAAACCTCTTCATAAATCGCATCAGTATGCGCTACTGCCGCCAGAATGCCTTTTTGCTTCAATCTTTTACCAAAATCAATAGCTCCTGGCAGTTCAGGTGCAGCGCTCCATCGGGTAATCGACGAGGAATAGGCAAGTACCTCCTCATATTCGGCAGGATCAGGATTGCGGATATAACGCGGATCCTGCGCACCCGGCTGACTTAATGCGAAATAAGGTCCTTCCAAATGCATCCCGAGGAATTGCGCTCCAAACAAATTATTAGCATTGGCTTTTTCATAATTGTCCAAGGTGATCAACAAATCCTCTTTTTCGCTGGTCAAAGTGGTGGGTACCAATGCGGTAGTTCCGTATTGGGCGTGTGTTTCGGCGATTTTTAGAAAAGCCTCAACAGTCCCATCCATAAAGTCATGACCGCCGCCGCCGTGGATATGCAGATCAATAAAGCCTGGGGCGACGTATTTTCCGCCGGCGTCGATTATGTCGGCGTCTGGTACTTCAATATCTCCCTGGTGAATCCCCGCAATCTTACCATCCTCGATCACCAGCGTGCCGTTTTTGATGTAACGGTATGGGGTAATTAGTGTGCCGTTTTTGATTTTTAATTTCATTAATGTATAAGTTATTTGACTTACTTTTTGTCACCCTGAGCGGAGTCGAAGGGCGCTACTCACGAGCAGTAACGTGCTTCGACTTCGCTCAGCATGACAAATTTTATACTCCAATACTCCTTATCTGAATCCCCACCTCCGCAACTGATGCCCCCTAACTGCATAAAAAACCAAATACAGGTAGCAAGGCAACAACACCCAATACGCCTGACGCGCATCCAACTTATCAGCAAAGTAGCCGTAGAAAAGCGGCATAATCGCATTTCCGCACAGTCCCATGATCATGATGGAAGCACCAAGCTTGGTAAATCGACCCAGATCATCCAAAGCCAGCGGCCAGATTCCTGCCCAGACCAGTGAGTTAGCCAATCCGAGCAATACTACAAACCAGATCGAAATATCTGCGCTATGTCCCAGGAAGTTAATCTGCCCTTGGGCGAAAATGATCAGCAATGTAAAAGCTGTCCCAAGCAAGGTACATATCCGCAATGCATTCACCTGACTGATGAATTTTGGAATAACCGTAATTCCAATCAGATAGCCACAAATGGTGCAGAAAAGGGTATAAGAAGGAAAAACCTTGGCTTCGAGCAAATCAATGCCCATAGAATTGGCATAACCAATAATGGTATCGATCGCAATCACTTGGGTTCCGACGTGCAAGAAGATAGCAAGTGCTCCCAATATCAAATGCGGGAATTGAAATATACTGTTCTTTCCAGCATTCACTGTTGCCAAATCCTGGCTTTCGTGCTCGGTATCAATTTCAGGAAGAGGTGATTTGAAAACCAGGTAACCTAACACAAATAAAAACGTCCCAAGGCAAATATATGGAACGATCACCCTTTGTATCAGCTCGTCCAATGCCGCGCTTCTTTGAAGGTCATTCATCGCACTCAGCTGCTTAAATAGATCGGTATCAGTAGGTTTTAAGATCACCGCTGCAAACACAATCGGCGATAAAATTCCGGCCGCCTTATTACAAATCCCCATCATGCTGATCCTCTGCGCCGCCCGTTCCTTGGCTCCCAAAATAGTAATGTACGGATTGGCTGCTGTCTGAAGAATCGATAACCCAATGCCAATCGTAAACAATCCCAAAAGGAAAATCTCATAAGTCCGAGACATAGCCGCCGGCACAAAAATGAATGCCCCTAGCGACATCGCCCAGAAACCCAGCATCATTCCTTTTTTAAAACCCAGCTTTCTCAACAAAAACGAAGCCGGCACCGACATCACAAAATAGGCAATGTAAAAAGCGAAAGCCACCAGATAAGCCTGGAAGCTGGTCAGCTCACAGGCAATTTTGAAATAGGGGATCAAGATAGAATTCACCCAGGAGATAAAGCCGAAGATGAAAAACATCGCCCCGATCAGGAAGATCGAGATGGTTGTTTCCCGCTTGGTTAAGTCTTCGACTTTAATTGCTATGGTTTCGGCTTTCATGTTTTTATTTTGCTTTGTCTGAGCTTGCCGTATCGTATCTGTTTGTGGCTGCTTGCTGAGCTACTTGTCATATGCCCACGCTGAGGCCTTTGGGTTGAGGGTTTTGCTTTTTGCTACTGCCTCTCCTGGGGTTGAAACCCCGGGTTAAGATATCGGTCACCGCTCTGCGGTTTGCTCTTGCATTGCACTGCCTAACCGCTGAGCGGTTTTTTATCCTTTGTTGTTCCTGGGATCGAAATCCCAGGTTAAGACATCCGTCACCGCTCTGCGGTTTGATCCTTGTATGCACTACTCAACCGCAGAGCGGTGCAAAATCTAATTGCCCCGGGTTTCAACCCGGGGATCCAGGGATCACAGAAAGAAAGAATAAGGTCAAATAGTCGGCTCCCAGCCTTTTTCATATTCCCTCTTCCAAAGCTTCTCTGCAGCTTTATTCCCTTTAATATGCCCGTTTGTCGAATCAATATTCAAAGTTTCCCCTGAGCGGATCGCAATGTTACCCAGCTGCGCCAGCAGTGTACTCTGATGCCCGCCGACAATTTCAGAAGCGAGCGGAGCTCCTTTTTTGATGGCGTCGAAAAAGTTTTGGATGTGCAATGCGTCCAGACCCTGTGATGGGTTCATCTTGTTTCTTGGGTCGATCACAAAATCATTTTTTACTTCCTTAATCACTTTATTATCAAGCCCGTAAATCGTGTAAGCATTACCTTCCCAGATTTGTAGTGAGCCATTTTCACCATAGAAAATCACTCCCACACTGCTGCCTTCATTGGTACGCCCATTGCAGCTGCGTCCTTCCCATGACATAGCCGTGTTGTTGGCAAATTCCAGATTAATTACCTGTGTATCTGGTGCTTCCCAATCGTCTTTGTAACGGTAGCGCCCGCCCGATGAAGTTACCCGGGTAGGATAGTCGACCTGTAAACCCCAGCGCATGAGGTCCAGCATGTGGGTTCCGTTGTTCAATGCTTCGCCGGTTCCCCAATGCCAGAACCAATGCCAGTTGTAATGGATCACATTGTCTTTATAAGCCTTGCGGGGTGCAGGGCCCTGCCATAAATCATAGTTCAGCCAGGAAGGGGCAGCCGTTTCTTTGCCTATTCCAATGGACGCACGGTTGTTGGTATACCAGCCTTTTACAAAATACGGCCTGCCGATCGCGCCATTATGTACCTCCTTAATCCCGGCAGCCACATTCGGCCAGGAACGGCGCTGGTTGCCCATTTGGATCACATTCTTATATTTTTTTGCAACCGATACCAGAAGCTCCCCCTCATGTGGGTTGTGGCTGCAGGGTTTTTCCAGGTAAACATGTTTTCCAGCCTTGGAAGCAAGAATTGCGGCTGGCGCATGCCAATGGTCGGGAGCTGCCACGACCAGCGCATCCAAATCTTTGTTTTCCAATGCTTTACGAAAGTCGGGGACGTTCGCAGGTTTGGACTTCGTAATGTCATTTACCGTCTCGATCGCTTTATCGGCCGCGCGGGTGTCCACATCAGAAATAGAAATTACCTCGCAATTGGGCTGTAAGGCATAGTTGGAAGAAAGCGCCAGTCCACGGCTATTCACACCCATTACACCTACCCGTACCTTTTCATTTGCTCCCAAAATTTTGCCATAGCTTTTTGGACTAAAACCTGGCAAAACACCACCAAAAGTAATCACAGCGCTTCCAGCCAATGTTTTTTTGATAAAATCTCTGCGGTTATCCGATTGATTACAATCCATATCTTTTTTTGTCTGATTGATATTTTGCATGGAATAAGCGTTTAATGTTCATTTGAATGGATTAGGGATTTTGATTAGGCCCTGAATAATTTTTTCATCGTGCTCGAGCCGGCCAAGAGTGTAAACGCTGCCATCCGCACCGACCGCGATCGAATTCACATAAGTAGGTCGGGCGCCATTTTCGTAAAATATGGGGCCGTGATCCATGTATGTCTGGCTTGGAAGGTTATAGGTGATCAAATGAAGGTTTTCCAACCCTTTCGCCGCACCTTTCGCAATTTGCGTTTCTCCTTTTACCCGTTTACCATCTTGATACACAGGCCCGCCGGTAAGATAATAGATTGTTTCCTGATCAGGCCCAAGCTGAAAACCAAGGTAACCATAGCTAAACTGGTCAAACATCCCGCTTCTTTTGGACGGCCCGGACGTAATGCGTTCGACTATCTCAATCCTCTCCGACTTTGGATCAAAACGGAAGAGATATCCTGAGTTACCGTGTACGCCGTACGCAACATTCTCGGTCGGGTGCCAGAAGATTTTCCGCCAATTGTACGACATGCTTCCAGGCCGGGTAGGGTCGTATTTCCCAAAATAGTCCAGCCGCAAATCCACGTTTTCCAGCTTGCGGATCGCAATGGTTTCCGGATCATAACAAAAAATATCACCCTCAGCCACTGAGAAATAAACCTTTCCATTTCTAGCATCCACAAAGAGCGATCGGCAAAGAGAGCGAAAATCCTGCCCGGGCGCTCCCGCTTCGCCGCCATGGGAGATCGGGCCGAGAATCCTTAACGCCTTCTGATCAACATCATAATGCACAAAATTGCCATGGGGCCACGTAATGCCATACAATTGTCCCCGATCACGGTCCATAGTCATTGAAACTACTCCCTCGCCATTCTGGATTTTGGCCAGATCTTCAAATTGCCCTGTTTTTAAATCATAAGAAAGGAAATGTCCGCCCGGATATAGCCCATATCCCTCTGGAGGCGTTTCCGGCAGCCGTTCCATTCCGTCAATTGACTGATAGTAGCCGACATGTGTGGAGAAATACAGCTTTCCATCTCGTTCGTAAAACCGGACGTGGCTTTTGCCTTGCGGAATTGTTTTCGAATCCTTCTCTCCGCAAATTTCAGTAAGGTCACCCAAAAACCGGATCGAATCGTTTTCAGGATCATACACATACATTTGACCTCCAACTTCGTGATTGTCGGAAGACAGAACGTAATATATTTTGCCGTCACTCGCAGCTGAAATCGCATTGTAAGTATCATGTGCTTTTTCAAAACCCGAGTAATAAAGGTTGGCAGTTAAGGTTTCCTTATCCGTCAAAGACTCAAATGCCACAAAATAGTCGGTACGATTCACGATCGGAACATTAGTTTTTGATTACCCGCGATTCGGGTTTGACTACGCCAGCCTGCTTTGCCAGCTGCACCATTCCATTCAAAATTTCAATTTCCACATCCGAGGCCCAGGTTGCAGGAAGTCCGTAAACAATCGCTGCGACTTCGCCCTCATAACCACCTTCCCGCAGAATGGTTGTACTCGGAATGTACGTCATCACATCATTGGTATAACCCATCACAAACGTGTCCTGGCCAAATATTTTTTTGAGATTAATCGCATAATCCACCACCAATTCCCCACCCATGGTCATGATAGCCTGCTCTCCCAGTTTCCAAACCTGTATGGGAAAAGGGTAAGAGGTCTGAAATTTTTCGCCCTTATCAATTTTCTCTATCATTCTGTTGGCCCATTTTTGTTGGTAACTCGTTGTTTTCGAGGCCAATGCAGAGAATTGTTCTTTGGTAGGCGCGGTTGTGAGTGATAGTTCAAGTTCGGTGTAAGCCGTTGAAAGTTTCGCATCCAGCGGTTTCATATCTTCACTCAAAACCCTCTCTACCGCGGCTGCCAATGTTTTTCCATATTGAATCGCAAGCGGAACGGTATGTCTCGGCAATGGATTTTGGTCAGCTCCGGCTCCCTGGAAAAACAGTGCACTTGCTCCGGGATATAGTTTTTCAAGCTCAATTTGCGCGAAACCCGGATAGTCGCCCGACCATTTATATTGATCCAAAACCGTGGGGTGGCATGCATATCCGAATGCAATGGCAATTATTTTCCCTTTCGAGTCCGACACTTTTAACACTGGTACCGCAGCATCTCCCGGTCCTGCAATTTCTGTCAATGTTTCCAAAGTGGCCGCATTGTTATTTCTGCGGTTAACCTGAAATCGGGTTACGCCATTTTGCGATTGCAAAGTGGCGGGTTGCAACGCCTGAACCGCATAGCCAACGAGCTTAATGATCTGATTGGAAAGCAATTCAGCATATTGATCAATTTTTCTCTGTTCAGCTTCATTCAATGGATAAATGTCCGAAAGTGCGGTCCCAAGCACAGGTCCCGAATGAGTATGTGAGCTATTGAGGATAATCTGAGCTTTGGATAACTTGTATTTAGCATTCAGCTTGGTCCTGATATCATCGGACAGGACTTTCGGGAATCCGAGAAGATCTGTTGTAATCATAACAGCTTGTTTTCCGTCCGCATCTTCCAATACCAATGCCTTTGCCCACAAATCATGAAGCTTACCCTCGGATGCATGCGTCCGGGAAGCAAAACCTGCCATCCACATTTCCTGCTGTGGTGTGATGGCAACTCGCGCTACTCCGGCTTTCCACCCATTTTGCGCAGAAACCGGCAGGAAACCGACCATTAAGAAGGTTAGGGCAATGAGTATCCTCATTTTTTGCTCAAAGTTTTAATTTTGTCCGCATTCTGATGGATTTTCTCAATGGCCGAGGCAATGGCTTTCATATCTGATTGTGTGCCCAGCAAAATATTTTGCGTAAACCAGACTGCCTCTTCACAGAGCTGGTCGTTTTGGGGACATTTGTTCCGCTCGTTGTACGTATTGATGTTGAGCATTTCTGCCGGATACATTTTCTTATAATTTTTGGATTGAAATGTATCCTTGAGATAGGGTTGGGTATTCAAAGTTGTGTACCCGCTGGAACAAGGAACGCCTTCGGCCTGTAAAGCCTTTAAAAAATTGATTCTTAGTAAACCCTTAAAACCTTCTTTATGATAACGAAATGGAAAAAGATGAAAAGCGCCGCGGGTCACTTTATCGTATAGTTTGTAGGGTATAATGCCCGGAATGTCTTTGATCAAGGATTTCAAATAGGCGGCATTCTCATTTCGGGTGGTCGTTTGGGCATCCAGCCTTTTCATTTGGGCAAGTCCGATTGCGGCCTGATATTCTGTAAATCGTAGTTTGGTGCCCTGCATCATACTGCCGGTTCCTATTGCCGCAACACCGGCACCGAAAGGATTACCGAAATTGGAATAGGAAAAACACTTATCCATAAATTGGTCATTGTTACTCACAATGGCACCGCCTTCGCCAATCGGCAGGTTTTTGGAATTTTGAAAACTAAAACAACCCGCGTCGCCAATCGTACCCACTTTATGTTTATCATATTCTGCCAAATGCGCCTGGCAGGCGTCTTCTATTACCAGCAGCTTGTGTTTTTTAGCAATAGCCATAATCGGGTCCATATCCGCAGGTAATCCCAGGATATGGACGGGCAAAATAGCTTTGGTGCGTGAAGTGATCTTCGCCTCAATTTTGGCGGGATCGATCTGGAAAGTCTCCGGGTCAACATCTACAAAAACGGGCATCGCGCCATTGGATAGGATTGCAGAAACTGTTGCTATGAAGGTATATGGTGGAACCAGAACTTCGTCACCAGCCTTGATATCGAATTGGTTCAATGCAATTACCAACGAATTGGTACCGTTTACGACGGCCAGACATCGCTTTGCACCCAATGCTGCTGCCCATTCTTTTTCAAACTCAGTAACCACTGCCGCCCGCGACCATACGCCGCTGCGGAGTACCTCCAAAACCTGTTTTTCATCCGTCTCAGGGTTCCAGATAGGCCAGATTGGCCATTTATCGACACTCCAAGCCGATGCCCCTCCCAAAATCGCCGGTTTTTGTGCCGAAAGGCTGCCTATCTCAAATGGTTTATTAATGCTGCCCGCAGTTAGGACAATGCCCAAACTTGCAAGCGTGTTACGCTTTACAAAAGTGCGCCGAGAGAGCTTTTCTTTAAATGGTTTCATGGGATTTAAGATAAGTCATGATTTCAAACCTTAATTCTTTCGAGCTTTCGCAAGCACACTTTCAAGCGTTACGCTTTTTCCACCCTGTCGCTTGCTCTCATCCGCAGCTTCCATGAACGCAAATATTTCAATGGTTTCCTCGGGCGTTACGGGAACCTCTCCGGTTTTGAAATACTTAACAATATCCGTTAAAAGTGGCTCATAACCTCCATATGGTCCAAGCACTTTGTTGCCATCTTCGGTGAAAACCGTTCCGCCATAATCGTGCTTTCCTGTTCGCGTGCCCCGGAATGTGCCTGTTCGGCCATCGCCCCATATCCCTACTACAATATCCGTATCGGGCGAACTGACGCGGGTGACGCTTTTGCAGCCGGTCCCCATAACAGTATAGAGCGTTTCCACGCCGTGTATGCCATACCAAAAGAAATCAGGATGTGTTTTTTCAAGAACGGCAGGACTATATGTGTCCGCACCGAGGACTTTTTTCTTGTCAATGCTTTCTATCCCTTTAATATAGCGAAGGGAAGAAGCAGAAAATATGGGAATGTTATATTTTTTAGATGCTGCATAAATAGCAATTGTATCGGATAAAGAAGCCGCAACGGGTTTATCGATGAACATTCTCTTGCCTGCTTTGAAAACTTCCAAAGCCTGTTCCAGATGTAATCGTCCGTCATTGGTTTCCAAAAGTACCACGTCGACGTTGGCTAAGAGTTCTTTGATCGAGCCAGCAATCTCGACACCCAGCTTTTTTATTTCTTCAATGTATCCTGGAATTCGTTTCGTGCTGGATTCAATGTCCTTGCTGCCGTATGGGTAAGCAGCGGTAATGCGGTAACCGTCAAAAACAGGATCAGGCTGGGCGGCATTCAGGGCTTTTGCAAATGCGATGCTGTGAGATGTATCCAGACCAATAATGCCGACCCGTTTTCCATCGGCAGGTTTCGCGGTTGTTGGCAGATAATGGAGAAAACCCAATCCTGCGCCCGCCGCAATGGATTTGATAAGAAACCTTCTTCTGTCGCGAGAATGCATAATTTTTAAAAAAAGTGTTTAGGAATAATCTCTGGTTCGGGTACGTACCCGTAAATATAATAATTAATTTAAATTTACATAAATAATAGAATGTGTGCTAATTCATGTAAAAGGCTTGATTCTCTTTGGTAATGATATCAATCGGCATAAACTGCACCTTTTCAATGCGTGTGCCTAAAACCAATGTTTCATATAACGACATCAGTCCGCGATATCCTTGCTCCTCAGGCTTATGACAGATCAGAAAGTCGATCAATCCGTTTTCCAGGTAATTGATATTTTCTTTTAGGAAGTCGTAACCGATCAGCGATATATCGTCGCGCTTACTTTTTTCAAGAAACTTGGCAACAGCAAACACCCTGGAATTGGTTACGAAAATGGCTTGAATGCCTTCGTGATCGTTTAAGACTTTGGTCAGCTCCCGAGAAACCGATAAGTTGTCGGTGTCCTGAATGTCGACCCGGATAATGTCGCCAGGTAGCTTGTGATCTTTAAAATAGGAGCGAAAACCCTCTTCGATCTGAACGTAATTGTAATTGTCGGTTGCTCTCGAAATGTTGATAACGAGCACCTTATGTCTTTCTTTCAAACGATAGGTAAGCAGCTTGGCACCTACATATCCGCTTTGATAGAGGTGCGGACCAATGTAACAGAGATTGTGCTGGTCAGGCAGATCGGAGTCGATGAATGTGAAAGGTATTTTTCTGGAATAACAGGCTTCGGTAAATTGTTTGGCTTCTTCCACAAATGAAGGAGCAAGTAATACGCCATGGAAATTCCCTTCCAAAATGAGATCTGCCTTTGCATTGAATGAGTTGCGGTCGTTCAGATCAAAGAAAAACGGTATAGCCTGAACGCCATATTTCTTTATCTCGGTTTCTGCTCGGGAAATCCCTTTCAATGGTGATTCCCAAAAATCGGTTTCCTCAGAAACTTTGGGAATTAAAACTGCAAGCGATATGATTTTTCGGGAGGCAAGCCGACTAGCAAGAATATTGGGCTGATAATCAAGCTCCTTTATAATGTCATTGATTTTCTTTTTCGTTTTCTCCGATACACCCGAACGATTGTGGATTACCCTGTCTACGGTTGCAATTGACACATTGGCCCGCCGGGCAATTTCTTTCACACCATAAAAAGTGGTCTCGTTTGACATTTTTGAAGGCTAATAAAAGGAACTGTGAATGATGAAAGTAAATAGCCTTTTTTAAAATAGCAATGAAAACAAGCATTATCAGCTAGATTCACGGATTATGCTGCATGATTAGTCGGCATAATGGATTTATCAATAAATTTCCGAAAATGATCTTTCATAAAATGTCTCTTAAAATGCTCCGTTTGGTTTCTGCCGCCGTTTTATGTCTTGGCTTTTATCTGCTAACTGCATTCCAGTCTGAAAAACCACCAGCAAAAACTCCCAACATTGTCCTTTTTTTTATTGATGACCTGGGATATGGTGATTTGTCGGTCAATGGGGCGCTGGGGTACACCACGCCCAATCTGGATAAAATGGCGTTTGAAGGAACCCGGTTTACAAACTTCATGGCAGCTCAGGCCGTTTGCAGCGCTTCGCGGGCAGCATTACTAACCGGCTGTTATCCAAACCGGCTCGGAATATCGGGGGCATTCGGGCCTTCGTCGCCGATCGGTTTAAATCCGGAAGAGGAAACGATCGCTGAATTGGTAAAGGCGCAGGGATATGCGACGGGTATTTTTGGGAAATGGCACCTGGGAAGTCAAGAACAGTTTCTGCCCTTGCAGCAAGGCTTTGATGAATACTATGGGGTGCCGTATTCACATGATATGTGGCCGCTACATCCCTGGCAGGAAACCTCAAAATATCCTCCGCTGCATTGGATTGATGGAAATAAGCAGGGTAAGGAGATCAAAACGCTGGATGATGCCAGTGAACTTACGCCGGTGATTACAGAACATGCAATTTCATTTATCAGAAAAAATAAGAGTAAGCCATTCTTCTTGTATGTGCCTCATCCATTGCCGCACGTGCCGCTTGCAGCATCTGCAAAGTTTAAAGGCAAAAGTGGCCGTGGTATTTTTGGGGATGTTATGATGGAGCTGGACTGGTCTGTTGGCGAGATTATGAAGGAGCTGAAAACCCAGGGTCTGGACAAGAACACGCTGGTCATTTTTACCAGCGACAACGGCCCCTGGCTGAATTACGGCGACCACGCGGGATCGGCGGGAGGATTTCGGGAAGGTAAAGGAACTTCATTTGAAGGCGGGCAACGGGAGCCTTGTATTATGCGCTGGCCAGGCGTTGTGCCGGCAGGCAGGGTTTCCAATAAGTTGCTGTCAACCATTGACATTCTACCTACCATCGCCAAGCTAACCGGTGCAAAGTTGCCAAAAGCGAAGATTGATGGTATTGAATTTGTGAATCTTTTGAAAGGTGATGACAGTACGACACCCCGAGAAAGTTTTCTCTACTATTACCGACAAAACAACCTTGAAGCAGTCCGGAAAAACGATTGGAAATTAATCTTTGAACATCCCGGCCGGACTTACGAAGGTTCCTTACCCGGCAAGAATGGGCAACCTGGTCTAATCCCCGAAGATCACCTCTTTCCAAAAGCGCTTTACCATCTGACGCGTGATCCGGGTGAACGCAATAATGTATTAGAGCAAAATCCCGAAATCATCACCGAACTCGAAAAAATCGCCGAAGCCGCCAGGGAAGATTTGGGCGATGATTTACAGCAAAAGAAAGGAAAGAATGTAAGGGTTGCAGGACGCGTTGAGAAGAAATAATTGAAGGATTTTTTTAAGTATTTGAAAATCTCTATTTATCAACGGTTGTTTAATTAGAATCTCTTTCTTTACTTTGTCTACCAATTAAGTAGATTAAACTTTTCGGGTATTCCAATTTTGACTAAACGTTAACGCACCTGATACCCTGAAAGACAGCCTGGGGCCGATTTGCCGGAATTTTCGGTGGTTGTCAATTCATGCTCTTCGTCCCGGCTGTCAAAGGGTATCAGGTGCAAAGATACATAGCATTATACTTTCTATTCGCCTGCTTCCAGGGAATTTATCCGTTCAATTTTGCGGTTCAAAAACTGTTTTCTGCCTTTTTTTCGGCAGGATTCTTTCAGATTTCCAAGTAATCTTGCGGTTGCAAAACCTTTTATTTATATCCTGACCTTCTGAGAATGACTAAATATTTTTTCCTGTTTTTGACCCTGGCTGCGAACCCATCAGGTTCGCCATTATATGCACAGGCTGCCAAACCAAGCCGTCCCAACATTGTTTTCATCCTCGCCGACGATCTGGGATATGGTGATGTGGGTTTCAATGGACAAAAGTTGATCAAAACGCCTCATATTGATCGTTTGGCCCGAGAGGGGATGATATTCAACCAATTTTATGCAGGTACCTCCGTTTGCGCCCCTTCGCGTTCGTCTTTATTGAGCGGGCAACATACAGGTCATACCTATATCCGCGGAAATAAAAGCGTGGAACCGGAAGGGCAGCAGCCGATTGCCGATTCTGTGCTGACGGTGGCGGAAATCCTCAAAAAGGCCGGTTATGTCACGGGAGCTTTTGGCAAGTGGGGCCTCGGGCCGGTAGGTTCGGAAGGCGATCCAAATAAACAGGGCTTTGACCATTTCTATGGATATAATTGTCAGAGTCTCGCGCATCGCTACTACCCTAATCACCTTTGGAATAATGACCGTAAAATTATATTGGAAGCCAACAAAAACCTGATTTATAATAAGGATTACGCGCCAGACCTGATCCAAAAACAAGCGCTTTCTTTTATAGATAGCAAGGATGGTGAGCAGCCTTTTTTTCTGTTTTTGCCTTATATCCTTCCTCACGCGGAACTGGTTGTTCCCGACGACAGTATTTTCCAATACTACAAAGGGAAATTTGAAGAGAAACCTTTCAAAGGGGCAGATTATGGCCCCGGGGCAACTGGCGGCGGTTATGCATCTCAGGAATTCCCACACGCAACTTTTGCTGCCATGGTTTCCCGTCTTGATATGTATGTAGGGCAGGTATTACAAAAATTGAAAGAAAAGGGCCTAGATAAAAATACGTTGGTAATCTTCACAAGTGATAATGGTCCGCATGTTGAAGGTGGGGCCGATCCGAAGTTTTTCAATAGCAGCGGCGGATTTCGCGGTGTGAAAAGGGACCTTTATGAAGGAGGCATGCGAGAGCCATTTGCGGCGCGCTGGCCGGGCACGATTAAGCCAGGTTCGAAAAGCGACTTTATTGGCGCGTTCTGGGACATCCTTCCCACATTTGCGGAGCTTGCAAATGCGAAGGCACCAACAAACATTGATGGGATATCATTTACAGATGCATTGAAAGGAATGCCAACCCAGAAAAAACACGAATACTTGTATTGGGAATTTCATGAACAGGGCGGGAGGCAAGCCGTACGGCAAGGAAATTGGAAAGCCGTGCGCCAAAAAGCGGCTGGGAATCCGGATGCATTGGTAGAATTGTATGACTTGTCCAAAGATCCCTCGGAAACGACCAATCTGACTCCGCAATTTCCTGATAAGGCAAAGGAATTGGGTCAGATCATGAACAAGGCACATGTGTCATCGGCTATTTTCCCCTTCGGAAGCCTTGCGACGAATTGAAATAGTCTTCCGATACTTTTGAATTGTTACCGTGGGAATATAGCCCTTGGTTCCATCTTCCAATTGAACACGATATCCTTTGGGAATTTCACCCAATATTCTAACCAGTGTATTGGAAGGCAATGATCTGATTTGTTCGGATTCCTGAAATTGTGCAGAAGTAAACAAACTCGTTTTTTTCCTAATAAGAACCGTATCACCCAGCCAAGGCGAACGCTCCGGCAGACCTGGTATCTTCTCCTTCCGATCATTAATGAACGGCAGCGGATTGACCGCACCAGAGCTACGGGAGTAAATCCCGAAATGCAAATGTGGCGCGGTGGTGATTGCATTACCGGTATTTCCCACCAATCCTAGTGTGTCGCCCCTGGTAACCTTCTGACCTACTGCTACTAGCTGACTATCCAAATGTGCGTAATAAAGTGAGTACGGAGTTCCGAGTGAGGACATAAAAACAACTTTTCCGCCCAAATTATTTGTGCCTGTCTGTGTTATGAAACCGCTCTGCGAAGCAATTACCGGTGTCCCGCGTTTGGCGCTGATGTCTATGCCTTCATGAGATCTTATTCCTCTGTCACGTTCGGCGCCCCAATAGCTGATCACGCTCGACATATTATAACCCGCAACTGGAAAGCCCAATGAGGGCAATGTTGATAATGTGAGTGTTACGGAAAGTTTGTCATTCAGCCCAGTTTGAAGTCGGAGCAGTAAGGTGTCACTTTCGTAATTGTCATAAGTTAAAACCTGTCCGCCTTCACCTAGGTAATCGATTCGCTGTGTTTTGCCGTTGGATTTGATTTTATATAACTCTACGAACAGCCGGGAAACGGTATCCTGTTGATCGCGGAGCGGCGTGATGACAAGTCTTCTGCCTTCCGGAATTTGCAGACGGATCGCCTGCGCGGGAATAGAGTCCCCGAGATAAAAGCGTTCCTGATAGGGCGCAATTGAAAATACTGAATCATTCAGCACTTCCTGCCCGACCCTAAACCAGGTCTGGCCAGCTATGGTTTTTTCCAGTTTGTCTTTATAGAGCTCTTTTTCATAATGTTCCTGTGGTGTAACGGGAAACCAGTGCGATACCGGTACCGGCTTGCAACATGCCAGCCAGAAAATCGCAATAATACAGAGTATGTTATTGATAATGTGCTTCATCCGTTCAATGTCATTAGTCAACCGCAGGCTAACAAATCCATGCCATTGGGAAAATGAAAGGCTGCAATAATTTGCTATTGTTCACAATGCGGGTTCGGAGAAACTTTCGCTGGATGTTCAAAGGAAATCGGAGAGAGTCACTATCTCCGACATTATCAAATCCCCCTTTACATTCGAATTTTTAGGTTTAACAGCGTCACCCAACCCGCCTGTAAACGGTCTCCGTCGCCTTATCCTCCTGGCCTTCCGGCGAAATGTTGTAGGCGGTGATGATCATTTGATCGGGATTGGCGAGGTGGACGGTGGTTCGCCAGCCCCAGGGCTCGGGAAAATCCGGGCTGCCATAACTTCCCAAAACCGAAAACCCCTGGTCGATGGAATGACCCTCAGACAGCATAATTCCGGTGCTCATGTGAAAACTGTCGATCCAGGAGGACTGAAATTTGTTATTTGAAATGTCGAATCCGTAAATGGCAATTCCCTCAAATGGTTCGCCGCTCAGGCTGCCTCGGTATTCGTGCAGAATAAACCGGCCGCCGAGAACAGATCGGATCGTACCGGTCATGGGTGAGTCATCTGCAACAACGTTGGGTTCAAACCAGGTCTTGGTGTTTCCTTCCCAACTCCCGACAAAGGCCTGAATGTGCTGGTGAATGCCGGATTCCAGCGAAATTTCGAATTTGGTTTTGCTCACAGTGCTTTAAATTTTTAGCCACGAATACTTGAATGTGCACGAATTTATTAAATTCTGGTATTATTCGTGCCTATTAGTGCATTCGTGGCCCCCTAAAAAGGGGTATTCGAGCCAAAAAAGTCCTATATTGCTATCCGCTTTCATCAATTCAAAATCATCAACATGGTACAATTAGGTCTTTTGATTACAAACAAGCACCGTTTATTAAGTGTAGCAGCCCTTTTGGACGTATTTGAATCAGTCAACAGTTTTTATGAAAGAATCAATGAGCCGGCTTTTTTTAACATTAACCTGTTCTCCTCCGATAACCAACCGGGCGCGTATTACGGGTCTTATGCTATGCAATCGATCCAGAATTCAGGACAAATGGATTTAATTTTAGTACCTGCTTTTGGTGCCGGAGATCTTGGAATTTCGGTTTCCGGTAACAAAATGTTTATTCCCTGGCTTTGGGAACAGCGCAAAAAGGGGGCTGAGATTGCCAGTTTTTGTACAGGGGCATTTTTACTTGCCGCTGCCGGGTTATTAAATGGCAAAGAAGCGACCACACACATTGATTCTGCCCAGGCATTGGCTTCCAATTTTCCAGAAATCATTATGAAAAGCGACGCGGTCGTCACAGATGACTCGGGAATTTATACCAGCGGAGGTGCTACCAGCAGCTTTCACCTTATGCTTTATCTGATTCAGAGGCGTTGCGGTAAGGAGCTTACCCTCAAGACCGCTAAAATGTTTGCGATTGATATGGATCGGGAGCAGCAAACGTACTTCGGTACATTCTCACCCTCACAAAATCATGGTGACGGACTTGTGAACATGGCGCAGCAAAAGATAGAAAAAGAATACCAGGAGGGCAGCACCATTGAAACTTTGATCCAGGACATTCCCGCAAGCAGACGAAATGTTGTACGCAGGTTCAAACAAGCAATTGGCGTTACGCCGATTGAATATCTCCAGCGTACCAGAATAGAAGCGGCCAAAAAATTGCTTGCTCAAACAGATCAGAGCGTCCTGGAAGTGATGTTGAATTCGGGATATAATGATTTAAAATCTTTCCGCCAGCTATTCAAAAAAAGCACGGGGGTTACCCCAAAAGAATACCGCGACAAATTCAACATTGCCCGGCTCGAAAATACCAATCGACTTGAAAGGAAGTCAGCCTAGATGTAAAATCAAGAAACCCGGTTACTCGCCGGGTTTCTTGATTTTTAGAGGGCTTAATTTAGCTTAGCAACTTTCCTGAACGCATGTTGCTGTTCCTGACTTATTTCCACAATGTACATGCTGGCAGGTAGGTGCGAAATGTCCAGTTTATGGGAGAATTTATCCCCGCTTTTGTGAACACGGATTGTCTGGTGCAAACGTCCTGAACCTGCTTCAAACAGTTTAATTTCTACATTTCCAATGCTGTTATTTGCAAGGTCTACACTGATAAAATCAGAGGTAGGGTTTGGATAAATTTTCACATCTGCGTGTAGGGTTTCAATTGGCATTGCAGCACTCTCAATCGCTGCCGTTCTTGCATTGGATGCATTTCCTGCGATAACAAAAATGGGCGTTTCCCCAGCCGTGACGGTTACTTTGCCATCTACAATTGGTTTTTCCTGAACGTCCATATTGCTGCTACCGGCAAGAGGAGTGTATATTTTGGCAATGCCAGATTCATTGAGATTAACCTCATACTCAGCTGTCCTGCCCACCTCATCCGGGACGGTCAGTACAAAAAGCGACTTTCCATTCAATTCGTATCGGTCCACGATCGGGTCGTTATTTAAAGTTTCCTTATAGCGGTAGTTGCCAAATTGTTTGTTCACCTGATTGATATAGTCCGCGGCTGGTCTGCGGGTCTGGTCGGCATTGAGTAAGCCGGAAGTTCCAAACATACCTGAGCCGGTGTTATCATCATACATTTGATAAAAGAATACTTTCTCAATGCCCGCTCTCGCCGAAAAAAGGGAAGTCCTCAAAACCCAGTCCGCCTGGGTAACCAATGCTGATTTGCTTCCAATCGGTATCGCTTTCAAGGGACTTCCCTGATTTACATCGTAGCCCGTTTCAGTGATCCAAACAGGCATATCATAGGATATTTCATGCGATGTCTTCATAAAATCATCCAAAATCTGTTTGGCATTTGTGACTTCCGGAGCTGCGCCGCGCGTCGAAGTGCCACTTTGGTTCATCGTAGCATTATCTACGTAAAGGTGGAAATTCACGATGTCCCAGCAGAGGTTAACCGTCCCATCAGCCTTGTATCCGCGGTATTGTTTGCACCAATCGACCATTCCTTTAATGTAATCCGGACCGCTTACCAATCCTGCAATCACCACTTTCATATTAGGATCGGCATTTTTAATGCCCACACCAGCACCCATCGTGTTTTTATGACCATCATAAAAAGCAGATAAGTTCGCTGCATATTCGCGGGCAGTCTGGTAAGCTTTGCGCCCCTTCCACCATTTATCCCGTTCGTTATCACATTCAATGTACTTCACCAAATTAAGACCGATTTTCACCGAGTTAGGCACATCTCCGTTCCATCTTGGCGTGTTATGGGTGCTTAATAAAGCCGGGTCTACATTGGTATTGCTTCCATATCTTGCCGCATATTGGAAACCCATTTTTGCCTGTTCCTTATAAGAATTCGGATCATTAAAATCCTTTCCAAACCGCACTGGTACGTTTTCATTGTCCTGCTCACCGGCCGGATAGCTGTCCAGCATCCAGTTAGGTAAGGTTTTTAAACAAGCCAGTACTTCTATATTTTCTGCTTTGCAGCGTTCATAAATGGCATCGTAATTCCAGCCTCCGTAAATAGTTGGATTGTAGGTGTAAACCCCTTCTTCCGGCTCCAATTTTTGCCAATCCATATAGTGGCGAAATCCACCGAAGCTTTTGGCCATATTCATCAGCGGCTCGTTGATCTGGCCGGGGTTGCTGCCCAACTCAAAATTCCACTCATAACCATTCACCCCAAACATATCGCCAAGCCGTGCTGATTTCTGTGGAACAGGTCCGAAAGTCTGAGTAGGAGGTGTGTAGGTTCCGTAAAACTCCATTTCAGTTGGCAGGACACCCTGAACCTTTAAAACGAGGTATTTAAAATTGCCAACCGGCGCATTGAGCTTGAATTTTGCCTCACCGGGAACCTGGCTATCCGGGTTGGGCCCCACCCAGCTATTATATTCGTATCCTTTGAACGTCGCGATCTGAATGCGCTCCCATTGGTCGGTAATCACAGAAAGACTCATTGGACTGTCAGGTGCGGAACCTTCAAAATCAAAGAATTTAATGGCCTCGATGGTGATTTGCTCTCCTTCGAGCAATGGGTAGTAAGCTTCGTATTCGTTCAAGACCTTACCCCAGCCGGTGTTCACATTAACCTGTGTATTTCCGTCAAAAAGTCCATCTAACCCGCTGGTTGCATTGGTCAGCTGATACCAGCGCTTCGGGTCGAGCGAAATTTTCACTAGCGGTGTTGAGGGAGAATTTGGGTGTACCAATTGCGTTTGCGTAACGTCGGCAGCGGCTGCGAATGAGGTGCTTCCAGCCTGGGATGCCGTTATCACCGAAGTGCCTTCGCCCACAATGGTAGCTTTCCAGTTTCCGGTAGCATTGGATACGGTAATTACGGAAGTATTGGAGGATGAGAAAGTAACAGGTACCTCATTGTTCGTGCTGGTCGCATTAATGTTAAAGGCTGGCTCGCCGGGTGTTTTCGCAGAAAGTGCTGAGAAACTGATGACAGCTTGTGGCTTCGGTATGTTATTGCCAGGCTGGGCTTCAAACCAGTTGATATTGAAATTCCCCCTATCAGCATAAAGTCGCAATACCTGATGTCCGGCGGTCAAAGTCGCTGTGGTGCTCAATGTTTGATAGCTTTGCCAACCGCCCGTCCATGGGATAATAATGCTGCCTAAAACCTCTCCTGAGGCTTTTTTTATTTCAATTTGACCGTTTCCATTTGGAGAAGCTACTCGGAACTGGAAGGTATGTACGCCTGCATTGGCCACATTTACATGATAATCCATCCAGTCACCGTCTTCAATGCTGCCCACATTCAAAACACCGTTTGCGTCACCCGTATTTTCTGTCTGGATCACGCTTGCGCCATCAAAATCTTCCGCTTCAATTTTACCAGGGAGTTGTTTCGTCAATAAAGGAATTTCTCCCGCTATCTCAATCCAATTGAGGTTAAATGCGCCCTGCTGGGCGAAAATGCGGATATTGTGGTTTCCGGCTGATAAGGTTGCAGTAGTACTCACGGTCACAAAATTCTGCCAGCCGCCAGTTCTCGGAACACTTACCTGGCCAATTGTAGGTCCGTTCCCATCTTTGATTTGGATCATGCCATTTCCCCAGCTGTTCGCTACCCGAAAGAAGAAAGTATAAGTACCGCCCACAGCAACATTGGCATTATACTCGAGCCAGTCGTTATCGTCGATACTGGATACTACCGTTCCGCCGCCCGCGTCCTGCGTGGTTTCGCTGCCCACATTACTCGCTAAATCAAATGCCTCGGCTTCAATTTTTGCAGGTATTGAAACCCCAGCAGATAGCGCTTCAAACCAATTCAGGTTAAAACCACCTTTATTGGCAAATAACCTGAGCACCTGATGTCCTGCGGGTAGCGTAATTGGTGTACCCAATGTCTGATAACTTTGCCAGCCGCCAGTCCAGGGAACGTCAACCTGCCCAAGCACATTTCCGGCAGCATTCTTAACTTGTACCAGTCCGTTGCCATTCGCGCTGGCCGCACGGAATTTGAAATTATATAGCCCGCCAGTTTGCACATTGAGGTGGTAATCCATCCAGTCTCCATCGTCGATGCTTCCAACATTCATAGCACCATCCGTATCTCCCGTGTTTTCGGTTTGTATGTTGTTGGCGTTGCTGAAATTTTCGGCTTCGATTTTGCCAGGCAAGTTTTTGGTCAGCAAAGGCACCTCACCCGCAACCTCAAACCAGTTGAAATTAAAAGCACCTTGTTGGGCGTAAATCCGGATGATTTGATTTCCTTCCGGAAGGCTTGCAGTGGTGCTAACCGTGACATAATTTTGCCAGCCGCCAGTCCTAGGCACATTCACGTCTCCCAGAGCAGTTCCACCTGCATTCCTGACTTCAATTTTTCCATTTCCCCAACTATTGGCCACGCGGAAAAAGAAAGTGTAAGTGCCTGATGAAGAAACATTCACATTGTATTCCATCCAATCATTGTCGTCAATGTCGGCCACGTTCATGCCGCCGCCCGCATCTTGAGTAACTTCATTTCTGACATTGCTGGCAAGGTCAAAACTTTCCGCTTCCACTTTTCCAGGTAAGTTTACCGATGGTGCGGATGCTTCAAACCAGTTGAATGCAAAAGTGCCATGTTCGGCAAAGAATCGGATTGTTTGGTTACCTGCCGGCAAAGCTGCAAGCATTGTAATATCGGCCCAGCCTTGCATTCCGCCCGTTCTTGGCAGGAGTTTTTGTCCTAGTACCGTTCCGTTCGAAGCTTTTAATTGAATGGTGGCATTGTCGCTGAATCCGTTGGCAAAGCGCAACTTGAAGGAATAATAGCCAGCGGAAGCTACATTTACATTGTATTCCACCCAGCTTCCGTCGTTCATCCAGCCCACATCCAATCCTCCGTTTACATCTTCTGACGCCTCAGTGCCGACGCCTTGGATGGCATCAAAACTTTCGGCTTCGATTTTCGCAGTTAGCGGGCGATAAGATTGTGCAATGCAATTAAAGCTGAAGAGCAACAGCAAGGAAAGTAAACTATTTTTCATAGAGGAAGGATTAAATTCACTTCTAAGATAGTATTTATTCGAGATTGAGATATAGGAAAATAGAAATTACTATGTTGTGTTTGTGAGTAAAATAGGTCTACAAATCGCAAACCTTCATAAATCAGTGGAATAAATTGTATAGAACAGGCGAAAATTCCTACGGTATCCGCCAAACAAATTTGATTTTCTGAAAGAGTGATCAGACATCTGGTTGACTATCAGGAATGATTTTTTCCATAAGCTGCATAAACTTAGAACATGCAGCCAGTGAATATTGAAGTCATAAAAGGAGACATTACAAGTTTGAATGTGGACGCAATTGTGAATGCCGCTAACTCATCTTTGATGGGTGGGGGAGGCGTAGATGGCGCCATTCACAGGGCCGGTGGCCCGGCTATCTTAGATGATTGTAGAAGAATAGTGGCACGACAAGGAGGCTGCCCAACCGGGGAAGCGGTGATTACAACTGCGGGGACATTACCTGCTAAATATGTTATTCACACCGTCGGGCCGGTATGGCAAGGAGGAAACAAAGGAGAAGAAGAAAAACTCGCAAATTGCTATCGGAATTCATTGAAGCTTGCTAACGAGAACGGATGTAAGAGCATTGCTTTTCCAAATATCAGCACGGGGATTTACGGATATCCAAAAGATGAGGCCGCAGAAATTGCGGTAACCACAGTCTCGGGTTATATGGTAGAAAATGACCTTCCTGAGCAGGTGATATTTGTTTGCTTTGATCAGGAAAATTACCTGCACCTCGCCAAATTCCCAGAAGTTCAACGCTCAGGGAATGGAAGCTAGGCTGTATTCAGATTAGTTAAAGGCGGGAATATCCGGCTCACCGCCGGGCTGCGGCAAAGGTTCTACTTCTGGAATGACAGGTTGTAGGGGAGGTAACTCAGGACTAGGTTCCACGGGCGGGGTTTCAGGATCTCTTTCGAATGGCGGTGTCTCTTCCGGAATATCGGGGGATGGTACCTCGGGACGTGGATCATACGCCGGCGTTTCGTCCGGACCGAAGGGATCTGCACTAGCATATGACTGATCCCAGGTGCTGGCAATTTGGTAAATATCCATGGTTTTCGTTTGTTGATTTGGTTCAAAGACTGGTACGCGGATATTAAAAGAACTGTGCCGCAAAAGTTCGAATAAAATCAAATCCAAAGATCGATATTTCGATATTCGAAATTTATTTCAAAATTTGAAAATATTATTAACTTTGCTTGATGGTTATTATTTCCAAAACTGTACTATCGGCATTTTCAAAGATACATCCCAATGCTGCGAAGCCGTTAAATCAGTGGTACAGGATCGTTAAACGCTGCAATTGGTCATGTTTTAATAGTATGCGGGATACCTTCAATGCAGTTGATGCAGTCGGCAATGACAGATATGTATTTAATATAAAAGGTAATAATTACAGGATCGTAGCGATGATTCACTTTGATAAAAGAACCGTTTACATCAGGTTTATAGGTACACATGGGGATTATGATAGGATTATTTGCTCAATTGTTTAATACATCATTTATGATAGACAAAATAAGAAATGAAAAACAGTACGATCAGGTGATGGCACTGATTGAAAATTACCTGCAAAAAGCAACAGACGGCGGAGGGTTTCTTACCCTCGATCAGAGGGAATCTGACGAATTGCAAAAATTGACGCTACTAGCGGAGCATTATGAGGATAATGATCTCAAAATAATGCCTCTGACAATAACAATCAATTCAGTTGTGCAGCAAAAAATTACTGAAATGAACATTACGCAAGGGAAATTGGCAGAAATGTTTGGAATGGGAGCTGCAAAGATATCTCAGATATTAAACGGCAAGCGGGAGCCGGATGTGGCCTTTTTAAAAGCATTGCATCAAAAATTGGGCATTGATGGTAACTTTATTTTGGAGCGGTTGTAATCGTACTGCATCAGAATTTTAAACCAACCTAAAATATTTGCAACTTCCGGGAATCATTTTGCTTTTGACGGTGTAATGTAGGCACTGTACAGTTTATCAATATATTCAAATCTATCTATATATCTGGCATGGAGGTTCGACAAGTGGAGCGGATATCGAAGGCGTTGAGTGATCCCAGCCGCATCCTGATTTTGAAACAATTGCGTCAAAAAGAAGACTGTTTGTATTGTCATGAAATAGCCGACTTTATTGACCTTACCCAGCCTTCCATTTCACATCACGTCAAACAACTCACAGACGCTGATCTGATCGTGGTAGAAAAAGAAGGAAGAAACGTTAAATACAAACTCAACTCGACAATTCTCGATGAATACGTTCAGTTTTTGAATACGCTTAAAGTTTAAATTTTAGATACAAGACTTTCCAAGTTTAAAAAAAACTTGGAAAGTCTTCTACCAAATCAATCGATACATTCAAATACTTAAATTAATCAATCCATGGAAAGAACAATTCACTCCACAAAAATCGTGTCTGGGCTTATCATTACCGGCGTGATATTGCTGTCTGTACTCTTCAAAGGGTACACCTCAAAAGATGGCCTGCCTGAAAAGGCGAAAGTTGCTAAGACTCCTGCCGCTACGGGTGTGCCTGTCGATGCGCAGGTACTGCATTCAGAATCATTAAATGACGAAATGACTGTTTCAGGAACGTTACTCGCTTTTCAGGAAGTGAGTATTACCAGTGAACTGAACCGCAAGGTAGTTTCGGTTCTTGCAAAAGAAGGGAAAGCCGTTTCGGCAGGTACCCTGCTTTTTAAACTCGATGACGCGGATCTGATCGCCGAATTGGAACAATTGAAACAACAGGAAAAACTCGTTATCCTGAATGAAAAGCGGTTTAAAGAACTAATTGATAACGAAGCCGCAAAGCAGCAGGATTATGACGAGGCATTTACAAACCTCAAAGTAATTCAGGCAAAAATTGATCAGCTTAAAGTCATGATCTCCAAAACAAGCATTCGTGCGCCTTTTAGCGGCCACCTGGGAATCGTCAATGTTCATACTGGTGCATACGTAACGCCAGGCGCCCCGCTTGCCCAGCTTACGGACAACAGCCGACTTAAAATAGATTTTGCAATTCCTGAAAAACACGCCAACACTTTGAAAACCGGCGATCAGGTCGAGTATCATGTAGAATCTGATGAGAAACTTTACAAAGCGACCATCATTGCCCACGAAGCTGGTCTGGATCAGAAAACCAGGACATTGCTGATGCGCGCCGTGAGCAATAACAGCAGCCGTGAATTGCTTCCCGGCCAAAGTGCAAGATTGACGCTGCGTTTAGGCAATACCGGTAACGCATTAATGATTCCAAATCAGGCTTTGATTCCTTCCTCAAAAGGTTATAGCGTGTTTGTGGTCAATCATAACAAAGCAAATATTAAATCCATTGAAGTCGGTCAGCGCAGTGCGTATTCGGTACATGTGCTCAAAGGTCTTGCGCCCGGCGACACAATTGTTACCAGCAATATGCTCCGGTTAACACCTGGTGCTGACGTCCAATTGGTATCTGTTCATTAAAATATAATTCAATCATGAGTGCAATTTCACAAGTAAGTATTTCCCGGCCTGTTTTGGCCGGGGTAATGTCTGTACTGCTTATACTTTTCGGTATCGTTGGATACACCTTTCTGGGAACCCGGGAATATCCGGTAACAGATTCCCCGATCGTAATGGTAACTACGGTCTATCCGGGTGCCAGCGCAGATATCATCGCGTCCCAGGTTACCAAACCTTTGGAAGAAGCCATCGCAGAAGCCAATGGCATCAGGGCCGTTTCTTCCACATCCCGCGAACAGGTGAGCATTATCACCGTAGAATTTGAATTGAATACCGACCTTGAGGCCGCAGCCAATGATGTGCGTGATAAAGTTTCAAAATCACGTCAGCAATTGCCGACGGATATCGAGCCTACCATTGTTGAAAAAGCGGGTCCTGCTGACTTTCTGGTATTTCTTACCGTTCAGAGCAAGACCAAAACATTGGAAGATGTAACGGATTTTGTCAATATCAATATTAAAGAACGTCTGCAATCCATCCCGGGCGTACGTCTTGTAGATTCCTACGCAGGAAAAAAACGGGCGATGCGGTTACGGATGGATCCGGTGAAGTTAGCGGCTTATGGCCTGACACCTGCGGATATCCAACAAGCATTGCAACGTGAAAACGTGGATTTGCCCAGCGGCCGGATTGAAGGTCAGAATACCGAAGTTACGCTGCGTACGCAGGGAAGACTTGTTACAGCGGATGACTTCAATAACATGATTATCCGGGAAAGCGAAGGTGCGATTGTGCGTTTCAGAGATGTCGGCGAGGCTGTTATGGCATCGCAGAACGAGCGCACGGCCATGATCATTTATAATGGAAAAAGGGCTGACTACGGTGTTGGGACGGGTGTGAGTCCCCAGCGTGGAGCGAATTCGCTGGCCATTGTGGATGAATTCAAAAAACGTTTTGAAGAAATCCAGAAAACGACCCCGAAAGAATATGAAATTGCTTTGGGAAAAGACTTCACGGTTCCTGTAAGAAACTCATTATCAGAAGTCGAGGAAACATTATTACTTGCTTTTGCATTGGTCTCCCTGATCATTTTCGTGTTCCTGAGAGACTGGCGGAGTACTTTAATCCCGCTGCTGGCCATTCCGGTTTCCATCGTCTCGGCATTCTTCATCATGTACATTGCCGGATTCTCCATCAACGTCTTAACACTTTTGGGGCTGGTTTTAGCAATTGGGCTCGTCGTTGATGATGCGATCATTGTTTTGGAAAACATATATAGCAAGGTCGAGCAGGGTATGTCACCCATCCAGGCAGCCAGGGCAGGTTCCAATGAAATTTACTTTGCGGTAATTTCTACCACGATCACGTTGGTAGCTGTGTTCCTGCCGATCTTATTTTTGGGGGGGTTAACAGGCCGGTTGTTTAAGGAATTTGCCATTGTCGTAGCGGGCTCGGTGACCGTTTCAGCCTTTGTTGCGCTGACGCTAACACCGATGATGAGTGCTTATTTGCTCAAACCCAGCACATCGCACAATTGGCTTTACAAGAAAACGGAACCCTGGTTCGTAGCCATGAACAATGCATATGCGCGCTCATTGTCAGCATTTATGAAGGTGCGCTGGCTGGGTATCGTGTTGCTTTTGGTATCCTTTGGCATTGCCTATTGGCTGGCGCCCAAGCTTCCTTCCGAACTCGCGCCACTGGAAGACAGGTCGATGATTGGTCTCGCTGTGATTGCGCCGGAAGGCACTTCCTACGAAAGCATGGAGGCGAGCATGAAGGAAATCGGCAACTTTATCGCCGATTCCATTCCGGATTTGAATGCAGAACGCACTTATACAGCCATTGCAGCAGCCGGTGGTACTTTGGCCCAGCCGGTTAACGGAGGTTTTCAATGGATATTTTTGAATGAGCCCAAAGACAGAAAAAGCGGGTTAACGCAATCTCAGATCTTCATGAAACTCGTCATGGCGACCCAGCAGTTCAGAAATGTGCTGATCATTCCGATCCAATTACCGACCATTGGCGGTTATGGAAATACACAACCAGTTCAATATGTGATCCAGGCGCCAAGCTTGAAAGGGTTAATTGATGTGATGCCGAAACTAATGACACAAGTTGGAGGCAATAAAAAGTTGAATTTTGCTGACGCAGATTTTAAAATAAACCGTCCGGAAATCAGCATTAGCATTGACCGCCAGAGAGCTGCACAATTGGGAATTTCGACCCAAGATATTGGCCAGACATTGCAATTAGCATTGAGCAGCAGGAGATATGGTTACTTCATCCACAATGATCGCCAGTATGAGGTAATCGGCCAGCTGGACCGCGAAGACCGTTCTGCGCCTTATGATTTGAAATCATTGTACCTTAAATCTGGCAGCGGAGAAATGGTATCGCTGGATAATTTGACGAAACAAAATGAAGGCATCAGTCCACCGGCGATTTACCGGTACAATCAGTCTTATAGCGCAACTATTTCGGCGACGCCTGCGGCTGGGGTAAGTCTGGGAGAAGCAATTCAGGAATTGGATAAAATTACTACCAAAGAGCTTCCGAACGGTTTCAGTACTGCATTGGCTGGACAAAGCCGTGATTACTCCGAAAGTAGTTCCAGTCTGATCTTTGCATTCATCTTCGCAATTGTGCTGATTTATCTGGTACTGGCTGCCCAGTTTGAAAGTCTGGTCGATCCGTTCATCATTCTTCTCACGGTACCGATGGCTTTGACGGGAGCGTTGTTAAGCCTTTGGTTTACAGATCAGACGGTCAATATTTTCAGCCAGATCGGGATCATCATGCTTATCGGTCTGATCACGAAAAACGGTATCCTGATTGTGGAATTTGCGAACCAAAGTAAAGAAGAAGGCACCTCTACATTCGAAGCCGCCAAAATTGCAGCAGTATCCCGTTTCCGCCCGATTTTGATGACGACACTGGCGATGATTTTCGGAACATTGCCGATTGCATTGTCACTTGGAACATCCTCAGGAAGTCGGCAATCACTTGGAATCGTGGTCGTTGGCGGGTTGATTTTTGCAGGTGTACTCACTCTTTACGTGATTCCGTCCATCTACTCCTACTTATCCAGACCATTGCGGAAACACGACGAGTCAGGAACAATTTCGCAGGATGAAGAAGCATTGCTCCAAACACATTAATTCCCGAGAGGCAACATTAATACCACATTGAAATCATGAAAAACGCAATTTTAAACCGATACACCAGGATAAAGTTACTAAGCCTTATCCTGGCTTTGAGCCCCCTTCTTTTGTGGGGACAAAAACAGACCTTATCGCTGGACCAGGCTATTGAAACGGCTAAGAGCCATAATCGCGACCTCCGGATCGATTCCATGGGGATCCGCAAATCGGCTCAGCAAACAGCGGTTACCCGAGGATTGTTGATGCCAAACATTAGCCTGGCCGGACAATTTCAGCATTACTTTCAAAAACCGGTTTTCTTTGGCTTGAATGGTAACTCTTCAACTTCGGAAAGGATTGATTATGCCCGGTTTGGCGGGGAAGACCTGGCTGGCGCCCAACTTTCACTGGTTCAGCCGATTTATAATTCGGGAGCCAGACATGAAATCCAGAGAAGAAAATTGGTTGAAAAGCAAAGCCAGCTGATTTATCAGCAAAAAGAAATAGATGTTGTGGCGCAAGTCAGACAAAACTATGTACGGCAATTGGTACTCAATGAGCGGCTCCAACTTCAAAAGGAAAGTATTCTTCGTAACCAGAAAGCATTGGCCGATTCCCGGTATCTGTTAGCTCAGGGAAAAGCGTTGCGGGTGGATACATTAAGGGCTTATACCCTGGTGAAGAACCTGGAACCGGATGTTTTGAGACTTACTTATGCCGTGCAGATCAGTCAGCAGCAGCTCAGAAATCTGCTGGGTGATGTTTCCGAAACCGCATATGTGCTTTCCGATTCATTGGAATTGAGTCCGGAAGAAGCCATTCCCACCGAATCAGGAACGTACAAGTTATCGGTTCAACAACGTCCGGATTTGCAGATATTGACATTGAATAAAGAAATATCTGACAAGGAAATTGACCTGTACCGGTCAGCCAGGTTACCGGTTGTGAATTTCATAAGCCAATATCAGATACAAACACAAACCAATCAGTTCCGTTTTGGAAATGCAGCTTATCCGCCGGTTTTCTTTGCTGGAATTCAGTTTGCGATCCCGATTTTTAGCGGAAATCAACATGTTAACCGCGTTGCGCTGGGAAAGATTGAAAGGCAACAGGCCGACCTGATTTATGACAATGCGCAGGAGCAGCTAAAAACCGAGGTGAAACAAATCCTGGCAAGCCTGATCGAAACATCAGAAAGAATAAAAACGCAGCAAGGTGTATCCAAGACCGCCGAACTTGGCTATTCCATTACCAAATACCGGTACGAAAAAGGGGTAGCATCGCGGTTGGAACTGACGGATTCCGAACTGGCATTAACTACCGCAAAAGCAAATTATCTGGAATCTGTTTTTGATTATCTATCAGCAAAAATAGAATTGGATAGAGTTACTGGAAATGTAAAAACCAACCTGTAACGTTTTGTCTTACCGATAAGAATCTGTTATTAACCAGTCCGAACTGCAACAGAAGTGGCAGTAGCTCCGGTTAAATTGCGCTATGCGAATACAATGGCATTGTTTTTGTGACGTATAGGGAAAAGAATCAGATATTATGAAAGCATTAACAAAAGAAGGGCAGCAATACGTCGAAGACTTAGCTGCGAAATATAACCTGAAAACAGAAACGGTTGAAACCATGCTTAAAGCCGTTATTAACGGAAATGGCACCATGGCGCAGTTCAATATTTCCGAATTAGGTGGCTCGGGACAATGGATGAAAGGCGGCATGACCATGGTAGGGGATATGTTTAATAATTCGTTAAAAGCGACCGTAGATAAACTTGCGACCGAATTGGCTGGCATTGTTACTTCAAAAGTGTTATTTGAGGAGAAGGAAGCACCGACTGAAAAACATCACGCAAACGGCAACTTTTCAAGTCACTCAGGCAGTTCATGGCCATCGGTATTTGGAAATCCTACATCAAGCGGTTCCCAGAATAATTTTAAATATGCCTATTTCGGGCCAGTTAGACGTCTTGTGATTGAAGAAAATGGGAAGCGGACCATTTATGACACGAAGCATCACCAGATTACCGGTATTTCCCAGCAACAAGGTTCGGGAAGTTCTTATAAGTTTACCAGCCAGGATGGTCCGGTAGATATTAGCAATTTGTCGGTTATTTCAGAGCCTAGTGAGCAAATGCAGGCTACACCCGAAATTCCTTATGATGTGACTTCAACGGCCGATCTGAGAACTCCCGAGAGTTCGCATTCGCCACAGGACATTATCATTTCAACGATCGAAAAGATCAATGTGCTTTTTGAGAAGGGACAAATCACGGAGGAAGAGTTTAAAACAAAGAAACAGGAGCTTTTATCACGATTGTAAGCTGACTTATAGCGAAACAAACAAGGCCCGGGAATTTTCCGGGTTTTGTTTGTTATGGGGCATATGATTCATGTGAATTGAGAAAGCCTTTTTCCTTCACCGGTCAAAATCCCTTATGGCATCTTCACAACCGAAAACCTGTAAACATTCCCTCCCTCAGACACCACAACCTCATAAACCCCTGTCACCAATTTCGAGACGTCCAGCGACATTGCACCATGGTCAGATCTGACTTTTAATTTTGTCAGCACAATCTGGCCTGCGGAATTGATAACTTTAACATTGCCATGTTTCATTTCTGTATTTGGCAATGTAATGTTCAGCACTGATTGCACAGGATTGGGGAAAAATTTCAGTTCACTCATACCGGACCCTTCAAGGGAAATCATCCGGCTGTAAGCAAATGTCCCATCCTTGTCAACTTGTTTTAAACGATAATAAGTGAGCCCGTTTTTATAATGGATATCTGTAAATGAATAGGTATTTCGAATCGCAGATGTTCCAATTCCAGGTATTCTGGAAATTTCTTCAAACTTTCGGGCGTCGGTGGAACGTTCAACAACAAAATAATCATTGTTCACTTCTGCCGTAGTTTCCCAGGAAAGCACATTACCCTCAACCGTATGCTTCCCTTCAAATCGGGATAAAGTTACCGGAAGCGAGCCACTGGCAGTTGCATCCGACAGGCCAAAACCACTGAAACCAGTATTGAAAGTTGCGGTATATGCGAAATCTGAATTAAAAGCTGACATCTGCACCGGAGCCGAAGAACTGTTTGCCAAGGTTCCAGTCATTATACCACCTTCGCTTTTCCCCATTGATTTAATGGTCGCCCCATTAAAATTCGCCAATTCCGAGGCTTTGTAATAAAGCGTTATCTCATACTTTCCTGCCGGATTATTATTCGTGGGGGTAACTTTAAAAGTCTTTTTCGTGATTTTGTGAGCGCCGACCCATGCGGTTGCGTCGTTGCCTGCGCGGTCGACCTGGACGGATGTACAGCCGTAATCGTGTGCGGATAGGTTTTTTATTTTGGCGATTAGATTGCCGGAGGTTGGGTCGTGGAAGTAGACGGTTGCGTTGGGGCCGAGGTATTGGCTGTCGGGGGTTTGGGAAATGGCGGTTTGAATGTTGTTGTTATAGGTTGCAATAATCTTAACATTATCCAAAGCCCATAAACCATTCCAGTCTGCGATATATCGGAATCGAACTTTCATCCTGGAACTACGGTAAGCTAATGGAATAACGATATTTCGATTGGCGGGTTGATCCCAAATTCCTGACTCACCAGTGGCTTGATTTTGAGTTAGAATGGTATGCCAGTTAGTGCCATCCCAAACATCTATCATAGCCTGCTCATTAAAGTCCTTTATACCTGTTGTCGGGAAAAAAAATTCCTGAAATAAAATGTTCAAAGATTTCGCTTCCAACGAATTAAACGCAGGGGTTTCGATAATCCTATCTAATTGATCAGGAGCCTGAAAGCCCCAGCCACTGTTGACATATAGGTAGGGTGTACCGGCAGGATCAAGCTTCTGATAGTTCTTATAATCAACTACATCCCAGGTTTCAGGAAAATTGCCACCACCTGCGACATTCCAGCCCGCAGGAAGGCCAATATTAAAATCAGCTTCAAAAAGGTTTAACGTGTTAACCTCTGGAAGCAACTCGTCATCATCAATTAGAAGGGTATACTGTTGATCAAATAATTCAGGGCTTGCATTACCTCCACTGGGATTGGTTAATGAGTAGCTCAATGTGAGCGTTTCCTTACCTTCTACATTAGCATCATTGTAAATTTTAACCAGGATATCCTTAGATAACGCGCCAGCTTGCAAGGTAAAGCTGTTCGGAGTAATGCTATAGTCTTCTGCAATTCCTGATTTGGCTGTGCCCACGGGATTGTTTAGCGTTACTAGAACTGGCTGAGATGGAGCCTGATTAATTTTTATAGTAACTTTTTTTTCAACATACGTTAAGCAAGTGTTTGGTATTCCAGATACTATGTCAGCCTCAGCTTCATTAACGGTTGCACCAGATGATACAAATTGAACAGTGGGTGTTGTACAAGAATAAATTCTGACATCGTCGATAAACCAGCCGGCCCAGGCACCACATCCATCACTCCCTAAGTTAAAACGAAATTGAACAGATTGACCGGCTAAAATTCCGATGACATTCAGATCAATCCGGCTCTGTCCCCAATGTGAAGTTAGGGAGCCCCCGTCTCCTCCAGAAAAGCATTCCTGCCCGACCAGTGGATTGTCATTCCACAAAATAGCGTTATAGGGATTTCCTACGAATGCGGATTTGGGAATATCGAGCCATGGACTTCCTGCGAACTTATATTGAATATTACCTCCGTCTGCATCTTTTTCAAGTGATACATAATGGTCAAATGCAAGATAAAAGGGACCTGTCTTACTAGGTGGAATTGTTATCTGTGGACTAGTTAGGCTCATTATACCATTTTGTAAATTATTTACGCAATCACCACCTTCAAAGTTGCCGGCAGTAGCAACGTTGCCACTTCTTCCACCGGGAGCCGTATTATTGAGAATCCAATTACGACTTGTCCAGCTAGGGGATACTCCATTGTTAGCAACCGTCCAGGCTCCAAGTCCATTTTCGAAATCTTCGTAAAAGAATGCATTTCCGAGAATTGCACCCTTGCAGATCGGTGTCAATGTTTCGAATAAGGGCTTTGAATTAGGATTGAGAATACAGCCGTTTGCCCTCATCTCGACCGCCAGTATTACTTTTTTTAACTGTAATAAGTCGGCGGCTGTAATCTTAATACCTGATGCGCCTGCTTGTGCTGCTGCCGTGGAAAGTTTAGGCAAGTCAATTCCCAGCAATTCTGTTAATGATGCTTCCAGGATATCTGCCAGGGCAGCAAAGTCAGTGGTCGAAGTGATTGAAGTAGACTGGGCACGCCAAAAAATGTGGGCGGATTTTGTGAGCCCCAAGGCAGTGATATTCTGCCCATTGTAATTTCCACCGTCGGCTAGCAGTGAAAATGCATGATTAATTATGCCTGAATTATTATGTACACCTCCATGATCACCAGGAAAGCAATTATACTGAGGATCTGAAATCTTGCCTGGGTTGCCTTTACAGGTTGGATCCCACATGTCCCGTATCGCTCCTCCAAAGGCACTGGCTTGTTCACCAACTTGCCATCTGGAAGAACTGGCACAGCCATTTCGCAAAACATTACTTTCGCCATTATCCATGTAAGAATTCAGTTGATCCACCGTCTCACCCCAAATGTCAGAATAAGCCTCATTAAGCGCCCCGGCTTGCCAGGCATAAATCAGTCCGCTCGTGTACTCAGTATAGGCATGCGCCCATTCATGTGCGACAACATCATCAGAAGCAACACCCGTACAATAATTAGCAGTCACTCCATTCCAGTTTGCATTCGGGCAATTTATATTCGGGTTGTTATTTACTGTTACCATCGTCGCCCCCGCATTATTATAGGAATTATAGCCAAATGCATTCTTCATCAAATTATATATATGCCCTGCGGACTCAATTTCGGATTTTTGCCATTGATCCAAAGCGGTAAATTTTGGACTGGCTATGCCATCTACTTCCTGCCATTTCAGATTTGGTGCAGTAACAGACGTTTCGTACAATTTTCTATCAATGCCGTGCATCCCTGTGAACTGCTCCACCAACTTATTGGTGTGTGCATCGATATAAAGAAATTCTCTAACATCAGCATCATTACGTACCTCCACTTCGTAAACCAAATGCAACGGCCCCTGGTAGCCCTGAGCTAGCCCTTTTTGAAATACAAAAAGATTGTTTTTGTTAATTTTTAGAGGTGCTGTAAACTTGGCCATTTTCTGTCCTGTGACAAGTTTGATCGCCTTCTCCCCGGCTTCTTCTTTAGATATGGCTGGTGTTGCATTCAATTTTTCGGCGATCACAAAATTTCCATTCATGGATGTTAAGCCACCTTCCTTATTGAAATGAAATTTCAAAACGCCGTCATAAATAGGTACGCGCTCGTAATATTGCTGTAACACCACATGATCCAGGCCGTAATTGTCCCTTTTCACTTCTTTAACCAGATAGGAATCTTTGGGGGTCTTCATTTCAAACAGGCCAGAATACTTGGCCATGAAAGAAAATGCCTTTTGTTCGGGTGACGACCCTTCCAGGCTTAGCGCTTGCCCAATTGGAAATCGCAGATAGTTGAGCGAGTTAGTAGCCCTATCTGTTGTGGCAACCGCCCCCGTTTGAGCGACAAATGCGTCGATGTCCCGCTGGCGGCTGTTCTGGGCGAACGTCGCGAGACTGCAAAAAATGAATGCAAGGGAAAATAGCAAAATGCTTCTCATGGTAAGTGTGATCAAGGTTCACGTAAATATTTACCAGAGAAATTTGCCGAAATCGGCTTTATTAAAGGAAAGGAATTATCAGGCGGTGGACAGATTGATTAGGCGGTATACTATAAGTTTGAGTTATGTGCACAAAAAAACGCCTGCCTCAAATGATGAAGCAGGCGTTTGGTACTTATGAACCTTAAATCTAAATCAATATCTGTAAGTCTCGGTCTTGAACGGACCGGCTGTTGAAACCCCGATGTAGGCGGCTTGCTCGTCTGTCAGCACTTCCAGTTTCGCGCCAACGTGCGCCAGGTGGAATGCAGCTACTTTTTCGTCCAATGCTTTTGGAAGAACATATACTTTTTTCTCGTAAGCCGCAGTGTTAGTCCAAAGTTCAAGCTGGGCCAATGTCTGGTTTGAGAATGAGCACGACATTACGAATGATGGGTGGCCCATTGCGCAGCCCAGGTTTACCAGACGTCCTTCGGCAAGAATGATAATGTCTTTGCCTTCAACGTTGTAAATGTCAACCTGTGGTTTGATCTGCGATTTGGTATATCCGTAAGATTTGTTCAGCCAAGCCATATCGATTTCATTGTCGAAGTGGCCGATGTTACAAACTACCGCTTTGTCGCGCATTTTCAGGAAGTGAGCGGATGTGATGATTTTGTAGTTACCAGTCGCTGTTACGAAAATATTTGCGCGGCCGGCAGCTTCGTCCATTGTTACCACTTCAAATCCGTCCATTGCAGCTTGTAACGCACAAATTGGATCGATTTCGGTAACCAATACCCGGCAACCTGCGCCGCGAAGAGATTCAGCAGAACCTTTACCTACATCTCCATAACCTGCCACAACAGCAACTTTACCAGCAAGCATCAGGTCGGTTGCACGGCGGATCGAATCTACCAGCGATTCGCGGCAACCATATTTGTTATCAAATTTAGACTTTGTAACAGAGTCGTTTACGTTGATTGCAGGCAAATGCAATGTGCCGTTTTTCAAACGATCATACAAGCGAAGAACACCGGTTGTGGTCTCTTCCGAAAGCCCTTTAATGCCTTCGATCAACTCAGGATATTCGTCAAAAACCATGTTGGTTAAGTCTCCACCGTCGTCCAGTATCATATTCAAAGGCTTACGATCTTCTCCAAAGAATAGCGTTTGCTCGATACACCAGTTGAATTCTTCCTCGTTCATTCCTTTCCAAGCGAAAACCGGAATTCCTGCTGCTGCAATTGCTGCTGCTGCGTGATCTTGCGTAGAAAAGATGTTACAGGATGACCAGGTCACTTCTGCACCCAATGCAGTCAGAGTTTCGATTAAAACCGCAGTTTGGATTGTCATGTGAAGGCATCCTGCCACACGTGCACCTGCAAGTGGTTGTGATGGTCCGTATTCAGCGCGGATCGCCATCAAACCTGGCATTTCTGCTTCTGCCAGTGTAATTTCTTTGCGGCCCCATTCGGCCAGCGAGATGTCTTTTACCTTGTAAGGAATGTACGTGTCAGTTGACGTTGCCATTATTTTACAGTTTAGTTATTATCTTGATTATGATACAAAACTAAGTAGAAAACCCACTGAAGGGAAGAAAAGTAGATACAAATTGTGATTTGTGATTTAAAATTGGATAAAATATCTGCTAGTGGCTAATCAGGCGACGCTTTGACATTAATAGACAAGAATTAACCCTGTTCTTAAAGATATTTTGTCCGGGTCGGAAAAAAAGGGGCGAGACTTGGCAAGTCTGGGCGACCCCGTCTTCAAGACTTACCAAGTCTGTCTAACACCGTTTCCAGCGACATCCCCCGCGATCCTTTGATCAGGATGTACGTATTTTCCTGCGGGTTGTCCATCACCCAGTTGTGCAGGGAGAATTTATCAGGGAAATAGTAGGCTTTCGGGAGTGCAGGCAGGGCATGTTGCATTAAACTTCCTGCCAGGATAACGATATCAAATTTTTCGGCTGCGATCAGCTTGCCGAGCTCCAAATGTTCCTCAGGCGCCGCCTCGCCTAATTCGAACATATCTCCTAGTATCACCATTGTCCTGGGCGCTTCCATCCTCCCAAAACTGGCGACTGCTGCCGCCATCGAAGAAGGATTAGCATTATAAGCATCCATGAAAATGGTATTGCTGCCTTTTTTTACGATTTGCGAACGGTTATTATCGGGCTGGTAGCTCGCAACCGCTTCATTCGCATCCTCATCTGAAACTTTAAAATGCTTCCCAACAGCCAGCGCAGCACAAATGTTGTCGTAATTGTAGCTTCCCGGAAGGTGCGTGGAAATGGTTTTTCCGTTGCTTTTATAAATCACAAAAGGGTTTTCCTGCAAAAGTTCAGGGTTTACCTTACTGCTTTCCGAACAATAAAATACGATCTCGCCAAAGGCGCGGCGCTTGCTGACCATATCCATCACCGTATCATCCGTGGAATTCACGAAAACCGTCCCTTTCTTTTTGGAAAGAAAATCAAACAATTCCCCCTTTCCCTTCATAATCCCCGCTACGCCGCCGAAACCTTCGAGATGGGCTTTTCCAATGTTGGTTATCAGGCCGTGCGTGGGTAATGCAATGGAGCTCAGCAATGCAATTTCCGCCTGATGGTTCGCACCCATTTCGACCACGGCTATTTCATGCTTTGCTGTGTCGATGGATAGGATCGTGAGCGGTACCCCAATGTGGTTATTAAGATTTCCTTTGGTTGCATAAGTATTGTATTTCATCGATAACACTTTTGCAATCAGCTCTTTGGTGGTTGTTTTGCCATTAGAACCTGTTAATGCGATTACTGGAAATGTAAATGTTTTCCTATGATGCCTCGCCAAATCTTGCAAGGCTGACAATACATCTTCAACCAATAAAAACCGCTTGTCAGCAACCACTTTCTCGTCATCCACCACCGCATATCCTGCCCCTTTTTCCAATGCATCCGCAGCGTATTGGTTACCATCAAACTTATCTCCTTTCAGCGCAAAAAAAATGCATCCAGGTGTGATCTGGCGGGTGTCTGTGGATATTTTAGCGCCCTGGCTAAACAGCTGATAAAGCGTTTCCGTGGAAGTATACATGAATTATTCCTTCGTTATAAAGTTAGGGAAGCTTATTTCGTTAGGTTTGAGAGCGCCCCGCGCGGCGTCCGTGAAACCTGCAAATCTAATAGAATATTCCTCAACGATGCGAACCAAATATACCTCCTTACTCTTCCTGATCTTTTTTACACTAATACTCTTTCGCGCAAATTCCCAGAAGGCTTGGTTTAAGCCTGATACCCTCACGGTTGTGACAGCAAAAGGCCAGAAACTCGTCAATCCATGGGCAGGTGGCCTCAATGCTTCGCAGTTTTTGAAAATGCACCTGAATAATGATGCTGATGAAGACCTGGTCGTTTATGATCGCACGAATAGTAAAGTGACCACATTTCTGGCTGCGGCAGATCCGTCAAAACCCGCCAAAAAGACATTTGTTCACGCCCCTTATTACGAAACCCTTTTCCCGTCAGCAGATAACTGGATTATCCTCGCCGATTACAATGGCGACGGACTGAAAGATTTGTTCACCAGCACGTCACTTGGGATTACGGTTTATAAACAGGTCAAGGTCGCCAATGCATGGACATTCAAATTGATGCAGGACGCGCTCTACACCAAAGGTTTTTCAGGAAATATCAATTTACAGGTTTCTGGAACGGACATTCCGGGTATAACTGATATTGACGACGACGGCGATCTGGATCTTTTGGCATTTGATTTCTCCGGTACATTCATTGAGTTGCACCAGAATCTGAGTATTGAAAAGTTTAGTGTTCCGGATAGTTTGGGAAATCAGAAAGCACCTGTCTTTCAACGCAATGGAGATTGCTGGGGGAATTTTCACAAAGGGGATAACGAGGATTTTGTGTTTGGGGAAGATTGCGGCGTGGCATCGAATCTTGGTGGCAGGGTAATGCATGCAGGGAATTCCATTGTTTTACAGGATTTAAATGGAGATGGAAAAAAAGATCTGCTGGTAGGCCATGTCAGTAACGAGCATATCTCGCTTATTACGAATTCAAAAGCAGGAATTGTGGGAGATTTCGTAAGTTTCACAAACATTTATCCTACTGTTAATCCAGTTTCCATGCACATTTTCCCCGCTGCATTCCTGGAAGATGTTGATTTTGACGGCGTGAAAGATCTTTTAATTGCGCCGAGCGTTCCGTCCAATGACGTTAACCAGACTGACTTTAAATCAAGCGGTTGGTTCTATCACAATGCGGGCACGACGATTAAGCCAGATTTTAAATTGTCACAGAAAAATTTCCTGCAAGATCAAATGCTGGATGTTGGCGAAAATTCTGCCCCTACCTTTTTCGATATCGACGGCGATGGCGATTTGGATATGCTGATCGGCACCGGGGGAACGCCGGTTGCAGGAGGTTTTAAAGGAAGTTTATGGTTACTAAGAAATGAAGGAACATCAACCGAACCGAAATTTACCGTCGAATCGGAAGACTATCTTGGTTTACTTTCCGCACTTGCTATTTACAACATCAAGCCGCAATGGGCTGATTTCAATGGGGATGGCATTGAAGACCTTGGTTTTGCAGCGACTTCTCTCGCAAACCTTAAGATGGAATACCGCTACATTCCCAACAAAGCTGCGGCAGGTGTGCCGGCCCAACTGAATATTGCCGACGCGGTGACTATAATAATGCCCTCCGAATCCCTGACAGGTGATTCGCCTTATTTTTACGATACAGATGGCGATGGAGATCTGGATCTATTGGTAGGAAAAGGACAGGGAAATATTTATTACTATACCAACACAGGCACCAATAAGCAATTCACTTTCAAGCTCGAAACCGATGCATTCGCAGGTGTAGGAATCAGTTTTGCTGGCCGCTCGCCGCAGCTTGCCGTGTCGGATTTTGATCTGGACGGCCTCGCCGATCTGGCAACCGTGGATCATACAGGTAACGTTCGCATTTTTCATGGAGCCGAATGGGGAAAGTGGACGGAACGTGAAGATCAGTTCGTTCAAATCAACGGAAAAGGAAGTGCGGTGGGTTTTGGAAATTATCTCTCACTGGCTATTGGTGATTTGAATGGGGATAGGAAACCTGATTTAGCGATTGGTAGTAATTCAGGAGGTATCAGATTGCTAACCAATGTATTGCCGGTCACCATTACCGGCGTTGAGCCGCCTGCTGCCGGAGATTTTAAGGCATATCCCAATCCCGCTTCCAGTCATTTTAAAATTCTTTCGTCCAAAAGTGGCGACTTGCAGGTTTTCAATTTGAATGGTCAGCAATACCTTGCGGATCGGTCCATAACCGCATTTCGGGAAACGGAAATTTCTACTTCCAACTGGCCGGCTGGCCTGTATTTGGTGGTGCTGCAAAGCGGCGAAACGAAGGTTGTAAAAAAGATTATTACCGGACGGTAGCCGGACGGCGGGGCTGACTTGCCAAGTCTTGAAGACTTTGTAAGTCGGCCCTGCCGCAAGTAGATACCCCCCGAATATTCTTTACATGATTAAAATCCCACACTCATGCAGGCTCTTCTTGGCGTCATTTTCCATTTTATCGGCGGTTTTGCTTCCGGAAGTTTTTATATCCCTTACAAGCGTGTGCAGGGCTGGGCGTGGGAGTCGTACTGGATCGTGGGTGGCCTTTTTTCCTGGCTGATCGTTCCGCCGCTTGCTGCTTACCTCACCATTCCTGGTTTTACCGAAATCATTGCACATACCGACGGCGGCGTCCTGCTCTTTACCTATATGTTTGGCGTTTTGTGGGGCATTGGAGGACTTACATATGGTCTGGGTGTCAGGTATTTGGGAGTAGCATTGGGCAGTTCCATCATTCTTGGCTTATGTTCCGTTTTCGGGGCATTGATACCTTCTATTTATTACCAGTTTTCACCCCGACCAGGAAAAGATACCATCTCAGATCTGTTCACAAACAGCTGGGGACAGATGGTTTTACTGGGCCTGCTGGTGTGCGTGATTGGTATTATTATTTGCGGGAAAGCGGGTGCGATGAAAGATAGTGATTTGAAAAAAAGCGGTCTTGGAAAAGATAGTAAAACAGAATTTAAGATTGGGCTGGGCCTTACCGTCTCCATCATTTCTGGCGTTTTGAGCGCCTGTTTTGCATTTGGAATTGATGCCGGAAAAGTGATGGCGGAAGAAGCAAACCAGATTTGGAAAGCGGCCAATTCGGACCAGGGTAATTTCTTGTTCCAAAATAATGTGACTTATGTGGTGATCCTGCTGGGAGGGTTAACCACCAACTTTATCTGGTGTATGATCCTGAATGCGCGGAACAGAACATTCGGCGATTACACTAATGCTGCTACGCCGCTGGTTTCCAATTACATATTTTCAGCACTTGCAGGGACCACCTGGTTTTTGCAATTTTTCTTCTACGGGATGGGCGAAAGCAAGCTGGGTAATGGTCCGAGCTCGTGGATATTGCACATGGCGTTTATTATCCTGGTTGCCAATTCCTGGGGATTAATTTTGAAAGAATGGAAGTCCGTCAGCCGCAAAACCATTAACACAATCCTGATCGGAATTTTGGTGATTATCCTTTCAGTTCTGATCGTAGGTTATGGCAATTATTTGAGAGAATAATGTTGAAAAAGCTTCACCCGGCTCTCTTCTTGATGATCCTGACATTCACAGGTTGTCAGCAAAATACCAAAAACGATCAGAACAAAGTGGAAGAAACATCCATACAAGGCACTTTTGCATACGATCTTGCCTTTTTGAAAAAACATAAATCGGTTATTGTATTGACTGCACCCGATGAAAAAGGCTCACAGGCGATCATTATCCCTGACTATCAGGGCAGGGTCATGACGAGTACCGCTACCGGCGGAGAAGGAAATAGTTATGGCTGGATCAACTACAAATTGATTGAAAGCAATCAACTTCAACCCCATATCAATGCATTTGGCGGCGAAGAACGTTTCTGGCTTTCTCCGGAAGGCGGCCAGTTTTCGGTTTATTTTAAAAAAGGCACAAAGTTGGATTTTGATAATTGGCAAACGCCTGCCGTCATTGATTCAGAGCCTTTTGAAGTCATTTCATCCGATTCAGCTTCGGTCACTTTTCAGAAGAAAGCGAAGCTGGAAAACCATTAAGGAAACGCATTGACTTTTACCATTGACCGCAAAATTTCCATGTTGGGCAAAGCTTTTGAAGAAAAATGAAAAGCTGACGCATACCCAGCGCACCTACCACTTCGAAGGGGACAAAGCATCACTTAATACGATTGCCAAAAAAGTGCTCGGAGTTGACATTGATCAAATCGGAGAAATATTTAAATAAAAGCATGATAGCGCAGGATAGTTGACGGATAGGCATCGTTGATATTTACATTCCGATAGCAAGAATTAATTGGATGTATTGAAGTGGAACAAATTATCAACGATTTTGCCCTTTAACTCCGTGAAGCATTCAGAACGTTTACCTGAAACCTATCTGATCAGTCGCTGGCAGCAGTTATGCAAAGGCGACAAAAGCGCCTTCGGTGAAATTACAGAGCACAATTACGCCGCGCTTTATCACTACGGGACCCGTTTTACGGCCGACCGGGACATGATCAAAGACTGTTTGCAGGACTTGTTCCTGGAAATATGGGAAAAGCGCGAATCCCTTTCTTACATTTCAGCCATCAAGCCGTACCTTTTTCAATCCCTTCGAAACAACCTGATACATCGCGTCAGAAGACAATCGGTATTTTCAGAAATTAAGGACAATGATCCATGTGATGAACTGTCGCCTGAATCGGATTGGATCATTAACGAAACCGACCAGCTTACGGCGAACCGGCTCAAAAAAGCGATTGAATCACTTCCCAAAAGGCAAAAAGAAGCACTTTATCTGAAATATTACGAAAACCTGTCATACGACGAAATCGCTTCCGTGATGGGATTGCAACGCCAGGCCGTGGCCAACTATCTCCAATACGGTATCCAGAAGCTCCGCGAATATTTACAGCATGCCGTCATTTCTCTGGCAGCCTCCGCCTTCCTTTTTTGGTATTAGAAAAAAACTAAAAAATATTTAAATGTTCATGGGTACTATTTGCTGACAAGATACTCATCGTATCGAAGCAAATAATTTAATAAAATCCATGAATAATTATAAAAGCTTTGAAGTCCGTGACTGGCTTGAAGATTTGAAATTCCAACGCTGGGTTTATCATGGAGAGTCGGATGATTTCTGGCAAAATTTCCTGCGCGACAACCCTTTGCAGGTCGCCAATATCGAACTGGCAAAGGAAACCTTGCTGTCGGTGAGGGGAGAACAAGATCTAATTTCTGAAAAAGAAGTAAAATATCGCGTTGCAAGAATCCTGGAAGCAATTCCCAATGAGGAAAAAGAACCCTTTCTGCCGTGGTGGAGTGGAAACTGGCTTAGGGTGGCGGCCATATTCCTGGTAATGACCGGCTTTGGGATGGTATTCTTTAAAGGGAAAAACTTCTCTGCACAGTTCCTGCCACTATCGTCGACCGGAATAAGGGACAATCAAAAACCGCAAATGCTGGAAGTGGTGAACAAAACGAGTACAATCAGGCTGGTGAACCTGCCCGATGGTAGCTCGGTGATCCTGAAAAAAAACGCCCGTATTTCCTATCCTAAGCAATTTGACAAAGATAAGCGGGAGGTATCCATGACCGGTGAAGCATTTTTCGAGGTCGTTAAAAATCCTGAGCAACCATTTCTGGTCTATACCGGATCAATGGTCACTAAAGTGAAAGGAACCAGTTTCAGCATTCGTGCCAATGATGAAGATGAGGAAGTAAAATTGGTGGTGAAAACAGGTATTGTGGAAGTTTCGGCAAACGATCCGGATCGGATAAAAGCCCACAAGGAAATCAGAAAGATTGTTTTGAAACCCAATGAACAGGTAACATTCAACCGGAAGAGCCTGAGCATGGTCACAAAAATGGTTGCGCAGCCGGTACTCATCGATTTGTCAGTTGAAAAACAGGATTTCGAATTCAAGCGGACGCCGTTGAATGAGGTATTCGCTGCACTTGAAAAGACCTACGGCCTGACGATCCGGTTTGATAAGGCCGCAGTTTCCAATTGTACCATTACCGCCAAGTTGGGCGATGAGCCTGTTACGGAGAAGCTTGAAATGATCTGCGCTGTTGTAAATGCAAAATTTGAATCCAGGAACGGTGTGATTTCAGTCACATCCGGAGGCTGCGAATAAACTCAACAAACTAAAAACCTATGAAAAGACATCGACATTCCAAAGAGATTATCCCTCAACTCATGAAAATTACCGCTGTCCAATGCTTGTTTGCCATGTTCTTCATGCAGATCGCCGCGGCGCATGACCTGCGGGCACAGGAGATTTTAAGCCAACGTATATCTATAACAGTTAATGATATGGATATGGAAAAAGTGCTTGAACAAATTGAGGGACAAACCAAGATCCGGTTCATTTACAGCGCCGAAGTAATCCATGCCGACCGCAAAGTGACTTTTGAAAGCCAGAACGAGCGGCTCGATACGGTCCTCGAAACGCTGCTGAATCCCTTGGGAATTGAATATAAGGTTTCAAAAAGAACCATTCTATTAAAAAAGACTCCTGAAAAGAAAACTTCCCGGCAAACAGAATCTACCCCGGCGACTGAAAAGCTGGATAAGGATATCACAGGCAAGGTATCCGACGACAAAGGCGTGGGAATTCCCGGTGTAAGCGTTGTGGTGAAAGGTACCACGCAGGGAACCTCTACGAACATCGATGGTAACTACCAGCTTTCAGTTCCAGAAACAGGTACGACGCTCATTTTCAGTTTTGTAGGTTATATCAGTCAGGAAATCGCGATCGGTTCGGCAGCGACATTGGATATCAATCTCAAAGTAGACGAAAAGGCTTTGGAAGAAGTCGTGATCGTTGGTTTTGGTGAACAAAAGAAAGTGTCAGTAACAGGGGCTGTATCGTCAGTTACCTCGGAAATTTTGCAGCAGAGTTCATCAGCAAGCCTCGCCAATTCCTTATCCGGACGCCTTCCGGGCCTCACTTCGATCCAGTCAGGTGGGGGGCAGCCGGGACGGGACGATGCTACCATGTACCTGCGCGGGGCAGCAACAACCAACGGACGAAGCCCGCTGATCCTGATTGACGGTGTCCCAAGGGACAACATCCGTACTTTGGACGCCAATGAAGTAGCGTCCGTTTCCATTTTGAAAGATGCCTCCGCCACGGCCGTTTTCGGGGTTAGGGGCGCAAATGGGGTTATATTAATCACCACCAAAAGAGGTACTGCAGGAAAAACAGAACTCACGATCAATGCCGAACAAAGCTTTGCTTCCTTCACCCGGGAGCCAGAGCGCCTGCATTCATTGGAATACATGAACCTGCGAAATGAGGCTTCGAAAAATGATGGGATTACGCCATTGCCTTTTACACAGGAACAAATGGACAAATACGCCAATCCACTGGCCGGGCTGGATCCCAATGATCCTGAGTATGCGAAAAAAGCAATGATCCGGAAATACATGTATCCGGATCACGATTACTATCGGGAATATATCTCGCGTTATGCGCCTCAAACGCGTGTGAATATGAATGTGAGCGGGGGAACCGACAAGGTATCCTATTTTGTGAATGGTTCTTATCTGCATCAGGGAGGTAACCTCAATGTACAGCCAAAATCTGTTCTGGGTTACGATCCTTCCTCGAAAATGGACAGGTACAGTTTCCGGGCCAACCTGGATTACAAGGTTACCAATTCGCTTAAAGCATTTCTGAATATTGGCAGCTACATTGAACAGGTGAATATGCCTGCCGCGTGGCTTTACGGTGACGATACGAACTGGATGATGCGGGATTTGCTTTATCAGGCGCAAACCATTCTCCCAATCACGCCCGGCCCGGTTACCATTGACGGCTTCGGTGTTGCACCCGGGCAAATTGTCGATCCGGGTTACATGGACCGTTCGGCTTTTGAGATCATGAACCGGTTTGGTTATCGCAATGAGGTAAGGTCCAACCTGAATGCTTCTTTCGGACTGGATTGGGATTTGAGCAACACGGTTACAAAAGGATTAAGTATCAAAGGCATGGTCTCATATGATTCCAAATCCACCACTGCCATGCAGGGTAACAAATCCGAACGCCTTTATCTGGCGGAAGTGAACCCTACCACCGATATGCTGAGCTACGCAATCAAACGTTCCGACGAAAGCCTGCTCAGACTTGTTAAAGGAGCCGATTCGCGCTACAATATCAACATGCAGGGTTCAATCAATTACCAGCGGTTGTTTGGTGAAAAGCACGACATTGGTGCCATGATCCTGGCGCAGCGCGATACCTGGGAAACGACGGCAGGGGAAATTCCCTACAACGTTTTGGGGGTAGCGGCCAGGGCAACTTATGGGTACGACAATCGCTATCTGGCGGAAGTAAACATGGGTTATAATGGTTCTGAGCAGTTTGCACCCGGCCATCGTTTCGGTTTCTTTCCCGCATTTTCGGCCGGTTGGGTGATCAGCAATGAGGAGTTTTTGAAAAACAACCGGTTTATCACCAACCTGAAACTGAGGGCTTCCTATGGTAAAGTTGGGAATGACAAAATGGGTACCTCCCGCTTTCTTTACCAAAGCAACATTACCATGGCGGGATCGGGCCCTTTGCCAAGCTTGGGATTGGGACAAACAATCAACCAGGGACTTTTGGGTAATCCTAACCTGACCTGGGAAGTTGCCAAGAAACAAAACTATGGGGTTGATTTCCAGCTTCTACGCGATCTGAGCCTCACTTTTGATTACTTCATCGAAAACCGCAGCAATATCCTCATTTCAAGAGGTACCGTTCCTGAATTCCAGGGCGTATCGCTGGGCAACATTCCAAAAGTGAATATGGGATTAGTGGATAATAAGGGATATGAGATTGAATTGACCTATAACAAGGCATTTTCAAAAGATTTCAACATAATGATATCAGGAAATTACGGCTACAACCATAATACGGTGAAGTTTATGGACGAGTCGATCCGGGATGAAACTTATGCGCACCGTTTTCGCTCCGCGGGCTATTCATTGAACCAGGCCTGGGGATATAAGATCGATTACAGCAATGGAAATGGGTATTTCAATTCCAAAGAAGAACTGGATACCTATTTATCCAAAACAACTTATGGCTTTGGCGAGCCGCGCATTGGAGATTTTAAATATGTGGATTTGAACAATGATGGCGTGATCAACGACAAAGATCAGGCGCCGATAGGCTATTCCAACATTCCGAGGGTTACCTACGGCCTTTCATTGACATTCCAATACAAAGCATTTGACTTCACCACATTCTTCCAGGGTGTAGGAAAATACTCGGGTAACTATCAGCAACAGGGTGTGTATGAGTACATTATCCGCGGAACCTATTTTGATTACCACAAAACCGCCTGGACGCCCGAGCGATTTGCGAATGGTGACAAGATCACTTATCCAGCGCTCAGCACCCACAGCACGACCAATCACAATGCCAATGATTTCTTCATCATGGACCGGTCATTTACCAGGTTGAAAAACATTGTACTGGGCTACACTTTGCCGACAGGATCGCTCAAAATGCTGGGAATCAGTAAGCTGCGGGTATATGTGAGCGCACAGAATTTCTTTACATGGGACAACCTTGAAATGAGCCATCTGGATCCGGAGAACGACGATTCACTAGGTTATCCGGTAACCAAAATGGCAAATTTTGGTCTGAATCTTACTTTCTAAAAACATCAACGAAAGAAATCATGAAGATAAAAAATATACTTTCTGCGCTGCTGCTCACGGTATTTACCATGAGTGCGTGCAAGGATGTGCTGGACATGGCGCCGGACGGGAAGCTGACAATGGAAGAGATTTTTGCGGACAATGATAAGGTAGGCGCATTCCTGAACAGCTGCTACGCCAACATTCCCGTGAAAGGAACCCGCTACTTCTTTTGGAGCCGTGGGCCGGTGAATTGGAGTGACGAATCGTGGGATACCGATGCCGAAGCTGAATCGTGGATCATGTCGGGACGAATGTACAATGGGGACGCCTCCGCGGGGAGCCACCCGGTCACAAACATTAGTGCAGACGCGGGCAATGGGGATTATTGGGCAAGATACTGGAGTTCGGTTCGGAATTGTACGATGTTTATCAATCAGATCGACAAGGCTACGGTAAAAAATCCGGCGGATCGCAGCCGCTGGAAGGCTGAGGCGCATTTGTTAAGGGCTTATTATTATTCGGAATTGCTGAAATGGTTTGGAGCAGTCCTGCCAATTGAACGCGATTTGTTTGAGTTTTCAGACGATTTCTCCTCCGTAGAAAAAGCAAGCTATCACGACGTCGTCAAATTCATCATTGAAGATTGCGACGTAGCATTGGGAACTGCCGAACTGCCGTGGAGAATAACCACCAATGGCGAAGCCGGACGTGTGCATAAAGCTTTGGCCGAAGCAATTAAGTCCAAAATGATCCTTTTCGCAGCCAGTCCGCTGAATAATGGGGGAGCTGATCTATGGCAGGAAGCTTATCAGATTAATAAAACATCCCTGGAAAATCTGCGGACCAATGGTTATGAACTTTATAACAAAGTAAACCTGCCGCAGACGTACCTCTCCGAAACAGCATTCCTGGGTCCTGATAAAAATGTGAGCACAGCCATTTACAACGAGTATTTTACCCAATCCACCAATTACTCGGCAAGTCCGGTAGACAGGGAAACGATCTTCCAAAGCCGGGAAGGCCAGGGTAATATCTGGAACATTGACGGCATTGGTTCTCAGGATGGCTACAAATCCGGGACTTGCCCGACCCAGGAATTGGTGGATGCCTATGAAACCATCGACGGCCAGCCAATCCTCAACCTGGACAAACCATATCTGGACGACCAGCATTTGCAGCCCAATTACAACACGGCCAATAAGTTGTATAATCCCAATGATCCTTACGCGAAGCGGGATCCGCGTTTTTATGCATCCATTTACTACAATGGGTCCAAAAGAAAAGCCATGTGGAATTTCGCAGAAGCGCCCGAATCTGTGGAAAACTATCCTGCGCCGATTGGAAACCGTGTCCGGATCATTGCTACTTACAATGGTGAGCCACAAACGGGGATCCATCCTACTACCCGCCGCGCTACCCGCACCGGTTACTATGAAAGGAAATTTCTCCACCCCAACTCAGGCGGCGATAACCCAATTGCTGGGGCTAACTGGAAGCTTTTCCGGCTTGGAGAAATCATCTTAAACTTCGCCGAGGCAGCCGCAGAAGCGGGCCAGCTGCTGGAAGCAGCCAAGGCAGTGAACGAGATCCGTACCCGCGCCGGAATTCCAAATCTGCCAGCCTCACTTTCCAAAGTGGACCTGATCAAACGGATCCGTGCTGAACGCAGAGTAGAGTTGGCGATGGAAGAAAACCGCTATTTCGACCTTAGGCGCTGGTCTTTACCAACCGACGATCTCGCTAAAACGGATCGCTGGATTACGGCCATGGAAATCACCAGAAAAGCGGACGGCAAATTTACCTATGCGCGCAGAAACGTCCGGGGGACAGAAAGAAAGAATTACACCAACAAATTCTTATGGGTACCGATCCCGCTGGACGAAGCCAACCGGCTGCGGTCCATCACGGGTGCCGATTGGCAAAACAAAGGCTGGTAATCCATCACCGTTTCAACGATTTAGACGATCATTCTTATGATACAATTTATAAAATTCAACATTAAAATAACCCTTGCGTTGCTGCTGGCCTGTGTTTTGGCAATGTCCGTTTCGGCGCAGGATCTGGCCGAAACGATCAACGGGTTGGTACTGGACGATTTTGGAAAACCGCTGGCAGGCGTTGCAATCCAATCGGAACATGGCAAGAATGGTACCTCCACCAATGCGAAAGGGGAGTTTTCCATGAGTATTGACGACGGCAGCAATGCCATTGTCTTCTCACTCTACGGTTATGGGAATCAGAAAATCGCGATTACAGATAAGCAAGAACTTGAAGTAAAATTGAAATGGGACGCGCATAAAAAGGACGAGATCGTTCAATTAGGTTATACCACTCAATTGCGGAGCGAAATTTCAGGAGCGATCACGACCATTAAAGGCGAAGAGCTGGAAAAATCGCCGGTAGCCAATCTGACACAAACATTAGCGGGACGTTTACCGGGCGTAACCACACAGGAAACCTTCTCCGAACTATCCCGAACAACAACCAACTTATATGTCAGAGGACTTTCCGCTGCCAGAGATGCCGGCCCGCTGGTCATGATCGACGGCATTATCAATTCCTACAACAGCAACCAGACATTAGACTACATTACAGCCAATGAAATTGAGTCCATAACCATTCTTAAAGATGCTTCCACACAGGCACTTTACGGGATTCAGGGAGCAAACGGTTTATTGGTCATCACCACCAAAAGAGGCAAAAAAGGTCCTTTGCAGATCAAAACGCGGTTTGACCAGTCAATGCAGCAGGTTACTACCAAGCCTGCATTCTATAATTCGGCGGATTATGCTGAAATGCGGAACCAGGCAGCATTTAATGATGGTTTGGGGGCCAATTATCTTTTTACCCAGCAACAAATTGATGGCTACCGTTCCGGGCAAGACCGCACGGCTTATCCCAATAATAACTGGTACAACCGCTATATGAGGGAATTCGCGAACATGCAGCGGGCGAGCGTCAATGTTACGGGCGGGAATGATAAAGTCCAGTTTTTTTCCAATATCAACTTCATGCACCAGGGCGGCCAGTTCAAAACTGACCAGGACCGGTACAGTTCCAATGCCAATAACATCTGGATCAATTACCGCTCTAATGTAGACATGAACCTCAACCGGTACCTCAAAGCATTTGTGCGGCTGAGCGGGAATGTGAAACGGGAGCGCACGCCGGGTGTAGGCAATGCAGACGTGTACGGAAGCATTTTTCAGATCCCTTCCACCACTTTCGGGCCGGTTACGCAGCCAGTTATGGATGGTTCCGGCGAAGTGCTGGATCCCGGTGGGAAAGTGATTACCACCGAAAGAGTGGAATCCCCGACTTATGGGATGCTCAACCGCACAGGCTATGTGCGCCACACCGTCACTAACATTACCTCGCAATTCGGTCTCGACCTGGATATGGGCTTTCTGACCAAAGGGCTGAACCTGACCGGCGTACTTGCTTACCAGACCAATTCAGTGGGTAGCCTCGCCACGAGGCAGGATTACGAGCGATACGTACAAACCGCCGATTCCAGTGGTGTGGGTTTTATCAAAAAAGGCGCGCAGAATGATACGCCGCTTGGTTATTCCAAATCGCATTCCTATTACTACCACCTTACTTACAATGTCGCGATGAATTACAAACGCGACTTTGGAATGCATAAGGTGGGCGCAATGGCTTATATGTTTTACCAAAACCTGACGAAAGCCGAAAACGATTCTGCGAGGATGCTGCCTTACAACCGGGTAAGCTCCGGCGTGGAGGTAACTTATGGATTTGATAACCGCTATCTCATCAAACTGGATATGGGCTATTCCGGCTCCGAGCAGTATGCCCGGGCTACACGCTACACTGCAACCCCAGCCATTTCAGCAGCCTGGGTGTTATCCAATGAGGCGTTTTTGAAAAACAGCACATTATTGACCAACCTAAAACTGCGGGCGTCTTATGGCAAAACAGCCAATGATCAGAGTGGTTTGGCGAGATATGCGTATTTGGACAATGTGACGGTTACCGGCGGAGGCCCTGTTGGGTCACTGCAATACAATATCGTGGAGGGCCAGGTAGGCAATCCGAACATTCAGGCGGAGGTTTCTAAAAAACAAAATTTCGGGATCGACTTGGGTTTATTCAATGCGTGGACACTATCTGTGGATGTTTTCAAGGAGCGCACAAACAATATGATTGTGAGTGCGCTTTCGACCATTCCGCTTTATCAAGGTATCCCTTTGGTTAATTATCCAAGACTAAATTCGGGAAGTTTTGAAAACAAAGGCGTTGACCTTAACCTGAATTATTCCAAAGCATTATCCAAAGACCTGGTGATTTATGGCGGCGGTTATTTGAGTTATGCCAAAAACGAAATCCTTAACCGCAATGAGGCGCTGAAAACTGAGGATTACGTTTACCGCAAATGGGAGGAAGGCTATTCTTTTGGTCAAAAATTCGGGTATCTGGTCGATTACAGCAATGGTAATGGCTTTTTCAATGCCCAATCCGAGATTGATAACAGCAACCTTACTTATGGTTTTGGAACGCCAAGACTGGGCGACCTGAAATACCGCGACTTAAATGGCGACAGCAAAATTGACGAACGCGACAAAGCGCCGATCGGGACTGGCATGCTTCCTAGTGTGATCTATGCCGTTTCGGGCGGTTTGAAATACCGGAATTTCGACCTTAGCATTCTTTTTCAGGGTGTAGGTAAATATTCGACATTGGATACAACAGGACTTGGGATTTGGGAAACTTCGTTCGATGGCGTTTTTGGCTCGCTGCACCGCAATGCATGGACTGCCGACCGTTACGCAAGCGGTTCGGAGATCACTTCGCCCGCACTTTCATTGGGAAAAACGGTCAACCACGAACCCAGCGATTATTACCTGTACGATCGTTCCTACATCCGGCTGAAAAACATAGAAATAGGCTACACAATACCAGCAGGAATGGCACGGACCATTATGGCCGAAAAGATCAGGATACTCGTCAGCGGGCAGAACCTCATTACCTGGGACAAGATGAAATCGAAAGATTTTGGTCCGGAGGGCGGTGGTTACGCAGCATTCCCGGTTTATAGGGTTTTCAATGCAGGTCTCAGCGTCGTTTTTTAATCCAATCATTTATTAAAATGAAAAAATATAAAATACTCATTCTAGCTCTTACCATTTGCGGCATGCTCGCATCCTGCAACGAGCAACTGGACCTGCCATCCGACGGGCGCATTACGATGGACCAGGTTTTCAGCGACTACAACCGGACCAGGGGGTATCTCAATTCCTGCTACGGCCACACGCCCAAACCTTATATGGACAGGGCGTCATTCACCGACGAAGCCCAGGATGCCGATGACATTACACCGGGTTCCAGATACATTGTCTGGTATGGCGGCAATGTTACTTCGCTCACATACAAGGCCAATTCATCGGATGGAAGTCCGTGGGGAACGCTTTATGAAGGCATCAGGAAATGCAATGTTTTTATTGAGAATATCAAAACAGCCACCGTCTATGTTTCGGAAGGGGAAAAGGCTTCCTGGATCGCCCAGGCGCACACATTGCGTGCATTGTATTATTTGCAGCTGATCAAACGCTACGGCGGCGTACCTATTTTCGACAAGCCGCTGGCGATCGACCACGATTTTTCGCAGGATAAAAGAGCCACTTTCGCCGAAGTAGTAACATTCCTTCTGGCAGATTGTGACAAAGCATTGTCCTATCCTGCAACGAGAGAAGGGTTACCATGGGACGTTTTTGATAACCAATATGGAATCATGACCCGCGCGGTTGCTTATGCCATCAAATCGCAGGCGGTAACCTACGCAGCCAGCCCATTGTGGACGGACGGGACTTATACCTGGGAAAAAGCAACCACCATTAATGCAGAAGCATTGGGTCAATGTCTTGCCAATGGATACCGGCTTTTTGATGAAAAACCGGCACCGAGCATTGCACAGAATTCCTACGCGCTCTACTTTTTTACCAGCTCCAACGATCAGCGGGCAACAGATAAGGAGACGATCTACCACGCCGGAGATGCCATGCAGGTTTGGCGGTATGCAGGCATGCCGACCAACCCTGGTATGGAAAGAACTGGCCCATGCCCGACGCAAGAGCTCGTCGACAGCTACGAAATGGCGAACGGCCAGGCGCCCATCACGGGATATTCGGACGAAAGCCGTACGGTACCGGTCGTAAATGCTGCTTCGGGATACAAGGAAACCGATCCTTATGTCGGTCGTGATCCGCGTTTTTATGCTTCCATCTATTACAATGGTTCGATTCGTAATCTGGATCAGCCTGCGGGAAAAAAGGTAGAAACATTTGTAGGCGGGGCTGAGGAAATCTCTGATATCAACCGCAAACACACCCGGACGGGTTATTATCTCCGGAAATTCAACAATTTCAGGTCCGGACAGAACAATGATGCCGACGGTGCCATTCGGTTGTTCAGGTTAGCTGAATTGTTTATGAATTTTGCAGAATCAGCAAATCAGTCTGTCGGCCCGGATGCAGCAGTGCAGGTAGGCACCTTATCCCTGACCGCCCGTGCGGCTGTAAATGTCGTGCGGGCAAGAGCAGGAATGCCAGGCTTTCCGGCCGGCATGGCAAAAGCAGCTTTTGAAACCAAATACCGCAATGAACGCCGCATTGAATTCGCCTTCGAAGAGCACCGCTTTTTCGATGTCCGCCGATGGAAGATCCTCGATCAGACCGATCGTTTCGTGACCGGCATGCGGATCACCAAAGGCGGCACCAACTTAGTGTACAAACGATTCAAGTTCGTCAACCGCAATGCTTTTTCGGACAAATACCTGATGTATCCGATTGATCAGGCGGAGGTGGATAAGGTTATCGGGTTGTCGGGAGCCGACTGGCAAAATCCAGGTTGGCTGGATTGATGGATTCCCATGTTGGTGTTGTCACCACCCTGCATGCACCATGCTAGGCACATGTGCGTCATCGTCGCCCCTGAGTTGAAACCCAGAGTTAGGAAATGTGTCGTGCCGCTGGCACTGGCAAGACAAGCTGCAGAGCAGCGACCGATTTTACAGCGCCGGATTTTAATCCGGTGATTTGTTGGGAGCGCCCCTGGGTTGAAACCCAGAGTTAGGAAATGTGTCGTGCCGTCGGCACTGGCAAGACAAGCGGCAGAGCAGCGACCGATTTTACAGCGCCGGATTTCAATCCGGTGATTTGTTGGGAGCGCCCCTGGGTTGAAACCCAGAGTTAGGAAATGTGTCGTGCCGCTGGCACTGGCAAGACAACCTGCGGAGCAGCGACCGATTTTACAGCGCCGGATTTTAATCCGGTGATTTGTTGGGAGCGCCCCTGGGTTGAAACCCAGAGTTAGGAAATGTGTCGTGCCGTCGGCACTGGCAAGACAAGCTGCAGAGCAGCGACCGATCTTCCAGCGCCGGATTTCAATCCGGCGATTTGTCAGGTGTGACCCCTGGGTTGAAACCCAGAGTTAGGAAATGTGTCGTGCCGCTGGCACTGGCAAGACAAGCTGCGGAGCAGCGACCGATTTTACAGCGCCGGATTTTAATCCGGCGATTAGTTGGGAGCGCCCCTGGGTTGAAACCCAAAGTTAGGAAATGTGTCGTGCCGTCTGCACTGGCGAGACAAGCTGCAGAGCAGCGACCGATCTTCCAGCGCCGGATTTCAATCCGGTGATTTGTTGGGAGCGCCCCTGGGTTGAAACCCAGAGTTAGGAAATGTGTCGTGCCGCTGGCACTGGCAAGACAAGCTGCAGAGCAGCGACCGATTTTACAGCGCCGGATTTCAATCCGGCGATTTGTTGGGAGCGCCTCTGGGTTGAAACCCAGAGTTAGGAAATGTGTCGTGCCGCTGGCACTGGCAAGACAAGCTGCGGAGCAGCGACCGATTTTACAGCGCCGGATTTTAATCCGGTGATTTGTTGGGAGCGCCCCTGGGTTGAAACCCAGAGTTAGGAAATGTGTCGTGCCGTTGGCACTGGCAAGACAAGCTGCAGAGCAGCGACCGATTTCCCAGCGCCGGATTTCAATCCGGTGATTTGTTGGGAGCGCCCCTGGGTTGAAACCCAGAGTTAGGAAATGTGTCGTGCCGCTGGCACTGGCATAGCAAGCTGCAGAGCAGCGACCGATTTTACAGCACCGGATTTCAATCCGGTGACTGCAATGTCAAACGATTTTACAGCGCCGGATTTCAATCCGGCGACTGCAACGCCAAACGATTTCATAACCGCAGATTTCAATCCGGCCGATAGCCGATAAAAAATGATAAGAAACACCATTACATTGATTATGCTGGCTTGCGTGAAACTTGCAGCGCAGCCCCTCGCGGGTACGGACGACCTCGGCCGCACATTACCACAAAACATTCAGGTAGGTAACCCAAAGGCAAACCGCCAGGTAGGCATGTTTTACTTTCTCTGGCACGATGTGGCGCCTGCGAAGCATTGGGACTTAAACGAGATCGTCACCAAGCATCCCGAAGTACTCGAAGATTTCGACCATCCGGAGTGGGGTGGCGACCCGAAAAGTTTAGGTATGTATTATTGGGGGCAACCAATTTATGGATATTACAAGGCCGACGACTATTGGGTGCATTTGCGGAGCATTCAATTACTTACTGATGCGGGCGTCGATTTTCTGGTGATGGATGCGACCAACCGGCTTACCTATGCCAAACAGGCCGATGTGCTCATGAAAGCGATGGACGCCGTTCGGGCGCAGGGACGCAAACCTCCTAAAATTGTTTTTTACACCAATACATCATCAGGCGAAACGATGCAGGAAGCCTACGATATGTTCTACAAATCCGGTGCGCCTTACCGGCATCCCGAATGTTGGTTTGAGCTGGATGGAAAACCTTTGATTATTGGGATTAGCAAAGAAGCGGAGGGCTCGAATTATAAATCATTCTTCACATTCCGCGAATCGCAGTGGCCTACCGAAGGGCAGAAAGTCAATGGTTGGCCTTGGATTTCATTTACCCGGCCTCAGAAAGTACATTTTAACAGCAAAGGCGAAGGTGAAATCATCAATGTATCTATCGCGCAGCATCCCAATCCCACGGCAGGAATGGGCGGATCGGCATTTTATGGTAATAAAGACAATTGGGGCAGAAGCTGTCGGAAAGGCTCGCCTGGAGACCCGAAAAAGGACCTTACTTTCGGATATAACATGCAGGAACAATGGGATTTTGCCATCGAACAGAATGTACCATTTGTATATGTTACTGGCTGGAATGAGTGGATTGCGGGCAAGTTTGCGAGTCATGACAAAAACCCGGAACATTCCTGGTTCTGTGATCAGGCGAGTCCCGAATACAGCCGCGACATTGAACCTTCATTGACCGCTGGTCTGAAAGATCATTACTACATGCAGCTGGTCGCCAACATCAGCAAGTACAAAGGACTGGAAGCAAATCTGCCATTGTCAACGAGCAAGACCATTAAAAACTTCGAAGATTGGAGCGACGTGGGCCCGGTTTACAAGGATTATACAGGCGATACCGACGCGCGTAACCACCCTGGCGCGCAGACGGAACCAGCCACTATATATGTCAACAAAACCGGCCGGAACGACTTCGACCAGATGAAAGTAGCGCGCGACGCCAAAAACCTCTATTTCTACGCAAAAACAAAATCCGAAATAACGCCCAACTCGGGGGACAACTGGATGCGGCTATACCTCGATACCGACCGCAAACCTACCACCGGCTGGAAAGGTTACGATTACCGCATTGTTGGTGGCAGCACATTACAGCAATACAAAGCCGGCAACTGGCACGACGTGAAAAAAGTAGCATATGTCGCCACCGGCAATCAAATGATGATCACTATTCCTAAATCCTTTTTAATAAACCTAAAAACCCCGCTCAGCCTGGAATTCAAATGGTCGGACAACATGCAGGAAGATGGAAATCCATTGGATTGGTATGTCAACGGCGATGCGGCGCCGGGTGGGAGGTTTAATTTTGTTTTAACTGTCTCACAATGAGTGGTGTTCGCTTTGTCAAAGTGAGCACAATTATCAAAGTGAGCACAATTGTCACACTGAGCGCAGTCGAAGTGCAGGAAGCACAATGTAAAAAAGCTTGGTGCCTAGCAAGTGACGTGCTTCGACCGCCCGGCGGCCCGGTGCGCTCAGCATGACAATTAAAAATTCCTAAATCCAAAAATGAAAATCACGCTAACAATCACCTTCAGTCTTCTTGCTGGAATTCTTTTCGCCCAAAACCTCACCGCTACCGACGCAGTAGGCCGCACCCTGCCTTCCCACGCCGAAGTAGGTGATTTGAAAAAGGACAAATTCGTAGCATTGTTTTACTGGACGTGGCACACGCAACAGGCGAAGAATAATCCACCATTTAATGTGACGGAATACCTGGCGCGGGACCCAAAGGCGATACACGATTTCCAAAATCCGATCTGGCCCAAGCGCAGCAGTCCATGGTTTTGGGCGGAGCCGCTGTTTGGGTATTATGTCAATACCGACGAGTGGCTGCTGCGGAAACATGCCGAAATGCTGGCGGATGCGGGTGTGGATATGATCATTTTTGATTGTACCAATGGGAACGTGACCTGGAAAGAATCGTACATGAAGCTTTGTGAAGTTTTTACAAAAGCTCGTAAAGACGGCATCAAAACGCCTCAGATATCATTTATGCTGCCTTTTTGGACGACAGATGGCGGGAAGGAGATCATCAGGGAAATTTACAATGACCTTTACAAACCAGGTAAGTACAAAGACCTGTGGTTTATATGGAGAGGGAAACCTTTCATCATGGCTTCCCCCGAATTCACTGAACCGATCAAAGGAAAAGCGGCCGAACCGGCATCGGAAAAGGAAATGCGCGAGTTCTTCACATTCCGACCCGGACAGCCGGTTTACAACAAAGGCCCTGAAAAGCCCGATCATTGGGGCTGGCTGGAAATCGCGCCCCAGCATGGTTTTAAGAAAAATGAAAACGGCGGTTTCGAACAGGCAACCGTGGGTGTCGCGCAAAACTGGAACAAAGAGCGTGGTTTGACCGCATTGAATGCTCCCGGTTCTTTTGGAAGGAGTTACACCAATTCAAAAGGACAGATTACCGAGCCGGGAGCGGTTAATTATGGCCATAATTTTCAGGAACAATGGGACCGTGCATTGGAGATCAATCCTGAATTGGTATTTCTGACTGGCTGGAATGAATGGATTGCGGGACGTTATGATACCTGGCAGCAGCAAACCAATGCTTTTCCGGACGAGTTCGACCAGGAAGGCAGCCGCGACATTGAACCGATGAAAGGCGGACATGGGGATAACTATTATTATCAGATGGTTTCCAATATCCGACGCTTCAAAGGATTACCCGCGCCAATACCCGCTTCGGCTGCCACGACCATCACCATTGACGGCAAATTTAACGATTGGGAAAAGGTAACCCCTGACTTTGCGGCGCACAAGGGAAATACAGTCCATCGCGACAGTCCGGGCTGGGGTAGTTTGATTTACAAAAACAATACTGGACGAAACGACATTGTTTTAGCCAAAATCGCGCGGGATACCGACAATATTTATTTCTATGTAGAAACCGCCGCGCCGCTGACGCCCAAAGGAGATCCTGGCTGGATGCGGCTTTTTATCAATGTGGATAACGATAAAAATACCGGCTGGGAGGGATACGATTTTGTAGTTAACCGCCTTAATCCGGGGCAAAAGGCAATCATTGAGAAAACGGACGCTTCCTGGAATTGGGAAAAAGCAGGCGAAGTCGAATATTCGGTTAACCAGAATAAATTGGAATTAAAAATTCCTAAATCTGTACTTATTATCAGCGGCGAGCCGGATTTTGAATTTAAGTGGAGCGACAATATGCAAGAGCAGGGAAACATCATGGATTTCTGGATCAACGGCGACGTCGCACCGGCCGGGAGGTTTAACTATCATTATAAGCCATGAAAAAATTATTGTTTAGTTTGATAGCCTTGCATTTACCCGCATGGCTATTTGCGCAAAGTCAGGGTTATATCGACGGGCGACCTGCTGCAACATTACGTATGGATTTCAAAGACGCTGGAATTGTCATGCACTATGGCGACGGACCCGACAGCTGCGACACATACGGGGCGCGGGAAGCGGTCGTCAATAAAGAAGGCGATACTTACTATCTGTTTTATGACGGGGCGGGCAGTAAAGGCTGGATTTCCTGTCTCGCAGAAAGCAAGGATTTGACCAGCTGGACCAAAAAAGGTACTGTCCTGACATTGGGAGATTCTACTAAGAACGATTTCAAAAGCGCCTCTTCACCCTGGGTAGTGAAGGAAAAAGATACCTGGCATATGTTCTACATTGGTACGCCCAATACCACACCGCCGCCCTACCGAATTCCGGCATTTCCATATCTGACGATGAAGGCGCAGGCTAAGTCGCTCCGGGGGCCGTGGATCAAGCAATATGATGTGACGCCTTTGCCGCCGAAGGGAAATAGCTACTATACCGTTACTTCCAGTCCGGGTTTTATTGTTAAAAATAAAGGCGAATACATTCAGTTTTTTAGCGGCGCGACGCAGGATGACAAAGTCATTCGGCGGACGCTCGGCATCGCCCGAACCAAGGACCTGAATGCTTCCTGGAAAATCGAAGAAAAGCCAATCTTCCTACTGACCGAACAGGTCGAAAACTCCTCCGTTTATTATGAAGAGGAAACGAAAACCTGGTTTTTGTTTACGAACCACATTGGTATCAATGATAAAAAAGAAGAATATACCGACGCGATCTGGGTGTATTGGACCAGGGACATCAATCATTGGGATGCCAGCCAAAAGGCAATTGCATTGGACAGCCAAAATTCCGTGTGGGCGCATGGCGCGATAGGTATGCCTTCCGTCATCCGCGTTGGTAAAAAGCTGGCTTTGTTATATGATGCCGTCGAAGGCAGCAGTACCTCGCATATGCAGCGGAGTATTGGTTTGGCCTGGATAGGATTGCCGCTGCGCATTCCGCAATAACTTACGGAAACTACAAACCGTTCGATATTTGAAACGACCGCCTGATCATTTGTTTCTGCTCAAAACCCCTTGCTGTTATACTTTCCTTTTCAACTTTTTACAAAAGAGGAAACTGTATAGCAACATTTACAAAACAAGGGAATCAAATGAAAAATCACGATCAACTAAGAGTAATCAGACAGACGTTAGCATCATTTTTGATGACCGCTAATTTTTTCCTACTTGCCCCGTCATTTATCCTGGGGCAGAGCGTCGGGATTGGGACGCTAAATCCTGATCCCAGTGCGGCATTACAAATTTTTAGCAATAACAAGGGTGTTCTGTTCCCAGTCGTTTCAATTCAGAATTCATCCGATAAAACCACAATTCCGAATCCTGCACCTGGGTTAGTAATTTATAATAACAACGGATCTTACCCATCTGGCAGAGGGCATTACTACAATGCTGGGTCTAATAATTCTCCAGACTGGACTCCCTTATCAGAATTCAAATTACCGTATTACAGAGCCCCAAGTTCGCCAACCGTCAATTTTACTATTGAAAACTATGCAGATAATGCTGCTGCCGGAGCCATTCGTGGTTTTTCGCAGAAATCAACAGGTGTGCACGGCGAAAGTGTAACCGGCATCGGCGTTCTTGCCAAAAATGTATTTGGTACCGCATTAGAAGTGGATGGGAGAATGAAAATATCAGGAATCGGGCAGACCCCTGCGGCAGGGAAAGTGCTTACGAGTGATGCCAGCGGCAATGCGACATGGCAGGGAGCGGTGGCTTTTTCGGCGACTGGGGTCGTTGGGGGAGGGAGTCAGAAAATTGCAAAAGACGCTCAGTCAAGAGTTGCTTTTGCAAAGGAACAGTACGACCTGGGAGGAAATTATAATGTTTCTAACGGATCTCCCCATAGCACATTTATTGCACCAGTAAACGGTATTTATCATTTTAATGCTTCAATAACCTGGATAGAAATAAGTTTAGATTCATATATCAGTAGTTTAAGATTTATAAGGAAGAGAGGCAATGACGAAGTGAATTTAAGCGAAACCTCTCTGTCGAATCAGGATGGCGTAAACTCATTAATATTATCAATTGATTGCCAGCTGCAACAGGGAGATCAGATTTATGTCGAGGTCATTCAGAATACTTATGATTATATGGATCTTAGTACCGATGACTCCGCCAGCCACTTTTCGGGGAGACTGGTTGTTAAAAACTAGTTTTCCTCACTATCTCATCACGGACAAACAACCATGAAAAAACACGCAATCATAACCACCCTGCTCCTCCTGCTTCTAACAAGCAATATCCAGGCGCAATTCACTTCTTCGGCGCATTTCAATGTGAAAAGCGGCACGCAGCTATTTATTGACGGGCTTACATTCGTACCGTCTGCTGATATGGACCTCGAAGGAAAAGCAATTACGGTGAGCGATGTGCCGATTCCTGGCAAACCTGTTGCAAGCATCAAGCGGGTTTACACATTAAATCAAGCTTTAACCATTTCCGGAAATGTCGGGATCCGTTACATTGATCCCGATGAAATGAATGGGAATACGGAAGACTTGCTGGTATTGGCATTTAAGGAAGCAGCCGGGGCCAATTACATTACGTCTCCCACCAGCACCGTGCAACCTAACCTGAACCATGTTTTGGAGACGGTCAACAAAAGTTTTGTAAATGTTACTGCCGTCAATGCCAATGCGGTATTTCCTGTAAAGCTGGTGGATTTCACGGCTGCCAAAGAAGAAAATGCGGTAATGCTGAAATGGAGAACATCGGAAGAGGAAAACAGCCATTACTTTGAAATACAGCGCGGTAACGATGGGAAGAACTGGGAGGCGCTTGGTAAAGTGGAGTCGGCCGGGGCCAGCAAAAATTTGCTTTCCTATACTTTTCGGGACAATGATCCGCTTGTGGGGATTAACCTTTACCGCCTCAAAATGGTCGACCATGATAAAAGCTTTGCATACAGCCAGATCAGAATTGTGAATTTTGAAAGCCAAACCGCTTTTAAAGTTTTCCCCAATCCCGCAGCCGGGCTTATTCAAATTGATACGGATGACTGGTTGAAAGTAAAAACCATTGAGGTGATCAATTCCTTGGGTAGGACTGTGAGGACATTGGATGTTGCCAAAACCGGAAGTATTTCCAAAAAAGAAATGAACCTGCAAATGTTGTCAGCAGGTACTTACATCATCAAGATGCTTTTGACCGATGGGACATTCAAAACAACGCAGATTGTGAAGAACTGAAAAAATAGGTAAATGGCAAGATATCAGACCGTTGGATATTTGCAGCGACCGGCTGCTCACTCATTGCTAATACGCTCCATTTGCTGTTATACTTTCATCTCCAACTTTTTACAAAAAGAGGAAATCGTATAACACATTTACAAAACAAGGGTATGAAAAATCAAAATCAATTAAGCGTAATCAGACAAGGGGTAGCATCATTCATCATGGGTGCTACCCTTTTTGTATTTGCCCAGGCAAGTGTACTGGGACAAAATGTTGGAATTGGGACAACAACCCCTGATCCGAGTGCATTACATATTGATGCCAAAGGTAAGGGAGTGCTTTTTCCCAGTACTTACCTTGATAGTGAGACTGACGACAGCAATGTTCCCAAACCCGCCACTAACCTTCTTGTTTTTAATACAAGCAACTCCTTAGGTTCCGGAGCAGGACTTTATTACAATGCAGGCACACCAGCACTGCCCAACTGGACGCCCACATTTGGATTGAAACTGCCGTATTTCAACTCACTAAATTCTCCAACGGTCAATTTCACTGTTGAAAATTATGAAACCAGTACTGCCTCCGGCGCTATCCGCGGTTTTTCGTCGGCATCAACGGGCGTGCACGGCGAAAGCGTTGTAGGCGTAGGCGTTCTTGCAAGAAATCTTTCTGGACTCGGCGGTGCTGCATTGGAAGTAGACGGTAAAATGAAGATAGCAGGAACCGGGCACTTACCTGCTGTCGGTAAGGTGCTTACAAGTGATGCAAGTGGCAATGCGACCTGGGAGGGAGCGGTCGCCTTTGCTGTGAACGGCATTAAGGACGGGAGTTTCCAAATCCCCAGACAAACTAACACAAAGGTTGAATTTAAAAGTGTTGAATACGACCTGGGAGGAAATTACGACGGGACGAATAGTACGTTCAAAGTACCGACCACCGGGATTTATCATCTGGAATCAGTGATATCATGGTTGCCAACTGCATTTCCTGTTCCTGAAAAAAACTTTCGGGCAATGGTCAATATTGATAGAACGAGGAATGGTTCAACAAAAACGATACTTCACGAAGATGCCACCGTTGAAATGTTGCAAGATCCAGATTTCCCAGCTCAATCTTTCAATTTGTCGATTGATTGTTTGCTTCAAAAAGATGATCAAATACATGTATGGGTATACTACAATTCAGATGAACCCTTTCTGTATCTAGGTACACCGGAGTCCTACACCAGATTTTCAGGTAGGCTGGTTATCAAACAATAGCAGTGACTTTGCAGGATCCAGGGGCGATTGTTTTTTGAATTGGACGAACTTCAAACTAAATTGGCTCAAAAGAGATTACATGAATTTTTTACGCCGCGTACTTCTTTCCTCGCTCCTCCTATTTGCTTGCTTACCGACTTCTGCGGCGGTGCCTGTACACATCTGGGAAATGCAGGAGCTTACATTTACTGCCATCAATACCTATAAAAATCCATACACTGAGCTGACCGTATGGATAGACCTAACTGGTCCGGGATTTAAAAAACGTATTTACGGATTCTGGGATGGCGGCAATACATTCCGTGTGCGGCTGGTCGCTACCAAAGCAGGCAACTGGACCTGGAAAAGTGGATCGAGTCCGAATGATCCTGGACTTTCTGGCAAGGCAGGTTCCTTTACGGCTGTTGCTTGGAGTGAGAAAGAAAAATTGGACAACCCACTAAGGCGCGGCTTCATAAAAGCATCACCTAACAACCATGCTTTAAATTTCGCGGACGGTACACCATACCTGGCCATTGGTGATACCTGGTTTTCCCTTGGGGCCAACCGGTTCAAATGGTATGATGATGAAATTAAAAGACCCATTGGTCCAAAGGCTGGGTTTAAAGATTACGTCCGCCTTCGAAAGGCGCAGGGCTACAATTGGGTGAGTATGATCGCCGCGTATCCTAACTGGAAGACCGATGACAGTACTTACACGATGGTATTAGCTGATTCTGCCAAAACAACCTTACGATCGGCCTGGGAAGAGTTTGGGACGGGCAGCGCCAAGAACATGGACAATGAAGGAGGAAGGCCTTTTTTGTTCCCGGGGAAAGTGCCCGGCTACGAAAATTATTTCCCCGATATGGACCGGCTCAACCCGGCATATTTCAAATACATCGACAGGAAGATCGCTTACCTCAATGCAAACGGAATAATCCCTTTCATGGAAGCGACCAGGCGGGATGCCAGCCTCCTCTGGTTTAAATACTACCGATGGCCCGATTCCTATTCACGTTTTCTCCAATACTTCTATTCACGTTATCAGGCTTACAATACGGTACTTAGTCCGGTTCATCTCGACATCATTTCCAAAACCGTAAGCCCGGACGATTTTGTTACTTCGATCAAAGACGTTGAAGAAAGGTTTGGCCCCCTTCCGTTTGAAAACCTGTTATCCGCTAACGCCAACCCATCCACGCTCGAAAATTGGGGCGAAGATTCTTGGGTGACATTGCACCAGACTGGCAATCAACGGGAGCACAATAATTATTGGTACCTGACCGAAATCTATAATCTCAAAAATCCAAAACCTGCGCTAAATGGCGAGCCTTATTATTCTGGCTATAAAGACAACAGAGGAAAGGATGGTGTGAATTACACCCGCGGCGCTGACGGCGGGACCGAGCATGATAATGAGATTGTGCGATCAGGAACTTATGGAAGCTTTCTTTCCGGCGGACTTGCGGGTCATGTGTATGGGGCAGAAGGAATATGGGGCGGCGATATAGAACCAGCAGCGCCCATTCACATGTGGGACGCCTTCAAATGGCGGTCTGCTGCAGAAATGCAATACCTGAAAACCTTCGCTTTTTCTATCGGGCGTAGGTACCAGGAGCTTGTACCATTGGCAGACCTGGTGTCGCCCAATAAAACCCATGACATATTGAGTTATGAAGGCTGGGCTTATTGTGCCCGCACGCCGGATGAGCATATTTTTATGGTGTATTTTGAAAAGGGTTGTCCGCAAGCAGAGATCCGGGGTTGCAGGCTCAACAGCGTATATAGTGCTCAGTGGTTCAATCCACGCAACGGTACTTGGATCAATGTGGGGGATGGCCAATTGGTCTCCGGAAAAACAGGAATTATTAAACTTCCGGAATTACCATCTGCAACAGACTGGGGATTAAAATTAATCTACAAAGGCGAGCGGGACATCAACATTACATACCAGGAATACACTATTGTACGTGAGTCAAAACTCACAAGAATCAAAAGGCTTTGGCCCATACTGGTTGCAGGTGGTATTCTAATATTAGTGATCGCTTCGTGGCGGATGAGACGAAGGAAAAACAAAAAAACATCTTTCTAACTTAGCTTAAAAGCGGTAGCATCCGGTCACTACTAACCGTTTGATATACACAACGACCGGCAGATCAATCGTTTCTACTCCCTTGCTTGTGCTGTTATACTTTCATTCTCAACTTTTTACAAAAGAGGAAATCGTATAACACATTCACAAAACAAGGAAAGAAATGAAAAACCAGAATCTATCAAAAACAATTAGAAAAGGGGCGACATCATTCATCATGATCGTTGCCCTTTTTGCATTAAGCCGGGCAAGCCTGCTGGCACAGAATGTTGGCATTGGGACGACAACGCCCGATCCGAGTGCAGCGTTACATATTGATGCCAAGGGCAAGGGAGTGCTTTTTCCTAGTACTTACCTTGATAGTGAGACTGACGACAGCAATGTTCCCAAACCAGCCACTAACCTTTTTGTTTTTAATACAAGCAACTCCTTAGGTTCCGGGGCAGGACTTTATTACAATGCAGGCACACCAGCACTGCCCAACTGGACGCCCACATTTGGATTGAAACTGCCGTACTTCAACTCACTAAATTCTCCAACGGTCAATTTCACTGTCGAAAATTATGAAACATTTGCTACCTCCGGCGCTATCCGCGGTTTTGCGTCTGCATCAGCGGGTGTGCAAGGCGAAAGTGTCGTAGGCACAGGCGTTCTTGCGAAAAACGTTTCTGGACTCGGTAATGCTTTGGAAGTGGACGGTAAAATGAAGATAGCCGGAGCCGGGCAGTCTCCTGGATTAGGTAAAGTGCTAATGAGTGATGCGAGTGGCAATGCGACCTGGGAGGGAGCGGTGGCTTTTTCGGTGGCTGGCCTTGTGTACGAGACTTCCATAATCCCCGCAGCAACTCACCAAAAAATTGCTTTTAAGGATGTTGAATATGACCTCGGAGGAAATTATAAAAATATGAATGGTACTCCAAATAATACGTTCGTAGTACCTACCACCGGGATTTATCATTTTGACGTATCGGTTGGTTGGAACGCAACTGATGATTTAGGTGATGACTTTCAAACGTATCTTAAGATTATTAAGAAGCCGTATAATTTTATATCATCTTTCGATTTATTTTCCGAAGGAGGCGTTATTTCTGTGTTACCAGTTGCAGTATTGCAACATCAATCTATTAGTATATCGCATGATTTTTTGCTTCATAAAGATGACCAAATAAGTGTTTCGGTATACCATAACTCGGATAAACCTATTGTGAACCTAAAGACATCAGAAGTCCACAGCAGATTTTCCGGTAGGCTTATTATGAAGCAATAGCAGTGACTTTGGTTGAGACATACTTAAACAAACGATACGACAACTATGAAAAAATATATAATTATAAACAGCCTGCTCCTCTACCTGCTTCTGACAAGCGGCATCAAGGCGCAATTCACTTCTTCGGGCGACTTCCGTGTTAAAAGTGGCACATCGTTATTTATTGATGGGCTGGTATTAATACCTTCTGCTGATATGGATCTGGCAGGGACAACCATAACGGTAAGTGATGTGCCGGTTCCTGGCAATCCTTTTTCAAGCATCAAGCGGGTTTATACTTTGACCAATCCATTAACGACTTTGGGATACGTGGGGATCCGTTACATTGATCCCGACGAATTGAATGGGAATACGGAGGGCGCATTGGTGCTGGCATTTAAGGAAACGGACGGGGCTAATTATGTTACTTCAACAAACGGCAGTAGTGCAGTGTCTTTAGGTTTGAACGAAGTCGGGGAAGTTGAAACGGTCGGCAAAACCTTTGTAAACCTGACTGCGGTCAGCGCCAAAACGTCGCTTCCTGTAACACTGGCGGATTTTACGGCTAGCAAAGAAGAAAATGGGGTAACGTTGAAATGGAGGACATCGGAAGAGGAAAACAGCAATTTCTTTGAAATACAGCGCGGTATTGATGGGAAGAATTGGGAGGCGCTGGGTCAGGTGGAGTCGGCCGGGGTCAGCAAGAAATTGCTCTCCTATACTTTTCGGGACATTGATCCGCTTGCAGGGGTTAACCTTTACCGCCTCAAAATGGTCGACCATGATAACAGCTTTGCATACAGCCAGATCAGAAATGTGAATTTTGAGAGTGTTTCCGCATTTAATGTTTACCCTAATCCTGCGGCAGGACTAATTCAAATTGATACGGATGATTGGCTGAAAGTAAAATCCATTGAGGTGATCAATTCGCTGGGTATGACCGTGAGGACATTGGATGTAGCAAAAACCGGAAGTGCTTCCAAAAAAGAGATGAATCTGCAAACGCTGTCAGCCGGTGTTTATATTATCAAAATGCTTTTGGCCGACGGAACATTTAAAACAACCCAAATTGTGAAGAACTGAGGCATTTCATCAGCATATTTTACAAAGCTGAACTTATTAATCGCCCCTCTTTTTTTCAATTGCCGTTGGCTTAAGCCGACGGCAATTGAAAAAAAGAAGGGCGATTGTTTTTCGAGACTTCTCACAGTAAAAATCATCTCATTCCGGGTTTTGTTAGCAATGCAATTTTGTTAAGAAATATTCCTAAACACTCAGAATCAATACCTTTTCCCGGATTTTATGCTTACAGCACGAAACGTTAAAGATGCTGGCGTTGCCCTTTTTACCGCGTCCCTGATTTTATATGCGCAAAGCTGCAGCGCACCCAAAAATAAGTCGGCCAAACCGGCCGCAGGCAAAACCAGCGCAACTCCTCCGGCCGACATTTACGCAGAGCACATCCGCACCAGCACATTCCAGACGCCTGAACAGGAAAAGCTTTCTTTCCAGCTTCCAGCCGGATTTGAAATAACACTTTTTGCCTCCGAGCCGGACATTACCAAACCCATCAACATGGAGTTTGACGACCGCGGAAGGCTTTGGGTAACCCAATCTTCGGAGTACCCGGTTGCTGCTGGAATGGGGGACGGAAAAGACAGGATCACGATCCTGGAAGATAAAAATGGCGATGGTAAGGCTGAAACTTTCACGCATTTCGACGATAACCTCAATATCCCGATCGGCATTATGCCCGTTTCCGACGGGGCCATTGCGTACAGCATTCCCAATCTGTACCATTTCAAAGACTCTAATAACGATGGCAAAGCGGATAGCAAAAGTATCCTGCTAGGTAACTTCGGGCATAAAGACACCCACGGGATGGTCAACAACCTCATGCGCGGGTATGATGGCTGGCTGCATGTATGCCACGGTTTTTCCAATACTTCCAATGTGGCCGGAACGGATGGGGATACCATTAAAATGACTTCGGGGAATACTTTCCGGGTCAAACTGGATGGCAGTCATGTGGAGCAGACTACATTCGGGAGGGTTAATCCGTTTGGTTACGCTTACGATGAAAGAGGATATTTGTATTCGGTGGATTGCCATACCAAGCCGATCACTCAATTGATATTCGGCGGCGATTATCCGCATTTTGGTAAGAAAGCACCGGTCGGGCTGGGCTTTGCACCCGAAATGATGAGCTATGACCTGGGTTCAACCGCATTGGCCGGGCTGGTTTACTACACCGGTACGCAATATCCGGAACAATATCGAAACAGCTTTTTCACCGGCGACGTGGTAACCTGCCGCATGGACCGCAATACCATTTCCTACAAAGGTTCGACACCGGTTTCCAAAAAAGAAGAACCATTTCTGATCAGCAAAGATCCCTGGTTTCGTCCCGTCGACGTGAAATTGGGCCCTGATGGTGCATTGTACATCGCCGATTTCTACAACCGGATCATTGGCCATTATGAAGTCGCATTAAACCACCCTGGCCGCGACAGATTGAGTGGACGGATCTGGAAGATTACTTACAAAGGCGATCAGCCGCATCAGGATATGCCGGTAACCGATTGGTCGAAGGCCACGATTGATCAATTGATCGCGGGCTTAAAACACCCTCAACTGAACACGCGGCTAAAAGTAGCCGACCGGCTGGTTGATACCTGGAAAGAAAAGGCGATTGATCCTGTCATGGCATCGCTGGCGTCCAATGCGGAGGAGCAGATCCCGAATGTACACGCATTGTGGGTATTGCACAGATTGAATGCATTGGATAATACTGCATTGTATAAGGCGCTGAATCATCATAATCCAATAGTACAGGTACATGCGCTCCGGATCCTTTTGGAAAGAAAATCTTTGACAATAGAAAACAGGCCAGCCGTTTTGAAAGCATTATCTGCTACGGACCCATTTGTAAGACGCACCGCTGCCGAAATCCTCTCACGTTTTCCAAACGGCGAAAATCTGGTGCCTTTGATGGAGGTATATCAGAATGCAGATCCCGAGGACAGCCATTTGAAATACACGGCCATGCTCGGTGTGCGAAATAACCTTAAAGACCCAAGTGTAATGTGGAAAGTACCCGGTATCAACTGGAACGAAAGCCAGCTGGCATTGCTGACCAAAGCAATGTTGGATGTACCGTCGACAGCCGCCGCCTCGTTCGTCCTTGATTATACCCTCGGACATGATTTGCTTTCCAAGGATTTGGTTAACAATTTGGAATATATAGGCAGGCATGTTTCGCCCTACCAGCTCGACAAAGCGATTGATCTGATCAATGCGAAGTTCGCCGACGATCCTGAAATACAATTATCATTATATAAGACCATTCAGGCCGGGGTTAAACAAAGCGGGGTGGAGCCAGGGCAGAAACTTATCAATTGGGGAACCAGCTTATCAACACGATTTCTATCGGCCATTTCTGAAAGCGGGGAAATCTGGAAAAGCAGGTTGCTTGGTAAAACGGGCGAACAGCTTAATCCCTGGACGGTTTCGGAGCGTTTTCTAGCGGATGTAATGCCGGCTTTCAGGATTATAGTTAGTGAAAAAAATGGTTATGCGGCGCGTGGCGCATTGTATTCGGTGCCTTTCAAGATACCTGCTACTTTGAAGATGAATGTTTTTGATAACGACATTCATAACCGGCCCGATAAAAAAGGTGTTTCGACGAATTCAGTAAAAATCAGGCTTGCGAATGGTGGAAAGGTAATAGCAGAATATCGCCTCAATCAGGTGGAAACCAGTCAATGGAAAGACTTGATTAAGAATACTACATTTAATTTGAATGCATACGAAGGCCAAATGGGCTATATTGAAGCGGTAGACAGTTCGGCTGCGGGCTCGGTTGGGTTTGGGAAATTGGAACCTGCGGTAGTGCAAATCCCTGCAAAAGCACCGTCGGTCATTTCCGAACAACGCATGATGGCTGCGGACATTGCAGGGGAGTATAAGATTAAGGCTTTGGAACCCAAGCTTAGGGAACTGGTCAAAGCTACCTGGCTTGATTATCGCGTGAGAAGTGCGGCTGCCGGAGCCTTAATGAATATGGACCCAAAAGGGAATGTGTCAGTGCTGGCGGAAGTTTTCAATGATCCTGCCGAACTGCCAATTCTCCGTGAAAAGCTGGCGGTATCCATGCAACAGGCATCATCGCCTTCTGTTTTTGAAATACTAAAAAAACAGCTGGCGGGAGGGGCTCGTAATCTGCAGGTTGTGATCGCGACGGTGTTGGCCAATAGTCAGGAGGGCATTACCTATCTTTTGAATGCATTTAAAGAGGAAGAGGCAAATCCGGACATTGCCAATGAGGTTCCCGTGAAAGAGCGATTTGGGATCAATGCTAATGCAGACCAGCGGAAACAGATGGATAAGTTCCTGGCTTCCGGCGCGGATGAACGCCTCGAAAGGCAGAAGCTGATCGATAGCAGAATTGCTGCATTTAAGCCTGCAACAGCATCGGCTGCCGCAGCACCGGCTGGCGGAGGATTAACGGATTATGGTAAAACGGTTTTTGTGCAGAATTGCAGCGCCTGTCATCAGATACAGGGTTCGGGCGGACTCGTTGGCCCACAACTGGACGGCATTGGAAACTGGGGCCACAAGGCATTAACCCAAAAGATTCTTGACCCGAACAGGAATATAACCGAGGCATTCCGGACTTATAACATTACGCTGAAGAATGATAAGACTCTGACGGGGCTATACCGCAGGACCGAGGGAGAAACAATGGTTTTCACGGATTTGGCAGGGCAGGAATTTACCGTGATTAAAAATGATATGAAAGAGTACCGCGCATCCAAATATACCCTCATGCCAGACCAGTTCCGAAACATTATCCCAGAAAAGGATTTTTACGCTTTGCTGGATTATTTGCTGAGTATTAAATGAAAAAAATGAAATCCTAAATCCGAAATAAAAATGCTTTTGACCAAAAACCGAATAAAATACCTTTGCCTGAGTTTTCTCGTCTTAATGTCTGTTGGGTATGCCAATGCGCAAACGAAGAAAGAAAAAGAGCTTGTTTTTAAAAAACAGGACCTTACTAAAAAATTCATTGCCGAAGGCGCGGCCATGGGTGATGTGAATAAGGATGGCAAGAAAGATGTGCTGGCAGGTGCTTACTGGTTTGAAGCCCCGAGTTGGAAGGCTCATGAACTCGCCAAGCCTGATTCATTCATAGTAAACGGAAGCTACAGCGATTCATTCCTGGATTTTGCATTGGATGTGGACCAGGACGGCTGGATAGACCTCATCCGGATCGATTGGCCGGGAAAAGCGGCTGTTTGGCATGAAAATCCGAAAGGAAAACCAGGTTACTGGCCCACGCATGTGATCCATTCTTCGGTTGGCAACGAATCACCGCAACTGGTGGATATTGATGGAGACGGCCGCCTGGACCTACTTTGCAATGACCCGACAGCCAAAAAGGTAATCTGGCTGAAATGTCCTTCTAAAAAGGGTGAAACGGCTTGGGAGAAATACATTATCAGCAATGATCCCGACAACGCAACCCATATGTACACGCATGGGATTGGATATGGGGATATTAATAAGGATGGCAAAAAAGATGTGGTCGTGCGGAACGGCTGGTGGGAAGGTCCGGCAGAAGGTCCAGCAAAACATCCAAAAGATGCGGATTGGAAATTTCACGCTGCCGACCTTGGCCAGGATGCTTCGCAAATGTATGTGATGGATTTGAATGGCGACGGGCTAAACGACGTTTTGAGCGCATCCGCACACAATTACGGCATCTGGTGGCACGAACAAATGAAAGATGCACAGGGTAACACGGATTGGAAACATCATGAGATCGATAAGTCATTCTCGCAAACGCACGGCGTAGCATTGGTAGACCTGAATAAGGACGGAAACCTCGATTTTGTGACGGGGAAGCGATATTTCGCCCATAGCGGTAATGATCCGGGCGAGTTCGAGCCTGCGGTGATCTGCTGGTTTGAGTATAAGCCCGGCAAAACACCAACCTGGATTAAGCATGAGATTGACTCTGATTCGGGTGTGGGATTGCACGTTACCGTAGAGGACATTAATAATGATGGCTTACTGGACATCGTGACCGGAAATAAAAAAGGGGTGAGGGTTTTCACGCAGCAGAAAGGGAAATAGCCCATGAAATTCGGGATCAATACGTATTTGTTTTCTTCACCTTTCACCAACGAAAGCGTTTCTTTCTTTCCAAAATTCAAGGAATGGGGATTTGATTTTGTGGAGATAGCAGTGGAGGATCCGGCTAACATTAATCCTGAATTTGTTCGAAAAGCATTGGATGACAATAAACTCGAATGTCGATCGGTATGTGCCGCAACCGGGCCGGGTCGTGACTTGCGAGGGAACCGAAAGGAGCAGATAACTTCGCTGGATTATGTCCGGGCGCTAATTGACATTGCACCTGTATTGGGTGCCAGACTTGTAGCCGGGCCCATTTATTCCGAAGTTGGCAGGGCCAATCTTGTTCCGGATGAAAAGAAGGAAAAGCAATGGAATATGGTAGTGAAGCATCTTCGGACGCTTGCTGCTTACGGTGAGGAAAGGAGCGTAAAACTTGCTATTGAGCCACTTAACCGCTATGAAACGGATTTTATCAATACCTGCGACCAGGCGCTGCATATGATAAGAGATGTAGGCAGCAATGCGCTACTTATACACCTGGACTCATTCCATATGAACCTGGAAGAAAAAGATCCTGCGCTGGCGATCAGAAAAGCCGGGGTCAAACTGGGATTACTTCACGCTTCCGGCAGCGACCGCGGTACCCCAGGCGGCGACCAGATCGACTGGTACCGCATCTTCGCCGCCCTCGACAACATTAATTATCAGGGCGACATCGTCATCGAATCATTTACGCCGGATGTGAAGGTCATTGCAAAAGCTGCCTCCATCTGGCGACAGATTGAGCTTTCCAAGGAATCTATTGCGGTTGACGGGTTAAGGTTTCTGAGATCGCTGGCTTTTTAGAGCGTTGTTATTTTGCTTATTTATAAAATAATAGTTGGTCAATCTTCAATTGATCAGGATAATTAACGGTAAATATCTAATTTGTGCGAATAAATTACTATTCGCTCCTATGATTAGATACAGATTGCTTCTCACGTTTCTGTTTATACTTCTCAACCCGGATCAGGGTTATAGCCAGCAGAAGGCATCTTACAAGCAAGCTGAAATTCTCTGGGATACCTGGGGAATTCCTCACATTTATGCCAAAAATGAAGAAAGCCTTTTTTATGCTTATGGCTGGGCACAGGCACAAAATCATGGCGATCTGGTTTTAAAGTTATATGGGCAGGCGAGGGGAAAAGGCGCAGAATATTGGGGTGAAAAATATGCCGAATCCGATCGGTGGGTACTGCTTAACGATATTTTCGAGCGTGCCGGTGAATGGAATGTAAAGCAGAAACCGGCAATGCGAAAGAACCTGGATGCTTTTGCAAAGGGCATCAATGATTATGCGAAGGAGAATCCCGGAAAAATCAGTGAAGAGGTGAGAGCCGTGCTACCTGTTTCTGCGCAAGATGTGATTGCCAATGTGCAAAGGGTAACCCATTTTGTTTTTCTGGCACCTTCTTCCAAAGTGGCCGCTGCACTAGCCGCACAGGGAGAAAAGAACGGCTCCAACGCCTGGGCGGTGGGTCCCAAAAAATCGGCAAGCGGAAATACGTTGCTGCTCACCAATCCACATTTACCCTGGACCGACCTTTATACTTACTTTGAAGCTCAGCTTGTTGCACCTGGAATCAATGCTTATGGTATATCCAGAATGGGTTTCCCCGTCCTGACCATGGCATTTAATGATGTCGCAGGATATTCGCAGACTGTGAATACCAACGATGGACAGGATTTTTTTGAATTGAAGGAGAAAGACGGCGGGTATCTCTGGGATGGTAAGGTGACTCCATTTGAAACAAAAGAAAAGATCCTCAAAATAAAGCAGCCAGACGGCACCCTGTCCGAGGAGAAAATGGTGGCCAGGCGATCGATACATGGTCCGGTTGTAAGTGAGAAAGGTGGCAGAACGATTGCCATGAAGATAGCCGGGCTGGATCAATATGGCATTTTTGAGCAATATCTGGAAATGTGTAAGGCCAGGGATTTCGAAGCTTTTAATGCAGCGGTCAGCAAGTTGCAGATCCCCATGTATACCTTAATGTTTGCTGATAATCAGGGTAATATATTCAATCTTTTTAATGGCGAAGTCCCAATGCGGCCAAAAGGTGACTGGAAATTTTGGTCAGGCATTGTGCCTGGTGACACTTCCGCCACGCTCTGGACCAAAACACATCCGTATAAGGATTTGCCAAAAGTACTCAATCCGACCACAGGCTGGCTGCAAAACACCAATGAACCACCCTGGACAGCCACCTGGCCGATCGTAAACGAACCGGCTGATTTTCCCTCTTACATTGCGCCGCCACTCAGCATGTCATTCCGGACGATCGGTTCAGTGAAAATGCTTATGAATGCTGAAAAAATTACATTGGACGATTTCATTGCCATGAAACTATCCACAAAAATGGAATTGGCAGATCACATTCTCGATGACTTGATTGCCGCAGCTGGGTCTTCTGAAAATGTTGAGTCAAAAGAAGCTGCGAAAGTGCTGGCGAGTTGGGATCGCCAGACGGAAACGACAAGCAAAGGCGCTTTTTTGTTCGATCAGTTCGTTAGAAAATGGGTGGGCGGGGCAGGTAAGCTGGGCACATTGGGTACTGAGTCGACCATGTTTGCCACGCCATGGATCCCAAGTGACCCTGTAAATACGCCAAAAGGCATAGCAGATAAGGATTGGGCGGTTAAAGCTTTGGCTGAAACTGCTTTGGAGGTTAAACAAAAGTATGGTGTTGTGGACGTTCCCTGGGGTGACGTATTTCGCTTCCGGATTGGTGACGTGGATGTGCCGGGGAATGGCGGATCGGGTTTTATGGGTGTCTTTCGGACAATGACATTAACTCCTACAAATGATGGCAAATTTGCTCCATCCCACGGAGAAACTTACGTAGCGGCGATTGAATTTTCGAAACCTTTGAAAGCAAAAGCGCTGACTAGTTATGGCAACGCTTCTCAACCAGGCTCCAAGCATCATTCGGACCAGTTGCCATTATTATCTCAAAAAAAGCTCCGCCCCGTCTGGTTTACCAGGAAAGAAGCGGAGGCAAATTTGGAAGAAAAGACGGTTTTTAAATGATCAGGCTGTTATTCCTTCTTCCAAATGCGAAGCATTCAATTGCAGGACATCCGTAGTCCACGCTCTTGTTTTCGCGGCCAGATCCTCGTTTGCAGAAAGCGGTGAACCAAATGATGGAATGATTTTCCGGAAACCATCCTGCCATTCATCGGTTTTGGCTTCCTTAAAGCAGCGATGAATGAGGTCTATCATAATTGATACGGAGGTGGAAGCGCCGGGAGATGCTCCAAGTAAGGCCGCCAATGAGCCATCTGCTGCGGTAACCATTTCCGTCCCGAATTCCAGGACACCGCCTTCTTTTTTATCTTTTTTAATTACTTGAACACGCTGACCGGCTTTTTCAAGCTCCCAATCTTCGAGACGCGCTTCTGGCAAATACTCCTTTAATGCTTCCAGGCGATCTTCAGGCGATTGACGCACCTGGTCGATCAGGTATTTGGTTAAAGGAATATTGTGAATTCCCGCCGCCAGCATGGGCTTAATGTTGTTTAGCTTGATAGACGACGGCAGATCCAGGTAAGAGCCATTTTTTAAAAACTTAGTTGAGAAACCTGCGTATGGACCAAACAGTAATGCTTTTTTCCCATCAATCACCCTGGTATCAAGGTGCGGGACCGACATGGGCGGTGAGCCTACGGATGCCTTGCCATATACTTTTGCCTGATGTTGTTCAATGATTTCGGGTTTATTACAAACGAGCCACTGGCCGCTTACCGGAAAACCGCCGAAGCCTTTTCCTTCAGGGATATTTGATTTTTCAAGTAGCAGGAGAGAGCCACCACCTGCACCGATAAAAACAAATTTTGTCTTGACGTCACGAGATCTGTTGGTCTCCCTGTTTTTAACTTCGATCGTCCATGAGCTGTCGCTATTGCGTGAAAGATCCGATACTTCGTGGTTCAGGCAAAGATTAACGCCGTTCTGTTTTTCAAGATAGTCGAACATGTATTTTGTCAACATACCAAAATTAACATCCGTCCCTAACTGCATTCTCGTAGCCGCAACCTTTTCTTCCGGATCACGGCCGGTCATCACTAATGGTACCCAATTATTAATTACTTCTTTGTCCTCGGTGTATTCCATCCCACGGAAAAGGTGATGGCTGCTAAGTGCTTCAAATCGCTTATGGAGATACTCAACATTTTCATTTCCCCAAACAAAGCTCATGTGGGGAATGTTGTGGATAAATGTATCAGGGGAATCAATGATCTCGTTTTCAACCAGGTAAGCCCAAAATTCCTTGGAAACCTCAAATGACTCTGCTATTTGAATTGCTTTTTTAATCTCGACAGATCCGTCAGGGAGTTGGGGTGTATAGTTTAATTCACAAAAGGCGGAATGTCCGGTTCCCGCATTATTCCAGGGATCGGAACTTTCGGCTGTTACACGGTCTAACCTTTCAAAAATTGAAATGGACATGCTGGGATTCAACTTTTTCAGCAGGACACCTAGTGTTGCGCTCATGATACCGGCTCCAATCAGAACGACATCGGGTGTGCCGGTTTTTGAAGACTTTTTGGTTTTCATTACAAAAGAAGTAAATATGTGAATCGGGTTTAAACCCGGAATAGTACAAGATGTATGTGCATAACAGCGTATATAGCACTGTTTGTTTCGAAAATAGTATAATCTGTAAAAATAAAAGCCAAGCCGGTTTCAAGTTCTTGGCAGGGGGCAATTAAAACCTTTTTAGTTGCAAGATTTGGGGATGGGCACAAAAAAAGGGTACGGTTTGCAAAACATCCGTACCCTTTTAGATAAAGCTTTTTTAAATATCAGCCTCGATAACATCAGATTCTTTGAGGCCGAACGCTTTTACAACCTCTTCATAATTGTTCAAGTTTACACCGGCGTTAGCCCGGAAGGACTTACTTGGAATAATCACGGCGCGTATTCTCTGGAATTCCCGCTCCGGGGCAGTAGGCTGATCCTCTGACCAGCTAACCGGCCTAATGTCAACAAAGAACTGATTTCTTCGGAGAAGTGTAACAAAATTGAATGTAGTAACCTTGTTGTCCGGAAATTCAACACGGCCCGGAATAGCCCACCAAAAATTTTGGCTTTGGATGAATACGATCACGACACTTCTTGCCAATGCCGCTGTGTCGGCAGCCGATAGGTTGTTTTTTCCTATTGTGTAACCTCCATTTGTGCTCTTAACCGGTCCGGCGGTGATCAATTCTCTGGCTCCAAGCGCATCTATGCCGGCTACTCCTGTGTCACCTTTCGCACCTGGGGCGCCCGGTGTTCCCGGTGCTCCTGCCGAACCGGCTGGTCCCGCAACACCCGCTGGACCCGTTTTACCTTCTGGGCCTTCGCAGCTTAGTGATACACCAACGATACCAATCCAAGCAATCACAATTAGTTTTTTAAGCATAGCTGTTATAGATTAAGTTAAAATGTTAAGAAATAGCTTTTGCAAATAAACAGCGAATATTATAAATACGTAAAGGCATTTCGTAAAATCCTTCGAATCCATTGTAATTATCGTGTAAATAGCTTCTCCAATCCAAAAAACCATAAAAAATTATACCTGAAACTCAATGAGCACAATTTTCCAGGCGCAATTTGGCTTATTGAAAGATATTCTATACCTGATTATGCAGCGGAAATTTGCTAGCTCATTGAAGATGTTGTAATTTCATTCCGAAAAACCTGAATTACTATCAGTTCTATCCACTTTCGTCATATCCCCCCACCCAGGAGCTTTTAAAGCTTCTTCATGAATTTCAAACACTATATCAAATTCTTATAAACTTATGAGATCTAAAAATTTTACAAAAAAACTTTTCCTTGTTTTATCACTCACTATCCTTGGGCTAGGTGGATTAAAGGCGCAAATATTTAGCGGAACGTATGCAAATGATTGGCTCGAAGGCAAGTACAGTCAGCCTTGGGTAAGTATAAAAGCAGGAGCGATACCATTGGGAGCACCCGCTGATAATGCATACACACGTTTTAAGGGAATTTATCGAGTGGCAATGAACTCAGCATCACTGCCCGCTGCAATCAAGAATGCGGATAAATCATTCCTTCAGCTTTGGCACAGAGGAAAGCAGGTGGCCCTTATTAAAGCGGATGATACAGAAATCCTTTTTTATGCGGTACCTAACGATGGGTCATCTGACGCTTGGTTTTTCAGGCCGATGAGCGACCGTGTGAACCCTTATTACAGTTACTTTTCGGATGAAAGTACTTACTTTCTGACAGTGGGAGCGTCGGCCGGCGACAGGGCGGCTCAGGTAACGGTGAATGATGCTGGTGCTACAGTAGTGGACAACCACACAAGATTTGACAATAAATTTTTCGTCAATGAATACTCACACGCCGTATATTATCCCCTAAGGCCTGTGGATATAAACAGTTTTTATGAGGATGGAAAGAGTAAGACTGGTGCCAGATTGACCGATAATGCGGCTAACAGAATTTATACTACCAATGGCGGCGCGGCTAATGCAGAAACATTTTCTTTACAGGTCGTAAATAAGTTCGGTGCTGACAAGGCACAAGTGCAAGGGTTGATTCAGGGAAGATCCTATTTCCCATCAGGTGGCGGGACGAGAAAAATCAGAATATATGCCGGAAAAGATAAAGACAATCTTATTGAGCGGACCAGTGTAAACATTGCAGGCTTTTCCTACTCTACTTTTTCATTTGATTTGGAACCCGGAGATGTCGATCCAACTACCGGAGCAGGCGTTTTAGGTTTCAGCACCGATGCAGCCCCTGAGACTGTGGGTGCTAATACGGTTTATGACACATATTCTGTTTCCTACTATAACGTCATTTACAAGCAAGGTTTCAATATGCAGGGCCAGACATCTACGGAGTTCGGTTTTGCGGCTGCTTCTGCCAGTACCCTGAATAAAGTTGTTATCGCCAATCCACCGGCAAATGTCAAATTTTACGACATATCGGATCCTGATAAGCCACGGATCATCAATGGTACTGCGACCAACTTGCAGTTTTCCAGAATTAACAATCTGCCATTGACAATGTTGGCTACGAGCTTAACGCCAACTACGGTGGGCGATACGAAGATAGCGACCGCGAATTTTGTAGATCTCAATCCTGCGTCGTTCAACTATCTGATTGTAACAAATGCTACTTTGGAAGCGGCTGCCGAGGAATTTAGGAAATATCGCATGGATGATTCGCCGGGAGTAAAATATAAGGCCGGTGTTTTCAAAATCAAGGATATTTACAACCAGTTTAATTATGGCGAGCCAAGTCCAATAGCTATCAGGCGCTTTGTTGATTTCATGATTTCTGATAATGATAAGGAAAAGTATCTGCTATTGATGGGCAAAGTGGTTGCGAGAAATGACAGGTCAAAAAGAGAAATGCCTGATGAGGTGCCAACCGTTGGCTATCCTAGCTCAGACAATCTGCTTGTGGAAGGTTTGAAGGGACAGTTGCAGGACGTGATGACGATCCCTGTAGGAAGGGTTCCTGCAATTAACTACACACAGGCTCACGGGTATCTTGAAAAGGTGAAGACTTATGAAGCTGCCTCCGCAGGCCTGGCCTGGAGACGGAAAATAATGCATATTGCCGGCGGGAAATCTGAATTTGAGATTGGCCTACACTCTGGAAACTTAAACAATGCCAGAGACAATAGCGGTCTAGCCACAACTTTCAACGGAACTGTTGAGTCTCATCTAAAACCCGCAGCCCAAGCCGCTATAATTCCTGTAGACCTTGATATTACCGCCGCTATTAATGCGGGTGTTGGCATGATCACCTATTTTGGCCATAGCGCGCCTTACCAGACTGATTACAATTTCGGATATGTTTCAGACGCTGCCAAGGGTTACGCCAATTCGACCAAATATGCAATTATGTTTTATAACGGTTGTGATATCCTTAACATATTCAGTAATAATGATGCAGAAACGGTGAATGATCCAACGTCAAGGCCTCAATCTGTAGACTGGCTTTTAAACCCTAACAAAGGGGCTGTCGCTGTTTTTGGAAATTCATTCTCGGGTTATAATGAGAGCTGTAATGAATACCTTCAGGAGCTCTATCCACAAATTTTCGGTAAAACGGATAGTCAGCGCGCTACTATTGGTAACATTCTTCGCGCAACGTCATACGAAACGAAAATCAATCCAGGTAATTTTAGGATGGCCGGAGGGGATCTGAGAACTGCCGCTGCTGCTTACAGTAAAAGACAAGCCCAATTAAATCAAACGGTTTTGATTGGCGATCCGGCATTGAAAATCCTGATCAGCGCCGAAGGCGGTTTACCTGTCGAGCTAGTTTCTTTTGAGGCCAAGATCCGGAATGCCAATTCGGTTGAGGTAACCTGGACAACGAGTTCAGAGAAGGATAACAGCCATTTCATTGTCGAGAGAAGTTACAATGCAAAAAACTTTGAAGAAGTTGGAACCGTAGAAGGAAAAGGAGACTCGGAGTCATTAAGCTCTTACGCCTGGAATGATAACAAGCCGCTGTCGGGCAAGAGCTATTATCGCCTTGTACAAGTCGATCGCAGTAAAGGTGAAAATGGGAAAACTATTGACGGGAAGAAGACTAGTTCCAGAATTGTTTCTGTTGACAGGCCTTTCTCCAGTTCTCTGATCATTTCTCCAAACCCTGCAATGGACCGTGCTGAGATAAAGCTTGATTTACCGGTTGAAATGAAGAGCTGGAAATTACTTGATCTCGGTGGACGTGTGGTGCGTAAAGGATTGACCGGAAAATCAATCAATACGGCTGACCTTTCGGCAGGAGAATATGTGCTGGAAGTTGTTACCGTGAACGATGACAAGTATTCCAAAAAATTATACAAAAAATAGGTAGGTAAACAATATGGGGGGTGTAGAAAGCATTTACTTACTATACCCCCAATTTTTAAAATAAAGTACAATGAATTATCGACACACTCTTTATTGGATCAAAGTTCTAATAATCGTCTTAACCGCTAATTTATCTCACGGGCAGACGACCACATCTTACACCAACAGCTGGATCAATTATAGTCAGCCTTATGTGAAGGTTTTGGTAAATACCAAAGGAATCCACAAGTTACCTTTCTCAGTACTACCCGCAGGTTTTCCCATATCCCAACCAGCCAAGCTTCAAATTTGGCGCTATGGTAAACAGGTTGCGATCTCAATCATCAACAACGAGATTTATTTTTATGGAACACCCAATGAGGGAGCTCGTGATTCCCTCTTGTACAGGCCATATAGTTCCAGAATGAACCCGTATTTTAGTCTTTTTTCAGATGAAGCAGCATACTTTTTAACCGTATCTGATTCAAAATCAATTCGCATCGAGACAGTTAGCAAAGCTGTGAGTAATGCTGTACCTGCTCTTGCCTATCATAGTAATAAAGATGTAGCCTTATTCAAAACAGATTACTCCCTGAGTACGAGAAATCCAGTACGCCCTCACTTCTTTAACAGTTATTATGAACATGGCGCTAGTGGGACGGGTCCAGCCATTGTTAAGAACAAACTTGCAACCTATCCCATTCAGTTAACTGGAGCTGTTAATGTTTCAGCTGTTAAACCGAGAGTCAAATTATTGATTCATGGGCGGAGTAATAATCAGCGAAGTGTTGAAATATATTTCGGTAAAACCGAGCAAGCGTTACGATTAGTTACCAAGCTTGCAAATAAGGATTTTGAAGGGTCTGAATTTGAATTTGATTTACTTCCAGGCGATTTAGATGCTAGTAATAAAGGAGTTTTATCTCTCAAATCGGAAAACTCAGAACAATATGAGCGATTTTCCCTTGCCTATTTTACAGTAACCTACCCACAGACGTTGTCGATGCAATCCAAAAAGTCGTATGAATTTTCGTTGGATGCTGGCAAGGAAGCAGTTAGCAGAATCAACCTGGCAGGAGTTGCTGCCAATTCAGCAGTTTATGATATTACAGATACTTTAAAAATTATCTCTGGCGATCCTGCAAATCTTATGGTTCCCCGAAAGCCTGGCAAAGCGTTAAAGTTATTTGTCAGCGGTGAAGTAATTAACATTGCAGCTACGCGGTTGAGTACGGTTAACTTCAAGCCTTATGAACCCGAAAAGGCAAATTTTATCATGGTTACCAGTGAAAGTCTGCTTACATCTGCTCAAACGTATGCAGATTACCGTGCCTCTGCAGAGGGTGGGAGGCATAAGGTACTTCTTGCCGACATCAGGGATCTATATAATCAATTTAACTATGGTGAGCCCAGTCCATTGGGGATAAGACAATTTGTTGATTTCATGCTCTCAGATGGGAATAAAAATAAATATTTGTTTCTGGTAGGCAGGTCGATAACCTTCCTGGAAAGGATGAAGAGAGAGTTACCTGACGAGGTTCCGACCATTGGATTTCCTGGTTCAGACGTATTGCTAGTTGCGGGTTTGGCAGGGGCATCTCAGGACAATTCGGCAATACCAGTCGGCAGGCTGGCTGCGATGAACAAAGATAACGTTCTTGCATACCTCCAAAAAGTGAAGGATTATGAACATGCCAAGGTCGATGACCTTGGTTGGAGAAAGCGGGTTTTACACATTAATGGAGGAAAATCCGCCTCTGAAATAACCCAACTTAAAAATTTATTGGAAAGTCTTAGGCCTACTGTTGAGAATGGGATAGTTGGCGGTGAATTAAGGGCTTTTGTAAAGCAGCAAGCAATGGCTGAAAAGGAGGAAGTTAACATTACCCCGGAGGTCAATGATGGTGTTGGAATGATTACCTACTTTGGTCACGGAGGTGCAGATGTAACAGATTTAGATATTGGATACATTACTGAGGTAGCACGTGGTTATAATAATGTCGGCAAATATCCCTTCATGTATTTCAATGGATGTAGTGTTGGAAATGTGTTCAGCGCAAGATATAATATGAGTCCAAGCGCAGGTTCTGATAGGGTACCCTTGTCTTTGGACTGGATGATCTCACCCAATAGGGGTGCCATAGCCTTCATTGCTAACTCCTTTGAGGGTTTTGTTAGTCCGCTAACAACCTATCTTAATGGCCTGTATGAAGGTATGTTCAAAGACGAGGCGACATCTAATCAAGCAATTGGAAGGATTCAAATGTCGACAGCGTCCAAAATTATTCAGGCTGGCGCTAGCGGTTACGATATAGCAAACATTCACCAGTCATTGCTTCAAGGTGATCCAAGCCTGAGATTAGTAAGCGTTGCCAATCCTGACTACACGATCGATGCAGATGAAGGGGTATTTTTGCAATCGGAATCGAAAAACCAATCTATCGAGAATTCGATTAATCTGACAACCTCTGTAATTTTTTCAAATGCAGGGAAATATATCAAGGATCAAAAGATACCGATTGTATTTAAGTATGAGTACAAAGACGGGAGTGAATTAGTATTTAAGGAATCAGTAGCAGCGGTGCCGAATGTAGATACCTTGGTGTTTGTACGACCTAATAAGAAAAATTTAGTGAGGTTGACTGTAAAAGTTGACCCGGACAGTACACTTACCGAGCTTTCCCGCAGCAATAATACGTCGGAACTTATTGTCGATTGGGAAGTAGCCAAGCGGCAATCCCTATACCCCTCTGAGCCAATCAAAGACCTGATTGCGCCGGTTATGGTGGTAACATTAGACACCAGATATATTAGGAATATGGATCAGGTGTCATCCAATCCTTTGATCGAAGTGGATTTGCAGGATGACAGGCTGCTGACCAAGGATTCCTTGATGGTTAACATCTTCTTAAAGTCATGTGAAGATAATTCCTGTGATTTTATCCGGGTGAATTATAAAAATGCAATCGAAATCTTGTCAACCTCTGATAGATCTTTGCGGTTTACTTTTCAATCAGCCGAATTAAAGCCGGGGATTTATGAATTGTTAGTCAATGCTCAGGACGCATCGAAAAATTTCGTTGTAACTCCTTACAGAATTACTTTTAGAATTCCTGAAACCGATATTCAGAAAAGTGTTTTTACGGTAAGCCCCAATCCCGCATCCGACTTTGTCCGGTTTGCTCTACAAACACTAGGAAAGCAAGACTTTCAATCGGTCGACTGGAAGATATTTAGTGCTGATGGAAAACTTCTTGATTTCGGAACCCAGGAAATGGGTAAGACAGGATTAAAAGATTGGTATTGGTTTCCAAAAGCTACAATTAACTCAGGGGTATACATTTATCAGCTTAAATTAAGCGGATCAAATATTTCTGAAAAAGTGATTTCCGGTAGGGTCGCGTTAAGCAGGTAATAATTTTACGCTGATTAGGCTTCTTCAGGGAAGTATAAGTTATTGTCTGCTAGCCATTTGAGCCATATTGCGAACGAAATAGTCCTGAATACAAAAAACTCACTTCGTGAGTGCTTGTATTCAGGCAAGGCATCGTTTGAGAGGATCTTCAGAAATAGGTCAAATTTCTCTTTATTGACAAATTCCCACACAGGATTTTCGGGTACTTTCATAAGGTCAGCTGATTGCTTCGCAAGACGCAATGCAGCTTCTCGGCCGTAGAGGCTAAAGTTTGCTTTTACTGGTCTCAATCGTACCGTTTCAGGTAAAATGCCCTTCATCGCCTCTCTGAAATGTGTTCGTCCCAAACCCTCCCCGAATTTTGATCGCATCGATATAGACATGCAAAATTCAAAAAGGTCTTTATCGTATAAGGGATAAAGGTTCTCGACACCATAGTGGTTTGACAATGCAAAAAACTCCTCACTCGCGACGATGGACTGGGCATTGAAGACATCGTCAAAAGCTATTTTATATTTCTCAGGCAGACTTTCTCTCAAAAGATTTGTTGATCGTTTGCTTGTTTCTGATGTTGTTGTAGTATTGAAGTTGCTCAAAAGCACCGAGGATGGTAAGTATTTAGACGGGAACACCCGGTTGCCAAACGCAATTAAGCCTTTTTTTAAAAAATGCCACAATGAAACATTCATGGTCGTCGAGGCGGACCATAGTAATTTGAGCGTATTTTTGATTGAAAGTTTTCGCGTATCAGAAAAAAACTGGTTGACGATTAAATTCCTGGTATACAGTTTCGTTTTCGTTTTTTCGTCATAAGAATCCCATTGGCGAAAGGCCCTATGCAAGGTTGCATAGCGGGCTCTTAATGGAATCAATTCCTTCAGTTCGTCCCAATCGCGTATTGCATAGGTCTGCTTGATATGTTCTAGTCCGCTGCCTACGAGAGAGTCACCACCATGTCCATTTAAAAGTGAGGCGCAGCCTAGTTCAGCCGCCTTTTCCAGCAAACTGCCCTGTGCGGACGGGCTAATTACCATGCATTCAGGATGTCCATATAGCCCAGTGTATTGAGATATGAGCTCGAAATCGTTCTGTAATGGAATAACATTGTGATGGGTAGATCGGATTTCGTCTGCTACTGTTGAGGCATACGAAGACTCGTCGGAATACTTGGTTCTTGTATCTAAATACAAGGTATGTAGCTTTGATTCTGGTTTGAATATTTTTACAGCAGCGCTGATTGAGGATGAATCCATACCACCGCTGAGATGGGAACCGAATGGTTCACTCGTATTCTTGAGTGACTTCTCAACAGACTTTAAAAAATAATTTCTGAACACTTCCCCTGCTTCTTCCGGCGATCGAATTTTATCCCACTTTTCTGGTGAGAAGGTTACATATGGATTTGAGTGCACGCCTACCGGGCTTACAACTGCCATGTGACCTGGTAAGACGGTTTTGATGTGCTTGTAGAAGCTATTGGAAGAGTAACTTCTGGACTGATCTTGTCGGTAGCTAAGATAGTTGCCAATTCGGGATCTGTCTAGTTTCAGATAGGGTTTCGAAATTGGCATGGTGACCAGGGACACCAAACTAGTTGAAAATGCTACAAATGAGCCTGGAACGTGAAGATAATAAAGTGGCACCGTACCAAAAATATCCCGTCGCAGATAAAGCAAATTGCTTTCTTCACTAAACCAGGCACCCCATTTGAAACCAGCCAGAATGTTTTCGTCGGCTGGTTTTGACAAAAGATCAGTGGATACTGGATCTGGTAAAATCTCTACCGATCCAGTATGTCTCAAAAAATTAGCTCCAATGATAAAACTATTCAAAGTTTTATCACTTGGAGCTAATTTACTAAGATCGAATCGACCTTTGTCCCAAACTATACTATGAGGACTATTCTCAACAACATTTTGAAAAATGCCATTAAAAACTATGACGCCCTCAACGATCACTTATGGAAAAGACAGTTATTCAACAAAAGATTAGACCTTTAATCTTCTGAAAAGTCAAAATCTCCGTCCAGATCTTCGGCGCTACCAGCTTTTCCTTTTGTCAATTTTGTTACGCTACCTAGCTTACTAAGCACTGGTTTACGATAAGACTTTTTTGTCTGTGTAGAGTGCGATGCCACTGTTCTCATTTTTGTTTGATTAGATGATTTGTACCAGTATCAGGTGTAAATTTAATCAGATAAATCTAATTTGCAAACTTTATTGTAGTCGAATATAAAAAAATCCAAGTTTCAAATTCTTTTTATTACTTTCCAAAAACTACTTATTGATGCCATATTCGATGATTTTCCTCACTTTTCTTGTTCCTGAATCTATTTTACCTGATCCTATGCATTCGTCGGTTTGGCAAAATTCAAAGGAAGTTTGACTATCAGAAATTAGTCCCACACCCAGTCCGTATTGTTTAATACCTACATATTTATTGATAATTGATGTATCCTGACGTTCAACTACTGTCAGAGACTGGGCAAAGCTTTGTTCTCCTATCGTTTCCGGAGCATTGATATTTTCATAATAATATTCCTCCGGATCCAGATTATTAAAGGTATTTCCATTCCATTTTAGATTCTGGTACGCTGGAAAAACAAGGGTTACAAAAGTTTGATTATCAATGTTGGTCAGTATTTTGTCAGGAAATTTTTGAACAGTAAACCGTTTCAATTTCTGCCAGTAATCTGTTGAACTGATTCGCGTCGAACGTGAAAATGTATAAGTTGATATCCCCTCAGCATTTTTCGAAACCGCTTCAATTTCATCTTTTTCCTGACCTACTTTAAGCAAAGGATCTTTCTTACCAGTAGAATAAATTTCTTCGCGAACATCATAAATCAGGTATCTCCCGACTTCCAAAGGGAAATAATCATTGCTTTTAACCGGCTCGGTAGATTTCTTTTCGCAGGAAAAGATGAGAGTCAAGCTTACACAGAAGAATGCCAGCTTCTTCACCCTGTTCAAATCAATGTGTGTAAATGTCTTCATGTGCTCAGTTTAGTATAGTGTTATCTCTCATTCAAAAATAGTTAAAGCGCTTTGTTTTTCCTCTCTTCCAGCTTACCTTTTAAAAAGCCGATCAAAACCTGTAGTCCGGTATCAAACCTCGAGTTATTGTTTATAACTACATCAGCGTCTGACCTGAGAGGTAAAATAAATTTATCATAAGTTGGGGCCACATGGTGCTCCCATCTATACAGAACGTCGTCAAGGTCATACCCGCGTTCATTATTATCACGAATAATCCTTCGTTTTATTTTAACGTGTTCCTTCGCATCAACAAAAATCTTCAGATCAATCAATCTGGAAATTTCAGGGAAATAGAAAACGAAAATTCCTTCTACAATAATAATGGGCCTGGGTTCGAAAATGAGGATCTCAGGCTTGATTAATGGATTGTTGAATGTGTACTCCTTTTGCTGAACTTCTCTCCCTGCCCTTAAAACGGCAATATGCTCGGCAAATAGATGGTGATCTATCGTCTCCGGCAGATCAAAATTTTCAACGCCGTTCTCGTCTTTAGGGATTTCGTGGATAGGTCGATAGTAATTGTCCTGGGAAATCCGGGTTATATCTTCCTTTGCAAATGCATCTATCAGACTTTTCATAAAAAAAGTCTTTCCCGATGCGCTTCCACCAGTTATGCCAACAATGTAAGGTGTTGTTTCCGAAGCTGTCATAATCAGAGATGAACCTATTTGCTAATTGTGAATCTTGATATTCAAATTATAACATCACTAGGGTGAGATATATTTATGAATGATTAACCGCAAACCATTAATTATCAACAGTAACAACCGCAGAACCCTTACCCGAGCCGCTCCCACAACCGCTTTTTAACGAGCTGATCTTATATTCTGTGGTGGATGTTGGCGAAACAGAAATCAAATAAGGATTGAGAAAAGTACCATTGATAGCAGTACCGTCCGACAACGTAAATGACCATGGCGGAAGGCCATTTTTGAATTTCAGTTGTATCCGCGTTGATCTTCCCGCTGTGACGGTTGCACGTCCTGATACTTCACCCACAGCTTTGTCTGGAGCGATCACATCAATTTCTTCAATCGCACTGGAAACGGCTGGTGACGAAGATATAATCCGGATTTTTTGTGTGCGGATCGTATCAGCTAATGCAGTTCCGGAAATTTTGACATTCATGGTTGTTGGCGTCACAGTGGTAGGTAAGGTCACAAAACGGCCCGATTTATCCGTGATTTGTACCACAAACTTATTCCCCTGATTGTAACGTCCCTCTGTTTTGTAAGGAATCTCAATGGTCGAACCTGAACAAACCAGGTTTTGAGGTAGTTTTTCCAAGGTTATACTGGCAGGAGCGCTTTTAACAGAAACTTTTGTTGATCCTGAAAATTTACCAACCCCACATAAGCCACCTGCCGAGGTGATCTGGTAGTTGGTGTCGTAAAGTGGTTTCACCTTGATTTTATATGGAGACTCCTGAATGTTATTTTCATAAGTGCCGTCGGATAAAAGCACAAACCAGGGACCGCCGCCTGCAAACTTTAATGATAACTCTCCGGTTTCATTTTCTCCCAGGCGCAGCGAATCCGTTTGCAAAACGGTTGTCGTGGGAGATACAATGGTTACGTTAGTTGTTTGACTTACTAGATACGGAGCCGAAGATGCGACCCGTAAACGGTATTCGCCGGGTTTGTAAGAGGCGGGGATTTCAGTATTAATGTAGCCGCTGGTGTCGGGAGAGGAAATTGTTTTGAAAGCGCCTGTTCTTTCTGCGATCTGAACCACAAAATGATTGCCTTCCTTATATTTTCCGGTCGCATTAAATGGAACCTGAAATGGCACCCCACTGCAAAGCTTGGCAATTTTTTCAACTTCCTTTAATTCTAGTTTCGGCTCGGGATTATTGTTGACATTCACAATCGCTTCTCCTGAGGTGACGCCACTCCCGCATGCATTAGAAATTCCCAGGAGCTTGTAAGCTTTGACATCTTTGGGCTTAACGGAAATATAATGTGGATTAGACAATGTTTGATATACAATCGTGCTATCCGACAACATAAAAGACCATGGAGCCGCGCCACTCAAATTGACCCGAAGATGCGCCTCCTGTCCAGGCATTATCCTTACAGATTGCGTACCATCAACAAACTCAATCCTTCCTGTTGGTGCCTGCAAAAGACGGATAGGCACTTCTTGACTTCTGACGACCGGTATTGAACTCACGATCTGTATGCGATATACTTCTCCTCCGATTTTGTAGGAAGGAATTACAGCTTTTACCGGGCTTTTTTTGACCGGAAGTGAAATAGGTACCGTCTTTCCAGTGGCATCTATCAATTGGGCTATAAAAGTATTGTCTTCATCAAATGGCCCCTCGGTTTTAAAAGGGATAGCAATGATAGTTCCAGGGCATACCGATAGATATGAAATGTCATCAACAATGATTTTGTAAGATCGGATACTGTCAGCAGCTGGTTTTGCAGATTTTTCGAGTCTGTCTTCTGCTTCTTTTTCCGTTAATGTGTCCTGAGATTGTTCATTTGTGCCAATTACATTTAAAGAATCAACATTGCCAGTGGTGTCTGTTTTTGGCGTCGTTGCCTGTACAGGTTTTTTCAAAACCGATGTATCCCGTTTGGAGGGAGTTGGCTGCTTCGCAGGCTTGGTTGTCTTCTTTTTTGGCGCCAGGATCTGCCTTCTTGGGGAGCTACTTTTTCTTTGGGCATTCACATGGCCGGAAATGAAAATCAGCCCAAAAACCATTAATATGAGGAATCTAAACATGTAGGATCGGTGGTTTTGTGTGTCAGTTCATTGCGACAAGCGTGCTGCCGCGCAAAATGGGTACAATGTCGTACAAATCGGTTTGTAAGCAATAAGAGATGTCTTTCTGAATTCCCAGTCGTTGCAGGCGTCTGACGTGTGATGAATTAGAAACGCTTGCCATCAGGTTTCCACGGCTTTGGTCAAAAAGCCTTTGTGCCATTAAAGTTCCGTCTTCCAGTAGCATAAACTGGTCTTTCAGCGCGTCCGCTAATGCGCCCGCAAAAAGGGTATCTTCAAGGTTTGGCCTTCCCTTCCAACCTGCACAAAGGACCAGTACATCGTAAGGCTCGGATCTCAGATGATTGGCGAGAGCACCCAGGTTCAAAAACGATCCGATCATGACCTTTACTGCGGATACCTTCGCTTTTGCGATAGAAAGCGTCCCATTTGTGGTAGTCATTGCGATCTGTGAACCGATGAGCCGTTCATTCATATAGCTGAATGGCGAGTTATCTAAATCAAAACCTTCTACTTTTCTGGCGTCACGTTCGGCAGCTGCAATAAAACCTTTGTCCTGCAAAAACTTACATTCCTCGATTGTTGCGACGGGAGTAATGCTTTTAACCCCGTATGCAAGGCCTGTCACCATACAGGAAGTGGCCCTGAAAACGTCTGCAACTACAACAATTGAATTATTTAGATTATGTAGATGAAGTAGATCAGGGGTAAGGCAAACATCAAGTTGTTTCATAAAATGAAATCGAAACGGAATAGGTTTTGTAGAGGTTAGTTTTTGACAAAAGGAAGTTTAACAGTTCTGGCTTTCAATAACTTATCTCGAACCTTAACATAAATTTCAGTATCAGGTTTGCTGTAAGCGATTGGCAGATATCCCATTCCAATACCTTTTTGAAGCGTCGGCGACTGCGTGCCTGATGTAACTTCTCCAATTTGGGCACCATCTGAATCGCATAGTTGGTAATGTCCTCTGGGAATTCCCCGATCGATCATTTCAAAACCTGTCAGCTTTCGTTTTAAACCTGCTTCTTTTTGTTTTTTGAGTTCTTCGGAATTGATAAATTCCTTTGTGAATTTGGTAACCCAACCCAATCCTGCTTCCAATGGGGAAGTTGTATCGCCTATATCATTTCCATAAAGACAAAAACCTTTTTCCAGTCTCAAAGTATCTCTGGCACCCAGGCCCACAGGTTTTATACCAAATTCTTCTCCTGCCCTGAAGATTTCAGCCCACATTTTCTCGGCGTCCTCATTTTTTACATATATCTCAAAACCACCAGCTCCTGTGTAGCCAGTCGCCGAAATAATGACATTCTCGATCGCTGCCATCTTGCCGATCTTGAATGTATAATATTCCATTGCCGGCAAATCAATATCGGTTAGTTTTTGCAACGTTGCTGTCGCATTAGGCCCTTGTACTGCAAAAAGGCAGAGGTCATCCGAAAGATTTTCCATCGGGACGCCTTCACTATTATTGCTCCGAATCCAATCCCAATCCTTTTCAATGTTGGAAGCATTCACAACAAGCATAAACTCTTCCGCATTGATGCGATATACGAGCAGATCGTCCACGACTCCTCCACTTGCATTCGGCAGATAACCGTATTGAACTTTGCCATCATACAAAGTAGAAGCATCATTGGAGGTTACTTTCTGGATTAAGTCCAACGCTTTCGGCCCTTTCAGGCTGAATTCGCCCATGTGCGAAACATCAAAAACGCCTACATTATTCCTTACAGCATGGTGCTCATCCAGGTCGGAGGTATAGCGGACAGGCATTTCAAAACCTGCAAAGGGTACCATTTTTGCGCCTAACCGGTTGTGAACTTGATGCAGCGGGACAGTTTTCATGTTGAATGAATTGATTCGAATTAATCTACAAAAGTATGCAAAGGCAGTCAAAGCCGCACAAAAAACTCTTCTTTCGGAATACGTGGTAAGATTTTGAAGTATATTGTGAAAAAATAGGTAAAAACGTTTATGACCTTTCACGAAGTAGAATTGACGATATGAGGACACCATTATTGCTTTTTATAGCTCTATTATCAACTGTAAAAACATTCTCCCAAACGGCAACATTCAATGGCGAAGTAATTGATGAAAAGATCAGCATTGGGTATGGTGTTGCCTCAGGTGACGTGGATGGAGACGGTAAAACGGATATTCTTTTAGCAGATAAGAAGGAAATCGTTTGGTATAAAAATCCTGGTAAAAGAGAGAAGCAGTGGATCAGGTATGTCATTGGAAAAGACCTTACCGAGCAGGATAATGTTTGCATCGCTGCCCGCGATATCGATGGCGATGGCAAAGTAGAAGTAGCAGTTGGAGCCGGCTGGAATCCCTCAGAAACAAAAAATCCCAAACAATCAGGCGCTGTCTTTTATATGGCGGCTCCGGATGACAGAACCCGACCCTGGGAACCAGTCCGCTTGCATCATGAAGTTACAATTCACAGAATGCAATGGGTAAAGAAGGCTGACGGCGCTTTTCAGCTTTCTGTACTGCCATTGCATGGTGAAGGAAATGTTGGCGGAGAGGGAGCTGGCGTGAAACTGATTGTTTTTGATGTTCCCGAAAAAAGAATAGGCATTTGGGGCTACGAATTGTTGGAAACCAATATGCATATGACGCATAATCTTCAACCCATGGAGGTGCCGGGGAGAATGCTGGGGCTTTCCGTTGCCGGAAAGGAAGGTGTGCAGGTATTCTTGAATGGAGCAGACGGTTGGGCACCTTCCGGAAATTGGATGGTGGCAGATAAAGGTGTAGGAGAGATCAGGACTGGAAGCCTTAGTAAAAACCAATTGTTTACAGCAACCATTGAACCCATGCACGGAAGTTCATTGGTCGTTTATTCAAAAGATAACAGAACCGTTTTAACAGAAAAGATCAAAGAAGGCCATGCACTCGCTTGCGCTGATTTCTTTGGACAGGGTAGAGATCAGATCGTGATGGGCTGGCGAAACCCGAATGTTACCGGAGAAACGGGGGTAAGGATTTATGTAGGCTCAGATGCAGAGGGGAAAAAGTGGCAGGAATATACCCTGGACGAAAAGATCAAAATCGCTTGTGAAGATCTCATTCCAACGGACCTGGATGGGGACGGAGACCTGGATATTATTGCCTCTGGCCGCTCAACTCATAATTTGGTTGTGTATTGGAATCAGAAGAAGAAATAGTTTATCAACCTGCGGAGTCAAAGGCGCTACTAATTGTCGGTAACGCCTTCGACTCCGCTCAGGTTGACAAGTTAATCTCTTCGGCCCATCAAAAGACTCACATAGTAAAGCAATGTTGCTAATGAACCAATCGCTGCAATGAGATAAGTCCGAGCAGCCCACTTCAATGCATCGGCAGACATAATGTACTCTTTCTCGTTCACGATCCTGTTTTTCTGAATCCAGGCAAGAGCCCTGTTACTTGCATCATACTCAACAGGCAATGTTATAAAGCTGAAAAGTGTAGTTGCTGCAAATAATGCAACGCCAATAGCCAAAGGAATAGCAGTTGTATTGATCAAAAAGATCCCTGCCAATATGACCCACTGCATATACTGCGAAGCAATGCTGAGGAAAGGCACCATTTGCGACCTGAATTGCAACCACTTATAAGCCGTCGCGTGTTGTACGGCATGTCCACATTCGTGAGATGCTACTGCCGCCGCAGCTACACTTCTTCCATGAAACACATCAGCACTAAGGTTAACCGTTTTATCCTTCGGATTGTAATGATCCGTTAACCTGCCTTCGACAGACAAAACTCTCACATCATAGATCCCGCTTTCCCTAAGCATCGTTTCCGCAATCTCCTTCCCACTCATTCCATTACTCAGCCCAACCTGAGAATATTCTTCAAACTTTTTTTTCAGACGCCATTGCACGTAAAAGCTAATCAGCATTACAAGGCCGGCAATCACATACGCTCCCATCATAGTCTTGTTATTTATATCCTTGTTTTATCTTTTCAATTAGCGCGGTAGTCGAATAGCCTTTTACAAGAGCGATCGTTTTTACCTCACCTCCATTACCCAAAACAAAATCCGCGCCAGCAATGTTTTCGACTGTATAATCATCTCCTTTGACCAAAATGTCAGGTTTTATTGCTTCAATCAACTGACTTGGCGTCGGTTCATCGAACAAAATGACAGCATCTATAAAAGATAACGCGGCCATCAGCCTTGCTCTTGCATATTCATTTACAACGGGCCTCAAAGGTCCTTTTAATCTGCTTACCGATGCATCGGTATTTAGCCCGAGAATGAGTCTGTCACCAAGCGCACGCGCTTTTTCAAGATAGTCAATGTGGCCCAAATGCACAATATCGAAACATCCATTAGTAAAAACCACTTTCTGTCCTGCGCGCTGCCAGTCTTCAACAGTCGGTATTGCTTCTTCCAGCCGGAGGATTTTGCTTTCTGTTATATTCATTATTAAAGCATTAGAGGATTTTGGAAAAATAATATGGTATCATACTAATTTTTCGCATTCGGAGACTATCAGAAATAAGGGATTAATTATCCGCAGATACTTGTGCGGGCTCACTAACTACTTTTTTGTTTTGTATTAAAACATATAAAAAAGCCAGAGCACCAATGAGCAGCATAAAAATCATCTGGGCACCATGAATGAAGGTAGCCAGGGTAATGCCATCATTTTGGGAGAGTCCGTAAAGTACCATCACATTCCCTACTAAAAGATGGTACGCCCCAATTCCACCCTGCGTTGGGGCCGTCATCCCGATGGCGCCTACAACTAGTAAGGTTAACCCTGCAAGAGGGCCGAGATTGGAAGTTTCGGGAATGCAGAAAAACAGCACGTAGGAAATGAGGTAGTAAAGCACCCAAATCATAATCGTGCTCAAAATGAACAATACGGGACTGCGCAGCCTGCGAACACTTAACAAACCTTCAAGCATTCCCTTCGCAAAAACGATAATCTTGTTAATGATCGCATTTTGCTGGAGCCTGTCTCGAAGGGCCAGATTTGTGTAAAGAATAAAAGCGATCGCAAGTACCACAACCAATCCGCCAACCAGGATCCCCAAAAGCATTCCGCTACCAGTGCCAGCGTTTCCGCCGGCCATTTTTGTTTGAAAAAAGTCAGTAAAAAAGGCACTTAACCTGTCGAATTCCAGAATGAAATTCAACCCGATCATGATCACGAGTATGATCACATCAAAAATCCTTTCAGCCACAACGGTACCGAAACTAAGGTTAACGGGGATTCTTTCCAGACGATAAAGCGTACCGCAACGGGTCACTTCACCCATTCTTGGTACAATATAGTTGGCAAAATAGCCAGTCAAAACGGAAACTGAGCTGTTGATAAGTTTGGGTTTGTGTCCGAGCGGCTCCATTAGCATTCCCCAGCGCCAGGCACGGGTAACGTGGGCGCAAATTAGAAAAAAGCAGGATACTGCTATCCAGCGCCAATCGGATTTTGCGAAACGGTCCAGCATTTCTGCCAAATTAATATCCTTGAAAACAAACCAGATTAATGCACCTGCGAGTACAAGGGATATGGTGTAACGCAAAACGTTTTTCATAGATTACTCCGAACTAATGTGCTGTATTAAATAAAGGAAAGGCTTAAATGACAAGGTGATTGGTATCATCAGGAAAAACGATCATCGGTTTAAACGTCTTGGCTTCTTCCTGGCTCATGGTACCATAAGCAATGATAATGATAATGTCTCCGATCTGCACTCTTCTGGCGGCAGCGCCGTTCAAACAGATCATTCCGGAAGCTCTTTCACCTTTGATAACATAAGTTACAAAGCGTTCACCGTTGTTATTATTGACAATATGTACCTGTTCGTTTTCAATCAATCCGACGGCGTCCATCAGATCTTCGTCAATCGTGATACTGCCTACGTAGTTCAGTTCTGCCTGAGTCACCTTAACCCGGTGAATCTTCGATTTCATTACTGTGATTTGCATTACCCGTTAATATAGGTCGAGATTTTACTTAAATGCATTAATTCCCAAAGTTAAAGGAATAATACCCAGCCTTCAAAACATACCGCTCTTGATATGCGTTCCAGCTATCGTTTAGTGCTCAGGGTAAGTGTTCTACTAGCTTTAAGTAATATTTAAAATGAAGATGCTTTAATCAATATATTATCCACTTATTTAAAAAAAACCAAATGACTACAGAGAATAAACCGAATGATGTAAACCGCCGGGATTTTCTACAAAAGACCACAGCGGCAGCAATTGGCAGCTTTTTTATAGTCCCACGCCATGTGTTAGGAAGAGGTTACCGTGCCCCAAGTGACAAATTGAACATTGCCGGAGTGGGTGTAGGCGGTAAGGGATTTTCGGATACTAATAACGCCTGGAATAAGGGAACAGAAAACCTTGTCGCATTGTGTGATGTGGACTGGGGGCAGGCACAGGTTAAAAAGAATTTCGAGCTGCATCCGGATGCGAAGAAATACAAGGATTTCCGCAAGATGTTTGACGAAATGGAAAAGGATATCGATGCCGTTACAGTTTCCACAACCGATCATATGCATGCCATCATTGCGATGGCAGCCATGCAGCGAGGCAAGCACGTGTATGTGCAAAAACCGCTGACGCACGATATTTACGAAGCCAGAATGCTGACGGAAGCTGCCCGTAAGTACAAAGTGGTCACTCAAATGGGAAATCAGGGAGCTTCAAATCCTGCTCAAACCCAAATGAAAGAGTGGTTTACAAAAGGATTGATCGGCAATGTGCACGAAGCGCATGTATGGACCAATCGTCCGGTATGGCCGCAAGGAATCCCCGTCCCGACCGGAAAATTTGATGTTCCTGCGGACATTGACTGGGAACTCTGGGTAGGTTCTGCCGAATGGGTTGACTATAATCCCGCATGGCATCCGTTCAAATGGCGTGGCTGGTGGAATTTTGGTACTGGCGCACTTGGCGACATGGGCTGCCACCTAATTGATCCCGCTTTCCGTACGCTTGGGCTAGGCTACCCTACCGAATTGGAATGCAGTGTGGGACAGGTGTTTATTAAAGATTGGACTGCTGAATACATCCCAGAAGGTTGCCCGCCATCTTCCCGCGTGCAATTGAAATTCCCTGCAAACAAGGTCAATAAGTCGGAAGTAACGCTTACCTGGCATGACGGCGGTCTTCGCCCGTTCCACCCTGAGCTGATTCCTGCAAACGATCCGCTTGGAGAGCCAGATAGCAGCAACGGTGTGTTATTGATCGGTGAAAAAGGCGTGATGACTTGCGGAACTTATGGTATTAATCCAAAAGTATATCTGAAAGACGGAACCAAGCTGGAATACAAGCAAGGCGATTTTGGCAATAAATACACGACCATGCCAGAATATGGTCACCACGTTTCCTGGTCAGATGCTTGTAAAGCTGGATTCAACAGTAAAGAGCATAAGGCTTTGACTTCGTCATTTGATTATTCTGGACCGTTAACTGAAACCGTTATTATGGGTAACCTGGGTATTCGTAGCTATACCTTGCGCCAGGCGAAAGCAGATGGCAAAGGATTTGAATTCCCGGGGCGTAAAAAGTTGCTGTGGGATGGTACTAATATGAAGGTGACGAACTTTGATGAAGCAAATCAGTTCGTAAAGCGTAAGTATCGCGGCGACTGGAAATTGTCGTAGTCGGACGTCAGGAGATCTCGGCCAGACCGGACCTTATAGGTTTTCAAAACCTGTAAGGTCTTTTTTATTAAAAAACCAGATTATCAATTAACCTCACGGGCCCAAGAAACGCAGCTACGCAAATAGCGTTAGTTCCTTCATGGCCAATTTGTTCAATGGATTGGAGTGTTTTGACATTCACAACCTGAAAATAATCCAGGGTAAAGGCTTTTGCCATTGCAAATTCTTTCGTGGCCAATTTAATCACCTGGTCAACAGAAGTACCATTTATCAATTCACTCTTTGCTAGTTTGAGTATTTGGTGGATTTGTGGAGCCAATTCTCTTTCTTCCTTGCTCAGCCTTGTATTGCGGGACGACATTGCCAGGCCTTCTTTTTCACGGACCGTTGGACAAACAATAAGCTCAATGTCAAAGGATAGGTCAATAATCAGCCTTCGAATTATTGCAACCTGCTGCAAATCTTTCTGCCCAAAATAAGCCCTGTGCGGTTTGATCAGATTGAAAAATTTAGAAACGACAATTCCAACCCCATTAAAATGTCCCGGTCTGGAAGACCCTTCCATGACATTTTCCAATGATCCGAAATTGAATTGCAATGCCGGTTGTTCCGGATACATTTCCTCAACAGAAGGCGCAAACACGGCTGAGCATCCAGCCTTATCCAGCATATCCAGATCCTTATCCAGGGTCCTGGGATATTTGAGCAGATCTTCGGGATTGTTGAATTGGGTAGGGTTTACAAAAACGCTGCAGACGGTCACGTCATTCTCAAAATTCGACTTTTCTATCAATGATAAATGGCCTTCATGCAAGGCTCCCATGGTAGGTACTAAACCAATACTATTCTGAATTGAAATTTGGAGATTGAGAAAAGTCCGGAGGCTTTGGACCGAAGTAAATACTTCCATTTAAAAGCGAAATCTGAGGAGTAATCAAACGAATCCCGTTGCTTATATGTAAAAAATGGGCTATGGCGCAGGATTTCGAAACTTTGGGGCAGATGCTTCCCAAACTGGGCGCAATATGACAATTAGTTTGGAATAACTTTTGAAATTGCGATTTTTTTTGTATAATTTTGCAAAACTTTTTTTCACAAACTGCTAAAAGATCTATGGAGAAACTACGAATTTTATATGTAGCCAGTGAAATCAATCCCTTCCTCCAAACCACAGATGTTGCCGATTACGTAAGGAAACTTCCTCAGGCAATGCAGGAAAGAGGTGCAGAAATCAGGATTCTCGTTCCGCGTTTTGGTCTTATCAATGAACGCAAAAACCGGCTTCATGAAGTAGTTCGACTGTCAGGAATCAATATTACTGTAGGAGATGAAGAAAAACCATTGATCATCAAAGTTGCTTCAATCCCAAACGCGAAGCTTCAGGTTTATTTTATAGATAATGATGATTATTTCCACCGCAAGTCGGTATTCTTCGATAAAGAGAATAACTTTTTCGATGACAATGATGAGCGTGCGATTTTCTTCTGCAAAGGTGTACTGGAAACTGTAAAGAAATTGGGATGGGCACCCGACGTTGTGCACTGCAACGACTGGATGACAGCTTTAATTCCACTTTATTTGAAAACGACGTATCGCAATGATCCGATGTTTAAGGATACAAAAAGTGTATTTACAGTACATAATAATGCTTTTGATTTTAAATTTGATGCCGACTTGCAAAGCAAAGCGAAAGCGATGGATGTAAGTGATGAGGCACTCGCCCATTTGCATTCAGCAGATTTTGAAGGTTTTGTAAAAATAGGCTGTGCTTATGCTGATGCTGTTGTAAAAGCAGATGATCATTGCAGCGACAGCCTGAACGAAATTTTCAACAGTGCTCCAAAACGCGTTCAAATGGATGAGCATGTAGAGAAATTCTCCGAGTCGTATTACAATTTGTATACTGACCTGGTGAGCTAGATATTTTAACATTAAAAAAACCGACGATTTCAAAATCGCCGGTTTTTTTGTGTCTATACCTCTGGTTTTAATTTAAACTGATGTGTTCGAGCACTTACCATAAATTGGATAATTTTTAGCAATCAGTTGAAAACTGGCTTGCTAAGCAGCCATTATTAGCATTTATTTGCCAAAGTTGTTGCATACACTTTCACTAAATGTTAAAATCTTATGTGCGGAATCGTTGCTTATGTTGGGAATAGGGAGGCACTTCCACTTATCCTAAAAGGTCTTAAACGACTGGAATATCGGGGCTATGATAGTTCAGGCGTTGCGCTGCTCGAAGATGCTAAACTTAATATTTACAAGAAAAAAGGCAAAGTATCGGACCTGGAACATGAGCTGGCAGGCAAGAATCTTACCGCAACGATTGGGATAGGACATACGAGATGGGCGACGCACGGCGAGCCCAATGATGTTAACGCGCATCCTCACTTTTCCAATAATCGCAGGTTATCGATCATTCACAATGGTATCATTGAAAATTATGCTTCGATCAAACAAAACCTGATCAAAAAAGGCCACGTGTTTTTGAGTGATACTGATACAGAAGTGCTCATTCATTTCATTGAAGATATACATTTGGCGACCGCGGGCTCGCTGGAATCGGCGGTCAAGCTGGCACTGAAAGAAGTGGTAGGCGCATATGCAATCGTTGTCATGTCTGTGGATCATCCGGGTCAACTGATTGCAGCTAGGAAAGGAAGCCCTTTGGTTATTGGAGTAGGAGAAGATGAGTTCTTCTTCGCTTCCGATGCTACACCGATCATCGAGTATACCAAAGACGTGGTTTATCTGGACGACTATGAAGTAGCAATCATCAAAGACGGTAAGCTTAGTATTCAAAATCTCGACAACACCGAAACGATTCCTTACATCCAAAAACTTGAAATGGAGCTGGAAACGATCGAAAAGGGCGGTTACGACCATTTTATGATCAAGGAAATTTTCGAACAGTCCAGATCCATAGGTGATAGCATGCGGGGAAGGTTGCGGTCGGAAGATGCACATTTACAGCTTGGAGGTCTTAATAACTACCTGGATAAGCTGGCCGAGGCTGACCGGATCATTATCGTCGGTTGCGGTACCTCATGGCATGCTGGCTTAGTGGCCGAATATCTTTTTGAGGAGCTTGCGCGAGTCAATGTGGAAGTGGAATATGCTTCGGAGTTTCGTTATAGAAATCCCGTGATCAGCGAAAAAGACATTGTAATTGCTATTTCTCAGTCCGGCGAAACGGCAGATACGCTGGCTGCGATAGAATTAGCCAAGTCCAAAGGCGCAACGATTTTCGGGGTATGCAATGTAGTCGGTTCCTCCATTGCCCGCGCAACACATGCCGGAGCTTATACCCACGCAGGCCCGGAAATAGGTGTTGCGAGCACCAAAGCATTTACTGCCCAAGTGACTGTGCTCACATTGATCGCGATCGCAATGGCTAAACGAAAAGGCACCATCACCGAAGAGACTTACAGGCAATTATTAATAGAGCTTGAACATATTCCTGAAAAAGTGGCGAAAGTGTTTGAGAATGCTTCCAAGATCAAGGAGATCGCTTTCATTTTCACTTACGCTCGAAACTTTATCTATCTAGGAAGAGGATTAAATTTCCCTGTTGCGCTGGAAGGGGCTTTAAAGTTGAAGGAAATTTCCTATATCCATGCCGAGGGTTATCCTGCCGCTGAAATGAAGCACGGCCCGATCGCATTGATCGATGAGGATATGCCTGTGGTTTTCTTGGCAACCAGGGATAGCTCTTACGAAAAGATTGTGTCCAACATTCAGGAAGTGAAGGCACGAAAGGGAAGAGTTATTGCAATTGTTACCGAAGGAGATAAACTTATTCCAGGCATGGTGGATTTTGTGATTGAAGTACCGCAAACCCATGAAATGCTCACGCCTCTTGTTTCCGTCATTCCTTTGCAATTGCTATCATACTACATTGCCGTCATGCGTGGCAGGAATGTGGATCAGCCTCGGAACCTAGCCAAATCGGTTACGGTGGAATAATCATAGCAGGTTTTCGTTAGTTTTGCGCATCACCGCGTGAACACAAACTTTATGTTGAGACGGTTTCCTCAAATTCTCATCGCCTTCGTAATAGTATTCTTTTCTTGTGGCAAAGAGGAGCAGAGCTATATTCCAAAGCCAAAAGGATATAACCGCATTGTGCTCCCAGCTCATCGTTATCAAAAACTTGCAGGGATATATCCTTACTCATTCGAATTCTCTAATTATGCAGAGGTCGTTCCCGATACGTTTGCGACGGCAGGAAAAGATTGGATTTTTATCAACTATCCGGCATTTAACGCAAACATTCAGATCACTTACAAGCCTATCAATCATGATGCAGCTAAATTAAAAGACTACATCAATGACAGCTATAAATTAACCGTTAAGCATCAGATACGCGCTTCTTCCATCCAGGAACAGAGAATCCTAACTCCGGCTGGACTTACGGCGATGATATTTAAGATTGAAGGCGACGTTCCCAGCCCCTACCAGTTTTACACAACGGATAGTACCATTCACTTTCTTCGAGGCGCTATCTATTTCCCGACAGCCAGTAAAAATGATTCGCTGGCACCAGTTATTGACTACCTCCAAAAGGACATGGTAAGATTGCTGACGACCTTGCAGTGGAGATAAAATTGAAAAAGGTTGTAGGAGTGAAAAGAGGAAGGCAGTATCTTTGAACCTCTCACCTCAACACTACCACCATAATGGCTAAAAAGCAACCCAAAAACCAGCTTCTTCTTGACTTCTCGGTTCGCGGCAACCGTACGGTCCTGCAATTGGGACAAGTAGAAAGCAGGAAAAAGGCAGATCAGCTTTTTGAAGGATTGATCAATGGCGATTGGATGATTGAACCTGCCGGTGAAGTTGCGGACATCTCTTACGCACAGGATATTGTGCACCAGATCGGGCATAAGTTGCCTTATCCTGAGGGTGTTAAGATTGCTCAATTACACAATGTCGACCCAATTTTCAAGGGATTTTCGGCTATCTATCGCCAGAAAGGATGGGTATTTGTGAATGCAGCGTCAGAGATCAATGAGCGTAATTATCAGATTCATTTACTAACCGTTTCGCTGGGATTACAAACTTTGTACGCCAGTACAACATCACTCGCAGCCCGCTCTGAGCAATTAATTTTTGAAGCATTGCTTCCCTATAAAGAGGTAGAGAGTTTTTTTAGGAATGATATTTCAAAAATCCCGGATTTCCTGGCTTCCGACATTGCTAACTTTTTCAAAGTACCTTTTCCAATGGTTCTGAAAAGAGCATTAGCATTGAAAATCATCTCGGACGAGCAATACCGTATTTTTATGACCATTACCCCCGCAGCTTCTTCGAAACCGCGAGAGTTATTTCTTTCAAAAGACGGTAGCATTGACGACCTCGAAGCCCAGCTCTTTTCCACAGGCCTTGGAGACTAGACTCATTACTTTTTGACATCCAGATTACTAAGGTCCGGCAGTGGGCTTACCGAAGTCCAGCCGCCATCTACCACCAGACTCTGGCCGGTAATGTGGCCTGAATGCGGTGAGAGCAGAAATAACGCTGCATTTGCAATATCTTCACAAATCGCAGGGCGTCCCATGGGTGTAATCGCCGACCAGATTTTCGGATAAGTCGGATCTTCGGCCAATGTCCTCTCCGTGAGCGTTGCTCCCGGAGCGACGGTATTAATGGTGATTCCGTGCGGGGAAAGTTCAAGCACCAGATTTTTCGCTAACATTTCTAATCCGGCTTTTGTCATCGCATATGCTGCCAGAAATTGATGCGCCTGGTGTCCTACGACCGACGACATCAGCAAAATGCGTCCACCCGTTTTCTGTTTTCGCATTTGACGAGCAGCCGCCTGAGTAAGTAAAAATGAACCCATCAGGTTTACTTCAAGGACCTTTTGCAGGCTTTCAACCGGATACTCGAAAAACTCGCCAAAAAGCGTTATCCCTGCATTGGCGACCGAAATAGTGATTTTGCCAAAACATTTTACGGCCTCTTCCACAATGCCTTCAATGATGTCGGACTTCGATGCGTCACCGGCAAACGCAACGCATTCTCCGCCATTATCCCGTATGGTCCGGGCGGCATCAGTGGCTAATGTTTCGTCCGCATCGTTGAGAATAACCCCAGCACCCTGAGCAGCAAGTTGTTTTGCTATTTCAAATCCAATGCCCTGTCCGGCCCCGGTTATTATTGCTACCTGGCCATCAAATGTTCGGTTACTCATTTTTTGAAATTAAATCAATGTGAATCTCTCGTAACCTTATCCCCAGAGCCCCCTACCAGGAAATCCAGATCAGCACCCTCGTGCGCCTGCATCACATGATTGATGTGAAGATTAACGTAACCTCTGTTATAGCCCAAATTCAATGGTTTCCACAGGGATTTTCTTCGTAGCAATTCTTCCGGAGAAACTTCCAGGTTTAACGTCCTGTTGGCCACATCAAGCTCAATAAAGTCTCCATCCTGTACCAAAGCCAAAGTTCCACCCACGGCAGCTTCGGGGGAAACGTGCAATATAACTGTTCCAAAACCGGTGCCGCTCATCCGGCCATCGGATATCCGGAGCATGTCAATCACTCCTTTTGCCAATAACTTTTTAGGAAGCGACATATTGCCAACCTCCGGCATTCCTGGGTAGCCTTTCGGTCCAACATTTTTGAGTACCAGCACGCTATTTTCGTCCACATCAAGGTTCGGATCGTCCAATCGCGCTTTGTAATCGTCGATATCTTCAAAAACAATCGCTTTTCCACGATGCTGCATAAGTTCAGGCTTTAATGATGCAGATGGTTTGATCACCGCCCCATTTTCGCAGAGATTACCCCGGACCACAGCAAGGCCGGTAAGATCTTTAACCGGCTCGGTCAATGTGCCAATCACATCCGGATCATAACATTCCGCTGAACGGCAATTTTCCGCCATCGTTTTACCATTTGCGGTAATTACCCCGTCGTGCAGCATGCCGATCAATTCCTTGATTACAACAGGCAATCCTCCCGCATAATAAAAGTCCTCCATAAAATATCCACCCGAAGGCTGTAAATTAAGCAGGAGCGGCACTTTTTCGCAAAGATGATTGAAATCGTCAAGGCTTAAATCAACCCCAATTCTTCCAGCAATGGCCAGCAAGTGTATCACAAAATTAGTAGACCCGCCAATAGCAGCGTTGATCATAATCGCATTTTCAAAGGCCTCTTTGGTGAGGATATGCGAAAGACGCAGGTCTTCATTTACCATTTGAACAATTCGCCGACCCGACAAATGCGCCTGCACTTTCCGCCGTGAATCTGCGGCGGGTATGGCGGCATTTTCCGGCAATGTAATGCCCAATGATTCAACCATGCACGCCATTGTGGATGCGGTACCCATCACTGCGCAATGTCCGTCGCTCCGGCACATGCAGGCTTCTGCGGTGGTGAGTTCTTCCTGAGAGATTTCACCCTGGCGGTACATCTCACTAAAACGCCACACATCGCTGGTACCAATTGTTTTCCCGCGATATCTACCGGTCAGCATGGGTCCGCCGGAGACAACAATAGTTGGAATATCTACGCTGGCAGCGCCCATAACCAGCGAAGGTGTTGTCTTATCACAGCCGCAAAGCAGCACCACGCCGTCAATCGGATTGGCGCGGATGGATTCTTCGACGTCCATGCTGGCCAGGTTTCGGTAGAGCATGGCGGTTGGCTTGATAAGGGTTTCGCCCAATGACATTACCGGAAATTCCAGCGGAAATCCGCCGGCTTCCCACACGCCCCTTTTCACCGATTCGGCCAATTCACGGAAGTGGCCGTTACAAGGCGTTAACTCAGAAAATGTATTGCAAATGCCTATAACCGGCCTTCCCTCGAACTCATCGGCAGGATAACCCTGGTTTTTCATCCAGGCCCTGTATATAAAGCCATCCTTGCCCGATTTGCCAAACCAGCCTCTGCTTCGCAGTTTATTTTCTTCCATTATTTCGTCGTCATAGTTTATATATAAATTAGTAAAGGCCGTTTTTAGGAAAATATAATTCCGATACCCCTTTAAAATAAATATTGTATCTTCGTTTTACACGATGTCAGGTATTGTCCATGATTTTCTTCAGAGTTAATAAACTGTTGCTATACTCCCTTTTCACACTTGTAGCATTCCCCTCTCTTGCGCAATTCCAGGCTGATGGTTTTATTGAAAATCTCTTAAAAAAACATCCCGATCGGTTTTCAGAGATATTGAGCAAGCCTGAAAAATATCAAATACAGATCCTCTATACACGCATTGACAGAAATAAGAAGAATGAGCCACATTTCACGACCCATGGGTACAGGGTTAACAATACGGAATACTTCTATCCTGCCAGTACCGTAAAGCTTCCTGCAATTGCACTTGCATTTGAAAAGTTAAACAAGCTGGGCATTGATAAGCATACCACGATGCTTACAGGTACTGACCGCCCGGAACAAACTAAGGTCGAGAAGGATACCACGGCCGAAAATGGCCTTCCTTCGGTAGCGCATTACGCCAAGAAGATTCTTTTGGCAAGTGATAATGATGCTTTTAACAGGCTCTATGAGTTTATTGGCCAGCAAGAGTTCAATGATAGTCTGCATAAAAAGGGATTCACCAATACGCGTATCGTTCACCGCCTAGAATCCCCCATCGGGCCCGAAAATAACCGGTACACCAATCCTGTGAAATTTGAAAAGGATGGCAAAGTGGTGTACGAGCAAAAAGGACAATACAACACAAAGGAATACAAAGCCCCTGCGCAGATACTAAAAGGCAAAGGCTACATGAAAAATGGCGCGTTAGTGAACGAGCCATTTGATTTTACCACCAAAAATTCTTTCCCGCTGGAAGAACAGCACCGACTATTGAAAACCCTGTTTTTCCCGGATCAAGTGCCTGCTGAACAACGCTTTAACCTTACCCCTGACGATTACAGGTTCATTTATCAGTACATGTCGCAATTTCCTGTCGAAACTGATTTTCCGGCCAATTATACTGATGATTATTACGACGGTTTTGTTAAGTTCCTGATATTTGGTGCTACAAAAACCCGGCTCCCCCGGCACATTAGATTATTCAACAAATGCGGCGATGCATACGGCTTTCTGCTGGACAATGCTTACATCGCGGATTTTGAAAAGGGAATTGAATTCATGTTGACTGCCGTGATCTATTGCAATGATGATGAAGTTTTCAATGATGATAAATACGACTATGATACCATTGGGTTACCATTCATGGCTAGCCTGGGAAAGACCTTTTTTGAGTATGAAATAAGCCGGAAAAGATCCGCCAGGCCTGATTTGGGCAGATTTGAAGTTGAATACGATAAATAAAATCAGGAGACTTTCATTTTGAGCCTTGGCGCAATCTGGCAAATGTACAGGTTGATAAAATGGCCGACAATCAGTAATGCGGACCCCGCATAACCCAGCCAGGAAAACACCTGATGCCTTCCTTCAAATATCAGTGAAGTTGAAAATAAAGTAAGTGCTCCCCAAAGTAAGATTCCCAGCGGCAAAGATTTATGGCTGCGTGTTGCGTAATAAACCGCCAGTCCATTGATGACTATAAACACATAATCCAGCGAACGAAGTCCTGTGTGGGCATGATGCGATGCAATGGAGCCGAATGCCAAGGCTGGCATCAACATGCAATGTATAATGCATAACACGGAGCCTAAAATTCCAATGTAATCAGCTTTGGTATGTGAGTGTCCTTCTTTCATTCGTCAATACAATGATGTTGCAAAAATAAGGTGATCTTAATCCACTTGCAACAGAGTTGCAAAATATTTTATAAGTTTCGCCCTGTTTTTTATTCCTAAACAAAAGAATTGGAAATTGTAAGAGTTAGAACTTAACTTTGAATGGAAAGGTTTACAAAAAGACAATCATTACCCTTTATTCAAATTATTGGAAACAATGGACCAGTTAAGAGAAACGCTGAAAGGGCATCAACTTCGTACCACGACTTGTCGGGAAGACGTACTTTCAACGTTTATTACCAAGAAAAATGCGCTTTCACATGGTGACCTTGAAGGCGCGCTTGGAGAAAATTATGATCGGGTGACCATCTATCGTACCCTCAAAACTTTCCTTGAAAAAGGGATCATTCACAAGGTCCTCGACGATGAAGGATTGCGTTACGCATTGTGTTCGCACAGTTGCTCAGAAGAAAAACATCAGCACGATCATATCCATTTCAAATGCAGCGAATGTGGTGAAACCAATTGTATTGAGAACCTTCACATTCCTGCAGTACAGCTTCCAATGGGTTACCAGGCTCAAAATTTTAACCTTTTGATTCAAGGCACCTGCCCAAAATGCAGTTAAGATTAGTGAAACAAAACTAACATTCTCCGCAATCTCCAAGCCCTTACTGGATTTTCAAAATAAAATCCAGACTTACGTCATCGCTTCCGGGCTCGGGTTTCCCGTTTTTTACACCTGGCTGATGCCGCAGCTGGACTTTCAATTTTCCATCAGCCGCCGCACCGGTTACAGCTTTCCCAGTCAATCCAATTACATAATTATTTACATCCTTGTCGCCGTATGTATAAGTCAGCAATGATGTTGGAGATGGCGTATAGATCAGCAAATGTTCGTCCGATTCCTTTGCTACCTCATTTGTGATATTTTCAACAGGCGTCCTGCTTTCGTCCAGTAATTCAATGGTTAGCGTGTAAGTTTTATTGGGTTTCAGGGCAATGGTGTCAAATTTTGTTGGGGCGTTACCGCCGTCGCCGTCCGCATCTTTGAAGCCGAATGAACTTACATTGGACGTTCCCTCCTCTGCGAATTTTAATGTAACAGAAGTGATCAATTCATTCTCGTCGTGCGGTGTAACCTTGTCCCCTGCGTCTTTGCATTGCGTAAAGTTGATAGCAGCGCCTATCAGTAACATCCATGTTATTTTGCGGTTCATTCTCATGTAACAGGTCTATTTATGTATTGATATTAAATTATTTTAGGCTCCAAACTTCCATTTAAGCCGGAGCGAAGCATTTCTTCCCATTTCATCGGCATAGTATCGGAAACGGTTCAGGTAATCGCGATAAGCAATATTGAACAGATTTTGCACACCAATCCCAATTTCGAACTGCTGCTTTTCTGATATTTTAAGTGTTGCTCCGGCCTGCAGATTCCAGAGAGAATAAGATTTCGGTGGTTCCAGAAAGTCGCTGGCGAGCGGCACCCTTGTCTGCCTGGCGACGAATAAATTCCCAATCGATACAAAAGCATGGTTCCATTTGCCTATCTCAGGCAGTTCATATTTGAGCTGATTATCAAGCCGGTTTGGAGGGATCATCACCAGGGAACTCTCATTCTGCTGATCATAAACCCGCAGATAGCTAAGCTTGCTGGCAATGGTGGTGTGTTTCGCGAGTTCCCAGGTTGCTGATAGGTCAATACCCTTGAATGTTGCGTCAGTCTGCGTGTATTTGAAATAGGGAAATGCGCCGCGTATGGTCAGTATCGGCTCAGATTGGGGTTTCAGGTAGATAAAATCTGAAATATAATTATAGTATCCGCCTAATTCCACCGACCAGCGCGCATCTGCATATTTCAAACTTGCAATTGAATTGACTGCTTTCTCGGCTTGCAGCGTTGCATCACCCTTTTCATATGCCGCTGCGCCATGGTGCACACCATCACTAAATAGCTCACTTACATTCGGTGCCCGCCAGGCTGTTCCGACATTAAGTTTTGCAGAGAATCGTTCTGAAAAATTTCTGGTAGCGCCCAGCGTGCCCGAGAAATTGGAGAAATTAAAGGAATCGGCTACCTTTTCCCTATTTACAATGCGATATGTTTTTAAAGTCCGGTAATCATATCGTACGCCTGCTTCAAGTTCCCAGCCATTTTTTACATATCGCTCCATCCAGAAAACTCCAATGTTGAACTGATTGAAATTGGGGATCAGTGGCCTTCCATCCATCAGATTATACTGATAAAAAGTGCTTACACCGATTTGACCTGCAATTTTCCCGGCAATTGGTTTGTGGTCCCAAACCACATCATTTGTTAAGGTGGTCAGTTTGAATGTTAGTTCCGGGTGGTTCAATGCGGCGAGGGAATCATTGCGCGGCCGGTGAAGGTCGTATTCGTTACGGTCATTGATTTGCCGGGCAATGGTCCACTGTAGCCGGTTGCCGTTTTGGAAATGGTAATGCGTTTCGGCCTTTAAAAGATCATGGGTAACATTCTGATTGGGACGGGCGATCTCGTAGCTGAAACCTGATTTGATGAGTGGCTCCCCGTTTTTAATCACATTCAGCAAATCCGTGATACTGCCAATATGTGATCCTGAGAAAATGCCGATTTTGGTGGCAAACCTGCTGTAAAACACATCAATACCAAATCCTTTATGGCGATACCCGGCTGCCAACGAAAAGTTTTTTTCACTAATTCCTGTATTATCCAGAAAGTAATTAGGTGTCCTTATGTTTCCTCCCCGCTTGATCGTTCCCTGCGCTCTCCATCCGAAACCTTCGAACCCGGAAATCCCTCCTTGAACAGTCCCCGACAACACGCCCTGACTTCCATTTGAAAAGCCCACAGCATTGGTTTCTCCGCTAATCGGTTTGTCAAAAGGCAGTTCTTCCGGCTCCACCAATATCACCCCGCCAATCGCGTCGGAGCCATACCGGACGCCTGCCGCACCCTTTACGACGGAAATCCTTGTAGCAATAAACGGGTCAATTTCGGGAGCATGTTCAGAGCCCCATTGCTGACCTTCTTGCCTGACACCGTTATTCATTATCAGGATCCGGTTGCTGTGCAGTCCGTGGATAACCGGCTTGGATATAGAAGAGCCTGTTTGTAAGGTAGTTACGCCCGCTAATCCTTTCAGACTTTCACCAAGGTTCTGGCCCCGGGTCTTTTCAAGGTCAATGCCTGTAAGTGTTGTAAGTGGTTGAGAGGAAGGAGTTTCTGTTCGATGGGCTGTAATTTCAACATCTTTCAAATGTACTTCCTGTTCCTGTAAATTAAAGTTTTCCTCATGTCCCGCAGTAAGGTCCAGCTTTTGCTGGAAGGAATGGTAACCCACAATCCGGCATTCAAGCGTGTAAGAACCCGGGCATAGATTACGCATCTCATACCGGCCCTTTTCATCTGTGAACACGCCCGTATTTTGACCAGCAATCAGGATAGTTGCCCCTACCACCGGCTGTCCCGTATGCCGATCTCTCACAACGCCTTTTACAAAGCAGCCACAATCATTTTTTTGCGCAGCAGCTTTCAATACAATGAGGGATATCAAAAAACTGAAAAGAATCCGGTTCATGCGTATTAATTATTAGATTTCCAGCTTCGCACCGGTAATTGTTTTTGATACAATGTTGCAAAAGTAGCATCATTGCAACTATGTTGCAACTAAAATCATCAAACATTTCTGCATTTTTATAAGCTATTATTTCCAGGATTGTAAATTTGCATTTGGTTACCTCCCCCGTGTACATTGTCTGATCTGCTTTTTGCCAAAATCCTATTAATGCCGCCGCTGATAGCAGGGGTAACTCTTGCTGTCAGGAAATGGGGCGAAGGATTGGGTGGATGGATTGGCGGATTTCCCTGGATAGCCGGGCCGATTTCATTTTTCATAGCGCTCGAGCACGGTTCTGCTTTTGCCGCGTCGACCATCAATTCAGCACTCTTGGGCTCGATTGGTACTATTTTATTTGCGCTGGTCTACTCACTACTTTCAGCGAGATTTTCCTGGTTACCCACCGTGCTGATCAGTTATTCTGTCTATTTCTCTGTGGCATTGCTCTCGCTTGGCCGGGATGTATCCCTTTCCGTTGCAGTAGGTTTGAATTTGATCGTTCTCACCGCAGTATTATATTTTTTTCCAAAACCCAAAGGGAAAAATGACGTCAGAAAGCAGCCGATTTACGACATTCCGTTGAGAATGCTTGTCTCAACTTTCTTTGTAGTGATGCTTACGCAAGCCGCCGATGTTTTAGGGCCGACTTGGAGTGGCATACTGACACCTTTTCCCATCATGACGTCCACTCTGGCTGTTTTTACACATGCACAGCAAGGCTCAGACGCTGCGGCAAGGATACTTTATGGGTTAATGCTGGCCGGTTACGGCTTTGTAGCTTTTCTGGTGGGAGTGGCGCTGATTGTTCCTCAAATGTCGATCGGGGCGGCTTATGGGATTCTGATGATCGGAACAATGGCCGTTAACGGCATTACAATTAGGCTGATCCGGTAACCGGACCAGCCATTGTATTCTTAAACTCTTTCCAGCTTTACCGGATACGTTTTTTTCGCATTCCATTGGCACACATAAATGTTATGATCGTTGTCGATGCACACATCGTGACAATGCATAAAAATGGGTTTATCCTGAACCATAAGCTGTAACTCCCCATTCTTATATTCGGGTTTGGTGCCGCCCGGATTGGAGATTACCTTATTGGACTTGTCAATAATGGTAACAAAACCAGAGTTTGGGGTTTGGTTGAGATACCGCAGCCGCGACCAGCAAACGCCGGCATAAAGTGTATCATCCTTTACAACGGGGCGGCAAACGAATGCACCTGGAAGAAACAATGTGCTTTGATACTTACCATCCAAACTGAATTTCTTGAACGCATTGTGGACCCGTGATGTGACCAGCAGGGAAGGATTAGCCTTATCGCGATGATCAATTGTAATTCCGTGAGCAGTTGAAAACTGGTCGTCGCCGTCGCCCGGCCCGCCGAATTTGTCCATGAATTCTCCTTTTGCATTATATCTCAAAATCCATTGCGATCCGTATCCGTCTGCAATGTAGATGGTGCCATCGGGGCCAATCGCTGTTTCCGTAGGCTTAAATGCATCGGCCTCTTTATAAGCGCCAACTTTTGAAGGATGTTCAATCGTCAGCAGGATTTTCCCCTTTAAATCAGTTTTAAAAACCTTTCCAATGTTTGGGTCACAGATAAATAAAAACTCTTCCCCATTTGCATTCCAAAGCGTTAGACCGTGTCCGCCGGGAAATTCATGTCCCCAGCTTTCCAGCAATTTACCGGACCGGTCGTAAATCAGAATGTTGTTTTTGACTTCATCCCCTACCATAATCAGCCTGCCTTTGCTGTCTTGCACCATTTCGTGGCAGTTATTGATCGGAAATTTGGATGAATCCAGATTTCCCCATCCCTGATGGACCTTGTAGCGGTGGGTTCCATGACCAATTACCTCACCATCAACCTTCGGTTTGGCATGCAAAATGTAAAAAGGCTTGAAAGTAATCGCAGCTGCTGTGGCGGCGGTGATTTTGGCAAACTGGCGGCGTGATTGAGTATCGGGCATGGTTTAGTGTTTTTCTTGAAAAAAGACCGGATACCTGTTTTCTTACTATTAATGCATGTGGTATTTACGCTAGCTCGCCGAATATCGTTTGCCGTAACGGTTCAGCCAATCCATCAGGCGATTTACATCCTGCATCTTGAATAACTCGCTGCCCGCATTCATGGTTGCTGCGGTCCCGCAAGCTACTCCCATCCGAACTGCTTCGCGGTATGACTTGCCTTGGGACAATGTCCATACAATACCTGCCAACATGCTGTCACCCGCACCAACTGTACTTTTAGGCTGAACGGGTGGCGCCGGAATATGCTCAACCTGGTCTTCCGTGACTAGCATTGCACCCATAGCACCCATCGAGACGACTACAATTTCGCATTGCCCACGAATGATCAAGGCTCTTGCAGCATCATCGACTTCGTCCATTTCGAGTTTGTCAACGCCTACCAACTCACTTAATTCGTTGATGTTCGGTTTAAGAAGGTAGACACCCGCCTCTGTTGCGTAACGAAGTGCGTCTCCTGATGTATCTGCTATAAACTTGGCGCCCTGTTTATCCGCTATTTGCGCAATTTGACCATAAAAATCAGCCGGGACACCGGGGGAAAGACTTCCGCTAGCAATAATATAGGAAGGCTTAGGGTCAAATTCTTCCATCAATTCGAGGATGGACCTTACTTCCGTTGGCATCATCTCGGTACCTGGCATACCGAAGCGATACTGGAAACCTGTGCTGGTTTCGAGTACATGGAAATTTTCACGCGTCCATTGTTTGGTTTCGATCACCATGGTTTCAACCCCTTCACTTTTTACAAGCTTGTGAAGTCGCTGACCAGTAGGGCCGCCAACTGTAAATATGGCTACCGGATTACCCCCTAGGCGGTGAATAGCCTTTGCTACATTGATACCGCCGCCGCCAGCCTCAAAATTGGGAGGCTCGCACCGTAACTTATTATCGGGTACAATGCGGCTGACATTCGAGCTTTTGTCAAGAGCAGGATTTATTGTAAGTGTTACAATGGGTCCGGTTGCCATAGGAGTAGGTTAGTAATAGTTTATGCGAATAAAAGAAAAAAAGCGACGTTCTGCGCTTTCCTCTTAATTTCTTCACATTCATGGCAAACGATATTCAATGTTGTGCATCACTAATGCTCCACCCGCCATCTACCGAAAAAATCTGCCCGGTGGTAAATCTGGAATATTCAGACATAAAATACACCGCCGCACCGTCCAGATCTGTGGGTAAACCGTACCTGCCACCATCCAATGGCTGTTTGTCCGAGACGAATTTTGCTGATAAATCTGTGCTGTTTTCGGCTCCTTCAATGATCCCGGGCGTCAGCACATTAACGCGAATGTTTTTGGAGGCATAGGAAGCAGCGATCGATTTTGAAAATCCAATCACGGCAGATTTGGCGGTTGCATAAGCATGGTCGGAAAAGTGGAGCGCGACTGGTGATATTCCCAATACAGAACTCATGTTAAGGATCGTTCCGCCCCTGTTCATTCCCATAAATGCCCTGATCGCGGCCTGATTGGATAACATTAGGGAAGTTAAGTTCAGGTCCAGCGTCTTATTCCAGCCTTCCAGAGACAAAGTATGCAATGGACCATCCCCAAACTTTTCTCCGCTCCCGCCAGCTACATGGTAGAGACCATCAAAACTGCCGAATTCCCGGATGCAGAGCTGGATAGCATCCAGTGCAGTCTGCGGATGGGTAGCATCTCCCTGCTTAGCCCGGGACGAGCTTCCGAGATGAAGTTCTGCAACCAAACAATTTTCCGGGTTACGGCCTACCACTACTACATTTGCGCCACTCTTCACAAAAGCCCTGGCAGCAGAAAGGCCCAGCCCCGTCGTCCCTCCAATGATTACAATTGACCTGTTAGCTAACCAATTTTCCATCACTATTTTTCGAAATTTTAATGCAAAGTAGGGCTATTGGCATAAAAAATAAAAACGCCCCGTATTTCATTTGAAGTTACGGAGCGTTTTGAGAAGTATTTTAGCCTGCTAAGCCACAGATCGCAATATTGACATGGAAGATTTGTCAAATTTATCTCTTGCGTAGTCGAGCGACAGCGTGAAATCTTTCACATCTTTTTGAGAAGGAAGATCAAACATCGCATCCGTCATGATGGATTCGCAGATAGCACGTAATCCACGTGCTCCAAGTTTATAAGTCATAGCCTGATCCACAATAAAGTCAAGCACATCGTCTTCGAAATGAAGGGTGATACCTTCCATTGAGAACAACTTACTGTATTGTTTCACCAACGCATTTTTAGGCTCCGTAAGGATCCGCTTTAATGTTTCACGGTCCAATGGATTCAAGTGCGTCAAAACAGGAAGCCGGCCGATTAATTCAGGAATGAGGCCGAACGATTTAAGATCCATTGCGGTCACATAACGCATCAGATTTCCTTTGTCAAAAATCTCGATGATGCGATTATCTCCTGAAAAACCGATTGGACGGGTATTGATGCGCTTTCCAATGTGCCGCTCGATTCCGTCAAATGCCCCGCCGCAGATGAAAAGTATATTTTCCGTATTTAAAGAAATCATTTTTTGGTCGGGATGCTTACGGCCACCCTGAGGCGGAACATTTACAATTGATCCTTCCAAAAGTTTCAATAATGCCTGCTGAACACCTTCGCCGCTCACATCACGGGTAATCGAGGGATTGTCGGATTTACGGGCGATTTTATCGATTTCGTCAATATAAACAATGCCCCTTTCTGCCGCTTCTACATTATAATCGGCAGCTTGTAACAAGCGGGTAAGGATGGTTTCCACATCTTCGCCCACATATCCGGCTTCGGTAACAACGGTCGCATCCGCTACGCAAAAAGGGACTTGCAATATCCGCGCAATAGATTTAGCTAAGTAAGTTTTGCCGGTTCCCGTTTCGCCCACCATAATGATGTTCGACTTTTCGATCACCACATCATCTTCGGTGCTGGGTTGATTAAGGCGTTTGTAATGATTGTAAACCGCAACTGCCAGAGAGCGCTTGGCTTCATCCTGACCGATTACATATTGTTCGAGAAAACGTTTGATATCGACCGGCGGGATTGGTTTGAGCTTGGGAAGCTTCGTTTTTTTCTCTTTTTTATCTTCTTTCTGTCCTAGTTCTTCTGTAATAACCTGATGCCCTTGTGCAATACAATGATTACAGATGTGGGCATCTATTCCGGAAAGCAATAAATCTACTTCGTTTTTCTTACGTCCGCAAAACGAACAACTTACTTGTGCCATTGACTTTCTATAAACATTGTTGGTGTACTACGTCCGGATTCCCCTCAATATAAAGTAATCTGGAAGACTCGTTAACAAGATGAACGTATTTATTGTTTCAAATTCCATCCATTCCATCTCATCACATTAACGGATCAAATTTCCGGTTTTTTAACCGGGTTACCAAATGCAATGCAGGCTACATCATAAAAAAGCACCCGGACAGTCGTGCTATCCGGGTGCTTTGAAAAATGAAATCAGACGATTATTTGTCCCTCGTCAACACTTCATCAATCAAGCCATATTCTTTTGCTTCTGTGGCCTTTAACCATTTATCTCTATCCGAGTCAATGGCAATTTGTTCTGAGGTTTGTCCGGTATGGTTAGCCAGGATTTCATACAATTCATGACGCAGTTTTACAATTTCACGGGTTGTGATTTCTATGTCAACCGACGTACCCTGGGCGCCTCCGGATGGCTGGTGGATCATTACCCTTGCATGAGGCAGGGCAGAACGCTTACCCGCCGCACCGCCTGCCAGAAGCACCGCGCCCATGGAAGCAGCCAGACTGGTACATACGGTGGCGACGTCAGGACGTACATACTGCATGGTGTCATAAATACCCAAACCGGCATAAACAGAACCTCCCGGGCTATTGATATACATCAGGATATCTTTCTTTGCGTCAGCTGATTCTAAGAATAGGAGTTGGGCAACAATGATGTTTGCAATATTATCGTCAACCCCGGTTCCCATGAATATGATGCGATCGGCCATCAAACGGGAGAAAACATCCACTTCGCGAAAGTTCATTGGACGCTCTTCGATAACCGAGCGGGTCATGTTTTCAATGGTGTGGTTTACGTAGCCATCAACTGTAAGGCCATTCATTCCAAGATGGTGAACGGCGTATTTTCTAAATTCATTTCCGTGATTCATCGATAAACTTAAATTTTAATTGGATTTATATTTAAAGGGCAAATGACTAAGAGAACAAAAAGCAATATATGTTAGTTTCTGATTATAAACCCGCTTGCTCGTCTTTCGCTTGTCACAAAATTGATTATTTCACTGAATTATCCTTGTCTATTTCTGTGATAAATTATCGGTATTTGCGAGAGCGAGCAATCCATGTGGTGATTACATTGCATACAGATTTGTTTAAAACTGAAAACATAAGGCGATATGAATGTTGCATCCAACTTAGCAGAAAAGATCCGCCTGATGCGCCTTCAAAAGGGGCTTTCTCAGGAAAATATGGCCGATATGCTTGGATTGTCTACCACCGCTTACGGCGATTTGGAAAGAGGCAGAACCGAATTGTCCATTTCCAGGCTCGAAAACATTTCGAAATACCTGGATATTCCGCTTCCGGAATTAATGGGTTTTGATTCTCTCAGCATGTCGGAAACGGAATGGCTTCGGCAGGAAAATACGCGGCTTGTAGCCGAAAACAGGCGATTGCTGAATGAGCTTGACCAGTGGAAAATGAAATTCAGGCAATGGTTTGGGGAAGGTATCGTTCGTGAAATAGGGCAGCAGCGGGAGAAGATCGGCTTTTAATAAAAAAACACCGCCCAGCTAACTGGGACGGTGAAAAAAAAATGTCATTAAAAACAGCTTACGCAGCTACTTCTTCGCCTTTTGCCAGTTTTTCAAATTCGCTTACTTCAATGGTCTGTTCATCTGTGGTCACATTATTACGGATGATTTCCAGTACTTTATTATCAAAAACCTGATTGAAAACATTTGTGTAATTGTCACGCTCCTTGTCGGCAAGGTAACCTTGTGCAACACGGTCAACGGTTTCTTTCATATTTTCATCATCGCCATAAATTCCGAATTGCCCTTTTACCATTTCACGGGTAAAGGCCAGTATCTCTGGATACTCTACTTTGATGCCTTCTTTGTCAGCCACTTTATTTTTGATCAAGCTCAATTTCAGGGATTTCTGAAAATCGCCAAATTGCTCTTCAATCTGCTCACGGGTAAATTTGCCTTCGTTGGTACGTTCCAGCCAGTTTTTCAAAAATTCTGCAGGAACTTCAATAGCGATGTTATCCAATAATGCATTCTCAATATCACGGCGCAAAAGTGCTTCGGTTTCGCGTTCGTAGTTTCCTTTGACGATTTCGAGAACCTTTTCATTAAACTGCTCTTCGCTATCAGCCTGGCCAGGTCCTAATACTTTATCAAAAAATTCCTGTGTTAATGCAGCTGGGGCAGAACGGGTAATGTCTTCAACCACCAATGTATAATCGCCTGAAAGCTCACCGATATCTTCTTTTTTCCTGCCAGTCACATGCGCAATGGCTGATTCGTCAGAAAAGGTGTTCTGAATGTCGAACACAACAACATCGTCTTTCTTAACGCCGAGGAATTTGGCAACTACATCTTCTTCCACCTGTTTGATTGGGATGGCAGTGCGGGTTGTGAATTCGGAAGACTCCTGTTTCAGTTCTCCAAAAATCGTATCGCCTGCTTCGCTTGCTTCCGGATGAATGCTATCCGCAAATCTTTCGCGCAGGCTATCCATTGTTTTGGTCATTTCAGCATCGTCCACATTGATCGTGTAACGTTTCACCGCGGGCAGGTCGGCCAGGTTTACTTCGAAATCGGTTGCAACACCCAGGTTATAGCTGAATTCAAATTGGCTTTGTGTGTCCCAGTTTACTTCCGAAGCTTTTTCATGGTCAGGTATCGGATCACCAACAACCTGCAGCTTATTATCTCTGATATAGCTGCTTACCGCGGTGCTCAGAAGGTTGTTCACCTCATCCACGAGAATACTTTTGCCATACATGCGCTGAATTACGTGGGATGGAACTTTGCCCGGACGAAAACCTTTCAGATTAACTTTCTTCGAATAATCCTTGATCGTCTTATCAACTTTGGGCTGATAATCATCTTTGGTCAACGTTACCTTGAGAGAGGCTAATGTGGGCGAACTTTTTTCTAATAAAACTTCCATGAGTCGCTTATGCTGTTGGTAAATATCTTTGGATAAATAGAAAAGAAATAAACAAAAATGCCCTCAAAACGATGTCCTGAGGGCATTTGACGGGTATACAACGGAGCAATTCAATTTTTGCAGGAATCTGACGCCCCGTCATTCCCTTTTAATTCGTACGGGCGGAGGGAATCGAACCCCCACGCCTTGCAGCACTAGATCCTAAGTCTAGCACGTCTACCAGTTCCGCCACGCCCGCTTATTCAACCCTTTTCTACGCCTTTTGTGGAATTGGGAGTGCAAAGGTATTCTTAATTTTTGTATACATGCAAGCTTTTTTAAAAATTTTATCTTTTGGTAATCGCTTAGCTAAAAATGTGCCCAAAATTTGTTATTTTGGTAAAGCATACCAATACATATAGCAGTGGAGCAACTCGTTGAACCCCTCATCATTGATCTGGAACAGGAGCGTAAAGATATTCTAAAAAAATACCGCCGGTTATTACGTACAGCCAAGCCATTTTTAAAGGATAATGATGCTAAATTAATCAAAAAAGCCTTTTATACCTCCGTTGAAGCGCATAAGGAAATGCGTCGCCGGTCTGGAGAACCATACATTTACCATCCCCTTGCAGTAGCCCAAATCGTAGTTGAAGAGATTGGTTTGGGGACTACGGGTATCGTTGCAGCCCTGCTTCATGATGTCGTTGAGGATACGGACATGCGTATCGAAGACATTGAAAGGCTTTTTGGTAAAAAAGTAGGCAAGATCATCGATGGCCTGACGAAAATTTCGGGTCGTTTTGAATACGGAACTTCGCAACAAGCTGAGAACTTCCGGAAAATGCTGCTCACACTTTCGGATGATGTAAGGGTGATTTTAGTAAAGCTGGCCGACAGGTTGCACAACATGCGTACGCTGGACAGCATGCCCAGGGATAAGCAGCTGAAAATCGCTTCCGAAACAATTTTTATCTATGCTCCGCTCGCGCACCGGCTTGGTTTATACAGCATTAAATCGGAACTAGAAGAGTTATATCTCAAATATACCGAGCCACAGGAATACCGTGCAGTTGCAAGAAAGCTGAGAGAAACGAAAGGCATTCGTGACCGCTTTATTGCAAAGTTCATGGAGCCTATTGCGCAGGACCTGGAAGCGGCAGGACTTAATTTTATCCTCAAAGGCCGTCCCAAATCGATTTATTCGATCTGGAACAAAATGCGCAAACAGAATAAGCCTTTTGAAGAGATATATGATCTTTTCGCAATCCGGATCGTGTTGGAATCTTCGGCTGAGAATGATCGGGAAAAAGCGATTTGCTGGCAGGCCTATTCCATTGTTACTGACCATTATAAACCCAATCCGGACCGTCTGAAAGACTTTCTGAGTACGCCGCGAGCCAATGGTTACCAATCATTGCATTCGACTGTCATGAGCAAGAGTGGGCAGTGGGTGGAAGTTCAAATCCGTACCACCCGTATGGATGAGATTGCGGAGAAGGGTTATGCAGCACACTGGAAATACAAAGGAAACGATACCAAAGTACGTGGCAACATTGAGCAATGGATCACGCAAGTCCGTGAAACGCTTGAAAATGGATTCGGCGACAAAACAGCAGCCATAGAGTTTCTGGATGAGTTCAGAAGCAATCTTTTCAATGAGGAGGTTTTTGTATTCACGCCAAAAGGAGAACTGAAAGTATTGCAAAGCGGCGCAACCGCACTTGATTTTGCATTTGATATCCACTCCGAGGTAGGTGCGCATTGCATGGCAGCGAAAGTAGGTGGTATACTCGTACCGATCAGTTATGTGCTAAATAATGGTGATCAGGTCGAAATCATTACTTCGAGCAAACAAAAACCGAATGAAGACTGGCTTAGGGTAGTTGTTACTTCCAAAGCGAGGGCACGGATCAAGGATTTTCTCAAAGAAGACAACCGTCGTTACGAAACTGACGGGAAACAAATCGTTGAAAAAAAGCTGAAAGTCCTGGGTATCGACCTCACAGCCGAAGTCGTCAATCAGTTGCGTGCTTTTTTTGAATGTAAGACTGCGGCCGACTTTTTTTACAGAATAGGAAAAGGCTACATTCAGCCGGATGAATTAAAGCGCTTCAAAAGAGATAAGGAAGCCAAAGAACGCAAATCATCAGACGTTGTTCATACCCCTCCGCTGCCTGGTAATCATACAGGAGACGGAAAGACAACAACAAAGTTTTTAAAACACATCCATGGCGACCGTGCCGACAGCGATACGCTGCTGATCGGTGACGACATGGATAAAATTGACTATAAACTAGCGCCTTGTTGTAACCCGATCGCCGGAGATGACGTGTTTGGTTTTGTTACCATTAATGAGGGTATCAAAATCCACAGGACAACCTGCCCGAATGCAGCGGAACTGATGTCCAAGCATGGGAACCGGATCATCAAAGCAAAGTGGGAGTCGAGTAAGGAGGAAGCGTTCCTTGCAGGTTTATATCTTTCGGGGACAGACAGGGTAGGCTTGGTCAATGATGTGACCAGGATCATTTCCAATGAACTGCACATTAATATGAGGGGTTTGACCATTGATACAAAAGATGGTGTTTTCAATGGGGATATCAAGCTCTATGTTCAGGATACGCGACATTTGGATGTGCTTATTGATAAATTGGAGCAGGTTGAAGGCGTTTATAATGTGCAGCGTTTTGATACCAATCTCAATGTCAAATAATAGTACGAACGATTCTGGCAACCCGTTGTTATTGAGTTTGTAATGCGTAACAGAGCGGTGTAAAACGGTCAGATTAACTGTGATTTAAGTAAAAAAGCGTATTTTCGCGCAAGAATATCAGAGATATGCCACAAGCCAGCAAACCAAATTTCGAAGCCGCAAAAAAGATCTTAACGGCTTATCTGGAAAATAAAGGACTTCGTAAAACACCCGAGCGTTTTGCGATATTGGAAGAGATCTACAATCGGGAAGATCATTTTGATGTGGACGAACTTTACATCAGCATGAAAAACAAACGGTACCGGGTGAGCCGCGCCACAGTTTATAATACATTGGACGTTTTGGTGGATTGCGACCTGGTTACCAAGCATCAGTTTGGAAAAAATCTGGCCCAATTCGAAAAATCATATGGTAACAAGCAGCATGATCACCTTATTTGTACGGACTGCCATAAGGTGATGGAATTCTGCGATCCGAGGATCCAGAGCATTCAGAATATGGTGGGCGAAATGCTGAATTTCAGCGTGCTTCATCATTCGCTTATTTTTTATGGGAACTGTACCAAAGAAAATTGCCAGAACCGGAATGAAGTCCGGGAGGTGAGTGCAGTTTACGAGGACCGATAGCATTATCATGAAGGCTCCGCTTTCCGTGGAGCCTCTATCTTTCACAAATTAAGTCTCAGTAATCATACATTGAATGAAAGTTGACGTACTACTTGGTCTCCAATGGGGAGACGAGGGAAAAGGAAAAATTGTGGATGTTCTTGCACCACGTTACCAGGTTGTTGCCCGTTTTCAGGGTGGACCAAATGCAGGGCACACATTAGAGTTTGATGGTATAAAGCATGTGTTACATCAAATTCCGTCAGGTATCTTCCGCAGCGATATCCAAAATATCATCGGAAACGGTGTTGTACTGGATCCCATCGTTTTTAAAAGGGAGATAGAAAACCTGGCAAAGTATAACCTCGATTTGTTCAGTAATTTGTACGTTTCTAAAAAAGCGTCCATCATCGTACCTACACATTCCTTGCTTGACGCTGCTTATGAGCGTTCAAAAGGAGATTCAAAGATTGGCTCTACGTTACGCGGTATCGGTCCGGCTTATCAGGATAAAGTTGCCAGATTGGGATTAAGAGTTGGAGATGTTTTGTCTCCGAATTTCGCTGCCAAGTATAAGAAACTCGTTGATGCCCATAAAGTTATCCTCGATTTCTATTCTTACGACTATTCAGACGTGCTTCCGCAGGCTGAAACCAATTTCTTTGCTGCTATCGAATTTATGAAGCAGTTTACATTGGTGAACAGCGAATACATCATTAACGACGCATTGGCCCAAAGCAAAACAGTTTTGGCAGAAGGAGCTCAGGGATCGTTGCTCGACATTGATTTCGGTTCATATCCTTTTGTAACCAGCTCCACCACCATGGCCGCTGGTGCGTGTACCGGGTTAGGCATTGCGCCGCATCAGGTGGGAGAGGTTTTTGGGATTTTCAAAGCATATTGCACACGTGTCGGCAGCGGTCCTTTCCCTACCGAATTGCTAGAAGAAATTGGTGAAAAAATGCGTGTTGAAGGCCGTGAGTTCGGTGCTACAACCGGCCGACCGCGTCGCTGCGGCTGGCTTGATCTGCCTGCATTGAAATATGCGATCATGATTAACGGGGTAACCCAATTGATTATGATGAAGGTGGACGTGCTTACTATTTTTGATTCAATTAATGTTTGCACAGATTATCGCCTTCCTGACGGTTCATTGACTGATCAACTTCCATATGATCTTTGTGATGAAACCGTTGAGCCCGTTTATAAAGAATTTAAAGGCTGGCAGCAATCATTGGACGGCATTCACGATTTTGACGCCATCCCGGAAGAGTTGCTTGCTTATGTGAAGTTCCTGGAAGAAGAATTAAAATTACCTATTACATTCATTTCAACCGGCCCCGATCGGGAAGCGTTGATCAGCAGAGAAGCGCCTGAGTTGTCAGTTTAGTTTTTTGTCAAGTTTAACTTCTGTGAGCTAGGTCAATATTTGTCACCCTGAGCCCTTTGTCACCCTGAGCGGAGTCGAAGGGCGTTTCTACTTGGTAGGAGCGCCCTTCGACTCCGCTCAGGGTGACAAATGTTTTTTAAGCCAGCAAATTCAGCACATCTTCTCGGCTGAGTGATTTTATGAAACCTTCCTCGTTTGAAATCAGGTCATCGGCAAGTTGCTTCTTGGTTCTTTGCAAGGCCAAGATCTTCTCCTCTACCGAATTTTTGGTGATGAATTTATAGGTAAATACCGTTCTATCCTGCCCGATTCGGTGCGCCCTGTCTACTGCCTGTGCTTCAATAGCTGGGTTCCACCACGGATCCAGAATGAAAACATAATCGGCCGCAGTCAGGTTAAGTCCCAGACCACCCGCTTTTAAAGAGATCAGGAATATTTTAATGCCTTCGTCGCCCTGGAATGTTTCGACTTGCTCCTGCCGGTCCCGGGTGGCGCCGTCGAGATACGCATATTTGATCTGTTTTTCATCCAGATAGTGTCTGAACAGGTCAAGATGCTTAATATACTGGCTGAATATCAAGATTTTATGGTCTTCGCTGATGACGGTCTGCATTTTATACAATACATCCTCGAACTTGCCGGAACCGTGATGATATTCTGAATCCACCATTGCAGGATGGTTCGCAAGTTGCCTGAGCCTGGTTAACCCTTGCAATACAACCAACTGTGATTTGGATATACCGTCAGCATCAATGCTTTGCAGGATAAGGTTACGGTAATAAGCCTTGGCCTCCTCATAGGCTTTCTCCTGCTCTTCCGACATATCACAGTATTGAATACTTTCCACTTTTTCGGGCAAATCCGTTGCTACCTGGGACTTTAGCCTTCTCAGTATAAATGGCCTGATCAAATTGTAGAGCCGTTTGGTTTTATCTTCATCGCCCCGCTTTTCGATTGGTATCTGAAATTCGTCCCTGAAAAAAGACTGACTGCCTAATAAACCCGGATTTACAAATGACATTTGTGACCACAAATCCAGCGTGTTATTTTCGATAGGCGTGCCTGTGAGAACCAGTCGATGCAAAGAATTCAGCTTTCTCACCGCTTTTGTAATAATGGAAGCTGGATTTTTGATTGCCTGCGACTCATCGAGAATAACGTAGTTGAACCGGTACTTTTCAATGATATCAATGTCGAGTCTGACGATCCCATAAGAAGTCAATATCAGATCGTATTGGTCAAATTGAGAGGTGTCTTTCTCGCGGTGTGTGCCGGTATAGAGTAAAACCTTAATGTCAGGCGTAAACCTCTTTGCTTCCAGCTGCCAGTTGTAAAGCAGGGAAGTAGGCATAATCAGCATCGAAGGTTTGTCTATCCCTGCCTCTTTTTCTGATTGCAGGAGTGCGAGGGTCTGAACTGTTTTACCTAGTCCCATATCATCAGCGAGGCAACCACCCAATCGGTATTGTTTTAAAAATTGCAGCCAATCGTAACCTGTTTTTTGATAAGGTCGGAGTACGCCAATAAAATTTTTAGGTGGATCAACGGGTTCTATCTGCTGGAAATTTCTCAGATTTTCGAGCTTCCGGCTAATTGTTGCAGTCGCAAGATTTTCTTCTTTCAATTCCTGGACAAGTGCGAGATGGTGCATGCGCAGCCGCAACTCATCGTCGTCACCATGCTCGGTAAAAGAGAAGAATTCAGAATATTTGGTAAACCACCATTCGGGAATAACCGCAATTTCCCCATTGGCCAGCAAAAACTCTTTTTTGCGATTTAGAATGTGATTTCTGAGCTGAATAAATGGGATTTCAAATTCACCGAATCTCACTTTGGCATGAATATCAAACCAATCCCTTCCCTCCTGAATGGAGATATCCAGCGACGAATAGCCCAGAAAGTAACGTTTGGCATCGCTCGTATTTTGCCGTACAGTAATGCCATTTTCGGCCAGAACATTAGCGTTTCCTTGCAACCAGCCAAAAGCCTGCGACTTGGGCATCTGCACTTTTCCGTTCCGCATATTCAGTCCCCATTCTTTCAGCAACCGTACATTCTGATTTTCCGTATCAATATTCCTTTTGACTTTATTAAAAAAATAATCATTTCCCTTTTTCTCCATGTGAACACTGGAGGGGTGGGCAAAGCTATCGTAGTGAAACGAAAAACCTGCGTATAGGAAGGACAAGTCGAATGCAACATCATTGTCCTCTTCTTCAATGATTTCCACATCTTCCGTATCAAGGAAAAGGACCGGCGTTTTTTTTGTTGTATTCGAATATTCGGAGATGGTAAGGACTGTTTTAGGGGACGAAGACACATTTCTGATCTCAAATCCGCGCGCAACCACATCATAGGAAGCAATTAGCGGCGCAACAAAACGGCCGTAGTACTGCTCCTCCATTGGCCCGGGAATGGCGATGAATTTTTTAGCAAGAAATGGCTTAATCTTCTTGCCATCCACATTACCCTCGAAATTGAAAAGATGCCCTTCTACGACCAGCCAAGCGGGGTCTTCGCAAATCAGAAATGCGTTTTTGTATTGGAAATCAAGCTTTTGGAGTTTATGGCGGATGGTTGGAAAGTAATGGGTGTTGTCCTCGTTGCGGATAAAATGAAAGCGGATCGTGGCTTTTTCCTCCTCCATCACAACAGGCTTCCAGAGCGGATTTCCATCGCTGCCCATAATAAACATATCTTTTCCGGCCAGCCTTTCCAGTATTTTAGCCTTACAGTTTTCAAGATATCCTGTAATGGCCTCCTGGATCGATTTATCGCCCTTTTGAGGGTCATAAACTTTCAGGAAAAAATCAATGGCATTCCACTTTTTGGTATTGAATTTCCTCAATATAGCGTCCTGCTGGATGTCATCAATCAGCTTAACTAACTCAACATCGTGAGTATCAATGCCGCTGCGGAACTCCTTAATGTTCTTGGAAGAAATGTTCTGGATTTGAAATGTAAAATCTCCCTGGGCATTTAGCTGGACGACAAATGTTTCAAAAATATACCCCAGGTACTCGTGGTTAAGAATTGAATAAACAATCTTAAACGGCTCTGAGGGAGATACTTTCATTGGTGGTCCTGCGCTATGAAATGTTGATGAAAAAAGAGAACAGACTTCCTGAAAAGGCCATCTTTTTACTTTGGAAAACTTCAAATATAAGTTAAAGTGGGGCTAAATAAAAGGCTTGTCCAGGTAAGTCCTCTGAAATATTTATGTAGAATATATTCAATTACAAGCCTCCATATATCAAGTGGATGCCGCCGGTTTTCCTCCTTTTCTTACCGGATTTCAATCCCGAGTGCTTTCCTACGACTTAGTGGACATCTTTAATATGAAATTGATCCTATGAACGACATAAAGAGTATGGGCTGGGGCGAACAAACGACAAAAAAAAGCCGCATGAAAGTGGTTCGACGAAGTCTGAAGCGATTCCTTGAAAAGGGTTTCGACTGGATTGCATTGCTCTTCATAACCCTGATCATCCTCCTCACACTTGTGTTTTTCTGATCATGTAACCCACTCAACCTCAGTCATGAAATCATTCCCGGCCTATTTTATTTTTAGCGTTCTTCTGGTTATCTGCTATTGTGAACGACAGCGCTCCTGTCCACCCCCGGATACTGCATTGGAAAAACCGCTTGCTGCTTCTAAGCTTTTCCCAGGGAAGTTTGCATCCAACGGCGGACCGTCGAAAATTCCGTCGTTCCAGATGCGGCTTCACATTCATCAGGATTTTATACAGGACTCTTATCGTCCTGCAAACTCCAAAACAAATGTCGATATCTTCGGCGCAGTGAATAATCCAAATGAGCTGTTAAACTGCAATTACCTGTGTTCGTTTCCCCTGAAGGATTTTCGCTGAGGGCGTTGAACAGTATGGTAACCCGGCGGCGTGGCTTTTAAGGGATAGTATAAAAAGGCTCCAATAAAAATCGGTTTATGAAGTATTTATGGGTTTTCCTGCTTGCTTTCAGCATTTCCTGGAAAATCAATGCTCAGATGCCGACGCTCACGCTGGAACATCTTACCACCAAAGATGGGCTTCCATCCAATGATGTATGGTGCATAACTAAAGACAAAGGAGGTTTTTTATGGATCGGTACCGGTCGTAACATTTGCAGGTACGACGGTTATGATTTTCTCCGCCTCGATAGCCTGTTATTGGGCTACTGTTCCGGTGTATCCACGGATTCGAAGGGAGATATTTTTACTTCGGTTGACACAAGGGGACTGGTTAAAATTGATATTAAGACTCTTGAAGTAAGCACGCTGCTGCACAATAACTACGACGATTCAGATCCGGGTAATGACCTGCACGAACAGGGAATGGTTGATTCTCACGACCAGGTTTGGGTGTGCGACTATACGTCGGTCAAACGCTACGACCCGGCAACCAAAAAACTTCGACGTTACTCATTTAAGACCTCAGCCTCCGGCGGGGATGTTTACCAATATGCCAGCTTTTTTGAGGATTCTGAAAAAAAATTATGGATTGTGTCTGAACTGGGACTTTTCTGGTATGACCGCCGAAACGATAAACTGATTTGCGAGCTCGGGTCGGAAGCTGCTTTACCGAAGAATCGGATTCCAATGAGGTTGAGTAAAGCATCCTCCGATGCGGCAGGCAATATCTGGATTGGAGGTTATGCATATGGACTGATCCGCTACTCCCCGAAGGATAAATCTTTCAGCATCCGCAAAGCTGGATTTGAACATAGTAATGTTTTGTGTGTTCAGGAATCCCTTGACGAAAATGGCCGGAAGCTTCTTTTTGTAGGTACAAATGATGGTGTGAGCGTTTTATATCCTGAAAGCAATGAACTGTACCATCTGCCCGAATTCTATAATAACGGGATTAAGGTAAATGATATGTATGATGATAAGACCAATGGGATCCTGTGGATCGGTACCAGCGAAGGGGTTTATAAATATCGCTACCGGAATATCGGCATTAAGACCATCGCCATTCCGCCCAACATGGTCAGGCTTCCGGTCCAGGTAGCGAGCATACTGCCAATGGAAGCCAAAACCTATCTGCTCGGCCTCTCACATTCAGGAGTGATCAAATGGAATTCTGGAAATAATCAATTCGATTTGCTGCGCTATCCTTTCAATGCGATCACCCAGCAATTGCGCTGGATCAACGGTCGGCCGTTTGCTTTTACGGATAAAGGGGTTTTTGAAGGGGATTTGGCCAAAGGATCTTTTGCTTTATGGAAACCAGGTACGGAATTGTTCAAAAACCGGGATTTTCGTGATGGGCTGATGGACCGCAAGGGAAGACTTTGGATTGCCAATCTAAACGAAGGATTAAGGGTGATAGATCCGAAGACCAACACGGAACTCAAACTTTGGATGGACAAGGAAATGCGCAAACTGATCAATCTGAGTTATATCAAGGGTATTCTGGAAGGTCAGGATGGAAAGATTTGGATTGCTACCTGCTCTCGCGGACTGTTTTTTTATGACGAAAAACGCAGAGAATTCACTAACATTGAAAAACTCAAATTCAATAAGGGCCGAAGGCTTGGCGGGGATTGCATCAATGGAATGCAGCTTACCACGGACGGCTCAATCCTGGTTGCCAGTTGGGGAGGCGTCGCCAAACTCGCAAGTACGGGCCGGATACTCAGTACTTTTTCCTTCAAAACGTCAGCATTGAATGATACGTATTGCGCCAATATCGCGGAAAGCCAGGATGGGAACTTGTGGTTCAGTACCAACGAAGGCATTCACATTGCCAATCTAAAAACCCGTAGGATTCGCTACCTGACCACTATTGAAGGTCTTCGCAGCAATGCACCGGTCGGATTTTACTTCAAGCCGGATAAAGAATTGATACTTGGGCACACCAATGCCATTAATATTCTGAATGTGAACCAGCTGGGCAAGCAGGTTACCAGTCCGCAGATCGCGTTGAGTACGGTTGAGGTCAAAGGAAAAATACTTAAGAGTGATTTGGCAAAAGAAATTGTGCTTCAGCCAGATGAAAATGCGATTACACTGAATTTCTCCACGCTTAATTTTGAACCTACATCGCAAAATCATTATAGCTACCAATTGGATGGGTTTGAGTCCAGCTGGGTTGAAATGGGCAATCAGAATACCGTTTCTTTCACCAATCTCCCAGCCAAGTCCTACATATTAAGGGTAGTTAGCAGTAACAATTCGGGCATTAAGAGCGAAAAGCCGCTGACGATCCAACTCACTGTCAAACCATATTTTACGAACACCTGGTTTTTCAGGATCCTGATCGGTCTTACCATTGCCGCATTGATCGTGGGAATGATGCGATGGCGGTTTAATACGCTGGCTGAACGGACTCAATTGGATTTACAGATTGCGGAGTGGCGACTTAAAGCGCTTCAATCGCAAATGAACCCGCATTTCTTATTTAACTCACTCAACTCGGTGCAGAATTATCTGCTTACAAACCGCGGGGTAGAAGGTGCCAAGTACCTTTCCAAGTTTTCGAAACTGGTGCGGAGGATTATGGAAAATTCAAATCATCAATACCTGTCTTTTGAAAAAATCATTGATACATTAAAGATGTACGTTGAAATTGAGTCTTTTCGGTTCAATCATGAATTTACTTATGTGTTTGAGATTGAGGAAAATGAAATACTCCTGGACGCGCAGCTTCCGCCGATGTTATTGCAGCCTTATGTAGAGAATGCAATCTGGCACGGACTGATGCCTAAGGAAGGCGAGAAAAAATTGAAGATAATGGCTAAGCTTGAAGACAAACACATCATCTGCACCATCGAAGACAATGGGGTCGGGCGGGAGTTTTCGCCCAGGACAGAAGGGCATATATCGCGCGGACAAGAAATGACAAGAGGGATTTTTGACTCGCTACGCCGAAAGGACAGTGAAGCGAAACTGGAACTGATTGATTTGTTTGACGACGAAAATAAGCCTGCCGGTACCCGCGTAAGAATGATCATTCCAATTGAAAACGTATAAAAAATGCAGCAATCTCTTCGGGCAGTAATCATTGATGATGAAACCAATGCGCGTGAAGCCTTAACCAATCTGCTTCGTATTATCTGTCCGGAAGTAGAAATTTGCGGGGAAGCCAAAAATGCGGATCAGGGTATTGAATTGATTGGAAAAGTAAAACCAAATCTTGTTTTCCTGGACATTCAAATGCCGGGGAAAACGGGCTTTGACCTGCTGGCAAGCTTCGAAAAGGTTGATTTTGGGGTGATCTTTACGACGGCTTATCAGGAGTATGCGATCCGGGCCTTTCGTTTCAGCGCGATCGACTATTTGCTTAAACCTATCGATCCGGATGAACTGCAGACCGCAGTTGAGAAATTCAAATCGCAAATCGGCAGCGTTAACCCTCAGCAGCTTCAGATATTACAGGAACATTTGGATCCCGCAAAAAGTCCCAGGCTCATTCAGCGCAAAAGGAATGAGAACCAGCGCATTGCCCTGCCGACCGCAGAAGGTATCCATTTTGTTCAGATGACGGATATCATTCAATGCGAATCGCTGGGTTCCTATACAAAATTCCATTTGGTAAAAGGCCCTGCTATCGTCGTATCGAGGTTACTGAAAGAATATGAAGAGATTCTGGACAATTTCTATTTCTTCCGGGTGCATCAGTCCAACATTATAAACCTGGAACATATTAAGAGATATGTAAAAGGGGATGGCGGGCAGGTTTGGATGAGCGACAATACGGAAATTGAGGTTTCGCGCCGCCGCAAAGATGAGTTCCTAGCCCTACTGTCTGACTTTTATGTCAATTCAGGAAAATTAAAATAACCAATTTTGAGATAATTTCCGCCGCGTTTAAACCAAAACCGGCCTCACACACATTCTGAAAATTGACGCCTCCCGGTTGTATTAGTTTTGAAATGTCAAAGGGAAACAGGACAGCAAAAAAGATCCTAGACCCAGACTTAATCAAGATTTCAAAACAAAACAACAACTCAATTTCATTATGAAAACTTTACAATTCTTCGCAGCTCTAACTTTTATCAGTCTTATTGGTTTGACTTCATGCAGCAAAAAATCGGATGACGTAACGCCCGAACCAGATGCAACAGTCGGATTCAGTGTAAAAGTTGACGGAAAAGCTTACGCTCCTGATTACGCTTATGCACTTGCTAGTTTCCCTGGAAATGATTTGTACTATGCCATTTATGGTGTTGACAGCAAAACAAATGATGTTGTCGCTATCGCGTTACCAAATACTGTAAAGGAAGGAACAGTGCAAATCAATGAAACTAACTTTGCTGTGATGACGCTAAATAAAGAAACTTTTTCAACCATCAACGGCGGCACAGGAACGGTTACCATTAAGAAAAGAACGGCAACTTATGTTTCAGGTACTTTCAACATCGTAGTTATGGATCCTACCGGAACTAAAAAGCTCAATCTGACCGAAGGGAGTTTTAACGTAAATGTTCGTTAGTGGTTGAATCTTAACCAGATCTATACACACTGGGCTGTCTTTTAGGCAGCCTTTTTTGTTGCCGATTTTACTCACCTAAAAACTTTTCAAGTATATTGTAATACATAGTACCTTCTTATGCATATAACACATTTGAAAAGCCATGTTAGAAATGAAAAATTCCCTTAATCCTGATGATTTCTGGTTTCCCGGCCGCTGGGTTGGAGGCATCTCATTGATTGTAGGCCCGTTGCTGCTGCTAGTCGGCAGTGTTCTTCGTCTGCCTTTCGACTTTTTCTTTACCAATCAGCTGATCGCTTTTAAGCAACATCCAATGCGGATAATGACCGCATATAACCTATTTCTAGCGGGAAACATTTTGTTGTATCCGGCCATCATTACGCTCGCCACATTAATCGGGCGGACAAAACCGGGGTGGGCAATTTGGGGTGGGAATTTTGTACTGCTTGGATTATTTGCCAGGACATTTCACTACGGGATTAATCACCTGGCCTTTCAGCTGGTGGAAGTGCAAAGTCTTGGGCAGGCGACGGAAGCTGTGGCCAATTCTTACGGTGCTTTTCACATTGTAGCAACATTATCAGCGGCAATACTTTCGGGCTGGACAATATTGGCCATCGGAGCTTATCTTTCCAAAGCAATTGGTCTCATCCGGGCGATTGCTTTGGCTTCAATGTCGGCGTTGATGATAGGAGTCCTTAAAGGCAGTTCTATCGTATCCGTATTGGTCATATTGGGTCTATGCGTGGCAATGGTGCCATTGGGTGTGGAGGTATTGCGAAGCGGTCCGAAGCCGGGGCGGCTTGCAATTCTAAAATGGTCAGTACTAATGTTCCTTCTGATTGGCGTAATGTATTTTCTCGGGCAGGCGGGATAAATAGGTAGAGCCATGTTCAAGTGAAGGTTCCAAACTAAAACAGCCCCGGCATTGTGCCAGGGCTGTTGGTACCGGGGACGGGAATCGAACCCGTACGAGCGTTTCGGCTCACAGGATTTTAAGTCCTGCGTGTCTACCAGTTCCACCACCCCGGCGTCAGCCATTGTTGTGAACTTTTGGCACCTATGAGAAAAAAAGCACCGTTTCCGGTGCTTATGTCCTCCGAGCGAAAGACGGGGTTCGAACCCGCGACCTCGACCTTGGCAAGGTCGCGCTCTACCAGCTGAGCTACTTTCGCGTAACCGACTCGGTTATCGTGGTGCAAATGTATGCACATGGTCTATTTGACGCAAGTTTTTATAGGAAATATTTGTTAAAAAGGCGACAACTTTCCATTAACAAATTGTAAATCAAACCTTCTACAACCTGAATTTCTTGCACTATTGCCTTCTGTCCTAATTAATATGTGCACTTTATATTTTGACTACCTTTGCCACCTGCACGGGGATTTTGACTAGATTACGGTTACATTAATTTGAATCACCCCACATTTAATCCACTGATTTTTTATTAAATAAGATCTTTCATGTTTTCCAACGAAGTACTTTTTTTCGGCGGGTTTATATTGGTAATAAGCGTAATGCTCCTGTTAGACCTCGGAGTTTTTAACAAAAAAGACCATATAGTCAAATTCAAAGAAGCCGCAGCGTGGACGATCGCCTGGATCGCACTGGCTTTGGTCTTTTACTTTATAATTAGAACACACGGGGACCTGGTCCATGGAATGGATAATTATGCGGAACTGGAGACAATTAAGAATAAATATGCGCCTCAATTACAGTTGGTTCCAGGTAACTTCAATTCAAGCGTCGAGATTTACCGGAAAAATATGTCGCTGGAATTTATCACCGGCTACTTATTGGAGTATGCACTTTCAGTTGATAATATCTTCGTGATCATTCTTATTTTCTCCTCATTCGGTGTAAGGCAGAAATACTTTAAGAAAGTGCTTTTCTGGGGCGTGTTAGGCGCTATTGTTATGCGGTTTATCTTTATTTTCCTGGGATCTGCACTCATGCAGCAATTTGAGTGGATTATTTATTTGTTCGGGATACTGCTGGTTTACCAGGGAGGTAAAATATTTTTTCAGGGTAGTGAAGAGGAAAAAATTGATCCTGCCAAACATCCTGTTGTGAAATTTGCCGCTAAATACCTACCCGTTTTTCCAAGGTATGTACGGGAGCATTTCTTTGTACTGAAGAAAGGAAAATGGCTCGTTACTCCCTTATTTGTAGTGGTGCTAATCATCGAATTTACAGATTTAATCTTCGCAGTAGATTCTGTACCAGCGGTTTTCTCGGTTACAAAAGATCCATATGTGGTGTTCTTTTCCAATATTTTTGCCATTATGGGCCTGCGTTCCATGTTCTTTTTCTTGAGCAACATTATGGGACTATTCCGCTTCCTGAAATATGGTCTAGGGGTATTGCTTGTCTTCATTGGAGGAAAGATGTTAGCTCACAAACCGCTTGAAGACATGGGATTTGAAACGGTTTATTCTCTGTATATCATTTTAGGAATACTGGCGGTAAGCATACTTGCCTCTGTCCTTATCCCTGAAAAAAAAGAAAATGAGGATAAAGTACTATCTAATAGTTAGGCAAAAGGGATCGTTTGAGTATCTATGAACCGGATTCTGAAAGCTTATTTAAAACGACTAACCAATCTCAGCGCACGCAATAAGTCCCTTTTACTTACCAACCTCGCAGCAGAACAATTTCTGGACATTCATGAGACGGATTTTCTTTTAGGGAAACCGTCTTTTGAGCTTGTAGGCCAATTGATTCAGCGAAAAACACGCATTGCGCTTTGCGATGTTGCAGATTCCCGTTTTGAAAAGGTTAATGAGGTGAGCAAGAGATTGCGAAAAATAGCACGTACTGAAAAATTCATAGAAGAGGAGCGGGGTTCGCAGGACTTGTATGTAGGATATCCATTTGTCAAAGGCAAGCTTTCCGACGGAACACCTATTCATGCCCCATTACTTTTTTTCCCGGTCACATTGCGGATGGAAAGGGAACAATGGTGTTTGTATGAAAGAGAAGAGAGTGCAATTACGCTGAATCAAAGTTTTGCGCTTGCTTATGCGCATTTTAATGAGTCGCCCATCCCCGATGATGTGCTGGAAAAATCTTTGGAAGATTTCTCGAAGGATTTTCTGGAATTCCGGACGCAATTATATGAATGGCTTAAGACGACGCCTTTCAAGATAAATTTTAACCAGCAGCTTTTTGAGGATAAGCTGGTTTCATTTAGTCCTGAAAAAAGTTCGGAATTGGCGGTTACCGAGCGAAATGGTGAGTTGAAGCTGTTTCCTGAGGCTGTTCTCGGTATTTTCCCGCAAGCAGGTTCTTATCTCGTTCCTGATTACAATACGCTTATTGAAAATTTTGAAGTAAAGCCCTTCGTGATGCCCCTGATTGGAAGTGAGGAATATGACCGGGAGGAATTGGCAGAAGCGGATCCAATTGAAGTGGGTACCCGGAGCGTAAGAGAGGAGGAGGTGCTGACTCCGTTTTCGGTGGATGAGTCCCAAGAAGAGATTATTTTGGCGGTAAAATCGGGTCGATCCGTTGTTGTTCAGGGACCTCCGGGAAGCGGCAAGTCCCAATTAATTTGCAATCTGATGGCCGACTTTTCGGCGAGAGGTAAACGTGTTTTATTAGTTTGCCAAAAACGTGCCGCTCTTGATGTTGTTTATCAGCGCCTTACAAGTATTGGGATGAATGATTTTGTAGGCTTGATCCATGATTTCAAGAATGACCGTTCATCGCTCTTCCGGCAAATTGCGTCACAAATTGAGAAGGTCGAGGCTTATCGACAGGAAAATTACAGCTTGGATGCCGTTTTTATAGAAAGGCAATTCGCCCAGGAAAGTCGTGCGATTGACAGGACGGTCGTTGATTTAACCAGTTTTCGAAATGCTTTATTTGATGAAAGTGAATGTGGGATCAGCATTAAAGAGTTATATCTTACTAGTAATCAGAACGCTGCCTTTGTAGAGGTTAAAGAATATTACAGACATTTCCGACCCGATACGTGGGATCATTTCAAAAGACGTCTCAAAACATACAGCGAATACGCGCTGCACATTACGTCTCAACATGTTTGGAGCAAACGCAAAAGTTTCGCCACATTTGGCATAAGTGAGTTGCGTGACATGGAAAGGATGCTTGCTGAATGGCCAGGAGCATCTCTTCAACAGAAGGAAAAATTTGAATCCATAACAGATCGGGCATTTTCAGATATATTTATTGGAGACAGAAGCGAAATGCTGGAAAGGCTTTTGGATATTTCAGAGCTGGTATCAAACCCGCATTCATGGACATTATTTAAAACGTATATAGCTTCTCCGTTAAGCTGTCATGAAAGACTCGCGTTTATCAGACAAACCACCGACGCATTAGAGGGCTTTCTGGCGGAAGACGGTGTTGAATTTTCTTTAAAAGGTGAACAGCTTCCAATATTCGCACAAACTTTGAAAAAAGCTGTTGATGTCAAAAAATCAGCATTTAATGCACTTTGGTGGGATTTGTTTGCCAAGGATAAGAAGGAGATTGCTTTCGTAGCAGCCGAAAATGGGTTGACCTTATCTTTGGAGGATTTAACGACGCTTCAGCTTCGCGTGAGAAATCGTCAAGAACTACACGCCTGGCTTAAAAATCCTAATTTGGGGTTTGAAACAAGCTACTTCAATGATGTTGACCCGCCAGAAGGTCAAAGATATTTGCAGTTTTTTCAACAAGCTGAAACGGCTGCTGACGCGGTCGTAGGAGCGACGATCGAACCATGGTTTTTGATTTTTACAGAAATGTCGTTGAAGGCGTCAGACATTTCTTCTTTCTTATCAAGCATAGGCCGGTTGAGGCAATGGCTGGAAGCGTGGGACCGTTTGGAAAAAGCCATGTCGCCCTTTTTGCTTCCTGATCAAATCAAAATGCTTGTCAAGGAGCCGACACACAGCCAACAATTGCTAAATTCTTTGCGAAAGGATTTTGATTCAATGGTCGACATGGATAGGATATGGCTGGAAATGTCTGCTCCCGAACAATCCGTGACCCAAAAGGTTATCGAAGCGCGCAGCGTACGGGAGCGCAGCTCACACGAAATATTGACCGTTTTCGAAAACAGCATCAAATTGGCCTGGATTGAACATATAGAAACAAAGCATCCTCATTTAAGGTCGGTAACGTCGCTGAAAATGAGGCAATGGGAGGAGCAAATTCAAGAAAGCATCACACATAAACAAAAATTAAGTGGCGATATCACTGGTATCAAACTCAGGGAAGCGACTTATCAGGATGTTGAAAAAAATCGATTAGGAAATCGGGTGACTTATAGGGAACTAGGGCATCAGGTTACCAAAAAGAGAAAGATATGGCCCATCAGAAAACTTCTTGAAAGCTACACGGACGAAGTATTTTCATTGGTTCCCTGCTGGATGGCGTCCCCGGAGGCAGTATCAGCTGTTTTTCCAATGCAGGCAGCTCTCTTTGACTTGGTGATTTTTGATGAGGCTTCGCAATGTTATGCGGAGTATGGCTTGCCGGCTGCATTTCGTGGAAAGCAGATTGTGGTAACTGGAGATAGTAAACAGCTGTCACCAAGTGATTTATACAAAATCCGTTTTGATGATAAGAGCGAGGAGGAAGAATATTCTGCCGTGATCGAAATTGAATCTTTGCTGGATCTGGCGGCGCAATCGCTGGAACAATATCAGCTAACCGGACATTACCGAAGTCTTTCCCTGGACCTTATTGATTTCTCTAACCAAAATTTCTATAAAAATACCCTGAAACTGCTCCCCGACTTTTCGAGGATTAACGAAGATGTGCCTGGAATTCAATACATTAAAACGGATGGCATTTGGAAAAATAATACGAATCTGGTAGAGGTTCAACGGGTGGTAGAATTGTTGAAAGAACTTGGGATTCAAAATCATAGCGTTGGAGTTGTCACATTCAATTTTTACCAGCAACAAGCAATTCAGGATAGCATTGAAAAGGAAGGGATCTCCGCCCCTGGCCTGTTTGTCAAAAACATTGAAAATGTGCAAGGAGACGAGCGAGACATCATTATATTCTCGATGGGATATGCTCCCGACGAGAAAGGAAAGGTTGCTATGCAATTTGGTAGCCTCAATATGCAGGGAGGCGAAAACAGGCTCAATGTGGCAGTGACGCGTGCCCGAGAGCGGATCTATTTTGTTACTAGCTTATGGCCGCCCCAGTTGCAGACGGAGCAACTGGCTAATGCCGGGCCGAAAATGCTGAAAGCCTATCTTGAGTACGCCCTGGAAGTTTCAGAGGGTAAGTTTCAGCCTCAGCCTGTTTCGACAAAACAATTCAAGGCGGACTGGCTTTTAAAGGACCGCTTACTTCAACTGCAGCCTGAATATGGGAAGGAATTGCCTTTTGGTGATGTGACGGTTAAAAAAGAAGGGGTATATAAGGGTTTGATCCTGACGGATGACGATTTGTACCATCATAGCAAGTCGTCGAAAGAACCACACGCTTATCTACCCCTCCTCCTGCGAATGAAAAATTGGCCGTTCAAACGCGTTTATAGCCGCCAATATTGGGCTAATACATTGGATGACAGCATCTTATAACTCTTTAATGCGGATGTTCCTGAAAGATACCTGGTTTCCATGGTCTTGCAATGCGATCTTTCCTTTTGAAGAAGCACCAAATCCCTCCCAGGTTTTGAATTTGCTTCCCGCAACCAGCTTGTCCCAATCTGCGCCCTGTGTAGGGAAGTCAACTACTTTTTTACCATTAAGCCAGCTTTCGCCATGGCCGCCTTTGATGACAATTTTTGCTTTATTCCACTGTCCCGCAGGTTTCACAACTTTGATATCGTTAGGTGGAAGCATATCATACAATGAGCCGGATTTGTGGTTACCGGCTTTTCCCGCTTTTGAATCCGGATGTTTTTCGTCGTCCAAAACCTGGATTTCCGGACCGGTAGAGTAGGGGCAGCAGTACTTTTTATCTTCAATCACGTGATAAATAATGCCGCTGTTTCCGCCTTCTGCGATCTTCCATTCTAATTCAAGTTCGAAATCACCGTACTCTTTATCTGTAACAAGATCCTTTCCTCCTTTTTCTGCAAGCACGATCGCTTTGTCCTCAATTTTCCATTGCGGTAACACTTTGTCTGATTGCCAGCTGTGCCAGCCATTCAGGCTTTTGCCATCAAAAAGTGTAACCCATTTGCCTTTTTCCTGGGCAATGGCAGTAGTTCCATTTAATATGAGTGAAACCATTGCGATAGCCGATGCCTTACCTAAAGCTTGCCATTTTTTACAATTCATGTCTTCTTTGTTAAAAGTTTTGGATCACAATATTAAGTACTTTTATACAGCTAATTACTTATTTTGATCAAAAGTTGGGCAGTTGTTCTCTGCCTTCATCAGCAAATACATAACCCCAATGATATGGCTTCCATATTCTCGAAAATAGTAAAAGGGGAAATCCCTTGCCATAAAGTAGCGGAGAATGACGATTTCTTGGCTTTTCTGGACGCTTTTCCAATTGCGAATGGTCACACGCTTGTTATTCCAAAAAAGGAAATAGACTATCTGTTTGACCTGGATGAAGAATTGTACTCGAAACTCTTTCTTTTCGCGAAAAGCATTGTTCCCGCGCTTGAAAAAGCGGTTCCTTGTCTGCGTATTGGTGTGAGTGTAATTGGTTTGGAAGTGCCTCACGCACATATCCATCTACTTCCGTTAAATAGTATGGCTGATGCAGATTTTGGAAAGAAAATTAAGGTTTCGCAAGAAGAATTGGCGGCAACTGCTGAAAAAATCCGAAACAACTTTTGAGAAGATTGACTTCAATAAAATGAGAAGTCTTTCCTTACACCAATCATAAATCCGTAAGTTTTTCGGTATAAATCACCGATATCGGCAGCGTATGCTCCTTTAAGGGTTAATCCTCCCAAAATATCTAATTTGGACTGTATGGCGAATAAGCCTGAGAATTGCATGGGTAAACCGTGGAACCTTTCGAGATAGGTACCTGAGTTATTGGAATAAGAAAGTTTTGTTTGCCATTCAATTTTTCTGAACAGAGTGCCTTTTAACCCCAAATGATATACAAGGACGCGGTTATTGTTGGTGAAATTATCTGCATACAACGGCCATTTCCAGCTTGTTTGTGAAGTAGGTGTGATAAAGGGAGTTCCTACGGTGCGGTCGAAGTAGGACCAGCCATCCCTGACTTGCTGATTATTGAAATAATTGTCATGTCCCCGGTATTTCCCATTTCCAATAATAAAAATATCTCCGCCCTGATCTTTAGTGAAAAGCACTTCTAACACTCCTTCGGTTATCTCAAAATCGGCACCATAAGAATTCTTCTTTTTGATCCGGAAGCCGGTTAAGCCATCCGCGATTGAGGTCAGGTAAAACAATGAACCGTCTTCATATACAAACTGTCGGTACAGCAAAAAACTAGCCTCGTAAGTTTCGACTTCAACAGCCATATCAATGGAGCCAAGATGATTGCCGATCCTGCTTGTACTGTCAAAATGCTGAAGATTGTCCCCTGATCCTCCAATGGTTCCAGCTACTGCATGAAGATAGTTTGAGAAACCATCTGGCAGGCTGCCATCTGTCGTAGTACCAAAATATTTTGATTTACCTCCCCATTGAACCTGATGGTTAAAGCCCCCATATAATTTCAGCTTAGAGTTTGCTTTTCCAATGCGTAAATAAAAAGCTTTCTGATGAAGCTTCAGACCACTAGTGGCAGGCCTGCCTCGTTCGAAAATGCCGTCGGAATAGAATGCCTGAAAGGATATCCAATTTTTCGTAAACGGAACAGAGACAAAGCGGGTTGTTCCGATAAATATTTTAGGTATTGGAAGTGCATTGCCCGACCAGGCATAAGACCCGGAACCTAAGGTTGAGTCAGCCAGGCCAACCCATTGTTTTTTGCGGCCAACGTATAATTCCCAGTTTTTAAATTTCAGCGTAGCATGCAGTTGTGGCAGCAGCAGCTTTGGTGTGTCATTGTAGCTTCCCACGGCTTCCACACCGAAGCCCAGTCTCCAAATATTTCTGTTTGTGTTGGCCGACAATGTCCAGTAATGCTCAATGCCTACTCTGGCAATTCCTGCTGGCCCGGTGACGGGAATTGTTCCGAACTGATTAGCCTGGATCCAAAACGGAGTATGACCGTTATTGCTTCCGGTACCGTCAAACTCAATATAGTTGGTGGTGGAATCAGTATAAATCTCAGGTTGGCTGGGCTCAGTTTGTGAAAAACCAATAATAGGCACTACAAGAAGGAAAATAAGGAAGTTAAAAATTCTCATAAAATTGCCCAACAGCTCGTTCGTAATGTGTATAATGTAAATCTCAAGGAAACAAAAATAAGTATAACTTTTCTGTATTCATATTGTACTTCGCGGTTGGACTGGACTATCAGTCGATAAAGCCATTTTTCCGAAACCCAATCAGCAATCCAAAGGAATGGTTATATAAGTCTCCGACGTCCGATGATATGCTCGAAAAAATAGCGGAGCCTTTCATCATTTTTAAACTTTTCTCCGCACTTAGAATAACGGATGCCTGCTGCTTTACCTTGTCGTAGGAATTAAAAAATGTGCCGGAATTCCGGGAGTATGTGCCTTTAAACCCCAACCGTACATTCAACCAGGTCGCGGTTAACCCGGTATGAAATGCCCAGAGACGGTTATTATTGGTAAATTCAGAGCTGCTTTTGGGCAAATCTTGCCTTGTATTCCCCGAAGCAGGAATGAGTGGGGTACCGATTCCTGTACCAAAATATGACCAGCCTCTCCGATACAGGTAACTGTTATAATAATTGCCTCTCTCAAATAGTGCCAGTCCGCCAAGCGGTGAGCTATTAATCTGGTTCTGTGTTCCTAAAACTTCAATAAGAAAAGACTGAAATGCGAAATACGTAGATCCATCTGGCAGTCTACCGATCCGTTTTATACTCAGGCCATTCAAACCATCTTCAAAATTGATTACTTTGAAAAGAGACCCTGTTTCGTATATATTTTGTCGATATAAAAAATACAGCCAATTTTTACGTTTCCACTCACCACCAATGTCAATCGTGCCGAAATGGTTTCCGACTTTCCTATTGTCAACCGTTTTGCCGATGATGGTATACCAATATGCCTTAGTCGGTTTGAATTCGTAGAGGGGGTTAATTTGTGCTTCACCACCCCACATGGCCTGATGATTCATTCCGGCATAAATCTTAAATCGCTGTGATGTGTTACCAAACCTCAGGTACATGCTTTTTTGGTGAAAATAGGTGCGGGGAATCCGGATGGTGCTTCCATAGTTAATGCTACTTGCCCCAAGATAACCATCGGAGTATGAGAATTTAAAGGATACAAATCCATTGGAAAAATAGAACGGGTAATAATTTGGGATGGATATTTGCACCCTCGGGATCGGCCGTGCGTTACCAGCCACGGACAGAGAGCCGGATGTAAGCGTGGTATCCATTAAACCCGTAACCATGCTTTTCTGCCCCGCTAATATTTCTACTATTCCAATTTTCGCCGCCACGTAGGCATTAGATAAAAATAAGTTGGTGGTGGATTTGCCATAGCTCCCAATGGCCTGCAAGCCAGCACTCCATTGAAATAAACGGGGATTGTTTGGATTGTACACTTTATACACGCCGAGATTGCCCAAAACAAATTTTCCATCCAGTGGGACGCTGCCGTTTTGATTGGCTTGTTCCCAGAATGGCGTTTGTTCTGTGGCACCTGCCGCCACGACAGATGCATTGTAGTAAAGCGTAGAATCCTGTGCGTAAACATTGAACGCGAGGAAAGACAAAGATAATATTAAACAGACTCGCAACTGAGGGATCGGGGCCGGCATGTAAATAAATAGAGAAACGTCTTTTCCGTTGATGAAAGGTTATTTTGCCAAAGTTATAACGTTAATTCAAAAAAAACTCTCAGACGAGAATCTCGACCTGAGAGCTTAAGAGTAAAAAATGTCAATCCTGGTATGCGTGTTTCGAAAAAGCTTCTTTTTGATGTTATCGACCTCTTTTCTTCAAGATTACAACAGCGGTCAGCAAAATGATTTTCATTTCCAGAAACAGATTCCAATTTTTTATATAGTAGAGATCATACATGAGTTTGTGACGGGCATCATATACGCCAGCCCCATAGGAATACATTACCTGTGCATATCCAGTGATCCCGGGCTTGATATTGTGCCTCATGTTGTAGTAAGGGATCGTTTCGTCAAAAGTTTCTGTGAAAACCTGCCTTTCCGGGCGAGGGCCTATAAGTGATAAGTCTCTCCTGAATATATTAATGATCTGAGGAAGCTCATCAATCCGGCTCAATCGCATAAAAGAGCCATAGGAAAAAGTTCGAGCATCATTTTTCTTGGAGAAGGAAGCGCCATTCTGTTCCGCATCCAAGCCCATTGACCGGAATTTTATACAATTGAAAGAGACGTTGTTCATGCCAACACGTTCCTGATAGTAAAAGACAGGCCCCGGAGATTCCAGCTTGATTCTGAAATAACTCAATATCCAGAGTGGAAGTGTGAATAGAAACAGGATGATTGAGATAGTCACGTCGATAATCTTTTTCGGATATCTCACTCTTCTCCCAAAGACGGGTAAGGAAAGCAGATTTGGATTAATTTCCGAGACGTTATCGGGGATGTAAACTTTTTTGAGAATCTTTTCGCAAAAATCGTAAACCGTGTTGATGCGAATGGATTTATTTTTCCTGACAACCAGCTCGTAAATGACCCTGTTTCTCTTATCATATTGGGGATTGGTCACAAGATGGATCTTCTCAAATTTATCCAAAAGCGGCCTCACGGTATGATTTAGCAAGTAATCGTCATCAGAACTATGCGGAATAAGAATGATCTCCTTATATTTTTTAAGTAGTAAGGCTAGATCATATTTCTGAAGAAAATAATCATAACTGGTAACAATCAATACTTCTTCTGAAACGGCAGTTTTGCTTAGTAGTCTGTGAATATACCTCCGTTCCGATACGTAAGTGTTGCTCATATGTGTGTATTTTGATACAAGAATATCTTAAACAATAAAAAAAAGTGTGTCAAGACACAAGTTTAAACATAAACTTTTTAAAAATGAAATTAACTCACCAATATAACAATATAAATTTTTTGGGATCGATGCCAGATAAACTAGTGAACCTGTGTTGTCTAAATGCTTACTTGGCCGTTATTTCAAAAGTAATTGTACAATTTTGAAGAATATTATGGGGTAAATGTGACACAAAGCAACATTTGTCTATGAATCGTTAAAATAGCAATATAAAGGGTTTGTTAAGATTTAGTATAAGTCCTTAATTTTTGGATATTGAAAGTGCAGATATCTTGAACCAAGGGTCAGATGGTGTTGAGTTGTTCTATTAATGATTCTGAATAGGTTTGTGCATTTTTAAATTTGTCCACACTATTTCGGCACATTTGATCGTACAATGCAGGGTTTCGCAACACCTGCACTATCTTTTCCAGTGATGGAAGCCATTGTTTAGACTCCCAGATATCAATAAAAATTGCAGTTTCCATGTCGCTGGCATAATTTGGAATTTCCCCCACTGGACTGACAATGCAAAGGATCCCATTTTGCATCGCTTCCACAACACTCATAGCCATTCCTTCCCGTGAACTGAGTTGTATAAGAAAATTGTATTGATTCATGATCTCCGTTTTGGAACCATGTAATTCACCCATGAATTTGATGTGATCCGATAGCTTTTTGAGATGGATATATTTTTTGACATCTTCCTCGGCCCCATCATTTCGTCCGTAGATGTCGAGGGTAACGTTCAGGTTTTGAGATCTTAAATATTCGATAGTGTCGATGGCTAGCGGTAGATTTTTTACCGCAGCAATTCTACCTAAAAAAAAGATGCGCACGTCATTGGTATCCAGTTGTATGAAATGAGCCTCTGCTGGCGATGGCCTTATACAAAAAGATATGATTTGAAGTGGTACATTAGGTTTGAACGTTGAATTTACAAAATCGAATGTTGCTTTTGAATCGGTTAGGATCCTATCAGAATGGCGAATTGCCAAAATTGTAAAGAAACGGTCAAACTGGTGTGCAAAACCAGTATTGTGAATGAATGCTAAGAATTGTATTCTTTTCCGGAATGCCTTCACTACAACCCCGACCAGTGAGGCCCTCCATAGAGAGCAAATCATTATTGCAGGATCAAATTGCAGGACAAACTGCAGTAGTTTAAAAATAAGCCAAGGATACAGATAAAATTTGTAGTCAAATGAATAGAGGCGGCGTTTCTCGTCAGGAGTAAGATTTGAAATAACTTTGTCATCTATTTTTCCCAGTGCTATTACTCTGAGATCGAATTGCCTATTCAATTCTGGAATCGCTGAAATTAGAGCAATCTCAACGCCGCCTATCTGAATATCATGAAGAATGTATAAGATTCGCTTTCGGTGCATGATTCTCAAAAATGCATGTATTCTAACTTTGGACGTCCTTTATTAACATTAATCTCTGATTGTCAATTTTCAGGATTGTTTGTAGTAGTCCTTATACCAATTAGCGAACAGATCGACTCCCTTTTCAACGTTTGTATTGGCACGGTATCCGGTTGTAGATTCAAGCGCTTCGGTGTCAGCCCAAGTGGAGACGATATCACCCGGGATAATGTCTTTCAGGTTTACCTCAGCCTTCCTGCTAAACGAATTTTCAAGACATTTAATAAAATACATAAGATCAACAGGCTTTCCATTACCTATATTAAATACCTGATATTTCTCGGAAAATTCCGTTTTCAAAACTGTTTGGATACCCTCAACGATATCATCTATATACGTAAAATCACGCTTCATATCCCCGTTATTGTAAACATTGATGGCCTTACCTGACTGGATGGCTTCTGCAAATAAAAATGGAGCCATATCTGGGCGCCCCCAAGGGCCGTATACGGTGAAAAACCTTAAACCAACTGTTGTGAAGTTGTAGAGGTGACTGTATGCATGGGCCATGAGCTCATTGGTCTTCTTCGAGGCAGCATAAACATTGATGGGTGTTTCTGATTTCTGACTTATCGCAAATGGCTGTTCTGTATTTAAGCCATAAACACTGGAACTGCTTGCATATACAAGTTTCTGAGGAGGATTAATGCGACAGCATTCCAATATGTTGAAAAAACCTTCAATGTTCGATTTGATGTAGCTCCTGGGATTTTCCAAACTATATCTTATTCCTGCCTGAGCTGCGAGGTTCACAATGCAGTCAAATGAATTTTCTTGAAAAAGAAGCAATAGCCGTTCAAAATCAAGAAGATCTATTTTCAAGAACCTGTAATTACCCTCGGCACTTGTGTAGTCAACATCATGCTCGTTAACGTTGATGCCGCAATCTTTTAAACGGTTATTTTTAAGCTCAACCGAATAATAATCATTGATATTGTCTAGGCCAACTACATCAACTTTTGCAGCTATCAATTTTTTTACGAGGTGGTAACCAATGAATCCAGCGGCGCCTGTGACTAAAACTTTCATCTGCTATACAAATTAACAATTTGACCGAATACAACTTCCTCGGAGAATTCACTAACTGCTAGTTTTCGGCTATATTCACCCATTTTTTTCCAGTGTGTTTTTTGTGATAACATTTTTTCTACGCTTGTCCTGATTTCATCAACGGATCTTGGCTCAATAAGGTATCCGTTTTCTCCCGACTTGACCGTCAAATTACAGCCTGGAACGGTGGTTGTAATGATGGGCAGGCCACACGCCAAGGCTTCCAAAATGCTTCGCGGAATCCCTTCCCTGTAATAAGTTGGAAGAATAAAAACTTGGGATAAGTTTAGGTAATCCTGAATGTTCGCTTTTCGACCCAAAAACCGAATCGTTGGATTTGTTTTATAGCGATCAATAAATTCTTCTGAAACTGCCCTGGGATTTTTAGTGTCCGGATCGCCAATAATGAGCAGTTCCACATCTGACCGGATTTTCTCAGGAAGCGAGTCAAAAGCCTTTGCCATTTCAGCGATCCCTTTTTCCCAGATCAGGCGAGTTGTGCATAGAAAAATGCTTTTGCTCTTATCTGTACTGATCTTGTTCTTTGGATTAAAGAACTCAATGTTTACGCCGCTCCCTTTAACCACTTTTATCTTATTCCGGAAACTGTTTTTGAAAAGAAAATCATTGAAATCGTCCGGGTTCTGAATAATCACCAGGTCGGCACGAAGAAACTGAAAAAAGAACAGAATTCTGAATATAATTCTTATAAGCCTGTAATTGAATGAGTTATTGGCAAATGCGATACCCAGACCAGCAATGTGAAGGACAACCTTCTTCCGGTTAAAAAGATTTGAGGCAACATTTATAAAATTTGGTATGAACTTGAACGAATGTATAAGGTCAATATCGTTTTTTTCGACGTAACGGCGAATACCAGAAATCGTTTTGATTAAATTAACCGGATTTGTATTGTCTCTTTCTATACTGGAATGCTGAACTTCAATGCCTTCATTATGAATAAGATCTGAATATTCATCTTGCGGCACAATCACAAATACACGGAATCCATCCTGGATCAGGTATCGAGCAAATGGCATGCGGGCCTTATAAAAATCTTCACCATCATGCGCCAAGAGAAGGATATTTTTAGATGTCATTCCTTGAAAATGAGTAAGTTGAGGTTACTTCTGCAATAACAAAATCAACTTGAAATTGCTGCGTAGCGATGTAGTGTAACTGGAATGGGTCTTGTGATGAGAGTGCTGCTGAAAGCATATAAACGCTTAGTGTGTTTTATTTCGCTGGTAAAAATACCGCTATTTATCAATTTGCCAGCAAAGCATACAAAGTCTTTGCTTTTCGATTCAGGCTGAAAATAAAAACAGCCGGTAAATATGGTTACCGGCTGACTATTTAAAATAGGAATATTATGGCTGCAAGGTCCAGGTCCCGGTCATTTCTACGACGGTCCAGGTGTTGTCTTGCGTTTTGCGCAATTTCATCTTGCTGCCTACCACTTTGCTCGTGATCCATCTTCCATTGCCTGAAGAAATGGGCATAATATTGTCCGTTGCATTAGGTACTATGTAAATATTGTAAGGAGTCCTTACTTCAATCGTAAGTTCGGGAAATCCGGCATTTACCTTTCCAAGTACCACGTTTCTTCCTGATGTAGATGTCTGATTAATGTATAATGGCCTGAAATACGTGTAATCTGCAATCGTGCCATTGTTCCCAATTTCGTGGACCATCGTGTTGTTAGGATCAGTCAAATTGAGTTCTGTATTTACAATCATGTTGTTCATTGGGAAGTAATCTGCGGATTTAATTGGACTGACAATGCTGCAGTTGAGAATCTTGTTAGTGCTGTTCCAGTCTTTAAAAGTAAATGCCCGGTGAATCAGCTTTGTGGCTCTGGTGTCAGAGATTTTGGGATTAAATATATGGATATTCCCAATGTGCGTGTCTCCGGTGTCCGCGGTTTCTCTGTGAATGTGAAATGCTGCACTCGCACTCGGAGAATTACTTGCCAAAGTATTATTGTTAATCACGGTAGGATTAATAACCATCACGGCACAAGCCCGATATCCCCAGTTGCGGGCTACGAAAGCATTGTACTTATTATTCTTCCAAACTGGATTTTCAATGGTCACCGATCCACCCAAGACATTTTTTACAGAAATTGCAAGGAGACCAAAAGAACTTCCATCATCGACATGATTGGAAATTACAATATCGATGAGGCGGTCTGTTCCTGCAAGTACCCCCGGACTAATGCAAATACCAGGTCCTCGGTTGCCCCCAGTCACCGGGTTTTCTATTCTTATGCCTTCAAGTCGTTGTTCCGGTATGCTAGATTCCAGATCTATACCGGCTTGCGGACCTTCTCCATTTGTATTGGTGAGAACTGGGTTAATGATATCAATGTTTTTAACCGATGTCACCGAGATACCCTGTCTTCTGTTATTGTTGGCTGATACATTAATCAGCTTGATATTCTCACTCACTTTGCGTGCGCTTCCTGAACCGACATAAAATCCGTCCCCGCCGCTATCGTTTGCAGCCATTCCTTCCAGCACAATATTAGTACATCCCTCCATGGAAAAAATATGTCGGTGCTGACCACTTGTATAACCCGCGCGCAAGTCTCTGAATATTACTCCATTACCTTTGATAGTGATGTTGTCGACATCATACATGTACATGATTTTCTGAGCGGTAGACAATGTACCCATCCCCTCCACGACAGTTCCGTTTTCAAAGGTTAGCGTGGAATTGCTCCAAATCCGGATAGACTTGATTTTATACGGCGATGTACCTTTTGGGAAAAACACATTCCTGTATTTGACATTATCAAGCATTTTTTGAATTGCAACCGACTGATCTGTGGTACCATTTGCAATAATTCCGAACCAGGATACATTAATCGCCCCCTCGTAAACGCGTTCATATCTCCGGCCCGGAGCGAGTATTGTCATGGCCGCATCGTCGGGAGCAGTTGAGGAAGGGTTATGCCGGAATAAACCGAATCTTCCTTCATCGGTGATAAAAACTGCTTTCGCCGTATCGGCCATCCCGGTTCTGAGCTGTGCAATGGTGAGATATGGAATGTAGCTAAGTGTATTTACCAGAGAAATCCGCGCAGCAGAATCTTCTTCAACCCGTTCAGAAGTGTCGTCGGGATGAAAAGATAGCTTTGAAACCGCTACGTAGGTACTTTGATTATCTGCTTTTCTATGACTTCGTAGTAACTGAAATACACCATCTCCCGAGTTACGGGTAAATTTTCCTTTCAATGTGTATGAAACGTAAGGTTTTCTGGATGAAAGCTCATCGCCAACGAAGTCTGTAAAGGAACCACCGGTCTGTTCGAAACCGTCTGGGAGAATGAGTTTTAACCTAAATGCATTAGACCCTTCAAAAACAAAAACGGTGTTGGTAGGGATCTGCATATAAGCAGCCCGGATGTCAATTTGGAATTCTTCATTTAATCCAACGTGTGTGGCTTTCGTTGAAACTGTAAACTTGATTGGATCAATCAGGGGTTTTCCATGAGTGAAAATCGACGCTGAGACCAGAAGCAATATAGAAATTATTCGAACTTGTAGTGATTTAATCACGATTTGTAGATTAAGAAATTTGTAATTTTTTGGTAAAATTATTAAAAATTTCTACAAAACAAATTTTACAATTTCAAAATTAGTTCTACAAATAGTTAATATTATCGAAAAGTATTGTGCTGCGCACTCGTTTGGATGATATTTATTAGAAATTTAAATTGCCATTATAGCAACAGTACTGGATAAAGCCGCAGAGGATAATCCAATTCTATGAAAACGCCTAGTTAATGGACACTTTATTACTCTTATTCGCCTGATCGATCAGCGTTTTCACCTTCTCATCAATCCCTTTGTTTTTCAGATTGAACGCTTTACCCTGATGTACCAGTTTGAGATTGGTTAATGTGTATTTCACACCACCTTTGCGCGTTTCGCCTGTGCCATGAAAGAAATAATAGTTTGGTTTAGCGGTATTTTTGATGATGGTAGGATTGATTATTTTGAATGTACCGGAGATATCTTTGGTATCATAAGCACTCATATCACCGCTGGCCACATCAAACGATGCACCATAAGCATTCGGATCATCGGTATAATCCCTCCAATTATTGACTAGTATATCAATTTTATTCACTCCGCAGGTATTATTGGTGAAAATGGCGTAGAAGTTGGTTGTTGCCAGTATCGGTCCAAGATTGTTGCGCGTTTCAAGATTGTTGAATTTGCAGTTTACATATTTGCTTGTGCAGTCATTCGGCTCAAACGACAATGCAGTCTGTGGTTTCACAACCTGAGCTTTGTCCGTTTCCCCAGTACCTTCTATATATATGTTGTTAAATTTGCCATTTATAATACCCGTGACAAGCATTCCGACCCTGGTAGCATCAATAATCCTAAGTTTGTTGATAGTGATATTCTGACTCTGTTTCTTCCACTGCACCCGAACAGTAACACCGTCGCCGGAATTTTTCACAACCGAAGCGTTAGAAATAAGCACATTTTCTGCTCCGTACATGGCAATACCCGCTCCGTACATAGAAGTCTTATAGTCTGGATTTGCCTTACTTCCAACCAGACTAATGCCATCGATAAAAACGTCTTTTACATCCCAGGCGATAAACACCATGTAGCCATTTGTTTTCATCGACTCCGGACAAATCAATGAACTTCCTTTCGGGAAATAAAGCCTGTTACCTGAGTTGACAAGTATGTGGCTTGGATATTTGAAAGATTCGTCGATGCCAATCGAAATTGGATATGCTGGAAATTTGACGTATTTATGCTCTTTAAGAAATTTGTTAATGTAGGGTGAATAGTTGAAATCCTTGATCATCTTTCCTGCGTTCACGCTTTTCAAAAAAGGTTCGATCGAGACGCCGTATTTAATTGTACTATCCCGAAGCATCTTCTCACGATTTTGCGCCTGTAGTTCCTGCATAAAGCAGACGGCCAGTACAATTTGAATGCTCAGAAAAATTGATTTCATAACAAAGTAGTCAGTATAGTTTTATGGACTTTATTTGAATTGTTGGGCGCGAATCAATATCATAGCCAATATCTTGCCAGTTTCTTTCCGATGGATCATTGGTTTAAGCTGATTTTCGGAAAGGTGTTAGATTTGCAAAATACAAGCTTTTATTAAACGAATGAACATTTCCTATGTGACGACGTATAATGCCCTCGATATTCATAACTGGTCCGGGTTGGGCTATATGATCGCGAAGGCGCTCGAACAACAAGATAATCGGCTAAACTATATTGGGGAATTGCAGTCGTCCCCGTCTGCCAGTATGTACCTCAAAAAGTTGTATTTCAAGTTGCTAAGAAAAGACTTTGATTTTGGTCGCGAGGTACATACTGCCCGGCAATATGCCAGACAAATAGAAGCGATTTTGCAGCCGAATACGGACGTCGTTTTCAGTCCCAGTTCCATTCCCATCTCGATGCTTGAAACCAAAAAGCCGAAAGCATTTTACACGGATGGAACCTTCGCAGGGATGACCGGCTTCTATAAAAATTTATCGAATCTTTCTCCTGCAACAATTAAAAGCGGAAACATTATAGACCAGAACGCACTGGATTCATGCCAGTTGGCGATTTATTCCTCAGACTGGGCAGCCGGTACGGCAATCCAGCATTACGGCGCTGATCCCGCAAAAGTAAAAGTTGTACCATTTGGCTCCAATATGGACTCGGGAAAAAAGCTGAGCGAAATCAAGCTAATGGTTTCTGAAAGGAGTAAAACGGAATGCCATTTGCTTTTCCTGGCAGTGGACTGGGAGCGAAAAGGTGGTGATATTGCGCTGGCGATTGTCAAGAAGCTAAACCAGATTGGGGTTAAAACAACACTGCATATTGTGGGCATCAAAGAGCTACCTATCGTAACGGTACCATCATATGTGAAGAACTATGGTTTTATAAGCAAGGCTGATCCAAAAGGCGCCGAACTCATAACCAAATTGCTGTCAGAGTGTCATTTTCTAATCCTCCCTACCCGCGCGGATTGCACGCCAGTTGTTTTTTCCGAAGCCAATTCATTTGGGTTGCCGTGTATCACAACCAATGTTGGCGGTATTCCGACCATTATTAAAGATGATTTGAACGGAAAATCTTTTGGGCTGGATTCGCACACAAATTCTTATGCAGAATACATCGCATCTGCATTCACGGATTGGAAGTCGTATAGTGATCTTGCTGAATCTTCTTTTTATGAATACGAAAGTAGGTTGAACTGGAAGGTAGCAGGTAAAACAATTACAAAATTGCTTTCAGAGCTTTAAGAATCAATGCTAAATTTTCAACTTTATTAAACTATACATCATGCTTAAGTCATTACAGAAATTACTTCCTTATCTAATTAACCTTGGCATTTTTGGAGGAATACAATATCTTATTGGAAGAAAGCTAAAAACGAATAAGATTATTTCCCTTCCACATTTGAAAGAACCGGTGCACCTGCGGCCGGGCACTTCTGATGAAGATGTTTTTGGTCAAATTTTTATGAAGCACGAATATAATATCAAGCTTGATTTTGAACCGCAGACGATCGTTGATGGGGGTGCAAATATTGGTTTGTGCAGTGTCTACTTCAAAAACAAATATCCATCCGCCAGGATCATAGCTATTGAACCGGATGATGAGAATTTCGAAATGCTAAGGAAGAACACTGCCGGTTACCGCGACATTCACCTAAAAAAAGCAGGGTTATGGTGCAAAAATCTGCGAACTCGAACCGTGGATAAATATGGTTTGGGTAAATGGGGAATGGTAACGGAAGAAGTGACGGATTTGGAGGATGGACATGACCTGCCATTTAATACAATTACCATCAATGATCTCGTTCAGGAGTTTAATCTCGAATTTATTGATGTTTTGAAAATGGATATCGAAACAGCTGAAAAACAGGTGTTTAGTGAAAATTTTGAGAATTGGCTCCCCAAAACGAAGGTGATTATTATAGAACTGCATGACTGGATGCAGGAAGGCTGCTCTAAGCCATTTTTTTTGGCAATCAATCAAACGTTTACTAATTACAGTTTTGGTCAGATGGGTGAAAATACCGTTATTATAAACCGAGATCTCGTGCACAAGTAACGTTCGTGAAGGCTTCCCATAATGCTAGGCAATGGTTTTCAACTGTGCCGAAAGATTCGCGAAATTCATGTGCTCGTATTTTACTCTTCGGATGTTTGCTACGTAAATGGGATAGTCTGTGTTGGATTGCAGATTTTTTGTTGCCAATTGAAGAATGTATTCATTAAGATCCTGAGGATTGTCGAATGCTACGCCAATAGGCCCGGCAATTTTTGCGTAATAGTCGAAATAGTCGTTTTTGACAAATAAAAGCGGGATTTCAGCATTAATAGCATCCCAAAAAGCGCCACTGGGGCAAAGCGAATAATGCACGTTGTTATAATAAAAAACCGCGAAGTCTGACTCACATAAAAGCGTGTCAAACTCATCTCTGCTGAGAGATTCATGATTTGCCTTGTAATGTACAAAGTCGTTCAGATAGGGTTCCATATTCTTGTATACCTTTCCGCAGACGTTGAATTTTACATTTCCCGCGAAACCAAGTTGATGCGCCCGACCAGCAACTTCAAATAGATACTGCGAATCTTTAGCCAGTGTAGCTACCCCAAGTGATGAAAAAACTACTTTTCCTTCACTCGGTCTTTTTAGAGGCTTTTCCTCAAAAGGGTAGGGGTGATCAAGTATAAAAGCTTTCTGCCTTTTGAATGACGGAACTGTTTTTACCAGGTTTTCAAATATGCTTTGACCAAGGATGATGTACTGAACAACAGGTTTTTGAAGTGCAAATGCTTTTGTTAAAAAATATCCCCAAATCTTATTAACAAAATGCTTGTTGAACCGAACTGATTCTAATTCACCATGTATGACGATCCGCACATTGGCGTGATGTTTTGTAAAAAGCTTAAACAGAAGATGACCAAAAGGATGTAATAATAAAACATATACCGTTTTTGCACCGATTTGATCCGCATTCCGAACAATATTAGATAAGTCCCTGTACTGACAAAATCCTCTTATAAACTCCTGGAAACCTCCCCGGTTCTTATAAATGTCAACATCTTTAAACGTTACATTTTCGAGGCGGCCGGCCAAGATGGAACTGTGAGAAGCATCGCTGAAATATACCAATTCCATTCCGGGGTTATTCAATTCCACCAATTTAGTAAACGAGATATTGAATTGCTCGTGCTGAGAACCGACTGATGCAATGTCTGCAATATAAATCATAAGTATCCAGCCAATTATTCGGTAAGTATTGTTCTGTACGGTATATAAACACCGCCATCAGATCTCATGGAAGTCGAAAATTTCACAATTGAAAAAGCGAAAACAACGGAAATAATGAGGATCTTATATTTCCGTTTTGCCTGGTAATAGGCGAGTGGAATGAGTAGAATCTGGAAAATATCATATGGCCTGGCGAGCCTACCGAAAATTAGATTGACAGGGGAGAATATCGCGTAAAGGATAATGCCAAATACATAGAGATTGAATATTCCATTGTAAAAATCATCCTTTTCAGTTCCGTATGTCACGAATAATATGCCAATAATGAAGAATAGTAGTCTGCCGGCAAGACCCTTCGCAAGCGTTATGTAGGGGTTGGTAACGGTTTCTTGCCCCATTTCTAAATATATTTCAGTCTTGTTTTCGGATATAAGGGAGCCAAATATTTCCATTATTCTTTCGGACATGAGTACGCATATGATCACCACCAAAATAATTATGATGGATTTCAGCACACTCCATTTAAAAGTGTACAAATAATAGGCAGGAAAGAAAATAAGTGATGATTTATGAATCAATGCAGCTAGAAACATCACAATTGCAAATTTGACAAAAGATCTATCAGCGATGAATGTAACGGAGAAAAGGGTCAGGGCAATAGCGAGGTCCTGTCTTACACCAAATCCACTGCCCACCATACTGTAAGATATCAGCAGAAATAATGAAAATAATGGGTAGGTGCTGTGCTCGAACAACGTATAATAAGTGAGCGAAACAATAAACGCAGCGCAAAAGAATAAAAATGGAGTAGGGTCGCTACTGATGATCGCCTTAAATGTTCGTACAATGAATTCATAACCGATCTCCATTCCAGACCCTCCCCAAGGGCGATTCTCAATAGACCTGAAATAGCTAAGATAATTTCCCCAGTCCGTTCCTGTTTCCCAGCGCATTCCCGCAATGAAAATAATAGCAAATCCCAGGCACGCCATGAGAAATAGCGTAACAATTTTCCTTCTGCCTGAGAGGAATAAGTCAAAATTTGCAAAAGAGAAGAATGCCAGGTATATGAAAACGTATATCGCCATTCAAATTTTTTTTAGCATTGTAAATCCCATTGAGAAGGATCGTCAATTATGTTTTCCAAGGATTTTTTTCAACTTGTCCTTTCCATCGATGCCAATTGAACGGATGATGAAATTTGTCACTATTAATTTAGCTGCTGAAATGATCCAGGGATATGAAGGTACCAGCTTATAAATACCATTCTTTACCTGCACTCGCCTTGTCTCCCTCAATAACAAAAGTTTTCCCGCATTGTTACTGATGCCCACAGCCCTCATTTTGGCTATCAAAACCGGTATGAAGGTGGCATCGTTATTTTTCAAATGCCGCAGAAGAAGATCGTAGTCTCCGGCTATTTTAAATGAGTTGTCAAATAATCCCTGATCGAATAACCTCTTTGAATGGAATGTTCCCTGATGTGGAAAACACATCGCGACATTCCGAAATCTATATTTAAGCTTATCCCATTCATCACCGGATGTCTTATCTTCTCCGGCAGAAAATGAGATCTGCACCTGTCCGTAAGCAATGAGATTCGTGCATTTATTCAGAAACGGAACAGCTTGCTCGATGACATGATCATTTAATAGGTAATCATCCGAATTGATAAAAAGTATCCATTCCCCTGTCGAAAACCTAACCCCTTTGTTCATCGCGTCATATATTCCTTTATCAGGTTCTGAAATCCAATGTGTAATGCAATCCTCAAATTCTTTGATAATTTCAACGGTTCCGTCTGAGGATTTCCCATCAATAACGATGTATTCGATATTCTCATAAGTTTGAGAAATAATACTCTTAATAGCGCTTTCAATATATTGCTCCCCGTTCCTGACAACGGTTATAATGGATATTTTAGGGGGCAAAGTCATAAGATTACTGGCTGGGAACCGGCTACCGGTTTCAATGTTGTAGAACATTTAATACGGTATAAGCAAATTCACGTATGTTTCGGGAATAATCGGTTCTCTCTATCTGCGGTTTCGACAGAACATTTTCTTTGATCAATGCGGCTAGCTGCGCAGGCGAAGTAGGGTCAAAAAAATGGCAATTTTTGTTGATTTGTTCACGATGAACCGGAATGTCGCTCAGCAGTATGTATTGATTCATTGCTTTTGTATCCTCTACAACGGTACTCCAGCCTTCGAACAGTGAAGGTTGGACAATCGCCTCGGCATTCGCCATAAGACATAATTGTTCCGCTCTGTCAATAAAGCCCAGAAATTTGATCCATTTCTCAATTTGATTTTTTGCGATAAAATCTTTCAATTTTTCAAAGTATTCCGCATTCCGGTAGTCGGTTTGGCTCCCAGTAAATACGATACTGAAGTCAAGATTGTCCTGTTTGAGCAAAGCAATAGCCTCAAAAATAACGGTATGGTTCTTATGAACCCAAAACTGATTTGGGGACATAAAATATCTTCCTTCAATGTCATATTTACCACAAATGTCCTTGATATTCAAGTAGCTGAAATCGGGTAGTATGCTTGCAAATTTTAGCAATCTAAGTTCGCATTTGTGATCCGGGAAGAACTTTTTAAAATCGTTCATTGCATCATTACTACTGAAAACGACGACACCACCGCCGTCCGCTATCTCGCGCTGGCCCATTTTGCGCTTTCGGATAAGGTCTTCGGAGAACATTTGCGGCAGGTACCACTCCTGGAAATCCGGGATCCAGTTGATAGGCTTTTTTCCCAGAAAGAAATGTTTATTATAAGGGTATACAATCTCTGGAAGCAGCGAAAAGAATGCAGATTTCCTTGTAAGGATTCGTTTAAATTTCAAATAAGCCTTAACAATCGCTTTGTCACTGTTGATCTGATGATATTTTATATATGGATAGTTGAGATCAATGACATCATCCAGAGGCGATTCGGCTCCATAAAAAATCAAAAGTTCAGGTTTTTCATTATCATTTAACAAGTCGAGCGCCCGGATTAAATTCAGCATATAAATAATTCCCCCAGCCCAATACTTGTAGGAAGAGACGAATAGCAAACCGATTTGTTTTCTCACAACTGGCTGATCCATAGATAATATTTTAACAATCCATCATATAAATCGACTGATTGGACGTAACCCATTCCTTTAAGTTTTGAAATATCCGCTCGCCAGTTTAAAGGATCGCCTTTTTTTACCATACCATTGAAGTGCACTTTTTTCGTTCCCTGAAAAAAAGAATAGAAGATTTCAACCGCAGAGCCTATTGTTGTCTCCTCGCCGTTCGCGACATTAATAACTTCACCTTTAAATTCAGCTTTCTGCTGACAACAAAGGATCGCTTTTGACACGTCATCTGCATGGATGAAATCCCTGGTCTCTTGCCCAGTTCCAAAAAGCTCGATATCATGTCCTTTCTTTGCTTTTTGAAATAAGTCCCAGAATAGTTGCTTCTTCAAACCGTTTCCGTACGCCGAGAAAATTCTGAGCGAACAGGTAGGAATATCGTAAAATCTAGAATATGTCTGGCAAACTTGCTCTGCCTGCATCTTGTGAATTCCATATGGGGATATGGGGTTCAAAGGCAAATTTTCGTGTATTGGTATTTCTGCGGGATTACCATACACCGCAGCGCTTGATAAGTTTATGAATTTACAGCCGGGCTGATTCGTTCTGATCGAATCGAGCATTTTGACTACATTATAGGTGTTCAGTGTAAAATCGCGGAATGGATTCTTGATGGAGTCCGGCACACTCGCTGCTCCGGAACAATTTATGCAAACGTCAAAAGCAGTATTTTGAAAAATAGTATGATAATCCGAGTTAGTCGAGTCAATCAGAAAATAATTATCTTTTTCATAGTCTACCATTACATCGCACTCGAAAACCGTAGAATCAGGGATCAATTTGAAAAAGCTGGCCACGTGGCTTCCAATAAACCCTTTCGAACCAATTACAAGTATTTTCATGTGTTTTAAACGACGGGCATTAAATTCTGCGGAGAAATTTTAGTAACGAACTCGTCCCAACTCGGGGAAAGTGCCTCTAAACATTGTCATATATCTTCTAATGAATTAGTTCGGGTATTGTGGATTTTTTTTCCGCGAAGTTGGTTTAGGCGTTCAGAGCCGGTGACAAATGTCAAAGTGCCATTTTCGTCTCTCGCTTCTCTAAATTTGGATTCAATGTAACCGTCCTGGGGAGAGACTACTCTAAGACCTTTTATCCAATCTTTCCTTACAAAATAGGCGTTATTTCCATTTGAATTGCATCCAATGAAATGATAACCTTTTTCCTCAGCTAAGTCGCAGATTGATAATAGCGATGTGCCGTAATAAAGGTTTGAGTAGTGTTCCTCAGTTCTTACAAATGATGGATTATATGGAATAGTCCAAGGCTGTTCGAAACCGAAGATACTATTATATTCGACTATCACAATTATCGGGTTTGCGACGGTTACGGACTTCCAAATCCAATAATCATTGCCATCTATATCAATATGCAGAATGCCAATTTCTCCGGAGAATCCATTATCTTTTAATAGTGAATCAATATTCTCGGCTGTTACGAAAACATCAACGGCAGTAATGTCAAATTTCCAATACAAATCACTGGTACGGAGTGATGTCATATTTTTATTCGATCCATCCATTATTAAGCCGCGCCAGTTTTGAGAGATTAATAAGAACTTTGTATTGCATTCAGTATAGTTCTCAACCCCAAACTCCACAAATCTTTTATCTTTAATTTCTAAATAACTTACTAGAAAGCTTATTATTCCATCATCACCCCACTGCGAAAATATTTTGAACTCACTTTTCGTGATATCATCAAGTATTAGTGGCGTACTATTCCCTAAATTGAGTTTATTCAAAATTAATCCTTGTGAAACCTTAATGTTTTCCAAATCGGAACTTAAAGACGACTTATAGCCTGAAAAAAGAGATTCTAATTTTCTTTTTATTAAGTTTATCATAGCATTATGTGTATAAGACCTTTTTATTTATTGTGAAGCATCTACAATTTATAGTTTCAACCTCCTGAGGAAAATTCCGAATGAATGTCATACTGAGCGTTATATCTTATTAAACGTAATGCAAATACGTGACATATTATTAATGCCGGCAAAGCCAATATCCCGGAAACTAATGGGACGGTGCCAATTCCCGTATTATGCTTAAAGCCTAATTGTATTAATGGATAAATCAGAATAATACTAACGATTGCCAAAATTACCTGAGGCATAACCTTCTCAAATGCATTTAGGAAGACTGCTCCGGAATATGCGAGAGACTGAACTGAAACCAAAAAAGAAAACGGTAAACAATCCTTTTTGTTGATGAGAATTTTGTTATTTGTCCAGAAAGAGATAAAAAATGGAGCTATGAACATGATTGCAAAAGATCCCAGGGACACAATTAGGGATATAGCTAGTAGTCTTTTGTAAGTTGTTCGAAGCTTCGCAAAATCCCCCGAGGTTTTTTGAAAAACAATTTCTGACCAAAAGACGGAAATAATCATGTTAAAGAATGTCATGTATAAAGTATATACTTTATTTATCGTATCGTAGTAAGCCGTGTCACTGGGTGTTAGATTGGAGTATACGTAGTAATTACCCATAGAGAACATTAGTAACGAGCTAATTTGCAGGACAAAAAATTTTATCCCGGTTACTAGTGTCTTATCAATGACGGGTGGTGTGAATAAACTTTTAAAATTTGGTACCGTAATGTCAGACTTTGTAATAGCAAGGTAAACAGCAATCCCATTCACTATTGAGTTAATAAGACTGTAACCAATGGCAATATTGATTAAGTTACTGCTTCCTTCAAAATGAATTATAATTGCAATAAAACAAAACCATAGTAACGCCCTTAAAAGGCCAATTAACGCAGTGTAATGAACAAGTCTAAGTCCTTGCAGTATCTGATTGCTTATGCTAAATGGAAAATATATAATATAGGGCAGGTATATGATGAGTGACAGGGACTTGTGCTTACTTAGAATGGGATTGTTAGCTAATACGTAAAGAAAAAATAGAGTAACAAGAAATGTAATAATTAAATAATATTGAAAGGTATTTTTAAAATGTCTATTCAATTTGACTAAATCCTTATCAGCTAAATATTCTGTTACTTTGTTTCGAAACCCGTAGCCTATTCCGAAGTCAGACATCAGAATCCAGCTTACCAGGGAAACCAAAGTAACCCACAAGCCATATTTTTCTCTGCTAAGGTATTGAATAAGCAGAGGTACGACAATAAAGCTTACTGCAGAAGTGGTTATTTGACTTACAAATGAAATTGACAACGATTTACTTGCCCTACCTAAATTTATAATGCGGTTTTCAACAGACATGTCATTATTCTTAATTGGGTTTTAACAGTAGCGTAAACCGGATATTTGAATTGTAGAAGATATTTGAGTGAAACAAAAATACCTTTATTTTGTTTTTTTAATGAACTCAAACCTCCAATAAGATTTAGCCCAATCACTTCGTTTGTATTTTTCCTGATATCCTGATTACTATAATTTGTCTTTCTCAGCTCTGCCGCAACCTTTGATTGCCAGTAAAATACTTCTTCCATCCACTCCTTTGTTGCGATAGTTTGTTCAGTTGCGCTTTTTTTCCAAACTCTGTAACCAACGGTTGTTTCAGGTACAAATACTGATTTGCAATTAAGCAGAGCAAGTTGAATAAAGTCACTATCGGAAGCGGTGACCTTAAATGTTTCGTCAAACTTGCCTATTCTATTATATAGGTCTTTCTTGAAAACTACTCCAATGATCCTTGCATTTACACCATACTTGAATATGTCGTAACCTTTTGGTGCGTCCAGGACTTTCAGTGTATCAACTTTCCATGAATTAATTTCCTTGCCTTCTTCGTCGATGTTCTTATGCCCAAATATGATCATTTCGGCATCAGGATATTTATCTTCATAAACATGAAATTCCCTGAAGGCATTTTCGAAAAAGATATCGTCATCACATGCTACACAAATCCACTCAGTGTCTAAATTACTCGCGGCATTATTCCAGTTTTCGAGTGGAGCAATAACATGATTTGTACCAATGAATTTGCGATTTTTGAATTCCTCTTTAAATTCTGCAGAACAGCTATTTCCATTATCGCTGATCACCACATCAATATTGTCTGGAATGGTTTTGAGCAAAATCCGAAGATAATTTTCTCGTTTGTAGGTAGGTATTGCAACTCCAATCTTAGATTTTCCGCACATTGAATTACAAATTTATGCTTATGTATTTTGTAAGCATTTCTTGAATATATGAGTAATGCGTCTCGTTTAATCCAGGCCAGACGCCAAGCCAGAAAGAATCGTTCATTATAATGTCGGTATTGGTCAAGTCACCTATGATTCTGTGATCTATTCCTTTGTAGGCTGGCTGGCGTAACAGGTTGCCAGCAAAGAGTAGCCTAGTCCCGATTTTATTCTCTTCCAGGTATTGTGTTAGATCACTTCGGTTAATTTTGCTGGAATCCCTAATGGTAATCATGAACCCAAACCAACTCGGTTCACTATTAGGCGTTGCTTCATGCAGAATAAAATGATCCTCAAAGGGTTTAAGGGCTGCATATAGTAATTTATGGTTCTCGCGTCGTTTAGCCACGAAATGATCTGCTTTTTGCAATTGGCTTAGGCCTACTGCGGCTTGCATATCCGTGACCTTCAAATTGAAACCGATGTGCGAATAGGTGTATTTATGATCATAGCCAAACGGAAGGTCTCCCAGTTGCCATTCAAAACGTTTGCGGCAGGTATTGTCTTTGCCTGTTTCGCAATAACAATCCCTTCCCCAGTCCCGAAAGCTTTCAACGATCATTTTCAGTTTGGGATTATTAATCAGAATTGCTCCTCCTTCACCCATTGTAATGTGATGTGCGGGGTAAAATGATACCGTTGCGAGGTCGCCGAAAGTACCAGTTTTACGTCCCCTATACGTGGCGCCCAACGAATCACAATCATCTTCAATAACCCATAAGTTGTATTTTTTAGCCACTTCCATCACCGTGTCCAGATCAAAAGGGTTACCCAAACTATGGGCAATCATGATGGCTTTTGTTTTTGGAGTGATTGCCTGCTCTATCAACGAGGATTTGATATTATAAGTAGGAATGTCAACGTCGATAAATACAGGTATTGCTCCGTATTGTATGAGGGGATTGACGGTAGTTGGAAATCCCGCAGCCACTGTTATCACTTCGTCACCTGGCTTAATTTGGCGATCGCCAAGCTTCGGAGAGGTAAGCGCATAAAATGCACAAAGATTAGCGGAAGAACCTGAATTAACTAAAACAGAAAACTTTGACCCAAAATATTTTGCAAACTGGAATTCAAATTTTTTCCCAAACCGGCCGGTTGTGAGCCATCCGTCCATCATCGAATCGATTCCGAGGAGAAGATCCTGCTCATTTACAACTTTCCCAGTAACAGGTATATAGTCGGTACCTGCAATGATTTCTCTTGTGGTGTTTTTCTTTAAAATAGGCAGTAATTGCTCTATAAGACTACTATCAATGTTATTAAAATGGTGTGGTGTTTGTTCCATTGGTTTCACTTAATGAAGAAAGCCCTACGGGTCAATCTTGCCGTTCTTAATATGTGTTTAATCTTATTAGGAGATTCATTTAATGCTCAGGAACGCGATCAAGTGCTTTCCATGGCGATTGGTTTTGCAAATGGCTCCATCTCTGTCAATGGCTTGCCGAAGGCAATCTTCGGATAAGCATTAGCGTAAGAGTCCACAATAACCTGTAGAAGTTTAGGCTTCAAATCATCGTCGTCATGCAGAAACCATTCTACTGCTGATTCAATTTCCTCGTCTTCTTTTATTGTTTGAGCTTGGATGCCATAAGCATTGGCAACTTTGGCAAAATCGGGAGCTGAATAGCCCCAAAAAGTAGACTGATAACGCGAATCGAAGTAACTATCCTGAAACTGACGGATCATACCAAGATTATTGTTGTTGATCACGATCATTTTGATAGGAAGATTGTTCCTGAAAATGGTTTGAAGTTCCTGGATATTTAGCTGAAACCCTCCATCCCCGGCAATTACAACTACTGGTCTTCTGGAGGCCAGGCAAGCGCCTATCGCTGCAGGCAATGCAAAACCCATTGCGCCCATTCCGCCAGAAGTTAAAAATCTTTGTCCATCTACCAGCTCCAAAGATTGTGCAGCCCACATCTGGTGATTGCCTACGTCTGCAATCCAGGCAGATACATTACCTGCATTTTGTGAGACTTTATGCATAAATACATTAGGGTTGATTCCCATAATGTCTGGCAATTCATTCACGTCCGGCCACGCTTCTTTCAAATCCCTGATTTTGTCTTTCCACTCAGAGCAATCAATTTTCGCATTATTTGCGTTAATATAGGCTAATATACCTGTGAAAAAAGCGATCAGATCTTCGTGAACAATATGGCAGTTTTTTATCCGATTATTAAGCTCACCGATTTCACAATCGACATGTATCATTTTTTTTGTGCTGAAAAAACCGGTATCGGCGCCAGTCTGGCGAATATCCAAGCGACTACCTAAAACAAGGATGAGATCGGCTTCACCAATAGCCAAATTTGCCCATCTATTACCATAAGCACCTAAAAAACCGACATTGTGTTCGTTTGTTCGGGGTAATACATCAATCCCAAGTAATGATGTAATGACAGGCAACCCAGTAGTATCAACAAACTCCTGGAACAAGGACCACGAGCCCGAAGATCTGATTCCGCCACCCGCCAGAATTACCGGGTTGGTTGATGCTTTTATCTGATCCCATACTCGTTTGTAGGCACTCTCTTCGGAGGTAATATTCTTCTCTTTATCCAAATATTCTATACCACCAACCTCTATATCGGCTCGTTGTATATTCATTGGGATATCAATCAAAACAGGTCCGGGGCGACCATTCAGGGACAATAGAAAAGCACTTTTAAAAACTTGTTCTATTTCCGAAGCATCTTTTACACGATAGACCGCTTTTGTGATGGGTTCGGCCATCGTTGCAATATCAGTTTCCTGAAATCCAAGCTGTCTAATCTTTAAATCACCTTTTTGTTCATGAAGATTTACCTGGCCAGTTATAAAAATGGCAGGAGATGAATCAAAATAGCAACTTCCTATCCCGGTAAGCAAATTGGTTGCACCTGGCCCGGATGTTGCAAGTGCCACACCTGGTCGACCTGTCACCCGGCCAAAAGCATCCGCAGCGAAAGAGGCAGCCTGCTCATGATGCATGCTCACAATTTTGATGTCATCGTAACTTGCAATGGAATCGAGTATGTGGGTTATCATGCCTCCGGCCATTTCAAAAACGACATTGATACCTTGCTTGTGAATAAATGCCGCAATAAAGTCAGATACTTTCATTCTCAATTCAATTTTCGCCTCTGTAATAATCAATTGTCTCTATTAATGATGCACGCATATCATACCCGGTAAATGCTCCGAAAACATGGTTATATAAATCGCTGTTTCCTTCTATGTGCATGGACTGATTTTGTCGATAGGGAAGTGCCCCAAAAGATAAAACTGACTTTGACCCTATAATGTCATTTATCTCAGTAATTAAAGATCTCAGCGATCTAGATTGGTTTGAAGATAAATTATAAACCCCTGAATGATTGTCATTACTGTTGATAACCGTCAGCACCATTTTGGCTAAGTCCTTCACATAAAGATAATCATATTGTTGCTCACATCGGGTGAGGTTGCAAGGCAAGTCGTTCAGCAGATGATCAATGATCATCGGGACAAACCATTTTTTGTCCTCTTTCGGTCCAAAAACCGAATAAATCCTAAGCCAGTACCACTGTATATCATTCTGCTCACAAAATATTTCTACCGTTTTCTGAGCCGCCAGTTTGGCTACCGCATATGCATTCTTGGGTATCGGATGGATAGTCTCGTCAACCCTGCCCTCTATGTTGCCGTACTCGGCTTGCGATCCAAATGCTACGAATTTTTTGACAGATATCAATTTTCCAATTCTCGTCAGGTCGATAATTAGCTGAAGGTTTGAAAACTGCAAGTGCCAATTTTCTCTATCCGAAGCGCTAATCCCAGACCAGGCCAAATGAATGATTATATCTGGTTTAAAAGTCAGTAAGTTTTCTTCTAGGGTTTCTTCGGTAATCCATGTAATCTGATCAGCAAATTCTTCACATCTCCACAAGTCTGATGTATGTCTCTTCAAACCCATTAGCTGAAATCCCTGTCCGATAAAAAATTCGGCAAGGTGCGATCCTATAAACCCGGATGCGCCTGTCAGGAATATCTTATGATTTGGCATTTATAAATTCAGATATCTGGTATTGTGTAAAGGAACTAATGGATTCTCCGTTTTCAAATATTTTGTACCACTCCAGTGTTTTCTCGATAGCGCCACGAGCATTGTATTTAGGCTTCCATTTCAAGATGTTCATCGCTTTGTTGATGTCTAACTTAAGAAGTCCCGCTTCGTGCAATTCTTCTTTTTTCACAGGGGTTTCATAATTACCATTCCCCCAAATACTCAGTGAAATTTTGACTAAACTTTCAACGGTAAGGTTGTCTTCTGCTAATGGACCGAAATTCCAACTATCCGAATATAAGATGGGATTTTCTGTCATTTTTGTTCCCAAATGTAAATAGCCCCCAAGTGGTTCTAAAACATGTTGCCATGGACGTATAGAATAAGGGTTGCGGACAACAATTTTATCATTTTTCAGAAGAGCCCTGACAATATCTGGGATGATACGATCCTGCGCCCAATCACCACCACCAATGACATTTCCAGCTCTTGCACTGGCAATTGCCTTGCGATGAATAGAATAATTTGCGCTGTTAAAAAATGAGTTTCGATAAGAGCTGATGATTATTTCTGCGCAGGCTTTGCTGGCACTGTATGGATCGTAACCGCCCAAACGATCAATTTCTCTATAAGGGTAGTGCCATTCTTTATTTTCGTAAACCTTATCAGTTGTAATGAGAATAACGTTGCAAGGCTGTTTTAACAGACGAACGGCGTCCATTAAATGTGCGGTTCCTATCGCATTGACAGAAAATGTTTCGGAAGGTACTTCGTAAGATAATCTTACCAGTGGCTGCGCAGCCAAATGGAATATGTAGTCCGGCTCGAAAGACAATATTTCACTTAAGAAATGCTCCCGGTCAAGAATGTTGCCTATAACCGATACACACATATTATCTCCTTCGATTGCATTGAACAAATCGAAATCATTTAAGGGTGCAAGCGAGTAGCCTTTAATATCTGCACCAAGAAGATAAAGCCAATTCAGAAGCCAGGAACCTTTAAAGCCGGTATGCCCAGTCAAAAAAACGCGTTTGCCTTTATAGTAATGTGTTAAGTGCTGATAGTCCATGTCAATATTTACCAGGTTTTCCAAGGAGCTTTTCCCGAATCCCATAAACTTTCCAATTCGTGTTTATCACGTAACGTGTCCATAGGTTTCCAAAAACCGCCGTGTTTGTAAGCGACCATCTGGCTTTGGTGCGCAATATTTTCAAGAGGTTCTTTCTCAAAAATAGTGTGATCGTCTGCAATATAATCAAGGACAGCGGGTTCGCAGACAAAAAAGCCACCATTGATCCAAGAACCATCACCTTTTGGTTTTTCAAGGAAGGAAATAACCTCTTGATTTTCTGAAATGTCCAAAGCGCCAAACCTCCCTGAGGGCTGTACGGCTGTTACAGTGAGCAGTTTCTGATGAGCCTTATGATACTGTACCAATTCTTTGACATCAATATCTGCGACGCCATCCCCATAAGTCAACAAAAATGGTTCGTTCTTTAGATATTCCTTTACTTTCCTAACCCTACCTCCCGTCATTGTGTCAACCCCAGTATCTACCAATGTTACTTTCCAGGGTTCGGCTTGCGAATTGTGTATTTCCACTCTGTTTTCCTGCATATGGAATGTGACATCCGACTGATGCAGGAAATAATTAGCGAAATATTCCTTTATGAAGTAGCCCTTATAGCCCAGGCAAATTACAAATTCGTTGAAACCGTGGGAGGAATATATTTTCATGATGTGCCATAAAATCGGTTTACCACCGATTTCAACCATTGGTTTCGGCTTTGTAATCGTTTCTTCGGAAATGCGGGTGCCAAAACCTCCTGCTAGCAATACGACTTTCATAGAAAAAAAAATTTATAGTGCGATATGAATAGTTGAAAAGAAACGAAAAGTAGCATGTTCTCTTCATTTGATTTGAAAATCATATCAAAGAGAACGATCTTGAAGAAGCCTCAAATGATACTTTTCTTTAAAAAAAACTATAAATAGTAGGGTAATAAATCCACCTGCCACTCCAAAAACCATTCCGATAATCAATCTCTTGGGACTACTTTTTCCAATAGGAACCTTCGCAGGCTCCAGTACCTTAAATACTGGTTTTTCTTCCTTTACCCTTATTTTCGCCTGCTCAAGCCTCGAAACCAAATCCGCATAGATGGATTGTGCCAAGGTATAGTCGGATTGCAACCTTTGCTCTTCAATACGAGCCACATTTAAAAAAGAGTTCCTATTTCTATCCCGATAACTTTGAAGAGCATATTCCGCTTTTTGCTGGCGACTTTTAGCTTCTGTTACCCGTTCCTGAAGAAAAGATACCTGCTCACCTGTTTTAGATGTACGATACTCCTCTACATAACTGATTAGATATTTCATACTTGCTTCAACAAGAATTGCTGAAACTACTGGATCAGCCGTTTCGCAGCCGAGGGTTATTATACCATTTTTGCTGTCAACGGTTGCTTGAACCAAACCTGCTGCACCTCTCACTAACCCTGTTTCACCCGGTGTCAACATCAAAACTCCTTTAGGCGCAATTGGAGTCACTTGCTTCTCTTGGTTTCCTTTATTTGAAAATGAGAACAGGTTTCCAAGCAGACTCGGCTTGTTAGTCGTTATTAGGAATTCTTTTAAGGTTTTATAATTATGCCCAAGCTGATCCATAACCGGTTGATCAAGCAAATGTTGTCCAAAAGGTGTACTGTTGAGGATATTTGGATATAGCTCTGGAACCAGCTTTTCTGCACCATTTTTGTCGGCGCCCAAAGCCATGCTAAATATGGAACTACCCTTCGACATGCTATATTCCGGCAGAAGAATTGTCTGAGATGTATATTTTCTAGGCAACAGAAAACTGTAGCATACACCTATAATTGCGAAGAAAACAGGTGCTAGGATTAGAATCTTTATGTAGTTTTTTAGAAAGTCTATCAAATCACCAAGACTCACTTCCAGCGTTTGATTTTTGCGTAATGTTTGCTTTTCAAGCATATGCATTAAAATATCCTGATAAGTGTTATTGCAAGTGTAGAAAATAATGAGAGCAGCGCAAGCCTTTCTCCGCGCGAAAGGGGGTCTTGTGTTCTCGTCCTTTTGATTGGAATTGTGACCGTTGATCCGGGTTCTACCTTAGGAAAAGATCTAAAGAAAATGAAACTCTTGGTTCTGTGCGTGCGGCCGTTAGGATGGGTTACATAAGCTCTTTTTTTCCAACCTTGTTCCGTATAGCCCCCTGCTTGGGAGATATAATCCTCGTAGGCAAAAGAGCGGTCAAAATTAACAACTGATGGATTATAGACACCTCCTTGAATCCTGACCGTTTCAGATTTTTTTGGTATTACTAATGTGTCGCCATGAATGAGCAAAAGATTAGCAGGCAACGATGGCTTATCAGCGATGGATGCTATATCCACGGCAACTAATTCTTGATTCCGATATAATTGTGCTCCGGCTAAATAAGCTTCCGGTTTAACACCCCCCGCCTTTGGGAAAATATCTGAAATACGTTCAAAATTATTGATAATTGTGTAAGTCCCTGGATAGGTAACTTCTCCAATAATGGTAACTGTCTTTTGTTCTTCATATCGCGGGGATTTGCGAACAATAACAATATCTTGGGGTTGCAACTTGAATTTTTGGTCTTCTGGGTTCAGAACAAGATTTTCGCTTACGTTCATGGTGAAAATCCTTACATTTTGTGAGGCTGGCAAATCGAGGGTATCATTTTTTATGCGCCTTGATACCTCGATGCGATATGGTATACCGCCTTCCATGTACCCGCCTGCCTGAAAGATCAAGTCTGCAATGGTAATGTCCTTATAATAATAGTAGTTTCCAGGATTAAGAATTGACCCTGCAATCGAAAGAAATGTAAACTCTTTGAGGTCTTCAACGGATTTAATAGTAAGAATATCTCCCGCTAGCAGTTGAATATCTTCGACTTCACGATTAACCAATTTCCTGAGATCGAACGCAATTAACCCGGTTTGAGTGTCGCCGCTAGCTCTTTCAAGAATCGCGCGGTTTAAAAAAGCTCTTGGGCTTAGGCCTTGAGCGTTCTGAATAAGCTCCAACACAGTATTGCATTTCTCTTCTAATGCGTATGGCCCAGGCACAGTCACTGCCCCCCTAATTTCGATTTGATTACTAATAACATCCAGTATTCTTTTTACATTAAAAATATCCCCATTTTTTGGCACAAATGACTCGATTTGTAGGGAATCAAAGCTTCCAATAATATAATTGCTGCCTGTATTACGCTGGTAAGTAATGGACTTTGTGTAAGCTTCGGGCGTGAAGCCTCCAGCGTAACGAATAAGTGTTAAAATATTTTCTCCCGCCTTTGACTCGAAAATTCCGGACCTTTTTACTTGACCATTTAGCTCAATCCTGTTCTCAAATGGTCGAATTAAAATGATATCCTGATCCTGGAGAGAAATATTATCACGCAAATCTGCATCAACCAAAAAGCGGTAAAGGTCAATTTTCTTGATGATTTTATTATTCCTAATTATTTCGATGTTCCGGTATGAACCATTCCTACTCGGCCCTCCAGACAGTGATAATGCATTAAAGGCAGTAGCAAGGGAAGAAACCGTGTAGGTTCCAGGTCTCGCGGCTTCTCCGGTAATCATGATTCTGATACTACGAACATTTCCAAGGGTTATGGATGAATAGGTGCCAGAACCAGGCTTGTTTAATGTCGAGTACGCTTGTCTTAACCTATTTACAATTCGCTCGGAAGCCTGCTCGATTGTTAGGCCGTTGATATAGACAGGAGCGAGGTTTAGCATTTTAACAGTGCCCTCGGGACTAATCTTCATTCTGAAATTATCGACAGCATTACCATAGATATCTACAACAATTTCATCTTCGGGCCCGAGGATGTAATTCCTTGGCGTTGCAATCCTAAGATTTGGTTCAAATGTGTTGGAAGAACTTGAGAAAAACGCCGCGCCAAAAGTTCGGTTTAATCTACGATTTTGTGCTCTTCTGGAGTTTGTCGAATCTCTTTCATTGTTAGTCTCGTCTTCCAATTCGTCCAAATCATCCTGATCTCTGGTTTCGTCTAATTGATCCCGGTTTGGATCATTCATTTTCTTTTCATCTGGTTTTTGCTGGAGCCTTCTACGCATGGCCGAAATTTGATCCAATGTGTAGCCTCGTTGCAGTGCAGCCCTTTCTATATCCAAATCCGACATACCGGAGGACTTGGCCTGGTTATAAAAGTCAACAGCTTGCTGATTATTGATCTGAGAAGGATCCGTTTGGGGAGTCAGGATGCGGAGGACAGGATTTTCAGTCGGTGATTGCTGTTGATCCGTATTTTGAGCAAAAACTTGAAGGTTTACTAAAATCAGGAAAAGTGAGAAAATACTTTTTAAGTATTTTTTTGACTGAGATTGATAATGCATGCAGTGTATTTATTACAGTCAGCGTCGTCTGTCGAACGATCCTGGGTGAAATTAGAAAACCCTAAGTTCCGGCAAAACTACAAAATCTTATTATAATTAATTTCTATAAGAAAACATTGTAGCGGCTAAATCGGAATTATACTACGTTAATGGCCAGTTCTTTCAATTGAGCATCGGATATCACAGACGGTGAGTCTATCATTACATCGCGGCCTGAGTTGTTTTTAGGAAATGCGATGAAATCGCGAATCGAATCAGCACCTCCGAAAATTGAACAAAGCCTATCAAAACCGAATGCAATCCCTGCGTGAGGTGGCGCTCCAAATTCAAATGCGTTCATTAAAAAGCCGAACTGTTCCTGTGCCTCTTCCTGCGAAAATCCAAGAATTTCAAACATTTTTTGCTGTAATCCGCGTTCGAAAATTCTGACAGATCCTCCGCCAACTTCAACGCCGTTGATAACCATATCGTATGCATTGGCACGAACCATTCCCAAACTATGGTCAAGTAGTTCAATATCTTCAATTTTTGGGCTGGTGAAAGGATGGTGCATCGCGAACCATCGGTTTTCCGTTTCACCAAATTCTAAAAGTGGAAAGTCAAGCACCCAAAGAGCCCTGTATTCTTCTGGATTACGCAGCCCCAGCCTTGTACCCATTTCCAAACGAAGTTCGTTTAATTGCTTGCGGGCTTTGTCCGCCTGACCGGATAGAATTAGTATTAAATCTCCAGGTTTAGCGTTCAGCGCAACTACCCATTTTTTAATATCTTCGTCTGAATAAAATTTGTCAACGGACGATTTGATTGAACCATCGGTATTGTATCTGACATATACTAAGCCCTTGGCACCGATTTGAGGCCTTTTTAGCCAGTCCGTCAATTCATCAATTTGCTTACGGGTATAACTTGCACAATCTGTTGCGCAAATCCCAATCACCAGTTCTGCGTCATCAAAGACTCCGAAGCCTTTTCCAGAAGTCAAATCCTGATCTCCGCCCTTTAATTCAGTGAACTTCATTTCAAACCGAATATCAGGTTTATCAGAACCATATTGTCGCATCGCATCAGCATATGTCATTCTGGGTACTTCCGGCAACTCAATGTTTTTCACCTTGCTAAACAAGTTTCGAATCATGCCTTCAAAAGTACTCAGCACATCTTCCTGTGTAACGAAAGACATTTCGCAGTCAATCTGTGTAAATTCTGGCTGACGATCTGCACGCAAATCTTCATCACGGAAGCACTTTACAATCTGATAATAGCGGTCAAACCCAGCTACCATCAGCAGCTGCTTAAAGGTCTGAGGCGACTGAGGCAATGCATAAAATTGACCCGGGTTCATTCTGCTTGGAACAACGAAATCGCGGGCTCCCTCTGGGGTAGACTTTATTAAAACAGGTGTTTCGACTTCGATGAAATCAAGGTCATCAAGATATGCACGTGTGTACCGCGCAACTTGATGGCGCAATTGAAGATTTTTGCGGACGATATTTCTTCTCAAATCAAGGTATCGGTATTTCATCCTAATGTCATCACCGCCATCCGTTTCATCCTCTATTAAAAAAGGTGGCAACTTGGCGGGATTGAGCACATTAAGCTCACTAACACGAATTTCAATCGCTCCTGTGGAAATTTTGTCGTTTTTTGATAGTCGCTCTATCACTTCACCTTTGGCAGAGACAACGAATTCCCGACCCAAGGAACGGGCCGTTTCCAATACCTGTGCCGGGGTTTTACCTTCTTCAAAAAGAAGCTGGGTTATTCCATAACGATCCCTTAAGTCAAGCCAGATCATTCCTCCTTTATCGCGAACCCGCTGAACCCATCCGCACAATACAACGCTCTGATTGACATCTTCTAAGCTTAACTCTCCACAGGTATGTGTACGTAACATATAACGATTTTAATGCTGATCTAAAGAATATAGCTGCTAATAAATGGCGCAAAAGTACGTATTTTTAGCAATTCTAACATGCAACCATTTTCATGAATATCGATAAGCACTTAAAAAGACAATCCACAGTTATCTCCGCATTAAGTATATTTTGTATTGCGTTTTCCTGTAAACATGATCCAAAACCACCGATTACTCCCGATGCTTCTTTCGAGACGGTAGCCGAAAAAGTTGCAATAACTCCAGGTGTTATAGATGAGGCTTCTGGTTTGGCTTCGAGTAGAAATATCACTGGATTTCTCTGGACCACCCAGGACTCCGGAGCCCCAAATTCAATTTCTCTAATTAGCACAGATGGAAAATCAGTAAAGCCATTTGTGATTCCAGGGTCAGTCAATAGGGATTGGGAAGAAATCACCGCTGGTCCCGGCCCAAATGTTGGCACCAACTACTTATATATTGGAGATATTGGAAATAATAATGCACCAATTGCTTCTACCAACACCATTTATCGTATTCCGGAAATCCAGAATTCTAATGCCTCTTTCAGTCAAAGTGATGTCGAAAAAATTACATTCAGCTATCCTGACGGCGCTAAAAATTCAGAGGCGCTGATCATTGACCCGGATACCAAAGACATTTTTGTTCTTTCAAAGGAAACGCTGACCACTGGAATCTACCGCTTGCCCTACCCTCAGTCTACCGGTGATGTCATTGAGGCACAAAAAGTAGGGACTGTTCCGTCCGTGGTAATCGCGACTGGCTCGACCATTTCCAAGGATGGCAGCGAGATCTTAATCCGAACTTATCTGGGAGTCCACTACTGGAAAAGAACAAAAGGTGAGACTGTTGGGCAAACTCTCATCAAGGCTGCCACTAAGACGCTTATAGTCGAACTTGAACCTCAGGGCGAAGCCATATGCTTCAATTCTAATGAAACCGGTTTTTACACATTAAGCGAAAAATCGAATTCTACCGGCGTCACGCTGAATTTCTATAAAAGAAAATAGGGTCAAATTGCGCTGAAAATCAACTGGTTATTCTGTCGTTTCAGATCAGGTCTCATGATGACCGGATAGTCTGGAAAATCCATTTGAATAGGCCGCTAAATTGCAGTCAAAAGCAGGTGCTTCATCCATAGACCCCCTTACACAAGAGAATCGACACTGATTCCTGCAATTGAGCGGCAACCTTTCCGAAAAACTTTCAAATCTCACATTTATTCTCAATTTATTTCTACATGCAGGATACAGCAGGACGGTGTGAATAGCTAAGTTTTCTAATCTTGTAGCCATTCCAGAGTAGTAACCGCGTCTTTAAATCCTTTCTGGGAGAGATGGCCTTATACCTTAAAAATGATAAATAATCAACTTAAAAAATATGAGCAGTTCTAAAGTAAGCCAGTATCAATATGTAAGCTATTTATGGGATGACGAAAAAGCAGCTTCTCTTGGTGACGATCAGGTTGCACTTCTCTTATATCGTTCCAATCTGCTCGGCGCCGATCTTCGTCTAACTAACTACGCTGGTGGGAACACGAGCTGTAAGACCATCGAAAAGGACCCATTGACTGGAAATCCGGTTGAGGTAATGTGGATAAAGGGTTCTGGCGGAGATATTGGTACTTTAACAAGAAGCGGACTGGCAGGGCTTTATTCGGATCGTTTACATAGCTTAAAAAACATATATAGGGGTTTAGAGTTTGAAGATGAAATGGTGGAGCTTTTTAACCACTGTATTTTTGATCTCAAATCGAAGGCTCCTTCCATTGATACTCCTTTACACGGACTCCTGCCTTTCAAACATATAGATCACCTACATCCCGATGCATTGATCGCCATCGCCGCCTCCAAAGAAGGAGAAGCGATTACTAAAGAGTTATTTAACGGTGAGATTGCATGGGTGCCCTGGCAGCGACCGGGCTTCGACCTTGGTTTGCAGCTGGAACAATCGCTGGCCGATAATCCTGGAATACGGGGGATTGTTTTAGGTGGACATGGTTTGTTTACCTGGGGTGATACGGCTTACGAATCTTATATCAATACATTAGATACCATCGAAAAGGCTTCGGAGTATCTGAATGAGAATTATGGTAAAACTCGTCCGGTCTTTGGTGGTGTAAAACTTGAAAGTGAATCTCCGGAACGAAGGACTCAAATCGCAGGCAAACTAGCCCCTTACCTTCGTGGGCTGGCTTCTGATAAACAGACCATGATTGGTCATTTCACAGATGATGCGAGGGTTTTGGAATACATTGCAAGCAATGATCTCGCTAAGCTTGCGCCCTTAGGTACAAGCTGCCCCGATCACTTCCTGCGCACAAAGATCCGTCCGCTTGTTCTTGACCTACCTTTTGAGAAACTGGATGGAACAGATCAGGAAATCCTTGATCAAGTTCGCCCTCAATTTGAAGCATACCGTGTTGATTATCAAGCCTATTACGATCGCTGTAAGCACAGCAACAGCCCCGCGGTGCGCGATCCGAACCCGGTGATTATTTTATTGCCAGGGGTGGGAATGTTCTCATTTGCAAAAGACAAGCAAACAGCCCGCGTCGCAGCTGAATTTTATATCAATGCAATCAATGTAATGAAAGGCGCTGAGGCTATTTCGTCATACGTCTCACTGCCCGAACAAGAAGCGTTTGACATCGAATACTGGCTTTTAGAAGAAGCAAAACTTCAGAGAATGCCGAAGGAAAAGTCAGTTTCCCGCAAAGTGGCTTTTGTAACAGGTGGCTCAGGGGGAATTGGAAAAGCGATTGCCCAAAAACTATTGCAAGAAGGCGCTTGCGTCGTTATTTCTGATATCGATGAAAAGGCGCTTGCTGAGACCAAGGCCGAATTTGACTCAAAATTTGGGAAGGATTTTTCGTCGACTACCATTGCAAATGTTTTGGATCCCGAGCAAATCAAAGCAGCGATACATGAAACTAAACTTAAATATGGCGGTCTTGACATCGTGGTAAATTGCGCAGGGTTGTCCATTTCAAAACCACTTGCCGAGACTACCATTAAAGACTGGGATATTTTGCAGGATGTTTTGGTGAAAGGCCAGTTCCTGGTATCTCAAGAATCGGTTGCCATTATGCGTCAACAAGGATTAGGTGGAGATATCATTAACATTGCCAGTAAAAACGGGATCGTCTCAGGACCAAATAATGTGGCTTATGGAACTGCAAAAGCAGCACAACAGCATATGACACGCCTACTGGCAGCTGAACTTGGGCCGGACAGGATCCGCGTTAATGTAGTAAATCCTGATGCAGTTATCGCTGGCAGCAAGATCTGGGAAAGCGGCTGGGCGGCTGGTCGTGCCAAAGCTTATGGGATTAAAGTCGAAGAATTACCTGCCTATTATGCCAAAAGAACGGTTTTGAATGCTGAAATACATACGGAAGATATTGCAAATGGAGTGTACATTTTTGTGAGCGGGCTGCTGAACAAAAGTACTGGCAATGTCATCAACGTCGATGGCGGGGTTCCCGCCGCGTTCTTGCGGTAACTTAAAACTTGCCAGGTTTAAACTTGCCAGGTTTAAACTTGCCAGGTTTTTAAAACCTTGCAAGTTTTGTCTTAAAAACCCAATTAAAATGAAACTAGAACAATATCAGATTGATCAGCACAATGACAGCTTGCTGTCTAAGCATAACAATCAATACATATTTATTAAGGAACAACTCGGCGAGCAGGGCATCAATGCGAATGAAATTGTAAAAGCGTTGGAGGCGTTTCAGGTTGCTATCCCCAGTTGGGCGCTTGGAACGGGTGGTACACGTTTTGGCAGATTTTCGGGAGGCGGAGAACCGAGATCTTTGGAAGAGAAAGTAGAAGATGTTGGTCTTTTGCATGCGCTTAACCATTCGAGCGGTTCCATTTCTTTGCACATTCCTTGGGATATCCCTGAGCAGGCACAATCAATTATTGCATTGGCCTCGTCATTGAACCTTCAGTTCGATGCGGTTAATTCAAATACTTTTCAGGATCAGAAGAACCAGGAACATTCTTACAAATTCGGATCGCTATCTCATGTTGATGCCGCAGTTCGTAAACAGGCTGTTGCGCATAACATTGAAGTGATTAAGTATGGAAAGGATTTAGGTTCAAAAGCATTATCAATCTGGTTATCAGATGGTTCATGCTTTCCAGGCCAGTCCAACTTTGTAAAATCATTTCAGTACACACTGGAATCTTTACAGGAAATTTACGCGGCGCTTCCGGATGATTGGAAGGTATATGTTGAATATAAAGCCTATGAACCCAACTTTTATTCAACTGTCATTCAAGATTGGGGCAGCTCCCTTTTATTCTGCCAAAAACTGGGTCCGAAAGCAGATGTGTTGGTTGATCTTGGACACCATTTACCCAACGCTAACATTGAACAAATCGTCGCGACATTAATGATGGAAGGCCGACTAGCAGGATTTCATTTCAATGATTCCAAATACGGTGATGATGATTTAACAGTAGGCAGTATCCGGCCTTATATGCTGTTCCTGATATTTGTTGAGCTGGTTGAAGGAATGAAACGGGCAGGAAGAGCCAGTGACACTTATGCATGGATGATTGATGCAAGCCACAATGTCAAAGATCCCCTGGAAGATCTGCTACAATCTGTTGAAGCAATTCTTCTTGCTTATGCGCAGGCATTGATGGTCGACCGCAAGAAACTGGAATTCGCTAGAAGTCAAAATGATGTAGTGCTGGCACAACAAATCCTTCAAAATGCATTCAGGACAGATGTACGTCCGCTCGTTCGCGAATCCATGCGATTGAGTGGAGGGGCGCTGGATCCGATTGGTTTGTTCAGAAATCTTGGTGTACGCTCTGAGTTGATGAACGAAAGAGGAAAAGTGACCGTCGCAACCGGCCTATAAAATTTAAGCCCTGAGAATAATTGATTTGATTCATCTCAGGGCTTTTTTGCATACATTTTACAATGATTTCCTTCTGATCAATGTAAAAGGATTTTTGATAACAGCCCTTCTATTCTCAGTGATCAGTTCCGCAGCCGTCTTTCCCATTTGCTCATGATCGGTGGAAATGGTCGTGATACCATCGAGCAAAATCTCTTTCAGGGGCGTCTCGTTATAGGAAATGATCCCAATGTCTTTGCCGATGGCCAGCTGCTGTTCCCTGCATTTTTTGATCAGGTTGACCAAGTCGTTTTCCTCGATAACCACATAAGCAGTATCTTTAATGGCCGTGCTATTCTCATGGAAATCATACATGATTTCATGTTCAAACTCATGTTGAATGCAAAAAACCCGGAAGCCTTTAATAATTTCCTTCGGGTAACGAATGATGGTTGGAAAAATGAGGATAAGCTTTTTGTAGACTCTCAGCAAGTCAATTGCTTCGTTCAATGCGGAAACGATATCTTTTTCAAAATTCTGAAAAACGGAAGAATGCTTTTTACTGCTTAGTTCGAGGTCTTTATCAAGTAGAATAAGCTTTTCAGGAGGGATCATTTTGAGTGTTTCAATGGCTTCCTCCGCTTTCTCATAAAAATGGGGCATAATCACATAGTAATCGTATTCGCCCAGACTGTTCTTGATGAGATTTTTAAAAATATTGACATTGGAATGATGAATATGGAGGTCAACATTCACATTCCGGCCGATATTCTCAACAAATGCATTGTAAATCTGTTTCTTATAATTACTAATCTTATTAAAAACTAAAAGAATCCGCAATGAAGTTTCAATGTCGACGCGGTTGATGAAATAACCCTTACCACGTACAGAAATCAACACGCCATCTTTGATCAGATGCTTGTAAGCTTTTTCAACCGTATCCCGGGATAGCAGGTATTCCTCGCTTAACTGGTTGATTGACGGAATTTTATCACCTCTTTTTAATTTTCCTTTACTAATCGCTTGCAGAAGCGATTTAATGATCTGCATATATTTTGGAGCACTCTCCTTAAACTCAATATCAAACTGTATTTCCATTAAACTCTGCTGGTTAGAATAAGCTAAAAATAATACATTTCTCCCGCAATCATTGGTAACGCTCGTGCGGTGCAAACAAAAAAACAACCCGTCGGAAGATCGGCTTTCCGGCGGGTTGTTTTAGCATCAAACTACACTATTATCTTGGAGAACGACTGCTTCGTTCCGTAGTGCTTCTTTGTTGACTCGGCTGAGAAGACCTCTCGCTGCGTTCATTTCCTCTTGGCTCTGCACTTCTTTCAACCCGGCTTGAACGCTGAGGCGATTCATAAGAACCTCTGTTTGCCCCGGAATTTGGTGATTCGCTGGACCTGTTAGACCTGTTGCTTCTTTCACTACCATAATTGGGTACGCTCTGTTCTCGGCTCGGCTGACTCTGACGAGGCTCCTCATAACGGTCATTTCTACTTTCTGCGGGTACTGACGGCTCCGAGCTTCTGCTTCTGTTAGACCGACTATCGTCACGGCTCGGAGAAGGAATCGTTGGAACATTGCCCGAGCGATCGTTTCCTCTGCCGCTATTGTCGGAGTTGTCACCAATGCGGCTGTTGTCAGAACGCTCATTTCTTCCGCGACTATTGTAATCATTATTACCACGATTGCTTCGGTCAGAACCTGCATCAATTACTGCACCGCGACGGTCCGGCTCATTTCTGCTGTTGCGGTCATTACCTCGGGAATCATTACCGCGAGTATTATTGTCCCGTGAATTGTATCTGTCGTTTCCACGAGGGTCGTTACCGCGTCCCGATTCTGCGACGATCACACGTCCTCTTCCACTCGCACTGGCATCAATGGTTCTTACAGGCACACTTCTTCTGGTAACACGCTCAATCTCATCACGTCTCGGACCGTAAACATAGGTTCTGTTATTGCTCCGATAGTAGTTATTGATGATCACGGTTTGATTGTAAACCTGCGTAAACCTTCTTTGGGGTGCGCAGTAATTACGCCAGCCGCGGTAAGTAATGTAACGTTGCGGAACAAAGTTCCACCAGAACGAGGGTGCATTAAACGATACATTAATGCTTATGCCAGGTCCAAGCGGTGCCCAGCCATAATATCCTCCGCCTGAACGCCAGTTTACCCAAGCAGGGCCCCATTCGTAGTCAGGTACCCAAAACCAGCCGTTGTAATCATCAAAAGACCAGCGGCCATAGTGGAAAGGAGCCCAGCCCCAATCGTAGTCCGATACCCAGGTGTTACCGTATTCAGTTACTTCCCAATAACCGTCTGTAGAATAAGGTTGGAAGCCTCGGGGAACGTCGGGTATCCAAACAGAACCGTATTGAGGGTTACGCACCCACCTGCCATAAGGGGACAAATCATTATAAAAAGTTTCAAAGGAAACGCTGAACCCGGGCTGTGCCTGAGTTGTATTGGAAACCGCAACACCGCCGAGCATTAAGCTAAACAAGCCGAGGATCCGAAGAGTACGCATGGTGTTCATGGCCGTATGATTAAATTGTTTTCTGTTTTTAAAAATCGTTTCTTGGACATAACTTTTTGCATTCGGTTTAATAACTCTAAAAAGATGTGATTTCTGTTAAAATGGTTGAAAAGTTTAAATGTAATCACCTGCTTTTCGATTTTAGTGATAAAAGGAAGTTTATTCTGCTCAAAATCAAACTGTTATAGGTCGACCCCTATTGCGAAGTTTCTGAATCTGTTTCAAGTAAGACAGTTCAGTGCCCATTGACCCCTATTTCTACAAAAAACCTTAACAAGCATTAACAATATTTCAAGACCAAATAATGATTAATCCTGAAATTCTTCATGATGAACTGGTCTTTCAAACAGCCAGAAGTGGTGGCAAAGGAGGACAAAATGTGAACAAAGTCGAAACCAAAGTAGAGTTGAGGTTCGATGTTACTGGTTCTAGTGCGCTAACCGACGAAGAAAAACAAGTTCTTTACGAAAAACTGGCTAACAAGCTGACTAACGATAAGGTTTTGGTCCTGTATCATCAAACTGAAAGATCGCAGCTTGCAAATAAAGATAAGGTAATCGCCAAGTTTGATCATTTGATTATTCAGGCATTTACAGTCCAAAAGTGCAGGCGGGCTACGCGCCCTACATTGGCCTCGAAGGAAGAGCGGATGAAAACCAAGCAGCGCAACGCCAATGTTAAATCTTTGAGAAAGAAGACTTTTGAAGAATAAACTCAGACTCCTTCCTGAAATATAAATCACTCCATGCAATCCGCTATTCCTGCTCAACCAAAAATTAGCGCAGTACTTACCCTTCCCGTCATTGTGGCCTCACTCGGCTATTTTGTTGATGTTTATGATCTCCTGCTTTTCAACATTGTGAGGGTTCCGAGTTTGAAAGACCTGGGGCTGACGGAAGAGGAAATTTCCAAAATCGGGGCAAATATCTATAACTGGCAGCAGGCGGGATTGCTGATTGGCGGCTTCATGTGGGGGATTTTGGGCGATAAAATGGGTAGGCGATCGGTCTTGTTTGGCTCCATCCTGACTTATTCCCTTGCAAACATTGCTTGTGGGTTTACGCAGAATGTTGAGATCTATTCTCTTTTACGATTTATCGCGGGCCTGGGACTGGCAGGTGAACTGGGAGCTGGCATTACCCTGATCGCCGAAATCCTGCCAAAAGAATTAAGAGGATACGGCGCTTCTGTGATGGCAAGTGTGGGTCTTGCAGGAGCAATAGCCGCTTTTTTTGCAGTTAAGCTTACAGACTGGCGAATGGCTTATTTCATTGGAGGTGGTATGGGGCTGGTACTGTTGGTTTTGCGGCTGAATGTGCTCGAATCGATCGTTTTCAATAAAAGTATTGAAAGGCGAGGCCCCAAGCCTGTTCCCTGGTGGACTATTTTTACGAGCTGGGCGAGATTCGTGAGATACCTCAGGTGTATGGGGATCGGTTTGCCTACTTACATGGTTATTGGGATTTACTCAACATTTGGAAATGAATTTGCGAAAGCATTAGGTATTTCAGGAGACATTCAGGCGAGCAGCTGCGTGCTCTACACGTATATAGGGATAGTTACGGGAGATTTTTTCAGCGGTATCTTAAGCCAGTGGCTGCGTTCCCGAAGGAAAGCGATTTTGCTGATGATGTCCATGACCTTGGCAGGCGTCGTTTGGCTACTTTACGGCGGTATTCAATCTGCTACTGTACTTTACCTTTGTTATACCTGGCTAGGATTTTCCATTGGCTACATTGCAATGTTCCTGACTACCACTGCCGAGCAATTCGGGACAAATCTGCGGGCTACTGTTACCACATCCGTTGCAAACAACGTAAGGGCAACTGTTTTGATCACATTACCATTATTTCAACTTCTGAAACCAGGCTGGGGCGTTCTCAATTCCGGCGCAATTGTGGGCGTGATATGTTTTTCTCTCGCTTTACTCTCGCTTTGGAAAATGGAGGAAACCTACGGTAAAGAGCTGGATTACGAAGAATTATAGCTCTTTTTGACTGGTATCTGACCTATATTTTACCAAAAATTAATTTATCGGGCGTTGGATATTTGAGGAGCTTTGAAAGATCCGTTTTCCAGAAATCCAGGTCTAACAGTTGCCCCTTATTGTCTTTGGTTAAGGTAATGACAACAGGAGTTGAATCACTGTCAATGTATTCAACCTGTATCAAGTCACCGTCGTAACCATCTACATCTCCGCCTAAACTGATACTGCCCATCTTCCCGCACTCATACTCATCCACATTGTCGCTGAAAGGATAATGCGCAGGATTCAGATCCAGCTTTTGGAGTAAAAAACGGATCAGGTCAATTTCGTTTTGCCTGATTGGTCGGATGTTGGTCATGTTTTGATTTAGAAAATGGATCCTCCCCAAATAAAATTGACAAAGTTGCCGGTATTAGGATGTCGTCCGATTAGCGTTACATCTGTTATTTCGAGCATTTTCGCCCGGCTAGACAAAGTCGCAAGATCCTGGGCTGTGCATGTCTCTTTTACTTCAATTGCTTTTTTCTTATCAAGAATAAAATCTATTTCCGTTCCTGAGCTTTTTTCGAAATAGTTGATATTGCCAACTCGTGCCAGTTGATTGGCAATTGCATTCTCAAAAAGTGCGCCGCTGCTAACTTGTCCTGCAACCCTTAACAGACCTGTGTCGGCGAAGTACAGTTTTGGCTGTTTGCTTAATTCTTTATCAATACCTCCGGTCAATGGCTTCACAACCTGAATCAAGTAAGTGTATTCCAGCAAGTGCATGTAATCTTTGATCTTATTGCGATTTAGGCCGATTAAGCTGGAAATTTTGGAATGATCGATTCTGCTTCCAACCCTTGTGGACAACAATTGAATTAACTTATAAAGTGTGTCGCTTACACTGAAATCGGATAAAAGCTTTATATCCAGCTCGATATAAGCATTGAGTACGTCTTTTAAATAATTGATTTTGGCTGATTCTGAATTGGCCAGGACAACTTCTGGAAAGCCTCCGAATTGGAGAAATTCTTCATAATGCCCTTTCCAGCGATCATAATAAATAGGTAGAAAAGTTTGAAAGCGTTCCGCTTTTAAAGTTGAGGTATCCTCATTTTTGAAAGTCAGAAATTCTTCAAAATCAAGAGGGTACATTTCAAAAATCTGCTTCCGCCCTGAAAGGCTCTCCGAGAAATGGTTTTTGAGATAAAAGGAACTTGAACCTGTGACAAGGAATTTGATATCATATGTGTCGTATAGACTTTTTATGACGCTGGTGCTATTAGCAACTAACTGAATTTCGTCGAGCGCAAGAACTGCCGGTTGGTCAAAATTTAGTCCAAGCGCCTGAAGCCCCCGTTCAATGTCGGTATATGAATTTTGATTAAATAAAGCTCGGTTCTCAACACGTTCCAAATCAAGATATAGCTTATTTGGATGAGTGATTTTGGTTAATAAGTATTTCAGAGTCGTCGATTTGCCAACGCGCCTCATTCCGGTTATCACCGTCGCCTGTTTCTGCTTTAAATGCAGCTCTAACTCGTCAAATAATTTTCTTTTGTGCATTTTATCGGATATTGTGCACGAAAATAATGCAAATTATCGGATAATATGCACAGATTTTGTGCATATTATCCGATACGATATTTTTGATCAGTTCAGGAAGCCACCTTATTCCGCCACTGCTCGGCCTTCCTCCCAACAAACCAAAACGAAAGGGCAAGCAGCGCGAAGAAGATGCCTTTATTTGTTCGGTCCCAGAAGTATTCGAAATAGCGGGTGTAGATATTGAGAAGGAAGAATACCAGGCAGAGGTCGCGTAACGTATCCAGTTTTTTTTGAAATGCATAATAAATCAAACCGATCAGGACAATGGTGAAGCCCAGCGCCCAATACCAGAAATAGCTCTGCTTGAGCTGTTTCCAACCGGTATAATCATCATAATTTCCAAACATCGATAATGTCCAGGCGGCAAGAAGAAAGAGGAAAAGGCCGACAGAGTAAGTAACTTCAGTGAGAAATTGCAAAGGTTTAATGCGCTGTGTTACAATAGAAAAACCCCAGATTACCAAACCTAGCAAAGTCATCCGTAGCGGATAATTCATCCCCAGAAAACGAAAGCTTCCACCAGACCAATAATAGGTCTGTGCTCCCCACCATCCAGCCAACGAAATGATGGCGACAGTCCAAAGTAGTGTGGAACGCAATAAAATCGCGATGCTCCCATAAGCGATTGTCGCTATCAGTAGAGGAATTGCATAATTGCTATTGGCATCGGAAAAGCTCCTTGTCCAATAAGTAATCGCAATTGCGACGGTAAGAATAATGGTAATGTTGTAAACCTCGTTGCTGGTTCGGGCTTTTGGGGAATGTGTTTGCCTTCTTTTGGCGAGGAAAACAAACACAGCAGATATCATGGTAAATCCGATACCTACTATATTTTCAGAAATACCCCATTGTTTTCTGAGCAGCTCAATCCATTTTTCGTCAATAACCAATGCCCCAAAAGCAAGTAGGCCGCAGGAAATAGCCGATATCAATGCATAAATAGCAATTGCATCAGCATTGGAATTTCGCAATTGATAGCTACCTCTCAACTCGCCAGCCAATTCTTCAGAAATCATTTTTTTGTCTTCCCAAAACTGAATGGCTTTACCAACAATCTCCGCCCCTTTCTTGTCTAATTCCATTTAAGTGTTTTTAGTGTGAGATTCAAATTGCAAAAGCCCGGATATTTTCGATCCGGGCTTCTTTTCACTTCAAAAATTACTTCTTCAATCCGGATAGGAATTCTACCACATCCCTGATTTCCCTTTTGGACATAACCGTACCCATTGGCGGCATACTCGACGGCACATTTTCTCGCTTTGCAATCCTGGAAACCGCAACTTTCAGCGGCTCAGCTTCTGATGTTTTTAAAACCAATTCATGATCATTTTCCTCTGCAAGGATTCCGGCAGCATTGGTACCATCCTTTAATGTGAGCATTACCATACCAAATCCCGGAGATAACCTGGCACTTGGTTCAACTAGAGCCTGTAAAATTTGTTCCCTGGTCAGGACATTGCCAATGTTGGAAAGAGATGGACCGACTTCACCGCCCTGACCACCAATTGAATGGCAACGCACACATTCAGCTGCCGAGTTGGTCAGGAAATAACGACGTCCAAGTTGTGCATTCCCACCAAAAAGGGCATCCTGAAAATCTGCGACAGTCATGCCGTTTGTTCGTAGAGGAGCCAATTTAGCAATCAAACCGGCAGATTTTGTTGAATCCACCGCTTCTCCAAGATCTAGTGCAAGACTTGGCTGCAATTTTTTATCCGACATTTTACCGATCAGGTCAGTGAAGATACTTTCGGTTTTGGCAACAGGAAGACTTCCCAAAACCCGCATCATTTGCTGCTGTTCCCGGATACTACCTTTTTCAAAAATCGTTTTAGAAATGTCGCTCAATGTTTCCTTTGACATATTTACGCTGCCCACCATTCCCAAAGCAGCTGTGCGAACATCGGCGTCGGAATCAGTCATTCCTTTTTTCATGACCGTTTCCATATCAGCATATTTCAGCTCGTTCAATGCGACCAGCATGGCGGTCCGTACTTTCGGATCCTTGCTGTCGTCCAGTATTTTGGCTAAGGCTGCATTATTGTCAGATACACCCAGATTGGTCAGCATTTGAGCAGCAGCAATTAATATTGCAGGATCATTATCTGCCAGAAGATCTGCGATAATGGGTTGCAATTTGGCTTTTATTGTTGCTGGATTTTTCTCCGCTGGCCCGCGATATCTGCCATCAACCCGGTCCATAACGGATGGACTTGCCCAGGTTCCGAGCGTCGCCAATGCTTCTGCCCTTATATTTTTATCAATATCCTTTCTTTTTGCAAAAGCGATCAGATCATTAAGCTCGGCTTCTCCGCCAACTCTCAATGCTGCATTAATTGCGCGGCGAAGCAAAGGCTCCGACGTGAACCTTTTCTCATTCAAAAGCGAAGCCAAAGCCGGTAACGCTGCGGAGATCGAAAGGTCATCATTGATGCCGCGGGCTGCTTCTGCTACAATGTATTCGTCTTTATCCTGCAAAAACAGGCTGATTTTTTCATTTTTCATTCTACGCAAAACCAGTACTGCCGCAATGCGAAGCGATTTTTCAGGGCTATTCGCTAAGGCTACGATAGGCTCAGCAACGCCAATGCGGGTTAGTGCTAAAACCGCTGCATGTCTGAGGTAAACGTCTTCGTCATTATTAGCCTTGATCATGTTAATAAGAGGCGCCACCGCATCCTTGTAAGCAATTCGACCAAGTGCCTGGGCAGCAAAAAACTCCACGCGCGGATTTTTGCTCGAAAGCATCGGAATAAGCATTGGGCCGGCTTCTGCAATTCGTTCGTCACCCAAAACCTTAGCAGCCTGAACAGTAATTTCCTCGTCCGAATCTTTTAATAGGGTCATGAGCACATTGGCATAAGCCTTATCGGTTCGTGCCAATTGTCCCATTCCCCAAACACCATGTATTCGGCCGAATTGATTACCCGTTTGCGCAATGGCTTTGTTTAAAACAACTCCACCTTTGGCTCCTCTCGACACAAGCTCAAACTGGGATTTCTGCCGAATCCGCATATCCTGATTGGAAAGGAGGGTTAGCAACATATCGTCCGTCTGTTTGGTATAATCCAATTGGATCAACCGCTTCGTTTCGATGCGGATTGCTTTCAGATCGTTTTTGCTATCCGTAACATCCAGTTTCCAGACACGGCCTGAGTTTTTGGTATCCCAGCCATTAATCCAGTCGGCAACATATAATGCGCCATCCGGGCCAAAACGGATACCAGTTGGCAAGATCCCGGTTAGGATATTTTTTTCACCATTTAATACGAATGAGGCTCCTTTTGGTTTCAAGCCAAATGACCAGATCGGTGAGCGGGCAGGGTTACCTACGAATTCAACCAGGAAAAACTTGTTTTTCCATTCCGATCCCAATGCCGTTCCAGGATTGTATTGCATTCCCGTCGGACCATTGTGGAAATTTTGGATTGGTGGGATAATATAGGCTGCCTGTCCGTTCCAGCGGGGTTTGAAAAGCTGCTCGTCCATCCATACTTTATAGCTATTATTCTTAGGATCAGTGTATTTACCATATTGCCAGTTAGACCGCCAGCCAGCGTCAGAGCCTTCCACCACGTGCACCAATCTCTCGCTTTCGCCAGGATGATCTCCATCGTTATCAGAACTGATCAGATTACCATATTCATCAAAAACAAACTCATGCGTATTGCGTAACCCGTGCGCGTAAACTTCGAAATCGCTGCCATCCGGATTGGAACGGGCAATGATGCCTGAATTTGGGTGTTCATGTTTTACGCCTTCGGCCGTGGTAATGTTCGCGCCGATGTCGCCAATGTTCCAGTAAATTTTTCCATCCGGCCCTTCAATTGGGTTGGACATACCGTGTCCGCTAAAACCAATATGTACACCATAACCATGGCTAATCGACGTTTTTTCATCCAAAACACCGTCCCCATTGGTATCTTTTAGCCTCCAGACATCCGGTGCAATCGTAACAAAAACATCTTTTGCCCTTATCAGCAAACCACCTGCAACGTCAGTTACCTCGTTGAAGAAATCATTCAATATCCTTGTTGATTTATCTGCAATGCCATCATTATCAGTATCCTCGATTTTCCAAACCTCATCTTTTTCAACCGCCAGGTCTTTCCAGTCATGAGATCCGTCTTTGTTCAAATCTTTTAACCAGTTATTTTCTTTACTTTTTTCAGGTGCAAATGTTTTATGCAAAAAAGCGCGACGGTCTTCAACGGTTTGCAGACCAATGGAAGCGGTCATCCAATTTCGGTAGCCCCTGATATCAAATTCAGAGTTTTTCTGACGATTGGTCCTGTTGAGATACACATTGCCCATGTCATCCGTGGCGATCGCAACCGGGTCTGGCGCGAGGGAATCGGATGCCCATAAGTCCAGTTTCAGGCCATCGGCCAATTTTACCGATGCTTTGTCGCGAATTTCTTTTGCCCTGGTTTTGCCCGTTGCGGGATCTTCTTTAACAACCAGCGCGGTACTGTTGGTCTTGGATGTCGAACCTGTCGGCGCCATTTTCATGCACGACACCACAATGACGGTGACGGTTGCGGCAAGGATCAGGGGTTTTTGTAAAAGTTTCTTGGAAATCATTGAGTTAATATTTTAAGGCAGAATTAGGGAACTTCGAATTAAGAGCATTCTTAAAATCGGAAGAGTTAAAATGAAATGGTTTTTACTGTCTGAAAGGGAGAATCAACTGGTAAACTTAATTAGAAGGATCAACCGAAAACAGCTCCGCGGCAGTAATGTCAAAATCTGATAAAACCGGCATTGCGGAACAAATGTCTGTTTCCGTGCAGATTGTAACGTTTTTTCGTGAGGTATACACATAAACTACCTCGTTTTCAGGATAAATATGCCATACAACCTTTACCATTGCATTGAAGTAATCAGCCAGTTTCTCTTCGACTTTTTCAGCATCATCGTGCTGGGAGATGACTTCGATCAGAAACTCTGGTATCGGTTCCTTTTCCGAAACAATGGAGGAATCAATCTGAGATCCGTTGAAGTAGGCAAGATCGGGGCGACGCATTTGAATGCCACTCAGCATTACGTCCTGTTCCATGATCAGAGCAGCGCCTTTTGAGAAGGAATAAGTGCGAAAAAACAGTTGTTGAAGCTTCCTTATAATGAACAAATGCTTTTTCTTCATCTTTTCGAACCTGATTATTTTTCCATCGTTCCATTCATATTTATAGCCATCAACAGACTCCCATTGAAGAAATTCTTCAAGAGTACGTGGTAAAACTGATGATGGGGAACGAAGTATCATAACCGAGCTACGAGTGATCCGTAAACTTACTAAAATCTGAAAATAACTTATTATTTATTGTTTAGACAAATGACATAGTTTCTCAAAACAATTCCAATTGCCCGCTATTCCCTCTCGCCTTTTTAGCCTTGCCTTTGACAGTCCTTCCTTCATATTTCCACGAATTATCCCGTTCCTGCTGTACAATGTCGTCGAAACGATTATTAGGCTGAAAGTCCTTTTCAAGCTTGGCAGAGACTTTTGATAGGTTTTTCAGTGCATCGGCTTTATCTCTTTCACCCATTTTCGCCTTTTGAATTGCCTTATCCAATGTCAAAATGGATTCGTCGTAAACGGTGATCGGAACGGGAAATGGATGGCCGTCTTTTCCGCCATGCGCAAAGGAAAATCGCGCCGGATCTGAAAATCTGGATGGGGTACCATGGATAATTTCACTGACCAGTGTTAAAGATTGAATGGTCCTGGGACCAACGCCTTCGAGTAACAGCAATGATTCCATATCGTTCACCGGATTGTCGTGCGCCAAGGCCAAAACTGCGCCCAACCGTTTCAGGTTAACATCTTCCGCCCGAACATCGTGGTGGCTCGGCATAATCAGTTTTGTCACTTCCCGCATAATTCTTCCGGGATTTTCCTTAGTCAGATCCAAAATCCCAGATCTGGTAGGGGCGGCGGCTTTATCAGTCAGGTTTAAAATGTTGCCCTGATTTTGGCCATAAATGAAGGTATGTGGCTCTTCTACAAAAGATTTGATATCGGGTGAATGCCAGTGATACCGGCGTGCAAGCCGCTCATTGGTATTCATGCCTTGCTGGATGACCGCCCAATTTCCTTCCACTGACAATACAAAGGAGTGCAGGTATAATTGAAAGCCATCCTGAATTGCCGTGTTATCCACCTTGGCAGACAACCGGCTGTTATGAACAAGCAAATTTCCGTCTAAGCCGGTTTTCTCCGCAATTGCCATTAATTCAGTTGGCGTCGCCCTCGAATGTTTTCCGCGTCCGCCGCAAATATAAATGCCCAACTCCTGCGATTGCCGGTTCACCGATTTTTTCAAAGCGCCCATGACGGAGGTAGTAATGCCCGACGAATGCCAGTCCATGCCCAAGACACAACCTAATGATTGAAACCAGAACGGATCGCTCATTTTTTGGAGTAATGCAGCTCTTCCATATTCTATTACAATCGATTCCACAATGGCTCCTCCCAGGCTGCTCATTCTCTGGGCTAACCAAACCGGCACTTTTCCGTAGTGCAAAGGCAAATCCGCGTGACCACTTTTCATATCTAATGTAAGTTACAAAAAATAGGAAAGTCACGGGATTTGCCTGCCTTATTCATCTTATCAGACTAAATTCTTTCAAACCCCTAATTTGAAGAAAGGCCATTAATGCAACCCAAAATGCAACAGCTCCAATCAAAAGATAACCCAATGAAGTCAAGCCAAACATTTGTGTGGCAATGATCATCACGCTTTCAAGTACCCAAAGAATATCGAGCGCAATAATGAATTTGATCCAGCTTTTGCTCAATGGATTTCTCCGGCTTTGAGAAAACACAATCACAGCAAAAACCGCAAGAAAGAGACCCACTGCAATGAATGCAATGTTTTGAGAAGAACCGAAGAGTTCAGCAATGTAGGATGGGAAAATCGCAAGCAATAATCCGGTTGCGCCCGATGTAAGGGCATTAATGATCAGGACATTTTTTAATGTTAACATAGTTATGTTGTTTTGATTACCTGACAAAATTAAATTCGCATCTTGCCATTAAATTGATATTTTGCGACAAAATGAAAATTCTGGCCCAACATCTTCAGCACTTTATTGACTATACCCAAGTAAGGGGTTTAGCTCCGGAGAGACTAGCCATTACCCTGGCAGGCCTGCCGGTGGGGTGGACCAAGGAAAATGCAGCATTAAGCGAAGAAGATTTTTACAAAGCATTAAAAATGCTCATACATGAAACGCGAGACGAATTTTTGGGCATTCGTTGCGGACAGTTTATTTCACTAAAATTGCTGGGGTTGATCTATCAAATCTCCATGCAGGTAACGACCGTGGAAGAAGCCTTTCATTATCTCGGTTCCTATCTCAATACAACCATACCTATTATCACAATAGAGAGTAATATCTCAATTGAGCGCGCGATTGTTCGATTCACAATTAACAATTCAGAAGATGATTGTAATCGTATTATTCTTGAAAATTGCCTGACGGTTATTTCAAAAGAATTGAAAATGATGACGGTTGATTCGCTCATCGTGGAACTTGGGACACCTTACCACCATTCCGGTTATCCGGCTGGCTGGTATATGGATTCAAATTTTACAGTCTCCTTTTCTCCCTCCATTCTCAAAGCAAATTTGAAAGACACTCAGCAACTTCATCTGGATATCCTGATTCCGGAATATCTCAAAATGGTAGAGCAGTTGAACGGTGGAAGCGGCTTTGCGGACAAAGTGAAATTAACAATGCTTTGCATGTCCGATCCCAAGTTGCCGGATATTCAGGCTATTGCAGATTCGCTGCATATGACGCCAAGGACATTGCAGAGAAGGTTAGCCAAGGAAAACCGGGCATTCAGGGAGATAGTGGACGAAATGAAAAAGCAAATCTGCCAATTTTTAATGTGGCATGAGCCGTATTCTATCTCTGGGATTTCCTATATACTTGGCTATTCAGAGCCTGCGTCGTTTATTCATTCTTTTAAAAAATGGTATGGCGATTCGCCCGTAAAATTTCGGAAAAAGCAGAAATATGCGAACTGGGAATAACTGTTTCCCATTTCTCAATGGTACAATTTTTGGTTAACATTCATCTTCATAACGCTTTCCAGAAATCACCTTGCCCCCGATAAATGGCTATCCAGGTTTTAATAACATTAGTGCTCGTATTGCTGAATGGGTTTTTTGTTGCCGCTGAATTCGCAATCGTGAAAATCAGGGCTTCTCAGCTTGAACAAAAAGCACAGGAAGGCAATAAGATGGCGATTTTGTCTAAGCAAATAGTGGCTAATCTGGACGGTTACCTTGCCGCAACGCAGTTTGGAATTACATTGGCTAGTCTCGGATTGGGCTGGATCGGTGAGCCAGTTGTATCCAAAGTATTGATAGGGGGTATGGAGCTGGTAGGTATCTCTCTTGAACCGGAACTTGCCCACCAGATCGCATTACCTGCTGCTTTTGCTATCATTACTGTTTTACACATCGTTTTCGGTGAACTGGCGCCCAAATCAATCGCGATCCAGCGGCCCGAGGCCACTACATTATTCTTATCCTATCCTTTGCACGGGTTTTTCCTAGTTTTCAGGCCAATCGTTTGGATACTGAATGGCATCGCCAATTTCATTTTAAAAGGAGTGGGGATTTCGCCGTCCCATGGCAGCGAAGTCCATAGCAGCGATGAATTGCGTTACCTGGTCCAGCAGCAGAAGGATAGTGGCATGATCGAAGCGGCTGATTATGACCTGATTAAAAATGCATTCAACTTTTCGGAAAGAATAGCCAGACAGATTATGATACCCCGGCCGCAGGTGGTTGGTGTTGATATCAATGATTTTAACGAAGCTAAGCTTGAAAAAATCATTGAAGAAGGCTATTCAAGAATCCCCGTTTACGAGGATACATTGGACCAGATCATTGGCGTGTTGCATTTGAAAGACCTGCTTTTAAAAATGCGTCAGGGTAAGGAGATCGTGTTGAAGGAATTGATCAGAGAAATATCTACCGTTCACGAATCGAAGCCAATTGGTGCTTTACTTCGTGACTTTCAGTTAAAACGTCAACAAATGGCGGTAATTATCGATGAATATGGAGGCGTAGAAGGCATTGTGACGATGGAAGATATTCTGGAAGAGCTTGTGGGTGAAATTCAGGATGAGTATGACAATGAGATACCCATTGTCAAGAATGAAAGCGATAATACCTACACGGTGCAGGGTTCGGCTTCAATCACTGATATCAACGACAAGCTTCCGCATGATATCTACAAAGAGGGTGAGTACGAAACATTGGCTGGCTACCTGATATGGAAATTTGGCAAAATACCGGCAGTAGGGGAAAAACTCAAAACCAAACATTACGAATTTACAGTGCTCAAAAAACAGCGCAGCACTATTTCTCAGGTGAAGATTACCCAATTGGATACCCAGAATATATTTTAGCCTATTTCAGGTTCAGCTTCAATTTCACGGTTTGCTGGTTTCTTAATACCTCCACGTCCATTTGCCCTGTCCAGTTCACTTGCTGACGGATTGCTTCCAACCGTACGACGTTTTCTGTCATTTCCTTATTTGCTGAGATAATAACATCATTGGATTGCAAGCCGCTTTTTATAAGAATACTTGAAGCGGGTACATCCACCACGATAACCCCTTTTTCGTCGGACAGCCCAAAAGCCGAGCGGTCGCCGAGGCCCTGCACATTACGGATTTTAATCCCGAGCCAGGTCATTTCCTTTACTGTTTTTTCCAAATCAGCATTCAAGAGCAAAGGGAAAGATACTTTCTGAGCGAGTTTTTTCAAGTTGTCCTTTCTGGTACCGAAATCATTCATCGGAAAATTTTTGAAACCCAGGATAATTGCAGTGCTGGAATTTTTGACCTGGTAGTTCCCGTGCTTTCCGTCGATAAATTGAGCATCGCCGAATTTGCTATGAATGTCGGTTTTGGCTGCCTGCGCACCTTTTAAATCCGCTGCACTGGCAAACAGATTGTAATCCACTTCTTTTCCCCAATCTTTTACCAGAATTGGAAAGTAAGGTCGCATAACGATATTTTTTGTGAACACATCACCGCTATTTTTGAACCAAACATGCGGGTGAAAGGAGTTATTGATCATGATATTGTTTTCGGCGATCCGATAAAAGCCTTCGCGGAATTTAAGCCCGCCGCTGAGCAAAACGTTATTGTAGATGTGGTAATTGCTGCTGCCATCGTCCAGATCAACGTCCCATCCATGGTCACATTTGAAACGATTGTTGCGGATAATCACCGTTTTCTGCGCATCCAGCAAGATTAATTCCGGATGTGCTGCCGCCAGACTGTCCATCGTTTTCCGGTTTGGATGCCAGAAGCGGTCACGTCCCCAGGAATTAAATGCCCCGTGATCCCCCGTTTCCATCACTGTTTCAAAAACATCATTATTTTCAATGAAATGCCCTCCCCAGGCCCCATCGCCAATGTTGATTCCAGCGCGAGGTACCTTATATATGGTGTTATGGTTAACTTGGATTTCGGAGGCCATCTCTATCTGTACACCTGTGCATTGCTTTTCAGTTTTTCCAATATCATGAATCAGATTATCCTCGGCGAAGCATTGGGACGGATAGTGATTGTTCTTAGGCCCGGGCGTTTTGTCCATTTTAGCATACGGGACAAAATTTTCATAACCGAAAGCAGCGGACCGAATAGCTGAACTATCCCCGACAAAACAGATGGCGCTGGACCCAATGTTGTAAATATGCGAACCGCTGACGCCCGACTTAACATTTCGACCCGTAATCATAACCGCATTTCCGCCGAGATTGGTAAATTCAGAATCGGTAATAACGCAGTTTTCCGTATTTTCCATCACCACCGCGCCGCCGCGGTAAATCATCCAGTCACTTCGCAGCAACGGTTCGTAATGTTCCATGATCGAGCGCTCGGTGTGCTCGAATTTGATGTTTTTGATGGTTACATTCCGCAGTGGATTTTCGTATGTCCCTCTTAATTCAATGATATGTTTGAGGTTCGAAACTTCTACATTGGCAGACTTCGGATCCAATCCTTTTGGTGGATAGAAATAGAGGGTATGGGATGCTTTGTCGTAAAACCATTCTCCGGGAGCATCCAGTTCTTCAAAAATATTCTCAACAAACCTTTGTTTTGGATGTAAAGGTGATGGTCGGTTGTTTTGCCAGCCGCCTTCCAATTCCAATTCTCCGTTTTTCACTCCTTTGATTTTATAATGAAAGCTTCCCCATTCGCCTTGATGCAATGCATGGACATAGCCTCCGGCCGGGTTTTTCCAATGTGAAATCCGGGCTGGACTGATCGCATCTTCGGCTGTACCATTGAAAACCCTTGCGGTGGAGTCATAATTGGGATAGCGGGCGATAGGCTGTTGTTTGCCATTTATAAAAAGCATTTCGAAAGCTGGCCCGTCTATTTTGGCTTTCAGGATATTGTCTTTATGAGTTTCCCAAGCCAAATCCAATTTTCGGCCAGCGCTCAGCGTAACCTTCTCATTCGCATAAGATTGTAAGTCAATTTGCTTATTTCCAAACCCTTTTGAAGTGATGATTAGCGGGTTTTTGAGATAATAGATACCTTCTCTCAGAATGATCTTCGAGATAGCTTGCGCTGCTCCGGCAGCTTTCACACAGGCCATTTCCGGCGTTTTCAAAGGCAATTGTAATGTGCCCGGATTCGAATCACTACCCTTTGGCGAAACATACAAAGTCTGACCCGCTACCGACCAGATTAATACCAGGGTAAGGATAGTAAAGATTGAGAGTCTTTGAAATATCATTAAAAAGTTTGGAAGGTGTCTTTATTTTTATCTCAACAAAATACTGGCGATGAAAAACCTAGGAAGACTAATCAGGCGTTGTTGTAAAGTTTAATGACCGTTTGCCGCATTTTTTTGCCAGTGTCACTTAACACAAACGCAATACCCTCAGCCATATCGGAGCCGGGGATCCATTTTGAAAAATCCGCGTCAGGCATAGCCTCTCGGTTATCGGGAGTGTCGATAATGCTGGGTACAATCACATAAGCTGTGATATTTTTAGACTTACCCTCCGCATTGATCATTTCAGCCAATTGGAATATCAGGGATTTGGAAAGTGCATAGGCAAAACTTCCTGCGCCCTGCTCCGCAATCAATGCTGGTCTCGCGCCGATAAATATAAATTGCCCGCCACCTTGTGCTTCGAAATGTGCTTTTAATGGTTTTACCAGATTAAAGGCGGTGAAAAAATTCTTGGTTATCATTTTTTCAATGTCACTATTACTGGTATCTGCCAGCTTTCCGGGGGCAAAACCACCTGCTAAAAAAATGCCGGCACCAATGGAACCGGCATTCTCAATTGCCTTTTTGACAAATTCATTTGATTGGTTCGCGTCAGCTAGATCCGCAACATAACTTGTCACATTTTCGACATCCGAATAAGCAGCGCTTTTGCTTTCACGAACATTGATATGCATGCCATAACCAAGCTCATTGAGTTTCTTAACTACATCCTTTCCCAGATTACCCGTAGCGCCGCTGATCAAGACCTGATTTTTCATACTATTTATTCAAAATATCGATCAGGAATTGTCTGAATGGCTCAGCAAATTCTTTCCTTTTAAGGGCAAATTCGACGGTGGTTTTCAGATAATCGAGCTTATCTCCAATGTCGTGGCGTTTACCTTCAATATGGTGGGCGTAAATATTCTCGCGTTTTAAAAGTAGTAACAGTGAGTCGGTAAGCTGGATCTCATTGTTTTTCCCTTTTGGCGTTTGCTCAATGGTATTGAAAATTTCCGGGGTAAGAATGTATCGTCCGGCAATGGCCAGATTGGACGGGGCCAGATCGATGGCCGGTTTTTCAATTAATGTGGTCAGTTCGAGAATGGTATCACTTAATGTTTTTCCGCCTACGATCCCATATCGGTTTACCTTATTAGCTGGAACTTCTTCTACTGCAATTACCGAGCCGCCAAACTGCTCATAAGTGTCCATCAATTGTTGTGTGACAGGAATCACTGAATCCATAATTGTATCCCCAAGCAAAACTGCAAATGGTTCATTACCAACATGGTGACGGGCATAGTAAATTGCGTCACCCAATCCATTCGCTTCTTTTTGCCGGACAAAATGTACATTGGCCATATCCGCCAGCCGCCGCATTTCATTAAACCACATTAAGTCTTCCTTTTCTTCCAGGCGACTTTCCAGTTCCACGTTGCGGTCAAAATGGTCTTCAATGGCGCGCTTACCCTTCCCTGAAATGATGAGAATATCTTCAATACCCGAGTCGACCGCTTCCTGGACCACATATTGAATGGTAGGAGTGTCAATAATTGGAAGCATTTCTTTGGGCATCGATTTGGTCGCTGGTAAAAAACGGGTTCCCAGTCCGGCAGCAGGAATTACGGCTTTGCGAATCATAGTTGGCTGAGCCTTTGGCTTTTAGCTTTTAGCTATTAGCTGTTAGCTTTGTTTTAACGATTAATTAGAAATAATTTTATGTCAAAAAAGCTAAAAGCTAAAAGCTAACCGCTAATAGCTCATAACTCCTCAAACCACAAACGGCTTAATTACCCTTGCGTTGTATTTTTTCAGTTCGACAAATAGCTGGTTCAGCATATCGTCGTCCCGATAAATTCCGATGATAGTACCGCCAGAACCTGCGAACTTGGCAGATGCTCCGCATGCTCTTGCCGCGTTAACCAGTTTTTTATTGGATTCGGGTACATTGTAAATTTTACAGCGGAGATCGAAATTTTCATTCATTAATTGGTGCAGATCGTCCGACCTTCCTTCGAGCAAAGCCTGTCGGCCATGCTCCGCTTTTTGAGCAATTTGACTGAGCACATCAATCACTAGTTCTTCACCACGGTCGAAACGCGTTCTCACATCGCTGTGCACCTTTCCCGAAACCTTACTCAAATTTGTATTATAGGCCACATACAATTTTGGCAGCAGCTCCGGATTAAGGCGCTCATATTTACCATGGCCTTTTTCCTGGATCATATCTTTATCAAAATCCATGTAAACACAACCTTCATAGCATTGGATCACCCGGTCCTGCAAGCCCGCAGTGATTCCCAGCTCCTCCGTTTCGGTTACCATCACCAGTTGAGGAAGTATCTCAATGGGGATTTCAACCTTATAAAATTGGATCAACGCGCGGAACAATGCAACAACGATCGCGCTGGAACCCGACATTCCAACTTGCCTTGGAATGGAGGATCGATAGCGAACCGTAAAATTCCTGTTTGGCAAACGAATGCCATTTTCCTCACAAAAATCCCCAAATTTTTTTATCCCGGCCTTAATCAGTGGAATCCCTCCATTATAGCCTAGCATGGTAACCGAATCGCGCAAATGGAAAATGCTTCTAAATGTACTAACATCCTGAGGCTGTGCCTCAATGTGTAACTCGGGAGATTCGTAAAGAGAAACGGAAGCACCAAAATTCCTGACGGAAATTGCAATTGTTTTTCCAAAGAAGCCGTCAGATGGGTTGCCTAACAATCCTGCCCGTGCATAGGCGCGTGTTTCAATGATCAATGTTAAAGTCTTTTTTGGCCAAAAATAATAACTTAATGACGATGCAAAATCGTTTTGCCCTTATCTGTGGGAAATAATTGGAGAGATTCCCCGCGTTTGAAGGAGCAGTTGGTGAATCGGCAATCAGGAAACAAAAAAAGCGCAATACATCTGTATCGCGCTTTCAAGAAAAGATATTTGCTTGTTATTGCTTCACAATCTGAACATTGGCGATCAGTCTCACCTCGTCACCAACTACCACACCGCCCGCCTCTGTCACCGCGCTCCATTCAAGGCCGAATTCTTTCCGGTTTATTTTTCCAGAAATTTCGAAACCAGACTTATTATTACCATAGAAATCGGTCATATTTCCACCATATTCAACTGCAAAGCCGAAAGGTTTTGTTGCGCTCTTTATAGTCAATTCCCCGTTCAAAGTATAGCTATCATCACCTTTTTTACTCAGTTTACCTGTGTATGAAAATTTAGGATGGTTAGCTGCGTCAAAGAAATCTGCTGATTTCAAATGCTCATCACGCTGCACCTGATTAGTATCAATACTATTTACATCTGCTGAAAATTCTACGGTAGCACCGTCAAAATCTTCGGTTTCAGTTTCAACATTACCTTCGAAAGCTTTGAATGCACCTGTTACTGTGGAAATTACCAGGTGTTTTACTTTAAACTGGATTTCTGAATGCGTTGGGTCAATTACCCATTTTGAAGTAGCCATTTCAATTTATGTTTTATATATGTTATTACATTTAATGTATATACATGTAATAATTGATAATAGTTTCCGGAGCATAAAAAAATCCTGGTTTTTATTGACCAGGATTTTTTCTCAAAGGCAAAAGCCTTAATTCGTCGGCATTGTAAAAATATTAGGGTCTATTTTAGGATTGACTTCAAGCGTGGTGATCACTAGTGTCATCGTTGTTCCTGGCATTGCCGACGTAGTCACCTCGGATGTGAACGGGTAAGTAACTCCGTCGACCTGTTTAAAATTAGATTGCAAATTTTCCGATTTGATATCCTGGCCATTCATGGTGGCGTGAACGATGATTTTGAGAATGTAAAATGTGTCTTTGGAGATGTAATTAATCCTTTTGATCCCATTTTTCAATGTCATTGAAACCTTATATACTTTGGCCCCTGCCAGGTCTTCCTCTCCTTCAAGAGTCAGGACATAACCTTTTTCCTTGTAGTTGTATAGTCCAGTAAGATCCGTTTCAGCTGTCATCGATTTTACGGCTTCTTCCGGCAAGGCAGTTGCTTTGGTCTGTCCGGTCATTGGATTAATGGCCCAGCCGGTATTTCCATTGATTGCCTGTACGACCGTCATTCCCTGCACCGTCGTTTCGCTTCTGAATCCTTGATCCTGGATGATGGTAGTAGTAATAGGTACTTTCATTTTCATCACATCCATTTCAGCCGTAATTTTCAGGCTTTTCAATTTTGAGAGTTTGTCTGCGCCTCCCATTGCCTGAATGTGCTTTGCAATGATTTCATCAAGAGTTTGGGCTGAAAGCGTATGAAGCATACCAGTCAGGAAAAATAAGAGCAAAGTTTTGTTGAACAACTTGATGTACATATCTAAATGATTTATCGTTTTTTATTAATTGATGACCACTAGTTGATCCGAAAGAACAGTTACCAATTTGTAGTGATTACTTAATTCGGCGATCGTGCCCAATTTTTATAAAGTAATTTGAAAAGGTCTGCCGCTTTAATATTTCCTAACTGAAAATGGACTACGCGTGGAGGAGGGGAGCTTGTGCTGATACGGATTGAAAAATCCGAATCTCTGGTAAGTATTGTTAGATTGTTTATCAGTGCGTAGTTCCAGATTTGGGAATCGAGCCATTCATCATTTAGATCTTTTTGATGAATAAATTGATCCGAATTCCATAAGGAACAATGGTAAGGCAGATTCACATCAATGAGATACTTGGGCATTTTACGCGGCCACTGGATAACTTATAAAATTTCTTCCAGCCATTTGGGCAGCAAAATTTAAGCAAGCGTCTATATCCTGTTGTTCTAGTGATGGAAATTCATATAGTATAGTGTCCCTGCTGTCTCCGGCCGCTAAATGTTCCAAAATGGTTTGTACCGTAATCCGTTTCCCCCTGATTGTTGGCTTGCCATTGCATAAGTCAGGTTCAAGGGTAATTCTCTCAATTAAATTTACCATAGTGCTCTGTTCTTAGAAATTGGCTGATTCTTACCTAGAATGCAGCTAGATTTTACAAATATAGCAACAAAAAAGCGAGCGGATTATTGAAACCCGCTCGCTTGATCTGATTTGTATTTTCAAATTTTAGTTTTTCAAAGCTTCTGCTCCGCCGACAATTTCGAGAATTTCTTTCGTGATAGCCGCCTGACGGGTGCGGTTGTAAATCAATCGGAGCTCTTTCAGAAGTTCCTGGGCGTTTTCAGTTGCTTTTTCCATTGCGGTCATACGAGCGCCTTGTTCAGAAGCATTTGACTCTAAAACCGAACGGTACAGCTTTATTTTTAGCGATTTTGGAATCAACTCAGCAAGAATTTCTACTTCACTTGGTTCAAAAATGTAGTTAACTTCTAACTTTTTGGTCTTGCCAACTTTATAATCAGTCGGGATAGGCAAATATTGGTCAGCGTGGATGATCTGCGTAGCAACGTTTTTGAATTCATTGTAAACCAGATCGACGGCATCATAACGTCCATCCGAGAAATCTTTCATGATCTCTTCTGCGGCCTGTTTGACAGAGACAAAACTTAGCCTGGTGAAAATGTCCGTGTATCCAGTATGTACGACAAAACCACGGCGAGAAAATGCCTCAGCACCCTTTTTTCCAATAGCAAAAATTTCAACATTGCCATTGCGCGCCTGAAATGCATACTTCTGCTCGATAAGCTGTAAGGTGGCCTTAATGATATTTGTATTGAAGGCGCCGCACAATCCACGGTCAGAGGTAACTACTATAATCAAAACTTTATTTACAGCGCGAACAGTTTTTAAAGGACTATCAACAGCACTTTCGGCTGCTGCTGATACTGTAGAAAGCATTTCTCCCAACTTTTGCGCATAAGGACGTAATTGGGTGATACCATCTTGCGCCCGTCGCAATTTAGCAGCCGCCACCATTTTCATGGCTTTTGTTATTTGCTGGGTGCTGTTAACCGAAACAATCCGGCTACGTACTTCTTTTAAGCTTGCCATTATTTGGAAGTTTAAAGCGATCCGACGCTAATTGATTGATATATCTAAGGGTCAAAGCAAAAGTTTATTTTGACCCGTAATCTCAGTGATACTTCGCTGCTATTTCTCTTGCAACCTTCTCGATTACATCTGTCACACTGTTGTCCAATTTTCCTGCACGCAAAGCAACAAGCGTCTCTTTATATTGACCGCCCAGAACAGTAAGGAAATCTTTCTCAAACTCCTTCACTTTTGTGACGTCCACCTTGTCCAATAAACCTTTGGTAGAAGCATAAACCGTTGCAACCTGCTGTTCAACCGGAACAGGTGCATACTGAGGTTGTTTCAAAACTTCCTGGTTACGGCGTCCCCTGTCAATCGCAAGCTTTGTAGCTGCATCAAGGTCTGATCCGAATTTGGCAAAAGCTTCCAATTCACGGAATTGCGCCTGATCCAATTTCAAAGTTCCTGATACTTTCTTCATGGACTTAATCTGAGCGTTACCACCAACGCGTGACACCGAAATACCCACATTGATCGCAGGACGGATACCGGAGTTGAAAAGATTGGATTCAAGGAAGATCTGACCGTCGGTAATTGAAATTACGTTGGTAGGGATATAAGCTGAAACGTCGCCAGCTTGTGTTTCTATAATTGGAAGGGCTGTTAATGAACCACCACCTTTTACGATTCCCTGCAGCGAAGGAGGAAGGTCATTCATATTTCTCGCAATTGAATCATCCGCAATGATTTTTGCGGCACGTTCCAAAAGACGACTATGCAGATAAAAAACGTCTCCCGGATAAGCCTCGCGTCCCGGAGGGCGACGAAGAAGAAGGGAAACTTCGCGATAAGACACCGCCTGCTTTGAAAGGTCATCATATATAACCAATGCAGGACGGCCGGTATCCCTAAAATATTCACCAATTGCAGCACCTGTAAAAGGAGCATAGAATTGCATAGGCGAGGGGTCCGAAGCACCAGCTGCAACGATTACAGTATAATCCATTGCGCCATATTTGCGAAGCGTCGCTTCAATCGATTTAATAGTAGAAGCCTTCTGGCCGCAAGCAACATAAATACAATATACGGGCTCTCCTTTTTCGAAGTATTCCCTTTGATTGATAATCGTATCGATTGCAACCGCTGTCTTTCCAGTCTGACGGTCACCAATGATCAGTTCACGCTGTCCGCGCCCGATTGGGATCATCGCGTCGATTGCTTTGATTCCGGTTTGAAGAGGCTCTGTTACAGGTTGACGGTAGATGACACCAGGAGCTTTACGCTCGATTGGCATTTCATATAAGGTGCCGGAAATAGGTCCGTTTCCGTCGATTGGTTCTGCCAATGTATTGACAACCCGGCCGATAATTCCATCGCCCACTTTTACAGAGGCAATTTCTTTTGTGCGCTTCACGGTCGCACCTTCTTTAATATCGCTGAAATCGCCGAGCAAAACGGCTCCAACATTGTCTTCCTCGAGGTTAAGAGCAAGGGCTTTAAGGCCTGTTTCGAAAACAAGCAGCTCACCCGCCTGCACCTGGGAAAGGCCATAAATACGGGCGACACCGTCACCAATCTGAAGAACTGTGCCTACTTCTTCGAGTTCTGCTTCTGATCGAGCGCCTGCAAGTTGTTCGCGCAGGATGGCCGAAACTTCATCCGGTCTAACAGATACCATAGTATAGTTAACTTAAATAAAATATAGTAGTAAGTTTTTGAAAACTGCCGCAAAGGTAGCGGTTTATTTTAGTAAAAACAGCATTTGTTTGATTAAAAACCCGAGCGAAAAATTAGATTTTTCCAAGGTATTACATGAAAACTACCCCATGAGTGCGGGTTTACCATTTATCCCCGATTACGAACATTTTTAAAACTTTTTTAGGTACTAATTGTGTTTTTGTTGTAATTGAATTCGTTAAGAAAACTTACACTTTTAAAATTTATCGTAAATCGACCATCCATCAGTAGAATGTACAAATTAGAAAAAACCATTTTAGCAGCCTTAGTAATCGGAGTTTTATTCACATCAGAAGGCAACGCACAAACTATCAAAAAACCAGCTAAACCAGCTGCCACCGTTAAAAAGAAACCCGCTACTCCCGTAAAAGCAGTTTCGTCGACAACCGTACTTAAAAATCAGCTAGATTCTTTATCAGCCGCCATTGGAGTAAGTTTTTCGAGCTCATTAACGTCGCAGGGAATCACAGACATTAATACTGAGATACTCAATAAAACGATCAATGCAACGCTGAAGGGAGATAAAACGACTTTTACCCCACAGGCGGCCCACGAATTTATATCAGCGTATTTTCAAAAAATATCATCAGAAAAAGGAGCAATAGTGAGAATAGAAGGAGAGAAGTTTTTGGAAGATAATAAAAAGAAAACGGGTGTTACGACAACTGAAAGCGGCTTACAATACCAGGTGCTAAAAACCGGCGAAGGTGCGAAACCGACTGCCACTGATAAGGTTAAGACTCATTATCACGGTACATTAATTAATGGAACGGTTTTTGACAGTTCGGTAGATCGAGGAGAATCAGTCGAATTTCCGGTTAATGGCGTCATTAAAGGATGGACGGAGGCGCTTCAACTCATGCCCGTTGGTTCTAAATGGAAGTTATTTATTCCTTACCAACTGGCTTACGGCGAGCAGGCGGCAGGCCCTCAGATACCGGCATATTCGGCTTTGGTATTTGAGGTTGAATTATTAGAAATTGTTAAATAGCAAACGTTCAACAATGAAAAAGTACTTAATCACTCTTATACCGGTTGTTTTGCTTGGATGGCAGCGCGGCCCCGAACAGCAGAAAGTGGATGTCACGCCTGCTGTTGAAACCTCGATGGAAGATGATATCAAGCCAATTCCCGCTCAATACAAGGCTGAGGAGCTGACTACACGTATATTATCAAGCTATCATTACCGGAAGACAAAATTGAATGACTCGCTTTCAGAGGCGATTTTTGATAAATACATTGAGTCCATTGATCATGGCAAGCTTTATTACCTTGCTGCTGATATTGCTGAATTCGGGAAGTACAAAAATTCATTTGATGATTATCTTCAAAAGAGAGAATTGGATGTCCCTTTTGAGATTTATAATGTTTTTAGAAGGCGATACAAGGAAAGAAGCGATTACATTCAAACGCTTTTAAAGGAAGCAAAGCCATTTGACTATGCTGCGGACGAGTCGATGAACACTGATCGCGAGAAAGCAACCTGGGCAAAGAGTACCGATGAGTTAAATGATACCTGGCGCAAATATCTTAAGAGCGAGGCGCTGGATCTTAAACTTTCGGGGAAAGCCGATACCGCCGTCGTATCAATGTTGAGAGACCGTTACAAAAACCGTGACCGGGCATTGGGACGTATTCGTACGGAGCAGGTTTTTCAAATGTATATGAATGCGTATGCTGAATCTATGGATCCTCATACAAGTTACATGGCACCTACATCGGCTGACCGTTTCAAACAAGAAATGAGCCAGTCTCTGGAAGGAATTGGAGCGTTGCTGGGTGAAGAAAACAATTACATCATGATAAAAGATGTGATACCAGGCGGGCCTGCATTTAAAGGAAAACAACTTAAAAAGGAAGACAAGATCATAGCTGTTGCCCAGGGTGATGAAGGAAAAATGGTTGATATCATTGGTTGGTTTGTTGACGATGCGGTTAAGCTTATCAAAGGGCCAAAATCAACAGTAGTGAGATTGCAGGTAATTTCTGCTGATGCGCTTTCAGGTACACCTCCAAAAGAGTACCGTTTAGTTCGTGAAAAGATCAAATTGGAGGAGCAACGTGCGAAAAGTGAAATTGTATCAATTAATTCTGCCAATAAGGATTTTAAAATTGGTGTAATTGATATTCCACTTTTTTACCGGGATTTTGAAGGTGCGCAACATAAAGAAAAGGAATTTTCGAGCACGACACGCGACGTTCAAAAGTTGATTACTGAGTTACAGACCGCAAATGTAGATGGTATTGTAATCGATTTGAGAAACAATGGTGGTGGATCATTGACAGAAGCTGTTTCATTAACTGGCTTGTTTATCAACCGTGGCCCAGTGGTTCAGGTTAAAGAAGGACAGGGGGAAATTGAAGTGCAATCGGACAATGACCCAGCCATTGCATATGACGGACCGATGGCAGTAATGGTAAACAGATTCAGCGCATCTGCTTCTGAAATCTTTGCAGCTGCCATTCAGGATTACAAACGCGGAATTATTGTTGGAGAACAAACTTATGGTAAAGGGACCGTTCAGACTCTGATTGACCTGAACCAGTGGGTTCCAAAGGAGACAGATCAGCTTGGTCAGGTAAAATTGACAGTTGCTAAATTCTATCGGATCAATGGCAGCAGCACCCAGCTTAAGGGTGTAATGCCTGACTTGGAATTGCCGACTGCCTTTAAAGTAAATGAATATGGAGAAGGTTCTCAGCCAAGCGCGCTTCCCTGGGACCAGATCCCATCTTCCAAATATGAATTAGCGAACAATATCAATCCTAAAATCGTGGACCAGCTTCGGGAAAAGTACACACAACGGCTGAAGTCTGATGAAGAATTGAAGACATTGGTGAAAACGTTGGATGAATTTAAAGAAGCCCGTGAAAACAAAGTTGTATCACTTCAGGAATCAAAACGCAAAATAGAACGCGATGACGCGGAAAAGAAAAGGGCGGCAATGAAGCAGCTGGGAGAAGATAACACGGATGGTGACGATGAGGACGAAGTAGACTCCAAAGTCGCGGAAGCTCCAAAGGATGTTAAAAAGAAAAAAGACATATATCTCACCGAAACTGGTCGCATGTTGGCAGATTTGATCGTGATATCGAAAGAGCCAAGTTTGGCTGGTGCTAAGAAGAAATAATTCAGAAGACCTATGATAAGGAGCACGGACCCAGCGTTCGTGCTCTTTTTTTGTATCAAATCACTTTAGAATTTAACAAAGAAAAATGAAGGCTTTCCTGGTTTTTTCCAGAAAAATCATCAACTTTTCGTGAATGATATTTGCCCCGCAAAATTTGTTCCGTGGACATTAAAACGATAAAGACTGAGCGGTTCATTCTTACAAAAATGACCGAAGGGGATGGTGACAAATATTTCAGATTGAGCAATAATGACAATGTAATGAAGTATGTTACAGGCTATTCGCTCAACCGGCAGGAGTCCGATGAAATGCTCAAAGCATTTTTAGAAGAGAATAAGAGTAATAGTTACCTGGGCCGTTATCTGGTTGAAGATATTGAATCGGGAGAACTGATTGGCGCTGCAAAATTAGATAAAGTCGGTACTGAAATTGAAATAGGTTATCGGATATTGGAAGAGCAATGGGGTAAGGGGGTAGCAACAGAAATTGCAACAGGACTTATCAAATTTATTAAAACAGCTTTACAGACACAAAGCATCATTGCTTATGTAAATGTGAATAATGCGGCATCCATACGGGTTCTGGAAAAATCCGGAATGGTCAATATTCAGACCATAGAAGATATTGATGAAGTCAAGTACAAGTTTAGTTATAACCCTATAAACAATCCCTCTATGAAAAAGGTACTCTACATTGTTCTCGGGCTGGTTGCGCTGGTCCTGATCGCCGCTTTGATTATGCCGAAAGATTATGCTGTCGAGAAAGAAGTAACAATCAATAGGCCCAAAGAGCAGGTTTTTAACTACCTGAAATCACTGAAAAATCAAGATAACTGGAGTGTATGGTACAGCAAGGATCCAAATATTAAAAAAAATTTCACCGGTACTGATGGAACAGTCGGCTTTACATCCATGTGGGATGGGAACGACGATGTAGGTAAAGGAGAGCAGGAGATCACAAAAATCGAAGAAGGGAGCCGCATCGACACTGAATTAAGATTTATTGAACCGTTTGAAAGTAAAAGTAATGCGTATATGATCGCTGAACCCATTGATTCGAATTCAACAAAAGTCAAATGGGGCTTCACCGGCTCTATGCCTATACCCATGAACGTCATGCTTCCCTTCATGGGTATAGAAAAATCCGTCGGTAAGGATTTCCAGGATGGGTTAAGCAATCTGAAGGGAATTTTGGAGAAGTGATTGCAGGAATTCAGAGCTCACTTTAAGAGAGAAATGCCCTGAAGTTATTTTGCAATGGCTTGCATCTTGACTGTCACAATGTCTTTCATCTTCCAATTCTTCTCCCCGATCTTATAATCGAGCCGGTTGACATCGAAAGTGCTGGACAATTGATAGGTACCGTCGGCATTCTTTTTTGCTTGAAAAGGCAGTGTGACCGTTTTGGTAACATCGCGCATGGTAAGCGTCCCAATGGCCTGGAATCCATCGCTATTCTCTTCAACTTTGGAAGATTTGAAATGAATGTCCGGATACTTTTCCACATAAAAGTACTTCTCACTTTTAAGGTCCTTGTCGCGGGCATTGCTGTTGGTATTGAAGCTGGCTGCAGATATTTTAATGTCAAAAGAAGCTGCGGAAATATTCTTTTCATCAAAATTAGCAGCCCCTCTCGGCGCGTCGAAAGTACCCTCACAAGTACCCATGACAAATTTTACGCTGAATTTGGTAGATCCTGAAACGATATTGGAGGTCTGGGCAAACGTTAATATTGTCACCAGCGAAAACAGCAGGGGCAGGGTGATGTTGAATATAGGTCTCATAAAAAGTTGGGTTTTACTTTGGGATATTATTTTTCTTCCAAAAGCGATTCTCCTTCTGACAAATCGCCCGAAGTCCAATTCCATTTCTCATGAAGCCGGAGTTTTCCGGTAGGCAAAACTTCTGCGGTCGATTTGCAAATACCCGTCATGATTTCACCTTTTATATTGATCTGATGATATCGCATATCCAAATTTCCCGTTTCATCAACAATGGCGATAAGATGCCCATAAAGGATCTTATCGCCATGATAGGTCGAGGTAACTACATTGCCGGCTTGATGATATAAAAACTGCATTTCAAGATCAACCTCCCCATTCTCTGAATTGGAGACTGGAATAAAAACTTTGTTATTATAGTTGATCATGGCCTTCGACTAACGTGATTTTGATGTCTTTTTATAAAAGTATAAATAAGACATAATCGATCAAAGCACCGAGGTGATCCACCATACATTGCCGCAGGGATCTGTCACACCGCAACTGCGGCCATAATCCTGATCGGCGGGTTCCATCATACTTTCCGCTCCGGCTTTTAACGCTTTCTGATAGGTATCGTCAGCATTCTCTACATATAAAAACATGTTTGCAGGATGTGCGGACCATTCCGGGCGGCTATCACAAAACATAATCGTACTGGCCCCGATTTTCACTTCCGAATGTTTAATCTTATCGGGGTAATCCTCCTGATAATGCGTGGAGGTTATCTCGCCGTCCAAGACATTAATTGTAAACTCTTTAAATTTTTCGGCCCCATCAAGCATTAAGTAAGGCATTACTGTTTGATGACCATTCGGGACTTTTACAGTGCTCATAATTTTTTTGTTTAAAGTTTAAGCAAATGTAAATGAGCATTGAAGCTCATAATTGGAAAAATGCGACATCAGACGTCCCGATAGCCGGTACTCTCAGATTTCCCTGAAAAGTATTCTTTGGGATGCTGACCTGAGAAGGTTTTGAACTCATGAATAAAATGGGACTGGTCATAATAACCACAATCATAAGCGATTTCGGTGAGACTCCTTCCATTATCACCATAAGCGTTCAATGCGGCGTGAAACCGGATAATCCTGGTGAACAATTTGGGGCTGAAACCAGAAAATGCTTTAAACTTTCTTTCGAACTGGCGGGTTGAGAGGAAACTTTGCGCAGCGAGATCAGGTACATTAGTTAATCCGTTATCATTGATAATGCGATTGATAACGGAAAAAACCGCTGGTTCATGCGGTTGCTGGCGAACAAGGCAGGCCTTCAGAAATCCTGATATAATCTCTACCCGGGCTACATTATCTGCCGCCAACATTATTTTCTCTTCCAATTCGGCGCCCTGGTTCCCGAAAATGTTTACAATATCAGGCATTTGATCACTAACTTCTCTGGAGGGGATACCAAAAAGCGCAGGTATTGCGAATGGGTAAAGATATACTCCAAAGATCCCGAAATCCTCGGCTATCCTGAATCTTCTGAAACGCCGGGAAGGGCCGCTTACGCCAGATGTAAAAGACAATTCGGTCGTACCATCCTCAATCACCTCATCAAAACGCCCTTTATAATGGAATATCATTTCGGCGCAGCCATCAGCCATGGTACGGTGCACGTACGGCAATTCTGCTGAAACGTCATGTTCCAGCGCCCAATAGTATCTGACGAAGCTGGCTAAAACCGGCGGTGGCTTAAAAGTGAAGTATTTCATAACACGCTGGTTTAACCTATATTCTATTAACTCTATATGTTAAAAAGGCTAATTCTTATATATTTTCTTAAATTTATATTTTTGAAATCTTGTTAATACATTTGACGACGTATATGAGGGTTGAAAACGCATACCGTGTTTCTTCGTTCGTATATAATTTGACAATATAATAATATAGTCAATTACTTATTTACTCTGTTTCTATTATGAAATTAGTGCCCATAGAGAAGCGAAGCGGCCTTACCCGTGAAGAATTTATTGAAAATTACCTTAAACCAAGTAAGCCAGTTGTTTTTACTGATCTCGTAAAAGATTGGCCTGCGATTGAAAAATGGACTTTTGATTGGCTCAGGGAAAATCATGGGAATCTGGATGTACCGCTTGTCGACAATCACATCCACGACGCCGATAAGTATTTTCAGATCGCAAAGACCATGAAGTTTGGAGACTACCTTACCTTAATTGAAAATGGCCCTACCGATCTTCGGATATTTCTTTTCGATATTTTTAAAAAAATCCCTGAATTGGCGGACGATATCCGCTTTCCGACCATCATGGACGGATTTTTGAAATCGTATAAATTTGTATTCTTCGGAGGTGAGGGCTCGATTACCAGCTTACATTACGATATGGATTGCTCCAACGTTTTTCTGACCCAATTTCATACGCGAAAGCAGGTCATTTTATTTTCTCCTGAGGAAAGCCGCAGACTGTATCATCACCCGTTTACGGTTATGAGTAAGGTCGATCCGTTGAAACCTGACTATGAGCGTTTTCCTGCACTCAAAGGCGCAGTAGGCCACGAAACTACACTTCTACATGGCGAGACAATTTTTATTCCATCACTTTGGTGGCATTACATCCGGTATATCGATGGCGGTTTTAGTCTGGCATTAAGGGCAAATAATTCTATTTTTACCGCTGTTCGTGGCGGGATGAACCTGGTACGTCACACATTTGTAGACAGGAGCATGACTAAACTACTGGGCCTCGACTGGCAGCATTGGAAGGAGAAAAAGGCCGTTGAGAATGCAGAAACGATATTGTGACAACAAGCATGAATGATAGGGCATTTACAGGCCTATCACAATTGAGATAACGCATTTCGAAGAACTAATATGTCTTTGAAATGCGTTGTTTGCGTTAGGGCAACTCCGTTATGGCTAATACTTTTCTATGGACTTCGAACTCACTTCCATTTACTCACCAACAGGCGATCAGCCCGAAGCTATTGACCAACTTGTTCAGGGAATTGACGCCGGAGAACCTGCTCAAACGCTACTTGGCGTAACGGGCTCAGGGAAAACTTTCACAGTAGCCAACGTGGTTGCCCAGGTAAAAAAACCGACACTTGTACTAAGTCACAACAAAACCTTGGCGGCGCAATTGTATGGTGAATTCAAGCAGTTCTTTCCTAACAACGCTGTAGAATATTTCATCAGTTATTACGACTATTACCAGCCGGAAGCATTTATTTCCAGTACCAATACTTATATCGAGAAGGACCTGCAGATCAACCAGGAAATTGAAAAGCTTAGGCTGCATACGGTTTCTTCGCTGATGAGCGGACGGCGTGATGTGATTGTGGTCGCTTCTGTTTCTTGCATTTATGGCGCTGGTAACCCAAACGAATACAAAAAAAGCATTGTAAGTGCCAAGGTGGGCGACATCGTCAGCCGAAACCAATTTTTGTTCAGGCTGGTAGAAATTTTATATAGCAGGACAGAAGTGGAATTTAACCGCGGTACTTTCAGAGTAAAAGGCGATACGGTGGATGTATTTCCGGGTTACGCAGATTTTGCCTATCGCTTTATCTTTTTCGGTGATGAAATCGAAGAAATCCAGCGGATTGAACCAGAAACGGGTAAAAAAATTAGTTCTGATCGTGCTATCGCCATTTTCCCAGCCAATCTATTTGTGACTGGCAGGGATGTTCTCATGCAATCCATTAAGGAAATTCAGGACGACCTGGCCATGCAGATTAGCTTTTTCACCAAGGAGGGAAGGTTAGCGGAGGCGGAAAGGGTAAAGGAACGGACGGAGTTTGACATGGAAATGATGCGTGAGCTAGGTTACTGTTCGGGCATTGAAAACTACTCCCGCTACTTTGACCGACGCATGCCCGGGCAACGCCCATTCTGCCTCCTGGACTATTTCCCGGACGATTTTTTAATGGTAGTCGATGAAAGTCATGTTACCATGCCACAGATCCGCGCCATGTGGGGAGGGGACCGTTCCAGGAAAGAGCAATTGGTTGAATATGGTTTTCGGTTGCCGTCGGCATTGGACAATCGTCCGCTTACTTTTCAGGAATTCGAAGATATGACCCCGCAAACCATTTTTGTCAGTGCGACGCCTGCGGATTATGAATTGCGTAAATCGGAAGGTGTTGTCGTAGAGCAAATTATCCGTCCAACTGGTTTGCTGGATCCCGAGATCGAGGTAAGGCCAAGTTTGAACCAGATCGACGACCTTCTGGAAGAGATTCATAAGCGCATTAAAATGGGTGACAGGGTGCTGATCACGACCCTGACAAAAAGGATGGCGGAAGAATTAAGCAAATACCTGGATAGGGTAGGGGTAAAATGCCGATATATTCACTCCGAAGTAAAAACACTAGACCGCGTGGAAATTCTTCGTGAATTGCGTTTAGGAGTTTTTGATGTATTGGTAGGAGTTAATTTATTGAGAGAAGGGTTGGATTTGCCTGAGGTTTCGCTCGTTGCGATTATGGATGCAGATAAGGAAGGATTTTTGAGAGATACCCGCTCCATGATCCAGACCATTGGTCGCGCCGCCCGTAACGATCGCGGAAAAGTGATTATGTATGCTGACGTAATGACAGGCTCCATGCAATTGGCGATCGACGAAACAAACCGCCGCCGGAGCATTCAGATTGAATACAATATTGAGAATGGGATTACGCCAAAAACAATTCTGAAATCCAGGGAAGCCATTATGGGACAGACATCCGTCGCCGATTCCAAAATACGTAAAGTATATGTTGAACCGGACGAAATCAGAATTGCCGCCGACCCGGTTGTTCAGTATATGGGTAAAAATGATCTGCAAAAACTCATCGCTGAAACCCAGCGAAAAATGGAATTCGCTGCAAGAGAGCTGGACTTTTTAGAAGCCGCGCGTTTGCGGGATGAATTGCTGCAATTGAAGGATCGGGCCAAGGAGAAGGTTTAACTTATGATTTGAAAATATCTCATATCTTTATTGCAGAGTTTAAATTTACATACTATGATCAGGACATTGTTAGTGCCAGACAATCAGGATATTTCTCTTCAACTGCCAAAATCTTTTGTAGGAAAGCAAGTAGAGGTTATTGCATTTACCATTAACGAAACGCTAGCAGGATCTCATGCTTTAAATAAGCCGATGATCCACTATGCAAGCCAGCAGGTACTCTCCAAAGATTGGTCCACCTCAGAAGAAGATCAGGCGTGGGAAAATTTATAAAAGGAGAAATTGTTGTTATCCCGTTCCCATTCTCAGATCTATCAGGTTCAAAGAAACGGCCAGCTTTGGTCTTAGCTGATTTAGAAGGAGATGACATTTTATTATGTCAAATAACATCTCAGAGTGGCAAAGATTTTCGAGCTGTGTCTTTAATTTCCAGTGATTTTGAAAGTGGGTCGTTGCCAATTGATAGCTTTATTCGTCCAGCCAGAATCTTCACCGCTGACAAAGGGATTATTATTCGCAAAGCTGGATTGGTTAGGGACAAGGTGATAGATAATGTTACCAAGAAAATTATCGATCTCCTTAAATGAATCCGCTAAGAATTAGCTAGCTCCCCTTCGAACAACTCCAATACCTCACTCCAGCTATTAACTCTCCGATATTTCTTGACGTTAACATTATGTCCAGCTGTAAAAAGAATGGGCATTCCTTTGCAAAAATCAAGGTTTTTTAAGTGATCGTCAATTAGATAATCCGTTGCGATAACGCTTTTATCTCCGCAGAAAACGATATTTTTCCAGTGAATAAAAGGGAAATGTTCCGCTAGCCAATCGTACTTTTCAGCCAGAGAGTTTGGGAATTCCATAGCTGCGGAGACAATGTAAATGTCAAAATGCTCCTGGAGTTTCCGCAACGCTTCCTGCGCACCCTCAATAACTGGTGCGTTACGAAAAAATCCCGGTTTATATATCAGGGTTTTTGCCGCAATCGGGTCCGGAAATGCATCATTTTCTGGTTTCCCGATCAAATCTTCGCTGGTAACATTTGCGCCAAACTCGGCATTGTAGCTGGCAATCCAATTGGTTTCGATATCAGCTATGACATTGTCCATGTCGACAGCAACTGACTTCCTATTCATTCTGTTCGAAATTTATATTTGCAACATTTTGCTTCAAAACTACGTGTAATACTGCAATATTTTGCAATATTTGCCTTTAACTATTTATTAAGTTTGCAAGAAAGCGGATTGCTATGTTAAAAGAAGAACGTTTTCAGATCATACTTGAAAGATTAGTGCAGGAGCAGAAAGTTTATCTTGGAGGACTCAGCAATCTCTTGAAGGTGTCTGAGGATACAATCAGGCGAGATATTAGGGAGCTTGCGGATCACGGTTTGCTGAAATCTGTTCGCGGGGGAGCGGTACCACACTCGCCAGGGCCACATCATTTTAGAGATCGGGTTTCGCATGACCAGGAAAGAAAGCAAATGATTGCAAAAAAAGCCATGGATTTCCTGAGAGATGGTCAGGTCGTTGTCTTTGACGGTGGAACTTCCGCCATGTTGATTGCCCAGCTTTTGCCAAAGAATTTGCGACTGACCGTCGTCACCAATAGTTTTCCAATAGCCTCATTGTTGGAAGAGCATGAGTATGTGGAGGTATTGTTTGCAGGAGGGCGTTTATTAAAAAACTCCTTTGTCACAATCGGCAGCGATACTATTCAGTTTTTGAAAAAATTCAGACCTGATATTTGCCTGCTGGGCATTTGCAGTATCCATGCAGATTTGGGTGTAACGGGGCCGGATTATGAAGAAAGTGAAGTCAAGCGCACAATGATTGAAACCTCAAAAGAGGTAATTGCATTGGCGACAATTGAGAAGTTAGGCACAGCCGAAGCACATTACGTTTGCCCGACTGAACGGTTATCGGTTATTATTACTGATCAGTCGGCCGTGCAGGAGCAGTTCAAAGTCTACACTGACATGGGCATACGCATGGTTTAACCATCACTCTTGTTTCATTTTTCAGGCTGTTCCGTTTTAAAGGAAGTATCATCTATTGTCTTTGTTTCCTGGTTAATGACGTTGGCGAAGCCTAACATAAATGCCATTATAAGCTTTCTAAGCCACCTTTTTGTGAATAGCCATACCTTTTTGATATCCATTTCAATTTCCATTAAATGCGTATCAATCCCAGAGGAGGACGAGCGCAGAGTTATAAGAAGATTTTGGCCGGATGTGAATTTGGCCGGAATTGCAGAGTAGAGACGCTGCTTAGGAAAGTGAAATGAAAGGCTTTTCAGAAGATAATGTCCGGCTTTTGCGATGTTGAAAGCGGACAACTGTGACCTGGGCTATATGAATATTTATGTCTGGTGAAAATTCCGGAGCGAGTGCTCCAGATTGACCAGAAAGCTGTTTGAGCCAAGCTGATTGTAAATTTTTGCTATTGTTAAATATCGATAACGACGAAACAACGGCTGGATAAGCGTCAAATATGCTAGCAATATGACGACTATAATCAAATTCATTTGAACTGGTTTGTTCAATCCGGAACGATGAGATGTCGTTATTTTCTTCAAACAGGGTTATTCCTGTTGAAAGAATGACTAAAAACAGATATCGCAGCATTGCATTCATCATCTCGGGCTCATTCTAATGGCGCCGTCAAGGCGTATTACTTCGCCGTTTAGCATTGGATTTTCAACAATTGACTTCGCAAGCATTGCGTATTCCGAAGGCCGGCCTAAACGGGAAGGAAAAGGGATTTGCTGACCTAACGAAATTCGGGCTTCTTCGGGTAAACCCAGCATTAACGGTGTTTCGAATAAGCCAGGTGCAATCGCCATTACACGGATTCCTGATTTGGCTAAATCACGGGCTACAGGTAATGTCATACTTACAATCCCACCTTTACTTGCTGCGTAAGCAACCTGGCCCATTTGCCCGTCAAACGCTGCTACTGATGCGGTATTAATGATCACGCCACGTTCACCTTCTTCATTTGGAACACTCTTCTCCATTGCGACAGCAGTAAGACGCATAACATTGAATGTTCCAATGAGATTGATGCGGATCGTTTTTTCAAAAACTTCCAATGAATGCGGGCCGTATATTCCGTCGGTTTTCCCCACAATTTTTCGGGCTGGGGCAATTCCCGCACAATTGACAACAATCTGAAATGAGCCGAATGTTTCTAATGCGAAGTTTATAGCAAATTGCACCTCGTTTTCACTGGAAACGTCGGTTTTTACGAATTTAAGATTGCCGGGAAATTGACTTTCCAGCTTTTGACCCGCAACATCATTAAGATCAAGTGCCACAACATTTGCACCATGCTCCATAAACAAACGAGCGGTAGCTTCCCCTAACCCGGAAGCACCGCCTGTTATAATCGCCGTAGCATTTTTCAGTTGCATCGTTTTGCTTAAAATTATTTCATTACGAAACCACTTCAATCTTAACTCTCAAAAGAAATTCATCCATTTCAATTTCCTTCGCTTCACCATTTAAGACTCCAACCAAATTCAAATCAAGGGCCTGCACTTCCTGGCAGATGTATTCTTTATTGGCTGTCACAGCACTAGCCAGCAAACTATCATTATTCTGTAATGTGATCCTGATTTTATCGGTAACCTCAAATCCACTATCCTTGCGCAGATTTTGAACACGGTTTACAAAATCCCGCGCAATGCCCTCCAATCTGAGTTCATTGCTCACAGTTATGTCCAACGCCACGGTCAATCCGCCTTCGCTTGCGACCAGCCATCCCGGAACATCCTCCGCGATAATTTCTACATCGTTAATGGCAATATCGATTTGAGAACCGGCACTTTTAAGGGTTATTAAACCATTTTTTTCAATTTCCTTGATTTCAGTTTCAACCATCGCAGAAATCGCTGCCGCCACTTCTTTCATTCTCGGGCCAAATTTAGGGCCCAATGTTTTGAAATTCGGCTTGATTTTCTTTTTCAGGATTCCGCTGTCATCATGGACAAACTCCACGGTTTTAACATTTACCTCAGTAAGAATAATTGACTTAACTTGTTCAATCTGTTGTTTAGTTTTATCACTTAAAACGGGTATCAGTATTTTAGACAGCGGCTGCCGCACCTTAAGCTTATGGCTTTTTCGTATTGAATGAACCAATGAACTGATAGTCTGCGCTAATGCCATCGATTCTTCCAAGTCCAGGTCTACAAACTCATCCTCAATTTTTGGCCAGTAGGTAAGGTGTACCGACTCATATTTATGTCCAGTATTATTGGCAATGGATGCCGCTCTATCACCATCCGTCAGACTTTTGTACAGCCATTCTGCAAAAAACGGAGCGATTGGCGACATTAATTGGGAAACAGTAACCAGGCTATGCTGCAATGTTTCGTAAGCAGCTTTTTTGTCTTCCGTAAGTCCCGTACCCGATTCCTGCGACGGGTTCCAAAACCGACGGCGGTTCAGGCGGATATACCAATTGGACAGTTGATCCGTCACAAAATCCTGAACAAGGCGACCCGCTTTGGTTGGATTATATTCGTCAAATTGCTCTTCTACGTCCTTAACCAACGTGTTCAATTTTGACAAAATCCAACGATCCAGTTCCGTGCGTTCTTCAATCGGTACTGAATTTGTTTCATGTGCGGATCGCCGCCCGAACTCATATCCATCCAGGTTGGCGTAAAGCGCAAAGAAATTATAAGTATTTACCAAAGTCCCAAAAAACTTACGTTGTACTTCCCCAATCCCCTCACTGTTGAATTTCAGGTTATCCCATGGTTCAGCATTGGTGATCATATACCAGCGGGTTGCATCAGGTCCATATTGAGCAAGCGTCTTGAATGGGTCAGCGGCATTTCCAATACGCTTGGACATTTTGTTGCCATTTTTGTCCAAAACCAAACCGGTTGAAACGACATTCTTGAATGCAACGGAATCAAACAACATACCGGCAATCGCGTGCAGCGTAAAGAACCAGCCGCGCGTTTGATCCACCCCCTCTGAAATAAAATCGGCCGGATAGCTTTGCTTAAATATCTCCTGATTCTCGAAAGGGTAATGCCATTGCGCATACGGCATCGCTCCCGAATCGAACCATACGTCGATCAAATCTGGCTCGCGGTGCATTACATTGCCTTTTTTCGATACAAGTACAATGTTATCAACATAGGGACGGTGCAGATCAAAGTCACCATGTTGTAGTTTCAGCAAGTAATCCGAGTTGTTTGCAGCCTGTTCTTTGCTAAGATGTTCCGAAATAATGGCTTCTTCCAACAGGTCTTTAAGTTCTTCAATCGACCCTACGCAAACCTCGTCCCCGTAAGTATTACGCCAGATCGGCAGGGGCGTTCCCCAGTACCGCGAACGCGATAAATTCCAGTCGACCAGATTTTCAAGCCAGTTGCCAAAACGGCCCGTCCCAGTACTCTCAGGTTTCCAGTTAATGGTTTTATTCAGTTCCACCAAACGATCTTTCATTGCTGTGGTTTTGATAAACCAGCTATCGAGGGGATAATATAAAACCGGCTTATCGGTACGCCAGCAATGTGGGTAAGGGTGCTCGTATTTTTCTACTTTAAAAGCTTTTCCTTCTTCTTTGAGTCTGATAGCGATCAAAACGTCTGTTGGCCTGAATTCCGGATCATTTTGTTCTTCCTCGGAATAATATTCAGGCTTCACATAGCGTCCTGCATAATCAGTTATTTCTTTTACAAAACGGCCCTGGCGATCAACGATCGGTACGTCTTTGCCATTTTCATCTTTCACCATGATAGGCGGAATTCCATTGGCCTGTGCAACCCGAAAATCGTCCGCACCAAATGTCGGTGAAGTATGGACCACGCCAGTACCATCCTCAGTGGTCACGAAATCGCCTAATATAACCCGGAATGCAGGTTTATCGGATGGTCCAAGGATTGGCTGCACATAAGGAAGCAATTGTTCATATTCAACGCCTTCCAAATCTCTTCCTTTAAACTCAGACAGAACTGACCAGGGAAGTAACTTCTTATCGCTGGCTGGATACCCTTCAAAATCGCCGTCAAGGCTATTTTCAGAGAAATATTTGCCAAGTAAATCTTTCGCAAGCACTACGGCCACTGGCTCGTGCGTATAAGGATTGAAAGTTTTTACCAATACGTAAATGATATTAGCGCCAACGGTCAAAGCAGAGTTTGCAGGAAGCGTCCAAGGCGTTGTCGTCCATGCCAGTATCCGGATATCCAGACTTCCGAAGTCTCCAAAGACTTGGGAAGTCTCAGGAGCGATAACCCGGAACATCGCTACAATCGTCGTATCCTTCACATCCTTATACGTTCCTGGCATGTTCAATTCATGCGAAGAAAGTCCGGTGCCAGCAGCAGGAGAATAGGGTTGGATGGTATAACCTTTATAAAGCAGACCTTTGTCGTACAACTTTTTAAGCAGGCTCCAAAGGCTCTCAATGTACTCGCTTTTATACGTAATATAAGGATCGTCAAGGTCAACCCAGTATCCCATTTTTTCGGTCAGGTCATTCCACTGATCCGTGAATTTCATGACCGTCTGTCGGCACTTTTCATTATACTCTGCTACGGAAATTGTTTTACCAATGTCCTCTTTTGTGATACCAAGCTCTTTTTCAACTTGTAACTCCACAGGGAGCCCGTGCGTATCCCAGCCGCCTTTACGTTTCACCTGAAAACCCTGAAGTGTTTTGTAACGGCAAAAAATATCTTTGATAGAACGCGCCATCACATGGTGAATCCCTGGTGTTCCGTTCGCGGATGGAGGCCCTTCATAAAATGTGAATGTCGGAGCTCCTTCACGGGTTTCAACCGAAGCTTCAAAAATCTTTTTGTCTTTCCAGAATTGCAGCACTTCGTCCCCGATTTGCGGGTAACTCAGATTTTTATATTCGTTGTATTTCATGTTAGCTGGTAGCTATCAGCGGCTGACTGCTAGCTGTAATGTAAGTGGCATTAATTTTAAAACCCTTTCAGATTTTTAAAGGTGCAAAATTACAGATTTTTTTTCCTAAACGGGATGTCGCGCTGTCAACGGATATGTAGCCTATTGTATATAAATATGATTTTGATTAAGTAGGGTTTCACTTTTCCTATTATTTAAATCAAAAAAGGTGTATTTCTTGCATTTCATGGCATTCAAATGCCTGATAATCCTATCTTCGTAGTTGGAATAAGTCTAAATAAGAATCAAGCACTGAACGCGGATGAAAAAACTGGTTGGCAAAATTCATCTTTACCTGGGCCTGGCTTCGGGAATAATTGTGTTTGTGATTTCAATTACCGGCTGCATCCTGGCATTTGAGCAGGAGATAAAGGCAATTACCCAGCCTTATATGTTTTATGAGCAGCCCCAGCAGGGGACGATCCTGCCACCTTCCACATTAGCAGCCATTGCCGAAAAGGAATTGCCGGGCAAAAAGGCAAAGGGTATGCTTTATGACGTCCCGGGCAAAAATGCGCAGGTTGGGTTCTATAATCTCAATCCTGAATATTACTATGTTGTTTACCTCAATCCCTACGATGGCAAGGTGGCCAAAGTTTGGGACGAAAACGGCGATTTTTTCCATTTCATCCTTCACGGACATTACTATCTGTGGCTACCCGAGACCATCGGTCAGGTAGTGGTAGCTTCCGCTACACTCGTATTTTTTGTGATGATGATCAGCGGACTGGTATTATGGTGGCCGAAAAACAAATCTGCGGCAAAACAAAGATTTTCTATCAAATGGAATGCGCAGTGGAGACGTAAAAACTATGATTTACATAATGTGATGGGCTTTTACGCGATGTCGATCGGGATTATTCTTGCGTTAACAGGACTTGTCTGGGGCTTTCAATGGTTTTCGCAGGGGTTGTATACTTTGACGGGCGGCGAAGGTTCTGCTGTATATTACAACCCAGCTTCCGATACAACGGTTGTTGCCAATTCCAAGCCTATGCAGGCGGTTGACCACGCCTGGCACACTTTGCAAAGAGAATATCCGCAATATGCAAGCCTCAATATCTCCTTTCCACACTTGCGGTCAGAATCAATATACTCCTACGTGAATTTCAGGGAAGGGACTTACTACCAGGTGGATTACAATTATTTTGATCAGCATACATTAAAAAAAATAAAGGCGACAGGCCCATATAGCGGGAAATATAGTGAAGCCAATTTCGCCCAAAAACTGCGCAGGATGAATTATGACATTCACACAGGGGCAATTCTAGGGCTGCCAGGAAAAATGTTAATGTTTTTTGCCAGCCTGATATGCGCGAGTTTGCCTGTTACAGGAACCATTATCTGGTGGGGACGCAGAAAGAAATCTTCCAAGAAGACCAGAAAGAGCCTTAAAAGTATGAAACCGGATTTGATCGGCCGTTGAAATTATTCCTTCTGAAATACCTTTACATAGTCAATTTCAAACCGGGCAGGAAATTCGGTTTGCGACGGGTCGCCACCGTTGTCACCTGCGATAGCGAGCGTCAGAAGCATATAATGTGGCTGATTGAAAGGCGCGGTATCCTTATTTTTGAGATTCATTTTTGGATCTATTTCCTGTGAAGCCAGCAAGGTATCATCTACATATAGCTTCACAGATTTTTCATCCCAGTCCATTCGCCAGACATGGAATTTCTTTGACCATTCGGGATCATTGAACTTAGCCAAAGGAGTTTTAACCGAATTCCAGACCGGCTTATATTCCTCATTCGAGCCCCATGCAAGATTAGCGAGCAACATTCCCCGATAAAATTCCATGATGTCGATCTCGCCGCTATCCGGCCATTTTCCGATGGTCTTTGGCGGCCCATCCGTGTTAAATTCATCCGACCAGAACAGTTTCCACTGAGCCTGGGAAGTGCTGATTTGATTCATTAGTAAAACAGAGAGTAGTAACGTCCTAAAAGACAGTGACATTTGGTAGTTATTTAAATCAAAAATGTGCCGAACGGTGCAAATTGAAAAGTCTACTCACAATCTATTCTACCTGACAGATAGAACCGGGGTTCTAACGTATCATTTTAAATAAGCCTGCCGAATTTTATTTAACATTCTTTTCGCCTTTTTTTGCGCCACACACTTTTAAGCTGATGGCTATTAGCGGTTAGCTGTTAGCCAAAATTCGGGGATATGAGCAAAATATTTGAGACTGCAAGGAAGGCTGGATTGGACGGATTTATGCTGGCATTACTTAGTATGATCGTTCTTGCCTGGCTTTGGCCTTATCCGGGAATGAAGGAAAGTCCTTTGCACCTTTCGGAGATTTCAAGTTATGCGGTTTCCATCATTTTCTTTTTTTACGGACTTCGGCTCAGCCCTGAGAAGTTACGCGCTGGACTGGTCAATTGGAAACTACATTTGATGGTACACTTGTCTACATTTGTATTGTTTCCTTTGGTTGCGCTGGCGTTCAGGCCGTTATTCAAGACGGAGGAAAGTCAGACCATCTGGCTGGCCATATTTTTCCTGACAGCGCTCCCTTCAACGGTATCTTCCTCAGTTGTAATGGTTTCCATTGCGCGCGGCAACATACCAGCTGCCATTTTTAACGCCAGTATTTCAAGTCTGATCGGCGTTTTGATTACGCCGCTGTGGATGGGGGTGGTGATGGACGCCGGCCCGGAGCATTTCAATTTACTTTCGGTAGTCGGAAAATTGGCTTTGCAAGTGTTATTACCAGTATTCGCGGGTATTTTTCTTAACAAAAGATGGGGACACTTTGCGGAGCATAATAAGAAGTACATTCGCTATTTTGATCAATCTTCGATCCTCCTGATTGTTTACACATCCTTTTGCGAATCATTTGGGGAGCATTTGTTTAATTCGCTCGGAATAAAAGAAATTGTATTTTTAGGATTGGGAATGTTCGCGTTGTTCTTTGCCATTTATTTTCTGCTCACTTTCATTGGAAATCTGTTGAAATTTAGTCGGGAGGACGAGATTACGGCAGTTTTTTGTGGTTCAAAAAAATCGTTGGTGCAGGGTGCTGTGATGTCAAAAGTGCTTTTCAGCGGTGCGCAAGCTGGGTTTATGCTACTGCCGATTATGCTTTATCATTCCTTGCAGCTTATTGCGGCCAGTATTATCGCCCAGCGTATGTCCAGGGAAATTAATACAGCCGAAAAAATTTAATCTGATGTTGACTTATGCGATGGATATCTTGGTTGGTGCGGTTGCTGGTGCTGATACTCTTATTGTCAGGAATCCAATCGCTGTGGGGGAACCTTCGTTCCGATACCTGGTTCCCGGAATGGCTGGGAGGAAAGGATAAAACGGAGACCGTACATGCGCTGGTTTTGGAAGAAATCACAGCAATGGGGAAGCTGGAATTGGTTAAGTACAATTTTAAGGATGTAGTCGAGCAGGAAATTGTGAAAGTGTGGCTGCCAAATGCCAAAGCCATTCTGATCGTCCAGGGAGAAGCCATTGGGTGCGTTGACCTGACACAAATCGAAATTGCAGACATTACCTCAGACGACGAGACATTGGTTGTGAATATGCCCGAGCCTGAGCTTTGTGTTTTTAAGGTAGATCACAGTAAATCAAAAGTTTATAATACCGAATACGCCTTCGCCGAAGAAGGCAAGCTGGTTCAGGAAGCATACAAGCAAGCCGAAAAGCAAATCCAGAAATCAGCCCTGGATATGGGGATATTGGATCAGACGCAGGAAAATGCGAGTAAAATATTGACACCTTTATTGGAAAAAGCATCCGGGAAAAAAGTTTTGCTAAAATTTCCAATGAATGTAAAAATTGACAAGTTGCGCTAAGTAATTGCTAACCTTTCCCTTTTCGATGAACAAAAAAGGATTTCTGACACAGGAGGAACTTGAAGACAAGATTGGAGAAGGGTTGATTGAAACCGTGGTAGTCGGCTTTACAGATCATTATGGGCGGTTAATGGGAAAACGGGTCGACGCGGAGTATTTTCTGGAATCGGTTTTGACATCGGGGACACACGGCTGTAATTATCTGCTAACTACCAACATGGCCATGGATCCGGTACCCGGATATCAATATGCTAATTGGGAATTGGGTTATGGCGATTTCCATCTTGTGCCGGACCTAAACACATTACGTGTCGCTGATTGGCTGGAAAAAACAGCCCTCGTTATTTGTGACGTTCATAATGAAAAATCACATCTGTTGGAATCCATTGCGCCCAGATCTATCCTTAAAAAGCAGCTAAGCGCATTGGAAGCGGATCATATGCAATGTTTCGCGGCATCGGAACTGGAATATTATCTGCTTGAAAACAGCTATAAACAAGCTTTTCAGCAAAATTACCAGAACCTTACGCCCGCCGGATATTACCTTGAAGATTACCACATCATGCAGGGTACCCGCAATGAAAAATACACCTCCGTTGTCCGCAGGCATCTCAAAAATTCAGGTATTCAGGTAGAAACTTCCAAAGGCGAGTGGGGCCTCGGACAGCACGAATTGAATGTGAAATATTCGGATGTGTTGTCTATGTCTGATAACCACGTAGTGTATAAGCAATGCATGAAAGAGGTCGCGGATGCGATGGGCGTTTCGGTTACGTTCATGGCGAAATTCGCTTCGGACCAGGCAGGTTCCAGCAGCCATATCCATATGAGTTTGTGGAAAGATGGTGAAAATGCTTTCGCAGGCGATCAGGAATTTGGTCCGGTTAAAGGTTCCGACCTATTCCGGTGGTTTTTGGGTGGCTGGATCAAACATGTTCCGGATGTCATGCCATTGTACGCTCCAACGATCAATTCCTATAAACGTTTTGTGGATGGCTCATGGGCCCCAACGCGCCTGGCTTGGAGCTATGATAACCGCACCGCAGGATTTCGCGTAGTCGGAAGTGGCGCCGGTCTCCGGATCGAATGCAGGATCCCGGGCGCAGATTGTAATCCATACCTGGCTTTTGCCGCGTCGCTTGCATCGGGATTGGATGGAATTAAAAATAAAATTGAGCCGCCGGAATGTTTTGTGGGAGATATTTACGCGGCAGCGCATTTACCCAGAGTGCCGTACACATTAGCGGAAGCAGTCACATTATTCGAAGGCAGTGAATTTGCCAAAAATACATTCGGATCGGAAGTCGTGAAACATTACACCCATTTTTTCAAAACCGAACAAAGGGCGTATGATACCTCGGTGACGGATTGGGAAAGGAAGCGTTATTTCGAGCAGATATAGGTCAAGACAACTCAATTACTATAATCCGTTAACAATCAAATCAATGCGTTTAGAAAATAAAGTTGCCCTCATAACAGGTGGTAGCGGCGGAATTGGTCGTGAAACTGCTATTTTGTTTTCAAAAGAAGGAGCCAAGATCGTGGTTACCGATGTGAATGATGTTGCAGGACAGGAAACCGCAGACGAAATAGTCAAAAATGGAGGAGAGGCATTCTTTCTGCATTCAGATGTTTCAAAAGCAGCTGATTGTGAAGCGGCAGTGGCTTTCACTGAGGAAAAATTTGGCAAGCTTAATATCATTTTCAACAATGCGGGGATCATGCATAGCGATGACGATAATGCTATGACAACCGAGGAGGCGATCTGGGACCTGACGATGAATATCAATGCCAAGGGCGTTTTCCTGGGCTGTAAGTTTGGGATACCTGCATTACAAAGAGCTGGCGGCGGGTCCATCATTAATACGGCCTCATTTGTTGCCATTCTTGGCGCTGCTACCCCGCAAGTCGCATATACGGCCAGCAAAGGAGCCGTTCTGGCACTAACCCGTGAGCTTGCGATTATCCATGCACGTGAGAACATCCGGGTGAACGCCTTATGTCCGGGACCATTGCGCACAGAATTGCTAATGAAATTTTTGAATACAGAAGAGAAGAAACAAAGGCGGCTGGTCCACATTCCAATGGGACGTTTTGGAGAAGCAAAAGAAATGGCCTACGCCGCTCTTTTCCTGGCCTCCGACGAATCATCCTTCGTAACCGGCACCGACTTTTTAGTCGACGGCGGAATCACCTCGGCATATGTAACTCCGATTTAAAAATAGGGTGGAAAGGGAAGAAGGGGAGAAGGGAGGAAGGGGATGAGGGAAAAGGGCAAATATTTACTTTTTTTCATTCCCCTTCCTCCCTCTCTTCCCTTTCCCCTTTTCTCCCTTCGAAAAAAATGTCAACTCAAAAAACAATAAGCCCGATTGATGGCTCTGTGTATGTGGAGCGTGAATTAGCAGATGCGAATGCTGTCGAAAAAGCATTAAATGATGCGATTGCTGCTCAAAAGGCGTGGCGGAAAACGACTATTGAGGAGCGCGAGACAATTTGCCGCAAGGCTGTCGAATATTTCCTGAACAATGCGGATGAGATTGGGCTGGAACTAACCTGGCAAATGGGTCGTCCAATTCGTTACACTGCGAATGAGATCAGAAAGGGGTTTCAGGAGCGCGCTAATTATATGATTTCAGTTGCAGGAAAGGCGCTTGCGGATGTGGAGGTAGATGAAATCTCCGGCTTCAAAAGATTTATCCGTCGCGATCCGTTGGGTGTGGTGTTCGTGGTCGCTCCCTGGAATTATCCCTACTTAACGTCTGTCAATTCGGTCATTCCGGCGATTATGGCTGGTAATGCTGTGATTTTGAAACATGCGCAGCAGACGCCGCTTTGTGCAGAAAGATATGCTGCTGCATTTGAATATGCAGGTTTACCCAACGGCGTTTTTCAGTATCTGCACCTCAGGCACGATCAGGTAGCGCAGGTAATTGGCGATGAACGGATTGATTATGTGGCATTTACAGGTTCCGTTGAAGGCGGACATGCGGTTCAAAAAGCCATTAATGAGCGGTTTATCATTGGTGGGTTGGAATTGGGGGGAAAAGACCCCGCCTACGTCCGTGCAGACGCCAATCTGGCCGAAGCAGTTGAAAATCTGGTAGATGGTTCGTTTTTTAATTCTGGCCAGTCTTGCTGCGGTATTGAGCGGATTTATGTTCATAAGGACATATATGACCAGTTTATAAAAGATTTCGCTGAACTGACAAAAACCTACACATTGGGCGATCCACTGAACGCTGAGACGACATTGGGGCCAATGGTGCGGACATCCGCAGCTGCATTTGCGCAAAAGCAGATTGATGACGCGATAGCGCAGGGTGCTACCGCGTTGATTGATACTAATTTATTCCCTTCGCACAAAACTGGAACTCCATATCTTGCCCCCCAGGTTTTAATTAATGTCAATCATTTGATGGAAGTAATGTCCGAGGAAACATTCGCTCCGGTAGTCGGCATAATGCCGGTAAGCAGCGACGAAGAGGCGATCCGGTTGATGAATGATAGCCAATACGGTCTGACAGCATCAATCTGGACCAATGATATCGATGCTGCCATTGCAATCGGAGAGCAGGTTGAAACTGGTACTTGGTTTATGAACCGCTGTGATTATCTCGATCCAGCCTTAGCCTGGACGGGCGTGAAAAATTCGGGTAGGGGTTGTACACTTTCGACGGTGGGTTATGAAGCATTAACCCGGCCGAAATCTTTTCATTTGAAAATTAACTCCTAGCTATTTATGAAAGTTGGATTGCTCGAATGCGACCATGTTAGAGAGGAATTGCTGCATATTGATGGGGACTACCGACAAATGTTTCCATCCCTATTCACAAGTGTTGCCATGGATTGGCATTTTACTTTCTACGATGTTTGCAATGGTCATTTTCCTTCTTCGGCGGACGAATGTGAAGTTTATATCTGCACAGGTTCAAGGTTTTCAGTTTATGACAACGAGGACTGGATTATTCGCTTGAAGCAATTTGTAAAAGAAATTTATCAATCCGGAAAAGTATACCTGGGCGTTTGTTTCGGTCATCAGATGCTGGCGGAAGCCTTGGGAGGTAAGGTTGAGAAATCCCCGAAAGGCTGGTGCGTGGGTGTGCATACTTTTGATATGATGGAAAATGAGGATTGGATGAACCCTTCGATGCCATCATTAAATTTGCTGATGATGTGCCAGGATCAGATAATCAAGCTGCCGCCGAATAGTACAGTACTGGCAACTGAGCCCGATTGTCCTGTCGCCATGTTCCGAATTGGAACAAATATGCTGGGGGTGCAAGCGCATCCCGAGTTTTCCAAAACATATGATAAGGCGTTGATGGAGTTAAGAGTGGAGCGGATCGGCCAGCAAAAAGTGGATGAGGGCATTGCAAGTCTCGAGTTACCGGTATACGAAAACATCATGGCGGAATGGATGAAGAACTTTGCCCAGTTGATGAAGAAGTGATTTGTATTCTTAATTTTACTACTCCTTGTTAAACAAATTAACACCCCAATGAGTGACAGCAACATTGCTTCCAGTCGACAAATCCTCAGTTCACACCAGACTGGCCAGAAGATACGCAGGATTGCTTTTGAGATATACGAACATAATTTCGAAGAAACCGGGATCATTATTGCCGGTATTGCGGGAGAAGGATATGCTTTTGCAAAAAGGCTTAGTACTGAATTGCTTGCGATTTCTCCACTGGACGTTCAGGTTGTAGAGCTGCGATTTGATAAACACATCCATTTTCAATGCCCTATCATTTTTGACAGGGAAATTAATGTTGAAAACAAGGTTGTTATTGTGGCCGACGATGTGCTGAACACCGGACGGACGCTTGCTTTTGCATTGGAGCCTTTTCTGAAAGTCACGATGAAGAAAGTCCAGGTAGCGGTGGTCGTAGACCGCGGCCATCACCTCTTTCCGATTCATGCGGACTATGTAGGTTACTCATTGAGCACCACGCTTACGGAACATGTTGAAGTAATCCTAAGTAACGCGGATGAGGAGGGGGTTTATCTCAGGTAAAACCAAACAAGCATAATATCTCCCATTGCATTAATGTGCATCGGAAATCTCTACAATCACACTAGCCCTTCTTGCGCTCACTGCGGGATTAAAGCCAACAGTCATCAGGAATTCGCCTGAATAAACCTGGTCCTCTTTAATGCTGGTTTTAGTTTCCGGATACAAATTCAGCTCTTTCACCTTGTATTTTTTGGCAGGATCCAGGCCTTGTAATCTGAATGGCGTGTCCGAACCTGCTCCATTGCGATTTCCCGTCATATAGGAGAAAAGGATGGCCCTATCCTTATTTTTAGTGGAAAATAGGAGCGATGCGAAATCATTTTCTTTCGGATCTACTAGCCGGTAAAGATCTCCGTGCCAGACCACATCTTTAATCGCATCATAGGTAGCAACCGCCTGCTGACTGAATTGGAGGTCCTTTTCATTCAAGTGGCTTACCACAATGTCGTAACCAAGCTTCCCCATCATCGCCACGTCAGTCCTGAACTTTAATGGCTGCTTGCCCCAATCGGTAACATGTGCGCTGTGGGTGATGGCTGGATAGAAATAGGAATATTCCCATTGCATGAAAATGCGTTCGAGGGGATCCGTGTTATCGCTGGGCCAGAACTCGGTGAAGTATTTTAACGCTTCGTAATCCACACGACCGCCGCCTCCGGAGCATAGCATCATGGGCACTTTTGGATATTTGGCCCGCAGCTTTTCCAGAACTTTATACAAGCCTTTCACATAATCTAAATAAAGCTGCGATTGCTTTTGTTTGCTTTTTTCGAGATATGCAGAATATGCATTGAATGTGATCGCATTGCAGTCCCATTTGATGTAAGCGATTTCGGGATTTTCCGTAAAAAGCTTGTCCAGAATTCCATAAACAAAGTTTTGGACTTCGGGATTGGAAAGATCCAGCGGCAACTGGTTCCGCATATAATGCTCCGGCCTTTGCGGCTGCTTGATCACCCAATCCGGATGCTTCTCGTATAATTCACTTTTTGGATTTACCATTTCTGGCTCCACCCAAATCCCGAATTTAATACCAGCAGCCTTCGCCTCTTTCACCAGATAACCAATGCCGTTTGGCAGTTTTTTTACATTTTCCTTCCAGTCACCTAGTCCTGCGCGGTCATTGTTTCTTGGATATTTATTGGCAAACCAGCCATCGTCCAACAGGAACAGATCTACCCCTAGCTTCTTGCCATCTTTAAATAATCCCGAAAGTTTTTCTTCATTAAAATCAAAATAAGTGGCTTCCCAGTTATTCAGCAATGTAAGCCGCGAACCTTCACCGTCCAGGATTCGGTACTTGCGGGCCCAGTTATGCAGGTTGCGACTGGCTTCTCCCTTTCCATTTTCGGAAAATGTATAAATGAATGAAGGTGTCTTGAATTCCTGATTGGAGGCCAATGGATACTCGGAAGCATAATTGTTGATCCCCGCGATAAGACGTAGATTATGATAAGAATCCACTTCAAAATCCATCCTGAAATTCCCCGACCAGGCTAACGTGCCCAGCAAAACTTTGCCTTCTGTTTCAGTGGCGGGTTTGTCAAAGGAGAGCATAAAACTCGGTGGCTGGAAGAGATTTGCCCTGGTGCCAAGTTTGGAGTCCAGCACTCGGATCCCGGCGGTAAGTTGTTCCTGCTCCGGGTTCATTTCTTTGGCCCAGGTACCATTGTAATGGGTAAGGAAATAATCCTTTGCAATGAAATAGAGATTGGCACTTGCGTATTTTTCAAGCATTATCCCGGCTTTCTCAGCGCTTTTAATGACGCTCCATTGCTCCGTTACGTTTTCTTTAAAGTATGTTTTGTAATTCAAAGTCACTTCAACCGCATAAACAGGATCTTTGAGGACAATGCTGGTGAGGGAAACATGATCGTTTTCCTTTGCGGTTTTGTGGCTTACATAAATGAGATCCAGCGACTTGTTTCCATCGTGATGCGTAATCTGCAATGCGGGTTCTGAAACATTCCACGAACCTGCCGGCGTGTAGGCAGAGTTATAAATGCCCGCATTCCCATCCCGCTGCCTGCTCTGGGAAGCAATCAGTTGATATTCAGACTGAGACCCGAGTTTCTTGCCAAAATAGGTAATGCCCAAATGTCCCTCCTTATCTGCTTGCAGGATGAGTGCATTGTCCTTCGTTTCTATTGGAATGATCACAGCATTTTGGGCAAAAAGAAAATCATTTGAAAATATTAGTACGGCAAGAAGAAAGGAAATGCGAAACGCTGATTTCATTGGACAGAGCTAATTAACGTAAGTTTTGGAAATGGAAAAGGATCAAAAACAGCTAATGTTACTTAGTATTCCTGATCCTTTTTAATCGTAATATTTAAATTGCCGCTGATACCTAGGTGAAAACCCGACGCAGCTTAATATTCTCAACCGGGCGGATGATCAATGGTACTTTTTCGACTTTGACGGAACTACTGTCCAGACCAAACCATTTATCTTCTGGCGTAGTGAAATCTTTTACGAAAAAGTAAGTTTTCATAACCAGCTGCTCTATGAGTGGCAGGTCATTTTCAAAAGAAAGGAACCGTTCCAAAACCACAAAACGGAAGTCGCCGGTGATATTTTGCTTACTAAGTGACTCATAGCGGCTGGTAATGTCCACTTCCTTATTCAAGACCATATCCTCCACCACTTTTCTGAAAAACATATTGATCCGCTGGTCCACCCTGAAACCCAGGCGAAAGTTGATTTTAATTACATTATCGTCATTATCATCGTCCGACAACACCTTGTATTCCATCGTGTACGGATCGTCGGTAATGTCCACATGGACAAACCAATATACATCCGCACGTTTGGGACGCTTCTGGAAAATGGAGTATATAACTTTTGTTTCAATTTCGGAAGCCCGCGAAGCATTGGTCATAAAAACCAGGTGCGTCGTGTATTTTGGGATACTGATATCCCGGCTCAATTCGTGCAATGCAGGAAGGTATTTTTCGAGTTTGGTATATTCCGTCAGCCTAAGTTTGATGTAAAATGCTTTGAGCCAGACCGTCATTAATCCTGCCATTAATGAGCCTATCACCATAGTAACCCAGCCTCCATGCGTAAATTTCAGAAGATTGGCCCCGAGAAACAAACCCTCTATGAACAGGTAAAGCAGCATGAAGACAATCACAATCCATAAATTGACCCTTTTGACATAGAGATAATATGAAAACAAAATCGTGGTCATGATCATGGTTAGCGTAATAGCCAGCCCATAAGCCGCTTCCATATTAGAAGATTTGCCAAAATAAAGAACGACGGCCGAACATCCCATCCATAAAAGCCAATTGACGCTGGGGACGTATAACTGCCCTTTCTGGTCGCTAGGGTAAACCAGCCGCACTTTTGGCCAGAAGTTCAATCGGATTGCCTCGGAAATTAAAGTAAATGAGCCACTTATCACTGCCTGGCTGGCAATAATGGCAGCTAAGGTCGCAATGACAATTCCGGGTAGAAGCCACCATTCCGGCATAATTTCGTAAAATGGTTTACGCGCAGACAGCAGGTTTCCCATTTCTGTGATCAGCCAGGCACCCTGCCCAAAATAGTTAAGCAGTAAACATGTTTTGACAAAAACCCAGCTGACACGAATATTCTCCCGGCCACAATGGCCAAGGTCAGAATATAAAGCTTCGGCACCCGTCGTACACAGGAAGACCGCACCCAATATCCAGAATCCACCAGGGTGTTTGGTAATCAGGTCATAGCCATACATGGGATTAATCGCTTTCAGGATTTCCGGATGTTCCATGATCTGATATAAACCAAGAACGCCCAACATGACGAACCAGGTTACCATAAGCGGCCCAAAGGCCCGGCCTACCACTTTAGTACCGAAAGCCTGAATGATAAAGATGAGCGTGAGGATACCTAGGACAATGGGAATCGTCTGAATGTTCGGGTAAAGGAGCTGTAAACCTTCAACCGCGGAGGATACAGAAATCGGTGGGGTGATGATTACGTCCGCCAAAAGGGTACTGCCCCCTATGATCGCAGGAACGGTAAGCCATTTGGCGTGCTTTCTCACGAGCGCATAAAGAGCAAAAATCCCACCCTCGCCGCGGTTGTCAGCCCTGAGGATCAGGATTACGTATTTAACTGTGGTTTGAAGCGTGAGCGTCCAGAAAATGCAGGATATGGACCCGTAGATAATTTCCTCTGTAATCCTTTCATTCAGGATAATCGCCTGCATTACATACAGGGGGGACGTACCGATATCCCCATATATTATACCAAAAGCAACCAGGACCCCAGCGGCTGTTACCTTATCAATTTTATGCTTCGATTCCATTCACCCTTTTAAAAAACGGCGAAAGTTAGGAAACCGCTTGCAAAGTAGCGCCGGTCGCAGGAAAATTTAATTTGGATAAGTGGCGTCTAACCTGTAAAAGTGTTGAAAAGCAGATATCCGTTGAGGCTGATGATGGTTAGGGTAATGATCCAGCTCAATGCAGTTACCCATTTTGTATTGGCAAAGCTACCCATGATTTTGCTATTTGAAGTAAACAGTACCAATGGGACCACCGCGAAGCTTAGCTGCAAAGAGAGAATTACCTGGCTGAAAACCAGTAGATCAGCAGTGCCTTTTTCTCCATAAAGAGAGGATACGATCAGCGCAGGAATAATCGCAATGCTCCGTGTGATCAAACGCCGCAGCCAGGGTTTCAGGCGGATGTTGAGAAAACCTTCCATGACGATCTGGCCGGCCAATGTGCCTGTGAGCGTCGAACTCTGGCCGGATGCCAGTAAAGCCAGCGCGAAGAAAACCCCTGCAAAACTTACTCCTAATACCGGATCCAATAAATGATAAGCATCGGTAATGTCGGCGATTTCGAAATGCCCGTTGGCATGAAAAGCGGTAGCTGCTAATATTAATATGGACGCATTAATAAAAAAAGCCAAGGCCAGCGAAAAAGTGGAGTCGATCGTGGCAAACTTGATGGCTGATTTTTTCCCTTCATTATCGCGTTTGAAGGCCCTTGTCTGAACGATACTGGAATGTAGGTACAGGTTATGCGGCATCACAGTCGCGCCTAAAATCCCGATGGCAATGTAAAGCATGCCTGGATTGGTAATGATTTCGGTTTTTGGGAGTAATCCGCCTATCATTCCAGAAACAGACGGCTGCGAAACGATCATTTCGTAAATAAAGCTGAGCAAAATGATGCCCATCAGCCCGGCGACAATGCTTTCAATTATACGGAAACCTTTTTGTTGAAAATATAGGACGATCAGTACATCAAAAGCAGTAAACAAAACGCCAATAGGCAGTGGTATACCAAATAATAGATTAAGTGCGATGGCCGAGCCAATCACTTCTGCGAGATCAGTTGCAGCAATGGCGATTTCCGAAAGTACCCAAAGAACAAAAGATACCGGCCTGGAATAGTAATCGCGGCAGGCTTGCGCCAGGTCCCTGCCAGATGCAATGCCCAGTTTCAGCGAAAGGTGCTGGAGTAACATGGCGAAAAGATTCGATATCAGAATTACTGAAAGCAATGTATAGCCGAAACGGGAGCCACCTTCGATATCCGTTGCCCAGTTGCCTGGGTCAATATAACCCACCGAAACCATGAGCCCGGGGCCGGCAAATGCCATTAATTTTTTCCAAAAACCTGCGCCTTCAGGGACTGAAATGGAGGAATGAACTTCGGAAAGTGAAGCGAGACGATCAGTTTGATCTGGGATTTTTTTATCAGATGACCCTTTTAATTTTAACCCTTCCAACATTGTAATATGATTCGAAATAAACAATTTTACCTACTGAAATCAAAGATAAGGAAATTCTTAAATAAATTTTAGACTCGCCTAAATTTTATTATTACCGTTTTCAAATTGTACTTTTGCTTCTGTTCAGATATCATGCCAACGCTGCTCCATAAATGCAGAATTCCTTCACAGAAGAAAATTATCTCAAAATAATTCATTCCCTGTCCGGCCGTGACGGAGCGGAAGTAAGTACCAATGCACTGGCAGAGGGCACCGCTACACGTGCAGCCTCTGTTACTGATATGCTGCGGAAGTTGGCAGATAAGGGTTTGATTAACTATAAAAAATACCAGGGGGTAACATTAACTGAGCTTGGCGAAAAAGTAGCGATTAAAGTAATTCGCAAACACAGGTTATGGGAAGTGTTTTTGGTTGAAAAGCTGGGTTTTGGCTGGGATGAAGTACACGACATTGCGGAAGAATTGGAACATATCCCATCTGAAATTCTGGTTGAAAAGCTGGATACCTTCCTGGGACATCCCCGTTTCGACCCGCATGGTGACCCGATCCCGGATGCAAAAGGCAATCTTACGGAGCCTGACTACTTGGTACTGACAGATGTTCAGCTCGGCGAAAAGGTTAGAATGATGGGTGTTTTGGATCACGCGCCTTCATTTTTGCAGCATCTCGATCGATCCGGGATTACGCTGGGGTCGCTGATCGAGGTGGTAGAAATTAATGAATATGACAAATCCGCTTCTGTACAAATAAATGGCGGGCAGACGTTGTTTATCAGTCTCGAGGTATCTAAAAATTTATTAGTACAGCGTAGATGAGATAAAACCAGCTATGAGACTTAAAATACTCGATCGTTATCTGATCAAAAATTTCCTCATTACTTACGTCTTCGTTGCTTTTGTGATTGTGCTGATTATCTGCATGATTGATTACACTGAAAAAGTGGATGACTTTTTGGATAAAAAAGCACCGATCAACGAAATCCTCATTGACTATTACCTTAATCTGATTCCTTATTGGATCAATTACATCAGTCCGCTGATGGTTTTCATCGCTACCGTATTTTTCACATCACGAATTGCTGCGCGTACAGAAATCATTGCCATCCTGAGCAGCGGGATCAGTTTTGGGAGGATGCTGCTTCCTTATATGGTAGGAGCTGCAATTCTGGGAGCGGTCACTTTTGTGCAGGTAGGGTGGGTTTTGCCAAAGGCCAATAAAATCAGAAACAACTTCGAAAAAACGTATGTCAAGCAGGAGTTCTACTTCAGCGGGCATAATGTGCACATTACCATTGCACCCAATGTGTACGCCTACCTTGAAAGCTATAACACCACTTCCAAAACGGGCAATAAGTTTACGATGGAAACGATTAAGGGAACGCGGCTTCTGCAAAAATTTTATGCGGACAAAATCATTTGGAAACCTGCAAAAGGCAAATGGACTTTACAAAATTACCAGATCCGGACGTTGGATAGCCTGGGCGAAAGGTTGAGCCACGGTGCCGAAATTGACACGACCATTAATTTATCCCCCAAAGATTTTGAAAGCGACTACAATCTTTTTGAAACCTTTACCCTGCCGGAACTCAACGCATACATTGACCTGCTGAAAAGTCGTGGCGCGGACGGGCTGGAAGTTTATCTGATCGAGAAATATATCCGTTTTACACAACCTTTTGCGATTTTGATCTTAACAGCCATCGGAGTGATCGTTTCGGCGCGGAAAAGCAGGAGAGGTGTGGGCTGGCAGATTGCGCTGGGATTTATGCTCGCATTCATTTACATCCTCTTTTTTCTTTTATCAAAAGGCGTCGCAGAAGCCGGAACAATTAACACATTATTTGCGGTTTGGCTGCCTAACATCGTCTTTTCGCTGATCGGCGTGGTCTTGTATAAAACATTGCCCCGATAAAATATGTTTTCATCCAAAGCACTGCGATCTTACCTGCATTTGCATTTTCTGGTATTAATTTGGGGTTTTACAGCCATCGTAGGGCTCCTCGTTTCCATATCACCGGTTTCATTGGTTTTGTACCGTACCTTATTTGCCGCCATTGGGCTGGGTGCGATCATTGCAGTCAGACAAAAATCTTTCAAAACTAACCCTACCGATCTTTTCAGGATGCTGGTGGTTGGGTTTATCCTTTCCGCACATTGGATGTTATTTTTTGCTTCAGCAAGGGTTTCTACCGCCTCGGTTTGTCTGGCGGGAATGGCTACTACTTCATTATGGACTAGTTTGATTGAACCTATTGTCAACAAAAGAAAGGTGAGACCCTTGGAGGTCGGGCTGGGTATTCTGGCTTTTGCAGGGCTATATGTCGTTTTCCGATTTGAATTTGATCATGCATTAGGGCTGATGCTGGCTTTATTTTCTGCTCTTCTGGCTGCATGCTTTACCGTTGCGAACAGCAGGCTGGTCCAGCGGATCGATGCTTATGTCATTACTTTTTATGAAATGATCGGTGCCACATTCTTTTCCCTTGTTTTTCTGGCCATTTCCAAATGGCAGAATTGGACTGGCACCGCACAGGCAGGCGGGGCTCCATTTATTCCGTCAGGTAATGATTGGATATGGATACTGTTTCTTGCACTGATCTGTACCGTTTATGCCAGTACCATGGCTACACAGCTTATGAAGCAGTTTTCAGCTTACCTTATCAACCTCACAATCAATCTCGAACCTGTTTACGGAATCGCATTGGCATTTTTCTTTCTGGGTGAAAAGGAACGCATGACGGAGGAGTTTTACCTGGGAACATTGCTCATTTTGCTGGCTGTGCTCTTGTATCCGATCTTGGTGAACACTGTTTTGAATGGTAAAAAACCGGAAGTAGCTGATTGAGAGAATTTGGTCATATTGTGCAAAGCCAAAATGTGAGGAGGGCGCATATTAACTTATTACTGCTATTTTTGTCGATTCAATCAACAGGAGGTATATGAATCCAGCACGTTTACTTTTAGTAATACCCTGCTACAATGAAGAAGCAATATTGTATCTGACGTATTCTAAACTAAACATTTACTTCACTGACATCAAACAACTAGGCCTTATTTCAGAAGACAGCCGTATTTGTTTTGTGAATGATGGAAGTCGGGACCGCACCTGGAATATCATTGAAGACCTTTGCGAACAAGACCCGAACGTCATCGGTATTGGCCTTTCCAGAAACTTCGGCCACCAAAGCGCTATCATTGCGGGATTGGAAAAGCATGTTGACCAGTTTGATTGCTTTATCACCATCGATGCCGATTTGCAGGACGATATCAATGCGATCACAGGAATGATTGAAAAACACAGGGAAGGCGCAATGGTAGTTTACGGCGTCCGGAGCGACAGAAGTTCTGATAGCTGGTTTAAGCGCTTTACAGCAGAGAAATTCTATATTTTGATGCAAAAAATGGGCGTACCGGTGGTGTTCAACCATGCCGATTTCAGGTTAATGGATCGCAGGGTTTTGCAGGAATTGGGGAATTTTAGAGAGGTCAATATGTTTCTGAGGGGTATTGTCCCTCTTGTTGGTTTTCGAAATGATAAGGTCTTTTACAACAGATTAGAGCGCGAGGCGGGTGAAACCAAATATCCCCTTAACAAAATGCTGCTTTTCGCATGGAACGGGATCACCTCATTTTCAACCTTTCCAATGCGCCTGGTACTTTACTTCGGTCTTATCAATTTTATTATCGCCATGGCCATCGTGGTTTATATCCTATTTTCTTATCTGGTTGGATTTACCGTTCCCGGCTGGACATCTACTATGCTGCCGCTCACGTTTTTCAGTGGCTCCAACATGATGGCACTGGGCCTGATCGGGGAATACATTGGTAAAATCTATGAAGAAGTAAAAGGACGGCCCCGATACATAATTGAAAAAATTGTCAATGAATAGATTTTATAGAAAATACAGGGCTGTCGGCAACTGGATCAACATATTTCTTATGATCACCGTGCTGCTCCCAATGCTTGCGCTTTCTTATTACAATCATCCATCTCCGGCCGACGATTACTGCTACATTGATACGGTGTTCAGATTTGGGTGGCTCGAAGCGATGAATTATTATTACTCAGGGTGGACAGGCAGGTATTTCGGTATATTTCTGAATCACAGCAACCCGCTGTTGTTCCACTCCATTACTGGATTTAAGGTGCTGCCAGTCTTATTATTGCTTGCAGTCATATTTTCGCTTTACAGTCTATTTCGGCATTTAACGCCCACCTTGTCGCGAATGGCGCATATTGGCTTCGCCGGGGTTGTTTTCTTTTTATATGTATTGAAAATGCCGAGTATGGCGGAAGCATTCTATTGGATGGCTTCATTCGTCACCTTCACCATCCCCAGTATTTTTACCCTGTTCTGGATTGTACTGGTCTTGCGCTGGTACCGGCAAGACACGCAGCCTGCTAAAATCCTGCTGGGTTCGTTATCAGGATTTCTGGTTTTTGCGGTGATCGGAAGCGGTGAAGCTACGCTTTTGACGATCATGTTATTGATCGCTGCCTGGTGGGTTTATCGGCTGATTTATTTCAGAACCGTAGACGGTTTTATGATTGCCATGTTATTGGTATCCCTGGTTTCCTGCTATTTCTATTTCAGTGCACCTGGAAATAGCGCCCGCATTGGCGGCAATCCGCTGGGTGGTAACATACCATTTTCGGTTATTTCATCTTTCAAGAAATTGGCGTACCTGGTATATGACTGGGTTTTCAGGACACCACTAATTTTCTTTTCAGTGGCATGGCTGGTGGTTCTTTCCAGGTTGTCCAATGGTGCCAGAAATTACTTTTCAATACCTGTTTGGTATGCAGTGCTGTTATTTATCGGCATACTGGCCGCTCAATTATTTCCAAACTATTATGGCGTTGGCATTGACCCGTCGCCCCGAATCATAAATTGTGTTTATTTTTTCTTCCTGATTGGCTGGTTTTATGTAATCGGAGTTGTTTTTCATTATTTGAAAAAAAGAAAAATCGATTATTTCCATTTTACGGTGGTGCGTTACGGCGCGTTATATGCCATCCTGGTGGTATCTATCGTGCTCTCATTTTGGAGAAGCCCTAACATCCGGCTGATATTTTCGGACTTATTGAGAGGTAAAGCAGCTGCATTTGATAAGGAAATGTTTGAGCGCTACGCAATGCTTCGTAATTCCAAAGAGGACATCGTATACCTGCCTCTGATTCAATCCAAGCCGTTGTCGATTTTTGTAGATGACGACATCAAGGCTAACCCTAATCACTGGTGGAATAGATGCCTGGCCGGTTATTATGGTAAGAAGGCCATTTATATGAAAAAGACGGAAGGTGAACAGAAATAGCAAGGTTTTACCCATTCTCTTCATGTTCATGCCCATTCTGATCTGGGTATTTGTCATTTTTTATTATTCCGTCAACCTTCCCTGGTACGACGATTTCGATCCCTTTCCTGATTTTCTGCACAAATGGATGATAGATACGGATCTTTCGAATCGGATGCATCTGTTATTTCAGCCTAATAACGAGCATCGCATGGTTGTCGGAAAGCTGGTTACGCTGATTTACTATTGGACTACCGGACAACTTAATTTCACTTTCCTGCATATCGCGGGAGGCATTTTTACGCTGGGGACATTGATTTTATTCTGGCGGGCTTTCGAAAAGAGCAGGTTAAGCTGGTGGTATTTTTTGCCTGTGCCGTTCCTGCTGTTTCAATTGCAATTTCATTTGGCTTTTCTTTGGGCGATATGCGGTTTGCAACATCCGCCGGTAGTGTTTTTTGCTACCCTTTCTATGTTTTTATTAGCAAGAAACCGCTTTGGGTGGGCAGCTTTAGCCGGTGTTTGTGCGACTTATGCCATGAGCAGCGGTATTTTCGTCTGGCCGGCTGGGATTGTTGTACTTTTAATTGGCTCGCATTATAAGCAATTGATAGTCTGGTGTGTGGCCGCAGTTTTTGCGGTTGGCTTCTACTTTTACGGATTGTCCGCACAGGGAAATGAATCCAGTGTGACATTCCTTATCCAAAATCCACATTTGCCCGTGCTCGGCTTTTTTGCTTTTCTGGGAGGTCTGTTCGATTTCTTCCCTGAAAAACCGATTTTGGTAAGATCTGTCCTGCCAGTAATCATGGGATTTCTGGTGATGATATGGGTTGTAATTTGGCTTGTGCGACAAATTATGCCTTGGTTAAAATACACATTAAATTGGCCCAAACAATCTCCAAAGTGGTCTCAGCAGCAATCGGAAGGCTCTTTGGAAGTCAAAACGTTCAGGGTTTTTTTGGTAGGCATTCTTACGTTCTTGCTTGTTGACGCGCTTGTTATCGGTCTTTTAAGAACAAGATTTGGGTTTTTTGTGATGATTGTAAGCAATTACAAAATTTATCCTGCACTTTTTCTAACCATCGCATATCTCGCTTTCATCAGTTCGGCAACCCGGGATAATGTACGCAAACTTGGATTCAGAATATCGGTAGTAACAAGTATATTAATTTGGGGTATCTCCATGTACAGCTACTTGCCGGTTATTTCCGAACGGCAGAAATACTACACTGTCAACGGCTATAACCAGGAATTCAATGGTTATGGATTAGGCCATGTTCCCTATTCTGAAAGCGCTGCTTATGTCGACATCCTGATGAAAGATATGGTCAGGCGAGGTATTTATCGATATCCTCCCATAGGCGAACAACTCGCAAGTATGGCTGCATTGTTACAAACAGACATTTCTGGCTCAAAGGAATTTAGGGTAGAAGACCGTGACTCCGTTTATTATGTCAAAGCCGACAATAGAAGTTTGTCTTATGCAAAAGACAACATTCAATGCGTGTTTGTGAGAAACCAGGAACGGCTTTATCTCTTCAAATTGGAACCTTTCAAATATTCCGGGAGAAATATTTTTCGCCAGTACGACAAAGGTTCTGATGTGTTGATACCCTATTTATCCTTATTGCCGGGGACATATGATCTTGGGGTTATGAATGCATTGGATGGTAAAGTAGAAGGTGGAATTCTCAGGAAAGTCACCGTACCTATGGATAATTGAGTGTTTCTATAATGAACCGAAAGGTGTATTTTTGCCGCCACAGGTACAATCGAAAACCGTAGTATATTGAAAACCCCTCAGATATCAATTGTCGCACCACTTTATAATGAATCCGAGTCGTTTCCTTTATTGGTTCAGCGCATCAATGCTTTAATGGAATCAAGTCCGCTGACGATTGAAGTAGTGCTCGTTGACGATGGCAGCAAAGATGATACCGCACTTAGGATAAGGCAATTAGCATTAACGGACGAACGCTATCATGGTGTATTTTTGTCGAGAAATCATGGCCATCAATTAGCATTAACCGCAGGGATATCTGCCGCCCGGGGCTCGGAAGCATTATTTGTGATCGACGGCGATTTGCAGGATCCTCCCGAGCTATTACCCGAATTTTACAAGCTATTGAAGGATGGAAATGACGTTGTGTACGCGGTTCGTAAAAAGCGCAAAGAGGGGGTCATTAAACGAACGGGTTACCATTTATTTTATCGCATCCTGCGCTCCATATCGTATGTTGAGATACCGTTAGACAGTGGCGATTTCGCATTGATCAGCCGCAGAGTCGTCGATGTTTTAAATAAAATGCCTGAGGAAAGCCGCTATTTGCGGGGAATGCGTTCGTGGATTGGGTTTAAGCAAGTCGGGTTTGAGTATGAACGTGATGCGCGTGTAGCAGGAGAGTCCAAGTATTCTTTCAAGCAATTGTTTAGTCTGGCCTATAACGGCATCTTCAATTTCAGTGAATTTCCGATCAAATTCATGAGCAGAATTGGCGTGGTGGCTATTCTGATTTCTCTGATCTATTTCATTATTGTTGTTGTCAAAAAAATGTTTTTTGCGCAGGTTATCGAAGGTTTTACCTCCCTGCTTTTTGTGATCATATTATTCAGCGGCGTGCAATTGCTGGCTCTTGGAATTATTGGAGAATACGTGCTCCGGATATTTTTCCAATCTAAAAATCGCCCCCTTTTCATCATTAAAGAGGAAATAGTCAACCGCGAGTACATTTGATCTGATGCTTTTCAACTCGATCCAATTCATTATTTTCTTCATCGTTGTCACGCTTGCGTATTTCAGCTTGTCGTGGAAAGGCCGTTGGATACTGCTTCTGGCAACCAGCTGTTACTTTTACATGGTTTTCAAACCGATCTTTATCCTGATCCTGTTTGGAACCATCATTATCGACTATTATGCAGGGCTTTGGATCGAAAAATCACAGGATCAGAAACAGAAAAAGCTGCTTCTGATCGTCAGCCTGATTTCAAACATAGGTATCCTTGCCTTTTTTAAATACTACGATTTTTTTCAGGATTCGGTTAACAGCATTCTGGCAAGCGTACATCTGCATCCGCTTGTACCTCCATTAACCCGACTGATCCCGGGCTTTATTGCTGAATGGATCACGACTGACGTGGGTAAAGTATTATTGCCAATTGGCTTATCATTTCACACATTTCAGGCCATGAGTTACACCATTGAGGTTTATCGTGGCAATCAGAAAGCAGAGGGGCACTTCGGTATCTACGCATTGTATGTAATGTTTTACCCCCAATTGGTGGCTGGCCCGATCGAACGTCCGCAGAATATGCTTCACCAGTTTCATTCTTATTTCAAGTATGACTTTGAACAGGTGAAGCAGGGTTTAATGCAAATGGCATTCGGTTTTTTTAAGAAAATGGTCATTGCGGACAGGCTTTCTATGATGGTGGATTATGCATATGATCCCGCAGCAGACCACAATGGTTTAACATTGCTGACCGCTACCGTTTTTTATTCCTTTCAGATTTATTGCGACTTTTCCGGCTACTCCGACATTGCTATCGGGGCCGCACGGGTGATGGGTTTTACATTAATGGACAATTTTCGCTCACCTTATGAAGCCCGATCGATCCCGGAATTTTGGGGAAGATGGCATATATCGCTATCAACGTGGTTTAGGGACTATCTGTACATTCCGTTGGGTGGTAACCGAAAAGGGGAGCTCATGAAATACCGTAACCAATTGATTGTGTTTATGGTAAGCGGATTATGGCATGGAACAAGCTGGAGTTTTGTCATCTGGGGCGGGCTTCATGGTCTTTATCAGATCTCAGCAGCGCTCAAAGATAAATGGTTGAAAAAAGCGAACGTTTCTATTCCTGATAATGTCCTTTTCAGAACGATTAATTTATTGATAACCTTCACGTTAGTTACACTTGCCTGGGTATTTTTTCGCAATTCCATCAGCCGTTCCGTTGTCATTCTAAGAGGTATTGCAAACCTTTCCTTTTCAGATCAGATCCTGACCCCATTCAATGCTATTGAGATGGGGTTTTGTGTTTTTCTGATTTTTTTTCTTTTGATTAAGGAACATTATTACGAGAAAATACCAACCCATAACACAACATTGTTCTTCATTTTGTTTCCAATAACTGCTTTCCTAACCTATTTCCTGGGTGTAATGACCGAAAATCAGTTTATCTACTTTCAATTTTAGGGGTAGTATGGTGCATATTTGCACTTTATTTTTGTTACCAGAATTTAGGAACAACTCACGTTCTTTTATCAGATTAAGTTTTCAATAAAAATGTACGAAGTAACATCTGACAACCGGTTAAAAAGTCTAATTGTCGTTGGTGACCGGGTTTTAATCCGTCCCAAAAGCCCAAACGATCGTACGAATAGCGGTCTATACCTTCCTCCAACAGTTACAGAAAGAGAACAGGTACAAAGTGGTTATGTAATTAAGGTTGGGCCTGGATATCCCATTCCGGTGGCTGTGGAAGAGGAGCCCTGGAAAGAAACGGAAGAAAAAGTGAAATACATGCCGCTGCAATCCAAAGAAGGCGATCTCGCCATTTACCTGCAACGCAACGCCATTGACCTTGAATATGATGGGCAGCAATATGTGATCGTTCCGCAGGCATCTATTCTAATGTTGGAACGCTCCGAAGATCTTTATGATTGAGTAATCAAATCTGGAATCTTACAAGGCTTATGAAAAAATGCAGAAGCAAAATAAACGGCACAAAAAAAGCATCCTGCTTGGGCAGGATGCTTTCGAAATGTCTTCTTATGACTAAACTTAGATAACGCGAACGTTAACTGCATTCAGACCTTTTCTTCCATTTTCTACGTCGTAAGTCACTTTGTCATTTTCACGAATGTCGTCTTGAAGACCTGAAACGTGAACGAAAATGTCTTTTTCACCACTTGCTGGTTGAATGAATCCAAACCCTTTGGAATCATTGAAAAACTTAACTGTACCTTCTGCCATTATAATTGATCTTATATTTTTTAAAAATCAAATGTATGTAGAAAAAAGATAAAAACAAGATTAAAATTACTTCCCTTAGCCTTATTCTTAATAATTTCTAAAAATCACGGGCATGCCCATTATCCACACTGAAGCCCTTATTTCGCCTAAATGGTTGCCAAATGGGCATTTTCAAAGCATTTATCCTGCTCTTTTCCGAAGGGTCAATGGTATTAAATATTACCGCGAAAAAATTGAAACTTCTGATGACGATTTTCTGGATTTGGACTGGTCTTACGCAAAATCCACTCCTTCGGAAACTCTGATTATCCTGTCGCACGGGTTAGAAGGCAACAGTACCAGGCAGTATATTTTGGGAATGGTTAGCGTAATGAATCAGGCTGGAAACGATTGCCTTGCCTGGAACTTCCGAGGGTGCGGAGGAGAAATGAACAGCACTGCCCGGTTTTATCATAGCGGGGCGACGGACGATCTTGAACTAGTGATTCAGCATGCTCTGACCAAAGGATATCTGCAAATTCAATTGATTGGATTCAGCCTGGGCGGAAACCTTACATTAAAATATCTGGGTGAAACAGATCGTGAAATTGACACAAGAATAACCAAAGCAATGGTATTTAGCGTACCTATGGACCTAAAAGCATGCAGTCTTGCCATTATCCTACCTAAGAATAGTGTTTATATGCACCGGTTTTTAAGGTCCCTTCATCCAAAAGTAAGATCAAAGTCTGCCATCTTCCCCGATATCATCAAAATGGCTGATAAGGGAGTCGTTCGAACACTCTACGATTTTGACCATCACTACACTGCGCCTATTCATGGGTTCCAAAGTGCTGACGATTATTACGAACAATGCAGCTCCATGCATTTTGTTGAGAATATATCCATTCCAACTCTGATTATCCACGCGAAGAATGACCCAATCGTTCCGGTTGAAAGTCTGCCGCTTGAGATTATTCGTAATCACGAGGACGTTAGTCTTGTTATCACCCCTGACGGTGGACATTGCGGATTTCGGCCAGCTACGTTAATTGACGGTTGTTATTGGTCTGAAAGAAGAGCATTGGAGTTTTTGAGCGACAATTAAATCAATCCAAAGATTATTTTGTTAGCGTCATATCTGAAACAGATTTGTAATTTTGCACCAAAATTGGATTGGCGTAATCCGATTGTTTAACCTCAAATACACCTGGACCTACGACACTTAATCACATTTACCCGATTATTATTCAGTTACTTTCAACTTCATGTCCATATTAACACTCAATCCAGCTCCATACATTATCATTGATTTTGACAGCACTTTTACCAAGGTGGAAGGGCTGGATGAACTCGCAATAATTGCGCTGAAAGGTCATCCGGAACAAGATCAGATTGTGCAAAAGATTTCTGACCTGACCAATAAAGGTATGAATGGCGAAATGTCGTTTGCCGACGGTCTGCGCCAGCGTATCGCGTTACTTAAAGCCAATCGTTCGCACATTGAAAGCCTTATTTCCTTTTTAAAAACGAAAATTTCGGATTCGTTTCTTCGGAACAGGCAGTTCCTTACCGAGAATGCGGATCAGATTTATATCGTTTCGAGTGGATTTAAGGAGTTTATTGTGCCTGTGGCAACGCAGTTAGGCATTCTGGCAGATCATGTTTATGCCAATGAATTCGTGTTTGACGAGGACGACAATATTATTGGGATTGACGAAGATAATGTGCTTTCAATGGATGGAGGCAAGATGCAAATCCTGTCTGCCTTAAATCTTCCTGGCGACGTTTATGCGATCGGTGATGGCTACACGGATTATGAACTGAAAGCTTCCGGATTGGCGAACCGTTTCTATGCATTTACAGAAAACATTGAGCGTCCGCGCGTCATGGCGGTAGCAGAACATGTTGCTACTTCGTTCGATGATTTTTTATACGACAACAAATTGAGCAGAAGCCAATCTTATCCCAAGAGCCGTATTAAGGTGTTGTTGCTTGAAAACGTACACCCAGCTGCCCAAAAGGCATTTCAGCGGGAAGGGTTTAATGTTGAATTCGTAAAAGGCGCATTGGATGAGGATGAGCTTTGCGAGCGCATTAAGGACGTTTCTATCATCGGTATCCGTTCCAAAACAATGATAACGAAGCGTGTGCTGGATCATGCGAATCGTTTGATGTCAATCGGTGCTTTTTGCATTGGTACTAATCAAATTGACTTGGACGAAGCGGCTAAACGTGGAATCGCTGTTTTTAATGCACCATATAGTAACACCCGTTCAGTCGTGGAACTGGCTGTGGGAGAAATGATTTTGTTAATCCGGAATATTGTAGGTAAGAGTAACTTGCTTCATCAGGGTATCTGGGATAAATCTGCCAGCGGAAGCTTCGAGATCAGAGGGAAGAAATTGGGTATGGTAGGATATGGCAGCATTGGAACTCAGTTTTCTGTCGTGGCCGAAGCGCTTGGGATGGAAGTCTACTTCTATGATGAGGTTGAGAAGCTATCCATTGGAAACGCGAGAAAGTTAAATTCTCTGGAAGATCTGCTCGCGATTTCTGATGTGATTAGCATGCATGTGGATGGTCGCAAGGAAAATACAAATCTGATTGGCAAACGTGAGTTCGACCTGATGAAGGACGGCGTTATTTTCATGAACCTTTCGCGCGGACATGTGGTGGATATTCACGCATTAGCCGACGCCGTTAAAAGTGGAAAGGTAGCGGGCGCTGGCGTAGATGTTTTTCCAAAGGAGCCCAAAACCAATAACGAAATGTTTGAAAGTGAGTTGCTTGGCTTGCCTAATGTGATCCTGACGCCGCACATTGGCGGCAGCACGGAAGAAGCTCAGGAAAATATCGGGCATTTCGTTCCTTCCAAATTGCTGGAATTTATGAATAATGGCAGCTCATATGGAAGCGTAAACTTCCCTGAAGTACAATTGCCGAAATTGAAAGATTCGCATCGTCTTTTGCATATCCATGCCAATGTGCCCGGGGTACTCGCTAAGTTGAACCATATTTTTGGGAAGAACAACATCAACATCACAGGTCAGTATCTCAAAACCAACGAACATATCGGCTATGTAATCGTGGATATCGAAAAAGGTTATACTGAAGAATTTATACAGGAAGTGAAAGAAATTGAAGGTACCATCCGCTTCAGAATGCTTTATTAGATTCAATACAATGTCATTAACTTATTTTACACCGGGCCCTGCGCAGCTTTACCCGACTTTCGAAAATCATTTACAGACTTTTGTGAGCGGACAGCTTGGTTCAATTTCGCATCGCAGTCAGCAATACCGGGATTTGCACAAATTTACCGTTGACCAGCTTCGCATGCTGCTGAGGGTGCCGCAAACACACGCAATTCTCTTCTTAGGATCGGCTTCTGAGGTCTGGGAACGTGTATTACTGAGTTGCGTTGAATTGGAAAGCTTTCATTTGGTGAATGGTTCATTTTCAAAAAAGTTTTATGACTACTCCAACGCACTGAACAAATATGCCCACAAGCTTGAAAAGCCTATGGGTCAGGGATTTACCGCAGAAGAAATAGAGGTGCCGCAATACGCTGAGCTGATTTGTGTAACGCATAATGAAACCAGTTCAGGAGTACAAATGCCTGTTTCTGAGATTCATAAATTGAAAGAAAAGAATCCGAATAAATTTATTGCAGTGGATATGGTTTCTTCCGCGCCGTATCCCGAGCTGGATTTTCGCATTATTGATACGGCTTTTTTCTCCGTGCAGAAATCTTTCGGATTGCCCGCTGGACTAGGAGTTTGGATCGTTAGTGAAAAATGTCTTCAGAAAGCCGAATATATTAGGAATCAATATTCCATTGGGGCACACAATGACCTTCCAACGCTATGGAAGAATGCACAAAGCAATGAAACGCCGGCTACGCCCAATGTCATGGGGATTTATTTATTGGGAAAAATTGCAGAAGACTTCAACCGAATTGGGGTTGGGGTTATGCGAAGGGAAACAGAGCAAAAAGCTGCACTGATCTATGAGTTCATCAAGAATGCTGATGGATTTTCATCCTTCGTGAAAGAAAAAGCCAGCCAATCTCAAACTGTTGTCGTTGCAGATACAATTTCTCCATCAGCCGATATCATCAAAAAGCTCAAAGAAAAAGGAATGGTAGTTGGTAGTGGATATGGTCAATACAAAAGCTCGCAACTCAGGATAGCAAATTTTCCCGCAACTTCAATCGAAGAAGTTGAAAGCCTGATTTACGAATTGGGAAAATTTTAATAGAATTTATTTCAGGAGTAGCGTGACCAGAAGGATGTCGACACGAATAGTGTTAAGACATCCTTTATTTTTTGTAAAAAGAAACAACGTTATCTGGAAATCGACATTGGAACGAATATTAAATGTCGGGTTCATTGAAGCAAAAAAAAATAATAACCGTCGTGAGCGCCAAAGATTTTGCGCGTGTTTCGCTTTACATTAGTTAAGGCCAACTTTGTGTCACCGGTTCAAAAAGTGCACTACGAAGTTTTGACAAGATTTCCAACTCAAAAAATCCATCGTTAACAATCACTTTAAATGAGTAAGTACAACATTATATTCATTCTAGGATTACTGGCATTGGGGTGTGCCAAAAGTAAAATGGGTTCATCTGCATCCAAAGCCAGTACTGCAAAGGGCAGGAGAGCAGAAGTTCTATTTCTCGGTCACAACAGTAAGCACCACGATTCGGGAAAGTACGCGCCCTGGCTTTCAGTGAAATTGTTCAAAAGCGGGATTAACATGTCCTACACAGCTGATCCCAACGATCTCAACCCTGAAAACCTCAGAAAATATGATGGACTGATCATTTACGCGAATCACGATTCCTTATCACCTTCGCAGGAAGCTGCGATGAAAGCTTTTGTAGAGGGCGGTAAGGGGTTAATTCCATTGCATTCAGCTTCCGGTTGTTTCCGGAATTCAGCCTGGTATATCAAAACAATTGGCGGCCAGTTTGCTTCTCATGGGGTTGGTTCGTTCAAAAATACAATCCTGAAACCCGATCATCCGGTGATGAAAGGCATAACCAACTTCGAAACCTGGGACGAAAGTTATGTGCACAAAAACCTGAATGCCGATAAAACCGTCATCGGCGAACGCGTGGAGGGAAATGTGCATGAACCTTACACCTGGGTGCGGAATGAAGGTAAGGGACGCGTTTTTTACACCGCATATGGTCACGAGGACAGCACCTGGACAAACAAAGGGTTTCTGGATTTGGTAAGAAACGGCGTACTATGGGCGGTTGGCGACGAAGTGAAAGCGGGAATTGCAGCACTAAATCTTCCTAATGTGGATATTTACGATTCAGACACCATTTCACATTATACCAAAAGGCATGTAGTGCAAAAAATGCAGGAATCGCTTTCACCAGCAGAATCCAACAAACTAACCCAGATACCTGCTGGTTTTGATATACAGCTTTTCGCATCCGAACCCGACATTACCAATCCGATTGCCATGGCCTGGGATGAACGCGGCCGACTTTGGGTGGTCGAGTCCGTGGATTATCCCAATACTTTCAAGGAAACAGATGGCGCCGCCAATGATCGGATCAAGATTTGCGAGGATACCAATAGCGATGGAAAAGCCGATAAATTCACCGTTTTTGCCGACAAGCTGAATATCCCGACCAGTATGGTTTTTTCAAATGACGGGATAATCGTCTCCATGGCGCCGGATTTCGTTTTTTTGAAAGATACCAATGGGGATGATGTGGCGGATGTGCGAGAAGTAATCATGACCGGCTGGGGCAAGAACGATACACACGCTGGTCCTTCCAATTTGCAGTATGGTTTTGATAACAAAATATGGGGTGTAAATGGCTACTCAGGCTTCAATGGGACAATTGATGGCAAAAAAATGACTTTCCCGCAAGGAGTTTATCATTTCAAACCGGATGGGAAGGAATTCGCATTCCTTGGAAATAGCAGCAACAATACCTGGGGATTGGGGGTGACAGAAGATAATAATGTGTTTCTGTCAACTGCCAATAATACCCACAGCGCATTCTATTCAATGTCGGGCAAGTACATGCAGCGGACGCTCGGAGATGACCAACCACCTGTTTTGGCTGTTCAAAAAATCGATGGGCACTATGATGCGCATTCGATGACGCCCAATTTGCGCCAGGTCGACGTGGTAGGAGGTTTCACTTCTGCGGCGGGACATCATTTTTATACTGCCCGAAATTTCCCAAAAGAATACTGGAACCGCATTGCATTTGTATCGGAACCAACGATCAGATTGGTACATAATGCTATTCTGGAACCGGATGGGGCAGGTTTTAAAGAAAAAGACGGCTGGAATTTTATGGCCAGTTCGGATGAATGGTTTGGCCCGGTACAGGCAGAAACTGGCCCGGATGGCGCAGTCTGGATTTCTGACTGGTACAATTTCATCATTCAGCACAATGTATTTGTTCCAGCCCAATCTCCAGCGGAATTTATAATGCCGTTCAAAGAGCAGCCTCACGGACCTGGAAATGCATTCAGCAGCCCAATGCGGGATCTGAGTCATGGACGGATTTATAGGGTTATTTATAAGAATGCGAAGAAAACAAATGCATTAAAACTCTCGAAAAATGATCTGCCGGGACTAGTAGCTGCATTGGAAAATGACAATATGTTTTGGCGTATGACCGCCCAGCGACTTATGGTGGAATCCAAAAAACTGTCCGTCGTTCCTGATCTCTACAAAATCATTAATAATCAAAAAGTGGATGAGATTGGATTGAATAGTCCCGCGGTGCATGCGTTATGGACTTTACATGGTCTTGGCGTTTTGGATGGTTCCAATGTGGAGGCTTTGCAAGTTGTAAACAAGGCACTTAGCCACCCCGCGGCGGGCGTCCGCAAAGCAGCGGCGAGTGTTCTGCCAAAAAATGAACAAAGCTTTGAGATGCTTCAGAAAGCGATCAAAGACCCAAGTCTCAATGCGAGATTAAGTGTTTTTATCGCATTGATGGAATTGCCTGCCTCGGAAAAAGTGGGGGAAGCAGTGTATAAGGCAGCATTGGAGGAGCAGAATGCAAAAGATCCCTGGTTATCGAAAGCGCTTCTGGCAGCGGCAATCCAGCATGAAAAAGGATTTTTGGCTGCTGCTCAAAAACAATCATTGAAATCTACATTCAGCGAACAAATCACTTCTGCACTGCAAAAGGAAATTTATCCATTGGGGAGAAGAAATAGCCTTCAATTTCCTCCGGATGTTACGGGCAAAGAGATTGCGATTAAAGCCAGTGTGATCAAAGCCAAAGACAAACCATTGCAGGGATTTATTGCCGGGCAGGGCGGGAAAGATGATGGATATGCATTGTATATCCAGGATGGCAAACTTATTATGGCTGTAAAGCAACATGGTGTAGTTATTCAGGCAGCAACAAGTGAGCCGCTTCCTGAGAAATTTGATGTGGTAGCACGCCTTAAAAAATCCGGAGATATCAGCATTGACATTGACGGAAAACAGGTGGCGAAAGGGAAGGCGCATATGTTGTTTGCAGCCCCATTAAGCAACAGTGTCAGGACTGGTGAAGATGTGGAAGGCGATGATAAAATGGGGACTTACGAAGGTAGATTTGGTTTTGTGGGTAATTTTCAAAAAGCGGTATTGGAATTAAACCGGCCATCGGACAATGATAAACCTGACAGCAGCGACCCTAAAAATATGGAAAGTTCTTCCGTGAAATCTTCCAATGCATTAGTGATTGAGTTGAAAGTGGAGAAGGAAATTATGCAGTTTGATAAAAAGCTGATTACAGTAAAAGCCGGTCAGAAAGCGGTTATCAACCTCGAAAACCCGGACGGAATGCAGCATAATTTGTTGATCATTAAGCCCGGCACTTTGCAGAAAGTGGGAAAGGCGGCCGATGAAATGCTCAGCGACCCAAAAGCAGCAGAAAAACAATATGTTCCCAAAATTCCGGAAGTACTTTATTCAACAAAACTTGTGAATTCCGGCGAAACAATCACACTCGAATTTACGGTGCCCACAGAACCTGGTGATTACCAATATGTATGCACATTTCCAGGTCACTGGCGAGGCATGAATGGAATCCTGCGGGTAGTAAAATAGCAGGTAAAGGCTTTTAGATTTCAAACCATCATTTGTTAACTCTTCAAAAATGACTTACTCGATTTCCAGATACTTACTTACTATCCTGCTCGTTCTCGCGGCTTTTGTGACATTTGCCGCAAAACCGACAGACAAATCAGTTAAAAAAGCGATACGCGTTTTACTGGTCGGTGGCGGCTCTTCACATGATTTCGACAAATGGTATAAAGGGGAAGATGTGCAGACTTTGCAAAAAGACGGCCTGGCAACTGTAGAATACACCAGCGACCCAACTACAATTTTATCCAAACTGAAAGATGTAGATGTGCTGTATCTCAGCAACAATCAGCCTATTGCAGATGAAGCAACGCGAAAAGCGATTTTTGCATTTGCAGATGCCGGAAAAGGGCTGGTATTGGCGCACCCAGCGCTTTGGTACAACTGGAAAGACTGGCCGGAATACAACCAAAAACTGGTAGGCGGCGGCTCAAATGGTCACAACAAATATGGTCCTTTTGATGTAACAATCACCAATACAAACCACCCTGTAACAAAGGACGTACCCAAGCAATTCGATTTGAACGATGAACTTTACTACTATATCGCAGATACTTCCGGAACGCCGATCGAAGTACTGGCAACTGCAAAAGCAGCCGATTCAGACAAAGTTTTCCCAAGCTTATTCATCGTAAAATATCCAAAAGGTAGGATTGTGGGAATCGCATTGGGCCACGATGCCGCGTCACATACGATCGCGCCGTATCAGACCATTCTGCGGAATGCAGTGAAGTGGGCGGCGGGGCAATAGTTTGCAGAACCGTTGGCAAAAGCCGACGGTAATTGAAAATTAATAAAAAATCAATTGCCGTCGGCTTCAGCCAACGGATATCTAGAAGAAGCAGAAAGTGAAGAAAAAATCAATCAAATAATCAATTGCCGTCGGCTTCGGCCAACGGATTAAAGAGAAAAATATGAGTCAAATTACAGTTGTTATTGTAGGAATGGGGTTTGGAAAAGAATTTATTCCCATTTATCAAAGTCACCCAAATATCAAAGCTGTCGGAATTTGTACGCGTAGTAAAGAAACTCGTGATGAGCTGACGGCAAAATTTAATCTGGATCCCAATCTGGTTTTCGAGCATTTCGAGGACGTTCCCAAAAGAGATGATGTAGATGCAATCCATGTAGTAACCCCGGTTCCTGAGCATGCAAAAATGACCTTGGCGTCGCTGAATGCGGGGAAGCATACAGCCTGTACCATTCCCATGGCCATGACGGTGGAGGACTGTACTGCCATTGTGGAAGCAAAACGGCGTTCGGGGAAGGTATATATGATGATGGAAACTGCATTATATACCCGAGAGTTTTTATATGGATTGAAATTGGCAGAAAGTGGTGAACTCGGGCGTATTCAGTTTGTCCGGGGATCGCACATTCAGGATATGAGCATGGAAGGATGGGGCGAATATTGGAAAGGCTATCCGCCTATGTTGAATGGAACGCATGCCATTTCGCCCCTTTTGAAAATCAATAATACCATTGCAGAAACAGTAGTTTGTCATGGCTCCGGCCGCCTGGGAGAAGATTTGGCCAGCAGATATGGTTCCCCGTTTGCTGTTGAGACAGCGACTTTCACATTGAGAAATTCGGATGTGATTGCGGAAGCCACACGTTCCTTATTCGATGTGGTACGCCAATATCGAGAGAGTTATGATGTATATGGCACCAAAATGTCGTTCGAATGGGAGCAGTTGCAAGACGAAAGCCACATTGTTTTTGATGGAGGCGAAAATGCAAAACGCATTGATGTGCCCGATACCGATGAGCTTTTGATTGAGCCGATCAAGCATTTCACGAAACGCGAAAAAATCGACGATCCGAATCACGTTTCGTTCCTGCAAGGCGCCGGACACGGAGGTTCACACCCGCATTTGGTGCAGGAATTTATGGCGGCCATTGTCGAAGGAAGAGATTCGGCGGTAGATGCAGCTTTGGCAGCCAACTACACCTGCGCGGGAATTTGCGCGCATGAGTCCGCGATGAAAGGTGGCATACGCGTAGCTATTCCTAATTTCGAATAGAAATAAACCCGCCTATGCTATTCGGAGCGAGCACTTTTATCTGGGTATCCCCATTTTCAACGCAGAACATTGACTTGCTTACCAAAGTGAAGCATATGGGCTACGATATTATTGAAATAGCGGTAGAGGATACCACCATTATTGACTGGGATTTAATCAAAAGCGTAGCCTCAGACCTTGACCTGAAAATCACTGTGAGCGGTGCATTTGGCGTAGAGCGGGACATTTCCAGCACCGAGCCACATTACCGCGAACTTGGTAAACAATACATAATCGATTGCATTAAAATCGCCGAAAATGTGGGTAGTCCCATTTTCGGCGGACCTGTTTATTCCGCTGTTGGCAAAACGCGTATTGTTTCGGAGGAACAAAAGAAGCAGGAACGTGCATGGTGCGTAAATACTTTGATTGAAATAGGAAAAATTGCAGAAGATCATGGCGTAGTGGTTGGTTTGGAACCATTGAACCGGTTTGAAACAGATATGATCAATACCGTTGATCAGGCGTTGTCGATTGTGAGTGAAATATCGAGCCCTAATTTGAAAATCGTGCTGGATACTTTTCATTCCAACATTGAGGAAAAAGATATCCCTGTTTCCATACGCAAAATCGGGAAGGATTTGCTTTGCCATGTGCAAGGGAACGAGAGCGACCGCGGAACGCCGGGAACCGGACATTTGGAATGGGAAGGGATCCGGAATGCATTGGTCGAGATTGGATATGATGGTGCAGTGGTGATCGAGACATTCGGCCAGCCGTCGAAAGAACTGGCAGCGGCGGCCTGTATCTGGCGCCCGCTGGCTAATAGTGCAGATGAACTGGCTAGCGAGGGACTGGAATTTTACAAAAGGCTCTTTTCCTGACATTTAAAATTTCCATATGCGCATTCTATTTGTTCTCTTTTTTGTTTTTAATGGTATTTTACTAAATGCTCAGATACCTGTCGATTTGAAAGGGTTTGACAAGAAAAAAGGCGCTCAGGCGACAGTTAGCGGCGAAACATTGCAGGTGGAGTGGCCAGTTGGAAATGCAGAATTTGGGAAAATTTTAATTGATTTAAGCAAAAATCAGCCTCTGATCAGCAGTTTGCAGATTGGGACAAAAGAGAAATTCAAAACCATTACCAGTAAGCTTGATCCTGCAATCATCCTCACAGTTGGCAAACGGGACCTGGTTTCACAAAATGGCTGGAATATTTTCTTTGATAAAACTGCCTACTTACCCTACAAAACCTATGCGGTTACCTTGGATAAAACTGCTGCAAAAGTGGTGACGTCCGGTTCGCAAACGGAAGTAATAGTTGCCGGAGCGACTGCTGGTCCGTTTACAGGTTCAATTAACATTACGCTTTTCAATGGAAGTCCGTTAATGAATGTTGCGGCGGTGATGACAACTACTTTCGATTCTCTGGCGGTGATTTATGACGCTGGTTTGGTAAGCAAGCAAACTCCCTGGGAAAAGTTATGCTGGTCTGATACTGAAAATTTCATCCGGAGCACCAGCATTGCTAAAATGGATAGTTCGGAAACGAAGCCTGTCAAATACCGTACGATCATCGGCGAAAGCAAAGAGGGTAGCCTCGCTGTTTTTCCGGCCCCGCACCAATATTTTTATCCTCTTGATAATTGTTACAATTTTGAACATGTCTGGTATGGTCAAAATTACAGGAACTTGGTTCCCGGTTTTGCTATCGGCATTCGCCACGATTTGTTGGGGGATCGGCGATGGGTTCCCTGGTTCAATGCACCGCCGAATACGCAGCAACGGTTTAACTTCTTTTGTTTGCTCAGCGGCGAAAAAGATGGTAAGGTATTGGAAAAGGTAAAAGCATTCACCCACAGCGATACTTATGAGCCACTTCCAGGCTATTATACCATGTCGAGCCATTTTCACCAGGAGCATGTGGACGATGTTTTTACAAAGAAACCTCTACCGGATATGCCGGGTTTTGTTAAGGCATTCAGGAATACGGGTGTTAACATTGTGCATTTGGGCGAATTTCATGGGCCAGGAAGTCCGCGCGGCCCCGAAGCGAAACGATGGCCCGAAATGAAAAGCATGTTCAGTGAATGTGCCAGGCTTTCGGGAGGGAATTTTCTGCTTTTGCCTGGTGAAGAACCTAACAATTTTTACGGCGGACATTGGATGAATATTTTCCCCAAACCCATTTACTGGCTTATGTCGAGGGAAAAAGATCAGCCATTTGTAGAGGAAAGTAAAGAATACGGCAAGCTTTACCGAATCGGGAACAAGGAAGAAATGCTTAAACTGCTTGAAATAGAGAATGGTCTCGCTTGGACTGCTCATGCCCGAACGAAAGGATCGACAAGTTTTCCTGATAAATACAAGGAAGAGGCCTTCTATAAATCGGACCGTTTTCTTGGCGCTGCCTGGAAAGCAATGCCAGCGGATTTATCCCAGCCTAAATTAGGAAAACGGGTGCTGGACCTGATGGACGACATGGCCAATTGGGGTCAGAAGAAATATGTAATCGCCGAGGCCGACCTGTTTCGCATTGAACCTAATTATGAGCTTTACGGGCATTTGAATGTCAATTACCTACAATTGGAGCAACTTCCGCGTTTTGAGGATGGCTGGCAGCCGGTGCTGGACGTGATGGAAAAAGGCAAATTCTTTGTCTCGACAGGCGAGGTATTGCTACCTTCATTTACGGTGAACAATGTACAGGCTGGTGAAACGACGAAGGCAGACTCAAAAGGTAATGTTGAGGTCAATCTGAATATTAAATGGACTTTTCCTTTGAACCGGGCGGAAATCATTTCCGGAGATGGGAAAGAGGTATTTCACGATATTGTGAATTTGAATGGTACTGAGGCTTTTGGACAAAAAACATTTCATTTTACCCAAAATCTGAAAAATAGAAAATGGGTAAGGTTGGAAGTCTGGGATGTTGCGGCAAATGGCGCATTTACGCAGATTATCTGGCTCGAATAGGTCGCATAAACTTACCTGGAATAATGAGCGGTTGGAAATAGTTAATGCCGAGCCAAGTATAGAAAGCAAAAAGGCACCTCTTTTTAAGTAAAACTATTAAATCCTTAGTTTGAATGAAATTATTAAAAGCAACGATTTGGGCAGTCACAATCTGCCTTTCGTTCCAAAGTTGCGCTAAAAAAGCGGAGAAAAACAAAGAAGATACAACTGCTGGGGAGGAATCTGCGGCTAGTCGTGAAATCTGGACCAAAGAGCAGGCGAAGGAATGGTATGCCAAACAGGGATGGCTGGTAGGGGCGGATTTCCTGCCAAGCACCGCTATTAATCAGCTGGAAATGTTCCAGGAGACTTCTTTTGATACTGCCACCATCAATCGTGAGCTTGGCTGGGCAGAAGACATTGGCATGAATACAATGCGGGTATATCTGCACGATTTATTGTTTCAGCAGGATTCGGCAGGTTTCGTAAAACGGCTTGGTGTATTTCTGGACATTGCCCAGAAACATAAAATCAAACCAGTATTGGTATTGTTCGATTCGTGCTGGGACCCTTTCCCAAAACTGGGAACGCAACGCGCGCCCAAACCAGGTGTGCATAATTCTGGCTGGGTACAGAGCCCCGGATTTGAAGCATTGAAGGATAGTACGCAATATCCCCGTTTGGAGAGATATGTAAAAGGTACTGTTACCGCATTTGCCAATGATGATCGGGTGCTGGCCTGGGATGTCTGGAATGAGCCTGACAACCCCAATACGAGTTCTTATGGAAAAGTAGAGTTACCAAATAAGGTCGATTATGTGATTCCGCTTTTGACAAAATCATTTGCCTGGGCACGTTCGGTAAATCCTTCGCAACCATTGACATCCGGCGTTTGGGCGGGTGACTGGACTTCACACGAAACATTGAAACCGATTGAAAAAGTGATGATCGACGAATCGGACATCATCACTTTCCATAACTATGAGGATGCAGCAGATTTTGAGAAGCGTATCAAGCAATTACAACAATACGATCGTCCATTGATCTGCACCGAATACATGTCGCGCGGAAATGGAAGTTTTTTCAAAGGCTCCCTACCCATTGCGAAGAAATACAATGTGGGGGCCATCAACTGGGGATTAGTCGATGGAAAATCGCAGACTATTTATCCATGGGATAGCTGGAAGAAAACCTATACCAAAGAGCCAGACTTATGGTTTCACGACATTTTCAGAAAAGACGGAACGCCGTATAAGAAGGAGGAAACTGATTTGATTAAGAGTTTGACGGCGGCGAAATAATAGGTATTTAACTTTTAACTTACCTACACCAATTTAGCATGCTTTTGCGCCTATTATTCGTATTGACTATCTTTCCGTTCCTTGTTTTTGGGCAGAAAAAACAACAAAAACCAAATGTAATCTTCATTTACGCGGATGATGTGGGCTATGGGGATTTGAGCTCTTATGGCGCTGCTAAAATAAAAACGCCAAATATCGACCGCCTGGCGAAGGAAGGCATACGTTTTACAAATGCACATGCGACGTCGGCCACTTGTACGCCGTCGCGATTTGCACTCATTACCGGCAAATATCCCTGGCGTCAGAAAGGCACGGGCGTTTTACCCGGTGATGCCTCCCTAATCATCCCTACAAACCAACTTACGCTACCCGCCGTTTTTCAAAATGCAGGATACAAAACCGCATCTGTAGGTAAATGGCATCTTGGATTGGGAGAAACGAATAAGCAAATCGACTGGAATAAACCCATCACAAAAGGGCCGAATGAAGTGGGCTTTGATTATGCGTTTTTCTTCCCTGCTACCTCCGACCGAGTGCCTACTGTTTTTATAGAAAATCACGATGTGCAAGGTTTGGATATAAATGATCCTATCGAAGTGGATTATTCGAAACAGATTGGAAATGAGCCGACTGGAAAGGAAAATCCTGAATTATTGAAGCTGCCAGCGTCTCCCGATCATGGTCACAATAATACGATTGTGAACGGCATTGGTCGCATTGGGTGGATGACCGGCGGTAAGCAGGCACGCTGGACCGATGAAGAAATAGCACATGTATTCCTGTCAAAAGCTGAGCAGTTTATGGAGGAGAATCGCGCAAATCCATTTTTCCTGTATTTTTCCCTAAACGATATTCACGTACCCCGCATGCCCAGCACACCGTTTAAAGGTAAAAGTCAGATGGGTTTGAGGGGTGATGTGATCCTGCAGATGGATTGGACGGTGGGTGAAATCCTGAAAAAACTGGATGAACTGAACATCGCAGATCAAACGCTGATCATTTTTTCAAGTGACAATGGTCCGGTCCTCGACGATGGGTATGCGGATAAGGCTGTGGAATTATCAAAAGGACATCATGCTGCTGGCGTCCTTCGTGGAGGCAAATACAGTGCTTTCGAGGGTGGAAGCAGGGTTCCCTGGCTTGCCCGCTGGCCACAAGCGATCAAGCCGGGCGTCACTTCCGATGCATTGATTTGTCAGATAGACCTGATCGCATCATTTGCACAATTTTTTCACCAAAAAGTCGAGAGTGAGGATGCTGTTGACAGTTATAATGTAATGGACGCGCTTATTGGAAAATCGCAAACGGGCAGAACATTTCTTATCAAACAGGGTGGGGCATTGTCTATCACGCAGGGAACCTGGAAATATATCGAGCCAAGAGAAGGGAAAGCAGTGCAGGAACTGACTAATACGGAGACTGGAAATAATGTTAAACCGCAATTATATGATTTGAGTAAGGATATTGGTGAGAAAGATAACCTGGCAGATAAGTATCCGGCAAAAGTGAAAGCGATGAGTGCTGAATTGGAGAGAATTAGGGAAGCGGGTCGGAGTCGGTAGTTTTTACTACCAAAAAATATTTACTTCTACTAAGTGACCATTACAAATACTTAACGTCTAAAGCATAAACCTTGACTTGTTTATGCGGACATTCTCCTTATTTCATCTCGTAAGAGCCTCTATTATTTGCCTGACTCTTTTTACCGCTTTTCAAAGCGATGGGCAAACGACTTATTTGCGGCAAAGTTTCGACAAAACCAGTGGCCTGATCAATCCTTTGCCGGATAGCACGCAGTTTAGCCATGTTATCCTCACGGCACCAGCGCTTTCGTATCACAAATTCCATAAAGGATACATCGAGCTCACCCGTACCCAGCAGGATTCCGCTACGGGAGGAATCATCCGGGTTATGCGCGCCACACCCTTTTTGCCCAGTCCAAAAACACTTTTGATTCAGATTACCCTCAGTGCAGAATCGATCCAGTCGAAAGCGGTTAATGCGATTTATTTTTATGTTGGAGAAGATTTCAATCCGGTCAACAATTCGTTTCCTGGCAATGGGCTTATGTTTGGCCGATGTGCAATCAACTTCACCGGAAATTCATTTATCATCAAAGATCCCGAAACGCAAGTCGCCAGCAAACCCATTGATGTCAAAAAAATGGTTACTTTGTCTTGGGTACTGAATAATTCATCCGAGGATTTAAAATACCAATTGTCTGCACACGGCGACAAGGAAACCGTTTCTCCCGGAAATTACGACTTATGGGTAGACGTTGAAGCGATCCATAAAGGAACCGAAGCCTACCCCGGAAACTCGCCTTTCTCGCCAACTAAACTTTCAAATTTTGAAATTCGATATAGGAATGGCCTGGGCCAGATCCGCATCCACGACATCCTGATTCGCGAAGGAAATTCAGTAAAAGAGCCTGAGGAAAATGTAATCATGCCAAATCCGGTTTCAGGTCATTCATTTATAATCAATGCCAAAAATATGAATCTCGCTACCCTGAACATTACGAGGTTAAATGGCCAAGAATTGCCTTTCGAGAAAGAGGTGCTTTCTGCAGGGCGCACGGAGATCCGGTTGGGCAGGTCATTGAATGCAGGAATGTACGTTCTCCATTTTCTCGATTTAGATAAAAAAGATAGATTCATCCGGTTCGTAGTAGAGTAGTGGCGATCGGCTCATTTTGCTTTATCGATCAGTAGATCGAATAGGGGATATCTTTCTATTAAAGCGAACTACTCCCATATCCCGACTTCTAAAATAATTCAACTAATATGTACCAAGTGAATTTTGCCAGATCGATTTCCTCTGGCATTTTTTTAGGATTTATCCTGCTCGGCTACACGGTTGCTGGTCAGCAAATCGGAACTGCATATGAGGCGGATGTGATCATCTACGGAGGTACTTCCGGGGCCGTCACAGCGGCGGTTCAGGTTGTTAGGTCCGGCAAAAAAGTCATTGTCGTATCTCCGGATAAACATCTTGGTGGATTGTCGGCAGGCGGGCTAGGATTTACAGATACGGGCAATAAGTCGGTGATTGGTGGACTTGCCAGAGAATTTTACCATCGTGTTTACAATCATTACCAAACCGATGAAGCCTGGGTTTGGCAAAAAAAGAATGAATATGGCAACAAAGGTCAGGGAACGCCAGCGATGGATGGGACAGAAAGGACCATGTGGATTTTCGAGCCGCATGTTGCAGAAAAAGTTTTTGAGGATTTTGTAAAAGAAAACAACATTACTTTATACCGTGACGAGTGGCTGGACAGGAAAAATGGCGTTGAGAAAGAAAATGGTATTATCATCGCATTCAAGACATTGAGCGGAAAGACATTCAAAGGGAAAATGTTCATTGATGCTACTTACGAAGGCGATCTGATGGCCGCAGCAAGCGTAAAATACCATATAGGCCGAGAGGCCAATAGGGTATACAACGAAGAATGGAATGGCATTCAGCCGGAGGTTTTCCAGCACGGGCATTATTTCAAAAAGAATGTGAGCCCATATAAGATCGAAGGAGATCCAAAAAGTGGATTGTTACCCTACATATCTCCCGAGCAGATCGGTAAGAAAGGTGATGGAGATAACAAAATTCAGGCTTATTGTTTTCGGATGTGCCTGTCATCCAGTCCCGACAACCGCATTCCATTCGCAAAACCTGCCGGCTATGATCCCAAGAAATACGAGTTGCTGGCCAGGGTTTACAAAGCCGGCTGGACGGAAACATTCGATAAGTACGATGACATTCCCAATAAAAAAACAGATACCAACAATCACGGCCCATTCAGCACAGACTATATTGGAATGAATTACGACTATCCCGACGCTACTTACGAGAGGCGAAAGGAGATTATCAAAGAACACGAAAGCTACCAGAAAGGGTTAATGTACTATTTGTCCAATGATACCAATGTTCCTGCGGATGTGCGGGAAAAAATGAATGTGTGGGGACTTGCCAGGGATGAGTTCAAGGATAATGGTGGTTGGCCACATCAAATATATGTTCGGGAAGCCCGTCGCATGATCGGGATGGGAATTATGACGGAGAACGAAACATTAGGTAAAAAACCAGTTTCCCAGCCGATAGGAATGGGTTCCTATTCATTGGACGCGCACAATGCGCAACTCTATGTAAAAGCGGATGGCTTTGTACAAAACGAGGGGGACATCGGGGTGCATCCCAAGCAGCCTTACAGTATTTCTTATGAATCAATTGTTCCTAAAAAAGCGGAATGTCAGAACCTGTTTGTCCCTGTTTGTCTTTCCAGTTCGCACATTGCATACGGCTCAATCCGCATGGAGCCGGTTTTTATGATTCTCGGCCAAAGTGCAGCAACGGCTGCTGTGATGGCAATTGACAAAAAAATTCCAGTTCAGGACGTTGATTATGGTCAGTTGAAGGAGCAGCTTTTGAAGGATAAACAAAAACTTGAACTGTGATCAAATTGTGATTTGTCTTATTTGCATAATATTGCAGTAATTCCTGAAACCCGATAAACAAATGACAACCCTTACAGCACCTCGTTCAGATGCTTCCCACCTTTTTAGTGCCCCGGTTATCGTTGCCGCGCTTGGTTATTTTGTAGATATATATGATTTACTGCTTTTTGGCATCGTAAGGCTGCCCAGCTTGGCGTCTCTTGGATTGTCGGATGCCGAAATCTCCTTAACAGGCGCAAGTATCCTGAACTGGCAAATGACAGGACTTCTATTAGGAGGTATCCTTTGGGGAGTTTTGGGCGATAAAAAAGGTCGATTATCAGTTCTTTTTGGATCAATCATTACCTATTCACTTGCCAACATTGCATGTGGTTTTGTACAGGATGTAACCGTTTATAAATTTTTCCGTTTCGTAGCAGGCGTTGGTCTGGCGGGGGAACTTGGTGCAGGAATTACATTGGTCTCCGAAATTCTTCCCAAGCATCTCAGGGCAATCGGTACTTCCCTTGTTGCTGGAATTGGCCTGTTAGGTGCAGTAGTTGCATATTTCACGGTAGAATTTTTCGATTGGAGATATGCCTATTTCATCGGTGGAGGACTAGGGGTTTCCCTTTTATTACTCCGTATTGGTGTTTTTGAATCCGGAATTTTCAAGGATATCAAGGATCGCAAACAAGTGGAGAAAGGTAATTTCTTTGCATTATTTAATAACAAAGACAGGCTTTCCCGATATCTGAAATGCATTGGTATTGGCTTGCCGACCTGGTTTGTAATCGGTATACTGGCCACATTTAGCAATGAGTTTGGAAAAGCTTTGAATATTGCCGAACCTATCAAGCCGGGGTTATCGATCATGTGGTGTTATGTTGGATTATCCATGGGAGACCTTGCCAGCGGTTTTTTAAGTCACTGGCTTGAATCCAGAAAAAAGGCGGTCTTATATCTGATGCTTTTCACGCTTGCAGCCAGTTGTATCTACCTTTTTGCTGGTATAAACACTGCTTCAAACTTATATATAGTTGCTAGTTTGCTGGGATTTGGCATCGGTTATTGGGCAATGTTCGTTACGATTGGGGCCGAACAATTCGGGACCAATTTGAGGGCTACCGCAGCGACAACTGTACCGAATATGGTCAGGGGAACCGTTGTGTTAATGACAACTTTATTTGCTAATTTTAAAATGTCCTTTTCCGTTATTAATTCGGCTGCATTGGTCGGTGTTATCTGTTTTGCGATCGGTATTTATTGCATTCTCACCATACCCGAAACACATGGCCGCGATTTGGATTTTCTGGAAGAATGAATGCCTTAGTGGTGCTTTTATGTTGTCATTAAGTCATTAAGTCATTAGGTCATTAAGTCATTTGTTGTTTGCGGATATTCGTTTGTGAAAACTACAAAATGACAATCAATGACGCGACGCAGGAGCTTGACCATAAATGACTCTTTAATTACTCTTTAATGAAGTTGCTAATATTCACATCAATATAAAATAAAATGGAAAGACGCGTAGCGCTTAGAAGCATGGCACTAGCCGTTGGCGCAATGGCGAATTTGCCTTCATGGGCATCGGGTTGGAGCAAGGGATCTTTTCCAAAAGGTACACTGCTTGCGGCAGATCAGGCAAAAAATCTGTCCGCAATGGTTGAGGCCATTATTCCCAAAACCGATACACCTGGTGCCGGCGAGCTCGGGGTAGGTGATTTTGTACAGAAAATGGTGAAGGATTGCTACGATAAGAAGGCGCAGGCCACTCTTTCAAACGGTATTTCTAATCTTGATGCGCAAAGCAATAAGAAATTTGGGAAGTCGTATGCCGATGCATCCAAAGATCAGAAACTGCAACTTCTGCAAGAACTTGAAAAGAGCACTGATGCAGAGCAAAAAGCTTTTTTCGGTATGGTCAAAAATCTGACGATCCAGGGTTATATGTCATCCGAATACGTGATGACCAACATTACGCATTATGAAATGGTACCAGCACGTTACCACGGCTGTGTACCGGTTAAAAAGGGTTAAAAGGAGAAAAGGGAAAAAGGGGAGGAGGGAGGAGGTTTTTTTTATTCTCCCTTTCTTCCCCTTCCTCCCTCTCTTCCCCGTTCACCCTCTCTCCCCCTTACTCCATTCTCCTTAGGAAATTAACATGGCTAATTTTAATATTGACAGTAAAAAGGCCCGGACTTATGATGCCATCGTCATCGGGTCGGGAATTAGCGGAGGTTGGTCCGCAAAAGAGCTGACTGAAAAGGGGCTTAAAACACTTGTATTGGAACGTGGGCGCGATGTTCAGCACATTAAGGATTATCCTACCACCAATATGATGCCCTGGGAATTTCCGCACCGTGAGCGGTTACCAAAGGAAGTAACTGATGCCAATCCGATTGCCAGCAGGTGCTACAATTTTAAGGAATCGTCCGCGCATTTTTTTGTAAAAGATAACGAGCACCCTTATGTCCAGGATGCTGACAAGCCATTTGACTGGCTTCGCGGATATCAGGTAGGAGGAAAATCATTGTTATGGGCAAGGCAAACGCAACGATGGAGTAAATATGATTTTGAAGGTCCGGCTAGGGACAAGTTTGCAGTCGAATGGCCGATCGGCTACGACGACATTGCACCCTGGTACAGTCATGTTGAAAAGTTTGCAGGGATAACCGGGAATAAAGATGGTCTGGATGCGCTTCCTGATGGGGAGTTCTTAAAGCCTCACGAATTAAACTGCGTTGAGAAATATTTCAAAGAGCAGGTTTCAAAACAATACAAAGACCGTCATATAATTATCGGACGTGCCGCACACATTACTGATCCACAGCAAATTCACCTGGATCAGGGGAGGGCACAGTGCCAGAGCCGGACAATGTGCGAGAGAGGTTGTCCATTTGGCGGGTATTTCAGCAGCAATGCTTCAACCATTCCCTGGGCGATGAAAACCGGGAATCTGACGCTCCGTCCACATTCGGTGGTGCATTCCATTATTTATGACGATAAAAAACAAAAAGCCAGTGGTGTTCGTGTGATCGATGCTACCACCAAAGAGGTTATTGAGTTTTACGCCGACATTATCTTCTTAAATGCCGCGGCGCTGAATTCTAATCTGGTTCTGCTGAACTCCACTTCGAGCCGTTTTCCAAATGGTTTGGGCAATGACAGCGGGCTTTTGGGCAAGTATGTAGCTTTTCACAACTACCGAGCAAGTGTTTCAGGAGAGTATGAAGGTTTTCTTGATTCTACAACAGACGGACGTCGCCCGAACAGTGGTTACATTCCGAGGTTCCGGAACGTTTATAAGCAGGAAACAGACTTTTTGAGGGGATATGCAGCCGGTTTCTCGGCAAATCGGAATACTTACTCGGATCGCAATGGTCTGGGAGAGTCGTTGAAAGCAGGTCTGCTGGAAACCAAATATGGGAACTGGAGTGTCGGTTCTCACATGATGGGAGAGACGATTCCGAAGGAAAGTAATTTTGTTGCATTGGATAAAGAGCAAAAAGATGCCTGGGGTATCCCGCTTCTCAAAATCTCTGTTGGTTACGACGATAATGATGAGAAAATGATCAAGGATTATGTGGAGCAGGTCAGTGAGATGTTTACGAATGCTGGTTTCAAAAATGTGAAATCCCACGACGGACATCGCAATCCTGGTAACGATATCCATGAAATGGGGGGTGTCCGGATGGGTAAGGATCCTAAAACCTCATTGCTAAACCAATGGAACCAGCTGCACGCCTGCAAAAATGTGTTCGTAACGGACGGTGCCTGCATGACTTCCACCTCAACCCAAAATCCATCATTGACCTACATGGCACTTTCAGCCAGAGCCGTAGATTATGCCGTGAAGCAGATTAAGGCTAAGAATTTGTAAGAGTCTTCCAGCTAAATAACTATTTTGAAATGACTGCCAGCATTGTTGGCAGTCATTTTTTATGTCACCAGTTACCCATCCATATGCCTATATCTCCTAATGGGAGACCGTACAGCAGCTGAACAGTTACAATTTCCCCTAAGCCATCCGATTTACTGTTTTTTATTCCAATTGTGAGGCAATCATCAACTTTCAACAGATGATGCTCAAAAGGCATTTTTCCGTAATCAAACCAGAACGAACGGGTTTTTATCCCCTTTGTCAGCACGAATTTTTGCTTGAATTGGGTCTCGAAATGCCTTTTCAGCGAATCGTAGGTGTTCGGCCTTTTTTTGAACTGGAATACATAAGTGTGCACATCTCTGGGATATAGGGTTTCTTTTGCCTGCCTATCATCATCGTAATCTCCGAATTCGTCGTGGTAGGCCAGCAGGATCTGTTGATTTATTGAGTCGGTCTTGTAATAGTAGCCGGGTGGCTTGAAATCCAGATCATGGTTGTTAACAGCTTCGCCAATTGTAGATGGGAATGTCCAGTCTTCATTTGCAAAGCGTATCGTTACAGCGTCGCAATGATTGAATTTTGACCAAAACCAAAATCCCGCAACAACAACCATAGCGCAAATCAGATATTTTTTAATTGACATTTGAAAGATGTTGAAGTGAAAGCAAATGATAACAGCCAGATTGATCCATCAGGCTGTTATCTTGCACTTGTTAGTAGCTTCCCATTATAGTTCCCATGTAGCCCAGGGAAAGACCATACATAAATCTGACTGTCACCACTTCACCCCTATTTTCTGCGTGACTTCTTTTTATCCCGACTGTGAGACAGGAATTAATTTCAAGAAAATTAAATTCAAAAGGTCTTTCACTTTCAAGCAAAGTGTCACCTTCTTTCAACCCTTTTGTAAATATGAATTTTTTCTTAAAGCTCTTTTCCAACACATTCTTCAGTGAGTCATAGGTCTCATTTTTTTCAGGTATTTGGAAAATATAGGAATGCAGAATTCTTGGGAACAAGACTTCTTTTGGCTGATATTCATCGTCAAAGTCCCAGTCTTCTGAATGGTAGCCCAATATTACCTCCACATTGTTTTCATCAATTTTATAGTAATAGCCAGGTGGTTTATATTGAAGCTCGTGTTTTTTAAATCTACCTTCTACATTCGATCGAAAAGCCCAGTCTTTTTTTGCAAAACTAAATTCAACCAATTTGCATGGCCGCTTTTGTGCATACGTAGAAATTGCATTTACCATCAATAAAGCTAGTGTTATGATTTTCATTACTTTTTCGTTGGTTGTCCGGTTATATCGTGTTAAAGAACATTTGAAAGATGTTGAAGTGAGAGCAAATGACAACAGCCAGATTAAATCTCAGGCTGTTATCATGCACTTGTTAGTAGCTTCCCATTATAGTTCCCATGTAGCCCAGGGAAAGACCATACATAAATCTGACTGTCACCACTTTACCCCTATTTTCTGCGTGACTTCTTTTTATCCCGACTGTGAGACAGGAATTAATTTCAAGAAAATTAAATTCAAAAGGTCTTTCACTTTCAAGCAAAGTGTCACCTTCTTTCAACCCTTTTGTAAATATGAATTTTTTCTTAAAGCTCTTTTCCAACACATTCTTCAGTGAGTCGTAGGTCTCATTTTTTTCAGGTATTTGGAAAATATAGGAATGCATAATTCTTGGGAACAAGACTTCTTTTGGCTGATATTCATCGTCAAAGTCCCAGTCTTCTGAATGGTAGCCCAATATGACCTCTACATCGTTTTCGTCAATGTTATAGTAATAGCCAGGAGGCTTGTATTGAATCTCGTGTTTTTTAAATATACCCTCTACATCTGATGGGAAAGCCCAGTCTTTTTTGGCAAAACTAAATTCAACCAATTTGCACGGCCGCTTTTGTGCATACGTGGAAATTGCATTTACCATCAATAAAGCTAGTGTTATGATTTTCATTACTTTTTCTTAGGTTGTCAGTTTATATCGTGTAAAACTCCATTAACTTAAGAGATAGCGCTTTCAGTAAAGCCATGGTTTATATGATGAAGCAGATTAAGGCTAAGAATTGTAAGATTTTTCTTAATGACTTATTGGAGGCGGCCAAATTTTTTTTGGCCGCCTCTTTTTTAAGGAAACCTGGTTACCAGCCGCCTGCTTGAACGCCAATGTCTCCAAGGGATAAGCCATACATCATGTGAACATTAACCACTTTTCCAAATCTTTCAGATTTACCATTGCTGATTCCAAACGCCAAACATTCGTTAACTATCAGTAAGTTTTGTTCAAACGGGCGGTTCTTTTCTTCAATGAAAATATTCCAGGTTTTCAATCCTTTTGTAAGTACAAACCGCTTTTGATACTTTTTTTCTAAATCAAGTTTCAAGGAATCATAGGTGTTTTGGCCAGCCTTGAATTGAAATAAGTAAGTGTGAACATCTCTGGGATAAAGTGTTTCTTTCTGCTGACGATCGTCGTCATAATCACCAGATTTGTTGTGAAAACATACTACAACTTCCAGATTTGTGCTATCCGTTGTATAGTAATACGCGGGCTGTTTGAATGCCAAACCATGTTTCTCCTCGGCTTCTCCAATCGTGGATGGGAATATCCAGTTCTTGTTTGCATAGGAAACTCTGAGCTGATCGCAATTAGGTGACCAATTGCAGCTTTGCAAGCAAAAGACGGTGCAAAGGGTTTTAACTATTCTTTGAAAACTAATAGATTTTATTACCATTGATGTCATGGAGAGTTCCGTTGTGATATGCTGTATTCAAAGCTGATTTGATTTCATGAAAATCGGGGCTGCATCCCACCGCTGCCGCTATCTTGAAGCCTTCGTTATTATTGTACATATCCATAGTTCTTTCAGCTACTGTTGGGTTCATATTGACGCCGTCACAAGTTTCATGAAGATCGGATATGGCTTTGGAATGCTGGGCTCCCAAAGCACAATAATTTATAGCACTTACATAAGCATGTTTAAAAGCGTTTTCTTTCGAGTATCCAACATTATTTGCTACTGACATATTAAGTTCATCCATATACTCTTCGGCTTTGTATTTAGTGTAAGAAAGTATTGGGCCCATTTGCGGAACATCTGTTATGTGATAAAGAACATATCTGGCCTCGCACATATTGGCATCGATTTTCTTCAACTCTCGTGCCATTTGTTTCGCCTCAGCCGAAGGCGGTTCATAGCCTCCTTCACCTCCACCGCTTCCGCTGCCATCACCAGTGCCGGTTCCAACTGCAATCCAGGTTTCCGACGGGCCAAAAGCGGCTTCGTAGGTGGCCATGAAATTATTTTCAGCAAAAGTACCAGTTCCGACGATCGTAACGCCGTCCAGATAATTTTCCCAAGCAATAGGTGCGTCACTTTCAGGCTCCGGGCCGGGCTCGCCGCCTCCTTCGCCGGGAATGCCACCCTTAGGTGGGTGCGGCCCCGTATTGGTGATTGAACTCGTTATTGTAATGTTATTTTTTTCAAGATTTCGGATCGCCACAATCAGGTAACCGTCCTGATCGATTGGTTTTGTAATCTTGTAGTTGCCTCTCTTTCCAGAGGCAGACGGTCGCTCCACCCGCAATAATGTTCCGTCAGATGCGTAATGCTTTATCTCAATGAAGGCCCGGGCTGATTTGCGGCCAAAGACATTCAATGCTGAAATAGAACCCAGAACGCCCAGGTTTACGTTTGGGTTTCTCTTGTTCTTCCCCTGCTCGCCCAATCCGGATGTTTTGTTTGGTATAAGAGACGGAACTCCTGCCAGTGGCAATGCTTTCAACCATTTTCTGTTTGAAGGCTTTTGCCGGATCGCCAGTTTGATTGCCAGGACCTCGTTACGCCTGACTTCGTAGCGGACCGAGTCCTGGCTTAACGCATTTATTAATAGCGCATTACTTTGATTTTCAGCTACCTGTTGCGCAAACAGGCACGAGGGAATTCCCATCAAAAAGATCAATACATGTTTTTTCATTGCTAATTCTGATTAGTTGAACAACAGATCAAAATTCAGTCGAATGAACGTGTGTAAAAAGTCACTTAAGTGATCGAAATTTGATTACTTAAGTGACTTGCACGGTTGGTTTTTTTTATTACTGACATCGCCTTGGAAGGAATAGCACCTGGAATAATTGTCTAAGTGCCCGGCGATGCTGCCGGGCAAATTGGGCAAGTGTGTTGTGTCCTTTTAGCATGAGTTTGTCGCCAATGCGGTTGCGCATGGACCTGATGCTTTCAATTTTCAGGCTTGTAATAACTGCAATATCCTTGTTCCCTCTATCTTCCGATATAAGGAGCAAAACTTCCCATTCGCGAAAAGTCAGTTCTGTAACAGGCGAATCGGACAATGATGCATTTTCTTCAGATTCCGTAAAATCAGGCATTTGCTTTGGTTTAGAATTGAGACATAGAGGCGGAAATCTTTCATGTTGCTCGGACATTGAGGTGAAAACTAATCAGACAAATATAGTCGTGGTAACATAAACTAAATTTATTCGGGCGTATGGGTTACCAAATGGCGGCAATGAGTAATCCAACCGTATATATTATCACTAAAAAAAGTTTTATTTTTTTTTAATCAAGAGTAAGGGGATTCAAATACAAAAAAGTCTTTTAATTGTTACATAAATAAAGACTCAATGCACGATCCTTTGCTTAACCAGGAAACAAAGCGCTTAAATCCGTTCGTGTCACCTTTACACGAAGGAAAAAATGCCGTCAGTGAGATTGATTCTGCGATTTTTTTGAAAATAACCTTTGAACAAAATCCGTCCAAAGGTCTTGAATTGCTGTTCAGGCGCTTTTATAATCCGCTTTGCAGCCATGCAGTCAGGTTTGTTTACTCCAAACAAATTGCCGAAGATCTGGTGAGCGAAGTGTTTTTCCAGTTTTACCGCACCAAGGCCTACGAAAATATTACTTCGTCCTACACAAGCTATTTGTTCAGATCGGTAAGAAATGAATGCTATACCTATATGCGCAGGGAGTTTGGGAAAATGGATACCCTGGAAGTTACCGAAGAAAGTACGCTCTCTACCTACCACCAACAGCCTGACGCTGAGATACATTATAACAATTTATTCCTCAAAATTAATGAGGTGATTGCCCGGCTTCCCATGCAATGCCAGAAGGTATTTCTGTTGAGCAGGTTTGAGAATAAAAAATACCATGAAATAGCAGATGAGCTGCATATCTCCCCCAAAACTGTCGAAGTGCATATTTCAAAGGCACTGAAACATTTGCGCTCCGCACTTCATGGCGAATGGATGATCTCGATCGGACTTACCGTTTTGAGCATCATTTGAATAAGAAAAACTCCTGTAAAGACCTGTGATACCCGAATTGAAAGAAGATGAAAAAAATTATATCAAAATATACCCTGTTTGAATATCTGGCAGGGCGGACCAATCCGCTGGAACGGCAGCTTATCGAAGACTGGATTGCTGAAAAGGACAATGCCGAAACCTTTCATCAGTGGTTGCTGGAATATGAAATGATAAGCCCGCAATACATTCCGGACCAGGATAAAGCCATCATTTCGTTACTGCAAAGGCTTGATTCTGACATTGTGCCAGTGGAAGACAGTCAGAAAAGCATTGGAGAAACTTACGGTTATTCCATTTTTTTGCATCAGAAATATCGTTTCTGGCTTATCGCGGCATCCGTAATCCTGCTGGTAAGCTGTGGCTGGTGGTTTCGCGATTCTTTGCAATACAAATCTTATCAAACTGCCTTCGGGCAAACAACCGACGTATACCTGGAAGACGGTAGCATGGTATCACTGAACTCAAATTCTTGTTTAAAAATACCGCGGTTTGGATTCGTTGGAGAAGTGCGTGAAGTGGCATTGGCAGGCGAAGCGGAGTTTTCGGTAAGCCACACGGTAGACAATAAACGTTTCGTCGTGAAGACGTCGAAAGATTTCCAGGTTGAGGTGCTGGGGACTACCTTTTCGGTGTATGCCAGACCAAGAGGGACGAAGGTTTCCTTGAAAAGCGGGAGTGTTCGCATTGATTATTCTCAAAACAAACAGCTCAAAAATGTCATGTTGGAGCCGGGCGATCTGGCCTTTCTGAATCAGGCGGGAGAAGTCCAGCTGGAAAGGAAACAGGATGTAAAAACCTTCGCCGCCTGGAAGGAACAGCGATATGTATTTAATGCAACATCTGTGAAAGAGATCATTGCGATGATCGAAGAAAATTTTGGTCAGAAGGTAACGCTCTCTGACTCAAACATTGCTGAGCGCACTATCACGGGAAATTTTAAAACAAAAAATGCAGATGAATTATTGAAAACCGTCTCGGAAGTACTCGATATGAAAATCGAGCATAATGGAAATATGGTCCTTTTAACGAATAACTGATTATCCTTAACCACTTAACTATGAATATAACGCTATCAGCCAAACAATGGATTGGAATCGGGATTGTGCTGGCAACACAGGTTCCCAACGATGTCCGGTCGCAGGCAATTGCATTTGCCTCCATGCCCGCCAAGCAGCACAATATGGTCATGCAGGAAATGAAATTGAAGAACGTCCTGCTGGATTTGCAAAGACATTACGGGGTCGAGATTGTATTTGAAGATCGCCTCGTGGGTTCCGTCAATGTTACATCGGCAGCGCTGGATCTGACCCAGCCTATCGAGAAGAACCTGAACCTGATCCTGGGCCAGAATGGTCTCAAATACAAAAAGACAAGAAAAAATACTTATGTAATCACTGAAGATAAAATAAAGGAAACAGCTTCGCCAAAAGAGGATCGGAAAGAATCTGCCGCTTTAACGGACCAGATAGTAATGCCCGAAAACTTTGCAACCCCGGTGAATGGCCAGCAGATAGTAGTCGATCGGACTATTAAAGGTAAAATTTCTGATGAAGCCGGAAGTGCGTTGCCAGGTGTGAGCGTCATTTTAAAGGGTAGCCAACGTGGAACGTCCAGCGGTGCCGACGGGGCATTTTCACTGGATGTTCCGGAGGGAAATCAGAATGTGCTTGTCCTTAGTTTTGTGGGGTATAAATCGCAGGAAGTAAGCATTGGCAATCAGTCCAGCGTTGACGTGAGTATGATGCCTGATGAAAATGCGCTGGATGAAATCGTGGTTGTGGGTTATGGTACGGTAAAAAAATCGGATCTGACAGGTGCTGTCGGTACAATTAAAGGGGAAGTGTTGCAGGAACGTCCAGCGTCATCATTGAACCAGGGACTTTCGGGCCGTATCGCCGGGGTGAATGTTTCTTCGAACTCGGGACGTCCGGGAGGGCGGGCTAATATTCGGATCCGGGGTGCCAGTTCTATCAGCGTTTCCAATAATCCTTTGTATGTCATTGATGGTGTGATCCTTAATGCAGTAGATCTCGGAAATGGTAGTACGCCAATCGATTATCTGAATCCCAATGATATTGCCTCCATCGAAGTACTTAAAGACGCCTCATCCACCGCTATTTATGGAGCACGTGGCGCCAATGGCGTTATTCTGGTTACTACCAAACGCGGAACATCCGGCGGAGGAAAAGTTACATATGATACTGATTTTAGCATTGGCGTCGCTCCGAAAAAATTGCCTGTTTTGAATTCAAAGGAGTTTTTGGCGGTAGAAGAAACCATTTATGCCAATGCAAAAAAATATGATCCTGTGGGATGGGCCACCGGAACCAAATACACAGATCCCAAATTGAAACGTACCAATCCCTTGCTTTTTGATTCAAGTGGCAATCCACTTTATGATACTGATTGGCAGGACGAAACTTTCCAAAAAGCTTTTACACAAAATCACCAATTGGGGCTTACCGGCGGAAGTGACAAAGGAAGTTATGGTGCATTTTTAAATTACCGCAATGAAAATGGGATCGTTAAAGATTCCTGGCAGAAAAGGTTTGCAGGGCGTTTTGTATTTGATAGTCAGATCAAAAGCTGGCTGAAAGTTGGAGGTACATTGGGTTATACCGATCAAAACGAAAAGCAAATTGACCAGTTGGGTGGTGGCGGTATTACGGCCATGCGCCAGGTTTTGGAAGCTTTGCCAATTATCCCGGTGAAATATCCTGACGGAAGATGGGCTAGCAACAGAGATTATCCGGGTATGGAAGGTGGGGACAGCCCGCTGAGGGTTGCAGCTGAAAGGTTGTTTTACCTGAGGACACAAACCATGCTGGGCAATATGTTTGCAACGATCCGCCTGGCCGACGGCCTGGATTTGAGGTCGACAGTGGGAACGAATGTGATCAATCAACGTGAAGACTATTTCGCGGCAGCGGGTTTGCAATATATTTCAAACAATGGTGACGCGTCGGTTACCAGCAGGCGCTTCAATTCCTGGCAGTTTGAAAATTACCTGACTTACTTCAAGGAATTTGGCAAAATACATTCCATTAATGCGATCCTGGGTTTGTCGTGGCAGCATGTGGATCGCTTCGATAATCTTGCCAGAAGCCAGAATTTTACGGATACCTATTTCCAGTTCAACAACCTTGGTGCTGGCGCCACTGCCCTTGCACCTACTTCGAGCGCCTCGGCTTATGGGCTTAACTCTTATTTTGCCCGGGTGAATTACGGCTTGCTGGATAAGTATCTGGTAACCCTCACAGGTCGTATCGATGGGTCATCCAAATTCGGGGAAGCCAACAGATATGCGTTTTTCCCTTCTGCGGCAGTTGCATGGAGAGTTAGTGAAGAAGAATTTCTGAAAAACGTCCCCACCATTTCGAATCTGAAAATCAGGGCGAGTTATGGTGCAACAGGTAACTCTGAGATTCCAGCCTATCGGGCGCTTGCGGGTATGTCAAGCACGGACGTCATATTTGGCGGCACGCGTAATATTGGTACAGGCGTTGGGCGTATGTCCAATTCGAACCTGCAATGGGAGAAAACACAGCAAGTTGATTTCGGTGTCGAGTTAGGTTTGTTTTCGAACAGAGTAAGTTTTGAACTTGACTTGTACAGAAGAAAAGTGAATGAAATGCTATTGGATGCACCGCTTCCATTGAGCAGTGGTTATGCCAGCATTTTTACAAATGTTGGAAGTATGGAAAACAAAGGAGTGGAGTTTGCCGTGAATTCTACCAACCTTAAAGCGGGTGATTTTTCATGGAGCACTACTTTTAATATTTCTGTAAATAGAAATAAAGTACTCGCACTTTCGGGCGGCAGCGATATTTTCTCCGGAAATACGATCGTCCGGGTTGGTGAGCCAGTAGGTTCTTTCTTCGGACGCGTGCATCAGGGAATTTGGTCAACTGCGGAAGCGGAAGAGGCGAAACGGTATAATATGTTACCAGGTGACGTCAAATACCAGGATCTTAATAATGATGGAACGATCAATGATAATGACCGGGCCATCATTGGTAAAGGTATCCCAGACGGATTTGGAACATTCCTCAATACCTTCCAGTATAAGGCGTTGTCACTTACCATTGATTTACAATATATGTACGGCAACGACGTGCTTGACAGAAGTATACACTCTGCAGAAGACAGACAAGGCATTGCAAACAGCTACAAAACTGTATTGAATGCGTGGACGGAAACTAATCAGAATACAACCGTTGCTCAGATCCGCCCAATTAACGCCTACTATACGACCAATAATGATAGTCACAAGGTAACTGACGCATCGTTTATCAGAGGTCGTAACCTGTTGCTTGCATACGTGTTCCCTTCAACAATTGTTTCGAAAATGAAATTAGAACGGTTAAGGGTGTACGGATCGGTCCAGAACTTCTTTGTAACGACAAAGTACAAAGGCTACGATCCTGAAGTGTCTAATTCCGGTTCTCCATTCGACCAGGGATTTGGATTGTATGATTACCCAAAACCAAGGGTATTTATGGTGGGTTTGAATATAGGTTTATAAAATCAACACTGACTCTTACTTGAAATAATATGAATAAGTTATCAAAAAGAATCGGCCTGCTTACAGCGCTTTTGAGCATATTCTGGGCAACGGGATGCAACGACTTCCTCGATGAATCGGATCCTAGTAATTTCACTGTTGAAAACTATTTTACGCAGCCTGCCCATGGCAGGAGTTCTGTCAATGCGATATATGCACCACTTCGCGATCCGCTGGGAAGTGGATTTGGTGGCGGCCCTTGGATGATGACTGAGTTTGCAACAGGTCTTGCAGCAACGGATTTAGGTCAGGCTGTTAACAGCTATTTTATCAAGGATTTAAGAAATACCTCAGATAATGGCTATGGACAGACGTATTGGACTTCCTATTACAGAGGTATCGCAAATGCTAATCTTTCGATCGCCAAAGTGCCGACTATTCCAGCTATTGATCCGGTGGAAGTGAAGAAGTTACTTGGGGAAGCCTATTTTCTTAGGGCCTGGTACTATTATAACCTAGTGCGGATGTTTGGCAATATTCCATTGGTTACTGAACCAATCAATCTGCAATCCGAACAGCTGAGACCTTCACAGGCTAATCCGGAGGAAGTTTATAATCTGATTGTGGCAGATTTGAAATTGGCAGAAGAATCGGGATTGCCGTGGGTGGATGCTACGGGAAAGGTTAGTTTGGGGGCCATTAAATCATTGCTTTCACAGGTTTATCTCACTATGGCAGGGTTTCCTTTGCAAAAAGGAGCGGCTTACTACGACCTGGCAGCTAAGAAATCCGCGGAAGTGATTGATTCAAAGCAATTTAAATTATTTGCTTCTTACAATGACTTTCATGATCCTTCCAAAAAGAATATTGAGGAGAACATATTCATGATCCAGTTCAGGACACAGCTTCTTCCGTCCAGCTGGCAGGTATCTATCATTCCTTACAACAAAAACATCTCCCAATATTCCGATGAAACCGGCGGGATTTATTCAACCGGGGATTTTGTGAAGTCGTACGATCCGGCTGATTTACGTGCGAAGGAAAAGCAATTCTTCTTTACAAAATTCACCAATGAGGCCAATCGTAACCTGGAAGTGGATCTTGGAGGCTATTTCATCTACAAGCATTTCGACATAACTGCGCAGACGAGTTCGGCCAATAGTGATCTGAACTGGCCGGTGATCCGGTATGCAGATTTGCTGCTCACTTATGCTGAGGCAGCGAATGAAGTGGCAGGGCCATCCGTGAAAGTGCTGGAATCAGTCAATGCAATTCGCACCAGGGCGCAGCTACCTGCATTGGCAGGGTTATCAAAAGATGCGTTGCGGGAAGTAATCTGGCGTGAGCGCTGGTATGAGCTTTGTTTCGAAAACGTTACCTGGTTTGATATGGTACGTTTGCGGAAAGCATTCAATGTGAGTACCAAAAAGTTTGATAACTATGTCGGTCACAAGTTCTCATACGGCCCAACTTTGACTGAGAGAGAACTTTATTTCCCACTCCCTACTTCCGAAATGAGGAATAACACCAATTTGAAACAAAACGCCGGGTATTAAATGTCAATAAAGAAAGTGCATTTAGGTTAATAATTAAACTTGCTGGTTTAATTAAAAATTGAAATAAGTCGCTGATGATTGTCGGCGGCTTATTTTTTGCTGTTGGCCAAATAAAAAAGCCGCTAACGAGTCAACGGCTTTTCCAATGAATGCTAACTGAACAACAAATCAAATAAACCGATTGATCAGATTTTCAAGGTATTCTTGTTTTCCGGAAGTAATTGCGGGTTCGCCATTTGCAGCAGCCAGCTCGAAAAGATCTTCCAATTTTAATGATCCTCCTTCAAATTCAGCACCTTTTCCAGCATCGAAACTTGCGTAACGGTTCGTGCGGATCTTGTCGTACTCGCCGTTCTGGATGATTTTATCAGCGACGATCAATGCCCTGGCGACGGTATCAATGCCGCCAATGTGTGCGTGGAAAACGTCTTCCACATCGGTAGAGTTACGGCGGCGCTTTGCATCGAAGTTGACGCCTCCTCCTTTTAATCCACCCGCTTTGAGGATAACCAGCAATGCTTTCGTCCACTCCGCAATGTCATTTGGGAATTGGTCGGTATCCCAACCGTTTTGATAATCACCGCGATTGGCATCAATTGATCCTAAAATACCTGCGTCGGCTGCAACCTGCAATTCATGTTCGAACGTATGTCCTGCTAATGTGGCGTGGTTCACTTCGAGATTAAGAGCGAAATCGCCTAACAGATCGTGCTGGCGAAGGAAACCGATTACGGTTGCGGCATCATAATCATATTGATGTTTGGTAGGCTCGCATGGTTTCGGCTCAATAAAGAATTTGCCTTTAAAGCCATTAGCACGCGCATATTCCACCGAAAGTTTCAGCATTTGAGCAAAATGTTCCTGCTCGCGTTTCATGTCTGTGTTCAGGAGCGTCATATAACCCTCACGTCCTCCCCAGAATACGTAATTTTCACCACCTAGTGCAATCGTCGCGTCTAGGGCGATTTTTATCTGTGCGCCGGCGTGGGATAATACGGCAAAGTCAGGATTGGTGGAAGCACCATTCATATAACGATGGTGGCCAAACAAGTTGGCAGTTCCCCAAAGCAGTTTTACGCCAGAGTCTTTTTGCTTTTGACCCAGGTATTCGGTCAGTGCCTGTAAGCGTTTTTCATTGGTGCGAACGCCATCTGTATAATCCACAACATCCAGGTCGTGAAAGCAATAATATGGAGCGCCTAATTTCGTGATCAGTTCAAATGCTGCGTCTGCTTTGTCTTTTGCACGGTCAACAGCCTCGGGTTTTTCATCCCATGGATAAAAAAGAGTAGGGCCTCCAAAAGGGTCAAGTCCCGCGCCACAGAAAGTATGCCAGTAAGCAATTGCAAAACGGAGATGCTCTTTCATGCTTTTTCCGGCAACAATGCGGTTCTCATCGTACCAGCGATATGCGAGGGGATTGTCTGTTTCAGGTCCTTCGAAAGTGATTTTCCCAATTCCTTTAAAGTACTCTTGTTCTCCGAGTAGAATGCTCATTGTATCAATGTTAAGCGTTTTGTAATAATTTAAGAAGTCAAAGCCAGCATTTTATTAAGTGTAACATTGACATTTTATACTGCAATACTATCACTTTTTTCTGAAAAATTTGTAGTGTAATTAAAAAGAGGAGCAGAATTGATTTCTGCTCCTCTTATCTCGTTTTTTTATTTTTTATCAAAAGAACTTTGCTCGATGATCTTCGATCTTAGCATTATCACGAATGGCCTCATTGACAAGATATGACATGCGGCCTTCCAGGGATTGGGTCAATTGCGTTTTGTATTGCGTAAAGTCTGCGATTTTTGGAGCTTCTGTTTTGCTTATCAATTCGACAACAAAGACGCCATTTTCACCAGTAAATACACCTGTTTTTTGTCCAGGTTTCAAACCGAATGCTTTACCAAGTGCAATAGGATCAAAACCAGCACTGGTCAGAAATCCGGTAGCAAGGGAAATGTCACTTGCCGATTCAACCAATGCACCAGCGCCATATTTTTTAGCAATTGTTTCCAGGTCGCCTGTTGCGCCTTTTAGTTTAGCGGTAATTTGTTCGGCTTTGATCTCATTGCGAACCTTTGTTGTCAGTTCATCGCGGAAATCGTCCACCTTTACGTCCTTCGCGTCCGATTTTGCCACCAGCACTGCTACGATATATTGTTCCTCGGTTTCAAATACCTGTGAAACGGAGTTGATTTTTGAATCGTCTTTGAACGCCCACCTGACAATATCGCGGCCGTTTTGAATTGCATTGATATTGGTTGCGGATTCAGGAACCCGATTCGCAGTAGCAACCACCAATGCTTTATTTTTCTTTACCGCTTCATCAAACTGTTCTTTCGTTTTTACTGAATTTACAAACTCGTCCGCTTTTCTATAAGCCTCATCACGGGTAGCCTGACTTGGAGCAATTGTTTTGCCAATCGAAGCAATGCGGTAAACGGTATTCGACTTAGTATCGGTTACCTTAATAATGTGAAAACCAAACTGGCTTTCTATCAATCTTGGGATCAAACCAGTTGCAGTTGCTGAGAAAACAGCCTCTTCGAATGGCTTAACCATTGTTCCATTGTTTGGAAAATAGCCAACATCTCCACCACGCTGGGCTGAACCCTGATCAGTGCTGGAAGTTGCAGCAAGTGCTTCGAAATTAGCACCAGCACGGATTTGGGCCAGAATGCCTTCCGCTTTGGCACGGGCAGCTGTTTTAGCCGAATCCGATTGATTGTCGGAACCGATCAGGATGTGGCTCGCACGTGCAGTGGAAACGGTATCTGATTTGGTACCGCCGTATTTGTAGATATAATAGGTATTACCTTCACGATAAGGACCATAAACACCACCAGGGACAAATGTTTTAACAGCTTCTTTCAACTGCTCGGTCATAGTTCCCAAAGTCTGGTTCAAAGGAAGTGGAATGTCCGAATTCATGCTTGCAAAGGCTGAGTCGTTCTGAGCGGTTGCCAGGCCACGCGCCAATTCTTTAATTTCAGTATATAATGCAGCGCTATCGTCTTTGGCAGGCTGGATTGGGAATGTTACATATTCTATGGAACGGGTGTCTGTTCCTTTGTATTCCTTGCGGTGAGCGCTCAGATAGCTTTCCAGCTGTGAATCGGTCACTTTAATGGTGGTATCAACCACCGAGAAATAAGGTACATATAAGTAACGCAGATTGGCTTTGGTATTCTGGGCTACATATTCTTTTTCAGCCTGTGCTTTTGGAATGTAAGTAGAGAGTTTCAGCAGGTTTTCATATTTGCTGCGGGTGCGTTCCTCTCTCAGACTTTTTTCAAAATTCTCCCAGGATTTTTGTTGTTCGATTGGAAGGGTTTTGAGGTTTTTAAGATAATTAACAACCGCATTTTTATCAAAGCGTTGGGTAGTAGGATCGGAAAAGGCTTGTAAGATAGATGGGCTGATGTGGTTGCCCTGAACCATGTCGTACAGTTCTTCATCGGTTACTGAAAGCCCCAGATCTTCGAATTGTTTTTTGTAAGCAATATCAACCACGAACTGGTTCCAAGCCTGATCTCTCAGAGAAGAAAGCTCATTTTCATTCAAACTGCGGCCCGATTGCGCTTCATAATTCTGACGAAAACCATCAACCCGGGTTTGGAAATCCTTGATATCAATTTTATTACCAGCAATCTCACCAACAACCTGATTGTTTCCGCCTCCAAGCATTGAATTCGGTCCCATAAGGTCGCCACCTACCATAAAAAGGATTAAACTGACGGCAATTACCGTCACTGCAATCCCTGATTTTTCTCTGATTTTGTTAATTAAAGCCATTTTCTCGATTCAAATTAGTCCGCAAAATAAAATCTTTTCTTCGTGGAATGCAAGACCTTACATTTCAATTTCCATAATTGACAGCTAGCTGGTTGCGGGAAACACGCCAACTGTAACCAAATGATATGCAGGAAGGTTACCGCATATGCTTCAGATTGAACGCATATAAAATCAACATAAAGATACTGAGGAAGATGCCGGCCACAGACGTGATTACGCCCAACCAGCCACCGATCAGAAACAACGGAGCCAAAAAAGCTACTGCTATACCTCCCATATATAGATAAAAACCCTTCTTTTGAAGGTTCCACATCAGATATGCGGCATAAAGTGAAAATGATTCGAAGATCAGCATAATGATCGCGCCGGTTGCGATTGACTTTGGGGTCGTCTGTTCAATAACATCTTCAAACATCTTGTCCATGGTCTGAGTATCAGCAGTAGTGGCCTGTTTATCCAGCTTCTCCCGTACTTCCTCAAATGTTTCCCTGGTTTTATCAGCCATGATCCCCGGGCTCCATAATCTTTCGGATTGCGTCCAAAGACCTGAAACAGAACTCATAAATGTAAGGAAACACAAAATAGTAAGGAACGTTGGCCTGATGGGAGTATCACTCATTCGGTTGAAAATAAATCAGCAGCTTTTTCTGATGAAGAATGTAAAATTTGATGTTTTAGCTGAAAACACCAAAGGCATTTGAATATTCTTATGAGCGGATATACATTTGTTATTTTAGTCCAATAATTTCACAATAACACAAAGAATACCATATATGAGCCTGCAAATCCTGACCGACCGTGTAAAAAATATGCTGGGATCCGATAGCGGATTAGATGCCACTGCTAAATTTGTGACCGACGAAGGCAATGTCTTTGTTGATGGTAAATCAATTCCCAACTCGGTTTCCAATGATGACCTGGAAGCGGACTGCATTTTTGAAATTTCCATAAAAAATGCCCTCAAATTGTTGGATGGAGATCTGAATGCCATGATGGCGCTGATGACCGGGAAGCTGAAAATCGAAGGTGATATGGGTGTCGCGATGAAAATTGCTGAAACTTTCGGAAAGCGATAGTAGGCTTAAAGGACGGCCGTCTTTTTTTGATTCATCGCTAATCTTTCACGCAAAAGAAATTTACTATCAGGTATGGAAAATGACGAAAAAATCATCGAAAGTAATATCAAGCGCAGGGATTTCGTGAAAGCAGGAGTTTTGGCAGCCGGCGGTTTTATGATCGTTCCCAGGCATGTGCTGGGCAAAGGGTTCATTCCTCCGAGTGATAAGCTGAATATTGCTGCGGTTGGTTGTGGAGGAAAAGGCGATGTCAATGTGCGTCAGGCGTATAATGGTGGTACAGATAATATTGTAGCGCTTTGCGATGTAGACGACAGACAATCAGAAAAATACAGAAAGCAGTTTCCCAATGCACCCTATTATAAGGATTTCAGGAAAATGTTTGAAAAGGAAGCCAAAAATATTGACGCTGTTTTGGTGACTACTCCTGACCATATGCATTTCCCGATTGCAATTGCAGCTATTGAGTTGGGGAAACATTTATATGTTGAAAAACCGCTTACCAAGGATATCTGGGAAGCCCGAAATCTGGCAGCGGCAGCTAAGAAATATAAGGTAGTAACCCAAATGGGCAACCAGGGAAGTAGCAGCGACGGTACCCGGCAAACCGAAGCATTGGTCCAGTCAGGTGTTTTGGGTGATGTGCATACCATTGAAGTTTGGACAGACAGACCGGTTTGGCCACAGGGTGTACAATCACCAAAAGATAAGGGCGAATCGCAGCCGGTTCCGGCAGGAGTTGACTGGGATCTGTGGCTTGGAACCGCTCCGAAACGCGATTATCACGAAGCCTACATGCCATTCAGATGGAGAGGGTATTGGGATTTTGGCACAGGCGCATTGGGGGATATGGGCTGCCATTTCATCGACGTCCCTTTTCGGGCGATGAAACTGGGTTATCCTACTTCCGTTGAATGCAGTGTGGGGTCGGTTTATTCGGATTTTTTCAAGCAATCTTTTTTCAATGATGTAGGCCCTACATCTGCTACCATTCACTTAAAATTTGCATCCAAAACACCAGGCAAGGAAATCAATTTTTCATGGTATGATGGTGGTATGCGCCCTCAGTTACCCGAAGGCTGCGATTATAAAACTGTTTTTGGTAGTAATGATGGCGGTATGCTGTTTATTGGTACCAAAGGAATTTTAAGTGCTGAAATGTTTGGGGAAAAACCAAGGCTCTGGCCAGAAAAGAAATTTGAAACCGTACGTGTTGGCGCTAAGCCCCGGGCATTGGTACCGGGAAGCTGGGAAGGCCACCAGCAGCAATTTGTTCAGGCTTGTAAGAAAGGTTATGGTGCGTACACCAGCTCATCATTCGATCAGTCCGGGCCGCTTACAGAAATTGTTTTGATGGGTAACCTGGCGGTACGTTCTTATATGTACAGAGAATCCAAAGCTGACGGAAAAGGCTTTAATTTCCCAGGAAGGCAGAAACTGATCTGGGACGGTGATAATATGAAGATTACCAACTTCGATATGGCCAACCAATTTGTAAAAAGGGAATATCGGACGGGTTGGTAAAAAAGGGGCGAGACTTGCCAGGTCTTGAAGACCTTGTAAGTCTGAGTTACAATTCCAATTCCCGCAGATACATCTGGACCGTATTTTCCAATCCAAGATATAATGCATCAGAAATCAATGCGTGGCCGATGGAAACTTCATCCAGCCAGGGAATGCTTTGTTTTAAAAAATGCAGGTTATCCAGACTCAGGTCATGACCGGCATTTAACCCCAAACCTACTTCTTTCGCTTTGTCGGCGGCATGGATAAACGGTAACACGGCTTTTTGGCGATTTTCAAAATAACCGGCGGCGTAAGGTTCCGTATAGAGTTCAACTCGGTCGGCCCCGCAGATTTTTGCTCCCTCCACCATGCGCGGATCAGGATCGACGAAAACTGAAACCCGGATTCCGGCGGATTTGAATACGGCGATCAAATCGGTCAGTTCAATTCTGTTTCCAATCGTATCCCAACCAGCATTGGACGTGATCGCATGCAAAGCATCGGGAACAAGCGTTACCTGATCAGGTTTGTTGGCAAGTACAAGCTCCACGAATTTCTTCTCAGACGGATTTCCCTCGATGTTGAATTCGGTGGTTACCACTTCTTTCAGATCAAACACATCCTGATATCTGATATGCCTTTCATCAGGCCGCGGGTGAACCGTTATGCCTTGTGCCCCAAACCGCTCGCAATCCAACGCAACTTTCAGGACATTAGGATTATCGCCTCCCCGAGAATTTCGGAGGGTAGCAATCTTATTAATGTTGACGCTTAGACGGGTCATGGTTCAATGAGTGAATGAGTGAATGATTGAATGATTGAATGAGTCCGCCGTGGAACGGGAGTGATTGAATGATTGAATGAGTCCGCCGTGGAACGGGAGTGAGTGAATGAGTGAATGTGTTGCGGTGTGTATTTTGTGTGATTCGTTTACCTTTGCAGGCTCAGGAGCAAATTTAACATTAGCATTCAGAATTCATTCATCTAAGAACCAATATTCCCGCTCCACGGCGGACTCATTCACTCATTAACACGCACTCAAAATTCAATCATTAACATTCACTCGTTCAAAATTCTCTCATTCTCTCATTCTCTCATTCTCTCATTCACTCATTGAGTCATTCAACATTAACATATGTCACTTAAAAGTCAGGTCGAATCAGGTATTAAGGACGCCATGCGGGCCAAGGATCAGGATACGTTACGTGCTTTGCGCGCAATAAAAGCGCTTATTTTATTGGATGAGACCAAAGGCGGAGGCAGCGGGGAGCTAACTTCTGATGACGAGCTCAAACTTTTAACCAAAGCGGCGAAACAGCGTCGTGAATCGGCAGACATTTATAAAGCACAAAACCGCCCTGATCTTCTTGAAAAGGAAGAAGCGGAATTGGCCATTATCGAGCAATTTCTTCCTAAGCAATTAACCGAAGATGAAATCAAGGCTAAATTACAGGAGATCATTTCAAGAGTTGGTGCCGCAGGACCTTCCGACATGGGAAAAGTGATGGGAGTTGCGACCAAAGAATTGGCGGGGCAGGCAGATGGGCGTGTAGTTTCCACATTAGTTAAGAGCTTGCTGGCATGAAGCTATTGGATGTGCTCATCCTTATTCCCTTGCTTTGGGGCGCATTGCATGGCTACCGCAAAGGACTGCTGATAGAAATAATCGGAATCGCAGGCCTTGTGGTAGCCATGATCCTAGGGTTCAAATTTCTTGGTTTAGGGATGGAAATCCTTACACCCTATTTCAGTGATGGTATGGCCAAAAAGATCTTGCCTTACATTGGCTTCTCCGTCATTTTCTTTCCTACTATTTTCCTTTTAAATCAATTTGGCTACGCGATCCGGCGCACGCTTAGGTACTCCATTTTAGGCACATTCGATAGTTTTGCCGGAGCAGTAGTGGGAATTTTTACCTGGGTATTTGGTATCAGTGTCTTCTTCTGGCTGGTAAATATGATTGGTGTCAAAATCCCCGCCTACCGAACTGACGATACCTTTCTTTATCCGCTGGTTATTCCAGTCGCACCTAATGTGATTACAAAAGCATTAACCCTGATGCCCAAAGGAACAGACCTGATCCGTGAATGGAAGCGCGAATATCTGGATGATTGAACTTTCAAAATCCAGGCAGGGTTAAACTTTCATTATTGAGTTTCAGTACCTTTGCTGAAAAATGGGTCAAGTACAACCTGTATTTGGCAAAAAAATAAAATGATCGAAATACAAAATAAGCAGGACATCCGGAAGCTGGATATCGGCCAGATCAAAAGCTGGATGGCCGATCATGGGGAGAAGTCTTTCAGGGCCAAGCAGATCTATGAATGGATCTGGAAGAAATCGGCGAATTCATTTGCCGAAATGACCAATTTGTCCCTGGGAACCCGCCAATTGATGGACGAGCACTTTGTAATTCACTCCATGGATGTTGCCAAGCAGCAGCAAAGCAATGATGGTACTATCAAATCCGCTTTTCGTCTTTTTGACGGAAACCTGGTAGAAGGAGTGCTGATACCCGCAGCCGACAGAATGACTGCATGCGTGAGCAGCCAGGTAGGTTGCTCGCTTACCTGTAAATTTTGTGCTACCGGCTACATGGACCGCAAACGCAATCTGGAAGCCGGAGAAATATATGATCAGGTGGTCGCGATTGCTCGTCAGGCAGAAGGAAGTTTTAAGGCGCCGCTAACCAACATCGTGTACATGGGAATGGGCGAACCTCTGCTTAATTATTCCAATGTACTCAAATCCATAGAACACATAACCTCCCCGGAAGGGCTGAATATGTCGCCTAAGCGCATTACCGTCTCCACGGCGGGTATTGCCAAAATGATCAAAAAGCTGGGGGATGATGAAGTCCGCTTTCGACTTGCACTTTCGCTGCACGCGGCAAACGATGCAAAAAGGAACCAGATCATGCCAATCAATGAATCCAATTCACTGGATAACTTGGCCGAAGCATTGAATTACTTCTATCAGAAAACAGGCAACCGGATTACATTTGAATACATCGTTTTTAACAATTTCAATGATACATTGGAGGACGCCAAAGAACTCTGGCAGTTCTGCAAGCGTGTTCCGGCCCGGGTGAACATTATTGAGTACAATCCCATTGCGGAAGCAGATTTTAAGAACACAGAAGCTGACCGGCTTAATAAATTTGCAGCTTTTCTGGAAGACAGAGGCGTTTCGGTACACGTACGCCGCAGCCGGGGTAAAGACATTGATGCAGCTTGCGGGCAGCTGGCGAATAAGGAAACTGCTTGATTAACTGCTTAACAATTTGTTAATATACCTTCGAGCAAGAATAGGTAGCTTTGCGTCGCAATAAATAAACCTTTCTTCATTTATGTTTGGTCTTGAAACCGACATTTTTCTCCTCCTCGCTTTTAGTATTTTAGCGGCCTGCGCATTTGAGTTTGTTAACGGTTTTCACGATACGGCCAATGCAGTTGCGACGGTTATTTATACCAATTCATTAAAGCCAAATATCGCCGTAATATGGTCCGGTTTTATGAATTTTTGCGGTGTGTTTCTGGGCGGTATTGCAGTTGCCATGGGTATCGTAAACCTTTTGCCCGTCGAACTTCTGATTGACCAGAATGTTTATCATAGCGCCGCAATGGTTTTTGCGCTTCTTTTAAGTGCGATTATCTGGAACCTGGGTACCTGGTATTTTGGATTGCCAAGTTCGAGTTCGCATACATTGATTGGTTCCATTCTTGGCGTAGGGCTTGCATTCACCTACATGCCCGAAAATTCGCAAGGTACAGGGGTTAACTGGGCCAAAGCGGAAGAATTGTTCATGTCATTGCTATCATCCCCGATCTTTGGGTTTGCCCTTGCAATCATCATCATGTTCATTTTGCGGAAACTGCTCGCTAAGCCGATACGTGATGTTATATTTAGTGAGCCTAAGAAAAATCAGCCGCCTCCTATGTGGATTCGCGCTATTTTGATCACCACCTGCACGCTGGTCAGTTTTTTCCATGGTAGCAATGATGGACAAAAGGGCGTAGGGTTGGTTATGTTGATCCTGATCAGTATTGTACCCGGCCATTTTGCGATAGATAATACCAAAGATCCGGTTCAAATGAAATCCGACCTGATCGGTATAGAGCAGGCAATCAGCAGAATTGATTCTTCGCGTTTATCCGTCTCCGATCGTTTGCACCTTCATACCATCAAAAACGAAATTGTTACGCTGAATGCACAGATTAGTAATCCGCTGCCAAACCATCGCCTCCCGCAGGAACAGCGTATGAATGCCCGCCGCTCTCTGTTGCTGATCAGCCGAAATACCAAAACTATCCTTGATAATGGACAAGCCAATCTCAATACGACCGACACAGCACTCCTGAAAATGCAATCCGGAAGCGAAACAGGTATCCGCAGGTACACCGACTATGCGCCTGACTGGGTGATCCTGATGATATCCCTTTCTCTCGGCCTGGGTACGATGGTAGGTTGGAAGCGCATTGTGGTCACAATTGGCGAGAAGATTGGTAAACAGCACCTTACTTATGCCCAGGGAGCTTCTGCTGAGTTAGTTGCAGCGAGCACCATTGGAGTTTCTTCTTATATGGGTCTGCCAGTGAGTACCACACACGTGCTGTCGTCTGGTATTGCAGGATCCATGGTTGCCAGTAAGGGGATCAAAAACTTACAAGGAGGCACAATCCGCAATATTGTGATTGCCTGGGTATTAACCCTGCCTGTAACAATGGTTTTGTCAGGAACCCTCTACGTATTCTTCCGCTGGATTTTTTAAAATTCAGAAATAGACTATGATATAAGGGCCGTCAGGATATAACTGGCGGCCTTTCTTTTAGCCGGTATCGCCGCACTTTCTTTCAATTTCATTGGTTTTAATATCGTAATTTCGGCACTGGGTCGCAAATTTATACGGTCAATTAAAAGCCAATTATTCACCATAATGACAACGATTGAAGCGCAGGTAAACCGCTACGGATATGTTACCGAGGCGATTGCAGAAGATATTGATTTGGTTGCTGAGATCAACCGGTTGAAAAAGGAGAAAAACGCAGTTATTCTCGCTCACTATTATGTGGATTCTGAAATTCAGGATTTGGCAGATTACATTGGCGATAGTCTGGGGCTTTCTCAGCAGGCTGCTGCCACGGAAGCGGATATGATCATCTTTTGTGGAGTCCATTTCATGGGAGAAACAGCCAAAATTCTAAGCCCCGATAAAAGGGTGATCATCCCGGACCTTAATGCAGGCTGCTCACTTGCGGACTCCGCACCGGCCGATAAATTTGCTGCATTCAAAGCACAATATCCCGATCACATTGTGATCAGCTATATTAACTGTTCTGCCGAAATTAAGGCACTGACAGATATTGTTTGCACATCATCCAACGCACTTCATATTGTTGAAAGCCTTCCGAAGGACCAGAAGATCATTTTTGCTCCTGATGCCAATCTGGGCAGATATGTTGCGCATAAAACGGGAAGAGAAATGGTTTTGTGGGATGGCGCGTGTATTGTGCACATTGATATTTCCCGCGAGAAACTGAAAACGCTTCGTGACGAAAACCCGGACGCGTTGCTTATTGCGCATCCGGAATGTAAAGAGGATATCCTAAAACAGGCTGATTTTGTGAGTTCAACCACGGGCCTTCTGCGATTTGTAAAAGAGTCGGATCACCAAAAGTTTATTGTCGCGACAGAAGCAGGCATTCTGCACAAGATGAAGCAATCTGTTCCGGACAAGAAGCTGATCCCTGCTCCTGGCTCTGACAACAATACCTGCGCATGTTCCGAATGTCCGTATATGAAAATGAATACATTAGAAAAGGTATATAAAGCCCTTTATTTCGAACAGCCGGAGATATTTGTGCCAGAAGATATCCGGCTTAAAGCTTATGAATCCGTTGCACGAATGCTTGAATTAAGCAAAGGGATCTGATCTGACATCAATTATAATTTTCTGACTTTATGCCCCAATTTGATTTCCTGATTATAGGCTCCGGGATCGCCGGACTTAGTTACGCTGCCAAGTTAGCCCGGCATTTTGACGGTCTGAAACAAGCGGTTTCTATTGCCGTCATCACAAAAGTTCAGGCCGACGAGACGAATACGAAATACGCACAAGGCGGAATTGCGGTGGTTTGGGCAGAATCAGATTCGTTTGAAAAGCATATCCAGGATACGATGGATGCAGGTGATGAAGTCAATAAAAGGAATATTGTTGAAATAGTGGTCCGTGAAGCACCGGAAAGAATCCAGGAATTAATCGATTATGGAACGCGCTTCGATAAGGAAAGCGGAGGGGAATACGATCTTGCAAAAGAAGGCGGTCATTCGGATCACCGGATCCTGCATTTCAAGGACATTACCGGAGCCGAGATCGAGCGGGCGCTGCTGGAAGAAGTTAACTTGCACAAGAGCATTCAGGTTTTTACACATTATTACGCGGTTGAACTTATTACGCAGCATCATTTGGGTGAAACCGTTTATCGTTATCGGGAAGATATTAAGTGTTTTGGGGCATATGTTTTGAACAGGCAGACGGGCGAAGTAGAGAAATTCATTGCGAAAACGACCATGCTGGCAACCGGCGGCATTGGCAATATTTATCAAAGTACAACCAATCCAACCATCGCCACAGGCGATGGTATTGCGATGGCGTACCGTGCAAAGGGCATCTGCGATAACATGGAATTCATCCAATTCCACCCTACCAGTTTTTATCAGCCCGGGCAAAAGCCTTCGTTCCTGATTTCAGAAGCAGTAAGGGGATTTGGCGGCATCCTGAAACGTGCGGATGGAAGCACGTTCATGGAAAACTATGATGACCGGCTGTCGCTTGCTCCCCGTGACATTGTAGCTCGCGCTATTGACTCAGAAATGAAGAAAAACGGGGTAGATCATGTTTACCTTGATGTGAGGCATTGTGATTATGAGAAATTTCTAGAACATTTTCCAAATATCACGGAATATTGCCTCAAACAGGGCGTCGACATTCGCACGGATATGATTCCGGTCGTACCAGCGCAGCATTATATGTGCGGAGGGATCAAGGTGAATGAATGGGGTAAAACGAATATCAATTTTCTGTATTCTGCGGGCGAATGTTCCTGTACCGGATTGCATGGTTCCAATCGCCTGGCCTCCAATTCATTGCTCGAAGCAGTCGTATTTGGCCACCGCGCTTATGAAAGTACGATTTCAAGTTTCGAGGAAGCTAACACGCCGGATGATATACCGGAATGGGATGATTCGGGAACGACACATCCCGAAGAGCAAGTACTGGTAACGGAAATGACCCGGGAACTCAATGCTATAATGTCCAACTATGTAGGTATCGTTCGCACTGACCGACGGATGAAAAGAGCATACGACCGCTTGCAGTTATTGCATCAGGAGCACGAGGATCTTTATCGGGAATCCAAAGTTTCGGTTGCTATTTGCGAGCTGAGAAATATGATATCCGTTTCTTACCTGATCATTAAGATGGCGATGGCAAGACGGGAAAATATAGGATTGCACTACAATTCCGACCACGTCTGATACTTCTAATTTTTGGCGAGCACATTCCGGTTCTTACGGGTAATTGCTTTATTCCATACATTATTACCAATTTTTTGTCCCAGGTGCGTTCCTTCCGTTACGCCGTCCCTGTAATGGATGCCGCCGTAAACCCTGCTGATCGAAGCATCCCAATAGGCTTCTTCAAATGATTTGAAGGATTTCACACCATGCCCATATTTCTTTTCAGTGGTATCGGTGAAGGCAATGTTGTTTCCCATTAAATGCGTTAACACTGTTCCGCAGGCCGCCGAAATTGAGCTGTGCCCGCTTACATATTCGGGAAATGCAGGTGTTTCCAGAAAAGGACGCCAGTCGGGAGCCCAATTGTTGTTGATAACAGTTTCAGGACGTATCCTGACCGTTCTGTATTTTTCATCCCAGCAAGCCACAAATGCGTCAAATATGGACAAAGCTCCTAACGTATATGCTTCTGTCGCTTGCATTAAATTGAGTTTTTTATCCGTAGTAACCGTTTTGATAATCGCAAGCCAGTGTCCCGCGGGAGTCATTTTCTTATTGGCGAACATAGCGTGGCCCACCACATTGGTCACAAAAGCATTATCATCCCAAAAGTATGCTGTTGCCTTTTGATCTTCTGAGAGGTTGTTGCCGATATCAAACACTTCCATAGCCAGTTTCATAAAAAGACTGGCTTTATCAAGGTCGTATTTGGCAGGAGGCGGGCATCTGAATTGGGTTACAGAATCGAGCGCGAAGGGTCTTACCGTATTCCACATGGGCTCACAGGCATCCGCGTAAGCAGGTGGTGTAGGCACCCAGGTACCGGGTGAATTTGTCACCGTATAGCGATAACCGCGAATTTCCTTATAATGGTCTTTTGAAGCATAACCGAGAACATGTTTTGCGACTGAATCACCATAAGCCACCGATCGCAAGTACACGTCCTCCGGTATTCCCATATCCTGATATTTGGCAAATAAACCCTTTTCATAATCATCCCACATGTTTCCAGAAAAGGTCAAAGTGCGGGCTACTACGGTGAAAGCCTTGATACTTGCGAGTGGAAAACAGTAAGCCAATGAAGAGTCTGGTTTCAGGGGCTTTTTAAACTTAACTAATTGTTCTCCAAGTGATTGATATTCTGGATAACCTGGTACGAGGGCCTCATACGCTGCTAAGAATGAGTATCCGTAGATCCGGCTGGCAACCGGTGGCTTGAAAATATCATGAATAATTACGTCTGTTAACTGCGTAGTGGTTTCGTGAAATAATTTGGGGTCTGAAGCTTTGGAATTGTATTCTCCCGGCGAAAGATCTTTTTTACAACCGTAAAGAATTGGTATCAGCAGAAAGGTAAGTAAACGCAATTTCATCCGTGAACGCAGACTGGTTATTTGACAAATAATAACGAAGATAAGCAAGAAATGGTTACACCACGAATTATGCATTAAACATTGATTTAATGTAACTTATAGGTAACTAAATGGCTAAAATAGCCTATTTATTGCCTTACTTATTGTTATTTTTTCAGAATACATATTCATAAATCGAGAATCCTTTCATTTGTAAAATATTTGATATCTTTTTGTACAATCAAGTGAGTATATCTATAGGTTTGGGACTTATCCTACAAGTTTGTGAACATAATAAACCCAATTGTGTAAAATATACACCCTTCGCGCTCTGATTTAAATTGATACGTAACTCAACCCCTAAAAAACACTATATGTAAAAACTTTCCAAACTAGATCTTTTTGACTATTTGACGGGCTTGTATCGGATGAAGCCAATGTCTGACTCTACGTTCCGTGCTTATACAGTTAAGCAAAAATTTTACCATTACTCATTTAACTTTAATTTTTAATCTATGAGAATTTCTACTGGATGGATATCCCGTGTCACTGCGCGAGGTATTTTTTCCCTTAGTCTGATCCTGGCAACTGTCATGATTTCACATGCGCAGAATGTTGTTAAGGGCAAGATCAAGGATGAGCAAGGACAACCGCTGCCAGGTGTCAGCGTCGTTGTGAAGGGTACCACAGCGGGTACCGTTACAGACAATGAAGGTGTTTACTCTGTAAATGCGGAGAAGAGCAGCACACTTGTATTTTCATTTATCGGATACCTAACCCAGGAACTGGAAGTGGGCAACAGAAATGTCCTCGACATCGCACTGGTTTCTGACACAAAGGCTTTAAGTGAGGTAATCGTTGTAGGTTATGGTACAGCAAAGAAAGCGACCTTGACCGGCTCGGTTGCAGCTGTTAAAGGTACTGAACTAGAAAAAGCGCCTGCGGCGAACCTTTCCAATACATTGGGTGGTCGCTTGCCTGGTATTTCTGCCGTTCAGGCGAGTGGGGAACCTGGAAATGATGGTTCGGCGATTCGTATTCGTGGTACTAACTCATTGGGTAACAGCAATGCGCTGATCGTTGTGGATGGCGTACCAAACAGAAGTGGTGGTTTGGACCGTATCAATCCTGCCGACATTGAAAGTATCTCTGTATTGAAAGATGCTGCTGCTGCCATTTATGGTTCACGTGCAGGTAATGGTGTAATCCTGATCACCACCAAACGTGGAAAAACAGGAAAACCACAACTTTCCTATGATATGAATTTCGGGGCGTCACAGCCAACCCGTACGCCTGAAATGTCCAATGCCTCTGAATATGCTACCATCCGTAATGAACTGCAGATCTACGACAACCTTCCTGTTGGTGAGTGGAACGGCGCATTGGCAGGTTTTAATAGCACTGGCAGCTACACCAGAAAGGACAACGGAAACGTGATCAATGCAGTTTTCAAACCAGAAGATTTGCAGAAATTCAGGGATGGTTCTTCACCATTGCTTTACCCTAATACTGACTGGTACGGTTCAGTGATCCGTAAATGGGCGCCGCAACAACGCCATAATGTTCAGCTGACGGGGGGTAGTGAAAACATTAAATACCTGGCTTCCCTGGGTTATATTAATCAGGAAGGCTACTATAAAAACACGGCAACTGCTTATAAGCAGTATGATATGCGTATCAACCTTGATACAAAGATCAACAAATACATTACCGCAAACTTGGGTCTTACATTGCGTGAAGAAGATCGCAATTTTCCAAGTGGTGGCAATGATGCGGGTCCGATCTTCCGAATGCTGATGCGTGGTAAACCTACTGAAATTGCAATATGGCCAAACGGAAAAGCGGGTCCTGACATTGAAAATGGTCAGAACCCCGCCGTTATCACGACAGGTACAACTGGTTATGAAAGAGACAGGAGAGACTATATTCAAACAAATGGAGGTTTGGAAATTCAGATTCCAGGCGTTCCCGGTTTGAAAGTCAATGTAATGGCCGCCCTGGATAAGCAACACCGTCGGCAGAAAAACTTCGAAACTCCCTGGACTTTGTTTTTCTGGGATAAAAAGACTTTCGAGGCTGATGGCGTTAGCCCTTTGTTGACCGGAACCGTTCGTTCAACATTCAAAGATCCACGTTTGACTGAAAGTGCCTCACAGGAATTGTCAATTCAGTTAACCGGACAGGTTTCTTACGAAAAATCGATCGGAGCGCACAATTTCAATGTAATGGCTGGTGTTCAGCGTGAAAAAGTCGATGGCGACGGTTTCAATGCTTTCCGCAGGTATTACATTTCTCCGGTTGTTGACCAACTTTTTGCAGGTAATGCATTAGAACAAAATATTAACAACTTCGATTTGTTCAGAAGGGCCCGTTTGAGCTACTTCGGACGTGCAGGCTACAACTTCAAAGAAAAATATCTTGCTGAGTTCCTGTGGCGTGTAGATGGATCTTATGTATTCCCGAAGGAAGGCCGTTTTGGGTTTTTCCCTGGGGTATCTGCGGGATGGCGTGTATCGGAAGAAGATTTCTGGAAGAACAATATCCGTTTCATGAACAACGTAAAAGTGCGTGCTTCATGGGGACAAATGGGTGCTGAGCCTTACTTCCTGAACACTGAAACATTAGCCGAATACCAATACCTGTCCACCATGGGCTTTGGTAGCTACGTTATCAATGATCAGGTTGCTAAAACTTTGCTTGAATCGCGTGTCGCCAATAAGGCATTTACCTGGGAGGTTGCGAACAACTCCAACTTCGGTATTGAGGGTACATTGCTGAACGACAAACTTTCATACGAATTTGACTATTTTATCAATAACAGGTCAAACATCCTGATCCCAAAAGTGGGTTCTACACCTTCATCTGCCGGTATTGACGGAAAACTTCCTCCTCAAAACCTTGGAAAACTTCAGAATAAAGGTTGGGAATTCAAAGTGAGCTACGATGGGAACATTGACGATTTCAGATATTCTGTCAGCGTGAATGGAGGTTATGCTAAGAACCAGATCAAATTCTGGGATGAAACGCCGGGAGCTCCTTCTTACCAGAGATCAACCGGAATGCCTTTCAACTCATTCCTTGTGTACCAATTCGACGGTGTGTTCAGAGATCAAGCGGAAATTGATGCCAATAAAATCGATTACTCGCCGATTACAGGAAACCTGAGACCAGGTGATATGAAGTTCAAGGATATCAATAATGATAGCAAAATCAGCGCAGATGACCGTACACGTACTGAAAAAGTACAACGCCCATATTTTACCGGCGGTGCGTCTATCAACCTTGGCTACAAAGCATTTGACCTCTCTGTTTTATTCCAGGGAACGTTGGGCGGACTTCAGCTAATAGGTCTGACAGAATCCGGCGATATTGGTAACTATCTGAAATATGATTTTGATCACCGCTGGACAATCGACAACCCTACTGATAAATACCCACGTTTGACAAACCGTAACAACAGATATTACACCAATACAGGACAAGCTGGTATTAATGATTACTTCCTGAAAAGCAATAACTATCTACGTGTTAAGAATATCGAGCTAGGCTATAATCTACCGTCGGAAATTGGATCGAAAATAGGTTTGAGCAAATTCCGCCTGTATGTGAATGGACTGAACCTCTTCACCTTTGACAAAATCAAAGTTTGGGATCCGGAATCTACTAACACAAGCGGGCAGTATTACCCACAGGCAAGAATCATCAATGCTGGTTTACGTGTAGCATTTTAACGACTAAAAAATATGAAATTGAAATATAAAAGTATAATCCTGATTGCTTTGGTGACTGCCGGTGGCTTGTCGTCGTGCGATACTGAATTTCTGGATGTCACGCCGCCTACCGAAATTCCGGGTGATGCGGTGTGGGCAGACGGAGCACTTGCAGAGGGTTTTGTTACAGGTATCTACGCTGGATTGCAGCAAGGCGGGTTTTCTGAGCAAATGCTTGCCTCACTTACTGATGAGTCCGTATTTACCCATACCGGAAGGAATATCAACACAATCAACGAAGGCAGTTTGAGCCCTTCCAATCTGGGTTGGGTTGATGACACTTACGGCTGGGGCCCTATGTTTACGCGTATCCGTGCAGCAAACCTTGCTATTGAAAAGTTAGGTACGGCCACATTTGCCGATGCAGTGCTGAAAGACCGCCTGAAAGGGGAAGCATATTACATGAGGGCCTATTACTATCAGCAGTTGGTTCGCTACTATGGCGCGGTGCCCCTGATCAAAAAGGTTTATGCGCTGAACGAAGACTATTCGATACCACGCAATACGTATGATGAGAATATCAAATCAATGGTTAGTGACCTTGATAGTGCAGCTCTGTTACTGGAAGGAAAGGCAGCTGTGAAAGGACGTGCAACCAAAATAGCTGCATTGGCGCTAAAATCACGTATTCTGCTTTATGCGGCAAGTGATCTGCACGACATTCCAACGGCAAAAGCGAAATCTACGGTAATTTCTGGTTATGCAAATCCTGAATTCCTGGGTTATTTGACAGGAGACCGGGCCGCACGCTGGACAGCTGCCCAAGCCGCCGCAAAAGCTGCTTTGGACGCAAGTAACGGTGGCTACAAGTTAAATTTGACCGCCCCTGCTTCCAAAGCTGATGGCCAGTCAAATTACCTTTCGATCGCTATGGCGGGTGCAAGTGCGGATAAAGCACTTGATCCGAGCGGAGCAAATGAACTGATTTTTGCGAAATATTTTACCGCAAGTCTTGGAGAAGGTGCACGTCAGACCGGCTTGAATAATGGCCCTAATGGATACCATAACTGGGCCGGTAATACGCCGATCGGAACATTGGTTGACGATTACGAAATGATGGACGGAACTCCGTTTTCATGGACAAACCCAGTGCACAAAGCAAATCCGTATGTAAACCGTGATCCTCGCTTCTACGCAACGATTATGTATGACGGGGCTCCATGGAAACCGCGTCCTTCCGATGCGAAGGATCCAGCAAACCAAATCCAAACCGGAGCATATGATCTTCTGGACGACAAAGGGGCGCTGATCAACCGCAAAGGACTTGATACCCGCAGCAGTTCCATTGAAGACTGGAATGGTAGCCGTACTGGTTACTACATGCGCAAGTTCATCGATCCAAACCCTTCGCTTTACGATAATACGGACCGTCAGAACATTCCTTGGCCTTTCCTTCGGGTTACCGAAGTTGTGTTCAACTATGTTGAGGCGAGCATTGAATTAGGTCAGGAAGCAGTTGCGCTTGAATGGCTTAACAAGATCCGCTTTCGGGCAGGTATGCCGGCATTGAAAGTTACCGGGGCCGCTTTGAAGGAAGCTTACCGTCATGAAAAGCGTATCGAAATGGCTTACGAGGAACAACGTTATCACGATGCTCGTCGCTGGATGGTGGCTAAGGAAACCCTTGGAAGGCCTTTACAATACATCAATGTGATTGGTAAATTCAAACCGGGCAAGTCATTGAAGGAGCCGTATAGGTATGATACCACAATCTACGATTACACTTACACTCCGGTGGAAGAGAAATCACATGAAAACCGTACGTGGGTGGACAAAATGTACTTCCGTCCGTTCAGCCGCGACGAAATCAACCGGAACGCGAAGCTGCTTCAAAACCCAGGCTACGACAAATAGTTGTCATTTAATGGTTAATTTTACTGAAACTATGTCTTCGCTAAGAAGGCATAGTTTCTTTTTTCTATCGCATTTTAATTTTCGTGCTTTTATATGAAGCGAATGAAACCCTGGGTAACAGGAAATATAGTTTTGGTCATTTTTTTGTTATTCATCAGTTGTAATAAAAATGACAAGAAGGAGGATGAGAAGAAAAGTAACGGGGGGCCACCGCTTTTTACGCTATTATCTCCGGAACAAACTAATATAGATTTTGCCAATACGCTTACGGAAGGGTTGAATACCAATGTCCTGATGTACGAATATTTCTATAATGGCGGCGGGGTAGCAGCAGGTGACGTCAATGGGGACGGGCTGGATGATATCTACTTCACGGGCAATATGGTTTCTAATAGGCTTTACCTGAACAAGGGAAAGATGTTGTTTGAGGATATTACCACAATTGCAGCAGTAGGCGGACGTGAAAAACCCTGGAAAACGGGTGTGACCATGGCGGATGTGAATGGGGATGGAAAATTGGATATTTATGTGTGTTACTCCGGCAATGTGTCCGCTGCAAGTCTTAAAAACCAGTTATTTATTAACAAGGGAAATAATGCCGGCGGAGTACCTCAGTTTGAAGAGCTAGCCGAAAAATACGGTCTTGCAAATCCAAGTAACAGTACACAGGCAGCTTTTTTTGATTTTGATAGGGACGGAGACCTCGACATGTTTCTTCTTAACCACAATCCGAAGGCATTACCTATCCTGGATGAGGCCAGCACTGCAGATCTGCTTTCAAAGGATGACCCTGTCACCGGCGTGAGGCTTTTCAAGAATGAAATGAAAGGCTCGGGTGATCCTGTTTTTACAGATATTACGCAAAAAGCAGGCATTCAAAGTTCACCGCTTACCTATGGGCTGGGAATTGGTATAGCGGATGTGAACCAGGACGGCTGGCAGGATATGTACATCTCCAATGATTATTCCGTTCCGGATTTTTTATATATAAACAACCAAAACGGCACATTTACGGACGCCCTGGATAAGGGAATGGGACATACCTCCCATTTTTCAATGGGAAATGACATTGCTGATTTCAATAATGATGGTCTGCCTGACATTTTCACACTGGATATGTTGCCGGAAGACAATCGACGACAAAAATTGCTGGCAGGACTGGACAATTATGAATTGTTCGAGTTCAATGTAAAAATAGGTTTTCACCATCAATATGTCAGGAATATGCTGCAATTGAATGAAGGAATCGGCAAAGGTTCGAAAACACCGGTTTTTTCTGAAATTGGTCAGCTGGCAGGTGTTTCCAATACCGACTGGAGCTGGGCGACGCTTTTTGCAGACTATGATAATGATGGCTGGAAAGACCTTTTTATTACCAACGGCAATCTTCGGGATTATACCAACCTGGATTTTGTCAAATTCATGGGTGATCATTTAAAGCGGATTGAGGGGCAGGTAAAGCGGGAAGATGTGTTGGAACTGGTGTATAAGATGCCGTCATCCAACATGAAAAATTATCTTTTTCAAAACAAAAGAAACCTTACATTCAGCAATGTAGCGGATGGATGGGGATTGGGAGAAATTTCAAATAGCGGTGGCGCAGCCTATGCCGATCTCGATAATGACGGAGACCTTGATCTGATTGTCAACAACATCAACAAGCCTGCTTTTATCTATCAAAATGATGGGGAAAAGCTTTTAAAGAACAATTTTCTGAAAGTGAAGCTGGAAGGAGAGGGGAATAATAAATTTGGCATTGGAGCGAAGGTTACCATTTACAGAAACGGTTTGAAACAATATCTGGAACAAATGCCGACACGCGGATATCAGTCAAGCGTTTCTCCGATACTGCATTTTGGCTTGGGGAAGGAAAATGTGATCGATTCTTTGTCAATTACATGGCTCAGTGGTAAAAAGCAAAAAATGATTAGTCCCAAATCAAACCAGCAGATCTTATTAGCCGAGCAAAACGCAAGTCGGGGAAACGCAAAAGTCAATGTATCGCCTTCGGTGTTCACAGCAATTAAATCACCCATTGCATTTAATAGTCCGGCTATCCGGACAAATGATTTCAAACGACAACCGCTACTCATCAATCCCATTTCCTTTTCAGGTCCTTGTTTCAAAAAAGGGGATATTAATGGTGACGGACTTGATGATGTATTCGTCGGCGGAGGTTCAGGAGCAGCAGCAAAACTTTATATCCAGCAAAAGAATGGCTCTTTTTCGAATAAGCCGGTTGTTGCATTTGAAGCGGATAAGCAATGTGAGGATACAGACGCCCTATTTTTTGACGCGAATGGCGATGGCAGTCAGGATCTTTTCGTTTGCAGCGGCGGATATGCTAATTTTTTGCCGGAGGATCCGCTTTTGCAAAGCCGACTTTATTTGAATGACGGGAAGGGCAATTTGATCAAAAGTGCCAATGCATTACCTAAAATGTTGACTAGTACAAGCTGCGTGCGGGTTTCGGATGTAAATGGGGATCAGAAGCCAGATTTATTTGTGGGCGGGCGGGTTATTCCAGGCAGATATCCGGAAACGCCCAGAAGCTACATACTTATTAATGATGGAAAAGGAAATTTTTCGGATCAGACTTCAAAGCTGGCTCCGCAAATTGCGGAGATTGGTCTGGTTACCGATGCCGCCTGGACAGATCTGAACAAGGATAGTAAGGCTGACCTTATCATTGTGGGCGAATGGATGCCAATTACAGTAATGATCAATGTGAATGGGAAGCTTGAAAATAAAACGACCGATTACTTTGACAAACCTTTTAATGGCTGGTGGAACAAAATACTGGCGGAGGATTTGAATGGAGATGGTAAAACTGATCTGATCATCGGCAATATGGGATTAAATACCCAATGCAAAGCCAGTGACAATGAGCCTGTTGAAATGATTTACAAGGACTTTGATGATAATGGTTCAATCGATCCGATTATGAGTTTCTACATTCAGGGCAAGAGCTATCCGTATGTTACTCGTGACGAAATGCTGGATCAGATGAGCATTATGCGTACCAGGTTTCAGGATTATAAAAGTTATGCAGATGCTTCCGTAAAGGAAATATTTACCTCAGAAGAATTAAGCGGTGCCAAAGAATTGAAAGCAAACTATCTTAAAACGGCTTATTTTGAGAGAAGTGGCAGCGGTAAGTTTGTCGAAAAGCAATTGCCATTACAAGCCCAGGTATCTCCCGTTTATACGATTACATCGCTCGATTATGATTCTGACGGGAATAAGGATTTGCTTTTGTGTGGAAATGTAAGCAAGGCGCGGTTAAGATTTGGTAAATATGACGCCAATTATGGGGTTTTATTGAAAGGAAATGGAAAAGGGCAGTTTAATTATATAAATCAGAACACATCAGGATTCGGATTGAAAGGAGATGTGAGAAGTGTTGTGCCTATTGGTGATAAACTGTTATTTGGAATTAATCAGCAGGAAGTTAAAGCATATCAAATTGGTAAAGTTCGCTAACGTTCTTTTTGTAATCGCGGTCATTTTTACGTTTACGGGTTGCAAAAAGACTCCAAAAGATAATAAAGTCAGTCCTGAAACGATCGGGCAAGTTACCCTCCAAATGACGGATGTGATGGTGCATGATGTCACCAACCCGCCGTTGAGTGCCCGTTTTTTTGCGTATGCTTGTTTAGCAGGTTATGAGGTAATAGCACAAAATGATTCTGCTTATAAAAGCATGAATGGTATCCTGAATGATTTTCCGGTGATTTCAAAACCTGAAATTACTGATTACTCCATTCAATTGACCTCCGCACTGGCCATGCTGGAAACCGCGAAGAAAATGCAGCCCTCGGGCTCGCTTTTGCAGAAATACCAGGATAGGCTGATCGATTCATGTCGTACAATCGGGTTTAGTGATGAGGTGATTGTAGGTTCACAGGAATATGCTTTGGAGATCAGTAAGCAGATTCTGAAATATGCAAAAGCAGATAAGTACAACCGCATCAGCAACTTCCCCCGATACGAGCCAAAAGGCACGCCGGGAGCTTGGTACCCTACACCTCCGGGCTACTTTCCGCCTGTCGAGCCATATTTTAAAACGGTTAGACCATTTACGTTGGACTCGTCATCTCAGTTCCAGGTAGCACCGCCCGTTGCTTTTTCGGAAGATAAAACTTCGGGTTTTTTCAAGTTGATGAAACAGAATTATGATGATAAAAAGGAACCGGAACATCGCGTTATGGCTGCTTTTTGGGATTGTAATCCTTTTGCATTGGAGAATAAGGGACATCTATTGGTCGGAATGAAAAAGATATCTCCCGGTGCACATTGGATGGGAATCACAGCGATTGCCTGTAAGCAGGGAAAAACTGATTTTGCCAGGACGCTACTAATAAACACCTCTGTCGCCATCGGATTAATGGACAGTTTTATGGCTTGCTGGGACGAAAAATACCGAAGTAACCGGATTCGCCCGGAAACGGCTATCCGCAAATACATTGATCCGACCTGGAAACCGTTTTTACAAACCCCACCGTTTCCCGAATACCTCAGCGGGCATTCCGTAATATCTTCGACCTCTGCTGTTATTTTAACCCACTATTTTGGAGATAATTTCGTCTATACTGATACAGTCGAAGAACGGTTCAATCTCAAACCGCGAAAGTTTAAATCGTTCCTGGCAGCCGCTCAGGAATCGGGCATGTCACGTTTTTATGGTGGCATCCACTTTATGGATGCCATTGAGAATGGTCAGAAGCAGGGAATAGAGATTGGGAATTGGGTGATTGGGACTTTGAATAAAAAATAGCTAACCTAGTCAAGACAGTTAAATCAGTGTATGATCCAGCATATTAGTAGTATAGTTATATCCAACCTCGTAAAGCTGTCTGGCCTTCCGAAAGTCGAAAATGCTAAACTGGCTGAGCTCAGGCGGCTCAATCAGAAGGTTGCATTTTTTAAATCTTTCCCTTGTTTTGCCGTGCATTGCCAGGATCAGGCTGCGATATATGATTTCAGTGGTTTTTTTTAATGGTTTATCAAGGTTGAATGGATTGCAATGACTGCCAATAATGTAGTCGACTTCATTGGAAATGTTTTCGACCGGAAGGTTGTTCAACACCCCACCATCAACCAAGTCGCGATCTTGTAACCGGATTGGGCTAAAAAGTCCGGGGATGCAGCATGAGGCCAGCAGCGGCAAAGCCAGTTCTCCATTTTTGAACAAAACTTCTTCTCCTAAGATGATATCAGTCGCATTGATTACCAGTGGTATCCTTAAACATTCGAAAGTATTTTCTGGAATGTATTTGCAAAGAATGTCTTCAATGCGCCGTATTTGTAAAAGTCCGTTTCCGCCAAAGCCTGGCCTGATATAGGGATAAAATTTCGTTTCAACGATTTTATTGAGAATTTCCTCAGGCGTATATCCATAGGCGACCATTGCGCCGACAAATGCACCCGAACTTGTTGCGCTGATCCGATCAATCGCAACGCCCCGTTCCTGTAATGCTTGGATCACGCCAATGTGTGCAATCCCGCGCGCACCACCTCCGGACAAAACCAAACCTATTTTCATTCAGTGATCTTAAATAACTTCATTGAAATCTCCTTGTAATTTGATCCTCACGCCTTTCTCAGTGTTTTCGACCAATGCTGCTTCGCAAATCGGATCATGTTCAAAAAACAAAATGTGCCCTTCGTTTGCGGCATTTTGAAGCACCTCTTGTTTTTCAACCATAGTTTGCAGAGGACGCATGTCATAACTCATAATCCAGGGAATTGGAATATGAAATGATGAAGGAATCAGATCGGCGGCATATATTATCTTTTTGCCTTTGTAGCTGATGACGGGCAGCATCATTTGCTCTGTATGGCCATTGACGAAAATAAATTCAATGTTGTCGAATGGAGAAGATCCTTTTGCAACAAATTTCAACTGGCCTGACTCCCGGATCGGATTGATATTTTCTTTGAGGAAAGAAGCTTTTTCTCTTGGATTGGGATTCTCTGCCCAATTCCAATGCGCTTCATTGGACCAATAGGTAGCATTTGGAAAAGTGGGGTTCAACTGGCTGCCGTCCCGGTTAAATTGAACAGCGCCACCCACATGATCGAAGTGCAAATGCGTGAGTATAACATCCGTAATGTCCTCAGGTTCAAATCCTTTTTGACTTATTGAAGATAGTAACGTGGCGTCGCCATGCAGGTCATAATGCCCAAAGAATTTGGCATCCTGCTTGTTCCCCATCCCCGTATCAATGAGAATCAGCTTATCCCCATCTTGAATGAGCAAACAACGCATAGCCCAGCTGCAAAGGTTTTTCTCGTCTGCCGGGTTTTGTTTGTTCCAAAGGGATTTGGGTACAACGCCGAACATTGCGCCGCCATCGAGTTTGAAAAAACCAGTATCTATTACATTTATATTCATCGGGGAAAGGGCATAAAAGGATTTGGTGAGTATGGCGGCTACTGCATTCTAACATAGCAATATTTTTTGACCTTTAAGTAAAAGCGCTATTTTAACTTAATATCATGAAATAGTATAATGAAAGGCAAAAATTGTATTTATAGCTAAATTTTGAAATATTGTTTTGAGACATTGCATTGAGGCAGTATAAAATTTGCAAACATTAATCTTCCTAAGTAATTTTCGATTGAACCATTCTTTTCTCCAACCAACTTAATGAACCGTAGAAATTTCTTCGAAAAAGCAATTCCGGCAAGTGTTGCCCTGGGTGCCATAGCAACATCATGTGTACCTAAAACCCAGCTGCAATATCCTGACAAGCATTTCCATATCAGTCGTGGATATCATCAGATTCCGAAATTAAGGCTTTCGATGGACCGGATTGTCAAAGAAACGGTGGGTTTACGGCCATTCCGTGCCTCGGGCCCGAGACTGGATGTGGAGCAAATGGGAAGCAAAACAATTGTGCATAATTATGGTCATGGTGGAAGTGGCTGGTCGCTTTCGTGGGGAACCGGTAACATTGCCAGGAATAATGTTTTGAAAACAGGGGAAAAGAAAATCGCTCTGTTGGGTTGTGGAACCGTCGGCATTGCAACAGCCAGATTATTGCAGGAAAGTGGATGCGAAGTAACGATCTATACAAAAGATGTCCCGCCAAACATTACCAGTAATCTTGCCACGGGTACCTGGTCGCCTGCATCGCGGGTTTGCGACAAAGCAATAGCAAAGCCCGAATTTAAGGCAATTTGGGAGGAAGCGACGCGGTTTTCATTCAGGCGTTTTCAATTCCTACTGGGCATGAACGACATTGCCTGCTGGGCAGAAGAATTTGGGGTTTTTAAAGAAACTCCGGTTTATACGCCGGGAGCAGGCGGAGAGGATTTTGAAATAGAAGGCCTGATTCCTGAACGCATTAAACTCGAAGCGAAAGAACATCCTTTCAATGCAGCCCACGTCACCAGAAGGTCGAACATTATGTTCAATATTCCGACTTACCTGAGACATCATTTACAGGATTTCACCATGTTTGGGGGAAAGGTGAAGATTCAGGAAATTAAGAAATTGGAAGATATCGATGCATTGCCCGAAAAAGTGATCGTTAACTGCATGGGCCTGGGCGCTAAACCGGTGTTCAATGACCAGGAACTAACACCAGTTTCGGGTCAGCTATCCTGCCTGATCCCGCAAAGTGACATCAACTATAAGCTTTACACCCAGGGCGCTAACTTTATTTCCCGCAAAGATGGTATTTACATTGGAAGCAACGGAATCGTCGGAAATTGGGATACTACTCCAAGCAAAGAGCAAACCGAAAAAACAGTTGGAATTTTGATGAAACTAATGGCGGATATGAAAGGATAAATCCTACGCCTCTTTCAAGTGATATCTCCTGCGGATTTCGTTGATCAGGAATTTCTTATGAGCAGTGAAGCTTTCCGGATGCATGGTTAGAAACAATCCTTCCCATTCCAAAAAACGCGGCGCATCAGCTTTTTTGAACGCTTGGGCGTCTATCTTTTTTTGTATCAAATATTCGTCGAATTCCATTACAGCGATTTTGGTTGCAATATATCAGTTAAAAAGTATTTGGTACTTATAGTTTGTTGTTCCGTTATTAGCGGAAAATAATTTTGCATTCCGGGATGAAGATTGACTTACGCAGCGATACGGTGACCCGCCCGACCCGGGAAATGCAGGAGGCAATGTGGGCCGCAAAAGTTGGAGATGATGTATTGGGTGATGATCCGACCGTAAATGTACTTCAGGAAAAAGCTGCCCGGCTTTTCGGAATGGAGGATGCGTTATTCTGCCCGTCCGGAACAATGACAAACCAACTTGCGATACGTGTTCACACGCAACCGGGAAGTGATGTGATTTGCGATAAGTATTCACACATTTATCTATATGAAGGCGGAGGAATCATGCTCAATTCGTTTTCGTCGGTGAAACTTTTGGAAGGTGACCGAGGCAGGATATCTGCTAATCAGGTGTCAGAAGCGATCAGCCCGGAAAACGACATTCATTCTACGGTAACCAGGCTGGTTTCGCTTGAAAATACAATGAACAAGGGTGGCGGGTGTTATTATGATTTTGAAGAAATAAAGGCAATTAGAGCTGTTTGCGAACAAAAGAATATTCCTCTCCATCTCGATGGTGCAAGACTTTTCAATGCATTGGTTGAGACAGGTGAAACACCACAACAGTTCGGTGAAGTTTTTGACAGCATTAGTATTTGCCTATCAAAGGGATTGGGCTGTCCGGTTGGTTCATTATTACTTGGAACCAAGGCGACCATTACCAAGGCCAGACGGTTTCGAAAAGCGATGGGAGGGGGCTGGCGTCAAGCCGGATATCTTGCGGCCGCTGGTATTTATGCATTGGATAATCATGTTGAAAGGCTGAGAGAAGATCATCAAAGAGCCAGAGCAATTGGCGAAATGTTTGCAAACAGGCCCGAAATAGAAGAAATATTTCCAGTTGATACCAACATTGTTATCGTTCGGCTTGCAGCAGGACTATCGGAATCAGATTATATCAGCAAATGCACTGAACTGGGGATTCTTGGTGTAACATTTGGGAAGGGCCTCGTCCGTTTCGTGACCCATCTTGACATTACGGATGCGCATTTGGAAGAGATGCAAAGGCTTTTAAAACAATTAATATAGCAACCAGCCTCTACACTTCCGGAATTTTTTCCTCGTACTCATACTCTGAATTAGGACCTTGGTAAATAACCATCATTCCGGCCAGATCAGCTACATAAGTGTGAATTCCGGCTTCCCCAATTTCCCTCAAAAAAGTCGGATAATCAGTTAATCCTTCCTGATTACGCTTTATTGCCGCTTTCACCGAATCCAGTTCAAAAGTCTCCGCGCATTCGAATTCGGGAAGATCACCGGGAATTACAAGTTTATCTCCTATAACGGAGGTATAAGTACGTTTGTGGTTATAAACTTTAATCTCGTAGTTATCAACGCCGATCGCTTTCAGGTTTTTAACAAAATGCGGATACGACTGTCCTGCTGAACGCTGTTCGGCAGACTTGATCAATTCATCAGTTAATTCGATCAGTTCCATAGCTATATTTTTAAATTTTTCGGTTAAAATGCCATGCCAAGCATTTTCCGCAATTGATTATGCAATACGTTCCGTGTTCATCGATGCGACCCATTCATTGTGTTTGCAGATATTGCAAAATGCAGTTCCTGCTTCCTGATGCTCTGTATGTCCACAGAATGAGCAGGAATGATACCCATCCTTAAAAATCGTCTTGTTTTTTTTTTGATAGAGTTCCGGCAAGATAGGCAACCCATATTTCACATCGGCATCTTTATAAAAGAAAAGACTTACTTCTCCGGAGGATTCAAGATAGGCACCTCGGACTTGTCCAAGATGTTCTATACTTTTCACCCGCAATTCGGAAAAAAACTCATCCTGTGCCAGTGATTCTTTCTTAAATTCTGTAACGGAAAATTTCCCCTCATGAATCAAACAAACCGCTTTCCCTTCCACCAATGTCTCAAACCACTCAAATTTACCCGTTAACCAGGTTACAAACCTGTACATGAAGATGATTGTCCCGAAAACAACCAATGCGGGCACTATTCCCACATCTTCATAAAACATTGGATCACCAGCAGCTGAACCGAGCGCGATGATGATCACAATCTCAAATATGGATAACTGCCTGACGCCCCTTTTTCCTGTGATCCGCAAGGCCATAAGCAGGAAGGTAAACATTACGATGGACCGCAATATTACCTCGATCAGAAAGATTGGGGGAAGCTCATTGAACAGTACCCGTTCCCATTCCAAGATTTTGTCCATTTTCTATTTGATAATCAAATGATTGTGATGGTGAGGTAAATAAAAAGATGTTACAAAACCATCATCATGGCAGCGTAACATCTTCTGTTATTAATGCTGTTCTTTAACTAATCAGTGCGCCATGTCGTCGTCCTCCCGATGGTGAACGATCAGCGAACTCCTGGTGTCCAGTTTCGTGATCATTTCGCTCGACATAGCGTCTGCATACACGCCATAACTACTCACTAATGTGCCCTTTAGTCCATCTTTAGATTCAATGGCATAGAGAATCGAAGCATCCGAAGGATCCGTCATACCCTCAAACCGATATACTTGAACGATATCGAAATCCTCTGGTGAAAGCGTCAGACAAATCCCATCATCTTTGTGCAATTCCAGTGAATGCGCCGTTAAATTGAAATCATAGGTATATCCCTGTTCCTGTAAATTTTCAAGCGTTTCAACCAGTGTATCCGGTTCACTCATGTTTTTGTTACTTGGATTGGGTTTTTTATTTTTATCGTGATCTGTGCCTTGCAAGTCCATAACGAATTGTTTAAAAGTTATAAATAGCTACATCCCAGTATATGGGTTGTTATATTTTGAAATCACCAGCATTAAGGTGACTGATAATTCTATTATAAGCAGTCGGGAATGACAGCAATGATTATTCATCAACAGGAAAAAATTGTGCCTTGAATGGCCGCCTCCTAAGTCTCATCCATTTAGTTAGTATGCATATAGACATTTGCGACTTATCATGAGATAAATGCTTTGAATAATCCACCTGACACGCTGTTGATGAGGTGATTTTGGCGTCATAATCCTAAAATCAAATGCGGTATTCTTAAATTAATGATGGGATTTCCTGATAAAGTAGCAAAATTGGCGCGTACATTTTGAGGTGCTTTGACCTCAGTTTGTCTTAGAAATGTAGAATGCAGTTTTGACTATCTGGCTTGATAAATGAGTTGTCCCGAGTTATATGCCGCAAAGCAGCCAAGTCCGTTCTTAATATTCGTGAAAATAAGGGACGGTTCGATGAACGGATTATCGGAATTACCCCGCGTTTCAAGGGATCGATGATACCGGAAGTAATTTTCATCCGTATTGTAAACTTCCATCGTAATTGACACGATCTTGCTTTTTGGAAAAACAGTAAATTTATTTCCGCTTCCATAATCGTATGTCACGGCTTGGGGCAGGTTCGACCGGCCAATAGGTGATGTAAACAACGCTCCATCCAGGTTTCCGTCACTCTGAAAATCATTTCTTCCAATTGTTTCATCCCAATTAAAATTAAAGCGTTCTCGTATCCTTCGCTCCTTGAAATTCTGGACGCTACTGCCTTCGGGAATGCTATATTCAAGATCCATGGAAGCTCTTACACGATAAAAATTGGTGTCCACCGCAATGTCATCCCAAGTCATTTTCACCGTGATAGCGGTATCGTTTCTAAATGAATTATTTGAAAAAGAGGTGTCAATCACAAAGGTTTTGGCAATAACCAATTTTCCTGGTACCATACAGCTGGCCGTTACAGTGCGTCTTCCATCTGTGACGTTCAGATAGTATGTCTTTGAAGCTGCTATCGGAAAACCAGTTTGATCAAGGCTATATAATCGGCTTGCTGTATCCCAGGGAACAATTGCCTCATTCATACCATCAGAAATTTTCACAATCGCATTTCTGACGACACCCCCTTTCCCGGTTGTTTCACCAAAAACCGGCACCGATTCTGTCACAACCACATTAATGCGGGTCGCCTGTGGAGAAATAAATGACTGCACAACCAGTTTCGAATCCACCTGTGGTAGCCGCGACGCCGGAATGTCCGTGATCAGCGACTCACAGGCGAAAAGCGTTAATGTGAAAACCATTACAATTATATAAGCAAATCTCATCATCAGCCAGGTCTAGAACTTGAAGTTGTAACTGAAATAGGGGAGGATTGGAAAGAGGGAATACCTTTTCAATGTTCTCTTGCCAGTTGTTCCATTCTCTGTTTCTCCATCGGATAGGTCGTAGAAGAAAGGATTTCGGCGGTTGTATACATTATAGATACCAAATTCCCAGATGCGCTCGTGCCTTTTTTTGTTTTTACGAAATTGAACAGAAATGTCCATGCGGTGAAACGGTTCCGCGCTGAAACTGTTTTTCTGACCATATTCACTCACCGTCGGGCCGTTCCAGCCAATGATCGGCTTACCATTTGGATTAAGTCGGGTCATCAAATTGTCGCTTACACCCTGATATGTTGATACGGGCAACGTTAACGCATTTCCAGTCCCATAAACCCAGGTGGATGAAAGTGTAATGCGTTTATTGATTTCATAGATTCCGACAATGGATAAATCGTGACGGCGGTCGTATCGCGGATAAAATGTTTCACCAAAGTTCAGTTCGGGAAATTTCCAGCGGGTCCAGGATAAAGTGTATCCAATCCAGCCGGAAAGTCTGCCAGTCTTTTTCTGTATCAAAAACTCCGCTCCGTAAGACCAGCCTTTACCAGCAGTAACATTGTCCTCCCAGCTCAGTTCATTAGCATTTTCGCCATTAATGCTCAAAAATGAAGAACCTTCCTTGTAATTCAGAATATGGTCCATCTTTTTGTAATATCCTTCCAGGGTCAACGTAAGTGCCGGGCGTTCCAGATCTTTTGCAAAACCTGCTGCTATTTGCTGCGATTCCTGCGGAGCAACGCGGTCGGTTGTAGGAACCCAGAGGTCGGTAGGCAGGCCAAGACCAGTGTTGGAAAGCAAATGAACATATTGGTTCATTTTTGCATACGAAGCTTTGAAAGAGAAATCCTGCGCCAATCTTAAGGCAGCCGATAACCTTGGCTCGGGGCGAATGTACGTTTTTGTCTCAGTCTGAAAAGAACTGAACCTTAATCCTCCATTGATTTTCAATGCATCCAGCGCCTGCCAGGTATCTTCAATGTAGAGCCCGGCTTCAAGCGTATTCACTGGCTTAACCGAACGTTCAATTGGGTTATCTATAAAAGAACCTTCTATTGCGAGGGCAGACGGAACAAATTTGTGAAAAGTAGCCTGCGCACCGAATTTTATGGCATGTTTAGGTGAGGGATAAAAATCAAAATCTGTTTTTATTCCAAAGTCACGGATCTTAGAATTGTAATCCAGGCTGAATTCATCCTCAGTGGTGCCGTCGCCGTTAATGTCTTTGGAATAACTTGAAACCCCGAAGTTGAAATTGCTGAAGATGAACGAAGTGTTGACGAAGAGTTTTTGGTTTACAACATGGTTCCAGCGCATGGTTGCCGTCGCATTGCCCCAGTCCAATCCCGCCCTTGTTTCTGAATCAGAGCTTTTTTCGCTTGCGTGAAATTTATCCCGTCCAAAATATCCGCTCACATAAAGCTTGTCTTTCGGACCGAGATCGTAATTCATTTTAGCATTCAAATCATAAAAGTAATAGCCTGGCTTAACCTGGCTGTCATCTCCTTTTTGAGATTGAGCTATGAATGGGGAGGCTAGTACATCAATGTAAGTTCTTCGTCCGGAGATTAAAAAAGAAGATTTGCCTTTTGAAATAGGCCCTTCCAATGTCAATCTGGAAGATATTAATCCAATCCCGCCTTCTCCATGCAATTTATCTTTGCTGCCTTCCTTCATATTCATTTCCAGAACAGACGAAAGCCTTCCGCCATATCGCGCCGGAAAACCACCTTTTGTCAATTCGACGCTTTTCAATGCATCGCTGTTAAAAATGGAAAAGAAGCCAAATAAGTGATTTGCATTGTAAACAACTGCATCATCAAGAATAATCAGGTTTTGATCCGGTCCGCCGCCGCGAACATATAGACCAGTTTGTCCCTCAGTACCTTTTTGTACGCCTGGCATTAATTGCAGAATCCGTAATACATCCTTTTCCCCGAAGAATGCGGGTACCTTTTTCAGCTGAGCAATCGGAATTTCAATCTGGCTCATTTGTACATTGCGGCTCACGTAATCTTCCTGCCGCTTCGCTGAAACAAGCACTTCTTCCAATTGGTTAACTGTTTTCAGAAAAATATTGACGGTGAGATTTTTAGAAATGTTGACGAGCTGATCCGTTTTCTCATAACCTACAAACGAAAAAGACAGAATGGCTGAATCTGAGGCTGGGACAGTAAGGGAATAAAATCCATAAGTATTCGTAACAGCGCCAAACGGTGTTCCGGCGAGATATACATTGACGCCCGGTAGTTGCTCCTGACTTCCCTCTTCCTTAACAAAACCGCTAATGGTTATACGCTCCTGAGCAAAACTTATGATTGATATAAAGAGGAATGTAGCAGTAAAGATTAATCGCATGATGGGGAAGCTGATTCGCTTCTGTAACGACCTGGTCAAATTTAAAGTATGGATCATTGCATAGGGTCAAGCATCTGAACAATCGGCTAACCTATATATACTTAAATTACGGCAACTTGGATCAAAACAGGTAGCGCTAATTCACGCCCTTTACCTTCATCTTCAACCCATAAACCGCAGTCTCCGCCGTAATAAAAAGCATATCGTTATCTTTTCCTCCAAAACAAATGTTAGCAGTCCAGCCGCTGTGAATAGGGAATTGGGCGATTTGCTCACCTGTTTTGTCGAAAACAGTTACACCTTTTCCGGTTGTATAAAGATTTCCTTCCGCGTCCAGGATCATTCCATCAGAACCTTTGGAAACAAAAAGTGTGCGATTGGTTAATGTTCCATCCTTTTGGATATCATACTTATACGTTTTGCTGTCACCAATGTCAGCCACATACAAAGTCTTGCCATCTTTGGTGCCAATAATGCCATTGGGTTTCTTGATATTGGCATCAACTCTTATCAGGGTTTTGCCTTTGGGATCAAGGTAATAGACATATTCTCCGTCCTGCTGCATTTTCGGGTCACGCTTCCAGTAGTCGCGTTTGTATAGCGGATCGGTCAGGTATATACCGCCTTTGGGATCAATCCAAAGATCATTTGGGCCGTTAAGTAACTTGCCTTCAAAATCTTTAACCAAAACCGTGGGTTTACCATTTTTATCAAATGACCAAACCTGATTGTCTTCATCAGAGCAGGCAACAAGATTCCCTTTTTTATCGAAATACATTCCATTGGCGCGACCAGAACTGTCGGAGAAGACACTGAATTTACCCGTTTCTGCGTCCCAGCGAATGATTTTGTTGTTGGGTTGGTCTGTAAAAAAAACATTTCCGTCTTTGTCCGCGACAGGTCCTTCTGTGAATTTGTAACCATCGCCCAGTTTTTCAACTAGCGCCCCGGGCGCTACTATTGATTTGGAATCCATGATCTGTGCTGAAAGTAAAGCCGGGAAGACGAGTGCCATTAGTCCCATTAAAAATGAATAAAAACCTGCGGATCTTTTCATATATCAAAACAATGCGAGATAAGTTGTTCCAGCATTATCTCAAAAAGTCGGCCAGCGTTGTTTCCTTACTTATCGAATTCTGGACGGGGCCACGCCGTAGGCTTTTTTGAAGGCAAAAGAAAAATGGGATAGATCCTCAAAACCAGTCTCCAGATACACGTCCGAAGGCGCTTTTCCCTTTTCTTTAATCAGATAATGCGCAGTTTCCAATCTTTTTTGCACGAGCCAGCGGCTTGGCGAAATGTGGAATATTTTTTCAAAATCGCGTTTAAATGTTGCCATACTTCTGCCGGTCAGATAAGCGTATCTTTTCAACTGCACATTGAAATGGAAGTTTTGCTGCATAAATCCTTCAAGGTCGATTTTACCAGGTTCGCTGAAATCGAATAAAATGTCTTTTAATTCTGGATTAGTTTGAAGTAAAATAAGAATCGCTTCCTTTAATTTCAAGGACATTAAATGCTGATTGGCCGGCGGCTGAAATTCCTGGTAAGGCATCAGAGAGTCGACATAACTTTTTAGCAGCGGGTCAGATTTTAGTTCAATCACAGCTTTACCATTCCGATGAGGCGAAGCTTCATAGCCAAATTCCAGGGCGAATTTTCGAAGCGTTTGCTGATCCAGATAAATGGAAATCGCTTTAAATTCCCCATTTTCTGGCGGCTGCTTGTTGAATTTGACCAAACTATTTCTTTTGGTAAATCTGAAATCACCTTCCTGAAAAGCGTAATTGTGAGCAGCATCATTGACCGTGAGTGTGCCTGCAACCTGGTAACTAAACACATGGTCCGGGGCAAATTGTTCTCCTTCCCGGCTTCTGGCAAAGTAGCAGGAATACACAATTTGTGACAATTTGTGACCTTCAACCTGGCTCATTGGTTTTCAAATTATATGATTGTAACAGCATTGCAAGACCATTTTGTTCTGCAATGCTGTTTTGATTGACTGCTTTTAAAAAATCTCAAATTCCCTTGATCTGCATGTAGGATTTCCCCGCCTCCGAGTCGAAGAAGTTTTCGGCTTCATCATGATCGGTTGACAGGCTTACGTCCATCCATTTTTCCATTTCAGCCTGCCGGTTTGCATCTGCCCGCTGTAAAATACCGATCGCCTCACTACCGAGTACCAGATGCAAAGGCGGCTCGGGATGGTTAACAAGCTCTATCATTGCATTCGCAGCTTTATCCGGGTCGCCCACGGGCGTGAAAGTGCCGCCCGAAAAAAATTGTTTAATTCCGCCGACGGTAGATTCGTAGCCTTCAACCTCAGGCGCGAAGCTCATGGAAGAACCAGCCCAATCAGTACGAAATCCACCCGGTTCAACCGAAGTTACCTTTATCCCTAGCGGCGTAATTTCTTTGGAAAGTGCCTCAGTAAAACCTCCCAGGCCAAATTTCGCAGCCTGATACATGGTCAAACCAGCACTGCCAACTCTACCCCCAATGGAGCTGATTTGTAGAATGCGACCGGAGCGTTGCTTGCGCATGTGCGGCAACACCGCACGGGTGATTTCAATCGGCGCATATAAATTTGTATTCAATTGACTTTGAACCTGTTCGTCGGTAAATGCTTCGGCTGCGCCGGTAATTCCAAATCCAGCATTATTCACTAGAACATCAATTTTTCCAAAATGCTGAATTGCGTGAGCGACGGCAGCATAAATTTGCTCCTTGTTGGTCACATCCAGCTCGATAGGTAATATCTGATCCGGAAATTGCTGAAGAAGTTCGTCTAATTGTTGCGTATTGCGTGCTGTTGCAGCGACTTTATCACCATTTTTGAGCACTGCTTCTGTCAGGCTTCTTCCCAATCCGCGGGAGCTGCCTGTAATAAACCAAACCTTTGTCATCGTGTTTTTATTTTGAATTAACGATAACAAAGGTCGGCGGAATTGTAGAGGTCAACTTTGCTGAAAAGCTCAAAGTTAGTTTGTTGAAAAGCTCATAAAAACAGGTGTCGGAAAGGACACCTTAGATTCTTATGGAATTAATTTTTGTTGGCTTTTTTCCAGCCCTTCCAGAAATTGTCGGGCGCGGGCAGTTTTTTCTGGGAAAAGGTCTCTTCCTCTCGTCTTCTCAAAGACGTATTTGCAAAGTTCCGACTCTGTCATTTCAGGCAGTCCGTCGAATTTTATTTTTCTATCTTCCATACTCTAATTTACAATTATTTTTTGAACATTAAAATTGCGTTATATGCTCTTCCCAGAATGTACTTTTCGGTTGTCAAGCTCATTCTATCGTTGGTGTAACCACCTAAAAACCAATAATGATAACTTAGCGCAGAAAAATGCTTCTCTACGAAATTTCGGTAAATGGCCACTCTCTGATTGAATTTTCGACAAGAAAGATGGCATTTCCTAATACATGTCCTTTGGCACTTTTCTATAAAGTCTGGTCCGCCGTCACTACCCTGGACTATCAAAATTGCATCAGCAAACCTTTCAAAAAATAGCGGGATAGTTGACAGAACCGTATTAAACACTTTGTAGGCATCTCCATTGCCGCTTTTTATATGATCTTCAATTTGATCACTCTTGTCATTATAATCTCCGAAACCAAGATTGTAGACGTCTCTGTCTTCGAATTGATGCGTTAGGGTATATTGAATAATCTTTGGAACAATTTGTCTACCAACACTTATGAATACATACTCAAGTTGTGCCGAAGAACGCTCTTCTCTTACTTCATAGGTGTTGGATGAACTCGCCATTTAGGAGGGGTTGATTCGAAATGGCAAAATGTATATATGTGAAGTGAAGTTATTGTAATGGATTTATCTGGCGGTTGGTGAAAATTACCGAGTGGTCAAAAGGACAATGCTAATAGCGCTTACAGCCTTATCTCAATCCCGGAAAGTCACAATCACTGGAACATGGTCGCTATATTTGGTCCAGAAATCAAAGTCTCCCACTTCGACAGATTCCAGTTTTTCGGCCATATCTGCGGAAACAAAGCAATAATCCAGGTGATAAGGCCGGTTCCGATGCCGGTACAAATACAATGTCGGATGCTCTTCACCGCCCTGGGTTTGCTTGTGGTGTAAATGATAGGTGCTGTGTACACCTTTACTTTCCAATAACCTAACTACATCCGAATGGTTGCTGATCCGAGACTTACGATCCCAGATCGTATTGCTATTGAAATCTCCAATCAGAATTGTTTTTGTATTGGAAATCAGGCTGTCATAATGCAAAACCGCTTTCCAAACCTGCTCGACATATTGCCCGTCTTTATCGTCCGGATTGTTGGCCCAAATCGCAAATAGGTTGAAATCAGACTGTCCATTAGTGACATGAATAGGAATAATCATCCGCAAATCTGCATTGTGATTTTCCAGAACCCGGAAGCGGTAGTCGCTATACGAAAAGATTGCAAGTCCTTTATTGTTGTTTTTTCCAAACCATAGAACATCTGTTGGCTTGGGCGTATTGGCTGGAAACAGAAGCTTATCGGGACATTCACATTCGGGGACAACCAGGATATCCGGCTGGTAGGAGAGGATCAGATCGGCTTTCCTTCGAAAAGCCATGTTGCAGTTCCAGGTAATGAGCCGCATTGGGTTAGGCTGTTATATTAAAATCATTTCAACAAATCCAGCTGACCAATCCTTTCAAAATGCTTCTTATTCAATGTGTCGAACGACATTTCGTTGGCTATCGCAGTGGCTGCAATAAACAAATCTGCTTGGGCAATTGAACAGCGATTTTTTCTCAGACCGTGTTGAATTTCCGCAGCGCAGTGAGCGGCAATGCTGTCAAAAGGAATGACAATTACTTCAAAGAGCAAACTATTCCAGAAACTTCTTTGGGCAGCTGTCGCTCCAGTATAAATTTCAAATTCGGTAACACTGGAAATGGCTATTTGATCGAATTCTTTGGATAGCTGAACGAACCTGGATTTGGATTTGTCTGTCTTTCGGAAATAATCAATCAAAACGCTCGTATCGAGCATCAGGATTTTCTCCGCCATTGATTGATCGATTTGCGGGTTTCTTCAATGGTTTTAATCTGCTCGTCAGAAAACACAGGGCCCTTCAGCAATAATTGTGTCAGCCTAGACCGTTTTGGTTCCGGTGTATTTTCTGGGGCAAGCTCTTTTTGAAGCCGCGCCTTCTGGGTGGGTGAGAGTTGTTTTACAATCGTCACCAGTTCTTGAAATGGAATGTGTGTTTTTGCTTTCATGCCCAAATATAATGTTTATGTCTCAATCAGGAAAGAGAATAATCCTTCTTACTACTCTCATAACCTGCAACTTGGTAACCCCGTCAAAATCTTCCAAAAAGGATTCAACAAGTTCCTCCGTTTTCAAATGGTCGATCAGGTTTTGAATAGTCACTCTCGTTCCGGAAAACACTGGAGTACCTCCTAAAATCTCAGGATCAACCGTAATTGCGCTGCTTTCGAATATTCCGTTCGCAAGAAAGACCTGAGCCTTACCTAGAAACCTTTTTCTTATTTCTGAGCCGGGCTGCCCGTATCGAGCATTCATATGTTCGTCGAGACTTGAAAACTCTCGGAATGTTTTCGGGACATTTTTAAGAAGTTCGCGAATCTCAGAATCTGTCATATCCAGAAATTCAACCACTGTGGGCTTGGCTTCGGTTGACGCTAAAGACCTGTTCAAATTTCTAGTTTTCTTTTTAGTCATGAGTTTCATCGGTTCATCAATCTTCCCAAATCTCCAATTGCGGGCTTTTCCTCAATTCTCCCACAGGTTCAATAATCAACCTGTCATCCTCAAACCGAACCGTAATGTGCTCCCCATGATCGAATCCCAAATCTTTCAGCCACTCGCCGCAGAGCTTGATTTCTGGGACGAACTTGGTTCTCCATTGGGAAGTTCTTTGATACTTTGGATAGATTTTTAGTTGGCGTGATTTGAATTTGCGTGTTGCCATATTGCTTGTGTGTCATCACTAATATTTACAGTAAAGGTAACGCATTAAATGGTTTGTCAACATATATGATGACAAATATTTCACGGCAATACGGCAGTTTGTGCCGTGAATAAAATAGAACTTCAGAAGCTTGTAGGAAAAAGAATTGTTCACCTTCGAACTGAAAAGGGTTGGAGTCAGTCAGATCTTGCCCGAGCCTGCGAGAAAGACAGGCAGTCTATTGAAAGGATAGAAAATGGAAAGGTTTCTCCTTCGCTTTATTCGTTGTATGAGATTTCCTTAGCTCTTGAAATTTCTCTAAAAGATTTGTTGAGTCTATCAACCTAATACATCGCTTGATTTGTCAAAACGTGTTGATTTTCCTCACTCAATAGATTGTTTTCGGAAAAGTTGTGATAATAGGTATGCATGTCATTTATTCGAAGTAAAACTCCTGACACGCAGTCCAGCCTTTTAGGTACAGTATCTTTCGAAAGATAGACTGGTTCTGGATGCTCCATCGAGCTTTCAAGAACATGGAAGTTGGCCAGAAAGTCTGTCATATCAGACTTTTTAAACCAAGATTCGTGGTGCATGTAAGTACAAATAATGTATGGTAACTTATTTCGCCTGATGAGAGTCTCATACTTTTTGGCCTTTTTGAGAAAAGCGCTGTTCTCACCACTTAATCTCAGGTAATTATAATTTATTGGATTAATTGACGAATGAAGATTGCCCTGATCAATTTGCTCATCCATTTTTTCTATTCGGATTTGATCTGACTGAGACGCATTTAATCTCATGACTTCTGCAAGTACAGTTTGTCCATTAACGTCCAAAGTCCAATCCGGAGTTTGTCCTCCAATTTTCTTGTCATATTCGATCTTTGTACAGAATTGATCAAAGAAGAGTCCAAAATTTATTTCAGTAATTAGTGACAAAAAATCGCCTTTTTTCTTTTCGGACGTAAGCTTTTTAATTAAGCTCTGTTTATGTTTCTTATCAAATTCTACAATTACATCATATAACTGCGCTCGTTCCGCGAAAAATTCGTTTACTAGATCCATTTACCAAGATTTAAAGATGAGATTCACCTGCCCTTCACCACCCCATCAATCTCCCCCAACAACGACTTCACCCCCGTACTATCCTGCAACAACTGCCAAATCATAACCCCGCTAACCTTCCGCTTCGCCAGCTCAGTCTTCTTCCGAATCGTCGGTAACCCATTGTAATGAACCATCCCACTATTCAAATGCATCTGGTCCTGATAAACAGAATCAGGAAATTGCCGAAGAATGTTTTTGTAAGAGATACTCTCAGGAGCGGTGCCGCCGAAGCCGTAGCCGTAGAATGGGACGCCGAGGGTTAGTTTTTCTTTGGGGATTTTACGGGTTTCGAGCCAGTATTGGAGGTCTTCTTCGGCCATGGAGTAGGGGGCGTGCGGGCCGGGACGGTCTGGACGCCATGGGCCGGTGCGGTCGTAAGACATGATGTTGACGAAAGCGAACTGCGCCAATGCTTTGTCGGTAAACTGGCTTTTGTAAACCGTGGCGATGGCGGCTGTGATCAGCTTATTTTTCTGCTTCAAGGCAGCCGCAAAATCGATCACAAATCTTTCATAATTAGCATCGATCAATTCGCCTTCCAGGTCTACGTCAATGCCGTCGAGGTTATTGTCAACTGCCAGATTTACAAGGTCATTGATCAGTTTAGTTTTCTTTTCCCCAATCAAAAAAGAAGGATAATATTTAGGAGCGCCGCCACCGCCAATGGAAGCCATGATCTTCACATTTTTGGAATATGCCAGCGCTGCGACTTCTTTCAGACCTGCGGTTCTTGTGAGGTTACCCAATGAATCTGGATTTATAAAAGCAATATATAAATGTGTGATCTTGGCAAAATCAATCTGTTTTGCGGAAACCAGTAAATCCGTCCGGTTTGGCAAATAGCCGATCACTTTGAACCGATTATCGGTATCGCCATTTTTAAAAACTGTTACGCTTTTCTTGCTGCAACTGGTATTGAATGCAAGAATCACCATGAAAACGGAGATGCATTGCTTGAACAACTTCGGGAATTTCATGGTGATTTTTTGCGGTGTGAAATGCTATTTGCCTGCCAACATAATCTTCGCGCCGCCTTTGCGGATGGATTCGTAAACGGCGTCGACGACGATCATATCCTTCAATCCTTCGGCTCCGCTTACATTCGGGTCGGGCTTGTTGTTGAGGATAATGTCGGCGATTCCATCCATTTGCAGGGTTTGGTGCGTGATGACGGGTTGGTTCATCGGGCCATTGTGCGTCCGGCCTTTGATCGGGCCATAGCTGAATGCGGGACTGAGTTCGACAAAACCTTTTTCGCCGATTACATAGAGTCTTTCGTAGTTGTTGAAATTGTAAGTAGTGCCGCAGCTAGCCACCACGCCGCTTGGGAAACCAAGCTGGAACATAATCGTTTCGTCTACTTCCTTGAATTTCACCGGATCGGTTTTGGTTTCCTGGGCTGTCACCCAGATCGGCTCTTCGCCAGTACAATACCGTGCGCCATTCAAGGCATAAATGCCCACGTCCATCATCGCGCCGCCGCCGGCCAATGCTTTTTTTAGTCTCCATTGATTGGGATCGCCCGATTTGAAACCCATATAATTGTTCACGTGCATGATCTTACCCAGCTCGCCAGCCTCTCGCATACGGATCAGCTCACGGGTATGCGGCTCAAAATGCATACGGTAACCAATGTAAAATTTGACACCGGCCTTTTCACAAGCCGCGATCATTTCACGGGTTTGCTTGGCATTATCGGCAACCGGTTTTTCGCAAAGTACATGTTTTCCGGCCGCCGCGATTTGCAATACATGCTTGTGATGCAGCGAATTAGGTGTGGTAATGTACACAATGTCAATATCCGGATTGTCCTTAATATCGCTGACAGTGTCGTAGTTGTAAGTGTTCTTCTCCGGAATGTTGTATTTCTTTTTCCAATCTTCCAGCTTGGCAGGCGTACCTGAAACTGCTCCGACGAGCGTAGCCATTTTACAATCTTTCATTGCCTCTGCCACGCGGGTGCCGTAACTGCCGAGTCCCATAATTGCGACATGTAATTGCTTATCCGCTTTCGGGCCGGAATACAACTCCCGGGCAGTTGCAGGCAAATCGGAAAGTGCCGTAGCACCAATTCCCAGGGTTAGTTTTTGAAGAAAATCACGACGAGAATCCATAGTAATGAGTGATTATTTGTTGATAAATATCTTTGCTCCATTTTTCTTAATCGATTCATAAACAGCATCGACCACGACCATATCTTTCAATCCTTCTGCGCCTGTCACATTTGGATCAGGTTTTCCATTTAAAATCGCATCGGCAATTCCATCCATTTGATAGGCCTGGTGATTTACATCCGGCTGTTCGATAGGACCTTTGTGCGTAATACCCCGGATTGGTCCGTAGCCAAATGCAGGATTCAGTTCCGCCCAGCCTTTGTCACCCATTACGTGCAGCCTTTCGGAATGGTTGAAATTATAGGTACAGCCGCAATTAGCAATGATACCGCTCGGAAAGCCCAATTGAAATGTAATCGTTTCGTCCACATCTTTGAATTTGACAGGATCGGTTTTGGATTCCTGCGCCGTCACCCAAATCGGTTCTTCGCCGGTGCAGTAACGCGCGCCATTCAAGGCATAGACACCCACATCCATCATCGCGCCGCCGCCAGCTAATGCTTTTTTAAGCCTCCATTGATTGGGATCGCCGGATTTGAAACCCATATAATTATTGACATGCATGATCTTGCCAAATTCCCCTGCTTCCCGCATTCGCACGACTTCACGGGTATGTGGCTCAAAATGCAATCGGTAACCAATGTAAAATTTCACGCCGGCCTTTTCACAGGCTGCGATCATTTCTTGGGCTTGCTTAGCATTATCAGCCACAGGTTTTTCAGAAATCACATGTTTTCCAGCGGCTGCAACTTGCAATACATGCTTGTGATGTAGGGAGTTAGGAGTAATCACATATACCAGATCAATGTCCGGGTTGTTCTTGATTTCGTTCAGATTTTCGTAGTTGTAAATATTTTTATCCTCGATGCCGTACTTCTGCTTCCACTCAGGGATTTTGGAAGGTGTTCCAGTTACAATGCCGACGAGTTTCGCGGTTTTGCATTCTTTCATTCCCCGCGCTACTATGTTCGCGTAACCTCCGAGGCCCATCAATGCTACGCGGAGTTGCTTATCGGCTTTGGGAGCGTCTGGGATCAACGTTTTTGCAGCGGAAACAGGTTCGGCAGTTGCAACCAATGTGGCTGCGCCGATTCCTAGTGAAAACTTTTGGAGAAAGTCGCGACGCGAATTCATAGTCAGTTGTTAAAAGTGTTGGAAGCAACTGAAAAAGGGAATTGAAGGGGTTATCTCCTTATTGCAATCAAACACTGCACTATGAATACTTTGCTGCCAGGTGCCTTCTATGCTCGCGACAATCCTAGTACGATTTGCTCACTTTTACGACACCAGATAAGGGGATTGCGGCCGGAAAATCCTTCATTTTTTTTGTGACAGCCTTTTCGACCGCATCACTAAATTTCTTCTCAACTTCTGCTGGAATCTCTGCGTAAATTAAATTTTCCAATGTTATCTCGAATAATTTGTGAATGATAACCAAGTCATTCATTGAAAAGGAACGAGTTCCGCTCAATAGCTCAGATGTGTAAGATTTGCTGTGAGCTAGTATAGCAGCCAGATTATTTTGATTCAACCCGTTTTGCCTTAATTTTTTGAGAATTAATTCCTTTCTTTTCTTAAAAAACTTAAACTCTTTTTTGGCCTGCTTTTCCGCCCTATCGCTCTCTGTGAACTGCTTTTTAGGGATTGAGTCAAAATCAGACCAATGAAGTGATTCGTATCTGATAATAAGATCTCTAATCTGTTTTCTTAGCGGTTCTAGACCCGGTTGATCCTTTCCAAGCAGCCTTAGGGATCTTTGCGCCCATACAGCTCTTTCCATTTCCAGTTCTGACGTTAATTCGCCTTTTTTGATTATCTCCCTAACGTCAAACGCTGACATCACAGCAGATCGTTGTTTTTTAGCCATTTCTCAATGCTTTTTTTATTGTTTTTAAATATTCGTTCGTAATCTTGATGGTTCCCCACCCAAGCGATTGTCGCCTCTTGATCTTCAATTGTTACCAGTATCAGAGTCCTGTGTATATGGATATTTACGAAATAATAACCTGAGCTATGCACTTTTTCTGCATCTCTTCGAATCAGGCTAATCTCATTCATCGAGCTGATTTCTGCGTTTTCGAGATCTTGAATTAACTGATGAATAGCTTTTGATAATTTAGCATTGCCACGATTTTTATTCAGTAGTCTGAATAGAATTTCCTTTCCTTCTAGCCGCATCGCCCGATCGAATTTAGTTAAAAAGTTCCACTTAAAATAGAACTTTAAGATTTTCACCTCAACCCTCAGACGTAGACTCCTGCATTTGGTAACGGATATTAAACCAACAAAAGCAAAAAAGCCCCCGAGGCGAACCCCGGGAGCTTTTGCGAACCTTAAAAAGTGACTATTTAACAGTCAATACTCTCTCCGTTTTTTGCTCCGAAACCTGGAAAGATTTGGATTGAATTTCGCTTCCGCTGATCACATCCAATTTATATTGACCGGCCTCCATTTGATCCATGTTCAAAGATCGACCGAATTTTTGGTTGTCTTTGCTGACCGTCTCACGATATACAACATCTCCGTTTTCATTTCTCAATAAAAGAATGGTGCTGCTTGCAGCGTCTGCTTTATTGACCAGGACATTGATTTTTCCGTTTTTGGTTGGATAGATACCAGTTCCGAATTTGGAAGCTTTGGTTTCTTTGTCTTCTGCGTTGGCAGCGAAAGTGGAAGCAATAAATGCTAAGGCGAATGCGAAAGTTTTAATTGAAGTTTTCATGGCTTATTTTATTTTATGGCTGTTGTTAAAATTGTTATCCTTAAATGAACATGACAAATGTGGGGCAAATGCCGGTACTATGTATTGCAAAGTACAGGAGTGGAAACTTTAAGTGAATGAATGGTTTATATCTTTCATGAGCAATTAAGCGGTTATTAAATTTTGACTCAATGATGGGTTCCGCGAAGAGAATGTTGCTCAGTCAAATGTTAAGAAGTGTTAAAAAAATGGCTCACTGTTTCACAGGAGCCATTTTGTAATTGATTTATGAAAAAATGAAACTATTCTTCTTCGACAAAATTCATATCCTTGGTGAAAGTTTCTTCCAGAAAATATAAGGCAAATAGTGCGATCACTGAAGTAGCTACCCCAATTACGAGCGCACTTTGAATAACGCCCAGACCTGGTTTGAAGCTTACAAACAATGCAGCCAGCGGAATGGTAGCGCCTCTTACAAAGTTTGGTACAGTGGTAGCGACGGTAGCTCTCAAGTTAGTTCCAAATAATTCTGCCGCAATTGTGATAAACAGTGTCCAGTAACCATTGCAGAATCCCAGCAACGCACATAACAAGTAGAAGGAGAATAGATCCTGCATTGGGATCATCAGATAGCCGATCACCATTGCCAAAGACAAAATGATGAACAATCGAATGACCTTCTTGCGACTTTTTAAATATTGACTCAATAAACCACTCACAATATCTCCGCCAACCTGACCGGAAAAGGCAATCATAACTGCTTTTCCAGCATTAATACCTTCAATGCCCTTAGCAGCTCCAAACTCGGGTGAAAAAGTTATTAGGATACCTACAACAAACCAGATCGGCAGCCCCACAAGTATCGCCATCAGATACTTACCAAGGCGTTTCCCATTGGTGAGGATCATCATAATGTTACCCCGGTCGACGGTGTTTTCCTTAACTTGCTTGAACATTCCTGATTCAAAAACATTGAAACGAAGTACAAGAAGCAGCAAGCCCATTCCTCCGCCAACAAAATAAGAGATCCGCCAGGCAAACAGATCCGCAACGAAATAAGCCAGGATAGCTCCCATAACCCCCAAAGTAGCAACCAATGTGGTGCCATAACCACGGATTTCCTTTGGGAGAACTTCCGTTACAAGTGTAATTCCCGCACCTAATTCACCAGCAAGCCCGACACCCGCTACAAAGCGAAGCAATGCATATTGATCCAGCGATTGCACAAATCCGTTTCCTATGTTGGCAATGGAATACATAATAATAGAACCGAAAAGCACGGAAAGCCTGCCTTTTTTATCCCCAATAACACCCCACAAAACACCACCAATCAACATTCCGGCCATTTGATAGTTCAGTAACCGGATACCTTCGGTCAGTAATTGATCGGTAGGAACATTGAGCGCTTTCAAACTCGGGACCCGCACGACGCTGAACAAAAACAGGTCGTACATATCGACCAGATATCCCAAAGCAGCCACGATAACAGGCACTTGGAGAAGTTGGGGAAGAAGGGGAGGACGGGATTCAGGAATTGGGGACATTGTTGAAAGCTTTTAGCTATTAGCTCTTAGCCGTTAGCTTGTTTGACAATATATTTATTTTCAGAAAAAGCTAATAGCCAACAGCTAATCGCTAAAAGCCATTCACAATCTATCAATCAACATTCCTCCGTCCACGCCAATGACCTGGCCGGTGGAGTAGGGGAAATCGCCTCTTGTGAGGGATGCAACTGCTTTTCCAACGTCTTCAGGCGTGCCCCAGCGCGGTTGTAACGCAATGCCGCTTTGAAACAAATTATCGTATTTCTCCTGCACCTTAGAAGTCATATCGGTGGAAACAATACCCGGACGGATTTCGAAAACAGGAATGTTGTATTCAGCCATTCTTACGGCGAAAAGCAAATTGGTCATCGCCAGGCCTGCCTTTGAGATGCAATATTCGCCCCGGTTGATGGATGCAACAGTGGCCGATATGGATGTTACAAAAATAATTGTCGCCTCAAAAGCATGGTTATTTTGCTTGGTATGCGCCATTCTTTTGGAGATAGACTGTGTCAAGAAAAAAGGGCCCTCTAGGTTGGTGGTCATAACTTCCTGGTAATTTTCCAGGGTAGTTTCAAGAATATCGAGCCTCACTCTTGGAGCAATTCCAGCATTGTTGATCAAACCATTTATCTGACCAAAAACGGAATATGCTTTTTCTATAACCGCTTCACGTTCTGATGCAACTGAAATATTTCCCTGACAATAAACCACCTCAGCGCCCATTTCACGCAATTCATCTAATGCGGCAGAAGCGCCTTCTTCATCCCTCACACCGTTAATTGCAAGATTGAATCCCTCGCCAGCCAATGCTTTGGCAATACCAAAACCGATTCCGCGGCTTCCACCAGTTATTAAAGCAGCTTTTTTCATAACGCCTCAATGTTAACCCACTGACGTTTCTCCCAACTTTCAATCCCCTTTTCCGCCAATTGAACACCGCGCGCACCGGCTTTAAGGTCCCAAGGGAATGGCGTGTCTTTGACAATATGTTTTAAAAACAGCTCCCATTGCGCTTTGAATGCATTGTCAAAAATTTCTTGCTCAGGTACTTTTGCCCAGCCTTCGAAAAACGGAATCGGTTGCGCTATATCAGGATTCCAGACTGGCTTTGGCGTATTTCCGTAATGTTGAGTATAGCAATCGCGAAGCCCGGCAACCGCAGAACCGTGGGTTCCATCCACCTGCAATGTCAGCAAATCGTCACGGCGGACGCGTACGGTCCATGAAGAATTGAATTGCGCGATAACGTCGCCTTCCAATTCAAATGTTGCATAACAGGCATCATCAGCAGTGGCCTTGTAGGCTTTTCCGTTTTCATCAATACGCTCTGGAATGTGCGTTGCGCCGAGGCAAGATACTGCTTTGACTTGTCCAAAAAGGTTATCCAGCACATATCTCCAATGACAAAGCATATCTACGATGATACCGCCGTCGTCTTCTTTCCGATAGTTCCAGGAAGGACGTTGGGCAGGAATGCTATGCCCTTCAAAAACCCAATAACCGAATTCTCCACGAACAGAAAGGATCTTTCCAAAGAAACCACTTTCCATCAATCGCTTCAATTTCAGCATTCCGGGAAGCCAAAGTTTGTCTTGCACTACACCATTTTTTAGTCCGGCGGCGGTTGCCAAATCGTATAGTTCCAATGCCTCCTCAGTCGTAGTGCCCGTTGGTTTTTCACAATAAATGTGTTTTCCGGCAAGAATTGCTTTTTTGACAGCAGCTGCGCGGCGACCGGTAACCTGTGCGTCGAAGTAAATCTGATAGTTTGGATCCGCCATTACCGAATCCAAATCCGTTGTGTATTTCTGAACATCAGACTGTTTACAAAGCTGTTGAAGCTTACTTTCATTGCGACCAACAAGAATCGGATCGGGCATGATCACTTCGTCAGCAGAAATTTTCACCCCGCCTTGTTCGATGATTGCTTTAATGGACCTTAACAAATGCTGGTTTGTGCCCATACGGCCGGTCACGCCGTTCATGATAATGCCAATGTTATGTGTAGTCATTGTTAATTTAGCTAGTAGCTTTTAGCGGTTAGCGATTTTTTTAGTAAACTGTTTTTATAAATGCTTCCGTAATCTCTCCCAAAAATAGATGCTGATCCTTGGCCCAATGGATATTTGAAAAAATCTCAACTTCACAAAAGCCGTCAAACCCAGTCGCCTCGACCCAACTTCTGATCTTTTTGAGGTTAATACAACCTTCGCCCATTAAACCACGATCATTCAGGAGATCAATGGTGTTTACTTTCCAATCACAAACGTGGTAAGCCAGCAGATTTCCGTTTGCGCCACATCTTGCGATCTCTTTTTCCAGATCAGCATCCCACCACAAGTGATACACGTCCACCGCCACGCCCACAAATGCAGATTTGAAATATTCAGCCATATCATTTGCTTGCGCTAATGTGTTAATAGCCGATCGATCAGCAGCGTACATCGGGTGCAACGGCTCAATCGCCAGTTTCACATTCAGTTTTTCTGCCAAAGGAAGGATTGCAGTAATACCTTCTTTGATCTGCTCCCTTGACTTTCCCAAGGACAGGTCAGGCGAAGCCCCGCAAACCAGGACGATCATTGGAGCCGCCAAAGCTGCGGCTTCTTCGAGCAACTTCTTATTATGATCAATCGCTTGTGCTCGGCCTGCACTGCTTATATGCGGAAAAAAGCCGCCACGTACATAAGAGACAATTTCAAGCCCGGCAGATCGGATCAGCTCTCCGGCATGGTGAGGACCGATCCGCTCAATTGCGTTCTGCCAGACACTTATTCCTTTTACACCAGCCGCCGCATAATTTTCCACCGCCTCGGAAAGCTCCCAAGGTTTGGTGGTAATGGTGTGGATGCAGCAGCGGTCTAATGTTATGTTTTCCAATGTTACTTTTCGTTATTTCTGATATTCCATTGTCACCCTGAGCGGACCGGGCCGCCGGTCGGTCGAAGGCGTTACTGCTTGTCGGCCGCGCCCCTTCGACTCCGCTCAGGGTGACAAATCAAGTGACAATCATTTAACACAACCCAAATAAGAATAATAAGGCAATCCTTTATTAATCCGGTGCAGGTACAACGCAACTTCCCGGGCATGGTAATCTCCCCACATACTGGACTCGCCGCAAGGTATCTTCTGTCCGGCCGGCACATTATCCCAACCATTTGGGCGGTGGTAGATTGAATGTAAGATCAGCCCCTGGTGCGTTGGATCAACTGAAAGGTATGGTTCTTGAAAGAGCGAATCGACCGCTGTCAAGCCAGCCTGCCAATACTTGTTACCTTCTTCGCTTTGACCCGTATCATTCAAATATTTGCCAAGACGTAATAACCCCTGTGCGCCGATTGCAGCGGCAGAGCTGTCGATGGGTTCAAATGCGTTGTATGGGTCGGAAGTTCTGGACTGATAATCACCTAATTTATGGATTTCGGGTGCGCCGGTATCCCAATAAGGAATTCCGTCGGACGCGGTGTTTTCAATGTAGAAGTCGCAGGTAGCTTTGGCAGCTTTGAGATATGTTTCTTCAATTGCGCTGCGGCCACCCAATCTGGACAATTCATCATCTGAAAAGCTCGGTAGCGTTTCTAACTGCTCTGCAAATCCCAACATTGCCCAGGCTAATCCACGTGTCCAGGTAGTAAATCCGGAAAATCCTTGCTGGGAATTGGGACAGCGATAATTTCCATCATTGGTATTAAAAACACTTTCGTGCGCCGTGCGGCCCCACAGATCGTAGCTGTCGCGGCCTTCGCCATAGTATACTGAATATTTTGCAGTAGCAATCGAATGTAATGTTCCGCGCAGTAGTAAGCTTGTTTTTACATCATTCTCACCCATCAAACTATGTCCCATCAAATGTGAAACCATCAATGCGCGAACCGAGCGAATGGTATCTACAAAAAGTGAATGTGGACCATTAAATGAGTGGATAAATCCCTGACCATCTTTGGTATTTGTCCAGCGTTTGGCCTGAACAGCACCGGATATCTTCAAGGCTATCTCATAAAAGTTACGCTCCCAATCATTTTCAGCAATTCGGCCTTCATTCATCAACCTGAGCAAGTTTCCATAGGTGCTCACATTGTTGAAACCATGATCATGTACACCAAAGTGGCCGACATGCGAGGCCATATAATTGACAGTATTTTTTCTGGCGCTTTCAAGAAATGCAGTTTCGCCGGTCGCATCAAATTGCAAAACTTCGGCTCCATATTGAAAGCCCTGCGTCCATTCGGTCCAGCCTCGCAATGTGTATTTACCATTAACCGTAAAAACCGGCGTGCCTTTTGAGTTATCGTATTCCCTTGAAATCAAATGGATCTTGTCAGCAGATAGTTGCCAGAGTTTGTCAATTTTGGATTGTAATGATGCGGCGGTTAAGTCGTTGCAGATTTGCATAACGAATATCGATAGTATTATTTAGCCATTGTATTTTTGGATAATACAAAGATATTCAAGCTTGATAGCCAGGTCAAGGTACATTTTGGTTATTAAATGGCACTTTTCCGAACTTGATCGCGGTACTCATTGGGAGTAAGACCGGTTTTCCTTTTAAAAATTCGACTAAAATAGGAAGGGTCGTCCAGATGGATATGATAGGCGACTTCTTTGCTGCTCAGGTTTGTAAAGACAAGGAGTCTTTTAGCTTCCAATAATAGCTTATCGAGGATGTATTCCTGGGACGGTGTACCGAGATATTTTTTGGTGATTTTACTCAAATAATCGGGGGAGACGGAAAGTTCCTGTGCATATTGCTGGACTTCATGCTTAATCAAAAAATTCTTCTCTACCAATTCCTGAAACCTCCCCACCAGCTCGGGTATCGTTAGCATTGCAGACTCCTGCGATTCAGCATTTCTCTGAGCCAGCAAACCGCATTTCTGTAACAGTAATCCCAGATAGCGACCAATCAGCGTTTGGTCAGCTTCTGAATTTAGATGGTCCGCGACCATGTTTTCCAGAATGTTGTGAAAATAATGTTTATCACTTTCGGATAATGTAATAATAGGCTGTCTTCGGGCTGGTTGGAAAAATGGTAGTTGTGAAAGTGGCTGATTTACAGGATTGTAGAATGTATAAAAGTCCTCAGAAAACGCGACAATATAACCTTGAAAAGAGGTTGAGAAAGTGAGTAAGTGAACTTGTCCGGGTGTGAGGAAATGCAGGCCCGAACCTTGAATGTTGTAAGAATGAAAATCAATTTCATGAAATCCCTGACCTTCTTCTATAAAAAGGATCTCGTAATACGTATGACGGTGTGGGGTATCTGTTGGTAAGGGCGTTATAGGCAGAGATATAGGCGATTCCTTATTGATATTAATGCTGTTTTTGAACCGGAAAATTTTTAGGGCCGGAACCCTGCTAGGTGTTTTAGGCAGGGAATGTATAGGAATTGAATCTGGTACGGAAGTCATGATTTACTCTTTTTCCTGCTCACTAATCTTTTAAAAAGCCATAAAATGAGGAAAACTACCAGTACGAGCGCAATTACCGGTAAAAAAATGGCAAGCCCGGAGAGGCTGAAAGAGGCAACATTTTCGGCGGTCGAAACCACCGGATTTCCAATGCCACCTGTGGTTTTCGACGATAGTAATCTTAGCAAACCAGTTCCAATCTGCACCATTCCGGCAGTACCGCCGCCGATGATCAATCCAAGTCCCCAGTGCAAAATCGGACTGTCAATTTCGATGACGGATGTGGTAAGTAATGTTCCCGCAATCACCGCCGCGGGAGTGGCAATTGTATCGAGCAGATTGTCAATAAAAGGAATGTAGTAGCCGCTGATTTCCAGGACCGTTGCGGTGAGTAACGCAGCAAAAGCAGTCCAGGTTGTGAGCCAGGCAAATTGTTCGCCCGGTGTAATCCAGCCGTTCATTGCAGCGACGTTTGCCAGCAACATGGGCAGGAAAACCCGAAATCCGCAGCTCGCGCTTAGACCTAACCCTAAACAAACACTGAGGAAAAATTCCATCTTAAATTCATAGAGTTTGGAATATGTAAGGTAAGGTATTCGAAAGATATATGCGGTACTGACCAGTTTTTTTAATCTATTGGTGACATTTCTTAAATTTACATTGTTGGTCAATTCAAAGCAGATCAATATGCATTATCCATCAAATTTTATCAGGTGAAGCAGGAAACCAAGAGCGGCCAGATTTTTGATCTTCCCACACTACGACGTTTATACGCATTCGTTCGACCCTACCAAAGCCAATTTTACTTGCTGATTGGGATCATTTTGCTGAATGCATTGCTCGCTCCGCTTACACCTCTGCTGATTAAATACACCATTGATACACCGATTGCAAACGGTGATTTCAAGCAGTTGACCATCATGCTGATCGTTATGATCGTGGTTACGATTTTTCAAGGGATCGCACAGTTTTGGAACACCTATATGTCTGGCTGGCTGGGTCAATTTATCATCAGGGATATCCGCGTTTCACTTTATCAAAAAATCATTGGTTTAAGGTTAAAATTTTTCGATAACACGCCAATAGGCCGTTTGGTAACGCGCACTATATCGGATGTTGAAACGCTTTCCAATGTATTTAGTGATGGTATGGCAGCAATTGCCGGAGATATTCTGCAATTGGTTTTAATCATTGCAGTCATGTTTTATACAGACTGGAAGTTGTCTGTGATCAGTTTGTCTATGATCCCGTTAATGCTTTTCTGTACTTATATTTTTAAAGAAAAAATTAAGGACTCGTTTAATGAAGTCAGGGCAGCGGTATCTAACCTGAATTCATTTGTGCAGGAACATTTAACCGGGATGGGCATTGTTCAGATTTTCAGCAGCGAGGATATTGAATACAACAAGTTCAGGGAGATCAATAAAGTGCACCGCGACGCTAACATTAGGTCGATTTTATACTATTCGATTTACTATCCGGTTGCGGACGTTATTGCTGCTGCGGGAACCGGGCTCGTGGTTTGGTATGGGTCAAAACAAATTTTGAATGCAGATGTCACTTTCGGTACGGTCACAGCATTTGTGATGTTCATCAACCTGTTTTTCAGGCCGATCCGGCAACTTGCAGATCGTTTTAATACATTGCAAATGGGTATTGTAAGTACTGACAGGATCCTGAAATTGCTTGATAGTGATGAGTTTACTTCCAATGAAGGCACATTTTCGCCGGAGACTATTAAGGGTAACGTTGAATTCAGAAACGTCTGGTTTGCATATAATGACGAAGAATATGTGTTGAAAGACATCAATTTTAAAGTGAATGAAGGTGAAACTATTGCTTTCGTAGGAGCAACCGGCGCAGGTAAATCGTCTATCATTAATCTGCTGACCAGATTTTACGATATCAATAAAGGCAATATATATGTAGACGGTGTCGAAGTTCACGATTATGAATTGAATGCACTGCGCAAACACATCGGCGTCGTTTTGCAGGATGTTTTTCTGTTTTCAGATACAATTGAAAATAACATCAGGTTAGGCGATACTTCGATCACGCACGAAAAAATTGTGGAGGCGGCTAAGTTGGTAGGCGTTCATGATTTTATAGAAAGGCTTCCGGGCGGATATACCTATAATGTAATGGAAAGGGGCGCAACGCTTTCGGTGGGACAGCGTCAGCTTATTTCATTTGTAAGGGCGATGGTTCACGAACCGAAAATCATTGTGCTGGATGAAGCTACTTCATCTGTTGATAGTGAGACGGAGGAATTGATCCAGCATGCGATCGAGACATTAATGCAGGGTAGAACAGCCATGGTTATTGCACACAGACTTTCCACGATTCAGGAGGCTAACAAGATTATAGTGGTTGACAAGGGTCAGATCGTGGAGGAGGGGAACCACGAACAACTGCTTGAAAAAGATGGATTTTATGCGAATTTGTATCGGATGCAGTATAAGGAAGTTCTAAAAATCGGCGGGTAGGTAAGACTTGCCAGGTTTAAAAAACCTTGCAAGTCTAATTCCGTTTTCCCGTATCTAGCGGAATCGGCGGCGGTCCGATCAAGAAATCGTCTTCTTCGTTTCTTTTGACAGGAGTACTATCACCATCAACGCCCAATGAGTCGCTTTCACTCGGGGCATAGTACGTTGGGCAATTATACGTTTTAGAAACCTTGAAACTGGGTTTTGGGAATGGTCCCGGTTCAATGGATTTGTCCCTGTAAATTTTTTCCAGAAAGCTTCCGACTATGGGTAGTGCAGTTTTTGCGCCTTCTCCCAGATTTGTTGTTCTAAAATGTATGCTGCGATCGTCGCCGCCTACCCAGGCACCCACCACAAGGTCGCGGGTGATACACATGAACCAACCGTCGGAATTGTTGGAGGTTGTGCCGGTTTTTCCGCCAAGCTCATTGCCATTTTTGGTTACATCAAATTTCCATCGAATGCTTCCCGACGTTCCGCCCGCTTCCTCTACACCTGCTTTGAGCATCTGTACCATCAAAAAGGCAGATTCCGGCTTAATAGCCTGACGGTGTTCCGGTTGAAATTCTTCTATGATTTTGCCGTTACTATCTTCAATTTTTGTAACCAGAATGGGCTGGGTATACGTCCCGTTGTTCACGAAAACGCTGTAAGCGGCGACCATATCATATAGGGACACATCAAAAGGGCCCAGTCCAATGGATGGAACGCCTTTTAGTGGTGTAGTGATACCCATTTTCTTGGCATATCTGGCAACATTGTCAGCACCAACCTGATCGGTCAACTGGGCAGTTACAGAATTAATAGATTGTGCCAAGGCACGGCGGAGGCTCATGTTGGCGTAGGAGAAGACGCCGGTTGCATTTCGTGGTTTCCATTCTTTTTGTTCACCGTCCTCCATGTATATTTTTTCAAAAGGCTTGTCCACAATTTCATCGCAAGGGTTCATATTGAAGGTCGAATCATCAATTGCGGTTGTATAAACAAATGATTTGAAGGTTGAGCCGGGCTGTCTTTTGCCCTGTTTTACAGCATCATACTTAAAGTAATTATAGTCTAGTCCTCCAACCCAGGCTTTGATTTGACCAGTTTGCGGGTTCATAGCCATCATACCTGCTCTAAGAATTCTTTTGTAATAATCCAGCGAATCCATTGAACTCCAATACTTAGTCATTTCACCACTATTTTTCCAGTCATACACCGTCATCGTATCTTTTTTATTCAGATAAAAAGTGACACTATCAGGACTATTTGGAAACTTTGCCGCAAGTGATTTGTATTTGCTGGTGCGTCTCACAACATTTGGCAGGAAGTCTGCGATCTCTTTTCCCTGCTCATCGACCCAGGGATTCTGATTGCGCCAATGGTCTTCAAAAACGCGCTGCAATTGCTTCATTTTCTGCGTCATAGCCTCTTCGGCATCTTCCTGCATGCGTGAATCAATGGTTGTGTAAATTTTTAAACCATCGGTGTAAAGGTCGTATCCATTCTCATCACCCCATTTTTTAACAAAATCAACGACCGCATTTTTGAAATAATTAGCATTGCCGTCGTATGGTGTTTCAAATTTCGTTTTGAGCTCAATTGGTAAAGCACTGATTGAATCTGCTTGTTTTGAAGACAAATAGCCATACTTCTGCATTTGATTGATCACCACATTGCGACGCTCCAAAGAACGTTTCATGTTGCGGATCGGATTGTAAGTGGTCGTTGCTTTTTGAAGCCCTACCAAGACGGCAGATTCCTGAACATTAAGACTGTCAGGGGATTTGCTGAAATACGATTGCGCGGCAGTATTGATACCATAAGTATTATTTCCGTAGTCAACCGTATTGAAATACATGGTCAGGATTTCTTCTTTGGTAAAATTCCTTTCGAGTTTGATAGCAGTAAGCCACTCCTTTGTTTTATAAATCAGCGTACTAAATCCCGGAACGAAACCCAATACGCCACGCGCGCCGGATTTACGGGTTTTGAAAAGTTTTTTCGCCAATTGTTGGGTTATGGTACTGCCACCTCCACGGTCGGTTGCGCCGGAGACGATACCAATTGCAACGCTGGCCATGGCTTTATAATCAATCCCTGAATGCTTGTAAAATCGAACGTCTTCGGTCGCAATCAATGCTTGGACCAGATTTGGGGAGATCATTTTGGCTGTGACCGGCGTGCGGTTTTCAGTATAGAACTTGCCGATCATCACGCCATCAGAAGTGTATATTTCGGAAGATTGGGCAACCTTGGGGTTTTGAAGATCTTCTACGCTTGGCATACTACCCATAAGCCATAGGAAATTGGTCTCAACACAAAAAATATAGATCCCAGCCGCTAAAACACCATATGCCGCAGTTTTCCAAATGATGATGATCGGGCGGTAGAATTTCGAATTGACATCTACATTTTCCTCCCACCAGCCGCGGATGGATCGTTTGTTTTTTCGGTAGGAGTGAAACATGTCATCGGCGCGTTTCCGGCCGGTGAACAGTGAAGTCAGCTTATAAAGAGTTCGGTTGATGAATGTTGAAAGCAGTTTTCCAATGAATTGGAATATGGCTTTTATTTTAATAAAAAACGATCGGATAACTTCCATCAAACGTTAAGGTTCGTAAGCACTCAAAGATAAGAAAAGCCGGACACATCTGACCGGGCCCGGCTTTTACACGATTTCATTACTCAGCTTTGTCAAATTTTAATGCAGCGCCATTCATACAATACCTCAGGCCTGTCGGTTTCGGTCCGTCATTGAATACATGGCCCAGGTGACCGCCGCACTTTCTGCAAACTACCTCGGTGCGGGTCATTCCGTGGCTGCTATCCTTAATTTCCTCTACATTGCCCGAAGAAATAGGCTGAAAGAAGCTGGGCCATCCCGAGCCTGACTCATACTTCGTTTCCGAGCTAAACAATGGTGTCCCACAAGCGGCACAAACGTAGGTCCCGTTTTCCTTATTATCATTGTAAGGATGGGAGAACGGCCTTTCTGTACCCTTTTCAAACAATACAAAGCATTGCTGACCAGTCAGTTCCTGCTGCCACTCTTCTTTGGTTTTTTCGATTTCTCTCATTTTATTTTTGATTTTTGGGATATGGCCGTCACTAGAAAAACTATACCATATCACTGATAACACGTCTGAGACATTTATCGTTTAGTGAAAATCCGTCTTAACCAGGAGTCTTCGGGTGGCCAGCATTTGTTACGGGATTCGGGAGGCCGACGAAAGAAACCACCTGAAATTCCGAAATAAAGATTAAATGATTTTGGATTACCTATATTAAGAAGGCCTGTGATATGATCCGTGCCAATCCAAACTGGTCCCGCACGGCCCGCAATGCCGATCGCTGGGGAGCGATAATGGTTCATCAGCGAGATAGGCACGGAAAATTCATACCATCTGTGTTCATAACGAGGTGTTACTGCCAGGTAAGACTCAGCCTTCATGCCGAAAGCGCTTTGTGAAATCAGGTTTTGAACCCATAAGCCGCTTACGTAAACATTTGGTTTTATATTATAATCAACACTTGCCTGAAATGCGGTCGGTAATACGGATTTAAAATTAGGGGCAATAGGCTGTCCGCCTTCCAGTGATGTGTTGATCGCTTCAAAAATACCTTCAGAGCCCTTAAGTTTTTGGAAAGAATCGTATCTGAATTCCTTGTTGCTTGTATGAGTCTCCTGCTGCAGAACGTATGCAGGATTTTTGAAATGTACCTTACCAATATCCGTGAGAGAAAGCGCTACTCGATATAGATACTTGTTTTTGGAGGCATCCCTTTTTCTTACGCCGACTTCTGTATAAGAGAATTTATTAATGTCAGGCCGGTATTCGTAAACAGCGCCAAGGTCAAATCCCCAGCCGCTACCGGGAGGGGCGCCGCCGATCAACCAGGCCGGTGAGGCTCTGATATTCTGGAAACCCTCGTCCCGGGTAATTCCGTAGCGGACATTTATTTCATTCACAAAGATGAACTGCCGCTTGTTTTCGTATAATTCATCGGGATTGATGTCGTATGATGAGTTATCGATAATGGTATGCGCGTTGTATAAGCCAATTAATCTCTTCACGGTCACTCCGACTTTAATAAAATCGGTTTCATTATCAATGACAGTGCCGCCTACTGTAAAGGCAATTTCACCCACACCGTTGAAATGCAGCTGCCCGGATTGGTTTTCAAATAATACACCTTGCAGCTCTTTCTGCTGCGTTGTTTTACTGATCAGCCTTGCCAATGGCTCGGTTACCTGGCTCGTATTGAGCATATACCTCACCCTTGTCGAGATTCCTACGCCAACCCGACCTTTCAAAATATTAAACATGACGGAGGGAAGACGTGTATCTCCGCCTGCATTGAGGTATTTTTTATTCCCGTTTAATTTTTCCCCCAGATAGGAGCGGGGAAACATCAATACGCCTTTTTCATTGCGGTACTCGTCAGAAACGGTGTTGGTAATAAGGCTCAGAAACGAATAGGGCGCTTTGTATTTGACATGGTTGTTTGCCGTATAAAACTGAGTGCCAACCAGGTTGACATACAAACCGTAGCGACTATCCGCAACAAACGCGGGATTGTGATACAATGCATTGGTGCCGGCAAAATTACCCATGGAGATACCAGGCAAATGCTGGCATAAACCCCTCAGGGGCAATCCAAGTAATATAATCAGGATCGCGACGGATAAACTTTTGGGCATAGTGAATGTAAAACGTACGATACAGGACTTTTATATCAGTTTGCAAAGAAAAGGCGAAGTCCCTGCACTTGCAACGAATGTTTACTGATTGGAAAAATAATTAAGCGTTGATTTGCGGCATGATTTTAATGTTCCGCAAAGCAAATTATACGATTGAAAAAAGGTGTAAGATTTCTCAGTCAAGTATTTACAGGATGCTTTATACTGCATTAAAAAAGTAATAAGTGTATAGTTTATATTACAAATAGGAAGGCTCCTGACAGGGGTTATTATCAATTGTTTTGTTAATTAAAACATTGACCATATATTGTTCTGTGAATTAATGATATAGACTTATTCAAATTTTGTATAGCATGAATTTTTCATTTTCGGATTATCAAAGCGAAAATTTCTTTGACGAAATGTTTACGCCCGATGGGCAAATACGTCCAGGGTACGAGCATCTAAAAAGCAAATTTGAGAACCTTACACATGATGATCTCACCAACCGTCAGCTTGCGACCGAACGTGCATTGTTGTCTATGGGGATAACATTTAACGTCTATTCCGAAGGTGAAGGTACCGAGCGGATTATGCCTATTGACATTATCCCCCGTGTCCTTTCCAATGCTGAATGGGAGTGGCTTGAAAAGGGATTGAAACAGCGTATCAAGGCGCTGAACATGTTTATTGATGACGTTTATAATGATCAAAATATTCTCAATGATGGTGTAGTTCCCCGCGAGCTGATCGAGTCCAGTAAATGCTTTTTGAAGCCTTGTTTGGGTTTGAAACCACCAAAAGGAATCTGGTGCCACATTACAGGAACCGATTTGATTAAAGGGGATGATGGTACCTTTATGGTATTGGAGGATAACCTGCGTTGCCCGTCAGGCGTGTCCTATATGCTGGAAAACAGAGAACTCTCGAAGCAAATTTTCCCGGATGTATTGGCCAGAACAGGCGTAAGGCCGGTTTCTGATTACCCGACCCGTTTATTGCAAATGCTGCAGCATTTGGCAGACAGACCTAATCCTACCGTCGCAGTACTTACGCCCGGCATTTATAATTCTGCTTATTTTGAACATTCCTACCTGGCCCAGCAAATGGGAGTCGAATTGGTTGACACCCGTGATTTGGTTGTTTCTGATGGGTATGTGAAGATGCGCACAACAAACGGGTTGCAGATTGTGGACGTAATTTATCGGCGCATCGACGATACTTTTATGGATCCCGAAGCATTTAATCCGGATTCGTTGATTGGCATTCCCGGGATATTTGAAGTATACAAAAAAGGTCGTGTTGCATTGGCGAATGCTCCCGGAACCGGGGTTGCTGATGACAAAGTGGTTTATGCGTATGTGCCAAGGATCATTAAGTATTATCTCGACGAGGAAGCGATTATCCCAAACGTCCAAACCTACATTTGCGGTGAAGAGGACGATTTCAATTATGTGATCGAGAATATTGCGCAACTGGTTGTAAAAGAAGCCAATGAGGCGGGGGGATACGGCATGTTGATTGGGCCGAAGGCTACTGAGGAAGAACACGAACTTTTCAGGGAAAAAATAAGAGGCAACCCGCGGAACTACATTGCACAACCTACGATTTCATTATCACGGGTTCCGTGTATGGTCGAAGGTCATGCGGAAGGTCGGCACGTCGATTTGCGTCCTTACATTTTATATGGCGACGATGTCAGCGTAATCCCCGGCGGATTGACCAGGGTTGCATTGCGAAAGGGGTCGCTCGTTGTCAATTCGTCGCAAGGCGGTGGGGGCAAGGATACCTGGGTGTTGTATTAATTTATCATGAACAGTTGCTGTCGGGCTGTTGATGATAAAGGTTTACAGTCACTTTTGTAAGCCAATGTTCGAAATGCCTGAAAAATATATACAGTAACTTAAATTGATAGAAAAATGCAACGTGAAGTAACCGGTTGGTATAGTCCGGCGCTGAATGAACAAATGGATATTGCAGTTTACGGGCACTATGGATTTGCGCTATTATTGATTCCAACAGCTGCCTCAAACTATTTAGAGTACGAGCAGCAGGGGTTAATCGAAAGTATCAGTCCCTATATCAACTCTGGTAAAGTCAAGGTTTATTGCATTAATAGCATCAATTCCGAAAGCTGGCTAAATCCATATATGCATGGATATGATAAGGCGATTCGCCACCAGCTTTTCAATGATTATATCATTAAAGAGGTAATTCCTTTTATTAAGGATACCACAAGTCCAAATAACGAAATCATAGCAGGAGGTGCATCTTTCGGCGCGTTACATGCGGCCAATTTGTTCTTTAAACATCCGGATTATATTCATGGCGTGATCGCTATGAGCGGATGTTTTGACCTCAGCGTTTATACCGATGGTTATTATGATGACAATGTATATTTCAATTCGCCGGTACATTACCTGCCCCAATTGAAAGCCGAGTGGCACTTATCCATGTATCGGGACAGCAGGCACATTCACTTCATCGCAGGCTCCGGGGCTTATGAAGTTCCGGATTATTCGAGACAGATCTCTTCCATTTTGAACTCCAAAAATGTCCCGCATGAATTAGATATCTGGGGCAGTGATATGCCTCACGAATGGTGGGTTTGGAAGCGAATGTTACCCTATTACCTGGAGACGAGGTTTTAAAACTTCAACTATGCTCCTTCAAACTGTCGTAAAAAGCGGACATCGTTCTCGGTGAAGAGCCGGAGATCACTAATGCCGTATCGAAGCATTGTGATCCTTTCTATTCCCATTCCAAAAGCAAATCCTGTATATTCTTCGCTGTCAATACCACAGTTGGTAAGGACGTTGGGGTCAACCATTCCGGAACCTGCAATCTCAACCCAGCCAGTGTACTTACAAACATTGCATCCTTTTCCTTTACAAATGAAGCAGGAAACATCAATTTCCGCACTTGGTTCTGTAAATGGGAAATAGGAAGGACGCAGGCGTATCGTCGAATCTTTCCCAAACATTTCCTTTGCAAAATGGTACAAGGTGTCTTTAAGATCCTTGAAGCTTACATTTTTGTCGACATATAGCCCTTCGACCTGGTGAAATACACAATGCGCGCGGGCGGAGATCGCTTCATTTCTGAATACCCGTCCGGGCATAATTGACCGGATCGGCGGCTTTTGCCTTTCCATCAGCCGCACCTGGACATTGGACGTATGCGTACGCAAAAGAACGTCGTCCTTCACATCACCTTCACTTTTGGAAATGAAAAAGGTATCCTGCATTTCCCGGGCCGGGTGATTGTCTGCAAAATTCAGCGCACTGAAGTTATACCAATCCTTTTCGATTTCCGGGCCATAAGAAACGTTGAATCCCATCCGCTCAAAAATCTCAATAATCCTTCGCCGCACTATGGTAAGCGGGTGCAAGCTTCCTTGAAGGTTAGGAGTAACCGGTAGCGTCAGATCGATTAGAATTTCAGCGTTGGAATCCGTTGCGTCTTCCAAAACAGATGCAAACTCCTGAAAACGGCTCTGGGCAAGATTTTTCAATGTATTTAGCTCCTGGCCAACCGCACGCCTGTCTTCCTGAGGAATATTTTTGAGCCCCTCAAAAAGCTCGGTGACGGCACCTTTCTTACTGATATATTTTAATCTGAATAACTCCAATTGCTCCCTGTTTTCGACAACAGCGTTGTCAATTTCGGAAACCAGTTCCTTTACCCGGTCGGTAATCATAAGCTATTTAATGTAGTTGACAAATGCCAAAATGGTGTCAAAGATAATTAAAGTGCCTGGTCATTTTTGACAATTAGGTCTGTTAACCGGCGTCAGGCTGAGTTTTTTATTAAAACAGTCTATTTTTCAGACCACGTAAAATTACGCATTCTACCAAGTTCACTTACGCTTTTTAATATACGTGAGTGAATTTAAATCTCTGATTTTCAAGCGATTAAACTCTAATACGTACTTTTACGTATTTTATTAACGTAGCGCTATGTGCTATTTTTGATTCAAGAAAACAAAACATTATTAGTCGTTCCAACCATGAAAAATTTTGCAAGCTTTACCCGCCCCAATTTGTCAGAAAGATCCTTTGCTGACAGCCGTTCTTCAATCTCTGTTCAGTCAATGGGCCGAACTATTTTTTTGACACCAGACGCGATCACTTTCCTCGAAGGTGAAGGCAATTATACATTTATATATACAAATACCGGAAAGAAATATCTGGTATCGAAAACGTTGAAATCACTTGCTGAACAGTTGAATGCGAAATTCATGCGTGTTCATAAATCATATCTTGTGAATGCGGATTATGTGGTAGCACGCCTGGAAGATGACAGAATGCTTAAACTGTCGTGTGGAAAAGAAGTAATGGTGTCCCGCAGGAAAATCAAGGAGATTACCTGCTTTTTGGATCATTCCAATCTACGCATCAGCGCTTAATTTTTTATTGTATTAAATTAGTGGGTTATTCATAAAAACAGCAGCCATCGCTTGATCGAAGGCTGCTCGTTTTGTTTAAAGGGAATTTTGAATGAGGCCGCCGTGGGACGGGAATGACTGAATGAGTGAATTTTGAATGAGTGAATTTTGAATGAGTGAATGAGTGAATTTTTAATGAGTGAATGAGTGAATTTGATTTGCATTCACTCATTCAGTAACTCACTCATTCACTCATTAAATCAGAACAACTTCAATCCCAAGGTCACCTGCCATGAACTAACTTTTTGTTTCACATTGCCATCGCCCGGGCCGCTTGTTTCGAAAGATGCCAGATTTGTAAAGGAGCCTTCTTTCCTTACGTCTAGACTAAAACTTCCAAGATCAAGTCCTGCTCCAAGCTGATAACCGAAAGTAGCCTGGGACATGGCATTATTAAGATCCGATGTGTAGTATTTGAAAGCATCCCGTAATCTTTGGTTATTTCCAATGCGGAATGAAGTAACAGGACCGGCAAGGATACGGAGAGGTCCGCCTTTCAAACCAATGAGAAGAGGCACATCAATATTGCTGTACTTAATGTTTACCGTTTTGGTAACCGGTTGCTCCTGATCTGTCTGAATAATTTCAAAAGAGCCTCCTTTGGTCGAAACCAGTACTTCGGGCTGAATAAATAATGTCCTTCCAAATCTTGCATAAATTCCACCCACGGCCCCCGTTCTGGTATTAAAGCTCTGCCTCAAATTATCCTTTACTTCCTTTCCATCGTAACCCAGGTATGGGTTTCCAGCGTCATCATACCTTGTCGTAAAAACATCTCCCATTGTCAGGCGTGACAAGTTAACCCCGCCTTTGATACCAAACGCAAAACCTTTTTTCTGTGCCTGAACTGTTGTGAATGCAAATGTGCATAACAAGCAGATACAGGCTACTTTTGTCAGGATGTTCATGGATAATATAATTTTTTTAGTAAAACCGGTTAATAACGCGAAAACACAAAAAACGGTACCTAGCCAATATTTTTTTTGATTCAATGGTTGAAACGTACAAATCTTTGAATAAATAGCGGGTTAATCCTGTTAACACCAGGAATATATAAATTAGATTTTTCTTCTTATGGCCAAAGCCAAGAGCGCTTATTTTTGCCAGGAATGCGGATACAATTCACCAAAATGGGTGGGAAAATGTCCTTCGTGCGGGGAATGGAATACTTTCGTTCAGGAAGTTATTGAAAAAGAGGATAAGAATACAGCGGTCACCTGGAAATCGGTTAACCTGGCCAGCCGTCCGCGGTCCATTGCTGAAATTGAATATCAGAATGAACCACGGATCAGGACCTTCGACGAGGAACTGAATCGTGTGCTGGGTGGAGGCATCGTGCAAGGATCCCTGATTTTAATTGGTGGTGAGCCTGGAATTGGAAAGTCGACGCTGATGCTGCAAATCGCATTGACACTTTCTAATAAAAGGGTGCTTTATGTTTCCGGAGAGGAATCGGATCAGCAGATTAAGATGCGAGCGGAGAGGATGTCGTCCAAAAGCGACAATTGTTACATTTTGACAGAAACCCATACCCAGAACATTTTCAGGCAGATCGAAGATTTCAAGCCTGAAATCTTGATTGTGGATTCAATTCAGACCATGCAATCCGCTTATATCGAATCGGGTGCTGGCAGTGTTTCACAGGTTAGGGAATGTACCGCTGAGTTTATGAAGTATGCAAAAGAAATGGGTGTTCCTGTTTTTTTAATCGGTCATATTACTAAAGATGGCTCACTTGCTGGCCCCAAAGTGTTGGAACACATGGTGGACACGGTTTTGCAGTTTGAAGGTGACAGGCATAATACGTACAGGATTTTGAGGACCATGAAGAACCGATTTGGAAGTACTTCTGAATTGGGAATTTATGAAATGCTTGGCTCAGGGCTTCGGCAGGTTAGTAACCCTTCCGAAATCCTGATTTCGCAGCGCGACGAACCGGTGAGCGGTATTGCAATCGGTTCCATGATGGAAGGAAACAGGCCTTTGCTAGTCGAAATTCAATCATTGGTGAGTGTAGCTAATTATGGAACCCCGCAACGGAGCAGTACTGGTTTTGATGCAAAGCGCCTGCAAATGTTACTGGCCGTACTCGAAAAACGCGGCGGTTTTAAATTGGGTGTCCAGGATGTTTTTCTGAATGTGGCTGGTGGTTTGAAAGTCGAAGATCCTGCCATTGATCTTGCTGTAATTGCATCCATCGTATCTTCTTATGAAGATAAATTTATTTCTCCCTCTGCTTGTTTTGCGGCAGAAGTGGGGCTTGGAGGCGAGGTTCGGGCAGTCAACCGGATTGAAAACCGAATTTCGGAATCTGAGAAACTTGGATTTAAACAAATCTACATTTCCAAGTACAATAGCAAAGGGCTGGATCTGAAAAGAGCAAAAATTGAAGTAATTCCCGTCGCGCACCTCGATCAGCTATTTATGTCTTTGTTCCTGAATCAATAAGCGTTTTTCTAAATACCCTCAATATTTCGCGTAAAAATTTTGCAACTTACTCGTAAGTCTCTCATAAATAGGCTTACTAAATTCGATGAAAAGTTGTTGAGGATCGGGTGGCAGCAATTCCTGGCTTTTGCATTTCCTCAACTGGGCAGCAGTAAGGGCGCGTTCATCCCCATTGTAATTCGCCCATTCGCACATCCAATTATACTCTCCGTTGAATTTCTCGCGGTTCACAATCTGCTTTGATTTGAAATCAGAAATCTGCATGTCCAACAACCCTCCGGAACGAACCGTTTTCCGGGTTTGGGTAAGCTTTGCAGTCACTTTTCCATAAACCGGGACCTTCGATCTACCCACAAATTTTTCGCCAACTTTTACGGTATCCTTGCTGATTACTGTCTCCGTATTTTTTTCAATTAATATCTGCCCTACCACAAAATCGTCAAATTGGAGGGTTATTATATGATCCGGCTGTAATTTGAGTTTTGCGGCTTCATCGGGCATGTAAAATCTGACAAACTTATTAAGGCGTTTGTTCGTCTGCAGGTATTCATTCACCCGATCCTGAAAATATTCATTACTCAGCTGATACCTCTTGGAAGTGACGAGAACCTGCTCAACGACAACTTTGAATGAAGCAATTTCATAAGCGAGGTCTATTTTCTTTTGCACCTGTTCGAAATGCGGTATCAACGTATTTACTCGCTCGAAGTACTCATACGATTTTCTGGCGTTTTCCCGATCACCAATGCTCAGCAAATTCTCGGCTTCCTTATAGCGCACATTGGCAGCATTATGCCTCGCTATTTTCTCTTCTTTTTCAAAATTCTGAGGCGTTACAATTCTTGCACAGGCGTTGCATTGAGCAATAACATTATAAAGTTTATTGATCAGAATGTAGGATTCGAGCTGTGGCTCCCATTTGAAGAGGTCTTCAGATGACTGGGCCCTTTTGATATCGTCCTGATGTTGCGAAAGCGCGAGAGGATAGGCTTGCTTGAGTGCTTCTATGGACGAAGAATGTCCGGAGTTATTTTTAAGCTTATCAACAGCCCGAAATACCGAATTGTCAAAATCCCCTTTCTTGAGAGATTTTTCTGCTGATTTACAACCAGCTAGGTATAAAATAATTACGGAGAAGAAGAAAATGAATTTTAGGAATTCTTTCATCATATGATAGCTGAGTCGTATAGAGGATCTTGCCACCAAATTTCTAAAAAAATTACCTCATTTTTGAATGTTTTACCAAATAGGCCATCAGAATAGGATCAAAACCTTTTGCAATATCTGCCTCGATAAAATCGATTTTATACTGACCGCATTTGAGTTTTAGCTTTTGATAAAAATCGCTGACAAACTCTTTGTAGGATTCCCTCACTTGATCGGGCTGTACTTTGATTTTCTCGCCGGTTTCGAGATCGATGAATTCATAAGGGCGGTTTTCAAATGCAAAGTCTTCCTCCGTTTTTCGGTCGGTAACATGGAATAACAGCACTTCATGAAGATTGTGACGAAGATGTTGCAGGGATGAGAAGATTTTGTCGGCTTCTTCAAGATTATCAAACATATCACTAAAAATGACAACCAGCGATCGCTTATGTATTTTCTCAGCTATTTGATGGAGCACGTCCGAAACGGAGGTTTTTGAAAGCGGCCGTTTGCTTTCCAACTGGTTTTCCAGTTCGAGCATAATCTTGTGAACATGCGAAGGAGTTGACTTAACTGCAGTTTGAACTTCAATATTTTCGGCAAAGGTGCAAAGGCTTACTGCGTCTTTTTGCCTCTGAAGCAGGTAGGTAATGCTTGCCGCAGCCATAACACTGAAAGTCATTTTGCCATTATTTTCTTCCGGATAATACATGGAAGATGAAGTATCCAGGAGGATATGGCAGCGAAGATTGGTTTCTTCTTCGTAACGTTTCACATAAAGGCGATCCGTTTTGGCAAAAACTTTCCAATCAATATTTCTTGTAGATTCCCCAGTATTATAGAGCTGATGTTCAGCAAATTCCACTGAAAAACCGTGGAACGGGGATTTGTGTAAGCCAGTTATAAAACCTTCAACAAGTTGTTTTGCAAGAAATTCAAGATTACCGAACTCCCTAACCTTTGCTAAATCGAGTTGACGGTTACTCATTGAATATGTTATTTGCTATTCGTTGCTTCGCATTGATATTACTTTGCCGGATTTTGGGTCAATTTCTTCGTTGGATTCCAGCAGGACCATCCCCTCCATGCCTACCACTCTCACAGATACATTAGCGACGCCTCTTGCAATGATTCCTAAAAGCCTGGCCGCCTCGTTACTTAAATCTATAATTCTGTTTTTAGAGAAAGGGCCACGATCATTTACTCTCACAATTACCTTTTCATCGTTCAGCAGATTCGTTATTTCAAGCATCGTGTTGAGCGGATAACTTCTGTGAGCAGCAAGGAGTTCGGAACTTTTATGCACTTCACCAAAGGAAGTTTTTCTGCCATTAAACCGGTTTGCATAATAGGAAGCATTTCCGGTTTCTGTTTTGCCCAACTTGACCTGAGCGAATGCGTCTGGTCCGGCGGCGAAAGCTAATATGATAAGAATCAGAATCCGATGATAAGTCATATCTCAGGATTTAGGTGGAACATTACAGGGATTAAATGCCCTGTTTTATCTACTACAATTAACGGGATTCGTAGGAATTTGAAAACCCGGGAACTTCAAAAGTAATACAAAAAATGTAAAAAAGAATAAAAGTCTGAGTTATAGTAGAAACGAGATATAAAAACATAGAGGTCAATGCGAACAAATTGCTAATATGCTGTGGTTTTTTTGATAGCAGCAATAAACTTTATATTTTAGCGTTTGGAAACCTATTTAAACTAAACATAGTGGAAGACAGAGAGCAAATCTACTCCAAAAGGGTCAGGGCAGGAAAAAGGACTTACTTCTTCGATGTTCGCTCTACGCGATCCAACGACTATTATCTTACCATTACAGAAAGCCGTCGCCATCCGCAGGGAGACGGATTTACGTATGAAAAACACAAAATGTTTTTGTACAAAGAGGACTTTGATAAATTCGTTGATGCTTTGAAGGAGGCTGTGGATCACGTGAAAACAGAACTGATGCCGGAAGTTGACTTTTCTCAGTTTGAAACCAAGGTCGAAGAGGTTGACGTGGTAGTGGGGGAGTCGGACCTGAAATGGGATTAATAATACGATGCTGATAAAAGAGCCTTTGTAATCTATTACGAGGGCTTTTGGTTTTTGTGTCCGCTAAATGGTAATTTTGCAAAAAATATCCTTAGCAGAAAGTAGTTCTTTGTTTGAAAGAGAAGAATGCCCTGCTATTCACTGCATACTTCTTATATATGAGTCTTCAATGTGGGATCGTTGGATTGCCAAACGTAGGTAAATCCACTCTCTTTAATGCTATTTCTACCGGCAAAGCCGAAGCTGCCAATTACCCTTTTTGTACCATTGAACCGAATGTAGGTGTTGTGACCGTCCCGGACGAACGTCTCGACATTCTGACCGGCCTGGTCAACCCGCAAAAAGTAATTCCAACCATCATTGAATTTGTAGATATTGCTGGCCTCGTTAAAGGTGCGAGTCAGGGTGCGGGCCTTGGTAACAAGTTTCTTGCTAATATTCGCGAAGTCGATGCCATCGTGCATGTGGTACGTTGCTTCCAGGATGATAATGTCGTTCATGTTGAAGGACGTGTTGATCCTGTTTTTGATAAAGAAATCATCGATGCCGAACTGCAATTGAAAGACCTTGAATCGGTTGACAAAAAAATCCAGAAAACTGAGAAAGGTGCCAGAGCTGGCGATGCAAAAGCCAAAGCCGAACTCGAATGGCTCAAAAAATATAAGTCGACATTAGAATCGGGCATGAATGCGAGAAGCCTGGAAATTGATGAGGAAACCAAGGAATCCGTTATTGGTGATTTGCAGTTACTGACTGCGAAACCTGTATTATATGTAGCCAATGTGGATGAAGATTCGATGCTGACAGGCAATGAATATTCAAACAAGTTAAGAGATACCGTAAAGCTGGAAGGTGCGGAAGTAATCATCCTGTGTGCTGCCATAGAATCCCAGATATCAGAAATTGAAGATCCGGAAGAGCACGAAATGTTTCTAGGCGAATATGGCCTTAAAGAATCAGGGTTGAGCAAATTGATCAAAGCGTCTTATTCTCTCTTAAACCTAATCACCTATTTTACCGCAGGCGTGAAGGAGGTAAAAGCATGGACAATTGTAAAAGGCTGGAAGGCTCCCCAGGCCGCAGGTGTCATCCATAGCGATTTTGAAAAAGGATTTATTCGTGCAGAGGTAATCAAAATTGCTGATTATGAGCAATATAAGACTGAGGCCGGTGTGAAAGAAGTAGGGAAAATGGCTGTGGAAGGAAAGGAATACACGGTTGCCGATGGCGATATTATGCATTTCAGATTCAATGTCTGATTAACGTCTTCTGTTCCATTCCACCGTTCGGTACCCGACTAAAAGATCAGCCCTCCCTGCCGGCGGGCGGTGGTATACCAATATATCATAATCATTTTCAGTCGCGCTGTAATTTCCTTCAATAAATGCCTCGTCCGGCGTCTTATCACCCCAGACAACCAGATAATCGTAGTTAATTACTCCCTGTTTGATCAGGATTTCCACTTCGTATGATTTAGTATCCAAGTTATAGGTCATACGGTTCCGGTCATTGAGCTGCCAGAGGTTGAATGCTCCATTCACGTAGAAGGTAGCGTCTGGGTTTTCTTCCGTTTTTAGTGTGAATGTTATGGGTGTATAATCTGCCTCAACGCTTCCACGGCCGGATTCCCGCTGATCTACAATGTACTGGCCATTAAAATCGTCAATTTGTATATAAGCACCTGCAGCCCGGGTCTTATCAGGGAATAACATGAGGCGCGTAAATTCGTCTGATCTTTCTATTTCATTGATACCATAACCCCGGCCAGATAATGTTCTGCTGTCGAAATAACGGTATTCATTTCCGCCAGGGAATGTGTTTTCAAGATCAAAAAATGTGTATTCCAATACCTGATCGAAGGGTTTTACATTCGTGGGTTTGAAACCGGATTTGCTCTGATCCCAACGAAAATTTTTACGCATGACCACTTTCAGATCCGTCTGGGGAGCATTAAGGGGATATCCTTTGTAACTGATAGAAAAATCAATTTGCTGATCGGAAAACTGTTGCTGGATACCTTGTGAAAAACGGGCTTTTGCATCAATGCTGACCCGTGATTCGTAAAGCATAAATCTTCTGCTCAGGATCAATTTTCGGTCACGGTCTGAATAAACATAAATCACATAATTGCCCGAAATTTTCACCTTAGGTATTTCAAAACGATAGTGAAAGTAGGGGACTTTGGTGCTGAATGATTGGTCGTACCTGCTGATCGGATATTCATTGAATTCAAAAGTAAATTCAATGTCATTCAGATTCGACTTAGTCCAATCCGCATTGCAATGGACAATTTTGGCCCGGTATCCATCAAATTGACCGGAAAGATCGTCGAATTCAAGTACAAAAGGCGATTGACCTTGGAGCGGCTTTATAGGCGGGGTGAGTAATCGGGTTGGGGTTTCGGGATCATCCAGGCCAGGATATAAAAGCACAGTCCTAATTTTTTCATTATATATAAAATCTTCCAGACGAAGATTTTGCGGCTGCGCATATGCGCGTACCAAGCCTAAAAAGAAAGTTATCAGAAGTAATAATCGCATTGCAAATTTTTAAAAATAGTAACGTTACTTTCTATCCCAAGGTACGTATAGTTAATAAAAGGTCTTTTGAACATTATTAACTTATTTCTAACTTACACGTATCAATGACAGCACAAACTATCAAAATGTATTCAGAAAAAGAGTATCTGGAACTGGAAAGAGAAGCCGACTACAAGAGCGAATACTATCGCGGTGAAATATTCGCGATGGCAGGTGCCGGGCACAATCACAATAGGATTGTGGAGAATTTGTCTATTGAAATAGGTACCTTTCTAAAAGGGAAAACTTGCCGGACTTTTTCGAGAGATATGCGGCTACATATTCCTGTAAATGGGCTTTACACTTATCCCGATCTGTTAGTAATCTGTGGCCAAAATCAATTTCTTGATGATAAGGATGATACCATAGTCAATCCAACTGCCATTTTCGAAGTTCTCTCACCAAGTACTTCGGGTTACGACAGAGGAGCAAAATTCCATTTCTACCGAAGCATTGAAACATTAAAGGATTTTGTGATGATAGATTCCTTGGCGGTTGCAGCAGAGGTTTATAGCAAAGCTCCAAATGGGATGTGGCAGTTGATGTCGGAGGCATACGATCTCGACGGAGCGATTGAGATTCCCAGCCTTGGATTATCCCTCGCGATGAAAGATATTTTTGCGCAAACCAATAATTTGAAGTCTATCAATTAAAAAAGCGAAAGGGGGAAATCAATCGATTTCCCCCTTTCGCTCTTACAATCATTTCCCATCCAACTCTTCAACTTCCAGCATCAGATTTTCCCAGGTATCCGTGCTTTGTTCCAGCTTTTGCTTAATGTCGGTGTAAAAACGGTTGATCTCTGAAAGCGCAGCTGAGTCATTGTAAATCTTCGGATCAGCCAACTTTGTTTCTGTTTCCGTTTTTCTTATTTCAAGATTATTAATGGTTGATTCCAGCTCCTCAATCTGTTTCTGTACCTTTTTTATTTTCTGGGCATCCTCTCCGGAAGGTACTTTTCCACCGCTTTTTTGACCATTCGTATTCGACGCAGGCTGTGAATTGCTTTTTTGAGGCGGCGCGCTGCTGACAACCGCTTTATCACTCACCGCAGATTGTAATCCGCGTTCTTCTATCCAAACCTCATATTCCTGGTATGTTCCAGGATATTCCTTGATTTCGTGATCCTCGATATACCAGATTTTATTGGCAATATTTTCAACAAAATATCTGTCGTGGGAAACTACAATGTAACTTCCTTCATATTGTTGCAATGCCTGAATCAGAATGTTCACCGACTGCATATCCAAGTGGTTGGTAGGCTCATCGAGCAGCAAAAAATTAGCTTGTGAAAGTAAAACCTTTGCCAATGCTACACGCGATTTTTCTCCTCCCGACAAAACTTTAATTTTCTTAAAAACATCATCTCCGGTGAAAAGAAAACAGCCAAGCACAGTCCTCAATTCAGTTTCGGTTTTATTTGGATTAGCATATTTGAGCTCTTCAATGAGGTTATGCAAAACATTCAGCGATTCAAGTTGGTGCTGGGCATAGAATGTAAAGGATACATTGTGCCCAAGTCTGCGTTTTCCTTCTATGGGCTCAGTGCCGGCAACGACGCGCAGAACGGTTGATTTTCCACGACCATTTGCACCAATTAAAGCGATTTTATCACCACGTTCCATGCTGATGCTGGTTGAATCCAGGATAACCTTATCACCATAGGCTTTCGAAGCATCTTCCAATTGAAAGACATGTCTGCCGGGCTGAGTAGTGAACTGGAAGCGAAAATGAACTTTGGCGTTTTCATCAATTACCTGGTCTACGACATCCATTTTATCCAAAGCCTTTACGCGGCTCTGGACCTGACGGGATTTGGTCGCTTTTGCTTTAAATCGTTCAATGAACCGTTCGGTCTGACGTATCTTCGCTTGTTGATTTTCATAAGCACCACGCTGAATATCATTGCGTTGCTCCTTTTCTTCAATGTAGTAGGAATAGTTACCTGCGTAATAATTCAGTTTTCCTGCTGAAACTTCGACCGTTGTATCAATCGTGTTATCCAGAAATTGCCTATCGTGAGAAACCACAATTACCGCACCTTCATAACTCTGAACATACTTCTCAACCCATTGGATTGACGGTAAATCAAGGTGGTTGGTGGGTTCATCCAGCATGAGTAGGGCGGGCTTTTGCAATAACAATTTTGCCAGCATTACCCGCATTCTCCATCCTCCCGAAAATTGTCGTAAAGGTTGGTGGAGGTCGACAGTTGAAAAGCCAAGCCCTTCCAAAATCGCCTCAGCTTTAGATTGAACGGTATATCCGTCCAGGGCCTCAAATTCGTCCTGTATCCTTGCCAGTTTGTCAACAAGTGCGTCAGTATAATGATGTTCCATGTCGTACAGGATCTTATCCATCTGTACCTGAAGAATATTTTGCCTTTCAAAGGCCTGCATAGCAACGGAAAGGATCGAATCATCACTCTGGTAAGAAAGGAGATCCTGGTTTAGGAAACCGATCGTGCAATCTCCGGATTTGGAAATATTCCCGCCATCAGGCTGGAATTCCCCGTTGATCATTCTTAGGAGGGTAGATTTGCCTGTGCCATTAAGACCAATAAGACCAATCTTTTGCTTAGGCTTTATATGGAGCGATGCACTATCATAGAGTGCACGGTCGCCCAAAAAATAACTGAGGTTTGTAATCGCGATCATAATTACAAAGGTACAGGGAAAGTAGGAGATAGTAAAAGTGCAATTGTTGGAATAGTTATAATATGCTGGATATTCCCCAGCGTTCTTTTAAGATTTGATGTAAATTTGACATATGAACGATCTGTTTCCGATATTTATAAAACTTGAAAACCTGCAAACGCTTATCGTTGGCGGTGGTTACGTGGGTTTGGAGAAAATAACGGCGGTCCTGCAAAATTCGCCCAATGCAAACATCACACTCGTTTCTCCCGAAATCAGATTTGAAATCAGAGAAATCGCAGAGGCCAATTCACGAATAAATCTAATTGAGCGCAAGTTCTCAGATGATGATCTCGCCGGGCAGGATCTGATGATTGTCGCTACAAACGATAAGGAGGAAAACAAAAGGATTGCGCGGATAGCTCGTAAAAAGCACATCCTGACCAACGTAGCAGATACGCCGGATATCTGCGATTTTTATCTTTCCTCGGTAGTGAGGAAGGGTAATCTCAAAGTAGCTATTTCTACCAACGGCATGTCCCCCACACTCGCCAAGCGCTTGAAAGAGGTGTTGGGCGAAGCATTACCTGATAATTTGGAAACTGCCATGGAGCAACTGAAAGCTGTTAGGGATATGTTAAAAGGAGATTTTGCTCAGAAAGTGGATGAACTCAATCGCATCACTGCTGTACTTACAGAAAAGAAGACAGAAACGAAGTAAGCATTCCAATATCAATCAAAAACAAGATTTATAGTCACAATAAAAAAGAATGTAAATTGTTTTATAAAAGATAATCGTAAAAAATTATCCGCGCCCTCCACATCGATCATCATTCTTGCGTATCTGAGTTGTTGATTTCCTGCAATTATCGGAATTCTGCTTTTTATGGCGGTATTTATCCATGGTAAAATGTTTTCGTTTTTTACTTCGATAATGCGTATTATTGAAACCGTTAATTTCCAAACCGCCGTGGCGGAAACCCATTAATTTTGATTTAGACTTATACCCAGATATATGAATCTTTTCTATCGGATCAGTGGCCAGGGTCGGCGCTTTTTATTGCTTCTTGCTATCCTGCTCTCATCAGTCTTTTCCACATCATTTGCGTCTGCCGCTGACATTGATATCAAAGGGGTCGTTAAAAGCAGTACCGGTGAAACGCTCATAGGGTCAACCGTCCGTGTAAAAGGCACTCAGAAAGGAACCGTTACCAACGAAAAAGGGGAGTTTGTTTTGGCAGATGTGAACGACGGTGCCACTTTGATTGTGACCATGATCGGATTTCTTCCAAAGGAGATCAAAGCCGGCCGAAGCCTTTCTATTGAATTGGTAGAGGATGCCGTCGGGCTGCAGGATGTGGTGGTAACGGGTTTTCAACAAATCGACAAAGATAAATTTACGGGCTCTGCCGTTACGTTAAAGACCGACGATGTCAAAATTGACGGTCTTCCTGATGTGAGCCGTATGCTGGAAGGTCGTGCGGCTGGGGTCTCAATTCAAAATGTTTCAGGAACGTTCGGCGCTGCCCCTAAGATCCGGATCCGTGGTGCTACGTCTTTGAATGGGGATAACAAGCCTTTATGGGTGATTGACGGGGTTGTTCAGGAAGATATTGTAAATATTTCCAATGATCAGCTTTCCAGCGGTGACCCAACAACCTTACTGGGTTCGGCCGTTGCAGGTGTTAATCCAAATGATATTGAAACGTTTGACATTTTGAAAGATGCTGCTGCGGCCGCGTTGTATGGTGCCCGGGCGATGAACGGGGTGATCGTGATTACAACCAAAAAAGGAAAAAACGGTAAGCCAACCATCGCATATTCAGGCAATTTTAGTACGCAGCTCACCCCTTCCTATAACAATTTCAACATTATGAATTCTGCCCAGCAAATGTCTGTGCTGGCGGAATTGGAGCGAAAAGGATATCTCACCTCTGACATTCTTTCCAGACCCGATTTTGGGGTTTATGGAAAATATTACAATTCATTGAATGGTGACGGCGAAGGCAATTTTCCTTTGCCCAATACCAATGATGCCAAGAAAAATTTCCTGATGCGATATGCCAGGGCTAATACCGATTGGTTTGATGTGCTTTTCAAGCAGAATTTTATTCAGGAACATTCTCTTAGTGTATCATTTGGAACGGACAAATCAAATTCCTATGCATCAGTGAGTTACCTTGATGATAATGGATGGACTATTGCTGATAAGGTAAAACGTTACACACTGAATTTTAAAAATACCTATCAGGTTTCCGATAAAGTCAACATTGGTATCTCTACTCTGGCATCTGTCAGAAGACAGCAGGCGCCAGGCTCGTTAAGTCGTAGAAGCAACCCGGTGGAAGGGAAATTCGATAGGGATTTTGACATTAACCCATTCAGTTATGCATTGAATACCAGCCGTACACTCACGGCTTATGATGAAAATGGCGATCTGGAATATTTCAGAAGGAATTTTGCTCCGTTTAACATTGTATCGGAGCTTGCTAATAACAAGATCAACCTGACCCTGGCGGACATTAAGCTACAAGGAAACTTGTCCTACAAAATAACGGATCACCTTACCTATGATTTCATTGGGGCGCTGCGATACATTCAAACGGCGCGTGAACATCAGATCACTGAAAACAGCAATATGGCCAATGCTTATCGTGCGGCCGACAATTCAACCATCGCTTTGGCGAACAAATATCTTTATACAGATCCCGATGTTCCCAATGCCTATCCGGTTATCGTGCTTCCTAGCGGCGGATTTTATAACAGGAATGAGGATCAGATGCTGTTTTACAACATTCGTAACAATTTCCGGTACAACCAAAAATTTGCGGAAAGGCATGTTATCGATCTTTTGGTTGGCCAGGAAATTAAGTATACCAATCGCCAGAATACAAATAACACCGGTTATGGCTTCCAGTATGAGCAGGGCGGAACTCCATTTGTGGATTACAGAATCCTGAAACAGACCATTGAGAGCAACTTCCAATACTACGGAATGCGGATGGATTATGAACGGTTCGCAGCATTTTACGGAAGCGCAGGATATACATTGGATGATAAATACAACTTTACCGGATACATCCGCTACGATGGTTCCAATAGCTTTGGAAAATCCGCGATCGCGCGCTGGCTTCCCACGTATACAATAGCAGGATCATGGAATTTTGATCGGGAAAATTTTATGAAAAGGTTTAAATGGCTGAGTATGGGAAGGCTTCGTGCAAGTTATGGTCTTTCCGCGGATACCGGGCCAGCAACTAACTCGGCCGTGCTTTTCCAAAGTATCATCACGCGCCGGCCGATTGCTGACGAAAAGGAATCCGCCATTCAGCTTGCCTCTCTTCAGAATACAGAGCTTACCTGGGAGAAACTTTATAGTGGTAACCTCGGGCTAGACTTAGGTCTGTTCGCAAACCGGATCAATCTTACTGTCGATGGCTATGTCAGGAATAGTTTCGACCTGATCGATGAAATCAAAACCTCTGGAATCGGAGGTCAGATCTATAAGGTTGCCAATTATGCGGATATGCAGTCTTATGGCGTTGACTTCTCCATTGACGGGGTGCTTTACAAGACAAAAAATTGGGATTTTCGTTCCAGGATTACAGTCGGTTATTCTCAAACCCTGATTTCCAATGTGGACAATAATCCCGGGATTTTTGACTTGGTCAAGGCGGAAGGTGCCAATGTGCAAGGGAGACCCGTAAGAAGCTTGTTTTCGATCGATTACAGGTCATTGAATCCTAAAACGGGAGTTCCTATTTTTTTAAATGAAAATGGAGAGGTCAGTTCCGATGTGTATCTACAAGATCAGAATGTTAGCTATTTGAAATACGAAGGCCCGGTGGATCCTCCAATTACAGGGGGGTTCAACAATACCCTGACCTATAAAGACTTGTCATTGAATGTTTTTCTGACATATCAGGCTGGCAATAAAATTCGCCTTAATCCTTTGTATAAAGGAGCTTTCAGTGACCTGGATGCAATGCCAAAAGAGTTTCTGGATCGTTGGGTAATGCCGGGCGATGAAGGTATTACAGCAATTCCTTCCATTGCGGATAAGCTGGAACAACAGTATCTGGTGGGTACTTATCCTTATAACATTTACAATTACTCCACCGAGCGAGTCGCCAAAGGAGATTTTGTCAGATTAAAATCGGTTTCACTTGCCTACAAAATACCACTGACCGTGATATCAAAATATGGGTTTAAAGGCGCAAGCATTCAGGTGTCATCCATTAACCCGTGGCTGATTTACGCCGACGCTAAGCTGAAAGGCCAGGATCCCGAGTTTTTTAATTCTGGTGGGGTTGCGCAGCCGATACAAAAGCAGTTTACAGTAGCAATAAAACTTACATTATGATGAAGATCGGGGCGAATAAAGGAAATGATTTTTTTAAGCAGAATTTTATGGGCAAGGCCAATATTTTGAAGAGAGTTGTTCTGATCATGCCGTTATTGACATTGGCAGGTTGTGAAGAATTTCTTTCGACAGAACCAGATAGCACGCGGGCCTCTATCAACACGCCCAAGCAAGTATCGCAATTGCTTACCACGGCTTATCCACAGGCTGGGTATCTCGTGTTTTCGGAAGGAATGAGTGATAATGTGGCTGATAAAGGGACCGGCACAGATGATAAGACAAATCGTTTTTCTTTCCTGTTTGAAGAAGTAGAGGCCACAGTGGACGAACAGGATTCGCCCGATTCTTACTGGGCCGAATGTTACAGGGCTGTATCAGTGGCAAATGAGGCGCTAAGTATCATTAGTAAAACAACGGACCCGGCGCAGTATAATGCACAGCGAGGAGAAGCATTGCTGGCAAGGGCTTATGCGCATTTCATGCTTGTCAACTTTTTTAGCAAGTTTTATGATCCTGCACAACCGAATTCTGATCCGGGAATTCCATACGTTACTGAGCCGGAAGACATTGTGATTAAGAAATATGAAAGAAAAACGGTTGCTTATGTTTATGAAATGATTGAGAAAGATCTGCTTGAAGGACTTCCCTTGATCAGTGACGGCACTTACACTGTCCCAAAATATCATTTCAACCGTGCAGCGGCCAATGCATTTGCGAGCCGCTTTTATCTAGTTAAAAAAGATTACGCCAAAGTGTTGCAATACGCCAATGAAGTTTTTCCGGGTAGTAGTTTGGGTGATAACCTCAGGCCCTGGAATACAACTTACGAAAGCCTATCACCCCAGGAACTTTACAATACCTATTCAAGGGCGAGCCAGAATGCGAACCTGATGCTGGTTGAAACCTCTTCTACTTATGGGCGATATGTGGCAAGCTACAGATATGGAATGAATTTTAGAAAATGGCAGGAAATTTCTGCCGGCGAAGGTATCATCGGAGGTTCAGCCAGCTGGACATTCCCTCTGTACACGCAGGGAGATAACAATTACCTGGTCCCCAAATTGAACGAATATTTTGTTCGGGAATCTGTAAATGCGGAAATAGGCTTTCCTTATGTCATGCTGCCGATATTTACGGTGGAGGAAGTTTTGTTCAATAAAATTGAGGCAAATGCATATCTGAATAACACGGCGGCGTCGCTAAGTGATCTTAATCTATATGCCAGCAAAAGAGTAGACAATTATGATGCATCCAAACACATCATTACCGCTAATAGTATCAATCGCTTTTTTGGCACTTCAAATTTAAAAAATGGAATCATCAGCACTGTTTTGGCATTCAAACGTGTTGAGTTTGTACAGGAAGGCATGAGGTGGTTTGATATACAGCGTTATGCAATGCCAGTCCAGCACGTTACAAGTACGGGTTCGGTCATTACGGTCCCGGCCAATGATCCAAGAAGGGTGTTGCAAATACCACAATCGGCTACCATTTCAGGCATAGCACAGAATAGCAGGTAGTGATTCGAAATTGAAAATAGATATCAAAATTTATGTATAAATTTTTTATAGCCGCATTGATATTGGGTGTTACGCTCAGTTCCTGCAAAGAGGAAAAGCTTGGAGAAATAGAGGACATTCCCGGTCTGGGAGGCGATGCCTGGGTTTCTGGTCCTGTCGATAAATGGATTATGGACAGCCTTACAACGCCCTATAACATTTCAGCCAAATACAAATGGGACCAGTTTGAGTTTGCCAATATTACCAAATCGCTTGTCCCACCAGACGAGGCACAGGTCATCCCTTTGTTGAGCACAATTAAAAAAGCTTGGACATTGCCGTATGTTCAGGAAGCTGGTTCTGTATTTTATAACCGGTTTTCACCCAAATTTTTTATTCTCTCTGGTAGCAATGAATACAATGCCGAAGGCTCAATAACGCTCGGTACTGCCGAAGGAGGACGTAAAGTTGTTTTGTACGGGGTGAATTTGTTTAAGATAAAGGGAATGGCTGGGTATGATGCCGAAAAGGATTCTGCTTTCGTGAAAGACTGGTTTTTGCACACGATCCATCACGAATTTGGTCATATCCTGCACCAAACTGTTTTGTATCCGGTAGAATTCCGGAATGTGACCAAAGCGCTCTATCAGGGGGGTAACTGGATCAACTGGTCGGATGAAGATGCACGTCGGGATGGTTTCGTAACTGCTTATAGCTCATTGAACTTTGACGAGGATTTTGTTGAAATGATCGCTATGATGCTTACGGAGGGAAAGGCGGGATTTGATAAAATATTGAATTCCATTCCAGAGGGCACAAGTCCAAGGGGTGTTACAAAAGCGCAGGCGCAAGCTTCGCTAAGACAAAAGGAGGCGGTGGTGGTTGCCTATTATAAAAATACCTGGAAAATAGACTTTTATAGCCTTCAGAATCGTGTTAGAGGGTCTATGAATAAACTTTTTTAAATCTTAGATGAAAAAATCCCTTTTATATCTACTGTTTCTGTCCGTTGCTTTTTTCTCTTGCGAAAATAGTGACGATACCCTTTTTGAGGAAACTGCGGACACCCGTCTCAATGCAGCCTTAGCTTCCTACGAAAAACAATTGGTAGAAGCTCCATATGGCTGGAATGCGGTGATTTATCCGGAGGGCGGAGGCAGTTTCGGTTTTTATTTCAAGTTCAATAATCAGAACAGGGTAGTGATGTATTCGGATTTTTCAGATGCGTCCGCTGCCACAGCCAAGGAGAGCAGTTATCGGCTTAAAGCCCTTCAAACGCCTTCGCTCATCTTTGATACTTATTCATACCTGCATATTTTGTCAGATCCCGACGAGGAAGTAAATGGTGGGGTTCGTGGGGAGGGCTTAAAGTCGGATTTTGAGTTTAGTATCTTCCCGGATTCGGTTAAAGCAGAATCAATCTCCCTGGTAGGCAGGAAAAATCAAAGCCGGCTTGTACTAACCAAAGCTACCGAGGCCCAGGCGACAGCATTTACAGGCGGGGCGTTGGCAAAAGCATTGCTTTTCAATAACATCTCCAAATATCAGCCTTATTTCAAGCGGATAACACTGGGTGCAACGACCTATGAAATAACGGTTAATTCATTGGAGAGGATTATTAAATTGACCTGGCTTGCAGGTACAACGCCCAAAACATTTACTACCAAATACTATTTCAACTCAACTGGTCTTGTGCTTGATTCGCCGCTTGTCAACGGCTCTCAAACCATCACGGGTTTTAATAACTTTACCTGGAATGCTAATACAATCCAACTGGGACTATCAGGCGGCGGTGTAAGTGGTGTGGTGGTGAGTGCGATAAAACCCATTGCGGTGGATTTGGGAGCTTCGAAAAGATGGTGGCAGAAGCCCATCGATTCGGGCGGGGAATGGAGAACAAGCGACGCATTCCACGTTAATGGGGTGGACGACGCTTTTGGTGTGAAGGATCTCAAATTTGAAGATGAGGAATACGCTTTTTATGTTTATCAGCCCGGGGTTAATGCAAAATATGATCTTTTTGCACCCGTTTTTTATTCACAGGCAGAAGATGCATTAAGTCTTCAATATGGTCATGCTCCGGCTGTACCAAATTTTGTTTCCGATGGAAGGGTAATATTCTCAAGATGGGGAACACTTGGGCCTGTACCAACTACCGGCCCGGCGGCTAATTCCGCGAATCTGTTATATGATACAAGCGGATTTTACTTGATCCAGACCTCAGACGATACCTATGATATGGTAAGTGCAAAAGATGCGAAAGCCTGGATTAGCTGGCAATAGCATTGATCTGAATTTTTGCGGAAATTCTGGCCCAAAAACAAAAAACACTTCCTGTTCGGGAAGTGTTTTTTGTTGTAATAAACTGTTGTTAATTAATTATAACCTTCATTTTGAACCAATTCCGGATTGACATCTATCTCGCGTTGCGGGATCGGAAGAATAAGTTTTGGAGAATTGTAAGGAATCGTTCCCACAGCTAGCTTGTTCCTTTTAATGTCATGAAGCATATGGCCTTCAAATGCAAGTTCCAGGTGGCGCTCTCTGAGGATCGATGCCAATGTTACCGTTGCGGTGGCTTTCAAACCAGCCCTCGTGCGGATTGCATTGATATCTTCCACCGGCATTGCACCCACAGCAGTTCCCAGTCTGAAATTGGTTTCCGCACGCGTCAAGTACATTTCGCCCAGCCTGAATTGCAAAACGTTGCCAAACGTGTCAAGATGCTTTTGCGTAAGCGTATAAGAAGGGCTTATGAAGAATGCGCCGCGCTGGTCGCCCACTTCATACAATGCACGATGCTTTGCCAATACGCGTATATCCCCGCGCCCTGATGTACCCGGAATGTCATCGATCGCCGCTCCAAAAAAGGTCGTCATGTCGTTTACGCCATCTTGCTGGGTTACTACCATTGAGAAAATGTATTCGTCAGGGTTAGCACCTCCGTTCGTGAGGAATGTGAAGAACAATGATGAGAATGTAGCATTCAACTCAAACGCGCCAGACTCAATGATTTCATTCGCCTCGGTGCGTGCGGCAGCAAAGTTGGACTGCATCAGGTAAACGCGTGACAGTTGCGCAGAAGCGGCGTATTTGGTTGCATAAATGGTATTTTCTTCCGGCAATAAAGATTTAGCTTTTGTCAGATCCTCTATGACCAATGCGTAAACTTCTGCGACAGAATTTCTTGGAACATTATCAGCATCTGTCACACCGCGTGTCGGGGTCAATACCAACGGCACACCCGGATTGACGGCATTGTCGCCGTCTCCCCAGGTTTTAGCATAGAGCCTCACCAGGTCAAAATAAAGCGAGGCACGGATAAAACGCGCTTCACCTTCCACTCTCGCCTTTTTGTCTTCATCAAGAATGTCGAGCGCCGTTAATACGTTGTTGCAGCGGTTGATGGTCACATAAGAGTCGCGCCAGGTTGTCAATGCGGTTGCATTGGCCGTAGTAATTTCCTTATTGAACATTTCCAGCAGGTTTTGAAAAGTACCTCCAAAGCCCAGCTCGTCGCTGTTCCCAAGCAACTCGGATGAATATTGAAAACCACCGCCGTACACATCACCATCCTGCAATCCGTCATAACAGCCAATTAAAGTCACTTCAACATCTCTTGAAGTACTTAATGCCGCGTTTTCATCAATACTTTGGGTCGGCGCAACGTCCAGCTTGCTGTCGCAGCTGCTCGTCAGGAACAATGATGCGGACAACGCCAGGGAATATATAAATATGTTCTTTTTCATAGTTCTGTAAAATGAATGAGGCTAATGTTAGAAACCGATATTGATACCAGCAAGGATGGTGCGGGGCTGAGGGGCTGTGTAAAAGTCATTGCCTAAGGCGAATTTCAAATCCCTGTCACTTGCGTCGTCCGTATTTACCTCGGGATCCCAGCCTTTGTAATTGGTAAATGTGGCCAGGTTCAATGCTGAGACGTAAACCCGGATTCGGTCCATTTTAATGCGTTTGAGCAATGCTGATGGCAGATTGTATCCCAATGTTACCGAACGAAGGCGGAGATAGGAGCCGTCGAAGATATAGCGTGAAGAAGCCTGGTTGCCGTTTGCACGGTACAGACGCGCCTCGGGAACATCGGTATCAGGGTTTTCCGCAGTCCAGGCTTTCAGCTGATCGGCCGTTTGGTTGTCTTCATAAATGCCATTTGCCGAAGAATACTGACCTACGCCATAGAAATTGATTTTATTTCCCGAAACACCATTAAAGAATACATTCAGGTCTAAACCTTTGAATGCGAATGTATTGGTGATACCGCCTACCAATTTAGGGTTTGGATTTCCTACCACCACTCTCTGGGCGCTGTTGAAACCGCTATTTGTAACTGTTGAGCGGTCCACAGATCCGTCAGCGGTTTTTGTGTTTTTATAAAATAATGCATCCCCATTCGACTTATCTACACCTGCATATTCAACCGCATAAAACACGCCCACGGCCTCACCTTCCATCACGCGGCTCATGCTTCGGATGCCCCCTTCAATAATCTGCCCCTGAATGTCAATCACCTTGTTCTTGTTGGTTGCAAGATTAAGGGACGTATTCCATTTGAATGCACCAACCGCGTTTTGCGTATTAAGTACAAATTCAAAACCTTTGTTTTCAAGCTTTCCGACGTTGTCTACCTGGATCGAAAACCCGGATGTAGACGGAACATTCACTTCAAGCAGCAAACCATCTGTTTTCTTCTCGTAATAATCGACCTCACCATTAATGCGGTTATTAAACAGACCGAAATCCACGCCAATGTCAACTTGTTTGGTGGTTTCCCATCTCAGGTCCGGATTACCAATCTGCGATGGACGTTGTCCTGCGGCACCGGCATAACCGGCGTCACCGGAAAAAAGACCTAATTGAGGAAAATCCCCGATTTCAGAATTACCCGTTGCACCGTAACTGCCCCTGATTTTCAAAAAACTAAGGGTATTGTTGTTTTTCAAGAAGTTTTCCTCAGTCAAGACCCAGCCTGCTGAAACCGATGGGAAGAACCCGTATCGTGAATTAGCGCCAAAACGGGATGAACCGTCTATCCTGGCGCTCGCAGATAATAAATATTTGTCAGAGAATTTATAATTTAAACGCAGGAAATAGGATAGAAAACGATAGTTGGTTTCGCTGGAACTGCCATCCGATTTTGTCGCTGCGCTGGCGATCTTCTTATACGAGTCTGACGGGAATTGGGTCCCTTCAATAAAGCTCAGCTTATTTTGGGATTGCTGATAAGACATACCCAACGTAGCGCCGATTCCATGTGAGCCAAACACTTTATCATAAGAGAAAAAGTTGTTGGTATTGTAATTGGTTACAAAAGTGCCATAATTACTTCCCAATCCACTGCTGGCCGTCCCAATGTTGCGGACGTTCTGGCTTTGGTAATAACCCTCTTCGTTTTGATTGAGCAGATCAATGCCCAATTCACTGCGAAATTTCAATTCCGGCGTAAAGCTGATCTGGGCATAGGCGTTGGTCAGGTTACGGAAGGAAGTAGCAACGAAGCTTGCGTAATTAATCGAAATGAGCGGGTTAAAATAAACCGGCACGTAAATGTCGCCCGGAGGTGTTCCGGTTGGCAGGCCCGTTGATGGATCAGTGAACGGCGTCAAAGGCGTCAAAGCCGACATTTGCAGTGGATTAGAGAATGCGTTGTCACCTGGAAGGCGATAGTTTCTGGTACGGGCCAATCCCATCGAAAGGCCGATCTGTAACCATTTATAAGCCTGATGATCCAGATTCATCCTCATCGAAACGCGATCCAGTTTGTTACCTATCAATGTTCCTTTTTGGTTGAGATATTGACCAGAAAGGAAAAATTTGGTTTTATCATTTCCACCATTCAACTGAAAATCAAGCTGTTGCATGGGTGCTTTCTGGAAAGCTTGGTCCTGCCATAAATATTCTTTCTGATCGGGCGTATTGAAAGTTCCTAAGCTCTGATAGTCCAAAAACCCGCCCGGGCCAATAATACTTTGCGTATACGAATCGGGGTCAGCCGGATCTATGCCTGCAATCCGGTCGCGGTTACCTGCCGCCATCGTATAAAATTTCACATATTCGTCAGCATTCAGGAACCGGACGCGTCTGGTTGCTTCTGAGGATCCAAGCTGATAGTTGATACTCACATTGGTTTTTCCCGACTTGCCGCGTTTGGTTGTAATTAGCACCACACCATTGGCCGCCCTGGACCCATAAATAGCACCTGCCGACGCATCTTTCAGAATTTCAATAGATTCAATATCATTGGAATTGATATCAGCAAGCGGGTTAGTTTGGCCTCCGCCACTATTGCTCAAATCTGAAGTGGTAATGGGCATTCCGTCCACAACATATAGTGGCTGGCTGCTGGCACTTATGGATGAATTTCCGCGAATACGCACATTAATCGCCTGACCGAGTTTACCCGAGCCACTGTTCACATAAACACCCGCTGCCCGTCCCTGCAAGGCGGCATCCACACTCGCTACGGGCATATTTTGAATTTCGGAGCCTTTTACCTGGGCGATGTTACCGGTCAGGTCGCGCTTTATCTGAGATCCAAAACCAGTGATTACCACTTCTGATAAACTGCGTGAATCACTCGAAAGCTTTACATTGATTACACTTTGACCTCCAACAGCGATTTCCTGTGCAACCATTCCCACAAAACTGAAAACAAGTATTGAACTCGAGGATGGAACATTGATCGCGAAATTTCCGTCTGCGTCGGTTTGTGTTCCCGCTGTTGATTCCTTTACCTGGATTGAAGCTCCCGGCAATGGAGAATCGTCATCTGTTGTCACTTTTCCGGTGATCCGCATGTCTTGCCCACTCGCGGGCAGCCATGTAACCACACAAATTAAAAACGCCAATAGCAAAAATTTGTTCATAACGGCTAGTTTGGTTAATACGAAGTTATATAGAACAAATATATGTGTGCTGGTAGATTTACCAAATTTTATAATGAGTTATTTCATTTTCTCCATAATAGAATTTTGACACTATTTTAGATAGAACGTAATTTTTCGATTGTTTTAAGCAAAAAACGAGGAATTAACCATGTAGAAGATGAATAGCATAATTTTGACGAATTGGATTTTTCTACCAATACTTCCCTTTTGACATACCGAACTTGAAGCCGCGCCAGATTATCCGGATGTGGTTAAATAGCGTAGGTATAATGCCGAAATGTTTGCTAAGAACTTTGAAGCGATCGGTGAGCGAGCGTCTGTGATTTTGCACCGAGAAACCTCCAACCAAATATCTACAAAGAATGAAGGGCAGATATTTAGCCTGCCTGGCAGATTGGAGACATGTAATTTCCCAATCGATATCGGCACTGAGATTGTGTATGTCGTAAAGTGGAACAATTGCTTTTTTCGCAACAAATGCCTGATGACAAACCTTCATTCCCAAAGAGAAATCCTGCCATTTCAGGTTTTTTGGAAGGGTATGCGGAGTAATGATGCTCCTTAATCCTATTTCAGTCCCATTTTCCCGGACCATCATTGCATCGCTGTAGTAAATGTCGGCTTCTTCTTCGAGCTTTTTTAGAAGGTTTGACAGTACATTCGAATCATATATCTCGTCTCCCGCATTCAAAAACCACAAATATTTCCCCGTAGAAGCTGCAATGCCCTTATTCATAGCATCATACAAGCCCTGATCTTTTTCTGAGATAACTTGGGAGATGATATGGGAATACTGGTCTGCTGTCTTCCAAGTAGCATCCACAGAAGCACCATCGATGATCAGGTATTCAACAACGGAAGGATCTTGCAAGTTACGAAGGGCATTTTCTATGCTTGACAAAGTGCGTGGTAAGAACCGCTCTGCATTGAAAGTGACGGTGATAATTGTAAGGAACGGCGGGTTATTCATTTAGCATCGACTGATATAATATTCGATATTTCTCAGCGATAATGTGTTCGGAATAAGTATTAAGCACTTTTTCCCGCGCATTGGAAGAGAGGTCGCCGTTACTGTTGTTTTGTATTATCCAGCTTATCCCTTCTGCCAGTGAAGCAGCAGACCTGTTTTCCGAAACATATCCATTAACCTGATGATCAATCATTTCGGGAATCCCGCCAGTCGCAAAACCAACTGCCGGGATTGCACAGGCCATCGCTTCCATAATGGTATTAGGCAGGTTATCTTCCAGGGACGGGACAACGATCAAATCTACTGCATTATACGCATTGATCAGGTCTTCCGTCCGGGTAATTTTGCCCAAATAGTGAACTGGAACAGGAAATTCATCAAAAGCTATCGCTCTCGCCTTCCCTAAAATTAATACTTCCAAATCGTCAAAATCCTTGCGTAAGAGCGCCATAGCTTCGCGGAAGAAATTAAAACCCTTACGAGGATCTTGCGTATTGGCGCCGACAAAAAGAATGAATCTTTTATTAGCAGGTAATTGAAGCTTTGCTCTGATTTCTGCCGTGTTCAGAGGTTTAAATATTGCCGTATCAATGCAATTGGGAATATTCAGAGAATGAAGATGCTTTGTAAGTGCAGCAGTTTTGACTGTTTTGTCGAGCCAGAGGCTTGGGGATATGAGAGCGAGCCTGGTTTGATCGTACAAGTCTTTTTTAAATTCAAACTGAGAAAATGAAATGTCGTATTGGTCTGGTTTTGCCAAGAAAGGACAGTAGCAGCAATGGTTAAGATAGTGATTACAGCCTCTACTGTAATGACAGCCGCCAGTAAACGTCCACATATCATGCAGCGTCCACACAACTGGTTTCCCAAGGGAAAATAGTTTGCTCAGGCTGTTAATGGACAAAAACCCAAAATTGATCCAATGTAAGTGAATGATATTGGCCCGCTCGACCAGCGGATGCTGGCTAACATCTGCACCCACTTCCGCAGGTGAGAAGGCGAACCGGATTGACTTATCTTTTTCCTGTGGCAGGAAATACAGTCTTTCAGCCACAAAACGGCCCCAGGCTACTCGGGAATCCCACTTGTTTTCGGCTAGTGAGGTGACGTTATCTTCCTCCAAAAGTGACGAAGGGACCAGCATTTCAGATTCTATTCCCGCTTTCACCAAGGCGCGATGCAGCCGTGTTGCTGCCACGCCGGCCCCTCCTTCCAAATGAAATGTACTTAGATGAAGTACCATGTAGAATTGGAATTGATGTCTTTAATTTGGAATTGATTCTGAGTTATCCGGCTAAAATTAATAGTTCTGTGGTTAAATAATTTTTATTCGTTAAAACTATCTTTATCCGAAATTAAGTAATCCAGGGACGATGTCTAACGAAAAGCGGAGCCACGAAGCGCATTCTGAATGGTATGAGGTACAATATGCAACCAAGGAGGCAAAAGATAGGGCCATTGAGTTATGGGAATATGATCATGAGCATAAGACCATTAATAACTGGATCCACCATCGCATGCTCAAATTGACGGACCCATTCGTTAAAGAACCTAAATCCTGGCTTACCGTGGGCGACGGCTATGGATTCGATGCCAATCATTTTTTCAGAAAAGGGCTTGATGTAACAGCTACTGATATCTCCGGGACTTTTCTTCCTCTGTCCAAGTCAAGAGGTTTTTTGGAGAAGTATTCGGTTGAAAATGTTGAACGACTAAGTTTTGGCGATAATAGCTTTGACTATATTTTTTGTAAAGAAGCCTATCATCATTTTCCAAGGCCCTATCTGGGAGTTTATGAAATGTTGCGGGTAGCCAGGGAAGCGGTTATCCTGGTTGAACCGCACGATCCGATTTCAAGAATGCCATTTTTGCTTGCTTTAAGGAATGTATTCGATCGCTGGGACACTTCTTTGTTGCAGAAGTATTGGAAAAATAGATATTCTTTTGAAGAGGTCGGCAACTATGTTTTCAAGCTTTCCGAGAGGGAAATGGACAAGCTGGCCAACGGCATGGGTCTCCCGGCAGTTGCTTTTAAAGGGATTAACAATAATTATTATCATCCGGCTTACAGCCAGGAGAAAGCGGACAGTTCTTCCGCAGCATTTAGAAAGATCAGCCGAAAACTTTCATTTCATAATCTTCTGACGAGGTTGTCGCTCATGCCTGCGCAGGTCTTGTGTGCAGTTATCTTCAAAAAACTTCCTTCCCAAACGGTTATCGATGCGATGAAGCGAGATGGGTTTCAGGTACATATCTTTCCGCTCAATCCATACGCCAAGTAGTAAATATTATTCTATCAAAAGCCAATGGAATTTCTTTCCGGTGTCGGGGGATTGAGTAAGTAGTTCAGAGCCTGATGAATGTCATCAAATTTGAGGTGCATCTCATCTTCCAGTTTGCCAATTCGGATTTTCAACTCTTCGGAATCCAGATAATGCTGCCGTATCATAACAAAAGCGCGCATAATGGAGATGTTTACCGCCAGGGCTTTCTTACTTTTCAGTACGCTTGACAGCATTGCAACGCCTTGTTCGGTAAAGGCGAAGGGCAGATACCTTGCGCCTCCCCGACTTGAGGTCACAATTTGTGACCTCAAGTTCTCAGCTTCTTTTTGAGTCAGCTCAAACATAAAGTCATCCGGAAAGCGATCCAAATTTCTTCTCACGGCCTGTTTAAGCACTTTCGTTTCAACTTCATACATTTCAGCCAGGTCGAAATCCAGCATTATTTTATAACCTCGTAATGTGAATACCTTATTTTGAATAATTGCCAATTCCATAAAAAAGGGGGATTTATTTTGTGACATATTTATATGAATACGTACAGGTTAACCATAAGTCACAGCCCCTCAGAAAATTTTTTGGTAGGGTTAAATATGCATAGTTTTATGCTCCACATAATTTGAAAAGCGTCATGCCACGGGAGTCGGAAATAAAAATTGCAGTGATTGGACTTGGATATGTAGGGCTTCCCTTGGCTGTCGCATTGAGCCAAAAATATTCGGTTCTGGGCTTTGATATTAATTCAAGAAGGATTGAGGAGTTGAGGAAAAATGATGATGGCACGCAGGAAGTTTCCCGCGATGTGCTTCAAAATCTTACTAATCTCGATTTTTCCGACAGTGAAAAGGATTTGATCTCATGCAATGTGTTCATTGTGACGGTTCCAACACCCGTGGATATTTATAAAAAACCTAACCTGGCCCCTCTCCTCACAGCCAGCAGAATGATCGGAAAAATATTGAAAAAGAATGATGTAGTGATTTATGAATCAACCGTTTATCCGGGATGTACGGAGGAGGATTGCGTTCCTGTATTGGTCAAAGAAAGTGGTTTAAAGTATAATGTGGACTTTTACTGCGGGTATTCTCCCGAGCGCATTAATCCCGGAGATAAGGTCAATACGCTTACGAAAATCAGGAAAGTAACCTCCGGATCTACTCCGGCAGCGGCGAAGTTTATAGATAACTTATATAGCTCTGTGATTGAAGCGGGCACGCATCCGACATCAAGCATCAAAGTAGCGGAAGCCTCCAAAGCGATTGAAAATGCGCAGCGGGATGTTAATATTTCGTTTGTCAATGAGCTTGCGCTGATCTTCGACCGAATGGATATTGATACCACGGAAGTGCTCGAAGCAGCTGGTACCAAATGGAATTTTTTGAAATACAAACCTGGCTTAGTTGGGGGGCATTGCATTGGAGTTGATCCCTACTACCTCTTACACAAAGCTGAGGCATTAGGCTATTATCCGCAAGTAATCCTGTCGGGAAGACGGGTCAATGATACCATGGGAATTTTTGTAGCTAATAAACTCGTCAAGTTAATGATCCGTAAAGGGCTTAAAATTGAAGGGAGCCGGGTGTTGGTTTTAGGAATTACCTTTAAAGAAAACTGCCCAGACATTAGAAATACCAGGGTGACAGAAGTCTACCGTGAACTTAAAGATTTCGGAATGCAGGTGGAAGTTTACGATCCCTGGGCATCTCGCGATCAGGTGGCAAAAGAGTACAAACTTTCAATGCTTGAACAGCCAACAGGAAAGTACGATGCCATATTGCTTACCGTCGCACACGATTTATTTCAAAATCTTGATCTTCAAAGTTTTATGAAAGATAAGTCGGTCGTTTTTGACTTAAAGTCAATTTTGCCGAGGGAATTGGTGGATTCCAGATTATGAAAGTCTATTCTCGCCAACCAAAAATATTTAACTGAAGATCCATTACATCGTTTGCCCTATAACGATGATTAATGAAAGGCCTGAGCCGATGCTGGTTGGTATCGATAAAATAGCGAAAGCCGCTCTCTTCAAAAATGCTGACGACATTTGCTAATTCCTGCGGATGGTCAACATAAGAATGAAATTCGACAAACAAGTTTTGAACATGTCCAAGCGCATATTGGCAATCGCTCAGTACCGCATTTTCTGCGCCTTCAATGTCGATTTTCAGAAAGTCAATATGCGTTTCCTTTAACAGATAATCTTTCAGCCTCACAGAAGGAACTTTTCTCTTTTCGGAAACAGAATAAATGGAAGACGAATCGGCTGACTCACTACCGAATAAGATACCATTGTTGTCTGTCCATACTGCTTTGTCCACGATATCCACTCCCGTTATCGCATTTTCATGGAGATTTCTTTTGAGTAGTAATGCAATGTTTTGTTCTGCCTCAAAGGCGACAACACGAGCGTTCGGATAAAGTTTTTTGAAATAAAGGACACTCATACCCACATTCGCACCGCAATCCAGGATAACAGGCGTGGAGTTACCTGCTTCAAAAAAATAAAATTCATCCGCAAAAATCTCTTTATGCTGCCATAAAAACGACATGGTATCAGGAACCTGTAAGCGGAAAGCGCCGAATTTTACGTGTTTTAACTGATGCCGCCGACTATTTCCATATTTAAATAGCAAACCCATAAACTCTCTGTTAGCAGGCGTGCTGAGGGAATGAAAAGGTTCTTTGAGCAAATAGCGAAGCCAATACATAGATTTAATTTCAGTCAGATCCGGTACTTGACCCAGTTCTTGATTTTTATTGCAAAAGGCAAATTATAGTATTTGCGAAAAGATGCGATCATTTCTGCATCAGGTTTCAACTCAGGATCCATTAAAACTTCTCCCTGGGACATTTCTTTGCCGTATTGCGCAGAAGTAAATGTGAAGTTGGTGCCACTTCCATCCGTTCCGATATTTTTTATTTTTGACCGCACGGGATACAAGCCGTAGGCCTGATGATTGAACTGAGAAAATGTCCATCGGATCGCCCATGAATCGATGACGCCCCGCTGCTGTTTCACCAGCATTGGCCACAAATCATTACCACCGTTTTTTAATTCCCTCTGAGCGGCAGCTTTCTTTTTTATATCATCAAAATTTTTGACATTCCAATCCGCCTTTTCCCATTTGTCCGCCCAGGTCCCCCAGCCCCATGAACTCGCACGGGGCGCAAGATATAAATCTGCTTGATAATCCGGAGGAATAGTTAGTGGTGGTGTGTACCCGGATACGGAAAAGATATCCTGGCGAAATTCGTAAGCATTTAAGGTATCATTCATGAAATTGAGAAAATCCGGCGTACTGAGCATATCATCTTCCAGAACGATCACTTTTTTGTAGCGATTCACAATTTCACTTACCCCATCAATAACCGAAGCAGCGAGGCCTTTGTTTTTCGCAGATGTAATTAAAGTGATATTTTTGAATCCTTTAATCTCCTTGACATAATCCCGCACTTCCCTGACCAGCATCTGATCTGCATCCGTTTTCGGTCCGTCGGAATAAATGAATAATTCACTTTTGGAGGCGAGCAGACTGGATTGCAGCGATTCGACCGTCTGTTTTAAATGCCATGGACGGTTAAAGCAGAACAATACAATAGGTGCAAGGTTACCATTTAAAGCCATTCTAATTTTTGAATGCGTCGATGATCAGCGATGTGTACACGAGCTTTCCATCGCGATTCCGTTCATCATGATCGGCGGAGCGGCGTATCATTCCGTCTTCCGGTTTCCAGGGGAATTTTTGAAACTTGCCATGCTCATCGTAATATTCCAAGGGACTTACTTTAAACCCGATTTCCTGCAAAAATCCGGACATCAACTCGTAATTATATAGTATCTTATGGTCATCGGCGCCATTACCGGTCCCGCCGGGTTTTACATAATCAATGTACTCTTTGAAAGGATTGTAGCCATCCGGAACAGCAACCCTCAATAGTCCGCCTGATTTTAAATAGGTATAGCAGTTTCTGAATGCCAATTTTCCTTCTTCCGGCGTGAGATGTTCCCAAACATGCTCCGCTAAAATTTTATCAATGGAATTTTCATCAAAATATTTATTCCAGTCGCTTTTTTTCAATAGGTTAAGCGTTTCAATGTCCGAATGGATCCAGCCTTTGTATACAGAATACATGGAACCCACAACCATGTTTACAGGTTTGGTCCGGTCATAGTTAGTCAATTGAAAAAGGCTGTAAGGCTGTTTCAAAAGGCCGGCGACTATTTTTTGCTTTAAAGACATTAGTTATCTGAAATATTTTGGGCAATCATCCCAATACGATGTCGGTTTGTAAGCCAAAGATAGCCATTGCTCACTTCTTCCTCAGAATCCCCATCCTAAATAATTGCCAGCCTGACCTGAAACCTGCGGAGATGTCCTCAGAGATTTTCCAAAGCAAAATTCCCCCGCCAAACACGATAATCACGATCAGTGATCTTATAAGAATATTAGCAAGGGTTTCGAGTAAAATTTCGCTTTTGGAATCAGGGATAAATGAAATAATGAAATAGCAAAGGCCAGCAAGCAATAACACTTTCAAAGTGTCGACGGTAAAGGGCTGGATCCCTAACTTACTTTTTATAAAAAACAGTTTTACAACATTATAAGTAACGGTTGCGAACAACGCTGCACCTGCCGCGCCGTTGTAACCATATAGTGGGATGAGATACTGGCTACTTAATAAGATCAAAACGGTGAAAAAAAGCATGAATACAATGTCATATCGGTAAAACCGGGAGTTCGTAAGGATCTCGGAATTCAGCCCCGTCACCATATCGGCGATCCTGGAAATCCCTACCATTAACACCACCCATTTTCCTTGTGAATAAATATCGGATTTTGGGATGATGCCAAAGATCGCATCTATGTTTGACCAGATTCCCAGAAAGAGAAAAGTGCCGATAATTAGGAGGTTCAAAGAGGATTTTTTGTAGATCGTGTCAATATGGGCAATGTCGTTTTTTGCATAAGCTTCGGAAATAATGGGCGCGCTGATCATTACAATGCTATTTCTAGGGATGGATATTACCAACGCAATGCGGGATGCAATGTCGAAAATTGCGGTATTTGCTAAACCACCTTTGAAGGCGGGTAATAGTACCTTTTCAATGTGCGGCAATAAAGCAGCGCTGGCACCGCCAAGTAATACCCAAAGCCCATAACGGTACATTTCCTTGAATGCAGGATGTTTTATAAAACCAAAATCCAGGGACGTGTACAACCTTTTTTGAAAATATAAATAAATCAGCATTGCAATGATGGCCACAGCGTAACTGACAACTGTGAGGTTCACCATGGTATCAAAGGAAATCACCTTCAGCCCGAAAAGAATGACTAGCAAACTGTTCAGCAGGCGAAGTCCCACTTCGCGAATGAGCGAGGGAACGGCAATGCGCAGGTTAATCCTTGAATAGGATTCCAGAGCAAGCAAGTATACCATTCCGACGGTCAGTGGTATAAAAACGTAGTAGTACCTGACTAGCAGGGGCGAATGGTCGAGATAAAATTTAAGGTATAAGGGTTTGAATAATAAATAGAGGGCGACAAAAGCCGTGAGGCCGACCAGCGGGGTAATGATAATAAATGTAAAAAGCTGTCTCCTTGATTCATGGTCCTGGAACCGGCTGTGAAAACGTACTGCAACGGACGGAACGCCAAGCAGTGCAAATGACATGTAAATGACGGGAAATGTTAAGAGCGTAGAAGCATATAATCCCAACTGCTCCTGGGTCAGGAATTGGTTGTAGAGGATCAGAATGTTAAAAATTCCTATGATTACCCCAATGTACGAAACAATCGAACTTTTAAATCCCTGACGAACAATGATCCCCATTAAGGCTATTCTTGATTAACAGGACGAAATAAGAGAAAAAGGTTTAGATACCCTAGATTTGTTTAAACAACTAAAAACCCCTCTTCTTGAAAATATTCATGGTTGTCGGTGCACGGCCCAATTTCATCAAAGTAGCCCCGCTGCATCGCGCACTTTCAAAGTGCAGCAACGTTGTCCCGCGTATTATCCACACCGGTCAACATTTTGATTTTGCAATGTCAGGTATTTTCTTCGAGCAGCTTGAATTGCCGACTCCAGACTATTTTTTAGGTGTCGGAGCAGGCACACACACGCAGCAGACCGCAGCCATTATGGTGGAATTTGAAAAAGTGATTCAAACGGAAAAGCCGGATCTGGTTATGGTGGTGGGTGACGTGAATTCAACATTGGCCTGTGCATTGGTTTGTGCCAAAGAGAACATTCCAGTGGCACATATAGAAGCCGGCCTGAGAAGCGGGGACCGAACGATGCCCGAAGAAATAAACCGCATTATTACCGATTCAATTTCTGATCAACTTTTTGTGACTGAAAAGGCAGGGGTCGAAAACCTGCTGAAAGAAAATATTGCTTCCGAAAGAATTCATTTCGTGGGCAATTTAATGATCGACACGCTTGCTCGCCATCTGCCGCAGATCGACCAAATGAATTTGATAGGGAAATTAGGACTGTGTTCAGGAGATTATATATTGATGACCATGCACAGGCCAGTCAATGTAGATGATCTGGCTGGCTTGACACGCATTCTTCAAATCATAAAAGCACTTTCCGCAGAGCAAACAATTGTCTTTCCAATGCATCCGAGGACCCGTAAAAACATTCTAATGCTTGGTTTGCTAAGGGATTTCGAGGAAGTTAAGGGACTAAAGATGCTGGAACCCCAGGGATATTTTGAATTTCTCAACCTGATAAAAAATTCCAGGATTGTACTGACGGATTCTGGCGGTATACAGGAGGAAACTTCCTATCTCAGAGTTCCATGCATTACACTGCGTGAAACCACCGAGCGGCCTGTGACGGTGGAGGAAGGTACTAATTATCTCTTACCGGATTTTGATACGCATTCCATATTAAATAAGGTAAATGAGATCAATGCTGTGAAATTAAAAAAAGGTCAGATCCCTGCATTTTGGGATGGAAATACGGCTGAGCGCATTGTAGCAATCTTGAGAGAAAAGTACTTTAATTCGTACGTTTGTGATAAATAATACTCAAGGGTATCTCAGATAATGCTCAAAAAAATAAAGAATGGCGTTTGGAATCTGTTGAATACGGCTGGTTTGGGAGGGAGCGTTCAGCTTTATCTGGACGGTGCCCTTAAACAATATGGATGGTTTCAAAGCTTTCATTCAAAACAGTCAGTTGATATTGATGGTAACCCGCTTCCCTGGTACACTTACCCCTTTATTTTATTTCTCAAACCGCGTTTGAAACCCATATTCATTGTTTTTGAGTATGGTTCAGGCAATTCTACCCGGTGGTATGCAGCGCAGATCAAGCATATTACAGCAGTGGAACATGACGGCGAATGGATTAAACAAATCAGCCCAAAGCTGCCTCCCAATGCGACTGTTTTGGAAAGACCTTTGGGAGAAACGTACGTACAGTCCGTTCGGGACACTGGTCAATTATATAACATTATTGTAGTGGATGGACGTAATAGGGTCAAATGTGCAAACTTCGCCGTTGACTTTTTAGCTGAGAACGGCGTACTAATCCTGGATAACTCCGAACGCGAATGGTACCAAAAGGCCAAAGATTACTTAAAAGAACGGGGATTTCGAAGATTGGATTTCATTGGAATGGCGCCGATCGTAGGAATCGAAACATGTACCAGCGTTTTCTACCGTGACGGAAATTGCCTGGATATCTGATTAGAAAACCAGTTCATAAGTAATCTTCTCACATTCAATACCACCTATATTTTTCTTGAAGCGGGCAAGCGATGGTTTGTTGTTTCCATGACGGTCAAGAGATGTTCCCAGATCCAGGATAGAAAAGTCATTTTGCTGACAAAATTCGTAAACATTTTTCAGCAAAAGTACCATGGGACTGTAACTGCGGTATTGAGGGTCAAATGCTGAAAGAAAATAGTACAAAATATCAGAGGTAACCTTCACCATAATCGCCAAAGCAATCAATTGGCCCTTATTATTTACGCTAAAAACAAGGAAATCCTCCGGGAAACGTGTTAGCAGTGTTCCCAGTTGACATTTTGAAAGAGATAATTCGTAACCATTTCGTTCAGCACATTTAAGCAAAAATGGATAGATCATGTCAATGGAATGCTCTTTACACAAATACGCTTGAAAATCAGCATCCTCGGATTTTCTCAACCTGCGGCGTTCCGAAGGATAAATGGAATGTTCGAATTTCAAGGCATTTACTAAAATATGATGGTTAATGAGGGTACGAGTACTGATAAATTCGGTACTTAGGTAACATTGACGCAGAAGAGGATGAAGGGTAGGGTTGTAGCAGGCGGCGGAAGTGGAGACGGTTAGTTTTTTGCCACCCAAATTGGCCATCCATTCTTTAATACAATTCAGAAAAAATTCAAGCTCATTTGCTTTGCAACCTTTTTCTGCGGTAATTCCTCCGAATGGAGCCTTCGGAGGCGATGACCATTGACCGGGAGCGTGTTGTGTGCAATGAAATTCTGCTATAACTGCCTTTGGGTTTTTCCGAAAAAGAATAAAAGAATAGATGATTCCTGTAGATTGCGTTCGAAGGTGGTCCGGCCTGAAATAAATTGTGGAAGTAGGGTCTGAAGGGCAATGCGGCACGTCTTTCAAGTTAAAAACCCTTACCTCAGTATCTGCCTGATTCCACTCAAATACGGAAGTGTGTATAAAAATGCTTTTGATGGTGGCTATCAATTTTATAAATCCTGTACAAATGTCGGTTAATTGGTATGTTTGGTTAAATAAATGCTATACTAATTTGATATTTTTTATGTTTAATACAATGCCGATTGCTATTTTTGTTAATTGACCAGTTCAGTTCAAAACGCTACACTATTTGTTCTGGTTGGTGATCAGATTTCAGAAAATTGGCAATAGAAACATTTGTGGATTGCTTAATTTAATTTATTCAAGAATTTTTACATTTAATTGGCCCCAACCCATCCATGAAACACATACTCATTGCCGAAGACCACGCCGTTGTTAGAATTGGCACTAAACACCTCCTCAAATCACTGATTCCTGAGTCGACAATCTCGGATGTAGATGACTTCGATAAAATATTGCAAGAGCTTGAAGTCAAGGCTTATGATCTTTTGATTCTGGATATCAACATTCCGGGCGGAAATACCACTAAGATGGTTGAAACAATCAGGCATAAATCGCCGGGTATCCGAATTCTGATGTTTTCTAGCTACGATGAACAGCTTTATGGCTTAATGTACCTGCAGGCTGGTGCTGACGGATATTTGTCAAAAGATGCTCCTGAGGAAGAGTTTAAAACTGCGGTTATGAGTGTTTTGAACAACAAAAAGTACATGAGCGATGATATGCAGCAGATGAATATCAATAGGCTGATCAATCCAAAGGAGTTTCTTCCAGATCCAATCGTAAGTCTTTCGCCTCGTGAAACGGACGTAATGAACCTACTGAAAGAGGGACTCGGAACAGCAAAAATTGCCGAAAAACTGAACCTGCAACTTTCAACGGTTAGTACTTATAAAGCTCGGATCTTTGAGAAATTGGGCGTTAAGAATATCGTTGAACTGATAACGAAAATTAAATAGCAAATTTTTAAATAACAAAAAGGCTCCTGTACCATGTGTAGGAGCCTTTTTGTTGATTAAGCATTATCACAAAAATCTAACGGCAAGAGATTTTGCCTGTTGTTAACAATTGGTTAAGCACCTATGCGAAAGTTAGGTATTGAAGAAATCAACCGGCTGACGGTAGAAGAATTTAAAGGATCGGAAAAGTTTCCTTTTGTTATTGTATTGGATAACATCCGCAGCCTAAACAATGTAGGCTCATTTTTCAGGACAGCGGATGCATTTAGGGCAAAGAAAATAATTTTATGCGGATACACGCCTTGCCCGCCACATCGGGAAATTACGAGAAGTGCACTAGGCGCCGAACTGTCTGTCGACTGGCAAAGTGACGTTGATACCATCGAAGTAGTAAGGGAATTAAAAGCGGAAGGTTTTAAGGTCTGGTGCGTAGAACAGGCGGAAGGAAGTATCTATTTGCAGAATTTTAATCCGGAACCTGGTATGCCGCACGCATTTGTTTTTGGGAATGAAGTGGAAGGCGTTCAGGACGAAGTGATTGAATTATCAGATGGCTGTCTGGAAATTCCGCAGTTTGGAACGAAACATTCATTTAACGTTTCGGTATCCGCTGGAATAGTTCTCTGGGATTTTGTGAAAAAAGGTTTAACATAAATATAACACGAAAAATTTGGTTTTTGTAATTTATTAATCGGTAATTGCAGGTTATTGCTGAGGTGGCAAATTAAGCATTTAAAGTGTTCAAGGAGTTGCCGATCAGTTTATTTATGTACTCTCAAGAACAGATTATGAAATCCACAACGAAAAAATTATCAACAGAAATTGCAGAAACCCTCGCCGTCAAAATAGATGCAATTTCAACGGGATCAAAAAAAATAAAGAAATCAATTGAGAAGGCTGCTTCGAAACTGGCAAAAAAGGTTGCCAAATTTGAGAAGGAGACACTCAAAAAGAAGGAAAAGGACGAAAAGAACGCACTGAAAAAATTAAATCCTAAATCGAAGGACAAAAAGGAGGGTAAAAAAGAAAAGGCTGCAAAAACGGAGAAAATCGCTGCATTGGTAGCCGCCGCTTCTTCAAAGGCACCGGTTGCACCACCTGCTAAGCCTACTGTTGGTAAAGCTGCAAGTACCGCAAAGTCTTCAATTGCAAAACCAGAGGCAAAAACAGTCACTAAAACTACACAACCAGCATCTACGGGCGAGGTAGTAACTTCTGAGGAGGCTTAGGAATTTAAGAAATGGGATAAATTAGAATCAACTTCTCAGGAAGTTGATTTTTTTGTTTACGGACGTCTTCCAATTGTTGCCAGCATTCGACCAGTCAATCCTTTTTCCAACCTATATGAAAAGTAATCTTCGTTGTGCGTAACTGTCGAATAGCCGGAGATTTCTATATTTTGAAATTCGAGACCTGCATCCAATAGTTGATCTGCATTTGCTTGTTTGAGGTCCACAAAGAATTTGGCCTTTTGCTCATCCCATCGCTTATGTCTGGAATGGAAATGTTTGGAAACGTCTTCACCAACTTCAAATGAATATTTATCAATGCAGGTTCCAACATAAGCTATACAATCAACTGCTTTGGTTCCGTAAACCATTTCCATCTTTTTCACAGTCTTGAAAGTGATTTGGCTTACGGTGCCGCGCCAGCCTGCATGAATCGCGGCCATCGCGCCATGAACAGGGTCATATATCAACATGGGTGTGCAATCCGCAATGGTTACCGCCAGCTGAATGTTGGGGAGGTTGGTGATGAGCGCATCATAACCTTCAAATCGTCCGGGCGTGGTAACTGTCAGGATTTCGGATCCGTGAACCTGGTGAGATTTGGCAACACGATCCAGTTCAACATGGATAGAATTAAAGAAGCGCTTGCTGTTTTCGAGAACATTTTCAGGTGAATCCTGTGTGGAACCACCCAGGTTCAATGAATGGTATGGCGCAGGGCTTACACCTCCATGACGTGTGCTTTCTGCTGCAATCAGCTCTGGGAACCTGGTGGAAATGTCAGGGATTCGGTATGGGGGCAGCTTTACGAAGGTTTCCATTGTAATACTAAATTCTTTGAAACCCCTAAAATAGAAATAAAAAAGGGACCGTTTCCGATCCCTTACTTCTAGAACAATTTTTCTTTGGGAGGCGTGGCGCCTTTCAAACGGATGTAAACCGTAGACTGTCCTCGGTGGTGGGTCTGATGTTCGAATGCTTTCTCAAAAGCAACTCCTGCCTTCATATCCATACCGAAAACCTTCACGTCTTTCGCCATGTCGGCTTCTGTCATTCCTTTTAAGGCTGTAATTACGTAATCGTAACTATCCATTGTAGCTTTGGAAATCGCAGCTTTTGACTGGTCGGCCATTTTTTCTACAGAGGCTTCCATTGGTTTGGCTTTTCCCGTTGCAGCAGATATAAAGGCAAAATTTGCATCAGCAAGATGGCCCATTTGTTGCGCAAAAGTGCGGATCTCGGGAGTAGGTTTGAATGCATAACCATCGTCCGGCATAGCATCCAGGTATTCTTTGGTGAAGACTTTTCCTCTTTCCCAATCGGCTGTCAATTTCGCGAGTTGGGTTTGGGCGAATGCTGATTGAACTGCAAACAGCATTAAACAGAGCATAGTAATTTTTTTCATTCGATTTTTGTTTTTGGTGATTGGGAATTTTTATAGAAAGTTAGTTCTAATGATATCCAATATCAACCTCGTTAAAAAAATATTAATGAAAGGATTGATTGCGCTTAGATGGGATATCCCTTTATTTACCAAAAACTATAATATCATTAGCAGAAGTCAAATTTATGGCAGAGTCTTCTCGGGAGCGGGCAGAAAAGTATCTGGACTTAGGACATAGCGAGGCTGAAAACCATGCCAAAACCCAGCTGGAACTTTACGAGAAAAGGGTCAAACAGACTTCGTCGGTTACTAATATCATTACCGAGTTTTTTAAAACCAACCTCCTTGGCTTCGCGCGGCATTATCTGAGAAGCCGTTTCGGGGCGAAGCATCCCTACCAGGCTTATCCCAGGAATGGTGACAATGGCATTTATCCATTGCAATCCTCCATACCGTCAAGGGAAGAACTAAGCATTGCATTGCTTTCGGATTGGGCAAGCGATACCGCCGAGTCAGATGCGGTGGCCAACCTGGTATCCAGATATTCACCCGATTACACAATCCATCTTGGAGATGTATATTTTGTAGGTACGCCTCAGGAAATTGAATCAAATTTTACAGCTCCGCATGCATCCTGGTATTACGGGGCGTCTGGAAGCCTTGCACTTTCAGGTAATCACGAGATGTATTCCAATGGAGGTGCGTTTTTTCAACATTTATTGCCTGCTATGTATGCATTGGATGGAGAAGTGAAAAAAACGCAGCAGGCGGGATTTTTCTGCATTGAAAATAGTCATTGGCGCATTATTGGATTGGATACAGGATATACCTCAGTTGGAAAACCTTTTCTGGAAATCCTTTTTCCACCCGATTGCCATCTTAAGGACGAACAAATAGCCTGGTTGCGTGACACAGTCAGACTGGGGGATCCCAACGACCACCGCGGGCTGGTGTTTTTGAGTCACCATCCTTATTTATCGGCGTTCAGGGAAGAGTATGTGAAACCTGGGGAGCAAATTCAGGAATTATTGGGCAACACAAATCGTCCGGTTATCTGGTTTTGGGGCCATGACCACAGGCTGGTTATTTACGATAAGTTCAAAAATGGGAACGGGCCACTTGCTTTCGGGAGGTGCATTGGACACGGAGGCCTGCCTGTGGAAATACAAATGCCCAATCCGGTTGACCTGAGTAAGGTTAGCTATTACGACAGGCGCGTAAAGAGTATTTTGAAAAAACATCCATTAGGTTATAATGGGTTTGTACGCCTGCTTATCAACAATGATATACTAACGGCAGAGTACAGGGATATCGAAGATACTTGTGTATATGAAGAAACCTGGACAGTAGACAAAAACAGCGGCCAGCTCATCTGGAAAGTCGTTCAGGCTATTCCGGAGCTGGCCGTTCGGTAAGCCGTTCCTGACGGCGTTGGGAAAGTCAGTGGTGCTCGTCGCCGTGACTGTCGTCTTTATAAAATGCTGCGAATGTGATGACAAGGCCAATGGCTCCCACCACAAATGTGAACATATCTCCAAAAACAGCCAGAATGGCGAAAAGGATAAGGAATGCTGCAATGTAAGCGAAGGTTGACAAGCCTTTGGATTCGCTATGTGTTGTTTGAGACATTTTCAGGATAATTAGATCGTAATCGTTTGTTCTGCGAAAATAATGATTACAGGTTAAGTTTCTTCCATACAGCCGGTTTTTTTAACATAATCAGCATTAATAGCTGGTCCTTCCAAATCCGCGAATTGCTCAATCACGTCAGCCTTTAAGTCCAAAGCACAACTTATAGGATTTTTTAAACAATGTGCATAGCGCAAAATATAATCATGTCACCATTCGAAGATTCGTAATTGTTATTTAAATAACTTTTAATCAGCACTATATTTGGTTCTTGACATTGATTTCAGGATAATCTATTTTTAATAAGTCAACTAGCGAAATATAATTTTTTGTATTCCGCTATCCGAACTATTACTAACGTTCATCACTCAATTCAACATTATGAAAATCCTGTACACCATTATTTGCCTCCTACTTATTAATCTGATCAGCGTCAAAGCTCAAACTATTACCGAAGTTGATCATGGTGCCTACTTCGCAGACTTTTACGTCATGCAGGTGAAACCTATGCAATTTGAAATCAATTATAAATTCCCAAAAACTGACCGGGTGCTTGTGCGGATTAAGGATGCAGAACAGAACATCATCTTTGCGGAGAAAACATTGGTTTACAAAAAATACCATAAGTATTTTGATCTTTCAACCATGCAGGACGGTCAATATACCTTCGAGCTGACGGACGGAGATGAGAAATTTGTCCAATCGTTTACGGTATCAACCAAAACCGAGCGTGTCGCGAGGGCACTGTAATGTGCCTTGTTCGTTATCTCAAATTCCATACATTTGTTTTAGTATATTTCGCAGCACAGCCGGCCGTAAAACGTCTCTCACTGCTACTAAAACAACTTCCAATGCCTTACATTATTGGTTGTGATATCGGCACAACAAATGTTAAATCCGTTGCCTTCAATTCTGTTTCGGGAGAGATCCTATCGTCGCACAGTGAGAGTTACGACATGCAGCATCCGCATCCCGATTGGAGCGAACAGGACCCGGATGAAATTTTTGAAGCCGCCTGTAAGACCATCACGCATGTCACTGATTCCATAAAAGACAAAGATAAGTTGCTGGGAATCAGTTTCAGCGCCGCCATGCATGGTGTTTTGGCCTTGGATAAAAAAGGAAAGCAACTCACTGCTCTGATCATTTGGGCGGATAACCGCAGTTCCGACATTGCCCTCAAGCTGCGCGCTTCAAGGGTTGGTAAAAAAATATATGTTAACAATGGCACGCCGATTCATGCTATGACACCGGTATGTAAGCTATTGTGGCTGAAACTCCATCAGCCGGATATTTATGCGAAAACCAGCCGTTTCGTAGGCATAAAGGAGTACATCATTTATCGTCTCACAGGAAAGTTTCTGGTAGATTATTCCATTGCGTCCGCAACCGGAATGTTCAACATGAGGGAATTGACCTGGGATGCTTACACGCTCAAGAAGCTGGGTTTGAGGCCAGAAAAGCTGTCTGAGGCAGTATCTCCCTATCATATTGAAAAAGCACCAGCGGGTAATCCTGCAAAACTGCCCGAAGGCACCCCTCTGATCATGGGAGCCAGCGACGGCTGTCTGGCAAATCTGGGTAGCGGTGCGATTACAGCCGGCTCTATGGCCGTGACGATAGGAACCAGCGCTGCTGTACGAATTTGTTCCAACAGGCCCTACTCAGATCCGTCGATGCAGACGTTTTGTTATGTGCTGGATGAAAAAACTTATATCGTAGGTGGGCCTTCGAACAATGGAGCGGTAATTTTTGAATGGCTTATGGATTCATTTTTTCCAAAAGAAGAATACGATGCTGTGTTTGAAGAAGCCTCCAAAATTGAAGCCGGATCGGATGGTCTGCTTTTTTATCCCTACCTGTTAGGAGAGCGGGCACCTTTATGGAGTTCTACCGTCCGTGGCGGTTTTTCGGGTCTGGACATCCGCCATACCCGTGCGCATTTTGCGAGGGCTGTGATGGAAGGCATCTTATTAAACCTGTATAGCATTGGCAAGATCCTGATGGAAAAGCAGGATATTAATATAATTTATGCAAATGGAGGGTTTGCAAGAAGCCCCGTTTGGGTGCAAATGCTTTCCGATATTTTTGGTAAAAAAGTCAGGCTCAATGAAACCGTGGAAACAGGCGCAGTTGGAGCGGCGATGATGGGTTTAAAGGCATTGGGAATAAACAAAGACTTTTCAGAATTGAAATCTTTCACGACAGTTGGGCAGGAATTCGACCCAAAGGATACCGTTCACAAAGTATATGAAACGTTATCCGAGAGATTCATACGAGGGGCAAAGATTATGATGGCCCACGAAGTCTGACAAAAAAAGTCCCGGCTCGTAAAAACCGGGACTTAAAGAATCAACTTCTAAGACTTAAAATTTATAGGCAAGGCTCAACCTGTAATTCCTTGGTGCCTCGGCTTGCCAGTAGTAGGACGTGACCGGATCTCCGTCGGCGGTATTAAAGCCGTAAGTGCCACCGCTGTACAGGTATTTGTCCAGAATGTTAAACACATTGAGCGTCAGACGGATTTTGTCTTTTTCCCAAAATACGCCACCATCCAATTTGAAATAATCGGGTAAGTTGTAAGTGTTGTCCGTGTCGCTCCATGTAGAGGTGGCGCGGTTGCCGAGGTAGGTGAAGCCTCCTGAAATTCCCGTGCCTTTCAGCGCACCATTCTGGACTTTATAGCTCAACCATCCGTTGGCAGTATGTTTCGCAAATCCCGGAATTGGATCTCCTACCTTCGCAACGATAACGCCCTCAGTCACTTTGGTCACTTCGGATTTGGTAAAAGCATAGTTCGCCGTCAGGTTCAGGCCCGGCAAAAGGGAACCACGAACATCAAACTCGACCCCCTGTGCTCTTTTTTGGCCTAATTCTACACTGAAACCTGAGCTGGGACGGGTCGGGTCACCAGTAAGCTCGTTGTTTTTCAGGATGCGGTAAAAGGAAAGGGTTGTGTTCCAGCGACCTTCGGCCCAGTCTCTTTTAAAACCGAATTCAGTATTGTTTCCTGTGACAGGCCGTACTTTTTTACCGCTGGTCAGGCGTCCCGATTGTGGCAGGAATGCCTGGTCATACAAGGCGTACACGGAGGTGCTTTTATCAATTGAAACGCTGAGTCCGAGACGAGGCGTGAAGTGGTCTGCCTTGTCGGGTGCCGCGCCCCATTGTGCCTGACTCAGATGGGTATAGCGTCCCGCGATCGTCAGCCTGATCTTGTTGTCCAAAAATCCGAGTTCGTCCTGCAGGTAAAGGCCTGTATATTTCTGGTCCATCAGACCACCGGCGCCCACAGCCCGCGCTTCTAGGTTCAGTGAGCGGTCAAAAACGGGGTAGCCATTGTTTGGCGTTCCGTAGACCGGGTTTTTTGGATTAAAAAGGCCACCCAATGTATCCAGGGCGTGCGACTGCGACCAGTCGGCAAAATATTCTTTTGTACCTACATCAATACCTCCCAGCAGGCGGTGAACTACGCCTCCGGTAGTGATTTTGCCATTTACAAATACCTGGCCGAGTGTCATCTCGCTTTTCGCATCCCATAAGCCTACGCCGCGCTGCATGGTCCCGTCGGCATTAATCATCCATGGCCACATGCTGCTTCCTGCCATTTTGTAGTTCAGGTACGCAAGCTGCGCAGTCAGTTTCCAGTCCGGGTTTATCTGGTGCTGCAAATTGACAAACAGGCTGTTATCCTTAATTTTTGTGGGAGAAAGTCCCGGAGGCATTAAGGTGAAATCTCTTGGCAAAGTCGCATATCCTCCGGGAGAAAAAACGTAAAACGAGCCTACGTCTGTCATTTTAGCATATTGCAGCGTGTATTCAGCAGTCAGTTTCGTTTTTTCATCGATCTGATAAGTGATGACGGGAGCAACGCTATATCGGTTGTTGTATTCAAAAGGGCGGAACGATCCTTTATTTTGTCCCGCAAGGTTCAGGCGGTAAAGGAATTTGCCGTCTTTGGTCAGTTTACCGTCAAGATCCAGCGTGGTACGGTAAAGGTCGAAGCTGCCCATTGTGAATGAAGCTTCACCCTTTGTTTCGCCGGTAGGCTTCTTGGTAACTACATTATATAACCCGCTTGGGTCTCCATTGGCGAGCATAAATCCTGCCGGACCTTTTACAAATTCGATGTGGTCTACAAAGCTCATATCCTCAGTTAATGGTCCCCAAAAAGAGTTTACAACATTGAATCCGTTCCTGAAAGCCTGGATCTGCGAACCGCGCATGCTGATGTTGGCATACATATCACCCCAATGTTCGAGGCGGGTTGCGCCACTTACATTGCGTATCAAACCATCGCTCATACTGATGATTTGCTGATCAGACAATACTTTTGATGTTACCACCTGCACATTCTGCGGAGTTTCAAGAATGGGCGTCATCAATTTAAGGCTCGGTGATAGCTGATCATTCTTATAGAGGTTACCGCCTCGCACGATTACTTCCTGAAATTGGGTGGCACTTTCAGAAAGTGTGAAAGAAATGGTAGCAGTTTCACCAGCAACAATGTCGACGGATCGTTCAAGCGTTTCTGATCCCACGTAGCTTACAAGCAGCACGTAGCTTCCAGCCTTAATTCTTTCAATTGTGAATTTTCCTTGAGTATCGGAGACTGCGCCTTTCGAAGAGCCTTTGATACCAATTGAAACTTGCTCGGCGGGTTGGCCGTCAGAGCTTAGTATCTGACCTGTTACTCTGCCATTTTGGGCAAAGGCTGCCAGCGACGACGCGATAAAGAGAATGAGTATATAAATCTTTTTCATTTTAGAAAATAGGACAAAAGTGTTAACAGGTCGCAAATATGAACGCCGTAACTTTCGGATCCTAATTTTTATTTAGATTTATTTCAAATAGTGTAGCACGTTAATTGGTCTTCGGGATAACCGGAATGCAATACATTAAAAAAGCCACATGATCTACCAGGATCATGCGGCTCTGCAATGAATGCTTATTAACTACTTTTTCTCCTTGGTTTCTTCAACCATTTCCGGGGTAACTATCTTTTTATCAGATGAATTACCCCATGAATTCATGATATAATTGAGCACATCTGCTATCTCATCATTAGCTAAACCAGGGTTGGGCATCATGTTATCATAATCCACACCATTTACTTTAATCTTTCCGATCAAACCAAATTTGACGGCTTTGATTGCGTTTTCATGGCTTTGTAAATAGTCAGCTTTCGCAAGTGGCGGAAATGTTGCCGTCACCCCTTCGCCGGTCCCCATATGGCAGGTAATGCAGTTTTCGGAGTAAATCATCTTTCCTCTTTGAATGCTCTTGGCCAGCTCATCGTCCTGATGAGGTAAAATGGCCGAGCAAAAGAGAAATGTTGTGAGTATTGCGATTACGCTTTTCATTCGCGCCAATTAACTTTTTGGGCTGATGCGTACAACTTTTCCTGAGTTTTCAAGAACAACATAAACATTACCATCAGTGCCCTGACGTACATCGCGAACCCGACCAATTTTGTCAAAAATGATCTCGCGCTTCGTCACCTTATTGCCTTTTACGGTTAGATGTTGCAGGTACATGAATTTCAGCGACCCTACCAGCAAATCTCCTTTCCAATCCTTGTATTTATCGCCGGTCAGGAATGTCATTCCGCATGGCGCGATAGAAGGCCTCCAATAAATAACAGGCTGTTCCATACCGGCAAGCGCGGTATCTTTTGAAATAATACTGTTGTCATAATCAATTCCAAAGGTAATCTTCGGCCAGCCGTAATTCTTGCCCTTTTCGACGATATTCAATTCATCTCCACCTTGTGGGCCATGTTCCGTTTCCCAAATCACCCCGGTTGCAGGGTTGATGATCATTCCTTGTGGGTTACGGTGTCCATAGGACCAGATTTCCGGTTTTGCGCCTTCTGTTTTTACGAAAGGGTTATCGGTAGGGATTTTGCCGTCTTCATGCAGTCTCACTACTTTTCCTTGATCTCTTGATAAGCTTTGTGAATTTTCTTTCTGACCACGCTCGCCCAGAGAAAGAAATACATATCCCTTTTTATCAAAAACAATGCGTCCGCCAAAGTGTACATTGGCTTTTACATTCGGCAGCGCTTTGAATATTTGCTGAATGTCAGTCAGCGCATGGTCTTTGAGTTTGGCACGCATCAATCCGGTGTTGGCCCCGTCGTCGTCACCTTCTTCTCCAGCTGCTTTTGGAGACGAGTAACTGATGTAAATCCAGCCATTGGTCTTATAATCCGGATGCAGCGCAATGTCAAGCAGTCCACCCTGGCCTTTGTAATAAACAGCTGGAATTCCGGAAATTTCTTGTGGATCAAGCTTTCCGCCGGTTACCAGACGCAATTTTCCGCCACGCTCTGTTACTAGCAGATCGCCGTTTGGCAACAATGCGGAGGCCCATGGCATTGTGAGGCCTGTGGCAACGGTGTCTACCTGCAAATTTGCTTCCGCAAACGCCTCCGGATTGGTTTTGCTGTTACTCATTAAGCCAATAGAGGCTGTAAACAATAAACCTCCAAGCGCAATCGGGAGGTATTTTTTTAGTAAAGGAATGTTTTGGTTCATAGTAATAAAAGGTGAATAAAGGCTTGGTTTTATAATTGACTATTTAACTAATTCAAGTTTTTCTAAATGTTTCGAGATGAGGCTGATCTCTTCCGGACTCAAAACGACATCCGCAGCAGCAGCATTTTGCAATGCTTGTTTAGCGTCTCTCGCTCCTGCCAGCGCAATGGTGATACCAGGTTGTTCAATAGTCCATTTCAGGACGAGTTGACCAATGCTCACATTTTTTTCTTCTGCCAGAGGCTTGATCTGATCCAGGTAGTTGCTAACCCTCGACAGGTTTTCGTCTTTGTAAAAATAAAGTGAGGCACGGTGATCATCAGCAGCGAATTGATGGCCAGGTTTCATTTTTCCTGTCAGCAATCCGCGTTCCAGAGGACTGTAAGCCAGGATTGATTTATTATTTTCAATGCAATATGGTAGTAGCTCCTTTTCAATGTCGCGCTTCACCATACTATAAGGAACCTGATCGGAAACAAGACTAATGTACTTAGCTGCCTCCTGCATTAAATCAGCACTGTAATTGCACACACCGGCATAACGAACTTTTCCTTGTTCTATCAACCTGGAAACGGCCTCCATGGTTTCTTCGATGGGCGTTGTTTTGTCATGCCAATGAATCTGGTAAAGATCAATGTAGTCAGTTCCGAGTCGGGTCAGGCTTTCCTCGCATTCTTTGATAATGCTGTCCTTAGCGGCATATTTATAGATGTCAATCTCTTCGCCATCATTATTCTTGCTATGCATGGCAAAGTCACCTTTTGCAAGATCCCAGCGCATTCCATACTTCGTCAGGATTTGCACTTTATCACGCGGCAAATCCTTAATGGCTTCCCCAACAATTTCTTCACTCAATCCTTGACCATAAACCGGTGCAGTATCTATGGAAGTAACACCCGCATCAAATGATTCGCGGATTGCTTTCACGGCTTCACTTCTTTCTGTACCACCCCACATCCAGCCGCCTGCTGCCCAGGCGCCGAAAGTGATCACAGACAATTCAAGGTCGGAGTTTCCTAATTTGCGGTATTTCATGTTGGTTTAGCTTTTAGCTATTGGCTTTTAGCTCTTAGCTTTTATTATTTAAAAATTATGAATTTCTCATTTACATCCGAACTAGCTAACAGCTAACAGCTAACAGCTAACAGCTATTTCGTCAGCGAAAACGGCGCTTCTTCCGGCTTCGTTCCCCATGTTTTCGACGGTTTACTCGCCATATTGAACTGCACTGAACCGCCTTTCTGAATGTCACCATGTTCCAGAAAGGTATTGCTGTATGGTTTTCCATTAAGTGTTGCTCCTTGGATATACATGTTTGCATCATTGCTGGCGGGCGCCTGAATTGTGAACTTATTGCCATTTTCGAGCGTCAAAGTGGCCTTTTTAAACAGTGGGGAGCCAATAACATATTGGGTAGTACCTGGGGTAACCGGGTAAAAACCCAGGGAAGAAAAGACATACCAGGCAGAGGTCTGACCATTGTCTTCATCACCGCAATAACCGTCCGGAGTAGGTAGGTATAATTTACGCATTACTTCGCGGGACCAATATTGGGCCTTATCCGGTGCGCCTGCGTAGTTGTACAGGTAAATCATATGCTGGATCGGCTGGTTGCCATGCGCGTAATTCCCCATATTCATGATCTGCATTTCACGGATTTCATGGATTGGGAAACCATAATAACTGTCGTCAAAGATTGGCGGCAAGGTAAAAACCGTATCCAACTTTTGGACAAAAGCTTCGCGTCCACCCATCAAACCGATTAATCCTTTTACATCCTGAAAAACAGACCAGGTGTAGTGAATGCTGTTACCTTCGGTGAATGCATCTCCCCATTTAAATGGATTAAAGGGTTTCTGAAACTGGCCATCCTTATTTTTACCACGCATCCATTTTGTTTCAGGATCAAAGACATTCTTATAGTTCTGGCTTCTTTTTAAATAAAGATCAATTTCCTTTTGCGGCTTTTTCAGCTCTTTGCCTAATTGGGAAATGCAAAAATCGGCATAAGCATATTCCAGTGTCCTGGCCGCATTCTCATTGACTTTTACATCATAAGGTACAAAACCCAACTCATTATAATATTCATGCCCAAAACGCCCCACAGAACTTACCGGCCCGGCGTTTTCTGTGTTTTTAATAATGGCATCGTACAGTTTGTTGATATCATAGCCCCTGATGCCTTTTACATAGGAATCTGCAATCAGCGAAGCGGAGTTGGAACCGATCATACAATCGCGATGGCCGGGACTGGCCCATTCTGGCAGATAGCCGCTTTCATCGTATGCATTGGCCAAACCTTCCATGATGTGCGCATTGAGGGTCGGGTACATTAAAGTAAAAAACGGAAATACTGCACGGAATGTATCCCAAAAGCCATTATCGGTGAACATATAGCCGGTTTTGACCTCACCATTATAAGGACTGTAATGCACAACTTTGTTGGCTTTATCCATTTCATAAAACTTCCTGGGAAACAGCAGCACCCGGTAAAGGCACGAATAGAAAGTACGGATCTGATCCACATTATCGCCTTCTACCTGAATGCGCGAAAGTTCCTGGTTCCAAGCTGTTCTGCCTTTCTCTTTTGTAACCTCAAAACCATCCTTACCCACTTCACGCTGCAAATTAAGTTCTGCCTGCTCCGGACTGATGAATGAAGAAGCGACTTTCACGCCGACCTGCTCACCTTTATTTGTTTTGAAACCGATCACAGCACCAACATGCGCAGCTTTCAGTTCCAGCGTGTCTTTTGCAAGCTGTTTGCCACGAAATGTTGAAGAAAAAGTAAATGCTTTATCAAAAATAAGGACAAAGTAATTTTTGAAATTGGAAGGAACGCCCCCGCTGTTTTTGGTGGTATAACCAATGATTTTGCGTTCCGCAGGGATAATTTTGATATAAGACCCACGATCAAAAGCGTCAACCAATACAAAGGAGCTGTCGGCTTTTGGAAATGTAAACCGGAACTGCACAGCGCGTTCGGTGGGAGCAATTTCGGTGGTAACATCGTAGTCAGCTAGATATACCTTATAATAATGCGGCTTCACAGTTTCCGCCTTATGCGAAAACCAGCTTGCGCGGCTATCTTCATCAATTTTCAATTTTCCGGTTATGGGCATGATCGAAAATTGACCATAATCATTAATCCAGGGGCTTGGCTGATGGGTTTGCTTGAAGCCACGGATTTTTTCAGCGTCATACATATAGCTCCAACCGTCACCCATTTTACCGGTTTGCGGCATCCAGAAGTTCATGCCCCAGGGTAATGCAATGGCCGGGTAAGTGTTACCCGCAGAAAGGCTGAATTTGGATTGCGTGCCCATCAATGGATTAACAAGGTCAACGAGGTTCGTTTGGGCCGATGTCTGTCCGAAAAGTAAAGTGGTATGTATTAACAGGAATAAAAGGCAGTAAAGGCTTTTTTTCATGGTTAGGAACGAATCTTGGGTAGAGTAATGAAATTGCGAAAGAACAAATGTAATGTAAGGTCAGATAACAAAAACCAATCGGTCAAAAGTTTTACAATCGCGTCATTCAACCTGACATTTTGTACCGGCATAGTTCTTTACGGGCTTGAAACAATAAGAATACCCACCAATTGAAATTTTAATAATAAGTTACGTATTGATATAAATCACATGACTGAACACTTAGATCGCCTGACCCCCCGCCAGATCGTTTTCGAACTTGACCAATACATTATCGGACAAAATGACGCGAAACGTAATGTTGCAATTGCTTTGAGGAACAGGTGGAGGCGCATGAATAGTCCGGCCGACATTCAGAAAGAAATCATACCGAACAACATATTAATGATAGGGGCGACAGGTGTTGGTAAAACCGAAATTGCCAGACGTCTGGCTAAGATAGCAGATGCGCCCTTTGTGAAAGTGGAAGCCTCAAAATTTACAGAAGTGGGTTACGTCGGACGCGACGTGGAAAGCATGGTTCGCGACCTGGTAGAACAAGCCGTGGGAATGGTGCGGACGCAGAAAAAGGAAGAGGTGAAGATTAAAGCCGAGCAGGCTGTTGAAGATATTATTTTGGATGCGTTGATACCTCCTGTTCATGGAGCGGGAGTTGCAAAGGTAAAAAATGATAATGGTTCTGATGAAATGCCCGAGGATGATGCGGAGCTAAACCAGCGAACCAGAGAACGTTTTAGGGAAAAAATTCGCAATGGAGAACTGGACAACCGCAAGATTGAAATTGAAATCCAGCAAAACCAGGCGCCTAGTGTGGGGATGATTGGTGGATCGGTGGACGATGTTTCCATGATGAATATCCAGGAAATGATCGGTAATATGATGCCGAGACGTGGTAAGAAGAGAAAGGTGACTGTGGAAGAAGCCAGGAAAATTTTGCTAGATGAAGAAGCTTTGAAGCTGATCGATATGGATGAGGTGAAGATGGAGGCGATCAGGAAGGCTGAAAACCTTGGGATTATATTTATTGATGAGATTGATAAGGTTGCATCCAGCAGATCGGGTGGCGGCGGCGGTCCGGATGTGAGCCGGGAAGGTGTGCAACGCGATTTGCTTCCAATTGTCGAAGGCAGCGCGGTGAATACCAAACATGGCGTAATCAACACAGACCATATTCTTTTTGTCGCGGCAGGCGCATTTCACGTTTCAAAGCCTTCGGACCTTATTCCGGAATTACAGGGACGTTTCCCGATCCGAGTTGAATTGAGTAGCCTGACGGAAAGTGATTTTTATCAAATCCTGAAAACGCCGAAAAACGCGCTGACCAAGCAGTACGTAGCAATGATGGAAGCGGAGGGCGTAAAACTGGAATTTGAAGACGGCGCAATCAAGGAAATTGCTAAAATTGCTTTTGAAGTCAACGGCGAGGTCGAAAACATTGGCGCCCGCCGTTTGCAAACGGTTATGAGTTTACTTCTCAACGATTTTATGTTCGATATCCCTGACGTGATCGGACCAGATTCAAACCTGAAGGTAACAGCTGATATGGTTCATGAAAAACTGTCCCATCTGGTTAAGAATCGGGATTTGAGCCAGTATATTCTTTGAAAGGGAGGAAGGGAGGAAGGGGAGAAATGGAGGAAGGGGAGAAATGGAGGAAGGGGAGAAAGGGAGGAAGGGGAGAAATGGAGAAAGGGGAGAGAAATCTTCTCCCTTTCGTCCCTCATCCCTTTCCTCCCTTTTCCTTTCCTTTCCTCCCTTTTCCTTTTCTCCCTTTTTTTCATTCCAAAAACAACCATTTCATAGCAAGCGGAAACTCTTGGCTCCATTGCTTTTCTTCGTGTTTGCCTTTGGGGTCGATGGAAGATTTGATTTTTACGCGGTCATAGCCAAATGCCTGGGTTTCCAGCGTTTCCTGCAATTTCTTGAAGTTGGGCAGCATATTCGCACCTTCTTTTCCTCCGGCGTACAGATAAATACGACTTTCGAAAGGCTCGAAGAAGTGGATTACGTCAAAATATACACGTTGTGAAATCCACAGCGATGGTGAAAAGATCATCATCTTTCCGAACACCTGCGGGAACATTAAGGCAGCATAGAGGCTAAGCAACCCACCTACGGAACTACCACCAATACCTGTATTCAGCCTTTCCGGCTTCGTTCTGTATTTTTTGTCAATATGTGGCTTTAACGTCGTTGCAATAAACCGCAAAAACAATTCACCTTGCCCTTTGCCCAGCTTCGGGTTGGTGTATGGAGAAAATTCCAGGATACGATCTTCGCCGCCGTGATCAATAGCGACGATAATTACACCCGTTTTGTGTTCTTTTGCGAGTTTAGTCAGACTTTGATCAATTTCCCAATTGCCATAGGGCGAACCTTCACCAAATAGATTCTGCGCATCATTCATGTAAAGCACTGGAAAGCTAAGGTCTGGCCTCTCGTAATAATCATGCGGCAGTAACACCTGGATACGGCGGGTTTTATTAAACTGGGGTATTTCAAAAGTGTCCGAAACCAGTTCGACGATCGGGGAGAAATCGGTTTTTTCTGAATTGTCAATCTGCCAGCGTGCCACCGTATCTTGAACGATTCCATCTCCTTTAACGGCGACACGATTGCCATAAGGTTTGCCAAATCGGTCCAGCTCTACCTGGTCCCAGCCACCTCTGGTATATTTATATTCCAATGGATCAGGTAGTTCCATTGTTTCAGGGAACTGAAACTGATATTTGCCTGAGCTAACATTAATCATCTGAAATTCCTGCAGATCAGGAAGCCATTTGCAAAAATTGCCGGTGATGTATACGGGGCGTTTATCGAAGGCAGGTGTGCTTAATTCAATAATAAGGGTTTCTACTACTACTTGCATTCTTGTTCGAGTCACTGAGAGTTACGTGGCATCAAAAGTACTCATTATTCTTCTTTCTTAAAATATTTTACAAATTCAAATTCGACTGTATGCCGCTCATCTGTTTTATGAACAATGCGTTCTGTCTCAATCCAGGCATCAGGATCGGCTATTTCAAAGTAAGTGTCGCCTTCGATTTGCAATTTGACCTCAGTTACGTAGAGTCGGTCGGAGATAGGTTGAGCCAATCTGTAAATTTCTCCTCCCCCAATTACAAACACTTCATTAGTCTGCAATTCGCGTGCCAGCCGGATGGCTTCCTCCAGAGAATGTGCGACGACAACACCTTCGAAAGAGAAGGCCGGATTTTTGGTAACAACAATAGAAACCCGACCGGGCAAAGGCTTTCCGATGGATTCAAATGTTTTTCTTCCCATGATCATCGGATGATTCAGGGTAAGTTGTTTGAAACGCTTTAAATCATCAGGTAATCTCCACAAAAGTTGATTATCTCTTCCAATAACGCCATTTTCTGAAACGGCAACAATGATTGATATGAGCATGAAATAATGTTAATCTGATGTCTGTTAAAACTTATAACCACGGAGGAATTCGATGGTACTCATGCGTTTTTTACCTTCCAATTGCAATTCCTCGATAGCCAGCCAGCCCTCGGAAGCTTTAAAATAGAGGTAAGTCTTATTATCGGTTTTAATGTCCCCCGGATTCCCTGGATCTTCAATGGTGATCAGGATAGTTTTAAAGATCTTACAGGAGAGTGCGTCTAAAATCATCCATGCGGCAGGGTAGGGAGACAGGCCTCTTACGAAATTATGGATCTGCTCAGCAGGCTTACTCCAAACAATTTGACAGGTTTCGCGGAAAATTTTTGGTGCTGATTTGAATTCTTCCGGCTCCTGCTGCCGTTCCTGTGGATAGTTTCCTTCCTCAATCGCCTTTACGGTTTTTACAACCAGTCCCGCGCCTTTTTTCATAAGTCGTTCATAGAGCGAACCTGCATTGTCATCTGGATAAATAGGCTCTTTTTCCTGGAAAATAATTTTGCCGGTATCAATGTCTTTTTCTATAAAGAAAGTGGTAACGCCCGTTTCCGTTTCGCCGTTGATGACTGCCCAATTGATCGGTGCGGCGCCCCGGTATTGAGGCAAAAGCGAGCTATGCAAATTGAATGTTCCCCTTGACGGCATGCCCCAAACCACCTCGGGCAGCATGCGGAAGGCAACTACCACCTGTAGGTCCGCCTCGTAGGATCTCAGATGTTCCAGAAACGCAGGGTCCTTCAATTTTTCGGGTTGCAAAACGGGTATCCCCTGGGCTTCTGCATATACTTTTACAGGTGAAGCAGTTTGCTTCTGACCCCGACCGGAAGGCTTATCAGGCACAGTAATTACGGCGACAACATTAGATTTGTTTTCGACCAGGCTTTGTAAACTTGGGACCGCGAATTCCGGTGTTCCCATAAAAATGATTCTTAATGGATTTGACATACAGCTTGCCGCTTTTGGATAAAAATGGTGTTACCATTCACAAATATTATTATTTTTGCTGTTCTTAACAGAAAATTATGCTCAGTATGAAGTCACATAGCAACCGAAAAGACAAGGTCTTCTAGCCTTCTACTACGAGTGGTATTACTCTTGTAGAGCGGTCTTAGAGCCGTTCTTTTTTTTTATCTGGATTGTCAAAATTTTAATGGATTATAAACTAAATGCGTCATGGCTAAAATTTCATACTATACGGAAGAAGGATTCAATAAGCTGAAGAATGAGCTGAATGATATGAAAACCAAAGGCCGCACGGAGATTGCACGTCAGATTGCAGAAGCGCGGGATAAAGGGGATTTAAGTGAAAATGCGGAATATGATGCGGCAAAGGATGCGCAGGGAATGCACGAAATGAAAATTGCCAAGCTGGAAGAAATTCTTTCCATTGCCCGTGTGATCGACGAGTCTTCCATAGACAATTCTCAGGTTTCGGTGCTTTCCAAGGTGAAGATTAAAAACCGTAAAAATGGAATGGAAGTTACCTATACATTGGTGTCGGAAGAAGAGGCAGATCTTAAAACTGGGAAAATCTCGGTTGGCTCACCCATTGGCAAAGGCTTATTGGGTAAAAAAGTGGGAGAGACCACAGAAATCAAAGTGCCGGCCGGTATGATGGAGTTTGAAGTGCTGAATATCAGCAGGTTTCTGGAATAAGGCATATATACTTCAAAATCATGTTGGATTGCAGAATGATTTTTCATTTCGCAATCCAACATTTTTATTTTAAAATTAAGTGAGAAACGAGTGCTGTCAGCCGACGGCCGATAGCTGAAAGCCAATGAAATTTAAAGGTTTCTTATTCATCTTATCGTTTCTTCGGGTCGAAGGCATTGCATTGTTTCCATTCATTTTTATAAAGCGAGAATCGCCTGGTCCATTTCTTATCAATCACGAACGCATCCATATCAGACAGCAATTGGAGATGGGTATCATCATCTTTTACATCTGGTATCTGGTCGAATATTTTATCAGATTGGTCCAGCACAGAAATCATTATTTAGCCTATCTTCATATTTCCTTTGAACGGGAAGCCTACCAAAATCAGTTTAATCTCGACTATCTCCAAAACAGAAGTTTCTGGGCATTCTGGCGATATCTGAAAGGGTAATCGTGTTTTGAGATGAAGAATTTCAGCATCAGTATTTCAGGCAATTAAACAATTAATATGGCAGATCAGAGCACAGATTTTCTTTACAAGTATTTAAATAATGCCTCTCCGACCGGATTTGAATCGACCGGGCAACAGATATGGCTTGACTACCTAAAACCTTACATTGAGGAACACATCATCGACACTTACGGAACGGTCGTGGGCGTGATAGGTCCTGGCCAGGATTATAAAGTGGTGATCGAAGCGCATTCCGATGAAATTTCCTGGTTTGTAAATTACATTTCCGATGACGGCTACATTCACGTTCGCAGAAACGGCGGATCGGATGCCGCCATCGCTCCGTCCATGAGGGTGAATCTGCATACGGCAAAAGGTGTTGTAAAAGGCGTTTTCGGCTGGCCAGCTATCCATGTTCGTGATGTTGCCAAAGATCAGGTTCCCAAAGTCCATGAATTGTTTATTGATGTAGGTGCCGCCAAAAAAGAAGAGGTTGTTGAAATGGGCATTCATGTGGGGACGGTTGTCACTTTTGCGGATGGTTTGGACGAATTGAATGAGAAATATTATGTAGGTCGTGCCCTGGATAACAGGATGGGCGGATTCATGATTGCAGAAGTTGCGCGTATGCTGCATGAAAGTAATGTGCAGTTGCCCTTTACCTTATATATAGTGAATGCAGTTCAGGAAGAAATTGGTTTGCGGGGAGCGGAAATGATATCCCGCAGATTGAAACCACACCTGGCGATTTGTACCGACGTTACCCACGACACGCAGTCGCCGATGTACAATAAAAAAGAGCAGGGCGACCTGAAAAGTGGCAGCGGTCCGGTGATTTGTTACGGTCCGGCAGTGCAAAATAATTTACGCGACATGCTGATTCGGATTGCCGACGAGAAAAAAATCCCTTTCCAGCGTCAGGCCGTGAGCCGTTCGACAGGTACGGACACCGACTCATTTGCCTACTCAACAGAAGGAGTTGCTTCTGCGCTAATCTCACTTCCGCTAAAATACATGCATACCACCGTTGAAATGGTGCATAAAGAAGATGTTAAAAATGTCATTCAACTGATGTATGACGTGTTGCTCTCTTTGAAAGGCGACGAAGATTTTCGATATATTAAATAAGACTTGCCAGGTTTTCCAAACCTGGCAAGTCTAAAAACAACTTCATCAACAATAATGAAATCATCAACAAATGGACAACAGGGCAAGAGGACGTGGCGCTGCCATCAATCCCCACAACAAATTTACCAAGCATGAATTAGAGTATACTTCGGAAGACTGGCAACAATGGGAAGAGCAGGAGGTTAATCCCAAAACGCAATTTATTGAGGAGCAATCCAATACATTGATGAGCATTTCGGACAGTCCGGACCTCCCTAATTTTCATTCGATCAACCCTTACCGGGGTTGTGAGCATGGTTGCATTTATTGCTATGCAAGAAATTCGCACGAATATTGGGGCTTTTCGGCCGGTCTTGATTTTGAGACCAAGATTATGGTGAAAAAAAATGCCCCGCAGCTTCTTGAAAAGCTTTTTAGTTCCAAAAAATGGGAGCCAACGGTTATTCACATCTCTGGAAATACAGATTGCTATCAGCCGGGAGAGAAAAAGTATAGACTAACGCGACAGCTGCTGGAAATATGCCTCAGATATCGCAACCCCGTCAGCGTTTTAACAAAAAATGCATTGGTATTGCGGGACATTGATGTGCTTGAAAAGCTCGCGAAACTGAATTTGGTGCATGGAGCGGTATCCATTACTTCCTTAAACGAGGATTTGAGAAGTGCCCTCGAACCAAGAACGGTTACCGGAAAACGCCGCCTGCAGATCGTGAAAACTTTGCATGAAGCGGGCGTTCCCATGGGCGTGATGACCGCGCCGATTATTCCCGGACTGAATGACCATGAAATTCCAGCACTGGTGCAAGCTGCTGCTGAGCATGGTGCCGTTTGGGCGCATTATACGGTGGTAAGGCTTAATGGTGCTATTGCCAAGCTTTTCGAAGAGTGGATCGAGCATCATTTTCCAGACCGGGCAGCTAAGGTCTTGAATCAGATCAAAGAATGTCATGGTGGACAGGTGAATGATTCGCGGTTTGGGACTAGAATGGTGGGAGAAGGAATATTCGCTGAAAACATTCGCCAGCTGCACGATATGGCCTGCCGGAAATATCTGAAAGATAGGGTATGGCCCGAGCTGGATACTTCGCAATTTATGCGGGGAGGACAGATGAAGTTATTTTAGTGGCATGAAACCTTTACTTTTATTTAAATCATCCTAAATCAAATGAAACTGCTTTCTGCCATTTTCTGTATCATTGCTTCTATTTCTCTCCTTATCACTTGCGTAAAGTCATCTTCCCAGAAGAGCCCGCAACTAGCTGGCAATGATTCCATCAGCACATTGTCCAAAAACGGATCTGCGCAGAAGCTGATGACTGGCGCCGACCAAATTCCAGCTTACCTCGATTATCTAAAAGGGAAAAAGGTGGGCATTGTTGTCAATCAAACTTCTATTATCGGCAGCACGCCCATGGTGGATAGCCTTGTGGCGCTCGGCGTAAACATTGTAACGATTTTCGGTCCGGAACATGGTTTTCGAGGAACTGCAAGCAATGGCGACAAGGTAAGTGACAGTGCGGACCCAAAAACAGGAATTCCCGCGATTTCTTTATACGGAAAGCTGAAACGCCCTACCAAAGAGCAGATGGCAAATTTGGATCTCATAATATTTGATATACAGGATGTGGGCGCCAGATTTTACACATATATTAATACGCTGGGACATGTTATGGAATCCTGCGCGGAAAGTAATAAGGAAATGATGATCCTGGACAGGCCAAATCCAAACGGCTTTTTGGTCGACGGTCCGATCCTGGAAGATCATTTACAGTCGGGGATCGGCATGTACAGGATACCCATTTCTCACGGACTTACCATTGCAGAATTCGCTCAGATGATCAATGGTGAAGGCTGGCTGCCGAACAAACTGCAGTGTAAACTTAAAATCATCAAAGTCGCAAATTATGCGCATGATATGCCATATACCCTTCCCGCGATGCCATCCCCCAATCTGAATACACAACAATCTGTAATGCTTTATCCGCATATCTGCATGTTTGAAGGCACCATCCTAAGTCAGGGACGGGGGACTTATATGCCGTTTACGGTATTGGGAGCGCCAAAATTAAAAGGAAAGTACGACTTTACCTTTACGCCAAAAAGTATTAAGGGAATGAGCGAAACCCCGCTGCACATGGATACGGAATGTTACGGATTGGATTTACGTAAATACGATGTAGCTCGTCTTCAGAAATCCGGACGCCTCAACCTGGGCTGGCTCATGGAGATGTACAAAGCATATCCCGAGAAAGAACGGTTTTTCGATATGACGCAGAGTAAGCAAATGGGCAATTTCGATAAGCTCGTGGGTACAGAAAACTTAAAAAAGCAGATCGTCGCCGGAGTTTCCGAGGAGGAGATCAGAAAAAGCTGGGAGCCAGGATTATCAAATTATAAGGAAGCAAGGAAAAAGTATCTTCTGTATCCCTGACAGAAGCATTGTGCCTTCGGGCGGTATTTATTATCAGAAACCCGAAACACAAAACATCCCTGGAAAAGTCTTCCAGGGATGTTTAATTATTCTCAACGATATTTAATTCAAAACTTATAATGGACTTAGTTTAGGTTTTATATGCTAAATAATGTGTGCATAATGCCAATTCTTTGCAAAATGCAGATACAATATCAAATACGAATTTTGAGAACAATTGGATGCCTGGGTTAAAAAAATATCTTAGTACAAAAAACCCAGGATCCTAGTGCTAATCAGAATAAAAAAATAGAGGAGGAATGTTACGTGGTATGAAATTAGTTCGATGTCCGGGTTTGGGCAAATCAATGGGGTGAAGTACAAAATTCTGGGGGTGAATGATAGAATTTTGTGGGTCAGACAGATTGGGAGCCGACGTCTCAGGAGAATGTTTTAATCCGACTCAACAGTTCATTCCTGTTGTCATTCGTGATGGGGATCTCAATATCATTGATCATTACATGGACATAATCGATCGCAGTGATTGAGTTGAGATTGATTATGAATGACTTATGTACCCGAAAGAAGAAGTTGACGGGCAGCTGCTGGATCATATTTTTAAGCGTCTCCCGTATTGTATATTTTTTTTTGTTGGTATGCAATTCTAGGTAGTTGTCATCGCTGCGAATGTAAAGGATATCCGACAACATTATTTTGGTGAACATATGCTTCTCTTTGATAAACAAAGCATCCTTGATCACAGTAGTATCCTCTTTTTCCTGCATTTCCGTTTCTCCCGCAAGTGCTGCAAGGCGATAATTTTTCAAAGCCAGCTTTACGGCTGTGTAAACCGTAATTTTTTGAAATGGTTTCTGTAAAAAAGCATGCGGCGCCGATTGCAATGCAGCATTGACCACCGCAATGTCGTCGTGAGCAGACAGAAAAAGAAACGGAATCCCCAGATTTTCACGGATGTAGTCGGCCAGATCGATGCCTGTCTGGTAACCGTTGAGATTAATGTCCAGAACAGCCAGATGAAAAACTTTGTTGGCAAGCAATTCAACAGCCGTGGGATAGTCGGTGGCTATGTCGTGGGCTTCGTATCCGAAACCATTGAGCAGGAATTGTAAATGTTTTGCAATGATAAAATCGTCTTCAACAATGAGAATGTTCATCTTAAAATGTAAATATCCAACCCGGCGGTTGAACAGTGACTGGATGGGATATACGAAAGCTTAGGATCAGTGTTCGCTGATGTAAATAAATGCATGAAAATATACGAACTAATTGCTTTACAATATTATTCAAAAATGGATATAACGTAACCGTTTGTGACTAAAAAAGTAATTAAGCCAAACGTAAAAGCTCTTGTAACACAAGTACTTGTGTTTTCGGTAGAGATTGTTCTATAAATTCCCGATTGTTGGCTAACTTTGTAGTTAACTGTCTACAATTATTTTGTTCTCCCTCTTGAACTTCGACTAGTCTACTCCAATCAGGAGTGAAAACAAATTAATATAAATATGTTTCTATAAAATTATATAATTTTATAGAACTCCGGTGGAGTCTAAAGTTTGACGCCTGTAATCGGATTAGCGTATACTTACGTATATTAAGCAAGATTAGAAGAATAGGGTTACAGTTACTGCCTTATCCCTAAGCTATTTTTTGACGGCGAGCCATTTCCACGTTTTGTATTTACCCCGATGAATACAATTATCCACTGCGTAAGACTATTTTCCTTTATCTGTTTTTAGCAAAAATTTTTTCACTATTTCAAACAATTTACCCATGCAAGTTTCTATGATGAACCTGTGTAGGCTCCGGTATTGTATCCTGAGCTTCGTAACCCTGCTGTGCTCGCTGGCCAGCTATGCCTCCAGTCACAGGGAGGCGCCTCTGATTTCCAATGATCCGCTGGCTGACAATACGGATTTGTATGCGTTCAAAAGCCCGGATGATCCCAATTCAATCACCATTATTGCCAATTACATTCCGTTTGAATCTCCCGACGGTGGTCCCAATTACTATAATTTCGGCCCGAATGTTCGCTACGAGATTCACATCAAAAACAAAACCACAACTGCCGGAGACGATATCACTTATCGGTTTACATTTTCCAGCATTAATGAAGACCCAACCACTTTTTTCAACATTCGTTTGGGCAAGCAAAATCTCAAAACAACTTACAAATGCGAAAAAAGCATGGACGGCGGCATGACCTTCTCGACGATTGTTGCGGAAGGCATTGTGCCTCCAAATAATATTGGCCCGCGCTCTATTGAAGGGAAAACGGTAGGCCTGGAAGCGCCTGACTATAATTCTCTTGTTGAAGGTGCCATTAACACTGCAACCAGTGGAGAAAAAGTTTTTTGCGGCCCTGTCGACGATCCGTTTTTCGTAGACCTGGCTGGCGCTTTCGATGTTGGAAACTTTCGTCCGGAAGGGAATACAACCAACGCGCCCAAAGGAACTTTAAACCGCTTCAATGTACATACCATTGCTCTTAAGATACCTGTAAGTATGTTGCAAAAAGAAGGTAGGGGTGTCAGTCAGGCAGAAAACATTCTTGACGCTGACTTTGTGATCGGTGTATGGGCATCTGCCAGCAGACAAATGATCAAAACACTGGGCACAGACGGAGAAGTAGGTTACGAAGGAAAATATGTACAGGTTTCACGTTTGGGAATGCCGCTTACCAATGAAGCAGTGATTCCAATAGGCATGAAAGACCTTTGGAATTCTCTTACACCTTATGAAGGTCATGATCTGCAATTCGCAAAATATTTTGTGAATCCTGAGCTGGCTTTGTACATGGATGATTCAAAGTTCGGAGCAGCGGTTCCTTCATTGAATGCGTTGCGTATCCAATCCAACTCATTAGGGGCGTTTGATTTCCGTAACGGCAGATCAGGTTTGTTCGGATTGAAAGGCTCTTCGGCATTGGTGGGTACAGCGCTTGACGATGCGATATTCGGCACCCTGCTGTTACCAGATATCGCAAGCCCAAGGGCTGTGGATTTGTTACCCATATTTTATACTGGTGTACCTAACCTGGCTCCTTACCAACTTGCGACTGGCAAAAACAACAATCCGCTGGCAAAAGGAAAACCTTTTATCAACAACTTTCTGCCAACGCTCGGCGACATGTTGCGGTTGAACATGGCAGTACCTGCTACTCCACGTGACGATAGCAAATTCAGCTCGCTAGGCCTGGTTCAGGCGGCAGTTTTGGGTATTACTGATCCTGCTTACAATGCGAATAAAGATCTGCAATGGATCCCAAATATGGATGGTTTCCCGAACGGACGTCGCCTCGAAGACGATGTGACTACCATCGAATTACAGGCGGTTTCAGGCATTGTTCTTGCGGCGATAGGCTTGTTTTATGATGATGCAACGCCGGAAGCACCAGTTTCGCCACAATTGCTGAGGGTGTTGACATTCAACTCAGGGCCTACTAAAAACGATACTTCTTTGAAAGGCACATTTCCATATGTCGCCAATCCATGGAGAGGTTTTGATTATCCTGAAAAAGCCAGATTCTGATCCCAATCACTTTATAACAATAGTATAATATGAAAAATCTTTTATACCTGATTGGGTTAGTGGCGCTTACTTGTGTCATGCCTTATCAATCGAAAGCGTCTTCGCACCGCGAAGCTCCGCTGATTTCAACGGATCCGTTGGCTGATAATACCGACGTTTATGCTTTCAAAAGCACAACAGATAAAGAGAACATTGTTCTTATCGCAAACTATATTCCGTTTGAGCATCCTGCTGGCGGTCCTAACTGGTATACTTTCGGTGAAAACATCCGCTACGAGATCCATGTGGATAATAATGCAGGGACCCCTGGTTCTGATATCGTTTATCGCTTTACTTTCAGCAAAAAGAATGAGGATCCTACCACTTTCTTCCTGATCCGTCTTGGAAAAGAAAACCTGAAAACAACCTATGTTTGCGAACGCAGCGTGGATGGGGGCAAAACTTTCGAAGTAGTAATCAATAATGGAACTGTGCCTCCACCAAATATTGGTCCAAGATCGATTGAGAGCGGAGTAGGCCTTGGTAAAACGTATAACCAACTTGTTTCTGATGCGGTTATGCTGGCTCGGACTGGCGAAAGGGTTTTCTGTGGTCCTGTTGATGATCCATTCTTTGTGGATCTGGGCGGTATATTCGACCTTGGAAACATTCGCAAATCAGCAGGAAGAGATGCAGTTGCTAAATTCAACTGTCATTCCATCGTCATCGAAGTTCCGGTTTCGACATTGCAAAAAGAAAACAAGTCCGTTGCAATGGCGTCCAACATCCTTGATCCGGATTATGTAATAGGTGTGTATGCATCTTCAAGCCGCAGAAAAATCACTACTTTGAATTCTGGCAGTGATATCGGTTATAGCGGAGATTGGGTACAGGTATCCCGTCTTGGAATGCCATTAACCAACGAAGCGATCATTCCAATCGGTATGAAAGACAAATGGAATGCAACTTCGCCTGCAAACGACCTTCAATTCGCCAAATATTTTACTAATCCTGAATTGGCGTTGTATATGGATGACGAAGCGTTTGGTAAAGCCGTACCAGGCCTGGCCGATCTCCGGATTCAAACCAAATCACTGGGTTCTTTTGATTTCCGGAACGGAAAAGCAGGTCTTTTTGGCCTAAAAGGAAACCCGGCATTGGATGGAACGGCTTTATCAGAAGCTGCATTTGGAGCCATACTGCTACCGGACGCTACAAGCCCGAGAGCTGTTGACATTTTGCCAATATTCTACACAGGAGTTCCAAACCTACCTCCTTATCAGCTTGCAACTGGCAAAGAAGGGAACCCACTGGCACCAGGTAAGCCTTTTATCAACAACTTTTTACCTACTTTGGGTGACTGGTTGAGGCTTAATATGGCTGTTCCGGCTACCCCAAGGGATGACGAAAATTTCAGTTCGCTGGGTTTAGTTCAAGCGGCTGTATTAGGTTTGACAAATCCTGCATATGCTTCCAACAAAGACTTGCAATGGATTCCTAACATGGACGGTTTTCCAAACGGACGTCGCCTGGAAGACGATGTTACAACCATTGAATTACAAGCAGTTGGTGGTGTCGTTCTGGCAGCAATTGGTTTGTGGTACGACGATTTCAAAATGGGTGAAAGCCCTGTTACGCCAAACCTGCTTAGCGTTCTGACTTTTAATGCTGGTGTTACCAAAAATGACACGACATTGAAGAAAACGTTCCCTTATCTGCAAAATCCATGGCCTGGATTCCGTGGCCCGAGCTACGAAGGCAATGATCCGATTGATGCGAACCCTCTTGCGTTCTCGATTACTGGTTTCGACTGTCTCAATGGCGGCTTCTCGCTGACCCGCACGGGTGGTGATGCGTCCAAACAAGTTGAGTTTTCCGTAACAGGAGTAATCGACGGTGATTGGTCAACCAACACAAACCGCACGATTGAGCCTATGTTCTTCAAAGACAACACCAATACCGGGGATATTTTCGCAAAAGCAAGGTATGTTAATGAACCTTCTTCCGAAGTAACCATTAAGTATAATTTCCGGATAGGTTGCGGTTTTATCCAAAATTCAATGGCGCGCCAAGGCGTTGCTGAGGCTGAGGGGAAAAATGTTCCGCTCTCTGCCGTTGTGATGGGTAACCCAAGTTCAAATGACGAGGTGATCGTTGAGATTAGAGGTGCATTTGGTAAGCGCGTGCAGCTTGACCTTGCGAATAGCAAAGGCCAGGTATTTGGTCAGCAGATCATTGGAAAAGCAGGTGAAAACGAACGCAGAGCTATTAAACTGAGCGGACAGACTGGTATTTATTATCTGAGGGTGGTAACACCAGGAGAAAAGTACACTGTTAAAATTCTTCGTAAATAAGCGCATAGCAGCCTGACTATTTGAAATAGTAAAAGGCCGGAGTTGATCATGATGATTTATCTAAATGACAACTCCGGCCTTATTTTTAAATACAAGATCCCTTCATTAAAGTCTTGGTTAACATTTATCATGAAAAACATCATTACGCTTTCACTAGCCTTTTTACTCCTTGCCCAATTGGGTTGTAACGAGAAGAAAAAAACGGAAGCTACCCAGAACAATGTTGCTAGCACAGACTTACCAGGCCTCTTTGAACGTCATGGTGAGCTCGCAACAGCCACAGAATGGCAAAAAACAAAGGAGAAGGTTGAAGAGCTTAAACTTAAAGTCAAAAAAGACCCCAAGGATGTGAAGCCACGTTTACAGTTGGTCGTCATTTACATGGCAGAAGCCCGGATAACCGGAGAACACCCCTATTATTATCCCGCTGTACTGAATATTCTGGACGGTGTACTGGCTATTGAGCCACAGAATTTTGAGGCAACCACTTTTAAAGCCTCTGTAAAAATGTCGCAGCACCAATTTGCGGAAGCCAGGGATCTAGCCGAAAAAGCCCGCAAAATCAATCCGGACAATGCTTATGTGTATGGCGTTCTGGTGGATGCCAATGTGGAATTGGGCAACTACGAGGAAGCAGTGGCCATGTCCGACAAAATGCAACAGTTGAAACCTTCATTGGAATCGTATTCACGCGCTTCTTATCTGCGTGAAATTTATGGAAATTATCCTGGCGCGATTGCCGCAATGCAATTGGCTGTGCAGGCTGGTTTGCCAGGCTCCGAGCCGCAATGCTGGAGTAAAAACACACTCGGACATTTATATGAAACAACCGGCAAACTTAAAGAAGCCGAGGGCGAATACCAGCAAATACTAGCCATGCGCCCGAGTTACGCATTTGCACTGCGCGGACAAGCGCAGATATTGAAAACGCAAAAACAATATGATAAGGCTTTGGCTACATTAGAAAAAGCCGCCGCCATTATGCCTGAATTTTCTTTTCATGAGGAAATGGCCGATATATACAGCTTGCAGGGGCAACAGGAAAAAGCCATGAAAAAATATGCAGAAGTGGTAACCATGCTGGACGAAGATGCAAAGTCAGGACACGCAGTGGATTTGGAACTTTGCAAACTATATACCAAAACCGGCCAGCTCGATTCAGCGATATTTTATGGATTGAAGGAATATGGCAACAGGCCCAAGAACATTGATGTAAACCATGCCCTGGCATCCGCGTACTTTAAAGAAAAGAACAATGAAAAGGCGATGCAGCATATGAAAATTGCTTTAGGTACAGGTACCAAAGATCCTGAGGTATTGCAAATTGCGAGCGCGATTGAAGTGGCAATGGGGAATAAGGTCCAAGGGGACAAGTTGTTGGCTCAGGCAAAAAAGACCAACCCTAAATTTGCGCTGTAAGCTAAAAGCATGAAGACACTTCTATTACTATCTTTTCTGGTTTTGACAAACCTTTGCGCCTACGCCCACCTGGGCAGCATTTCAGGTGTTGTCAAAGACCAGGCAACGAATCTTCCGCTTAAAGGAGTAACGGTTCAGCTTTCCGGGCAAGGAAAGACGACGGTGACCAATGAACTTGGACAGTACAGACTTGAGGGCTTGGTAGCTTCAAAATACAAGGTTGAATTGTCTTATGTAGGTTTCAAATCGCTGGTGTTAGAAGTGTCGGTATTGGATGATAAAACGGAGTTTGTCAAGACGTTGCTTTCCAATGCGGATGTTGAATTGAGTGAGGTAGTGGTTTCTGCGCAAAGAGCTCATGACCAGCAGTTGATCAACGGCGTCGACATTAAACTCCGTCCTATCAATAATTCACAGGAAATTTTACGGATGGTACCTGGCCTTTTTATTGGACAACATGCCGGTGGCGGCAAGGCAGAACAGATTTTTCTCCGGGGTTTCGACCTGGACCATGGAACGGATATCAGGCTTACCGTTGATGGAATGCCGGTTAATATGGTGTCGCATGCGCACGGACAAGGTTATGCCGATCTGCATTTCGTTATTCCAGAGCTCGTACAGGGTGTTGATTTTAAAAAAGGTCCTTACACGACCGATAAAGGCAATTTTACAACTGCAGGGTGGGCCAATTTTCGTACGAAAGATGCATTGGACAAATCGTTTGTAAAACTTGAAGCCGGACAATACGATTCGTTCCGGGCAGTTGCAGGAGTTGATTTATTGGGTCAAAAAGGAAGGGACAAAAGCCAGTCGGCTTACATTGCTTCCGAGTATTCCTTTACCAATTCTTATTTTGATAACCCACAGAATTTCAATAGGTTAAACATTGTTGGTAAGTATCACGGACACGTTGCACCGAATACTAATCTCACATTAACGGGCTCGACTTTTTGGAGTAAATGGAATCACTCGGGCCAAATCCCGGACCGTGCTATTGAATCCGGGATGATCGGTTTTTATGGTTCAGTAGATCCAACGGAAGGAGGGGAGACCAGCCGCACCAATTTCAATGCGCAGCTGGTGACGGTTACGCCTTCCAATTATGTGATCAAGAACCAGTTTTATTACAGTAATTATAATTTTGAGCTGTATTCGAATTTTACTTTTTTCCTGGAAGATTCCCTATACGGGGATCAGATGCGCCAAAAGGAGAAACGTAATTTGTTTGGGTACAACGGAAGCATTTCCAAACAACATTACTTCGGCAAATCAAGCTGGACCACAACGCTGGGCATTCAATATCGTCACGATCTTACAAACCGGACGGAATTGTCTCATACCGTAAATCGGTCGTTAACATTGGATCCATACAAGTTGGGGAATGTGAATGAATTGAATGCATCTTTTTATGCCGACGAACTTATCCTGGTGAATGACCGATTTACCGTCAATGCAGGGCTGCGGCTGGATTATTTCCGTAACCAATATGAAGATTTGCTGGCAAATCCTGTCAATACGCGACGTGCCAATGACGCGATCCTCTCCCCCAAACTGAACCTTTATTATACATTCAATCCCCGGGTGCAATTGTACCTCAATACTGGAAAGGGTTTTCACTCCAATGACACCCGTGTGGTGGTTCCGCAGGGCGGCAAGCAGATTCTTCCCGGAGCTTATGGTTCGGATCTTGGAGTGATTTTCAAACCTTTCCCAAAAATGCTGATCAATGTGGCTGCCTGGTATCTTTGGATGCAACAGGAGTTTGTGTATGTGGGCGACGCCGGTGTGATTGAGCCAAGCGGGAAATCGAAAAGACAAGGATTGGATTTGTCCGTAAGATATCAGATTACAAAAACACTTTATGCCGATATGGACGTCAGCTCTGCAAAACCCAGGGCGATAGGTGAGCTGGAAGGAATGAATTACCTGCCTCTGGCGCCTCTTTTCACTTCAACAGGCGGGCTCTCGCTTCAAATGTCCAATGGATTGAGCGGATCGCTGCGATATAGGTACCTGGCCAACCGGCCTGCCAATGAAGATAATTCCATTGTTGCCAAAGGATATGTAGTAGCCGACGCGCAGATCAATTATGCTAAAAAGAGATATAATGTCGGCCTTTCCCTTCAAAATCTGCTGAATACTAAATGGAAGGAAACCCAGTTTGCCACATTAAGCCGGCTTAAAAACGAAATTGAGCCAGTTGAAGAAATTCATTTTACACCTGGAACACCTTTCTTTGCCAAGTTAAGCCTCACATTGTTTTTCTGATCTTTTTATAACGTTTTATGGCGACCGGTAGAAACAAAGAAAACGGTAATAACGATCAGTCCCCCGAAAAACCAGACGCTCATCAAAAAGTTATAGTAAACGATCGCGATCAGGCAAATGGACGATAAGATCAATGCGATTGCAGGGAAATAGGGAAAAAGCGGCACGGAAAAAGGACGTTCCAGTTCAGGTTCTTTTTTTCTCAAAACAAATAAAGCTACCATACTGATCATATACATCACTACCGCTCCCAATGCAGCGAGAATAATCACCTGATCGGTAGTTCCAAGCATCAATGCTGCACATCCCACAATCCCGCCAGCCAGAAGCGACCAATGAGGTGTCTGAAATTTAGCGTTTACCTGGCCCAGAAAGGAGGGGAGATACCCGTTTCTTGCCAAACCATAAATCTGCCTCGAATACCCGATCACCGTTCCGTGAAACGAGGCTATCAAACCAAAAAGGCCCAGGCTGGCAAAAAGGTGGGTAAGGCCGCTGTCCCGTCCCAATACGATGCCCAATGCTGCTGGTAGGGGATAATCTATTGTACTTAAAACCTTCCAGTCCGTAACGCCGCCTGTGAAAATCATTACCGCCAATGCCAAAACAACCAATGTCAAAATGCCGTAAATGTATCCGAGTGATATGGTGCGCTTGGGATCTTCCACTTCTTCGGCTACCATAGCCACGCCTTCAATAGCCAGGTAAAACCAGATGGCAAACGGTAATGCTGCAAATACACCCGGCCAGCCAAAAGGCATCGGGTCGGTCACGAATGTCTGATAAGAAAAATGCGGTGCTACGATTCCAATGTAGATGAGTAGTTCGACCACCGCGAGTAAGGTAACTACCAATGAAAACATGGCAGACTCCTTGATACCCAATAAATTAATTACAATAAAAATGGCGTAACAAGCGAATGCGACGTGGAGCACTTCGAGAGAAGGATATAAAAAGTGAGAGTAACTGCCAAGTGCAAATGCAATCGCTGGCGGCGTCACTAAAAACTCAATTAACGTAGCATAACCTGCAATCAGCCCTCCCCACCAGCCAAATGCGCGGTGCGCGTAAGAGAATGGCCCGCCGGCCTGGGGAATTGATGTGGTCAATTCTGTAAAACTGAAAATAAATGTGACATACATCAGCGTAACAACCAGCGTGGCGATCAGGAAACCAATTGTGCCGGAAACACCCCACCCGTAATTCCAGCCAAAATATTCGCCTGAAATAACCAGCCCTACGGCAATGGCCCAAAGATGGATTGGTTTTAAGACTTTTTTAAGCGCAGCAGATTGTTCAGCGGACATGAAAAAATAATTATTTGCCGTAATTAATTTGGCGTTTAGCGGGGTGCAGTTCTTAGGTAATCACCCATTTCCTTCACTTTGTCCGTGTTAAGGTAATCCACCCCCAATGCCATCATGGTTTTCCAGGAATTGATATTGTCAGGAGTAGCCCATATCCGTACTTTTTTGCCCTGCTTGTGAGTCTCCTCGATCATTTTAAGAATATTTTTCTTGTCTTTTTCAGGCAGAGGCCCTTCACCATTCCAGCGGGAATATCTCTGAAACGCCTGGCTAATCAACCCGATATGGGCCAACTGGTCAGCCGTGTACGTGTTTTCCGGACGACCATCAAAGGAAATGTAAGGAGGATATTTTTCAAATAAGGTCGGATCAGGGACATTGCCGCTGATCACAATCGTTACCTGACCCTTTGGCGCCAAAACCTCCTGATATGGCTCCAATTCTTTCATCAATGCAGCAAGCGTCTCCTCTCCTGAAGTTTTAAGATCGATCAACAATTGCAGCGGGACATCTTTTTGGGGATAAATGTTGCCGCTATTCTTTTCAACTTGTTGGAGGATGGGTTTGAGGTAAAGGGCCGAGAAAGTTTTGGCTGGCGTAATATCTTTCAAGTCGTGCGCCACAAAAAGCGTGTCCCTTACCAGGTACAGATCCGCTTCAATGGAGCCAAACTGTTGGTCATATGCATCGAAAAATGCCCGGGGCCTCACATAATCGTTGTGAGAATGTGCCTGGGCCGTTGTGTATGCCTTGATGTTCTGAGCAGTGGCATATCCGCCGAAAAACAGCGTAATGAGAATGGTAAAGCGGTATTTCATATTCTGTGGTAAGGATAAAGTAACGTATAGGCGCCCTGATAACGCAATTCTGACCTGTTTGATTTCAGAAATAAGAATTTTGTATGGCATTTTTGAGAATTGCAGAACAAATTTTTATTGAATGGGAAGATAACTTAGGAATATCGCTATTTTAGCCAAACTAACTTCACGGTTACCCTGAAAATCAGCCCGCTTAATGAAACCAAATTCCTCTTTATTCCGCAAGAAAACGGTCGGACAAATTCTCAAAGATGCCCAATCGGTAGAAGGCAGTGGATTGGCCAAAATACTGGGCGTCCGGGATCTTGTTTCACTGGGAATCGCGGCAATTGTTGGGGCGGGAATATTTAGCACAATTGGCGTCGCCAGTTACAATGGCGGCCCCGCAGTATCATTGCTTTTCATGTTTACAGCGATTGCGTGCGTATTCACAGCCTTATCGTACGCGCAGTTTGCGAGCACAGTACCCGTATCCGGTAGTGCGTACACGTATGCATATGTTGCCTTCGGGGAGCTCTTCGCCTGGATCATCGGATGGTCGCTGATTTTGGAATATGCAGTTTCCAATATGGTAGTTGCCATTTCCTGGTCGGAATATTTCACAGGTATGTTAAAAGGTTTCGGAATAGTCCTGCCCGGCTGGCTTACTGTTAATCAGGAAACAGGATCAGAAGCATTTGCCAAATTGCAATTGGGCGCGGAAAAGCTGGGTACCTATGAAAGTTTCGCCGCCGAGGCGTACCGGTCGGCGCCAAGCATCGGCGATTTTCACATTATGCTTAATCTTCCCGCCGGGTTAGTGACTCTGCTGATTACGGCATTGGTGTATATAGGTATCCGTGAATCGCGGACTGCAAGCAACATTATGGTGGTTTTGAAAATCGGCGTTGTGTTGCTGGTGATCATTGCGGGTGCTTTTTATGTAAAGCCGGAGAACTGGTCGCCATTTGCACCTAATGGGATCAAAGGGGTTATGGGCGGCGTCGCTTCCGTTTTCTTCGCATTCATTGGTTTTGATTCGATTTCTACGACGGCGGAAGAATGTAAAAACCCGCAGCGGGATATGCCCAAGGCGATGATCTACTGTCTGATCATTTGCACGGTTTTATATGTGCTTATCACATTGGTATTGACCGGAATGGTGAATTATACCGAACTAAAAGTCAGCGATCCGCTGGCTTTTGTTTTTGAAAAAAATGGCCTTGATTTTATGGCAGGGGTGATTTCAGTAAGTTCCGTGATTGCAATCACCAGTGCATTGCTGGTGTATCAGCTTGGCCAGCCGAGGATCTGGATGACCATGAGCCGCGACGGGCTCTTATGGAAACGCTTTTCTAAAATCCATCCCAAATACCAGACACCTTCTTTCGCTACCATTGTTACCGGGTTTGTTGTAGGTATCCCCGCATTGTTCTTCAAAATGGATTTTTTCGTGGATCTGACCAGTGTAGGGACGTTTTTTGCCTTTATCCTGGTTTGTGGGGGAGTTCTCTATCTCGATCACACAGGAATTTCGGCACAATCTAAATTTCGCGTGCCTTATTTCAATGGGAAGTATGTGATTGGGATACTTTTTATCCTGGCTATTGTAGGACTTTCAATCTACGGACAAAGTGTAATTGCCGAATGGAAGGAGCTAAGCTTTATGGGAATCGTGGAGCACAAGCTCCTCACGATTATATTCTGGATTGTTTGGGCGATACTTGCAGTCCTGGCTTACAAACATAATTTCTCAATTCTTCCAGTCGCTGGTATCCTAACGAATCTATACCTGATGACCGAACTAGGCTCCTCCAACTGGCTCATCTTCGTAATCTGGCTGGCAATCGGCCTGGTTATCTATTTCAGCTACGGCTACCGAAAAAGTAAATTGGCGGGTTTGGCCGGGTCAGACTTACAAGGTCTTTAAGACCTGGCAAGTCTCTCCGGCCGGTTTTTATTTTTTTTCAATTTTCAAGAGGATCGTATAATCTTCTTTTGTCTTTGGCTCCGATAATTTGGGATAAGGTTTTACTTCCTGAAGAATAAGCCGGTATTCCTCTCCTGCAAATTTTTTGATTAAAGTATCGGGTTCAAAATTTTTCTTGCACGCCCCGATGCACATCTTTACGTGCTCGTTTAAACCACCTTCCACAGTTACACCCGATAGTAACAGATCAACCGTTGCAGCGCCTGCCCATATGCATTGTCCGCCTTCGGGACACCGGCTGTCTTCAACTTCAAAGAACGTCAGAGAAGCCTTTGGAACATCATTGAGTACAACTGTCTCTTTGTATTTGATCCCCTCTTCCTTCTTATCTACCCCGGAATTCTTGCAACACAATGCGCCAACAGCCACCAGACCAAACAACAGATATTTTTTCATATTGATTAAGATTATTTTCCCCAAAGACGGTAATGACCCTCTTATGGTTGTAAGATATACGGATCTGGGAAAACGAAGGATTGAGAATGCTTAAATAATATATTGAATCAGATAATCAGCGTAAAAATCGTGCCTTTCCCAACTTGTGATGACACATTCAATTGGCCATTATGCTGTTGCAGAATCTGGCGCGAAAGGCTGAGCCCGATACCTGATCCTGTTTTTTTTGTGGTATAAAATGGAATAAAGATATTTTCAATAGCCTCAGGCTCAATACCGTCGCCATTGTCTTCCACTTCAATCATTACTATGCTATCAGTCTGATAAGCCGAAATGGTAATAAGCCGGTTCGTTTGGTTTGAAAAAGACTCAGAAGCATTTTTGACCAGGTTAATTAAAACCTGCTGGATTTGGCTTCCATCTGCTTTCACTTGCAATGTTTCAGGTTTTACCGATAATTTCCAGAGTACACCCGATTGCGTCAAGTCGGTTTGTAGTAATTGCAACACTTCCTGTAAAAGCTCGGCAACGCTAAGGGTTGCAAAAACAGGTTTCGGTAATGTGGTAAAATCGCGGTAGGCATTCACAAACTGCATCATGCCCTTGCTCCTTTTCTCCAAAGTGGCCAAAGCTTCCTTCAGATCCTTTACCGCTTCCTGGTCGCTGGTCGATTTTTCAATATCCTCATTGACGATCAGTCGCATGGTACCTACTAATGACACAATCGGTGTCATCGAATTCATGATCTCGTGACGTAAAACGCGGGTAAGGTTTTGCCACGACTCTACTTCCTGCTGCTGTAATTCTGTCTGGATATTTTGTAAAACGACAATCCTGACCCACATTCCCCGCAACTGAATAGCGGCGCCCTGCAATGCGAGCGGCTGATCGGATGGGGTACGGTACAATTCCCGGACGCCGGAATTTAACTCGGAAAGTAATTCAAAAAGGCGCGGGTGTTTGTCCTTCAATTCGCTCAGTTGATGCAGCCTGTAAATGCCCAGCATCCGGAGGGCTGCATTGTTTATGAGGTTAACCTGCCCGGTGCTGTCAAAAGTGATAAGCCCTGTTCCAATGTGTTGTACAATGGTATTGAGGTATTGCAAATTGGCTTCTTTCTCGGCCCTGGCCTGGCGAAATGCATGCAAAACTTCATTAAACTGCTGGTTAAGCTCCTTAAATGTCCGACCCATCTTATTATCCGACCGAAAATTGATCGTAAAATCGGAATAGCGTACGGATTCTAAAAAGTAAGTGAGTTTACGGTTGACATTGGTAACATATTGATACAACAGAGAGCCCTGGATAAAAATAAAGATCGTTCCCAGGATATATACCAGCATTTCATTGGTGTGCTTGTTGGCCAGCCAGGCCAACGCAAGTACACTCAAGATAATGGCAATTATCCTGATCATGATCATAATACTGAAATGTCGTAGTCCTACCATGAAGGCTGCTCAAAAAGAGGATTAGCGTTCATTATTTAGCAAATTTTGGGGAACTCCTGACATTTCGCTCAAAATGTATTTTTCCAGTGAATCAATCTTATAATCTGCCATGTCAAATTTGGGATCATCAAAAACTTCCATCGTCGGCACCGAAATAGTGATCATTCCTGCCGCATGTGCGGAACGCAGCCCCGCGTGCGAGTCTTCAAAAGCTATACACTCTTCTGGTAACATGCCCAGTTTTTTAGCAGTAGTCAGGTAAACGGCCGGATGGGGTTTGGTGAATTTTTCCAGTTCCCCCGAATGCCAGGTGTCAAAATAGTCGATAATGTCCAATCTTTTTAACACACCCTCAATCAACTCCATATGCGATGCCGAGGCAACAGCAAGTTTTAATCCCTGCGATTTTAATTCCTTTACTAAAGCAATAGCGCCAGGCAAGGCTACTGCATGGGCAAGAATATTGGTATGCGCTATTTCGAGGATCTCCTTTTCCAGTTCTTCAAAGCTGGGTGTGTTCCAGGGTTGGATCTGATGGCAAAAATCCAGGAAAAGCTTGATTGATAAGCCTGTGGTCTGCAATTTAAGCGAATCAGTAATTTCGAAATTCACTTTTTGCATCACTTCACGGGCGGCGTCGGTCCAGATCGGTTCAGAGTCGATCAGCAATCCATCCATGTCAAATATCGCAGCCTTAATCATTTTCCAGTCAATGAAATTTTCTAAATAAACACCCCAAAACTACTACATTCAAAGCTAAAAAAGGCTTTTGGGATTTTTAAAAGGGGTCGAGAAAATAACATTCATATGCTTACTCTCATCGCGACAAGATTGTAATATGTGTTTGGGATAGTGCTCATCGGTTGGGGAAGTGGGTTGTTTGATACCCGGGAGAAATTTGATATCTATTTAGTAAATTTGTTTAAACAACAAGAATATGACGGATCTAAAATTATATACCAAGATATCAATGCTTCCTGCTCAGCAGAAATCGGAATTGGTTCGTATAATCGATTCGTTAAATCCAGATTTGATTGGTAAAAAGCGTAAAACTAATAAAAGAGTTGCTGGGAAGGCGAAAGGCCTTATCGAAATGAAGGATAATTTTGATGAACCATTTTCGGAATTTCATATTTATAAATAGTGAACCTACTTCTTGACACACACGCTATTCTTTGGTTCTCCAGTTCCATCATCACGATCCTTTTGATAGAATTTTTATTGCCCAGTCATTTCAAGAAGACCTGATCATTGTAACGAAGGATGACAAATTTGGCAGCTACAATGCGGCCATAACCTGGTAATGATTGCTCCCAACAAAAATAATTTCCCCCAAAAAACTAGGGTAACCCATGGCTTAGTTGTCAGAAATGAAACAACTAGCTATGAGAAAGATTATTTTAACATTACTGGCCGGGGCTTATAGTGCCCTGACCTACGCACAGCAGCCAACCCAACTTGTGAAAGGACGGGTTATCGACACGGAATCGCAGCAGCCCATTATTGGTGCAAACATTATCACCACCACCGTGAACCCGATTGCCGGAGGCGCTACTGACGCGCAAGGTCATTTCAGGATCGAAAAAGTGCCTGTCGGCAGGCATTCATTTAAGATCACCTGTATCGGTTACGACGACGCATTCTTGCAGGAAATTACCGTAGGTTCGGGTAAGGAAGTGGAATTAAATATCAAACTCTCAGAATCGTTCAAGTCGCTGGACGAAGTGGTGATTAAGGCGCAAACCGAAAATGGTGCGCCTCTGAACGAGATGGTCAGTGTGAGCGGTAGGTCGTTTACGGTCGACCAGACGAAGCGTTTTGCGGCTGCGGTAAATGATCCGGCACGGATGGCGCTGTCTTTCGCGGGCGTTGCGACCAATGATGATGGTAACAACCAGATCATTATCCGCGGAAACAGTCCGAAAGGGCTGTTGTGGAGAATGGAAGGCGTTGAGATTCCAAATCCTAATCACTTTGCCTCGGAAGGTTCCAGCGGGGGTGGCATCAGTGCATTGAGCGCCAATGTGTTGAGTAACTCTGATTTCCTGACAGGCGCATTTCCTGCGGAATATGGCAACGCTACCTCAGGTGTATTTGATCTCAAACTCAGAAAGGGGAATGATGAAAAGCGGGAATATGCTTTGCAAGCGGGTGTCTTGGGGCTTGATTTCGCCGCGGAAGGCCCGATAGGAGCAAAAGGCGGCGCCTCTTACCTGGCCAATTATCGATATTCAACCCTTTCTGTTTTAAACAAAATTGGGATAAACATTGTAGGCGACGCCACGACGGATTTCCAGGATGGCGCGTTCAAAGTGTACCTTCCTTATGATGAAAAATCGGTGGTTTCTGTCTGGGGCATGGGTGGATTAAGCACTTCTAAATTCGATGATGAGGATGAAAAAGAGCTATTTAAGTCGAACCGGGGTATGGTGGGCGTGAACTACCTGCGCTATTTGAACAGTAAATCCTACCTGGAAAACATTGTCTCGTATTCGGCGACATTGCAGAGCGATGAGTCTTTTGATAAAGAAGACAATACCAGCCAGAGTCAAAATTTCCTGAACCAGGCGCTCAGGCTTTCATCTTTGTACAATTATAAACTGAATGCGAGGAATACGGTAAGGCTAGGCGTAATTATCAACCACCTCGATTTCAATCTGTTCGATCGGAACAATGATGGAGGGCAGGTAAAGACCAATGTGGATCAGGAAGGCAATACGCAGCTTTTCCAGGCATATGGTCAGTGGAAGGCGCGTTTAACCCCTACCGTAACCATGAATGTGGGGCTTCACGGCATGCTTTTAGAATTGAATAATCAGTTTTCCATAGAACCAAGAGCCGGTTTGAAATGGTCGGTGGCACCGAAATCTACGATCAGTCTTGGTGCGGGGCTGCATAGTAAAACGGAATCTATTTCGACTTACTTCGCACGGGTCAACACCAGCGATGGCAAGACAGGGCTTTTAAATAAAAACCTGAAGCTGATGAAATCGGCGCATTTTGTAGCCGGTTATGAATTACGGCCTTCTGCGAGCTGGCGCATCATGACGGAAACTTATTATCAGCACCATTATAATGTACCTATCGGACCTCCAAACACGACTACGCCTTATTTGCTGTACGATTCTCAAATTAATGAAGTAGAAGGTTTTGGTAGCGATACATTAACAAGTGATGGAAAAGGCCGCAGTTATGGATTGGAACTGACCGTCGAAAAGTCTCTGACTAATGGCATTTATTTCATGAGCACCACATCCTTATATCAATCTTTGTACACAGCCCGCGACGGTGTGGAGAGGGACAGTCGTTTCAATGGGAAGTTTGTACAGAATGTGCTTGCAGGAAAGGAATGGAAGGTTGGGAAAAATAAAACCAACATTTTTGCAGCAAACATTAAGGTACTTGCTGCGGGTGGAAACAGGGTAACACCTATCGATCTGGATAAATCCAGGGAGGCTGGCCACACGGTTCGCGATTGGACGAAAAGCTATTCTGAGCAGCTGCCACACTATTTCCGTACTGATTTGCGAGTGAGTTATACCAAAAACAAAAAGCGAACGACGTCCACCATCTCGCTGGACATTCAGAACGTTACCAATCGTTTGAATGCATTTAACCAGGCTTACGATCCAAGAAGTGACAGGGTTAGGATTACGACACAAACCGGCCTGTTGCCCATTTTAAATTATCGTTTAGAATTCTGATTGAAGCCATAAAATGTTTTATCCGGACAATTCAATACTTCATCCTGCTATTTCTAAACTCCGTCGCCGCTGATTCGTAAAAGTGCGGGCAAAGCTGATATATTTGAATAACTGATTAGCTGTTAAGCGATTAAATATTCAAAAACCTCAACTAAATAAAATACTGGAAATCATGGAAACTCCCCGTAACGAACAACTTTGGAGAAAAGCAAAGAAAAGAGCTGCATTCAAAATGCATTTACGGACTTATGTAATTGTAATTGCAGGATTGTGGTTGCTTTATGCGATCATCAATTTCAACGATTTAGGTCGTGACAATTTTCCATGGCCCTTATTTCCAATGCTTGGCTGGGGAATCGGGTTGACGTCCCACTATTTTGCGGCTTACAAAAATTATGATGAGCATTCGCTGACGCAGAAGGAATATGAGAAGTTAACGCGTCAATAAGAATCCATCTCCTCTTTTTTGGAACGGTTGTTTTAGGATCTTTTGAGAAATAGTTATTCAAAAGATTCAACAAATAATGATTATGGAAAAGGACTTGGCGCGCGTAGAAGCGATTAATAAACTGATATCATTGGCAGAAGACATTCGTTTTTGTATGTACACGACCTATGAAAACGGCAGGATCGAATCCAGGCCAATGACTACACTTGATATTGATGCAGATGGAAATGCATGGTTTTTCACAAGCCGCGAAACGGAGATAGGGAGTGACACAAATTCGGGTGAAGCGGTAACATTGATTTACTCTGACCCGAAAAATAATTCTTACATGAGCGTCTCGGGTACTGCGGCAATTGTAGACAGCGAAAGTAAGAAAGAAGAATTGTGGAATCTGATGTCCAAGGCTTGGTTTCCGAAAGGTAAGGATGATCCGAATTTGGTTATGTTAAAGGTGACGACAGAAGAGGCTGCATATTGGGATAGCACTTCGTCGACCATGGTTGTGTTTTTCTCGATGTTAAAAGCAGTTTTAACCGGTACAACGCCGGATGGAGGTGACCATGGAAAGTTAAACCTGGCCTAATTACAGCGTATTGACGAAAAAAAGCCGACTGGTTTAACCAGTCGGCTTTTCTATGTATTAGCGTGCATTATTCAGCGCTAGCTTCTTCGTTAACATAAGATTCTGCTAACTCAGTCAATTTGTGGTCGGTTTCACCTTCCTGATTCAATGTGATCTGGAGCATATCAGCTACATCAGAATGGCCTAAGGTTCTGGCAATGTTGCGCAAGGTACCATACGACGCAATTTCATAATGCTCCACCTTTTGCGCTGCCATGATCAGTCCGCAATCGCGCACCATCGTCCCTTTGTCGGTACTTTCGATGATCTCGTTTGCTTCCTCAATTAATCCTTCCATAGCTGCACATTTCTTCGCCTGGGCTTTTTCTCCAATCATACCAAAAATTTCTTCCAAACGCGCCGAGTGATCTTCGGTTTCAGTTGTGTGTTGTTCAAATGCAGCTTTTAATTCTTGGGAAGTTGCGTTTTTCGACATTTTAGTCAGTGCTTTTGCCAAATGCTTTTCTGCCCAGTAAATGTCTTTTAAGCCATCTACGAAAAGTTCTCTTAATTTTTCGCTATCTGATTCTGTGATTTGATTGGTCAATTTACTTTTAGTCGCTTTCATAATCGTTATTGATTAACTGTAATGGTTAGTGGAAAGAATTAATCATTCTGCAACGGTCATTCTAAAAATCATACCAAAAAAGCAATGCGCGGGAAACACGGTTTTCTGAACTATATGAAGATTAAAGTCCACACATCAGAGATTATCTAGACAATACCACAAGCTATAAGTGAGGAAATTCACGCTTCACTAACGGAATGATTTTTTCACCCAAAACTGAAATATTCTGACACTAATCAACTTTCCTATGAACAAGGCACCGTCGAAACTGGTATGGATAATTTTGGTTTTATTGCTGTTGGCCGGTGCGGGGTTTTATTTTTTCAACGCTTATAAAAAGAAGAATAGTAACCCGGTTTCCGATTTAAAACCACGGGTGGAAATGGGGATTGGGCACATTACCAACATCACTGACAGTACCATTGATCTTTCCATCAAGTTGCTTGTAGATAACCCGTTACCTGTCGAATTGGACATTAAAGGGTTTAATTATTTTGTTCAAATGAATGGGGTTAAGATCATTGAGAATGAATACACAGAACCCCTGCTCATTAAATCACGAGACAGCACAATTGTAAGTTTGCCTTCGCAACTCAAAATAAAAAAGCTAAAAAAAGAGGGAGAAGCCGAGGCAGCTGAGGGAGAGGATAGTGCTAACTACCATTTCGAAGGTCATTTTATCCTGAATAAACCTTTGCTGGGGAAAGATTCAATTACGCTTTCCAAAGACAAACGTTTGCCGCTTTATCGCTTACCTCGGGTTGAAATTGTCGATTACGATATGACCAGGTTTCGGTTAAGCAAATCGGAGATTGTATTGAAACTGAAATTTTCAAATCAAAATCCCTTTCCTGTCCAATTCAAAAATCCATCTTATGTAGTGGATCTTGGTAAGCAAAAAAGGTTGGCGGAAGGGGCTGTGGAAGGTTTCACAAAGATAAAGGGTAAGAGCAGTGAAACTTATGATATTCCGCTTGCTATCGACATGGGGAAGATTTTAAAGGCAATGGGACAAGTAATTGTCAAAGGAAAATCCATTCCATTTACGCTCTATTTTAAAAGCAAGCTGGTTTCGGAGAATGATATGTTCAAAAACAGCGTTGTAAACATTGTCGTGGATGGCGAGTTAAAAGATTTGGATACGGTTAAAAAGAACCTGGCTAAATAAAAACCGCGTCGGTATTTTCCCAAACGTTTGCAAACTCTAATTGCCAACATCAAACCAAATCGTCATTTCCGATGCGCCACGGTTTGCCCAGGCGTAATAGGGGATTAATGTTACACTTTCCGATTTTAATGTATTTATTCCTCCCAACATTCCTTTTTCAAATTGGGAAGTAAATGATTGGGCCGGTTTAATGATAATCCCAAGCGCCTTTCCATGATTATCATGTCCCTCGGCGCAATAAAGCACCGGGCCTTTTTCAATAGCGACTTTACCTTTGTCGGCTGCAATGTTTTCATTGGGTAGTACCTGGTGAACAGGCATATCTAAAATCAAACTGATAACATCTCCTTTTTTCCATGCACGAGATAATTTCAGGTAACCTTTGTCTAATATAGCTTCTGTTTTCTTTCCGTTGATTGAAACCAAAACCGGTTTGATTTTCTTGTCTGCATAAGTATATAGTCCTCCGGGAATAGCCTCACCAGTTGCCCAGCCAGGAATGCGGATTGCGATGGGAAAAGTGGCCGTTTTTTCAGGCACTACCGAGATTTTGATATTTCCATCCCAAGGGTAATTCGTATCCTGATCTATTTTTACCGGAACATTATTGACATTCAATGTCGCTTCATTGTCGGCAAACAGGTTGATAAACAACTCATTTTCCCTTATTGCATAGATATACGCAGGCATGGATGGTAAAAAACGGGATACATTGGTCGGGCAGCAGGCGGTACCAAACCAGTCATGTCTCACAGCACCCGAACCACGGCCAAAATCATTGACTCCATTCGATGCCATGGGATTTACATAAAAGAATTCATTTCCTTTCACTGACATTCCTCCCAGAAACCCATTGTAAAGTACCCGTTCAAAAACATCCATATATTTGGATTCGCCCGTATAGAGGTACATTTTATGGTTCCAAAGCATATTGGCGACTGCAGCACAAGTTTCGGCATATGCATTATCGTTTGGCAAAACATAGGCTTTATCAAATGCCTCTCCATCCTCACGGGCACCCACGCCGCCTGTGATGTATTGCTTTTTATAAGTAGCATCTTCCCAGATCCGATGAACGGCGGCACTGTATTGCGGATCATGTTGCAAGGGCAACATATCCGCGACCGCCGCATAGAGATATTGCGCCCTCACTGCGTGCCCCGCCGCTTCTTTTTGCCACACAAAAGGTACCTGATCCTGAAAATAGGAGGGTCCAAGTTTGTGTTCATCGAGATATAAAGTGCGCTTGTCGGACCGGCCGCGCATATCTATGAAAAATTTGGCGAGATCCAGATAATCTTTCTTGCCTGTTACCCGGTGCAAACGGATCAGTGCAGTTTCGATTTCTTCATGTCCTGGAACCACTACTAATTGGCCGGGTTTTGTTCCAAAAGTTTTAACAAGATGATCGGCATTCTTGATTGCAACGTCTAGCAAAGTCTTTTTGCCGGTCGCTTCGTAATGGGCAATGGCTGCTTCATAAAGGTGCCCCACATTGTAGAGCTCATGGCTGCCGTTTTCGAAAGAATAGCGATAGGGGCCTGCAATCCAATCATATGCACCGGTTGTGTCTTTATTAATAGTCCGGATTGTGTACAAATAGCCATCCGGTTCTTGGGCTGCTGCAAATAAAATGATCAGACTGTCGAGATAACGATCGAGTTTGGGATCGTACTGATTTTGAAGCACATATGCGGCTCCTTCCACCACTTTGAAGACATCGGAATCATTAAATCGCACCCCTTCAAATTTGCCTTTCTTCAATCCGCCTGCCACCGCAAAATTGTTTATCCTGCCGGACTCTTCGCAATGATGAAGTACGTGGGGAATCATCACGGTCCGGGCTGTTTCCAGCCTGTCATGCCAGAAACCTTGTGTCGTTTTTACATTTTTAAGCGGAATTGGCGTGATCTGGTCTTGTTGTGCAGAAAGAAATTGAGAATGAATGCAGAATAAAAACAGGATCAGGTATGGACGCATCAGGAGCGGAAATTGAATGAAATGCTAACTACTTAAGTGACTCGCTTCCAAAAAATATGCCAAATGAGCGTCTGATGGCATTGACCGGAATAATGTTCGATTTACAAGCCGTATTTTTCCATTCTTCTGTAAAGCGCCGCGCGACTTAGCCCCAATTCCCGGGCAGCATCGGTAATGTTACCATTGAAACGTTTCATGGCTTTCAAGATCATTGTCTTTTCCATGTCTTCCAAGTCAAAACCAGTTGCAGTGGTAGGCTGGCCACCGGAACTTTTGAGGAACAGGTCGTCGGGTTGCAGCGTCCTTTCCTGCGAAAGGATCACGGCGCGTTCAATGGCATGCTGCAATTCGCGGATATTGCCAGGCCAGTTGTATTGCTGCATTTTCTTGATCAATGCGCTGCTAATATCGTTGACAGGCCGGTTGTACTTTTTTGCGTATTGTTTTAGATAGAAGTCGGCCAATGCGCCAATGTCCTCCGGGCGCTCACGTAAAGGAGGTAAGTCGAGTTCGATGGTATTAATGCGATAAAGTAAATCCTGGCGGAAGACCTTTTCAGCTACCATTTTTTCAATGTTCATATTGGTCGCGCAGATCAGCCGCACGTCCAGCGCAATGGGCTTATTGGATCCAACGCGTGTCACTTTTCTTTCCTGAATAACTGTCAGCAGTTTGGCTTGCAGGGATAATGTTAGGTTTCCAATCTCGTCCAAAAATATAGTACCGCCTTTTGCTTCTTCAAATCTGCCCGCGCGGTCTTCCTTGGCATCGGTGAATGCGCCTTTCACATGCCCGAAAAGCTCACTTTCAAAAAGTGATTCGCTCAATGCACCCAAGTCGACAACGACAAATGGTTTATCAGAGCGTTTTGAATGTTGGTGTAAGTGTTTGGCTAGCTGCGTTTTACCAGTTCCATTTTCGCCCAAAACCAGCACATTGGCGTCAGTTGAAGCGACTCGCTCGGCCGTTGCCAGCACTTGACGCATGATATCGCTGGAAGCTACAATGGTATCTGAGGTGGATTTGCTTTTCTTTCCGTCGTCTTTGGACTTTTCTTCCTGCACCACGGCCACCTTATCCTTTCCTCCTTCGAGGGCCACACTGATCGTCGCCAGCAGCTTGTCATTTTCCCAGGGCTTTAAGACGAAATCAATCGCTCCCGATTTTATCGCACGGATCGCCATTTCGATATCTCCATAAGCCGTGATCATGATCACTTTTGCCAGCGGGTTGATATCCAGAATGCGGTCGAGCCAATGAAAACCCTCCCGGCCGCTGTTGACATCACGGGTAAAGTTCATGTCCAGCAAAATCAGGTTATAGTCGCCGTTTGTGACCAGAAATGGCAGTTTTTGAGGGTTTTTCTCAATGTCCACCGCTTTTGCATGACGCTTTAAAAGGAGTTTTGCGGCGCTGAGAACGTCCACATCATCATCAATGATCAGGATTTTGGCTTCGGAAAGTTGCATGGCTGTTTTAGAATTGCCGCTGCCTTCAGGCAACGGTTATAGAATAAGTGGTAAGATAGCAGATATGATTTGAAGTTTATTTTATAACAAGCTAAAAAGTGACTATTTTACCTCTTCGGGACATAAAAAAATCCTGTCCGCCGCCGAACAAAATTGTCCGATAACGAACATTACAGGCGGTTTTAAATTCAGTAAACGAATTGATTTTCAAGCTTTTATACGCTAACCATGACTTTGGCATAAGGATTGGATAAACATTAGCAAAGTATAAAAGCGAAATCAATTACGAACATATAATGGAAGTCAAGACACCTAACACAACAAGCAGCAACGGGTTCACCCCCGGCTCTTCGTCTATGGACAAAATTAAACCGAAGAAATTCTGGACTACTCAGCGAATTGGTATTATTGCTGGTAGCACATTACTGGTCGCTTTTTTAGTATATCAATTCTTTTTTGCCGATAAACGCAGCAAGCTCAACGTAGAGCAGGACAAGCTAACGGTATCGACTGTGGCACAGGGCAAATTCGACGAATTCATTGTAGTTACCGGGGTAGTTCAGCCTTTGAAAACAATTCAGCTGGATGCGATCGTAGGTGGATATGTTACCGAGAAATTGATAGAAGGTGGTAACATGGTTAAACAAGGCGACATTCTGCTGCGTCTTGAAAACCAGAATCTGAAATTAAGCTTCCTCCAATCAGAAACGGAAGCGAGCCGACTGGTTAATGACTTGCAAAATACTCGTCAAAGTCTGAAAATAGCCCGTTTTACGCTGCAAAAGACATTAAGCGATCTCGATTTTCAGATTGATCAGGCAAAAGATGCGCATGATCGTAATACCAAGCTTTATAAAGATAAAGTGATCCCTGATGCGGATTACCTGAAAACCAAACGTGATTACGAGAAACTGGTAAAACAGCGCGAAATCGAAATCGAATCGCAGAAATATCAGGAGGAGAATGCTAAAATGCAGATCACGCAATTGGAGAAAACATTGCTCAGCACGCAGAAAAACGTTGCGCTTTGGAGACAAACATTGGATAACCTTGTGGTTAAGGCACCGGTTTCAGGATTACTGTCATCCATGAATGTAGAGGTAGGATCGAATATCAATCAGGGCCAGAATATTGGTCAGATCGATGATTTGAATGGTTTCAAAATGCGTGTCAGTGTGGATGAACACTATATTTCAAGGATATTCTCCGGCCTCACAGGTTCCATGGAATTCAATGGCAAAGACTACGCCCTTAAAATCATCAAAATTTATCCTGAGGTACTGAGCGGCAGATTCGAAGTTGATATGGATTTCGACAAAGGAGCGCCAGAATTGATCAAAAGAGGCCAGTCGGCACCGATCCGTGTGCAGCTTGGACAACCTTCGCAGGCAACATTGCTTCCCGTTGGCGGATTCTTCTCTGAAACAGGCGGTAACTGGGTATATGTACTCTCGGAAGACGGAAAACGCGCTTCGAAACGCACCATCACCCTCGGCCGCAAAAACCCAGAATTCTTCGAAGTCCTCGAAGGCCTGAAACCCGGCGAAAAAGTCATCACAAGCTCATATGAGAACTTTGGGGATAATGAGGTGCTTGAATTTTAGATGAAGGGAGAAAAGGGATTAAAGGGGGAGAAAGGGACGATGGGGAGGAAAGGGAAGGAGGAGCGTTGAGTGAGTTGGCTTTCCTGGGAGAGAATATTAGAAGTTTGATTCCCTTGTTTGATTAGGTTTTGAATCATCGCTGATAAAAGACGGCTTTTGGATATTAATTCATTCCCTTTTTCAGAAGTAACTAAGCCTATACCGATGGCAATATAGATTTGAGTTCTTAATTCACCTGACGATCCTTTTGCAATTCTAAGAAACCTGATAAACTCCTTATTGGAATGACGTTCAAAACCCTCGGCAATATTGGAAGGAACAGAAACAGAGGCTCGACACATTTGGTCTTTGATGCCAAAATCTTTACAGCCGCTAAGCATGTCATATACAAGGATGGATAATGATAGGCCATCCTGCCAAACTTTTAAATCTTCAAATTTTTCAACTTTTGACATAACAAATTGGATTGGTGATAGAATAAGGGTAATGATATAAAATTTATCCCTTTCCTCCTTCCCCCCTTTCCTCCCAAACTTTAAAAAACAATGATTAAAATTGCCAACATGCATAAGGTATTTTCTACGGAAGAAGTAGAGACCACGGCCTTGAATGGGATTGACATGGATGTCAGAGATGGCGAGTTTGTAGCGATAATGGGTCCTTCCGGTTGCGGAAAATCCACATTGCTGAACATCCTCGGATTATTGGATAATCCAAGCGAAGGTTCGTACGAGTTCTACGGGACCGAAGTTGCTAAAATGTCCGAGCGCCAGCGCGCCCAGATCCGTAAGGGAAACATTGGTTTTGTGTTTCAGAGCTTTAACCTGATCGACGAGCTGACAGTTTATGAAAACGTGGAACTTCCATTGCTGTATCTGAAAACCCCTCCGGCTGAAAGAAAAGAAAAAGTAGAAGCTGCGTTGACGCGCATGAATATGATGCACCGCCGCAACCACTTTCCACAGCAACTTTCAGGTGGTCAGCAGCAACGTACTGCCATTGCACGGGCCGTTGTAGCTACACCAAAAACAATACTTGCGGATGAGCCAACAGGTAACCTTGACTCTAAAAACGGGGAAGAAGTTATGAACCTGCTCAGCCAACTGAACGCAGCCGGGACCACCATTTTAATGGTAACGCACTCACCATACGATGCAGGTTTCGCCCACAGAATTGTTAATTTGTTTGATGGTAAGATCGTTACTGAGAAAGTGCATGTTTAGGAGGTGACAAGCTTTTAGCTGTTAGCTATTAGCTTTTTTTGCTGATATAGAACTTATATTATGTAATCGGAAACAGCTAACTGCTAACAGCTCAAAACAGCTATGAAAAAAATCCTTACTATTCTGCTGGTTGGCGTTGGTACGCTGGCCATTGCCCAAAAGAAAAATAATCCAAGCAGGAGCATTGACGACGACGGGAAGACTTTATCCATTCGGGTTACGGGTACGACCAATGGTAAGATTGCGCAGCCCTGTCCGCCAAAACCTTGTTCAGCAGCGGCGGCTGTTTTTTATTCGGACGAAAACGAGTCTCAGTTGGTTTCGGTCGAACGGGAGTATCAACCCAGCAAGTCTTCTGCGGAAATAAAAGAGTTCGTTAAGCAGGTCAAAGTGAATGCGGATGCAGGTGAGATGTACCTGCGATACAGTTTTATCAGGAATAATGAGGAATTTATTTTTGAGAAAACCGCGGATATATCCGGCAAATCAGAGGCTCAGCGCCAGCGCATTGTCGATAATTTCGAAAGTGAAATAGAGCTGCCTGGTAAAGGGATTGAAATGTAACTGACAACAAAATGCTGAAAAACTATTTGAAGATAGCGTGGAGGAACCTTGCCAAAAACAAGGTTTTTTCTTTCATCAACATTCTCGGCCTGACCATCGGGACTACCTGTTGTATGATGATTTTTCTTTATATCATGAATGAATTTGGGGTCGACAAATTCCATGCTGATAAAAAGAACATTTACCGGGTAATGCGCGGTTTTGATATGAATGGGACTAAATTATCAGTCCCTTATTTGTCCGGCCCCTATGCTCCCGCACTTCTGAACGATTATGCAGGGTCTATCAAAAAGGCGGTCCGGGTGATGCACAATTATGGGCTTGTTACATTGGGGAATAATTCTTTCAATGAAAAGAAACTATACGTAGTTGACTCTAACTTCTTTTCATTTTTTACATTCCCGCTTGTTTCCGGCAACGCCGCTACGGTTTTAAAAGACCCGGCCAGCGTCGTTTTGACGGAGACAGCAGCAAAGAAATATTTTGGTAACCAGGATCCGATCGGCAAGATAGTGGAACTGGATAAATCGCTGAAATTAAAGGTTACTGGTATTGCAAAAGATGTCCCGTCCAACTCCCATCTTGACTTTGACATGGTCGTTCCGATTTCAAATTACGCGAACGAGGAATGGATCAAGATCTGGATCAATAACAACAATTTTACTTATGTCTTGCTGAACGACAATGTTCAGAAAGCGTCTTTGGAAAAAAGCTTTCCAAAATTCATGGATAAGTATATGGGGAAAGACTTGGCGCGTTTCGGTGCAAAAATGGATCTCTCGCTCACACCCATGTCTGATATTTATTTCGAACCACATTCTGCTTTTGACAATGTCAAACACGGCGACAAGAAAGTGGTTTACATTTTCCTTTCCATTGCAGCCCTAATCCTGCTGATCGCCTGTATCAATTTCACCAACCTATCTACCATCCGGGCGGTTGAACGGTCGAAGGAAGTTGGATTGAGAAAAGTGATGGGTGCCTTACGGAACCATTTGGTATATCAATTCATTGGAGAATCTGTGCTGATCACGCTGATATCATGCTTGCTTTCATTGGGCCTTTTGAAAGTGCTCATGCCTGTTTATAATCACTTACTAGGTTATAGCCTTACCATTTCCTGGAATGCTGCGCCGCTTTACTTATTCCTGGTCGGGGTGATCATTTGTGTTGGCTTTCTGGCTGGTAGCTATCCTGCCGTTTTCCTTTCCGGATTTACCCCCATACAAGCTTTAAAAGGCAAGCTGAAGCTGGGAAAAGGAGGATCTTTTTTCAGACAGACGCTTGTGGTGGTACAATTTAGCATCTCGGTTTTTCTGGTCATTGGAACGATCATTATCATGAGCCAAATGCGCTATGTCAAAAATATGGAACTGGGTTATAACCAGGAACATAGTATCGTTCTGCCGGTTAATAATGATATGTATAATAACAGGCAGGCGTTTAAAAACGAACTTGAGAACCTGGGCAGTGTAGCCTCGGTGTCGTATATGTCGGGAGAACCCGGTGGGTTTTTTGACATGCATACATTAAAAGCGGAAGGACGGAACGATCTGGTCTGGAAGACGCGTACTGAGTTTACAGATTTTGATTATGTCAAAACGTTAGGACTGAAAATAATAGCGGGTAGGGATTTTTCAGGAGCATTTTCTACGGATACCACCGAAGCCGCATTGATCAACCGCACCGCTGCAAAATCGCTGGGTTTCACGCCTGAACAAGCCATTGGTAAATGGGTGCAAAATACGATCCGCGATGACAAAAAAAGGCGGATTGTAGGTGTCATAGAAGATTTTAATTTTCTGTCATTAAAAGAAAAAATGGATGCGCTTGTCATTACGCCAAATGATGATCATCGGGTAGTTGTGATCCGGCTGAAATCGGGAAATGTCACTGCGGCACTGGCGGAAGTCAAATCCGCTTTTGCCAAAATTTCAGCTTCCTATCCTTTTGAATACACATTTCTTGATCAGAAATTCGATGAGCTTTATAAAACGGATATTCGGCAGCAGACCATTCTGAGCATTTTTGCCGGACTGGCCATCTTCATCGCTTGCCTGGGATTATTTGGTCTGGCATCATTCACGGCCACCAAGCGTACCAAAGAGATCGGCGTAAGAAAAGTATTGGGATCTTCGACTCAAGGCATTGTTGTGCTGCTGTCCAGGGAATTATTGAAACCAGTGATTTTGGCTACCTGCGTGGCGATTCCGGCTGGTTATTTTGCTATGAACAGCTGGCTGCAAAATTTTTCATACCGTACGCCGATGCACTGGTGGATTTTCGCCGTTGCGGCAAGTCTTACAATAGGAATCGCATTGTTCACCATCAGTTTCAAAGCAATCAGGGCCGCATTGATGAATCCAGTGACGTCGTTGAGGAGCGAATAAAAATGTAAGTAGGGAAGAAGGGGAAGAAAGGAGGAAAAGGAGGAGGGATAAAAGAAAAAGAATAAAAAACCTCCCTCCTCCCACTCCTCCCTCCTCCCTTTTCTCCCTCCTCCCTTTTCTCCCTTTTTTCCCTTTTTTATCCATGCTAAAAAACTACCTAAAAATCGCCTGGCGGAACATTCGTAAACAGAAATTTTACTCGTTCCTGAACATTTTCGGCCTTTCACTGGGATTGGCCAGTTGTCTGCTCATTACGCTTTATGTGGTGGATGAGTTAAGTTTCGACCGCTCGTTTGATCATGCTGATAGGATTTACCGCGTTAATTCCGACATCAGGTTTGGCGGGGCGGATATGAAACTGGCCGTTGCGCCTGATCCGCTGGCGTTCACGATGATGAAGGATTATCCGCAAGTCGAAGCTGCTACCCGGTTGCGGGAAGATGGCAGCGCGCTGGTCAGGCGTAATGGCTCGACGGAAAATTTAAAGGAAGAATTGGTCGCCTATGCAGATTCAACCTTTTTCAAAGTCTTTTCCGTCCCGCTCGTTTCGGGTGATGCCAGAACGGCTTTGACAAATCCGAATACGATGGTCATTTCCGAACGGGATGCCAAAAAATATTTCGGTTCAGAAAACCCAATGGGGAAGACGTTGCTGCTTGATAATGAGAGGACTTTCACGATTACCGGGGTGATGAAGAACATTCCTGATCACTCCCATCTGTCCGACCTGCATATGATGCTGTCCATGAGTACCAATCCGGATAGCAGGGATAATAATTGGGGGAGCCATAATTTTCTGACATATTTTCTTTTGAAGGAAGGTGTTGACCAGGCGTCGTTTGAAAAGCATTTTGATACGGTGATTGAAAAATATACCAGTCTTTGGGTGCGACAGATCATGAACGCTACCATGGCAGAAATGAGGAAATCGGGTAGCTATATCAAATATTCGCTCATTCCTTTGACAGATATCCATCTTCATTCCGATCGTTCCGCAGAGATCAGTACCAACGGGAACGTTCAGTATGTCTATATTTTTGGCGTCGTTGCGATTTTTCTTCTGGGCATCGCCTGTGTCAATTTTATGAACCTGGCAACAGCGCGGTCCGCCAACCGTGCCAAAGAAGTAGGCGTCCGGAAAGCATTGGGCTCGAAACGTTCATATCTGGTCGGGCAGTTTTTGACGGAAGCCGTTATGCTGAGCTTTTTGTCGCTGATTTTTGGAATTATACTGGCGTACGCTACTTTACCGCTTTTTAATAATCTCGCCAGCAAACAGATCATCTTTCCATTTGGAAGCGGCATATTCTGGGCTATTGCGGTATTGACAGGTATTTGCGTCGGCTTATTGGCCGGGAGCTATCCTGCATTTTTCTTGTCGGCTTTCAAACCGTTAACGGTATTAAGGGGAGCCATTGAACACAATGGCAAAGGTGGTTATCTGCGTAACTCGCTGGTTGTCTTCCAGTTTATGGTCTCCGTCATGCTGATTATCGGTACCGGTGTGATTTATAATCAATTGAATTACATTCAGACAAAAAAACTGGGTTTTGAAAAAGATCAGGTTTTGATCGTGAAAAACGCATACGCGCTTGATACAAAGGCGCGGGCTTTCAAAGATGAAGTTGCCCAAATGCCTAATGTGAAACGCAGCACATTATCTAGTTTCTTACCCACGCCTTCGTCCAGGACAGATAATACATTCTTTCCGCAAGGACAACTGCAACAGGACAAAGGGATTAATATGCAAAAGTGGGCGGTTGACTACGATTATATAAAAACACTTAACCTTAAAATGAAATTGGGAAGGGCATTTCAGAAAGATTTTCCTTCTGATTCTTCTGGTATTATCATCAATGAGACTGCTGCCAAAATACTAGGATATGCGAATCCAATCGGCAAGCAGATCTACGACTTTGAATTCAATTCAAATAAAAAAGACAAGACGTATACTATATTGGGTGTGGTCAGCAATTTTCATTTTGAGTCGCTGAGGAAGAATATCGGGGCGTTGAGCCTGACTCTTCAACCTAGCTACGGGTTGGTAGCCATCAGTTTAGAAGGCGGAAATTACATTAATACCATTAACCAGGTTCAAGCATTATGGAAGCAAATGGCGCCCGGACAGCCATTCAATTACCGGTTTATGGATGAAGATTTTGATAACGTTTACCGTAGCGAGCAGCGTATCGGGCAGATTTTCATCACGTTTGCCGTTATTTCCATCTTAATCGGTTGCCTTGGGCTTTTTGGATTGTCGGCTTATACGGCAGAGCGCCGCACCAAGGAAATAGGGGTACGCAAAGTTTTGGGAGCCAGTGTTTCCAACATTGTGGCGCTTCTTTCAAAGGATTTTCTGAAACTGGTCCTGCTATCCATCGTTATTGGCAGTCCGATCGCCTGGTACGGCATGAACACCTGGCTCAAAGAATTCGCCTATCACATCGACATCGCCTGGTGGATGTTCGCCCTGGCGGGATTACTAGCCATCGTCATCGCATTATTGACAGTTAGTTTTCAAAGTATCAAAGCAGCACTGATGAACCCGGTGAAATCGTTGAAAAGTGAATAAAAGGGAGGAAGGGGAGGAGGGAGGAGGGAATTTATTATTGCTTAACCTTTCCTCCTTTCTCCATCTACCCTTTCCTCCCTTCTACCCTTTCCTCCCTTTTCCCTTTCCCCCCTTTTTATTATGTTCAAAAACTACCTAAAAATCGCCTGGCGTAATTTGTTGAAGAACAAGACATTTAGCCTTATTAATATCCTCGGGCTTGCACTTGGGATGGCTTGCAGCCTGTTTATCATGTTATGGGTACAGGATGAAATCAGGATGGACCGGTTTCATGAAAATGATGCCAGGCTTTATTCTGTCCTGGAAAATCAGTTTTACTCAGGCGCCATCAATACTTATGGGTCTACACCGGGGATACTGGCTGAAAACATTGTGAAGGACATTCCTGAGATTGAAATGGCGAGCCAGTTTCTCTGGGAGGAAGCACCCGTTTTCAAGGTTGGGAATGTATTTGACAATGAGAAAGGGCGCTATGTTCAAGGGGATTTCCTGAATATGTTTTCTTTTGATCTGGCTCAGGGCGATAAAAGAACTGCGCTCAACCGTCCGGATGGTGTGGTGATTTCTCAAAAAATAGTCGATAAGTATTTCAAAGGAATGGACCCGATGGGAAAAACCATTCGTATGGATAATAAGGATGATGTTATTGTGACTGGTATCCTGAAAGAAATACCTGCTGTATCTTCCTTAAAGTTTGATTTTCTGATGAGCTACGATCGATGGCTCAAAAACAATGACTGGGCAAAAGAATGGGGAAACAACGGTCCAAGATGTATGGTTTTGCTTTCTAAAAATACGACGGTTGAAAAAGTAAATGCTAAAATCAAAAACTACATTAAAACCAAAAATAAAGATAGCAATGTGGAGTTGTTCCTGGTCAATTATGGACAATCCTATCTTTATTCGAAATGGGATTCTGGCAAACAAAATGGCGGACGGATTGAATATGTGACGATGTTTACGATCGTAGCAATTTTCATTCTGATCATCGCCTGTATCAACTTTATGAACCTCGCCACTGCGCGGTCCGTGAAAAGAGCAAAGGAAGTTGGTCTCAGGAAAGTAGTTGGTGCTTACAAGTCCAGTCTGATCGGGCAGTTCATGGGTGAGTCGATCCTCATTACGTTTCTCGCACTATTATTCTCTCTAATAATCGTCGTTGCATTGATTCCCTCATTCAATACATTGACGGAAAAGCAATTAGCGCTGGATTTCCTTGATCCCGTTTTAATAGCATGGCTTTTGGGCCTCACCATTATCACCGGAACGGTTGCAGGAAGTTACCCTGCGATTTTCATGTCTTCGCTTAATCCGGTAACCATTTTAAAAGGCGCGTTAAAATTTAAGCCCAATGCTACCTATTTCCGTCAGGGACTGGTGGTTTTTCAGTTTGGACTGTCTATCCTTTTGATTCTGTCCATGATCGTCATTTATAGGCAGATCGAATTTATACAGCAAAAGAATCTTGGATTTTCGAAGGAGAACTTACTATACATTCCGGACATTGAGAAGGGAATGAGGACAAACTTCGAGTCTTTCAGGAATGCATTGGCAAATGAACCGGGCATTAAATCTGTAACCCAGTCCCAGGCTACGCCATTAAATTACGGAAGCTCCACGATGGGCGTCACCTGGCCGGGAAAAGATACTACCCAGCAATTACTTTTTAATTCCAATCCTGTCGGCTACGATTTTGTAAAAACAATGGGTATCCAATTATTAGACGGCCGCGATTTTAGTCCGGAATTCGGGACGGATACTTCCAATTATCTTGTTAATCAATCTGCTGCGAAGAAAATTGGCTACAAGGATCCGGTCGGAAAAGAACTGACGATGTGGGGAACAAAAGGAAAGATCATTGGTCTCATGAAAGACTTTCACATAGGGTCGCTGCACGTGGCGATCGAACCTTTAATCGTTAGGCTTCAACCTAAAAATGCGGTTTGGGGAGCAGCACTGATTCGCACCGAGGCAGGGAAAACTAAACAGGCTATTGCGAATATCGCGAAGATTTACCGCCAGTATAACCCAGGGTTACCATTTAAATATCATTTCGCGGATGAGGAATTTGGTAATCAGTATAAGGCTGAAAATGTAGTCAGCAAGCTTTCCAATTACTTTGCTTTTCTGGCTATTTTCATTTCTTGCTTGGGCTTATTTGGCCTTGCGGCATTCACTGCTGAGCAACGTACTAAGGAGATTGGCGTTCGTAAAGTGCTTGGGGCGAGTGTAGCAAATCTGGTAGGAATGTTATCAGCTGATTTTGTAAAGTTAGTATTCCTTTCAGCATTAATCGCATTCCCCGTCGCCTGGTATTTCCTGAAAAAATGGCTGGAGAAATATGCCTACCGCATTGAATTACAATGGTGGTACTTCGTCGCCGCAGGATTCGCAGCATTGATCATTGCTCTTTTCACGGTAAGTTTCCAGGCAGTGAAAGCGGCATTAATGAATCCGGTGAAGAGTTTGAAGAGTGAGTAAGTAAAAGCTAACTGCAAAAAAGTCATGTTCCAAAACTATCTCAAAATCGCCGTTCGTAATCTGACGAGAAACAAGGTTTTCTCGCTGATCAACATTGCCGGGTTGTCGCTTGGGCTAACCTGCTGCATGCTTATTGCTTTATATACAAAGGATGAAGTCAGTTTCGACCGGTTTCAGGTAAACCGGGACCAGCTGTACCGCATTAAGGTCACCGTTCCAGACGAAAAGGAAATGCGTACAATGGGCAGTACAAATGCGGTTCACGGGCCCGGTTTCAAACAGGAAATTCCCGAGATCAAAGCGTTTGTCAGGGCACAGACCAATTCTTTTGTCGTAAAAAAAGGAGCGGAGTTACTCAATGAAGACATTGTTTTTGCAGATGATAATTTCTTCACAGTTTTCTCGATGCCGCTGCTTTCCGGCGATCCTAAAACGGTGTTGTCGGACATTCACTCGATTGTATTGGCCGAACAACTGGCTAAAAAATATTTCAATACAAAAGATGCGGTAGGCAAAACGATTGAATTGAAAATCGGCGATGCTTTTGAGAGTTTTGTAGTATCAGGCGTCGCTAAAAAATGCCCTCAAAATTCATCGATCCAATTTACTGCTGTCCTCCCATTCAAATTTCAGGAAGCAAGAGGCTGGGTGGACAAGGAATGGCTTGGGTTTTACATGAATACATTTGTCCTGCTCAATGATAAAGCGGATTATCGTAAAGTAGCACCAAAAATGGACCGCGTTTTTGCGGACAAACTCCTGGAATCCGGTGTAAAAGATTTTAAGCATGACATTGCTTTTGACCTTCAGCCATTTAGCGAAGTCCATCTGGACAGTGAGCTGGGCGACCTCCGAAACGGCCTGGATCGCGGTAGCAGCCCGATTTATTCCTATATTCTCTCAGGTATTGCCATTTTCATTCTGATGATTGCTTGTATCAACTTTGTGAATCTAACAGTGGCCCGTTCACTGAGCCGTGCGAAAGAAATCGGGGTACGGAAAGTAGTAGGAAGTCTCCGCAAGCAATTGGTTTATCAATTTTTGGGAGAATCCTTTCTGCTGGCTTTTATAGCTTTTACATTGGCAATCGCATTAACGCAAGTTGTGTTGCCAACATTCAACGATCTTTCCAACAAGCAGTTGGCACTTTCGTATTTGCTCGATACCAATTTGGTGGCTGGATACTTCTTATTGTTTTTGTTCACCGGCTTCATTGCAGGTTTTTATCCTGCATTGATACTCTCAAGGTTTAGTCCAGTGCAGACGCTTTACAACCGGACGAGACTTACGCAAAAGAACTACCTGACCAAAGGTTTAGTCATTTTTCAGTTTGCGCTATCAGTCTGTCTGGTCATTGGTACCATTGTCATTTACTCCCAATTCAAATATTTAACCAACAAAAACCTGGGTTACAATGATAAGAATCTTCTGACTTTCAGTGTGGGAAGAGGCGGGAGTGTGGCTCTGGATGTAATCAAGCAGGAAATGGAAAACCTGGCGGGCGTTCAATCGGTCGGTGCATTCAACGGTAATTACAACGGGACAATGGCGAAAGTTGATAGAAAGGAGATCAGTTTTGGATACATTGGTGTGGACGACGATTTTCTGAAAACGCTGGATATTCCGGTTTTGAAAGGTCGTAATTTCTCCAAAAGTTTTCCATCGGATCCTACCCAATCGATTGTGGTCAATGAGGCTTTTTTAAGGGAGGCAGGCTGGAAAGATGGTGTGGGTAAGGAAGTTGATTTTGATTGGAAAAAACAAAAATTGAAAATCGTTGGTGTGATCCGCGATTATCATTTTGCTTCGCTGAAAGACACGATCAAGCCATTGGTACTAACACAGGATCCGGGATATAGTCTCAGTGGGATTTTTGCCAAGCTCAATTCAAAGGACATTCCAGCAACAGTGAGATCCATTGAGAAAATTTTCCGCAAGCAAATCAAACTAATGCCGTTTGAATATCAATTCGAAGATGAGAAGAACCTGAAAAGATATGAATCGGAAGCGAAATGGAAACAAATGATCACGCTGGCAGCCGTTTTATCCATCTTTGTTTCCTGCATTGGTTTGTTCGGTCTAGCCACTTTCAATGCCGAAAGCCGCATCAAAGAAATAGGTATCAGGAAGGTAATGGGCGCATCCATTGCAAGCATCACGGCATTGCTTTCTATGGATTTTGTCAAACTTGTTATCATTGCAATTATCGTGGCGTTACCTATATCCCATTATGCCGTGAATATCTGGCTGCAAGATTTCCCATACCGGATCGATTTGTCCTGGTGGTACTTCGCTGCCGCAGCAACCCTTGCCATTTCAATCGCACTAATGACAGTAGGTTTTCAAAGTATCAAAACGGCGATGGTAGATCCGGTTAAATCATTAAGATCGGAGTGATGGAGCAAAAGGAGGAAGGGGAGGAGGGAGGAAAGGGAGGATTTTTGTTCAGTAAACTCGCGCAGATCTCCCTTTTCCCTTTCTTCCCCTTCCTCCCTTTCCTCCCCTTCCTCCCCTTCCTCCTTCCTCCCCTTCATTCCCTTTTTTACCAACTTTCCCCTTTTTCCCATGTTTCGTAACTACCTCAAAATCGCATTTCGGACGCTTTGGAAGAATCGTCTTTTTACGGGTATCAATTTGCTCGGGCTTTCGCTGGGGCTTGCCAGTGCGGGCGTGCTGATCCTTTTCATCCAGCGGGGAATGACCTGGGATACCTTTCATAAGGACAACGACCAGATCTACTTTGTTCAAACGGAGGGGAAAGATGGCCGCTACAACCAGACGGTTCACCCGATTCTGGGCCAGCTCGTCAAAACTTACCCGGAAATTAAGACGGGTACCCATTTTCAGGGCTGGAACAATGTCTGGATCAATTACAAGGGGAAGGATATCCAGGGAAATACCAAATATGTCGATTCGAGTTTCTTTGATGTATTTTCTTTCAAACTCCGCTATGGCAATGCTGCCACTGCCTTGAAAAAGAGGGAGTCTATTTTGATCAACCAGGATATTTCTTTGGCGCTTTTCGGGGACAAGAATCCAGTTGGAGAAACCGTAGCGGTCAATGATACCCTTAATTTCACAGTGACTGGGGTCATCGATCAGGTTCCGGCGAATTCATCGGTACAATTTGAAGTGCTGATACCCATTGCTAATCTGGAGGCGGATAAAAATTTCGCAAGCGGCGCGGACTGGTACAATACCTTTTCGACGGTGTATTTGAAACTAACTAAGGGCGCAAACGTCGCAAAGCTGGAAAAGCAATTCCCGCAATTCGGGAAAGCACATTTTGGCTCAGAAGCTAAAAACAGGAAGCTACACGTGGTGCCGCTGACGGAATATATCCACCAGGAGAATCCGGCTTTTAAATGGATGATTTACGGCGCTACCGCCATTGCGGTATTTATTCTGCTCATTATCAGCATCAATCTGCTTAACCTGAACACGGCCATCGCTTTTACACGTGCCAAAGAAGTGGCCGTTCGCAAGGTAACAGGCTCCACATTGAAACAGATCCTGATCCAGTTCTGGACCGAGTCGGGGATTGTGCTGGTCGCATCGTTCATTTGCGCCATCATCATTGCCATTCTTTACCTTGTACCCCAATTCAATGAATTCCGGCAGGGGCGAATGCAACTCGTTTTGAGCTGGAAACAGGATTATGTAACGGTTCTGACATTGGCCGGGATTATCGGCCTGATCGCTGTTGTCGCTGGGACTTATCCGGCACTGCATCTCAATCGCCTGGATCTGAGAGATACCATCAAAGGAAAGCTGTCGGGAAAGACACAGTCGGGAAAGTGGACAAAAGGTACGCTAATCGTCATTCAGTTTGTAATTGCTTTCGGCTTGGTAATTGGGGCAATTACGGTGCGGAAACAGATCAGTTTCATGCGTACCGCCGATATGGGATTTGAAAAAGATGATGTTGTGGTGGTACCTTCTGACCTGCAATACAAGAATGAAGAGGCTGCCATGAGCCAGTTCAAACCGATCCTGGACGACCTGAACCGAGATTCCCGGGTGAAAAGTGTTGCAACTTCGGGAGTTGTGCCCACCAAATATTGGAGTAATTATAATATGTATCTGCCAGAGGGAGAAACGAATAAGGAAGTGCGTTTCAAACATGTCGGAGCAGGCGCGAGATATGCCGAGACTTATGGGATTAAAATGGTGGAAGGAAGGGATTTTTCTGATGATATTGATAAAAAAGGCGAGAATCACCCGGTTGTGATCAATGAATCTGCAATGAATGCGATGGGCTGGACAACGGCTGTGGGAAAACGGCTGAGACAAAAGAATAATCCCGAGACGTACACGGTGATTGGTGTGATGAAGGATTTTCATTATCAGGAACTGAAGGATAAGATAGAGCCGCTTTTGCATTGGTACGAACCGACTGGATTGAATGCATATTTGAGCATTAAACTGAATGATATTCACCAGGCAAAAAGTGTACTGGCCGGCTTAGAGGCAAAAATGAAGAAGATACCCGCCAGAAAGCCGTTCAACTCTTTTTACGTTTCAGATGAACTGAGCAGGCAGTACAACCATCTGGACGGCATCTGGAAAATGGTCAATTTCGTAACTATCCTGGCCATTATCATTGCCTTGGCCGGTATCTTCGGGTTGATTACTCTGGCGGCAAATCAGCGGACTAAGGAGGTGGGAATCAGGAAAGTGCTGGGTGCGAGTGTAGGCGAGATCGCATTTTTACTGGCGAAGGATTTCGTGATCTTGGTGCTGGTTTCGATCGTGATCGGTTTGCCAGTTGCTTACAGTTTTGAAGTCAGTTACCTCCAAAGCTATGATTATCATACGAATATCGATTGGTATATCTATGCCCTGGCTGGTATTGCCGCATTGGTTTTAACACTTTGCACCGTCGGTTTTCAAAGCGTCAAAGCCGCATTAATGGATCCGGTCAGGAGTTTGAAAAGTGAATGATGAGCTGAAACAGGCACTTAGCCACGCGGCCTGGCGCTCGGAAGAAATTGAATAGGAACTCCGGCTGTCAGCTACCGGCCACCGGCTTTTTCAAGATCTGTAATAAATTGACCTGAAAGTCGATCGCCGAAAGCCGACCGCTCTAAAATCAAACATCATTGTTGTATTTTTGAACTTACAGATATAAGTTTCTGAAAGTCCCCAAAAGTCAATAAAAAATGTCCGAAAACCTTTCCCCGGCTCAAAATGGCAATGCAGTAAATAATACCGGCTTCAGTCCCAACAGCAGTGCGGAAGGCGGGAGGCTTGCCAACAAGGATGGCAGGATAAATCTTCGAAAAACTGGCGTCCCGCTTTACGAACGCATCAGCCTTTACCATGCCCTGCTGCATATGGGCCATCTGACGTTCACTTTGACGGTCTTTGCGATCTACACCTGCCTGAACTTGTCCTTTGCAATGCTTTATTATTTCATCGGCATAGAAAACCTGCGGGGGACATCTTTGACCGGATCGTTTCTGGATGATTTTCTTCAGGCTTTCTTTTTCAGTTCCCAAACGTTAACCACCGTCGGATACGGTCACATAAGTCCGGTCGGTTTTGTCACGAATGTAATTGCATCGCTGGAATCATTCATTGGGATTATGTCATTCGCATTAGTAACTGGTATGTTCTACGCCAGGTTTTCGAGACCAAGTGCGTACATCCGATTTAGTCCCAATTTTTTGGTGGCACCTTTCAAAGGTGGAAAAGCATTGATGTTCCGGCTTGCGACTTATAAAAATAACCATCTTACCGACGCAGATGCACAGGTCACGATGGCTGTACACGTACAGGAAAATGGAAAAACGGTTACCAAGTTTTATCCGCTAACCCTCGAAATCAGCCACATCAATTCACTGGCATTGAGCTGGACGATCGTTCATCCGTTGGACGAGAAAAGTCCGTTGGCGGATTATACCAAACAGGATTTTATTGATTGTAAGATAGAAATGCTGATTACCATCAAGGCATTTGACGATCACTTCTCAAACACAGTCCAGCAACGAACTTCCTACACCCAAGATGAGATGGTTTACGGTGCGCGCTTTCTGCCGATGTATGCAAGGTCCGAGGATGGGAATTATACTAATCTAATGCTTGAAAAAATCAACCATTACGAAAAAGTTGATCTTGGGGAACACTAACATTTGCTACGAAACTTCCTGTTCGGAGGCGTACAAACGTGTCCGAAAGCGGACATGTTGAATGCTGAATGTTCTGCATAACCAACTGATATAGAACGGGTATCCGATCTGGTATAGGTTTAATATTCTCATTTTGTGAATATTGAATTTACTAACGGCCATGATCAAAAATTATCTAACAATCGCCCTTCGTAACCTTCTGAAAAACAAGGTTTACTCTTTCATCAACATTGTCGGATTAGCTGTCGGTATTGCCGTCGCTATGATGATCGGACTTTGGGTTTGGGACGAACTTTCTTACAACAAGTATCATAAAAACTATGACCGGGTTGTGCAGGCATGGATCAGCCAGACTTTCAACCAACAAACCGGAAGCGGGACGGCCGTTTCTATCCCTGCTGTTACGGAAATGGCGACCAAGTATTCGTCGGATTTCAAGTTCACGTCACTGGCATCCTGGAATTTCGGCCATTTGCTTGCAAACGGAGATAAAAAAATTAATAAATCGGGCATGTATGCGCAGCCTTCAATGCCTGAAATGCTATCATTAAAAATGATCCGTGGAGATTACAGTGCATTGAAAAGCCCAGGCTCCATTGTGATCTCGGAATCGCTCGCCAAATCGTTGTTTGGAAATGAAGATCCATTGAATAAGACCGTGAAACTTGACATCAAGAAAAATGTGAAAGTAACCGGCGTTTACGAGGACATTCCGTTTAATTCAAATTTTAATGAGCTGAATCTGCTACTACCATGGAGCGATTACCTTAATGCAGAGAGTTGGGTAAAAGACGCGCAGGACCAATGGGGTAACCATTCTTTTCAGTTTTTTGCGCAGGTTGCCGACAACGCTGAAATCGCGAAAGTTTCAAAAAAAATAAAGGATGTGGAGATGCCACACGCATTTTCAAAAACGGATAAGCCGCAGTATTTTTTGCATCCCATGAGCCGCTGGCATCTTTATTCCGATTTTAAAGACGGGAAAAATGTTGGTGGTGCAATTCAGTTTGTGTGGTTGTTCAGCATTATCGGGGTATTTGTATTGCTGCTCGCCTGTATCAATTTCATGAACCTGAGTACTGCCCGTTCCGAAAAACGTGCCAAGGAGGTAGGGATCAGGAAAGCAGTGGGATCTCTCAGGAGTCAGCTTGTTTTTCAATTTTTAAGTGAGTCATTTCTTGTGGTAAGCTTCGCGCTGATTCTCGCGGTTTTGCTTGTGGCTGTGTTACTTCCGGCTTTTAATGATCTTTCGGGAAAGCATGTGAAGTTCCCGTTCTTCTTTTACCAATTCTGGCTCGCGCTGGTTATCTTCTCCCTGTTTACGGGATTGATCGCTGGGAGCTATCCTGCATTTTATCTATCCTCTTTCAACCCATTGGCCGTTTTAAAAGGCACATTCAAAGTTGGGAAATGGTCGGCTGTGCCACGCAAAGTAATGGTGGTAATGCAGTTTACCGTGTCCATTACGCTTATCATCGGGACAATCATCGTATTTCAGCAGATCCAGCACGCCAAAAACAGGCCCGTTGGTTATGCCAGACAAGGGTTATTGCAAATTGATGTATCTCCCAATCTTTATGGTAAATACGATGTGCTCCGGGATGATTTATTAAAGTCAGGGGCAGTTTATGAAATGAGCCAGTCTTCAAGCCCTACGACCGGGATTTACTCCAACCAAATCGGTTTCGAATGGGATGGCATGGAGCCGGGATCTCTGCCTCTGTTTGGAACAATTGCCTGCAGCCACGATTTTGGCAAGTCTATCGGCTGGAAAATTATTAATGGCAGGGATTTTTCGAGAGACTTTTCGACCGATACTGCCGCTTTTGTATTGAATGAATCGGCTGTGAAACTGACAGGTATTAAAGATATCATTGGTAAAACCATCCGGTATAACAGCAAGCCGATGCAGGTGGTAGGTGTGATCAAGGATATGGTGATGCAGTCTCCTTATGAACCTGCGGTACCTACCGTTTTTATGATCAATTATGGGTGGGCCAATGTAATCAACGTGAAGCTGATGCCTGGTTCTCCTGTGGATAAGGCCCTGAAAAGGGTAGAAGCGGTTGTGAAGAAGCATGATCCTGATTCTCCTTTTGAATTCAAGTTTGCTGATGAACAGTATGAGGCCAAGTTCAGGGCCGAGGAGCGGGTTGGTAAGCTGGCGAGGGTCTTTGCCGTTCTGGCCATTTTCATTTCTTGTCTCGGCCTTTTTGGTCTGGCCGCTTACACAGCCGAACAACGGACGAAAGAAATTGGGATACGGAAGGCACTGGGCGCCAGCGTGGGACAGATGTGGGCGATGTTATCCAAAGAATTTGTTTATCTGGTGATTTTGTCGTGCGCCATCGCGTCGCCGATTGCACTCTACTTTTTAAGCGACTGGCTCAAAAAGTACGAGTATCACATTCAATTGAGTTGGGTGGTATTCGCTATTTCGGCCGTCACTGCCATCGTCATTACCTTGCTGACTGTAAGTTTTCAGGCAATTAAGGCTGCATTGATGAATCCTGTCAAATCCTTGAGAAGCGAATAATCGGCACAGATACCAATGATGGCAGTCCTATTAATTAAGCCAAAGTAACCACTCGTCGATTAATTTGCCTGTATCGTCTGCACATGTTTCCAGTTGGTAGATTGGGTTTAAAGTGATTTAAACTTGGGGCCGAAAACCTCCTCTAACCTACATTAACGAACAATTTAACATTAGGAAACATGAAAAAGACCATCTTGGCAATCGCAACAATCATAACACTCACAGTAGGAAATGGCTTCGCGCAACGCAACAACCGCCACGACATTCCGTCCGTAAATAATAGCCGCGTTGATAACACCGTGGAGGAATTACAGATTAATAGACTGGATCAGATTGTAGGATTGACCCGCAAGCAGGAAAACAAGATTAAGAAAATTGAAAACCAATATGACCGCCTGATCTCCCCAAATAGAAGGTACCACACGTATCAGGGAGCGCAGCGATTGGAGAGGCAGAAACAAAAAGAAATCCTTGATGTACTGACTCCCGCTCAACGCCAACGGTTATATGCATTTCAGCGTACCAACAACAAGCGTTATAATTGGAAAGGTTAATTTGTAATTAAACTTGCCAGGTCTTCAAGACTTGGCAAGTTTTTTAATATCCGGCAAGACTTGCGAAGTCTTCAAGCCTTAGCACGTCTACCAATTAAATCAAAAATCGGCCGTTCATCACTTAGCAAAAATTATTTCGCATAGTACCTTGTGTTGCAAAGTACCTTATTATACATTTGTACTACGGGTTTTTCAGTAGCCTAACAATACTGTCAATACAAGACAATCTCATTCAATTTCAGTTTTGCCACCAAGTTTTAAAAGAGACAAAATCTCTTGCTGGAGGCCTTATGCCTTTGAAATCTATTAGCCATCAAAAAATTTTCTCTATGAAATCTTTACTCCTAATTGTTTTAGCAATCCTGATTTCGGGGTTGTTATGTGTCAACACGTCATTTGGACAGTCTGCGGGCGGAGGAAGCCGCGTTGTGGGTATCATTGCGGACTCTGCCAGTAAAAAACCGATGGACTTCATCACAGTCAATCTTATGTTGAATAAAACCACCGCAGTGAAAGCGGATTTTAGCAAATCAGACGGATCATTTGCATTTAGTAACCTCAAACCTGCGAAATATGTAATTGTTTTTGTTGGCGTGGGATACAATACAAAAACGATGGAAATTGACCTGAGCGATAGTACCAAAACAGCGTTGAATCTAGGTACAATAGCGATCAGTTCCGCGACATTGGGATTAAAAGAGGTTACAGTTACGACGCTTAAACCCATTGTTAAACAAGAAATTGACCGTATTTCTTACGATATGCAGGCCGATCCGGAAAGCAAAGTGTACAGTGTTTTGGAAATGATGCGCAAGCTGCCTTTTATATCACTTGACGCAAGTGATAATATCTTTTTGAAAGGCAACGCAGACTTTAAAATCCTTATTAATGGTAAACCTTCCAGTATGATGGAAAGGAATTACCGCGAAGTTTTGAGAAGTATGCCTGCGTCCTCTATTGAACGTATTGAAGTGATCACGACGCCTCCCGCCAAGTATGATGCGGAGGGATTGGCAGGGATCATTAACATCATAACTCATAAGAACATTGATAACGGCTACAATGGTACGATCAATGTCAGCGAGCGGTTCCCAATCGGCGGGCCTGGCTTGGGCGGATCATTTTCAGCCAAGCTGGGAAAATTTGGAATGACTGTATTGGCTGGTGGAAACCAATATAAAACCCCGTCCACACGTAACAATGTGAGCAGGCAGACCAGGGGAGAACAACCCACCAGCATTTTTCAAATGGGTGAAGCGAAAGAGCGGAACATCAGCGGGTATATTGGTTATGAAGCTACGTATGAGCTGGATACATTGAATTTGGTCAGTGCCCAAATCAACTTCAACGGAAGCAATGGCACAACTTCCGGCTTTCAGTCTTCTGAGTTGAATGGTACCAGTGAAATACTGGAAAGATATTTTGTCAACAACAATAACCGTAACCGTGGCAATGGAATGGATGCCGCGCTAAATTATCAAAAGGGTTTCAAAGCCGACAAAAATCGGTTGCTGACATTCTCCTACCGGTATTTTGGTTTTAATAATAATCAAAATAATAAGCTGGACATTTCCGAGCGGATCAATTACGACATTCTGGATTACCGGCAGATCAATGACCAAAGCTTTTCGGAGCAGACTTTCCAGGTTGATTATGTGTATCCGATGAAAAAGCTTAACATCGAAGCGGGTTTGAAAGGCATCATGCGGGATAACAAGAGTGATTTTCAATACAGCTCACTCGATCCTGAAACCGGTGCATATGTGATCAATCCCGGTCTGAGTAACCGGTTTAACAATACGCAGAATGTTTTCGGGGCCTACAATACGTATCAATACAATTTCAAAACATGGGGTATCAAAGCCGGTGCCAGGATTGAGCAAACGATTGTGAACGCTGACTTCATCTCAACCGATTCGAAAGTAAAGCAAAATTACTTTAACGTGATTCCTTCGGTATCCGTCAACCGGAAATTGAAAAATGATGCGGGACTGAATTTTGGATATGCCCAGCGCATTCAGCGCCCGGGGATTTACCAGCTCAATCCCTTTATCGACCGTTCTAACCCCAGTTTCGAAAGAACCGGTAACCCTGGCTTACGTCCTGCTCTGGTGAATGATCTACAATTGGGTTTTAGCAAATCGAAAAAAGCTTCTGTGAACTTTGGTGTCGGATTCACCCATTTCAGGGACCTCATTTTTCAAGTAGCTGTTTACAATCCCGAAACGAACATTACAAGGACTACCTTCGGAAACACAGGCATGGCGCGTTTGATCATGGCCAACCTGAATGTAAATTACCCGATCACTAAAAAGTGGAATTTTAGCATCAATTCCAGGGTTGCGCATGGTAAAGTGCGGGGTATTGTGAACGGGGTAGAAGTTACCAACAGCGGCATCATGCACCAAATCGCAGTGTCAACGGGATATAAATTGGAAAAAGACTGGCGGGTTAATGCAAACCTGAATGCTAACGGCCGTGGAATCAACTTACAGGGAAGCTCTAACGCTATGATCAGCTCTTCATTTAGCATCAGCAAGGATATTGTAAAGGACAAGCTCACCTTTTCTGCCGCTGCGAATAATCCCTTCACCAAGTTCAGGAAATTCGAAAGGCTAACCTCAGGTCCTGATTTCAGTCAGATTGATTACAGACGGGATTACTTCCGCTCATTCAATCTGAGCCTCAACTACAAATTTGGCAAACTAAAGGAAGCGATTAAAAAGAACAAAAGAGGTATCCGCAATGACGACGTGCAAAGCGGGAATTAGGTAATTACGATTCCTGACGATAATTCATTTGCACAAACCTGTCCATTAGTATCCAACAACGTTGTCCGATACTAATGGACAAAATTGCTCTGAACAAAAACTGTCCGATTTTGAACGGTAATTTGTTGTTAACTGACTGAATTTAAGTTGGTTAACATTTTGGCATAAATTTGTTAAACAAAGACCTATGCTTAGAAACTATCTCAACATAGCGTTTCGCAGTCTTTGGAAATACAAGACGAATTCTTTTGTAAGCATTTCAGGCCTGGCGATTGGCATTGGTTGCTTTCTGCTCTTGGCGACTTATATCCTGCATGAAGTACGATATGATCGTTTTCAGGAAAATGGCGAAAAAATAGTCCGGGTTAATTTATTCTACCAATCCGGAGAAGGCGTGCCGGAATATTTAGCAATCACGCCTACCGCGGTTGCACCTGTTTTTTCGAGGGAATTTGAGGAAGTAAAAAGTGCTGTCCGGCTCTATGCGCTCAGCGTACACGGCGCAGTGCCGGTTCAATACAAAAACCAGTTTTACAACGAGAAGCAGGTAATCTTTGCCGACTCTTCTTTCTTCCAAATATTCACTTTTCCATTTGTCGAAGGAGATCCGTTAACGGCCCTTTCGCAGCCTAACTCTGTTGTGGTGGATCAAACTACTGCCAGAAAATATTTCGGTAATGGAAGTGCATTGGGCAAATCCATTAGAATGAGCGAGAAATATACCATGCTGATTACCGGCGTGGTGAAAAATGTGCCGTCTTACTCTCACATTAAATTCAATTGGCTGGCCAGTTACAGCACCTTACCGCGTTCTAAAACCGAAGCTTTCGATTCTGCCAACGATTATACCTATCTCCTGCTTCGGCCCAACGCTTCTGTGAAAGCATTGCAGGCAAAGGTTGATGGTTTTACGGCTAAAAACCTGAATGATCCGCAAAATCCTTCATCCAAAGTAAGGCTGGAACTGGAAGCTTTTCATGATATCCATCTCTACTCCAAAGCGGGCAGCGGCCTGGAGGCCGCTGGCGATTACAAATACATATATGTCCTTGCGGGCGTTGCTTTTTTGATCCTTCTTATTGCCTGCATCAATTTTGTGAACCTGGTAACCGCGCGGTCCGCCATCCGAGCGCGGGAAGTTGGTGTACGCAAAGTAATGGGTGCGGTGCGAATGCAATTATTCCGGCAACATCTCTTCGAAAGTGCCATTATCACTGTTGCAGCGACCATTTTAGGTGTTTTAATCGCCATCATTTGCCTTCCCGCGTTAAGCGTATTGACGGGCAATGTCCTCGATCTGGCAGTTTGGCCTGGCTACTCGTTTACATGGGTGTTAACATTGCTGATGATTTTGGTAACCCTTTTATCCGGAGCTTACCCGGCCGCGGTACTCTCACGTTTTGAGCCGATCCGGGTTTTAAAAGGAAGCATGTTGTCGGCGTCGGGTGGGGGAGGATTGCGGAGTTTTCTGGTAGTCCTTCAATTTTCAATCTCCATGCTATTTATCATCGCCACGATCATAGCGAACCAGCAGCTTTATTATATCCAGCATAAAAATCTTGGCTTAAACCCTTCACAGATCATTGTGATGGACCTCAACTCGGGAATCGCGGCAGGCAAACTGGCGACGATTAAAGCGGAATTGCTGGGTAATGCGAAGGTCAAGTCCGTGACGGCATCTTATGATTCTCCGTTGAATGTTCAGGGCGGTTACTTCATAGCCGCAAATGACAAGCCGGAAAATGCAGGCATGAACATTACCGCCATTCCAGTCGAAAAGGATTTCGTACCTGCTATTGGGATGAAACTGGTTGCAGGAGAGAACTTCAATGATACCGATATTCTTCAGGCTACCAAAGATAGCTTCCAACTACGGTCTTATGCGTTTATTCTGAACGAATCGGCAGTGAAAGCATTGGGCTGGACTCCCGCCCAAGCCATCGGAAAGGGTGTGAATATGAACGGCAGGCGCGGAAAAATAAAAGGTGTAGCGCAAAATTTTCATTTTAGGTCATTGCACGAGAAGATCGGCGCGATAGCCATTATTCCTGAATACGATTATTTTGGTAAAATAATGGTGAAGGTTTCGGGCAATGATGCGGCCGAAGCTATCGAAGTTCTTAGGAAGACCTGGAAGGAAAATTATCCTTTGCGTCCATTTGAATACCACTTTCTGGATCAGGAATTTGACGAAATTTATAAGGCGGAGAATAAGATTTCTGCGGTACTCAAAATATTTTCGGCCATTACGGTACTGATTTCCTGCCTCGGATTATTTGCCCTGATTGCTTTTATCGCCCATCAGCGCACCAAAGAAATTGGCGTCAGAAAAGTGCTTGGCGCTTCAGTCGCCAGCATCGTCATGCTGCTTTCAAAGGATTTCCTGAAACTAATCATGATAGCCATTGTCCTGGCCTCGCCTGTTGCGTGGTATTTTATGAGCAATTGGCTTAAAGACTTCGCCTACCGAATTCAAATTGACATCTGGGTTTTTGCATTGGCAGCTTTGATCGCCATGATGATCACATTGTTGACGATCAGCTTCCAAAGCATCAAAGCAGCACTGGCCGATCCGGTGAAGTCATTGAGGAGCGAGTAAGCTAAAAGCTTAAAAGCAGAAAGCCAAGAAAACTAACCGCCAAAACCGCCATGTTAAAAAGCTATCTAAAAATCGCACTTCGGACCTTGCTAAAACACAAGGCATTCAGTTTTATCAATATTGCCGGTGTTGCCATTGGTCTTACCTGCTTTTTGTTGTTGGCTCTTTATGTGAAAGATGAGTTGAGCTACGACCGGCATCATCAGAATGCCGATCGCATTTATCGTCTGGCGAGGACCTTCCTTTCCAAGGATGGAACCGAATCTTTGCGTTTGGGGCACGCGGCCCCGCCATTTGGACCGCTTATTCAGCAAGATTTTCCTGAGGTTGAGCAGGTTGTGCGGCTTTTGGATGCCAGTGCATTGGTTAAGTATGGCGACAAACTTTTCAATGAGGAGAATATGTTCGCCGCAGAAAAGAACATCTTTAAAGTCTTCACTTTCAAAGTAGAGCAGGGGAATCCAGATAAAGCGCTGGAAAACCCTTTCTCGATCATGTTTTCAAAGCCTATGGCTGAGAAATATTTTGGGAGAGAAGATCCGATCGGTAAGGTCGTCAGGCTGGACAATCAACTTGATTATACCGTTACAGGTGTTTTTGAACCACTTCCGGCGCAATCTCACTTTCACCCTAACTTTCTGGTTTCATTTTCAACTTTGAATGATGATAGGGTTTATGGTGCTGAAGGACTAAGAAGCAATTGGGGTAACAATTCATTTTCTACTTTTTTGCTTCTGCCCAAAGGATACGACCCACAAAAGCTGACAAAAGCATTTCCAGCATTCCAAAACAGGCACATTGAGAAGGATGCATCCAAATATTCGGTTTTGAATTTGATGAAACTAACGGATATACACCTCTATTCACACCTGGATTCTGAAATGGAGGCCAATGGGGATATTCAATATGTATACCTGTTTTCGGCCATTGCTTTATTTATCCTGATCATTGCCTGTATCAATTACATGAACCTGGCGACCGCAAAATCGGCAACCCGTGCTAAAGAAGTCGGGATGCGGAAAGTAATTGGCGCAGTTCGTTCCCAGCTGATCAATCAGTTTTTAAGCGAATCGGTATTATTGGTATTAGTTTCCGTCGTAATCGCGATCGTTCTGGTCGTGTTATGCTTACCCGCATTGAACAACTTTACACAAAAAGAATTGACAGTCCGCGCGTTGCTGGATCCTGTTTTTCTATCCGTTTTAATTGGGATAACCCTCTTTACGGGCGTGATCGCAGGTAGCTATCCTGCTTTTTTCATGACATCTTTTCAACCAATTGCCGTCTTGAAAGGCAAAATTGCCTCTGCATTGAAGAATGGAAAATTAAGACAAATATTGGTTGTCGCGCAGTTTGCCATTGCGGTCGTGCTCATTATCAGTACCACGGTGGTTTACAATCAAATGCGCTACATTAGGAATTATAAGTTAGGTTATTCCAAGGATCAGGTCGTTGTGTTTAGCATGGCCGACGATTCAGCTACCAATTTTGAAAGCGTCAGAGACCGGTTAAAGGAAAATATAAATATTAAGGAGGTTGGCCGTTCCTCACGTATTCCTTCGGGACGCCTGCTGGATTCCCAGGAAGCTTTTGTCATGAAGGGTGATTCCCTCGCCTCAGCTGACATTATCATCAAATTCCTGGCTATCGACGAGGATTTCATCCCGGCATATCAAATTAAAATGGCTGCCGGCCGGAATCTTTCCAGAGATTTTACGACCGACAAAACTTCCGGTTTTATCCTGAACGAAACAGCAGTCAAACTTTTGGGTTGGAAAACTCCCGGAGAAGCCATTGGTGCCAGGTTCGGATATGCTGATGCGCGTGGACAGATTATCGGTGTCACCAAAGATTATCATTTCGAATCATTACATCAGAAAGTAGCGCCTATTGCTATGTACTACCAGTCCGGAAGCCTGAGAAGGGTTTCCGTCCATGTGGCAGGCGGCAATCTCAAACAAGCCATCAGCCACATTGAGTCTGTCTGGAACGAGCGGTTTCCGCAAACGCCTTTTCAATACGAATTCCTGGATCAGCGTTTCGGGAAATTGTATGCAACGGAGCAAACTCAGCAAATGCTTTTCGGAATTTTCGCATGCATAGCCATCTTCATATCTTGCCTGGGGTTGCTTGGTCTGTCAATGTTTATGGCTGAGCTTCGTACCAAAGAAATTGGCGTTAGAAAAGTTTTAGGTGCGTCTGTTGGAAGTATTGTCACATTATTATCTCAGGATTTTTTGAAACTGGTACTTATTGCAATCGTGATCGCATCCCCCATTGCCTGGTACGGTATGCACACCTGGTTGCAGGACTTTGCATATCATACCGAAATCAATTGGTGGGTTTTTGGCCTGGCGGGAATCATTTCCATTGCCATCGCCCTGTTTACAATCAGCTTCCAAAGTATTAAAGCAGCATTGATGAATCCGGTGAGGTCGCTGAAATCAGAGTAGGGGTTAAAAAGGAGGAGGGAGGAAAGGGAGAAAGAGGAGAAAGTCAAAGAATTACTAATCTCCCTCCCTTCCTCCCTTCCTCCCTTCCTCCCTTTCCTTCCAAACCTATTTACCTTTAATCTTTTACCATGTTCAAGAACCACCTAAAAATCGCTTTCCGAACTTTGCTTCGCTATCGGAATTACACCATCCTGAATGTCCTTGGCCTTTCTGTGGGCGTGGCGGCGTGTTTGCTTTTGTATGTCGTTTATACGTATGAGTCTGGTTTTGATACATTTCATAAAAACTACGACCAGATTTACCGGATTGCCAGAAAGACGGAATTTCTAACCGGGCAGATCGACTATACGCCAGGCAATCCACTCCCATACGAGGCTGCTTTGAAAGTGGATATCCCGCAAATGGGTACCATCGTACCCGTTTATGGTACCCTTGATCCACAGGTAACGGTCCTGGGAAAAGATGCGGACAGCCAGACAACGGATAAGAAATTTAAAGAGGAAGATGAAGGAATAGCTACCGTCCCGGAATTTTTCGATCTGTTTGATTACGCTTGGTTAACCGGTTCAAAATCAGTTTTGAAAGAACCGAATGTGATCGTACTGTCTCAAAGAAAAGCTGAGAAATACTTTGGTAAATGGCAGGATGCGGTAGGGCAGTATTTGAAGATCAACAACAAAACGATCATGAAAGTAGGTGGCATTTTGGAAAACCCGCCGCTGAATACAGATATGCCTGTTGATATTGTGGTGTCTTACGAAAGCAAACGGAAACAGCCGCTATCATTCGGTTGGGGAGGTTTCGATAATTGGGGCAGTACCAGCAGTAATGATCAGCTTTTTGTTCTTTTGCCAAAAAATGTTTCTGTAAAAACCATTGAAAATCAATTCCCGGGTTTCATCACGAAACACTATAAAGATGAAAAAAGCAACTCCAAAGTCTCGCAATTCCTAACTCCTTTATCCGAGCAACATTACGATGGCAGGCTCAACAATTTTACCGGGCACAGCATCAGCAGAGGCGTACTTTGGACACTGGTCGTGATCGGCATCCTGATCATTTCCATGGCGTGCATCAATTTTATTAATCTCGCAACCGTACAGTCGGCCCGCCGATCCAGAGAAGTCGGTGTCAGAAAGGTTTTGGGCAGTAGCCGTCCCGAGCTCATCAGCCAGTTTTTAAGTGAAACAGTTTTAATTGTGGGGTTATCAGTGGCACTTGGTATTGTCATAGCGATATTAAGTATGCCACTCCTGAGTCTTATTTCAGAGGTTCCGGCTGAATTGCCGGTCATAAGTAATCCCGAAATATGGCTGTTTGTGCTAGCTTTATCACTTTTGGTCAGCTTTGTTGCCGGCTTTTATCCAGCCATCGTCATGTCAGGTTTCCAGCCGATCGAAGCGATCAAAAGCAGGGTGGCTAACAGGTCGCTTGGAGGTGTTTCGTTGCAAAAGCTATTGATTGTCTTGCAATTCGGGGTTTCGCAGATACTAGTCGTTGGTACCATTGTAACGGTAACCCAGATGGATTTTGTGAGCAAGCTCGATCTGGGATTTGTCAAAGAAGGCGTCTACTCCGTTAACCTTGACGAGGCCTATACTAGCCGGTTCCAATCCTTTAAAAATGAGCTTTTACAAAATCCCGACATTCAATCCGTCAGCTTTTCTTCCGATGTGCCATCTTCGAGCAATAACTGGTCGAGCAACTTCGCTTTTGGGAATAAGGGCACGGATGAAGATTTTCAGATCTCCAATAAATTCGCCGACCAGGACTATTTCGAAACTTTCGGATTGCAGTTTGCCGCAGGTAAGGCCTACGAAAGGGGCGATTCTACCGGCTCTTGCGTGGTGAATGAAACATTCCTCAGGAAAGTCGGCATTAAAGATCCGAAGCAGGGGGTAGGTATGAATGTCAAGATTGGGGGTGGAAAATGGCAACCGATTGTAGGTGTCGTCAAAGATTTCAAGGACCATTCTGCCCGTGAGGCAATCGCACCGATTATGATCATTCCTGGGCCGCAGTATTACTGGCAGGGAGGTATTAAAATCCGCACAGGCAACATTTCAAAAGCAGTCGAAAGCATTGAAAAAGCCTATGCAAGTGTGTTTCCGGAAGTCGCGATCCAAGGTAAATTCTTCGACACAAGTATCGAGGATTTTTACAAGCAGGAGCGCCAGATAACCTTATTATATCAAATTTTCGCAGGTCTGTCCATTTTCATTGCATGTCTCGGACTTTTCGGCCTGGCAACATTTATGGCACAGCAGCGCATGAAAGAGATTGGTGTAAGAAAAGTGTTGGGCGCATCCGTAGCAGGCATTGTAGGACTCCTTTCCAAAGATTTTCTCATTCTGGTATTCATCGCAATCCTGCTGGCATCACCGGTAGCCTGGTATTTAATGGATAAATGGTTACAGGATTTTGAGTATAAAGTTGCCATCAGCTGGTGGATGTTCGCCTCTGGTGCAGCCATGGCCATCTTTATCGCTTTCGCAACAGTAAGTTTCCAAAGCATCAAAGCAGCACTGATGAACCCGGTGAAGTCGCTGAGGTCGGAATAAGGGGAGGGAAAGGAGGAAGGGGAGGAAGGGGAGGAAGGGGAGTAAGGGGATGAAGGTTTTTTTTAAGGTCTTCTCTTTTAACAGTTCCTCTCTCCTCCCTTTCCTTCCTCCTCCCTTTCCTTCCTCCTCCCTTTCCTTCCTCCTCCCTTTCCTCCATTAACCTTGTCACCCTTTAAAATACCACATACTATGCTTCTAAATTATTTTAAAATCGCATTTCGTAATCTGACTAAAAATGCAACTTACTCCCTGATCAACATTGTTGGTCTGGCTTTGGGGATGGCGGTTTCGGCGTTGATTTTTTTGTTTGTGATGCACGAACTGAGCTATGATCGGTTTCACAGCAATCATCAGCGCATTTTCAGAATTACCGGTCAAGCCAAAATTGGAGAGAATGATTTGAAACTGGCCGCATTTCCTACCGCGTTTGGACCGGCCATCAAGGCAGGAAATGCTGGCGTGGTGGACTATGTTAGGCTAATGCAGGCTCACGGCAAGGCAGTTATCAAGAATCCTGAAAAACCAACAGAAATGTTCTTTGAAGAGCATTTCCTATATGCGGATTCTTCAATTTTTAAAGTCTTTTCCTTTAAATTAAAAGAAGGAAATCCTGATCAGGCTTTAGATAAGCCTAACAGCGTAGTCATTTCGGAGACAATTGCCGAAAAATACTTTGGAAGTGATGACCCGGTCGGCAAGACATTAATATACGACGGAGGGAAAATACTGCAAGTCACCGGTGTTGCAGAAAACACGCCCTCTAATTCCTCCCTGAATTTTGACTTTCTGGTGCCCATTGATGCGTTCCCATTCTTGAATGGTGTAGACAAAGCTAAATGGGCCGCGGGTGGGAATTTCAATACTTACCTGTTGTTGAATTCTGAAAAAAATGTTGCGAGCGTCGAGAACACAATCAACAAGGTCGAGAAAGAAAAAAGGAGCATAGCTGAGCAGACCACTTATTCACTTGAAAATTTAACAACTATACATCTGGGGAATAATGCCAAGGATCCAGGAAATACGAAGCTGATCTATATTTTTGCCGGGATCGCGGTGTTGATTTTGTCTCTTGCGCTGTTTAACTACATGAGTTTGACGACTGCCCGTGCAACCGTGCGTGCCAAGGAGGTCGGCGTACGGAAAGTGATTGGCTCGGGAAGAAAAGGGCTTGTACAGCAATTTTACGCCGAGTCGGTACTGGTATGCATTCTTGCTTTCTTACTTGCTTTTGTGTTGGTTGAAATTTTGCGTAATTCATTTTATGAATTACTCGATCTCCGGATAGACATCTCGTTCCTTCTATCGCCCACATTTCTTGGGTTTCTAGCGACGCTTTTCTGCATAACCGTGCTTGTGGCCGGAAGTTACCCAGCCATGATACTTTCGGGCTTTGCGCCTTTGGATGTTCTCAAAGGACGTTTTGCTGGTGGTCAAAAGGGAGCAGGGATCAGGAAAATGTTTATGGTATTTCAATTCACAGTTTCCATAGCACTTATTGTGTGCAGCCTTGTAGTTAAGAATCAGGTCACTTATATGCAAAACAAGAAGCTCGGCTTGCAAAAGGATCAGGTTTTATCCATTCCGTTGACAGAGAATGCTTCAAGAAGCTTGTTTACATTAAGAGATGAAATTGCAGGCCAGGTGGGTGTACAAAGTGCCTCTATTGCAAGCAGCGGACTTTTTGAAGGCTATAACATTTGGTTTCTCAAAAGTCCGGGTACAATGAAGGATGTCAGTTTAGTGAATTATGTCACTGATGAATATTTTGTAAAAACATTGGGATTGGAATGGAAAATTGCCCCAGTACCCGGGACATTTAAAAGTCGCAGTCACATGTTTCTTAATGAGGTAGCTGTGAAGGAATTAGGTATTCAAAAAAATCCGATTGGTAAGACTGTCCCAGAAATGGAAGAAGTTGCCGGAGTTTTGAAGAACTTTCACTTTACTTCCCCACAGGACGGTATCAAGCCTATGGGACTGATTGTTGCGAACGATACCACAAACTTTGGTAAATCATTCGGTTCTAACGGGATACTTTACACACGCCTAGATCCAAGGACAGATACAAAAGAAAAGGTAAAGGCCATAGGTGAGATATTTGCAAAATACTATCCTGAAAAGCCTTTCGAGTACTATTTTCTTGACGATGCTTTTAATAAGACTTTTAAAACAGAAATCAGAATGTCAAAAATGTTCGCTGTCTTCACTGCTTTGGCGATTTTCATTGCCGGCATGGGGCTTTTTGGTCTGGTAACATTCACCGCCGAAAACAGAACAAAGGAAATTGGTATCAGAAAAGTTTTGGGCGCCTCAGTGGCTGGGATAGTAGCGTTGCTTTCCAAAGATTTTGTAAAGTTGATATGCATTTCAATCATCATTGCGCTTCCCGTGTCCCGTTATTTTATGGACAAATGGTTGCAAGATTTCACTTACCGCATACAGATTTCTGTTTGGGTTTATCTTTTTGCCAGCATTGGCACAATCGCTATTGCCATAATAACCATCAGTTTCCAAAGCATCAAAGCAGCACTGATGAACCCGGTGAAGTCGCTGAGGAGTGAGTAGGACTTCGAAAGCCTTGTTCCACAAACATTGCGAAGCGAATCGCGAGTACTGGATTAAAATCGGGTTAAATGTTTGATCTTTAAAAGAATATTTTGCATAATTGCCGGATTTTAAAACGTTGTCTACTCACTTAAACGCTACTCTAATGGTAAAACGTCTCTCCTTTCTCATGATGACGCTGGCATCACTGTTGCTGATTACGAACTCCTGCGTGGATCATGACATGCCATCCGTTCTGCCTGAGTTAAAAACACTTGAAGTTACAGCCCCTCCGTCCCGGGTAAAATGTGGTACTTATTTTTCAGTTGATATTGTTAGTCTTGGAACTACGGCGGTTAAAGAATACGGCGTTGTTGTCAGCGGGAACGGTTTTAGCGCCACGCATGCGGTCCCGGAGCTTAATATTGACTATAAATTAATGTTTGACTTACCCTTCGTAACTGGGATAAAGTACAAGGAAGGGCCACAAATTTGTGTCAACAACATCTATTATCGGGCTTATGCGATTTTGGTAGACGATACTGTTGTGTATGGTAATACTCTGCATTATTTTGATAACTAGAAAAGGCCTTTCTTTTCAGGTTAGTCCAATAAATGTGTTAGCTGTCCGATTTCGGACAGCTAATTTTTTTGTATTGAGTATAAATAATTGATTATCAGACATATAATGTTTTGGTACAAAATTAATAATATGGCTAAAAGCTGTCGTGTATAAAAGCCACTTGTCCCCCATGCTAACAAACTATATAAAAATCTCCCTCCGGAATGTTCTGAACAATAAGGTTTATTCCGGGATTAATATTGCTGGGTTGTCTATTGGGCTTTCTTGCTGTTTGGCGATAGGGTTATATATTTTTGATGAGCTTTCTTTTGATCGCTTTCATGTGCATTTCGATAGCACTTACCGTCTGATCGAAAAGCAAAAGCAATCGGACGGGTTGTCTACGGTAGCGGTTACGCCCGGGCCGCTGGCGCCCACGATGTCAAAGGATTTTCCGGAAGTGATGGAAACAGCGCGTGTCGGGCTTTGGAGTGGGATACTATCCAATGGAAAGCAGGTTTCGGAATCCGAAAATATGCTGATCGTTGATCCTTCGTTTTTCAAGGTTTTCACGTTTCCGCTCGTGGCTGGTAATGTCAATAAGGTATTCCGGGGAATCAATGAGGTCATTATCAGCGAGGTGATGGCCGGACGTTTGTTTGGTCCGAACTGGAAGCGCGCAGCCATTATTGGTAAAACCGTTTCCTTAAACAATGATCAGGCGCTGACATTGGTTGGTGTGGCGAAAAACCCACCGGCGAATTCACACCTGCAATTCGATGTACTGCTGCCATTCAATTATCTGGTGAGCATCGACGAGTGGAGCAACAAATGGAACAGCAATAATTTTCATACCTACATCCGTCTTCGCCCGGAGACGAATGCGGCATCTTTTGAAGAGAAAATCAAGTTACAGGTTAACCGATATACGGACGGAAATGACGTAACGCTGCTTTTACAGCCGCTGGCGGACATTTACCTCAAATCAAAATTCGACTTTAAAACCGATTGGGGGAAGCGCAGCGAAATCTTGTATGTGCGGATATTTCTGACGGTTGCCCTGATTATCCTGCTCATTGCAGTTGTGAATTTCGTAAACCTAGCCACCGCTCGTGCTTCCAAACGGGCAAAGGAAGTAGGTGTGCGTAAGACCGTCGGCGCACAAAAGTCGAGCCTGATTATTCAGTTTCTAAGCGAATCTTTTTTGATGACGATTTCGGCGGTGGGCGTCGCGCTGATTTTAGCCCAGGCGTATCTTCCTGCCTTTAACACATTGTCGGGTAAGCAGTTAAGCTTGCCAATAGAATCGGTAAATTTCTGGCTGGCACTTACCGCAATCACATTGGTGGTTAGTTTTCTGACAGGACTGTACCCCGCTTTTTTCCTTTCCGCATTTCGCCCCGTGAGCGTTTTAAAAGGTGTTTTTGATATAAAATCAGGAAAATCTTTTCGCCAGTCGATGGTCGTCGGACAATTCACATTATCAATTGCATTGGCGATTGGGACGCTTGTGATATACCAGCAGCTCAATTTTATCCAGAACAAGAAGCTGGGTTTTGATCAGTCACAATTGATGTTTGTCAGCCTGAAGGGAGAATTAAAAAGCAAGGCGATCGCATTCAAACAGGACATGATGCATTTGGCGGGTGTGGAACGTGCCTCCGCTACAACCAGCAATCTGGTGGACGTTACCAATTCCACCAAAATTGAATGGGAAGGACAGGCGCCTAAAGATGAGTTTTTGATTACCCAAATGAACATCGACGGAGATTTTCTCCAAACCACCGGTATGTCACTCGCAGCCGGCCGCAATTTTTCTGATCGGATCAGCGCAGATACCTCTGGCGCCAATGGCAACTACATCATAAACGAAACTGCTGCAAAACGGATGGGCTGGACTTCAGAATCCGCATTGGGCAAGACCGTTAAATTCTGGGGATCGGCGGGGAAGATTGTAGGCGTTTTTAAGGACTTCCATTTCAGGCCGCTGCAAGTAGCTATTGAACCTTTTATTTTCAGGTACCGGCCTGTCAATTTTTATTTCAGTTTGCTAATCAAAACAAAGCCAGGTTCCTTGAAAAACACATTAGCGGAAATTGGGAAAGTTTATAAAAAATATGACCCGAATTACCCGATCAGCTATGGTTTTGTAGATCAGGAATTGAAAACGCTATATAAAACCGAACAGCGTACCGGAGAGATCGTACTGAATTTCTCAATGCTGGCGATCTTGATTTCTTGCCTGGGCTTATTCGGCCTGGCAACATTCACTGCTGAACAGCGAACCAAGGAAATCGGCGTCAGGAAAGTATTGGGGGCCTCCATTGCGGGAATTGTCGGCTTGTTATCCAAAGATTTTCTAAAACTGGTAGCCATCGCAATCGTAATTGCATCGCCGGTTGCATGGTGGCTGATGAACCAATGGCTGCAAGGATTTGCCTACCGTATTGACATTGAATGGTGGATGTTCGCAGCAGCAGCAATATCAGCAGTCCTGATCGCAATAGCGACTGTCAGTTTTCAAAGTATCAAGGCAGCATTGATGAATCCAGTGAGGGCGCTGAGGAGTGAATAGGAAATTTGGAGGAAGGGAGGAGAGAGGAAGGGTTATTTTCTCAATTTTCGCCACCTATAATCCGGCAGCCACTTAATCACCCAACCTTTAATTATAGTCGATCAAATTATTTAACCTTTTTCCCTCATCCCTTTCCTCCCCTTACTCCTTATTCCCCTTTTCTAATATGCTCTCCAACTACCTCAAAATCGCCTTCCGCAGCCTTTTGAAAAACAAGGGTTATTCTGCTATTAACATTGGCGGGCTCGCTGTGGGTATGGCCATAGCAATGCTGATTGGCCTCTGGGTCTATGATGAGTTTACTTACGACAGGTACCATCGCAACTACGATCGGCTGGCCCAGGTGATGCAGCATCAATCTTTTAATGGCACAAAGGGAACTGAAAAGTCCATCCCCATTCCTTTGGCCTCTGAATTGCAAAACCGCTATGGAGCGGATTTCAAGCGTTTGGCCATGGTAAGCTGGGCAGGCGGGCATATTTTGGCTTATGGGGAAAAGAAAATTTCCAAATCCGGACACTTCATGGATGTGGCGATGCCCGAAATGCTTTCGCTGGAAATGGTGAAAGGCGATTATGGAGCGCTTAAAGAGACAAATTCTATCATGCTATCCGCCAGAACTGCTTCAGCGCTTTTCGGAACTGCTGACCCAATGGGCAAGACGCTCCGGTTAGATAACAAGATGGATGTCAGGGTAACTGGTATCTATGAAGACCTGCCTTTTAATACAGAATTCCGTGACCTTGCGGTCATCATACCCTGGGAACTGTTTGTTTCTTCGCAACCCTGGGTGAAACGGGCGCGGGACGAAAACCAGTGGGATAATAATTCGTTTCAGCTTTTTGCAGAAGTTGGCGAGCATGTGAATATGGATAAGCTGAGCGCCAAGATTAAGTTCTCCAAACGCAACAGAATGAGAAAGGATGAGATCGCATCGAAACCGGAGATTTTCCTTCATCCAATGAGAAACTGGCACCTTCGCTCTAATTGGGTTGAGGGGATTAATAGTGGCGGTTTCATCCAATATGTTTGGCTTTTTTCAATTGTCGGCGTATTTGTGCTGATGCTGGCTTGCATTAATTTTATGAACCTCAGCACAGCCAGATCTGAAAAACGCGCCAAAGAAGTGGGGATACGCAAGGCAGTCGGATCGCTTCGCGGCCAGCTCGTCAACCAATTTTTCAGTGAATCTTACCTGGTCGTGGTTATCGCCTTTTTCTGCGCCGTTATCCTGGCGACTACATTGCTACCATCATTCAATGAAATTGCATTCAAAAAAATCGAATTCCCTTGGGCACAGCCCGTTTTCTGGATTATCAGCGCAACTTTTATTTTCGTCACAGGCCTTCTTGCTGGAAGTTATCCCGCATTGTATTTGTCTTCTTTTCAACCTGTCAAAGTTCTTAAAGGAACATTTCGGGCTGGCAAGTTTGCGTCGGTTCCCAGGAAAGCATTGGTTGTTCTTCAATTCACCGTTTCCATCACATTGATTATCGGTACCGTCATTGTTTACCAGCAGATACAGCATACTAAAAACCGTCCGCTGGGTTATGATCACAACGGTCTAATCATGACCTCGGTCACTGCACCGGAATTTTCTGAAAAGGCAGATCTGATTTTGTCTGACTTGAAAAATTCGGGAGCAATTGCTGAGGTGGCATTGTCTTCCAGTCCGCTGACCGGCGTATGGTCCAACAACGGGGGATTTAGCTGGCCGGGTAAGGACCCTAATCTGCAGGCAGACTTTGGAACGATATGGGTTACCCGCGATTTCGGGAAAACGGTGGGCTGGAAATTCAAAGAAGGTCGTGATTTCTCAAAGGAATTTAGTACCGATTCTTCCGCGCTGGTAGTTAATGAAGCGGCAGTTAAATTTATGGGGATCAAAGAGCCCCTGGGTAAAGTAGTCCAATGGGGTTTCGGAAAAGAGGTGGAATATTATACGATCATCGGGGTTATCAAGGATATGATCATGGACTCGCCTTATGAGCCGGTGAAGCAGATATTTTATTTCACAGGCAAGGCGAGCAGCTTTATGAACGTGAAGCTCAGTCCAACAAAAAGCGCCACCGAATCCATTGCTGCTGTGGAAGCTGTTTTGAAAAAGCATGTTCCCGCCGCGCCATTTGAATATCAGTTTGTAAATGAGGAGTATGGAAAGAAATTTTCTTCAGAAGAGCGCATTGGTAAACTGTCCGCCATTTTCGCCGGACTGGCCGTTTTCATATCCTGTTTAGGCCTTTTCGGCCTGGCTTCATTCGTTGCCGAGCAGCGGATCAAGGAAATTGGCGTACGAAAAGTGCTTGGCGCTTCTATTCTTAACCTGTGGCAGCTGATGTCCCAGGACTTTGTGTTACTGGTTATCATTTCCTGTCTGATCGCCAGCCCGATCGCCTATCACTTCCTGAACGACTGGTTATTAACCTATAAATACCATACGGTAATTCAATGGTGGATATTCCCATCAGCCGCCTTCTGCGCCACGCTGATCACGGTTTTGACAGTAAGTTACCAGGCAATCCGGGCAGCGTTGATGAACCCGGTGAAGTCGCTTAGGAGTGAATGAAAAATTGGAATAAGGGGAAGAAGGGGAGGAGGGAGGAAAGGGTCGGAATTTTCTTCTTGCATACTAAAATTCTCAATTTCCAAGAAGAAGTAGCAAAACATTAACCCACTAACCTTTTCCCTTTCCTCCCTTTCCTTCATTAAACATTTTAGCCCCCATCCACCCATGATTCGAAATTATTTAAAAATCGCCTGGCGGAATTTGGCCAATAATAAAGTTTACAGCCTGATCAACATTCTTGGGTTGGCGATTGGGATTACTACCTGCACGCTTATAAGCCTTTACGTAATTGACGAGGCAGGTTATGATAGACAATTTGCCGACGGTGAGCGTATTTACAGGGTTGCGTCGGATGTGAAAGGGGAAAAGTGGGTTGCAGCAGCGGCTCCGGTTGCAGAGGGATTGAAAAAGGATTATCCGGAAGTAGAACAGGTAACGCGGCTATTGAGAATGCCGGGAGTTGATAAATTCCTTCTCAACTATGAGCCAAATCAAAAGAAATTTTATGAGACCAATGGTTATTACGTCGACTCGACATTCTTCCAGCTTTTTAATTACAGCTTCAAATTTGGTGACAAGCTAACTGCTTTTAATGAGCCAAACACCATTGTGGTTTCGACGGAAATCGCTTCCAAGCTGTTTGGGAATGCCGATCCTGTCAACAAAGTGATTAAAGTAATGCTACCTTTTGGAGAAAACAGTTATACCGTAAAAGGGGTGTTTGAAACTCACGGCGGCAAATCGCACATTCCGGCGCATATGTTTCTTTCAATGAATAACAGCGATGCGGGTCAATGGGTGAAAAGGCAGACTAGCTGGGCCAACAACAGCATTTTTCACACTTACGTCAAACTGAACAGAACAAGTGACCCGGCCATATTTGAAAGGAAACTGAAAGATTTTTTTGAACGGAATGGCGTAGAGGAATTTAAGACGGCTGGCTTCGTTAAAACGCTATTTCTTCAGCCGTTGCAAGACATCTATCTGCATTCCAACTACGAATTTGAGATTGCGCCCAATGGGAATATCAAATACCTCTACATCTTCGGCTCGGTTGCGGCCTTTTTACTCTTCATAGCCTGCATTAATTTCATGAACCTGAGTACCGCGCGAAGCGAAAAGCGTGCAAAGGAGGTGGGGTTAAGGAAGACAATCGGTGCAGTGAAAAGCAGCCTGGTCGGTCAGTTTTTGGGTGAATCCTTATTAATGAGCCTGCTGGCGCTGACGATTTCGTTTCTGCTTATACAATCACTAATGCCCGTTTTCAACCAGATCACAGGCAAGACGCTTGCCCTTTATGACCAACCTGAGATATTTTCCTGGTTACTAGCCCTCACGTTGTTAACCGGTTTGCTATCAGGCTTGTATCCGGCGTTCTATCTGGCCTCTTTCACCCCAATATCGGTTTTAAAAGGATTAAGAACTAATATCTCTGCGGTATTGATCCGGAAAGGGTTGGTGGTTTTTCAATTTAGTATTTCGATGATACTCATTCTCGGCGCCCTGCTGATTGGCCGCCAAATGGATTATCTCAGCAACCGGAATTTAGGTTTTAACAAAACTCAAAAGCTCATTTTTCCCATTCAGAGCATTGAGTCTTCCGACCATCTGAAAGCTCTGAAAAATGAACTTGCAAACGATCCGGAAGTGGTTTCTTCCGCAAAAGGCTCAACATATCCGGGTATTGAGAATATACAGGGAATGCTTTTCTACGGAGAAGGGAAATCGGCCGTCGAAAATATTGAATTAAGTACGGCAAGCATAGAGAGTGATTACATCAAGACATTGGGCATTCAGTTGCTGAGAGGAAGAGGGTTTTCAGAAGAATTCAAGGCCGATTCCAATGCGGTAGTATTGAATGAAACTGCGTTGACCAAGCTAGGCTACACGCTCGACAATGCGGTTGGAAAAAAGGTGTTTTATGATTTTCAAAATCAACGCATCGCCATGAACGTCATTGGTGTTGTGAAAGACTACCATTTTGATGGTTTGCAAAAAGAGATCAGGCCGCTCGCACTCACCATTTCCCCATTTTTCAGCGCAGCAAGCAGCTATTTGATCGTCAATGTGAAGACAAGTAACTATTCGAAAATGATTGGAAAAATCAGTAAGCTTTGGCAAAAAATCAATCCAAATACACCTTTTGAATATTCATTTCTCGACCAGGATTTTCAGAAAAATTACGAAAAAGAAGAGCGGACTTCCCAACTGATCAGCTATTTCGCATTTGTCGGAATTTTCATCGCCTGTCTCGGACTGTTCGGGTTGGCTACCTTCACAGCCGAGCAGCGTACTAAGGAAATTGGTGTGCGAAAAGTATTGGGCGCTTCGGTGCTAAGCATTACCAAATTGCTATCGGGTGATTTTCTGAAACTGGTTTTTATTGCAATCCTCGTTGCCTCGCCGCTTTCCTGGTGGGTCATGGATAAGTGGCTTTCCAATTTTGCATTCAAAACGGCAATCACATGGCAGACTTTTGCAATAGCAGGTTTTCTACTTATCCTAATGTCTTTAATTACAATAGGTTACCAAACTATCCGGGCATCGTTAATGAATCCGGTGAAGAGTATGAGAAGCGAGTAGGCTGGTAGCTTTTTGCGACTAGCCTACTCGCTTTTTTAATGATATAGTCTCAATTTAAACTAAAAACAGCTAACAGCTAACAGCTAAATCAGCCAAAGAACCATGTTCAGAAACTATCTAAAAATTGCCCTGCGGGGGCTTGTGAAGAATAAGGGTTACTCGGCCATAAATATTGGCGGGTTGGCTTTGGGTATGTCGGTGGCTATCCTTATCGGTCTGTGGATCCATGATGAGCTTTCTTTTGATAAACACCACAAAAACTATGACTGCATTGCCAAAGTAATGCAGTTTGTCACTTTTGATGTGGAAAAGGTGAGTTTTGATGTGACACCTATACCTATGGCCGAGGAACTGCGAAACAAATATCCGGAATTTGAAAAGGTCAGTTTGCTGAAAGGCGTACAGGGCGTACTCGGTTTGGGGGAGAAAAAATTTGAGAAGTCAGGGTTCTATGTGGAGCGCGCATTTTTAGAAATGATGACCCTCAAAATGTTAGCGGGTTCTCATAATAGTTTGGAGGAACAAAATTCGATTTTGCTTTCTGAATCGATGGCAAAAGCTTTTTTTGGAACAGAAAATCCATTGAACAAGCTGATTAAATTCAATAATAAAATCGATGTTAGGGTAACCGGCACCTACGAAGATTTTCCGGATAACAGCAGTTTCAATGATCTGACATTCCTTTTGCCGTGGGAATTATTGATATCAACGGATGGCGGTGCCAGACGGGCGCAAACAGATTGGGATGAAAACTCGTATCAGGTTTATGCTCAATTAAAAAAAGGGGCGGATTTTGGAAAGGTTTCTGCGAAGATCAAGGACGTCCGTATGAAACAGGACAATCCGCCTGGTTACCGGCCTGAGTTTTTCCTGCAACCGATGAGCAAATGGCATCTTCGCTCGGAATTTAAAAATGGCGTAAATACCGGCGGATTGGTCACATATGTCTGGCTGTTTGGGATTATTGGCGTTTTTGTCTTGCTGCTGGCCTGCATCAATTTTATGAACTTGAGCACAGCGCGTTCGGAAAAAAGAGCGAAGGAAGTAGGTATCCGCAAGGCAGTCGGTTCCATGCGCGCGCAGTTGGTTAAGCAGTTTTTTAGTGAATCTTTTCTGGTCGTATTGCTGGCATTTGGCATTTCGCTTTTGCTGGCATTGCTCATTATGCCATTTTTTAATGAGGTAGCAGCTAAAAAAATAAGCATTCCCTGGTCTAATGCCTGGTTCTGGCTGGCTGGATTCGGTTTCAGCTTCATCACAGGCGTTGTAGCCGGCAGTTATCCTGCGTTCTATCTATCTTCATTTCAGCCGATCAGGGTATTAAAAGGGGGCGGGTCATCACTCCGGGTCAGTTTCGGAAGGTTTGCAGCGCTTCCGCGAAAAGTGCTGGTGGTATTGCAGTTCACAGTCTCCGTCACACTGATCATTGGTACGATCGTTATTTTCCGACAAATTAATCACGCTAAAAACAGGCCGGTCGGCTACAACCGGAACGGGTTGATCGAGGTTTCTATGAGCACGGACGATCTTTATGGCCACTTTGATGCATTGCGAAATGATCTGTTGAATACCGGCTCCGTGAAAGAGTTGGCCGAATCGTCGGGATCGGTTACAATACAATATGGAGGTACAACTGATATATCGTGGCCGGGCAAAAAGCCCGACGAACATCCGCTTATGAAAGCCAATTCAGTCAGCCATGAATATGGAAAAACGGTGGGATGGAAATTGGTAGCCGGAAGGGACTTTTCGCGTAACTTCTCTACGGATTCGGCGGCGATCATTCTGAATCAGACCGCTGTGAAGGTCATGGGCCTGAAAAAACCATTGGAAACACTTATTCGAAGGGCTGGGAAGCAATATAGAGTGATTGGAATTGTGCAGGATATGATCAAAGAGTCGCCATTTGCGGAGATCAGCCCATCTTTTTTTGTGATTGACTATAAAGGTGTGGATGTGGTAACACTCAGGCTTGCGCCGGAGAAAAGCGCCAGTGAATCCATCTCGAAAGTTGAAAAGATTTTCAAGGCATATAGTCCGGCCAGTCCGTTTGAATACAAGTTTGTGGATCAGGAATTTGGAAAGAAATTCGGGGATGAGGAAAGGATCGGCAAGCTGGCCACCTCCTTCGCGATTTTGGCTATATTCATTTCATGTCTCGGGCTTTTCGGCCTGGCATCATTCGTGGCAGAACAACGTACCAAGGAGATAGGTGTACGAAAAGTATTAGGTGCGACCGTCGCGAACCTGTGGCAGCTGCTTTCAAAAGATTTTGTGGTTTTGGTAATCATTTCATGCTTTATAGCAGGCCCGGTCTCCTGGTATTTCATGAATGGCTGGCTGAAAAATTACACCTATCATACCGAAATCTCATGGTGGATCTTCGCTGCAACCGCCCTCGGCGCATTGGGAATCACGTTGCTAACCGTAAGCTTCCAGGCTATCAGGGCGGCATTGATGAATCCGGTGAAGTCGTTGAGGAGTGAATAGCAATTAGCTGTTAGCTAAAATTTTGTTAACCAGGTTACGAAGTAATGATTTGATATAATTAAAGCTAAAAGCTAATCGCTAAAAGCTAAGAAGCTAAAAAGCCAACAAAGCCATGAGGATTGCATTGAAATTACCTGTCCCGGTATAAGGAATTACTTGCAACCTGTTTAACTTGCAAGGTAATCTCAATGTTTAACATGCTTGCGTTCAGAGTTTTCATTGTTACCGCCATTTCGCTAGCGTTTGTATCTTTCGAAGTAGCATTTGGGCAGCAAAATCTATCAAAAGCAGGGCTGGAAGCTGACTTAGAGGCAGGTGCGATTTACTCTTCTTCACCCTACACGCCTTTCTGGCTTCGGACAGGACAGTTTGGAGTAGTTCCTTTTTATTCACCTGCAGGAATTCTTCAAGGCGCAATTAAAAAGAGATACGTCTTTTTCGACAGCCTTTCCAATCGCCCCAGAAAGCTGGATTGGAGCGCTGGCATTAACCCGGTTGGTAGTTATGATAAGCGCAATAAATTACAGGTCATCCTTCCCGAAGCTTTTGCAAGTGTCCGTTTTAAAAACACCGAGTTATATGTGGGCAGGAGGAAAGAATTGATGGGGCTGGGTGACTCCACTTTGTCGTCCGGGTTTTATTCGGGATCGGGCAATGCGCTTCCCATTCCTAAAATCCAGATCGGTACTATTGGTTTTACACCACTGAAATTTACCCGCAACTTTCTTGCAGTCCACGCCGGATTTGCGCATGGCTGGCTTCACGCGTCCAATCTGGACGGGGTCAGGCTGCATCAAAAATTTCTTTATTTCAGGTTAGGTAAACCCAAATCGAATGTTAAATTCCTTTTCGGTCTTAATCACAATGTAATGTGGGCGGGGCATTCCGAAGATCTGAAACAGCATCCTGAACTTGCACTAGACGGGAAATTGCCATCCTCCTGGAAATTTTATCCCAACGTTGTTTTCGCTTATACTTCCAAGAATTGGTTTGAAAAAAACGGGTATGGTGCATTTGATAGCTACCGGCTGGGAAATCATTTGGGCAGCTACGATTTTGCCATTCAAGCGAAGCTGAAAAATTCAAAACTTTTTGTTTATCATCAGCATCCCTTTGAAGATGTTTCGAGCATGCTTTTCAAAAATTTACCGGACGGATTATATGGCATTAACTTCAAACCCAATGCATCCACTTTTCGGTCGGGCTTTCATGTAACTGCGCTCACGCTGGAATTCCTGACGACAAAGGACCAGTCGGGATCTTCATTTTACATTCCAGGAAGTACTTACCAAGGGGCGGACAATTATTTCAATCATAGTCAATATACCGAAGGGTGGTCGTATTATGGACGGACGATCGGTACTCCATTTATTTACCCGGGACAAGACATGGTCAAAGCTTATGATGTTGCTGGACGGCCTTTTCCGAATAACCGGCTCAATATGTGGTATGTTGGGGTGCAAGGCGCGGTGCGCAAATCATGGTTGATTACATTAAGAAGTTCTTTCAGCAGGAATTATGGCACGCCAGGTTTTGGTTTCAATCCGGTAAGGCACCAATTGTCTTCTCTTTTGTCGGCCCAATACCAGTTTGTACATTTGAAAAACACGAGCATTATAGCCAAACTTTCCATTGACCGCGGTGATATCTTCACAAAAAGCACCGGCGGCTACCTGGGTATTCGCAAGCATTGGTAGTACTCAAAAGGCCTTTTTAACACATTGTCCAACGCTGAACAGAGCTGTCCGAAAACGGACATTTCTAGCCTGTAATAGAGGGATACTGATTTGATTTTCAGTAGTTTAAATCGTCTGGCATAACTTTGTTAATTTTGCTTTGTTACCGCAGAATTTAGGTTTTTTTGTAAAGAAAAGGCCAAAAGCCATCAGTCGAAACCCAGCAGCATGAACTTTTAAATTTACTATCCCATGAGTCACATTGCTATCCCTATCCCGCCGCTTCCAGGTAAGCAGGAGATCAAAGTTGAAGTTACCATCAATGGAATTAAGCAAAGTTTATTTTATCGCGTTGAGCTGTTTTACTGGGAGGATTGTTCTAATCCGGTAGGGCACCGTGCCGATTGCATCAGCGAAATGCTTTCACACCATGACCCGGAGTGGACAGTATATTACATCGGCGCACCAACCGACGATTTCGTCCCGATTACCTTTGTAAAAAAGGAAAGCAGGAACCTACTGAAACATGCTGTTGCGTAGAAAGACTGCCTGCAAATACGATTTTGGCACTGTCGATCGAATGCCGATAAGCGCAGATCGAGTCAAAGGTCTTTTTCAAAGTAAACCGCACCTTCGTGCGGATTGTAATTATACGGTTTGGTTTCTTCAAAGCCAAATGATTTGTATAATGCAACAGCGGCAGGCATCTTAGGGCCAAGTGTATCCAGCTTTACAAGTTTGTAGTTCAGGAGAGTTGCTTTTTCTATCAATGTAAGAAGCAATGCCTTTCCAATCCCTTTTCCCTGAAAATCTGGCCGGATATACATTCGCTTCACCTCACAGGTATTTGCATTTTCTATCTGGCGTAAACCGGCCGCACCTACGAATTCGCCGGCATTTTGCGCCAGAAAAAGCGCACCCCTGGGCGGACCATACATTTGCGGCAAAATGGTTAGTTCATTTTCAAAGCTTTGGAAAGAGAGTGTGAAATCGAGAGAATTGGCATATTCCCTGAAAAGTGCTGCTGCGGCCTGGTAATCAGCATCCGTTGTAGCCTGAATGATCTGAAACATGGATTGCGACTATTTTTTATCCAAAAGATCACTTGCTTTAATCTGATTGCTCAGCAATTTTTCAAAAAGCTCCCAGCGAAGTTTTGGCGCGTTGGCAGTTCCGCCCTGCCTTTCAATGTAATTTTTCACCAGATCCTGACCATAATTGTAGTTGATTACATAACTGCGGTACTTTTTGATAAATCGTAAGTAATCGATCGCGCCTTTTTCGGTGAGCAGGCAGTAATCGGTCAGCCAGCGTTTTGCGTCTGGTTCATTCATAGATTTGTTGAGCAAGCCTCGGGCTACTTCATTTCTGGCATAACTCAAACTGGACCTGATTTCAAGGGCTTCAAAATAGGCGTCTGTTTTGTCAGAATCGAGCCCGGCCAGCGGCAGAAGAACATTTTTGCAAAATTCCTTTTGTTCATCACCGGGAAATGCCACGGAAATGCCATAATTGGCGCTCCCTTCTGCAATAAGTGATTGGGGACTAAATAATGGATAAAGGGATATTTCAGTCCAGCCTTTTTCGCGGAAAAGTTTTTGTTCCAGCATTGCATTGAAAACGTGGTGGCCCGGATACCCTTCGTGACAAGCCAGGTCTATAGCCCGTTCTATAAAAATGGGTTGGCTGACATTGATCTGGATGACGCTATTGTAATTTCCTTTGTACCAGTTATAGCCCGACCAAGGCTTATCGGTAACATATTCAAGCGTGAATTTTTCGTTGGAAGGAAGCTTGTAATGCTGCAGTGTTCTTTTCCGTGCTTCGGCAATCGCAGCCCTGAAAATGGTGTCAATTTTTTCTTTGGGAATTAGGAAATGGCTGGCGAGGCTCTGATAACGTTCAGGTAATGTGCCTTTGCCAGGCAGAATGCTATCGAGCCTTGAGATCAGTTCCTTAAAATGTGTTTCTGTGTAAACCGGCGCTACGGCATCGAAAAGTTCTTTTGATTCAATATCAAATGCTGCCTCTTCCCCTGAAAATATCCTGATTCTTCTTTCAAAGGCTGTCAGCTGCGAAATTAGAAAACCTGCCCGTCCTGAGACGGTGTCATTTTTAGATTTCGATTTGAGGTCAGTCAGCGCTTTTTTCAATGCTTCCACTTCTTGAATAAACTTATCTTTTAGGAAAAGTGAATCGGTAATTGCTGCTGGTTTCAGCGAATCAGGGCCATAAAATGCGTCCACAAAATCACTATCATACTGGCCGATCTTCAGGCCAAGGGTGACATACTTTCGGGCAATCTGATCAAGGGATTGACTTTCTTCAGATTCTTTTTCTCCGGACGTGCATGCAAACAGGAATAACGGGATCATTGCAAAAAGGATGGTTTTCAAGGACATAAGACGGCACATTATATATGATCCTAAAAGTAAGATTTTCTGGCAGAAGCTGAAAATTGTGGAGCCGTTAGTTCCAAATGTAGGCTATCAGAAGATGTGATCCCCAAATTGTGAGAATTATACCCAATAGGATCTGTTCAATGATTGGAATAGGATTAGTAACTGAACCTCGCATACCAGACTACAGTAAACCTCTACATATCTTAATTGTCAATAGCATAATGAGTACTAAATCTACCTACACAGAGCAAGAACTGATTTCATTGCTCAAAAGCAACAACCGTGAAGCCTTTGAATATTTATACGACCATTATTCTCCCGCGCTTTACGGGATTATTTTAAAGATCGTAAAGGATGAGGATTCTGCTGCGGACGTGATGCAGGATGCGTTTCTAAAAATCTGGAAAAATATTGGAAGTTATAATGCTGAAAAAGGGACCTTATTTACCTGGATATTGAATGTTGCCCGCAATACCGCAATAGACAGATTACGGTATGAATTTAAAACCGACAAAATATTGCATTTGGATAGTGTCTCGGATGGCCAGCTGATAGGCGCCAGCATTTTTAACCCGATACCTGCGACCATTGATCTAAGATCCATTGTTGAAAGATTACTTCCCGAACGAAAAATTCTAATTGATCTCGTCTATTTTCAGGGTTACACGCATGAGGAAGTATCTCAAAATCTAAGTATTCCATTAGGGACGGTGAAGTCAAGAATACGCAAAGCATTGCAGGAATTGAGAGAAGTATTCTCAGTCCAACAAAACGAAGTAATATTTGCCTGACATTCCTCCATGTTATTCTTCGTTCCTGTAGAAATAGGTTGAATTGCCATTGGTAACTCAATTTCCCTAAAAAAATCTTCTCATACAGATTCTGTTTCAAACAGATCAATCGTGCATTGTAGTAATACCGCAAGATCTGCACGACAATTTCCCTTAAAATCCAAATTTTTTGTAGCTAGAATACCGTAAATGGTTAACTACGCTTTTACAAAGCCTACAAAACCAAAATAACATTTGTAGAAGCGCCATTTTTCTGAAAAAAAATTTTGTCGAAATTCTTCAGTGTGGGCTAAGCCTTGTCCACGCATCCCGCTTCATTGGCTAGAAGGTATTTTCAGTAGGTATCAGCCTGTATAGGTAATGGCTGTCTTAAAATTGGAAAACTCCAATGTAAAATGAATACTACTGCATTTTTGTCTACTTATTCTTGGAAAAGCACTAAATATCCGACTTCATTTCTTCCCCACAGGACATAACTCCTGCTTCTTTTGCTTCAGTTTCAGAATTTTATGGATTTGATGGAAAGCTCCATGGCTTCCCTGGTCCATAGGTACATTTGTGGTGATATTCGAATAATTATATTATTAGTTTAAGGATTTTTACATAACTATTCAACTAGATTTTTAGAAATATCTTTCAAAAAGAACCCGATATACCCAAAATAGCAGGAATCCAAATCTAGAAATACTTCGCTTTTTTTTAATCAAAGTATTTAAAAAAATTGGCGCGATCTAATTTTGCCACGTTTGTCATATAAAAAAAGTTATATTTTTAACTAATCTAAAACATACTTTTGTAAGTACATTTTATTGACTCAACCGTCCAAGCTAATTACTTACAAATCAATTACCTTATGAAAACTTTTACTTTACTACTTACGCTGTTATTACTAAATCTGGGCGTCAGCCTAGGTGCCGATGTTACCACTGATTGTGGTTGTAGAGACGCAGACAACTTATTAAGAAATGGAGGCTTTGAAGCGGGTGACGAATATTGGTCATCACCCGATACCAATTTCGGAACAGACACTGAGTACAGTGTATGCGGAAGCAAAAATGGCATAATGAATGGTGCTGGCCAGGTTTACCAAACAGTAAGCGGAATGGTACCAGGAAAAATTGTCAAGTTGTCCGTATATGGTGGAACGCATGACAAGACGTTCAGACACACATTTAAGCTGACATTTTACAATAACTCTAACCAAATAGTGCCAATTGATGAAAACGGGAACAATACCGTCGACATGAATTATCAGGTAACTCAAAAGCACAAGCTCCAACAGTACAATTTGTCAGCAACGGTTCCAGCAGGCGCTACCAAAGTGCGCTTCTCACTGATTTCTAACGGAAACTATTTCAAAGTGGACGTAGCGTGTATGTCCGTAGAAGAGGCGCCAGTGGCTGTGGATTGCTGCCGGGATGAGGACAACTCCATCAAAAACGGAAGTTTTGAGACTGAAATCAACAGCACCAACTGGGTGACAGGAGGTACTAACTTCAAAACTGAGGGTACCTATAAAATGTGTGGTGAAAAGAGCGGTTTGATCACAGGTTCGGGTTCGGTTTACCAGGATGTGGCTATTATCGGAGGAAGCATCGTGAATGTTTCAGCTTATGGTGGAACACACGCACCTGCTACGCAGCACCTTTTCAAGCTGGAATTCTACAATGGCAATACCAAGCTGGGCGGTGATGTACAAACCACAATGGACTACAAGGTCCTTGCCGATAACAAGCTTAAAAAGTTCACAATAAGTGGAACGGCTCCGTTAGAAGCTACCAAAGTGCGTTTCGTCATTTATTCTGCCGGCGACTTTTTCAAAGTGGACGTGGTTTGTATGAGCCTTACACCACCTACACCTACAACCTGTACTGCTTGTGCTGATGCGCAGACAGTGTTGAAAAACCCAAGTCTCGAAAACGGAACGACCGATTGGTCTGCAACAAGTGGAACAAATTTCAGCTCAGTTGCTAAAAATTTCGCTTGCGGTTCCAAAGTAGGTAAAGTAAGCGGCGCTGGTATTGCTTACCAGGAGTTTGCGGTTGTTCCAGGAACGGCAGTAAGTTTGTCAGTTTACGGAGGGGTTTCTGATCCATCCAAAACCAACAAGTTTTACCTTGTTTTCATTGATGGCTCTGGTAATATCATCAGCGGCGCTCACAATTCTGAAAGGGATGTCAATCGCAATGCATTATCTGGTTTAGAGCAGTACAGCCTTTCAGGAACAGCTCCGGCAGGTGCGGTGAAAGTGGTATTCGGAGCTTATTCAGAAGGTGGCGACTTGTACTTTGATGCAGCTTGTATGACCGTAACACCTCCGGCTCAATGTGAACCTTGTGACAACAACAGGATCGTCAATTCCGGCTTTGAAGATGGTACAAACAACTGGAGTTCTGAGGGAACGTTTGCCGCTACGACAGATGCGAAAAATTGTGGGGATAAAGGTGCGAAGTTAACTGGTGCTGGAAAATTCTGGCAGGACGTGACGTTTGACCCGGCATGGGGAAGCATCATTACATTCAATGTATGGGCCGCAAAAGACGGAGCGGGAACTCAGAAATTCCAGATATTCTTCTACGACGCTTCCAATAAAGAGTTGGGCAGAATTGAAAAGGACATTGTCAAAATTTTTGGCAATGCGCCCGTTGGATTGGAAAAATATACATTGACAGGTCCTGTTCCTGAAGGTACGAAAGTGGTACGCATCCAGGGAATATCCACAGATGGAGTACTTAGGGCTGACGGAACTTGTATGACAGTTTCCGGACCTTCACTTCCTGTAACACTGGCAACATTTGATGTGAAAAAAGAAGGTAGCACAGCTTTGCTGAGATGGACTACCACTGCGGAAACGAACTCCGACCACTTCGATGTTCAGCACAGCCAGGACGGCAAAAACTGGACAGACCTTGCTACAATTCAGGCTCAGGGTGAAAGCACCAATGTTATCTCCTACGGCTATACGCACACTAGCCCATTCTTAGTCAATTTGTACAGACTGAAAATGGTTGATCTGGATGCGACATTTGCTTACAGCGCGATTAGAAGCCTGAATTTCTCGGGAGACGAGGAAATGAAAATTTATCCTAACCCGACTTCGGATCGTATCAAGCTTACCAGCAATCAAAAAGTAAGTAATGTTAAGGTCTACGATCAAAGAGGTGTGTTGGTAATGAATACATTGCCGGATTCAGCTAATGAAGTGGATTTGACCAGATTAGCGCAAGGAACTTACTTTGTGAAAATTAATGATGGTGCTTCGGTTCGCAAGATCCTGGTAGTTAGATAATTGTTGAAATAGCTTAATTAGTTTTTTGGTAAAGGCCCTTCGTTCGCATTATAGCGGATGGAGGGTTTTTCTTTAATTATATGTTCCTAACTTTCTGCGAAAGATAAAAAAAGCGCAATCAGAACATTGGCAGACGATAAAGACATCGAGACCCTGAACGTTAAAGACAAGGAGTTTTCGGACCGGTACGGATTTTCCAAGAGTGATTTTGGAATTGATTTTCAGTGGGGAGTTGCTACGGCAGCTTATCAGATAGAGGGCGCTGTTCATGAAGATGGCCGGGGGAAATGTATCTGGGATGTTTTTGCCCAGAAAAAGGGTAAAATAAAGAACGGAGACCATGCGACCCACACTTGCGATTTTTACCACAGATATGAAGAAGACCTGCGGCTTGCGAAATCGCTGGGCTTTGAAAAATTCCGTTTCTCCATTTCCTGGTCACGCATTATCCCTGATGGTCACGGGGAAGTGAACCAGCAAGGCATTGACTTTTACAACAGGCTCATTGATGCATGTATTTCCCTCGACATAGAACCCTGGATCACATTATATCACTGGGATTTGCCGCAGGCGCTGGAATTAGTCGGCGGCTGGAAAAACCGTAAAATTGTGGATTGGTTCAGCGCCTATGCGAAGGTCTGCGCTCAGGCATTTGGCGACCGCGTGAAATCCTGGATCATCCTGAACGAGCCAATGGCAACTGCGGGGCTTGGATATACTACCGGCCTGCATGCACCTGGGAAAAAGGGTATTTTGAATTTTCTCCCCGTGGTTCATCATTTGGCATTATGCCAGGCGGAAGGAGGCCGGGTCGTGAGGCAGCATGTTTCACAATCCTACATCGGTACAGCCATCTCTTGTTCGTATGTTCATGCAAATAGTACCAGCGCAGCGGATCTGCGGGCGGCTCAACGGGCCGATGCATTGATGAACCGGCTTTTTATCGAACCTGCGCTTGGTCTGGGTTACCCGAGTGACGCGTTTGCATTTCTGAAAAAGCTAGACATATATAAGCTGCCCGGAGACGATGAAAAGCTGAAGTTCGATTTTGACTTCATTGGGTTGCAAAATTACTTCAGCATTGTAGTGGAGCACTCCTATCTGGCCCCTGTATTATGGCTTAAAGAAGTTCCTGCAATACTAAGAAATGTGCCCATTACGCATATGGGCTGGGAAGTGAATGCAGATGGTATGTACCTGATTTTAAAGCAATTTGAAAAATACAAGGGCATCCGGGAAATCATCGTATCTGAAAGTGGCGCGGCTTTTGAAGATACCTTAGCGGAAAATCAGATTGCTGATATCAAACGTGTAGAATTTTTCAGGGACTATCTGGCCGCCGTCCTGAAAGCAAAAAAAGAAGGTGTCAATGTAAAGGGCTACCTGGCCTGGACATTAATGGATAATTTCGAATGGGCAGAAGGTTACGCAGCACGTTTTGGGCTGATATACGTTGATTTTGAAACCCAGCAGCGGATTATAAAAAATTCGGGTAAATGGTTTGCAAACTTATTGAAAGCAAATGAAGCGTAGTAATGTTCCAACTATTGCATCTGTAAATGCATCTTTTTGACAACTTATAAATTTTCCGGAAATGAAGATATTAATCGTTGTAATGGGATTGCTTGCCTGGATTGGTTGTCATGACGAAAGCAAAGTGTTGAACGAAGAAGTTTTTGAGGCGGATGCTACCTGGGTGAATATGCTGGCGGCAGACGGATGTTCCTGGCATTTTTCGGTTGTTTCAGGTGACTCAACCTTATCCTTTATTCCTGACGAAGGTTCACAGCAAAAAATTGATAAAGAACTTGGTAAGCTTACAGACTATTACAGCTTTACCGACGTGCACTTAAAATACAGCAAAACCGGCAACAAAGGAACAATCCTGTGCGGCTGGGGCAAACATGCGACCTATGACGAAATCAAGGTCATTGATATTCATAAAAAATAAACAGCTTGTGAAACTTACAGTTTAAGAATGTCTTTTGCTTCGCTGTCTGAGTAATAAGGTTTTAATTCCGCTTCATCAATCATTTCCTGCACCTGCTCTTCCGAAGCAGGTGTAGCTGCTTCAGGGCTATCGTCGTCCGACAATTCTTTGAAGGTAATAACGCCCCTCTGCGCCATTGAGTCAAGGAAACTTTTTATTTCACTTTCCACGGAAGAACTGGTAACGGTCACTTGAAATGTTTTCATGTTTTTGATTTTTTAAAGTAGAATTTCAAAAACCATACCTGCCATGAAGATCAGGCCTGACACTGTTCATCGTGTCCGAATTTGAACAATGAAATCCAGGTAACATATTGATTATGAGATCTAATAGACGTTGGTTCTGTTTTTTAAGGAATTAAGCAAAGTACTACGCAACTTCTTCTCAGAAATTGGCATCATTACGAAAACAAATCTATAAACATGAAAAAGCACAATTTACTCCTGATAATGCTCGGCCTGTTTGTGTCTCTGGCTGCGAATGCCCAGTCATATAACGATCAGCCTTACGTGACTAAAAATTTTACAAGTTCATCCCTTACGGAGCTTTCCGTGGAGACTTCCGGCGGTTCAATTGCCGTTACCGGTGGGCAAAGCGGCGGCTTCAAAGTTGAAATGTATGTGAGACAAAATAACTGGAACGGCAAGAAAGACCTTACAAAAGAAGAAATCGAAGATCGGTTGGAAGATTATGACATTCTGATCGGTACCCAAGGCAGCAGGGTAGTCGCTACTGCGAAAAGGAAAGCCAATAGAAGGTGGGATGACAAAAAGAATATCTCCATTGCGTTCAAGGTTTCTACACCCCGGAATGTAGCTACCTATCTGAAAACCAGTGGAGGTAGCATCAACATTGCGTCACTAACCGGGGAGCAAAATTTCGCGACCAGCGGCGGAAGCTTAAAAATCAATGATTTGAGCGGAGTGATTCGCGGAAAGACTTCCGGTGGAAGCATTGAGGTTTCTCATTGTGAGAAAGAAATCGATTTGCATACGAGCGGTGGAAGCATTAAGGCAGAAGATTTGAAAGGAAAAATCGAGTTGAAAACTTCCGGAGGGAGCATTGACTTGCAAAGCATTAATGGTGTGATTTATGCACACACCAGCGGTGGAAGCGTTAAGGGAGATCACATCAGCGGAGACCTTGACGCCGGGACGTCGGGAGGTTCAGTGCGCCTGGCGGATGTTTCGGGTAGTTTGAAGGCCAGCACCAGCGCAGGTAGTATAGAAGTGGAGTTGTCGAAATTGGGAAAATTCGTTGAGCTGCATAGCTCGGCTGGAAGCGTCCGCGTGACGATGCCTCTTGACAAAGGCGTTGATCTTGATCTTAAAGGAAACAAGGTCTCTATTCCGCTGAAAAATTTTGACGGACAGGTTGAAAAGGATCGCGTTCAGGGAAAAATGAATGGCGGCGGTATTCCAATAACACTTTCTGCAAGCAGCGGCAGCGTGTATGTGAATCAATAACAAACTCAATTGCCATATTTTAAAGGCATAGGTAAAGCAATCGCTTTATTTATGCCTTTTTCATTTTTAAGCCGTTACCAAAAGCAAATGCAGTCGTCAAAGTAGAAATAAACCACTTTGACTTATGTTCAAAAAAATCGTTGACCGTCTGCAGGACTACTTTGGAATTTCAAGGAAAGAGGCTCGTGGCGCTATCCTATTGATTGCCCTATGTTTTGTTGTATTATGGATGCCATTCATTTTTCGCCGCTGGATGCTGCCGCTTTTCCCGCCAATGTCTGCTCCAATCGATATGAAAATGTTGGATAGCATTGCCGCTGGTCTGGAGAGAGCAAATCAGGCAAAACTCAAAAACCGGACTGCCTATCCAAGCAAAAGTTTTAAAAAAATACCTGCATTAGATGTTAGGCTTTTTGATTTTAACCCAAACACCGCATCTGTTAATATTCTTACGGATTTGGGTATCCCTGCTTTTCTTGCAAATAGAATAGAGAAGTTCAGAATGAAGGGTGGCAAATTTCGGCGGAAGGATGATCTTTTGAAAATCTACGACTTTCCGGAAGATCTATATCTCCGTCTGGAAAAACACATCGTCCTACCTGCTGAGGTGTCGGACCGTGAACCAGTGATTGCGAGTCCGAAAACAACGACCAGAACATTTGAAACATCGAATACTCCTCGGTTTGCAAAGCCGGTTATTGAGACATTTGATATCAATGCAGCCGATACGACTCAATTAATCAAGTTAAAGGGAATAGGATCAAAACTTTCCCAACGGATACTGAAATTTCGGGATGCATTGGGGGGTTTTTACTCCATCAATCAATATTCCGAGATCTTCGGCCTCGATTCATTGGCGCTATCCGAATTGAATCATTACGCAAAAGTGATTGGCCCGGTTAAAAAGGTCAATATCAATACAATAAGTGCTGCCGAGTTGGGGAAACATAGCTATTTCAGGGACAGGAAAATAGTCAATGTTATTATTAATTATCGTGATCAGCATGGTTATTTTCAAGGAAGTGATGACTTGAAGAAGACGAAGGTTCTGGAAGAAAGCTGGATCAAAAAAGTAGAACCTTACCTGTCGTTCTGACATTGAGGTAAGGCCCTTTTTATGGCAATCAGATTAGAAGTTCGGTTTCAGGAGATATTTTGAGTAAAATTTATCAATGACTTTCACGGCTTCATCGGGCGTATCCACTATGCTGATCAATTTCAGGTCTTCGGCATTGATATTGCTTTCCGTAAGCATCGTCGATTTAATCCATTCCAGTAATCCTGACCAATAGCTGCTGCCAACAAGTACAATAGGAAAGCGGCCAATTTTTTTGGTTTGAATAAGCGTCATCGCTTCGAACATTTCATCGAGCGTTCCAAACCCGCCGGGCATTACCACGAAGCCCTGAGAGTATTTGACAAACATCACTTTCCTAACAAAGAAAAAATCGAAATTAATGCTCTTGTCATGGTCAATGTAAATGTTGCTATGCTGCTCAAATGGTAACTTAATGTTTAACCCGACAGATTTTCCGCCCTGCTCGAAAGCACCTTTGTTACCAGCTTCCATGATTCCCGGCCCGCCACCTGTAATGACGCCGTAGCCGTGCCTTACCAGTTTGGCTGCAATTTCTTCTGCTGTTTTATAGTGCGGGTTGTCGGGCAATGTCCGCGCAGATCCGAAGAGGGAAACACAAGGGCCGATCTTAGCCAGCTTGTCAAAACCTTCTACAAATTCGGCCATAACCTTAAATATGACCCAGGAATCGGCACTCTTTATCTCATTCCAGTTTCTATCTTCGAATGCTTCTTTTATTCTTTTTTCATCTTCAGGAACAGCAGGATTGAGGAGGGAAATGTCCACTAATTCTGCATTGGTTGGTTTTATCTGGTCACTCATTTTTTATAAAACTTGATTTAGTTGTTGAATTGGATAATAGTAACTTTGTTATTATCGCTAAATTATAATACCTGCTTACATTGCCATGGGCTTTTAAGGAGAGGCGGGTTACAATTAACAGAAAAATAATGCGAAAAATTGCTATCGGAGGAGACCATGCAGGGTTTCCGTACAAAGAACCCATCATTGAGTGGTTGTCCACAAATGGATTTGAAGTAAAGGATTTCGGCACATATGGCCCTGATTCGACAGACTATGCGGATTTTGCGCATCCGGTTGCGAGCGTGGTAGAAAGCAAAGAATTTGAAAAAGGGGTTTTGCTGTGCGGAAGCGGGCAGGGGGTTTGCATTACCGCCAATAAGCACCAGGGAATCCGGGCGGCATTGGTGTGGGATTTGCCGCTCGCTGCGCTAGCCCGTCAGCATAACGATGCTAATGTGATCTGTTTTCCGGTAAGATTTATTGAACTTGAAACGGCACTGGCAAGTTTGGAAGCATTTTTAAGTACCGAATTCGAAGGTGGCAGGCACCAGACACGCGTTGACAAAATTTCCTATTAATCGGTTCGCTGGTAAATTCCTTTCCACGGACTCAAACTGTAATGCTTATTTAACGCAGGAACGCGTTTTAGCAGTTTCGGCATGATATTCACCTTATCGATCACAAAATCGGGCGGATCCTTTTTGAAATTGTCATAGACATGGATCACGCTATCAAAGTTGTCGAGATTTTGTAAGTCATAGCTGGCTAGTTCCCAGTTGAGATAGGGCGTGGCAGTGAAATTATTAATGTACTCTCCCGAATGCTGCCCAAGCACGAGTATCCGTTTGTCCCGGATTTGGTCGGGTAACTCAGCCGGTTTAGCCCTCAAATTTTCCAGCTTCCCCATTGCAATTCCTGGAATAACACTTCTTAGTCCCTGATATTGGATCAGGATGATGACGGCCCCCATCAATGTAAACTGAAATTCATCAGCCCAGCTATTTTTTTTGAAACTTTGAAAATAATGCGTCGCAAAAAACGCGGCTGGCGGGACAAAAATCACAAATTGCATCGGTGCCAAAAACTGCATCAGCGGAATGGTAAACACCGCAGAAATAAACCATAATGCCATCACCTGCTGAATACGGGTCTGATAGTTGACAAAACGCAGCGTTGTGAAAATCCGCATGAAGCCCATTACCCCAAAACCCAAAGGCAGCAGTAGGGAGGCGAGCAATGAAGAGAAATCATTGAGGTTATATTGCTTTACCTGAAATACGGACGTCAAAAGGTTTCGGTTAAGGCTCTCGACGCCATTGTTGAGATAGAAGAAAAGCACAACCATCAGCAACGGGAAAATAGAACCAAATAACCCCAGCAAATGATGTCTTGCGCTCGAACCGGTATAGAATAACAATGCCAGGAATGCCCAGATCATGAATAGCGAAGCCGGAAGATAGAATAAGGTGGCGATCCCAATGTAAAGGCCCATTTCAAAAACTTGGGTAGTCACTTCACGCCGAACGAGTATTTTGACAATTGATCCAAAGGCGAACAGCAGAAAAGTGTTTGCAATCAACATCGGTGATAAGGTGCCCATATCAAAGGAGATGTTCAGGAACAATGCGTACAGTGCGCCTGGCAGAAAGGTACGTTCCGGGAAAACTTCCCTGGAATGGATTACATAGTTGAAATATAGGATTTGCACAAGGGAGACCGTCATCGCCGCAAGCTGATAAGCCCATTGGGTCCTGCCGAAAAGCGTGTCGATCAACCAGTAAGTCAACCCTGAAAAAGGACTGACATTATCCCAAACATCACGATAAAGCATAAAACCCCTGCCCATTTGTTCTCCTACCAGCATCCAGCTCAGTTCGGGTATCAGCAGGGGTGCTCCGCCCAGGAAAAACGGGAGCCGCAGCAGTAGAAAAAAAACTACTAAACTGATGGTTTGATACCGTGCGTTGACGCGAAAAAAACTGAGCAAGTGGTATGCAGATTATGTAACTTACCGGAATAACTTTCACGAAATTACAACTCCGCATTCTACAAAAACAAAATAAGTACGGATATTTGTGCTTATTAAAAAGGAGTGGGGGAATTTAGAAATGGAATCAAAAAGACAACAGAAAGTAGGCAGGCAAATACAAAAAGACCTGGGCGAAATTTTTCAAAAGGATGCTCAGCATCTCACCAATGGATCCTTTGTTACAATTACTGCAGTACGCGTGACGCCAGACCTGAGCATTGCAAGAGCCTATTTGAGCTTTCTGCCCGAAAACAAGAAAACATTTTTACTGGAAACGATCAAGGAAAATACCCGTTTCATCCGTCTAAAGCTTGCGGAACGGGTCCGTCACCAACTCAGGATTGTTCCGCATCTGCAATTTTACATTGATGATACCGCAGAGTACGCGGCGAAAATGGATCTTCTTTTTTCAGATATTGTGATCCCGCCTTTGCAGCCGGACGAGGAAGAGGAAACCCATTGATATAAAGTAAATCGTCATGGACCTTTCTTACCGGATTGCCATCCGCTATTTCTTCTCAAAAAATAAACGAAGCTTTATCAGTCTGATAGCCCGCATTGCGATGGCTGGCGTTGCTGTCGGTACGATGGCGATGGTGGTGGTACTTTCGGTTTTTAATGGTATGGAGGATTTGAACCGTAAAATTTTCAAAACCTTTGATGCCGACGTGAAAATTACACCGGTCACGGGGAAACGATTCAAGGTAACTGATCAGCTTATTGCGGATATCCGGTCGGTGGAGGGTGTGAAGCAGGTGACACAGGTCGTGGAGGACAATGCATTAGCACGATACGGCAATCAGCAAATTTATATTCGTCTCAAAGGGGTAGACAACACATTTGAAGTTCAAAAACAGCTTGATACCGCGCTAATAGAAGGATCGCTAAAATTGTATGGACCGAATGGTACGCCATATGCCATTATTTCCGAAGGTATACGCAATGCTTTGTCGATTTCGCTCGAAGATATCATTACACCCCTGGAAGTACTTTACCCGAAACTGGATACCAAAGTCTTGAATCTGACATCCCCCGAAGCATTTAAGCAGCTGGCGCTTCGGCCCGGAGGCATCTTTTTTATTGAAAACAGGTATGATGATTACGTGATCGCGCCTGTTGCGCTGGCGGATTCGCTTATGCAATATCGAGGGGCAAGATCGGCACTTGAAATCGTTGTCGCTCCGGGCTATAAGGAAAAGCGTGTAAGTGACAGCATTGGTCAGAAGCTGGGCGGAAATTATGTTGTAAAAGACAGGGATTCATTAAATTCAGACTTGCTTCGTGCTATAAAAATGGAGAAGCTTTTTGTGGCAGTGACGCTCTCCCTGATTATTTTAGTTGCTGCAATCAACATCTTTTTTTCATTGAGCATGCTTGCCATTGAAAAGAAAAATGACGTTTCAATGCTCTATTCGCTTGGGGCGGAACCATCGCTGATACGGAAAATTTTTCTGGCAGAAGGCGCCATTGTCGCATTGTCGGGAGCAATTGTCGGCCTTTTCGGCGGCGTAATGCTATGCTGGCTGCAAATTAAGTACGGATTTGTTTCAATGGGAATGTCGACGTCACTGGTGGATGCCTATCCGGTCAAATTAATATGGGGAGATATACTCTACACTGGCGTCATTGTCGTTATCATAACCGTGCTTGTATCCTATATTCCTGCCAGAAGAGCAGCGGACGCAGGATTGATTTTACGAGTTTAAAAGCATCATTCATATACACAACGCTCTATAACTGAAATACTTTGACCAAAATCCTAGCAATCAATCTGAAATCAGGTATGGCCTGTGAATATAAGCCACTTTTTTTGAGCCGATTTATATCTGCATTATTTACAATATCTCTTAGTCTACTTCTCACAAACATTGCATCTGGTTTCACTGCTCCGGCAGACACAGTCTATCGAAGAAATCCAGGAACAATAACCCCAAAAGGACCTTACAGGCCTGAGAACGTGAAAAAGAGTGAAATTCTTTATACCAGGCTTGATGTTCAGTTTGATTGGGCAAAACAGCAGGTTCCGGCTTCCGCAATTTTAAAATTTAAATCCCATTTTTATCCTCAAAACACACTTGAACTGGATGCAAAAGGGTTTGAAATTAAAAGTATCGCATTGCTTGATACCGTAGGGGATTATGGAATGCTGACAAAAGAGGAAATTGCGGCGAAGGTTACCAAAAAATTAGAATTCACTTATGATAAGCGGAAACTGGTTATCAAACTCGGCCAGAACTATTCAAGGAAAGACACGCTATTTGTCAAAATTGATTATGTAGCTCGGCCTAATGATATACCAAGAGGCAAACAGGAGGATAGTTCCACTGACAAAGGGCTGTATTTCATCAATGCGGACGGAATGGATGAAGAAAAGCCACGCCAGATATGGACGCAGGGAGAGACAGAGGGTAGCTCATGCTGGTTCCCGACTATAGACGCGCCAAATCAAAAATTCACTCAGGACTTCTATATTACAGTTGACAGCACTTATAAGACATTGTCTAATGGATTATTGGTCGATCAGCAGAAATTAAAAAAAGGGATGCGGACGGATCATTGGAGGCAAACTTTACCGCATGCGCCGTACCTGGCAATGTTGGCGGTTGGTGACTATGCAATTGCCAAAGATATGATGCCAAATGGACTCGAACTGAGTTATTATGTTGAGCCAAAATATGGGCAGGATGCGCATGCAATATTCGGACGTACGCCTGAAATGATGGGCTTTTTTACCAACATTTTTGGTGTCGAGTATCCCTGGCAAAAATACGCCCAGATTGTCGTGCGGGATTTCGTCGCAGGCGCAATGGAGAATACAACCGCAACGGTTCATGAAGAAGGCGTACAAAATGATACCCGTTCATTGGTAGATGGGAATTCTGACGCAGTGATTGCGCATGAACTTGCACATCATTGGTTCGGAGATTATGTAACCTGCGAAGAATGGGGTCAACTACCCTTGAATGAATCATTTGCAAACTACGCCGAATATTTGTGGAGCGAATACAATGATGGGAAATATGAGGCCGACTGGGGTAATTTACAGGAAATGAGAACCTACCTGCTCGAATCTGAAACCAAGCAGGTCCCAATGGTCCGCTACTTTTATAAGGATCGGGAAAATATGTTTGACAGCCACTCTTATTCCAAAGGTGGACGTATCCTGCATATGCTCAGGACTTATGTGGGAGATGATGCGTTTTTCGCTGCCTTGCAGGATTACCTGAAAACCCACGCTTTCGGGACTACCGAAATCGGTGATCTTCGGGTTTCATTTGAGAAAATTACCGGGCAGGACCTTAATTGGTTTTTCGATCAATGGTTCCACCGGCCGGGCCATCCATCTTTGAAAATCCAGCAGGAATATGTTGCGGCGAGTGGGAAGGTTTTATTAAAGATCAGGCAAGTGCAGGATACGTTGGCTTCGACCGTTTATCGTTTGCCTGTAAAAGTCGATGTTTGGGTGAGCGGGAAAAAGAACCAATATGAGGTTTTGGTTGACAAGGTAAGTCAAACGCTGGAATTTGCTGCCGCAAAGAAACCCGATCTGGTTGTTTTTGACTCGGAAGCGCAGCTGCTGGGAGTGATTGAACACGAGAAAAGCCTCCCGGAGATGGAATTTCAATATCTGAACGAAGACCGATTCCTGCATAAGTATGACGCGTTGTCTCAGCTCGAAGGATCAATAGCGGATAGTACTGTTAAAAATATCCTGGAAAAAGCCATGGGTGACCCTTTTTGGAAGTTTAGGCAAATGGCGATTAGTAACTTTGCTGAGTATGACGGTGTTGGGTTTGTCGATATTGAAAAGATCATTCAGACCCGCGCACGCATGGACCCGCATCCGCAGGTACGTTCGGAGGCTATCATTACATTAGCCTCTTTCGGGGACAATAACAGTGATCCGATTTTTAGAGAAGCATTAAGTGATAGTTCATACCAGGTAGTTTCTGTTGCGATCGAAAAATATTTGATGGGACAGCCTACCGATGCAAATGAAATTGCAGCGCAGTTTGAAGATTCGCCCAATGATGCCATTGTTACCTCTGTGGCTAACTACTACGCCGGACTCGCACAACCTGAACGGTTTGACTGGTTTCTGACGAAAATGAAATCAATGAAGCCAACCGAAAAGTATAATTTTCTGCAAGTTTTCGGGAAATACCTCATTAAGTCCAAGCAGGACATTCAAAGGCGCAGCATTCCTGTTTTGGAAGGTCTGGCAAGGGATAACCCGTCCTATTTCGTAAGATTTGGTGCTTTTCAGGCATTGGGCCTGTTAACGGATATTCAGGGCGTAACCGCACTGCGAAAAGATATTCGCGCCAAGGAAACTGAGCCTAAGCTGAAAGAAATGTACAGCCAGTTCGGGGAGTTGTAAATCAGACAGGGATAGGGGTCATCTGCGGTCAAGTATTGTCATTTTTAGTTCGGGGTTGTTCGGGATTGTTCGAAGGTAGTTCGGGATTGTTTGTATAGTTCTGAGCGATTTTAAAATAACTATCTAGAATGACAATTCATGACCATTACTGACTATTTCGAACTACCCTGTACCACCTCGAACTATCTTGAACCCCTCCGAACAATAATAACAATTTGTAACTTCAGCCTGCTCACTGCGGATCCAGGTAATAATCCAGGTTTTCCCGGGTGATAATGTCCAGGGGTAGGAATTTGATAGGTTGTATCTCCTTTTTAAAGACCAGGTGATTAGCCAATTGATGAATACCCCAATAACCCTGTCCAAGCGGGTTTTGGTTGATGAGAAAATTAATGATCTCTTTATTCAGATATTTCAAATTAGGCTCCACCAAGTCATAACCTACCAATTTGATATCAGTGATCTGTTTTCTCTCCAGATAAGCAGCAAATTCAAATGCCTTTGAATTCGTGACATACACCGCCCTCAGGTCGGGGTATTGGGCCAGAATATCATCCCAGGGTTTGTCATGTGACTCGTTTTCAGGAAAGTCAATTTCCTGGCTGATGATGTTAAAGCTTGGCTCTGTTTGCTTGCTGTGAAAATAATCCCTGAACCCCTCTTCCTTGGTAATCAAGTGCGCTGAATTGGAAATATCCTCATTAATATGCGCCACCAATATACTTCCAGCCGACTGTAGCCCAAAACTCAGGATTTTCGCCGCCAGGGAACCACTACGATATGAATCCTGCCCGATGTAACACAATGGATTGACATGTTCAATTTGGGTGTTGAAAAGCACGAAAGGAATTCCCAGGTCGGTCCATTCTTTAAAAAAAGGAAGTGCTTCTTTGTAAAAGATCGGGGCAATCAGTAAGCCGTCGGGATGCTCTAGGGTTACCTCACGCGCCTTTGCTATAAACGACTCATCATCGTGGGAGTTAAAAATGAACTGAGTAATATAAACGCCGTATTGACGCAGCTCTTTTTCAGCTTTTTCAAGCCCCGTTTTGGGTGCTTCCCAATAAGCGTCAAGACTTGGATCGGGGATCAGAACAGCCAGATTGAATGTGCGTTGCGATTTAAGCGACTGGGCAATGAAGTTAGGTTCGTAATTCAATTCCTTAATAATTCCCAGGATCCGCTCGCGTACATCATCCGCAACTCTGCCTCTATTATGCAATACCCTATCGACAGTCCCCTTGGATGTTTGGGCCTTTTCTGCTATATCTTTTATTCTTACGATTTTCTTTTTCACTTCAAACTTATTCTGAGACATTTTTAAAAAGCCTGCAAAGCTAATAACTAATGACGAAGATGTCAGAAAGTTGGAATATGCTTCTTGTTGAGCTACTTAATAATATTTCTCAAACTAATTTTATAATTTATTTGAGAATATCAATTATACCTTTTAGTTTTACTTATCTCTTTGACACATTTACGTTACAAAACGTGTACGGTCACGCCATAATTTTTGATGTGCGTGTTCGAACACTATTATTAAGTTTACTAGGATATATCAATATTAAAAGTAATTTTGCTTTTCTAGATCCCACTAATCCTAAATCCTGAAAAGCGTACGACATTTACTCGTGCGCTTTTCCATTTTCAGGGAATTTCGATGATGACATCGTCGCTGTCCACATAAGCCGAGCAGGTTAAGATCCACCCATCGTTCAGGTCACGATCCGTCAATACTTCGTTTACGCTCATGTGAATTCTCCCACTTTTGCAGATTCCCGCGCAGGTAGAGCACCTTCCACCCTTACAACTATACGGCAATTGAATACCTGCGGCCAGCGCAGCTTCCAAAACCGTGGTATGGGCAGGGATTAACAGATTTTGCAGTCGCTCTCGAAAATGAAGCAGTATCTTATGCGGGAATGATATGGGTGGAGGTGGCGGGGGAGAGGTAATTACAAAATTCTCCTTTCTGATCTGCGCATTGGAATACCCAAGAAAATGCAGCGTAATTTCTGCGGAGCGCATTAGATCGAACGGACCACAGATAAAGAAGCGCGCATCCTCACGCTTGTAACGCAATGATTTGTTGATCAGCTGTTCCAATCTGGTATTATTGATCCGCCCACGTATACCGTTCCATTCGTCCGAGGGCTGACTGTGAATATGAACCACCTGCAGCCGATTTGGAAACCGTGCCTCCCAACTTTCAATTTCGTGCCAAAACAATGTGTTATTCACATTTCTGCTAGCATAGATTAAAATAATATGGCAGCTATCCTCTGTTGCTAATGCTTGTTTTAAAATAGAAAAAAGGGGTGTAATGCCGCTCCCAGCTCCTATGAGAACGATATCCCTATTTTTGTTTTCTGATTCTTCCAAGACGAAGCGCCCAGACGGTGGCAATACACTGAATGAATCTCCAACCTGAACATGATCTATCCAAAAGCGCGAAATCTCACCATTAGGGATGCGTTTAATTGTGATAGCCGGGTATTCGTCTACGTCCGGCGCTGAGCTCATAGAATAGGAGCGCCTTACTTCATGTCCGTGTATATGAATTAAAAAAGTGAGGAACTGTCCTGCTTTGTAGATCAAACGTGCTCCATCGCTTCTTTCCAAAATAAAAGTCTTGGTATCACTTCCCTCATTCCTTATCTGCCTGATATGCAGCGTTATCGATGACTCCGACATACGAATTAAAAGGCATTGGATGGTGAGATGGACTGATCGTTTTCAAAACCGTTCCATAATGTCTGGTATTCGGCCAGCAAAGTCCAGCAATGTGCCTCGCAGATCCAATGCATGTGAAATAACGGGTGTATTGATAGCCGGTATAGCAAAGGATTTTGATATGCCGTGAGCAAGCCGGCAATAAAAAAATAGAAACCCTTGAAATCCGCTGTTTTGAATTTTTCTATCTCAATCCTTTCTGTTTTTACACCCAACCGGATTAAGGATGAAGCTAAAATCACTCGGTCCATCCTATTTTCTGTTACGGCGGACAGCCGAATGATATCATTCACAAACTTTACACGGGCTGTTCTCAAATGCTCCGGATCGAAGGTGCCAATCAAGCGGGCTACGTGGTAAATGATCAGCGGAGCTCTTGGATATTGATGTGCAAAACGGAAAGGGGATTGTAAGTAGCGACCCGTTTCAATCACCGAACGAATGTATGCCAAGCTGTCGCTATCGTGTTGATTGAAAGGAAGTTTGTAATGCATAATGCAGTACAGCAGATTACTCAGGACGCTGATATCAAATTCAACATACATATTTTTTCCAAACCAGGTTGAATATGCCTTTAATGATTTGTATTCAGGAAGTGTATTGCTGATCCATTTTTTGCTTCCGTTAGCGTGCACGGCAAGTTTGCCTTTAAGCCAGTCAAGTTCATCCTGTGAAGGATTAGTTGTCATGTATACAAATGCCGTGTCGTCCACATCATCCGGTATTCTGAAATGATCAAAATGGCGGAAAACAAAGCCGTTTGGGAAATGTTTCGACGGCTTGGTTTTCCAAAAATTATAAGTTTTGAGCCCGTCTTTATTTTTGAAATCCGGATAGTTCAGGATGACTTTCGCACAAATCGAATCAATCTTCGCCTGAATTTCAGCAGTCGCATCTTTTCGAATGGATTGCAGAGTAAAACAAATGATCGACGAGAAAAAAATGGTCGTGTCGGGCCTTTGGTAACCAATGAGCGGATTAACTCTTCGAGCAGGGAATATGCCTTGGGGAAACAAGTTATTTCCTTTGGATTGCAAGTTTTCAATTCGTTCAATAAACTGCTGCATGGACTGCTGAATGATCAAACGCCTTCCGCTACCACCTCTTTTACATTGGGTACCATTCGGGTCAGCAGATTTTCTATACCCGCTTTCAATGTCAGTGTAGAAGAAGGGCAGCCGCTGCAAGATCCTTGTAATAAGACTTTTACCACACCAGAATCTTCATTAAACGAGTGAAAGTTGATCGCACCCCCGTCGGATTCTACGGCCGGACGAACATACTGGTCTAATGCTGCCTTTATTTTTTGTACCGTATCCGAATCCCTTGAATCTACGATTAAAGTGTTCGTGTCAATTGTTTTTTGCTCGAAAACAGGGTGATTTTCTTCGAAGTAAATTTTGATAAACTGCTTTGTATCACGCAAAACTTCCTCCCATGCATTGGTATCATCCTTTGTAATGGTAATGAAATTACTTGTAATGAAAACTCTTTTTACATGTGGAAACTGAAAAAGATCGGAAGCTAGTGGAGACGCTTTTCCTTCTTCAAGAGCAGACTCCAGGGAAGGATAATCAAATGAAAGACCGTCTGGAACAAGCTCGAAGTTCAGGACGAACTTCATAGAATTAGGATTGGGACTTAATTCGGTATATACGAAAACTGGGCGTGTCAGCATTTTTTCTATTTTTTCAAAGATGGTAGGTAAACTTGTAATGGGCAAACAACCTAAAGTAACTTTTGGTTTGAGGAACCCGGATTTGTCAGGCAAATAAAAGCCCGCAAGACGATTAGTCCAACGGGCTTTTTACTTGGTTGGTTATCCAACCTGATGACTATGCTTCTGCAACAACAACTTCTGCAACAGGAGCTGCGATCGGCTCGATGTGAACAAAAGACTTGTTAGCGCGGGTTTTGCGGAAAACCACGTTACCTGCAACCAATGCAAAGAGCGTATGGTCGCGACCGATACCTACGTTTTTGCCTGGGTTGTGTTTTGTTCCACGCTGACGAACCAGGATATTTCCTGCTTTGGCAAGCTGGCCACCGAATAATTTTACGCCCAGACGCTTGCTTTCTGATTCCCGTCCGTTTCTTGAGCTACCTACACCTTTCTTATGTGCCATGATATCTTAACTATTAATGATAATTTCTTGATTGATTAAAACAGACAACCCGTTTGGATGGTCAAATGAAAAAGTTAGGCGACGATCTCGTCGATACTGATCTTAGTCAGATACTGGCGATGGCCGTTTTTAACTTTGTAACCTTTACGTCTTTTCTTCTTGAAGACGATTACTTTTTCACCTTTAAGGTGTTCAAGAACAGTTGCTTTAACAGAAGCACCTGCTACTGTTGGGAGACCTACCTGTACTGTGCCTTCGTTGTCAACGAGGAGGACTTTGTCAAATACAAGCTCAGCGTTCACGTCACCTTCAAGCCTATGCGTGAAGATTTCGCGACCCTTTTCAACTTTAAATTGCTGACCTGCGATTTCTACGATTGCGTACATGTTAATAATTGATTGTATACTGGATTCAAAAACGAGGTGCAAAGATAATTAGCTAAACGCAGAATTACAACGGATTAGCAAGAATATTGCCCGGTTTTATCCTTATAAAAGCGCGGCGAAAATAATCACGGCAAAATCTTACCTTTATGTGATAACCAGCGGCGCAAACGTTTAGTGAGGTTGGACGGGTTGACGGCTTAACAAACTTTAACAGCAGCATCTTTTACTTTTACTCATAAAAAGAGTCTGACTATAGAATGATTAACAAAAACAAAAAAATGAAAATTGGTCTGTGGATTTTAATGATCTCTTGCGCTTGCCTTTCTGTTCACGCCAGCTCAATTGATTTAAAATCATCCATTTATGAGCAAAATCAGTCGGGATATCAAATTGGTGACGCGGCTGCAAACTTCCGCTTGAAAAACACAGATGGCAATATGGTTTCCCTCGCCGATTATAGCAATGTGAAAGGTATCATTGTAATCTTTACAAGTAATCATTGTCCTTTTGCAAAGGCCTATGAAGACAGGATTATCGCGTTGAACAGCAAGTTTGCCTCACAAGGTTTCCCGGTTATTGCCATTAATCCGAGCGACCCGGGAACACACCAGGACGATACTTTTGAAAAAATGAAGGAAAGGGCATTGACAAAAAGTTACGGATATCCATATCTTGTAGATGATTCCCAGCAGGTAGCCAAAGTGTTTGGAGTAGGCCGTACGCCTCAGGTTTATGTACTTCAAAAAAGTGGAGCAAAATTCACGGTCAGGTATATTGGTATGATTGATGACAATCCGCAGGATCCGCTGGGGGTTACCAAACTTTATGTGGATGAGGCCGTCACTAACCTAATCGGAGGTAAACCTGTAGTAACCACCATTACCAAACCGGTGGGTTGCGCCATCAAGTGGAAAAATTAACAATCGATTGACTTTTAAGTCCTTATGAATAAAATTATTACTCTACTCATACCAGCGCTTTTCATTTTTATCCAAATCGGTTTAGCGCAAACCAAAAGCAAGAAATTTTCAAATGAGGGCGAATTCACGAGTAATTGTGAAGGCCCGGCTGTAGATGAAGAAGGCAATGTATATGCCGTAAACTTCGCCCGGGATGGTACGATCGCGCAGATTAATAAACGAGGGAATGCCAGTTTCTTTGTGACATTACCCAAAGGCAGCACTGGAAACGGGATCCGGTTCGTGGATAAAAATACTTTTTATGTAGCAGATTTTACAGGCCATAATGTCCTTAAAGTCAATATGATAACAAAGGATATCTCGGTGTTTGCCAACGAACCTAAAATGAACCAGCCGAATGACTTGGCAATTACCGCATCAGGCCACATCTTTTGTTCGGACCCAAATTGGAAGGAGGGAACGGGACAGATCTGGCACATTACCCCGGAAGGTAAAGTAAGCCTGGCGGAAGGGAACATGGGTACGACCAATGGGATAGATGTCAGTCCGGATGAGAAGAAACTTTATGTGAATGAAAGTGTGCAACGGAAAATATGGGTATTTGACCTTGCTTCTGACGGTACGCTATCCAATAAAAAGCTTCTACATCAATTTGAAGACGGCGGAATGGACGGAATGCGCTGCGACGTGCAAGGCAATTTATACATTGCCCGCCACGGTAAAGGCGAAGTTGCCGTGCTTTCACCCGAAGGCAAGGTAATTCAGACCATCCAAACCATCGGAAAAAAGGTATCCAATATCTGTTTCGGGGGCAAAAATGGAAAAACCTGCTACATCACCCTGCAGGACCGGGGCTGCCTCGAAAGTTTCAATGCCAAAATTGCTGGCAGGGAATGGGCGATGATGAAGGCATTCGCTGCAAACAACAAAAAATAATTTCTAAAAATCTGAAGATCAAAGGTTGATCACTTTGAATCTAACATCTTGTTCATTTACTTTGTAACTCAAAGTACTTTTAATATTTTCAACTATGACATTAGAAAAACTATCGCGCTATTTACAGAGTAACCAAAAGGTGGCCCTGCTTGCATTCGTCTCCGCCGCAGCCATGACCCTCCTTTCAATGCGGGTATTGATTGAGAATTGGGGCTTCATTTTCCTTGCCTGGAACCTCTTTTTGGCATGGATACCCTTAATTTTTATCAAATGGGTATGGGAACAAGAGTCCAGGCAAAAACTTCCTTTCTGGCTCTTAGCCATCTACCTGTGCGTCTGGCTGCTGTTTTTTCCCAATGCCCCATATATTATCACCGATTTGAAACACCTCCGTGCAGTGCCCGAACATATGATCTGGTATGATGCGCTGATGATCTTTACATTTTCGGTAGCGGGTTTTCTGACAGGCCTTTACAGCATTCGCATTGTACACAGACTTGTGGCTGGTCGCTGGAACGAACGGCTTGCCTGGATGGTGGTAACAGTATCCATGTTCATGAGCGGTTTTGGTGTTTTTCTAGGTCGGTATGGCAGGTGGAACAGCTGGGACATTGTAACGCAGCCAGGATCTTTGGCGCGTGGCATTTTGAAGAGTATGACTGACCCACTGGCCATTAAACACACTTTTTCGTTTTCGTTCGTGCTGATGTTATTGTACTTTGCGTTCCATATTTTCGCCGAATTGAAACAGAATGAACCGACCCATCGATATTCTTAAAGCGCTTCGCAGCTTTCGTTATGCAGGCGTTGGGATTTATAATTTATTCCGGTACGAGAACAATGCGCGAATTCACTTCATGGCTTGTATCCTTGTGGTCATTGCGGGGATTTTCTTTCAGATATCCTCAATTGAATGGGCATTGATTGTAATCCAGATCGCGCTCGTTTTGGCAGCCGAAGCAATTAATACCTCCATCGAAAAGCTAGCAGACCTGGTTTCTCCAGAATATCACCCTGTTATCAAAATTGTAAAAGATACCGCGGCCGCGGCGGTGCTCCTTCTCGCCATATCTGCTGTTATTATCGGCGTTATTATTTTTATTCCCAAAGTGCTTTTGTATTTCTAGTACTGCAAACTTTCATATCTGACCTTCACTTTTACATTTAATTGTACTTATGAACCCCAATCAGGATTCTTTGCACACATTGGCTGAAATACGGGACTTAATGGAGCGGTCTTCCAAGTTTCTTTCTTTAAGCGGTCTAAGCGGTGTTTTTGCAGGTGTTTTTGCTCTAATTGGTGCTGCAGCAGCTTACATCCGTTTCAAAACAGGTTTGCTGTCCGAAATCCTGATGCCTTTTACAACTTTTAACGGACATTCGAGGGCGGACCTGATTACCTTCCTGTTGGTGGATGGTTTGCTTGTACTGTTTTTCTCGCTTGCTGTAGGGATTATTTTCACTGTGCGAAAAGGCAAAAAGAAAGGACTGACCTTGTGGAATGGAAGCTCAAAACGCCTTCTGGTAAATATGTTAATTCCACTGGCCACTGGCGGGATCTTTTGTCTGGCGATGCTTTCTTACGGATTCATCTGGCTGGTTTTCCCTGCTACATTATTATTTTACGGCCTGGCACTTGTCAACGCAAGCCGTTTCACCTATCCCGAAGTTTTTTACCTTGGCATATCCAACATTACCATCGGTTGCGTCGCCCTTTTTCTGACTGGCTATTCGCTGCTTTTTTGGGCGCTGGGATTTGGCGTATTGCACATCGTCTATGGTCTGACGATGCATAATCGTTACGATAGAGAAAAGCTGCCCGACAATAAAATCAGGTCGAAAGGCGTGATGGTTTTTCTGCTCATGTTGGTAGCAGGCTCAGGCTATTCGCAGATTCAGGCTGATTCCACAATGAGCGCAACCAGGAATTGGTATGATAAAGAGACGATCTATATGCGCAGTGGTAACAGTTTTGTAAAAAACAATGTCATGTATGCGGGCCAAAAGGCACTTTTGAAGGAGTTTTCAGTTTCACAAGAAGGGATGGGGTTGTATCTCAGGTCGCGTCGCACAAGAAGTATAGGGCTGGTAATTTCGCTGGCTGGCTCCGCAGGATCGGTCATTTCGTTGCTGTCGGGCAACCGAGATAACTTAAAGAAATTTTTTTGGGTGTCGGTAGGAACCGGCGTGGTATCTTCGGTTTTGACGATGCAGGCCAATAATATGCGGGATCAGGCGGTTTGGCTGCGAAACCGCGATGCGTTGCTTTTTATGGAAGCCAATCAATAAGTTTCCGTTAGATAAGGAGGTTGGTAAATGGAATGGTTAGAAAAGTTTAATAAAGTTTTTGAAAGTAAAATCAGGCTCGGGCTTATGTCCGTGCTGGTGGTAAACGACTCCCTCAGTTTCAACGAATTGAAGGATTTGCTACAATTAACGGACGGTAACCTCGCTTCACACCTAAAAGCCCTGGAAGAGATTAAATACATTGCATTTCAAAAGCAATTTGCGGGACGAAAGCCGCTGACAACTTATAAAGCCACAGAATCGGGGCATAAGGCCTTTACAGAACATTTGCAAGTACTGGAAAACATGATCCGGGAGAATTTGTAAACGGGCTTTCGCAAAAAAAAGGCTATCTGACGATTGTCAAACAGCCTTTTAGCATTCTTCAAAGCCTTCTTTTAAAACTTCACCGGCACCGAGAATCCAGCTTTATCCCATTGGAAATCCAGTGACGTATCTTTTACATCAAATGTTAGTTTCTCCTGAGAAGTTGGGAATGATTTGTTCGGAACCGTAACTTTCAAAACGTCCTTTCCTTTGATTTCCTCATATTTATAGGCGCCCCATTGTCCCAATTCGCTGTTCAAGATAATGGTCCAATCCTTTTCGGTAGGCAATGCAAAGAATGTATATCTTCCTGCTTTTACGGGTTTACCGCCGAATGTGCCATCCTTTTTAAATGTAATCATGGTTGCGCTGTCTGCACCAATCCGCCATACTTTGCCATAAGGTTCCAGGCTTCCGCTGCCTCCTTTTCCAAAAAGGACCCGGCCTCTTTTCGAAGGCTGACCATAATCGATCTTTAAATTTTTGCCATCTGCACTCACGTGCGGACTTTGTGCGGAAGCCCAGGTCAATGCAAGCAAGGTCAGGAAAAGCGAAAAAAATGTTGTTTTCATAAAAAAGTAAGAATTTAGAAATTGTTTTTGGTAGTAAAAAGCTAAAATTTCAACGAAATAAGTAATTCAAAAGTTGTTAATCAAGCCGCGTACTTGCCAAATCAGGTGTTCGCCCACAACATTAACTTTGATTAACATATAGGCTTCCGCAAACCCTTGTTTTTTGCCAATTCACACTATATTTGAACAATGGTCCCGGAAACAAACCCATCGGTAAGCACCCGTTTCTTCGATACAAAAATCGAATTACTTAAAGGTGTCGGGCCTCAGAAAGCGGCGTTGCTTAACGAGGAACTGGGCATTTTTACTTTTGGTGACCTCATTCAGCATTACCCCTTCCGGCACGAGGACCGAACGGTATTTCATCAGATCAGAAGCCTGAACGAACAGCTTTCTGCGGCACAGATCAGAGGTAGGTTAAAAGAATGGACTACCATTGGGGAAGGCTCAAAAAAACGATTGGTCGCCTATTTTACCGACGGAACAGGCTTGCTCGAACTGGTATGGTTTCAAAGCATTGCCTGGTACCAAAAAAATCTCCGCGCAAATACCGAATACATTGTTTTTGGCAAGCCGCTTTATTTTGGCGGAAGGTGGAGCATTACCCATCCTGAGATAGAATTGGTAACGCCTGAAAACGAATCTGGCGGCTATTGGCAGCCGATTTATCCGCTCACCGATAAGCTGCGCAAACGTTTTGTGGATAGCCGTTCCCTCAGCAGGATGGTACGCAACCTGCTTGAAATTTCGAGACCTCACATCCGAGAATCGCTTCCTGAAAACTTGGTGACCAAATACCGGCTGATATCCAAAGCGGATGCGCTCTGGAATTTTCATTTGCCGCAAAGCCAGCAATGGCTACACCAGGCACAGCGCAGGCTTAAATTTGAGGAGTTGTTTTACAATCAGTTTCGCCTGATCAAAAACAAGCTGCTTCATAAGACAGAATATCCCGGGATGGTTTTCGGCAATGCTGCTTTGGTAAAAACATTCTACGACCGTCATTTACCTTTTCAACTTACCAATGCGCAGATCAGGGTGTTACATGAAATACATGAAGATCTGAAAACGGGGAAGCAAATGAACCGGCTCTTGCAGGGCGATGTAGGCTCAGGGAAAACCATTGTGGCGTTTATTACGATGCTTTTTGCATTGGATAATGATGCGCAGGCTTGTCTGATGGCGCCCACCGAAATTTTGGCCGATCAACATTACCAGGGATTGAAAAAATTTGCTGATCTGCTGGGCGTTCACATTGCCAAGCTCACGGGCTCCACCAAGAAAAAGGATAGGGAAATCATCCATAAACAACTTTTGGACGGATCGCTGCACATCCTAGTGGGGACACATGCGTTGATTGAGGATATTGTTCAGTTCAAAAACCTTGGGCTTTGCATCATCGACGAACAACATCGTTTTGGCGTAGCACAACGTGCGAAATTGTGGGCAAAAAACGATCGGATCTATCCGCATATGCTCGTTATGACAGCCACCCCAATACCCCGCACACTGGCAATGACATTGTACGGCGACCTCGACATATCAGCGATTAATGAGTTGCCAGTCGGGAGAAAGCCGATCAAGACGGTACACCGTTACGACGCACACCGGATATCCGTTTTTGGGTTTCTGAGAGAGGAAATAGCCAAAGGGAGACAGATATACCTTGTCTATCCATTGATTGAAGAATCAGAAAAAATGGATTTGAAAGATTTGATGGATGGTTATGAGAGTGTTTCAAGGTCATTCCCGGAAGTGCCGCTTAGCATTCTACATGGCAAAATGAAGTCGCAGGATAAGGATTATGAAATGGGCCGGTTTGTTCGTGGCGAAACAAAAATCATGGTCGCTACCACAGTTATTGAAGTAGGTGTAAATGTCCCGAATGCATCGGTGATGGTGATTGAAAATGCTGAACGTTTTGGTTTGTCGCAATTGCATCAGTTACGCGGCCGGGTAGGTCGGGGTGCGGAGCAGTCCTATTGCATTCTGATCACCGATTACAAAATTAGTAAGGATACCAAGCTCAGGATTGAAACCTTATGCCGGACTAATGATGGTTTTGAAATCGCAGAAGTGGATCTGCAGTTAAGGGGACCGGGCGATATGTCGGGAACCCAGCAAAGCGGTTTGGTGGATCTGCTGGTTGCCAATCTGGCCCAAGATGGAGAGATACTGAAAGTGGCGCGAAGTTGTGCGGAAGAAATATTGACCGAAGATCCTGACCTACTCCAGCCTGTCAATCAACCTATTCGCACACATTTGCAAAATCTACGAACGGAAGAAACAAACTGGGGCAGGATTAGCTGATGATCAGGGAATTATTTCACGATTTTCACCGGAAAAGTCAAATGATTGTGGGCGTGTCACGTGCAATGCCGCACCTAATGAAGTAGCATATGGAAGATCTGTCGCATATACCTTATGATCAGGATAATGACGGGCGATCAGACGGGTGAAAATTTCGTTTCGGGCAAAACCACCGTCGATATAAATGGCCTGGACATCCTTAACCCCTACCAGATCCAGGGAAACGAAAAGCAATTCGGTAAGTCCCTCTAATAAATGATGATACGCCGTAGTTGCAGAGGCAAAAGCGCTGATCTGCCATTCCTTGGTATTTGCTTCTGGGAAAGGGCCGTTGCCAGTCATACAAGCCGTATAAAATGGAGGCGTGTCTGCTTTAAGAATTGCTTCATCAAATGGAACCCACTTGTAAAAGTCAGCTTCCACACGGAAGTATTCAGCAATGCGTGCAACCTGAAAATCATGCTCACGACCCAAAAACAAACGCGACGCAGTAACGCCGCTGCCTTCGGGCGTAAGATAGTTCATGCAATCCCGTTCCAACTGATAGGAGGTAAGCGGCTTGGATGCGAAGGAATTAAAATTAATACACCAGGTACCCGTGGAAAGCAATACGAATGGTTTTTTAACAGCCATCCGGTAGGGTATAAGTGCCGAAGAACTGTCGTGCAAGCCAAAGCCTGACTGAATTCCTCGATCCCCATCGCGGTATATAAAAGAAGAAGAGGCGAGCACAGGTGCAAGCTTTTTATGAATACCTTCTTGTTTTACCCACTCGTGGTAATCCCACATTTCAAAACTCCAAAGCGCAGTATGACAACCCAATGAGGTATAGTCACTTACCTTACGGCCGGTGAGTAAGTAAAGAATGTATTGCGGCAGGTGCAGTGTGGTAACAATCTGCTTGTAAATATCCGGCTGGGTATATTTCAGCCAATACAGTTGCATTCCCGAATTAAGCATGCCCATGGAAGGCGAGCCGGTTTGCAATGAAATTCGTGTCGGGTCGCCGTAGGTACTGTAAAACTGCCGGGATAAATTTTCAGGAAAGGGCTTGAGATAAGAATAAAGTGGGGTAAGTGGTTTATTAGCAGCATCCAGGTGAACCATGCTTGCGCCGTAACCTGCAACATTCACAGCCTTGATATCGTATTTGGGATCTTTTAGCAATGTTGCCCAGCGGTCCTTCACCCAATTCGTCAGCAACTCGCAATCTTCTGTCGGGAATCCGTCTTCATCTGTTATCTCCGGAAGATATTCGGAATACTCTTCAACTATCTCATACTTTTCATCAAAAAGTACATACTTTTTATTGGTCCTGCCAATGTCAAAAACCGCTGTTACTTTCATTAGTGGAAATCTATTTCACTTATTATCCGGAAATGTATTTTTCGGTTAATATAGTGACTTTACGTTAAAACCTATACCCTTATTCGTTGTTTGTAAAATGTTTGTCGGCTGCCTGACCGGGAGGATTAGAGCTAGGCAGTTTTTTCAAGAACCGGCTTCAAAACCTGCGCCCACCGGCGGTAACCTTCCTGGTTCATATGAAGGCTGTCGTTTACAAAAATGCTTCCGTCTGGCCGCCCATCTTTTATCATAACAGGCCACACATCAATATAACCGTGTTTCTTATCTTTTTTGATATATTCCTGAATGAGCTGATTTGCCCTAATAGTCTCATCTTTCCGGGCCCAGCGTGAGGGGGATGGTTTAAGGGAAATGCAATATAATCTTACATCCGGTTGCTTCTCGCGGATCAGTTTACAGAGTTGGACATAGGCGTCCCTTACCTGCTCGGGCGTCTTCTTTTTCGAGCCGAACATATCATTTTCACAATAGATCACTACTGTTTTTGGATTGTATTTCAGAATTGTGCGGTCGGCATAATAGATTACTTCCGGCAATGTTGAACCGCCGAAGCCGCGGTTGATGATGGGAAGGGGTGCAAGGTCCTCAGCCGCAGTGAGCCATTTGGTGAATGAGGAACTGCCAGTGAAAACAATCCCACCCGTTGCGGGCATTTTCTCAGCGTCTTTTTTCTCGTAATCGATAATGGTATTTTCCGATCTGTCTAGCTTATAGTCTGGTTCCCAGGGCGGTGATAGGGTGGTAGAATTGGGTTGTTTTTGGCAAGCATTCAGTCCAATAATGACAAAAACCAGCAGGTATTTTTTCATTCCAAATTAAGTAGATATGCCCTGAAAAGGCATATCTATCCCGATCTTAATGTATATAAAGCAATTATTTATTCGCAATTGTGCACAAAAAAGAAGCAGCCAATTGATGACCGCCTCTAAGTATTACCGATACCAAATTTAACCTAACAATCTTTATGGCTCTCAGCAGTCAGCGATTAGCTATTAGCCTTTTCTCTAGTTTGAATATTTTGAATCATTTGAAAGCTAAAAGCTAGCCGCTAATAGCTAACAGCTCGCTAAAAAACCCCCTGCCAATTTCCCTGACGGTAATATTGTAATAATCTCTGTTGCATCAGATAATCGTATTTCGCCTGGATTGCGTTGCCCTGGGCTTTGGCCAGATTGGCTTTGGCCAGCGAATATTCGTATGAGTTGGCGATACCAGCATTCATCTTGCTTTCTATGACTGCAAATGCTGCTGTAAGTGACTCTACTTGACCTTGTGCGGACACATTTCTGTCTGCCATTGACTGTAAGTTCAACACCGCTAGTTCAATGTTTTGTCTTAGAAGCTGGTTTGAAACATCCAAGGAATTCTGTGCAAGACGTTCCTGCACTTTTGCGTATTCGACTCTCGGGCGGGTCAGCCAACGGCCCATAATGGGGATGTTCAGATTAATCTGTAACGATCCATTACGTGTCGCATTTAATTGGTTGAAATAATCTAGGCTCCTATTACTGGTTGCGTAAAAAGCTCCGATCCCACCGCTGAGACTCAACGAAGGATAGTTAAGTGCTTTTATCGATTTCACCTGATAAATGAAACTCTGGCGATATAATTCTGCGCTGCGTATTTCAGGGAAATTTTTTTGCGCATCCTCATAAATGTCCAGGGCATTTTCAGCATTCAATGTGGAATCTCTTGTCATTAGCGGTGCGAATTCGACCTTGTCGTCAGGGTTAACATTCATCCTCTGAAAAAGAGCAAGTCTTGCTGTACGGTAATTGTTGAGTGCCGTTACCTGGCTGAATTTATCATTGGCCAGTTGCGCCTTGATCTCATATAGCAAGTTTGCGCCCACTGTTCCGGCATTTACTTGTTTGGAAACCCGGTCTACTTGCGTTACTGACGATTCAACCTGGTCGGTCCACGACTCGTAAAGTGCTTTTGTGGCCAATACGTTCACGTATCCCTGCATGAGCAATACTGTTTGCGCATTCAAGACTGCGGTACGATTTTCCTGGGCAGATTCTTTAAGCAAAGTGCCTTGTCTGATCTGATTCTGTACTCTAAAGCCCTGAAAAATGGGTGTCTGAAAGTTGAGGCCCATGGAATTATAGCCGTAAACCTCATCTATATACGCATTGGTATACTGATCAATACTCCGGCCAATGTTGACACTCTGGCTTGCTCCAAAGCCGATCTGTGGGAGCATCTGCGACCTGGTTTGCCTCAATTGTGCCTGCGCAGCTTCCGCCTGAAGGTTACTCTGCTGGTAAATAAGGTTGTTTTTGGCAAGAAGGTCTACGCATTCCGCGAGACTTAATGTGTTCTGTGCCTGAGCGTAAGACACAAAAATGGTCAATAGTAAAGTTAAGTATTTCATGGCTAATAGATATTTTTTATGCTAACCAACCGTCCTTCAACCGCACGACCCGGTTTCCGTATCCGGCATTGATCTCTGAGTGGGTTACCTGAACAATGGTTACCTTATCTTCTTGGTTTAATTTTTGAAACAACTCCATAATCTCAATCGACTGCTCCGAATGCAGGTTACCCGTTGGTTCATCTGCAAATATTACTTTTGGATTATGGACAATCGCACGCGCTACACCTACTAATTGTTGTTGTCCGCCTGAAAGCTGGTGCGGAAAAAGATCTTTTTTTGCAACCATATTGAAGCGGTCTAGCAATTCGGCTACCCTGCTTTTACGTTCGGAAGACGGTGTTCCTTTGTATAAAAGCGGCGTTTCGATATTTTCATAAACAGTAAGCTCATCAATAAGGTGGTAAGCCTGGAATACAAACCCGATATGATGGCGGTGCAGCTCAGTCCGTTTTTTTTCTGTCAACTTTTGCACCGGCTCATCCAGAAAAAGATACTCGCCCTCGGAAGGTTCTTCAAGCAATCCAAGAATATGTAACAATGTCGATTTACCTGAACCCGATGGTCCCATAATCGATATAAACTCGCCTTCTTTAATGTTCAAATCAATGTGGCGCAACACATACGTCTTGCCAAATCCTGCCGGGTAATATTTTGATATCTTTTCTAACTTAATCATAAAAATTTTGGGTTTGAGATTCAGGTATAGTTACAGACAACGTCTTTGAAAAACAATAGGCATTCCTGAACCTCTTATGCCAGTCCTATTTTAAAAAGGCTTGCCAAAAGGATAATGCTTTGATTTATAGTTAATTAAGTTTTATTGTTTAGGGGCGAGCGTCCGAAATCGTACAAAATGTGTACGGTATTGAACGGAGTTAATCAATGGTTTTTTAGGAGGCTATTCCGATCTTAAAGACCGTGCAGGATTGACCAATGCGGCCTTGAATGCTTGGGAGGAAACGGTCAACAAAGCAATTAGAATCGCAAAACCTCCGGATAAAATAAATGCCTGCGCAGGTACTTCGATCCGGTAGGCAAAACTTTCTAGCCAGGCATTCATTACGTAAAAACCGACCGGAAAGGCGATCAGAATCGCTATGCCGATCATTATTAAGAAATCTTTTGAAAAAAGTACAAGAATACTGGAAACCGTCGCGCCAAGTACGATGCGGATACCCGTCTCACGGGCTCGTTGCGTGGTTGATAAATGGGCTAATGCGAACAATCCCAGGCAGCAAATGAATACGGAAAGGGCCGTGACAATGGTGATCATTTTTTGCAATCTGAGTTCCTGCTGATAATCCAGGGCATTTTGCTCATCCAGAAAACTGTAATCAAAAACCGTTGCTGGCAGCACTTTTTTGTAAATATTTTCAAAATGCGCCAGCGATTCCTGCGAGTTTGATTTTTCATTTTTGACCCAAAGTGCATCCCCGCCATATTGCTCACTCGCGAGCAGGATCATGGGCTGAATTTTGTCCCTGAGCGAACTGTAATGAAAGTTTTTGACTACGCCCACAATGGTAAATACTTCACTACCAAAGTGAGAGTCTGGGAGGAATTGTTTTCCAATAGGATCGGTTAGCCCGGCTGCTCTTACAAATGCCTCATTGACCAGCGCGCCATATTTCTTGTCGGAAGGGAATTGGGAAGAGAAGTTCCTGCCTTCTTTTAGTTTGATATCCAGAAGATTAAGATAATGATCATCAACTGTTCGGTAATAAGTGAAAATCTTCCGGTCATTTATCTTAGCATCCCTGAAACCAAATTCACCAACCAGCGAAAGATCACTGCTGTGTGGATCATTTTCCAATTCATTCCTGAAATTTTCCGTGATCCTCTCCACGTCCCGAACGCCCGAAATGCCAATTTTGATAATCTGGCTAGGACTGTAACCCAGATCTTTGTCTTCTACAAAACGCATTTGTGCATAAAAGACAAAGGTTGCGATACCCAGCAAAATCGCTACCACAAATTGAAATACTACCAATCCACGTCCAAACCCGCCTAAACCCGATAACTTAATTCGCTGATAAAGCACTTCCACCGGGCTCAGTTTAGAAAGCATATAGGCAGGATAAAGTCCTGAAACCACGGTATTAAACAAAAGGATCGCAAAAAGCAACATCAGCAATTGCTGGCTGAAAATGTCGGAAATGTTGATCTGCTTCCCTGATAATTGATTGAAAACGGGCAAAACAGGAATTGTGAGAATTATTGCCAGCGTCAAAGCCACGATATTCAGAAATGCCGGTTCACCCAGAAATTGAAACAGGATCTGCGCCTGATTACTTCCGGTTGTTTTTCGGATACCCACTTCCCTTGCCCGTTTCATGGAGTTGGCAATGCTGATGTTGATGAAGTTAATGCTTGCCATGAGCAGTACAAAAACAGCTATCCCGAAAAAAATATAAGAATAAAGCGGCTTGCTGCCATTGATAATTCCAGCTTCCCTATTCTGGTTGGAAACTTCCTGTGGGTTGAGATGAATGTCGGTGATGCGCTGCAAACCATAATAGATTTTCGGCGCACGTTCTCCGGATTTCGATGCGGTTACCAGCTGATCTTTGGCATTGATACTATGGATCTGGTCAAATTTTGAAATGATGGACCTGAGATCCGAGCTGGGATGTAAGACTACGAACGTTCCCAGATAGGCATTCAGCCAGTTTTGATCCTCAAATGATACCTGCAAAAAACGGAAAGGGAAGAGAATGTCAAATTGGATGGAAGAGTTGACGGGCGGATCATCAACAACGCCGCTGATTACCAGCGGTTTTCGAATTCTGATAGCGGAAGGATCTGCGTCCATTTGCAAAACCTGCCCTACAATATTGAGCCGATTGAAAAGTTTAAGTGCTGTTTTCTTAGTTAACACCACAGAATTGATGTTTTTTAAGGCGCTTCGGGCATCGCCCCGGAGCATTTTAAAAGTAAAAACGGCAAAGAAGTTATCGTCTGTAAACAGCATTCTGAGCTTAAAGGCATTGTTTGCAGATCGGACATCCCCGTGAATGTCGCCGCCCATGATCCTGTTATATGCTAAAATTTCGGGTACCTGTTCCTTAAATGCTGGCCCTTGCACCTGGCCGGTGCCACCTACGTTAACTACTTTTCCCTGATTGGTAAAACTTGTGGTGATGCGATAGAGATTTGGATTGTTTTGATGGAAATTATCAAAACTGGTCTCATCGGAAATGTATAATGCCGCAAGTACCAGGCAGGCAGAGCCAATAGCCAGTCCGCTTACATTAATGCACACATATAACCTGGTCCGCCAGAAGTGGCGAACGGTGATTTTCAGGAAATTTTTGAACATATAATTTAGAGAAGAACTTCCATTTTGTAGCCTACGCCATGCACAGCCGCAATTTTTATCGTAGCATCATTGGATAACATTTTGCGAAGGCGGGATACAAACACATCCACGCTGCGGCCCACAATAATGCCTTCATCTTCCCAAACCGATTTCAGGATAAAATCCCTTTCCAGTACCTGATTGGGGTTTCTGACGAAAAGACTCAGCAATTTGGCTTCACGGTAAGTAAGCTGGTGTATGGTACTTCCGCATTGCAATATTTGCCCGGGCAGATCAAGGCTTGAATTGCCGAATTTTAACCCGGGCGTTAATGTTGGTTTGGTAGATTCGGATGTAGTTTTGGCAAGTCCTTTCTGCCGCGAACGGGTCCAGGCCATGAAGCCTAATCCGGCCAGTGCACTTCCAAAAGGCAGCATCCACCAGGAGGAAAAGCCGCCAACCGCCGCTGAGTTTTCAGGAACAAAACTGATTTGCAGTGTATAGCAACCTCCTTCCTGAGCACGATTCTGACAGGGAACGCCTCCTTCTTGGTTTAAATCTAGAAAATTATAACCTAGCTGAATGATTGGGCTGTCACACCTTAAAACTGCGACATTGTAACCCCGCTCAATGTGCTGCATTTGAAGCGATTGCTGCAAAAGCTCCGGCAATTTTTCATAAGTCAGCAAATTCTCAACCCGGATGGAAAACGTGTTCGGATCTTTCTGTTGAACTGGTTGGATCGTAGTTGTGGAATCTGCGTTTAACACCAGCAGGTGATGAGCGGTACGTCTGAGCGCAATGTTGACTTTTTCGGCAAACCTGAAATCATCAGTTTTTGCAAAAGCCATTTGAAAGCAAAGCAATAACCCGATAGCGAGCAAAGTGATTTTAACCAAATAAATCCGGTACGTCATTTTTTGGGAAAACGCTTTGAATGAAATCATCACAATCAGGTACAGATTGATTTTCACAAATTTAACTATTTTCAACAACCTGGTTGGTTCTTCACAAACCCGATAAGCCAATTGAATTGCGGGATAAGCTGCATGCGGCCTACAGTGATAGTTCTTTTTCCGATCCGATCGTTTTTATCTGTCGGATCGATCACAATTTGGTCATCCACTCTTGCATAACCCAGTATTTTGCTTAGTTCAAATTCCGATACGGCATGGGTATGGGAACCCGCATCGACAATTTTTCCGGCCCGCATCAGATAAATCAGGAACGGGACTTTCTTTGCGGTTTTGGATCCAGGATTTCCGTTCACTAATGTAATGATCCCGCGGCTGAGGCTGGAAAGTTGCTGGTAGCTTACGGCATGGCCATTCAGCAGCAAGGGATTGGAAAAAAACTGAGTCTGCAAATGTTGCGGCAAAGCAACCGAAGTAGGCAATGTAAAAAGGACAATGATGACGGCGAGAAATCGGGCGAATTGATTTTTCATGATCTTGGGTTGAAAATCTCGGTGGTTTCAGAAAGTGATCAAATGTAGAAATCACAGAACGAAAGGAATATTTGGCCCGGTAAAACATTGTAAACGAAATGTAAAAGATCATATTTACCATTAATTTTCAGTAGGGCAGAACATAATTCCCTAGCAAAGGTGTTAGCAAAAGGAACACCGCAACATCGATTTGAAAACATTATCCGCACAAGATCCCTACGCAGCCCTACGCTATTCTGATTTCAGGTTTTTTATATCCAATACTTTTCTTTTTTCGGCTACGATCCTTATTCAGGAAGTGATCGTCGGCTACGAGCTTTACAAAATGACCCACGACCCGCTGGCTCTCGGATTGGTGGGACTTGCGGAGGTCATTCCTTTCATTATTACTTCACTTTTTGGCGGCCACATTGCCGATCAAAAGAATAAGATCACGATCATGCACCTGAGTTTGGTGGTGATTATTTTGGGATCTGTGATTTTGTATGTTGCCTTCCAGCCGGGTATTTACAATGCGTTGACGCAGACACAGCATCTCATCGTCATTTACGGCGTTTTTGCCTTAATTGGATTTGCAAAGGGCTTTTATTCCCCGGCTTCCAGTTCTTTGAAGCCATTTTTGGTGCCGAGGACAATCTATCATAATTCATCTACCTGGAGTAGTTCGTTCTGGCAGGCGGGTTCAATCACCGGGCCAGCCATCGCGGGATTTATGTACGCCTATCTCGGGCTTACCAACACATTGTTATGCGTTATTGTAAGTTTTCTGGTGTGCTGGGTTTTGTTGGGAATGATCAAAACACGTCCGGAATTCCCGAAAATCGTCACGCCGCTTTTGGAAAGTTTAAAAGAGGGTTTTCGGTTTGTTTTCAAAACACGGATTGTTCTGTACGCGATTTCGCTGGATTTGTTTTCTGTGCTTTTTGGCGGTGTAGTAGCCCTTCTGCCTGTTTTCGCGGAAGATATTTTGAAAGTAGGGCCGGAAGGATTGGGTTTATTGAGGGCCTCGCCATCTATTGGCTCGTTGCTTACTATGTTTGCGATGGCTTACTATCCTCCGACTGTCAATGCATGGCGAAATATGCTGATTGCAGTAGCTGGATTTGGCATTTTTACGATTGTTTTTGCGGTATCTACCAATTTTCTTTTATCGTGCTCAGCCCTATTCGCGACAGGCGTTTTTGATAGTGTGAGCGTCATTGTTCGACAAACGATCTTGCAAATTTATCCCCCCGACGAAATGAGGGGGCGCGTTGCCTCGGTTAATGGTATGTTCGTAAGTTCTTCCAATGAACTCGGCGCATTCGAATCCGGCGTCATGGCTAAGGCTTTTGGCACCGTGCCCTCCGTGATGATGGGAGGGGTTTTGACATTGATTGTCGTTTTTTGGATTTATTTGAAGTCAAAGGATCTGTTTTCTGTGCGGTTGAGTTGAAGGATCCCACATTATCAGGAAAGTATCAACATTTCATTATTTTTGCCTGAAAACAGGCTCGAATTTATGTATATCTACAAAAATATCATCAGCATAGAAGCCGGGAAACGAGGCGGCAAGCCTTGCATTCGTGAAATGCGAATTACGGTAGAGGACATTCTCAGGTGGTTAGCCTCTGGAATGTCAACAGAAGAAATTTTACTGGACTTCCCAGAGCTTACAAAAGAAGATGTTTTTGTTGCTTTGGAATCTTCCGCTAATCAGCAAAAACGAATATTTTTTGATGTAGCGGCATGAAGCTACTGATCGATCAGAATATTTCCCATCGCATAATGCTACTTCTTGGGTCAGAATTCAGGGATTTGCGTCATGTAAAAGACCTGGGTATGATTAATGTTGATGACTACGAGATTTTTATGTTTACCCGAAAGAATGATTATTCTGCGATAACTACAATTGACGATGATTTTGTAAAGCTGTTAGATATATTTTCGGCACCTCATAAGATCATTTGGGTTAGAACAGGCAATTGCTCAACGCACTATCTTTCTGAAATATTGATTTCCAAGGCTAATGCAATTCAAGCCTTTTTGGCAGACGAAAACTATTTTCTTTATGAGGTCTTTAAGCAAATTTGATCTTAGCCTCATCACTCCCTCTTCAAACTTTCAACCGGATTCATCAGCGCTGCTTTGTAAGTCTGCACTAACACTAAAATGTTAACCATTAAGCCGAGGCCAAGTCCGATCCAGGCGAAAGTTATCCAATTGATTGAAATCCGATAAGCATAGTTTTGCAGCCATTTTTGCATGGTTAGAATAATCAGCGGGAATGCGACGAAGATGGCAAACACCATGACGATCAGGAATTCTTTCAGAAATAGCATTACCACACTCGCTCCTGATGCACCGAATACTTTGCGAATTCCTACTTCGCGTGTCCGTCGCGCCACATTCAGTGAAACTAATCCAAGAATGCCCAGCAAAACAATGATGACAGAAAGCACAGTGGCGATCCGTGCCGCTTTCTGCAATTGCAGTTCCGATTGATATAGTTTTTGAATGGTATCATCAGAAAAGCATATTCAAATGGTGCGTCCCGCATCAATTGCTTCCATTTGTTTTCAATGGTTCCCATGGATTTGCTTTAATCCGATGGATTCAGGCGGAACTAAATGTCACATCCCGACCGCCAAGCCGAAGATCATGACAAGGGCGTAAAATTTGCGTTTCATAAGGTTACGCCAGGCGATTTTGAAGTAGTTGTGCAGCATGGTTCGAAATTGGGAAAATATTTAGGGACCGAATTTCAAAGCCGGCGGTTTGACATACTTTAACTCATTTGTAGATAACGTAAGCCCAATACGGTCCTCTTTTTCGAACTAATACCGTTTGATAACTCACTCTGTTCCGATAAATAATTGGTTTGCCCCGCTCAATAGTTTTCGGGGATTATTAGCAAAATAAAATCCCACCCCGAGATTGGAGTCGGAAGGGTGGGATGGAAAAGCAGATTAAATAATTTATTAACTATTTAACCCAATTAAATTTATGAAAAAGTTAGTAAAAAGTGCATTACTGTTATTGGTAATCGCATTTACTCTTTTCTCGTGCCGTGAGCCGGAAATGGAGGTTGTAATCCATCAGAACGAAACGAGCAAAATTGAAATCATTGACTTCAAAGGAGAAAAAGTAGCTGTGCAATCCGATTTTCCAAAGGAACTGTTTGAGCAGTCGCAGGAGGGATTTGACCGCTACTATAAATCTATTGCAGGCGTAGCAAAGTCTCGGACGAGCGGTGAGGATGTCCACATTACCTATCAAGAACTGCTGCCAATCCTGGTAAAGCACTTGTCCAAATTCCCGAGGATCAACTCGGAAGATGAAATTTCTGAAAAAGACCTCCACCGTATTTTTCAGGATTTTCCTGAGATACGGACAAGACAGGCAGCAGATGACAGGCGAATGGTGATTTTTGATTTTTATCAAACATTGGCCAAACGGGATATTGTGAAGGATGTGATAGCATTGGAAAATGCTGGCAGAAATGGGCGTGTAGCGGATATATCCCCGGCATCTTTAACCACACCTGAAAAAAATCATTTGTTAGCAAATCCGGGTTATGCGCAGTGGTATGTACAGGCTGCTAATGAGGCAAATTCCTTAACTCAGGGGCTGTATATAGATGAAGATCTAGGTGACAAAGCAAATGCATTCAAACATTCTACCTGGAATGCACTTTCCATCCGCTTTATACTAAAAGGATCTCCAGCCAGTGAAAACCAAGCGATTGATTTTACCCAGGATGGCACTTCGAAGCATGAACAGAATGATGCTGGGGGTCAAATATATGACAAACATTCAGCCATGGATTTGCATAACAACATGTCAGCCAGAGTATGGATGGAAAAAGAAACAAAATGGGGGATCGGCCCGTTTAGGAATATGCCCAACATAGGTGATATAGTGAATACAATGTCTTCGAGAGCGAATTCAAGCGCCTTGGAGTCAATGTCCACAATCCTAAGCTGGCATGGAGGCGATAATGCTGTTACATGGGGTAATCTATACAATAATATGTATGGCGCACATCAGCATTTGGTGCATGTAGATCCGTGATTTTGCTACTATCAAAATAAACGATCACTCAATTGAAAATCAATCAGCTAAATAATTAGAAAAGAAACATGAAAGCTAGAAATGTAATTTCGATTCTGACAATGCTTTTTATCTCAGGTTGCTACGGAAAGATCGATCCCAATGTAAGCACTTTGTACATTGAGGGTGGCGATCGGGAGTCGGAAAGGTTGGAAGCTATTCCGAAGCTTTATGAGCATTATGTTAGTAGCATAAAGGACAAAGAGGCATATGAAGTTATCTCGAACGGCAATGGAAATTTTATATTAAATTTTACGCCTTCTCTTAAGTTATTGACGTTATGCGGCGACCCTGGGAGCGGTTGGGGTAAGCAATTTAAGGATGTTGATGAAAGCGTACTCCAAAAGCTTGTTCAAGACGGGATCTCATTCCAGGACATTGAATCAATTGGTTCGATTGGTAGCAAATTTGATAGCCTTCTTGTAAGAAATAAGCCCCGTATTGAGGTAAAGACCAATGGCGAGCCTTCCATTTAACCACATTTTGAGATGCTGGCGAGCCAATCCGTCAGCATCTCAGAATGCCAAAAACGTCATTAATATGAAAATAGGAAATATTGCAATCTTTATAATCTTAACTATTTTTCCAGCGGCTTGCATGGAAATAAGTCACCCTGCGATTGACACATTTTACCTGAAAGGCAAAGATTTGAAAGTTTTAAACCAAGAAGCGGTTCCAAAGCTTTATGAACATTACACAAATAGTAAAAAAGATAAAGAGGTTTATGAGGTTATCTCAAAATTTGGAAGATTCATCCTAAACTTTACGCCTTCGCTGAAATTGCTCACATTATGTAGTGATGCGGGAAGTGGTTGGAGTGCACAATTTAAGGATGTGGATGAAGCAACACTCAAAAAACTGGTGGATTACGGATTTTCTTTTGAAGAAGTAGATGCAATGGGGAGGAGTACTGGCCAGTCCGATACACTGCTTATTAGAAACCAACCCACTTTTTTGGTAAAAACAAACGGAACTCCCTAAGCCCCACCTATTCCGTCCGCAGCGACTTCACCGGATCCATCAAAGCCGATTTCAATGCCTGCAAACTCACAGTAGCTACCGCAATAACCATTGCGATCAGTCCCGATAATGCGAATACCCACCAGGATAGATTTTCCCGATACTCGAAGTTTTGGAGCCATTTGGTCATTGCGTATATTGCTATGGGTGTGCCAATGATAATGGCGATAATTACCAGCTTGATGAAGTCTTTGGATAACAGAAACACAACGCTTTGCACACTGGCGCCCAACACTTTTCGCACACCGATCTCTTTCGTACGGGACTCTGCTGCGAATGCGGCCAGACCAAATAACCCCAGGCAGGCAATGATAACGGCCAGTATTGCGAAAGTCATCATGATATCCCCTTGTTTTTGTTCAGACCGGTATTGTTGGGCGAAAGTCTCGTCGAGAAAGTGAAAATCCAGCGTTGCTTCCGGATCAAAGCTTTTGTAAGCATTACTCAGATATGCCAGCGCTTCCTGTGTTTTTCCAGCCTGAATGCGGACGTACATATTATCCCGGTCTGCGGGAGCAGGTAGTTGCAAAACAAGCGGTTCGATTTTATGCTGTAAAGAATAAATGTGAAAATCCTTCACAACACCTACAACCTGTGCTTCCTGGGTGGTGCCTTTGTTATCAATAAAATACCTGATCCTTTTGCTGACAGGATTTTTCCATCCCTGCTTTTTTACCAACGATTCGTTCACGATTACGGCATTTTTGAGATCGGCCTCAGATTCAGCATTGAAGTCTCTCCCTGCTAATAACTTGATCTCCATTGTTTTAATAAAATCGTTATCGACCGAGAATTTTTGGACATTCTGCGTCGTCGCGGGCATCTGGCCGGTTTCTGTTTCAATGATCATCCCGCCATTACCAATGTTGTTAGATCCGATCGGATTGCTGGCGGACGAAGCGCTTTCGATCAACGGGCTCTGGGTAAGTCGTTCTTTTATCGACCCCACCTGGCTTCTGACCTCATCCTTATCAACGTGAAAGGTAAGCACCTGGCTTTTGTTGAAACCAAGGTCTTTGGTATTAACAAACCGCATTTGTTTGTAGACAATGGCGGAGCAGGCGATCATCACGACGGTAGCCATGAACTGGAACACAACCAGCGACTTACGCATATAATTACCACCTGACTGGCTGCCAAACTGACCTTTCAATGCGGTAATAGGTCGGAACCCTGAGAACAGGATCGCGGGATACAGACCGCTTAATGTTCCTACTAAAATGATGAACGATAATGCCGCAATGGTGGTGACCAGCACATTGTTATGATCAATGGTCAACGATTTTTCTGCCAGTTGATTGAAGAAAGGAAGCAGCATTACTACCAAAAGAAAGGCGACCATTCCTGCAATAAAGGTCATCAGGAAAGATTCGATAAAAAACTGGGCGATGAGCTGAAAACGCTCCGACCCGATCGCTTTGCGTACACCCACTTCGCGTATACGCTTCATGGAACGCGCGGTGTACAGATTTACATAATTGATACAGGCGATAACCAGAATGAGCAGGGCAATTGCGGAGAAAACATAAATGGTACTAATCTTGCCATTCGGACCTATTTCGAAATCCAGATTTGAATGCAAATGGATGGACGTAATGGGCTGCAGATCCATTTTGTATTGCAGGTCTCCCATTTCTTTTTTTAGATATTTTGGAAAAAAGCCTCCCAGCTTGCTTTCCAGTTTTGTGTAATCTGTGCTGTTTTTCAGGAGAATGTATGTGTAAAGTTCCGACTGCTGCCAGCCAGCAGTATAGTTCGGACTTAGAGAGCGTAATGCGCTGAAAGTAAAGTGAGAATTCGAAGGAACGTCTTCGATGACGCCCGTCACGGTATTAGGATAATTATTGCTAAAAAAAACAGTCTGACCAATCGCTTTTGATGCGTCACCAAACAGATTTTCTGCGAGCGTTTTCGTCAGAACGATTTTCTCCGGCTGACTTAATGCCGTTTTTGGATCTCCGTAAAGAAAGGGATAGGAAAAAACGTCAAATATCGTGGCGTCGGTAAAAGCAATGTCATTGGCTTTCACCTTTTTTTCTCCCACTCTAACGACCCCGCCGCCTTCCATACTAACGCGAACCGTTTTCTCGATCTCGGGATAATCGTTTTGTAATGCAGCAGCGAAAGGCGCGGAGGTTAATGCAATGTTCATTTCGCCCGTATCCCATTTGGCAGACTGCACCACCCTGAAAATCCGATCGGCTTTTGCATGGAACCGATCGTAGCTTAGCTCGTCGGCGACATACAATACCATCAACCACACGGCAGCCATACCGATGGCAAGGCCAAAAATATTAAGGGCGCTGAATAGACGCTGTTTTCTAAAATTGCGGACACTGATCTTGATGTAATTGAGCAGCATAACTAGTCAGGTTTTTTAAACACACTTTATAAAAACGTATGCCATTGAGCGTTTGATCTGATAATCAATCTTTTAGGAAAAATTGTGCTGATAATATGTTCGGTTTCGAACATTGCATTTCTGTATGTCCGGTCAAATTACCTAATTTTGCCAAATTTGCGATTTGGATGTACAAATCGTGTTTTCGAATTGATTTTTAACCGAATAGAATGAACCCAACACCTGCTACCTCTTTGCAAGACATTGTAGGGCATGCCAAAGAATACGGTTTCGTATTCCCTTCTTCCGAAATTTATGATGGATTACAGGCTGTTTATGATTACGGTCAAAACGGCGTAGAGCTTAAAAACAACCTCAAGTCGGCATGGTGGAAAGCCATGACGCAATTACATGATAACATTGTTGGGATCGATGCGGCGATTTTCATGCATCCGTTAACCTGGAAGGCATCAGGCCACGTGGATGGTTTCAATGATCCGATGATCGACAATAAAGATTCAAAAAAACGGTATCGCGCCGATCAGCTGCTGGAAGCGAAAGCAGAACAATATGAAGCGGATGGTAACCCTGAAAAAGCAAAAGACTTATTGGCCGAAATGGGCCGGTTGCTTAGCGCTGAGGACTTAAATGGTGTCCGTGAACTGATTATTTCCGAAAACATTAAATGCCCTGTTTCGGGGACTACCAACTGGACAGAAGTGCGGCAGTTTAACCTGATGTTCAGCACGCAGGTGGGTTCGGTTGCGGAAGAGTCCAGCTTAATATATCTGCGTCCTGAAACAGCCCAGGGGATTTTTGTGAATTTCCTGAATGTGCAGAAAAGCGGTAGAATGAAGATACCTTTTGGTATCGCGCAAATTGGCAAAGCATTCAGAAACGAAATCGTAGCGCGACAGTTTACATTCCGTATGCGGGAGTTTGAACAAATGGAAATGCAGTTTTTTATCCGTCCTGGCACTGAAATGGCCTGGTATGAAACCTGGAAAGAAGCTCGCATGAAATTCCATAAAGCGATCGGGTTACCTGCTGAAAAACTCAAATTCCATGATCATGACAAGCTGGCACATTACGCCAATGCAGCCGTAGACATTGAATATCAGTTTCCTTTCGGCTTTCGCGAAATGGAAGGTATCCACTCGCGTACAGATTTTGATTTGCGCAATCACCAGGAACTTTCGAAAAAGAAACAACAGTATTTCGACTCCGATCTGGACGAAAATGGCAAGCCGTACGGCAATTACATTCCTTATGTTGTGGAGACTTCGGTAGGAGCAGACAGGCTTTTCCTGGCGACTTTTTGTAATGCCTATACCTCTGAAACCGTTGGAGAAGGTGAAAATGCAAAGGAAAGGACTTATCTGAAATTGCATCCGGCATTGGCGCCGTTTAAAGTAGCTGTACTTCCATTGGTTAAAAAGGATGGTTTAGCTGAGAAAGCACAAACGATTGCCAATTCTCTAAAATCCTCTTTCAGGACAACTTATGACGATGGCGCCGCCATTGGAAAGCGCTACACACGTCAGGATCTGATTGGAACTCCATTTTGCGTGGCCATTGATTATCAGACGATGGAAGACGATACGGTGACGATCCGCCACCGCGACACCATGGAGCAGGAGCGTGTGCATATCAGCGAATTGAAAGAAAAAATTGGTTACCAGGTTGCTATGGAGCGGATTCTGGAAGCCATTTGATATCGCGATATGATAAGTAAAAGGGCTTTTTCGCGAGAAAAAGCCCTTTTACTTATACCTGGGTTTTAGCTTATTTAGTAGTGTGCAGGCGGACGAGCTCTTCTGGATTACTTTTAAAAAGGTCAACCGAATCAATTTCAAGGATTTGCGCGATTTGAATAAGCCTTTCCAAAGTGATCTTGGTGTAAGCCAGCTCTATCTTGCTATACGCATTTTGGGAAATACCCAGCTTCATTGCAAGATATTCTTGAGTGTAATCTCTGTACTCCCTGATTTTCCTAATATTCATCGCAACCGATCTCATTCTGGACTCCATCGTCTGATTCATGAAAAGTCGTATTTGTTCAATGAAAAACGCATGAATTAGAAGACATACGTGTAAAAGGTTAGAAAAAGATCAGTGAGTTTCATTAATTAGTTAAACTGGCAGCAATTCAATTGCCCCGGGCTTCAGCCCGGGGATTGAAAAATTGATTATTTCTTTTCTGGCATCAGCACAACTTTGATGAAGTTGTCGTCGCTGAAATATTTCTGTGCAGTAGCTTTGCTGCTTGCGACTGTAACTGATTTAAGCAATTTATCCTGCTGGAAAATTTCGTCTAGGTCATCGCCCAGGTATGTATTGTCATCCAGGTAATCGAGCCAGAAGTTATTGGTTTTCAATGCAGTTTCTGTTTTGCGCTGGGTTTCGGCTACAAACTTTTCGATGTCTTTCGGGTCAGCGCCATTCTGTTTGATCTTATCAATCTCTTCCTGGGTACGTTTTACCAATTTATCTACATTTTCCGGAGCGCATCCAAATCCAATGCTGAATCGATAATGTCCGGTCGGGAATTTATCCGTTCCTTCCGAAACGCCAACGCCATAAACGCCGCTTTCTTCCTCCCTCAATGCCTCGATCAACTTAATCTGCAATACCTCCTGTAATGCTTCAATCTGAATGTTGTTCTCCGGACTATAATCATATTCGCCGCTCGAAATCAATGTAACGCGACTTTTTGGTTCAAGACCCTTATAGATTGTTTTCTCAATCTTTCCCTTGGGAGGGAAAATGTTCGGATGTTTGAAAGTATCGTCCCGGTCGGTTGATGGCAGGCTGCCCAGGTATTTTTCGAGAAGCGATTTGATATCGTCCGGTTTGAATGCACCTACGATTGTAAAAACAAAATCCGAGGCATCAGCAAAGCGGTCTTTGTAAATCGTAACCGCACGGTCAAGACTGACCTTATCAACACTTTCTGGTTTCAATGGCCGCCTTTTTGGGTTATAGCTTGTTAAAATCGCATTCAGTGAATCCGAATAGACCTTTTCAGGAGTCAAAGTTTTTTGAATGTTCTCTAAGTAAGATTTCTGATTGGCAAGGATCCCCGTCACAACATCTGCATCTTTACGCGGCTCGGTGAAATAGGCGTAAATGAGCTGCAAAGTAATCTCCAGATCTTTTGGATTGGTACTGCCGCCTATACCCTCTGTTAGCTCACTCAGGTACGGCCCGGCATTGGCTGTTTTTCCCGCAAGAAATTTTTGCAATTGGGTCTGGTTGTAAGGCCCCACACCGCCTGATTGGATCAGATAGCTCGCAAATATTCCCGTTTCACGCTCATCAGGAAACAACGAGTAACCACCTTTTGCAGTCGCTTTGATCAGTATTTCATCATTCTTGTAATCCGTTGGTTTAAGCAAAACCTTTACACCATTGGACAACGTAAGTTCTGTCACGCCCAACTTTTCCAATTTCTTTTCCGCTGTAACCTTCCCGGCTTTGGGCTCAGTCGTGAGTAGCGGGGAATCGACCACATCATCTACATATGCAGTCACATCTTTGCCTGCTTCAACCAAGAGTTTCCTTATTTCAGCTTCTGTCGGCAATGCATCTTTGCTTTTATCAGGGCCCATTACCACCACAGCACGGTTTTTGTCGGTTATATATTTTTTTGCCAAAAGGTTAATCTCCGACAGCGTAACACCTTCCAAATGTTTTTTTACAAACTCGAAGTAAGTCTCAGCCGACATATAAGGTTCGTCGTTTAGAAAGTGGTCAAGGTATTCCTGCACATAGTTCGAAGATTTGGTTTTGTCCCGTTCCTTATAATACTGTTCAATGCTGTTGAAAAAGTCCTTTTTCGCGCGATCCAGCTCAGGCTGCGTGAAACCGAATTTCTGAACACGCGCATTCTCTTCCAGAAGTGCTGTTAAGGCAGTTTTCATGGACGATGCATCTTTGGCGAGCGCAATTGAAGTATAAGAATCCAGGTTACCAAGAAAATCGCCATACTGACTACCACCATATAAGAAAGGCGGATTAGCCTTCTGCGTTAACTCCTGCATCCTCTGGCCCATCATGGCATTATACAGTTCCTGAGAAAAATTGTTACGGACATCCAGCAACGTTTTTTCCTTGCTATTGGGCTGTTTGTAGATCAATTGGATAAGATTCTGCGGGTATTCCGGATCTGTCACGATCGCAACCCTCGTCGCGCCGTCCAGTGGAATGTCATACTTGATCCTTTTCTTAGGATTGACCGGTGGGGCTATTGAGCTGAATTTCTGGATAATGGTGGCCTCGACTTTCGCTATATCAAAGTCCCCGACTGCTATAACTGCCATCAGATCGGGACGGTACCAATCCTTGTAAAACGCTTTGATGGTTTCCGGTTTAAATGTTTTCAGGATACTGTCCTTACCAATCGGCAGACGCTCGGCATAGCGGGAGTTATTCAGAATCACTTTCAGGAATTTGTCGCGCATTCTTTGCTGTGCACCGCGGCCCATCCGCGATTCTTCTAAAACAACCCCTCTTTCTTTTTCGATTTCCGAAGGTTCCAGCAATGCACCGTGCGCCCAATCTTCCAATACCTGGAGTCCTTTATCGATCAATCCCGCCGAGTCGGTCGGAATTGGCAACATATAGATCGTTTCATCGAAACTGGTAGAAGCATTCAAGTCAGCTCCAAAACGTACGCCTGTTTTTTGAAGAAAGTTAACCAGCTCGTTTTTGGGGAAATTGGTGGTCCCATTAAAATTCATATGCTCCATAAAGTGGGCCAGGCCTTGCTGCGCATCCGTTTCAAGGACAGAACCTGCTTTAACCGCCAACCGGAGTTCTGCCCGGTTTTTTGGCTCCGCATTTTTTCGGATATAGTACGTTATCCCGTTTTTCAGTTTTCCCATTTTAACGCCGGGATCAAGTGGGATTTTTTCAGTGCTCAGATTTTGCGTATAAGCTGGCACGGTGCAGCAAATTCCTAATCCCGCCAAACAGAGAGCGGCCAACGCTTTTTTCATTTTTCTGACTTTAATTTGATGATCTTCCGGAGAAACGAAAGATATATTTAAAGATCGCGATTCCAAAGCGGATGTCGCAAATGTTTCATCTTCGATGCGCTCGAAGTACAGGAACAGAAATAGAATCCAATTTAATCCGCGGCTTTTGGGCACGGGACTTCCTTAAACAGCAAGCCGCTTTCAAATTTTAGACCCAAGTGATCTTTAAAAACCATTGAGCCATTTTTGTCTTCAACTTCCCCAAATCCCTCGACCCAGTTGCTGCTTTTTTTTAGAAATGCGACCTCACGAATTGATTCTACTCCTTCCGACATGAATTTGTATTTTGCAAAAATTGTGTCGCCAACGATCCTGCCTTCAATGCTTCCCTGATTGTTATCTTTTTCAAAGAGGTGGTATGCCAGTTCTCCCTTTACGATGTCATTGTGTATATCAATTTGGAGAAATGCAGAGTCTTTGTCCATTTTGTAAACAAAGCAGTCATTCGCTTTTGAATTGCTGGTTCCCGAATCTCTATTACAAGATGAAATGCAAGCGGCCACAAGAAAAATAGAGGCAATATGTCTCATAGTTTGAGTCAGTTTTAATAGGAATAAGCAAATAACGAATATGTAGCAATTTTTATCTTCCAGCCGAATCCAGCCGGGTTATTTCAATGACTTCTAATGTTAGAAAGCCGAATTCGCTGGTCACTTTTCCGTAGATCTTGTAAACTCCTTTCACCGAGAATTTGAATTTTTCGGCTACCGGAGGAAAATGGACAGTATCGATGAATTCTCCGCGCTGATCCAGAAATGTTCCGAAATTCATGGTTTCGCCTTTTGATGTGCGTGTATTTTTCACGGCAACCAGATATCCGTATTGTATGATTTCACAACCTACATAATTGTGCAGATCGGCGCACATCACACTTGGCGGCAGCGGATATTTTAGCAAATCGAAGGGATTGCAAAGCGGATAACCCAATAATTCAATCTGATCGTAAGCGTCATCCACCGGCGAGGAATGAAAGACTGGCAGGTCGAAATCTTTTACTTCTGTTTGAAACAAGTGCTTCTGTGGGAATTTGACCGGTGTCTTGCTAAGCCTGAAATGCGCTTTCCAAAGTAAGGTTTTCTTATCAATTCCTGTAAACCTCAGAGCGTCAATGCGGATCAGGATCGTTAATTGCTCAATGGAAATGGACACACGGTCCAGGAAATTATTTAATGAAGTAAATACCCCTTCTGCACGGCGTGCTTCCACAATCCGGGTAATGCTTTTTTCCTCCATTTCATTCAGGAACTGCATGCCGAGGTAAATGTCTTTTCCTTCAATAATTGTTTCGGCCAGGCTATGATTGACACAGGGCGGCAATATATTCGCGCCCTGCATCCTGGCCTCATGGATATAAAGTTCCTGTGCATAAAACCCGCCACCATTATTCAGTACCGCTACCATGAATTCAAGGGGATAGTAGGCTTTCAGAAAAAGTGTTTGATAACTCTCGACGGCATAGGATGCAGAATGGCCTTTTGCGAAAGCATATCCCGCAAAACTGGCGATTTGCTCCCAGATATCTTTGGTAGTCTTTGGATCATAACCCAGATCATCGCAATTTTTAAAATATTTTTTCTTGACCCTGTCAAATTCATCCCTGCCACGGAATTTTCCGCTCATCCCCCGGCGTATGACGTCCGCCTCGCCCAGTGTAAGTTTGGCAAAATAATGCGCCACTTTGATCACATCTTCCTGGTACACCATAATGCCGTAAGTTTCAGGCATTAATTTCAGCAATTCAGGATGGGCTTCACTTCTCCGGTCTTCGTGGCGGTGCCGCAAAATATATTCGCGCATCATACCGCTTTTAGCAACCCCCGGACGGATAATTGAACTCGCAGCTACTAATCCGAGGTAATTATCCACTTCGAGCTTTTTCAAAAGCATCCGCATGGCAGGCGATTCCACATAGAAACAGCCGATACATTGCGCCTGTTTAATCAAATTATTGATCTTCGGATCTACCTTGAATTTTTTAACATTATCAATGTCAATTTCCGGCTCGTCCGGACGGTTATAGCGGATCACATCCAGCGTTTCCTTGATTTTCGCTAATCCACGTTGCCCGAGAATGTCATATTTATTCAAACCCACGTCTTCCGCAATCACCATATCAAATTGTGTGGTGGGAAATCCTTTGGGTGGGAGGTCAGTGGCTGTGAAATAATTGATGGGACGCTGCGAAATCAGGATCCCGCCCGCGTGGATGCTTAAATGATTTGGCTGGTTATTTTCCTGAAAGTAACGCGCGTATTTTAAAATCAATGTTGATAGATGATCCAGTTTTCTCGGGTCATATTTGCCATCGCTCAATGCATCGATTTCATAAGTGGGTAGACCAAAAACCTTCCCAAGTTCGCGCACGGCTGCACTATGTTGGAAAGTACTATATGTGGCCAGCAGTGATGCCTGCCCATTTTTTCCAAATCTGTCAAAAATATGCTGCGTCACGTCTTCCCGGTCGCGCCATGAAAAATCAATATCGAAATCGGGCGGATTCTTGCGGTATAAATTCATGAACCGCTCAAAGTACAAGTCCAGCTCAATGGGATCTACATTGGTGATATTGAGCAGGTAAGCAATAATACTATTTGCGCCACTCCCTCGCCCAACGTAATAGTATCCCTTTTGGCGGGCATAACTTACAATGTCATGATTGACCAGAAAAAAAGGTATATAGTTTTGTTTTTCAATCAGTTCCAGTTCCATGTTGAACCGGTCCAGGATCACGTCATCCACATTTGAGCCATACCGGTACCGCAGCCCGTCACAAGCCAGCTGATAAATAAGCTGATAATCATTTTTTTTGCTTTCTGTAAATAGCTGTAAGTTCTGATGCTCTCTGTTATCCCCAAAAAGGAAATCGATATTGCATTCGGCCATCAGTTTTTCGGTGTTATAAATGACATGGTCCAGGTCTTTGAAGTGGTAGCGAAGCACCTTTGACGGCAGGATATGCTCGGTATCTTCACCTGTTTCAGAAGTGGAAAGCTTGCTTAACAAAGTGTTTTGGGCAACCGCACGCAGCAAGCGGTGCGCATTGAAATCCTTTTTAGACCGAAAACTGAGCGGCTGCAAGATAACCAGCCGGTCACGATGTTTGAAAAGGGGCGAAAACGGGATCCTTGTCAGGTCTTTGGTGGAAATACCGATGTATTCATTTGGAAGAAAACTGTCTTTCTTGCTCTTGATGAGTTTTTCAAATGGATAAATGAAAACTGCATTTTCCGATTCAAGCGCTGGCGCCACATCACTGAAATCCTGCTTCTGGTGCAGATGTTTGGATAGATAGGCATTCAACTCCTGGAACCCTGCGTTATTTTTTGCAACGCCTACAAACTGTTGTTGAATCCCGTTGCGAAAATCAATTCCGACAATGGGCTTAATGTCGTAACTGACGGCCATCCTTATAAAATTCAGGCAGCCGGAGGTGTTATTGATGTCTGTAAGTGCGACACAGCCATATCCATTCTCACGACTGATCCGAAGCAGATCTTCTTCGCTGATCATGCCATAACGCAGGCTAAAAAATGAGTGACAGTTGAGTAGCATTGTATTGGAAAGAGAATGTTATGCATTCCTATGCGCGGGAATAATCGGCGGCTCTCCGTTAAAGGGATTACCCATGCTGGCAATGTTGGGAATACCGATGGTTGTCCCCCAGCTTAATATCGAATTGCCGCGATTATCCGTGCCGTACCTGTTCCGGATATAATCCATTGCCATGTAGAGGTTTAGCCTTTCCTCGGTATCATCGAACATATTGATCTGATAATTACCATTGACAAGGTCACTGAAATGCACCCCTACCAGCCGCACCATCATCCGCCGGTTATGAAGCTGGTCGAATAACCGTTCAATTTGCGGGATGAGCAGGTGGTCAGCGGATGTATAGGGAATTTTAGCCTGTTTGGAGACGGTATTAAAATCGGAATAACGAATTTTGACGGATACGCAGGAGGTTAACTTATTCCCGGTTCTCAGTTGATAAGCGAGGTTTTCTCCCATTGCCCGCAGCATTTCCCGCATGCGTTTCACATCGCCCGTATCCTTCCCGAATGTGCGTTCATTGGAAATGGACTTGCGCTCGTGGAATGGAACAATGGGTGAATTGTCCAATCCATTGGCCCGGTTCCAAAGCAATGTGCCATTTTTGCCAAGGATCTGTGTCATCATTTCAATAGGCATTTCCTGAATGGTCTTTACGTATTTCACACCCATATCGTAAAGTATCTTATTGGTTTTGTCACCAACCATTGGGATTTTTTGAACGTGCATCGGTGCCAGGAACGATTTCTCTGTGCCTGCGTCCACTTTCCGCTGATTGTCGGGCTTTGCAACGCCCGTTGCCACTTTGGAAACCACCTTGCTGGTCGAAAGGCCAAAGGAAATCGGCAGACCGCTTTCTTTTTTAATGCGTGTCCGGAGCTCTGACGACATCTGATAACTATTGAAGAACTTATCCATTCCGGACAGATCGGCATAAAATTCGTCGATACTGGCTTTTTCAAAAACAGGTACCGTCTCCTTAATTATTTCGGATACTATTTTTGAATGGTCGGAGTAGACGCCGGCATCGCCTTTGATCACAATGGCTTCGGGGCACAAATTTCTTGCCATTTTCATTGGCATACCTGAACGTATCCCGAAAGATCTCGTTTCATAGCTGCATGCCGCCACCACGCCCCGATCACCGACGCCACCAACGAGCACGGGTTTGTTGCGAAGCCTGTCATCATTTTTTCGTTCAACAGATACAAAAAATGTATCCAGATCCATATGTAATATTGTACGATCCATTTTGGAATATTTACTAATTAATGGATTAATTCCAAATATATGGAACAAATCCATGTGTTAAAAGGAATATTTCCAAAAAATTTTATATATTTGGAAGTGTGGAAGTTAGGAGCAGATCAACATTTTTTTGAAGATATATATGCAGATCGAGGAAGAATTCAGACGCTTTAAACAGGTGAGAGAGGAGTTAAACTTAACGCAGTCGGGATTTGCCGATGAGCTTGGTATTGGCGCTACAACTGCGGATATCGAGCGTGGGCGGACGCGGATTCCCGGGCAGGTTGTCAAAGAGCTTTTGAAGAAATTTCATATCAATCCGCTGTGGCTTTTTGGCGAAAGCTCGCAAAAATACCTTCATTCGGATAAGGTTTCAATCAGTCCGAAAGTTGTCACCGTCGACAATTCCGGCAAAGAGAATATTGTGCTGGTCAATGCGAAAGCCGCCGCAGGCTATCCCAATAATATCGGCGATTCGCAATGGTTTGAAAAGTTACCGGCATTCAGCATTCCTTTACCCGAGTATCGCAATGCGTCATTCAGGGGATTTCAGGTGGATGGTGACAGTATGTCGCCTGCGCTTCACTCAGGCGAGTGGATTGTGGGCAAAGCGGTAGAGGATTGGGAAAATCTCAGCAATAAACGAATGTATGTGATTGTAACTGTGGATAGTATTCTTGTCAAGAAGGTGCAAAGTGAGAACCAATCCAATTATATTAACTTAATCTCCCTCAATCCGGAATATGCACCCATCAGGATAGACCGAAATGAAGTTCGGGAAGTATGGTTGGTGAATAGCAAGTTAACCTTTGATCTCGAAGCAGATACACAACAAGTTAGCTTGCTAAGTTTGCATCAGGAAATGAAGGAAATGAAGGAGGAGATGAAGAAGTTGGTGAGATAATGTTAATTGATTTTTGGAAAACCAATTTTAAGTATGAGGAAGCAACTCGAATTGTTAACAGATCGGTATCTTGAAGACTACCGCAAACTGATCAATGCTGCGCTAATTTTACCTTCGTTAAATTTACAAAAGGAATTCACTGCAAAGGATTTTGAATATTACCTGCAGGCCTCTTCTGTTTACTCTTCAAACATTGAAGGAAATACGATAGATTTTGACACCTGGCTCAAAAACAAAGCATTTAAAATAAAAAGCAAACCAAAGGAAACAGCTGAAATCGAGGACCTCCTTGAAGCTTACAACTATGCAACCGTGAATTCGCTTACACAAAAATCCTTTTTACAAACACATCAAATATTAAGCAAAACAATTTTAGCATTAAAGTCTCAAAGGGGAAAGTACAGAAAACAGCCGGTTGGGATTTACAGCGACGGTAAGCTTGAATACCTGGCGGTAGAACCAGAGTTTGTCCAGAGAGAAATGGATAAACTATTTCGCGATATTTCTTTACTGCTTGAAACAGATATGGACATGTCCGAAATTCTATACTATGCCTCCATGATTCATTTATTATTCGAGAAGATACACCCCTTCATGGACGGAAACGGGAGGGCAGGCAGGTTATTGGAGAAATGGTTTTTAGTAGAAAAAATTGGTAAAAATGCCTGGAATTTTGAAACAGAGAAGTATTATGCACAACATAGAACCGAGTATTACCAATCAATACATATCGGATTCAATTACTATGCTTTGAAAATGGATAGATTTTTGCCTTTCTCTAAAATGTTGATCAGCGCTTTGGGTATTAGTCCGGCCTAAGCCTCCTCCGCGACCAATTGCTTCTCATACAATTCCTTATACGCTCCATTTTTTGCCATCAACTCGCTGTGGGTTCCTTGTTCAATGATTTTACCTTCGTCCAGGACTACGATCCGGTCGGCTAGCTTGGCTGATGAAACGCGGTGGGAGATGATCACAGACGTCCGGTGGTCCATGATGCGCTTCATGTTGTTCAAAATGATGTTTTCAGTATTGGTATCGACAGCGGATAGGCAATCATCTAAAACAAGAATTTTAGGGTCACGGGCAATAGCCCGCGCAATTGACAGCCTCTGTTTTTGTCCGCCTGAAAGTGTAATACCTCGTTCACCCAGCATCGTTTCGTAACCGTTGGGGAAATCAATGATATTATTGTAGAGATCAGCATCTTTGACCGCTTGCTCTATTTTTTCAAATGGCATATCCAGTGTTCCAAAGCGGACATTGCTTTCAATGGTATCTGAAAATAAGAACACATCCTGAGGTACATACCCAATCTGACGACGATAACCATGCACGTCGTAATCCTTCAAAGGAATGTTATCGATTAGGATTTGTCCGCCTGTGGGATCATAAAGTCGGCACATTAAATGCGCCAGTGTGCTTTTTCCAGAGCCAGTCGTTCCCAGGATTGCAACCGTTTCACCGGCTTCAATTTCAAGATCAAAATTTTCCAATGCTATTATGCCTGAATCGGGATAAACAAAATCTACGTTTTTAAATGTGATCTTGCCTTCCAGCGATTTTTCCAGATTTTTTTCGGACACCAGCGTTGTCTTTTCGTTCAAAAATTCATTGATCCGGGTTTGTGAAGATGCTGCGCGCTGGATCTGGCTGGTGGTCCAGCCGAGCGCCATAACCGGCCAGGTCAGCATATTGACATAAAGGATAAATTCGGTTATGTTCCCGGGAGTCAGGTTCCCATTAATAATTTCCTGGCCTCCAACATATATGATTAATATGTTACTAAGGCCAATCAGTAAAAGAATGACCGGGTAGAAGAATGCATCTACTTTGGTAAGCCCCAGTGATTTTACTTTAAATGTTTCAGCCTCTTTCTCGAAGTTAGAAAATGAATGTTTTTCCTGAACAAAGGACTTAATAACCCGAATCCCTGAAAAAGCCTCCTGTACATAGGTGGAAAGTCCGGACAACTGTTTCTGGATTTCCTGCGACCTTTTCATAATCATGCTATTCACCACATACACGCTGATCGAAAGGACTGGCAGCGGAAGCAAAACATAGAAAGTAAGTTTGGTGCTGACTGACGCCATGTAGGAGATGACCAGAAAAAACAGCACGATTAAGTTGATTCCGTACATCAATGCCGGGCCCACATAAATGCGGACATTACTTACATCCTCTGAAATACGGGCCATCATATCACCTGTGCTGTGCCTTCTGAAAAAGCTCGCAGGAAGTGTCTGGTAATGTTGGTAAATATCGTTTTTGAGAGCAAATTCAATGTGCCTCGACATAACAATAATTGTCTGGCGCACCAGGAAGAGAAAAATCCCTTTTAGCAAAGCCATTAACAGGATTAGTAACCCGAAAAGCAAAATGCTGAACGCAAAAATGTCATACATTTCGCTTTGCAGCGAGGAGCCGTTGAACAGGTAATAAATGTCCAAAGTCTCAATAACCAGGTCGAGTGCATAGCGAACGAGCTGGGCCGGAATAATGCCAAAAAGGTTGGAGATAATGGTAAAAATGGTGCCTAGAATGAGATACCACTTGTATTTCCATAAGTACTTGTTGAGGTACTTTAATGCTTTCACCAGTTGAGACTTTAGATCAGGGGAATTGGAGACTTTATAGGCAACATCCTATTTCTTCAAAACGTTGCAAAATGAAAAGCAGGCATTCCATTTTTCCTAGTCTGAACAAAATAGTCTAATTTTGCGCTCAATTTAAACATATGCAGGGGAGTAACAAACAAACGACCCTGCCCAATACTGACTCGTTCTTTGATTTACTGTACCTTTTATCAATTTAGTGTTCCGGCTTATGCTGAATAGAAGATTATTACGAACAAAAGCGGTTCAGGCGCTTTACGCACGACAATTGACAACAGATGCCAACCGGCTACTGGCGCTTGACAACATTGACGAAGCCTTTGCGCCGGATCTGAATTCCATGGAGCCCCAAAACCGCCAGGAGTTGTCAGGCATGAAAAAGCTGGCAAGTCTGACTTTGGATGAACTGATCAAAAATGGCAAACCAAAGGAAGATAATGATCTGCCTGAAAAGGTGATCAGGGTTGCAAGAAGTGCTTTTGAAGCATATAGCAGACATACAATCTCCGACGGAGAGAAAATGGTTCGGAGAGTTTTAAATGAAACGGAATCCATTTATACCGATTTTATAAGGGTTTTGTCAATGCTGATCGAGCTATCGCATCAAGCTAAACTTGACAGGGAAAGGAAGTATGACGATCCTGAGGCACCTTTTCCGAAAGACTCAGGTCTTGATAGCAATCAGGTGATTAAGGTTTTGATTGAAGACAAATCCCTTGAAGAAGAAATTATTAGAAACGGTGTCAGTTGGGGCAATGAAATGAACTTGCTCCGTAAAGTCTACCGCGAGGCGCTCAGGAAAGACAGTGAATATGAAGCGTACTGTAAAAAATCTTCCCATACTTCAGAGGAAGACCAGGCAATTATCCAACACATTTTAAGGCAGATTCTTTTAAAGCACGAGGTACCGCTGGAATATTTTGAACAGCGGGATCTCTACTGGGTAGACCATAGTGAACTGATCCGCAGTCTTGCAATCAAAACTTTGAAATCTGCCGATAATAGCCATACTTTTCAGTTGGCCCCGCTCACAAAAGATTGGGAAGAAGATCGGTTTTTTGTGGAAGAGCTTTGCAGGATTGTGGTAGCAGAAGGGGATCAGTATGATATTTATCTTGATGATCAATTGAAAAATTGGGAGCTGGAAAGGATCGCTTTGGTTGACTTGATCATCCTTAAAACTGCACTTGCCGAATTGATTCATTTCCCAGGAATACCAGTGAAAGTTACAATCAATGAGTTTATTGAGATTGCGAAAAGGTACAGTACACCAAAAAGTGGTAAGTTTGTAAATGGCGTTCTGGACGTTCTTTCTGTTAGACTTGCAAAAGAAGGTGTGATAAGAAAAAGCGGCCGAGGATTAATTGACAATAAGTAATAATTCCAGGATTTGCGGGTTTAAGATCATGGAATAATTTTTGAAAGCAACTCAAAAACCGATTTGCTGAAAGCCATTGCAAGAGCTAAAACCTTTTAGAAACCATGAGTAAAACCAGTAATAGTTTAATTGCATTTCTGACCGGCTGTGTCACGGGTGCTGCATTAGGAATTCTTTATGCACCAAACAAAGGAGAAGTGCTTCGGACACAGCTCACATACAGATTGTCCAAATACCGCGAAAAATTGCAGGAAGTAGTTCAGGATCTTGTAGATAAGAAAGATCAGCCGGACAATTTTTCAAGAACTGAAAGCGAAAGGGTCGTCACTGATGCCCGCGAGAAAGCTGAAAAACTACTTGAAGATGTCGATCGTTTGATGGCACAAATCAAAGGTCAGGCTAGTTGATATAGTTATATGAGAAAAAAATCCATCTTCATCCTTTTTGGAGTCGCTCTTATAATTTTGGGCTGCTCGAAAGTTGAAAAGAAAGATGACGCGAAACAGGCAGATGCAAAAATGCCTGTTTTTGCTTTGATCGACAGTTCATCTTATGATTTTGGTTCAATTCAGGAGGGAGCAGTCGTGGAACATGATTTCAGATTTCGCAATGATGGGGAATATCCGTTAATTCTTAACAACATTACATCATCTTGCGGCTGTACGACGCCCGAATGGCCTAAGGAGCCAATTGGTCCCAAAGAGACATCCAGCATTAAAGTTCGTTTCGACAGCAAAAATAAATCAGGACCGCAGGTCAAGACCATCACAGTTTACGCTAATACCGAACCGGCTTATTCTGAATTGAGGCTCAGGGGAATCGTGAATGCTGTTCCAAAGCCGGAAATGAAAAACTAGCCTTTCTTCCAAATTTTACTAATCCATCTATTACAATGAATTTTTCTATTTTAGCACAGGCAGCCGGCAGCTCACAGGCGATGATCTATCAGGTGATCATGTGGGTTGGCATCATAGGCGTGTTTTACTTTTTCATGATCCGTCCGCAGCAAAAAAAACAGAAGGAGCAAAAGACGCTGCTTACTAATTTGAAAAAAGGAGACCAGGTTGTTACCATTGGAGGGATCCACGCTAGAATTTACACCGTTGAAGAAACCACTATCACGCTGGAATTAGATAAAGGTGTCAAGTTAACAGTAGACAAATCTGCTGTCTCACGTACGGTCACCGCTTAAATCTATTTCAATTTTGTCGTGAATTACGTTCCACCAAACCAAAACAAAATCAAAACTTTTCTCGGATGCTTTTTGGCGGCTTCTTTTTTTTGGTTGATGAATGTGCTGAACAAGGACAATTATTCGCTCAAATTGAATTATCCGTTGTCGGTTGAATACGATCAGTCAGCCTTCGTTCCTATGCAGCCGCTGCCTAAAAGGATTTCGGTGAATGTTACTGGAGATGGATGGAGCCTGTTGCAAAAGTCATGGCTGAATTTTAATGCAAATCCAGTAGTTTATAGGGTTCAGAATCCAAATCAGGCCAGCATTATCAACTCCACTACATTGACAGACCAGATTACGGAGCTTTTCCCCAATATGCGTGTCAATTACGTAGTCGCTGACACGTTCGAATTAAGTTTTGAGCCCAAAATCAGGAAAATCATACCTATCCGGGTAGATAGCGTCGGGATTAATATGAAGGAGGGATACGTTATTTCCAGTTTCATTAATGTATCCCCCTCTCTTATTTCGGTCGATGGGCCCGTATCGTTGGTAAAGCTGTATCCGGATATCATTGTCGTGTCGATAGCTACTCCCAAAATCCAGAATAATTACGACGAAAGCCTACCGATCCCGCTTCCCGTTTCTCCATTGGTAGAGGTTAGTCACAGAGACGTTTTTATTAGTTTTGAAGTTGCCCAGTACCTGATTATACCTCCATTGTAAATTTATTTAATCAATATTATCCCTCTCCCGATCTCATGTCACGACCTCTGCAAATAGGTGTTACCGGTGGGATTGGGTCCGGAAAAAGTGTGGTTTGTCAGCTATTTTCATGTTTGGATATTCCTGTATACAATGCCGACAGGCGAGCAAAATGGCTTACTAATCATGATCCTGAAATTAAAGAACGGGTTTTGACATTACTGGGCACTCGGGCTTATAATGAACAAGGTTTTTATGACACGTCTTTTGTCGCATCTGTGGTTTTCAAAAATGAGGAATTACTCAAACAGCTGAATGCGATTATTCATCCGGTTGTTCTCCGCGATACAGAAAATTGGGTTATACAAAACTCGGCCTCGCCCTATGTAATTAAAGAAGCTGCTATTATGAAGGCCGCGGGTGAAGGCAATGCGTTGGACTATGTGATCGTGGTCGAAGCTCCGTTTGATCTCCGTATAGAAAGGATTTTAGAAAGGGATAAGCGCAGTGAGGAGGAAGTTAAGTCGATCATTCAGAGGCAGGTATCGGATGAATCCCGACGACGGATTGGAGATTTTATTGTAGCAAATAATGAAGTTTCCGAATTGATACCACAGGTCTTGGAGCTACACCAATTGTTCCTGCGAAAGATTTTAGAAAAATTAGAAGTCAACATCTAATCCCAGAGCTTGTTTTAACTCTAGCAGGTAAGGGTTTTTTTCTGCCATATAATTAAATTTTTCCGCGGGCGTGTAGGGCATCCGGCTCACTTCCTCAGGAGCAACACGAGCATTGATATCCAGCTTGGGTGCATCGATCCGGCTTTTTAAATAACCAAGTAAATCGTAGCGGACGTTCTGAATGGCTTCGAGCTGATGCGCATTGTCCAATACAATTTCAATGGTGTATCCTTCGAGATTGAATTTCCTCCCCAATGAAATTTCCTCCGAAGTTGAATTCCCTGACTGTTTTCGTTTTTCGGCAAACTCTGTCCAATTCTTTTGCAGCGTCTCAAATGATAGTTCTTCTTTCCTAATCTCATTTGCAAAAGTATTGTCAGTCTTATCCGCCTGTTGAACAAGCGACTCCTTATGCTCCTTTGTAACCGAGATCGAGGCCGTGTTTAGGGAAATGGTATTTTTTAACTTTGATGAAGCCGGTACTGGTTGCGACACCTGAAGGCTGGATTGGTGGGATGTACCATTGGATAGAGGCTTGCCAGGGTAACTTTCTTCCCGAACCAAAGCCGGTACATTCAGTGAATGCTCAGGCTCAACTTTTTTTTTTGCCGTTTCATCAACGGCTGAAAGAGAATTCAGTTGAAGGATATGAGGTAAGTTGGCGAGCTTTATAAGGCAAAGCTCTGCATGAAGTCGCTGGTTTTTAGCAGACTTATAGTTAATGTCACATTGACCAGCGACACTTAAAGCCGACAATAAAAAACTCATGTCAGCCGACCCAGATTGTTCGATATACTTGCGTTCCGCGGATTCTGAGACCTGCAGAAGCGTTACGGTAGACGGATCCCTGCAAACCAGTAAGTTCCGGAAATGCTCTAAAAGTCCGACCACAAACAAATGTCCGTCAAAACCCTTTCGAAGGATTTCATCAAAAAGGATTAATGACTTTGCAATGCTTCCCGAAGTAAGTGCGTCTGTAATTTTGAAATAATAATCATAATCCAGAATGTGCAAGTTTTCAAGAACAGCCTCATAAGTCAGGCGGTTGTCCGTTGAAAAAGTAACATTCAGGTCGAACATAGAAAGCGCGTCCCGAAGGCCACCGTCCGCTTTCTGACTAATTAATTCCAGTGCTTCCTTTTCTGTGGATATTCCTTCTTTTTGCGCGATATCTGCTAAATGATAGGCGATATCCTTGGGTTGGATACGGTTAAAGTCAAAAATCTGACAGCGCGAGAGAATGGTTGGAAGTATTTTATGCTTTTCGGTCGTTGCGAGGATGAATATCGCATAGCCAGGCGGTTCTTCCAGTGTTTTTAAAAAAGCATTGAAAGCTGCCTGCGACAGCATATGGACTTCATCGATAATATAGATTTTATAATTACCGGTTTGAGGAGGATAACGTACCTGATCGATCAGGTTTCTGATGTCTTCGACCGAATTATTGGAAGCTGCATCCAATTCATGAATGTTGAAGGATGCATTGTTTTGAAAACTCACACAGGATTCACATTCTCCACAAGCCTCAACATCATCTCCAAGGTTTTGACAGTTTATGGTTTTGGCCAGAATTCGCGCGCAGGTTGTTTTTCCGACACCTCTTGGACCACAAAAAAGAAAGGCTTGCGCCAGGTGATTGGTACGGATCGCATTTTTTAAAGTGGTGGTGATGTGTGACTGCCCAACAACGGAGTCGAAGGTAACCGGACGGTATTTTCTGGCTGAAACAACGAAATGATCCATGCCGCAAGATACTCCCGTGCACTGGATTTTCAAAGCTACTTTTTGGTGATCAAGGGGTATACACGGACGTAATCGATTTCCATTTTTCGTGGGAAAATGCTGTCATCTACCCCCTTCTGGCCCCCCCAATTGCCGCCAACGGCAATGTTTAAAATTAAATGCAGTGGTTTATCAAAAGGCCATTCCTGCCATTGATACGACGATTCTTTTGCGAATTTAAAGTATGAATTACCATCGACTAGGATCGAAATAGTATCTGGCGTCCACTCGCAGGAATAAATGTGAAAGTCATCTGATACATTCGGCACGATCAGATTATTGCCCTTGTTGGTATGGATTGAATGGTTGAAAGCTTTGGTGTGAACATTGCCATGAACCCGGTTCTGATCAAAACCGACATGTTCCATGATATCAATCTCGCCATTGTCTGGCCAACCTTTGTTACCATAGTTGTTTTCGCTGAATAGCATCCAAATGGCAGGCCAGGTACCACGTCCCGATGGGAGCTTTGCGCGAATTTCAAATTTTCCGTACAGAAAATCACCTTTCCCTTTCGAAACCAGACGCGCAGAACTGTAATTGGCTTTTCCTGACTTTTCCTTAATGGCGGTAATCACCAAATTTCCGTTTTCGACTTTGGAATTTTCGATTTTGCTGGTATAATCTTCCAGCTCGTTGTTGCCCCAGCCATGATCGCCCAAATCATAACTCCATTTGGAAGCATCAGGCTTGCCGGTGTAGTCAAATTCGTCCTGCCAGGAAGGGGTTGCGGCGAATTGGTATTGAATAATTCCCGCAGTTTCGGGCGCGCTGGAAGGTTGCGAACAGCACGTTAAAAAGCTGCTTACAACTATCGGAATTGCTGCTAATACATGTCTAGGACTTGTCATTATCTTGGTTTGGTGCAGGCTTGTTATCCAGAAAGGAAAGATCCAGGGTTCTTAGCATAGCATTACACTCATCTAGTTTTTTCTGAACAATCTCATAGCCTTTACGCTTCTCCAGGGGCAGATTCTTTTTTGAAACTTTCATAATTTCTTTTTAATTAGGTAAAATTCGTAGGAATTATTGACAGAAAACGGATACCGAACGCCGTCTTTTACACCATATACTTCGTAAACTTTAGAAAATTCAACTAACTCTCTTCCTATTACAATACTATAAAGCCTTTGTCTCCTGGAATCACTCCCTCTGAAAATTACGTAGGAATTGGAATTTTTGGTTAAAAAATCACCCATTATTTTAATGACTGTGGCAATAACTATCCGCAGGTCGTTGTTGTTTGTTTCCGAAATATCGCACAAGCTGCCATCAGACAGAACATCAAGCAGAGCCAAATTATATATTCCGGCGACATCTGTGCGACTTATCAAAACGATCTTTTGAACTTGTTTTTCTTTACTGACACTGACAAACTCATAATAAAGCTGTTCACGTGATAGCTTAAAAGGATAACCATTTTCATTCATTCTGTTGGAGGTAAGTGTGCGTAACAATTGTACCAAACTTAGAACATTTTAGACAAAAATGGAAATACGTCCGGAGGTTGAATCGACCTGTTACTTTTGCTGGTAATCAAGTTTCAACCAATGAAAGAATTTAAGTTTACAACCGAGGTTAACATAAAGCCATCCGATTGGAAGATCAGCCATCATTCCAAGGTTCTGACCATCGGTTCTTGCTTTGCCGAAGTATTGGGAGCGCAGTTATCACATTACAAATTAAATGTTCAGAACAACCCATTCGGAACGGTCTTCAATCCGTTGGCAATCAGTAAAATTTTAGATTCTGCAATTGAGGACAGAAAACCGAATTCGGATTTATTTGTTGAAAGTTCAGATCAAATATGGCTCCACCATGATTTTCATTCATCGCAGTGGGGCACAAATAGAGCAGCCCTTGAATCGAAGTTGACAGAGCAATTGATGTCGGTTAAGGTATTTTTGAAAGAAGCGAATGTAATGGTCATTACGCTGGGAACAGCATACGCCTACCGACATAAAAAAACCAATCAGATCATCGGAAACTGCCATAAACTGGCCGCTGATCAATTTGTGAAAGAATTACTTCATCCCGATCAAATCAGCATTGCATTAGAGCAAATACTTCAGAAACTACAAGCGTTCCGGCGCGAACTCAGGATCATTCTGACAGTGAGTCCCGTACGGCACACAAAAGACACACTAGCATTAAATCAGGTTAGTAAATCAACATTAAGATTGGTTTGCCACAGGTTATCTGAAAAATACAAGCATAATGACTATTTCCCTTCTTATGAAATCTTGCTCGATGAATTGCGTGACTATCGCTTCTATAAGGAAGACCTCATTCATCCAAGCAAGACGGCTGAAGACTATATTTTCAATAAATTCGCTGAAACATATCTGAGTCCGGAAGCGATTGATTTTATGAAGGAATGGGATCACATCATTCACGCAATGGAACACAGGCCGCTACATGGCCCCACGCCAGGACAACTTAATCTGCTGTTGTCGATCCGGAACAAGCTGAATTCAATTTCCGGAAATGTGAATGTTTCCAAAGAGCTGGCAGAGATAGAAAGAAGAGTGGCCGAATTTCCCGTATAAGATCAAACTCATTGACCAGATTTAGTGTTGCATAGTATCAGTCGAAGTCCTCAACCAATATAATGGGAGAATTTACAATCAATAAAGAAAAAGTTTTACAAGCATTAAGCACCGTAGAAGAACCGGATCTTAAAAAGGACCTGGTGACGCTTGGAATGATCCAGGATATTGAGGTCGGCGTTAACCAGGTCCGTTTTACGGTTGTGCTCACAACCCCGGCTTGTCCCCTCAAAGAATTGATCAAAAGAAATTGTGAAGCTGCTATTCACGAGCATTTAAGCCCTGATGTTGAGGTTGTTATCAATTTAACAGCCAATGTGACCACGAGTAGGCATTCGGGGCCGCTGATTCCGGGAGTTAAGAATGTAATCGCTATATCGTCAGGAAAAGGCGGTGTTGGGAAATCAACGGTGACCGCTAATCTTGCGATGGCTTTACACCGTTCAGGGGCAAAAGTGGGGATCATTGATGCCGATATTTCAGGTCCATCTATTCCTATAATGTTCGGTGCGCAGGATATGCAGCCAACGATCACACCAAAAGATGGCAAAAACTACATTAATCCGATCCGGCAATACGGGATCAAAATGATTTCCATTGGTTTTCTGACACCACCAGATAGTGCGGTAGTTTGGCGGGGACCCATGGCTAGTCAGGCTTTGAAACAGTTTTTTGGTGACACAGATTGGGGTGAATTGGATTACCTTCTAATCGACCTTCCTCCCGGCACGAGTGATATCCATTTAACGCTTGTTCAAACCGTGCCCGTAACTGGTGCCGTAATTGTTACTACCCCTCAGAAAGTCGCTTTGGCAGATGCCATTAAAGGTTTAGCAATGTTTAAACAACCGCAGATCAATGTTCCTATTTTAGGTATCATTGAAAACATGGCCTGGTTTACGCCCGAGGAACTTCCTGATCATCAGTATTTTATTTTTGGAAAAGGGGGTGGACAATCTCTTGCTGACAAATTTGATGTTCCTTTACTGGGCCAGATTCCATTGGTACAGGGAATCCGGGAAGCGGGAGATGAAGGCCGACCGGCTGTAATGGACACCAATCCGGTTGTGAACGACGCATTTCGTGATGCAGCAGAGTCACTTGCTCAGCAGGTAGCTATCAGAAATGCATCCCGCGAGAAAACAAGGGCAGTGGAAATTCAGGTTTAGCGGACTGTCGCTGTATTTGATTTTTTGAATATATTCATGCATATTAGCAAATAGATTTTCGTAAAAATGGATTCAAAAGAGAGAACGATTGAGCTTATAGAGCAGGCGCTCGAGACCGTACGTCCGTATTTGCATGCGGATGGTGGTGATGTGAAATTGATTGAGGTGACGGATGATCTAATTGTTAAATTAGAATTGCAGGGATCTTGTCAAAGCTGCCCGATGAGCGCAATGACGTTCCGCGCAGGCCTTGAAGAATCAATCAGAAAGGCAGTTCCTTATGTTACAAAAGTGGTATCGATTAACATTCCTGAGTTGGCTTAAAACTTCGAATAGTTCGTATAATAACTCAAAAAGCAGTTTCCTGAACAGGTAACTGCTTTTTTTGCTTAAAAATCCATTGGGTTTACCTCAGAAATTGATTCGTCTTGATTAGTGGCTTATATTGCAACAACGAATAAAATGCATCAATCCGGAATCTAAAATATGCGTATCGGAATCTTTTTTGGAGGTCCTTCCCGTGAAAGGGAAATTTCATTTGCGGGAGGAAAAACAGCTTTTGAATATTTAGATAAATCTCTTTTTGAACCGGTTCCTGTTTTTGTAGATAGCTTTGGCCGCTTCATCCTGCTCGAAAATGAGCTGATGTACGCAACTGAGATAAGGGAGTTTTATCCTGTCAAAAGCAATCAAAAGGACGGTTTTAGAACATATATTGAATCTTTTCCTGAACTCGTCGACCAGCCCATACCCGCTGAAATCGGGGTTATTTTAACTCCATCGCAGTTCAAAGAACATTTCGATTTTGCGTTTCTCGCCATGCACGGACCAGATTGTGAAGACGGGGCTATTCAGGGATTGCTTGAATGGTATAAGATTCCATATAGCGGGCCTGGTTTAATGGGCTCCGCGGTGGGGATCGATAAGATCCTTCAAAATGAAATGATCGCGCTCGTGAACGGGCAGCAAAAGAAAAGCTGGACTTTGCGTTACGAACAATGGGTACCGCGGGAGTATCCGATCCTTTTTCAGGTGCTTAAAAAACACCTAGGTCTTCCACTGGTGATTAAAGCGCCGCATCAAGGATCCTCTATTGGGGTCGCCATTGTAAAAGACGATTCTTTGGAAGAGTTTATTTCTGCGGTTAACCAATGTTTTTTTCAAATTGAATTAGATAAGACAACCTGGAAATCACTGGATAGCGCTGAAAAACTGGCCTGGGGACAGAAAATAGCCAATTTGGATGAAGGAATTGGTTTTCCGGTCGTAATAGATGGAAAGATCGTCCATCACCCTTCCAGTCTGATTAGTGAGCTGGACACTTATTTTACCAATGACAATGAGCATGCATTTATAAGTAGCTTGAATGGAGAGGATCAGGTTCTGATCGAGGAATTTGTGAATGGGCAGGAATTTTCGTGTGGATGCATCCAGTTTGACGATGGAAAACCGCTCGCGTTACCACCAAGCGAAGTGATCAAAATGGTAAAGGTTTTCGATTTTAATGCAAAATATAAACCTGGGGCCAGTCGTAAACGTATTCCTGTTGACACTTCACTTGAAAAAAACCAGGAAATTCAAAAGGTAATCGCGGCAGTGTTCCAGCAATTGGGCATCGACGTTTGTGTCCGTATCGATGGATTCCTGACGCCGGAAGGCATCATTGTGCTGCACGACCCCAATACCATTCCCGGCATGTCGCCAACGTCATTTATTTTCAAACAAATGGCGGAAATTGGATTGAATGTTACCCACGCACTTACGTATTTGGTGAGACAATCCATCAGGGAAAGGATCCGGACAGGGAAAAACACTTGGCGGCTCAGAAGCCTTTTAGAGACATTAGATGCGAGTATCATATCAAACAATTCGGTCACAAAACCGACCAAAGTCATTGTTTTTGAATCAAATGACCAGGAATATGGGCAAGCCAGGCTTAAATATGGCCAGCTGAATGCAGCTGGGAGAGTTCAGCCAATACCGGTCCTGCATGCCGAAGACGGTAAATATTATAAGCTTACAAATCCGCTGATGTTCAAAGAGTATGTAGCTGATGTAGAAGCATTATTACTTACTGAAAGACATCCGCTACTGGTAGAGACTTCTGAAAAAGCGAAAGCGCTCACCGCGTTTTATGCAGGCGAAGTATCGTATCAGGTAAGCGTTTATTCTGACATTTCTTCGATGGCATTTCCTTCGTAAATGTTGTAGATTGTATTTTGTATTTCATTCCTATCGAAAAAAGAGATCTTAATGGCACACGGCGCTGAAAAAGTAAGGTTAAGCCTTCAGAAAGAAAATAAGGGCTGGAAAAAATGGGGTCCTTACCTGTCCGAACGCCAATGGGGAACAGTACGTGAAGATTATAGCGGAAATGGGGATGCCTGGAATTACATTACGCACGAAATGGCGCTTTCAAAAGCCTATCGCTGGGGAGAAGATGGTATCGGCGGCTTTTCTGATAATAAGCAGCATATTTGTCTGTCATTCGGATTTTGGAACCATAAGGATAAGATTCTTAAAGAGCGTGTTTTCGGACTCACCAACCGCGAGTCCAATCATGGTGAGGATGTGAAGGAAATGTATTATTACCTGGACAGCACGCCAACGCATTCCTACACCAAAATGCTTTATAAGTATCCGCAGGAATTGTTTCCTTATGAGAAGTTGCGTCAGGAAAACGGGCGTAGAGGCAAGGCGGATCCTGAGTATGAAATCATGGATACCGGGGTTTTCGAAAAAGACGAATATTTTGATATTTTCATCGAACATGCGAAGGCCGACGAAGAGGATATACTCATGAAAGTGACCGTTTTCAACCGCGGTCCGGAGGATGCCCCGATTACGGTTTTGCCTACCATTATGTTTCGCAATACCTGGTCGTGGGGATATGAGGCTTTCAATTACAAGCCCATCATGAACGGTATCTCCAACCGTTTGATTGAAGTTACCCATCGCAAGCACGGCAAGTACAACATGTATCTGGACAATGCTGATGAGTTGTTGTTTTGTGAAAATGAAACAAACTTTAAAAAGCTTTACGGAACTGCCAATAACACGGCTTACCCGAAAGATGGCATCAACGATTACATTGTCAGTTCAGGAAAAAGCAATACCGTCAATCCGAACCACATAGGCACCAAGGCATCTGCCCGTTTTACCAAAACCATTAAGGCAGGAGAAAGCGCCGTATTTCGTTTGCGCTATGTAAATCACTCAATATCAGAGCCGTTCGGCGGTTTTGAAGATCTTTTTGCAAAGAGGATCCGTGAAGCTGATGACTTCTATGATGATATTCAAAAAGATGTTTCTAATTCTGATCTGAGGTCGATCCAGCGGCAAGCGTACGCTGGAATGCTTTGGAGCAAGCAATTCTATTATTATAATGTCTATGAATGGCTTAAAGGCGATCCCGCACAACCAGGGCCCAATCAGGGAAGAAAGTGGGGGCGTAATTCCGGCTGGAAACACCTTTATGCGGCCAACATTATCTCCATGCCAGATAAGTGGGAATATCCGTGGTTCGCAGCTTGGGACCTTGCATTCCATTGTGTGCCGTTGGCCAGAGTTGACGCAGATTTTGCGAAACGACAGCTTGAAATCCTGTTGCGGGAATATTACATGCATCCAAACGGCCAAATTCCCGCTTACGAATGGAATTTTTCGGATGTTAATCCTCCTGTTCACGGCTGGGCAACCTGGAAAGTTTATGAGATCGACCGCGAACAAAACAACGGAATCGGAGACATCCAATTCCTGGAGAAGATATTCCACAAGTTATTATTGAACTTCACCTGGTGGGTTAATCAAAAGGACGATACCGGAAACAATATTTTCAGCGGAGGCTTTCTTGGCCTAGATAACATTGGCGTTTTCGATCGTTCGACCCCCATGCCATTTGGCGGAAAATTACAGCAAGCCGATGCTACCGGCTGGATGGCGATGTATACACTCAATATGCTCCGGATTTCGGTTGAAATTGCATTGGTGCATCCAGTTTACCAGGATATGGCTTCCAAGTTCTTTGAGCACTTTCTGCACATTGCGGGAGCTATGGAATCCATTGGCGGTAAAAATTCGTCCATCAGTCTTTGGGATGAGGAAGATCAATTTTACTATGATGTGATCCATATTCCAAACGGGCAGAGTATCCTGTTAAAAGTGCGCTCCATCGTTGGGCTTATCCCATTGTTTGCCGTCGAAATCCTTGATCCTCAGAATCTGGATAAATTACCGATGTTCAAACGTCGGGTAGAATGGGTTTTGGCGAACCGTCCCGACCTGGCCCGGTTAATTTCCCGTTGGTTTGAATCCGGAAAAGGTGAGAACCGTTTACTATCCATCCTGCGTGGTCACCGTATGAAAATGATCATGAAGCGGATGCTGGACGAAACCGAATTTCTATCCGATTTTGGCGTAAGGGCATTGTCCAAATATCATGAAGACAATCCATACAAATTCTATATCAATGGAGAAGTGTTGCAGGTAGATTATACTCCTGCCGAGGCATTGACCGACATTATGGGCGGAAACTCCAACTGGCGCGGCCCGATCTGGTTTCCATTGAACTACCTGATTTTCGATTCGCTGATGAAATTCCATGCTTATTATGGAGAGGATTTTATGGTGGAGTATCCCACGAATTCGGGGAATTTGGCTACAATCAAGGACGCAGCAATGGCCATAGCGTGCCGCTTAATCGATATTTTCAAAAAAGATACCGAGGGTAACCGCGCTGTGTATGGGCATGATGAGAAAATGCAAAGAGATAGCAACTTCAACGACCACGTTCTTTTTTACGAGTATTTTCATGGAGACAATGGTCGAGGCTGCGGAGCGAGCCACCAAACTGGCTGGACAGGTCTTGTTGCAGAACTAATCCTCAAAACTGCCAGTGAAACGGTTAAAGAAACGCAGAAACAGGAACTGGAAATAAGTAAATAATTCCAGTATATATTTACATTTAAGGTTTCAATTCTAAATTAATCTACTAACATTTATTATGACTGCACAATTGGACACGAGTGTAATGGCCAAAGTGAATAGTTGGCTCAACGGCGACTACGATATCGATACAAAACAATCCATTCAACAATTGATTGATGAAGGGAATGATACAGAATTGAACGATGCTTTCTATAAAGACCTTGAATTTGGAACAGGTGGGTTGCGCGGTCTGATAGGCATTGGATCCAATCGCATGAACCGCTACACTGTTGGAACTGCCACACAGGGATTGGCCAATTACCTCAATAAAGCATTTCCTAACGAAGAGAAAAAAGTGGCTATTGCTTATGATAGCCGTATTAAGTCCGACGAGTTTGCTAAAATTATCGCAGACATTTTCTCTTCCAATGGCATAACAGTCTACTTGTTTGAAGCGCTTCGTCCAACTCCTGAATTGTCTTTTGCGATCCGATTGCTAGGCTGCAAAAGCGGGGTAGTGGTCACTGCTTCGCATAATCCAAAAGAATACAATGGTTATAAAGCGTATTGGGATGACGGTTCGCAGGTAGTGGCGCCGCACGATACCAACATTATCGGAGAAGTAAATGCGATCGAGTCTATTGATGATGTGAAATTTGAGGGTGATCCTTCCAAAATCATCAAAATCGGATCCGACGTCGATGAAAAATATATGGACCATATTCTGTCGCTGTCCATTTCGAAAGATGCAATTGAACGTCAGAAAGGCTTAAAAATCGTTTACACCCCATTGCACGGAACCGGAGTTACATTGGTGCCGCAGCTTCTTGCCAAAATGGGTTTTGAGGCTGTTACAGTTATTGAGGAGCAGGCCGAACCAGGTGGTAATGGTCAGTTTCCGACGGTGGTTTATCCCAATCCCGAAGAAAGCGAAGCTATGTCCAAAGCAGTGGAAAAAGCAAAGGAAATTGACGCCGATCTGGTATTAGGTACTGATCCGGACGCCGACCGTGTTGGCATAGCTGTTAAAAATCATCACGGGGAAATCCAGTTGCTTAATGGTAACCAGACTGCCAGCGTGCTGATCTATTATTTACTGAATGCATGGAAAGATGCCGGTAAGTTGACCGGTTCACAATTCGTCTGCAAAACCATTGTAACGACCGATTTGATAGATAAGATGGCTGCATCTTACGATGTGAAATGTTATAACACGCTGACCGGTTTCAAATACATTGCCCAGGTTATCAGGGAAAAAGAGGGTATTGAGCAGTTTATTGGAGGCGGGGAGGAAAGCTATGGCTACCTGATCGGCGATGCAGTTCGTGACAAAGATGCGATTGCTTCTTGCGCGATGATCGCGGAACTTACGGCTTATGCAAAAGACAAAGGCCTGAGCCTTTTTGATATGTTAATGGAAATCTACAAGCAGTTTGGTTTCTATTACGAAGGTCTTATTTCACTTACCAGAAAAGGAAAATCCGGCGCGGATGAGATCCAGCAAATGATGGCAGATTTCCGGGCTAATCCTCCGAAAACTTTGGCCGGATCACCGGTCATCCGAATGGACGATTATAAAGCATTAAGCACCGTTGACTTTACCAGTAACACAACACATTCCATCCCTTCCGGGGAAATGGGCATTGAGTCTTCCAATGTATTGCAGTTTTTTACCGAAGATGGTACCAAGTTTACCTGCCGCCCTTCCGGTACCGAACCGAAGATCAAATTTTATGTTGGCGTTCGTGCTGCATTGGAGAAGAATGAAGATTTTGATGATGTCTACGCAAGTTTGAAAGAAAAAGTGAAGGCGATCGGTGAAGAGCTAGGTTTGAAATAAAGAGTTTATTCATTGAAAGAGGTCGACAATTTTTTGTCGACCTCTTTCTGTTAATAATGCCCTTTTAAAGATTCAATTTTTATAACATCGCCTAATATCTGGTAAACTATCCGATGTTCACGGTCTATTCTTCTTGACCAGGATCCCGAAAGTTCGTGCTTCAATGCCTCTGGCTTCCCGATACCATGAAATGGCGTTTCACGCATGGATATTAATATTTCCTCTATTTTCTTCTGGATTTTTTGATTACCGGTCTTTTTCCAGTATTGCAAATCTTCTTGTGCTTTTTTGGAAAAATCCAGCTTTCTAATCATTTCCAAAGATCTTCGATCTCGATGACCTTATGCTCGCCATTTTCAAATTGCTTCCTGCTTTCCTTAATTTTTGATACAAATTCAGGGTTATAAGTGCTTTTTTCAGTAGCAAACGATATTTTCAAAGCTTTGGCAAAAGCTTTCAGAGCTTCCAATTTTTCTTTACTATCTGGTCGAAAAATCAATGTTTCCATATGATCAAATTTGTTTGTTGTAAATGTAAGGCTAATCGAAACGTTTGACAAACAAGCTTAATTGGTATAAACAATCATATACTTTTTCCCTCTCGCATCCCGGATGATCTTAATACTCCTAACAAGATCAAAGGATAACGAATTAAGTTCGGTGAATGTGGCAGGTTTACTATTGAGATACAATTCAGAATTACGATGTTCCGGTTCAAGTTTCAGGAAATTATCTGTCGATTTACCAACTCCATCGTATCTAAAAGCAGATTCCGCTGCCGCGCCGTTCAAAGTATTTTTGTCGAATGCATGTGAAGACGAACTTCCCAGGGCAGTGATCTTTTCCATCAATCGTGTTTCGAAATAGTATGGCTCATTTTTCTTTGATAGTGCCAGCGCCTTCTCATAATCCATTTGCAATTGTTTTTCCAATTCGTTAGGGACGCTGCCCGTTCCAAGGGACCCGGATTTGGTTAGATATCCCGACTCTCCTTTCATTGGGGAATACCTATCCGTGCCTTCTTTTGCAGTGCTGCTACTTCCGGATTTTACATTAACATGAACCGTAATCCTGGCGATAAAACTCTGCAAAGGGTCGTACTCAATGCTATTGATATTCAATTCCGCATCGAAACTTTTCACTTCATTACGTATTTCATTAATATCATCCAACGTGGCCAATGGCGATATTACCCAGAAGAGCGCATCATTCTTTTTTATAACCCATTTGCTCCGCGATGGCTGAATTGCCTTAGTTGTTTCAGGTGTTTTCTTTTTTAATTCCTCAATAAGAGACTCTGCTTTGGACGGCCCAAGCGAAAGAATTTTCGATGAAACTTCTTTAAAATTCACCTTATCATTTGTCGCCAATGTCTTTAATGCAGGTCGCAAAATGGAAGGTGGCAATTTCACTAAGGTCAATGTGTAAGGAGCTACAAAGGCTGATGAAACATATAACACAGCGAGCAAAAGCGCATATTTACCCCAGGCCAGGTAATGCGACGGTTTCTTATTCATCATTTTGATCCGGTTTTTAAGAAGAGATTGAGCAAATGAAGTCGTCAGTGGAACTTCTGTTGTGCAGAGTATTGCATTTAAAAGACTGTATTGATACTGCTTTCTTTCAAAACCACCATCCAGCACAGCACGATCAGCAAGATATTCCAGATTAGCTTGTACAAGTTTTTGATGAAACCAAGCAAATGGGTTGAACCAGAGCACAATGCGCTGCAATTCTGCAAGCAGCAGGTCCAGGCTATGCCACTGCAATGCGTGTTCAGTTTCGTGGGCAATGATGTGTTGCAGCTCGCCGGGCTGGTGCTTTTCCGGATTGACAATGATCCATTGGAAAAATGAATAAGGTGAATTGCTCCGCAGATTCCGCACAAAAACCACTCTGCGATCCGATTTCTCTTTCGGAGATCGCAAGAGTACCCAAACAAGCCCACCTACCTGATAAAAAAAATGTGATGCCAGCACCAGAACGCCCGAAATGTATACGACCAATAGCCATTGCATTACATGAAGCGATTTTAACTTCTGATTCAACGAGCTAAGGCGTTGGTGGCTAACCACCGTCGGCGCCGGATTGTAGGCAGCAATTTTATGCTTCACTGCCGGTGCGGCTTGTGCAATCTTTGGGATCGATTGATGGAATTCCGCCTGAATGCGGGTCGGGCCCCAATTGGGCAGCGGAATAAGAGGTAACGACCAGGCCGCCAGTACATTAAGCCAAAGCAATAGCCGATTGAATTTAGAGTAGGTTTCAAACTGGACCATCCAGCGGTAGCCCAGCGTAAGGACGCCAAGCAAAAGACTGACTTTCAAAAGATAGGGGAACAGCATAGTCAAGCATATGAATGGTGGAACATTGATATTTACTCTCCTTTTTCAATCATTTTGGCAATCTCCCGCAACTCGTCGGGTGTCACTTTTTCATTTTTTGCAAAGTAGGCGACAAGATCTTTGTACGAATCGTTAAAATAATTTCCGACTACTTTACCAAGCACAAAATGATTTTGATAAGCCATTTTATCGACCGTCGGAAAATATTCATAGGTGTTTCCAAACTGCCTGTGATCCACATAACCCTTATCTTCCAGGTTGCGAATAATGGTCGATAAAGTGTTGTAATGTAGTTTTGGCTCTGTAAAAAGGGGCAACATATCTTTGACAAAAGCACTTTTTAAATTCCAAAGCACCTGCATTACCTCCTCTTCTTTATTCGTCAATTTTTCTAATTCCATACCGCAATAGTAAAAACTATTTTTATAGTTAACAAACTATTTTTCTAGTAGCGTTACTTTTTTTGTGACCTGACGTCTAAGTAAGAAATCCGGATTTTTTATAACGGTAGGTATATGTTGCTACTAGCAGTTTATGTAAACTTCCGATTATTTGTTACTTTTTTAAGAATTCATTGCAACTTAAACAGTTTATTTTTCCACAACCTCTTAATTATTGATAATGAACAGACTACTTCACAACAAGTTATGGGCTTTTTTGCTGGCATTAGCTTTCATTGCAAACGCGGCAAAAGGGCAAAATGCAACGATCACCGGGAAGGTTACAGACCCCGGCGGGACTGAAATTCCGGGGGTTAGCGTGAGTGTCAAGGGCAGCTCGCAAGGCACGTTAACGAATGAAAAGGGCGACTACACGATTTCCGTTGGTTCTGCAGGGACGTTGGTTTTCAGTTTTATTGGATTTAAAAAAATGGAAGTGGCGGTTGGCAGCAAAAAGGTCATTAATACCAGGCTGGAACCCGACGTTTCTGTACTTAATGAGGTAGTCGTTACCGCATTAGGACAAACGCAGGAAAAGCGGTCGATTGGTTATTCGGTCCAATCTATCAAGTCCGATGAAATCAAAAATTCAGGAGATCCTAATGTCGTCGGCGCGTTGCAGGGCAAAGTAGCAGGCGCAATCATCACGGGTTCTGGTGGTGCACCGGGCGCAGGCGTCAACATTATCCTTCGCGGGATCACGTCTTTAAGCGGAAGCGCAGATAATCAGCCTCTTTTCGTAATCGATGGGATCATTATCAGCAATTCAACCACCGCCGGAAATCCGCTTCCAAGTGCAGGAACAGCTTCCCCCGGCGCATCGGAGCAATTCGCAAATACCAACCGTGCCGCAGATATCAACCCCGATGATATTGAAAGCATTTCGGTTTTGAAGGGGCCGGCAGCAACCGCATTGTATGGGCTGAGGGCATCCAATGGGGCCATTATCATCACTACCAAAAGGGGGAAATCAGGGAAGCTGAACATTTCTGTTTCCGCATCCGGTGGCGTGGATGTTTTGGGCAAATCACCGGATATTCAAACTCGCTTTCTGCAAGGCAGGTTCGGGGAGTTTATCTCACCGACAGAAGTGAGGCAACGCACTCCTTATCAATCATTTGGCCCTTCTGTTATTGACAATACCACGGATAAAATTTACGATAACTTTCGCGGATTTTACCAGACTGGTTTCCGGACCAATAACAATATTTCGATTACCAAAGGAGGTGAAAAAGGGAACATTTATTTTTCCATTGGCCATAACTATCAGCAAGGAATTGTGCCCACAACAGACTTCGCAAGAACATCCGGTAAGATTGCCGGGACTTACAACCTGACCGACAAATTCTCGGTTTCGGGCTCATTAAATTACATCAGATCCGGCGGAAAAAGACCGCCAGCTGGTGATAAATCCATTTTCAGCGCATTGTCCTACTGGCCCAATACGTATGATGTGAACGATTACCTCAATGCAGACGGAACTTACAAAAACCTGCTGCCCGGGTTCACAGACAATCCACGTTATTTGGTCGAAAAAAGCCCGCGGGTTGACAAAGTCAATCGTTACATAGCGGATGTAACGCTGAATTACAATATAACCGACTGGCTTACAGCCAAGTACCAGGTTACCTTTGACGGCTTCAATGAGCGTAGAAGCAGGCAGGTCGATAGTACATTTGATGTCGGGACGGCGGTTAAGGGTTTTCTGATTAAGGAATTCATCAATTATCGAGAGATCAATTCTAACCTTTATGTTACCGCAACCAAACATTTCGGCGAAAACTGGACAGGTTCGCTGATGGTAGGGAATTCAATTGTGGATAGCAAAAGGCCTGAAAGTTATTATGAAAGGGGAGAAGGCTGGAAACCACCTTTTACGGGTGAAATCAGCAGTTATCGGAATCAGCAAAAACGCTTGTATTCGCCATTGCAATACCGTATTGTCAGTTTCTTTGGCGATGCCAAGCTGAGTTATAAGGAAATGCTTTATTTGAATGTCACGGGCAGAAATGACATTGTTTCGACATTGCCCGTAGCCAATAACTCATTCTTCTATCCTTCTTTCAGCGCGGGTTACATTTTTACCGAAAACCTTCCTAAAAACAACATTCTGTCTTACGGCAAGCTGCGCGCTTCCTGGGCGCAGGTCGGAAAAGGCACGGATCCTTATGTGATCGGGGCTTATTACGAACTGACGGATAATTTTCCGTTCGGGAATTCGGTGCCGGGTTATGTGCGTCGTCCTACCACAGCCGCCGATAATCTCAAACCCGAACGAACAACTTCCATTGAATTTGGTACCGAATTGAGGTTCTTCAAAAACCGGCTGATGGTTGATGCAACTTATTTCAAGATGGATAGCAAGGATCAGATCGTCCGCGCCCCGGTTTCCAATGTTTCAGGATACTCTTTTTATTATACCAACATTGGTCTCATCCGCAACAAGGGACTAGAGTTGCTGCTTTCGCTCAAACCCGTCCAATCGGCCAAATTCAATTGGGATATGTCCCTCAATTTCACCAAAATGTCAGGTAGGGTAGTTGAAATGCCGGACGAACTTGAAGAGATCGCCTACTTCGACAATGGTAGTAGAGGCGTTTTGAAAGTACGGGAAGGAAGCAAAGTTGGCGATTTGTGGGGACTCGACTACCTCCGCGCACCGGACGGACAATTGCTGATCCAGGGCAACGGTTATCCATTGACAAGCCTTACCACCACTCAATACGGTAATGCATTGCCGGACTGGACAGCCGGGTTGACAAATAGTTTCAATTACAAAGGTTTGGGACTGTCACTCCTGCTTGAATGGCGGCAGGGAGGCGATGTGGTAGATTTGGGTGAGCGAAATGCTTTCCGCGCCGGCTCTATCAAGATCACCGAAAAGCGTTATGAACAGGTTGTTTTTAAAGGTGTTGTTGAACAAAAATCAGCAGATGGACAAGTTACCTATGTGCCCAATACTAAGAAAGTTGTCCTGGACGATGCATTTTATAATCCTTCCACGGCTCGGTATCTCGGTAATTCGGCCCAATTCAACATTCAGGACGGTTCGTGGTTCAGGCTGCGGACGGTCAACCTTAATTATGCTTTGCCAAAAAACATTATTGCCAAAACGGTTTTTGCGGGCGGCGTCAGGTTCAGTCTCACTGCTACGAATTTATTTTTAAACACACCATTCAGAGGTTATGATCCCGAGGCTTTGACTTTCGGTTCGGGAACCAACCTGATTGGTTTTGTCGGACGAAACAACCCGGCCACAAGGAGTTTTCAATTCGGTATTAATGCTAATTTCTAAGATCTTATGAAAAATATAAAACAAATAGCAGCCCTGGCATTCATCTTCTTTCTGACCACGCTTACCGGCTGTGAAAATTTCCTGGATGTGAACGTGGATCAAACATTGAAAGGAGATGCCTCCATGCAAGAATTGCTGCCGACCGCAGAATTTTACACGGGTGAAGCCAGTTACCAGCAGGCATTTGTTGCTTGTCAGTATGCGCAGCAGATTGGTAACGCCATTGGCTCCAATGGGATAGATACTTATGCCGAAACCGATAATACAATTGGTTGGTCGAATCTGTATTTATATGTCATTCCCCAATTAAACTTGATCATTCGCAAAGGTCAGGAGGAAAATGCGTCCGCTTATGTGGGGATTGCGAAGGTACTCATGGCTTATAACCTCGGTATTGCCACGGTCAATTGGGAAAATGTACCCTATTCACAAGCAGACCTGAAGAACTTTTCTCCAGCTTATGACACTCAGGAGCAGATTTACTTAATCATTTCAAAATTACTGGATGAGTCTGTCGCGGAACTTGCAAAAAATACGGGTGCCAAACCAGCCGCGGACGATCTGATTTACAATGGGGATATGTCGAAATGGACAAAACTGGCGTATTCTCTCAAAGCCCGTTATGCCATGCATTTTTCAGTGAAGAACCCGCAACAGGCTGCGCAGGCTGCAATTGCTGCTTTACCCAATGCAATGGCCAGCAATGCGGACGATTTTCAGCTTCAATACAACTCCAAGAACCTCAGTCCATGGTACAGCCGGGTGGCGATCCCAAATACGACCAGCAATTTATCGGTAACCTTTACCAACACATTTGTTGACCTTACGAACGGAACGGCCCAAAAAGTCGTAGATCCGCGATTGTCTAAGGTTATCTCTCTCAAAAATAATCAGACCGTCTATTCAGGTGTAATTCCCGGTTCGGGAAGCGGTTCGACGGTAGACCTTACCGCAAAAGCGTGGCACTCCAATGTCAACTCGCCATTGGTCATGATGACTTATTCCGAGGTTAAGGCGATTGAGGCGGAGGCGCGTTTTCTTTTAAATGGTGGCACGGCAACATCGGCAGGCACCACGGCTCAGGCTTACACGGCTTACCAGGAAATCATTTCAAACAATATGAAAAAGGTAGGTGTGACCGAGGCGGACATTGCAGCTTATCTGGCCGCAGCGCCGGTGAATGTTGGTTTGGGTAAATTGACATTGAAGCACATCATTACTGAAAAATTCAAATCAATGTTATTGATCGGCGATATCTGGACGGACATCCGGAAGTACAATTATCTGGACTTCCCAATGCCTTCCAACGTTAATCCCGATTTGCAGGGGAAGCGGATCCAGCGGATGAAATACCCGGATTCGGAAGTTACCCGTAATTCGAAAACAGTGCAGGCCAATCAGAAGAACCCTGAAATTCCAATGTGGTTTTTGGTGAAATAAATTAATGATCAGACACAGATTTAATATTAATTGAGATGAAAAATATCAAAACAACAATAGTATCCATAGCAGCTATCTTCCTCATGACAGGCTGTTAGAAAGAGCCTGACCTTTTTGGAGATCTGCTGATCAGCAATGGAAAAGTAGCTCAGATTTCAGTCGTTTGGCTGGGAGATACCAAAGTGTTTTCAGCAGCAGGCGTTTTGCAGCCTGGCGTAACGGTCGATTCCCTGAGCAAGGTAAATGTCAACATGGAGTATACCAGCGAAGTGGCGGTCAAGGAGTTTAAGATATATTCCGCTGCTACAACGACCGGCGTGCAAACGCTGCTCGCCAAATTTCCGGCGGGTACGCAAAAATATGATAATGAGCTCCGGAATTATGTTGTGAAAGTGCCGGTTACGGCTCCAAAAGGCAAAAATGTTACGCTCGTTTTGTTTGCCGAAGTGATAGCGGATAATAGCATTGCCTCGTCGCAAAAAAATGTCACGCTGAAAACGAAGCCTTAGTAATTACTAAATATTAATGTGCTTTCCGGTTTTGGAATAACTCAATTTCCAAAGCCGGAAAGCTTTTTAATGTTTATTCCCAGGTCATATTCCGAATGTTTACAACTCCTCATTTATCTTTGATATGAAAAGCTTTTAAACTCAACATGCATCCGAAAGTGATTTTGAAGAACTGTTTTATTCCTACACTCCGGCTAATCGCATGTATTGTATTCTTTACCCTCAGCCACGCTTACGCCCAGCAGGCTGGCACAGTCACCCTGACAGGAAAGGTGACGGATAATAAAACAGGAAAACCACTGCCTTTTGCGAATGTTTTTATCAATAACTCCACTATTGGCACCAATGCCGATGAAAATGGAAATTATAAACTAGGGAATCTGGCCGTAGGAAACCTGGAAATGGTCGTGTCTTTTCTCGGCTTTGAAACGGACAAGCAGACATTGCGTTTCGAGCAGCCAGGCGTTAAAACAGTTCTTTTCAAACTGCGGGAAGGCCAGCAATTGCAGGGCGTGACCATCTATGCGAAAAAGAACAAGAAGCGTGAAAAAAATCTCAAGATCATCACGCGTGAGTTACTGGGCAACACGCCATTTAGCAAACATTGCAGAATTATGAATCCGGAAGTGCTCCGGATATCGAAAGATGATGACGGTCATTTGGGTGCGCAAACCACCAGTCCTTTGATCATTGAAAATACTGCGCTCGGTTATCGGATCCACCAGGATTTAGATGATTTTGATTATTTCAGCGGCAAGGTATACTATGGCGGCAGCACACGGTTTGAGCTTTTAGTACCCAAAGACAGTCTTCAGAAAAAGCAATGGCGAAGCAATCAGAAAATTGCTTATCAGGGTTCGTTAAAACATTTACTGGCGAGTATGGTTTCGGATAGTTTGCAAGAGCAGGGGTTTAAAGTTTATCAGGTCATTCCCGATTCGCTTCGGCTTTTCAAACAAGTACGTAACCCGAACGGTTTTAACATTTTATCCAATCATTTGCATAACCGGATTGAGGCGGTGAGAGGTTTTCGGCTGGTCAGCCCGGGTGAATTAGTGACGGAGCGTTTAGTTGTCTCGATGACCCAACTGGAAATTTTTAACACAAAGAAAAAAGGACGTTCGCCATATTCGGATATGCCTTATGCATACACCCAGATCACAATGCCTCAGGGTTATATGGTGATTACACCGCAAGGTTGGGTAGTAATGCCCATGGGTTTTGAAATCGCAGGTGATCTTGGAAATGACCGATTTTCAACATTATTGCCTGCTGATTGGAAACGCGATGATTAAATCAGCGGTTTTTGGTAAGTATCGTTTTGTTTTCCAATACGATAAAGGGTAAGTGCGTATTCCAGGTCGGTTTTACATTTTCCTGATTGATCAGGCCCTTTGAATAATTGCCTAAAACAATGTCTAGATCCCCATCGGCATCCCAATCATTAACGTCCATACAAATCCACCTGCCATATTGTTGAACAGGAATGGATATTGGTTCAAATTTACCGGTAGTGCCGTTCTGGTGTTCCAGATATATGAATTTTTCCGCGGGCTTATTTTTCAGGTCGGCGAAAAAAGCAATGGTCGCAATATCCATGTCACCATCCAGATCAAAATCTGAGGCAGTTGCTTTGGTACAGCCATTGATCGGGAAAAAGTAGGATTGCTTGAAGTTGAAATCTCCCAAATTGGTGAATATGTAAACGCCATGGTAAGGCTTCAGAATTTTGGAATAATCACTATTGTCACCGGCGGCATAAACAATGTCGAGCTTACCATCCCTGTTCATGTCCACAAGTTGAAAGCTGTTCGATCCATAAACAGGTGGGAAACGGAGAATATTTTTGGCACTAAATCCGCCTTTCCGATCATTTAGGAACAGCCAGATCCCCTCGTCTCCGTGGGCAAACAAGGTCATAATATCCGGCCAGCCATCCGCATTATAGTCCTCCGTGATACTCTGGGTTGCCCCGGGCACTTCACGAATAGGAATTTTCTGAAAGGAGTGATCAGCAAGATGTTTCAGCAGGTACAAGCCGCCCTGTGTATGTCCAAATGCCGAAACAACATAGTCCGTCAGGCCATCTTTGTTATAGTCAGTCTGTATGGTGTGAATTGGACGGATTAGGCCAGACATGACCGGGCTTGGATGCAGACGGATATTCTTTTCCCGATCCATTGCAAGTACCTCTCCTCTTGTTTGATCCGAAGCCTTCATCCCGCCAATGCAAGTCAGGATGTCAACATGGTCTAAGCCTTGATTAAATAGGATATGGGTCGCAGGAGATGGCAAACGGGAATTACCTACGAGTTTGAAATTATCGTCCCATTTGAACAGGTCAGCACTATCGCCATCGCATGTATAGATCAGGCGATCACTTGAATTTATAGCGACCATCACTGTGGTAGCAATTCTGGATGAATCTTCGACAGGTTTTCTTAAAGCAAAAACTGACCAACCCTGTTTTAATTTGGTGGGCTGAGTATATGTAAGACTGTCTGGCGCAGCTGATTCATAGTATTTTACCATTTTCATCCAGTCAACATAGGTAATGGTAGATTTGGGTGTTTGTTGATAGCTGTTCTTGCTCCAAAGTTCCAGTCCGAAGTGTTTGGACATTGCAGGAAGAACAAAATCCACCCATACATCTTTGGTCAGCAATCCGGGTTCTACCGCATCGTGGCAATTCTGACAATATTTCTTCGCCAGTTTTTCCCCATCGCGAACCTCCTGTTTATCACTATTGGTCGGCTGACAGGCAATTGTCAGGATTACAATCATGATAGACGCGAAAATTCTGGAGAAAAATGAGAGTGGATCAAGGTAATTCATTGGCGTGCGTTTGTTAAAAGAGAAGACCGGTTTAGTTGATTGGTTTGATTCAGGTTATTTGGTCTGACATTATTTTATCATTTTATAATACTAAAAATTGGCCCTTTAAAAATATTTAAAAGAATAAGGTAAAAATTTGAGCGAATAATGATACATTGGATCTGAATATTAACCTAACTAATGACATGCGAAAACTTTACTTGTTCTATTGCAGGACACTTATCTGCTGTTCCCTTCTTTTTATTCTATCTAACGCAGCTTTTGGCCAGGAAAGAAAAGTCACTGGTCGTATTCTTGATGGTTCCAATTCCGGTATTCCTGGTGCAACAATACTTGTAAAGGGAACCCAGATTGGATCCAATACCGACGAAAACGGTAATTATTCTATAAATGTAAATAGTGAAAGCAGCATTCTGGTTTTCAGTTTTGTAGGTTTCCAAACACAAGAGGTGCCAATCGGAAATCAGTCGATCGTGAATGTGACGCTCGTTGAAGACGTTAATGCACTGGAGGAAGTGATTGTAACGGGCTATACTTCTGAAAAGAAGAAGGACATTATCGGATCTGTTTCTGTTGTCAATACCAAAACTACACTTCAACAGCCAAGTTCCAATCTGGGAAATATGTTACAGGGTAGGGCTTCCGGGGTTACCGTAAGTGGTACAGGAGCTCCTGGTGGAGCGGCGAAAGTTCGGATCAGAGGATTTACGTCTTTTGGTAACAATGATCCTTTGTATATTATCGACGGTGTTCCTACCGATAATGCTAATGCGCTCAATCCGCAGGATGTAGAATCGATTCAAGTACTGAAGGACCCCGTATCTGCTTCCATTTATGGTTCTCGTGCCGCCAACGGTGTAATTGTAGTAACGACCCGGCAAGGTGGTACAAAGACTGAAATCTCCTACGACGGCTACTATGGTATTCAGGCGTTGCCCAAGCGGGCATATCCTTCGATGATTAATACCCAACAATACTATGAGTATTTACAGAAAGCTGCCGAAGGTGCTGGTATTCCGTTCAAAAGCAATGTATTTCAAAACGGTATCCCTAAGTATCTGGTAACAAATATGAATGTTAACCAGAACCCCGGGGATGCAACAAACCCTAATTTTGATAAATACAATTATGACCCTTATAGCTATGATAAGACATATCAGATAGCCGAATTGAGCCAGGGTACGGATTGGTTTCACGAAATTACCAGAAATGCTCCTGTTCAAAGCCATCAGGTGACAGCCACAGGCGGTTCTGAAAAAGGGTCTTATGCGCTTGGAGTCAATTATTTTGGCTCGGACGGAATTTTTAAAGAGACCAATTTCAACAGAGTAACTGTTCGGGCGAACACCCGGTTTAAGCCTAAAAAGTGGTTAACCGTTGGTCAAAATCTGCAAGTGGCCTTTGCCAGATCAAGTGGAAGTTCGGGGAATCCGCTCGATTTAGGTGGTGGTCTTGATTTCGCAGGAGAAGGGTCGCCATGGTACAACTCTTACCGCGTCCCTCCATTCATCCCAGTTAGGGACATCCAAGGCAATTTTGCTGGTACTTCACTTGGTGAGGCGGGAAGCAATCTTACATCTCCGGTCGTTTTAGCCAGAAACAAAGACAATAAGTTTTCAGGACTGACACTTCTTGGTAATATTTATGCACAGATCGAAGTCATCAAAAATGTAACCTTGTCTTCCTCTTTTGGGATCGACCAGCGATTTGGAAATGGATATAATTTTAATTTTATCACGCCTGAAAAGGCTGAGCCGATCAGGAACAATGCTTTTTCAGAATTTTTCTTCAGGGGAGGTTCGTGGACTTGGACCAACAGCTTGCAGTACAAGCTGGAAATTAACGAAAATAACTCCCTAAAACTTTTCGCTGCCACAGAGTCGATATTTGATCAATTCAGGAGTATCAGCGGAAACCGGACAGATTATGACTTCAATGACCCCAGCTTCTGGTCTTTGAATACCGGTAAAAACTTACCTCAGAACAACGGTTCGCCATCTACGCCGCGTACGTTGTACTCTATTTTTGGTAAAGTGGAATATCAGCTGAACAATCGTTACCTATTCAGCGGAACTTTGAGAAGAGATGCTTCCTCAGTGTTTGGACCTGAAAGCAGGGTAGGTATTTTCCCTGCCGTCGGACTCGGGTGGAGAATTTCCGAAGAAGGGTTCCTGAAATCTATTTCTGCCATCAACGATTTGAAAATACGGGCCGGATGGGGACAGTTGGGTAGCCAACGAAATGTTGGTTCTTCCAATGCGTACTCATTCTACGGCGCTACCCTTACTGGAACCGCTTACGATATTAATGGAACCAATGGCTTGCCTGTTATTGGTTACCGTCCAACAGTAATTGGTAACCCGAGCACCAAATGGGAGGCCGCAGAAATGGTTAATGTGGGGATTGATGGTAGCCTTTGGGGCGGTCGGTTAGATTTTAGTGTTGAATATTTCAATAACACTACCAAAGATCTGCTTGTAGGTCGCCAGCCTAATGGTTTGGAACCAACTGTTGGTCAGCCTCAGATTAACGTAGGTACTATGTCTAACAAAGGCGTTGATGCCCAGCTCTCTACCAAGGGGAAAATAACAAAAGACCTGAGCTTTGACATTGGCTTGACCTTCACACATTATGTGAATGAAGCGATCAAAATTGATGCTGACGGATCTTCCGCCTTACTTTTCGGAGCAGGACGGCTTGGCAATATCCAGAAGGTAGAAGGAGGAAGACCACTTGCGTCATTCTGGGGATGGCAGGTTGACGGGATCTTTCAAACCCAGGCAGAAGTGGATGCGCATGCCGCAATGAGCTATAAAAGAGTCGGTTCCTGGAAACTAAGAGACATTAACAATGACGGAACGATTAATGGAGATGATCAGACTTACATTGGAAATCCAATCCCGAAATTTCAAATGGGAACAGATATTTCTTTGAAATTCAAAGATTTCGATTTCCAGACTTTCCTTTTTTGGAACTACGGAAACGATTTGTATAACTACACAAAATGGTCCACCCATCTAAGAGGTTTTGTTGGAGGTTATAGCACAGATGTCCTCACAGACTCATGGACACCTACAAACACTGGTGCGTCATTGCCTATTTTGAATGCCAATGACACCTATTCAGGCGCAATATCCACATCGTTCTACGTAGAAGATGGCTCTTTCCTAAGAGCAAGACAAATGCAGATCGGATATACTTTGCCAGCGGGTTTGCTTAAAAAAATTGGCGTTGGCAGGGCAAGAATTTACTTGCAAGGGCAAAATGTATTTACGATCACCAAATATTCTGGCCCGGATCCGGATATTGGGATTTTGGGTAATGAGTTGCAAATGGGTGTGGATCAGTTCCGTACACCTGCACCCAGAACAATTATTTTTGGTGTGAATCTGGGACTGTAATTATTATTACATAATTTGATACAATGACCTATGAAAACTCATATAAAGAAAATTTTAGTGTTGGTGGGACTTTGCCTGGGACTCACGTTCTCATGTAAAGATAGTTATCTGGACAGGCCACCCCTCGGCTCAATCTCGGAAACGGCTATCTCAAACGCCAATGGCGTAAATGGTGCTTTGATCGTGGCTTACAGAGGGCTAACCGGCAAATCGATTGGAGCCTGGTATACAAGTCCGAATAACTGGCTCTGGGGCGGAATTCGCTCAGACGATTCTTACAAGGGCTCCGAGTCACTTGACCAGGCAACGGAAATCAACCCGGTTGAACGTTTCGAAGTATTGCCTAGCGGACCTTCTGTTTCTAACAAATGGAAAGCTCTTTACGATGGCATTGGAATGGCCAATACTGTACTAAGACTTGCGGAAAAGGCAGAGGATCTGACTGAGCAAAACAAAGCCAGAATAATTGCGGAGGCCCGCTTCCTGAGAGGATTTCAACACTTCGAAGCAAAACGTGTATATAATAATGTACCGTATGTGGATGAGACGATTGAAACGACCGAACAATACAAATCTCTCAAGAATGACCAGAGTATCTGGCCGCAGATTGAAGCGGATCTAAAATTTGGTTATGATAATTTGCCTGTTACTCAAACCGAGATCGGACGTGTCAATAAATGGGCTGCTGGTGCGTATTACGCAAAAGCGTTGCTTTACCAGAGCAAATTCACAGAGGCAAAGGTCGTTTTTGACGTGATCATTGCCAGTGGAGTAAATAACAAGGGCAATAAGTTTGGGTTAGTGCCGCAATTTAAAAATGTTTTCAGAGGTGAAGAGGAAAATGGTGTGGAAGTCGTTTTTGGTATCCAATACACAACGGGTGACGGAACCGGCGGCGCGAATAGTAATACCGAGGGCGAACTTACCAACCCGCACAACGATGGGCCTGGCGGCTGCTGCGGTTTCTATCAACCATCTCAAAGTTTGGTGAATGCTTACAGGACCAGCGGTGGATTGCCGTTGCTCGACACCTATAATAGTGTTGATGTAAAAAATCAGGAGTCAAATCCAAAGGATTTCCCGGATCGTGGTGAGCTTGATCCAAGACTTGATTATACAGTAGGTCGCGTTGGTGTCCCTTATAAGGATTTTGGTTTAGCTAAGGAAACATGGATCAGGCAGTTGGCCAATGGTGGGCCTTGGTTGCCAAACAAACATATTCAGTGGAAAGACGAAGTCGGTACTTATTACATTGCGGGTAGCTGGGGTCAGACTCAGTTAGGCAAAAATCAGCTCTTGATGCGATATGCGGATCTGCTTTTGATGGCCGCCGAATGTGAGGTAGAGGTTGGAAGTTTGGCGAAAGCACAAGAGTACGTAAACAGAATCCGTTCAAGAGCCGCCGGCTCAACAGTGGTTATGGATGGCGGAAAACCGGTAGCGAATTACAAAATAGTTAACTATACCGCGGCATGGTCTGACAAAGTAATGGCCCGAAAGGCAGTCAGGTTCGAACGTTACATTGAATTGGCGATGGAAGGACATCGGTTCTTCGACCTCGTGCGCTGGGGCGTTGCCGATACGCAGCGAAATTCATTTATTCAAAAAGAATCTAAAATAAGGACCCATTTGGCAGGTTCACAATTTAGAAAAGGAAAGGATGAATACTTGCCTATTCCGGAATTTGTTGTCAACCAAAGTAAAGTTGATGGTCAACCAAATATCAAGCAAAATCCAGGCTATTAAATCGAAATCTAGCAAGTCTAATGAAAGAGATGGTAGCATTTACCATCTCTTTTTATTGCATAAGTTCCGTACTTTCGAGTGTTAAAATACTAGTAACAATGTTTATAAGGCCCTTATTTTTAATTTGCTCTCTGGCAATACTGCTTTCCTCTTGTCAAAAAAAACTCAAGACTTTCACACAACTTGATAGTGACGATACCGGCGTATTGTTTTCCAATCGTATTGCCGAAAACGATACCATGAATATCCTCAGCTTTGAGTATGTCTACAACGGCGGCGGCGTGGCGTTGGCTGATTTCAACAATGACAGTTTACCAGATATCTATTTCACGGGGAATTCAGTTGCTAACAAATTATACTTGAATAAGGGCGGTTTTAAGTTCGAAGACGTTACCGATAAATCAGGCGTATCAGGAAGTAAAAAATGGTCTACCGGCGTAGCGGTTGTTGACATCAACAACGATGGCTTGCAAGACATTTATGTTTGTGCATCTGTAAGAAAGGTTGCCGAGGAACGGGCTAATTTGCTCTATGTCAATCAGGGAAAGGATCGCAACAATGTTCCGATATTTAAGGAAATGGGAAAGGAATATGGTATCGCTGACACCACACACACCACAAATGCTGCTTTCTTCGATTATGATAACGATGGGGACCTTGACCTTTTCTTAGTTGTCAATGAAATGGATGACTCTACCCTGCCAAATAAATTTCATGAAAAAATAAAAGACGGATCATCCAAAAGAACAAGCCGACTTTTTAAAAATGATTGGAATGGAATACTGCGTCATCCTGTTTTTACAAACGTGTCCAGGGAAGCAGGCATCCTGATTGAGGGGTATGGATTGGGGGTTAATGTAACAGATATTAATCAGGACGGCTGGAAAGATATTTATGTTACGAACGATTATATCACAAATGATATACTTTATGTCAACAATGGGAATGGCACATTTACCGATAAAGCGGATTCTTACTTCAAGCATACGTCTTATTCCGCTATGGGAAATGATGTAGCGGATATTAACAATGATGGGCTACCTGATGTAATTGCGCTGGACATGATGCCTGAAACGAATCTCAGGAAAAAAATGATGACACCGGCAAACAGCTACGTTACTTATCAGAACAATGATAAATATGGATACCAGTACCAGGTAGCGAGAAATACCTTGCAGCTAAATGCCGGAAAAGTTAATAGTAAGGTAGGAAACCCTATTTTTAGCGAAATTGGGCTTCTGAGTGGTATTGCGGAGACAGACTGGAGTTGGACACCGATGGTTACCGATTTTGATAATGATGGCTTTCGGGACGTCATTGTAACCAATGGGTTCCCCAAAGATATTACTGATCTGGATTTCATGGCTTACCGGGCAGAGGTAACGAACCTTGTCCCCAGAATGGAAATGCTTCAATACATTCCTTCTGTTAAAATCAGGAACTACGCATTTAAAAATCTGGGTAATTTGCAATTTCAGAACGTCACGCAAGATTGGGGTATTGAAACACCAAGTTTTTCGAACGGAGCCGCGTATGCCGACCTGGATAACGACGGCGATCTGGATTATGTCGTTAATAACATCAATGATTCGGCATTTGTATACCGCAACAATTCAGTTGAGCTCAAACCGGATGAGAGCAATTATCTTCGGATCAGGTTTCATGGCGAAAGAACCAATCGAAATGGGATAGGTGCTATCGCGGAGATTCAATATGAAGGCAAGTTGCTGCAATATTCGGAAAACTCCCCTTATAGAGGCTATCTGTCAACAGTTGAGCCGTTTACGCATTTTGGCTTGGGGAAGTTTAAGCGCGTTGATCAGGTAAAAATTACCTGGCCGGGAGGCAAGTGCCAGTTTCTGAAAGATGTTAGGGCCAATCAGGTATTGGATGTCTATGAAAAAAATGCTTTGGAAACAATCAAACCGGATGGGGTCGCGAGTCCAGAGGCTCTATTCAGTGATATTACTTCCGATTTGGCGGTACCGTTTGTGCATCAGGAAATGGACATCATCGATTTCAATCTGCAAAAATTAATACCTCATAAACTTTCCCAATTCGGCCCCGCACTGGCAGCCGGAGACGTCAATGGAGATGGTAGGGACGACCTCTTTGTGGGAGGAGCATTTGCGCACAAAGGCCGTTTCATGATACAGCAGCCCAATGGCCGTTTTAAAGTTCTGGATCTGCTTCCAGGCCCTGAGGGGCTGGAAAAGCGGACAGAAGACATGGGCGTAATGCTGTTTGATGCAGATAATGATCAAGATCTGGACCTGTATATCGTAAGTGGCAGTTATGAAATCAAGGCTGGCTCTGGCGGCTTGAAAAATATCTTGTATCTGAATGACGGCAAGGGAAAATTCACCATCGCCTCCGCCGCTCTACCGCAGTTTGAGATTAATGGATCTTGTGTCAAAGCAGCCGATTATGATAAAGATGGCGATCTCGACTTGTTTATTGGGGGAAGAGTGGAGTCGGGAGCGTATCCTAAGCCAGTGTCAAGCGTTGTCCTTAGAAACGATACTAAAAGCAATTCGGTAAAGTTTTCAGATGTAACATCCGTGATAGCGCCCGGGTTGGTCAATATTGGATTGATATGCGATGCATTATGGACAGATTATGACAATGACGGGTGGGTGGATCTTATGGTTGCGGGAGAATGGATGCCGCTTACTTTTTTTAAGAATGATAAGGGTAAACTCAGAAAAGCCATTTCAGGATTGGAAAATAAAAAAGGCTGGTGGGGCAGTCTGGTGACCGGCGATTTCGACAACGACGGCGACATGGATTATATAGCGGGTAATCTTGGGATAAACTCATTGAGCCGCGCTTCCGAGCATCAGCCTGTGAGTATGTATGCGAAAGATTTCAATAATGACGGGTTCTTTGATGCCATTCCTACGGTGTTTTATAAGGCTTCAGATGAAACCTTCAAAGAGTTTCCTTACAATACAAGGGACGATATGGGAAAGCAGATTATCCAGGTCCGGCAACGTTTTCAGGAATATGGAAAGTTTGCGGAGTCGGCACTGACTGACATTCTTAAACCAGAGGAATTGAAAGATGCACTGCATGTAACGGCGACGTATATGCGTAGCAGTTATATTGAGAATCGAGGTAATGGTCAGTTTGTAATGCACGAGTTGCCGCTCCGCGCGCAGTTCGCACCAATCTTTGGAATGATTTCAGACGATTTTGATCAGGATGGAAATCTTGACGTAATGCTTGCAGGGAATGATTATGGCTCGGAAGTTTCAATAGGCCGGTATGATGCTTTTTATGGGCTCATTCTCAAAGGCAATGGCAAAGGAGGTTTTGAACCATTAAGTCTCGGGAAAAGTGGATATATGACCAATGGGAATGCCAAAGGCCTGGTAAGGTTAGGTATGGGGGAAGATAACTGGATGACGGCTACGTCCCAAAATCGCGACTCTATCAGATTTCACCTGAATCTTAAAAAGGTCAGAAAAATTCCGCTGGCTGGCAGTGAAATCTTCGCAACCCTAAAATTTAAAAATGGAAAGAGCAGAAAAGAAGAACTCAATTTTGGATCCTCCTTCTTATCCCAATCTTCACATTCCCTTTTCCTGCCGGAATATGTAGAAGGAGTGGAAATTACGTCTGCAAATGGCTCGAAAAGACAAGTAAAGTGATTTCAAATTTATAATTTAACGAGCCTGGAACCATCCGCTTCCAGGCTCTTTTTAATTTGCTATCTGGGAGATGCTTATATGAATATTCCGATAAATTCATAAATTGTCAACTTTACATTTATAATTATTTTATTATGTCATGTCACTTTATTTTTATTGGTATTGATATGATTAAAGACGTCTTTTCTTAATTAAAAACAAACGGTCTAAACAGGGCACAACGCGATTAAGTAACCACAAAGTTACTAAAATTAGCTAATGTAAGGTTATATGTGCAATTGACACTTTAAAACGTTGAGATTAAAATGAGGTTAAAAATTGATTTGTTGCTGCATCAAATATTCAAAAAGTACAAATATCATACCTAGGTTGAGGTAAAAAAATGCAATTAAATATTGATTTGAATATATTATCGGATAATTAGATTTTTTGATGATGAAAAGTGGTATTTTTGGGCGGTTTAATATTATTAACCTAACTAAACATTATGAAAAAAAATTACCTTCTTTTGGGAAGTAGGCTCCTCTTGGTTACGCTTCTATTTCTCATCTGCCAAAATGTATTTTCCCAGGATATCTCCATTTCCGGGAAAGTTTCGGATGAACAATCAGGGACTACTTTACCTGGTGCCTCGGTAACTTTGAAAGGATCCACCACTATTGGTGTCACAACAGATGCTGACGGTAACTATTCAATCAAAGTGCCATCCAGTGCACAAACAATCGTCGTTTCGTTCATCGGCTACACCGCCAAAGAAGTTGCGATCGGAAACAGAACGGTTATTGATGTAACTATGGTGAGCGACGTAAGCGCATTGGAAGAGGTAATCGTGACAGGATACGGGTCGCAGTCAAAACGCGACATTACGGGTTCCGTAACGACAGTAAATGCCAAAGATCTTCAGTCTGTTCCCGCTACAACATTCGCACAGCAGCTGCAGGGGCGTGCCTCAGGACTTAACATTGTTAATGATGCCACGCCAGGCGGTAATGCCACAGTACGTATCAGGGGTTTTGGTACCATTGGTAATAATGATCCCCTTTTTATCATTGATGGTGTACCTACCGAAAACCAGGGTAACCTTAACCCAAATGATATCGAAACCATTCAAATCTTAAAGGACGCATCTTCCGCGTCTATTTACGGATCACGTGCAGCGAATGGTGTTGTAATTATCACGACAAAGCGAGGAAAGATTGGCAAGCCAGTGATTTCATTCAATGCGTACTATGGAACTCAGAAAACCTATAAAGATGTAGAGGCCTTGAATTCACAAGAATTGGGTAGATATCTTTATCTGGCAGACAAGTATGCAGGAAAGACGCCTTCGCACGGCCAATATACATTTGGTCCGAACGGAGAGGTTACTATTCCTGACTATGTTTTTCCAAGCAAAGGAAAGGAAGGTACCCCTGACGTGGACCCAGCCAAATATTCACTAGTTCCTGGTAACATCTACGCGATCACCAAATCAGCCGATACGGATTGGTGGAAAGAACTTACTACCACTGCTCCAATTCAGAACTACCAGCTATCAGCCTCAGGAGGTACCGAAAATAGCCGCTATGCACTGTCTGTTGGGTATTTCAGCCAGGATGGAGTTGTAAAATTCATCGGATATGACCGGTATACGATTCGCGCGAATACAGAGTTTTCTGCACTTGGGAAACGCCTACGCGTAGGAGAGAACCTTGCTGTGTCATTTGATAACAGAAAAGGAGGTTTTGGAAACAATCAGGAACAGAATGCGGTTTCAGGTAGCTATAAGCATCATCCGTTACTTCCTGTCTATGACATTGCCGGCAACTTCGCAGGTTCACGCGGTGCCAATCTCGGTAACAACTCTAACCCTTATGCTACGCTTTTTCGTGAAAAAGATAATACTACCTATCGTTTGCGTGCCTTCGGTAATGTTTACGGTGAATTTGATATCATTCCAAACCTCACCATTAAGACAAGTCTTGGAATTGACGGTGTAAGCCAAAGAGGCCGTTACATTGGACGCGCCAATCCTGAATACGTTGAAGGTAGCTTCAATAATGGTTCAACTTCTACCGATTACTATTCTTACCAATGGGTTTGGACAAATACTTTAAGTTATTCCAAAAATTTTGGGACAAACCACAAGGTGGATGCCTACATTGGGATAGAGTCCATTCGTGAATTTGCTGAAGAGTTTGGTGCAAGCCGCCAAGGTTATGCTTTTGAAATTCCCTCTATCATTAATTATCTGAATTTGGGAGATGCTACAAAAGCAACCAACTTTGGAGGAGTGAATAGGGATTACAGCCTTTATTCTCAGTTCGGCAAAATCAACTACTCTTATGCAGATAAATATCTGCTCCAATTTATTCTACGGAATGATGCTTCTTCCCGTTTTCAACAAGCTTCCAGAAGCGCCTTGTTCCCGGCTTTCAGTGCGGGATGGAGGTTGTCAGAAGAAAACTTCCTGAAAGGAGCTGAATTTATAAATGACTTGAAAATCCGTTACGGATGGGGTAGAACAGGTAACCAGAAGATCGGGGATTACAATGCCTTCACCACTTACCGCGCCGATATTTTCCACGCAGGTTATCCAATCGACGGATCAGGCAGCCAGCCAACAATCGGTTATGATGCTTCCTCATTTGGTAATCCAAAGGCGAAATGGGAAACAACGACTTCCAATAACCTTGGTTTGGACGCAACATTCCTGAACGACGCATTGACATTTGAAATCGATTTTTGGAACCGTAAGACAGCTGACATGTTGTTTTCAACGCCAATCACCTTTACTGCTGGAGATGCAAGTGCACCGTCCTTTAATGTTGGTGCAATGACAAACAAAGGGATTGATTTGGGGATAGGTTATCGCAATACGTTGATGAAGGGTGACCTTCGGTATGGCGTATCCATGAACTATTCGATGTACAGAAATACGGTTGATAAACTTGATGAAAGTGACGCTACCAAGTATTTCGGATCGGGATCACGTGTTCCTGCTGTAACGCTTACTCAAGCAGGTCTGCCGTTGTCAACCTATTATGGATATCAAGTTTTAGGCATATTCCAATCGGACGAAGAAGCTAAAGCGTGGGCGCCTTATGGTTCTTATAACAAGGCCGGGAAGTTTAAAATTGCCGATATTAACAATGATGGAAAAATCACGGATGATGATCGTACCGTTATTGGAAATCCCCACCCTGATTTTGTATATGGTATCAATGTGAATGTTGGTTATAAAATGTTTGACTTAACTGTATTTGGAAACGGTGTTGTGGGTAATGAGATTTTCAGCTACCTGCGTTATTTCACTGATTTTAATACTTTTCAGGGCAACAGGGCAAAACGCGCATTGTATGACGCATGGCAGCCAGATCATAAAGAAGGTACTGTACCAATTATGGATGCAGATGACCAGATCAGCAGCCGGCCATCCAGCTACTTCGTTGAAAAGGGTACTTACTTCCGTCTGAAAAATGTTCAGTTGACATTCACGGTTCCAAAGGCTGCGGCTGCAAAAATCGGATTTAGCAATGCACAGATTTATCTGCAAGGTCAGAACATGCTGACTGTCACCAAATATACGGGTCTAAACCCGGAGATCCAGACAGGTCAGGATAATACGCTGGGTTTTGACGGAGGCTTTATGCCTGTGTCCAGAACATTCCTGGTTGGGTTAAATTTCTCTTTCTGACAGCCCATAATTTTATTGACTTTAAAACTTCAGATATATGAATAGGAAATTTTTAAAATATTTAGTTTCAGTAGGTTTGGCAATAGGTATTGTGACTGCTTGTAAGGATGAATTCCTTACAAGAGACCCACAAGGACAATATAGCCCCACTGCCTTAAAAACCCCTAGTGGGGTTGAAGGTTTGCTGATTGGAGCTTACTCCATGATCGACGGCCAAGGTCTTGACGGTCAGGATCCCTGGAACAATGATATCCAGAGCTGGGTGTTTGGCGGACTTGCATCAGATGATTCGTACAAGGGAACGGATGCGGGTGATCAGCCTGAGCAGTCGTTTATCGAAAAATATGATTTTCAGCCAACCAACAACCACATTAAAAACAAATGGAGAGGACTGTATAAAGGAGTCGCCCGTACGAATGATGTGATCAATACTTTGGCGGAAGTCGAAGGAATGTCAGAAGCAAGAAGAGCGCAAATCATAGCGGAGGCCAGATTCTTGCGTGGATTGTTTCACTTCGAGGCAAAAAAAATGTGGAAGACCGTTCCTTACATTGACGAAAACACTTATAAACTCGATGATCTGGAAAGCACCAAAATACCAAATGACAAAGACATTTGGCCGATGATAGAAGCGGATTTTAAAGCTGCATCAGATGCTCTTCCAGTGACCCAAAGCCAGGTTGGGCGTCCAACCAAATCTGCGGCTTTGGCGTTCCTTGCAAAGGCTTATATGTACCAAGGTTGGAATGTAACAACAGGGGCTCCAAATCTGCCAGCACTTCAAAAGGCCAAGCCTGTTTTGGAGCAAATTGTTGCATCCGGCAAATTTTCACTTGCTCCGAGATTCGAAGATAACTTCCTGATAGGTACACGTAATAATGCTGAATCTATTTTTGAAATCCAGTATTCTGTTTCAAGTGCTTCAGGCGATGCCGCAGATGCAGGAGTAGGTCTGGCACATCCCTACATCGATCCCTGGGGATGCTGTGGGTTTTACCAGCCGTCTCAAAACCTTGTAAATGCTTTCAAGACCACCGCCACCGGCCTACCTCTATTGGATGCTTTTAACGATTCGGATGTTAAGAATGACCAAGGGCTCAAGTATTCGGATCCCTTCGAACCTTATACCGGAACTTTGGATCCGCGGTTGGACGTGACTGTTGGACGCCGTGGCATTCTTTTTAAAGATTTCAAAATTCATGGAAGTGATTTTATCCGGGATCCAACTTACGCTGGTCCTTATTCTCCTAAAAAGCATATTTCTGAGAAAGCGGGATTTGGAGTTAACGGTTGGGGTAACCTTTCCAGTAACAATTACCGGATTATGCGCTACGGAATGGTGCTGCTTTGGCTGGCTGAAGTAGAAGTTGAACTCGGCAATCTTGAAAACGCTAGAAAACTTGTCAATCAGATTCGTACCCGGGCTGCCAATCCTGCCGGCTTTGTGAAGAAAGCAGTTCAGGGACCAAAGTCAAGAGATGATTATACGGTACTGAATGAGCCCGCTGCCAACTATGTAATTAAAACTTACGATCAGGCCTGGGCGGATGCTGCAACTGCTCGCAAGGCAGTGAGGTTTGAATCCCGTCTGGAATTTGCTATGGAAGGTCACCGTTTCTTCGACCTGCAGAGATGGGGAATTGCTGCAGAAACACTGAACAAATATGTGACAGTTGAAGCAACCAAGCGCGTTTACAAAAAGGGAGCTGTCTTTACAAAAGGCAAAAATGAATATTTCCCAATTCCGCAGGAAGCAATTGACCGTTCATACAAGGAAGGTGCAGCGACACTTACACAAGATCCTGCCTATAAATAATTTTGGCTAGTTAATACCAATATTTGTTAAGCGTTGTAATTAGAAAAGCCTCTGTACAGTTAAGTACAGAGGCTTTCTTCATTTACCGGCTCCTAGTTGATTGGGATTGCGTGTGCCGGTTTTTCTGAACCAGGAATAACCGGAAGGGTAATTTGCAAAATCCCGTTGACGTATTCAGCCCGAATGTTTTCGGCATCTACGGTTTCATCGATCATAAAACTCCTTTCAAACGGCGTTTTGATGAATTCATGCCGGATCCAATTTTTATGTTCAGCCGGGTCACTTTTCAGCGCATAAGAAATGCTCAGTTCGTGGCCTTTAACATTAATTTTGAATTCTTCCTTTGCCCGGTCCGGTGCGAAAATGAACAAGTCGTAACTACCATCATTTTTCACAATGTTGACCGGTACCCTGAATTCTCCCGGGCCGCCGAAGCCCCTTCCAAAATGTTCGTGGCGCATTCCAAAGCCACGGTTTCCATATCTATTACACATCTTATGTTTTGTTTATTGGTTACTGTTTAAATTTTCAGCCGGACTTTCTAATGGTTCGGCTTGCCTCCTATTACCCTCGTTGTAATGACTCCTCCAATGCTGTCCGCAACCGAAGCCAGCGTAATTTCCGTGCATTCTTTTGTGAAATCGGTCACCGACCGTCAGGTGGAGACTCGCAGCTGTGATCAACGCAACGCTGAACCCAAGCAGCACTCTTGTTCCTCTTCTCATGGTTAGATATTTTTAGGATTTTGATTAAAATGATCATGAAGTCCTTCTTTGCCGCGAGACGACTGGTGGACATCATAGTTGTCGTGAATTGGATGATACCTTCTCCATCTGCCATATCCTCGTCTTCCCGCAATCAGCCGGAATATCAATCCGATGAAAAGGAAAAAGAATAAGGCTTTGAATAGGAGAAATGGTATTGCAAACAGCAGTATCCCTCCTAATATGCCTGCTACGATTACTTTTAAAATGGGTGTTATCATGGCGCTTTAAATCTGTTTTTTTTTCGCACACAATATCGTGCACATATTCTCAGACGGGCGAGAGAAATAAATACTTTAAACGCTACAAAAAAATAAAACCCGGCTTTCGGGCCGGGCTTGTTGGTTAGGTATTTTCGGGAGGCTTTCCACATCTTCTTCGCATTTCCTGTCGGAATTTGATACGCTCTTCGTCGCTCATGCCCATCCATTTATTGCGCCAGTCGCTAAATGGGCTTTTGCCGGGCATACCGCCTTTATCAAAATTCTGCCACTTATTCCACCGGTCGGGGCCTCCCATAGGACCCCTAAAACCGCCAAAGAGAATTTTACATAACACAAATAAACCCACGGCCTGCCAGTAGGATATTGGGTTGGCATTTAAGGCATATGGCAATATAGCGTTCCATAACAGGCGGATAACCAACCCCAATATAAGTGCAGCAGCCAGCGCAAAAACTGGAAATAGCCCGAAACGTTTTTTATATCTGTTGTGCTGATTCATGGTAAGCAAATTTAGTAATTTACGAATTCCCGATAAATAGTTTCCAGTCGTTCGCGTAAATGCTTGACGGCATACCGTTTACGGGAAATCAATGTCTTGATGTTTTCCCCAGTCCTGTCGGAAATTTCCTGGAAGGTCTTATCTTCCAATTCATTCCAGACAAATACCTGACGCTGATTTTCAGGAAGTTCCTGCAAAGCAATGGTTAATTGTTCCCAGAAAAGCTCCTTCATATAAGCTGTTTCGGGTGTATTATCGTCTGCGAGAAGAATATCCTTGAAATAAAACTCGCCTTCTTCGTCCTCATAGCCAAAATCTTCAAGAGAATCAGGTTTTTGCTTTCTGTATTTGTCAATGATCCGGTTTCGTGCTACGCGGTAAAGCCAGCTTCCTATTTGCTCGATCGCTTCAATCTCTGGTAAACTGCTCAGCTGAAACCAGACATCCTGCAATATATCTTCCGCATCCTCATCTGTATTGACACGCTGCCGGATGAATCCCAGTAACTGCTTACTATAAGAAGTGACGGTTTGAATGATATTTGGCTTTTTCTGTGACAAGCGAAATGGCTAATAGATGCAGGGTTATAGACGGATTGTTTTGCAAAATACTTTAAATGGGGGTGGTTTTTTGGCCACGAATACACCGCAGCGGCGGACCGCGAATGAGGCACGAATTTGTTGTTAACTGCCAATCTCACTAATAAACTAATTCTCTCACTTTTTCTTTAAAGAAACTTTGTTGTTGTTATTTCTTTTTAAAGTACAATTGAAGCATAATTGTACTAATCCTACTTACGTGTCAAATTTCAAACGACTTGTTGTACTTTTAAAATAAACGTATAACTATTCCTATATTTATAGATAACTGGAAAAAGAATTTTCATGATTGTAAAACTGCATTATTGACTTATATTCTATATGTTGTCTACATTTGAATCATCAAATCGGTTTTACGCCTCATCTGGCAAGCTGGTTTCAATAGCGGAAAATGTAATACTTATAAATATTTAAAAAGTACAATTGGTAATTTTAATTGGACATTAAACACTAGAAATAAAATGAAAAAAGTAATCTTGACAATCGCAGTTTTGGTGGGAGTATCAGCTGCAAATCTTTCTGTCGCTAGCGATAAAGTAAAGGAAAATAGTAGCATTGAGCTTGTCTCAACAGGTGAATTGAAATTTAAACTGACTCTGGGAAATGTAACTGAAAGATCTTCAGTTGTCATTAAAGATTTTGGTGGAGACGTTGTTTACAGCACTTCAATCCCTAAATCGGAAAACTACTCAAAGATTTTTGATCTTTCGAATCTTTCAGATGGTAACTATACATTCGTTATCAGCAATGGTAACGAAGTTTCTACAAAGCCATTTTCTATCTCGACTGAGACGAAACGTCAGGTAATTGCAGTAGTTAAATAATTGCAAATATCTCTGGAAGCGATGAAAGGCAGCCCGTATGGACTGCCTTTCATCTTGTAAGGTAATGACTAATAAGTCATTACTTTTTTTTCTTTGCTGCTTTGGAATGCCAGGTCAATCACTCTGGTGGTACGGATTATTTCTTCGGGCTTTACTGCCAACTCGGCTCCGTCTACGATGGCGTCATACACGTTCTGATAAAACTGGGCATAGTCTCCCGCCTCGCTTGCAATAGTACCGCTGAATTCTTCGGTATACAACTTCCCCCAGCGATTTTCCGGTTCGATACCCCACGGTTTTTCGGTTGGTAAAATATTCTTGCGTAGGGTTTCTTCCTGAGGATCAAGTCCGCCTTTTATAAAGGATCCCTTGGTGCCATGTAAAACGTAACGGAGCTGATTTTCAAAAACCATCAAACTTGATTTCAATATCACGAGCTTATCCTTATACCCGAGGCGAATATCAAAGTAATCGTCGATTTCACTATTCGGCCTTACGGCACGAATGTCAGCCGTTACAGTTTCTGGTTCGCCGAATAGCACCAGCGCCTGGTCGATCAAATGAGGGCCAAGATTGTAAACATTACCGCCGACCGGAACGCTTTTTTCTTTCCAGGATTCGGTAGGTACAACCTGGCGATAGCGGTCGTAGCGGCTTTCATATTCAATGACATCCCCTAATTTGCTGTCTGAGATTAATTTTTTCAAGGTTAAAAAATCGGAATCCCACCGGCGGTTCTGGTAAGCTGTCAGGATCAACCCTTTTTCTTTTGCAAGATCAACAAGCTGTCGGGCTTCCTGCTCGGTTGCAGCGAATGGTTTTTCGATAACGACATGCTTGCCATTTTCGAGCGCATCCATGGCGTACGGAAAATGGGTATCATTGGGCGTACAAATGAACACCAGGTCTATTTCTTCATCACTTAAAAGCTCCTCGATGGACCTGGCATTGCCAATTTCAGGGTCAAATTCCTGAGCGTCGTTTTTTGTCCTTTCAACAACCGTTTTGATTTTAAAGCCTGGATTGGTGCTTAGAAACGGGGCATGAAAGTATCGTCCGGACAATCCAAAACCAATCAGCCCGACATTTAATATTTTTGAAGACATAGTTTTCTGAAATGAATAATCTGTAAATATGGAAGCTCACAAAGTTAACTTTTGAAAGGAATTGCATTTGATTTTTATTCAAGGCAATGCGTAGGCCACATATTTATCCCCTGATTTGGTGTTAAGCTTGCCACCACCACAAGCTATGACGACATATTGCTTACCATTCACTGAATAGGTGCTTGGCGAAGCATAGCCGGCTGCAGGTAATGGTGCAGTCCAAAGCACTTTTCCGGTAACCTTATCCATCGCCCGGAACTGCTCGTCGCGGCTGGCTGCTATAAATAGCAGGCCGCTGGATGTTACCAAAGGGCCGCCGTAATTGTCCGTGCCAGTTGGCGCAATGCCCTTTTTTGTAAGCTCTTCGTATTCTCCCAGCGGAACCTGCCATCGGCGCTGACCCGTATTGAGATCCAAGGCTGTAAGCGTTCCCCAGGGCGGTGTGCTGACAGGATAACCATTTCGGTCATACCAACGGTTGTAGCCGGTATGTTGATAAGGAACCTGACTTTCGGAGCTGCTTACTACACTTTCACCTAAATTCTTATTGTTGAGAAATTCAATGACCGCGTTTCTTTCGGCTTCGGATATGTGTGAAAAAGAGGGCATCATTCCTTTTCCGCTTTTTAGGATGGCGCTGATTTGCAAGACAGATAGTTTGCTACCAATGTTGGCCAGAGAAGGATAAGATCCATCGTGGTTTCCTGCTTTGTCCGCACCGTGGCAGGAAGCGCAGTTGAGCTTATATATGTCGGACCCGGTTACGCCATTTTGATTTTTTGGCATTTCCTTCTTTATTAAAGAGGTATAGACCGGGATCTCTTTCGCAGGAATGTAGAGAATCCCATCCTGATCCGCCGCCGCTCCGCCCCATTGTGCACCACCATCAGTACCTGGGAAAAAGACAGTCATTTTTGAAGTAATGGGAATGTATGCGCTGCCCGTATTCGCCTTGCTTAACAAAGTTTCCAATGAATCCCTGTCTGCGACAAACGGGTTAAAATCTTTGGAAGTAAAGCTTTGGCGGGTAAATGGAACGGGTAAAGTAGGGATAGGCTGGGTAGCGTGCGGTTTTTCCCCGCTGATCGCCTTATAATTGAAAGCAGTTTCCTTGATTGGAAAAAGAGGCTCACCAGTAACCCGATTAAATACAAACGTGTAACCTTGCTTGGTGATTTGGGCCACAGCGTCAATGCGCTTTCCTTTGTGGGTTACCATAATCAGGTTCGGAGTGGTAGGCGGATCCCGGTCCCAGATATCGTGATGCACCAATTGAAAATGCCAGAGTCTTTTGCCGGTAGCCGCATCCAATGCGATAAGGCAGTTGGCGAACAGGTTTGCACCTGGCCGGTTACCTCCGTAAAAATCATAGGCAGCTGAGCCGGTTGGAATGTACACAATGCCGCGCTCCCGATCAATCGCCATGCCTGCCCAGGCATTCACGCCGCCAAAGTGTTGCCTTGCAGGCTGAGAAAACCAAGTTTTTGAGCCGAATTCATTGGGCGCAGGAATGGTGTGAAAAGTCCAGACCAACTTTCCTGAAATCACATCAAACGCCCTAACATCGCCTAACAATGCAGTTTCGGATTCAGCGACGCGTGCACCGACCAAGATCAGATTTTTGTAGATAGTGTTGGGCGTATTGGATGTGACATAGTCATCGGCACCCGGACGTTCAATGCCATTTTTCAAGTTAATCCTTCCGATTTCACCAAAAGTTACGATCAGTTTCCCCGTCTGGGCATCAATCCCGTAAAGCCACTTTCCGGCTCCGAAAAAGATTCTTTTGCTTTGCCCGTCAGTCCAATAGGTAACACCGCGGCTCAATGTACCGCCGTTTTCACTGACATTTGTTTTCCAGATTTCTTTGCCAGTTGCTGCGTCAATTGCGAAGGCTTGGATGTCAGCAGAAACGCCGTATAAAATGCCATTGATAATGATTGGATTGCATTGGATCTGGCTCCGGTTTCTGAGGGTGTCTGCTCCACCCGACGCATAAGTCCAGGCTACCTTCAATTGACCAACGTTTTCTTTGGTGATTTGATTGAGCGCGGAATAATGGCTTCGTGCACCGTCACCGTTGTATTCGGGCCAGTCGTTGGAATTATGAGCGGGGATAAAAATAAAGCTGCAAATGATCAATAAGCAGCTTAAAATAATAAGTATTAAGTTTTTCATGGACAAAAATTTATACATGAACTAAGCTTCGGTCCATAGTTCTTTTACTTTTTGCAGATCCTTTCTCATAGCGTCAAAAACAACTTTTTTATCAACGGTGATCTTATCTGCACCCTGGTCTGCGCCGCCGAGCGGATATTCGAGGTGAAGACAAACAGGTACATCGACTTGAAATTCCTTCAATAACTTGAAGTAAGTTTTGAAATCGACCATTCCTTCGCCCATAGGAACGCTTTTCACAGCCCATTTTCCATTGTTCTTTTCCCAAATAAAATCTTTCAACACGATGGTTTTGATGTGCGGGCGTATCAGATTAAAGCCAGTTTGCCAGGACAGTCCACCCTCGACTGTGGCATGTCTGATGTCATATTGTGCACCCATTGTTTTTGCATCCGCCTTTTGTAAAATATTCCAAATCTCAAACATCGAAGCGCCAACCATCCTGCCCGAATGGTTCTGATAACAACCATTCAAACCAATTGAGCCGTTTAATTTGCTTAGTCCGGCCATTTTGCCCTGGTATTCGTTCAGGAGTTCAGGGATTGATTTCTGGTCGTTGTATTTGTACCAGTTCATCCGGTAATATTTGAACCCCAGCTTGGCTGCCGTTTCCAGCACCTTCCTATCAATTGGATTGGAGGCATCTTCAACGGCTGTGCAGAACATTAATGGTGTAAAACCTACTTTTTTCATTGCTTCCACTGCCATAGGAAGATCCGCTTCAACCTTTTCAGGAAGTACATGGCCTTTTGGGCGAACAGTAAGGTCAATGCCGTCGAAACCTATCTCCTTCGCGATCTCCGACATATCCTGGTAATTCAGAAACTGCAGATGCTTGGAGAATATGTTAATCTTGGGAACTTCGGCAAGCATTGTCACAGGCTTCGAAATAACTTCACTACCGATAATTGGGACAATTGCCCCAGCAATTGCGCTGTTAATGAGAAAGTTGCGCCTGGAAATATGTTCAGACATGGTTATAGATTTAAATCACAAAACGGTGTTTTCCTTTTTGCTTTTATGCGTTAGGATCATAAGTGAGCAAAATGGGTTTTTTACCGCAGTAGTGATTTAAAATTCGTTTATAACAGCTCCGCCGAGAAGGCAATCATTCAGTATTGTGTATTTTTACAAAATGACCGTGGGGCCTGCCGTAATACACTTCAAAGCATTGGATGAGTTGGAACAAGTAGCTGCCGATCTTTTGGAAATCGGCGGGCAGGTACCTGTCTGGCTGTTTGAAGGTCACATGGGAGCCGGTAAAACAACACTTATCAAAGCCCTTTGCATAAAATTAGGTGTGAAATCCAACATTCAAAGCCCTACTTTTTCGCTGGTCAATGAATATGATGCGGGCGGAAAGCCGATTTATCACTTTGATTTTTACCGCATAAAGGATGAAACCGAGGCATTGGATATGGGTGTGGAGGAGTATTTTGATTCGGGGAACTACTGCTTCGTTGAATGGCCCGGTAAAATTGAATATCTATGGCCGCTGACCTACTTGCGATTAAATCTTCAGGCCGATGAAAGTGGCATGAGAACATTAGAAATTTCAAAGGTATAGCGGTTTAAAAACTTGGTTTCACTTTCATTTTTTGCTTATTAATGGCACAACCTCAGATTACCGGTTTTGAAGAACTTGCCAAACAATCTGTGCTGTATCCACAGGAAAAATTGCTGGCAGTTCGTAAGGATCAGAATTCCTTACACATTGGGTTGCCAAGAGAAGTTTCATTGCAGGAAAACCGGATCGCGCTTACACCTGACGCCGTCGGAATACTCGTCAGGCACGGACACGAGGTTTGGGTAGAAAATGATGCGGGAAAAGGAGCAAATCTATCGGATCATGAATACAGCGAAGCAGGCGCAAAAATTGTTCAGAGTGCTGAGGAGGTTTATCAGGCAAAAGTGATCCTTAAAATAGAACCACTGGTCGAAGACGAATTCCGTTATATTAAGTCAGGCACGACACTCATCTCTGCCCTCAACCTGCCTGCGCTGGAAAAACATTATTTCGAAAAGCTGAATGAGCTCAAAACAACAGGTATCGGTTATGAACTGATTGAGGATAAGGTTGGGGGCAAGCCTATTATACGTGCAATGGGGGAGATCGCAGGAAGTACCGTGTTACTAATTGCTGCGGAATATTTGTCCACTCCAAACGGCGGTCGAGGCATTATCCTGGGCGGTATTACAGGCGTGCCACCGACTAAAATTGTTATACTCGGCGCCGGAACGGTAGCCGAGTATGCTACCCGCGCGGCAATCAGCGTTGGCGCTGATATCAAAGTTTTTGACAAACATATTTATCGTTTGCAAAGACTTAAATATTCGATTGGGCAGAATTTATATACTTCTATCATTGATTCAGATACGCTTGGCGAAGCGATTGCCCGCGCAGATGTGGTGATCGGGACAATGCGCGCCGAGAATGGCATAAGTCCGCTGGTAGTGACCAAGGAAATGGTATCTCAAATGAAGCCTGGTTCCGTCATTATAGATGTCAGCATTGATCAGGGCGGATCGTTCGAAACGTCAAGGATGACCAGCCATAAGCATCCGATATTTAAATATAATGATGTAATCCATTATTGCGTTCCCAATATTCCTTCCAGGGTCGCACATACGGCCAGCACAGCTTTAAGCAATGTTTTTCTCCCATTTTTGCTCCAAACCGGAACAATCGGGGGCATCGAAGAAATGATTTATGCAAATCGGTGGTTTATGAAAGGAGTGTACTGCCACAAAGGAACATTAACCAATTCCCACATCGCCAGAAACTTCAATATGAGGTATAAGGATCTGACATTGTTGCTGGCAGCCAGGATGTAGAGGAGCTGTTAGCTCATTAGCCGTTAGCTTTTAACTTCATTTTCCCACGCAGCAACATTATCTAAAACTGCTAACAACTGGGAACCAAGCTTAAAAACTGACATTTAAAGTAAAAAAAGCTAACAGCTAATAGCTAACAGCTTACGACGCCCAACCCCAAACGAATGATCAACAATAGCAATGAAAATACCCTGATGGATGATGCCAACTCCCCGGAGTTGAACCAGAAACTGATGGGATACATATCACAGGATTTCATCAAAGTTGCAGACCAGCTTAAAGAGGCATCCTATCAGATCAGAAAACGCGGTTTTTCTGAATATCCCATCTTTACCGTGACCAATAACGACCTTCAAATGGGTGCTTTATTAATCGATGCAAAAGAACTGACCAACCTTTATTCCTACCGTGCGTCCTATATGCAGGAATTTGTTGACCGCAAATTGATTGGGGAAGAGTCGGTACTCATGTTTACTGAAAATTACAAAAACCCGGATGAGTTTTGCTGTCTGTTTGCCTTGATTGGTGAGTTTTCGGGTTTTGTATTTGTACCGTATCCCGAAGACTGATTTTCCAGCTTCCAGGATGGTTGTAACCGAAACATCATTCTCCTCCGCCGGTAGATAAACTATTTTCCCGCTAAGTTATTTTTTGGAAGACGTTTAAGCGAAAAACTTCTAGATTTATTAATTATTTTATTGATAATCAGCTTAAACTTCTCCGTATGGAATCGAAACTACCCCTCGAAAAAGAGTTAGAACCCATTTTTCTTCAAAAATTCCCCCCATTTTCAGACACGGTCAAAGAATTTCTGGTCAAGTACGGTCCGTATTTCTTACTTGTATTGTCCGTAATCGGCATTTTTGGCTTGCTGACCGCCTTTGGAGTTGGCAGCGCTGCGCTTGGACTTGGTGCCGTCTCACCTGGTATCGGATTCAACTTTTATCTCGGCATCGTGCTTGGCACGGTCACTCTTATTATGTATTTGATGGCATTTACACCATTAAAAGCACGGAAACGTGCTGGCTGGAATCTACTTTACTATGCATTGCTTGTCGGACTGGTAAGTAATCTGATTCAGTTAAGTATTCTCGGCGCTTTGATCGGAGGCGTCATCGGGTTCTGGGTGCTGTTCCAGATTAGGGAAAAGTATATTTTATAGTTATTTATACACACATTTGAGTGCAAGCGAGCGGTTTCCGCTCGCTTTTTTATTTGCCGCTAATCAGCCAAATAGTGCTTTCTTACTTGTAACTTTATTCCTGCTGCTTATATTTCGCATATTTGGCCAACGTTCATTGCATTCGATCATATGAATATTATAGAAGTCAGGAATGTCACAAAAGAGTATTCCAATCATGTCGCGCTCGACGATGTCAGTATTTCAATTCCCAAAGGCAGCATTTTTGGTTTATTAGGGCCCAATGGTGCCGGAAAAACCTCTCTCATCCGAATAATCAATCAAATTACGGGGCCTGATAAAGGACAAATTTTATTCGACGGCGAAATCCTTAATGCCAGCCATATTTCCAGGATTGGGTATTTACCGGAAGAGCGCGGACTTTACAAAAAGATGAAAGTCGGTGAACAGCTGCTATATCTTGCCCAATTGAAAGGCTTAAGCCAGAAACAGGCCATGGAAAAGCTGAAAATCTGGTTTGTGAAATTTGATATTAAGACCTGGTGGGACAAAAGTGTGTCCGACCTTTCTAAGGGAATGCAGCAAAAAGTACAGTTTGTGTCCACTGTTCTGCACGAACCCGATCTGATCATTCTCGATGAACCGTTTTCAGGATTCGACCCGATCAATGCCAATTTGATCCGTGATGAGATCCTCGAACTCAAACAAAAAGGGTGCACAATCATCTTCTCCACCCACAGGATGGAAACCGTGGAAGAGCTTTGTGACAACATTGCTTTGATCCATAAATCAAAAAAAGTCCTAGACGGCCCGAAAAAGGAAATCAAAGAGCAATTCAAGACCCACACCTATTTTGTGGAATACAAAGGAGAGCTGGATGGGCTGGAAAATACTTTCGAGATTCTTGATGAGAAAGAATTGGAAAGCGGCTACAAGCGCACGAACATCCACTTAGGCCAAAACATAAGTCCAAATGAACTGCTGACCAGCTTGTTGCCCAAAGTTGAAATCAGGTCTTTCGGCGAAAATATTCCGAGCATGAGCGACATTTTCATGCGCTCCGTTAATGAAGTTCCCGAAGGTTAGACGACTGAACTTACCCAATTATAAACATTTCTAAAATGCGTAATATTTTTCTGGTAATCAAAAGAGAATATCTGGTCAGGGTAAAGAAAAAATCTTTTCTGATCATGACCTTGCTGGCCCCATTGCTTTTTGTAGGATTTTACGCAGTGGTAATCTGGGTTGCAATCGGCTCTGTGGATACCAAAACGGTTCAGGTACTCGATGAAAGCGGCTTGTTTAAAAAGGAATTCAAAGATTCAGAAACGCTGAAATTTGTTTATCTGGATGCAAGCCTTGATTCCGCGAAAGCCAGGTTTAAGGGAAGTGAAGCCAATGCACTCGTATTCATTCCTAAAAATGTCATCAATGAACCGAAAAGCGTCCGCATTTACGCTGCTAAGAACGTGAGTATGGACCTCAAATCGGACATTGAAAAGGTCATTGAAAAGCAAATTGAAGATATCAAACTATCAGCAGCGGGAATTACCCATCAGATTTTAGAGGATTCGCGGGTTAATGTTACTTCTGAAACCATAAGCCTCAGCGATGAAGGTGAGAAAACAAGCAGCTCCGGAGCTGCAACCGTAATTGGTGGAATTTGCGCTTTTCTTATTTACATGTCCGTATTTATTTACGGAACTCAGGTCATGCGCGGTATCACGGAAGAAAAAACAAGCCGCATTGTTGAAGTAATCATTTCATCAGTAAAACCTTTTGATCTGATGCTGGGCAAAATCATTGGCGTCGCATTGGTAGGTCTTACCCAATTCGTTCTCTGGATTTTTCTTACAGCCGCATTGACCAGCGCCACCTCAGCGGCTCTGAGCAGCCAAATGCCAAAGGATTCTCCCCAGATGAAGCAAGAAATGAAAAAAATCCAGGATGGAATGCCCAACCGCCAAATGCCAGGAGGTACTGTTGAAAATCCGATTGCAGAAGTGCTGGGCGCCGTAAATAGCCTCAACATTCCTTTAATCATCGGATGCTTTTTATTCTACTATCTCGGCGGTTATCTGCTTTACAGTGCATTGTTTGGAGCTGTGGGAGCAGCCGTTGACAATGACGCTGATACACAGCAATTTATGCTGCCCATCACATTGCCAATCATTTTTTCTTTCGTTTTCGCGCAGTTCGTATTACGTGACCCGGATGGTAACCTGGCTTTCTGGACATCCATTATTCCCTTCACTTCACCGATAATTATGATGGTAAGGATCCCGTTTGGTGTACCAGCATGGGAGATTGCCCTTTCCATGGTGCTTTTGGTGCTCGGCTTCATGGGCACCACCTGGCTTGCAGCCCGGATTTATAGGGTCGGCATCCTGATGTACGGCAAAAAAGTAAGCTATAAAGAGCTGGCCAAATGGATATTCTACAAATAGTTCTTAACACTTTTTAAGAGACGGAAAATCTTGCCATTGTGGTAATTTTGCTAATTTTGGCCGATCATTGATAAAAACTGCTCCCAGAGAGTCACCATCTTTGCGCATTGTGCATATAAATTTTTCAAATCTACCAACTTTCAAATGACCCGTTTCAACCGAGCCAACAACCTTACGGGTTGGATTGTCTTCGCAATAGCACTCATTACCTACGCACTTACAGTTGAACGAACAGCCAGTTTTTGGGATTGCGGGGAATTCATAGCTTGCGCTTTCAAATTACAGGTGCCTCACCCTCCGGGAGCACCGTTTTTTCTTTTAATTGGCCGGCTTTTCTCTCTTTTTGCACTCGGTGATCTTAGTAATGTAGCTTACTGGATCAACATGGTTTCTGTACTGAGCAGCGCATTCACGATTTTGTTCCTGTTCTGGACGATCACGCTGCTTGTTCGTAAAATGATCTCCAAAACCGATGGGGAGTTGGATTTAGGGGAGATCGTTCTTTTGATGGGTGCCGGAGTCGTAGGCGCATTGGCATATACCTGGTCCGATTCATTTTGGTTTTCCGCTGTGGAGGCCGAAGTTTATGGGATGTCGTCGTTCTTTACCGCCATTGTGATTTGGGCTGTTTTCAAATGGGAGCGGGTGCAAGATCCGGCAACCGAAAACCGCTGGTTGATCCTGATCGCTTACCTAGTCGGTCTTTCAATCGGTGTCCACTTATTGAACCTCGTTACCATTCCCGCCCTTGCGCTTGTTTATTATTTTAAGAAATATCCTAAAAACACGGTTTTTGGTGGTATGGTCGCATTTGTCGGCGGTCTCGTTATTCTGGCAATAATCAATTCGGGTATCATTCCGGGCTTGCCGAGTGTAGCCGGAAAATTTGAAATATTCTTTGTGAACTCCCTTGGACTGCCTTATAAATCCGGGGTTATTTTCTTTATCATCATCTTTATTGGTGCGCTCATTTGGGGCATTCGCTATTCGCATCAAAAAGGTAAGGTGTTATTAAACACAGGTTTATTGTCACTCGCTTTCGTCCTGATCGGATACGCCAGTTATTTAATGGTGCTTGTTCGTGCAGAATACAATCCGCCAATCAATGAGAACAATCCGAATGATGTACTGAGTTTTGTTTCTTATTTGAAACGGGAGCAATACGGAAGTCGTCCCTTGCTTTACGGTCCTTCATTTGTTTCCCGCCCAATCAGTCAGAAACGCGGCGCACCCATGTACCGCAAGCAAGATGGCAAGTACGCGATTTACGACTACCGCCCGGAATATGAGTATGAACCAGGCAGCAGTATGTTATTGCCAAGGATGTACAGCACCCAATCGGGTCACCCGCAGCTTTATCAGCAGATGACCGGGCTGGCGGAAGGACAAAAGCCGAGTATGGGGAACAACTTATCATTTATGTTCTCTTACCAGATCGGGCATATGTACTGGCGGTATTTTCTCTGGAATTTTGTAGGCAGGGAAAGTGATGAGGAAGGTGCAGGAAATATGCTTCCCTGGGATATGGCCAAGAAATATCCGGAGCCAATTCTAGAAAATAAAGCGCATGACAACTACTTTATGCTGCCATTTCTGCTTGGTTTATTCGGTGTGGTGGTTATTTATTTCCGTCAAAAACGTGATTTACTGGTGCTCGGATTGTTATTCGTCCTTACCGGCGTTGCCCTTGTAGTTTACCTCAATTCCCCGCCCACAGAACCTCGCGAACGTGATTATATATATGTGGGGTCCTTTTACATTTTCTGTATCTGGATTGGTTATGGGGTTATTGCTGTTGCAGATGCGATCAGCAAATTTGTAAAAAATTCGGCGACCAGGGCAGGCGTTGCAGCTGGCATAAGTCTGATCGTCCCGGTTATTATGGGGGTAAAAGGTTGGGATAATCACAACCGTAACCATAGATATCATTCTGTTGATTTTGCTAAAAACCTGCTCAATTCCTGTGCGCCCAATGCAATCCTGTTCACGGGCGGCGATAATGATACATTCCCTTTATGGTATGTGCAGGAAGTGGAAGGTTTTCGGACCGACGTGCGGGTTTGTAACCTAAGCTTACTGGGTACCGACTGGTATATTGACCAGATGAAGCGCAAAACCTATCTCTCTGAGGCACTTCCGATTTCATTGGAAAAGATCAATTATGCTTTTGGTAAAAATGACATCGTTCCTTTCTATGAAATTCCAAGTGTTAAGAATGGTATCAATCTGAAAGAATATCTTGGTTTGGTGAGGCAGGAAAATAAGGCGATCCAGGTGCCGCTTACCAGTGGTGATATGACGTCAATACTTCCATCGTCTGTACTTTTCCTTCCTGTAAATGCAGACGCGATCCGGAAAATGAACATTATCAAAAGCGATCTGATGCCATTTGTGAGTGACTCGATCAGTTGGACAATTGGGAAAGGCGATCTATATAAATCCGACCTGATCATGCTGGACATCATTGCTACCAATGATTGGAAACGCCCGATCTATTTTTCATCGACATTAGGCGGATCAAGCTATCTGAATTTGAAAGAGTATATGCAATTGGAAGGTTATGCTTATCGGTTGCTGCCGGTGAAAGTGCCAGGGGCGAGCGATGGTTATGTGAACTCAGATGTGATGTATAATAATCTGATGACCAAGATGTTCTGGCGCGACTTGGATAATCCAAATACTTATTATGATAACACCTACCTGGGTTCTCCGGTAGCTACGGCGCGCATTGCATTTCTGCGGTTAGCTGGCCAGCTTATCGCGGACGGCCGGAAGGACGAAGCCAAAAAAGCGATCGACAAATCGCTGGCGACCATGCCGGATAAGAGCATTCCGTATGATCAGTTCTCTGCCAATTTTATTGGACCATTATTTGATCTGGGAGAAACCAAAAGAGCATTGGATATTGCAGAAACGATGTCCAACCGTGCGGATGAAGTATTGACCTGGGCGAGAGACAATGGCACTACCAAGCGTCGGGACAGCAATGTTTACCTGTACATTTTACAGATCATTGTGCAGGAATGCCGTGAAGCCAAACAGGAAGCCGCCACCAAAAAATACGAAGCGCTGTTTCAAAAACACATGACCGCAATGAACATGTACGGCGGGCAGTAATAAAATTGTCATGCTGAGCGGCCCCTTCCGCTCAGCATGACAACGTTACTCCATTTTAACTTTTACCCAAACCAGCCGGTGGTCTGAGCTAGCTTCACGCTTTTCAACAAACTCAGCCATCGATTCGCCTTTTCCAGGCCAGAAAACGCCGCTATCGATGATCTGAAAGCCTTTTCGGGAAGGTAGAACATAATCGGCGCGCATTCTCCAAAAAGCAGTATGATTTTTTGCGAATACATTGGTGCTGCTGTGTTCCGCACCACCTTTACTCGATGGCGGCGTCTCGCTGTTAATTTTAGGATCTGCGAGCAGCGACCTGATCCCTTGTGAAATGGCATCGCCCTCGTCCGGAGAAGCATTCTGATCTCCGAGAATCACAAAGCGAGAATCTGCTTTCAAGCCGCCTTTGGTTCCTTTGTCGTCGTAAATATAGGAGCTGTTTTTATCGCTGATGTAGTCTTTCCAAAACCGTATTTCATCATGATTTCTTTTGCCATTCCGATCTTCCGGGCCGTCGAATGTAGGAGGGGTAGGGTGACTGGCCAGAATATGTATTGTTTCATTTCCAACTTTAACCGGAATATCCCAATGTGACTTGGATGAAAGCGGAAACTGGGCCCACGCTTCTGGCACATACCAATCGGAACCATCTGGTTTCGTGATCTTTAAAGCGCCGGGCATATCTTTCCATTTGAAATGCTGGAACGTTCTTACGTTCTCTGTATCAATGGGATATCTGGATATAAACACCATTCCATATTGACCCGGATACTTTCCAAAACCCCAGGCATCATTTCCAAATTGCTCGGTCTTTCCATCATTATTTAAATCGTAAGGACTTGGCTGCCCGGTGTTGACCGTGGAGTAATAGTAGTATGGATAATCAATGCCTTTTAAATTACCCGAATCTTCTTTTAAATAAGCTTTCACAAACTGCATGACACCAGCCTGGGGATCTTTGATATAATCAAATTCGTTTAGCAAGATCACATCGGGCCTGACCGTCTTGATAATGCTGGCAATATTGCGGATCTGCTGGTTTTGTCCGGAGGCCAGTTCTTTAACCAGCACCTGCTCCGAAATACCCGTTGTGCCGCGCGGGACATAATTTTCAGCTTCCATACTTACATTATAGGTAGCGAATGTAAGTTCTGCCGATTTGGTTGTGGTTTGGGCAAATAAGGAACTTGTGTAAAGCATTAGAAGTGAAAGTTGTAGCCGGATCATATGGTTGTTCAATGTTGATGCTTTTGAAAATACTAAAAATAGCGGTTTGCAAGGCAAATAAAAAGAGCCGCTTCTTTTGAAAGCGACTCATATATTCATTGGTGTCAGTATTCATTTCAATGGAAAAAGTCTTTCATCTTGTCAAAAAAGCCCTTTTCGTTTTTACCTGGTTTGGGCTGAAAGTTTGGGGAATGCCTGAGTGATTCAAGCGTTTCCCGCTCATCGGTAGTAAGTTGCTGTGGCGTCCAAACATTGATGTGAACCAGCTGATCACCTTTGCCATAACCGTTCAAATCTTTAACGCCTTTACCTTTCAATCGAAGTATCTTACCTGCCTGCGTTCCCTGTTCCACCGTAATTCGGGCTTTTCCATCAATAGTAGGGATTTCAACCGAAGTGCCCAATGCAGCATCAACAAAACTCAGGTGCATATCAAAGATCACATTATTGCCATCTCTTTTCAAAAACGCATCTTCTTCTTCTTCGATCACGATCAACAAGTCGCCGGCAACCCCACCCCGGGTCGGAACATTTCCTTTTCCGGACATTGAAAGCTGCATGCCTTCCGCAACACCACCGGGAATATTAAGCGTAATCAGATCATCTTGTAGCAACCTTCCTTCTCCTGCGCAGGAATCGCAGCGTTCGCTGATGATCTTGCCGTCGCCATTACAGGTTGGACAAGTGCTAGTAGAAACCATTTGGCCCAACATAGTGCTAACCACTTTCCGAACTTGGCCGGTCCCGTTACAGGAATTACAATTGGTGAGTGAAGTTCCGTGTTTCGCGCCGTTGCCACCACAGGTATTGCAGGTCACGTGACGTTTTACTTTAATTTTCTTTTCAACACCATTGGCAACCTCTTCGAGGTTCAATTTCAGTTTAATCCTCAGATCAGAACCTTTTCGTACCCTGCGGCCATTTCCACCGCCAGTGCGCCCGAAAATATCGCCAAACGGACTGCTATCTCCGAAAATATCGCCGAATTGTGAGAAAATATCATCCATTGAGAAGCCGCCGCCGCTAAAACCGCCAGCTCCCGCACCGGCTCCGCCCACACCTGCGTGACCATACTGATCATATCGGGCGCGTTTGTTATCGTCACTCAGAACGCTGTAAGCCTCTGCTGCTTCTTTAAATTTATCTTCTGCGGTTGGGTCATCCGGGTTCTTATCCGGATGAAATTTGATTGCCAGCTTACGGTAAGCCTTTTTAATGTCATCGGCTGCTGCCCCACGGTCTACGCCAAGAACCTCGTAAAAATCTCTTTTCTTTGCCATTTTATATTGCGAGTGAATCCTATCAGAGGTTAACGTTATATTATGAGCCTACGATCACTTTGGCGTAGCGTATGACTTTATCATTAAGATAATACCCTTTTTCAATCTCATCGATCACTTTTCCTTTCAATTCTTCCGAAGGTGCGGGAAATTGTGCGATCGACTCATGTATTTCAACATCAAAAGTTTCACCTTTGGAAACCATCGGCCTCAAACCTTTTGATTCAAGTGTTTTGAAAAGCTTTGTATAAATAAGGTCAACGCCTTCTTTCAACGCGTCTATTTCTGTGGATGAATCAAAAGAGACTTTGGCACGCTCGAAATCATCGACAATAGGAAGGATTAATTTAACTGTATCAGCACTGGCTCCGGAAATCATTTCCAGTTTTTCCTTCGCTGTTCTTCTTCTAAAATTCTCAAAATCAGCGTAAAGACGCAGGTATTTGTCTTTTAGCTCTGTAATTTCTTTTTTCGCCAAATCCAGCGGGTCTGCCGATGGAACTTCTCGTGAGGGCGCCTCACCGGTAATCTCTTGGCCAGCATTATCAACAGGCAGGGAATCTAAAATCTCCTCAGTTTCCAAACTGTCAGCTTCCAATGGCGCATTTTCCTCGTTCATATCGTATTTTTTGTCTTGATCAATGTTGAATTCTGTATTTTCCGCCATAACTCGTTATCAAAAATTGGTTTTTGTAGCGACCACTTTACCCCTAAATTATTTTGCCACAGCTAAAATACTGACAAGATGGCATTTTACAATCAATTCGTAACTTTGTAGAATGACTACCGAAGATCTCGTAAAGCAGGAAAGAAGTCAGTTTATTAAAGCCAAAGCACAGGAAAATGGTTTCGATTTCTGTGGTATTTCAAAAGCCGACTTTCTTGAAAACGAGGCCCCGAGACTGGAAAACTGGCTCAACAAGCATCACCATGGTGAAATGGGCTATATGGCCAATCATTTCGATAAAAGGCTTGATCCCCGCAAACTGGTTGATGGCGCGAAAAGTGTAATTTCCGTTCTTCTTAATTATTATCCTGAAAAGAAACTCCCTGAACAAGCGGATGACCTCAAAGTCTCCAAGTATGCCTACGGCACAGATTATCATTTTGTATTGAAAGAAAAGCTTGGCTCACTCCTGCTGGCCATCCAGGAAGAGATCGGCGACGTGAACGGGCGGATATTTGTTGATTCAGCTCCGGTGATGGACAAAGCCTGGGCCGCCAAAAGTGGGCTGGGTTGGATCGGGAAGCATTCCAATCTGCTCAATCGGGAAATGGGCAGTTTCTTTTTTATCGGTGAGATCATCTGTGACCTTGACCTGGCTTATGACGGGGCAGTAGGTGATTATTGCGGAACATGCACCCGCTGCATCGATGCCTGCCCGACCGATGCCATTACCGATCCTTTTGTGGTCGACGGCAGCAAATGCATTAGTTATTACACCATTGAATTGAAGGAAGCTATTCCAGAGGACGTGCGCGGTAAATTCGATAACTGGGTTTTTGGCTGTGATATCTGCCAGGATGTATGTCCCTGGAACCGGTTTTCAAAACCGCATGTGACCGAAGAACTCGACTTGCCGGAAACGTTGGCAGGCTTCACAAATAGCGACTGGCAGGACATTACCGAGGAAGTTTTTCGCGAAATATTCAGACGCTCCCCCATCAGAAGGGCCAAATTCGAGGGTTTGAAGCGCAATATCGAATTTGTTATATCGTCTAAATAAAAAGCACAATTAATTCCTAAACCTTTTATATTTGAAATTCGGGAGTTCCTTTCGATGACTGAATAAAACACTCAAAATATGAGAAAACAATCTGTCAATCTTTGGGCGGTATTGGTATGTGTGGTAATTGGACAAGTGATTCCTGCTTTGTGGTACAGCGCTTTTTCTGAACAATGGATGGCATTAAATGGCTTTACAATCGATCAGGTCAAATCAGCCAACAGCCCGGCTCCCTATCTTGCCAGCATTGTTTCTTCTTCCTTTATGGCCTACACGCTCGGCTGGGTGTTTACTAAAATTCATGTAAAATCACTGCTTGCCGGATTTCTTATTGGATTGCTTTTTGGTGTTGTGTTTGTGCTTTTTGGAATAATTGTCAAAGACATGTTTTCCCTGAAACCCCTGTTGCTATCATTGATTGATGGCGGCGTAAGCGTAATCATCTATGCGATCACAGGCAGTATTCTCGGTGTTTGGCGCAAATACGAATAGCCGCCGCCAAATTCTCATCTTATTATAATACTAGTTCCTCGCTTGCCGGTCCCGGCAATGTACCCTTGTTTACAAGATTATTCCTGTTTGTCCTCGTGGTTGTTTGGCAATCCGATTGTTGGCTTCAATTTGCCAGCAACAGTATATTCTAAACTCATGTCTTCGAACACGCACTAAATATATTCTGTTCCAATAAATGTACAACGGACAAATAATATTTCTTTTATGCTGATTAATTGGACTTTTGTTACCTGAAATGATGCTTATCTCGGAATATTAGTTTAGTGCAATTAAATTTCACGAAATAAATTGTAATGTTTCTGATTTTGATATAAATTTCATAAAAATTCAATAAACCCATCTTTTACCTATGAGAAAAACTTTACGGTTGATGCTACTGACGTTGGTGCAGGTAGTATTTTTCATGTACACATCACAGGCCCAGGACCGGCAGGTTACCGGTAAGGTCAATGATGAAACCGGTTCGGGAATACCGGGAGCAAACATCCTGATTAAGGGTACTACGCGAGGAACAAACACGGATGCTGAGGGTAATTTTAGCATTTCGATCGGAGGAAGTGGGGTTATCATTGTTTCGTCGGTTGGTTACGCAACAAAAGAAATCGAGGTCACTCCGGCCGTTTCAAATATCACAGTTGGTCTCGAACCGGATGTGCGTAATCTGGGAGAAGTGGTCGTAACAGCGCTCGGTATTTCCAAAGAGCAAAAGACGCTGAGCTATGCCACCCAGGTAATTAATACCGAAAGCTTTTCCAAAGCGAGGGAGCTTAATGTAGCTAACTCACTATCAGGTAGGGTTGCAGGTCTCGATATTGTTCGTTCTTCTTCGGGTGTGGGTGGTTCCAGCCGTGTCGTGTTGCGTGGTGACCGTTCCATTACGGGTAACAACCAGGCGTTGATCGTTGTGGATGGGGTACCTATTGATAACTCCAACTTCAGCCCGGGTAATGCAAATGGCGGACGTGACGCGAGTGACGGTCTTTCCAGCATTAACCCTGACGACATAGAGTCTATCAACGTACTGAGAGGAGCGTCAGCGACAGCATTGTACGGAAGCCGCGCTGCGAACGGCGCCTTATTGATCACAACAAAAAAGGGAGCTGTAAGAAAAGGGGTTGGTGTAAACATTAACAGCACGTTCCAGATGGAGCAGGCAATGGAGCTTCAAAACTTCCAAAATATATACGGGCAAGGTGTTGAAGGCAAATTTTTTCCAAACAGCGAATTTAGCTGGGGGCCTAAAATGGATGGCCAGCAGGTAGCTGCATGGGGTCCTGATCCTGCAAATAAAGGCAAAACCTACGCATATTCGCCTAATCCCAATTCTTATAAGGATTTCTACTCAACCGGAACATCCATAGCCAACTCGGTTTCTTTGACAGCAGGTAACGAGAAAGTTCAAACTTATTTTTCTTACACCAATACAGCTGCAAAAGGAGTTGTATCCAACAATAAACTGAGCAGACACAATTTCAACCTTCGCCTTTCGAGCCAGATTACCAGCAAGCTTAGCTTTGACGGTAAAGTGACTTATCTGAGCGAAAAAATCGAAAACAGACAGCAAACTGGTGAAGCTTTTGCCAACCTGCAGCGTCACATTCTGCGTTTGCCAAGAAGTATCTCTTTGGAACAAGCCCAGAGTTATGAATATGTAGATCCAGCGACGGGTAAAACCTTGCAAAACTATTGGAACCCGGGATCTAACGGTGGTCAAAACCCTTACTGGATCAAAAATAAAGTACTCGCCCTTGACAATAGAGACAGGATTTACGGATTCACTTCTCTTAATTATAAGGTGGCTCCATGGTTAACTGTCATGGGACGTGCAGGATACGATAAGTACATTGATAAGTTTGAAGGCAAATGGCATACCAATACCTACACCATTGCTGATTTTGGCGATTATCAGACTAACTGGAGAGACAATGCAGAGTTAAACCTGGATTTGTTTGCTCTTGTGAGCAAACAGTTTGGTGCTGACTTCAAATTGGACGGAACAATAGGAGGTAACATTTTGCAGCGTGATTACCTCAACCATCAAACCCTTAACAATGGTCTGAACCGTGATAACTTGTTTGTGACAACCAATGCAAGAAACTCGGTGACCAATAGAACGGTAACACAAACACGTAAGCAAGGTGTGTTCGCTTCTGCTGACTTGATCTGGAAAGACGCGTTGACACTTTCCGCATCGGCTCGAAATGACTGGTCGTCTACATTGCCGACAACCAATCAGTCTTACTTCTTCCCCTCGGTGGGAGCTGCCGCGGTGTTGTCAAGTTTGTTTGACCTTCCGCAAGCTATTTCTTTTGCTAAGTTGAGAGCAAGTTATGCTTTGACAGGTAATGACGCCTCGCCATACCTTTTGACCCAGACTTATTCATACGTAGCAGGTGGAAATACAGGTTACATTGTTCGCGACGCCATCAAGCCTTTTCCGGATCTTAAACCGGAGTTGACAACTGCGAAAGAAATTGGTCTGGAAGCGAAATTTCTACAGAACCGCATTGGATTTGACCTGACTATGTACATTAGTAATTCAAAAAATCAGTTGTTTCAGGTGCCGTTGACTAATGCATCAGGATGGAGTTCTGAGTATATCAATGCAGGTAATGTAGAGAATAAGGGTGTAGAACTTACATTGACGCTCGTTCCGTTAAAAACTTCTGACTTTTCCTGGAATATTGATCTGAATTATGCAAGAAATGCCAACAAGTTAATCAAGTTGTCGGACCGGCTTTCTATATTACCACTCACCAGTGACTTTATGAACTTTGTACGGGCAGAAGAAGGTAAAGCGCTGGGTCAAATTTACAGCCGTGGTTTCCAAAGAGACGATCAGGGCCGTATTAAAGTTGGTACCAATGGAGTTCCATTAGTAACTCCGGGTACGACCGTACCTTTGGGAACTTCCCGCCCGACATGGACAGGTGGTATTTCCAACCGTTTCAGCTACAAAGGAGTTAACCTGAGCTTCCTGATAAGCGGAAGGATCGGCGGTGTGGTTACATCGTTCACCAATGCAGTAATTTACGCAGATGGCGTAACCGAGGAGACACTGGCAGGCCGTGAAGGTATGGTAGTAGATGGTGTACAGGCAGACGGAAGCAAAAACACAGTCTCCACCACAGCGGAAGTTTACTGGAAATTTGTTGGCGGACGCAATACACCAATTGGAGAGGCATTTACATACAGCGCTTCCAATATCAGGTTGAGAGAGGCTACATTGGGTTACAGCCTTCCACAGAAAATTGTAGGAAAATCACCTTTCCAGGGGGCTTCTCTCTCCATTGTGGGACGTAACTTGTTTTTCCTGATGAATAAGGCAAAAGGATTTGATCCTGAACTTGTTGCAGGTTCTGGTAACACTACTGTGGGGCTGGAATCCTTCTCGATGCCCTCCACACGCTCTCTAGGCTTGAACCTTAACTTGACATTCTAATTGTAAAAATGAAAGACATGAAAAGGAGCTATAAATTACTATCATTCGCTCTCCTAACAACTGTTGCATTTGGAACATATTCCTGTACAGATAATTTTGAGGAGATAAATACAAACAAAACCAAACTGACGTCTTTGGACGAGTTGGGAACTGAAAATGCATTTGCTGCAGCACAGTACCGGTCTGTCCAGGCCAGCTGGCAGACTTATCAAAGCCTTTTTGCCGATTTGCAGGGTCAGTACTTTGCAAACATTGCCCAAAACTTTTCTTCCGACCGGAACGTAATGGTGGGTAACTGGCTCAATGGTGCATGGACAGGTTTCTACGGCACTGCGATACCAGCATTGCTAGGTGTTTTAGAAAATACAGGTCCTGGTGGAGAATATGAAAATGCCGGAAAGTTTGCAATTGCAAATATCTGGAAAGTGTATATGTACCTGCCAAGAACAGATTACTGGGGTCCGATCCCATACTCCAAAGTAGGAAGCGGTGAATCTTCGATTGAATATGATTCGCAGGAATTCATTTATAAGGATTTTTTAACAACCTTGAAAGCTTCTGCGGCTTCTCTGGAATCGCTTAAAGGCACAAAAGTTTTTGGTACTGTTGACCAGGTTTATGCCGGGGACGTGAACAAATGGATCTTGTTCGCTAATACTTTGCGTTTGCGTATCGCCATGCGTATGTCCAAAGTTGAGCCAGCGCTGGCAAAAACGGAGGCGGAATCGGCGGTTGCAGGTGGAACATTAGCTACCAATGCAGATGACGCTTTCCTCAAAGTGACTGCTAATTCGTTCAATCCGATGAACCAGGCCACTGCTTGGAATGAATTCCGGATGAGCGCAGCAATGGAAAGCGTTTTGAAGGGGTATGCAGATCCTCGTATCAGTAAATACTACGCGCCGATAGCGGGAACAACGAATACTTTTAAAGGAATAAGAAATGGCTATACCCAGGGTCAGCTTGGTGCTCCCGAGAACAATGCGAATGCAACATCAAATGTAGCCGACGCGTTTCTCCCAGCTGTTCAGGATAAAAACCCATTTGCGATTATGTATGCTTCGGAAGCATACTTTCTGAAAGCAGAAGGCGTGCTGAAAGGATGGAATATGGGCACTGGTACTGCCAAGGAATTTTATGATAAAGGAATCGAAACTGCTATGAAGCAGTGGGGTATTGTTGATGCAGCCGCAATTGCAGCTTACATCAATGGAACTACACCTCCTGTTGCACTGGCTGATTTCTCTAAAACACCAGCTTTGACCAATGTCCCTGTGAAGTTCTCGGCAGATCCAAGCAAGCAATTGGAACAGATTATTACCCAGAAATGGCTGGCCAATTATCCGAATGGACATGAAGCTTGGGCTGAATACCGCAGGACAGGTTACCCGAAACTATATGCCCGGATTAATTCTGACAATCCAGATTCTCCAAAAGAAGCCGTGGTTCGCCGCACACCTTACGTCAGCAGTGAATTACAGACGAACAAGGCAGAAATGGATAAGGCAATTATCAAGCTAGGCGGTCCGGATAATTCTGCTACCAGACTTTGGTGGGATAAGCCTTGACGTAGTTGAAGAAATTCGGTGGTCCCGACTTTTTACGAATGCATAAGGCAGACTTTTGTCTGCCTTTTTGCTATTTTAACCATGCGTAATGTGTAGTTTTTAAATCCGACCCATCATTTTTAATACATGAAATGTTCCTATTTCTTTTTGTTGGTACTTTTTGTCGGATGTAAAGAAAAGGAAACCCTCTTTACCCTTCTGGATTCAGGCAAAACTGATATTCAGTTCAATAATTTTGTCGACGAAGACGCGGAGAACAATGTGCTGCAGTACGGCTATTTTTACAATGGCGGCGGCGTGGCGGCAGCCGATTTCAACAGCGATGGCCTCGTAGATCTTTATTTCACCGGCAATATGGTCGCCAATCAGCTTTACCTGAATAAAGGTGATTTTGAATTTGAAGACGTTTCCGCAAAATCGGGCACTGCATTGAATGAAGGATGGAAGACAGGCGTTTCGCTGGTCGATATCAACGACGATGGCTGGATCGATATCTATGTTTGCCGGGCAGGCGCCCAGGATCCGAGGCTCAGGACCAAGTTGTTATATGTCAACAATGGCAAAACCGCTGACGGCATCCCTACTTTCACCGAAAAGGCTGCGGAATATGGGCTGAATGATCCGTCCTACACGACACAGGCTGTTTTCTTTGATTACGACCGCGACGGCGATACGGATTGTTTTTTACTCAATCACTCCTTACAGCAATATGCCGGTTTCAGCAACCTTATTGCCAATTATCGCCAGCAACGTAATGATGCTTTTGGGAACAAACTTTTGCGGAATGATAGCGGCAGATTTACCAATGTGACAGACTCATCAGGCATCGTTTCCAATATTCTAAGCTTTGGGCTTGGCGTCAATATCCATGATTTTAACAATGACGGGTGGCAGGACATTTACATTTCCAATGATTACAATGAGAACGATTACCTGTATCTCAATCAAAAAGATGGCAAGTTTAGAGAAGTGATCCGGGAAGCAACCGGGCACGTTTCGCTCTATTCCATGGGCACAGATGCAGCCGATTTGAATAATGACGGATTGGCTGATATACTCACTTTGGATATGCTTCCGGCTTCCAATGAAAGGATCAAGCTGACTTCCGGTGATGATAATTATGATAAATACCAGCAATTACTGAAGGCCGGTTTCCATGATCAGACCATGCGCAACATGCTGCAAATGAACAATGGGGTCAATGCAAATGGTGTCCCGGTTTTTAGTGAGATAGGGCAGCTCGCTGGCGTTTCCAATACTGATTGGAGCTGGGCAGCATTGATGGCTGACTTCGATAATGATGGCTGGAAAGATATTTTCGTTTCCAATGGTTATGCGCGGGATTACACCAATATGGAATTCCTCAAATACTCGACCGATAAGCAATTGGAAGCCGGGCAAAGTGGTAAAACGCCGACCCAAATGGAGGTAATTGCTCAAATGCCGCCGATTAACGAGCCGGATTATATTTTCCAAAATCAAAGAAACCAGACTTTTGCCAAAAAAATGGAAGAGTGGGGTTTCAACGAAACCAATCAATCCAATGGTGCTATCTATGCCGACCTGGACAATGATGGCGACCTGGATCTTGTAGCCAGTAATGTGAATCAAAAGGCTTTTGTTTACAGGAATAATGCCGAAACCAAGCTTACCAATAAGTATTTTAAAGTAAAACTTGACTCACCGAAATACGCATTCCTCGCAGGATCAAAGCTGGACTTGTACTCAGACTCGCTATTTCAAACCCAGACGTTTATGCCGGTGCGTGGGTTTCAATCTGCCCAATGGGACTTAATTAATTTTGGTTTGGGAAATGACAAGCACATTGATTCGCTGGTAGTTACCTGGGCTGATGGAAACCGGCAGACTTTGAAAAATCTGGAAGTCAATAAGACGGTTACATTGAAATATACTGACGCAAAGAAGTATCCGGAGGCAGCCGTAGCATCGAGTACTGCGCTTTGGGAACAGACAACCGTCATCGATTTTAAACATACCGAGGACATCCGCAATGATTTTCGAATTCAGACTTTGCTGCCTAACATGCTTTCTTTCCAGGGCCCGCATTTCGCGCAAAAGGATTTGAATAAAGACGGTACCGATGACTTTTATATCGGAGGTGCCAGAGGGCAGGCAGGTGCTTTGTTCATCAGTTCCAATGGTATATTCCAAAAATCCGCACAGGCCGCTTTTGAGCAGGATGCGGCATTTGAGGATGCAGATATGGCGTTTTTTGATGCCGACAATGACGGCGACGACGACCTGCTTGTGACCAGTGCTGGTTACGAGCTTAATGCAAATGACCCGTTGCTTTCGCCGCGTCTGTACATGAATGAAAAGGGAATCTGGAAGAAATCGACGTTACCCGCTGCCGGGCTTAATGCCGGTGCGTTGGCAATATCCGACGTGGATAAGGATGGTGACCAGGACATTTTTCTGGGTACGCGGGTTACGCCCGGCCGTTTTCCCGAAAGCCCGGGCGGCGTTCTGATGATCAATGATGGAAAGGGCAAATTTACCGACAAAACCAAGGAACTGGCTTCGCACCTGACGAATGCGGGCATGGTAACCGACGCCGCGTTTGTGGATTTGAACAAAGACGGATACCCTGAATTGGTTTTGACTAACGATTGGAATACTGTGCAAGTTTTTAATAATAATAATGGGAAGCTAGCTAATGCAAGCAAAGCCTGGGGCACGTCTGGTTTAAATGGCTGTTGGAATGTGTTGCGCTCCGCCGATCTGGATGGAGACGGGGATACCGATTTTGTGATCGGCAATATGGGCAGCAATTGGCAGTGGAACCTCACTTCGCCGGAAGGGTTATCACTATATGCAGGCGATTTCGATAATCTGGGTCGGATCGTGCCGATTGTCAGCGTGATTGAAAATGGAAAGGAGTTCCCATATGCAAGCCGGGATGAATTGCTCGACCAGATCCCATCCCTCAAAAAGAAATACACCGACTATATATCCTATTCTAAAGCGAGCCTGGCCGAAATGCTTCCTGCTGACAAGTTGAAAGCGGCCCAAAAGCTTTCGGCTAAGGAATTCAGGAGCGGTATCCTGGAAAACAAATCGGGCAAGCTCGTTTTTCGTCCGTTACCTGTTGAGGCGCAATTTGCACCGGTATATGCCATTTCGATTGTTGATATGAATGCGGATGGCAAGCCCGACATTGTATTGGGTGGAAATTTGAAACAAACCCGTGTCAGGATCGGGAAGAATGATGCTAATCTTTTACAAGTGTTCCTCAACAAGGGTCCGATGAAGTTTGACTACCTCCCGCAGGCAAAAAGTGGCTTTTACGTCAACGGAGATGTTCGTGATCTGATGATTTTCAAATCGGCCGGGCAAACGTTTCTGCTGGGCGCTGTAAATAATGCAGATGTGATCGGCTATAAACTGCGAGCAGATAAAAATTAATTTTTAATTAAAATTTTGGAAGGTCCCGAAGTCTGAATCCATGACTTCGGGACTTTTTGTGTTTGGCGGTTACAACAGTCAGAGACTAGAATTATTCATTATCAATGAATTTAAAGTATTTTTTGGATTTTCATAAAGAGCATCGCAATTCTAAAATCTCCAACCTTTTAATTAATAAAAAATTAAAAAAACAAATTAAAATGGTGTTATTCTTAAAATTATTTAATTAGAAATTTTTTTAAGATATTTGCCGGAACGGATATTATACGTTGTAATATTCGGCGATGCCAAATTTAACTAATAACTAATTTTACTAATTTATCAATCTATGAAAGAAAAGCTACTTAAAGCCTTGGGTAAGGGTATTATCCCACTCGGGTTATTTCTGCTTTTTGCATCACAATCGGCTTTCGCTCAGGAAAGGACAGTTACCGGTAAAGTGACAGACGAAAAAGACCAGGGTTTGCCTGGTGCTACAATTACGATCAAAGGCTCGACCAAAGGTTCCAATGCTGATGCAGCAGGAAATTTCAGCCTTCCTGGAGTGAATGATTCAGATATCCTTGTGATCAGTTCAATTGGATATCTCAGACAAGAAATCGGCGTGGGCAGCCGCAGTGTAGTTGACTTGAAACTCGAACCCGATGTAGCGAATCTTCAGGAAGTAGTGGTAACTGCATTGGGTATCTCCAAGGAAACCAGGAAACTGGGCTACTCGGTGACGACTATTGGCGGTGAGCTGATGACGAAGGCGCGTGAAACGAACGTAGCCAATTCGCTTGCAGGACGGGTTGCAGGTTTGAATGTAAAAGGAACGAGCGGTGGTCCGGGTGGAACGGCCAAGATCCTGATGCGCGGTATGCCAAGTATGAACTCAGCAGGTTCGCCACTGATCGTCATCAACGGAGTTCCAATGGACAATACGCAAAGAGGTAGTGCGGGAGAATGGGGTGGCGCAGATGGCGGCGACGGTATTGGTAACCTTAATCCGGACGATGTGGAAAGCATGACCGTCTTGAAAGGTCAGGCAGCTTCTGCTTTGTTTGGCGCAAGGGCTTCCAATGGTGTGATCCTTATTAAAACCAAATCGGGTAAAAAAGGGGATTTCTCAGTGGATTACAACCTGAACTACTCGGCCGATGCACCAAGGGATATGACTGATTTTCAGTACGAGTATGGTCAGGGAATTGGCGGTGTAAAGCCAACTACTGCTGCATTGGCACAACAAACGGGACGTATGAGCTGGGGAGCCAAATTAGATGGCTCTCAGGTAATCCAGTTTGATGGTAAAATGTATGACTACTCGGCGCAAAAAGACAATGTGAAGAATTTTTACAGGACAGGTACCAACTTCACAAACAGCTTATCGGTAACCAAAGGAGGTGACAATGGTTCTTTCCGTCTTTCGGTTGCGAACCTGGATACCAAATCCATTATTCCAAACAGCGGTTTGGGCAGAAAAACCTTCAACCTTACTGCGGACCAGAACATTACCAAAAAGTTGAGCATCAATGTGATGGGCAACTACGTGATCGAGAACGTTAAAAATAAGCCACAGCTTAGCGACGGTCCGATGAATGCAAACAACGGAATGTTCCTGGCTACCAACATTGACCAAAGGATACTTTCACCTGGATATGATCCTGTGACAGGCAAAGAAATCGTTTTCAGCGATGACGAATACGTGACGAACCCTTATTTTGTTACAAACCAATATGTTAACAATGTCGATCGTAAACGTCTGATCTCTGCATTGGCTACCAAATTCCAGTTTACCAGCTGGCTTTATGCACAGGCAAGAATTGGTTATGACAACGCCAATGACCGTACTTTCAGGGTAACACCTTGGGGAACAGGATATTCTTCTCAGGGAAAAGGTGGTTTGGATGAATTGTCCAACACACAGCGCACTGAGTTGAACGTGGACGGTCTAATTGGTTTCAATAAGTCGTTGAACAATGATGAATTCACGATTGATGCGATCGTTGGGGCCAATTTGAGAAGGAACAAGTATGAAAAAATTCAGGTCGGCGGTGGTCCTTTCGTATTGCCTTATCTGTACAGTTTCAACAACGTGGTCAATTTCAGCAGGGATTACGGCGTTTCCAACACCGAGGTACAGTCTGCCTATTATAGCGTTGATTTAGGTTATAAAGGGTTTTTGAACCTAAGCACTACGGGACGTTATGATACTTACTCCACTTTGCCAAGTGCAGCAAGAAGCATTTTCACTCCTTCTGTAACCGGTTCCTTCATCTTCAATGATTTGTTCGACGTTCCAAACCTGAGCTTTGGTAAAGTTCGTGCATCCTACGCGCGTACCAGCGGCGAGCCTACAAGTGCTTACGGAACCGCGATTTATTATGGCGTTGGTAATGCATTCAACGGGGTGCCAACTGGTAATTTCAGCGATCAGCTTCCAAACTTGTTCCTGAAACCATTTACAAAAAGCGAAGTTGAAGTAGGTCTTGAACTTAAATTCTTTGGCAACCGCCTGGGTCTTGATCTTGCTTACTACAATCAGAAAACAGAAAACGAAATCATGCCAGCCAATTACAGTAGCTCAACAGGTTACGTAAGAGGTGTTGTAGGATCGGGTTCAGTTCAAAACCGCGGTTTGGAAGTGCTGGTGACAGGATCGCCTATCAAAACTTCAAAAGTGAACTGGAATGTTTCCTTCAACCTGACGTCGGTTAAAAACAAGATACTTCAGACAGATGCGGACAACAGCCCGATCACATTGGGTTCAAACCGGGCTACGCTGGGTAATGCTGTTACTGCGTTCGTAGTAGGCAAAGCAGGACCTCAGATCCGCGCTTATGATTATCAGTATGCAAGCAATGGCGAAATCGTGGTAGATCCGTCGGGTTATCCTGTTCGCGGTAACCTCGTTGACCTGGGTACTGTTCTGCCTACATTATATGGTGGTTTGAACAACGAATTCAATCTGGGAGACCTTAATATTTCATTCCTGATAGACTATAACTATGGTAACAAAATCCTTTCAGCTACCGAAAACTATGCTTACAGAAGAGGTTTGCATAAGGCTACATTGGAAGGACGTGATGGGATTACCACAGGTGTTTCCGAAGGCGGGGTGGCTAACACGGTTCAGGCAACTGCGCAGGGATATTACACGGCTTTGGCCAACAACATTACCAAGCTGAGTGTGGTGGACGGTGATTTTATCAAACTTCGCCAGTTCACGATCGGTTACAGTATCCCAAGCAGACTGATCGAAAATTGGAAGCTGATCCGTGCTGTAAACGTTTCCCTGGTTTCGCGGAACTTGTTTTACATCATGAAGAAAACAACAAACATTGATCCGGAAGCAACATTTGGTGCCAACCTGAACTACTCAGGTATCGAGGGCACCAGCTTGCCTTCAACACGTAACTATGGTGTCAATGTAAACTTTAAGTTTAAATGAAAAACACAATGAAAAAGAAATTCATAACAATAATACTTGCCGCTGGACTGCTTCCGGTTGCCTGTACCGATGATTTTGATGCGCTGAACACAGACCCGACGAAGTCATCCTCGACGACTTTTGATGCTAACCTGTTGTTGCCGAGTGTTCAATGGAAATATGTAAGTTCTACTGCGGGATATAGCGGTGCAATCCTTTTCCAAAGCATGTGGGTTCAGATCCTGGCTTCTACGACCTCAGGCGCTGCCAACTATTATTCCAATGCGGATAAGTACGTGATATCCAGCAATACCAATTCCTACCTGGCAAGTACCTGGAACGGGGATTATAGCGCGGCAAGTTTTGCCTATGAAATGGAGCAGCTTACCAAGGACAAGCCAGCATTGGCGAACCTGGGCAACATTGCGATCATTATGCAGGTACAGTCACTGGCAACCATTTCGGATGTTTACGGGGACATTCCTTATTCTGAGGCACTTCAGGCTAAAAGCGGAACAACACTGCCGGTTTACGACGCCCAGGAGAGCATTTACAAATCATTGCTTGCCAAGCTGGAAACAGCAACAGCCGCATTGGATGCTTCAAAGCCAATCCCTACCAACGATGCATTTGCAAATTACAAGGGAGATATCAGCAAGTGGAAAAAGTACGGCTATTCACTGATGCTTAAAATGGCCATGCGCCTGGTTAAAACGGATCCAGCAACTGCTAAAACCTATGCAGAAAAAGCAGCAGCAGGCGGAACATTTGCCAGCATGGCAGACGATGCTTACGTGATCGGTGACGATGCGAATGGTTATACCAATGGAAATGCTTCTGCTTTGGCTACGCCAGCGGATCTCTATCAGGTGAGATGGAGCAAAACGCTGATCGACTTCCTAAAAGCAAAAGGTGATCCAAGGCTTTCAAAAATCGCCGAGGTACCCATTGCCGGATTGGCAGGAAACCAGAATGCAGCAGCAGGAAGTTCTGACGTGGCCATACAAATGGGTTTGCCAAATGGTTATGATCTGAATGGTGGAGCGACAGACATTACGAAAGCCGCGGGGTTCCCGGGTGCTAACGGAACTGGCGGTGATGCGACTCCAATCGGAAAATATTCCCGACCAACTGGCATTTACAGGGCCAGAGGGGGTCCACTTTTCGTACTGACTTTTGCTGAAACTGAATTGCTTTTGGCAGAAGCTGCGACACGTGGTTTCGCAGTTGGCACAACAACAGCGGCAGTTCACTATAAAAATGCGGTTTCTGCGGGTATCCAGGCATTGGGCCGCTTTGGCGCAGCAGCTGAGATTACGCCTGCGGTTGCGGATGCATTTGCAACAGCCCATCCATTGGTTGCTGGCAATGCATTGGAACAGATCAATACGGAATACTGGGCAACAACTGGTATCCTGTTCAACTTTGTTGAATCGTGGAATAACTGGAAAAGATCGGGTTTTCCTAACCTTACCCCGGTTAACTACGTCGGCAACTTTTCCGGCGGTATGATCCCGAGAAGACAACTTTACCCAACCGGTGAAGCAACATTGAACGGTGCCAATTACAATGAAGCAGTTGGAAGACTTTCCGGCGGCGACAAATGGCAATCACGCGTTTGGTGGGATAAATAAATGGTATGAAAGCGGTAAGGAATGTAAATTTCTTACCGCTTTCAAATAAAATGACTACGCTAAGTTTTAACTTCAACCTAAAGTTGAAGTTTTTTTATTTATAGTAAATTCCCCTGATCGGCATAAGTACTGAATGAATACCAACGGGCGCCTTCGTTACCTCTTCTTTTCGTTTATTCTGGCATTTGCTGTGTCGGCAGCCTGGGCGCAGCAACCTTTGTTCAGGCTTCTTCCGCCAAAGCAAACCGGCGTTGAGTTTATCAATAGCATTAATGAAGACGAGAGCCAGAACGTCATGTCCTACGAATATTTTTACAACGGCGGCGGCGTGGCGGTTGGGGACCTTAATAATGACGGTTTCGACGATCTTTTCTTCACCTCCAACATGGGGCCCAATAAGCTCTACCTGAATCTCGGAGCGACGAAAGATCAGGCTTTGAAATTCAAAGACATTACTTCCAGTGCTGCAAAAGGGCTTGAAGGCCGCAAAGGCGGATGGAAAACCGGGGTTACCATGGCCGATGTTAATGGCGACGGGTTATTGGACATTCATATTTGCTATTCGGGAAAAGTGGATGATGAAAAGCGCAAGAACCAGCTCTTCATCAACCAGGGAAATCTGAAATTTATTGAACAGGCAGCGCAGTACGGCCTGGACAACATTAGTTACAGCACGCAAGCCGCATTTTTTGATTATGATAATGATGGCGACCTGGATATGATGCTGCTGAACCATAGTGTTAAGAAGATTGACAATATGGAGTTGGCCAAGTTCAAAACCGAAACCGACGCATTGGCCGGGAACAAGCTCTTTGAAAACCAGAAAAACCATTTTGTAGAAGTTACGCAAAAGGCGGGCATTCACCAGTACCCGCTGACATTCGGGCTGGGTATTGCAATCTCAGATGTGAATCAGGACGGCTGGGAAGATATTTACGTTACCAACGACTATAACGAGTCCGACTACCTGTATATCAATAACCAGGACGGGACATTTAAAGACGTTACCCAGCAATATTTCAGGCATATCGCCCAATTCTCGATGGGTATCGACATTGCGGATTTCAACAATGACGGTCTTCCTGATATCATGTCGCTGGATATGCTGCCTGAGGACAATCAGCGGCAGAAGTTGTTGCAATTGCAGGAAAATTACGAGTCGTTTGAGCTGATGCAGCAGCAAAACCTGCACAAGCAATATATGCGCAATATGCTGCAGCTGAACAACGGCGACGGCACATTCAGTGAGATCGCGCAGGTTTCGGGTGTTTCCAATACCGATTGGAGCTGGAGTCCGCTTTTTGCTGATTTTGACAATGATGGCTTCAAGGATCTTTTTGTTTCAAATGGCTATCTGAGGGATTACACCAATAAGGATTTTTTAAAATACTGGGGGGATTACAAATTTAAAAGAGCGGTTGATAAGGCTCCGTTTCAATTGATGGACCTGATTAAGGCGATGCCCTCCACCAAACTTGCCAGCTACATTTTCCGGAATAATCAGGATCTTACTTTCGCTAAAAAACAACAGGAATGGGGATTAATGGAGCCCGCCGTTTCAAGTGGCGCCGTATATGCCGATCTGGACAATGACGGCGACCTCGATTTGGTTGTGAACAACATTAATGATCCTGCTTTTGTATATCAGAATATGGCCGTGGAGCAGGGCGGCGGTTCTTGGTTGCAATTGAGTTTGAAACAGAAATCCGGGAACGGGAATAGCATTGGGGCCAGGGTTTATGTTTTTAATAAAGGGAAACTGCAATACCAGGAGCTGAATCCAAACAGAGGTTACCTTTCCTGCACACCATTGCGACTGCATTTTGGATTGGGTAAGGAAACTGCTGCGGATTCGGTGAAGATTATTTGGCCCGATGGAAGTGTAGAAATCAGGAAAGAGGTAAAGGCCAATCAGTTGCTGGTAATTGAGAAACAAGATGGTAAAAAACCTGCGAAAACAGCGTCCGTTAAGTCGTCAACATTGTTTCAGAAAGAGGGAAATCTGGTTACCTACCAGCATGAAGGCTTTAATGAAAACGACTTCAAGCGACAGCCGCTGATGCTGACCATGTATTCGCAAACCGGGCCGATTATTGCAAAAGGAGATGTGAACAAGGATGGGCTGGACGATATTTTTGTGAGCGGCGACCAGAACAAGCAGGCGAAGATCTGGTTGCAGAATGAAAAAGGGACATTCAAAGAAATGCCCGATTTCGCGATAGGCGACGAGAATGTTTCCGCCACTTCCTGCGCCGTTTTTTTTGACGCTAATGGCGATGGTTTTGATGATTTGTATGTCGCAAAAGGCGGTTACTCGCTTTTTGAACCCAATACCTATTCTTTACAGGATGAAATTTACCTAAATGATGGAAAAGGCAAGCTGAATTTATCCGTGCTCTCCATTCCCAACATGAAAGCCAGCAGCAAGTCCTGTGTGCGGCCATTTGATTTTGACAAGGATGGCGACCTGGACCTTTTTGTCGGAGGACGCATTATTCCGGGCCGTTATCCCGAATCTCCGGTTTCTTTCCTGCTTGTGAATGATGGGAAAGCCAATTTTACAATAAAAGAATCGCCGTTCTTCAAGGTAGGTATGGTGACGGATGCACAATGGTCGGACCTGAATGCGGACGGTAAAGTAGAACTGGTTATTGTGGGAGAAATGATGCCGGTTAAGGTATTCAGTTTCAATGGAAAAGATTTTGAGGATAAAACAGCGCAGTATTTCAAAGACGAAGAAACTGGTTTTTGGTCCGCGTTGAAAATAGAAGACCTGGATGGGGATGGAAAACCAGATATGGTAGCCGGAAATCTTGGATTGAACTCCCAAATCAAAGCATCGAAGGACGAGCCAGCTGAACTATATTTTGCCGACTTTGATAAAAATGGCTCTATTGATCCATTTTTTAGTTTTTATGTTCAGGGGAAATCCTATCCATTTGTAAGCCGGGATGAGCTTAACGATCAGATTTACCCGATGCGGAAGAAGTTCGGCTTTTACAGAGATTACGCGAATGCTTCCATCAAAGAAATGTTTTCACAGACGGAGCTGGACAATGCAACCAAGCTCGAAGCCAAAGAAATAAGAACGGTTATGTTCCGGAACAAGGACGCTGGCTTTGAAAAACAGGGATTGCCCATTGAAGCGCAATTTGCCCCGGTAACTTCTATATCGGTAAAGGATTATAACAATGATGGCAAAAAAGACTTGCTTTTGTTGGGTAATAAAATGGATAACCGCCTTAAATTGGGAAGCATGGATGCCAATTACGGCTGCTTGCTTACCGGGGACGGAAAAGGGGCATTTACCTATCAAGGCCAGCCAGTATCCGGCTTGTCAGTAGTTGGGGATGTTAAGTCGGCCATCGACATGACCATTGGAAAGCATCCTTATATTGTGGTTGGTGCTTTTAACCAGACCCTACAATTTTATAAAAATGAAAAAAAGTAATGCATAAAATACTGACCGTCTTATTGCTTTGCTGCCAGCTTTCATTTGCAAATGTATGGAAGGACGAGTTGCGTACGCATTTGCAGCCGGCTGTTTTTTCGGTTACAATGGTGATGATCCATGATGTTGTGAACCCGCCCGCAGCTTCCCGTTTTTACACATATTGCATGATGGGCGCCTACGAAATCGTGGCGCAGAACAATAAGAAAATTCTTTCCCCCACCACATTCATTCCCAGCATCAAACCTATTACCATTGAAGCGGGCAGCGAATACGACTACCGGATTGCAGCGCTGTATTGCATCCTGGAAACCGGTCGGCTGATCCTTCCGTCGGGATCTATGCTGGAAGAAGACCAGAAAAAACTCATCATTGCTTTGCTGCGGGAAGGCTATTCACAAAAAACCATTGACCTGGCCATCGCAGTGTCCGAAGAAGTTGCAAAGAAACTTGCCGCCAATGCTGCCACCGACGGATATCTGAAACTGAGCACCCGGGTAAGGTACCGGCCCAAAAAAGGCGATGCTTACTGGTTTCCAACACCGCCCGGATATATAGAAGGCATTGAGCCGCATTGGAAAACGATCCGCCCGATGATGATCGATTCGAGCGGCCAGTTTGTTCCAAAACCTCCGGTTGCTTTTAGTAAGGATACTTCCAGTGAATTTTATAAAATGACAAAGGAAGTGTATCTGGTGGGAAAAAACCTGACGGAAAAAGAACGGTTCATCGCCTCGTATTGGGATTGCAACCCGTTCGCGATCAATACTTCCGGCCATATGTCGATCGGTTTTAAAAAGATCAGCCCGGGCGGACATTGGATGAACATTACCGGCATTGCCACCACAAAGGCGAACCTGGACGTTGATCAGGGTATTCTGGTCCATGCATTGGCAGCGGCAACATTAATGGATGCGTTCATCAGTTGCTGGGACGAAAAATACCGCAGCAGCAGGGTACGGCCTGAAACAGTCATCACCCGATCCATCGATCAAAAATGGCAACCGCTTTTGCAGACGCCGCCATTTCCCGAGTATACCAGTGGGCATAGCGTAATATCAACAGCTGTTTCGGAGACGTTAACCTATTTATTAGGCGACAATTTTTCCTTCCGCGACGATACCGAAGTCATTTTTGATCTCCCTACCCGCGACTTCAAATCATTTCGCCACGCAGCCGAAGAAGCCGCCATTTCGCGACTCTACGGCGGCATACATTACCGCGACGCCATCGAGAATGGCCAGGCCCAGGGGAAAGCAATTGGTCAGTTTATTGTGGAGAAACTAAAGAGTAATGGGATAAAACCTGTTATTTGAGAAAGCAATGGGACCGAAAATGTTAAAAATGATCAGAAAACTCACCCTTTTATTTTTATCCTCAGTCTTTAATATTCTGCTATCCAATGCGCAATCTGTGCAAAAGGAAAAGCCGGAAGTTCAGTCTGTACTGTCAAAATGGAGTTTTGGGCTGAATGGTGGGATGGGATACCGGTTATTTCGGACGGGTAGGATCATCACAACTGCTGCTAATCAAAAGTATCTTAATGATTTTAAATCAGGAATTTCGTTTGGTGGCAATGCGGCTTATTTCCCGTGGCGTAGAGCTGGGTTTGGGTTGAGATATGACAGGTACCAAAGCAAAGCTTCCACAGTTGATCTTACAGAAGACGTGACGATCCAGCATTTAAGTGGCTTGCTGACCCATCGCTCCATCGTTGGAAAACGGAATGCTACCGTACTGACCTCACTGCTAATGGGTTATCAGCCCTATCAAAATAAAGCTACCTCGGGTGACGAGCATTTTACGTTCACCGGAAAGACAATGGGTTGGGGGGTAAGTGTGGGTATCGAACAGCGGCTTGGCCAAAATTTCGGGCTTAACCTGACCGGGACGGCGATGATGGGCGCTATCTACCGAATGGAGAGAAAAACCGACATCAGTACAGCCACATTGCATTTATCCAAAGACAATAGCGTAGATCTTTCCCGGTTTTCACTTACCCTGGGGTTTGCGTTTTTGAAATAACGGTTGACATTAGTACCTGTTTATCATCATCAAAACTATACTAAAATCGGAGTTGAGAATGAAAGCTGAGAGAACACATACCACGAATTACATTAATACTTTCATCGAAACGGCAGAGGACAGCCCGATTGATAAAGCTGAAATTCCCTTGCAAAAAGGGGATGAGAAAACGGTTGCAGGTCTTCAATTTGATTTGATTTATGAACACCCATACAAACACACGTCTGACGATGTGATTTTCGGGGTTTACGCTTCCAAGAATAAGATAGGCCGCAGCGAGCTCGCGGGCGAACGTGAGAAATTCTTTTCCAAAGGCCAGCCTTGTATGCGATGTTCTCCATTGGGTAAAAGATACGGCTGGGGCGTTCATAGCGACCAGGATGGCAAAATCGCCATTTATCCGATTGAGTCGGAAGAATATAAGAAGTTTTCCGAGGACGAAAATTTGAAGCATACCAAGGCTATGCGGTCGAAGCGGGCCTGAGTTAAACGACAAGCCTTACAATTACCCCCAAACTTCCTGTCCGTATACCGCAACAAAAAAATGCAAATATATTTGCGCAACTCAAAAGTTGCACATATATTTGCAACCTGAGGGTTGCGTAATAAATCATCGAAAATGAAACAAGATATATTCCAGGCCATATCAGACCCGACACGCAGGGCTATTTTAACGTTAGTCGCTATCCAGGCATTAACACCAAATGCAATGGCGGAAAAATTTGATATGACCCGCCAGGCAGTATCAAAACATATTAAAGTATTGCACGAATGCGAATTGATTAGACCTGAGCAGAGCGGCAGGGAGATTTATTATCACTTTAATGCGAAAAAAATGCAGGAATTTGACAATTGGCTAGCCCAATTCAGGCAGAACTGGGAAATTCAATTTAATCAACTTGACGAACTATTGTCAACAATTAAAGAACAGTAAAAATGAACAACGATTTGCTATTTGATTTTAATGTTGACAAGGCAGCAAAAATGGTATTCATAACCAGGGAATTTAATGCCGGACTTTCACTAGTATGGGATGCTTTTACTAAGCCAGAACTACTGGACCAATGGGGAGCACCTGCACCAATGCGCGCCAAAACTAAATATATGGATTTCAAAGTTGGGGGGCGGCGATTTTATGCGATGATAAGTCCCGAGGGACAGGAGCGCTGGTCGATCCAGGAGTATACTTCCATTAGTCCAAAAACTAATTTTAAAATGTATAATTCTTTTGCAGACAAAGACGAAAATCGTGAATTGCCGGGTTCTGAATGGGATTACAATTTCAGCGAGCAAAATGGTATAACGAAAGTGAACATCACCATTTTTAATGAATCTCTTGCCCGTATGGAGAAGATGATTGAAATGGGCTTTAAAATCGGGTTTACCATGACTTTAAAAAACCTGGAAGATCTGTTAACAGCCTTATCGCAGAAATTACAAGAAGAAAATTAAAACCTAAAATAAAGTTATGAGAACAATCAATCCCTGGATCAACTTCAATGGAAATGCTGAAGAGGCATTCACTTTTTACAAATCAGTTTTTGGCGGAGATTTCGCAAAGATCATTCGTTTCAAAGACCTATCAAGCCCTGAATTTCAGGTACCGGAAAACGAAGCAAATAAAATAATGACCATTGCTTTGCCTATTGGAAAACACAATGTATTAATGGCCAATGATGTTCCGGAATTTATGGGACGAGTAAGCGAAAACGAAAACAGGTCTAAAATATCAATTAGTGCTGAAAGTCGTGAAGAAGCAGACAATATATTTAACGGACTATCGGCAGGCGGAGCTATTGAAGGGCCCATGGGCGACAGTCCCTGGGGTACATACGCCGGAATGTTTAGGGACAAATATGGTATAGAATGGATTGTGGAATTTGACTCAAATTATAACGGGTAAATTCGCTGCCTCTCACATGCATAAGCTAGTGAGAGGGAGGATACGGTCGTTCGAAATGTTTATAAGAAAGTAAGGGAAAAGTAGGACAAAACAGTCTTGTTTTTGAAGCTGCATTGGGATGACATATTATTATCAATGACAACCCGGGTGTTTGCAGTAGTTTGCCAGGAGTTTTGCATTATATTCCTAATCCACTTACAATCTTAAATCCTTCCTTATGAAGATAGGGCATCTTTTTTTATCCGTTCTTTTCGTCCTCATTCCCTATCAATTTTCCCAGCTGGCGGTCGCACAGTCAGCAAAGGACAAAAAACCACTTGTAGTGTTTGTTACCGGCGACCACGAGTATAGCGGAGAAGAGACATTGCCGATCATAGCCGCCGAGATTGAAAAGAATTATGGTATGAAAACCATTTTTCTGAAAGCTTCTCCCGACCACAATAGCGAAAAAAACATTCCCGGCCTCGAAGCGCTGAAAGATGCTGATCTGGCCGTTTTTTACCTGCGCTGGCGACAACTTCCCGCAGATCAGCTTGCTCTAATAGATGAATATCTTAAAAAAGGAAAGCCGGTAATGGGTTTCAGGACAACAACCCATGCTTTTAATTTCCCCAAAGGAGACGCAAGTGAAAAGTGGAATGCATTTGGGGAATTCGCTTTAAATTCTCCTCCCGGCTGGGGCGGTGCGGCCAAGCACACGCATTACGGACACAATAGCAGCACAGATGTAACTATAATTCCTGAACAGGCTAAAAATCCAATCCTTACTGGTGTCACAGGGCCATTTCATGCCCGGTCCTGGCTCTACCGCGTTTTGCCTGATTATCCGGTGAAGGAATCAACATGGCTTTTAATGGGTAAATCGGTGAATCCGGATAAGGAGGCAATAGAAAATCCTGTCGCCTGGACCGGAACTAACTCATTTGGCGGAAAAATATTCATGACCACATTGGGCCATCCCGAGGATTTCAGGCTTGAACCTTTTCAGCGATTGGTGATCAATGCCATTCACTGGGAGCTGGGCATGAAAGTGCCTAAAAACTGGACGGGCAAAATGGACATTCAGGTTCCGTACCGTGAAGCAAAATAAGACCCCAAATTTTTCCTAAATCCAAACTTTAAGAATAACATCAAAATGTCTAAACCCAGGAAAATCAGCGTCCACATATCGCTTGTTGCATTTGGACTTGCCATCATCGCGTTCAGTGCTTTCAAGTTCAATCAAACCGCATCTATTGCGATCACTAAAGGTTCCCACATTGTTTTGCTAGGCAACAACCTGGGTTCGAGGATGATGAACTACGACAATTTTGAAACGGAACTTCATGTTCGCTATCCCGAGAACAATCTATATATCCGCAATATGTGCGATGGCGGGGATACGCCCGGATTCCGTCCGCATGCGAGCAGGAATTCCCCCTGGGCGTTTCCCGGCGCCGAAAAATTTCAGACAGAACTGGCTAACCCTTCACAAAGCGAAGGACATTTTGAAACCCCTGATCAATGGCTTACCCGGCTGAAAACCGATGTGATCATTGCATTCTTTGGATATAACGAATCGTTTCAAGGCAAAGAAGGACTTGCCAATTACAAAGCCGAATTGGACGCATTCATCAAATATACTTTAAGTCAGAAATACAACGGCAGCACAGCCCCTCAGCTTGCAATCGTTTCTCCCATTGCTTTTGAAGACTTGTCGGCGCAATATGACCTTCCGAACGGTAGGAAGGAAAACGAAAACCTTTCCCTGTATTCGAAGGCAATGAGAGAGGTGGTGGATCAAAATAAAGGAGTGCTTTTTGTGGACGCTTTTACCCCATCTCAAAAATGGTATGCTGACACCAAAGAGGCGCTAACGATTGATGGTTCACAACTGAATGAAGAGGGTTACAAAAAGTTGGGCGTTTTACTCGCTGATCAGGTTTTTGGTAAATCTTCATTAAAAGCTGAAGCCAACCGCAAGCTGGTGCATGATGCCGTCGCAGAAAAAAACTGGATGTGGCACAACGATTTTAAAATCCCGAACGGCGTACACGTTTATGGCCGTCGCTACAACCCTTTTGGCCAGGATAATTACCCGGCTGAGATCGAAAAAATCCGCGAAATGACGGACATCCGAGACAAAGCGGTATGGCTCGCAGCTTCCAAGGGAGAGAAAATGGACGTGGCTGTTGCTGATAAGAGTACGAAACCACTTCCTGAGGTCAAGACCAATTACAATCCTGATAAAAACGGGAGCCTTGAATATCTGTACGGACAGGATGCGCTCAAAAAGCTCAAAGTGCCGGAAGGTTATAAAATCGAACTTTTTGCGTCCGAAGAGGAATTTCCGGATCTCGCAAAACCAATGCAAATGTCATTTGACAATAAAGGCAGGTTATGGATCGCTACCATGCCTAGCTATCCGCATTACAAGCCGGGAGATACAAAGCCCAATGATAAAATTATTATTCTGGAAGATACCAACAACGATGGTAAGGCGGACAAACAAACTGTTTTCGTAGATAAGCTGCACTTACCACTTGGATTTGAGATCGCGCCAGAAGGTGTGTATGTTTCGCAGGGTACCAATCTGAAAATTTTTACAGATACCAATGGTGACGATAAGGCTGATAAAAGTGAAATTTTGTTAAGCGGATTTGACGATCATGACACGCACCATAACAGTCATGCATTTACCGTGGATCCTTCGGGCGCGATTTATTCAGGAGAAGGCGTGTTTTTACATACCAATGTGGAAACTTCATACGGGCCTGTCCGCGCAACAAACGGAGGCTTTTACAGATATACTCCACAGCGCAGGAAACTGGAACGTACCGCGCAATTGTCAATCCCTAATCCCTGGGGAATCGCTTTCGATGATTGGGGACAGCCATTTTTTGCTGAAACTTCCAGTCCGGATGTTCGCTGGATGCTTCCTGGGTCAGTTTTGCCAAGATATGGGGAAGCTACCCACAAATCGGTACAGTTGATCGAAGAAAAACATCGGGTAAGACCCACTTCCGGGCTGGAATTCGTTTCAAGCCGCCATTTTCCGGATGAATTGCAAGGTGATTTCCTGATTAATAACACCATTGGATTCCTGGGTACCAAAGAACACACGCTGACCGACGATGGCACCGGCTATAAAAGTCATCATCGTCAGGACCTGGTTGTAAGCGAAGACAGGAATTTCCGTCCCGTAGATATGGAATTCGCACCGGACGGGTCTCTTTATGTAATCGACTGGCACAATATCCTGATCGGCCATATGCAGCACAATGCACGTGATCCTTTGCGTGACCACTCGCACGGCCGGGTTTACCGCATTACTTACCCATCCAGGCCATTGGTAACAGCGGCCAAAGTCGCTGGGGCAAGAATTGAAGAACTTCTTGATAACCTGAAATTGCCGGAGTACCGCACCCGCTACCGTACCAGACGTGAGCTTAGAGGCAAAGACGCCGCACAGGTTTTGCCAAAGCTAACCGCTTGGGCAGCCGGTTTGGATAAAAAAGATCCAAGGTATGAGCATCACGTTTTGGAAGGACTCTGGGTAAGCTGGGGGCTGAATAAAGTAGATCAAAAGCTCCTTAGACAAACATTGAATGCAAAAGATTATCACGTGCGGGCAGCTGCGGTGGAAGTGGTTCGTTATACCGGCCATCAGGTGTCTGATCAGGCTGATTTGCTGATGCAGGCGGTGAAAGACGAAAACAGCAGGGTAAGATTGGTCGCGATCGTAGCGGCTTCCTGGATTGGCAAGGAAAAAGGACTGCCCATTTTGGCAGAAGCAAAAAAGATGCCGCTTGACGACTGGATGATTTATGCATTCGATGCTTCGGAGGCGCACCTGAAAGGAGAGAACGTGAAAAAGGTGAAAGTGGAGGTAGCGAAAACAACTTTGAAAGGGACTGAACTGGCACTATTTAACACAGGCAAAGAAATCTACGCGAAGGAAGGATATTGTTCTACCTGCCATCAACCGGACGGGAAAGGCTTAGCTGCAGCCGGATTTCCGCCTATTGTTGCCAATCAATGGATATTAGGAAGTGATGAAAGACTGATTAAGCTCACGCTTAAAGGGCTGCTTGGTCCGATTGAAGTCGGTGGACAAAAATATCCGGGGCAGGTTCCAATGACCCCATTTGGCGGCTTATTGAAGGATGAAGAAGTAGCGGCTGTTCTTACGTATGTCAGAAATTCATTTGGCAATAAGGGTCCTGCGATTTCTCCGGAGAAGGTGAAGCAGGTTAGGGCATCTACGGAAACCAAGAAAGATTTTTATTCTCCCGAGCAACTATTAAAAGAGCACCCGCTGGAACAAATGTAAGTTGCGGTATAAACCGTTAAAAAGCATCTGAGGCTTTATGTTGAACCATTCCTGGTTTCGCATAAAGCCTTTCTTATTTTAAAAAAATGTTACGATAAGTTACAAATAATGAAAAAATACTACATAACTTCGCATTAGTTTAGCCATATTTATAGAATATATTTCTATCATAGGCATGCATTTGTAGAATTTTTTTATCACTCACTGCTGATAACCGATCTAGGTTGTCACAAATTTATTTTATGAAACAAAAATTACCGGCTAAGTGGAATGATCTGCGCGTGTGTTTGACCAGTTTATTTGTTCTTTGTTTAACCAATCTTTCAGCCCAGCAACGTTATTTTGCCATTTCGATGGTGAATGAGAATGACAATCCGGCATTGGAGACCATACAGGGAGCCAAGGATGTGGGTTGTAATGCAGTCGCCCTGACTGTCCAATGGGGCGCAATTGAAGGGAAGATCTCCAGAATTCTTAAACAGGAGCAGGGAGAATCTTATAATGTCTGGAAACAGTATGACGACCAGATCAGTCTGGCCCTTTCCCTGGGAATGAAGATAGGGCTTAATATCGCAGTAAGTTCGGGCGATGATGCAACCAACAGCAGTTCAGACCGGTATGGTATTGACACAGGTGATGGCTGGTTAAAGCAAGACAGGATGATTGTGATCAACCACGCCGGGGATGGAGCCGTATTTCAAAAGCAGGGCGGACCGATCAGGCCGGGTTTAAATCTTCAGTTTGTGATGACATCTCTTGCAGCACAATCAACCCGTAACCGCATTACAGATTTTACAACCAAAGTCATGCAACGTTACAAATACCTTCAGGATGGTAACAACCTATTATATGTCAACCTGATTTTCAGCAGGTCGGGGGAAGGTGAGTTTGAAATTGGCTCTACCAAATTCCATTTCGATCAGCAACTGGATATGTCTGATGCTTTAACAGACTATTCAGTTCCTATGATTTCGGCTTTCAGACAATGGCTGACAGGGAAATATGGAACAATAGCTTATTTAAATTCCAAATGGGGTTCCAATTATTCTTCATTTAACAATGTAAATCCAAAAATACCTTCCGGTTCTACATTTACGGGTGCAGATGGATCAGACTGGTTTCTATTTCGGACCCATATCCTCAAAGAGGCTAACCAACTTTTCAAGAACGCGGTAAAAGGTGTTGATCCCAATATCAAAGTCATTACCCACCATGGTTCTGTTTATGACAAACTTTCCAAAATTAGGGGTACGTTACCATTCAATGAAATAGGGGCGGATCTGGACGGAATAAAGATTAATGATGATATTGACTACGACCACCGTTTTGCTCTGGACTTGATCCGGACCAACTTGCCAGGAAAATTATATGTCAATGAAGCCGCGTATTATGAAGGAGGAGTTGGGAATGTAGTAAACCTGGCCGAGGAAAGTTTCAGACACGGGGCAAATGTGGTAACCGTGTTCCATCTTGACAACGCGCTGAATTCACCAACTGCTGTGACTGCTTTGAAAAACTTAACCGACAACTGGGTTAAAGATAAGCAAGTGAGCAAGCCCTCGGCGTCTAACACAGATCATTTTACATTGTCGAGTATGATCAATGCAAACGGATGTCTGACCAACCGGGATAGTTATTCCAACGATTGTGACGCATACAAAAACTGGCGCGGTGCTTTCAATGCGGCTAACAATCCAGTGAATATTTATCTCACAGACGATATCACAACGCCGGGCTGTTTTTACAAAAATCTTAAACCTTCAAACAATAATGATCAGGCGAGTGCGATCATACCTAACAATCAATTTTATCACCTGACTGCTCCGGACTGCCGCGTCATCGGTACCGTTAAGGGTGCTGATCTCACAAATGGAACTACCCCATTTACTGCTTCCGTGGACATTGATCCAACGGTAGCCAGTTACAATAGCCAGCCGTATGTCCAACGCCACTTTGAATTTGTTCCGGGCGGAACAAACCCTTCCCAGGCCACGCTGACCGTTTATGTCAGCCAGGATGAGTTTACCGCCTTCAATACGGTAAGCTCCGTGAAGCTTCCGAAAAATGCCGGGGATTCCGACAATGCCAAGGACAATATCAGAATCTGGCAATGGCATGGAACTCCGCTATCCGGAGCTGCTGACGCAACCATTGATCCTGACGACAGCAATATCCAATGGGATTCGGTATTGGGTTTGTGGAAAATTACATTTGCTGTCAACGGATTTTCATCATTTTTCGTCACCGCTGCCAATGCTACTGCGCTGCCTGTGACATTGGTCAATTTCAACGCCAGGAAAGTAGAAAACAGCACCGCATTGACCTGGCAGACTTCGGATGAGACCAATAGCGACCATTTCGAAATTCAGCGCAGCCATGAGGGAAAGCAGTGGTCAGAAATAGGGAATGTTAGCTCATCCAGGGAAAGCAAGGTTTTGACGAGCTATTCCTTTACAGACGAAACCCCCGTTTCCGGAGATAATCTTTATAGATTAAAAATGATCGATCAGGACGGCACCTTTGCCTATTCCAGAATTGTTTCATTGGGATTTGAGGGCATGGAAAAGATTATTTTATTTCCGAATCCGGTCGTGTCAGGTATGATTAGATTGAATTTTACTGGTACTTTGCCGGAGATTTCACTTTTTGACGTCACAGGCAAACTCATACCAACAGATACTGAGCAAATAGGTCAGAGTGGGCTGCTCGTAAAGCCTGAAACAAAACTTCCGGCAGGATTATATATTCTTACCACCGGGTCAGGATTGAAACAAGTCAGGCATAAAGTAGCGGTGATGAATTAATCGCCGCTCCTACAATACCCTTCATAACATAGATTAAGTATGCGGCAGCCACTATACTATTTTTTACCTGCCGCATTTTTTTCTATTATTCCTTTAAACAACAAATTTCTTTTTGAATTAGAATATTATTATGAATTAGTAGTTTATTGTTGTTGAAATCAGCATCAGTATGTCCCCCAAGTTTAAGCTTCAACTTTCCGTTCTCTTCATTTTATTGCCCATTTGCTTCTACCTCGCTTACAGTTGGCACTATTCGGTGCCCATCTTTTTTTCCGATGATTTTCATTTGCTCAAAACAGTGCTTTGGGTCCAGGATGAGTCCGATTTACCTGGTAAGTTCCAGTTGTTCACACAGCAGCACAATGAGCACAGGATTGTTGTTCCGAGGCTAATAACCTATGCCGTTTATTTGATTGCCGGGCACATTAGCTGGCCATTCCTCATCCTGCTGGGAAATGCAATGTGGTGTTCGGTCCTTTGGTTTCTCTGGAAAGGTTTCCGCAGTCATAATCTGGCTTTATGGCTTTTCATTCCGGTCCCATTGATATTTCTGCAACCTCAGTATTACGACAATGTCACCTGGTCAATAAGCATTCTTCAGCAGTCGGTAATCGTGTTCTGGTACGTGTTACTGAGTTACTTATGTGCCAAAGGCCGCTATGCACCGGCATTGATCGTTTGCGTTATCGCCACATTTACACATGGAAATGGCATATTCAGCTTTTTGATTGGGATCTTGTTCCTGTTGAATGATCGGCAGTGGAGAAGGGCAGGCATTTGGGGCCTGGTGTGGATTGCAATAGGGGTATTGTATTTCATGAATTTTAATAAAGGACAGAATGCGGATTTCGGCAGAAGCCTGTCGGATCCGGGAAGGCTGATAGCATCATTTTTTGCTTTTTTCGGCTCGATCAGCAAGGTTTACTTCGCCAACTCCATGATGGCTGTTCTGATTGGCGCAATCTGTTTTCTTACCCTGGCTATCTACATTCTAATCCGCTTTTTTCAGGCGCAGAAAAGCAGGCTCCCCTTACCCTGGTTTGACAAAATGCTGGCAGGCATCATCATCTTTTTAGGCATCACCGCAGCGCTGGTAAGCATCTCGCGAAGCTGGGGTGGAATAGAAACAATCATTGCACCGCGCTACCAGCATTATTCCCCATTTATCATTTGCCTGGTGTACATCGTAATGGTCTCTCTTTGTGCTCAGAAATTCAGGAAAGCATTAGGTATTACAGGTATTGTGGTTGCATTAGGTTTCAATTTGTTAAGCTATTTCAGCTATACCGAGGAATTAATTTACCGAAGGAATTGGCTGCTGGCGGATGACGCGAACTGGGTTAATCATCAGAATTTCCTCAATTATAGCGCGCCTTTTAACCAGAATATAAACGCAACATATAAAAAGGCAGTGAACGATGGCATCTGCGTATCCTCAGACCGTTTCTCTGCTTTAATGAAAGATTCTTCTCGTACCGAGAACATTGGGCTGACTTATGTATCTGTAAAAAAGGAAGAAAGCGACGCCAGCAGTTCTTACTTAAAGAATTACGGGACCCTATCCAATGATCAGATCCCCGAAGGCAATGTTTTCATTTATTTAAAATCCGGTGACATCAGCAAAGGTTACTGGCTGCCTTGCAAATACAGCCGCAATAGCGTGGCGCAATTGTTGAGCACGGGCGAATGGTTTAAAAAAGGCTTCAAACTGGAGTTTCTCACAGAAAATATGGCTCCGGGAAAATATCGGGTCGGAATGCTGAAAAATAATGTTTTTACCTGGACCCAGAAGGTAATTACCATCGAGAATCCAGGCTCATAAGTATTGGCTTTCGAATAAGCTTACTGATATCTGCCCCAGGTAATTTACCGTCAACAATATTAAAATTTTCCTATTTGATTCATTGATTTAACTCCTGCGCTGATTGCTCGGGAATACCTGGTTTATGCCGTATTTCCTTCGCCGCAACACTAGGTTGAACGACAAAAAAATCGTAACTTTACCCTCCTAAAAGGCCTGAAAATGGTTCTTTTTATCTAAGTGAAAAACAAACTATATGTCAAACGAAACAGTAATTGAAGTAAATAGTTATTCAGCCGAAAATATCCAAGTTCTTGAAGGTTTAGAAGCTGTACGGAAACGTCCGGCGATGTACATTGGTGACACGGGTTTTAAAGGTGTTCACCATTTAATTTGGGAAGTGGTTGACAATTCCATTGATGAGGCAATGGCCGGTTATTGCGACACCATCAATGTAACAATTGAAAAAAATAATTCGATTACTGTTCAGGACAATGGCCGCGGGATTCCGACCGGAATGCACAAAAAGGAGGGAAGATCTGCCCTGGAAGTCGTTCTGACCGTACTTCATGCCGGTGGTAAATTCGATAAAGACACTTATAAAGTTTCAGGAGGTTTGCATGGCGTGGGTGTTTCCTGCGTGAATGCGCTTTCCATACACCTCCGCGCCGAGATCCACCGCGAAGGAAAAATATTTGAGCAGGAGTTTAGCGAAGGTAAGCCGCTGTACTCCGCAAGGGTAATCGGAGAATCCGAAAAAACCGGGACCTTTATCCATTTCCTGCCCGATGCAACCATTTTCACAGTAACTGAATTTAAATACGAAACGGTTGCTACCCGTCTCAGAGAATTGTCCTATTTGAACAAGCGCATCCGCATTACGCTGGAAGACAAGCGCGAAGAGGATGAAGATGGGAAATTTCGTGGCGAGGAGTTCTATTCAGAAATTGGTCTGAATGAATTCGTAACCTATCTGGATGCAACCCGCCAGGCGCTTATCCCTGAGCCAATTCACATGGAAACCAACAAGGGAACCGTTCCTGTTGAGGTCGCGATGATGTACAACACCTCGTACAGTGAAAATGTGTTTTCCTACGTCAACAATATCAATACCGTCGAAGGAGGAACACACGTTTCCGGCTTCCGGGCGGCGTTGACCAGGACATTGAAAAATTACGCGGAAAAGTCAGGTGTTCTTGCAAAAGAAAAAATAGAGATCAGCGGGGACGATTTTCGCGAGGGACTTACCGCCGTTATTTCCATTAAAGTACAGGAACCACAGTTTGAAGGTCAGACAAAAACCAAGCTGGGTAACTCCGAAGTTACCGGTGTTGTAAGCCAGGTTGTTTCCGAGATGCTGGATACTTATTTGGCCGAGCATCCCAAAGAGGCGCGGGTCATTATCGATAAAGTGATCCTGGCAGCAAAAGCACGCATTGCGGCGAAAAAAGCCCGTGAAATGGTGCAGCGTAAAAATATATTGACAGGTACCGGCCTTCCCGGAAAGTTGTCTGACTGCTCCGAAACCGATCCTCACATTTGCGAATTATATCTTGTCGAGGGTGATTCGGCGGGTGGTACCGCAAAACAGGGCCGCAACCGCGCATATCAGGCAATTTTGCCATTACGTGGTAAAATCCTGAATGTGGAGAAAGCGCAGGAGTACCGCATTTATGAAAATGAAGAGATTAAGAACATGTTCACTGCAATGGGCGTCCAGATCGGAAAAGACGGCGATGAAAGAGCTTTGAACATTGACAAACTGAGGTATCACAAAATCGTGATTATGACCGATGCGGATATTGATGGCAGCCATATCCGGACATTGATCCTCACATTCTTTTTCCGTTACATGAAGATCCTGATCGATCACGGTTATATCTACATTGCACAACCGCCATTGTATCTGGTAAAAAAAGGAAAAGAAGAGAGATATTGCTGGACAGAATTGCAACGCGAAGAAGCAATCCGCGAGATCGCCGCAGGACGCGAAGAGTCCGTGAACGTGCAGCGTTATAAAGGTTTAGGTGAGATGAATGCGGAACAGTTATGGGAAACGACCATGAATCCGGACAAGCGAAGCCTGAAACAAGTTTCTATCGATTCTGCGGCAGAGGCAGATCACCTTTTCTCCATGCTGATGGGTGATGAAGTTGCTCCCCGGCGTGAGTTTATCGAAAAAAATGCAAAGTATGCACGTGTTGACGTCTAGCCATTAGTTCCGGGAGTCGCGTTCCGGGAGTCGCACTCCGGGAGCCGCACTCCAATAAGATTTTAGAAACGGATGGTTGTCAATGGCAGTCATCCGTTCCTGTTTTTGAAGTGAAAATTTAACAGAAACTTCACGGAACTGAAAACATAAGATTGTTTAGATTCGTTGAATTTTAATAGGGTTTATAAAGGCACATTAATTGAATTTAAGTTATGTCTGGCTCGTCTGATAACACATATAGCAATGAGAAAAAAGGGAAGCTGACCAATCTCTTAGCCTTTTTCAAAAGCTCTAATCAACCCGTCCCCGCTGAGGACAATAAGGCCGTAAGCTCTACGGAAAAGGCGATCACGCAGGCCCAGCAGAGCGACCTGATCAGCCGGGACCTGAGCTGGCTCAAATTCAATGAGCGGGTGCTGGATCAGGCGACCAATCCAGAGAGAAATCTTTTCGACAGGCTGAAATTCCTTGCCATTTACTCCTCTAATCTGGACGAATTTTTCTCCATTCGCGTAGGGAGCCTTTATAATTATCTCGATTTTGGGAAAGAGCGGCTGGATTATTCCGGTTTGCGTGAAATCCCTTTCCGCAAAGTACTGATGCGCGAATTGCACGATTCCGTCCGTCGCCAAAACGAATGTTACAAGAACCAGTTACTTCCATTGTTCGGTAGCCATGGTTTCAGGATCGTAGGATTAGAAGCTGTCGAAGCCGACGAAAAAGCGGCGGTCGAAGAATATTTTGAGCGGACGGTTTATCCAATGCTTACTCCAATGCTTTTTGATTACACGCATGCATTTCCGGTGCTGCTGGCCAAAACGCTGGTATTGGGAGTGATTACGCAGGTCAAGGGTACTACCTCAGAAGAAGACCGGAAATTGTCTTTTGTACAATTGCCACTTAACCTGCCAAGGTTTTATGTGATAGAAAGGGAAGATGAGCTGCTTTTCCTGCCGATAGAGAGCATTGTCCGTGCTTACATCAATAAGCTCTACCGAAATGTAGATATCGTTTCGACAAACTTGTTCAGGATCATCCGGAACGGGGACTTTACGCTGGAAGAAAGTGATGATATCGACGTTGATTTCATCGATGAAATCAAGCAAAAGATAAAAAACAGGCGCTTAGGCCGTGTGGTGCAGGTTTACATTGAGCCGGATACCAATCCAGATTTGATGAACCTCATAAAAAAGCGTTGGGAAATAGACGATTACAATGTTTTTCCGATTGATGGGCTGATTGATTATACCGCCCTTTGGGGTATCGTAAAGCATCCTGAATTCAAAGACCAGATCCCGACTATTCACCCACCCGTACCTCCATTGGGCATGGACAGGGAACGTATCCCCGATATCTTTGAATTAATGCGCGAAAGAGATATCCTTTTGCACCATCCCTACAACAACTTCGAGCCAGTTTTGCAGCTTCTAGAACAAGCGGCTGAAGATCCGAAGGTATTGTCTATCAAACTGACCATTTATCGTCTTGCGAAAAATTCACGTGTGACAGAAGCCTTATTGCATGCGGCCGAAAACGGGAAACACGTCGCGGTTTTGTTTGAGGTAAAAGCGCGTTTTGATGAAGAAAATAACATCAGAGAGGCACAGCGCCTGCAAAAAGCAGGCTGTTTTGTGATTTACGGAATTGGCTTGCTGAAAACACATACCAAGCTGCTGCTGATTGTAAGAAATGAGGGAAACAGGGTATTGCGATACGCGCATTTATCGAGCGGAAATTACAATGAAGACACATCGCGATTGTACACAGATACTGGCCTGTTGACATCCAATGAAGAATATACCCACGATATCTCCGAGTTTTTCAATGTAATTACCGGGCATTCAATCCCTTCCGAATATCAAAACCTGATTACAGCGCCACGCTATATGCGCGCGAAATTGATTGAGATGATCCAGCAGGAGTCAGAAAACGCCAAAGCGGGATTGAGAAGCGGGATTTGTATCAAGATCAATTCATTGGAAGACAGGGATACCATTTTCGAATTGTACAAAGCTTCCGAAGCCGGTGTGCCTATACGGTTGATCGTTCGCGGCATGTGCTGCCTGCGCCCGAAGCGACCGGGTTTGAGTGAAAATATCACGGTAAGGTCCCTTGTCGGTGACTTTTTGGAGCATTCCAGGATCTTCTATTTTCATCAAAATGGGAATCCCGTTGTATATGGCGGTAGCGCTGACGCGATGGTGCGTAGCTTTGACAGACGGATTGAGTCCCTTTTCAAGCTGGTGGACAAGCGTGTACGCCAGGAGGCCATTCACATACTTTATTATAGTTTAAAGGACAATTTCAATGCGTATGAATTGCAGGAAGACGGCAATTACATAAAGTGTGAGATACCCGAAGGAGTAGCCCGTTTAAATGTCCATGAAGCATTTTACAATGTGACGCTTGATGAAGTCATGGCAACCCACCTTTTTCAGGAAGAAGATAAGCCAAAAGAAGCGCCCGTTCCAGCTGAATCCGAGCAATTGGAAGCGGAAATCCAGTCCGAAAACGGAATTTCCTGATTATTCTTTATAAAAAATCCTTTTGACGCGGTCCCCAATACCCGTTAGAATTTCGTAGGGGATGGTGTGAATGCTTTTTGCCAGTTCGGTAATGGGAAGTTCTTTTCCAAAAATGATCACTTCATCCCCTTCTTCAACCTTTGCGCCCGTGACATCCACCATCGTCATGTCCATGCAAACATTTCCAATTGTCGGACAAAGGGTACCATTTACCAAAATTTTACCAATTCCGTTTCCCAAACCGCGATCGTAGCCGTCGGCATAACCAATAGCGAGTGTTGCAATGGCGGAGTCGTGGGTTATTTGGCCGCTTCTGCTGTAACCAACCGTTTCGCCCGAGGACAAGTACTTAATTTGCGAAACAATGGTTTTGAGGCTACCCACCGATTGCAATGCATATTGCTCCTGCCCGGTTGCTTCCACGCCATAAAGTCCGATCCCAAGCCGTACCATATCAAGCCTGTAATCAGGAAAGCGAACGATTCCAGCCGAATTGAGAATGTGCTTTAAGGTGCTGTATCCCAATGCCTTTTCCAGCAATCCTGCACCCTTTACAAACTGCTGGTACTGATTTTTCGAAAATTCGTTGTGAATACCTTCGTCGGCGCCAACCAGATGGGAGAAAATACTGGATACCCGCAAAGCCGGATTTTGTTGTAACTGGCTGATCAGCCAATCATAATCATCTTCCTCAAACCCCAGCCGATGCATGCCCGTATCCAGTTTTAAATGCACTGATGGTGCATTAGCGGCATCATTTTTTTTGAGAATGTATGAAAGCCAGTCTGAAAGCATGCGCCGGCTGTATAATTCGGGTTCCAGCTTATATTCCCAAAGCAAATCGAATGCTGGCAAAGTTGCATTCATAACCATAACAGGCAATGTGATACCACTTTGCCTCAGCGCTACACCTTCGTCCGCATAGGCCACACCCAGGTAATCGACCCGATGGTATTGCAGCAATGCGGCCACCTCCGCACTTCCGCTTCCGTAAGCAAAAGCCTTCACCATCACCATGATTTTGGTTTTTCGGCCAATCTTAGAGCGGTAATAGTTCAGGTTGTGTACCAATGCATCCAGGTTAATTTCCAACACAGTACCATGTGCTTTTTGCTGAATCCGATGAACGATTTTTTCAAATGAAAACGGTCGGGCACCTTTCACCAGGATAACGCAGTCGGACAATGTATTGAAGGGGAATTCTTTTAGGAACGACTCGGTATCCAAGAAAAATTCCTGCTCCGAAATGTCAAAGAGGTTAGCCTGACTGCTTATCTGGGGGCCGACGCCAATCAGCCGGTTGAGCGCTTTTTCTTTCAAAAGTTTGGAGACCATTCCGTAAAGCTCGTTTGGCGTTTGGCCGGATTGGAGAACGTCGGAAAGAATGATGGTTTTTTTCTGCCGCTGTTCCTGCTGGGACAAAAAGTTAAGCGCCATCGAAAGCCCGTTCAGGTCATTATTGTACGCGTCGTCAATGATATAGCAATGATTAATGCCTTCCTTCAATTCCAGCCGCATGGAAACAGGTTTCAATAGCAAAATCCTGTCTTGAATAACCTTCGAGGCAATTCCAAAATCGAGCATGAAAACAATGCAATGCGTCAGGTTTTCAAGCGACGCCTGATCGCGGAATCCGGTTTCGAAATTGAACGCTCCGGATTTACCGATCAGGGAAATGACGGTGTTATCTTTTTTGGATTGATAGGTAACCCGGATATCTGCGCCCGAATTGGAGCTTCCCCAACTGATGGTTTGTAAAAACGGATTTACCGGCCGCAGGATCAGGTCGATTTCCTCATCAATGTCTTTGTAATCCTTTCGGTAGATCAGTTTTTTAACCTTTGTAAAGAGACGTAGCTTTTCAGTTATCTTTTGCTTGCGGCTCCTGAAGCCGTTATCATGTGCAGGACCAATGTTGGTGAAAATGCCAATTGTTGGCTGCATAACAGGCTGCAGATACTCCATTTCATGTGCCTGAGATATGCCAGCTTCAAAAATGGCCAATGTATGTTCCTTATTCAGATTCCAAACGGAAAGAGGGACGCCAATCTGAGAGTTATAGCTTTTTGGACTTGCCACAATGCGTTGCCCGGGCGCCATCAGTTGAACCAGCCATTCTTTTACAATCGTCTTACCATTACTGCCCGCAATGCCCACAACCGGAATGTTGAATTGCTTCCTTCGTTCAGAAACCAGTTCTTGCAAAGCCTTAATGCTGGATGGCACAACCCAGATTTTTGCATCACTCCAACCGGCTGTTCCCTGCCGCAATGAATCGGACCAGGAGGCTTCTTCTACAACAAATTCCCGAACGCCGGATTGATATAAATCATGAAGAAATAAGTGACCGTCGTGCCTGTCGCCTTTGATGGCGAAGAATATGCTTTGTTCAGGAAAAGAGATCTGACGGCTGTCGGTGAGAAGGTAAGCGGCTTGCGGATTGAAACCTACATCCATTTTTTTGACTTAAAATAAAAAATCATCCCAATGGTAACAACGACCATCAGGCCCAAGACGTAAAAGTAGCCATAATGCCATTTGAGTTCAGGCATATAGTCGAAGTTCATCCCATAAATACCGACGATAAATGTCAGTGGCATGAAAACGGCAGAGAAGATTGTAAGCGTTTTCATGACAGAATTCATTCGGTTGCTGATGGTCGATAAATGTACGTCGGCAAGGCTGGCGACGAGTTCTCGGTATGAATCGATGGTATCCAAAACCTGCATGACATGATCGTAGAGATCCCGATAATAAGGGATTACATCTTTTTGGATTTGAATGTTATCTTCTCTGATCAGCTGGTTGAGCATATCCCGAACCGGCCAAATCTGCCTGCGGGCCATCGTCAGCTCGCGTTTTAATGCATATAACTCCTTCAATGATAATTCTTCCGAGCCGCTGATCACCTGATCTTCCGTCATGTCCAGGCTGTCACCCAATTTTTCGAGGACAATGAAATAATTATCTACAACTATATCTAAAAGGGCGAATAAGAGATAATCGGGACCATTCCTGCGGGTTTTGCCGACCGAAGCCTCCAGTCTGTTTAAAACGGGAGCGAAAATATCGCTGCTCAACTCTTCCTGAAAAGACAATAAATAATTTTTACCTACCACAAAACTCACATGCTCGGAGGTAATGCAAATGGGTGATTCTGATTCGACGTGAAGCATTTTCAACGTGAGAAACAGATAGCCGTCGTCATAAACTTCCAGCTTGGGCTTGTGCTCGGTATTTACAACGTCTTCCAGCAAAAGGGGGTGCAGGTCGTATAAGTTTCCCAGCTTTTCGATGGTTGAAGTCTCGTGGATCCCATCCACATCCAGCCAGGTTATAATCGATTGGTCATTTTCGGCAGGAGCGCAGTCGCTTAACGAATGTGCAGGCTCATCACGGAAAATTTTATCATTATATTGGATACGACGGATCTTGGTTTTCAACTGAATATCAGGCCCAATGTAGGTTAATGTGCCTGGGGAGGTCAGTAAATTGCGCCTTTTATAACGCTTCGTTTTTTTGAGAACCGGCTTCAAATCATCCCGTTCCGGGTTAGCGTTAGTTTCTGTACTATTCAACTGAATATTTACTTAAGATGAAAAACGAGCAATGGAACATGCGTGTCAATGATCAGCTTCCTGGTAACGCTTGGATTGATCAGAAATTCTTCAATAAAAGAGCGTTCACGGGAGGACATGATCAGTAAGTCCGCCTTTACCTCGTCGCAGTAATCTTCTATGCCGTCCAAAACATGTCTGGCCTCACGGACTACGATCTGATCGTCTTTCACGTCAAATTCAGCTTTTATCTCGTCGATGTACTGGTTATCGGGCTGGATATCGGGCTGCGAATCAGAATGGATTTTTAACAAGGTAAGGCTTGCCCCCAAATGGTTCATGAGTACAAAAACCTCTTTCAGGATATCACTCTCGTCATATTCAAACTGGGTAGCATACACAACCTTTGTGAATTTGCCCGGATGGCTCTGCGGCGGGATTACCAAAACCGGACAGGTTGCATGCAATGCGATCTGAGTTGCGGAACTGCCGATTAATTTATCCAAAAATCCACCTGTTCCGGTGCGTCCCATCACGATCAAACCCGGGTTATATTCCTCCATGGCCTCTTCAATGCCGGATTGAATGCTACCGAGTGTCCAGATTGATTTGGACTTGTAACCCTCAGCGATTAAATTTTGGGAGTAGCTTTCCAGCTTTTTTTTAAATTCATCTTCCAGCTCATTGGTCATGGAAAGGAAATCCGAACCTCCGATACCAGGCGAAACGCTGCCCGGCGTTAAGTTTACATCTGCAATATAAGGCTGATAAGCGTGCAGGATAAGCAACTCGGTGACGTCCTTTTCGGCGATGATCTTGGCGGCGGCAAGTGCCCGTTCGGCATTTTCAGAAAAGTCAATGGGAATGAGGATTTGATTCATGTTCTTTGGATTAGCGATATTAGAAAATGCAGTTTCCTAACCTATTCATTTTAGGGAATGAAACAAAGGATTTGGACTATAATTTGTATTTATCTCCCGACAGCCAGCCCAACCTAAACAGTTTTTTATTTCAAAAATCAGAAACAGTTTGATACAATCAATAAATGGGTCGGTTTAAAGCATATTATTAATTTTGTGTATTACCTTACCACCACAAACTATTCTCCACTTCAATTTTCAGTATGAAGAGCAAAATTACCATCATCAACATTGCGCTGGTTACCATTGCGGCCATCGCCACAGTTTTAAATGCTTACAATATTGTTTCCATTTCTGCCAATGTGCTGATTACGCTTCGATGGCTTGCTCTGGCCGGACTGATCGTATTTGCCATATTAAAAAAGAATTTAACAACATCGATTTTGATTTCGATGCTGGTAGGGACGGAGATCGGATTTGATAATCCGAAAATGGGAACTGAGCTGCATTTCCTGCGTCAGATCTTTTTGCAAATGATCAAAACGGTAATAGCACCGCTGCTTTTCGCGACATTGGTAACGGGTATTGCCGGACATTCAGACTTGAAACAGGTGGGGAGAATGGGTTGGAAATCACTGCTTTACTTTGAAGTAGTAACCACATTTGCCTTGCTGATCGGGCTGTTTTTTGCCAACTGGTTCAAACCCGGTGTAGGTATCATTCCGCCGGAAGCGCTTAATGTGACTTTGCCAAAAGTAGCTGACCAAACCTGGCAGGATATCGTATTACATTCATTTCCAGAGAACGTTGCTAAATCCATTTATCACGGAGAAGTACTTCAGATCGTCGTTTTTAGTGTTTTGTTCGGAATAAGTCTTGCGCTTTTGCCTGCTGCAAAAAAGGAAAAATTTGTACATGGCGTGGAATTGCTGGCGGAGGTAATGTTCAAATTTACCAAGATCATCATGTATTTCGCCCCAATTGGCGTTGGCGCTGCCATTGCAGAAACGGTGGGACATATGGGTATTGACGTTCTTAGAAACCTGGCGCTGCTCCTGGCCACGCTATATTGTGCTTTGATTGTATTCATCGTCATTGTTTTTATCCCGATTGCATTGATAGCCAGGATCCCCGTGATCAAGTTTGCCAAAGCCATTTTCGAACCGGTATCCATTGCATTTGCTACCACCAGCTCCGAATCAGCATTGCCCAAGGCGATGGAAAAAATGGAGAAATTTGGCGTTCCCCGGCAAATCGTTTCCTTCGTAATGCCAACCGGATACAGTTTTAATCTTGATGGTTCCACGCTTTATCTGGCTCTGGCCACGGTTTTCGTCGCCCAGGCGACGGGTACGGAAATGTCTTTTGGTCAGCAACTTACGATGGTATTATTGCTGATGCTTACCAGCAAAGGAGTTGCGGGCATTCCCCGTGCGACCCTAGTTATTTTGTTAGGCGCGATTGCCAATTTTGGTATGCCAGAGTGGCCGGTGCTACTGATTATGGGTATTGATGAATTGATGGATATGGCGCGGACATCCGTCAATGTGACTGGAAATTGCCTCGCTACCGCTGTGATCGCCCGTTGGGAAGGTGAGCTGGATGATGAAAAAATGCATAATTCCGACCGTATTCAGGAGGAGCCGATTGCGGCAGAAGTTTAGTTTTTTAGTTTTTAGCGTAACAACTTTATGTTAACCGTTTACGGAATCCCGAATTGCGATACCATTAAAAAAGCACGTACCTGGCTTGATAATCACAGCATTGCATATACTTTTTACGATTACAGAAAAGAAGCATTACCAGCCGCGACCGTGAAGAAGTGGTTTAAAGTTTTTCCTTGGGATAAGGTTGTGAATAAAGCCTCGACTACCTGGAAAGAGCTTTCGGATGAAGAACGGGCAGCGGTGGTGGATGAGAAATCGGCCGCCAAGCTGATCGTTCAGCATACGACTGTGGTGAAAAGGCCGGTTATTGAAGATGCTTCGGGAAAAGCGGTGACGCTGGGCTTCTCTGAAAAAATGTACGAAGAAAAATTTCTCAGTTGAATGCCCTGATGGTTACAATCACCGTTTTTGATTGGTCGGCAAGAGTGGTGGCAAAGAGGTAAAAGTCGCCTCCTTCCCTTAATTTCCACTTTTTTCTGAGCTCATCGGTTTTTGCAGGGAAGTTACGGACAGTTAGATTGGCCTTGTCTCCACCAATGTGCTGCGCTATCTCCCGCATATCGGGCTTGCAAATAGCCACCACTTTCATGGATCGGCCAGGGAAATTTTCCACCAAATGCGCTGACGTGTATAGCTGGCTGTTAGCAGCTAATTTGTTTACGCCGTACTTTTCACAAAGGGTTTTGAATGCTCCGGCTTTTAAAATGGCTGGATGCGGTTCATACAAATAGGCCAGCGGATCCGAATAGGATACCGCTGCATTCCGCTCGGTTTCCAGGTCAAAATCCAGCGATTGCCTCACGCTACCATCCTGATCCAGAATTCGAGCATTTATCTTGTAGTCTCCTTTGAAATCTCTCGCCAAAACAAAGAGCAATTCCTTACATTCCTGTTCATATCCAATAGTATAAACGTCTTTTACGCATTGCAATTCACTGCAAGCCAAAGCGATATCCAGGAGCGGGGAGGTTTTTAGCAAGATATTTGGAGCGCAATTAAACAGGGTATCCAGTTTGGACGGAATATCAGGGGCACAATCGGCCAGTTTTACCACTTTTTGCCGGTTTACGTCCCTGCGTGCAGGATCTGCATAAATCCAATCGCAAGTTATGCGTCCATTCTTGAGTGCATTTAGTGAATCTTCGGCGTGAACCTCAATGTTAGATACCCCAAGCTGTTCAAAATTATAACGGGCTGTTTCAGCAACAACTTCCTGCTGTTCGAAATAATCCACTTTTTCGAAGCTCTTGCTAAGATAGAAGCTGTCGACGCCCATTCCACCGGTAATGTCAACGAGTTTTCCACCTGAGATCAGTTTCGCCTTGTAGCGGGCGGTAGCTTCCGACGAACATTGCTCGACTGATAATGCGGGTGGGAAAACCAGTTTTTCATTGCTGTACCATTCCGGAAGCTTCTTGACTGCCTTCTGTCTGGATACGATTTGAGCCGCCAGTTTTTTAAGATCCAACCCTTTAAACTGGCCTGCCTTCAACATCAGCTGACCTGCATTTTCATATTGATGCGTTTGAATAAAACTGATTTCATCCCTCGAAAAGCCTGGTTCGTCTGTTTCCATTTTATCAATAGACATTCGTAAATACTTCTCGGACGTTTTGAGAGGCTGAAATTAATGCAATTTGGCAACTGATCAGCGCTTACAAACGGACAAGGTAGGAGTAACCAGATGAAAATTATAACTTGTCTGCTCATATCCTATTTCCCTAGTTTTTAACCTTTATTTATTATGAGAATTAAGACCTTTGAAGAGTATCAGGTTGCCTACAAGCAAAGCGTAGACGATCCCGAAGGTTTCTGGGCGGAAGTGGCCCAACAATTTGTGTGGCGTAAACCCTGGAAAAAAGTACTGAGCTGGGATTTCACCGAGGCGAATATAAAATGGTTTGAAGGCGGTGTAATGAACATCACCGAAAATGCGCTGGACCGTCATTTGGCTGATAAAGGTGATCAGGTTGCGCTCATCTGGGAGTCCAATGATCCCGAAGACAAAGCAATTTCCATTACTTATCGCGTATTGTTTGATCAGGTTTGCCGGTTTGCCAATGTCTTGAAAAAGCACGGTGTCCAGAAAGGCGACCGGGTTTGCATATATCTTCCGATGGTTCCCGAGTTGTCCGTTGCCGTACTGGCTTGCGCAAGGATAGGAGCCATTCATTCCGTAGTTTTTGGGGGTTTTTCAGCCAAATCTATTGCCGACCGGATCAACGATGCTGAATGCACAATGGTTATCACATCCGACGGTGCGTTCCGTGGCAACAAGGTAATTCCAATGAAAGCTACTGTGGATGAAGCGCTTGTACAATGCGATACGGTAAAACACGTCATTGTCATGACCCGCACCCGTACGCCGGTTTCCATGCTGAAAGGCAGGGATTTGTGGTGGGAAGATGAAGTGAAACTGGTCGATTCGGTTTGCGCGGCCGAACCTATGGATGCTGAGGACATTCTATTCATTTTATACACTTCCGGTTCAACCGGAAAACCCAAAGGCGTTGTTCACACTTGCGGCGGGTACATGATTTTTGCAGCCTATACTTTCACAAACGTTTTTCAATACGAGCCGGGAGAAATTCATTTTTGTACGGCCGACATTGGCTGGATTACCGGGCATAGCTACATTGTGTATGGCCCGCTTTGCTGCGGCGCGACCTCGGTCATTTTTGAAGGCGTACCTACCTATCCGGACGCAAGCCGTTTCTGGAAAATCATTGAAAAACATAAAGTTAACATCCTCTATACCGCCCCGACTGCCATCCGCTCTTTAATGAGTTTTGGCCTGGATTATGTGAATGGGCACGATCTATCGTCTTTAACCAAACTCGGTTCAGTCGGTGAGCCAATCAACGAGGAAGCCTGGCATTGGTACAAAACCAACATTGGTGCCGACGATTGTCCATTGGTAGACACATGGTGGCAAACTGAAACCGGGGGTATTATGATATCTCCGCTTGCGGGGATCACGCCAGAAAAACCGACGTTTGCGTCTCTACCGTTACCGGGCATTCAGCCTGTTTTAGTGGATGAAAGCGGCAATGAAATCGAAGGAAATGGCGTAAGCGGTAACCTTTGCATCAAATTTCCATGGCCAGGCATTATCCGCACAACCTATGGCGACCACGAACGCGCCAAGCAAACGTATTTTTCCGCTTATCCGGGTATGTATTTCACGGGTGACGGATGTTTGCGCGATGAAGATGGCTATTACCGCATTACAGGACGCGTGGACGATGTATTGAATGTATCGGGCCACCGCATTGGAACTGCGGAGGTTGAAAATGCCATCAATATGCATTTAGGCGTGGTGGAATCAGCTGTGGTAGGGTATCCGCATGACATTAAAGGTCAGGGTATTTACGCGTATGTAATCGCGGAAAAAAGTGTGCATGACCCCGAGATGTTCAAAAAAGACATTGCCGCCACCGTTTCCAGGATTATCGGCCCGATTGCAAAACCGGATAAAGTCCAGTTCGTGACGGGATTACCTAAAACACGTTCCGGCAAGATCATGCGAAGGATTTTAAAGAAGATATCGGAAGGGGACGTCAACAATCTGGGAGATACCTCAACATTGCTGGATCCGGCAGTTGTGGATGACATTAAAAAGGGTGCATTGTAATAGGGAATGCATAAAAGAGGTAGCTGGTTTAAGGCTACCTTTTTTATGCCAAAAAGTAATGTTACGCATTTAATGAGGCCTTGTCCGCGGCGCAGCCGCATCCTTTCGCACAGCCACCGCTGTTGCGGCTATCAAATGTTTTCCAGATCCGCCAGCCGATATAGCCACCTGCCATCAGGAAAAGAATAAAAACAATAATCTGTTGCGCTGCCATCATTTCAAAAACGTGAAGCGGTTACCAATTGTTCCTGGCTGCCAGCGTGAATGCATGCTGGTAATGATGTTCGCTGTGCCATGCGTAATTCGCAATGACTTCATCCAGCCTGAAAACACGCCCAGTCGCAGGGTGCGTGTAAGTTCTTGCCAGATCCGTCTCATCCATTGAATTCAAAAGCAAAACCCACCTTAAATGAACATACCGCATCAATTGAAGTGACAATTCAATTTGAGCAGTCTTTGCATCGGGTAATTCGGCCCATAATTGCTCTTCATACGGCTTGATGGTCGGATTGTCCTCGGTCATAGCTAGCCTGCAACGGGTGTAGGCATTGATATGACTGTCGGCTACGTGATGGATCAACTGCCTGACGGTCCAGCCATCTGGCCGGTAAGGCGTATTTAGCCTATCGTCCTCCCAATTGGACAGGAGGTTGATGAATTTTGAAGGCAATGCGCTGATGATCTGAATGTTGGATTTTACTTCGGCAGCGGTATAGCTATCCTGGGATTCAAATTCACCGATGGGATATTTGAGTTGTTCGAGGGTCATTGCAATTTGAATGAGTGAATGGGTGAATGAGTGAATTAGTGAGTTTTAAAAGTTTTCTTTAATGACTCCTACTAATTCGTGGTGGGCTTTGCCAGCGGTTGCAATGATATCGCCTCCGAAAAGGTAGTTATCCTCGCCACTAAAATCGGTCACTTTTCCTCCTGCTTCTTTGATGAGCAGCACGCCTGCGGCCATATCCCAGGAATTGAGATTATATTCGTAAAAACCATCAAAACGTCCAGCAGCAACATAGGCGAGATCCACTGCCGCGGCGCCCATTCTGCGGATTCCATGCGTTTTTTGCATGAGCAGTTCAAGAATGTACATATATCTTTTTTGCTTTTCGAATTTATAATAGGGAAATCCGGTCGCAATGAGGCTATCCTGCAAAAGTGGAACACTGGACACGCTGATTTTTTTGTCATTCAACCAGGCCCCGCCGCCCTGCCAGCCGTAAAACATTTCATTCAGGCTTGGTTCATGAATAACGCCGACCAATAACTCTTTGCCTCTTGCCAGGCCCACGCTAACGCAATAAACCGGAATGCCGTGAATAAAATTGGTCGTTCCGTCCAGCGGATCAATAATCCAATTTAGGGCGGTCGGATCTGGTTCGATGCCGGTTGTGCCTTCTTCGGTGATATAGCTGGCTTCCGGCAAAAGTTCTGTTAAGCCGGTCACCAATAGCTTTTCGGCTTCTTTATCTACATAAGAAACCAGATTGTTTAGATCCTTATATTCAATTTTATCTCTTGAAAAAAGAGCCGCTTCCTGCTGAATAAATGTAGAAGCCTGCCTTACTATTTCTATCGTTTTTCGTGTCAGCAATTCCAGATCCATACTATTTTGCCCTTTGAGGAATTTTAGAAAGTGAGTTATTGATGTAGTAGACCCTGACGATCAGCGTCAGCAGGATAGGTATGACCACGTAGTTGTGTTTTAAAACATTGCCCGTTGCGCAAAGTAAGAGAAATCCATATAAAATCAACAGAAATTGGAACCAGTAAGGTTTCCTGTGCTTTGAAATGAAAAAAATCAGCGGCAGCCACAACGGGAATGCCCAAAGCAGATCGTAATTCCAGCTGGTTGTATCATCATTCCTGATCACCCAAAGCGTAACCAATATCCAGCCCGCCAGGCCCACGATAGAAAAAAGAATTTTATCCAATGCAAAATTCACCATTCCTTTCCTGGTCTGCCAATCAGTGAATGCAAGGACGAGCACTGCCATTGTCCAAAAGGTAACCATTGGCGTGAAGGTACCTTTGTACTTGATCGGTTCGGCGGTAAAAAAATCATTGGTGCCCATAACCAGCGGCTGAACGCCTGAGCTCGTTTTCAATTTTGCATTACCGAATGCTGTGGCGAGGTTATCAGGTAAAAAAGTAGCCTGTTCCGCAGTAGCAATTTCGTCGGACTGTGCGCCAATGGCGAGATCCATTCCAAAATCGGCCCATGGATTTTGCTTGTAGGCATACCGGTCGATCCATTGTCGGAAACTGAGTTTTTCTTTGGTATATCCTGTATAAACGAGACTATCGGCAGTAGCTGCCTTCAATGCATTGACCAGACGGGTTGCGCAATTGTCGTAAAAATATTGGTATTGATATTTTCGGTTTTGCGGTAGGTAATTGGTTTCCAGGTAATTGTATAGCTTCTGTTTCTGGGCTTGTGAAAGGTTCAATACCTGCTCGGATACGGACCGGTTTTCGGATCTGTAAAAAGCCACCTGCGGGCCCATTGGCGCGACAGAGATCGTGTAAGGCAATGTTCCTCTCAAAAATTTGATATAAAAATTACCGGATTCGAAACTGAAAGTACCATAACTGTAGGCGGCATCAAGTCCCAATACAGGGTCGTAAATCCAGAGCGCGCTGTGGCCAAAACCGGAGTATAATTCTTCGCCGGGACCAAAAGTCACGAGACTTACCTTCGTTTGCGGGCTTAATGTCGCAAACTGGGCGAATGCAGAAAAAGATTGGCTTATGAGTAAAATACTAATTACTAAATACTTAAAAAACTTGCGGTTGTTTGGGTTCATATTATTCAGGATCCTCGTCCTCATATTTGTCGGATTTCTTTTTCTCTTCTGCCCGGCCGGCCAGGACAATTACAATTTCGCCTTTGATGGTTTTCTCGGAAAAATAAGCAATTACTTCCTGCAAAGTACCTCTTATGTTCTCCTCGAAAATCTTAGTTAACTCTCTGGAAACGCTTACCTGACGATCCGGGCCGAAATATTCGGTGAATTGCGTCAAAGCTTTGATCAGCCTGTGCGGCGATTCGTAAAATATCATGGTCCTTTCTTCCGGTACCAGATTTTGCAAACGCGTTTGTCTGCCTTTTTTGTGGGGTAAAAAACCTTCGAATGTGAAGCGGTCGCTGGGTAAGCCCGAATTAACCAATGCGGGGACGAATGCTGTAGGCCCGGGAAGGCATTCAATGTCTATATCTCTCTTAATACATTCTCTTACCAATAAAAAGCCCGGATCAGAAACAGCGGGCGTACCCGCATCCGAAATCAAGGCAATGGATTCTCCTTTTTGAATGCGGTCCACGACCCTGGAAACTGTCTGGTGTTCATTGTGAATATGGTAGCTCTGCATCGGTTTGGAAATCCCAAGATGTTTCAGCAAGGTGCCCGAAGTGCGGGTATCTTCTGCCAAAACTACATCCACGCTTTTCAGGACATTGATCGCGCGAAGCGTGATGTCTTCGAGGTTGCCGATGGGGGTAGGTACGATATAAAGCTTCATTTTTCAAAAATAGCGTCAATCGCAGCAGCCAGTTTTCTGTCTTTTTCCGTTACAATATCACCGGCATCATGGGTATTTAATTCAATATTGACTTTGTTGTAGGTATTGGTCCAAAACGGGTGGTGATCCATTTCATCCACGGTTTCAGCAACTTCGGTCATAAATGCGAAAGCTTCCTTGAAATCCTTAAAAGTGAAGCTGCGTTTCAGTTTGTTATCTTCCTCGTTCCACATAATTCGTTCATTTAGTTCATTTTAAACATTCTGGTCAATCGGAGGCATATTTTGCAGATTGGCCGGTGCAACTTTGTCTAGCGAATATACAAGGTTTATGGTTGTGATTAAATTTATAAGTGAGCCGCCAAACCGGTTTTGGTCAGTATATTTGAACTTTGTTTTGGCAGATTTCCTTACCAATTTTATGAAAGTAGAACTCGTCCGCGTGAACGACGCCTTCCATTTTGAAGGCAGTGGCTCCTCAGAAATCAAAGTACATACCGATGGCTCGCCGGATATTGGCGGCAGTAACCTCGGGGTAAGGCCTATGGAATTGTTATTAATGGGTTTGGCAAGTTGCAGCGCCATTGACGTAGTGCTTATTCTTAAAAAGCAACGCCAGGATATCACCGATTTTCGCATTTCTGTTGATGGCGACCGTGAGCAGGAAGAAGGTACAATGCGGAAACCGTTCCGGAAAATCAACCTGGTCTTCAAATTTGCTGGAAACCAATTGGATGAAAATAAAATCAACCGTGCCATTGGTTTGTCGATGGATAAATACTGCTCTGCCACCGCGCAAATGGCTGCATTGGCGGAAATTACTTATAGTGTTGAAATTGCAAGCGTTTAACCTGCTTACCCTTTAAGGATCCTTTTAATGCAGCAATACCAGGATTTATTACGTCACATTCTTCGAAACGGCGTCCGCAAAACCGACCGGACCGGAACGGGTACCATTAGTGTGTTTGGCTATCAGATGCGCTTCAACCTGAAAGAAGGTTTTCCTTTGGTCACCACCAAAAAAGTGCATACCAAATCGATCATTTATGAGCTGCTCTGGTTTTTGCAAGGCGATACGAATATTAAATATCTGAAAGACCATAATGTGTCGATCTGGGATGAATGGGCGGACGAAAATGGGGACCTGGGACCGGTTTATGGTAAGCAGTGGCGGAGTTGGGAAGGGGCAAATGGTAAGTCGGTGGATCAGTTGCAGGAGATTCTAAAACAGCTTAAAAATTCTCCGGATTCGCGGCGCATCATTGTTTCCGCCTGGAATCCTGCCGAATTATCTGAAATGAGATTACAACCCTGTCACGCGTTATTCCAATTCTATGTTGCTCCTCCCGATGCGGATATGGGCGAAACAAAAGGCAAGCTTTCCTGTCAGCTTTATCAGCGCAGCGCGGATGTTTTTCTGGGTGTGCCTTTCAACATTGCGAGTTATGCTTTGCTTACGATGATGATCGCACAGGAATGTGATCTGGATTTAGGAGATTTTGTCTGGACAGGTGGCGATACGCATATTTACCTCAATCACCTCGATCAGGTCGAGCTGCAATTAAGCCGTGAACCGAGGGCGCTTCCAACCATGGCTATAAATGCCGATGTTAAAAGCATTTTTGATTTTAAATTCGAGGATTTTGAATTGCAGAATTATAATTCCTGGCCTGGTATCAAAGCGCCAGTTGCTGTTTAGGGATGAGCATCCAATATATTTTAGAGATTATCGGCACGTTCGCCTTTGCCATTTCAGGCGCATTGGCCGTAAAAGATCAGAAATATCAGGATTGGTTTGGCGCTAGCTTCACCGCCTTTATTTCTTCCATCGGAGGTGGAACGCTCCGTGATATTCTGCTCGATAGCTACCCGTTGGTCTGGATCAGCGACATTAATATTATTTACGCTATCATGGCGGGAATTCTGGCCACTTTTATTTTCTACAAGCCTTTGTTAAGGTTGAGAAAAACCTTATTTCTTTTCGACACTTTCGGAATTGCTTTGTTCACCATTGTGGGAACTGAAAAAGCATTGCATTTGGGCGTGAGGCCCGAAATTGCGGTGATTATGGGTGTTTTTACTGCCACAATGGGCGGCGTGATCCGGGATGTGATGACGAATGAAATCCCGATTATTTACAGGAAAGAAGTATATGCAACTGCATGCTTTGCAGGAGCATGCAGTTATCTATTGCTTAATAAATTGGGAGCGGAACGGAATGTCGCATTCATTTCGGCATCATTGATCATCATCATTATCCGGATCCTGGCAGTACGCTATCAGTGGAGCGTACCGCGGTTTTTTAGATAAATATCACAGGTTATTTCTTCTTTTTTTTGCTTCTCGAAACAGTGGCTATGGCTGCTTTTGGAGTAATCTTTGGCTGTATTTCTGCAATTGTTTTTTCAATCTGACCTTTGTAAAAACTGGTAAAAGCCTGATCCGAAGCAGTTCCCAGTGTCAATGCTTTTTGGGCTGCCGGAAGCGCTTCATTGTATTTGCCCAATTTGCTGAGGATCGACGCTTTCAACCATAAATTGTAGTATCCTTCCTTCAAGCCGATCGCTTTATCCGCCATGGCAAGCGCTACCTGCAAATCTTTTCCTTTGAATAAGAGATATCCTGCGCCACTTTCCAGCGTCTGAACGTCCTCCGGTTTTTCGGCAATGGCTTTGTTCAATGCATTCATGGTCAGCGACTCCGTATGCAGGGAAATCGGTACTGGAATTTTTACTGAGGACCATTCAAGGCAGAGATAACCCGTGCTGTCGGTTGATGGATCCACTTCGATTTTGAAAACCTCATTAAATTCCGAAGAAGTTGGCATAACCATAACCCGCGCCGCGTCGTCGGATTCATTGTAAGCTTCAGTGCCCTGTTCATAGTTTTTATTCAAAATGACCGTCCACGCAGCTCCGGACGGAATGGATAGCAATGCATATTTTCCTGCTGGTACCGTTCTGCCACCGAATGTGAATTCTGTGCTGGCTTCAAGGGTAGTTGGAGAATTGGCACCGGTGCGCCAAAGCTGATTATAAGGTGCTAACAGCGAACTGTCGGCAAAAACTTTGCGGCCTTTAATAGAAGGCCGGGAATATTTGATGGTGAAATCCGTGATGCCAATAGTCTGAACCACAGTGGCTCCCTGGCTTGTTGCGGGAGTTCGCTGGGCGATAGAGTTGGTTAGAAGCAAAGTAGCGAGGACAATTGTGAGGATATACTTTTTCATTTTTACTAAGTGGTTTATAGCTTCTGTATTAAACTTGTGGTGAAATTAGAATGAAAAAATCAGATAGCCTAAATGATAAGGGACCGTTTAATTGCCTTACTCAAAACTTATATTCCTGAAACTGGTGAGGAGGAGCAAATGCATCGGGAGACAATCGCATTTGTCAAAGAAAACCCTGAATGCTTTGAAAGAACATTGTTAATAGGACATGTGACCGCGTCCGGCTGGGTACTGTCTGCCAATAAAAACGAAGTGCTGCTAATGCACCATCGCAAACTCGACCGATGGTTTCAACCGGGAGGACATTGCGACGGTGACCCGGATGTGGAAGCTGTTGCCAGAAAAGAAGTTTGGGAAGAAACCGGGATCCAACATCTGGAGTTGTTGAAAAGGAGCATTTACGATATCGATGTTCATTTGATCCCGGCAAACAACGATATTCCAGCACATCACCATTATGACATCCGGTTTGTTTTCCAAATGATAGATGAGCAAACTATTTTGATCAACAGCGAATCCAGGGATGTAAGATGGATTCCGCTCGCCGAAGTCCATCATTTCCATGATTCGGAATCGATTATGCGAATGGTCCGGAAAACTAGCGCTTTATAAATTTCAATGTCCTCTCCTGCTGATCTACCTTGATTTTGACCAGGTAAAGTCCTGATGGGAGGTCATCAGTAGCAATGGTTTGTACACTCGCTAACCGCGCCATTGAATTGTGCCGGGACATCCCATTGATGCCATAAATATTCAATTCAGCAGTTTTGCCCACCAGTGCCCCGGGAATGGAAAGCGTTATTTGTGAATTGGCCGGATTGGGTGAAAGAATGACCGAGCTGAGCAACTCTTCTTCGGTACCTAGCGGCGAAAATTCATTAGCTATGATTTCTTCTGCTTTTAAGGCGCTTGGAACACCATACCCCAACATATTGTCGGGAGTAGCTGCATTGTGCCCCGATTTTTTCAATACATAAATGATCTGCTGGGCAGTGAGATTTGGATGCGCCTGCCAGAGTATGGTTGCCAGTCCTGCAATTTGTGGGGATGAAAATGAAGTCCCGCTGCCATTTGCAACAGTACCGTTCACAGTACCTACCGCAGTTCCCGAGCCTACCGCGGCAACATCCGGCTTTGCCTGGCCAGCCGCATTTGGCCCAACCGAGCTAAGCGCGGCGTAGCTTCTGTCATATGTAGTCGCACCAACGGTCAGCACGGAATCCACATCTGCGGGAGCAGCAATATAATGCCATGCTTTGTTCCCATCATTCCCCGCTGAATTGGTGACGATCATTCCGGTACGGGTAGCAAACCGGGCAGCACGACTGACAATGGTTGTTTTTCCGTCCATATCTTCATAAGTGTGATTGTAAGCAGCATTGTTGAATTCACCGTCGAAAACGGAGTAGCCCAATGACGAGTTGATCACATCTGCACCCAGACTATCGGCACGTTCGGCACCCAGAAGCCAGGTAATTTCCTCATAAGGTGATTCTCCAAAATTGTTTTCTGTGCAATAAAGTGCAAATGAGGCTTTAAATGCAGCACCGATCATCGTCCCAGGCTCGTAAGCCGTAATCGTGGACAATACATTCAGTCCATGGGAGCCGTCATTGTAAATGTTTCCGTCCCTGCCCACAAAATCATGGGTATCAATAATCCGTTTTTCGTCTCTCAATTGTTTGAAATACCCGACAACATCAGCCTGGGCAAAACCATTATCCAGCACTGCGATCAGCATATTTTCACCATGAAAGCCTTTTTTATGCATTTCCGGCACTTCCATTAATGCCAGCTGAGCATTCATGCTGCCATAATCGAGGTCTTCGACCGTCTCAAATTTCTCTTTAACCCCCTCTATCCGTTCAATACCAGCGGATTTGGAAGTAAGGTTCGCAACAGGCAGATCGAGTTCAATTCCTTTGTAAAAAGCCAGCTTTTTAATGGCCGCCAATTGGGCATCAGAAGCTTCGACCAATGAGGCATTGAACCAGCGGGATGAATAAATAACAGCTGCGCCGGTTTGCTTCACGGCAGCGACATAGGTAGGATTAACCGGGAAATCCCTGGTTGTAATTGAGATATTTTGTTTTGCTCTCCTTGCAATAGACCTTTCAGAAAGATAGGTGGAAGGTTTTTCAACTGTATAAGGGGAGCCGGTTTTGTCTTTGAAAAGCACAAGATATCTCGGATTACTTTGTGCAAAGCTTTGTCCGGTCAAAAAAGTTGCAAGCAGTGTGAGTAATAGATTTTTGATCATTTTTTACTAAAATTTTGAATAGTTGTGATTTCTTTCCAGCCTGAATTGATAACCCCTTTTCCAATACAATCTGCTGTGTAACAATATTGCAGGTAAAGCCGCTCACGCCTTATCAGACCAACGTTTCTAGCATATATTTCTATATACTTCTTTCTCGACAAAAGTGTTGAGTCATCCTGAATTACTATCGTGATGGTATTGGGGAAAAATAATGAGCGGATTTGGTAAGATTTGTCTACTTGCACGGCATTGCATTCGCGCTTATTATTGACATTAAAAGTATTGGCATTCCAATGCGAACCCTCGAAAACCGGGAGGCTGATTTTGATTACGGGCTTTCCATTTTCCTGTTCAAAGAAACGGTTAGAAGCGCGCCAGCCAGCAGTAATTGAATCGGTTTTCCAAAAAGTCCCATCAGTTTGGGAAGAATATTGAAATGGAAAAACCTTTTGCCCGTCGGCCCTGTAAAATGAATCTGCAATCGTTTTTTTGTAGTGGTAGCGGGCTATTTGATCCGGTTCGTCAATGCGGTACTGCGCTAGTCCAACTTCAAAGTCTGAATATCGACCTGATTCCAATGGAAAATATTCCTGATCGTCTAGTTTTTCAGGATTTTCAGAAGAACAGGAGAAAAGGAGGAATATGAAAAACAATAAGGTGAAATTTCTTCCAAGCATGTGTTAGTGTTTGATAATCAGGCAAACTTTTCACCAGAAATGGCCCTGCCACCCAAATGCGGACATTCAAGAAGTGCTTTTATCCCGGGATAAGGTACGATGGTTTTCAAATAGTGGTAATTGTTTGCCAGCGAGATAATGCTGTTGTGGTCACCCATTGAAATATCAACATCGTTCATTCCAAACTGACAGGGATGCTCGTAGCCAGCTGCATGGGTTATTTCAATGATTTCCTTGGCCAGCGTCGTCATATAATTGTTAAACCGCTGCGTTTTTAATACTGGATCAATGCCTGCTTCCAGCCATTTGTTATTGGTGGTAATGCCGGTCGGGCAGCGATTGGTATGACAGATCTGTGCTTGGATGCAGCCAATGGACATCATGGCTTCCCTCGCAACATTGATTACGTCGGCACCCATGGAGAATGCCATCACTGCTTGTGCCGGAAGTCCCAGCTTGCCGGATGCGATGAAAGTAACTTTTTCCGTCAGGCTCCGTTTCTGGAAAATTTTATAAACCGTACTGAATGCAAATACCAGAGGAAGGGAGACGTGATCCGCGAAAGAAGGCGGAGCGGCTCCTGTACCACCTTCACCGCCGTCAATGGTAATAAAATCTGGCCCTTTTCCGGTTTCAACCATGAGATCTGCCAGCTGTTCCCACATATCCGTTTTACCCACCGCAGATTTGATCCCGACAGGTAAGCCGGTTTTTTCAGCCATGAGCTCGATGAAATCGATCATTTCTGGGATATTGGAAAAAGCACTGTGATAGGGTGGGGATACCACGTCAACACCCATTGGAACGTGCCTGATTTCGGCAATTTCAGCAGTTATTTTGCTTGCGGGAAGCACACCTCCTTTTCCCGGTTTGGCACCCTGAGAAAGTTTCAGCTCGATCATTCGGACAAAAGGATTGCTTTCCGTCAGTTTGATGAGCTTTTCCATCGAAAAATTTCCCTCCGCATCACGGACGCCAAAGTATGAAGTACCCATGTTGAACACAACGTCTGCACCATATTTGTGATAAGGGGATAAACCTCCTTCGCCTGTATTATGATAATTGCCGAATTGGAAAGATCCTTTGTTGAGGGACTCAATGGCCCGTGAAGAAAGGGAACCAAAGCTCATCGCGCTTACATTTACGACCGAGCGGGGGCGATATGGACGTTTTCTATTGTGATATGCCCCAATAACTTTAACGGAAGGAATGGTATAATGATGCGGATCATTGCCGTTTTTGACATGATGGTTATGGGTAGAATCCAGCTTTAAAGGCAGCATAGCCGGTTTTACAAAAACATAACCCGGCTCCTGCATATTCTGGTCCGTACCAAAGCCCTGATAATTGTTTTCTTTTTTCGATGAAGCATAAATCCAGGAACGCTGGCGGCGGTTGAAGGGAAGTTCTTCGCGGTTATTGGCGACAATGTACTGCCGTAATTCAGGGCCAATGGTTTCGAGCCAGTAACGAATGTGGCCTACAATGGGAAAATTATGCTGAATGGTATGCTTTCGCTGCAAAATATCCCGCAATGCAATGATTACCAACACAATGATAATGTAAACCCAAAAGGGAACGGATGCCAGAAAAGCCATAGTGGTGTCCATAAAAAGCAGCAATGTTTGTTATACTTCCTCCCAGGCGGTGACTTTCGCCAGGTCTTTCCAATACCCCGGATAAGATTTTACGACAACGCCAGGCTCTTCAATAATCACGGGGAAAACCATTCCAACAGGCGCAAATGCCATTGCCATGCGGTGATCATCGTAAGTATGGATCGAAGGGGATAGGATTGGGCCAGGATCTTTTATGCCGTGAACTTCGTACAAATGGTCTTTTTCGATTTCCATTAATTCAGCACCAAGCTTTTGGAGTTCCTGCTGCAATGCAAAAATCCGGTCTGTTTCCTTGATTTTTAAACTTTCAATACCTGTAAGCGAAAGACGGATCCCTTTCACGGCGCAGCAAACGGCAACGGTTTGTGCGAGATCGGGACAATCGGTAAAATCCCAGCCAATGGATGCAGCCGGCGGAATTTTGGTAAGCAGTACGCCACGTTCTGTAAAAACACTATCGACACCTAAATGCTTCATAATCTGCACAATGGCACTATCTCCCTGCAAAGAATCCTTTTTTAAACCCAGTAATTCAACCTTCGCGTCTTCGGCCAGCGCGACAATGCTATACCAGTAACTCGCCCCAGACCAATCGGATTCGATTGCATAAGGATGCGGCTGGTATTTCATGGGAGGAATTGTCAGGGTATTGGTTTGCCAGTCGGCTTTGTAATCGATGCCGAAATGCGCCATTTGATTAAGCGTCATTTCAATATAAGGCCGCGAGCCAACTTCGCCTTGGAGCTTAATGGTGAGACCGCTGGGCAACTCCGGCGCAATCATTAATAAAGCAGAAATATATTGGCTGCTGACGTCGCCCCGCATGCTGATTTCCCTGTTTCCTGAATAAGAAAATCCATTCAATTTCAATGGTGGATAACCCTCTTCTTTTTCATAGCTAATATCTGCTCCCAAGAAACGCAATGCATCGACCAAAATCCCTATAGGTCTTTCACACATTCGGGCAGTGCCGGTCATGGTTTTGGTTTGATTGGTAACCGCAAAATATGCGGTCAAGAAACGCATGGTTGTTCCGGCATCAATTACATCTGCAATTTCATCGTCGGAATTGAGCAGGCGCAGCATGGTTTGGGAGTCGCGTGCTTCTGAGATATTGGAAAGTTCGCATTGGAAGCCAGTCAATGCATTGATGATCAAAGCTCTGTTGCACTCACTTTTGGAAGCAGCCAGTTGTATTTCTGCCCGTATAGGTTGTTTTGGGGGATTGACTAAAATGGATTTCACTTTGAAAAAATCAGATAATAACTCAGTATGTTTCCAGCACTTTCAGTTTGTTGCGGCCATTGATTTTGAGGGAGGCGAATGTAAGTTTATAACAAACAAAACCTGCGGCCATCAATGAACCTCCCACGATAAATGATGAAGTATCGGTTGTAAATCGTTTGTTATCAACGCCTTTGTTGAAAAAATCTGCGCCAATGTAAATAAGGCCTGCTAAGGGAAGCAGCGGAGCGAGCTGTGATATAAATGGGATCCTTCTGGATACTTTCATCAGGCGAACATCTTTTAGCAAAATTTCCTGGTAATCCATCCGGCCAACGGCTTCGTTGATAATCGCAATGCTAAAAGAAGAATCGGTAACGCTTGCAATGGACTCGTTGAAACGGATGGTCTCATCATGCATCCTGAATTTAATGTTATCTCCGGGAAAAAAGCGATATCTGTGAAATCCGCCAATTACAGGCGAGGCGTCCAATACAAGGTATTTTTGTCCGGGCGTTGCGATAATCCTGTTTGTATTGCCTTGTTTTATAAAAAGCTCTTCGCTGGTGAGGGCTTTCTTAGGGTCATAATGATCTTGCGACCATGCTGAAAGATTCCCTAAAAGAAGCAAAACGACAATTGGAACGAGTTGTCTCATAATGTAAAAAGAATGGTTCAAATATAGGGAATCATTCTTTTAAACGGGTGAAAGTGTTGCAATGTTGCTCATTTTAAAGGCGATGAATTAATCCTGTTCGCGACCGGCACCAACCCGCGGACGAGGTAGCGGATTAACCGTTTTAATGCTGGGTTTTTGATTTTAATTATATTAGGCTGTTGAGCATCGGGCTTACTGGCAGGCGGATGGCTTTATTAAGAGAAGTATTGGACGATGCCAATTGAATTAGGATATTTGCGGCGCCCGGCAATCTAAATATGCCCTTTGGTAAAATTATAAAGAAGCTCATTCATTTGACGTATATGTATCAGGCCAGTTATTTGAAACATTTCGCGGAGGAAGTTTTTCTAGCGATAGGATGTTCGACCGAGGAGGCACGACTGGCTTCGGAAGTGCTCGTGAGCGCCGATTTGCGCGGCGTAGATTCCCACGGAATTGCGCGTCTGGCGGGTTATGTGCGTCTGTACGACCATGGGAGGCTTAACCCGAATCCGGAAGTAAAAGTTGTTTACGAAACTCCCAGTACGGCTGTCGTAGACGGAGATCGTGGGTTAGGGTTGGTAGTCGCCCCAAAAGCGATGGAAATTGCAATGGAAAAGGCCGAAAAGGTTGGTTCGGGGTGGGTTTCGGTTAGGAATTCGAATCATTTCGGAATTGCAGGATATCATGCCATGTTGGCTTTGGAAAAGGATATGATCGGCTGGACAATGACCAATGCAGCGCCGCTTGTCACCCCAACATTTTCACTGGATAAGTTATTGGGAACCAATCCAATTGCTGTGGCAGTACCCGCTTTTGAGGAGCCAGCATTTGTGGCAGATTTCGCATCTACTGCCGTGGCATATGGTAAGTTTGAGATATTGCAGCGCAAAGGTCTTTCCGCGCCGTTGGGCTGGGCGCAGGATGCGGAAGGTAATGCTACCACCGATTCCAATGCTGTGAAAAGCGGCGGAGGTTTGCTCCCATTAGGTTCGGACCGGGAGCATGGAAGTCATAAGGGTTATGGATTGGGCGCGATCGTCGATATTTTTTCGGGCGTATTATCGGGCGCTAATTTTGGCCCCTGGGTTCCGCCATTTGCAACCGCAGGATTCATGACGGCGCAGGAAGGCGTAGGGTTGGGGACCGGACATTTTCTGGGCGCAATGCGCGTCGACGGGTTCCGTCCCGCCGAAGATTTCAAAAAAGATATGGACAAATGGATCCGGGCATTCCGTGGCGCAAGGGCAGTTGAAGGCCAGAAAGTAATCATCCCGGGAGATCCCGAGCGTGAAATGGAAGCAGAAAGAGCAGTAAATGGTATTTCACTATTAGAACCGGTCATTCATTCCCTCTCCGAACTCGCAACCCGATTTAATATCCCATTTGAAAAGAATATTTAAATATTTAACTATAAAAAAAGAAAGCTAACAGCCAAACGCTAACAGCTAAAAAGCTAAAAGCCAATAAGCCATCAAAGCCCAAATCACTATGTCCCGTAATTTTAAAGTTGGATTATTCGTCACCATCGCAATCCTGTTCACCACTTTCTCATTTTACTTCTGGCAAATCTTTAAAACCCCGAATCTTCAGGCCGATAAACAATCCAGTTTTGCTTTGCTGATCCCCGAGGGGGCCACTTATAAATCCGTCCTCGATACATTGAATAAGCATGACGTTATCAACGATCATATCTCGTTTCAATTTTTAGCCAAATTTTTGAAATATCCTGAAAAAGTAAAACCTGGACGGTATGTGATCAAACCAGGCACCAACAATTATGCAGCCATTAAGAAACTGGTTTCTGGTGATCAGGATGCGGTGAAGCTGACTTTTAACAACATTAGGCTAAAAGAAGATCTGATCAAAAGAATTGGGAGCCGTTTTGAATTTGGAGAAGACCAGTTTCGGAAAGCGCTGAATGATCCGGCCGTCTGCGATAAATATGGCTTGGACACGCTCACCATTGTTTCCATGTTCCTGCCCAATACTTATGACATTTACTGGACAACCGGTACGGAAAAATTTCTGGATAGAATGCACAGTGAGTACAAAAAATACTGGACAGACGAAAAATTGGCAAAAGCGAAGGAAATTAATCTAACGCCCGTACAGGTTTCGATCCTGGCATCCATTGTAGAAGAAGAGCAAGCGCGTAAAGTGGATGAGCGTCCTCGCGTGGCAGGCCTGTATGTCAATCGTTTAAGGGCGCAAATGCCGTTGCAGGCTGATCCCACCATTAAATTTGCATTACAGGATTTTGCGATCAAACGGATTCTTAACGGTCAGCTGCTGATCAAATCTCCCTATAACACTTACATGAACACCGGACTTCCTCCCGGGCCGATCCGCGTGGCAGATTTCAATTCACTGGATGCCGTTTTAAATTATGATAAGCACGATTACATTTATATGTGTGCCAAAGCGGATTTGTCCGGTTATCACGCATTTGCAACAAATTATACCGACCATCTCAATAATGCGCGGTTATACCAGGCGGAGTTGAACAGGCTCAAAATCATGAAATAGGCATGTTTGTTTACGAGGTTAAAGGTATAAGGGTGCGCTATGCGGACACAGACCAGATGGGTTATGTGTACTACGGAAATTATGCCCGATACTATGAGATTGGAAGGGTGGAAGCATTGCGCAGCCTGGATTTTCATTATAAAGTGATGGAAGACGAAGGTGTGATGATGCCGGTTTACGAAAGTCATTTTCGCTATCTGAAACCAGGCCGCTATGATGATGAGCTGAACATTCAGGTAACCATAAAGGACATGCCGGGCATTCGTATTTTCTTTCAATACGAGATACGGAATCAGCAAAATGTGCTGTTGAATACGGGCGACACCACATTAGTGTTTCAAAGGCGTGATAATGGAAAACTATGCCTTGCACCTGATAAGCTTTTGAATAAGCTTAAACCTTATTTTGACATTAAGGAATAACCAATCGGAAAGTTATGCTTGAAAAACTGTTGAAAAACCGCCATATCAAGCGAATTATCATTTGGCTGCAGAAGACTACTATGTTAAGAAGTAAGGCTTCTTTCTATGATATACTGGTGAATCTGGTACGCAGCAACCGAAAGTATGACATTGACCAACGCGCGTCAGCCGTCGCTTTCAGCCTTACCCTGGCATTATTTCCGGCCATCATATTCTTATTTACCCTCATTCCCTACATTCCTATTGAACACCTGGATCAGCAGATCATGGGATTACTGCGGGAAAACCTTCCCCGTGGACTTTTCGACGACGCGGACCAGACGATCATGGATATTCTCAGCCGGCCGCGGAAAGGTGTATTGTCTTTTGGGTTTATATTTGCGATGATCGCCTCCACGAATGGAATGATGTCCCTGATGCGCTCCTTCGACATGGTCTATGATGATTCTGAAACACGTGGGTTTCTCAAAGTAAGAGGGATTGCTATCCTGCTTACTTTGCTGCTGATTGCGGTACTTTTTCTTTCTGTGATTCTGCTTATTGTTGGAGATGCAGTGATGAATTTGCTTGGTGATTGGCATGTGGTGAAGGACTCATCGCTGATCCCTGTTCTGAATGTAACGCGGTATCTGATCAGCCTTGGAGCATTAATGCTGACTATTTCGATCATATATCGTTTTGCACCTTCCCACGGCAGGCAGAATAATTTTGTGAATGTGGGCTCTATTGTGGCTTCCGTACTGATTTTGGCCGCCACTTATGGCTTCTCTTTTTACCTTTCCCGGTTCAGCTCCTACAATAAGCTTTACGGTTCGATTGGAACAATGATCGCGCTGATGATCTGGCTCTATTTACTGGCTTTTGTAATCATCCTCGGCTTTGAAATCAATGCCAGCATTGCGGCCGCTTCGGGCAGGAAAAATTACGTGAAATCCTGACATACCGTAAAATAACATTCTTCCCTGCATATTTTGATACTTGCTAATTTTGTGCTCTTAGGCATGAAAAAAACATCATCAAACTGACTGGATCAGCATTATGGGTTGAAATGAAAGAACATGAAAAACCCTTGGTCACGGTAATATTGACTACCTATAATCAGGAAAAATACATTGAGGAAACCCTTACTTCAGTATTTTATCAAACATATCCCTTCATTCAATTAATCGTCATTGACAATGCCAGCACCGACGGCACAATGGCTATAATTGATTGCCTCAGAAGTACTGCCCCGGCATTTCAAATTATCAGGAATGATATCAATGCAGGTTTATGCAAGGCATTCAATCAAGGTCTCGCGCTTGCAAAGGGTAAGTATGTGATTGACCTTTCCGGAGATGATATTATGATCGCCGATCGGGTCGAAAGGCAGGTTGAGTGTTTTGAAAACCTTTCTGAAGACTACGGTGTAATTTTTACAAATGGATGCTACATTGATAACTTGGGCAGACGGCTAAATAATCATTACCGGGTGGATGAAAACGGCAGGTCTGTGGCGCACATCCCCTCCGGTGATGTCTATAAAAATGTCCTTGAAAGATATTTCATATGCACGCCGACAATGATGATGAGGACAGACATTCTTAACCAGCTGGGTGGCTATGATGAAGCTTTGTTATTTGAAGATTTTGACTTTTGGATCAGGTCCTCGGTGCGTTTCAGCTATTATTATCTGGATGAAATTCTGACATTAAAGAGAGTCGTTCCCGCATCACTATCTTCTATGGTTTATCGCAAGGGCAGCGGAATGCTTGCTTCCTATTACGCAGTTTGCAACAAGGCTTACGATCTCAACAGGGACCAGCAGGAATTTGATCTTTTGGCTGCACGGATACGTACATTCATTCGGAAATGTTTGTACGCGCAGGAGTTCGATTTAGCTATCCGTTTTAGGAGTTTGCTGAATTACATCGAAAATCCGGGCTGGCAGACCGAGTTCATTGTCTTATTGTGCAGGCTGCATCTTCCTGTTAATTTTGCTTACAGGTTTTACATTAAAAACTTAAAAAAAGCACCTGCCCAGGAAGGATTTGGCTTTTGATGTTGTTAACCCTGAAAGCTGTATTTTTTTTATGCCCGCTGAGTTTATTAAAATTTACCCCCAAAACCCTGATGAAAGGCGTATTCGTCAGGTAGTTGATTGCCTTCGCAATGGAGGTTTGGTCATTTATCCAACAGATACCGTCTACGGCTTGGGATGTGACATTTACAATACCCGCGCCGTTGAACGGATCGCCCGGATCAAAGGAATTAAACCACAGAAGAACGACTTTTCATTTATTTGCTTCGATTTAAGTCATATCGCTGATTTTGCGAGAGTCGGAAATACTGCTTTTAAATTGATGAAAAGGGTCTTGCCTGGCCCTTATACATTTATTCTGGATGCTAACAGCAATGTTCCCAAGCTTTTAAATACCAATAAGAAGACGGTCGGTATTCGTGTTCCGGATCATATGATCCCGAGGCTGATGGTTAAAGAATTGGGGAATCCAATAGTTACCACTTCCATCAAAGATGACGATGAAATTATCGAGTACTCAACTGATCCAGAGTTGATTTATGAGAAGTTTGAGCATTTGGTAGATATGGTAATTGATGGTGGGTATGGCGGAAATATTCCATCAACGATTGTAAGGGCTGACAACGATACCTTCGAGATAGTACGGGAAGGCCTTGGGGATACGAGCGTTTTCCTCTGAGCAAAATTGTAATGATTTAAGTCAGTATTGAACATTGCTAGCCAGAGAAAATAATTATTATAAATTTTTTGATAATATCATAAGGCTTTACCATATTTGATAGTGCCGGAATTTTTGAGTTTAGATGATCAGTTCAACGAGGTTCGGATCGAATTACAGTACCTGCCTTGCCTGGAATATTTTACTTGCATACTTCAGCACGACCGGATTTTCATTGATGTGGATGAAAGGTATGTGAAGCAGACCTATCGAAACCGGTGCAACGTGCTCACCACTAATAAGATAGACGTATTAACTGTTCCGGTAAGAGGATACGACGCAGCCAGCCCCACAAAAGACATTTTAATTGATTACAACCAGGACTGGATCAGGCGTCACTTGGGTTGTTTTAAATCGGCGTACGGAAAATCCCCGTTTTACGAATTCTACGCCCCCGAATTAATTGATATCTATCATAAGAGGTTGCCATTTCTTGTCGATTTGAATTATGAATTATTGACAATTTGTCTTAGATTGGTAGGTATAAAAAAGGAGGTTAAGTACAATTTGTCAGGTGATGAAAAAGGTGTAAAAAGGCTTGTCGACGCTGTTTCGGTCATAAACAATCAGAAAAGCCACAAATCGCCTAAATATTATCAACCAGTGCCCTACTATCAGACCTTTGGGAATGATTTTATCAGCAACCTGAGCATAGTAGACTTACTTTTTAACATGGGGCCGGAAGCAAAAAGTGTTTTGTTAAGATCCTGTAAATACTGATCAGGCTATTTTGAACAAACAAGGATCAAGTAGCGTTTAGACTATTAAACACTTTTTTATTGCTACACAATGGAAGCAAAATTTTCGAATAGAGTGAAAGAAGTAATTTCAATGAGCCGGGAAGAGGCCCTCCGTCTCGGACATGATTACATCGGTGCAGAACATTTATTGTTGGGAATGATTCGTGAGGGCGATGGTGTGGCGATTGGCTTACTTAAAAAGCTCGGTGTTTCACTCGATGATGTGAGGCAGACCATTGAGCAGGCAACCAAGGGTGCTGCAACCAATAATGTTAAAAATCTTCAAAATATCCCGCTCACCAGGCAGTCGGAGAAAGTTTTAAAAATTACTTATCTGGAAGCCAAGATATTTAAAAGCACCCTGATTGGAACGGAGCATTTACTGCTTTCCATTTTGAGGGATGAAGATAATGTAGGCACCCAGATATTACATAAATTTAATGTTAACTACGAAGTCATTAAGGAAATGTTAGAATATCAATCATCTGGATCCAGACCTCATATGGGGCCGGAGACCGAAGACGGTGATGATGAGGCAAGAGGTGGAATGTTTGGAAGTGGAGGCTCAGCATCCGGAAAAGAATCAAAAGGCGCAGAAAAATCACGTACACCAGTATTGGATAACTTTGGACGCGATTTAACGAAAATGGCCGAAGTCGGCAAGCTTGATCCGATCGTGGGGCGTGAGAAAGAAATTGAACGCGTTGCACAGATACTCAGCCGCCGTAAAAAGAATAATCCTATTCTGATCGGTGAGCCAGGTGTAGGTAAAACTGCCATAGCAGAAGGCCTCGCACTTCGGATCGTACAGAAGAAAGTATCCCGGGTTCTTTTTGGGAAACGCGTTGTTACCCTGGATCTTGCCTCATTGGTTGCTGGTACTAAATACCGCGGGCAATTTGAGGAAAGAATGAAAGCTGTAATGAATGAACTTGAAAAGTCGCCCGACGTGATCCTGTTCATTGATGAGCTTCATACCATTGTTGGCGCAGGTGGTGCATCAGGTTCGCTGGATGCTTCCAACATGTTCAAGCCAGCACTTTCCCGCGGAGAAATACAGTGTATCGGAGCTACCACATTAGATGAATATCGCCAGTATATTGAGAAAGACGGTGCACTTGCACGTCGTTTCCAAATGGTCATGGTGGATGCAACTTCTATTGAGGAAACAATTCAGATCCTGGAAAATATCAAAGACAAATACGAAGATCATCACCACGTTAATTACACGCCGGAGTCGATCAGTACTGCTGTAAAGTTGTCTGAAAGATACATTACCGACAGGTTTTTGCCGGATAAGGCAATTGACGTGATGGATGAGGTGGGCGCCAGAGTTCACATTAGTAATATCACTGTTCCAGAGGATATTCTTGTCCTGGAGGAGCAAATTGAGAACATCAAGCAGGAGAAAAACAGGGTTGTAAAAAGCCAGAAATACGAAGAGGCAGCGCAGCTTAGAGATCGTGAAAAGAAATTGATTGATCAGCTAGACCGCGCTAAACTGGCCTGGGAGGAGGAGACAAAGCAAAAGCGCTATACAGTAACTGAACACAATGTTGCGGAAGTCGTAGCAATGATGACAGGAATTCCGGTTACCAATGTTTCAATGGATGAAGGCAAGAAATTGCTTAACATGGGTGAGGAGCTGAAAGCAAAAGTGATAGGCCAGGATCCTCCGATTGAAAAACTTACTAAAGCAATTCAACGTACGAGGGTAGGATTGAAAGATCCTAAGAAACCAATTGGTTCTTTCATTTTCCTTGGCCCAACCGGGGTAGGCAAAACGGAATTAGCCAAAGTACTTTCTTCCTATCTGTTTGATAAAGAAGATTCACTGGTGCGCATTGATATGAGTGAGTACATGGAGAAATTCAGTGTATCGCGCTTAGTTGGAGCACCTCCGGGATATGTGGGTTATGAAGAAGGCGGTCAGTTGACTGAGAAAATCCGTCGTAAGCCTTACAGCGTCGTATTGCTTGATGAGATTGAAAAAGCGCATCCGGATGTATTCAATATCCTTTTGCAAGTATTGGACGATGGAATTCTGACGGATGGGTTAGGTCGCAGAGTCGATTTCAGAAACACGATCATCATCATGACTTCAAACATTGGAGCGCGCGATTTGAAGGATTTCGGTTCAGGAATTGGTTTCTCTACCAAAGCCAAATCTGAAAATCAGGATGATATTATGAAGAGTACCATTCAAAGTGCGCTTCGGAAAGCTTTCTCGCCGGAATTCCTGAACAGACTTGACGATGTAATTGTGTTTAACTCACTTCAACGTGAAGATTTGCATAGGATCATCGATATCTCATTGGGCAAGTTGTTCAATAGGGTAAAAGGTCTGGGATATGAAATTGAATTGACCATTCCAGCCAAAGATTTTCTTTCCGAGAAAGGATATGATCCGCAATACGGTGCTCGTCCTTTGAACCGTGCGATTCAAAAATATCTTGAAGATCCAGTTGCGGAAGAAATATTGAAAGGTGATCTGCGTGAGGGCGATGTTTTGGTTGCTAATCATGAAGAAAACAGTGAACAGCTTGTTATTAGTGTTCGTAAAAAGGAAGAGGAACTTGCCAATTAATCGGTAACTCCGAAAGAAAGTGATAATGATGCTTAAAGGCAGATCGCAAGATCTGCCTTTTTTGTTTTCAATTCTTGTCAACACTATGCAAAAGGAAAGGCCGTTTTATAGATCGCGTTATGAATTAGTTTATATTTAGACATTGAAAATTGAAATAACATAATGACCAAATATTTTTGGAAATCGCTTTGCATGCTCATTTTTGGCCTGCTCATATGCTCTGCAAGTTTGGTTGCTCAAAAACTTTCTCCCGGCCCGCAGGTATTGAATTTTTTCTCGGATGCGGACGATACCGAACAACCTTACGGACTATATCTGCCAAAGGGTTATGATCCAAATAAAAAGTATCCATTGGTAATCATGCTTCATGGGGCTGGCTCTAATCATCGGCTTGCTTTGCGTCGAGTATTTGGAAAAAGTAACGCAGAAGGAGAAACGGATGTAGAAGCCAGTCGTTATTTCCCGGAATGGGAGGATGTGGAATTTATAGTTGCGTCGCCTTATGCAAGAGGTACGGCGGGTTATCAGGGAATACCAGAGGAAGATGTTTATGATGTGCTTGCAGACGTTAAAAAGAGGTTCAATATTGACGAAAATAAGACTTATCTCACCGGCTTGTCTATGGGTGGAGGCGGAACATTGTGGATTGGACTTACCCGGCCAGACATTTGGGCGGCAATTGCAGCGGTATGTCCAGCCCCTCCCGCCGAAACTTTTGATCTCGCATCCAATGCACTGAATTTTCCTATTCATCTTTTCCACGGCGACGCCGATCCTGTCGTCCCGGTTGCAGGAACTCAAAAATGGGTCTCACATTTTCAGGATATTGGCGTAGAAGTGAGTTACAAAGAATTTGTCGATGTGAAACATGATAGTTGGGTGAGCGCTTACGACAATGAATTTATATTTGAATGGTTTAGCCATGCTGAAAGAAACCCACATCCGGATCGGGTAAATTTTGTGAGTAAGCAATACAAATACAACAAAGCATTTTGGGTGACTTTTGATAAGATCAACTATGGATCACTTGCGGAAATAGATGCGAAAATGTCAAAAGTGAACACTGCCGAAATCACTACCAAAAATTTGCAGGCGTTTACAGTCAATCTTAAGGGACATCCAAAATTTAAGCCAGGCTCCAATATTGCTTTCACCATCGATGGAAAAGCTGTTTCTGCCAAAACTGACAGCACACTATCTTTTTCAAAAAATGCCACAGGATGGTCATTGGTAGCGACCACGCCCGCTGCGCCATCATCAACCCTTACGAAAATGAAGGGAGCGGAGGGGCCTATTTTTGATGCATTCTCTACCCGGCATATTTACGTTTACGGCACGGCAGATAATCCAGCCGGAGATGAACTTAGAAATAGATTGGACATAGCCAACAAGGCGGCTGAATGGTCGCAATACCGCGGGCCGTTTTTGGGCAGGGTTATGTTTTTCCCACGTGTAATGTCGGATAAGGAAGTACGGCCAAGTGACCTGGAAAGCTGTAACCTGATTTTGTTTGGTACGAAGGAAAGTAATTCACTTATAGCAAAATACGCTAATAAGCTTCCGGTTCATTTAAGCCCGTCGGATAAGTCACATGGTCTTTTTTATGTGTTTCCGATAGAAAAACATTATGTCGCTGTCAGTTCAGGCTTGCCCTGGTGGACGGGCGCGCCGGATCAGGGTTATCCATTTGTGCCTGTAATGCATCGGAAACTTTCAGAATTCAAAGATCTGGTGTTTTTTAAAGATTCTTCGACAAACCTTATTACCGATACATCGTTTACCGAAAACTGGCAGTTAAGTGAGGATACTAAAAATAAACTCACATCATCAGGAGTTATCAGCATTACCAAATAACCATTACTCTTACTTTTTTGACCTAGAAAATGAATTACAACGAAAAGATTTCCCGGAAGTCATTTATCAAAGCTGGCGCGTTTGCTTTGACAATTCCCGTGTTCTCCAAATTAAGTCTGGAAACAAAAGCAGCCTCTAAAATAGGGTTGCAGCTTTACACGCTCAGAAACGACATCTCCAAAGACTTGCTTGGAACGTTGAAGAAGGTAGCCGCCATTGGATATAAGGAAGTGGAACTCTTCGGATATAATGATGGCAAATTCTTTGGAAAAACGCCAAAGGAATTTAAGGCTATTTTGGGTGATCTTGGGCTTGATCCGGTAAGCGGACATTACGGGGCTGGCGTAGACAATAAAACATCGAAAGGAACCTTGAGTAACGAATGGCAACGTGCAGTGGATGACGCCGCTGAAATTGGTCAGAAGTACGTGAACTGTGCATATCTGACGGAAAAAGAGAGAGATACATTGGATAAGTATAAGAGCTATGTGGACCTGTTTAACAAGTCAGGAGAGGTGGCTAAGAAAGCGGGCTTGCAGTTTGGTTATCATAACCACGACTTCGAATTTAAGCAAATAGACGGCCAGATTCCTTATGATATCATTGCCGGACAAACAGATCCAAAACTTGTTAAGCTGGAATTGGACCTGTATTGGATCGTGAAGGCAGGATTGGATCCGGTCGCATTGTTCAAGAAATATCCGGGACGTTTCCCGTTGTGGCACGTGAAGGATATGGATAAGACCGATCAATCTTTTGCTGAGGTTGGTACCGGTTCAATTGATTTTGCAAAAATCTTTGAGGCACGTAAACTCGCAGGACTTACCCACTTTTTCGTGGAACAAGATGTTGCAAAACGGCCAGCAATTGAGGCAATCGACATTAGCTTCAAAAATGTAACTAAGATGAAAGTATAGACACAAAAAAAGACCTGGCCGCATAGCAGCCAGGTCTTCCAAATTATACAGATAAAAATATCAGTTTACTAACTGTAATTTAAGTTCATTCAAGCGGCTGCGCAGAGAAGCATCAATCTGACGGTCATCAATCCGGAGAACATACCCTCCAATCAAATTCTCATCTACTTTTTCGGCGAGCTCCACTGTTCTGCCGGTAGCTTCGGTAACGATATCAGTAAATTGCTTCCGCAATTCTTCTGTCAAAGGAGTGGTCGTAATAACGGTCGCTCTTTGGATTCCCTGAAACAGATTATAAGCTTTAATAAATTCCGCTGCGATCTCGTCGAGAATCGACTCCCTGTTCTTTTTCGTAATGATATTGAAAATGGCGTATGAAACAGGGTTGACGCGACTTTCGAAAAGTGCTTTCAAAATCCCTGATTTCTTTTCGTGCCGAACAACAGGGCTTTTCAATGCGAGCATCAATCCCCTGTTCTTATCGGCTGTATCTTTAAATAAAATCATATCCTGATACACCGCTTCGAGAACATCTTTCTCTTTGGCGAGTTCGATCAATGACTTTGCGTATCTGGAAGCTACTATACTTACTGACATCCGAAATTAGATATTTAATTAAGACGTGCAGATGAAGCAAGTTCTGCTATCAATGTTTCCTGGGCTTCCTTGTCTTTCAATTCGCGTTTCAAAACCTTTTCAGCTATTTCAAGCGAAAGGGTTGCAACCTCTTTTCTGATTTTGGAAACGGCAAGTTCTTGTTCATTGCGAATTGCTTCACGGGCGTTTTCCATGATTTTCTGCGCTTCGATCACAGCCTTATCCTTTGATTCATGAATCGTCCGATCTGCTGCGTCTTTGGCGTCGCGCAAGATCTGATCGCGAATAGCATTTGCCTCAGCAATCAATTTTTCATTATCAGATTTTAGCTGGATCATTTCTGCCCGCGTTCTTTCGGCCAGATCCAAAGCTCCCTGAATTTCGTTCTCACGGTCTTTAAGACCTTTAATGATTGGTTTCCAGGCGAACTTTGCCAAAATGAAAACAACCAATAGAAATACTACAAGCATCCAGAAAATAAGACCTGGGTTTGGAGTAAGCAATGACATAGTTAAATGAGTTTGAGTGTAGTATCGTGGAAGCCTAATGCTTCCACGAAAATTTTCTTGTCACCTCCCGGCCTATTGCCTTAGAAGTAAGGACTTTTGTCCAATGGTTTTGTTAAAGCTTAAACGAGATCAGCAGACAGATTACTGCTGCAAATAACGCTACCGCTTCAATAAGAGCCGCGATAATAAGCATTGCAGTCTGGATAGCACCAGCAGCTTCTGGCTGACGGGCGATACCTTCCACAGCGCTTCCACCGATTTTACCAATACCTAGACCTGCACCAATAGCAGCAAGACCTGCGCCGATAGCAGCACCGAAAACCGCAAGACCTGCACCGCTCTGATCAGCAGCCTGAAGCAAAATTTGAAGCAACATAATTGTGTTTGTTTTAAAATATATAGTTAATAAAAAAAGAGATTCAAATCAATGTCCGTGATCCGCGTGGCTATGCTCTTCAATAGCGCTACCAATATACATGGACGATAAAAGGGTAAAGATAAAAGCCTGAATAAAGGCTACCATGATTTCAATGAAGTTCAGAAACAGGGCGAACAGTGAAATAACAGGAGCGATCATGAAACTTTGGAAAATAAAAATCAAGCCGAAAAGACTAAGCAAGATGATGTGGCCTGCGGTAATGTTGGCAAAAAGCCGGACCATCAATGAGAAAGGCTTCATAAATACACCTACAATCTCAACGGGGATCATGATCAGTAACAATGGAACCGGAACACCAGTTGGCCTAACCAAGTGTTTGTAATAATTTCCGTTTGCATTCAGATGGACAATGATGAATGTCAAAACTGCCAGCGTCAATGTTACAGCGATATTTCCGGTAAGGTTGGCCGATCCGGGTAAAAGACCTAAGATGTTGTTAACCAGGATGAAGAAGAAAAGTGTAAGCAGGTATGGCAGATATTTCTCGTACTTCGGGCCAACATTAGGTTTCACCACATCATCGCGTATGAATAAAATAATAACCTCCATCGCCGACTGAAATCCCTTTGGTGCTTTACCCTTACTATTTTTATAAAAACCGGCAATGCTGGTAAATACCAGGATAAGGATCACCGCGCTCAATAACATAGAAGCTACATTTTTGGTAATCGAGAAGTCGTAAATTTTTCTGGATTCATCAACAGGAACAACTTGCTCCGAGTCACCGTGAACCAGGTGATAGCCGTTGTATTCGTGATGATCGTTGTGGAAATTAGAGGAAGAGAAAACTTCGATGCCGCGGTCGGCAGAGTACAGAATCACAGGCAAAGGAATTACAACGCCGTGTGTCATTTCCCACTCATGAGAGTCGGCAATGTGGTGCATGATCATCTCACCAATGTCGAACTTCGCTTCCGATTCTTCAAGCTTATGTTCAATTTTATGCTCCTTCTCATTAATGTCCTGAACCGCCTTTTCAGCCTCGTGCTGAACAGGCTCATCCGCCGTAGCGGGAACATTAAAAACGCAGGCTGAAGCCACCAGGGCAATCGTAAAAAACCGTCTCAAATGGGTATACATAAATGCTTGAAATGCTTTGCTTTGTCAATCGCGGCGCAAGTTACGATACAAACCATATATTTCAAAACATGTATAAAATAAATAGAGTACAAAAAAGTTGATCACAAATAGCAGTGAATCAGTTAGCCCATTGAATAAAAATAGTGCGATGAAAACGAGGCTTAAAATGATCCGTACAACGATGGTTGAAATGTAAAAAGTGACAAATTTCTCACGGTTGTTTCTTAATCCAAATTCCATTAGCCTGTGAGCAAAGAACGAGAGTCCGAAAAAGAAGCCAAGAATGTACCAGATATAGGGATGAAGTAAGGTGCTGGGATAGAATTGCTCAACAAGGAAAAATGCAATTCCTAAGATTATCGTAGCAGCCAGAGTACGTAACATATAAGAGGGTTGGAATCTTCTATTGTTTGGTGAAACTTTTGATGAGCAGGTAAAGAGAAGCACCGATAGATGCCATGGAAAGGACAAGCGTCCACACCGGAACTTTGTTTTGCTGCCATCCGTCCAGCCTGTACCCGAAATACGTAAAGATCAGGATGGTACCCAGCATTTGCATCGCTAACCCGGAATATTTAAGAAATCCGGATGGAGCATTGCTGCCACGAAAAGACTTGTTTTCGTCTGCCGGTTCGTAATTGTCTTGTTTCATCTAATCGGGGTATAATAGTAAGGTAAAATTGCTCCAAATTTTACAAATGACATTATCTTCGATACGGATTTATTCGAATTACCGTTTTAGTTTTGCTTACAGAAGATAAAGACCATCCCTAACGTCATTTTTGTGATCGAAAGTTTTGCCCCCCATATTATAAGACCAGCGCTTTACCTTTTTTTAATCTATCTTCTTGCTGGCTGTTCGCAGTTCAGTTCCAGACCAAGTGCCGTAAACTTTCACAATATTTCGGCGAGATACAATGCCTACTTCATGGCCGAGCAGGATATGCTTGAGGCAGAGTTTGAAATGAAAAAGGCTTACAAAGAAGATTACAATCAACTGCTCCCGATATTATTGCCGATCGATTCGGTATTGTCACTTCCATTCAAACCGAAGTTGGACGACGCAATTAAAAAAGCTTCAATCGTTGCGGAAAAACACCAAAACAGCAAATGGCTTGACAATAGCTACGTTATCCTAGGTAAGTCTCGCTTATACCTGGGCGAATGGGCTGATGGCCTGGAAGCACTGCGCTATGTGTATGCCAATGGCCGCGATGATAATGATAAAGACAACGCGCTCATTCTATTAATGCGCGCTTATATTGTCAGGAAAGACTATTCAAATGCTTTGGGTGTGGCAGAACATTTGAGCCAGCAGCCACTCAGCAAATCTTCTGCTAGGGATTTTTATCTTACAAAAGCTTATTTGCATCAGCAAAACGGAGAATATCTTACGTCTGTCGCCATTCTGGAGGAAACTTTCCCGGTTCTAAAAAAGTCGATTGAAACCGCCAGGATCCATTTCGCTGCTGCCCAAATGTATGACCGGCTCGGACAATACGCATTGGCCAACAAGCATTACCGGAGTGTGAAAAAGAACCGGCCCAATTATGACTTGGGTTTTTATTCTTCCATGAATTCGTTGCAAAACGAAGTGGTACTTAATCCTAAGAAGGATTTAAGCGATATAGGCTTTGACAAAATGTTGCGCGACCGTAAAAATGATGATCTGCGTGACAGGGTTTATTTTACGATGGGACTTTTGGCCGAACATCGCAGGCAAATTCCGGAGGCAGTTGGGTATCTCCAAAAAGCCGCCGCCGCTTCAAAAGGAAATTTACAGCAAAAGGCATATACCTATCTTCAATTAGCCCGGATCAATTACGAATCTTTGGAAAACTTCGAGCTTTCAAAAGCTTACTATGATAGTGCGCTGGTGATCCTTCCCCGTGAAGCTCCTGAATATACGCTCGTTGCCGACAGGAAAAGAGCGCTGGATAACTTTGTGACGGAATATACAATCGTTACAACTGAGGACAGTCTTCAAAAATTATCTAAAATGAACCCGGCTGCATTGGACAATAAGATTGATGCAATTATAGAAGCCAGGGAACAAAAACGTCTTGAAGACGAGGCAGAAAGGGCAAAAAAAGCATTGATCGCTTCTCAGATTACAAGTGTGGCCAACATTCCCAACCAAATGATGAATGGAAATGAGCGGAGGTGGGAATTGTACGATCCCGCATTGATTAATCAGGGTAAAATTGACTTTAAAAGAGCCTGGGGGAATCGTCCGCTGGAAGATGACTGGAGAAGAAGCAGCCGGCCGCTGCGCACGCTTGCAGGCAATGGTAATGTTGCGAGTTCGGACAGCTCAGGGTTGGCTCCCGAATTTGTTGCCAATAACACCCTCAAAAAGGGTACTCCTGAATGGCAGCAAATCCACGATAAACTTAAATCGGATGTCCCGTTGACCGAACCACAATTCACCGAATCCCAGAAGAAAAAGGAAGAGGCGCTTTATAATTTAGGAAAGATATACCGCTTTGATCTCAAAGAATCGCAGCGGGGCATCACCACTTTCGAGCGTATGCTTGTCGAATTCCCCAAAACACAGCACAAGGATGAAATTTATTATCTTCTTTATTTGAGCTATGAGGATAATAATGCTAATAAAACGGTTTGGAGGGATCGGTTGACGGGTGAATATCCCAATTCTACTTATGCAAGGCTGGTTAGCAAAAGTACCGATGATAGTGGTAATTCAGGCAACGCGGTTAAGGAGTATGAGTCTGTTTATCAATTATATACAGATGGCAATCATACACAGGCGCTGGAAAATATTGAAAGCAACTTACCGGCTTATAAAGGTGGTATGATGGAAGATAAGTTTGCTCTGTTACGCGTTTTTTTAATTGGTAAAGTACGAGGTAAAGAGGCCTATGCACAGGCCATTACCGAGTTTATGAGATTATATCCTTCAAGCATATACCTGCCCCGTCTCAAAGAAATGCAGGAATTGAATGCACTTTCAATGGGCAAGAGATAATTGCCCGAAATTGTATCTTTGTTCGTTTCGCACCAAATAACCCCGCATATATGATTGAGTTACAACCCGGAAAGTACCGACGCACTATTATCCGTCTCTGGCGGTATGTTGGACTGGGGCTGGGTCTGATTATATTGTACATTGTTGCAGTAAGTTTCAACTTTCTCTGGCTGTTCGGGGGAATGCCTGATCTGAAAACGCTGGAAAATCCCAAAAGTGAACTCGCCTCTGAGGTAATCAGCGAAGATGGGAAGTCATTGGGTAAATACTTTATTGAAAACAGGACACCCATCGAAATTTCTCAAATTTCGCCGAATCTTATCGACGCGCTCGTAGCCACTGAGGATGCCCGTTTTGTAAACCACTCGGGAATTGATCCTAGGAGTTTGTTGCGTGTATTCAAAGGTGTAGTTTCCGGTAATGCCAGCTCGGGTGGCGGTAGTACTCTTACACAACAGGTTGCTAAAAACCTTTTCAATACACGTTCTGAAGAATTTGAAGGCTTATTAGGAAAGATACCACTGGTCAGGATTATAATCGCAAAAACGAAGGAATGGGTGCTTTCAGTTGTTCTGGAAACGAAGTATACCAAGCAGGAGATCATGCAAATGTATCTCAACACGGTTTCTTTTGGTAATAACACTTATGGAATCAAGGTCGCATCTAAAACCTATTTTGATAAGGAAGCCTGGGACCTGAATGTGACTGAAGCGGCGCTGCTGGTAGGAATGCTGCAAAATCCAACATTATTCAACCCGCTTCGCTTTCCAATTAACGCATTAAATCGCAGGAATACGGTTTTGGCCCAAATGACGAAGTATGAGTACATTCCGGAAGAGGATTTTTTAAGATTTAAGGAAAGGCCGCTGGGAATGAAATTCACCATAGACAGTCACAATACCGGTTTGGCGCCCTACTTCCGGGAATCTATGCGAGGCTATCTAAAGAGCTGGGTCAAGATCTACAATGAAGAGCATGATACCAATTTTGACCTAAATACGAGTGGGTTAAGGATCTATACCACCATTGATTCGCGCATGCAGCGCTATCAGGAGGATGCGCTGAAAGAACATATGAAACAACAGCAAAAGTTGTTTAATGATCATTGGAAGAGTCGCAATCCGTGGAGTTTTGATAATGGCAAAGAAATTCCTGGCTTCCTGATTTCTGCTGGCAAGAAAACACCTCATTTTATTTCTTTAAAGAGAGATCTTGGCGAAGACGAAGCGTGGAAAGTTATGCGACGACCCTATAAGATGAAGATCTTTACCTGGGATGGAGAAAAGGAAGTGACCATGAGCCCCATGGATTCCCTGGCTTATTATAAGCGTTTTTTAAGAGCTGGAATGATGTCAATGGATCCCCGTAACGGCCATGTTAAGGCTTGGGTAGGAGGGATTAATTTCAAATATTTCAAATATGATCACGTAAAACAAGGTTCAAGGCAGCCTGGCTCTACCTTTAAGCCATTCGTATACGTGTCGGCATTGGATAAAAATTTCCTGACACCCTGCGACCACGTAACAGACCAGCCGGTTTACTTTGGTCTGTCTGACGGCGTTCCTGGCGGATGGTCCCCTCACAATTCAAACAATAAATATTCTTACCAATCATTATCGCTTAGGCAAGCGTTAGGTAAGTCTGTTAATACCGTAAGTGCTTATCTGATGAAAATGGTAAGGCCCAAGACAGTCGTTGAATATGCCCACAAACTCGGGATTACCAGCAATTTGCAATCAGTACCGTCACTTTGTTTGGGTATCAGCGACGTTTCGGTTTATGAGATGGTTGGCGCTTATTGCTCCTTCGCTAATGGAGGACATCGTACGGATCCTATGACCATTCTCCGCATTGAAGACCGTTATGGGAATGTTTTGCAGGAATTTTTTCAAAAACAAAATCAGGAAATCAGTGAGAATATGGCTTATAACATGCTATATCTGATGCGGGGCGCTGTGGAAGACCCGGGTGGAACGGCAGGGCGGTTAAGACAATATGGCATTACGGACGGAAATGAGATTGCTGCAAAAACAGGTACGACTTCCAATTATTCGGACGGCTGGTTTATGGGAATGACCCAGCATTTGGTTACCGGAATCTGGGTTGGAGGCGAAGACAGAAGCATTCACTTCCGAACCATTGCTTTGGGCCAGGGTGGTCGTGTTGCAATGCCCGCCTGGGGGATGTTTATGCAAAAAGTTTACAGCGACCAGACATTGGTACAATATCGCAAAGGTCCCTTCAACAAGCCCGAAAATTACGTGCGTGAATGCGGCGGCGTAACCAGCGATAGCACAGATACATACGTTCCGCCATCCCGGTCCGACGACGAGGGGATTTTATTCTAACAATACTTTGTAAGCCTCCGGCCAGTGAATATTCTTGTAGCACCTGACAAATTTCGTGGTTCCCTGGAGGCGGCCGACGTTTGTAAGGCAGTGAAGGAAGGTATCCTGCTAGCTTTTCCCAATGCGAATGTTACCACAGTCCCGCTTGCAGATGGCGGCGAAGGAACATCGGATATCCTCACCAAACAGGCAGGCGGAAAACTCATAACTGTGGAGGTATGTGATCCTCTGGGCAGGAAAATCAATGCAACTTATGGCTTATCCCAGGACGGGAATACTGCTTTTATAGAAATGGCGGCTGCGTCTGGCCTGAGGTTATTAACTCTCGGTGAGCGTGACCCATTGCTTACAAGCACCTTTGGAACCGGCGAGCTCATCAAAGATGCATTGGACAGGAATGTCAGAAAGATAATTCTTGGGATCGGAGGAAGCGCTACTACCGAAGGCGGAATTGGAATGGCTGCTGCATTAGGGATTCGATTTTATGACAAAAATGATCGGGAATTAAATCCAAATGGCGAGGCGCTCACATCTTTAAGCCGCATTGATATTTCTCAAAGTGACAGGAGATTGAAAACAGTGTCCATACTTGTTGCCTGTGACGTGACTAACCCTTTATTTGGAGACCAGGGTGCAGCCTACATTTACGGGCCTCAAAAAGGTGCAGGTCTTGAAATGGTACGGATATTAGATGCAGGATTAAGAAATCTGGCACAAGTTGCAACTGTCACATTCAAGAGAGATGTAAGTTCCCAACCCGGCGCTGGCGCTGCGGGCGGACTTGGAGCGGGCTGCATGTGGTTTTTAAATGCCGTCCTGAAAGATGGTGTCAGCATTGTAATGGAGCAAAGTAATATGTCCGCATTAATCCAGGATTCTGATCTGGTTATCACGGGTGAAGGAAAAGTGGATGAGCAGACCCTAAATGGCAAGTTAGTAAAGGGATTGGCGGATTTTTGCAAAAAGTATAATGTGCCACTCGCGGTGGTTTGTGGCACATTGCAAATTACGCCCGAGCAAACTCATGAAGCCGGCATAACTTATGTGGTTTCTGTGCTAGACAGGCCGATGGATCTCGACACCGCGCAGAAAGAAGCTTTTACCCTGGTGACAAACGCAACTTTTCATTTAGTGCGCTTGTTTTTTTCAAACAAGTAAAGCTAACTGCCCAAAGAATTTAATTACCCGATGCCTGAATTCAATTACAAAGACGAGCTTTCTAAAATTCCGCATGATCCGGGGGTATATCGGTATTTTGGCGAAACGGGGGAAGTTATATATGTGGGTAAGGCCAAAAACTTAAAAAATCGGGTTTCAAGTTATTTTCTGAAAAATAACCAGCACGACCGTAAGACGCGGAGGTTGGTGAGCCAGGTTTGTAGGATAGAATACACTATTGTTTTGAGCGAGTGGGATGCATTACTGCTTGAAAATCAATTGATCAAACAATTGCAGCCCAAGTTCAATATCCTTCTCAAAGACGACAAAACTTACCCTTTTATTTGTGTGACTGATGAGCCCTATCCAAGGGTTTATCCAACCAGGAACATGGACAAGACCAGAGGGACTTATTACGGTCCTTTCGCCAATCTCAGGTCCATGCATACGCTGCTGGATATGTTCAAATCATTATATCAGATCAGGTCGTGCCAGCTTCCATTGAATGACGACAACATTGCTGCCAAAAAATGGAAGGTATGTCTGGAATTTCACATTGGTAATTGCAAAGGCCCCTGCGAAGGGTTTCAGGATCAGAAGGAATACAATGCAGAAATCCAGCAGGTGCATAATATCTTAAAAGGTGATCTGTCATCGCCGCAGCAATATTTTAAGGAGAAGATGCTGGAAGCCGCAGAACAAATGGCATTTGAGCGGGCACATTCATGGAAAACAAAAATTGAACATCTTTCCAATTTTCAAAGTAAAGCAACGGTTATCAATCCCAAAATTGGGAATATTGACGTACTGACCATTGTATCAGACGAAGAGGCAGCCTACCTGAATTTTATGAAAATAAAACAGGGATACATGGTTGCCACCCAGACTTTGGAAGTCAAAAAGAAGCTGGATGAAAGTGACATGGAAATTTTGACTTTGATGATCATTGAGATGCGCACCACATATGGAAGCGAAGCCAAAGAGCTGATATCCAACATTAAACCTGATCTTGAAATGCGCCTAACATTGACCGTACCTCAGCTTGGCGACAAGAAAAAGCTGCTGGATATGTCGATGAGGAATGTTATGTATTTCCGGAGAGAAAAGGCGGAGCGCCGGGAAGTGGAGGCATCGGCAACATCTTCGAGAAAAGACCGGATATTGATCAGACTTAAATCGGATCTTCAGCTGAAATCTTTGCCACGTCATATTGAATGTTTTGATAACTCTAATATTCAGGGTACCAACCCGGTTGCGGCAATGGTTTGTTTTAAGGAAGGAAGGCCTTCGAGAAAGGATTATCGCCATTTCAATATCAAAACCGTCATCGGCCCGAACGACTTTGCTTCTATGAACGAAGTCGTTGGCCGACGTTACCTTCGAATGATTGCTGAGGAGCAACCGCTACCAGACCTGATCGTCATCGATGGGGGCAAGGGACAGCTTGGTGCAGCCTGCGACGCATTGAAAAGTCTTGGAATTTATGGTCAGGTGCCTGTTATTGGCATTGCAAAACGCTTGGAAGAAATTTATTTCCCGGAAGACTCCTTGCCTCTATATATTGATAAAAAGTCAGAATCATTAAAATTAATACAACAAATCCGGGATGAAGCCCACAGATTTGCCATTACATTTCACCGGGATAAGCGCAGCAAGGGTAGCCTTATCAGCGAGTTAGAGGGCGTGAATGGTGTTGGTAAAGTCACGGCGGCTAAATTGTTGAAACACTTCGGATCGGTGAGGGGGATCCGGGAAAGTACACTTGAAGAATTAATTGACCTGGTTGGAATAGACCGCGCGAAAAAGGTCAGGTCTTACTTCGATACCATGGCGATTAACCAGGTATAGTGCCGATATTCTTTCCGGCAATAAAACCCGTGGTCCAGGCATTCTGGAAATTAAAGCCGCCCGTTATGCCATCGACATCAAGTACTTCTCCCGCGAAAAAGAGGCCCGGAACCGAGCGGCTCTCTAATGTTTGGGGATCAACATCAGTTAATGCAATTCCCCCACAAGTCACAAATTCCTCTTTAAAAGTAGTTTTCCCTTTTACCTCAAACTGGCTGTTGATAAGCAGTTCAGTCAACCGGTTAAGTATTTTATGGCTGGCATCCGACCAACGTAATGTTTCAGGAACTTCTTCTTTTTCGGTAAATGCTTTCCAAAGGCGCAAAGGAATTCCAAAACGGGCATGGGAAGCGATCTGCTGCTTGGGTGTTTTTACCTTTTCCTGAACCAGAAATTCCCTCACCTGCTGCTCATTCATTTCCGGAAGCCAGTTAATCCTGCAAGTAAACTGATACTCTTTCTCCGCCAGGTCGCGGGCAGCCCATGCCGATAATTTGAGAATTGCTGGCCCGCTGAAACCCCAATGCGTAATGAGCAGCGGCCCGCGCCATTCATGTTTTGTCCCCATAATTTTCACAACCGTATCCTGAACCGAAACACCGGCCAGCGGCAGCAGGTAGTTTTCGGGCGTATTAAAGGTAAAGAGGGAGGGAAGCGGATTCACGATTTGATGATGGTGTTCGTGCAGCCAGTCAAAACTGCTTAGCCGGGGATATCCGCCGGTCGCAATCAGCAGCCGATCGGCGAATAACGTTTCGTCGTCATTTAGATTAAGGGAAAATGCGTTATCCGTTTTTACAAATGAATTGATGCTGGTGCTCGTACGTACTTCAACGTTATGCTGCTTTGCAGTTCTCAGCAGGCATTCAATGATGGTATGGGATGAATCAGATATTGGGAACATACGTCCATCAGGCTCAGTTTTCAACTTAACCCCTTTTTTTTCAAACCATTCAACCGTTGAAAATGCGTCGAAAAGAGGTAATTGCTTACGAAGTAACTTTTCGCCTCTAGGATAATTTTTTATAAAAAAACGCATATCAGACGGGTCATGCGTAACATTGCAGCGGCCTCCTCCTGAAATACGCACCTTATTCAGTACCGTTCTGCTTTTCTCCAAAATCAGGATCTGTGCATCCGGGAAATACTCCGCCGCAGTAATGGCTGCCATGAATCCGGAAGCCCCTCCACCTACAATTACAATCCGCATATCAACCTTTTTAAATCACACAAAATTGAAATGTTAGTTTTAAAAACTGCAAAATCTTTTCATATCTTTCAAAATCGCTTAAAAAAATTTAAACAAAACCTCACATAACTATACATGCAAAAAATCCTCGTTATCGGCTTAGGCAAAGTTGGCTCTTTGGTCGGGACATTGCTTAACAAGCATTTCGAAGTTACCGGAGTCGATAAATCACAACCCGCCGTTTTGTTGCCATTTCCCGTTTTGGCCGGTGATATCAGCGATCCTAGCTTTCTGGATCAGGCACTTTTTGGATTCGACGCGGTTGTATCCTGCATGCCCTATAATTTGAACCTTCCTATTGCACAGAAAGCCTGTGAAAAAGGCATCCATTATTTTGATCTTACCGAAGATGTTGGCACAACCTCCGCAATAAGGAAAATGGCAGAAGATAGCAGGAGTGTCCTCGCTCCCCAATGTGGCCTGGCTCCCGGCTTTATTGGTATTGTCGGCATGGATCTCGCAAAACGGTTTACCAAATTAAGGGATATTGAATTAAGGGTTGGCGCTTTGCCGCGCTACCCAAACGGACTGATGGGGTATTCCTTTACATGGTCTCCCGCAGGTGTTGTGAATGAGTACATTAACGATGCTGAGGTCATCCATAACGGCGTCCGGAAAATGGTACCATCGCTGGAAGGCGCTGAAATGATCAACATTGAAGGCCAGGAATTTGAAGCATTTATCACCTCCGGCGGGCTGGGAACCATGTGCGAAACATTGGAGGGGAAACTAGATACATTGAATTATAAAACCATCAGGTACCCGGGGCATTGCAGCCTGATGCGCTTTATGTTGTATGAACTTTGCCTTAAGGACAAAAGAGAACTGGTGGAACAGATCCTGACGGAAGCAAAGCCGCCGGTGCAGCAGGACGTCGTGTATGTATATGCGGTGGTGGAAGGATGGAAAGAAAACCGGCTGGAACGAGAGGAATTTTACAGAGCATATCACCCGATTGAAATTGATGGATTGAATTGGCGGGCTATTTCATGGACAACTGCGGCATCCATTGCATCCGTTGTTGAAATGGTTGCGGATGGCGTTTTGCCGCAAAAGGGTTTTATCCGACAGGAAGACATTATCCTGGCTGATTTTTTGAAGACCCAGAATGGTCAATACTTCAACTAGTCATCGGTTCTTAAAGTTTTTCAAATGATTGATATAAAGAACATTCTGGATAAGTTGGGGATCGAGCCTGTGAATCATGGTGTAACGACCGGGCAAGTTAGCTGGCCAGGCAATGGTGAAATATTAACATCATTCTCTCCTGTCGATGGGAAGAAAATAGCGGAGATAGGTCAGGCGGGAAAGTATGATTACGATCAGGTAATTGCCAGATCTGTTGAAGCATATAAGGTTTGGAGGCTTATCCCTGCACCCAAACGTGGGGATATTGTGCGGCAAATGGGTGACCAGCTTCGCAAAATGAAGCAGGATCTGGGCACCCTCGTGAGTTATGAAATGGGCAAAAGTTTGCAGGAAGGTCTTGGCGAGGTGCAGGAAATGATCGATATCTGCGATTTTGCCGTCGGCATATCCCGGCAATTGTACGGATTGACCATGCATAGCGAGCGGCCAATGCACCGCATGTATGAACAATGGCATCCAATTGGATTAGTTGGGGTCATTTCGGCTTTCAATTTCCCGGTAGCCGTATGGTCCTGGAATGCAATGCTTGCCTGGGTTTGCGGTGATGTCTGTATCTGGAAACCTTCCGAAAAAACTCCTTTGACTGCAATTGCATGTCAGCAAATCATTAAAACCGTATTGAAGGAGAATGATGTTCCCGAGGGCGTTTCCTCCGTAGTAACCGGTGGTCGGGAAGTAGGGATATGGCTGGCGGATGATCCTCGCATTGCATTGATATCGGCAACGGGGAGCATACCAATGGGGAGAGCTGTTGGAGAAGCCGTAGCCCGGAGGCTCGGGCGGAGTTTGCTGGAATTGGGAGGTAACAATGCAATCATTGTTACCCGATCGGCGGATTTGAACATCGCAATTCCCGGAATCGTTTTCGGTGCGGTAGGTACTGCTGGTCAGCGATGTACGTCAACCCGGAGAATTATTGTGCAGGAAGATATTTACGAAGAAGTTAAAAACCGACTTGTTAAGGCCTATTCTCAGTTGAAAATTGGAAATCCCCTTGAAACGCAAAATCATGTCGGCCCTTTGATTGATAAGATGGCGGTGGAGCAATATCAAGCTTCCGTGGAAAAGGTCAAAGAGGCAGGAGGTCATTTTATCGTAGCGCCCAATGTGCTTTCAGGAGAGGAATATGAATCCGGTTGCTATGTATCACCAAGCATTGCCGAAGTTGAAAACGGCTATGCAATTGTCCAGCACGAAACTTTTGCACCCCTTCTTTACCTGATTAAATATACGGACATCGAAGAAGCTATAGCAATCCAGAATGATGTTCCGCAAGGGTTATCGTCGGCAATCTTCACCAATAATGTCCGTGAATCAGAGCAATTCTTGTCACAAGTCGGCTCAGACTGTGGCATTGCCAATGTAAACATAGGAACATCAGGTGCCGAAATAGGCGGCGCTTTCGGCGGTGAAAAGGAAACTGGTGGTGGACGGGAATCGGGTTCGGACTCTTGGAAGGCATATATGCGGCGCCAGACGAATACGATTAATTACGGATCTGCATTACCGCTTGCCCAGGGAATAAAGTTTGAGTTCGACTGATTATAATTTTTAACTTTGTGGAAGCAGCACATTATAAATCCACTGAAAAGTTAAAGTATGAAATATCAATTAACCACCGATCAAATCTCTTCCAAAGTAGCGGGTGAGACCGTTATTCTGAATCACAGCAAAGGCGCTTATTACGGATTGGACGAGGTAGGAGTTCTGATATGGGACACGCTCGAAACCGGGCCGCAAACCCTTGATTCGCTTTGTGCAGCTGTTGTAAATGAATATGATGTGGATATTGATACTTGCAAAACCGACATTGATGTCCTTCTCAAAGACCTGGTCTCGGAAAAATTGGTAGAAATAACCGACTAATAATTTGGGCAAGATTCGCAGATTCATAGGCACATGGAGAAAATTGTCCGGTAAAGGAAAAATGCTTTTACTCAAATCGGTGGTATGCCTTGTAATTATAAAATTAGGGTTGAGCTATCTGCCTTTTCATAAATTCCGAAGATTGTTCGCCAGGTTTATCTCTACAGGTACATATAGGGAAACTCCCAAACCTGATATAGACCTGACTGTCTGGGCTGTCGACACAGCCGCCAATTTGCTGCCTATGGAACTGCTTTGCCTACCACGGGCCCTTGCTACCAAATATTTATTGAGAAGGACGCCAGCCCTGACCCTCGAAATTGGCGTGGAGATTAACCCACCCAAACAGTTCGAGGCTCATGCCTGGGTCGAAAGCAATGGGAATATCATCATTGGCGATTGGCCCAAAACAGTTTCGTATCAAAGACTTTGGGTTTGGGAATGAAATCAGAAACACACTTTTATAAAGCATTCGGCTTAAATATCAGCTCAGAAATTGAGTTGCCTGAGCTTATTAAGGGCGACGAGCAAGCAGCTGTCGATCTTCAAATCAGAAAAGGGGCAATTAACCTGCCAATTACCAAAAAGACAAATATTTACAGAAGGGCTATCCGGGCTGACTTTGGGCAGGATCATCACAATCACCTGTATTTGAACTGGAACGGGGTTGCCTCATTCAAGGCAATTGGGGGTACTGAGCTAATCGTATCAACTTTTACAGAAGACCGTGATTTGATCAGCTTATTTACAGTTAGTGAAGCATTGGGGTTAATATTATTTCAAAGAGGATATTTTTTGCTTCACGCAAGCGCAGTCCAGGTTGGCGATGAATCCTGGTGTTTTATGGGTAATCCAGGCGCAGGTAAGTCTACTACTGCCGCCGCATTTATTAAGGCCGGGTGCAAATTGCTGAGCGATGACTTAACTGCTATTATGTTCGACGCCAAAGGCATTGCGTATGTAATCCCCGCTTACCCACAGCTAAAAATTTGGGTCAATACAGTGAATGGCCTTGGTTATGATAAAGCATTGTTGGAGCCTGTCAGTGAGGGGGTTAATAAATATTCGTACAAGCCTGAATCTGAATTTCCGGATGCGCCGGTAAAGTTGCGCGAAATTTTCTTTTTACATAAGGCAAGAAATCGGAAGGCAATGGAGCTATTGACCAGTTCAGAGGTCCCGACGAAGACACTACAAAATTTTCCGCTTCCAGTTCCTTTATTAACAGGTGACGAATTAAAAAAACATTTTCTACAAAGTTTTAAATGTGCCAAAGCTGCACGAATGTGGAATAAAAGACGACCCGAGGGGTTTGGAATGCTGGAGAAATGGGTTGAGGAAAGCATTGCAAGACAATTAATTGCCGGGTAAGATGCTCAATTTGAAAGTATCACCCGAACTAGCGTTATTAATTCAGGCAGCTCTTGAAAATCAGCGTGCTACGCAATCTCCACCTCAATTAGAAAACCTCAATTGGGATAGGGTTACTTCACTTTCCCGATACCATCAGATCAGGCCTTTGCTATTTGACTACATTGAAGGAGCTGATCTCTCTCATGTTCCTAAGCCACATTTTCAACTGCTTAAAAATTTTACATTGGGTCAGGCCGTGACCAATATGTCCTTTCTCAAAGTTTCGATTGATTTATATAAGCAGTTAATGGATCGTGGAGTCAATGTTTTCCTGATGAAAGGCGCGCTCTGGGCGTGGATGCTCTATGATAAGCCTGGTTCCAGGGAGTTTGGGGATGTAGATTATTTCGTTGATAAAAAGGACATTACGAAAAGTTTGAGCATTCTGGCGGGCTGCGGTTTTGAACCGGACCCGTATCGGAAGCATTTGATGGAAGAGTCGAACATTTCTCAGCAATACCTGGAAACCGATTACCAGCTTCCAATGCTGCCTACCAGCGAAAGTTCTCTGCGCTCTTTGGAAATTCAGTGGAATTCGAGCTATCCCCGCTATTGTTACGATTTTACCTGGGCGGAACTTTCGAAAGGAATGTTGGAATTTAAAATAGCCAATACGCATATCAAAGTGCCCGGGATGGAAAATCAACTTCTGATGATGTTGATTCACCACGGCGGCGTTGAGCAATGGGATAAACTGAAATACGTCGCCGATTTTACCCGATTACTTCTGAAATATGGTCATTCACTAGATTGGGATTATATCAGTGATGTAACCAAAGCCAAAGGTTTTCATCGATTATTATTGGAATCCCTCGGTATGGTTAAGGCGTTAACAGATTCCGATTATTTCGTGAACATACGGGATAGTAGAAACCAGCATTACCCTTCCAATTCATTTTTAAAAGCTATTACCGATCATTGGGAAAACACACGTGAACTGCCGGAGACGAAGACCTGGCGGATTTTTCGATACAATATGATTTATCGGGATGGTTGGAAATTTAAATTTTTAATAGCGTTCGCACACTTAAATTACTTCGCGCATTGGAAACTCATCCTGAATAAATTTTTCTGGTATCGAAGAAACCGTTAAACGAGCGTAACCGTAATTTTCCCCTCAATGACATCTCCGGTTCCAAGAATGTTGAGTCCATCACCCGAATTAAAAGAGTCGACATTGGCGGTCAGAGGTTCAATGGCAACGCAGTCTCTCGCAGGAGGTGTGTATAAAACCAGATAATTGAACTTACCCTCACCAGCCTCTTGGTCAATCCTCAATGTGACATGCTGGTTTTCGGAAATTAATTCTGTAACTGCGTTGCTGCTTCCGTTATCAACGATAAAGCAATTATCAAAGGCCTTGCGGTAAAGCAGCGTCGGCCTTTCCAGGAAAAAAGGTTCTTTGCCAATTGGGATCTGATTGGAATCAAAGGCCACAATCTGGCTGGACGGGATACTAATTTTCCAGGCGTCGGTCTGTTCATCGCCAAGGACGAAATAGGGATGCCATCCAAACATAACAGGACAAAGTTCTGAGCCAATATTCTTCGCGTGATATTCTAATGTAAACCTACCATCTGAATGAAGGCTATATTTTACCGAGAACCACACCGAAAATGGGTAGCCGGCGGACTTCTCAATGTTATATGAAAGCGTTATTGAGGCATGGTCTGGCTCAATCGATTGTTCACCAATCACAAACGGTTTTTTCCTGACAAGACCGTGGATCGCATTCAGGCCGCCGGTTTCATTATTTTCCAATTGATACTCTTTGCCCAGGAACTTATACTTTCCATTGGGAATGCGGCTGGCAAATGGGAATAGTAATTCATTTGCACTTTGCGTGTCGTCAACCAGGGATTGGGGGGTAGGAGGGCTTTTTAAGATGGAAAATAGTGTCAGGTTTTTGCGCAGGGAAAGTTGACGGACGATCCCGCCTAGTTCTGGAATGATAACGCATCTGTTTTCGGTGGTACTTTCGTGGATAACGTATTCGGTTAGATCTCCAAATTGTTGTTTGAAAATTTCAAATGGCATGATTGTGCAGTTAGGTTTTGATAGGATTGTAAAAATAATAGCCGGACAATGATTACTGTCCGGCTACCCTCAATATTATATTCCAATTACAAATGTCTATTCGTTAGAAGCTCCTTTTTCCGCCTCAGCCAATTCTTCCTCCTTTTTTTCTTTCTCCAAAGTTTGCTTCACCACTTCTTCGTGAATGGCAGCTTCCTCATTAGAGCGACGGTTTATATAAGCCTGATAGCTGGTTTCCTTTTCATAAGGACGTTTGCCAATCAATTTTTCAAGATCACTTTGGAACAGAATTTCTTTTTCAAGCAATTCCTTTGCTAGTACTTCCAGTGCCTCACGTTTTTCAATCAGCAAATTCTTTACAAATTGATAGGCCTGATCAACCAGTTTTCTAACCTCTTCGTCAATCGCTTGCGAAGTCGATTCGGAATATGGTTTTGTGAATGCGTAGTCGCTTTGCTTGGAATCGTAAAAGGAGATATTCCCGATTCGATCGTTCATACCGTACATGGTAACCATGCTGTAAGCCACTTTGGTGACGCGTTCAAGGTCACTTAGCGCACCGGTTGAAATTTTTCCAAAAACAACATCCTCAGCTGCACGGCCACCCAGGGTCATGCACATTTCATCAAAAAGTTGTTCCGTACGATACAGATACTGTTCTCTTGGCAAGTACTGCGCGTAGCCTAATGCAGCGACACCTCGGGGAACAATGGATACTTTAACCAACGGATCCGCATGTTCCAGAAACCATCCAGCCACTGCATGACCAGCCTCGTGGTATGCAACAATTTGTTTTTCCTCAGGTGAAATGAGCTTGTTTTTCTTTTCCAAACCACCGATTACACGGTCCATTGCATCCTGGAAATCCTGCATGGTCACCTCGTCGCGGTTACGACGGGCGGCAATGAGCGCAGCCTCATTACAAACATTTGCTATTTCAGCTCCTGCAAAACCAGGAGTTTGTGATGACAACTTTTGAATGTTAACATCCGTTGACAATTTCAGAGGTTTCAAATGCACTTTGAAAATTGCCTCACGACCAATTACATCCGGTTTATCAACTGAAATTTGTCTGTCGAAACGGCCTGGACGAAGCAACGCTGGGTCAAGTACATCTGGACGGTTTGTAGCAGCAACAATGATAATTCCTGAATCTGTCGCGAAACCATCCATTTCAACCAATAATGAGTTCAATGTATTTTCACGCTCATCATTCGATCCGGGCATTGCACCACGTCCACGTGAACGTCCTACTGCATCGATCTCATCGATAAAAATGATACAAGGTGCTTTTTCTTTGGCTTGCTTAAACAAATCCCGAACACGTGCAGCACCTACACCAACAAACATTTCGACAAAATCGGAACCTGAAAGTGAAAAGAACGGAACACCTGCTTCCCCTGCAACAGCCTTGGCGAGCAATGTTTTACCTGTCCCGGGAGGGCCAACCAGCAATGCACCTTTCGGAATTTTCGCACCTAATTTCTTAAACTTATCAGGGCTTTGCAGATATTCAACAATTTCCTTGATCTCCTCTTTTGCCTCATCTAAGCCTGCAACATCATTGAATGTAATCTTAACCTTATTTTCAGCATCAAACAACGTTGCCCTTGAACGGCCAATGTTGAATATCTGGCCACCTGGGCCAACTCCTCCGGACATTCTGCCGAGAATAAAATACATAACCAGTATCATTACAATGAAAAAGCCCCAGGTTCCGAGGAAGCTGGTCCAGTCATTGCGGGTATCTACTACGAAGGGAACTTTGTCATCATCAGGAATTTTCTCCTGCATCTTGTCAAAATCCTTTTTGAATGTTTCTGCTGAGGTTACCTGGAATTGATAGTGAGAAGCATTTTCACCGCCAAAATAATTGTTTTCTTTGGCAACGACTTTATGTTTATCCTGGGTAAGTGCCTCAGGTTTCAGGGTTATTTCAACAGACTTATCATTTACAATGGTTACTCTCTCCACCTCTTTCTCAACCATCATCTTTTCGAAACGTTTTTGAGTTGTTTCGCGAATCGTTGATGTTCTGTTTAAATAGGTTATTCCAAGTATAGTGGCGATCAAAGCAGCTATTATCCAGCCTTGATATCCCTTTTGAGGACTTTTTGGACTGAGCGGCCCTCTTTTGTTATCGTTTTCGGACATTCTTTGTTTTAAATTAAGAGGAAATATAATAAACAACATTTCCGGTACGGTGAATGTTCACCCGCCGGCCCTTATACCACGGAATCTTCCAGGTATGTTACCACCGCATCTCCCCAAAGTTCTTCCAGATCGTAATGCTTGCGGCGCTCTTTATTAAATATGTGAGCTACAACGTCCACATAATCAATTAAAATCCATTCCCCGTTTGCCTTTCCTTCTTTTTGCCAAGGCTCGGTTTTGGACATTTTATATACTTCATCTTCGACCGAATTGGCCAAAGCATCGATCTGAGTGTCGGAGTTACCCGAACAGATTACGAAAAAATCGGTTATTGAATTTTTTACTTTTCGGAGGTCGAGAATTGCAATGTCCAAGCCTTTCTTTTCTGTCATTCCTTTTGCGACCAGCTCGGAGAGATCTTTTGAGGATAGTTCTTTATTTTTGCGTTCTTTCATGCGTAGTTAATTCCTTTCTAAACCCTAAAGTAAAGTAAAAAAATTGTACAACTCTATACAAGATACGCTAATAATCGGTAAAAAAGTTATCTATCTGCCATCTTGTCACTCAACAAACGACATAGCGGCTGAAATAGTGCACGCGGGTTTATTCACCGAAGGTACTGTTGTCATAACCGATAATCAGCTAAAAGGAAGAGGGCAAAGAGGTACTACCTGGGTCGCAAATCCGGGAGAAAATCTGACCTTTTCAATCATACTTACACCTGAATTTTTACCTGTTTCAGATCAATTTTTAATTAGTCAGATAACGGCATTGGCTATCAGGTCCTATGTGCATAATTATATAGAGAATGTAAGAGTTAAATGGCCAAATGACATTCTAGCCAATAAAAAAAAAATATGCGGTATCCTGATTGAAAATGGTATTCAGGGGATGAAACTAAAAAGTTCTGTAATCGGAATTGGTCTCAATGTTAACCAATTAGATTTTAAAGAAGATAGGGCTACATCATTATCATTGGAAACCGGCGTACCGTTCGCACTGCCGGATGAGTTTCAAAAGCTATTAGGCTTTTTAGATAAATATTACGTTCGCTTACGCCAAAAGTCCTTTAACCAAGCCATTAGAGCAGAATATCTAAGCCAGCTTCACGGTTACGGGAAGGAATTAGAATTCATATATGAAAATAAAGCCAGGCGAGGGACTATTGCTTATGTAAGCAGTGAGGGCCTACTTGGCCTCAATTTATCAGACCAGGATGAAGTATTAGAGCTGGGATTGAAACAAATTCAATGGTTAATCAACTAATGGTGCCTGCCCCCATTTTCCCAGTATGATCATGACGATCGCACAAATTCCTAAGCCTAGCGATTCCCGGGCAAGTTCAATGTTCAAACTCCTCATGGCAGCTTCGCCAAAAAAGATTCCCTCAAATTCCGGTGGCCATTGCAGGACACCCGCAATAATGTAGCCTGCTGCAAGTACATAAAATACCCAACTCGGCCATAACCCTCTGATGCTCATAAAGCAAGCAAGAGCAGCAAAACTGTAAACACCAATCCAAATTCCTGAATCCGGATCATTCAATTGGAAATATGCGAATATGACAAAAATGATTCCGAAAGCGATTTTGAAAAGTTTCATGATGTCAGGGTCATTTAATATTAGAATGTATTGGATAATAAGTCTTGATAGGATTGTTATTTACTTTGAACGATGTGATTCTTCGAAAATTATTGGCAAAACTGAGCCAGCGCAGATCCTGCATCCTGATATCCTAGACTAAGCGCCTGCTTCAAATTCGAGCATCCAAGATCCTTTTCTCCATTATACCATTGCGCCAGCCCAAGACCATAAAAGGCCTTACCATACTGGCCGTCCAGCCGGACTGTTTGTCTGAAAGCCAGCGCCGACTTATCATATTCTTTCAACTTGTAATAGGTGAAACCCAGGTTATACCAGGCCAATTTATTGTCCACGTCCAATTTTGTGGCCCTTTCAAAGTCTGTAATCGCATCAGGGAGCTTTTCCATGAGCACCAGCAACTGGCCTCTGTTCAAGAATATATCGGCAGTATCGGGAGCCAGAGAAGCAGATTTGTTATAGTCCGAAAATGCAGAATCCAACCGATTTTCGTCTTTATACAATAATGCGCGGTTAAAGTAGGGACGATATGAGGATGGCTGCAACCTGATCGCTTGGGCAAAATCAAGAAGCGCATTGGGAAATTCTTTTAACTCATAATAAGCAACGCCTCTCAAGTTAAAGGCCTCGGCATTTTCGGTCTTTTTTTCAATGGCCTGATTGATGAATTCTATGGCTTCACGCGATTTTCCTTCCTGCATTAATTGCTTGCCTTTCTTCAAAAAAGCATCCGAAGATTGGGAGCACGAAACGATGAGAAACAGGAAAAATAAAAAAATAAATCGGGGCATATCGCTTCACTGCTAGTTGATTCGCACAAAAGTAAGTTGAAACGTTAAATGAATGTTTTCTTTTTGTGAATAAAATGTCCATATCTTTGCACCCGGCAAATCGGAACTACCAGCTCCTTCCGAATCCCCCAGGTCCTGACGGAAGCAAGGGTAGGTGGTCGATGCGGTGAGATTCTCGGTTTGCCTTTTTTTATTTCCTTCCTGCTGTATTCTTCTCATTCTTTTTGCTTTTGACCAGGGTTTTCTACTTTTGTGGAATATTCTAACCAATACATTCCCAATATGAAATTTTTTATTGATACAGCTAACCTGAATGATATTCGGGAAGCACAAGCACTTGGCGTTTTAGATGGTGTTACTACAAATCCATCATTAATGGCTAAGGAAGGGATTACTGGTAAGGATAATATAATGCGGCATTATAAAGCTATTTGTGATATTGTGGATGGCGACGTAAGTGCCGAAGTGATATCTATTGATTTGGAAGGCATGATTCGTGAAGGTGAAGAACTGGTTGAAATTGATGACAAGATTGTTGTAAAGATCCCCATGACAAAAGAGGGTGTAAAAGCACTCAAATATTTTTCTGGAAAAGGCATCCGCACAAATTGCACATTGATATTCTCCGCCGGTCAGGCTCTTTTGGCTGCAAAGGCAGGCGCAACTTACGTATCTCCCTTTATCGGCAGACTTGATGATATTTCCACAGACGGTATCGCGCTGATTGAGCAAATACTATTAATTTATAGAAATTACGGATTTGATACACAGGTACTTGCAGCTTCTGTCCGTCACCCAATGCATATTATCCAATGTGCCGAAGTTGGTGCAGATGTGATGACCGGACCTTTGAACGTGATGGAAGCATTGCTGAAACATCCGCTAACAGATCTTGGTCTTGAGAAATTCCTTGCCGATTACAACAAAGGAAATTCTTAATTCACCCGGTAGTCTTATTAAATGCTTATGACCGAGTCGACGGAGCCAATAATCATACTGGAAAGGGCAGATATTTATCAGGGTGACCGGCCTGTTCTGAACGATGTGCATTTTGATATCAGCAAAGGCGAATTCGTTTATCTGATCGGTCGTACCGGCAGTGGAAAGAGTTCTCTTTTAAAAACGCTCTACGCTGATTTGTGGTTGCACACAGGCTCTGCGAAAGTGGCTGGTTATGAGTTGCATAACATTAAAAGGATTGACGTTCCATTCCTGCGCAGGAGGATCGGTATCGTTTTTCAAGATTTTCAATTGCTTTCAGACCGTTCAGTAGAGGATAACCTATCATTTGTACTCCGCGCAACAGGCTGGGAACAGCAGGCGAAAATATCGAAGCGAATTGCCGAGGTTTTAATGCAGGTCGGATTGGGTACCGCACAAAAGCGAATGCCCCATCAATTATCCGGCGGTGAGCAGCAGCGTGTCGTTATCGCCAGGGCAATGCTGAATGAGCCCGCCATACTCCTCGCTGATGAGCCAACAGGTAACCTTGATCCGGAAGTAGGTGATCAGATTATGCAGGTTTTTAGGACCATTAACAATGCCGGAACCGCTATTTTGATGGCAACTCACAATCATGACTTCCTCAAACGCTTTCCGGCTCGTGTCTTGAAATGTGAAAATGGGGGGGTAACGATCATTTAGATTTTAACTTATAAACACGGAAAGCGGCACATTTTTGTGCCGCTTTCCGTGTTTATAAGTCTTTCCAATTATTTGGCTTTGAGATCTATAAAAGGGATAATCATTTCTTCCAGTGAAACTCCACCATGCTGAAAAGTGTCCCGATATAGGTTCACATACTGATTATAGTTATTTGGATAAGCGAAAAAATAATCCTCTTTTGTGAAGACGTAAGAAGTAGATACATGTGGTTTCGGTAGGAATATACGTTCAGGTTTTCTGCAAACCATCAGGTGGTTATCATCGAATCCAAGATTCTTGCCATGCTTGTAGCGAAGATTGGTGTTTGTCTCTCGATACCCAATAATCTTCACAGGCTTTTGAACACGGATCATTCCATGGTCGGTGGTTAGGATCAGGCGGCATTTTTTCTCAGCTATCTTTTTAATAAAGTCAAGCAACGGTGAATGTTGAAACCATGATTTGGTAATCGAGCGATACGCCGCTTCATCTGGTGCCAATTCTTTAATCATCTGAACATCAGTACGTGCATGGGATAGCATATCTACAAAATTATAGACAATCACATTCAACTGGTTGTTTAGCATGTTGTTGAAATTGTCGATAAGCGCCTTTCCCTGGTTCGTATTCAAGATTTTATGATAGGACGACTTAATGTTAAAGTGGTTCGTTTCAAGTTGCTTTTGAAGAAAGTCATGCTCGTGATTGTTGAGACCTTCCTCTCCATCCGGCGTGTTTTCGTCACTCACCCACCACTGTGGATGCTTACGCTCCATTTCGCTCGGCATCATGCCTGAGAAAATTGCATTTCTGGCGTAACCCGTTGTTGTAGGCAGGATAGAATAATATGACGATTCTTCCTCAATATTAAAATACTCTTGTAAGATCGGCTGGATCATCTTCCACTGGTCATAGCGGAAATTATCTATTAACAGGAAAAAGATTGGCCCATCAGCCCCTTTCAGATGTGGGAAAACCTTTTGTTTCATTAATTGATGTGAGAGAATGGGCTTGTCAGAACGGGGATCATTCAGCCAATCTTCGTACTCGTCTTCAATGAACTTACAAAAATTGGCATTCGCCTCGCTTTTCTGCATACTGAATACTTCTGCCATTCCCTGATCTTCTGAACTTTCCAGTTCAAGCTCCCAGTATATCAGTTTTTTATAAATGTCAGCCCATTCTTCATGACCGATCCGGTCCTGGTATTGCATGGCCAGATTACGGAATTCCTGCTGGTAACTAAGCGTGGTTTTTTCAGTAACAAGCCTTTTATTATCTAAAATCTTTTTTACTGAAAGTAATATCTGATTGGGATTCAGAGGTTTAATAAGGTAATCATCAATCTTCGATCCAATGGCATCTTCCATAATATGTTCTTCCTCACTCTTGGTGATCATGACAACAGGAAGGTTAGGCTGTTGCTGCTTGATCTGTGCCAGTGTTTCCAATCCAGTCATCCCAGGCATCATTTCGTCGAGGAATACAATGTCAAATCTGTCATTTTCTATCCGATCCAAGGCATCTGCTCCGCTGTTTACAGGGGTGACATTATAACCCTTATTTGTCAGAAACATGATATGTGGTTTGAGAAGATCTATTTCATCATCGGCCCAAAGAATGTTGTATTGCATAGGATTGATTTTTCAATGTTAACTTAAAATGCGTATAAGGGTAACGAGGTAATCAGAAAGCCTTGTATAAAAATGGCTCTTTTAACGTTTTTTAAGAGAGTTGTAAAATATTAAATATACGTTTATATAAAGGCTAAAAATGTGTACCAAGTCAGGTTGCTATTGAAGAAACTTTTTGGTGACTCTGTCCAGGTCATCTGGCGTATCTACCCCGTGGGAATCGTCTGATGTGATCACAGCTTTTATAGCATATCCGTTTTCAAGCCAGCGCAATTGTTCTAATGCTTCTGCCTTTTCAAGGGACGAAACAGATAGTTTGGTGATTTCAGCGAGAACATCTGCCCTATATGCGTAAATTCCAATGTGTTTGTAAAAAGTATGCGATTTGAGCCAATCTGCCTTTTCTAAATTCCTTAGGTAGGGGATAGTCTGCCGACTAAAATACATTACTTCATTTTTGCTGTTCAGGATGGCCTTGGGAACATTAGGACTAAATAGTATCTCCGCATTATCAATCACTTTTACCAAAGTTGCCAATTTGGTTTCCCCATCCAATACCGCCGCCAGATGATCAATCGGTTCAGGACTAATGAAAGGTTCGTCACCCTGAATGTTAATGACATATTCGTATGTGCCCTCAGTTTTTGTCAATGCTTCAAAACACCGGTCTGTTCCGCTGTGGTGGTCTTGCGATGTCATAACGGCTTTTCCTCCAAAACCCAGGACATGATGCATAATCCGCTCGTCATCTGTGGCAACAATAACCTGATCGAGATGTTTTGTCTTGGAGGATTGTTCATAGACCCTCTGGATCATACTTTTACCACCAATATCTACCAAAGCTTTTGCGGGGAAACGTGTAGAAGCATATCTGGCAGGAATTATTCCTAATATTCGCACGAGGTCGTAGATGGTTTGATCTTTGTAATTAACTCTCAAAATAGAACTAAAAACTTGCAAAAACTTATTTCTCACGGGTTTTCACAAAATATCTGGCGGATACTTCCGGACGCTGCTCCTGATAGTAATCTGTGGGTCATTGAGTTACGTGACGTTACCGAAAAGCAGGTCTCATTTGCAATGATCGATACACAAAGCCGACAACTTCTCTGGCAGGAAAATCCCGAAGGAGCAGAATGGTGGTCTTCACTAACCGCTTTTTCAGCAGGGCACGTCTACTTGCATGGCTATCGAAATCCTGAAATACCTGAACCGACGGATCTGCTCATTTTAGCTGCAAGTACTGGTGAAATGATCAGGGTGGTTCCCAATTATATTTTAGTTAGAACATTGAATCACAATATCCTCGAAGTTGCAACAAAGCAGGGGGAAGGATTCGTACATAAAGAATATAACGTCGATACGGACGAGATAACCGTGTTATCGGGAAATTTTGGTGATGTTGAAAATCAAATAATTTTAAAAGAACCCATTCGTTACAAGCAGGGAAATGCTTACTTTGAAAGATTACAGACGTTTATTCAAAATAAAACTTTGGGGCATGTCGCCACCAGTATCGATTATCTGGAGTGCAAACCCTATGTGATCTTTTCTTACTATATTTACCAGCAAGATAAATCAGTGCAATACCTCCTCATTGTGACCGATCAAATGGAAACGGTTCTTCATGAAAAACTGTCGGAAGGACGTGAAGGTATAGGTCGTTCAACGATGTTACTGAAGGCGTCGACGCTGGTTTATCTGAAAAATAATAATGAGTTTTCGAGTCTAACGCTTTCATAATAAATGAAATATATTTTTTGCCTGGCCCTCATGGCAGGATTGTTGTCAGGAATGGAGCGTGTCCGGGGCGGGGAATTGAATGCTGCAGACTCAGTGGGAGTCGAAAGAGTGGGAGACAAAATATTTGTCTTGCATCAGGTAAATCAGGGACAAACCATGTTTGCGGTTGTCCGTCGGTACGGCACAACAATTCAGGCTCTTCGGGATGCCAACCCAGGAATGAGCGATCAAATTCAGTTCGGACAAACAATCAGAGTCCCATATACCGCCAAAATTTCTAAGAAAGAATCCAAGAAAGACTCTAAAAAAGAGGAAAAAAAGGAAGAGAAGAGGGAACTTCAAAAAGCGGAAGTAAAGGACGTTAAGCCTCCGGTAGATACCCAAGTTACAGTCGCCCCAACCCCAACGCCCACTACTTCCGCACCTATTGCAGGATCTGCGGTTTCAATCCCAGCAAGCGGAATCCACAAAGTCGAACCCGGACAAACGCTATATCGTGTAGCTGTTAAATATGGCGTTTTAATGGCCGATCTCAGAAAATGGAATAATCTGACTGATGATAATTTAACGGATGGCCAGGATCTGATCGTGAGTGAAAAAGGCATTGAAAAACCAGTTGCAGTTGTCACACCACCAGCTCCAAAAGTTACTTCAACGGTGGTTGTGAAGGACTCTGTGAAAGCCAAAGCTGTCGTACCTGAGAAAGTTTTAAAACCGGTTGAGGAAGTTGCACCCCCGAAAGTGGTAAGGGGAAAGAAGAAATCAGAATCCGGACTTGCAGAGGTTATTGAAACTGACGAGAGTACCAGCAAATTTCTTGGCCTTCACCGTACAGCACCAATAGGCGCGTTGGTAGAGGTACTGAATGAATATAATCAGGAAAAGATCATTGTGCGGATCATTGGACGTATACCGGACACCAGCATCAATGATGATATCGTCATCAAATTATCATCCCGCGCTTTCGAAAAAGTTTCGCCCAATAGCAAACGTTTCCGTGCGGTAGTCAGTTATCTCGAGTAAATGGACGAACACAAAAATATGAAACACGCACCAGAGTTCCGTTCTAAACGGGAAGAGGAGAGAGCAGCACTTAAAAACACTACCGGCTACAAATTATGGAGTGTCCTGTTTACCATCCTGTATCCTTTCATTGCAATTTTCACCTTTCTATTTTCGGGAATAGTCATGTTTTTTTCAGGTATCTCACGCGTGCTGGCTTACCTGTTTGGAGGTAGCCATGCCAAGCACTGAAAAAGAAATCACTTCTGTTTCCTCTTATACCATTGATTTACTGGAAGAAAAGGCGGAACAATACAACAAGCCAGAATTTATTCCTTTCGATCCAATCGGGATTCCTCACCGTTTTTCAAGAAAGCAGGACATTGAGATCATGGGTTTCTGGGCAGCTATTCTGGCCTGGGGACAGAGAAAAACCATTATCAACAAATGTCTCGAATTGTCCGCATTGATGGACAATGCCCCTCACGATTTTGTTTTAAATCACCAGGAAAATGATTTAAAACGCCTGCTGCATTTCAAGCACAGAACATTCAATACCACTGACACCTTATACTTCATCCATTTTTTTCAACAATACTACCGTAAACACGACTCGCTTGAACACGCGTTTAGCGCGCACTTGGAACCGGATGATGAGACGATTGAAAATGCCTTGATCGGCTTTCACGATTTATTCTCTGATTCCGAACATTTCCCCACCCGAACACGCAAGCACATTGCTAGCCCAATGCGGAAATCGTCTTGCAAACGGCTGAATATGTTTCTCAGATGGATGGTACGGAAAGACAACAAAGGCGTCGACTTCGGCATCTGGAACAAAATCAAACCCTCTCAACTTGTTTGTCCCTGCGACGTACATGTCGACCGGGTCGCCAGACTTTTAGGTCTGATCAAAAGACCTGTTACCGACTGGCAAACTGCAAAAGAACTAACCGCCTCTCTGCGGCTAATTAATCCGAACGACCCCGTGAAATACGACTTCGCACTATTTGGGCTGGGGATTGAAGGGTTTGCCAAATAGTATATTTTGTTGATATAGAACTATTTATAATCAAATAAATCGCTTAGCCGGTTATTCAATTCAGCCTACCGTTGAGTCATTCTTCTTACCTTTTGAGCCTATCAAATCTCATATTTGAAACATTGTAAACAAGGTACTTACCTTATTAAATCAATGTAGATATGAGACAACAGTACAAAACAGCAGCAGCAATCTTGGCTGTAGTATGCATGATCAGCGAGGTAAAAGCACAACTCAATTACGGAACTTCGTCGGGAACTACGGGACAGGACCGTGTCTTTGTTGGCGGTTTGGCTGGAAACATGAATAGTGGGGCTTTCAATACATTTATTGGCAAAAGTTCAGGACAAACAAGCGTAGCAGGAAGCGCAAATACCTTCCTGGGATATTACAGCGGTTATGCCAACGATGCCGGATCTAACAATGTTTATCTCGGATTTCAGGCTGGCAGAACAAAAGGGGGTGATCAAAATGTATTTGTGGGCACCAATAGCGGGATGGAGTACAAAGGCAGCAGTAATGTATTGATAGGGAAGGATGTCGCCTGGAAGGGTACCGGAAATGGTAATGTTGTGATGGGTACATCTGCCGGTCGCCTAACCAGCGGAGATGGAAACGTTTTTATTGGATTAAATACTGCCTCGGTAAATACCAGCATATCCAAGAATAATGTGTTCGTCGGGACCCAAGCAGGAAATTATAACAAGAACACGAAGGAAAACGCCTTTTTCGGGTATGAAGCAGGCGAGCGCAATGAAACGGGAAGTTATAACGCTTATTTCGGATCTTATTCGGGCGCTAATAGCCTGACAGGTGAATACAACGCTTTTTTCGGTTACTCAAGCGGAATGAACAACGCGAACGGCAAATACAATACTTTTTTAGGAGCTTATGCGGATGGGACCGCCAATGTCACCAATTCCACTGCAATCGGTGTGGGAGCTCTTGTAACTCAATCCAATAGCATTGTAATAGGAAGGCAGATTGATAACGTTGGCATTGGAATATCCGCACCGAATTATCAGCTGCATCTTAGTTCACCGACTGCGGCGAAGCCGGGCAATTCCGTCTGGACCATATTTTCTGATAAAAGACTGAAAAAAGATATATCAGATTACACCGACGGCTTGTCGCTTCTCAAACAAATCAAACCGGTCTGGTTTACTTATAACGGACAAGCGGGCATTAAAACCACCAAAAAATTCGTAGGGATCATTGCGCAGGATATGCAGAAGATCGCGCCTTATATGATTGGTACTTTTACCTACCAGGATTCGCTTGGCAATAAAACCGACTACCTAGATTACGACGCTGGCGCGGTTACTTATATGTTGATCAACTCCGTCAAAGAACAGCAGGTCATCATTGACCAGAAGGAAGAAGAAATCCAGTCATTGTCTGAAAGGCTATCCAAATCCGATAAACTTCAACAGGAGCTGCTAACCCGTCTGGAAAAACTGGAAAGGTTAACTACATCCTCAGGGCCAAATTTGAACAATGGCAATGGTGAAAATGTAGCTGCAAGAATCGAACAAAATGCTCCGAATGGTTTTTCACAAAAGACTTCCATCAAATACTTCATTCCGCAATCTGTGAAAACGGCAGTGATTAATATCTACTCCGCAAATGGCGTTAAAGCAGAAAGCTACAACATTCAGGAACGTGGGGAAGGAGAATTAACCCTTTCTGCAACCGAGTTCAAAGGTGGTATTCACATTTATGAGCTCGTTACAGATGGACAAAGTTCCGGGACTAAAAAGATGTTGGTTAAATAGAGAATGTGATTCTATTACGAATGATAAAAGGGTTTCTTCGGAGACCCTTTTTTTGTTTGACCTGGCTGAGAGATAGCATTCGAACTAATACGCTTATATCTCTTCAAAGCCATTACAGATACGGCAATTTTATTCGTAATATTCTAATTAACAATAAGTTATAAGTACTTCCCGGTGGATAATTCGCCTAACCGATTGTTCATTCCTTTGCATTATTCCTCTCCCCAGACGTCAGATTTGTAGCTGCTACAATAGCAGATAACAAATTTTAAAACAAAACATTTACAAAATGAAAAAATGGCACAAAACAGCGCTGGTGCTGATGATGATTGCTTGCTCGGTTGAGCAGATGAATGCACAGGGGACGCAATATGGAACTGGTGCCGGGGTTGGCGGGCAATATCGCGCTTTTTTTGGCATAGACGCAGGAAAGGTAAATACAGCAAAAGATAACACATTCATTGGCCATCAAACAGGATTAGCCAATTCAGCTGGTGCATCCAACACGTTTGTCGGATCAGCCGCAGGGCTTAAAAATGTTGCGGGTAACAACAATACATTTAACGGATCATATGCTGGATCGTCTAATGACAACGGTAGCGAAAATACCTTTACGGGTGCCTTAGCGGGTTTCAGAAATGTTTCAGGTGTGCAAAATACTTTTATGGGCGCCAGTGCTGGGATAAGGAATGCCCAAGGCTCGTTCAACAGTTTTGTGGGCTTTGAGGCAGGTGCGAACAATGATGATGGAAAGGAAAATGCTTATTTTGGATCGCAGTCTGGGAGGAACAGTAAATTTGGGCTATGGAACGTTTTTTTGGGATCAAAGGCAGGTTTTAATAGCGATAATTCCGGTGCTAACACATTCGTTGGTTACGAGTCCGGATACTCAAGTACGGGATCGCAAAATACGTTTATAGGTACTTGGGCTGGTAAATCCAACATAAAAGGGGATCAAAACAGTTCACTTGGATTTAGTGCAGGAGCAAGTAATACGAGTGGCAGATTTAATACCTACTTAGGTGCTTGGGCGGATGGTAGTCCAATCTTGGAAAATGCGACAGCAATAGGTGCATTTGCTAAAGTAACTAAGGATAATTGTTTGGTGTTAGGTTCTTCTAGTGCATACGTGGGAATTGGAATTTCCGCACCTAGCTATCATTTACAATTAGATTATTCTGACGCGGCTAAACTAGGTTCATCTACCTGGACTATATGGTCCGATCAGCGACTAAAAAAGGATATCTCAGATTTCACAGACGGTCTGGACCTTTTGCAGCAAATCAAACCAGTTTGGTTTAGTTATAACGGAGAAGCAGGGATCAAAACTGATAAGAAATTTGTAGGTGTGATTGCGCAGGATATGCAGAAAATTGCTCCTTATACCGTTGGTTCTGCTGTTTATCAGGATTCTCTTGGCAATAAAACCGAATACCTCGACTATGACGCTAACGCGGTTACTTATTTGTTGATCAACTCCGTCAAAGAACAGCAGGTGATCATTGAGCAAAAAGAAGCCAAAATCCAGGAAGTGAGTGCGCAGGTTAATGAACTGACCAAGCGCCTGGCCCAATTAGAGCGCATTGTTGCTACTGGTTCCCCGAAATCGTTAAATGGAAACGCGGCTGCACGCCAGGATGGCGAACCGAATGAGAATGGTGTGATCCTTTTGCAAAATGCGCCGAATGGCTTTTCACAAAAGACATCCATCAAATACTTCATTCCGCAATCTGTGAAAGAGGCGTTGGTCAATATTTATTCCGTGGATGGGGTGAAGGTGAATTCTTACCCGGTTAGCCAGCGTGGTGAAGGTGCATTGGAAATCTCAGCAACCGAATTCCGCAGCGGCGTTTTTGTTTATGATCTGATTACCGACGGCAAAAGCAATGGTGCCAAGAAAATGGTCGTGAAATAACATTAACACACATTATAAAGCAAAAAGGAGGCTACATCACGAAGCCTCCTTCTTGCGTTTTTAGCTTTCTCTTTTATTGCAAAGCGCTATTAAACTGAATCCAGTCAATAGAAAATAAAGGTTTAGCATTTGCTTCCGGATTCCTAAAAACCAGAACAAGCTTGTGCAGACGAGTATCCGCGGCTTTCACGGGAATACTTACAGTTCCTGCCGATGCAACTTTTACTTCACCGATTTTGGCGCCAGTTGGCGTATCCAAATGCGCTTCCAGGATTCCTCCGGAATTCACGCCTTCACTAAATCCGGTTGCCAATTCGATATTGCTGATTCCCGACAGATCGATATCATCAAAAGCGATATAGCTCCCGTTTTTTGACCCAAGAACGACCTCAGTTCCTTCGGGCAGCTTAAATTTTGCTACGTCCTTACCGTCATCATAAGTATTGGCACTGATTTTCGCAGGCCTTAATGCAATTGTCTTTGAACCGGTCAGCGGGCCCATATTGCCGTTTCCTTTATCCGTATAGCTTGCGGTAAAAATGTAGGATCCATCTTTCTTTTTGGCCTCGGTTACATAAGTACTTTTCAACGGTTTTTTGTCCACCGCTTTTTCGTTTGCAAGAGCTAGAATGTACTTCACCATTTCTTCTACTTCTTCCGGTTTATGCTGCGGGTGACCTGGCATAGCCTGTTCGCCCCAAACGCCGCTGCCTCCTTTAAGTACCTTGTCAGTCAACGTTTTAAGGGAATTTCTTTCGCTTTTATATTTCTTAGCCACCTCCCTATACGCTGGACCGATTGATTTTTTGTCATTGGAATGACATGCTTTGCAGTCGCTCAATTCAATCAGCCGTTTTCCGGTTTCGAAACCGGTATTGGCCTGGTGACCTTGCGCCAGCTGGGTTTTGTCAAATCCTTCCAGATAGTTGATAGTAAGGGTTACCTCTTCATCCGGGATCTTTTTGCTGGCCAGACTACCATCTTCCTTATCGGACACAGATACCTCGTAGTTTACTGGTTTATCATTCCAATAAAAGGTCTTATTACCTTTAATTGCAACATCAACCTGTGGTACGGCATTTCCAACCTTGATGACAACCTCGGAGGTATTGGAATTGCCAGCATTGTCCGTCACTTTCAATACCGCGGTATATTCTCCCGGTTTTGCATAAGTAAAGCCCGGATTCGGTGATGTGCTTTTTGGCAAGCCTTTGCCAAATGACCATTCGTACTTAATCGGGTCGCCATCGTAATCCATTGAACCCTTTGACGAAAACGCCACCTTCAAAGGACTGGCGCCAATGGTGTTGCTGGCAGTAGCTGCCGCAACAGGAACCCGGTTACCGGCATTGTAGGTAATGTGAGATAAGCTGGCTTCATCATTTTGGGCAAACCAGATTGGTCCGTATTCCAATGTATATAGTGATCCATTATTGGCGAACTGCATATCGATCGGGTGGCTGAATTTCGTGCCCGGCAGAAAGCGCTCAATGTTCGTTAAATCGCCTTGTTCATTCATGGTTACAATGTTGATATAGTCACGTATCCAGTCATAAGCGAAGAATTTTTTATCATAGTATTGAGGAAATTTAACCTTACTATCCTTAAAATCAGCAGCATAATAAACCGGCCCCGCCATAGCATTACGGCCACCTTTACCAACAATCGGACCGAATTCGGGAGAATCGGCATAAGGATAGAAAATGAATGCTGGCTGTGCAGGAGGAAGGTCTTCTAAACCGGTGTTGTGTGGAGAATTATTAATTGGTTTCGCAGCATCAAACGGCTTGCCGGAAGTGCTATCTGCAAAGTTGAAATCAATGTAAGGCTTGTTATCAGCAATAAACAACGGATAGCCAAAGTATCCCGCCTTTCGCGCCTGGTTAACCTCATCATAACCTCTTGGCCCACGTTTCGGACTATCAACAGAGGCATCAGGTCCTACATCACCCCAATATAAGTAGCCGGTATGCTGGTCCACCGAAATGCGATACGGGTTTCGAGTTCCCATGACGTAGATCTCGGGTCTGGCCTTTGGATTACCGGCAGGAAAAAGATTACCTTCAGGAATATCGTACAAATTGGTTCCGCCAGGCATATTGGCTCTCCTGTCACCGTATCGCGGTTTAATGCGCAGAACTTTTCCCCTTAACGAATTAGTATTGGATGAAGAATGCTGCCCATCCCAACCCTGGCGTCCCGGACGTTCATCGATTGGGCCGTAACCGTTTGACTGAAACGGATTTACATCATCGCCAGTGGAAAGGTATAAATTCCCTTTACTATCCCAGGCGATTGATCCACCGGTATGGCAGCAATCGGTGCGTTTTACCGGAACAGTTAGGAGAAGTTCCTCGGTACCCAGCATTAATGTGTCCTTCACATCGTCATACTTAAATCTAGACAAATGTTGTGCTGTATCAGCCTCTGACGAAGGAGGAGAATAATACAGATAAATGAGCTTGTTAGTCTTGAAATTCGGATCAATGTTCAATCCCATTAAACCGTATTCCTGTTTGGTATAAACAGGAACTTCCCCAACTACCTTTGTCTTGCCGGTTTTTGGATTGTAAAGTTTGAGTTTCCCTTTGCGTTCTGTAAACAAAACGCGCTGATCATCCAATACGACCAGTTCAGTTGGCTCGTCGAGCTTGGTAGCCAGTGTTTTTTTTGTAAAACGATTTTCCTCAGGGGGTGTGTTGGTTTGAGCCAATACAGAGAAGCTGAGTAAGGTCAGGAAAGTGACAGCAAGCAACAAAATGCTGCATGTTATTTTAAGAAAAGAGAATTGACGCATTATTAGTGTTGGTGAATTTGGTTAACTAAAAAACCTATCTTCCATAAGAAAGACAGGTTTTTATTATACTGGTAAATGGGCGATTACAGGCCTAAAACTTTACGGTTAAATGCCTCGTCGGCGCCCGTACCAGCAAAATCGTCAAAGGCTTTTGTGGTGACTTCGATAATGTGGCCTTCAATGAAAGGAGCGCCTTCCGCAGCTCCCTGCACAGGAGATTTAATGCAGCATTCCCACTCCAAAACCGCCCAGCTACCGTAATTGTGCTGGGATAATTTAGAAAAAATGCTGCTGAAATCAACCTGACCATCTCCCAATGAACGGAAACGTCCGGCACGATCGGCCCAGCCTGCAAATCCGCTGTAAACACCCTGCTTGCCAGTAGGGTTGAACTCAGCATCTTTTACGTGAAAAGCTTTGATGCGGTCGTGGTACAGATCAATGAATTGCAGATAATCGAGCTGCTGCAATACGAAATGACTCGGGTCGTAATTGATATTTGCGCGGGTATGCCCATCCAGATAATCCACAAACATTTCGAATGTGGAACCATCAAAAAGGTCTTCGCCGGGATGCAGCTCGTAAGCAACGTCGACGCCGTTTTCGTCATAAACATCCAAAATTGGTTTCCATCTCGCAGCAAGTTCTTTGAATGCAGTTTCCACCAACCCGGCCGGGCGCTGCGGCCATGGATATAGGAATGGCCACGCCAATGCGCCTGAAAATGTTGCACTGGCAGTTAAACCTAGCCTGCGGCTGGCTTGGGCAACATATTTTAAATGCTGCATAGCCCATTCGGCTCTTGCTTTTGGATTGTTCCGAACTTCTGGTGCTGCGAAACCATCATACATTTCGTCATAAACCGGATGTGAAGCGACCAGCTGTCCAATAATATGGGATGCCAATTCCGTAATTTCTAACCCTTTATCGGCAAGTTTTCCTTTCAATTCGTCCGCATAAGTCTGCGATTCCGCTGCCTGTTTCACATCAATTACCCGAGGATCCCAGGTTGGAAGCTGCAAGCCTTTGTATCCAAGATCGGCCATATAATCCGCAATGGAATCCAAAGTGTTAAAAGGTGCTTCGTCTCCCAGAAATTGCGCCAAAAATATTCCAGGGCCTTTTATTGTTTTCATATGTTTTTAATGAGTGAATGAGAGAATGAGTGAATGTTTTTAATGTTGAATGAGTGAATGAGTGAATGTTCCGAATGAGTGAATTTTAATTTAGTGAATGAATTTCAGCTTATTGTTTTTCTTGCCTTTGATAAGATTCTGACAATTTCTTCGGCTTCAAGCATCAGACCTTTCAATTTGTCAGTTGGCAAAAGTCCCGATTCGGAAATGATTTCGAGCCAGAATAAGGATTCATCTGCTTCCTCAATTGTGATACTAATTTTGGCATAAAATTCTTTTTGACTTCTAGATCGGCAAACTGCCCGATAGTTAGCTCCCACAGATGACGAAGATCTAAGGAATTGGTTTCCTATTACCCTGGCCTGCTCATTTTTTGGCAAAGCCTGGAACAATTTGATACTTCGCAAAACAAACTGCTTCGTTTTCTGACGCATGGCAGATGCAAAGTCTCCCTTCGTATTTACATTTTCCAAGCCGTGTGTGCAATTAAAAGCCAAAAATATTCACTCATTCAAAATTCATTCGCTCATTCAAAATTCACTCATTCACTCATTCAAAATTAAATAGTTACCCAAGCCTGCGCCTTGTTACTTTCAAGTATCTTCTCACAGATTAGCAATTCTCGATACCCATCGGCAAAAGTCGGAAACGTAGGGTTCTCGGGTTGCTTGCCTTCTGTGATTGCGGCGTACACTTCTTTGAACATTTGCTTTGAAGTGTCCGGGAAGCCTTCGTTGTGTCCGCCTGGGAATGTGATGGTCGAGCGGACGTCCTCATTAACGAGTGACGGATCACGCATCAGGATTTCGTTGCTTTTGTCGCGGTTACCGATCCACATTTCATTTGGTGACTCAGAGCACCAGGTGAAGGTCTTTTTCGAACCGGATATTTCAAGCGACATGCGGTTTTTACGTCCGGCAGAAACTTGTGAAACGGTGATCACTCCTTTGCTTCCATTGTCGAAACGAAGCAAAACATTGGCGTGATCTTCGGTTGTAATGGGTACATCGGCATAATCTTCCGGCGCCAGCATTTTGCCGGAGTAGGTTTCAACTGCTTTGAGTGGTTTTTTGCGCGTTTTATGGATGGTGTTGAAATCAGCCATTACAGCTACTGTTTTCAAACCTGTAATGTATTCCAGAATATCCATTAAGTGGGATCCAATGTCTGCAATAGCGCGGGAATCACCGGATTTGTCTGGTTCAAGACGCCAGTTGTAATCTGTCTCATAAAAAAGCCAGTCCTGGAGATAGGAGCCAATGAAAGAATATATTTCTCCCAATTCACCTTTTTCACGCATGGATTTCATCTGGCGTGCCAATGGATAATATCTCAAATTAAAGTGGACTGCATTCACTAAACCCGTTTGGGCGGCCAGCGCTACCAGTTCTTCGGCTTCCACCAGGTCCTTAGCCAGCGGTTTTTCACAAATGACATGCTTACCTGCAAGCAAAGCAGCCTTTGACTGTGAATAATGCAGGAAGTTCGGGGTACAAATGTGAATCGCCTGGATATCCTCCTGTTTCAGCAATTCGTCAAAAGTGTAGGACCTGGAAATTCCCAGACCGTCGGCCTTTTGCTTTGCCAGCTCGGCAGTTACTTCACAAAGCGCAGTCACTTCGACGTTAGGAAGACGTCTCAGAGCTTCAATGTGCGCGGGCCCAATGAAACCTGTACCGACGACGCCAACTTTAATTTTGTTCATAAATGGGTATTGGAGATAGGTGAGAAAACTTAATTAGAAATCGGTCCACTTGGTGTTCGTAGCATTGGAAGCAATCACGGCGTCGATGAATTTCATGCCGCGTAATCCTTCTTCTGCGCCAGGGAAATCATAAACAGGATCAGCATTCCGGCCTTCCCAATAAGCCCTGACATGGATCGCAAAATTCCGGTAAATGTTGGCAAAAGCTTCAAAATAGCCTTCGGGATGTCCAGCAGGGATTCTGGTATGAACCTGCGCAGCTTTGGACAAATTGCCCACACCCGTACGGATCATGCGTGCACCCTGATTGGTTTTGTGGATCAGCGTATTAGGCTCCATTTGCTTCCATTGCAAGCCACCCGTTTCACCATAAACTCGGATATTAAGATCATTTTCCTCCCCATTGGCAATTTGGCTGTTTTGGAGGATACCCTTTGCGCCATTGTCAAACCGGAGTAAAACATTGGCATCATCGTCCAGCAACCGACCTTCCACAAAAATCGTAAGGTCTGCACATATCTGGGTTATTTTCAGGCCTGTGATGTATTCTGCCAGATTTTCCGCGTGTGTTCCAATGTCTCCCAGTCCGCCTGCTGCACCTGATCTTTTTGGATCTGTACGCCAGACAGCTTGTTTATTGCCAGTTACCTCCACCAATGTAGCGAGCCAGCCCTGAGGGTATTCTACAATCACTTTTCTGATCTTCCCAATGGCACCGGAAGCAATCATCGCGCGCGCCTCTTTCACCATGGGGTAACCCGTATAATTATGCGTCAGACAGAAAATAAGGCCTGTTTCCTTCACCAGTGCTGTTATTTCCTCTGCCTCTTCGGTATTTAAAGTAATTGGTTTGTCGCATACCACGTGAAACCCATTTTCCAGCGCGAGCTTGGTTGGAGCGTGATGGACGTGATTAGGTGTAACAATGGCTACGAAATCCATTCTTTCGCCATCCGGCAATTGCTTTTCTTTCAAAATCATCTCCTCAAAATCATTGTAAACCCGGTCTTCCGGTAAATACAATGCCTTTCCTGTTTCCTTTGACTTTGCCGGATCAGAGCTGAATGCTCCGCAAACAAGTTCAATTTCTCCATCCATGATCGCTGCACGGCGATGGACCCCACCAATAAATGCATCCAGTGAGCCACCAACCATACCCATTCTGATCTTTCTTGACATTCGAGTTGGTTTAAGTTTGAAAAGATTTTACAGTTATAAAGAGTAGTATACATCACTCTTACTTCTTACAAATATAAATTTAACGGTTCAAATACGCTGTTCGGACAGAAGTAAAAGCAGTAGAATGTTGTGCAATTTGTTTTTTCTGAGAAAATCTTTAACAAAACATTGCCCACTATTTCAATCATCTAATTCAATATTAAACCCTTTTAGTCTTATGACTCAAACCGTTAACAGCAACAGGTTATTTATTGCCAGCTGTCTTGCCATTATCACTACAGCCTTTTCTTTTAGCATCAGAGCCGGAATTCTTCCTCAATTGGGAACCGAATTTGGACTAACCGCCGCGCAGTTGGGCTTTATCAATTCAATGTTCTTTCTCGGATTTCCGATTTCCATGATCATTGGAGGTATTGTTTACCATACAATAGGGCCAAAAATCATCATGCAGGTTGCCTTGCTTGCCCACACGCTGGGGATTCTGTTAACGATCTATGCGGGCGGTTATATGGGGCTGCTGATTTCGACATTGTTAATCGGTTTTGGAAATGGCTGTACTGAGGCCGCTTGCAACCCGATGATCGCAGATATGTACCCAAGCAGCAAGCTGAACAAAATGCTGGGCAGGTTTCACATGTGGTTTCCCGGCGGAATCGTGATTGGTAGTTTGATATCCAAGTTCATGACCGATGCCGGATCATCCTGGCAGACACAGATCTGGGTCCTTATGCTTCCAACAGTGGTTTACGCATTCCTGTTTTTTGGTCAAGCGTTTCCACGACCCAAAGTGGAGGGCGTTACCTCGCTGGCTAAGAATTTCCAGGCTATGCTAAACCCGCTATACATTTTCATATTCGTCTGCATGGCGTTAACCGCCATTACCGAATTTGGCCCTAACCAATGGGTAAATGTTGTTTTGAGCAGTAGCGGTGCTGATCCAATGTTAGTTCTGGCATTGACTTTCGGTGTGATGACAGTTGGAAGACTTTTCACTGGTCCTGTTGTAGATGTAGTCGGTCAAACGGGGATCTTGTTGTTTGGAGCTGTTTTGGCTGCTATTGGTATTTATATGTTCAGCACATTAACTGGTCCGATCGCCTATCTGGCAGCTGTCATTTTTGGTCTTGGTGTATGCTTTAACTGGCCTACCGTTATTGGTTTTGTTGCGCAGCGGGTTCCGCTAAGTGGAGCATTGGGTATGTCCATCATTGGTGGGGTAGGTATGTTGTCAACTGCTATCTTCCAGCCATTTATTGGTAAATGGATTGATGATGCCCATGCCGAATACGCAGCAAAAGGTGTCTCAGGACCTGCATTGGAACTGGCAGCTGGCCAGGCTACACTGTCGACCATGCTTACATTCCCAATCATCTTAATCGTAGCATTTGCCGTTTTATGGTTCTGGGCTGGTAACCCGAAACCCGGTCAGGTTGCTGAGGCAAGAATGGCAGAACAACCGTTGCTGTAAAACTTCACATTATCATATAAAGAGGCCGTTTCAATTCAATTGAGACGGCCTCTTCTATTACAAGTACCAGTTATTTATTTTAATTTTACAATGGTTACCCCGGCCCCGCCGCGATCGGGATGTTCATCCTGCATTTCTTTCACATGCGAATAACCTCTCAAATGATTTCTGACCAATGTCCGTAGAATTCCATCCCCTTTTCCGTGAACAATGCGGAGCTCGTCGTACCCAAGCATAATGGCATTGTCCATAAATTGATCGACCATTCCCAATGCTTCTTCGCCCCGCTTGCCGCGCATGTCCAGGTTGAAGCTGAAATTCATCATCCTTTCATTCAGGTCCACACCTTTGGCAGCGATTTTCACCTTTTTCTCGCCGGTAGCAGCACGGTAAGTTTTATTGGAGACTTTTTCAAGCCGGTTGAGCTTCACATTCGATTTCAAATCTCCGATCCTGATTTCAACATCTTTACCTTTTAATGACAATACTTCGCCAATGGCAGTCTGCCCAATGATTTTTACATAACTTCCGGGTACAATGTCGCCACTCTCCGGCTCATAGACGTCTTCCGCCGGGACTGGCTCAACCACAACTTCCAATTCCAGGTTCTTCTTTCCAAAAGTTTCAATTTCCTTCCTTACCGTTTTTGTCTTTTCCTTTTCAGCTTTATTCTCCTTGATTTCCCTGATGGTGTTTTCAATGAGCTGATTGGCATCCGAGATCAGATTTTTCGCTTTCTGCTTGGCCTCATTAACGATCTTTTTTTCATTGTTTTCCAGATTTTCCTTTAAAGAAGTATAGTCAGCCAGCTGCCTGGCCAGCTTTCGTTCCTTGATTCCTACTTCAATATTTTTCTCAGAAAAAACCCGTCTCTCAATGTCCAGTTCTTTCAAAAGCTTCTCAAAACTCACCTGCTGGGTTCCAAGCTTTTCTTTCGCACGGCTAATAACAGCCTCAGGTAAACCGATCTTGGAAGCTATCTCAAATGCAAATGAACTTCCGGGCCTTCCGATTTCGAGTTGATAAAGTGGTTCCAAATGCTCGCCATCAAATCGCATGGCACCATTTACAAGGCCGTCGGTTTTGTCGGCCAGGATTTTGAGATTGGTATAATGTGTATTGATTACGCCAAATGCACCCGATCTGGTTAGGTTTTCTAGGATTGCTTCGGCTATTGCCCCGCCCAAACCAGGTTCTGTGCCGGTACCAAATTCATCGATCAGAAACAAAGTGCGCCTATTGGACAAGGTCAGGAAATGCCGCATATTGGTTAGGTGTGAACTATATGTACTGAGATCATTTTCAAGCGATTGCTCATCGCCAATATCAATAAATATGTTTTGGAAAAAACCCATGGAGGAACCTTCTGCAACCGGCACGAGCAGGCCGCACTGGAACATATATTGGATTAGTCCAACCGTTTTCAACGAAACCGACTTACCACCTGCATTGGGGCCGGAGACGATCAGGATGCGCTGCTTTTCTTTCAGTTCAATGTTGAGAGGGATAACCTTTTTGCCTTGCTTTTGAAATGATAAATGTAAAAGTGGGTGTCGGGCATCCCGCCAGCTGATAAATTGCTGATTGGAAAAAGGCGGATTGATTGCACCCATTTCAGCTGCTAGCTTGGCTTTGGCCCTCAGGAAATCCATCAATCCTAAAAATTGATACGCTTTTTGAAGATCTGGTACAAAAGGTCTGAGCTGGGCAGTCAGTTCAAGAAGTATCCTATTAATTTCGCGCCTCTCTTCATATTCAAGCTCGCGGATCTCGTTGTTGGATTCGAAGACGTCGGTTGGCTCAATGAATACCGTCTGTCCCGTGGCCGATTCGTCATGGATAAATCCCCGCAGCTTTCTTTTATGTTCAGCCGCAACCGGAATCACCATCCGGCCATTGCGAACCGTCAGCGAGGTATCGTCGCCGATCCAGCCATTGCTTTTTGCAGATTTAAGGATTGTATCCAGTTTTTTACGGATACCCGTTTGCTCGGAAATCAACCGCTTTCTGATGCGGGAAAGTTCGGAGGATGCGGAATCGCGAATTTGCCCTCTGTCGTCTATAATCCGGTCAATGGAATCGGTAATGCTTTTTTCGACCCTGATATTTTTGGCATAATCAGTAAGGATCGGAAAAGACTCCGGTTCCTGGTTTTCGAAAAATCGCAGAATAAGCCTTATGGTTTGTAACGACACCTTGATGTCGGAAAACTCAGGCTGCGTCAATAGCATGCCTTCGATGGCAGCTCTCTTCAAATAGGAAGTGGCATCAATGTAATTCTGGGAAGGGAAATTTTCACCTATTTCCAGGATTCGCTGCATTTCGGCAGTCTGGCTGACGAGTTTCTCAACCAGTCCAAAGTTTTCTGAAAACTTTATCTTTTCCACAAAACCTTGCCCCAAAGGACTGATACAGGCTTGTTTTAACCTTTCCCTTAATTTATCAAAACCTAATTTTTGTTCTATGGATTCAGGGTATAACATTTCAAAATAATTCTCTGATTTCTTCTTTCAAAACCTTTAATGCATGTGCCACTGGCTGTACTTCTTTTTCTATGACGTGCGAAAATATTTTTTTTGCCAGATCGGAGGGAGGCGTTTCTGGTGCTACTTCTGATGCGGATTGATTGATCACTGCGACGGTCTCATTCATCGCATTGGTGATTTGTTCCCAGGCCTGACTGCTGATGTATAATTGCTGGGCCACATTGTGGTTGTATTCATCACGAATTTCCTGCAAAAGGATCTGTTGCAATTCCAAAGAGCTCATCGCAGACGGTACAAGGCGGAGCAGCAGGTTACTCGGGGTTATCCTTTCCAAAAACAGGCACATGCGCTCATAAGCCTGCAAACGTAGTGGCAATGTGATTTCTATATTCTTACTCCTGATGTCCCATTTCTGCTTTTGAAAAATTTTGTCAGCGACTGTTGTAATCGTAAGATACACCCCGAAAGTGACCAGAGCGCCGAGCAGCAGTACCGTGAGTATGAAGTAGTATTCCATTTTAAGCAATTGTAATTTTTTAGAAACTAACTACAAAATTAAGGGATTGCGGTCATTAACGCGATATTTGTCAAAATTAGCGAATGCAAGTAAGGCAAAATGCGTTAGGCTAGTTAGCAAAAAAAGTGAATGCCATACAATGATAGCGTGTCCAATTCAACTTACTGAGAAGGCCAAACTGGAAATCAGAACAACCCTGCAAGCCAATAAAATTCCGGAGACATACGGACTTCGGGTAGGCCTGCGAGGTGGGGCGTGTAGCGGGACGTTCTTATTAGGATTTGATACTGTTACCGAACATGACCAAACTTATCAGATCGAAGGGATCAAAGTTTTGATTGATAAGCGCCACCTGATGTATGTAATTGGCGTATCAGTGGATTACGAAGAAGGAGCGAACGGAAACGGTTATACGGTTTCCACTGCTGACAGAGAAAGGTAGGCCATAGAACTAGTCTTCGATGGTTACATGTTTCCAGTTTTCTCCGGAACGAATGCGGTTGAGTTGCGTGTGTGTGATCCCAAACTGCTTTGCGATCATTTTAAGGCGGTTGTTATCATTCTTTAATAGTTTTTTGATAATACGGACCTTACTTTCGGTTAACTTATAATTTTTAGTCCGTCGAGGGATTACGCGGTTAATAAATGCCGGATTCTCGCGGTTATGTTCAATCATTTCAGCCTTTGTAACCCATTTGAGATTTTCGAAGTGATTGTTTTGCTTCTCAAAATCAATGTGGATTACGAAATTATGCTCGACATCAATCCGTTCTGCAAAGTACTCGGCTACGAGCTTGTGAACATAACGATTAATTGTTTTTCCCCCTGCAACCCGAATATTTAAAGACCTGTAACCCTGTATTACGGACCCCTTGATCACTACACCGTCTTTCGGATTATTTTGAAAACTCTTTAACCTGCCATAACTGGATACTTCATAATGAGGAGCATTCTCGATTTCGTCGAATTTGATCTTAGCCCACCTCTCGTTCCAGTAACTCCGACTTACGTTTAACTCATTCATTTTGATAAGGATAATAATCTGGGAAACATTTTCTGGGAAACATTTTCTGGGAAACAATTTTATATTCACCTATTGTTAGCTACCTAATTAGCTAACCTTGCCTACTAAATTCAAGAAAACCAAAGTTTATGAAACGTACCTTAATCATCGGGGCTTCATCAAATCCATCCAGATACGCTTATCTGGCAGCTCAGAAACTCAAGAGTTACGGACATCCAATAATACTAGTTGGCCGCCGAAAAGGAATTGCGCTGGGAGAGGAAATTCATCTTGATAAAGCAGATTGGAAAGATGTTGATACGGTCACATTATATATTAACCCCAGCCACCAACCCGAATATTACGACTATATAATCTCTTTAAATCCTAAACGCGTGATTTTTAATCCCGGTACTGAAAACTCTGATTTTAGAAACATCCTACTTAATAAAAATATCATACCAATAGAAGCCTGTACGCTAGTAATGCTCTCGATTGGCCAATACTAGTATCTGATTACCATTTAATTAGTGCCGACGCCCACGTAAATCCGCTTCCGAAGGCTGCGAGACAAATCAGATCTCCATCTTTCAATCTTCCCTCTTCCCATGCTTGGGACAATGCAATCGGAATGGATGCAGCGGTTGTATTTCCAAAACGCTGAATATTGTTAACTACCTGAGATTCAGATAACCCGAGTTGCTGTCTGACATAGTCGCTGATGCGCATATTGGCCTGGTGCGGGATCAGTAAGTCAAGGTCGCCCGGTCCGAAGCCATTTGCATTCAACGCCTCACCAATTACTTCTCCGAAACGCACGATGGCGTGTTTGAAAACGGCATTCCCGTTCATGAAAACATTAAATCCTCCTTCATCAAGCATTTCTTTGGTTGCTGCCCGTCCGTGACGGCTGCTGCCGGGCTCACGCACGAAAAGTTCTTCGGCAAAACGCCCGTCCGCGTGCAGGTGTGTAGATAATATACAGTGTTGGGGATCTTCGGTGGCGCACAAAACGGCCGCACCTGCACCGTCGCCAAATATGACAGCCGTGTTCCGGCCGGCAGTTGTCCTGTCAATCCAAGAAGATTGTATTTCGGAGCCAACCACCAGTGCGGTTTTGTACATACCAGACTTGATGAACTGATCGGCAATGGAAAGCGCATAAACAAAGCCCGAACACTGTTCCCTGATGTCGATAACGGGCTTGCCGTCCATACCCAGCTCGCGCTGCATCAGAAATGCGGAGCCAGGGAAGAAATAATCAGGTGTGATTGTGGCGTAGATGATGACATCAATGTCATTGGGCGTTAGGTCAGCCCGTTCCAACGCCTGGCGCGACGCGGCTGCCGCCATGCTGTAATTCGTATCCTTCCCGAATTCGAAATACCTTCTCTCCTTAATTCCGGTCCTTTCCTGTATCCATTCGTCGGAAGTATCCATCCACTGGGTCAGGTCATTATTGGTTATAATTTGATCCGGAACATAAAAGCCCAGGCCGGTAATGCGCGACAATGCCATATACTAACTAACTAGAAGATGTACTAAAAATCCAATATGATCCATGTTAAACTACAAATTTGCACTAAAAAACATGCGTTCCAATTCAGGCTCTTTTTTTTCTGAGGTTCTCCGCAGCTGATAAAAGGATATAAAGGATCAGGATCGCGGGTACCGCCAGGATTTTTAATGTAAATAGTAAAACAACTGTCAGTATAATTAGTAAAAACCTTGCCTCATTTCCGCGCCATGCAAAATTCTTAAACTTCAGTGCGATCATTGGCATTTCCATCACCAATAAAAAAGACATTACCGCGCTCAGGATTAGCAAGTTATTGGTATTAATGATCAAATCTTTCCAAAATTCATCCTGGGTATGTACAATCAGCGGGAGGGAAGCAATGAGCATTGCATTGGCGGGTGTAGGTACACCAATAAATGAATCGGACTGGCGGGGATCATTATTGAATTTTGCCAATCTTAATGCGGAAAAAATAGCGATGATAAATGCGGGATAGGCTTTCCAAATCCCAAATAGATCGGGAATGCTTTGCATGAGCAGCTGGTAGACGATGATAGCGGGCAGCAAGCCGAAAGTGACCATGTCGGCCAATGAGTCCAAATCCTTGCCGATCGCGGAGCTTACCTTCAGCGTTCTCGCCAAAAAACCGTCCAGAAAATCGAAAATGAGTGCGACGCCGATCAATGCACAGGAAAGGAGCAGATTGTTATGAAAGGCTTCTACAACTCCTACACAGCCGCAGAGCAGGTTTCCGCAGGTAAGGGCATTCGGGATGTTTCTACGGATCATGTCAGGTTTGTAATTAATTATCGCGGATTATTTGAAAAATGGATTGTTCTTTTTCTCAAATCCGATAGTGGTAGGTTCCATATGTCCCGCGTAAACTTTGTAATCTTCAGGTAAGGTAAATAATTGAGTACGGATGCTGTTCAACAATGTACTATGGTTTCCGCCCGGCAAATCCGTACGCCCAATGCTTAATCTGAAGAGTACGTCGCCGCCAATCACGAATTTATCTTCCTCATTTACAAAGGCAACATGCCCGGGCGCGTGGCCAGGGACAAATATGATTTTCAATGTTGTATTCCCAAATGTTACCGTTTCGCCGTCCTTCAAGTAACCTTCAATCTCAGGTTCTTCGAAAAACGAAAAGCCGTAATTCGAGGCATACGTTTTCACGGCTTTAAGCAAAGGCTCATCCAAAATGTGCAGCAGAAAAGGAATGTTGTATTTTCTTTTCAAAGCAGCAATGCCCAGAACATGGTCAATGTGCGCGTGGGTGTTGAGGACCTTAACCGGTTTCAGCACATTCGCGTCAACAAAATCGGTTAGCTCTTTTATTTCCGCTTTGTCGTAGCAACCCGGATCTATAATAACCGCTTCGCCTGTTTCGTCATAAATTACATAAGTATTTTCTGAAAAAGGATTGAAGGCAAAACTCTTTACTTGGACCATTTAATGGATTGTTAACTCCTGTTTGCAATGTTAGGCGAAGTTACAAAACACTTTGCAATCGTTCTGTCCACAAATGGTATTAAGCGCCAAACAAAGCCGCCATGCTTTTGCAAACAAGGCGGCTATGGATATCAATGCAAAGATTTAATTAACCTGGACTTCCTTAATTGTGGCCACAATCCTGTCGTAATAAAGCAAGGTAAGCCCTTCATAACCGGAATCTGTCCCCACGAACAGCCAAACTTCACCCTGCGCATTTGCCTTCACCGTGAAAGGCTTATCAGCATTAGTTCTCTTAACCAAAGCATATTTCGCATCTTCCCGTTCGTTTGCCACATTCCCTAACACAAGGGCATCTTCTCCCTGCTCAGATTGCTGGCCTTTATCAAGCGTAAATTCGTAAAACTTGTTGACAAGCTTCACGCCGGGCTCGATTCCTGAGGCACCAGCTTTCAAATAAACGGAACTGCCCGGCGAGCCGCCAATCCCAAAACTGTTTTCGGGATAGTTGGTGCCAAGGGTTAGGTCGAATACGACGCTGTAAGTGCCATTCGGTACCAAGCCCTTAATGCGTTTTTTAAGGAACATAAAAACATCGTCCGATCGGTTCATGCTTTGGATAGCGTAAGCATGCTGGGTTGTATCCAGCCCGGTTGGCAGCAAAGCCTGGCCGGAAGCGAAATCGAGAATGGCCGTGTCGGTTTCAGTAGAGTAGTCCGCAAATTCAGCGCTCCATCCGTCCAATCCCGTTTCGAAATTGGAATCGACGGTGGTAATGGCATCCAGGCCATCATCATTGCAGGAAGTTATTCCAATTGCTAGCATTAAACCGGCGAAGTTGATCCATTTTCTCATGGCATTAAAAGTTGAGTGATTTTAGATTAGTTATTACCGGTCAGAGCGCATTTTTTAAGATAAAGTTGGAAGCTAAAACTCAACCAATTAAAAAAATAGTTGGTTTCTTGTGTAAATCAGGCAGTTCGGCTTTCCAACTTTTTATGGTTTTTGTTTTTATAAACTCATCTTCCGCAGTTACATTGCATGCAACACACAGGAGCGTGTCCTGCATACAGTTTTCGAGTAATGCTTCCAGCAGCTGATTGTTCCTGAATGGTGTTTCCATAAAAAGCTGTGTCTGCTGCCGTTGCCTCGCTTCCCGCTCCAGCATCTGGATCTTCGTTTTCCTTTGCGCTTTGTCGATTGGTAAATATCCATGAAACGCAAAAGATTGTCCGCTCATTCCCGATGCCATCAACGCGAGCAATAAGGAAGATGGGCCAACCAGGGGCACGACCCTAATACCCAGCTGATGCGCAATGTTAACAGCAACCGCGCCGGGGTCGGCAACCCCCGGACAGCCAGCTTCTGAAATAACACCTGCATTCTGTCTCAGCTTTTTCAATTCCTCTGCCGTAACAGACTCCGGTGTATCCTTGTTTAGCTCAATGAAAATCATCTCGTCGATTATTCTTCCTAGCTTGAGACTGCTGATAAAGCGACGGGAGGTGCGGATATTTTCAACAAAAAATACATTAAGATTGCTTATAATGTCTTTGATCTGAGGACTTATCACGTCCTGGTCAGTCCCTTCCGCTACAATGGTCGGGATCATGTACAGCACTATTCCGGATTCATTCATATGTTTTCTGAATTATTCAATTTCTTCCAACCAAATCGAGAGAATCTTACTCCTGCCATTGTACAAAATTAATACAATGAAAAGGCTTTTATATTTTTCCCTTGTTGCCACACTACTACTTGCCTGTAAAAAAGACAGTATGGATGCCATGCACGCTAATGATTTAACTTCAATAGCAGGTTCATGGAAGCTGATCGAAGTGGAAAGGCTTTCTCTTAGTAATGCAAGTGTTTGGGAGCCCGTTCCCGCTGCCCAGGCCGATACACTGGTTTTCCGTGCCGATGGCGTTATCCTTAATCCCGACGGGACCCCAAGATGCTGCGCACCAAAATCGTTAATCATCAACGGTGAGCTGATGGATATCAAACCTCAGTTTGCAATTCCGGCAAATCCTATCTGTGCTTTGGTAAATTGTGTTTACTGCCCCACTTGGGAACTGTCCTGGAACGACGACGTACTGATCGTATCTTCCTGCCTGGGTTCCAAAACCAAATACGTCAGATAACCTCGTCCAGGAAGTTTAATAGCTTAGATACGAATTCTTTTGGCTGCTCGGCCTGGACCCAGTGTCCCGCATCCGCGATGGTTTCAAGCCTGGCATTTGGGAAAAGGTCCTGAATTCCTTCCATATCTTCATCAAGAATGTAGTTTGACTTGGCTCCGCGGATAAATAACGTTGGCGTTTCAAGACGCTCATCAGATTTTATCTCAGCCCCTACACTGGCCATATCCGAAGTAAGCAGCGGCAAATTGAAACGCCAGCCAAACCCACCTTCATCTTTCCTGTAAAGATTTTTCAACAAAAACTGGCGCACGCTCAGGATCGGTTCGTACTCGGCCAGAATTTCATCGGCCTGGTTTCTATTATCTATTTTGTCTATTGGAATCGCATTCAACCCTTTTAAGATTTTGGTGTGGTGAATGGGATAGGCTTTTGGGCCAATGTCTACGACTACCAATGCGGCAAAAGTGCCTGGATAGGTTACTGCGTACTCCATAATCGTTTTTCCGCCCATGGAGTGGCCGATCAGGATCGGGTTTTCGAGGTGGTGTTCTTCCATAAATTCTCTGAGGTCGGTCGCGAATGTGGGGAAGTCCAACGGGCCTTCGTGCGGGGAGCGGCCATGGTTTCGCTGATCTACCAGGTACACCCGGAAGCCATGTTCCGAAAGCGTTTTACTGATGCCCAGCCAATTGTCCAGCAGGCCAAAAACGCCGTGCAGGATGATCATTGGCTTACCTACTTCTCCGATTTGTTTGTAATTGAGTTGCATGACAGGATTGGTATTTTGTACAAATAAACAAACGCCCTTTCGAAAAATTAACAATAACATAACTTACCCTATATTATACGGTATATAAGAGGGCAGGAAATTTCGAGAATAGCAGAATTTTTGCCTAAAAATAGGTTTAAAATGCGTGGACGGGTTATTAACAAATTTTAATAAATTCTTAACTTTAAAAATATTGAAGTATTGGTTTAATTTTTTTTATTATTCCATTAGATCAGGTAGTTACGTTTATTGGTATTGCATTTTAATGGGAATTGCAATTTTGTTTCTAAAGGAAAAAACGTATTATTTTGCAACAAATATTTACTCATCGGTATCGATGATCCTACCAATATTTACAAACCAAATCACCAAATTTTATGAACGGGAAAAGTTTACTTTTCAAAGCAGCGTTTCTTGCGCTGGTTACACTTCTATTGACTTTTTTGGGGCCAGACGCGCAGGCCCAGGTTACTTCATCAGCCATTACGGGTAGCGTTGCCGATAGCAAAGGCGAGGTGCTTCCGGGCGCAACCATCACTGCAATTCACGTCCCGTCCGGAACAAAGTATGGCTCTATCACAAATGAAAGAGGACTTTACACGATTCCAGCAGTTCGGGTAGGCGGGCCGTATTCGGTTACCGTATCATTTGTAGGTTTTCAGGAGCAGGTTCGCGACAACATTTTCGCGGAATTAGGTAATAGCGCCGATGTTTCTTTCAAAATGCTTGACGGTGGGACTGATCTGAAAGAGATCGTCGTATCAGCAGCAAGAAGCGACATTTTTAGTTCTGACAGGAATGGGGCATCCTCTTCTTTTGGACGCGAGACTATCAATACAACTCCTACGATTGGTCGTACGCTCAACGACATTACCAAGTATAATCCTTACAGCAATGGCCAGTCGTTTGCGGGCCAGGATGCACGTTTTAACAATATTACCATTGACGGATCGGTATTCAACAATGGTTTTGGGTTAGGAAACTCGGCCCAGGCAGGAGGGCGTACGGGAACCTCAGCAGTATCATTGGACGCTTTTGACCAGGTGCAGGTGAATGTTGCACCATTTGACGTTCGTCAGTCGGGCTTCACAGGCGCGGGTATCAACGCGGTAACGCGCTCGGGAACCAATGAATTATCGGGATCCGCTTACACGCTCTTCCGTAATTCAGATATGGTTGGTAAAACAGGAAACGGGATTGACATTACGCCTAAACCAAATGTCAAAGAAAACACATATGGTTTCCGCCTGGGTGGACCAATTATCAAGAATAAACTTTTCTTTTTCATCAATGCAGAACAATTCAAGAGCAGCACACCCGCACTGACCTGGTCACTGGACCGTGGCGCAGGCGGAAGCAATGTTTCCCGCGTTCTCGCATCTGATTTGCAGGATCTGGATCAGTTTCTGACAACAAATTTCAATTATTCGCTGGGTGCACTGGATGGCTATAATAATGATGTAAAAAGTACTAAGGGTCTTATTCGCCTGGACTATAACATCAATGACCGGAACAAGCTGTCGGTTCGTTACTCGCACCATGATTCAGAATCAGGACAGGTGATCAGCAATAGTAACAGTAGTAACACGGCTGGTAATGGTAACCGGAACAACAGTAGTTTGGCCATATCGGGCGAAAACACGGGTTACCTTATCGCTGACAACACCCGTTCCATTGCTGCGGAACTTACTTCTAATTTCGGAGGTAAATTCGCCAATGACCTGATCGTCACCTACAATAAGCAAGTTGAAGATCGTACTTACAAAACGAGTATTTTTCCAACCGTGGATATCCTGAAGGACGGAAGTACCTACACATCTGTGGGATTTGACCCATTTACTCCTAATAACAAGCTGAACTATTCGACTTTCAATGTTACCAACAACCTGAGCTATTTCGCAGGAAAGCACACATTTACATTTGGGGTTGTTTATGAGCATTTTACATCAAATAATGTGTTCTTCCCGTCTTCAAACGGAGTTTATGTTTATAACTCCATAGAAGACTTCAAAACCGCAGCATTAGCTTCGAAGAATGACCCGACCAATGCAGTATCTCCCGTGAGCGTTGCGCGTTATAACCTGCGCTACTCTTTGCTGCCAGGCGGTGGTGAACCTTTGCAAACATTGAAAAGGGACCTTTACAGCGGATACATCCAGGATGAATTTCAGGTAAGCCCTAACTTCAAAATTACCGCTGGTGTTCGCGGAGATGTGTTTGTCTATGACAACGCCACAGCGACAGATTTTGATAACCCGATTGTAGCGGCCCTAACATTCAGGGATGAAGAAGGACAGCCTTACAAAGTGAGCACAGGTACTTTTCCGAATGCGAGATTGTTACTTTCTCCCCGTGTCGGTTTTAACCTTGATGTTAAGGGAGATAAAACCACACAGATCCGCGGTGGTTCCGGGATCTTTGTTTCGAGAATTCCGGAAGTTTTGGTTTCCAATCAGCTGGGTAACAATGGGGTAAATACGGCTGTGCTTAGTGCTACAAACTCGACAGCTTTTCCTTTTACATTAGATCCAAGCCGTTTCGTTCCGCAATCTACCGCAATTGATAAGCTTCCTCCGTACGTAATCAACGCGTCCGACGAAAACCTGAAATATCCGCAGATCTGGAAATCGAATATTGCGATTGACCAGAGATTGCCATTGGGTTTAATTGGAACGGCTGAATTTATCTACAACAAAACATTGAATGGTTTGCGGTACATCGACGCCAACCTGAAAGCTCCTGATCGTACATTGTCTGATGGTCGTCCCCGTTTCCCTGCCTCAGGCGTACCGACTGCGGAAGTTGCGGCTGCCCGTTATTACAATCCGAAAAATGTTTCTAACGTATTTGTGTTGAAAAACACGAAAAAAGGAAATTCTTATATCGCCACAGTGAAGCTTGAAAAACCTGCTGCCCGCGGGTTCGGAGGTTTTGTTTCTTACACTTACGGTGAGGCAAAAGACATCGCTTTTGTAGGTAGCACTGTTCAGGCAAACGTTCCTAGTACATTGGGCCAGAATTACCTTCCGCTTGCCTATTCTGATAATGATTTGCGTCATCGTATCGTCGGTCTTATCAACTACCGGATCAACTACGGCGGCAAAATCGGAGGTTCTACCACATTCACACTGGGTGCAGTTTCAGCCAGCGGTGGTAAGATATCGTATACATTGAATCAGGACCTGAACGGAGACGGTCAGACTACTAATGATTTGATTTATGTGCCAAGAAACGCTTCTGAACTGACTTTTGCTCCGCTTACCGTAGGAACTGGTGCGAATGCGGTCGTTTATTCTCCGGAACAACAACAAGCCGCTTTCAACACTTACATTGAAGGCAATGAATACCTGAAAACGCGTCGCGGCCAATTTGCGGAGCGTAACGGCGGCGCTTTTCCATGGTTAACCCGTTTTGACCTGACGGTGATCCAGGAATTTTACGTGGCAGTTGGTAAAAACAATAAGAAAAATATCATTCAGCTTCGAGGTGATATGCTTAACATTGGTAACCTGATCAACGATAAATGGGGATTGGGCAACCAGTCAACTACATTTAACCCTGTTGCTTTGGCGAGCGTTTCCTCGGAAGGTGTTCCTTCTTATCGGATTGCTACTCAGGTTGTTAGAGATGGTAATGTCAACAGAACGATTTTATTAAGAGATTCATTTATCCCCAACGTCAATGTCAACAGTGTTTGGCAGGCGCAAGTTGGTGTGCGTTATATCTTTAATTAAAACAACTTAATGCATAAAATGGAAACGGGCAGGGTAGCAATACCCGGCCCGTTTTAGTATACAACCTATTCCGAAATTTTTTCTTTCTTCAAAACCGACTCCGTTCCAGCGCGGTAACCTTCAATGATTAGTCTGGAAATATCAGCAGAATTGAAATGCTGAAGATCAAGGAATAGGGGAGCGGCAGGACGGATGACGGTCAATTTCATGGCTTTACCGCGCAAAATCGAGCGATCAATGTAAGATTCCGCCCAGACAATGTTGCTGTTTGCGATCTGGTTGACGGTGATATCCCTTACCCGCTCAATCAATGTGATCAAATTTTGGGTATTCAGATCTTCCGGTTGATAAAGCAGAGGGGAATGGCAGGCAATCAGCACAATCTCAGTCGCCCCGTCTTCAATGGCTTGTCTGATGGGTGCTACTTCCCTGATCCCGCCGTCGAGGTAAAGCTGTTCGTCAATTTCCACGGCTGGCATCAACATGGGTATAGAGGAACTGGCAAAAACATATTCTATATAATGCGGGTCCTTCGGCCCCACATATTTGATTTCACCGCTGGCGATGTTTACTGCGCCTACTTTGACTTTTACGGGTGTTTTTGTCAGATGGTTCTCATTTAAATGCTTTCTGATCAGCATATGAAGCGGCAGCGGATCCACAATGCCATCGAAGCGGCTCATGAGGGTGCTTACTCCCAACATTACTCGGGATCGCAGCATGGATATGTCCTGGGGTTGGGTTATATTTTTGATCCAAAATTCAAGCAGCCTTCGGCTGGCAACTGGCCATTTGAGCTCCCCCGTTTCCTCTGTTTGCCTCCCGGCGTCATTGGCCAGAAATGTTGCATTTAATGCGCCTACCGAAATTCCGTAGATCATTTCAGGCTCAAAACCGTTTTCCAGAACCGCCTGGATCACACCCACCTGAAAAGCGCCTTTCATGGATCCTCCACCAAGGACAAGTGCTTTCATAATCCGTTATTCCATTTTTTTCAATTCTAAACATTTTCAAAATAAAATTGGTATAAACAGAAGATTTTATTCCAAATTTGAGAATTCGAGTTCAGATGCGTTTTGCAACCTCATTGTATACCTTCGCTGCCCTGAACTACCTTTTAATTTCAGGAGGGGACACTTGCCCCTGCACATGAATATGACCCTTTCAATAAAGGATATCCAGGCTCCTATTGCGGATGAAATGAAAGCCTTTGAGCATAAGTTTCGCCAATTTATGAAAAGCGATGTAATGCTCCTGGATCAGATCATGAACTACATTGTACGTCGGAAAGGCAAGCAACTTCGCCCCATGTTCGTATTTCTCTCAGCGGGAGTTTGTGGCGCGATCACCGAATCAACATATAGAGGAGGCGCTTTGATCGAGCTTCTTCATACGGCTACGCTGGTCCACGACGACGTGGTAGACGATTCCAATTACCGCCGGGGTTTTTTTTCAGTTAATGCTTTGTGGAAAAATAAAATTGCTGTTTTAGTGGGCGATTACCTTTTGTCAAGAGGATTACTGTTATCCGTCGATTATCAGGAATTTGACATTCTGAGAATCGTCTCCACTGCGGTAAGGGAATTGAGCGAAGGAGAATTACTTCAGATTGAGAAAGCACGCCGACTGGATATCAACGAGGAAGTATATTATCAAATCATCAGGCAAAAGACCGCTTCCCTCATTGCCTCCTGCTGTGCGGTCGGCGCGAGTTCGGTCGGAGCGGGCGAAGATATGGTGAAACGGATGCATGCATTCGGCGAGAAAGTAGGCATGGCGTTCCAGATCAAAGATGATTTGTTTGATTATGGGGAGGATGAGATCGGTAAACCGCTGGGGATTGATATTAAAGAAAAAAAAATGACCCTTCCATTGATTTATGCTTTAAATCACGCTCCCTGGCTTGAAAAGAGAAGAATCATCAATATTATCCGCAACGAAAGTCATAAGCCAAACAAAGTCAATGAGGTAATTGCTTTTGTAAAAGAGTCGGGTGGGCTACGCTATGCGCAGGAAGTAATGCAAAGATATGTGGAGGAAGCCCGGAGCCTTTTGGCTGGATTTGCTGCTTCACCCCATCGCACTTCTTTGGAACAGCTTGTCCAATATACAATCGACCGCAGCAAGTAGTTTTAAACTATACATAGCAAATTCTTTTTTATATAAGTAAGTATAATAATATGACTAAGTTCTTAGTTGCATAATTATCAACTTATCCTGTTTTGCTATGAGACTTTTTGTGATGCTTCTGTTAAGCCTATCATTACATTTTGCCGGTGCGCAAACCCAGGCTACTCAGCAAAAAAACGACCAAGCTGAAAATGTCAGCAAACCTATCGTCCGGCGCGAGGTGCGGAGATTAGATAGTTCAATCGTGGACTTGAAATCGGCTATTGCGACCATTGATACATTGAAAGTAAAATACCTTTATCTCAATCAACTGGAACTAAAAGAGGTACCTAAGGTAATTTATAGGTTCAGGAACCTGGAACAACTGTACCTCGGGGGAAATGAATTGAAATCGGTAAACATTGATTTAAAGAGATTGCCTAAGCTCAGACAATTGCATTTGCAGGGTAATCAGCTTACCAATATAGCATTGACTCTAACGGAGAATTCGTCCGTGAATATTTTGAATTTGAAAGAAAACAAATTCACTAACATTCCTGACGCTGCAAAGAATTGCAAGAAAATGACCAGTCTGTGGCTTGGCGGAAATCCGCTTACCGATTTATCTTCCAAAAGTTTTAAAGGGCTGAAACAACTGCGTGATCTGAATTTCTATCGCTCCGATCTGGCTGTTTTGCCAAAAGGGATCAAAAAAGTTCGCAAACTGGAAGTGATAGATCTTTACTATAATAAGCTTGAAACATTACCCAAATCGATCACCAGGTTGAAACAGCTCACGCATCTGGCTGTTTCCCACAATCAGATCGCAGCATTGCCAGCAAAGATTAATAGACTGAAAAACGTACATACCTTATATGCGCATCACAATCACCTGAGCTGGTTACCTGAGCAGATCGTCAAAATGCAAAATCTCAAAATCCTCGATCTGGGTTACAACTGGTTTACTAATTTCCCTTCTGAGCTGACGTCGTTTACCAATTTGAGTGAGCTGGACCTTTCTTCCAATAACTTCTCCGAATTCCCCCAACAGCTTTTGAAAATCAGGCAGTTGGACAAGCTTTATCTGCGGGGCAATCCATTTTTAAAGGAAAATACGGAAATTAAATATGGTCAGCAGCTTGGCTTGTTGAAAAGCAAGAGTATAGAAGTATTCTATTAATGTCTACAAATTCCACCAATAAGTAAATTTCAAAACAATCGCCCTGTTTTTCACACGAAAATTCTCGGGTAGATAGTTGTCTGTATACACGATAAATAAATCAGAAGCCGGTTTATATCGCCATTGCAAACGCGCATTCAGATTAATATTGTCAGCCTGATTATTGTATTGCATAAAAGTGGTGAAGAAAAGCTTATTTGTAAATGTCACATCGACCCGCGGCCCGACCAGCCAAAGCTGTGTGCGTTTCCAGGGCTCGGGCAGGCGGATATCGTTGTAATTCCCAGCCATCGTGATCGCCACATAAGGCTGCACGCGATAACCCAGCTCTACGCGCAGGTTGTTTCGGTGACCATTTTGATAATAGCCCCCAAAAATACCGGAAGTAAGAAATGTCAGGCGATTTTGAGGACCTGAAACAATATCAAAACCGACCGATTTCCAGTTGTGCTCGCTTCCGGTTGGTAAGGTGCTGGCTCCCAGGTTGGTTGGATCAAATGGACGCAATAACCGCACATAATTGCTCGCTCCAAAAATCGCTACCGTCGCGCGGTTTATGAAATTAAGGTTATAGGATAAAATGAATTCCCGGTCGCTCAGGTCACGTTTTTTGTCCCAATACGTATTGTTAACCAGCTTTGGGCCGTGGCTGATGATTTTAGGGGATTTGATAAAAAACAGATAACCCACATTCGGACTGATCTTGTAATAACCCATCCGAACCGCGTTGGGCACATAACCCACCTCTGCATTGTAATTCTTACCTACATACTCATGCTGCCACTGCCAGAAGAAATTGGCTTGATTGAATTTCAAATCTGCAGCATGCGTAACGTCGTCGGAAGACTTTCCCGGGGTGAAGGATTTGAGGAACATAACCTTGCCTGTCCAGAGATTTTTTGAGCTGGCCAGGTTAAATTCCGCCCCAATGTTCCGGTTATAACGATTGTTGGCCGAATGTCTTTCCAGGGAATAATTGGTTGCATCTTTATTTACAAAAATAAAACGCACATTCGACCGGGCCAGCAACTGTCGCTGCAATGCGAAAACAGCATAATTGTTTCTTGGAGTAAGTGTATCGGAAGAACCGGTTTGCACATCTAAAACACCAATTCGCCAGTTCTTATTAATCTTCCCGCTCATCCGTGCGCCAAATTGGATCGGTACTCCCAAACCAATGCGCCTTGAAAAGAATGGTCTTATGGTAGCGTACCCGAAATTGGCAAAAAGATCCGCATTTTCCAGAAAAAACTGCCGACGCTCCGGGAAAAAAAGCTCGAAACGGTCGAGATTGGTTTGCTGCACATCGACCTCAACTTGTGAAAAATCGGGGTTAACCGTTAAATCAAGGTTTAAAGAAGGCGTCAGACCAATTTTGACGTCGCCTCCAATGGTCGGTTTGTATTTGGTAGGGGTATCCCGTTGATGATCTTTGGTCATGCGGGTTGCCGCAAAAGGGATAATTGAAATATTCGGACCGGGATTAGGTGGCGGAGTGTCCCAGACAAGTACGCCGGTGTATGCCAAAGAAGCAGATGGAAATTGCCGTGGCACCGGTGCCCAGGAGGATTTTTCAGAAATAGTAAGGTCCTGGCGGCTGAAATTGATTCCCCACCGTGTAATACCTGGCTTATATCGGATGCTTTTGAATGGAATGGCCGCTTCCCAAACCCATTTATCATCATCGTTTTTGACCTCGCTTACCCATTTGTTGTCCCAGCTCAAATCCACCGTACCGCCGTCGCCCTGCTGGCCATCCCAGGGTGCGCCCGCTGCATTGGCACCAAAAGAGAAGCCGTTCGTCTTATCATCGAACGTATCCATAAACAACAGGAAGTTGTCGTTTTTTCCAAAAGAAAAGTCCCTTTTCAGCGATTCAACGATGATTGAGCCTTTTATGACTTTGTGATTGACCACAAGAATATAGAGGTTATCCTTATCATAACAAAGCTTTACGTCCGTCAGCGAACGCGAGAAACTCGTGTCCATTGGGGTAATCATGAAGAAATCCTTCGCAGTTTCAGTGGCTGCCCAGGCTGGATCGTCGGCAATGCCATCAACATTCAGCGGGGATACTGCCGAATGAATGTGGTACTGATAATTTTCATTGGGTTTCTGCGCAATACTTTTTAAAACTATTAAACAGAAAAAAAGGTGGGTTAGGGTAAAAATTCGGAGCACAGGATCGGGAATAGGAAGAGATGGATAATCGGGTCAGGGACGTTCGCTTCTAAACCACCTGGCATCTGCATAGAAAGTGCCGAAAGGTATCAGGGAAGAGAAAAATGAAAAGAATGATTTTTTGAAAGACCAGCTCTTTTCCGTCGCGACCTGAATCAAAAGAATAACAAAAAGCACGAAAAGAACCCCATGTGCCATGCCAACTACCCGAACGGCCTGAGGAATCCCGGCAAGATATTTGAGGGGCATTGCTACTCCCAGAAGTATGAGAAAAGAAACACCTTCAAGAAAAGCCACAATTCGAAAGCGGCCCAGGGTAGATTTGATAAGTTCGGAAATCATGGAAAACGACAGCAGGTTAGAATAGATCATTTAATATTACATAATTTGCCAGCAAAACTCAACTTTCATTACATGCCAAAAATCTACATTATCTTAGTTTTATTCTTTATCTCTTCCTTTGCCTTCGCTCAAAGCCTCCAAGTTTCGGGTAAGATTACCGATGAAAAAGGCGACCCTTTAATTGGGGCCTCGGTAATTGAAAAGGGCACAAATAACGGTACCACAGCAAACGGTAATGGAGCATACAGCTTGTCGGTTACCTATTCCAATGCGACATTGATTGTAACTTATGTGGGTTACAATAAAATCGAAAAGGAAATTAATGGAGCGTCAACCCTGAATTTTGCTTTGTCAGATGCTACGATACTGAGTCAGGTAACTGTTGTCGGCTCGCGAAACCTGAACCGCTCGTCGACGGATACGCCAGTACCTGTGGACGTGATTGATATCCGTGAGATTACGACCAAGCAAGGCCAGCTGGACGTGAACCAGTTACTCCAATTTGCAGCACCTTCTTTCAATTCAAACAGGCAAACCGGCTCTGATGGCGCGGATCACGTGGATCCGGCGTCGCTGCGAGGGTTAGGACCTGACCAGACATTGGTTTTGATTAATGGTAAAAGAAGACATCAATCTTCACTGGTCAATCTTTTCGGAACCAGGGGAAGGGGAAATACCGGAACCGACCTGAATGCGATCCCTGCTGCTGCGATTGAACGGATAGAAATCCTTCGAGATGGAGCGGCTGCACAATATGGCTCGGATGCGATTGCAGGGGTGATTAACATTGTTTTGAAAGAATCAGTAAATCAATTGACCGCCAATGTGAATGCGGGGATTTTCAAAGCTAAGTATCGTTTTGACGACAAGAAATATGATGGACTAAATTACAATGTAAACCTGAATTACGGTCTCGCTATTGCTAAAAAAGGGTTTATCAATGTTACGGCTGACTATAATTTCAGGGATCACACCAATCGGGCCAATTCAGTTGCCAGCGAATCAGACCTCGCGCGACGCCGGTTTGGTGACCCGAAAATCAACAATGCGGCGGTGTACTACAATGCTAAGATTCCGATTGGCAGGAGAATTCAGGTTTACAGTTTCGGGGGCTTCAATGAACGGAAGGGGGATGCATATGCCTGGACGCGCTTTCCCGATGACGACAGGAACATTCCATCCGTTTATCCCGATGGCTTTGACCCGCTTATCACGAGTAAAATCAGCGACCGGGCAGTTACTGCGGGGATAAGAGGTGTTTGGAAATCCTGGGATATCGATTTGAGCAATACTTACGGATTTAACAAATTTCATTTTGGGGTAGAAAATTCATTGAACAGATCACTTGGCGAGCTATCGCAGACCAGTTTTGATGCAGGTGGCTTTCAGCTTGCGCAAAATGTTTCAAACCTGAATGTTACCCGTTTCTACAAAGGCATTATGGAAGGGCTTAATGTCGCATTTGGAGGCGAATTGAGAACAGAGCGTTATAAAATCTTCGCGGGTGAACGGCCTTCGTATTACAATTATAATCCTGAGTTTCCGGGTGGTTCACAAGGTTTTCCAGGATATAGTCCAACAGACGCCACCAGTAAGTCACGGTCCAATGTGGGCGCTTATGCGGACGTAGAGGCAGATCTTACCAAGCAATTTTTAATTGACGCGGCGGTGCGTTTTGAGAGTTACAGCGATTTTGGAAGTACATTAAATGGTAAGGTGGGATTGCGGTACAAGGTAACTGACGCACTTGCAATCCGTGGTGCAGTAAGTACCGGTTTCAGGGCGCCATCTCTTGCTCAAAAATATTTTAATTCGACATTCACCAACTTTGTGAACGGTGAGGCAGTGGAGGTTTTACTCGCCAACAACAACAGCGCGGTGACCAAAGCATTGGGAATTCCGAAATTGAAGCAGGAAACTTCTCAAAATGCCAGCCTCGGATTTACATTCACGCCCGCTTCCAGGCTTTCGATCACCGTGGACGGATATTATGTAAAAGTTAAAAATCGTGTGGTTCTGACCGGTCAGTTTAGTGACGACGATGACGAGATTGGCGATTTGTTAAAAACATTGCGGGTCGGCAAAGCGCAGTTTTTTACCAATGCACTTTCTTATACGACAACCAAGGGTGTTGACATCATTGTAGCGCATTCGGCACCGGTTGGCATGGGCCGATTGAGCACAACATTCGCTGCAAATTTCAACTGGATGGATCTTGGGCCTGTCAATACCAGCCCTAAATTAGCAGGTAAAGAGGATATTTATTTTGATGACCGCGAACGTCGGTTTGTACTTGCATCCGCACCGCCATCCAAAGTCAATCTCACCTTTGACTATACGGTGGATAAGTTCAGCGTCATGCTGCGGATAATCCGTTTTGGAGAGGTTAGGCTGACCAATTGGGATTATGAGGTTGATACCTACAAGTCCAGGGTTCAGAGTGATGTTACCTTGAATTACCGGCTTACCAAGCAATTCTCACTGTCGGTGGGCGGAAGTAATATTTTGAATGTTTATCCGGATAAATCGTCTCCTGCATTGACAGAGTCGGGCGGAAGCTGGGATCCTGTGCAGATGGGTTACAATGGGGCTTTCTTTTTTACCAGACTTGGTTTCCGGTTTTGATTTTATTGGGAACGTAATCCATGCTGCAAAAAAATGACAGCTTTCCGGGCTGACATTTTTTATATACTTAATAAAATCTAAACCACCTGTACCTTGGCTTTCGGCTTAGCCTGACCTGCGGGCAGCGCCTCTTTATTTCTCATTTTGATAAAATCCTTGAATCGCCGGACGGTGGCCATTATAAAACCGATGACCAGCACGAAGGTACCCAGCCACAGAATGTTGATCAGTGGCTTTTCAGTCGCCTTCATTACAATAAAATCACGTTGGGTAGTATTAATCGCAAATGTGAACTTGCCGGTCTGCGGATTGATTTCCTGAAATTGGATACGCATTCCCAAATCATTACTCACCTCAGGTTTTCTCGCAACCATCCGATCCCGGATCACAAATGACGGAGTGATTACAAATTCTTTGTCTTTATCCAAAACCCGGATAATCGCTTTTACCGCAGCATCTCCCGCACCTAACGTAACCCCTTCCACGCTATCCGTTCTCACAACATTATCCAAAATGGCAACATAGTCATTTACAAAAAATGTATCGCGCAAATTGATGGTGAAATTCTCCGTCTTGCTCCACACAGGCTCAGCGGTTGGGTTGGTTACCATTCCGACATAAGTGTATAAATCCTTATCAATCTTCCTTTGAATGTCCGGCGAGGAGACAATGCCACCCATTCTCGGATTAATCTGAACCCTTGGGAATAATGTAAATATTTTACCAGATGGCTCGCGGTATTCGATCTCGTAATAAAAGTTTTCTGGGAAAATCTCGATGGTATCTCCTTTGGAATTGTACTTTTTGTCATCGACAATAATGTCGCGTAAGGCAACCGCATGGAAGTCATTTTCCACAATATCAACCCAGCTTTTAGGAATATATCCGGGAATGTGACGCGGCTCAACCCGCACGTCACGCCAGGTAAGCATATAATCGCCCATTTTTTCGGCCTTGTTCAGCCAGAGCGTAATGTTTTCTTTATTCTCCTTATTGTCGTTGCTGGTGAATTCTTCGCTTCGGGAGATCATTAACCCTGAATTATTGATTGAAACAACTTTCGTGTAAGCAGACGAAAACAGGATCCCAATCAGCATTAGCGCTACGCCAATGTGGGTAATAGCACCTCCCGACAGGTTGTAATTCCCGCGAATAATATTGAGCAGAATGGTACCATTTGCTACAATTGCAAAAATACCCGTCGTCAAAAGCACAATGTATTGAATGTCCTTCACGCCTTTAAGGGTGATCACGGCAGCACTAATTAACAAAGCGATCAGTAATGGATTGTAGAGCGATTGCAAATTGCCTTTGCCAACTCGTTTCCACCAGAAATATTGACCAATGCCAGTTAAAGCAATGATCAGCGAGAAAAACCAGAGTTGGAATTTGTTATAATGACCAATCTGATCAGCAGGTAAAGCCATATTAAGGACTGTCCCGAATGCTTCCGCAATCTTGTTGTAAACCGGGATCGAGGTAGTAGCCAGAATTTGGAAACCCGACAAGCAAAGCAATGTCGCGCCAATAAAAATCCAGAATTCCTGTGAGTAAGTCGAGACTTCTTCTTCATCGCTCGGCAATGTTTTCCAACGATAAATGAGCAAACCAACCGATACAATGGTGAAAGTCAGTAGGTAAATAAGCAACTGCCCGGAAAGACCCAAATCTGTAAAAGAATGGACAGAGGCATTTCCTAACACACCACTCCTGGTCATGAATGTGGAGTAGAGGATCAGGATAAATGTGGCAATAGTTAAGATAAATGCCGTTTTCAGCGCGGTGGCATTTCTACGTCCTATGATCATGGTGTGAACTGCCGCAACGAGTATCAGCCAGGGTACAATGGAGGAATTTTCAACGGGATCCCAGTTCCAGTAACTGCCGAAGTTGAGCGTTTCGTAGGCCCAATAAGCGCCCATTAATATTCCTACCCCTAATATCATAGCAGAAAATAGTGCCCAAGGAAGCGCAGGACGAATCCAATCCTGAATTTTCTTGGTCCAAAGACCTGCAATCGCAAATGAAAAAGGAATTAGCGTCGTGGCGAACCCGAGAAAAAGGGTAGGAGGGTGGATTACCATCCAATAGTTCTGTAAAAGTGGGTTCAGCCCGTTTCCGTCTTTGGGAATGAAGTTCGGATCCATCTTGTAAACAGGCAGATCCGGCATTACTTCTTTTAACAATAAAAAAGGTGTTGAACCAATTTTAATAGCTAGTCCGGGAATCACAACACCCAGGATCATGGATGTTAAAAATGCTTGAACCAGCGCAAAAACCGTCATGACAGGTGCTTCCCACGAACGGTTTGTGAAAATAAGAACGCACCCTAAAACGACATTCCAGAATATCCAAAGCAGAAAGCTGCCTTCCTGGTCTTGCCAGAAACTTGAAATGGTGTAGCCTGTCGGAAGTGATAAGGAGGAGTTTTTCCAGGCATAATGGTATTCAAAATAATGGTTTCCAATGATCCAGTACAATGAAAATACCACCCCGAGCACAGCCGCAACATGAGTATAAAATACGATTCGCGCGAACCGTTTCCAGGTTAGGGTATCTTCAACAGACCCGCCTGCCATGCCGGATTTAAAATATGCAAAAGTGGCCACCAGGGCTGTAACAAACGCAATAATGACCAGTAGGTGGCCTGCACTTCCAATGGTACTGTGAATCATGATTTCGCCGCAGTATGTTCCGTAGTTTCCATTTTGCCATTCTCGTATTTCGAGGGGCATTTCATCAATATTTTTTCAGCCGAAAAAGTGCCGTCTTTCATTTTTCCCACAACTACAACCTGTTCGGATTTATCAAAATCCTGTGGCTTGGAGTTTTTGTAAATGACCTTTTGTTCTACATTTTGATTATCGATCAATGTAAAGACAAAATAATTGGGGTCGACTTCGGGCTGGTACTGCATTTCAACGATCTGTCCGCCAGCGCCTTTTTTCAATTTCCCGACCACATGAATGCTTTCATTGTCGCCTTCCTGCGCCATTTCCTTTGCTTTGGTAAAATCAACATAGGTACTTGCGTCCCCTGCTGTTGAAACGATGATCCCAATAGCCACTGCAATGATTACCAAACCGAATATGTGAATTTTCTTCATGGGAATTACTTGATATTTAAGTCTTTTTCGATTTTTTTAAGCTTGGAATCTATCCTTAACATGTTGATCGCAATTCCTGCAAAAACAACAGCAATCACAGCAACAACTACCCAGATCTTACCGTCTGCGCGAAGCTTATCAGCCATTTCCACGGAATTTTCTGACGCCTGGGCGATCAGGTTTCCGGACAGCGAAAGCATTGATAAGAGAATGATAGAAATCCTTTTCATTTTATTCTTGCAGACTAAATTGTAACGAAATTTTAGATTGAAATGTTTAGCAACGCATAAAATAGCACCCGCTCATTTTAGGGATTGATGCTCCGTAATCATTGTTTCTTCCCTGACTCTATTGATCCGTTTTATCCTTATTCTTAATTCTGCGAGCCAGAGCCCAAGCAAAATGTATCCAATCACTGCGGGATAAAATACTTTTCTAATGTTATTATCAAAGTCATAAGATCCGAACGTGCTGTTACCGCCGCTACCCGGATGCAGGGAATCGGTAAGGCGCGGAAGAATGTAAATGATAGGGATAAAAACCGCGAATGCGAAGATATTGTAGACTGAGGAAATTCTGGCTCGACGCTGATCGTCCTCAAACGACGATCTGAGCAACAAATAAGCCAGATACATCAGAATGCCTACCGCGGCACCATTTAGTTTTGGATCATTTGGCCAGGGATCGCCCCAGGTATAGTTCGCCCAAACCGAGCCGGTCAGGCAACCCAGAATTCCAAAAAATATTGCTGATTTCGTCAGTTCACTGGCAATGTCATCATCATTGATCCTTCCTTTGTTCAGATATCGGATTGAGAAAATCATCGATACAAACAACAGGAATGTCATAGCCAGCCAGAGCGCTACGTGAAAGTAGGTGTTCCGGATACTTTCGTTGATAATTGCCAGACGCGGGACCGGTCCTGTCAAACCTATAATGATCACATAAAATATGATTACAATGCACAGGATTTTCCACCAGATCTTTCTCATTTTAAATCATTTGTACTTTAAAATTCAGCTTCTCCACAGATAAGGAAAAAGCAGATAACTGAGTGTAATTACTATGAGATCAATAGATAATAGTGTGCTGATTTCGTCGGTACTAACCGACCAGTCGAGACCGTCTAATGCATTTTTTGCCAGTTTAATGGTCATTAAAAGCATGGGTAGTATGATAGGAAAGCTGAGTACCGCCATCAATGTGGCGCTATTATCGGCTTTGGAGGCAATGCCCGCCACCAGCGTAAGCACCGAGGCAAAACCAATGGAAGAAAGCAAACCGCAAACCGCAAAAAGCAACATATCCCCCACAGGATTTCCCATTACAAAAGCATAGAAAATAAATCCCATACCTGACAACATCAACATAATGAGTGAGTTGTAAATAATTTTGGAGATAATGATTGCCTGAGGGCTGCAAAGGTTATAATAGTACAACAGGCGTCCGTGCCTTTCCTGAGAAAAGCTTTTCGCAATGGCATTTACGGCTGTAAAGAGCAAAATTATCCAGAAAAGGGTGTTCCAGACGATCGGAGTGAGCTGATTTCTTCGAAGATTAAAGCTGAGATAGCAGACGAAGATCGTGCTGACGACATAAAGCAGCATTCCGCTCAACGCATATTTTTGACGCCATTCGAGAGTGACTTCTTTCCAGATAAGGGTTTTGATCTCGTTCAAAATAATAGGTGATCGCTGTCAGCATTTCGCGGGAGGAAACATTGTCAATCCTAAACCGCACTCCTTTCAAGCTGCAAAAATACGGTATAAAGGCTGAGGGAAATAATAAAAGCCTAATGAATTCGACTTAAAGATAACCCGTGAGGCTTTTAATGCAAATGGAATATTTGATTTCCGGTTTGAGAATGCTTTATTTGTACTTTAAATAAACTGAATCTAAATAAGGGCGTATGTCTGCTCGTACAGTATCCCAGCTTCGGAAAGGTGAGAAAGGCGTGATCAAATCGTTTAACGATCGGGTTATGTCCCTCAAATTACTGGAAATGGGCTGCTTGCCCGGATGTGAAGTGAGACTTGATGCGGTCGCTCCTTTCGGGGACCCAATTTGTATCAACGTGGGAGGATGTTATAGTTTATCCCTTCGCCTGAATGAGGCCTCCGTCATTGAGTTAGAGTAACAGTATATTCCGTTTACAGGTCTCTCCATTGAAACAAGGAAATATTAAAGTTGCGCTGGTAGGTAATCCAAATGCCGGCAAATCTACATTATTCAATGCATTGACCGGATTGCGTCAAAAAACGGGAAACTTCCCGGGCGTTACGGTTGAAAAAAAATCAGGTACATTTCGGATTTCAGGGCTGGAAACGCAGGTTACGCTTGTGGATCTGCCAGGAACATACAGTATTTATCCCAAATCCAGGGATGAAACGGTGGTCATGGATATTCTGGCCAACCCCGCACATCCCGATTTCCCCGATGTAATTGTTGTGGTGGTGGACGCTTCCAATCTGCAGCGAAACCTGCTTCTTTTTACAGAAATCAATGATTTGGGTATCCCAACCGTCATCGCGCTGAATATGCTCGATGTGGCGCTTAGTATGAATCTGACTGTCAGCGCCGTTCAGCTTGCTATGCAACTAGGTGTGCCCGTGGCCAGGATCAATGCGAGGACAGGGGAAGGCATTAATCATTTACAGGAAGCTATAAAGCAGGTTTTTGCAATTAAAGAGAGGCCTGCTATCCAGTATTTTTATCAACCAAAAGGTGTTGAAATTGAGCTGATTAACGAGGTCAAGCACATATATAATCTCGACAACGACTATGTTGCGCTCCAATACGTTTGTCAGCACGACAATTTCTCCTTCCTGCAACAGCCAGCCAGGACTAAGCTGGATGAATTAATTGAAAAGTATTCATTTGACGAACATCATTTTCTCGTTTCTGAAACGATAGCGAGGTACGACAAAATCAAACCGATTGTATCCAAAGCTGTGAAATCGGCAGGCGTTACCGAGCCGCCTTATTGGACGAGGAAACTGGATAGCATTCTATTGCATCGCGTTTGGGGATATATCATTTTTGCGATGGTTTTGCTTCTTATATTTCAAGCCATCTTCGCATGGGCAACGTTTCTCAGCGACTTTTTGGATGCATCCGCCGCTCAGGGTATTGAGTGGGTAAAGTCAGTTCTACCCGAAGGCGTTCTGAATGACCTGATTACGGATGGGATATTGACTGGTATTGCGGGTATCATTGTATTTGTGCCTCAGATTGCGATCCTTTTTGCGCTGGTTTCAATTTTGGAGGAATCGGGTTATATGGCGAGGGTAATGGTTATTATGGACAAACTAATGCGGCGTTTTGGCTTGAATGGCCGGAGTGTTGTTCCGCTGATATCCGGCGTCGCCTGCGCAGTGCCTGCTATCATGACTACGCGGAGCATTAGCAGCAGATATGAACGTTTGCTTACGATTTTGGTGACACCCTTGATGAGCTGCTCCGCCCGTCTGCCCATTTACACCATACTGATTGCATTGGTTGTGCCTTCGACACAGGTGCTGGGCGTTTTCAGTGTGCAGGGCCTGGTATTGTTTGGATTGTATTTTCTTGGGCTGATTGGAGCGCTGGGATCTGCCTGGTTGCTATCCCTTTTCATTCCCAGAAAGGAGCGAAGCTATTTTATGCTGGAAATGCCTTCGTATAAGTTGCCACGTCTGGGACATGTAGGATTTGCAATGTATGAAAGTGTTAAATCTTTTGTACTAGAAGCCGGGAAAGTCATTATGGCTATATCTATCATCCTTTGGGTTCTGGCGTCATATGGTCCCGGAGATAGGATGCAGGATGCTGAAAATAAGGTCTTAACGGAAATGGGAGCTGCTTCCCAGGAGCAAATTGATGCCGCAGTGGGTTCAGCCCGTCTTGAAAATTCCTACGCAGGACAATTTGGCCATTTCATCGAGCCGGTAATTAAGCCATTGGGTTATGATTGGAAGATAGGGATTGCATTACTCGCATCATTTGCAGCCAGAGAGGTTTTCGTCGGCACAATGGCGACTATTTACAGCATCAGCGGAGATTCGGAAGATGTGCCTACAGTAAAACAGCGTCTAAGTCAGGAAAAAAATCCCGATACCGGCGGACAAATGTTCACAACCGCAGTATGCTATTCGCTCCTCATGTTCTACGTCTTCGCAATGATGTGCATGAGTACGATTGCCGTTGTATATCGCGAAACCCACGGCTGGAAATGGCCTTTGATCCAACTGGCGTATCTGATGGCGCTGGCTTATGCTTCGGCTTTTGCGGCTTATCAGCTGTTGAGTTGAGGTAAAAATGGGTTTCAATCAAAACTAAGATTCAGGGAAAATTAGGGAATGTTATTTGACGAGCCTACCCGTAACTTTACCTGATAAAAATCGTGGAGTCTTTCAAATCCACTTTAAATTTCTGTCGTGTTTTCAGGCCATCAATCACACCAAATTCATGGCTGAGCACTTTTCCGTTTAGTATTGTCGCCTGGACTTCGAACACTCCATTCTTTACATCTTTTAGATTTGAGAGTGTGATTCCCATGCTCACATCTTTGGAATTTGGTGCGGATGCGGTGTTAAGCGATGAGTTAGGTGAATATCCTGTTGGAGATGTTGAGTCAATATAGATTCGTGAACTGTCTTTCGCGTAGACAATTATTCTTGAATATTTACTCTGACCAGCATTATGCATTAGGAAGTAGACCGTTTCATTTTCTTTGTACAAGGGATGGAAGTCACACGATAAAAATGCCAGATTTATTAAAATAGCTAAAAGAGTCTTTTTCATAAATTTTTTCGTTTCATGGTAGATCAATTATTAATCAGGTAAAAAAGTGGGGACGCTGGTCTCAGAGCATCCCCATTTTCTTACCTGATTACAATCGTGGAATCTTTCAAATCCACTTTAAATTTCTGTCGTGTTTTCAGGCCATCAATCACACCAAATTCTTTACTTAGGAATTTGCCACTTAGCATAGTAACCTGTGCTTCAAATACCCCGTCTTTGACATCTTTAAGCTTTGATAAAGTGATCCCGAGCGAAACTCCGTCTGAGCTTGGTAAGTTGCCTTGTGATGGCGTTGAATCAACATAATTGTTCAAACTGTCTTTGGCGTAGACTAGGATAAGTGCGTAGGCGCTGTTACCCACATTGTTGATTTGGAAAAGTACCGTTTCATTTTCCTTATAAAAGGGATGAAAGTCACACGATAAAAAAGCCAGCCCGAAAAGTAGAGTAGTAAGGAAGGCTTTTATTTTGTCGATCTCCATATTCTTAGCTAATTATTAATATGAACTAGGTGTTGATTGGGACTTGATAAATCATTGTATAATCTGTTCCAAACATCGATAACTTCTTGTTGTGTGTTGATGCTACCATGCCAGGAAAGGATATCATTAACGGGATGCATCGCGCAGGAATTACCTTTGCCATTCATATTGTCAATGATCTGTCCATCAGTAGGCATTTTTCTCAACGGACCGATCCCCCATTTTGTCTCATTTTTCATCCATTCTCTGGCTGACATATTATTGTGCAGGTCCATGGCAGCGTTATCAAATTTATTTTGAACGCCCTGATTCGTTAACTCATGCTTCGAAGTTGCTGTTCGCACGAAGGCCAGGGCATTGTCTTCTCCGACGGCTGCGCCAAGGATGATCTGACGGATTGCAAAGCAGGTCCATACGGCATGTAATTTCGCATTGGTTTTGGTTCCGTCCGGGCCGTTGAAGGATACTTTTGCCATGATAGCAGCTGCCGAGTAGAAACTGGCCCTTGCAGGATGCAGTAGGAGGTATTCCATCTCAGGTGTGCTGGTATAGGTGACATCGGCTCCAGTTGTTTTTTCGCCTTGTTTCTTTTTCTTCCTTATATATTCTGCTACTTTGGGAACGATATCACGTTCAGAAATGTCTCATAAAATGCGGAAATGATCTCAGACTTTTCCCGCACTTGTTCAGTCGTTGTTATTTCCGGGAAGTCCTTGAATATCCTCCTTAAATCCTTTTCTGAAATATCTGTCTCCCAACTCAGGTCAGGATATTTTTTTAAGTGCGGAATAATAATGGCGTTTAATTCTTCGTAGGAAAGTCCACCTTCTTCCCCGGTTTCACGGGCATTGCCATTCTCTTTTAAGGAATTATAGTAATCTGCAAATTCTTCCTCTGACTGATTAAAAAGCTCTTTTGGAAAGTCAGTTGTGACGATTGCCTTTTCGCCCATGAAATCAATGATTTCGGTTTTTACAATTTCGGGCTGGATTGAAGTTTTTGCTACTTCCTGTTCTTTACAAGAGAAGATGATGAAGGCGATTGCAGATGAAAGGACTGCGATTTTAAAGTTAAAATGCATAAATTGTTAATGTTTAAATGATTTTCAATTATTTAAATTGTGTATTCCCACCCTCTCGAGACCAATCCAGGGGTGGGACTTTTTGTGTAAGTTATTTGACTATTGGTTACAAAATAAGTGAGGAGAGATCGCAATTATCCAGCGGTCACAGCAATTAGCAGACGGTATGCTAAGGATGTAAATAGTTATGACGTAGGAGCATGAAAAAAAGCAACCCAAAAGAGTTGCTTTTAAAGATTCTGTAAGGTTTACCGAAATTCAAAACTCATCACCACCCCAAATAATCAACCACATCCGATGCAATCAGTGCGCTTTGTCCTTTTTTTTCTGCGGCCCGGTCGCCTGCCGAGCCATGCTGGTAGACGCCCAGGATTGCGGCTTCTGCGGGACTGTATTTTTGGGCAAGAAGGCTGGTGATGATTCCGGTCAGAACATCCCCTGTTCCGCCTGTTGCCATTCCGGGATTGCCTGTGGAATTGAAATGTACGTCGCCATTTGGCAGAATTACCGCAGTGTTAGCACCTTTTAAGCAAATGATAACCTTGTATTTTAGCGCAAAATCTCTTCCTATCTCCAATCTATCATATTCATTTATGCTATCTCCCGCCAGTCGCTGAAATTCTTTTGGATGCGGTGTTAAAATCGTGTTTTCAGGTAATTTATCATACAAAGCTCTATTCTGCGATAAAAGGTTAAGGGCGTCGGCGTCAAGGATTACAGATACTTTTGCAGTTTCCAGCAATGTTTCAAGCATTTTGGCAGTCATTATATTCTGGCCAATGCCAGGGCCGATACCAATTGCCGAATACGTCTCCAAATCAGGCAGTTCTGTAATGAATTTAGCATCGCTATCTGTCAAAGCCATGGCTTCCGGGATAGAGATTTGGATAATATCATTGCCGCACGATGGCAAATGCATGGTTAACAAACCAACGCCTGATCTCAGACATGCTTTTCCTGACAACACAGCAGCGCCCATTTTGCCATAACTTCCTGCAATGAGCAAGGCATGCCCAAAGGTTCCTTTGTGGGAAAATTTATCGCGTGGCCGGATGATGGTTTCCGCATCACTTTTCTCGGTATAATGATAAGGTGTTTCGGTCTTCTCAATATATTCCTGACTTAAACCAATGTTCACCAAATGCCAATCGCCTGTAAATTTCGCATTTTGCGGAAGCATAAAAGCCAGTTTTGGGACTTGGAAAGCCACGGTAAAATCGGGTTCAATGATGATATCTTCTTTTTGGTTGGGCTGATCGGCATAAAGGCCGCTTGCGATATCGATCGAAACCAGTTTGTTGGGCAGGCCGTTCAATTTAATAATTACCTCAGCCAGTATCCCTTCCACCGGTCTGGATAATCCCGATCCCAATAAGGCATCAATGCAAACAACATTTGCTGGAATACCAGGAAAATCCTCCATTGACTGCAAATGAATCGGCTGCAAATGATCCTTTAATCTCAGCAAATTGCTCTGAAAATCTTCAGAAGCGTTGGAAGTATAATCAATGATGGTAACCCTTACGTCATAACTTTTGATGCTCAATATTCTCGCAATTGCCAGTCCGTCACCACCATTGTTGCCTTTTCCGCAAAAAATATGAACCGGTCTGGTGTTGACAAATTGATTAGTAAACCATCCTGCAAAAGCATTGGAAGCACGTTCCATCAAATCAAGGGATGAAACCGGCTCATGTTTAATGGTATATGCATCCAGCTCACGAATTTGGCTGACATTCAGAATTTTCATAATAGTAGTCCGGGATTTTTACAATTAAAGCCTTTTAAACTTTCAGATAAGGGGAAAAAATCTTAGCTTTGCACTCGTTTTTTGCAAGGCTGTTTTGAATGAAGGGGCGTCACCCCGTCCGCTGGAAGCAAGCTATCATTTTAATCCATAAAAGCATTCGTCATGAGCGAACTTATTAAACTCGTAGAAGCTACGATTGAAAATCGTAAATCCGAGTATCCTGACTTCGGGTCAGGCGACACGATTAACGTACACGTGAAGATCCGTGAGGGTAACAAAGAACGTGTTCAGCAATTTCAAGGTACTGTCATGCAACGTCGTAATCTTAGCGGAAGCGGCGAGACTTTCACAGTACGGAAAATTTCAAATGGCATCGCGGTGGAACGTGTTTTCCCAATCCTTTCGCCAAGTATCGCTAAAATCGAAATGATTCGTCGCGGTAGAGTACGCCGTTCACGCCTTTTCTATCTTCGTGGACGTCAAGGTAAAGCCGCTCGTATTAAAGAGCTTAAAGTTTCGAAGTAAGATTGTTTTCTTCGGACAAAAATTTAAAACCCTGCAGGCGATTTTTTCTTGCAGGGTTTTGTTGTTTTGTAGCCAGGTAAAAGAAGCTATTAGCTGTTAGCTTTTAGCTCTAGTACTATCGGTTTTATTTATGCGCTTATTTCTTATGGAAATTACATTTTATAAGTATCAGGGAACGGGGAATGATTTTGTGATGATCGATGATCGTTCGCAGACTTTTCCAGTTTCGAAATCATTGATTGCTTCTATTTGCCATCGCAGGTTTGGGATAGGCTCCGATGGACTCATTCTTTTGCAAAATGCAGAAGGTTATGATTTCAAAATGGTATACTTCAATGCGGACGGAGGAGAAGGCAGCATGTGCGGCAATGGCGGACGTTGCGTTGCCCGATTTGCAAGCGATCTTGGCCTGTTTTCCGGAATGGCAAAATTTATTGCGGTCGATGGTGAACATGAAGCTACCGTTTCCAATGAAGTGATCGAATTAAAAATGACTGGTGTAACAGATGTTCAGCAGTATGAGGATTATGACTTTATAAACACCGGCTCGCCTCATTACATTACTTATGTAGACCAGGTTGAGGATGTAGATGTTGTAAACATTGGCAGCGAAATACGTTATGGGTCAGTTTATGGCCCGCAGGGAGGCACGAATGCGAATTTTGTGGAAGTGATCGAAGAAAATCACCTGAGCGTCAGAACTTATGAGCGTGGTGTCGAGGATGAAACTTTCAGTTGTGGGACGGGTGTTACGGCTTGCGCTTTATCGGCCAGCATAAGAAACGGTTGGAGCAGCCCGATCACCGTCGAAACAATTGGGGGAACATTAGAAGTAGCGTTCGCTCAAACGGCAGAAGGTGAATTCGGCGACATTATCCTAAAAGGTCCAGCGGTAAGAGTTTTTGAAGGGAGCCTGGATATTCCTTCTACTCCGATTCTATAATGCCGCCTTTTACGTGAAAAATTTTCTTGCTCATCCACTCCGGAACTCGGCAATAGTCCATCGCGGCAACTTTACTTCGCACGCCATTGGTACAAATTACAATGAGGTTTTGATAAGAGTCCAATAAGCTTCTCTTCTCCCTGATTTCAGCCAAAGGAATGTTAATCCCACCTTCATTAAATTCTTCAAATTCCCAGATTTCCCGTACGTCTATCAGCATTGAATCTGGTTTCTGGCTCAACTCAATTGCAGTCTTCAAGTCAATATCAGAATAGGTATTTCTCATCAGGAACGTGATATAAAAATATTACCGGCCATTTTTTAAAAATGGCCGGCAATGAAAAGTCGAAATTGTCGCCCTTTTTAGCGAATGCTGTATGGGTGATCGTTCACGACCGGGATATTTTTCGCGATTAATTTGTGAATGTCTTTCAAAAATACCTTTTCTTCCCTGTCACAAAATGAGAATGCGGTACCCTTTGCTCCCGCCCGTCCTGTACGGCCAATTCGGTGAACGTAAGTTTCAGGGATATTGGGAATTTCGTAGTTAATCACGTGCGTCAGATCATCCACATCAATTCCGCGTGCCGCAATATCTGTCGCTACCAAAACCCGGGTTGCCTGGCTTTTGAAATTCTTCAATGCATTCTGACGCGCATTTTGGGATTTGTTGCCGTGAATCGCTTCGGAACTCACACCTGCTTTCCGTAAAACCTTTACCACTTTATCAGCACCATGCTTTGTTCTGGTGAAAACCAGGGCAGTAGCAATGGACTGATCTTCCAGAATGTGAAGCAGCAATGAATTTTTGTCCGATTTATCAACGTAAAATAATGATTGACGAATCGTTTCAGCAGTGGAAGAAACAGGAGTTACTTCCACTTTTACGGGGCTTCTGAGGATCGTATCAGCTAATGTGACGATGGCAGGAGGCATGGTTGCGGAAAAGAACAATGACTGTCTTTTCGCAGGTAAAAGTTTTATTATTTTTTTTACATCATGCACAAATCCCATGTCCAGCATGCGGTCTGCTTCGTCAAGGACAAAGAATTCCAGTTGATTGAGCTTGATAAAACCCTGGTTGATCAAATCCAGCAAGCGACCGGGAGTTGCAATCAAAATATCAACACCTCTATGCAATGCATCGGTTTGCGGTTTTTGCCCAACACCACCGAAAACGACAGTATGTCTAATACCAGTATGACGGCCGTAAGCTGCAAAACTTTCACCAATCTGAATAGCCAGCTCACGGGTTGGCGTTAAAATCAATGCCCGAATCCTGCTTTTTTCCGACGTTCTCTCCGCGTTATTATAAAGTAACTGAAGCATTGGAATTGCGAAAGCAGCAGTCTTGCCGGTGCCCGTTTGTGCGCAGCCCAGTAAGTCTTTTTGATCTAAAATAATGGGGATGGCTTTTGCCTGAATTGGCGTAGGTGTTGTATAACCTTCTTCTTTCAGAGCCTTAATAATAGGCTCAATGAGTCTTAAATCTTGAAATATCATTTGATTTTTGATGACTGTTCAAGATCGAATCCAAACAGTCTGAATATATAAAACGGTCTTATGACCGGTTTCATAACAGAACTAAGTTTTTAAACGTTCAGTCAATATACTTCGCACGATTTTGAGGGAATGATTAAATTTGATCTTCATTCATCAACTTTATTTAAATATGTTAAGAGCAATTACCCTATCCGTTATATTATCCCTGCTTATTTTTTCTGCCAAAGCACAGGATATCCTCGTAAAAAGAAATGGCAAAACAATTGATGGAAAAGTCACCGAAGTCGGCATTGACCGGGTTTCTTATAAAATTAGCAATGATGCGAACAGCGCTGTTTTTGTAATCAGAAAGAGTGAGTTAAACCGGATTGAATTTCAAAACGGGCAGACAGTTTTTCTCAATGACCGTATTGAATCAGGCGGCAAACGGGCGGAGGTAGTCGATACCGAGGATTATGGCAGAAGTATGGTCAGCTTTTCACCATTTAAGGCATTGGACAGTGGACCAGGTATTGGACTGAGCTATGAGTTTCTGGTTGACAAACGCAAGTACATCGGCGTTATCCTGCCATTTACTATGACATTTCCTGATCGTTATAACTATCTTTTTGATTCGGCCGGCAATCGCTCGGAGATGTACTATTTTTCTCCCGGATTGAAAATATACCCGTTTGGACAGCGGAAAGTCACTTATGCAGTAGGGCCGCATGTTTTTACAGGTTTTGGGAGAGGCTACACAAACTCTTCTATTTATGATCCTGTTACAGGGATATATAAAACCGTACAGGGAAGAGTTACCAATTTTAGATTGGGCGTAATGGTTAATAATTATATCAATTTCCAGATTACCCCAAGATTCCAGCTCGGATTAAACGCTGGACTAGGTTCGCGCTATGTAGATAGGGAAACTACTCCGTCCAATGTTACGAACCGGGGAGGAATTAACATTACCGGTGAATTCAATTTCAGTTTTGGATTGCGTTTTTAATCCTATTATTTCATCAATCTGAATACCGGATATCTCAGATATTCTTTTTCGCGATAAGGAGAATGGTCGTAAATGAAATCCAGCTGTGCATTAGCATTTTTTGCAAATTCAGGATCGGCCTGTCGTTTTTGTTCTAATTGCGTTTTTAGCTCAGGTGATTTTTCTAATAGCTTTTTGGCCAGGTCCTCAAATACGTAGCCTGAATAATGTTCTTTGGCTTGAAGTATGGTATCGAAGAAATTCCATTTGAAAAAAGAATCTACCGCTTTCGGTTCCAGCGTTTCAATAATGTATCTGTTTGTCCACTGATTAACAGGAACATACCAATCACCCTTTTTAAAGCTGACTTTCTTTTTCTCAGTTCTTAATGTCACGGAATTATGCCAGTAATGTCCTTCAAATGGCTGTTTCGGTGAGTCGTAATTTTCAATGTAATAGGTTTCAACTTCCATTTCCGAATCTATTTCCAATTGCTTCACTTCAACCTGATTCAATTTTAAAAGTTCAATGATATTATGCCAGCCTTGTGGGATAATGTAGGCGACCGGCTTTGTTACCTCGTCCAGCGGAACATAGGTATCGTAAAAAGGAATTGTTTTGGTAAATGGTTTGGATCTGTCGTAATGCAATCTATTTAAGCCACTTACTTCGCTTAGGATGTATTCGGGTTCGTATCCTTTAAATTGGATCTGCGTATTCTTCTCTTTGTTAACCTGCCAGCTAATGGCAAATTTTGCCTGGGATTTAACCGATTCTTTGGTGTCTTTTCTCAGTTTCAACAACCCGATGCGATAACTCGCCAGAAATTTAATGTTCCCGTGCAAATATGCATAAGTGGATTTAACCCGCTGGTCGTAAGGCTTTAACATATGCGTCTCGGTCATGACGCCAATCGTGTGAAACAATGCGGCATAACCGGTCGAGTAACGGGGCCAATCCGGAAATTGCACAAAGCCTTTATCAGGAGTTTGTCCCCAGGCATTCACATAGGGAGTTGCCTCAAAGCCTGCTGCTTTTAAATGCTTGTGCATATAAGGGAGAAAAACCTGGTCGTTGAATGTTCCCAATGTTCCGCCCAATTTGTCCTTTTGAGCGTAATCCAACGTCATGACGTACTGGTAATCCGCGCCATTGCTTACGTGGGTATCAGCAAAAAGATCGGGGTCCAGTTCATGGAAAATCGCCGCAAAACTCCTTGCATTACGGGTGTCATTTTTAATAAAATCACGATTTAAATCATAATTACGGGCATTTCCTCTGAAACCATATTCTTCCGGGCCTTCCTGATTGGTTCTGGTGGTGCTGTTTCGGTTCAAAACTCCCCCAATATTATAAAAGGGAATGATAGCGACAACCACACTGTCCAGTTCGGGATATTTGGACGGATTAGCAGCAATATCTCTTAACAACATCATGGATGCATCTACACCATCCGACTCCCCCGGATGAATGGCATTGTTGATCAGCAGGATGGCTTTCCCCTGGGCCTTTAATTTTTTGATATCGAACTGCTTGTTTTTGGAAAACAAAACAAGATGAAGTGGTAATCCGCTATCCGTTAAACCTTTTTCCTGCATTTGAATCTGAGGGAAATTTTTGGCCAGCAATTTATAAAATGCGATTCCCTCTTCGTAAGTCGGTGTTTGTTTCCCGCCACTTATCTCAAAGCGTGTTTTGTATTGAGCCTGAACGGAAAATGTGCAAAGTGATAGGAGCAGGAGTGTAGTAATTCTCATTAGTCGATCGGTAAGGGAATGCTAATGTTGATATTTATTCATTAAAAAAAGGTATTGCTGAGGCAAATGATGCGCAAAGGGATTTTTATCCTTTTCGGGAAATAGCTTGAAATACTCGTCATCTGCAAAAAGCATGACCGTTGGTCCAATGCGCACGAAATTGCTGCTTTTCATATAAGTGGGAGCTTGAAACTCTGGTAACGCCTTCATAACCGCCTTTGAAGCATATCCACCCAGATATTTTTCGTAATTGTTCTGGGCTTTTACACTCGGGTTTTTCATTTTTTTGTAGGCATGTTTCAATGCAACCCGGGCCAGCAGTTTCTGTTTGCTTATAACCTTATCGATATTCTTAAAGGGATTGGTTTCATTGAAGTCATCCAATGTTTGCACGGTAAAAGGAACTTCAGGTACCCAATCAGCCGAATTAACAACATTATAGCCCCAACCTCCGTCTGTACTATGTTCATATTCGTAGGCATAGTAAGTATTGCCAGCTTTTGGCCCTGCGCTTGCGTACGTCTTCAGCCGTATATCTTTGGGCAATAAATTTTGCTTTTGAAGAGAATGGAGATAAGATGTGAGCAAAAACACAATCCCGCCTCCCTGGCTGTGGCCCATGATCAGGAATTCCTTAATACCTGCTTTATAACAGGAATCGATTTTCGGGAGAATATCTCTGGCGAGATAAGCGGTGCCGATCAACCAGCCAATGTGTACGCCTGCCTTAGGGTGATTAGCCAGATCGTATTTAAAAGTGAACGAATTGCTCAATTTGAGCTCTCCTTTCGCTGGTACCATCGCAGCATAGAAATTTTCTAGCCAGCCAACCGGATCTTTGGTGGTTCCCCTTACATTAATAGCAGCCACAGATTCGCCATTTGTCCACAATCCCCAGCGATTATTAAGGCCCATGACCGGAGATTTGTAAGCAGATTTAAAATGGGTAGGCATTGGAGCGACAAATTTGGGTTTCGTCGAATCCGTCATGCTAGAATCGTATAGGAGAACATGCATATACATCAATTCGAGGTATTCAGCTTTATCAAACCCAGGTTTCAACTTGGTTTTTTGGGCTTTTAAAGAACCAGTATCCAATAAAAGGGCAATTAGAAAAAGCAGGCCGGTCAGCCTAGCTGCAAAGCTTTGAAAATTAGTACTTATATATTTCATACTAACTTGGAATATTGGTGAATTGGATAGAAATACCATTTCCTAAAAATAGGAAACTATCCGGATATGGCTTTTGATTGGATCACTAATCAGGGGCAACCAGCATATTTATCAGAGTATTAACTCTATTAAGCCACAAAGCTCGCCCGTCACAGGTCCAGTGAGAATCTCCTCTAAGGTATGCCGCTCTGCCCATTTTCCGATAATCGGCGAGCACGTCAATGTGTGGAACTTGTAGACGGGGATGATGATAAACCCGCTCAATCAAGCCATTGTAATGCTGATATTCAGGGTCTAAAACCGAAACTTTATTTGGAATGATGGAGAGAATTACCTGATTAAATCCCAGTGAATCAGCGAAATCTGCACTCTTATTCACATTGGTAACTATTGTATCAACCTCTGATTGGGACAATTCATAAAAAGAAGAAGTAATTGTCGTGTCGGTATCCATGTAATAAACTAAGTCACGGCCGCCGTTAACCGCCGTGACAGAATTATTTACCCTGCCAAAAACGGCACGATTAAAGTCTGCTTTCCATTGTTTTAAGGTCAGGAAAATTTCATTTTGAAATAACAATCCATCCAGACGATCGTGAGTAAGACTTGCTTTGAACGCATTATCAAGCTTTTGCATCACTCTGGCTTCCTCGTATTTGGCCTCAAATGTTGCAGTGTCGGCAATGAGTGTACGTATTGGCGTGGCCATTTTCTGCCTAAAATGCCTTTCTACTGATTCGAGTAAAAGAATATTGGTTTCTGTTGTATCCAGTTTAATATGAAGGAAATTGTCCCACTTGACGTAGGTATAACTATCCACCACAAAATCCTGTTTTCCTATGCGTTGTTTTTCCGTGAAGCTGTCGCCAATGGTATATAAATGTACCTTTTTGCCAGCACTGGCCTTTGTTGGCGGGACATAATCCGTGCATTGCTCTCTCGGATCCCTGAAAGCTGAGAGGTTGGAAAGTCGATAAAGATCTCCATACTGATATCCGTCCTCTATGAAACCAAGGCTGACGATCTTCGAATACAAAGACGGACTGAGCCCGATGATCCAGATGATACAGGCTAAAATCAGAAATAGATATTTCGAAACTTTCATATCTGTTAGCGCAACTTAACCGACCAAACTTGTATTTTCTTTTCCGAACGGCTGAATATCAGCAACTTAGAATATCCCGGCTGATAAGTCAGCTGAACCGGCATTTCAGAAGGTATGGCTTTGTCCCCGAGCCGTTTGCCTGTCATATCAAATAACGTGGTGTAATTGCCGGAATTAATACTGATAAAGCGGTTATCTACGCCAAAGAAATGGTACTGGATAGCAGCATTGGGCAAAATGTCTTTGATCTCGAAAAGATCTTTACCGTCTTTGGTAATGATGGCTATTTTTGAATTCACCGAGCGGATCAAGATCCAATCCAATGAATTTCGATCGAAAAGTACGCGGAATTGGGAACCCGGCTCGGGGCGCAGCAGCTGCTTGCGGGAAGTCACTTTACCATCCAGGTTAATGCGGACCAACTCCCCTGAAACGCTAGCACCAACAATCTCAGGCTGGCCCGTCATTGGGTCTTGTGCCCACGTGAAAGCGCTTTCCGCACGGGTGAGAATGTCGACTGGAAAGCCTGGCCTCACTGTTCCATTTTCTTTTAAAACATAAATCTTACCATTCTTTTGGGTGACAATAAAACCGCGGTTTCCAATCTGGTTAAGTGCCACAACCGGGCTCTGAATATTTTCATACCTTGCCGAATGACTTAACCGTCGCACTGGTTTTGTCGCGCTTTCCCAAAGAAACAATTCCTCTGCCGTATTTTTAATGATGAACCGGTTACTGCCATCGTCCCCACCATCAATTGTATATAATGCCGATATTTCTTCCGAAGATGGCAGTGTGCCTTTAAATGTCGTTACCGTGGTCGAATCATCTTCATCAAGAGCGTAAACGGTTCTTTTCGTAGCAAAAATCCTTTGCTGCCTGCCGATGTTCAGGAAATCCACTTTATAGGCCGCGGTACTGATCGGACCGTCGAGCCTGGCAATCACTTCCGTTTTTCCTTCTCGTAAATTGTTAGTCCTGAGTAGGTTGTGTTCTTCGTCTGTTAATAGTATCTCCGAACTTCCATCGATTGGGTTTTGTAAAGCCGCCAGTTCCGAATCATAAATGTCTGGCCATTCAATGTCTATATTTAGAAATGTGCGGTTGAGTACCTTGCTGGCAGTCTGCCGTTTTTTAGGATGAAGGGTTATTTCCGGAAAGGCATCATTTCCCTCATACCGGCATTGAAAAGTGATGGATTCCATTTTGGAAACTAAATCAACATACTTCATAATGCCTTCATTGGAGCGAGACTGCGCCTTGCGAAGATTTACAATCATGGAAAGCTGCGCCTCCGAATTCACATTGGTCAAAACACTATCATATTCCGGCGATTGCTTCCAGGTAATCTGGTTTTCGTAATCAACAATGTAATTCTGCAGAACCTGAGAGTTGTTGCTAATTACCAGATAGGGGGCAATGTAGGTCAGATAACTTCGTGGAAAGCCCGAGAAAACAGGCCCATAAAGGCCGGAAGGTAATTCTGCAATGGGAACAGAATAAATGTCATATCCCTGGTACTGATCGACGGAAGCATTGGTTTCCTGGTTGGACAGACGCGCCAGTTTTTGAAGAACCGGCCTCAATTTATCATAATTTGAAAATTCAGCAAGCAATATTTTGCCGTCGCTAATGCTATTATTTTCTTCTAACTGGCAGAGGATCAGCTCGGAGCCAAGATTATCGATCAGCAGATTGCTTTCATTTCCAATGTAATATTTAAGCTTGTCCCAGGCTGCGGACTTATATTTTTTGTGCCATGCCGAAAATTCTTTTTGAAACGCGGCTTTGTCCACCACAGCCGATCGGTAAAGAAATGACGTTTGTTGAGATATGTGCTTGTGGCCTGCGAAGGGAACACCCGGAATAGCTTTTAGAATATTAGCCAGGTAAAAATCCGGCGCGTCTGTTCCCGACGATTTCAATATCAGGTTTCCTTTTTGCTTTGCATTGTCAATGTGGAAGTCTTGGTAAGCGGGAAAATTTCTGGCAAACTGCCCAAAAACACCACTTGCACTTTCAGCAGAAACAACTGATTTCCAGGCATCGATCCGCATGTAAATGCTAGTGCCAAAGTCGGCGTCGTCAATATTTGCGAATTGCGACCTTAGTTTGAACAATTCGATATTCAGGGAAGATGCTCTCACAGCGTCCTCAATGAGGTCGCCGTAGTAACTTAAAATCAGAAAGTTATCCTTTACCAGATACGAGAAAAGTGGTCTGGAATTGTTATCGATAATGTCTGTAATGCGGTGATTTTGAAAGTTATGGTGAAGGGCGCGGATGTTCGCATTTTGTGGACTGGCCAACCATTTTGATTCCTCTTCATTTATTGGAATATACATCAAAACCCCCCATTCAGTGCTGGTTCGCGGATGGTACGAGTAAGAGAGTGATTTTCCTGTCAGGAATTTACTAAGCCGTTTCTGGTCGGTTGTAAGAAGGTTGAGCAGGGTAAGATTATCACTGGCAATGTCGAGTAAAGGTAACCGCTTGATATCCAGGTTTGCATCAGTGGCTAGATAAGCAGAATCCTGCAGGTGTTCGCTGGTAATAACAACGATTGCATTGGAAGGAATAAATTTCCAGGCCGCAGTAGATCCTCGCGACCATCTGAAAAGGAAATATCCTGCGGATCCAACCAGAATGACCAGCAGAATAATAAAAATATTTTTTTTCGACACAAGCCTATTTATTAAGCACGTATCGCCTTAACGTGTTTGTTGAGTTCAAGGCGGAAACGCAGCAGTTCTTTAAAGCTTCGTATGCAAACTTTCCACAAATTCCATTTCACAATAGAGACAGTGCCGGTTTCGCGGTCTTTGTGGGTAATAGGGATATCAAACAGTTCCTGCCCTGATTTTTTTGCCATGACAGAAAGAAAAATATTTGGAGCAAACGGCTCAGGATCAGGCAATTGATCCATTAATTTTTTCAGGAAAGTACCTTTGATCAAACGGAAAGGAATGTTGCTGTCCATGATGAAAGTGCCGTAAATCATGGAAATGGTGCCGCGAAGAAACTTGGTAATAAACAATCTTACGCCTGCGTCATGCCGCACTTCGCGATAACCGAGGATAAATTGGGATTGGTTACGCTTGTCCCATAATTTGTCAAAATCTTCGGATACAAACTGGTCGTCGCTGTCAGTTTGGAACACATATTCCGAGCCAAGTTCAAGTGCTTTGCGATAGCCATTTACGACTGCATTACCGTGTCCGCCGTTTTTCTGATTAACTACGGTAAGATTGGTGACTTCTTTTTGTAATTGATCTAAGAGAACTTTTGTATTGTCTTTGGAGCCGTCGTTGATTACAATAAGTGTTGTATTGTCGTTCGGAAATTTATGTTTTAGGATGCTGGTCCAATTATGTACTACTTTTTCTATACAATCCTGTTCGTTGTATGCGGGCATTACTATACTAAGAAGGTACATCAAAATCTTATTTGGTATGAATGCGCAAAATTAATAAATAAAGCCTGTAACCGGGCTATCAGCAATGATAATTTAGTAAGCATACTTGTCTTTAAGCGCGTTGATGGGTTTTTCGAAGAAAAGCCAGGACAAGGATGCAACAAGAATTGTCAGTGCCGCAACAATCAGCGCCTCGAAAGCAACTGAACCCCGCAGCTCGGGAATATATTGATAAATTTTCCTGAAAAGACGCACGGTCAGGTGCATTGGACCGCTGTGGAAGTGATTGTAAACGAAGTTATGGTATAGATAAAGGCCATAGCTAATCTTTCCCAGGTAAATGCTGACAGGATTTTCCAAAAAGTAGGCCATCAATCCATGAAAGCCAATAACGGCCCTGCCGATCAGAAAGAAACCCAGGATGGAAGCGATGGTTCTATCGAACACCACAAATGCTATATTGTACTTTTGATCTACGGATTTTGCCCAGAATTGTATCAGAATCCAGGCCAGCAAAGCAAGTACCACAGGCCAGGACTTATTGAATAGTTTTGTGAACAAATCACCCTTATAAAGCTGAAGCCACGCCATTAAGCCGCCGAGCGCGAATGAATCCAGGCACGCGGGGGTACTCACATAGGTTACAATCCAGTCTTCGGCCCCAAAATCTTTCATAGAGAAAAAATAGAAGAAACGAAATGCAAGGCTTAAAACGCCCATAACGCCCAAGACCGGGATCAGCCTGTCTTTTGGAATAAAGAAAATCAAAAATGGAAAGACCAGATAAACCTGCTCCTCGACCGCAAGCGACCACAAATGATCCACGGATCCCATCCAGGTTTTATGAATCGCCATGTAAATGTTCGTTCCGTAAAGTGCCAGCCAGGCCAATTTTTCCCGTACAGGAGGGACATCAAATACAAGTAGTAATGCGATAATCAGGTAATAGACAGGAAAAATTCGTATTGTCCTCCTGATCAGGAACTTGCGTAAATATTTTTTAAAACCGCCCGGTGTTCCCTGAGTCTTTTCCTTGCTTTTTAAAAGTATCCTTGAAATAAGAAATCCACTTAATACAAAGAAAATGGTCACCCCTAATGCACCATAAGGAATGTTATTGACTGTCACAAACAAGTGATCGACCAGCACCAATCCAACTGCAATGAAGCGGACCCCGTCCAATTGTATGATATGTCCCTCTGATGTAGTACGCATGGTTACCAATTCACCTTCACTTTGTTACTCTTGATTTGACTTACCGTGATCTTCTGATTTTTGAAGAGGATACCCGTTTTACCTCCCAATTTTCTGACTAGGGCAATGTCATAAACTCCTTTTTCCAATGGATCAGTATACGGGATGTCGGCTTGAAATCCGGGCGCGAAATAATATTGTTTCAAAAAAAGCTCTTTCCTGCTCTTGTTGCGGGTACGGGATGCGGGAAAAAGATAGTAACGGTTTTTTGAGCTCAGTAAAATGTAAACACCGCTATCCTGCAACCGTTGGCTGGTAAACGAGTTGTTAGTGACTGTCAAAGAGCCTTCTTCGGCACTAAAAGTTGTGTTATCAAACAAGTCTGTCATTCCCTGCGAATCGCCCGCATAGGTTTGTTTATCGGCAATGGAGATCAGCGAGAGCAGGCTGTCGTAAAAAACTGGAGTTTTCTCAACAATGTTAGCCGCGAATGATGTATCTGGCGGATATTTCAGGGACTTGTCATTAAATGTCCAGTTGAATTGAGAGGTTGTCAAATCTTTTCGCAGATTGTAAGCTTCAACCAGGTGATAATGATAGCTGAACACATTGAAAGTGACAGCCAAAAAAACAATGGCAGTGATATAAGGCGAGAGAAAACTGCCGCGTATCGGGATCACGATATATAGATAGGCAACGATCAAAAGGAGAACGGAGTAGATTTTGTAGCGGCTGTGCAACAGTCCGTCCAACCCAAATCCGGCCCGGCTGTAAACGACGATCAACGCTGTGCCGAGGATGAAGAGGATAGCTCCGAGACAAAATAAATCCGTGGTACGCTCAAATTTATTACTATACTTATTTTTGAGAATCCCGAATAGCGTGGCAAATCCAGTGGAAATCGCAACCAAAAACAGCACAATTCCCAATAGAAAACAAGCCCTGAAATTATTTGCGATGGGAATAGATTCTGCAAATGAACCCAGAAAAGCCATGTAACCTTTTACCAACTGGAAAAAGGACGCCTTGGAAACCGGGTTCGATTCGGGTTTGGTATACCAATAAAAATAGCAGAAAATCTCGCCGGCACTAACGATCATCCACAAGGCAAAACGTTTTCGGTTTTGGCCTAAAAACAACAATAAGGCTCCCAATGGCAATACCAGGAGCCCGTTTCCACTCGTCAAAACTGTAATTCCAGTGAGAAACAGAGACAGTGCGAAAGGGAATACTTTTGGGTTAATACATAGGTATAGTGTCCATAAAGTCAGCGTTACGACTCCTAAATTCTGAATAGCAGACATTCCCCAATACATATTTTCCCAAAAGGCGAGCGTCAGTAAAAGGAAAGGGACTGGTACCAGTGCAAAAAGTGGTTTCTTGTTCTTTTTCAAGAGGTCATACCAGAGCGGTATGATACAGAGCAACAGTAAATTGCCAACCGTCATCAGATGCCGGAAATTGAGGTGGCCGAATATTGAATAATCCAGCCAGGCAAAAAAACGGGTCGTTGCAATCCGGTGCTCGTTGTGTTGTTTGAACAGCGCCTTTGCTTTATGCTGCCAATCAGTAGCTTTTGCAAATTCTTCAATGAAAGTCTTCAATGCATGGTCATCCCATTTAGGAATGTTAATGGCATAATAATTCCAGACAGTAAAGTAAATCAGGACCGGTAAAAACAGGATCAGGCTCAGAATGATGGTTAAAGCCTTTTTCGTCATGCCGGAATTATTAATTGGCTGATGTACGATAGAATAGAATCCGGGTCGAGACCAGAAATTTTCTGATGGTAACCCTGACTTCCGTAGAGACCGTTTGGATATCCTTCGGCCCGCAAACTTTTAAAACCGGCAGGTGCAATCCCTTTTTCTAGAAGTTGAACTGAAAGCTGCTGCGCTAAGCCGCCAATGCTGATATGTTCCTCCGCCACAAGAATAGACGGCGCCTTTTTGATCAGATTGATCAGGTCATCGGGGATTTGCAAGGGAAAATGCATTGCGGTGATCACATTTACCTTGCTTTCCAGATCTGGTGAAAGGGATAAGGCGGTCATTACATTATTGGCGATTGGACCTAATGCAAAAACGGTAATTTCCGCGGTATCCGAATGATTAATGACTTTAAATGAGCCAGTTGTATAACTATGATCAGGAGTGGTTTTCCCAGCGCCGAGGCGAAGATAGGCTGGCCTTGCATCTTTTACGATTTGCGCAACGATCGGTTCAACTTCATCCGAAAAGGCTGGAACCCACACATTTGCATTCTGCTGTCCACTCAGGCATGCGAGGTCTTCGATGGTATGATGACTGCTTCCCATGATCCCGTATCCGTAACCACCACCATTCCCAACCAGAAATACCGGGAGGTTATTAAAGCAAACATCATTGCGAAATTGCTCCAGGCAGCGATAAACGATAAATGGCGCAATGCTGTAACAAAAAACCTTATATCCTTTATGCGCAAATCCAGCGGCAACGCCAATCATATTTTGCTCGGCGACGCCCGCATTGATAAATCGCTTACCAAGCTTTGCCTGCAGATTTTCCAACGCATTATATCCCAAATCACCCGTAATGAAAACAATGGAATCATCCTCCATTGCCAACTTTTCCATCGCGTTCGAAAATTCTTTTCTCATTTTGAAATTCTTTTATCAGATACCCTCAAATGATTATTAATTATAAATTGTCAGGCATTCCTCAATAAAAAACCGGGATCCACTCCCAGTTTCAGATATACGGCTTTTAAAAAGGTTACATCAGGTTCCCTTTTTCCATTCAAAATCTGAGACAATTTATCGGCTGTGATATCTAAAAGTACTGATAGTTGCTTCTGAGTAATTTTACGTTCATACATTTTCAGCTCAACCATTTCCACAACAGTCTCAGGTTTGAGAATTGGATAGTATTTTTTCTCATATTCCTGAATAGCCTTTGCCACTTCCAAAAATTCCTTTTGCTTAGCTTGGCTGCTTTCGAAATTATCGGCGATTAGACTGTCTATTTTTCTAAAAGCCTCGTTGTATTGGTTTTCTGTTGAAATCTCCATAACAAGTCTTTAAATTTCTGCCACATTGATTTTATGATATTCCTGATGTGTACCAAACCACCTGATATAAACTGTTCGGACACCAAAAAAGATCATTGCCACCAGCCTATATTGATTTCCCTTTATATTAAAAACATAGCGGTTGTCTCCAACGTAATCAACACTACCGAAGGTTGATTTAACTTCCAAGAAGTTTTTCCAGTCAGAATCCTCGGTTTTAGTGGCCCATTCGTAAATCGCAGCCTTGGCAACCGGGTAGCTAGCAGAATAATTATTAAGTGTCTTCTGTTTGATGATGACCATTAAACTACAACATTAATTTGAATTTCTCCAATTAAATTTGAAATCTTCAAATGTTGAGTTAATAAAATATTACTTCCGCAATTGCTTCACCAAAGTCCTGATCTCATCTGCGGTTTTATAAGCCTTGGAACCACGACGAATTCGGGTACGGATGTATTTGGGCCGTTTTTTGGTTTCTTCAAAGATCTTGGTAATGTATTCTCCTAGAAATGAAATGCCGAGAATCGTTAAGCCGCCAAAAAATACAATCAAAACGATGACTGTGCTGATACCTTGCGGTGTTTCCGGGAACAAGAACAATTTGGAGAAAATCTGCCAGAGTATCCCTAGAATGGATAAGCCCGTCAGCACAAAACCCGCATAACTCATGATTTCAAGCGGCGCAAAGCTGAATGAAAAAATCGCTTTCTTAGCCCACCAGATATTCTTTGTCCAATTATTTGTAGAAACGCCAAACATTCTTTCCGGACGAATATAAGGTACGCCCGTTTGTTTGAAACCGACCCAGGCACGTAATCCACGCAAAAACTGCTCGGTTTCAGGCAAATCCACCAATTCCTTTACTACTTTTCTGTCGATCATCGAGAAATCCCCTGCGTCGCGGGGGATTGGAATGTAACTAAGGCTCTGGAAAATTTTGTAAAAAGTTTTATAGAAAAAATGAATGTGGGTTTTCATCTCGCGCTGAACACGGACCCCGTAAACCACATCATTTCCTTCCATCCACTTTTCGTAAAATGCAGGAATAATTTCGGGCGGATCCTGCAAATCGCCATCCATTAACACCACGCAATCGCCGGTGGCGATTTCCATTCCACTCAAAAATGCAGACTGTGAACCGAAATTCCGGGAATGGCTGATGCCAACCACATTTGGGTCTTTGTCGCAAATGGCATTGATCACTTCTTCCTGATTATCCGGAGAATTGTCGTTTACAAAAATAATTTCGTAGCGGACTTTTAACTCATTAAAGGTCTTGACCAGCCTTTCGTACATGAAGGGAATTGCCTGCGCATCTCTATAACAGGCAATGATAGCAGTGATGATTGGGTTTAACTTTGGATTTTCAAAAGCGGGAATAACCCGGCTTTCGTAACGTTCCTTTTCCTGCCACCTACTATATTTGGAAAGTCCGGTTTCCAACGAAGTCCGCGCTTTCCATTTGAAATCATCTTCAAACGCCGCAGGGTCGCCATACCATTCCGCAAGGTCCCATTTGCGATTTGACATACTTCCCCACTGCGGTTCCAATGTAATATCAAAAGTTTTACGGGTAGTTTCCACCAGGTCACCCATCGTTGTTTTCCTGCCCGTCGCAATGTTGTATGATCTGCCTGCGGTAGCGCTGGTAATATTCAATGCGGCATCCAGGAACGCTTCTACACAGTCTTCAATAAAAACGAAATCACGACTTATTTCCGGTGAAACCAATGAAGGAAGCCGCTTTTTACGGGCATTCTCAATTAGTTTTGGGATTAGTCTGTCAGGTTCTTCCCAATAGCCATAAATAGAATATAACCTGAGATTAAGGGTTTTCAGGTCAAAAACCTTGGCGTAGTATTCTAGTAAATAGGCAGCGGAAACCTTTGAAACGGCATAATGACTATTTGGCTCAACACGGTCTGTTTCCTTTGGAGTGGTGCAATTAAACCCATATTCTGAACTGCTGCCGGCGTGGATGTAAACCATTTCGCGTGTACAGCTTTGAAGAATGTTGACCGTACCAAGTACATTGGTCTCATACGTCAGATTCACATTGCTTTGCTTGCTGTAAGCTCCATAAGCAGCTAAGTTGAAGATCGTCTGGGGTTTATACTTTTCAAAAACTTCGAGTACGGAGTTATTGGAAAGTATGTCGCAATGTATAATGTTCTCGAAAGGGACATTGAGCAATTTGAGCCTCCATGCTTTTGTAGCGTCGTGGGTCAGCGCGTAGCAATCCTTGCGGATTTTGAAAATATCATTGAAAAGATTGGCACCGATGAAGCCACTTGCACCAAAAACAAAAACTGGTCCTTTTAAACTTTCAATTTTATCGCGGTAAACCGGTAAATGGTCAAGCATTCGTCAATTCTTTATAGTAACGTTCCTTAATTTCCTGGGTAGCTTGCTCATATTGATCCTTATTCATTGGCAAGTAGTGCCACTCCAGCTTATTCTCCATATAAGAAACTCCTTTACCTTTCACTGTATTGGCGATAATCGCTTTGGGTAATCCGTTTTTATGGGTTTTGAGTTCATCAACTGCCAAACTGATGGCGATAATGTCATGCCCATCTATTTCGATGGTTTCAAAACCAATTGCATTCCATTTCTCTACAGAAGCGGTTTCGCCAAGTACTTTATCCGTGAAACCAAAACCTTGCAAACCATTCTTATCAATAATCATGAACAGATTATCCAATTGGTTTTGAATGGCATAATGTGCTGCTTCCCAGGTCGTTCCTTCATTTGTTTCGCCGTCAGAAAGAAGTGCAAACGAGAAACTTTCTTCACCGCCAATCTTGGCAGCATGGGCAATTCCAGTCGCTATTGGTAAGCCGTGGCCCAATGAGCCGGTTGCAAACGGGATACCTTTATATTGTCGGGGAGCCGGGTGAGCCGGTAGTGTTGTACCGTCCAGATAGAATGTATCGAGTTCTTCATCTGTAATTTCACCCAATGTATTAAGACAGGCGTAAAGGGCTGCCGCAGCGTGACCTTTTGATAAAATGAATGTATCTTCCTCAGACTTGTGAAGAAATAAAACCGCAATGATTAAATCAATGCAGCTTAACGAACAGCCTATATGTCCGGCATTTGCCTTGTTGTATAAGCCCAGAATTTTCAGACGGAGCGTTCCGCTAATCTGTCGGGGATCATTTAATATATCTTCTGCGGTCATGCCAATTGTGTATGTCAATGTGAAAATTTGCTCACAAAATAACGGTCAAAACTTCGGTTTTAAGCACGCAATATACGAAATCTTATTTCACGGCTTTTGAAAGATAGTCGCTGGTTATTCAGATCCGTACCGCAACCCGTTAAGGTTCACGATCTGAATAGGCTTGGCATTATTCGGTTTTTTGAGCCAGATCCTTTCCGTTTGACTGACATCCATAGCCTGGACATATTGCGCATCCTTAGGTAAATAAAGGTTGGTCAACTGCGCGTCCTGAATGGAATAAGGCAAAAATGTACGGTCCATTTCTGATATAATCTCATAGCGCGGGGCCGGATAGAAAATGGTATCTCCTTTTTGGTACAATGCTTCAATTTTTTTGGCAGCCGCAGCATAGGGGTTGGGCAAACGCGCCGGGATATAATAGGCATATTTGGACTTATCCTCATAAAGCTCGTTCAACTTTAATGCCACAAAGTATAATTGAAAGGACAAAAAGACATAAAGCAAAACCTTGAATTCGGTCTTCAATGTGCTGAAATATTGCAAAAGCAGGCTGAGCAGTATGATAATGTATGGAAAAGAAAATCCGGAGTAACGTTGCGTTAACCCATGTGTATGACCTCCTTTGAATGCCATAACAACCAAAAAGCAAGTCGGAAACAGCCCCATCATGTACAGCATCCAGAATCTTTTGCGCTGTGTATCGCTTGCATTTAAATAAATATCAGGGATATAGGAAAGCGCTAAAATGCCGATTGACAAAATGCCGAACTGAATCCGATGGTTATTATATACAGCCAGACTAAGTACTGTAATGATGTATGGAAAATATTTGGTCAGCCATCGGGGCATGCTCACCCGTTTCTTAAATCTCGACCAAATGATGAGCAGAATACCCACAGAAATGGCAAGCAGCACATATTTATTCCCGTCGAGGGCGTCCGTTAACCCATGGGTAAAAATCACCAGATCGGTGAAAATGGGCAGGGATTCATGAAATACATTCTTAAAAGTCGCTGGAAGAATGGTGCCGAATGGATTGTTGAACGGCCTGGTTTCTGCCATTCTTTTATAAAGGTCGGCTTGGTAGCTTAATGTGGATAAGGTGTACTGTCCGCCCCCAAAAACCATCCATAACGTCACGCCAGACAATGCCAGCACCGCCGAAATAGCCATTCTGATCCAACCTTTAACTGACCTCAAAAACATGACAGCGTAAATCGAATGGGCCATCAAAACGGTAATCACAAGAAAATGGGAGAGCAAACCCAACCCTGCGGTAAGAATATATCCCACATATAACCAGAAAGTATGTCGCTTATCAGCCTTATTTTCAATGATTTGAAGAAAAAAATAGGTAGCAAGCAGTGTGAGAAAAAAGGTAAGTGAGTAATTCCTGGCCTGCTGGCTATAAGCAACAAAAAACGGTTCAATGGCTACAATTGCCGCTGATATCAATCCTGTTTTGTTATCAAAAAACCTGTTGCCAAAAAGATAGGTAAGCACAATGATGGCCAGACTGAAAATCACCGAAAAGAAGCGGACGGAAAAATCAGCGACGCCAAAAAGCACCGTCCAGTAATGTAGGAGCAGGTAGTAAAAAGGACTGTTTCCGATGTCGCTGCGATTATTAGCTTCAAAGTAATCGGCCAGGGTCTTGGGTGACCAGAATTCCGCCGGGGTAAATGCGCGGGGACTATAATTTTCTGTATAGGTAAAAGACCTCGAAACAACGGGAGGCTTGTAATCCAGTACAGGCGTTTTCCAGAATTCGGAATTGGATAATTTTAATGTAGAGAAAACATTTTTTTGATTAGCCCCTTCCAGAACGATTCCCTGGCTAATTACCAGTGTACTTTTTTCATCAAAGAAAATACTGTACCGGTCCAGATGATAAAGCCTTAATGCAAGTGCTCCGACCAATATAACTGATAAAATCAACCAGGATTGCAGACTTTTTTGTGTGAGGTTTGAGGACATTATCAAATTTATTCGCGGGTGATTCTGGAGTAGGTTCAGCAAATCACTGAATCAGATCAACAGATCATGGAATCGCGAAATTAAGCAAATTTCGTCTTATAGGATATTTTTCAGATTTTAAGAATTGTAAATTCCACCCTGCGGTTCCTTTGGCGAGTCTGTTCTGTTTGATTGCTTGCGATCGGACGAGCTGGGCCCCAGGCCTTGGTTTGGATTCTTTTAGACTCGATACCTTTTGATAAAAGGTACTTCTTAACTTGCTCAACCCGATCTTTGGACAACTGTACATTCTTTTGAACCTCGCCCTGATTATCCGTATGGCCTTCCAAAAGGATTTCCATGGTAGGGTAGGCAGTCATCGCAGAAACGATCCTGTCAAGCTCGGAATAGGAGGATGGAACCACATCAGCACTGCTTTGTGCAAACATGGTATTGGACAGCCTGATCTGCTGTCCCGATTTGATGGGTTGCAGGTAAATATTCTTTTTGATGGTACGGAAACCGGTTTCAGAGGTTAAGTCAATGTCTTCGGAAAATGGGAAGTACCCTTCACCAGAAGCAGAAATCCGATAAATCTCGTTTAAAGGAAGTATTAGCCGATATTCGCCAGTTTCAGGATCAAAACTAACATTGGCAAAGGAACTGTTGTCCTTTTTAAGGTCCGCAGCAATATCCGACTTCACTAATTTGTTGGTTTCCGCTTCATATACATTGCCAGTCACCACCGCCACAGGTTCTGGCTTGATTTCCGGCGACATTCTAATCCTGAAAATATCCTCTTGTCCCAATACCTTTTCACTCGCGCTGAAATACGCATAATCACCCGTTGCAGGAATATTAATGAATGCATCCCAAAGTGGAGAATTGATGTTAGGCCCCAGATTCTCCGGTTTTGACCAGTTGAGCCAGGTATCATCAAGCCGCCGCGTCAGGAAAATGTCGCCTTCTCCGTATCCGCTATGTCCCTGGGAAGAAAAATATAAAGTCTTGTTGTCAAGCGCCAGAAACGGCGTTCCTTCGTAATCAGCTGTGTTCACAACGCCGCCCAGGTTGCGTGGCTCAGACCAGGTATTGTCTTTTTGCAAAAATGAAATGTATAAATCCTTCCCGCCCTCTGTGTCGGCGCGTTGAACCGACATAATCAACACATTTTCAAAAGGCGAAACCGTAATTTCAATGGTAGTAGCATTTCCCAGAAGGTTGATGATCTTCGATTCTTTTGGAAAACCCCAGCCTGTTTTAGTTTTGAATGATTTGGAAAAACCAAAATACATACTGCCATCGGGGCGGTAGATATTGATCAAGTATATTGTTTTTCCATCCGCAGAAATGCTGGTAATGGCATTATCGCCAGAATTGTTGATTGGCGCACCAATATTCAATGCGTCCGTCCATTGTCCTTTATCATTTAATGTCGAAAACCACACATCCTGTTTGGCCGGATAGCCAATATTTCCCTCGAAATTGCTTCGCGTAAAATAAATTGTTTTTCCGTCGGGAGATATGATTGGAGCTACCTCCTGCCCTTTTGTATTGATGGCCTTACCCATATTCTCCTTCTCGGCTTTTAACTTCATATCAGGCGCAAAGTTGATCGCGGCCTCGATTGGCGCAGTCTGCTCTGAGATTCCAATTGCGTCGATCTGATTAAACCCTGAAACTTTCCCTGGCTGTAAAACGACTTTGATAGCATTTGCAAGCAGGCTTTGCTGTTTTGGGAAAACCTGCAGCATTCTTCCTTTGACCATTTGCTGGCCCGCCGGTGCTTCCAGTACCAAATATTCCTTTCCCGATTCATCGTAGGCATATACCCTGGCAATCGCGCCCGGATTGAAGTTTTCAGCAATAGCGATTTGTCTAAGCGGGATCGTTTTTTCGAAGCCTACCTTGATCCATTCTTCATTTCTGCCGTCTGCTTCGGCAGGCGACCAGGCGCAGGGGCTGTTCCCGAAATCTGGAAGTTTACTGGGTCGCCCGAGGATCTGTTTGGAGCGAAAAGCTTGACCAAATTGCCCGGGCCTGTATTCGGAGGAGTAACCAAGGACCTTGCTTGCCCACAATATTTCCTGGCCGTAACCATTGCCCCACACACATGCAGAAAACAGGCAAAACGCAATACGTTTAATGAAAGAAATCATGGGGTGCTCCAATCGTGGCCGTTTCTCGCCCGGCAATGCTGTACAGAGTAATATTATTAAGAATACGGCTGAAAGTCAAACCTACTGTTTGGTGCCGATTAAGAGAATCCAGTCCCAGCCAGGCTGAGAATCGGGTGGCTGTACAACGGGTTCCTCAGAAACCTTATACAATCCGCCGTCCCACCGCCTTCCGGTGCGTGGACTATACCAAACCGCTCCAAATGCGGTTCCGTTCAGGTAAGATAAATTCAGTTTTATGGGCCGTGAGGAAGGCAGATACAACATGGACAACCGTTTGTTGGACAAGGATACTACGCCGATTTCGGCCTTATCCAATGAATCGGACAGCATTTCCGGATTGTCGGGCTGCATATATTCCCAGGGAATGCCTTTCAGGATTTTTACCAGCTCGTGAATGTATTCCGCTCCGTCCTTGGTAATGTTCACTTTCCAGGTCGGGTTGAAATTTTTGATTGTGCTCATGTGACAAAACCCTGCCGCTGAACTCATGATGGATTGGTAAGCCTGGTTCCGGATTAGCGCAGACTGGTCGGTTATTTCTTTTGGGAATTCGGAATTAGCTATCAAAAATGGCCTTAATGCAGCCTCAGCGGAGTTTTTTTGCCAGTTTGCCAGTGCTGCATATTCAGATGGCGTCACAGTGGAGTCGGGGATAATGAATTTTAGATCCGACCGGTTCGGCGACTTATCGTTGCTGTTTGTTGGCGAACAAGTATTCAGGGACGCCAGGATCTGGTCATCTGACTCTGATCGTATCCCTTCCGCAATGGCTTTGAATTGGGAAGTATTCTGGTATTCTTCTTCACTGACTATCCAAATGATGTTGGAAAACTTTGAAAGACGTTTTCCGATATAAGTCCCATAACTTTTCCACGCAAATTCATCCTGGGAGTCGAATACTGTATTCCAGCTTTTTCGGGATACCACAACTCCAACAACAAGATGGCGCTCACGGGCGGCTGTAATTATTTTCTCCAATTGATCAAAGTAAGCTGTGTTGGGTTTGGTAAGGTCGTTGTTTTCCGAAAAGGGAGAAATTTTTGAATAGCTTCTCTGATTGGGCAATGCAGGCAGGACTTGAACGAGGAAAGTATTGAAGGATTGCGATTTACGAATGTCCATGTACTGTACTGCTTCAATATAATTAAGCTTTCGCAGCATTTGCCAGGCGACATCGGCTACCATTAGAAAGGGTACACCGTTGCTATCCGTAATGTGCCGCCCGTTTGGGCTGATCTTTAAAGGAAATTTGGCATCAACCTGTGCGCCAGAAGAAGCAATGCTCCTGGAAGTGCAGAAAATGATAAAGAATGTGAAGAAAAGGTATTTGACCAGCTTCATAATTGAGTCCGGATGGAAATGATAGGTCCTAAATGCACGCTAGCTGTTTTTTAGCAGCTCAATGGCTTGAACAGGATCGGGTGAATTGAAAACGGAACTGCCTGCTACCAAAATGTCAACTCCTTCGCGGATGAGCAGCTGAGCATTGTCGAGGTTAACGCCGCCGTCCACCTCAATCTTGAACGAATAGCCAAATTTTTCCCTCAGTCGATTAAGCCTGGCAACTTTCTGATAGGTGTTTTCGATGAATTCCTGTCCGCCGAAACCCGGATTAACGGACATGATGAGCACGAGGGAAAGGTCACTTAAAATGTCAAACAAGCTTTCCACGGATGTGTGCGGATTTAGAGCGACACCCGGCGCGGCCCCTAGTTCTTTGATATACTGAATGGTACGGTGAAGATTGGGGCAGGCTTCGAAGTGAACTGTAAGGCCGGCGGCACCTGCTTTTTTGAAATCTGCGAGATAGCGGTCAGGTTGTTCTATCATTAAATGAACATCCAGCGGTTTTTTAGCGTGCTTGTAAACCGCTTTGCAAACAGGTATTCCAAAAGATATGTTGGGAACGAACATACCATCCATGACATCCACGTGAATGTAATCCGCCGAACTGGCATTGAGCATTTCAACATCGCGTTGAAGGTTTGCAAAGTCAGCGGCAAGAATGGAAGGGGCAATTTCAGCCATGGAAATCTTAATAGTAAGTTAATCCCGGCGAAATTAGTGAAATACTTGTTGAATGCTAAAAAATGGCCGAAGCCTTGAAATGAAGTCCTTTCAGCAAGGGGGAGCAAACTTCTTGGTCGCCCTGGTATGTTCCCGAAAGCTGATACCTTCCATCGATTAGTTCAAAAACTTCTATTAAGGCTTTTCCGGGGAATGCGATCCAGCATTCTTGTACACCATAATGCTCATAGACTTCTTTTTTAATCACAGTGTCCAACTTGACGCTGTTTTTGGAAACAATCTCAATGACGAGGTCCGGAACACCTCTTACCCATTCCTTCAAAATGCTGTATTTTTCCTTCGATACGAAAAATACATCTGGCTGAAGTGAATTGAGTCCATCTTCCAAGATAACGTCCAGCGGGGCCACAAAAACCTCTCCCAGCTTATTTTTCTTCACATAAGCTCTGAGAATTGCAAACAATTCACCAGAAATTCGCTGATGTGGCAAAAACGGGCTAGGAGCCATAATTTCCTCCCCGTTTATAATTTGAATCCGTTCTGGATTGTAGAAGATTGTTCCTTCGATGATTTCCATAGGTGCCTCCGTTTTTTACGAATATAAATAAATTGGGTAAAACAATCATCTTGCAGAATTTAGGGGAGATACATTACTTAGACGTCACTTTCCTCAAAAAGTCACATAATTATTTTAGATTCTCAAAATTTCGAATAAATCTTAAATTTGGACATAATCACTAAAAGCAGCCGCCAAATCCATGAGTCCCGAACAGCAAATCCAGGAGTTGACCGAAAAACTAGATCATTATAATGACCGTTATTATCAGGATAGCGTGTCAGAAATATCGGATTATGAGTTTGACCTTTTATTAAAGGAATTGAAGGCGCTGGAAGATGCAAATCCGGAATTCAGGCAGCCAGATTCCCCGACACAACGGGTGGGTGGGACCATTACCAAGTCATTTAATGCAGTATACCACCGTTACCCCATGTTGTCGCTCGACAACACTTATAATGAACAAGAGCTTAGGAATTTCGACGAACGGGTTCGAAAAGGATTGGATGGAGAGGCTTATGAGTACATCTGCGAGCTGAAATTTGACGGGATATCATTGAGTTTTACCTACGAAAACGGTGTTTTGGTACGAGGTGTGACAAGAGGGGATGGAACGCGTGGCGACGAGATTACCACCAACATTAAAACGATCCGAACGCTTCCATTGCGAGTAAAATCCCAAAATGTGCCGCCTATGTTTGAGATACGCGGAGAAGGTTTTATGCCACTCAGCTCATTTCAAAAATTGAATGAGGAAATGGAAACATTGGGTGAAAATCAATACGCCAATCCTCGCAATGCCGCTTCGGGCTCATTTAAATTGCAGGATTCTGGGGAAACTGCACGTCGCGCGCTCGATTGCTACATTTATTCTTTTCTGTCCGATCAGGATTTTTTCAAAAGTCATGAGGATAGTCTTTTGGGGCTGAAATCCTGGGGTTTCAATGTTTCTCCCGGCTGGAAAAAGGTTGTCAACATCGACGAAGTCATTGAATACATTCATGAGTGGGAAGAAAAAAGGATAACCCTGCCGCTGGCGACGGACGGTATAGTTATAAAGGTTAATTCATTTGAACAGCAGCGGGAGCTTGGTTTCACGGCGAAAAGTCCCCGCTGGGCCATTTCATTCAAATATAAAGCGGAAAACAAACCGGCAATTCTGCGTCTCGTAACTTACCAGGTGGGCCGGACTGGTGCGATCACGCCGGTTGCTAATCTTTGCGACCTGACGGAGCGCGCACTGCCTTTCAACAAAATAGTAGGTGTTCATCTTTCGGGTACACGGGTGAAGAGGGCTACCTTACATAATGCCAATGAGCTTGAAAGATTGGGTTTGCAGCTTGGAGATACTGTTTTTGTTGAAAAAAGCGGTGAGATCATTCCTAAAATCACGGGCGTGGACATTACCCAGCGTGAACTTTTCCCTACTAAACCCATCATTTTTCCGACGCACTGTCCTGAATGTAATTCGGAATTGCAGCGGAACGATGGTGAGGTAGCATTTTTCTGTCCTAACGACAGCCATTGTCCGCCGCAATTGAAAGGGCGGATTGAGCATTTTATTCATCGCAAGGCAATGAACATTGAAAGTTTGGGTGAAGGTAAAATTGAGTTGCTTTTTGACCTGGACCTCGTTCGCACACCTGCCGATTTATATGATCTGACCTATGAAAGGTTGTTGGGCCTGGAAAAGAACATTACCAATGAAGAAACAGGGAAGGTTAAAAAGATAAGTTTTCGTGAAAAAACGGTCGAAAATATTCTCAATGGAATTGAATTATCAAAAACAGTCCCTTTTAAAAATGTGCTTTTTGCATTGGGAATCCGCTTTGTAGGTGCTACCGTGGCTGAAAAGCTGGCGATTTATTTCAAATCGATCGAAAACCTGAGAACTGCCACGTATGAGCGACTGACTGCTGTTCCTGAGATTGGCGGCAGGATCGCATTAAGCATTGAATCCTATTTCAGCGTTCCTGAAAATCAGCAGCTGGTCGCACGATTGGAACAGGCAGGCCTGCAAATGGAAAGTAATGAGAAGCCTGTCGTGATTGAAAGCAATTTGCTGGAAGGAAAAACATTTGTGATTTCCGGCGTTTTTGAAAATTTTGAACGCGACGATTTGAAGGATAAGATTGAGGTAAACGGGGGCAGGATACTTAGCGGCGTATCGGGAAAGCTTAATTATCTGTTGGCCGGTGCCAATATGGGGCCTTCGAAATTGGAAAAAGCCAGAAAATTGGGTGTGACGATTTTGTCAGAAGAAGAATTTTTGGCAATGCTTGGCGATTCTTAAAGAAAAACGGCACAGAAAGCTAACTTTGCGATTCAAGATCTAACCGTTATATAAGTAAATAATGCCATTGGACCAACGTTTCAAAGGGGTAGGCGCCGCGCTGATTACACCTTTTGATGAACAAAATAAAATTGATTATCCCGGTCTCAAAAGACTGATCGACCTGGTTACTGAAGGTGGTAGCAATTACCTTGTTGTACAAGGAACAACCGGCGAGTCACCTACCGTTTCTTCAAGGGAAAAGTTTGACATTCTGGCATTTACAATAAAGAATAATTACAAGTCGCTACCTATTGTCTATGGCATGGGCGGCAATGATACCCTGTCAGTTTTGGAAAATATCATGGAAACTAACCTCACGGGTGTTGACGCAATACTTTCGGTTTGCCCTTACTACAATAAGCCTACGCAGGAGGGGATTATCGCACATTTTACAGCCATTGCAGATGCTTCACCTGTTCCAATGTTGTTGTACAATGTTCCGGGACGGACTGTGATCAACATGAAGCCAGATACCATCGTCCATTTGTCGGCTCATCCGAATATTATTGGTATTAAAGACGCCGGAGGGAGTTTGGAACAAAGTATGGAACTGGCGGCTCGCGTACCTGATGATTTCCTGCTGCTTTCCGGTGATGATAACCTTGTTACGACTATGGTAAGTGTGGGCTGGCACGGCGTGATTTCCGTAATTGCCAATGCTTTTCCAAAGGAATTTGTAGAATTGACCTGGCATGCATTGGAAGGCAGGTTTAAAGAAGCTGCGAAATTGCAACTGGCCTTTCTCGAATTTGATACTTTACTTTATATCGAATCGAATCCCGTAGGAATAAAGAAATGTCTGGAAATAAAAGGGATATGTGGTTCAGATGTGAGGTTGCCCCTTTTGAAGGCTTCAAAAGAATTGGGCGAGAAACTTGAAAAGGCAATGATCCGTGAAGGATTTCTATAATGATCACTTTTTATCCCGGCCCGTCGAAGGTGTATGACGAAGTGGGCCAATATCTTCAGGAAGCATTTGAAAGTGGCGTGATCAGTGCGAATCACAGGAGCCAGGAATTCATGCAGATGCTGGAAAAAACCATCCATGATCTGAAAATTAAGCTTGCCGTTCCGGATGATTATGAAGTTTATTTCGTGTCATCCGCTACGGAATGCTGGGAAATTATCGCCCAGTCACTGATCGTTGAGTCCAGTCTGCACATTTACAATGGTGCTTTCGGTGAAAAGTGGATGGATTATACAAATAAAATATCACGTAATACAGCGGAAAGTCCTTTTGAATTGAATGAGGTTCTGGTTTTACATGAATCCGTGGTGCGGAAAAATGAGGTGGTTTGCATCACACATAATGAGACTTCCAATGGTACCAAGGTTTCTGATGATTTCTTCGCAAATATTCGTAAGAGGCTTCCCAATGTTATCGCCGTAGATGCTACATCCTCCATGGCAGGCGTGATACTTCCCTGGGAAAATGCGGATGTCTGGTATGCTTCCGTCCAGAAATGCTTTGGACTTCCGGCAGGAATGGCCGTTATGATTGTTTCTCCAAGGGCAATTCAGCAAGCTGTTATGGTCGGCGAAAGGAAACATTACAATAGCCTCCTTTTTACGCGCGATAACTTCCTCAAATTTCAGACACCCTACACGCCCAATACGCTGGGGATTTATCTGATAAGCAAGGTAATGCAACAAGTACCTGCTATTGCCGAAGTGGATTTTCGGACAAAGGAAAGAGCGAAAAGCTGGTACTCATTTCTTGAACATAATGGTTACCAGCTGATGGTGGAAAACGAAGCGGTCCGCTCGGATACAGTGATAGCCGTTCGCGATGCAAAGGAACGGATAGCGGTTTTGAAAAAAGCTGCGAAACAGGAAGGCATTATTCTCGGTAATGGGTATGGCAAAGAAAAAGATACCAGTTTCCGCATTGCCAATTTCCCTGCAATCAACGATAATGAAATTGCCACTTTAAGGGAATTCCTGGCCCGAATGGCTTTAAAAACCGTGAATGAGTAGTAAACGTTAAGGTTTGTATTTAATAAATAAACAATTTCTTAACACCGCATTCATTACATTGTGCGCATAGATATTTTAGAACAATACCAGGCCCAAACCAGATGTCTTGTCGCCCTGGATTCGATTATTTTCGGTTTCGATGGTGAGGAATTAAAATTGTTACTGGTTAAAAGAGGGATTGAGGATGAAACTCATACCTGGTCCCTCATGGGCGGCTGGGTACAACCAGAGGAAAGCCTGGAAAGTGCTTCTTCACGTATTCTGTACGAGCTGACAAGCCTTACGGACATTTACCTGGAACAACTTCACACTTTTGGAAGTCCTCACCGTGACCCGGTCGAGAGAACGGTTTCGGTCGCTTATTTTGCATTGATCAATGTAGAAGATTACGATCATAAGATATCCAAAAACTTTGAGGCGCATTGGTTTTCTATGCAGGAACTTCCCAAACTATTGTTTGACCATGGATCCATGGTTGAGATGGCGATAGAAAATCTGCGGTATAAAGCTTCCCAGCATCCGATCGGATTTGAGCTACTTCCCGAAAAGTTCACGATTCCACAATTGCAAAAGCTCTATGAGGCGATTTTTGGGACTGAGCTTGATAAACGCAATTTCAGCCGTAAGCTGCTTTCCACCAATCTATTGATAAAGCTCGCCGAAAAGCAGAAGGGTTACTCTAAAAAAGGCGCTTACTTTTATAGAATCGACGAAGAAAAGTATAAGAAGCACTTTAACAATTTCCTTAACTTCCTTCCCGGCAGCACTTCCTAAAATCATTGCTCGATTGCTACCTGATTTACACGATATTCATTTAACCCAATAAAAAATGCAACAATTGGACAGCCTTAATCAGGTCGCCGAATTTCATCGGACATTTAAACATCCCATACTGCCAATCCCAACTATTCCTTCTGAGGACCGCAGCAGGTTGCGCGTAGCTTTGCTCGCTGAGGAGTTGAAAGAGCTGGAAGTTGCTATTTTGGAAAAGGACATTGTAGAGGTGGCCGATGCGCTTTGCGATTTACAATATGTACTATCTGGTGCCGTGCTTGAATTTGGGTTGGGGGAAAAATTCAGGGATCTTTTTGACGAAGTACAGCGGTCCAATATGTCCAAAGCCTGCCTTAGCATTGCCGAGGCAGAAGCAACCGTAGCACATTACCAGGCAAAAGGAACAGAATGCTATTTTAAGGAAGACAATGGCAAGTATCTGGTTTACAGAACATCTGATGACAAAACCCTTAAAAATATAAATTATTCACCCGCCGATTTGAGCTCCATCATTGGATCAAACTGAATATGACATCTGTTCTTGAACGTTTCCTGACGTACGTGCAAATCGATACCCGGTCCGACCCTAACTCTGTCAGTTTTCCGAGTACTTCAAAACAAAGACATCTGAGTAACCAGTTGGCTGTTGAATTGCAGGAATTGGGGATCAAGGATGCGCATGTAGATGAACATGGATATGTGTATGCGACGATACCATCCACTTCAGAGAAGATCAATGTTCCCGTAATTTGTTTCTGTTCCCACGTGGACACTTCACCGGACGTTACAGGGGCCAATGTGCAGCCTATCATACATTATAAATGGGACGGATCGGACATTGTTTTACCTGATGATTCCAAGCAGGTACTTCGCATGAGCGAAATGAATGATCTGGATCAACAAGTTGGTAATGATATCATTACAGCCAGCGGCACTACCTTATTGGGAGCAGATAACAAGGCAGGTGTAGCAGAAATAATGGCCGCCGCAGCGTATTTGATGCAACATGCTGAGGTTAAGCATGGAGTAATTAAAATTCTTTTCACACCTGACGAAGAAGTGGGTCGTGGTACCGAAAAAGTGGATTTGGTGAAGCTAGGGGCAGATTTTGGGTATACCATAGATGGCGAGGCGATTGGGACATTGGAAGACGAGACGTTCTCGGCAGATGCAGTAAAAATAACCATTTACGGTGTCAGTACCCATCCAGGATATGCCATCGGAAAGCTCGAAAATGCGGTGAAAATTGGATCTGATATTATTGCACGCTTGCCAAAAGGTTCGCTTTCACCCGAGACGACAGAAGGTAAGCAAGGATTTATCCATCCTGTCCAAATTGAAGGGATTCAGGAAAAAGTCGTCTTAGGGTTCATCATTCGTGATTTTACAACTGCCGGACTCGTTGAAAAGGAAGATTTGCTTAGAAAAATAACAGACGAGGTTCTTGCAAATTATCCACATTCAACGGCAGAATTTGATGTGCATGAGCAGTATCGAAATATGAAAGTGATTCTCGATCAGCATCCTTCTGTAATTGAAAACGCACTTACAGCAATGGAACGGGCCGGACTTAACCCAATCCAAAGAAGCATTCGCGGAGGTACTGACGGCTCGCGGCTGTCATTTATGGGTTTACCCTGTCCCAACATTTTCGCTGGAGAACATGCTTTTCATTCCAAATTAGAATGGGTTTCAGTCCAGGATATGGAAAAAAGCCGTAGAAGTAATCGTCAACCTCTGCCAAGTTTGGGAAGAAAAAGTATAACATTCACTCATCACCTCCATGGCGAAAAAAGCCAAATTCTACGTAGTCTGGCAAGGACGAAAAACGGGGATATTTACCGATTGGAAAGAGTGTGAGGCCCAGATCAAGGGTTTTGAAGACGCACGGTACAAATCTTTTGAATCGATCCAGGAAGCGGAGACGGCTATCCAGCGGGATTATTGGGATTTTGTATCAAAAAAAGAAAGTAAACCTGCAATTAAAGATATTCCTGTAAACATTGGCAAGCCAATCAAAAACAGCATTGCGGTTGACGCCGCCTGGAATACATCATCCGGAGATATGGAGTACCAAGGCGTTTATTATGCCACAGGTGAACGTATTTTTCTGCAAGGGCCTTTTAAAGATGGGACAAATAACATTGGAGAATTTCTGGCCATCGTTCATGCATTGGCTTATCTTCAGAAAAAAGAAAGCGAATTACCTATTTATAGTGACTCCCGAACTGCGATTGGTTGGATTAAAAAGAAGCATGCGAATACAAAATTGGTGTTAACACCGCGAAATAAGCCTGTTTTTGAAATGCTTCAACGCGCCGAACGCTGGCTGGCAAGTAATAGCTTTAATAATAAAATCTTGAAGTGGGAAACGGAATACTGGGGTGAAAATCCAGCCGATTTTGGAAGGAAATAATGCATATGGCACGAAATACAACGTTTAAGTTCAAGCAATTTACCATTCAGCAGGATCAATGTGCGATGAAAGTATGCACGGACGCCTGCGTATTGGGTGCCTGGGCAGATGTGCATGATGCCGACCGGATTTTGGATATAGGAACTGGAACCGGGTTGCTTTCGCTAATGGTAGCGCAGCGGAATTCATATGGCATGATCGATGCTGTGGAAATTGATGCGGAGGCCTTTTACCAGGCTGGTGAAAATGTCGAAAAAAGTCCGTTTCATCAGCGCATATCCTTGTTCCATTCCGCCGTTCAGGAGTTTGAGTCGGAGCATCAATATGATGTGATCATTACCAATCCGCCCTTTTTTCAATCCGACCTATTGTCGCCCATTCAAAAAATAAACATTGCCCATCATGCCAGCGCACTGGATTTTGCTGAATTATTAGGGTCCATAGACAAGTTATTGAAGCCGGACGGGATATTTAATATTCTTTTTCCGGTCAGTGAGGGAAATGAGTTTTATGAAAAAGCCCAATTATCAGGCTGGTTCCTCGTAAGAAAATTGACATTGTACCACTATGAGGGAAAAAGGGCTTTTCGGCAATTAATGACTTTTAGTCGAGAGGAACCTGTTCACAATCCAGTTGATGAGGAAGTCTTATATATCTATGAACCGGATGGAAAAACGTATCATGCGGGCTTCAAAGATTTATTGAAAGACTTTTATTTGAAATTTTGAAAGGGAAAACCACGACCTTTGCGCCTTGATCCAAAGACATCGCTTTAAACATTCATGACCAATTCAGCTCTTCAGATTTCTGTTGTAATTCCGCTTTTTAATGAAGATGAGTCATTGCCGGAACTCAGCGAATGGATAGTAAGAGTAATGAATGATCATGATTTCTCGTACGAGATACTGTTTATTGATGACGGCAGCCGGGATAATTCCTGGAATGTCATTAGCGGACTTTCACTCGAAAATCCTTATATCCGCGGTTTTCGTTTTGTAAGAAATTATGGCAAGACCGCTGCATTACAAACCGGTTTTCAGGCGGCGAGAGGAGAGGTGATCATTACAATGGATGCCGACATGCAGGATAGCCCCGACGAAATTCCTGAACTTTACAAAATGATCAGGGAGGATCAATTTGATCTGGTATCAGGGTGGAAGAAAAAGCGGTATGATCCGGTCACAAAGACAATCCCGACCAAAATATTCAATTCGGCTACCAGGAGTATCTCGGGAGTGGCGCTCCACGACTTTAATTGCGGTTTGAAGGCCTATCGAAAAGAAGTGGTAAAAAACATTACAATTTATGGTGAAATGCATCGCTACATTCCGGTTATTGCTAAATGGAATGGTTTTGCAAGGATAGGAGAGAAGGTCGTCCAGCACAGGCCCAGGAAGTACGGTTACACGAAATTCGGCTTGGAACGGTTCATTTTTGGCTTTCTGGACTTGCTTTCAATCGCCTTTGTAAATAAGTTTGGACGTCGCCCAATGCATTTGTTCGGCAGCTTGGGAACCCTTATGTTTTTCCTGGGAAGTGTTATCGCCTTTTGGCTTTTAGGGAAAAAAATCTACAATATTTACAATTTGCAGCCCTACCGGAACGTCACCGAAAATCCTTTGTTTTTTCTCGCTCTGGTTGCAATTATGGTTGGGTCACAATTATTTCTTGCCGGGTTTTTAGGAGAACTTTTGGTGAAGCAATCTGTTTCCAAAACAGGTGACTATAATGTTTCGGATCAGGTGGGAGGATGAGTGAAAACATGACAAAAATTAGTATATTAAGTTATTATCCATTTCATAAATAATGATCGCAAACGTACACAAAGCACATCCATGGCATGGGATTCCAATGGGTGATAATGCACCAGACCTGGTTACCGCCTTTATCGAGATTGTTCCTACTGATACTGTTAAATACGAAATTGACAAAGTGACTGGTTATCTTAAAATTGACCGTCCACAGAAATATTCAAACATTGTCCCTGCACTGTACGGATTTATTCCAAAGACTTATTGTTCGGAGAAAATCGCAAAACTAGCGAGAGAACGTTCCGGACGCGATGTAACAGAGGGCGACGGTGACCCGCTCGATATCATTGTTCTTTGTGAAAAAATCATTTCACATGGTAATATCCTTTGCGAAGCCAAGCCGATCGGTGGGATTCGTTTGCTTGATGGCGGCGAAGCGGATGATAAAATTATCGCCGTTTTGAAAGGAGATGAGGTTTATGGGAGTTATTCAGATATTACTGAACTTCCAGAAGGGATTGTAGAGCGTCTGAAACATTACTTTCTTACTTACAAGAACCTCCCGGGTGAAAAAGCCAAAATTGAAATCACCAATGTATATGGTAAAGAGGAAGCGCACGAAGTAATCCTTACATCCGTGGAGGATTACAAGCATTCCTATTATTGATAGTTTACACCAGTTCTTCATGAGTAATATACAAGAGATTAGGAAACGCCGCACCTTCGCGATCATCAGTCACCCGGATGCCGGAAAAACGACTTTAACTGAGAAGCTATTGCTTTTTGGAGGGGCGATCCAGACTGCGGGAGCGGTTAAATCCAATAAAATAAAAAAAACTGCTACCTCTGATTTCATGGAAATTGAAAAGCAGAGGGGTATATCCGTTGCCACTTCGGTGATGACTTTCGAATATAAGGATCTGCTGATCAATATCTTGGATACACCAGGTCACAAAGACTTCGCAGAAGATACTTATAGGACATTAACCGCTGTTGATAGCGTAATCCTGGTTGTGGACTGTGTAAAAGGCGTGGAAGAGCAGACCGAAAGGTTGATGGAGGTGTGCCGGATGAGAAATACACCCGTTATCATTTTTATCAACAAACTGGACCGGGAAGGCCAAAATCCATTTGAATTATTGGATGAGCTTGAAAATAAGCTGAGTATCCGTGTTCGTCCGCTTACCTGGCCGATTAATATGGGTGCGAATTTTAAAGGAGTTTACAGTCTATATGAACAAATGCTGTATTTCTTTAAAATCAATAAAACTAAGATTGAGAGTAATGTTGCAAAGGTAAGTTTGGATGATGAAAAGCTGATCGATCTGGTAGGTGAGAAGGATGCGGAGCAACTCATTGAAGATGTGGAATTAGTAGAAGGCGTATACGATATTTTCTCCGAAGAAGCATATCAGAAAGGCCAGTTAGCACCAGTGTTTTTTGGAAGCGCCATCAATAACTTCGGTATTAAGGAGCTTCTGGATACCTTTTGTGAAATTTCACCCATTCCTCAGCCTAGGCCAACGGATGTGCGGGAGGTTGAACCCACTGAGCCAAAGTTCACCGGCTTTGTATTTAAAATTCATGCAAACCTTGACCCGAGACACCGGGACAGAATCGCGTTTTTGAGGATATGTTCAGGTAAGTTTGAAAGAGGTAAGTTTTATAAGCATGTTAGGCTAAATAAGGAAGTGCGCTTTTCCAGCCCATTTACATTTATGGCTTCCGACAAAAGCGTGATGGACGAGGGCTTCCCTGGTGATGTGGTTGGTCTTTATGATACGGGTAGCTTCAAAATCGGAGATACGTTGACTGAAGGTGAAATTCTTCAATTTTCGGGGATTCCCAGCTTTTCGCCAGAGATCTTTAAAGAGCTGATCAATATGGATCCGATGAAATCCAAACAATTGGAGAAAGGCATTCAGCAGCTTACAGATGAAGGAGTTGCGCAGCTTTTTACATTGGATCTTGGAAACCGGAAAATAGTAGGTACAGTTGGTGAACTTCAGTTTGATGTGATCCAATATCGTCTGGAACATGAATACGGCGCGAAATGTCGTTGGGTCCCGATGAGTACTTCACGCGCCTGCTGGCTTACATCGGACGAAAAGCCCGCCATGGATCAATTTATCCGTTTAAAAGGTAACCAAATCGCATACGATAAAGATCGCAACCCTGTTTTTCTAGCCGATTCAGAATGGATGATCCGTATGAATCGCGAAAATAACCCGGCCATTCATTTCCATTTCACATCCGAATTTAAAACGGAGATGGCAATTTAGGATTTGGGTACAAATACAAAAAGGCGCTGGGTTTGTCACCTCAGCGCCTTTTATGTTAATAGCTTTCAGATATCCGGCCTAATTTTCGGCCTTTCTTTCGCCACGGTTAGCGCGACGATCTTCCAGCATTGTTTTGTATTTGTCTTGCTGCTCAACGGTGAGGATTTTCGCCAGCTCCGTATTGAAAGTTTCCATGGATGCCCTCATCTGAGTTCTGTCCTGACTTTGTGTATCCCGCGCCTCTTTCATTTTCTGCGCACGGGCCAGGCTCAATGCATAAACCTGTTTTTGCTGATCATCCGAAAGTTTCAAGTTTTCGGTCAAAGTTTTGGTCTGGTTTTCAGCCCGCGCTTCCGGAGTCATATTCGAATCCTGACGTTGTGCGAAAGCAGTAACACTTATAAATGCCAATATGATGGCAAACAATCCTTTCCTCATGGTTATAAAGTTTAGATACCAGGGTTAGAGTATAAAATCGTGCGCAGGTTTAAACGTACCCGCTACTTTTAATAAAACATTTTAACTGCAAGCGCGACTGCGATGGCGCAAGTGTAACTCATAAGTGTTCCCACCAGCACATATTCTGACTTCTTGCTGATGTAGGCAGGTGAAATATCACCCGCCGCTGCCTTATCATTATACCTCAGCAGAGATTTTGCAGCAATAAGGAAACCGATGGCTGCGAATTGGCTGACTAATACGAATACAAAAATGAGCAGTCGTTCGGACATCCCGATCCAGCGCCCTGCATTGGCGAGATTGTCGTTAGCGTCCGGCGCAAGTCTGGTTAATTCTTCGCGCCATGGTTTGGTAAGAATGCCAACCAAAAACGATACAGGCGAGAGGGATACCAGTGCGCCCGCTAGTACGGCCAATGTTTTGGGTGTGTAAAGCCAGGTTTTGAATGTATCAAATCCAGCGGGTAAATTGTCGTTGATAATCAGTGCGGTGATGATAATGCTTATTAAATGGGCAGTCTGATCTGCCACAAACCAGGTAAGTGTGCCTTTTTTATCAAATCTTGTTTTGAGGATATCAATAATACCATGGACAAGGCCAAGGGCAAGCGCGGGCCACGGATTATTCCATTGGCCGAGCAGGAGGTAGGATACGAAAATGACCAGGATTACATGGAAATACAGGTATTTGGACTTGAATGACTTTTGTTTTTTGTCAATGACCCAGGAGGTGGGCTGCCAGTAAAAATCTACGAGAACATGGGCCAGAAGCAGGAGCAGAAATTCCGTCATAGTGATAATCATTTTGTGTATAGTGCTAAATGCTTTGGAAAGGTAGTAAGAAAATTTTCAATTGCCCACCATTTTGAAGCCGCTATTCGTTGGCTTGCGGCAGGCTGGCTTATTGAAAGTTTTTCGGCTATCTGTGTCACATTATGACCATGCATTAATGCTACAATTACTTCACTTTGTGCAGGTGTCCAGCTTTCGATCAGGGTTTCCAGCAGATCCAACGTGGCGTTTAATGGTTCCGATGAGATTGGTAAAGCAATACCGATCCTGGCTTTTTGTTTACGGATATTATCCGCTAGATGGCCGGATAAGCGGAATGCCTCTCCGTCCGAGGTTCCGGCCCGATCGGTAAGCGGCTCTATTTTACCAATTCCTATCGCAATACGCAAGTCGGTGTTTGGCGAATGCCGGCGCATGATTGCCCTCGCAAGTATTGCTACTTTCATAGCTTCGGAGGCATTCTTTAAAACGCCCTGAAAGCTGTCTCCCCGATAAATTTCCGGCTTTAATGCCCAGTGTAGGGATTGGTGCTGGCGTAGCATAATGAGCATGCTTTCAAGCCATTGAGTAGTTTCGTCTCTTGAAAAAAGAGTAGAATTAACCATGTCAGCTGTAACTACCGCCGGATACTTTTTCATACGTTGACATAAGGCTTTTACCTTATAATTAACAAATATAAGGTAAAAAGCTTATATCATAAGATTATAAGCAAAAAGCCTTATATTTAGCGAATATAAGGTAAAAGCCTTATACTTTTTGAAGCAGTATTTTAACCAATGCCTCCCATTCTTCCTTTAAAGAGCCTTTAAATACCTCTTTACCAGCTCTTTTGTACCAGTACCCTGCATTCCAGGTGTCTCCTTCGACCCTGTGGAGATATGCATGTAGATGGTCGAATAATGGTGTTCCTTCGCTGCTTTGTGCAATGTTGTGGGCAGCCTCCCAATTGCCGTTTGCGTCATGCCAAAGGGCTTTTAGGAGAACTGTAAGGCTATCGGGAGGTGATGCCATGGATAGGGATTCTTCAAATTGTTCGTAGGTCATAAGCTTTAAAATGAATGAAGGAACGTGCAAAAAAACGAGTCAAAAGATGCAAAATAAATACCTCACGCTCTTTCATTGAAATCTTAGCGTTTGCCGAAGGGAAAAAATAGGGTGGCTTAATCCTCTCCAACCAAATAAATCCCATCGTTCGCCAACTTGATCAGCCCTTGTTTGTAAAGTGCGCCGATGGCCTTTTTGAATACTTTTTTGCTGATCTGTAATCGCTTGTAAATTTCTTCAGGCGAGCTGCTGTCAGAAAGGTTGAGAAAGCCGTTGCCTTTTTTGACCTCTTCCAGTATTTGATTTGCAGAGGGCTCTATTACTTCAATCCCCGCTTTTTGGAGGCTGATATCAAGCCTGTTATCCTCCCGAATTTTTTTAACATAGCCTTTCAGAGAATCTCCAGCTTTCAATTCTCGAAAAACTTCATTTCCGTAAATGAGGCCTTTGTGATATTGATTTACAACAGCATTATAACCTAAGTCAGTTTTCTGCCAGATCAAGAGGTCTACTTCGTCGCCTTCTTTTACGGTTAACCGTTCGTTATCAACAAACTTATCTATCCGGGTCGAAGCCAGTAAACGCGAAGTTTTTTGATCCATATAAAGAAAAACCACATACCATTCACCGATTTCCATGGGCTTGCTTTGTTCGCGGAATGGGACGAAAAGGTCTTTTATCAAACCCCAATCCATGAATGCGCCATATTCGGATACATCCTTTACTTCAAGGAATGCGAATTCATTACGGATGATCTTGGGAGTTTCGGTAGTTGCGACCGGACGGTCTTCGGAGTCGAGGTAGACGAAAACTTTGATGTTATCCCCGACCTGCATTTCGTCGGTCAGATATTGGTTGGGCAACAGAACTTCTTCGCCTTCCACATCACTTAAAAACATGCCTACACTGGTTACCCGCTCAATCGTCAGGTGATTGTATTTTCCTATAAAAAGCATTCTGGACTAAACAAAGGTTGTTTGCAAAGGTAATGTTTTCGGGTAGAAAACAGGTTTTGCCTGCTGCGATACCTTTTAAGGTGAATGCTTTATTGGCGAGGGATTGTTATTGCAGCGTATTGCTAAGTCTTTTCAATTCAATCTCGGCAGCTTTCGCTGCATAGTTCAGGTTGATCATTCGGTAGCCAGCATCTTCAAAGCTTCGTTGAGCTTCACGTACATCGATAATCGTTGCCTGTATCAGTTGAAAGCGTTGCAAGGTAAGATCGAGTAGTTGCTTGCTCAATGCATAATTTTGCTTTTGGGTTTCAAGCTGTTGCAGCGAGCTGAGGTAGGTTTGGTACATCTTCACCACACCAGCATTGTAATCCCGAAGAATTGAACTTCTTTGTAATTCGGCGCTTGAAGTGTTTATTTCTGCAGCTTGCTGTTGTCTCTTAAAAGCGGAACCATTGTAAATGGGAATAGACAATGTCAAACCTGCATTTGGTCCCAAAGACCTGTTAAGAAGCGTAAAACCAGCAGCAGCCTGGTTGCGGGAGTAATTGTAAGCGGTATTAAACCGGACAGTCGGGTACCGCAATGCAGCTGTTTCTCTCACAATGAGTTCGTTGATACGGATCTGATGATCCGCCGCTTTCACATCCGCATTTAATGTAAGCCGGTCGAGAATTGTATCCAGTTTTAAATCATTGTCCACTGTGATCGTGTCCCGGATTGTCAGCGCAGCTTTGGGATCCAGAGTAAGTATTCTCAAAAGCTCCGTCTTCGCAACCTGCGCTACCATTAACTGGTCCTGGAAAGTTTGATTTAGGGTATTCAAATCAATTTGCGCCTGAAATAGATCCGCATTATTAGCCATTCCCGCTTCCTTACGCACCTGAAGAATTTCAAGTCTTTTTTCCGATGCTTGTATCGAAGTTCGGACGGTATTGAGATAGCTAAGCTGACGGACTACATCATAATAGCTTGTCATTACCAATGCAATGGTATTCTGAACTTGGGAATTGAGCAACTCAGCGCTTTGATATTGTAATTCTGCAAGCCGCTTTTTCGTGGAGACGACCCTTTTCCCATTATAAAGAAGTATCCCTGCCGATACATTGATTTGTGTGTTATTACCCGCTGCGGCATTACGGTTAATGGACGTCCCATCATTCAATTTCTGGTTTACCTGAGTAATCTGCTCGGTATTGGAAGCGTTTGCAGCAACAACTGGCAGGCCGCCGGCCACGCCATAGTTGTTTAGAAGTGTATTGATTTCAACATTATTCTTAGCAATTTCTATTTCATAACTACTTTTTAAAGCAGTTGCAATCGCTTCATCCAATGTTAGGGTCAGGCTGTCTGATGCCTGATAACAATAAGCATTGCTACCGCAAAGCAAAAGAAATAGGGTTAGTTTTTTTGTATTCTTAAAGATTGCTAGCGGGTTCATGCAAAGACAATGAGGATTGATATGAATTAGTGAGCAGCGAAATCCAAAGTTAAGCAGCAAGTTCTTCCGCCATTTTCTGCTCCTGGGTTTTCTTGTGTTTTTTTGGCGAAATAAAGGTATAGACTGCTGGAATAACAAATAGCGTCAGAATGAGGGAGAACATTAACCCACCAACGATAACTACGCCCAATGGAACCCGGCTGGTTGCCGCGGCCCCAAGGCTCATGGCAATCGGCAATGCTCCAAATGCAGTCGCGAGGCTGGTCATTAATATTGGTCTTAGACGTTGGGTCGCAGATTCTACCGCGGCGGCCATTCGGCTCATTCCCTGTTCCCTTTTTTGGTTTGCGAATTCCACAATCAGGATACCATTTTTTGTCACAAGCCCAATCAGCATAATCATTCCGATCTGCGAGAAGATATTGATAGTGAGTCCAAACAGATATAAGCTGAGCAATGCACCTGCCAGCGCTAGTGGTACCGTAATCATAATAATGAACGGATCTGTAAAACTTTCAAACTGTCCTGCTAGTACCAGGTAAACCAGGATCAGCGCGAGCCCAAACGCAAAGCTTGTGTTAGACGAACTCTCCTCGAAATCGCGCGAAGAACCAACAAGGGAAGTTTGGAATGATTCGTCAAGCAGCTTTGTGGCTATGCGTCTCATTGAAGCTACGCCATCGCCGATGGTTTTTCCCTCGACGAGTGAGGCAGAGACGGTTGCGCTTTTATACCTGTTGAAGTGATAAATGGTTGGAGGGCCACTTTCTTCCTTCATTTGAACTACAGCAGTAAGCGGAATATTTTCGCCTCTGGTATTTCGTACATATAGTTTTTCAATATCCGCTGGCTTGTTTCGCTCGGCGCGCTCCACCTGACCAATCACCTGATACTGCTGACCATTCATGATAAAATAGGCGAGTCTTCTGCCACTGAATGCAGATTGTATTGCTGCTGCCACATCAGACGTAGATAACCCTAAGTCACGTGCTTTCAGACGGTCAATAGTAAGTCTTATCTCTGGTTTATTGAATTTAAGATTAACGTCAACATTCTGGAATGTGGGATCTTGCCGCGCAGCTTCTAAAAATTGGGGCAACACCTCAGACAACTTACCAAAGTCAAGATTCTGAAGAACAAACTGAACCGGCAAGCCGCCTCTTGATCCTTGGCCCACAGCAATGGTCTGTTCCTGCGTAGCGAAAATCCTTGCATCATTGAACCTGGAAAGCTTTTTATTGATTTCTTGTGCAAGATCATTCTGACTTTTCTTCCTCTCACCTGCGGGGACCAGTCCAATACGGGCTGTACCGCTATTGACACCACCGCCTCCAAAGCCGGGTGTCGCGGAAAAAGTGAATGCTCGTTCAGGCACAGAATCATTTAAGAAATTAGACAGCTGATCTGAAACCTGTTGCATTTCGTCGAAGCTGGTACCTTCGGGAGCCGATAAGTTGAAGCGAATGCTATTCCTGTCCTCCATGGGTGCCAGTTCGCTCTGCAAGTTGGTGTAGGTGAACCAAATGATAACACCGCATGCCGATACAATCACCCAGGCGATCCAGCGTACCTTCATAAATCCACGAAGGCTTCTGTTGTACCCGTCTTCCATGCCGGTAAAAAAGGGCTCAGTTTTATTGTAAAACCACCCATGGCCTGCACTTTTACGATTTAAAAAAACATTTAAAACTGGTGTGATCGTCAATGAAACAAATGCAGAGATCAAAACCGCAGAGGCAACAACTATCCCAAATTCTCTGAACAAACTTCCCACAAACCCTTCTAGAAAAATAACAGGAAGAAACACAACGGCAAGGGTAAGTGATGTGGAGATAACCGCAAAGAAGATCTCCCGGCTACCCTCCAACGCGGCCTGCCTGATTGGAAGGCCACTTTCAAGCTTTCGAAATATGTTCTCCGTGACCACAATACCATCATCCACCACCAGTCCTGTGGCCAGTACAATCCCTAAAAGTGTAAGGATATTAATTGAAAAACCGAACAGGTACATGACGAAGAATGTCGCGACCAATGAAATCGGGATATCGATAAGCGGCCGTATTGCCACTACGAAACTTCTGAAAAAGAACAGGATAACAATGACAACCAGAGAAAATGCAATGAAAAGCGTTTCCTCTACTTCTTCGATGGATTGACGTACCAGCCTGGTATTATCAATGAGGACATTGAAAGTAATGTCTGATTTGTTTGACTTCTGAATTTCTGCAAGGCGCTTGTTGAACTCATCCGAAATTTCGACATAATTGGCGCCTGGTTGTGGAATAACTGCTAGCCCAACCGCATACATGCCATTGTATTTCCAACTTTGTTCCTCGTTTTCAGGTCCAAGCTCAACTTTTGCAACATTTGCCAGGCGTATTATTCCGGCGCTATCATTACGAATTACAAGATCACTGAATTCCTTTTCGGTTGTAAGACGGCCCATCGTCCGTATCGTGAGCTCAGTATTGTCGCCATATATTTTTCCAGCGGGGAGTTCAACGTTTTCGGCACTGAGCGTACTGGTAATATCATTAAAAGAGATGCTGTACGCGCTCATTTTATCCGGATCCAGCCAGATGCGCATTGCATAACGTTTCTGTCCAAAAATATTGATAGCACTTACCCCATCGATCGTTTGCAGGCTTTGCTGAAGAACATTCTCTGCATATTCACTGAGCTCCAATAAACCTTTTGAAGGGCTTTGTACAGCTAGCAGCAAGATGAAATCGCTATTTGCATCGGCTTTGCTGACAACCGGAGGCGCATCCACATCTTGCGGAAGGTTTCGTTGTGCCTGACTTACCTTATCACGTACATCATTGGCAGCACCTTCCAGATCTGCTTCCAGGTTGAATTCAACGGTAATGTTACTGGAACCGATCTGGCTGGAAGAGCTGATGCTTTTAATCCCGGGAATACCATTAATACTTTTTTCAAGCGGCTCGGTGATCTGACTTTCAATGATATCAGCATTGGCACCCGTGTAACTGGTCCGTACATTTACGATAGGAGGGTCAATGGCTGGATAGTCACGCAACGACAGGAAGTTATAACCAACTACACCAAATAATATGATGAGAAGGTTCATGACGACGGCCAATACAGGCCGTTTAAGGGATAGTTCGGAAATATTCATAAGACAGGTTTCAAGGGAATAGTCATTGCAACTCCGTTACTTACTTGCGACATTTAAGGCTCTTACACTTCTCACTTTTACTGGCGCATCGGGACGGGTAAAAAGCACACCGGAAACGACCACCGTGTCACCCACAGAAAGGCCTTTTGTTACCTCAACCACGTCTTCCTTCCGATCTCCGGTTTCAATACTGACAAACACGGCCTTACCACCTTTCACAGTCACTGCCTTTTTTCCCATCGCTTCGGGAATGATGCAGTTGGTTGGAATCATGATACTGTTTTTATTGGAACTTGCATTCAGATAAACCTTTGCAAATGATCCCGGACTAGTCGAACCTGAATTCAGGATTGCTCGTACGGTTATGTTCCTGGTCGTTTGGTTAACCTGAGGTTCCAGCGCAATGATCCGGGCCGTCTCTCTTTTCCCGGCATTTTGATCCAGCAAAACTTCCACATTCCCCCCTTTTGTAATGTACTTCTGGTAATTTTCAGGAATTGTAAAATCAATTCTCAAATTGGCAAGCTGTTGCATGGTAGCGATTACGCTATTTGGTGATACAACAGATCCTGCACTCACTTTTCTCAACCCAATCACACCTGTAAACGGTGCCTTCACAATCGTTTTATTAATAAGTGCTTGTGTATAAACCATATCAGCCTTTAAAGTATTCACCTGGTTGGCTGCCAAATCATAATCAGCCTGATTGATTCCATTGATAGCAACCAATTGTTTTAACCTTTTCTCAGTTGTTTCCGCAAGATCCAATTGAATTTTTGATTTGTCCAGCTGCGCTACAAGATCCGCGCTATTGATTCTTGCAATAACCGTTCCTTTTTGAACTGTACGCCCCTCTGGAACATTCAGAAACGTAAGTAAACCACTTACTTCGGGTCTTAACTCTGCAAACTCGTTAGCGACGATTGTTCCATTCACCTCAACCTTCTCACTGATCCGCTCTTCTTTGAGAACAATGACGTCAACAGTCGTTGGGCCACCACCAGCCTTTTGCTGGAAAGTATCTTTTTTCTCACCGCATGAAAGCGTGAGGAAGAATGTACCCGCCAGGAAAATATAGGAGAATGATTTTTTAACGACTGGTAATCTGTCCGCAGAGGACTTTGTGATCGAATTCATAGGGTTGGCAATATTCCAAACTGAAGGTTTAGGCTCTAAAAAAACAACTTATTTTCTCCGAAGAGTAATTTTCAAAATTATATATTAATCTTAGACGGATTAGACTTTTTTGTACTATAAAAGTTTAATATTGAAAAATATTTTAAAATGTCGCAGCGATGACTTGGAGGAGTGTTTCACATTTTAGCTCGGTTTCTTCCCATTCTTTTTCCGGAACTGAATCTTCCGTAATTCCTGCACCTGCAAACAAAGTAGCCAGTCCGTCCTTAAACCTTACCGTTCTTAGATTTACAAAAAGACTTGTATTGCCCCCGATCTGCGCAGGGCCCAAAAACCCGCTGTAAAATGACCGGTCATAGCTTTCAATTTCAGCAATAAATTTCATGCTAGGTATCTTGGGAACTCCACAAACTGCGGAAGTAGGATGAAGCAATTTCAGCATTACTGATCCCAGCTCGGGAAAATTCAATGCGTTGGTGTCAACTTCAAAATCAGTTCTGAGGTGGTACAAATTTCCTGCTAAAACTGTTCTGGGGCCGGTTTCTATGTATTCCCTGAGCCGTATTTTTTTAAAGCATTCTACAATATAACGGCTTACAAGGGCATGCTCCTCAATTTCTTTCTCGCCCCAGCGAATGTCATATTTGGGGATCAGGTGACCCGATTTGTCGTGCGAACTTTGGGTACCGGCCAGGGACATAGTAGTGAATGCACCACCTGAGTTCTGGCGGGTGAGTAGTTCAGGGCTTGCGCCAAGCCATTGTTCCTTTTGTTCAGGCAGATTTACCAGCGAAACAAAAGCATGTGGATATGCTTTGGCAAGTTTTTGAAATGCTTTTACAGGCTGAAAATCGTCCGAATAGGAAAGCTCCCTGGTCCTGGAAAGAACGACTTTCTTAAACTGATTTTGTCGGATCGCTGCCACTGCCAATTCCACCGTTCTCTTGAATCGCGTTTTTGGATCGATGCTGTCTGCATTAGGCGTTTCATACAATTCATTTCTGGAAGGACTTACGCTTTCCAAAGCAAGATCTTCGGTAAGCTGAACCAGTCTCTTAACCTCGGAATGTTCTTCGCCCAAATTGTTGCGAACATTATCTAGCAGCCCTCCTTCGGCAAACGTGAGGATAATGTCACCTTCAAGGAAAAGTACCTCCTGTTCATCTTCCCAAAGGAATTTGCTAATAATAAATCCGGGAGAAAGTTTTTCGAGCTCAGGCTGACATTTTCGTATTCCCTCACGTACAGATATGAGAAGGTTTATTTCATTGGTATGAGGAAGTCGCCATAGCGCAGAGGGAAACCCCAATTGTTTGGATGCGGCCCACAAGTCTTGAACTTTGAGACCGTCAAAGATGGAAATTTGATGATCGGTTTGTAATGAGAGCATTTATTAAAGTTATAATGATCCTCGCTCGATTTGCCTGCAAATTAGCCTTGACGGCTCGAATTAACAATAGCAACCGTTAGTCTACTTATGCACACCAGTTTGTTTTGTTCATTGGTAATCCTGATGTCCCAAATATGGGTTGTCCTGCCAATGTGAATCGGTTTTACAGTACCATAAACAAAGCCTTCCTTTACCGGTCTTAAATGGTTCGCATTAATTTCAAGCCCGACCGCTTGCTGCTCTTCATCTGTTATACACAAAAAAGAAGCAATGCTCCCCAGGGTTTCGGCCAGTACAACGGATGCTCCTCCATGAAGGATACCGAAGGGTTGGTGGGTCCGCTTATCCACCGGCATTCGTCCCGTAACATAGTCACTGCCAATTTCTAAGAATTCTATTCCCAGATGGTGTGCGATGGTATTTTGGCTAAAAGTATGTAGTTGATCTATTGAGGCGGTTTTGGTAAACATATCTAAAAAATATATAAATTTGTGTTGGCTTTATTGAGCGGAAACAAGGTATTTACAAAAATAATATTTAAATAGTACTATTTATCTTGAAAAGAAAATCTATATATATCATTCGCCACGGTGAAACAGATTTTAATCGAAGAGGAGTTGTTCAGGGAAGTGGTGTTGATTCCGTGCTTAACGAATGGGGTGAAGCCCAGGCAGCTGCTTTTTTCAATGCTTACCAACATGTTCCCTTTGACAAAATATATACTTCCGACTTAAAGCGAACACATCAAACAGTTCGTGGGTTCATCCGCCAGGGCATCCCGCATGAAAGTTATTCAGGCCTGAATGAAATCTCCTGGGGCATCCGCGAAGGGCGCGAACCCAATACGGGTGACAATAATTATTACAGAGATCTTGTAACAGCATGGCGCTCCGGCCAGGTGGAGCTTTCCGCAGAAGAAGGCGAAAGTCCGGTACAGGTTAGGGAACGTCAGATTCCCGTGATTGAAACGATCATATCACGTCCTCACGAAAGAAATATTCTGATTGCCATGCACGGCCGTGCAATGAGGGTGCTCCTTACGACACTTTTTGGGCAACCTCTTGTCAAAATGGATGATTACGAGCACAGTAACTTGTGCCTCTATAAGATCAATTATTCATATGACACCCAGCAATTTGATCTTGAAGTTTCGAACGACATCACGCATTTGCTTTCCTTAGAAATTCCGCAAACTTTGTAAGAGCCGCTTGTGTAGATTCGTCTCCTTTGGTGTAGTAAAACACCGGGGTTTTTGACGCATCGATACATTTGCGATTTCTTCAAATCCACTCAGCACAATAATTAATTTCATGTCCAAGAAACGTACTTATTGGATTTTACAAATCCTGGGTTGGACATTGCTGATCATGTTCGAGTATGTTCCTTACGTGCTCGAATACGGGTTTCAGATAAGCGAATTTTACACTGCGCTTGCCAATATTCTGTTAGGTATTTGTTTAACACACGTTTACAGGCTGGTAATCCGTAAATGGAATTGGTCTTCCCTTCCGCTTCCACGGCTTGCATTGCGGGTAATTGGATCCGTTTTATTGTTAGGATTGATTATGGCAATGATCAATCAGCCCATGGACCGAGAAATGTTAGAACATAATCTTCTAAATCAACCGCTTGTTTTCTGGAGCTATTATGCAAACTGGTGCAAAAACCTGCTTGCCTGGATTTTATCCTACACGGTTTACCATTACGTGGAACAGACGCGACTGGCGAGTTATGAAAAAATTATGTTGAAAATGTCGATGCGGGAAGCGGAAGCGAAAGTGCTGCGATCTCAGCTAAACCCGCATTTTACCTTCAATGCATTGAATAGCATCCGGGCGCTGGTTTTTGAAGATCCTTCCAAAGCACAGTTGAGCATTACCCAACTGTCCAATATTTTAAGAAATTCATTACTTGCCGACCGACGTAAAACGGTCGATCTTCAGGAAGAGTTGAGGACGGTAGAAGATTATCTTGAACTGGAAAAAGTGCGCTATGAAGATCGATTGCGGTACACGATTATTACAAATCCGCAAGCGATTTATTGGCAGGTTCCGCCCATGATGCTTCAGACATTGGTTGAAAACGGCATTAAGCATGGTGTTTCCAAAGAAATGGGTGGCGGATTTATTGAAGTTAAGTCAGCAATTATCAATGATTTGCTGGTCATTAACATACTGAATTCCGGAAATCTGGGCGCTACTGAATCCGGTGGTGTGGGATTGAAGAATACTGCCGAGCGTTTATCGATCCTATACGGGAAGGGCGCCACTTTCAGGATTTTCCAGATGAAGGAAGGTGTGGTTTGCTCGGAGGTGAAGATACCAATGTTGTCGGAAGGAGTTTTGCTGGTGGGAGAGGAGTCGGGGACAGGTAATTGAAGTGCATATTAATTAATCTACATATATTCCTAACTGATCTGCCATGAGAACTTTAATTGTTGACGACGAGCGTTTAGCCAGAAATGAGTTGAAAAGATTGCTCGAACCGTACACTAAGATTGAAATAGTGGGAGAAGCGGCCAATGCAGAAGAAGCATTGGTGCTGATCGAAGAATTACAGCCCGAATTGCTATTCCTGGACATCCAAATGCCTGGGAAAAATGGATTTGAATTGTTGTCGTCTATTGAAGGAAAAAGCCCTGAGGTAATCTTTACCACAGCTTATGATGAATATGCGATCAAAGCATTTGAATACAATGCATTGGACTACCTGCTTAAACCAATTGATACGGAAAGGTTAAAGGATACCATTCACCGCATTGAAGAAAACCAGGCCCAGCCGGAAACACCCGCGCATCCACATGAACGGGTTGAAAAGGTTTTAGGTGCGACAGATCAGGTTTTTGTAAAAGATGGTGAAAAATGCTGGTTCGTTAAACTCGGCAAAATCCGTCTCTTTGAATCCATGGGAAATTACGTTCGCCTGCATTTCGACGACCAGAAACCATTGGTACTGAAATCACTTAATAACCTGGAAGAGCGCCTGGACCCCAATACTTACTTTCGCGCAAACCGCAAGCATATTATTAATCTACATTGGATTGAAAAAATAGAACCCTGGTTTAGCGGCGGACTACTGGTAACCCTACAAGGAGGAGATAAAATTGAGATTTCCCGACGTCAGGCCATCCGTTTCAAAGAATTGATGAGTCTTTGATAAACAACAAATTGCATGGCGGATTACATTTCACCTGAATCTGTAAAGCTGTAAAATCCTTCATCGGTAAAAATCATATGGTCCAAAACAGGCATGTCAAGCAAATGACCTGCCTGTTTTATTTGTGTGGTAAGCAGTACGTCCGCGTGACTGGGTTCCAGCTGGCCGGAAGGGTGATTATGGACTAGGATCAGCGAACTGGCCAAATGATCAATCGCCAACTTGAAAATTAGCTTAATATCCACAGCTGTCCCAGCGATACCACCCACACTGACCTGCAAAGCACGGATCACGAAATTCGCACGGTTTAAAAGCAATATCCAGAATTCCTCATTTGGCTTATCCAAAAGATATTGTTTCATTTCCCGATAAACAGCCTCTGAGCTTGTAATCTTTCTCTTTTGGTCCGGGATTGTATCACTTCGGCGGCGTCCAAGTTCAAGGGCAGCTACAATTGTGGTCGCTTTGGCTACGCCTATACCTTTAATTTTGGTCAGATCCTTTACATCCAGCTTTGCCAACTCATTAATGTTGTTGTAACCCAGGCCCATAATCACTTTGCCGACGTCGACTGCCGACATGTCGAAAGTACCTGAGCCAATTAGCAACGCAATAAGTTCCGCATCTGATAAGGCCGATTTGCCCTTTAACTCTAATTTTTCCCTGGGCCTGTCGTCTTCGGCCCAATTAAGGATATTCCTTGCGTTTTCACTCTTAGGTTTGGACATACTCGGTAGTTTCAGATCGGATATAATCCTTAGACGTATTACCTGCCGAAAAGTCACGTCACTTATTCCCCCAAATCTGTAAGTGCCGCCCTGGCTTTGTTATCAATACTATTTTTGTATTCGTGGTTTTTGAAAGAAATGGCCTTTTTGAAGTAGGTTTTAGCTTTTGGGTTTTCACTTTTTTCAAAATAAATATATCCCAACTGGAGCGCAGCCGAAGCAGAGAAGCCCGAAGCGCTATTATCGGTAAATTCCATAACACGTTCATAATAAGAGATTGCCTGTTCAGTGCGCCCTGATTTTTGCAAAATTCTACCCTTGCGATAATTATATTCAGCCTTCTCTTTTAATGAGTTGAAGGACTTTTCAGAAACGGTTTCGGTTAAGTCTGCGGCTTTGGTTAAGAAACCCCCGTCTGTTGCATAACGGGCTTTGAAAAGGATCTTTTGCTGATTGTTAATTTTTCCATTTAAAAAGTCGTCCGCAAATGCCGCCGCGAACTGATCGCCCTCCACAATGGTCTTGCCGGATGTTCTAATTCTATTTATAAATACATTCGCGTCACTATCCTTTCCAGCGAGCCATTTACACATGAATAGCTTTAAATTGCTGTCCTTCAAGTAATTGAATCCTCTGTACTGTTTCTGAAATAGGATATATTCCGCGGACGCATTTTCATATTCACCCTTTTGTAACTCAATTTCTCCCTGCAAATAATGCAGGAAAGGAAAGAGGATATAAGCAGGGCCCGACGGCGCATCCGCTAAGTAATGGGCTGCTTCTTCACCATTTCCTTCTTTCATCAAAACCGTCGTTGCAAAAAAATGAATCAGCAGATTATCGGGTTGCTCACGGGGCCAAGCGCGTATTTTGCTTTGCTGAGCAGCTGATAACTTTAAAGTATAGGCATGTAATAGAAGGTCAATTAGTTCGGCTTCCTGTTGGAAAAGAGATTGTGTGTTTGCAACCGCCTGAATTTCTTTAATACCCAATTTTATATTTCCCTTCAATCCAAGGACTTTGGTTACCCAATTGTAATGATCAGGTATTGAACCGATAAGGACATGGAGGAGGCCCAGGGATTTCAATGTTGGAAGAAATTGGGGAAACCTTTTTCGATTGTCTTCAAGCAGTCGATAGGCTTTGATAATCTCCCATGAGCCACTTATTTCGTTTCCAAATTTCAATTTGGCAAACGCCCAGTGCATTCGTATTTCAGCCTGGAAAAAGCGCTTATAAGGAGAACTATCCGGCAATTTCCCAATTAACTCGAGTCTTTTGTCTTGCTGGCTGGAAAGCTGCCTGTACGCATTGACATCCTCGGAGATTAGAAGATAGTGTAAATCAGCGTAATTGTCCAGGTAGGGAATAAATGCATTGCTATTTTGAGCAGACCTTTCAGCGTCAATGAGTTGTCGCGCAGTATTGATTCTTAGCCTTTGAATTTCAAAATATGCCTTTTGAAGTTTTGGAGAGAATTCTACGGCCGAATGTTGTGCCCGAATGTCTGCCTTAAATAAGATAAGCAGGAGAATCGAAACTATGCCGAAATATAAATGATAACTGGTTTTTCGTACATTTTTCCAAATCATATGAGCGGGACATAAAAAAAGGTTGTCCGGGTAAGACAACCTTTTTATCTAACTAAAACAATATTATCTACGCTGATGAACTGGTTCAACACTTTCCACGTCAGCCAGAATACGACCGCAATGTTCGCAAACGATCAATTTTTTACGCTCACGAATATCAGCCTGGCGTTGCGGCGGGACGATGCTAAAACAACCACCGCAAGCACCTCGGGAAACATGCACAACGGCAAGTCCGTTCATCGAGTTATCCCGGATTTTTTGATAGGATTTCAATAAGCGATCTTCAATCTTCTTGATATGCTTTTCTCTTTCCGCGATTAACCCTTTTTCTTCCGATTCGCTTTCGCTGGTGATGACGTTCAGCTCGCCTTTTTTGGCTTTCAGATCTTCATTTCTTTCGTTCAAAACCGATTCTGCCCGGTTAGCATCTTCTTCGATCAGGCGAATGCGGGCTTTTGCTTCATTAATTTTCTTGTCTGCAAGCTGCATATCCAATTCTTGCAACTCTACTTCCTTGGTGATCGCATCATATTCGCGGTTATTGCGAACATTCATTTGCTGATCCTTGTATTTTTTAATCAATTTTTCGCCGTCTTTCTGAGCATTTTTGAAGTTGTCAATTTCAGTATTCAGATTGGCAATTTCACTCTTAAATTTACTAAGACGGGTTTCAAAACCGATAATTTCGTCTTCCAGGTCACGAACTTCTTCTGGAAGGTCGCCGCGGGTTTTTAGTATTTCATCAAGGCTTGAGTCTATTTCCTGCAATTTCAGGAGAGCATCTAATTTTTGTGCGATTGTGTTTTCCATGTATGTCTTTAATGGACGTGTTTCAATGCGTAATAAGTGAAGGTCGCTTGCAGGATTTTCAACAGATAATCAGACAAATAAGTTGATGAAATTGCTTTCTATACAAAATACTGAACCGGATTGGTATTGACCTCTGACAAACAGAGTGCAAAATTACTAAATTTTCCTGATAAATAGTGATGCAGTAAATTTTTCGTGAAGACTTCGCTCTCATAATGTCCGATATCGCAGATCATAATCCGGTTTTCGGCATCGAAGAACTCATGATATTTATAGTCGGCAGTAACAAAGACGTCCGCCTTAGCCTCGATCGCATTTGATAATAAAGAACTTCCCGCTCCACCACAAATCGCAACGCGTTTTACGGTGCCAGAAACGGCTTTGGTATGTTTAATAACATTAACCTGCATTTCTTTTTTCAGATGTTTAAGAAAATCTTGGGCTGTCATTTCAGCAGGCAATTCACCCACTGCGCCGGCTCCCACTTCCTGGTTCTCATTTTCCAGCGAAGAAAGGTAATAAGCTGCCTCCTCATAAGGGTGTGCCGAGCGAAGAACAGAGAGAATTCTTGATTCAAGGTAGGAGGGAAACATAACTTCGATACGTTCCTCCGTCACTTCTTCCAGCTTTCCCTGCGTGCCAATCGTTGGATTGGCAAACTCGCCTGGCAAAAAGGTGCCAGTACCTTTGGTCCGGAAGCTGCATTGCTCATACTGCCCAATTTTCCCCGCCCCTATATGAAAAAGTGCATTCAGGATCGAATTCGTGTTTTCAATTGGGGCAAAAAAAGTGAGTTTGGTCAACCACTGCTTTTTTGGTGCTAAGACCTTCACATTGGTAAGACCGAGCTGTTCTGCGATTTTCCAGTTAACACCGTTTGTAACGTGATCGAGATTGGTATGGGTTGCGTAAATGGCAATGTCATGTTTAATGGCCTTGATTACTGTGCGCTCTACATAATTTTTCCCGTTTAGCTTTTTAAGCCCTTTGAAGATGATCGGATGATGAGCGACAATGAGGTTACATTGTTTTTCAATTGCCTCGTCGACTATTTTTTCGGTAACGTCCAGTGTGAATAAGATCCCCTGAACCTCTGTTTCGGAAGAACCTACCAGCAAACCAGCGTTATCGTACCCCTCCTGATACGCAAGCGGGGCAAGTTTTTCAAGTTCATTCGTGATGTCCTTTATATATGTCATTTCGTATTATCTACAACTATTTCATTTTCAGAATATTTGCTTTTTGGCCTATCTGATTTTGCAAAGAAAATAACTAATTTGATGAGCCAAGTATTGCAACGGAAAAATATAATGGTAGTTTTGCATCACGTTTTACGAAAAAGTGCCGTAGAATAAGCTGGTTTGGTAGTTCAGTTGGTTAGAATACATGCCTGTCACGCATGGGGTCGCGGGTTCGAGTCCCGTCCAGACCGCAAAAAAGCCCGGATTTGTCCGGGCTTTTTTCATTGTAACCCAGCCCAGGAATTCTACCTTACCTTGGCAAATGTCTTCAATATTTTTGCATTAAATGTAACATCTACCATCGGTCCACCTGCCACCGAGTGATCAAATTTCAGTGTACCGGCCAGTTGTTCCTTTGAATCGGTGGTTAAGGTAAGTTCCTCATAAGGTGCAGTTCCTGAGTACTGGACGAGCTGTCCATTCAGATTTACCCAGTACAAAATACGGTGCGCCGCATCCAGATCCACCTGTATCCCCTCAATTTCCGGATCTGTACAATTCATAACGTCACAGGATTTTATCTTGGCATCCAGACTTTTCTCCGTGAAAATTAACCTTCTGATTTTCTTATTGGGGTCAAAAGAATCGGGACCCACGATGAAGTGCACAAAGTTCAGGTTGAGGTCGAAGGATTTTTTACTCGTGTTATAAAGCAGTTTGCCCTTGGAATTATCATAGGATATTGTAAACGACAATAAGAGAATCAGGGATAGCAGTCCGCAATTTTTAAAAAATGCCAACCTCGGTCTAGGTATTTGTTTTCGGTTCATCTGGACAATATTGGATTGTATATGAGCCGAATGTAGCAAAAAGATCGTCAAAAATAAGATGGCCTATTCGTGAGCTGCCCACAAAAAAACACGCAGGTTTCAAGATGAACCCGCGTGTCAAATTACACTTCATCAACAAACTAAAAACCAAATAAATCTAATACGAAAATATTCGCTTGTCAAGTTTTTTTTTGCTGTAGGAGGGGGATTCGAACCACCCACGGTGCGGTTAGCTACGGTACAAATACTGTTGGTGGTCCACCCCAGTCGACGTAAGTCGGCATTATGCCGCGTTTATCCCTTATTCACCACCCCCGAGACAGGAGGGCATGGCTGCCAATTTCATCACCCTACAATGTGATTTCCAAATTATAAACGTAGTAAATGCAACTAGTTCCACAATTGGTTGTGCAAAACTAAAAATTCTGAATATAAATATAAAATTTTTTCATTAAAAATTGTCAAAATTTACAAACATTACATAAATTGAATTGTTTTGTTATGAAATATTCAAACATAATGTACTAAATGCAAAAATATTCAGATATCGATAGTACGGATTTGCGCATTCTCTCCTTGCTCATTGAAAATGCTGCGTTACCGTACACAGAGATTGGGAAAAGGGTTTTTGTCTCGGGAGGTACGGTTCATGTCAGAATGAAGAAGCTGGAACAAATGGGAATTGTAAAAGGCTCCCAGCTTGTTATTGATCCAGCCAAACTTGGTTGGGATATCAGCGCATTTCTCGGAATTTATCTGGATAAAAGTTCATTATATGAACAGGTAGCGACCGCATTGGAGGGAATTCCCGAAGTAGTAAACATTCACTATACGACGGGTATATATAGCATATTTCTGAAAATCGTATGTCGTGACACTGGTCACCTACGTGAAATTTTGCACGATAAAATACAGAAGGTCAACGGGATACAACGTACCGAAACCTTCATTTCCTTGGAGGAAAGAATTAACCGCTCCATTCCCTTGGCTGAAAGCTGAAAATTCCAGACGACAGGGCCAGAAAAAACTTATCTTTGTGTTGTATATATAAAAAACTTATATATATTTGGTCAATCAAATTTTAACTCATGGAGAATAACACGACGAGCAACGAATATGTCCGGGGTACATTAAAAACCATTGTACTGAATTTGCTGGCTGAACACGAACGGATGTATGGATATGAAATAACACAGGAAGTAAAAGAAAGGACAGGGGGCGCAATTGCCCTCACATTTGGGGCGCTTTACCCAGTCCTTCATAAATTAGAACAAGAAGGCATGCTGATTACCGAGTCAGTGGAAGTGGACGGAAGGTTAAGAAAATATTATTCGCTTACGACCCCTGGTAACGAGGCTGCGCGTAATAAAACCAATGATCTTGAACGTTTTATGGAAGCAGTAAGATTACTGCTGGCACCAAGGAATCTTGCAACCGAATAGCATCAGTTAAATGGCAAATATTTAAACAGATCAACTATGAAACGCCTTCAGAAAGATCGCATTGATTTGATAAATGAATATTTAAAATCAAACAAGCTGGATTCGGAGTTGCTTCCGGAAATCCTGGATCATCTGGCTTGTGAGGCAGAAGAGCGTCTGTGGGATGGTAAACCTTTTGAGCAGATCTTTACCAATATAAAAGAAGCTGCCGATGGTCAGATCCTGCTCGACTTAAGTGTTGATCATAAAAATCTGTTAGCCATGGAAAAATCTTTGAATGACATCGTTTTTGAAAATCGTAATAAGCTTTACGGGGCTTATGATTTGAGGAGAGGTTACGGTCAGACTATCCAAAGGTCTGTAATGATGGGGGTTGCCTTGTTCCTGATGATTGTTATGTTTCCCAACTTATATGCGCGTCTCGTCCCGGATCCCAAGCCCGATGACATTGCATACATTGTTGAGGCAAACCCGATCAATATTCGTGAGATGCTTCCAAAACTTCCGGTCCAGGAGGTAGAGCCATCACCAGCGCCAAAAACGATCCGGTCCCTGCCACCAGAAGTACTGCCGGACGATCAGGTTGAAATTGAAAATCTTCCGCCTTTGATGGAGGAGTTGGAAAAGGCCCAGCCAGCGGCAAGAACATTAGACGGTATTGAAGATATCACAATCATAGTGCCACCTGCTCCTGAAACCGGCTCTGCAAAATCGGCAATCGCGGAAGTGGAGGTCAAAAAAGAGGAAACATTTTTAAATGTTGAGCAGGCGCCCCAATACCAGGGTGGGGTAGAAGCGATGACCGCATTTCTGCAAAAAAATCTTAGATACCCGTCCCAGGCGTTAAGGGCCGGAATTCAGGGAAGGGTTTTCGTACAATTTACAGTAGGTTCTGATGGAAAAGTGGAGAATGCAACAGCATTGAAAAGAATTGGATTTGGCTGCGATGAAGAAGCGGTGCGGGTTGTAAAGCTGATGCAAAGTTGGTTACCGGGCCGTCAGGCAGGTGTACCAGTTCGTGTTCGGTTTACTTTACCTATCGCTTTTCAGCTCAATTAGATTTCCGGTATTGCGTAAATGCCTCCCGTTATTTGAAGGAAATCCTCGCTTCGGCGGGGATTTTTTCGTTTTTTTGTATTACAATCAAAGACAGTTGCTTGTTTGCATGTACGCTATTGTTGATATAGAAACTACGGGAGGGGGCGGAGCGGCACGCATTACCGAAATAGCGGTTTTCAGGCATGACGGGGTGAAGATCGTTGATGTATTTCATTCCCTCGTCAATCCCGAAATATATATCCCACCGTTTATTACCCGTCTTACCGGAATAGACAATGCAATGGTGGCCGATTCCCCTACCTTTTACGATGTCCAGGATTCTGTTCGAGCTTTGACCAAGGATGCCTGGTTTGTAGCCCACAATGCCAGGTTTGATTATGGATTCATCAAGAGAGAATTCGGCGCTTTGGATGAATATTTTCAGAGAGACCTCTTATGCACCGTGCAATTGAGCAGAAAAATCTTTCCAGGACTTCGGTCATACAGCCTTGGAAATCTTTGTGAGAGCCTCGAGATAGGCATTGAAGATCGTCACCGAGCCCATGGCGACGCGAAAGCTACGGTTCGGCTTTTCGAAATGCTTCTGCTAAATGATCGGCAAAAACACATCCCAACCGATTTTTATCAGTAAACGCTTTCCACATTTTTACTTGGAATGATTTTTTATGATTTTGGAATAAATTTTCCATTCTAAACTTTCCTTCCGATGAAACCATTTATTAATTACCTGGTAATCCTTCTCGTAACACTTACGCTTACAAGTTGTGAAGCAATTGGTTCTATCTTCCAAACAGGGGTTTGGACCGGGGTGATCCTGGTTGTAGGAATTGTTGCCGTGGTGATCTGGGCGCTGTCCAAAGCCTTTGGTGGTGGACGACGGTGATATAAATAAGCACACTTAATACCTGAAACTAAAATTATCGCGATGCTTGCTTCTAAAAATTCTCTGGTTCATCTTTGCACTCCTCAAAAGGAGCTCTGTTTGAACACGGGGGATTAGCTCAGTTGGCTAGAGCGCTTGCATGGCATGCAAGAGGTCGTCGGTTCGAATCCGATATTCTCCACACACTGCTAAGTATAATCTTAAAGGTCTTCCAATCGGAAGGCCTTTTTTTGTAAGCCAAAATCAGATAACTCTTCAACACAAATCTTAATAAAAACACCTATCCCAATAGCAAGTCTGTACTGAGACGGCATAGTTTTTTATGCTTCAATGAAGAACTAACAAACTTATCAGACTTATGGGAATTATCACTTGGATTATTATCGGACTTATCGCTGGTGCGATCGCGAAAGCAATTCACCCTGGTAAAGACCCGGGCGGTTTCATCGTTACTATTATTATTGGTATCGTCGGAGCTGTGATTGGTGGCTGGATTTCGTCCATGCTTGGTTATGGAACTGTTGATGGTTTCAACATCGGCAGCCTATTTGTAGCCATCTTGGGAGCGGTGATCCTTTTATTTATTTACAGAAAGGTGGCTACTAGGTCGACCTAATGGACAGCGGAGATTTGATTGCAGATATGGTCTAACAATAAAAAATGGTTGCAGGTATCTTTACGATATCTGCAACCATTTTTTTATCATCACTGGTTACAAATCCAAACCAGTCCGTCGTACTCTTTCCTCATCAGTAAGGTCTTCAACCTCCACTTCTGTATTCCGCACGGTTTCGTTGATGATCTCATCGCGTTCATCCACGGTTTTGTTCAAACTCACCTCTTCAATGATACGCGCTTCCTTGCTTACCACCGGTACTTCGGCATATTCCTTCATTTCTATTGTACCTTCCTTGAAAGTAGCAAAATCCGAGTCAGAAGCAGCGCGGTCAACAGGGGTCCTGTTGACGGTTACTTGCTCTTGACGCAAACGAATGCTTTCCTGGACAGGACGTTCGATGATGCGACTTCTGAGACGCACACCGCCCGTTTCAACTTCTTGTTTTCCAACCTGAAGTTCTTCTTCGATCACTGGCAGTGACCTGGAATCATCATCGGAATCATCGGAAACAAATGAACGGTCTGTAACAGTTTCAAGGTTTTTATCCTCATATGTGCCCAGTGACTTATCTCCATAAGTATCTGATGTTTTATCCTCATATGTATCCAATGTCTTTTCTCCATAGTTATCCAATGTCTTGTCCTCATATGTGTCTGAGGTATTCTCCACATAAGAATCAACTGAACTACCAGTAACTGTTCCAGAGTAACCTTGGTTCGAAGAATAATTAGCGGCACTTTCATTCACATCAACTGCGCCATATTCGTCTAGAATTGCTGCTGCGGCCTCTGCCTCGGCTGCTGTGGCCGCATGTACCGTTACGATCGTGCCACGCTTTCCAGCTTCTGAATAACGCTTTGTCTCTTCTTCATCACCGTCAAAAAGGTCCTTGAAAAAGTTTCCAATGCGGTCCATTACATCATCATTATCATCTTTCACTGGCGCAGTATCAGTTTCCGATTTGTAAGATGCCGTTTTAATGTCCACATCCCCATCAGCAAATCCATTCGCCAATAAATAATTCTGCGCTTCCTGCGCATCGCTTTCATATTCGAAGATTCCTACTACTGTATTTGACATGATTGTTAATTTAAAAGGTTGTTAACTTTGTTGGTTTTCGGCCGATTTATAAATTTCCGTGCCTGAAGTGTTTCTATCAATGGTAACTTCTTCTTTTCTCAGCATTTCAGAAAATGTCTTCGGATCTTGATACTGACGCTTTGTAAGGTGAATTTCCTCTACCAGCATCAGGCGCTTTTCAACCACCAACACCTCCTTAATTACCGAAATAATTGTTACGTCCCCTTCCTGCCTCACAGCTGCCGGGGCCGTTTCTACATATTGGTTAATTTCTTTCCTCTCCACAGTCACTTCCTCAGTTTTGACGAAACCTTCGAAAAGAGCTTCTTCTTCAAAAACTTGCTTTGAAACCAGAACGCGGCCAGTTTCAATGCGCTCAGAAGTAACTACCAGCTTTTCAGCGATGACAGGAATTTTAAGCGTCTCGCCAGCATTTAATCCATCATTGATCGCTTCTGAATCAAGTTCCCCGATTGACATCAATAACGTTTTTGGAATTTGTCAACAGTGGCTTTTGTCTCGTCAGCAAGGTGGTCAACTGTCCCCTTTGCTTTCTCCGCAACAGCGTCAACGGTACCTTTTGTTTGCTCGGCAACCGTATTCAGTTTTTCTTTCGCCATATCCACGGCTTCAGCAGCCTTTACTTTGGTCTGTTCCCATTGATTTTTGAGATTGTCCTTTTGCTGATCCGCCATATCTTTCAGCTGCTGGCGGGTTTCGTATCCTGACTTTGGCGCAAATAACATTGCAGCCAGGGCACCAACCGTAGCGCCAATCAAAAGACCTAGCGCAAAACCGCCGCCGTTAGAATCTTCTCTTTCGTCATCTTCATAATTTGAGCTCATCGTATTATTGTTTTGGTTTGAATAACGCCATAAGCGAAAAACGTGCCAACACATCACGATTAATTCAAATGATATTTCATGACAAGCACAGAACGGCCCTGCACTATGACGGTGTTGTCTTTTGAAAATCCTTCACTTCCTTCTCCAATGAAACCATCGCTGGTGTCGATTGCTTTTCGCCACGATAGGCCGCATTTATCCGCTGGTAATTTATATTCCAGCGACTGTTCATGCGCATTAAAAATAATGTAAAAACTATCGTCGGTAATTTTCTGTCCATCGTAGTTGACGCACCGGATCCCATTGCCATTCAAATAGATACCCATGGACTTCGCAAAGTCATACTCCCAGTTTTCATCAGACATAACAGTACCTTCCGGCAAATACCAGCGGATATCATCCAACTCGGAACCCTTCACTGGCAACCCCTGAAACCAGCGCCGGCGACGGAATGAGGGGTGCTTTTTGGAAAACCAGATCAACCCTTTTGTAAATTCAAGAAGTTTCTGATCGGCTTGCTCCCAGTTGATCCATGAAATTTCATTATCCTGACAATAAGCATTGTTATTGCCACCCTGAGTGCGGCCCAATTCGTCCCCCGCAACAAGCATTGGCACTCCCTGAGAAAGAAATAAGGTTGTTAACATGTTGCGCTTCTGCTTCTTACGCAATGCAGTGATTTCAGGATCGTCAGTAGGGCCCTCTACCCCGCAGTTCCAGGAATTATTATTATTCGACCCGTCTTTATTGTCCTCGCCATTGGCCTCATTATGCTTCTTATTATAGCTTACGAGGTCATGAAGCGTAAAACCATCATGGGCTGTCACCAAATTGACACTCGCTGTTGGACTGCGGTAGTCACCCTGATATAAGTCAGGACTGCCCGTAAAACGCTCTGAAAATTCAGCTAGCTTACTTTCTGCTCCCCGCCAGAAATCACGCACGCAATCGCGGTACTTATCGTTCCACTCCGCCCACCCAGGTGGAAACTTGCCGACCATGTATCCATCATCATTGATATCCCACGGTTCGGCAATCAGTTTGACTTGTGAGATGATAGGATCCTGGTGAATAATGTTGAAAAACGATCCCAATGTGTCTGTGTCATTCAACGTTCGGGCCAATGTAGATGCCAGGTCAAAACGGAAACCATCCACGTGCATATCGGTGATCCAATACCGCAGACTGTCCATGATCATAGCGAGAACATAGGGCAATCGTGTGTTCAGGGTGTTTCCAGTACCGGTGTAATCCATGTAATGATGCGGATCGCCTTCGGTTAACCGATAATAGGAAACATTATCTGTTCCCTTAAATGAAAAAGTCGGCCCCAGATGGTTTCCCTCGGCGGTATGGTTATACACAACATCCAGAATCACTTCAATACCAGCCGCATGCAATTGTTTCACCATGTGTTTAAACTCGATCACGTGGTTTCCGTTTTCACGATCACTTGCATAAGTAATTTCCGGTGCAAAGAAACCTAGCGTATTGTATCCCCAATAATTGGTAAGTCCCTTTTCGATTAAGTGCCTGTCTGCAACGAAGTGATGAACAGGCATTAACTCAATAGCTGTAATGCCCAGCTGCTGCAAATAGCGGATCATTTCGGGATGCGCGATCCCGGCATAGGTTCCTCGGATTTCCTCCGGAATTCCGGGATGAAGTATGGTCAAACCTTTTACATGGGCTTCATAAATAATCGTATCATGGTAAGGTATTTTGGGGTGCCGGTCATTTTCCCAATCAAAGTTTTGATCGATGACAATGGATTTGGGCAGGTGCGGCGCACTATCCGTTTCACTAAAAGATAAATCCTCTTCTTTACTGCCAGTCTGATAGCTGAACAGAGAATCGTCCCAGTCTATCGATCCCGATAGCGCTTTTGCGTAAGGATCAATTACCAATTTGTTGTGATTGAAGCGATGCCCGGCCTTTGGGTCATACGGCCCCTCAAAACGGTAACCATACAGTTGACCGGGGCCAATACCTTGCACATACACGTGCCAGATATGATGGGTTACCTCTTCAATTTCAATTTTTACATTCTCCTGACTGTCTTCCTGACTTCCAAAAAGGCACAACACAGCTTTTGTCGCATTCTCCGAAAAAATTGCAAAGTTGACACCCTCGCCATCCCAGGTCGCACCCAGCGGATAAGGCATTCCCGGTCGAACGTTGATTTGGAGTGAGTCGGGTGCTTCAAGGATTTCATTTTGTATTCTGTGATCCATAGCTAACTCCATTAGTGTGTCTTACCGAAGATCCGGCTTTGAATTAAGTAATCCTGGTGGGACAGTCAGCACACCAGTTTCAAAATCGATCAGCCCGTTGCGTTCATCCTCAATGTTAGTTGCCTGGGTATAAACGTCTCCGGAAACGGACCGTTTTCTGAGTTCTTTTTTAAAGAGCGCAATTTGATTTGCGCGTGCAGAGTCACTGGTTGGTCCGCCGTAATTTTCAAATCCAAAACCTCCCCATTCGCTGACGATCAGGGGCACTTGTTTTCGGTAAAAGAAAGGGTCACCTACCACAAGCGGGAATGCGGCAACGGTATCCAGGTTTCCGGATGTCAGTTCATCGAGCATCCATTGCCAGTGACTTAGGTCGGGTGTGTATAAATGCGCTGTGAGAAGATCAGATTTGAGCCTTCCTTCAAATGAAATATGCTGCCAACCATCATTATCGACTACCAAAAATTGAGGATAGGCAAGATGCATGAAATCGTACATGTTGATAATGTACTGGCGGGTTTCTATGTTATGTGCAATGTCCTGGGCACCCCAATCTTCATTATACAAACTCCAGATGATAACAGAAGGATGCGTTCCGATCAGCGCGAGCATGCGCATAAGTTCAGCCTGGTGGTTTTCACGACTTTTTTTCGTTGACTGGTGCGGGCTGGGGACTTCTACCCACAATAACATTCCAATTTTGTCGGCGAGTTTGTAAATACGCGGGTCGACGCCAGCGATGTGAATTCTCACCAGGTTGCATCCCAGCTCCTTCATAGCCAACAAATGCTTCCTGATCTGATCATAAGTGGCGTTACCAGGCTGGTAAAGAATTCCATCCAGATATACCGGCTCGTTGTTCAAATAGAGATGGCTGCCCCTGGCTTCAAATTTCCTAAGCCCGAATTTCGTCTCGATTTCTGAAATTGCACCTTTTTCATTAATAAGTCGAGCTACCAAACGGTATTGGTTCGGGGAATCAGGCGACCATAACAGCGCATCGGGAATATCAAGCACCAAACGCTGTGCCTTTTGCCCCGCTACCAGTACCAGTGGGAATTCATCTTCCGCTACCAGATTATCATATTTTCCCGACCCCGCCTCAAATACGGACAACTTAATTTTGTAAGGCCCTGGGTCGTGAATGCGGGTAGTTAGTGTGAACCGCACCAGATTATCCTCAATAATACTCACAACGCCAACTCTGGAACGCAACCGGTTTCGCTCGACTTTTTCAAGCCAGATGCTGCGGACTGCACCGGTAAAGGTTTGATACCAAATGCCACCGCGTTTGTAAACATGCGACTCCTGTTTACCACGCGGGATATCCGCATCCATACTGCTCGCAACTCGAACGGTAAGCCTGTTAACCGGCCGTAGCACTTCCAATTCATACGAAAAGGATGTATACTCGCCAATATGCACACGTTCGCCTTCAATGGTCGATAATGGATGTCCGTTCAGCCAAACCTGCGTCTCGTATCCGCAAGCGCCAAATGTGAGTTGCAGGATCGTTTCGCTTTCGTGGACTGCTGATGCATAATCCGGTGAATGGAAATCACGCTCATACCAAACTACGATCTTGTCTTTCCACGATGAACCGTCAACCTGGTATGCTGCCAAGTGCTGCTCAACACTTCCGGGCCAATGCGCAGTCTGGGAAAATGTGTGCTGAATAAACCAGTTTTCTACAATTCCGCGATCCTCAGGGTCAACTGCAAACTTCCATTCGCCATCAAGCAGTACATATTCATTGGGCCTGAGAACAGCCCGGGGAAGATCGTCCCGAACAGCCAGTTCTTCAAAATCCGCTTCCCTGCTTTTGGAAGAACCGTAATTAATATGTTTTGGCATTACTGATCATTTTTTCTGTACCAACAGTTGCAATATAGTGGCTAACTGGCACTTTTGAGCGCTCTGGTCAGAACAACTGGTGTATCCTGCTTTTTAGCAGACAGCATAAGCCGTTGCATTGAGTTAAATGTATTTTCCCACGACTTATCAGCAAGGTACTTGTCTACTGCTTTTAGCCATTTCCGGTTTCCTAAATTCGTTAACTCGTGCTCAATAGCGGAAATAAATGAATCAATGTCGTGCCCAATACTTACCAGGCCAAGTTTTGCATAAGGAAATACAACATCCCTGATAGCGCTGGACACCACAGGTTTTCCTGCAGCCAGGTATTCCGGCGTCTTGGTTGGACTAATGTAGCGCGTAGACTCATTGAGCAAAAATGGAATTAAAGCCGCATCCCATCCCGCTAGGTAGGCAGGCAGTTCCTGGTAGGTTTTTGCCCCGAGATAATGAATGTTATCGGCAACGGGAAGTTCAGCAGGATTAATTTTCACAACTGGCCCAATCAGCATCATGTGCCATTCAGGTCTTTTTTTAGCTATTCTTTTGATTAATTGCTGATCGAACCGCTCATCGATTACACCGTAGAAGCCCAGCTTTATGCCGTTGATGGAGGCCTGGTCCAATGGCTCGGCTACGGTTGTCCTGGCAGCCTGGAAGTGCGCCTTGTCAATGCTGCTGGGGAATGGGTGAATGTTGTGATGACTGGCCTTTTTAGCTTCATACAGACTGACCCCGCCGGTAAATACAATGTCCGCTTTGGCCAGAAGCTGCTGCTCGACGAATTTGAGGCGTGGCGGTGCAAATTTGAACGCTGAAAGTTCGTCCATACAATCATACACGATCAAGCCCGGCGTGAATGTCCTTGAAAACTCAAAGGCAACAGGCGTGTAATACCAAAATATAAAATCGGCACTCTCGCGGTCCTCAAAAAATAATTCTAAAAGCGACTTGATCTGGTCGTTGATCTGTTCCTGAGTGCCGCCAGCTGGGAGATGCGGCACACAAACCCAGAGTCCCGGAAGCTTCTTCTCAACCTTGAGATAGGGTCCATCAGGATTGTCAAATAGCGGCTCTTCCAGAAAATACACATTCCCATTTTGGGCAAAACGTGTCATTAAATGTTGTGGACGCTGAAATACAAAGTCCCACCTGAGGTGGGAAAAACAAAGCAAATTTTTATGAAAGCTTGTGGTCATAAGAAATAGGTGTCGAATGTTAAAAAAACTCCCCCTCGATAAGAATTGTGCCAGACCATTTTCGAGGCACTAGGCGCGAAAATGATCTGGCACAATTGAACGCTATTACTAGCTATTATTTCGGGAACGCGCCTTGCTAAAAGTGACAACCAGCATAATGATGGCACCTATTGTGAACACCTTTTTAGCAAGCCCTGCTTTATTAAACTGCAATTCTGCCTTTGCGCCATGCTCTGCAAACAGGTTCGGAATATGCCCGTTATTCAAGTCGTCGCCCAATCCTTCCATCATATTGATCCGGTCCGCAACTAAAAGCGCCAACCAATGCGTCCATGTTGATTCGCTGTATTTAAATGCAAAACGCCGAAGCCGCCCACTCAAACCTGACGGCGGATTGGGTGAGCCAAATACCGCTGTAAGTCCGGGGCGCTCATTGGAGTGCAGCACTTCAACCAATGCCGGTTGCTGGGCTGGCCGCTCCCAGATCATTCCTTTGTTGTCGTTTTCCGTTCTTTCTTTTATAGGGTAATTGGGCAAATCCAGCGGGTCAGCATCGATTCCCCATCCGTTAATGTGGCTGTAATCTTCTAGTGTCTTTTTCATAATGTTAATTATTTTCTAGCTGAAGGTGGAATGAGGACCGTTTTGATACAATTGTCGAGTTTGGCTGAAAAAATATGATAAGCGTCGCCCACTTCTTCCAATGGAATTCTGTGCGTAATGATTGCCTTCGGATCTAACCGGCCTGCCTGAATATGTTCGATAAGCCTTGGGAGCAAACGTTTCACAGAAGCTTGATTGGCCCGGATCGTAATTCCCTTGTTCACCACATTACCGATGGGGATCAAATTTCCGGTTGGGCCCCGCCTGCACATCAGTTTTCGACCGGTGACGGTTTGCAATGCATCTCCTGCCGCCTCACATCCCACTGCGTCAATGCAGACGTCAGCGCCCATCCAATCAGTCGTTTTCTTGAGAAAGAGTACCGCCGTCGAAACCGCCTGCTTTATGCGAATACGCCCACCGCAGTAGCCTGCGGATTGTATTCATGGCAGTTACCAAATAGTCCCTGTTGGCAGAAAATACATTTGTCACAGGCAATATTAAATGGTACCAGCACATTGTCACCCACTTTCAGGTTCTGTACCGATTCTCCAATCTCTTCAACAACACCAATAAATTCGTGTCCGAAAGTGGTGCCAATCCTGGTATCGGGCACCAATCCATGGTATAAATGCAGATCCGATCCGCAAATACAAGAGCGGGTTACCCGCACAATTGCATCGCCGGAATGCTCAATTTCGGGCATAGCCTTATTGCGGTCTGCCCTAACGCGGTAAGGCCCGCGGTAATTCATTGCTAACATACTTTCTCCTTTCTAGCTTGTTGATGATTTGTTTCGCCTTTGATGCGCGCTTAGTAAAAAACCATTCCCAAAAAGAGAGGCGGTAGGGGGTCAAATTTTGAAGTTAGACCAATACACTATTTTGTTGTTTATACTGGCGCAGCACATATTCTATCCTATCCTTTGTGTTCGGATCGGTGCAATCGACGCGGTAACGTAATCCTGACCGCTCATCCCCCAGGAAAAATAACTTCACCGGCAGGTTATCAAAATTGTAAACTTCTGCCAATTCTCTCATCTTATCAATCTGATCCCTGAAATGCGGTAGCCTATTCATGGGATAAGTGAACGTGTCAACAGTTGTGATAAATTCCATATCATATTGGTTTAGAGTAACATATTGGTTTTCAGAAACATCAGCCGGTTCTAAAAATCATGCCACGCAGCTTTATGTAGGCACGGCGGTGTACAATTCATGAATCTTGCATGGCAATTAACTATACGGCTTAAACGATCATTACTATACGTTATTTCCATGAGATGTGTGCCAACACCGCAATGTCCCATATCGGGGTAATCATATCTGGAATGGTTTTGGTTGAACCCATTCCGATAGATTGTACCAAAATCGGTACCCCAAACCAAAAGGCAGTTCAATTTTGAATTGAATTTTAATCAACAAAAAACCAAAATGGGAAAAACAGAAAATTTTGAAACCTGGCTGTCCGGCGTTACTCTGGAAGGCAACGAAGACATATACGACTTATATAACTCTGTGAGCAATTTTGAGAAGTCAGGTAAATTTTACACTTCCAAAGAGGTTACTAATGACGGTTACGAGTACCTGGTCAAGGCGGAAGGAATGGAAGATAGCCTTCATCTTGATTCAGACGAAACTAAGTTTTCGTTTATAAATTACCTTAAAACCAATTACACCGATGCTGATGAGAGCAACATCGATGTTTGGTCCGAAATGAAAAAGGATCTTGGAAGGATTGACTAACTGGCTGTTGCCCTAAAACTTAATGAAGCTATTCGCCGGAGGGGACTTTAATCGCTTGTCCCGTTGCAACCGGCTCCCCAAAGTTGGGCAAACCGTCCGCAGTCCAGGTGAATTTTTGCATTCTCGCATTTCTTGAATCGTCACAGCCTTCCCCGGCAGCTGAATTCGCGTGATAAATGATCCAATCCTCCTTTCCATCCCGTGATTTGAAAAACCCATTGTGACCTGCCCCGAATGCATTGGCTGATGCAAGGCCTGTAAAAATAGGCGCAGGCGCTTTCGTCCAGCTTCTTATATCCAACGGGTCACTTGCAGCTTTCAAACTTATAATCCCGAGTGAATATCGGTCATCGCCGCAATAGCTTCCGGAAAATACCAAAAACTCCTGGCCTGCCGCATTACGCAAAATTTCCGGCCCTTCATTTACAGCAAACCCGCGTTTTTCCCAATCATATTGCGGCGAAGAAATCAGAACTGTCGGGCCGGTAAGCGTAAAGGGATTGGTCATGCGGGATATGTACAAGTTTTGGGTTAAATCTGTTGCGCCGCTAGCAAACGGCCTACCCGACCAGATTAAAAAAAGGCTACTATCCCGCTGAAATACAGTGGCATCAATTGACCATAAATCGGCTGGCTGGGTGATAAGCTTACCCTTGTCGGTCCAGGTGCCTTGTGTCGGATCTGCGCTTGCATTTTCCAATACCCACATCCGGTGCTCGCGATCGTTTCCGTCGGTACCCGTATAATAGATATACCATTTACCATCCAGAAAAAACAACTCCGGAGCCCAGATATCGCGGGAATTGCCCCCGGAAGCCGGGGGAGTGAAAACAGTGATTGGCGCTACATCCTTCAACCGGCTCATTTTATTTGTTTTCCATATCTGGATCCGGTTGCCAATGGTATGCAGATAGTAATAAGTTGTGTCTTTTTGAAAAACAAATGGATCAGGTGCAGCATTCAGCAATGGATTTGTGAATGTGGTTGCCTGCTGCTCACCCGGTTTTGGAGCCTGCGACTCCTTTTTACAGGATGCGCTGATGAGCGTCATTGAAACGCACCAGAGAATGACAGGTTTATAGAAAGTTTTATATCGCATCATGAGCGGTTAATTCAAATAAAATATTTTCCATCATTGAAAGCTTAATACCCTGGATTCTGGGTAAGGTTTGGATTTAGATCAATATCCGATTGTGGTATTGGATAGTATTCGTTTCTACCTTTTACGAAATTGGTAAATTCGGGATCCCGCACAGACAATTCAGGTCCCAGATCACCCCAGCGCTGCAAATCGGCAAACCGCCAGCCCTCGCCGGTGAGCTCGGTAATGCGTTCATGTTTGATCTGACCTAAAAATTGAGCCTGGTTCCACCCAGCCGCTTGATTTATCGGCCTGAGCCCTGCACGCACACGTACCATATCTACAAAAGGATAAGCATGACTCGTTTGCCCGATGCCATTCAGCGCCTCAGCGTACATGAGCAAAATATCAGCATATCTTATCAAACGGAGATTATTCGGTGATCTGAAACCTTCCTCAGTCCGTCCGGCCTCATTGTCATTTAACTGTTTTCTAAACCAAACCGCGCTGCTTTCGCCGGTATTGGTACCATACCGGCTGGCAAAGGTTTGCCCGTAAACCAGACTCGATTGCGGACCACGAACGTCCGTAGAATCGAATAATAATGTTGCGGCAAGTCTTGGGTCGCGGGTACCTGCCGCGGTATTTTCTTTTTTAAATTCACCAATCAGCCATCGCCGTGCCCCGCCATCAGAAAAACCTACACCCCGTGGCGCATAAAACTGCGCAATGGATGTTCCGGTGTTATTAATCCGCGTTTCGTCCACATCGTCGTCGGTACTTTCATTGGGATTGAAACGGAATTGTACTTCATAGACAGATTCGCTGTTATTCTCTGTCGCAGCTTTGAAATTATCCTGATAGTTGGCTGTTAAAGTATATAACCCTTTTCCTTCACCAGTAATGAAAAAGGCAAGCGCAGTTATAGCTTCCTGGTTTTTATTTTGCTGCAAATAGGCTTTGCCCAACAAGCCCATGGCCGCACCGCGCGTTGCCCGACCGAGATCGTCGCCGGTATAGCTGAGCGGCAATGCTGCTGCTGCTTCGGACAAATCCTTCTCAACCTGTGCCCAAGCTTCGGCGTTTGATGCACTCGATGGCCGGTCAGTTGGCTCGGAAGGTTCCAGGATCAACGGGGGTCTGCCGAAATACAATGTCAGATTAAAATAAAATAACCCTCTCAAAAATTTTGCTTCGCCGATAATGCGATTCTTTAAAGCTTCATTCATGTCGATTGTCGGCACATAAGCGATTACCTGATTAGCCCTGAAAACGCCAATGAACAGGTTTTGCCAGGTTCCGGCAGTGAGACCTTCATTGTAGTTAGTTTGGTTAAAGCTCATAATGTTGTTCAGCGTAATGTCACCACCAGAACCATAACCTTCGTCTGAGCGAAGCATTCCGTGATAAAACAAAAACCTGGAATAGAGCGTAGCCGTCCGGTGAAAAGTACTATACACTGCATTGATGCCTTTAATTGCATCCGTATCACTTTTCCAGAAAGATGCGATCGTGGGACTATTCGGATTGGGCTGGTCAAAATCGCGGTTACAGGCGCTGGCAACCAATAAAATCATTGACGTAAGCAAAAATATCTTTTTCATGTTGATGTCTTTTGAGATAAATCAGAAGCCCAGGTTCAGGCCGAAAGAAATAATGCGTGAAGAAGGATAACCTCCCAGGTCCACACCGGGTTCGAGGTTGAAGTTCGCTCCAACCACATCCGGATCAAGTCCCGTGTATTTGGAAAATGTCGCCAGGTTTTGCGCACTTACATATACCCGTGCATTGCTTAAAGAGAGTTTTCCGGTTACCGCTTGAGGGATCGAATAGGATAGCTCGACATTCCTTACCCTTAGATAAGAACCATTTTCCAGCCAGCGATCGGTATTGCCGCGGACGTTGGAAACAATACCACGGTCGGCACTGGCAGGGTCGCCAGCCGCTCCCGTCGAGTATGAAACCCCAAGTCGGGGAAAATCAGTATCGGTATTCTCGGGTGTCCAGGGGTTGATATCGCGGCGGTAATTGGAATAGCCCATCCCGTCAATATCCCTTCTTACATCATTATATAATTTCTGACCAAATGCGCCGTAAAATTGAACATTAAGCGACAAACCCGACCAAGTTCCGTTCAGGATCAGCCCGGAGGTTAGCTTCGGCCATGGACTCCCGGTAAAAGTCCGGTCGCGGTCGTTGATATCGTCATTGCCTCCCTGGTCGACCCTGTTTACATAACGGACATCCCCGGGTTTAGCATAAGCTGCCTGCGCTTTGTGGGATTGTACTTCTTCATCACTTTGAAAAAGCCCGTCGGTTTTGATCAGATAATATTCGCCAATCGAGCGTCCAACCTGCGAGCGGGTATTACCAGACTGGATGTAATTTCTTGGCTCCCCGGTTTCCTCGTCCACACCCAGGTTCCCAAGGGCAAGTACCTTATTCCGGATCAAGCTGAAATTGGGCGCAACACTCCATGTGAACGGCCCTGAAGAGTGGCGATACGTAAAATCAAGCTCAATACCTTTGTTTTCAATGGAGCCAATGTTCACGAGCGGGTCGCCCTGCAAGTTTCCAATGTAGAGCGGAAGTGGTAGTGATAACAACACATCTTTCGCTACCGAGCGGAAGGCATCAATTGTAATCGCCAGCTTGTTATTGAAAACCACTAGGTCTGCACCAATGTTGGTCGTCGCTTTTTGTTCCCATTTAATATCTTCATACACCAGCCTTGCTTGCGTCGCACCGGGAAACTCTGTTTGTCCCGACCCGAAAACCGCACGTGGCGCCTGGTTGAGAAAGCCTGTGAATTGATAATTACTGAGGTTAGCGGAGCCCAATATGCCGTAAGATCCTCTAAGTTTCAGTTCGGTTATAATGTCTGATTTAAAAAATTCCTCATTGCTTATTTTCCAGGACGCTGCGGCGGATGGGAAGTATCCGGTGCGGTGAGCAGGTGAGAAGCGGGAATCCTTATCGGCCCGGAATGTGAATGTCAGGTAGTATTTTTCTGCGTAATTGTAGTTTAGCCTGCCCAGTGCGGAGTTGATCAAGGTTTGTGAGCGGGTTCCGGAAGCAGTCATTCCGCCGCTGGCCGAGTTAATGGTCGTAAAATAGTCGCCGCCATACACGCCAAGCTGCAACCGACGCCCGCCGAGGCCATCGGTTTTAATCGTTTGCTGGGTGTAACCAACGACGCCATTGAAATTATGTTTACCAAAAGTGCGGGCGAAATTGAGTGTATGTTCAAACAGGTAGCTCAGGAATTGAGACCGGTTTTGTCCTACGCTGCTGAAATCAGGGGACTGGTTCCAGTACCACAGCCCATCTTTCCGCACATCATTGGTTTTATCAAAACTGGTTTCCAGCCCCACATTAAAACGATAACTGAGACCATCCAGAATCTTATAATCGAGATAAGCGTTTCCCAAAACCTTGAAGAAGTTGAAGGTGGTCCTGGTATTATCATTGATCGCCACCTGGTTTCTGGCAAATGAGCGTGCATTGAAAGAGCCATAACCCCAGCCACCCGGATTGGAATTACTTATTAGATCCGTGCTCTGCACAGGAATGATCGGCAAGCTGGTCCATATATCATACCATGCGTTTCCTTCTGCAAAGCCACCCTGAAATGGTGTATTGCGCTCGGTGCTGGAAATCATCATGTTCTCGCCGAAAGTGAATTTATTACGCGTCGCTTCGGTGTTGATCCGCACAGACGCCCGCTGAAAATTGCGGGCTTTCAGCACACCTTCGTCAGCAAAATAGGCGCCCGAGATAAGAAACTTACTTTCTTTTCCTCCACCCGACAAGCTGACATTATAATCCTGAATGCTACCTGTTTGCAACAGCTGGTCAGCCCAATTGGTGTTTATTGTGCCATTGTAATTGGCAACCGAAGGTTGCAATGCGTAACCCGCTGCCTGGTATGCGCGGGTATTGGTCGCCACATATTCCTGGGCGTTCATCATATCCCAACGTTTTGGAAGTGATGAAAGACCAAAACGGGCTGTGGCGTCCACTTTGAGCGGGCCCTCTTTCCCTTTTTTGGTTGTAATAATAATCACTCCATTAGCAGCCCGGGAGCCGTAAATGGCCGCTGCTGAAGCGTCTTTCAAAACCTGTATCGTTTCAACATCATTGGGGTTAACGGTTGTATTTGCATCGGCGAGCATGCCGTCGATCACATATAATGGACTTGCATTCCCGAACAACGTACTCAGCCCGCGTATGTTCACTACCGCTTCCTGGCCGGGCGCACCGCCATTACGCACCGCAACTCCGGGAGTCATTCCTTGCAATGCCTCGGGCAGCGATCGCGCAATACGCTTATTTGTATTTTGTGCATTAATAATGCCGGTCGCACCCGTCAGGTCCGATCGCCTCACCGACTGGTAGCCGATCACGACAAACTCTTGCAAGTTCTGCGCGTCTTCTGCCAGCTGGATGGTGTAAGTCGTCTGCTCAGTTACGGGTACTTCGGCGGCCAGGTAGCCGATAAAAGAAACCCGCAATGTTTGTCCGGTTTGCGCGGAAATAGAAAATTTTCCGTCCGCATCGGCGATCGTAGCAGTGTTGGTACCGGCAAGGAGCACCGTTGCTCCCGGCAGCGTCTCGCCTGTGGTAGTTTGCACGACGCCGGTTACATCCCTGCCTTGGGCAAAGGCAGTGTCTACATAAAAAAGAAAGAGAATCAGGATTTGAAACAGGGTAAAAGATTTGAGCATAGCTGATGGGTTGATGAATATGAATAATCCTACTAGTAACAGTAACGTCCGAAGGGGGCAGAAAAAGTGCATCTTTCCGTTAAAAATTGTGCCAAAACAAAGTTTTCTATATTCTTTGTCCTTAATGCTACCAGCCAATGATGCGGATCGAAGGCTTCAAATAAAAAAGAGACCGTCGATCTAGTGAAGACGGTCTCTTTAGGCATGGTTTCTTTTCTATTTTGGCAACTTATCGTCGTGCTTCTTACTAGTCTAATCGGCATTCAGGTTTGACTGATTGGAAGGGTAACCGAGGCTGTCATCCTGATTATCATCGCCAACTCCAGTGGCCGCCCTGCTCGACGCACCGCTGCTGTCGTTAGGGGTTGTTTGTGTGGCACTTCCGGAGCCTTCACTTCCTTCCGTATCATTTCGCTCTGTCCCACATGATAGTATTGTCAAGGAAATTAACAATGATAAAAAGGCACTTGCAATTTTATTGGTTTTCATAATCTTCAATGTTTATTGATGAGTATAAGCTTAGAAACGACTGATCCCGTACGCTGGTCAGGGACGAACGCCGGTATGCTTCGTGTCTTCATTTTTATAATTACCGGTCTTCCCTGTATTATTTTTCATATTTTTTGGCGCAGAGCCACTACCTTCTTTAAGCGTCGTGTCCGATTCGGTTAGGTTTTTCCTGCGTTGCTCAATCGCCTTTTTCGAATTCAAAAGCGATTTGGAATCTCCACTTTCAGAATACTTGCCAACGTCGTTTGCATTATCATTTGTAGCGCCTCCGGGACGGTTGCTAGACTTTTCACTATCGCTATTTGCTCCGCTTTGTCCGGAAGGGGAAGGTGTTGGGTTGGATGGGCTTGCAGGCGGAGTACTGCTTTGGCCTTGTGTACTCGGGTTAGCGGGTTGGGCGCCTGTACTTCCTGTTTGCCCGGCGGATTGAGTTTGGTTTCCTTTATTCTGATCTGTCGATTGCGAGCTGCTATTTTGACCCGTTGATTGCGTGCTGCTATTCTGACCAGTTGTCTGCGTACCTGTATTCCCCGTCTTGTCAGTGGACTGGGTTTTATTTTCGCTGTTTTGATTTGTCGAATTCGTGCTTGGGTTATGCTTCTGATCGACAGCAGGGGAGCTTTGGTTTCCTTTGTTCGCGTCAGCAGCAGTTGTACCCTTGCCCTGCTTATTCTGACTGGCAGCCGGATTGGTAGAATTGGTGGTACTTTGCGAGTACGACATTGTTGCTGCTCCCAACATGACGGCTAAGAAAAAAATAATTGGCTTGTTCATAATATTTGATTTTCAATTGATGAGTTATGTTCGGTCCTATGACCTTTCTGGGCGGGATATAAAAGCATGCCAGAAACGCTTCGGTGGAAGCTCAGAATCGTTAACAGTACATTGATGGCACTATATTTTAACGTTTCCTTGCATCTCATATATGACAGTATGATGGATAAAAGCATCAAACCTTATAAACAGGGAATCAATGAATACCGAGATATCGCCACCCAGTTCCGGCTTACAGCAAAAAGAAACTGCTTTGCAGGATTTTTTAAAAGCCTTCATGCATACTCCTGCCTCAATGCGAGAGTTGCAATCACTGATAGAACAGCAGCCTGACCTGTTACTTGGCGATCATTACTGGCGGACTATTTCGCAAAACGGCATTGATTTTAACCTACCGTCGGATAACGATGGCAGTATTGGTAACTTAATTGCATTCTCCCGTATTTCAAATGAACGGGAAGTATTATGTGCAATCAACCTGCATACCCAAGACCATACGGCCGTTTACGTTACGTTGGATGACAGTATGCATCTTAGCGGTTCCAAAATGAACTGCTTATATGCATCAGCTGCAAGTCCCCAAGAATTAAATGTTGAAGACCGGAATGGAAAAGCGGTCCGGCTTACGGTCCCTCCCAGGGGGCTTGTCATTTATGCGTGATGTAAATTTATTTTACCATTTGAGTGAAACATTTCGGCAATTTGAATTAAGGCCATACGAATCGATGATTTAGCAATAAAAGCTTCCCAGGGGGAGTACATTGCTTTGGCAAAAGTCCTAATATTGCAATCTCTTATTAAGACGATTGAAATATCATGTCAAATAGCTTATTCGATTTTGGAATGATCGGGCTTGGGGTAATGGGTAGGAACCTTTTGCTCAATATGGCCGATCACGGCTTCTCTGTTATCGGTTTTGATAAAGACGAAGCAAAAAATGTTGCATTGGAAGCTGCAGCAACTCCGGGGACGACCGTCAAAGGTGTACCAGAACTTGCGCAAATGATCCATCTGCTGCAACGGCCCCGTAAGGTAATGATGCTGGTTCCGGCCGGACAGCCTGTTGACGATGTAATCGCTTCGTTACTACCACTTTTGGAAGAAGGGGATGTGGTAATCGACGGCGGAAATTCACACTATACCGATACGCTCCGCCGGGTAAAATACCTGCATGAAAAAAACATTCACTTCATGGGTATTGGTGTTTCGGGCGGTGAACAAGGCGCTCGCTCCGGGCCAAGTATTATGCCGGGTGGTAACCAAACGGCCTATGAGCACGTCAGGCCAATGCTGGAAGCAATTGCGGCGAAAGTCGGCGATACTCCGTGCGTTGCTTACCTTGGCAAAGAGGGAGCTGGACATTATGTGAAAATGGTGCACAATGGCATTGAATACGCGATTATGCAGCTTATCAGTGAATCATATGCAATCCTGAAACATGGCGGATTGAGCAACAAACAGCTTCATGAAGTTTTTAAAACCTGGAATGAAGGCAAGCTTCAATCATTCCTGGTGGAAATCACTGCCGAAATTTTTCTTCAAAAAGATGATAAGGGCGAAGGCGATCTGGTCGACGTGATTTCTGATAAGGCAGGTTCAAAAGGGACTGGAAAATGGACTTCGCAGGATTCAATGGAATTGCCTGTGGCTGTGCCGGTTATTGATACAGCCGTGGCCATGCGCACGCTCTCGGGTTACAAAGATGAGCGTATAAAAGCCTCAGAAATATATGGTAAGAATGCAGTGGGAGATACCGCGTCACAGGAATTGACCGATCAGGTTTACGACGCATTGTATTTTGCTACGATCCTGAGTTATGCACAAGGTTTGGCGATGCTTTTCCAGGCTTCGCAGGATTTGAAGATGGACATCCCGTTGCCGCAAGTGGTTAGTGTGTGGCGTGGCGGATGCATTATCAGGTCGTCGTTACTGGAAGTATTTACCAATGCCTACAAGCAAAACCCCGAATTGTCCAACATTTTGTTGAACCAGGAAGTCGCTGCACTCGTTAAATCAGCAGAGGATAACACGCGTTCTCTGATCGCTTTTGCGGCCAAATCAGGTGTTGCAGCTGCGGGTTTAATGTCGTCACTTGCATACTTCGACGCCTACAAATCTGAACGGATGCCTACCAACCTGATCCAGGCACAACGCGATTATTTCGGAGCGCACACTTATCAACGTATTGATACCCCCGGTACCTTTCATACAGAGTGGGGCCAACCATAAATCAGAAATTTATGCAAACCAATAAACGCCCACCAGCCTCCGTACTTTTTATTTTCGGAGGAAGCGGCGATTTGAATTACAGAAAATTAACGCCAGCTCTTTACAACCTGTTCTTAGACAGCTGGATGCCTGAACAGTTTGCAATTGCAGGCATTGGAAGAAGTGCTTACACCGATGACGCATACCATGGACATCTTCTGGAAGGGGTAACAAAATTCTCGCGGCGCAAAGGAAAGCAGAATGGACATTGGGCAGAATTCAGCCAACACGTTTCCTACCTCCAAATGGACGGTGACGACGCAGCGGCATATCATAAGATTACAGATCTTGTCAAACAAAAGGAAGAGGAGTGGGGAATTCACCCCAATGTCATCTTTTATCTGGCCGTGGCGCCTCAGCTGGTTCCTTCCATTGCCACAAAATTGGGTGCATTGAAGATATGTTCCGAGAAAAGTACAACGCGGATTGTAGTTGAAAAACCATTTGGCCACAACCTTGAAAGTGCGCATGATCTGAATGTATTGTTATCGAGCATGTTTGCGGAAGAGCAAATATTCAGGATTGACCATTATCTAGGCAAAGAAACCGTGCAGAATATTCTTGCATTGCGTTTTGCCAATGCCTTGTTTGAACCATTATGGAACCGCAACTACATTGATCATATCCAGATCACCGCGGCAGAAAGTGTAGGTCTCGAAGGAAGAGGCGGGTATTTTGAACATGCGGGAGCATTGAGGGATATGGTTCAAAACCACATTCTGCAAATCCTTTGCATGATTGCAATGGAACCGCCTGTGTCATTTGACGCCAATGAAATACGTAACAAAAAAGTTGACGTGCTAAATGCGATCCGCCGAATTACAAAGGAACAGGTACACGATTTCGCGGTACGGGGCCAATATTCAGGTGGTTGGAAAAAAGGGGAGAAAGTGGTTGGTTACCGACAGGAAGAAGGCGTTGATCCGCATTCGCACATTGACACGTTCGCCGCTGTCAAATTCTATATTGATAACTGGCGCTGGCAGGGAGTTCCAATCTATGTTCGTACGGGAAAGTATCTCAATCAAAAAGCAACTAATATCACGCTGCAGTTCAAGTCGGCCCCACATTATGCATTTCCGACAGAGTCCGCAGAATCCTGGCATTCTAATCGTCTGACTATCAGCATTCAACCTGGTATGGACATCAGTATTCGCTTCCAGGCAAAACGTCCGGGGCAGACTATGGAGCTTGATCCGGTTGATATGACTTTCGATTACGACGAAGTTGCTGGCGAGCACGCACCCGAGGCGTATGAGACGCTGCTGTTAGACGTTATGGAAGGCAATGCTACGCTTTTCATGCGTAATGACCAGGTAGATGCAGCATGGAAGGTAATTACGCCGATTTTGGAAACCTGGGAAGGCCGGAGTCCCCAGGATTTTCCTAACTATGCGCCAGACTCCTGGGGACCTGATGGGGCAGATGCATTGCTAGCCCGCGACGGTCACACTTGGATCAACTTACCCCCAGCTCTTTAACTGATGAAATTACATATTGAGAGGGATGCTCAACAAATGAGCGTAAAGTTTGCCGGCTGGATTACCGATTACATTCAGGAGGTTTTGGCAAATCAGGATCGGTTTACATTTGTTTTATCGGGCGGTAATACACCCAAAATACTGTTTGCTGAACTTGCAAAATCACCGTATAAGGAGGCAATCAAGTGGGAGAAAATTCATTTTTTCTGGGGCGACGAACGCTATGTACCTTATGAAGATCTCAGGAACAATGCCAGGATGTGTTTCGAGGAGTTACTAAATAAAGTTCCGGTAAAAGCTGAACATATCCACATCATGCGCACTGATATTTCGCCAGAAGAATCTACGGAGGAATACGAGGCCATCTTGAGAAGCTACTTCGGAGATGCAGAAACCACTTTTGACTTTGTTTTGAATGGCATGGGAGATGATGGACATACTTTGTCTTTGTTTCCGGGTACAGCAGTTATTCACGAAACTGAAAAGTGGGTTACTTCTTTTTTTCTAAGCATTCAGGATATGTATCGGATCACGCTCACAGCTCCCGTAGTGAACAAAGCAGCTTGTGTCGCATTTATGGCAGTAGGAGAAAATAAAGCCAAGGTCCTCAAAGAAGTTTTGGAAGGAGAATCAAATGTTGATCTTTATCCTTCTCAAATCATCAAGCCAGAAAAAGGGGAGTTGCATTGGTTTGTAGACGAAGCTGCTGCAAGTTTATTAACAAAGTAATTCAGCTTTACCTATTGGTTCAAAAGCGCACGCCGGATGCGCTTTTTTATTTGGACAGCCCCGGGGCAATTGAATCTTAAGGAAATTTCTTTAAAAGACTTCCGGGTAGGCTTATATGCGCTGAACTATCGACTTGCATTTCAAAAGATTGAAACACATCATTATCTATATTCAATGTGCTGTGGTCATAAACGTAGAAACTGGCATTGCCGAAAGAGTTTTTTTCATCTATTTTGCTCAATACATCCCCATTCAGATTTAGCTTTAAATCTTCAATCTTGTTTTCTGAAAACTGAATAGCGCCTCCATTTAGCTGAACGGACATCTTTTTAATATCCCAGTTATTGACTTTCAAAACCACCCCATCAGATACAATACCGTCTAATGACGGCGCCATAATATAAAAGGTCGGCGTTGCCCGCAACTCAAATTCCTTCGGCATATCATTTTTCTGCCAATCTCGCAGGTAAGTAAAGTGTAAAGTATCTCCTTCCAGTTTCCATTTCAGGTATTGCGGTTCCGCGATCACCCGCAATTCATGATTTTTTCCGGGTTGTATCTGGGTAACAGCGAAAGCTTTCCCGTCCAGTTTCAAGTAGCGAAATGCTGGCAAAGTCACCTTTGTATAACTAGCCAATGGATTTGTTTTGTCCATCTTCTCGTATTCTGCTTTGAGGATTAGATTGGAACCTACTGTGACAATAAGTATCAGGGCAAATAGCCCGATGAGGACAATGTTGCTGCGTTTCATTAGGAAAAAAGTTTATGTGGTGACTGGAAATGTATCTGTAATAAATTTGGTATATCTGGAATTAAGCTCATCCATGGTGATATTTAATAGATAAAGTGTGCGGAAAACGTCGGGCAGTTCGGTTTCAAGAAATCGCTCTTTGCGATAGCGAAGGATTTTGTTGGCAGCATTGTCATCCGCAGAATAGCCGATTCCCCGTTTGTTGAATATGATCTCCTTGTTTTGAAGAAAATCATAAGTTCTCATCACGGTATTAGGATTTACTTCCAACATTGCCGCCAGGTCTCTTACTGAGGGAATGCGCTCACCAGACGGCCACTTGCCAAGCAAGATCCGCTCACATATATAATCGGCTATTTGCAGGTATATAGACTGTTTATCTTTAAATTCCATTTCTCAATCGGGTTAAAGTTCCTTTTCTCTCAGCCTTAGGTAAGTGACTGACCATAATATCATTACGATCATCGCAGGGAAAAATCGGATGAACGTGTATATGCTATTTGGCAATTTTACCTGGTAAAATTCCGTCACTTTAGGTCCGGTTTCGGTGCCATCGGGCCAATACCAGATACTCCATCCTGTGATCGGGAATGTCACCAGTTTTGACGGGAATGAAGTGAAATAATAGCCCAGGCCAAGATGCAATAAGCCAATTGCCAAAAAGCTTACGATGACGACGGATGCCGTTTTCAGATAAGAAGCTTTGGTAAAATATAGCGATCCAAAAAAAACGAATCCGTGAATGAGAAAGTAATATTGAATGGCGTATTCAAGAACAAACACGGGTAGCGTATTGAATTTTTGTCCGCTGGCCGGTATCCGAGCATTGGCGTAGGCCACCGTGCTAAAATGCAATTCCCAAAAAATAATTATAAATGGAATGACAAAAACGAGATTCAATAATAGGGAAGAAAGGAATTTTTCAGTTCGGGAGGCAGGGATCATGATTGCAGCAATACCGGTGGGTGGTGAGGAATATTGCGTAAAAGCGCTGCTGCTGTAAAGACTGCTTCCGAAAAGTACAATCATGAAAAGCCCTAGTATCTGAATCATTTCCTTCATGTTGCTGTAAGATGTTGCCAGTCCGACGGGCATCATGAGCAGGATGAGCAGGAAAAGCAAAAGGGCAGCTGTGAAGAAAAAGGTTTTTCCCCTTTCGGCCACATCGAATCGCAACATCAATGCAAACCGGTGAATGTTAAATGTCTGGTTCATAAGATTAGTTTATTTTCATGGCTAATAGTTAAATATTTTCTGAATACGCCCCGGATTTTCCATGACCGCATTGAATAATTGTTCCAGATCGACCCGACTATCTACTTGCTCAGAATTTTCGAAAACAGCCCTGTAACCGCGTAAAGAAGGTTCTGAGTAAAGAACCCGGTTGTCAAATTCAACATTACTTAGCGTTCCGAAACAAAGTCGCTCGGTCACAATGTCGAGGCTATGTTGCAGGAGAATCTTACTGTCTTCCAGAATAATAATTGAGTCGATCAGATTGTCCAGGTCGCGAACCTGGTGGGTTGAGATCAGGATGAGCTTGTCTTTATCTAAAACAGACGAAACCAGTTTCCGGAATTGACTTTTGGAGGGTATATCCAAACCATTTGTCGGCTCGTCCATGATGAGCACCCGGGTGTTCGTGGCAAGCGCGAAGGCAATCAGTACTTTTTTCTTTTGACCATAAGACATTCCTGTAAGCTTGTTTTTTTCAGGAATATCCAATTCAGCAATGTATCCCCTGAACTGCTTCTCGTCAAATTTCGGGTAGAAAGGAGCAAGCATATCCAGGTACTTGTCCACAGTTACCGATGGTAGATATATTTCTTCGGGAATAAAAAATACGTCCTGCAGAAATGCAGGCAGACGTTTTGCCGGCTCAAAACCAGCGACACGGATCTGGCCGTCGAGGGGGAAAAGTAAGCCGACCATATTTCTAAGTAAGCTGGATTTGCCCGCGCCGTTCTTTCCGAGCAAACCATAAATGTGGCCCGGTTCAAGATGCAATGTTAGGTTTTCAAAGAGCATTTTGTGCTTACTATATCCAAAGGATACCTGGTCAAAATGGATCATAGACTGAGAGAGATTAGTGTTCTAGTTAAATAGTACACTACAAACATATGTGAAGCATTTGAATAAAGCAATTGTAGTTGAAACTATTTATTAGTTGCCGTCGGCTTAGGCCGACGGCAATTGATTGAGAAGAAAATTTTTATAGTCTTCTTTTGTGTCGATATCAATATTTCCGAGTGGAAATGGGACTGAAGTGACATCCTGGGAATATTTGAGCAGCAGCTTTTTAGCTCCTTCGTTACCGCTAAGTTGGAGAAGCGCATTGAAATATTTTTTATTAAATAAAACTGGGGTACCTAATGTGTCGGCGTAAGAAGAAGCCGCGATTCCTGTCTTCGAAGCATTTATTTGTTCGATAAGGGATTGAAATAGGGGAGCAGTCACAAATGGTTGGTCACTTACTGCAATGATGGCACCATCCAATGCAGGATGAAGCGATTTCAATTTGGAAAGGCCAGTTTGAATTGAAGAACCCATTCCCTGTTGCCAACCGCCATTATGAGCCAAATGATGAGATAATCCGAATAATTCAGATTCAATAAGCGGAGCATTTGAACCGGTTACAACAACTACATCTGAAACGTCAGTTGCCAATGCGGCTTCGGTAATGTGGCGGATCAATGTCTTATGCTGGTATCTCAAGAGTTGCTTGGGCTCACCAAGTCGGGAGGAGTTGCCGGCAGCGAGAATGATGATACCGTAAGCATTATACCGATTCATCTTCCGAAACGATTGTAGATACGGCGCAAAGGAAATCTTCCTTTTCCGATTTGGTGTAATCCACTTGCTGATCCTTGCGATTATGGATGGGCTCTGGCTTCTCCCTGAGTGAAGATCCTTTCCGGTCGCTTAAAATGGCTTTTATTTCGGCGAGTATCGACAATGCAATTTCTTCGGAAGTTTCTGCGCCAATGTCCAGGCCAACAGGACCGTAAATTTTTGATTTTTGAAGATTTGTTATTTCAATACCGTCAATTTTCAGCTCTGAGAACATTCTCTCTAGTTTCTTCTTCGGTCCTAATGCGCCTGTGTATCTACAATCTTCAAGGGTAATCAACTGTTTCAAAAGGGCCAAATCGTAGTTGTAATTGTGGGTCATGAGCAAAAAGAATGTCCGGTCATCGGTTTGGACATGATTGAGTACATCTTCGGCTTTTGTAACGATCACCTTGGTTGCTTTTGGAAAGCGTTGGCGGGTAGCATGCGCAACGCGACCATCGACCACCGTTGTCTTCCAGCCCAGGATGTCTGCCATTTCCACCAGCGGAATGATATCGTTACCAGCGCCCGCAATGACCAGCGACGGCGGCGTATTCAGGTATTCAATTAAACCAGTCAGATTTTGACTGCTGAAACCGAAGGTTTTGAAGAATGAGTCAGCCTTCGCGTATGCAACTTGTGATTCTGCCAATAACTCTTGAATAATGTGGGGTTCGGTGTTGTGATGAATTACGGACTCATCTTTTTCCAAATGCAGAAAGCATGTGCCCGGCTGCAAACCTGTCCGCGAATTGAGTGAAAACAATGTGACCAAAACAGCATTTTGTCGCCTGACCAAAACCTGCTTCAATAACTCAATAGGATTGTTATTTTGGTCTGTATGAATGGGTTCAAAAAGAATATGCACGATTCCATTGCAGCCAAGCTGTACACCCAAAGTAGTATCATTTTCATCCGTGGTATCGTAGGTTACCAGTTTGTTTTTTTGTTGAGAAATTGCAAGTAATGCTTTACGCAATGCATCGCCTTCCAGGCATCCTCCACTTATGGCACCCGTCAAATGACCATCATCTGTAACCAGCATACGCGCACCGGGACGTCGGTAAGATGAACCTTCCACGTGTACAACCGTGGCCAGCGCCATCTTTTTGCCGGCAATTATTGCGAGCTCATAGGACTTTATAATGTCATTAATTTCTTTCATGACGATGCTCCTTCACAATTTTAGAAATCACCTGAACGGCATGTTCCACATCTTCCTGGGTCGAAAACCTGCCAAAACTGAAGCGGAAAGTATTATGGATTGTTTCATCGGACAGGCCCATTGCTTTCAACACATAGCTTGGTTCCAATGTGGCCGAGGTGCAGGCAGAACTTCTGGAAAACGCCAGGTCGCTGCTTGTTTCAAAAATCATTTTTTCCCCGTCAATGCCGTTGAAAGAAACGTTAGTAGTATGGGGAAGTCTTTGACCAGTGTCTCCCGCGTTCACAATAATATCTTTTAGCGACAGCAATTTAGCTTCGAAATCATCCCGAAGCATACTCAGCCTTTTACTTTCCAACATCATTTCATCAGCGCAAATTTCGCATGCTTTTCCAAAAGCGACAATTCCAGGCACATTTAAGGTGCCGCTTCGCATATTCCTTTCATGGCCGCCACCATCAATTTGAGAGGTAATTGAAACAGTCGGGTTCTTTTTCCGGACATATAATGCACCAACACCTTTGGGTCCGTACATTTTGTGCGCACTGAAAGTCATCAGGTCGATCCCATCCTGCTGGACATTGACCGGGATTTTACCGACAGCCTGTGAAGCATCTGTCATAAAAAGGACGTTGTATTTCTTGGCAATCTCCGAAATGTCTTTAATTGGCATTATAAATCCAGTTTCGTTATTGGCATACATGACGGAGATCAGAACTGTGTGGCCGGTGATTGCTTTCTCCAACTCGTCCAGGTCAATCAAACCGTTCGGAAAAACTGAAAGATAAGTGACGTTTGCCTTTTTATATTCAAGATTTCTGCATGTGTCTAAAACAGCTTTGTGCTCCGTTGTGACCGTAATGATGTGCTTTTCATCGTTTGCATGATTTTCCAATACGCCCTTGATAGCGAGGTTAACGGCTTCTGTCGCGCCGGAAGTGAAAATAATTTCCTGAGGATGCGCACCAGTTAACCCGGCAATTTGCTCCCTCGCTATATCCACGGCTTCTTCTGCCTCCCAGCCATAGGAATGCGTGCGGCTCGCTGCATTGCCAAATTTTTCTGAAAAGTAAGGCAGCATTTCCTGCACCACCCTCGGATCCATGGGCGTAGTTGCATTGTAATCCAGATAAACGGGGAGTTTCAGAAGCATTAATTTCGTCTTTAATCAAGAAAACAAAAATCTCCCTGATAGTTCAAATTAAACAAAAAACCACCTCATTATAAGCAAGAGGTGGTTCGGCAACTTAAACGAACAGGTTAACTAAAATACAAGGATCAGTAAGCCATTTCTCCGGAAGATTTGGGGGTAGGATACGGGACATACTTCACGGTTAATTGAAACTAATTAGCTATTTTTGTGTTAACTCTACAATGTTAGTAGATTAAATGTTCCACATCAAAATTCTATAAATTATGTCACTTCGACTAGGAGATATTGCCCCAGATTTCGAGGCAAATACAACACAGGGTACGATTAATTTTCACGAATGGTTAGGCGACAGCTGGGGGATGCTTTTTTCACATCCATCTGATTTTACTCCGGTGTGTACCACTGAATTAGGTAAAACTGCACTTTTGCAAGGCGAATTTGAAAAGCGTAATGTAAAAGTGCTGGCAATCAGCGTGGATGATTTAGATTCCCATAATCGCTGGATTCCTGATATCAATGAATTAAGTAATACACAAGTGAATTTTCCACTAATAGCGGACGAGAGCCGCAAAGTGGCATTGCTGTATGATATGCTTCACCCTAATGCGAGCGAAAAAGCAACGGTTCGTTCGGTGTTTATCATTGGGCCTGACAAGAAAATCAAACTGACACTTACTTACCCTGCTTCAACAGGACGTAATTTCAATGAAATCCTAAGGGTTGTGGATTCTTTACAGCTTACCGCCAATTACTCGGTTGCAACCCCTGCGGATTGGAAAGACGGTGAAGATGTAATTGTAGTTCCTGCTGTGAGTACAGAAGATGCCCAGAAGAAATTTACAAAAGGGCTGAATATTGTTAAGCCATATTTGCGCTACACTCCGCAGCCGAATAAGTAATCATCTTTTAGGTCAAAAAAATAGGGCTTCCGAACAGGAGCCCTATTTTTTTGACCTAAACCATTAAGTTTCACTGTCGATAAGCTCTTCGGGTATAATCATTTCCTCTCCATAATAAATCATGTGGCGCGCGCCCTGGTAGTAGAACCAGATAGACGCTGCCATGGCAATGTGGCTGATATCATTGTAATTGAACCAGGGGCCAACACTATACTTCAATGCGTGAAGACCAGCCGCTAATGCACCCATAAAAGTTGCTATGAAAATATTCTTACTGCCCGGATCTTTTCGCCTTTTGTAAACATAAATCTCGATGAAGAAAAGCATCAGAAAGAGTCCGTAGAACGCATGAATTTCCACGATCAGGAAATTCAATGTGATAAAGGTCAGTACAAAAAATATCGTAAGCTCCACATAGTTCAACCATCCGAGGATCAGTCCGTTGCGCTTCGGTAGCAATGGCTTAATGTGCCAAATCGCTGCACGTTCAAATAATGCAACGGCAATCATACTGGCAAACCATCCAGGAATTTTCCCCCGCATACCTGTCAAATATAAAAATCCATGTCCCAAGACACCGCCTATGGCAGTGGCGATCGCCATAAATAAAAAAAAGTACTGGATTTGTTTGTACATCCTGTGAGCGCGTCCCAGTCTGTTTAAATGAAAAAATGCATAAATGCATATCACTGTCAACATCAGGCTTGAAAGGACCGTCGAAGGCTCCATAATAGTGATCCCAAAAACTTGGACCTGGTGCACTTTACTGAAATCTATGGCAACTTCATTCATGAATAGAGGCGTATTAATCAGCAATTAAGTAACAATATTGTTGTAACAACACACTTTAATAAAATTATACCAGAGAGCCTCAATGTGTCTCAGATTACCTGTATATCGAGGAATTTTGTGCTAATTAAAGAAAGCGCTTCAAAACCTTGTGTTTTGAAGCGCTTTATAATGCTGTAAGATGAAAGACGTAGCTATTGATTTACTTTTCTCCCCTTCAATGTCTCACGTGAATTTTTAACCTGTTTCAAAAGATCTTTCTTAACGAAAAGGCGAGAGCCATTTCCGCCCTGCAGATCAAATGTTCTGTCCTTATATTCAAACTTATTGTTTGGCAGGATATCCAGAAAGTAATTTTGCCCGCTCAGGTTGAATTTCATTCCTTTTGTATCCTGCTGCGTGTCGTCCCAGGAAACAAAGATACTTCCATTATCAGAGCCCAGCGAAACGCCTGGTGTAAATGGAAGCACATTGATTGTTTGAATACTTTTACCGTTGCTCATGGTGATCTGACCTTCAGGATTCACCTTAATGTCATTAGGGTCAGACACTTCTCTGCGAATGTTAATGCCCTTATCATTGAAAAACTGCACTTTGCCAAGCGGAATATTGGCGGTTTCCAGGTCCCGCCGAAGATCTTCTGTAAAGACGGTGTAATTGGAAAGGGGAACGGAATTCATTGTGGTGCAAGCAGATGCTACGCTAAGAAAAAGCACTACTGCAAAAATTTTTTTAATAAGATTCATGTCTTGATTTGGTGTTCTCGTACGAATGAGTGGATGATTTTAGTTGGGTAGTTTACCAATCGCAATATTAACAAAAAAGCCTTTCAGTTTCACCAGCCAATTGATTTGCCCAGTTTAATAACTTTACTTAAACTGACAATGTGTCAGCCAAAACCGTTTTGATTGTAGTTGGAACGCATATTTCTATCGTGTATTGCAAAGCAGAAAACAATTCTAAAATATAAAACCAAAACATCATAACTATGGAGTCAGTGATTCAGGAAAAAGGAAATCTCAGCATACATACCGAGAATATCTTTCCGATTATTAAAAAATTCCTTTACTCGGACCACGAAATCTTTTTAAGAGAATTGGTTTCCAATGCCGTAGATGCCTCGCAGAAAATCAAAAAATTGGCATCTTATGGCGAATTCAATGGCGAACTTGGAGATTTAAAGGTTGTTGTCAAGCTCGACAAAGATGCCAAAACGATCACGATCAGTGACAATGGTATTGGTATGACAGCCGATGAGATTAAAAAATACATTAACCAGATTGCCTTCTCGGGTGCGACCGAATTTGTTGAAAAATACAAAGACAAAGGGGAAGATGGAAAGGGCGATAAGGGCATTATCGGACATTTTGGTCTGGGTTTCTACTCCGCCTATATGGTGGCAGAGAATGTGGAAATCCTTACGAAGTCTTACAGAGAAGACGCTGAGGCAGTTCGCTGGCAATGTGACGGTTCCACTGAATTTGAGTTATCTCCTGCAGAAAAGGCAGATCGGGGATCGGAGATCATCCTTCACATTGCGCCTGATTCCGAAGAGTTTCTTGACGAACACCGTCTAAGAGGTATTCTTGAAAAATATGGTAAATTTCTTCCTGTTCAAATCGAATTTGAAGACAAGATTATCAACAACCCTAATCCTATATGGACTAAAAGTCCGGCGGACCTGAAAGACGAAGACTATCTGTCATTTTATAAAGAATTATATCCTTTTAGCGAAGATCCATTGTTCTGGATCCATCTGAATGTGGATTATCCCTTCAATCTGACCGGAGTTCTGTATTTTCCAAAACTCCGTAATGATTTTCAGGGACAGCGTGAAAAGATCCAGCTTTACAGCCGCCAGGTGTTTATTACAGACGAGGTAAAGGACATTGTTCCCGATTTTCTCCAATTGCTTCACGGTGTGATTGACTCTCCGGATATTCCATTGAATGTATCCAGAAGCTATTTGCAGGCGGATGGAAATGTGAAGAAAATCAATGGATACATTACCCGTAAAGTGGCAGACAAGCTCTCTGAGATCTTCAAAAATGACCGTGAAGGCTTCGAAAAGAAATTTGATGACATCGGTTTGTTTATCAAATATGGCATTATCAGCGATGATAAGTTTTACGATAAAGCGAAAGATTTCTGTTTGCTGAAAAACACCGACGGGAAATTCTTCACATTTGATGAATACCGTGAAGCCGTTAAAGACAATCAAACCGACATCAATGATACGCAGGTATGGCTGTATACCACGGACGAGAAAAAACAGGATGCATTTATTCAATCAGCTAAGAAAAGGAGCTATGATGTTTTGTCTCTTACGACTGTAATTGACTCTCACTTTATTAATGCATTGGAGCAAAAGCTTGAAAAAGTCAACATCAAAAGAGTTGATGCTGATACGCTGGATAAATTGGTTGAAAAGGATGTGAAATTAGAAAGCATTCTTTCTTCTGACGACCAGGAAAAGGCGAAGAAAATCTTTGAAGAAATCGCAGGGAATAAGAGCGCCAATGTTCAGGTGGAAGCAATGCCAGTGGATGAATTGCCGGTAGTGATTACATTTCCGGAATTCATGCGCCGTATGACCGATATGCAGGCGTCATCCGGACAACGTTCCATGTTTGGTGATATGCCGTTGATGTATACGGTTTCATTGAATTCAAATCATCCCGTTATCAGCCGCATACTTCAATCTGAGGACGAATCTGATCAGAAAGTTTTGGCTAAACAGGTTTATGATCTGGCGCTGCTTTCGCAAGGATTGTTGTCAGGAAGTGATTTGACCCAATTTATTCAAAGGACTGTTACAAACCTGTAAGTACAGAGTTGCTTATAAACGATAAAACCCGCATTTGCGGGTTTTATCGTTTATAAGCAACTTATTTATTTTTGGCCTGAGATGAGGAGCACTTTGAGCTGATTCAATTCCTCCCATTTGTAATCCTTTGCCAGCCCGGCTTGTTTCGGCCAGGATGAAGGATCATGGATTTGAAACCTTGGGCCAGCTTTTTTGAGGATACCCACTATTCTTATCGCAGAAGTTTCCGCAAGTTGCTCGAATGTGTGAATGCCTTCTTTATTAAGCAGTTCTTCAATTTTCGGCCCGATCCCTTCTATTATTTTCAGGTCGTCGGGAGCATGGTCCGGGCTTGTAATTGGGTATACCGTTTTGGAAGCATTGGTTGCAACAGGTTGATCATTATGGTTGTGCATTGACATTCGGAGTTCAGCAAGTTCAAATTTCTTTTCTTCGATTAACGCCTGCAAGATATGCATTCGTCGTTTGATAATTATTTTCGCCAACAGCCAGCCCAAAGTGGAAGCAAAGCAGAGCAGTAAAAATATCTCTGTTATTGCAATCGGCACACTTTGAGAATTAAATGGAAAGGCTGGCAGGTTCATCTTTTCGATTGGTAGTATATGAGCTCCCGATTAATCCTGTTGAGCTTGTACCTGAGCTCTCTGGTTTTCCTGCTTTCATAACTATTTCCGGTAAAAAAGCCAAGCAACAATGTGATACTTACCATTATTGCATGTTGCCATGCCTCCGCAATATCAATGGGATAATTGGAAATTAAACGGAGATTTTCGGAAATGTCCACATTTTCGGCCACCGGAACGACTTCGGTGAGAAAAAGCGGAGAGTCGTAAAGTACATCGCAGAGCTGCTGTATTTTGCAAACATGCCAGTAAGTTGAACCAAGGATCCAGACGGTTAGAATGGTCCACCAGAGTGCCTTGACGTTGAACATGTTTAAGCCTTAATTTTCTGTTTCCGGAAAGTCAGATATTCGTTTAAATGTACCTTTTCGGAAAACAAGATGCAATAGGAGGGGCTGAATGAAAAAAGAGCCTGAGTGACTACCCAGGCCCTTTTTATCTATCGGTTCATTGAAATCAGGAACTCTTCATTATTTCGGGTCCCTTTCATGTGTTCAAGCAGAAAATCCATGGACTCCATTGCATTCATATCGGACATATGCTTCCGAAGGATCCACACTTTTTTCAATGTTTCCTTGTCTAACAGAAGGTCTTCGCGACGGGTACCAGATGCCATTACATCGATGGCTGGGAATACACGTTTGTTGGAAAGCTTGCGATCAAGCTGCAATTCCATATTACCAGTACCTTTAAATTCCTCAAAAATCACCTCGTCCATCTTGGAACCTGTATCTATCAATGCCGTAGCGATGATCGTCAGCGATCCGCCGTGTTCCACATTTCTGGCAGCACCAAAAAAGCGTTTTGGTTTATGTAAAGCATTCGCATCCACACCACCTGAAAGAATTTTACCGGAGGAAGGTACAACTGTATTATATGCACGTGCAAGACGGGTAATGGAATCGAGCAAAATCACAACGTCGTGCCCGCATTCAACCATTCTTTTCGCTTTCTCGAGAACAATACTGGCTACCTTAACATGGCGATCGGCCTGTTCATCGAACGTGGAAGCAATAACTTCCGCGCGAACACTGCGCTGCATATCTGTTACCTCTTCCGGACGTTCATCAATCAATAATATAAGAAGGAATACTTCGGGATGATTGCGGGTGATCGCATTGGCTATTTCCTTCAACAAAACAGTTTTACCTGTCTTTGGCTGCGCTACAATCATACCACGCTGACCTTTTCCAATAGGTGCGAATAAATCCAGAATCCTGGTTGAATACTGATCTGGACGTGAGCTTAGTCTCAGGCATTCATCAGGAAAAAGAGGGGTAAGGTATTCAAATGGAATACGGTCCCTGATTTCCTCAGTTGTTTTGCCGTTAACGGTCTCAACCCTTAGCAATGCGAAATATTTTTCACCTTCTTTCGGTGGACGGATCTGACCTTTTACCGTATCTCCGGTTTTAAGACCAAAAAGTTTGATTTGTGAGGGAGATACATAAATATCATCCGGGCTTGCCAGGTAATTATAATCTGCGGAGCGAAGAAAGCCATATCCGCCATCCTGCATAATCTCCAAAACCCCTTCATTGACAATCAATCCATCAAACTCCCTTACATAATTATTGTAATTACGTTTGATTTTGGTCGAAGGATCCTCCCGTTGTGGTTGTGGCTGGGCCTGCCGCTCGGAATTTTCGTTATTCTGCTTGAAAGACTTGTCCTCTTTTGAAGCGTAATCCGACTCCTGACCATTAGACTCAGATTTTTCTTCGGTTGTTTCCGCTGTTACAACAGGCGCATTTTCAGGTTCCGGAGCAGAAGCGACTTCTTCTAGCCCCAAATCGTTTAAAGTATCGTTATCGGAATCGTGCTCTTCGTTTATGCCCAGATTTTTCATTAATTCTTCATTCCGTTGGGGCGGCTCATTGCGTGCTGAGGTATCGAACAACGGAGAAAATGGAGTTGTCGCCTTGGCATTTTCCTTCTTGTTTTTTGGGCGGTTATTATTCGCCTTTGCAGGGACAGGCGTTGACTCCGCCGGTCTGCGGGCCCGTTTCTTTTTGCTGCCGTCAGCATCATCAATGGATGTTTCTAAAACGGGCGCTTCTATGACCTGGGAAGAGGATTCCTGCTGCGAAAGGATTCTGTTAATGAGTTCTTTTTTTGGGAGTTTTGTATGATCGGGTATCCCAAGAGTCCCCGCTATTTCTTTAAGCTCGGATAGAAGCTTAAGATTTAATTCATCAATTGTAGGCATAAAGAGAATGGAAGGTAAAGTAACGTTTTACCAATTGGATAATAAGTTTGTGAATGTAATTGGATACAAAATCAGGAAAGTATGTCCCGAAGTCATAAGACGGTTATTAAAATAAGAATTGATTATAGAAGCCTGAGAATATGACCCTGCTAACTGAAAAACTTTGTTGGATCAACTGTGAAAAGTTTGCAATTTGACACACTAGGAGTAATGACAATAAATCTGAAAGATTTTTTACGACCCGATAACGTTGGGATAGGGAGTTACCGCGAGATGGATTTGGATTTTAAAGCCGATACATGACTTAGGTGAGCGAAGGTAATGATAAGGGTTTTAAATTCCAAACATTTATTGATTTTAACAAATGCCTGGTCATAAATAGCAATAATCCTGATCCGTTAAATCTTGAAGACACACATTTACAGGATTTTATAGCAATTTGGCATATTTAAAATAGCTAGTTTTGAAATCCTAAGGATGAGATTTTTGCAAAATATATGAACATTGTCATTGATGCCGGGAACACGTATTCGAAAATTGGTTGGTTCGAAAAAGAGAAACTTATACGCTATACGACGCGTCTGAGTTTCGACGAGTTGCTTGCAGCGATCTGGTTGGATATTCCTGAAAATATCATGTTTTCCTCGGTTAGCATTAGCGCAGAGGAATTTCGGGAAGCTTTAAACTTGCAGCTGAACATTTTCAATCTGTCTTCCGAAACGCCGATCCCGATTAGCAAAAGTTATGATACCCCGGCTACACTTGGGGCGGATCGAGTCGCCGCCTGTATAGGGGCCAATTTTCTGTTTCCCAACGAGGATTTGGTCGTCATTGATATGGGAACCTGCATAACCTATGACCTTATTGATCATACAGCCACTTTTCAGGGAGGTATAATTTCTCCAGGAGTGAAAATGCGATTCAATTCGATGCATTCGTTCACTAAAAGGCTTCCACTTGTTGATCCGGAACAAAATCCCGCCTTAATAGGAAAAAGTACAAAGCAATCCATGCAAAGCGGCGTGATGAACGGGGTGCTGGCAGAAATTGAAGGAATTATTCAAAGATACCGGCACAAATCCCCTTCATTACGCGTACTAATATGTGGTGGCGATGCAGCTTTTTTTGAAAGTAGCCTGAAACCACCCATCTTTGCGGTGCCGGAACTGGTTTTAATAGGATTGAACAGAATTTTAACATATAATGTCTCTTTACAGTAGAATCTTAATTCTTACACTTGCAATTACACTGAGCTGGAGTTGTACGCATCTCACAACGAAACTAAAAGCACAAGGCTTAGGTAATTCCCCTTATTCTTCATTAGGCATGGGTGAGTTTTACGGAGAGTCATTTTCTGACAATACAGGAATGGGGCAGTCCGGTGTGAGTTACGGCAGTGGCTTCCAGGTTAATAATTTGAATCCCGCGCTGTGGGTCCGCAACCGGTTTACTACATTGGATGTTGGGCTAATTGGTCAATACAAAAATATTGTTTCAGGAAATCAGTCGCAGCGCAATGCGGGTGGGAACCTTGCTTATGTTTCGCTGTCATTTCCAGTTGGCCCGAAATGGGCGATTGGCGTCAATTTAAAGCCTTACAGCTTCATTGATTATCAAAATGTATCATCACGAACCGTTCCGGGAACTCCTTTTCAGGCTCAATATGTCACGTCTGGTAAAGGTGGAATTAATAAAGCTTCGATAACCAATTCGGTTCAGATCGGAAGGTATGTCAGCCTTGGGCTGGAGAGCAGTTATTTCTTTGGTAATGTTCGGAAGGCATCCGAAGTTATGCTCCCGATATCGAACAATGGCGACGATTATCTGGTAAGCCTTAATGAAAGGACCACTTATTCTGATATTGCATTTCGCGCTGGAGTAGCTGCCAGGATCCCTATTAAAAAGCAGAATAAACTCAACCTGAACCTGGGAGGTGCATATAGTTTCAGCACAACCCTTAACTCGATTCAGACGACATCATTCGAACTCACCCAGCTTTCATTTCCTGTCATTGCTCCGGATACTTTGGAGAATAATCTATCCGGCGGACTTACGGTTCCCGAGCAATACCAGGTGGGAGCTAGCCTTGAATGGCCTTTTAAGCTGGTTGTCTCCGCAGACTACAGCCATCAGTCGTGGTCCAAATACAGAAGCTTTGCTAACAGTTCCGACAACTTAAACGACGTTGGCCGCATTCACGTCGGCGTCGAGTATTTACCTCGTTTTACCTCCCTAAATTATTTTGACCTTGTTCGCTACCGTGTCGGATTCAGCCATGGTAAAACACCTTATAGCATTAACGGTAATGACGTGAACGACACGAATGTTAGTTTGGGTTTTACATTCCCGATGGGGAGAGGTTATCAAAACTTCATTTCATTGGCGCTGGTTGCGGGTCAGCGTGGTAATGCGGGTGCTGGTTTAATTCGTGAGCGATATGGCCGTGCAGTTCTTGGCATTACATTGCTTGAGAGGTGGTTTGTGAAGCAGAAAATTGACTAAAACAATGTTAATCCGATTGTCTTTGAGATATTTAAAAAGGGGAGATAAATTTTTATCTCCTTTTTGTATGATAGGCATTTTGGTATTTTTTCTCGCTTGTGAAGGAAAGAAAACCAAAGAAGGGGCGCTTTACACCGGACCCGTTGAAATCGTGAACAACGTTGAGCTGAAATACAGCGAACAAGGAAAAATGAAAGTAATTATGAGAACGCCAAAATCACGACGTTTTCAAAATGAGACACAGGTTTTTCCGGATACCGTCAATATTAGTTTTTTCGACACGCTTGGAACTGTCGTTACGCGGTTGCGATCTGATTCGGGGAGATATGATAAAAATGCAGACGTTTATATTGTGAAAGGGAATGTGCGTGTGGTGAAATCAGAAACCAATGAAATATTGACAACTTCTGAGCTGAACTGGAGTCCGCGCACGCGAAAGGTATTTACAGAAAAGCCACTTGCAGTGATTAATAAGCGAACAGCTGAAATTACCAATGCGATTGGTATGGATGCGGAGCAAGATTTCACGAGGATTAAATTCAGGAAAGCAACGGGCATTTATAAATTTACCGGGCCCTAATACTTTTTGCAGTTTGCCAGGGACGATCGAACCGCTTCAATCTTGGTATAAATACTGTCTTTCCCCCATTTCACTGTTACGTAAGTTACAATTTCAGCCACCTCGATATCGCTTAGTTTAGCATTCGGGGGCATTGGACGACTGAATTTCCTGCCATTGACAAGAATTGTGTCTCTCATCCCATTCTTAATAATGCAGGCTAATAGTGCTTTATCAGACAGCGTTTGAGAGCCTGAAATAGGCGGATACAGATTTAGCATTCCCTTTCCATCCACCTGGTGACAATTGGAACAATTCGTGGTATACAATTGGTATCCCTCAACAAAGTATTGCTCACTTTTCAATTCTTCTGCACTCTGACAGCAAACGGCTAGCATTAGGAGAGACATTGCAATGCTTTTCACAAAAACAAACACCCTAACCTTATTTCTTGTATTCACTGAGTAAAGTCTGGATATCCGCTATCAACTTTTGTGTGCCCTCCTCTGTCGTTCCATCGTACATTCCTCTTACATGCCTTTCTTTATCAACTAAAATGAACGCGCCGCTATGGATGTAACCTCCTTCGGCAGACTGTTCTTTCTTTGCAGTAACCATGTAACTTTTCTGGCCTATCTCATAAATCTTTTCCTTTTGTCCGGTCAGGAACAACCATTGATTCCCCTGAATCCCTAAGTCCGTGGCATATTGCTTCAATACCTTCGGCGTATCATGCTCTGGATCAATGGAATGTGAGAGTATTTTGAGTTCAGGATTTCCCTCGTATGCATGATATACTTTAATCATCTGCCGCTTCATAACGGGGCAAATTGTTGGGCAGGTTGTGAAGAAAAAATCTGTAACGTAGATTTTGTCCTTTACGAATGCTTCTGAAATCGTATCCCCATTTTGGTCGACAAAAGAAAAGGAGGGGATTGTATTATAAATGGTATCAACAACTTCCTTGCCATCAACGGTTTTTTTCGTCCAATCCCGTTCACCCAGTATGGGTAGTTTGTTATCTGAATTATTGCAATTCAAGATCCCTAAGGCTAGTAGGGTTAGGTACAAAATATTAAATAAAAGAGTATTTAATTTCATGTTATTCTAAAAATGTCTTGGCTTCCTGGATGGACTTTGCGGTTGTTTGTTTAACTAACAAAATTTTCTCTCTTTCCTTTTCAAAATAGGCAATTGCTTCCTCCGATTTCAATTTCTTTGCCGAGTCGCCCCGGTATTCGTGCATCCAGTTCATCATCAGCTTGTCCGAATCATTCAACTTTTGATTGAGATCAACAGCTTTGATTCTTTGTTCCGCCATGGTGTTACTGCTGATGCCTATATTCTGCAAGCTGTCAATATGCTGGATTTCCTTGGAGAGCTTTGATTTCAAACTCATGATATCATCCATTTGCGGCATAACTGCATCGTGAATGGTCATCACTTCGGCTTCCAGGTCAGTCGCCTTATCTTTTTTTGCATCCTGCCCGCACCCTGGTAAAATGGCTACTATTACCAGCAACTGTATTAAAGATTTCATAATGTTCTGGATGGGTTATGTTAGATCTTATTGAGAGCTAATCTTTTAGAATCATTTCTCTTGCATTAGTGATAACAGCCTCTGACGGATTATGACCACCGATCATCTGAGCAATTTCCTGTACGCGCTCGTCGACGGTCAACTTCTTTATACGGCTCACGGTTTTATCGGACGAGTCATCTTTATAGACAAAATAATGCGCGTCGCCGCTGCTTGCGATCTGGTGCAGATGAGTTATGGCGATGATCTGATGATTGCCTGCCATTCTTTGCATCATCTTCCCCATTTTCCGAGCGATTTCACCGGAGACGCCTGTGTCTATCTCGTCAAAGATAATGGTAGGAAGTTTCCGCTTGTCCGCGAGAATGTATTTGATAACCATCATTAATCTGGAAAACTCACCACCAGATGCCACCTGTTTTAATTCCTGCGGGGCAATTCCCTTATTTGCACTGAATAGAAACAGAACGGAATCAATTCCTTTGTCAGACGGAGCGATTTCGGTTATGTGTACTGAGAATGAGGCATTTGGAATACCTAGTTCGATCAGTCGTTCCAAAATGAGGGATTCAATGTGCTTAACAACCGATTTGCGTCTTTGCGAAAGAGTACTTGCCGATTTAAGCATTTGATCCCTGGCTTTTGAGGCGTTTTTTTCCGCAACAATCAAATCTTCATCCAGGTTAAGGACAACAGTCAGTTTCTTTTGCAATCCCTTCTCTATTTCAAGCAGTTGCTCCAAGGATGTTGACTGATGTTTTTTGAATAATGTATAAATCAGATCAAGCCGTTCCTGAACTATTTCGCTTCTGCTGCTATCCACCTCGACGTGACCGTTTACCTGTTCAATTTCGTCAGCTAAATCCCTAAGTTCAAGAAAAGCGCTTTGTGCTCTTTGGCGCAATGGTCCATACCCAGTTACTAGCCGCGAAGCCTGAGCCAGCGCACTGACTGTGTTTTTAAGTTGGTCGAGAATTGAATTTTCAGGATTGTCAAGATATGCCGATGCGAGCTGCAATCTCTCCTTTATTTCAACTGCATTTTCGAGAATTGTGAGTTCTTGTTCAAGTTCTTCCTGTTCACCGATCTTAAAACTTGCGTTTTCAAGCTCCTGAAATAAAAATTGGTCATAGTCGAACTCCTTGCGCAATTGGAGTGCGTTTCTTTTCAGCTCCTCTAATGTCCTGATTGCGTCTCGAAATGCGCGATAATCGAGCGTGTAGGCTTTTAAGATATTGTCATTATCCGCAAAAGAGTCGACAACCTGCAACTGAAAATCATTGCTCCCCAGCAGAATGGAGTCATGTTGGGAATGTATGTCAAGCAGCTGGCTACCAATTTTTCTGAGTGTTTCCAGGTTGACGGGGCTATCATTAATAAACGCACGAGATTTTCCCGCTACTGAAATTTCTCGCCGAATAATGCATTCTTCCAGAAAATCCAGATTTTCGTTTTCGAAATTGTCTCTTAGGTCGTAACCGGTAAGGTCAAAGCTACCTTCGATGATGCATTTTTCTGAGGAATCGTACAACGTTTTAACATCGGCACGATTACCTAAAAGCAGACCAATTGCCCCAAGCATGATAGATTTTCCTGCGCCCGTCTCGCCAGTTATGATATTCAGCCCTGGATTGGGAGACATTTCCAGTTGCTTTATTAAAGCGTAGTTTTTGATTAATAAATTAGAAAGCATATCTAATTTAAGAGCAGATTACAGGAGGCCATGCAACCGGCTGGTAAGAAGAAAATCTTGTTCGGTCTCCGATACGAATATAGTTATGATATCAACAAATAGGAAATATAAGAGGACGACGCAGATTATTTAATTCTTCGTTGCTGAGTAGCGTCGTAGATAATTTCGTAAAGATCCGCAAGTGCGAGATGATGGGGGTGACTGCGCTTATCATTCAAGATCAAATAATCGCTTGTAAACGATACTAACTTACCAAAATAGGTGTTTCCATTTTGAAGAACGGCATTTATTTCGTGTGTCAAGAGCCCGTTCAATGCAGCATGAATTTTTTCGGAACCAAGGCGAATTAGTCTTTTACTCATTGCGAAGAATTACAGCCGTTGCATTTTCTATAATGACAGTCGCTGGTACAATTGGGTTTTCGTTGGATCGAGACTGACGAGCAGTGAGTAAGCTTGCGTACGTTCTTCGGGTTGTGCTTCAATCAAAATCCGGTAAAGTTCGTCGGACTTAGCATCAAAAAATGAATTGATTACGACGCTGGCAGGCCTTAACTGATTGACTTCTTTTAATGTCGTTAAAAATTCCAGAACCTTAGCCCGTGTTTCAGTAGGATTTTGTGTAGCAACATCCAATCCCTCGCGATAGTATTTATACAATCCTTCTCTGAAAGGAGTAAACTGCTGGCTCATCAGGTTTTCGATCAGCCAATAGCGGTTGCGCGAGTCACCGTTAGAATCCCAGCCTCTTTTGTTTGGAGAAGAATTTCGAGCCTGGTTTACCAGATTAAATGCCTTTTGGACGTAAGGCGCGCCCCCCATTTTACTAAAAGAATCATAGTCAAAAATCAATGCAACGTTGGCGTAGTAGGCCAGAATGTAGGGTAACTCCTCTGTGTAGCTATTTTCATTAAAGTACAATTGGGTACTTGGCAAATACGTGAAAGTAAAGTTTTTGTCCACATAAGTAAACAAAACTGTCTCATAATTGGAGTTGAAAACCGGTCTCGATACGACCAGTTGGGCATTTCCTTCATAATTACCCTGGCTGACAGAACGAGTTAGGTTGACATTCAACTTGCATTTGATCTTTTCTTCCTTGTTGAACTGATCATTGGTCCACCGCGTATTGTTCAGAAAATCATTCATGTAAGTCTGAAGCTGATTCATTGACTGCGGATCTGTCTTTTGCTGAGCTACAAGTTGCTCGTAATTCAGGTTGACAGTAAATTGGAATTCCTGGGCAGTTAATTTTCCGGTAAAGCTTAAAACCATCAGAAAAGCCATTATAACCAATTTCATTTTCATGCTTGCTTCCATTTGGTTAAAACAATTTGGAGAATATCCGCAGCGGCTTCTGTTTTGGATTTTAAATCAAAATGCAAAATATTCTTGTCCCTGTCAATAACGGTTATTTTATTCGTATCGTGTGCAAATCCGGCACCTGGATCATTCAGTGAATTTAATACAATGTAATCAAGGTTTTTGCTAACGAGTTTATCTGTCGCATATGCCAATTCATTTTCTGTTTCCAGTGCAAAACCGATCAGCAACTGCCCTTCTCGTTTAAACTGACCAATTGTTTTGGCAATATCAATGGTCTTTGTGAGTTCTAAAGACATGTTCTGTCCCTGCTTTTTGATCTTTTGCGTAGCCATCTCCCTTGGGGTATAATCAGCCACTGCAGCAGCGAAAATGACCAGGTCGGCGTTCTCAAAATTCTGTTCAGTCGCTTCAAGCATTGCTTTGGCACTCTCCACCTTCACAAGATTAATGTTATTGTGAATGGGCTTTAAGTTTGTCGGACCGCTGACGAGAGTAACCGATGCACCTGCTGCCGCAAATGCTTCTGCCAAAGCATATCCCATTTTACCTGACGATCGGTTACTGATAAAACGCACAGGATCAATAGCTTCTATGGTGGGTCCAGCTGTAATGAGGACTTTCTTTGATTGGGCCACTGGTGTTTTGGCAAAATAATGATCCAATTCATTCATGATGTTTTCCGGCTCTGCCAGACGACCGTCCCCAACAAGTCCGCTTGCCAATTCACCAAACTCCGGTTCGATGATATAGTTTCCGAAACTAGTAAGTGCTGCCCTATTTAATTTTGTTGAAGGATGATGAAACATGTCCACATCCATGGCAGGTGCAAAGAAGACCGGGCACCTTGCAGATAGGTACACGCCGGTTAGCAGATCATCACAATAGCCCGTTGCACATTTTGAAAGTGTTTTGGCTGTTGCAGGCGCAATGACGAGCAAGTCCGCCCACAGCCCAAGTTCGACGTGGTTGTTCCAATTACCGTTTTCGTGACCGCTAAATGAGCTAAGAACGGGATTCTGAGAAAGTACGGAAAGTGTAAGGGGCGTAATGAATTCTGTGGCAGCTTCCGTCATGATCACTTTTACTGACGCGCCTGCTTTAACAAGCAATCTTACCAGTAAAGCCGATTTATAAGCAGCAATGCTTCCTGATACGCCAACTAGTATCTTCTTATTCCTGAGATTCAATTTAGGATGGGAGCTTAATTTGATTATAAAGTTACGGAGATAACTTTGATCAAAAATAGTTTGGGCGTTGGAAATGAAAAACCAGCCACAAATGAAGACTTGTGGCTGGCTCTTTGAATTGAATGCTATTCTTCGTCTGTTTCCCGGTACGCGTGATACGTTTTTCCTTCAATAAATTCATCAATTGAAATGCTCCCTGCCTTAGGCATGCGTTCGTAAAATTTGGAAATTTCAATTTGCTCCCGGTTTTCGAAAACCTCTTCCAAATTGTCTACTCCTGATGCGAATTCAGCAAGCTTATTATTAAGCTCCTCTTTCATTTTACTTGAAATCTGGCGAGCTCTTTTGGAAATGACCGATACAGACTCATATAAATTGCCGGTTACGTCCGCTATCTTGTCAGTGTCCCGGGTAATAATCGATGGATTCGTTGCCATACCTATTTTTATATTGTTTAAAATTTTGAAATACTGCATCAGCAGATCTTACTGACCTTTCGGTTCTGCAATTGCAGGAGTTGTAACCTTCGTCGGCTTGTTTGACGGTTCAGGTTGCAATTCTTTAAGCTTTTGCCTGTCCTGTTCGAGTTTTGCTATCACCTCGATTTGTTTTTGGCTGTCATCAAACATCTTCTCCGCATCCCTATTGAATCTACCAGTAGGGTACTTATCAATCAGCTCTTTATAAAACTTTACAACATCCTGGAACCGGTCTTTTTGCTTGTCGCTGAAACTGTTCGATGCCAGATTGTATTGCGATTCAACTTTCAAAAAGGCGAGTTCTTCATTGTATTTGGAGTCAGGGAAATCTTTCCGGAAATTCTCAATGGATATAACCGCAGATTTCATCGAAGATGGGTTGAAGTCGCTAATCTTATGATACAATCTGGCCCGTTCATAAGCCTTCTTTTCCAGCTTCGATCTCAATTCAAGGATATACTTGGTACATTCCTCCCGAAACGGGCTCTCAGGATAAGTATTGATAAAATCCTGCATTGCTGAAATCGCAGTGAAAGTACTGGTCTGATCCAGGTTGAAAGGCGATGAGTCCTTGTAAAGTGAAAATGCATGCATATAAAATGCTTCCTGAGCATAATCACTGCGAGCATAGGTATCGAAAAACTTTTTGAACAGGAACTGACTGGTATTGTACTGGCTTTGATGGTACTGTGTGTAGGCATAATAGAATTGAGCTAACTCAGATTCCGTACTACCTTTCAATAAAGGGATCAATTCCTCAAACAGTAAACCTGACCGATAAAAATCACCCTTTTTGTAATAGGACATGGCGGCATCATACTTCTCCTGATCCGTACCTGTTTTCTGTAATTTGGAAAATTTACTGCAGGATGTGATAACGATAACTGCAATAAATAGCAAGAAATAGCTTGCTCGACTGTTTTTTCGCATATTGGCTGCAAAGGTAATAAAAAAAGCTACATCATCCATAACGAATGCGTAGCTGTTATAGTGTCGAAAACCAGGCTATTGCTGATGACGAACAAGCATCTTTTTGGTTGCCACTTTTTTGCCATCAAGTGATAATTGGTAGAAATAAAGTCCTGTCGGCATATCTTTCGTATTGACCCGGAGCTTCTTGTCATTCTTATTCATTGTAAATTCAGCCATTTGAGAACCAAGCACATTGTAAATAATCAGCTTGGCATCCCGTAAACCTGAGGTAATGTTAAAATCCAATTCTGCATACTCACTGGCAGGGTTTGGATAAATATTCGATACTGAAATTTTGTCACTTACAAATAAAAGCTCTTCCGCTCTAATCTGAGCTTCCAGGCCAGGAGACCTTCTGTCAATACTCTTCTCAACTATTTCAGACGCAAGCACATTACTGTTATCCGATGAACTTACACCTGAAAACAAAAATGATGTATAAAAACTATTTAGTGCTTTTGGATTTTGCAAAGACAATGGTTTGTATTTAATACCTGAGGTAAGCGCAACAAATTTGAGACTTTCAGCAGTCGCTGGCTTCTTCTTGCCAACCATGTTCAGCCGGCTACCGCCAGGAACCGATTGGGCACTTGTCCTGTAATTTCCCAGGAAAAGCGCAGTTAATACAAACAAGCAAAGTATAGTTCTTTTCATAGCGTCAATGAGATACTTCTGACTAATTTTTAGATGATTTAGTGAAAAAGTACACAGCAAAAATATAGAGAAATAATTGTATATTCAAAATATATTGTGCGAACGGTCATGTTTATTTTGGAACTTAAATAATCATGCCGCTAAAAAACTTTTTACCAAAATTTCGCGAAAAACTTATAGTTCAGCCCAAATTGTTTTATTCTTCGTCGGTTTCTCTGTTATTCTCCAATTGAAACCATCTAGTTGCCTCTCGGCGGGTTTTATTTTTGATGGAGGAATGAGCTTACCATCAGGTTTTCCCACAAATGAGATTTTTTGTACACGGTTATCTACAAAAAGTAAATTCATCCTTCCACACTCTACACGGTTCAACCCAATGCTCTTGTTTTTATCATCTATTGCATAGTAAGCACTTTCACCATTTCCATCGACCAAGACCTGTTTTAGCTTATTCCCTGTTTCAAAATAGGCATTGATCGTCCTGCCTTTGACCTGATTAAACTGCTTCACCAATGTATCCTCAGTGATCACGAAGGATTTGCCCTTTAACAGCATTCTGTTGATCTCATTGTTGACAAGGAATGCAGTAATTGAATCTGCCTCCATCTGATAATGTTGGTCACTCCAAAGGATGGGCTGACGAAAAAACCTGATAATGGAATCGGCTGTATTATAGCTAATTGAGTCACATTTTCCCTGAAAATCAGACTTATAGATATAGACATTTTTATTACCTATCAGCTTCCGCGTGCTGTCCTTTGCGTTTTCGTAAGAATATAATGTGTCTGCCCGAATGTAAAGAGTGTCTTCCGAAACCACGTTTCTAACGAAGGCATGCCCATAGATTTTGGAATATCCCTCCGACTTCCAATAAAAGCCTTCGTCACCATTCAATACCGTTTTATCTTTTTTGGCGACTATTACAACATTGCCTTTTCCCTGGCCATTATTGCTCTTTCCGTCAACCACCAAGGAATCTGCGGTAAGAGTATACGTTTCATTATCAACCGTTGTTCTTCTATGAAATGATGACTCGGCAGATTCCGTATTATACTGCCCTTTGGTTCCCACTACAACCCCATCTTTATTTACAATTTTAGTAGCTCCGTTGAAGTAAGACCATTTTGTAATAGAATTATAAAGTAGCGTGTCGGTGGTTAATGTGTACTTTTTGTTAACAAGTTTTACGCTTTTATAGTAGGTAAACTCCTTGGTTGTCGTATTATAAATCCCTTCCTTGCTGGTCAGGACGTTTTCTTCATCAACCGTTTTTCCGGGGACTTTGTAATTGGCAATTCCATTGGCCATGTCATATTCAATTTTCCTGGTGGTAAGAGTCCGCTTTCGATCTTTAAGAACCGTTTTGCGTCCGCTTACAATTGCGAGCCGGGTATTACCATAGTAAAAAAGCGTATCTCCGGTTACTATAATTGTATCGCCCTGTACGATTTTGACATTACCAAAGGCTTCGATCACATTAGTATTGATATTTTGGATGGCAAGTCTGCTATACAAAAGCGCTCCTTTATGCTTGAAAATACCATTGGTAACCCTTCTGGAATCAACCCCGTTTTCATTGATTATTTCAAGCTCATCAGACTTCAGAATTTCAACTAAATCGTCGGTCTGACCACCCTGCGTTTTTGGTAAAACCTTCTGTGCGAACAGGTAAGGTGTAAAAATCAGTAAAGAAAAGAACGTAAGTTTAAAAATATTGTGTTTGATATGGATGACGCGCAAAAGTTTAAAAGGGTTGCAGTTTTTAGAATATTTTTTTATGTTCATGTTGCTGTCTTTCATTTACCTTTGAAAAGGTGTCCCAGCAGGCCTGGCTAAAATTCAATCTGGTCCGTTATATGCCAAAACTACATCAAATACGTTTTTCACGTTCATTTTGGATTCGTTTTTAACTTTAATTAACCAACTGGGGCTTGAGTTAAAACGGGAGCCGACTTTACTGGCAGTAAGCGGAGGCGTAGATTCTGTCACCATGGTTCATTTGTTCCATAGAATGGGATTCAGAGCTGGGATCGCACATTGTAACTTTGGGTTAAGGGATGATGAATCTGAGGGTGATGCGGAATTTGTGCGAAAGTTGGCGCAGGACTACAATCTCAATTTTTATTTAAAAAAATTTGATGTCAAATTCTACGCGAAGAAGCATTCGATTTCTATCCAAATGGCCGCTCGGGAACTGCGTTATAAATGGTTTGAAGAGATTAGGGTGGCTAATGGGTATAAATGGATCGCAACTGCCCATCACGCAAATGATTCTTTTGAAACCGTACTACTTAACCTGACACGTGGAACCGGCTTATCTGGCCTAAATGGCATTGCAGCTAAACATAATACACTCATCCGTCCGATGCTATACGTAACAAAGGCAGAGGTTTTGGCTTACGCAAAAAACCATAATCTTGAATGGCGTGAGGACCGCTCCAATAATACAGACGAGTATAAGCGAAATATGATCAGGCACGAAGCCATACCGGTTTTCCAGAGGTTAAATCCCGCACTTGAAGCAACATTTAAGATTACATCCGAAAAATTAAGCTCTGCAAACACTTTGCTTAATGAATTTTTGCAAACCTGGAAAGCTACGGTACTCAGGATTGAGAGAGATACAATCAAGTTAAATATTCCAAGCCTGCTTTCGAGTAGTGAGCCGGGTTATAGGCTTTGGTACGTTTTGGAAGAATACGGATTTGCGTATCGCCAAGTGGCGCAAATAATTGAGAGCTTGTCCGGAATCCCTGGTAAGACTTTCTTCTCTCCTACACACATGCTTTTGGTTGATCGGTCGGAAATTATTTTAGAGGCGAGAACCAACCACGAAAAAGGTTTTGAGTGGATAATTGAGACTCATGATAATCCGGTGAACTTTGAAAATCAGCCGCTTTCATTGGAGAAACTCGACGCGGCTCCGCGTTTTGAAACATTACAGGACGGCGAGATTCTTGTCGTTAATGAAGAAAAATTGATTTTTCCATTAAAAATTAGAGGCTGGCAGAAAGGCGATAGGTTTTGCCCACTTGGAATGCTTGGGAAAAGTAAAAAATTGAGCGATCTCTTCACTGATTTGAAGCTGGATCTATTTCAAAAGCAGAAAATTAGATTGCTCGTAAATGGTAATGGAGACATTATTTGGGTAATCGGCATTAGACCCGATGAAAGATACAAGGTCGATGAGCAAACCAAAAATTTCATTACTTTCTCAATATATAGTCGATCCGATCTCGACAAAATTTAGGGCTACTTGTTGCGCTTAAAGATTTTGTTCCTATTTTTGCACCATGTTTCGCGTACGGCGAGACAAATAGAGAGATGGCAGAGTGGTCGATTGCGACGGTCTTGAAAACCGTTGACTGTTACAGGTCCGGGGGTTCGAATCCCTCTCTCTCTGCGGAAATCAATATCAAAACACATCAAAAGCCTGCAAATCAACGATTTGCAGGCTTTTTTTCTTTCCTCGCTATGCCAAAATGTTCAAAAAATCCCAATATGTTGGTGAGCAGTTAGGTGAGCAGTTGGAAGAAGAAAAATGTGCTCACCGAATTAGACGTAACGTTTTGTTTATGAAGCTGTTTACGGCGTAAACATCTTGATTTAGATAGGCTGCAATCATAATTTTAATCACTTTAAAATCTGATTGCTATGTTAACAAAAAGCTTCACGTTGCTCTTTTATCTTAAAAAGCGCAACAATTATGTCAAAGGTGAATTGCCAATTTACATGAGATTGACAGTCGACGGTCAAAGGATTGAAATCAGCACCAAGAGAGAATGCGAGCGGGAAAAATGGAATTCATCGGCTGGAAGAAAGAATGGTGTTAAAGAAGATGTAAAGCTTCTCAATGCATATCTGGATACCCTTCAGACCAAAGTTTACGATGTGCATAGGCAGCTAATTGAAGCAGGTCGGCCTATAACAGCCGAATCGGTAAAAAATGTTCTCGTCGGAAGTTCGGTAAAACCTAAGATGATCTTGGAGATCTTCCACGAGCATAATGATAAGATGTCGAAACTGGTAGGTACGGACTTTGCTCCCGGAACATTGGAACGGTATAAGACCTCCTTTGAGCATACCAAAGAGTTTATAAGGTATAAATACCGAACTGCCGACCTTGAAATTGAAAAGCTGGATTATGACTTCATTGCCGACTATGAATTTTGGATGAAAGCTGTCCGGAAATGCAGTCATAACACGACGATGAAGTATTTGTCAAACTTCAAAAAGATCTCTCTTCTGTGTATCAAGCGTGGATGGCTTGCACGTGACCCTTTTCATGCTTACAAAATGACAAAGCATGAGGTAGACAGACAAGCGCTGACAGGTCCTGAATTACATGCAATAACCACTCGTGATTTCGGGCAAGGCCGATTGGCACAGGTACGCGACATATTTCTGTTTTGCTGCTACACTGGTTTGGCGTATGCTGATGTTTTCAAGCTGAAACGCTCGGAAATTATCGATGGTAGTGATGGTGAGAAGTGGTTAGTGATTAAAAGACAAAAAACTGACTCGCCCTCGCGAATTCCACTATTGCCCCAAGCGCTGTCAATAATTGCTGAATATGATGGGCATCCGCAGTGTTTAGCCCAAGATAGGCTGCTACCAGTATTGTCAAACCAGAAGATGAATTCTTACCTAAAAGAAATTTCTGATCTATGCGGGATTACCAAGCCGATCACTTTTCACTTGGCCAGACATACCTTCGCGACAACCGTAACCCTGACGAATGGAGTGCCAATCGAGAGCGTTTCAAAAATGTTGGGGCATCGAAACATTAAAACGACTCAGCTTTATGCGAAGATCGTCGACAAGAAAATTGGGGACGATATGAGAAGACTGAAAGAGGTATTAGGTAATTCATAATAATTGCTTGACAAACAAACTCGGCAAAAGGCCAGCTAAATAAGTGGCCCTATCACCTGAGGATGGTGAGAAGCCGCCAAAAGCGTTCGGCATAATAGCGGCTTTTCTATATCCTAGCTTTTCCCCAATACAGCCGCCAGCCCTCCGGGCACTTATTCCGCTTCCTTTTGGCTAATAGAGGGCCACTGTTAGAAGGGCTTTCTTTTTTCTCGTTTTTTCTTTGTCAAACATTCATTTCAAAAAGAGCGAGAGGAAGGAGAAAGAAAACATTTTCTAACTTCTAACAGCAGTAATCATGGCTCACAACATCAATTTTAATGAAAACACTCAAAAAGACAGTTTTTTTTCGGTAAAAGAAAAAGCATGGCATGGGCTTGGTCAAATAGTTGATCAGTACCCAACAAGCGGCGAAGCGATTGAGCATGCAGGGCTTAATTATCGGGTTCAAAAAGCCGGGTTATCTGCCGCAGATCTGAGCAGCCCAAATGCCAATGAGAATGTCCCTGTACCAAATTTCTATGCAACTATGCGCACCGATAATGGGGCAGTCCTGGGAGTCGTCGGCAAGGATTACCAGATAGTTCAAAACCGGGATGCATTTACATTTTTCGATAGCATTGTAGGTGGAGACGGCATTATGTACGAAACAGCTGGCGCACTTGGCAAAGGTGAGCGGATCTTCATTACTGCCAAGTTACCTGGGTACATCAAGGTCGGAAATAACGATTTGATTGAAAAGTATCTCTTCCTCACTACTTCGCACGATGGAAGTGGAAGTATTACTGCCGCGTTTACGCCCGTTCGCATTGTTTGCGCAAACACACTCAACGCCGCATTGAAAAACATGACAAACGTGGTTAAGATCCGGCACACTAGTAATGCAACCGAAAGGCTGAGGACAGCTCACAAGGTTATGGGCATCGCAAGCCGGTTTAGTGATGAGGTTGGACAAATATTCAATCAATGGGCAATGAAGCCTATCACCGACCCACAACTCAGAAGGTTGATCGAAATCGCAATGGCACCAAACAAGGAAGTATTGGGAAATCTGAAAGATGGCAAAGTCAATGCTCTATCCACGCAGTTTATCAACATTGTTGAAGATGTTTATGAATATGCCTTATCAAATCCAACCCAGCAGATGTCAACGACAATGGGCACCGTGTATGGGGCGTACAATGCGGTGACCGGTTATTTTCAAAACGTTCGCAAATTCCAGGACGAAGAAGCTAAATTGAAGTCTATCATTCTTGGCGGGACTGCTCAGATAAGATCACAAACAGCTTTTAACTTATGCACTGACTTTGCCCTGCGCGGTCAAGCATCCCTTAATTAAGTGTCGCATATTCCCGTCGGCAATTCTTGTCGACGGGTTGACTTTTAAAAATTCGCCTGCGGCTCGAAGCTTTCATCAGCTTCGAACCGCAGGCGGTATGTTACAAGGATATTAAAATAATAGTTTTAATGCTGATTGAATAATTCTACTAACACCAACAGCGCACCACCCACGATGGATAATGCTGAGATAATCATCAAGACACCCTCAATATTTGATACCAGAACTGACGACCAATAGCTAGTATATAGCTGCGCCCCGCCGTACCCGCGCCTATTGAATCGCCGCAATCCCACAAAAATCCGGGTTCCAACACCAATTAGAAGCAGTATTATTCCGTAAGATATCACCGGTGTAATGCTGATTAATAGAGCCATAGTTGTAGTTTTTAGTGATGACTTTTTCGAAAGCTAGGCAGGAGCAGCAACACTTTCAAGGTTATATACAAGCCTACACAGATTTTACATTCATTCAATAAGCCAGACTGTGCTGCCCTCCTTAGGATGGTACGAAGGCAAGTATTTGATATAACCCAGCACTTCCAGTTCTTTTAAATATTTATGGTATGTCCTAGTGCTTTTTGTCCTAGACATCTGCATAATCATTCGCCGTGTCACTTGGAAAGGGCTCGATTGACGGTTTTTCTCCCAAAGCAAAACTAATGCCAGATATGTCCCCACATGCCAAATCCTAACCCTCTGATCAATCAGAATACGGTGTATGAATTTTCCTATTGATCTTTCCATTATTTCCTACGTTTTGTGTCAGCTTGCATAAGCGATTGTATATCCTGGAATGCATAGAAGAATGATCCCCCAATCTTACTGGGCCGCAGTTGTCCGTTAATCCTGAGATTTTGAAGCGTACCAGCTGAGATGTTCAGCATCTTTCGTACGTCCGCGCTCCTGAGCCATTTCTTTGGCTCGTGTTTCGAACCCGACATGAGCTGCTTTAAATCTTCAAGCAGTTCACGCCGCAGGACTTGCAAGTCCTCCTTTGTTATTACCTCTATATTCATCTCCTGAAATTTGAATTTATTTTAGTCTGGCTTGGAAAGCGAAATCCTGCTGGGCTGGTTTTTCTTAAATGATGGCTCGTAATGGATGTAGCCAAATTCGTTGAGCTCCCTAACGGCTTTGTAATAGGTTTTTCCGCTGGAAATTTTAGCGACCTGCATCAATTCGAAACTGAACATTGAGAGGTCATTTGTACCTGCTTTACGAAGGCTTTGAAGGATAGCAGCATAGACACTAATGTGAGTCATTGTTACACGGGCGTCTACACTGATTTCCTTGAAAAAGCGGTCAAGGAGAGATGCAACGTCCATGGCTTATTGGCCGATTACCATCCCTTTTTCTTTCTTTGCCTTCTTTCCAGAATGATGATCTTTGCCATCATCGCCTCCCAAACTCTGGTCAGCTTTTTGTCCCTGTTGCTTACTTTTTGACTGGGAAGCCTCTTGCGATTGCCTATTGCCGAGGCGATGCATGTTTGAGTCAAAGACCGTCACCGATTTGAATTGTGGATTAGCTTCGATGTACCTACGCTGCTCGCTGCCATTTTCCACAAATGTCACAGCCTGCCGGTTTCCTTTTTGAAGCGAATCCATCAATTTGGTCTTGTCCTGATCGTTCTGCAGTTCCTTGATTGGATGCTTTGCGAGCTCATTTTCGAGTTTAAAACCGTAATTTTCATGGAACTGTTTGAGCTTAAAATTACCAGCACTATCGGTTTGCTTGAAATCCATTTGAAGCCAGGCATTGTAAATTTTCCCCTCCTTATTGGTCAAATCCTTGTTGACAGCCCGGCCGCTCATCAAATTATATCCTTCTTTCAAAGTGATATTGTTATCCTTGCCGACGTAAAATGTCTGGTTCATTTTTTCTGTCGCCTGCTCTTGTTTCATGGAGGCCATGTAGCTGTTGAAAAAGTACATGTCAGTTGTTGCAGACCGTTTGAAATGCAATGAGCTATTTAATTCGTCTTTGCCGAAAGTTGCCTGGTGCTGAAGTGAAAATTCAGGTGGTTGACGGTTAATATTTTCTTTCAGCTGGCTTTCGAGGCCTTCGCCGAAGCCTGAATACTTTACCTGGTCGCGGAGATATTCAAAGTTTTTCTCGTTCATGATTTCCTATGTTAATGATGAATAATCAATGGTTTAATGTGAGTGCTTTTAAAATGTGCCTGTTGCGGACTTTTAGCGTGAGATGCCTGCCGCCATTCTTTTCCTGAACCTGAACCGCCAGGTACTTTTTGTCAGGAATTGTCATTTTCGGAAGCACATAAACGAACGAATGCAAGGTGTGAGGAGCAACAGCATTTGTATCGCCAAGTATTTGGAGCGGCTTTATTTCTGTTTCCTGGATAGCAGTCCGTCTAGGGTGCTTTTTGTCCCTGACAAAAAATCGGAGATTTTCAATGTCGTATTTGATAGCGGAGTGATTTGCCAGGTCTATTTTATACAGGAGCAAATTTTCATCGACATACAGACCAGCTAGCGAAAATTCTGCTTTTGATGATTTGTCATTAAGCGAGACACCTCCGGGAGGAATCGCATTTGCCCGGTTCGCTGCATCGATAACCTTCGCCTCATTTACATCGGTTGATCTCATTTGCGCAAACTGAGAAGCAGAATTAGTTAGCTGAATATTCAGCGAAAGCGGCTGGTCGGCATAAGCGACGAGAAATGAAAACAGTTTACCATCGGCAGTGATAACCGTCAAATTTGTTGTGTCAAAATCAGGTCTTGCGGCTTTTACCTGCAGGATATTTTCAATCCCGGTAGCCTTCTGTGCTAGGACATCCGGGCTTCCCCGATCGACTGTTTTAATGCTGAATGGAAAGATCAGATGGGTGGTTTTACCTGTAGTAATTTCAAGTGGAAACGGTGCGATAACACTGCTTTCAACTCCCTGGCAAATACCTGTTGAACGAAAAAATAGACATAGCAATAGCTGGCACAAAAGAAAAGTTCTCATGATGATGGATGCTTAAATAAATGATGGGATTAAATAGTCTTGGTGTTAGCGTCTTTGAGCAGCACGCGGTAACCGGCTTTCACAGTGACCTGGATGAGTTTCGTCTTTCGGCCTAGAAAGGTTTTCGCCGCTTCTATACCAGCGCTGGCCGCCTGAGCACCGATGGACGGGTCTATCATTGGAATGTTAATGCCTTGGATCGCCCGATCTGAGGATTGTTTGCCGACATCCCTTGAAAGCGCACCTGGAATGTAAATGCCTTCTATCCCATCCATATCATGAACCGTTAGATTCACCGGAAAAAGGGAATTTCCCGACCGTAAAGACTCTATGTTTACCCTTAACCTTTCCTGATTAAGGCTCGCTTTTCCAAAAAGAAAGCTACCTGCTGGTATCCGACTGCCTGAGATAAATATGTCGGTGGTCAGCCGAAGCTTGATTGTCCCACCTGTTACCAAGGTCTGGTTTTGGTCAATTACAGCCTCAATTGCATTTTGATTGACGCCAGCCTGTCTATGATCGTCAAGTGCGTAAAACCCAGAAGTGTTTGTAGCGTTGCTTTGAGCAGAATGCAGGGAATCTTGTGTGCTGCTGGTCAGTAAGGTGTAATTTATCTGGTCACCTGCTGGCATTACAGGGAAAACCTGCTTTCCATTCGCTAATGATTGTTCTCTAACTTTCTCTTCTACGAGTTGGGGGTTCTGGATTTGCATGATTTTATCAATCAACCCATTGAGCTCGGTCATTTCCGGATCTTCCTCCTCGACTGGTTCTTGTAAATCAATGCCTGACATCATTTGTTCCAGCCGGGCCATTTCTGGGCTCACCGCTTTTTGCGTATCATCATCTCTGACTGCCTTTTCGTTGTCAAATTTTGGCTGACTGGTTTGCGCGAGCACTTTCTCAAGCTCTTTTAGCTTATTATGAACTTCTTGGTCCGGGTATTTAATACTGTTCGCGTCGGAAGTATTTCCGAAAGTCCTCCGATTTTTCCCCGGACCGTTTAGATCTTTCAACGGAACACCTAATGGACCAGATTTGGACGCGAGTAGCGTATCTTGATAATAAGGGTCCTTTTCGATCAGATCACGAAGCCGGGCTGAGTCGGCTGCTGCTTTCTGATAATAGCTAAGCTTATCAAAATCCTTATCATCCTTGAAGAACGCCTCGGGCAAGCTTAAGATAAGTCCTTTATGATCTTTATCAGATGTAACGCTGCCTTTGTTCCTGCCAATGAGCACCCAGAAAAATAGGGTAAGGAACGGCAAAACTAAGAGTGGCAGGAAGGTGTAGAATTTGCGTTGCTGCAAAAATTTACGGGTGTATGCTATTTTTTGCATGGTTGTCAATTGTTTGTTGTGACTGAAAAATACTGTCGGCTTCGAAAGCTCTTTCCAAACTGTCCAGGTATCGCTCGAAGGCTTCTTGTTTGGGGCTTGGTGTTGCGGCCTGAATGGTTTGGTGAGATTGTATGATACCTGAGAGTAGGGGATTTGCAGAAGTCAAAACCGAATTTGGGAGGATCAAATAGATGCAGTAAATAATCCCAATACCTATTGCTATAATAAATATCCCTCGTTGCAATCCCAAAGGAAGACGGTAAACCCTCGCGCTAGCTTGATCAGCAAGCTTTTGCCGAGCTGCCTTATGGTACTGACGAAATCTTGTTATGACGTCGTCGTCTGTGGGAGGTAGTGGCGCGGTGATTTGGCGTTTGTGCTTATTAAAATCATAAAACATAGCTTATCTGTTTTGTACATTGATGTCTTTGTTTTCAAGTGTTGTCCAGCGTTCGATCAGAAATCCGTGCGGGTTATTATCGCTGCGGGATACGGTTCTAAGAAATCCTTCGGTGACTAGCCTGCGGGTTACGACGCTGGTTGAGCGGATGATCCGCTGGGAAGCCACGCAGTGAAAGCGGTATGGATAATCGTCCGTTGCAACTTCTACTGTGTCGACGCTGATCTGCTGGCTTATGTTCCCGGAAATGATGCTTGAATAGAACCCTGATTCTTTCAGGTTTTCATACTGTGCTTTCGCTGATCCATCGGCCAGATACAGTGCTTTGACCAGATTGGACTGGATCACCTTGTCATCAGGATCGAGTGTAAAGAAGAAGCGGTGGAAAGATGCAATGTGATCGCGGGCTTCGACCGGGATGTTTTCTTTTCGTTCCGAAGCATACGCTTCAAGCACTTTGCCACTTGCCAGGATGTAAACTTTGTCCTGCGTTTCATCGACCAGCTGATAGCTTTTGTAGACAGCAAAGCAGCAAAAGCCCATACAGCCGACTATAACTAACATGGTGAAACTGCGGACATGCCGGAATGCGGTTTCAAGATTTTTTGCCTTGGTGAACATGATTGTTGGTAGTTATCAGTTTTAAGATTTTGGCATTGCGGTACTTCTTGGCAGCGAACCAAAGCCACCGCCGGGAGGAAACGCCCTATTTCCAAAGCCTGTCGCAGTCTGCGAAAACAGTGTGGTGACTTTGTAAAGGAATGGATTGCCGCCCCCTGCCTGGATGATGAAGTTTGCAGTTGCTGGAACAGCAAAGTATCCCACAATCCCGATAATCAGGAAAATAAGGTAAGCCATATCTGTCGAGCTAAAAAACGTTTCGCCAGCCCCTTCCACCTGGCTGATGTCCAGTGTGAGCATCATTTCCTGGATCTTGCCGATGATTGCGCCAAAAATGTTGGCGACCGGCAGCCATAGAAAGATGTTGATATAGCGGGCAATCCAGCCGGTAAGCGTATGCTGAAAACCGTCAAAAACCGAGATGCCAAATGCAATGGGGCCAACAATGGCAAGGACAATGAGCTGAAATGTCCGAAGTGTATTGATACAAAGTGCTGCGGCTTCAAAAAGCAGCCTGAGTATTTCGCTCATCCATTCCTTGATGGAATTGCGAAAGTTGTAGGATGCCTTTGCCATCGAAAATTTGATGTCGTTGCCGACGCTGGCCATAATGCCTTCGCCCGACGGATCCTCATTCCCATGCGTGTACTTATACCATTTGTCCCTGTCCCCATTCCCCGTTGCACCGATATACATTTGCCAGGCATTGGTTTTCATGATCGCCTCTTCCTTTTTCTTCAACAGCAAGGTGATCGCCTCGTTGGAGCCTTCGACCATGGCAGAAGTAGCGCGAACAACTGGTGACATCACGCCATTAATCATGGCTAGAACTGATGGGAAAATAAGGATAGCAAAACCTATCACAAACGGTCTGAAAAGAGGATAGAAATCGATCGGCTCTGCGTTTGCCAGGTGCCGCCAAATCCGCGAAGCGATATACCAGATCGCAGCAAAGCCAGCAATTCCGCGTCCCACACTGATCAACTTTGCACACATCGGCATCATTTCATCGTAAAGCTCGTCCAGCACACTATGCAGGCCACTGATCTGCTCGGGAAAGCCCTGCGCGAAAGAAATTTGTGGCAAAGCGGTAGCTAAGACCGCTATTATAGCGGCTCTTGTAAATGCGTTCATAATTTTGAGATTAGAGCTGGATGCCGTTTAAGTCTGCGCTGGTTTCAACTTCAACAGAAACTTTGGCACGTTGCAAGCCAAGTGTTGCAGCTGTTGAATTGAAGTGACGCAGGAAGACAAGCTTATCCTGCATTTCTTCATGGATTTTGTCGATTGCTGACAATCGTTCATCGTCCGACATTCTCATTTTCTTAGCAGTTACCACCATGGTCAATGCATCCAGATTTTTCAGACTTTGATTAATTAACCTGGCATAGACTCGCTCCATATAATCAAGCTCATCCTTGTCGAAATATTTTCCGGACTGAAACTGCCCGAACGCTGTTCTATATTCGGAGACCAACCTTAGCTGAAAGTCGATGATCTCGGCGATCCGCTTGTAGCGTTTTACAGCTGGGCTTACTTCCAACAAACCGTCCAGGAAGGCTTCATGAAGCTTGAAATTCCCTTTCGAAATATCCTTAATGGTAGTATATCCTTTGAAGAGAATATCGTACCCTGCTTTTAACTCTTTCAGGATCTTTCGAAGTTGGTTCAGCTTTTGAATATTAAGGATCAGCTGAGTGACTTCCGGTGTCTGTGCTGAGGCTTGTTTTGGGGGAATAAGCATTGCGCCTAATAGAAATAGTATCAATACATTTCTCATTGTTTTCAGTTTATGCCGCGTAGTGCCCGGCCGGTTATCACATCCTCTTTCTCCTTCATCCTGGCTGCTGCCAGCACCGCCGACTCGCTACAAAAAGCTTTTGAGAATGTCAGATTAAACAGTGTTTGCTGGTAAAGCGCCTCAATCCTTTTCACTCTCTCATCGTCGGTCATTGCCAGATTGCCGTCGGTGGTCACTTCTTTGAGTGTGACCTGTATCTTGTCGCAATCAGCATCGAGCCGGTCAAACACAGCCCGGAGGTAAGCTAGTTCGTCGCCATTGAGATATTCAGTCAGGCCATTTTTGGAAAGACATGTCGAGCAAATGTTTCTAACTTCACCGTTGTACGCGCCGATCCATTTGATCTTTGGGAGGCTGGCAATTTTCGGATTGACAATTTTGAGTGAATCGAAGTAATTTTTGTGAAATTTGAATTCACCCGGCTTTAAATCTCCGATGGCGGTCAATCCCTGCTTAGCGATTTTGTAGCCTTTTTCCGTCAGCTCCAAATAGATTTTTAATTGGGCGATCTGCTCGATCAGGTACTTCTTTTGCGTCTTTTTCTGCCGAAACCATTCCTTGAATGTTTGCGCCTGCAAAGTCGTATTGATGAAAATCATGGCGAGTACGATATAAATTACTCTCATAAACTTGCTAGTTGATTCCATAAAGCTTTTTCACAACATCCACTTCCTGTTGATTTTTCGCCCGGCTGATGCTCAACATTGCGTTTTCCTGATTGAACCGGGTCAGGTCCGTGTACAATTGATCCGTTTTGTCGGCAGCGTTTTCGATCAGTTCCATCCGCTTCGCATCCGTCATTTGCATCGTTAGGGATTCGACAACCATTTTTAGCAAGTCCACATTCTTTGCTGAATTTTCAAGAATACCCACGTAGACCTGAAAAATGTAGTTGCGCTCCTGAGCTGTGAAATGCTTGTCGCCAGAGATCATTCCCCAAAACCTTTTGTATTCATCAACGAGCCGGGAGTTTTTGTCAGCGATCTGCTTGATCTTGAAATAATAGGCAATCACCGCTTTGACCTTTTTGAGCTCATCGTAATACTTTTTATAAAGATCACGCTGCTTCTTGACCCAGTCGGTGATTTCGTCGAGCTGCAATTTTGCCATTGTGTTTTCGATCGCTTTTTGTGCGTTTTGAAGCCTGATCACCTTGTTCTGCCGCCGCTGGATCATTAGATCCACCGCCTTCACCACTTTCTTGATCGCTGCCTTGATGACTGCGGCCCATGGATTTGCAGCTTGGGCTTCCTGAATGGGCGTTGCCACCAGTGCAAATATCAATGTGAAAAATAGGATGTGCTTTCTCATATTCCCGCCGTTGATTTCATTTCACTGGCCAGGGCCGCGATTCCCTTTTGCATACTTCCAAACCGGCTCGCGTATTCGATTACCCTGATCTTCTCGGTTTCTTCGGTGGTGTAGCACAGATACTCTTCCAAGCTGACTTCTGTCCGGTAGACCCTTGATAAAGTTCCGCCCAGGCTAATGAAGACTTCCTTATACTTACGAAGTGGATCATTGGCTTTATTGACCGAAAGAATCAGCGTCTTTTCCTTTTCGGTCAGTCCGAGCAGTTCCTGTATCTGGTCAAACTTGTTCTGGTATTTGCTCTGATCAAGAAGGATCTTACAATCTGAATTATTAATAATCGCTTGCTTAACAACTGGTGAGCTGATAATGTCTTCCACTTCCTGCGTTACCACAATCGCTTCTCCCAGATATTTACGGACTGTCTTGAAAAGGTACTTTATGTAGTCTGCCATACCTTCCTTGGCAATCGCCTTCCAGGCTTCTTCAATCAATATCATCTTGCGGATCCCTTTCAGCTTTCTCATTTTGGAGATGAAGACTTCCATAATGATGATCGTTACTACCGGAAAAAGGATTGGATGGTCTTTGATGTTGTCCAGCTCGAAGACAATGAACCGCTCGTTCAATAGGTCAATGTTCTCGGTTGCATTGAGCAGATAATCAAACTCTCCACCTTGATAGTAAGGCCGCAATACGTAAAGCAGATTAGCCACATCGAAATCTCGGTCTTTCACCTTGTCCTCATCAAGGATCGCAACGAACTTGTCACGCAGAAACTCGTAAAAGGAATTGAAGCACGCGAACTTCCCTGTTTCAGCTATATGAGCATAGAAAAGCGTCAGCGCATTGGATAGAGCTACATATTCACTTCGCTTGAAAACCTCATTATCCTTTTTCCAAAGTGCGAGGATCAGTGTCTTTATGCTCTCCTTCTTCTCTGTATCGAGCCCGTCCCCCTCGGCGATGTGAAACGGGTTGAACTTGATTGGATTTGTTTCCTGGTAGGTGAAATAGTATCCGCCGACCAAATCACATAATCCTTTATAAGAGTGCCCAACATCGACAAGTACAATGTGCGAACCCTGCTCATAATAGCTCCTAACCATGTGGTTGGTGAAAAACGACTTACCACTGCCCGACGGCCCAAGAATGAATTTGTTCCGGTTGGTGCAAATCCCTTTTTTGATCGGCTCATCGCTGATATCTACATGAACCGGTTTGCCAGTAAGCCTGTCCCCAAGTCGCAAGCCGACCGGGCTAATCGAAGAGCGGTAACCTGTTTCCAGGTTTAGAAAACACGAAGCCTGTTCGGCGAAGCAATCGAAAGTCTCATTTATCGGGAAGTCCGCCGCATTGCCCGGAATGCCCGCCCAGAAAATCTGTGGTGCGCCAGTTGTCTCCTTTTTTGCGACAGCTTCCATTTGAGCGAGTGCAGCTGAGACTTTGTTGTTTAGCTCATTGAGCTCTTCCTTTTTCTCTGTCCACACCAGCAGATTGAAATGAGCCCTCACCGGCATCCGCTGGCCAGAAATTGCCTCATTCAAAAACGCGTTTGTCGCATCGAGCGCAATTGCATTCTTTCGCGAGTATGCTGCCAGGGATTGGAGGCGCAACCTTTTGGTTTCCATCTTTCGGAGCGTCTTCTGCCCGTCGTCAATGAAAATGTATTGGTTGTAAATGTGGTTGCAGCTCAATAGCTGGCCGAGTGAAGACGAATATCCAATGCTGAATTTGGTCTTGTCCGTCGAGTAGCGACCGAAGTTTATTTGTGAGCCGCACGTGCCTGGCAAGTCCTCGGTGTCGGCCAGCGTATAGAGCTGACAGTGCTGGCTGCCGATCCGGATATTTTCTTCAAACTGCATATCCTTAATCAGCGGCTCGTCGCCCTGGGACAGGTAACAGTACTGCTCGATAATACCCGACTTTGCATTGTGGCTCCAAAGCTCATCGTCCTTTAATCTGCGCAGCTTCACAAATCCGCTGTCTTCCATAATGTGCCGAAATTGACCGACGCAGCTGAGCAGGTCCTGCAACACTTTTTCATCCATCGTTTCCTCCGGCATGAGCGTCGGCCTCACCAGGTTTGAAACCAGTGAGCTGGAAACTTTCCGGTTTGCTGGCTTCTTGGTAATGTAGATGTAGCAGGTGTGATCTAGGAACGGCCGTTCGTTGAAATGCCGCTCGCTTTGCATGGACAGAAAGCTTTTGTCTTGAGGGGAAAAGTCGGGCTCATAACGGCTGTCGACAAACCAATCCTGCTTGTGAAAGACCGAATGTGCTGGCAGCACGCGGAGTGCTTTTACCCAGGTTTGGTGAAAAGCCTCGTAGTCGTTGTCGGAGAGGGTGAATATTTCAGGCAAATCTGCCTGAAATACCACCGTGATGTCCCCCTGCTTAGATAGGATGCAATCGTGCTCCACATCCATGATCGGGATCAAATCATCGAGTAACTTTTCCATTGCTGGTGCTGGTTTTAAAAATGCGCCTTGAATTGGACTTCACGTATTTTGGCACACTTCGCCTGGCGAGCATTTTGGTGACTCCGTGCTCGCCATAGGCTGAGCTCAGGTGATAAATGCCCATGATCATCGGGATACCCAGGCAAACCACAATGCCCACGCAGATATAAGAGCGGATGCCGCAGATGTACAGCAGTGTGTAAATCGCAAATAAAACGATCGCCGCGCCGCCCATGTACCAGATGTACTGCGCTTTGAGCCCCTTGAACTCAATAGAAGTGTTGATGCCCTTGTTGATTTGGTAAATGCTCGTGCTTGCCATAACGCTTACCCTTATAGGCCAAAGAAAGATTGCAGCACGGTAGCGACTACCACTAGGAAAATACAGCTACCGAACCACGCCGCAGCGACCTTTCCGGTATCATTGTCCCCGGCATTCCATTTCTGGAAAACCTTCACTGCACCTACAAGCCCGAGCACCGCACCGATGGCATACATCAGCTGCGTACCTGGCTCGAAGTAACTGCGCACCTGGCTGTCGGCTTCGGAGATGCCCGCCGCGCCGTCTTGCGCTTTGGTGATGGTTGTCATTACTGACAGCAGCGCTGCTGCCCATACTTGTTTTGCCCTGATTGAAGGGGCTGTTTTTCCACATTTCATACGCCTCGTTGGTTATTGTTTTGAACTTGTCTACTCGGTTTGTCTCCTTGCGGCTCCCAAAGCCCGAAGGCCCGGGAGCGCAGGAGAGCGGGCTCATCATTAAACCTCCTTCCATAACTCCTCTAGCTCTACAGCACTGAGGTTGATGAAGCCATATTTTGCAGATTCCGAAGTGATCACGTTGTTGATCGCCTCACGGAACGGCGTGCCTTTGACGGCAGAAAAATCTTTGATCGACATTTGGATCAGGAAAATCAGATCCCGCTTTTCGTAGCCTTTTTGGTATGCTTCCCGGATACTGTTCCGGAGCTGTGAGCTGAGCTCCTCGACCTTGGCAAACAAGGCTTCACTTTGCCAGGGCTGCTTTTTTACATCAACAGGTTCAGCGGTTTCTTCCTGCTGACTTGCCTGCGGTTTGGTTATCGGCGGCGGCTTTTCTGGCCGATCCCAGAACCAGGATTTTGAATTGAGCAGTGCCCTGATGTCCTGCCGATAGTACCGGATTCCGATAATCACATAGTAGATCGCTACCGCGGCACCCACTGCCAGAAAGTAGCCTGTCCATGATAAATGCGTTGCCATAACTCATGTTGTTTTAAGGTTGCTGCTGCATTGATTACCTGACAAAACAACACTCAAAATCAAGGCGCTTCAAGTACAAGTTTTTCTTGTACCCACGCCACGACCATTGTACCCCGTTGATTATCAATGGAATAGAAACTGATATTATGAAAAGCCTCGCCCAAAATTTTATGAAGACCGCTGAAATGCCCTGAAGAGTTTCTTGTATCAATGATGCCACCAAGGTAGGCACAGGGCTGCGGGGCGTAGTGGAAATTCCGGCATAAACACGGGCATAAATGCCTACCTGCGCACATGCTTTCCTTTATTCCGTTGCTTCCACTACTTGCTTGCCCAGTGCCAGAATGAAGCGCCATAATTCATTCAATCACTTCAAAATCAAGGTAATTATGGAAAGCTTCGCAAATGTCTCAAACTTGTATCAGGTGGCAGAAATTCAGCTGATCTACAAAACCAATGTACAAGCAAGTCAGCGTCCTAAAATAGCATCGTCCAAAGATGCATACAATGTGCTGATGCAAAGCTGGAACCCCGATAGACTTGAATTTATTGAAGAGTTCAAGATACTGCTATTGAACAATGCCAGCCGCGTGCTAGGTATTTTTGAAGTTTCCAAAGGTGGGATTTCGGGTGCAAGTGCTGATGTAAGGATCGTTTTTGCAGCAGCTTTGAAAGCCAATGCAACAGGGATTATCCTGGCACACAATCATCCTTCCGGGCAGCTCGTGCCGAGTGATGCAGATAAGTATATTACTGAGAATATGAGAAAGGCAGGTGAGGTGCTTAATATCCGGGTTTTGGATCATTTGATCGTAACGGCGGAAGGGTTCTATTCCTTCTCGAATGATGGATGCATATAAAGGTTATTCAAATCTTACTGTGAAGTACTTCGAGAGTACTATGAAAATCAGATTGTGCAGATTAAAGTTCAAAGAGCTGTCAAAAGACAGCATGTGCTCTCGCAAATTGCCGATTTCCTAAGCTGGTTGGAAGCTTAGGATGTTGATAAAAATCGCCTGATCGAGATGGTTAACGAGATCAATGTTTATATCAGCAAAGGATCGCCTGATCGATCTGTTAATTGTTTACTGATAATGTCTTAATCGTTATTCTCATATCAAATATTTCATTTTGCTTTCCGGGATCATATCTGGTAACTGTCAAAGTGATGGACTTTCCTTCATGAGATATGCTATGCTTCCTCATTTTGTAAATTGCCTGTTCGATGTTTTCATCTAGGCCAATGTTTAATGAATTAATCACTAAGCGTTTTGAATAATCTGCAAAGGTTTGTAAAGACTGACTCTTGTCTTTTACATAATTACAATTTAGAGTCAGCTGAATCATCTGTACTACTTCTGATGTCCCTTCAATATAGTAGTGAATCTTACTTTGTACAGTATTCGTTACCTGCATAGGATTTGAGGTTGCGCCATAAACATCCTGATAATTGTTCAAATAGTCACCTGTTCCAAGATGAACTTCCTCCATGAATTTCTTGGCGACAAAAGGGGACCATCCAAATCTGGCATCTATATGCGTCGGATTACGTTCTTCTAGCTTGTATTTTAATAAGTCTGCAATAGATTTATTTACATCTTGTTTAGTTGATACCGGATTTACAATCAAATTATGAATCCACCTTTTATACTGAGTTTTATCAAATCCAAATGCCATGATAGCCTTGAACTTTGAGTAACGCAAAATTTCTCTAGGGATATGGTTTGGCACCCTAATCAAGATAAATTCAAGAGTAACATATGCAATTACCGAATAAATAAAAGGCAAATACAAGAAAGTTAGTACAATTGGTATTGCAAATTCGTAAAGCGTTGTTGTGTTCCAAAATCCGTCGAAGTTATTAATCAATCCAAATACTGAGTTGATTACTAAAATAGAACCTAGAATAATTTGTATAACAGAAAAAAAAGTAGTGACAGATTTATTTCCTTGCAGTTTCGCAGTCTCAGATAAGAGAACAGTTAGGGTGAGTGCAGCTCCCAGAATTACTTCATAAAATACATTTAATGTGTATGCTGATATAGCAAGAATAATAAGCTCAGTTAATTTTATGCTATCGAGAAGTGTCGTACTTATAACTCTTCTATCGAAAACGGAATACTCATTTATGACCGCTTTGAACGGGGTGACAAGCGCGGTTGTAATAAACCAAATCACAGTCGCTTTTAGTAATGATGGATTCCAAATGCCTACCTTCTCCAATAGCGTCACAATACCTGCTGTCCATAGAGTTGATAGAAGTAAGACGACAATTATTGGTTTCGCAGTGAGTCTTTTTAAAACCTCAAAAAGTGATGATCCGGCATATTGAACACAAAATATGAATGCCAGCCCAATCAAAATTAAACTGGCAATTTCACGAGAATTCAACTCCATCATGATTTATAATGTTAGTGAATTTATCTGCTCTTCTTACACTTTGTCTCCTTTCCACTTAAATGCTCTTCTAAAACCTTTTTCTTCGGCTTCCTTCACTGTCATAGCGTAGAATTCACCTTTGTTCTTAACCGTTGTTCGATCATATTGCTGATCAAATGGAAGATGGTATATTTTTTCAAATTTCGGGCTAACATTACATTTAATCATTGGATATCGTTCCAATGGTTTCTTTTCATGGATCTTGATTCCCAAGGCAGCCGCGAATTTTCTAGCAGTCTCAGATAATGTCGTTGAAGTATATATAGCTGCGGAAATATTTCCTTTGGCAAACACCTCAGGAAATAGAAATAATTGATTCTCTTTACCAGAGTTCTGGAACTGTTCAATGTAAAATTTAACAGCAGTCCCGTAAAGTTGATTTACGTGTTTTTCGTGAATATCTTTATATTGTGCCCAATGCTTACATTGAACAATCTCAACTTTCCCATCCTTTCTGCAAATAAGATCACGCCCTAGGTCTTCCAGCCCCATTTCGATCCCGATGTACTCAACCGCATATCCCTTCATTTCATATTGATATCCAACATATCGTTCGTAATCTCGGCCGATCTGCTGGGATTGTTTTCGTGAAACTAGATATCTATCAAGTGCCAACTGATTTTTTTCACTTGAAGGAAGATTCTTATATTGCTCATTAGTGATAAATTTTTGGACTGGATCGGTTGTTTCTTCACTAATCTCCTTGGTCTGTCCGACAAGCGATAGAAGATGTTCCAAATCTTCGCCAACATATTCTCGAATCCATGGGAATAGAGATTCATAGTATTTCACAAAGTTCTCCGCAATTTTCTTCTGCTTTCGTAAAACTTTATTTTCTATCGCTAAATTTCTAATATCTTCCGCTTGTTTACGAGCCGGATGTTTCTTGGTTTCTAAGTAGTGGGCGATTTCAAAATCTTGATATTTATGAAACTCACTTATAGCATCAGCTAACCAGGGAAAGCCAATAGATTTTTCCGAGACAATCCGTTGGATGGATTTTTCTCGATCTAATATTGTTGCCAGAACTGTTTTGTTTTCTTCACATATTCCCTTGTTTTCTAATAAGAGTTTTTGAGCTTCGGCAGTACTAGCACTGATAGTTGAGTGAATTTCACTTTTATAATTAAATAACAGTGAGATTTTTTTTTCAAGATTTTTGAATAGGGATGAGTAGAACATATTTATTTAATTCTAAAAATGTCGGACATCTCTTTATACGTTTTTATTGAAATTTCTGTTTCAGTGATAGCTCTGTGAATATGCTTTTTTTTTAAATGCTCGTTATCTTTTTGAACTTTGCAGGCGAGTTGAGATGCCTTACTAAGACTATCAACCTTAAATAAGTTGATTTTCTCTAACTGAAAATTTGGTGGCCTCGAATGAAGAATAAATTTCTCAACATGAAAGTTTTCCGCCTTGTTAAACAGTTCAAGTATTTCCTCACTACTTCTAGTGACATCAATAATTTTCTTTACAAAGTCGATTAAGAATAAAATTGCGAATATCCCTAGAATGAACAATACAATTATTAATATTTCCATACGTACCTTTTGCTTTTAGGTTGATTCATTAAATCTTTGGCGCAAATGTTATTTACTTGCTATCAACCGGTCCAACCGCCCCATCATCTCATCCTTCTACTTCAACATCCGCTCATACGAAGCAATCTTCTCCTCATGAAGCTGAATTATCTTTTCGACAGGATTTAAATAAATGGTGCCCTGGTTAAAGGAGTTATCATTGGAATGATCGTGGTAAGTATTCGTAATAATATTAATCGCCTTTGCCTCATCAAAATTCTGAATCGCCTCAGCCGGGATTTTAAGAATTGCCGCAACTTGCTCCAAAATGTCGGAGTCAATCTTTTCTTTTTGTTCGAGGAGTGAGATTTTTTGTTGGTTCCAGTCTTCGCCGAGCTCAAACGCCAAATAATCCTGCTTTATTTGGAGCATCTCCCTGAATCTTTTTAAGTTACGGCCTTCGTGGATCTTCGGATTGGAGGTAGTATGTGCCATGTGGAAAGGGTGTTTGGTTAAAAAAAGCAATTTATATAAATCTGCCGGGAAGTGCTCGGATATCTTAAAGGCATTGCAATGTATATTACCGGGCGAATGTGTTGGGATCAGGCCGCGGCAGTCCGTGCTTTGCAGAAAACGTAAATGCAAGAATTTCTACACACTTAAAAATCAACGAAATGAACACACATCCACACTCAGACAATGATTCCGAAGGCTTTGCTTGGCAGACCAGCTCTACCGCGCCTATGGTCGCAGCTCGCTACGCGCGAGTTGACCCCTTGCTGCTATGACCTATTCTTAGACTATCATAACTGATTGTCTGTCCTTTGCGACACAAACGCCGTTTTTTACAATATATACCTCTACAAAGTGATTACCTCGGAATTTTGTTACCTCAGAATGCGTAATGCTACCTTTTACAATTTGCCCTCGTATTGAATTGTGCCGCAGTGCTTCTTGTCCACGATTTAAGGTTTTCCAATAGACCTCATAAGGCCACGGTACATTGCATTTAATCCCGAAAGATAGTGAACGCCCAACTTTCACCCTGCTTCCTCTATTAGCTAGTTTGTAATCCATGTAACCGTCCTTCTTTGCAACTCTACCTAATATCTGGACAGTATAAGACACATTTATTTGTTCTCTCAAACCGACATCAGATAGATATTGCTCGGTATTATCGAATTGAATCAAGGTGCCATCGGGCAGCCTTCGCTCCATACTTCGTTTCTCATCAGGTTTTTTGAAGTCTTCACCAAAGATTTTTTGCCATTTTGAAAGGCTTTTTTGTAAATCAGTTTCCTCGTAGGCATCAGTCACTTTTTCAGAGTAATCGATGATCTTGTTTCGAAACACTAACCATCCGTCTTGATCCCATCGATCTCCGAAGTTTTCACCTGTTTCTCCGGGATCAGAAATTGTCGGCATATAGTAATTGTTTTGCATGTAGGAGCGTAATTTTCCTAGTATTGTATACAAAGCTGTTGGGACATCTTCATAACATTTTGGATCCTCCAGAAGAGCAATGTCGTTAACCTGCTCACCAAGTAACGTGCTTAGAATGATCGATTTAATGCTGAATGTTCGCTTGTAATCTCGCAAGAATTTAATCAGACGGACAACTTTGACAAAGTGGTGTTTTGTAATTCGGTTTTTATCATCAAGCCATTCTGTGAATTTTTCAGGATCAGTTAGTTCAAACAGATCTTCGTGGCGATTAGTCACATATTTCTCACCATGCCTTTCTAAGTAAGGAACGATATCAAGGTGAAAATCATTTGCATACTTTATGGTCACACAGCGTGTCTTGCGACTTGCCTTGTCTTCGTAGATACTTCCTTTGAATGTTTTGAAGAGATTATTAACATAATCGCAAGCTTCCCAATCTTCAAACTCTTTGATATAAAGTAAAACGTCCGCGTCATACTCATCTGTCACCTTTAAGGGCTTGATTATTGTCTTATGAGCGTATGATCCCTGGGGGATTATATCCAAGAACTTATCCTTGAATTGTTGCGAGTTTTTTAGAAAATTAGTGATCGCCTCAGTTCGATCGTCTAAGGTGTCGATCCTGGTAGAATTAAGATTGACCTCATTTTCAAGAAAATGTTTGAAGTAGTTAGTTAGTTTCACGAGTGTTGATGGTTAGTGCTGGTGCATAAGTTTGGCCGGTATAATCCCAAATTGTGAGAGGGGGATGCACATTACGCATTATGCCTCTTCCACACACAATTGCGACGGTGAGAGGCACAGCCAAAAATAGCCTGATTTCTGAGCAGGATTTATGATCTACTTCAATCTGGCTTAGAAAATCATGGTAGGTCTTAGTGAAATTCTCGAGAGATTTACGCTTTCTCACTATATCCCGAGTTGGTAACACATCTTTGGGACGAAGAACATAAATATTTTGGTCTTGCGAATCCGGAATTGTGGATAAATCTATTGTACCGCTTATGTTCAGAACTAGGCTGACATTAGAGCTGGTCGAATTTCGCGTTTGAATAGCTTCGAATTCAATATCATCGCCATCTTCTGGCCAAACCCAACTTTCTGAGTTACCTCGATGTTTCTGGAACAATGATGTCGGGATTTTGTCATCTAGCCGATAACCGAAATAGGTTAGCAGAGGAATTCGTGAAAATGCAAAGATCGCGAGATGGCGAATTGCACCTTTTCGCACCCCCTCTTCGATTATTCGAATAGAACTATCGATTATTGATTTTCCCATTGACCAGTAAGCGTCCCAACTATCTTCCGGCTCCGACAGACCAGTCAAATCAATTTCAATACCTTGTTTATCAAAGCTATCTAAAAACCGCGCAAATTTGTTCTCAGAATCCAGCAAGTCGAGCCTAGCTCTTTGTTGAGACAACTCAACAGTCGTCCCGCGAATCTTTCCTAATAGCCGTATAACTACCGACTCTGAATCATTCTCGAGATTAGTTAGATGAAAAATTCGAGCTTCATGACTTGTCTTCAATTGAATCAAACGCTCAATAGTAAAGACTTCCAATGTTTCTTTTGAGTCCGCTATCTTGTGATGCTCGGCGCATAACAGAACCATGTTTTCAACTAGATTTCTTTCATTCAATGGCATCTCAGATTCTCCTCGCGGGGACTTCTTGCTAGTTGTCCAGCCAACAATGTGGGCCATCTCTCCAATGTTTACATCATATTCTAAATCAAGTAGATATTTATTACAGTATGCGCACCTTCCTCCGGATCTTACCCACAGTTTGACTTTATCGGGTTCCTTTATGCTCGGGCGTTTATCGACTGTATAGTTATCCAGTTCGATGGTTGTGACTTCGGCCATAATTTTGAGAAATAGTTAATGAATGGAAATAGCAGCAGGACCCAGTTACCTGTGAGTGAAGCCAAAGTCAACTAGACAATTAAAAAGATCCTCCTCAAATATCACTTCCGGCCCGGCACCTTTCTTCTTCATATTCATGGCCTTCTCCACCTTTCGGCCGTACATTTCAAATGCCCATGCAGGGTTCCGCACGTCGCAAATGACCAGATAGTGAAGCTTTGCGGTTACTGAGTCGGCGGCAAGTCCTCCGTACATTTCGACAATCTGCGCCAGTTCCTTCCGTGAATACCTCGAAGACTCTCCGGTAAAGCAAAAGCTGGCAGCCGGCGCTGTGCATTCCTGAATAAGGATTGAAACCTGCTGCTCAGCAAGCTTGACAGGAATGGTGACCTTCTCTTGTTCGGCTGGTCTGATGGAAGTAATGGATTGGCAGAATGTAAGCAGCTCGCTGTGATCGTCAGCCGATAACTGTCGCTCTGCTTGAATGCGCTCAATGGCTGGCAGCAGGGTATCAAATGGCCAGGTCTTAAACATGGGCGCATTGTTGGAAGTCCAATTGCCCAAAGCGGTAAGCTCCTCAATGTTGATCGTTTGGTCCGAGGAGATCCCAGCCAGAAACCCGCCAAGCTGTTGCGTAGAAGATGTGATCACATCATAATATGGATTCCGGTTGTAATCCAGATAATTCTTGCAAAGCCAGATCAAATCCTCAGCCTCCTCCTCTGTGACAACGCCATCGCTGATAACGGCATTGATCTTGGTGACAAACTTGTTGTAAGGAGCCTTGGCCTGCAAGCTGGAAACAGAGCTGATCCACGCGCGGAGCATTTCAATCTCGTTGTCATTAATATGGCCGTCCGCTTGAATGCCAGCGATTAGCCCGTAAAGGGTGTTCAAATCTTTGTGAACCTGAGCCGGCCCGCAGAATTGGCGGAATGAGCCGCTGTCGTAAGTGTTGAAATAAGAGGTGTCGAGCATGGGAGGTTGAGTTGGGTTTACTTTTGGGATAAGTATCGGGAGTAATCATCCTAACTTCTTGCGCAAGAGAATTGATTAAACGGTAAGCATATGTAAAGCGTCCAGCTCGATGTTCAGGCTATCTGAGGCGCAAGGCCACTTATATCGCTTACTATTCCCGTAGTTCAATGTATATTCTCGCTATTTCTATTTGCTTGGATTTTTTTATTTTAAAAAATTGCTAGACGTTGAAACCCAAATCTCAGGATATGTCATATACTGCCCAAGTTTATAATGTGATGATCGCCTCACCTAGTGATGTAGATGAAGTCAAAGAAATTGCTAGAAGATTGATTTACGAGTGGAATATTGTTCATTCAAAAAATCGCGCGATAGTATTATTACCGATTGATTGGAAGCATACTTCTTCCCCTAATATGGGAGCACGACCGCAAAGCTTAATTAACCAACAGGTCTTGGCAAACGCAGACATTCTCGTTGGAATATTTTGGACACGACTAGGTACCCCAACAGGAACGCATTCAAGTGGGACTGTTGAAGAAATTGAATTGCATGTAAGCAAGGGGCTGCCCACACTTCTATACTTTTCAAATGAACTTGTCGAACCTCAACGGGTTAATCACGATCAATACAAGGCAGTTCAAGATCTAAGGAATCAGTACCAAAATGAGGGCATACTTCATTCCTTCGCCACCCAGTATGAGTTTGAAAACTCATTTCGAACTCATTTGGCATTGACTTTAAACAATTCGCAATTTTCTCAATTTTTTTTAATGGGAAGCAGCGAAACTAATCAGCAACAGGAAGACCCGGCGTTATCGGTCGGAGCAAAGGAATTATTATTGGCCGCAGCGAATTCAGATCATGGAGAAATCCTCCATAGTGAAACTCGTGACGGTCTCAATATTATAGCGGGGAGTCAAAATTTTGTTGAAATGCAGTCAGCTCGTATGAAGGCTAAATGGAAGTCAGCGCTGTCAGAATTGGAAACCATGAATATGGTTGTGACAAAAAACGGATCAATTTATAAGGTAACCGATTTGGGGTTTGAGGTTTGTGATCAGTTGGCAAGTGAGCTTACGAATATAACAAAGGAAATTCCAGAACTGACCGACGATGCTGCTGAACTGTTAATCAGGGCGGCCAGTAATGATAAAGGAGAAATACTATACCGTACGACGGGGCGAAAGCCTATTTTGGTTGTGAACGGCCACAACTATATGCCGAATCCAACAGGAAAAATAGCAGCACATTGGCAGGCGGTCGTAGATGAACTTGAAAGTCAGGGTTTGATCAGGTATGACAGTAGTAAGAGCTTCGCCCTAACAAAATCCGGATTTGATCTTGCAGCTGAGTTGGATCAAACGACGTGATCCTCCAGAACATCAACCATGAATATTGATAAAATTATCCGCGGTCTCAGTATCCGGCGTTCTGTACAATTTCTCAGGGACAGATGCGAGTTTTGAAGGGTGTATCCGAGAGCCAAGCCCGTAAAATTGCTAAAAACTCATAATCAGCGGCTTCCACTTTTCAGGATCAACATGATCGCCATTTCGTTCAGAAAGGATGGAGTCGTCTAAATGGACGCGAACGATTTTCAATTCCAATGTTACGCTTCGGATGTTTTCAATTCCTGTTTCAGCTGCAAAAGGATGGATTGCAACAAATTGGGCTTCGAGATGGACAGGGCATTCGAGAACGCGTGGTGCCTTTACTATATCAGACTTGCCTGGCGTCAAATTAGCCCTGGAAAATTTGTCCGGTTCATGTACATATCCTTTCGCAACTTTCCCGGCAGGAACTGGATTGCTCCCGGTTAAAAGTGCGAGTTTGTCAACGGCTTCGACCTGATCGACCGACGGCAGGTTCAATACACACTCACGTGTCCTAAGGATATTTTCTGTCGTTTTGGAATGCGCCGCAATCCCGATCATGCAACGGTAACCGAGCCAAAAAGCAGATGAAATGGGCGCTAAATTAAAGGTGTTGTCGCTATTAGTGGTGCCGACCAAAACTACGGGGGTACCAAAATATAATATGGAAGGATTGCTTACTTGATGCATACGTTTGTGTTTTTTTACAAAACACTTCATTATTATGCTCGGTGAAAACCCGTTTCTTGCGTAAATTCTACCAATTTAGTTAGCAGCATATCTGTTAATTGTAACGATCTCATGACAGCATTTGAAAAAATTGGATTGGGTGGAAGCTGTCACTGGTGTACCGAAGCCATATTTCAATCATTGAAAGGCGTACTCCATGTCAGCCAGGGGTGGATCGCGTCTGATGACAATCCGGCCCGATTTTCCGAGGCTGTCGTTGTCGAATCCTACCCGGCGCAAATTTTCCTGCCAACACTGATCGAAATTCACCTTCATACACATAGCTGTACGTCCGACCACTCCAAGCGATCCAAGTATCGATCTGCGATTTATACATTCTCCGACGAACAGTTTTACTGGGCAAACCAGGCGATTGAGAAATTGCAGGCGGACTTTGATGAGAGGATTATTACTGAGGTGATCCCATTCGGAAAGTTCAGGCTGAATGATGAAAGGTATCTGGACTATTATTCGAAAAATCCTGACAAGCCTTTCTGCAAGACGTTCATTGATCCCAAGTTGAAGATTTTGCTGATCAGGTTTTCTGGTGAAATTGATGACAACAAGTCTAAACACCTTTCCAATACCAGCCCTATTTGATGAACCAGCCACTAGTCGCTACGTTAGCCATCGCTTCGGCTGCACAAGCGTATTTCGATGATTTGCGAAGGGAGAATTTTCCAAAGGAAAGGAATTACCTGAATGCACATCTGACTTTATTTAATGCATTGCCCGACGAGCCGTGGATCTTTGATAAGATGCAAATGTTAACCACAGGTCAGGCTGTATTTGATGTAAAGGTCGATCAGATTGTTTCACTTGGGGGCGGGACGGCCTTCAAGGTTATTTCACCAGAACTGAGTGTGCTGCATCGGAATTTGCAAACACATTTTCAGGAGTCTCTTACCAATCAGGATAAACAGAAAAGGAATTTTCATATAACTGTTCAAAACAAGGTGGAGGGCTCTAATGCGAAGGACTTGCAAGCCGAGCTTAGATCGACCTTCGAGCCATTTTGCTTTACGGCCGAAGGCATCCATTTGTGGAGATACCTTGGCGGGCCGTGGGCAGTTTATCAGGACTTTCCCCTTCAACAGCTAGCGTTGGGCAAATTCAACCAAACTTGTATTTCCAATCCGTTTTCATCTGAGCATAAAGAGCATTGCCCTCAGCCTGTCGCCACTACACTGCGGCAGCATCTGCTTTTTCCTGCTGACCAGTTCCTTTCTGTAAAGGCTGATAATCATTTTCCTTATCGTACTTCTTTCCGCCCTTATAATTAGCATAGCGGCGTGCCCTGGTAAAACCCATTTGCAGATATTTACGCGCCATATCTGCACCTACAAAGTCTTGTCTTTCCAAATAGCTAAGGAACAGTTCATAAATCTTATTGCTGCTTTCCTCAGCAACAGCCTCGGTCTTAAATCGCCAGAACTGGCCGACCTCTGATTTGTAGGGTTCGCAGATCAAAACACCCTGCTCACCTTTGCCGACGCGGTAGACCTCCGGATGCTTTTTGTAGTCAACATCCGGCTTCCAGGAATAGGCTTCCTCGTCAAAGTTTAAGTAAGATGGAGTTTCCTTTGGTAGTCGCTTACCCATTTGTTGCTACTTTGGCTTGTTACTTCGACTGCGCTTGATCTCATCTTTTCGCATCGGCATAGCGTCAATCAAGCCAAACAACTTCTCGGCACTCACTACCCCGGTGCATCTTAACTTTTCACCACCATCGCGGCCAACTAATATCAAGGTGAATGAACTGGAGCTATCGATGTCCCACTTCTTCCAAGCAGACAAATCCTTCCCTGAAGAAGGAAAGCGTTGCACATTAATATCGCGCTCGATCATCTCTTTTTGATGCGCATCCAGGATCGCCATCTGCGATTTTTGTTTTACTAAACCGCTGTTTGTATAGAAAACCAGTATCTGTCTCGGAGACTCAGTTGTGATGAGTCTGATAATCATTATTCCGAATAGTGTTTTCATGCGAACTGCATTTCAAATACTTTGCCAGAAGGATGTATCTTAGCGAATGCTAGTGCGAGATAATAGGGGCAAATTGAAACGGCAACGATAGATTTTCGAGCAGCTTTTGTTACGAACGATAAAAACCGTATATAATAAAGCCTACCAGTATCAATTCCGTGATCCAGATGGTGCGATTATTGAATGAGAGATTCGTCGAATCAGCCAGTGCCCCCCAAGGCATAAAGCCACAATGAGCAGCCCCAGAACAATTTCAAGTGGATAGTCTCTCTTTTGGTCCAGCGTTCCATAAACCACATAAAACAGTCCATGCAAAATTTCGTAAAAACCCACTAATGCTCCCAGCATCAGCGGAGTAATCCAGGTTAGTAATTTCTCAATTCTCATCCTTGTAACGGACACCCAATTTCCCAAATGTGCCCAAACGGATCTTTGAGCTTCCCAATCTTCCAATCTTCTTGAACCGTGACTGGACAAATTTGGGTAGCTCCGGCCTTCAATGCATTAACGAATATTGTGTCGGGATCCGAAGTTGTCAAAATCATGCGAACTGGGTTTCCTCCTATTGTTGTCGGACTAAGATTGTCAAATTCCGATTCTTCATCCCCAATCCAGAAATCTGCATTGCCCATTCTAATTCTCGCATTTGTTCTGCCATTGTTGGTATACTTTTCCAATAAAGCAGCATCAAATGCCGCTGCGTAGAAAGCGGATGCGCCCGAAGCATCGGTGACTACTAGGAACGGTGTAATGTTCAGTTTGATGTCTGCGCTCATAATGAGATTTAGAAATTTAGAGATTACAACTTGGTCACTATGGGTATTCCCGGTCTTAAACGAGGTCGGCTAGTCGTTTGTCTTTTAAAGAATCTAATACAGCTTTAAATACTCTGGCCTTTTTGATTGCAAGGTGTCCATTTGGTGCCCAAAATGTTCCGTGAAGATTATCGTCCAGATTAACTGGCGCTATCTCGCCAATCCTATTCAAATTATGCATCAACTTGTCGACACTTAGTTCATCAAGGTCCGCACCAAGATCATCTACCAGTTCAATGCCGTTTCGATTCATGTTAAAGTTAATCATGTAAGGTGTTAGGCCTACGTCAACTAAACGTTTATACTTGTCCGTTTTGAGCTTGTTTGAGGATCTCAAAATTGGCCTGAGGCCAACACCACCCTCAACAAATGCATTCACTCGTTTGACCAAATTCAGAGCACAACCGAAATCAGAAAATGCAGCTGCTGGTTCGTCTAACCTTTTAGCGAATGCGGCAATCACCCATATAAATGTTGGATCGTCAATCTTAGTAATGTCAGAAGTTGAAAGTCCCACGCTATGATAAAGTTCTCGCGTAGTCATTGGGAATTTGGTAGTCATGGCGAAAAGTCAGTTTGTTGATGAATGAACAGTTGAGATATTTTAAGTATCAAACTAATGATTTCAAAAATATCCAAATGGCGTCTTAAAATCAAGTGGCTGCGAGAAATTATGTAGATCTAAATATTAGTTTGAGATGTTATCCTCTGACTGAGTAGCCATTACGACCCAAAATTTCTTACAACTTCGCTAGCCGGTCATTCAAGTCCACCAGACCAGACTTTTGCAAACAATCGGCTGAAAATGCCAATAGTTCATCCTTCGACTCATTTGAAGCTATGTCGATCAAGTCGGGATTGCTTTCATCACCAGGAATTCTAAGTGCCCTTCTGATTGCCTGGGTCAGCAGCAAAACATTTCGTCTGCTGATTTTCAAATCAATTTTGATTTGGTCATTCATTCCTGGGATACTCATGATGGTATCATACACACTGGTCAAATCTTTCACGTTCATCATGTCTTTTTGTTTTAGAATTGGAACTGTACAAAGCTACCAATTGCCCTTGAAACGATCCTAAGGAGAATTTACCTAGGATAGGTGTCTGACAATCAGGTTCTTTAATTTCGCCGTCGCGTACCAAAACATTAAGGAGATGAGCGAGAGAACGAGGGGTAATGAAGGACTGATTACATTAGCCCAAATCAAGGAATTGGACATTGTTGACTATCTTTTGGAGCTGGGATTTCAGCCCAACAAAATCAGAAACGTTGACCATTGGTATCTGTCTCCATTTAGGAATGAGCGAACCGCGTCATTCAAAGTCAATCGAAATCTCAATCGATGGTATGATCATGGTGTGGGAAGAGGCGGCAACCTTGTGGATTTTGCAGTCATGTTTTACCAATGTACCGTCCGCCAGGTAATCGATATATTTTCGGACTATCTTTCCTTTTACAAACCCCGACCGCGACCCATCCCCAGAATCTGGAATGTTACCCAAAGGCCAATCGAGATTTTATCGACAGCGGAATTAAGTAGTAAATCACTGATCAGGTACGTATCGTCGAGATGCGTTTTTACGGAAGTCGCAATGCGTTATTGCAAGCAGGCTAATTACCGGATCGGAGACCATCGTTATTTCGCTTTGGGTTTGCAAAATGATTCGGGAGGTTACGAGCTGCGCAATTCGTTTTCAAAGGTTGGAAGCAGTCCGAAAGATATAACCACAATTGATACAGATGCATCGACTGTCTCTGTGTTCGAAGGGATGTTTGATTTCCTGTCATACAAAACCATCATGACGCAAACGGTAGAAGCGCCGGAGAATCATGTGATACTAAACTCAGTTTCCATGTTTGAGCGCGCGCGGCCTTTCCTGGAACGCCATGACCACATCAATCTCTATTTCGATAGAGACCTAGCAGGTTTTCGGTGTACTTCATCCGCTATGGCCATCAGCGAAAAATACAATGACGCCAGTGGCTTGTATGAAGGCTTTAAGGATCTCAACGAATGGCTTATCAGCAGTTTTTAAGACTTGAGAACTCTAAGAGTCTAATGGAAGACTTGCCGAATCTGACTTGTGAAAAATCTGGCTGGATTGCCTCTTACCCGCAATCGGCCAGATGTACAATTGTCGGACAATTGTCGGTTCTGTGAACCGATCTGGCCGTCCCCCTCCGAAGTCGGGGCCGGTTTGTGTGAGATATGTAAAACGTGAAAAAGGTATGTGATGGAAGGAAAAGAATCAAACAAGACGAAAAGAGTAACTATACGCCTATCACCTGGCGAGTTAGCACGGATCGAAAAAAAGTGCAAATCTTCAACATGTAAAAAGCTCAGCGAGTACATGCGCCTGGTGCTGTTAAACAAGCCTGTGTCTGTGGTTACGCGTGACCAATCTGCAGACGACTTAATGCGTGAAGTTACCAGGGTCCGCGTGGAGGTTAGCCGCCTCGGCAACAACTCCAATCAGGCAACGAAAAGGCTTCATACACTCAGTCAAATCTCGGAATTTCGGAGCCATTTAGAGCAACAGAATTCACAAAACGAGGAGATTCTTGCAGTGTTGGAGCAGGTCAAATCGGTCATCAATAAACTGGCTGATCAATGGTTGCGGTGATCCATACAAGCAGCAGCCTAAGGGCTGTTTTGACCTACAATGAGAGGAAGGTTGCCGAGGAGCAAGCAGTGTGTTTGGCTGCGGAAAATTACCCAAAAGAGGCTGTCGATTTGACCTTCAATCAGAAACTAAATTTGCTCGAAAAGCAAGCTTCTCTGAACCTTCGAACAAAGATCAATAGCGTACATGTTTCGTTGAATTTCGATCCTTCCGAGCAGTACGACCCGGAGAAATTGAGGGCAATTGCTGGAAGTTATATGGAGAAGATCGGTTTTGCAGAGCAGCCGTACCTGGTGTACGAACACCGGGATGCTGGACATCCGCATATCCACCTTCTGACAACCAATATCAGAACTGATGGGAGTAGGGTACCGCTGCATAACCTAGGCAGAAATCAATCAGAGAAGGCGCGAAAAGAAATCGAAATTGACTTCAATCTCGTGAAAGCAGACGGACGAAAACAGCAAAACGAACACCTCAAACCGGCGATGGTTAGCGCCAATTACGGGAAAGTGGAAACCAAACGAGCGATTGCGAATGTGCTGGCGGGAGTGATCGACAAGTACAAATTTACGTCCATTCCGGAGTTAAATGCAGTGCTCAACCAGTATAATGTGGCGGCGGATCGAGGTAGCGAGGACTCACGGACTTTCAAGAAAGGAGGTCTCCACTACCGTCTTTTAAATGCCAAAGGCGAGCGGGTGGGGGTGCCTATCAAGGCCAGTGATTTTCACCAAAAGCCAACGTTAAAATACCTGCAAAACCGGTTCGAAATAAACGAGCAACAGCGCCAATCAGACAAGACAAGAGTCAAGAATGCCATCGATTTTACACTGTATGGAAAGGCGAATGTTACCATTGATCGGCTAATGAGCACGTTGGGACGGGATGGTATTGACACTGTATTGAGGAAAAACGAGACGGGCTTAATTTACGGAATAACCTATGTGGATCACCGGACAAAGGCGGTTTTTAACGGTAGTTCGCTTGGAAAGAATTATAGCGCGAAGGCGATTCAAGAGCGGTGCCTTCCTGTAAACCCGGAGACAGAAAATGTCCTTTTGCATAATCTAATATTAGGCCAGTCACAAACTGGATTAGGTAATCTGAATGCTCCAAAATCTGAAAACTATTCTATGCATCCGCTAGGCCAGCACAATGAAAATGGGATTTCAGATGGGCCGGATGCCCTGTTTGATCCGGTAAAACAGGATGGCTTCACGCCTGGCAGGTTACGTTCAAGCAGACGTAAAAAGAAAAAATCATTGTCTCAATCACTATAAAAATTAAAGTATTATGGCATCTAACACTGGCGAAAATGACGTAAGTCTTCGCAAAATTACGGATATGACCCGGCTGATAAGCCTGCTGATTTTAGCAATTCACTTCTATTACTTTTGCTATGAAGTGTTTCAGAACTGGCATCTAACATCAGTAATGTCAGACCGGATTTTGGATAAAATTTCAAAAACAGGCCTATTCTCTACACTCAATAGAACCAAGATCATTGCCCTCATCTTCCTGACTGTTTCGTTGGTCGGTGTCAAGGGAAAGAAAGGGGAGGAGGTCAGGTTAAAGCATGGATTAATAAATATATCTATTGGGCTTTTGCTTTATTTTTTGAGCGTCTTTGTTCTGAAAATGGTAGTCCCGCAAAACGTAGCAGCGACATTATATATCGTAGTTTCGTCGGCTGGCTTCTTGTTAGTTTTATCTGGCGGAAGCAAATTTTCAAGGCTGATTACGGCCCGTCTTAGCCAAGATATTTTTAACAAGGAGAACGAGACATTTCCTCAATTCGAGCAATGTTTGGAGAATGAATATTCGATCAATCTCCCCGCAGAATATCGATTCAAAAACAGATGGAGACAAAGTTGGATCAACGTCATTAATCCTTTCAGAGGGCTACTTGTTAGCGGATCGCCAGGATCTGGAAAGACGTATTTTGTCTTTCGGCACATCATTTTACAGCACATTGAAAAGGGGTTTTCAATGTTTGTTTATGATTTTAAGTACAGCGATTTGTCCTCCCTTGCCTACACAGCATGGCTGGAAAATAAGACAAATTATGCTGTTGAACCGAAATTCTATACGATCAACTTTGACGACTTATCGCGTAGTCATCGCTGTAATCCATTGGATAGTTCAGGGATGGTCGACATCACCGATGCTGTGGAGTCTGCCCGCACTATACTTATGGGATTGAACAGAGAATGGATCAAGCGGCAAGGTGATTTCTTTGTGGAATCTTCAATCAACTTCATGACTGCAATCATCTGGTTTTTGCGTCGATACCAAGAGGGAGAATTCTGTTCTTTGCCGCATGTGATTGAATTAATGCAGACGGATTACGACCGACTTTTTACAATCCTTCGAGCAGAAAAAGAGATTGAAGTCCTGATTAACCCGTTTGTTACTGCATATTTAAACGACGCTATGCAGCAGTTGGAAGGTCAAGTTGGGTCGACGAAAATTGCGCTTGCCAGGCTCGCTTCTCCACAACTATACTATGTATTATCAGGCAATGATTTTACACTAGATATCAACACGCCGGATGATCCGAAGATCGTCTGTATGGGGAATAATCCACAAAAAATCCAGGTATACGGTGCCGTTCTTTCCCTATACATTACCCGCCTGGTCAAGCTTGTGAATCAACCCGGCCGGTTGAAAAGCAGTCTGGTGTTTGATGAGTTTCCAACCGTTTACCTCAATAATATGGACACTTTAATTGCTACTGCAAGGTCTAATAAAGTAGCAACGACGATTGGTATACAGGATTTTAGCCAGTTGAAAAAGGATTATGGGAAAGACTATGCGGAGGTAATCATGAACATTACGGGAAATATCATTAGTGGACAAGTAAGTGGTGAAACCGCCAAGCAGTTGTCTGATCGTTTTGGGAAGATAATGCAGCGCCGAACCAGTTTGTCGATCAACCGCATGGACACCTCAGTAAGCAAATCTCATCAGTTGGATGCAGCAATTCCGCAATCAACAATTTCCTCATTGAGTTCCGGAGAATTTGTTGGCTTTGTTGCTGATAATCCCAATGAGCAGATTGATCTAAAGGGCTTCCATGCACGGTTTATCGCCAATGAGCGCAACTCAAAAAAGACATATGAAAAGATCGACTTGCCGATAGTCCGAAAGGTCGATTCAGGAATTATTCAGCAAAATTATCTGCAAATAAAGCGCGATGTGGAAGGCATTGTTCAGTCGGAAATGGAGAGGATCATGGAGGATTCATCGCTGAGATATTTGCTTATAAATAAATCATCGGACTAACAAGAGTTGATACAGATTCATCTAAAAATATTAAAATGTACTCCATTGAAAATGAATGAGATGGCATTTTATGTGTCAAATTTTCTTATCTGATTCCAATAAATTCGTAAATATTACAGAATTATTTTGGACGATTTTTATTATGTTCGCAGCACCTCCTCTTGAATAATGGCACTTTGTTACACCAAAATTCTTATTATGAAAGAGGCAGCATCAGACGACAAAGGGTTGATCGTAGACATCCTGACAGAGTCATTTAAAGACAACCAAAGCGTAAATTATCTTATTCCAGCCGACAACCGGAGACTCAAACGAATTCGAGCCTTGATGGATTACTCGTACGAAACTTGTAAGCTTTTTGGGAAGGTGTACGTATCGGATGATAAGAGTGGATGCGCTCTGATTTCATTTCCCGAGCGAAAGAAAATGACCCTTAAATCGCTATGGTTGGAGGTGAAACTTATCCTGAATGGTATTGGGTTTAGTAATGTCTCTAAGGCGATAAAGCGTGAAAAAGAGATCTCAAAGAACTATCCCAAAAGTAAGATTTTTTACTTGTGGTTTATCGGGGTCCGCCCGGATAGCCAGAACAACGGAGTAGGTCAGAAGCTCATGGCTGAGATAATTAAAGAGTCAGAGCGAATGAAACGACCGATTTATCTGGAGACATCCACGATGAAAAACATCCCGTGGTATAAGAAGTTCGGCCTTGATGTATACAATCAGCTGGACTTTGGATACAATCTTTTTCTCATTAGAAATGATCGGTAAGTATGCGGGTTGGGGGGACGGACATGCACGTTGTTACATTTTTGTTTATCATACTCGAACTCATTATGTTCGTGTATCAGGTATTTTATTATTTAGCACATCCTCAGGATAAGCATAGGAAGTACTATGTGGGTTTGCTGCTATTTTTGATATTGAAGAATGTGGCCAGCGGGTTTTTTCCTGATCCCAACCTCAAAAGCCCGTCGCTGGTTGTTCAATATGCCATAGCATACGGCATGGGATTTCTGATGGGGGCCTATTTTCCTTACTATTTTTATAAGGCATTTGAACTGGCGCGTTTACGATGGCATGCTTTGTATGGTGTTCCTTTATTCATTCTACTGCCATTCGCAGTCATATTTCCCAGCAAATTTATCTTTGACGGCGACATAGACAAGGCCATCAATTATGGAATGGTTATTCCTGCTGGTTATGCTCTTTTGCTACTCTATATCATTCAGCAATCAATTCAGGCAAAATACAAGAAAGAAATTCAAGATCGCCGTTTCTTCGAGGTCACGGCGGTCTATATGGCCGTGATACCCTGGGCATCTCTTCCATTTTTCGCCTTCTTTCGAATCCACCAGGTGCCCGAAGCATTATTGACAAACATTGGTTTCGTCGTCATTACCATACTTTTCATCAGACGGTCAATTCGGGAAAGTAGAGAAGAGTACGAACGATTAATAAAGCTGACTAGCGCAGATGGGCAAGCGTCGCTTTCAAAACTGGATTTAATAGAGCACATGATCAGCCAGTTGCAAGCAACCGACATTTCGCCTGCACAGCGGTTTGAGATAAACCTGGGGACTGTCGGGTTCACTTCCCGGGAAAAGGAAATTGTACGTTTGGTTCGGGTGGGTAAGACATATCGGATGATAGCAGAGGAATTGTTTATATCTGAGCGGACTGTGAGTAAACACATTCAGAATGTTTTTGAGAAGCTGGGAGTATCGAATCGTGTTGAGCTACTCAATCGCTTAGATATTTGGGAAAGTGGGTAAAACAGGGTTTCAGCTGGAAATACGTGTTTATGCGTATATGATTTGCGTCTTTTTGCGTAGGTGTTAAGCATTCAAATAGTTGTTTTCTCGTATTTACTTAGTGCCCTAAATCTTTGAGTTTTGTCACAGTATTCAGTGCTATTGTGATATTAACTTATATGGTATGGGACACGAGTATGCCTTTGACTGGCTTGACCAAATGGTTCATGAGCTAGATCCCCAAAGAACAGAACCAGAACGTTTGGATAATTATCAATCCATTGCGATTGTGGAAAAAGCTGCTAGTGAAAAGAAGCGGCTTATCTTATTGTTCAAACAGTTTGTCTTTCGAGAACAGAAAACGCGGCAGATCAGAAATTCAGTTAACCATTATCTATCTGCGGCAGTGAGTTTGATGAAAATTGCTAACAACAACTTAAATCAAATTCCCACCAAAGCGAATAACTTTCGTCTCGCGCTGGAAAGCGTCTTTTCATGCCTTAGCGAAGTGTCTGCGTTTATTGTAAACCGTTATAGAAGTCACGTCGATCGGGACATTTCGCTAAACTTGGTCAACATCACTCCCGATGCCCACGATCTCCGCACGCTAGGGAATCGTGATGCCATGAAAAGTAACCTGAAATTATCGAAGCTAGTAACCGAAGCATTCAGCGACATATTTTCTGATCATCGAGGCGGCGAAATTACAATGCGTAAGCTTGATTATTGGGTCAGTGTAAGTCATGCAGTCACTTACCCTAACGGTTTATTGGAAATGACTACACCATTCGAACAGCTAGAACTAATTATGATAGAGCGAAATTTCAATTCTCCATTGTTCGTGAAGTATTTAGTTTCCAAATTTTCTGAGGGAATCGCCAATTCTGAAGATCCCTCATCAAGAGTGCAAGCCCTTACCTTTTTGCAAAAGACATTCAATCAAATTCCTGTCATGAAGGATATTATTTTTAATAATCAATTCGAGGATTTGACCTTGACCATCAATAGCTGGTTCATTCAGGAGATTAATTTCCATTCTGAAAGAAGCGGCACTGTTTTCTCAGACCTTGGCGAGCAGACCCAAAAGGCTAGTAAGAAGTATGAAAGAAAGACTTCCGATAAAGTCTTATGCAATCTTACTGTTGATCAACTTTCAATCTTTTTTAAAGCCGCTGACTTATCGAACATTATTTCGGCGCGATCACTATCAGCAATTTTCCAATCTGTGGCTCCTTACCTTTCTACCCCACACCGCACAGACATTTCCCATAGCAGCCTGAGGGTGAAAAGCTATTCGGTTGAGGAACGGGATAAATCGTTGCTGATTGACATTATGACCAGATTGACAGAGCAAATTAGGGATTTATGATCTTAGGCAGCCATTCCTTTTGGGTGATTGAACAACTAAGGTAATGCCATTGACTATGGCAATCGATGGCATAGCTTTTTTGTCTTAAACAATTATCTAATTGTACATAAAGCTATTATCGAAATGGGAATAAAGACAGGACCTAAAAAAGTTGCTAAGTCAACGGAAGAGCCAGACAAACGTCAAAGGGATAATAAAGAATCTCCGGGCAATACGCCTTCCTTAAAACCGCACAAGCATAAAAAAGGCGATTAGCTTTTTCACTGCTTGAAGAATGTCGGATGCAACTATCGTAAGGCTAGGAATTTTCCTAGCCTTTTTATTCGCCTTTGCAGCGGTTTTAGAAGAATCAGTGTGTGAGCCTTTATTTAGCGTGAATAGTGATGATCTCTTGCATACGAGTGCTGTATCGCGGCGATAATTTATCCTGCTTCATCTTCCAACGAGTAGTCAAGTAGATATTCCTGCGAAAGTACTCCGGTGTTCCTGGGCAAAAGACGCCATTAATTCCTGAGCAAAGTACGCCACCCAAAAGTGGCTTAATGGCACTGAGCGAGAGTGATGATTTAAACTTACTGATTTTTTCTTTTTCTCAGCGATTTTCCAGTTAAAGCAATTCTATGAGCGGATGCTGAGAGCCGGTCCATGATCGCATCAGCGAGCGTTGGCTCGTCTATGAAGTTGTACCAGTTGTCCACTGGAAGTTGCGAGGTTATGATTGTAGAACCATTGCCGTAGCGGTCTTCCAGTATATCCAGCAGGGCGATCCTAGCATCGTTGGTCAGTTGCTTTAACCCAAAGTCGTCCAGGATCAACAGTTTGTTTGCTGATATCGCCCTGATCCATCTCAGATAGGTGCCGTCAAGCCGGGCTTGCGCCAGGGCGTCCAGGAATTTGTTCATCCCGAAGTACTGGGTCCGTAATCCCAGCAGACAAGCACTACGGCCCAAGGCGCAGGCCAAAAAGCTCTTGCCACATCCGGTAGCACCCGTTATCAAGATATTCTCTCCCTTTTCGATGAACATTCCGTCGGATAACCTCAGAACTTGTTCCCTTGTAATCCCTCTGTCGGGTGTGCACAGGATGTCTTCCGGCAGGGCATTGTAGCGGAGTTTGCTGGCCTTCAAGTACTTTGAGGTTTTTGCATGTTGCCGATATTCGACTTCTGCTTGCGTGATGACGCCAACCAGGGAATGGACATCGACCAGTTCGTGGACAGGTAATGAGAGAACCGCCTCATAGCGTTTGGCCATCCCGGCCAGTTTAAGGGACCTTAACAGGTCCAGAGTGTTTTGTGTATTCATTTTGAACAGGTTATAGTGATAATAATTATTCTTGATAGGATTCGGGCCCTCTTAGATTAGGGTGCTCAGGAATACGGTATTCTTTGCTTTCCAAGTCCTCGATCAGGTCCATGTTATGGTCCAGGATGTTTTTCACAGCGATATAACTGAACTTATAACCCGTTAAAGCCCGCTTGCAGGCTTTCTCCATCCGGACGGCCCCATAGGATTTGATCAGTCTCAACAGGCCCAGACACGAAGTATAGGACTGGTCAATGATCAGTTTGCTGTCCATGACTTTTTTAAAGAACTCAAAAGTGCAGGGTCCGTTTTCACTGGCTTTTCTCAGGTAGTATTCCGGGTCCCAGCCTTGTTGCCTTGACACTTCCTGATGAGACTGCGGCATATGTTCTTTCAAGGTGGTATATCCATGGCTCCGATAATTCCTGCTGTGCAGGGCTATGCGCTGATTGTCATGATAAATCTCGACGGTGTCTTCACAGTAGGCTATCCGCACCTCTTTGCCGATGTAGCGGAACGGGACGCTATAAAAGTGCCAGTCTTCGCCAATGACCACATGGTAGTTCTTTTGGACTTTGGCTTTGGTATAGTGCCTGACTTGGTAGGGTGATTCCGGTAAAGGTTGAAGCTGCGGGGCTTCCTGGGCCATAAATAATTCCAGGCGGCTGAATGTCTTTTTCTGGAAGTTCATCTGGTGATGCAATGCCAGCTTTTCTTTAATGGCTGCATTGAGGCTGGCCAAGTTATGGAAGGTGTCGTTACGTAAGTGAGCGTAAATGCGACGGTAAGTGATTTTAACAAAGTTCTCCACAGCTGCCTTGTCCTTGGGTTTATGTGGGCGGGCAGCGTAAAGGGCAATATGGTTATGGCTTGCCCATTGTTCCAGCATGTCAGTAAACGCGGGCTCATAACGCGAGCTACGCGATACCCACTGTTTCATATTGTCGGATTTGGCCCCCAAGGGCACGCCTCCAAAATAGGCCAATGCGTTGTTCAATGCCTTGACGACCTGGGCCAGTTTCATGTTCGGCAAGGCTTCTACATATCCGTATCCGCTAAAAGGCAATACAGCCACGAAGACAGGGCATGCGATAAGCTCACCGCTTGAAGTATCCACAAAATATAGAGGGTCGCCAGCAAAATCCACCTGCATCATCTTTGCCGGATGGTGCTCAAAATGCATGGAGGCTTGGGCAATTTTGAGATGTTCCTGTAAAAGTTTGCAGAACCTAGAGTACTGAAGGCCCCCCGGATTTTCCCTGATATATTCCTCCCACAGAAGTAACCGGGTAACACCGGTATCTTTCAATTCATGGGTAAAATAGTCGATCTGACCATAAAACTGGGCTTTCCTGGGGTCAGTATCCTCTGGTATGCTAGCCCGCTCAACGTTGATCAGACGTTCCAGTTCTTGATCTTTGACGAGCAGAAGCTGCTGGAACCCAAGGCCAGTTTGCAGGAATTTCTGTTGGTAAAGGCCAATGGTCTTCCTTGATATCTTTACTTCTTTTTCGATGTTGCGAATCGATACCCTTCGTTCCAGAAAAATAAGTATCTGTCGTAATTTATGCATGCTCAGGAGTCTATTGGCCATTCCATAAGGGGTTAGGTAACACCTAAACAATATGGTAATGGGCGGTTAAACTCTCTGCTCAGTGGCGTACTTTGCCAAGGAATAAGTGGCGTACTTTGCGCAGGAATACATGCTTTTACGGGTTTTTCAGCCGTGGACCCATGTATATATCCTGTCAAAAAATCCGACACTTTTCAGCAAACCAGTGGCGTACTTTGCTCAGGAATTAATGGCGTCTTTTGCCCAGGAACACCGGAGTACTTTCGCAGGAATATCTATTGTGCCTTCTGATCGACTTGGCCATATGATAGGAAAGGGGTAAGCAACCCCATTAAAAAGTATAGTTTCATAGCCGTCTGCTTGGAGAAATATCAGTTTGCTAATGTACGTCCTTCTTCACCCCATTTAGCTAATTATTTCCTAATCAGAAGGTTAGACGTACAGTTCAATCGCGGTACTTTTTGTACAATCTTTTAATTTAACCCATTATAAAGAAAACACAGAACAAGACCCTAAGTCCCGATTTGTGAAAGTTCTTACCAAGGTACAAGGAGAGAGCACTTTTCCTATTGCGTTCCGGAGAAGCTACGGATCAGAGAAGCCTGCAAGTTTTACATTGTTTGATGAAGCTGAACCGTTTTTGTTTAAAAACATCTTCAATTTGATATGAAATCAATATCAAGCATCATTTCGAATGCTCTTTTGATGGTTTTAGCAATACTGACAAATTGTATTGCACAGAATAAAAAGGATAGTTCTCATTTCCCTAGATATGAAGAAATTCGAGGGAATAAAAGTGAAATCATTGACTATGTGGCACCGCGTAAATCGAGTAGTGACTATCAGCAGGTGATTACCGAGACAAGGATATTAGACAGATATTGGAATGCATTCAACTATCCAGCAGATAGCACAGTGTACTATCTTAATGGCAGACAGGTTAAAAGCAAAAGGAAGCCAAAAAAGAACTAGACGAGCGATCCGTCAAAATTGAACGTGTGGCCATCGGAGCAATCGGACCAAAAGGGGAGCGCGAGGTTGAGATTGATTATCAGGTAAAGCCAAAGAACTAGGGTGTCAACCTTGTTGTAAGTCAGACTGATCGACTTAGTCGCAATTAATTTCCGAAAATTGCATCGCATCTGAACAGGTTGGCGAGGTGGCGTCTCACGTTCGAGCGTTTCCTGAGACTGACTAACTTGAAGGTCGGATAACCCTTTTTATGTTAAATGACAGAATACCGAACGAGGGCCTGATGTTGGTTTGTGAAAGTTCTTCGGAAAGTACAAGGAGAAGACACTTTTTTTCATTTCGTTCTGGAGAAGCGGCTTCGCCGGGTAGTGGTCAAAGCTTAATATACCCACCTCCATTTTTTGAGGTATTTATCAAACTAATATTTTTCCCCATTGTCATTACCCAGACCATTGCTAGGTTAGCTTCCACTTCAAGTAACAATTTCTGCTTTGCCTTCTCTTCCGGTGAGCAATTTGAAGTAGTATACCGTTCATTTCCAAAATCAAAGAAAGGATACAAAAACCATTCGTATTTTGACTGGTCAGCTTTACCTTTGGTTATCCAGCCGCCCTTTGACTGTCTTATTCGATTCAAAATATGCTTAGAGACTGTTTTCTCTAGGGTACCAAAGTATTGAAGACTATCAACTTCGCCTGAATTCTTTACTTTAAATATGAAATAGCCAAAAGTTGGCTCGCACGGCTTAGCCCGGCCATTAGATAAGCCTTCCTGAACCCATTCTTCAAAGTCCATTCTTTTGCTCGATCTCTTATCAACTGCCTCAAATTTGCGTTTCGGAGACAAATCTTGGGCATGCAAAAATCTAGACAAACAAATCATCCAGATAAACATTACAAGTGCTTTAAGGGTTGTCATTTTCATTAGTTGATAGTTGGTTAAATTAAACAACTTAAACTTTTGAACCTACTGCAATTGTTATTTCTTATGAACTGAGTTATTCGTCTCAAATGACGTCCGTAGCTGTTGCACAACTCATTTGTACAAGACCTTCGGTAGTTCGATCACCGAAGATCGTAACCAGGATGCTTCATATGGCAGAGCGAAAGTTTGCATACCCATCTATGAAAATGTCATGGGCTTTCAAGTGAAGAAAATGCCAGCATATTTAACAATCAGAGTTGTGCAACAGCCACGTCCGAAATTTGCTTCATTGCGATTGCTAACACGGCCAGGCGACACACAGTATCACGTTCGAGGGTTTTGCGACGCATTGTACCTCTTACGATTTGTCCATATATCCAATGTATAGGCCGTCTTGCGAATAAATTCATAGCCGCAAACCCCGTTCAATATTCACACCGATTTCAGACTGGCGGAGGTTTGTACGCCTAAGTCTGACAAAAGGAGAGTTACAATAAAAATCTAAACCTATAATTTCTCTCTCCTAGTATGTAGTTATCCTCCCACTATTCAATCACCATGCTATTAACCGGATTATGCAAAACCAAGACAATCTTACTTAATAATTTGCTATCAAAAATCATCCAAGGGTGCAATAATGCAAATATTTTTAAATTCCGGGCGATCTGTACTTCCGAAGATTTCGCCGGGAAAACGATGAGGTCGAGTGGGCTAATATGAAACAAAAACAAGTCGCTGTAGTTGATTGATATCAGAATTTAAGTTGTCCAAAAAAGCGCTCTGGGGCCGCATTTGCTTAACCCCAACGATTGGAAGAAAATAGGCAGCTAAGGTGCCGTTATGTGGGGTCGCGATGGTAATGAACCTGTCCGTTCTAGCCAATCCACCCAGGCGCTGGAGATAGTATCTGCACACAAGGCCTCCCATGCTGAAAGCAACAAGATCAGTTCGTTCGCTTTCTAGTGTATTTTCGATAATGTAAAGACGGAGATGTTCGGCAAGCTTCTCGATGGTCTCAGTTCCGTTACTACGCTGCAAGGAGGGGACTAAAACTTTCCATCCTAACGCCCGCAAACGCCTTGACATCCAAGCCATTCTTCTCCCTGTGTCCATGAACCCATGTACCAGAATCAAAGTATTTAGCATCTGAATGTTTGGTAAATGATAAGTTCGCTCACTGACCGTTGTTGACAAATTTGTGAAACAGGAAACCGAATACTGCTCCCATTAACAAGTGCCAAACAGTTAAAAACCATGTTGTACCGAAAAATAGGTATGCAATTGGGAGGGATAACCCTGCACTGATCGACCTGACAATAGAATGTTCGAAGAAAAAGACTAGCATTAAGTTCGCGATTATCCAGCCGGAATAGATTGCTATCCAGTACCAGAAGGCCAACATTAGCATAAAACCAAAAGCTTCTAGCATTCCGCCCACACTGTACGGGATGTTAGCCGTTGCCGGGTTCATGATGGCGACATTGGCCATAAGTCCGATCCGATCCACAATGATGAATACGATAAACAGTAGTATGAGACTTCTCATTAGACGGCTTACAGATTTGAATCCAAAGCTGCTAACATACCATGAAAATTCATTTGACAAAAATCAAAAAGCGCCTTGCATCATGAAATTTACTTTTTACCCCTGATACGGCTCAGCGTTTCCTGTGTTACGTTAAGGTAAGAGGCCAGGTAGTTGAGTGGAATCTTTTGCAAAGCGAGCGGCTCATCGCCCAACAGGTTTTTGTAGCGTTCTTCGGCGGAGTGAAACACCATCATTTTCATACGCTGGTCAAGCAGCAGGTAGTTTTCGGTTACCATCAGCCTGCCAAGCCGTTCTAGGAGCGGGTAGTCAACAAACGACCTTTCGATGATGTCATAATGAACAGTATGGATTTTCGCGTCCTCTACTACATCAATGTAATAAGATGTTTCAGCCCCGGTGAAAAGGCTGTCGATACAACTGGCGGTCATTCCTTCGAAAGCGAACCACGCTGTGACTTCTTTTCCGTCCTTGTAATAATAGACCCTTAATATCCCGCTTTCGACAAAATGAAACTTGCGGCATACCGTGCCTGCCTTATGCAGGAATTCTTTCTTCTTTACAACGGAAACTTTAACGGCAGATTCGACCAACGCCTTCGTCCTTTGATCCAGCGGGGCTAGGGTGTCCAGATAGTCCAGAAAAAGGCTCACAGCGAAAAAGTAATTTTTAGGTTAATTGTTTGTCGTGCCAGATGCTATCGCTTTCCAAAGATACGCCATAGAAGCAGCTGTATTATTATCGCAACATTACATAAGCTTAAACAAATCCTTGGCAGGTGTAAACGGGTGCATTGACGAAAACATCTCACCAAAAATGTGAAATTCCATATTTCGATTCTGCGTCACGTTGGTTTATACGCCGTTGACTCCCGAAACGAGGGTTTTCTGAGATTGTCAGAATTTACGTTCGGATAACCCTTTGTATGTTAAGTGAGAAAACACAGAACAAGAGGGGGGAAAGCAGTTTTGGAGAAACTCTTGGGATAGTACAAGTGTAGTGAAGACTGCTCTAAGGAGCAATTTCTCAGTCGTGGTTGTGTGGTTCGCTACGCTTGCAGGTAACAGATTAGCACTTTGCGATGCAATAGAATTCTGTCAGCCCACCCCTTGCACAAAAGCTACAATAGTTGAGCCTTTGTTTGTCAGCCCCACTATTGCAAAACCCCTGTTAGCGGCTGCTGTTTTGGCCTGCCTCACTTCTTTGTTTTATGATGTCTAAAATGTTTTCTTGTATGTCTTTCATTATTAGTTTGCTCCAAAGTCCGCTATAAAAATTAAACCTTGTCGAAAGTCTAAATTGTGATGTTAAATGTAAAATGATTTTGCTGTCGTTTATTTTTTCAATTTCGTATTTTCCTTCTAAAACATCAAAATATTTTCCACCAACTAAAACGTGTTCATCTAATGCTTTTGGTGGAATTGAGTTTGGATCAGCTTTAATGTCAAACGCTAATATTTTTAAGCGTTCTACTTTTGTTACGGTCTCGGTAAAAAACAAGCCTCTTGCGAAAATTGCTTTTCTGATTCCTCCAACAGCGATGGTGTCAAGTTCTGCTTCAATAGGTCTTGGAAAACCCATAAATTGAAAGAGGGAATGATTATTTTCTTCTTCTGATATTTTTGTAACCCTTGTAATGTTATTCCAAACTTGTTGATTGGTTGCGTCGATTTCAACAGTTGTGTGTTCTGTAAATATTTTATCTGTTAATCCCAACTGATTTTCTAATGGTGCAAATAGAAAAGGTAGTAAGGCAAATGCAGAAACATATAATTTTTTTCGGTTTCTTTTAAAGATTCTTACTCCGAAAAGTCCGCCAATCAATACCATAAACAAAAAGACTGGCAAAGCCATCAACGCACAAATAATTCCCTCGTGTCCTGAAAGAACTGAAATGCCTATAAGTCCAACAATAGCAAAAACAGGCATTGTTATCGCTGCAATTTTTCTTGAACTTGTAATACTGTCTTGATGGTAAGCTGTAATAAGTCCAACAACAAACGGAACTACAAACATAAACGACATTGTCATAAGCCCAAATGTTGGAAATATTGGATTGCCGCCACGAAAGTCCTCTAATGCAAATATTGCTCTTGAAACAAGTCCGTAGGCAATACCATAAATAAGTCCTTTCCAATTTTTTAAATTCTTCATGGTATGTGTCGTACTTGTAGGGCAGGGTCAGCACAGTCACCTCTAACTCGCCGATTGACGCAGTTTCAATACAAAATGCGCATTACGTATTTTGTATTGTTGTAGAGTAAGTATGTTGGAGAATATACTCGTAGGGCCTATTTGACAAACTCACAAAAGGTCCGAAAATTGCGATGGATCTGAACAGGCAGGTCAAAGGGTGTTTTGTCTCACGTTCGAGGGTTTTCTGAGACATATCCCATAGGAACATGCTTACCATTACTACTGTTAAGGCTGGATACGCTCCTCCGATGTAGTTAATTGCTGATACTAAACGCAAATCTGGTACGAATTAGTCCTCTATCACACTTTCCAACAAGTTTATCTGTACCACTCCATTAACCAAGCTGATATAAGAAATAGAAAACGAACTTATATCGACAATTTGGACAATGGCCACATTTCCTTTGATATAGATAGGATTATTTACCTTATATCTTTTGGATTCTAAGGCTTCTTCCCCATATATACAGTTGAAGATTATACGCCTTGATTTCTCTCATTGCAACACATCTCTTAAACTCTCAAAGTCAGTCACAAACCCAACTGTTGACTCGCGCAATTTGGCCGCGGCCGAAGCGTAGTTTAAGTTCTCCCTTAGTTGCGGGTCAAATTCAAAAAGTACTTTTGCCCGGGTTGAGTCTAGCACCAGAATTGACTCAAAATCGAAACTGTTCCTTAATTGCTTGACGTCTTTACCGGATTTGAAAGCTACTTCAAAATCCCTATATTCGATGAACTCCAAAGTATCCTTCTTCTGTTGGGAAGTCTTCTTTCTGCTTTTCAGTCGAATTACAGGAAAAAAACAGAAGTAACAGCGCAAGATATTTCATTAGATCAATAAATTATGATTCAAAACTTTTACCAACCAAATCTTGACGGAATTTGATAGCTAAAAGGATACAGCACCCAAGATTCCCCGTTCTTTACCATCTGCGATTCCAAAGAATTGTAAAGCAGTTGGTCAAGCTTTGAAAATACCTTTTCGTTTCCTTCTTCGAAGGTCTGTGCTTGCAAGAAGGAGTAATCTTACATGTAGTATTCCAGACAACCCACCATCATATTGTGAGAATGCTATTTCAAAAATAATTTGATTATTAAAACAATATTATCTGACTGTAAACCTTAAAAAGAATTGGCCATTTATGGTTTTTAGCGAAGAAGTTGGCGTCAGGGATAGATTTGAAATTGGTATGAGCATATTGATCCCGATCTGATACCGGCCAGGAGAAAACATTAAACCTGTTTTAAAACTAATCAAATTTGTACGCATGTATTGATTTATGTTCTGTTTGTTCAAGACAAGTTTTTGCAATGGACGTTCTTCTCCCTGATAATTTTCGTAATTATTCTGCGCAAGGGCTTTTCGGAGTGGACTGTAAGAGAAGCCGGCAGATGCCATTATATTTTGGAAAACGCAATACTCATACTGTAATGCCAAATTGATTCCTGTTGCTTTAATCAAATCAATATTATTGTGAAACAATAAGGAATCAGAACCAGTACGCTGAACTCTTTTAAATCCTCCGTAAAAAGGCTGGCTGGCATAAAAACTAAATCTAAGTAGGTGTTTTTCAGTGATGTCCTTACTTATCCATATTCCTGGGATAAATAACAAATACGGCTTGCTTAAACTATCCGTTCCTTTCAAAATATATTTGGTACTGTGAAAGGATGACGAGGCATTCCATTCCAAACCAACGTGCAATGTTTGAGATAATGACTTTATACTTTCGTTAGATTTTTGATCAAGAGTCGAAACAGGCTGATTATAAGAAACTGGCCGAATCTGTTTTATTGCAGCATTATGGAAACGAACAGATTTAGGAATTAAGTTTTTAGCGAAAAATAGCAGCCTGTTTTCTGAAATAGCAATAATTGTTTCTGATTTGTTTTCTTCCGTTTCTCCCGAACTAAAAGGCTTATATCGGGTCAGGTTGTTAGGCAAATTGGTGAGAGTTTTTATGTTTTGTTGTCTGTTTGAATCCATATTTTCAACTCTTTCCGCTATACCGGAATATTCGCCTATTTTTTTTGGTTGGCCATGATTTACGTTGAAATCCGCTTTCGTATGTTCAAAAGAAGATGACTTGGTAAATTCTCTTTTTGAGGGATCGTTCCCCCCGTTATGTAGTTTTTGACTATGGTTATAACCGCTTGATTCCGTTTTTGACCTGACCGGTTCTTGCGAAATGCTAGCAGCACTATTTGTTAAGGTAAGTCTTTCAGAATGTTGTGGACCCGATTTTCCTTCCTCATGTTCTTTTATGATTATGGATTGTTGTGGACTATCTATTTTCAGGTCTATTTTGGCTGAAGTTAGTTTTTTCTGTGTGACGCCAGATACACTTTGAACAGAATTAGAACTGTCCAAACCGATTATATTAACTCTGTGCTCTATACTTTTCTTCTTTTCTTCGGGCACCGAAAGCCAAATTGATGTCGCAATTCCAATTACAGCTATACTTCCCAATCCGCCTTTAAGAAGAAATTTTAATTTATCGACAGATGAGATTTGTGTATCTGGAACAAGATTTCGGCCTAACATATCATTCATGTTCGCCCACCCGTCATCTGCCCGAACTTCCGGTTCAGGAAATTTACCCTTGAGGTACTTTTTAATATGTAGGTTTTTCTTGCTCAAAAGTTGTTAAATTGACTTTTCAAATATAATTTTCAGTCTGCTGCGACTTTCACTCAAATGCCATTTTACCGTCCCTTCACTTATATTTAGTGCTTCTGCAATCTCTTTCACTAAAAACCCATCCAGATAATAAAGACTTGAAACGCGGCGCGTCGCCATTGGTAGCTGGCTCATGTAAATTTCAATATCATCATAATCCAGTTGCTGAAACGGATTTTCTCTGGCTTCAAAAAACATGTTTTCATCAATTTCATCATAATCAAAATGCTGTGTTTTTTTATCCCGGAGTAATGTCAGCGCGGCATTTCTAACCGTTGTATACATCCAATTAAAAAATTCGCCTTGTGCAGCATCATATTGATCCAGATTTTTAAAAACTTTCATCATTCCGTTATTGATTGCCGTTACGATTTCATGTTTATCCTCAAAAAAATTTTTGCATAAAGCAAAGAGGACGGGATAAAATTGTCGGTACAATTTCTCCTGACTCTGACGTTCTTTTCGTCGGCAACCGGCTAATATTTCCTTTAAATCGTCCAAGCTTATGCTCTAAACGCCGGCAAAGGTGAGTGCGTGCCGGCGTTAGATTTTGTTAGGTTGACGTTATAATGTCTTCGTAGTAAAAATTACTCCATCATCATAAGGCCATGTGAACTGGTATTTTCCTCCATTTCTTGTAAAAGATCCTTTATAATTTTTTTTGTTAAAAGTGATTTCGAGATTGTAAATCTTGCCATCTACTATCGGTTCATTGGTATAAATGTATCGTTTTGATTTTGCATTTTCCGTTGTACAACCTGCCGGACTAATCACTCTGAGGAAATTGTATACAAACGTATCGTGAACTTTATTGCTGGAAAAGAGCAGGTAATTGTTATTGCATTTATAACTGTTTTTTGTTTCTGCCAAAATTTCCAAGTGAAATGTGGAATCGGCAAATGTGATGGGAGTCAAACTTAAAATATCGTCTGCATCAAAATGGTGAAGTATTTGTATATTATTGTATCCCGGTTCATAAATGACGACATCTACTATTAACGAAACGGAATCCTGTGAAATACTGTCGAGTGCAGTAACGGTGTATTTACCTGATTGTGGGAAATAAACTTCAGCGACGGTGTTAGTTTTTTCTACCCGGACATTTTGTTTTGGAGAAATTTTCCATTGAAAATCGAGTGGGGATAAATAGTTTTCTAATGCAAAAAGAACAGGTTCTCCTTCTTGTACGATTGTAAGGCCAGCCACGAATATTCCTTCCTGTTGAGAAGTGTCGATTTTATCTGTCGAATTTGTCGAATCAACATCATTTCTTTCACAAGCTACCAGTTGGAAAAATGCCAGCAAAATAATTCCAATTACGATTTTTCTTTGTGTCATGACTATTGGTATTGAAGTTTTAGAGAACAAAGACAAGCTACTGTTGTCAATAAAATAAACTACAACCAGCAGGAGCTAGGTTGGGTGAGATGGCAAATTTATTTTAGAAAAATTGGTTTAAGGGCTTTATTTCACTTTAAAAGCCAAAAGTTCGTTTTTTGAGACTGATTGAAAACTCTACCGTTCCACGTACTGTTTCACATTGGATCCTGACCTCTCTCTGATTGGTGACTGGGAGATACAACTGAAACCAATTACAAGGCATCTTTTCTACAAAATTGAAATGGGTAAGTTTGTCATACTTTCGTTGGGCATTTGGACGATGAAACATCGCCTGATCCTTTCAAACGTGCAACACTTCAAGATATAGATAATATTTCCTGTGTACACGTTGGATCAATCAGTAATTTATGGTCAAGTCTTCTACCCATTTTAGTTAGATATTTAAGGTCGCCGAGTTGAGCACTAAGATTTCGCGAATATTGAACAGCCTGGGCACATTTTATCAGAATACCAATCGGCCACGAAAAGCATAGGAAGGCTATTTGAAGACCCAAAAATTAATACTTCGCTTGTAAAATAAGCAGGATTATCAACAAATTGCCAAATTTTCAGGATGGGTCATTTGTTCCTGCTGTCTCAAAAAATTTCGAAAATTGCGGTAATATCCTTTTAGGCATGAGAGCGTGTATTGTCTCACGTTGGACCGTCTTCTCTGATCGTCTCGCCTAAAAAATTATTACGTTATAGGCTAATTATGAAAACTAATATTGCAAAGCTCCTCAAACTTGTTAAAAGGAAAAGCTTTTAAAGAGTTGACCAGTCTTTTGGTATATATGAAATTGACTACCAACCCACTTTGTTTTATGCAGATTGTAGCGAAATTCGTTTATATTGTTTGTTAATAGATGAACTTCTGATATTATCTCGCCAGAATCATTTTTAACTCTAAGAAATGCGTTTTGTCCATTGTGATCTACACGAGCTACTAAAATACAGCTCAATTTTAAGGCTTTGTTGCTTTTTGATAGTTTTTTTGATTCTGCTTCATAGTTGAAATTAGATTCCTCAATTTTGTTGGTCATCAATATCAGGGTGTGTAATTGATCGCTATCCGTTGTATATACCGCGCTTAATGACTTGCGTACCAAATTCAATACTGCAGTGTTGCGGTCGAAGACGGAGAGGTCTGAAAAGGCAACAAAGTCAAAATTGTGATATTGACATTCCACTACCCCGTTCAACCACCGATATATGTGAGGGTCTTCCCGGGAATTTTCTACACCCTGGTCGCTTACAGTGATACCTAGGACACTGATGTTCTCATAGGTCAATTTTCTAGGTTGCATGTGCCAAAGTAGATTGTTGACAAGACCTGAAGCTGAACGAAACTCCCGGATGTTTGGATGCTGACTTCGTGTATAATGTGCTCCAATTTGAATCCGGTTCATATATTTGCCCATGCCAATATATTAGATTATGTTCATATGAGTGTTTGGACAAATTACAACTGATTTTCTGAATATCTTCATAAACGCTAGCTTGCCAGTTCAAATCTGAGCAACGACCATCCTGTTTTAAATAGGTACAAATGAAAGATACTGCCGAAGAATTTTGTCTCACGAAACGTCGGATTTTAGAGAAATGCAATGAATTCAATGCGAATTCCCGAACTTCATGTATATCAGTCTTAAAATGTTATCTCAAAAATCAACGTCTCAATTTATGATCTTGAGTTGAATTTTTGAGATAGTGAAAATGATATTCGGTACGCCAGGGTTTCGACGGCAGCGGCCGAGCGCTCATGATCAGAACTTAGATCTTCAACTTGAAGGTCTGAGAAAGGCAGGGTATGATAGAATCTCTCAAGAAAAAGTTTATTCTGCTAAAGAGAGGCGTGAGCTCAGGGAGTTACTTGAATTGACGCGAGCAGGCGATACAATACTCGGAATTGGATAGGCTTGGTCGTTCACTCAAGGATCTCATTACGCTGATCACTGATTTTCAACATGGGCAGATCCGCTTTCCCGCCAAAGGCCTCCCCAGCTTTTCAACCACCGAGACGGGTTTGGCCTAGACACAGATAGCAAGCGATTTTTGCGGTTATTCTTTCAGCCTGTCCTTGTGTGGTGGGCGTTAGAAAGTACGGGTAAAAAGGATTAGTAAATGACGCTGACTGGGAACTCTGATTCACAGGTTGCCAAATTATTGCCCCTAGAATCGTAGACTTAAAGGTATTTTTTGCCATGAATTACACTAACTTTCACGAATTCGCTTGACGGCGGACCCTCAGGTAAATTCGTGAGATTCATGACTGAAAATTTAAGGCTAAAATCCTCGGATCAGCGTAAATCCGTTTTAACCAGCGGCAATGCCTATTTATATCTAAGAGGGCTGTCAGTCCGCCCTACTCATTCCTCAAACTCCTCACAGGGTCCTTCATAGCAGCTTTAACTGCATGAAAGCCCACTGTGATCATTGTAATGAAAATAGCACCAAAACCAGCCACTGCAAATATCCACCAGTTTATGCCGATCCGGTAAGGATAATTTTGTAACCACTTGTTGATACCGTACCATGCGATCGGTGATGCAATCACAATGGACATTCCTACGAGCTTAACAAAATCTTTTGACAGCAATGCCACAATTCCGGCAATGGATGCGCCGAGTACTTTACGAATGCCAACCTCCTTCGCTCGCTGTTCTGCTGCTTGAACCACTAATCCGAAAATTCCCAAAGCAGAAAGAAACATCGTCAGACTGCTAAAAAACACAAACAGTTGGTGAAGTTTGCTTTCAGTTTCGTACTGTTTGGTTAATAAATCTTTCACCCAATTGATTTCCAAAAGTTTGACTGTGTGAAATTGCTTCCAAAGCTTTTGTAGAGAATTAGTGACCTTCGCTTCCATGCCCGGCTCAGTTCTAATGAGCATGCCGCCGTGCCGGGCGGAGCGCTGCGCTACAATAATAGTCGGCTTGATGGCTTCGTATAGGGATTCATTATTAAAGTTCCCAACAACACCAACCGGAACCGTGCTTGCATTGTTAATCTGTTCTCCGAGTTCGCTTATTTGCAAAACTTTCGCTGCGGATTCCGTCATCAGAGAGTTTTGTTGCGACTCGGCCTCTATATATTTTTTCCAATTTACACTCTGCAGCGAATCTGCGTTGATGGCATCAGAACCAAATCTTGAATTCAACAATCTTCCCTTTATCAAACGTAGACCGAGCGTCTGCGGCAAATCCAGATCTCCGGCAATGTAAAATATTTTTACTTTATTTTCCGGATTCGTCGGATCTTCCACCTCGGTGGTCATGAATCCGCCTCCTTCGGTTGGCAACCATTGACTTATGCTGGAACTGGTCACGCCGGGAATCCGGTTTACCTCACTTTTAAATGTGTCGCTTTTACCTTCCCAAGATACACTCCTGATTGCTAAAAGGTTATTTTTATTATAACCCAGGTCTTTATTTTTCATATAACTGAGTTGCTGCCTCACCACAATCGTAGCAATTAACACCACAATTGAAATTGAAAACTGTGAGACAACCAGTCCTTTCCGAAGCCAGTTTTGCCTTAATGTGGATGAAGAAAATACTCCGCGTATGGTGTCCGACGGCTTTAATCCTGAAATCATCCATGCGGGATAAAGACCTGTAAACAGGCAAGTAAAAAGTATAATACCGAAGGCAATCGCCGCCAGTGACGGATTGGACGTGAAGGTCTGCACCAGCTTATGTCCCATAAAAGACTCCACGGACCGTAGAGAAAGATAGTAAGCGGGAGCCGCCATCAAAACCGATACACCAAAAAGAAGGAATGTTTCTGTTAGAATCTGCATCATCAATTGGTAACGCGAGCCGCTCAGAATCCGCCGCACACCCGTTTCCTTTAATCTGGAAAATGCTCGTGCCGTACTCAGGTTTACAAAGTTGACACAAGCAATAAACAACAGTAACAATGCCACTCCTGCAAAAATATATATCGTTCTCGCACTTCCCTTTACACTTTGTCTCTGGGCAAAATCCGAATGCAGATAAATGTCTTCCATGGGCTGAAACTCATAGGTATCATCGCGGTCGTTTACCTTAAGACCCTTATACCATGCATTCATTTTTGTTTGAAATTCGCCCATATCCGTACCTGTCTTCATCAGCAGGTAATTCTGTGTAAGTGTGTAAGCGCCACCCGTGGTAAATGACTCGGCCGCGTTCTTGTGAAGCAAAATAATATCGGCCCGCAGGTGTGAGTTATAGGGAAGGTCCTTTATCACACCGGTTATCAAATAGGGATTTGCCTTATCTCCGTAATCCGGAATGTCTTCTACGATTTTCCCGACAGGGTCCAGCCCTTTAAAAAACTTATCGCGAAAAGTTTCTGAAATAACGATATTGTTGTTGCCCGATTGATATCGGCCTGGATTACCAGATAAAATCTTTACATCCAGCATTTTCCACGCGGTGGTGTCCATGTGCAGCACGTTGGTTTTAATGCCATTGTCCTCGTCTTCCGTGAACTTCAAATGCACCGGCCCTACATAGAGTTGCGAATAACTCTCCACCTCCGGGTAGTTCTTCATCAGTTCAGGAGCCAAACTGAGCATGGAGCTGGATGCACGCTCGTATAGACCTTCTCCTCGTTTATTGACGGTCACGATCCGGTAAAGATCCTTACTTCTCGTCCATTGTCTGTCATAAGAGAGGCTGTCGATCACTACTGTTGCCACCATCATGCAAGCCCATAAGCCAATAGACAGCCCAACCAGATGTATAAATGAATAGCCCCTATTTTTGATCAAAACACGGGAACCGATCTTAAAGTAATTTGCCAGCATATCAAAGTTGAAAAAAGTTTGCGAAGAATGAGATGGTTTTTGCCTCTTCATGATGGATGGCCTGATGAGGCCAAGCACTTCTCTTCTGTACCAAGAGCTAGCCTTTTTTATGCCAAATCGACTCACGCGTAAAGCATATCGTTCCTGGAGATCTCCAATGTGCGTTTCGCGAAGATGCGGTGCACAAATCCATCGGGCAAGCCGGTCCAGCCATTTGGGTGGCTGCGGCATTTCAGATCCTATATAACTTTTAGATGACATGTCCAGCGGGTTTAAAGTGGGTTCAGGAAAGATCAAGCCCTATTTTTGACAAAACCTCAGGCAGTATACGGTCCCATAAATTATCGCGTACCGCCCTTGCCTCAGTTAGAATGCGCACACCATATCCTGTGACGGTAAAAAGACGTTTTCTTCGTCCGCCACGTTCAGGGGTTGCTTCACCAAATGATGAACTCAAATAGCCCTTATCTTCCAATCGTTGCAAAGCCGCGTGAACGGCCCCCGTGCTGACAGGATATTTTGTCTCCTTTTCCAATTCTTCTGCAATCACCACAGCATAAGCTTTTGGCGACATCGCCGCGACAGCCAGCAATACGATTTCCTCAAATTCTCCCAGATCGCTTCGTCTCATACGGCAGCGTTTTAGTTTTTATATTATCTATTTCTGTATATTAAATACATGCCACCTTTAATAAACGTCAATTGAGAGCCGTTAGGCCCCTTTTTTAATTTTAAGGATTCTGGATGTGTTCGCTTTCGGACAGATTTGTGCGGGTTTGGACGGTTAAATGTTTGATGATAACTAAACTGCGCTGTTTGATCAGTTGTTAGATTTTAAGGCCTGACCGTGAGGAAAGCGTGATCTAATTCGGAACAACAGCGTAACGAAACACGGGGTAAACCAGAAATTGATTTGGTTTCTTAACTTACACCTATATTAACCACTCAAAATGGAAGCACAAACAGAACCGATTATTTTCAACGAAGATGCCATGGTTAGGATCGAGCTGCTTGATGGAAGTTTTGAGGTAAATGAGGAATTGCTCAATGTGATCCAGCGCACCGCGTCAGCCCTTGAACTGTCCTCGATAAGCGGGCTCAAAGAAGTAACAGAGCAACATTTCTTTAAAATTTTCACTCACTTGCTGAATGCTCATTATGGTTTAAGTAGCTGGCTATGATTCAGATCTGCTGCTCCAAGACCAATTTAAATGCGTGTACATCTATCAGCCAGGGTAGGAAAAGATTCAGCTCTCCGAAACTTCTATTTAACATAAGAAAAGTTATCTGACAACGCAGATTGTGCAAAAATTGGTTAACATTAATTTGTAACCCTTTGGATTGCAAGAGTTTATGTGAAGTGTCAATTATGAAAAATAGATCGCTATTTTGTTCAGGCTATTTTTTGTTTTTGCGTTAAATTTATAAACTTTCAACGGCATTTATAAAAGTAATTACCTCATTGAAAGACGTTTGACCAAAATTTCTGAAACGGCTTAAACTATCTATTCCATATTTATTTCTAAAGTGGCAGGGAGTGAGTGCGGGCGTAGGTAATGGCCAGCATTACATCATCGGTAGTAGCGGCCTCCACAATCAGGGCCGGGTGCTGGTCGATGATGCGCAGCCACGGCGCTCTGCCCTCGTCGTAGCCAGCATCGCTCGGCTGTAGCAGCGCCCCGGTGAGGGCAGCTTGCAAGGCAGTGATGGAAGCAGGGGTAGTCATAGGGTGAGGGGAATTGGTAAGAAATCGGGTGATGGGCGGTTAGCCTGCAAGCGCTTGTCGCCCGGCGGCAGGAACAGCGATAAAAATCCGCTTAGGTCAAGCAGCTTGTCCAGCCAGTTCCTGCAAGTACTGGCGGAGGGAGCGCGGCGGCCGGCCTAAGATGGCTTCCAGAACGAGCGCATTGCCGCCCGCAAAACCGTACTGGTTGTAATGCGTGAACATGGCCAGCATCCCCTCGTGCTGGGGACCGGGCGGCAGGCCCATTTGCGCTACCCCCTGCTCGGGCGACACTTCGCCGGCCGCCACCGGCTGCCCGAGCACCTCACTGAGCAGGGTAGCCAGTTGCGGTCGGTCGAGTAAGCCGGGCGCACTTAGCTCGAACGTGCCGTAGCGCAACCGGTCGGTGGTAAAGGCCAGGGCAGCTACTTCGGCCACGTCGCGGTAGTCGACGTAGCACATCTTGGCCTGGCTCGAATAAGGCATCACCAATTGCACGCTGGTGCGCGCCTGATGCACGCTGTCGGCCAGGTTTTGCATAAACATGGCCGGCTGGAGCACCGTAAATTCCAACCCCGATTCATAAAGCGCTGCCTCAACCGGGCGCTTGGCGGCATGATTGCTTAGCGGCAGCGAGGGATGCATAACACTGGAAAACACCAGCTTGCGCACACCCGCCGCCTGGGCCGCCGCTACCATTCGCTCTCCCATAGCCGCCTCGTCGGGTGCGAAGACTGGTCCGAGGTGAAACACCCCGTCCACGCCCCGGACGGCGGCTGCCAGGCTAGCCGTGTCGCGCAAGTCGCCCACTGCAATTTCGGCGGCTCCCAACTGCCGGGCACCCGTAGCTTGGTCGGGCTTGCGCACCAGAGCGCGTACTTCTACTCCCTGGGCTACCAGGGCGGGCACTATTAGATGAGCATAGTGGCCCGTGGCACCTACTACAAGCACTTTCATAGGATACTTTGCGTTATAAAAAAGTCGAAAAAAGTCACGTATTCCTACTACTACGCAACAAGAGGTAAAATAATTCCTGGGCTTTGGTCTTACATACCAAGAGCGCCAGGGGAGCCTCAGTATCAAGCTGCACCAGGAATGTGATTATACTGCTCATTTCCGGCGTTAGGCGTTCGTAGAGCACAAAGGCTTTGCCACCAGTCAGCAAGGCCCACTGCGCACGGCTGGCCCCATCCAGCGCGAGCAGTTCTGATAAGTGTTGCTGACTCACCGTGATCTTGCCCGCCATGTTGGTGATATTCTCCATCATGGTTATCTCGGCCGGACGCCAGTTTATGGACAGTTTGCCCTTAGTAAACCTTACCTATCTAACTGTGATTAGAATTCCCGTGGAACTAGTTTTACTATGGCTTTCCTGGCACAAAGCAATCCCAGAACTAATGACATTTGAGGGCAGGAACCCCGATATCTTTTCTGGCATTACAGCTCCATTTGTAGCTTATTTTGGTTTGGCAAGGGTAAAGAGCAAGCAGGGTAGGGGCCTGTTGTTAATCTGGAATCTCATATGCTTAGCCCTATTGCAGAACATTGTCATTAATGGGCTGTTGTCCGCCCCTACGCCTTTTCAGCGATTTGCGTTCGATCAACCTAATGTAGCCATTTCTTACTTCCCGTTCAGTTGGCTCCCCACATTCATTGTGCCCCTTGCTCTATTTGGGCACTTAGTTTCCATCCGGAAAATCATCAAAGGACAAACGACCTGATACTTCAAGGCACTTTAATGCCTACTTGGGTAAGCGATTGATAACGGAACATGGTTGACGTTGATTTAAAAATAAACGGATAAATTAATGGGTACTGGAAAGATCGTCCTGGGTGTGCATCTGGCAGTTGGCTCGGGAACAGAAATCAATGCCGCACTAGCGGCAGACGAGCCCGTCGTTTTCCGGGCCATCGTGGAAGTTGGTAAGCATCTTGTTGGCCAGCGTTTCCTGCTCGTGAGTGGGGCCAGCACGGTCAGCATCTGCGCGTCGCGCTGCCGGTAGAAATCGGTCAATATGGCTTCCCGCTCAGGGTGATGAATAGCGCGTTTGAGCGCGCATCGCGTCCCGGTTTTTTGTCCAGCACGCGCACCTACCCATCCCCCACCGCCCGCACCAAGTTGGAATGCGATAAATCGAGTGCCTGGCTAAGGTCTTCGATACTCAAACCGGGAAATGGGTGCAGAATAACCAGTATCGACACCTGTGAGTTAGCCACGGCCACGGTGGGGATCAATTCGCGCTTAAGCCGGTCCGAAATGGCGTTAGCCAACGCACCCAGCCGGTTGCCAAATAAGTTTTTGGGGTCTGTCATGGGGCGTTCGGTCTGATGGCAAGGGAAGATGCGCGTGCTGTACAAAAAACTATTCCTACTCTCAACTGGTATCAGATGCCAAAACTGGTGCTACCCAATGCGCCGTTCGGTTTCCAGTATCGGCGCGTCATTGATGCTGGCGAAACGTTTGGCCATCAGGCCGTTTTCGTCAAACTCCCAGAGTTCATTGCCGTAGGAACGGAACCACTGCCCGTCGGCATCGTGCCATTCGTACTCGAAGCGCACCGCCATCCGGTTTTCGCGGAATCCCCAAAGTTCTTTTTTGAGCCGGTAGCCGAGTTCTTTTTCCCACTTACGGGCCAAAAAGGCTTTGACTTCGTCGCGCCCGTTAATAAACTCGGTGCGATTGCGCCATTCCGTGTCTGGCGTGTAGGCCAGACTGACCCGTTCGGGGTCTTTGGTATTCCAGGCATCTTCGGCCTTTTGTACTTTCTCGCGGGCCGTTTCAAGTGTAAACGGCGGCAAGGGTGGTCGTTGTTCCATTGGGTTAGTGAGTTGGTTTAGTAAAGTCTCGTCCCACATCGTGTCGCCACATTCTTCGTTTACGAAAGGGACATCATCAAATCCATCGGTTGGCTCCATTTGATTCTTATATAGATTGATTGCGGTACACTATACTGGATGGTGTACCGCAATCGGTATTGACAGTTATGCAGCTTCGGTCTCCAAAACTGATGCCATCGGGAAATCAATCGCCACCTCGGTCAGGTTGTGCAGGTAGTTCATGGCAATTTTATCACTTACCTGCAAAATCACGTCCACCAGGTTACCATTGGTGTAGCCAGCCGCGTAAAACGCATCGAGGTTTTCGGACGACACCCGGCCCTTATTTTCGGTGATGTCTTTGGTCAGCGTCACCAACGCGTTCAGTTTAGCATCGGCACTGTGGCCACGCCGGAACGCCAGGATTTCATCGTCCGAGAAGCCATTCATTTTCCCGAGGGTGGTGTGGGCACTCTGACAATAGCGGCAGCCGTTGACTTCGCTCACGATGAGATTTACCACCTCTTTCTCCCGGTTCGAGAGCGATGTTTTGGCCCCCTGAAAGGCTAAGTATTTCGGCAGGCCATGGTCTGAATAGGCAATGGTGGCGTACAGATTCGGCACGAAGCCGATGGCTTTTTGCAGTCCGTCGAAGGCGGTTTGCGATGCGGGCGATACCTGGTCGCGGGTTGGAACGGTGAATGTTGTCATGGTTTTGATTTGATTTGACACTGGTTTTATATGAGCAAAAAATGAACAGGTAATGCGCACTGAACTAAGCCAAACCAATGAATTTCCGGAATGGCATAGTGCTGATTTTAAACGTTATACGGCGAGTAGTCGCCAAACGTCCATTCGATGCTCCGCAGACTGGCCTGTTGTCGCCAGCTCCTGATTTGGAACCGCCAGTGCCGGCCCGTGCCGCCGGTATCGTCGGCCTGTCCCGGTTGGCCAAACAGCAGTTCGGCCCGGCCTGTGAGTTGCAGGGTTTCGCCCGTGTCGAAGTTGACAAAGAGCAGCCCGGCAACAGGGTTCACGGCCAGATTGCCCAGCGTGTTGAACATACTGTTGCCACGGTAGTCGGGAACGAGTAACGTCCGGGCGTTTTCGACCCGCACAAACCCCGGATTACCGCCCCGGTGCGACGTATCAATGTGCTCGGCATCGTGGGCCGATCCAACAAAAAACGTGTCGGCCCGTTCGATCCAGCGGGTCAGCTCATCGGTCAGTTCGGGGCCGGTGGCGGTTGGCGCATCGAGCAAACTAACCGGGGCCGTTATTTCCATCTCGCGCCGTTGGATGTACTGCGGACAATTGGCAAAAGCCTCGCCTACCGTCAGCCGCCACTGGCTTCCCTTCATCACCAGCCGGCCGTTGACCCGTAAGCGTCGGCGCGACCGGAGTTCGATAAACAGCAGACCCACAGCAGGTTTATTGGCGACATTAGCCCAGAAAATATCGTCGCGGGCCGATACCAGCCGGTTCGTATCAAGGTTGACCAGCAACGGCGTTTCGGCAACGATAAAGCCGGGCCTACCCGCCAGCAACGAGGTCCAGATTTGCCCGTCGCCATCGACGCTACTGGCCACAACCATCGGCTGTTTATTGACGAAGTTGAGCGCGCCGTTGGGAATCCGGTCGGCGATGATCAGCCCGTTTCGTCGCGCTTTCTGTTCTTCGCCGGTTCGGGCCTGCACCGCTCGTTCGCCGGGATGAAAAGGATTGGTTGTGTTCATGACTGAAAGTGAGTAAGGGGTTCTTTGAAGGCTGTCGGGCAGGCGGGTTCAGAACGTGATAATTTGGTAGCCGTCCTGTTGCAGTTTCACAAAACTGGGCAGGCCCGTTGTGCCCGGCACGGCGTTGGTCGTCACTAGATCGTAGCCCGATGGATTAGCTCCAAACGCATCGGCACAGCCACAGGAAACACCTTGAATCTTGTCTTCAACGGCATTGAACAGCGCGTGGAACGGGTTTTCGGGATTCTTGAGTTGCTCCGGCCAGCGCGTTCCGGCTCCCTGGAAGAGGATCGAAACGTCCTCGCCCGCTTGTTTAAAATCGTAGGCGGCTGCCAGGGCATTAAAAAGTTTGCCGTTGGCATCATCGGTTCCCGCTTTGGGAGCGGAGAGAATAACTAAAGCCGTTTTCATGGCGTATCAGTGGTTTTGGTGAAAAGTATAACTAAACTTTACCGAACATTCGGTAAATATTCTGGCCGCAAAAATCCCTTTACAGAAAAATTCGGGTTATAGTTGGGCTAAAAAATCAGCTTCGATCCGGGCCAGCGTCTGCCCGAATACGGTAGGCTGTTGCAGGGTTTGGGCCAGAATCAGGGCACCCTGCACCCCGATAACCACACCCTGAGCCAGTTGGCTGGCTTCCGGTTGGGACTTGCCCAGATCAAGGGCTAAGCGGGTAAAGCCGGTGATCCAGCCGGTAAAGATTCCCGCAATCTGGCTCCTGAACACCTCAGCCGCCGATCCCAGCGACAAGGCCCGCAACACGCAACTCAACTGTCCGCCATTATACAGGTTATTGATCGCCGTCAGTACCGTTTTTAGCCGTTGAGCTGGGGGCAATGTGGTGTTCAGTAACACGGCCACCACGTCGGTTTTGCTCGACTCGTCGATATAATCCAGCACGGCGCCGGCCATGGCCTGTTTGCCATCGGGAAACCGGTGGTAGAGACTGGACTTCTGCAAGCCCGTAGCCTCGGCGAGTTGAGCCATCGAGGCCCCGTCGTACCCCACCGTTCTGAAAACGGATAGGAGTTGCTCAATTACCACATCGTTTGTCACCTTTACCGAAGCCATGCCAATAGTAGATTTATGATTTTTTAACCGAACGTTCGGTTAAAAAGTTCAGGGTGCTGTAATTTTTTTGTTGATATGCTATGGAAGGCGATGAAATCGATTAAAATCCGTTGCTAAATGTACCCCAGGATGGATATGAAGTAAAATGACCCTAAAATCACACGTCATTGGAACAAAAAATTATATGTATGTGTTATGCATATAATAAACTTGTGAATGGTCCTTTCCACGATTGCCTTTACGCCAACCTTTATAGTCTGACTGCACATCGTATGACTGATACTCAACTTTTACTCGGCAACCGACTGGGTGCCTTAGCCAACGCCATCTCTGACCGTCTGCAGCGCGATCTGATCCCGACGCAGACGGTCGGTAATTCGCAACTGTCGGTACTAGTGATTCTGCATTCGTTTCCCGGCGCAACGGTCGAGGATATGAGTCAGGCCCTTGATTTGTCGCATTCCAATCTGGTACGGGTAGTAGAGCAGTTGCGGCAAATGGCCCTGCTGGAGAAAAAACGGGGCAAAGATAGCCGTTCCAACGCCCTGTTTATCGCCCCGGCGGGCGAAAACATCCTGACCGATTTTTACCGTCAGCGCGATACCCAGATGCAGACTGTTTTGAACGTGCTGACCGGCGATGAGCAGCGAACGCTGGCCGCATTAGTAAACAAAATGCTTACCAACTTTCCCGACGGACACGAAAACGACGGGCGCATCTGCCGCTATTGCGACATTGATTTATGCTCTCGTGCCGACTGCCCGATGCATACTCAGGACGATGCTTTCAGTACCCATTGACTAATCAGTTCATTTTTAAGCAAGTTCAACCATGTTTTGCAATCAATTTTTTACCCGGACATGCCCCGTGAGCCTTGTCGCTGTATTACTATCGGCCGTCGCGCTCGTACCGGGTGTTTCCGCCCAGTCAAAAGCTCCTGCTAAGTATTCCCGTCCTGTTGCTGTGACCCGCGTCATTGACGCGTCGGCAAAGCAAGTCTGGGCGTTGCTGGCAACCCCTGGCCACTTGGCCAACCTTCATGCCTTCGCCAAAGGCAATACGACCACCGGCTGGTCGGGAAAAGGCTCGATGGATATGCTTGATTATTACGGAGGTATATCCGTCGAACGGAAGATTCTGGCGTGGTTGCCTGGCAAGGGATATGACTTGGTCGAATATGAATTAACGAACCGGGCAGAGATAGCTCAGGTGTCGTTTCGTGTAAAAGCACTTGGAAAAACCCAAAGTGAACTTACCATCACTGAACGGGCTAAATATCCAGACGGATCAACGGCGACTCAACAAGCCGAAGCCTATAAAACGGAGATACTTCCGGGTGCCCAACAGTACTTCGGTTCATTGGAAAACGGGATCAACTATTACTGACAACCGGAAAGCAAGTGATACGGAATCAATTTGGGGCCATGCCGCCCTATTCACCTGTCGTTCAGTAAGCACTACGTCATCCATCCGTGATCATCGCTCGACATTGTCTCCTGAAACAGGCTGCTGACCAAAAATAAGCCTATTTCAGGGGGGTAGGTCAGCATGGCATGAAGACAATCTATCTGAATTACTTAAACTGCCATTTCAATGAAGCGTCTAACCCCCCTATACTGGATTGTGACAGGCCTGATGGGAGCCATGTTGGGCTTATTCTCCATCCCTGATGTAATGCTGATGCCCGAGGCCGTCGCACTCATCAAACACCTCGGCTACCCGGTTTATTTCCTGCCGTTTATCGGCGTCTTGAAACTGCTCGGTGTGGTTGTCATCCTGTTGCCGATGACCCCGCCCCTGCTCCGGGAATGGGTCTACGACGGTCTGGTCTTCGATGTCACGGGAGCTTTGTATTCCAGTATCGCGGTTGGCGACGCACCTGCCGCATGGATTCCACCCATTCTCGCGCTGATGCTCATTGTCGGTTCCTACGCGCTCTATCGTCAGCGCGAACGGGTAGGGCGAGAGTTGTTGGCATCGGACAGATTGCTGATTCATAAATAGTTAATCGATAAATTGCTATGAGTAAGGTAAGTTTATTCGCCCGTTATTCCGTCGAAGACGTGAGCGCGGAGACATGGGAAGACTTCTTTGGCCAGCATCAGGCCGCTGTTTTTCCCGATGAAGCTTCTATTCCCTTCGACCCGATTTTCAGCGGGGCCGAGCAGACAAAACTGGCCGCGTTGCGGGCAAATCTGGCGGGCGGGTTGCAGTGGTATTTCCTGATCTATGAATCAGAAACGCCCATCGGCTGGCACTTCGGCTTTCAGAAAAGCGACCTCGAATACTTCATGGCCAACACTGGGATTTTGCCTGAGTACCAGAACCGGAAAATCTATTCGGCCTTCCTGAAATACATCATCGGGCGGGCAGTGAATACCGGGTTTCAGTTCATCACCAGTATTCACCACGCCGACAACAACGCCGTACTGATTCCGAAACTGAAGGCCGGGTTCATTATCCAGTCGTTCGGGTTTTTGATTCAGACCATGATTCTCGAATCGAATGCCGGCCCGATGATCCAGTTGGTTTATCCGGTCAAAGACATCTACCGGAAAACATTCAGCAGTAAGTTCGGCAATCGTGCCATAAGTGCGGAGATTAAAACACTGATTAACAATATAATAACACATGAATAACCTGAATATTTCGTCAATTGGCTACGGTCTGATGCGCGTCGGTTTAGCTCTGCTTCTGGCCTGGTTTGGCCTGTTTAAATTCACCCCGACCGAAGCTGCTGCGATCAAACCCTTACTCCAGTTCAGCCCGTTTCTAAGCTGGATGCTGCCCGTTTTTGGCGAACGGGGAGCCTCGAATTTTATTGGCACGTTTGAATTGCTTACGGCCGTGCTGCTCATCGCCGGTATCTGGCAACCGATGCTTTCGCTGGCGGGTAGTGTACTGGGCAGCAGTATCTTCGCCTCCACGCTTACGTTCCTGTTCACCACGCCGGGTATGTTTCAACTCCACGACGGGCTATGGGTGCCGGACGGATTTCTAGCCAAAGACATCGTACTGTTGGGCTTCTGTCTGTACAACGGGGCAGCGGCATTAGCAAGCAGTAAGCTGGCTAACAATCCACGGTCACAAAACCAGCCGGTTGCGGAAACTACCTGAAAAGCCTATGAACCGTTTTTTGCTTTTTGGACTCTTAGGCTGGTTTAGTATCCGTATCCCGCCAGCCCAAGCGCAGGCCACCCGCTACCATCGCCCGGTTACGGTGGAGGGCCGGTTAGACTACGACACGTTCTTTGGCTTTTACCCGTCGATCACCGTCAGCACGTAACTGGATTCGGTACATACCATGATGGGCTATGGCATTTTTCTACACTGATCCCGCCTTTTTCGGGGCCGAAACCGGCCTGCGATTTAGTGTTGCCCCGCCCCTTAAAAACTGGTCGGTAGTGCCGGGCGTGGGGCTGGTTAGTGGCAGTGTGTTTGTCGAGGGCCGTTCGTTTGCCGTTGCCGAGGGGTACACGGGTTCGCTGGCGGCTCAATACGAGCAGTCGAACTGGTTTGTGGAAGGATACGGCGGGTATTATGGTGCGTTGAAACGAAAGACCGCCGATACCTACGATTCGCCTTTTACAGCCTTCAGGCTGGCCGGATTCTGTCCAAAAAAATCAGAATCGGCCTGGTCTACGCCCAACTTGAAAACGTCCGATTGCCGCGCAACCGAACCGACTCGGGCGAGTTCCGGGTGTTCCGTTTTGGCATGGGTGCCAGTTTTCGCCTGCCCGCCAAGTTTACGGTATAGGCCCTGGGCGGGTTGACCGCTGGGGCCGACCAACCCGCGTTTTCCAGTTCAGCATTATCCGCTCACTAACTCATCAGTAAATCAACTCAACGATATGCATTATTATGACAACTGACTTATTCCGATACTATTGCCTCGACTGGCTGTGGTTTGGCACGTCCATTCTGGCGGTGTATCTGCTGGGCAATAAAAACAAGCTTGGTTTTGTGAGCATGATTGTCTCCGATCTGACAGGCCTGGCGATGGCGTATCTTACCCAAAGCACGGCTACCCTGATTGGCAGCCTGATTTATTTGGCCCTCAATGTCCGGGGCTGGTATGCGTGGCGGGCCGACGAAAAACGAATAGCCACGCAACGAATAGCCAACCTTCGCCCATGAAACCCCACTATCAACTCATCGAAACGCCCACCATTTCTGGGTTTAAAGCCCGCCGGCGTTGAATTAATGCCATATGCGGTACAGCGAAGCGGTTTTTTGCTACAGGCCAACGATAAAGTTTCAGTTCCGGTTGATGTAACGGACTTTTCCCCGCAACGCGCCACCCGGCACGATGTGTTAAATGCCGAACGCATAGCCGGATACGCCCGCCAATTGGCCGCTGCCCTGCTGCCGGTGCTGGCCAGCGGGCGGTTTCCGGTGGTGCTGGGGGGCGACTGCAGCATTCTGCTGGGGTGTATGCTGGCCTTCCCGGAGCATTTCCAGCATCTTCAAAAGTTGTTGGGTCAGCAAAAAGACTTGTGCTTGAAATTGATTTCGTGTACCTGGACTACCTCGATTTCTACTTGTGGAAAAATGGCTGGCTGATTAACTCAGTTATAGGGTATTCTTGGGAAACCCCATCCACAGAGCGGCCGATTCCTCACCGGGTTTTCGCTATTGATTTTGAAACATTTGCAAACCAGCAATATCTGGGTCATCAAAGTCAGGAAACGTGACGGGGCGCTGGCCGTGCCGCTGAGGCTATTCGAGTAGGAACAGACTTTTTCGGATGCGCCCGATGCAGGTGAGCATCCAAACCATCTGACAAAAAAGTGCTGGGTGTCAAAAAGGGAGATTTGTTAGAAATCAACCTGTCTCCGGGTGGAGGCCAGGTTGTCATAATTCCGCCAAAATAAGTGTCAGGAATTTAAGACTTGGAAAGCCCGTTATTTCGCAGGCACAAATTTCAGTGCATAGGAATTCATGCAATAACGTTTGCCGGTGGGCTTGGGGCCGTCGTCGAAAACGTGTCCCAGGTGCAAGCCTGTTTTGCTTTCCACCACCTCATCGCGGATCATTCCCAACGTATTGTCGGTTACCACTTTCACCGCTTTTTCATTGTAAGGTTTGAAAAAGCTTGGCCAGCCTGTTCCCGACTCAAACTTGGTGTCTGAAGTAAACAAAGTATCTCCCGTTGCTGCGCTTACGTAATATCCTTTTTTGTGATTATCCCAATAGGGGTTTTGGTAAGGCCGCTCGGTCCCCTTTTTAACCATGATGGCATAGGCTTCCTTGGATAGCCGTTTCTGCCATTCTTCGTCTGTTTTTGAGACAGGGTACTTTGTGTTTTCAACTGCCTTTTTTTGCTGGTTCTGGCTGCAGGCAATATTTGCGAACAATACGGTAAGTGAAAAAATAATCGGTAAGACTTTCATAATTCTGCTGATTAAAGTGTTTGTTTTAAATCTGTTTGGAAATCGCATTTATAGCCCTGAATAGTAATCGTATCCATGTCTGGCCCAATAATCCCCGGGGCGCTTGTCGCTGAACGAAATGGTCCCGATCCGTTTCAGGTTCTTGATGCCATACTTGACGGGAATGATCAGGCGGAGCGGAGCGCCGTGGTCGAGCGTCAGTGGCTCGCCGTTCATTTCGTAGGCCAGGATGGTTTGAGGATGCATTGCACTGGGCATATCCAGTCCTACATAATATTTCGAATTGGGCGTTTTCATGCCGATATACTGCATTTTCGTCTGGTTTTCGAGATGGTAGTGAGACACAAAATCAATAAAACGCACACCGGCCCAATGTTGTATCTGGTCCCAGCCTTCGACACATTTGAAATCGAAAATGATTTCGGTTTTAGGCAGCGCTTTGAGATCCGCCATTTTCAGTTTGAGCATATCCTTGTCGCCTTTTACGACTGAAAGCTCCCATTCTTCCGGATTGAAGCCATCCGTTTCCAGGCCAATCCGGCTGTTGACCCGCACATTTTTCGCAGCCCGCGATTTGGGATAGGTTTTGACCAGGTTGTTATCGCTGAAAAAATTCCTGAAAAACACCTCGGTTTTATTCATTGCTTTGCGCAGAGGCAGGCGTGCACGAGCAGTAATGCCCATTTCCTCATTTTCGGATTTGTACAGCCATTTCCACCCTCCGAACGCAGCTGCAGACAGGAGGGCAAAAGTGCCAAAGGAGATGAAATTTCGTCTTTTTATCTTTTGCTCGACGGTGCTATTTTTCTGGTTCATTGGGATCAACTTTAAGATGGGGTTCTTCCGGCAGTTGTTGGAACTCCGGCACGGCTGACACTTCTAAAACCTCAAATCCGGCAATGACCGATCGGAAGTTGTTCCATCCGGCCAGGATCACCTGTACCACATGCACGACAAAAAACAGCAGGTAGCCCATCGTCAGCGCGAAGTGTAAGATTCTCGCAAAATGATACCCGCCGCAAAGCCAGGTTATCCAGTAAAACTGCGCGGGTTTGTAAATCGCAAGACCGGTAAAAAGCGACCCAAACCCCATGATGATGATTGAAGTATACGCAATTCGTTGCGCAGCATTGTATTTGTTTTGCGGCGGCGTAGTTTTCCTGATATGCAAATCGTGCAGAACGACCAGCCAGGCTTCTTTGAAAGACGATTTTTTAGGAACAAGCTCGCGCCATGCCCCTGATATGATCGTGTAAAGGATATACAGAAAACCATTGACGGCGAAGAACCACATAAAAAGAAAGTGGAAAGCCATTCCTTCCGCCAGCCGCCTGCGCAGATTGAAGAATTCGTAAAATTTAGGAGGAAAGAACTTGATCAAAGTGTACCCGAAAATGCTGATCGTGTAAACACCGCTTGCCCAGTAAATGAGCAGGCCGCTCCATATCATGATCGCCAGGACCGGAAAGTTGACCCAATGCGTCAACCGCATCGCAAAAGCATGTTTCTCTTTGATGACTTTCATAACCTGCCTTTTTAAATACGCGGTTCCAATACACTTTTGTCTGCTGCAATGATCTCGCCACTCTCATTATTCTGCAGGAGCGCAATCACTTCAAGACCTGCCGTTTTTACTCCGGCAGGAATGGATATTTGTCCGGTTCCGCTGGCTTTTCCATTGAGATTAACAGTTTGGATCGCCCGGGTAATTTGCACGTGCGATAATGTCCGTCCGGCATTTTCGCCGCTTCTCACTTTGCTTTCCGCCGTCTTCTGCACAAGCGTAAGTATCAGCGATGAATTGGTTATAGGCCCGTTAATTTTATAATTAACAGAAACCAGCTCGCCGGTTGATTTCACGTTTTCCAAAAGGATTGTTGAGTAGACTTTTCGGGCTAATGCTTCGGCTATGGCCTTGCGCATTGTCGCTTCCTGGGACCCAACAAATTCAGTCCGTCCATCCACGACGGCCTGCGGGGTATAAACGCTAGAAAGTTTCAGCAAACTTGCATATTGGCGTTGTCTTTTGGTGAATGCGGGATCGCTGAATACATCTTTCCAGCCCAGTCGGTTCCAGTAATCGACATGAAAAGCGAGGATATATACTGGTTTGTCCGCGTATTCTTTCTGAATCCGGGCAGCCAGTTTGTCAGCGGACGGGCAGCTAGAACAACCTTCCGAGGTGAACAATTCTACGACGGCAAAGCCAGGATAACCTTCACTGCTATTTGCGACTTTAGGTGTGCCGCTGTGTGGGTTAAAGGCTGCAAAGAAAAGACCGAGGCCCAATATGAAAAATGAAACTGCCAATGTTTTCATTGTTATGAAGTTTTAGTAATAATTAAACGAAATGATCATGTGGCCAGACTAGTATCCGAGATGGATAGTAATTTATTCAATTTGGTTTACTCAAAAGCGCTGATCCGAATAAATGATTAAACTGCTGACAATGGATCAATGCATATTTATATTCGACGAAATCAGGCGCTCCGTTTATTTCGTAAACCTGCGTTCCGCGCGTCGATTTTAATGGGCCCAGATCGATAAAGTCTTTTGGCGTCGCCTGCTTCGACAAATACACGTGCAGGTCAGGGCCATTATTAGTGCTGAATTGGTCGAGGACCAGGCTATATTTTCCGTCAGCAGTAATGATCCGGGCCGTACCTGACACAGTTTCTCCGCCTATTCCCGTAAAACTTCCTTTTACATTGACGACCGCCATACTGTCCACCGTTTCCATTAAAGGCTCGACCGGCGTGTTCTCTTCTCTTTTGCAACTGACAAAAATGAGCCCGAGTATAAAAACGAAAATAATATTTTTCATGCTTTCAGATTTTTTAGTTTGAAAATTAAAAAGAATAGGAAACGCCGACACCAAAATTATTGGCTTTGTTTCTAAAACGGTCAATTACAGTGCCGTCGGCAGCAGTTTGCCTCACACTTCCGGCTGTGTATTCGGTGAACAAAAATTGATAAACCGCCCTTACTCCCCATTTGTTATTGATCTGGTATTTGAGGAAAAACTCGGAATTCAATGATCCCTGGTCATGGTCGCCCGTCAGCAAAAGATTGAATGCAGTTGGTTTTGAGGCCGCATCGGTGCTGGTCCGGCCATTGCTTTGAAAAACGGAGGAAGACTTCTGCCCGAATGTCGCCCCGATCAGATCAATATTAAACCCAGCACTCAACTTCGGGCTGAATCGGTAGCCCAGGTTAATGGTTACATTCAGTGCATTGACGAACGGGCGCTGGACGGTCAGGGTATCCCAGTTTTCGGTTTTTTGCCCGGCAAAGAAAATCACAAATGGTGTTGTAAATGAGCGGGTAAGCCTGGCTGGCCCAGCGGTAGTGTAAGTGAGCTTTGTGCCTGCGACGCTCGTCAACCGCAGGCCCAGGCCAGCCTCGATTTTTCTCTTTTTACCAATGCGCCAGTTGTAAACATAGGACAATGCCCCGGAACCCTGGGAGCTGCCAATCGTTCCGGCGAGGTCGATAAACTGGTTTGTTTTGGCAGGCTCAATTTGCTGGGCGCGCAAAGTCATTGGGCCGGCAAGTAAACAAAAAAGGCATGCGATACTTGTTTTCATACTATTGATGAAGTGATGATTGATTCAGTTTTGAGTATCCCGGCCCTTTGGCCCTTTAATAAAAACAACAGGTTGTCTTTTTCAAAAAATACAAGCAGGGCACAGCTGACAAAGACAATGAGCGCGTAAATAAACAACTGGCCACCGTCGCCCTTTACTTCTATCCCCAATACGGTCAGGTGCGAAACCAATGCGCCCGAGATTACTCCCAATGCAATAAAAGCGCCAATGCCGGTAGTGGCGGGAATGAGAATAAGTACGGCCGCGATCAATTCCGCAACCCCGGAGCCGATCCGTCCCCAGGGCTCTATCCCCAGTTTTGAAAAAATATAAACAGACTCTTCGGCCGCCGTAAATTTGAAAAACAGTGTTTGAAGTAAGATAACCGCCGCTACTATACGCAGCATCCAGAATACGATTTTGTTCGGTTTATTTGACATTTCAGCTTATGGTTTGTTTTTGATATCTACCCAATTTTTATCCGCTTTCTCAATATACCCCGGCATATCCTTGCTCCACATCTCCTGTACCTTCTTGTTGTAATTGAAATAAAGCTTGTTGTCTTTTACCGTCCAGGTATCGGTTTCGGTGGGTGCTTTGTGGCCGTCTGCAGTTCCGTAGGCGCAGTAGCCGCCGTATTGGGGGGCGTATTTTTCAGGATCGCTTTTGAACATGTCCAGGTTGGCCTGGTTTTCGAAAAGCCAATTGGTGTCTTTCCAGTTGTAGGTAAATTTTTCACTGCCTTTCATGGCCTTTGCCTCGGTATGAAATGCGACGACGTCGTATCCTTTGATCGCCATGCCGTCTTTTTCAAAAATTTCTGATTTTTGGGCGAATGCTGTTGCGGCTGTAAAAAAGAAGAACAGTGCTAATAAAATTGAATTTTTCATAAGAATGTTTTTTGGAAAGAGTGGAATGGCTATTTGGATATTTTGACCCAGTTGGCGTCTGCTTTCTTTTTCAGGCCGGGCTCGTCTTTGTTCCAGGTTTTGAGCGTGTTGTTGAAGTATTTGTTGTAAAAGAGATAGAGTTTTCCGTTGAGCACCTTGAAGGTTTCCGGGTCAACTTCAACCTTCTCGCCACTTGCTCCCATGGCATAGGCACACCAACCGCCATATTGCGGCGTGTATTTCGCAGGATCCTCTTTGAATAGATCCCGGTTTTTGGCCGACGCAAAATAGTAGGTAACACCAGCGTCGGAAGCTGTAAAATCTTTTTTGCCTTCGGTCGCTTTCCCTGCCGTGAAATACGCTACCGGATCATAGCCTTCGATAGCAAGTCCCGATTTGGAGATGTTACCTTGTTTTTTGGTATCCTCCTGCGCGAAAACGGGCGTTGTGATGATCGCCAGAAATAGAATAATAATGAACTTTTGCATGGTATTGGGTCTTGTTGGTTATTTATTTTCAGAGACCGGGGCCGATAGGTTGAGCTCAAAGTCTAGCTTCACTTTGTCGGACATTCCAAGCGTATTTCCGCCGAATTTCCAGTCCTTCCGGTTGATTTCGACCGTTCCTTTGATGACGCCATTAGGCCCCGTTTTCGTAAATGTGAAAGGGATTGTAACTTTTTTGGTGACCATTTTGAGCGTCAGATCAAATGTTCCGGTATATCCCGCAGCCGTTTTCTCAATTTTAGTAGACTTCATCGCAATTCGGGGATATTTGGCTACCTCGAAAAACTGGTCTTTCTCTTTTAAATGCCGGTCCCTCAGGCTGTTATTGGTCGACAGGGTAGCCGCGTCCACACTTCCCGAAATGCTGGCCGCTTCCGGATGGGTGGGGTCAAAAACGATGGTTCCTTTAAATCCTTTAAAGGTTCCGTCCACATCGGCCCCAAACATGCTGGCCTGAAACGCCGTACTGGCGGTTTGCACATTCCATGTTTGCGCCTTCAGCAGGATTGGGGCGACGATGCAGGCGGTAAGCAACAAGTACTTTATCATAGGTTAGGTTAATTTGTTTATGCTGTTTGCTTATGCTGTACCGTGGAATACGCGATCCCGAAATTTTCGGATAACCGGATATGCCGGAACTCGACTTTCACTGCAATCGCCATAATCGCCATGTGGTGCACCGCGTGCTCCACATTATAAAGCAGCTCGCGGTAGAAAGTTGTCGTGATCTTCACATCGTTTCTGGCATCGGATGAGTAAGATGCTTCCAGTTTGAGCACCAGGTCTTCTTTCATCATCCTCATGAGCACGATAAGCTCTTTCATTTTGGAAATCGCTTCACGCGGATCGTTTTCAAGCAGCAGATTGCGTTCCCGTTTGTCGTAATTCAGTTTGCCGGTGTTACCTGCCCGCACGGCCAGATCATAAAATTCGAGGATATGCCTCAAATGGCGTCCAACCGAATTGGTTGACAGCAAATCCAGGTTTCTAGTGTATTCATCCCGCGAAAATTGTTCCGTCACCTCAATGAGCTGACTCAAAATCCCGATGGAAACATCTTGTAATTTCATAGCTTCAAAATATGTTTTGACTTGCGTTCTTTGAATCCTTTACTTCAAAGGATATGCCTGTAAAGTCCAGGCGATTGAAAAAGGCCTTTGGAAGCTGAATTCGCAATATTTACAGATTTTCTGGTGCTGTGCCAGGAAAGCAGGTTTACGATATTTCGTAACCTTCCTGCTGTTTCGTAACAAAGCAGCAATACTTCTGGGGATGCAGAGGTCGCTGAGAATTTGAAATTGCAGCAATGTGCGCCTTAATCAGCGATATTCGCGAGAAGCCACTGCGGAAAGAGGTTAGGAACAGATATTGAGTTAGTTATCGTATATTAAGATGAGTGATCCACCAGGACTCTGGTATTTTATGGAAATTTTTAAAAGGTTGTTTTTAGTATTACTCTTCATTGCGCCGGTCTTTTGTAAGGCCGTTGTTGCGCAGGGTGTTGGAACACCAATAATCCAGCATTTTAGCCCGAAACAGTATAACGGACATCCCGAGAATTGGGCGATCGTACAGGATAAGCGAGGTATCCTTTATGTGGGCAACCAAAGTGGCGTATTGGAATATGATGGAAGCAAATGGAAGCTGATCGAAGTGCCGGGGACGGCAGTTAAAGCAATCGGTGTCAGTAAGGAGGGAGTCGTATATGTGGGAACCTCCACAGACTTCGGTTACTTACAGACCAGGCCTGGAGGACAAATCCAATACATATCGCTTAGTCAGAAATTGTCCGTGGCGGAACGCAGCATTTTGCCTGTCAGCCGTTTATTCAGCGATTCAACAGGCATTTATTTTTGTACATCCCAAAAAATATACCGTTACAAAGGGAAAAATGATTTCAGGATCTGGACGGCCAAAGACCGGTTTCTGACAGCGAATTTTATCCGAAATACCTTGTATGTGCAGGAGTCAGGAGGCAAGCTCATGCAACTGGTTTCCGATGAGCTCAAACCGGCACCCGGTAGTGAGCAGTTTGTAAATCTCAGAATTCAGGCAGTGCTTGAATATCCTGGGGGCCGACTGCTGGCTTTAATGGAGAAAAACGGTCTGTTTATTTATTCACCCAAAGAACCAGCTTCCAGGCTGCAGCCATTAGAAACGGCATCGGACGAATGGCTCAAAAATTCGGGTATAACCAGTGCCATTTGCTCCTACAATGCCAAGTCGAAATCGTACCTGTTTTTCATTGCAAGCCAGTTTGGCGGCATCCGTATCCTGAATGAACATGGGGCAGTACAAATGCAGCTGGACGCGTCGACAGGGTTTAACCAGAACAGCATCGCCTCCCTGTACCTGGACAAGCAGCTTTCCCTTTGGGCGATGACTGGCAGCGGGATCTGCCAGATCGGATATAACCTGCCGGTCAGTAAGTTTGGGTACAGCAAGAATATTAATTCGACGGTATGGGGCATTACCCGCCATGAAGGTCGCTTATATGTCGGTACCGGGATCGGATTGCTTGGCTGGAACGATTCGAAGGATTCTTTCGAGCCCGTGGCCGCCATTAGTTCTGCATGCCGGACTTTGCTTTCGGATGGCACAGACCTTTATGCAGGTACTTCGGAGCGTATTTTCAGGATACGCGACAGCAAAGTAGTTCAGGTACTTTCAACCGGCGGCGAGTCTGTTTATGCGTTATTAAGGCCAAAATCTCAAAGTGACATGCTTTTTGCCGCGCTTTCTAATGGGGTATTCTTATATCGAATGAAAAACGGTTCCTGGCAGGAAGTAGGCAGCATTAAAGGACTGGCTGCTGACTGCAGGTCGTTGGCGGAAGATCCGGATGGTACGATCTGGGCAGGTACAAACAAGAACGGCTTTTTTAGGATTGATTTAAAAAATGCCCCGAAAGCGGATTTATCCCATATCCGCATCGGTGAAGGGCTGAATGACCTTTCATGGAACTACGTTTTCCCGACCGCCGGAGCGCCCCGGTTTACTTCTAAAAATCATCTCTACGAATTCAGTCGCGAAAGCAAAAAGTTTGTGGAAATAGCCAGTTTTCAAAACCTGCTCCGTGATTCGGTGAACAGTGCACCTTACTTTGTGGAAGATAGCGCGCGAAACTGGTGGTTTGCAAGCCCGCTGGGCGTTTTGAGGCAGATGCCCGATGGAAAAACAGAGTGGGACAGCCTGAGCCTGATGCCGATCCAGCGGACAGGCTACTGCATTTATCCTGAAAAAACAGGCATTGTATGGGTTGGAAATGACGAAGGCCTGTACAGGTATGACGGTATCCAAATGGCGATGCACCCCTCTTATCCGGTCTTAATCAGGGAAGTTCGTTTGCTCTTAAACGATTCATTACTAAATATTTCGGATCAAAAAGTGAATCAGGCGAATGTGCTGAGAACACCACTGCCTTATAATTTGCGCGACATTTCTTTTCGGTTTGCCGCCACCAGTTATGTGGGTGAAACCGGTAACGAGTTTCGCTACAAGCTTATCGGAGACGGTGTTATGCCCACGGACCTTGTATGGTCGCGGTGGTCTAAGGAAAGCTGGAAGGACTACACCAATCTGCCTCCGGGACATTACGTTTTCCATGTGATGGCCCGAAATCCGTACCGCGAACTAAGCCAGGAAAGCAGCTTTGCATTCGACATTCTGGACCCCTGGTTTCGGACCTGGTGGGCGTATCTGTTGTACGTAATTGGAGCGACTATAATGGTTTACATACTGATCTGGTGGTATACCAGGCGTTTAAGCAACGAAAAAGCCAAACTCGAAAACCTGGTCGATAGCCGGACAGCCGAGGTGGTCATGCAAAAAGAAGAGCTGGTGGAGCAGGCTGCACGCCTTCAACTGGCGAAGGAAACCGCAGAAAAGGCAAATCATGCCAAAAGTGAGTTTCTGGCGAATATGAGCCATGAATTAAGGACACCGCTGAACGGTATCCTGGGGTTTGCGCAGGTACTTCAGCGTGAGCCAACATTAAATCCAAGCCAGGAAAAGGGGCTTACCATTATCCGGAAAAGCGGTGAACATTTGCTGAACCTGATCAACGAGGTCCTGGATATTTCAAAAATAGAAGCGCAACGGCTTGAAATTCAAAGCAATACATTCAGTCTTACAGGCTTGCTCCATGATACGACCAGTCTGTTCCAATCCAGGGCGGAAGAAAAAGGGCTTTCTTTTCAAATGATCATGGCCGGAGACCTGCCCGAAATGGTAGCGGGCGACGAAAAACGTGTTACCCAGGTATTGAACAACCTGCTCGGGAATGCGGTCAAATTCACAGAAAAAGGAGGGGTTATCTTTCGGGTTACCGGCGAAAAACTGAATGCTGATTTTAATAAGACGAAATTCGAAGTGGAGGATACGGGCATCGGCATTTCTGAGGAATATTTGGGTGAAATATTTCTTCCTTTCCACCAGGTAAGGGACCGGCGGCTGTTTTCGGAAGGAACGGGTCTCGGGCTGGCGATCGCGAATAATCTGGTGGGCTTAATGAACGGAACGCTGGATGTGACAAGCAAGGTAGGGCAGGGCAGTGTCTTCACTTTGGGGCTGGTGTTCAGACAGGTAGCGGGAGAGTCCGAAACAGCATTGTCGGAACGGGACATTATGGGATACGCCGGGGCCAGAAAGACAGTCCTGATTGTGGATGATCATGCCGAGAACCGGATGGTCGTGCATGAATTGCTGGCATCGCTTGGGTTCCTCGTGCTGGAAGCTTCTGACGGGAAGGACGCGGTGGAACTTGCGGTTACTTCGGTCCCCGATCTGGTGATCATGGACTTGGTCATGCCGCGCCTGAATGGTTTTGAGGCAGTTTCCCAAATGAGGCAAAACCAGGCATTGGCCAATACAAAGATGATCGCATTTTCGGCCAATGTTTTCGAACCTAACCAAAAACGCAGCCTGAATGAGGGTTTCGACGATTTTGTGTCCAAACCCATCGATGTAGCTGCATTGCTTTGCTCGATCGGAAAGCTGCTGAACCTGGATTGGGCTTATGCGAACCTGCACACGCCCGTTTCCGCGACGCAAACGGAGGATTTTCAGGAATCAGCCATGCAACTGCCGCCGAATGCAGCATTGGAAATCCTTAGGGACTTTGCCATGAGAGGCGACATTCAGGGGATTTTGGATTCGTTGGGCCAAATAGAATCGGAGAATTCCGAGAGTTTTGCTTTTGTAAAACAGGTGCGTAAGTGGGCGGTGGAATTTGATATAAGGAGGATTCGGCGGTATTTGGAGGGGATTGTCAAAACAAATAGTGATACTCTGACCAGCTAGGACTGCAACCTGTAAAGGATAAAGGAAAATCAACTTAACTATAAACCATCATGAAAGCAGGGATATTATGTATTTTTTTAGCCGTTTACGGCCTTAATCTGGGGTGTTCGGGGACGAAACCAAATGCATCCGAAAAAAAGACAGCTGAGGAGAACGAAGCAAAAGCAAGTCGGGGACTGCTGGATGAGAAAGTGGCGGCGTTTCTGGTGGACGCGGCAGATGCGCGGATGATGGGTATCAAGGAGGGTACATTGGCTGTCGCGAACGGGACTACGCCCGAAATCAGGGCTTATGGAAAGCTGATGGAAAAAGACCAGGGAAAAATGATGGATGCGATCAAAAAGCTGGCCAAATCCCGACATGTCACGTTACCCCAAACAATCAGTGCGGACAAGCAGGATGGTTTTCAAGATCTGGCCAAAAAAGAAGGGAAAGATTTTGATTCAAAATTCATTAAGATGATGCGGATTGACCATGAGAGAGACCTGAAAAAATTCAAAGAAGCCACAACATTAAATGATAAAAGCGTAAAGCAGTTTGGCGATGCCTACATCCCTATGATCCAGGGCCATCTGGATCAAGTGAATGCATTGAAGGAATGAAGCGGTGTGGAATTGAATGACTTTGAAACCAGTTCTTATCTGGGTTATACAAGGTGCGGTTGGACCGAGGCAGCGCAGGAGGTGCGGGCCGAAGGAGATGATAAATTGATATTGGGTGATTCGCCGAATGAATTTGAAAATGAAGAGTGGACATGGTGAGTGAAATCCTGCAATATGAAGTCTATTGGATATCCCAGGACTCGACTTTGGGAAGTGAAATTGCGAAAACCCGTCCCTGCGTGGTTGTTAGCCCAAATGAACTCAACCAGTTTTTACCAACAATAATTATAGCACCGATAACATCTACGATAAAAAGCTACCCATGGCGTGTCGAGTGCATGGTTGGTGGCCGCAAAGGTGCTATTGCCACGGATAAGATGAAAGTCATTGACAAGGTTCGTATAGGATCGAAAATCAGCGCTTTGTCAAAACAGGAAATCACAGCATTGAAAGATGTGATGCGAAAGATGTTGATCGATTAGCACACTATTTTTTCTTCTTCTTCGAAGACTTTGCCTTACTATTAAAAGCCAAAGAAAGCTCAATCCAATAGTCAAATTCGGCTTTTGTTTTCAGGACATCCTGTTCAATGAGCACATATCCGATCATAGGCCGGTTTGTGAAATCCATCGTGCGGCATCCCGGTTTTTCGACGGCTGCTTCGTGAAAGGCAGGATCGATACGGCACATCAGTTCATCTTTGATGATCCCGACGCACATTTTGTCGTTGTACATGAATGTCAATCCGCCCATCATGGCTTTTTCTTCGATGTTCGGAAGTTCTGAAAGCCGTTCGCGGATGCGGGTTGCCAAATTAATGTCGTAGGCCATGAGTGGTTCGATAGCATCTTTCTGAAATTAATAAAGGCCCGAAAAAGCAGACCTACCTGATTTTCCTAGGGTCATATTACCGCAATTGCTCCAAAATCGCACCCCGGATCAAATCAGGCCACCGCCACGGTATAAAATGGTTCAGACGAAACATTACTTTTTTTCAAGATTCTGCCTGAAAGTTTAAAAAGTTAAATTTATTATTTATTGAAACTAATATCATCTGTCCCAAATGACCCTGTACAGGTAATGCTACCTCGATACTGTACATTCCAAGGGATTTGGACTAGTTTCGATGTAATGTTGATTCCAAAGCACTTTTTGCTCTTCTGAGTGGTCAGTTTTGCTCCGAATTCGGGTGGTCAATTTCGCCCGGAACAACTGGTCAATGACAATCGTCATTCTTCCTGACATTTCAGAATGCTCCCGAAATATCAGGACAAGCCTATTGACTTGCACAGTAAGCCATTGACGGCAAACGGTCTTTCCTGCCAAACTGAGGCCGTTTTATCTGGTTTTTTCTGGCTAGTATGGTAGTTGTCAATAAATAGTCAACCGATTGCTGATACACATTGGCTTTCGGGATGACTAAAAAGCGAACTTTTAAAAGCCCGAAACACCCAAGCATGACAAGGCATACCTACGATATCATTATCATCGGAACTGGTTCTGGTGGAGGAACAATTGCTCAGCGAGTTGCCCCGTCTGGTAAGCAAATATTAATTCTCGAACGGGTCGACTTTATCCCGAAAGAAAAAGAAAACTGGGACGTTACGGAGGTGGTTGTCAATGGGCGTTATCGCACCGATGAGGTTTGGTACGACAAAGGTAACCAGCCATTTAAGCCGTTCACCCACTACGTTGTTGGCGGCAACAGCAAGATGCATGGAACGGCCAGTTTCCGACTCCGCGAGTCTGATTTTCAGGAAACGCAACATCAAACAGGTATCTCACCAGCCTGGCCTCTGACCTACGCCGACTTTGCGCAATATTATGCTGAAGCCGAAGAATTATTCAGCGTTCATGGTGTACAAGGAAGCGACCCCACCGAGCCGCCAGCTAACGAATCCTATCCGTTTTGCCCGATTTCGCCCCGAACCGTTTGCGGAAGAACTGTACGAAAACGTTCGGCGGACGGGACTGAAACCATTCCTAATCCCGATGGCGGTCCGACTCGGTCAGGACAAACCCGGTTTTGAAGATAACGGGTAACGGAAAAATTCTTCAAACACAAAGTAGACAGAGAGCCGTAGAGAGGAAACGGAGGCTCGTCAATATGTCGCTATGATCTTTGTTCATCTCACTTCTTCTGTGTTAAACTAAACCCAAAACCTGATGAAAACGCAAAAAAAACAACCGCTTCCATCGCCCGAACAGCTTCGGTTGCAGGAACAATACGCTTGTCAACGCGACTGGCTCCACTGGGGCCCTTATCTGTCCGAACGGCAGTGGGGAACCGTCCGAGAAGATTACAGTCCGAATGGAAACGCCTGGGAGTATTTCTCACACGATCATTCCCGGTCGCGGGCCTATCGCTGGGGCGAAGACGGCATTGCCGGTATTTCGGACGACAAACAACGGCTATGCTTTGCACTGGCGTTCTGGAATGGTCAAGATCCGATCCTGAAAGAGCGACTCTTTGGGCTAACGGGTAATGAGGGCAATCATGGCGAAGATGTGAAGGAACTGTACTATTATCTGGACAGCACACCCACGCACTCGTACATGAAACACCTCTACAAGTATCCACAACGGGCTTTTCCGTATGCCGACCTTGTTGAGACGAATAGTTCTCGCGACCGCAATCAGCCCGAATACGAGCTACTGGACACGGGTATTTTCGACGAAAACCGGTATTTCGACGTGTTTACCGAATACGGCAAAGCCTCCGACTGTGACATCCTGATTCGCGTTACGGCCCATAATCGCGGCCTCGACGCAGCTCCATTATACTTGTTGCCCACGCTCTGGTTTCGAAACGGCTGGTCATTTGGGCGGCTCGACAGAAAGCCCCGCATCCGGCGCGGCACAGATGGCCAAGATTTCGGTAGCGTAACCACCGAGCATCCCGAACAAGGCGATTATACACTTTACTTCGAGACACCAGACAGGGTGCTGTTTACCGAAAATGAGACCAATACGCAAGAGGTATTTGGGCGGTCCGATGGTTCGGAAGGAGAAGAGCAGCCATTCGCAAAAGATGCGTTCCATCGGACTGTTATTAGTGGAAATTTTGATGACGTAACCCAGCGAGCCGAAGGGTCGAAAGTAGCCCCGCTCTATCAGGTTACCATTCCTGCTGGTGAATCAATGACGATAAAGTTACGACTGATGCGGGGTACGAACAGTCAGCCGTTTGGTAGTGGGTTTGATAACCTTTTTGCTCAACGTATTGCCGAAGCCGAACAGTTTTATGCCGACATTCAGTCGCCGGCAGCCGATGCTGAAACGAAACAGATTCAGCGACAGGCATTTGCGGGCTTGCTCTGGTCGAAGCAGTTTTATCATATCGATATGCCACAGTGGCTCGACGGCGATCCTGGCCAGCCAGCCCTTCCTGCCGAACGCAAAAACGGGCGCAATCACCAGTGGCGAACGCTCAATAACGAAGACATCATTTCGATGCCCGACAAATGGGAGTACCCCTGGTATGCAGCCTGGGATTTGGCCTTCCATTGCGTACCGCTGGCAAGACTTGATCCGCAATTCGCTAAAAATCAACTGATATTGTTTTTGCGCGAGTGGTACATGCATCCCAACGGCCAACTACCCGCCTACGAATGGGCTTTTGGCGATGTAAATCCGCCAGTTCATGCATGGTCATGTCTGGCAGTTTACAAGCTCGATGCCGAACGGACAGGCGTTGGGGACGTCGATTTTCTGAAGCGCGTATTTCAGAAGCTGCTACTCAATTTTACATGGTGGGTCAACCGCAAGGATGCGAAAGGTAACAACGTATTCGCAGGGGGATTTCTAGGACTGGACAACATCGGTGTATTTGACCGCAGCAACCAGATCCCCGGTGGGGGACTACTCGAACAGGCCGACGGCACAAGCTGGATGGCCATGTACTGTCTGAATATGCTGGAAATGGCACTCGAAATCGCCAAAACTGACTTAACGTACGAAGACGTAGCGACGAAGTTTTTTGAGCATTTTGTGTATATCGCCGAATCGCTGAACCGCATGGGCGAAGACTGGGACGGCTCCTGGGACGAAAACGAAGGTTTCTTCTACGATATTCTGGAATTGCCAGGCGGGCAGTACATCCCACTAAAAATCAGGTCATTGGTGGGCCTATCGACGCTGTTTGCCGTGTTGAAGATCCCGAAAAGCATTTATGCCAAACTGCCCGATTTCACCAAACGAATGCGCTGGTTTCAACAGTACCAGAAGCAGGGTAAAATGTATGCAGTGGTGGATGACATTACCGAAAACGAAGATCTACTGCTATCGCTGATTCCGCCAGCTCGGTTGGAGCGACTGCTTCATGCCATGCTCGACGAACGGGAGTTCCTGGCTCCGGGTGGCATTCGGTCCATCTCAAAAATCCACGAACACGGTTACTCGGTTGATATTGCCGGGCAGGAATTTGGCCTTCGTTACGAACCCGGCGAATCGTCGAGCGGCCTTTTTGGCGGCAACTCCAACTGGAGAGGGCCCATCTGGATGCCAATGAATTACCTGCTGATTTGCGCCCTCCGCACTTACAACAGCTACTACGGCGATCAGGTAAAGGTTGAGTTTCCAACTGGATCGGGCCACCCCATCACACTGGGCGAAGCGGCTTCGATGCTGGCCCAACGATTAGTCGGAATTTTTCAACCCGATGCCAATGGTCATCGGCCCGTCAATGGCCAGGAGAGCCGCTACGCTACCGATCCGCATTTCAAAGACCTCGTGTTATTCTACGAATATTTTCACGGCGATAATTCGCAAGGTGTGGGTGCCAGCCATCAAACCGGCTGGACAGGCGTAGTAGCGGATTTGATTGGTTCATAGCCTTTACACCAAAAACCCCCTTGCTCATGCAATCCTTCATAACCAGTACTTTTGATGACCTTGCCCAGCGCGAGTGGCTAATTACCAATGGACTGGGGGGCTACTCCAGCAGTACATTATCGGGGGCTAATTCCCGGCGGTATCATGGGTTACTGGTTGCCGCCCAAAATCCGCCCACCGACCGGCAGGTGCTGGTCTCCAAAGTAGAAGAAACGCTGTTGACAGAGCAGGGCGCAGTTGCTTTGTCGAGCAATCGCTATGGCGAATTTGTTCATCCGCAGGGCTGGCAGTATCTGGTTTCCTTCGAGCGGTTGCCATTGCCGACCTGGGTATATCAGGCAGGTGAGTATAGCATTGCCAAAACCGTGTTTATGGTACAAACAGCCAATACAACGATAGTGGTTTATCGTAACCTTGGCAAAAAAGCCGTTACGCTTCAGTTGATGCCCTTGTTCGTTCATCGCGATTACCATAGCCTGTTTCACCAGAGTGATTACGCTAATTTCTACATTGCTCAGACTATCCCCTATCTGAAAATCTATGCGCATTATGGTGCAGAGCCTCTGTATTGGGCGTTTTCATCAGGAGCATTTACCGAAAATCGGGCCTGGTATAATCGGTTGACGTACCGGCAGGAACAAGAGCGCGGGCTGGATTTTATCGAAGATGCCTACGCAATTGGCCATTTAGAGACCTGCTTAGAGCCGGGCGAGGAGTGTTTTCTGACCTTTTCAACTGACGAGAAACTCCTGATCCCGGACCCCGCCGACCTACGAACCTCAGAAATCAAGCGAACCGAAGAGCTACGCAAAAGCCAGACTGACCCATTTATGAAGGATTTGGTCATTGCAGCCAATCAGTTCATCGTACGGCGACAATCCACCGGAACGCCGACTGCGCCAAGTGAGACGATTATTGCGGGCTATCACTGGTTTACCGATTGGGGGCGCGACACCATGATCGCGCTACGTGGTCTGTGTATTTCGCTGGGCCATCAGCAAACGACGCAACGGATTCTTGCAACTTTTTTTCGGTACCTGGACGACGGTATGCTGCCCAATCGATTCCCCGATAACCGCCACGACCCGATCGAATACAATACAATCGACGCGACCCTCTGGCTGTTTGTCGCACTCTATGAATACCATCAACGGTTCAATGATCTGGCGTTTGTCGAACAGCATTTCGAGAAGTTGATAACCATTCTGGACGCGCACAAAGGCGGCACTCGCTACGGTATCCACGTTACCGATGAAGGACTGCTTTACGGTGGCAAAGGCACCGCTCAACTGACGTGGATGGATGCCCGTGTGGGCGATTATGTTGTAACGCCCCGCCACGGTTGTCCGGTCGAGATCAATGCCCTTTGGTATAACGCCCTGAAAATCACGATTTATTTCGCGAAACAACTAGGTCGTAAACCCGATTTATATGCCCTCATGCTCCGGCGGTTTGAGGAGAGTTTCCGGCCTGCCTTCTGGAACGAAAAAGGGTACCTGAACGACGTAGTGATTCCCGGTGGATCGCCAGACAGCAGCATTCGACCCAATCAGATTTACGCGCTCAGTTTGCCATTCCCGTTACTGAATAAAGCCGACCAACAGCAAATTCTGGCAACGGTTGATGAGCATCTATACACGCCATACGGCCTTCGTACAATTGCCCCGAGCGATCCAGCCTTCGCGGCTGTATATGGCGGAGATCAGTGGCTGCGGGATACGGCTTACCACCAGGGAACGGTCTGGCCGTTTTTGCTGGGCGATTACTGGCCTGCGTATTTCCGCGTTCATGGCGACTCGGCAAAAACCCGGAAACGGATGTATACCGACTTGGCTACGCTCAAACAGCATTTTTACGAGCACGACTGCCTATTCGGTATCTCCGAGATTTTCGACGGCTTACACCCGAAACAAGGTCGGGGAACCGCAAATCAAGCCTGGTCGGTCGGGGCCATTATCAAACTGCTAGCAGATTATCCGGCGCAGTAAATGAATAGCACTATGCTCGAAACATTTCGCAAAAACTGGTCGCTGTGGCAACTCTCGTCAACTGAGCACAGATGATACCCCAACCAAACAACCTGTTAGTTAACTATTAATCAAAATCTTATGAAAACAATTCTCGTTACCGGCGCTTCGGGCAATCTCGGCAAAGACGTTGTTGAACACCTTCATCAGCAGGGATACCACGTACTGGCTACATTTAGCTCCGACCGCGACATCAAGCTTTTTAACCATCTGCCGAACGTTTGGTCGTTTGTGGTGAATGTGTTGGATGAAACCAGTGTAACGGTTTTTATGGCTGATATTGCCCATACAGATTTGCGGGCGGCTGTGTTGCTTGTCGGCTCGTTTGCGATAGGGACGATGCAGAAAACCGATACTCAGTTGTTGCAAAAAATGATTGACCTTAATTTTATGTCGGCCTTCAATCTGGTCAAGCCGCTAATGACTCGATTCGAGCAGCAGGGCGATGGACAATTTATTTTGATTGGTGCGCGACCCACGTTGAACGCCACCGAAGGCAGGGGCGTATTTGCCTATGCCCTCAGCAAGGCACTAATTTTTGAACTTGCCAAACTCATCAATGCCGAAGGCAAGTCGCACCACACTACGGCAACGGTGGTTGTCCCAAGTACGATTGATACGCCTGCTAACCGGTCGGCCATGCCCGATGCGAACCCGGAGCATTGGGTGCCGACCGAAAAAATAGCGGATTTAATTTCGTTTTTAGTGAGCGATACGGGCCGCATGACCCGCGAAACCGTCGTAAAACTCTATAACCGGGCCTAACTGATGATTGATACTTTGATCAAAATGTTTTACGGCTACTGGCTCCTGGGAGCCGTGTTTGGACTGTACTTCGTGGGCTGGGGAGCCGCCCGACTTGACGAAGAAGCGAAAACGATGACCCCGGCTGTTCGGCTATTGCTGCTACCCGGTTCGATAACGCTCTGGCCTTTACTCGTGTGGAAGTTAGTGCAACCTCATTCTCCATCCCGAACTGATTCTAAACCTTTATTGCCATGACCCCAACACTTCGCCAGACACACCGCGTCGCCTGGCTATTACTCGCCATAATCCTGCCAATGGGTTTCGTAGCGGCACTACAGTTGAAACCCGACTCAATCGTATGGGAACAACCGATTAGCCTGCCTTTGGCGGCTCCGCTTCCTGTGCTGGTGAAGTCGGTTGAAAATACTGGCTTGCAGGCCAATCTGCGCCGGGAAGGACAATCGACCGATCGGCAACTCGAAATCATTGTTCGACAATCACTGGAAGTCCCTTCAGTGGTCGTTCGGGTTGTTAGTAGAACAAACGAGCTGGCAATTGGTACGCTTGATGTTGCAGGCGTATACCACTTTATGTTACCTGATTCGACCGATCACCCAACTATAATCCTTGTGGATGAGGTGAACCATGTTGTTCTTCAAACCATTCATTTTTAAACAATTATGGCGCTGCACTACCAAGCTGTTTCCTGGAATCGCCAGAAAACTCTGTACGACTGGGCTATTGCGGGTTTCGTAGGCCTTTATCTACTCATTTTCTGCGGCTTACAGGCAATCCTATTCCCCGACGTTACTGCCGAAACGGTCATCATTCGAGCGACGAGTACGCTGGCCTTTCTGATGCTACACGTCATCCTGATGATCGGGCCACTCTGTCGGCTCAATCCGCGATTTCTGCCTCTGCTCTATAACCGTCGGCATTTGGGCGTATCTATGTTTTTGATATCGGCGGTGCATAGCGTGTTCAGCCTCCTTCAGTTTCATTCGCGGGGGAACGTTGGCATGCTAAAGTCGCTGTTCACATCGGAACCCGATTATCGTCACTTCTCTCAATTTCCGTTTCAGACACTGGGCTTTTTTGCCCTGCTCATTCTGCTGGTGATGGCGGCTACGAGCCACGATTTCTGGCTAAAAAACCTGACACCCCGTCTCTGGAAAACGCTGCATATGGGCGTCTATGTGGTTTACGGCCTTATTGTCATGCATGTACTTTTGGGTGTGTTACAACAGGAAACCTCATCACTGTATGTTATTCTACTTGCGTGTGGCGTAGTGACGATAGTAGGCTTGCATCTGGCAGCCGCGTTTGTCAGCCATCAACCCAATCAACCTGCACCAAAAACCGGAACTGATGGCTTTGTGTCGGTTTGTGACGTAAATGATATCCATGAAAATCGGGCCAAAACAATGCTGATTAACGGCCAGAACATTGCCATTTTTCGATACGATGGCAAGGTGTCGGCGGTGAACAATCAGTGTAGGCACCAGAACGGCCCATTGGGTGAAGGGAAAATCATTGATGGCTGTATCACCTGCCCGTGGCATGGCTATCAGTATCAACCGCAAAATGGACAGTCGCCCCCGCCATTTACCGAAAAAGTAGAGACCTATGCGGTGAAATGTATTGGCACAACCATTTGGGTTAATCCAACGCCCAGTCTCCCCGGAACACCCCAGACAACTGCGTTTTTTTAATGGATAAGACAGTCAGATCATTCGCTCTTTAGTTTAGATGAAAACAGAAATTGATTTTTATATCGGCTGGCAAGCCAAAGCCCCACTCCCGTTCCGAAGAGCGGTTCGACGAGCCATAATTACGATGGCTGTGACTGTGCCTATACTGGCAGGGTTGCTCGTATGGAAACAACGCGGCTTTTCGGGGGGCGTATTCGAGTACGGCAAATTGACTATTCTCGAAGGTGAGTTGATCCGGACACCGGTACCATTTCTTCGAATTCCGGTTAAGCAGACCGTTGGAAATGTCCCTCTTTTCGAGCGAATACTGCTCATTGGCTACAACAAACGCGGGGCTGATTCAACCCTGAATCAATGGGAAGCAAAACGTGGCACATTGGCAAATAAAACGCTGACTGTACGAGGAACGCTTATTTACCACGACGGCAAAGCAGCGCTCGAATTGACTGAAGAAAACGACGCGTTGCTACGTGTGTCAGCCTTAAAAGAATCTGATGTACCAACGCATAATATGGCCCGATTTCAGCTCTCGCCCTCGGCAAGCCCAGTCAATCTTGGCATGGTAACACTTTCTGGCGAAATTACTGACCCGAAATGTATGCTTGGCGTGATGAAACCGGGTGAGGGTCGGCCGCACCGTTCATGTGCGGTACGCTGCATTGCAGGTGGAATACCACCACTGTTGTCTGTACGTAATGGTACGGATCATGCTAACTATTACCTCATTGTCGAACCAGACGGCCAACCCCTCAACGCGAGTATTTTGAAGGATGTAGGCCGACCAGTTCAGCTATCTGGTCGGCTCGAAAAGGCCGATAACTGGCTAATTCTTTACACCGATTCGGTACGCGCCCTGGCAAAAACCAAGCTTGATGAAGGGTCGCAAATTGCGATGTGTAGGTAATTTTTACAGGATTATTTGATTACGTTAATGCGGAAATCAAAACAAATTCTTCTGTTTATTTTGATAAAGATGGACGGTGGCATTTACACCGTTACCAGGCAAAGGAGAAAAAGGAAGTTAGCCAGATTACTTTAGGTCCACAACGAAAAGTAATTTCGGTCCTGGAAGTTCTCCGCCAGGTCAATGAGCTTACAGGTTTCTTATCAGCTGTCCAGTATAAAGACATTACTGTCGATTCGCTTGAATCGGTAGTTACTCATTATTTCTCACCGGAATTGACACTGTAAGCCAATGCCTTGATTTTGAAACAAAGCAATCAGTTGCCCATCATTGACTTGTTCCGTTACCAATCCGAATTTATTCAAGCCGAAGCGACGGGCAAAAATTTGATGTCTCCGTTTCTTCACTGAGGGCTTCTGCTTCTTTTAAAATTTTGCGGGGCGGCCCGTGCGGAGATGGAAAGGGGATTACAATCTATTCCCATCTGGACGAAGCCGCCGGGCCGCCGGTGCGGGCAACTTATATATTCGACGGTTTTCAGTGCCGAAGAACGGGAAGCGCCATACGTGCTTGATGCTTTGGCACATGACGAAATAATTATTGATGATGCGCACTCCACCGACACACGGGTTTATCGAAGCAATCGGTAGTATAATTGGCCTTTGGGGAATATATCCCGTCCCAGATAGGCAACCATCCATAAATTACAGCTTTATTCTATTGATGCAATATCCAATTTTAAAGAACTCAGTTATCAGGTACTGCCAAACCAGAAAGTAGATTATGAACTGATTATTGAGTACTGGGACGATATTTTGAGGCTGGTTACAACGATTAAACTTGGCTATGAAAAAGCGTCCGTTTTGCTGAGACGATTAAATCGCACCGGCGACCCGGTCCTATTCCCGCCAGAATCCCTTGTACAAAGCGCTGAAAGAATTGGGTAAAATCTACAGAACCATTTATATACTACGGTACATCAGTGAGGAAGACCTTCGTAAATCTGTTGAGTCGGTGTTATCCAAAGTAGAGAACGCGAATCATTTTGCCAAAGCAGTGATGGTTGGAAACCCACAGGAGTTTAACTGGAGTACGCATTATGATCAGCCTACTGCAGAAGGATGTAAACGACTGATCATCAATGCGATTAACTATCGTAATTTACTATTGCTCTCTCAACAAATATGTAATTGTAAAACAGCCGAACAAAAGGAAGAATTAATAAAGGTAATTTCCCGGACATCTACACATACCTGGCATCATATTAATTTACATCGTGAATTTGATTTCAGCGAGCTACAAACCACACGTGCATTTGACATGGAAGCAATTTTGAATCTTTTTACGGGCTGAGAATTGGTTATTTGCCAACAACTCTACATCAAAGTGATTTTACGCGAGTCGCGGGGAAAATTGTACGTTTGAGCAATTGAGACCAACTTTTTAAGGATAGGAGCAGGAAAGGGAAAATCACTGCACCCGATAATATTCTTTTGACCTTGCTGAATGCTGACGTTATGATTTAGCACAAAACAAGTCCGTGGTCGAAATGACTGAAAACGTCGTGCATAATGCATTGAACAATGTCTTTGGCAACTTCCTTTTTACTTTTCAACGCAAAACTTTTCTCCGTCGCGTCCCGGTTGAGAATGGTTACCTGATTGGTTTCATGACCAAACCCGGCGCCTGGATTTTGGAGCGAGTTCAGAACGATCATATCCAGATTTTTGGAGCGCAGCTTTTTTCGGGCGTTTTCCAGCTCATTTTCAGTTTCCAGCGCAAATCCTATCGTCATCTGTCCTGGCTGTTTTCGTTTGCCCAATTCAGCTGCTATATCCACCGTCTTGACAAGTTCAATGCTGAATTCATTATCCTTTTTCTTGATTTTTTGAGACGCGACAAACTTAGGCGTATAATCTGCCACGGCTGCCGAGAGCACGGCGATGTTGCTTTCGGGGAAATGCAGGCAGCAGGCTTCATACATTTCGGCTGTGGTAGTCACCTGCACGCTGCGGATCCGCGCATTCTGAGTCGTAATATTAACAGGGCCGCTGATCAATGTTACATCCGCACCGCGGGAGCAAAATTCTTCTGCAATAGCATAGCCCATTTTGCCTGTCGAATGATTGCTAATAAAGCGCACAGGATCAATGGCTTCCCGTGTCGGCCCCGCCGTGATCATCACTTTTATGCCGGTAAAGAGGTTGATATTGGTCATAAGGTTTTCATTGATTTTAGTTTAAATGATCAGCGAAACAAACTGGCAAACGGAGAGGAAAATAAAAAGCATGCCGATTATCCGATCCATCCGGTGCCTATGCCGTGCTACGATCCTGACCAGAAAACGGCTCGCGTAGGCGAATGGTAACAATCCGGCGATAGTACCAATGGAAATGCCGATCACATAAATGATAATGAGCGAATGTTGCGATATCCCGACGATGCCTTTTCCCTGCAAAAGCGTGGTATACAAGATCCAGAAAGGAAAAGCAACTACGTTCAGGATGCTGAGCATGGTGCCCAGGTAAAATGAAGAAACCGTTTTTTGCTTGTCGGCAGAGAACTGGCCTTGTTTGAGGATATAGTAAATGCCCATTCCCAGCAAAGTGATTGTTGCAACCCCTTCGGTAACAGGCCTCAGGGCGGGGAAGTTGATGATCGTTTTGGTAAGCTGCACGGAAACGTAGCTATAAACCAGTTCCACCAGTGCGCAGGCTAATGCAAACCTGAGCGCCGAGCTCATCCCTTTTTTCAGGGAAACGTTCATAATTGTAATGTTGAGTACACCCAATGGCAAAGTTCCTAAGAAGCTCACGATCAACCCCGTGATAAAATTCAATGGCAGTGAGATCATGGGTTATGGGTTTTGAAGTTTGTCTGTTTTAATGCGTTTCAAGATTTCGCGTGCCTCTGAAAGCCGCATATAGGGCATGCCGTTTTTGTGGTTAAGAATACTGATTTCATAAAGTACTTTCCAGTGATGCAGCAATACTTTCCACCCTTCCCAAATCGAAAATGCGGGATCGTAAATGTGGGCGGGTTCGGCACCTGCACCGTTCAGTTCCATGATTTTGATGTTTTTACCCTGATAAAAATCATCGAGATTGCTGCATCTCAGATCATACCGGCCATAGTAAAACCCATCAATTCCAATGCTTATTTTATCAAAAACTGCCGTGAGTTCCGGCGTGATCAAATGGTTGGCATTGAGGAACTTCGTGCCAAGGCAATGGTTACCTATCGTGACGAGGGTCATCTTTTTACCTTTTGCTAGGACCTGACGCAATGAGTTTGCATATTTTATTTTCAGCAAATCCCATTGCAATACTGCACGGTCGTTGGCCAGGATCAGCTCTGCAAGAGTATCATGGCCGTTCCCAGTAACACTCAAAAATTCCTTTTGCACAATGGAAGATATTGTTCCGTGCCGTTGATCGGGCATGCGGTAATAGAATACACCAAACTCCAAAGGATAGTCAATATATTCCTGGATCAGGTAATCGACCGGGCTTTTCCGATGGTAGGCATATAATGCAGCCATATTTCCGATCTTTTCCACGCCCCAGCCGCGTTCCCCCGCATTGGGTTTTGCAATCACAGGGAAATTCAGGTTTGCATTAAAAAACTTGCTGATTAAAAGTGCTTCGCTGAGGCCTCGTTTAACAATCGCCGTTACCGGCTTGTAGTCATCGTCAATCAAATCCAGAATATCAATTTTCGACTCGCCCAGCATTCCTCCTGATTCAATGGAGGGATTAGAAGCGGAGAAGAAAAAGAAGGACCTTGCTTTAAGCGATAGCCAAAGCCAGTACGCAAATACAGGCATATAAACCACCGAAAAAGGCCAGTACTCCCAGCTTTTCAAACGGATCAGCCTTGCGCTTTTAGAAGGGTTAAATGTCGCAGATTTTTCGGGTATCAAATCAACTGGTATTTCAACTTCGGTTTCGACTTGGTTAATTGGATACATAGCTTTGCGACATCGTTTTATATGTTGTTTCAGAGTGAATTAGGTCTTCGTAGATCATGTCCATTTCGGTCCCGGAGCGTACCACGCTCGTTAGGCTCACGGTCTCGTAGAGATTGTCCCGCCGCATCCGGATGGCATTCTCAGGGTCGCCGTCGCCGGCAGTCAGATGAAATTTTCGGATGCTGTCCAATGAAAGTTCTTCGGTAGAAGATATCCAGCGATCGAACCAGTCCTGCCTTTTTTTGATGATCTCGGGTTTGTAAAGCGTCGCGGACGACCAGATATGCTTTTGAGAGGGATTTTTTTCTGTTACAAAAAGCTGGCTTCCGTCCCAGCGAAGGACGAGCAATTCACCAACCTCGATCAAGAGCAGCGTAAATGGTTCAAGACCGTTGAAATTGTAATTCTCGGCGAAGCTTTGCAGGGAGAAATAGTCAAAAGCGTGGAGCACAACCAGGCCGCGACTATGTTTGTAAGGAGGCCTGGGCTTATGGGACTTAAATGCACCATTGAGCAGACATACCGTGCGGGTATTGGAGCTGGCTATCCAGGTTCCCTGACCGAGCGGATCTTGCGGAAATGTTACCTCATGATCGTGGATCATGACCGGATCAGAAAGTCGGGCGATTGGGCGCGTTATTTTTTCGTCCCGGCTGGACGTGAGGATAAAACCGCTTTGGCCTGGAAGATAACTTACTGTGCACATTTTGATTTCCTTTTTTACAAAGGGTATCAAAAAGCTGTTCCAAGACGGATTTTGTGATTAACTAACTGTAAATCAAATTAATATGATCGGTTTCGCCAGATTTTCTAACAAGAAATTTTCCGATATTTCGTGAAATCTCTTTTAAAATGGAAATTGTTCCGGCCGCTTGATGCCCAGTTTACGCATCCGGGAATCCAGTGTCGTTGGTACCATATCCAGGATATGGGCAGCGCCATTGCTGCCGCTCACTTTCCAGTTGGTTTTATTCAAAACATAAATGATATGCTCGCGCTCACATTCTTCCATGGTCATCAGGTTGCCTTTCGAAGCAATGGCCGGTTTCCTGGGAGACCAGTCGTCGAGCGTCAACGTTCTCCCCGGCGACATAATGATGGATCTTTCCACGACATTTTCAAGCTCGCGGATATTGCCCGGCCAATGATAGGCAACCAGTGCGTCTATCACTTTTTGAGGTACCTGGTCAATAACTTTGCCTTGGTCTACACCGTGTTTCTGGCAAAAGTGCTTGACCAGCAGGGGTATATCTTCTTTTCGCTCCCGCAATGGAATGCTCAGTACCGGAAATACATTGAGCCGGTAGTATAGGTCTTCCCGAAAACGCCCTTCTGTAATTTCTTTTTCCAGATCACGGTTGGTGGCGGCGATGATACGGACATTTACTTTCAATGTTTTGGTGCTGCCTACGCGTTCAAATTCCCCTTCCTGCAATACGCGCAGCAACTTGGGCTGCAGTTCAATCGGCATTTCCCCGATTTCGTCCAGGAATAGGGTACCGCCGTCGGCCAGCTCAAACCGGCCGTTTTTCTGGGCAGTAGCACCGGTAAATGCCCCTTTTTCGTGCCCAAATAATTCGCTTTCGATCAGACTCGCCGGTAATGCTGCACAATTGAGCTTGATAAGCGGCAGGTTTTTGCGGTTGCTGAGGTTGTGTACGGCTCGCGCCAGCAACTCTTTTCCTGTACCCGATTCGCCGTTGATCAGCACGGTACTATTGGTGGGCGCTACTTGCCGGATTTTGTTCAGGACTTTTTCAAATATTTTGCTCTGGCTGATGATATCATCCGGGTTTTTGGACTGTTTGATCTCTTCTTTCAGGTATAGATTTTCGGCCTGTAACTGGTCTTTAAGCCCCTCCACTTCCACCAGGGCTTTGTTCAGGTCGGTCGTGCGTTCTGTAACCAGTTGTTCCAATTTTTGTCTGAGCGTGGCAAGCGCGAGGTGTGTACCAATGCGCGACAGCACTTCGTGGATTTCAAAGGGTTTGGTAATGTAATCGACTGCGCCCATGTTGAAGCCATTTACCTTGTTAACTGTCTCGGTCAATGCTGTCATAAAAATGACCGGGATACCTTGTGTTTCCGTTTTGCCCTTCAATAAGCGACAGGTTTCAAAACCACTCATGCCTGGCATCATCACGTCCAGCAGGATCAGATCGGGTAGGGCATAGGCGGCTTGTTCCAGGGCACTTTTGCCCTCAGTCGCTACCAATACTTTATAGCCGGATTTGGTTAGTACATCAAAGAGAATGCTGATGTTGTTGGGCGTGTCGTCCACGATCAGGACCGTGTTCACTACTACGCCGGGTAAATCATTTTTCATGGTGTTTAAAATTTAGAATTTGTTTATTGATGCCCCGGTGATAGCCGAGCCTAACTTACGATATTTCGGGATATTTTCGAAATACCGTAGGACAGGCAAGTTGACGCCAATCCGGGGCAGGTAGACAAATTTAAATTCGGAGGACGGTGAGGTTTTTTCATGGTAGAAATAGAACGTTATTTAACTGGGCAGATATTTGATAGGTAATTCAGATGGGACAGAAAACCCAAACACAATGCCAGGGGGAACCGGGCAATGTCCAAACTCGTGAATTGAATTGAAATGAAAGAGGCCGTTATTGTCTTGCTTTTGATTACAGGCTTACCTGCGTTTTTGTACGGATGTAACGGTCCAGGACCGGACACGATCGTTGCGCAGCGGTCACCCCTACTCTTGAAAGGGTCTTTGTTGTTTTCCAATAGGCTTATTGGCGGTCAGGTGGGGTTGGGCAGGATGCTGTCATGGAAAGAAAAACACATTTCCAAGCATTCAGGAAAGCAGAAGATTACCAGTAAACAGACGGTTCTGTACGGAAACATGGTGTATTATGATCACCCCGGTTTGCATCGGAACTGGATGCTGACGGCACAATACGATATGTACCGTTTTAATAAAAAAGGATTTTACACTGAATTTACCCCACTTTTAGGCGTTAGCAGGACATTTTTACCAGGAACAACCTACAAAGTGGATGATGCAGGAAATGTAAGCATTCTCAAGCTCGCGGGAAATTGGACATTAACAGGGGGATTTGGATTGGGTGCGGGAAAATATTTTACTAATAGCGGACCTCTAAAAACAATCTCCCTTAAACTGATTACCCAGGTATTTTATCCAAATTTTCGCTTTATCGCATTCAAACCGCATTTGGAATTGAATACTGCCTGGCAACTAAGCAAGATGCAAACGCACGTAAATAAACGAATCAAACTAAAATACAGCAATGGAAAAAAATAAGATTTTACTGCTGCTGCTTCTTTGCATCCTGGCAGCTTCGATCATTGCTTGCCAAAAGGAAGATGTTGGCTCCGGTACGGCTATTCAGGATCTGTTTTATGTTGAAAACCAAGGCGCCAAAATGCCGGTGCTGATGGAAGGGAATATAGATTCAGGGGTAATTTTATTGTGGGTTCATGGTGGCCCCGGCGGTACAGCGATTGGTTTTCAGAATGACGAATTCATATCAGCCCAGGTGGAGCCAAAGTATGCCGTTGCGTATTGGGACCAGCGTGCGGCGGGAGGCTCGCAGGGAAGCGGCAGCCCAAAACTCGATCTGAGCCAGTATGTTGAAGACCTGAAAAAAGTGGTGCTGGTTCTTAAATCCCGCTACGGCGCCAATCAAAAAATTTTCCTGCTCTCCCATAGCTGGGGAGGACTTATCGCGCCCGCTTTCTTAACCGAAGGAAATAACCAGGACATGATCGCCGGGTGGATTAACGTGGCCGGCGCGCACAATTACATCAAAAATGATTCCCTGACCAGGGACTATCTGCTGAGTTATGGCAGAGAGCAAATATTGAAAGAAAACCGGAAGGCAGACTGGCAGAAGATCGTTGATTATGCCCAGGTGCATGTGCCCGACTATACCTATGAAACTTCCATCGGATTGAACGCCTGTGCCGGTGATGCCGAAAACCTCATCAGTGATATCCATGCATCGGGAGAGGGCTTATCAAGTCTTTTGTTCCAGAAAAAAAAGGCATTCTCATTGACGTGGATGTTGTCTAACGCGGGTGCTACGTATTTTTCAGCATTGAATGACAAGATTATGTTTGCAGAATATTCCAGCAAACTCTATTTAATCAAGCTTCCGTTGATCTGTATTACAGGAGAATATGATTTTACTTGTCCGAAAGGATTGGCCGATGAGGTGATGTTAAGGGTTGCATCAACCCAAAAGAGGCTGGTGATCCTGCCGCATAGCGGCCACATCTGCATGAGTAACGAACCTGAGGCTTTTTATGCAGAGGTCAATAAGTTCGTGGAAGAAAACAGGTAATGGATCAGAAATACTGCCCGATACCGAAAACAAACCCACGTCCCAGGCCATGAATTTTCCAGCCATAATCGAGCCGGAAAATGACATCATAGGCCTTTTTATAGATTAAACGCGAGCCCAGACCGGCAAATACCAGCACATTCTCTCTTCTGGATACGTCGATCAGCATGCCTCCGGGTTTGCGCCAAGTACCCGAGTCACAGAAACCTACCGCCTGCACGCCCCAGGCCTCGTTTTCCCACACCGTTGTTCTCAGTTCAGCGTTAAGCACCACTGAGGCCGTTCCGCGATCGATCCTGTTGCCGACTCCCCGTACATTATAATAACTGTCCAGCACAAAAGGTGCAAAAAACACAGTGCTGTTTGTGGATATGCCCAGACGGTTTCTAATGGCAAGGTTGCTTCTGTAAGGCAGCATTTTGAAAAACTTAAAGTCATTGAACAGCGATATAAAGGGTTGTTTCAGATTCACCTCGTAGGTTGCCATGGCGTTAAAAGTGTTAGCCCAGCCGTTCTGATAAAAAAGTTTGTAATCCATACGCCGTACATTATGGACGACCTTAAGGGATAGTTTGGTTTGGGTGATAAGCCCCGGCCCATCCATGTATCGTGCACGCATGGTATGCATGAATTTTTCCTTCATGACGCCAAATCCAAATTCCAGGTCGTGTTTGTTGACCGCAAATGGATAATTGAAATTCACTTCCGCGCTGTGGTTGTCATAAACGTAAAACTGGTGTCGCCCTTGTATCCTGAAAGGTTCTAAAAACGACCATTTGCGAAGTGAATAACCTACACCCCAGGATCTAAACATAAAAGGAAAGTTTTGCCTGAGATAAAAAGAATGTTTGTCATTGTACTGATAATAGGCTACTGTCTTAATACCCCGTCCAACTCCGTTTTCGTCCTTGATACCCAGTCTGAACCATTGATTGCCTTTAGTAACGCCTAGTTCTGCGACGGGAAGAAGCGAGCGGACTTCGGCAAAAGTTATGATGGTGACCGTATCGCCCGCTCGCATTGCTTTCCGATAGGTAATTTCGCTGAACAGCTGTGTATTGCGCAAGCTTTGGATGGTTTTCTCAATGCCGGTGCTATCTGTTTGGTTATACATACGTACACCAATGATCTTTTGCAGATACTCCGCTTTGGTCCTCTTCAACCCCTCGAATATAAGGGCCTGACAAAAGGCGGATACTGATGTGCAAAAAAGTAGGGGAAAGAGTAAAACTTTTAGTTTCATAGGCGAATTACCCCGCGGCGGTGTTTAAGAAGATGCTATTTCCCAACTTTCTAATCAAAACGTGTGCCAGGCTTTGAAAGAGCAGCGTTGACAGGCTTTCAAGCCAGGCAAAGACTGATATCCAGGATCAAAGGGGTGGGGTGACCCATAGATAATCAGCCGCCAGTAAATGTGCATTTAAAGGGTGGCACTTTTTCTGGCGGTACTGCGGTGTAATCTTTTATTTTAAACTAATTAAATTTGCAGCACCTACTCGTGCCCGAACCTTCAACCAACCCAAATTTATAATGTCTATCATCCTTGAAATTAAGGTCAAAATCCATCAGAAGAGCATCAAAATATTCAGGTATTTATACATCTTACTCGCTCCGATTTGATCTGTGGGCAGCATGGTGGGGATTTGAAGAAACGAAAACTAAATATTGTGGAGGGTAGTATTGCCATGTTTTACTTGACGGCCAGTAAATCGACCATTTCAATGACTGGATCTACTGCAAGCAGGTCCGGTGCATTTGCCATCAGTGCTTTGGCGATCTCGCCACCCAAATGTGCTGCCCGGGCTTCTGAGGTTTCGAACGTATCGAAGATCCCGAAAGTGGAGGGGCCTATTTGCAAGGCAAACCAGTTAATTGTCCCTGTTTCCTCCATCGCCAAAGGCAACGCGCCTGTAATAAAATCCGCGACGATTTGTTCCTTACCGGGCTTGGCTTCAAGCCTTACCAGTATTGCTAAGTTTACCATACCTGTTTTGATTAGGCTAAATTAAAATATGTTTGGTCACAGCTTTGCGAGAAGGTGTTCAATCAAGTCAAGCAGAAATCTTTATAGATTTACTGTGTTTTTGCTAGGTAAATAGAATGTAAACAATGACCATGAGCGCATCCAAAAAAATGATTGAGTCTGGAATGCCGGAGTTATATCTTCTGGACGAAGTTAGTGCTGAGGTGCGGGAGGATGTTGAGCGGATGGCGACCAAGCCTGTGCATGAATATGATAAAATGCTTGAACAGTTACGACCAACTGATGAAGTGATCGTTTGGGATATGGACAGGCTGGGGGCGTACTACGCTGGAGCTTATTGTACTAATAAAGACCTGGAATCAGAATGGTATCCTGTTCAAAAGTGCCAATCAGCCACTGATCGATACGACTACACCACATGGTGAATTTATATTTCAGTTGTTTGCAATTCTTTCTCAACATGAGCGATAACGGTTGATTCGTAGAACAAATGCAGGTCTTGAAGCAGCCAGATCGAGAAGCCGGATCGGAGGAAGGAAAAAGGGATTGAAAGTCCTTAACGAAAAAATTGCGCCCTTGGTATTAAATGCTTGTAAGGAGGGTAATTCAATTCGGAATATTATGCAGGCATTTTCTATTCCTTCGACAGCAACCGTTTATAAAATCCTGAATACAAAAACAGATCTACAATCTGAATCTCATAGTGAAACAGGCCTTCAAAAAGGTGCTGATTAAAATTATCAGTACTTCTGGAATCTTCGTTTCATCGGTAAATCAGAATGATACGTCACAGTATGTGCGCATTATTGCCTATGGAACCTCATTTTAATTTTTACTTAGCGTTACTCACATGAGCAAACTGATAAACCTAAAAACGTTCAAGGAATTTTTTCAGTCCAGCTCAACAGGCGGGATTATTCTGATTATTTGTGTTATAGCCTCCTTAATTATTGCAAACACTGGTGCAGGGAACGGATTTGAATCCTTACTTGCCAAAGAAATTGGTGGCCACATCGGAAATGTTCGCCTACGCTATCCTATCCTTCTTTGGATCAACGACGCGCTGATGGCCATTTTCTTTTTATTAGTGGGCCTTGAAATTAAACGGGAGATGGTTGAAGGGGAGCTGTCTTCATTTAAGAAAGCATCCCTTCCAATCATAGCTGCCTTAGGCGGGGTGCTTGCACCTGCCGCCATTTATTTTGCCTTCAATCAAGGTACTGAAACAGCCGGTGGTTGGGGGATACCGATGGCTACTGATATTGCATTTGCGATTGCAATCATATCCATGCTTGGTAAAAAAGTGCCTTCTTCACTTAAAATATTTCTGTCCGCGCTCGCTATAGTTGATGATCTTATGGCTATTCTGGTCATTGCGATATTTTACTCCAACGATATACATTATACGTATCTTATGTATGCCGTTGGTATCTTCATTTTCCTTTTGTTGCTCAATAAATTGGGAGTAAAAAACTTGTCTGCCTATTTGATCCCCGGGATCTTCATCTGGTATTTCGTCCATCATTCAGGTGTACACGCCACCATTGCGGGGGTTCTGACAGCTTTTGCGATCCCGACCACACCTGATTCGATCGAATCTCCACTTGAAAAACTGGAACATATTCTGGTAAACCCGGTCAATTTTGTCATTATGCCCATTTTTGCGCTGGCCAATACTAATATTCGATTAGAAGCTGGTATGGTTTCCGGTTTAACGACCGTTCTGGGGCTAGGAATCATCGCAGGCCTGGTACTGGGAAAACCTTTTGGTATCACCCTGTTTTCATGGCTGGCAGTAAAAACCCGTGTTGGCAAAATGCCAAAGCATGCCAGCTGGATGCACATAGCAGGGGTCGGCATGTTAGGAGGAATTGGATTTACTATGTCCATCTTTATTGCTCTGCTGTCATTCTCAGGAAAACAATTAATCCTTTCAGAAGCCAAATTTGCAATCCTTACTGCATCTATTATCTCAGGCATACTAGGCTACTTGTGGCTGAGCAGGACGGAGAATAATCATAAAAAACTAAAAATCAGTAAGATAGAGACTAATATTTCTCTCAAAAATTTGCCCGGTGATCAGAATTGGGAAGCGATAGAATAAATTTTAGTTCTCCGATTGGAGAACTAAAATTTAGAGGTAACTTTGCTGCCATAAATGTGAAATACATTGGAAGAACATCGAAGCAGAATTGAAACGCACGGCGTGGTGATGGAGCATATGGGGATGACGCCAGTTGCATCCCGAATATTTGTATATTTAATGTTGTGTGGTGGTGAAGGGGCTATATTTGATGATATGATTGCGTTTTTCGGTGTAAGCAAAAGTGCCGTTTCCAATGCTTTGAAGGTACTTACGGCATCCGGGATGGTGAGTTCAAAGACGATTGGCGGGCAAAGAAGGCGTTTTTTCTATGTAAACATGCGAAGCCTTTTCAATGAAAACGAAATGACTGAAAAATACAGGCAGTTTTTCAACATTCTCGATGACGTACGGCGGGCCAGAAATATTGAGGATAAATTTGACAAAGACCTGGACGATGTTTCTGTGCTCTACAAAATGCTTTTAATTGAATTTCCCATCATTCTGGACCGCTGGAGAAGAACAATTGAACTGAATTCTGTCAAAGTATAACATTTGTCATTTTAGTTCTTTTAGTAAGGAACTTAAAAAACTCATTTGCCATGTACAGACCTGTCACGCTCGTTCTAAATCTGATCGCCATTTGTTTATCGACAATAGGCCAGGCACAGCAATTCAGCATGAAGCAGTGCCTGGAATATGCAGAGTTACACAATCCTGAGCTGCTGCTTCAGGGAAGCAGGCTTTCAACAGCTGAGCTGGAAAGTAAAGCTGTTAAATCACGCTTTCTGCCAAAGCTAGAAGGCAGTGCTGCTTTGTATCATTACTGGCAAATTCCTGTCCAGGTTTTCCCGGGACAGTTATTAGGCCAGCCGGAAGGTAGCTATGTACCGGTAAGGCTGGGAACCCCTTGGACAGGGAGTTATGGTGTGGACGCGACCTTTGATCTGCTTGATGCTTCCTCATGGCAGCAGCTCAGGTTGAAAGCATTGCAGAAACAGCTTGTGGGGAGCGAATGGAGTTCCTTAAAAGGGGAATTATTTAAAAACGTACAGATGGCTTTTTGGACGGCGCAGTTGAGCCGAATGAATGTGGCCAGCACAACGCAGCAATATCTGGACTACCAGGAAAGCCATAGACTGATTTCTGCCCAGTTCGAAAAAGGGGTTACTGATAAAATAACGGTGAATCAGTCGGCCAATATTATGCGAAACTTAAATGAGACAGTTAATAAGGCTGAATCAGACTTCCGGCTGGCATTACTGGATCTCAAATTCTGGATGCGTTACCCGATGTCGGATTCTATTTTAATTGATCGCAGTGAAAGCTTTTCATTCGGGGATACTGTTTCAGGCCCATTTGACCCCAAACTACTACCAGACGACGAGGCCTATTTACTAAAAACCGAAATTGTAGGCAGGCAGTATAGCCTGGCCCGATCCGAATGGTATCCAAAGCTTTCGTTAATAAGCGGATACAGCCGTTTAGGTTTTGGACAAAAGTTTGATTTTATCAGTAACTCCGGCTGGTTTTCCTCAGGATTTGTGGGACTCAAACTAAATATACCTATTCTGGATTTGAACAAAATGGTCTTTGAGCCTAAAAGACAAAAGATGATGATGAAGACTACCCAGCTGGAGCGGTTGCAGTACCAGCAGGAGCAACGAAGAGTGTGGTTAAGGGAAGAAATTTTATTAAAAGAAGCGATCAATTCGGTTGCAGTACAAGAAGAAAACCTGGATTCTGCCCGTGAAAACCAGCAGCTATCTGAAAAAAAACTTAAAAATGGGATCATCAGTGTTATTGAACTCAAACAGCTACAGGACGAGCTAAGCCAGGTGCAGGGTAAACTAAACAGCGCTAAACTGGAATATTTGAAACACTACATAGAGCTACATCATTTGCAGAACAACCAACAATGAGAGCGACATATTTACTTTTGACCGGGGCTATGGTCCTTTCTGCTTGTAACAAGGAGAGCGAAACCTACACAGTTACTGAAAGGCCGCTTAACGAGGCAGTGTACGCGTCGGGGGAAATATTCCCTGAGGAGTATGAGTACATCCAAACAAACAATTCGGAGCGGATCATGAAGATTTTGGTAGCAGAAGGTGACCTGGTAAAAAAGGGAGATCTCCTGGTAGTTTTGGGTACGCCCAGTCAAGCAACCCAGCAGCGTATATTGACCGACGAAATAACGTTGGCTCGGGGGAATGCTGCCCAGACTTCTGCCCCACTCGCAGAAATTCAGGAAAAGATTAGGCTGGCCAAACAGAAATACGAGCATGAAGCCCAGAACGCGCAGCGCTATAAGGAGCTGGCTATCGATAAGGCTGTTTCTCAAAAGGATGCGGATGATGCTGCGTTGAATGCAGAGACAAGCCTGTCCGAATACAAAAACCTGAAACAGCAATTTTTCGCCCGGCAAAAGGAGTTATCAGGAAAAGTACTTAGTACGACTAACCAAATGGCACAGTTCAGTCAGGTTCGTGAAGGCAAGCAATTGCATAGTAACCTTACCGGAAAAGTTTACAGTGTGAATCAGCAGGAAGGGTCTTTGGCCCGCCCTGGTGAAGCCGTCTTGCTGACAGGGACAGCGAATAAGTTCAAGCTCGAACTGCTAGTCGATGAAAGGGATATCAGTAAAGTGAAACTTGGACAGAAAGTACTGTTTGAGACCGACGCGTTTGGCGGAAAACAATTTTTAGCAGCCGTTAGCAAGATCATCCCGGTCCTTCAAAAGGAAAACCGGAGTTTCAAGGTAGAAGCAAGCGTCACTGATTCAACTGGTTTTTTTCCGCAGTCTTCTGTGGAAGCCAGTATCATGATCCGGGAAAACAGTCATGTTCTAGTGATTCCAAACGATTACCTCACCGCAGGCGATAGTGTCTTTGTGAAATCCGGAAAAGAAAACAATCGTGTTGGCATTTCGACCGGCATACGAAGCCAGGCATGGACCGAGGTGACTGCTGGCCTTAAAAAAGGAGTCATTATCGTAAAACCTTAATGTTTTATCATCATGAAAAAAAGATTGTCGGAGATTGGGCTGGCATCTTCTATTGCCTTTACCTATATGCGGGCGAAGTTAAAACAAACCATCATCGCCACGGCAGGGGTCACTTTTGGTATCACGGTTTTTATTTTCATGGTGAGCTTCATACAAGGTACCAATGAGTACACACAGGATATTGTATTTGAACAATCACCTCATTTGAGACTTTATAACGAAGTACAATTGAACAAAAAAAATGGACTGGACCGAGCATACCCCGGTATGGTCAATGTAATACATCATCAAAAGCCTAAAGATATCCTGCTTAATCTGAAAGATGCAAACCATGTATTGGATGAGCTCAAAAATGATTCCAGGGTTCTTGCAGCTTCAGGATCACTCAGCGCCCAGGTTTTTTACCGGCTTGGATCATGTTCGTTGAACGGAAAGGTAAATGGGATAAATTTCGAAAGTGAGAACATCTTGTTTAACCTCAGTAATAAGATCGTCGATGGTGGATTTGAAGAGCTTTCAACCAAACCTAACAGTATGCTGATGGGCGTTGGTCTGGCCCAAAAGTTAAATGTCAAAACAGGCGATCAGCTTCGGATCACAACCGAACGGGGCGACAGTTTCATTATCACGGTAGTAGGATTGTTTAAAACTGGTCTGACTGATATTGACAAGCAGCAAAGCTATGCGAGCCTGAAAACAGTTCAGCGTTTTTTAAAAGTACCATCTTCATATCTGACGGAGATCAAAGTAAAGCTCCACGACAAAGAGTTGGCACCAAAGATTTCACAAGAATTTCAAAGGAAATATGCCTGTTACGGATCTGATTGGAAAAAGGACAATTCTTCACTCCTAGAAGGTGATGTATTGCGAAAAATGATCGTTTACGGGGTTGCAGGTACGATTTTGCTTGTAGCCGGCTTTGGTATTTTTAATATCCTGACGATGATGATCTATGAAAAAATGGAGGATATCGCCATTCTAAAAGCGACTGGGTTTTCTGATACGGATGTTCGTTGGGTGTTTCTCACACAGGCATTTGTGATCGGGACTGTGGGAGCGATCATGGGATTATTCTTCGGATTCTTGCTTTCATATGCCGTTTCAAAGGTGCCTTTTCACAGTGATGTGATGATTACGCTGGATCATCTTCCGGTCAGCTTCAAGACCATTTATTACATTACAGGATTCACTTTTGGAATATTGACAACGTCTCTGTCAGGATATTTGCCCTCCAGAAAAGCAGCCATGATGGACCCCATTGCCATTTTACGAGGATAAAAGCTATGAATGTACTTGAAGCAAGCCATATCAATAAGTACTTCCATGACCCAGCAAAGTTTCATGTGCTCAAAGACATGAGTTTCGCTATCCGGAAAGGTCAGTTTACATCCATTACAGGGAAATCCGGAAGCGGGAAATCGACACTGCTGTACCTGCTTTCCACGATGGACACCCAATTTGAAGGCAGTATAAAAATTAAGGGTGAAGAAATGCAGGGCAAGAGCAATAAATGGCTGGCCGAATTCAGGAACCATCACATTGGATTTGTTTTTCAATTCCATTTCTTGCTTCCTGAATTCACTGTACTTAGAAATGTAATGCTTCCCGGCCTGAAAAGGGCGGAATATTCCCCGGGAGAAGTTGAGCATAAAGCTTATACACTTCTGAAATTATTGGGCGTTGAAGATCAGGCCAATAAGCGTGCAGCCTTGCTTTCCGGCGGACAGCAGCAGCGGGTAGCTATTGCCAGGGCACTGATCAACGATCCGCTGATTGTGATGGGTGATGAACCGACCGGAAACCTAGATAGCAAAAATACCGCTATCGTTTTCGATCTTTTCAGGAAACTCGCCGCAGAAAACGGACAGACTATGATCATCGTGACCCATGATGATGATTTTGCAGGGAAATCTGACCATGTGATCCATCTGGCTGATGGTAGGGTGTTAAACTAAACTACAGGATAGGCCATTTCTTCCTAATCGAAATCAAACACATTCACAATCCAACCAGCTACCTTGGCTGACGTTATTATCATGTTCTCTGGAAAATAGCCTTTAATTCGAATTGTCCATTTTGACGGTACATTTAGCGGTGGCCGCTGCCGTTCTAACTTTTAATTAAACCAACATTTAGATCAAGACGCAAATGATATTACCAAAGCCGTATTGTCAAAATTAGGTTCAAAGCGTCCTTCAAACGAAAAGGAAAGTTGGTCTTCAAAGACTTTTGGAACATTAAATTCCTTACCCGTACAACCTTCCATTAACCAGCTACTGCCGCTGACCAAGCTCAGGTTTGCGTGCTCTTTTGATGAAGTGGCCATTATAATAGACTTAGGTCACACTCTTCATAGGTGCATTGGCACATAAGCGAGCATTATGGGGAAACGTGATCTGGCTGACTTGGGCTGACTTTAGTAGCATCTGCAATACTTGTATCAACACTTTTGATTGTAAAGGCGTATTGGTCTACACGGCAATCTTTCTACTAACCAAAGTGCGTTGACGATGCTAAAAGACTATTTAAAAATTGCATTCAGGAACATTCGGCGCAGAAAGTTTTATGCCGCAGTTAATGTGGGCGGACTGGCAATCGGACTGGCGGTTTCCCTGACTATTGTGTTTTATGTAAAACATGAATTTACATACGATTATCATAATGATAAATCGGATAGGATTGTTAGGATTACATCGAAGTTCGAAACGCCTGACAAACCAATGTTAATTGCAAGTACTCCTGTTTTGCTGGCCGCTTATCTCAAGAAGGACTACAGTGAAATAGAAAAAACGGCGCGCCTACAAATAACAGAGGCAGCTGTGAAACACAACCAGTGGTTACAGAATGAGCCGAATGTTTATTTTTGTGAGCAATCGGTCTTTGAGATATTTTCTTTTGTCTTTCTAGAAGGAAGTATGGCGGATGCGTTACTAAGACCTAATACCACAGTCATAACCCAGAAATTTGCGGAAAAATATTTTGGCACGGCTCATGCATTGGGACGAACTATTCAGATTAATAAAACGCATTATGAAATTACCGGGGTGATCGCCGATTTACCTTCAAATTCGGACTTAAAGATATCGGTTATGTTGTCGCGCAACTTTTTAGATACCAAGGATTGGCTAACGGATGATTTTCCAGTTTACACCTTCGCACTTTTCACAAAAGCCCCTAATTTAAAGTCCTTCGATAGAAAGCTATTCGCCCTTAGCCAGCGATATATTCAACCGGAACTTAAAGCGCAGGGAGCGGACGGATATAAGCTCATTTTCGAGACTGAGGCATTAAAGGATGTCCACTATAATGTCGGCAAAATGGGCGATACGCCAAAAGGAAATAAGCAATATGGCTATCTTTTCTCATTGCTGGCCTTGTTCGTGCTCATCATCGCCGTTTTGAACTACATCAATCTGACGACATCCACTGCTGTGGAAAGAACACGAGAAGTAGGTATTAGAAAGGCAAATGGTGCCAGGCGCGGTCAGCTAATTTTCCAGTTTCTTTTCGAGTCTTTTATCATTACCACACTGTCAGTGATACTTGGTGCGCTGATCCTGAAAATCTCAATACCGTTCTTGAACAGCCTGCTTCAAATAAGCATTATAGTGGAATGGAGTAACATGCTTCTTGTTGCTGCGCTAAGTCTGTTGGTGATTACCATTTTTGCTGGTGTTTACCCATCATTGATGTTGTCGGCTTTTAAGCCGGTTCAGGCCTTAAAGGGGACGTTAACCACGAATGGGCATTCTATTTGGCTTAGAAAAGGCATCACGCTTTTTCAATTTTCCCTAATGGTGGCAATGGTGTTTGGAGTTTTGGTCATTCGTCAGCAAATGAAATTTTTACGGAATCACAATCCCGGTTTCGACAAAGACCAAGTAGTGGCAGTTCAGGCCCCTGACGATTCTGTTGCACGCTCCAAAATGAATGCTTTTGCGACAATGCTTCGCCAACAAAGCAGTGTGCGGCGGGTCACAGCTGGCACAGATGTGATGCAGATGGACGCAACATATCCGGCGGCTACAACGATCTTCAAATCCAATGGTAAGAGAAAAGAGGTCATCAGCAGCTATTTTTTTATTGATGAATATTTTATTCCCCTATTGGACATTAAATTATTGCAAGGCAGGAACATATCCTCAGGCCATGTTTGGGATAAAAATGGCGCATTCATTGTAAACGAAGCCTTTGTAAAAATGTCAGGGTGGAAAAACCCTGTTGGACAAGCGATCGAAGGTTTTCGTCATAAGGGAGAGGTTATTGGTGTGGTCAAAGACTTTAATTACGAGTCGGTGCACAGCCCGATAGAACCTTTGGTTATGGTTTATAACACCTCTCCTGTTGCTTCCCTTATGATAAAAACGAACCCTGAAAACCTTTCTTTAATTGAAGGCGCCTGGAAGAATCACTATCCTGATTTCCCATTCGAATATAGGTTTTTGGACAGCGTTTTTGAAACTCAATTCAGAAGGGACGACGTCATGATGACGCTGTTTAACATATTTGCATTCCTGACCGTTTTTGTATCCTGCTTGGGTTTGCTAAGCCTGGTTACATTTTCGACCGGCCTGAGAATAAAAGAAATAGGCGTTAGAAAAGTGCTTGGCGCGTCAGTCTTAGGGCTCGTAGCATTATTAATCAAAGAATATCTGTATATCGTCGTGCTGGCAATTTTACTTGCAAGTCCGCTTGCTTTTTATGCGATGAACCTGTGGCTCTGCAAGTTTGCATATCACATTGAGATAAGCTGGTGGGGATGCCTGTTGGCCGGGCTTATTTCCCTTACTGTCGCTCTAATTACGGTCAGCTTTCGAAGCATAACCGCAGCGCTGGCCAATCCGGTCCAATCATTAAAAGCGGAATGACTAAATGTGGTCAAAAACTGAATTCACCATATCCATAGACGGATCAAGTAGATCTTTAGGATATTGGACCACGGAAAAAATTCTTTCCTGTGTATCGCAGCATTAAGATTGTTTTAACGCTTATAATTATACGCAAAGAATATCACATTTGCCCTGCCGACGTAATCGTACCGAATGATTCGATAACCATTTCCGAAGGCAGGCCAAATGCGGGACAGATATTGCTAAATCATCTGCTTACAATGACAGACCCTTTTGGCCTGACGGTATTAGGAACAGGAATTTGAACCGGCTCCATTTCTTCGGTTACCATTCCGTCAGCGGCAATTTTCAAAGAATGCAAAAAGTTGAAGTTGCCAATGCTGAAGTCCACATTGGTATGCTGATTAACTATGAACAACTTGTCCTCTGCGGAAGAAAAAACAATGGAGAAATCCTGACTTGTTTTAAACGCTACACCTCCGGGTCCCGGATAGATAGGCCCTGAATTTTTAAGCTCGAACGTTTGTATGGACGAAGGAGCCATGGGGTTTGAAGTGTTGTATACTTGTACGGTATTATCGGCTGAATTAAGAACGTACATGCGATCTCCTGCTTTATTCGTGCGGATCCAGCAAGCCGCTTTTCCAGCAGCTACGGATGTTTGAAGGGTCAGAGCGCCAGTAATACCATTGATTGCATACACATTCACCATTCCTTGTAGCGGGTTACCCACATATAATACGGATCCTGACGGATGCTGCCATAATCCCAATGCTGTGCCGTTCATGCCTGGTACTACATAAGGCGAACCTGCTACCGGGGTTAAATTACCCGATCCGCTGATCGTAAAAGTGCGTAGGGTGCCAGCCGGGGGCATTAACATAAAACCAAGGAAGTCGGTGCCGAACAAAAATTTGCCGTCGCGGGATACCAGTGCGTTGGAAGGAGAAGTACCTGCTGTCGTTTCAAATTTCGCCCCTGGAATAGGCGTCAATTTTCCCACACCATCAATTGTAAATGTAGAATAGTTTGGAAGCTGCGGAGTAGCATGCAAGGGGTCTTGACTCTTGTTGAGTACAAATACAAAATTGCCGGAAACGTCTATTACCACAGGGGTTTGCCCATTGGATGGGAAGGGTGATCCGGGAACATGCTCAAGTGCCCCATCGACTTTTATGCTAAATACCGCAATCGTATTGCTGCCCGAATTTACAGCCATAAGGAATTTCCCATCTGTGGATACCCTTAACTCATAATCAGAATCAAGTGGTCCCAATATTTGCATGGGGTTACCAACGCCTGATCCTTTGGTAAGAAAAGGACTGCCCATCAAAGGTTCCAATGACCCATCGCTCTTGACCTTATAGGCAAGTACAGCATTTTGGTTGTCTTCGAAGTTATTGGTTTGTATATAAAGAATGTCAGTACCAACAGTTGGGTTCTCGTGGTCCGTGCAGGAAAAGAGTACGACAGAAAACAAAAGAAGAAAAAGTGCGCGCCTCATAGTTATGGAATTTAGTTGAAAAATGATAAAATTATTTGAATACCCAATTGAACAATTCGTAGCTGATTTTACCGAAACAACAATTACTGTTCCACTCATTTTGAACCGAGGAATGAACCTTGCGCTTTATGTTTTATCCCACTTTGAGCAAATGTTGTCTGATAATGGAGCGTATCGGGGATTTTAAATGACTGATTTCAGATTTTTGTATGAGATCGTTGCGAGCTGATGACTTTTGATTTCTTTGGCTATCGTGTGACTTGCAAGATATTCTTTGGTTGGGAACACGGCCTTAACACATTCTGATTTTTAAACCAATCTATATTGAACCCAATGATTAGCTACTTCTGTCCAAATCTGGCAACAGTTGAAGCAGGCAAAACAGTCATTGACGAAGCACGAGGTAGATAGGCAAGCGCTGACCGGTCCTGAACTGCAAGCAATAACAACTCGCGATTTCAGGCAAGGCCGATTGGCGCAGGTATGCGACATATTTCTGTTCTGCTGCTATACTGGTTTGGCGTATACTGATGTTTTCAAGCTGAAACGTTCGGAAATTATCGATGGTAGCGATGGTGAAAAGTGGATAGTCATGAAGAGACAGAGTGTAAATTCAGTGGTCTTGTAATGGCTTGCGACGGCGGATATTATTATGCTGTGAATAGCAAGCGCAGACCGTAGCATCAATTACGATCCAGTAAAAAGTCATTTTTTATTGGAAGTACCCGAAGCGATGATTTCGGCAGTCCGCCTAGTGCAGTTGCTCCACCTCCAATCATAACAGAAGTGAAGTAAATCTTTTCTTCCAGTTATTGTAGCGTGGTTTGATAACAAGTGAATTTACAGTAAATGTCAATTCAACGAAATCCCACTTGTTCCGATTCGATCATCAGGTAATAGTGACGTGCTAAATCAAAAGAAAGTAGTAAAAGATCTAAACTGCTTGAAGGTAACATTCCGAAAAAAGAAACGATAGTGATGGGTACAGTCGATCTTTAGTATTTTCTTAGATAGAAAATAGGAAGGATTATATGGCTAAGGAGCATTGGCAAAAGGACTTGCAGCTTATCAACGCCTGGCAGAATGGTAATGAGCGGGCATTTGCAGAAATCTACAAACAGAATTATGTGAAGGTTAAAGGGGCGTTGGTTCAGAACCTGGGCATATCTGCTGAAATGGCCGAAGAGATGTTCGATGAGGCAATGATTGTTTTAAATGAAAAAAAGAGGACGTTTATCTTGGAAGGTTTGCTTTCCACATTTCTATATAAAATCGCAAAAAACAAGAGTATTGATGAATTGAGAAAGGGGCAGGTCAAAATGTTAAAAAATTCGATTGATCTGGATGATGCGGAGGCTGAGATCAACGATTGGAGTTCGCAAACTTTTGACCATACTACTTTTGCATTCGACACAGAGGAGGCTGATAAGATTTTACGGCAAGCGCTCCATATAATGGATGGGTCTATTTGCGGAAATATCTTCAATCTTCAATATTGGGGAAGACTTAAACTAAAAGACGTCGCGGAAAACCTGCAGATGAACGAAAGTTATATTCGAAGAAAGGTGAAGGAATGTGAAAGGAAGTTAAAAGAAACTGTTGAAATTTTGAGAAGCAGGGAGCTATGACAAGCCAGGAAAAGGATGACGTGATCCACCGGGTCCTGTTTGGAACGGCCACAACAGAAGACCAGACGCTTTTTGATTTATGGATGACTACGGACTCAGAGTTTAAAGAAACTTTTGAATTTCGGAAGCATCTGGGAGGACAGTTGCGACTGAAAAAACGGGATGAACTTAAACTGACTTTCGAACAGATCAGGCAGGAGATGGACAGGGGGGAGTCGTTGCAGGATGATCTGCGTGTGATTCCGCTTTGGAAACGGGGATGGGTGGTTGCTGCAGCATCTGTTGTGCTTTTACTTGGTGTTTTCGTAGTGTTCAGGAATTCGTTTACGCCCGATCATCGAGCATCCATCTCAGCCGCAGATACCACTATTGTGCCCAAAGATTCTCTCCGGCTCAAAGCTCATAAGATGCACATCGCTTCTGATTCAAAAAAGCCAGATGTGCCGAAACCTGACCATCGTTTCCAAATGAAGGAGCTTTCCTTATATGAAACCAATGATGTAAGTCTGGGTTTTGGGAAAAATGAAAAGTCGGCTAATGTTGTGCCTGTGCTGTTTTTTCCAGGGAAACAATGGCAATATGAATTTGAGGACACGCTTAAAATTTACATTCCGAAAACCGAATGGGGTCGGCAGTGGATACTAATTTATAACCAATCCGAAGACCAGTATTGGCTGGGCGACCGGAAGGAAAAGTTTTCGGTTATCAAGGGTTTGGAGGGACTAAGGTCTCTCAATAAGCCTATTCAGAATTAGTGTTTTTTTGATAGATCAGCCAGTCTTCCACGATATTGTCACGCGTCCTAAAATAAATCTGGACCTTATCATAACAATAAAAATGACCGCCTGAAACGGGGACCAGTCTCGAAGGGTTGCCGTATTTCTCTTTCATTTTCCGGATCGGGTCGCCGTGGCGGATACCCTGGGCCGTAGCCAGGCCGTTGACGGTCGAATGCCCCTGAATAACCTGAAAAGCGCCTTTTTTTAGCAGGATTTTATAGACATGCAGCCCGTTAAATGCATTGTATTGAAAATGCACCAGATTGGGTTTAGGTAAATTTTTCCGTTGGTCGACAGGGAGGTTATCGGGCAGGGGCAATGATAACCCGTTCATGCTTTGCTCAATGCCGACAGGAGCGGATCGTTGAATACTTCGGGAGCCTGCCAGTGTTTGTCTTTCTATCCAGTCAATGATCTCATTTTCTTTGGCCCGCTTTTGTAGAAGAGCTGCTATTTTTCTATTGAACTCAATCTCAAAAGCGCCGTCCGCGTTGGCCAGATCAATTTGTGCCGCCTCATATTCTTTTAAGCGCACCAATGCGATTCCCCTCAGCAAAAAAGCATCCGGAGAAATGGTGGTCCGGGTTTGCTGAAGCTGGTCGATCATTTCGCGGACAGTTCCATTGCGGTTAAGCAACAGCATGGATGTTGCCAAGTTGATATGGGCTGCCATATAAGTTTTGTCCAGTGCAACTGCTTTTTCAAAATTCCTGATGGCGCCCTCTAGTAAAGCTTCAAATTCATTGCCTTCCTCTTCGTTACCCTGCCTGTTCTTACCCAACAAACGATTTTCCGTATCGAGCTCTGCGGGCAGTTTAAATGGCATTGATCTCGTCTTGATCCAGGCGCCGGTCAACACCTGCTGCAATTGAGAAAGGCCAAGGTTATTCAAAAACTCCTTTGCAGGGATACGGCTCGAAAGGTCTGAAAAACAGTGTTCTGCTGCGGCATATTCGCCTTTCAGATATAAAAATTTCCCTACTTCAAATGTGGATGCCAATTGCTGTGCCTGCTGCGCGTACAGATCGATGGATACGAGCCTTTCCTCCCTGGTCGGGTAGCCCTTCAAAGAGTCGGGAAGCTGGTAGGCCGTGTATATTTTTTTCAAAAGGGGCCTGGCCACTTTGAACGTTTGGTATCCGGTTGCGAACGCCTGGATGAGCCCATACAGATCGGCTTCTTTTTCCATTTCCTTATTGCGTTCACTTAATTCATTTCCAGGTGTGGCAAAGCCAAAAGGATGACGATGATTGACAAAAAAATGGGTTAGTTCATGGCTGATGATAAACGCCAGAGCCGATAAGGAATCTCTACCCATTTGGCGGCATACATCATAAAGCTTTTCATCAATGATCAATTGTGCTTCGGGTTCCGGGCTGAACCGCGCGATCCGGTTTGACTTACCCATGGGCATCACCAGTTTAGGTACCTGTCGCAGGTCGTCAAAGCCCAGCGATACCTGCCTGATCACGCCGGAAGTCACCTGGTATTTGTAATGCGCAACCGGCAACTCCTGCGCGGCCAGGGGCACGACGCTTGCGATGAGGAACAGGAAGCAAAAATATAGGGATTTAATCATCTTTCGGTCAATACAAAACCTCCCCAATAATGAGGGTGACTTAATTGTTCTGAGGTGTTACGGATATCTTCCTGTGCCTTGCGCAGGGCCTCATGACGGGTTGCACCGCCCATCCAGTAGCCATAGAATTTTTCCATCAACTCCTTCGTAACCCGGTCGTTCACACGCCATAAACTCATCAGTACCGATTCTGAACCGGCAGTCATAAACGCCCGCTGTAAACCAAAAACGCCATTGCCATTCCGGATCAGTCCCAATCCTGTTTCACAAGCACTCAATGTTACCAATTTTGTGTTTTTCAATGGTAGTTGCCCTACTTCATAAGCTGTGAGCAAACCATCATCTCTCTGTGAATTGTCCCTGCCGGTGCTATCCAGTGCCCCAGCCAATACCAGTCCGGCATTAAGCAATGCCTTCCTGCTCAGGGTGACTTTGGAGGTATCCTTCAAAAAATAGCCATGCGTGGCAATATGCAGGACTGTGGGGCTTGATACTCGTTTCAGATTCTCTTCCGAGGCGTTGCCATCCGTGTACAATTGAGAAGTCCAGCCCTGTTTAGCTGCAATTTTCCCAATTGCTTCCACTTCTTCCTTCGTTGCGGGCAGCGGTTGAAAATCAAATGCCCCGCGATCCAGGTCAGGGCTATTATGATAACTGAGTTCCGTCAATGCATCTTTCTTTTGCGTATGGTCCGCTTTCTGATAATCCGGATATCCGAATAAAGCAATGGTATTGGCCTGCGTCTGAATTTTTAGAGTGTCGGCTAGGGTCCGCGTGCTGCCAACGAGTTGTATATCCATTTCTTCACTGAGGAAGCGGCCCGAGGTTTTGTTTCGCAAGGTGCCCAGACTGATCTGATGATAGACGCCATCGGGTGAAAAATAAACGGTTTTGGCGCCTGTCAACGCGCCGCTGAGTGGGGCCCAGAAGCTGCGGTAACTATCGGCATCGTAAGTGCGGCGATCGATGTCGGTTCGGTAAGCTTCTAAATGTTTGCCTTCCAATGCTTTACCATTAGGTAACAGTATCATTTGAGGTGTTTTCGAGGAATGCCGTAAGATCAACGCAGCATAATTAACAGAATCGTCCCATGTTCCCCAGAATTTCTCCCGGTTCACCCTGGTATCCCAGATCCTGAAACGAACAATTTCCACCGCAGCTTCATCGGGCTTTAAAGCCGCCCGGATTTGCTGCCATTTGCGCTCGGGATGCTGGGTACGGGCAGAGGTCCGGGAGATTTCTTTTTCGAGTATTTCAGCTTCTTTTTCGAGACTGTCGATATGTAACCTGTCCTTATTCTGATCCGACTGGTAGTACCTGGCAAGCGTTGTCTTCATATCGACATAGCGTTTCTGCTTATCGAGGAGTATGGTGTCGCTGCTACCCGCCATATTCTGTTTGATTTGCTGAACCCTTTCGAGCAGCATGCCTTTTGACTTTAATAACAAATCATATATGTCCCCATTTGTGGCTGCATTTGGTTTGTTTGCAGCACTGAACGACAGGAATTGTTCCCGGTAAGTATCATAATTGTCCAGATACTGTTCGCGCTGGAATTCGCTCAGATAGGAAAAGCTGGACTTTACGTCTTCGTTCATGCGTGCCAAAGTCGTCAGCCAGGCAGACCGGGCCTCAGTTATCCTGCCATATCGCGTAAGGAGGATGGATCTGTTACGAAACAATTTGGGATATTCAGGATTTTGACTTGAATATTCTGTCAATGCCTTTGCATTCAGCCGAAGTGCTTCCTCGGGTTTATGCCGGGCGGCTGCCAGCGTGCTCCACAGTGCGGTAATATTGCCGGTGCGCTGTGTTTTGTTGATCTTAAAATAAAGCTGACTGGACTCGTGGAGGTATTTTTCTGCTTTTGATAAATCACCTAAAATAATAAGGTCCTGTGCCAGTGCCTCCTGGATGATGGGCAGCTTTTCAATTCCATTCACCTTAGTAAACAGGTCGATCGCCTGCAAACGCATTTGGATCCGGTCTGTGGTGGCCATATTGGTTAATTGCGAAGCCATATTAGCCTTTAAAAGACCCAGCTTAAAATCCTCATTCAGCTCGCGCGTGATTTTTTCGGCCTTTTTGAAATAGATCTCAGCCTCGGTATGCTGGTTCATGGTAGCAAGTGCGGTAGCCAGGTTCACGAGCGCATCATTGTAATATCCGGCACCTGTGGGCAAAGCTTTTTCTCCATAATCACAGGCTTCTTTTAATGCCAGCTCAGCGAAATGATAATTGTTCATATCGCCATGCACATAGCCAAGGTTATTTAATGTTATGCATATTTCAACGGCTATTTCTTTCTGGCGGATGGGGTTTTTGGCATATTCCTGCTTTAATAATCTGAAGGTTTCTTCATAATACGGAATACTCTCCGCCTTTTTCCCATTCAGATAATAAACGTCCGCTAATTTCCGCTCGCATTCGATATACTTGCCGATCGTGCCCAGGTATGGATTGGTAGAAGGATGCTCAGGAGGACGATTGATCTCCATACATTCGAGGCAGGCCTGTTCAGAATCACTGGTCCTTTTCAAATGGCTGTAAATCGTTGCGGCAGTCATCAGGCCAATGGAGTATTGGTCAATCACTGCGGAATCTCCGCCATTTTTTAACAATGCCTTCATTCTGTCATTATGCTCCACCGCAAACCTGGCAGCGTGCTCAAAATCACGTGCACTGTAATACGCCTGGGAGAACAAGATGTAAGTACTGCCGTACCAGATGCTATTCTCCCCATACACCTTATGGGTAAGCTGCCGGGCCTGTTCCGCAAAATTTAATGACTTCGGCAAGTCGTATTTGACTGAACTGTAATACATACTGCTATCTACGAATTGCCAGAATTCAGCTGGCTGCGCATCGGCGCTGGTGCCGGACAACGACAAGCAGAAAAGAGTAACCACCAGCAGACGGAGCACTGATGAAATGGAGCAAAGAAAATTTGATAAAAAAGATCCTGACGAGGGTAACATTTAAAAACTCGGTTACGATACAGAGGAAGAAAGCAGTTGAGCGCAGTCATAAATGGACTTCGTACAAGGTAGTAATCTAAAAACAAAACATCAAATGGGACAAATCACAACTCTACCTCCTTTGAAAAGGTATCTTTTACTTATCGCCATCATCGTATCCTCCTGCTCAGGAGACGGCATTGGCCCTGATTGGGCTGAACGTATTGAAGGTACCTGGAAAACCGAAATACTAACAGTCGGAACGTACAGGACCCAGGGTACCTGGGAAATCGAAAAGACCGGCGATAAAACGGTATTAATTAAAGTTTCCCGGACGATCTGGCCGGACCTGAATAACAATGACAGAAGCGATACCTATCCTGAGGCAGCAATGAATACGGCCTGGATGTCGGACAAGAACACGCTGGTTGTTGAAACCAACCTTGCAGCAGTGGGTGCCGACTTTTGCGGAATTAAAGGGGAGGGTAAACTTTCGGGTGACATGCTCCACATGGTGGTTCACACAGAATGCAAAGGAGAGATCCGGATCCTTTTACTCAAGACTTCAAGCGCCAATAAGCAATCAATCGTATGCCATTACCATTTACTTCCAATTTCATGAACCCAATTAAGTTACTCAACAAATGCGTGCTGGCAGCCGCAATTTTCACGCTGCCAAACGTTTCAATGGCCCAGATCCCAAGTGTCCCCGGGGTCACAGGAAATGCTGAAAACCTGACCCGCGAAACCTCCGATCCTTCCCAGGAGTTTTTCGCAAGGGTTAGCCCAGATGGTAAGTTCCTTTTATACAATGCCATCGATATAGGATATTCCCTGAACCTGACCAATGGGCAAATGGAGGTGAAGACCAACAAAAGTTACCGGATCGTTCGCAAAGAAATTGGCAAACCCATTACCAACCCATTGGTAAATAATGCTGCCTATCCAACCTGGCTGCCCAATAGTTCAGGGGTTATTTTCAGCTATATCAAACCCGAAAGGTCGGTGATCGTACGGTCGGACATCAACGGTGTAGGACTGAACTACATTTCGGCCGGGGCGATGGGGGAGGATGATGCGGAACCTATTGTGCTGAAAGACAATTCTAAAATCCTTTTTACAACGCGGATGAGCAATAGTCGGATGATCTGTTCAATGGATATGAAGGGAGGGAATTATTCGGTCATCACCGAAGGCGCGCACCTCAGTCTGAACCCTTTGAATAATAACAAGATCATATACAATATCAAGGTTGGGAAAACATTCCAGGTATTTACAATGGACATTAAGACCGGTGAAAAAAACCAGCTGACCACTGGTGAATACAATAACCGCGACGGCGCATTTTCAAGGGATGGAAAATATATCGCATTTGCCAGCAACCGGGAAAACCCTAAAAAACAAAACAAACACATTTACGTCATGAAAGCCGATGGTTCCGAACTCATCCAGATCACCCAGGGCGAAACCGATGAAAGTGACCCCACCTGGGGCGATGACTATATGTTGTTTTTCAGTTCCAATGCAGAAAATAACTACAATATCTGGAAAGCGAAAGTGAAGTTTCAAAAATAAAAGGAACCCTTTCAATAGCCATGAAAACAATTTTATTATCCATTGCACTCCATTTTGTGCTGCTGCACATCTGTTTTGCACAAAAGCTTGCACCGGCGATGGTTTTCCGTGTCGATTCAACGCAGTTAAAAGTATATGGAATAAAATTGCAGGGCAGCCAGGTTACCTATCATTTAATTCCTTCGGTTAAATCAAAAACCATTCGTGTACCAAAAAGTGAGATCAGCCGGATCAGATACAGTAATGGAAAAGAGGAATTTGTAACGATCAAATTGCTGCCCGCGCCCCCATTATTGTCCAATGGGTCACTCAAAAAATCTTTCTCATCCATCGGACATCAGGGTCCGCGTCCTGATCGCATTTATTTGAAAGATGGACGGGTTATCGAATGCAATATCATTGAGAATGGAATGGAAGAAGTAAAGTATGTGGTAGCTACTGACAACTCACGACGGGTCCGGAGTATCAGACGGAAGGAAATTTTAAGGGTGGAGCGGACCAGTACTGCGGATAATGTACTTCCAAAAAATCAACCTTCTGGCACAAATTATTCATACTATGCATTGAATTTTGGCCTGGATATGGCACAGATAGTGGCTGGTAAAAGTGCACTTTGGGCCGATGACACCAGGGGGCTTGGATTGAAGATGGGTTTTGGAGCATCTCTCCAGCTATCAAAGCGGTTCAGCAGGCGTTTGGGGGCTAGCCTGAGAGTAGGTTATCTTCAGTGGGAAACTGAAAAAATATCCAGGGAAAACGGCACGACGGTTTATAGTGCTTCCCAGAAATTGCAGCAAATGTTCTGTCAAATAGCACCTAACCTGTATTTGCTGGACGGACTTTACCTGTCGCCTTATGTGGGTATACAGCAGATTGTGCTAAAAGGAAGGTACAGTGATTCTCATCCTTATGTTTTATTGGCGGTATCTCCCGGTGAGACACAAAGTGCTTTCTGTTTTGGATATGGAGGCCGTATGGGCTATGAAATTACCTCCAGGGCGCGTCAGTACAGCATTGAACTTCTCTATGGGATTGTCGCCCGGAATTTCGCTGGTCTCCAGTCCTACACGAAGGTGAATGACCCGATACATTATGTGGGCGGCAGGATTGGAATTGGATTAAAAAAATAAATTCAGACGAAACCGGATTATGAAAAGCCAATTCAAAAAATTTATATGGCGGGCAATGGCGGCCGGATTTCTGGTGACCGTTTCCGGTTCATGTAAACGTGAAATCATTGAGGAGCTGTCAGAACTGACTCCGCGTGGAGAGGTTAATGGGGTTGTGATATTGCCGGCAGGCACATCCTGGGCGGCGGATGAGCTGGGCATAGTCAGTATAGATGCGAAAGAGAATGTGCGGAATAGTGCATTTCGTTTGTCCCAGTTTGATCTTTCGGGTTACAATACGATCTATGCGGTACATCCAGACGGAAAACTGGCAATGGCCGCTTCCATGGTGGGCGGACAGACGCAGGTGGAAATGAGTGCCACCTCTACGGCTGTGACATTGCTGATGATAAGTCCTGTGGCGATGATGTTAACGGATAGCGCTAGGGTAAAGCTGATTGATTTTTACAAAATACAACCCGAATTTCCGGCGCTTGTGAAAAGCATAGAGGAGCTGGTCAAAAAACGAACAGATATTTCTGACGAATCCAATTCGGAATTATTTAGGCTTATAAACCAAATTCATCGTACTCCGGTAAAAATTGGCAACCGGGAAACGGGAACAACTGATTTTTTACAGAATGAGGAAAGGATCGACCTGTCACTTGAACAACCACGGGCAATTAAAGTCACGAATTTGGGGTCAGCACTGTATTATCAGGTAGAGATTTATGACCAGCAGAAAGGTGAAAACGTGGCCAGTTTTACACTTCCTGCTGCAACCCTCGGAAACACATCCGTTGTGGATGCCGCCGTTTATTTTGCGGAAGATCCGGATCGGATGGAAGCCTGCTATGAGGATGCAAAGAGGCGGATCCGCGGAGGACTGGCTGAAAATAAGTTGTGTGATGGACCGGGACAATTTTTTAGCTTAAAAATGCCCGAACCTAATTTCTATGTATTCAAACAAAATGGTGATTATACTGTCAAAATTAGCAATGGATTCAGGTTGGACGGCCGGAGTGAGATAGACGAGCTGGCACTGGAGGAGAATTCCGAAGATTTAGTTATTCAATTGATTTCTGTGCTGGTCAAAGCTAGCGTCGTTAAAAATACATATGACAAAATAGGGCCCAAATGCAAAAAGGCTTTGGGTAAAGAATTAAAATCTTTCTTTAAGATTGAAGCTAAAAGCATGAAAGATAACCCGTCCTATTCAAATGATCAGCTCTCTTTTAAACTGGTACAGTTTACCAATAACACCCTAAAAGGCTTAAATGATTGTGTACTGGAAGCAGGAATCGTTTCGTATGGAGGTTATACCACCGGATTGCTTAAGACATTCTTCAAATTAGTCGACGTTGCATCCAAGATTGGTAGTGTTTGGAACATTATGATAAAGCTCAACAGCATCGCTTCTGACAAGCCCTACTATGAATTTTGCATCCGGGTTGACCCTAAAAATGTACTGTATTGCACAGATTCGCCAAATACCGCCGACACCTACTACGGCGGTAAAAGCTTCGGTGATCCTAACATCATCACATTTGACGGTAAAAGTTATGGATTTAATGGGGTGGGGGAATTTATGGCTGCCAAATCCCTGACCGACAATTTCGAGATCCAGGTAAGGCAGGAGGAGCTGGTCGACAGAAACAACTCCGGAAGTGTGTCCTGGAATACAGGCCTGGCCATACATACCGGCGCCGATAAATTATGTTTCTACCCCGGCAAATACTATGTTAATCAAGACGTATATAGGTATCCGTCTATTCTGGATGTTCCCTTGCAAAACGGTGGCAGTATCCAGGGAGATCAACAGACGATTGTTATCAGTACAGGAAACGGTGATCTTATCAAAGTATTCAACCACGGTGACGCATTTGACTATTCCATTATTCCCGACGCCAAACGGAAAGCTAAAATGACCGGAATTTTTGGGAATTATGATAACCGGCAGGACAATGATCTGCAGATCAGGAACGGGGCGCAGATCAGCGGATCTTATAATACGCTGTATCCCGAATTTGCCGACAGTTACCGCATACCCCAGAACCAGTCGCTATTCGTATACGATGCAGGTAAAAACACGGAAAGCTATACCGACAGAAAGTTTCCCCGGTCGGCTCTGGAGATCTCAAATGTTCAGCGGGCACGCGCTGAGCAGGCTTGTAAAAGCGCAGGGGTGGTTGCACCGTTTTTAGAGGGTTGTATCAATGACGTCGTGGCCACAGGTGATAACAAGTACGCCGACAGGAGTAAGGATTTGCAGGATGAAAGGGTATTAAAGGCATTTAACATCAATTTGGGAAATCCGGACCGGAGCTTGTACAACTGGAGTGAGAATGTTGGCTTTGTAGAGGACTACGCATTATTAGAAGGTGGGTACGGATCCAGCAAATTACTAACAAAAAATAATGTTCCCATTACTTCCGGATTTGAGATGACGCTGCACATGTCAGCCACGAAGGAGCAGTATCTGAACTCCATTATTATATCCCCGATAGAAAGCAAGTTGCCCATTTTTTATCGAATTGCCGATACCAGTTTTCCTTCCGTTGATTTGTTTGACAACAGAAAGCATAAAATAGATTTCATATTTGTCCCGGTTCTAAATGGGATTAAAAATGAGTATAGAATGACAATTGTTATTGATGGGAAGATCGTGTTGAACGAAACTGCTGTCTATACCGACCTGCTCACAGTGGACAGGCTAGTTATCGAAAATGAGGGCAAGGCAAAGATTTATAACTGGGCTTACAAGAGCCGCTGATAGAGTTTTTTAGAATGCTATGTTTCAACGTTATTTTGAGCCGCAATATACAAGCTTCATTTTTACCGGTTTAAGGTAAACTTGCTGATTTTTTCTTTTTCTCAGCTATTTTCCTGTTAAAGCAATTCTATTGGCGGACGCAGAGTTGAGTAAATTTTTTGTGATAACTATTGCTTCTGATGAATATCTATTTTCTTGGAATTAGGAGCAACATAATTCGCTTTGAGCTGACAATCAATGATCGGTTTCAATGACCGGAATACCACATTTGTTCATAGAGAGTTAAAGGAAAACAAGGGAATTGGGGCCGGTGTTCATTTTGCCACGGATGGTCATCGTTCCAGAACTGTACAGATTAGCGACTATGCCCTTGCTCTCTGCGGGATTTCTCTCTAAATTTGTACATAGTTGCAGCCCCCCAAAATCTCGGTGAGCAATTCGGTGAGCAGACTTTTTGGTGTTGTCGTAAGATTCTGATTTTCAGTTAGATATAGACGAGTTTCATGTCCCTCTCTCTCTGCAGGACATGATGTCAAAACATTCAAAAACCCCGTTTAAACGCTTTAAACGGGGTTTTTGCGTTTTTGGTCTACACCAAAATATTCAAAAATTCCCAATAAAAATGTAGCGATTCGTGGAAGTAAGACAACTCCAAAATACTTCCACGATTAGGTACTTAACTAGCTGGTTAGCAAGATGTTCACCCCGTAAACATCTTGCGTTTCAATGGTAACAATTCGATTTTTGTTCATCTTAAACATTATGTACTATGTTAGAAACAAGCTTCGGGTTGATTTTCTTTTTGAAAAGACCCAATCCAGAATTAGCGGACGGAATGCGCTATGTATATTGCCGCGTTACCGTCAATGGCGTTCCCAAGGACATCTCTACCAAACGCATTTGGCATCCGTCCAAGTGGAGCGTGGGTGCTGGTCGGGCGACCGGAAACAAGGAGGATACTAAAACATTGAATGCGTACCTTGATACGTTGACTTCGAAGATTTACGAGGCAAAGCGGTCATTGATTGAGACAAACAAAGAGGTAACCTCGGAAGCTATCAAGAATATTCTTCTCGGCAGAACGGAAGGTGGGAAAACTATCCTGCCCATCTTCCGTGAGCACAATGATCAGATCGCCGCTTTAATCGGAGCCGATTTTGCGCCAGGTACCTTGGAGCGATACGAGACATGTTTGAAACACACAAGTGATTTCATCAAATGGAAGTACCAAGCGGACGATTTTGAAATCAAGAAGCTAGACTACGAGTTCATATCACAATACGAGTTCTGGCTAAAAGCGGTCAAGAAAATCAGCCATAATACTACGATGAAGTATTTGGCTAACTTTAAGAAGATCGTGCTTCTGTGTGTTAAGAGAGGATGGCTGCAACGTGATCCGTTCTATGCTTTCAAATTTTCGAAGCGAGAGGTAGACCGACAGGCATTGACCGAAGGCGAGTTGAAGAAAGTATGGGAGAAAGATATGGGTGACGGCCGGCTTGCTCTTGTCAAGGACATTTTTTTGTTCTGTTGCTATACGGGACTGGCATATGCGGACATATATAAATTGAAGCGAACCGAGATTACCGAAGGGATTGACGGAGGAAAGTGGATAACGACTAAGCGACAAAAGACTGACACTCCATCCCGCATACCTATTTTACCAATGGCGTTGGAAATTTTGGAGAAGTACGAAGATCATCCTCAATGCGAGAATGAGAATCGAGTGCTACCTGTGCTTTCGAATCAAAAGATGAATGCATATTTGAAGGAAATTGCAGATTTGTGTGGGATTAAGAAGAATATTACGTTTCACTTGGCTCGCCATACTTTCGCCACCACAGTGACTCTGACCAACGGAGTACCGATTGAAAGTGTTTCCAAGATGTTGGGGCATCGGAATATTAAGACTACTCAGCAGTATGCTAAGATTGTTGATAGGAAGATTAGTGATGATATGGCGAGGTTGAAAGAGATCCTTATGGAAAAACAATAGATTTAACTAAGTTAGTTGCTAAATCTTCCTTGGCAACTTACAATAGTTAGGTACCTGGTTTAATCGCTTGCATACCATTGCTGCAAAGCGGAACACTTAGCTTACAACCTAAGTGTTCTTTTATTTTGACTGCTACGGCAACCAGATCTTGGCGTCGAGATGAAAGGGCGGTAAATACTTTTGATCTGGCCTATGTAGCTCCCCACTTCGAGCGCTAATCGTTAAGTAATCAGGTTTTTGCAGTATGAAAGTGTGAATTTGTGTTTAGAAGTCACTGTTAAACAAATAAATTCAGGAACCTCATTTTGAATGTTTTGAAACACCCAATGTCATGAATCGATACATAGCCTATTTCGATTTTCTAGGATACAAACAGTTCATTTTAAACAATACAAGTGAATATCTAAGACAACGAGCCCGTCATATTTTACGTGATATTGAAATGGCCTTATCACAGGAAAAATACAGGGAATTAAGGCCAGGGTTAGTCATTGCCGATTTGGAAGATGTGGTGATAAATTGCTTGAATATATCTGACACCATAATATTTTGGACTCTTGATGATAGTGTTAGGAGTTTAAAAGAACTACTCGCCGTAGCTCATTACTTTAACTGGTTTCAGATTTATTTTGGCATTCCATTAAGAGGAGTGGTCATTGCCGGGGAAATGGAAATGCTCAGAGGCCACGAAGTGAATGCACACGGTGCTATCTACAGCAACAATTTGATATATGGACAAGGATTGCTAAAAGCCCATGAGAAAGCTGAGTCACTAAATTTTGCCGGATGTGTAATCGATGAATCTGTAATAAATAGTTTGGAAGCGAATATAGGCGCCAGAGAACTGCTAAGTCCATTCGCCAAACCATATCATACTCCTTACAAAGCCGGACATGAGCTCGGCATCCCAGAATATGTACTGAATATCGTTAATAGGGAACTGAACGGAGACAGCTTCGATAATTTTAGGAATCGGATACAGGCACGGTTCTCTGCGGATAATAAGCCTGTGAACTCTCCCAGAGTGCAAGAGTTACTTACTAATACAATTGAATTTTTGGAAACTTATCGTGTAGAAAGCGGGGATTAGCACAAGTTAAAAAAGGCCGTCCCCTCTCTGACAGTGCCGTTTTATCTAATTACTATAATAGCTGGTCTACGAATACAAGCCAATGAGCCGCATAAGCTCGAGCACCTAAGTTACTGTATCCAGGAGTTTATCAACTAGATCCAGTTTTAATACTGATAAACTAGACGTTAGAGATTTTTGATTTAACATTGAGGTACCAACACCTAACATTGCTGTTTATGGGAGAAACCTTACGTATAGGATGGACCTATCATGAACTTGAAGTTGCTGTGGATGCGTATTTGCTTATGATGGCGTTTCAAAAAAGCAAGCAAACCTATTCGAAGGCCGAGATACGTAGAAAGACATTAGAGGGCGGTCTAAAAAATCGTTCGTCGGCCTCATTCGAATATCGAATGCAAAACATATCGGCTGTAATCGCCGATTTCGGACTTTTGCCAGTTACCGGATATCTTCCAGCGTCAAACATTGGTCGAAACGCAGAAATAATCAAATCGATTTTGAGCACAAGACTTGGGTTAGATAGTACCATTGTCGCTCCGACATCGAATGAAGCAGAGCTAGAGAATAATGTTGGAATATTACTCCAGTCAGGCGTCATAAAGAAACCAATTGGTGTTTTGAAACCGGCTAGGTGTGAAATGACGGGTCAAAGTTCATTTTACAGGTCCGTACTTGTAAAGGCCTGGATCTTACAGGCAGCGTCAGGTATATGCGAAGGATGCGACACACCTGCACCGTTCAACTTAACTAACGGTCAACCCTACTTGGAGGTGCATCACGTCAAGCCGCTTGCCGAAGGAGGGCCGGACGTTGTAGAGAACGTGGTTGCCTTATGCCCGAACTGCCACCGGCGATGCCATCTATCTGTCGACCGTGACGCCTTTACAGCAAATCTTTACTTACGTGTTTATAGACTTGTTCCAGCATGAATTATAATTTTATATTATTTGAGAATACCAGTTTGAACAAAAGGTTCGCTATTTTACCCAAAAACACTTTTTAAGATTGACTGCATGCCAATTCAGCAAACAAGTGCTGCTAGAAGTTACAATATGTCCCGCATTCGAGCGAAAAACACCTCACCTGAAATTGCGATAAGAAAAGCTTTGTTCAAACAAGGTTTGAGATTTCGATTGCATGTCCGCAATCTCCCAGGCAAGCCAGATATCGTGTTTTCAAAACAGAAAACCGTCATTTTTGTCCATGGATGCTTCTGGCATTCACATCCAGGCTGCAAAAGGGCAACAATACCTAAATCCAATATTGACTACTGGATCCCGAAAATAACCAACAATACTCTTCGCGACCAACGCCACTATCACGAATTAGAAACGCTGGGATGGCGAGTATTCGTCGTGTGGGAATGTCGAACAAAAGTTTTGTTCTTGGTTGATACTGTAAATGACATCGTAAAGTTTCTCGATAGGGGTAGTCCGTAGCATTAAAAAAAAGTTATATTGCATCCCCTCTTCTTTATATTATTGATGTTAAATACCGAAACTGTAAACCCTAACCTTGCCAACTTCATATTGTCTTTAAGGGATATCGGCTATTCATTCGAGGTTGCGGTAGCCGACCTCATTGACAATAGCGTATCTGCGCGAGCTTCGACAATCCAAATTCACTCGATAGTACATCCCGCACCAATTTTTTGTATGATAGATGATGGTTTTGGCATGAGCGAGGAGGAACTCGTTGAAGCTATGAGACTTTCGTCTAAAAGTCCATTGGGCAGTCGTGATAAAAGTGACCTTGGCAGATTTGGGCTGGGACTGAAGACCGCATCTTTCTCACAATGTAAAAAGTTGACCGTAATATCAAAAAAAGGTGGGGTGATTTCGGCACGTCAGTGGGATCTTGACTTTATCTCTGAGAAAAATGAGTGGCTTCTGATAAATCCATCCAACTGCTCAACGCTACCCTACTATGACGTTATCTCGAAGCAACAATCCGGAACACTGGTCTGCTGGGAAACATTAGACCGTCTCGGTAAAAACGAACATGCCTATGTGATAGATAAACTCAGGAAACATCTTGCCCTCGTTTTCCATAGATATCTCGAAGGCGGCCAGGGCATCAAGGCACTGAAAATACTAGTAAACAATAATCCGGTTGTTCCGTTTAACCCATTTAATTCCGCAAATGACTACACTCAGGAGCTACCAGTAGAGAAAATATGGCTACAGCGGTCACTAATCAAGGTGCAACCGTATATTCTCCCACACCATTCCAAGTTATCCCTTCAGGAATACAATCTTTACGCGACCGAGGAAGGGTATCTCAAATCTCAGGGATTCTATTTGTATCGACGAAATCGTATTCTCATTCACGGGACATGGTGGGGCTTGCATAAAGCACTCGATGCACACAAACTTGTACGAATTAAAATTGATATCGAAAACGACATCGATCACCTGTGGGGTATTGATGTCAAAAAATCTATTGCTAGACCGTGCGATGAAATTAGAAATGACCTGAAGAGAATCATTGACTTAGCTACTCAACGAGGATCTAAACCTTTTGTCACACGTGCTAAAAGAATTGAAAGTAAAGATGTAATACAAACGTGGGATCTTATTGCCAGTAACAATGAAATTCGATTTGTCTTAAATCGGTCGCATCCCTTGTACAAGTCACTTTTAGAATCCCTTACTGCTTCTGCTGCCTTGGAAACGTATCTAAAAAGCATCGAGGCATACCTTCCAATCGATGCCATTCAATATCATCTTCAGGTAAGTCCCTATTCTGTAAAGCAAGAAGCGTCTTTGACGGAAGCAGACATTCAAGAACTAGCAACGAGGATACTTTCTGCGGGACTCCCCCTTAACTACATGGAGGAGCTGCTTAAAACTGACATATTCACTAATCGACGAGATCTCCTAATCTAATGGAAACCAAGAGTTACCAAGTATTGCTTGAATTTATATCTGCTAAACTACGTAAAATTGACGGTGTCTTGCCAAAAGGCAAGATAGCCGAGGAGATCATGAATACCAGGGTGTTAATCGATGCCATTGGTTCCGAAAATTTTGCTATACTACTTTCATTGTCAAATTTCACCGTTCCTGGAACAGACGATTTGCTTAAACTTTCGAGAGAGCTTGAAACACATTTTGACGTTAAGATGGATAGTGGTTTCCTTATACAAGGGGAGGAACAGCGTGAAAGGGATACAACATGGTGGACAAGTATATCAAAGCAAAGATCAAAAAATTACTATTGGAATCGTTTACAGAAATACTTAGAGACCAGTCTGCCGCCAGATGTTATCAGAACACTTGATGTAGATACCGATATGGTTATGAACAATTTGGAAAGTCCAAGCGTTTCGGATTTTTCTCGTTATGGAATGGTTGTAGGTCACGTTCAGTCAGGAAAGACAGGCAACTTTTCAGCCCTGATTTGCAAGGCGGCAGACTCTGGTTACAAGTTTATCGTAGTAATATCCGGCGATAAGAATATCTTAAGGACTCAGACACAGGAGCGACTTAACGAGACATTTGTCGGGCAAACAGAAGGCATTCAAGTCGGCGCTGGAAAAGGTAACGCAAGCAAAGAGCTCTTACCCATTAGCCTAACGACTATTGAACGAGATTTCAATAAACGTGACGCAGACAAATCTGCGCAAGGACTAAATTTTGACAACGTTAGTGTTCCAATTCTTATAGTGATTAAGAAAAACACGAGCACGTTAAACAGTGTTATAGAGTGGCTTCAAAAGCAATATCGGAACAACGTTATTGATCATGCGATGCTTGTCGTGGACGATGAGTCCGATTACGCTTCGATAAATACAAAAGATAATGAAGATCCTACCGCAATAAACAGAAAACTGCGAACACTAATCAGTTTATTTCATAAAAGCGCTTACGTAGCTTACACGGCTACACCCTACGCTAACATCTTCATTGACCATGAAGTGGAAACGGCAGCATACGGAAGAGATCTATTCCCAAAAGATTTTATATATGCTCTAGATGCACCATCTAATTATTTTGGAGCTAGGAGGTTCTTTCTAGATCCGAAGCGAAGTAACTTAGTAAAGATATCCGATTGGGCCGAAGTACTACCTCTAAAGCACAAAAGTGATTTCGAAGTCGTTTCTTTACCTGAAAGTATGTTAGATGCGATTCGGGCATTTACATTGGTCATTTCAATCAGACACCTCAGGGGGCAAGATGAGAAACATAACAGCATGCTGATACATGCGACTCGATTTACGGATGTACACATAAGGCTAAGTAAACGCGTTGAAGACTATCTCACATCAATAAAAGAGGCGGTGACAGTCTACGGAAAGCTTCCTAACGCAGTGGCGCAAAATGCCCTACTGCAAGACCTTCAAAAAACATTTGATACACATTATAAATATATTGAGCTCAGTTTCCACCAAGTGTTGGGGAAGCTTGCGGAGATAGCGGAAACTATCGTAGTTCGTGAGGTACATCAAAAAACATCTGTGCCACTGGAATATCGCAAAGACACACCAACTAATGCGATCGTGATAGGCGGCACAAGTCTTTCCAGAGGATTTACATTAGTCGATTTATCAGTAAGCTATTTTCTCAGGAGTACTATTTTTTATGACACTCTAATGCAAATGGCAAGATGGTTTGGATATCGACCAGGCTTCGAGGATTTATGCCGAGTCTTTATGCCAAAAACTAGAATGGACGATTTTGCCGAGGTCATCAGTAGTACTGAGGAGCTATTCGATGATTTTAAGGTTATGTCGGAAGCAAAAATGACTCCCAGTGATTTTGGACTAGCGGTGCGAGAAAACCCAAACAGCTTCCTTCAAGTAACCGCAAGAAATAAACTAAAGAATGTCAAGGTACTTAACCATTCCATGCAGCTTGATGGGCGTTTAAAGGAAACCAGTTACCTTCTTTGGACAAAGACCGATATTAAACATAACGTCGATGCAATAAAGAAGCTTATTATGAAACTCGGTACTCCGGAAGAGGTAGAAAAAAGCTTAATCTGGCGACAAATCGATAAAGGGCGTATTTTAGAGTTTTTAGGAACTTATCGTACATATGGCAATGACCGACTTGGGTTAACATCACGAATGCCCATAGCGTTTATTGAAAAATATGCCCTTGAAAGGAATACTGATTGGGATATCTCGCTTCACAGCGGAGAAGGTGACGAATTCCACATTGGTGCACATAAGGTTAAGAAACAAAAAAGACGCTTCAATAGACATTCAGGCCATTTGGAACTTCAAAATCGGCAAGTTTCATCAGGATCAGCAGAAGCAATTGGAATCGAAGATCCAGAACTGCGTAAATCAGTTGCGAACAGCCGAGGCAAGACAAGAATATTGCTTTCAAGGCCACTTCTTATGCTCCATATTTTAGAAGAAAGCGATGCCAAAGAAGAGGCAAATACTGTGAATGATTTAAACATTCCTATCAAAGAGATTGCCGCTTTTGGAGTAAGTTTTCCTGGAAATGCCGCTAAAAAAGGCGAGTCGATTACTTTAAGAATAAATACTGTCTACTATCAAAATATTTTGAAAGATATTGAGCAAAATGAAGGATTTGACGACTAAGAATTTAACTGATCTTTGGCAGCTGATGCACCCGGATTCTCAAAGACGCTTAAATAATACACTACATGAGATATTTTGCATTAAAGACACTCAGTCACGGTATGGAATAAAGATTTGCTATCCTAACACAAATGCTTTCGATCGAAGTATAATTAAGATCCAGGGCATAACAGTTGTTACGAAACGTTCTGATAATAAGACGGAGTTGCACATTTTGCTCAATAGCATTGGCAATTTGGACATATTTTCCATTCTATGCATCGACATAATTGAAACAATATCACAATGCAAGAGTGAATCCAATTTACTGCATAAGGTTTTTGGCCGACTACATAGGTGGCAAAGGTTCCTCGCCAAAAACTCCGCTTTAATTCTTAGCAAAGAACGCCAGATGGGGCTATTCTCGGAGCTCATGATCCTGCGCGACTACCTAATTCCGTCTATTGGCATACGAGCCGCATTGGAATGCTGGACAGGGCCCGATTTCGACAAAAAAGACTTTTCTACCCATAGGTCTTTTATTGAAGTCAAATCATTAATATCTAGCAAGGGGTCGAACATTATGATTTCCTCACTAACCCAACTTGATGCCGAAGTTAAACCTTTATGGCTTGCAGTCTACTATATAAGTGAGAATAGCATTGGAGAATCCATCTCCGATGTTGCCAGTACCCTGCTTGAGAAAATAGGAGACGATAGTCAATCGGAACGTCTGCTTTTAGACAAACTATCTGATTATGGATATCTATTTGGTCCACCGGAGATTCCTTTATTTCAATGGCTTGTTGATCGCGTATCGTTTTATTCAGTGGTTGATTCATTTCCTAAAATTTTAGCTAAAAATATCGCCTACCAAATTTCGGATGTGATATATCGTATTGATTTATCAAATTGTCGAGATTTCGAAACGGATTTTGCGAAAATAACTTTATAACATGCCAAGCTTAGAAGAATTTCATCAAGATTTTTTACAATCGATACTTTCCGATTCCGAGAGTAGGGGCGTTCTTAAATCACAATCCTTTTTTGAGATTGCATGCGAGGACTTAGTAAGCACCGGTGATCTTACTGGAAACTATACCACAGCAGACTACTCAAAAAAAGGTATGGAAGTTTCGGGCTTTGATTATGATGAAGAAAGGAAAGTACTAACAATCTTAAATCACCAATTTTTTCAAGATGACGAGCTGCAGACATTGACAAAAAGTGTACTTGAAAACAAGCTTGCTAGGCTTCGAAAATTCTACACAAGTGCCGTAGACGGATTGTTCAAGAATATTGAAGAAACCTCTGAAGCCTATGGCATGGCATACAACATCTATCGATACGCTCAACGAGATCAAGTCCGGAGAGTAAGATTTATTGTTTTGACTGACGGCAAGATATCTCGAAACTTACTAGATATCCCCATAGAACAAAAAGGTGGTATCGACTACGAAAGTAGAGTGATTGACCTTGAATACCTCTATAAAATATACGAAACTGCATCGGGTAGCGCTGGTTTTGAAGTAGAAGTTAATTTGCCTTGCCTGAGGGTGAATGACAATCGTCATGACTATTTTTCTTATCTGACGGTTGTAAATGGGAAAACACTAGTCCAAGTGTATGAGGAGTTCGGTCAGAAACTCTTTGAGCAAAACGTTAGAACATTTCTCCAATTTAAAGGCAATGTAAATAAAGGTCTACGAAATACAATTGAATACAAGCCAGAGATGTTTTTCGCGTATAACAATGGTATAACGGCGACCGCATCTGATGTAGAACTGGATGAAAAGACCGGAAATATAAGGAAAATAGCAAATTTCCAGATTGTGAACGGCGGACAAACTACGTCCGCAATTTACGCGGCATTTAAGAATTCAGGGCTCAGTGTTGATGATGTATCCGTTCAGATGAAACTATCTGTTGTGAAAGATGCAAGGCTCCAGGACGAGTTTATTTCGCGTGTAGCCGAGTATGCAAACACACAGAATAAAATCAACAATTCTGATTTCTTCTCAAACAGCCCATTTCATAAGGACATTAAAGAGTATTCGACTAGAATTTTTGCACCTGCAGTCGGGGGAGCACAACGCCGAACACATTGGTTCTACGAGCGAGTTCGTGGCGAATACCTTAACAGTCAAGCTTATTTAAAAGCAGATGTAAAACGACGATTCTTGATAGAGAATCCTAAAAATCAGGTATTTGATAAAACGCTACTATCGAAGACAGAAAATTTGTGGCTGCAAAGACCAGATATCGTGTCCAAAGGTGCACAAGAAAGTTTTAAAAAATTTGCGGAATACATTGGTGACTTACTGGAAAAGGACGATTTGGCTATCACCGAGTCCTTTTACAATGAAGCCATTGCACGGATTATTTTGTTCCGCACAATGGAACGAATTGTTAGCAAGGCTCCTTGGTATGACGGCGGTTTCCGAGCACAAACTGTGGCGTATTCGATTTCTTATCTTTCGGCAGTTGTTCAAGCATCCAACGTATTTCTGAATTTTGATCTTATATGGGAGCTGCAAGCGGTTCCCGCCGAGCTCGAAAGTGTACTTGGCATCATCGCTGAGAGGGTGTATGCTACAATAACGCATCCAGCGTCAGGTTACGCAAATATTGCGCAGTGGACAAAGAATTCCAATTGCTGGGAAAGTGTCAAGCTTATGAATGTAGACTTACCTGAATTGGACTCATCATTGTTTATTGACCGACAGACTAGCAAGTATAAGCAAAAGGAGAGCAAGAATATCAAATCAATCGACCAAGGGATTGATAAACAGATATTTGTGATTCAGCGATCGCGAGAGGACTGGCGAAAGCTTTTCAACTTTTACACAGCACGAAATGGTAGACGAATACTGAGCGGCATGCAACTCGACATGCTAGAAAAAATGGCTTCAGGTTATATCACAACTCCTTCTGAAAAACAATCAAAAATTTTATATGAGATCTTCCGCGATGCTCAAAGTGACGGATTTGATCCTTCGTAACTTTTAACCGGATTTGTTATCTTTGTTTTAAGACAGTCTTGGTGTTTGAACGCCAGTTTCAAAGCAGGTCATAATATCCTGTAAACAAGCTATTTAGTGTAAAGTGGAGCAAAAAATTGGAATAGATATATTTAGTGGCGCGGGCGGCCTCAGCTGGGGAGCAGAAAATGCTGGTATCAAAATCCGCCTTGCGGTCGAAAAGGATGCCTCTGCCGCGAAGACTTTCTCGACGAACCATCCTGGTGTCACAGTTTTATGTCAGGATATTACAAGTATTGATCCTATGGCGTATGTTGATCAGCGTCCTTTTATCGTCTTTGGTGGACCTCCTTGCCAAGGTTTCAGTATTTCAAACACCAAAACTCGGACAGTAGACAATCAAAACAATTTGCTATTTAATGAATTTGTACGGTTTGTAGAGGCCCTTCAGCCTGCTTGGTTTCTTTTTGAGAATGTTGAGGGTATCAAGTCTTTTAAACGAGGTGAGACAGTACGACTGATTAAAAAATGCTTTGCGGCAATTGGCTATGAAACTGTTGAAGACGTACTGTATGCTTCCGATTATGGAGTGCCGCAGCATCGCAATCGTTTTTTTATGGTTGGGAATCGAATTGGAAAAAGTTTTGCATTTCCGGACAAAATTGACCAACGCGTTACTGTGGCAGAAGCAATTTCTGATTTGCCTGATCTTCAAAACGGAGATATAAACAATGAACTCCCTTACAAAAAAACGTTGGGCGAAGCTAGCGACTATGCTAAGATGATGAGAGCAAACTCCAGCTCTTCACTTCAAAATTTTGTATCGAGAAATGAAGACTACGTTCTCGAACGGTACAAGCACATCGGTCAAGGTCAAAATTGGAGGGCGATCCCAATTGATTTGATGTCTAATTATACTGATAGAAACAACTGTCATAGTGGAATTTATAAGCGTCTTAGCGCTCAAGCACCATCAGTTGTTATATCTAACTACCGAAAAAATATGTTAATCCACCCTTACCAAGATCGGGGGCTATCAGTTCGCGAAGCTGCACGGCTCCAAAGTTTTCCCGATCATTTCAAATTTGAAGGTTCACTAATGCGTATTCAACAACAAATTGGCAATGCTGTCCCACCGTTACTTGCCGAGGTTATCTTCAAACAAATTACGCTGATATCAGATGGTCTAATCGAAGTTTCTCAACCTCCGGCTAACCAATTAGAGATATTTTGATCTCAAATCTGCAAGTTTTTTTAGGATAATACAATCTGCATATTTGTAAACTTCGATTATCCTGAGTTCAAAATTCACTGAGAGTTTCTATTGTCTCAAGGTATGCTGATTTGGTAAACTTAGCAGTTAAGAGATTGTCCAAAACAAAAACTAAAAGTGACATACATTTTGATATCAATAAGGGAGCAATTTTGCGAACTTATCATAATAATGTTCAAAATAGCGAATTGCTAAGTACCGATGGCATTTGTTTTGAAGAACGAAGTTTAATTTATAATCCTTTCAACGAACTCGCTCAGAAAATCTTCAAAATCTGTTATACTTAGTCCGTTCTCCATAAATTTTATGGGCACTAATGTTCGATAGTCACCATCTAAACGGATTGTGTCAGGTTCTTTCGTTTGGTTTAAAACGTCGACCAGATGAGTTACTTCATAACCTATATCCTTATTAAATCTTATGCAGTGTTCGATCTCCGTAATATTTTGAATACTGTATCTATTGTCTCCCATATATTTTGTCATATCAACAAAGCACAAGGCGTAGTTGTTTCTCTGCTCATCAGCTTTGAGAGTTTGATTTTTTGACATGCGGATAGGAGTACTAACATCCCATCTTGACTTTACTTCAATAAAATAAGCCTCATTTCCCTTGACCCTGACGATGATATCTTGTCCATCTTGCTCATTCTCAATTTCGGCTCTGATTTCACTAGAAATGATACTTACCAAACGTTCTCTCAGAACATTTTCAATATGGGTTCCAATAGCATACTTATGTTGAAAATTCGCAGTTTCTTGTTGCTGCTTTTGTACCGCTTCTTCCCCAAGCTTTATTATCGTTTCAAACAGGACGCTGTTTCCTAGCTCGGCCAATTTCCTGATTCGCGATGGATCCAAGCTAAGAATAGAAAAACTATCTTCACCATCCGCGAGCTCAACAAGTATTGAAGAGCGTCTACTAAAAATTAATGGAAACAGTTTTCCTATTTCGGACGATGTTTTTGTCTGTTCTATTATATTAAGAATTTCCTTTTTAAAGGGATGCTCGTTGATCGAATCGTTTGTTTGTTCAGTAAAAAATGCACTTTCAATTCTTTCAGTTAGGTCCCGGGCGGTTCTTTTCTGTTTGTTTTTGAGGAATTGGCTAAAATCCCCATCTACTAAGCTAGCCCTAATCGGCAAATTTGGCTTGATAACCAAGTCGTATAGATTTTTAATCTCTTCAAGAATATTGTCGTCCACAATTAGTCTACTTTGTTCGCTCAGCTCTCTCAACTGGTTGGGGAAAACCGGCAATGTCAGGAACATCTCTTCATAGGCCTCGTAGTTCGCGCCGGTTGCAATAACGTCTTTAAGAAAGTCGATATTTTCAACTACCCAATCGTTTCCTTCCATACTAATATCATTTAAGAATAACCTTACCAATCTTCTTTGTGGCGGCCTTAGGTCAAGGTCATCTTCTTTCACTGTTGGAATAACTAGAATATCCTCGCTATAACTGTAATACCGGCAAATCAATTTCAGCATTCTACTAGGCACACTGAAAGAATCAACTGTCATTGTCACTTTGCAATAGTTGATCAACTGTTCGATAAACTCTTTTGGAATTTTGCTACTGATTGCTTTTTCAGTCAAGACAGCCGCAATATGTTCGTTGATCTCAGTAGAATAATTCTTTCTGTTATAGTCGGGAAACTCAAGAGTAAACTTAAAATCGGCATGTACATGTCGTTTCGGAACATGAGGCATTATTACATTAGCTATCTCAATAAATTCGTCAGGTAGATTCAGTTTATTATTTAGACCACCATTGCCTGACAACTGCCTGAATTCACCTTGGATGTTAGGAAGCAGTTTATTAGTATTAAACAAATCGGCATGCCCATGTTCAATGAGGTAGGTGTAAAAACATTTTAGGTCATTTGGCTCTTTGAAAAAGTCTAAATTTTCGAACTCCTGAATCTTGTTCACGATATCAATGATGCGTATATATGTTGTCTCGGTAAAAAACCAGTCGCCCATCTTTTTGGTCCACTCCCTAATAAGGTGACGTTTAGGTATATTGCTCCAGAATTGTTCAGCAAGAGTAAAAATAGCGTCAAAACTATTTTCATCAAGCAATAGCTCCTCATGAAAAAACAAAATTTCCGACGGACGGCGATTTCCATCTTTTGTTTCAACCAAACGATATGTCATAAACTGATTAACCCACGTAGATTTCAATTCGATAAAATACTCATTTAGTAAAAGGTCATCACTGTTAACGTTAAAATTAATTGTTGCTAACTTTATAGGGTTATTTATGAAATCAGCTTTTGAGCTGATGAAGTCAAATATCAAACCAGATGCTCGTTGAATTAACAATCTATTGCCTGCTTCCTCGTCACGATTTGAATCATAATCCGAACTTAAGTAGAGGCCATCCCTGGGTTCAGTAGGCCGAAATTGTCGTGAATGGATGATAAAATTGAAGCCAAAAGTTTGGCTACTGATTAGGGGATAATATAAAAATAAACGCGGTAGTTGTTCGTCAAGATCAAAGGCTTCAAACTTACGTGTAAGCGGTAGTATAATAACTATCTTCTCGTTTTCATCCTCTATATAGCAAATCTCTTGAACAATGTCATTGATACTTATCGGCCTTACTGTGAACGAACCGTCCGAATAGGCATTCTTCTTTTCATAAAATGTCTGACTGCCATCTATATCGGTGACGGTCACTGAACTCAGTTTTGGGTTTAAGGCCATCACATATGGAAGAATGAGCCTTAAAGATGTTAGTGTTTTTTTCGCTAATTCCTTATTGTGGTCAGTGGAAGTGCGATAAATAAACGAAGTATCAGGATATGGTGGTCTAAGGAGTTGGTCCGTTTTGAGGAGAGAGGATACTCGTTTTTTCAGTTGACTAATCCGGTCAGCAAGTTCTCGCCAGTTGTCTGTCGATCGGTTAATTACAAATTGCTCCAACGGAACGTAACCTTCTCCTTTAGCAAGACCACCATCTATCCTTAGTTCCTTTCCATAGACGTGCGTGGTTATGAAACCTGTTCCATATTGACCGACAGGGTCACTTTCATCGTAAAAGTCCTTTTTCTCTTCTAGTGTCTTTGAGCTCACCTGTTTAAATAAACAGTCTAGCGTCATGGGTGTAAATGGCTCGCCATTGTGCCTGAACTCAAATGAATGGTCAGTGAGTGTTATTCGAACATGACACTCACTACTTAAGTCGACAGCGTTCTGAAACAATTCCCATATAGCCCGACTCGCATCGTTGCTATCTAGCTTTTTAATGCCCTGGATAATCTTGTTAGCATGTTGTCTCATGTCGTTTTGCTCCGACTGACGCTCATAATCATCGGCCGTATCTATACGTGAATGAGATATTTCTGAATTGTTCTCCTCTATCATTGGCTAGGCAACATTCTGTTGTTTATGCTATATTTTAAAATCCTTAACAATGTAATTACAATTTTTATTGATTGAAACAAAGCATCTAAGAACGATCCCAAGGTCACATTGATTAGACATAACTTCTGTTTTGATCCTCACTGAGGAAGATACAGATAAGTTCATTTCGTTGAAATTACAGGAGAATGATTGGCAGAAATAGAAGTAAACGAGGACTCGATCGGCTATTCAACAAACTTAATTGTTAGCTTGGATTTGTAGCCCTTACAAAAAATGAAGGTTATCTTAAATAGAACAGTGAGCGTCAGGACATTATCCAGGACCTTAAACAGCCTTGAATGATTATAGTGGTTAAATCAGCGGATTTAGGGTTGGAGAATCTTTCATGATTTGTTGGCATTAACGATTGACAACCGTCCATCTATTTGACAACTCTTAAAGCTTTTTGAAAATAAGAATAGAAGTCCTTTGCCCAGAGCGACTAGCTCCGAGGTCAATTTCCCATGATTTTATTATTTCAACCGATTAAATCATAACCTGTTCACCAGGTAAACATCTTGATTTTCAATAATATCAATTCGATTTTTGTTCCTCTAAACAACAAGGTTATGCTAGGAAACAAATTCGAGTTGATCTTTTACTTAAAGATCCCACGCGTCAAATTTGTAGATGACGCGAGAACAAATTACACGCCCATTACCGTCAATTGTCCCTTCACCATCGCTGTTAAGCGAATCTTCCAATCGTATGAATGGATTCTGCGTTATGAGGATCAATAAGGAAATCCTGATTGACCTTTTCGAACGGAAGGATAAAAAGCGGCGAAAGATTCTATACGAGCTCTATTCAGAGATGGTGCAGAGCTCACTTTCAGCTTACTACGTCGCCGAGATGATCTGTTCAGATTTGGGAAGGCCAGAGCTGGTCGATGCTGATGACGTGCGTTATTGTCGATTCTATTTCCGCAAAAAGCCAAAGCCGCTTTCAAGTCTTCCAGTGGGAGAAGAGCGGCCTCTTTCTTCACCAGCTCCAAAACGAGAACGGCTGGTTACTCAGGAAAAAGTTAAAGACTTATCCAAGACGGTATGGTCGGATGGGGAGACGATGGATATGCAAGACAATTTTTTTAGGGGAACCAAACTAGGTAAGAAAAATGAGACGTAAATTCAATTTAATACTCCAAGCCAAAGGTGGTGTCGGTAAAAGCCTGCACACCTATTTGCGAGCCTTGTCTGAAAAAGACAAAACTTCACTTTTTGTCGATCTCGACAGTTCTACACAAACATCAACGCGTCAGCTCGCCTTTCTGGGCGAGGACCGGCTAGAAACCGTTTCGTTGATTGACAATCGCGATATGCTCGTTCGGGATATTTTTGTCGGGTATATTGAGAGCTTAATGGAGGCACCGTACAATGAAATCTACTTTGATTTTGGAGCACCAGAGAGTGAACAATTTCCAGCGCTTATTTCACGTGACTTAGATTTCGAGGAATGGTGCGAGGAAGTTAACGCCGAAGCCATATTCCATATCGTAATTGGCGGCGGTGGTGCATATCGGCCAAGTGTCGAATATTTGCAAAGGATGATCGAGGTGCTGGGTGGCAAGTTTCGAATCCTTGTATGGGAGAACGTTTTTAGTTTCCGTCAATTCCCAAGGCTCTCTGATGAATTAGCTGCCAATTGCGCGACGCTGGGATTAGAGCATGTACGGTTCGGCGATTTCGAAGCTAACTCTTTGCTCGGTAGCCAGATTTTAGATGGCATTAGAAAAGGGTTTGCGTTGGAAAGTTACGGGCCTGGAGCAAGGTTGAGGTTGAAAAAGGAAATCCGCGAAAACTTTTGCCATGACTGATAGAGCCGAATTAAATTATTTCAAAGGAAAGTACGGGCAGAAGTATGCTCAGGAAATTGATGACTGGTCTGCTATGTTGCTTGCAGAGGTTGAGGAAAATTTTGACCGCATGAAGGTAGCTGTTGACCAATCCGTAGACACAATCGACAAAGCGGCAGCTGCAATTAAAAGCAGCCAGCGACCAATTCATTTTTCCGACAAAAAGCAAGCTTTCTATTATGGTTTGGCGGTGAGTCTTCCGTGGTCTGTTGTTGCTATTGTTTCATTGTGTTTGTTTTCCTGGTTGATATCAACCGGCGAGGAGTACCAAGAGCGTCGCAGGATTGTAAACGCCTATGAGAATGCGCCGCAGTACCGTCTCTTAATGGAGAATGGAGAAATTGTGCAGGAAGATGGCAACAACTATTTAAAGCTTCGACTTCAGGCAAAAAAGGGGGATGTGTTGATCGGTCGAGAGTATATTTTTGACAAAAAGAGCAAGGAGATGCGTATTCCACTGGGACGGAAGTAACGCCTTGCAAGTCTGAGAACAGGTTTCGGATATTTTCAAACAAAGACAAACAAACTCAAACATTTTCGGGAACCACGGTGGTTTTTCCACAGCCAGCTATCGCCGGTACGTCGCAAAAAGCGACTCCCCGGCGGCTGGCCATGGGAAAACCCCTGGACCCCTGCTATTCGCCTCGCGGCTCATAGCTTAAATCGCAGACATTATGGAAAGCAAAATGAAAGGAAGACCACCGAAAGAGGAGAAGGTTGTGCGAAGGGATCACTTTTCTGTATGGGTTACCAAAGACGAAAAAATCAAGATCAACCAGCTAATTGAAAAGAGCGGACTTTCAGCAAGCCAATTCTTTTTGACATTGGTACTTGACACGCCAATCAAACGGCCACAAAAGAAAACGTTGCCCGCCCGAACGGCGGAGATGATCCGGACGCTCGAACAGCTCAGCGGCATTCTGTCGCTTGCGGTTTTGAAAACGAAAGACCATCAGATGCAAAGTCGGCAATGGATGCAGAGTAGTCAGCACCTGCGCTTACTTTCGCAGATCATCACGCTCTGGATATTTGAAGATTTTGAGATCAGGACATTTCATAAGACGCTCAACAATGTGCAGGAGTGGATGCACCAGCTGACGCTATACATTCAGAGGATCCTGCCAGAATCTCAAAACAAGACAAGCATTCTTAAAACAACTGAAAACATCTTTCGTAATGCACAAGAGCTACTGGCAAAGTATGAGAGCTACTATCAGCCCAGTGAGCTGACCGGACAGGTTCGGGTATGGAAGTCGGATGTGTCGGATCATCCCGATCAAGTGCATAGGATCATTGAAGAGAAGGTCACGGCAATGCTTAAACGTTTAGACTTATGATAGGGAAAGTGGGTTTGGGAAACTTCGCGAAGGGAATATTGAGCTACTGTTATTACGAAAAGGAGTTGACAGCAAAACAATTGAAAGAAGTTACGATTGACGACGTTCGGGGAGAGCTTATTTACATTCAGCATCTTGGCATAAATACAATGCAGGACGGAAGGCTGGACTTGGATTATCTAGCCAAGCAAATGCTGGATAACAGGGACAAAAACAGAAATCTCAATAAATATGTTTGGCATCAATCGTTCAGCTTTCCCCCAGGGGAAGATCCGTCCACAGAGAAGCTCACCAACTTGGTCGTAGAGTTTGCAAAGGAATTTGGTTTTGCGGAGAATCAAATGCTTGCCTTCAAGCATAACGACACGAAGCATAAGCACATTCATATTGTCGCAAACCGGATCAACTACAACGGCAAAAACACCGCCGATCATTTTAAGAACTATGCGCGGACGGGCGAATTCTCAAGACGAATGGAATTGGAACTTGGACTAACTATAACTTCTGACATGAGCTTGAATCAAAAAGGAAAGCAGCAAGCACCAAGGCAGGATACAGCAATCATCAACCTCCAGACTTTGGTTGACCAAGTATTAGCAAAAGCATCTTCAATCGATGAGTTCGGAAGGCAAATGCAAACGCACGGATTCAAGACGTATATAGGAAGAGGTGTAACTTTTTTCAATATGCAAAATCGGATGAAAGTGAAAGGTTCTGATTTGGGGAAAGACTACTCATTGCAGAATCTTGAACAGCGAATGGGTATGGAGATGTCGCAAGCTTTTGTGCCTATAAAACGGAAGAAGAAGTCTCGGCGGAAACGACAAGGACTGAGTATCTAACGAACGTCAAATACGGAAACAGACGACAATATGTTTTCCTGAGTTCAAAATCACGCGCACACTTGTCAGTCAGTGCAACGAAAGTTACGAAGTAAAAAGTGACGGCTGCAAAGTCTCCGGCTATTTACCACGGCTATCGCCGCTTCTTAAACCGCCTCCCGACTTTGCACCCAAGGGGCGAAGCCCCGTCACTTTTTCTTCGAGTGGAGAAGGCGATTGCCCTGAGCACAGAGCTGGGGCGCTTGCCACTTTAAAGACTTTCAATCATGAAACAATCAGAAAATGCTCCAAAAATCTATGTAGGCACTTACGGAACGTACAACAGCGGTTCACTCTTTGGGAAATGGTTTGATTTGACTGACTACGCTGAGACAAAAGAGTTTTACCAGGATTGTTATGAATAACATAGGAATGAATTTGATCCAGAGCTTATGTTTCAGGACTGGGAAAACATTCCGGACTTTTTGATTTCGGAATGCAGTTTGGATGATAGCGTATTTCAATACTTTCAGGCATCGGACGAGATGGATGATGATACAGCGGAAGCTTTCAAAATTTACTGCGAACAGATCAGCAGCTGGCCCCGGAATGGTAAAGCACTAGGCGAACAACTCGAGAGTTTTCAGGAGGGCTACCGCGGGTACTTTGGAGGATCGATGAAGGATGCGAAGATAGAGTATGCTTGTAAGTACATTGATGAAACTGGAATGTTCGCTGATGCACCTTCGGTACTTGAACGATATTTTGATTATGAGGCTTTCGCTCGGGATTTGTTTTTGGAAGGGTATTCAGAACTAGATGGGCATGTGTTTGCTGATTACTAAATTTTACCAAGGAGATAACCGGCTAAAAGTCGGTTATCTCCTTGGTAAATAGCTAATTGTGTTGGCAGGTAATAAGTCAAAATCAAGCTGAGGCGTAATTCATGGATTAGTGAGCAGTTTGGCGCCTAAACTAGTTGGTTGATAGGCGATTGCCCTTTCCGTTCTAATCCCTCGCTCAACACTGAATTTTTTTCGTATGTAACTGAGTTCGCAAAACTGTAGTGAAAAACTTCTTACGCGCAGAGATCATCCGAGTGTTGAAATCTGCTATTATTGGTATGCAACGAAGTATAATCTCTATCGAAGGGTATAAAATTACCGGTTAATAAAATCTAAGATCAATCATTAGTATATTTTGCCTAGTGATATGCTTTATTATGGAATATTGCTAAGTGCTTTCTGTTATGTGGGGTTGCTCGTGTACAGACGTATAAGTGCAATACTTTACAATAAGGAATGTTCTGATTTCCAATCTCTAATCTGAGTATTATTTCGTAATAAGATACCATCTGGAAATGGTATGTCGAACCGAATAATTTCAGTGTGATTGGTGGGTTTCTTTTATTTATAAGCGCAATCGACAGATGATAGGAGTGGGCATAGGCACTACGAGTGCTAGCTATTCACAAGATATTTTTTTGATACATAACTTACCAAGTAGTTAGCGTGTAGTCCGAAATTGAGAACTATTAAAAGTTACTAAAATGGAGCATTTTCATCAGTTTCAAGAATCCGAGAAGGCGGGTTATGAAATATGTATTTTGTGCGGAACCTACCATAGTAAAGATCCGCTATCTGCTGAACATCTCTATGAAAACAACTACTGGAGTCATAAAAATGGCCGAAGTACAATAGATGAGCAAATAATCAATTTAACGAGTTACTCAGAAAATAATACTATCTCCAAAATCGACAAGGTTCTTGGATTAGTTAATAATAAAGGAAACATTTTGGAGATAGGGTGTGCCCCAGGCATATTAATGGGTCAATTACGTGATAGAGGTCACAAGATGATAGGTATCGAACCAGACAAAATGTATAATGAGGATATAAAAAGAATATCAGAAAATGCTGGAATTGTAATGAACGGGTATTTTCCAGAATGCATGGAAAGCTTTCAAGATAACTATTTTGACCACATAATTGCAATGGATGTCTTCGAACATATTGAGGATCATTCATCATTCCTTTCAACTTGCAAAAGACTCCTTAAGTATGGAGGAAAACTCATCCTTATGAGCCCAATCATAATGTCTGATGGGTTATTCAGGGAAAGAGACTTCATTGCACCAGAACATATTTGGATATTTACTCAAAGATTTTTAGAAAATATATTGCCTGATTATTTTTCTCGAATACAGTTTGATCGTTGGATTGTTGGACACGAGATTATAATTTGTAACAAACTCTAATTTGACGTTCATATCTCAAATTTACCGCCCATTTTCAGATGATCTCGTACATGTTTCCAGAATCGATCTTTCCAGTTTTAGGAAGTAGCGAAAGTACCTATTGCAAGCGGATAGAAGTTGGAAGTTCAAAAATGAGTCAACTTAGAGTAGCCATATGTGGACTAGCTCGTGATGTACAAGATATGTTACCCGGAACAAAACTGTTTATTGAAACTCTTGGTAGTTTGTTTCTTGATTACAGAGTTTATATCGTCGAGAATGACTCAATAGACCAAACTCCTAGTATTCTCAAAGCATGGGCGAGTGAAAACCAAAGAGTGAAAGTAATTTGCAATACTTTTGGGCACCCAAGATTCAAGCAAATAAAAGACAACACACGTGCGTCTATGCTTGCTTTTCACAGAAATATGTATCTGAAGGCAGTATCGGGTGAATGTCACGACTTCGATGTATTAATTGTATTAGATACCGATATTGAGATTGGCTGGAGTATACAGGGTATATGCCATTCATTTAGTCATAGTAATTGGGATGTTATAGGTTCGCAAGGATTATTTTTTAGGAAATCTAAGGTGAGTGAAATAGTACATTTCGACGCGTGGGCATTCAGGGAAAAAGGTAGAGTAGAGTCTCATGAAAATGCAATAATTAATCGGTTAATGTGGGCAAAGGGATCGGCGCTCATACCATTATGGTCATGCTTTGGTGGCTTGGCTATTTATAACAGTACCTGTTTACCGTTTATGAATTACTCGGGACCAGATTGCGAGCATGTAGAATTACATAATAATCTTCGAAACTTTGGATGCGATCGAATATTTCTCAACCCAAGTCAAATTGTTCTATACAATAGCATTCCTCAAAATCATCAATCACAAGGGCCATATAAACCTTGATTAATATGATAAGTCCAGCACAAAACGTATTCATTTTCACTAATTTCCAAGCTAGTTCTTTTAAGACTGCGGTGCAATGGCTAATCGATAGTAGCTATATTGGTGCAGGACCTGTTGATGACGTCTATTGCCGTTCCTTTTTCGAGATGAGTTATTTTAATATAGTTGACGACTCTCACGTGTGTATTTTAATCGATTGGTCATCTTTTGATTCTTTGCGAGAATGTGAAATTGAATGTGGAGCCATAGCTGCTTTTGCTGAAAACCTAAAAGCAGAAGTAAATTATGCAAGTTTTAGTATCTATTCTTTCCCTGTACCGGAAGAAAATACAGAAACAATTCTTTTGAAAAATTCTGTGGAAACCATGCTTATGCTAAGTTGGATCAGATATAAAGCCATAGATCAAATATCTGGGTACTGTTCAGTCAATAATAAATTTTTGTTAGGATTGCATGCTTTGGGTTGTCCATTTTCGCCTGAATTATTGGCATTAGCATCGTTAGATTTCGTGAGGTATATCTGGCACCAACAGAAAAGTCCATACAAACTAATTATTACAGATTGTGATGACACTCTTTGGATGGGTAACGCTATTGAAGGTGATGTGCTCTGTACCACAGATTCAAGTCGGAGAATCCTTCAGTATTTGAAACGGAGACAATCGGATGGAGTTATCCTGTCCATTTGTACAAAGTCTCGAAAATCCGATGTTGTAGAGTCCTTTTCCACACTGAAGTTACCGGTTGATTTCGATGATTTTCTAGCATCATCCTTTAATGTGGTTTCAAAGCCGGAAGCCATACAGAATCAGGCTACTCGACTCGCTATTGATTTAGGAAACGTTATGGTTATTGATAATGACATTCGAGAGTGTTATGACATTCAGCAGAATCTGCCTCAGGTAACGTGTATCTGCATTCCTGAAGACTCTTCTAAGGTGTTAGATCTGTTGGAGACGGATTGGGTATGGGGGTTCGATAACAGCCATAGTTCTTATAATGATAGTTACCAAAGAAGTTTGAATCATAGTGAGCAAATTAGTCGCAATGCATTTATTGAAATGCACCCTAAAGAAGATCTCCATAAGATTCTCGGGCTAAAATGGAATGTTTCAAAACTAGAACTCGAGGATATTCCTAGGGTTGTCGAATTGTCGCATCGAGCCAGACAGTGGAATAATGGATTTTCTTCAATAACCGATGACTTTGTACTCAGATGGATACAGCAAGAAAACAACGCTGTCAGGGTATTGACTGCAACCGATAAATTCGGAGATTATGGATTAGTTGGGTACATTTTTTATTCTATCAAAGATCATTATTTCATCGTTGAAAAAATGGCAATGAGTTGCCGAATGCTTTATAAAGGTCTTGAGCATGTTTTCTTATCTCACGTGATTGAGGATGAAGGTGAATTAGACTTTAGACAAATTGTAGTGAGGTTTAAGCCTACGGAGCGAAATACAAAAATGGGTGCATGGCTAACTAATACCTTTGAACTAATTGACGCTGTTGATTTTCGCTGTTCGAAGGAACTTTTTAAGCCCATGGATATAAGAAACTTTGAATTGCGCACTATAAATGATCTAGAAACGTCGTTAGATTCCGATCGCAAAGGTAAAATGCATAGAGTTGATGGTACCAATTTTGGCAGGATTGATAATAAAGCATTATGGGTTGCACGTCAACTCTCGGATCTATCTTCTTTTGATAAGGTATATAAAAGTTCGCTCAGGATGGCTAGCATCTTTGCGGAATCAAACATACCTGTAAGTTGGAGTAAGCTAGAAAAGATAGTCTTTAATTTGTGGGTCACAAATGGAGGCCCTAACACTATTCAGCCAGATAGTGACCTTTTCAACGAAGTACGCGATTCCTTATTTGCTATGGCTTTTATATCCATAATCGAAGATGAATTCAAGATATCGATTCCTGCCTATTCAGTATTTGAATCGACTTTTTCAATTACAGAAATAGCCGTTTTAATTGAATGTTTGACATTATTGCAAATACCACTCGAAGAATTGAATGATACAATTTCTACTTTATGACTATCAAATATATATTGACAGCAATTGGAAGTTACGGAAACATTGTTCCTTTTTTGAGACTAGGTTGTGAACTGCATAGCAAGGGATATAATGTCGTGGCGATTACAAACGCATCACATTGTAAGCATTTTGATAAGCTAAACATCGTCTCTTATCCGATAGACACAGAAATAGAATATGAAAACTATTTGTCTAGGGTAGACGAGCTAAATCATCCGCGCACAATAGCAAATATCTATCGAGATTTTTACTTGCCAATGGTATCTGAGGAAATAAATTTAATTATTCGGTTGTCAGAAAAATGTCAAAGTGTGATTATAATGAATGATGCTCCTGGTATATCCGCACGAATTGCTGCAGAATACCTTAACCTTCCAATTTTTTCAATAGTTACGTATCCTAATCACTTTACTGCATTTTCCTACCTTGAGATGTTGCTTTCATCTCAGCTTCATTCTGCGATTACGGGAATCCGACAAGAATTTAATTTACCGGAAATTGGGGACTATGGACTGTGGTGGCATAAAGTAAATTGCTTCATTGCCACGTGGCCAAATTGGTTTTCACAAGCGCATGCAGCTATGTCTATCACCTACCATGTTGGATTTATACTTCCTGAGAATAGGTCAATAGCATTAAAAAATGATTCAGAGGTTAAAAATGAAATTTTGATAACTGGTGGGTCTGCTACTTTTGCTGGAAAACATTTTTTCGAAACTGCAATTCGGGCATGCTTAACTGCCAGAAAACACTTTAAAGTTATTGCTAAAAAACAAATATGGGAATCTTTCCCTATCAAGGAGTTCGGTTGTCACATTAGTGAGGTTGATAGTCTTTTTAATAACATTGCCAGGAGCAGCTTAGTTATACATCATGGCGGTATGGGAACCATTGGCCAGTGCATTGCTCAGGCAATACCACAGTTAATTTTAGCAGATGGTGGTGACAGACCCCAAAATGGGAAGATTGTGCAGGATCTTAAACTTGGTATCGCGTTGGATAAATCAGACTGGTTACAAGATAGAATTTCATCGGCAATAGACAAACTAATGGATTCACGTGAGATTACGAAGGAACACGAATTTTATGCTTCGGATGTAATTTCCAATGATCCGATAAGTCGAATCATTGAATTGTTGGAGAGCCACCACGTTCGCGCACACTCCAATCAAGCCCCGTCGTCCTACGAAGACAATTTTGACCAGCTGTTAATGCTGGACAGATTGAGAACTTTGACACCGACCCAAAGAAAAATATTATTATCTAAGTATAAATTGCGGCTTCACAATGGTTTGAGCAAGTTATAAAATGAAAAAGATATTGTTTGTTCACTATGGGCCATTTGTCCTCGCTAGGGGTGGCGGAAGTAAATGTGATCGCCAAATAATGGAGATTATTGCAAAAGATGGACATAAATGTATTGTGGTAATTCCAAATTTCGGGGATGATAGAGATGAGGCATTTGCAGCAAGTAAATGTAATGAAGAGAAAGGGCAGGCATCTTACGATTTGATTCGGGTTAGCAACGGTTGTGAAAAACAGGGTCGATTGTTCCGCGCTGAGTGTGTTAAACAAATTCAGACTTGGCGACCTGATACCATTGTTGTTTCAGGAACGGATCATGGACATATAATTTTAAAGACTGTGCTAAGTTTCCAAATTCCGATCATCTATATGCCTAGATGTACTTGGGATCTATGTTGGGGGGAACGTTTACCATATAGTCATATTGGTAGTGTTAGTTTAGTAAGGCGATGTTTCAAAGTATACGTTCATAGCGATTATATGCGAAACTATTTAAAAAATTGGTTTACTGTTAATGCAATAAAACTTAATGTTCCTTTGCCATACGCCGATCAACTTCTAAAATTGCCAATTAGGGCTAAAAGGTGCTCTACTCTTGTGTGTGGGATGGTAAATCCAAGCCTCATAAAAGGAGTCGATATTTTATTAGAATTGGCCCGATCTTTACCAAATGTGCTATTTAAAGTCGTTCCTGGTTGGGCTACAACCACCACTGACCTAAACAAAATTGCATTCTTGCATAACATTGAGTTAGCCGAGTCCTTTGCTAATCCATGTGATTTCTTTGAGGATATAGATATACTATTAGTTCCTTCTCTTTGGGATGAAGCATTTGGATGTATTGCAGTTGAATCTATGCTTGCTGGTCGGCCCGTATTGGCGAGTTCGGTTGGTGGTTTGGTTGAAGCAAAATGCGGCTCTCGATTTCTTTTCGAAGTAAATGAAATATTTCATTATGAACGAGCCTTAGACGAAAGAGGCATTCCGATACCGATTGTTCCTAAACAAGACGTTGAGCCCTGGACAAAAGCCATTACCCTTTTAGCATCTGACGAGCATCAATATTTAGAAATTGCTGAAGAATCAAAACTTCTTGCTCGGCAATATCACAATTCATGCACCCTAGAAAATATTCAGAATATTATAAAGATTTAGGCTTTAAAGTCCTGTTTGTATAGCTTAAAAGATTGATAGAACATGAACCTCAAGTATGTCTCTGAAACGACAGGTGCAATTTTGTTTAATCAGGAGGATTTAGACATATTTGCAAGTATAAGCGGTGATGAAAACCCGATACATCTAGACATCGAATCGGCCAAAAAGTTGGGCTTTCATGATACAATAGTACCAGGTGGACTTGTAAGTCTTATTATAATGCAGTGGGTTTCAAGAATAAGCAACGTTGCATTTGAAGTTGTTGAAGTCGAGTTCTTACACCCTATTTTCCCTTGCCTATGGTATACTGTTGAATGGTTGCCGCAAAAGAAGCAAGTTACTGTTCGATCTCAAAGAGAAATTTGCCTATTCCTCAATACACATATTTCTTCCACAACTCAAATGGCGGATAATAATCATACTTATCGAAATATAAAATTTCCGCCAAATATAATAAGTCAACTGACACCCTTTCTTATTCAAACGCCATCTGCGGGTCTTACGGTATGGCTAGAGATGATATGTCTGATAAGTTACCTTTCGGGAATGATTTATCCTGGTAAAAGCAGCATATTGCGAGATTTTAGACTACATATAAAGGCCTTAACATCAACTAAGCAATTAAAAATTAGTCTATTTGATAATAATGGAATCGGAGCCTATCAAAAGGTAGCCTTCGTTTCTCTATGTGATAGTAATATAATCGCCTCTGGCCACTACAAAGCAATATCAGCACCGGTACGACGTCATGTACTTTATGAAAACTATCCCTTTCTTAATAAGCAGTTGAATGGAGAATTTATAGTTTTAGGAGCCAGTCGAGGCTTAGGAGCTAGCTTAACCATAATTGCCGCAAAGTCAGGTGCAACAACAATTGGGTTTTATAAAACCAGCTCAAAGTCCGCAGATATGATACGGCATGTCGGTAGAGTAAACAAGCTAAATATCACTATGAGGCAAGTAGATTGCTCAAATCAAGAAAGTCTAGAAACCGAGATATATCTACTCAAAGAGCAATTTTCAAGAACGACAAACATAGTCTTAACAGCATTTCCTGAATTTTCATTATTAGATGATAGCCTTGAGTCGGAAGAGCAGGCAATAAAAATGTCACTCGCGCCACTTAAGGCACTTCACAATATTTATGAAGAATGGCGCGGTAACATCATTTACGTCTCAACAGCATTGATCAATTCAAACTCTTCTTGGAATATTCGATATACGAATTTAAAGTTGCGCTGCGAAAATATTCTAATGGACTACCTAAGCAATTTGCCAAATGCAGGGTTGGTAATTTTGAGATTGCCAATTTATTCCTCAGATAGAACAGCGTTTATCGGTGGTATTATGAATTTGCCGGACGTCACACGCGCCGCAATGGTCGTTCTCGAAACAATTTGCACAACCAAAATCGGATGTAAATGTGTAATAAAAATCGATAAGTTTTAAATATAAGCTACTTTTTTAATGACATTTGGGAGAATTGGAAATTTTGAATTGCTAGTCGACATTAATTAGTTAATACGAATGGAAGATTTTTTAGAAGATACCCATTTATTGATGACGTTTTATGAGCCATCTAATCCATCAGGCATTTTTATCTATTCTATTAGGGATCGTACAATGTTACAATTATTTACTAGATCGGTGCGGGGGATTTCTATAGTGCGGGACAAGTGGGTGGTTTGCGAAGTAGCACGAAAAAATGATGTATTTTATCCAAAAGTGCATTTTTTTGAGGAAAGGCGTCACACTGTAAAGATATTTGAAGAAATAAATGGTCCGCACGATATTTTGGTCACCGGGGATCAAGTATTGTTGGTTGGTACTCGAAATAACTCTGTATTCAAGATAGATAGTTTGGGTAATTTTGAAGTATTTTGGGCACCTTCGGGAGATCCCGATTCCTGGCATCTTAATTGTCTATATTCGTCAGGCGAAAATTTATATGTCTCAGCATTTACTACTTCCTCGCATTTTAGAGGGTGGGAGAATAGTTGTGTTGGTACAGGAGTCGTATATTCAATTTTGGAAGAGCGTCCAGTTATTACTAATTTACATTGCCCGCACTCGCCCCTGTTAACTGCAAATAACACTTGGTTGATTTGCAATTCAGGCGACGGGACTTTGATGGAAATATCCAAAGATGGTATAGTTCTAAGATCATTGTTTCTAGATGGATGGACAAGAGGATTGCAGGTATCTAAAACTTTGGTTTACATCGGAGTCACGCCCACAAGAGAGTTTAACAAATATATGAATGCTAGACTAATTGTCGTATCTCTGGATAGTTGGGAAGTTGTTCACGAAGTTGAATTGCCCGGTACAGATCTTTACCAACTGCAATTATTGGATTTAAACACTTTCTTAGAACTAACGGGTCTTTTTGTCGAAACATTTGGAAAATATGAGAATTGTAATTCTAAAATGTGAGGCACTTGGTGACGTGTTGAGAACCACGCCGTTAGCCACAAGTTTATTCCAGCAATATCCTAACTGTGAGATAATTTGGATTGCGAGGGGTGACTCTGTGTTACTATTAGAGCATAACATCTCAATTAAAAGTGTTTATTCCATAGATCTATATCCTGACGCAATACTTTCGGAGAAATACGATTGGGTTATCTCGCTAGAGGAGGACACAATTACCGCCAGCCTCGCTACCAAACTAGATACCAAAAAATTCTCGGGTGTTTACATCGATTTGAATGGTCAGCTAAACTACACGACGGATATGACTGATTGGTTTTCAATGAGTTTGGTTGCTCTTTTCAAGGGTCACTCGTTGGAAGAAATAAATTTGATCAAGCGGGCTAATAAAAGGTCGTATCTGGAGATCTTATATGAATGCTTAGCTGTATCTTATCCTATATATCGACCTGTTTTTAACGTCGGAGCCTTTGAAAAATCCGCTATTGAAAGAAGGTTGGAAAGCTGTTTTAGCAACACGACCGTTCCAGTTATATGCATATTTATGGGTGGAAGTAATAAATGGGCAAGAAAGCCGTTCACTCCGGAACAGGTGTTAACGCTGGTTGACTATATTAAACAAAGAATTCTATGTAATATTATAGTTTTAGGTGGTATTAATGAAGAGGTGATGTTATTGGACATACAAGCGAAAATGTCCAGTGAATCATGTTGTTTGGGTGCTAGCTCGATCTCTGAGCTAGCCACGATTATATCTATATCTGATTTGTTGATAACAACAGACAGCTTGCCATTGCATTTGGCCAATACCCAGGCTAAACCATTTATAGCTTTGTTTGGTCCGACTTCTAGTAGCGAGATAGATTGCTATGATAGAGGCATAAAAATTGAAACCCTTTTGAAGTGTAAATGTTGCTATTTACGGCAGTGCATTGAATGTTTGGACTGTAGAGATAATTTTAATCTAGATTCAGTGGTTACTTCTGCGGTTTCACTATTGGAGAACTTTGGGAGTACTACCAAATTCGGTGATTACAATGGGTAATAAAACTTCTGTTTTTACAACATTTGGTGGCGGGTTTGGCGATTGTTGGGCGACCGCTAGTTTCTTTGCAACGGAGGGAAAGACCAAAGAAGTTTTTTTAGAGACGGTCGATCCTCGCATATTAAAGATTATCGCTCAATTTGATACATCCATACCGCAAATTATCTATACTCGGCAGCCTGCGGATGTCGCCATAATGTCACCTAGCGATTCAACGTATTTCTTTTCTCAACGGGGCTATCAACCTAAATTTATTGTTCCATGGAGAACGATGTTTGCTCGGCCGTATCTTCCCACCAGGGTTACGTGGCGGCAGCAACAATGTAGAAAGAGAATCGTTTATCACCTATCTCCAAGTACATTTGGTCCGACATCTTGTCAACCCGGCGAGGCCGAATTGCTTGTGGAAAAGTTGACCTACCTAAAGTTTGAAGCTATTCGTCTAGGTGATCATATGTCCTTAGAAGAGAATATTAAAATTGCAGCATCAAGCGACTTCTTCATCGGAATTGATAGTGGAGTCTCTCATCTATGTCATAGTGTTGGAATTCCCATAGTGCTCATCAGAAATAGGCTAACTTCCAATTATCTAAAAGTAACACATGCGAAAAAAGCTTATGTAGAAGTTGAATCAATACCTTGCTTTTTGAATAATTTTCATAAGATACTCGGCCAGATTGAAACTTATACCGAATTACAGATGCCATGCCGATGATTTTGTCCCCCATACTTTCGTTGGCTGAAATCGATATTTATCTTACTAGATTTTCAGAAATAAAGAGTAGTAATCTCGTAGATTTTCATAAACTACTATCAGAAGATGAACTACTGAGGCTAGATCTGATTAAAAGCAAAGAAGCAAAATATGCGTATATCGCTTCGAGAGGTTTGCTACGAAAAATCATATGTTGCAATTTCCAACTAGATAATAATTCTCTTGATTTTTCTTATTCAAGTGATGGAAAACCTCGGTTTAGCTGTTTAACATCACCAAGCGCGGAATCCAAAAAATTTAATCTTTCTCACTCAGGGGATTACTTTATTCTTGCTATTGGCGAGGTCGAACTTGGGATCGACATACAATTTACTGGTGGCAATATCTTATTTTACAGAATGTTACACAATATTTTGGATAAACAAGAAATGTCAGAATTCTCTAAATTGCCTCTTCACGACCAGAATAAAGCCTTTTACAGAATTTGGTCACGCAAGGAATCAGTGCTTAAATATCTTGGTAAGGGATTGAGCTACCCGATGCCAAAAATTATGGCATCACTTTCCCCAAATATCGAAGTGGACTTATTTTTGATCAATTCAGGCAGCACTGGACGAGCAATCACCAGGGATCTAGATTTTCAACTTAAAAATTATGTCAGTGCTATCACATGGTATGTTGGTTAAGTATTAGTTGTTTTGTAATATTCGAAAGTACCGATCATTAATCTTTTATGATACACCTGTTCAGACATATTTATTGTGGCCTTTATATCTATCACATCTGTGTTTTTGCGTATTTTAAACTGTCTGAACTCAATATTGAATTGACTTTTGTGTTCTCATGAATGGCGGCAATTTAGAAAATAGATCTTTGGTATCTTTTCAAGAAAAAAAGGAAGTGATGATGCAGGAGCCTATATTACTATGGCTAACTGGGTTGTCAGGTTCTGGCAAAAGTACATTGGCTTATGGTTTAGAACATTATCTGTTTCACGAGGGATTCAAGACAGTTGTATTGGACGGTGACAATTTGAGAAATGGATTGTGTAGTGATTTAGGATTTACGCCGGATGATCGGAAAGAGAATATTAGGCGCCTAGGTGAAGTTGCTAGCCTTATGTTGAACGCTGGTCTTATTGTAATTTGTGCAACTATTTCACCCTACGGGGATGATAGACTTGCGGTCCAAGCTGTAGTTGGCAGTGATCGATTTTTTTTAGTATATGTTTATTGCGATTTACTAGTCTGTGAAAAGCGAGATGTCAAAGGACTCTATAAAAAGGCAAGAAATGGCAGTATACAACATTTCAGAGGAATAACAGCGCCATATGAGCCCCCCAAACAGTTTGATATCCAAGTAGATACAGGAATTGAAACAGGAGAAGAGTCATTGGCAAAAATCATTCAAGCGTTTGAGATGCGGATTCGCTATAAATATTAATTTGCTTAGGCCTTCAATTGCTCTGTTTGTAGGCACAAATAAAAAGTGATCAAGGATCAAGAATACTGTTTTAGGATTGGAAACTATTTTATTTTGGCCAATTTGGTGGAGATTTCTATAAACCATACGCGGACGTTTGAATTCAAAAACCTATGAATTAACTTTACCTTGGCAAAGAATTGATTATATTGATAATCAGTAAGTTAATTTTATCGCGCTTTTCAGGGTTTTTCCGATTGCGGAAATCATGGAGCAAGAATAGAGAAAAGATTAAAGTGTTGGCGGTCAGATTCTTATAGATGCCGTTCGAATCCCTCTCTCTCTGCAAATGATGTCTGATCAAAAAAGCCCCGTTTAAACGGGGCTTTTTTGATTTTTAGGCTTCACCAAGACAACTAAAAATTCCCATAACCGCTTCTAGTTGATTTCGTTTCTTACAAAGCCCATTTTCCGGATTGCTCATCGGCAGCATGGGTAGTTGCCAAATCCTCCATTTGCTGCTATCTTGTTCTTTTGAAAACGCAAATGGCCTACTACATCACCCTCTTCTCTCCCGACACCTACCAGACATTCACCGAAACCGAGCGATCGATTTCCGGATTTCTTGAGTCGCAAAAAACGCAGGCAAATGCCATCAAAAAAGGTGATAAGCTCATTGCTTATGTGACCAAATTGTCTCGCTGGGTTGGCATCCTGGAAGTTACGGGCGACTACTTCATCAGCAACACGCCGGTTTATAGCTCAGAGGACATTTATACACTGCGGTTCCCGGTTAAAGAAATCGTATGGCTCTCGCTCGATCAGGCGCTTCCGGTAGATGATGAGGAATGTTGGACCAGCCTTTCTTTTACCAAAAACTTACCCAAAAAGAGCACTGCATGGACCAATATGGTGCGGGGAAACTTACGCCGTTTTGAAGAGGAGGATGGGAATTGGATCGAATCCTATTTAAAAAGACAACTATCAACTCCCAAAGCGTTTTCCGCTCAGTGAAAGTGATAATCGGAAGCTGGTCACGTTGACCGTCAAAACGCAGGAAAGTAAGGAAGTCGAAGTGTCGGTACCGACGAAGGAAGAGCAGGAATTTTCTCCGAAGTCTGAAAAGATGATGTTCGCGAGTCGATCCGGGTTCAGGCAATGCTATCCAGAATTGGCGAAAGAATGAAGTTGAAAATCTGGCTGCCGAAAAGCGACAGGCAAAGAGTCCTGGCGGTTTGGAAACCAGAAACCGACTCACTCCTTACCACGCTGCCATTGAATTATGATACCATCACGCTTCGAACCATTGAAAAATATGATGTTCTCTGGATCAAAGGCCGGTCGATCGTCCGTGCTTTTGAAGTGGAACATACGACTTCAATTTACTCCGGCATCCTCCGAATGGCCGATCTGATGGCCTTGCAGCCCAATCTCGACATCAAAGCCCACATCGTAGCCCCAGCCGAGCGGCGCGAAAAGGTGCTGCAAGAAATCTCCCGGCCTGTTTTCGCGCTTTTAGAGAAAGGGCCTTTGAAAGAGTCTTGTACTTTTATTTCCTATGAGGCGGTTACAGAACTGTATTTGGAGAAAAGGCTTGAATATATGAATGATAAGGTGCTGGATGAGTATCAGGAGCGGGCGGAATAGCGTCGTAAAAAGTTTGAGTATTAATCAACAACCTGAATCGCATCCCTTAGCTCTTCTCCTAAACTAGATAGATTTAAAGTAGGCAAGATCAGAGCTGGCATTCCTGATAAAACAGTAAGGCTTGATATGTAGGCTCTTAGGTAGGGGAATACAATCGCAGGAGCATTCAAAATAAAGTAACCATCGATGTATTCTTGTAGATTGGCATCTTCTGGATATTTGAAGATTGATGTTGTCTCTAAGTTTATATTAAACTTATGGCCTTCGTCTAAGATATTAACACCAAGGTTTAGTTGGAACTGACTTAACTCTTTTAAAACCAACCCTTTGGGAGTAAACTTAATGGTGATTTTGTGCTTGCCAGGTTCATTAAAAACAATGTGACTTTCGTTTACCACGAAATTTACAAACTGAATTTTTGCCTCAACATTTTCTTCTTTCACGCTGCAAGTGAGAAGTTAAATTCTAACGAATAGCCCGATGTATTTCTCTCAACGACTGAAAGATCGTATTGAACCGTCGTATCATACGAAAGAGAAAGGTATTCTAAAACTTCATCCGCAGATGGCCCTTTTTGGTCCAAGGCGTCCACGGCAGCCCATTTCTGGTCAAATTCGTCTTGAGACATATTGTCCAGAAGTTCTTTCAGTTTTTTTGCCATTTCTGATTTCATATTGCTAAACTACTTCTTTCAGGATAGACTATACTGAAAGGATGCAAAATTACATCCTTCCGTTCTATAACGCAAATATGTACTCTTTGGTTTATAACCATGAATTCCCCTCTGCGCTCAGTAAAATGTATTTTTAGAGGATCGTTATTATCACCGATGCGAATCGATTTATATTCAAAAAGGCCTTCATTTTTTAAGAATTCGAGAATACTAGATAGTATCAATCGATTACCTGTTCTGAACTTACCACTTCTCTTTAAGACTTCGATGATCTCCTTTAATTCCAACTGATGCGCAACATTACCATGCAGATCGAAACACCTATTGCTCAAATCTACTTCGCAGCGCCCGACAACATAACCTTTTCCTCTCCTTGTGTAAGAATTTTCTCCCCACGCAATCGCCCATTTCATATTAGTGTCCCAAAAGTAAAATCCATATCCAAGCCATGCGTCACTTCTTGTGCACTTGAATGGCCCTTCTGTTTCTATCTCGTCAAGGTTGTCCTTATCTTCTAATGTCTGGTAGGCAGTTACAATCATTCTTACGAGAATTGAGCAGTTAAAAAGTTGAAGCCAGTAGTTCTCATTACATGATTGTGAGGAATGATAACGTACTTCCAGGGTTTTTTTCCATGTATTAATGCGTACTCAGTGGCATAGCCGCAATATTTTTCAGCAGCTTGTCGCTTGGCCAGAACATCCCTGTCTTCAAGTTGTGAGGACATTTTGGTTTCTAACAGAAAAATATGATCAGCTGTCTCAACTACGAAATCGGGTTCATATTTTTTAGAGTTGTTATCCCAATATATTCTGAACTGGTTAGGCGCCGGACGCAGCCACTTCAATACATCTTTGTCATTTTCAAGTACATAAGCAAGATCCTGCTCGGTTTTCGAATCAAATTTGTACTCTAAATGACCCGCCTTTTCAAACCCGCGATACACGAACTTGGGAATGAGATTAATCGGTTTGATGATTTCACGGTAATCCCTGGTGCCTGCATTAATTAAAGCTGAGAAATTCCACGACTCAATTTTGGTAAATGAGAGCACATTAGGCGCAATGTAATCTGGCTGAGAAACAGTGTAATTCTGTTTCATTTGCTTGTAAATCTTCTCCGCGATGGCTCGTTTAAATTGGAAAACGACATTGTTGATTTTATTGACTTCGGTCAAATTTGCCTTTAATGCCTCGTAAGCTTCCGCAGCTAGTTTACGCAACAACTCAGAATTTTCGTCGTAGTCAATATCTGAATAGTTGAGCAATTCGGATATGATAAGCTCAATTGGGTCACCGTAGTGCCCACTTGATTGAGCAGCTACAACGTCTACCAAATTGTCTTTCAATCCCATGCGGATAATCTCTTGATCCAAAGCTTGATAGGTAAACTCTTTCGTATCAAGTCCAAAGTCTGCGAATGATATTTCAGCATCACTTTGGGTAAGTACCATTCTGGGAATTTCAATAATATTATTTTGATATTCCGTTACCATCGCATTATAGGTGGTTTCGGCCTCCGCAAAGATTTGAGCGGCAAAAATATTCGTCTGACCTTGATTAAGGTTCTCATGAATCTTACGAAGTACTCTTTGCTTGACCTCTTCATTATTTAGATCAGCGACTTTGGCTACTCCGGGAATAGAATTGAAGTCGGGAAGAACATTGATAATGGCTCGCTTTGCATCTAGATTGTTCTGCAAAGCCTGCTTTCGATGCAGATCGGTCAGTTGATTTACCTTAGCCTGCTCTAATTCAAACCGAACTTCTGTTACAGGTTTAGAAGAGACCACCTCCGTTTTTGTCAGAAGGTCTTCTTCTGGTATCTCGACAAAGTTTACTTTGTTTAATATCGAATTTGGATTCTTGGCAGCGCTAATAATGGCATCGAAATTTTCGTGCGCAATAACAGTAAGTTTATCTAACTTCTCTACGCCTGTACGCTTTCCCTCAAATGGCAGTCGTAATCCTCTTCCTATGGTTTGCTCTACCAAAATATCGGCATTTGCCGCACGTAGCGGTACAATCGTGTACAAATTGGTTACGTCCCATCCTTCTTTCAGCATGTTAACGTGGATCACAATTTCAATCTCGTTATCAGGGCTTTCCAGTGTTAAAAATTGCTCTTCAATACCTCCGTCTTTTTTCGTTGTTGAATCTATCTGTAAAACCTTGCCTGTATACTTTCCATCAAAAAAATCATCAGAATTTAGCAATTCGAATATTTCTCTTGCATGAGTAGTGTCCTTACAAACTACTAATATGAAAGGTTTAACACTTTTGACGCCCTCGTTTAAGGAATAAGCTTCCAGTTCAGTTTTGGTATCTTGATGAACGCTAATCGCATCTTCAAGCTTTATAATTTCCAACTGTTTTTCATCAATGCCTTTATGATCGAAGTTCTTACGTCTGGCTATGGACGGATTCTTGACATATTTTCCATCTGTCAGCGCCTGCGCAAGTGAGTATTCATAAACCACATTTTTAAACGGCTTTCCCTTTTCATCAATCGGAGTGGCTGTTAGTTCAAGACCTAAGACTGGTTTGAGTTCATTAATTGCTTTCGCCGAAGAATCGGCATGGTATCGATGTGCCTCGTCCATCAGGATCACAAGATTATCTAACCCTGACAGATATGACCAGTAGGATTGCCCCAAGTACTCGGAAAGCCTTTTTATTCTTGGAGCAAGACTTTCGCCACCTTTGTTATTTCCTCTGGTTTCTGAATTGAACTTCGAGATGTTAAAAATATTAATCCTGATCTCCTGATCTCCAAATAATGCGCCTTGTTGCGCATAATTATCACCCGTAATAATCACGGGCTTATTGTGCACAAATTCAGATATTCCGGCAAACACATATTTATGAAAAGCCGGATTTCCAAAGTCTTCAATCAGTTTATTGTAAATCGTGAGATTCGGAGCCAATACAAAAAAGTTGCGAATACCTTTCTGCAGATAGAGATATGCGATGAATGCACCCATCAATCTGGTTTTACCTACACCAGTAGCTATGGAGAAGGCAAGTGAGGGGAACTCTCGTTCAAAATCCGTACAAGTTGGATAAAGTGCTTTAACTTTTTGAAGTTCGCTGGGCAGACTTACATCTTTTTGTAATTCAAGTTCGTCGGCCAGCGAGGCCAGGATATCTAATGACTGTTGCAACGGCTCACGGAGGGAAAGCCGTTGTTTTAAATACGTGGAGGTACTATTCATTTTGTAATAACTTAATCAAATAATGTTGTTTGGTCGGATTTGCCTTTCTCTTTTTTCGGTTGTGGAACATCAACCAAGAAATCCTCCTCGTTTTGTAACTCACATTTTTTATCGTCGGAGGGGGTATCTATTATGTTCAGACGATAGTCATCCTTTCCGAATTCACATTTACCAAGCAGCATTTGAGGGATTTTTTTGAGAGAAATATTGGGATACCTATACATGCATTCCGGCTGGAAAGATTTGCAACATATTAGCAGATTCTCGTCTCCCTGCATTTCTTGTTTAATCTGATCTAGTGCCTCAATAGTGATAAATTGCGTTGTAGTAAAAATAAAATCTTGCTCACTACTTGTTCCCTGTTTCCAATAAACAGTTTCATTAGGACTGAAACGGAATCCCTCATGCTTAGCCATAGCAGCAGCCAGCATATTGACGTTATATTCTTTACTAATAACCCACTGATCAAATTTATCTTTGTTTAAGAGGGTGGGAGCAAGTGAATAAAACTTGAAACCACCACCGCCTTTCCATTCAACATTTTCACTGATGCCACCTTGTTCTCCATCTACGACAAGTTTTAACCTTGGATAACATAGAGTTTTGGCATGTTCCCCAAATTCAATTCCGATCCACTTTCTTTTCATTTTATGAGCAACCGCGAGAGTGGTCCCTGTCCCCAAAAAACTATCCAAAACTAGATCTCCTTCGTTGCTAGCAATATGCAGTATCCTTTCAATAAGTCTTTCAGGCTTAGGAGTATCAAACGCCTTCTCCTTTCCAAATAACTGATGAATTTCCTTCTTTGCCTCATCTGTATGTCCAACCTCTTCATTTGGCCACCAAGTCCACGGGGCAAATCCTTCAACTTCTGACAGGTATCGGATTAGATTAGGCTGTGCATCACCTTTTTTACCGAAGTATATTCGATCCTCTGTTAGTAATCTCTTATATGTATCTTCACTTACGCCCCAGCACCTGCCTTGTGGAGGGCGATGTATTTTCCCGGAAGGAGTCACAATCTCGTAGTACTGCGAAGCAGTCGCATGACCCTCCTGGGCTGTCAGAGGAATAGGTCTCCAAGGGCCTCTTGGGTCGTTATTAGGATTACGATAAACAGCCGTCTGTTTTCCAGTGGGAATAATTTTATTCCGCATTTCTTTAAAAACTTGGGGGTTTTTAGAATAAACGAGAATGTACTCATGTACATCACCAATAGCTTCTCTATTCTCTCTTGAATATCTCTTTTGCCAAACATTACAAGCTATGAAGTTTTTCCGTCCACAAATTTCATCCATCAAAATGCGCAAATACGGCATTTCTTTATCGTCGATCGAAACCCACATCGAACCATGATCCTTGTGGAGCAAAGCCCATAGAAGTCTAATCCTCGGAGCAATTAGGTTTAGCCAAGTGGAATGCTCCAAATTATCGTCGTAATGCTCAAAGGCGGCTCCAACGTTGTACGGCGGATCAATATAAATGCATTTTACCTTTCCGGTATAATCCTGCTCCAAGGCCTTCAAAGCCAGCAAATTATCACCATGGATCAGCATATTTCCAATATCCGGGTCACCATAGCTATATTCAGGATTCTCTATAAGTATGCGTGGTTCAAGCTTTGGCTCTTCGCCTTTTCCTATCCAGGTAAGTTCTAATTTTTGTAAGGGTAATTTGGCCATGCTTATATCATTGTCCATTTAATGGTAAATAGCTCTTTTATTTCCGTCTTTTGTTTCAAACGCCTTTCTACGTCCGTGAGCAGGTCATCCTTTTTGTTGTCAATATCATCTTGCGCCTCGTAAAGAATCATACGCTTTTCACTTCGTTTTTTTTCAAGATCCTTGATCTGTCGTTGCGCCTTTACTTTTTGCTCTAAATCGATCATTTTTCTAGCCTCAGCTTTGCGAAGTTTTATTTCTGCATCCAAATCATCAATCTCGCGTGTGAGACTTATTTTCATATCCTCGGCCCATTGATCCAGCTTATCCATTTCGGTATCAAAAAACTTTCTGTTTCTGGATAAATTATCCTCAAAGACCTTTCCCAATTCCAACTTTTCGATGTCAAGCAAGCTATTTTGGAATTCTGCTGAGATATCGAGCGGAATATTATTTTCTATTGCCTTTACCGAGAAAAATCGATGCGATAGTTTACTATCAATAACCTCTTTACTTTCAGTTTGATTGGCAATAATGATCCAATCCTCATTTTCAAAAGACGAAATGGTAAACACAGATACCTTCATCCATCCCGATTGGCCTTTATATTTTTCCAACAGGGTAATTTGCGTTGGCGTATTTTCATAGTCAAACGTTAGTTCGTTGATTGGCGTTTCGGCTTCCTTTATAGATTCAAGAATGCGCCTAGCCAATGGATGTCCAGCTCTATAAATGTTTGTATCATCCGGAATGAAAATGTCAGATTTCTTTTGACCTTCTTTTGGTTTCAAAACCATATAAGGTCCTGGATGTATCCTTTCCTCGGCAAATGGATTGCGTTTTAATGTGAAAGAATAATCTGTGTGACTAAATTCTGCGAAATCTTTTAGAAAATATTGTGAAGTCCACCAGAGTCTTTCTTCGTAGCGATTTAGATATTTCTTGCTTCTCGTAAGATTCATCCTCAACTTTTCCCTAACTTCTTCATCGAAGTTTTCCAGCAGAGATTTTCTTGAGTCATCTATGCGTTGAGAAATGCTGGTTTTTAGCTCTTCTTGCAATGCATTGAAGGCCCTTTGAATGCTATCAGAGTCTCGGCATGTATTATATATGGCGGCTATGCGTTTTTCGAAATCGACTCCACTGCCAATAGCACCCAACACTTCATCGCTCGCTCCAAATACGCCGTCGAAAAGCTGGAATTTTTGATCTAAAAGTTCGTAAACTCGTTGATCTGCTTCGTTTCTTTTGTTCAGGAAGTTTATGACCACTACATCATGTTTCTGTCCATATCGATGGCAGCGACCAATTCTCTGTTCAATGCGTTGCGGATTCCAAGGTAGGTCATAGTTGACCACCAGTGAGCAAAATTGCAAGTTAATTCCCTCAGCAGCTGCTTCCGTCGCTATCATCAATGTCGCCGTTTCCCTGAAATACTCAACCAAGGCGGCTCTTTTATCAGCAGTCGGGGAGCCCGTTATGCGGTCTGTTCCTTTATGTCTTTTAAGCCAAGCTGTATAGATGTCCGCTGATTTAGTGTCATTGTTTGAGCCATTGAATAAGACGATTTTATCTGAATAGCCATTTTTTTCTAAAAATTTAAAAAGGAAATCTTGTGTACGCCGAGATTCTGTAAATAACAATGCTTTTTCATTTGCACCATTTTGCTGCATCCTCATGAGGCCCAATTTGAGAGCTGTCAGCAATTTATCAGCTTTGGTATTTCGCTTAATAGACTCAGCCAATTGCCGAAATCTTCGCAGGTCCTCTAATTCTGCTGATATTTTTTGCCTTTCGTCCTCATTGATAGTATTTGGATCCTGATTTTCATTCTCGACTGAATCATCATCAGTCCACTCATCTTCTGTTTCGTCAAATACCTCGTAATCACTGGACACACTTTCATTTAAAGTGCTGTCATTCAGCTTCCCTTCCAGTCTTTGAACCAAAGAATCCAATGTCCCATGTATAGCGTGGGAAGATGAGGCAAGTAGCTTTCGCAAAAGGAGCGTCATTAATTGTCTTTGTCCAACCGGTAGTGCGTACAGCTTTTCCCTTTGAAGATATTCTGATACCACCTGATAAAGATGATGCTCCTCCTGGGTTGGATAGAATGGCTCAACAATAGCATTTCGTTTCGTATAACTTATATACTCAACAACCTGCCTACGCAATGTGCGTTTGCAAATGGGTTGAAGTCTTTCTCGAAGCTCTATAAAATTGTTCTCATCGGTCATTCTCGAAAATTGACTCTTGAAGCTTTTTAAATCTCCAAAGGTGTATTCATCAATGATGCTGACAAGCCCATACAATTCAAGTATTGAGTTCTGTAATGGCGTTGCCGTCAATAAAATTTTTTTACTTTTTTCCAGGGCAGATTTTATTGTGTTACCAATCTTGTTGGATGGCTTGTAGACATTTCTGAGCCTATGAGCTTCATCAATGATGACAAGATCCCAGTTTGTTCGAGATAGATACTCTGCTTTATTTCTGGCAAAATGGTAGGAACAGATAACTATTCCCTCTTCGCGATTGAAAGGGTTTGGGTTTCCATCTTTGATATCCTGATTGAATGATTTTGCTTCTAAAATCACAGAAGGCAAGTAGAACTTATCCAGCAATTCTTGATTCCACTGCTTTCTAAGGCTTGTCGGCGCAATAATAAGCAACCTCTTTTTTCTTTCAGCCCAGAGCTGAGAGAGGATAATTCCGGCTTCGATGGTTTTACCCAGTCCCACTTCATCTGCGAGTACAGCCCCTTTTGAAAGAGGTGACTTAAAGGCGAATAGAGCCGCCTCAACTTGATGAGGGTTCAGGTCTACTTGAGCGTTCTGTAGAGAAGCGGTAAATTTATTGATATCATCCGATGGCTTTCTGTTTGTAAGTTCGTAGGCGTAATATTTTGCATGATACCTGGTAATATCCATTTTAATCTAGATTGTATTGATTCGCACCATACGAACTTACCAAAATATCTAGAATTGATCTAGTCCTTATTTTGTAATGCCATTTCCCGGTTGAGTGCCAGAAGGACTAGCCAAGCATTGCGGCACTCTGGATGCAGGTTGTCTTCAATTACGTCATTACTTCAAACACCTTCACTTACCGTTAGTTTATCCGTTCACCACCCATCAAAACTTTCCCCTATATTTGCCACGCAAACGATTAACAAAATTTCTATGAACATACAACCAAAACGCAGGCCAGAAATGGCACTGGAGAAGCAGACGGGTGAAAGTCCCGGGACCTGCCAAAGTTCGCTTTGTTGACGTTTGCAGTGACTTCTCCTTTCTTTTCATCCAAATCCATTAAACAATGCAAACGTCAAATGGAAACGGTGTTGACTCAAATGCAAATTCAGTCAACCCAACGAATGATGCACGTCACGCATCAAATGTCGGCGACCCGCTGACAGAGTCCCAAGCCGAGTTTTGGTATCTTGTAGAATGTCAGGGCTGTAAGGAGCTGGCACACTCGCTCAAAATGGTCCACGATCTGGCGCTTTATCATTCGGATATTCCGTTTGATATGGCTGAGAAGTCGGCGCTATTTGATTTGAAGGTGCTTTGGGAAGGCTTCGAGAAGATGGGGGCGAAAGTTTAGGAATTGGAGGACTGTTGGCGACAGTCCTTTTTTGTTTTACAGTGTCGTGGACCAGGGGGTTTCGTATCGCAATCTCATGCTGGATTACCGGGTGGGCATCCAATCACACCGCATTGAAAACGCAAGCGTTACTGCTCTGTCTATTGTAACCGATGTGTTCGATAACGTAACTGCCCTACATTACCTGAATATCCTTAAATCAAGGGATAAAATATCATGCTATTTCAGGATTTAGATGGCTATTCTTTCTGCGGAGCTTTGTAATGCCGAACCGTTCGATATCATGCGAGGGTCAGGCAATTACCAGGCAGTTCAAACATTACCATCAAATCGCAAAACAATGGCTACAAGAAATTACACCCGCGGAAATTCGGCAAACGAAATTTCCATTGCAGCAACCATCGGCACACCAGGGATAGCGCACACATCCGTGGCGCTTCACCGTGGAACCGGCCAGAAATTGATCATTGCAGAATCCGGCATAGATAGCGGAAACATACCCAAAACAGCTTTTGGGACGGCTCCGGATCTTGAAAACTGCAAGATCATTGTGGTCACGGCAATTGATTTCTCTGACATTGACCCGGCTAATTGGGAAAGTGCGAGGCAAAACCTTTTTACCAGATACGGCATGTCGGGCGGACTCTCCGGGGCTCAGGTTTACAACCATGATACAGACGATGTTACAGTGTTCCTTGACGGTCAATTAATTATTGTAACCAAAGTAATTATCCTGCTATGAGAGCTCAAATTATACTTTCGTTTTGCTTCACTCTTGCTTACGCCTCATCGTTTGCACAAGGTGATACCCTATCCTTGAAGGACATGGAAATCCCGACCTCTCCTGCTTTTGTTTTAATGGATCAGGCCCCAACCATTATCAGCAGACCCGCCAATCCAAAAGCATTTGCGGTAAGCATCCTGAATTCAGTCGAAGAAGCCAATGGCATACCCAAAAACTACGCGCTCGAATTCACCCCGTTTTGGTTTCTTAAATCCAAAAATATGACGGCACTGAAATACATGGGGTATAATGCTGCAAAGGGAAAGCAACTTCCATTTTCAGCGATGAGAATGGTATCGGTTTCCGGGGCATTTGTGAACACAAGCGGTGACAGCGCCGCAAAGAATGTATCTAACATTGCAATCGGTGCAAAAACGACGCTATTCAGATTGCGTACTGCTGAAGACCAGAAGCTTATACTTCAAGCGTATAAGGATATACTTGATTCACTTAAAAAGATTACGAAAAAGCTAGCGCTGGATCCAAATTTTATAACAGCTAGCCCATCGCAAAGGGATTCGATAGCCAATTCTTTGCTGAAAAACTATAAGAAGGATCGCCAAATAAACATCTTCGAAATTCTCAATCGAAGGCCACTTCTGACAGTCGATGGCGCAATTGGTTACAGCCGCTTTTTTACCGATCAGCAATATTCGAGCGGAAGCACAGGTCGCTTTGGTCAATGGCTGGTTGTAGGATTCACGCCAAGGTTCATGAAGGACAACAAACCAGTAGAGAACAGGTATCTCAACATCTATGGATTCCTTCGTCATCTCTCGGACGGCACACTTGCCAATGACAATGCGCAACGAAATGTCAGATATCTGGATTTAGGAGGTAAGATCGAATTGGAGTTCGATAAGTTGATTTTGAGTTTTGAAGCGATCGCGAGAAACAAACAGAATGATGATAAAAATATACTGACGCAAACCGGCAACACCAGTCGGTCGACGGGACTAATCAAATACAAAATCACAAACAACTTCTATGTTACCGGCTCATTCGGTAAAAATTTCGATTCCAAGAATAACCTGATATCTCTATTTGGAGTCAATTGGGGAATAAATTCAGGTGGAGAAAAGGCGCCCCTAGAAAAATAAACAGCTCAACGTTCAAGTTCACTCTCCCATCTAAATCAATTACTCAGATGCAACCCAAATTCGATTTAGACTACAAGAATGCCAAAATATCACTAGTCGGTATATTAGGTACCGTTATCGGTTGCCTGAGCATATTTTATCCGATGCTCTGCAACCAGGGAGGTTCCGTATTCCATGAAATTTCTTACGATCCGCGAAAGCTGGCAGACGAGGTTGTATCCGCACGCATCAAGATTTTTCAGGACAAATATAGAAAGATCGAGGTGGGGGAAATGGGCACATCTGTTCGTACCGGTGCAGATCTAGCGAAAAAAGCCCCTGATGGAGTAAAGAAACGTTCAGCTCTAACACCTGAGGAATTAGCTGGAAAAGCAAGGGATGTAGCTATGGGCTTAGACAAGAGCAACGGAACTAAGGGATCTCCACCTTCTCAGGATACCTCAAAAACTACCCTTAAGGATTCATTGTATAAAATGTACAATTTATATCAGATATATCAATCCAGATATATTTACAGCAGCCAGGCTGATACAGCTGCTTTCGATAAATTAAACAGAAATCTATTTTTTAATATAACCTCGGACTCAGTCGAGACATGGAGTGAAAATTATCCGGGCCGTAAAACTTTTTCCTTCTCGTATTTCATCAAGGATGCTTCGCTTCCGGTTGACAGCACCAATGCAAAAGGTGAATTTGCAATCGACACTTCAAATAATCACAACATCAATTTTATCGCCAGGCATCCGGCTGTTGGTGTATGGATATTTTGCATTGTGGTGTTTTATGGGTTTTGCTTTATTACAATAGGAACGTCCTACGACCTCAAGACAAAAATATATGAGCTTTTCGAGAAGGAGTCGGTTTCACAACTTGAAAAATATCGATACTATTTGTACGCAACTCTTTCACTGGTGATCATTTTATGCTTATCGCAGATCTGGGAGCACACGTTTATCGACTCTGATATTATCAAAAACATTTTTTTCATGGACACGCTTCGCACCTCCATGAATCTGACAATTATCCTGGGCTATATCACTGGTTCCCTTTGCATTGCCGGATTTCTCTTAACATCCGGGCTGCTGGCGTCCTTTGCCACGCAGTTCAAAACCAACTTCGTGCAAGCCGATTCCGAATTGCAAAAGCTTCAAAATGGAAAAAAGATGCTCGCTTTTGCCAAAGGTTACGATCCGGAAACTAAAGTGGTGTTCCTGAAAGTACTGGAGATATTCAACACTTATTTTATTTTAATATCGATTGTGCTATCCCTAATGGTGCTTTGTACCGGCACTTTGTTTTCTGCGGTGAACTCATTGGATTTTGTGAAACTGATCGCTAATGATTGGGGATACAGCCCGGCCCGGTCCGAGTTTGTTTATCTATATGGTGCTTTACACACGACCATTGTATTGATCGTTTATTTACCTGCCAAGCTGCGCTTTGATGAGCTGGAAGGGCTTTTCAATCAAGTCGCTGCCGGAGAGGAGACAGCAGAGACCACTCCGAAGTCCAAATGGTCGAGCCTCTTGAACTTTCAGATGGAAAGCTTAAAAAATTTGCTGGTTGTAGTGTCCCCGTTTTTAGCCAGCTTGCTCAATAATCTGTTCACCATGTTGGTTCAATGAGATCAGCAGCAGATCCGGTTTTACGGCAATAAAAGAAACACGGCCAATTGAATCCAAAGCATGGTCACACCAGCATGAAACTCCCCACTGATTGGGTTTGGTTTCATGCTGGTGTGACGCATAAAAGGCTGATTGTGGTCTGTTCAGATCTCCTGAATCTCTCGTAAAAAGCGCATGCTGGGCGAAAAGAAATATTCGCCACCTTTCATATGAACAAATTGGCCAAATGTAGCCGGCCTGAAATTTGGTTCGCCCCAGGTAACTGGATATTTGGGTCCTCCCTGTCCAATAATCAGATCAAGTCCATCAGGGTCGGCATCATTGAAATTGGGAAAAGTAGGGTTGTTGGCCCAACTCTGCTGAATAAACTGGAATTGATTGACAATACTCGCTTGATAACTCATAAAAAGCAGACCAACGCCTCCTTCTGGCTTGTTATCGATCATGCCATCATCCGGATCGTCGTTCCTATGTCCGAAAGGGATGCCTCTTCGCGCCATTCGTCGCTTTGCCGCTTCACCGGCTGGCAAGTCGGACCTTGGATTGGTTTTTCGTATGTGTGAATGAAAAGGACATTTGGACGCGTCCCCGCGTGTGAAATCAAAATTGTTGAACACAGATTGATTGACCATGGAGTCCGTCGGACTTTCCTGGACCGGCGTGCCGCCTTCAAATCGACCTACCAGCATTGCGCCAGCGCGTTCCTCGTCTTCTCCCTCCAATCCAATCTGAAATGCCAGAGCTTCCTCTGCCTGTTTAAATCCTTTTACATTTTGTTCGAGCTTACGAAAAACAAAATAGCTGCCTTTGGCATTTTCATCCTGGAAAAACGGGTCAGGAACCAATACCAGGTCGTGGTTGGCGCGCGGGTCAAATTTGATGTCATCATCAGACGTGATCTCATTATCCGCTCTGTAACGTTCCCATTCATCATCAAAGAACAAGGGTTGTGATATGCCGTCTACATAGCCGAAGTGCTCAATGCCAGCTCCCATATTGTTGAATATAGCATGCCCTTTCTCCACGCTGGCAATTTTTGTAAAGAACATGATAGACTTCTGAATTTCAACGACAAGTGCCCTTACCTTGTCGTCCGAAGCATGTGCTAGCAACAACATAAAATGTGGCTGCTGAAGACCCTCTTCCCAAAAATCAGCTGGAGGATCGTTTAACGGAGCATGAGCCATCCCAAGTTTAAATGCTTCATCCTCGAAGTCTTCTACCTTTTGGTCTCCAAAAAGATATTTGTATCCGGCAGCACTAATGTGCAGACAGGCAAAAACGCCACTGTCTACCTTCTCTGCTTTCCATCGGAGGTTGTTGTGTATCTGCTCCGAACCCGACCTGATGATTGGGTTCGTGCCGACAACCAAACTGTGAATCCAGGCTTTTACCAAATCCTGTTTGCCATCATCTCCGATAATGAAAAGGTTGGCCGTGTGGTGACGTCCGTGGGATTTAAGAATGTTGCCTTGAATCCCGTCAAGAAATGGAATGCTCTCAAACTGGTCTACTTGTAGCATAAAAAAAATGATTAAGGTTGAATTTTAATTAATTAGCCAATAAATAGAAGATGCTCTACTTCGCGCCGTTAGTGCAGCTCTTAACGGAAACTTGTCCGTCGGAGTCGACAAAATTGGTCGAAATAAACTGTGTAATAAATCCTTGAATATGATGACTTTGCATCCTGTAATTTATGGATATCGCCGCTTTGAAAAGAATAGCAAACTACCTAAGTTTACTTATCAACCCTTTTCATAAATGAATAAGCTTCTTATTTTTTTGTGCTTCCTGGCACATTCGGGATTTTGCGAGACCAATCGCATCGATAGCCTGAAAATGGAATTGAAAAATTTGGCACAGATTCCAATAGGCTATACACAGGATACGCTTCGCTTCAATATATTGAAATCTTTGATGAGGGCGTACGGAGATGTGTCCATCGATTCGTCTATTTACTACAATTCATATTTGATCAGGTTTTGTAAGGATAGGGGTTTGCAAAATCAAATGACCTATGCCCAATACTACACCGGGGTTATTTATGAAATGCAGGGAAAGCATCATGAAAGTATCAGAAGCAATTATAAAACGCTCAAACTGGCAGAAAACCAAAAACAATATGTATTAATAGCTTCCATCTTAGGCGTTCTGGCGCATTCACATGCAAGCCTTTTGCAATACGTTGAGGCACTTGCATTATGCCGGCGTGGGCTTCGTATTCTGCACGCGCACCCGGGTTCGGGAGCCTATAATGAAGAGTTGGCCCTGCTGAATACAGAGGGCGTTATTTTTCGTGAAACGGGCAAATTGGATGAAGCCTTAAAAGCTAACCAGGGTATGTATACGCTGGCGCGGACCAGGCCTTTTTACAAATGGTACGAGGCGCATGGATTGCACGCCATCGGATTGGTTTACAAGGAGCAAGGGAAATTAACAGAGGCTATTAAATACCACGAAAATGCGCTTGCATTAGCCAATAAAATAGGTAGTACATTCTTGGAGGCGAATATTGTGATCAATATGGCTGATATACTGATCCTTCAAAAAAAATGGATCAAAGCATTGAACTGGTCGGCTAGGGCTGAGCGCATGGCTTTACAATTAAACAATGCCAGTATCATCATGGAGGTGCAGCAGAATTTGTACAGGATTTTCAAAAATACTGGCAAACAGGCGCAGGCACTAGAAGCCTATGAGAAATTTTCATCAATCAGAGATAGCCTGCAGGCGGAGAAAAGCCGGCAGCGTATCGCGGCAATACAAGAGCAGTACAATACCGAGCAGAAAGCTCATAATTTACAGCAAAGTGTGCAACTACTCAAAAAGGAAAATGAAAATCAAAGACTGGCCCAGATAAGGGATTGGTTGATCATGGGAGCTTCTGGAGTTCTGCTTGTTTCCCTTCTGCTTGTCCGGTACAACCGGCGACTCCGGGAAAAAAACAAGGAGCTGATAAGGAAAAACAAGGAAATCAAGGAGGCACATTTCAAAGGTCAGGCAATTGAGAGGAAGCGGGTCGCTCTTGAATTACATGATAACCTCAGTAGTTTGTTGAGCGCAGTTAATATGAGTGTACAATCCATCAATACGCAGCATTTGTCGGAGTCTGAACAGTCGGTATACCTGAATGTGAAGCACCTTATTCAAAATGCTTATGCCGAGGTACGGAACATTTCTCACAACATTCTTCCAGCCGAATTGGAACAGGAAGGATTGTCGATAACCCTGACGAAGCTGGTTGAAAGATTGAATGAAAGTTTGCCGATAAAATTCTCGATTGTAATACTGGGTCTGCAGGAAAGGCTGCCGGTTGAGATCGAATACAATATGTACAGTATTGTGCTGGAATTGCTCAACAATGTTATTAAGCATGCACAGGCCACAACTACATCTATTAGCGTTATCAGGGATGAATTGGGTATCAATTTATCTGTAACGGACGATGGTATTGGTTTTAACCCTAATCAGAAAAAGCGGGGTGTGGGTATTCAAAATGTCCAGGCAAGACTGGAATCGCTGGGAGGGGATTTCAATGTCTTAAATCCAGATGAGCGCGGCACTCAGATTATAATAAGCGTTCCCATTGAAACGGTGGGGATTAACAGGAATGTCGGTATGCTATAAACGCCGACAAAATATTGCCGGCGTTTAGGGGTTTACGTGATTATTTAACTTCTAATTTTCAATTTTGACGTTTGAAATTTACGGCACAATTGGATTCATTTTTTTTACAGTAGCGGGTGTAGGCAATTCCAGCTCTGTGAATTTCATCACTGTTGCGCCAGCGTCATTTTTGAATCGAAATCCGTTGGCAAATGTAAAATTGAACCATGCTTCGTCGAATCCGGCGATAACTTCCTCGATTTTGTCAAGTTTAACTACATCACCTGATGTCAATATTATCGAGGGGTCTCTTTTAAATATTCTCATAAAATCACCACTATCCTGATCATCTTTAAATTTTAGGACATCATTTTCCGGATTTACATTTGAGTCTTCAAGTAAAACCAGAACAATATCTCCTAATTTCGATACAGTCGCGGGTCCTTTTAAATCGCAATATCTCCAATCTGTTAATACTTCTGCTTCGGTAGGCATAATCTTAGTTTGGGGGGTTAAGTGAAAAAAATAGTTAAACGATCTTAAATTTTATGGCATATTTTACTAGTCCAATCGTTGTCTGAACACCTAATTTCTGGATGAGATGCTTCCGGTGCGTTTCAACTGTGGATGCTTCGATAAATAATTTTTTGGCTATCTCTGTTCCTGAGTATTCTTGCGCGATCAGCTGTAATACTTCCAGCTCCCGTTTTGTGATCGCAATTTTTTGAGGATTGTCAATATCCGGGACAAATTCTAGTTTTGTATCATTTGCTAATAACATTAAAACCTGTTCGCTGTAATATTTACTTCCGCGGGCAATTGTGTTCAATGCATTTTCGAGTTCACTACGTTCCGCACTTTTCAACACATATCCATCAGCTCCCGCACGAATGGCTTCTTTAATTGTATCGGGCTGATCGGCGACTGTCAATAAACAGATCTTAATCTGCGGAAACCGCTGTCGCAATTGTAAAGTCAAATCAATGCCGCCCATGACCGGCATTTGAAGATCAGAAACAACAAGCGCAATATTGTCGTCCAATTCCAAGGCATTCAAAACCTGCTGTCCATTGACGTGCTTCGAAACAACCTCAATACCATCGATACTTTGCAGAAGTAGGGCCAGGCTATCCAGTAAAATTCTATGATCTTCCGCTACTAGTATGCGCATGAAATTATTGACGTTCGATAGATTTTGACATTTCAAAATTCACACATTATGCAAGATATCGAAATACCGATATTTCATGATTCTCTATCCTCAAATTTCGGGATATTTAAAATGACTCAACTGATTGCTATGTTAACAAAAAGCTTCACATTGCTCTTTTATCTCAAAAAGCGCAACAATAACGTCAAAGGTGAATTGCCAATCTACATGAGATTTGACAGTTGACGGTTAACGGATTGAAATAAGCACAAAAAGGGAGTGCGAGCCTGAAAAATGGAACTCGTCAGCCGGCAGGAAGAATGGTGCCAAAGAAGATGTAAAGCTTCTCAATGCCTATTTGGATACCCTTCAGTCCAAAGTTTATGGCAGTGATGGTGAAAAGTGGGTAGTGATAAAAAGACAAAAGAACGACTCGCCCTCACGCATTCCACTTTTACCCCAAGCGCTGTCAATAATCGCCGAATATGATGATCATCCGCAATGTATAAATCAGGATAGACTGCTACCGGTGTTGTCAAACCAGAAAATGAATTCTTACCTGAAAGAAATCGCTGATCTATGCCGGATTACCAAGGCAATCACTTTTCACTTGGCCAGGCATACTTTTGCGACAACCGTAACCTTGACGAATGGAGTGCCAATCGAGAGCGTTTCAAAAATGTTGGGGCGCCGAAATATTAAAACGACTCAGCTTTATGCGAAGATCGTCGATAACAAAATTGGGGACGATATGAGAAGGTTAAAAGAGGTATTAGGTACTCCATAGATAGTTGTTTGACAAACAAACTCGGCAAAAGGGCAGCTAAATAAGTGTCCCTATTGCGTGAGAATTTTTTAAAGCCGCCAAAAGCTTACGGCATAATGGCGGCTTTTTTTGTTGCATAGGCCTTGGTACGATACGCCGCCGGCCCTCCGGGCACTTATTCGGTATTCAGAATGTTTCTGAGAAGCTTGGGTGTCAAACCGAGTAGAGTTGCTAAATCGATTGGATATCTGGGAAAGTGGGTAGGCAAGGTCAAAAACAAGATACACGTAGTTTCGCGTATAGGTTATTACGTCCTTTTGCGTAGCTAAATGTGTGAATAGTTGTTTTCTCGTATTTCCTTGCTGATCAAAATCCCTGAGTTTTGTACCTGACAGTTGGCGTTGATGATACTGGAAGTTTGGTAACTAAACAGAAATCGCATGGGACACGAGTATGCATTGGATTGGTTAGACCAGATGGTCAATGATCTGGATCCGCTAAGAACAGAACCTGAAAGTCTGGACAACTATCAATCAATTTCTATTATCGACAAAGCCGAGCAAGAAGAAAAGCGACTTATCGTTTTGTTCAGACAGATTGCGTTCCAAAAATGGAAAGCTCGCCAGATGTCTTCGAGGGGTAACAGCGTTTATAGCTTACCGTTATCGAAGTTCTGTAGATCGGGATCTCTCTTTAAATATGGTCCTCGTCGATCCTGGCGCCCACGATCTTCGCAAACTAGCGAACCAAGAGGTGATGAAGGTTAATCGAATCCCGTTGTGGTCAGCGAGACATTCAAACGTTTGGAATTGATCATGATAGAGAGGAATTTCAATTCGCCATGGTTTATCAAATATTTGACATCGAAATTTTTGATTGAACTTGATAATGTAGGCGATTCGTCCTCGGTGATGGAACGCCTGGGCTTTCTACAGAAAACATTTAATCAGGTGCCTGTCATGAAAGACATTATTTTCAGCGATCGCTACGACGATATGAGCTTGGCCATTAATAGCTGGTTTATTCAGGAAATTGATTTTCTGTCTAAAAAGGCTAGCCCTGCTTTAAGTGCGCTGAATGAAGTTTCGTCCAAAAAAGGTAATAAAAAGCTACACCGTTGAGGAACGCGACAAAACTTTATTGATTGATATGATGACGAGGCTGATCAGGAAAATTGAGGAATTGTAAGGCGGATTGTCGTATATTAACCAGCGTCTATTTAGCGTGAATTGTGATGATTTTATCAGGATAGAAGCCAATATGATTTAAAAAAGTCAAGCACCAGCAAATGGCACCGTCATCAGATACTCCCAGGGACCACAAACGAGAGCCATTAGGTTGGATCATATGTTTATTGGTTTGAAAATACGGTGGTTGAGATAAATAATGAAATTTTACTTTACTTTTAAGATTTTGTTTTTATACTATCGTAAAACGAAGGTACATTTTCTTGAAAGAGACCGTCGACGGCACCGACGTTGATCAACCTGTTTTTTTGATCCACCAATAGGAACAGAAGGTACCTCATTGCCTTTCTACTTAACATGAGTTCGGTACCAATCCTTATTTTGAGGGTTTCAACAAAAAAAGGGTTAATATAGAAATTAGCATCAGCCCACCCTAATTATGGAAGCAAAGGAAATATTGAAACAACATGTTAGTAAAACAGCAATGCTGACTGATGAGCAATTCGAACATTTTTTTTCTCACTTTAAACCAAAATCTTTAAAAAAGGGGCAGGTTTTAATCAGTGAAGGGGAAAAGGTAGATCATGAATACTTTGTGATATCCGGATGTCTGAAGGCTTTTTTTATCAACGATCAGATTAAAATGTATATTCTGCAGTTTGCTATGACAACCTGGTGGACTTCTGATTACGGCGCTTTATACAATCAAAGTAAGGCCACGATCGGTGTCGACAGCATTACCGACGCGGAAGTGCTTTGCCTTTCCAATCAGGATCGCGAAAAACTCTGTTCCCAATTGCACCAAGTTGAACATTTTTTCCGCTGGCGTACTAACAAAGGATATCTTGCTTCCCAAAAAAGGCTGTTGTCGTTTATGAACAACGACACAAAAGCACGCTATGAAGAATTGCTCGCGTTATACCCACAGCTTTACAACCTGGTCCCCAAACACCTCATTGCCTCCTACCTCGGTGTATCGCGTGAGACACTCAGCAGACTTTACAATACCCATAGATAACGTCATTTACAAATGTGATCTACATCACGTAACGCGCTGAAATTTCCTGATGTCCTTTGTTTTATCAAATTAAACAACAATTGATAAAACAAAGAACATGAAAACTAGAACATTTGAAGTCGCAAGCGTACAAAGCAACATCGACTGGACCGGGAAAAAAGTAACCGGCGCGCATCATGGTACCATTGGCGACACATTGATCTACAATGAATTTGAATTGGACGTGAAATTAACTGCTTCAGCTACCCTTTAATTTAAAAGCCATGCCATACATAAAAATTGAGCTGACACGAGAAGGCGTTACCCGGGCTAAAAAACAGGCGCTTATTGCAGGAGTGACTAATTTGATCACGGAAGTATTGGATAAAGATCCGAAGCTCACACATGTAGTGATACAGGAAATTGACCTGGATGACTGGGGCTACGCAGGTGAGCAGGTATCTGTACTTCGGGAAAAGGGAATCACTGCCAACAGATAATAACAGCATCAAATATTCAAACAATCATGAAAACACAAACCATCATCGTAACCGGCGCATCGACAGGTATTGGTAAGGCGATAGCAGGTTTATTCCTGAAATACGGGTATAATGTGGTCATCAACGCGGCCAATGAAAATAATTTACAAGCAGCCTTTGAGGAACTTGGTCATCACGACCGGCTAGCTCAGGTCGCTGGTGACATCAGTAATACAAATACCGGCGAAGCACTGGTAAATATGGCAATAACACGGTTTGGCGCTGTAAATGTACTAATAAACAACGCTGGCATATTCGAACCAAAACCATTTCTGGACGTCAATGAAGCCTATCTCGACAAGTTTTTAAACGTCAATTTAAAAGGTACCTTTTTTACTAGTCAGGCTGCGATCAGGCAGATGCTCAAACAAGGCGAAGGCTCGATTATTAATATCGGAACCGTATTGGTCGACCACGCAATCGGCGGTTTTCCGGCAACTGCGCCTATTTCAAGCAAAGGCGGCATTCACGCTCTGACGCGCCAGTTGGCAACTGAATTTGGTAAAAACAATATTCGGGTCAATGGAATTGCGCCAGGGATAATACGGAGTCCCCTGCAGGCAAAAATCGGTATCAATAACGCAGACAGCCTTGCTGGTCTTCACCTGGTCGACCGAATCGGCGAAAAGAATGACGTTGCCGAACTTGCGCTGTATCTGGCAGGCAGCAACTTTATAACCGGTGAGATTATCAATCTGGATGGAGGCCACGTTGCTGGTCATCATATTTCGTAATGGCTTGATATTCAGTAAAAGTTAAAAGGTGTGCGGAGATGCGTTATGCACCAACGCATGCCTTTCCACCAAAAAAATAGAAAACAAATGGAAAATTACACAGATAATTCAGCGGCGGTATCAGCCGTATTATCAAATTACTTTAACGGCGTTTTTAAAGGAGATATTGAATTGCTTAAACAGGTATTTCACCCACAGGCCCTTGTAGCCGGCGATGTAAATGGCACATCTTATTTCAAAAAACTTGACGAATATCTTAACGGCGTTAAAAACCGCAAAAGCCCGTTTGAGTTGAACGAGGAATTCAGGATGGAAATACTGGCAATAGAAATCATCAACTCAATAGCAATTGCCAGGGTACATGTGCCTATGTTTGATTTTAATTATTATGATCTCCTTTCATTGAACAAGATCAATGGAGAATGGGTTATCGTAAACAAATTAATGACAAATGTAACCGCCTGAGCTAGGTGGAACGAATCGAAAACAACCAGACTATTAGGGATTAAATATCCTATCCTGCTTGGCCCTATGGGTGGAGGATTTTCAACGCCTCAGTTGTTGGCCACTTTGTCGCGCATATGCAGATGCCCGCTTACGCAAAGTTTCACATTTGGGAATGTATGGTAGGCGTGAGGTATTATCATTTCAATATGTTGTATGTTTTGTTAAACAGGGCAATATAATCCATCCAAATTGGACACTTACAGGATGGTGATCAGATAATGGCTTCCCATTAGCGTCCTTAAATGATTGGTTTTCGTAAACATACGATAGAGGCGTAAGTTGTACCTTATGGCTGCTGCGATAAAGGATCTTATCAATTGTTTCATCTTTTTCACTGAGGTTATAAGTGAATTTCACTGGTTCTTAAATCTGGCTGCGCCATTGCATCCGCTGATCAGGTACGAAAAGGCATTAATAGTTGATGTAATCCTCTTTAAAGCTTCCATCCGCGTACAGATCAATTAAACCATAACCAGGCGCGGTTTGCCTGTTGTTGCCTCTCCACCAGGCTCCGCTGACCGCACCATTACAGATGTAATTTACGTTGTTATAAAGCACCTTGTCACGTAAATGAATGTGGCCGCTCAGGCAAAGTTTGACATTTGGATGCTGGTAGAACAGGTTGATAATGCGGGAAGTGTCCGTGTGCATTTCACCACCCAGCATCTGCCATTTGTTGACTACATTGTCCTCTACCATCAGCGTTGCCGTCAAAATCGGGATGTGTGATAGTATCAGGACGTTCGTTCCTGAATCTGTTGTTTTTAATTCATTTTCCAGCCATGCAAACTGTTCTTCGCCCAGTTTGCCTATGTACCAGGTGTCGTCAATATCTAAATGTACGCTGTCCAGCACGATAAATTTCCAGCCGTTTTGTGTCCAGCTGTGATAGGGTTTTGAAAGACCTAGCTGATCCAGGGTGTACTGCTTACCATATACGGCCTGCCCTTTGTTGTTTTCATTCCACCAAATGTCATGATTGCCAAGACAGTATTTGGCCGGAACGCTGCATTCAGACTTCATGGTGTTATTAAAAAGCTTCCACTGATCATTGATGGTGGAGATATTTTCTTTGTTCATATCAAACACAATATCACCGCCATTCAGTATCAGATCCACCTTTGGCGTTTGCTGCTGCACATGATGCAGACATTTGATAAATTTCGCAGGTGCTTCGAACTCGTTTTTCAGGTGAACATCGGTTAAATGGGCAATTCGCAGCACAGGTGCAACCTGTTTTGCAGCTTCACCGAACGTCAGGGATGGGGCTAACAATAAGCCTCCGATATTTTTAAGCGCTGATCTTCTTTCCATTTTTGTTTTAATTAAATCAGCAGCTATACAGATGGTCCGTATAGCTGCTAAAATGGTTTACCAGTTTGGATTCTGTTTTAAATTAGGATTCAACAATAGATCTTGTGTCGGTAACGGAAAAAGATAATCCCGCTCCTCATTGAATTTCTTGGGCGTATTCGGATTAATGGTAATGCTGCCGCCTGCTACCCCGTTTTCCAGGCTCACATCTGTCCCAATTTTCAGAAACTGCGCACCCGGAAGGCTGGGCTGGGTGCCCGTATAAAGTACCAGGTCCGTTTTCCCATCATTATCCAGGTCATAATTGCCTGCCCCGGGGAAATACGCGCCTTTAAACTGCTGAGCCAGTAAATGGCCTTCTTTCCAGCGCATCAGGTCGTTCCAGCGAAACCCTTCCATAATCAGTTCTATACGGCGTTCCCTGCGGATTTCCAGAATCACACCGGTATTCGCGCCTTTAACCTGCTTGTATTGCGCGGCAAGAAAGGCGTCGGGTTTTGCGTTCGCTGCGGTCAAATTCAACCCTGGCATTCCCGCGCGGTCTCGCAAACGTTTGATGGATTTGTTCAGGTCAGCCTGGGTAAGACTTCCCAGCTCGGCTTTGGCTTCGGCATAATTCAACAGTACTTCGCCATATCTGAAAATAGGCAATGGATTGGGTGACTTTCCGTTGGCATCGTTGGGAGCAGCCGTGACAAACTTGGTTAGCTGGTAACCCGTTACCGTCCCGCTATACGAGGGGGGCAACACGTTAGCGCCGTCCACCCGTTTATAGCCGGGGGTACGTATCGTTTGCGACAAGCGCGGGTCCCTGTCCTTGGTCTCGTCAAAGAATCCCAGTTTATCATATCCCGGCTTATCCGTAAAGCGGGTGCCATCCTTCATTAAGTAACTGTCCACCAGTTTCTTTTCCAGCCCCGGCTTACCGAAGGAAGGAGAAACCGTGTAATAATTTACATTATGGAAAATTTGAAGACTTGAACTGTATTGTCTGGCAAGTATTACTTCGGTAGGGTTCACCGCCAGGGCGTGAAACAAATCCGCATAGGCCTTGTCGGGCGTGCTGACATAAACGCGATACGGACCATTGTCAATAAGCTGTCCCGCTGCATCCGCCGCCTGCGTTAAAAAGCGTTCAGCATCCGGCAGATTGAATTCGGTATGGTATTTCCTGAATGTTCCTTCAAACAAACACATTCTCGATTTCAGCGCCAATGCAGTCCATTTGTTCACCTCGGCAGACGACTGGTTTGTGGGTAAATGGGCGATTGCGAAATCAATATCCAGCAATACAGAATCCATCACCACGGTACGAGAGTCGCGCCCTTTGGTCAGCCCCTCATTATCTGTGGCTTCTACCGGCTTGGAATACCACGGCACATCGCCGTAACGCGCCACCATATTAGCATAAAAGTAGGCTCTGAAAAACCGGGCGGTCGCCACATATTTTTCAGCGACAGCCGGACTGATCCCGCCGCGCTGATAATTTTGCAAGAAGTAATTGACATTACGCAGGCTTTCCCAGCTCCATCCGCCGCCCGAAACCGGAACGGTGCGATTGCCGGTAAGTCTATTGTCCAGGCCAGTGAGGACAATGTTGTCGCTGTTTTCAGTATAAAGGCTTGTAAAAGCCTTCTCTTCGTTGTCCGAATTAGGAAGCATGCTATCGTAAAATGATAGTACAAATAGTCTTAATTCATTTTCTGTCGCAAAGCTTTTATTTGGTGAAATCTGTGAAAGCGGTTCCAGATTAAGTGAATTGGTACACGCCGACAACAGCATCATCCCGGTCATTACAGAATATAGTATCTTTTTCATTGGAGTTAAGATCATTAAAATGTGATATCCAGTCCTACGGTGTAGGTTTTCATGAAAGGATAAGCCCTTCCGCCAACATCGGACCCATCGGGTGTAATTTGCTCCGGATCGATGTATTTTGATTTCAATTTGGTCAAAGTGAACAGATTTTGTCCGGTGAAGAAAACCCGTAACCGCTCCATTTTCCATTTCTTGATGATGGACGAAGGGACATTATAACCAACAGTTGCATTCTTTAGCCTGACGTAAGCCAAATTTTGCAAATACTTGTCATTGTTATAATAAAGTGCACCACCGGAATAGGCCGAGTATCCCCTGTTGATCGGGAAGTAAGCACTCTGATTTTCCGGAGTCCATAATTTGCTCTCAAAATCCTCAGGAATGAAAGAAGAGTAGGGCCTGCCAAACGTTCCCCAGAACATGCCAGCCTCGGTGTTAGGATACCAGTTTTGCTTGCCAATCCCCTGGAAGAATACAGCAACATCGAAGTTATTCCAGTTGAACCCGGCATTGACACCAAAGGAATATCGAGGCAGAGAATTACCGATCTTACGTAAATCCCCGTGGTCATCCAGGGTATTTTTTCCATTATTGACCACTCCGTCACCATTGGTATCTTTAAACTTCAGATCACCTGCATGTAACTTGCTCCATTCACCCGGAGAGCCTGTCCGCTGCTCATCCACATAATCCTGGTTGATTTTCCAGCCTTGCGCTTCTTCTTCTGAGTTAAAGAAACCGTCAATACTGTATCCCCAGATTTCACCGAGCTGCTGGCCTTTGTAAAAGTTGTTCAACAGATTATTCGGGTTATCGAACCTCGTGATTTTTGCGGTATAGTCAGAAAGAACAATACCCACATTGTAGCCAAATGGTTTTCCCGCCAGTGTAATGTTATCTCTCCAGTTTACGGCAATATCCCAGCCTTTGGTCAGCAGGTCACCTGCGTTTTGCTTGGGTGACGCTGCTCCATAAACGGAAGGCAACGTCTTCCCGCTGATCAGCATATCGGTCGTTTTGCGGCTATACCAGTCAAAGGACGTTTGCAGCCTGTTGCGAAGGAAAGCCATATCCACTCCCAGGTTTAGCGAAGTTGACTTTTCCCAGGTAAAGTCCGGTACCACGGGGGCAGGGGAGCTTAATGTCTGCGTTTGATTGCCGTCGACGATCCACTTGGACAGGGTGGAGTTAATGACAGGGATGTAAGGATACAGGTTGCTGTTCCCTACACCAACATCCTGGTTTCCTAATGTTCCGTAAGAGGCCCGGAACTTAAATTCGGATACGGCTGGTTTCAGAACTGAAAAAAAGTCTTCTTCGCTAATCCTCCATCCGGCTGAAACGGATGGGAAAAATCCGAAGCGGCTATCGCTTGGAAAGCGGGATGTTCCGTCGTATCGACCATTGACTTCCAGCAGGTACTTGTCCGCATAATCATAGTTAACCCGCCCGAAATAACCCAGAAGCGCCCATTCGCTTGCATTTCCGCCGGCTTGCTGTGTCCCGGTTCCCAGGTCAATCTGGTTCAGCTCTTCCGAAAGCAGGTTTTGGCGCATGGCGGTGTTGGTCTTGTAACGCTGCAATTCGTAGTTATATCCGCCTGTTCCTTTGAAAGTGTGCGCCCCGATCTTTTTCTCATAAGTGGCATACAGATTAACCGAATGATGCTGGTCCAGACGGGTGCTTTCACTGAGCTGGTCATTTCCTTCGTAGTTCACCACTCCCGGATTAATCGACCAGGGAATACGGGTCATACGCTGAAAATCAGAATACGGGCTCAATTGAAATGCGTAGTTACCATTTAAAACCAAGCCCGGAAGCACATTTGCATTGAACCCTACTGTGTTGGTAAAATCATAGTTTTTTGTGCCGCCAAAGGTTTTGCCATTTTGCAGGTCCGCATATTCATTTGCGCCGTAGTTATTAAGGTTGGTGCGGTACGTGAATGTGCCGTCAGGGTTTTGCGGTACGTACGCCGCCATTGCATGGTTGTAAAGCCCCGGATTGTTGGTGTTATACCCTTTGGCAGGCCACACATAGCTGTTTGCGGCAAACTGCGTATTGGTATATAAAGTAAACCATTTGGCGAGGTGGGCGTTCACCTTGGCCCTGAAATTGTAGGCATTGTACACATCTTCACGCAGATTGGACTGGTATATCCCCTTTTGCTGGTAATATCTGCCCGAAACCAGGAAATCAATTTTGTCGTTCCCGCCGGTGATGTTCAAATGATGCTCCGTAGAAGGGGTATTTTTCTTGAAGAGGAATTTCCACCAGTCGGTGCTGCCGTAATACACATATTGGTCCTGACCATTTCGGTTTTGTACCACTACCGTTGGCAACGATTTGTCGGTTTGTCTTAATTTCAGCTGCGCATAGTCTTCCGCATTATACCCGCTGTAACTATTACCGACATTGCGGGAAAAAGCCTCGTCAACCAACCTGATATGGGTGTACCCGTCTGTTATAAAGTCAGTTTTGGTCGAGACCTGCTGTGTACTGAAATTGCTTCCAAAGTTAATCGATATTTTACCGTCTTTCGCTTTTTTGGTCGTAACCAGAATCACCCCAAACGCAGCCCTTGCGCCGTAAATGGCTGAGGAAGCGGCGTCTTTCAGTACGGACACCGTTTCGACGTCATGCGGGTTGAGCATATTAATGTCCCCGGGTACTCCATCAATCAGTACCAGGGGCGAGCCGCTGACATTATTGACCGAAGCATATCCGCGTACATTATACTTGCCTTTACTGCCCGGATGTCCGTCCCCGAACGTGATGTTCAGGTTCGGAACGGCACCCTGCAAAGCCTGGGCGATGCCAGCAACGGGCCTGTCATCGAAAACCCTCGAATCAACCTGGGTAACGGCGCCGGTGAGATTGACCTTTTTCTGCGTGCCATAACCGATAACCACCACTTCGTTCAGACCATTAAGGCCCGGAATCAGCTTGATGTCCAGGTTTGTTATTTCTCCATCCTTTATCCGGACCGCCTCCAGACGTTGATTCTGATACGAGATGTAACTTACTTCCACGCTGTAATTTCCGGCAGGGATTTCGAGCTGAAAGTTTCCGGCGTCATCACTTTGTGCACCCATGTTAATCTCCGCGACCCTGATCGTTGCCCCAGGCAACGCTGCACCATCTGCATCGACAACCTTTCCGGTCAGTTTGCCAGGCTGCACCTGTTTCGGGGCGTCCTTTTTTTGCGCGTTGATCACGATAATGCCATTAACTTCCTGAAATCCTAGCGGGGTTAGTTCAAATAACTTTTTCAGGACCGTTTCGATCTTCTCATTTTTGAAGATATAATCTGCTGCATTGTATCCGCTTAGCGCGGCTTTGTCGTAAGCGAAACCAACTTTGCCTTCCTCCTGAATTGTAAGGATTGCATCCTCCAGGCTTTTGTTTTTTAAGGTGATAGAAACCCTTTTTTCCAATACTTTGCCATCATTGGAAGCATAAGATCCATGGGCGTACGTCAGTGCCGAGAGAATGGCTATCAACACAAAAGTAAAATTCCTCCTTCTGTGGATTGTTCTGTTAAAAATTAATTTCATAAATTGTAAAGCTTTTTATTGTGAAATGATTTGAAGCTTTGCCGTTACAGCGGCATGTCCAGGGGACGGTTGTTACAGCAACCGTCTCTTTTTGTTTATTTGCGGATTTCTATTGTTTCCCTCCTTTCTTTAATTTTTAAATGATGGATTGCAGTAATTACCTCCAATGCTTGCATATAAGGCATGGATGTATTTATTGATGCTGTAAAGTGTTTGGATTTTACAGATCGTTCAGGTGCCGATATTTGGACACCGTAATTTTTATTCATTAACACGGCCATTTCTTCAAATGAAGCGTCATTCAGCAGCAGGTAGCCTTGTTGCCAGGATAAAGTGTTCGCATTGAACGGAGATAAGCTGATATGCGAACCGCGTTTTTGAAATACCAGTTGCCGGCCTTTTGTCAGAAAATGCGCGGGCTTGCCCTCAACCGCTACGCTCACTTTCCCCCTGGTAACCCCAACGGACATTTTGTCAAGCGCGTCGTAAGCCCTGATGTTGAATGCAGTACCGAGAACCTGTGTCGTCAATGCCCCACTTTTAATAATAAACGGATGGGATTTATCATGTTTTACATCAAAAAACACCTCACCGTCAATGATTTGAACATTTCTGGCTTTTGTGAAATTATTCTGGAAACGAATGGAAGAGGCGCTGTTTAGCGTTAACCGGGAGCCGTCCGGAAGCGTAATCAATTTCCGTTCACCGGATTTGGAAGTAATGTAAGTGTAGGTTATTTCCGCTGAAGAAATATTTCCGGGCAATGGAACAGGATTGCTTTTAGTCCATATCAGAAAACCGATGGCTCCAAAAAGCAAGAACGAGGCGGCGACCCTTAACCAGTTGTAATGAAGCTTTTTGATTGGGACAGCTTTTGGAGAGAGTTCCGTTGATATCGCAAGCCACATCTCCGCTCTGATCTTTTCTGCTTTTGCGTCATCCAGGGACACCGGATCATCACCTTCCAGAATTTCATACCAGTCGTCGACGGCTTTATTTTCGGAAACGGAGCTTTTTCCTTTCAGGTAATTCCTTAATAATTCTTTGAGCTTAGCGCTGTCCATTGTTATTGCTTTTGATCTATTATCTAAGCAAACAACTTTTGGTACTATACCAGGTATGTTAAGATATTGTTAAGTCGGGCGCAGGTAGGATTGTATAGGGCTAGTACCTGGCTAACCTTCCGAGTGATCAAGCAATGCTGATCTCAGCCTTTTCAAAGCTTCTGTTGTCTGGTTTTTGACGGTCTGTTCAGATATGCCCAGCTTGACAGCAATTTCGGATAAAGAGAAGTTTTCGTCTCGGCTCATCCTGAAAATCAGCCTCATTCGCTCTGGCAATGCTTCAATCGCAGCATGGAGCATTGTTTCCAATTCCTTGTCTTCAAACAGGCTCTCCGGATTTTCTTCGGTTAGCTTCTCCAGAAGAGCCGCTTTTTTTATCTGTGTTTCGGTGTAGGCATAAAAGCGGATCACCCGGTATTTAAGCGCAGTAAAAAGGTATTTTCCCAAGTCATCATCGACATTGATCTCGATCTGGTCCCGTCTGTTCCAAAGTGATACCATCACTTCCTGCACCATATCTTTTGCCTCATCCTCGTCGACACTTTTGCAGGCGCGGATATACAAAGCTTTCCAATAACGCTCAAAAAGTATGATAAACGATTGTCTGTCACCCGCACGTACAGCTACTAATAAATTAAAATCGCTGTGGCTTGTAAGATCATCCATGGGGCAAAGTTAGAGCAGATGACGCTCATAGTCTATATTTCGAATATTATGAATTTATTAGCTCAGGTTCAGCTTGTAAATACAGCGTTGAAACCCGGAAGCCGTTTTTCAGAAGTCCATACATCAGGTTATAGATCCCAGTTAAAGGGTCTTCACCATTAAGAAAGGATATTACGAGATATTGATCCATGTCCATGTGGAAGCGGACGATCAATAAGGGACTGCATTCCGACACATTCTCAAGGCTAGCACCATAGCTGGTCACAATCTGATCAGCCTTTTTCATTCACTGCCAAATGTTTACTTTTTATATTGGAAAATTGAATTAAAGAAATGATTGACTTGCTATGACAAAAACCATCAACTTGAAACTGGTGCAAGAGCTACTTTAATAAGTACCCCCGATTCAATTCTAGGAGGCCTGCCGAGATCCTTAAAAAAACTGATCGGTTATGATTCAACGCCATTCGGGCCGTAATTAAGCTGATCCTTTCATCGGCAAGAGGCCCTTTAGAAACTTGCTTTCTAAATAGAATTTCGGAACATACTCGACCAAAGGACTATCCAACGCAATTTTTCCCTGGCTGTTCAATTGAAGGACGGCATATAGACAGACTTTCAAAATCATGTCTGTTCGAGAAGGTGGATACTATAATTTATTGCTTAATAAATTGTTCAAGCAACTAAATTTAAAATTTAATCTGTGCTACATTTCGGAGCACTACAAAAAGATTCTTTACCAGGAATTGTATCGTTAAATTATTTTCACTTAATACTCAGTCAAAATAATTCGAACCCTCTAAAACAATGAAAATGTCTTCTTATGCCGCCCATTTAGTAACCTTGTTAATTCTAAATTTAACATGTCAATTTGCGGTCGGTCAAAAACCCAGGGCAAGAGACATAGGTATTCCGTTGAGTGAATAATCCGGTATTTTCAAATTGGTATGCTTATAGCATCATTCAGACTTCGAAATCCAATTCCGTTGTTCTGAAAGTCATTTATCAATGTGAATAATTCTTTAAGAGACCTACCTAGTCGATCCAATTTCCAAACCACAATGGTGTCCCCCTCACGAACGGCGTCCAGCATCTTTTGTAGTTGCGGTCTCAATTTTGCTGAGGACACTTTTCTTGAAAGATTTTCTGACAACCCAACATTTTAAGGGCATCCAATTGCAGTGCTAAATTTTGGTCCTGGGCGGTCGGCCGCTGCCGTTGAAAACCGTGCGTAGCCAATGAGCATATTTTTTGAACAAACTTAGAAGTTATAACATTAAGCTCTTTATGATTTAATTAAGAACTATCCCATTGAATTTCCAGTGGAGCTCTGTGAATTGAAAGGTTACAGCATTTGTCAACACCCATTCAGAACCCTTTATACGGGCTTGTTCAGACAGTTTCAGTGGACCCAGCCCATATTTCCATTTTGACTAATTAGCAGCGTTTGATCAGCACTAGGGAGATGGAAAGTTCAACGCAAAATACACACTGCGTACTGACTAAAGTCGGCCAAAACGTTCCAGTAAACGCTCTTTTTGTTGGCGTGCTACCGGTACAGTGATCCCATTGGTTAGTTGCAAATACGTTCCTTCTCCTTTAATAAGCCTGATAATGTGGTGTATGTTAACCATGAATTGTCTGTGGACGCGTATAAACTCCCTTACTTCCAAAACTTCCTGTACGTCACCTAATGTCTTTGAGATGATATACTGTTCACCATTTGAAAGATGAAAGCGGGTATAATTGCTGTCAGCTTCACAGTAAATAATTTGACGCAGCTCAATAAATGTCAGCCCGCCCTTATGCGGCATTGCAACACGATCGGGAAGACTAACACCTGTACTAGGGTGATAGCTTCTAAGCATATCTAATTGGTGCGGATTTATCTTAGTAAGATTTTCTGCCCGCCGGACTGCAGCGATAAGGTCATCTGAATCGATGGGTTTAAGTAGATAGTCCAGCGCACTGAAGCGGAACGCTTGCACAGCATATTGATCATATGCTGTGACAAATATTACGCTAAAATTCAAATCTGCGGTCTTTTTTAGAAGTTGAAAACCGTTCATTACCGGCATTTCAATATCAAGAAATACCAACGTCGGTTTTAAGGAACGTATACCCTCTAAGCCTTCCGTGCTTTCCGTGTACCTTCCGACGATCTCGACTTGCTGGCAATTTCGTGCAAGTTGAAACGCGAGAAGCTCGACATTATCTGGTTCGTCGTCAATAATGATTGTTCGCATGGTTAAACAGGAATTTTTAAAATCACTCTGGTTCCGCATGGCTCGCCGAAACTGTCCACAAGGTCGACGATTTGAACGTCGGTTCTGATGTTGTAAAGTTGGTTGATCATCCTAATTCTGTCGGCAGTAACCTGCATTCCGAATGATTTGTGTTTCTCTGTCGACCTGCTTTCAAGCTCCGCTGAGCGAGCCCGGCCTATTCCGCTATCTTCAATGGCGATTGTTAGCAGATTTTCATCGGTTTGTGTGACCTCTATTTCGATCAGGCCGCCTTCTGGCTTGTGCATAAGGCCATGCCATATAGCATTTTCCACATATGGCTGTAGAAGTAATGGTGGGATACACAGGTACCTCTGATCAATCTCATTAGCAATGATGTTAAACCGGACCTTTTCTTTAAAACGCATTGCTTCAAGCTCGATGTACAATCTTAAGGCATCCAGCTCATTCTGTAACGTAACCAGCTCAGAGCGCGAGTTTTCCAGCACCAGGCGTATTAGTTTCGAAAACTTATTCAGATAATCTGACGCTTTTTCCGCATCATTTTGAAGTGTATATAATTTGATAGAATTAAGGCAGTTGAAAATAAAATGCGGATTCATTTGAGCCCGTAATGCTGTCATCTCCGTACTGGCAAGTTTTTGTTCAAATTCGGTTTCCAGCTGCCTGATATGTTGTTGCTCCAAAAGAAGGTTCTGCGTTTGAATTTCCTGCGTTTGTTTCATTAAATCTGTTTCCAGCTGTCGGGTATAGCTTGCGTGCATGGTTTTGTTTTCCAGTTCGGTCAGCCGGTTGCGATACGCTAGCGCAAGAGAGAAGAAAAACAATTCGATCAGTAGCCCTAATGCCATGAAAAACGGTGGGTAACTAATAAATGTCTTTTCCAATTCGGACGCATCGGGAAACAGAAATAGAGAGTGAATGGGGGCTATTGAAACAATGAAAAGGCTTATTGACCCAGCCAACAGGTAGGATCTCAGAGAAGAATTGCTTTTGTAAATCGACAGCATCAAAATCAAACCTGTCACAACCCCTGAAAGATCACACAGCAAATAATATGCATTGTCTGTTAGCCAAAGTCCGGTAAAAATCTCGATCAAAGACATTAATTGCTGCAATAACAAAAGGGTCATGACTGCTATGACCAGTCGCCAGATCCTGGGTTGTCGAATACGCAAATCCAGCAATTTTGATAAAAACAAGCCATAGAAAAAACTGACTGAAAATGATAAAGACGCAAGGCAAGGATGGGTGAGCTGGGGGAAAGTGGCAGGGGCCAGACCAAGGAAAAGACGGTAATCTACCATTTTTACGATCCAGGCGAGTGACACAAATGTGTAAATCGCATAGTATAGATAGGTAAGGTCCCGATTCAGATAATACTGAAATAACGTAAATAATCCCATCAATAACAGGCATCCGGCAATCATCGAAATTGCAATTGAAATCCATTTCACTTGAATTACTTCCTGTGCCAGAAAGGTGGAATAGCCTTCTGGTGTATAGAGAATATCAGATGGGTAACTGAATACTCGAACATAATCGATGGCACGAACATAAAACCGGCTTTCTGAATTGGGCAAGACAGTCAACGGCATTGTGCCCGCACCAGCGCCTCCCCCGGCGAACAATCCACCTTTCGCTATTAAATTACCCTTGTTGTTGTAGACAGAAAGTATTGCGTGAGCTCCCGCATTATACCATAGTTGTAGGGTGTCCTTCGGATGCAGGTTTTTAATATCAAACCTTTTCCAGACAATTTTTGTGGCATTATCAAAATCATTGTAAGTAAGATTTTCTGGAATCGATACCAATGGAGTAAATGATTTTCTACTCACAGCCGCAATGTCTGCAAGCGTATCATTGAGCAGATTTTCATAAACCCAAGTTTGCTCTCGAATATCTATCCCGGATGACCCGGAAGGCTGACCGTAAAAAGTGCTTGACTGACTTCTTGATCTATCGACGAGCGCAATTAAGCCAAGCACAATCAAAATGACCAACCGCATAATACCAGAGTTAGATAAGTAATTTACTGAAATAGATTGTATATGAGTCAATCATTTGGATTGCTCATATACAATCTTTCCGTCAATCATCGTCAGTACGCACTTTGTTGCTGGTAGTTGTTCAGCTGGCATTGTAAAAATTTTTCCATTAGTAATGATAAAATCTGCTTGCTGCGCAAATGCATCCTTTTTAAGCATCATAAAAAGCAACAATGCGATGAGGTGAAATATGGTTTTTCGTCTCATTTTCTTATTTCCTAAGGTTCGTCACGAATTTTTAGTGGTTGGTTTTTTTCGCCGTAGATAGCAAAGCCCAGATCGAAAAAAAGCTGATCGTTGCCGTAGCTGGTGTAAGTCTGTTGGATTTTATTGTCCACGATAAGCGCCAGTTGATGGAAAACAATCTGAATCGGCTTACCCTGATCCCTTTGGTCTTTTGCTGACCAGACTGCTTTTAAATAAACCCATTGCCCTCTGTTTTGCCCTTTATCAGGCTTAGCCAACCTTGTGTTTTCGTAAATCAGTTTTTGATCCGTAAAAAGAAGAAAGTTTCTGCGCCATTGCTCGAGCAAGTCATCCGTTCCAAGAAAGTCCGAAAACCCTGGGCCATAGGCCTTGAAATCATTGGCTAATTTATCCCTGGCAGCCTTAAAATCGCCGTGGATCAGTTCCTCAAGATACGCTCTGACAATCCATGTGTTCGCAGTATCCTTTCTGGTCAGCCGGGGATTTTGATCAATACTTCCGGTATTAGCGAGTTCGGCTTTGGGATGCCATCCCGAAAAAGGATTGGCCTTCGTGTCGTGGATTAGCTGGCCGAGGGCAAACACGAAAATGCTGAATAAGCGGACAAATCTTTTCATAAGGTCTATTAATCATGTTTTTGCTGATTGATAGCCTAAACCTAACGACCACGCCGCTATGAGAAAAAGAAGCCGATGTAAACGGTACCGATTTTCGCGTGAGGTGCATAAATATTGAGTCGCCGCAAAAATCAATGAAGGAACGTTCATATAGTAAAAAACATGACAAACAGAGCATTAGTCCTCGTTCCGAACGAGTCTTTAAAGATATACCTAATCGATAAGCAGTTAGCCTGAAGTTTCGCACTTTGGCTATCCGCTCAAAAAACTGGCCGGACTGGTTAAGAAGAGATAGACGGCTCAGGCACCGCTGCCGCTCTTCAAATTAGTTAGCATTAACTATTTCCCCATCCCCTGCTGTAACCGACTTTTGGCCTGTCAAACCCCAAAAAGTTTTATGATTATGAAAACCTTTAGGTATGTGCTGATCCTAATGGCCGCGCTGTGGCCCGCCATAGGCTGGGGTCAGAATCCTCCGCTGATTGGCCCCGAAGTGCCGCCACCACCGCAAAATCCGCTATCGGACCCACAAGGGGACAGGGCCCTGAAAATATTGTTTAACGTGTCCGTCGACCTCGCCAAACAGGAACTGTTAAACTCTTCCGCCGCCGGTACGCCCTATGCAAATCGTGACGCAGTAGGTACCAGCCTTAGATACAATGCGGCTATTTTATTACTGACTGGGGTCAAACAAATAATCAATAACTGGCGCGACTTTCTGAATTCGCCACATACGTACCGAAGCCCCACTCCATCCAACCCTGCTACGCTGATGGCCTCTACCGATGGAGTATGGGAACCCGTAGCACCCGCTGACAAGGATTCGTTCCTGAATCATCTTGATCTGGCCTACGGCCTTCAACTGATTGGCAAGGGCGGCAAGATGGGTACGTCCACAACCCGGATGACTTACCTCGAAGTTCCAGCCTACATACTCTACAATCACGACCTGCCCAATGGGAAAGGGCAGGTGTTCGGTGGCCTGGGCTTTTACCTGGCTTACGGATTATGGGGAAACATTAGCGATTCGGCTTTCCCGGGGTCGGTATCGGCATTCGACAAAAACAGCGGCTATAAACACTTCGATGCGGGACTCCTGCTTACGACAGGGTATCAACTTCCACAAAGTCTGCGCGTAAGTCTGGCCTACGAACTCGGCTTAGTGAATCTCGTTCCCAATGGCGGACCTTACGATAAAGTTATGAACCGCGTCTGGAGCCTCAACGTTGCCTATCCGCTCCAAAATCTGGGGGCAATGGTCAAAAAGTCTAAAGCTAGCTCGCTTAATAATCAATGAGCCACACATAAAAGCTGAACAATTGAAGAAGATCAATTGTCCCATCCTGGTCATTGGCGGCGATTATGATGTACTATCGCCTAACACAGCTTACTTATTACCGAGTCGATTCCCAATTCGTATTTATGGATAGTTCCCAACTCCGGTCACGCTGTACTCAGTCACTTGGCCATTAAATAGAGTAATCTGTTGTATAATCTTGAATGTGTTAGCCAAAGTTCGAAACGTCGAACTAACTACTTGTAGATTATCCGTTTCATGAAATGCCCATTATTTGATGAACCAGCACAGTGGCGCAGCGCCTTATGGGGCAATCTCACAATCGGAGGGTTTAATGAGATTGATAACACTCAACACTCGTGATCTCATTTCCGGAAAAATATAAGAAACCGGTTATATATTGAGACGCAAACAACTTTTTCTGATGAATGTGAGTCGTGATTAAAAAACAATTTGGCAATGAAATATATAGCTTGAGATATATAGCTATAGAAACTGTGCTCACCAAGTTGGAAGCGAAAATCAATGAAATAAACGAGCAGACCCATGCAGTATGCTGGCGCTTAAACGACTCACTAGAGTCGACTATGGAGAATTGACTTCCATTGCCTTCGAACTCGACTACACGGATCAATTTCATTAGAGAGTTTCAGGAATTTGCCGAGATGCCACCTTACAATTTTGTGTGCAACAAAAGTGTAGGCGGGGAGAGCTCATCCTTTCTATACATACCGATTGAGTAGCTGTCGTTTTTTTACAATTCTGATAAGTCAGGTTCTACTTAAATTGCGTTAAACTTAAACTTACCGCATCATGGATAGAATCATCACACCCACACTCGTTCTGCGCATTACCCTGGCTGCTGTTTTTTTTATGCATGGCAGTAGCATTTTCACAGGAGCCATAAACAACTTTGGTAATCTTTATCTTAACGAAGTGGGATTCGCTCCGATTGGTATGCCGTTGGCGTGGGTGATTAAGTTATCGCATGTGGCATACGCGGTACTCCTTATTTTAAATCGTTACGTGCGAGTCGCTGCACTCACCACCATTCCGATTTTGGTGGCAGGTATTATTATGATTCATGCGGCTGAAGGGTGGTTTGTGGTAGGCGCTGGCAGAAATGGCGTGGAGTTCAATGTACTACTGATTAGCGTCCTGGTATATTTGGCAATTATCAACAAAAAGGGCGTTGTTGTATAAACTGAATTTTCATCGGACGGATACAAATCTCCTCATCCTACGGCTGTTCTATCTAGTCTCAAATAACGTCTGTGGCTGTTGCACAACTGTCTGCTTGGAGGTTTATGACAGTGATGGATCGTATTTATCTTAACGAAGAAATGGAATTTCGCTGCTAGAAGACCAATGAGCGTTTCAACACCACAATAAGGTTGTTTTGGCCTTTAAACATGGCCTCTTGGGCTGTTTTTCTGCTAAAGAACTTCAAGTACTTCTTTATGTTAAAGGCAATCGCCGCCATCACCATCGTCTTATGTGCACCATCGATTCCAAGTACTGAAATCTTGTTAAGCCCATAATATTGCGTCAGGCTTCCAAAGACCGGTTCGACTGTTCCCTGCCTTAAACCTTTCATGCGTTTCCCGGCTGTCGTTTGTTGGCGGAGATAAGCGCGCTGGTATTCTTCCTCATAGATCGTCTTTACAATTCTCTTCGTGCCAGCCTTCGGAATACATTTCTGTTTTAATGGGCATGTCGCGCAGTCAGTCCTGGTAGTCCAATATGCCTTTAAGGGCTTGCCTTCTGTGCTGTACTCGAGTGACCGAAACGGTAACTTCTTTCCATTAGGACAAGTGTAGGAATCTGTTTCCTTATTGTAATCAAAGCCATCCAACTGCGGTCTGAACTTTCCAAAGACTGGAATCCATCCCGTGATTTTCCGTTTTTCCAGGAATTGATAATTGTATCCGTTGGAATAACCTGTATCAGCCATCAGGTCTGTTAATCTCAGATAATTTCTTTTGAGTCTATCCTGCAAAACACTTGCGATTCTAGGTAAATACTGGCTGTCACGACCGTCAGCAAAGTCGGCTTGGATATGACTTATTACCCCAATGGCAGCATCAACAGACATTGAACAATGATAATTGAGTTTTCTGGCTTTGCCTGGTTTAATTGAGATCCTGGCATCCGGATCATGCGGGTTGTAGTGCGTTTTATTACTTAGCAATTGGGCTTTCTCATTACTGGCTTTCGGTCGGTTTGGCCTGTCAGCATTTAAGTTGTCCTGGTATTTTGCCAGGCGTTTGAGTTGACTTGTACTGGCAGTCATCACGGTTTTGCCATCTTGGTAGTTTGCTCTCACATCCGGATTGTCGTCATCAACTCCTGTAAAATGCGCCTTAATCGACTGTGCCGGAACCTTTAATTCAAGGTTTTCTATTGAAGCATTTGCTTTTATCGGAGCCGAATCGATGGCATGAGTGTGACCTGCAACCATTCCATTTTCAACACACTTGGTAAATACCTTGTCAAACAACGACTCGAAGAGTGTGGCGGGATATAGTTGCCTGGTCCTGCTAACAGTGGAATGCCATGGCAGCGGTTCGTCAATATCATAACCGATAAAATAAAGAACATCCATCCGCATAGAGCAGTGCTCCATCAAACGGCGATCAGATGTGATGTTTTCCAGATATCCTGTTAGCATCAACTTAAAGAACACAACCGGATCGATTGATGGATTGCCAGTTTTGCCATACAGCTCGCGGGTGTCTTTGTATAGAAACTGTAAATCGAGCGTTTCGCTAAGCCTTCGATAGAAATTTTCTTTAGGAACGCGATCTGAAAGTTGGAAGCTGACGAAGAGCTTTTCCGAGTAATTTTTCTTTCCTTGCATTCCTGAAGTTACAAAAATTTACTCGACTGGTAAAGAGCCAATTAGTTAATAATCTTTCACGAAGCATGCATAACAAATTACAAGCAGTTTCTAACGGTATATTGGAAGAGCTTAACCGATTCTCAGATGAAATTATATATCTAGGCCCTCCGATTGAAGATGACCGTTTACTTCACTTTGAAGCTAAAATTGGCTTTTCTTTTCCCGAGGATTTCCGATTTATTGTCAGTCGACACAATGGTATCTCACTTGGTGGGATTGAAGTATTTGGTCTCGACAAGGCCTTACGCGGATCCTCGATGGATGAAATTTATGAATTTGAGCACAAACATGCTGGCTCGAAAATGCCAGATACTTACCTTCCATTCTCCCCAGACGGGGCAGGGAATCACTATTGTCTGGACCTATCGACATTGGCAAATGGCATATGTAAAATTGTTTTTTGGCAACACGATTTGGAATATGAAAACGAAGATCAGGTAGAAACCTGCAACAATAGTTTCAGCGATTGGTTACAAGAAGTTTTGATTGGTTGGGCCTTAGAAGATTACAATTACGACGGATCGCCTCGCGCCTAATATTGTAATCGAAGTCTAAATACTACGGATGCTGAATTATGTCGTAGTCGAGTTGTGCAACACCCACGTCCGAAATCTGATGCATTTGGATACCTAAAATTGACATATCCAACCCAGTATCTCGATTGGAGGGTTTTGTGAGATTGGTTGACGGCATGTTTTTTATATAAATTCCTTAAACCAATCTAGAGAGACGTGGCCAAATTAGAAGTTTGGGCAAACATGCCCGTTAAAGATGTTGAAAGAACACGCGATTTTTTCAAAAAAATGGGATTTAAAGTAAATGGTCCTCATGAAAGCGCCGATATCGCTAGTTTCATTTTCAGCGACGATCACTTTGTTATCCACTTTTTTAAGGAAGATAAGTTTATACAAATTGCAAGAAATGAAAGCCCAGATACTTCCAAAACTTCTGAAATAATGTTTACAATCGCGGCAGATAACAAGGCTGCAGTGGACGAATGGTACGATAAAGTAAAACAGGCTGGGGTGTGATAGTTACTGAGCCAAAGCAAATACCCGAGGGTTATAATTTGGTTTTTGCTGATTTAGACGGGCACCGCTGGAACGTATTTTGTCGAAATCCTTAGTAAAGGGATTGATAAAGTGAGCGTAAAATCAGATTTTAGGTGATTTGCGCGTAAGCAGAATGCTTTGAAGGACTTCACTCATTCGCGATAAATTTGTTTCTTCCATTCTGATTATTGCAAATTCATAACACAGAGGATTGGTTGACTATGGTAATCGTTTAAGAATAAAATTGCGGGTAATGGCTGTTCCGTAATCCTTTGGCTCAATCACCAAGGGAGCGGTGATATGATGCAGTCGACCATTTCTTATTAAGAAAAATGCGTTAATGTTGTCTGAGGTAGGCTGGCATGACGCAAAATCAGTAGCGTTGGGAACGGTCTTCGTTAACCGATACTTCCCCTCATTGTCAGTTAAGACAAATTCTTCGAAGACAGTTATACCAGACAGCCCTTTGTTCCTAATTCCTGCGAAGCGAACTTCAATCCCTTGGACGGGAATATTATTAGAGTCGGTTAGGATCCCAGATATTGTTGTCGGAGCAGACGGGAAGTCGGATTTGCACGCGTAAAATATCGTTTGAAATGCAGCCAATGCGATAAAAGAATACCGAGCAAATTTGTTCATTTTTTTTCAAGGAATATTTGCGACACACTTAGATGCTAACGATTACAATAAACGCGCAAGTTTAAACTTGGCTTATTTTGTTCAAGCAGCCCATTTTTTGTTAACGAACGAAACACAGAACAAGAATCCTAGAAGCGGTTTATGCGATGTTCTTGGTTTTGTACAAGGAGGATGCATTTTTCTATTTCGTTCTGGAGTAGAAACTGCGCCAGGTTGTGGTCAAAGCTTGATATATCCACCTCCATTTTTTGAGGTATTTATCAAACTAATATTTTTCCCCATTGTCATTACCCAGACCATTGATAGGTTAGCTTCCACTTCAAGTAACAATTTCTGCTTTGCCTTCTCTTCCGGTGAGCAATTTGAAGTAGTATACCGTTCATTTCCAAAATCAAAGAAAGGATATAAAAACCATTCGTATTTTGACTGGTCAGCTTTACCTTTGGTTATCCAGCCGCCCTTTGACTGTCTTATTCGATTCAAAATATGCTCAGAAACTGTTTTCTCCAGGGTACCAAAGTATTGAAGACTATCAACTTCGCCTGAATTCTTCACTATAAATATGAAATAGCCGAAAGTTGGCTCGCACGGCTTCTCCCGACCATTAGACAAGCCTTCCTGAACCCATTCTTCAAAGTCCATTATTTTGCTCGATCTTCTATCGACAGCCTCAAATTTGCGTTTCGGAGACAAATCTTGGGCATGTGAATATCCAGACAAACAAATCATCCAGATAAACATTAAAAGTGCTTTAAGGGCCGTCATTTTTTATTAGTTGATAGTTGGTTAAATTAAACAACTTAAACTTTTGAACCTATCGCAACCGTCATTTCTTATAGCGTGAGTTGTTTGTCCCATAAAACGTCCGATCGTGCGACTGATTCAGGCCGTCACGTGTAGGGAGTGAGTGTCTCACCTTCGAGGGTTTCCTGAGACTGACGAACCTGAACGCCAAAAAGGCTTACTTAAAAGATATTTGCTTGACATGATATTTAATGATGCAACTCTTTTTTGT
>NZ_JAASQJ010000002.1 GCF_011762185.1 Dyadobacter arcticus
GGCAACCAATTCACAGCTTCAAACCTGGAATTCGATACGGGATATGGGTGGCTTATAAACAACTTCTCAAATGTATCTGCCTGCGGGTCTTTACCACTAATCGGGAAGTTTAAGACCGGGCCGGAACCTGACGAATTTGACCTTGGTTTTACGGTAATGGTAGACGATCACGAGTCCAATAGTGGCATTCCCATTGTTGGTCCAAGTCTGACTTACAAAGTAAAAGTGACACGCCCGGATGGGACCATTGACTTTCAGGCAACCGATCGCTACTCTAACGGTGCTGAATGGGTCCAAGTAGATTTTAAGCCGGGTGAGGGTCAAATAATCGCAAACGGCGACGTGAATGGACAATTAACCGATCAGACTGGAGACTATACGATTGAGCTGGAAATCCTGACGATCTGCCCTGGATGCAATGAACCAAATGCCACACCTAAAATTACAATTAAGGGGAAAGAATTTCGAAGAAAGGTGGGTGAAAGCAACTGGATCTTAAACGAAGAATTCTTTCCGAACCCACCAATACAAACCTTTCCCGGTAGAGTTATTGGTGCCAAGAAAACCCTAAAATTCCATTACGAACTCCCATAACTAAACTAATGATGAAAAAAACGATAAAATTGCTGCTAGTGACTATGTTGCTGGTAGTCGCTTACCAAAGCCAGGCACAGCAAAACGGGGGAATTACATTAAAAAAGAAACGAATGTTTTTCTATCCAAGTCAGGAAAACCCGCCAGTTTTGGTTGTACAGCCGCTAAATATATACCCTAACCCAACTAGTCAGTACGTTGAGATCAACCTGCCTGCAATAACTGATAGGGTTGGGAAAGATGCGTTTGTCCTGAATGTATTTGACAAACAAGGAACAAGCATTCTCAGCCAAACCTGGACAGGCGAAAAACTCGATGTGTCAGCCTTCCAACCCGGCGTTTACATTGTTACGCTCAGGAAAAATAAGCTGGTTTATTCCCAGAAACTTGTTGTCGCCAGGGAGTAGCCAAGCCACATTTTTAAAATAAAAGTTTGGAAAAAATGTTAAAGGCTGTCTCGCGCATTGTGGGGCAGCCTTTATACTAACCCGATTTTCGTTACCTTTGCCGCTTATTTCGTCAGACTAATCAGCAGTAAAATACATTCAATGACTTCGCATCAAATACGTCAGGCTTACCTTGATTTTTTTCGCAGTAAAGAACATTTAATTGTACCCTCGGCACCACTTGTCGCTAAAAATGACCCTACCCTGATGTTTAACAATTCAGGTATGGCGCAGTTTAAAGACTTCTTTTTGGGAAACGGAACCCCTCCTTCCCGTCGGATTGCCGATACTCAGAAATGTTTGCGGGTTTCAGGCAAACACAATGATTTAGAGGATGTTGGATTTGATACTTACCATCATACTATGTTCGAAATGCTGGGAAACTGGTCTTTCGGAGATTACTTCAAAAAAGAGGCTATTACCTGGGCTTGGGAGTTGCTGACGGAAGTTTATAAGCTGCCCAAGGACAGGCTTTATGTTTCCGTTTTTGAAGGTGATTCCAGCGACGGCGTCCCATTTGATCAGGAAGCATGGGATTTGTGGAAACCGATTGTCGGTGAGGACCGCATTATTCTTGGCAATAAAAAGGATAACTTCTGGGAAATGGGCGACACAGGTCCGTGCGGCCCTTGCTCCGAAATTCATATTGATTTACGTCCGGCATCGGAAGTTGCAGAACTTTCAGGTAAGTCACTGGTTAACAATGACCATCCGCAGGTCGTCGAGATCTGGAACCTGGTTTTCATGCAATTCGAGCGCAAGGCTGACAGTACCCTCATTCCGCTGCCCGCAACCCACGTGGATACCGGCATGGGCTTTGAGCGCTTGTGTATGGCCGTTCAGAACAAGACTTCGAACTACGATACCGACGTTTTTCAAAATACTATCCAGGTTCTGGAAACGCTGTCAGGCAAAAAATACGGCGCTGGCGAAGAGCCGTTTGCGGATATTGCTATGCGGGTCATTTCGGATCATATCCGGGCAGTGGCATTTGCGATTACCGATGGTCAGCTTCCTTCCAATAACAAAGCAGGTTATGTAATCCGCAGGATTTTACGTCGCGCCGTTCGTTATGGTTACTCCAATCTTGGGTTCCAGGAGCCCTTCTTTTATAAACTGGTCGCCGTTCTTGCAGAACAGTTTAAGGATGTATTTGCTGAATTGAAAGCGCAGGAAGAATTTGTAACAAAGGTTATTCTGGAAGAAGAAAAAAGTTTCCTTCGTACGCTGGAATCTGGCCTGAAACGACTGGATTCGGTTACGAACACTTTAAAAGCGAAAGGCATCAACGCCATTGCCGGTGATGAAGTTTTTGAATTGAGTGACACATTCGGGTTTCCGGTTGACCTTACGGCATTGATCGCACGTGAAAAAGGATTTCAGATTGACGAATCCGGATTTCAGGATGCATTAGCCGAGCAGAAAAAACGCTCGCGCCAGGATGCTGCGAAAGAAGCTACGGACTGGATCGAATTAAGGGAAGCGGATGGCGTGGAATTCCTGGGTTATGATTTTGAGGAAACCCATAGCCATATTGTCAAATACCGAAAAGTGAAAACGAAAACCGGCGATGAATATCACATTGTGCTGGATAGGACCCCTTTTTATGCAGAAATGGGAGGGCAGGTTGGGGATACGGGCGTTCTCATTGTAGATCAGGGAGGAAAGGAGGAGGGAGGAAAGGGAATTGTAACAATTTTTGATACGAAAAAAGAGAATGAGCTTTTCGTTCACATTTCCAAGGATAAAAATCTCGATGATTTGTTGCAGAATGCTGGTCTCGTCACTGCCAAAATTGATATCAATCGCAGGGACAGGATTGAGGCAAACCATTCCGCGACGCATTTAATGTTGTCATCCATGCGTGAAGTTTTGGGAACGCATATTGGTCAGAAAGGCTCATTCCTAAATGACGAAGTGCTCCGTTTTGACTTCTCGCATTTCTCGAAAGTTACCCATGAGGAATTGCAAAAGATAGAAGACAGGGTAAATGAGAAGATCCGCGAAAACATTGCATTGGACGAGAAGCGAAATGTACCGATTCAACAGGCGCTGAACCAAGGAGCTACTGCCACTTTTGGAGAAAAATATGGCGATTTTGTTCGCCTGATCATTTTCGACCCTCAATTTTCATTTGAGCTTTGCGGAGGAACACACGTTCCTTCGACCGGCAAAATCGGTGTTTTCAAATTTATTTCTGAGGGGTCGGTATCCGCGGGTGTACGTCGCGTTGAGGCGGTAACCGGTGAAAAAGCTTTGGAGCTGATGCGCCAGCAAGAGGAAACACTGGATAAGATTAAGGATTTACTCAAAAATCCGACGGATGTGATAAAAGCAGTTGAAAACCTGATCGATGAAAAAAACACATTGCAGAAGAAGATTGCTGCGCTGGATAATGAGAAGATCCACACGTTGAAAGCAACGTTAATTGACAATCTGGAAAAACACCGCACATTCAATCTAATTGTAGAAAAAGTGGATGTACCATCTGCGGAGTCATTGAAACAGTTATCCTATGAATTGCGTGACCAAATTGAAAACCTGATCGCCGTTTTTGGAACTGAAATTGGCGGTAAGCCACAGCTTTCTGTCTTTATTGCAGAAAATATAGTACAAGAAACTGGTTTGAATGCGGGTAAAATCGTTAAAGATTTGGCGAAGGAAATCCGTGGAGGTGGCGGCGGGCAGGCATTTTTCGCGACGGCAGGCGGAACTGATGCTAGCGGATTGGAAGCTGCCTTGGAAAAAGCAAAAGGGTTATTTTAATGTCAATTGGCAGATAACAAGAGTTTGACAAAAGTAAAAGAGCGGCATCCAATGGATATCCGCTCTTTTACTTTTAGTATAAATGATTATCTGCATGAACCCGATCAAAGAATAACCTGAAAACCTGCATTGAAGCCGATGTACACACCTTGAAAATCCTTGGTAACATCATTTTTCCAGATAAATTTTTTAATAAAATTGTAGTTATCCTCCCTCTCGTAACTAATGTAATTGACCGTGGGGCCTGCATAGATCTCGAAACGATTACCAATCCTGTAGGCAGGCAGAATGCGAAATGAATTTTTGTAGTAACTACCTTTTTTAAAATCAGTCAGTGTTTGGCTGACCGCTTCCAGATTGATCCGGAATGGGTCTGCGACAGGAACGTGGGCACCTAAACCCGCTTCAATTCCGTATAATGGATCCTTATTGTCTTTCAAATTATAACCGGCACCCACGATACCATACAGAACCCGGCCGCCGGAACGGAATGAAGCCATGCTGGTCATCGTTTCATCCAATGATAAGCTGATTGACTTTTCGCCGTATTTGATGAAGTTAAAAAGCGCAATCGGATAGTCGCTGCTGTCAGCAATGTTGATAAAACCTGCCAGCTGGACTCCGCTTACTTTCTTGGCGACGTTGGCAAAGCCTGATATTTGCGAATGAACATTTTGAGCTTTGTTCAAAAAGCCTGAAAGCTGGAAACCGCTACCATTTTTTGTAGCAATATTAGTAAAACCAGCGATCTGCGCTGCATTGAGCGAACCGGTCAAATTCATAAATCCGGCAATCTCAGCTCCTTTTGCCTCATTTTTAATAATATTCGAAAAACCTGCGATTTGTATTCCCGAAGCATTATTTCCAATTACATTGACCGTCCCAGCCAATTGCAGACCTTTTGCCGATTGCCCGATAATATTAGCCGTACCAGCAATTTGTAAGCCTCGGGCATCTTCTTTAGTTACATTGGCGACCCCCGCAAGTGTAAATGCCGTTTCAGATTTTGACAAACCCGCAATGGCGTGAAAAGAAAACCAATTGGTATAATCAGCCGCATGCCGCCCATTAGAACTGATCGGATAGACAAATCCGATATTTATTCTGGATGTAGTGTCAGTCTGCGCGAGGGAAAGGAATGAGACAAGCAGTAATGAAGCAGAGATGATGCTCGTACGTAAGTTGCAAAAAAAGTGATTTTTCATGGTCATGTATTTAAAACCGATTAGTTAAATACATACAGGAAACGCATATTGCAGGCCCTCAATGTGGTGTCTTGCTGTATTCGAAGTACCGACAACATAAAGGGGGGTTACCCTAAATTTTGTGGGAGAAAATAATTTTATTTAAAGCTTCGAGTTGATTAAATTTGACTAATCAAAGTTTTACCAACAAATCTGAACTTTCCATGAGGACCGAAGAAGAGATAAGACTGGATGAAAGTATCAGACAGTTGCGATTGGAGACATTTGAGAACGGTTTCCCTTTCATGATCCATGACAACGAATTTGCTCCGGGTGGATTTATCGACGAATATTCCGACGGCTCGATGAAATTCATGATGCTCGCGGAGAATAACCAAACCATTATAGAAGTAAGATCATTAAACTCAACTGAAATCGATCAAATAAGAGAAAAGCACGGGCTACCTATTTTCCAGTATGCCTGAACTTTTCATAATTACCGGTCCAAATGGGGCCGGAAAATCTTCAAATGCTAGAAATTTCTTACCAAAATCAGTCGACCTTCCGGTCTTCGACGGTGATAAACTTTTCTATGAGCTTCTTAACTACTATTATAAAACAACCAAGGTTAATAAATATGCAAAGGAAAAAGCTACGTTGGTCTTGAAAGTCTTGAACTATCACTTCAGCGAGTTGCAAGAAGAGTTTCACAAGGTGGTCATCATGTGCCTCCTGCAAACATTTTTGACAATTACTTTGGTAACATCAGAATGCTTGACTCACATCTTGATTTAATTGATAAGCTAAAAATTCTAGACAATAGTATCTATAGGTCTACGCACATCCTGACTTTTGAGGAAGCAAACTTTACGCATATGAATAGTGATTCCCTTCCCGTCTGGATAAAAGCGAATATGCCGGTACTTACTTCATACATCTCCAATGGTTAATTGAAATCACAACTTCCCATACCTCCAGCTAATTCCAGCCTGCCAGCCGAACCACGAGGTAAGGGTTTCATTGAGGTCGAAGCCGGGATAAGCGTCCATGGGAAACTTTTTATAGCCGGATTTCCGCTCTTCTATTTCGTTCTGATAGATTGAGAAGGAGGGCCCTGCGAACAGAAGGAGCTTTTTGTTGAGCTTATAGGTAGCGGCAGCCTGAAACCTGAATAAGAACGGTGTATCTTCAAGGCTACCCTGAAATATGTTTTGACTTGATATTTCGGTAAAAAACCCTGCCTTTTTAAAAGGAAAAAACTCACGGCCGATGCCTGCTCCCAATACGTATGCTTTTTTACCGGAGCTGGTAGCGGCGCCAGCATTGAGGATGCTGTAAAATTTGTGGGTACCCATCTTCCAGGCAATGTTGAATGGCACAATTTCGCTGGCGTAAACGGAAATATTGGAAGTGCTTTTTCTGATGATATTGATCAGCCCGAAACTAATACCCGCCGAACTATCTGCGACATTTAGAATACCTAATTGGACACCGCGCAGGTTTCCGGCAATATTGAAAGACCCGATCTGCAAACCCTGAATGCTCCTGGCAACATTCAATCCGGAAGATATTTGCAAGCCCTGCATATCACCTTTGACGACATTAGCCGCACCGGAAACTTGAAACCCGTGCAACGAACCTGAAACCTGGCTGTATGCCCCTGAAATTTGAGCACCTGAGATCGATTCTTTTGCCTGACTGACAAATCCGCTCACCTGAAAACCATTGACCTGCTTTTTTACCAGACCACTAAATCCCGAAATCTGAACGCCCTCCAAAGAATCAAGAATCACGTTCAGAAAACCTGCCACCTGCGCACCCTTCACATCGCCAGAAACCATGTTGAATATGCCAGCAACCTGCACGTATTTGACATTTTCTTTCGAAATATTAAATCCGCCCGCAACTTCGGCCCCATTTACCCCGGCGGTATAACCCCCCAAAAGATTCAGCGAAAACTTGTTGACTACCTGGGAGCTCAGCCTTCCATGCGTTCCCAAACCAGGTGTTAACGACGCTTGATAAGGCAATGAGACAAAAAATCTGCCAATATTCCGGCTTTGGGCCCGCAATTTGGCGGATAAAAAGAGCCTTCCCAACCAGGAAGATTCGCCTTCCGAATACGTGACTATCAGTGGATCAAGATCAACAGCCTTCTGAGAAATAACGATCTCAAGGCGAGTATCATCCTGCTGATTGACAACAATTGTCGTGTCCCCATATCCTACTTTGCTGATCGTGATGCTAGCCGGAAAACTTCTGTCCTTAATCCTCAACCGAAAATGGCCATCGTCGTCCGAGAGCGTCGAAACCAGCAATTGTCTTGAATAAACACTCGCATAATCCACCGGGGCGCTGGTTTCCTGATCGGTAATAAACCCCTCTATATAAACGGCTTTTTCCTTTGCAGCTGGCAGGATGATTACATAGTCACCCTTTTCCCTATATTGATATTTTGCTTTAAAAAGTTGCCCGAGGGCATCCCTGACTGGTTTCGCGGAAACGTCGAGGCTGACAATGCTGTCACCGTATACCAGGTTGCTGTTATACGAAAAGTAAAACTTCCCTTGTTCCTCCATCATTTTCAAAACCTGAGAAACCGGTTGCCCTTTCACAGAAATGGTAACCGGTTTATTCAGAATTTGCTGGCCAACAACACAATAGGGAATCACAATCAGTATTGCAGCCAGTCTGAGCGTTTTGATAAAGGTAAAAGTCAAATTCATTCCGAAAGATAAGCGCTATTTCAAAATGATATGCTTCCCATGATGCTCTACCTTCACCGCCAATGTTTCACTGATCACTGCTAAAATGCTTTCCAGGGAAGTTTGATCGAATGTTGTATTGATAGTGAGATCTCTCAAACTGACATTTCCAATAACAATCTCCGATTCAAAATTCTCGTTCAGGATTTCGACCAATCTCCACAGCGGTGTACCATCACACACCAGCTTGCCGGTGCGATAGAATTTATGAAATTCTTCCCTGGTTTCTTCCTTTACCAATCCCGCCGACTCGTTAACGGTAACTTTCTGCATTGGCCTCAAACGGACCATCTTGTGATCCCTTGCCACTTCCACGATACCGGTTTCCACAATCACTTCTGTTTCGCTGTCACTCTCCTTGACATTAAATGATGTTCCCACCACTCTCACAATCACCTTATTTACAGAAATAATAAATGGTTTGCTTTTATCCGGGGTTACTTCAAAAAATCCTTCACCGGTCAGCGCAACTTCCCTTGTTTTTCCTGTGAAATGGGCCGGGTAAGAAATTGTCGATTTTTTATTCAATGTGACCACAGAGCCATCAGGCAGTGTGTCGATGAGCGTTTTTGCACCCGAATGCACGACAAGTTGCTCGTTATCAGCATTACGAAATACAAATAAGAAAATGAGCCAGGATGCACAAGCCGTTAACGTGATCATGGCAGCAATCCGCAATACGCCGAAAGTACGCTTTGGATAAAGTGGAAGTACTGTTACATCTTCCTGACCTGTTTGGGTTCTTTTCTTAAACCGCTCCCAAGCCGCATTTTCGTCTAAGTGATGTTGCGTCGCAAGTTGCTTGCTCCGCGTCCAGATCATTTCAAAATGTTCAAAATAGCGTAGGTTATCCTCGCTTTCGGACAGCCATTGACTGATCTCGATCTGCTCGGCTATCGTGGCTTCGTCCAGCAGGGACTTCACCAGCAGGTCATCGATATGGTAATTTAATTCTTGTTTCATGGCTGATTAGCTGAGGAAAAATAACAGAAAAGACACAGGTAAGAAATCGACCAGTTTAAGCCTTAAAAGCCGCAAGGCTTTGCCCATTTGGTTTTCAATTGTTTTCACGGGTAATTGCAGGCGGTCGGCGATTTCCTGGTATTTCAACTCTTCAAAACGGCTCATCTGAAATATCGTCCGGCATTTTTCCGGCAATTCTTTTAAAGCGATATCGAGCCGGCTTTCAAGTTCTTCCAGTTCCAGGTTGTGCGAAGTGTTGTCGCTATGCTCCATTTGGTGAATCGCATAAGTTTGATAAGCATCCCTGACTTTCAGGTGTTTAATGTAATTCAGGCTCTCGTGATACACCGATCGGTACAAATAACCGCTTACCGATTCTCTGATTTCAATGTGATCTGTTTTTTCCCATAACCGGCAGAAAACATTTTGTACCATTTCCTCCGCCATAATATCGTCGCGCAAAATGGTGCAGGCGTAGGCATGGAGTCCTTTAAAATGTGCCTTGAAGACTTTTTCAAACTCTGATCCCCTATCCCTGCTCAAAACTGTTTCGTGATCCGCGATGGCTAAATTCATTGCATTGATCTGATTGTTAAAAAAAAAAGCGCCCGACTTGGGCTGTACATTGGAATGACAACCAGTCGGGCGCTTACCCTAATTTTCTCAGAAAATAATCTTACTCTTAATTTTTCTTTGCTGCTTTCAAAGTATCGGCTTTACTGGTTTTGTATCTCTTGTCCGGCGTGCCGTCTTTCTTCAGATTTTTGTTATCCGCGTAACGTTTATCGGGCGTACCGTCCGCTTTTAACTTTTTGTTTCCGGCATACCGTTTGTCCGGCGTTCCATCGGCTTTCGTTTTTACGGTGATTGAAGTTTTGTCTTTTCCGGTTTGCTTTGTGGCTACGGTAGTCTTACTGTGACCGGGTTTGGCAGGAGTTGCAGTTTGCGCAAATACAGGCACAGTAGCAATCAGGAACGCAAACAGGATCAGTGCTTTCAGATTTTTCATCATCTTCGGATTAAAGTGATTGATATTAGGATAAAAACTAAAATTACCTTTATGCATTAAAAATCCTGCCAGCGTATCCCAAGAAATGAAATTTAACAGAGATTTAATGGGAATTAAGCATTGTTGCATAAATTAAATCAATTACCCGTCTTCCATGAACATTCAACAACTCGAATACATCGTTGCTGTCGATAATTACCGGCATTTCGTCCATGCGGCTGAGCATTGTAATGTTACCCAGCCAACACTTTCGATGATGATCAGGAAATTGGAAGAAGAATTATCCGTCAAAATTTTTGACCGTACCAAACAACCTATTGTTCCGACGAGTATTGGACGGGAGATTATTGATCAGGCGAAAATCATTCTCAGGGAAGCTTCACGCATGCACGAAATTGCCAAACATTTTAATGGTGATTTGTCTGGCGAACTGAGGATTGGCATTATCCCTACCATTGCGCCATACCTGCTGCCTCATGTCGTAAATCCTTTTATCAGCAACTATCCTGACATTAAGCTGCATGTTTCCGAAATGATCACAGAGCGCATTATTTCTGAACTCAAACTTGGAAATCTGGATGTAGGTATCATTGCTTCGTTGTCCGAGGAAAACAGCTTACAGGAAATCCCATTATACAAAGAGCGCTTTTATGCCTATGTATCTGAAAATACAGACTTATATGCCAAAGAATACATATTACCTACTGATATTGAGCCCAATGAACTTTGGCTGCTGGAAGAAGGCCATTGTTTCAGGACGCAAATTCAACGTTTATGTGAATTGAGCCGCAACAGCCAGTTTGGCAGCAGTTTTAGCTATCGCTCGGGCAGCATCGAAACATTGATCAGAATGGTTGAAAAGAATGGCGGCATCACCATCCTCCCGGAAATGGCAGTGATCGAACTTTCGGAGGAAAGAAAAAAGCACATCAGGCATTTCCAATTCCCGGAGCCCGCCCGCGAAGTTTGCCTGATCGTAAACCGCGAACAAATGAAAGCGCGCCTGATCGACGCTTTGAAAGCTGAAATTATAGCAAGTCTGCCTTCTGAGATTTTTGAGGCTCATTTGGATTTACGGGTTTTGTAGAAGACATGTCAAATAATGTAGTTCGACCAATTTTCATTACGACTGGTGAAATAGTAATACTATTTTACTACCACACTATTAAAAAAGTAAAGAATTGCACTCATTTTATAATAAATTAAATACCAATTATAACTTAATCAATTTACTCTCTAAATACCCTTCCATCTCCTGCAATGAAAAAGCATTAAACGTCATCTCCTTCGTTAACCCTCCTTTCCTCGCATTAGCCACCCCGTAATGCATATCCAAATATCCTTCCATGGAGTGCGCGTCCGGATTAATGCTTAACAGAACGCCTTTTTCCATACAGTATGATATCCACCGCCAGTCCAGGTCAAGCCGCCAGGGCGAGGCATTAATTTCTACAACGACCTGATGTTCCGCGCAAGCGTCGATAATTACTTTATGATCAATCGGATAACCTTCGCGCGAAAGCAGCAGGCGGCCGGTCGGGTGACCTAGAATGGTGGTGTATGGATTTTCAATGGCTTTCAGAAGCCTTGCCGTGGCCTTTTCCTGGTTCATGGTGAGGTTACTATGCACAGAAGCGACAATGTAATCGAAGGAAGCGAGGATTTCTATTGGGTAATCCAATGATCCATCTCCTAAGATATCAGATTCGATTCCTTTCAATATTTTAAATGGCTTAGCCGGATTATCACTGGCAAAACGCGCATTGAGCTTTGCGATTTCTTCATGCTGCTGAATCACTTGTTCAATGCTAAGCCCCTGTGCATACACCGCCGTTTGAGAATGATCAGCAATCCCCAAATACTCAAAACCCAACTCGCGACAATACAAAGCCATTCGTTCCAATGTATGCTGACCATCGGAATAGGTACTGTGGTTATGTAAAATCCCTTTCAGATCGTCCCAGGTCACTAAGTCGCCAGCTGCATGCGTTTCGGCCCAGGTAAATTCCCCCGCTCCTTCCCGCATTTCGGGTACTATATAAGGAAGACCAGCTTTCTCGTAAATGGCCTCTTCACTGTCTGCATTTTCATAATAAGCCTGTTGCCAGATCGTGCTGCCTGCCGCGTTGGCATAACCCAAATGCTCGACATCGGCGGTTTCCAGGAACAATTCATTAACTACGCGTTCAGGACTTATCGCAACGATCTCTATCGCCACGGCGACACCTTCGAGGTTCCCCCGCCAAACAAACGGGGAAGATAGTTTTTCATCCTGGACCAGATATTCAATTTCACCAATGGTATTTTGCAAAAGCGCAGGCGATTCCGTACCCACCAGAATTTTAATGGTGTCCACGATTTCTGATTTACGGCGAATATCTCCGGCAGCAAAAACCTGCTCAAAGCTCTTTCTTAAATCATTGATGATCAGATTGGCTACCGAATCTGCCTTATCCATTCTCAGCTTACCGGCCTGATCTTTCAGAAATGCCAGTGAATCGAGGATCTTTTGCTGGATACTTCCGCCAAAACCTTTCAGCTTGGCGACCGCACCATTCAGGCAGGCGAGTTCGAGTTCGCGCAAATTATCGATGCCCAATTCCTGCCATAAAACAGCAATCTTTTTTGGCCCGATACCTTTAATGTTGAACATTTCCATCACACCGAGCGGTGTATTGCTGATCAGTTCTTCCAGTTCTGGAAAAGTCCCGGTTTTGGCGATCTGGATAATTTTACCAGCTGTACTTTTTCCCACACCCTGCAGTTTCACCAGTTCCTGCTCGGTCATAATTTGAAGCTCCCCTTCCTTGTACTTGTCCAGATAGAATGCTGCAATGGAGTATCCTTTGATTTTAAAAGGGTCAGCGCTGTGCAATTCCAGCAGTTTTGCAGTTAATTCAAGGATCTCAACAATTTCAGGATTGCTCATATTGGTTTCGGATTGGAAGAATTACCTGCGAATTACGAGGGTTGCCACAGCATTTGCAAATCTAAATTAGGCGTGCTTCCACATCGCCAAGTAGTTAATTTGAAGGCGTGTCTTAACTAAACTAAGGAATGTATAAGGTAACCCATTACCCGCAGTATATATTTTAACAATTAAACAAACAATGAACCTAGACCAGCTTAAAAGTTACCGCCACGAAATTCACCAGCATTTAACAAAAGAACTATTGCCTTTTTGGGAAACTCGTTGTGTTGATAAGGAGAATGGCGGCTTTATTACGCATTTCGACAACGCAGGAAATGATTCCGGCGAAGATGAAAAATCACTGATTGCCCAGACCCGCACCGTTTTCACTTTCTCGTCAGCACACCGCGCTGGTTATGGGGAGGGACGGTATGTTGAAATCGCGAAGCACGGGGTTGATTTTTTGATCAATAAAATGTGGGACCAGGAAAACGGGGGTTTTTACTGGCTTATGGATCGAAAGGGAAATGTCAAGATTGACGAAAAGATCATTTACGGCCACAGTTTCGCCATGTACAGCCTTGCAGAATATACCCTTGCGACGGGTGATCCAAGAGGGCTGGAATATGCGGAAAAAGTTTTTGACCTGCTTCAAAAATATGGTGCTGATACCTACTATGGCGGCTATTTTGAGATGTTCCATCGTAATTGGGAACTGAAGGGGCCCGGGTCCGCTGGCGGAGACCGCAAAACGCTTGATGCCCATATGCACTTAATGGAGGCGTTTACCACATTATATGAGGCCAGCCAAAAGCAGGTTCACAAACGGAAGTTGCTGGAAATCATTCAGTTGCTGATTAATAAGATCATGCATCCGGAATACAAAACAGGTATTCCGCAATTCTGGGCAGACTGGTCGGTGGCGCCGCAAATCAAATTTGACATTATTTGGGGTTGGGATAGGTTTAGTGAAGACGGCATGAAAAGTTCTGCAGAGGATAATACCAGCTACGGCCATAATGTAGAATTTGCCTGGCTTCTGATGCATGCGTTGGACATCGCCGGAATACCCTACACTGAATATACCGACCAACTGCTGGCTTCGTACGATCACGCGGTTGCTTATGGAATTGATTGGGAATATGGCGGGGTTTACGTGGAAGGATCACATGCAGGTGAAGTGTATGACCGTGAAAAGGAATTCTGGCAACAGGCCGAAGTAATCATTGGAATGCTGGATGCATACCGGGTTTACAAAGACGAAAAGTACCTGAAAGCATATGACGCCACACATCGGTTTGTGTTCGACCATATGATCCATTCCGGGGTTGGCGAATGGCTGCCATTGCTAACCAGACAGGGAGAACCGATCTGGAAACACATGAGCCACTCGTGGAAGGTCAACTACCACTCGGTTCGTTCCATGGTGCAAGGAATTGTAAGGCTTGACAAGTTGATTGAAAGTTGAACTTTATAAGTAAGAATTTGGACAGTGCCGGGAATAAAATTACACAACACGCGCTCTGAGCATAATTTTCTGGCAGGCTGGCATATTGGAATGATGTTTGAACATATTGACACATTTAAGTGCTTGTAAAAGCACAATTGTCAAACTAAATTATTACAGTCATGAGTGCGTTCTCACAACAAGTCAAAGGAAACTGGAATGAACTAAAAGGTAAGTTCAAGCAACAATATGCTGATCTGACGGATGACGATCTGATGTACGAAGAAGGAAAAGAAGACGAGCTTTTTGGAAAAATCCAGAAAAGAGTAGGTAAGACCCGCGAAGAACTCGAAGAAGAAGTAAGCGGCTGGTCAAATTAGATTTGCAAAATAAAAAATCTAAAAAGCCCCGAAATCTGTGATTTCGGGGCTTTTTGTAGTAGGATGGCTGTAAACCTCTCTTTTCTTTTTATCTGTAAAACCGAACGCATACCAATGAATCCAAAAGAAATACCTGTCGGAATAGTGGGTCTGGGCCTGATGGGATGCAGCATTGTAACCTGCCTTTTGATCGCCGGACATCCGGTTGTGGCTGTTGCGCCGATCAGCGTAGATATGCTAACCGCCGAAAAAAGGATCAAGGAACATTTACTCAATGCATGGCAAAACGGGTTAATTGATAATGAACCTGAATTTTACCTGAGACAATTAATCATCACCGAGGATTATTCACTTCTGGAGCCTTGCAGATTGGTAAATGAATGTACCATTGAGAATATTGATATTAAAGAATCAGTTTACAAAAAAGTTGAGGCGGTGATTGCTCCGGATGCCATTCTATCCAGTAACACTTCCGCGATCCCAATCAGCCAGTTACAAAAGCTAACCCTTTATCCCGACCGTTTCATTGGATTGCATTGGACTGAGCCCGCGCACACCACCCGTTTTCTGGAAGTGATTTGTGGAGAAGAAACAGATATTTCCAAAGGTGAATTTATTTACCAACTTTCCCATTTGTGGGGCAAAGAACCGATTTTAGTCAGAAAGGACATTGCCGGTTTTATTACCAACAGACTTATGTACGCCATGTACCGGGAGGCAATCAGTCTGGTCGAAAACGGGTATGCGACGATTGAAGATGTGGATAGGTCCTGCCGAAACAATGCAGGCTACTTTATGACATTGGTTGGCGTTTTTCGCTGGATGGACCTAACAGGCGTACCTGCTTATCATACCGTTATGAAAAACCTGCTTCCTACCCTCAATAATAGTACAGAAGTTCCCGAGCTAATCGATAAAGTCGTTCGTGAAGGCGGAAAAGGCGTACTTAACTCGCACGGATTTTATGATTACGAACCCGGAGAGGCAGAGGTCTGGGAAGAAACTTTTAAGGAATTTACTTACGACATCCGTGAACTGGCTTTAAAATATCCGGGAGACGTTGTGAAAAGGCGATTGGAAGAAAAGAATAAGCCTCTCGATAGCTGATTTCGATGATTTTCGTGGTTCTTCTGGCGATACTTCATTAGTTTTGAAATACAATTTCGCTGCTTCCTGATCGGAAGCTAATCCTCTGCGAAATTGAATTTTATTATGGATGACTTCATAGCAGCCAGATCCCAAATGGCCCTTTCTCTGGGCTTTCACATTATATTTTCTTGTATTGGAATGGTGATGCCGTTTTTTATGGCGGTGGCGCACTTCTACTGGCTCAGAACCGGTCAGGATGTTTATAAGAATGTTACAAAGGCTTGGAGCCAAGGGGTTGCGATATTTTTTGCGACGGGCGCGGTTTCAGGCACTGTGCTTTCGTTTGAGTTAGGTCTTTTGTGGCCCGGGTTTATGAAGCACGCCGGGCCTATTTTCGGAATGCCGTTTTCCCTCGAAGGAACGGCATTTTTTATTGAGGCCATTGCATTGGGCTTCTTTCTTTACGGCTGGGACAGGTTCAACAAATGGTTTCACTGGTTCACTGGCGTTGTCGTCGGCGTGAGCGGATTGGCTTCAGGAATTTTGGTGGTAGCAGCCAATGCGTGGATGAATAGTCCGTCGGGTTTCGATTATGTGAACGGCCAATATCTCAACATTGACCCGATTGAGGCGATGTTTAATGATGCCTGGTTTACGCAGGCGCTGCACATGACCATTGCCGCCTTTGTGGCCACAGGATTCGCAGTGGCAGGCGTTCACGCATTCATGATCCTTAAAGGACAAAATGTACTTTTTCATACCAAATCCTTCACTATTGCCGCTTTTTTCGGATGCGCCGCTGCTATTTTGCAGCCATTAAGCGGAGATTTATCTGCAAAAGATGTGGCGATCCGGCAACCTGCAAAGCTGGCTGCGATGGAGGCCCATTTTAAAACAGAAAAATCCGCTTCGCTTATCGTTGGTGGTATTCCGGATGTGAAAAATAAAAAAGTGGACTACGCGATCAAATTGCCAGGTTTTCTGAGCTTTCTCGCCCACGGTGATTTCAAATCGGAAGTGACCGGCCTCGACAAAATTCCCGCGAAAAATCACCCACCGGTGATGATCACGCATTTTGCATTTCAAATGATGGTTGGGTCAGGAATGGCGATGATGCTCATTGCCATCATTTATTTCTTTTCATTATGGAAGCAAAAACGCTGGCTCAGCAGTAACTGGATTCTAAAATTGTTTGCAATTGCGACTCCACTGGGATTCATCGCCGTAGAAGCCGGTTGGACAGTAACCGAGGTAGGACGACAACCCTGGATCATTTACAACATCATGCGCACAGCCGATGCCGTGACCCCCATGCCAGGAATCTCATATTCATTCTACCTTTTCAGTGCAATATATATTTCTTTGGCAATCATTGTCATTTTCATGCTCTACCGCCAAATCAAAATGGTAGGGAAGCTATATGACAAGCCATAAAATACTAACTAATTTAGTCATTCAGTCATTCCCGTTCCACGGCGGACTCATTCACTTATTCACTCATTCACTCATTCCCGCTCCACGGCGGACTCATTCACTCATTAAAAAATGCTCTACATCGTCATCACATTCCTCTGGACCTCCATTCTCCTCTACCTCCTGATGGGCGGGGCGGATTATGGCGCGGGGATCATCGAACTTTTTACGTCGCGAAAAAACAAGGAAGTAACGAGAAAGACACTCTACTCGGCAATAGGGCCGATTTGGGAAGCCAATCATATGTGGCTGATCATTGCAATTGTAATTCTCTTTGTCGGTTTCCCGGTTATTTATTCCACCATGTCGGTGAACCTGCACATTCCGCTCACAATCATGCTATTAGGCATTATTGCGAGAGGAACTGCCTTTACGTTCAGGCATTACGATGCCGTTGTGGATGATATGCAGCACATTTACAATACTATATTTGCCATATCCAGCTTTATAACACCGCTTTTTCTCGGAATTATTGCAGGGAGCGCCGTTTCGGGAAGAATAGACCCACAAGCCGACACATTTCTTTCTGCCTACATTTTTAGCTGGCTTCATTGGTTTGCAGTTACCGTCGGGCTTTTCACGGTTTCGATATGTGGCTTCCTGGCTTCGGTTTATCTGATTGGCGAAGCCGACAATGAGCATGACAGGCTGCGGTTCGCACACAAAGCACAATTCTTCAATATTGCCGCTGTAATCTGCGGAATGCTGGTTTTCACCGCCGCCTATTTTGAAAAAATTCCATTGCTGGACTGGGTTTTTGGCAACTGGGTAGGACGGATCGCTATTGTTTCCGCAACATCAACCCTGATTTATATGTGGTATCTGCTATATCAGGGAAAAATTCGCCTACTGCGCCCATTAGCGGGATTTCAGGTGACAATGATCCTGCTGACCACAACTTACGAGCATTTCCCAAACATTGTCATTCTGAAAGACGGTGGTTATCTGTCGCTTCTTGAACACAGCGGACAGGAAAAAACCATACAGGCATTGGGATTGGCATTGTTAATAGGAAGCGTTTTCATTCTTCCTGCCCTGTTCTATCTGATTTATAGTTTCCAGAAAAAGCCTTTCAGTTATCGGGAGAGTCATTGAAGGATGCCATTTGGCTTTCAAGCCAGAACCACTTCCCTGAGTTTTTCGCCAAGTTCATGAATAGCATCTTCCAGCTTTTTCATTTGCGTTTGCCACCCCCTACTTCACCTTCACCCCCTGCTTAAAATGCGAGCTCTTATCCTTCGCATCACCCTCTTCCGTGATGGTTTTCAAGACGATAAACGTCTGGGCATCTGCATGGGCGACCGGATTTCCCAGATAATAAACTTCTTTGTCTGTTTTGGCATAACTAAAGGGCAGTATTTGTAAACTTTCTGGCGCACCAGCTAAAATGGTGCCGTTATAGAAAATACGGTCTTTATCAACAGCGTAGCCACTTTCCATTACCTTAAAAGAAACAGGATCAGCCAATTCGAGTATTTTCGTAAAAGGAACTGCCCCGCTATCTGTTCCGTAAGAAAAATCAGAATGGTAAACATGAAGCGAATCTTTGGAGTAATGACTGTCCAGGGGTTTAAATGAACCCGCCTCGCTTCCCACAACTGTAACCCGCTGATAATAAGCCCTGTTTCGATCGACCGAAAAGCCATAATCAACGATTTTGAAGCTGGCCGGATCTGTGACTTGAAAACGCTTGCCCTTATAGAATACATTGCCTTTGTCCCTACCATACTCCTGCCCAAGGTCTACGAAACTGGCTGGCTCTGCTTCGGGAATGGTTGTAATCTGGTTGTGTTTAATTGTAAAATATTCCTGCCCTTTGCGATGGGTATCGCAATAGTAGACTTGGTTTTTATCCTTGCCATAATGGTCACCCAATGCCAGAAAAGATGGTCCGTCGCTTTCTACGATGGCTTCATTTCGGTAAAACGCCTGCTTCTCGTCCTTTGCAAAAAAATCATTTAATGGTTTGAAATTCTCAGCAGGCATGTTGTCCAAGGCCTCGTCCTTAAAATACCAAACACCATTTTTTTCCTGATACGGAGAAGAATCGGAACATCCAAAAAGGAAGGAAAATAGGCCCATAAAAAATGTATTGGTCAGTTTCATCATGCTTCAAGCTTCATGATATACATTGAAACACAAACTATTACTTATTAAAAGGTCGCTTTCAATTATTGTGCGCTAAAATATTACTGAACAAAAATTTCTTTCCAGAAATTACTCCAAATCCTTATCACTATCCTTTTGATAATCGAGAGGTGCTGTTCGGACATTTTACACTACCACCGTCACAAATTCAGATTATTTTGGATCATATTTTTTTATTACCCTCGAAGGTGTGGTTGTAGCAAACCCCTCATCCCATTATGATTAAAGTACTGATTGTCGATGATGAGCCCAGAGCCCGCCAAGTGCTGCATCATCAAATTTCGAAGCTTGCGCCTCGTCTTATGGAAATAAAACACGCTTCGTCTGTCGACGAGGCACAACACATCCTTCGTTACTTCAAGGCGGAAATCGTTTTTCTGGATGTGGAAATGCCCGACAAAAATGGCTTTGAACTGTTACTCACTTCTAAAAAAATATCGTTCGAAACCATTTTTATTACAGCTTTCAATCATTACGCTATCCAAGCTATTCGGTTCTCCGCGCTCGATTACCTACTCAAACCCGTTGATCCCGACGAATTGGCAGCTGCCTTCAACCAGTTCATGTTTCGCCACGACTCCCGTAAACAATCGAAAATGCAATACGAAAATCTTGCAAGATATCTCAGCAGAAAGGATAACAGTGATTTGCGGCTGGCGGTACCTTCCAGTGAAGGGCTTTTTTTCTTCAATGTAAAAGATATTATAAGATTAGAGGCCGACCGTAATTACACTATTATACACCAGCGCGCCAGGAGGCCCTTTACATCCAGCAAGACATTAAAGCATTTTCAAAAGACCCTTGACCAATTCAAATTCATGCGGACCCATAAATCACATCTTGTCAATCTCGACCATGTGATTCGCATTAGCAGCAATCATGACTTTCTGGTGATGTCGGATGGAACGATGATCGAAGTGTCCAGAAGAAAAAAAGAAGAGGCGCACCTGCGTCTTAACCTTTACTAAAAAATGCCCGCTGTCAACGCACATATCTGTGTAAAAAAATAGATTTCCTTTGCATTGTTTTGTTTTACTTTACATCCGTTCCTGACTCAATTAATTCCTGACCTCTATGACCGATCGTAAAACGCGGCTGGCTGTAATCCTGATCACGTCATTATTTTTTCTTTGGGGATTCGCCCTCAATCTTAATCCGATCCTCATTCCGCATTTAAAAAAAGCCTGTCAACTTAGTGATTTCCAATCCGCACTGATCGATTCAGCCTCCTATATCGCCTATTTTCTGATTGCATTGCCCGCCGGTCTTTTCATGAAAAAATATGGTTATAAGGCCGGGATAACCCTTGGATTGCTGCTTTTTGCGTTCGGTACCTTTCTTTTTTACCCCGCTGCGGAAATGCGTCATTTTGGCTTTTTCCTTGTCGCGCTCTTTATCATTGCAAGCGGACTTACGATGCTGGAAACCGCTGCAAACCCATATATTACGGTTTTAGGCGACCCTGATTCGGCTACGCAGCGGCTTAATTTTGCTCAATCATTTAACGGTTTGGCTGCTTTTCTCGCGCCGTTAATGGGCGGCACATTTATTCTTTCCGGCAAAACGTTGTCGGAGCAAGAGCAGCAAAACATGTCTGGTGCGGAGCTCAATAATTACTTGAATGCAGAGGCATCGTCCGTTCAATTACCATTCATTTTCATTGGTTTAGTCGTACTTTTTGTTGCATTGCTTTTTTGGCGGACGCCGCTACCGGAGATTAAGGATGAAGATGAGCCGGGGCAAAAGGTACAGGGATCCATTTGGGCGGAAAAGAACCTGATTCTGGGGACTGTCGCCCAGTTTTTCTATGTGGGTGCGCAGGTCTGCATCAGTAGCTTTTTCATCCGCTTTTCGGATAAGGTAGCCGGTATCGACGAGAAAACAGCCGCTTATCTTCTATCCGGGGCATTTCTGAGTTTTATGATTGGCCGTTTTATAGGTACCTATCTCATGCGTTTTGTCGCCCCGCCGCGTTTATTGGCCATTTACAGCATTGTCAATGTAGGTTTGCTTATTGTAGCGGTTTTTACAACCGGTATGTTTTCGGTGTATGCATTGGTTGGCGCGCAATTCTTTATGTCCATCATGTTCCCGACCATTTTCGCATTGAGCATTCGAGGCCTTGGTGAAAAAACCAAAATCGGATCTTCGCTCGTAATCATGTCCATTGTTGGTGGGGCCGTTTTCCCAGTGATCATGGGGCAGGTATCCGATATTTCTTCGATACAAACTGCTTATATCGTACCCGCAGTCTGCTTTTTAGTGGTATTATATTTTGCTATAAAAAACAATTCAATCAAAAACGTAACCCTCGGAACGGCGCATTAAGGGGTTATATTTTCAAAAAAGCGTTTCAATTTAAATCAAATGGATTTACAGCTTCAAAATAAAGTAATTATTGTAACCGGCGGGGCAAAAGGGATTGGCGAAGGGATTGTACAAGTCCTGGCCGCGGAAGGCGCTATTCCAGTGATTGTGGGCCGCAATGCAGAAGACAACCAGAAAGTAGTGGATGATCTGGCTGCAAAAGGGTTCGAATCGTATCAGATCGCAGCGGAGTTAACACGCCCGGAAGAATCAGAAAAAGCAGTAGCTGCTGTTTTGGAGCGTTACGGAAGAATTGAGGGATTGATCAATAATGCAGGTGTAAATGATGGCGTTGGCTTGGAAAAAGGGAATTACGAAGACTTCATGGCCTCCCTTCATAAAAATGTGGTGCATTACTATTTAATGGCACAATATGCATTACCCGCTCTGAAAGCATCCAAAGGCTCAATCGTTAATATCAGCTCAAAAACGGCAGATACTGGTCAAGGCGGCACTTCTGCATATGCCGCTTCCAATGGCGGACGCAATGCATTGACCAGGGAATGGGCCGTAGAGTTGCTCAAATATGGCATCCGCGTAAACTCGGTGATCGTAGCAGAATGTTGGACACCACTTTACGAACGCTGGATTGAAACGCTTCCTAACCCAAAAGAAAAGTTGGAATCCATCGTGGCGCATATCCCGCTCGAAAACCGCATGACAACTGCCGAAGAAATTGCTAATATGACCGTGTTCCTGCTTTCGCAAAGATCCAGTCATACAACCGGGCAATTAATTTACGTCGATGGCGGCTATGTCCACCTCGATCGCGCATTAGCAAATTCCTGATTTTAAATACTTTATGGAAAAATTAGTTTGCAAAACGCCAGGTGAATTTGAATACCAACAAGCAGAAACGCCTGTTTCAAAACAAGGCCATTCCATCATTAAAATAAAGCGGATTGGTATCTGCGGCACCGATCTTCATGCATTCGAAGGTACCCAGCCGTTTTTTAATTATCCAAGAATTCTTGGGCATGAACTTGCAGGAGAAATCGTGGAAACGGACCATCCCGAATTTTCCATTGGAGAGACGGTTACCTTCATTCCTTATTTCAACTGCGGGAAATGCATTGCCTGCCGCAACGGAAATCCCAATTGCTGCACAACGCTGCAAGTATCCGGCGTGCATATCGACGGCGGAATGGTGGAATACCTGTCCGTCCCCTCCTACTCGCTGGTCCATGGCGACGGGCTTAGCTTTGATGAACTTGCGCTGGTGGAACCTTTGGCAATTGGCGCGCACGGCGTTAGGCGTGCGGATGTGCAAAAAAATGAATCTGTGCTGGTTGTGGGTGCAGGCCCCATTGGATTGGGAACCATGAAATTTGCGCGCATTGCAGGCGGAAATGTGATTGCTTTGGATATCAATGATTCAAGACTGGCTTTTTGCAGAAATAAAATCGGCGTCCAGCACACAATTAACGGTTTAAATGAAAATGTAATTGAAAAACTCATTGCAATTACCAACGGAGATATGCCCACGGTGATCATTGATGCTACGGGCAATCTCCATGCCATCAATACCGCTTTCAGCTATCTTTCACATGGCGGCAGGTACATATTGGTGGGTTTACAAAAAGGGGAGATTAGCGTGAGCCATCCTGAGTTTCACAGGCGGGAAGCCACATTAATGAGCAGCCGCAATGCAACCCGTGCCGATTTTGAACATGTGATCCAAAGCATGAAAAACGGTTTGGTTGATCCAAAAACTTACATTACCCACCGTGTTACTTTTGGTCAGGTGAAGGATCAGTTTGCAAGCTGGCTGAATCCTGCGAATGGCGTCATCAAAGCGATGGTATCGATGGATTAATTGGTTTTTTTGTAATTCAGAATAGCCCAGCCATTCAAAACCACAGCCATTATTGCAACCGCTGCCAAATGAGGCAAAACGTCCCTCAAACCACTTCCTTTCAGGATTACCATCCGCATTACCTCGATCATATACCGCACCGGATTCAACCGGGTAACGAGTTTGGCCCATTCCGGCATGCTGTCGATGGAAGTGAATAAGCCGCCCAGCAGAATAAATACCATCATAAAAAAGAACATAATGAACATTGCCTGCTGCTGCGTATCACAAAATGTGGAAACCAGAAGACCAAATCCCAGTACGGTAAGCAAATAAACGGCAATAAAAAGGTAGAGCACAAAAAGGCTTCCGATAGGTGCGATGCCATAGAAGACCCTGGCCAGAATTAAGCCAATCGTGAATATAATAAAAGCCAAAACCCAGAAAGGTATCAGCTTTCCGAGAATGAAGATGTGTTTTTTAATGGGTGTCACATTGATCTGCTCGATCGTCCCTATCTCCTTTTCCTTCACAATATTCAATGCTGATAAAAACCCTCCCACCATGGTTACCAGGATAGCCAGGATTCCCGGCACAATGTAGATTTTGTAGTTCAGAACAGGATTGAACCAGTTCGATGGAACAATGTCGATGACGGGAAACTGGCTGAAACGTGGCTGCTGGATCAGTTGCATCCGGATATCTGCGTTGAAAGCACCAATGATGCTATTGAGGTAAGACCCGCCCAGATTGGCTTTGGTACCATTGATCGCATTCACCGCCACAAACAATTTCTGCTTGTCCTCGCGGATCAGGTTGCGCTCAAATCCTTGCGGAATTTCCAGGATCAGGTCAGCCTGATCAGACTCGATCAGGCTAAGTGCTTCTTTGAACGAAGCATTGTATCCCTGCAATTTGAAATACCCCGAGGCAATCACTTTGGAAATAAGCTTTTGGGAATAAGGCGATTTGTCATGGTCTACCACAGCCAGATTCACATTCCTAACCTCATAATCTGCCGCCAATGGCATCACAATCAGCTGAATGCATGGCATAAAAAAGATCAAAGCGACTATGGACTTATCCCGGAAAATTTGCCTGAACTCTTTGCGTAATAAAAATTTCAATGTCCTCATTGTAAACGGATTTTAAAGCTTTTTAAACTAACACCCAATAAAAACAGCGTCATCCCCAGTAGGATCAACGTCTCTTTCCAAAGAGCGGAAATCCCTAAACCTTTGATCATGATAGACTTAACTATAATGTAGTACCATTTAGAAGGAACAATATTGGAAATGATCTGCAAAGCGAGCGGCATATTTTCGATGGGGAATAAAAAGCCGCTGAACATCATGGTTGGCAGCAGCATACCCATCAGCGAGATCAGCATGGCGACTTGCTGCGAATCGGTTTTAATGGAGATAAAAATGCCAAGCGCCAGACAGGTTATGATAAACAATGTGCTTTCTGCAAAAAGCAACGGTACACTTCCTTTCACGGGCAGATCCAGCACAAAAACGCTGAGCAATAGGATCGCCGTTACATTCACAAGCGAGAGGATTAGATAGGGAAAGGCTTTTGCAAAAATGACCATAACCGGTTTAAATGGTGAAACAAGCAATATTTCCATGGTGCCCGTTTCCTTTTCTTTTACGATTGAAATAGCTGTCATCATCACCGATACCAACATCAAAACCAGCGCCATAACGCCCGGGACAAATCCATGCGCGCCTTTGAGCTGCGGATTATAAAGCATCCGGGTCTCAGCGGTGATCTGATAGGGAATTTTCAGATTTTCGCTGATCTGATTTTGGTAATCAAGAATGATCGCCGACATATAATTGGTAATCATATTGGCGGTATTAATGTCGATCGCATCCGTAATGATCTGAATCTGAGCCTTATTGCTACGCAGAAGATCTTCATTGAAATTGGCTGGAAACACGAGTACGGCTTTGATCTTTCCCGTTTGGAAAGTGGCTAAAATCTCTTTGTGCGTCAATGCAGCCTTTCTGATCTTGAAATACCGGCTTGCCCCAATGCGCGTGATCACCTGTTGCGAGGCCGCATCCTTGGCATAATCCACCACCAAAATCTCTGAATCCTTCACTTCGTTGGTCAATGCAAAACCAAAGAGCAGGATCTGGGCAATCGGCATTCCGAAGAGGATCAGTAAGGTCCTGCGGTCCCTTAACACGTGATAAAATTCTTTCCGGACAAATGATATGAACTGTTTCATGGCTTAATCTCCTCGTTTTGCGCTTCTTGCAAGCTGATAAAATACTTCGTCCATGGTTCCCACACCAAAACTCCTCTTCAGGTTAGCTGGCGTATCCAACACTTCCAGCCGGCCATCCACCATGATGGATATACGATTACAATATTCCGCCTCGTCCATATAATGTGTCGTCACAAAAATGGTAATACCCCGGTCGGCCGCTTCGTAAATCAAATCCCAGAACTGGCGCCTCGTCACCGGATCCACACCGCCCGTAGGTTCGTCCAGAAATACAATTTTGGGTTCATGCAAAACCGCTACGGAAAATGACAACTTCTGTTTCCAGCCCAATGGTAATGATCCGACCAGCTTTTTAGCCTCGCTTTTCAAACCCAGCCGGTTCACAAGCTCTTCGGTCTTGACCTTAATCTGCTGATCAGTTAGTCCGTATATCCCACCAAAAAACTCAATGTTTTCAAGTATCGTCAGATTTTCGTAAAGCGAGAATTTCTGGCTCATATAGCCAATGTTTTTCTTGATCAGCTCAGTTTGACTGTAGATGTCGTAACCCGCAATCTGAGCATTTCCGGAGGTGGGGGCAGATAACCCGCATAGCATGCGCATGGCGGTTGTTTTCCCGGCACCATTGGCGCCCAGAAACCCAAATATTTCACCTTTACTCACCTCAAAAGTGATTTCATTGGTCGCAATAAAATCCCCGAAACGTTTGGTAAGCTTGTCGGCCACAATCACTTTTTCATCCGCTGCCATCAGTTCAACAGGTTAATAAATGAGTCCTCAATAGTCGCTTCAATACGCTTTATATCGATGCCAGTAAGTTGTTTATCAGACAGATACCGTTCAAAATCTTCCAGGTTTCGCATTTGGTCCTTAAAAGTGGCGTGCGCATATTCGCCGAAAGCGTAACTGTTTAACGTTCCCGGATAATCTTTTAAACTTTTCAGCAAAGGATACATTTCATTAGCCTTGATCGCGTAAAGTTTTTCGGGATATGCTTTTACAATGTTTGCGGGTGTGTCAATAGAAAGGATCTTTCCACCCTGGATTAAGGCAATGCGGTCACACAATGATGCTTCGTCCATATAAGGTGTGGATACAATGATGGTAATGTTCTGTTCTTTCAATCTTTTCAGCATTTCCCAAAACTCCTTTCTAGAAACCGGGTCAACGCCCGTCGTAGGCTCATCCAGGAACAATGTGGTAGGCTTATGGATCAGGGCACAGCATAATGCCAGCTTCTGTTTCATTCCGCCCGATAATTTCCCTGCCCGACGCTTTTTAAATGGCTCGATCTGAACATAAATGTCTTTGATCAAATCATAATTGGCCTCAACCGTCGTACCGAAGACCGTTGCGAAGAAATTGAGGTTTTCTTCAATGGTCAAATCCTTGTATAGCGAAAACTTCCCGGGCATATAACCCACTGTATTTCTGATGCTTTTGAAATCTTTTACCACATCAAAGCCATCGACGGAAGCGGTACCGCTGTCTGCCAGCAGCAAGGTGGTTAGGACCCTGAAAATGCTGGTTTTCCCTGCTCCATCCGGGCCAATGAGACCGAAGATTTCGCCTTTTCCAACCGAAAAAGATACATTATCCACGGCAACGGTTTTCTCCTTGCCGTAAGTTTTGGTAATATTCCGGACTACAACTGCTTCCATTACTTCAATATTACTTCGCCGTACATACCTATTTTCAAAAAACCGTCATTCTTCACATTGATCTTCACAGCATACACAAGGTTCGCACGCTCATCTTTGGTCTGAATCGTTTTGGGCGTAAATTCTGCCTTATTGCTGATCCAGTCAATCGTTCCAGGCAATTCGTGATACTTACCATCGGTACTGTCTACCAGCACTTTAACCTGCTGATTCAGTTTAATGCCCGATAGCTGATCGCCTGTCACATAAGCACGCAGGATGATGGTTGAAAGATCAGCTACCTTGTAAAGCGGCTTGCCGGAGGTGGTGATTTCATTTGCTTCGGCATATTTGCTCAGCACGGTCCCAGCCGCTTCATTAATAATTTTAGATTTTGACAATTGATCATTGATCTGCTCGATCTGGACAACCAGTGGCTGAACATCTGCTCGCAAGCCGGAGGTCTGGGTTTTGAGTACCGACGTTTGCGCCGCATCCTGTTTGCCGATCACATCCAGTTGCTTCTGCAATTCTTCGATCTGCGCATTGATATCGTCAAGCTGTTTTGGCGTCGCCGCATCTGCTTTTAATAAATTCTGGATCCGGCTTTTTTCGTGGTTCAGATTTTTCAGCCGCACCTGCGAAACCGCGATTTGTTGCTTGTACACATTGGTTTGTGCTGCGATATCCGGCACCCGGCTTCCTGTCGCCCTGATTTGCGCTTCGAGTTGCTTCTTTTTGAGGTACAACTGCACGCTGTCAATGTAACCTACCATTTGCCCCGCTTTAACTTCCTGGCCTTCTTCCAGGGAAAGCTGCATAATCCGGCCGGTGGCTTCAGACGACACAATGGTTTCCACGGCTTCAAATGTTCCGGATGCGTCGTATGGGCTCTCTTTTCCCTTGCAGCTTGCAAGGCCGATCACGATGATTAATAAACTGGCTGATGTTTTCATTCTCTTATCTATTTCTGTCCATGTTGTAGCTATTATTCAATTGGCTTTCCCAGCGTAGTTTGCAGGTTGTAACCCGACATTAAAAGCTGGATTTCGTGCAGGATTTTGTTCAATCTCGCCTGGTCTTCGGCATTCACCTCGCGCAGGTAATCATTGGTATTGATCACGCCGTTTTCCAATTGCGCCGCAGCGGTGGTTTTAATGCTTTCCCGCAATACAATGATCTCATTGTCAGTATCAAGCAATTGCCCTAACCTTACTAATTCTGCATTTTGCTGCTTTATGGTTAGGCTGGTATTATATAAAAATGTCTCCTTTTGGACTTGAATAGACTCTCGATTGTTCCTGATCAGAGCCCTGTCATTTTTCAATGTATAAAGTCCGGACAGTGACCAGGTCAACCGAACGCCAGTCACATAATAAGGATCAAAACTGTTGCTTAAAATGTTGAGTGCAGGCCTTCCAAAGCCACTTTGTAGGAAGAAATTGAATTTCGGACGATTCTTGACCTGAATCATTTGGGACTGAATGTCCAGGCTTTGGTTTTGAAAATCATAAAGTTTCAATTCCGGCCTGATTATTTCGCCAGCCAGGTTAAGTGCGGCCGGTTTTACCAGGATTGTGGAATCAGTCAAAGGCTGATTGGTCAAAATCCCAAGCATATCCAGATAGGCTTTGCGGCTTGCATTCAGGTCAATCATTCGCTGATCCGCTTTGAGCAGTTCGGCTTTTAATATGTTACCGTTGCTTTTGAAAGCGATCCCGTTATCGATCTGCGCCTGCACCTTATTGATTCCCAATTGGATATCCCTTTTCAAAAGCACATTTTGCAGCATTTGTTCATCGATCATCAAAACCCCAAAGAAAATCTGGTTAACGCGCTCGTTAAGCTTGTAAAGCTCCACTTCCAGCTTCTGCTGTTCCACCACCGCATTTGCCTCATGCGATTTGACCTGCGTTCTTATCATTCCGCCGTCATAAATCGTCTGATTAACCTCTGCATAAACCCTGTACTGGTCTTTGCTGATTGTCGGAAATTCTACTCCCGGAAGCGAAACGGGAAGGTTAAATTCTGTCACCGCCGATTGATACGAAGCCTGGCCCAAAATGCTGATCTGGGGCAGATACCCTTTTGCTGCGTTCTCAATCGAGTAATCCCTGGCTTTGATAATCAAGTCCTGCTGGCGGATTATCGGAAAGTTTTTACGCGCCAACTGATAAGATTCTTCAATTGTGAGCTGCGCTTTCGCATGCAATACGCAGCACATCAGACAAAGAATCGCTATGAAAATTTGCTTTTTCATCTCATTGATTCATTTATTTAATCATTATATTTAATCAACTGATTAACGATTGCCGAAAAAATTTTAAACTTCTTCCAGCATCATTTTGATCCACTTGGGAATCAGCACTCTACGCTGTTCCATCATGGCATTGTAATTATTCTCACTTCCAATAATGGGTTGTAGCACCGGTTTTGCAATAAAAGGAAATAATGCCATTCCCAATAGGTTCATCAAAAAATGAAAAGGGCTTATATCCTTCCTTTTTTCCATTAGCTGCCTCACAAAAACAGATTGTGTCATATGTTTCCTTGCCTGCAGTCTGTCTGCCAGTTTGTCCGGGTTATTCCTGATCTCACTTAACACAAAAATCGGCAGATCAGGATGCTCGGTCAGCATTGTGATATAGTTGTCGGTAATATTTTGAAGCTTTTCTTCCAAAGTAGTCCCCTCATCATATAGTAACGGCGCCAGTACGCCGAACAACTTTTCAATCCGCTCGGCCATGATGATATCAAACAGCTTTTCCTTACTCCGAAAGTAGTAGTTCAATAATGCCAGATTTATTCCCGCTTCTTCTGCAATGTCCCTGGTACGCGCATTTCCGTATCCTTTTTTTGTGAAAACCCGGCTCGCCGCTTCTTTTATTTTTTGCTCCGTTGTGAGATCTAATTCTGCTTTTACTTTCTTGGCCATTATCACCATTCGATTTCGATGCCTCAAAAGTATAAGCGATTTTTAAGAAGTGCAAATTATTTAATCAAATGATTAATTATTTTGTATAAATGTTAAGCATTTGGGGTATTTCAGCCGGTAGAACGGGTTGCGGTAAACTCAAAAATGAATGATAAAGGACTTTTAATCCAAATTTTATAACTTTTAACGAAATTGAACTTTCGAGTCGAATCGCCCTGACCTAACCATGATAAATTCCAGAGCAATAAAATGGCTGCCCGGCTTGCTGTTTCTGGCAGCACAACTGCTTAACACCATTTATGAAGTAACGCAGGATACCCGGACGTTGTCCTGGGCGCCACATACCACGCAGGTACATTATAAAATCCAGGCCTTTGAAAATGGCCGCATTTGGAATAAGCAGCAAGTTGAGGCAAGGTATGGCATTGCACAAAAGGCCTGGGAGGCACATGCAGAAGGAAACCTGATCCGGATTATCCGTTCCTCCGAGGAGCACCATAGCATGCATCCGGATAGTGTCCAATTGATTTACTCACGCAACGGCAGCCCAAGCCGGACCTATCTTTGGACGGCAACTTCAGAGTAACATGCGTCACATCAACCCGTTTTACTTGCTTGAAAAAGCGGTTTGTCCTGAACTGGTGCTACTGGTCCGCTTGCTCGCCGTATATCTGTTACTTACCCGGGAATCGCCTTTTATGGGAAATCAAGGCACCGGGAGATTCTATCCTATCCTTGAATTTCTTGCAAAAATCGGGACAGACAGCGAGTTTAACCAGGGCATTTATGTTTTGTTTGTTTGCGGCATTGTCATTTTGCTGTTTACATCATTCGTCAGGCTTGGGTCTTTCATTACCGGGGCTATATTTTTGATTGGAATGCTTTCCTGTCAAACCTGCATTTCGGTAGCGCATATGTTTACCGCGTGCCTGTTTATATGTACTTCGCTTAGCAATACGGTAACAGGTACCGAATTGATCCGTTTCCAACTCATCGTACTTTATTTAGGTGCAGATATCAATAAAATTTTGGACAAGGATTGGTGGACGGGCGCCAGTATGGAAACCCTGCTGGCCGTCAAACACCAGATACCCGCTTACCTTGCTGCTGCCGATTTGTTCCCACCCCTGTTTTTATCTCAGTGTTTGGGGTTCGGCGTAATTATTTTTCAGGCAGCTATTGCTATCCTGTTGATTAACAAACGCCTTATTCCTTATGCAATGCTGGGCGCGTTGTTGCTGCATTTACCGATGGTACTGTTGATGCAGATGACATTTGGCCCATTCCTGGCAGCGTTGATTCTTGGTTATGGTTCGCTTTTAGCCTGGCCCAAAAGATTGGTTTACGATAGCACTGTCCATAGTGCCTGGCTTGTGACAATTCTCAAATTCTTTGACTTCAATAACCAAATTGAAATGGCTATCGAAAAAGGTGGACCTGATTCAGTCAAAAGGTGGATTCGAACCGTTATGGGTTTTCTCACACACCCTGCCATATTGCTTTTCCTGACTGGCCTTTCTGCCGTGCTCATTCGCTATGGAAAGCTACTTCCGCTTGGGATTTTTATCATTTTTTTGTTTTTCACAAAAGTGTGGATCTTTCGAACCCCCAAAAAAGAGCGACAGCCAACCCTCGCCACTTTTCCGTAAACTATTGCCATTAAGTTTGAACTTCCCTGTTGAAATACTAATTACCCTCGTAATTTTGTGGTTGCTTTGGTTCCCAACTGTACTTCAAAGCATTCGATTAGTTACTACTTCATGAAGAAAATCCGTAATTTTTGCATTATTGCCCATATTGACCACGGTAAAAGCACTTTGGCGGACCGTTTGCTGGAATTCACAAAAACCGTTTCGCATCGGGACATGCAAGCCCAACTTCTGGACAATATGGATCTGGAACGTGAACGCGGCATCACGATCAAAAGCCATGCGATCCAGATGACCTACACCTATCAAGGCGAAGACTATACACTCAATCTGATCGATACTCCGGGACACGTTGACTTTTCTTATGAAGTTTCGCGCTCCATCGCAGCCTGCGAAGGCGCATTACTGTTAGTAGATGCATCGCAAGGAACTGAGGCACAGACCATTTCAAATCTATATCTTGCAATCAACCATGATCTGGTAATCATTCCCGTCCTTAATAAAATTGACTTGCCTGGCGCAATGCCGGAAGAGATTAAAGATGAGATGGTGGAATTGCTGGATTGCAAACGGGAAGACATTATACCAGCCAGCGGAAAAGAAGGAATTGGCATCGAGGCAATCCTGAATGCGATCATAGAACGCATTCCTGCACCAATTGGCGACCCAAAAGCACCTTTACAAGCTTTAATATTCGATTCGGCTTTTAATTCATACCGCGGTATTGAAGTTATTTTCCGTGTTAAAAACGGCACAATCAGAAAAGGCGACCGTGTGAAATTCATGGCGACCGGCAAGGAATACATTGCGGACGAGATCGGAACACTAGGTCTGGCCCAGATCCCAAAACAGGTAGTGGAATGCGGCGATGTAGGTTATCTTATTTCTGGGATTAAAATTGCCAAAGAAGTAAAAGTAGGTGATACTTTCACACACATTGACCGCCCTGCTACGGAGGCTATTATCGGTTTTTCTGAGGTTAAACCAATGGTTTTTGCAGGGATTTATCCAGTCGATACCAGTGAGTTTGAAGAACTTCGGGAAGCAATGGAAAAGCTGCAATTGAATGACGCCGCATTGGTGTGGGAGCCTGAAACTTCGGCAGCACTCGGCTTTGGCTTCCGTTGCGGCTTCCTGGGAATGCTGCACATGGAAATTGTTCAGGAACGATTGGAACGCGAATTCGATATGACGGTCATTACGACCGTGCCGTCGGTTCAGTTCAGGGTACTGAATACGAAGGATAAATTGCTCAATATCAGCGCACCCTCGGAAATGCCCGATCCAACCGTGATTAAAACGATCGAAGAACCTTATATCAATGCGCAGATCATCACAAAAGCAGATTACATCGGCCCAATCCTGAATTTGTGTATGGATAAAAGGGGTATTCTGAAAAATCAGGTGTATCTGACTTCCGAGCGGGTAGAACTACAATTCAAGATTCCACTGGCCGAGGTCGTTTTCGACTTTTTCGATAGGCTGAAAACCATTTCAAGAGGCTATGCTTCATTGGATTACGAACTGGCAGGTTACCAGGAATCGGATATGGTGAAATTGGATGTCATGCTGAATGGCGAACCCGTGGATGCATTATCCGCAATTGTTCACCGTTCCAAATCATATGAATGGGGTAAAAAACTTTGTGAAAAATTGCGTGAGCTGATTCCGCGTCAAATGTTTGAAATTGCTATTCAGGCTGCCATTGGACAGAAGATCATCGCACGGGAAACTGTGAAAGCCATGCGTAAAGACGTATTGGCCAAATGTTATGGCGGTGATATCTCGCGGAAACGCAAGCTGCTTGAAAAACAGAAAAAAGGTAAGAAAAGAATGCGCCAGGTAGGCAATGTTGAAATTCCTCAGGAAGCATTTATGGCCGTTTTGAAAATCAATTAGACCATTCTTTATGAAGGCAAAATATGGGCAGTTCCACATCGCAGGGGTAACGCTTATATTTTGCCTTTATCATTTGCCCAATCTATTTTTGGGCCAGAAAGCATTCTTCAATGCTTTCGATTCGCTGGACTCTTATGTTGTCTGGTACCGGATTGTAATCCAAAACGGTTATGCCTGGGCCCCTCCATTCTCCATAGTGGAGCCATTTATGAGTGGTGTACCAAAATTTACACTCGTCAGCACCTACAATTTTTACTATTGGCTCAATCTAATCCTGCCCACTTTTCAGGCTTTTGAGTCACTTATCCTCATTATTAGCGCCGTCGCGCTGGCAGGTATGTGGTTACTGTGCCGGAAACACCTCCAATTAGACCGTTTTTCCGCTGCGTTTCTGGCGCTATCATTTGCTTTCACACCTTTTTTACCTACCTGGGGATTAAGTATCGCCGGACAGCCGCTGCTTGCTTTTGCTATCGTAAATATCAGGAAAAACAAAGCAGAATGGTGGAATTGGCTGATCATCGGGCTCTTTCCCTTTACTTCCAATTTTCAGTCGGCCGGCGTTTTTATGCTTTTTGCACTTGGATTACTCATTACTTATGACCTGATTCAAAAAAAACTGGTTTTACGATTGCTAATGGTTTTCGCGATTCTTTTAGCCGTTTACTCCATTACAAAGCTGGACTTATTGGAAAATATTTTAGGTGGAAGAGGTTTTGTTTCGCATCGCATGGAAATGTTGCGTTTCCCTGTCTCCGTTAGCATTTGCATTAAAGTTTTCGCCAGGTATTTTCTGCTGGGCAATGTTGACGTAGCGCTTTCCCTGCACACTTTTATCCTGCTTCCTTTCACATTTTCTGTTTTCTTTTTTGATTTGGTAAAAAAGAAAAAACTACCTCCGGGACTGACAGCTACCCTGATTACCATCACTTTAATCTGCCTGTACATTGCCTTACTTCAATGGGAACCGGTCGTTGATCTGCGCAACAAATCCGATCTGCTGAGAATGTACAGCCTTGAAAGGTTTCATATTTTTTTACAGATTTTATGGCATATTGCTGCCGCCCAAGCCATTCTTTTATTGCCGATCAATTTCAAAAAACAGATCGTACAAACACTTGTTGTGCTTCAAATGGGAATCTGTTTTGCATATCAACCCACTTATTATGAATGGTTTTTCAAAAAATGGGTGCGGATCGAACCTTACCATTACATTTTTTCCTTTGAAGATTATTATGCCGAGGATCTTTTTAAGAAAATCAAAACGCACATTAATAAGCCACTTCCCTCCTATCGTGTAGCCAGCATTGGCATTCCGCCAGCGGTATCCCAATACAATGGTTTGTGGACAATCGACGGATATTCAAGCAATTACGCATTGCCTTATAAAAATGCTTTCAGGCAGATCATTTCCGGAGAATTGGAAAAAGCCCCGGCCAATAAAGGCTTTTTTGATTACTGGGGAAGTCAATGCGTGATTGTTTACGACCAGAAACTGGGTTATTTCAATACCACAATGACAAAAGAATTGACGCCGCCCAGCCGCGATATCGTCTTGTCCCATGAAGCGTTAAAGGAACTGTCTTGCAAATACATTATCTCCTCAGAGACCATTGAAAGGCCAGAAAAGTCTGGTTTGAAGAAAATAGCGGATTTTGAATCCAATATCTGGCGGGTAACATTGTATGCTGTTTTGTAGTGGATACCAAAACTTATTTTTCGGTAGCGTTTTAGCACGTTAAATAAATGTAAAAACCATTTTATTGATAGTGGTGACATATTTTTTTATATTGAATGCTGAAAGTTTCTCAACGCACCGCATATGAGCATAGTCGTCTCCAATATCCGCTTTCATAACAATCAGCAGCTGGATTATTTCGGCCAAAAGATCAAAAAGACCATGATCCCCGTCTATTCTCCCTATGTGCGCCGGCACGTTCGGGAAGTGATTGATTTTGGGGGGATTAAAAAAAGCGACCGCATTATCGACGTGGCCTGCGGAATGGGTAAGTACACGCTGAACTTTCTGGCCCAAGGTTATAAAGTGGAAGGCCTGGACCTCTCGCCATTTCTGCTGCAACAGCTCTTAATCCACAATGACAATAAATTTCCTGTAAAACTGCACGCTGCGGACATTCTAGATGCACCCGACGAGCTTACTGAGCAATTTGATGTGGTCATGGGTTTTATGGCGCTACATCATTTTCATAACCTGGCGGCCTGTTTTCAGGCGATGTACCGCATTGCCAAGCCGGGCGCAAAACTCGTTTTCCTTGAACCAAATGCCTATAATCCACTTTATTATGCCCAAATCGCATTCACGCCCGGCATGTCGTGGAAGGGTGACAAAGGCGTTGCAGATATGACAAAAACCAAATTATTCGGCGCAATGGAATACGCAGGATGGAAGAATATGAAAATCAAGCGCTTTGGATTTTACCCACCGTTTCTTGCCAATACCGCCATGGGCCAAAAAAGCGAAAAGGTACTGGAAAAACTTCCCGGCCTGAATACATTTCTGCCTTTTCAAATCATCACCGGAGAGAAAATATAATGGTTGAGAACAGGGAAAAGTGGATCGTTTCTTACCCGGACGACGGCAATACGGTTTGCTTCGAAATGGAGGATATGTCATTTTGGTACCAGCACCGGAATGAATGCCTGGTAGAAGCCATGAAAGCCAATCATTTCCCAAAGGACTTTTATGATATCGGTGGCGGCAACGGCATTACGGCGCTGGCCATGCAAAATGCTGGTTATGAGGTCACATTGATCGAGCCCTATCTTTCAGGCATTCAGAATTCACAAAAAAGAGGGATCCGGAATACAGTTCACAGCACATTGGAGGACTATGTTCCCAAAGTGGAAGGTACCATTCCAGCTGCGGGTTTTTTTGATGTAATGGAGCACATTGAAGACGATCAGGCATTTTTAAATAAGATTAACCATTTACTGGAAAGCAACGGATTGATCATGCTGACCGTACCTGCCTTCAACAGCCTATGGTCGGACAATGATGAACAGCTGGGACATTTTCGTCGCTACACATTGAATGACCTGACCAGCATTCTGGCGAAATCAGGATTTGAGGTTACTTATAAAACCTATTTCTTTTCATTGGTTTGGCTGCCAATGTGGCTGATGCGGGTCTTACCCAATAAGCTTGGCATTGTGAAGAAAAATTCACCCGAGAAAAAGAAAAGTGAGCATATGGCCGGAAACCCTTCGACCTCCCGGTTTCTGCGGAGCTTGTTGAAATGGGAAATCAGCGCCATCAAAAATAAAACTAAAATACCCGTTGGAACAAGTTGTCTCATAGTAGCCAAAAAAACGAGGAATGTATGAAGGAAATGCTACCAACGGAATTCAATTTATTTCTGTTTTCCAATAATCCGGTAATAGCAAGTCAGGCGATAAGTGCTGGTATTGACGGCGTAATTGTCGATTGGGAAAACCAAGGGAAAAAGCTGCGGCAAGATCGGTTTGATACGCAGATCAACTACGATTCTTACGAAGATTTATGCAGAGTTAGAGACGTTCTGCCCGCCGGGAAGCTGATCTGCCGGATCAATGGGTTTTCGACGGAACATACCCTTCACGAAGTTGAACTGGCTATAAAGGCAGGGGCTGACGAGATCTTTTTACCGATGGTACATTCAGCAAACGATGTTCGCCAAACCCATAGGCTCATCGCAAATCGGGCTGGCTTAAATATTCTTATTGAGACCACCTCCGCGTTGGAATGTCTGCGGGAACTGGCCAGTCTTCCACTCAGCAAAGCATATATTGGGTTAAATGACCTTCATATACAACAAAATAGCAGAAATATATTTGTGCCGCTGATGGACAATACGGTCAGGGATATCCGGAAACACTTTACCATTCCTTTGGGCGCAGGCGGCGTTACGTATCCCCCTAACGGCCATCCTATTGCGAGTAAATATCTGATTAACGAATACGCCAGGCTAGGTATTAATTTTAGTTTTTTGAGACGGTCATTCATGAAAGACCATCAGCATCATAGCATGGAGTTCATTGTTCAGAATATCAGAAAAGCTTATCATGAGGCGTTGTTAAGGTCAGAAGAAGAAATTGAATTGGATTACAGGCAATTTAAACAGCAAGTGGAGAGCTGGACCACCAATCCGCATTACGTATGATCCTTTTAATGTACGAACCTGTACCGGATCATTTTACAAAATTGAAGCAAATCGCTCCTCACCATGAAATCAGCTGGGTTTCAACGGAGAACGAAGCGCAAGAACTCATCAGAACTGCCGAAATCGTACTGGGTAACCGGTTTTTTCTTCAAAGCCTTCCTTATGCCGAAAACCTGCGCTGGATGCAATCCAACTCCGTCGGCGTGGATCTGATATTGCATCAGAAAAATGTTCTTATTAAAAAAAACATCATTTTAACCTGTGCAAAAGGGGTTTACGACGCTGAGCTTGCCGAACATGCCCTGGCATTACTGCTCACGCTTTTTAGGTCGCTTCATTTGCTGAGGGACGAACAAAATACAAAATCCTGGAAACGCCACCGGCTTCCTACGTTGCATGGAAGCAGGTGCATGATTGTCGGCTGGGGAAGTCTAGGTCGGGAAATCGCGCGATTGATACACGCTTTTGGGGGTATCGTTTCGGGGGTCCGTAATCAAGCCCAAGATTCGCTGGATGGTGATTTCACTGTTTATGGTTCCAATAACTTTCGGGAACAATTACCGCAAACGGACGCATTGATTATCTGCCTTCCTAAAACCAGTGAAACGCATCACTTCATCGGTCAGCATGAACTTCAAAAATTGCCAGAATCTGCTTTTGTGGTCAATATCGGGCGCGGCGGTACATTGGACGACAACGCACTTTTACGTCAGATTCAAGAAGGAAAACTGGCAGGTGCTGCATTGGATGTATTTGAAACAGAGCCGCTTCCTGCTGACCATCCCATGTGGATTGAACCTCGAATTGTCGTCAGTCCGCATGTGGGAAGAAGCCTGGAAGGCCCGGCTTTCCGCTGGCAAGCCTTATTTGAAAAAAACCTTGAACGGTATGTCAATGGCGAGAAATTGCTGAATGTGGTTGATTATCAAAAAGGCTACTGATGATCAGAATAAGCGTTGTTGTTCCAGTTTATAAAAGTGCGAAAACACTGGTGGAGCTGCATCAGCGGATTGCGACGGTCGCAGCTGCGCAAAATTGGGATTGTGATTTGGTTTATGTTAATGATGCTTCCCCCGACAACTCGATATCCATTCTGAGGTCGCTCTCGGGAAATATGCCTTTTCAAATCGTAAACCTCAGGCAAAATTTGGGGCAAAGCAGCGCAATCCTGATCGGAATGGCATTTGCGAAAGGGGAAATCATCGCTTGCATGGATGCCGATTTACAAGATGAGCCGGAGTTTCTGCCTGCGATGCTTAATTCATTTGCCCCAGAATATGATGTCATTTTCGCTCAAAGGAGTGGCAATTATGAGTCTGGCGGCCGATTAGTCACATCCTTTATTTTTAAATCCCTGGTTTCAATATTTTCAAAAGGCCGTATTCCGCTGCATTCGGGATTGTTTTTGATAATTAGAAACACAGCTGCTCAAAGTTTATTGCCATTTCTTTCCCAATCCCCATACCTGATCGGATTGATCGCGAAAGCCAGTCTGCAATGCACTGGAATAGGCGTGACACGAAGTGGTAATAAACTCGGTGAAACCTCTTATACCTTCACCAAGCGATTAAAAGTTGCCAGGAGCTTTTTCAGTACTTTGAGGATGACGCCGTTAATGGAGAAAATGGCAATAACCCGCTGGATTGCGTCCCAGATCGCTTCCGAAGAATAGGCGGTTGACTAAAAAGTATTCGGAAAATACTTCTCGATAAAGCGGGTTGGTAAAACATTCAATTTGGTCAACTTTATGATATGAAAGGCCTGAGGTATTCACCTTTTGTTGTAATTTTGACTTAATTCTAATTTCAGACCAAGAAACTAAAATACCTTAACAAGCGATATGGCAGAAGTAATTCGTATGCCCAAAATGAGCGACACCATGGAAGAAGGTGTTATCGCAGAATGGCACAAAAAAGTAGGTGATACAATAAAATCCGGTGAAGTTATTGCTGAGGTCGAAACTGACAAGGCAACCATGGACCTGGAATCTTATTATGACGGTACCCTTCTTTATATTGGTGTAAACAAAGGCGATGCTGTTCCTATTGACGGAATTATGGCCATCGTCGGGGCCCAGGGTGAAGATTACAAAGCGCTTTTGGAGGGTGGAAATGGAGCCGCTAAAAATGGCAGCGCTGAATCTGCGCCTGCCGTTGAAGAGGCTAAGCCTGAGGCTACACCTGCTACAGAGGCACCGGCTGCTGCCGCACCGCAACCTGCCAAAAAAGCGGCTGCTACCACGACGGCTGCACCTGCTGCCGCAGCGGCTGCTGCCACAGCGGCTGTTGAGAAAATCAATGCCACAGTCGTTCGTATGCCAAAAATGAGTGATACGATGGAAGAAGGAACCTTGGTATCCTGGCAAAAGAAAGTTGGAGATAAAATAAAATCCGGAGATATATTGGCAGAAGTCGAGACAGACAAAGCCACAATGGAGCTGGAAGCTTACGAAGATGGCGTTTTGCTCCATGTCGGCATCAAAGAAGGTGAATCTGTTCCAGTGGATGGCATTATCGCCGTCATCGGCGAGGAAGGGGCCAATGTGGAGGCACTGCTTGCAAGAGAAAATGGTGAAGGCGGAGACGAAGTGGAAGTGGAAAATATTTCGGCTGCCGACGAGGGCACCAAACCCGCTGACCAGGTTAATGGCCAGGAAAAATCTGTTTCTGTTGCCGATTCCAGCGAACGCATTAAGGCGTCTCCTCTTGCTAAAAGGCTGGCAGATGAAAAAGGAATCAATCTTAGACAGGTAGAAGGAAGTGGTGATAATGGAAGGATCATCAAACGTGACGTGGATGACTTCAAACCAGCCGCAAAAGGAACTCCTGCCGAGGCACCAGCCGCTTCACCGGCGCCAGCAACCAAAGCTGCAGAACCAGTTGCGCCTAGCGCTCCCGCATCCGGTACGCCAGCGGCTACAGGCGATTACACAGATACGCCGATTTCGCAAATGCGCAAAACCATTGCACGCAGGCTGAGTGAAAGCTTATTTACCGCGCCGCATTTCTATGTGACCATGGAAATCGTGATGGACAAAGCTATGGCGCTTCGTCCGCAGTTGAATGAAGTTAGCCCAGCGAAAATCTCGTTTAATGACATGGTGATTAAGGCTTGTGCGCTTGCATTGAAACAACACCCAGCTGTTAATTCAGCTTGGATAGGCGATAAAATCAGAAGATACAACTATGTAAATATTGGCGTGGCAGTGGCAGTAGATGAAGGTCTGCTGGTTCCTGTGATTCGCGACGCAGACAAGAAAACAATGTCCGTCATTTCAGGAGAGGTAAAAGAGCTGGCTGGTAAGGCGAAAGATAAAAAATTGCAGCCAAAAGAATGGGAAGGAAATACATTCTCGATTTCAAACCTGGGAATGTTCGGAGTGGATGAATTCACAGCCATTATCAACCCGCCAGACTCGTGTATTTTGGCAGTTGGTGGCATCAAAAAAGTAGCTGCTTTTAAAGAAGACGGAACGGTTTATCCGACCAACATTATGAAAGTAACACTGTCAGCCGATCACCGCGTTGTCGACGGTGCCAGTGCAGCCCAGTTTCTTTTAACTGTTAAAAAGCTGTTGGAAGAGCCGATGAGTATGCTTGTTTAAGATTTCCAAAATTCACACACCTATAAACTTACACGCTATGACACCTAGTCAGAGATTAGATCAAATTGAACCAGTTATTGCGGAGTTGATTGCCAAGGTTGATTTTATGGAGAAGAAACTTGAAAATTTGACGCAGGTTGTTTTAAATATCGGTCGCATTGTTGAAAAGCAAAGTGATGACATTACTTTCTTGCTTAAAGGCCAAATGGCCATGTCCGGCAAGATTGACAAAATTGAAGGACGGCTTGATAAAATTGAGGTGCGGCTTGATAAAGTTGACGTGCGACTTGATAGAATTGAAGTCCGACTTGATAGAATGGACGAGCGCTTTGATAAGATTGATGCTCGACTTGATAGAATGGACGAACGCTTTGATAAGATTGACGATCGACTAGATAGAATGGACAAACGCTTTGATAATATTGATGCTCGATTAGATAGCATGGACGAACGCTTTGAGAAGATTGAAGTTGGACTTGAAAAGATGGACGAGCGTTTCGACAGTCTTGATGCGAATGTCAATAAAATAGCCGCAACACAAGATGCGATTCTGGCGATTCTGACGAAGAATTAATTCAAGTAAAAATAAACATACAAAGTGTCAGGTTTTCCAGCCTGGCACTTTTGTTTTAATTGCCGGTTCAAGGAATTCCGGAATTTTAATCAGTAAAACCACTTCATGGAAAAAATACACGCAACCACCGTTCTGGGCGTACTTCACAATGGAAGCGTTTCATTGGGCGCGGACGGACAGGCGACAATGGGAAATACCGTTGCAAAAGGCAATGTAAGAAAGATAAGAATCTTGTCTGGAGGGAAAATACTGGCGGGATTTGCCGGATCCACTGCGGACGCTTTTACCCTTCTTGAAAAATTTGAAGAAAAATTAAATGCATACGGCGGTAATATGAAACGTGCCGCAATTGAATTGGCAAAAGACTGGCGGACTGACCGTTACCTTAGAAAGTTAGAAGCCATGATGATCACAGCAAGTAAGGACGAAATTCTTGTTATTTCGGGAACCGGTGATGTTTTGGAACCTGAGAATGGCATCGCAGCGATTGGATCCGGTGGTAACTATGCCTTATCTGCCGCCCAAGCGCTGAAAAAACATGCGGCCCATTTGACAGCAGAGGAAATGGTCCGTGAGGGACTTACTGTTGCTGCCGATCTTTGCATTTACACCAATCACAATTTCATTATCGAAAAGGTCGTGCAATAGGATTTGCAACGTCTTTCAATATAGAGCCGAAAATTCATCAGTTTTCGGCTTTGTTTATGTTTCGCTATCTCTTAAATATCAACCTGAATGCTTTTTTAACCTTGTGTTCGTACAAGTCCTGCTTCTTCGCTAGTTTTCCTTGCGCAAATCTTAATCTGGACAGTAGCTTATAACCCAAATCGAGGGAAGCATCCGTCTGAAAATTCTCAATGAGGTATTTCAATGCATTGGCTTCACTCAAATTGTAGTTATCCTCTTTTGAGTAGGCCTGGATCCCCTGCCCGATCGGATTAAATGTGGAATGTAAAGCATAGTCTTCCAGAACAAAATGTTTGAACTTATAACCCTGGTTAACCATCTGATAAAACCATCCGGTTCCAAGATCCGCTGTAAAACCCCAATTTCCGCCAAAACAAACATTGTTACCCTTCGGTAAAGTCTCTTTCCGGTAAGTTGAGAGTTTGATCATGCAGGCATATTCATTCAGCCGACATTCCGGCATCGGATAAAAACGGCCTGTTTGGATAACCTCAATGTCTTTTTCCTTGCGTGGCGTATTGTATTGCTCATGAAGCTCGAGAGCCTCTGCCTGAGTTGGAATGAATTCATGAAATTTTGAACCGTGACAAACACGCGCGGAAAATCCGGGGCAAGACCAACATTGTCCGATTGAACCCGTTCCGGCAATGCTGTCGTCACTTGTGATAACCGGCATCATATCCCCGATCATATCTTTATGAAACACCATATCATTATGCATGATGAAAAGATACTCTGAAGTGGCATTGTCGAGTGCGTATTGATACGGGATTTGCCAGCGGTATACCGAATCGTTCCTGGTTCGCTCGTAGTCCAGGCCACCCAGCTGATAAAAGTATCTGGGAAAATATAAATCTATTTCAATCAGTGGCCGGATCTCTTTGATTATCTGATAAATGTCCCCGAATTTGTCAAAAGGCTGCCTCCTTTCCACTGTAATGTAAAGTTTATTAATGTTGTGCCGGCTGTATTTTAGTAATGTGAGTATCGAAATAATCGTCTGGTACGGTTTGCCATAGTAGATAACACATACATCAGTTTTAATCATGATTGAACAATTGGTAGCGTCGCTTTAAAGCAATTTAATTTTCAAAAACTCTGAAATGCAAAGTAAAGGTATTGCTTGGAAATTATAGCTGCCCGATTAACGTCATCAACCGCACGAGTTCATCAGAAACAAGACGCTGGCTGCCAGGCATGTATTTATTTGCAATAATGGTAAAGCTGATCAATGCGCCCGATTTAGCAGTGACGTATCCGGCAAATGCCCTTGTACCCTCAATAGAGCCACTTTTGACATGCATATTACCAGCCGCTTTACTTCCCTTTCCAAGATTGCGCACTGTTCCGTTTTGGCCAAGAACGGCAATGCTTTTATAAAAATCAGTAAAACTCGCATCCTTATTGGCCAGATTGAGGATGTCCGTCAGGCCGTTTGCAGTGATAGAACCTGATGGCGATAAGCCACTACCGTCTTTAATATTAAAACCCCTCAAATCAGCTCCCTTTCCCGCCCACAATACAGTTATCGCCAAAGCCGCATCATCATAATCAGATTTCCCCGACAACCTCTTTCCGGCTTGTTTGAAAAAGGTGTCTGCAAAAAGATTAATGCTCCAAAAATTCGCCTGCTGGCACAACTCGCGGAGTGGCGGGGATTTATATTCGTCCAAAATAACCTTGGAATTTGGCGTCAATGCGGTATTGGGTTTCAGAATAAAGTTCTGTTCCAAAACCAGTACCGAAGCGTTAATCAAGCTTTTTTTAAATGCAAAAGCAACATAATCAGCGGGGTTGGGAATAGAACCCTTCACTGTAAACGTAGGCTGACCCGCCGGAACAGTTCCCGTCAGCAAAATATTGTTTCCCAAGGGACTGCCGTATACAATTGTTTTATCACCCGATCCTTTTTCTCCGGTGGTGACCTGATTTGTAAATGATAGATAGGGTATTTCCGGTTCAATGCCTAGAAAACCAGCCGGATCTCCTGGCTCTGTTCCCGGCTTGAATTTGATCCTGTATAGGTTTTCATTGAAGTTAAGTCCTTGAACACCAGCGCCATAGTAATTACCTATATCGCCCCAGATCCAGGTGCTTGCCAATGTTTCGCTATCAAAGAAAGAAGCGTCTGCTATAATTTTTCCCTTAATGTATTTGATCCCCGCCTTTTTTACCACTGCTGTCCACCGGTTGAGCAATTCATTGGATTTTAGATAACCTGTTGAACGGTCACTCCCAAGCGAGGGGTCGCCGGTCCCCCGAATGTATAGATTGCCTGTCAACGTATCTCCTTTGATCACACCATCGTGTTCTAAGAACGTTTGAAATTTAAAGTCGCCGCCGAAAACGGATAGCACCGTTGCGGTTGAAACCAGTTTTAAAGTGGATGCGGATGGCAAAGAACGTTCTTGATTTATCCCAAATACAAAGCCCCTTTCCTTAACCGATTTTACACTCACAGCCAGAGAGCCGCTGCGCATAATTTCGCTGTTCTGAAGTTCCAGCACTGCATCCCGGAGACTGTTCAGCGCAATGCTGTCTATGGTTTGGGAAAAACCTTTATGAAAGAAAAATAGTAAAAAAAAGAATGGGATAAATCTCATAAACGTTCACCAGAGCATCCGGATGAGGGAAAAAGGAGGATACGAAAATCTAAACTAATAAGGAATGTCCAAATCTCACTCTCTTTTTTGGTACTTTTGTCAGATATTAGGCATTTGATAAAGTGCCTTGAAAGAAGGACTCAATAATAATATTGATTTTTCCGGTTGAAGGAAAAATCCCAATATAGCGTTCACACCCCATTTTAATCTATGAAATTGACATTTTGGGGAGCTGCACAGCAAGTTACAGGTAGCATGTTTCTCCTGGAATCTGATGATTACCGCATACTGATTGACTGTGGCTCTGACTTTGATTTAGACGAGATTGGCAAGAAAACCAGATATGATGAGCAAAAAAGTGTCTTTCCGTTTGAAGCAAGTTTTATCAACACGGTACTTTTAACACACGCCCACATTGACCATTCCGGCAACATTCCCAATTTATATAAAGAGGGATTTGAGGGCCGGGTCGTTTGTACCGAACCTACCCTTGCGCTCACTTCATTGTTGTTGAAGGATGCCGCAAATCTGCACCAGAAGCGCCTGAACGCCCGTAATAGCTCCTCTTCCAGGAAACGTGGCAAAAAACCAAAAGAAGTCCCAAGGGATTACTTTGTGGAAAAGCACGTGTTGGAAGCAATGGATAATTTTGTTTCGGTATCATTTGGTCAACGCTACCGCATTGCCGATAACATAACCATTACATTTTATGCTGCCGGCCATTTGCTTGGTGCCGCGCATATCGTGGTTGAAGTCTATGAAGATGGCCAAAAGAAAAAAATCTGCTTTTCGGGGGATATTGGCCGCAAAAATTACCCGTTATTGATCGATCCTCAGGAGATCCCACAGGTTGATTATCTCATTTGCGAGTGCACTTACGGCAATCGGCTGCATGAAAACCAGGCTGCTCCGGTAGAGGCTTTGGCTGATGTGATCCGTCGTACGTGCATTGACATTCCCGGAAGGTTAATCATTCCCTCTTTCAGTGTAGGCCGTACGCAGGCATTGCTCTATACTTTGAATAAATTGTATATGGATAAGTCATTTCCATATATTAAAGTCTTCTCCGACAGTCCGTTGGCCCATAGCAGCACCAAGGTATACCAGCGTCATGTCAGGCTCCTTAATAAAGAGGCACGAAGTTTTCAGGAGGACAATGATATGCTTTTTGATTTCGAAAACCTGATTTACCTGGAAAGTTCAGACGCGAGCCGTGCGGTATCCAATTACAATGAACCGTGCATCATTATATCGTCTTCCGGAATGGTACAGGGTGGCCGGGTTGAGCAGCATGTGGAAGCAAATATCGGAAATCCTTATGCAACTATTCTGATGATCGGTTATGCCTCGGAAGGAACACTTGGCTGGCGGTTATTAAATGGTCAGGACACGATTTCCATTCGCGGAAAGCAATTGCCTGTCTTGGCTAATATTGAAAAAATTGACGTATTTAGCGGACATGGAGACCAGGCTGATCTGGTCAAATTTGTTAAAATGCAGGATCCGGAAAAGCTTAAATGCGTTTTCCTTGTCCACGGAGAGCAGCAAAGCATGGCTGACTTCCAAAGTATCATTAATGAACAAGGCTATAAGTCGGTAGAAATACCATTGAGAGGTCGGACTTACGAATTATAATCACCTCCCGGCCTAATCACGAGAACCTAATTTATGAGAACATACCTGGATTTTGAAAAACCTATGTCCGAGCTCGAACGTAAGCTCGAAGAAATGAAAACATTAGCAAAGGAAAACAATGTAGATTTTTCCGATGCGATTTCCTTACTGGAAAATAATATTACAAATCTTCGAAAAGAAATATTTGAAAACCTTACGCGCTGGCAGCGCGTACAGCTTTCACGTCACCCCGATCGTCCGTATACGCTGGACTATATCGAGCTGATCTGCGACGAATTCATCGAATTGCATGGGGACCGCCAGGTGCGAGACGATCCGGCTATTATCGGTGGGCTGGCCAATGTCGGTGGACATTCGTTTATGCTGATTGGTCAACAAAAAGGGCGAAATACCAAACAGAGGCAGCACCGGAATTTCGGTATGCCTAACCCCGAAGGTTATCGGAAAGCATTGCGCTTGATGAAACTGGCCGAAAAATTCAACAAACCCATTGTAACCCTCATAGACACTCCCGGCGCATTTCCAGGGATGGAAGCCGAAGAGCGTGGCCAGGGCGAGGCAATTGCCAGAAATCTCAAAGAAATGTTTATGCTTAAAGTTCCGGTGATATGCATTGTCATTGGTGAAGGAGCATCCGGTGGCGCTTTGGGAATTGCGATCGGAGACCGTGTTTTAATGTTGGAGAATACCTGGTACTCCGTTATTTCCCCTGAAAACTGCTCCGCAATTCTTTGGAGAAGCTGGGATTTCAAAGAGCAGGCGGCGGAGGCAATGAAAATTACGGCAAAGGATATGAAGAAAAACAACCTGATCGACGGTATCATTGCAGAACCATTGGGCGGTGCGCATTTGGATCACGCCTGGATGGCGGAAGAACTGAAAAGAGTAATACTTGAAAACATAACAGAGCTCTCGGCAATAGACCATCAAGACAGAATCGATCAAAGAATCGATAAATTTTGCGCCATGGGAATAGTTGTTGAGTGAAACATTTTAGAAAGCAAAAAAGCTAACGGCTAAAAGCTAAAAGCTCGCGGCTAACAGCCATCTAATGAAAAACCAAAAAATCAAAAACATCATTTTCGACCTTGGTGATGTTATTCTCAACATTGATGTTCCCGTTGCTTCCCAATCCTTTGCCAATCTGAGCGGGAGAGAGCAAAGCGAAATCCTGACCATATTTAATGAAAATGATCTCTTTCGTCAGTTCGAAACAGGAACATTGAGCGAAGGCGGTTTTCGCAATTTTATCAGGGAAAAGCTAAATTTCTCTGACTTATCGGACGAAGCGATTGATACGGCCTGGAACAGTTTGTTGCTGGACCTTCCACCCGAAAGAGTTGATCTTCTTCAAAAACTGGCCAAAAGTTATCGCTTGTTCCTGCTAAGCAATACCAGTTCGATACATATTACGCAAGCCAACAAAATCCTTGAAGCTTCAACGGGCATTAAGAAGTTGGACGATTTGTTCGAAACGGTTTTCCTTTCCTACGAAATGGGACTAATGAAACCCGATGTCCGGATTTATCAGAAAGTATTGGAACAGGCTGGTTTGAAAGCAGAAGAAACGCTGTTTCTGGACGATAATTATGACAATATTCAGGCGGCTTCCAAGATAGGAATTGACACCATCCACGTTCAAAAACCGGTAACCATTCTGGAATATCTCAAAGACTATGCAGTCTAACACACGCACTTACCTCATCCAGGCTATTCTGTTTGTATTGACCATCATTACCACCACCATGGCGGGTGCAGAGTGGATATATGGCAGTATTTTTGCTTTCATTTACGACTTCGCTGTTTTTTTGGGAGGAGATAATGCTGAGCCAAAGGCTTTCGAGAAGTTCAAACTCTTGGGCTGGTACCAATTTATGAAAGGGTTCCAGTTCTCCATTCCTTTTCTTGCGATTTTAACAATTCACGAATTTGGACATTATTTTGTTGCCAAATATCACCGGGTCAAAGTGACACTTCCCTATTATATTCCCTTGTGGTTTGGAATTTCGCAGAGTATTGGTACGATGGGCGCTTTTATTCGCATTAAGTCGGTTGTCAAATCCCGGCTCAAATTCTTCGACATAGGCATTGCGGGCCCATTGGCCGGATTTATTGCCGCTCTTGTGGTACTTTGGTATGGATTTACGCATCTGCCACCGCCTGAATACATTTTTACCATCCATCCCGAATATGCCCGGTATGGACTGAATTACCCCCAATTTGCATACGAAAATCCGGCAGGTAACCTCATTTTGGGGGATAACATCTTGTTTTCGTTGTTTAAAAAGTATGTTGCCGATCCTGCGAGGTTACCACATGCTTACGAGATGATCCACTATCCCTACATTTTCGCGGGATACCTTGCGTTGTTTTTCACATCATTGAATTTAATTCCAATCGGGCAGCTGGACGGCGGACATATTCTCTATGGATTGATCGGTAAAAAGAGATTCAATATTATCGCGCCGGTTTTATTTGGAATTTTTGCTTTTTATTCGGGATTAGGGCTTTTCCGTACCGACTCATTTGCAACAGGCAGCAATGCGGTGTTTTACGAGCGCTTCTTTTATTTAGCGATCTACGTTTATTTTCTATTTGTCTGCTTCAAAAGAGTAAGTGATAATCCGGCAACCGCATTGATGATCGCCCTCATCATAGTCGTCGGCCAATTTGCAGTTTCCTACATCCGCCCCGATTGGGAAGGTTCGACAGGTTTTTTACCATTTGTATTCATTCTAGGCAGGTTCCTCGGCATCCTCCATCCCGAAACCGATGAAAACGCGCCGCTGGATACCCCACGCATTATCCTGGGAATCTGCGCATTGGTGATTTTCGTCATTTCTTTCAGTCCGACGCCGTTTATTGTTATTGAGTAGATTAATCGCAGATTGTTGAAATGGAAAACATTTATGACTTGAACCCATTTTCACGCAGGCAATTCCTCCAAATCTGCGCATTAACCCCATTTTTACCAGCCTTCATTCCGGAAGAGCCTTTCACATATTCCGTCAAAGGAAAAATAAGCACTGCCGATCTCGGCCCATCGCTCATTCACGAACATGTTTTAGTAGACTTCATTGGAGCCGATAAAATAACGCCCGATCGCTGGAACCACAATGAAGTGATCAAGAAAGTGCTTCCCTATCTTTTGGAAATTAAATCAAGGGGAATTAAGAGCATCATGGAATGCACACCCGCGTTTCTTGGCCGGGATGTGCGGTTACTTCAAAAATTATCCGACCAATCCGGACTTAATATCCTGACGAATACCGGCTATTACGGCGCCTCAGACAATAAATATCTTCCTTCCTGGGCATTCACCGAAACTGCGGAAGAGCTTTCGAAGAGATGGATTGACGAATTTAAAAATGGCATTGACGGCACGAACATTAAGCCGGGCTTTATCAAAACCAGCGTTAATCCTGGTCCACTATCTCCATTGCATCAAAAACTTATCACGGCAGCTGCATTAACACATTTGCAAACCGGTCTGACCATTTGCTCTCACACCGGCCCGGCGATTCCGGCAAATGAAGAAATCGAAATCTTGAAAAGATTAGGCGTCAGTCCGAAAGCATTTGTATGGGTCCACGCAAATGGTAGTCAGGAAGAAATTATAAACACTGCCAAAAGTGGCTGCTGGGTCAGTCTGGATGGAGTTAGCGATGATAATGTGATCAAAATGGCTGAGCTGATCATCTTTCTCAAATCAAATCACCTTTTGAACCAGGTGCTTATTTCCCACGATGCGGGCTGGTATCGGCCGGGTGAGCCTAATGGAGGAGGTTTCAAAGGTTACACTGCGATTCCTGACAAGCTGCTGCCTTTTTTGAAAGCGAAAGGTTTTGAAGAAACGGATATTCGTCAATTGATGATTACAAATCCGGCAAATGCGTTTGGGATACAGATAAAGAAAGCCTGATACATGGTCCACCATTCGCACCCGTTAGCTAATCTAAGTTTTCAATTTCTTCTTCTTCGCTGCTGGGAAAAGAATGTTATTCAGGATCAAACGGTATCCCGCCGAATTCGGATGTAAGTTCAGGTCTGTGGGCTCCTCGCCTACCCGATGCTGATAATCCTCGGGATCGTGGCCCCCGTAAAAGGTAAAGAACCCTTTGCCGTGTGTACTGTGAATGTACCGCGCCTCCTTAGCCGATTTGCTTTCTGCAAGAATAATAACCTCTGGCTTGATCAGCCTGTTTTTAAATGCCGTGGTCTGCCCCAAAAATCCTTTGATCAATGTCTGGTGATTTTGTGTCAGCATACTCGGAACGGGGTCCCATTTGGCCGAAAACTGAAAAAGGGAAAAGAAATCATTGGACTCGATCAATCCCCGTTCGTCCGGCTGATTATCAATGTCTGAGAATTCAATTTCGTAAGGATATGGGATTGTTTTAAAATCTTTGAAAGCGAACGTATTGTCGTAATTCAATTTACCATTGGCGGTCGGATCAGCGGGCGTGCCGTCGTACATCGCTTCCACAATGTCAAGCCCGTCGGCTGCAAGAGTGATATCGAAAGTGTCTGTTGCATTGCACATCGCGAACATATAGCCGCCACCGCTTACAAATTCAGAGATTTTTTTGGCTACTGCCAGCTTCATTTGTGGAACATTTGCAAACTGAAATTTGGCCGCTGTTTCCTCCGCTTCCCGCTTTTGCTCACGGTACCAGGGATAATCTTTGTATTGAAAAAACTTACCGAACTGGCCCGTAAAATCTTCGTGGTGCAAATGCAGCCAGTCGTATTCAGGTAACTTGGTATTGAGCACTTCATCATCATAAATGACATCATAAGGAATCTCCGCATATGTAAGGACCAATGTGACGGCATCATCCCAGGGTAATTTAGATTTAGGTGAATACACCGCTACTTTGGGCGCCTTTTGCAATTTTACCGCATCCATATTCACGTCCGGCGCACTGATCTCGCTCAGTATCTGCCCTGCCTGCCCTTCTGAAATCACCTCGAAGCTCACGCCGCGTACCGTCATCTCAGTCGCGAACTGCTGCGTATAAGCCACCATGAAACTGCCTCCCCTGTAATTCAGCAACCAATCCATTTCCATTTCGAAGTTTTTCAGGATCCAAAAGGATATGCCGTATGCTTTCAAATGGTTCTTTTGGCTCTCATCCATGGGAATCAAAAGCCTGTTAGCGGTGCCTTTAAATGAGATTGCGAGAAAAATGATAAGCGGGATAAACAGGCGTATCACTGGTTTGATTCTTTCAGGTTTCATGCGCAGCTTTACAAATTGTAAATACTAAATATAGGAAGAAATTAAAACGATCTTTCACATTTCAGGTATTTCAACGACGAAAAACGCATTATGGTGCACCAGCGCTAACCAGTTATGAACATCCGCGAAAATATAGATGAAGGGCTGCGTTCCATTCAAAGCAATCTGCTGAGGACAGTCCTGACTGCATTGATCATTGCGATCGGAATTACTTCATTAGTTGGTATTTTGACTGCCATTGAAGGCATCCAGAGTTCGGTTAACAGCAGCTTTGCCGACCTTGGCGCGAACACATTCACAGTCCGGAACCCGGTTGACGATGATTTTTTCGACCAGGGACGACGGCAAAAAAAATATCCTCCAATCAACTACCGCCAGGCACATACTTTTGCCGAAAAATTCAAATCATCGTATCCTGCAACCGCTTCGCTTTCAGCGGGGATCAGCGGAGCAGTTCAGGTCAATTATCTATCTGCAAAGACAAATCCGAACAGCAGCGTGATCGGTTCTGATGACAACTACCTTTTAATCAACGGGTACAAAATCGATCAGGGACGCAATATTGATAAAAATGACCTCGAAAATTCGTTGAATGTAGCGGTACTTGGTCAGGAAATAGCGCGTAAGCTTTTTGTGCGCATTGATCCGATCAATAAAGAGATCACATTCATGGGAAGCAGATACCGGGTTGTGGGTGTGCTTCAGAAAAAGGGTTCGATGGGAGGTAATAACGACTCCGACCGTATTATCCTGATCCCGCTTGAAAACGGGCGCGGACTTGCCGCCAACCGATCGCTGACCTACAACATTACCGCCTCGCCTACCAATGCGACTGACGGGGATTTCATCGTGGAAGAAGCCAGGGGCATCATGCGCAGGATCCGTGGCGATGAACTGGGCAAACCCGATTCCTTCGAAATAGACCGTGCCGATGCAATGGCCAAAGATTTCGAGGAGGTCAGCGGATACCTGAGGATAGGTGGCTTCGGAATTGGTATCATTACCCTTTTGGGTGCTTCCATTGCATTGATGAATATCATGCTGGTTTCGGTGACCGAAAGGACAAGAGAAATTGGCATCCGAAAATCGTTAGGAGCAACACCGCGAGTGATCCGGTTTCAGTTTTTAATTGAGGCCATTGTGGTGTGCATCATCGGCGGAATTGTTGGATTGATATTAGGGATTTTGATAGGAAATGGCATTTCAAAGTTGATCAGTACTGAGAGCTCATTTGTCGTTCCCTGGCTATGGATGGCCATGGGAATAGCCGTTTGCATCATCGTTGGCGTGATTTCAGGAATTTACCCCGCAATTAAAGCTTCACGGCTCGATCCCATAGAAGCATTGCGCTATGAATAAGCGAGTTGCATCAATTCTTCAAAACAGGGACTAGTTTCACATCAATTTTTTAAACCGGAAACTTGCTTAATCTTTTTTTCTCCCTACTTTTGCACTCCCAACAAGAGAGATCAATGCCCGGATGGCGGAATTGGTAGACGCGTTGGTCTCAAACACCAATGAGGTTACACTCGTGCCGGTTCGACTCCGGCTCCGGGTACAAAGCCCCTTAGCGAAAGCTAGGGGGCTTTTTGCGTTTATGTCTGTTATACATAGCCGCAAAGGGCACGCAGGGATAGCAAGTATTTGCTATTGCGCAATGTGTACCATTTGCTGTTTTTTGTATCGCAACTTACTGCTTGTAGTCTAGAAATACTTATTGGAACAAAAGCCAACTGACTGCTGTAAGAACTCGCCTGATAGGACAATTTTCACAAAAGACATAAACTACGCTCGGATGAAAACCAAACTCTACTTCACATTTTTTTTAATTCTCTTGTGCTTTGCTGGTAGCAGCATTGTTCACGCACAAACTTATTGCGCCTCCTGGGGTGGCGGTACCCAGGATATCGTAAACGTGGAGATCGGCACATTAAGCAATTCTTCAACATGTAATCAATCGGCTGGCGCTGGATCTGTGCCGGGTAGTTATTCGAATTACATCGATCTTGCTGCCCCGGATCTTATGCAATTTAAAACTGTTCCTATTTCGATCGGCGTCGCCTATTGCACCGGTTTTCAATCGGTAACAACTTCAATTTGGGTCGACTATAACCATGATGGCAGTTTCGGGGCTGGTGAACTTGCGTATCGCTCGGGGTCAATCTTCGAACCAAGCCATACTGTAACGGGTACAATCACTATTCCGGGAAGTGCATTGTTAGGCCCGACACGAATGCGGGTTATTACTGCAGCAACTGGAAATGTAGAACCTTGCGGCAGTTACAATGGTGGTGAAACAGAAGATTATACAGTGAATATTGTATCACCACCATTTTGCAATGGTGCACCTGCACCGGGAAATACCCTAGCGAGTCAAACAACTGCTTGCCTCAATGGAACCATTGATCTCTCGTTTTCATCATCTTCCGCACTGAATAGTGGTGATGCTGCCGGGTTTACTTATCAGTGGTTCAATAATGCCGGTCCGATTGCAGGCGCTACCAGCCCTACCTACACAGCAACCGTTACATCCGCAGACAATTTTTATTGTCAAGTCACATGTAGCCAAAGTGGCCAAACGGGTCAATCAACTCCGATTGCGATTGGTTTGACACCGTTTTATGCATGCTATTGCGCTTCTATTGCTACCAATACCACAGGTCTGGACATTTTTAATGTAACGGCAGGAACACTAAACAACACCTCTGACCTTTCTCAAACCGGAGGGCCCGGATCCATTTTAAATAGATATTCCAATTACACCACGCTGGTGGCGGCTCCGGTCTTTAATCAGCAGGCTACGATTCCATTCTCAATACAAGTTGCGGAAAACAGCGGTAATGCCTCAACTTCCATCTGGATCGATTACAATCAGAATGGCATTTTCGAAAATCCAGGTGAAAGAGTATATCAAACATCGCAACCAAATTCTGGCAACCATACAATTAACGGTTCTTTCACGATTCCTTTAAGCGCTTTAACAGGCATCACAGGAATGAGAGTCGTTTCAAATGCCGGTCAAAATCCGGTAAGCTCTGCTTGTGAAGGCTATACTGCGGGCGAAACCGAAGATTATTTAGTAAATATTGGAGAAATTCCTGCATGCAGCGGCGACCCGATCCAAACCAAAACAATCGCTACACAACTTCCCGTTTGCCCGGAAGCAAGGTATACCTTCTCACTCAGTCCTGCGATTATTACTGCCGGTAACACGTATCAATGGTATAATGACGCCGGACCGATTGCGGGTGCAACCGACGAAACATATACGGCAACCATTACAAGTCCGGACAATTTTTATTGTGAAGTAACCTGTTCCAATGGCTCAAAGAAAACAAGATCAATCCCAGTTTCTGTCTTGACATGCTATTGCACTTCTGCCGCGAATAGCGGACCAACATTAGATGTTACTAATGTAACCGCGGGAACATTAAACCATTCAACTAACTTTTCTCAAACCGGCGGACCTGGATCAGTGTTGGGTGCTTATTCCGACTTTACAACCGTAGTGGATGCGCCCGTATTTAATCAACTGGCAACGATCCCGTTTTCAGTATCCGCAGGCGGGACTTCCTCTTATTTCCACATTGCTATCTGGATAGACTATAACCGTAATGGCACCTTTGAAAGTCCGGATGAATTTATACATCAAGTAAGAGGTTTTCAGAATTTGACCACAACTGGCTCATTTATCATTCCTAAAACCGCATTATTAGGTATCACCCGTATGCGGGTCATTACCTCTGTTGGCCTGACTCCGCTTAATTCCGCCTGCCAAAATTATGGTCAGGGGGAAACCGAAGATTATCTGATCAACATTGTACCACCTCCTGCTTGCACCGACAGCCCATTACAACTGAATGCAGTAGCTACGCAAAACCCGGTTTGCCCGGAGGTGAGTTTTACTTTTTCGCTCAGTCCTACTATCGTTACCTCCAATAATACCTACCAATGGTACAATAATGCTGGTCCGATTGCAGGTGCTACGAATGAAACATATACTGCGACAATCACAGGTCCTGACAATTTTTACTGCAGTGTAACCTGTCCAACCAGCGAAAACACAACCATATCGACACCGGTTGCTGTGAATGATACCTTTCTTTATTGTCCGTGCACCTCTGCTTCCGATACTGAATCAGGTTCGGACATATTTAATGTAACGATTGCTGAATTAAACAATTCCTCCGACTGTAGCCAATCCGGAGGTCCGGGCTCTATCCGTAACAGGTATTCAAATTACACACCCCTGGTAGCTGCTCCGAACCTTACCATATTAAATACTATTCCGATCTCTATTCGAATGGGTCAGTGTGGATCTTTTGGTTTAAGTGCAACATCTGTTTGGATCGATTACAACCATAATGGTAGCTTTGATGCGCCAGGGGAAAGAGTGTATTTCTCATCAAATAACTTTTCCCCGGACTATACATTGACGGGTTCCATCTCAATTCCGGAAACTGCTTTGCCAGGATTAACGCGCATGAGAGTCATATCCGGTAACGGGGGAATAGGTGATTCTGCTTGCGGAGGTTATGACAGTGGTGAAACGGAAGATTATTTTGTGAATATCGTTGCTCCGACTTGTAGCGGTAACGTCTCTCTCCCTACAGCCGCAACCACAAATACGCAAAATGTAGCCACAACACCTCTGGTAGCTAATAATTGTGAATATATTGCCAAAGTCGTGCCCACAAACGGCTTTACGGATGCTACTGTTAAAAGCTGGCTTGAAACAATCCCGCCTTTTAAATATGTGCCGCGGCATTATGAGATTACACCAGCCACTAACGCAAACACGGCAACCGGCATAATAACCTTGTACTTCTCACAAGCCGATTTCGATGCCTACAATGAAACCATTACAGCTGGTCTGTTGCCAACCGGCCCAAATGATGTCTCGGGTATTGATAACTTCCAGATTGTTAAATTTTCAGGGTCCAGTCCGACAGGCTTGAACTACCCCGGGCCGCCTTCATCTATCCCAACCGACGCAAATTCCTGGAATGAAGGAGATTATACATTTGTTTGGAATCCAATCAATTCCATTTGGGAAGTGACATTCCCTGTAACCGGATTTAGTGGCTTTATAGCGAAATCAATTGAACAATCTTTACCAGTTACATTGACTTCTTTCACAGGGAAAGCCGTAGAGAAAAGCAATGAGCTTACCTGGCAAACCAGCTCAGAAGTTAATTTCAGCCATTTCGAGATTCAAAGGAGCGCGAATGCAAAAACATTTGAGAAAATCGGTGAGTTAGCATCGGATAAATCACGAATCTACACCTTCCTTGATTCCAATTCACCTCGCGGAAAAGCATATTACCGCCTAAAAATGATAGATCTGGATACTAAATACAGTTTTTCTAAAATGATTGCAATAGGCGGTGACACAGAGGAATCCGTAGTCGGCAATGTTTACCCCAACCCAAGTACTGGTAAAGGATATATTGAAATTAATGCAATAACGAAAGGCACCTGGAATATAACCTATTATGATTTGGCAGGGAGAGTGCGATCGAACAAGAGTAAAATTTTACAAGCTGGGTTGAATATCATTACGATAGACAAGCTGTCTCCTGGTTTAAACATTTTGAAGTTTGACAACGGAAGTATTTCCGAGACCAGGAAAGTAGTAAAAGAGTAGTGAAAAAATAACGATTTCTTGTCATGGATTACCCTTATGTTGGCGAAATCAAATTGTTCGCCGGGAGATTCGCGCCTGATGGCTGGTTGTTCTGTGATGGGAAGCTGCTTCCCATTGCAGAGAACCATTTTCTTTACCATGTGCTGGGGACCACATACGGTGGCGACGGACAGGTCACATTTGCTCTGCCCGATCTGAGAAGGTGCATGCCAATTCATCAAGACGAGGGGCCCGGAGATGGGGAAAGGCCTTTTAATAACGGCGAGCCTTATCTGTATGTCAATTATATCATTTCACTCTACGGGATATACGCGCCAAAAAGTTGAGCTAAGATCCATCCCTGATTTACCTGAAACCTATAGTCATGAGAGAACCCTTTCTGGCGGAAATTAAATTTGTTCCTGCACATGCCGCGCCCGAAGGCTGGGCCTGGTGTGATGGCCGGAAACTGCGCATTGCAGAGCATCCGGCTTTGTTTGAACTGTTGGGAACCACCTTCGGCGGTGACGGCCAATATACATTCGCATTGCCTAATCTGGTCGGGCGTAAGCCAATTCACATAAAATTGCATGCAGAGATACTTGAATTGGCCAATCAGTCGTCGCGCCCGCGGGTCCTGGAAAGAAGCGATCAGCCACATCCTGCATGGCCAAACTACGAATCGACTTACTTCTGCATTGCACTGAAAGGCACTTTTCCATTAAGTAACAAAGCCCCGGACGTCAGACCAACCTTTCTCTGATCGCCAGGCTCACCGCCTCGGTGGCGCTGTTGACGTAAAGCTTGTCATAGATATTGCGGATGTGGTTATTTACCGTGTTGTAAGCAATATTACATTCTGCGGCGATTAATTTGTAGCTGTAACCTTTAACCAAAAAACCTAATATGTGCTTTTCACGCTCGGTCAGGTGGTAATCTTTTTGGGTTGTCGTTTGGGTAGAAAAGTAACGCAGGACTTTGGTAGCAATGCTGCCAGTCATAGGCGCACCCCCTTCAAGCGCCTCTCTCAAACTCTCAATAAACCTCTCCGGACTTGTTTTCTTTAACAAATATCCGTTTGCACCGGCTTGCAGACTACCAAATATCCGCTCGTCTTCTTCAAAGTTCGTTTGGATAAGCACAGGTAATGCACCAAAATGCCTTCTTATCAGGATGGTTGCCTCTATGCCATTTGTTCCGGGCATATCGATGTCCATGAGCACAAGGTTGGGCTTCGATTCGGTAATGTTGGCCAGAAGATTATTGGCATTAGGAAAAGTCCCGGTGCACTCAAAGCCGTCCGAGAGATTGAGGAGCATGGAAACGCTGCTCAATCTTTCCTGATTATCGTCGAAAATAACGATCCTTGACGCCATACAATGAGTTAATAGCAATTAATATGATCTTGAAATAAACAGGCTGCAAAATTAGCATGCGAATTGTTTCTACAATATAGCAAATACTAGTCATCTTTATTTGGTTAGAAAACCAATGTAATAGTAGTACCGTCGTCGATAGCGGAGTGGATCGTAAGCTGGCCGTTCATCTGAGCCGCACGCTGATGCATATTGGCCAACCCATTGCCTTTTCTGATGAATTCAGGGTCAAACCCCCGGCCATTGTCTTTGATAATCAGTTTGATATGGCCGTCCTCGCGCGCTGTATATACTTCAACGGTGCTGGAATTGGAATATTTGGCAGCATTGTTCATCGCTTCTTTGAAAATCAAATATAGGTTTTTTCGTGTCTGCATATCCAATTTTTGGTTTTGGATCTGGCTATCCACTTCAAAACTGAAAGCAAACCCTTTGGATTCTGCCAATGTGCTGCCGAATTGAAACATGCGTGCAAATACGTCCTCGATCTGGTCACTCCCAGCCTTGACACTCCATACGATATCACTAAGCCCCTCCTGAACCTGCTGGGCATTATCCTTTATTTTTTGAACCACCTGCTGATGTTCGGTTTTCTCCATTTGCATCAGCAACGCCTGGCTGTAAAAAGTAATGCTGCTCAGGGTGCTCCCGATCTCATCGTGCATATCTGCACTTATGCCATTGCGGATTTTTTGGATATCCATGATCTGCCGGAGCCGGTATTGATAAAAGAGGTAAATCAAAAAACCTACGACCAGCAAACTGAGAACGAAAAACCAAACCGATTTATACCAGGGTGTGAGCACACTGACGGGTGATTGCCATTCCTGGCTACTCCAGTCGGCGCCTCCCACGGAGACCTGCACTTTGAGCAAGTAATTTCCGGGTGGCAAACTGTTAAAAAGTAATTTATTCCCATTTTCAAACATCTGCCAGCGATCATCCCCCCACCCTTCCAGCTTATAGCGAAATCGGTTCAATGAGGTGTTTTGGTAATCCGGGCTCATAAATGCAAAGGCAAAAAGGCGATCACCGGGGTTGAAAATGATCTGTTTACCGGCCTGATGGATGATAATCGTGTCGGTCTTGCTTAGATCGGCATCGAATTTGGAATAGGAAATAAGCTGTAAGGCGCTTTCTTTTTTTGAGCTCAAATCCAGCTGCTCGGGATTGAATGCTACAACGCCGTTCAGGCCGCCGAAATAAAGGGTGCCGTCTCTCGATTTTAGATAGGACCCATGATTGAATTCCAGGTGTGGCAAACCGTCTGAAATTCCGTAGTTATGGAATTTTCTGGTTCGTGTGTTAAAGCGCGACAAACCTTTGTTGGTACTCAGCCAAAGATTTCCCCGCTGATCCGGCAGTGCCGCATAGATATTGTTATCAGGCAGGCCGTCATGCGTGGTAAAAAGCTGCGTTTTTTTGCTATCCACATCAATGCGGATCAACCCTTGCCCGCTTGCCGCCCACAATGCATTTTCAAACCATACAGTGTGGAAAATTTGTAAAGCCGGAAGTTTGATCTTGTCTCCGGCTGTCTGTCCATAATGTTCATAAATGCTCGCATCTTGATTCAGAACGTATAAGCCATTCGTAGTACTGACTAAAACGCGGTTTTTTTTCCACGGCATAAAGTTGTTGACGCGTTCATTTTTGATATAGCGCCCGGCTTTATCATTTAAAAGATCGGGCTTCAGGTCCCGCGTACCGATAATGCCCATTCCACCCCAGGTGCCTGTCCAAAAGGTGGAATCATTGAGTTTGTAAAAGGAAGTAAATCCGCGTCCGCTAACAAACGGAAATTCCACCGCATGATAAGCCTCGGTCTCCGGATCAATTTTCAGGAACTGTGTGCCGTCCGTCACCGCATAAACCTCGTCTTTGGTAAAGAGTACCTTATACGGGATCACCATTTCATTTGAAATCTTGGTCTGGCTGTGCAGCTGCATGTGTCTGCTCAGGTGTGTTATGGGATCAATTTGATGAAGTAAGTATTGTAAACCATTTCGGTTATAACCATAGGAACACGCCCAAATCATACCGGAATTATCCTCAGTAATGCCCCTTACGCTGCTGCCGATATCGCCCGTCTTTTCCAAAGGGACACTCATGTATCTCCTGAAAATTTCTTCGGTGAGTGTTACTTTAATGAGACCGTCGACGCCTGCCACCCAAAAACTGCCGTCCGCGCTCAAACAGGCACCGAAAAAGAAAATATCCGCACCCGATTTTTGCAGCAGGCGGGTCGTGAGATTTGTGAACTGACCCGTCACTTGATTTAAAAAACCAATCTCTTTGGAAGATTTATACCACTTATAACTGTTCTTATAAGCATAAATAAAATCAGGGGCTATCGGGGAGTCAATGTCTGTAACAGGACTGAAAATTCGCGTTCCGAGCGCATAATGACGGATCCGGAATTTCTTACTGGTTTTATGCTTGTAATATATTTGCAATGTATCAGCATCGGACTGCACAACATTGAATACGCTGAAATGGCGGGAATCCATCTCCTCTGCCAATAGATTGGTCCGGTTAACCAGATATGCTTTTTCATCGATTTCGTCCAGAAAAGTACTGTCGCTGAATGCATATCGCCTGTTTTTCCCATCCATAAATAGTTTGGTCACCTGGCTTCCAACAGCAGCAGAATGTCCGGCGTCGGTTGGTGGGGTGTACAGGGCCACGGGGAGGTAATCCTTATTGATTTTAGTCAGCTTACCCCGCGGTATTGACACCCAGGCATTTTGATCATTGTCAAAAAAAATATCCAGATTTTGCCTGGAACCAACACCCTTCAAAATTTTTGAAGGATCAATAGTCTTGCAGGTCAGATCAAGGGGATTGATAATGCTGAAGCCGCTATTATGTGCTACCCAAATATTGCCTTTCGGCCCTGTCCTTATCTGGTTGATCAAGGTGCCACCGCCCAGAGAACGGGTGAGCATTGCAGTAAAGTTTTGAAAATTATATCCATCATAACGCCAAAGCTCCTGACCAGTAGCCACCCACATAAATCCCCTGCCATCCTGGGCCAGTGAACGCGTATTCCGGCTTGGCAAACCCTGCTCAGGACCAAACAGCTGAATATTCACACGCGTTTGCGGTGCCTGCGCAAGGCAGATGTTTGTAACAATCAGAAATATGAAAGATAGCAGGCCATACAAATGGGGTTTTATACAAGACAAATTCAACTGGAACTGTAAAAGTCTGCACAGCATGAAAAGACAGGAAGTGTTTGTAAGGCGTATGTAACTGTATATATACCTTTAAAGTAGATTATTCGATCAAATGACATACATTCTTTTTCCTAACCACCTGCCACAACGGCGAATACAGGGTTAAATCACCTGATATAGCAATAATTTGCTATTGTGCAATGTCGCGCTCCTATCGTCTTTTGCACTAAGATTTTACTCAACGTTTTTTTCTAAACCAACATGTCAAATTCCAAAAAGTTAACTTACTCACTTTCGACATTCTTGTTTTTCCTTTTCGTCCTGTCTTGCACAGATCACGATATTTTTGAACCTGAACCAGAAACCTTGTCTTCGGAAATATTTATAAGCGGATTGAGATATCCGATCGGACTGGCAGCAGATGACATGGAAAACCTATGGGTGACCGAAGCAGGATCTGGTAAGGGCAATGATGGCAGCGTTTCCATGATTACACCATCCGGCGTGAAGACAACATTTGTTACCGGTCTCCAGTCCCTGATGCGGGAAGGATCAATAGAAGGAATTGCCCATTTGGCTTATCGCGAGGGGCAATTATATTTTTTGCACGGCTCCAATGGAATTCTTTATACAGCGGACGTGTCGTCCTTCAAATCTGGCGATGCCCCCGTCCAGCTGGCCGATATCGACTCAGTTGATATTGGAAGCTATGTGGAAAGTCTTGGATTGACCGACCCTATCAATTCAAACACATACGATTTTACATTTGGCCCGGACGATCATATGTACATCATTGACGCCGGAAGCAATGCCATTATCAAAAGGGATAAGGTAACGGGCGCACTAAGCTTATTTGCTAAATTACCCAATGTTGCAGCGGATGTAGAGGCTGTGCCAACTGGCATCGTTTACGATGGAAGCAAATTCCTCGTAAGCACATTAACCGGCTTTCCTTTTACACCAGGTAATGCTAAAATCTTTCAGGTGAATACATCAGGAGTGGTAGACGTATACAAGTCTAAATTTACGACGCTGACCGGTATTACACTATCAGCCAACCAGAAGCCCATTGTCATTCAGCACGGTGTTTTCGGAGCAATGGGATTTGCTGCTAAGTCTGGTAAAGTGCTCAATGAAGATGGAAAAGTACTCCTCGACAGCCTCACACGGCCGACTGACATCATCCGTGGAAATGGCCGAATCTACTATCTGCTTAGCTATCAGGACGGCACAATCAGCAAGCTGACGTATTAAAATGTTTCACTTAATCTACAAAGACCATCTAAGTGAAAGCAATTAAACTCATTGGTAAAATACTCGGTGCCCTGGTTGTTATTGTTCTTGCAGGCATCACGTATGTTAAAACAGCGCTTCCCGATACTGGCCCCGCGCCCGACATTAAAATAGAACGTACCGCGGCCCGTGTGGCGCGGGGAGAGTATTTGGCTAATCACGTGACGGTTTGTATGGACTGCCATAGCACCCGCGACTGGTCGCGCTATGCCGGACCGCCCTCGGGCGGGTTCGGGGCGGGCGGTGAAGCCTTTACCCAGGACATGGGCTTTCCAGGCAAATTTTATGCGCCCAATATCACACCCTATACGCTAGCCGGATGGACGGACGGAGAAATTTTCCGTGCCGTCACAACCGGTGTAAATAAAGAGGGAAAAGCATTATTTCCGGTGATGGCCTACCACCGGTTTGGCCAGCTTGACCAGGAGGATATTTACTCGGTGATCGCTTACATTCGTGAGTTGCCGGCAGTAAAAAAGGATATTCCCGAGTCAGAACCCGATTTCCCCGTTAGCATCCTGATCAATACAATGCCTAAACAGGCTTCTTTCACCACGCGTCCGTCAGAAGCGGATCAGGTGGCTTATGGGAAGTATCTGATCACTGCCACCGGTTGCGTGGATTGCCATAGCAAAACGGAGAAAGGAAGTGTAATTGCCGGAACTGAATTTGGAGGAGGGATGGAATTCGCTGGTTCAAACGGCGTTATGCGCTCGCCAAACATTACCATGCATAAAAAAACAGGAATAGGTAACTGGACAAAAGAAGCTTTTGTTGCCCGTTTTAAGGCATTCGTTGACAGCAATTACGTTTCTCCTAAAATGGCACCGGATGCCATTAACACGCCAATGCCCTGGACCATGTACGCAGGCATGAAAGAAGAGGATCTCAATGCTATCTATGCTTATCTCAACACAGTGAAACCAATCGATAATCAGGTAGTAAGAATGGAAAAAAAGGTAATCAACTAGTCAATCCCCATTTGTTGATTCCCTGATATTTTGGTTTGTAAAACGAGCAATGTGGTTGAATCTCCATTCAACCGCATTGCTCGTTTTACGATCAGGCTATCGATGTGATTATCTGGTTATGAGCACCTTTTGTGTGCTGACAGTACCATCCAATTGAATGATTGACAAGATGTACATGCCTTGACTAAGCTTCGAAACATCGATTCCATTGTAAAAGTGTTTTTGACTTTCGAATACTTTCGCGCCGGATATCGCATGTAACGTTACCTGCTTCACCACTTCGTCATTGCTGATCAGGATGCGATTGCTCGCCGGGTTAGGATAAGCGGTAAGCGTAGATGTTTTGTCAAAAAGCACGCTTATAATTTTGCTTAGGGAGAAGGTTTTGTCATGATCAATCATCTTGAGGCGATAAAAATTCCTGTCTTTCACGGGAGCCTTGTGTTCGAATGTATAATTTGCCTGAACGCTGCTTTCCCCTTTTGCAACCACCGTTCCAACCAAATTCCAATTCTTGCCATTGGTACTATGCTCAATCTCGAAGCGGTCCGCGTTTATTTCTTCTGCGGTCGCCCATTTTAGCGCTACATAATTTTCACGGGCAGAAGCCTCAAATGTGATCAGTGTAACCGGAAGAGCATCCGAAAACGGTAAAAAGTAATCTTCAACCTCTCCGTTGGTGGCCATGCCCGTCATGCCGCCAGTCGTTAAAACGTCCGTCGTGAGCCGGAACCTCCCAAAGGTCCCGATCCTGCGCTCAAATCCACTCATTGCGACAGCCGGCCAAACCAGTGTTGCCTCTGTACCGGCTGGGGCCAATGTTGTACAAACTCCTTCCAGCGATTCAAAAGTGCCATTATTGTTCCAGTCAATCCAGCCGCAAAGGTTTGCGGTCGATGCTGTTCCGTTACGGGCTGATACTTTGACCGTATAATTTGTAAATGTCCCGCTACCCGCTGCGGAAATGACTGGGAATGAAGAAATTCCGTCCTCATCATCCGTTCCTGTGTTATCATCCCCGCTTGCAGGCGGACTGGTGCCACCATCGGCATCGATATCAATCGTACTTCCCAGTGTAAGAGCCGGGTTTACCTGATGAACTGCACCATTGTCTGCTGCTTTTGTGCCATAGGAAGCAGGCGCATCGCCATAATCATATCCTGCATTAACAAACTCGACATGCACGGTTTGACCTGCACCCACCGTGACGGATGCATTGCGATTCTCAAGACTTGTGGCCACAGAACCACCGGCTGAGTTGATACTGACCAGTTTCCAGGCAGGTTGTGTAGGGTTCTCCTCCACCCGGTAAGTACCCGGGGCAACATTTAAAACGATACTGTTGGCATTGCCAGACTGACGGACCTTATGGCTGTTCATCCAGCTGCCGTTTTCCCGGCGTTGAATGATTTGTCCGCGATCGCTTGTGGGCACATCGTCTTCGGCATTCAGCGTCAAAATGGGTGTATCGCCGTCGGATCCTGCAGATAAACCCGATGGGTTGCTTCCGAATCCGATACCACTGCTGTTTAGGTCAGCAACCCATACTCCGTTTTCCAGATAGTAACTCGTTGTCGAATTGACAGCCCATACTTTACCGTCAGCTGCGACCGTAATATCCCTAAATGACAAGGAAGGAAACGTTTGAGCAATCGTCGCAGCGTCCCCGGAAAATGTTACGCGGTATACTTCCCCGGCAAGTTCGCTAAGCACATATACGGAGCCATCCGGAGCTACGTCAAGGCGCGTGCCGCAAACATTTGGATAACTGGTAAAAAATCCCGATCCTGTACTGCGAGCAAGGGTATGACATCCGAAATTTCTCACCAAGACAAATGCGTTTTGAACGGTACCTGCGGAAACTCCGATGTCCACTGCATTTATCGAAGCCGATAACAGTTGAAAACTATTTGAATTACTGTTCCAGGTGAACACAGCACCCGCTTCATTAACAAGCACCGAATGGCCTCTGAGGGTGACATCTATTCTCATGCCCATGCCAGGCGCCTGCACCCACGCTGATGTACCGGCCGTTCTGTAATAAATGTTTCCATTTCCTGTTCCCGATTCTGGAGCAGCGATTGCCCACATGATATTATTTTCACCCATGCCCATATCCTGCATGGAAATGAACGACGGATCATCATTCAATACAAATGACGGGATAGACGGGATGTCCGTAAAAAAAGTAAAATTGACACCGGGAGAAATTTCTGGTTGTGTTTTTTTTGAAACAACGATTGTTCCAAAATCATCATTTACCCTGGCGTTCTCATTCATTGTACTGCCAGAAATCCGTTGCTGAGCGCGAGAAACGGAGATAATGTTGAGCAAAACGAATAACAAAATTAGTTTTTTGCCCATTAATAAAACGAGGTCATCAAAGTATAGAGCTTTCATATTGAGTAAAAAAAGGTTGGGAATTTAAATGGCATTTGCCTCCCAAATTTACCGCGTCAAAAGCTGGCGTGGTATAGCAAATAATTGCTATACAGCACTTTAAGGCAGCCGTAATAAGTAATCCTGGCGGAGCAGGTCAATTTTCAAGAATTTATCGATTCGATTGAAGCCGGTGAAATAATTCTGCCGATCAGCAAAACATTCCATTTGGAGCAAATTGTTGAAGCCCACGAATTTATGGAAAGTAACCAGGGAGCCGGAAAAATTGTCGTTTTGACTTAAAGCCAATGCATACTTTTTTATGCGTTTTTGTTGAACTTCGGTAGAATAATTCGTTTGCCGTTACTAAATTCAAAATTTGTTACCTTGCTAAAAATCTTTTGCGATGACTTATAAAATTGTTTGTCCGGTAAAAAACAATCAGGTAGTCCTGACTCTTCCGCCTGCTTTTAGCAATAAAAAGCAGGTAACAGTTTATGTTGATGATCAGACAGATGTCAAATCCCAGAAACTTGATGCATTGAAAATAGCTGCCAAAGACCCCTTATTTCTTGCTGACATCCGCGAAGTGCATGCTGATTTTGATTCTATTGAGCATGAAACATTATGACAATAAAATGATGGTCTGTGTATCGTGCGAATTTAGATCCTGTTATAGGCTCCGAGCAAGGTAAGTCAAGGCCATCACAGTTCCTCAATCATCGTCCTATACTTATCCACCTGACTTTCAAAATTCCTGATACCCGTCTCATAGATAAATTTCAGCGATTCCAGGTCGTCTATGTCTTTGTCGTATGCCGCAGTTCCTTCCGCATTCCTGTCGAGTTTGGACAGCAGTTTCAATAACTTTTTTAGAGATCCGGCATTTTCCCCAGCGCGGTACTGATACCATTCCAGCAACATCTGGTAGTTTTTCTTGATGGGGGTTTTTGTTGGCATTTTGGTTTTGGATTTAAGGGTGTTGTTTTTGAAGAATGGATGAGTTGATTGTCCGGCTAAGTAGCCATAACATGTATCAGTAGCAAATGTTATTCCTGATCGATTTCTTTGACATTACAGCAGTAAAAGCTTCTAGCCATAAAAACACGGTATCAAAAAAGGCCGCGCGTACCCGCGCGGCCTTCAACTCAAATCGGGAATTATCTTAAAACAAATCCGGATAATCCGTAATAATGCCATCCACGCCCAATTGGGTGAGTTGATTGATTTCTTCTTTCGTATTTACAGTCCAGGGTACAACCTGCATTCCTTTTTCATGACAGGTTTTGACAGATTGACTGGTAACTGTTTTGTAATATGGACTGTAAACTTTTGGGACAAAACCCAGTAAGGCCAGGTTATCTTCCAGAGACTTGGGATTTGCAGTCAAATAGGAAAGGGTAACATCGGGAAAATCCTTGTGAAGCACCTGCAACGGGCGAACGTCAAATGATTGAATGGTCAGCCGGCTCCCCAAATTTTTGGCTTTGCAGACATCCATCACCAGTTTTACAAATTCCGCCGGTGCGGGATGCTCTTTGTCGTCGCCGTTTGGGGCCGATTTGATTTCAATGTTGTACAGTGGGGCCTTCAAGCCTTTGCTTTTTACATAAGCGTCCACGGAATCGATTAACTCCGCAAGCAGGGGTTTATATGTTTTTAATTTTTGCTGCTTTGCAAACTGTGGATGAGGTTTACTCCCCGCGTCAAACTTTTTGATCTCATCATAATTCAACTGATAAAGAATAATCTGCTTGGCCTCTGCGGAAGTAATATCCGTTCCGTCAGGCTTGCGCATAAAGTCGGACGACATATAGGTATCGTGCGAAACCACTACTTTTTTGTCTTTGGAAATAACAACATCCAATTCTAATGTCTGCACGCCCAGGTCCAACGCTTTCAACATAGCCGGAATGGTATTCTCAGGCATCAAGCCGCGTCCACCGCGGTGCGCCTGTTTGTCCAGAGTAGCTTGCGCAAGCACAACATTGGAATATAACATCAGTAAAACGATTACTTTTTTCATCATTCTTATTTGTAAGTATTTTAAAATTAAATATTTAAACTGAAAAAGTTTGACTGCTCGAAACGATCCGGCAGTCAAACTTTTCATTGGCAAAATTGAAATTAAATCCTTATTAAAAACTATATCTCAGACCTAACTGAAACTGGTAAGGGTTTCCGGATGGTGTAACCACACCGGCAGTATTCACGCGATACACAAATTTCTGATTGGCTTTGTCAAACCCAGCAATGGCCGGAGTTGTGCCAGAAGCGGGGATACCCAATGCATAAAGCGCCTGGCTGCCCAGTGACTTGTTGCTACCCCAATCCTTATTCAAAAGGTTGGCAACATTGAAGATATCCGCTGACAACTCGATGCTGTGGCTTTGATAAAGTTTTATTTTCTTAGTAACCCTCAAATCGAAAATGCCGTAAAAGCTGTTGATACCACCGTTTCTTCCAGCTATTTTGCCGGAATATTTGGTAATATAATCTTTCACACTCTGGCTTGCATTTGGATTGTCAATGATCGCCTGTAATCCTTTTCTTACGTTTTCCGGAACGCTAGGGTCATTTTTATCAAAAACAAAAGCTAAATCATTCGTTCCCGAAACAAAGTCGGCATTGCTATTGGCTCCTGAAAGTAATGTGTACCTGCTTCCGCCAAGTCCTGAGTAACGTACACCTACATTAACGCCCCAAAAAGAAGGCAGCGAACCGTAGAACACGATTTTATGACGGAAATGGTTATCAGAATAACTCAATTGACTCAAATTACGGGGATCGTCTTTCACAGGAAGTGAAAGCGTTGCGGTGTTGGCTACATTACCATTGTAGGATGTATTGTCTTTTGTATCGTTATAAGTGTAGCTCATGGTGATTTCACCATCCCTGAAATACTGGTAAGTCGCGTCGGCTACAAAAGCAAATGTGTTCACTTTTCCAGCACTGTTCAATTCAAGGACACGGCCAAATTTCTGGCTTTTCCGGCCTTGCAGCCAGTCTCCCGCGCCATTTGCAGGCATGGAAGCCAACGGAACAAATACGCCCCGGTTATCTTCATTGGCCAGGCGGAAATATGGATCATCTGCCATGTTCCTGTCCACATAAAAGTAGTTATTGCGACCCAGCGCCATATAACCTGCTACGCCCACTCTCAATTTATCCGTGAAATAATGGCTGTAAGATGCGTTCGCCTTGTATATCACCGGTACGCGGGCATCGGGGCCATTGGTATTAATCGTCGGCACTTGCAGCGAAGAAAGACTTGGAATACTTGCATAATTATTACGATAAGCAGCAAAATCAGGAACAGGGACATTTGCGCCGCGAACATCAACCGTTGCAAGGTGCTTACCATCAAAAGTAAGATTGTTGATGAGCACGTAATTATTGATGTCAGAAGCGAAAATCCCTCCTCCAACGCGGACAATGTCCGTATGTCTTTCATTAACATCCCAGGTAAATTGCAGACGCGGTTGCACCACAAACGATTTCAGCCTGTGGTCCGTGCGGATTTGTAGCTCTTCAAGTAACGTCTGGTTCAAAGGCGAAGTCGGATAATGTGCATAATCCAGACGCAAACCGGCAACCATATCAAGGCCAACGCCAAGCTTGGTTTTCATTTGACCGTAAATACCTGCATTAAGAATGTTCCCATCCACCGACCAATCCGTCATCAAAGGAACTTCACGATAATACCGATAAGGCTGCAATGCTTCAAATTTATCCAAGGCTGTTTTGCCAGCCGCCGCGTCTACAGTGTAATGGAACCTGCCGTTTACCTCGCTGCCATAAGTTGAATGTGAGCGGGTATACATCAGGTCGATTCCAAAAGTATATTCTACTTTGTTGGTGTTGTAATAAAGGTTGTCCACCAATTGGATCACATTATTGGTAAAACCCTCCTGCGCAAAACGGTGACCTCCCATTTGAATGTTTGTGGATTTCGAAGTCCCATCGCTCAATGTGGAAACAACGCCTTCAACAATCGCTCTTGGAATGTTGGAAGAAGGAAGCTGGTCTCCCGGGCTACTTTTTTGATGCGTATACAAATGCTGGACCTTCAATTCATTGGTCAGACGTGATGTAATGGATGACCGCAGCGAGGCGAGCAAGCTGTTATCAACATTATAGTCATTTCCGGTCGATTCATAGATATTGATCGACGTGTTATCCTGCAAACCAAGCTTGTTCCTATCATTTGTATAATTATCCCTTATCGTCAGCAGGTTTTTGCCATTGATCTGCCAATCCACGCGGGCAAAAACCGCGTCAGAACCGCGTTTTTTGTCAAATGTTCCATATTGAGGGGTATTGGCAACTCCGTATTTGGAACGAGCGATATCAACGAAACGGTCGAGGGTTGTTCTGGTAACGTTAAATCTGTTTTCATCCACCGGCGCAAGGACATCCGCAATCACAAACGGGCGTGTATCCTGCTGATGGTCCCAGGCCACAAAGAAGTGCAGCTTATCCTTAATAATAGGGCCACCCAACGAAAATCCAAATTGATTGGTCGAAAATGTGGTATTCAATTTATTCCCACGAATATCGTAAGGGCTTGATAACCAATTGGCCCTGCTGTAATTAAATGCACTACCGCTCAGTCTGTTCGTACCCGATTTGGTTACCGCACTCACGGTTCCACCACCGCTGCGGCCATAAGTAACATCATATTGGTTGGTAACCACCTGAAACTCCCGCACCGCCTCAATTGAAATCGAATAGGGTGCTCCGCTCCTGCTTGTTGTAGATCCTGCCGAAGTCGGGTTTTTAGCGTTCATCCCGTCAATGGTGTAGTTGGTAGAAGATCCCAGCTGCCCAGAAATGTTACCTCCCTTACTCAAAGGAGACAGGTCCATTAATGAAGTGAAATTACGGCCGTTCACCGGAAGGCGGGTGATATCCTTGGCTGAGATGGCAGTGGATGCACCGATGTTTTCAATTTTGTTTTTGATACCAGAGGCTACAACCTGCACCACTTCGAGCGTCTGGTCTGTCTCTTTCATGGTCATTTTCACTTTGATCGCATCGCCCTGATGCAGAATGTACCCGGTCAGTTTTTGCTCTCCAAAGCCCACAAATGTGGCGACGATAGTATAAGGCCCTCCAAGAGGTAATTCCTTAAAAGCGTATTCTCCTTTGGCATTGGTAGAAGTTCCGGTCGTGAACCCTGTTGATTCATTCTTAACCTGAACATTGGCACCCGGAAGTTCGGCATTCTGATCATCGGAGATAATCCCCGATATGGACGCCTGGGTCGTCTGCGCTTGTAAGTCATTGAAGTACAAGGACTGGCAAGTGAGAAAGAATACAAGTAGTAGTAAAAATTTTTTCATCATTGTAATAGGTGTTTTTTGCGAAAATAAGGCTGCAAAAGACGACTATTTCAATTCCGATGTGATTAAGAAATCATTAAGAGATTATGAAGATTAGGACATATCTATTGCCTTTCGCCAAGCAATTCGGCCAGTCCAACGCGACGGAAGCCCTCCGGGGTTGCCTCTCCGGGCTGTGCTATCCGAAGCCCGCCCGCGCTTTCGTTAATCTCGTTATGCGTGAGGTTATCCCAATCAAAAAGAAAGACCTTTTCGAAAAACTCGGCGACTTTCCTGTTCCTGACCAGCAGGCTTGCGTCGCGATTATGAAGCGCCCCGCCGTTTGTGATGTTTTGAGAACCCAACAACACTTCTTTCGAATCAACGATAATGCCTTTTGTATGGCATTTCGATTGCAGCCTCATCCGGTCGCGTGAAGTATCAAATCCGCGTGTTTTCAACAGTTCGATCATTTCCTGCTGCTTTTCCAGATCGCTCTGCCGCCCATAATCCTTCGCATCCCGAAAAATAATCTTGACGTCCGTAATCGCCCGCTGTTTTTTGCTGACCGCGTCGAAAAACTCATCGAGTTCTTCATTATTTTCTTTGGTAATATTGAAAGACTGGTTTTGAATGTAAACGCTTCTGGTTGCACGCCGGACCATATTGGTGGCTTGCTTGATAAACAGGCGGTCGCCATCCGCATCTCGGTCAGGTGTGAGCAGTGGCTGTATGTCCAATACTTCGTCAACAATTACTAAGGTATCCTCATAGGTCACGCCGGCGATGCTTTCCTGTCCGACGCCGGAAGTGTCCTGGATAAAAAATTCTACCTCGGGTAACTGAAAAGCTTCATTGATTTCGGTTGGGAATAACTTCGCCTGGGTGAAATCGTAGTCAATGTAGCGTTCGAACAGCCCGGTAAGCTTTTTGTTGCGGATTACCGCGTGCCATTCCCTGTTAAATTGTTTCAAAGCTGGTAGCCCGGTTGGGTTTTCCGGTTGGTTCGAGTTCTTCCAATTGCCGCTCGAAAGCCAGAATTCCTCGCCGTCGCGGGTGGCAACTTTAATGTGGTAAGAATTCGGGATCAGCCTGTTACGACCCCGTGTTGAAGCCCAAACATGTTCAAACCGATCGCCCAACCGCGCTTTCATATCGTTAACCGCAGAAATGGTTGCGTCCGACTCTGCTACTCCGGTTCGCTGGGTAACCATTTTCAACGTGCCACCGGTCCTTTCGATGGCTTCCTCAATGGCGTCACTGATGTGATTGGGCTGCCATTCATAAATGGTTGCTGTAAGCTTGCCCGTGACCCGGCTGAGAAAGGAGCTCAGTGTACTGAAACCGGCGTCGGGACTAACATGAAATATCGCATCCATCTTTGCCCTGATCCTTCTCAAAAACATATCAGAATCCAGATCATCAAATCCAGGTGGCTCCTGGTACCTCGCTGGTGCCGATTTACGTTCCAGCACAGTAAGGTCAATGCCCATGCTATCCAATAAGTCAGGCAAAACCGCCGTCCGCACATCCACGCCGACCCCGAGAATCTCACGGGTAATCGGCCTTTTTCCTGTTCCTAATAAATCGGTCAGAGAAAGCTTTTCTTTCAATTCCACCACAATCACTTCCTCGTCCGTAATCCACCCATTCTTAAACCGGTATCCCTTTCTGACCTTAACGACATCAGGATTTGACTCAAATGTCGTTTTGGCTACTTCCAAGGCCGCGTCCACATTCCCAAACTGACCTGCGAATGGATCGGTCGCAGCGGGAAGCGGCAGAGCGGCCGTTCCGAAAGAAGTAACCACATTTCCCAGCTTGATTGAAATTTCCAGCGGGATCTGCAGATTGATTTTGATCTCAGGAGATTCGTTGTTCACTGGCATTACGAGTTCATTTTGAGGTTTTTTTATCGGTTGAGGAGTCAGCGCATTCTCTGTTATATTTTTTTTAATCTTAGATAAAAGGACTTTCAGGTGAGTAACGCTTACGCCAATGTTGGCAGAATCGTTTAAAAACCCTCCCTGGTGCAAACCAACCGCTTTTCCCGTTTTCAGGTCGATCAGAAGCGAGCCTGAATTGCCGCCGAGTGTGGAGCAGTCGTGGTGCAGCATTTTTTCATCAATGGTTTTGACCTTTCCCGGTGCAAGCCTTTTTTTATCATAAACATCATTTCCGAAAATGCTGATCACCAATTCCTGATCGCGGATCGTATCGTCTTTGGCCGGATAACCAATGGCAGCAATTGCGGATTCGTTCTCTACCGAATCGGCCAATTCAACAGGACTTGGTAATGCCGGCATACCCGCTCCCTGGACGACTTTCAAAAATGCAACATCCGTTTCGCCGGTAGGCGCGATCCATATCACATTACTGATGGGATGTTCCAGGCTATTAACATTGTTTTCTTCCTCCAAAAAATCAATTTTAGAACTAACCGTACCGCCAAGCAGCCCCGGTTTGAAGACGAAACTGGATGTTGCCGCATCGGGTTTTGAAAATAGCTCAGCAACGTGGGCATTCGTAACAATAATCCCTTCCTCGATCATCCATCCCGTCCCTACCCACGACAGGTCGCCATTATTCAGTTCTATGCGCCCCACCGCAGGAATTGCCTTGTTCAAAGCTTCACTACATTGCAACAGAACAGGTGCCCAGGCAGAATTACTTGTATTTCTTCCCAAAAACTCGGTCGTGACTTTATTATCCTTTATTCTGACAACCGGCCTCACTCCTGCAGTGGCGACAATAATCCGTTCACTGGCCACAATACCTTGCTCCTCCTCAATGATACGGACTGTCGTGAAATTGGCCTCTTTTGCCACATCGGCTGTATCCGGCTGATTTTCTACGGCAAATTCCTTTTCAATATTCTCCTTTAACGGCTGGCTCAGGCCAGGGATAACACTTCCATACTCCTCAATAATCCGGCCCAGTTGAGCCTCTGAGATCTGATTCATGGGTTTGTATTGATTTTTTTTGAAGAAATACAAAAGGTACCGTGAGTTATCTACCTATTATAAGAACAGGGGATCATTTGGTTGTTCTTATGCAGCTATATAAAGTTAAAGCGAAACATTTGAGTTAGTCCAAGATTCATGATAAGATAACACGGAACTTAGTTAGCGGTTCAAAATCTAAATTGCCTCAGTGTTAAGGAATTGTTAACCTTTGGAATTACGCTGATTACACATTCTGCTTGTCCCTATTTTTGTTTTTTACTACTCACAACTCGAAGATGAAAAACAAATCTCTACTTGCGCTGACATTGCTGGCAGCTATTCTTAATGGTTGTACAGACCATTTTCCTCAGGATCCTGGATCACCTGCTTCATTTAAAGAAATCACTTCGATTGACCTTGGCGGAACTGCTGCATCGGAAATTTCAGCTTACGACCCGACCACTCAAAAACTTTTTACGGTAAACAATGAATCCGCGGCGACCGTGGACGTTCTGGATCTTTCAAAATTTCCGTTAGTTACCAAATCGCAATCCATTGATATTTCTAAGCTTGGTGGTGTTGCAAATAGCGTGGCCGTATCCAATGGTAAGCTCGCCATTGCATTGGAAGCAATTAATAAGCAGGCCAATGGAAGTGTGATCGTCCTCAACACCATTTCATTGGCAACTATTAAACAAATTACAGTCGGCGCCCTGCCCGATATGGTCATTTTTAGTCCCGATGGCAAATACATTGTAACAGCGAATGAAGGTGAGCCTAACGCTGCCTATACAACTGATCCGGAAGGATCCGTTTCAATTATCGACGTTACTGATAATTACAGTGTAAAGACCCTTACTTTCGGCGCATTTGAAGGTTCGTACAATCAGTTGGCCATGAACGGTTTCCGGGTATTCGGACCAGGCGCAACTTTTGCGAAGGACATTGAGCCCGAATATGTAGCCATTTCAAGCGATTCTAAAAAAGCCTTTGTTACCCTTCAGGAAAACAATGGCATTGCCGAACTGGACCTTACCACTGGAACGATCCTGAAATTGCACCCATTGGGCACCAAAGATATCAGCCAGCTGGTTAATGCCATGGATGCGAGCGACAGGGACAGTAAAGTTGCGCTGGGCACCTATCCCGTGAAATCTTTCTACCTGCCCGACGCAATTGCGTCCTTTTCTACAAACGGTTCAGCTTACCTGATCACGGCAAACGAAGGAGACGCCCGCGAATATACCGCGTTCGATGAGCAAAAGAGGGTCAGCGCATTGACGCTCGACGCCACCGTTTTCCCTAATGCCACCACATTGCAGAAACCCGAAAATCTGGGTCGCCTACGGGTTACAAGTACTCGCGGTGATATAGACAATGATGGAGATTACGATGTGCTTTATGGATTTGGAGGTCGTGGTTTCAGCATTTTCAATGCAGCGACTGGTCAGCTCGTGCACGACTCAGGAAGCGGCCTGGAGCAGGAAGCGATTAATGCCGGTATTTATGATGACGATCGCTCCGATGACAAAGGTGTTGAGCCAGAAGGTGTTACCGTAGCCATGATCAACAATAAACCTACGGCTTTCATCGCATTGGAACGTGTGGATGCCATTGCGGTATACGATATCAGCAACCCCGCTGCCCCGAAATTTCTTCAGATGATTAAAACAGGCGACGCGCCAGAAGGCGTATTGATCATCCCGGCGGACAAAAGCCCTAACGGAAAAAACCTGCTCGTCACCAGCAATGAGGGTGATGGCACAGTAAAGTTTTTTGAGATGTTGTAAACGTTGAAAATTTAAAATGATAAGGCTGCCCGAAACACGGACAGCCTTATTTTTTTTAACTTACATTCCAACTCACCTGTCGCTGCTATGAGATTTACCAAATTAGTCCCAAACGTCTTTTACACAGACATTAACGAAGCGCTGAAATTGTTTGTTGATTGCCTCGAATTCACCATAGGGCATAACGAATTAGACGGTAACAAACCATTTTGTGTGCTTGAAAAAGATGGATTGCGCATTAACCTTTTTGAAGATATAAAGTTGGCGGAAGAGCACAATCCTGAGTTCAGGTTAGTAACCGACGATATTGAGACAGTATACGAAAAAATAGCAGCCAATTTTCCTGAATTTCTTCATCCCAACTTAGCTAAAATCACACTTAGACCGTGGGGAGCCAAAGAATTTGCTTTAATGGATAAACAACTTGGCGTGATTATTCAGCAATGGTAAGCCACCTGCTTCAACGAATAGATTTTCACTTTTAATACACGCGCAATAACCGACAGGCTGCCCTTTCTCCCCTTCCTCCTTCCTCCTTCCTCCTTCCTCCTTCCTCCTTCCTCCCCTTCCTCCCCTTCCTCCCCTTCCTCCCTACTCCCCTTCCCGCCCGTAACGTACATCCCAACCCCCTACGCGGGCCGCCCGTAAGATATCCGAGCACTTCCCCGCAGATTTATATAAATTGCTTTTTCTAACCAAACACCTTTCCACATGGCACATACTACCTCCAATCCAAAGATCCACGAAGGCCGTAACTTGAAGCGATTTCGAGAAATGCTCTCGATCAAACAAGATCATCTTGCGTTTGAGCTCGGTGAAGACTGGAACCAGCAAAAAATCTCGCTCTTCGAACAAAAAGAAAAGATCGATTCCGACATTTTGGAACAAGTTGCGGCTATTTTGAAAATTCCTGCTGAGGCGATTCGGAATTTTGATGAAGAAAAGGCTGTAAATATCATTTCTAACACCTTTGATAATGGGTCAGCTATATACCAAAATATTTATAACCCTATCGATAAGATAATGCAGCTTCATGAGGAGAAGATTGCATTGTATGAGCGGATGTTGAAGGAGAAGGGTGAGATGATGGGGCGGTTGGAGCGGTTGATTGGGGGGAGGTAGGATGAAAGTGTGATGAGATTCGTCCGTCCTATGCGCATGCGTATAGCTAAACTTCGTCTTATTTAAGTCTTGTAGACCAGGGTACAATCTCTCCATCATATTGCGATTGCAAAGTTTGCCTAGATCGATTCCAATATTTGCCTTCGAATCCAAAGTAGTACAGAATTCCCATCTCAAGATACCATGTAAGCACTGTTAATACTTGGATTTTTAATCTTTTAGACGTCTCCACATCATCTCGTGAAGACGCTTTGCCTGAATGAACTAATGAATTTCTTACTTTGACACAAACCGCAGGAGCATCGGGAAATTCCTGACCAATTTTTTTTAAAATAAGGTCGAAGAACTCTGGCGCATCAGAAGGAGCATTAAGAATAGATAGGATTAATCGGATCTTATTTGAGGCAGCAATTGACTCGATGTCTTTTCCGTACAAAAGCTTTTTCTGTTGGACGATAATTTTGTGATATAGAGATTCGATACCAGTTTGCGCATTGATAATTCCCGATTCAGAAAACTCTTGACTTTTTAAAGATTCGAAATACCAATGCAATATAAATTTCATGAAGGTTCGTTCAGATTCGTCCTCCCATAGATGGACAAAATTCTCCCAAATTGCTTCGTACCTGTTTGGGAAATTAAGAACTTGCCAACTATCAATTGGAATGTAAGAATCAGCAACAGAGTGACTATAGTCAGTCCAGTAAACTACACCCTCCGATTTACCTTGAATAAAAATCGGAGTTGTTCTTCTGCCGTTTAGGAAGCTAAAAAATGTAGCAAGCTTTTCCATAAGCTCTCTCTCCTCACGAAGTGAAAAGGTTTTTGAATTCGTTTTTGAAGCCTCCCCAAAGTAAGTAGCGGCATATCCACCATTGCTATTTAACTGTGACATTTTCTGATCGAAGTCGTACATTTCTTGAATTCGAACTTCCACCTCGTTGTCCCTAAATACGATCAAATGAACAAATGAGTATCCAAACTCTTGCTCTATGTGATATTCATTTGTGAGTGATCTAAGATTTGGTACTACGAATTCCAATTTTTGCACTTGTATCGAGGAATCCCCCATTATGGTCTTATTGTCGCAGCTAGCTTCAATATACCAATGTTTAACCAGCGGTTCACCAGGAAGAGGCATCAATGGATGTCGAATTAGCGTTATTTGAACATCTGAGACCATCAGGCCATTTGCCCATAACTCTAAATGTTGTGCCTCCATTACAGTGGGCGGATGAACGTTGGGGTAACCTGGTATCCGCCCCTTGAAAACGGCACCAATTTTAGGAAACCATTCAAACGTAAGGTCACCCGTCGCATCAATTGACTTTGACGAGTCGTGTTTCGCGACGAATCTAACAACACCACTATAAATTATCTCTTGATTATACATTATATTAAAATTAGTATTTCTGTGCATTCTCTGACAAGCAATATGTAAATCCTTACGGCAAATTGAGCTTTCTCCATTGAATGCTAACGGTTGGCCGGCAAATTGGAAAAACCATCATTGAACAGTAGACGGTCGCAAATTGAGCAGCGAAGATGATCGATCACCTTGCCGCGGACTGTCAAAACGAATCCCCTGACATGCAGAGACTTTCGCCAAGAACCTCAAATACATGCGACAATTTACTACCACATATTCCCGACCGGTAATTTGTGCAAGCGGCACCTGCACAAATTAAGTGGAACCATCATCATGGTAAGTTTTCAGTTTTACTTCCTGCTAACTTTCGCAAAAAATACAAAATATCCCTATCTTCGTGTACACAAAGTCGTACACCCATGAGAATTATATCAGCCAGGGAATTTCGGGGCAAGCAGAAGGATTATTTGGATCTTGCCGAGAAAGAACGAGTGATCATTCACCGGGGAAAGAATAAGAAATCAGTTTTACTCACGCCAATTGATGAAAGTACTGAAACTGATGTCTTTTTTTCGGACCTGCAAGTGTTAAGTGCCATAAAAGAGGGCATTGAGGACGTGAAGGCTGGAAGAGTGACTTCCATTCGCGATCTCAAAAACATATGGGCAGATATTCTGTAACCTTCTCTGACAGAGCAAGAAAAGACCTTTTATTTTTACATAAATCCGGCGGGAAGTCACTCGTTAAACGCATCGAACGCATTTTCGAGGAGCTTGGTGCAAATCCGTACAGCGGAATCGGCAAACCCGAGCAGCTAAAAAACAATTTTTCCGGATTATGGTCGCGCCGCATTGATAAAAAGCATCGCTTGGTTTACCAGATCATTGAACAAACTGTTACTGTCTTTGTAATTGCCGCGAAAGGGCATTATGATGATAAGTAGTGTGGCATTGCAATATATCACCCAACCCTAACCCCAATCAACTCCACCCCCAAAGCCTCCTCAATCCGCACAATCGTCTCAATCGTAAAATTGCTATTCCCCTTCACCCAGGAATTCACAGTCTGAGGCGTTACCTGCAATTTCTCCGCCAAATCCTTTTGGCTCATTCTAAGTTTTCGCAGTTGAGCAAGGGTATTAATCGCGATAATCCGAGACTTTTCAAGGGCTTTTGGATTTCCGGCTTTGCGGGCTGCGCGCTCTTTCTATTGGCTAGATTCGGCAGCGGTAACCCATTCTAATTTTTGTAAAATATCTTCTCTCGTTTGCATAGTCATTCAAAATCAATGTATCCCCAATCTTCCACGGTTTCAATATTTAGTTCTTTCAAAAATCCACAAGCACGTCTTTTCAAAACTAGCAAAATTCCAGCAAAAATCAGATTAGAACCTGATTTCTGTGTCTCCTGAATTCAGTCTGGCCGGTAACCACCCCCGTACATTTTCTCGCAGACGTCAGTCGCGTTAGTAATATTTCGCACGCCAGCTTGCCTTCCTATAAATTAACTGTACGTCAACACATTACCTTAAAACACATCAGTAAAACCCTACCATTCCTGCTTTTTACCATTAAATTCATTCATCTAAACTTTTGTGTCATGCGTGATAAAAAATCGACTTTATTGTACCGGTGGTTTGATCAGGTTTGGAACAACAGCAATGAAGATGCCATTGAGCAAATGATGACAAGCGACGCACATTTTCAGGGTATAGACGACAGTTTGCCAAAAGGCGCGGCTGGTTTCAGGGCGTTTTTTAAGCTATTCAATACGCAATTCCACGACATTCGCATTGATGTAGAGGAGGTCGTTTCAGAGGATGACATGGAAACCGCCCGTACGGTCATTTACGCGACGCATGCAGGGACAGGAAAACCTGTCGTCGTGCCGGGGCTCTGCATGATCAGGGTCGATTCCGGAAAAATTGCGGAGGCCTGGAATAGCTATGATTTTGCATCTGTTGATGCGCAGGTAGGTTAAATTTGTCCATTGTCCCAAACCCGTTAAACAATCAGGTATGAAATTTCAAAATCTTATCATTCTGTGTGCCATAACGATGATTTCGGGGATGGTCTCTGCTCAGCAAACTGCGCCGGCCAAACCCAAACCGGGCGGAATGTCTTTTACCGAACCTGATTCAATGGATTTCAACGACCATGCGGGATATGTGTCGCTATTTGACGGAAAAAGTTTGAAGGGCTGGGATGGAAATCCCAAATTCTGGCGCGTTGAAGATGGTGCGATCGTCGGCGAATCAACGGCCCAAAACCCAAGTGGCAACAGTTACATTGTAAACCGGGATATGAAGGCCAAAGATTTTACGCTGAAATTTGAGATCAAAGTCGAAGGAAAAGGCGGGAGCGGGATCCAGTACCGCAGCATTACCGGAGTACCCTGGCTGGCAAAAATTGCTGACAATGTTACGGCTAACGTTGGCCCGGTTAATCTGGACTGGATGATGACAGGGCCGCAGGCAGATTTCTGGCCGAGCTCGCCGGTCTGGACGGGACAATTTTACTCCGAAAACACGCCGATGCGAATTCTGGCCTGGCGCGGACAGGTAGTGGAAGGTTACGGTGAAAAGAGCAAGCGCCTGATGGGAAACGTTGGCGACCGTAAGGCATTGGGAGACGTGATCAAAATGAATGACTGGAACCAATACACCGTGATTGCCCGGGGCGGGGTTTTTATTCACATTCTGAATGGCACGGTCATGGCCGTCATGATTGACGACGATCCAAAATCATCCAATAACCAGACGGGTATGATCGGGATTGAAATCGAAGCGACAACCAAAGTTTCCGTCCGGAATATGTGGATCAAAAAATTGAATTGACCCTCTATACTTTTAAAAATGCGTGGATGCTCTTTCCATTTATCAATCATTCAAACTCCCCATAAACTTAGTCACCAGCCCAATCTCCTTGGGCGTCAATTTCAGTTTATCCGCAGCCAGCGTCTGGTTAGGAACATTCAACCCAAGGCCAGCGCCGCCACCCTCATTGTAAAATTGCATGACCTGTTCCAAGGTAGCATACGCACCATTATGCATATACGGTGCCGTCTTCGCTACATTTCTGACGGTACTTGTTTTGAATGCGTTTTCCCATTGTGGAAACTGGTTATGGGCTCCCCGGCCAGCGTCGGTGTCCAGTTTGGCATTTTTGAAATCTGCATCTGCGGTTACCCCTAACACTTCCGATTCGGTGCGCTGGTAATCGGGCGGAACGGTTCCGTTGAAAAGTGGCACGAAATGGCAGGTTCCACACTTTGCTTTGCCCATGAAAAGATTGAAACCGCTAATCTCCTCCAAAGTGAGCACCTTTTTATCACCCCGCATGTATTGATCAAACCTTGAATTAAATGGGTTCAATGATCGGACAAAAACTGCCAGCGAATTTTGAATGTAGACTGGGGGAATTGTATCCAATTCCGGATAAGCTTTTTTGAAGAGCCTTTGATAATCTGCATCGGAACCAATGAGTTTGGCTATTTCATCTAACGATCCGTGCATTTCATTTTTATTGTGAATCACATCCGCTGCCTGGTCTTCCAGGGACGGTGACCGCAGATCGTAAAACATTGCTTGTTGCAATGCCGCGTATTGGAGCGTCGGCGCGTTTCGGCCAATGCTTTCTTTGCCAAAGCCTTTACTGGTTTTCAGTCCGTCGGTATAAGCCAGCCCGGGTTGGTGGCAAGTGCCGCAATTGGTTTTCCCATTGCCCGAAATCCGGCCATCGTAAAATAGCTTCTGCCCCAATGCGATGCGATCGGCTGTTGAACTAAACCTCGAATTGGAGACAAGTGCTTCTGCATCAAACGCACCCGGATCGAACAACGTTGCCGCGTCGCCTTTTAGAATTTTGCGGTCAAAAACAAAGGGAATGGACGCGGCCTTCTGGCTTTTGTGAAGGCTCCGGCACAACGGGTTGATATGGTCTACAATAAATGCAGCCCGGTCGAAATCATTGAAATTTTTGCTTTTGTTCAAAAACAGGATCGCATTCTCGGCTTGGTCCTGCAATTCCTTTGAATCAGGCATAACGCCCTCGTAAACTCCTAGGTATTGCTGAAACGAACGCAAAACCTGCTTACTTTCTTCCAGCGCATTTCCGGAGGCGGGGTTATCAAAACCGGAGATCCCCAGGGTAATCAGCCGGAAAAGTTCCAGGCGCAATGCGTCCATTACGTGGGCATCGGTCAGGCCGATATCTACCCACAACATTTTGATACGTTTCACATTGACCTGCAGTTTTCTTACGTGCCGGATCAACTCCTCCTTATCTATCGGCTCGTCCGTGTAGATCAGCTCTTCAATGACTTGCAGACCGCCCGGCTCAAAAACAGCATTTTCCTCGTCTTCCACTTCATCCAGCGGCGCACCATTAACCATTCTGACGGTTGTAGGAAAAAAGTACTCAGAGAAAGCTTCTGTTTTTTTGTATTGCAACCGCAGTTTGAGGAATTCCTCGCGAAGCTTTTGCTTGTCGTCCAACGTCCTGACAAAGCCCAGGAAACCTTCATTCCTGGCAATCAGCGTTTTCAGGTCATCATCAAATTGGGTGTAGACAACATCTTTCGGGCTTTTCTGCGACCCGCAGCTTAAAAACGTAAGAATCGAAAAAACTACAAAAATCAGACGTGGGCAAATCTTCATATCCCTATAAAAATAATAGAAGGCCCTTCGAAAAGGGCCTTCTGGTTTCATTTTTGTTGAAGAAGTAATTATTGCTTGATCCCTCGAACAATTACGGTCTGGCCTCCTTCTTTGTTAGTTGAGATACCGCTGCCGTCTGCTCCCTTGTATTTTTCGTCCTGCCAGGTATGCGGGTGTAAATTAATCATAAACGTTTCAGGGATTCCCACAACATCGGAGATGTCGATCATTGCGCCATATTCCCAGGAACTCAATAGATTGCTACCTACCGAATTGTATTTCGCATTGAAAGTTGGATCATTTCTGCGGTGGTTCATTTGCAGCATGGCTTTGCTTTCCTTCGTAGCAATATTGTACTGCCAGATTGTTCCGTCATGGTCGTTGAATTTGTAGAACGAATCACCGTCTTCCTGCACATAAACAAAGTTTTTGGTCACGCAGATGTTATCCGGATTTACAATGAAGCTTCCAGGCTTATCTTCGCCATCCATGATAATTTCGAGTTTTCCTTTCAAAGGGTTGGTCGGATCAAATGTGAGGTGGTAAACCCGTCCCCACATGTTTTTGCCAGCCACCGGCGTCACCTTATCCGCCTGGCTTACACCCGTTGCAGTGAAATAAATTTGCCTTCCTGCACCATTTCCGCCTTTTGCGTAATCGATATCCTCAACACGGGCAAACTGGATCATTTTTTTGTCCACCGTCTGAGTCTGTAATTCTGTTCCTGTGCTGGTCTTTACGTTATCAAATGGAACAAACTCAACATCATGAATCTGTCCTTTTTGCATATCTGTCTCAACGCTTTCCTTGTTAGTCCGGCGTAAAGCGTACAATTTTCCATTGTTCAGATCGCCAACCACGTCGGATACATACAATACCAATTGGCCATTGGTATCATCTTCACCAATCACGATCACCGTTTTTCCAGGGAAAGCGTCTTTTGGCAGGGGAACTGCATTTTCAGCGTTCCATTTTCCAAATGCACTCACCGTTCTCGTCTTATTTTTTTTGTCTGCTGGCGCAAATGGGTCGATAGCATGCGTCATCGATTCCGAGCTGCTTTCACCGGCGGTAAGGAAAACCGGCCCGAAACCGTGCTCCTGCGGGGTTGCCAATGTTGCAGAACACAAGCGCCACTGACCGCCTTCCGCATCCACAATGTACTCTCCTTTTACTGGTTTCAGCTCTTTGTCGAGATACACCCGCGAAACAGAGAAATGGATCTCATGGTTGTTGATCATTACGAATCCTTCACCATTCGGGTTTTTTACAAATGCACCTCCGTCGGGCTGGGCGCCGTAAATGAAACTAGGTGAGTCCTGAAGAACATCGTCCGAGCTAATCAATGTGGTGATCTTGAGATCTCCGAAGCCAGGCATGGATTTGATCAGGGCCGGATTTACAGACCTGTCGATCAATTTGGCAGAATCGACCGGAATGTTGTGATCCTGAAGAGTGCAGCCCAACGTAAGCGCGGTTAAAATCAGCGCAGTAGCTCCCGCTGTTTTAGTTTTGGTAAAATACATATGCATGGTGAGATAGTTTTTACACAAATCTAGCGGAAGCGTTGCTGCCGCGTTTTACCCAAATGTTATGCAATTGTGAACAAAGGATAATAGCGGCGCATTAGATTGATTAATAATCATATAACCTTTGATTAACACAGGATTCATACGGATGAGGGATCTTTGCAAAACATGCTATTGCTATGCAAAGAAGAAACCTGTTGAAGACCCTGGGACTGGTAGCTGGCGGATTATCGGTTTCAGCATCTGTACATTCAGCACCTTATCTACCTAAACGGGTCCTGCGCATCGCCCACCTGACCGACATTCACATTCAGCCTCATCTCTGGGCGGGCAGGAGTTTCGAGAAATGCCTCCACCACCTTCAAAATCTGGATATTAAGCCAGATTTTATATTAAATACCGGAGACTCCGTGATGGGTTCTCACAGCATTTCCAAGGAAAAGTCTGCCAAAGAATGGCAACTCTATCACAAAGTGATGGTTTCGGAAAACAGCCTGCCGCTGATCTCCTGCATTGGAAATCATGACATCTGGCATCCGTCCAATTTGGAAGGTACTTTTCAGGACGGGAAGAAACGGGCAATGGATGAAACGGAAATCACGAGGCCGTATCAAAGTTTTGACAGGAACGGATGGCATTTTATCATGCTGGATAGCGTTCAGCCCAGACCGGAGGGGGCAGGATATTTGGCCAGTCTGGATGAAGCCCAGATGGGTTGGCTGAAAGAAGATTTAAAAAACACGCCTCCACATATGCCTGTCATGGTTGCTTCGCACATTCCTATCTTATCTGCAAGCGTATTTTTTGATGGCGACAATCTAAAAGAGGGAAATTGGGTTGTGCCGGGAAGCTGGATGCATATGGATGCGGCACAGATCATTAAGCTTTTCAACCGGCATGAAAATGTAAAACTGGCTGTAAGCGGCCACATTCACCTCCTCGACCGGGTCGAATATAACAAGGTAACCTATTGCTGCAACGGCGCCGTTTGTGGCAATTATTGGATGGGAAAGTACAAGGAAACCACACCAGGTTACGCGATTATTGATCTTTTCAACGATGGGTCGTTTTCTAATGAGTATGTGAAGTATCATTAAAGTTTTCCGCGGATCAGCCCTTCAAGACTTGGTTGTCACACACCTAGAAAAACAAAAAGCCCTGCAAATGTTTGATTAGAAGGGCTTAATTGATTGTTACTATGCTCGTTAACGTTGATATAAAACATCAACTTTGACTAATTCCTCGAAACCAGATACAAGTTTCATCGGATCAACCAGAGGTAATAACGCTCCGTGAAAAGCTGTTCCCTTAGCGACTGAGTCGATAAGACCTCTCGCCGTTGAATAAGATAAATCAAAGATTGAAAGCATCAATTCGGCATTCTGTATTTTGTGATCCGCTAGACCAAGCACAATGTCAATGTTGTTAATTTTGAAGACAGTACCTATGGTCGTTTCCAGTTTGATAGAATCTCTATCAGCATTTTGATGATTGGCCAAGATTTCTATTTTCCATGTGATCATTAGCAATCTTAAATCACCAGTTTCTATTTGAACTTTAAACTTGTCACACTTGAAAGAATAAGATGCTATTAATTCTTTGGCTATGGTGTTATCTATGGACAACTTATCCAGGCTGGCGTCAATTATTTTGATATCGACATTATTTATCACAACGATTCTGATAGAGAATATTCCACGAATTTGTTTACCCTTTCGGTTTTAAGATATGGCACGTTCAGGTTATCTAAGCAATTTTCACAATCAACCAATTCGGCTGTTGGATTTTTATCGATGTACTCAAATGAAATATTATCCAGATTGTCACTTATGACTGCCATGATAACTTCTTCTAAAATAACTTCTAGGTGGGTAATGGTTTTAATGGTGAAATTATGAGTCCCAGAAAGCCATTTGCTTACCTCGGACTCATTTTTGCCCAATATATCTGCAAACTGCCTTTGACTTAACCCTTTTCGAGTAAGAATTTCAAAAATTCTGTCTGAAATGTCAAAGCTCTTATCGACAAATCTGCCGATTGATTTATCATCTGTTATTGAGTCTAGTCTAGTCATTGTTAAGATATGTCTACAAAAAGCTCCCCGAACAAATCCATTCCGTCGAAGGAGTATATGATATCCCTGTCTTTAATTTTCTCCACAAAAGCCTCGTCCACTGCGTTCATCAGTTCCATAGCGGCGTTGGTTTCCTGCCCATCTTGCGCTGTTTGACCTCTCTTCTCCCCGCCGCCATCTAAAATGATGAGATTGTCGTGACAACGGATACAATAAATTCTCAATTTTGAGAAGTGAGCTGGTCCGGCATTTGCCCTTCTTTCATGCCTAAAATAATGCTCTTTCGCGCCGCGATCTTCGAGGTTCCTAATCCAATTCTTAATGATTAGAATATCCTCTTTAAAACCTGCCTGCCAATATTTTTTCAAGAAACTATCTGTCTCATTTTCAGTGTTTTCAGCAAATCTGACTGTATAGATGGATAGTTTTCTGTTTTTAGAATACTTCTGAAAGTGTATACGCTTCACTTATAAGTTAAGTTCAAATATAGAGCAATTATTTAGATCTTAAATATGGCCAAAGTCTAATAACTTGCCATCACAATGGGTAATCCGTTTATTATCCGGAGATCCAAAGGGCACCGGCAAAAGTCGATTGAGCCGGGTGGGTAAAACTTAATATGAAGTTTGTCGCCGGAAGTCTTAGATTTACGAGGTCATTCAACCGTTCCCGAGACTTATGAAAGGAAAGAAAAAAGAACTTGCGCTCCAGATCGTTTCGATCGTTAACACTAAACTCAGCGAGGCAGAGCAGGCTTCGAAGAAGCTGAGGAAAATGGTCGGAAAAGTAGCAAAGAAGCTTGCTAACAAGATTATTAAGGTTGAAAAACGGGCTACCAAGAAAAGCAAAAAACTAGCTGAGAAAGAGCAAACCGGCGGTGAAGTGGTTGCCTGATCACAAATACAACTTGACCATCTCTCGCCAGTAGCGCGGGCGGTGGGCCTCTTCTTCCCAGATGAACAAGTTATGAGGTACGCCGATTGCGTTCAGAGAGTCGCTTAATCGCTTGTTATCAGGCAGAAATGAATCATCCTGCCCGATGGCCAGTGTGATGTCGAGGTTTCGCAATTGCTTCAATAACTTTTTATCACTTATCCTGGGGACAAAGTGATTGGGCATATTGAAGTAGATGTTTTCGTCGAAATAACCGTCAAAAAGGTCGGCGAAGAATGGCAGCGGTTTGGTTAAATCGTAGCGCGCGCTCATACCCACAATTTTGTTGAAAATTTTGGGGTTTTTCAAACCAATGTTGACGGCGTGATAGCCTCCCAGGCTGCAACCGGCTACCGCGAGTTGCTTTTCTTTGTTCCTTTGTTTTACGAAAGGAATGACTTCATTCAAAATATACCTTTCATATTGCAAATGCCGGAGGATTCGCTCACGAGGCGGTTTATTTGAATAAAAACTTTCCTCATCAATGCTGTCGACGCAAAAAACCTGAACCTCGCCGGAGGTAATTTTCTCACGCATGGCATCAATGATCCGCCAGTTTTCCAGGTCATAAAAATGAGCTGCCCTGGTAGGAAAGAATATAACGGGTACGCCCTCTCTACCGAAAACCAGCATTTCCATATACCTGTTCAGGTTTGGGCTAAACCATTTTTGGTATTCCCTTTCCATGATCGCAGCTTCTTGTGAGCTTACCATATCTTAATATCATTGGGCAGGTTGAGTGACTTCCTGATTATTTTTTTCCATAAATCGTAACCCATTGGGCTCAAATGCAATCCGTCTTGCTCAAAAAGATGTTTATCCGGTGCGCCTCGTTCATTCAGCATAGCCGGGAAGATATCGATATAATGCTGATGCGGATCCTTTTCAATCTCTTCGCAAATAAGCCGGTTGGCTGTTTTAATCTGGGATATAATCTCCCAGCGTTGCAGGCTCGGCTTAATGCTAATGTAATAGCAGGATATATTGCCAAACTTCTTTTGAATCTGTCCCATCAGCTGCCGATAAAACAGGCATACTTCCATTGGATTGCGGCCATCGCCCAGATCATTGTCTCCAGCATAAATAACAATGGCATTTGCAGAAGCTATCGGGGCCATGATCCGGTCAAAAAACCAGGCGCAGGCGGCCAGTGTTGATCCTCCAAAGCCCAGATTAACCGGTTTTATATCTTCGAAATCAGCATATAGCGTTGTCCAGAGATTGATGCTGGAACTGCCATAAAACACGGTTTCCGGCTGAAATAATAGTTTCTGAGATTCTTTCTCAACCCGTAATACCTCATCTTCATACCAATTCATACTCGCTTCTAAATAATCTTAAAGATACGCCTCTAATGTTACCCGGGTGTGAATTGATCATACTAACACTTTAACTAATTTTAAAACTTACAGCACCAATGCCAATATGATTGAACACCAACCAGCGACTTATCGTGCAATGTAAGGCCCGTGGACACTTTTGATCTTGCATTCTTCATTGCGATCGTCCAGGATAAAAACGTGATAGCGATCGCCGCCTGGTTCCACTCTCACGACGATATGTCCGCTGTCGCTTTTTAGCCTGTCGAGCAGTTCCCCGATCACCAGTTTATTGGGTTCCAGCATATCTGTTGCGAAAACATCCCTTTCGCCGGGATAAATATTCTGGGAATAAATCCGGTCCAGGACGTCATGCCCAGGGTGATCAGACGACCAGACGGGGATGATTAAAACCCTCGGCCGCAAGGTTTTCAGCATCATTTCATTTTGGGAATCCCGGTTTCCGTGATGGTCAAGGATCTGCATTTCAACCGGGCCAACGGCTTTCGCAACCGGCGTTTCCATATCCTGCCACTGCGGCATGCCAGGCCGTACGATTCCCGGCAGATCGCCGCCGGTGAAATAGTCGAATTTTCCGTAGCTTATCCTTAATGCAATGCTGCACATATTCTCACTGGGAAACAGCTGCGGGCTCAATGTTTTCAGATCAGGAAATTGCGCCCTGGTTTCCGTTCCCACCCCCGTCCATACCTCGCCATTGGCCGCCACATTGCGTATTTCGAACACGCCCGCATATTTTTTAGGGTTTCTAATCAAAGTAAGCTGATCGTTTCGGCCAGGAGCTGCCTTTCCAATTTTCATCCCCTTATTTTTCGCATTCCAATCCAGGAAGCTGCGGTAATTGGCCATCGTTTTGGTGTCCGTCACTTTCGGAAATGTATAGTCAGGCCATCCGCGATCGATCATTTTTCCAATGGGCAGCCAGTCGCCTACCTCAGTAATCCCCGTCAACATATACGGCCCCTGTTTCGACTTTTTGGAAATACCGGAAACTTCGCCCATGTGATCGTCATGAAAATGGGTGATCAGCGCATAATCCAGGGATTTTTCTTTGGCCCTAAATTCCATTGCCTTGCTGATGTACCGTGCGATCCATTCTCCCGGCTGGCGGGTCGTATCGGGCTTGACTTTGGTATTGCGCGGGCCCATTGTTCTTGGCTCCGTCGGATCCAGGGCACCCGCATCGATGAGTAGCGTGGTTCCATCCGGCAAAATGAAAAAGGTAGCATTGCCGCCTCCGGTATTGATGTGATGAATATCCAGATAGCCCTCCTTCCATCCGTCCAGAGTCTGACCGGGCTGCTGCGCGTAGCTTTTAGAAATAAACAATAAGAGAAAGAATATCTGGTATGCAAAAACTGGTACTGCTTTTTTCATTTCCGGGATTTTTAATGGGAAGAAAGGACAAAATGCATTGCCCTCAAAAAGACAAATTCGCGCAATATCATGACTATACCAAAGCGAAACCTACGCTTGATGTTATCAAATTATTAAATATTAAACCCATTTATTATCAGTGTTTTACGTGGAAAATTTTTGATCAAAAATGTATCAATAGTACCGGAGAATGCACCAAAACTACTGGCAAAAACTTGCATGAACGATTGAATTTTGCTGAACCGTATTCACAAATTCATCTCTGATTTATCATGAAAAGATCTTTATTTAAATTGTTCTCACTGTTTTTGCTGTCGCACATTTGCCATGCGCAAAATGTAACCGGCCGCGTAACCTCATCCGATGACGGAGCAGCGCTCGCTGGGGTCAGTATTTTAGTAAAAGGCACCACAAGTGGCACGCTTACCGACAATGAGGGAAACTATCTGATTGCGTCGCCAGCCGATAATGCAGTACTCGTATTCTCCTTTGTTGGCTTTGTTCCAAAAGAAATTGAGGTAAAAGGCAGGGGCAAAATTGATGTTTCCCTGGCTACCGACGCTACCCAGCTGAAAGAACTTGTCGTAACCGCGCTCGGGATTGAAAAAAACAAGAAAGCATTGGGATATGCGACCCAAAGCGTAGACGGAAACCAGCTTATCCAGGCGCGGGAAACAAACCTGGTCAGTTCTCTGGCCGGAAAAGTAGCAGGGGTTAACATCGTGAGTAATCCATCGGGGATTGGGAGTTCCAGCAGGATCACGATCCGTGGTGAACGTTCATTGAACATTAATAATAATCAACCTCTTTTTGTGGTCGATGGCGTGCCGATATCCAATAGCTTCACGGGATCCACGGGCGGCCCGGGTGGCAGGAACCAGGATGTGGATTTTGGTAACGGCGCCGGTTTTATCAACCCTGATGATATTGAGTCAGTTACCGTCTTGAAAGGCGGAAGCGCTGCCGCATTGTATGGTTCTAGGGCCAATAATGGGGTGATTATTATCAAAACAAAAACCGGTAAGTCTACAAAAGGCATTGGCGTATCGGTGAACCATACCACCACCTTCGAATCCGTTTTAAAACTTCCAAAATACCAGAATGTGTATGGTCAGGGATTGGTAGAATTCAATTTTGTGGACGGCAATGGTAATGGTAACCGCGATGGTGTGGACGAAAGTTGGGGGCCAGCCATGAACGGCCAGCTGTTAAGCCAGTTCGACTCCCCGACCAGCAATGGATTTCGCGGCGGCGACGTGGGTAACCTCTCCCCTGCCATTGGCATTGTGGACCTGAACGCGCAGCTTTTGAAACGCGGAACAATACAGGCCACGCCTTGGATCGCCTATCCGGATAATGTGAAGGATTTTTTCGAAACCGGGGTTACCAATACGGATAACCTGGCGGTAAGTTCCTCGTCGGATAAAGGCGATTTCCGATTGTCTTACACACGTTTGGATCAAAAGGGTTTTATACCTAATACTGATCTTGCCAGAAATACCTTTGCCGTTTCGGGTGGTTATAATCTCAATAAAAAGCTGAAAATTAATACAGTTGTCAACTACATTGACAATAAAAGCGGTAACCGTCCGAGCCTGAGCTATGGTACCGAAAACATTATGTACCTATTCAACAACTGGTACAGTTCATCGCACAATACCGCTTCGCTGCGCAATTACTGGCAGGCTGGACGGGAAGGATTGAACCAGTTTAACTTCAATTATAATTACCATGATAATCCGTATTTCAATCTTTATGAGAATACAAACGGTCAGGATATCAAACGCATATTCGGCAATGTTGCTGCCAATTATGCATTCACAGACTGGCTAAGCCTCACGCTCCGCACGGGAACGGATTACAGTAACGAATTCCGCGACCGCAGAAGAGCGTATAGCACCCAGCGTTACCTGCTGGGAAGCTACCGCGAAGAGAAAATTGTATTGCAGGAAACAAACAGCGATTTCTTACTAAGCGCCAACAAAGACCTGAATTCCGGCATTTCAATCCAGGCTTCTGTGGGAGGTAACCTCTTGCGCCAGACCCGCAACATGTCCGACATCAGCGCACCGGAGCTGGCCGTGCCGGGAATTTATTCGCTCGGAAATTCCAAGGTCGCATTGCAGGCGACCAGTATGCGTTCGCAGAAAAGGATCAACAGCCTATATGCATCTGGCCAGGTTGGTTATAAGGATATGGTGTTTGTGGATCTTTCGGCCAGGAATGATTGGTCGAGCTCACTGCCGCGTGCCAATCGGAGCTACTTCTATCCGGCAGGGAATGTAAGTCTCATTCTGTCAGATTTGCTTAACATTAACAGCGGACCGGTCTCCTTTTTGAAAGCCAGGGTTGGTCTGGCACGGGTCGGAAATGATACCGACCCTTATCAGCTGATTTCAGCATATACCGCGCAAACGGCGGTGAAAGGATTGCCTTCCTACTCGGAGCTTTCCACACTGGCCAACGCGGAATTGAAACCCGAGATCAGCTCATCATTTGAAACAGGTTTTGATCTGCGCCTTTTCAAAAACCGCATTAACCTGGATGTTACCTACTACCTCAGCAATAGCGAAAACCAGATCCTGCCCATTCCATTGTCCAGCACGTCGGGCTATAACGCCAAGATTATCAACGCCGGACTGATCCGGAACTGGGGTTCAGAGATCATGCTTTCCACCATTCCGGTTCGGCTTGATAATGGTTTCAAATGGGAATTAAATGTAAACCATACAGTGAGCCGCAGCGAAGTGAAGCGGCTTTATACAGATCCTGTTTCCGGGCAGGCGATCAGCAATTACGTACTCGCATCCAGGTATGTGACGGTGGAAGCCCGCGTAGGCGAACGTATGGGTAATATGTACGGCATCGGATACGAGCGTGTGAGCGCTGACCCGAAAAGTAAATATTATGATAAAACCGGCCAGTACGTCGGCGAGATCGTCTACAACAATGCAGGAAAGCCTGTTCCAACGACTGAACGTGTCTTACTCGGCAATTACAATCCTGACTGGCAGGCGGGTATCAGCAACCGTTTTTCATTCAAAGGCATTTCACTCAGCTTTTTGATTGACCATCGTCACGGCGGGTCGTTGTACTCGCATACGCAAACGGTAGGACGGGAAGGCGGCCGGATCATTGAAACCCTTGAAGGCCGGGCCAATGGTTATGATCTTTCACTGCCTGGCAATGGCGTGATTGGCAAGGGCGTCGTACCGACCAGTGACGCTGGGGGAGCAATAACGGGCTTTACTCCGAACGATAAAAAATTAAGCTCCCGCGAATGGCACACCACCATTACCCTGGGCAGGACATTACTGGAACCTGTAATTTACGACGCGACATTTACCAAATTGAGGGAAGTAATTCTGGGCTATGTCGTACCCGCCAGATGGCTTGGAAGCAATTTTCCTGTCCGGGACCTTTCCATCTCTTTCGTTGGAAGAAACCTGTTCTTGTGGAGCAAAGTGCCGCATATCGATCCGGAAACCTCATCAACCCTTGGCGGTACCGTACTTCCGGGTGTAGAATCGACGGCCATTCCGTCGACGCGGAGTTATGGATTCAATATCAATTTCAAATTGTAATCTGGTTTTAAAACGAATGCTATCATTCAATACAATGAAAAAAACACTCACCCATGCGCTGCTCATTTGCCTCATTTCAGCGAATGCATGCACGTCCGATTTCGATGAAATCAATAAAGACCCAAACAGCCCGACGCAGGTTACCATACAATTGCTATTGCCACAGATCGTGCGCGATATGATGAATTCCCTTTTAACCGAAACCTGGGGCATTGGGAACATTGTGATCCAGCAAACGGCTAAGAACCAATTTGTTAACGAAGACCGATACTTATGGGGCGAACGGAATAATTTATGGAATGCCGTATATGAAAATATGCGCGACGTCAATAACATCCTTATTCTTGCAGAAAAAGACAAGCTGGACAACAACAAGGCCGTTGCGCTCATTCTCAAATCCTGGATGTTCTCCATTGCGACGGATGCCTATGGCGATATCCCTTATTCGGAAGCCATCAAAGCGAAGGAAGGTGTTCTTTATGCCAAATACGATGCCCAGGAAGATATTTACAAAGGAATCCTGGCCGATCTGGCCACGGCCAACACATTGCTATCGACCGGCACAGATGCGATCAGCGGCGACCCGCTTTATGGAGGTAACGCAGCAAAATGGAGAAAGCTGGCCAATTCATTGCGCATCCGGTATCTCATGCGGATCTCCGATCGCCGCGACGTATCCGCAGACCTCACTGCCATTATTGCGAACCCGACAGCAGCACCGGTTTTCGAAGGAAATGCGGACAATGGCGTCTACACCTACCTCGCAGCCGCTCCCGACCAATTCCCGGAATATTCCGACCGGATCGGATCATTTAATGAGTACCGTGCCAGCAAAACAATGGTGGATTGGCTGAAATCCAAAAAGGATCCCCGTCTGAATGTCTTTTTCAGGGCAACGCCTGTGACCGAAAACACGCCTTCCCCAGCCGACGATGTTTTCGAAGGTCTTCCCAATGGATTGGACGATGTAGCGGCACAGACTTACAATGGCGGACAGCAATTTCAATCCAGGATCGGCTCGCTTTATTATGAAAATTCCATTACACCCGCCGGGCTTTCCATTGCAAAAGGCATTATCATGACCTTCCCCGAATTGCAGTTTGTGCTGGCGGAAGCAGCAGAAAAAGGATTGATTAACAAGCCGGCTGAGGCTTACTATAACGCTGGCATGAAAGGTTCATTTGATTTTTACAATGTTGATCCGGGCAATGCCTATTACCAGCAAGCGGCTGTAGCCTACACCGGAACGAAAAGTGAGAAACTGACCAAGATCGGTGAACAAAAATGGGCGTCGCTGTTTTATACGGGTTTGGAAGCATGGTTTGACTGGCGGAGAACAAATATCCCTGCGCTGAAACCATCGGCGACCAATCAAAACGAGAACAAGATCCCCGTCCGATTTATCTATCCAATCATCGAGCAGGCATTGAATGGCGAAAACCGGAAAGCAGCTGTAACGAGGCAAGGTGTGGATAACATCAATACCAAGGTTTGGTGGGATGTGAAATGAGGTGAGGCAGATATCCAATGAGTAAGTTACCCACGCGTGCCGCGTGGGTAACTTACTTTGTAATGCCCTACACGGGCCGCCCGTAAATTACCCGAAAACTTCCCGGGGGATTTGTATAAATTGCCTCTTTAACCAAACCCCTTTCCGCATGGCACATACTACCTCCAACCCAAAGATCCACGAAGGCCGTAATCTTAAAAGATTTCGTGAAATGCTCGGAATTAAGCAGGACGCACTTGCGTTCGAGCTCGGCGAAGACTGGAATCAGCAGAGAATTTCCACACTCGAACAAAAGGAAAAGATTGATTCGGAGATTTTGGAGCAGGTTGCGGCTATTTTGAAGATACCTGCGGAGGCGATTCGGAATTTTGATGAACAACAGGCAATCAATAACATATCCTGCAATTTCTCAGGTAATGCTGTAAACAATAATGGTGTCAATATTCAGCACATTAATCCAATAGACAAAATCATTCAATTGCACGAGGAGAAGATTGCTTTGTATGAGCGGATGTTGAAGGAGAAGGATGAGATGATGGGGCGGTTGGAGCGGTTGATTGGGGGGAGGTAGGATATTAATCATCGGACAAATAACCTAAATCGAGAGAATTGATCCTTCTCGACTAAATCCATCACTATGGATTTTTTGTTGCAGCAACTAAACTACCAGGCAAAGCTTCTAGCTTTTAAGCATTTATTCAAGCTCATACTTCGTTCCATCCAGATTCCACGAGCTTTGTATGTATCATGGAAGTAAGAATCCCCCAAGTAGGAAACAACTTATGCAGTCTATCATACCATTCGCCCAACATTTCCACATTTAAAGTCAATTCAAAATTGCCCGGGTTGCTGTCCCCAGTTGGATAAATGTTTCGATGGATTTCAAACATATATTCCCAATATTTCTGCTCAAATTCATTTACCAGATAGAGTTCCCTGTCCAACGGATAAGCGTTAATAATTTCTGTCAGTGTATCAATTACGAATTGAAATGACCTCTGAATCTTGCCCCCTACTCCGCAGATATGATTCTGAAACGTTGTCAATCCCTCCTGATCAAGTTCATTCTCATCAAAAAATTTGAGATCTTTCAAATGATCCAATAAAAAAAGCACACTCGCAAATTCGCTTTTGAGAGTTCGCAGATCAACAAATTTGACATGAACCTCTTCCCAGCTCATCAACTTTAATTTAATAATGAACTGAGCCTCTATGTCTGTTGAAAGAACATTATGAATTCCAATTGTATTGAAGGTCTTGTCTTTAACAACATGCAATGGAAAAACGTGCCATTTATTATCAAGCGAATAACCTTTCACTATTGGAAGAAAAGAAAAGCTTGAAAACTTACTTTCAAACATTAAATATTTAAGACTTTGAAACTTGACTAAACTCACAATATTGTGTAGCGCATTGTAATATTCAGCAAGCGCTAAAAAGTAACTTGTTGATGTATCTGCACTTAGAATAAAAATGGCGCCGTTATTGTTCGGGCCACGTAGGTATCTGAAGCTAACTCCTGTGGACTTAACGATAGATTTAAAAGCCCATTTAAGTCTGACCTCAAAATCTTCATGCAAGGAAGTTATCCCCTCGGACGCCAATATCCTTTTCGGATCTCCCGATTCGATAGCGCTAACCGCAGTTTTCCATAAAGTAGCTATCAAATGAAGATAATCCGTTTGTATTGGTCTGTCTTGTCCATTTACAAGATGTCCAAAATACTTTTGTTTTTGCTTTTGATACTCAATATTCTTCTCACAGGCAGAATAAAGATTGATAATGCTTAAATAAAGAGATTGTTTGTCATCCTCATAACTTGAATTAATTTTTCTTTTCGAAAAACTATATATTGTACTTCCAGATTGTGAAATGAAATTTTCAATCGAACTTCTAAATTCAGCGTGCGCAGTGAGAAATCCCTGATAAATATCATTGAATATCCTTTCTTTCTGCTCTCCCGAATCAGTGAGCTTCGACTTCATACTTGTGGGTAAGCCAAACTTATCCGAAACAACTCTGGGAATTTTCAGCACCCTTCCGCTTTTGTAACTTGCTTGATCGATGATAGGGATGATTGCACTATATTCCCCATTTTTTTTGAAACTTAATATCGACCTCTCGAAATTCTTAAGAATTTTCATCACTTCCGATTCCCAAGTCAACAACTCGTCAATAAATTCACGCCAGCCCTCTGGACGCAGCTCAAATTCGATCAACCTTCTAGTTGTTGCGTTAATATTTACCCATTCTGATAGTGGTAGACTAGTGACCGAAACCTCCTTTCGACTATCATCAAAATCCAAAGGAACTGTTGATAGGCGATGTCCGTGGGATTGCGTTCTGAATTTCGACTTATCTGGAAATGCATTTCGAAGTATCTCCAGGATATTGACAATTCCTTGATGTTGAGACATAAGGCTATCCTTATCTCTCAAAAAATCGTAAAGGATATTAACACTAACTTCATCATCTATGGTAAGTAACAGAATGTTAAATTGCCGTCTTAGTCGGTTCGTAAATGTGACGGCCAACTTTTCCCGTATCGTATTTAAATTGGGCGAATAATAGTACATCCCCAACATTAGTTTTGCTAAAGTTTCAAGGCCAATTTCCGAGAATGCCACAGCAAAATCGCTTTCTCTAACAGCTATACCTTTATTTGACGAATTGGGAACATTGCCACTCCAAAACAAAACCTCCCCAAAGGCTCTCCAATCATTTTCTGTTTGAGGAATTATTTGAGGAACAGACACGGAGTCAAATAATTTAGAACAATACACAAAGACCTCGTTCTTATCAGTTAATCTAGAATTTACATCGTTAATAAATTCCAACAAATCTTGTCTTCCATTCACAAAAAATTCCAGTACGGTTTGAGGATTATAGGTGTTACCATGGTACAAATCTACCAACATGTACCAAGCGTCGCCAAATCTGTCAACCACAGTATATAAGAGACCCTTGTTAATTAATAAGTAATCATATACTCCTTTCCAGATAAATGCGGAACTAACGGACTGGTAATAAACCCAGCCAATTGATTGAAGGTCCTTTAAAATACCCAAAACATCCTCTGGTTCAATAAGCTGTTCAAAAAAAGATTGAATCAAAAATGAGAAAACATCAAAATCATATATGTATTGTAGACTTGGACGTATAAAGTCCCTTTTCTCAGCTGAAAAATTGTCAAATAGCAATTCACAGAGTATTCTTGATCTAACTGGGTGTAAGCCAGTTAAAAGCTTAGCAGAGCTATCATTTTTAATTAGATACTCCCGTTCAAATTTTTCAACTATAAATAGTATATTAGGGTATTTCTTAATTTTACCAGCATCAATATGTCCATCAAAAGCACTGATAAGACTAATTATGCGCAAAAAATGTATCTGCCCTTCTAGTCCTCCATTACTATTTTCGTCGCCAGCTATATTCGAGATTTGCTGCCTAAGTCTATTTTTTAATGAGTCCCCTTGAACAATTGAATATACCAATTCCAGCAGTGGGACTTCATTGCCTAGCTCTATCCATAGTTCGGTGAAATTAAGATACTTTCTTATCCCCAACTTTCCTTCCAACAACCCATATATTTGCTCCGCCTCCTCTCGAGATAATATCAATTCTATTTTAGAAAATGAAAACTCAATTCCAGATGTACTTGCTCTATACCAATCCTCATTTCTTATTGTAATTAAAAATTTGACGGATTTATTATTTTTAAATGTATGCACTATTCTTAGCCATGAGGTTGTATTTGGAGCAACATTTATAATAAAAATCAAAGATACTTCTAGACTCTTAACAATGGAGTTCATTGCGACAATAGACTCGACGGTATTAATCGGATCTTGTTGAACATTGAGCTCATATATGAGCGAGTTCGGCGTATTATCGAATACATATCTATATGCTAACGAAGACTTACCTTGGCCGGAAGCACCATGTAATATCACAGTATTTTCATATTTAAATTGCTCGTGTATCTGGTCTAACAAATTTAAACGGCGCACATCAAGTCCAAGTTGAATGTGTTCATATCTCGCACTTGTGCCATTATAAAATTCTTCTTTTAGCAATTCACTATCTAGTGAAGAAAGATCTGATAAATGCAAAGGTTTGAAATAGATCCCGTATCGATCCTTAATGGCAATTCGTTCCGAAAGGTATACTGCTATCGATTCGATTTTATCGAAGACATCTCGGCTTGTGATAACAACCTGTTTTTCAGCAGTCACTTGCAGCCAGTATAACAGATTTTCCGCGGTTGGCACTGGGTCTATTTGCTTGTAACCTCGCAAGTTTGACAATATCTCGTCAATAAGAGTCCCTTCCTCTACTTCAATAAAGTCAATTTTTTCCTTCACCAATTGCCATTGCGACTGAGTAAAGCTCGCGGCAACTACATTCTTAATTTTCGAACTGCCACTTTCTCGAATACTTTTAACCTCGGGAGATATCGGACCGAATGATACAAGTCTAGGAAGAGATCCAGGATATCGATCGACGTAGCGCCTTAAAAACGATGTTCTCTTATCATTGACCAGGTCTGAGGGAATTAGAACTCTATTCAAATTCTTCACCTGAATGGCAATCAACAGATCTCCCTGATCATTCAAAATGTCAAGATCTTCTTCACCTTCTAGTCGATATTGATAGTTTTTGTCTTGGTTTGATAATATGTAATGGAGAGAATACAGAAATTGGGTTCGATATCCTTTTAATGCGGCAGTTGCTGACATAGGAGAATTGTATATAATTAGATCAATCTACCACAAAACATAACTATTCCATAATGTCTTGAGATTTTCATTGGAATGGCATCAGCCCATAAGTCCTTAGCATAATATTCGGCGATCCTTCGCGAAAAGAATATCAAAAAACCCTACCTTCGAAAAAACATACCACCTAGTACGTTATGGGCAAAGCCGACAACACCCGATCAACCATCCTGCAAAAAGCCTTCGAATTAATTTACAAAAATGGATATCAAGCTACCAGCATTGACGTGATCATTGCCACCACACACGTAACCAAAGGTGCTTTTTTTTATCATTTCAAATCCAAAGAGGAAATGGGGCTGGCGATTATTAAGGAGGTAATGTACCCCGGCATGGCTGCGGCGATGATCGATCCTTTGCTGGACGGGAAGGATTTGCCCGATAAGATTTACCAGATGATGAAAGGGTTGCTGCTCGGTAATCCGTTTTTCATAGTCGAGTACGGCTGTCCGGCGATCAATCTTATTGAAGAAATGTCACCTTTGAATCCCGCATTCAAAGACGCCCTGACCCAGCTCGTTGTCAAATGGCAGCATGCTATTGAGCAGGTCTTGACCCGGGCGCAGCAATCCGGCAATATCAGGCCCGACTTATCACCGCGACAAATCGCTTTTTTCATCGTCACCGGGTATAGCGGCGTGCGGAACATGGGCAAGGTCTTCGGCCCAGGCTGTTACGACGACTACCTGTCCGAGCTGAAAGGCTACCTTCAAAAACTGAGTTGAAAATTTTTTAACCATAAACATACCAGATAGTATTTTTTCCTATGTATCCGATCCTTCTTTTCCTGCATTCTTTGTTTCGCTGGATGGTGCTGGCGTCCTTGCTGCTTTCGATTTTTGTCGCGTATCAGGGTTATAGTGGCAAAAAGCCATTTACGACAGCTGCCAACAGCATTCGCCACTGGACCGCCACGATTGCGCATATTCAATTGACGTTGGGTGTGACTTTATATTTTCAGTCCCCAATTGTAAAATTGGCTGTCTCGGCGTCCGGCAATGGATGGTACCATGACCAACCCCTCTTCTTTCGCTACATCCATGCGGTGATGATGATTATTGCGGTGATTGTCATCACAATTGGTTCGGCGAAAGCAAAACGGATGGAAACAGACCAGCTCAAATATCAAACCATGCTTCGGTGGTTTGTTGCGGCTTTGGTCATATTGCTTATTGCCATTCCATGGCCGTTCTCGCCCCTGGTAGCCCGTCCGTATTTTCGGTTTTTATAGCAGCAAAACCGCTGCGAGACGAATTTCTCAGCGGTTTTGTCATGAAGGTCAGAACCTTTATCAGTTCCCCGCATCAGCAGCAGCCAGGTGGGTCATGTCAGACCAGTTATTCGATATCAATTTAATGGTACCGGCTTCGTCCACATTATACAACTTACCCATACTATTTACCAGAAGATTTTTCCCTGAGGATGTCAATTGGGCGCCGGTACCGAAGATGTCTGAGCCGTGCGTGGTCGTTACCCCTGTCATCGGATTTATTTTGTAAAGCCTGCCCTGATTTTTAACGACGTACAATTGATCTTTCAAAGCCGCCAACTCGGTAACGCCTTTATATCCCGTACCCATTGACAAAAACGACAGACCATCCATAGAAACCCTGAACAAATTATCGCCATTTACAATGAAGAGGAATCCATAGGCATAAGATATCGCTGTTCCCGGCACCCAATATTGTCCACCCAGTTTTTGTTTGGAACCGGTATTGACTTCAATTTTCCACAAATAACCGTTTTGCAGCGCATAGACATAACCTTTGGAATAAACCATTCCTTTGACACCATTAAACTCATAGGCCAAGGCAGTTCCTTCGCCAGTATCGGTGTTTAACTTCATGATATTGGGACCTCTCCCTATAAAGATGATTCCAGGAATCGCATACATGGCTTCCACCGAAGTATAGTGGCTGGGGTACTTTGATTTGTTTCCGGATATAACATCAGAAGCGAAGACATCGAGCGCATTAGCCGCGTACAGATTGGAATACATTGCCGTGATACAGCCAATATCATTGGTTGAAAACTGATTACGCTGCACGCTAAACGTACTTCCGTCAAGATAAGTCATCACCGGCAATCCGTTTTTGGAATAGGCGTAAGAATCCAGCATCATGATAGACCCCATATCCATCTGACCATATTGGATGGCTGCCTTCCCTGACTGGTTGATTGTCATTAGATTAGGTTTATCAGCATCGGCCACATTGGCCAGGTTCACCTTTATTGTGGAAGCCCTGTCGGAACGCGTATGTTCATGAAGTAAGCCAACAGTATGGCCGATTTCATGGAGAATTCCGCCTTTGGTGGCTGAGATTGGCATTGTAATAAACTGCTGTCCGCCGACACGTCCAATGGAAGAAGAGTATCCCCTGGCCCCGGTGAATGTCACATAACTTGGCTCGATCAGCGGAGGATTGCTTCCTGGTAAAGTGACTGTCCCCCGTTTGGCAACGAATCTGATGGGCGTTGAAGCTTCCACATCGGCGATCGCAGCCAGTATTGTTTCCTTGTTGGCAATGGAAGCGTCGATGGTGTAAGAGATTGTATTGTTGGGCCAAAGCGAGGTATACATGGTTACTGCTTCTGTACGTGCGTTCGAAGTTCCGCGAAGCTGCTGTGGCGATAAGATAATATCTCCTTCAAAAACCGCCTTATTGTCAATTTCGGTGTAAGTGATTTCATTGCCAAACAGCGTACCCTGTTTCAGCACCCCTTGTTCGCCAGGGTAAGCTACTTCCGGTGCAATACGGTTTATGGCAGATTCGGCAGCAGTTGCTACTTCGTTTTCCGGTTGCATTTCCCGGCAGGAAGTGATCGAGAGTGCAACGCAAAGTACCAGGCTTGTTTTCGATAATAAATGCATTCCTTTCATGATAGTCGATTTTTTTAGTGTTTAGCTTTTGTCAAATGCAACTCGCATTCGGATGATCAAAAGTAAACCTAAGGCCAGGGCTGGTTGGCCAATAATCGATGAAAGGAGGTTTAAAATCGCTGAATGTAATTGGGGCAGGTAAAACTACGCAGGGTGTATCCGGCTATTTCTTCGCGGCAATTTCTTTGGCAAAATTCAATGCTTTGTAAGCGTTGACAATGCCGCCTGTTCTGCTGAGCGAACTAAAAGGCACCCGCTCCTCGCTTCCGGGTTTCGTAACCGTCAGGCTGGCCGGCGTTGCTGATCTTTCAATGCAGGATCTGATCTCTTTGTAATTCAATGAAGGATAGTAACTCCACAACAGCGCCGCAATACCCGAAACGATCGGCGCTGCAAAGCTTGCGCCACTATCGGTAATGTACTTACCGTCCCTGGCAGTAGTATAAATGTCGCTGCCCGGAGCAAAAACATCTATCGACTTTTTACCATAATTGCTGTAATAAGCGACCAGCGAACTGTCCGACGAAGTTGCGCCCACTTTGATCAGGTTAGTCGCGATTTTGTTATCCAGGTATTTTGCGGTAGGAAACATGGGAATGCTGTCCATATTGCTGGCCTCATTGCCCGCTGCGCAAACGATCAGCACGCCTTTCTTTTCGGCATATTGGACGGCCTTATCCACCTGGTTTTTTTGGGGAGAAAAATATTTACCAAAACTTATGTTGATAATCCGGGCACCATTGTCTACCGCATATTCGATCGCATGTGCAACATCCTTGTCGATCTCGTCGACCTGGGCCGTAATGAAAATCCGTATGGGCATGATCAGCACATTATCGGCCACGCCATCCATACCTACACCATTATTTCGCTGTGCAGCAACGATGCCAGCGCATGCGGTACCATGGTCGTCCCTGGGCAATGAAATATTATTTCCGTACGCCTTGCCGCTATCTACATCCGGGGCGGTGATTTTTTCTTTCGCTGAGAAATACGTTACGTCGTTGTGGGCGATCATGGAATCAGCAATGGATACGGTTTTGCTGACCCTTGCAGCGAGATCCTGAAAAATTGTCAGTCTTTCATTCAGGCTTACCCCTGCCAGCCAGGGTTGCGAAAATGCTTCCAGTCGGTTCCGGTAACTGGCTTGCAAAAGGGTGTCTGCATCAGCTGGCACCGGGAAAGCAAGCAGCATCTGATAATCGACCGAATCCTTTCCTGTTTTGTTTTTATAAAAATCAAACAGAATCTTGTAATCCCTAAGCGTACTTTCGAGTGATTTCTGATTCTCCCGATTCTCTTCAAAAAACTGAACTTTCCCTTCCAACACCTTCTTCCAATAAGCATAACCTTCTTTTTTTGCCAGGATAGCGCTGTCTTTTTCAGTTTCAAAGTTTTTCCTCAGCCTGATATATTCCCTGATCACTTCAACCGTTCCCGCTTCGGTGTTCCCGACAAAATTCCAGCCATGCAGGTCGTCGGTATAACCATTTTTATCATCGTCCAAGCCGTTACCTGCAATCTCCTTTTTATTTTCCCAAACCACATTCTTCAAATCAGGATGGTCATAATCGACGCCCGAATCAATAATCGCGACAATCACCTGCCTCGAAGGTTTTTTGTCATTGAGCAATAACTTATAAGCCTTTTCCACCCCGGCACCCGGAAAGCCATCTTCCTGCCAATCGAGCAAATGCCAGTTCTTTGGAAGGCCCTCAGATGGAACTGCCTGACCTGAGGCAGACAGGCAAAAAAAAGATAAAATGATGGTTGGAATGATGTTCATTTACTGCTTTATTAAGGGCCCTATTTTTGAAATTAAAAATAAATTGTGACATCCATTGAATAGTCCTGACAATTCGGTTTTTATGTTAAAATGTCAGGGGCGATTCGCGGTCGCCTGCAAGTAGATTAACCATGCCCGGCAGCTTGTAATCTACTAAAACAGGTCACAGGGATCTAATCTAAGAAACGTAAACAAGCGAATGTCGTTAGCGATTACTCTGATTGGTATTTTGGCACTGATTGTGCTCATCTCTGTCGTTCGGTTAAACACTTTCCTGTCCTTTCTTGCCGTAACGGTTGGGGTTGGTCTTGCACTGGGACTTCCCGGCCTCACTATCGTCGATTCTATCCAAAAAGGAATTGGCGGCACATTGGGATCCATTACGGCTATCATTGCATTAGGGGCGATGCTGGGCAAACTGGTTGCACAAAGCGGTGCTGCCGAGCGCATTGCTTTCAAATTGATCGAACTGGTCGGGACCTCCAATGCACGATGGGCATTTATGATCACCGGGTTTATTGTCGGGTTGCCTTTGTTCTATTCGGTAGCATTTATGCTATTGACGCCGGTAGTCATCAGCGTTGCGTATCGCTATAAGTTGCCGGCTTTGTACATTGGACTGCCGATGCTGGCTTCCTTATCGGTTACACAAGGGTACCTGCCGCCCCATCCTGCTCCATTGGCAATCCTGAAACAATTCAATGCGTCGATGGGCACGACGCTTTTCTACGGGATCATCATCGCAATACCTGCCATATTGGTATCCGGAGCACTTTTCGGGTCGACGGTGAAAAAATATACCAATCTGCCTAATCCTGCATTCATTGCCCCCGACATGGACTTTGCGAAAGCGCCATCGACCTTCACCAGTTTTTTCACGCTCCTGTTTCCGTTAATATTGATTGGCGTAAGCACAGTTGTCAGCCCTTTTCTACCAGCAGATTCGTGGATAAAAAGTGCTTTGCTTTTCGTTGGAGAGCCCATTATAAGCATGTTTCTTGCGGTGATTTTGGCTTCTTTTACTCTTGGCACGCGGCAGGGAAAATCCAGGCAGGAGGTAACAACCCTGCTGACCGATGCAATTAAAGATGTAGCAATGCTTTTACTGATCTTTGGCGGGGCCGGTGCTTTTAAACAGGTGCTGACGGATGGAGGCGTGAGCCAATCCATCGCAGACATGATGGCGCATTCAACACTTCACCCGTATATCCTTGGCTGGGGCATGGCCGCATTGATCCGCATTTGTGTGGGATCTTCCACCGTTTCCGGCATCACCACGGCAGGATTCATGACGCCATTACTGATCTCGACCGGCGTGGATCCTAACCTGATGGTACTAAGCATTGGGGCGGGCAGTATGATGTTTTCACACGTCAATGACACCGGTTTCTGGCTTTTCCGGGAATATTTTCAACTTTCCATGATTGAAACCTTGAAAACCTGGTCTATTATGGAAACATTGGTTTCGGTAATGGGGCTGGTGGGTGTGATGGGATTGCATTGGGTTTTGGGGATGGTTTGAGGCTTAACTGACTTTCCTGGTTTTAAAATTGAATTGGTAATAAGCCCACTTACTAATATATTATTTGTAAGTCCTATGATAAATATCTATGATCAATTCCTTCGTGGACTTGGATAATTTTGCATGGCGGGTTGTAAAATCTTTATATAATGGTTCAGTGGGACTTGATGCATTTTGACCAAGGGCTACCATTGGATTATACATTTGGGTTATAAAATTGTTTTGAACATCTTGCCCATAGTAGAATTCTAATAAAGCAATGTATGAGGTAAATTTTAAATTCCATTCCTGTCTGACCAAATTGTATTGATTAAATGCTTGTTTATAAAGGCTATCCTCATGCTGGTTTTTACGTTTATACATTTCGTGTGTAAAGAAAAGTCGATTCCCAAGATCCTTGGATATTTGTTCATTTAATTCGAAGCGTTTTTGCATATTTCCTTTTTTATCTTCTCTTCTTTCGTTTGCCCAATTAGTGAGGAACGCTGAGATGAAAGAGATTATGGCACCAACAAGCAGTAATTTGATCTCACTTCTGAAATTTGCCTCCATATGATTGTGATATTGATTGTTTGAAACTCAAATGATAAAAATGCTAACACAGGTATCCCCCCATTATAGCCCAAGAAGCTTAAAAAATTTGCTCGAAATTTTAACCGATTACTATTGATGTGGCTTATCAGTTTAAGGATAGACCGACTAAATTTTAGAGGAATTGCCCACCGAATGGGAGAAAAAATTGAGTAAAAATCGAATGGTCATGTTGCACAGGCGCGGATGTTGCGCTTAATTAAATCGAAGAGCGAGCTAACAATTAAAGACATGATGAAGAAGGAGCGTAGTTGGATTTAATTATACAATCTATGTTCCTTATTACAATAAAATCTTATTAAGCGGTATCCAAAAGTGCAAATTTTAACAAGTAATTTTTCCGAAAAAAAGAGTTGCCGATTATCGAGGCCGACGACAGAATCGAACTGTGCTAAACTCGTTTTGCAGACGAGTACCCATCCATTGAGAATGTCGGCCAATTTAAAAAGTGCGGGAACCTGGTAACGATCCAGGATCTTCGGATTTTCAGTCCGGCGCATAAACCATCTTTGCTATTCCCGCAAACAAAAAAAATCCGCCTGGTGTGTTACCAAGCGGATTGTAAATATATCTTATCGTTGATATAGCTATTCTGCCTGGACTACCTCGCGGCTCCTAAAACAAAAAAGGCTAAATGACAACTGATTTTTCATACGGCAAATCTAAGCAATGATATCCTTCATTTGCAAATTTTTTCATATTTCGCTACAAAAATTTGCGTAACTCAGAAGTTACCTTTACATTTGCGTAACTTCAAAGTTACCTATTATGAAAAGAACAATCAAACACCAGTTTTTCTTTCCGCATCCCGCGGAAACGGTTTGGGAATATCTCACCAAACCTGAACTCATGACTCTATGGCTCATGAAAAATGATTTTAAGCCCGTGGTTGGCCATGACTTCCAATTCAGGACAAACCCGGTTCCTGCCATGGATTTTGACGGCATTTTTCACTGCACAGTATTGGAAATTGATCCTTTCAAAAGGCTTTCTTACTCCTGGCGGAGCGGCCCGGGCGAAGGCGAGATCACACTTGATTCTGTTGTTGTGTGGCAATTGCTGCCGACAGACAAGGGCACGGATCTGCTGCTGGAACATAGCGGTTTTGAGAAAGAAGAGAACCTGAGTTTATACAACGGCCTGAACCATGGCTGGGTGGAGAAATTTCAGAAAATCGACAATCTTTTAAAGGAATCAGCACATGTCAATACCAACGCTTGATACATTCCAGGTGATTGGCGACCCGAGCAGAAGGAAAATGCTGATGCTGCTTTCGGAGGATAGCCTGACCATCAACAGCCTGGCCGACCATTTCGATATGAGTCGGCCAGCCGTTTCAAAACACATTAAAATTTTGCACAACGCCGGATTTATCTCTATTGAGGACATCGGCCGGGAGCGGTATTGCACCCTGAAACAGGATGGTTTTAATGAAATGAAGGATTGGATTTCGTACTTCGACAAGTTCTGGATATCGAAACTGAAAACTTTGGAAACCTTACTAAACAACAGATTACCCAACTAAAAATCAACAAAATGAATCAATCAGATTTTAAACTTACGCTGTTGTCGGAACAAACACCCCACACAGTATATCAGGCTGTCAACAATGTTCGGGAGTGGTGGTCAGGCTATCATGCAGAAGAAATTCATGGCCGCACAGAAAACCTGAATGACGAGTTTAGTTTTCGTGCCGAAGGAGGCGCCCATCATACCATGCAAAAATTAGTAGAAGTAATCCCCGACAAAAAAGTAGTCTGGCTGATCACGGACAGCCAGCTTAATTATCTCGAAAAAAAGGACGAATGGCTGGGCACCAAAGTGATCTTTGATATTTCAGAAAAAGACGGCAAAACGCAATTGGTATTCACCCATGAAGGTTTGACGCCCGAAGCAGAATGTTACGATTCTTGTGCCCCTTCCTGGACCCAATATTTGCAGAACAAATTGTTGCCGTTGATTAATAGCGGAAAAACTGCCTGAGGTAAAACTGAAACTTGATTGATTGTTAATTCTGCTTTGCTTCCAATAGACGCACCGGCCCTAGCAATCCCGAAGGCAGCAAGGGTGAATCCGCTTTATAAAAAGGCATGGTCGTAAAAGTGATCTTGTTGTTCACACCTGGCTGCGCATCGCCAATGAGGCGGTTGACCCAAAGGTTCGTTACATTCACCAGCACCGTGTTACTTCCTGATTTTAATGCATCCGTAATGTCAATCCGAAATGGCTTTTTCCAAACTGTACCGACTTTTTTACCATTAACGGTCACTTCTGCTATGTTTTTCACATCGCCCAAGTCAAGAATGTAGGTTGCGTTTTTATTAATTGTGGCCAATTCAATGCTGTTATGGTAATTAGCAGTCCCAGAAAAATACTTGATCCCGGCGTCAGCATTGTCGGTAAGTGATGCCAGCTTGCTCAATGTGGCTTGCTGGGGTGCGCCACGTCCTTCCTGGAAAGTGAGTTTCCAATCGCCCTTGACCACAGCAGCTTCGGATTCGGTCACTGCTGGTTTGGTGTAGGAAGCAACGGTTGTTTTGTTTTCAAATACAATAAAATAGGCATCCCAGGATTCGAATTTGAGCGGAATAATGGTGCGTCCGTCTTTGATCTGATAAGACACTCTCTCCATTTTACCGGTTTCGGGATGCCACAGTTGGGGCACTTTGTCCGTCACCCGGAAACTTACGGTTGCTTCATTAGGATTGTCACTGCGGTTATCCAGCCAATAAAAATCTGCTGCGGGAGTTTGGCGGTGAACGTAAAGAATATTTGATTTTGCGCCTGAAATATCGACGTCCTTTTGAACGCCCATCTCATTCAGCACACTTTCCACCGGTTTGGTAGAAACATTCGGATTGCCCCATATCTGATTGACCAATGTTGTGAACTCAGCCGGATTATCAGTCAGGCTTGGGCTCATCTCAGGCTTTATCCCAGCCACTTTCATTCCTGATTTAACCAACTCACCCAGTTTTTTCAGGACCGGCAATGTCATATTTTTTGCGGTAGAATCCAGCACCAGCAAACGATACTGCTGGCCGCTTTGCGCGACTATTTTTCCACCTTCTATTTTGATCGCCGTTTTAATGACCGTTGCATTTGCAAAATCATATTCATACCCTTGTATCGACGGCAATTTTTGAGCAAAAGCTTGGGTAATGTTATTGTTTTCGCCATAATAATATAAAATGTCAATAACCGGCTTGCCCTGTTGTAAAAGGTAGCAGCTGCGTCCCAGGTAACTTGTCCATACTTTGGCTTGTTCTGCCCAGGTTTCCTGCCGCGTAAAATACTGACCAAATGGCCCGAGTGATATACCCGGTTTCTTATCATCCAGCGGCTGGTGGACAGAGGTATGCACCACAAACCGGTTCAAACCCGACGCCATTTCCAAATCCGCGGTGCGTTTCAGTTTTTCCGGATGCCAGCTGAATGCATTGCTGATCGAAGTCATGGATTCGGCTGCTACCAGATTTTGTCCATAAATGTGCGCTACCGATGCAGCTTCCCGAATGTCGGCTTCGCTCCTAACCTCCTCGTCGGCACCGCCCGCCAAACTGCCCGGCGTCCACATGGCAGACATTGGAATGTCGGCTTTACGTTTGACGTCCATTCCGTCGGCCAGGAAAATCCGTCCATTTTCATGCGATTCGGTGTAGCGTTTCATACCACGCGCATGCAATGCGTCGCCTATAACCTCGTAATGATTTTCAACGATCAGCTCGCCAATGGTTTTGCGGAAATCCCACAGGAACTTCTCACTGGCTTCGGCGCTTTGTACTACCCTACCTGTGAGCACAGGAATCCAAGGCGTGATTTCATAACCTCGGCGCTTCTTGAATTCTTCCGGCATTGCCTTCGTCCAGGTCATGTGGCCTGCTTCATAACTATCCAAAACCATGTGGCTGAGTCCCTGCGCACCCATTTGGCCGCCGGTCGCATCCTTATACATGTCCAGGTACGTTTCAATGTATTTGCTTACGGCAGTTTTATCCAGCTTATCTACTTCGAGGCCTGTTGCTTCTGGTGAGGCAGGGTGATTTTGCCGACCGGTAATGGAATAGCCCATCCGCATGACGACCCAATTTCCGGCCGGCGCGGTCCAGTTCAATGTACCGTCGGCAGTCATTTTTGATGCAAGATCGATCACGTCCTTTATAGGAATGGCGTCGGAATCTTTCTTAACCAGGGTATGGGTATCTTCTTTCCAGGGAAGAAAACCGGCTTTTTCCTCAAACAAATCAATGCGATCAGTGTTGTACAACACGATTTCAGCAACCGGAACGCCCTCAGGTTTGGCTGTCCCTCCGCCTCCGCCAAACATTTCCGCAAACGGGTTTCCCGCAGGAGCCAGTGTCTTAAATGCAAAACGGAAATATTTCGCGGTAGTCGGAATAATGCTCATGGTGTTTTGAGGAACGGTACTGCCTTTAATCACCACCACATCCTTAAATGTTACCCCATCGTCGCTTACTTTCAAAGTCCGGTTATCCGGCGCTCCTCTGAACTCTGCAAGCGGTCCGCCGCTAGTTGCTCCTACAATAGTGAATGCTTTGACAGTCTGCGGACTTTCAAATTCATATTGAATCCACATTTCCTGCCCGACTTCCAATGGTGGCAAGGTATCTGCTTTGGCCAGATCCCCATCTGTTAGTTTCGCCAGCGTGAATTTCCCGCCGCTGGAAGTGATTTTTGGATTTAATGTCGTCAAAGACTTTTCAGAAGCTGGCAAACGATATGCAATCACAGCCGCATCGGCATAGAATGTAGGTAATGGCCCCACCGGACCGCCGAGCGTACTTCCGCCCATTGGAACATTCTGGAAACTGCCGGTCGTGTTTGGCGGCTGTGGAAGTTTCCCGGCAAATGCCTGACCGCCTGTAACCTTTGTCTCTGTCCAAACATACTTTTTCATCGCATCGCCCGCAGGTACCCACGGCCCACCCGTCACGCTCCATCCGGGAGATGCCGCAATGGTCATTTCAAGTTGAAGTTTTTTGGCAAGATCCGTCGTGTGCTTGAATGCATCTTTCCATTCCGGCGTCATAAACACCAGTTTCTTGGGTGTAACCTGTGGCGTGAAAAGGCTGGCATCGAAATTCTGAAACCCGCCGATCCCAACACGGTCCATCCATTCAAGGTCTTTGGTGATACCTTCTTTGGTAATGTTACCATTCATCCAATGCCACCAAACACGGGGTTTGGCGGCATTGGGCGGACTTTGAAATCCTTGCTGAAGCGAGGAGGGTTGTTGTGCAATTGCAAAAGCCGGAAGTAGCCAGGCCAGCATGATCATTTTCTTCATTGGAGATAAGGTTTAGTTGGACCACCTCACTGCGCATCGGTACCTAAGACAAATTCGGAGCCGACAACAATCATGAGGGAATGTTCCTCGGCCTTTGGATTCACAAAAACAACATACACATCATGTAGCTTGCCGTCTGATTTATCGGCCAGTTTCACAGGCACAGTAAGCAGCGTTGGCTTAAAGTCCATTTTATCCGACGCTTCCAGAAATTCGGATTCGCCTACCAGCTTGCCGGTCGGGCTGTCCAATCGCAACTCAACTTTTCCGCCTGCCGCATTCAATTGCGGTTTCGGTGCCATTGCCTGCAATTTCAGTTCGGCAATCGCATTCAAATCGATTTGTTTTAGTACCATATAAGCGCCTGATTTGGAAGCAATGGCCAAATTCATTCCGCTGTTGGAAACCTTCATGATATTTTCATAACCATCAAAGCCATGGACATCAATTTTTGCATTTCTCAGAACAAATGACTGTTCGGATTTTAATGAAGGCAGACCTCCTGCCCCACCGTCTTCATAAGCGGCCCTCACAATAAATATACCTTTACCCTTATCTCCCGAAGGAAGTTTGGCATTGTAGCTGCCTTTTACAGGAAGCGATTTTTCTTTGGGTTTTTCATTGATCGTATTCATAATATACTTCACCATTTCAGAAGCATCAGCCGTTGACAGCTGCGGATGCGCCGCCATAGCAGTCTCTCCCCAAACACCGCCGCCTCCTGAGATTACCTTCTTCGTCAGCCTTTCGACCGCTGAATTATCCCCTTTGTATTTTGCCGAAACTTCCTTGTATGCAGGGCCAATGGATTTTTTATCAATGGCATGACAAGCTTTGCAATCGCTGGCTTCAATCAATTTTTTGCCGGTATTAAATGCAGCGCTGGCATCCGCAGAACGGTGTCCCTGAGCGATGGCGATTTTATCATAACCTTCGGCCAGATAATCAATGTTTACCGCAACACGTTCAGGGTCAATGCCTTTTTCTAATGTCCCGTCCTCCTTATCCGAAACTTTAATGTCGTAGTTAAAGGGTTTGTCTGCGGTAAAGAATGATTTATTGCTTGCTGGCATTTCCAGACTTAAAACAGGGGGCTCGTTGCCGACAGTAATATCCATCGATTGCGCACTTACGCCGCCTTTACCGTCATTCACGGTCAGCGTGGCTTTGTAAGTACCCACTTTGGCAAGCGTCATATTAGCATCCTGCGTGTTGATTGACTTGGTGAAGCCGTTTTTCGAGGTGATTTTCCAAGTATAGGAAAGTGCGTCACCGTCCGCGTCCGCAGTACCTCTTGCACTCAGTTTAAGAGCCATCGGTGCGGCACCGCCCATTTTGTTTGCGACCATTTGCAGTTGAGGCTTTCTGTTACCTCCATTGTATTCAATGCGGATCAGGCGGGCATCGTCATTCGCAGAAAACCAGCCGGTACCATATTCCAGCATATACAAATCGCCATTGTCGGCAAATTCCATATCCATCGGATTCGAGAATTTATGGCTGGGCATAAAACGCTCCATCGCAACATAATTCCCTTCCTGGTCCATCGTGACGGACATGATCCAGCCGCGCATCCAGTCGTAAGTCAGTATTTTGCCATTGTAATAGCTTGGGAATGAATGCGGCGCATTTTTGAAAGCATCGGAATAAAAAACAGGACCTGCCATTGCATTTCTGCCACCGCTACCCACCAGCGGAAATTCCGGGGACACGGCGTAAGGATACCAGATAAATGCTTTTTGAGCTGGCGGAAGCACTTTCAAGCCGGTATTGTTGGGCGAAGTATTGCTCGGCGCACTGACGTCCCATTTTTCCAATGATTTTTTATTTGCAAAATCGTACTTCGAGTAGGCCTTATTATCGCCCACAAAATGCGGCCATCCAAAATTACCAGCCTTGCGCGCCTGCCCTACTTCATCGTGACCAGCTGGCCCTCGGCTCGAATCAGGTTTAGCAGCATCCGGCCCAACCTCTCCCCAATATACGTAGCTCGTTTTTGATCCACTGAAATGCGGAATGGATTACGGTGTCCCATAGTAAAAATTTCGGGACGGGTTAGGGCAGTTCCTTTTGGAAAAAGATTGCCTTCCGGAATGCTATATGGGGCGGCCCCTGCGGTACCGTCAGCCTTAGGCGTAATGCGGATGATTTTACCGCGAAGGTCATTGGTATTGGCCGAAGATTTTTGTGCATCCCAAGCCATCCGTCCTTCTTGCTCATCGCTCGGACTATATCCGCTGGAACCGTGTGGATTGGTATTATCTCCCGTCGATAAATACAAATTACCCGCTTTGTCCCAGGCAATGGAGCCGCCGGTGTGGCAACACTCTTCGCGCTGTGTTGGAATTTCCAGTAATATCTTTTTTGAATCCAAATCAAGCTCGTCACCTTTCAATTCAAATCGCGCCAGCACATTCTTGGGTTCTTCGGGGACTGAATAATAAAGGTATATCCAATGGTTCTGAGCGAAGTTGGGGTCTTTGTTTAAACCCAAAAGTCCGTCCTCACCCATTGTTTCTTTTCCTTCCTTGTTTTTGTATTTCGTGCTGACCGGGATTTTGGTAATGGTTTTCAGCTCTTTTGTTTTGGTATTGTAAAGCTTTACCTCACCTTTTCGCTGAATGAATAAAATCCGCCCATCATTCAACACGCTCAGTTCCATCGGCTCGTCCAGCTTTTCTTCCAGGACTACCTTTGTAAAACGGTTTTCCTCAGGCTTCGCTTTTGAAAAATCAACTGGTTTAGGCGCATCGCCACCGACTGCATATTTAATTCCCGCTGATAAATGGTTCAGGAAAAGTGGTTCTGAGAATGTTTCATCGGTATGTCCCATGGCGGTATAAAACGAGCGACCACCATCAAATTCCTGGTACCAGCCCATTGGGTGAAAATCAGGGTTTTTTCCACCGATATAACTCTTGTCATCGATTTCAAGAACAACCTTGATATTTGGGGAAATATCTTTAAAACTGTAAAACTCATCTGTTCTCTCGAATTCGTCCGGCATTCCCTGGGTAGCCCAGTTTTTCTCGGTAACGCTAAATTTACCTTTTTGAACATTGCTGGGCGTTGAAGGATGGTCAAGAAAATAGGCTCCTGCCAGCTTGCCATACCAAGGCCAATCGTACTCGGTATCGGTGGCTGCATGAATGCCCACGTATCCGCCACCCGCCTGGATATAGCGTTCAAATGCGGTTTGCTGCTCATTATTCAGTATATCACCGGTCGTGTTCAGAAATATAACAGCATTAAATTTCTTAAGATTGCCTTCAGTAAACTGCGTGGCATCCTCCGTAAAGCTGACATTGAAGCCCTTCTCTTTCGACATTTTGGTAAGTGCCGTTATCCCAGCTGCGATCGACTGATGCCTGAAAGAGGCTGTCTTACTGAAAACCAGCACATTAGTAGAACTTATTTGCGCAAAAACAGGATAGGACAACAGCCACGAGCCAATAATAGCGACACTGACAAGGCAAGATTTTAGGTTCATCCGGATTAATAAGTTTGATTCAGTAAGGCAAAGTTATTATATTTTGATTTATTGTCTAAAATTAAGACAATAAATATTTTTCTATTATACATTTGTATTGTACCAGAGTCAGAAAACAGCATTTTGCCCACGAACGAGAAAAATAAACTACCTATCGATGGCCTGTGTAGTTTTGCCGAAATAAATGTTAGTACCAAAAACCTACTCCTAAGCCACTCCATCATGCATAATCCGAGCCAGCAGAATTACATCCAGCAACTGTCCATTGACTGCGTTATTTTTGGTTACCACGACAAACAGCTAAAAGTGCTGATTCCCAAACTCAATTTTAATGGAGATTTCTGGGCTGTGCCGGGTGGTTTTGTTTACCAGGATGAGGATATTGATAAAGCGGCAGACCGCATTCTTCAGGAACGCACGGGGATCACAGAAATTTATCTGGAACAATTTCATGTTTTTGGAAAAGCCGCCAGGAACAGCCAGAAATTCATTGACCGCCTGATCTCACTTAACCCTGACATGCTTGGTGATGAATTGATTGTAAAGGCAGAATATGAGTGGTTTGCGCGAAGATTTGTTTCAATCGGATATTATGCGCTGGTGGATATTAATAAGGTAATACCTCAAAAAATAGACCTGGATGATTCTGTCGAATGGTACAATATCAAAGATTTGCCGGAAATGATCATTGATCATAACGAGATCGTCATCAAAGCGCTTGAAACGCTCAGGCTCAATCTCGACGAAAAACTGATCGCGTTTAATTTATTGCCTGAAACCTTTACAATGCGGGAAGTCCAGGAGCTCTACGAAACTATTTTTGACAAACCGTTTGCCCGAAATAATTTTCAAAAAATGATCCTGGACCTCGATGTTTTGGAGCGGCTGGAAAAGAAATTTACGGGAGCGGCGAATAAAGCGCCTTACCTGTACCGGTTCCGGAAATAGCTTTTATTGCTTCAATCCTTTCAAATAAGCCATGGTTTGTGGCACCTGCGTGGCATAACTCGGGCTTTCGTCCTCAATGTAGTAGTGCTCGATGGCCGATTTTTTTGCGGCTTTCAGGATTGCGGGAATATCCAGCTGGCCAGTTCCGAGCGCCACATCATTCGTCACAGGCGTTCCACCCGACAGGTTTCCTTCGACGCCCTTCCGCAAATCTTTCATATGCATCAATTTGAAGCGTTTGGGATATTTTTCGAGCAGTCCCGCAGGATCACCGCCAGGGAAAAACGCCCATAGAACGTCCAATTCAAAACTGACATAGGCTGGATCTGTTTTCTTGATAATGTAGTCCAAAAGCGTTCCGTCTTCGTGTTTTTCGAATTCGTAGCCGTGGTTATGATAGCAGAACGTGAGTCCAAATTCATCTTTCAGGCGCTTTCCAATTGTGTTGAAATCGGCTATCGTTGAATCCGCCTTTGCCAATGTAAAAGCACCTTTATGAGGTACCCAGGCAACGCGTACAAACTTAGCACCCAATGTTTTAGCATTCTGCCCCACTTCTTGTGTTTTGTTCAATGCGTCGTCGTAACTCACCCCGAAAGATGAGCAATGCATATCGCGTTCATCCAGTAGCTTCTTAATATCGGCCGCGGTTCTCTTGAATAAGTTGGAAAATTCCATATCCTTGATACCCAGTGCTTTCAGCGTGTCTAATGTAAGGGCTACGTCCTTTGAAAAACTGGAACGATAGGTGTAGGACACCATTCCTGGCGTTTGAGGGAAAAGCTGCTTTCCTTTTTGTGCAAAAAGCAGGTTGCTGCTCATTGAAAAAGTAAGTGCTAACAATAACAGAATTTTGATTTTCATTTTTAGTTTCCAGTTTGAATACGGCTTGTCTTAGCTGTAAGACGACGGACCTAGCACATCTCCCTGACCTCTGCAAAATCCAAGATCTGCTAATAGGCAAATTCTTCCTTCACCTTCTCCGCAAGAACCTCAACTTTATTTACAAAACTTTCGCATTCTGCCTCTGTCATGGATTCAACGGTGTGGCGTATGGCATTCATAACCATAAAACCATCCTCATCCCTCTTTACACCTTTGATACTTGCCAATCGCTGCAAATCGGTCCATTCTGCTGCCAATGATTCAGAAAAATATTTGGGATCAATGATATTGAAATAAGAGGATTGGGCTTTTAACCTTTCCTTCAGACTTGGTTGCCTGGTATCTTTTTTGAGGGCGTCGACAAGTTTAGACAGCTCTATCAGAGCAAATACATTTGACTTTTTCATGAAAATAACGTTGAGGGTAACAAACTAACATTACGCGAATTTAAACATCATTTGGTCAATTGATACCTATGGTTTCATAATTATGTTCAATTATTTATTACTGGCGATCCATCGACAACGATATGTTGCTTCCGGTGACTTCAAACATGTCAAATAGTCCCTGTTGCCTTGGCTGCACATTTTTACCATTGACACGCCAGTTGTTAAATTTATTCTTCGGGAACGTCAACATTACCTTCCAGTCATCCTTTGTCTGAGTTAAATCCCATTGTTCTGCTTTCCCGGATCGTTTGAAAACAATATCAAGCTCATTGTTCCCGACGATTACATTTTCAAGTTTTGCGTCATTCCATTTGGAGGGCATTTGCGGCTGAAAATGGATTGTTTTCTTCGAAGATTCCGGATTCACACCAAAAAATTGCTGCACAATCGGAACGGCATAACTATACACATTCCAGGCTTGCGACATCATGCCATAATCGGGAGATACCTCATAAATCGACCCGGGTAATGCAAAGCTGAACGACTTTGTCATGCGTCTGAGATAGCTTAATGCATTATCGGGCTGGCCATAATTATTCTCGGAAATCGCCAATACGCCGGTTGGTAAAGTCATCACAGCGCCTGTGTAGGTGAACACCTTATTGTTTCCCGCCACCGAGCGTTCATCTTTCCCGGCGGATTCATCTCTGTCGATACCTGTGACAAATGCGCCAAACGGGTTTGTGAATTTTGAAGCCGTTTCCAATGCGGCCAGGGCTTTTGCACTATCCGCAATGCCAGTTTCCATCGGCGTGTTCACCACCCAATTGTGATGTACGACGAATCCCTTCTTTTGTTTCGCCCCACTCCTGATAACGGCCGACTTCGCAGCCTTTAATTCAGCAACAGCCCAGGGTTTTTTAAGCGTGTCTGCTCTGACTATTGCATCGTCAATTAATCGTATCGCTTGGACTGGAGTACCAATAAAATCTGCAAATGAATTGCTTTCAGGAACCCAAAAATCTTGGTTGATCAGCGTACGCAGCTGGCCTGCAATGGTTTTGTATTGTGCTGATAACTGACTATCACCTAATTCCATTGCCATATAAGAAGCGTCGGCAAATGCTTTTTGGGTATATGCGGCGACGTCGGTCATTTCACTATCCATGCCGTGGATCTCCATCATTCCGAAACCATCCGGAAGCAGGTTACCGTCCTTGTCATTCTCTTTCAGAAGCCAGTTAAGGCCTTTTTTGATGACGGGAAAATACTTTTTCAAAAACTCCTTATCACCTGTCCAGGCATAGACGGCTGCAATTAACGATGCAAACTGGGGAGTTTCATTGACGTTTCCGGGATTGTATACTGCGCCATTGGTGGACGCTTCGTGGATGATCCTGCCATTTCCGTTTGTTTTTTCTGAAAGTTTATCAAGAACAGCTATCGCGCTGTAAACAAGGTCGGGCTGCCCGGTAGCGATGAGCCCTTTTAATGCATATTCACTATCCGCACCAAACCACCATGGATAATCCGGCGCACCCGCTGACAAGCCGCGACCCACCGCCGGAACGTCCCTTACCAGCCAATCGGTATCGTATTTCACCCATCGGAATGCTTCTTCCAATTCTTTATCGGGAATTGTAAGCTTTGATTTTTCCGAAATGCTTGCGTAACGCTGCTTCTTGGCAGTGAGCATTTTAGCGGCGTCTTTTTGCACTTCGGCAAATGTTTCACCGGCTTTTTCAGCCGATTCATAGGATCCTGAAACTGTAATCGGAATGCGTAGTGATGCACCGGCTGCAATTTCAAGCGAATAACTGATCGCAGCTATCGCACCTTTTCCTTTCGGCTTGTAATCGCATGCAAAAACGCCTTGTGAATGCTTTTCAGGAGCTGTATTCGATCCAAATTGGACATACCAGTCGTTTAGGCTATCCTTAACAACCCAACTCTGTGAAGATTTTTCCCAGACGGCGATGTCCTGGCCGTCGACCATACTCGTGCGCTCGCCAAGCCACACCGGCCTCAGATCGGAGTAACCGGTAAAGTCAAATGTGAATTTCCTGGTATCATTTCCGGTATTGGTAAAATTAAACTCGATTACAACTGCCTCCTTCCCATCGGGAACAAACTGGAAACGCTCGACGACCAGGTCTTTCAAACCACTTCGAAAAATATGTTTATTGGCAAATGGAAAATTGGTGAACGTATCTGCTTTCATCAGGCAAACCTGCCGATTATCGGAGGTTATCGTCGCTACAAAGCCGTCCATCAGCTTAATCGGGTGGTCCCAGATCCCGCCCATTTCTCCCGTAACATGCCAGCCCAATTCGGGAAAAGCCCCATCCTGCGTCCCAACCATGTACACGCGATCACCCGCTGTAATGTAAGGTGTGTTCAGGTAAGCCGATTTGCCATTGATATGCTCAACATCTGACACTAACGTTTGAAGACTTTCACTTTCCCCTACTTTCTTCCTGCATTGGGTCAAGCATGAGAAAAGCAAAACAATGGCAAAAAAACGGCTTAGGAAATCCATACAGCAAACCAGGTTGAAATTTTTCCAAGTTAGTCAGTATTTAACCGTCATAACAAACCCAGATATAAATACAAGGGGCCGAGCTATCTTGGAATCAATGATGAATATTTATCTAAATCCTGTTTTATTTGTTCAATCCAATAAAACAAACCAATATAAGTATGATCAGATCGTATTTGTTTCTCTGTCTCGTCCTTCTGACACTCAAAACCGCCTCGGCCCAAGTATCCGACAAAGGCATCAGCAATGATAAAATCATCATTCAAAAAATTACCGACAATGTTTACCAGCATATCACCTATTTGCAGACGCAGACATTTGGGAAAGTTGCGTGTAACGGAATGGTCGTTTTTGACAAAGGGGAAGCCGTTATTTTCGATACCCCCGCTGATGATAGCACGTCGGCCCTTTTATTGAACTGGCTGAAAGACAGTCTGAACTGCAAAGCAATAGCCGTGATTCCTACCCATTTTCATGAAGACTGCGTAGGTGGCCTGCGGGAATTTCACCGCCGTGGCGTTCCCTCATATGCCAATAACACGACCATTGTGTCAGCCAAAGAAAGAGGCTTCCCCGTCCCGCAAACCGGTTTTGACAAGGTAATGAACCTGAAGGTGGGCAAGCGGACAGTGACTGCAGAATTTTTCGGGGAAGGACACACCCGTGACAATGTCATTGGCTACTTCCCAAGCGACAAAATCATGTTTGGCGGCTGCCTGATCAAGGAAATCAATGCAACAAAAGGCAACCTCGCCGACGCCAACGTCAACGCCTGGCCAGCCACGGTCACCAAGCTAAAATCAAAATACCCCGACACCAAAGTGGTTATCCCGGGCCATGGCAAGTCGGGCGATACCGCGTTGCTGGATTATACGATTAAGTTGTTTGAAGGAAAGTGATGGGAGCCTTCCGCACCCATTAGCTCACATAAATAACCGCTAGATATCTCGGCCCTGCCGCAGGATGAATCCTCCTTTCCGAAATCCACTTTGCAGAAGTAAATCCCTCCTGGCTGGGCTTATAATCATATTGGCAATCTGCTGCCGATGGTTTTGCCCAATTATAATAGAGTAAGCTTCTCAATGAATAACAATTACCTTAAAAGGCATGAGGAGAATTTGGCCTCTGCTAAGTTATTGATTTACACTCACGGCAATTATTGTAGTAGCGTTCATTGCTCGTATTATTCCGTTTTTCAATACATGCTACACATTCACAAGATCAGAGGTATTCGGAGCTATCGAGAGAGAGATCGCCTGGATACGCTAGGATCTCATGATTTGATTATCAATGCGACATTTACGAAATTGCTTGAAGTTGATAAAATGAAGGCCCTTTTCTTCAATGGTGAAATGGTCAAATTGAAGGCCGAAAGACTTGTGGCTGATTACAGAGAACAATATATTGATCAAACAAGAAGTATTGTCTCTTTCGAAATCGCGAAAAATGTTATCAAAATTCTTTCCGAAACTCTAAAACTCTAATGCCATGACAAATGAAGAGAGCTTGGTCATCAAGCTAATTGATTCTTTGGCTGCGAAGCATGAGGGGATGTTATTTCTATATGGCTACGACGAGTTCCTTAATCATCATATTGTAGAAGTCGGACCGCTCGAAAAATTTAAAAATGACGAATACTTATCAGACGAAGTTGAAGTGATAGCACAATTCTTGGCTATTTACCCCGACAAAGGCTTTTCGTTTATTGGCAATGATCCTTACATAAAAGTCGAAAATCCAATCTACCAGACTAAAAGTCGGCCAAACAAATCTAATTCCAAACGCTTAACTTCACCTGCAAAATCCTTCTGGAATCATTGGGCCAGGCTGTTTCATTGATCTTCCTGAATTGAAATCCTTAAAACTCAACCAAACCATGAAAAGAATTAGCTTCATTTCCAGTCTCGCCGTGTTGGCTTCTCTACCGTTGATGGCTTTTGCAAAAGGTAAGAATGCTGTAAAGGATATTATTAAGGTATTTAAAACAAAGGCCGGAGAAGGTAGGAAACATGGGCACATTCAATTAAAAGGTGTCAATTCCAACGTGTTGGACGTCAAAATTTCGGGCAGTGATACCAATGGTGGTTTGGCCATTTTTGAACAGACGTCATTGAGCCAGGGACGGGGCACGCCGCTGCACGTCCATCCTAGTCAAGATGAGATATTTTATGTCATTGAAGGTTCGTATCAATTCTTGGTCGGCGGGGAGAAATTTAGTCTGACAACCGGCGAAAGCATTTTCCTTCCCCGCACAGTTCCACACGCCTGGACGCAAGCATCTCCAAAAGGCAAAATGCTGGTTACCATGCAACCTGCGGGCAAACTGGAAGATTTCTTCATCACCATGGCCGCGCTGGATCACGAACCAACTCCCGCGGAAGTCGCTAAGATTTTTGAAGCGAACGAAATGAAGGTGGTCGGCCCACCTTTAAAGCTGGAATAGATGCGTTATAACAGCGGATTCATTTCCTTCCACTCATAAATTTTCACTTTTTCAGACGCTCGTTTCGCCGCCTGGATCATTGCTTTTGCAACATCCTTCCCCTCAATACCTCTATACTTTTGCATTGGGCCGACAAAAAGTGGATTGAGTAGCGAGAAAACGTTGATAAGGAATTTTTCCAATGACCGGCTCTCTTTCCGGTTTCCCATGAGCATCGATGGACGGAAAATGTAGGTATGTTCCAGGTTCAGGGCAATAATGTCACGCTCGGTTTCACCTTTTGTCCTGATATAGAAAACATTGGAGCCCGTTTTCGATCCCACTGCGGTAACAATCAGGACAGATTTTGCGCCGTTTTCTTTGGCGATTTTGGTTGCCAGAACCGGATAGTCATGATCCACCTGGTAATATTCTGCCTGGTCGGGCGTATTCTGCTTTGTCGTTCCGAGCGCGATATAAATTTCATCAGCAACCATCTGGTCTTTCAAATCGGGCAATGTTTGATAGTTGCCGATCAGAATTTTGAGTTTGGGATGAGAAACATTCAAGCTTTTCCGGACCACCACAGTGATCTGTCCGTAGTCCGGATCCCTTAACAGTTCATCCATAAGATACGACCCAATGAATCCGCTGGCTCCAAAAATGATCGCGCTTTTGCCACTAATTCCCTCCATTTTTCTCCAATTGCGTTAGGATCTGACTTAGTTTGTCGATAGCCAGCGACAAATGTGGCCGGCCGCTTGGTGTGGTTCCGTTTGCCTCGTGAATGGCCTGAAGAATCAGGTTTTGCTGGGCAAGTTGTAAGCATTCAAACTTGGTTAGCTCAGGATATTTCTCCTGAAATCCTTCTGCGAGTTCGTCGAGACTGTGAATGATCATGGGTTGAGATTTAAATGTTAGCAGCAGTTGAAAGCCCTGCTTAACCAAATCTAATCAATTAAAATCCCGTAACCACTTCAAATGGTCGACTTTTCAGACGGTTCATCTATTATTTTTCGAATTAACCCAAGGTATTTCTTGATTTGCCAAATGCGCTGCCGCAAATCATTCTTAATTTACAACTATGAACGAACGCTTCCTGCCACTTTTATCCCTGGCTTTCCTCTCTTGCATGATGATTTCCCGACCGCTTCGAGCTGCGTTGCACTCATTCAATGATACACTAAAAGTGAATTTGGCAACATCCAAAATTGATTGGAAAGGCACCAAAATGTTCGGCGCTGGAAAGCATGAAGGCGAAGTTCCGCTGCTGAATGGCTATGTGATCGTCAAAAAAAACACATTAATCGGAGGCCGTTTTACGATTGATATGAAAAATCTGACCGTTACCGATATTCCCAAAACTGACCCAATACCGATCAGGAATTTGAATACTCATTTGAAAAGTAAAGACTTCTTCGACGTTCAGACTTTTCCGACGGCCAGCCTGATTTTAGATAAAATCAAACAATCCGGCAAAGATAGTTTGGATATTTCCGCGCATCTTACGATGAGGGGCGTTACTCAGTCGATTCAATTTAAGGTATCCAAAAACGCTACACGCTATACTGCCCATTTCATAATCGACCGTTTCAGATGGAATGTCGGATACACTGGCAGCTGGGCCGACAGGACGTTGGTTGACAAGGATATTGACCTGAAAATCACTATTGCAACCAACTAAAAGCTTTAAAACATTTTAGCATACCTGATATAATCCGTGCCAGGAGGCGCAATTCCAAGACTACGGATCAGGTAAATGACCTGTCCGCGGTGATAAGTCGAATGGTTGACCAGATGCGTCAACACATCCGAGACTGTATTCAGAAAAGGCTCACCAGCCATATTTTTGTAATCAAGCTTCTCGTTGAAGTCTTCCTCATTGAAGGTATTGATCAGTTCAACCCAAAGCTCACCATTGCTGGCTAACCCATCGGAAATTGCTACCAGCGGAAGGTTATTCCAAACAGGAACATCCGCCTGCTGTTTCAAAACCCTGTAATACCAATTGCTTTGCGCATGTACCAAATGACTCATTATCCGGATTATCTGCTCATCCTGGATATTGTGTTCTATCAAAAATTCAGCAATGGTTTGGTTAGCCCAGTAATTGAAATCAAAAAATCTCAGAAAGAATGTTTTCATTAGCTAATTGGATTTTTAGAAAAAAATTTACAAACAACTACCTAAATCTCTACCGGATACGGTCCCTGATCAAATTGTTCCTGATGATATCCTTTGCTTCCCACTTCTATTGCCAAAGGACTGCGAAAGTCCATGCCTTCTCTCAAACATTGAAGCACATATGCAAAATCATATCCGGGTTGCCAGCCGAGTTCCTTTGTGGCGAGTTTGCTATCATACACCCGTTCAATATTGGGAAATATCTTCCATCCCTTTTTCTCGAAGAGGCTTTTGCAATCGGGAAAATATTTGCTGATCACCTCTGGCGCATTTTCGCGCAACATACTAAGATCTTCCTTCGCAAATGGCGTAGTGGCAGAGACAATGAATTTTCCAAAACCAACCGAAGCAGCTTTTTCCAATGCAAGCAGGTGCACATTTACAGCATCTTCGATGTCCAGCCGCCGATACAGCAGTTCAAGCGCCTGTACATTAACAGTATCATATTCCTGGCGGATCAGCGCATTGTCGTCGTCTTCGGGAAAAAAACGGGATGTTCTCAACACAATGATTGGCATACTACTCTTTCGATGCAAGAGTTCGCAAAGGTTTTCCGCGGCCAGCTTGGTAACACCATAAATATTCTTGGGTATCGGCGTCAATTCTTCGGTCACCCAAGCGGCTGGCTGACCCGGCTGCGGGTTCATCGCTTCCCCGAAAACACTGGTCGTACTTGTGAAAACGAACGAATTTACATTGGCCGAAGCTGCTTCTTCGAGCAAGTTTAGTGTGCCGGAAATGTTGGTATCGATAAAATCCTGCTTACTGTGCGTGCCCACATGCGGCTTGTGCAATGTAGCGGTATGAATTACATGGACGACTCCCTCCATCGCCTTTTCCACGAAACCCCTGTCTACAATCGATCCGACGAGATCCGTGAATGCTGAAGGCTGGATGTCCAGTCCGATTGCCTTTTTCCCCTGCGCCCGTAGCGTACGCACGACGCCTTCTCCGAGGTGGCCGGCACTGCCCGTTACCAAAATGCTCATTTTTATTCGCGTTTTATTGATGTTTCAAAGTTAGCGCAACCCGCCTTCCGTCAAAACAATCATGTATAGTTAAATTTTAAAATTAAACTCCCGCTACAAAAAAAGTACTAACCAATAGTATAGTACCATTCCCTGAATAATAAGTCAATCATTTTTGTTTAAACTGTGCAGCCTGCTAAAAAAATGTAGGCTTTGTTACCTAATAATTAATAAATCACATGGTGATGGAAACTCAAAGCTTTAAACGAAAACTGGTTAATATACAAACACCGCATCCACATCAGGGTTTTCTTGGCCCTGATCACACAGCCCGCGCGGTCATCCAAAACGACTTTGTAAATAGCGACCCTTTTATCATTCTCATGGACGATTTTCTGGACAAAAAGAATGGTCAGCCGATCGGTGGGCCGCACCCTCATGCAGGGTTTGAAACCGTATCCCTGTTGCTGGAAGGTGAGATGGGCGACTCTGCGCACATGATGAAAGCCGGCGATTTCCAGATAATGACCGCCGGAAGCGGCATTGTGCATACCGAATCCATTGACCGCGAATCCAGGATGCGCCTTTTGCAAATGTGGCTGAACCTCCCTAAAAAGGATCGTTGGACTACGCCGCGCGTGCAGGATCTTGCCTGGGAACAGGTTCCGAAAACTTCCTTAAACGGTGTGGATATCAGGTTGTATAGCGGTTCTCTGGCAGGTTTGACTTCTCCAATACAAAACCACGTCCCCATTATCGTCGCAGACATTCTGTTAGAGCCTGGCGCTCAAACAATTCAGGCGTTTAGTGCGTCCTACAATACATTTCTATATGTGATTGAAGGTAGCATTGAAGTCGGTGAGGATCAGCAGGTATTGAAACAAAACCAGATTGGCTGGCTGAATAAATTTTCGGTTAATGCACCAGGCGAGCTTACCTTAAAAGGCGGCGCATCGGGCGGACGTGTTGTGCTATACGCTGGACAGCCGCAGAATGATCCAATCGTTTCTTATGGGCCTTTCATTGCGGATAAAGAAGACGAAATCAAAGCATTATATAAGGATTTCAGACAGGGTAAAATCGCGCATGTATCGACATTGCCGGAAGCGCAGCGCTTTAGTTATTAGTTAAGCTACTTACACATTGCATTTTTTTGTTCATTGCGGAAATTTATCAAGAACCATCATTTGAGGGAAGCTCTATGCTGAGACAAATTATCGCAGTAATCGGAGGTTATACTGTTTTTGTGGTCAGTTCGCTGCTGCTGTTCAGAGTATCCGGCGTTAAGCCGCATGGTGATGCTTCCACAAGTTTTATGATTTTGACTGCACTTTACGGACTTCTTTTTTCATTAGTTGGCGGCATCGTAACGCAATTGGTCGCAGGAAGAAAAAGCATGACCGTCAATTATGCGCTGGCTTTGATCACTGCCGGGTTTGCGACTTTTTCTTATTTCAAAGCAACTGGTAGTCATTGGACACAGCTTCTCGCCATATTTGTTTTTGCACCAATCTCAGTTAAAGGTGGTTGGATTTATTTTAACCGAAAATTGAAATGAAAGACATTATCAAGAAGTTCAAATTTAAAGGTGGGCCGACTGTGATTAATTAGCAGGGATACCATTCGTGTAACCGGAGAAGAATATGGCATTACAACGGTCACAGCAGTTTCCATCAACGACACATGGAGTGCATTGCGTTTCAGGCCGGTTGATCGGGTTGGGAAGTGACAATGGGGGTCTTGATTAGTATCTAAATCAGCCATTGCTTTCGCAAACGCAAAGCCCGGCCCGACTCCAATTACAGCAGGTTTATCAAAATGCAAAGGCTCCGTAGCGAGTTGCCAGATATTATCTTTCGTCAAAACCCAAACTCGTGGGTGGGTTGTTTTATCTTGTTCCTCCACCGCTCCACGTCCCGCCATATTGGATTGTCCGGCAAGCAGGTAGAGATGAAATTGCTTTCTGGGAGCAACAGGCTGGGCAAATGTAGCACAGGAGAGCAGGATCAGGTAAATAGTAACGTGGAGCAGCAGGTCCCCAAACATGCTGATTCCTATTCCATGATATTCTGATTGATTTTGTTAAAATGAAAAGTCGATCTGATTGGGATAAAGCTCATTTTGATGATAAAAGTGGCTTCGGAACAAGTATTTGGAACCACCGTTTACTTTTGTAGTATCATACTGAAAATGCCTGTTTCCGTATGTTGAATGATGAACATATGAAAATCAAAAAATGAGGCCTTACATTTTCGGTCAGAAGTGGCTGCTCGGTTTTGCGCTGGCACTTATCTACATTCCCCTACGTACATACATCAACGTTCCGCCCGAACGGTGGCATACCATCCCAGGGAATCTGCCTTTATTTTCGGTTGAAATAATCATCAGTACTATTTTTTACACCAGCTGGATTTACCTGGTTGATTGGGTATTGCAAAAGATGTCAATACTGACAGGCAGTAATAACTCATTGGAATTCAAACTTTCCAACCAGCTGATTACACTGATCCCCTCCATCCTGCTTGCGGTTCTGTTCAATTTTATCCTGAGTTATACCTGGGGACAAATGGGTCATTTATGGACCCGAATGCCCACACCGTTCACCCGCCATCCCCAATGGCTGATTATCAGGCCTATGCAGATTCGTGCAAACGAGGCATTGACCATTCTGGCGTTGACAGCAGCTTATTATCTCTGCGTTAGTAACCAGGTTCAGGAGAAGATGAAAAAATTGCTGGTCAATTCCGAAAAGCTGGAAAAAGAAAATATGAGCGCCCGGTTTCTTGCTTTGAAAAACCAGATCAGCCCGCATTTTCTGTTTAATAACCTGAGTGTACTTTCGTCTCTGGTGGAGTCGAGGCCGGAGCAATCGAGCGAATTCATTCAACAGTTATCCCTCGCCTATCGTTACATTTTGGAACAGGCGGAATTGCACCAAATCAGTTTAAAAGAGGAAATCAAGTTTCTGGAAACCTATACTTTTCTGCTGCGGACCCGGTTCAAAGAAAAAGTGCTGATGGATGTGCAGTTGACCGCCGAAGACCTCGAACGGTATTCCATTATCCCACTTACCTTGCAGCTTTTGATTGAAAATGCAGTCAAGCACAACACCATGTCGCTCAATAATCCGCTGTCCATTCGTATTGCCATTGAAAGCGGCATGTTGGTTGTCAGCAACCCCTTGCAACTTAGGTTACCCGGCGAGCCGACGACCAGACTGGGCCTGAAAAACATTGTGAACAGGTACAAGCTTTTGCTGAATAAGGAGGTTATTATTGATAAAAGTGAGGGCCATTTTGTCGTAAAAATCCCGCTAATATCATGAATGTGCTGATTGTTGAGGACGAAGAACTGAGTGCGGAGCGGCTCCAAAACCTGATTTTGAGCATTGATCCTACCATTGGGGTCCTCGCTGTCATCCCTTCCGTTTTTGAAACCATTTCGTATCTGCAAGATCCGGCCAAAATACAGCCAGACCTGATTTTCCTGGACATTCATTTGGAGGACGACAATGGTTTCAGGATCATTGAAAGCCTGGATCTCATGATCCCGATCATTTTTACGACAGCATTTGATGCGTATATGCAAAAAGCTTTCAAGGCGCACAGCATTGATTACCTTTTGAAACCCATCAATCCGCTCGAACTGCAAAACTCACTGATGAAATTCAAAAGGCTGTCCGAATCTTCGAAGGGCAGTACGGACAGTAATGCGGAAAATGGGCTGCCTGCAACCACGCTGATCACCAAATATAAGGACCGTTTTCTTGCCACGGCCGGGTCACGGATTTTTACATTTAAGACCCTGGATATTGCTTATTTCATAATCGAGGAAAGGGCAACCTTTCTGCGCCTGTTCGATGGTAGGCATTTCGCAATGGAATATAGCCTCGAAAAGCTATCTCAAATGCTTGATCCTGCCGATTTTTTTCGCATTAACCGGACCATGCTCATTTCCTTCAATGCCATCCGAGACATTCATGTTATTTCCGCTGGCAAACTCAAAATCGATCTGAATCCAACGCTGACGCAGGAAACATACATTAGCTCCGAACGCATTACGGAATTTAAAAACTGGCTGGGAAGGTAAGTAGCGGTTACAACTCTGCATCAGAAATCGACGTTTCGGCTCCCGAAAATCGGCCTTCCGCTATTCTTAATTTTAATTGATTAACTGATTCATAAAATTGGTATTGTAGAAAAGCCAATTTGTGTATGCCAGCAATCAAGTTTCATGCCCGTAAAAAATTCCATTTGCTTCAAAGCAAGACCAGGAATTGGGAAAGCAACCCAGAGCACCTTGAACACTACCGGATCATTTTCGTCATGTCCGGCGAGGGGAATTTTATATTGAATAACCAAATGCGCGGTTATTCCAGACAGGGCATTATTCTTCTCAAACCCGGTCAGCGGCTTTTGTTTCAGGAAGATCGGGAAACAGAGGTTTTTATGATCGCTTTCGATTCTTGTCTGGCGGAAAATTTTCAAGGAAAAAAAGCATTGACACCCAATTTTGCGGACACTTATAAGCAGGCTGAAAATCTTTGTACCAATAACCGGCTCACCCAGGGCAGGCCACTTCAAAGTGAGCATGATGGGCAAACGATCGCCTATCTGATCCAGCAAATGTCTTTTGAGGTAATGCAGCGGTCGGCTTCATACATTAAACTGATCCAGGGTAGCGTCGAGCTTTTTGTGACAGTTCTGGCAAGAAATAATTTTGAAAGTAAAAAAACCGAAGAAAAAATATCCCAACAAACCCTGGCCGATGCGATAATTGAATACCTCAGGAATGAGCTGCATTTAAACAAAAACATACGCATTCCTGAGCTGCTTTTGCGATTCAATATTTCAGAAGAAGGGGCCAATCTCTGCATCATGAACCAGACCGGCATGTCGCTGCGGAACTTCATTTTCAAATACAAAGCCGATCTTTTCAAAAGCCGGTTGTTGAAAGTGGATGTGCTGGAATTGTCTCCTTACTTGCGACCTCGCTAACAAATCAGAGTAATTTTCAGGCCAGATCGGGCTTTAAATAAATGTTTATTTACCCCGATCATCATGAGCATACATACCAACAGGAGAGAATTTGTTAAAATGGCTGGTCTTGGCGCGCTGGGCTTTACGATTTTGCCATCGCTGCATGGCAAGGCCGCACCAAGCGACAGGCTGCGCATTGCACACATCGGACTAGGTGGTATGGGCAACAATCACATGAAATGGTTCGCTAACCTTGCTGAGGTTGAGATCGTTGCACTTTGCGATGTGGATGAATTGCACCTGGGCGAAACGAAGCAAAAACTGCTGACTATGCAACCCAACGCCAAAGTAGATACATACGGCGATTTCCGTAAAGTCCTTGAACGAAAAGATATCGATGCCATCACCGTAGCTACTCCGGATCATTGGCACGCCCAGATTGCTACCCTCGCGTTTCAGGCAGGTAAGGACGTGTATGGCGAAAAACCGCTTTCCTATTGTTTGAAAGAAGGCAAAATGATGCTCAAACATATGAACAAGCACGACCGGATCTTCCAAATGGGCAATCAGATCCATGCGGGAGATAATTTTCACCGGGTGGTTGAGATTATCAAATCAGGTGCGATTGGAAATGTGCATACGGTGCGGTTATGGAAACAATCCACCACAAAAGAATTGGGTTCTCCTACAGTTCAGGCTGTTCCTAAGACCTTAAATTGGGATATGTGGCTGGGTCCCGCGCCTTATACGGATTACATTCCTGAAAAATGCCATTTTACTTACAGATACTTCCTGGATTATTCGGGCGGTGAATTCGCTGATTTCTGGTGCCACATAGCGGATGTAGTTTATTCTTCCATTCAGCCCACAGGATTGAAAAAGATCAGCGCACGCGGCGAGGCCTACACCGGCATTGCCGATGCGCCCAAGACATTGAATGTGGATTATGAATTCGAAAACCTGAAAATTTTCTGGACTGCAATACCACCTGATGTTCCGAGAGCCGCCAACCGGGGAATCGGCGCTTATTTTGAAGGCGACAAAGGAACATTGATCTGCGATTACAGTACCAAAGAAATTACCATCAATGGCGTTACAATGGCAGATATACCAGAGATCCCCATCACAAATCCAAGGTCCCCCGGCCACCAGCAAAATTTCGTCGACGCCGTCAAATCCCGCAAACAACCCGAATCAAACCTGGCTTATGCCCGCGAACTGACAATCCCCATGCACTTGGGATTGATTTCATACCGCCTGAAAAGAGAATTGAACTGGAATGCGGAGAAGGAAAAGTTTATTGGTGATAAGGAAGCGAATAAGTTGCTTTCACGGAAGCCCAGGAAAGGTTGGGATTTGGTTTAAGCGTTTTCTACATCTCCTGCATGCGGCAAAGCCAACCGGTACATTATAGGTATAGAGTTATGAGAACGGATCAAATATCTTTGCAACAAGATCCTTTTTGAAACAGCATCCACTCCATTCAGTCATGAACCCAATAAAAATTGCAACTGCTCAATTTGAAAACCATAGCGGGGATAAGGCCCGTAACCTTGAAATCATCCGGCAGTTATCGAAAGAGGCTGCTGCAAAAGGCGCCGAAGTAATTGCTTTCCACGAATGTTCGATAACCGGGTATACATTCGCAATGCAACTTTCACGGGAGGAAATGCTTGAAATTTCGGAGCCAATTCCTGATGGGCCGAGCATTCAGACACTTATCAGCATTGCACGCGAAAGCAACATCGTCATTCTCGCAGGTTTGTTTGAAAAAGACGAGGCGGACAAAATGTTCAAGGCGTACGTCTGTGTGGATGGAAATGGATTGATTGCAAAATACCGTAAGCTGCATCCGTTCATCAATGCGCATCTTACACCCGGCGATCAGTATGTCGTTTTTGATCTTTTAGGCTGGAAATGCGGAATATTGATTTGTTACGACAATAACATTATTGAGAATGTAAGGGCAACCAAACTACTTGGCGCCGACATTATTTTCATGCCGCACGTCACCATGTGCACGCCTTCTACCCGCCCGGGTGCAGGATTTGTGGATCCGGAACTTTGGTACAACCGCCACGCCGACCCCACTTCCCTCCGGCAGGAATTCGACGGTTTGAAAGGAAGGGCATGGCTGATGAAGTGGCTTCCTGCACGCGCTTACGACAATGCGATTTATGCGATTTTTTCTAATCCAATTGGTATGGATCATGATCAGCTCAAAAATGGCTGCTCCATGATCCTGGATCCGTTTGGAGACATCATTGCAGAATGCCGGGAACTGGATAACGACATTGCGATCGCAACACTTACGCCTGAAAAACTGAAACAAGCAGGAGGCTACCGCTACCTTAAAGCACGTCGGCCCGAATTGTATAAAAGTATCATCGGACAACCGCACGAGCCGGATCAGCAGGTGGTATGGTTACCCTTAAATCAGCCTAAGCTTTCCTAACCCACCATCGATTCCGATTACCTGCCCGGTCATCCAACTGCTTTGGTCGGATAGCAAAAAGCCGATTGCATGGCTAATGTCCTCGGGCTGACCATATTTACCTGTCGGGTGTCTTTTCGCAGAGGCTTCACGTTTTTCTGGCGTACTTAGCAGATTTTGAGCAAGTTGTGTGTCCGTGAGGGACGGCGCTACTACATTCACGCGGATTTGCTGCGCTGCCAGTTCTGCTGCGAGCGACAGTGCCAACCCTTCCACGGCACCTTTTGCGGCTGCAATGCTGGCGTGATATGGCATCCCGGTTTGGGCAGCAACCGAGCTGATCAAAACAATGGACGCGCCTTTTGCGGTTTTGAGCGGCTTTAACGCTTGCTGGATAAGCTTTGCAGCACCCAATACATTGAGATTGAAATCATTCAGAAAGTCCTCGTCTGTAAGTCTAGCGAAGGGCTTCAGGTTGATACTACCAATTGAATATACAAATCCGTGAAGCGTTTCAGGCAAGGCTCCATTCATTGCCGCAACGTTAGCAGTAACATCAAGCGGGATATGGCGCACACTTTCGTCCCATTCATCCGATGCAGATCTCGAAACTACATAAACATTTGCGCCATTTGCACAAAGCATTTTGACCAAGGATAAACCAATTCCGGCACTACCACCAGCTACTAAAATATTCTTCCGCTGAAATTCCATGAGCAATGAGGTTAGCGATTGTTTTTTATTTCACTCTTTCGCATCGGCATTGCATCTACCAACGCGAAGAGTTCTTTCGCCGACACAAATTCCGTTGACCGATGTTTTTCTCCGCCATCTCTGCCCACCAGGATAAAGGTAAAAGCGCTGGAAGTATCTACCTTCCATCTGCTCCATTTTGATCCGGTTTCTTTTGAAAGCTGGATTGGAGTAAACTGGATATCCCGTTCCGTCAGCCCGCCCTCATTGATTTTGAACTCCTTTGACTGCTTCTCCAGCAACGCTACGCCTTCTGCATTGTAAAATACCAATGCTTGTCGGGGCTGATCGGCTGTGAGCATCATGATTGCGATAAGTAATATTTTCATATCGGCAATGCTTACAACAATGATACCAGGGCAGTAATCACCTGCACTATCCTATCTATACTAAGAATAAATACAAATTTTGGAATCGGCAGGTCAAATGTCTTTTTTGCTAGAATATCTTTTACAAACCTGCGTATTTTTGAATGAATCGTCAGACTGATAAAGGTATATGCGCAAAGTATTGAACAAAAACTTTCGCCTGAAAGATGAACAGATCAATAAACTTAAGGATCTAAGTGCCTTCGACGGCTCTGATCCTTTGGTGCATGTTACCAAGGCAATTGATGAGTATCTGGATAAGCAAACGATGCAAATCAGTTCTCCAAAAGAAAAGGAGATCCATGCTGAAATAAAAGACCGGTCCCGCGATCCCAGGATTTCCGGAGCGCTTTGGGTATCCGGCAATGTTGGGAAGTACGAATTTTCCGCACTGATTTTAGCCGAACCTTCCAAGTCAGGCATTGACAGGGGCCGGATTTCCAAATTATCCATCCTCGATCCCGTTGTCAGGGAAAAAACGAAAAGCTTTATTGGATCCTGCATTGTCAACTACGACCGTGGTTGGGACATCCGTCCGAGTAAAATTGCAGAGCCGTTTTACAATAGATTGAGGATTTTGGTTGACCAAATCGCCAAATAATCTAACTCCCGTCCCTTTTCTTACACCTCCCTTTTTTAATGCGGCGGATATTCGCTGATGGTCTACATAAAGATCTTTTTGTGCACCTGCAACAGGTGCCATTGAGATAACCTATTCGCTGCGCAAAGTCTTAACCGGATTCATCAAAGCCGCCTTGATCGATTGAAAACAGACTGTGAGCAATGCGACGCTGATCGCCAGGAAACCTGCCAGCGCAAACATCCACCATTCTACGTCGATTTTATAGGCGAAATCCTGCAGCCAGCGATCCATGGCATACCAGGCAAGCGGGGTAGCAAGCAGGATTCCGATTAAAACCGGCTTCAGAAAGTCTTTGGAAAGCAGGGAAACAATGCTGCCTACACTGGCTCCAAGCACTTTTCTAACACCAATTTCCTTTGCCCGCTGCTCGGCAGTAAATGCTGACAAACCGAACAATCCCAGACAAGCAATGAAAACTGTCGCCAGCACCATGCTGATAAATATGGTCTGGCGTCGGGCATCTTCCCGGTAAAACAAGGCCAGTTGCTGATCCAGGAAATGGTATTCGAACAAATCTTCCGGATCTATTTTTTGCAGGATGTACTTCATTTGCCCGATCGTTTCCGGTGAATCTTTGCCGGACAACCGGATCGTGAAATAATCGATCTGCTGGATCGGGTTCACACGGTAACCGATCACCAGCGGCGAAATGGTTTCCCGCAGCGACCGGAAGTTGAAATCTTTAACGATACCCACTATTTGCACCTTTAAAGGAACGTCGAGCGGATACATATTCCCGTTGCCTCCCCTGCGCGGAATATTTATCCACTGTTCACCCGGAGAATGAATGCCCAGCTCCTTCGCCGCCGATTCGTTGATCAGTACCGAGGACGAATCCGCAGGCGCATTGTTTCCAAAGTTCCGGCCTGCAAGCAACTTAATGTCAAATGTTTTCAGAAAATCTTCATCAGCCCCGATGAATGTCATATTCGAATTCACTCCTGCGGGAGCTGCCGGAACATGCACTTCAACTTGCGCCAGGTTTTTCCATTCGCCCGGAACGCGGGAGGAAACTGAAACCTGGTTAACGCCAGCCAGCTTACTGTATTCTGATTTAATTGTCTGGAAATTATCGCGGACTTTGCCGCTATTGATATCGACTATAACCAGTTGTTCTTTATTGAAACCCAGGTTTTTAGTCCTTACAAATCGCAGCTGCAAATAAACGACCAGCGTCGCCACAATCATGACTACCGATAATGTAAACTGAAAAACCACCAGACCCTGCCGTAACTGGGTTTTATTGGTTCCGGGCGTCGAGGTAACTCCTTTTATCAGCAATAATGGTTGAAACTTCGAAAGCAAAAATGCGGGATAGCTTCCTGAAAGCAGGCCAGTAAGAAGTGTTGCCAAAACGACGATAAGCCATATGCGGTAATCAGATGAAAAATTCATGGCCAGGGCCTTTTCTGTAAAAGCATTAAACCCGGGTAAAGCCAGTTGGACGGCAAGCAGCGCAATAACCAATGCGATGAAGGTAATCACCAGCGATTCCATCAGGAACTGGAAAGTGAGACTTCCGCGGTTCGCACCCGCTACTTTCCGGACACCAATTTCTTTTGCCCGACGCGAGGCGCGCGCAGTGGTGAGGTTAATGTAGTTAATGCAGGCGATGAGCAGTACAAATATGCCAATGATCGCAAACACATAAACGTAAGTAATGTCGCCCATCCGGCCCACGCTATTGTTCCGTTCCGCGCTGTTATCTATATCCTCAGAATAAAAATGGATATCCCGCAAAGGCTGAAGAAAGAAAATGCCTGCTTTCTGGTCTTTTGGCAAATGCCCTGCCACTGCATTCTTTATTTTCGTTGCAACAGATTGACTTTGCGCATGATCTTTCAGTAAAAGGTAAGTCACGAAATTATTTGAAGACCAGTCGCTGCCGGAATCTTCCGTAAACCACTTTTCGCTATGAATGGTGGTTTCCGAAAAAAGGATGTCGAATTGAAAACTGGAATTGGCAGGAACGTCTTCACAAACTCCGGTCACCCGAAAAGGCGTGTCGAAACCATCGGTATCCACGATTTTACCGATCGCATCGGTCGTACCAAACAGGTTCAGTGCCATTTGGCGGGAAATAACCGTGGTATATGGTTGCTGCAAAGCGGTAGCCCGGTTACCCGCAGTGAGATGATAATCAAAAACCGTGAAAAAATGCTCATCCGCAATGGTAATCTCCCTGAGAAACACATTTCTGCCAGTACTGTCAGAAACATTCATGCGACCTAATGCAGTCACCCGCACGGCATTCTCAACTTCCGGCAATTCGGTTGTAGCGTACTTCCCAATCTGGTAACCGACTGAGGATACATGTGTTTGCTTGCCATTTTCAGAAGTGCGTTTCTGGGTTATCCGGTAAATCCGGTCCACATTTTCATGAAAAGCATCAAATGTCAATTCATCGAAAAGGTAGAGCGAGATCAGAAAGAAGCACGTCATCCCGAAAGTCAGCCCAATGATGTTAATGGCCGAATTTGCCTTGTATTTGGCGAGGTTACGAAAGGCGATTTTAATGTAGTCTCTGATCATGGCTATATTTAAGATTGAAGATTTTCCGAATTGATTTGCTTGCTTCCGCCGACGCACAAATGGCGGCAATACGGACATTACGTTGAATAGATATTTTAAATTGGCTGGCCATTTTCCTGATTTTTGATACCAATGGTCATATAATTCGTCCAGGTCACCCTCCACTTCCTCTAATGTATTCTTAGGATGCAATAATGTTAGCAATTGCTGCATCCAGCCGGGCGGCGACTGGCGATCGGGCTGTTTGGTGGCTCTCATATCCCGCTCAGTTTTAAAGTATTGGAAGGGATCATTTGCCAGAGATCCTTGCGAAGCTGCTGAATGTCATGCAAGGCCCTGCTGCCGAGCGCGGTCACTTTAAATATGCGTTTTCGCCTGCCACCGCGCTCAGCACTCGCGCCACCTAACTCGGATTTCACAAAACCTTTTTCTTCCAGCCGGATCAATGTGTTATGTATTGTCCCGAAAGTGACACTCCTCCCCGTGTGCTCCTCCAGCGTCTGGCTGATCGTGACGCCATAACCCTCGCCGTCGAGAATAGCGACCATGAGTAAAACCACCTCCTCAAACTCTCCAAGGTAAGTCCGGCGCATAGCTAAATCTGATTAGTTTCTATTTTATCGTACAAATCCATGCCACTTTTTTAAAAGTGCATGAATAGGGCAAATTAGCGTTACTTGAAGGTTTTTTGAATGAATTTTATGTCCGCAAAAGAACGTGGCGTGTCCGCTATTGAACATTTGGCGGAAACTTATTAGTTTTCAAACATTAATCTGAGAAAGTATAGCTGAGAAAACAGATATGTTGTCGGAACCAGAGGATATCCAAACCGCATTCATCCGCGCTGCCATTTGGCACGGGTCGTTGGATGAGGCCAATACCATGCTCTCATTGTACCGTAAATTGGCGGGCCTAAGCATTTACACGGCTGCCATACTTGGCAATGCACAACTTGTCCGCGATTTCGTGGCGGCCGATCCCGGAAGTGTCACGAGTCAGGCTGCACCTTTTGGCGGTAACGCATTGGTTTATTTATGTATGTCAAAATATCTGCGACTTGAAAAAGAGAAAAGTGAAGCTTTTCTAGAAACAGCCAGGATACTTTTGGATGCAGGAGTGGATCCGAACTCCGGTTTTTGGACTACGGGCACTTATCCCGAGTTTGAAACCGCACTTTACGGCGCAGCTGGCCTTGCCCATCATGAGAAGCTGACAAAACTTTTGCTGGAATATGGAGCCGATCCCAACGATGGTGAGGCAGTATACCATTCTCCCGAAACCGATGAAAACGGAGCAATGATTGCACTGGTTGAAACCGGGAAAGTTTCAACCGAAAATCTTGTGCTAATGCTCATCCGCAAACACGACTGGCATGACTACGATGGCGTAAAATACCTGCTCGAATATGGCGTAGACCCGAATGGTCATTGGGATACGGCAACCCCTTTTCACCATGCATTGAAGCGTAACAATCATTAGCAATCATTTCACTTCTAATCGATTATGGGGCCAACCCCTCGGTGACGAGCGAAGGTGTTACTGCCGCTGCCAGGGCTGCCAGAGAAGGCCGCAGCGATGTGCTGTCTACTTTCAGAAAGCGCGGAACGGCTTATACTTTACAGGGCATTGACCGCCTTATCGAGGCATGTGCATTTGGGGATAGTGAATTGGTGAAGCGTATTTTGCAGACAGAACCCGGGCTTTTGACGGAACTGTTGTCCATGAGCGGAACTTTGCTGGCAAAATTCGCAGGAACTGGAAATGTGGGCGGTGTTGCACAATTGCTGGATCTTGGTGTCGAGGTAGATGCGCCTTTTCAGGAGGGTGATGGTTATTTTGAAATCCCGGAAGGAAGTCTTGCAATACATGTAGCTGCCTGGCATGCGCAGCCTGAGATCATAAAATTACTCGTGGAAAGAGGATCACCCATTGATACGCCGGATAGAAATGGCAGGAGTCCACTGCAATTGGCGGTGCGCGCCTGCGTGGACTCCTACTGGACCGACCGGCGGACGCCAGAATCGGTGGATATACTACTCAAAGCCGGTGCAAAAGCGGATTACATATCATTGCCAACGGGCTATCGGGCAATAGACGAACTACTTACTTCTCAATTACCTCCATCAAAAGAGGCCACAGATTTGCCCTGAATTTCTTCCTGAATATGCCCGTATGCCCTACTTTATCTTTCGTATGTTCCTTTACAGATAATTTTAGGATTGTTTGAGGGGAATTTGGGAAGAATTTCATCATGAGCGGCACTGTTTTATCATTCGCTATAAAGTCGTCGCTGGTGTAAACCGCCGTAATGGGGATTGTAAATTGGCAAAACTGGTCGGACCGTAAAATTTTATTTAGCGAATCCTTGAAATAACTTTTATTAAGGCACCATGCCCTCCATTCCCACATCATATTACGCGGCAGATTTTCTCCCCAGCCAATTTTTGTCATGACCCCATAGCCGTAAATCTTGATCATCAGTGGCCCAATGAAGTACCAAAGCATCCAGATAAGCCACTTCATGGGAAACGGGAAATAGCCCCAGTAACCCAATGCGGAGTTGATTGAAATTACCTTACTGATATGTTCAGGATTTTCAAGAAAACCTACCAATTGCGCACCCACGCTATGGCCAAGCCATATAATGCAGGTCAACCCTTGTTCCTCAACGAGGTATTTGAGTACAGCATTCATGTCTTTCGTGCCCCATTCATGCATGTAGGCGTCCATCGTACGAAGATCATCGGGCGCTGAGCCGCCAATCCCGCGATAATCGTACAACAGCACGGTGTAACCCTGACCAATGAGGAACATGGCGAAATTGATATAAAATTCCTTCTTAATCCCGGTAGCGGAACTGATTACTATGGTTCCCCTTTTTTTATAGACTGGTGATGCATACAAGGCGCTTAGCCGGTAGCCGTCGGAAGCGGTGATGAATATATTTTTCATGGCTGATCGTTTTGTTTCATTTCCCAAAACCTTTTACAAAAGGCTGAAAAACTGAAACAAAAGTACCCGGCATGACAAGGGCACACTAAAACGAATGTTACAGAAAGGGATAAAAAAGTTGCGGTTGGCTTAGTCAACGAATGATTTACTACTCATTGCGTTGTAATCTTTTACCACCCCAACAATCTCAAAAGCCTGTCCCCAATTGACAATTGCACCTACTGCTTTTTGTGGCGACTCAAACCCAAGCTGACGTGCAGCCGATTCATTGACCATCAGCTTACCACTTTTTTCCCACGCCAATTCTGTCTCACGGACGGTGAAGTTGCGCCCAGCAGCGAGGCCAATTTGGAAAATTGATAAATATCTGTCGTCAAAGAAAAAAGCACCCAGCAAAAAGCTAAGTGCCTTACGTGATCCGGATGTGATTCGAACACATGACCTGCTGCTTAGAAGGCAGCTGCTCTATCCAGCTGAGCTACCGGACCAAAAGAAAAAGGCAGTTAGCAGTATCTGCATACGGCTGACTGCCTTTTTTGTCGGAAGACAGGATTCGACCTGCCAATCTCTATTTCTCGTCGGGGAGACAGGATTCGAACCTGCGACCCTCTGGTCCCAAACCAGATGCGCTACCGGGCTGCGCCACTCCCCGAGGGTATTATTTGCTCTTTCTTCAAATAAAATAAGAGCACTTTAAACTTCCAGAAGTTGTGTAGAGGAAGCGGGATTCGAACCCGCGGTACCCTTGCGAGTACGGCAGTTTAGCAAACTACTGGTTTCAGCCACTCACCCATCCCTCCTTCTTTTCCGTTCTGGGTTGCAAATATAGAAGTTTGCCTCTCAGTAAAACAAACAATCAGTTAAAAAAACTTTATCAGAAGCCGTAAATGCCTATTTTTGAAAAAGTTTAAATTACCCAAAACGTTCATTATGAACTGGAATTATCCATTTGGCAGTACCGAGTATTTTTTCATTTTTGTTTTCATTTTTGTCTACGTCGCTTACATTATTCGCACCGTCCGGATTGCCCGGCAGCTGCAAACTACCGCCCGGACACTCATCATTAAACTCTTTCTAAGAACAATAACATTCTCTCTGCTAATCATCAGTTTGCTCGGTCCATCCTTTGGAGAAGCGGAGCGGGACATTCAGGCAAAGGGCAAAGACATATTTCTGGTTGTGGACTTGTCCAAATCTATGGACGCAGCGGATGTAACCCCATCAAGGCTCGAAAAAGCAAAGTTTGAGATGAATCGTCTGGTTCAGGAGGAAAAATCGAACCGGATTGGGATCATTATTTTTTCCAATGATGCATTTATTCACGTTCCGCTTACCTATGACAATGCGGCGCTGGAATTATTTATTCAATCACTCCAGACAGATTTGCTAGCAACAAGCGGCACCAACATTTGCGGAGCGGCGGAACTGGCTTATGATAAGTTAATGAACGCCACCGACCCAGCCGGGCGCGCCAGATTAATGGTTTTATTTACCGATGGAGAAAATAATGCTTCGTGCAGCAGCGCACTTTATAATAACTTCCGTCGATTTGGAATTGGCGTTTATACGGTTGCAGTGGGCACAAAAGTTGGCATCAGCATTCAGCAAGACGGTAAGCCGCTGATGGATAAGAATGACAAGCTGGTGATCAGCAAACTCGACGAGAATTTTCTCAAAACGGTCGCCAGCGCTTCCCGAGGGACATATTATGAACTTAATAATACTAAAAATGATGTGAACCAACTGATTAATGATATTAATCTTGCGGAAGGCACATTGGTGGATTCAAGGACTATTACCGTCGTCAGTAATAAATACTACTATTTCCTTGGCGCTGCTTTGATTTTAATCCTGCTGGATATTTTAATTACTATCGGAACATTTCGTCTCTGAGGATCAATGCTTATTTTTGCGTCTCAACCCGGACCGACCATGACCGCACTTATTCTTTATGTCCTGCTTTGGCTCTGGGATAACCGAACATTCGACTCCATCACCAAGGTAAATGAGCGAAAGCTGGGCGCTGAGCAGGCTTACAATAATAAGGAATATGCCAAGTCCGCAGATTTATACAAGCAGATTGCATACGGATCAATTTTTTCTGACCCTGCCGCCCGATTAAACCTCGCACACTCTCTTTACAATCTGGGAAATAAAAAAGAGGCGCTTAAACATTATGAGTTGCTCGGCGAGGTTGAAAACAATACCATTGCATCCATTGCCAACAGCCAGATTGCTCTGATTAAGGTAAGTGAAAATGATACTGCCGGGGCTTTGGGAAATTTAAAGACTGCTCTTAGACTTGAACCCGGCAATACGCTGGCAAGAGACAATTACATCATTTTGAAAAAACACTTTTCAGGAACTGAGCAGCCCTCCGACATTAATACCAGGAAGCAAAAGTCTGAACAGCAAGCCCTTAACCAGGAAGATCAGTCCGCGGAACCAGCGCCGCAGCCAGAAAGTCGGGAAGTGGCTGAGGACATTAAGAGGGAGGAATTATTGAAAAGCCTCAAAGCAATGAACATGTCCGAAGATCAGGCCAGGGCAATTCTGGATGCCATGAAATCAAATGAATCCCAATATATTTACCAGCTCCGAAGGAAGCAATACAATAAATTGACGCATCCAAAGGATGAGATCGAATGGTAATTTTCACCACCAAATACTAATGAACAGCATATCCGAAACCAATTTTCAGTTTCCCGGTCAAACCGCTTTTTACAAAGGAAAGGTGCGCGATGTATATTCCTTTGATAAGCGCCTGGTGATGGTTGCCACCGACCGGATTTCCGCGTTCGACGTAATATTGCCACGGGCGATTCCATATAAAGGACAGGTACTGAATCAGATTGCCGCCCACTTTCTGGCAGCCACATCAGGGATCGTTCCCAACTGGTTATTGGAAGTGCCGGATCCAAATGTGAGCATTGGGATTAAGTGCCAGGCGTATCCGGTGGAAATGGTTGTAAGAGGCTACCTGGCCGGACATGCCTGGAGGGAATATTCGCTTGGTAAAAGATCAGTTTGCGGCGTTGCGCTGCCGGAAGGTTTGAAGGAAAATGACAAACTTCCTTCTCCAATCATCACTCCAACCACCAAAGCGCGTGAAGGGCACGACGAGGACATTTCGCGCGAGGAAATACTGGCGCAGGGATTGGTGAGTGAAGATGAATATGAACATTTGGAAAGATATACGTTCGCATTGTTTTCAAAAGGCACAGAAATGGCTGCTGATCAGGGACTTATTTTGGTAGACACTAAATACGAATTTGGTCAAATAGATGGTGTCATTTACCTGATCGACGAAATCCACACGCCGGATTCTTCCCGTTACTTCTACATGGACGTATATGAGGATAATCAAAGGGCAGGTCTTCCCCAGAAACAGCTTAGCAAGGAATTTTTACGGGAATGGCTGATCCAAAATGGCTTCCAGGGAAAAAAGGGACAATCGGTGCCGGAGATGACAGATGAGAGAGTAAAACTTATATCCGACCGTTACATTGAATTATTCGAAAAAGTAACTGGTAATAAGTTCCAAAAAAATAATCTGGATAATCCATTAAAACGCATTCAAGCGGCTATTGCTAGATCCTTATAATCGATCAACAGAATCCATTTTTTAACCCTATTATTTCCGACAAAACAAATACTGCAATGAATTATAAACTGGAAAAGAAAGAGCAATACGTTTTCATCGAACTGGAAGAAACCGAATTTGCACAGGATATTCCGGCTTCATTTGAAGATACGGTGAAATCACTTTTCAAGGAAGGTTACCACAGCCTGATCGTCAATATGCAAACTGTAAAGTCCGTGGATACAGCCGGAACAACGGTATTGAGGAAAGTAAATTGGCTGTGTTCCAATGACTTGGGCCTATTGGTTATCGTTACCAGAGATGATGATTTTATTGACTTGCTGGAAGAATTGAAGATTCCGGATCTCAACGTACTGCCTACGAAAGAGGAAGCCATCGACGCGGTTTTTATGAATAACCTGGAAAACGAATTCGGCGCGGGAGATGATGATTACGACGACGAAGATTACGAAAACGTAAGCGAATCAAAGGAACCTTGATGCTCGGAGTGTTTACATAAACAGTTGTTTGAAACGTCCTGCTCCGAGAAGCGGGACGTTTTTTGTCATTTATAGTCATTAGTAGACATTTATTGCAAGAAAAGCTAAAAGCTAACAACTAATAGCTAAAAGCTCACTTCCAAAAAGCGAGCCGCCAGCCATCGACTCCCGATCACCTTTGTCACTTTACGTAGACCAAATTTGCAATCTTCCAAGGCAACAAAAAGCAATACGCTGCATTGTCATTTTGACAAACATTTTCACAACTTGTTGAACATTTATCAATATTTCTATAATAATTGTAACTAAACAACCATATAAGATCTGGTACTATAAAATTTTGTCATTTGCATATTAAGCCAAATATTTTTTATGGTTATCTTGCGAGGCTTTACCCTATTCATAATACAAATGCGGTTTAGCGCTTTTTTTTAATCGCTTATTTAAACAAATTCTAATTACGAATTTGCTAATTACTCTACAATCGCCGCGAATGTCGAAAATGTCTGAACAAATGGTAGAAAATCAGGGACTGTACCGTCCGGAATTTGAGCACGATGCATGTGGGATCGGTTTCCGGGCTAACATCAAAGGCCGTAAGTCACACCAAATTGTGGCCGATGCGATTCATATGTTGGAGCGCATGGAACACAGGGGTGCTACCGGCTTTGACCCGAATACCGGTGATGGTGCAGGGATTTTGATTCAGATACCGCATGAGTTTTTCGTTGAAGAAAGTACAGAACTTGGTTTCCAGCTTCCCCCAGCAGGTGAATATGGTGTGGGGATGATATTTTTCCCTGGCGATGAAACAATCCGCGAGGAATGTCGCGATATCGTCAACCGAAAAATCAAGAAACTTGGTCTGACTTTGCTTGGTTTTCGCAAGGTTCCCACCCTGAATAATACATTAGGTGAAGGCTCTCTCTCAGTTGAACCGTGCGTTGAACAGGTTTTCATCAAACGTCCTGATGAAGTATCCGACGATACCGCTTTCGAAAGAAAATTGTTCATTCTCCGTCAGGTTTCGACCCGTCTGATTAAAGATACCGTGAAAGGCGGCGCAAACAGCTTTTATTATTCTTCGCTTTCCTGCCGGACGATATCCTATAAAGGTCAGCTAACCACTGCCCAACTAAAATATTACTTCCCTGATCTTGAAAACGAATCAGTGGTTTCTGCTTTGGCAGTAGTCCACTCGCGATTTTCGACCAATACATTCCCATCGTGGGAACTTGCACAGCCCTTCCGCTATATCGCTCACAATGGAGAGATTAACACGGTAAAAGGCAACGTAAACTGGATCCGCGCGGGAGAAAAAGCTTTCTATTCCGAATTTTTTTCAAAAGAAGAAATGGATATGCTCCTGCCGATCTGCGACAGGAACCAATCAGACTCTGCAAACCTGGATAATGCCATTGAATTGCTGCATCTTTCGGGACGTTCACTACCGCACGTCATGATGATGCTGATTCCCGAAGCCTGGGATGGAAATGACCAAATGGATGCGGAAAGGCGCGCTTTCTACGAATATCACGCTGCCATTATGGAACCTTGGGATGGCCCGGCTTCTATTTCTTTTACGGATGGAAAAATGGTCGGCGCTACGTTGGATAGAAACGGTCTGCGCCCTTCGAGATATTGGGTTTTGGATGACGATACCATCATTATGGCGTCCGAAGCTGGTGTTTTGGATGTAGATCAATCGAGAGTGGTGACCAAAGGCCGGTTGCAGCCCGGACGTATGTTCGTGGTAGATATGGAGCAAGGCCGCATCATTCCCGATGAAGAAGTAAAGGCGCAGGTTTGTTCCTCACAACCTTACCAAAAGTGGCTGGATGAGAACAAATTACACGTTGACCAACTCGAACATCCGATCCGTACTTACCGGGCTTATGATGAAAATGCACTGCTGAAACGTCAGGTTGCATTTGGATATACCTCGGAAGATTTGCGTATGATCCTTGCGCCGATGGCCCAAACTGGCATGGAAGCGATTGGTTCTATGGGTACCGACAGCCCGCTGGCAGTTCTTTCGGAACAAAGCCAGCATATGTCTACTTATTTTAAGCAGCTTTTTGCACAGGTTACCAATCCACCGATCGACTCTATTCGCGAAAGGGCGATTATGTCGCTGATCTCATTTGTGGGAGGTAACGAAAATATTCTGACAGAAAGCCCGAAACATTGCCGCCAGATCGCATTGCCACATCCAATCCTTTCAGTACAGGAATTTGACAAGCTGCGTTTTGTGGATAAAGATGGTTTTCAGGCTAAGACCATTAACACTTACTTCCGTGCCGACGAAGGCGGAAAAGCGTTGGAAAGAGCATTGGACCGCATTTGCCGCTACGCTGTGGACGCGATTGATGATGGATTCGAAATTCTCATATTGTCAGACAGAGCGATCGATTCTGACCACGCTCCTATTCCCTCATTGTTAGCAACTGCCACTATTCATCACCATTTGATCCGCGAAGGATTGAGAGGGAAAGTGGGGTTATTAGTAGAAGCTGGTGACGTTTGGGAAACGCATCATGTCGCCACATTGATCGGTTACGGCGCAGCAGGAATTTGTCCATATATGGCTTTTGAAACATTGGCCTATATGAATAAAAAAGGCATGATCGACGGTGAGTTTACCGAAGAAAAACTGCATTACAACTACATTAAGGCAGTTAATAAGGAGTTATTGAAAATCTTCTCCAAAATGGGTATATCCACATTGCAGTCTTACCAGGGCGCACAGATTTTTGAATGTGTTGGTTTGAATAAAGATGTGGTAGATAAATATTTTACAGGTACCATTTCCCGTATCAGCGGTATGGGAATTCATGACATTGCTCGCGAAATCCTGGTTCGCCATAAAGTGGCCTACCACGAAACGCCTGACCAAAAACCAAGACTGGAAGTGGGCGGTGTTTACCAATGGAAACAACGCGGGGAAGCGCACATTTTCAATCCTGCGTCTGTACATATGTTGCAGCAGGCCACCAAAACCAATAGTTATGAGCTTTTTAAAAAATACTCCAAACTGATTGATGATCAGAGCCATAAAGCGTTGACCCTTCGCGGCTTATTACGATTTAAAAAAGGCAATTCCATCCCAATTGAGGATGTAGAGTCTGCCGAAAACATATTCAAACGATTTGCGACGGGTGCAATGTCCTTCGGCTCTATTTCGTGGGAAGCGCATACTACGCTTGCCATTGCCATGAACCGCATTGGCGGAAAATCCAACTCTGGCGAAGGTGGTGAAGACGAATTGCGCTACAATAAGCTGCCCAATGGTGACTGGATGAATTCGCAGATCAAGCAGGTCGCATCCGGCCGGTTTGGAGTAACCAGCCATTATCTGAGCAATGCAGGTGAATTGCAGATTAAAACTGCGCAGGGTGCAAAACCAGGCGAAGGAGGGCAGTTACCCGGCTTTAAAGTAGATGACTGGATCGGACGTACACGGCATTCAACGCCGGGTGTAGGTTTGATTTCCCCACCTCCTCACCACGATATTTACTCGATTGAGGATTTAGCCCAATTGATCTTCGACCTTAAAAATGCAAACCGCCAGGCTCGTATCAGTGTGAAACTCGTTTCGGAAGCAGGCGTTGGAACCGTTGCATCGGGTGTCGCGAAGGCGCATGCAGACCATATCCTGATCTCAGGTTATGACGGCGGAACCGGTGCTTCGCCATTGAGCTCAATCCGTCACGCAGGTTTGCCATGGGAACTTGGCTTGGCCGAAACGCATCAGACATTGGTAAAAAATAAGCTGCGTGGACGGGTGACCGTTCAGGCGGATGGTCAGCTCCGTACAGGTCGCGACCTAGCGATTGCTGCGATGCTGGGAGCAGAAGAATGGGGCGTTGCCACTGCTGCATTAGTTGCGGCAGGTTGCATTATGATGCGCAAATGCCATTTAAATACTTGTCCGGTTGGCGTTGCGACGCAGCGGAAGGAATTGCGTGCACTGTTCTCCGGTAAGCCTGAGCACGTGGTCAATATGTTCACTTTCATGGCTGAGGAACTGCGTGAGATTATGGCGCAACTTGGTTTCCGCACTGTGAATGAAATGGTTGGCCAAGCACAATATCTCGAATTAAGAAACGATATCAAGCATTGGAAATACAAAAACCTGAATTTCGATGCGATACTTTACAAAGAAGGCGACCTATCGGTAGCGCAATTCAAGCAGGAAGAGCAGGATCACGGGATCGATGCGATTCTCGACCTTGATTTGATCAAAGCAGCAGCGCCGGCATTGGAAAATAAGGAAGAGGTTTATGGTGAATTCACCGTCAACAACCTTAATCGCGCATTGGGAACAATGCTTTCCAATGAAATATCAAAGAAATATGGCGGCGTAGGTTTACCAAAAGGTAACATTCACTTCAAATTCCGTGGTACTGCGGGCCAAAGCTTTGGCGCGTTTAATACTGCGGGCGTACGTCTTGAATTGGAGGGTGATGCCAATGATTACTTCGGAAAAGGCCTTTGCGGTGCTGAACTGCTTGTTTACCCTGATCGCGAGTCGAAATTCAAGCCGGAAGAAAATATTATCATTGGTAATGTCGCATTTTACGGAGCTACTTCTGGTGACGCATACATTCGTGGAACTGCGGGAGAGCGTTTCTGCGTGCGTAACTCAGGAGCGAGAGTGGTTGTGGAAGGTGTGGGTGATCACGGATTGGAATACATGACGGGCGGTCTTGCAATTGTATTAGGTGAAACCGGCCGGAATTTTGCGGCAGGTATGTCTGGCGGTGTGGCTTATGTTTTGGATAAAACCGGAACATTCAAAGACAAGGTGAACATGGAAATGGTTACGCTGGAGGCTCTGAATGAAGAAGATAGAGGCATCCTGCATGAGTATCTGGACAAACATTTCCAATACACCACCAGTAATGTTGCATTCCAGCTGATCCAGAACTGGGAAGAATCAGTTTCGCAATTTGTGAAAGTATTGCCGGGTGATTTTAAGAAGGCTCTGGACGGACGTGGAATTACGTTGGCGCAGCAGATTGCGGATAAGAATGTGGTTTACAAAGACATTGTAGTTGACGTAGTTCACCAATAAGCACTGCCAATTCTGCTCCAATCATTTAGAATAACGATTAAATAAGAAGTATAGAATGGGAAAACCAACCGGATTTTTAGAGTTTCAACGGGAGTTACCGAAGAAAAGAGCTGTTGAAGAACGTCTTCACGATTATCAGGAGATTGAAACGGCACCCACCGACTCTAATTCCAGACAGCAGGCAGCGCGTTGTATGGATTGCGGTATTCCTTTTTGCCACAATGGTTGTCCGCTTGGAAATATCATACCCGAATTCAACGACGCGGTTTACGATGAAAACTGGGCATTGGCGTACGAGATATTAGCTTCAACCAACAATTTTCCTGAATTCACCGGCAGGATCTGCCCTGCTCCTTGTGAAGCATCCTGCGTGCTCGGCATTAATAAGCCGCCGGTCGCAATTGAGTATATTGAGAAAGCAATCATTGAAAAGGCTTTTGAATTAAATCTTGTAAAACCAAAAATACCAAAGACCCGTACAGGCAAAAAAGTAGCAGTGGTAGGCTCAGGTCCAGCAGGTTTGGCAGCAAGTAATCAACTGAATCAAGCCGGACATACTGTGGTTCTTTTAGAAAGAGCTGATAAGATAGGCGGTTTGGTCCGCTATGGCATTCCCGATTTTAAATTAGAAAAAGGAATTATCGATCGCAGACTTGCCGTGATGCAGGAGGAAGGCATTGAGTTTCGTACCAATGTGAATGTGGGCGTAAGCATTAAGGCTGACGAATTGCTGAATGAGTTTGACGCTGTGTTACTTACGATGGGATCAACGGTTCCAAGGGATGTGAAAATCCAGGGCCGTAATCTCAAAGGCGTCCATTTTGCAATGGAATTCCTGAGCCAGCAAAACAAACGCGTAGCCGGGCTCAATCCTGAATTCGACCATCGCGGTGCGCCCTACACAAACGGGCAGATCATTGCCAAAGACAAACATGTGGTAGTGATTGGTGGTGGTGATACCGGGTCCGATTGCGTTGGGACTTCCGGACGTCATGGTGCAGTGTCCGTAACCCAAATCGAATTAATGCCGATCCCACCCCAGGATCGTGACGCAAGTACGCCATGGCCGAATTGGCCGATGATGCTGCGTACTTCCTCTTCCCATGAAGAAGGTTGCGACAGACATTGGTCTATCAATACCAAGGAATTTGTAGGCGACGAAGATGGCAATTTGAAAGAGCTAAAAATAGTTGACCTGGACTGGCAGAAAGATCCGGAAACGGGACGTATGCAAATGAAGGAAGTGGAAGGCAGCGAAAGAAATGTTCCCTGCGATCTCGCATTTCTGGCCGCAGGTTTCTTACATCCGCAACAGGAAGGTCTTTTAAACGACCTGGAACTGGAATTTGATGACCGCGGTAACATTAAAACCAATGGTTATCAGTCTACTTCCAATGAAAAAGTATTTGCAGCAGGCGACTGCCGCCGTGGACAATCACTGGTGGTTTGGGCGATCAGCGAAGGCCGCGAGGCTGCGCGTTCGGTGGATGAATTCCTGATGGGTGAGTCATTCCTGGAAGCGAAGGCGGTGTCCATGTTCAATCCGATATTTGCGCATGCTTAAAAATTTACTTCGGTATTAAGCCAGCCTCTATATAATGTATTGATAAGAAAGCTGCTCCAAATGGGCAGCTTCTTGTTTTGTACCCTTTATATTTGACGAATAAAGAAATTCTAGTTTCATGTTTTTGCATTATTCCCCTTTTTGGTTAAAGGTATTTTTCCCCGGCTTTATCTGGCGCGTCCCTACCCAGGAAAAGAAGATTTTCCTTACATTCGACGACGGGCCGATCCCTCAGATAACCGACTGGGTATTGGATATGTTGGAGCAGTACAATGCAAAAGCCACTTTTTTCTGCATTGGGGAGAATGTCAGAAAACACCCGGATATTTTTCAAAAGATATTGGAAAATGCGCATTCAATAGGCAATCACACGCATAACCATATGAATGGCTGGGAAACCGACGACAAGACCTATCTGGAAAATATTGAAAAATGTGCAAAACAGCTCGATTTGGAAACAAATCTGTTTCGCCCTCCCTATGGCCGGGTGAAGAGAAGTCAGTCAAAAGTCGTTTCGAATGAACGAAAAATCATCATGTGGGACGTGCTGAGTGGTGATTTTTCGAAGGTAATTACGCCGGAAACCTGTTTAAAAAAAACCATTCAACATACACGTCCCGGCTCGATTATTTTGTTCCACGACAGCATTAAAGCCGCGAAGAACATGCAATATGCACTTCCAAGATTTCTGGAACATTTTACACAGAAAGGATTTTCTTTCGAAGCCCTGCCCATGAGTTAACTGAATGCCTGTATGTCCAATAGTGAGAATTTGATTAAAATTAGTGTACTGATCGCCGCCAGGAACGAAGAAGACAATATTGAAAGGTGCCTGACGTCATTGGATGCTGTCAATTTCCCAAAGGAAAATCTTGAAATTATCGTCGGCGACGACGATTCTGATGATCGGACAGCAGAATTGGTACAAAATTTTATCAAGGACAAACCGCATTTTAAATATATAAAAATCGCCAGTCAGCTTGCGGAATTGAAAGGGAAAGCGAATGTGCTCGCACATTTGGCGCACCATGCCAGCGGAGATTATTTTCTTTATTGCGATGCCGACATTGCAGTAAAGCCGACCTGGATCTCAGAAATGCGGGCCCATTTTAAACCAAAAACAGGTGTTGTGATTGGGTTGACGAGAATGAAACACACCCATTTATTGGCAGACTTGCTTTCGATGGAATGGCTTTTTGCGCTAAGTACGATGCGGTTTTTCTCCTTATTTAAGATTCCGATTACCGGAATGGGCAACAACATGGCGGTGACCCGGGAGGCGTATTTCGCGATTGGAGGCTTTGAGAAAATCGGCTTTTCGATTGTCGAAGATTATACGCTTTTTATTGGTGTTGTTCGTCAGGGGTATGATTTTCAAATGGCTTACAAACCGGAGGTTTTAAGCATTTCGGAGCCGGTGAATACTTTTCCTGAATTACTAAAACAAAGAAAAAGGTGGATGCATGGGGTCATGCAATCTTTCTGGGTGACACGTCTAAGCCTGTTCGTTTCATCGCTGATCGTCCCAATATGTCTATTGATCGCTATCTGGTACCCCATTGATGCCCTTTCCAGCATTGTCCAATACTATGTGCTGATCACAGGAATTTCCCTGCTGTCCATCATCTTGTTAAAGCAGCCGGATCTATGGAAAGCGGCATTCCTTTTTTGGTTTTACATGGTAAGTATCGGCCTGATCATGCTGGTTAACTATTATCTGCCGAGTAAGACGGTTTGGAAGGGAAGGGAATATTGAGGAGCCGTTAGCCGCTAGCCGTTAGCTCCATTAGACTGGCGCCTTTGACATTTAAGATATTTTAATACTTCAAAAAGAGCTAAGAGCTAAAAGCTTTACCCCCATGATCGAAACCCATGCCCACATTTACAGCGACGACTATGCTGACGACCGTGATAACATGTTGCAGCGCGCCTGGAATGCTGGGGTTGAACAGATATGGATGCCCAACTGCGACCGTACCACCATTCCCGGGATGCTTGAACTCGCGGTTCGTTTTCCTGGTAAATGTTTGCCCATGATTGGTCTGCATCCCACTTATGTGAAGGACGATTTCGAAGATGAATTGGATATCATGGAGGAATGGTTGGGCAGATATCCATTTATGGCAGTTGGCGAAATTGGAATGGACCTTTTTTGGGACGTTACCTTTCGCGAACAGCAGGAAAAAGCGTTTTTATATCAATGCAAACTCGCCAGAAAGCATCATCTCTGGATTGATATCCATAGCAGAAATGCATTTTGGGAAACTGTAAAACTGATAGAAGAATTTGCTGACCCTGCATTGAAAGGTATTTTCCACTGCTTTACAGGCAATTTGGAAGAGGCAAAAAAGGCAATAGAACTAGGCTTTAAACTTGGAATTGGCGGTGTCGCCACTTTTAAAAATGGTGGGTTGGACAAAGTTCTTCCTTTTGTAGAACTTGAACACATTGTGCTGGAAACCGACAGTCCTTACCTTGCTCCCGTCCCCTATCGCGGCAAAAGGAATGAAGTCTCATACATTGATCTGGTCGCGCAGCGGGTGGCCGATTTAATGCAAATATCCAAAGCAGAAGTAATAGCCGCGACTTCAGGCACCTCCAAAAAACTTCTCCTGCCGACAATATGACGAATTATACCAAAATCAACATCAATCCCATTTCTCCCGAGCCCGCAAACGGCTCGGTACTGGTCATTTACACAGGTGGCACACTCGGAATGGTTTATGAACGAAAAGAGAATCAGCTTGTACCTTTTGATTTTCAGCAGATTATTGAGCGGGTACCCGAAATAAGCCGTCTTGATTTTGAAATAACATTTCTGTCCCTTCCTGAGCCTATCGACTCCTCTAATATGAATCCGGAGATATGGGTTGAGCTGGCTGAAATCGTTGAAGATAATTACACACAATATGATAGTTTTGTAATCCTTCACGGAACGGATACAATGGCTTACACAGCTTCTGCATTAAGTTATTTGTTAGAGAACCTGAATAAGCCCGTTATCCTTACAGGTGCTCAGCTCCCGATCGGAGTGGCCCGGTCGGATGCACGGGAAAATGTGATTACCGCATTGGAACTGGCGACGGCAAAAAATGAGCTTGGACGCCCTATTATTACGGAAGTATGCATTTATTTCAATTCGCAACTGCTTCGCGGAAACCGTTCCAAGAAAAAAGAAAGCTCCGATTTTAATGCGTTTCATTCCGAAAACTACCCCCCGCTTGCAACAGCCGGGGTCCGGATCGATTACAATTTCCCATATGTAAAGTCGTTTCAACCCGATTTGCATTTTAGGGTGCACAAAACCTTGAATACCCAGGTTGCGTTCCTCAAAATGTTCCCGGGCATTACACCGCTGGTGGTACAATCTATCCTGAATATCAGGGATCTGAAAGGCGTTGTTTTAGAAACATTCGGATCAGGTAACGCCACGACCGACATCTGGTTCCTGAATGCCATCAGCAAAGCCATTGACCGCGGACTGGTCATTTTCAACGTCTCCCAATGCGACGGCGGCCGGGTTACGCAGGGCCAGTATCAAACTAGCAAATTTTTAGAGCAGGTTGGGGTTGTAAGTGGTTCAGATATAACTGCCGAGGCGGCCATCACAAAAATGATGTATGTATTTGGGATCGAAACCGATGCGCAAAAATGCATCGAGATGCTTGGCAATCCTTTGAGAGGTGAAATGAGTGTTTGATTTGCAATAAAGATTTGCATTGCTATCTTTGCACCCCGTAACCACATATAGAGAGGTGTCCGAGTGGTTGAAGGAGCTACCCTGGAAAGGTAGTATGTGGGTAACTGCATCGAGAGTTCGAATCTCTTCCTCTCTACGAGTATCAATACCAAAACATATAAAAACCCCGATTAAAGACTTTAATCGGGGTTTTTATTTTTTGAATCGTATCAAAAGATTCAAAAAATCTCAAAGTTTTTATGCGCGTTTCATGGAATTATCATTCGAAAGAAAATCGCGCATAAACATGCAGTTAAGACCTTGATATACAGCATGTTTACCCCATAAACATCTTGACTTTTAGTAGTAACGACGCGATCTTTGTTCATCTTAAACATTAAACTTATGTTAGAAGCAAGTTTCGGGTTGAATTTCTTTTTGAAAACGCCTAGTGAAGAAAATCGTGATGGGAAAAGACATGTCTACCTTAGAGTAACGGTCAACCGCCAAGTTAAGGACATATCGACAAAACGTCAATGGCATCCCTTGAAATGGAACGTACGGGCAGGACGAGCAACGGGAAATAAGGAGGAATCGAAGGAATTAAATGGGTATTTAGATATCCTAACTGCCAAGGTTTATCAGGCAAAAAAGACATTGCTTGATGCTGATAAAGAAGTGACTGCTGAAGCAATTAAAAATATACTCCTCGGGAAAACAGAGAACGAAAAGACAATCTTAGAAGTCTTTCAAGAACATAATGATCAGGTTGTAGCACTGCTTGGTACAGACTTCGCCGCCGGAACATTAGAAAGATACAAGACATCCCTTGATCACACCCGGAATTTTATTAAATGGAAGTATCGGGTCGATGATTTCGAGATTAAAAAACTGGACTATGAATTCATCTCACAATATGAATTTTGGCTCAAAACTGTCCGTAAGTGTGCTCACAATACAACGATGAAATACTTGGCTAACTTTAAAAAGATTGTCTTGCTCTGTGTCAAAAAAGGTTGGCTAACACGAGATCCTTTTTACGGATTCAAAATGACAAAACGTGATGTCGACAGACAAGCATTGACTGAAAGTGAACTTCGTAGAGTCTGGAATAAAGATATGGGGGTGGGACGTTTGTCGCATGTCAAAGATATTTTCTTGTTCTGCTGCTATACGGGCCTTGCTTATGCGGATGTCTATAAACTGAAGCGAACCGAGGTTATTGAAGGTATTGATGGCGGGAAGTGGATCACCATAAACCGTCAGAAGACAGATACGCCCTCGCGAATTCCTTTGCTTCCTATGGCTTTGGAACTTATGGAAAAATACCAAGACCACCCGCAATGTGTCAATGAAAATAGGGTATTACCTGTGCTATCAAATCAAAAAATGAACTCCTATCTGAAGGAAATCGCCGACCTGTGTGTAATTGAAAAGAATATTACTTTTCATTTAGCACGACATACTTTTGCTACAACAGTAACTTTGACAAATGGAGTACCGATCGAGAGTGTTTCAAAGATGCTCGGTCACCGAAACATCAAAACCACCCAGCAGTATGCCAAGATTGTAGACAGGAAGATCAGTGACGATATGACCAAATTGAAACACATCTTGTGTAAGTAGATATTTTAGGCTCTAAGATCTTTAGATGAGAAAAACGATGTGTAGAAAATCCAAACTTGATTTGTTTCCTCACATGGATAGCGGCCGTCCATAGCAATGCCTGTAATAGCCATTGCTGCCAAAAAGCAAGTTTTATGATAAAGTTGATTTTGCTTCGGCCCATAGATATTTTGCTTTTCATCAAACAACATGTTATGACCAGACATAGCAAATAAATGGGAGGAACGCCCTGACCTTTGTGAGAAGTGAAGAAATAAACATCGTTTTAGACCTTTATACAGTTACCGAACTAAGATATAAGTTCTGTAACGCCATTTTCGCCATTTGTAGGAAAACCTCTATTTTGTAACGGTCACAAAATCAGGAAAAGAAACAATACTAATGGTCTTAATGGACGGCGTTGTTTCATTTTTCAAATAAGTGGCTAGTTAAGCCGTTTCCTTGATAAAATGAATTCCTGCCATTCCTGAGAATGGTGGTAAGAATTTTAGCATAACCTACTGATTTACAAACCTCATGGATGACAATACACAAGAACTGCTTATTTCCGGCGACCGGCAAATTGCCAAACTGAAACAAATTGTTCAGCAAGCGATTGACGAAGAAAAGCTCATTGCTGAAAATCTTTTGCACCAGCCAACTGAAATATTAACCCGTGGTCAAACCATCTCAGATAAGGTTGCAAGCTTCGGAGGTAGTTGGAAATTTATTATCACATTTTCAGTCATATTGACCCTTTGGATACTGTTCAATACATTATCACCACGCGAAGTTGAGTTTGACCCTTACCCATTTATCCTTATGAACTTAGTTTTGTCGGCCATTGCCGCGCTGCAAGCACCAATCATTATGATGAGCCAGAACCGCAAGGAAGAAAAAGACCGTAAGCGAAGTGAAAATGATTATCTTGTCAATCTGAAAGCAGAATTGGAAGTTAGAAGCCTTCACCAAAAAATCGATCTGTTGCTGGAAGAACAGATTAAAGTTTTGTTTGATAGCCAGGCAAAACAACTGGATATTTTAAGATCTATAGAGACCAAATTGGACAATCATCAAAAGAATTGATTTCCAAGTGATTCAATGCTAATCGTTGATGAATCCCCGGTAGCTCTGGAAATTTTGGTGCAGTACTGCAAACTGCTTCCTGTGCTGTGGGTAAATGCGGTGATGCTTTTGAAGCCAGGGAGAAAATACAGCATCTGCCGATTGACTTGCTTTTAATAGATATCAATATGCCAGTGCTTTCTGGAATTGAACTCTTGAAGACATTGAAAAACCTTCCGCTGGTAGTTTTTACTACTACATATAGGGAATTTGCGACCGATGCATTTGACCTAGCTGCCTGCGATTACCTGCTAAATCCCTTTTCCATTGAACGCTTTATCGTCACCATTGATCGTGTACTCGAAAAACTGACTCCCACAACGAATACCATACCTAAAATACCGGCTGGTATCCAAAGCAATCATTTAATATTGCGAACAGAAAGCCGGATCAACAAATTGAACTATGACCAGATTGTGTATCTGGAAGCCAGCAGGAATAATACCAAGGTCATCGCTTCCAGCGAGCACCTGATCAGCTCCGCGCCACTTTCTTCAATTGAAGCCCGGGTACCTGCTGAGCTGTTTTTTAGGGTTCACCGATCCATTATTATCAACATTTCAAAAGTCACCCGTTTGCACAGCAACAGGATCATTTTAGGTAAATTCGAAGTTCCATTGGGTGGAAACTATCGGATTAAATTTTTGAAATTATCAGGCCTTTAATTGCAACACGTTGGTCGGTAATTATTGCCGTAACCGAGTCAGTATATCTTCGTGGAAATGTCGGCAAACATTTGAACATTTTGAGTTTATATTAACCGCCGTATTAATGTGTCCCGTAGGACGGCAGCATTTTTCCGTATTTGTTATGAAGTGTCTCAGAGTGTAAACTTCAGGACTCTTTTGCACGAAAATTTCAGAATTAAATTGCCGTGATATAGGTACCAATATTCAGGCCGTCAGTTAGTTCCAAATAGTACAGTTTAACGTGCCAGTTCGCAATATGCAGTAATTTGTTTCGGTGTATCACTAAATCGTAATTTCGAAGTACCGTAATTAGGCACTTTCGGAACCAAAAGGAGAAAAAATGGAAGGGTCCAAGAGTACGAAAAAACCACCGGATTTTTAGACAGCTCATAGCGGTTACATATTTGCAGTGACAGATCCGTAGACTCTTGATCATGCCAGATTGCAGAATACGCGAGTTGTATGGATTTGAACTTAGCTTTGCAGATTGAGAATTAATTGTGAGCATTAAGACATATGAACCGAAACACTGAGATACGTATACGCCACTGGGTTTTTATTGATGAAACAAAATTCTTCGGACCCGGCCGCTACGAACTGCTTGAACACATCGCCGAAACTGGCTCGATCTCCAAAGCTGCAACCGCGATGGGGCTTTCTTATAAAAAGGCTTGGGCGATGGTCGATGCCATGAATACGCTTGGATCGAGTCCATACGTAATAACACAAAAAGGTGGAACACACGGAGGCGGCGCTATCATTACAGAAACAGGAAAACAGGTGATGGAAGCTTACAAGAAGCTGGATGAAAAATTTCTTGAAGTTGCCAAAGCAGAAAAAGAGCTGTTATCCGTGATTTGATCCTAAAAATTAGGGTGGAGATCTAAAAGGAGTCATTATATTTGCGATATGTAAACAAATACATATCGATTGAATGAAAGCAACTATACCCCTGTTATTATCAATTTTTTGTCTCCCGATGCTGACTCATGGACAGCAATTGGATTCAGCAGCAGCCAGCAGGACTTTCCAACTCGGGGAAATCCGCATTTCGGGCATATCGGAAAGAGATAGCAACAATAGGTTATCCTACCAGCGGATAGAAAAATTCAACCGCAACGATCTTTCGAATGCACTCAACATTTTGCCTGGTGTGAGCATTGCCAATGTTGGTCCAAGAAATGAATCCGTGGTTTACGTCCGCGGGTTTGACTTGCGCCAGGTGCCGGTGTTCATTGACGGCGTTCCTGTTTACGTTCCTTATGATGGGTATGTGGATATGGGCCGGTTTACCACCTTTGATCTGGCCGAAATCAACGTTTCAAAAGGCTTCGCATCGATCCTGTATGGAGCGAACACGATGGGCGGCGCAATTAACCTGGTGTCCCGCAAGCCAGTCAGCAAGTTCGAAATCAACGGCCACGCGGGCGTTTTCAGCGGTGACGGTTACCGCTTGAATGTGAATGTCGGGTCGCGACTTGGCAAATTCTTCTTTCAAGTGGGCGCTTCGCAGCTGAAACAGGAAACATTTCCATTGTCAGCGGATTTTAAGAAAAGGCGATACCAGCAGACCGACGAACGGTCGAATGCTTACCGGAATGATCTCAAATTCAGCGTGAAGGCAGGTTTCACGCCAAATGCGAGCGACGAATATGTGGTCGGTTATGTCAACCAAAAGGGAGAAAAAGGCAATCCGCCTTATGTAGGTGACGATTCCAGGATCATGACGCGCTTTTGGCAATGGCCGAAGTGGAACAAGCAAAGCTTGTATTTTATCTCAAACACGGCGGTTGGTGAAAAGAGCACAGTGAAAACCCGGCTGTACTACGATACGTTTGTTAATCAGCTGTTTAGCTATGACGACACGACTTACACCAAACAATCCCGACCTTACGCGTTTCAAAGTTTCTACGATGATTACACCTTTGGCGGCAATGCGGAATATGAATCTCGTGCGTGGGAAGGGAACGTTTTCAAGCTAAATGTGCAGTATAAGCGGGATGTGCACAGGGAGCATGACTTAGGTGAGCCGGTGCAAGGTTACATTGATAATACGTTATCTGTGGGCATTGAAAACAACTATCAGCTCACGTCTACTCTGGCACTTATTCCAGGCGTGAGCTTTAACATGCGCGGCAGCGATAAAGCGCAGGAATACAACGCCACAACCAAAGAGATAACCAATTTTGAAGACAGCAAAAACAATGCAGTCAATGCGCAGATCGGTTTGTTTTGGGACATTAATAGGAGCCATTCGCTGAAAGGATCGGTTGCTCGGAAAACCCGTTTTGCAACCATTAAAGACCGCTACTCTTACAGGATGGGCCAGGCGATTCCCAACCCTGACTTGGGTGCAGAAGCGGCTGTAAACTTTGATTTAAGCTATTCGGGAAAAATTGCGGATAAGCTCAGCCTGCAAGCGAGTGTTTTCAACAACAACATTAACGACATCATTCAACAAGTTGACAATGTACAGCCGGGACGTTTTCAGCTGCAAAATGCAGGAAAAGCAAGGTTTTATGGTGCGGAAGCGGGTTTGGATTGCCGGGTCATTTCCGGACTGAGCATTGGCTCAAACTATTCTTTTATAAAAAGAAAAAACAAAACCAACCCGGCCATTCTTTTCACCAATGTTCCTGAGCACAAGGTTTTTGCATATGCCGATTATTCATTCTTGAAGCGTGCTAACATTCTGGCAAGTGTCGAACATAACAGTGATCGTTATAGCTCCAGCTATGGCACCCAGGCAAAAGCTTACACCTTGGTCAATGCCAAGGCGTCGGTGAAACTCTATAAATTCATTTCTGCACAAGTGGGACTAAATAACATTTTTGATGCCAATTACAGTTTGGTGGAAGGATTCCCGGAAGCAGGACGAAATTTCTTTGTGAACCTGGTGTTCAGTCATTTTTAAGGATGCATTTACTTAAATGAGAAACTTGTTGAAAACGGTTTTAACAAACAAACCAGGTTGGCTTAAAGCCAGCCTGGTTTGCGCCTTTTTCATTTCTTGCGGTATAATCCAATCATTTCAGGGCAAAAATACCGAGCCCTATGTTTTGCAATATCCCGCCAATTTCGGCTCGCGGTTCGTAATTCCAGCCAATAATCCTACCACCAAGGAAGGTGTTTATCTTGGGCGGCTTCTGTTCTACGATAAAGCCTTATCAGCTGGTAACAATATATCTTGTGAAAGCTGCCATCAGCAAAGACAAGCTTTCACAGATGGAAAAGCATTCAGCACTGGCACCGATGGTTCTCTAACTACTAGGAGCTCTATGTCGCTGACTAATCTGCTTTGGGTTCGCAATTTCTTCTGGGATGGGCGCTCGCCTGGCCTTGAAGAGCAAGTCAAATTCCCATTAACCAATGAACACGAAATGGGGCAACCACTCAGCGAATCAGCCAAAAAGCTAAGTCAGACCACCCTGTATCCACCGCTGTTTGCCAAAGCGTTTGGAAGCAGCCTAATTACGGAAGACAAAATCCTAAAAGCGCTTTCCCAATTTGAAAGGACGCTGATTTCTGCCAGTTCCAACTATGATCACTATTTGGCTGGAACGTTTAAGCCGACTACTCAGCAGCTAAGAGGCTTACAACTGTTCGAAAACGGCCCAGACCCTAAGCGTGGTATCCGTGGCGCCAACTGCGGCCATTGCCATGGCGGGGTTAAAACCTTTAAAGAGCTTTTTCATAACAATGGTCTGGACAGCATAGCTGCTGACATCGGCAGAGAGCAGTTTACTGGGCAGGCTGCTGACCGGGCAAGGTTTCGCATCCCTACCCTGCGCAATATCATGCTGACCGCACCTTACATGCATGATGGAAGGTTCACCACTATAGAGCAAGTCCTTGACCATTATAGCGAACACATTGTGCAAAGCCCGACGCTTAGCACATTTCTACAAGACATTTCCAATGAAGCCGGTGGCAAGAACCTGGCGCTCACAAAGAATGAGAAAGCCGATCTGGCTGCATTTCTAGGTATGCTTACCGATTCTTCTTTTATCTCCAATCCCGCATTTTCTAATCCCCATCTCGTTCTAAATCCTTGAAATATGTATAAACCTAAGATTTCCAAGCGTTGCATTGCAGTCCTGTTGCTGTTTTTTGGTGTTACATTTTCATCACTCGCCCAAAATACAGCGACGCTTTCCATCGGTGGCGAAGTGACAACACCATTAGAGCTGAAACTTTCAGACCTATCCAGCTTTAAACAGGTAAGCCATAAAGTTAAAGACCGGGATGGTAAAGAGCATGTATTCGCTGGAGTTGCTTTGATCGAGCTCCTTGAAAAAGCGGGCGTGACAACTGGGGCAAAACTGCGCGGTGAAAACCTGGCCAAGTATCTGTTAATTACAGCGGCCGATGGCTATGAGGTCCTGTATTCACTGGCTGAGATTGATCCAGAATTTACAGATCAGATAATTCTGCTTGCCACAACAAAAGACGGGCAGCCATTTGGAACCGGTGAAGGTCCATTTCGGATCATTACACCCAATGATAAAAAGCCGGCACGCTGGATCCGGGAAGTACGTTCTATAAAAGTTGCTTTTGCCAAAAATTAGATACTGTCAACACTTTACAGGACGGGTCAGTCAGTCAGCAGTACAGTTTAAGGTGCCTTATTTATTGTTTATTACGCCTTGATAAGTGTTCATTTTTAGCTCCAAACCTACATTTAACACAACAGTCCAAGTTATATTTTAACCAATTATGTATAGATGCAATCTATTTTAGAACGGATTTCAGCTGCTTGCGCCGCTAACTTATAGGAAAGTGGATACTGAATGTCGAGCCGGTTCCGATTTGGCTCTCGACCCCGATAGCCCCTCCGTGATTTCCAATTACCTTTTCGCAAATAGCCAGACCGATACCAGTACCCTCAAATTCACTCTTGCTATGAAGCCTTTGAAATAGCTTGAAGATGCGGTCTTTATGCTGTTGATCAAATCCGATGCCATTATCGGAAATGTCTATACGGTCATATGCGGCAGTGACAGTACGCGGATGCACGTGATCAGGTAAATCCAATGAACTGACAATATTCCATCTGATCTCAATTACGGGCTGGGTCCCCTTCCGTTTAAACTTGATCGCATTACTCAATATATTTTGAAACAATTGGCTTAATTGTGCCGCATCACCCCTAACCTGTGGCAATACCGGTACGGCTATCGCTGCCCCGGCTTGGTGGATAGCTGCTTCCAGATCAACCATTACATCATTGACGACTTCATTAAGAGCTACCCGACTAATCCCCGAATCTTGCAGCGTTGCGTGCGAAAAAGCCAATATATCTTCAATTAATACCGACATACGTCTGGCAGCAGCCTGCATCTTGTCCAAATATATGATGCCTTCTCCTAGCTGTTCTGAAAACCGGGCCTTAAGCAGGTTTCCAAAGGACTGGATTTTGCGAAGCGGCTCCTGCAAATCATGCGAGGCGATGTATGCAAACTGCTCAAGATTTTCATTTGAACGTATAAGCCGGTTATTTGCCACAGAAAGCTCTTCATTTGCAGCCCAATACTCCTCGTTAACCGTTGCAAGCTGCTGGTTGATATCTTCCAGTTCTACGACGCGGTTTTTACTGCGGTCTTCAACCAAGGTATTTTTGCTGGTGTATGCCGGCGAAATATCTTGCAGAATTCCTGAAAACTGGTAAGGCTCCCCGTTAATTTGAAAAAACACCTTCCCTTTCCAGTTTAGCCAGTGCTCAGCTGAATTAGAATATTGCCTTGACCTGATATCAACGTTAAAGCTGCCAGCCGTTCCCGGTACAAGTGCGTCATTGAACGCTTGCCGGGCCCGGATTTTATCATCTAAATGGACAAGTTCAAATAAATCCTCACAGCCGATAACATTTCCACCCTGGTAATCAAACTGTACTTTAAACTGGTCACACATCCAAACCTGTTTATCAGACAGGCTCAGCTGCCAGCTTCCTATTACAGCCAGCTCTAAGGCAGTGGTCAACCTGACGTTCTCATCAAAATTGCTATGACTGAATGGGCTGCTTGTGGTGTTCATAGCAAAGGCTTAAATGGTGATCCAGTCATGTTTTAATGTAACTGACAGGTCTACTGCAAAAAGCGTTCCTGAATCAAGCTGGTAAGTACATTGATTATGAAGGGTGTATACGGATACTGATTTAAATCACCTTGATTTATTACTGATCTATGCGATGTTGATCCCGGTTTATTGTTCCTATATTAGTGCATTATTTGACCTAAATCGGAGTCATGGACAAAAAATATGTTCTTCAGGCCTTTGATAACAATTTGAAAGGCCGGTTTGATGTCTTGTTGAAATATTATGGGGATACCCTCTTTCAACTACCTGCCATTGTTGTCGTAGAGCAGGTCAAAGACGAGCTTGGGATTATTATTTCAGAGCAGTCCATTTATACCCTAAAAAAAAGGCAAAAGAAAAAAATGCTGGGGATAACCGCACCGCTGGCCCCGATCGGGCCTGTAAGCATGCCGACGGAATTTTTAGATACGCTGCAAGCTTCCGGATAGTCTGGTAAACGCACTTATAACCCGAAATTATACTTAGGATCTTTACTCTGACAATAGCTGCTGCTGATGTGATTGAAAAGAAGTTACACAACCTATCAACATTATGCAGGCCAATAAAACCGTATACATTGTAGATGATGACACCGACGACCGGATGCTGATCCGAGAGGCGCTGGAAAACGAAATCAAAGACATAGAAATAATAGAGATCCATGATGGGCAGTTGCTGCTTGAAGCCTTGCCCCAAGACCAGGCGGATCAACCCGCGCTGATTTTGATGGACATGAATATGCCAAGGGTAAGCGGGCTGGAAGCTCTGGAACAGATTAAATCCAATCCCTTCTACCGGCACATACCTGTCATGATGGTTTCGACCACTTCCAACCAGGATCTGATCAAGCACTGCTATAACCAGGGGGCAAACGCCTTCATCATAAAGCCGGTCAACTATTCCGGGTATCTTCAAATAGCCCAGGCCGTCAATGTCTGCTTCTTAAACAACTACCGTGGTATTGATGAGCAGGTAATTTCTAAAAATTTTCGCAACAAAAGCATTCTCGTAGTAGAAGATAACAACGACCATTGGGAGATGATAGAGATGGCCCTTAAAAGGGCTTTACCAGATATCGCATTGATCCATAAAAGCGATCAAAGTAGTACCCTTGATTTTCTGGCAAACGAATATGCGTCTGTAAAGCCTCCCATTGAAATGATACTTCTAGACCTGTACTTACCTGCACGGCACGACGGCCTGGGCCTTTTGGCCGATATCCGAAATTTCATGACCACGCAAAACCTGCCAGCCGTGCCCGTGATTGTCCTGAGCTATTCAAACCACCCCAAAGACAGAACGGCCAGTTACGCAGGGCAGGCCAGCGCTTACCTGCTCAAATCAGCTGACCCTGCCAAGTCATTTTCCAAGTTAAGGGACGTCTGCAGCTTCTGGTGGGATACCATCGCTTTGCCACAACCACTACACAAAGGCCTGTAAAACCTGGAATTAGTATTTATCCATTTAATCTGGCTTACATAAACAGACTTTGTCAAAATTACAGCTATACGAATGGAGCAGGAAGGCAATACCGCTTACAAAGACCTACGGCCAGGTAACCGCCCCGTCCCGATTGTCGCAATAGGTGGTTCCGCTGGCGGCCAGCAGGCCGTAATAGAGCTGTTGCGGCATTTGCCAGCAGATACAGGGCTTGCCTATGTCTATATTCAACACCTCTCACCTGACCATGACAGCCAGCTTGATGTGATCCTGGCGGCGGCTACGGCCATGCCCGTATGCGAGGCTACTCATTTAATGCAAATAGAGCCCGACCATGTTTACATCATCCCGCCCAACAAGGGCATGGAAGTAATAGATGGCGCACTGGCGCTGATGCCAAGAAAACCAAAGCCATCCATCCATTTGTCTGTTGACCAGTTCTTTATTTCGCTTGCAAACAGGCAAAAGGACGGGGCAATCGGGATTGTATTGTCCGGTATGGCCTCTGACGGCTCCCAGGGGCTAAAAGCTATCAAAGTGGCGGGGGGAGTGACTTTTGCCCAGGATGGAACTGCCGCGCATCAGGGAATGCCGCAGTCTGCCATCCGTGAAGGTGTGGTGGATATGGTGCTTTCCCCTGCTGAAATAGCAGCGGAACTGGTCCTTTTGAGCAAAAAAGCAGCTATTTTCCAACTTACCAGTGAAACGGCGGAAGGTAGCGGACCCGACGGCTCAGACCAGGACCTGGATAAAGTCCTATCCTTTGTCAAATCGGCAGTAGGTAGTGATTTTGCGAATTATAAAAAAACCACGATCCGACGAAGGATCATCCGCCGGATGCTGCTCTATAAGCTGGAGACGCTTGGGGATTATTTAAGTTATCTTCAGCAGGACCCTTCCGAGGCTGGGAAACTATACAGCGACCTTTTAATTAACGTAACCAGTTTTTTCAGGGACCAGCAGACCATGGACCACCTTAAAAAACATGTGCTCCCTCAGATCATAAAAAGCAGGGCAGATCAAGATCCGTTAAGGGTCTGGGTCGCGGGGTGCTCAACCGGCCAAGAAGCCTACTCGATGGCGATCATGCTGGTGGAAATCCTGGGTGAACGTGCTGTCAGTATACCAGTACAGATATTTGCTACCGACCTGAGCGAAACAGCGATCACCAAAGCGCGGCTGGGCATTTATACCCAAAGCGAGGTTGATGACATCACAGAAGCCCGTCTGGGGCGGTTTTTTACCCATACCGACGGGCATTACCGTGTCAACAAGCTTGTTCGCGACCTTTGTGTTTTTGCACCCCACAATCTTCTGAGTGACCCGCCCTTTTCCAGAATGGATTTGATCAGTTGCCGTAATCTGTTAATCTATCTGGATGATCTGCTCCAAAAAAACGTTTTTTCAACATTTCATTATGCGCTAAAACCCGATGGATTTTTACTTTTGGGTAAATCTGAATCTGCCGGCAGCTCTCCGGCCCACTTTACACAAATTGAGAAATCCCATAAAATATTTGCCCGTAAAAACAATACGCAGGTTAAAATTCCACTTGATATGACATTCAGGAAAAACCCTGTTTCAACAGACGTAAAAATCACACCCGTTAAAACAACAGACGTTACCCCTTTAAGTGAGCTTGATAAGATCGTAGAGAAACTGCTTCTTGCCCAATACGTGCCTGCAAGCGTAGTGGTCGATCAGGATTTGGAGATTATCCAGTTCCGCGGTGCGACCGGGGCTTTTCTGCAACATACCCCAGGCAAAGCCAGTTTGAACCTGACAAAAATGGCGCCCCCCTCGGTAGTCTTTGAATTACGTAACATTCTTCATAAGGCGCGCCAATCCGGTAAGCCAACAAAAAAGAGCGGATTGGTCATCAAATCCGGTAAGAATTCTTTCTATGCTGACATCGAAGCCGTACCCATTACAAACACATCCAACCAGCAGCTTTTCCTGGTGCTTTTCCAGGAGTCCACGCAAAATAAGGCCGGTAAAAAAACATCTGGCGATGCGGCTGTTTTAAATCAGCAACTGGAAGATGAGCTCACTGCACTCCGCCAGGACATGCACTCGATTATCGAGGGCCAGCAGTCCAGCAATGAGGAACTGCAATCTGCCAACGAGGAAATTGTAAGCAGTAATGAGGAGCTGCAAAGTATCAATGAGGAGCTCGAAACCAGCAAAGAAGAAATAGAGGCTTCCAACGAGGAACTTCAGACGATCAACCAGGAACTGCACCGCCGCAACGAGCAACTGACCGAATCATACCAGTATTCAGAGGCTATCCTTTCCACCATCAAAGAAGCCACCCTGGTGCTCGACGAGCATCTTAAGGTCAAACTTGCCAACAAAGCGTTCTATGAAATTTTTCAAACAAGCCCTGAAAGGACCGAGGGGAGTTCGATCAGCGAATTTGGCAGCGGACAACTGGATTTTACCGGTTTTCGTGATTTACTAAATAATGTGCTTTCCAGAAATGAAACGATTGATGGTTTTGAGGTCAATATCAAATTTTCAGATGGCGGTGATCGAACAATCCTGGTCCATGCTAGAAAAGTTGTCCAGCAAAAACAACTCACAATTTTAGTCGTTTTCGAAGATATTACCGGGCATAGGAAAGCGCAGGAACTGTTAATTGAACGGCAACAATGGTTTGAAGACCTTGTCGATAATGCGCCTGCTTTGATCTGGGTCTGTGGCCCTGATGGAAAAATTAATTTCCTGAACAAGGCATGGACCGAATATACGGGTCAGTCTTTTAACGAAAAAGCCGCCACCCTATATGAAGCGATCCATCCCGAAGACTTGGAAGCCTACCGGGAAACCTTTTTTGAACATGCCCGGGACCAAAAACCATTCAGTTTTGAATACAGGCTCCTGCGTAAAGACGGGGACTACCACTGGGTACTGGAAAACGCCAAACCGATGGTCTCCCAGGATGGTAAGTTTACCGGTTACATTGGAAGCAGTACGGACATACATGAACAAAAAACAATGGCCCAACAGCTCAAAGGCCATGTTGATGAAAGGACCCAGCAGCTCAAAGATTCCAATTCAGCATTGATCCAGACCGCTAATAACTTGCAGGCGGTACTCGACAGCTCTCCGGCTTCCATCGGCTTTTTTAAGGCCGTTTGCGATGACGCTGGTAAATTAGCAGATTTTGCGCTTGTGGTTTGCAACAGCAAATTTAGCGACACCTTTCAAAGTACGGTCAACGAACTGGTGGGCCGTTTGGCCTCCGAGCTGCTGCCAGGGCAGCGTCAGGATTGTATGAAAGATGTACTTGACTTAAATCAGCCCTATTACGAGGAGCTATTTATAGAAGAACAGCAAAAATGGCTTGGCATTGCCCTCACTCGGCACGTACATGGCGTAGCCATTACAGAACTTGACATTACACTCCTTAAAGAGGCTGGCCAACAGCAGGACGAGTTAAACTCCCAGCTCAAAGGATCGTATGAAATGATCCAGTCACTAAATGTGATGAAAGAATATGTGCAGCAACGCGGCTCATTTTTAAGGTCCACATTTCATGATCTCAGGGGCAGCTTTGGTATCATTACGGGTGGGACTACGCTTTTGGACCAGATGGAGACCCAGGAAGACCAGGCCAAAACCCTTGCCGTGATCCAGCGGAACCTTGAACAGGTAACCCAAATGATCAACCAGCTTCTGGATTATTCCCGCCTGGAATCAGGAGAAGAAAAACTGCATATTGCGCCTTTTAATGCTTCCGCTATGCTCTCCCAGCTATGTGAAGGATCTTTGCAGATCGCAAGGGCCAAGGGGCTAGAACTCAACTTTTCTGGTGATGACGATCTGGCAGTTGAAGGCGATCAGGTTAAAGTCGGCCGCATTGCCCAAAACCTGATCTTAAACGCTCTAAGATATACAAGTGAGGGCGGCGTATCAGTTAACTGGCAGGCGCTGCCCCCTTCTGGTGAGCTTCCGGTATTGGCTTGGGAATTTTCAGTATCAGACACGGGTCGTGGGATTCCGCAAAAACTGCTTTCCAACCTGACAGATTATGATTACGGTCAAGTTTATGAACCTGAAAGTCATGATTTGCTTTCACAAATGCAGGATCTGGAAGGTGGTCAGGGCGAAGGCATCGGCCTTTTTATAGTCAAACGCCTTTGTGAACTATTGGGTGCAAAAATGCATGTGGAGAGCCTTCCTGATACTGGTACAGCATTCCGGATCATAATACCGCAAACCTATCCGCAGCGCTTATAGTATTTTGTTGATTTGGCTTGCGGGAATTTATAAACAGGGAATTGTATATTGTCGATGACAATGCCGACCACCAATTTTGATCTTTAAGCTATTAAAAGAATTTGATCTGCCGTATTCAATATAGTCCATATGCAACTTCTGTATAAAAGAAGGCCAGGATGCTAAAACCAGGCACCAATCTTTGTAGCATATTTAGTAAAATTCATTATAACAAACGCCTGGGCCGCTTTTCAGCTGGTGAGTAACAACGCGTGACTTTTGTATCTCTGAAAAAACCAAACTGCTCCTGCTGGCATAAATTTTAAGTTAGTTTCCAGACAAAGATATTTGCCACAAGTATATAATTTTTAGCACATGGGAAATAGCAAATTAGCTGTGATGATTGACGATGATACGGATGATCACGAAATTTTAAGCATGGCACTTCAAGAGCTTGACCCAAATTTAAGCTGCCTATTCTTCTCTGACTGCGAGTCGGCTGTAGCCCATTTCAAAAATGGGTCAGCAACGCCCCCGGGATATGTATTTCTGGATTTACACTTGCCCAGAGTAGATAGTGACCAATGTTTACTGCACTTGCAACAACTAAAAGCGTTTGATAACCCTTCTATTATTATTTACTCCGGTTCCATTCCTGAGCAGTGGCACACCAGGCTTGATCAGCTCGGAGTGGACAAATACATTAAGAAGACGGGATCGATACCTGAATTGATAGATAGTATCCAGTCCGTAATAAAGTCGTAATTTGCTCTTACAGCATTTGCCACTTTCTCAATTTTTGACTTTGCTCAAAAGGTGAGCTTTTCGTTATGTGTGAGAAGCAAATATGTTTTAAATACCTTCAGGGTATCTCAAGTCAGTATTTCTGATACTTTGTAAATTCTGGCTCACCTGTGGTGGTAAAGACATGAATCATATTTGATCGAACCCGGCTGAGCTGGTTATTATCTCTAAGTAGCTTTGTTATCCAGCAGAATCAAGAAACTAACATGTAGCGAGAGCATTTCATGTTACAATTAAAGGTAGGGTCAACTAGTATAAAGTGAACCAAAAGACCAGCATGTAATCATTAAATGGCAAAAAATGAGAAATGGCAGGCAATCGTCAATTTAAAGAAAAACGACCGTTTAAATCTTCTCCTGGTTCCTATAAACAAAGGTTATCATTGGCCTAATTTGGCACTTCTCGACTTCGATGCCACCATTTTTTACGCATCATCGTTTCATAGGCACTGGATTTCGGATCGGTGTTTGCACTATTTTTATATCTTTCTTTTTGCAATTGACTGTACTTCGTCACCACTGATATTTCCGCTAACGACAAATAAAACGAAAGAAATAAAAGAAATTTGAAGCTACTGTATCCATTATAATCATCATTCTCCGTAGTTAATTATAAGATTTATTCGTTGGCACGCCCACCGAGCGGTGTACTTTTTGACACAAGTAAGAGACACTCTTTTGCAAACGATGTTGTACAACATAGATTCTTAAATTCTGTGTTTTAGCATTATGTTATTCTGGTTTCATTCCGCTTTTAGTGAATCAGGCTCTACAGGCTTTCCTGCCGGTAAAATGATTTAAATGCTTGATTATCTGTAATTCATCACCATTGCTGATTTAAATAGCCTCACCTTTGAGGTTCATGCTAAATGATCAACATTCATCAATGAGCACAACAGCCTCTTTGATGATGCATCACTTGCACAAATATCCAGCTATGTTACCAAAGCACATGAAGGCAGCCGTGGTCCACGCATTTGGCCAACCGCTTCAAATCGAAGAGATGCCTGTTAAAGAACCTGGCAGAAATCAAATTCTTGTAAAAGTCATTGCCAGCGGCGTTTGCCATACTGATCTGCATGCGACGGAAGGTGATTGGCCGGTAAAACCAAAAATGCCACTCGTTCCAGGTCACGAAGGAATTGGTTATGTAGTTGCCTTGGGGCCGGAGGTTACCAGAGTGAAAGAAGGAGACATTGTAGGCGTTCCCTGGCTGTATAGCGCGTGTGGCGGTTGCGAATTCTGCATTACCGGTTGGGAAACCTTATGTGAAGCCCAACAAAATGGTGGTTATAGCGTCGATGGCAGTTTTGCCGAATATGTGATCGCAGACGCAAGGTATGTCGCCCACTTGCCGGATCATACCAACATGATCGAAATGGCGCCGATCCTCTGTGCGGGCGTAACGGTTTACAAAGGCCTGAAAGAAACCGAAACCAAAGCGGGCGAATGGGTTGCGATTTCAGGCATTGGTGGCTTGGGCCATTTGGCAGTGCAATATGCAAAAGCCATGGGCATGCATGTGGCCGCAATAGACGTCAATAAGGACAAGCTGGATCTGGCAAAAAGCCTTGGAGCAGACCTGACTGTGAATGCGCTCGAAGAAGACCCGGGCGAATTCCTTAAAAAAGAGACAGGCGGCATGCACGGTGTACTGGTAACTGCTGTCTCACCGATTGCATTCAAACAGGGGATTTCAGCGCTGCGGCGAAAAGGGACCATTGCATTGAACGGACTGCCCGCCGGAAGTTTTGACCTGCCTATTTTTGAAACTGTATTGAACCGCTATACTGTGAGAGGGTCCATTGTCGGGACAAGAAAAGACCTTGCTGAATCCATCGAGTTTGCGTTGGAAGGAAAAGTAAAAGCAACAGTCCATACGGCCAGACTGGAAGATATCAATGTTGTTTTTGATCAAATGAGAGCGGGAACAATCCAAGGTAGGGTTGTGATGGAAATAGGAACCCACAGCAATGGAATACCAGGATAAACTTACAGGAATGACAAGCATTATCAAGCAAGCTCAACACCCCATTCACTACTGGTGGATTTTTATGCTCACGGGAGTCGCGTTAATCGGTTCCGGGGTATATGTGGCACGGAATCCGTCTATAACCTACGATGAACTGAGCATATTTTTTTCTGCCATGCTAATGATCAGCGGCGGTTGTGAGCTTGCCTTTTGCATAGAAAACCGCAAGTTTTTCAAAGGTTGGGGCTGGTTTCTGGCCGGGGCAATTTTGGATTTGATCTTTGGAATTATCTTCATTACAAACCCCATTCTGGCCGCCATATCTCTTCCCTTATTTGCAGGGGTCTGGCTTTTGATACGCAGCGTTCTGCTGATTGCCCGTTCTTTCCAAGCCAAAAAGAAAAGTCTAAGTGATTGGCCTTGGCTATTGCTTTGGGCAATAACGGGCAGTTTCTTTTCTGTGATCAATATTTATAATCCCTTGTTCAGTGAGGACAGATTGGTTATCTGGACAGCATTTGCTTTATTGGCAGTTGGTGCATTTTACGTCCATTTTAGTATGCTTATCAAAAATGCTCAATGGTGGATCAATGATAAGATATACAACTGAACAACGGTAGAAATAATATGTGATCAAAATTCAGCACGAAGCCGCATAAATGCTTCGCTCGTTTGTTTGATGATGATAATGTTTGCGCGGCAGCAACGAAATACTTGTTTTCATCGGTTACTTCACCGCCTGGGTAGACCATACCGGCAAACTTAATTTTAGAAAGGACATCTATGGCCATGACCAGAAAATGGCCGAAAGGTTATTCGCCTCCTCATTAGAATAGACAATCCGCGTCCAATAAGACCTTAACGGGGGCATAACAACAAGCACTTTGAATGCTGATAGTGCTGCGGCATAAAATGACAGGAAGCAACATAATGCTACGGCAGCACAGGCAGATGAAAAGATCTAGTAACAAGATTGTCTTTATTTGGTCTCACGTGCTAATCTTTTGATTAATGAACCAATAGTAAGCCCTTGCACGACAATTGAGAAAAGCACAATCACAAAAGTTACTGAGACAATAATGTTCTTATACGGACTGGCCGGCAGCGACAGAGCAAGTGCAATGGTGATGCCGCCACGCAGACCACCCCACGCGATTATTTTCAAAGTTCCGGGCCCGAGTTGTTTGATAAACCCGAATGTGGTAGCAGTAGAATAAAGCACCGCGAATCGGACAATAACAATTAAATGGCCGTGAGCAAGCCGATGATGACATAGTTTACTTCGAAGGTAACGATAACAATCTCCAACCCGATGAGCAGGAACAGGATCGCATTGAGAATTTCGTCGGTAACTTCCCAGAATTTGCTCAGATAATCCCTGGTAATATCGCTCATTGCCCGTGCCCTCCCTCTGTTTCCAGTCATGATCCCAGCTACAACCATTGCAAGAGGTCCAGAATTACCTTCGCTTGTTTCCGGGAGCTCCACGAAATGTGACGCTGACACTTACCTTCCGGTTTTAGGCTTCCGATCCTCCGTCAACGGCTTTCTTTGCCATCAGCTTTGGTATATCGGATTCTAAGGCACTATTTCCTTATTTTTGATCTCGCTCATAGGTTTCGAAAAAAATTGAAAACATATAAATACACCAACCCAAATTTGCTACGCCAAACTCGTGGCGCTTTTGGCGCTGGGCCGGCACTCCGGTCAGCCGCTGCTGCACTTTCTTTTAATTTAACCCATTAGTGAATATGCCAGCAGATAATCGGCACAAAATAAAAGATGCGGACGCCGCGCGGGAATATTTCAACACCTGATAAAACGAATGCTTTCGAGACCGCCATGCACGTACAAATTAATTATCAGCTGATAACCTAAATTCAATTTCTGATTTATTATTGTAAGGTTTGGTCCAGTTTGCGACTAATCGAATAGAACGCTGCCTTCAAGTGATACCTTGAGTAAAATTAGGTTATCAAAGGCTTAAGCTTAATATGGAACAGCGTCTTAAAACAGGCAAAACAGATAGATTGAGATATGTATAGCCATAAAGCCAGCGGGCTTTCGTCCACACACGCCCTTGATCCGCATAAATGGGTGGCAAGCTATGCCGACTACCTTTATAACTATGCCCTTAAACGTATCAAAAATCAAGATTTAGCCAGGGATTTGGTTCAGGAAACATTGTTGGCTGCCCTTGAACGAATGGATAAGTTTGAGGCCAGATGTTCCGAAATAACCTGGCTTACAGCAATTCTGAAACACAAGATTAGCGACATACATAGGAAAAAATCGTCTGCGCGGCCCGAAATGCTTGACATTTCTGAGCTGAATCCATTCTTTAATGAACAGGATGGTCACTGGATTGTGAAACACAGGCCTGTTGCATTCGAAATAGTCACTGATGAAGCAGAACACGGTATAGAGTTGATGGAAATTCTCCAGAAATGTATGAAGAAGCTGCCCAATCTCTGGTTTTCAGTTTTTACGATGAAGCATATGGATGAGAAGCCAACGGTTACAATCTGCGATGAACTCTCCATAACGCCAGCTAACTTTTGGGTGATTATTCATAGGGCCAAATTGAATCTGAGGGCTTGTCTTCAAAAAAATTTGAACTAGCAAACTAACATGAACTCCTTAAAAAAGATATACTGTAATTGCCGCAAAGCGACTTTTTTGATCGAAAAGAAACAGATTGATTCACTTCGGTTTAATGAGCATCTGGAGTTGTTGCTTCACCTGGCATGCTGTAACCCTTGCCGGACTTATCAAAAGCAGAGCCTTATGATAAATCGTAGTATAAAGAAACTTCTGGATAATAAGTTGAATGATGATACTGGCCTGGATCAGCAATTCAAGGAAGCGCTGCAGGAGAAAATTATTAAGCAGTTAGACGAGAAATAATCTAAAATTAATGAATTGATTATTAGGTAGTTGCAATCAGTATCACACCTAAAAACCCAGGCTTGAAGAAAGCAGATATTTATAGAAACCAAAAATAGTTGTAAGGTTTTGTCTAATCAGCGACTAAGAGATTAAAGGGCTTAGCACTTAATCTTTTGGAACGCATGAAAAACACAACTTTACCTGTTGATTTTCCCAATGACGCCAGGCTGGAAAACATAGGAACGCAACTAATCCGATATGGTCTGGCGATCGTGTTCATCTGGATAGGCATCCTGAAATTTACCACCTACGAAGCCGCAGGGATTAAGCCCCTGGTTGAGCATAGTCCACTGCTATCATGGACTTACAACTTTTTAAGCGTTACCTCTTTTTCAGGGCTACTTGGCTTTATTGAAATTGTCATCGGAATCCTGATCGTTTGCAGACCTTTCTCTCCAAAGGCGTCCGCGCTTGGCAGCATCGCAGCTGTCCTAACCTTTGTTATCACGCTGACTTTCATGATTTCTACTCCCGGCGTAATACAGGAAGGATATGGGTTTCCGTTCCTGTCTGCTCTTCCCGGTCAATTCTTGGCCAAGGATGTCGTCTTGCTTGGCGCATCGGTTTGGTCGGCCGGCGAAGCATTAGCCGCTTCGAGGGGTTTGATCCTGAGGACAAATACCTAGTTAACCTTGGGTTTACAGCTGAAATATCAGACTGATCATTTCATCTGTATGATGAATATCAGTACCTGATGACCTGTCATCAGTAATTAAATTTTGCCCGATTATTTTCAACAAGTCCGCATTTCAATTCATACAATCATAAACCAATTCAAATTCACAAAATGGGATATCAATCAAAATTGCTCAAAGCCTTAGTCGCATGTAGTATTTTACTTTTTCAGGGCTGTATAAAAGACCACAACCCGGATCCATCTATTCAAGTTGTCGGCTATCTCTATACGACCACAAATGGGGAAGATATAAATCAGGTCGTAAAATTTTCCCGTCACGCAGACGGTTCGTTGTCAGATGAAACTGCATATCCGACCAATAGTAAGGGTGGAGCTGATGTGAAAGCCGGAGGTGATGCTCACGGCGATTTTGACGCCCAGGGGGCCGTTCAGATCATTGGCGATTATTTACTCAACACCAACGCAGGCGGCAATCAGATTTCGGTCTATTCGCTAAATAAATCCAATGGAGATATCGCCTTTAAAAGCAACACCATTTCGGGAGGAACCAGGCCGGTAAGTATAGCCTATACCAAAAAATCAGGGATAGACGACGAGTATTGGGTGGTTGTTGGAAATCAATGGAACAACCCCAATGTACAAAAAGATGGAGCCGCAATTGAACGTTATCCGGACAATGCATTTCATGCGCAGGATCTGACACAGCCCGATGCGACTGATAATGAGCGAAACATTCAGCTTTTTACTTTCAATGCTAAAACCGGAGCTCTAAGCCCTGAGAAGCAACTAGATAAGTACGTTCGCGAAAATGGAGGTCCCACAACGGTAAGTTTTAGCCCGGATGGAAAAAAACTGGCCGTAGCGACATGGGGCATAGCCCATTTTGCTACCAAATTAACTTCGCTCGACGAACAACATCCAAGCCGGGTTTATGTGTATGATTTTACCAATGGATCAGTCAGTAATCGCCGTTATTTTGAAGAAGCGGGTATTTCAGGGACCATTGGTTTTAACTGGGCTATTTTGGGCAATTCAAGACTATTCGTTTCGAACTTCAACCTGATTCCTGCTAAATTAGACAATAGTGTAACGGTTCTGGACGATAACGGCTCCACAGTAGCAAAGGCCTCCAACTACGGGGTTTCATCACCATCAGCGATTGACGAAGCTTGCTGGACCGTATTGAACTCAACGGGTGATAAATTATTCGTCGCCAGTTTTCAAACCAATCTTGTTTCAACATTCAATGTAGGCTCATCCGGGTTAATGCTAACAAAAACAGAGGCCAGAAGTGGTATTGCTCCCAATGGTGATTCCAAAGAATTGTGGATTTCTCCGGATAATAAGTATGTCTACAATCTTGGCGCTTTCCAATCATTCTCAATTAATCTTTTCGAGAATTCAGGATCGGGTGCCGCCTATAAATCACAAACTTTTTTGAAAACAACGTCTGCGGGAGCAGGTATTGCTGGAAAGTATAATTTCTTAGGTTTGGCAGGATTCGACCTATAAAGCCTTGCAAGTATAACCGGGAAGATATTCAATTTTTGATTTTGACCAGAAGTAGAAGCTGTAATTTAGTTTTCTTCTGGTCAATTTTTTTGCATTAAAAGTAAAAGGGTTTGCCCAAAGGTAGGATGACCAATCTGCCACGGAAGGGGTGCTCTGTGGCACCGTATTTTCTACTTCAAAACACTAACCTAATTACAAAATGAAGAAAAACGATTTTTCTGACCTAAAAGCGGTATACGTTAACTGCACTCTTACGAAATCGCCGGACACCAGCCACACGGGGAGCCTGATGGAGGTGTCGATGCGCATAATGACGAAAGAAAACGTAAGCGTAGATCAGATTCGGCTGGTCGACCACGAGGTGGCCAGTGGGGTGTATCCAGACATGACCCAGTACGGGTGGGAAAAAGACGAGTGGCCCACCCTGTTTGCCCGAATTATGGATGCCGATATTCTGGTCGTTGGAACGCCCATCTGGCTGGGTGAAAAATCGTCCGTTGCTCAAAAGCTGATCGAGCGGCTGTATGCCATGAGTGGACAAGTGAACGAGAAGGGTCAATACCTGTTTTATGGCAAAGCGGGCGGCTGCCTGGTGACAGGAAATGAAGATGGCATCAAGCATTGTGCCATGGGTATTCTGTATTCGCTCCAGCACGTAGGCTACTCAATCCCGCCCCAGGCAGATTGCGGCTGGATCGGCGCAGTAGGCCCGGGACCCAGCTACGGGGATACTGAGTGGAAGGGAGACAAGTTGTCTACCCCGATAGGTTTTGACTCTGAGTTCACCAACCGGAACACCACCTTCATGACCTACAACCTGATGCACCTGGCCAAAATGCTCAAAGAGCAGGGCGGGTATCCGTCCTACGGCAATTCCCGGGAAGCGTGGGATGACGGAGCGAGATGGCACTTTGACAATCCGGAATACCGCTAAACCGTGTTCATAGCAATCACTTTAATTTATTCTTTTATCTATCTACATGCCTAACTGAGTAATTCGGCGAAATCAAAAGGATAACGATTGTACAAGTACGATTAAACGTGTAACGAAAGCTTCTAACGGTACTATATTGTCAGTCTAAAGCCTCGTATATGGTAAAAAAAAATTTACCATATTTCATTTTAACCACCGTTTTTTTTGAAGACGATTGGGAATTATTACCAAACCTACCTCATATCCAAAGATAATATTTGGTTCTCTTATTCGAGAACCAATTTAAAATGGTTAGCTTTGGATTCAGGAATTAACATAGGTTGGAAAATCACAGAAGTAAAATAGAAGGTTATGGGGTTGTCATGGAAGGCATGGGATTAAGTCCTGTAGCAGCCCGTGTATTTGTGTATTTGTTATTTAGTCAACAAGATCAGGCTACGTTTGACGATATGGTTAGCTATTTTAAAGTAAGTAAAAGTGCTATTTCGAACGCATTAAAATTCCTGTCAGCACTTAGTATGATTGAGTCAAAAACAGTTGGCGGGCAGCGAAAACGCTATTTCCACATCAATTTTAAGAAAATGCTTGATCAGCAGGAGATGACTTCTAGATTCAAAAACTATTGCCTTATGCTTGATGACATCCGCGCCAGCAGGGGCCTTAAAGACGAGTTTGCCCAAGAATTGAACAATGTTTCTAGCTTGTACAAAATGATGATTATTGAATTTCCGATTATCCTTGAACGATGGAGACAAATTAACATGCACAACAAAGCAGTTTAAATTTACCTAACTAGTTCTTTTTATAAAGAACTAAAAAAACTAATTCACTTTATTTAAATTTAAATTGATCACTCATGAAAATAGCCTTGTTGACCTTAGGAACCCGTGGTGATGTTCAGCCGTATGCCGTATTGGGAGAAGCGCTTCAACGGCGGGGTCACGAGGTGGTGTTATCAACTGCCAGAAATTTTGAATCATTGGCCAGATCGTACAAGCTGGACTTTGAGCCGGTCGATGCTGATTTTCAGGCCCTCCTTGACTCTGAGGAAGGGAAGCAAATGATGAAAAATCCGATTCTTGCACAAAGAAACTTTGGTCGTTGGGTGCATCCCATGATCCAGAGTGCGCTGGACACTTTTTATAAAGTTTCCCTACAGAGTGATAAGATTTTATTCCATGGCAAAACCCTTGCTGGATTCTTTGCGGATCAGTTTCCAAACAAAATGATCCGTGCAAACGTCATTCCTGCTTTTGAGCCGACAGCAGAATTCGTTAATCCTGTTTTGAGCGGTGTTGGCCTACCGTCAATGCTCAATAAATTCAGCTATAAATTGACTGAATTTAGCTACCGGATGATGCACAAACCCGTCCTGAAATTTCGGCAGGAAAACGGGCTGTCTTCGCTAACAGAAGGTTATAAAGAACTTCCATCTATTTATGGTGTAAGCCATCATTTTTTAAAAGAGCCTGGTGACTATCCTGCTAATAGCCATTTCACAGGATTCTGGTACGGTGAATCTCCTGCAACGCTTAGCCCTGACGTAATGAAATTCCTACAAGAAGGTTCTCCGCCCTTGCTAGTGACCTTTGGCAGTATGCCATTGGCAACTAAGCTGAACATGCAGCAAGCAATGATTCAGCTCGCAGAAAAGCTAAACACACGCATAATCATAGTTAAAGGATGGGGGTTTGAAAATACAGGCGATTTAAAAGAATATAAATCCATTAAGATTATCGAGTCGGCCCCATATGAAAAATTACTCCCTCTTGTAAAAGCAGTGATTCACCACGGTGGAATTGGTACGATGGCGGAATGTCTTCGTGCAGGAAAACCATTTTTGACTTGTCCGGTGCTTTACCCCATGGGGGACCAGCATTTTTGGGGGCAATTAGCTTTCCAAAAAGGCTGCGCGCTTAAACCAATACCTTTAAAAAAGATAACACAGGACCAGTTGATTACTGCCGGATATGAACTGCTGACTAAACCAAATCTTTATAATAACAGCCGGCGGATGGCTGATTTGCTGCACACTGAGAATGGAATTGATAATGCTATCGAACTGATTGAAAAGCCAATTCTCTCCACATAACTCCCAGGTTCTATGGAGTGCGTTTAAAGGAAGGTAATATCGACTCGAAGCAATGAATAGTGACGTTGCTAATAGGCAAATGAATAAGCTACCTTGGACAAAATATGTGCTTAGCCTCTGGATAGTTGCGATCTTGGCTGCTATAACAGCAAAATATATAACAAATAGCTTGTCCGAATTGTTGCCATTGTCAATCGGGTTATCTGATTTTCATTAAGAACCTCGACCAAATTAAGAGGCTATCATTGAATAATTTCGCCATTCCAGAATGTAAACAAATCATTGCTTTCCAAATTATGAATTGTTCTAACATTCTCAGTAAGACTCCCTAATCTTCACATCTGGGCATATAACTAGCAATCTTCCTTACATTTTTAAATAATACTCGTTAGAGTATTATGATGGAAATCATCATTGTCTTCTCCATAGTTCTTTTTACAAGTGTTTGGGCAATTTGAATTAATTTTCAGTCGTGAGCAACTGCTGCCCTCTAAATTCTGAAAAATTAATTCCTGCATTTAGCTTGAAAAACCGGCTAAAATGAGCCATACTCGTGAAGCCAAGCTCACAGGCAATTTCTTTTGCCGATTTATTGGTGAAATAGAGATAACGTTTTGCCTCGGAAATGATACGTCTCTGGATTAGCTTGGAGGGCGACGGATAATTACACAAGCCGAAAATGTTGGTAAGTGTTTTGGGCGATTTGTTCATGGCCTGAGCATAAAACTGCACCTCGTGCTGCGAGCGGTAATTGGCTTCAACAAGCAAATTAAACTTTCTGATCACATCCATTTTTTCTTCTGTGAAACAATCGTAATTCTCTGTTTGCCTTTTGGCAATCCGTGTAACTTTGATGATCAGCCGCTTTAAAAGTGTGCGCAGCATCTCGCCCTGCATCTTGTCTTTTATTGACATGTCTTCCACACACATGGTCTGAATAAGGGAAATCCCTTCCATTTCCTGTTTTGACAAAGGAACAAAAAGCGGGTTTTGGATGCCATAAAACAGAAAACCCACACAACCCACTTCGGCGTCATGGTCGGCAATACAGTAAAAACTCCTGTTAAACTGCCAGGCGATCAAAGGCTGTGGATTATCGAATAAGAAGTGCTGGTTTGAAACCAGCGGAAGGATTGAGCCCGAGGGAAAAATATGGGTGATTTTATCAATCACAACCTGCTGGTCTGGTCCCGGGTTTAAGACAATCGTAGACAGCATTTCCTTACTTCCGTTCAAAAGACCCTCCCCTTTAAGCGAGCCTTCACCGACACTTACCCGAAACTGGCCGTACGTCATCCTGTCTTCAAATTGCCATTTCATATTTTCTTCGGTTAAAAAACATAAACCATGCATTTACCATATCAAAGATAAATGCATGGCTGTCGTTTTACGTCATTTACTTGATAGTGACCTTGATAAAGTCAGTGATAGCAGGAAGCGTCGTGTAAGGATTCGGGTTTGGTACTGCTGCAATGGGTTTACTTTCCGCCAGCGGGGTTCCCGCCAGATTAAACTGGGTAATGCCCGCTCCCGGGAATTGGTCTAGCGCCGTTCCGTTGTCGTATAATTTGATACTTGAAGAAATATCCCCTTTCTGGGCCGGATCCACACCGTTATCTATACTGGTAAAAAACCAGTCATTAGAAAACCCGTACATGGTGGCAATCGCCAGACGGTCGCCACTTCCCACAGAAAGCTCCTGGGATACACTGCTGCCTGGAGCGCCGTTGATCATTGGAAGAAGCACCGTGGTGGTAGGTGCTGCCAGGATAAAGACGCTTTTAACGCCCGGTTTTGTTTTCAAAAATGCAGCAAGGTCTGTAGCATTCCCCTGTTGGGCCAGTCTTTTAAGTCCTTCTCCCCTGTCGTTTTCCCCAACCTTGAAAATCGGGTTATCAATTCCATTATAGACGACCACCAGTATTGGCGAAAGTGGCGTAAAAATGCCGGTCTTTGATTTAATGTAAGCACTTAAAGGCATATTATCTCCCATTTCAGCAATCGAAGTCAAACCATTAGCCGTAGGCATACCTTCTGAGAACAATGGTGACGGGCTTAACAAATTACCCCCAACAATATAGGAAACCGACCACACGCCCGGGCTAAAAGGCGTTTCGTTGGCCGTTCCGCCAGATGTGTTTTTAATCGTCAAGGTGAAGTAAGAGTTACCATCATACTTTAATGTTGCCTGCATCAGGGCCGAAGCCGCCAGATAAGAATTACCCTGGGCGTCAGTGCCCTTAACCTCCGTGATATTTTTGGGATCGGCTGCTCCCGGGTGGTTTACAGCTGCACCGGGCATTTGGTTGATCCGTGTACCGTTGTCCCAAAGTTTGATTTGGGAAGAAACATCGCCTTCGATTGGCATTCCTGCGCCGTCATACACCAGGATGCCAGGATTTACAGGCGCGAAAAACAAGTCATTGGACCAGCCATACATGGTAGCAAAAGATAACGCCTCCCCTTTTGCCGCTGAGAATTTAATGTCTACTGATTGTCCTGGAAGGATAACGGGCGGTGTACCTGTTCCCTGAAACGTTCCCGACTCGACCAGCGGGCGGGAGTCCAAAACGTTTTCGATGCTGATCGTCGACTTCTGGTCTATCACCTCAGGGTCATGGTCAGTACATGCACCAAAAATAAAGGGTGATAAAGCCAAAGCTGTACGGTAAAGAATCTGTGCGTGATTTTTCATAATTGTCTTATCGTTTGCAGAAAACAACCTTGTTTCCTTGTAATATTTTATGAAACAAATGTATGCGGTCGGGAAATATGGATAAATGCCTGTATTTCCCGATTACTTGTCTATACCGCCCGGCTATGTGATAATGTGGATTTTTTGTATTGACATAAAAGGAGTTGCATATTATGTCCCGGCCAATAAGAAGCCCACAAAAAATGGCAGATTGGGTGAAAACATCAAATAATCGGGAATTCTAGTCATTTCCAGACAAAAAAATGAAGCCTACCTTTCGCTGTGGCATTTTCCATCTTTTAATCCTAATCATATGAATCAGTTGCAGAGCCCCGGCCACAAGAAGGCATACTTACAGGTACCGCCACTACCGGCAGAAGATATACCCATGCTGCAAAAGCACTCAAGGGACAGATCAATACGAATCCCAAAAGCCAATAGCACAGAGATGATTAAAAAAGTGGGGTACGGACAAATTTCAAGTGCATATACACGGATTTACGAATAACGGTCCGAATCTTCAAGTTGGCTATCTATGGCAATCACATCATTGGAGTCCAAATCTTTGATCATTAAAATCCGTCTACAATTTATTGGTATGATCTTAACGTATTTTAGTTACCAACTTTCTTTCTAATGAAAATACTTTCATTTTCCACAGTTACGCTGATTATCAGCCTGTTTATTGCCGCATCTATTCCAGATAGTCAATTCAAATCAGCAGGTAGGGCTGAGGGCTCTCCCGGCTTTGCGGTTGTAGAACTCTTCACTTCCGAGGGCTGTTCCAGCTGCCCTTCGGCCGACGCTCTAATAGCCCGGATCCAGAAAGAAAATAATGACAAGCCGGTATACATCCTTGCTTTTCACGTCGATTACTGGAACAGGCTGGGCTGGAAAGACGTGTTCAGTGATCCCGCATTTACCAAAAGGCAGCGGCAGTATGCAAGCTGGCTCAAACTGTCGAGTGTGTACACGCCCCAGGCTGTCATCAATGGCAGTACGGAATTTGTAGGCTCTCAGGAAACATCAATGCGCAAGGCAATTACTGAAGGACTTGGTAAAAAAGCAGCGGTCACAATCGGTTTGGAACACGTCAAAGCCAGCGGCAATCAGGTTGCTTTTGATTACCAGATTAATGGAACAATTGCCAATTCGTCGCTTACCGTTGCGCTGGTCCAGAGAAAAGCCGAAAGCAGAATAAGAAGCGGTGAAAATGCAGGACGCACTTTATCCCATGTACAGATCACCCGCGCCATCCAGACCCTTATCCTGAGCGGCAACAGTAGGGGCAAAACGCAAATCGCTATCCCCCGGGACGTGAAGGCAAGCGAATTAGAGCTATTGGTGCTTTTGCAAAATAACCAGGACGGCTCAATAATTGCCGCCAGCAAGGCGGCATTGGAATCGCATACTTAAAACGAGCCAGCTCATGAAGATCATCAAAGAAAAACATGCTTTTGCGATGCGGTGGACGCATTGGGTCAACTTTCCGGTCCTGGCCATCATGATTTGGAGCGGCTTGCTCATTTATTGGGCGACTGGCGCTTATACAATTACCATTTTCGGGCAAACCTTATTCAAGTTCTTTCCGCAGGGATTTTACGAATTCCTCAACCTCCGCAGTCGGCTTGCAGAGGGGATGGCATTCCACTTCTTTTTTATGTGGTTCTTCGCTGTCAATGGTTTTCTGTATGTTCTTTATACGATTGTATCAGGCGCCTGGCGGGAGCTTGTCCCCAAAAAGTCTTCTTTCAAAGAAGCCTGGCTGGTCGTTTTACATGATTTGCACATCAGGAAAACTGCTCCGCCCCAGAATAAATATAATGCAGCGCAAAGGATTGCCTATACCTCCATTATCATCATGGGATTTGGCTCGCTATTCACTGGACTGGCCATTTATAAACCCGTACAGTTTTATTGGATAACCTGGCTTTGTGGCGGTTATCACTTCGCAAGAATATTGCATTTTGCCCTGACTGTGGGCTATGTTTTGTTTTTTCTTATCCATGTAGTACAGGTGATCCTGGCAGGATGGAATAATTTCAGATCGGTCATTGCAGGATTTGAGGTCATAGAAGTATCTGCTTTACCGGTGCCCCAGGACCTGACGGAAGAACCTAATTTAAAAGACAACCCCAATGGAAAAGAATAATAGTAATATTGAGCAAAACATAAAAAGGCGAAATTTTATCTCTTTTACCACGTTTGCCGTTCTTTCAGCATCTGCTCTTGGGGGCTGGAAATGGCTTTATAAAGCAGGAAAAGAAGAAATGGGCATCACTGCCCGTGCCCGTTCCCCGCTGCGCGTGGCTATGAATAAGTCCGAGGTATTTTTCAGGAATTTTTTCAGTAATAACCACCTGGTCAAAACCTATCCCAGATCGCAGGCTGCTAAAAATGTGCGGATCAACAGTCGGATCGGCCTGGAAAAGGAAGGGTTCAACACGGAGGAATGGGAGCTTTCGGTAATAAAAGATACCAATGACATTCTTAAACTTAATATGGCCGATATTAAAGCGTTGCCCAAAACTGAAATCATTTTTGATTTTAAGTGTGTCGAAGGTTGGGACCAGATACAACATTGGGCGGGTGTCCGGTTTATTGACTTTGTATCCCACTATAAGCTTGAAAGCCAGTCGAAAATGCAATACGTCGGTATGAAGACCCCTAATTCAAAATATTATGTCGGACTGGATATGCCCAGCGCGTTGCACCCTCAAACGATTCTGGCTTATGAGATGAACGGCGAGCCGTTGACACTTGATCACGGTGCACCTCTCCGGCTGATCATCCCGGTAAAGTACGGTATTAAAAATTTGAAAAGGATCGGGACCATTTCATTCAGCAATCGACGGCCTGGGGACTATTGGGCCAGACAAGGTTATGACTACTACTCAGGGTTATGAAGCGCATTTCAGAATAATCTCAAAAATAAACAACCATTTTAATCAAGGACGTAATGAAAATCATACCGATTATTTTCTCACTTAGCGTGCTTTTCACAACCATCGCGTGCAGCCAGGACCAGCAAAAAAAGGCAATAGAAAAGACGAAGTACCCTGGTTCTAAAACAGATGAAGAATGGAAGAAACAGCTATCCAAAGAAGCATATTCTATCCTGGTCAAAAGAGGCACAGAACGGCCATATCAAAATCCATATTGGGACAATCACAAAAAGGGATTCTATCTAAGTGCGGCCACCGGAGACACATTGTTTACTTCCGAAACAAAGTTCGAATCAGGAACAGGCTGGCCTAGTTTTTACAAGCCTTATAATGAAAAGGCCGTAAAAGTAGTATCCGATGAATCCCTGGGCATGGTGCGGGTTGAAGTAGTAGAAAGTAAAACGGGCTTGCACCTGGGCCACGTTTTTGATGACGGCCCTAAGCCCACCGGAAAGCGGTACTGCATGAATTCGTATGCAATGAAATTTGTACCAGCGAAATAATTGTTATTTAAAGCCCTCCTAATTTTATTCGGATTTTGGGGAAATAATGACTACCTGGCCCCCGCCCGGAGCCAGGTTAATTTCTAAAAAACCACCTTTTTTAACCTGCTGCACCTTTTTTGTCAGATGGTTCGGGTTTTCGCTCGAATCGGGAGCATCTGAAAAGATCTCAGCCTGAAAGCTACCATCGTTTAGAAAATCCAGTCCGATTTTTAAGGCTTTTGCCGAACTGCTATTGATTGTGCCAACATACCATTTCTTTTCCTTTCGCCTTGCGATTGTAAGCGATTCCCCGATTGTAGCATCTAAGACTTTTGTCTCGTCCCAGTTTGTGGGTACTTTTTGCAGGAATTCAAAGCCGGGTTGGCCTTCGTAGGCCTCGGGATAATCGGCGACCATATGCAGGTAACTCTCCATGACGACATACATAGCCAGCATGTGGCAGCGGGTACCGATCATCATCGGCCGGGTGTAATGTGTTTTAAACTCATCGGGTTTCACGGCCCGGAAACCGCCTAAATGGTAGTCGCTGGCACCGGCCAGCAAGCGTGTGAATGCGATGTCCATATCATGCTCGGGGCTGATACCTGTTTCTCTCCACTTGTTATTTTCATAGTTATAAGTTCCTTCCCGTGTAAATTCATTAGGGTAAGTCCTGCTCAGGCCGGTAGGTTTAAACGAGCCGTGAAACTGGATAAAAAGCTTATGCGCAACTGCGCGGCTAAGGATCTGCTCCTGGATTTTCACCATTTCCTGATCATCCCTGTCCATAAAATCGACCATCATGCCCTTGATCCCCCATTTTTCAAACTGGGTAAAAGCGGCTTCCAGCTGCGGATATAGTGCTTTCCAGTGCACCCATACATGGATCCCCACTCCTTTCTGTTTGGCATAATCACAAATCTGCTGCATATCCAGCGACGGTACTGACTTGGTCACATCCGAGTAAGATCCCGGATCTCCATAGCCCGGACCGTTGGTCGGATACCATGCAAATCCACCGTAACCGATCACAGAATGGTATTCAATGTGGTTTCTTGCACAAAAATCAATGTAGTATTTATTGGTTTCAAAGTTGGCGCCGGGTGAGAAAGTCGTGTCCGGGGTAACGTCGCCATTCCACCAGTGAAAAGATGTTTTACCAGGTTTCAGCCAGGAGAAATCGGTCGTCTGGCTGGGCTCGTTCAGGCTTGTTAGGACATTGGATTCAATTAATTTACCGACCCTGTCGCTGACCAGCATCACCCGCCAGGGTGTACGGTGCGGGAGAACAGCTTTCACTTTAATTTCCCGCTGACCGGGCAACGGAGAGAGTTGGCTTTTCAATACATCATTCTTTTTTGATAGATACATTCCTGCGTAATCCCGAAGGTTAGCTTCGGTGATGGCCAGAAATACATGATCAGCAAACTCGAATAGTGCCGGAATGTCCATGAGCTTCTTTTCCGGAACGTGACTGAGTTGCTGTTTTTGGTACAATCCTTCGTGGCTGCTGGTATAATTATCAAAAAGAAGTGAAGTAACTTTTGGGTTTCCAGCCAGATTGAAACTGGTATTTTCATCAGTCAAAGTATACTCCTTCCAGTTTGATTGATCAGGAAATTCATATCTGAAAGCAATTCCTTCATCAAAAGCCCTAGCCACCAGGTTGATTTTTCTTTTGGCACCAGTGGTTTCCAAGAGCGGAATCAAAACTTGGCGGTGCACATGGTGGACATTTTTCGCCTTTCCTACCACCAGCTCATAGTGTTCATCAACGTTGGTGAACACAGGCTTTCCCAGCTTCAAACCCGGACCGAAAGCGCCAGTTTCCTTAAAGTCCAGGCCCAGCCCCGACTCGTCTACCAATGCTTTTCCATTGTAAATGAGCTGATAAACCGGGTTTTCTTTTGAGAGCCAAAACAAAAAAATAAGCTTTCCGTCAGCAGATTTGAGCGTGATCTTAGTTTGAGCGAAAACATGGCTGCCGAGCAGAAAAACAATGAATGAAAGTAATAATTTTCTCATAAAAACCCTGGCAGCGATCAGGTGACAGATGATACAAAAAAGAATGTCCAACCTGGTAAGTTGCCGCAATGTAATGACAAATTAATTGAGGCCGTAAATCATTTTATGCAGTCACAGGTACCGCGAATCCAGGCTACTTCCTCACTTTTGGATTTCCATTGTATAACTGGCCAAATACAATTTTATATGTACCTGGCCAGCATTTAACGAGGTTACTTTGTTCCCGCTTTCTTATCCTTCATCTTCATCTTATTCATCTTCATTTTGCCAATTTTCCCGTCCATGTAAACACACTGGCCTTCCTTGAGCATTTGGGTATTGCCATCCTTCATCTTAACCATTCCATCTGTCATGACCATTGTCCCGTTTGCTAATGTCATTTCCTCTGCCATTGCCATTGTTTCACCACCCTTCATGACCATCATTTTTCCGTCATGCATCATCACGCAATCCTTGGTTGATGCTTCCATCTTATCCATCTTATCCATTTTTTTGTCTTTTTCCTGAGCGTAAACACTCAAGGAGAATAGAAATGCGGCCATTAAAACAAGTAATTTTTTCATTGCAGTATTTGGTTAAAAGTTGAAAATGCTGTTGATAATCAGCAGGTATACAGTAAATTTTAAATAAGTATGCCAGCCTTGATGGATGCTTGAAGACGACCGTAATGGTAATCTGATCCTATTTGTGTTTTACCTGCTTACCACTGCCGAGCCTTTTGGCCTAACGGTGTTAGGAATTGGTATTTGAACCGGTTCCATTTCTTCGGTTACCATTCCGTCAGCGGCAATTTTTAAAGAATGTAAAAAGTTGAAGTTGCCAATGCTAAAGTCCGCATTGGTATGTTGATTAACTATAAACAATTTATCCTCTGAAGAAGAAAAAACAATGGAGAAATCCTGACTTGTTTTGAACGCTGCACCTCCGGGTCCCGGATAGATAGGCCCCGAATTTTTTAGCTCGAACGTTTGCATAGACGAAGGAGCCGTGGGGTTTGAAGTGTTGTATACTTGTACGGTATTATCGCCTGAGTTAAGAACGTACATGCGATCGCCTGCTTTATTAGTACGGATCCAGCACGCAGCTTTTCCGGCAGCTACTGATGTTTGAAGCGTTAGAGCGCCAGTGACACCATTGATTGCATACACATTCACCATTCCTTGTAGCGGGTTACCAACATATAATACGGATCCTGACGGATGCTGCCATAATCCCAACGCTGTGCCGTTCATGCCTGGTACTACATAAGGCGAACCTGTTACCGGGGCTAAATTACCTGATCCGCTGATTGTAAAAGTGCGCAAGGTGCCAACCGGGGGCATCAACATGAAACCAAGGAAGTCGGTGCCGAACAAAAATTTGCCATCGCGAGATACCAGCGCATTGGAAGGAGAAGTACCTGCTGTCGTTTCAAATTTCGCACCTGGAACAGGAGTCAATTTTCCCGCACCATCGATTGTAAATGTAGAATAGTTCGGGAGCTGCGGGGTGGCATGCAATGGGTCTTGACTCTTGTTAAGTACAAATACAAAATTGCCTGAAATATCTAACGCAACCGGCGTTTGCCCATTGGATGGGAAGGGTGATCCGGGAACATGCTCAAGTGCCCCATCGGCCATTATGCTGAACACCGCAATCGTATTGCTGCCCGAATTTACAGCCATAAGGAATTTCCCATCTGCGGATACCCTTAATTCATAATCAGAATCAAGAGGTCCCAGGATCTGCATGGGGTTACCAACGCCCGAACCTTTGGTAAGAAAAGGACTGCCCATCAAGGGTTCCAATGACCCATCGCTCTTGACCTTATAGGCAAGTACTGCATTTTGGTTGTCTTCAAAGTTATTGGTTTGTACATAAAGGATGTCAGCAGAAGCATTGGGTGTACCATGGTCATTGCAGGAACAGATGGACATGCAAAGCAAAATCAGAACAAGTGCGTTTTTCATAAAGTAAATGATTTAGTGATAATGAAGCTGAGTGTTTATACTACATTTAAATAATATAAGAAATAGTCAAAATACCGTACTATTTAACTTTGACGTCAATTAGGCCAAAGATTGTTAATTTTCTCACTTTGAGCAATTTAACCTAGTAATGGTAGGAAAGTACACGAGTTTTCTGTCTTTCACAGTGACCTAAAAGATAAGATTATTTGAGGGAGATAATTCCGAAGGGTAGAATATGAGTGCCAATAGTTCTGCTATAAGTCTGGTACGTAGAATCTATGTGCAGTTTTTCATAATTGGTTTGCAGGAAACAATTCTGTTCCCTTATCATATTACAAACAAATTTACCGGCCCTGGTAATATGAATCAATGCCTGTATTTCCCGATTAATTGCCTATACCGCCCGGATCTATCATATATCTTAAAACCTCTGTCCGAATTAAAACCAGTGCATAACTTTCGGCCGGTCAATCAGTCGATGGCCCTGCTGAAGTATTGAACTTTGGGCAAAAACATCAATTATTCGGGAATTCTGGTCATTTCCCAACAGGAAACTGAAGCCTACCTTGGCTGTGGTATTTTCCATCTTTAATCTCAATCATATGATCCAGTTCAAAAAAGTCAGAATTTTCAATGGCACATCTAGATGTGCTCTTATTGTTATCCTTTTTATATTCCTGGCAGTGCAGCCGGCAGTGTCTTACACAATTGTCTTTCCATACCAAATTACGGACCAGGCATCCGGAACTGACAGCACGGATAAATTAAAAGCAGTCAGTATCCCATTGAACCCGGAAGACATCAGCCCACTGCTTACGGGCGAAACGATTCCTACCGTTAAACTTATGGATCTGACGGGAAAAAGTGTCAGCCTTAATGAGGCTGTTTCCAAAAGTCAATCCATTCTTATCTTTTACCGCGGCGGATGGTGCCCGTACTGCTCTAAACAATTATCGGGTTTGCAGCTCATCGAAAAGGACCTTGCTCAAATGGGTTATCAGGTAATAGCGGTTAGCACAGATAGTCCCAAAAACCTGACTAATACTATTGACAAGCAAAAACTTTCCTACAATTTGTTGTCTGACGCTGACCTGAGTGTCTCAAAACAGTTTGGCATCGCTTTTAAAGCACCTGCCAGTTATGACAAAATACTACCGGAAGCATCAGATTTTAAAAATACAGAGAAGCTACTGCCGGTACCTTCCGTTTTTATCCTGGATAAAAAAGGAAAGATCCTCTTTGAATACATTAATCCCAATATTACTGAAAGGATCAGCCCAGAGCTTCTGAAGGCGGCCGCTTCTACTTTGAGGGAAATGTAAGCCGGCCTGCAGCCCTCTTAAACCGACAACTTGTCGCTGGTGATTAATAGTTGCGATTCTGGATCTGTAACCATACCTTGCAATATATTGCCTTACCTTCTGGAATTATATCGGACACTGTGGACATTCAAGTCTGCATTGTCCAATATTTGAAAGCTACTTTCAAGTCCTTCAATAATTAACGCTGACGTTTCAGGCAACTTGGGCGCTTGCAATAGGAATATCGAAAACCTGCCTTAGCTCTGACAATGCTTTGCGCACCCGGGATTTGACCGTACCAAGTGGTAAACACAAATATTCGGACGCTTCCTCATGCGTGTAACCTTCAAAGTACAGCATTTGAATAAGTTGTCTTTTTTCTGGTCTGAGCTTATTAACAATTTCCTTCAAATCCAATGCGGATGCATCATAATGGATGGCTGAACTTGGCATGAGATCCTTCTCAGCCACCAAGTCCCAGTTCGTATTATTTTCAAACTTGGCATCTGTCCTAGACCTGTCGATTGCTGTGTGCCTGGCCACGTTAAGCAACCAGGTAAATAGTGTTCCCTTGTCCGCATCATAAGAAGCAATGTTCTTCCATATTTTTATAAAAGAGTCCTGCATGACATCGTCCGCTTTGTTATCGTCTCTTACGATGCGGCGGATTATTCCATAAAGGCCGGCAGCGTAATTATCATACAAATATTCGAATGCTGCCCTATCGTTGGCTTTGAGCAGAATAACTAATTCATTCTCGCAATAGAAGATAGATTTTCTACTCATTATTTAAAGTTTATGGAAGGTAATCCGGCTAGCTGGGACTTATTAAATTGAAATACAAAAATTGTTCCCGCCTGCACAACTATTTGTTGTAGAAATAGTTATGCAGATAGAAAGGTAGATATATATTTCTGTTATTGAATATTAATATTTAGTAAAGCCTGGCTGAGTGTCTAGTTTGGTGTTAAGCATATGGAACAGTAGAAACATCCTGGTAAACCCCAGCAACTCTTTTACTTAACGTTGCCCGAAACCCTTGAGGCCTTGCAACAATACGCGCGCCAGTCCAAGTAGATGCAATCACCATTCCGGCAGCTATCAAGATTATATCCTTGATGATGTACTGCCCTTCCAGCGTCGGTGCATGCACGGTACCAGAAAAAAGCTCGGAAGGGTACAAAAGTAAAGGTGACATTGCGCCAATCATTTGCAACGCAAGCAGCCATACCCCTACCCTAAGGAACATACCGGTCAAAAAGCAAAAGCCAATCAAACATTCAAGGGTAGCAACAAACACCATGGCACTGTGCCCAGTGAAAACACCCAAGGTGAGCTCGGAAGTTGTGCGGGTTGCCAGGGACTCAATAGGGCTAATCCCTGTGAAAAATTTGAGCACACCAAAACCAACAAAAACAATCCCCATCGCAAAGCGAAGAATGTTGATGCTGTTGGCGACCAGCCATTTATTGATAGATGTGTCCAAATTATCAAAGCGTTCAAAAAGGCTCGGTGAATTCTTCATGTGTTGCAGGTTTAGTTTAGGCTATTTACGCCAAGACCTGCTCAATAGATCGCTTAAATATTAAGTTGGTGCGGGCGGGTGTCGAACAGAATGAGCAAAACATCAATTAAGTAGTCGATTGCTTCGTAAGTTTAATAGTAGTAGTACAATTTAACGTGTGCGACACCTAATAATCTGTACTTTATCCGCGCCCCCATTGCCAATATCGCATTTATTGCGGTTTGCGTCACTTTACATTTTAACCACGGTTTTAATGAACCCACCTGTGCAAAATATCTCTATTAAAATAGTGTAGAACGATTCCAAAATTCACACCAAGACCGAAGTTATATTAAACTTTTAGTGTACAGATCAACGACCGAATTTCTGCAGGTGACCATTTGGCTTCGTCCACTCATGCCCGTCGTGAATTTGAACGGGCTCTAGAAAACAACAAAACCAGGGCGTAAAAAGCTTTATAGATGATCCAGCGACTGTATGCCGTAGAGCGGAAAGTCAGCAAACAGAAGCTTGATGCTACCGTAATCAAAGAGCTGCGGCTGGCAGAATACCTTCCGATCATCAATGAGTTCGGCAAATGGGTCTTTGAACAAATAAAAAGTACGTTGCCCAGAAGTCAGATGGGGGAGGCTATATAGTACAGTTATGGCCGATGGGACGCACTCTGCACCTATTTTTATGATGGAAACCTGTTGATTGATCGCGCGGCGAACCGTAATAATCTAATTGAAAACGCAATCCGCCCACTGACGTTACGACGAGAAAATTATCTCTTTGCCCAATCCAATGATGCCGCCCAACATGCTGTTTTGATCTATGCCTTCTTTGCAATCTGCAAAAAGCACACCGCCAATCCCCTACCATTGGTTGAAGCGCAACCTTCAAAATATCTCAACCATTAATCACAAACATGTCGCCGACCTTTACCCGCAAAACTTTAACAAAAGGCCAGAACAAACCAATATGTAGTTCGTAGGTGGGATGTTTCACAAATGCATTCCGTAATTCATTTTTATGGCCATAGACTGGGATATGCATTAGGCCAACACTTGAAAACTGATACAGATCATTTTATATGTTACCTAACGTCAGGTTTTTTACAATCAAAGCTCATTTACTTTGACTTAGGATATCAATCAAAAACCTTGCGGACTAGGATTGAATGACTAAAGGCTGATATCGAAAAAGAAAGTTGGGATATTTCTTCACCTAAACCTTTTAAACAATGGAAACATTTGGTATTTCTTCGTTCACATTCTGGTCTGCCTACATAGCCAGTAATCTTGTGGCAATAACCCTTATTTGGAGCAGCAGTAAATATCCCAGGTATACAAAGGCAGCATTTTTTGCAATTTTCATTGCTGCGGCTTCCGTAAACACTTACATCGCTCTTGATTCGCCCTGGGCGTATCAGGATTACGCTGACACAGCCGTCCCGCTGTACAAACAATTTATACTAGGCGCATTTGAAGCAATTATCACACCCATGGTGCTCATCATTGCATTTGCCCAGATGATGATTGCCGTGTCCATGCTTTTGAAAGGCAAGCCACTGATAGCAGGTTGCTGGGCCGGTATGATTTTCGGCATCAGCATCGCGCCTTTGGGCTTTTATGCCGCATTTCCTTCAACGATCCTGATGGCAGTAGCTTTATTTCGGCTCCAGAGAAATGAGAACGCAACCGCACCCTCAACAAAATCATCAAAGGCGGCCAGAATCGTTACGTTCGCTTTAAAATAACACCAGTCCTACCTTAAAATCGACATGAAAAACATACTTCTGGCAATTAATCCGGACAAACCCGGTCTTCCCTGTTTACAGTTTGGATGCTACCTGGCACAGCTTACTCAATCGAGACTGACAGCTGTATTCCTGGAAAATCGTCAAGCGGATCCAACACCGTCACTAGAAATACGCTACAGCATGCCCTATGTGGAAACAATTGTTGACAGTGACTTACCCAACTATGCAGAACACGAAGAGACGCGCTCGATATACATAGAAATATTCAAGAAAATCTGCGAAGATCGAGGAGTACGTTACAACATCCATCAGGATTTGAACTCCCCTCTTGAAGGGATTATTGCAGAAAGCAGGTTCGCTGATGTGCTGCTGATTAGCAGGGATATTAGTTTCGAAGACCAATCAGTTGATGTCCCTTCCGGATTTGTAAAGAACATTTTGGCCAAAACCGAATGTCCAATAATAGCGGCTCCAATCACTTTCGACGAGGTCGATGAAATATTGTTCGCTTTTGACGACAGCCGATCTTCGGCCTTCGCACTTAAGCAGTTTAGCTATCTTTTCCCCGAATTGGAAGATTTGAAACTGACCATGCTGCATGTTCGTAAAGATGAAGATGAGGATGAACTTCGAACAGAAAAACTATCACAATGGGTCAGTAACCATTACAACTATCCCGTTTTTAAAGTGGTAACCGGCAATCCGGTGCCTGAACTGTTTAAATATTTATCGGATAAAAAACGGACATTCGTTATCATGGGATCTTATGGGCGCAGCTCTTTGTCCACGATGTTGGATCCAAGCACAGCAGACTCCTTGCTCGAAAATCTGGACCTGCCATTCTTCTTTACCCATAACTAAATCAACAATTATGAAAAAGATCATTGCCGCCATCGACGGGCTGAAATATTCAGAAAGCACCGTTCAATATGCCGTTCAAGTCGCCAGGGAAACAAATTCGCACCTGGTGGGTGTGTTTCTTGACGATTTTACACACCATAGCTACTCTGTTTACGATATGGTGCCACGCCTTGAGCCGTGGACGGCAGACATCAGAGAACTGAACCACCAAGACCAGTTGCTGAGAAATCAAGCCGTTGAAAATTTCAAGGAGCTTTGTCAGCAATCCGACACCCATTTTACGATCCATCACGACCGGAATTTTGCTTTGCCCGAGCTGCTTCATGAGACGATCTATTCGGATTTACTCATTATTGCCAAAAACGAAACCCTTGCGTTAGGGACACAAGAGGCCCCTACCCGATTTTTGCAGGACCTCCTTGGCGATATCCAGTGCCCAGTGATGGTCGTACCGGAAGAGTTTGATACAATTGAGAAAATTGTCATGTTATATGATGGTCAACCGTCTTCCCTGTTTGCCATTAAAATGTTCAGTTACTTGCTACCATTTCTGAAAGAGCTGCCCGTAGAAATCCTGTCTGTGAAATCTTCCGACCAGAATCTGCACATACCAGACAACCGCCTTATGAAGGAATTCGTAAAACGGCATTTTCAAACAGCTAGCTATCAGGTCCTGCATGGCAATCCTGATCAGCAAATCGCAGAGTATCTAAAACAAACAGACCAAAACGCGCTGGTTGTTCTGGGCGCTTACCAAAGAAATATGGTTTCTCGCTGGTTCAGGAAAAGTATGGCGGATGTGCTAATGGAAGAATTAAAAATGCCACTCTTTGTTGCGCATAAGTAAAGGCTAATTTACACTGTCTGAAACAGCTACGAGAAAATCATGAAAACAATATTGGTCCCAATCGACTTTTCCCAAAACACAAACAAAGCCCTGTCGGCTGCAAAACAAATCGCAAGTAAAACCGGAGCAAAACTGCTAATTATGTTTGCCTACCAACCTTATTTGGACGATTTCGCCCTTCCTGATTCTGTCAGTGCTTTACCTGTTTACCAAGAGTTGGAAGATTCTTACCGGGAAAAACTAAATGCCTGTGTTTCCCAGCTACAACAGGAAGGCTATCGCGCTGATGCTGTGTGGGAAACAGATGGCGTAGAGCCAGCCGTGTTGCGGCAGGCCAGCGAAACAAATGCCAGCATGATCGTGGTCGGACGCAGCGGCGCAGGCAGTTTGCTGGACAAATTGATTGGCAGCTCGGCAACGGGTATAGCATTGCATGCGACTTGCCCCGTGCTTATCGTGCCGCCTCAGGCAACTACTACCAATTTTAGTAAAGTGCTATATGCCACAGAGCTAGAATTTGAAGAAAAAGAAGTCTTGCTGGATGTTATCTCCCTCGTCAAACAATTGAATGGCCAACTAACGCTTGTGAAGATCAATTCGGACCAGCAGTTAAATATACAGTCAGACAAACAGCATGTAGATGAAATCCAGAAAGAGCTTGGTATTGGCCGGGAAGATATTGTTATTCTGGATGGAGAACAAGTTATGAAAAGCCTTGAAGATTATTGCGACAAAGTCCACGCAGACCTGTTGATTGTCTCTACCAGGCAACGCGGATTTTTGGAAAAGTTCCTTAGTCCCGGACTCACAAAAAAGCTGACATTAGATACACACTTACCTCTGTTGGTATACCATCAAAAGGTTTGTGAGAGCCAATTTCAGGCACCCATGGTCATTCTTTAAGAGACGGCTTATCGGACACGCCTGTCAAAAACGAGCCTTGTCATCGAAATGCAAGAGCATCAGATTTATTTCAAATAACCTATTTCAATTATGAAAACAGACCTGGAAATTCAAAAAGATGTCATGGAACAAGTTCGTTTGCAACCGATTTTGGATGCAGACGAAATCAGTGTTTTCTGTAAGAAATTACAATTTGTATGTAAAGACTAAATTGATAAATAATTAAACCTTTACCATTTACAAAACGGTGGCTTTTTAAGCTATTTTTTCACAGAAGGAGGTGACATGAAGAGAATTTTGGTCCCGTGCGATTTTTCATTATCGAGTGAAAAGGCAATCAACTTTGCCATTGATCTGACTGACACCGCACAAGATGAGCTGTTCCTGGTGAATGTAATCAACGATATAAACGATTCAAAATTTTCTACCAAGCAGGACGCCAACCTAAAAGAGCTAGGACGAAAATTGATAAAGCTGACGTATGTTCGTAAACCAGGAGTTTTGATACATCATAAAATACTTTCCGGGAGATTTTTAACATCCATTCTGAGTTTTATTGAAACCGATAAAATTGATTTAGTGGTGATGGGGACACATGGATCGCGTGGATGGGGTGAGTATTTTATGGGTTCAAATATCGAAAAGGTTGTAAGAACGTCACCCGTGCCAGTCTTCGCAGTAAGAGGGGATCAAAATCGAAAATCAATCCATGATATCGTATTTCCCTGTAACCTGAAACTCGATCAGAGTGAGGTATTGTCGAAGGTTAAAGAACTCCAAAAGACGTTTCATTCCCGACTTCACTTACTACGCATCCATAGAGGGAAATCGCTGAATGACATCACACTAATTGACAAACTCAAAGAATACGCTACACACTACCAGCTTTCAAACTATACAATCACAGTGGTAAATGATGCTAACGTAAAAGACGGAATTCTACACTTCGCCCGTGAGATCAATGCAGACATGATCGCCATGGTAACGCATGGAAAACGCAATTTGAAGCACTTGTTTACTGAAAGTACGACCGCAGATATTGTAAATCATGCCAATATCCTTGTGTGGACCTATTCCAGCTAAACGCTTCGGATGAACATTAACAATGTCTTTATGATCCAAGAAAACGCAGCTACTTCAATCAAGGAGATCAGCTTATCACCCAAACCGGGTAAGACTTACTGGAAGAATTCCGGAAGAGAATGGCGAGAGGAGTTCATCTACTTTTTGTTGGTAGACCGGTTTCACGACGACCTTGATAGAAAACCCATTACAGATAGCGAAAGAAGTAGCGGCTTCGGAAATTCGGAACAGCTGCAAAAAATATGTGGTGGTACATTAAAAGGTATTACCAATCATCTCGATTACATCAATGACCTGGGTTGCACCGCCCTTTGGCTGAGCCCCGTTTTTGAAAATAACCCTTCTTCCTATCACGGTTATGCGATTCAAAATTTTCTGGACATCGATCCGCGCTTCGGAACAAAGCAGGACCTGGCAGATCTGGTTGATGCAGCCCATGCTTTGGATATAAGGGTATTTATGGATATAGTATTGCATCACAGCGGCGATAATTGGTCATATCCCAATGATGAAAAATATTATTACAACCAGGGGGCCATATTCCCATTTGGAGCTTGGCGTTACCAGCAAAGACCCCTGCCCGTAGAGTTTCGAAACCCCGAGATTTATTCCAGAAAGGGACAAATACGCAACTTTGATACTTATCCGGAAACAAGAGATGGCGATTTTTCAACGCTGAAAAGCTTTAAAAATGACACTTCCCCCGAAGCGCTTTATGTGCAGCAAATGCTAACCAAAATCCATTGCTATTGGATTAAAGAAACTGATATCGATGGGTTTAGGATCGACGCGGTGAAACACATGGGCGAAGATTACATCAGCCAATTCTGCTCACATGTGAGAGAATTCGCCTACAAACTCGGCAAACGCAACTTCTTTTTGTTTGGAGAACTTGTCGGGCCGGAAGATATGTACAACAAATACATTGGCCCAAAAACCTCTGTGGTCGTGGAAGACAAAGCCATTTATTTTGGATTAAATTCAGTACTCGACTTTCCCCTCTATCACATTCTTGCCGACGTAATCCGCGGCGTGTCTTCACCAGATAAGCTGATCCGCAGGTATGAATCGCTTCGCAAAAATGCCATGAACCGCGGTGAATTTGGGGAGTTTTTGGTAACATTCATAGATAATCACGACCAGGTTGGACAGGTTTACAAAAAACGATTTGGAAATAACGCTACCGAAAATCAGGTCATTGCAGGAATTGGTTTCTTACTCTGCGCCCTGGGAACACCCTGCATTTATTATGGCACCGAACAAGGCTTTGACGGGTCAGGTGATGGGGATGCCCGCGTCCGGGAGGCGATGTTCAGTTTGGAAGATCATTCTTTAAATGCATTAAATAAGTCGGGGAAGATTTACAAAGAAATCGCCTTCATAGCTGCATTCCGAAAGCAAAGCCCGATTTTAAAGTTCGGACGAATGTACATGCGCGAGCTTTCTGATGACGGCAAAAATTTCCATTTACCCACCTTCAAAAAGTCCCTGCTCGCTTTTTCGAGGGTACTTTATGACCAGGAGATTATTGTCGCCTACAATAGCTCTCTTACAGATCAGGACGAAGAATACGTCTTGGTAGATCCTCTACTGAATGCCGAAGAAAGCAAGTTCAAATTTGTATATGGCCAGTCGGGACATATTAGTGTGCTGCGCAACGAAGAAGGAAACCGGCATTTTATCAAACTGAAACTGGAACCGTCACAATTTGTCATCCTGAGTAATGGCCTTTGAAATCAATCATTTTTTCATTTGCTAAATATCCTAAATCTAACCGGATATCATGATCATCATCGTTTTTGGCCTACCCGGATCAGGTAAAAGCTTTTTCGCTTCCCGATTAGCTGACAAACTAAATGTGAAATACATCAGCAGCGACCAAACGAGAAAAGGGGTGCATGCATTAGGTAAATATTCCTTTGAGGACAAAATGACCATATATCACCTCATGGCAAAAAATGTGGATGAAGACTTAAACCAGGGCGAGACCGTCGTGATCGATGCCACTTTTCACCACGACGCGATGCGTGCCATTTTTATAAACCTTGGAAAGAGAAGGGAAACGCCCATACGGTTTATACTGATACAGGCTACGGATAGTATTACCAAAAAAAGATTAAGTGGTATCAGGCAGGATAGTGAAGCAGATTATGCGGTATATCTGCTGATCAGGGAGCAATTTGAAATGCCCGAAATACCAATTTTAAAACTGCAATCCGAGAATGACAATATCGATCGTATGACACAAAAAGCATTGGAATATCTGCGAGGCTCTTATGAATGATTTGAACATCCATGCACTTTCCCAGACAGGCATTTTTAAAGGTCAGCCTCTGTATGGAACACCAGAGGAAACCCATATTTCCTGGGTGATTCTGAGTAAAAAAATGGCCTTCAAAATCAAAAAGCCCGTGAAACTTTCATTTCTGGATTTTTCTACACTGGCCAAAAGAAAGAAATATTGTGAAATAGAACTGAGGCTGAATCAGCGGTTTTCCGCCATTTACCTGGCCGTTTTACCGGTACGCCATCAGAAAAATGAGTGGTTTATTGGAGAAGGGAATGCGACGATCGTAGATTATGCTATTGTTATGAAGCGGATGTTACCTTCCAAAAGAATGGATAAACTACTCGTGAAAGGCAAAGTCCTTCAAGAGCAAATCATCGCACTGGCAAAGGAAGTTGCTGATTTTCATACTTACGCAAAGGTTATTCACTCCCCTTTCGATCAGGATGAGTCGAGACGCACATTCAACGATATTGAAAACGCCGGCACCTATGTAAAAGAGAATCTTGGACAGAGCTTTCAAAATATTATCACCTTGGCCATCCAATGGAGTGATCACTTTTTGGCTACCAACAAATTGCTTTTCGCGCAACGGATTCGCGAGGGTTTTAAGCGGGATCTACACGGGGACCTTCACAGCGGTAATATTTTTCTGTACAAAAAGCCCGTTATTTTTGACTGTATTGAGTTCAATAATGATTTCCGCCAAATTGATGTCATCAGTGAAATTGCCTTCCTTTGCATGGATCTTGAAGCTTTTGGATACCCAGAGCTCTCTGATATTTTCCTGACAGCATATTCAGATCATTTTCCGTGTATCATAACATCGGCAGATCAGCAGTTGCTTACCTACTACAAATGTATGCGTGCCAATATCAGGGCAAAGGTCCATGCAATAAGTGCCGGACAAACCATAGAGGGAAAAGTTCGGGATGTTCATTTAGCCGCCGCGCGAAACTATCTTACATTAATAAAAACTTACATCGAAAAATAGTGCTGCTGGTTCTGTTGTAATAGATGTATTGAACTTGTTGTCAGACTTATAGATTTAACCAAAATGCCCGCCTACATAGTTTTTCGTCAATTCATTCTGGGGGTTTTGAAAAACATCCTGACAGCTTCCAAATTCAATTAGTTCGCCCAGGTACATAAAAGCAACTTTGTCCGAAATACGCTGGGCCTGCTGCATGTTATGGGTTACGATCACGATCGTGTAATCCTTTTTCAAACTGATGATCAACTCTTCTATTTTTCGGGTACTGATGGGGTCCAATGCTGAGCAGGGCTCATCCATTAAAATGACCTCCGGCCGAAGCACGACGGTCCTGGCAATACATAGTCTTTGCTGCTGTCCTCCTGATAATTTCACCGCCGGCTTTTTCAGCTCATCCTTCACCTCTTCCCACAAATAGCTTTCCCTTAAAGCCGATTCAATGAGTTTTGGAATTTCATTTTTCGGGAATTGATGGATGTTTAATGCATAAGACATGTTTTCGTAAATGCTTTTAGGCAATGGGTTTGGCTTTTGAAATACCATCCCGATCCTTTTACGGATTTCTGTAACAGAGTTCTTCTTGTCATAAATATCCAGGTCCTCCAACTTGATAGCCCCATCGATCCTTGCATCGGAAGACAGGTCATGCATCCGGTTGAAACAGCGGAGCAGTGTTGATTTCCCACAGCCGGAAGGCCCTATTAACGAGGTAACCTGATTTTCGGGAAAATCGATATTAATATTTTTCAATATTTGTTTTTCCCCGAAATAGAGGTTCAGCGAATGAGCTGATAATTTAATCTGATCCATATTACTGCTGGGTCCTTTGCTTAAACCGAATATAGAAGGCAATGATATTGAGCACGAAAACCAGTACAATTAAAACCACTGCAGTGCCGTAAGCCAAGGGCCTGACCTGTTCAATGGACTGGTGCTGCGTGGAAAGCATATATAAGTGATAGGGCAAAGCCATAAATTCCTGGTTCACCGAGGTCGCGGAGCCATTGATATAAAAAGCGACGCCGGTAAATAATATGGGTGCCGTCTCGCCTGCTGCTCTCGACAAAGTCAGGATTACGCCGGTTAGAATACCCGGTAACGCAGTCGGCAAAACGACATCTTTGATGGTTTCAAATTGCGTCGCGCCTAGGGCAAGCGTCGCTTCCCGCATGCTATCAGGTATTCTTTTTAAGGCTTCCTCTGTGGTGGTAATGATGTACGGCAATGAAAGCAGCCCCAGGGTTAGTCCAGCCGACAAGACGGAAGTCCCCAGGTGGAGCGCCTGAACAAATAAAGCCAGCCCGAACAAACCATAAATAATGGACGGGATACCAGCCAGGTTCCGGATTGAGGCCCTGATAATACCTGTAAGCACAGAAGGCTTTGCATACTCATTGAGATAAACCGCACAAGCAATGCCGAAAGGCACCGCAAAAAGCGTGGTGATCAAGGTAAGCCATAAGGTGCCAGTTATCGCAGGCAGTATTCCGCCGCGGGTCATTCCCTGGGTCGGTGGCCGGCTTATGAATTTCCAGGAAAGCGAAGACACCCCTTTTGAAAAAATATCAAACAAAATGATACCCAGGAACAGACAGACCAGGATGGTACTCCCGAGTAAAACCGTCCAATTAAGAAAATGGAATAGACTCTTTTTCATGCCTGAAATTTGCGTAAACTGTTGGCGAAATATTCCCCCAGAAAGTTGATCGCCAGGGTGATGAGGAATAACACGGCTGCAATGGCAAAAAGCGCAAAGTAATGGGTCGTTTGGTATGGCACCTCCCCCATTTCGATGGCGATAGTGGCCGTGATCGTGCGGATGGAATCCAGGAAACCGCCAGGCATGGCAGACGCATTCCCGGTCGCCATCAGCACCGTCATGGTTTCTCCAAGTGCCCTGCCCAGTCCGAGCATAACGGCTGCGATCAGGCCGGGCAAAGCCGCGGGCAATGTTACCTGAGATAGCGTCGCCCACTTGTTCGCACCCAGCGCCAAAGAAGCTTCCCGGTAGGTTTTCGGAACCGCATTAATGGCATCCTCGCTGATGGTTATAATGGTCGGCAACGCCATCACAGCCAATAACACAGATCCATTTAATGCATTTAATCCATTTTGCATGCCGAATAGTTTGGCGATTCCCGGGCCTACCAATACGATCCCGAGAAAACCAATAGCAACCGAAGGAATGGCGGCAAGCATTTCAATAACCGGCTTCAAAACAGCCTGCAATTTTCCCGGTGCAAATTCTGACAAAAAAGCTGCCGTAAAAATACCCAGCGGCACCGCTATGAGCATAGAACCTGCCGCCACCAAACCTGTACTAGCCAACAGCGGCAGGATACTGTAATTTCTATCAACACTTCCCGGGTCCCATTGGTATCCGGTAAAAAAATCAATAGGGTTTACTTCTGCAAAAAAGGCAATGCTGTTGTAGATCAGCATCATAAAAATACCTCCCAGCAAAACGATGGTAACCATCCCCGTGCCTTTAAAGAGTTGTTTTAAAAGCCAATCTGTGTTTTCCCGCTTCTTTACATCCATGACATTCAGTTTACCGGATAATAGCCAGCCTCTTTAATAATTTTTTGCCCTATCTGACCTTTTTCAAAATCCAGGAAGGGCTTGACTTTATCGTAGGAATCAGACTTATAATATTGAAACAAAGGCCTCTGGAAAAAATATTTTCCTGCTGCAATCATTTTAGCATTCAATGGCGAAACGGCTTTATCCTTTCCCGAATAGACTGTCAACACCTTCAAACCTTTGCTGCCGCCGTGGATAACATAACCGGCACCTACATAGCCGATACCCGAGTTGTCCTGCTTGATGGCCTCTAAAATCTGCGCATTCCCGTTCATTTCTTTGGCGTGTGGGCTAAAGGCGATTTCAAGCTTTTTTTTGACGAAATCGTGTGTGCCGGAATTACTTTGCCTTCCATAAATATTCACAGGCAGTTTTTCAGAAGTTATCGAGGACCAATCCTTATAGGCACCGCTCAGAATGAGGGCCAGGGTTTTGGTGCTGATTGAGTCGATCGGCAGGTCGTCGGATACCACGAAAGCAATGGCATCCTGGGCAAAAATGAAAGAATCAATTCGAACCGTTTTCTTTTTGAACAAGTCAATTTCCTCGCTATTGATACTCCTGGAAGAGTTGGCCATGTCGGCAGTACCATTCAGCAGCGAAGCGATGCCAAGGCCGGAACCTCCTCCGGAAATGGAAACAAAAACTTCGGGGTTATCGCTGTGAAACGTCTCGGCAAGCTGAACGGCCAGATTCACTTCCGTATCCGATCCCTTTATTTTGATCGTATCACTGTCCCGGGCACATGAGATCAGAAACATCAATAAATAAGCTGGCCAATACCGCATGATTTTCGCTGATCCGCATTGAAAAAGAAAGTAATATTAGCCAAAATGGAAGCAAGCGCATGTTGTCATTTTGTTATGAAATCTGTTCTTCGCCGCAGGTCATCAAGGCGTTTGGATTACCCGAAAGAATCAAGGCTAAACCATGAGGAAATCGGTAACTTTATCGAAAAGAAATCATGGTATGGAAACTGGTTTTGGCTGTAATCGCTATTGCAACCATTTTATATTTTGCCGGAAAAGTCTCTGTTTATCTTCAATTCAAGGAAGAAATAGCGCGGCTATTTTCAAAACACGATTTAACATCGCGGAAGGAGTTCAAATATGCAGATCTTACTGACCTTCCCCAACCTGTACAACATTATTTCCGGCATGTTTTAAAGGAAGGGCAGCCCTACATCGCTTCGGCAAGGTTGCTTCACGACGGACAATTCAAAACCGATCTGAAGAAGGATTGGGTGAATATGTCCGGAGAAGAATACTTCACCACCGGAAAGCCGGGCTTCGTCTGGAAAGGTACCACCTTGCTATTTACCGCGAGGGACATGTATATCGCAAATCAAGGCAGACTAGTAGTTTCTCTATTTAACCTGATCAAAGTACTGGATGGCAAAGGTCCAAAATACGATGAAGGCGAATTGCTCCGCTGGCTGGGTGAAAGTGCGTGTTTCCCAACCAATTTACTGCCCAGCGAAAATTTGGAATGGTTACCTGTCGACGATGATTCAGCGAAACTGAACTTCCGGCACGAGGGGATCTTCATTTCATTTGTGGTCACCTTCGATAATAACCATGAGATTATCCAAATGGAAACAGAGCGGTACATGGACGATGTCCGCAAGGAAAAATGGATTAACAAGACTAGCGATCATGAAGTCCATAATGACGTACTGATCCCGACCTTATTAGAAGCAGGTTGGCAATTAAAAGAAGGTTACTTCCCATACGCGAAATTCAAAATCAGAAAGATTGAGTACGATAAAAGTGAAATGTTCTAATCTTCGCAACAGCACTAGTGCCTGAGCTCTCCAAATTCATTTGCATAGATCTTGGCTAACAGAACGAAGTAGCTGATTAGCAAAGGCCCGAAAATAAACCCCCAGAAGCCGAATAAATTAAGCCCCACGATCAAGCCAAGAACCGCGACAACTGGGTGCACATTGCCGATTTTTTGAAGCAAAGTGACTCGTGCGAGATAGTCCACATTTCCTGTTACCACCAGACTATAAACTGCAAGTCCAATCGCCTGACCGCTATTACCCGATGAATACAAGAAAATAATTAAAGGTATCCAGATGAAGGCCGTGCCGACGACAGGAAAAAAAGCAAAGAGTGCCGTCATAAAGCCCCAAAGCATATAGTCACGGATACCAAAAATCCAGTATCCAAAGATTGCGAAGAGCCCCTGTATAATGGAAATCAGGGGGATGCCAAATGCATTGGCCCGTACCATATTTTTTGTTTCTACGGCAAGGATATGCACATTTTCATCCTTTAACGGAATGATCCCAGCCACTTTCCTTTCCATCGCAATGCCATTTGTAAGCATAAAAAAGAAGAGAAAAAGGATCATCAGCAGGTTGCCAACGACTGCAGCCGAACTATTTAGCAAAGAGGGGAGAAAATTAGTAACCACCTTTTGGATCTCCCTTAGGTTTTCATCAGTGAAAACATCCTGTCCTGTCCATACTTTAATCTGGGCAGATACGGATTTAAAAACCACGATGACTTGCTCGGAATTGTCAAAAAGTACATTTACCTGGGAAGAAATCAAATGGATAGCAAAAGAAACCGGAAGACCGATACCAACAAGAAATGCGAACATAAACAAGAGGGCGGTTGCACTTTTGTTCCAGCTTTTCCGCACAGTGAGTGCAAAATACCATTCGCGGCTTAAAATATACAATGTCAGTGCGCCCAGGAACCCTGGAATGAAAACGTAGAGTTCCAGTAACAGCAGTAATGCCAGTCCTGCCAATATGACCAGTAACCCTATCTGCCTGATCCGGTTGTTAAATGTTGCCATCGAATGATTGGTTAACCGGGAAAATAATCACTACCCCCGTGATCAAAGGACGACAGTTAATGGCAGACACCAATTTAAATTAATGGATTACAAGCATTTATCTTGTTAGCGAGCGATTATGAATTAATTCAAATCATCATGTTCAGGAAATGAGATATCGGCTTTGTTTGACTAATTTGAACAAAGAGTCTTGCATTTAAAATGACAGCATGTTAGAAACACCTCGCCAAAATACATCCGAAGAGCCTGGCAAGCTCGATATTACAGATTTAAAAACCGGGTTATCCAGTCAGGAAGCAGGGTCGAGGATTTTAGAATTTGGTCTGAATGAATTAGAGCAGGTAAAACCAGAGAGCATCTGGTCTATCCTGTCGCGGCAGGTGAATAGTGTCATCGTCTGGATCCTCGCGGCGGCGGCAATCGTGTCTTTTTTCCTTGGCGATACCCTTGAAGGCTTTGCAGTGATAGCAGTCATTTTAATCAATGCAATTACCGGGTTTATCCTCGAATACAATGCCAGGCAATCCATGGAAGCTTTGCGCAAACTGGATACTACACCAGCAAGAGTGCTTCGTGACAGAAAAATCATGGAAATTCCTTCAGAGCAGGTGACAATAGGTGATATCCTGATTTTGGAGGCGGGTGATCTAATACCTGCGGATGCGCTTATCCGGGAAGTCAATCAGTTGACTGTCGACGAATCTGCATTAACTGGTGAATCTGTTCCTTCACCAAAAACTATAGACCCTTCCCAGAAAGATGCGCCGCTTGGCGACCGGCACGACTGTCTTTTTAAGGGAACTGCCATAACCAATGGCAATGCCAAAGCAGTGGTAACCGGCATCGGCCAGTCAACCGAGCTGGGCAAGATCGCCACCATGGTCAGCCAGGCCAAGCGAACGGCCACACCTTTGGAAGCCAAGCTGGATGCCTTGGGAAAAGTGCTGATCTGGGTTACGCTTGGGATGGCGACGTTATTTTTAATCGTCGGATTTTTGAGGGGACAGGAAATTAAACAGTTGATAGAAACTGCCGTTGCGCTGGCCATTGCCGCCATACCGGAAGGAATGTCGGTTGTTGCCACGGTTGCTCTTGCTTACGGAATGCTCCGTTTGGCTGAAAAAAAGGTAATTGTCAAACGTCTTTCAGCCGTAGAAACACTCGGAGGAACCAACGTTATTTTCACCGATAAAACGGGTACGCTTACCGAAAATAAAATTGAAGTCGAGGCGCTTAGGGCAGCCGGAAATGATTTTAGCGTTCGCATTAATACAGACAAAGGGGGTGGCCAAACACTTGAAATTCTGAAAGGCGATCAGGGCCTGATCCATTCACCCGAAATTGAAATGCTTGCGCGAATTGGCGCGCTGGTTAACAATGCACAGCTGGATTCGAAGAAATCAGAGCGGAGAGAATTAGGTGACCCCGTCGAAGTAGCGCTGCTTTTGTATGCCCGCGCCTCCGGTATAGACCTTCATAAACTCTATAGGGATTATCAGCGGCAGGCCGAAAAAGCGTTCAGTTCCGATACTCGGATGATGGCCACCCTCGACCAGGTCGGACCCGATTATTTTATTGGTGTCAAAGGTGCTGTGGAAGAAGTTTCCGCGCTTTGTAATTGGGAAAATCAGGAAGATAGAACGAAGGAACTTGAAGTTTCAGAGGCGATGGCAGCGGATGGGCTCCGGACCCTTGCTTTTGCCTACCGGCAAACCGACCATAAGCCGGGAGAAAATTTTACACAAGAAGAAAAACTGACCTATGCAGGACTGATCGGGTTTCTGGACCCGCCGCGTAAGGAAGTGATCAAATCGTTGAATGCGTGTCATGATGCTGGAATCAAGGTAATTATGGTTACCGGCGACCATCCGGCAACTTCACTGAAAATCGCCAAACAGGTAAATTTGGTTGGCCCCGACGAACAGTTGGTGATCACTGGAAAAGACCTTGAAGCATTTGACTTTGCATCATTAGATGACCAAAAAAAGATGATGGAATGCCATGTATTTGCCCGGGTAAATCCTGCGCAAAAACTGGATATGATCGATTTTTACCAAAAACAGGGAGACATTGTTGGTATGACCGGTGATGGTGTAAATGACGCTCCGGCATTAAAAAAATCTGACATCGGCATCGCCATGGGACTGCGGGGTACCGCCGTTGCCGCCGAAGCTGCGGATATGGTCTTGAAAGATGATTCCTTCGCATCCATTGTACACGCCATTGAGCAGGGAAGGGTGATTTTCGAAAATATCAGAAAGTTTATTGTGTTTCTGTTGTCCTGTAATATGAGTGAAATTTTCGTAGTCACTTTTGCTGGGTTCCTCAATGTGGGAAGTCCGCTGCTACCACTTCAAATCCTTTTCATCAACATCATTACCGATGTCTTTCCGGCGCTTGCATTGGGCGTTGGAAAGGACAACAAGAAACTGATGAAATCCCCTCCCCGAGATCCAAAACAGCCCATATTACAAATAGCGGATTGGAAAAGAATTGTATTTTATGCCTTGGTTATGACCGCCTCGGTGCTGGGTGTTTACTGGTATGTGATCAATCAGTTAGGATTAAGCCCACAGGAAGGAAACACCATTACCTTTTACGCACTTTCGCTGGCACAGCTGCTTCATGTTTTCAATATGTATTCAGGTAAGCTGCGTTTTTTTAACAATGAAATCACCCGGAACAAATTTATCTGGATGGCATTGATCTTATGCATCCTAATTATGTTCGCCACCAATTACATCCCGTTTCTGAGGCATATATTGTCGCTACAAAGACTTGATATCCAATCTTTGAAATTAATCTTGGCTGCCGGAATCTCACCCATTCTGGTGATACAAACGGTGCGCATATTTGTCCCAATCAAATAGTACAAATGTTTTCTAATCTGTGATAGATGCAACTTGTTGCAGTGCATCTATAACAAGTTGCGCGCAAAATAGCCTCACCTTTATGGTTGCTGCTAGCTGATACTTATCGCTAATGAATTCATGAGGTTAGTAAAGCAATTACTAATCGATCCCTCGTTATGAATAGCAAAGACAGAAAAGAAAATGACACCGAAATGGAGAAATCCAAAGCACACATCGTAGTTGAAATCGTACAGTATGTTCCAAAAACCGTGTCAAGCAGGACTATCATCAAGAAGACAACCGGTAATATCACCGTGTCTTCATTTGATACAGGAGAGGAGCTGGCAGAGAAATCCTCTGCCTTTGATGCCTACATTCAGATCATCGACGGATCTGCCGAAATTGTTATTGATGGCAAAAAACACAAACTCAAATTAGGTCAGGGAATCATCATTCCGGCCCATTCGAAAAATTCCTTTTGCGCCAAAGAACAATTTAAAATGATCTCCACAGTGATTAAAAGTGGTTATGAATAATCTAACCGCCAAATCAATAAATTTATGATACCAAAAAAAATGAAGGCGGCTGTTGTTCACAGTTTTGGGCAACCGCTTCAAATCGAAGAAATGCCCGTAAAAGAACCAGGTAAAAATCAGATCCTGGTTAAGGTCATTGCAAGTGGCGTATGCCATACAGATCTGCACGCCACCGACGGCGACTGGCCTGTAAAACCAAAAATGCCACTTATTCCAGGGCACGAGGGAATTGGTTATGTGGTTGCATTAGGTCCGGAAGTGACCGGTATAAAAGAAGGCGATATTGTCGGCGTTCCCTGGCTGTACAGCGCTTGCGGCGGTTGTGAATTCTGCATCTCGGGCTGGGAAACGTTATGCGAAACCCAGCAAAATGGCGGATACAGCGTAGATGGCAGTTTTGCAGAATATGTGATTGCAGATGCCAGATACGTTGCGCATCTACCTGACCATACCAATATGATCGAAATGGCCCCCATCTTATGTGCAGGGGTCACCGTATATAAAGGCCTTAAAGAAACCGAAACCAAGGCCGGAGAATGGGTTGCAATATCAGGAATCGGCGGTTTGGGACATTTGGCTGTACAATATGCAAAAGCCATGGGAATGCATGTGGCTGCCATTGACATCAGTAAAGACAAGCTTGATCTGGCAAAAAGCCTGGGTGCGGACCTAACCGTAAATGCGCTTGAAGAAGATCCGGGCGAATTTTTGAAACGACAAACCGGTGGTATGCACGGCGTGCTGGTAACGGCTGTTTCGCCAATTGCCTTTAAACAAGGCATTTCTGCTTTGCGCAGAAAAGGTACAATTGCTTTGAATGGTCTACCCGCAGGAAGTTTCGACTTGCCTATTTTTGAAACTGTATTGAACCGGTACACCGTGCGAGGATCTATTGTCGGAACCAGAAAAGATCTTGCAGAATCCATCCAGTTTGCGCTGGAAGGCAAAGTGAAAGCAACAGTCCATACTGCCAAATTGGAAAATATCAATGCTGTATTTGATCAAATGAGAGCCGGAACAATTGAAGGCAGGGTGGTGATGGAGATTGGAACAGTCTAGAATCATGAAAAAAATACTAGTTACCACCGATTTCTCCGCAGGCTCGAAAGCTGGCCTGCGGTTTGCTATCCAGCTGGCTTCACAAAGTAAATTTGCGCTGACCTTCTTCCATTCTTACAACGTCCTTTCGCCGACAGGCTGGACGGCGGCAAAGATCAAAGAATATAAAAAGTCAGAGTCGGCAAATGTTCAGCAGCAGCTTGATCTATTTGTTGAAAAAATCTATCAGGAGCTTGAAATCCAGCCCGAACACCACCAATGCGTCATCAAAGGTTCCGTTTTTACGGAAAGCAATATCCTCAAATATGCTGCGGAGCAACATTTTGATTTTATATGCATCAGCACGCGGGGGGCCGGCAGACTGCAACGATTGCTTGGCACTAATACCGCCAATCTGATTAACAATTCAGAGATTCCTGTTATCGCTGTGCCGCATACCTATAAGTCCAAAAAGATTACCAGTATCCTCTACGCTTCCGATCTGACGAACCTCGATAAAGAACTGGAAATCGTAGCCGCATTTGCCAAACCACTCGATGCAGAAGTACAACTACTGCATTTCACCACTTTCCTGGAAACCCACATTGATCCCAAAAAAATTGAGCAGGCCACTAAAAAATCGGATCACCTGCAACTAAAATTGGATATCAAGTTTTTTGAACCTTCCGAAAGTTTGGTCTCTCACATCGAAGCCGCCATCATCAGGACCAAGCCTTCCATGCTGGTCATGTTTACAGAGCACCACAGGAATTTGTTTGAAAAAATATTTCTGTCCAGTAAATCGGCGGAATATTCGTACCATCCGACGGTGCCTTTGTTGGTTTTCGGAAAGAATTAGGTGAAGTAAAAGGACAGTTGATTCCCCGGTTCATATTTCTGCATTTTTGAACAGGCCAGTGACATTTGAACGATATCGAATCAATGGAAACCGCAAAAGACATAGCCGGACTGGTAGGACCAACTGTAATGGTTTTGTCTTTGTCCGAATATTTAAACTTTCACATTTGGACAAAGGTGGAAGCAACAGTTGTTTACCTGAACGGTTTGCTTCTATTTATCGGCGGACTTGCGATCATCCGTTTGTACAACCTCTGGGCTTTTGACTGGACTATACTTGTCACATTGACCGGCTGGCTATCCTTAACATTGGGACTGTACAGGCTGTTCCTTCCTTCCGCCAAACAAGTCAGGAAAAATTTTCTCGCCAATATCATATTTGGAGCATTGTTTGTTACCGGATGTTTTTTAACGGTTAAAGCTTATTTCTGATTGATCGCAGTTAAAGGTTCCTATGTTGGTTTTCGGGAAGGTGCAGCCTAAATCTCTCTCCCGATTAATTTGCTATATTTGGATGTAAAACTTTCCGGCAATGGACGCAATGACTTTTCTTGAATGCCCCTCCCTGATGACTGAAGAACAAATCGAAGAGAGAGACTTTGACACAGTCAAAACTTTCGGAGAAATAAAGAGAAAAATTTCAAAGGACATCGCCTACATGAACTTTGAACAAATAGAAGAATACTTGCAAAACAAAGAAGTAGGCCCTAACGCCTGATCAGAATGTATACAATAGCGGATTTGGACTACTAACGCGGACGCACATCGACAATTATAACTTCGCTGAGCAGTTTTTTGGGCATTCCGAAAGTCTGATCTGCCACATTGAACCTGCTTCATGAGGACCAAGCCTTCTTTATTTGGTACCCTAGTATCACAAGGTTGACATATTGATAACGCAACCTGTTTGCAAAATATGACCAATCTTTGTTTCATAAAACAAAAATAATTATGAGAACAAAAGTGGAGGCGCAAAAAAGCTAAAGAAATGAGAGAAAAGCGAGGCTGGTCTCAAAATCAGTTGCTAGCAATACATAGTCATTATCAGCAACCCGACAAAACATTCCAAATGAGCAAAATTGCAAACTTTATTAGAATTTTATTTTTAGGTAGTTATTCTGTTGATAGAAAACTAAACCCAGCTTTTCAAAATCAAGTCAAAAACTTAAACAGACTTTGGAGAAACGAAACGTACAAAGACTTTGGTATTGAGCGTCTTTACAGGCTTTTCTTAACACTTTTTCAATTCGTTTCGATTGGGCTTTATGTCAGACACGTTTCGGGCCTATTTGGACTGCACGCAAGAAAAATGGGTGTTGAGGTTTTAGTTTTATCAAAATTGGCCTTCCCAATCATAGTGCTATCTTGCAACCTAACAAAGCAATGGTTAATGCCATATTTGTCAGCGTATTTACTAATTGACACCTTAATCTATTTAAACTATTTAATTTTTTGTGCCGACCTAAATACAAAACCCATAACATATAAAAGGTCATTAATAAATCTGTTTTATAACTATATAGAAATTGCTTTAAACTTTGCAGTCATTTATTCTTATTGTAACTTAAATATTCAATGCTTTTTCAATCGACCGTTGACAAATAATTTCGAGGCAGTTTATTATAGTTTCATAACAACAGCGACAGTTGGTTTTGGAGACATTTATCCTAAAACAACATTTGGACAGTTTTTAGCCGTTTCGCAAATTGTTTTGTTCTTTACGTTTGTGGGACTTTTTTTTAACTTCTATGCTTCGAGAGTTGAAACGGGTTCATATTTCAACGAAGAGGTGACATACAAAAAAAGAGACAACAAAGAGTAAATGGTTATTCCCTTAACATTGTGGCAGACTTAGCAACAATCGGCTGGTATCAGTTATCGAGCTTACTATTATTCCGGTTAGCTTTTTGTTGTTAACTTCAATTTCAATTATTCCAGTGGGGTGTAGCTCCGGGCTGTACATGGGAAAATATCGGCATTGCGGGAAGTCCTGCTAGTTATGATTCATCCTTTAATCAACCGTACTAAATCAAAATGATTAACAATGGCGAAGACAAAGCAAGATAGGATCAAAACCGTTTATGGTGGTGGTGGACATGTTGTAATTTTAGGCGCAGGAGCAAGTATTGCCTCGACATTTAGGAATCCTGAACCTAATGGTAAACGACTACCCTCAATGGACAATTTTATTGACATTGTTGAACTATCCGACATTGTGGAGATCCTTCCTGAAAGGTTGAGAGCTAAAAATTTCGAGCAGCTTTATACCAATTTGCATAACGAAAATCCTAACTCCGACGAAATTATTGAAATCCAAAACCGTGTTTACAATTATTTCAAAGACATGAAGTTGCCCGAAAACGAAGCAACGATTTATGATTTTTTAGTCCTTTCCCTTCGACCAAGAGACTTGATTGCAACATTCAATTGGGATCCATTTTTATATCAGGCGTTTTGTAGAAATGCACCTATTGCAGACATGCCATATGTATGCTTTTTACACGGGTCGGTTTCAATTGGGTATAGCAAAGAAGATGGTAGATCAGGACCAGTTGGCATGCAAATGAGGCGGGACGGAGGCCTTTTTGAACCAACGCAACTTCTATATCCAGTTTCCCAAAAGAACTATACAGCAGATGAGTTTATCAATATGGAATGGAGCAAAGTTAAAAAATGGCTTCACGAGGACAGCACAAAACGTGTGACAATTTTTGGTTATGGCGCACCTGACACCGACGTTGAAGCAGTTAGTCTTATGAATACAGCTTGGGGAACTGCCGACAAGAGAAATATGGAACAATTTGAGATTATTGACATAAGATCCGAAGAAGAGGGTGTGAAGCGCTGGGAAAGCTTTATCCATTCTCATCATTACGACTATACAAATAACTATTTCAGTTCTTCCCTAGCCTCCAATCCAAGAAGGACATTTGAAAGTTATTTTCAACATAATATGCCAGAGACGCCATCCGATGCTTTTAGTGCATCAAACCCAATCACGGCGGACATAAAAACTTTGCAGGAGCTTTGGGAATGGCATAAACCATTGGTTGAAGCTGAAAACGAATGGAAAGAAGAACAAAAGAAGAAAAATGGAAAATAATTTGATCATAAATCAACAGTGCAGAAAAAGAGAGAGAGAGAGAGAGAGAGAGAGAGAGAGAACGCATAACAAACGGTTTGGGATAACTGAGTTTCCGTGTTTTGCGGGAAATTCTGTGCAACGTGGAAGTAAGCTCTCCAAGTGAATTTAGTGCTAATAGTCCCAACGTCACCAAGTCTGAATGTAAGTACCATTTTGAAAACAACACGCTCGGAACTAACAAAATACCATTTATAACCTGATTTTGAGAAACAATCATACTTCCACAAACCTAAAAACCAACACCTCTCCAAAACCCGAAAAACAACAGGCACACTTAAGCCCCCACACACCCATGAAAACAACGCTCTCCCACCTCCCCGACGACAAACAGGAAGAACTAGAAACACTCACCGAAATCATTGTCGAAAAAGTGCCCGCCGAAATGGTCATCCTTTTTGGCAGCCATGCGCGTGGCGATTGGGTGGAGGATTTCCAGGAGCACACCGAATATGTAAGCGATTACGACATTCTAGTTATTACCACAGACAGGAAATCCGCCAAAGACGACAAAAAGTGGTGGGACCTTAACAAAAGAGTAAACGGTAATGACGAGCAAACAAGCGTCACCATCATTCATCACAGTATCGGGTTTGTAAACGATAAGATTGAACGAAATGAATATTTTTTTGTCGATATTTTAAAAGAAGGAATTGTGCTTTTTGATTCGGGAAAATTCAAGTTATCCCAGCCAAAAAATATGAATCCTGGGGAAAGGCAGAAAAAAGCAAAAGAGCAGTTTGAGCCTTGGTTTGAAAGCGCTAGCCGTTTTTTAGAAACTACCTACATTCATATTGAAAAAGCGTGGTTTAAGGAAGCCGCTTTCAATCTTCACCAAGCTACTGAAAGGTATTATTCCGCTATTCTTCTCGTTTTCACCGATTACAAGCCAAAAATTCACGACATAGAAAAATTAGGAAATCAGGTTGAAAAACTTCATTCCACTTTCGGAACGGTTTTTCCGAAAAATACACCAGAAGAAAAGCGGTTGTTTGAACTCTTGCAAAAGGCATACATCGATTCGAGATATAATATGAACTACAAAATCGAAAAAGAAGAATTGGAATATCTGGCCGATCGCGTAAAAGTGTTGAAAGACTTGACGGAGCGCATTTGTAATGAGCGGATTGCGCAATTCGGTACTGATTAAACCTCCCCAAATGCCCACCAACCTTATTACCCTCCATCAAGGCCTCACCACCGACCAGGTCAGCCAATCCCGCGCCACCCACGGCGAGAACAAAATAGAAGATACCAGCAAAAGCGGCCTTTTGACCGCAATATTAGGTTTGGTAAAAGAGCCCATGCTAATCCTGCTGATCGCCGCCTCTGCCATTTATTTTCTGACGGACTCGCTGGGAGAAGGTTTGTTTATGCTGGGTGCCATTATTGTCATTTCCGCCATTTCGATTTACCAGGATACCAAAAGCCGGAATGCGCTGGCCGAGTTGAAAACACTGACGCAGCCCAAATGCAAAGTAGTCCGCAATGGCGTCGAAGTGGAAATTCTCAGGGAAGAGATTGTGATCGGCGATTACATGATATTGGAAGAAGGAAATAAAATCCCTGCGGACGGCGCTATCCTCGAAGCCCACGATTTCTCGGTGAACGAATCCATTCTGACGGGCGAGTCCATGGCGGTTGTCAAAAATGAACCTGCCAGCGAAGTTTTCCAGGGGACGCTCGTCACAAGCGGCAGGGCTGTTGTGGAGATCAATGCGATCGGGAACAAAACAAAACTGGGGCTGATCGGCATAAGCCTGGAATCCATTGAGCAGGAGCCTACGCCGCTGCAAATTCAGATCACCAATTTTGTAAAGAAAATGGCGATTGTTGGTGGCATTATTTTCCTGATCGTCTGGGGGATCAATTACATCCGCACGCAGCAGTTTTTAGACAGTCTTTTAAAGGCATTAACACTTGCCATGAGCATTTTACCGGAAGAAATCCCGGTGGCTTTTACTACGTTTATGGCTTTGGGTGCGTGGCGACTGATGAAAATGGGGATCATCGTCAAAAGAACGCAGACCATTGAAACCCTGGGCAGCGCGACGGTGATTTGTACCGACAAAACGGGAACGATCACCGAGAATAAAATGCAGCTGGTCAATTTATATGTCCAGGCCCAAAACGCGATTCAGCTGCCCGACAGCACCTTGGATGACGATGCCAAAACGCTGCTCGCGATTGCCATGTGGTCGAGCGAACCGGAACCCTTCGATCCGATGGAAACGGCCTTGCACGAAGCTTATGGCCAACTGATTGGGACCGACAGGCGGCCTGAATTTAAGCTGGTCCATGAATATGCGCTGGAAGGAAAGCCGCCTATGATGACGCATGTATTTGAAAATGCAGCTGGCGAGCGCATCATTGCAGCGAAAGGCGCACCGGAAGCCTTGATAACACTGTCAGGATTATCGGAAAGTCAGAACAAGGAAATAGCAAATGCAATCAACGAGCTGGCCGCCAAAGGATACCGGATATTGGGAGTTGGGCAAAGTACATTTTCGGGAGACGCATTCCCTGAAAAACAGCAGCAGCTTTCGTTTCAATTTCTTGGTTTGGTCGCTTTTTATGATCCGCCAAAAGCAAACATTACGTCTGTTTTTGAAGCGTTTTATAATGCAGGCATCCAGGTAAAGATCATTACTGGCGACAATGCGGCTACGACGCAGAACATTGCCAGGCAAATTGGGTTCAAAGAAGCTGAAACCGTTTTGCTGGGTGACGAGCTGGTTGCAATGGATAACAACACATTGCAGCAAAAGGTGATGCAGACGGGCATTTTTGCCAGAATGTTTCCGGAAGCAAAGTTGAAAGTAGTCAATGCCCTCAAAGCACAGGGACAGATTGTGGCCATGACCGGCGACGGGGTCAATGACGGTCCGGCACTGAAAGCTGCGCACATTGGGATTGCCATGGGCAAAAAAGGTACGGAAATAGCAAAACAAGCCTCATCACTCATTTTAGCAGATGACGATCTGGCCAAGATGGTGGATGCCGTGGCGATGGGCCGCAAAATATACATCAGCCTAAAAAACGCGATCCGCTACATTATCTCCATCCATATACCCATTATCCTGACTGTCTTCATTCCTCTGGCGCTGGGCTGGATCTATCCAAATATTTTCACACCGGTCCATATCATATTTTTCGAGCTGATCATGGGTCCGACCTGCTCAATCATTTATGAAAATGAGCCGATGGAAAAGGATTTATTATTGCAAAAACCAAGGCCTTTCACATCCACATTTTTTAGTTTAAAAGAGCTGTCGGTGAGCATTTTACAAGGACTGGTGATCACGACCGGAATGCTGCTGCTTTATCAGTACGCGTTGATGCAATCTTATGATGAGGCGCTTACGAGATCTATGGTATTTATTGGGCTATTATCTGCCAATATCTGCTTGACCCTCGTGAACCGGTCGTTTTCTCACTCCATTTTAACAACACTACGCTACAAAAACAACCTGGTTCCGATGATCATTGGCATTACGATCTTACTCTCTTTTCTCATTTTTGTGATACCCGGTGTTACGCGATTTTTCAGTCTAGAGACAGTGAATTTGAAGCAGTTGGTGATTAGTGTTAGTGTAGGGTTTGTGTTTACGGTTTGGTATGAAGGGGTCAAATTTTATCGTCGAAAATAGCCGTGGACACAATGTCTATCGCCTCTTCCGGCAAATGCACCGTCATTTAACTTTCAACATACTTGCATTTATTGCAACGACGATCGTGCTCACAGCCATCAAGGCGGCGCCCACTGCGGGATTTAACAAAATGCCCCAGCGGTACAATACCCCGGCGGCCAACGGCAAGGCAACAATGTTATAAGCAGTAGCCCAGATTAAATTCTGGATCATTTTCCGATGTGTTGCCTTACCAAATAAAATGAGGCTGACAATGTCTTTGGGATTGCTGTTTACCAGCACAATGCCTGCTGTTTCGGCGGCAATATCACTGCCGCTGCCTACGGCAATACCGATATCGGCCTGCGCCAACGCCGGCGCGTCGTTTACACCATCACCCGTCATGGCTACAAAATCTCCGTTTTTTTGCAGTTCCTTTATCTTTTGAAGCTTCTGGTCCGGCAGGACTTCGGCCGTAAAACTGTCCATGCCCAGGGTTTCGCTCACACTTTTAGCAACCTTCGCATTATCACCGGTGAGTAAAATAGACTTGATATTATTTTCTTTCAATGTCCGGATAGCAGCGGCCGATTCTGGTCTGATCTGATCGGACAGGGCTATATATCCTGCCAGCTCCTTATCGATTATCAAAAAAACGACGGTTTCCGTATCGTTGGTTTCCAGGGCCTCCACCGTGATATTATTTGCCTTGAGATACCCCGGACTCACCACCTGCATGCCTTTGCCCTTGACCGTAGCCTGAATTCCCTGGCCGGTAATAGCATAGAAATTTTCAGCATCGGGAATGGTTAGGGATAGCTCTTTTGCTTTTTGTAAAATACCGGTGGCAATAGGATGTTCTGAATTTTGTTCCAATGATGCGGAAAGGCGAATGAGCTCATTTTCAGTCAATTCCTTTTTAAGCGAAACAACTTTTGAAACCTCGAATTTGCCAATTGTCAACGTCCCCGTTTTATCAAACACGACGATGGAGATTTTCCGGGCATTCTCAAATGCCGACCTGTTTTTAATCAAAAGACCATTTTTGGCAGCCAGCGAAGTGGATCTGGCCACCACCAGCGGTACAGCCAGGCCTAATGCATGCGGACAGCAGATCACGACGACGGTCACCATGCGTTCGATGGCAAAAGCAAGGTTCTCCCCGCTAAAATACCAATACAGAAATGTGACAATACCAGTACCGAGGGCAATAAAAGTGAGCCATTTTGCCGCGGTGTCTGCGAGCAGCTGTGTCTGGGATTTGGCCTTCTGCGCATCGTCCACGAGTTTGATCACCTGTGAGAGATACGATTCCTTAGCTGCATGGGACACCGTTACTTTGATTGAACCATTCCCATTAATAGAACCCGCAATTACTTTATCGCCGCTGGTTTTCTTAACCGGACTGGATTCCCCGGTCAGCATTGATTCGTTCAGATAACTTTCGCCCTCCGAAACATAACCGTCGGCAGCTATCCTTTCGCCAGGTTTAACAAGGATAATATCATGCTGCTGAAGCGTATCCGTGTTTACATCTTGCACTCTATCCCCGACCACCTTATGTGCATCAGAGGGCATGAGCTCCACCAGCAATTCAAGCTCCTTTGACGCACCGGCAATGGATTTCATTTCAATCCAATGCCCAAGCAGCATCACCAGTATCAGCGTTGCCAGCTCCCAGTAAAAGTCCATGCCCGGGAGACCAAATACCGTTGCTGTGCTATACAAATAAGATACCATAATCGCAAAACCGATTAGCGTCATCATGCCCGGATTTTTCTCTTTCAGCTCACTGACCAGCCCCTTTAAAAATGGCCAGCCCCCGTAAAAGAAGACAATGGTCGATAATGCGCACAAGATATAGGACGATCCCGCAAACTGCCAGTTTACCCCCATAAAATGCTGAATCATCGAAGAGAGCGCTGCTATGGGCAGCGTAAGCACTAAAACGACATAGAAGCGTTTCTTAAAATCCGCAATCATCATTGTATGATGATCCGCTCCGCCCATGTCGTGCATTGGCTTTTTGTGCATGGAATGCTCCATGATGTGATGATCTGTTTTGGTCATTTCTTCAACTTCCATGCTTTCAGATTATGTTTTTAAAAATATTTTTGCTGCGAAAAGAGAGGCCAAATTAGAGCTGCAAAAAAAATCGGTTCGTTTTCCAACGGTACCCTAACATTTGATAAGCCGGTAAAAAAGAGTTGAATTTCAGAAAATATGACATAGTCATGCCAAATTTTAGGGCATTTTACATCATCATAAAAGTCGCGAGATTTAGCTGGGTATATGTTGCAAAACATATTAGAAAAGTTGCAAGAATTACGGACTTTCGACTTGCATAAATTTTCATGCTGAAAAGTGAAAGATGTAACTTATTTAAAAAAAATGTGTAAAAATAAAACACAAAGCAGCCCCACCATTATGAGATTGAAACTGATAGCCAAAATCTCATTCAATTTAAACGGAAGGCTGGATCGGCATTACTGCGTTTGGCCTAACCAGAAGAGATAGCTGCAACCGTGGCGTTCCTCTTCTCTGACGATGCGACGCAGTGAAGCCTGCACCAAATCCGCACAATAGCTTCTCTTGGTTCCTGCTTCCACAGGTACCGACTATCAGGTCTTCTTTGAAGGAAAAACAAAGTGATAGCCATAAAAATGGTTGCTGAAATGCTACATACGACCCGATTGGAGCAACTGCAAGGGAGAATACAATGCCTCCCCAGCATCCTGGTTTAAACAATTCTCCTTTGAGCAACATGATATACCTATAAAACGATAAACACTACTATTTAATAGGAGGGTTTCCCCTCCTATTAATCCATTTAATCAACCAGTGAATAGTCATATTCAACAACAATATCATTGTCGACTATTTCAACACCAGGCGCCTTCCAAGCTTGACGTTCGGCCTCGATTTTTTCATACAAGGAGCCAACTGTGCCTGTAAGGATCACTTTGTTGTGTGAAACGTTTACATGGATATCCTGCTCTTTGATAGACCAATTACGGGCTAACGCGCTTTCAATGGCCATTTTTTCGATCTCATCATGGGCTTCAGATTTGATCGTGATCCTGTTGGAAACCCCTCTGATCCCGACTAGCTTCTTGATGAGCCTTGCAGCTGCTTCTTTTTGATAATTCCATTGAACTTCGCCTTCCAGCGTGATCCAGCCATTTTCAACTTTCACCTTGACCTTATCTTCGGGAATTTCCCAATTCCATTTATATGCGTTCAGTACCTCATTGGCAAGATCGTTATCGTCCCGGTTATACAGGTTACTGAAAGTTTTAAGTTCGATTTGCTCAACCACTGCTTTTACGCCAATTACTTGTTTAGCCGCATCTTCTGCCTCTGATTTTTTTGCATAGCTATCCACTGTGCCTGAAAGAGTGATAACGCCATCCTTCGCTGTTACACCGATTTCTGCCGCTTTCAATAAGGGTTCCCATTTGATTGCGTCCTGAACATCTTTCTGCAATTCTTCATTGGTTTTCATAATCTCTTTATTTATTAGTAATAGTGTTATTACTTGGGTAAAGGTCAGTAAACTCAGGGGTGATAACTTACATCGCGAAGGCTAAGAGTTGTATCAATCACTGATTTTTATCAGTCTTTTGTGGATGGTCCCGCCCCTGTTCCAACACTTTGATTTCTGTTTTTTTCATTTGATATCCCAACGGATCAGGGGAAACGAACTCATGTATGTAATTGGTGTGAAGCTATTTACATCACCAGTACTGCCGCTCCATGTATGCTGCCGCTGCGCAGGTCAGCTAGGGCATCATTGGCATTTTCCAGAGCATACAATGTTGTTTTTGTTTTGATCTTCACCTTCCCGGCCAGAGCAAGAAATTCACTTGCATCTTTACGGGTCAGATTAGCAACTGAGCGCAGCGTTTTCTCCCCCCAAAGACTTTCATAAGGAAATGAAGGAATATCACTCATGTGGATTCCCCCGCAAACAACAACACCGCCTTTATCTACATCCCTAAGCGCCTTTGGGACCAGCTCTCCTGCCGGAGCAAAAATAATGGCCGCATCAAGCTGAATGGGGAGGAGTGAACTCGAATCTCCAGACCAGGCGGCGCCAAGATCCATTGCAAAGGACTGGGATTTCGTATCACCATCCCTTGTAAAAGCATAGACCTTCTTTTCTTCGTAATTAGCAAGCTGAGTCAGAATATGGGCTGCTGCGCCAAAACCGTAAATGCCGATTCGCTGCGCAAGTTGGCCTGTCATTTTATAAGAACGGTACCCAATCAGTCCCGCGCACATCAGTGGCGCTCCTGACGGATTGGCATATACGGACTTTATTTTAAAACAAAAATTTTCAAATGCGACGGTGTATTCTGCAAATCCGCCATCCATGGTATAACCCGTAAAGAGGGCGTTCTCGCAAAGATTCTCCTGATCTTTCAAACAGTATCGGCAATATCCGCAGGTGTAGCCCAGCCAAGGAATACCCACCAGGTCTCCCACCTTTAACATTGAAATGTCACTGCCCGCTTTCACAACTGTTCCAATAATCTCATGGCCTGGGATCAAGGGCAGTTTCGGATTTGGAAGTTCACTATCCATAATATGAAGGTCGGTCCGGCAGACCCCACAGGCAATGATTTTAACCAGAACCTGATGCCGCTCGGGATTAGGAAGCGGAAGTGTTTTACTGACAAGCGGCTCACCTTGTTTTTCCATGACCATGGCCCGCATGGTTGTTGGCAACACCATCTCGCTGTGTTGTTCGACATTCATCTTCTCAGTACTTGCACCAGCGAATGGATTCGGAAGATTGATCATAGCTTAGTCATCATTTAAATTTGAACCACATCAATACTCTGAAAATACCGATCACCATGAAAGCCAACCCTGTAAAGCTCACGATCGTCATTCCCGCAAAAACGGGGTTGCGAAGCAGCATAAAGGAGAAGATCAAACTTCCAATTGCCAAGGCCAGCAGCCATCCCCAGCCTTTTATTCCAATAAATTGAAATGAGACGCCAATCGCCATCATTGAGCGGAAGGTCAAAGCAAATCCAACGTAAAACGGCAATATCTGCGCCGTAATCAGAGGATTATATATCAACATAATGCTTAGAAGAATATCAAAGATACCTCCAGCCAGAACCCAGCCCCGGCTGCTTGATTTTTGGCTGGAAGCAGCTGAAAAAATCTCAAAGAAACCGTTTATTAGGAAAGTGACACTAAAAATCGTTGAAAGAGCTAGGTAGCTTTCATTCGGGGTAATAAATACCCAAATACCGATCAGTATGAAAAGAAACCCAAGTAAAAAGGAAATCCAACCCGGCTTGATTGCGTAGGGTGCCTGTGTAACAACTTGTGATGTTTCCATAATTATTTTTGGAAGGAAAATTTGATTTTGATGTCTATTCCGCGTCCCGGCAATTGTATTTTACACTTTCGAGTTTGAAAGTGCCGTAGCACAAGTCCCTGTCCGGGTAACCATAAATGGTTTCCGCATCACGCATCAATTTGGATCCATTTATTTGCTGGTAATCTTTCAGAGGGGTAGACCAAGGTAATTGTTTTCCTGCATCAGCGGAGTACCGATCCTGGGAAACGAAGTTGACCAGCGCACCTTCCTCGTTAAAATACAACCATGCGGAAACGGTAATATTATTGTTCGTGAATGATGCTTTTACGTTATTACCCTCAACATCAAACCACTTTATTCGCTTATCAATTAGTGTCGCCGGTGCCAGACAGCACATATCGTTGAAAAAGGTCACCGACTCGGACAAATCCATTTTCGGGCCATCCTGGTATTGAACCTTAAAAAGTGATAGCAGCCTGATATCCATAAAAGCATGCCCATTTTGAAAGCAGTGATAACCGGCAACAGGCAGTTTCTTCATCACTGCCTTCATAAAAAAGAGCCTTGTTGGCGTCTGCATAAAATTGTACTGCTGAGAAGAAAAAGGCATCCAGTCCGACTGCTCATCTTTTCTGATCTTTCCTGTAAATTCTATTTTGAAGTTATTTACTTTGGGCTTGCCAATGGAACCAGTAAAACGGAGGTATCTTTTTACCGGTTCAGGCAGTTCGTTGATGTCCGTTTCGGTCAAAGCGGATTTTTCAAAATAAGCGATTTGCCGCAACCCAGCTTTTACATCATCTTTATACTTAAGGTAATAACCCGATGCAGAAAATTCAATAATGACTCCAATGAGAATAATCATATTGGCAATCGTCCCAAATTTTGCATCCTGCCAAAAGTAAATAATCAGTGTCTGCGATATTATTATTCCAATCAGTCCAAGCCAAGACCAGTTTGTGTTTCTAAAAGCAAACATCGTTGCGGCTGTTACCAGTAATATACAGGCAAATAACCAAAGTATTCCAAAAGGTCTCGAAATGTTCTGTGTTAGCTGCTTTAAATCCGAAATACCAAAGGCTTTTATAAAGCCAAACGAATGAATTAATCCATGCAGAATTACAACTATGAAAAAAGTGATTCTCATCATTCACTATTTTTTGACTATATCGACTTTAATTCGTGCCTTAAAAAGGGTCACTTCAAATTATCCCTGAAAAAGAATTTAGGTCATTTTCTGGGCAGCTGGTTTAACGGCAGGCTTGTTAGACCAGTGCCTCGATCAGGGCTCTGTTTAACTTGGTAAGCTTGTCTTCCTGCCTCGAAATCCTTCTCTTGATCAGACTTACCTCAGCATCTCTGGCAGCTTCACTTACATTCGTTTCAAACCGTACTATGCTTGATTTTACTTGATCGACCGTAGCCTGTGTTTTATCTTTAATCTCGTTCAGCGCTCTTTTACCTTTCTTTTCACACCCGGCGATTTTAAGTTTTCGTTTCTCTTTCAGCGTAAGTATTTTCTCTTCGACCTTGTGTTTAACATCGTCAGCCGATTTTTTCAGCTCGGCCCGGCCTTCTGCAATTTCATCATCAAGCTCATCTATCTTTTCACCTACATCATGCCCATATGCGAAATCAACATCGCTTCTGCTCACCATACCACCCATTTTTTTCATGGCATAATCGATGGCCACATGGCTGTTGTCATCGACCTCTGCGATAATTGAAACAGTTCCTACGCTTACCCCGCCTTCAAGCTTAAATATAAAGTCTGATTCAAAATTATCCTCACGGATCTCAGAAACCAGACCAATTGCGCCACCCGTATATATGCCGATCACAAAACCCAATGGGCCAGCAAGTATTCCAAAGATGCTACCTACCGCCATCCCTGTCAGCATTTGCCACCCTTGAAAACCATCCTGGTTTAGTATTTCATACCGTCCGTTCTCTTTTTTACGGATCATGGTCTTTTCGTAAATGGTGACTTCCCCGAAGGATTCCAATTCACTGAGTTTATCCAGAGCCTGGATAGCTTTTGTTTCCTGAGTAAAGGAAATGACAATTATTTGTGACATTTTCTTAAAAATTATGATGTGTTTCTATTGTCCTAAAAGAGCTTACGCCATGACCCCGCCATTCAGGATGATCTGGGTCCTGTTGCAATAACTGGAATCGTCACATGCCAAATAGACAAAGGCTTTGGCGACCTCTGAGGCCTTTCCAAGTCTTTTAGAAGGTGTGCCCTGAATCCAGGCTTCATGCACTTCATCGGGCGCTGCCCTGAGTAGAGGAGTTTCTATATAATAAGGACATATCGCGTTTGCCTGTAAAGGTCAGCTATCACACGGTCCCACCTTCTTTTGCGGCTTCAATAGCCACTGCTTTACCGATACCGAAATTTCCGTCGGTAATAATGTCTACCTTTTTTTACAATTTCTTCATTTCAAAAATCTGAGATCAGCCTGTGGAAGAACTATTTTAGATGCGACCTTAATAACCTGGCCATATCTTCATGTTTTTCCAAAAGATCCGTGATAAAATTAGCTGCCGGAGTGTCCTTGAATTCGCTGGCAAAACGATGGGCATTTTCCTTGCAATGGATAATGATACTGTCGTGATCGGAAAGCAATTCGTTTATATAGATTAAACTATCATTTTGATCAGGCGAGACCTCGGTTAAATGCGTGATCTCTAAAAAGGATTTAAGCGAAGCGTAAGCATAATGTTCCATAAAACGTATTCTTTTGGCAACACTGTCAATGATCCCGATCAACTGATTGGCCTGGTCATCAAAAAGCTTCTCCCTTTCATAAAAGTGAGCGTCCTCCAAATTCCAATAAGCATTTCTTGTTTTGGTATACAAAACATGTTCATCTGCCAAAAGTTTCAACAATTCTGTTGCAACAGCCTGGCTGTTTTCCGCAACAACTTCAATATTCGATTCCATATGTTTGTTTATTTATTTTTCAGCTTGCGGTTGGAGGCTGAACATGATTTTGATTATATTAGGGAGACAGGGGCGTGTCAGATACTAAATAACGGCCGAAGATATACGCATCTAAATTGAGTTCTTCTTGAACTCGAAATATTGATTTTATTTTTCATGGCTAGGCATTTTCACAACCACTCAAAGGTGAGATTCTTCTGTTTAGCAAGTGTTGTATATGAAACTCTAAAAGTTGCATCAATCACATATTGTCCACCTTTGTTTTGGTTTGACAATAAATCCTGGAAGCCCATTTCCTTTTAACCTAACCGGCAATCCAGCGCTAGTCTTTAACTGCCATTCTCCCGGCAATTTCTTGTCCCCATGAATAGGCCATCGAAACCGAAACAGCAACATTTGACTCTTTTGGCTTCGACTCATCATTTGGCTTCAATAGCCACAACGACCGGGAATCAAAAAGGAGTGCGCCTTTGCTAAGGATCAATTTTTCCAATGCCTGCTGAGAAGCCTCCGTTGATCCGCTGCCAAGGGTAATTGCTACTACATTTTTGTTAGTTAAAATCACCTTTTTATCAATAAAGTTGCTCAGCGCCCAATCCGGCCGCCAATTGTAGGTATTGGCACAAAACACATACAGCGTATAAGAGGTGTTTTCCAATTCCATCGCTTTTTTCACCGAAACCACCCGGACATGCATACCCTTATCTGCAAGTGCCTGCCCCAGCGAGCGGGATATCTGTTCATCTAAATTATAAAGTGGGTCAGGATCGTAAACAATCAGCGCTTTTTGAGGTGAGGCAACATTTCCCAGGCTCCAACTTTTTTTTGGACCTTTGCCTTCTGCCCAGAGGGTGATGGATACCCAAAAAACCAGGATAATCAGCGATACGAAGCCAACCACTTTCTTTATTTTTTTCATTATTCTGATTTGATTGATTAAAAATTTAGGACACCTTTAATTTGTCGTGGCAAGCTGCTTTCTGCATTGCATTCTGACTGCTGGCAGCAAAGCAACGAAAAGAATGGCTACTGCATAGAGCATGTAAACCGTATGCAGCCAATGCACGGCATGAAGCAAAACCATCTCCGATTGTATCCAGATGATCAGTGCAAAAGCCACATAGATGCAGCAACTCCATTGCCAGGTCATATCTCCAAAAAAATTAAGACGCTCAGCGATACGGCTTTTTGTATTTTTTATAAATGCGAAGACCAGCAGCGAAGGAAAAATCCCAAGAACCACGAATAACAAGATCCCTGGGATCAAAAAGCTATGAAAAGGCGACGGATCCAGCATGGACAAAGGCATTCCCATCAATTCACCAGTGGGAGAAATGATTAGTACACCGCCTCCGCCCAGCGCACCCAGACCCAGGAAACCCAGCAGACAAAACAGAATATTCCGTGCAGATTTCGCTTTATTCATTTAGCTTTAATTGGTTAATGATTTGCCGGGATATTGTTGTAGACCGCATAACGAAACCCGATGGTCTGCAACAAACTCGTTGAAGGTTATAGGCTCCTCTCCGGTAATGGATTCTATGCAATCCGTTATGATGGGTTCTTTCTGAAAGCGCGGAAAGTAATGTATCATGATCATGACCAGTATGAAGTTGATTGGAATTCCCTCTCTACGCTTGGCGAGGAAAAAATTTATCAATCCCGGCGAAGTATATTTTACGTTGACCCCTAAAATGCTGGTTAATTTCGCCGCCATCTCCTGGAATGTAAATAATTGGCTGGCTGTCAGATCATAAGATTTGTTGATGTGTTCAGTAGCATTCGTCAGGACAATGGCTGCCACATGGCCGGTATCACGAACATCGACCACTGCAAACCGAGCACCACCGGCCGGTAAAAATATTCTCCTTCTGTCCAGAAGATCGTTTTTCAATGTTGTACAAAAATTCTGCATAAAATAGGCGGCCCGGAGAAATGTGAAAGGGATATGACTCGCTACAATCAGCTTCTCTATTTTATAATGCGGGATGATTTTACTTTTCTCAACGCCCTGTACCGAAAGAAATACAATATGTTTGACTCCAACCCTTTTTGCAACATCCAGTAGTGGTCCAAAATATTTGTATACTTCAGAAATTTGCGGAGGTCGCATCAGAAAAAGAAAGTCGCAGTTTTGTAAAGCAGGCGTGTACGACGTCGTGTCGGTAAAGTCAAATCTGACTAAACTTATTCTTTTATCGGTCAGCTCTTTACATCCAATTTCTAAATCCCTTACACCTGCCAATAGTTTTAGGTCATATTTGACTTTAAGCAAGGATTTAATCACTTCGGCCCCAACGTTTCCAGTGGCACCAGTCACCAAAATATTTAGCATAAGTTTGCGGGCGATCTGAGTTATGTGATGACAAAAGTCCCCAAAGGTCTTCGGAGCGAAACGGGGTCAGGATAATGCTTCAAATATCCTGTTCGTAAAATAAACTGCGCCTCACTGCCCATACCAATGGATTGCACAAACTGTTGGTGCATGGAAGGTTCCTCCAAAATTTGCGTCATTGGATGGATTGCAATATTCTTTTCTCGCACTTTTAAAAATAATCGCTGCATCCGTTGACCTGTTTCAAGAAGCGAAGCCACCGAACCATCTCTACTCATAATCAACATCCATCCAGCAGCTTGTGACACCTGCTTACTCACATTGTCGATATTTTGCTCCCTGAAACCCTTTTTCATCACCTTCGACTTTCCATAGAAGTTCCTTAAAACCCAGGCAGAGACGCCATCGATTTCCATCCCCGCAGTTGTGAGTCCATCCCGGTAATATTTGGCTTCTTTACTTGAAAACCTGATCCATTCAGACAATTCTTTCTGGGCGGCTTCCCGATAAGACTGGATCCTGTTGGCTTCAATGGTTTGCTCCATAAGCCAAATATGCTCCCTTGAAGTATTAGGGACATAACGGATAAATTCATGGTCATTGTCCAACAAGAATGTTACATCGTCCTTTTTTAATATATCATTGACATAGTCTGACCTGACTGTCCGGCGTTGTCTTATCTTTCGAATATCATAAGTATGGATTGCTGACCTAACCAGTTTCACCTCCATCACATGTTCATCCTGGTTGCTGGCCGCCAATAAATTGAACTGGCAATCATAACCCAGGTTACCGGCAGCATATTCAACGTTTTGCAAAAAAGCACCGATTGATAGCATCGTTTCCCGCTGCGTTGGGTCAACACCAGGAAGCCATTTACGCTTGTCGTTGCCGATGATCCAATGATAGGGTCCTACATACTTCACAAACCAGGGTTGGGTGTTATGTCCACTTGGCGCCAGCGAGGCCAGATGCAAAATCTCAATTTCATCCGGCTTCAAGGGAAACTCACCCGCTTTTTCAGACCCGAGATCTGACCTTTTAAAATTGCTCCTGTCACTCAATGCATAACCTGCAACACCGGCCAGGACTACCGAGCCTGCGGCGAGTCCAAGAAATCGTTTCCGGTCTATCAGTATTTTTTCCATAATCTGGCTCCTATTCTGATAACGGGTGACACATCTGCATTAGGGATATTGTAAGTGGCGTCGCCAAAATTGACGCTGTTATTGCTTCTTAAATAAAGGTGCAAACCTGGTTGTACGTAAAAAATTTTCCCGATAAAGAATTGATAACTAACACCCAGGCCGGAATCTGTACTTTTTAAATCTTTTTTCATACCTGTACTCTTCTGGGTGATTTCAAAAGTGTGAAATTCCAGGTACGTATAAACTTCAAGGTTTTTCCAGACATTATAACCCAGGAAAACACCGGGTGATGTAGTATAGTACCTTTTAAACTCAGCAGATGAATTTTTCAAACCAGCCGTTTCAGCGTTGTACGTGCCACCGTTAATCACGCTCGCCCTGATCCTGAATTTTTTGTACCGGTAGCCCAGTGCAAAGTGATAGCCGCCTGTAAGAAACATGGGCACCAGGCTCTCTATTTCCAATGCATGTTTTACGTCGTAAACAGCAGGATTGGGATGCCAAAATGTACCTGTTGACGGTTCGTTTTGTGCTGATACATTACATGTTGCAACAAACAGCATAAACAGGAGTAAGAAATAATTTTTCATTGGGATTTAATAATAGGTTGAGACATTGACACACTGTCAATTGGATATATATACAAAGCTTGCTGTTGGCGAAGTGATAACTGTTGTATCGTCATCTCAAATTGTTGCATACTTCACACCTTTGCAAAATGCCGTACCTGTGATAGATGCAACTATTTGGCCGCTTTATATAAAGTATTCGGTCAGAATAGACTCATCTTTGACGTTAGTATTCAGCCAAAAAAGCTCTCCGAAATGAATTCACCCTCTCCTTTACTCGAAGGGCCTGGCCTATTTGATTTTACGGCAAAACTGGCTCATGAAATACGCAACCCATTGGCTACAATTGATCTCTCCCTAGAATTGATGCTCGCCGAGCGTAAAGATGATGATTTGAAAACCTATATGGATATCATCAGGCACAGCGCTGACAAGATTAACGAGCTGGTCAATGACCTGATCAAAAACCGAAGCATTGTTGAAGCCCAAGTGGCAAATCAGTCACTTCATCACCTGCTTGATGAAGTGATCGAAATGGCAAAAGACAGGATCATGCTGAAAAATATCATGGTCTGTAAAGAATATGATCCCACAGACTGCATCGTGGCATTAAACCGCCCGAAAATGAAGATTGCCCTCACCAATATCATTGTCAATGCTATTGAGGCTATGGAGGCACAGCTCGGAGAATTGAAACTGGTTACGATGCCCATCGCAGGGAAATATGTTGTTCAGATTGAGGATAATGGCTGTGGCATCAGCGAAAAGAACCTGAAAAACATCTTTCATGCCAATTACACCAATAAGCCCGGCGGCTTGGGTATCGGCCTGGCTTCCACATACGACATTCTCACCGCAAATAATGTGAAGGTACATGTGGAGTCACAGGAAGGGTCGGGCACCCATTTCTTCCTACTTTTTGATAATAATTAGAAAATAGTGGTTTGTATAAGATAACGGTTCCTGGCAAATTCAGGCCCACCCAATAGAAAATTCATGACAACAAGACAAATTGTACTGGCATCAAGACCCGTAGATATCCCGACCAAGGAAAATTTCAGGTTTGAAAATATTGATCTGCCTGAAATAAATGAAGGAGAGGTTCTGCTTCAAGGCCTGTACTACTCCGTCGATCCCTACATGCGAGGCAGAATGAATAAGGCTAAATCTTACGTCCCACCTTTTCAACTCAATGAGCCGTTCACAGGCGGCGTAATAGCCAGAATAGTTGAGACCAAGTCAGACTCATTTACAATAGGCAATTATGTACTAGGCTCTTTGCCATGGAGAGAAAACTGCATTGCCAATCAAAAAGATATTCACCAAATCGATGCTACTGTTGCTCCCGCCAGCTATTATTTAGGCGTTCTTGGGATGACAGGACTTACCGCCTACATCGGGCTCATCCACATTGGAAAACCAAAATCAGGCGAAACAGTAGTTGTATCAGCTGCGGCGGGTGCGGTGGGCCTTGTGGTAGGGCAGATTGCCAAGATACACGGATGCCGTGTAGTTGGCATCACAGGTTCAGATAAAAAAGCAGAGCTGTTAAGAGAAGAATACGGTTTTGATCAGTCCATCAACTACAAAACAGCACCAGATTTAGAAAAGGCCATCGCTCAGGCTTGCCCGGATGGCGTTGATATATATTTTGACAATGTTGGCGGGGACATATCTGATGCGGTGATCAGCCATATGAATTTTCACTCGCGCATACCGTTGTGCGGACAGATCGCTCTTTACAACAATTCTACGAATGTCTCCGGACCCAGGCTGCAGCCCAGGCTGTTAACCAGAAGCATTCTGATGCAGGGTTTTATGGTAAATGATAACCAAGGTTTATTCCCCGAAGCAACGGAGTGTTTATCACAATGGGTAAAAGAGGGAAAGTTAAAATTTACCGAGACCGTAATACATGGTTTTGACCAACTGCCCGCCGCATTACTTGGATTGTTTGATGGAGAAAATGTAGGGAAAATGCTTGTTTCAGCTGACGAAGATAAACCGACAAATACAATTAGTTTTGAAAAGGATGCCCATGCCCACTATGATACAGTCAGCACGGCAATCAATAAACTTCGAAAACAGGGATTTACGATTGACTTCAATCTTAAAGATAACAGTCTGGCACATCCGGCAGGGGTGCTCAAAGCGGGAGATTTCACCATTGTTGATGTATACCGCTATGAAGGTAATTCTGATCCGGCAGATGAAGCGGCGGTATACGCCATCGAATCCTACAATGGGATTAAGGGGATCCTGGTAACTGGTTATGGAATTTCTTCTGATTCAGCTTCTGAGGAAATACTTAAAAATCTCAGCATAAGGGAATAATAAGCGCTTTCACTCGGCAAACAAATCATGTTCAGGCATTCCGGTACTCATCGTACACCAAATCACAATCTGAAACTGGCAACCCTGCTTGGTCTTACGGCCGGGTTTGTTAATGCCGAAGGCTTTTTGGGATTCTCGGTGCTTACCACGAACATCACTGGCCACGCTGCATTGCTGGCAGAAGGGATTGCGCAACAAAACTGGCAAAATGCGCAGGTCATTGCGTTATGGATGCTTTTATTTCTTGCCGGCGCTTTTACATCCGGGGTTTTCCAATCTCTTTTTGGCGGATATCAACGCTACTCGTATTCCATCCCAATCTTGATCGAATTAACGATACTTGTCTTTTCGGCATTGGATGGGTACAGATATGATGGAACCGTCATGTCCAAAATTATCTTTGCCGGCAGTTTACTTTTCGCGATGGGCTTGCAGAATGCATTGGTTTCAATGGTGTCTGGATCAGTGGTAAGAACAACCCATCTTACTGGCACGTTTACAGATCTTGGAATTGAGCTGGCACAATTGGTGAAAACCAATTATAACGACCGCGCAGCCCTTTATTCAAAAATAAAACTGAAACTTTTTATCATCTGCTCTTTTATGACAGGAGCAATTTCCGGTGCTTATCTGTTTGATAGTATCGGATTTAAATCATTTTTCGCTCCGGTTGTCATTTTAACTTTTGTGCTGTTATATGATATATTCAGGGTCAATGTAAAACGCTACTATCAAACAACTTCAAAGGCTTTCAAAAGGGATAAAAGGTAACAACCAGCTTAGGGTTACCAGGGAAAGTGCAGAATCCGATAAAAAAAGGGGAGAAACCAGGACTACCTGTTCCTCCCGGATCAAGACAATGAAGTGTAACCTATTTTTTAATGATCGGGATTACCCGGAAAAGGCTTGTCTGGATAACACTGTTTTTAAAGTTCGGGCTTATCTCCCCTCAGCCCAAGGGCTCATTTCTATATAGAACCCATTAGCACTCCTAAATTTCAGCATGACCGGTATATTCAGATAATTGATCTTAAACTCCTGCTTGCTTCCCTAATTTTCAATCTTGGCACCCTGGGTTGAGAAAAATACCTCGGGCTGGATCGAGAAAATTTCCCCGAAACCAAAATTAAGCAGTCCTCCCAAATGATACCCCATTTTCGCATCTAAATTAATTTCGCCACCGGAGTAATTGCTGACGTTGATACCTGCCTTGGAGCCAAAACTGAATGTCTGGGCAAATGAGATTGTGCCTAATGTCAGGAGCACTGCTGTAAATAATATTTTTTTCATCTTGTTATTTGGTTAATCAAAAATGGACGTACCCTTACCTTTTTGAGATCAGTAAGACTTCCCCCAACCAAGTTTTCCATTTGACTGTCGCCATGAATATTTAGTAGTACGTTGAATTAAAATCATAATAGTCTAAAATTGGCAATTGGCACGGTTGTAGTGGCTAGTCTTACTATAACAACGCTTGCCGAATTTAACCTGGCAATTGTTATGCATGAATTCTCATTAGTTGCATCGAACACAGATTAAAATCCGGCTGTTGCATTTTTGACTAGCGAAAATTACATTCCCATCCCATATGATACTGTATATCAAATACATGGTCAGCTTACGCTGCAAAATGTTGGTGAAAGAGGAGTTGACGAAATTAGGGCTCCACTACGTTATCGTTGACCTGGGAACCGTTGAGATCCTCGAAGACATCACCCAGGAGCAGCATGAGGAACTCAAAACAAACCTGCTACGGTCTGGCCTTGAACTCCTTGATGACAAAAGAGGTATTTTGATCGAAAAAATAAAGGCGGTAATCATAGAGATGGTCCACTATGCGGAAGACCTCCCAGTAACCAACTACTCCGATTACATCAGCGAAAAGCTAGGCTATGATTATACATATCTTTCAAACACTTTTTCGGAAGTAAAAGGAATTAACATTCAACAGTTTATCATCCTTCACAAAATTGAAAAGGTAAAAGAATTGCTGCTTTACGAAGAGCTCAATTTAACTGAGATCGCTTACCGGTTGCATTACAGCAGCGTATCGCACTTATCGAACCAGTTCAAAAAAATCACCGGCTTATCCCCCTCTTATTTTAAAAAGCTCAAAATGAAAAGAAGCGGGAATCTGGAAAACATGTAATATATGTAAGATCTTCTAGTCGTTGTGTAAGGTTTAAGGCCAGCAATTACCACACCTTTGTAACAAAGAGTCCCATGTCATTGGGTCATCTTAACCTACAAAACAACATGAAACCAGAAAAACAGCAGCGCGTCACTGAAATCATCCAGGCCCTGAATGCTAACTTGAAAATTGATGCAAACAATGAGGAAACCTCAAAACAGGAGAATGTGATCAGGAAAGCGGCGAAGAAGCTCTATGAAGACTTCGTGCATATCGCAAAGAAGAAATTGTCGAAAGAAAATAAACTATTTGCCTTCGAGTTGAAAAAGCAGCTTAAAGAAGCAAGAAGCTCAGAAAGAACACTTGCTGTCGCAGCATTGCTTAAAAACAATATCGAGCTTGCCTAATTGAACGACCCCGGCATATGTAATTCAGGTCTCATTGACAATGGTAAATGGTTAAGTGCGAGGTAACCCACAAACAACTTATTCACGTTACATGCTGAATCATGACAAAAATCGCAGAAGTCCAAACATCCTGGCAGCCAGACTTTGATTCCGATGCCGCCAACCTCGAAACTGACAAAAACCTCGAAAAAAAAGTGATAAATGCCCTTCACGCCAATGCATTCATCAACTGTGACAAAATAAGGGTCCGGGTCACTGGCCGCCTAGTTTATTTAGAAGGAACTGTACGTCTGCAAAAGGAAAGGATTTCGGCCCAAAAGTGCATCAGGGATATTTTCGGTATCAGGGCCGTGATCAACTACCTTACTTACCACAATGAATATGCGCAGTAACTAAACCTTCCAGTATTTTTTAAGCTAAGCTAATACGTATCAGATTGAAGAAAAGGAGGTAATTATTATTACTTCCTTTTTCTTGCGCAACCACGCCCAAAAAATATTTCTAAGATTCAAGTAATTCTTCAAAATCCAGAAGACAATCATGATCACTGCCGATTGTGACGATCGTCACTTTTTTGCCCAATTCTTCACCATACCTTTCGAATAAGTTAAAATCATCAGAACCAGGTTTAATCCTAATTATCAATCAAATTTAAAATTTATGATACTTTACATTAAGAACATGGTTAGCCCGCGTTGCAAAATCAGGGTCAGAGAAGAGTTGACGAAACTGGGGCTGGACTGCAAAAAAGTAGAGCTGGGTGCTGTTCAAATAATGAAAAAAATAACCACCCCGCAGCGTAAATGCCTGAGGGAAAACCTCCGCGCTTCAGGACTAGAGCTGATGGAAGACAAGCGGAGTATCTTGATTGAAAAGATAAAAAATGTGATCGTTGAGCTCGTTCATTATACGGATGACCTTCCAACAACGAATTACTCGGACTACATCAGCAAAAAAATGGGTTATGATTACACTTATCTGTCCAACTTATTCTCCAAAACAAAAGGCATTGACATTCAGCATTTTATAATTAACCATAAAATCGAAAGGGTCAAGGAGCTGCTTCAATACAAGGAACTGAACCTCACAGAGATTTCTTACAAATTGCACTACAGTAGTGTCTCACACCTTTCAAACCAGTTTAAGAAAGTCACGGGCCTTTCTCCATCCACATACATGCATGAAAGTCAGAAGAGGTGGAACACTTTAGAAAACATGTGAAAAGTGTAACTTCTTACAGGTAAGATGTAAGGCTTTACGAATAAAATTATCTCAAATTTATATGTATTGTCAGGGCATAAAATCGGCCTAAGACAAAAAGTCCATATTTACGTATATACTACATCGTTATATCAGACAGGCTTCAAAAGTGCCGTTAACAGTAAATTATCATGAAAAGCGGAAAAATATTATGCAGCCTGCTACTTGCCAGCTCTGCGGGTTTTGCAATAGGATTGTTGCTTGCTCCCGATAAAGGTTCGCAAACCAGACAAAAAATCAGGCAAAAAGCAGAAGGCATTCTCGAGAATGAGATTATTGGGTACAACCGTATGGTTTGTAATGTGAAAACAAAACTGGATGAAATTTTAAGCGGAATGTCGATTAAACCTTCTAATGTCTCGCGCGATTGGGCAGATGCGGATCAAAAAAATGAAATCATCATTTAAAGAAACAAATCATGACTTATTACATCCATCATTTTCTTAGGCAATTTCTAGTGAAATCAGTCAATAGCAAGATTGTAACCCCTAAAAATCCAACCGATAGCCTGGAAGAATTTATGGCCAGGGTCAGGATCAATTCCCGAAGATTAAGGCAAAAGAGGGGGATTCCCTTATAAGTTCTGTACCTTACAGGACATCAATCGCTCCGGTTTGGGCAAATTTCATGGAAAACTCAGCCTTGTTAAAAGCGATCATCGACAATGCGATCGACGGGATTATCACGATTGACTGTCAGGGAACCATAGAAACGATTAACCCATCTGGTTGCAGGTTGTTTGAATATGACCCCGGCGAGGTTATCGGGCAAAACATTTCCATGTTAATGCCCTCCCCCGACCGTGACAAACACAATGATTATCTCCATAATTATCATCAGACTGCTAAAAAGTCCATAATCGGAACCGGCAGAGAAGTAACAGGTCTGAGAAAATCGGGCGCAGTTTTTCCTTTTCGCTTAGGCATCAGTGAGGTCCAGTTTTCAGGCCGGAAAATATACACAGGGTTCATTCATGACCTAAGTCGCGAAAAGGATGCCGAAGAGAAGTTAAAGGAATATGCGCTCCATTTGGAAGAGCAAGTGCAGGAACGCACCCGTTTATTGCATGAAACGATAACGGCACTGGGCGAAGCCAAAGAAAAAGTGAGCCGGTTACTGGAAAAAGAAATGGAGCTCGGCCAGCTGAAAAGCAGGTTTGTGTCGATGGCTTCGCATGAATTCCGTACTCCATTGAGTGCGATCCAGCTTTCCTCCATTTTGATCGAGAAATATTCCGGGGAGTCGATCAGCCCGAATATTTCCCGGCATACCGCTAAAATCAAGGTTTTGGTCGCTCACCTAACTGGCGTGCTCAATGATTTTCTTTCACTGGAAAGGCTTGAAGCGGGAGAATTTAAACCCGTTTTAACAGAATTTGACATCGTAAAATTCTCTGAGGAAATCACCGAAGATATGCAGCTGATCGCAAAACAAAACCAGCAGATTATTTATCAGCATTCCGGCACCTCAGCTACTGTAATCCTGGATCAATCCTTATTGAGAAACGCCATTGTCAACCTGATCAGCAATGCAATCAAATATTCCGGCGAGAATACGTTCATCGAATTCAATACTGAAATAACGCCGTCTCTAACGAGTATCTGTATTCAAGATAATGGGATCGGTATACCCAAAGAAGACCAGGAACATTTATTTGAAGCCTTTTTCAGGGCACATAACACCGGTACTATTCCGGGAACGGGTTTGGGCCTGAACATCGTCAGCAGGTATGTCCAGCTAATGAACGGACAGGTTAAGTTTACAAGCAATGTAAACCAGGGCACTTCATTCACACTTTCTTTTGAAAATAGTCATGAATGAAAAGATCCTGATTATTGAAGACAATGATGACATCAGGGAAAGCACCGCTGAAATCCTTGAATTTTCAGGCTATGTGGTCAGGCAGGCCAACAATGGAAAAGAAGGTGTTGAACTCGCGCTCCGGCAAAGGCCTGATTTAATACTTTGTGATATCATGATGCCCGAAATGGACGGTTACGGTGTGCTATATATGCTTGGAAAAAACTTGGAGACTGACTCAATCCCGTTTATTTTCCTGACGGCAAAAGCGGAGAGAATCGATTTCAGAAAAGGGATGGAAATGGGTGCTGATGACTACCTGACCAAACCATTTGATGAAATAGAACTCTTAAAAGCAATTGAAGGGAGACTTGCAAAAGAGCAGAAACAAAAAGCGTTTCATAGTAAAACGCTGCAAAGACTGGAAAGCCTTACAGCTGTTTCAGAAAGTGGAGCCGCGAACCTACAAGCATTGATTACCGGCCGTAAAATTAGGCAGATCAAAAAAGGGCAGATTGTGTATTATGACGGGGATCAGCCGCTTGGCATCTATCTGGTGCTGGACGGCTCCATCAAAACGGCCAAAAGATCAGAGGACGGCAGGGAGCTCGTAACGGGGCTTTTTAGAACGGATGATTACCTGGGCGTAAGCGCCTTACTTCTGGAGCACGCTTTTACCGAAACCGCAGAAGCACTGGAAGACTCAGCCGTTTGCATGCTGCAAAAAGATTCGGTCATCGCGCTTATCAACCAATATCCTGATATTGGCAGTCAGTTCATCAGGATCCTGTCCAATGACATCCACGAGAAGGAAGAACAGTTGCTAAGCCTTGCTTATCATTCGGTCCGAAAACGGTTGTCGAACGTGCTGGTTAAATTGAGCACACAAGGACAGCTGACAGAATTTAAAATGTCCAGGGATGAGCTCGCTTCGATGGCTGGTATCGCCTCGGAGACGGTAAGCCGCACGCTCACTGACTTTAAGGACGAAGGTTTGATCGACAAAAAGGGAAGCATGATTATTATCCAGGACCTGGATGGACTTCAAAAAATGAAAAACTGATAAGCATCACATAAAAGCCTGATGTTACTTGCCGTTGACATAACCTGATGTAGTTAATTTCGTGTATTGGAAACGACCGACATCATGAAAGTAGTAGCATATAGTGTAAAGACCTTCGAAAAGAAGTTTTTGGCCATGGCCAATCAAAAAAAGCATGACATTACGCTGATATCCAATGCACTCAGCTTAACTACCTGCCGTTTTGCCGAAGGTAAAGAGGCGGTGCTTGTATCGACTAATGATGAAGTCTCCGCACCTATTATCGATAAATTGGCTGAAATTGGTATAAAATATATTGCAACGCGTTCTACCGGAACAGACCATATAGATAAAGAGGCTGCTGCACTGAGGGGAATAAAGCTCGCAAGTGTGCCCGCGTACTCCCCCGCTTCCATTGCGGAACTTGCAGTTGCGTTAGCGATGGCACTCAACCGTCATCTCATACAAGCCGACGCCGACAGCCATCATTACAATTTTAAGCTCGATGGTCTTACCGGATTTACCTTTTCGGGAAAGACAGTTGGAATCGTAGGACTGGGAAACACAGGCAAGGCCGCTGCCGCCATTTTTAAAGGCTTGGGATGCTATGTATTAGGTTTTGATATCATTAAACAGGATGGTCTGGAAAATATCGAGCAAGTATCCCTAAACGATCTTCTTGCGCAATCAGATGTTATCTCACTGCATTTACCTTTGACTCCGCAATCAAAACATATGATTAATGTGTCAAGTATTGCATTGATGAAAGACGGAGTTATGCTCATTAACACTTCCAGGGGCGCATTGATCAATACGGAGGACCTGCCTGACGCTCTTGATCGGGGAAAGATCGGATACCTGGGAATCGATGTTTACGAATATGAAAAACCGATTTTATCCGAGGATGACCATTCTAATCAGATCAAAGATCCTCTACTTATCAAATTGCTAACCTATCCCAATGTAATCGTAACCCCGCACCAGGCATTTCTCACCATTGAGGCACTACAACAAATCGCCCAGAGCACGATCGAAAATCTAGGTAATTGGGAGTCTTCATTGAAAAGCAGCCCGATTCACTGATTAGTATTGCCAATCTTATCAAACCATATCTCATGAAATACCCATATGAATTTGTTGATCAAATGCTCCAGGGCTCAGATGACACACAGGTCGCAACCCAACTATATTGCTACTCCGGAAAAATAGGTAAAGAAAACCTAATGGAATTTTGCACAAGTAAAAACGGAGAATTTCCGGATACACCCTTGTACAAACTGATGATCTTCGACCAGCGGCATAATGCGATCTTTACTTCGGCGCTGGCGGATATGGGAGTTGATCAAGGGCAAACCAACCATCTTCGGGCAATCTATACTTATAACCACTCCGAACAGACAGGTAATCTGGACATTTTGGATGATAAGCACACAGTCATAACCAAGCGTATGGCGATTTAAGATACGATGGAAAAAATCATCAGTTCTCTCAAAACTTGTCGCCTAATGACTCTATTCGCTTTTGCGATTGCCCTGCCTTTGTTGTCCTCTTGCCAAACCAAGAAAGAATCTCGCACCGATCGTGCCAAAAGAGATACTACCATCAGAATTGAAAACGCTTTCACCAAGCTTTTCATTGACACGACTGCAATTATGCAATTTATGCAAACGCATAAAAGCGACGATAGCCTTAATAACAAAATCCAAGATTTTTATAATCGGAGGAACAATCAGTTTGCATGGTTTTTTCCCGACGGAATGGCTGAGTATGTGCAAACATTCCTGAGCCTGCAAAATGACTATATTTTCGATTCCGGTGACAGTTCGCTCTTTGACCCTTCCCTGCTGGCGAGTATTGATTCCCTGGATCTGCGTAAAGATATTATATCAACTGACCCTGCGGTAATAAAAACCGAACTGGCATTGACAGAACATTTTTTCAGGTATACTCAGAAAGCCTACTCGGGCGACAGAAGCATCAACATTCAGGAACTGGATTGGTTTATCCCCCGAAAAAAAGTTAACCCTGGTGAATTCCTGGATTCTCTGGTACAAAATAATGGAGAAAATTTAGCTTCTTATGAACCAGTGAACCGGCAGTATAACCTGCTTAAAGAGCAATTAAGAATCTACCATTCGCTTTCGTCCGAAGACTGGACGGAACTGTCCACCGTTAAGGCCATAAAAAAAGGGGGCATTTCACCGTTGATTCCCGAAATAAGAAGACGACTGGCATTGCTGAGAGATATGGAAGCAGAAGCAGGTGATTCAAGCAATGTATTTGATTCTTGGCTTTTCGAGGGGGTAAAGTCTTTTCAAACCCGGCTGGGGTTAAAAAATACAGGCGAAATCGGCCGGGCATTTTTAGCAGAATTGAATGTGCCAATAGGTGAAAGGATTCGTCAAATGCTTATCAATATGGAACGGATCCGATGGGTCCCTGCCGCGCCCTCAACCGACTACATCCTTGTAAATATTCCCGAATTTCGGCTTCATATGTATGAAAAAGGCCAGCTCGCATTTAGTATGAATGCGGTGGTAGGTACGGAGGTTCACAATACGGTGATTTTTGCGGGAACGCTGAACCAGATTGTATTCAGCCCGTACTGGAATGTGCCGCCAGGCATACTGAAAAATGAAGTTCTGCCCGGCATAAAACGCAGTAAAAATTACCTGGTCAGACATAATATGGAATGGAGCGGTGGCAGTGTGCGCCAAAAACCAGGCAAATCTAACTCCCTAGGCCTTGTGAAATTTCTTTTCCCTAACAGCTACAATATTTATCTGCACGACACCCCTTCAAAAAGTTTGTTCGGTGAATCGCAACGTGCTTTCAGCCACGGATGCATCCGGCTATCGGAGCCTAAAAAACTGGCAGAGTTCCTGCTGCGCAAAGACTCAACCTGGACATCCGCGAAAATAACGGCCGCAATGAATAGAGGGAAGGAAAAATTTGTGCAGCTGCATGGTAGCGGCAAAATACCAGTCTTTATCGGCTACTTTACCGCCTGGGTAGACCATACCGGTAAACTCAATTTCCGAAAGGATATTTACGGGCATGATAGAAAAATGGCCGATCGATTATTTGCCTCAGGCGAATAGAATAACGCTAATGAAGAGACGGTGCGATGCTGATAAATACTGCCAGAGGAGCCTTAGTCAATACAGCGGACCTCCCTAAATAAATAATATCTGGGCGAATACTGTTGGCTTTATTCCCAGAAATTTGATTCTCAAACTCGAAAGAAAAATTCAGGATGAAGCTTAAAACAAAAAAATATACGACTCACATAGCCCGACAGGGCATCAGGAAGCAGCATGTTCTCTTTTTCATGATACTTTCGCTGACAAGCTGTAAAAACGATCCGCAAAAGTTGAAGCCTTCCATGGAGCCTATAACCGAATCGGTATATGCATCAGGTATTGTCAAAAGTAAAAACCAATACCAGGTTTACGCTTCTGCTGCCGGCATCATCAGCAGGATTTTGGTTAGCAAAGGAGATATCATTTCCAAAGGAACCCCGCTCGTACAGATCACAAATACCGCTGCAAAATTGAACACCGAAAACGCGCTTCTGAATGCCCAATACGCATCGGTGGCTTCAAACAAAGAAAAGCTTGATGAACTGTCAATGGCGATCAGGCTTGCAAATACGAAGCTGGACAATGACCTTTCACTATTGCAACGCCAAAAAAATCTCTGGGCACAAAAAGTAGGGACCAGCAATGATTTGGATGCCAGGCAGCTTACTTATGCCAATTCAAAAAACGGTTATCAAACCGCAAAACTCCGTTTTGCAGAGATGCAAAAGCAAATCAGTTTCCAGCAGAAACAATCACGTAAGACATTGGAAATATCAAAAACTGCGTCTGGGGACTTCACCGTCAGAAGCGAGCGAGACGGAAAGGTATATGATATACTTAAAGAATCTGGCGAGATGGTTAATACTATAAACCCCATTGCGCTTGTAGGAGATGCGAATGACTTTTTATTGGAATTGCAGATCGACGAAAATGATATAACAAGAATAAAGGCGGGACAAAAAATGCTGCTTACAATGGATAGCTACAAAGGACAGATTTTTGAAGCAATAGTTGACAAGGTTATTCCCGTGGCAGGTCTTGACGAAGAAGCGTTGGTGCCCGAATCCGATCCGGAAATGCAGGAGCTCAGTGGCATGCTTGACAAAATTATGCAAATTCAAAACCCTGACCTTGCGGCTAGTAAGCTAACAGAACAATCGATTGCAAATCAAAAACAGGTTTTTCCAGTTATCCAATCCAGTGACCAGGCTAACATTACATTACTCGGAGGTGCCGACACGCACTCGGATTCAGCGGCAACGCGCCATCCTGACCGATTGAGCGCAAGTACGGGATTCTACTCGCTGGAAAACTCAGAACCCAGCTCGACAAATCTGCCTGCCATTGAGGCTGTGATTGATCAGAATCAAACGCTGGTCACGGGGGCCACAATCAAGCTAAGACTGTCAACTGATGTCTTCATTGCAGGCAAACGGATTCCGGCTGGCAGCTTTTTGTACGGCAAAGCAAGCTTAAACCAGGAGCGGTTGCGTGTCGTCATCGAATCCGTCCGCTCAGATAATGGGCTATTTCCCATCAGTCTATCTGTCTATGACATGGATGGAATGGAAGGAATTTATATTCCAGGAGCGATTTCTCGGGATGTTGGTAAGCAATCTTCTGACCGGGCTATTCAAGGCATTAATATTCCGATGCTTGATCCATCGCTCGGCGCACAGGCTGCAAGTGCTGGTATTGAAGCTGCCAAAACCTTCCTCGGCAGAAAAGCAAAGCTGATTCAGGTAACCGTTAAAGCCGGTTACCGGGTGCTCCTCAAAGACGTAAACGCCAAGTCAATTTAGTCTCAATTTTTACTAATCATTCAATCATCATGAGAACATTTCTTTTGTGTCAGCTACTGCTGTGCCTTCTAATCATTCCAAATGGCTTTTGTCAGGTTATGGAAACCTCGATTATTGAACCCTTCCCGCTGGAAGTAACTACGAATAAAACCACACACTTAATCTTTCCCTTCAGTATCAAATCAGTAGACCGGGGTAGCAAGGATTTACTCGCCCAGAAAGCAGCTGGCGTTGAAAACATTCTTCAAGTCAAAGCGGCCCGGGCCGGCTTGAATCCTACTAATCTAACGGTTATTACCGCCGATGGCAAGCTATTCTCATTTGCTGTTGAATATGCTTCCGAGCCGCTTAATCTAAATATTCAGGTGAGCCCTCCATTTGAACAGATTGCCCAGCTGGGCACCGATGCCATTAATGAAGATGAAGTCTCGAAGGTGGCTGAGACTGTCGGGACAAATAGCGATAGAAATATTTCAATCAAGGACAAATCCTCGCAAGCTGAGCTATTTATATCAGGACTCTACATTGAGGAAGGACTGCTTGTCTACAAAGTCGATCTGATCAACAACTCGTCCATCCGGTACGATATAGAGAATTTTCGATTCTTTCTTAGAGATAGAAAACATCCGAAACGCACTGCAATTCAGGAATCAGAGATCAAGCCTTTTCACATCCGCGGCGATACCAGTGCTGTTGCCCCGCACTCCTCCCACTCTTTCATCTATGTGCTTCCAAAAATGACGATTCCGGACAAAAAATACCTGGCAATCCAGGTTCAGGAAAAGAACGGCGGCAGGCACCTCAATCTGAGAGTTCGCAACAAACACATTTTGAAGGCAGTCCCAATCAAGCAATACCCATATTATCAATTTTAAACTTCAGAAATCATGAATGAAAAGAATTTTGAATATCTGCGCGATCAAGTTAAGTATACCGGTTTTGGCGAAGGTTTGGAAAACCAGTTAAAAGACAATCTTAAAAGGCAGCCGCCAGAATTCACTTTGCAACATCAAGGTGCTTTTGGGAAAGACGAGCTTAATAGCTCACTGCATTTCAAGAAGTCTGCCACGACAGACATGTATTTCTTTAATAGTTACACTGCTTCATTGAAACAAGATCAGGCCAATGAAAAAATGAACCAGACCTTCTATATAGGTAAGGATAACAACATCACCTTAAAGGAGGGGTACAATTTAATGAGTGGGCGAGCTGTCAACAAAGATTTGACAAATAAGGAAGGTAAGATCTACAATGCCTGGCTGCAATTGGACTTTAAGCAGACTGATAATGCGGGAAACTTCAAGCAAAAACAGTTTCATGAAAACTATGGCTTCAAGCTTGAAAATGAACTTGCTAAGCATCCCATTAAGGAATTGCAGAACGATCAGGAAAGGTCAAAACTGCTGGATTCGCTGCAAAAAGGGAACCGTCAATCGGTGACCTTCCTGGAAAACGGCAGTGAACAGCGGAGGTACATTGAGGCGAATCCTCAATTCAAGTCTATTACGGTCTACGATTCAAACATGCACCGGATCAATAACAGGCAGTCGCAAGAGGTATCCCAATCAAAAGGGAAAGAGCAGGCACAAAAGGTAGATCAGGTCCTGGGTGACGATGGAAAAGACCATCACTCTGGCAAAAAGCCAAAGAAAAATCAAGGAATGTCGGTAAGCCAATAATCTATGGATATCACAAAACGTCTCGACCAATTCTTTACCGATATCAGTGTAGACGCTCGTGTCACAGCGATGCATATCAGCGTCTACACTGCCGTTCTCCGTTGTGCAAACAGGCTAATGAGTGAATGCATATCAATGTACAGCTATGAGCTGATGAGCCTGTCTAAAATATCTTGTGGAAAGACCTATTACAGAGTTGTCCGCGAGCTGAGCGATTTCGGATACATTGTTTATGAGCCATCATTTCATAAAAATAGGCCTAGCAATATCCGGTTGTTGGCATAGCAGGTCTAATAATCAACTATTGATTTTCGCAAAATATGAATATTGAATTCATCACCAAAGAAGACTTGAAGGAATTCCGGAGAGAGCTACTCGAGGACTTAAAACAATTCCTGACATGCAATAAGTCGGAGCCTAAAAAATGGCTCAAGAGTGCTGATGTCCGAAAGATGTTAAATATCTCTCCTGGAACTTTGCAAAACTTGCGCATCAATGGCCAGCTTCGGCCCAATAAAGTGGGAGGATCTTTTTACTACGCATTCCAAGACATCCAGTCGCTGCTTACAGCTGAGATTAGAACAAAAAGGTAATGGAAAGATCAATATCCCAATTCTTCGGCCGCATTCTTCTAGATAAGCGATTAAAGGTGTGGCATGTAGGGACTTATCTGGCACTCGTTCTGCTTTGGGATCAAAATAGGCAATCAAGTCCTTTTCCAGTAACTCGTCGTACAATTATGCATATGTCGAGAACTAAAAGCACTGCTACATACCATAAGTATCTCAAAGAACTTGAATCATTTGGTTACATCAGGTACGAGCCATCCCATCATCCCAAGCAGGGAAGCCAAGTGTGGATGGTTGAGTAGCTGAAATTCTGTGCAGGCTTGTATCAAGTTTAGTGTGGGTATTTCCAATGCATTAATTTTACATCTGATCAACCAGTCATCACTCAAACAAAAGGGCTATGATTCTTGCATTCAGTATTACATCGGTAATGGTCTACGGCGCGATTCTTCTTGCTCTTGGACTGGCATTCAGGGTATTTGTGGGTAAACTAAGGTTTAACAGAAGAGGTTATGGTGGGGCTCAGCATTATAACAGTTACTTTTCGGCAATCCTCACATCGACCGGGGAAGGACTATTGATGATAATTTCGGCATTGGCAATAGTGTCGGGTATTATTCTGATTGTCTTAGAGCTTTTTAACAGTCGTTAGCACCTGTTTTCGAAAAACTCAAAAAATGGAACCGCCCCCGACTCTGAGCTGCTGAAAGCTCTGGGTCGGGGGCGGCTCGCATTTAGAGGTCAATACAAGATTGTGGGGGACTAGCCCCCACAGTCAATTAAGATTGAAACTTGAAGGCCCGTGTTTGGCAAAATCATTGCACAAATTGAAAGCAGCCTGGGTTCTGAGCTGAGCGGTGCCGCCTAGGACAATCGATTTTAACTTCGCCTCGTCATCCTGGAATTTTCTTACATTTTGAAAATAACCGGTCACAGCATTGTATGCACCAAATACAGTTCCCATTGTTGTCGGTAGCTGTTGGGTTGGGTTGGACAATGCGTATTCATATACATCTTCAACGATATTTGTAAATTGAGTTGACAGCGCGTTGACTTTGCCATCCTTCAGATTGCCTAAGACTTCTTTATTGGGCGCCATAGCTATCTCAATCAGCTTTTTCATTTGTGGATCTGCAATTGGTGTTCTTGCCCATTCATTGAAAGTTGCACCTATTTCCTCGCTGAACCGGCTTGCGATTCCCATCACTTTGTGAGCTGTTCTCAACCTCTCTGACGCATTGCTCGTGTGGCGGATCTTTAAAACGTTGGTCATATTTTTCAAGGCGGCATTGAGTGTGTTGGCACAAACAATCCTTACAGGTGTGAAGGCTGCTGTAATGCTTCCACTGCCATCATGGGACGTTGTAAGAAACAAGTATTTCTCAATGAGATCATCGCTACCGACTTGAATATAACCAGGCAATTTGGCCGTAATGAAGATCTTTTCACCTTTGCCCAACGCACCAGCGGTTTCATACATAATGCCATCACCACTGACGATGGTATCAAAAAACGTAAAAGCATCCCGGTTTTGGACTATTTGATAGTCTTTGCCGACCACTCCTAAAATGGAATTGTTCTCCATCCGCACCGTCGCAAAATATCCCGGAACAGGAACCGAGTTATTGTCTTTCGATTCTGTACTAGCGACTATTCCGGTCGATAAATTTGCTTTTTCAACTTGATAGTCAAGTCCCGCGTAAATGATTGCCTCCTTGCTGGTTGGGTATTGATCGACCACCTGTCCGAGCCCGTGCCAGGCTTTTTCTTTTACACTAAAAAAGCTGTGTTTGTCGGTGTTCTCATTGAAATTGATGTTGTGAGCCATGATTGTACATGTTAGAAGTTAGAAATGATTTTCTTTCTCCTTCCTCTCGCTTCTTTTAAATGAATGTTTGACAAAGAAAAAACGAGAAAAAAGAAAGCATCTCTAACAGTGGCCCTCAACTGGCCACAAGGAAACGGAATAAGAGCCGCAGGCTGGTGGCTTACACTTTCACGACCATAATCAATAGAAGAAGCCGCCATTATGCCGTAAGCTTTTGGCGGCTTGCAATAGTCTCCAAAAATAGGGCCACTTATTTAGCTGCGCTTTTGCCGAGTTTGTTTGTCAGACTTTATTTTCTGATAACAGATCACACAATTGTGTTCACCAAATCTGCGCGTCCTTTCGCTGATCCAGAAGGTAGGTTTCCAAGTTGTCAATACCAATGCAAAATGTTAAGGACTTTCCTTTTTTGTAAAAAGTTACTAAATTCGCGTAGTTGTCGCATAGTTATTATTAAAAGTTCAAGCATATTAAGAGCATCGGAGTTGTTTAGGAAAATATCTCGTGATTCATGGAGCGAGTTTTGAATTTGGATTAACTAACTGATAGATAAAACGTTACTAGATCCGTTCGAATCTCTTCCTCTCTGCGAGTAGCAGTATTAAAAAAAAAAGCCTGTAAATCATACATTTACAGGCTTTTTGGTTTTTCAAACCTTACCAAAATATGCAAATATTCGCAATATTCGGGTGAGCATCTCGGGAGCATATCAAAAGTGGAAACCATGCTCACCCGAGTCTATGCAATGGTTTGATTACCAACCTGTTCACGAAATAAACATCTTGATTTTTTGGCAGCACTATTAGTAGTTTTACTCACTTAAAATTAATGTTATGCTAACAAGAAACTTCACTATGTTTTTTTATTTAAAGAAACGTAGCAATCACACAGAGGACGAACATTCGATCTATGCTCGCCTCACACTGAATGGCGAGCGTGTAGAAATCTCCACTGGCCGCAAATGTGAGCCAGCAAAGTGGAATCCGAAAAAAGAAAGAAAAAACGGAACCAGGGAAGATGCAAAAATACTAAATGCTTATCTCGACACTTTGCAATTCAGAATTTACGAGATCTATCGTCAGGCAGTTGAATCTGACATAGAGTTTAATATAATAATTTGAGACGTTGATTTTTGAGATAACATTTTAAGACTGACGTACATGAAGTTCGGGCATTCCCATTGAATTCATTGCGTTTCACTAAAATCCGACGTTTTGTGTGACTAATTGTGAAGCATAATTTCAATTGTGAGATCAGGTTAGATCAGATGCACCACGAAAAAGGAACACAAACGCAGCGCATATCTGGTAAGACCGGCTAATTTTCATTTAACCCTGGGGCCGTACTTTCTTTTCTTGGGGTGTTTCCCTATTTTAGAAAAACGATCCATTCCATGTTCATGTCAGCAAGTCGACTGTTATTCCCCTTTCTATGGCTGACCATCGGAATGCTGTCTGCGCAAGCGCAAGAATTTACATATCCGTTTGTGAATGGCATTGCAAATTTACCGCCCCTTACCTGCGAATCGCAACAAACTGTAGCCTGTGAATTTGTCGTAACTAATCCAGGCTCAAAGATGGCATTGATCGTGATCAAGGTTGAAAACCTACCCGACTCTATACGATTGTATCGGATACAAAACAAGAAAATGATCCTGCTAGACCAAGCGGGGCAATTAATGGCCAACCCCCCCCGACCAGTCGAAGCGACTTTTAGACGAGATAAAGAATTGGTGATTGGAACAGTTAAGCAAGGGCAATCAGCCTGTTTCCGTGTTTACCTGACCAATCACATGCGTACGTACCCCAAAACGTTCCGCATCCAGCTGTATACTCCGGAGCGTTATCGGGCAAGCGAAGCGGTTTGGTTCTATGATTCCGAGCGTCACCAACAGGTAATAGAGGTGTTCTTCTGGGGTGTCATTTCAATCATGGTCCTGTTTACTTGCTTACAATATATTCTTTTGAGAGACATTCAGTTTCTATATTATGCGCTATATCTATTCCTGACTCTCATTCGGCTGCTATTAACAAACGAAACCATCGTCCTGGATGGCTGGCCCGGTTTACGTGCCATCGGTTTCACAAGCAGATTTTCGCTAACAGCGCTTTTATGGTCTTTATGCGCTTATTCGCTATTTTTTCGGGCATATGTCGAAACGGATATACGAGCTCCTCAGTCAGACCGGATAAGTCGTTGGCTTGGCTGGATATTATTTGGCTTAGGTGTACTTGATATATTCGTAACTATCCAGCGAGTCTCTGTTTCCTTTTGGGTCATAACCTACCAATTTATTGAGGTTAGCCTTATCGGGTTTGGAGTGCTTCATCTCTGGATCTTATGGAGAAACTATGACCAAAATGTTAAATATATATTTTGGGGGATTGTTATGCTTCTCATTGGAGGTTTAGCCAGTCTTATCAATCAGCGGTTCCCGGATCTAGCAGGCGCGGAAACCCGTGACAGGCTGATTTGGATTGCCGCTTATATGGCAGAGTTCCTGAGCTTCTCGTTGGGCTTAATCAACAGGCAGTTGACTGCACAGCAGGAGCAAGTGCAGGTGCAGGCAACATTAATTGAACAGTTGCAAGAGAACCAACGTAAGCAGCAACAATTACTAAAAATACGCAGCGAAATTGCGCGGGACTTGCATGATGAACTTGGCTCGGAACTGAGTGGTATAAACATTTTGAGTCAGATCGCCGTGGAGCGGTTGGCATCCCAGCCAGCATTCGTGCAATTGACTTTGGCTACCATTGGTGACACGTCCCGACAGGTTATGGATCGTATGCGCGACATTGTCTGGAATTTGAGCCTTCATCACCTGTATACTGACGATTTAACTGAGCAAATTACTGCTCTAACAACAAGTGTTCTTGAACATTCAGCTATATCTTTAAAACTGACAATACCTCCTAACGTGCCTGCTTCAATACTGCCACCAGACCATTGGAGACACCTGTCTATGATTTATAAAGAAGCTTTGCACAATGTGGTCAAGCATGCTCGCGCTACTGAACTGACCGTTCAATTTCGTATTGACGAAGGAATAGCCAACCTGATCATTGAAGACAATGGCGTGGGATTTCTAAAAACCAATATAGCTTTGGGCAATGGACTGGCTAACCAAAAGCATCGGGCTGGCATCTTAAAGGGAAGCATAACGGTAACATCACAGCCCGGCTCCGGCACGAGAATTCATCTTACATTTCCCCTGCATGCAGACCTACTTGCCTAATTTCCTTCGCATCAAACCTATCAATGCCGATATTGGGCGAGTGCTTCGGTGACGGAATGAACTTGTAGTTTTTCGTAGATACGCTTGATGTGTGTCCTGACCGTTTCAACACTGATTAACGCCTCACTAGCAACTAACTTATAACTTAACCCCTGGGCCAACAGACCCAGGATATGCCGTTCCCGTTGGGTCAAACTCGCCATTTCAGGGGTTTCTTTTTCAGGCTGGAAAGAAAGCAGCACCCGACGGGCAATGGAAGGCGACATGGGAGAGCCTCCTTCGTATACCTGACGGATAGCGGATATAATTTCTGCCGGAGGTGTTTTTTTTAGCAAATATCCCGTTGCTCCTCCTTTCAGGGCTTCAAATACCGACTCATCATCATCGAAGACCGTTACCATCAATACTTCAACATGAGCAAAACGAGCCTGTAATTTTTTGACAGCCTCAATTCCACTCTGACCTGGCATGCTAATATCCATCAAAATAACGTCCGGGGATAGTTTCTCAACCTGGTTTTCTACATCCAATGCATCGCCAAAAGCGCCTACGATCATGAATCCTTCGCTTCCTTCGATAAGTATCTCCAATGCCCCCCTCAGTGTACTATTATCTTCGTAAATCAGTACGCGTATCATTGTGGTTAATTTTTCTTGAATATTCGAGGCAAGGTAAGTACATTTCGGTGGATGCCGAATACCAAATTCATGGGACAAACTTCGATGCATATTAGCCATTAAATAACATTTGCAAAACTTTCCGTTTACTTTCCAACAATTCATTGGTGCACCGCCTTCGTACACTTCTTTTTTTAACGGATCACCTGTTGCACCCGCCTGTATGGCGCTAATAACACTGTTATCATCGTCAAAAACGGTCAGCATCAGTACATTGACATGTGGAAATTTGCTTTTAATACGGGTGAGGCCGGGAATACCATCCATGCCGGGCATTTCAATATCCATCAAAATAACATCCGGCTGCCGCTTGCTGACCTGACTTTCGGCCTTCATACAATCGCCGGACGCGCCGGTGAGTATGAACCCCGGCGCGCTTTCGACCAAAAATGATAATGCGTCTCTTAATGTGTTATTATCCTTCTAAAGCAGCACGCGTACAGACATATTTCAGAGGAGGGTTAATCATAACTTTGTGTATCGGCTACCTGACGAGCAGAACCTTCTTATACATTTCCCTGCCATCTTTCAACCTAACAAGCAGCTGATAAATCCCCGATTGGTATTTTGTCAGATCCAGCCTGCCGAGATTTGTTTCGTTCCAAATCTCCCGATCCAAAATAGTTATTCCTGCATTGTTAATCAACTTAAACCCTGAAATGATCCCCGATGCTCGGATGGTAAGAATGTCAGTGGCCGGGCTTGGGTATGCTGTAATTTCGAGATCGGCGATTCCCAGTTGCGCGGAAACAATCTTACTGTATGCATAAGTGCCATCCAGGTCCAACATTTTCAGTCGGTAATATTGTGTCGCACCGGAGCGTACCGATTGATCTGCAAAAAGGTATTTGCCTGATGCATCTTTTGTATCTGGCTTAATGGTAGCAAGATAGGCGAATGCCTTTTTAGGATCTTCCGTTCTTTCCAGCTCAAAATGATCAAAATCCACTTCCTGGCTTGTCGACCAGCGTATTTCGATAGCGCTGTTTTCAACTGCACGCGCAGCCATGGATGTTAATGTCACTGGAAGTGAGGAAGAACTCCCGGTCACAAAAAACCCGCTGAAACCATTCACATTAAAAGTGACTTCCCAACGGGAATAGGCGCTGTTCCAAACAATGTTTTCGTTGGCAGGATGGAAAGGCGGAACCGATGTACCAGAATAACTGCCCACAGCACCCGTTTCGGACGTACCATGAAACTGATTGATGTACAGATTGGACTTGTTTCCCGACGGTCCAGACGGTAATAGTTCGCTTCCTGCACGGGTATTGTATTCTGTAAATTCCTGTTGTAAAAAATACAACGTTATCGTTGCAGTAGCCGTCTCGGCACCTGAGACAGGCGACAGGTCGTAATGCCTGGTAACATATGGATGCGAAGCGGGAACAGTTTCATCAATGTATACTTTCGCATTCAGATCTCCTGACACAGGAGATGCTCCCGATGGTAAAATCCGAGCCACCACGCGGCAGTCGGTAGCATAAAGATCATCGGCCCCGAAGCTCAGTGGGTGTGAAACTTCATCGCCTGCAATGGCAAGTACCGTTGCTAATACAGTTACTGTTTGCGTAGCAGTTGCAGTGTTGCCGTTCACGTCTGTCGCTGTCCAGATAACCGTTGTGACGCCAATCGGATAAACACCCGGCCCATCGTTTGTGGTAGATGCTACGCCACAATTGTCTCCCGATGTTGCCATGCCGATGATTACACCCGCAGCATTGCACCCGTTATTGTTAGTGGTCACAATGTTGGCAGGCGCTGTGATTGTAGGTAGCTCGGTATCCGAAACAATCACAGTTTGTGTGGCTGTAGATTCATTACCAGAGAGATCCGTAAAAGTCCAGCTGACCGTGAAAGTCCCTTGATCCGTGTAAGAAGTTGGATCGCTGGTGGTTCCCGGAACAGGACCGCCGCAATTGTCCGAGGTGGTTGGTGAAGGCACCGTTGCAGAGCAAATGCCATGGACAATTGGCAACGAAGGCACATTGGGAGCAGTTACGTCTTTTGCGGTAAGTGTGACGGTCTGCACGTCTGTCAAACCGGCCGCATCCGTTGCGGTAATAGTCACCTCTATCGTCTCATTTCGGCTTGCTGGCGTGGTAGAGCCGGCAAGCGGGCTTTGTGTAATCACCGTTCCCGCACAGTTATCAATCGCTGATGACGAGCTTACCAAATCAGGAATTGTAATTGCGCAGCTGGCATTAATGCTGACATTCTGGTTCGCAGCAGCAGTGAGCACCGGATTTTGATTATCCGTTACCGTTATATTAAATGTATGTATAGCGTCGGGCGAACAACCATTTGATAATGTGACGGTTACGGTAGTGATACCCTTATTGTAAGCGAGGCCGTTCCCAGTTCCGCTGCCGCTACCGGTGGTTGCCCCGGTTAGTGCGTAGGATAAGGTCAATGGATGCAGAGCTGTATTACTGCCTCCTGCCTCGGCCGTGTAATTGACTGCTGCTGTGCAAAGGCCGGCATTTGTATCCGTGCTTCTGTCCGAAGGAGTAGTGGAGAAGAACGGGGACGTCAGTACCGTAACAACCGCCGAGCCTGTCAGCGATGTCGCTTCGCATTTGTTGGCATCCGTGATAGATACCAGGCTATATGTGGTGGTTGCCGATGGTGATACTGCTACACTGGTACCTGAAGCATAATCGTTTAATGTGAATTGGTCTGTTCCGTTGGTATATACCACTACAAACGGCGCTGTTCCATTGGATAAAGTAAAAACCAGCGGCGTGCTTCCTCCGGGACAAATTTCAGAGGTTCCGGAAATGACGCCTCTTGGTGGGTTTTGAAGGGTTTGGCTTTCGTAGGCTCCCATGTCCGTCTCCGCACCATTTTGTCCATCACCGTTGAAACGAGCATTGCCAAGGATGTCGGTTGCAGGGGCATCAGTGGCTGTTCCGGCGTCCACTGCGGGGGAGCAAACCAGCAATTGAATTCCATCATCTATCGTACCCAAAATATTATCCGGACCATCGGGGTCAGCTTCATTTTTGAAAAGCGGATCGGTATCCAGGTTGCCTGTGCCAGTGTAGCCGCCTTCGACGATGCTGTATGTTACGGGGGCAGGGGCTGCTGGATCCGAATTGATAATCTCGTCGCCATTGTTCCAGAATATATTGTTGGAAAAAAGTCTCAAACCCTCGGGATTTGACTCTATATACCCCTGTTCGTTTGAATGATAGTATGCGCCCCCCGACGTCGCGCTGTTGTTGTGGAAAGTGCTGTTGATCAGCTTGGCACGAGGGATTCCGGCACCCCCCACAGGGCGATCTTCAAACAATGCACCTCCCAGCTGGGTCGCGCTGTTATTCAGGAAAACATTATTTTCAATCGATAACCCTATGAGACTCATATACATGGCGCCTCCGTTTGAATTTCCCCCGGAAGCAGTATTACCATCGAAAATACAACTGCTAATGGTTCCAAATGCCAGATTTTGAATATTTATGGCACCCCCGTGGCCTCCCGCCTTGTTACTGGTAAAAGTACATTTGGAGATGTTTTGCGGGCTACTTGGATATGGCCCATTGCAGTAAACAGCGCCTGCATCGCCGCTGGCTTCATTACCCTCGAATTTGCATTGTGATATCTGAGGCGATGAGGCATTGCTAGATATCGCTCCTCCGGTAACTGCCTTATTATTGGTAAACGTGCAGCCAGTTATCATGGTCGATTCTTGCACTTGGTTCATAGCGATCGCACCTCCGCCTCTAAGCGACTCATTTCCTGTGAAACTGCAATTGGTAAAGGATTGATTGGAACCTTCGATTGCCGCGGCCCCTCCGTTATTTCCTTTATTATTTTCGAAATGGCAATTTAAAAATTGGACCTCTCCTCCTACACCAACACCCCCGCTGCCGAAGAAAGTATCGTTAGCATTGTTATTGGAGAAAGTACAGTTTTCAATTTTCGCTTTGGTATCTCCAAACGTGGCTCCTGCCGAGCCACCACTCCCCGGATCATATGATGTGTTTTCGGTAATGAGGCAATTTTTGATTGTTATCTTTTCACTCCGCGCCCGGTCAACAACAAGTCCAGCGCCATTTTCATTTCGGATAAAATTTGCCCCATAAAATGTAAGATTCCCTTCATCGCCGTTGATTCCATTTGCATACCCATTTCGGATCGTAAACCCTTCAAAAAGAATTTCAGCTTCCACATCTTGCTGGAAAATAATGGCTACGTGGTAGCTGTTATCCACTTTGTCGCCTGCTGTGCCTATGTCGCCGTCCAGATAGGTCGGGTTTGCGCCTGGGTTTGCCGTTGCGCCGTTGGTTGCCGATGCCGGATATCCTCCATATATTTTCAGGCTTTTGTTCAGTCCATCGCCTCTATAAAGCTCAAAGGACTGCCTTCTTCCAACCTGAACTCCGGTATACGCCTCGTCTGGTTTGTAAACACCTGCCGCCACATGTATTTCAACAGCGGTACCCTCGGCAACCAGATTCGCTTCGGCCAGCGCTTTGTTCAGGTTCTGAAAAGCAGAGGCCCAGGTTGTTCCAGAATTGGCGTCGCTGCCACCAGATTTTTTCACATAAAAAGTTTGAGCCTGCACACTGAGGCTTAGGAGGAGAAAAAACGCGGAGCAAATCAATCGTCCGCACATCAGGTAAAGTGTTTTCATCATGCTGGAATGTTAAGTAAGTTATAACCGGAACATTAGTCGTAAACCCTGCACAAAAGGAAACATGTTGTTCGCGAAAATTCGGAGGGCTTAACAAAAGTAGCTTTTACAAAACCGCCCCGCCTCCCATAAAAGGGGGACGGGGCGGTTGAAGTTATTAACCGGTAAAATGCGTCGCTAAGTCAAAAAATCCTCGAAAGTGAGCCATGTCTACCCTATTGACCGTGGTTCATTTTACGTCGCACCGATCGATCTTTGGTGAGACGGCCAAATAAACCTCACATTGAATGGGATGATGAAGAAAAGCCAAACCTTATTCAGTTTTCCAATGACGGAAGCATGGCTTATTCCTTAGATGGAAACGCAGTTCAAATGCCCGATTCTACTGGGACAATTCACGCGGTACGTAACAAGGTGTTACACATTTGGAAGAAAAATACAGAAGGAAATTGGAGAGTTTCGTACTGATGGTGTATCCTCAAAGAAGTAAATAAGCTTTTTTATAACATGACATCTTAACAAGATTTTGCTATGAGGGCGCAATTAAGAAATACACACAGAAAGTTTCTCAAACAGTCTGCAATGACAGCAACGATGTTCCCTCTTTTGTTTTCCTGCGGAGAGAGTTCAAGATCATCCAATTCCTCGTTTCGATCAGGACGCAATTAAAAAATTTAAAACCAGTAGAGCAATCTATAAGTCGCAGATCCGCCGTTTTGCTCGCACCGACACCCGCGTTTGCAACTAAAACCCTTCTACTCCGCGAGCAAACCCCTACTTCTTCTTGTGCTTGCTTGACCAAAGCAATCTCATGCGTATTTTTGAGGATGGATCGACTGCTCAAAACCATTCAGCACTATATTCCCCTCTCCTCAGCGGATGAAGCTATCATTGCCACTTTATTTCGCCAACAAAAACTTAGTAAAGGCGAGCATCTCCTGCAGGCTGGGCAGGTCTGCAAAAACGTCTTCTTTATGGAAAAGGGCCTGGTCCGCTATTATGCCAATATAGAGGGGGAGGAGAAAACTAGCTACTTTAACAAAGAGGGCGAATTTGTTTGTGATTACGTCAGCTTTCTCCCCCAGCAGCCCTCGAGGACTAACATTCAGGCGTTGGAAGACTCTACCGTCTATAGTATCAGCCAAACCAATATGGACGTGTTTTACCAACAAGTTGAACAGGGTGAACGATTTGGGCGGCTGGCCATTAGCGACGTTTTCGTGAGTGCTATCCACCAGATCAACTCTCTCTACACCGACATGCCCGAGTTGCGCTACCAAACCTTTCTGGCGAAGTTTCCCGAGATTGCCCAGCGCATTCCTCAATATTATATCGCCTCCTACGTGGGCATCAAGCCCCAATCCCTGAGCCGCATTCGAAAAAGAATGGCCCAGACGCATTAATTAACATAGGTGAACGAAGGGTTGTTTTTTGGTCGTGAGCTTTGTGGTCTCAATCAATCACGACAATACCACTATGAAAACAGAAAATGCACCGGCCCGCTGGGGCTGGCGGTCTGCATCCTATTGGATGATCCTGCCCATCGCGCTGGGAATTCTCTTCATCGGTCTCCGGTTTGTGCTGGCTCCCCAGATCAGTCTGGAAGATTTCGGGATACGGCCCTTGAATGATTCGGATCTTACTGTGGGCCGCATCAAGGGGATACGCGATATTTTTTCGGGATTGGCCCTTTTGGCTTTAATACTGACCCAGATGAAAAAAGCGACCGCGTATGTGTTTACGGCCGCCATCATCATCCCCTTTACGGACTGCCTGCTGATCTATTTACAGAACGGAGTGGACCTGCCCCGCCTGCTGGTCCATAGCGGAACCGCCGTATACATGGTCATTACCAGTTTTTTATTATTCAGCCCTAGTCATAATGCAACTGCCTGATGGATGCCTTCATGCTACGACAAGTGTTGCTAGTTCTGCACCTATCCGGTCTGGTACTGATGGTGGGCACCACGGTTACCGAGTTGGTGATGTTCCGCTCGTTTGTAGGCCTGTTAAAGAAGCAGGATAAAGCAGCTGTCAGTCTTTTCGGACTCATGTCGGGTCTGGGCAGGATCTTACTAGCCGGCGGGGTAGTGTTGGCGCTTTCCGGGATCGGTCTGACGATTATTAGTGGGGGCGTATATTTCCAGCAGCTATGGCTTCAAGTAAAACTGGGGCTGATTTTGCTGCTGCCGCTGAACGGGCTTCTGGTGGGCAGTCCGCGAATGAAGCAGTTAAGAAATAGCCTGCTTGCGGAGGGCGTTGGCCCTAGTTTAGGGGTGCAACCTGCGGTCACGAAGCTAACTAGGTTTCACAGCGTTCAACTCGCGGTGTTTCTAACCATTATCATCCTGGCGGTCTTTAAATTTACTTAGCCTGCGGCAATCCCAAAATCGCCATCCCCCGCCCTCAACTAGGGTGTATGACTTTCCTATTTAGCCTTTTTGATGTGTGAATGGGTAATTGGATTATGGATGACCAATCAGGAATGCGCTACGATTGATCCGTGATGGCAGGCCCCGGTCGGCAGAACATGCCAGTGGGGAATCGCGCTGGCATTTAGAATAATTGACCGAGCAAAATATGATGATGTGAACAAGGTTCTATCAGATTCAACCTTTAAAAATTTAAGGAGTGATCCCAGATGGGACAGGGCAATTGGTTCAATCAAAAGCAACAAAGAAATAAAGGAGGCAAAGTACAATTGGCACCTAATTGCAATTTTGGATACAGTCTTAGCCAACGATCAGCAATACCGATTAACCGTCAATGATACGATAAACAAGTATGGAATGAATTCCAGGCAGGTTGATGAAATGAACAGGCTAATTCTTATTGAGGATAGTATTAATCTTCCGATAGTCACTGGGTTACTCAATGACTTTGGTTGGCCCGGTTCAGAGATAATTGCACAGCATGGAAATACAATATTCCTTGTTCTCCAACATTCCGACCTAGCCACACAACAAAAATACCTCCCATTAATGAGAGACGCAGTAAAGCGTGATGCTGCCGAAAACAGCTCTTTAGCACTACTCGAAGACCGGGTAGCATTAGGTCAAGGTAGATGCCAGATCTATGGCAGTCAAATCGGGTTCGACGAAAACACAAATAGCTACTATGTGTTGCCCTTGACGGATCCGGATCACGTTGATGAAAGAAGGAAAGAGGCTGGCCTAGGTACTCTAGGAGAATATGTCGCTTAGTGCTACGTGGAGATTTTATATTGAAGACCATCCGAGTTCTAGTCGGTTTTTATTGTCAAATTTCGCCTACTTTATTTATTATTACGTAGTGCTAAAAAAAAGTAAGGCAGGTCGTACGGCAATGCGGATCCTCCTGCTAGGCGACTAACGTAATTGTTGACATTAATGGGCGGGATATCTTATGTATTCGATTCGACGACAGTGTTACCAAGTGCAAATATGCACTGAGGTATTAGTTATTTTTTTAATTGTCCTTTTAATATCATCTTGTTCGAATGATGTAGCAAAGGACTGTACCACAATTAAAAACCCGTTTTATTTGCACTCAGAAAGATATGTGCTGAAATTTCTTGTTCAATTTCGGACATTTAAAACAATGATCGCCCACAACTACAAAGTGGGGTGAATGATTGTGCAACCTCTATCTTTACAAAGTGCGACTAAGATCAAAGGCTTGTTACAAAACCATAGAATAATTGTCTCACGAAACCCTCGATCGTGAGACGCGGTCTCATCATCTTCTAGACCTTGTCTCTCCGATCGCAGCTACGCTGGGGTTACCACCCCGACCTGTCGACAAAGACAACAGCATTAAAAGCAGCAAAGCAGCCAAGGCCTCCCTGAATGTTGGTATAAACCGGCGTAGGCTCGGTGAACTTGTTGTCTTCTTTATAGTTAGCAGTTGAGCGCAAAAACTGATAATAATGCTCGTCCATATTTATCACTTCAATATGTACTTCGCTGATCCTAGCCTCATTATCAAAGGAACGCTCTACATTGTTTTTGTCCCGGTAAACTATCGTGTCCCTCTTTTCGAAAAACATATTCAATTCTGGGCCGACAAAAATTGATCCGTCAAGGTTGGCATCGTTGAATAAATTATCAATTGGGGGGAAGAATGATATTTCAACCCATCCCCTTTGCAGGACAGGTCCAACATCTCCAGTTATCGGGTCAGACCATAATTGCTTGGCCCCATAATCGATGAAACCTCTGGTCGAGTAATAATTATTTTCCCCTTTGATATCCTCCCATGATGACCTGACCCGCAGGCCCAAATAATGATTAAACTGAGTACCAGAAACATCTTCAATCAATACATTTTTAATCTTTGGCACATTCGCCGGAACCGTACAGGTAGCCTTGACATATCGCTTTCCATCATTGACCGTCAGCGTATAAGTTTGCCCGGCTAATATTTTAAATGCACTGCTATCGACGGCGTATAACGAAGTAGAATCGCGGCGCCGGATCCTGATCTGACCCGCATTGCCGGAAAGCACCACTTCTGCATTAGTGATGTAAACAGGATTGTAAGATGCAGGCCCCAACAACGGTTGCGACTCGCTTACAATAACACTGATGATGGCTGATTGCGGTGAGATATAGCAAGAAACGACCAGTTTTGATTCAATTTTTGGCAATTTGCTCTCATCAAGGTCTTCTATCAAACCATCACAGCCACAGAACAACAGGGCGGAAATCGTTATAATCCAAATATTGATATGCCTCATCGCGCTTAGAATTTGAAGTTATAAGTGACGGACGGCAGTATCGGGAATAGGGAATACCTGGTCAGCACGTTGGTAAGTATACTTGTGTCTTTTGGGTCTGGTTTGCCCCGAATTTCATAGAAAAACGGGTTTTTGCGACTGTAAGCGTTGTACACGCCCAGCTCCCATGTCTGCTCGAACCGCTTTTTTTTCTTGTGATACTGAATGGCCAGATCTGCCCGATGGTATGCTTCCGCCCGAAACGAATTTTTTTTTCCATACTCGGTATTTAGGTTTCCATAGCTGTAAGGCCGGAGCAAAAAGCTGTTTTCGAAAGTGGAGAAGCGCGAAATCGGTAGCGTAAGTGCATTGCCTGTGCCGTAAACCCAGGTTGCTGAAAGTGTGATGCGTTTATTCAATTCAAAAATCCCGACTACCGAAATGTCGTGCCGCCGGTCGTAACGTGGGTAGAACGTCCGGCCAAAGTTCAGGTCAGCAAATTTCCATTTCGTCCAGGAAAGTGTGTAACCGATCCAGCCGGAAAGTCTGCCTGCTTTCTTTTGCACCATGAATTCCGCGCCGTAAGACCAGCCCTTTCCGATTGTCACATTGTCTTCCCAATCCAGCTCGTTTGCATTGGCACCATCCAATCTGATAAATGATGCGCCTTCCTTGTAACTGATAATGTTGTTCATTTTTTTATAGTACCCTTCCAGGGTTACCGTCAGGCCCTGTTTTTCCAGGTCTTTTGCAAGTCCCAGCGCTACCTGGCCCGACTGCTGCGGTGGAATGCTGTCGGTGGTAGGCACCCAAAGGTCCGTCGGCAACCCCATTCCTGTATTGCTCAGCAGGTGTACATATTGGTTCATTCTGGCGTATGAAGCCTTGACGGAAAGATCTTCGCCGATTTTCAGCGCCGCAGAAGCCCGGGGTTCCGGTCTTAGATAGGTCTTGGATTGTGTATTAAAAACACTCAGGCGAAACCCGCCATTGATTTTCAGTCTGGTAAAAGGCTGCCAGGTGTCTTCAATGTATGCACCGGCCTCAATAGTATTGATGGGCGTGGTACGGATGTCGATATCACCAATAAGATTTTCATCTTTGACCACCAGGGCTGATGGGACAAACCGGTGGGAGGTTGCCTGCGCCCCAAATTTAATCTTATGCTTTGCGTTCGGATAAAAATCGAAATCCATTTTTAAGCTGTAATCGCGGATCAGACTGTTGTAGTCCAGCGTTGCTTCATCCTCAACCTTACCCAGCGAATCAAGCGTTTTATCACTTGAAGAAATCCTGAAATTGAAACGGCTGTAAATCAGTGAAGTGTTTACAAAAAGTTTGTTGCTGATCAAGTGGTTCCAGCGCAGGGTGGCCGTCGAATTGCCCCAGTCGAGTGCGGAACGGTTGTCTTGGCGATCGTACTTTTCACGCAGGCCATACCTGTCTTTTCCAAAATATCCGCTCAAATACAGCTTATCTTTTTTACCAAAATCATAATTGACCTTCGCATTTACGTCATAGAAAAAATACCTGGGTTTTGCGCTGGTGTAATTGGCCGACTGTTGATTCTGTACCAGCAATCCTGCCAGCGCATCAACGTATGTCCGCCGGGCTGAAATCAGAAAGGAAGCTTTATTTTTAACCAGGGGCCCCTCCAATGTAAGCCGTGACGATAACAGTCCGATCCCGCCTTCACCATGCAATTTTTCTTTACTGCCTTCTTTCATGTTCATCTCTACTACCGAAGACAGCCGCCCTCCGTACCGCGCTGGAAAACCCCCCTTGGTCAGCTCCACACTTTTGAGGGCATCGCTGTTGAAAACAGAAAAAAACCCGAATAAATGGCTCGCATTGTAAACCACCGCATCGTCGAGAATAATCAGGTTTTGCTCCGGGCCACCTCCCCGTACATATAATCCCGTTTGCCCCTCGCTACCTTTTTGCACGCCGGGCATCAGCTGCAATACACGGATCGCATCTTTTTCACCGAAAAAAGAAGGAATTTTCTTGATCTGACTGATTGGCACCTCAATCTTGCTCATTTGCACCGCCCCGCTCATCTTTTCTCCCTCCCGCCGCGCCGAAACCGTTACTTCTTCCAGCTGCGTAAACGGCGAAATGGCCACATTTAGTTGCTTGTCTGCCGAGCCAGGGATTTGAATTTCAATCCGTTCATACCCGACAAATGAATAGGAAACCCTGAGGGAATCTTTTTTCGCGGCCGAAATCGAATAAAAGCCGTAAGTATTGGTGACCGTCCCGATGCCCATATTCCCCAAGTAAACATTAACCCCCGGCAGCGATTCCAGGCTGCCTATCTCCCGCACAAATCCGCTGATCGTGACATTGCCGCCCTGGGGAAAAGCCTGTACCCAAAAAAAAAGCAAAAGCGTAATCAGATAAATGTTTTTCATACCAACTGGGCTAGGTGACCTATCAAATGTAACCGATGGTTGGATAACTTGGATTTTATATCTGTATTATCGCAATGAATGAAATGTTATTATACGGTCACAAGTACACACGAAAAGGCACTTCTGCCCAAAAGAAGGTACTTCTGCCCGAAAAAAGAATTGCTTTAAAAGTTGAAAGTTAATTATAAACCGAGAAAAAAGCCGTCTACGCGACATTGGAGCCATATTCCTTTCTTTCTTATACGCTTGCTAAGCTTTTTGATGGTATTTTGTTTATCAATACTACGACGCGGGCGCGGCCAAATCCATCAGTCCAGGATGTTTCTGCAACAGGCGGTAAGTAAGCGCCTGCGCCGAAAAACGGTGGTGCCGGCTATTAGTGTCAATCAAAGTCTGGCTTTTTAAGCCAGATGAATACACGTTTAGAATTAGTGAGAATTCATATGATTACACCGCAATGACCCTGAACATAGACGAAAGGCAAATCGATTTAGCGCTGCAACTATCATTTCATCGCATGCCATGCAAGTTGACTTGTCAGGAAGTAAAGGTCTTGTAAAACAAATAATTAGACAAAATATTAAGGAATACCCATTTTTCACTTCCCATATATGAAAAACAAAACCCGCTCATTAACGATCTTCCTACCAATATTTTGGTTATCAATTCAGCCCATGCTGGCGCAAACATGTAACTCAGGTAAGCTCGATTCGACCGTCGCTGCCTTCCTAAAAAGATTTCCTGCCGATGATCGAACGCCTGAAGAATTACGAAAAACCATCAATTTTGAATACGAGCGAAAAGGTGGACCACCCGCCACTCCTTATCCTCAAACCGATGTAGAATGCCTTAAAATTACGGCAGACAGTATCCCAATCCTAGTGTTTAATCCATTACATGTCATCTTTGCTATAGAAACATATGCCACCAAGCAGGATTATCACAAAACAGAGCTATCACCTGTCCGCTCAAAAGACTTAGCCAATCTTCCACCCGCGGTAATTTTGACAGCTGAGTTTGACCCTTTGCGAGACCAAGGTGCGGCCTATGCAGACTCACTTAGAAAATCGAAAGTGAAAGTATGGTATGCCTGTTATCCCGGGCAAATTCATGTTTTTATCGGCGCATCCGGAGAAATTAATAGTGCAATCACCACCTTAATCCGACACGCCATGGAGGAGCAATTGGTCCGTAATTGAGACCCTATTAAATGGTTTATACAATCAGATCTGAAGTAAACGAAGCTCATTGACTTTCGAGTTATCATATCGCCTGTTATTCAACAAAACACGTGTACTCTCTATTGTCATTAAACAGTAACTTCTCCTTTCAGAAAAATCGGAACTTATGATAAATAGCGAAAAACATGAGACCATCTACAGGAAGATTATTAATTCCCCTGAACAAAAGGTCCGCCAGTTTCGCCCCAACCCCATGTAGGCATTGGTTCCTCAGAAGCCATGGGATTATTAACTAATTGAGAATTGATTACAGCGATTCGCGTTCCCCATTCTAAATAGCCTACGAATGCCGACCGGAATTCAGGGTCGGATTTTAGGGCCAATTCATCGGCAGTAAGTAGTAACAATTGAACCCATCGCTGACGTTGCTCTTCATTCAACATTTTGCCTATGTGATGGCCAATCATAATTGCATGAGAACCCCTGTCTTCGCTGGTATATAAGCTGGGTCCCCCAAAGACTTGCGCGACAAAATGCGCAACATGCTTAATGTGTTGCGACGACATATCTTTAAAGACCCCACCTAGTAAATTATCTTTTAAAACCTGATAGTAAAAGCTCTCGAACAAGATCTCAAAGGTTTGAATATCACCAGCCCATTGGTACAATGTTGGATTTGTTTTCATCTTTTATTTCTTTTTACGTTCGTTAATTTGTAATGGCGCATCTCCATAATATCGTTAAAAAAAGGTTTTATACTGGCGAAAAATTCAGGAAAATCTTTGCTCTTTCTAAATCCATTCAAATGTTCCTTCGTTGACGTCCATTCAATGCGTAAAATAAATTGCCCCACTTCTTCTTCACATTCACTTAATTCGTAAGCCACGCAATACTCCGAAGCATCCAATTGCTCCGAGGCTTTTTCATAGGATTGAATAAAGACTTCTATCTGCTCCGGTGTTATGTTATAACGGATATATTCTACTGTCATAATATTCTTTAGAAAGTTGAAGATTCTACCAAACTGCAATTATTCTCGAAAAGCCTCCTGTCGCCAAGCCAATTTTGGGCGCACCGACAATAATAGTAGCGCCTGTCTTAGGAATTTTACTAAGGTTCGCAACGCATTCCACCGCCCATTTACCCGCTGCAAAAAGTGTCTTATGCCCAGTATAGTCTCCATCAATACCAGGGTCGAATGATAACACATCTACGCCGATGCCCGCTATATTCCGGTTGGCGAGTAAATACTTTATCGCCGGATCTGAAAAACCCGGAAAGTGCTTTACCTGATTACGATCTAATCCCACAAACAAGCTGTCTTTTAAGTGTTCCTCCCAACCTGAATACATCATAACGCATGCACGGTCTGGTATTTTCCCATACTGTTTTTCGAAATTTCTGATATCATCCACCGTGAGCTCTGCATCCCTGTTATGAGAAGCTCTTTCCTTGATATCAATAACTACAACAGGCACTATCAAATCTTTCAAATCTATCTGGTCAAGCGACTTTTGATTATCCACAAAATGGTTTGGTGCATCGGTATGTGTTCCCAAATGTTCGTGAATCTTCCAGGAGTTGGCGGCCACCCCATTTTTGCTCAGCGTTGCCATTGAAATAAGCTCGAACGGATAAGTAAGCCCTTTGACAGGAATGTAGGGAAAGTCGGATGTCAATGTATGCGTTAAATCAACAATATGGTCTAGATGAAGAATGCGACCATTGTTGGTCAGTGGCTTATTCACACATCCTGTAAATATGATCGTAAAGCACAGGGCTAAAACAAGATATTTTTTTCTGTTTGGATTATTTTGAAACATGTTCTTATAAATGTAGATCAAATTTATTTGCCTATTCTTGTAAGCGGTAACCCTAGTAACTTTGGTCTTTTTGCCTCTTCGCACATGCCACCACTAAGGGGTCTTGCTCCTAAATAAAGTGTATTGCCCGTAATGCTTACCAAATCAAATTCTTGCGGGCAAACGGCATTAGAAACGAAAAAGGCACATCCTGTATCGGTAATATCCTTCTCCATTAAATAAATAAGATCGCATTTATCAAATCCGTATTTATGAATTAAAGAAGTATCCTTTGTTTTTAATGTGATGTATTTTTTATCAAAACCAAATACCGCCTCTTCTGCGTTGCTTATGGCACCTGATTTGCCGCCAATAGTATATTTTCCAACTGCCCGGAAAGTGAAAACCGGAAAGTTCAAAGAACTATCTAGATATACCGAAGCTCTTACCTCCCAGGATTCTTTACCAAGTGTAAACTGTCTTGTACCAAAACCACCCGCAGCAGTATTTTCAGGGCTTTCACTTACCCACTTTCCAATAATTTGCTTTTGAGACAAACAGGAGCTAATTAAAAAAATCACTGAAATAAATGTTATCAAAATACTTTTACTCATCGCATTTAATTTTTAATAATAAGTGAATGATGTGTGTTAAAAATTGCCAATTGTTAAACCGAAAGTCCAGAATAGATCGTAGGGCTTTAATCCCCTGATCCTTATGTTTTCGTAAGAATATCGAAAGCCTGTTCTGAAACTGACATTTTTATTAAAAGGGATCTCCAAAATTTCTTCATTGTAAATCCGGAAATTTCGATCATCCTCTACCGATTGCTGCCACCAAAACTCATACGACAACCTCATTTTATTTTCGAAGATCCTTTGCATACCGAACAGTCTTCCCGTTATCCGCGCTGTAGTAATAATTTTCGATAGGGTGTCGGACAGATTTTCAAATTTTGTTCCGCCAAACCGGGTGTATTCATATGTACCCGTTGCGGACAAGCGCGCTAGAATACCTTTTTTTGATGGAATAGTATAAGAAATACCTGGCCCAAGTTGGTAGCGCAATTTGATTTTTCTTCTATAATTTGTTTCAGCAATCCCCATCAGGTAGGGATAAATCTTTTTTTGTGGCTTGAAGTATCCAAAATTATACGAAATGAAATCATCCTCAGTTTTAACATGCTTGGTGGTACCGTATTGATAATCATTTCGCGAACTCATTCCCCACAATTCGTCGGCGTATGCCACTTCCAGCCTATTCACCAATGATAACCTTGCAACGTTCCCATCCAAAAAGGAACCTGTAGCTGATAATTTCGACTGCCAGGCCAAAGTGTCCTTCCTATTGAGTTGTGCGCTTGTCTTTGTTGCCGATAAACTCAATAAAACAATACTGATCATTAAGTCAACCTTTTTTACTCCCACCATATTATTGGCCTAATGCCTGGATCAAGACATCAGCAGTTTCACTTGCGCTGAAGTTTTGCTGCCCTGTTATCAGATTTCCGTCTCGAATGGCAAAGCCTTTCCACAATCCCGCCTGAATAAAATTTGCACCTATTTTTCGCAGCTCATCCTCAATGCGCCACGGCATAAGGCTTTGTCCGGCAGGAAGCAAATTCATTCCCCATATTGCATTATCCGTAAAATCTTCTTCCACGTTGGCAAAACCGGTCACTGTCTTTCCTTTTGCCAGATACTCACCCCCAGAGAGGCGGGCGTATTTGAGAATTGCCACGCCATGACATAGTGCACAGGTAATTTTTCCACTTTCATAAAATTCAACAAACTTTTTTATCGTGTCTGTGGCTTTCTCGATGGTAAACATGGGGCCTTGCCCACCGACAATTAAGATTGCATCAAAAGTGTCCGCATCAATATTTTTGGCGGCTGGGGTATCCTCCAACAGTTTCACAAAGCTTGGGTCGTGTATGTATCCCAGGCTAATAACATCTTCGGCTTGCCATCGTGATATATCTTCGGGATTACTCATCGCATCTGCCTGGCATTTTCCACCAAAATAACTAAAGATCTCAACCTCGTATCCCATTTCTGTAAATTTGAAATAAGGGTGGGTCAACTCGGACCACCAAAAGCCGACAGGCAGGCCGGTGGTGGTGGATATACCAGGGTTTGATACGACTAACGCAACCCTTTTAGGTCTTGCTAACTTAACCGTGTTTAAATTTTTGTGCCCCATATCGCTTATTGACTAGATTAGGTAATTTGATTATCTGCCAAAAGTGTGAAGTATATATGATAGAAAGACCTATACTACTTTTAAGTGTGATACTATCTTTTTGGATAGTTAGGGGATGGGTTCCTGATTATTAATAATATCTTTATGTCAACAAACCTCTCAACGATGCCTGATTTTATTTATGACAACAGACTGTATTACAACCCCATGGAGTTTGCCTTGCACTTTATTGGCGGCACGTGGAAAATGCCGATACTCTGGAGGCTAAATAAAAAAATGATGCGTTACAGTGAACTTAAAAAAACACTGCCGCATATTACACACAAAATGCTTTCATCTCAATTGCGTGAGTTGGAGGGATATGGCTTAATAGAACGAAAAGCATATCCCGTCGTTCCTCCAAAGGTAGAATATACTATAACAGACAAGGGTAGGGACGTTATTCCAGTTATTGAAACCATAAGTCAATATGGTTATACGATAATGAAGGAAAAAGGTATTTCAATAGAGGGACACAAGGCAGAGAAAGTGCAGGTTAATAAGAATAATTAAGGGTCACTACTATAACGAGTCTGGCCAGATTGCAATCATAATCAGCGGTTAACTGATAATTTCGCATCAACTGAGGTTGCGATCAGCTGATATGAACTGGTAAGCCATCCGGATCTCTCGTTTTCAGTGCTGGTGACAACCATGTTAAACATCCTTCGCTCAAAATGGTCTGAGCCCAGAAAACCAGCGATGCAATACTTCCAGATATTTTCGAGGGGGTCATGAAATACGTTTTGCTCCCGCTCTTCGGGCGTGTTTGAAGTGTTGAAAACAAAAAAGTGCTTTAATTTTAAAAGTTTGACGGGTTCACCTTCGCCTTTATCATTAAAACCGTAACCAACATTTAGACGGATTACCCTGTCTATCCAACCTTTCATCATTGCAGGTGGGGATCCCCACCAATTTGGATGGATAACAATCAGGATATCCGCCGCTAGCAGCGCATCGCAATATGGGCGGATATCTTCGCTAAAATAGTTAATATCCAGCAACTCATTCTCTTTTAGTATCGGATCAAAACCCTCTCTGTAAAGGTCCTGCAAAACTACTTCATGCTTTTCATTTAATTGTTTGGCCAGGTAATAAGCCAGCGCGGCGTTTAAACTCTCCTTTTTGGGGTGAGCAAGCACAATTAATATATTCATTTGCGATTACCTTCAATTTTATTTTCTGCCTCTCAGGTCGGTGTTTTTCCGGTAATTAAGTCCCGTTCAATAATTCAGGGAAGCCGGCATTGTTAGTTTTGGCACAGAACACTTGCCTGGCGGGCTACTAATAACCATTTCCCGGTCGTGTTCATCCATACATTTGTAAACCGACGGTTTATCGTTTTGCCGGCATCAGCTGATTTGCCACTTGGCACAACCGTTTCCGCTCCCATTACGATCACTGTCTGGCCATGAATTCATCCAAACTTGATTCCCCAATCCCTCATTGAAAAAATAATCGGGCGCAGTGTAAGACCCTTGGCTGTGAGGGAATACTCCACGCGAGGTGGAACTTCCGGGAAAGCTTTTCGGAGAATGATGCCGTCATTTTCCAACTCCTTTAATTGTTCGGCGAGTGTTTTTTTACTGATACCATCAATTAATTTATGAATATGGGAGAATCGGCAAATATCATAACTGATAAGATACAGGATGATGACTTTCCATTTTCCCCCAATAATTCCAATCGTCGTCGACACCGGGCACGTTCCTATCGCCAGGAAACTTTCCTTCATTTCTGCTGGCATCTCCAAATTATTTTCAGTCATATCAAATTTTATTTATCTGACTATCACCATAAGTAACTTTTTTGTGACCAGGAGGTGTTATGGTAACCCATTTGTATTGGCCATCAACGCGACTAAATTTCGATAAATAACTTTATATAGTTGCACCATGATCCCCAACAATTCACTTCTTTTATTCAAAAACATATCCAGGCAAATCGTTCCATCTGAAATTATTACCTCATTTGGGAAACCATCCTTTATTGAAAATATTGCTATTGACGACAAGGGTTCAATATTTATTACTTCCCTAGAGGAAGGCGCTGTCTACAAAATTTCAGCAAACAAAACCAAAGAAAAGTACAGTCAGATCGATGGAAAACTTGCCGGCATTGTCCACATAAGGCAAAACGAGTTTTTATGCAATGGATGGGATGACCAGGGAGTTCCCACCATTTACCTTCTTAATCAACAGCGTCAGCTTGTTGCTGTCAATCAACCGGCGGGAGCGATGTTTCTTAACGGCATCACACGATTGTCTAATACTACCTTCTTAATGTGTGATTCATATTTAGGTGTTGTATGGAAATATGATTTGACTACAAATACCTCAGAAATTTGGGCCGATAACCCACTGTTGGCCAGGGCCGATGATAATAGCTCATTGCCGGCGGCCAATGGCATTAAGATATTCAATAATCAAGTTTTCATTTCCAATACAGAACGACACCTGCTATTGACAATTGACCTGGTTGGCGATAACGCCGGCCCGGTTAAAATCGATCTTGAAAATGTCAACTTCGATGATTTTGCTATCGATTTAGATGGAACGATCTATGCGACAACCCACATTTACAATAGCGTCGTAAAAATTAGTCCTCAAAAACAAATACTATTGATCGCTGACGAATCAAGTGGTGTGACAGGCTCAACGGCGATTGCCTTCGGCCGGACACCAGCAGATAAGAATTCCCTCTACGTGACAACGAACGGCGGTATGTCGCTTCCGCTACCCAGTGGGTTAGAAGATGCGAATGTTGTAAAGCTTTTCCTTGATCATCATAATTGATGGATGCGACCAACGCCTTAAAGGTGATTACAATTATAAGAGTCACGCCAAAGGAAGGATGCAGGGCGGCCGTAATAGACTGGTTCAAGAGCATGGCATATGCTGCATCACAATTTGACGGCTATGTTAGTGGGAGTGTATTCGAAACCACAAATGACAATTTCCATCAAGAATTACTTAATGTATTTACCTTTGACTCACCATTAAATCTTGATGTTTGGGAAAAATCGGAACAGCGTCGCCAGTACGTTTCAATGGGGGAAAAATTATTTTTAGAAACTGAACGTAGACGCCTCAGTGGAATGGATTTCCTGGTTTATCAACACAGTCCAAACAACCCGAAGACGCCAGTCCGATGGAAAATTGTACTAATAACCAGCCTCACGATCTATGTTATTATCCATACAATCCTAGCTTGGGGTCATACGGTTTTCCTGCGAATCAACCTACCAGACTGGATTTGGGGAGTCTTAAGTGTAATGATTATGGGAATTTTAATGACGTATGTTTTAATGCCGGCCATAACAAGAATATTTTCCCGATGGTTATATTCGGCCCCGAATTAACTCTAAAGATTGTCCTAGCTGGTTTAGGTTTAACGAAACGTCCGAAAATTGTGGCCGAACTGGAGTGGATAAGCGAGTGCGTGCAGTCTCACGTTCGAGGGTTTTGTGAGACAAATTGCAGCATTATAAACAATAAAGCCCTCAATCAGAGGGCATCACCAAATTTTACTTTTGTTTTTTCTTAGAATAAGGTATAAACTCTTGGTTATAACAGGCATTAGGTGTTTTAAAAATACCTTTTTCAAATGCTTTTTTACGTAGTTCAGGTAACTTCTTAAATCTTTCCTTACGTAGTCTATCCACCTTTTGGAGAGACATAAAATCATAAGTAACATTGTCCATCAAAATAACTTCGACCTCGTTACATTTATCTTCAAGATTTATATTCGTAAACTCCAATCCAAGAACAGCAAATATTATTTTTGCTCTAAAGCAGGAATATTTATTTGAAAATAACCATTTACATCAGACTTGCCCACTTCAATCGTATCATTAATCAAAATCGAAGCAAATGGCAAATTTTCTAAATTTTCAGCAATTATTTTTCCATTGATTAGTTTTCCTTGAGAATAAAGACTACCAATTGAAACCAATATTACAATACTAGTAATTACTAATTTCTTCATTTGGCTACCCTTAGATTTTCTCTTTTTTTTTAACCTCTGTCAGCTAATTATACTTGTTGAAAAGGCGACGTATACGCCAGCAGGTCCAATTGTGAGCGTAACAATGGTTCCACCTATGGGCTGGTAAAAGCACGATCGCGACCGGTCTGGAAGCGAAGCTCAATGAAAACGGATTTTTCATCGAAACTTCTGCAGTCAACCGCATCACTATTTATCAAATATTTCTTGCCGGCACGATATCTGCCGGACACAATGCGAAAAAACAGCTGCAATGATGGAAAAGAAAAAGCGCTTTAATTTTTTGATAAAACTGGCGGCCGTTTCGCTCGATATTGTCAGTTCAATACGACTAGCCTTTTTATGAAAATCAGCTACTTGCCTAAGATTCTCTTGAAAAAACCATAGGTATGGATGATGGAGAGCCAGGTTTTCCGCTTCGTCGTATCAATGAAATTGGCGCGGGAGACGTAGCTTGAAAACTTAATTGGCCCGTAGTTTTTTTCAATATATTCCTGGGCATTTTCTTCGGATCGCGCATATAAGTTGCGATTGTCGTTCGCTTGGGTACCGCTGCTTGTGCTATCAAATGGGGCGTGTTTGGTATATTGTTCCAAATGGATATGTTTGAACCGGTAACCTTTTTCGTATACATCGTGTGACCAAATGGTGGCATTATCCGTACCGCCCCAGTTGCCTCCATAGCAGGCAATGTCGCCATAGGGAACGGTTTCTTTCCGGTAACTCTCCACGTTGAACATCGCGCAATACTCATTCAACCGGCATTCAGGCAACAGATGTACCCGACCGCCGTTGATGATTTCCTTTTGTAATTGCTGTCGCGGCGTAGCGTAGGCCTCTGTAATTTCCATGGCCTCCTCGTAGCTAGGGACAAATTCGTCAACTATATAGGGATTGCACTTATTTGCAAAATCTTTTCCTGCCGGGCAACTCCAGCATTGCCCGATCGAGCCTATGCCAATTAGATTTTCCGGGGCGGTCATCATTTCTTCCAGCATCGCCCCAACCATGTCGTCGTGAAACAGCATATCGTTGTGCATGATGCACAAATATTTTTTCTCTGTGGTTTCCAACGCATACTGGAACATAATACTTTGCCTGAACTTCGTATCCTTTTTCGCTCTTTCCGAATCCATCACACCAAGCCCAACATGGTGATGTGGATAATGGATAACGAGGCGCACATTGGGGTCGTTTCGGAAATAGTCTATGACCTTGAAGATCCCGATATAATCGTCATGAGGCTGCTTGCGTTCGCGGGAAATATATATTTTGTCGATGTGTTGTCCACTATGTCTTAAGAGCGACTTAATTGTGACAATGGTATGATAGGGTTTACCGTAGAAAGCAATGCCGACATCAACTTGCATTTTCATATTCTTATTTTAGAGTGAATCATTGAGTACCTGATTGAACGAGGGAAAATACTAGATTTGAATTTCGCTGACCTATATTTATTTGAGAATGTCATCAAAAATTTGGTAACACCTTCGTATTTTCCATTAAATATCGAAGGCTTAATGAATGCTCGCCTCCAGATTTGTGAATACTTAATAAGATCGCTATGAACATGTATTTAAAATCACGCAAATCACTGGATGGACTTTATCGACCTTTCAGTTTATCATAAGTAACTTCTGGATCATCTTTTTCCTGGGTTGATCGCTGCTGTGGGTCGAACTGTTCAACTTCGCGCATTCGGTCCAATTAGCCGGGTGGCTCACATATATTACTGGAAATCCTGATAGAGAGTTCCGAATCGCACTTGTCCTTTATGAATTGGGACTAAGTAATTAATTGGGACTAAGTAAGCTTAAAATGGATTCGCCAAGATCATTCAGCTGATCATGAATAAAGCTGCCGGTGGAAAATAGCGCTGTGCAGACTACGTATAGCAATATCAATGTTAAACCGGAAATCAACATTGTCCTTTGAGTTCCAAAAATAATTTTGAAGATTAAACACATTAAAAAATCACCCTTGTTCTTTCACCACGTTTGTCCGCTTGTTTTGATACCCAAATTGCTTTAAAGTGACCTTCAAATAAGTCTTGATAAATTGTTTCTGTATCTCCTTTGCAGTCATCCTCTCGCCTTAGCTAGAATGGAGTAAAGAGAGCCATTTAAACGATATACTTATGAGGTTTTTTTCTTGTCTCATAAAACGTCCAAAATATGCGATATGGAATGGTAGGCCGAAGGGGGCACCGTCTCACGTTCGAGCGTTTTGTGAGAATGTCCATAACTTACTATTTGAAACAGTCAGCAATTTGCATAAATGACTCATTAATTACTATTTCTTATGAGAGCCGGTTTTGCTCTGGTGCTATGTGTATACTAGCTAAACACTGCCTATATTGTTGATAAACAAAGAGTTTGCGGTGTCATTGGCATGGTAATTTGTGAATATCATTAAATTTTTGAGTTCACAGTAAATGTTGGAAATTATGAAAGCAAAAAATTCATCAAGAATCAATACTATACCCGATAGTTATACTGCGGTGACTCCTTGGTTAATTTCTGAATCCTCTGAAAAGTTAATCACATTTATGGAGGCCGTGTTTGGTGCAGAAGAAGTCCCAAATAGTAAAATTAAAAATGAAGAAGGAGTTGTCATTCACGTGGTGGTAAAAATAGGGGACGCAATGGTAATGTTGTTTGATTCCCGGGAAGGATGGAACCCTACACCTAGCTTCCTGAATGTATACGTTGATGACATTGAAAAGTCTTATGAAAAAGCATTAGATCTGGGTTCCAAATCGGTCACAGATATTACTTCACTTTGGTTCGGAGAAAAGGTTTGTAGGATACTTGACCCGTTTGGAAATCTTTGGTGGATCAACGAGCGCGTGGAAAATATCGACCCTACCGATCCAAAAGAAGCCCAAAAAAGATCTAGCACGCCAGAAGCCATTAAGAATGTTGAATATATTCAGAAGTCGCTGAATGAAGCTATGAGAATTCAACAGGAGTTTCTCGCTTAAATAAATTTTCAAAATTCAGTAAACGAGCTATCTCAAATTGATTTGAGATAGCTCGTTACGTATGGTATGGCACCACCAGTCACCACGAGTTCCAATTTTTCAAACCGAAGTCCGTCTCAAAAAACGTCCGAAATCTGATTCGTTAGGGGTGCTATTACGAGCATCCGACAGACAAAATCATGAATGGAGGATTTTTGAAACAAAAATTATGGTACCTACATTGGCTTTGTAACTTGGTAGATCAAAAATTATTAGGTGATGCACACTTTTTCCAATACTTACAGACAACATCCGCGTGATCTTTTTGATGTAAAATATCTTTTTGACAATGAGGGGTTTTCGGACGATTTCCGGCGAGGGCTTATTTATTGCTTGCTGGGAAGTGACAGGCCTGAAGCTCATCAATTTTAATGGTGAGATAGTCGGAAATCTTCATATACGTTACCGCTTTTAATCTATGATTATATATTGCCAGAAATTACAATTTGCCTTCATATTCTGCATTTTGTCCTTCATGTACAAGCTTTCAAAAATAGGGCTTTGTAAAGCGCACCTTTATTTTTGATTAATGTACTAGTCACTGCGGATAAATGAGACATCATATCCTGTCGGGAGGTGATGTTTGAAAAATCTTTATTATTATTAACTTACTAATTCAATTAGCCACAACCCCTATGCAAAAAATAATCTTCTGTTGCCAGGTATTGCTTTTGGTTTCTGTCATTGAAGCCAGTGCACAAACCAAATTGATAGAGAAAGTAACCCGCAAGGGAAGCGAACTTGTAATTCCCTATGATAAATATGTATTGTCAAATGGTCTGACGCTCATTGTTCATGAAGATCATTCAGATCCATTGGTTCATGTTGATGTTACATATCATGTCGGTTCCGGACGTGAGGAAGTTGGAAAGTCAGGTTTCGCGCATTTTTTTGAGCATATGATGTTTCAGGGCTCAGACCACGTTGCCGACGATGAGCATTTTAAAATTGTAACCGAGTCAGGAGGAGATCTTAACGGCTCGACAAACAGGGACCGGACCAATTATTTTGAAACAGTGCCCAATAATCAGCTCGAACGTGCATTATGGCTTGAAGCCGACCGTATGGGTTTTTTGCTGGATGCTGTTACTCAGAAGAAATTTGAAAATCAGCGCGCTACAGTCAAAAATGAACGTGGCCAGAATTATGATAATCGTCCTTATGGCCTTGTAGGGGAATATACATCAAAAAATCTTTATCCCTACGGTCATCCATATTCATGGCTGACAATTGGCTACATCGAAGATCTCAACCGGGTTGACGCCAATGATCTGAAAAACTTTTTCCTTCGTTGGTATAGCCCCAATAATGCAGTTTTGACTGTCGGCGGAGATGTAAAATCCGGCGAAGTGGCAAAAATGGCCGAAAAATATTTCGGATCAATCCCCAGAGGACCGGCTGTGTCCAAAACAGGTGTTAAGCCTGCTTTTCTTGAAAGTGATCGTTATGTTTCGTATGAAGACCAGGTCCGTTTTCCGATGCTGGCGGTAACTTATGCGAGTGTCCCCCGTTACCATCCGGACGAAGCTCCTTTGGACGCACTTGCCCAAATACTTGGCGGAGGAAAATCTTCACTTTTTTATAAAAACTTTGTAAAAAGCAGAAAAGCGGTGAGAGCATCGGCAAACAACCCATGTTATGAACTCGCCGGGGAATTCACGTTTAATATTCAGTCATTTCCTGAAGTAAGTCTGGACAGCATTGAACTCATCCTGAAAAATACGCTGGCCGAATTTGAAAAGCGCGGCGTCATCGATGATGACATACTGCAGTTTAAGGCTACAAGGGAAGCCAGTATAATTTCCAGTCTTTCCAGCGTTTCCGGAAAAGTTTCACAGCTGGCGCAATATGAAACTTTTGCAGGAACAGCCAATTATCTTCCAATTGAACTGAGGCGTTATGCCGCAGTCACCAAAGAAGATGTAATGCGGGTTTATGGTAAATATATCCGCAACAAGCATGCAGTTGTCCTAACGGTTTATCCAAAAGGCAAAAAAGAGATTCTGGTGCATGCAGATAATTACACGATTTCGCAGGCAGGTTATGCAGCTCCCGATTATGGCTACAATGGATTAAGTTACACAAAGGCAAAAGATTCATTTGACAGAAGTGCCAAGCCTGCGCCCGGCGCCAATCCGACCATAAAAGTTCCGCCATACTGGACTGACAAACTCGCAAACGGCGTTAAAATCATTGCGGCCAAAAATGATGAAGTGCCGACAGTAACTATGCTGCTCGCCCTGAAAGGTGGCCATTTATTATCGGCTAATGACCCTTCAAAAGCGGGAATCGCCCAGCTTACTGCATCCATGCTGAACGAAGCCACTCAAAAGTACACAGCGGAACAGATCAATATTGAACTGGAAAAGCTTGGCGGCAACATTCAGATTTATTCCGGCAAGGAAGATATTTTCATTATGGTGGAATCGCCAAAAAAGGCACTGGATCGTGTTCTGGCGCTGATAGAAGAAAAGTTGCTGCATCCGAAATTTGCTGTCGAGGATTTTGACCGATTGAAAAAATTACAACTGGAAAGTATAGAAAATCAGGCCACGCAGCCTGTGGCCATCGCCAGTAATGCCTTTGATAAATTGTTATACGGCGACAATATAATCGGTGTCCCGCTTTTGGGTACTGCCAAAACGGTAGAAAAAATCAAGCTGGAAGACGTAAAGGCCTTTTACAATAATTACTTTTCCCCTTCTGTTGCCAATCTGGTTGTAGTTGGAGATATAGATCAGGCTATGCTCCGGCCAAAGCTAGGGTTTCTGGAAAAGTGGCCTGCCAAACCTGTGAAACTGCCTGAGGCCAACATCAGAAAGAATACCGATAAAACGGCTATTTATCTGATTGATAAAGAAAAAGCGGCACAGTCTGAAATCCGGATCGGTTATCTTACAGACCTTCCTTTTGACGCAACCGGAGATTATTACAAGGCCGAACTGGCAAATTATATTCTTGGTGATGCATTCAACAGCCGCATTAATTTGAACCTGCGGGAAGACAAAGGCTATACTTACGGCGCATTTTCATATTACAGAAGTTCGCTTATACCGGGACCGTTTACTGCCAGGGCAGGCGTGAGAGCGACTGCGACGGACAGCTCAGTTGTTGAATTTATGAAGGAATTAAGTAATTACGGTAAAAATGGTATTACTGACGAAGAGTTGGATTTTCTTAAAAATTCAATTGGCCAGCGCGATGCACTCCGTTATGAAACGCCTGAAAGCAAAGCGTTTCTGATTTATCAGATCCTGGAATATAATTTGCCAAAAAACTTTGCCGAGCAACAGAGCGCTATTGTCAGGAATATTACGAAAGAGGAAATAAACGCAATTGCAAAGAAGCGCCTGCCCCTGGATAACATGATCATATCAGTTGTAGGCGATAAAGCGTCGATCAAGCCGGGGTTGGAGCAATTAGGATATGAAGTAATTGAACTTGACAAGGAAGGCAACCGGATCACCGAAGCAAAATTGCAGGCTCCGACCAAAATAGGTTCTTCAAACGGTTCCGATCCCAGGTAAAATTAAAACAGAAATTATGAAAAAAGCTCTTTTTCGAACTTAATATGATGTCGGAGCCGGCAGAGGCATCTTAGCAGGCGTCGTTGCCGCCCCTTTTAAGCCGAAGAAGAAAGAAGATCCGAAAAACATGAATTTAAGACTGCTTCAACTTTGAAACTGATTAAATTTATTCTTCCTTTTCCGAAGTTGAAAAGTTAGACTTTCTCAAAGAGCTTCGAAAAATTGGAAACGATGGATATATCGTCGGAGATTTGGCATCACCCCAATCTGGTCTTCTAAAGGTGTTTTGGAGGGGGGTATTTCTGCACCATCGTGTGGCAAAAGCAAAAGCACCATAATAGGCTGGTCCTTCAGCATAGTGAGTACCCCCTACACCAAAGGTAGCCTCGGGCACCATGCCCACGATACCCCGGTCGTTGTCGATGGCAGCTAGGATTCCCAGAGCGGCAGTCCCGTGGAATTTATCCTGCGTATCAGGAGCGGTATTTGGGATTCGGACGATTTGATTCTGACTCCGATACAAATCCTGGTGATCCAACTGCCAGCCCTTATCAAGATGAGCCACCCGTATGCCAAAGCCGGTTCCGTTGAGGAGTTGCTGGGTAAAACGCGCATCCACCCCCACTGGAGCCGCATCGAGATACAATTGCTTCATTGAGAGCGGGTTTCGGTCGCCTTGGTTGGGTCCGGCTGGTAGCCAAATGCCTTCCCGGTAGGCCGTCTCGATCAATGGGCAGGCCAATAGGGCATCGACCAGCGCCTTGTGGTCGGTGTCATTGGCTACCTCAGCGTAATAGTAGGCAAATAGTCTGGGTACTGGTTCTGATGGATTTTCCTTCCGAGCCAGCTCGATCAGGTACCGATAGCAAGCTTCGGTTTCAAGGTCGAAAACCCTTTTGAGCGTCAGGCTCGGAAACTGTTTCGCCAGCAATTGCCAATCGCCCTTTTTTTCCAAAATCAGGATTTTTTCGGCCCCATCCTCGTAGGGCAGTTCAACGTTTCCGTTCAACTTTACAATTACGCGGGGCTGATGGTTTTTCAGCAACTCCGCCTGCTCGGGGGGAAGATTCTGTGACATGATTTTTTGATTGTATTGATTGAAAAATTAAACGTTTTGCACTGTACCAGCGCTATTACCTAGCCTTTGCCTCCAAAGGAATTATGTATAAGCGCTGTGACTAGTCGGTGAAAAAAATTAAAAATCAGTAGCTAAAACTCAACTTATAAGAGCCATCCTGAATGGACAGAACGCGGTTCTGCTCATCGAATGTGTAGATGTATGGACGCGTAGCGGGTTTGCCCGTGGTGTGTACATTCACCAGGATGTTCTTGACGCCCAGTCCGCATTTGGGCAGGTAAAGTCCGGCGGGATTTTCCACCCCGAAGTGGGGCCGCTCGATAGCGAAGCCCGAAAAAAGGCGGTTGGAATGAGTCAGGTCGTAATCGTAGGCCAAATCCTGGAGCACCTGGTTGGTAGTGGGATTGAACCGCTGGCGCCGAACCACGTTTCCGTCTTTCCATGTGTACTCCACGCGAACCGCCTCGATTAGTTCGTTATTCGCCTGCTTCCGGTATTCGTACTCGTAACCCAGCAGCCGCTTTTCGGCATCGAAGCGGTAGTTAAACTCCCGCTTTCTATTGGTAATGACCCACTTAGGGCCATCGTTGGCTTCCATGGGTAGCCCGTCTTTCAGCGTGTACTCTGTTATGACAGTCTTTTCTGTGCTGGGCGGAATCACGTACCCAAATCGCATGATCCCGGTCTCATACTCGTAGTAGTTGTAATCATCTTTGTAGGTGCCTGTTGATACCGTGCTGCGGGTCAGGCGCCCCTGGGCGTCGTATTGCAGACTGTGGGTTGATTCGCCCAGTGTAGATGTGAAGATTTTGGGCAGCGCGTCCTGGCTGACGGGTTGCGGGTCGCTGTCGCTGTTCTTTTCCTGGCAACCGGAAATGGTCAAACCAGCAGGCAGGAACATAATGAAAATCAGGTAGGTGCAAATTGGCCGATTGAAAACTGACATCTTTTTCATGATTTTGGTGAAATTTATAGTTGATAGTGAGAACAAAGATCAGGGTGAAGCAAGTCCTGTGGGGACACTGGCTAAGGTGAAGAACTAATGATTCATTAATAGATGCTGGGTGCGCCGAAGTACCAGGTCACGGGGAAGCAGGGAGCTATCAGGGTTTGTACTCCCATAATTCCCCCATAAGATTGTTGCAGGTCCCACCCGAACTGTCTAAGTGGAAAAAGTAGATACTTCCTTTCACACCCTGTGCGAGTACCCAGTATTGTATTCGGCAAGTTCCGCCCCCAAAAGCAGGCGATTTGCTGATTGCGTCAGGGAGCGTGCTCACATTCCACGATTTAGTGTCGAAGTTGTACCTGTAATTTGTTTCACCAGAATTGATGGTCAGGATATTATCCACCAAAAACGTGTTGTTTTGCGATACTGCACCTAATTGGGGATAATTCGCCAGTATGGTCCAGTCATCTTTGCCATCATCATATTCCCACATCTCCTGCACGAAACCGTAATCTTTATCTAATCCACCCATCACATACCCTTTGCCATTATATGCCGCGCTTGCACCCCCACTTATGGTCTTACCGGGAAAATCTTTCTTTTGCAACCAGTTATCGGTGCTGGGGTCGTATTGATATACTTTTTGAGGTATAGTCAGGTTATTGCCTATCTTCCGACCAGTCAAGAGGTATCCCTTTTTATTGATAGTGAAAGTATTTGAACCAGATTGATCGGTTTCCGGAGCTTGCCCTTTTACAGCCCAGGTATTCGAATTTGTATCAAATTCCAACACGACCGTCTTTTTGGGATTACCCAAATATTCGGCAGTCGCAATTACAAAGATTTTGTTATCGATGAACATGAGGGGCGAAGAAGCCCCAAAATGGAATATCCGATAACTCCCGAATGCCTGGGTAATGGGAGCGTCTGCTTTTTGTGCCCATTTGTCTTGGGCGGGGTCGTACTCCCATAAATCCTTGAGATAACCTGTTCCCGATGATCCTCCTATCACATAGAGTTTGTCCTTGAAGGCAAAATAATTAGCAGAGTTCCGAGCCGCTCCCGGAAACTTAGCTTTTACGGTGTACGATCCCGCTAACGGAGCCGCCCCCGTCATTACCTGCACCGCCGCGCCATAGCTGGTACCCTTGTCATTCGTAGCATAGGCTCGCACGTTGTAGGTTGTGTTGGCTTTCAGGCTTTTGAGGTCAGAAGTGAATTTGAGCGGAAATGGTCCGTCGGCTTTGCCTAGTTCAGTCTTGGCGTCGGCGGGGGTGGGGTCGGATTTGGTGTCGGACCACACGTGGCCGTGCTGGATAATTTCGCCGTCACCTTTGGAGGTAATGGTACTGCTCACTTTGGCACTTGCAGCTGTTATATCAGCAGAAGAATTAGTATTCGCAGCTCCAAAAACAGGCGGATTTGCCATCATCGTAAAATCCGCCGTACTCGCCGCCACCTGCCCTCCTACCTCAACACTTACTTTCCCGGTCTTTGCATCTTTGGGAACTTTGGTGACTATACGCGTTGCCGAGGCTGAATCAACGACCGCGGCAACTGTTCCAAATTTGACAATGTTATTGGAAAGTGTTGTGCTGAATCCGGTACCCGAAATGACTACTTTGGTACCTTCGGCTCCCGATGCCGGGTTTATAGAGGAAATTGCGAGGGTAGTGCCACCGCCAGGATTTGGATTCGGGGTTGCCCCCGGATCGCCTTTGCAGTTAAGTAAAACCAATGCTGTTGTAAGCATCATGAAGTAAGAATAAATGAATTGCTTTTTCATAATCAAAGAGAAGTTTAGAATCCGAATTGTATGGAATTGATCTTTTCTAAATAGTTAGTCGGCGTTACAGAGGCTGAGGGAAACATTATTTTCTATTTTAGCGGTACTTTATTAAGTAATTGGTTAATTAACTGCTGTCCCCCATTGTTGACAACCTGGGCGGCCTCGCCAATCGCTGAAAGCCGACAACTACATGCATTTCAATTAACATCATGGCGCACAACTAAAAACCGAATTAATATCTACTCCTTTCGCCGATATCGAGCGCAGCAGTACCAAGGTGAGGTGCGCTTTTGACCATATTTACAGGCGACATAGTTGCGTCGTCGGTCACTTGCGGATTTGCCCTTAAATGGTATACCGCTCAGGCATAGAATCAATTGGCAGAAGTTACCTGCACCTTGCCAATCCGTGCGGCCATTCCCACCGGTGAGTGCGGCTGGGGAATAAGACTTGAACACCACAGCTTCATTCGAGATGCTCAACTCGAAAGTTATTGCCTGCAAGTGAAATAAAGCGTGGATAATCAACGCCCTACTCAATTAAAAGGTTGGGAAAAGATAGGTATCGGTGACATGATCAATGGTCTAACTTTTGAGTAGCTAGAAATTCACCAGGAGATTGATTTTCCAGTTTCTTGAACGCACGGTTGAATGTTGCTTTTGAATTAAAACCGCATTCTAAGGCAATTCCCAACAAACTCAGATGCGTATTGGCTGGTACAAGCGCCTGGTATTTAAACTCTTTGATCCGGTAAGTGTTCACAAAATCGTTGAAGTTATTGCTGCTGCCGAGATTAATTGCCTGGGACAATGTCGGGGAGTTTATTTTCATTCGCCTCGCCAGATCAGGGAGAGATAAATCAGGATTCAGGTATGGCTTTTCGGTGTCCATCAAATTTAATAGTTGTTTATAAACTGCGTCTTGTTCCAAAGTGAGCGTAACTACACTTTTTTTCTGGATTTCACTAGGGACAGGATCTGCATTTGCTAGCCCGGACTCAGAAAAGGCAAGCTGACGACCCGGTTGACGCTGGGCATATCCGGCAATACTTACATAGTAAATCAGGATTACACCTGCTAGATTATTCCACCAGTCTTGCCAAAAACTCAGGTTCAACCAAAGATCCAGCACGGTTACAACAAAGTCGATTGACACAAGCAGCGAAAGGGCTATGAGGAAATTTCTAAGCCAACGAAAGCTGACTGGTTCAACGTTTGAGAATTGTGTTTTAATCCAAGATCGATAATGATGGTAAAGCCGAAATGACCAATACAGGTAAATTATATGCTGCGTGGTATTGCCAACAAACAGTAAATCATCCAAATGCAAAGGCCCATGAAATGTCGTCTCCCAATAATTTACAAAGGAAGGTCCCTGCGCAAAAATCGTAAGGCGATAAATAACTTCAAGTAAGAATGGTAGCGCATGTGCCAAATCCTGCCATTTGAACCTGAAACCGGTATCAAACTGGCTACGCAGATAGAAGTAGTAAAGAGGAGGAAGCAAAAAACTTAGGTTTCGCTGGAAAAAATTAAGTCTTTGCCAAAGGATCTCAACACCACCAAAACCCAACATATACGCCCAAATGTTAAAGCAAAGAGCAACAAGTACCCAGCCCAGCAAATGGTCAGACAGGCGTTCTTCCCGTTGGCCGCGAATCCACAGAAGCAGGGCATAAATCCAGCCCTGCAAAAAGCCAAATAAAAGAACCACCGAGTAGACATTGAAATAAAAGCTCATCGGTTAATATTACTAAAATAATTTAAGAGTCCGGCCTTGGTCCCTAAGAGTGTTATTTTAACTACTGACACAGCGGTTTAGCAGTAGAAAGGCCAACTATTCTTAACATGCATTATAAATTCCCCTTTGTCCTGATCCGGCTTGCATCCGTGTCTGTGCGTGGCTCCCGGGCACCCTTTATCTCACTCCGTCCAAATCGGTAGGCAAACCTTATCGAGACACGGCGACTTTCCCATTTTCGGTTAATATTGAATCGTTGCGACTCAAAAGATGCAGATTGCCGCCACCGCATCGTATTAAAAAGATCGTCAACATTCAATGCGAGCTTACCCTGACCTTTTAAAACTTTCCTCTCAATGCTCAAATTCAATGCGCCCAGGCTGCCGATACGGTAGACGGTTTGGGTGGTCGGAGCATTCCAGAAACCAGATACTTGTGCTTGCCATGACTTGGAGATGCTAAAGGTATTTTGCACGTAGCTTTCAAAGGCAAACGCCTGCTGGTCGAATATTTCATTAGTTGAGAAGTTGCCCTGAAAACGGTTCCAGGTTGCTGCTGCGTAAAGGTAAGTGCTCCACCATTTCGTAAATTCGTAGGGTGTGCTTAGTGACACGTTTAGCGCATTTACCTGACCCACGTTTGCGACAGTTTGGTATGCGATCAGACCTTGTTGCTGCATTACATCCGTTGAAAACCCATCCGTATGCCCATATGATAGCTTCACGTTTGTGGCCCATTTATAAGTGTAGCTGAGTTCTGCATTGTGCGTATAAGAAGGCATGAGAAACGGATTGCCGCGCTGGCTAGTGTATGGATCAATCTGGTAAATAAACGGGTTCAAGTCCTGGTAGCTGGGCCGACCGATCCGCCTGCCGTAATTCAACCCGAGCTGGCCATTGCCCGAGATCTGATATTGAATATAGCCGGTAGGAAACAGATTGAAATAGGTAGTGTCCGGGCGATCAATGACGCGGCTCAACCGGTCTACCGAGCGGCCATGTACCGCTGTTCTTTCAGCGCGAACCCCGGCTTGCATGGACCATTTTCCATTTGAACGGTTTAGTGAAGCATAAGCCGCGCTGACAATTTCACGATAAGTAAACCGGTTGGTACGGTTCACATCTGGCTGATCGTCGGCTCCTGAAAAAGCCAGTAAATTATTGACAGTAGCCACATTTGTATGTTTGAGGCCGGTTTCAAGCTTTACTTGTTTTTTCTTCCATTCCTTCACAACATCCGCACGGATAGTGCCGATCCGGATGCCGGTGTAGGCTTCAAAACGTACAAGCCGGTTGAACAAAGGCAGCCCATCGGGACTAATATAATTACTTACAATGTTGCTAGGAGAATCATTACTGAAATGCGTGAAGTCTGCATCTGCATTCAATTCCAGTCCGAGCGTATCGGCGTAGCGGTAAGTCAGGGCCACATTGATCCGGTTGTTGTGGTTTGGGTTAAAGACCCGGTTTACAATGCTCGAATCCACCTGGCCCTTGCTGTTTATAATGCTCGTGCCGGAGTTAGTACCAAACCGGTTGAAAGCAGCATTGCCCGCCACAACCAGGCCGATCGTTTGCCTGGTGCTTAAAGAATAATCGATCCCAGTCTTGTAGACAACTGCACGCGTCCCATCTGTGTCAAAGCCGCGTTGCACGAATTGCAGGCCATTGGCATTTCGGTCAAGCAGCACTTTAGTGATCTGATAATTATCGCTTCCCGAAGCATTGCCGTACAGGCTTAAACGTTTTGCACGGTAATTGAGGTCAAGCGCAAGATTGGCGCGGTAATGATCACTTTGTCCGTAACCACCTGAGACATTCCCATTCAGGCCGTAATTTTTATTGCGACGGAGCCGAATATTGATAACGCCCGCCCCACCCTGAGCATCGAAACGTGCAGAAGGATTTGAAATCAATTCGATTTTATCGATGTTGCTGGCAGCTGTGGCACGGAGCAGATTGGCAAGATCTATTGAAGAAAGGTTGGTCGGCTTACCATCGATGAATACATTCACGCCCTGCTTGCCGCCCATGCGAATGTTATCGTTTGGATCGATCATGACGCCTGGTGCTTGCTGTAATAATTCATAGGCCGTTTTGCCCTGGGCGACCTGGTCAGCGGCTATATTTAATACTGTTTTATCAACCTGTTGCTCAATATTAGGTGTTCTTGCTTGGACAACCAGTTCATTTAATGCCTGCTGTGCTTGGATCATCATCAGCGGATCGAGCCTGACCGACTGCCCCGCATGCAGGGTTACTAAAGAACTATTCTTATCGAGCATACCAACTAGCGAGGCTTTGACATAATAAGTACCTTCGCTGATACCAGTAAATTCATATTCCCCGGCTTCATTAGCGATCGTGCCCTTTACCAAGGTTGAATCTGTCGTTTTCAAAAGTTTAACTACTGAAAAAGAAGCGGGTCGTTGCGCTTCATCGATGACACTGCCGCTGATGGATTGGCCATTTAATGATAGTGCAGTAAAAAAGAAAAACAGTAAGGTTGTAAAGCGTGCCATATATATAGGTCGATTAGCAGTTGTTAATGACCCAAAATTGTGGGAATGGAAGTACAGACGCGCTTCATTATTGATATGAGACGCCTCAAATTACAATTTGAGACCTTTTCTACATAGGCTGAGTGGGACTTGTCGCACAATACCGACTTTTTGTGAAATAATATTTACTAGTTTATTTCTTCTTATTATTTAACCAGCTTTTGGCCAATAAAGCTTCAACAGGTTGTAGCAATTGGATACAAAGGCTTATTTGTTCTTCTGACAACCCGTCAAAACACATCTCGTTCACGTCATTCAATTTTTCATAACAGGCCACCAATATGCTTATCCCTTCTTTGGTCATGGCTAATCTTTTCGTCCTTTTATCCAGGTCATCGCTCAGCTCCTCAATTAATTTAGCCTTTCTTAATCGGTCGAGAATCAATAAGCCTGACGACAACTCATTGAAATTGGCGATTATAACATCCGTTTTCTTTGGATTTGGCGTGCTTGCGATAGAATTGAGATATAAAAATTCATCAAAGCTACCTACCCCGTGGTCTTTAAAAGCAGCTATGGCGTAGAGATTGTGAAGCTTGGCGATTCTGCCTATCAATTTAGTCAACATGCTGGTTTTGTCAGGTGGAAGAGGTGATTGCCAGAAGGCAGCCTTCTCAGTTTTTTGTTCCTGACTAACCAAATACGCTTGGCAGAACCGGCTAATTTCTGCCTCAGGGTTTTCTTCTTCAAATTGCGCCCAAAGATTAACTAACTCAGCTGTTTTGTTCATACATCATATTTATCAAAAGACAACAAATATACATTACCATGTGTTATTATATCATTTATGATATTTATATTTGCAATAAACATCATAAATGATATAAATATGGAAAACCTTAGAGTGAGAGGATTGACAGGTGTGATCATGTCATCTCCCGAACCCAAGCGCTTGGTAAAATTTTATAAGGAAGTTTTGGGATTGCCATTGGAGCTCAACCGCCATGGGAACACGCCAGATCATTGGGAATGCGATTATAACGGTATTCATTACGCTGTACTCCCGCAGACTTCAAGTACACAACCAAACGAGAATATCGTGCTTTCTTTCGTTGTGGATGATATACAAAACTTTGTAAGCACACATGATATTAAGCTGATACACCCTATTATGGACTTAGGAGCAGGAGCCTATATAGCTAGCTTTAAAGACCCAGACGGTAACATACTGCGTTTTTGGATGAATAAAAATTCATAGACAACAGTAACTGAAAAGTGTGAGACTGAGATTTCACACTTTTCGGCTTAGCCACTCTATTCTTACAAAACCGCGTAAAGAAATTCTAGTACGGAACAAACTGTCAGGTTTTCTGGACGACACAGGTCGAAAATTTCGCTATTCTTTCACCACTTTGATGACCGCAGTCCCCACTTGCAAAACATACATTCCTTGTGGCAAATGAGACATTTCTACATGCTCCGGCACTTTCTTACTATTGTAAACCAGCCTACCCTGACCGTCATACAAGTTGACCGTTTGCTGACGGTTGGCAGCTTGTAAAGTGAAGCCGTTTTTCGTGGGGTTCGGATAAGCCGTTATAGTCTCGGTCGCTTTCCCGTTCCATACCGAAGCAATGCGGCTGAACATATAAGATCCGTCTAAATCTACGCATTTCAGGCGGTAGTAATCCGCCTGCGCCTGCCTGGTCCGCTGGTCGTGGGAAAATGTATAAGACCAGGTTTTTGTGCTTTCACCAGCCGCAGCCACTCGTCCGATTTCCCTAAAATCCTGCCCATTGCTGCTGTGTTGCACTTCAAAATAATCGCTTTGATATTCGCTGGCGGTTTCCCAGGTTAGCTTACTGGCTTCACCGTCGTGCTGTGCCTGAAAGTTTATAAGAGTCACCGGTAGGCTCGCATCGGCTCTGATGTTGGCGGCTATCTGAATACCGGCGTTAGTCGTTGGCTCTAAATTGCTTATGCTCCAACTTAAAGTGGTTGGGCCCGTCTGCATCTTATAAGCAGCAGCCTGCACGAATGTAAAAACAGGGGTTTCGGAACAAAGTGCCAGCCCGGTTTGACCGCTGGTCGGCGTAAACACTGGCGGTGTAAGATTACTGGGCCCAAAGCATGAAATGGCCTCCACTGCCAAATCGCCGGAACTGCCAGCTACGCTCAAACTACTGGAAGTACTGCCTACTGGAAATCCGTTGCCCGTTAGATTGTCAAGCGGTGTAGCCTGATCCACATTATGCGCTGAGAGCACGGTGAGCATTCGATAAATATTATTACCATCCCACACCACTTCAATGTTGCCGGTAATCGGCACGGCAAGATCGCCCAAGGCCAGGTACCAAACCTCGGCCCGGGCATTGAAATAAGAAAATACGCTGTTCAGGCGCGTCAAGCTTTGTCCGCCAAAAGTCAGACTGCTGACTGTGCGGGTTTGGGTGCTTCTGATCAGGACAACCAGCGCCGCCCGGTCATTGGCAGGGACCGTAAAGTTGGCTAGGGACAGAGTTGAGCCGTCAGCACTACTTCCGGCGCATTGCGCATTGTTATCATAGATCACCTGCGCAGGCAGGGAGGTGGCTAGCAGCATGAAAAAGCAGAATCCAGCCAGTCGGTTCAGAAGTAGATCTTTTTCCATAAAATATATTTAGGATCAATAAGGAGTTTTATGTGGGATCTACTCTTGACCTTGCAAAGATTTGGAAAGTATATTGCGCCGAATAGTATGGACATGCAAGTTAGAAAAGATGATATCGCGACTGAAACGATGGAAAAACAACAGGCGAAACAGGGAAAACGCAGGATACACCCATGACCAAGTAATCCACCAAGGGTCTTACTCTGAGCCTTTTGTTATGCCTGATTACTTTTTGAAACAAGCAGAAAATATGAGCAGATTTTGGACAAAAATCCTGTCCCATACAAGTTTGAGGATTAAACATCGGCCCTCTCGGATTACTAAATTGTGCAACTTCTGCCGCCGGCTTCATTCGGCCCTTGTTGCCTCCATTTATTTGTGTTTGACAATTCCTAGTTGAAGAATACTTGCAGCAGAAGATAAAACAGCTTCTTCCGGTTTGATAGGCTTCCAACTCAACTCATTTGCAGCTTTTGAATTATTCATTTTTCGTTCCGTGCCAAGGTCAAGCAAAACGGGCTCTAAGGTAGAATCAAAAAATGAAAGAATATGTACCAAAAAGTTGGGTAATCTGCGGGAGGGGATTTTCATTTTTGGATAAGTTTTTTTCAAAACCCCAGCCATTTCGCTAAATGCTAGGTAGCCAGCTGAACCAATATAGCGTTGGTTGGCAGCCTGCGGTTGTTCCATAGCAAGAATTAACAAGGATGCAATAGACCTGACGTCAACCATATCAAATCCCATTTGTGGCAAAGCAGGCATGCTGCCATCCAATAATTTGATAACTACATTAGCTGAAGCATTAAAATCCACCTCCAGTAATGGGCCTAGAATGAGACCCGGACAAACCACTGACAACTCTAAACCCGAATGGTCGTTTTTTATAAAATTCCAAGCGGCTTGCTCAGCAATGACTTTGCTTTTATAATAAGGTGTTATATCGTCTTTGTGATTCAAATCCGTCCAATCCGTTTCGTCAAATATTCTTCTCCTTCTTTCTTTCGGCTGCCCGTAGGAAATCGCGGCAGTTGAACTTGTAATTACAACTCTCTTAACCCCGCAGGATGAAGCGGCTGACAGAATATTTATGTTGCCTTGGCGTGCCGGTATTATTAAGTCATTTTCATCTTTGGGCATTACCTTAGGGAATGGCGAAGCTATATGTTGCACATAGTCCACACCAGTCATTAGTTTTTGCCATATACTTTCGTCTTGAATGTCGGCTTCTTCAAAACTTAGATTGTCTGTATGCGAAGTATGTTGTGCCAGAACCCTTTTTATAGAATCTGCCCTTTTCATATCTCTTAATGTACCTATTACCTGATAGCCTTTTTGTAGTAGCTGAATAGCTGTATGTGAACCTACAAAACCTGTAATTCCTGTCAGCAAAACTTTTCTCTTATTTTCCATTTTTTTAAATATTTATTGAATTGCAAATATCCAAACAGCAAACAAGGGCTGACTTCGCAATGATAAAAAATCAGTCTATGATACCATCAGGTATTAAATGACGCACAACGTTTTGCATTGTGCCGCCTTCGCAAATAGATTGTACCACAGAAAAAATTCTGTCCTGTGCATCGCAGCTTTAAGATTGTTATAACGCTCCTTGTTATACGCAGGAATTTAACATTTGCCCTACCGACGTAATCACACGGAATGATTCGATAATCATTTCCGAAGGCAGGCCAAATGGGGGACACGTGCTGCTAAATTATCTGCTTACAATAACAGACCCTTTTGGCCTGACTGTATTAGGAACATACATGCGATCGCCAGCTTTGTTGGTACGGATCCAGCATGCCGCTTTTCCGGCAGCTACGGATGTTTGAAGGGTTAGAGCGCCAGTGACACCATTGATTGCATACACATTCACCATTCCTTGTAGCGGGTTGCCCACATATAATACAGATCCTGACGGATGCTGCCATAATCCCAACGCTGTGCCGTTCATGCCTGGTACTACATAAGGCGAACCGGCTACCGGGGTTAAATTACCCGATCCGCTGATTGTAAAAGTGCGTAGGGTACCAACCGGGGGCATTAACATAAAACCAAGGAAATCGGTGCCGAACAAAAATTTGCCGTCGCGGGATACCAGCGCATTGGAAGGAGAAGTACCAGCTGTGGTTTCAAATTTCGCACCTGGAACAGGAGTCAATTTTCCCGCACCATCGATTGTAAATGTAGAATAGTTCAGGAGCTCCGGAGTAGCATGCAAGGGGTCTTGACTCTTGAGTACCACAGAAAACAAAAGAAGAAAAAGTGCGCGCCTCATAGTTATGGAATTTAGTTGAAAATGATAAAATTATTTGAATACTCAATTGAACAATTCGTAGCTGATTTCACCGAAATCACAAATACTGTTCCACTCATTTTGAACCGAGGAATGAACCTTGCGCTCTAAGTTTTATCCCACTTTGAGCAAATGTTGTCGTTATAATGGAGCTTATGGGGGCTTTATTTTGCAAATGCAACTTTAATAGAACGCACTTCCCGTATCCATCGGGCAGGCTTTTTATCATTTGGTGTGATGATACGGAATGGACCTTCGCCGTTTGCAAGAGGTTGCCCATCTTTTGTTGTTGCAAGCAAAATCACCTGGTCTGTGAAATCAGGGTCAATTTCAGCCAGTGAATACAACACTTCGTAACCATCAGAAGCCGAGATCAGCAGATATTTGGCCAGGTTTTCACCACGCAGCTTGGCTCCGGTTGTAACGCCTGCCTTTTCTAAGATTTCGATTAAGGCAACCCCCGAAAATTCATGCTCTTTCCCGTCGCGGTCTTTTACTTTATGGCTTACCTGTTTAAAGCTGGCAAGGTCTGCTGATTTGAGCTCCAAAGGTGTTGTTACTTCTCCACTGATAGAAAGCGTCGCCGTATTTTGGGCAAATGATGAAAATGCAGCACACAAAAGCAACAAAAGGCTGGCTGCAATGCTCTGCTTTGAGAATTTAGTTTTGGACATTGTTTAAGGATTTAAAACAGGATGGGGATTGGAAAATGCAGGATTGGTTGTGAATAATGAGTCGGTCAGCATACCCAGGAAGGCTGTCAAATCCGCTTTCTCGTCTTTGGTCAACGCCAGGTTTTTACCACCGGGGTCATTTGAAATGTCTTGGAGAAAAGCGCTGAGCGTCGGGCTTTGCTGAATGTGCGCATTATAATGATCGAGAACTTGCTCAATGGTTGAAAACCGACCGTCATGCATGTAAGGTGCGGTTAGCATAATGTTGCGCAAGGTAGGGACGCGGAATCGGGCACGATCTGTGCTTTGCCCGGTAAACTGCTCCCTACCTATGTCTGTGGCCACACTGTCCAGACCATTGTTGTGAAAAAGCTCCTTAAAAGTCTTCACGCCGCCATGGCAGTGACCGCAATTGGCTCCTCTGATCCCACTTTTTGGATCCGGACCGCTTTCGAATAGCTGCATACCCCTGAACTGCTGAGCGGTCGGCTGGTAATTGCCAGCCAGATATCGATCATAATTCGAGCCTGCCGAAATCAATGTCCGTTCAAACTGGGACAGCGCTTTCAGTATTTGGTCTTCCGTAATCACGCTGCTGCAAAACGCCTTTGCGAACAGCGGCGGATAAAGGGTGGTGTTGTTTAGTTTTCTGGCCGACTCGCTCAGTGGCTGACCCATTTCGTGGGGATCTGTCAAAGGGAATTTCGCCTGATCTTCAAGGCCAGGGGAACGCCCGTCCCAGAAAAAGTTTCGGACCCATAGCAAGTTGGCTAGCGACATGGAATTTCTGGCAGTTAATGAGCCGTCTGTGCCGGTGCTGAATGCTTTTCCATCCGTAAAAGCTAGTTTTTGCTGGTGGCAGCTTTCACAGGATATGTTGTTATTGGCCGATAGTGCTTTTTCATAAAACAGAAGCCGTCCCAGATAAATCCCCTCTTTGGTGATCGGATTGCCCTCCGGAATGACGAACCGCGAGCCGAAATTAGCGGGATATTGCAAAACATAAGGTTCCGCATTTTTAGCTCTAAAGGACTGAATCAGTCCGCAAGAAATGAAAACAGCGCAAACCAGGCTGACTTTAAGCCAACCTGGTCTGTTTGTTAAAACCGTTTTCAGAAAGTTTTTCATCAAGGTAAATGCATCTTAAAAATGATTGAACACCAGGTTCACAAAGAAATTGCGCCCGGCTTCCGAAAAGCCTTCAACCAATGTATAATTAACATCAAAAATGTTATTCAATCCTGCTTCGGCAGAAATGAATTTATAGAGTTTCACCGACGCCTTTGTACATTATCGACCTGCTGAATGATATCATCAATGTTGCTGTTAAAAACGCTCGCTTGCAGGCTGAGTTTGTCAGCAATTTTTCCTGAATAGCTCAAATCAAAGTTTACAGCCGCTTCTGCACCCAGGTCAGGATTGGGAATGGCCTGGCCCATCCGGTAGGAATAGCGGTCTTTAATGGTTGCAAACCGCGTTTCGCGTGCTACTGACCCTTTAAGCGAATGGCTGGTGTTGATGTCCCAAAACAAGCCTATCTGCGCATTGACCGCATTGTTTTTACTGTCTGCAAAATTGGTGATTTCCTTGGTGTTTGCATTGTATTCCTGCGCCTTGTCGCTGCCGCGTGTGTTAAAGCTCAAGCCGGGAATAACGGCCAGAGAAGGGGTGATCTGATAGGTGTTTTCAATGCCTGCGGACAAGGTATTGTCAATGTAACCTTGCACGGGCTCGCCCAAGTCATGCTCCCGGTGCACATCACGCTTGTACTGCACGTTCAATTTGAACACGTTGCCAGCCAATGCTCTGGATTCATATTCTGCATTGCCACCAAATGTATAATCGTCGTAAAAACTTTGAAATGCGTAAGGCCTGGTTTGCTTGGTGTATGTTGTGTCATCGTAGCTAAACAGCTGGTTTACAAAAGTGTCATAGTATAGACGTGTCTTCACTTTACTTTTTTCGCCGACAGCTGTATTGGATATGAAATACAGGCTTTGCTTGTTCCACTTTGGCCATTGCCAGAAACGTGTCGTGATTTTGGAATCGTCACCCACATATGGAGGGTTTCCTTTCTCTCCATTTTGATTGACATAGCCGATCACATATTCGTCGGTTGCGTTTGGAGCGAAACCTGCTTTTACGCTGAATTTAAGATCATTGCGGTAAGCATTCTCGCGGTCATCAGTTTGCTGGTATCTTCTTTTCTTAAAGTCCTCGGACAGAGGGAATGTTTCCTGTTTTAGCTGCGATGCGCCAACCTGGTAAAAGAACTTGCCAAACCTGGAACCGGCATTGACATTCCACCGATAACCGTCCCCGCTGTAAATGCCAGCACGGCCATTGATTTCAAATTTGCTGACTGGTTTTCGGGAAACCAGGTTAATAGCGCCGCCCATGGTGTTTGCCCCGTAAAGAATCGATGCGAAACCTTTTGAAACGTTTATTTCAGCGAGATCGAATGTTGTAAAGCGTCCCATGTCCACATAGCCATCATATGGAACGTAAACAGGAACACCGTCAATGAATACCGGCACCTGCCTTAGGTCAAATCCGCGCACGTAAACCACGGATTCATTTCTTGGGCCAACATTGGCAATGCTAACACCAGGCAGGATGTTAAGTGCATTAGAAAGATCTGTCCGGTTGAATTTTTCTATTCTTTGATAGGTGAGAAAATTGTTGCTGTCCTTGCCAGAGATACCGGAAATCCTTAATTCCCCAAGTTGCAAAATCCTGCTGGCGCTAGCGGAGTCTGATGTTTGCTGCGCGTTGGCAAATCCAGGCAAACAGATCGTTAATGCTAAGAAGGCTAAAAGTTTTTTCATTATTAAGCGATATGTATTTACGGAAATATCGCAAATATAAAAACTCTTTATTTGCCTGTGATGTTTTTGAAAAAATCAGATTACAGACAAGAGTTCTTTTTCCGCTTTGACGACTTCAAGAAGTCTCTCATTGAAACTTTTGTAGGCTTCCATAACACGTATCCCGGCTTCTGTCAGTACAGCCCCGCCACCATGCGACCCGCCTTTTTGCGTGATCACATAAGGGCTATTTCCAAAAGTGTTCATGGCATCCACCATAGCCCAGGCCTTTTTGTAGGAAAGCCCCATCGCGCTTGCTGCCTTGGATATGGAGCCGGTTTGGGCGATATGCCCTAGAAGCTCGTAGCGGCCCGGGCCGAAGAACTTTATATTGTCTATAAAAACCCACTGGCTTATACGTATCTCTGTTTTTCGGTTCATATGAAAATGCTTGCAGATTAATTGGCATGTGATAAGGCACATGATTAATTATTCAAATGATGCAAAATAATCCGCTAAAATATTTTACATGAAAGGCTATTTTGAAGTCCAGGTCGACAAAAGGTGTAAAGTCTACTCTGACCTCAGCGTGTCCGCAGGATTTGTCATCGCCGTCCGGTAAGCCTGGACACCGATAGTACCAAGGCCCACCAGCAGCAGACTGCTCAGACATCTCAGAAAAACAGCCGGGCTAAGGGGCACCTGATAAGTGAAAATATTCAGGAAAAGACCTCCCAGAAAGTAACCAAGCGGAAATGCAATCGCGGAGGCTATTAAAATCAATTTTATAAAGCCGGAAGACAACAAGCTAATGATCTGCACCACACTTGCTCCCATGACTTTTCTGACCCCTACCTCTTTTGTTCTTTTTTCGGTTGTGTAACTGACCATACCGAGCAAGCCCATGGCAGCAATCACAAAGACAATAAATACGATTATTCCCGTAAAACGTTGATCCCCGCCTTCCGCATAGTCTTCGTAAAGCTGCTCCTCGTACCAGAAATGAACGAAGGACTCGCGCGGGTGAAATTTCTTCCAGATCTTATTCAGGGAAGAGGTAACATGCTCCTTATCAGCCCCCTCGGTGATTTTCAGGGAAAGTACTTTTATCTCCCCGGGATCATATGCAAATACCAGCGGGGCAACCGGCAGCTCATAACGCATGAAACAAAAATTACTGATTACCCCGGCAATTTGCACCTCTGTCTCATTGAGTTTGATCGCCTGCCCGACAAGGTCTTTGGGGTTATCAAAACCAAGAACTTTGGCCGCCCGCTCGTTGATCACCGCGAAATGTACCGAAGTATCCGCCGACGCTTCCGGCAAATTTCCTCCCGCCACAAACTTCAGCTGCATGTTTTCTATAAAATTGCCGTCCACTGCGTAGATGTAGGTATCCTGAGCGGCTAAACGCTGTCCTTTTGAGCCAATGTTACTGATCTTAGCTTTGCCAGCACCTTCGTTTAGCGTAGCCGAAGCCAGCCCTACCCTTTCTACGTCGGCCTGCTTACCCATTTCGTTTGCCAGCAATTTGAAATCCCTGGCAGGAACGGGAATATTGACAATATCCTTTCTATTAAAATTCTCATTATCAGTAGCCATATAGTCAAACTGACTATTGGAAATGCCGGTAAACGTCATAAAAACCAACGCGACCACGAACTGGATCACCACCAGGGATTTCCGGAAGCTGATCCTGCCAAGTCCAGCCGGGCCAAGGTCTCCTTTCAAAATCTGGGCAGGTTCATACGACGACAAAATCCTGGCAGGAAGCATTCCGGCCATTATGCCGGTAAGCAGTGTGAAAATCACGAATGAAACCCAAAGGAGTTCTGTTTGCTGCACTTCAAAGTTGAGCCAGCCTACGTGGACAAAAGATTTGATGAACAATAATCCCAGATACCCTACTCCCAGTGCAAAAAAGGCAATAACCACCGTTTCAGTCAGGAACTGCAACACAAGCTGCCAGCGTTTCGCACCTGCCACTTTTCTCACACCCACTTCCCGACCTCGGCTTAAGGACCGGGTAAGTGTCAGGTTGACGTAGTTGAAACCAGCAAGCAAAATCACTATCAATGGCACCAGCATGCTCACACCGATCTTCCAGAGTGGCTCCACATAGGGATTGTTGATCAGTCCTTCCGAATCAGGAGAGATCTTACTTAACCGCTGACTCCGATAGTTATGGCTTTTGATATCCTTAAAGGTGACATTTTTGTTATTATCACGGGCAACTTCGTGAATCGCTTTGTCCAGAACCTCTTGCTGACCGCCTTTTGTCAATAGTACAAATGTGTAAGTATTGTAATCCTGCCAGTTATCATTCTGAACCATTTTGTTTAATTGCGGAAAGGTAGCCATTGAGACAACCATATCAGACTTCAAATGTGTTGTGAAGGGTTTTATCGAAGAAAAGACACCAGAGACCATAAACGTGCCTAATTCCTGGCTTACAAGTGTTTTTCCAACCGGATCGGCATTGCCGAAGAAGCGTTCAGCTGTTTCTTTTGATAAAACCACCGTGCGGGGCTCAATACAAGGCTTGCCCTTTTCAAGTTTGAAACCGAAGATATCAAAATACGCCGGATCGACATACATCCCATCGACGTTCAAGGTTTTGATCCCATTATTGAGGTTTCCACCGAAATTGCGGACAACCCGGGTTGATTTTTCAACGACGCTCTGGCCAACGCTAAGTTTTTCGCCCAAAGGCAGGGGTGAAGATGCAAGGGCATATGCCTTCCCATCTTTTCCGGTTGCATCGGTGATGATCCGGTAGGTACGGTCAGGAAAAGGATGAAAAGAATCTTTTTCGAAACTACTTTGAACTTGCATGAGTTGTAAAAAGCAAAACGCCATGGCCAGCCCGAGCCCGAGAATGTTGATCAGCGAAAACAGCTTGTGTTTCCAGAGATTGCGGAACGCGATTTTGAAATAGTTTTGAAACATAAAATCAATGTTTTGTCCGGTTCTCTTCAAAATTAAAAGAATTATTCCAACACTAAATACGAACTGACAAACAGCTACTTACATCACGAATCCTCAAATTACCTGTTCGGAATTGAACAATCGAACTTACTGAAAACGTCCAGTCATTAGGTATTTAATTTAAATGTCAAACCTTTTCATATCCCTGATCAGCCCAAGTTTAAAATAAATTCTAAATCGTATCTCAACTTTGTACGAGTTATTCACCAAACTGAAATTCAATGAAGCCGTTATTGCTTTTCATTTGTACCGTTTTAATCTCATCAACCATTGATGCGCAATCTGTTAAAGTGACCTTATCAGGAACTGTCAAGGATGCGAAAGACAGTAAAGTATTGCCCTTTGTTACCGTTGCGCTGAAAAATGCGGCAGACAGTACTTTTGTCCAGGGTACCATTACCAGCGACGGCGGACTTTTCACTTTTGCTGAAATTAATCCGGGAAGTTATGTTCTTGAAACCTCTTACATTGGTTTTGAAACTATAAAACAGACTGTACCCATCGGTTCGCTCAGTCCGTTTCTTGATCTGGGGACCATTACTTTGAGCGAAGACGTGAAACAACTCAACGAAGTGACGGTTACGGGCGCAAATGCAGATGGTGTTGATGGTAGGATGGATAAAAAGACCTTTTCGGTGACCGACAACATCAGCCAGAGCGGCGGTTCACTTTTACAAGTCATGAAAAACCTGCCCGGCATCACCACAGACCAGGACGGAAAGGTTCTGATCCGGGGCAATGATAAAGTAGTGGTACTGATCGACGGAAAACAAACGGCGCTGACGGGATTCGGCAATCAGACTGGCCTTGACAACATTCCCGCTTCGGCAATTGAAAGAATTGAAGTGATCAATAACCCATCGGCCAAATACGATGCAAATGGCAACGCGGGGATCATCAACATCATTTACAAGAAAAATAAACAGGAAGGGTTTAATGGCAAAATCGGACTTTCCACAGGATTAGGGGCCCTTTGGATTAAAAACGCAAATTTTCCCGACATTCGTCCACAGTACCGGAACACTTTCAAGCTTAACCCATCTGTTTCGCTTAATTACCGGAAAAATAAAACCAACATTTTCTTCCAGGGAGATTACCTGCACACCCCTACCCTGAATAAAAATGAATTTACAGACCGCTTTTACGACGACGGAAGTGTGGTAAGACAGCAACTGAAAAGAAACCGGAACACCAACATCATTACGGGTAAAACCGGACTTGACTGGAACATCAACAGCAGCAATACCTTCAATATTTCTGCTTTATTCAGTAGTGAAAAGATCATCGACCGGGGAGACGAGCCTTTCTACAATGCCACGCTGAGCGAAAGATTCAGGCTCTGGCAGTTTCTGGAAGACGAGCTTAAAACCACGGTGACAGCCACGAGCTCTTTTCAGCATAAATTTCAGCAACCGGGACATTTGCTCAATCTTGGGCTAAACTACACGTTCCACCGTGAAGATGAAAAGTACTTTTTCACCAACACGCTCCCGGCTTCGACCGGACAGGACTCATTTAAACTATTGTCGGACGAAAGTGTGTTCGACCTTACTGCGGACTATGTAAAACCATTGAAGTTTGGGCATATCGAAGGGGGCATCAAGATCCGGAAACGCTACATTCCGACCAATATGCAGTTTTTCCCGGGCGCAAACTCGCCCATCGACAGCGCGGCTGGGGGCTGGGCCAATTACAATGAAACGATCCCGGCCATTTATGGAAATTACATATTTGAGGATCAAGATTTTGAACTCGAAGCTGGCCTGAGGCTGGAATATGTGGACTTGCGTTACTCGGTCAATCCAAACCACCCTACCTACAAAAGCAGTGGATATAGCTATACACAGCCATTTCCAAATGTGAGACTGGCCTATAAAATCAATGACAAGAATAGGGTGTCCTTATTCTACAACCGCCGTGTAGACCGGCCCAACGAGGTCGATATACGGATTTTCCCCAAATACGACGATGCCGAAATCATTAAAGTAGGAAACCCCGGCCTGCGTCCCCAGTTCACCAATACGCTGGAAGCAGGATATAAAACCAGCTGGGGCAGTGGCTATATCTATGCGGCGTTTTATCACAAAATGGCAAACGGGACGATCACACGGATAGGAAGCATTGCGCCAGGCAGCACCCTGATTTACAACATTTTCCAGAATGCAGGCCGAAGCCAGAACACCGGCGCAGAAGTGATCTGGCAACAACAAATCGCGCCTTGGTTCTCGCTGACAAGCAATGTAAATATGTATAAGAATACGATCGATGCTTTCACGGTGGAAAACCTGTACCCGAGACCTAACCGTTTTACTGCTGACAAACAGTCGGTAACATCGGGCAGTGGTAAAGTCAATGCGATGTTCAAGTTCAAAAAATCATTGGAAGGACAGCTTTCGGCAGTGTATCTGGCACCTGACATTGTCCCGCAGGGAAAAACCGGTTCCAGGTTTTCAGTAGATGCAGGGATGAAAAAGACAGTAAAAAAAGGAGAGTATTACATCAATGCCACGGATCTGTTCAACACACTGGTCATTCGGCGGACGGTTCAGGGGGACGGGTTTAGCTACGTCAGCAACGATTATTACGAGACCCAGGTAATCCGGATCGGCTATAGTTACAAGTTTTAATGATTAGCCCACCTCCCACTTATAGCCACGCCATAAATTGTTTTAAATAAGCTTTGCAGCCATGCAATCTCTTATGAAACCGGACAGTTTAGCCCTTTCAATGTCCGAAATCGTACGACGTTTCCAAATTTATGCCCTTCACAGCAGTAATGAGTCATTTTTTCAACTATGGTATAGTAATTGTCCCTCTTACAGAGACTATTTTCTGACCTGAATAACTCTTGGTATGAGCTTTCCCTTTAGCCTAACGCCCGCCGTTCTATTTGCCATTTTTTGGTTGCCGTCGGTAGCCCAATCACGAATTGAGTTGTTACAAAGCGCTTTGCCGTCCATGCTGGACAGCACCGCCACACCAGGCCTCTCAATTGCGCTCATTGAGAATGGTAAAGTAGCTTGGAGTAAAGGCTTTGGCGTTAAAAATAAAGACACCAAAGAAGTTGTTTCCGCCAGCACCATTTTCCGAGGAGCCTCTTTGGGAAAACCCCTCTTCGCCTATGCTGTCCTTCAATTGAGCAGCCAGGGAAAAATCGCGTTGGATAGTCCTTTGGTAGAGTATGTTCCCAAAACCTATTTAGAAAACCAGTTTTTAATGGGGCCTCAAGCCGATGAAAGGATCAGTTTAATAACGGCCCGAATGGTGTTGAATCATACCAGTGGCCTGCCAAACTGGCGTGCGGAAGGAAAGCCGTTGACTACGCTATTCTTGCCAGGAAGCCGATACAGCTACTCTGGAGAAGGGTATTACTTATTACAAAAGGTAGTTGAATACCTGGTCAAACAACCCATTGAGTTGTTCATGAAACAAATGGTGTTCGACCCATTGGGAATGAAAAATACGAGTTATGCGTATCAAGCAACTGACACCATTCGATACGCTCGCTCCTACGATATGACGGGAAAGCCCGTCGTTGATGAGCCGGAGGCACCCAATGTAGCCCATACCTTACGGACAACGGCGGAGGATTATGCCCGCTTTATCGTGGAAACTATGATGGAACCAGACCTGGGTAAGCGCATGACCATGTCGCTGGTCAGTTCCCCGGTGAAGACAGATATCTGCCAACCTGGTCAGGTATCCTGGGGCACCGGTTTCGCCATTCAACATACGGCAACCGGTGATCTGTTCTGCCAGTGGGCCAAAAGTCCGGCCGCGAGCGGCTACGTGATTGGTTCTTCCAGCCAACGAATAGCCGTGGTGTACTTTGTTAATATTGCTAATCAGGGGCTACGAATAGCAGAACGAATAGTCAAATTGGGACTAGGTTATGACGATCCCCTATTCAGGTGTTTTGGGGTGCGACCTTATAACGCTGGCCAATAACGGTTTCGGCCAAAAGTGAATTGGATCGGTTTGCAAACCCGGAATAAATCTATCTTGTTTCCAACCTATCGATTATACTTTTTCAACACTTCCTTCACACGCGCATGAGGTATGGCAAACCACTTATTGCCATTAATGCCCTCCATATCTTCGGCTGCAACCAGCGCATTAATGATAGCTTCCTCTGTGGCTTCAACCGTGGCCTTGAATATAGGGTTTAGGTGCCATTTTGGGATTACGTTCCAGGACTCAGCGGTGTATTCTTTATTATATATTGGGGTAGCCGTGCTGATTGCTAAAAATATCTCCCCTGAACCATTAGACGAATAGGTGCCTGTTCTGGCGATCCCGTGCGTTACCCGCTTTGCAATCAATTTTAATTGCCCGGGCAAAAGTGGCGCATCCGTCGCCACAATCGCGATGATAGAACCGTCTTTTCTTTTTTCCTCATTCACAACCGGTTCTTTGTCTGTGATCTCTTTGCCCACTGGAACCCCGGAAATAGTTAGGTCTTTTCTACCTCCGAAATTTGCCTGAACAAACACACCCAGAGTATATTGAACAGAGTCAATAGTAAACACACGGGAGGAGGTACCGCTTCCACCTTTGAATTCATACAACGCCATACCCGTACCTCCGCCAACATTCCCTTCTTTAACTTTTCCGCCGGTTGCATTGTCCAGAGCGTCCCACACATCTGCTTGTTTGACGTGGTGGCCATTAATATCGTTGAGCATGCCATCCCAGGTTTCACCGACTATGGGCAACCCGAATGAAAAGTCATCAAATTTGGGTTTGGAAAATTTTTTAAAGCTCCATGCCCCGATGGCATCTCTGACAACGCCAACACTATTGGTATTGGTAATGCCGATAGCGCCATAACCGCTGCCATAATCTTCCACATAAGGAAGCCCGGTCATTTCTCCATCGCCATTCAATGAAAACCAGGCTGCCGGATAGCTTTTATCTGTTTTTCCTTTGGGCAGGATCACCGTAACCCCAGTTCTTATGGGGCCCTTTCCGGGCTGTAATTTTCCATTGCCGCTAATGAGTGTTTTGTAGCCCACTTCTATTCCAGGTACATCAGTGATGGCATTATTTTTTCCCGGCTTCCCTTCAAATGAAATTCCCAAATCCCTGGCCCTTTCTTTATCCTGAGCAATTGAAATATGAGGGAATAAGCATAATAGGCAAATGGCTGTTAGTACCTGATTTAATGTATACATAGTTAATTGTACAGTTGATGTATCCACCAGACATTGCTAAAAGGATCTAAAATCCTGCAAACTTTCTCCCCAAACCACAATGTAGTGATTTCGGTCATTGATTTTGCTCCATGTTTGAGCGCTTTTTGATAGGTCCTTTCAACATCTTCAACATATAGATTCAAGAAATTATGATTCTCAATTTTATTGGAAAACGCAATCTTGAGAACCCAAAATTCTAGTTTTATGTCTTCATTAATCTTAACTTTATGACAATCATATTGAATATCATAACTAAACTAAGAAGAACCAATGAAGACAAATTTATTCAAATTATTGACGGTACTGTTACTGCTAACTGTATTCTCGGCTTGTGAAGATCACAATCTACCAAGCGATGTAATCGAACAAAAGGGATTGCTTTTGAGCCCTGAACAAGAATTCCCTGTAAAGCAAAGCGAGGCTTATGGTTGGGCTGATGTATCCTACAACAAGACAACGAAGCTTCTTAGTTACACGATTAAGTGGTATAATTTATCTGGTCTGCCCACAGGAGCGCACATGCATGGTACCGCATTGCGTGGTGCCAATGCCAGCATTAAACACGATTTCTTTGCATCAATCCCAAAAACAACAACAGGTACTTACTCGGGTAGTGTGCTGGTCGATGGCATTGCGATCAATGAGACGGATTTGTTGAATGGCCTCTATTATTTCAATTTCCATACAGCTCTTAACCCGGGTGGCGAGATCAGAGGCCAGATAGAATTTTATAATCAGCCGCACATTATCAGCAAAAAGGGTTTGTCCATTGATGTAATGCAAGAAGTACCTGCCAAAAATACCCTTGCGATGGGTACGGCAGATGTATCTTACAATAAGAATACAAAAGTGCTCAGCTATTACCTCACCTGGAAAAACCTGACTAGCATTCCAACCGGAGCGCACATTCACGGCACAGCTGCCAGAGGCGTAAATGCTCCGATTAAGCATGATTTTTTCGATTTAATTCCCAAGAAACTTGCAGGAGCCTACTCCGGTTCTGTTTTGGTTGACGGAACCGCCATTAATGAAACTGATTTACTGAATGGCAGGTATTATTTCAACATCCATAACATCATTTATCCGGGTGGAGAAATTCGTGGACAAATTGAATTCTAAAAATGCTGACCTAACTCCTGACCGATGTGGTCTCGGGGAAATCAGGGTTGATATTGCATGATGAAGCGGCCGTCTCAAATGTGAAATGAGACGGCCGCGTTTGCTTAAAACGGCATCGACACCTACTCCGCACCAGGACGAATATTAAGAATTGTTAATTTAGGATTGAAGAATAAATGGAACTTGATAATCCTAAATCCTCACCAGTGTGATCTGATCAGCCTTGGCGAAGACGAGCGGATATCTCTCCCAAATGACATTACTCGCATCCAACCCAAAATTGACATCCTCCTTTACCCCGATCAATTTCAAATTATAATAGGATTTGATTAGAAAATTACGCCAGTATGGCAAATTATTGTCATAAGACAAAAAGGAATTGGCAACCACGAAACGATAATCCCCAAAATCATCCGTATCATATTTTCTCTCTTCGGACTTTTCATAACTCAGTTCTCCTTTGGCCATGAGCTCCATGGCGATCTTGCGAAAAAACAGGTCCACTTTCGGTTCAATACGGAAACCGATGTGCAAAACGACATGATAAACGTCGTTGATAGCCAAGGCGCTGGCCTCGTATTGTAATGTGTATGGCTCATCAGTTACCTTTACATGCAGGAACCAGTAAATGTCTGCCCGCTTGGCAGGTGCTTGGAAAATAGAATCAAGCACCCTGTTTTCAATGGTGTCAGGGCTATCTGATGAAGTCAAATAAATCAGGTTAGTAGCATGGTTGCGAATCTTGCTATTGGTGCTCAAATCTTTGAGTTTTTGCAAAACAAGCGGTGATAACTGCGTCCTGGCAATCAGCTTATCTTGAGAAGTTTTGCCATAATACCAGATCAACATAAGTCCCGTAAGCAAGCCCCCAACGACCAGCATTATCCAGCCGCCCTCATGAAGTTTTTGAAGATTTGCAATCAAGAAAGACATTTCAACGGCCAAAAAAAGCGAAGTAATAAGCACGATAGCGATCAATGGCACTTTTCTTATCTTTAGATACAGCGTGATCAGAAACGTAGTAATAAGCATGGTCAAGGTCACTGAAAGCCCGAATGCAGCTTCCATGTTTTTGGACTCCCTAAAATGGAGTACCATCAGGATACAGGCCACCATCAAAAACCAGTTAAAAAAAGGAATGTACATCTGTCCCTTAATACTTCCGGGGAAAACGACCCGGTTTCGGGGCCATAAGCCCAGGCGGATTGCTTCATTGACCAGCGTAAAGCAGCCGCTGATCAGTGCCTGGCTGGCAATGACGGTAGCCCAGCGATGCCGGGATGACGGAAGGGATATAAATGGCCTCCGGGATAATATTGTAAAATGGGCTCAGGTCATTGGCAACACCGTTATTAAGCAGCCAGGCCGTTTGGCCACCATAGGAAAGCAGGAGGGTTATTTTAATATAGATCCAGCTAACTCGAATATTATTTCTTCCCACATGTCCCATATCGCTGTACAAGGCTTCCGCTCCGGTGGTGCAAAGAAATATGCCCCCCAGAAACCAGAACCCGCCAGGAAAATCACTTAAAAGCTTATAAGCATAGTACGGATTTATCGCCTTTAAAACGGACGGATTTGAAAAGATCGAGAGCAAGCCAATGCCCCCAATAAAGGAAAACCAGATCAGCATAATAGGGCCGAAAAACTTGCCGATCTGCTGGGTACCGAGCTGCTGGATCAGAAAAAGGAAAACGATAATGGCAATTACAATCGGCACTGTATCAAGATCCGGATTGAATTTTTGCAAACCCTCGATAGCTGATGCTACCGAAATAGGAGGTGTGATGATCCCATCTGCAATTAAAAAAGCGCCCCCCATCACTGCCAGCACCACTGCCCACTTGCCAAAATAACTGCGGATCAACGTGTAAAGCGAGAAAATGCCCCCCTCCCCGTTATTGTCGGCCGTGAGCGTGATAATGATGTATTTGAGCGTTGTTTGAAGGGTAAGTGTCCAGATAATACAACTCAGAATGCCCAGCGCTTTTACTGGATTGACCACCTCACCGGAATGAAACAACGCATTAAGGGTATACAAAGGAGAAGTGCCGATATCGCCAAATACAATGCCCGTTGCAAGCAATACCCCCGCCAGCTTAACCCTGCTATGAAACTCCTGAATGTTGTAGTGTTGGTCCAAAATAAGGTGCTGATTATTTAGCAAAAAGATATTACCTACGCCTTGGCAAGCTGGAAATAAAAGGTACTGCCCATGCCAATCTCGCTGTTAACGCCAATGGCCCCTCCTTGGGCCTCAATAAATTCCTTACTGATCGCAAGCCCCAAGCCCGTTCCGGTCTTCGAACTGCCAGGCACTTGAAAATACCTGTCAAATATTTTGTTTCGGTACCGGCTATCGATGCCTTTTCCTTCGTCCCGCACCGAGAACCTGACACCGTTTTGCCCATCCCTGATTTCCAGCAGCAACCGGCCCTCTTGCTGTGAGTAGCGGATCGCATTGGTCAAAAAATTGATAAGCACCCAAGCTGTTTTTTCCATGTCCGCTTTTACATCCGGCAAATTTTCATCTGTTTGTACCACCAGTTCGATCCCCTTCTGTTCCATGGAAAGCTTCACGGCATCCAGGGCATATTGCATGATAGAAGCCGGGCTGCTTGGCTGGATACTAAGCTGAATATTACCCGTCTCCACTTGTGACATATTCAGAAGCTCACCGGTAATTTTTAAAAGCCTGTTGCTATCTTCCTTGATGCTTTCCATCAACTGCTTTTGCTCTTCATTAAGCATACCGGTTTGCTGGCTTTCCAAAAGTTGCAAGCTCATTTTAATAGAAGAAATTGGTGTTTTCAGCTCATGGGAAACCGTCGCAATAAAATTGGTTTTGGCAAAATCCAGTTCTTTGAATGGGGTAATATTCTTCAAAAGGATTACCTGTCCAATAAATTTCTTCTGACGCTCCCCGGTCGGAATGATTGTTATATCGACAACTTCCTTTTCAAAATAACTTTCTTTGTCGTCCGCGTAAATTTTAAGTGACGGCGTGGTTTTATACCCAATGTCACCATTCATGCCGGTTTTATTTTGAATCAGGGCGCGTATTAGATCATTGTGTTCCGCCAACTCAATGGCAGACTTGCCAAGTAGGTCGCTACCGGCAATTCCGGTAATCTTGACTGCTTCTTCATTGGCAAACAGTATTCGTTGGTTTTCATCCAACCCAATCACTGGCTCATGCATGTTATTGATCAAAGCTTCAATGCGCTTTTTTTCGACAAGGATCTGAGATAGATTGCTATTGTCGTATTCTTCGAGCTTTTCAGCCATCGTATTAAAAGAGTTCGCCAGCTCGCCAAATTCGTCCTTGCCAGAGAAATGCAACCGTTCGGCGTATTTTTTCGCTGCGATCGCGCGGATACTTTCAGTTAGTTCCCGGATCGGGTTGCCTATATTGCCCGGCATGTTGATCAGCAAGGTAAATGCGATCAAAAAACAAACGGTACCCGTCAGTGCAATCCATATAAATGCAGACTGGACCGTCGCTAAGGCCTTATCACTTTTGGCTCGGATCGCTTCCATATTGATCCGAGTCAGCTCGGCCAGGTCATTTCTAATCAGTACTGCCAGGTGCTTACTGTTAGGGTCTGTTTTCAGCGAAGCGTAATGAGCGCGGATTTTTTCGGTGATTTCCCCTTCCCCGGGCTCTGTCACATTAGCCATTTGATTTTTCAGGTTTTGCTCAAACTTCGTCCAAGCTTCCGGGTTGATTTGGATTTGGTCAATGGCCAAAAACATACTCCTGGTGTAATCCAGTGTCTTGTAGTTGTCCAGCAAGATGTTTTCAGTGTCTTCTTTTAATACATAAATGCACCTGGCCGCGATTAGCGATAGTGCCAGGATCATCAAAAACAGGACACCAAGTCCAAGCCGCAGTTTGGTTTTAATTTTCATAAGGAGAGAGTCAGAGTATGTCTACGACAAGATAACCAGGTCAATGTCTGAGGATGAGAGTTTTTTTAACAAGTTATTGAAAAGGTTGGTGGCTAATATTACCTTGAGCAGGTTAATGTGTGGCTTTCCAAGACAGATGGTTGTGATCTCCCGTTGCTCGGCAACCTGGATAATAGCTTGGGAGATATTGGCATCCTGCACCCGGATGATCTCTGCCCCCATTTCGGTCGCAAGTTTAAAATTATTAATCAAATGCCGCTGCTTGTCCAGCGCTATTTTGTCCTGGCTCTCATTGGGCGTCTGCACATATAACACAAACCATTTGCTGTTGTAATAACTGGCTAGTCGCGCCGTCTTGCGGATCACGTGCCGTGCCGTATTTTCATTGCTGCTGATGCAGGCGAGGAATTTCTCCCTTTTGGATGCGACCAGCTTCGGAATTTCAGATTCGACTTTGCGTTCGACCTGACTAGCCACTTCTTTCAAGGCAAGTTCCCTGAGTTGCAAGATATGGTCAGCCTTGAAAAAATTATTAAGCGCAGTCTGGATTTTGTCGGGCTTGTAAATCTTGCCTTCTTTCAGTCTGGTGATCAGCTCATCGGCTGTAAGGTCAATGTTAACCACCTCATCGGCTGCTCCCAGCACGCTGTCCGGGATCCGCTCCTTTACTTCAACACCGGTAATCTCTTTGACTTCTTCGTTAAGCGATTCAATATGCTGGATATTGACAGCACTGATCACATTGATCCCCGCTTCCAGGATTTCAAGAACATCTTGCCAGCGTTTGTCATTTTTGCTGCCTTCAATATTGGTATGCGCCAGCTCGTCGACTACCACGACCTCAGGCCTGAGACTGATCACCGCCTGCACATCGAGCTCATCAAGCTCTTTTCCCTTATAAAAAAGCTTACGGCGCGGAATGACGGGCAGGCCTTCAAGCAGATCATGGGTCTCTTTTCGGTTGTGGGTCTCAATGTATCCGATCTTAACGTCAATACCATTGCGCAGCAGCGCATGCGCTTCCTGAAGCATCCGGAATGTTTTGCCAACCCCGGCGCTCATGCCGATGTAAATTTTGAATTTGCCACGTCGGGACCTTTTGATCAGGTCCAGGAAATGCTGTGCGCTTGGATTGGTTTCGGCCATGTTTAAGTAGGGTTAAAATCGCTGGCAGCCGGGATTCAACTGCAACTGGCTTTCAGCCTGTTTATCATTGAATATCTGTGGCGCCTTTGGAAATTTGCTGTACCTGCGTCGCTGTTTGTAGGCGCAGGCAAATGCCTTATAGTTTCTCCAAAGCCAAATTCAGACTAAGCACATTGACTTTATCCGGCCCAAACAGACCTAATAATGGCTTTTCAGTATTCGAATCGATAATCTGTTTGATTTTGTCTTCGGAAACTTTACGGACAGACGCAATCCTTTTGACCTGTACCAATGCTGCCTTGGGCGAAATATCCGGATCAAGCCCGCTGCCACTGGCAGTAACGAGCTCTACTGGGATGTCCTTTTTATCAACGCCCGGATTGTGAACAAGGAATGTATCGATACGGGCCTGCACGATCCCCAGATATTCAGGGTTAGAAGGGCCTTTGTTACTGCCACCACTTCCGGCAGCATTGTAACCTACTGCGGACGGGCGGCTGTTGAAAAACCGGTCTTTTGTGAATGTCTGACCAATGTTTGCGTAGTATTTTTTACCATTGGCAGTGACCACCCTGCCATGGCCGTTGTTGGGTGCGAGTTGGGCAACAGCCCAGATCAAAGCCGGGTAAACTGCGCTGAAAAATATCAAAGTAACCAGCGTAAGTTTGATTGCGGGAAATATGTTCGTTTTCATTTTTTTAATTTTTTAACTCTTCTAACTAATTCCTAAATCCAGATGCTCACCACCAGGTCAATCACTTTGATCCCAATAAAAGGCACCAAAATCCCACCCAGACCGTAGATAAAAAGGTTACGTCTCAGAAGTGCACTCGCGCCAATTGGTTTATAAGCCACCCCTTTCAAAGCGAGCGGGATCAGGAAAGGGATAATTATTGCATTAAAGATTACTGCCGACAGGATGGCGCTCTCCGGGCTATTCAGACGCATGATGTTCAATCCTTGAAGTGCCGGGATACTGGCAATAAACAGCGCCGGGATGATGGCAAAGTATTTGGCTACGTCATTCGCAATGGAAAAAGTCGTCAGCGTTCCGCGCGTCATCAGCAGCTGCTTTCCAATTTCTACAATTTCGATCAGTTTGGTCGGGTCATTGTCCAGATCGACCATGTTACCAGCTTCTTTCGCTGCCTGGGTACCGCTGTTCATAGCCACGCCCACGTCAGCCTGCGCAAGGGCAGGTGCATCGTTGGTACCGTCCCCCATCATCGCCACAAGCTTTCCGCCTTCCTGCTCTTTTTTAATGTAATTCATTTTGTCCTCCGGCTTCGCTTCGGCGATAAAATCGTCCACACCTGCCTTCTCCGCAATGAACTTGGCTGTCAGTGGGTTATCACCGGTTACCATCACCGTTTTGACCCCCATTTTTCGAAGGCGCTCGAACCGCTCGCTGATACCCGGCTTGATAATATCCTGCAATTCGATCACCCCTAATACCCTTTCATTTTCAGAAACTACCAGGGGCGTACCACCATTGCTGGAAATCGTTTTTACATGTTCTTCAATTTCTGATGGAAATTGGTTCCCTGCATTGACAACCAGGCTGCGGATCGAGTCAAAAGCACCTTTACGGATCCGGGTAGTTTCGAAGTCCACTCCGGAGCTGCGGGTTTCGGCGGTAAACTTGATGAACTTGGGGTCGGATAGCTGATAGGTTGAAGCATTGGCATTGGCCAGTTCCAGGATCGATTTTCCCTCGGGCGTCTCATCGGAGATCGAGCTGAGTACCGCAGACTTTATAAAATGGTTTTCGGTAATGCCCTTAGCAGTGTAAAAATGAGTGGCCTTTCTATTTCCGATTGTAATGGTACCTGTTTTGTCAAGCAAAAGCACATCGATATCCCCCGCTGTTTCCACTGCCTTACCGGATTTGGTAATCACATTAGCCCGTAGCGCGCGGTCCATACCAGCAATACCAATAGCTGATAGCAGGCCGCCAATCGTTGTCGGGATCAAACAGACAAACAGCGAAATAAATGCGGCAATGGTAATGGGCGTATTTGAGTAATCGGCGAAAGGTTTTAAGGTTATGCAGACAATCACAAACACCAGCGTAAACCCAGCCAAAAGAATCGTCAGGGCTATTTCATTGGGTGTTTTCTGACGGCTTGCACCTTCTACCAATGCAATCATTTTGTCCAGAAAGCTTTCGCCCGGTGCAGTGGTGACCATTACCTTGATCTTATCGGACAACACTTTGGTACCGCCTGTCACGCTGCTTTTATCGCCCCCCGCTTCACGGATCACTGGCGCGGACTCACCTGTGATGGCACTCTCGTCAATGGTTGCCAGACCTTCGATGATCTCACCATCGGTCGGAATGTTATCACCGGCTTCGCAAATGAAGACATCTCCCTTTTTCATTTGGGCCGACATCACACTTTGGGTTGAAACAGAGAAGCCTTGCTTATTTTCGATGACCAGTTTTGCTGGTGTTTCTTCGCGCGTTTTCCGCAAACTGTCGGCCTGGGCTTTTCCGCGGGCTTCGGCAATGGCTTCGGCAAAGTTGGCAAACAGCAGCGTGAGCAGCAGGATCAAAAAGATCGCAAAGTTGTAACCGAAACTACCTTGCGTGGTATCGCCGGACAATATCCAGATACAGACCGCAAACATGACGAACGTCCCTATTTCTACGGTGAACATCACCGGGTTTCGGAACAATATCTGTGGATTTAATTTGATAAAGGATTGCTTGAGAGCTTCACTTACCAGATCCTTTTGGAACAAGGATGCATTTTGATTTTTCATTTTTTTGGAGCTATTGGCTATTAGCGGTTAGCGATTAGCTTTTGGCTGCTAGCTGTTATTTTAATTTGTTCAGTTTAATTAACGCATGCTGAAATACTCAGCAATTGGACCTAGTGTCAGCGATGGGAAGAATGAAAGTGCTGTGATGATCACGATCACGGCCAGTACCATCATTCCAAATGTAGCTGAATCCGTACGCAGCGTTCCCGCGCTTTCGGGGATGTATTTTTTATTAGCCAAAAGTCCTGCAATGGCAATCGGCCCGATAATCGGGATGAAACGCGAAAGGATCAAAATAAAGCCTGTGGTAATGTTCCACCAGGGGTTATTGTCACCCAAACCTTCAAAACCGCTTCCGTTATTGGCTGCTGAAGATGTATATTCATACAGCATCTCACTGAATCCGTGAAAGCCAGGATTGTTCAGGTTAGCCGATGTAATTTCAGGAAAAGCCGTCGCCAGTGCGGTGCCTGCTAGGATCAGCAGTGGGTGGAGCAGCGCAACGATCATCGCAATTTTCATTTCACGTCCTTCAATTTTTTTACCTAAAAACTCAGGCGTACGACCTACCATCAAGCCACTGATAAAGACGGCAAGGATGATAAAAATAAAGAAATTCAAAATTCCTACCCCGCAACCACCATAAAAGGCATTGGTCATCATGGCCAGCAGCTGCATCATCCCGGAGAGCGGCATGCTGCTATCATGCATGGAATTGACCGACCCGGTTGAAATAACGGTAGTGGCTATACTCCAAAAGCCGGAAGCAGCGCTGCCAAATCTTACTTCCTTACCCTCCATCGCACCCGAGCCCATATCAACGCCCATTTGCGCGATGGCCGGGTTACCATTCACTTCCCAGATAATAGTGGGGACACAAAGCAATAGAAAGCCAAGGGTCATCACCCCGAAAATCATCCAGGCCATTTTCTTTCTTTTCAAGAAAAATCCAAACGCAAAGATCATAGCCAAGGGTATAATCATTTGAGCGAACATCTCAACCATATTAGTTGCATAATTCGGGTTTTCTAATGGGTGGGCTGAGTTAGCGCCATAAAATCCACCACCATTGGTACCCAAATGCTTGATAGCAACGAAGGCTGCTACCGGGCCGGTTGAAACACCAACGGTGTCGCCTTGCATGCTGATAATGCTGTCCTTGCCACCGAAAGTCATCGGCGTGCCATTAAACGCAAGGAAAATAGCAACAAGTATGGAAGCGGGCAGCAGGATGCGCGTACATGACAGCACCAACAGGTTGTAAAAATTACCCAATTTTTCGGCAGTCCTTTCTTTCAATGCAATGAATATTACCACTGCCGCGGCCATACCGGTGCCAGCACTTAAGAAGTGCAGGAACATCAAAAACAGTTGCGACAAATAGCTTACGCCGCTTTCGCCAGAATAATGCTGCAAATTACAGTTGACAACAAAAGAAATGCTGGTATTGAATGCCAGGTCAGCGGTTTGTCCGGGGTTGCCATCTGGGTTTAATGGCAGCCAGCCCTGGTTCATCAGCACAAACATGCCCAGCAAAAACCAGACAAAGTTGATGGTCAGCAAGGCCACCATGTGCTGCTTCCAATTCATTTCGGCCTTGCGGTCGATTCCGCTGATGCGGAAAAATAACTTTTCAACAGGAGTGAGTACAACGTCCAGCAGCGTTTTTTCACCCGCATAGACCTTCGCAATGTACTTTCCAAATGGGATGGCCAGCAGGATCGTAACTGCATACATGGCAATGACGCCTAAAATTTCTGTGTTCATGACCTATGGTGTTAAAATTTTTCGGGTTTGATTAATACATAGCACATGTAGAAAAACACGCCGATGGATACAATGAATAATGCTGCCATGATTTTAGATCTTTTCAAAAAATTTGACGGTTTGATAAAATAGCGCAAAGCAGGCGCAGCCTGCGGCCACCAAGAGGATTGTAAGCATGATGTATAATATTTAGGTGAAAGCTTGATAAATAAGGCCTGATATTGCGATCAATACGTAAAATGCAATCAGGATATGAAAGGGCTTAATGTCCTGACGGATGGCGGCAAGCCTTCTTGTAGATCGATATGTTTTATGCATGATATTTACTTTTTACTTCATGCATTCCAAATGCATACCAAAACTTTCATACAGAAAGAAACGTGCTCATTATCAAAGTTTTATGTACTTAATGAGTCATTTTTGGCTATGTTAAACACTATCATTTTGATAGGTACCCCTATCAAAAAAGACTAATGATTCTGGCCAGTGGTGAGCGGAGCTTTATTGATATTAGCAGGTTATTGGTCCTCTTTCAGCCGGGCGACTTCTGATTCGAGTTCCTTGATATGTTCTTGCAGCGGCATCAGCATCTCGTTGATTTCTTCAATAGTATAACGAGGCGTGATATACTTTGGACAGTTCCAATCGAAGGCTATTATATGAAGAAGAATAATCCGTTCTGCGATGCTTTCATAGCCCTCTGGGATGACTAGGTTCGCTAAATCCGGATGGCTGTCAATATCCACCGTTTCTACTTCGGCATATATCTTTAAACGTGCCTGATGCGCATAATCCATCAGGATAAGCGAAACTTTCGGGTTAGTCGTAGTATTGCCTACCGAGATGTATTGCTTGTTGCCATGCAAGTCTGCAAACCCTAATGTTACTGAATCGATCGTACGAAGAAACCCCTTCTTACCACCTCTATGCTGGACGTAGGGAAATCCATTTTCGCCGGTACTCGCGATGTAAAAGCTGTCGCGATCCTGAATGAAATGCTTTTCACTGTCTGTAAGTCCGGTTCCTGAAGTTTTCTGCTCGACGTGGGCATAAACTTTGCGGCTCCCGTACCGTTCTTGCAGGGCCTTTACTTCTTTCGTGAAAGCCACAGATGCGTAGTTCCGCGCCATGATTAAGTCAATTTTTACAAATTTAACTCAAATCTAATCGTACTGGTTGATGCTTTCAGCCAAAATGCCCTCCTACATAGTTTTTGGTCAACTCGTTCTGCGGGTTTTGAAACACATCCTGGCAATTTCCAAATTCAACCAATTCTCCCAGGTACATAAAGGCTACTTTGTCGGAAATACGCTGGGCCTGCTGCATGTTATGGGTTACGATCACGATCGTGTAGTCCTTCTTCAAACTGACAATCAACTCTTCTATTTTTCGCGTACTGATGGGATCCAATGCTGAACACGGCTCATCCATTAAAATTACCTCTGGTCGAAGCACGGTTGTGCGGGCAATACATAGTCTTTGCTGCTGCCCTCCTGATAACTTTACCGCTGGCTTTTTCAACTCATCCTTTACCTCTTCCCACAAATAACTTTCTTTTAAAGCCGATTCAATGAGTTTTTGAATTTCATTTTTTGGGAATTGATGGATGTTTAAAGCATAGGACATGTTTTCATAAATGCTTTTTGGCAATGGATTTGGCTTTTGAAATACCATCCCGATCCTCTTACGAATCTCGGTAACAGAGTTCTTCTTGTCATAAATATCCAGATCGTCCAACTTAATAGAACCCTCAATCTTCGCATCGGAAGACAAATCATGCATCCGATTGAAACAGCGAAGCAGCGTGGATTTCCCACAACCGGAAGGGCCGATTAAGGAGGTAACCTGATTTTTGGGAAAATCGATATTAATATTTTTCAATATTTGTTTTTGCCCAAAATAGAGATTCAATGAATGAGCTGATAATTTAATCTGATCCATATTACTGCTGAGTCCTTTGCTTAAAGCGGATATAAAAGGCAATGATATTGAGCACAAAAACCAATAGAATCAAAACAACCGCCGTGCCGTAAGCCAAAGGCCTGACCTGTTCAATGGACTGATGCTGTGTTGACAGCATATACAAATGATAAGGCAAAGCCATAAATTCCTGGTTCACGGAGGTTGTGGAGCCGTTGATATAAAAAGCAACACCGGTAAATAAGATAGGTGCCGTTTCGCCCGCTGCTCTGGATAATGTGAGGATTACACCCGTGAGAATACCCGGCAGCGCTTTCGGCAAAACCACGTCTTTGATGGTTTCAAATTGCGTGGCGCCCAAGGCAAGTGTAGCTTCCCGCATGCTGTCAGGGATCCTTTTCAACGCTTCCTCCGTCGTGGTAATAATGTAGGGTAACGAAAGCAGCCCCAATGTCAGCCCAGCCGACAAAACGGACGTCCCCAGGTGCAGCGCCTGAACAAATAAAGCCAGCCCAAACAAACCATAAATAATGGACGGAATGCCAGCCAGATTACGGATAGATGCCCTAATCATGCTGGTTAGCACAGAAGGCCTTGCATACTCATTGAGATAAATAGCACAAGCAATGCCGAAAGGAACAGCAAAGAGCGTGGTAATCAGCGTAAGCCATAGCGTGCCGGTGATTGCGGGCAATATTCCCCCGTGGGTCATTCCCTTCGTAGGCGGCTGGCTTATAAATCCCCAGGAAAGCGAGGACATGCCTTTTGAAAATATATCAAACAAAATAATTCCCAGGAACAAGCAGACAAGGATGGTACACCCCAGTAAAATCGTCCAGTTCAGAAAACGGGATAGTCTTTTTTTCATGCCTGAAATTTGCGTAAGCTGTTGGCGAAATATTCCCCCAGAAAGTTAATAGCTAGTGTGATCAGGAATAGCACGGCTGCAATGGCGAAAAGCGCAAAATAATGGGTGGTTTGATAAGGCACCTCCCCCATTTCAATGGCAATGGTGGCTGTAATCGTGCGGATGGAATCCAGGAAGCCGCCGGGCATCGCGGACGCATTTCCGGTGGCCATCAAAACCGTCATCGTTTCCCCAAGCGCCCTGCCCAGTCCAAGCATAACGGCCGCGATCAGGCCGGGCAACGCCGCAGGCAAGGTTACCTGAAATAAGGTTGCCCACTTATCCGCACCGAGTGCCAGGGAGGCTTCCCGGTACGTTTTCGGAACTGCATTAATGGCGTCTTCACTGATGGTGATAATGGTGGGGAGGGCCATCACTGCGAGCAGCACCGAACCGTTTAAGGCATTCAATCCATTTTGAATGCCAAATAGTTTGGCAATGCCAGGCCCGACCAAAACGATCCCTAGAAAACCAATGGCTACGGAAGGAATGGCTGCAAGCATTTCAATTACAGGTTTTAAAACAGCCTGTAACTTTCCTGGTGCAAATTCTGACAGAAAAGCGGCGGTAAATATGCCCAGCGGCACCGCGATCAGCATTGAACCCGCCGCTACCAGCCCGGTACTGGCCAATAAAGGCAGGATACTATAATTCCCATCAACACTTCCCGGATCCCATTGGTAACCGGTGAAAAAATCAACCGGGTTTACTTTTGCAAAAAAGGCAATGCTGTTGTAGATCAGCATCATAAAAATACCCCCGAGCAAAACGATGGTAATTAATCCAATGGCTTTAAACAATTGTTTTAAAAGCCAATCCGTAGTTTCCCGCTTCTTTACGTCCATTGACAATCAGTTTACGGGATAGTAGCCCGCCTCTTTAATGATTTTTTGCCCGATCTGACCTTTCTCAAAATCCAGGAATGGCTTGACTTTATCGTATGAATTCGATTTATAATACTGAAACAAAGGCCTTTGGAAAAAATATTTTCCTGCGGCAATCATTTTGGAATTCAATGGCGAAACGGCGATATCCTCTCCTGAATAGACGGTCAAAACCTTCAAGCCTTTGCTACCGCCGTGGATGACATAACCGGCACCTACATACCCAATGCCCGAGTTATCCTGCTTGATGGCTTCCAAAATCTGCGCATTCCCGTTCATTTCTTTTGCATGCGGGCTAAACGCGATTTTCAGCTTTTTTTTGACGAAATCGTGTGTACCGGAATTACTTTGCCTTCCATAAATATTAACAGGCATTTTTTTCGAAGTCACCGAGGACCAATTCTTGTAAGTTCCACTCAGGACGAGGGCCAGGGTTTTGGTGCTGATCGAATCAATCGGCAGCTCGTCGGATACCACGAAAGCAATGGCATCCTGAGCAAATATGAAAGAATCGATTGTAATTGTCTTCTTGTGAAATAGTACGATTTCTTCGCTATTAATGCTCCGGGAAGAATTGGCCATATCGGCAGTTCCATTGAGCAGGGAAGCAATCCCAAGGCCAGAACCTCCTCCGGAAATCGAAACAAAGACTTCGGGGTTATCACTGTGAAACGTCTCTGCAAGCTGGACCGCCAGGTTTACTTCGGTATCCGATCCCTTGATTTTGATCGTATCGCTGTCCCGGGCACATGAAGTCAGAAGCAAAAACACACAAGCCGAAAAATACCTCATGATATGACTGATCAACCTGAAAAAGAGATCAATATTAGCCAAAATGAAAGAAAGGCCATGTTGTCATTTTGTTATGAAATCTGTTAGCGCGCCCAGGTTACTGAGGCATTCCTATCATGCATGAAGCATCAAGGATAATTCATCATGGAATAGATAACTTTATCAAAAAAGAAATCATGACATGGAAATTAGTCCTGGCTGTCATCGCGATTGGTATCCTTGGACGGAAAAGGACCTACCTATGACGAGGGTGAATTGCTTCGCTGGCTGGGAGAAAGCGTTTGTCTCCCGACCAATTTACTGCCCAATGAAAGTCTGGAATGGTTACCTGTTGACGATTATTCAGCGAAACTGAACTTTCGACGTAAGGAAATCCCAATTTCTTTTATAGTAACATTTAATAAAATCCATGAGATTGTTCAAATGGAAACAAAGCGCTACATGGATGATGCGCGCAAGGAAAAATGGATCAACAAGACCAGCGGATATGAAGTCCACCATAACGTACTGATCCCAACAATACTCGAAGCTGGCTGGCAATTAAAGGAAGGATACTTCCCTTACGCGAGGTTTAAGATCAGAAAGATAGAGTATGATAAAAGTGAAATGTTTTAAATTTTGGTAATAATGCCGGCAACTGCGAAGGCTGCCTGGCAGCAATGCTTCCTATTTTGCTAACCTGGATAAAGAGCTGGAACTTATTGCTTCATTTGCCGATCCCATCAAGGCAGAAGTGCAGCTGCTTTATTTTACCAGATATAGGGACAATTCTAAAATCGGCCGGAATGGACCATCAAAATATTGTAATTAACCATTTATAGCAAAGCAAATGTTAGAAAATACCTCAACGCAAATAGCTGGATTATTGGGTCCAATTTTAATGGTAATATCGACATCAGAATATTTTAATTTTAAAATATGGAGAACAGTTGATCCTACAGTTGTCGTTTTAAATGGTTTAGTAATATTTATTGGAGGGCTAGCTATAATTCGTTACCATAATTTTTGGATTGCCAACTGGACACTTATTATAACGATTTCAGGTTGGCTTATCTTCACACTTGGCACTTATAGAATGCTTTTTCCTTCTCAGAAACAGCTTCAGCAAAACAAGACTACGAACCTTATTTTATTTGTGATTTTTTTCGTCGGATGTTTTTTGACATCGAGGGTATATTTAGGTCTCTAAACCAGGGTTACTTTTGATTCTTTTGGCAGGAGCTTTTTCGTAACGGCATACTTGGTGCTATTTGTGAGCCAACATCCGCCGGGCAATTTCTTGTCCCCATGAGTAGGCCATTGAAACGGTAACACTGACATTTGACTCTTTTGGCCGCGACTTTCGCTTTATTCATTCGCTTTAATTGATTAATGATTTTCAGGGCGATTGGGTTACACCGCCTAACAAAACCCGATGGTCTGCAACAAACTCGTTGAACGTTATAGGCTCCTTTCCGATGATGGATTCGATGCAATCAGATATGTTGGGCTGCTTTTGAAAGCGCGGAAAATAATGTAACATGATCATGACCAGTATGAAGTGGTTTGGAATTCCCTCTCTGCGCTTGGTGAGGAAAAAATTTATCAATCCCGGCGAAGTATATTGTACTTTGACTCCTAAAATGCGGGTTAGCCTCGCCGCCATCTCCCGGAACGTAAATAATTGACTGGTTGTCAGATCATAAGATTTGTTGATGTGTTCAGTAGCATTCATGAGGACAATGGCTGCCACATGGCCGACATCACGAACATCGACCACTGCAAACCGGGCATTACCAGCCGGTAAAAATATTCTTCTTCTGTCCAGAACATCGTTTTTTAATGTTGTACAAAAATTTTGCATAAAATAGGCAGCCCTGAGAAATGTGTAGGGGATCTGACTAGCCACAATCAGTTTCTCGATTTTATAATGGGGAATGAGTTTACTTTTCTCAACGCCCTGTACCGAAAGAAATACAATATGTTTGATTCCAACGCTTTTTGCAATATCTAGCAGTGGTCCAAAATATTTGGGTACTTCCGAAATTTGCGGAGGCCGCATCAGAAAAAGAAAATCGCATTTTTGTAAAGCAGGCTTATACGACGAGATGTCGGTAATGTCAAACCTGACTAAACTTATTCTTTGATCGACCAGCGCACTATATTTAATTGTTACATCCCTTACACCCGCCAATATTTCTAGCCCGAAATTGAGTTTAAGCAAGGATTTAATTACTTCGGCCCCAACGTTTCCAGTGGCACCAATCACCAAAATACTTGTCATCATTTTGAATTATGTTTTACTAAAGGATTCCAAAGGTCTTCGGAGCGACACATGGGTCAGGATACTGTTTCAAATAACCTGGTCATTAGTACCGAATGGACATTCCAAAGTTTCCGTTGAGTCCGAGACTGCAATAGTTCATTTATTCTGCAAGCGACAAAAAAAATTAGCGAAAAAGCAAGTATCAATGGGATGGTGAAATTGTTTTGTTAATGTTTTACTTTTTTAGTGGATACTTTAAGAAATTCACATCAAGCAGCATAACTACACCATTTCACAGGCTCTTAAAGTTATGTTAAATGACAATCAAATAGCATGAATGTAGCAGTGAAGTTGCTCATTGTGGAAGATGACATGATTATCGCCGCCGACATCGCGCTGCAACTCAGCAAGCTTGGCTATGAGGTGAGCGGGATTGTACCCCGGGGTGAAGAAGCCCTCCGGCACGTCGAAACCGATCGTCCCGACCTGATTCTGCTCGATATCAACCTCAAAGGCCCGCTGGATGGCATCGAAACGGCCCATGCAATCCTCCAGCATTGGAACATTCCAATTATTTACGTCACCGCCAATACCGACGAGGCCACCTTTGCCCGGGCGAAAAAAACCCGCCCGTACGCCTTCATCTCCAAGCCGATCCGATCCATTGAATTGCAACGCGCTATCGAGCTGGCCATCAGCCGCCTGGCCGACGAACATCACCCTACTTCTAACGACGCCCCTGTCGCACCGCCTGTGCTGAGCGATCGGATTTTCGTGCGGCATCGGGAAAAAATAGTCAAGATATTTATAGCTGATATTCTTTATGTCGAAGCCGACCGTAATTATTGCCACCTTTTCACGACAAACAAAGAATATTTGATGACAACGACCCTAAAGGTGATGGAAGACAAACTTCCCGCAAACTCTTTCGTGCGCGTCCACCGGTCCTATCTGGTAAACCTGGCGCAGGTCGACGAGGTTGGCGATGCACATATTGGCGTCAAGGGTAAGTCGATCCCGCTCAGCCACAACCTGCGGGATGCACTGCTGAAACGAATTCAGACCATTTAAGGCCCACATTATTCCCATCCTACTGAGACAACCCGCGCTGGTATTTCCTTCGGTAAGAAACCCCCGACCTTCGGACAGTAAATGAGTTTGTTCGTCCTGACACATTTGGTATGAAAGTGTATTGGCGGTAGCTTGGAACAAGGATTAACTCTCCAGATCTATCATTCAAACATTCAATCGTTCCGATGAAAACATTATTTTCAGTAATTGCGCTCCTATGGGGGTGCCTCAACCTTGCATCAGCGCAGGATTTTTATCTGCCTGTATCGTCCACCAACAAAACGGCAATCGCTTCGCTGCACCGGGCTTCGGAATTGTACTCCAATGTGCATTTTAAGGAAGGCCAAGTAGAACTCGACAAAGCCCTGGCCGACGATCCCAACTTATTCATGGCTTACGTATATGCGGCGCAGTTTGGACCAAGGAAAGAAAGGCAAGCAGTGATTGACAAAGCGCTCGCCCTGGACGCGACCAAGCTAAACGAGGCTGAGAAAATAATGCGGGAATTTTTCGTAAGCTGGAAGGCGGATACCAGTGCAAAGTCAGCCGAAACCATGAAAGCGCTGGTAGCGGCTTATCCGAAAACACCTCAGGCGCTGGAGTGGGCCTCGCTGCATTCCTTTTACACTGATAAAAACGTCGACGCCGCCCTGGACTATGCCCAAAAACTAACTAAAATGAGCCCGAAATTTGCGCCTGCCTATAATACAATTGGCTACCTCTATATGAACAAAAAGGAAATGGATAAAGCCAAAGCAGCTTTGGAAAAGTACATTGAACTGGCACCGAAAGAGGCGAATGCCTACGACAGCATGGCCGAATTTTACCTAAACAATAAGGAATACAAGAAGTCCGCCGAAAACTACGACAAGGCGGCGGCGATGGGCATTGCTGATGCCAAGGAGCGCGCAGATAAAGCACGGGCTATGATCAAATAAAAGGAGATGGTCCACCCTCCGCCACCGGGCAATAAAATGCCCGGTGGCTTCATTTAAAGCCCAAACCAGAAACGCTCACGGAATCAATTACGGTTCGGCGATCGGTGAATCTCAAAAAACCAAATCAAGCTCAATGAAAACCAACCAATTCCCCATAATTTATGCAGCTTTTGCCGCCCTGATCCTGTTTATCACCAGTTGCAATGCACCAGCGAAGGAAACCGCCACAAAAGCTACCGACACGCCAGGACTAACTTCCGGACAAAAGCAGGCAACTGAAAAGGAAATTGCTGATCTCGTAAAAGCATTCTTCCAGGATGTTGAAAACTTGGATATCGAGAAATGCATGACGTATTTCGAAAACACTACTGACTTTCAAGCGGTTAATCCAGATGGTACATTCGGTAATTTTGATGCACTCAAAAAATTGAATGCAGATGGTTTTAGCCAGCTTGCTACCTATAAAGTTACTCCCAAAAAGGAGGCGATACGGGTTTTGTCCGACTCGCTTGTACTCTATACCTTCTTAGTCGGTCAGGCTGGAATATTGAAGACCGGCGAAAAAGTCAGTTACGATAATGTTGCCGGGACGATGCTTTTTGCTAAAATCAATGACGAGTGGAAAGCGACTTTTTACCATGAGTCAGCGGCGGCGCCGGTAGTGAGAAAGTAATGCTATTGAATTAAAAGCGTATAAAATCAAACAATTAAACTAAACATATTCAACTATGAAACCCTCCTCATTTTCAGGTTTACCCAATCAAAAAACTGTATTTGTCGCACTTTTCATTTTAGGAATTGTATTTCAAAGCTGTACTGAAAAGCCAAAAGAGGCAGAACAAGCTGGTACCAAATTCGATTTAGCAGCCGCCAAAACCGAAATTGAAGAAATCAACAAAACCTTTATGGCTTCTTTTGCCAAAGGTGATTCCGTCGGAGTAGCGAGCTTATACTCTACAGATGGGAAGCTAATGTTTCCCGAAGCGCCTTCTTTCGTTGGAAGAGCAGCTATCCAGACAGCTGTTTCAGCTGTGATAAAGTCAGGAGTAACAAGATTAAATTTTGAAACAAAAGAAGTATTCGGTAATGAGGATTTATTAGCAGAAGAAGGTGAAGTGACGGTTTATGTAAAAGATGCGGCAGTCGCGGTTGATAAATATATCGTTCTTTGGAAAAAAGAAGATGGAAAATGGATGATGTTCAGAGATATGTCAAGCCCAAACGCTCCGGCTAAATGAAAATCAATTCCTTCACAAAAATCCTGGCTGCTTCTGGTGCTTTACTGGTATTTTTTGCCGGGTGCAATTCTACTGTGAAGGAAAAACCTGCCACCACCGAAGAGCTGTCCCAGATGAACAGAGACTTTGCAGCTGCGCTCAATGCAAAAGATGCAGCAGCTGCTGCGGACTGCTATACGGACGATGCCACCTTATACCCTCCCAACGAAACCGCCGTGACAGGGCGGGACAACATTCTGAAATACTGGCAAGGTACTATCGACGCGGGTGCCACCAATGTATCGGTTAAAACAATTGGCACGGGCAGCAATGGCAGCCTGGGCTGGGAAACGGGTCATTTTCAGATGGATATAAAAATGCCCGACGGGAAAGTCGTCGTCGACATGGGCCGCTACGCCGAACTGCTCAAACGCAATTCGGACGGCAAATGGGTATCGATTATGGGAATGTGGAATGCGGATGCGCCACCTGCTCCCTAACCGCGGAGGCGGACTCCGAGCCGTCGGACCGTCCGCGGCGGCGGTCCGACTTTTTTGTATCTTGTGAGCTACCGAAACTGATTGTCCCAACATGGGTAAATACGTCGTTCAATGGTGGCTCATTTTGTTATTGTACCCCTCCTCAATCGCGGGGCAGGCACAATCCACGGTACTCTACTTCAATGAGCCGCCCAAAGAGACGCTGAGACCTAATCGAAATCAGCTGATCGTCAATCAGTTTTTCAGCGACCGTGACGATTTTCTCTGGTTCATCAGCAATGGCCTGAACAGGTACGACGGCCACGAGATCGTATCCATCCGTTCCAATCCTATTGACTTGAATTCGCTTTCCTCGTCCAGTGTGATCGATATGATCCAGGATGAAAAAGGTAATTTTTGGATCACCACCCGAGACGGCGGCCTGAATGCCTATAATCCGCAAACGGGAAAGGTCGCCCATTTTCGCCATGTGCCTACCAACAAAGCCAGCTTGTCGACCGATAAACTCCGTTTCCTGCAACGCGATGAATCGGGTAAGATCTGGATCGGGAGCGATTGGGGTATGAATCAGTTCGACCCTAAAACAGGTCAGACAGTAAGGTTTTTACCAAGGCCAGGCGAGGCGGGGCAGTTACAAGGCAACCCATTGTCGCCTATTGTGGTCGAAACCGGCCACATATATGTCAGCACTACTGTAGGCTTCGAGTACTACAACCGGACCAGCAAAAAATGGCACTGTTTTCCTGCATTGGACAGAAAGGGCATACCTATTCCAAACGTCATTGTTGGTAACAATTCCTCAAACAGTCTTTGTAAAGACCGAACGGGACTGATCTGGATGGGTATTCCCAACCAAACCGGGTTAAGGGTGTTCAATCCTAAAACCGGGCAAATTATCGCATTCGACGCACGTACTGCTGACGGAAAACCCATTCCGTATCCAACAGTGATCCTGGAAGACCGCTCGGGAAGGCTTTGGCTCTGTTGCGCGAACGACATTTACAGAATTTCGGCAGACCGGACCTTGGTAGAGAACTGTACGCCGGTAGCCGTCGAAAATGAGGAGCGACTCACGGAGTTGCAGACGCTTTACGAAGACCGGCAGGGCCTTATTTGGTTGGTACGTCACGGTGACAAAAATCCGCTTTTCTTCGATACCCGCCAGGAACGCTATCCCAACCTCCAAATGCCTCAGCTGGGTAACCGCAACCCGCTGGCCTCGCACATCCTACATGACCCAACGGGCCGCGATCGGTCGGGCTCAACCTGGATCAGTACAGATTTGGGCCTCATTCACCACAATCCCATCCGCAACGACGCAAGGTTTGTGCTGACCGGGCTAACCATAACGTCTGCCAGCCTCTTACCCGGTAATTATCTGCTGGTGATTTCCGAAGATGACGGTTTGTTTATTTTTGATAAAAAAACAGGGCGCATCACTCCTGTCCGGTTGAATAGCGGAGGCACCATCCAGGCTCCGATATTTTCGGTTCTTGACCAGGACGGTGACTTGTGGATATCGACCTGGGGATACGGCCTTTTCCATATTCCACAGGGCAGTCTGTCTTTGGAAACAGGAGTTGTGAAGCGCTACGAGCAATGGAAAAATGACCCTGCAGATCCAAACAGCCTTGCGTCGAACCTGCTGCAGAAAATTGCTGTAGATGCGAAGAATAACGTTTGGGTGTGCGGAGCCGCCAATGGCCTGTGCAGGGTAAGCAAACGTGACCGGCGCGTGCAGCGGTTTATGCTCCGGCAAGGTGACCCGGACGGGATTGCTGGAAATTACACTTACGCTCCTCTCATTGACAAACAGGGCGATGTGTGGGTTATGAGCGGATTTAGTGCTCCTTTGCAGCGGCTTTCCGTCAAGACCGGGCGTTTTAAAAAATATGGCATCGCCGACGGTTTTACGGATGAATATTTCGCGCATGCCACGATGGATGAAACCGGCAAAATCTGGTTCAATCAGAACCATGTCGTTTCCTGTATTGACCCAGTAACAGAGAAAGTAAATACATTTCCGCAGTTTGTAGGCACTTCTGCGTACGCCACGCCCATTGCTGCGCGGCTTGGCACAGGCGAGGTTTATTTTAGCTGCCAGAATAACCTCCGGCGGTTTACACCAGCCCTCATTGAAAACGCCCTGCGAACTCCTTCGCCACTCCGGCTGGAGGCGGTGTCTTCTTTCGATGCCGACGGAATAAAAGCAATGAAGCCCCTAGCGGAAGATCGCTGGCGGGGTAAAGAACTCGCATTGTCATACATGGAAAATACCCTTGAAATCAAATTTGCGCTGCTGGATTATCGCAACGTCAACAATAGAGAGTATGCTTACGCGCTGACCTCAACCAATGAAGAGCCGCAGTGGGTCAATATCGGCCTGAACCATACCGTCGATTTTGCCCAGTTGAGGCCTGGGACTTACCTGTTTCATTTAAAAGCCCGCAATAGCGACGGGATCTGGACCAAACTGGAAACACCCCTTCGGATTGCTATCAGCCCTCCCTGGTGGCTGAGTCCTTGGGCATATGTTACTTATGCGTTGCTGCTGTTATTTGGTTTTTGGTATCTGATGAAAGCCCGACTGCGGGGACAAGCCCGCGAACTGGCCTTGCGTGAAGCCGTTGTGATCAGACAGCAGCGCGATGAGATCGCGCAGAAAAACAGCCAGAATGAGCTCTTACTGAAGGAGGTCCATCACCGGGTCAAGAATAATCTGGGAGTTGTTTCAGGTTTGCTCGCATTGCAGTCCGCAAAAGTCCACGACCCCAAAGTATTGGAAGCCATCCAGGCCAGTCAGAACCGGGTGCTCAGTATGAGCATTATTCACCAAAAACTTTATCAGGGCGAACAATTGGGGGCCATAGAAATGCGCGATTACTTTGCAAAGCTTGCGGAAAGTATCCTGCATTCCTTCGGCATGACCGACCGCATTAGCATCGATTGCCCCATGCCCGAACTCATGTTGGACATCGACACAGCAATTTCCATCGGACTGATTACCAACGAGTTGTTGACTAACTCTCTAAAATATGCATTCGTTGGAAGAGATATCGGCACTATTCGTATAAGTCTGACCCGGTTGGGCGATAATTCATTGCTGCTGCAAGTGGCCGATAATGGTATTGGCAAGATAACCGTGGAAACAGCCAAAGAAACGGGTTTCGGTACGCAGTTGATAGACCTGCTCACCCGACAGCTCGATGGTAGTATTATTTACGAAAACCAGGAAGGGACGCTAGTCAAACTTCAATTCAACCGACCAGCCACGGCACATGGTCGGATCAACTGATCCGGCATATAGCCTCCAAAAAATTCGATTGAACCATGATGAGAAATCATGGTTGAAGCATTTTCACTCCCACAAGCCCACCGCATCATGGACGTAAATTATTACGGTGTATTACGTTTATACCAGGCCGTTCTACTTGTCCCTCGTGAACATGGAATAACGAAAACGTCCGCTAGCACTGTCGTGTCTTGCTGGTACATAGTTTTCGAACAACTCACCAAAATTTAGATGAAAATAGATCCAAATTATAATTATATTGTTAAATCACTAAACTATATCAAGCAATTCACTGATGCGTTTAATTTTTTAAGCGTTTATGCCTTTCTTGGACGAATTAATCTAATTTTAATAATTGCTTGCTCTTAACCTGGTTCGGCCAGGAATGACCATGCAGAAAATTCATCTTATGGAAGCCAATCTGAAAAAAAACGTACAGGAATTCAATAAAAATGTAGCCGAGAACGGGGGTTTCCTATACACGACAAATGCAACGTTCTCTTCCCACGTCGCCAATAAAAGAATATCGGATGAAATATTCAAATTGATTAAACCTCACTATAAAACATTGCTTGATATTGGTTGCGGGGATGGGACTTACACTTATAATATCAAGCAAAACTTCCCCAATCTCGAAGTCCATGGGTTTGATCCGGCGGAAAGTGCAATTCAGATTGCAACTAAAAATTACCCGTCAATCCTTTTTAAAACAACCAACCTGCTGGACGATTCGGTGCCATTGCCGGAGAAAAAATACGATGTCGCAGTGATACGCGGCGTCCTTCACCACCTTACTGATCAGCAGAAAGCGATTGAAAATGCTTTCAAATTTGCAGATAATGTTATCATAATGGAGCCCAACGGGAACAATCCGGTTTTGAAACTAATTGAGAAAACATCTGCGTATCATATTGAACATGAGGAGCAATCATTCTATCAATGGCAATTGAAACGCTGGATCAAAGATGCTGGCGGGGAGATTGTAGAATGGAAATACGTGGGTTATGTACCCTTTTTCTTTCCGACCGCGCCCGCAAAAATCATTTATTTTTTTCAGCCTTTCCTTGAGAAAATCCCGGTACTTAAACACATTTTTTCCGCTCAATTCATCATTGCCTGCCGCAAGCGAAAGTAAACGCCAACTTGGGATAAATAACAATCATTGACCATGATATGATTTTACTACTTCGGAAAAATATCCTTATCATACTGATATTAGTTTTTGCCTTTTTCCTGAGAGTTTACCAGTCTGGCAGTCATGGAATTTACCTGGATGAGAAATATACAATGGTTATTTCTCAGGGGATTGTTATGGAAGGCGCGAACCAGAAAGATGTTTTTTTTGCGCCCTCAAAGACTACTTTTACCCCTGCCGAATTCTGGAAACCAAAGTCTCTCGACGACTTCATTGAGGCAAACATAAGGGGTGATATTGGCAATAGCCCCAGCTATTATGTTGTATTATGGCTTTGGATGAAGATTTTCGGCCTGAGCGATTTTTCAGCACGCTTTCCTTCGGTACTGGCCAGTACGCTTCTTGTTGGGCTGCTTTTCATATTTGTAAAAAGGCATTTCAAATCAACCAACCTCGCATTGTTAAGTGCTTTTCTAGCCGCCATTGAGCCATTTTTTGTGGCGTATAGTCACATGGCGCGCAATTACTCGATGAGCTTTTTCTTAACATTGCTGGCTACGCACGTCTTTCTGATCATTTACGAAAGGACCAAGGCTGGGAAAAAGTCCGCAGCTTATTTTGTCGCGTATGGATTAATCCTGGCCCTCTCACTGCTCTCGCATTACCTTACGCTGACCGTTTTCTTATGTCATGGTCTGTTCGTTCTGTTCTACATAAGGCCTTTCAAGCGATGGATTGTCTATCTGGCAACAACTTTGGCAGGAATAAGTATCGTTTCTCTGTGGTTCATTTATGGCGGGGGATCTTACACATTCAAAACCCTTGCCCATCAGGCGAAGCTTTACAAAGACGTGGCGCTCAACAATCCCACAAATAATGGTTATGGAGAGATATTACCTGCCACATTAGCGAACGTCAGCCAAAAATCGCTCCCGCTTTTTACCGACCTGTTTATCTTTTCCAATGGGCTTGGACAGTTCAAAACGCTTGGGATCCGCAATATGGCGCTGGCATTGTTCCTTGGCACTGCGGCTGTATTAATGCTCCATCTTTTCAGGAGGAAACAAAAGCTGCCTCTATGGGTTGCGTTGCTATATCCTGTTCTGTTAATTGCTGGGTTACCATTTTTTTCAGTAACCAATCTACAACTCGTGGCACTCGCAGCCCTGCCATCCTTTATATATTTGCTTATCATAAGCCTTGGTAGTAAAGATGCGGATCTCCCGGCCCCACTTTTGGTATTTACCCTGATTCTATCATTTGTACCGACCCTGTTTCTGATTGTAATGGCGTTCAGAAACGGACATACTTATGGGATTACCCAACGTTATTCCGGTTTTTCATTTCCCTACACTGTAATATTGATTGCGTTCATGATCAGGCAGTTATCCCGGCTGCCGCTTGCATTCCGCGGAGCCTTAGCGGCTGTGCTCTGTATTCAGTTATTTTTTGTAGCAAAATTGCTGAATGATGTTTATCAGGACCGCGCACCGAAGTATACCTATTTCTCGATTACTCGTCAACCAAATCCATATTACGTGACTGCCCAGAAAATCAAGCAGTTATATGCAGTGGGCGATACGGTTGTGTACCCTTCCAGAAAACTTTACTTCCACGACGAGATAGAAAAGACCTATTGGCCTTATTCTATTCAGGATGCCCAACTCACGAATTTATATCTGCCCCGCGATGCTAAGTACGTCCAACGATTGGACACTACCGAGACGGATAAAATCATACTAACAAAACCAAGAGGAGTAAAAATCACTTTATTCGACCTGCAGGGAAAGACGTACCGTTACTGATCGCAGGTAAGTTTCCAATCCACTTTTTTGCAAATTCAAATGCCTTAAATAAGCTCTTACAAGGAGCTTATTCGGTTCACGGGTATAACAATGGTCACACAAGTACCATTCTCGGGATTTGAACGAATCTGGATTGATCCGTGATGATTTGAGACGATCTGTTTGCAAAGGGTGAGCCCTAGTCCAACACCGTCCGATTTCTTGTTGAGCTTATTCAACAGACCAAATACATATGATTCGTATTTGCGCTCAAAACCGATACCATTATCACAAATTTCTAATTTTACGTGGTCTGTATAGTGATATTTACCTGCATTGGCCTGATAGATATTCTCTTCAATTACAACTGCATTAACCTGAATTTCCAGTGTCTGATGTGAACTTCTGTTTTGGACTGCGTTTTTAATTAACTCAATAAACAGACGTTTCATTTGTGCTGCATCGCCAAAAAATCGGGGGATGCTTTCAAAAAAGACAGTGAAGCCAGTTATGCCAAGTGATTGCTTCACATCCAATTCTGCTTTGCGGATCAATTGACCGACGTCCAAATGAGTAAACTCCTCCCGTAACGAACTATGATTAACAAAATCAAACAAGGCATTGGTAAGAAACCGCAACCTGGTGACAGACCTGTTAATGATGTCTACTTTTTTCAGATTTTCACTGTTTTGTTGTATCTCTTTCTGCTCGACTAATGCTTCGAAAAAAAACGCGATTTTCCGGATCGGCTCCTGCATGTCATGCGTAAGCACTTTACCTATCTGCAGGTATTCATCGGTACGTTCCCTCAGCATCGAAACCTTCGAATCAAGCTCTTGCTGGTGGATTTCAAGTTGTTTTTTGAGTTGTATCAGAACATCGTTTTCTTCAAGGACCTTCTGCTGCGCTTTTTTAGCGAGAAGCAGCTCCTCTTCATACTTTTGCCTTTCCCAAACAGCGGTAAAAATGCCGATATAGGAAACAAGGCCATTTACCTCACTCAATTTAACATTGACCAAAACCGGAACCGGCGGGCCGGTCTTGGGTTTCAGGGTCAGAAATATTTCGCTGACCTGACCTTTGAGTTTAAGCAAAGGAAAAAAATGGGTCTGGTAGAAGATACGGCTGGAAATTGTAAAAACGACTTCAATGCCGGAATCAATCATTTCATCAACGTTGTATCCCAGCAGCTCACAGATAGTTGGATTGACGAACGTAATTTTCCCATTGTCTTCAAAAACGATGCAACCACATGGCAAATCTTGTAGTATCCGTTCGAATAAATTCAAGGCGTTGGGATTAATTAAGCTAAAAATTCCTTCATCAAGCCGATTGTTTCTTCAGGTGAACTTAGATGGGGGCAATGACCTGTGGCTTGCATGACCCTTTGCGTACTGTTCGGAAGATGATCCTGAAGATACTGGCCTACCTCGTTGGGTGCGATCAAGTCTTGTGAGCATTGCAAAATAAGCGACGGATGGCGCACCTTGTGAAGGTCCTTTCGATTATCAGACAAGAAGGTAACCTGAGCGAACTGCCTGGCAATCAACGGATCGGTTGAACAAAAACTTTCTGCCAGCTCATCCACCAGCTCAGGGCGGTCGACATTCTGCATAACAACCGGCGCCAGAAAATTGGCCCAGCCTATGTAGTTTTTTTCCATGGTTGAAAGCAATTCGTCAATATCGGTCTTTTCGAAACCGCCAACATAGCCATCATCATTGATATAGCGGGCTGATGGTCCTATGAGTACCAAACTTTCAAAAAACTCCGGCTGTTTTATTGACGCCAAAAGCCCAATCATTCCACTTACAGAGTGCCCGACAAATACTATATCTTTTAAATTGAGCGCCCGACAGATATCCAGAACATCCTGGGCGTACCCGGTAAGGCTACCATACCGCTCCTGATTATATGCTGAGGTATCCGAATTTCCGCTTCCAACATAATCGAAGAGAATAATCCGGAAATCGTTTTCAAAAGCCGGCCAAATGTAACGCCACATCTGCTGACCACAGCCGAAGCCGTGCGCAAAAACCATTGGCCTACTACCGCGGCCAAAATCGCGGACGTTATTTCTTTTGATAATATCTCCATCCAGCTGCATCATACCGATAAAGATAGCCGTGATCAATCAAAATTTTAAATATTATAATGTGATTAATGCACTAAGCACTCCAATTTACTGCCAGGTTTGATTTACATCTATAAGTAAAACAACATTTATCCATCAAAAAATGCTACCTTCAACCAGAACGCTTTGGCAGCTGTACTGCAAAAAAGCCAGGAAACTGCCGGAAACCCGGCATTGAGCAGAAGAAGGTGATGAATAAAATGTTAGACATACTATATCTCGAAGATAATAGTGAGGACGCGCAACGTATCAGGGAAGTCTTATTAACAGATAACGGTGATTACAAGCTGTTTGTGGTCAGTACCGAGGCTGAGTTCTCAACGGCAATAACAGCTTCCCCTCCTGATCTTATTCTTGCGAGCCACTCAATTCCTTTTTTCGGCTGCCATGAAGCATTGGCAATTTCCGTCGAAGGCGGCCGGAGAATACCTTTTATCATCATTGCTTCGGCATTATTCGAAGAGTTTGCGGTAAACCTGGTCTGCAATGGTGCCGACGATTATATTCTAAGAGATCGCCTGAGTCGGCTGCCCATCGCTATCCGCCAGGCTTTGACAAAGGTTCAGCATGAAACCGAGCGGAAAAGCTTTATTGATGAGTTGGTTATCAGTGAAAAGCGATACCGAGCCCTGATCGAGAACAGCACTGATGCGGTCGTCATACTTGATAAGGAAGGAAAACCAACTTACGTGTCTTCGTCCACCACGAAGATGTTAGGTTATTCGTCGGAAGAGATCATGCAAATGGACTTGTACACGATTATGCATCCGGATGATTTGGCGCCAACGGCGCTGATCCTCGAAAAGGTGCTCGCCAACCCGGGTATTGCCATCAACGGTCACACCGGGAGAATGCGACATCAGAATGGAGAATGGCGTTGGATCGAGGCTATTGTTACCAATTGCCTGGACGACCCGGCCATTAATGGGATTGTGGACAATTTCCGGGACATTACCGAAAAAAAAGCAGCAAACCTGCAATTGTTCGAAAGTGAGCAATTCAATAAGGGAATACTTTCCTGGCTTACGTCCCAGATTGCTGTGATCAATGATTTTGGGGTTGTGATTGCCGTGAACAAAGCGTGGGACGATTTCGCAAGAGAAAATGGAGTGGCTACGCTGGAACGTAACTCGAAAGGAACCAATTATTTTGAGGTTTGTGAAAAAGCAATAGCAGCAGGAGTCTACGACGCCGCAAAGGCGCTTGCCGGGATTTTATCCGTATTAAGAAAAGAGGCATATGTTTTTGAAATGGAATATCCCTGCCATTCTCCCGAAGAGAAACGGTGGTTTATCCTTCACGTAATGCATTTTGGTGATGATGATTCCAAAGTGGTCATTTCACATCAGGACATCACGGCACTTAAGACTACCGAAGAGGAATTGGTTTTGAGCCAGGCGCGATTGAATGAAGCGCAGGCGATTGCGAAAATTGGTAGCTGGGAAGCCGACCTGGTATCTTCTAAATTGATCTGGTCCGAAGAAACATATCGCATTTTCGAAAAAATTCCTGACAAGTTCACTCCCACATATCAGGGATTTCTGGCACTCATCCACACTGACGACCGTAAAATGGTGGATCTCGCCATTCAAAATTCGATCAGGGAAAATAGATATCATAGCATTGAACACCGTATTGTCACGGCTAGCGGAGTTGAGAAGGTCGTGGAAGAGAGCTGGCAAATCATTACGAACGAAGAGGGGGTTGGGCTTCGCGCCAGCGGTACCTGCCAGGAAATAACGCAGCGGAAAAAAGCTGCCGATCTAGTCATGAATTCTGAGGCTAATCTGAACGCGATCATCGAAAATACAGACGCTTTCATTTATTCGCTGGATCGGAACTTGTGCTATATTACCTTCAACAGCCGGCTTGGGGACAGCATGAAAAACCTTTACGGCGTTAGCATCCATCCGGGATATAGTATCCTCGAATTCATTAAAACGTTTGACCCAGATGGAGTTCAGGAATGGGACGAAATCTATTCGAGGGCATTGGAAGGCGAGACTGTACTTTTTGAGAGGTCGTTTGATTGGGACGGTTCGTATACATATACCCGTTTTTCCATTAATCCAATGTGGAAGGATCAGTCTGTAATTGGTCTTTCATGCTATGTCGATGACATTACCAACGAAAAACAGGCCGATGAAAAAAACAAGTTTCAGGCGAATTTATTAGATACCATCGGACAGGCGGCGATAGCCACAGATCTGGAAGGATTTGTCACATTTTGGAACAAGGCCGCTGAGCAAATTTATGGTTGGAATGCCAGTGAAGCATTGCATAAAAATATCATGGACCTGACACCGGCTACTGAATCGCGGCAAAGTGCCGGTGAAGTCATGGCTTTGCTGAAGACTGGCCAAACTTGGACCGGGGAGTTAGAGGTCCAGCGTAAAGACGGGACTCATTTTCCAGCATTTATTACCAATTCGCCCATTTACGATCAGCATCAGAAATTATCCGGAATCATAGGTATCTCTTCTGATATCACCAAAATCAAAACAGCCGAGTTGGAAGTCCGGAAGGTATATGAGGAAAAAGATGTTATTCTCGAAAGTATTGGGGACGCGTTCTTTGCGGTAGATCAAAACTGGATCATAAGCTATTGGAATAGCATGGCCGAAAAGGTATTGGGCAAAACAAAGGCGCAAACCCTCGGCAATAAACTCTGGGATGTATTTCCAGATGCCACGGGCTCTGAGTCAAAACGGAGATATCAACAAGCGATTGACACCAACGAGGCTGCACATTTTGAAGATTACTATCCGCGGTTGAAAAAGTGGTATGAAATAAGTGCCTATCCCTCCGCTAATGTATTATCAGTTTATTTTAAAGACGTTACCGCGCGAAAGCAAATAACATCTGCCCTGGAGGAATCGGAGCGGAATTATAGTGGGCTGTTTAATTTAAGCCCGCTGCCCATGTGGGTTTTTGATCCCGAAACTTTACAATTTTTGGATGTGAATGAAGCCGCCATTACCGTTTACGGGTATAGTCTTGAACAATTTCGGACCATGACCACCGAAGATATTTTCTTTCAGCAGGATACAGAAAGGACAGTGGCTATCCTGAACAGTGAAAAAGCTCCGGCCCTCCAATTTTTTGGTCCGGGAATATTTGCACATCAGAAAAAAGACGGCACGCTGATGCAGGTCGAAATTCGTAGTAATGCGATAAGATACCATGGAAAAACAGCGAAGATTGTCATTGCGACCGACATGACCGAACGGTATAATTACATTCATGCGATTGAAAGACAAAATACAAAACTCAGGGAAATTGCCTGGATACAATCCCATGTGGTAAGGGCACCTTTGGCCAGGATTATGGGTCTTGTACCCATGATCAAGGATGCGGACTCATACATTGATGAGCAAGATATCCTACTCGATTACCTGGTTATTGCAGCGCGCGAACTGGACAATGCGATTAAGACTATTTCTGATAAAACCACTAACGCGGAAGACAGAGTAACGGTACTGTAACCGAAATTCATGACCTGGTCGGCCGGCTACCCTAGCTGGCAAAATGTGAACGCCAGAAGCGTTCACATTTTTTTTGCAGAATATATCCGCTTCTCCTTTCCAATTCCATTCTCTTATAGTGACAAGTTGATGCCATTCAAATGAGCAAAGCCGCTTGACTGGCGGCAATTACGGCCGTCTCATAAAAACTCACTAGATTCACTAAATCTATTGGTTTACAGGTAGTTACAAAACTTATCCACAATGAAACTGTACATAAAATACATGGTCAGCAGGAGATGCAAACTTGCTGTGAAAGCTGAATTAGAAGCATTGGGATTAGCTCATAGCCATATGGAACTCGGCGAAGTGGAACTCGATCAAGACTTGACATCCCAACAGCGAGAGTTAATCAATGCGGCATTACTGAGGTCAGGTCTGGAATTGATGGACAACAAAAAAGCCCAGCTTATTGAAAAGATAAAGACGACAATCATTGAAATGGTCTATAACGACTATGAAGTGCCGAAGCTCAATAATTCGACTATTCTGAAAGAAAAGTTAAACCATGATTACGCTTACCTGGCCAACATTTTTTCAGAGGTCACTGGCACCACGATAGAACATTTCATCATTGCACATAAAATTGAACGTGTCAAAGAACTCTTGATTTACGATGAGCTCACTCTGACACAGATTTCTTATCTGCTCAATTACAGCAGTGTAGCCCATTTATCTTTTCAATTTAAAAAGGTTACGGGTTTAACGGCCTCCTTTTTCAAAGGCCTCAAACATCGAAAAAGGACCCCAATTGAGGACATGGGAATTATATAAAATAAGATTTTAATTATATAACGAATTAGTTCTACATGTAGTCAAATTTGTGTAATCAAACTAATTAGTCAATAAACTACATGTAATATGACACGGCTACATTTACTAATTCAATTACTTTCGTGGACTGCGTTCTGTGGTTCCTCGTTTGGTCAAGCTCCTGACCTCGCATCCGCTGCAGACTTTGCAGTATTTACTTCCGCTGGTGCCTTCAACAATGACGGAACAAGCATTGTTACGGGCGACATTGGTACGAATGTCGGTGCATTTTCCTTTTCTCCCGGTTTGGTGATTGGCGAAACACACGTAGCTGATGCTGTTTCTGACCAAGCAGAAACAGATCTCGCTTCGGCATATTCATCTTTAACAGCACAGTCCTGTGGCGCACCTTTAGCCGTTACGTTAGGAAACAATCAAATTCTTGGACCAAATGTCTACTGCATCGGGGCAGCCGCAACATTGGATGGCACATTAATACTAGATGGAGGAGGCGATCCTAATGCTTTGTTTATATTCAAAATTGACGGCGCATTCTCCACCAGTTCACGTTCAAATGTTGTTTTGATCAATTCAGCTACTTTTGATAATGTCTACTGGCAGGTAACGGGCCGGTTTGATTTAGGTGATAACTCTGTTTTCAGGGGTACTGTTGTCGGTGGTGGCGCCATTGAGCTGGCGGAAGGTTCCGCAGTCGTAGGAAGGGTGCTTACAACGGCCGGAGCCATCGATTTGCATAACAATATGGTCGTCTCCTCAGAAGCAAGTTTACCTGTCACGCTTATAAGCTTTGAGGCGAAAAAAGGGGAAGGCCAAACCGCTCGACTGAGATGGGCAACCACAGCCGAAACAAATAGTGACCGTTTTGACATCGAGCATAGCGCCAATGGCAAAAAATGGGACAAGCTGGGAACCGTGCTTGCAAAGGGTAACAGTGCAAGCCTGGTGAACTATGAATATATAGACGAGTCTCCATGGAAAGGTGTAAACATGTATCGTTTAAAAATGATCGACAGCGATGGGTCCTTTGCTTATAGCCGTATTAGAACTGTGAAGAATAGCGCAACGGAAAGATTGGTTATCTATCCGAACCCGACTGTTGATAAACTTACATTGGTTGTCGATGATATCAGCCAGGTGCAGCGCATTCAACTAAATGATATTTCCGGAAAAGTAATATTCAGCAAAGAGAAGGGCGCGTCAGCAAATCTATCTACCGAAATTGATGTTAAAAATCTTCCTTCCGGCTTCTACGTCGTTCGGATTACACGTTCAGAAGGTGCTATTGCTTTTATGAAAGTATTGAAGCAATAATAACAGGGCAGAGTTCGGGTAGTTTGTTACACTGTGCGCACACTTTTTAAGAAATTACTCAATTATAAAGGCAAACCACTCAAATGACTACATTTCATGACTTGCTGTTTGAACATCGGAATAGAACAATTGCGATTATTCAAAAGTACATGGCGAAATACAGAGATACGGAATATTCGAAAACCGTAGATACCTGGAACCTATTTGTACTTGATAACGCCAGGGACGTAATTGCCGACTTAACACAAAGTGGAAGCGATGTCTTCCATGATTCCATTGCTAACAATGTTGTCTTGAAAAAAGAAGATTTCAATGCGATTAAAAAGGTCAATCTGGATGCAGCAGCCAGATATCAGGAGGGCCTCAAAGAGTTATATCTGTTCTGTGTTGACACCGCCCATTCGCAAAGCAGCCGATAATGCTGCGAGCTGCGAGAGCATTTCTCCCTCTGCGCCGATATCAGGCGCAAAGATCCGATTAGTTACAAGGGTCGGGCACACACTTTAATCCTATCAATAACAGGCAACAATTGCAAAACAAATGAATCCGACATTGCCCTAAACCTGATTCTATAACCGCGGCATGATTATAAAAGGAGTAAACAAAACTTTTATGATGATGACAAACTTTATACCTTTCTACACCCGGCTTGCACAGGTATTGATCAGCATTATCTGTCTTTTTTATATAGCCATTATCGGTCAGACGCTTCTGGCACCGCTAATCTTCGCGCTTTTATTTTCCCTTTTACTCCTGCCATTTGCCGGAGCGCTCGAATATAGGTTTCATTTTCCGAGGGCATTGTCCTCCCTGGTTTCCCTTTTGACACTGATTGGGGCAGTCGCCGGGATATTTACGTTATTGGGATCGCAGCTTACTGCACTGGCGCAAGACTGGCCTGCCTTCAAACAACAGGTGCTGGATACGACCATCGATCTTCAAACCTGGATTGAAGCGACCTTTCATGTCAACAGCCAGGAGCAGATGAACTATATCAACGGTTCGGCATCAAAGGCCGTCAATACTGGCACCACATTACTGGGACATACGATCCTTTCGGTTTCCTCCATTTTACTGTCGATGCTGTTCATTTTCTTATATACCTTTTTCATCCTCTTGCACCGCAGATTGCTGCTCCGCTTTATCGTCTCCGTCTTTGATCATCAGCACAGCGTAATCGTTTATGACATTGTCAGCCAGGTTCAATACATCGTAAAAAAATACATAGCAGGGCTTTTCCTTCAAATGCTGCTGGTGACAGGCCTTTCCTGTATCGCATTTTGGCTGCTAGGAGTGAAATACGGATTTCTGCTCGGTCTCATAACCGGAATTCTGAATCTAATCCCCTATATCGGCATACTGACAGCATTGCTTCTGGCTAGCCTGATCACTTTTGCAACTGCCGGTACCGGGCAGTTGGTTTTTGTATTAATCGCAGTGGTAGCGATCCATTTGGTGGACAGCAATTATATTATGCCGAAAATCGTCGGATCGAAAGTCAAAATCAACACACTTGTCGCCTTGATTGGACTAGTACTTGGCGAAATGATCTGGGGGATCACGGGTATGTTCCTGTCCATTCCAATCATCGCTATTTTTAAAGTTATATTTGACCGCGTAGAAGGTCTTAACCCCTGGGGAATTTTATTGGGAGAAGATGACAGTCATCCTGAGTCCAAACCAGCGATTAGCGAGGTAATGGAGGATGAAAATAATTTGGGGCATTGATTAAATTAAAATTGATCGTTTTATGAAAGTTGTAGCATATAGTATCAAGGCATTTGAAAAAGAACCGCTGGCAAAAGCCAATCAGGAAAAGCATGATATTACTCTTATATCCAATGCTTTGAGTCTGCAAACCTGCCATTATGCCCTGGGAAAAGATGCTGTGCTTGTCTTCACCAATGACGACGTTTCTGCTATGGTCATCAACAAATTGGCTGATCAAGGCATCCGGTACATTGCAACCCGCTCTACCGGAATGGATCATATCGATAAAGATGCGGCCGGATTGAGAGGCATCAAACTGGCCAATGTTCCGGCTTATTCACCGCAGGCCATTGCCGAACACGCGCTTGCCCTGGCCATGGCACTTAACCGTCACCTGGTACAGTCCAACCAGAACAGCCATGACTACAATTTCAAGCTTGATGGCCTGACCGGGTTCAATTTTAAGGACAAGACGGTCGGTCTGGTTGGCCTGGGAAACACAGGTCTGGCTGCGGCATCCATATTTAACGGTTTGGGCTGCCATGTGCTCGGAAATGACATCGTTTACACTGAAGGCCTTGCTAACATCGAGCAGGTTCCGCTCTCTGAACTTTATGCACGCTCGGATATTATCTCCCTGCATTTACCATTAAGCAATCAGACAAGGCATATGATTGATGCTTCCGCGATTGCAATGATGAAACATGGCGTAATGCTGATCAATACTTCGAGAGGGGCGTTAATTGATACCGAAGACTTACCACTGGCGCTCGACCAGGGGCAAATCGGTTATTTGGGAATGGATGTTTATGAATATGAAAAAGGCCTGTTTTTTGAAGATCATCAGCTTGATCTAAAAAAAGACTCATTGCTTGAAAGGTTGCTTGAATACCCGAATGTGATCATCACCCCACATCAGGCATTTCTGACCCAAGAAGCTTTGCAGCAAATTGCAGGACAAACCGTGAAAAACCTGGATTTCTGGCAAGACAGCTAGCATTTAAACAGTCCAGTAATTTGAATGTTTTGTCCGAAAAGTAAGTGGGTGCAAAGTCGAAGCACCAATCACGAATCCAATAAATCGGGTCTTATATTTCATACGTCCATAACCAGGCGTCACCAATCTCATGATCTTTTACTACTTCGGTAAATGCAAATCCGTTATTCTGCAATATTTTTGTTGAGGCGTTATGTTCAGGTGCCGTCTTAGCGGTTATCAATATATTAGGGTCAAACCGTTGTGAAAGGAGTAAAAGCTCCCGACAGGAAAAAGAGGAAATGCCTTGTCCTTCATATTCTTCGAATGTCCAATATGCAATTTCGACTTTTCCTTCTTTTGGCTGCCCTGTGAAACCGCATGTGCCAACAATCTGATTTTCCTTTATCACGAAGTATCCAACCCACGGTAAATGAAAGCCAATTTCCTGATAGTATTCATCATACGTTTTCAACAACATTTGACAATTGTCTGAACGATATGTTTCGTTTAACTTATTAGCATTCAATTCTATTATTTTAAGCTCCATTTGTTATTCAATTTTCACGCAAAGTGAGTTCGCTTGCAAAAGAGATCGACCCAAAGATAGTGCCGATCTCTCTTTCAAGCTCGCGGCCTACTTGATTTTCAGCTCATTAACCATGCTGCCTACTTTTGCTCCCTGGGTGAGTCCAGTGCTAATGGATAATCCGTAGTGGATACCGCCCAGCAGCCGCGACCGGCCCGCTTCCTGGGCATACTCCTGAAATGTATTGTAGGACCGAACGCCAAAGCTCGACGCATAGGTTACGTCATTAAACTTGTAGCTGGTGCCAAAAAGCTTTTCCAGGACGGCTGCACTGGCTGCCGATATAACACCGTGAGCTGCCGAGTATTCTGGATGGGGCGGAGTAGGAACGACAGGGTTCCAGGTGGTCTTTTTCAGCACCTTGCGGATGTAGGTAAAAGGTCGAAGCAGATTATAGGCGTACTTTGTTTTGAAGGTGGAGACGGCTGCGTCGTTAAGGGCAATGCCGTGCAGCGCATAGGCCGCTGCGGCTTTGAACAAGTCCTTATTCGTCGTTTCCAAAAGGTTGGTCAGGATGTTGGTGGCATGGGCCGGGACGTTCAGATTCCCTGGTATATCAGCCCAAAACCTTGCCGTGATCGTATCCGTTTTGGTGAGCGATTGTGAAGTCGTATATACCTCGTTCGCCATCGCGTAGAAAGCGGATCCGGGGTCCTCAGAGTAAGGGGTCGGTGGCCCAGGCTGCGAGATGACTGCACTGTTGGCTATAAACGTCCTTGTATTACCCCAGCGCGGTAGAATAGGCGCCGCAGTAGGCGTAGGTTCCCACAATCCTAACCCGACCGGGGGCGTATAGGTGGGGTCGGTAACATTTTTATAGGCCTGATGGCCTCCATCCGTTTTCGACCACTCAAAGATTGCATCGGCCACCTGCCGACCATAAGTCTCGGCATTCGCTAGTTTGTCAGGACTGGTAGCGGCCAGAAACTGATTTTTGTAAACCATTTCCAGGGAATCGATGGTTTTCAGGTTGGCAGCCGATGTACTTTCAAAGAACTGTTTTGTAATGCTGGCCATGGCTGCATTAAGGCTTTCAGGCCAATAATACTGATCGGCACTTTTGCCGGGTGTAAGTGAATTCCCCCCAATCTGGGCCAGCAGTGAGGCACTGCCTTCGATGCCGGGCAAAATTGCTTCATACATGGTAATACCAGCATAGCCAAACGACCGGTCTGAAACGACGGAATTGTAACCTGCGGTGCTGCGGGTCAGCCGGATATGCATCTGCATCCAGGCATGGGCTACGTCAGCCGACAATACCGGATCATTTGTTGGGGGGTGGTCCTGGCAGGAAGTTGTCAGCAATAGGCAAACGAGTAGTCGGGTGGAGGATCGCAAGAAGCGTCTGGTGTGAGTAGATTTGTTCATATACATAGTTGATTTTAGAAGTATGTCGAAAATAGTGCATGCCAGCAGGCTTTGTTGGCATATTCGACCAAACTGACAACCCACCTGTCAGATCCCGCTTCTTATTTGCCCAATGCCATTCACCGGCGACGAACGGCATTGGGCAACAAATATGGATAGTTCGCCTAAAAACCTGAGGACGAATGTATTATTATCCCAAACACTTGTACCTTTTGGTATAAAATAACCGATTATGATGCAATGGTTCGAGTCAGTTCCTAAAACAGAGGTTCGTGATTGGTTGGGGAGGCATTCGCTGTTCTGGCTGTTTTACGTCGTTTTTTTTACCCTTGTGACCCTGCCCTATAACGGAAGTTTTGCTAATTGCCTTATTGTGGCCTTATTGTGGCTCCCTTTCAATGCACTCTTTACTTACCTGTTGCTGTACGGGTTACTTCCCCGGCTGCTCCTGGAACAATACGGCTGGTTTCTATGGGGTCTGATCGCTTACCTGCTGTTGGCCTTAGGCGGTAATTTTCTGTTTCGCGCCTTCATATTAATTCCCTATCAGTCAGGTATCTGGCTACCATCCCACAACGATACACGGAATGAAATTTTTGCAGTTGGTAGTTTTTTGGGAACGCAGGCTATCGTGGGGATAGCGGCTGGCATTAAATTACTACGCCACTCGTATCGATTAGAACAAGCTAACCAACAATTGGCTCACGAGACGCAATTGGTCGAGTTACAGGTGCTTAAAGCCCAGATACACCCCCATTTTCTGTTCAATACACTAAATAACCTGTACTTGCTTACCTTAAAGCAATCAGTGCAGGCTTCTGACATTGTTCTGAGGCTATCTGGTTTGTTACATTATATGCTTTATGAATGTAATAGGCCCTCAGTAGCGCTTGAGCAGGAGATTAGTTATATAAAGAGCTACATCGAGCTTGAAAAACTACGCTACGGAAACCGGTTATCTGTAACGATAATCATCAATAAGGTGGCCGATAACCAGCTGATTGCCCCGTTTCTGCTAATTCCATTGGTTGAGAATGCCTTCAAACATGGATCATCTCAGCAAACCGGCCGCGCCTATATTGAGCTAACCGTATCGTTGGTAAATAACCAGTTAGCATTTCGGCTCGAAAATAGCCTCGATAAGTTATTTGTGCCCAATGTGTATAATACGGTTGGTATTGGTTTGGCCAATGTTCGAAAACGCCTTCAACTCATTTACCCAAATGCACATGAATTGCTGGTTCATTCTGAATCGGAGCGATTCGTGGTTGAGCTAAATATTGATCTTAATCGCATGTCAGTAGATTTACAAGCAATCCACTAATAATATGTCAATCCATCTGCCTACCAACCGGATTGTCCGTCACCTGCTTTTTTGGACACTTGTTTATTTGTTCTTCTTTGGACTTCAGGTAGTCATTCCTCTACTTTTGTTCGGAAGGCTCCTTACCGATGTAAGTACAGATTGGGTCATGCGTTGGGAAAATTACCTCTTGATTCACTTGCCGATAATGCTCTTCTACAGCTACTCCGTTGCGTATAAAATGGTTCCTCTTGTGTTAAAACGACAATATACCCGTTTCTCGCTGCATTTAGCATTGGTAGTGATATTGACCTGGCTTTTGTTTGGTGTGCTCAGACTCAGTTATGTTGCCATACCAACCCTCATGAAACAGCCAGCGCGGTTATGGTATGCAACCCTAACACAAATTTTATCCCATAATCTTTTCCTACTCGATTTTATTGCAAGCCCTTTTTTTCGAATCAACATAGCCGCAGGACTGATGGTTAGTATCAAACTTTTTAAGCAGTGGCGGCAGAAACAGCAGGAAAACCAGTTGTTCGAACGCGAAAAATTACAGAATGAGCTCCAACTCCTCAAACTGCAACTAAACCCAAACTTCCTGTTCGGTTTCCTGCGTGCCTTGTACGCCCTCACGCAACAACAGTCTACACTGGCGCCGGAAGCTGTGCTAAAATTCGCCCATTTCCTGCGCTACGTCCTCTACGAAAGCCAGGCCAACCAGATGCCTCTTGTCAGAGAAATAGAAATTATTGACCACTATGTGTCGCTGCAACGATCCATTCACCCGGCGGGATTGGAAGTATCATTATCTGTTCGGGGCAATCCAGGTATTCGGACGGTGGCACCCCTGTTACTATTTCAAATCGTTGAACATGCCTTTCGCGATCTGTCCGCTAGTCGGCCCAACCTGGAAACCGACGAACCGGCCTGGGTAAGCATCGACTTAGCCATGACCGAAGTATGGATAACTTTGAAAGTCATTGACGGGCAGTCGGTCAACCTGACCGATAACTCAAAACAACTTGCTGATTTACAGAAACAATTGTACTTTTATTATGCCGATAGTTATGAATTCCAAGTACAAGCAGAGCCTGACGCTTACATTGTTACGCTAAGCCTGCCCTTCGTTAGATCAACTGCATCGTCAGCTGGTCGATTGGAAAATTCTCAATCCTCACTCAATTATGAAATTACGCTGCCTGATCGTTGACGACGAACCACCCGCTTCGGATGTGCTGGAACTTTACATCGAATCGGTGGAAGGCTTAGCCCTAGCCGCCCGCTGCGAAAATGCTGTGCAAGCCTTTCAGGTACTCCAGCAGCAACCCATTGACCTGATGTTTTTGGACATTACAATGCCTAAGTTGATCGGGACCGATTTTCTGCGAACGCTTCGGAATCCGCCCCCAGTCATCATCACCACCGCTTACCGTGAGTATGCACTCGATGGATATGAGTTAGACGTATTGGATTATCTGCTCAAGCCCATTCCATTCGACCGGTTTCTACGGGCTGTCGGCAAAGTGCTGAAAACAACTGATAATCCGGTTTTGGCACCGCTTCCAGAAAAAGCACCCGTTCGGTATACCGAAGCCGGTTTTCTCTTCTTCCGGGCCGACCGCAAATTGGTGAAGGTACTCACCAGCGACATCCTCTATATCGAAAGTCTGAAAGATTACATTCAAATTATTACCATTGGCAGTAAGCCATTGGTAGTCAAGCAAACGATGAGTGCCGTCGAAGCCATGTTGCCGACTGATCAGTTTGTACGGGTCCATCGGTCATATATCGCAGCGATATCTCGCGTCACCACCTACACACCCCGCCATATCGACGTCGCCGGACAGGAATTACCCATCGGCCGACTGTATCAAAAAGAAGTAGAACGGATACTACATGTTTCCTGGTAAATTGTAAGCAATTGTACCAGCCCGACTTTGATGGCACTATTTTTTAATATGCCGAGATTCATCGATCTGACATTATCATGGATAAAAGCGGCACAATTATCGTTATTGAGGATGACCCAGATGACCAGCACGTATTGGAAGAGGCTTTTAACGAATTAGGGTATCTGAATAAAAGGATTTACTTTCTGGACGGGCTATCTGCGCTTGACTATCTTTATACAACGCAGGACCCGCCTTTCCTCATTATTTCAGATATAAATCTTCCCATGTTAAACGGGCTGGAACTTAGAAGGAAGGTTCAGACCGATGCAGAACTCAGCCTTAAATGTATCCCTTACATTTACTTTACCACGGCAATTAATAAGCAGATCGTTATCGATGCATATAGCACATCTGCGCAGGGCTTTTTCGTTAAGCCCAGTGGATTTGAAGAAATAAAGGAAACAATCAAGTTAATGGTGGACTATTGGAAAAGGTGTGCCGCTCCAAATAATTTCTAAATGGGCTTAACAAAAAAGAAGCTGCCCCGTAAAAGGGCAGCTTCTTTATAGGCACTTGTAGATCAGGCTTTGGCGAAATCTCTTAAAGCTTTGATCTTGTCATGTGCAGCATTGATTCCCTGAGCCTGGCTGCTTACTATTTCCTGTACATCCAAAGCAAGATCATTGCTGCTCAAAGCATCCTGATAGGCTTTTTTGATGGCATCCTCGCCACGTTCGGCTTCGGACAAAATGCTCGCACGGTCACTTCCGCCAAACAATGATTTTACGTCGATCCAGGCGCGGTGCAAGGCACCACTTACACTTTTGTCAGTTTCCAAATGCGGTGCAGACCCCGCTAGTGCGGATAGTTCCTGCACGTTTTTACTGCTTTGTTGCGCATATTCCTCAAAGAGTACCTTTAAGTCGATATTCTCATCATTGATATCTGCAATTGCTTTCTCAAAACCGGCTACACGGTCATTATTAATTTCAATCAGATCATTGATTACTCCTGATCCACTTTCTGTAGTTGACATATTGATTTCTGGTTTGTTTGAATTAATTCTTTACGAATACCGTGCCAGAAAGCTATTCCTTCTGCTCATCCCGCTGCTTATCGTGGTACAAAAAGGCATCATCGAGCGCGAAGAAGCGTATTTGACCCGCAAATTTGGCAACGACTACATGAGTTACCAACCCCAGGTGCGCCGCTGGTTTTAAGGTGCGCTGTTGTGCCGGATTATAAAGACGCAAGCACCATCAGACTTTCAACTTTGATATGCGCGGGGTAATTGGGTGGAGGATTATCAGTAAGATTACGAATACCTGAGCGTTTCCAATTCGAGACAAAATGTAATTATTAACGTAAACGAATTGTTAGCCAAAAGGCAGGCGATCCAAAAGGCTGCTTTACTCAAACAAAAATCATTATGGCGAATAAAGTAAAACAAATACATGATTTCGGTCAAAGCATCTGGCTGGATTTTATCGATCGTAAAATCATCTTTTCAGGTGAATTGAAAAGACTGGTTGAAGAAGATGGCGTGCGGGGCGTAACTTCTAATCCCGCCATTTTTGAAAAAGCAATCAGCAGCAGCGCCGATTATGATGCAGACATCACCGAATTGTCGAAAAGTGATAAAACCGACGAGGAAATATTCTTCGGTCTGGCTATTGCAGACATTAAGTTAGCCTGTGACTTGCTAAGGCCGGTTTATGATCAGGATGTTGTTGGTGCAGACGGTTATGTAAGTCTTGAAGTTTCCCCTTTCCTGGCGCTCGATACGGAGGGTACTATTAGCCAGGCGCGTGAGCTTTGGAAAGCGGTTGATAAAAAAAATGTGATGATCAAAATTCCAGGCACCCAACCTGGACTGGCAGCGATCCGGGAAGCAATAAGTGACGGGATCAATATTAATGTAACCCTGCTTTTTGGTCTCGAACGTTATGAAGCTGTTACAGAAGCTTATATCTCCGGTTTGGAACAAAGAGCAGCAAATGGTCTGCCGGTCAACCATATTGCTTCTGTTGCCAGTTTCTTCCTGAGCCGCATTGATGTTTTGGTGGACCCGCTTTTGGATGCAAATGGACTTGGTGACCTGAAAGGCGAAGTAGCAATTGCCTCTGCCAAAAAGGCTTATGCGATATACAAACGCGTATTTAGCACCGATCGCTGGAAAATACTGGCAGAAAAAGGGGCTGTCCCGCAACGTTTGTTATGGGCAAGTACCAGCAGCAAAAATCCCGCCTTTAAGGATACAAAATACGTAGAAGCGCTAATCGGACCAGATACCGTCAACACGATCCCCATGGATACATTGGAAGCCTTTCGTGATCACGGCGATCCTGCAAGCCGATTGGAAGACGATCTGGATACTGCAACCCAAGTCATGGAAAAGATCAAGGCTGCCGGAATCGACATTGATGCAATCACCGAACAACTGGAACAGGAAGGGATTGATAAGTTCAACAAACCCTTCCAGAAATTGCTGGAAGCGATTGCAGAACAAAAAACAAAAATCAGCTAAACATTCTTCACCAGACAGTGATCCTGTCCTTTTCAGGTTTAAACATTTTATCACCTGGCTGAATATTAAACGCTTTGTAAAAAGGCGTGAAGTTCATCAACGGTCCGTTCACCCGCCACTTCGCTGGCGAGTGCGGATTGGTATTGACATACATATTCATGTACGCATCCCTTGTTTTAACACGCCATATTCTGGCTATCGATATAAAGAACCGTTGATCGGGGGTAAATCCGTCCAGTTTTGTTGTGCTCTTGCCTTGCTCGGTCAGCTTGAATGCATCATACGCAATGGCAACGCCAGCAATATCGGCCGTATTTTCCCCCACGGTTAATGCACCTTTGATATGCAGCGAATCCAATACGGTAAACTTGCTGTATTGGTCAATCACCTGCTGTGTCCTCGATTTGAATTTGGCATAATCCGTCTTTGTCCACCAGTCTGTTACATTGCCGAATTTATCGTATTGGGCACCCTGATCGTCAAAAGAATGCGTGATCTCGTGACCAATCACCATGCCAATGCCGCCATAATTCAGTGCATCATCCGCATTCACATCAAAATAGGGAGGTTGAAGGATACCGGCCGGGAAAACAATTTCATTGAGCGGAGGATTGTTGTAGGCCGTCACAGTGGGAGGTGTCGTGTGCCATTCGGACCGGTCAACAGGTTTTCCCAATTTATTTAGGTTAGAGAGAAAACGATGATTGTTAGCCGACAACCGGTTTTCAAAGTAAGTATCTCTTTTCACCACAACCTGCGAATAATCGCGCCATTTATCCGGGTAACCGATTTTTTGCGTAAATGCGTGTAATTTGTCTTTGGCTTTTGCTTTGGTAGAATCACTCATCCAATCCAGGCGGTCAATGCGGGCTTCAAACGCTTTTTTAAGATTATCTACCAAAACGGCCATCCGTTTTTTTGCAGATTCGGGAAAATACTTTTTTACATATAACTGCGCCAGGGCATCTCCAAGAGACTGATCGACGGCTTGCGTCATTTCCTCAGCCCGTGTTTGCCTGACTGCCTGCCCGGTCAGAATTTTTGAATAGGCAAAAGACGCATCTACAAACGGCTGACTTAAAAAATTTGAATAATTGGTCAGCGCATGCGCTTTTAAATAGATTTTCCAATCAGCAAGGGAAACCGAATCTAACATGGCATTCAGTTTGTCGTAATAAGCCAGTTGCCCAATATTGACTGAGTCAACTTTTGCACCTAGATTATCCAATAATGCTGCCCAATGCAATGCAGGCTGTTTTGTTGAAAGCGCTGCGACAGCTAGTTTATTGTAATTTGCTTTTACGTCCCTGAGCTCAACATTTGTTTTGTGGGCAGATGCGAATTGTTTCTCAATGTCATAGGTCACTGTTGCGTTCTTTCGCGCTGCTGCTGCATCCGTCCCTGTCAACTCAAATAACCGGGTAAGGTAGTTTTGATAAGCTTTTTGAATCGCCAGGGTTGATGAATCAGTTTTGAAGTAATAATCCCTTTCCGGAAGTCCAATGCCGGTTTGGGAAAACTGGGCAATCGTGACGGTACTGTGTTTGTCATCCGGACCGACATATAGGTCAATAATAGAACCATTTCCGGCCTTTTGCTCGTCAGTTACCGACTTCAATAGAGAGGCAACATCGGTTATACCGTCGATGCGGGCGAGCAGGGGTTTGAGCGGTTCGTGTCCGCGTTTGTTAATGGTGGCAGTATCCATGCCTGAGGCATAAAAATCACCTACTTTTTGCTCAATGCTCCCCGCCGGGCTCTGGCTAGCCGAAATGCTGTCCAAAATCCCCTTCAACCGTGTGCGCTGCGGGTAATTCAGGAAGGAATAAGACCCCACGCCGGTTTGACTGTCCGGTATGCGGATGGAATCGTACCAAATACCATTGGCATACTTAAAAAAATCATCTCCGGGCTTTTTGGAAGCATCTATTCCGGTGATGACTACCCGTTTTGCAGTCTGAGCATACGTTTGCTGATAAGTGCCAGCCACCAACATTGCCAATAAGAAAAAGACAAATGGTTTCATAAATTGATAGGTAAGATAGAATTTCGGCGGAAGGATTTTCCTACAAATCAAAAATGGTTTAATTTAAATTGATTTGAAATGGTTGATAGGTAATAAATAATTTATCCGAGCTGAAAGGCTGCCTTCAAAAGCTGCCTAATTTTTTATTCATATTAAACCGGCGAACACTTGCGGCCAAAATTGTCCGAAATCGTACATGAATAGGCGATAAAAGGCGCTTTTGCATATCCCAGTGCATTTTGGCAATGATGGTATGATAGTTGAGAGATTCAGGTGCAACAAATCCTAACTGATCTTGAAAACATTTACTACTCTGTTGGCATTGACGCTTTGCCTGTCAACCCAAATTTTCGCCCAAACGCGTTCAAATAACAAGGAGCTCCGCGGCAACGGGAAAGTAATTACTAAGTCCTACACGGTCGCGACTTTTGAAGCAATTGAAATTGAGCAATTTCCCCCAAATGTCGTTGTCGAGGTTTCAGACAAAACACCCTTTCTGAGCGTCTCCCTGGACGAGAACCTCGTTTCTCAATTACAAGTCATTTCCGAAAACGGCATATTAAAACTGGCTTTGAAAGATCCTGACGATAAGGATTTTTGGGTAAGTAAGGCCGACATTAATGTAAAGATTTCAACAAAGAACCTGAAAAGCCTCAGAAATGGATCAAATGGGAATGTTACGGTCACTGGGCTAAAAGATGAGTCATTTAATCTAATTAACGATGCAAATGGCAGCATTACTTTGCAGGGGAAATCAACTACGCTTAACCTTGTAAGCCACGCAAACGGCAATATTGATGCTGAAAAATTCTCGGTAGAAACAGCTAACGTAACTGCCGACGCAAATGCCACGATCAGGCTGAATACCCAAAGAATGCAGGTTGCATCAAAAGCATTTGCGCGTGTTGAAAATGTGAACGACGCGATGACGGCTTCAAAAACCAAAGTGGAAATGTCGGTATCACCCCGCTCCAAGCTGGTTACCTTACAATTCGTGAATAATAGCGCTTCTTCCAGACAGATCACTCTTATTTCTTACGCACCACAGGAAACGGGCAATGAAACCAATGGTTTTACGCTCGCGCCCTATCAAAAAAAGGAGAAGCAATATCAGCCAGGGACGAAAGTTTACATTGCTACCCAAGCGCAGATTGATATGGTCATGGGTGATAAAATCTTGCAGGACAAGCCTTTCCTGACCGTCCAGGCCGACGATGAAGGCCGTAAAATATTGTTGTCCGGTAAATAAAAACAACTACGATCATGTTCCAATCCTACCTGAAAATCGCGATACGCAGCCTGCGTAAGAACAGGTTGTTTTCAATCATTAATGTTGCCGGCCTTGGCCTTGGCATTGCTGCCTTCATCCTCATTTTTGAATATGTCGCTTTTGAAAAAAGTGTGAATATGTTCCACAAAAACCTGCCTACGCTATACCGGATGCTGGAAAGCAGGCCTACTGGCGATGTTTTTGTCCAAATGGCTCCGGCGATTGCACCTCTGATCAAAAAGGAATTCAACGAAGTAAAAGCCTATTGCAGGATCGCAGAAGGCTCGGCAAATGGGATTGTGACCATTGAAAATCCCGGCGAAAATGGCGCTGTGCAATCCTTCCGGGAAGATGGACTGAGCTATGCTGACGCCAGTTTTTTTACACTTTTCACTTTTCCATTACTTTCAGGCAATGCGCAAACTGCTCTTTCTGAAACCAATACCATAGCATTGTCTGCCTCGCGGGCAAAAAAGTATTTTGGTACAGAAAAGGTACTGGGGAAGACATTGGTGGTCAATAATCAGTTTGGGAAAACCTTATACACGGTTGCCGCTGTGTACCAGGATATACCCGAAAACTCAGACCTCAAATTTGACGCAATCCTGTCGCTTCAGACACTCGCCAATCCCGCCAACCTTAATGGCAACGATTGGGCGCGTTTAGATGGTTTTGACGGCTCATATGTTACCAATTTTATTCAGGTGACCGAAAAAAGCAGCTATACAACGCTTGAAAATAAAATCAATACACTCAAGAAAAAGCTTGATGCCGAGGACAAAAGCAAATTTGTATTGCAGCCGATGGCCAACATTCACCTGGGCTCATCCATGAACGATTCCTACCAAACCAGCGGCAGCTTGTCGTTTGTATATTTGCTCAGCGGTATCGCAATCCTGATCCTGGTCATTGCATGGTTCAATTACATCAACCTTTCCACAGCTGCTTCGCTCAAAAGGGCCAAGGAAGTTGGGGTCAGGAAAGTGGTTGGTGCGGGCCGGTTTCAATTGATCAATCAATTCCTGGGCGAGTCGTTTCTGTTGAATATCATTGGATTTTCGCTGGCGCTGCTGCTGGTATTTGCCGTTCAGAAAAGCTTTAATGACTTTACCCAAAAGAATTTTTCGCTGCAAGGATTACTGGCCGGCCCTTCCTGGATTGCCGCGGCGGTACTGCTGGTATTGGGGGCATTTTTGTCGGGAGGTTACGTGGCATTTTCAGTGACATCCCTGCAACCTATTCAAATATTAAAAGGTGCTTCCGGTTTGAAACTCAATTCAGGTAAAGAGAACTGGCTTCGCAAAATTCTGGTCGTCCTGCAATTCAGCATTTCGGTAATCCTGATCATTTCAACATTAGTACTTTACAAGCAGCTGCAATATATGCAAACGAAAGACCTTGGTTTTAAGGCAGATCAACGCCTGGTCATCAAAGGCCCTCAACTAGGCGATGGCAAATTGCTTGAAAGCAGCTCCGCGCTGCTCGACAATCAGGTGAGTGCATTGCCTTACGTTAAAAGCCTCTGCCACACGGGTATCGTACCAGGGAATTACTATTCGTTCAATGCGGCGGGCATTGTTAAACAAGGTGAAAAGTCAGACGACGCTAAAAAGAGTTACGCCATGGGCATCATTGATGACCGATATCTATCGGTATTTCAGATCGGATTGGCCGCTGGCCGGAATTTCACCGTGCGGGAGGCTGAACAGGCCTGGGAGAAAAGCGGCAAACTAATGATCAATGAATCAGCAGCCCGTCAGCTTGGTTTCGAGTCACCGCAAAAAGCAGCAGGTGCCATGATTAGCTGGGGACAACCGTTTGAGATTGTCGGAGTGGTGAAAGATTACAATCACCAGGGATTGCAAGAGGCGATCGACCCAATTGTATTTATGCCCCGCAGATCAGGCGGAAAGCTCGTTTTGCAGCTTTCAACCACCAATATGCAAAGGCAGCTGAAAGAATTGGAAAGTCTTTATAAGACTGCCTATCCCGGTAACCCTTTCGAATATTACTTTGTCGATCAGAAATATAATGAGCAATATAACACCGAGAAGCAATACAGTCAGGTATTTGCACTGGCGTCGATGCTCGCCATTTTCATTGCTTGCCTGGGTTTGTTCGGGTTGGCCAGCTACCTGACCGAGCAGCGAACCAAAGAGATTGGCGTGCGGAAAGTCCTGGGTGCTAGTATTGCCGGAATTCTAACATTGGTATCAAAAGACTTTTTGAAATTGGTCATAATATCCATTGTCATCGCCTGCCCCATTGCCGGGTATGTTATGCACGAATGGCTGCAGGACTTTGCTTATCAGACAGATATTGCCTGGTGGATGTTCGTGGCAGCGGGTGGGTTAGTCATTTTTATTGCGGTGCTCACTGTTGGCTTCCAAAGTATCAAAGCTGCATTGATGAACCCGGTAGAATCTTTGCGCAATGAATAGTTTGTTTTGAAATTCTGCTTTATTGCTAAAAAATAAATGATGGAGGTTTTAAGACAGCATATTATTGCCCGCCTGGGAAACGACATTGAGCACTTAGACCAAGTGCTCAATGCTTTTGAACATATTCAAGCAAGGCGCAACCAACAACTGTTAACACAAGGCGAAGTTTGTAAATACGTTTACTTCGTCGCAAAAGGTTGTTTACAAGTTTATGTTTACGACAGGAACTTCAATGAAACCACAAGAGACGTTATCATCGAAGACAATTGGTGTTCCGAATTGGTGAGTTTTGGAAGCAGTAAACCTGCTACCGAAAATATCAGGGCTGTGGAACCGTGCGAACTTTTTGGTATTAAGAAACATAATTTTCAGCAGTTAATCGAAACAGTCCCTCAGTTCGACAAAGTGTACAAACAAATCCTGGAAGCATCTTATGCAAACTCAGTGTATCGGATTAATACCTTTGTTTCCCTGAGTGCATTGGAGAGGATACAATGGTTAATGCAATACCGGCCCACGCTGATGAGAAGACTTTCGAGCAAACTGATCGCCTCTTATCTAGGTATCAACAAGGATGTTTTCAGCAGGCTAAGGGCGAAATTGTAAAACGTAGTCTTGATGGATAAAATCTTAAACCTTGGAAGATACATTTCCCCTTTGACAGATCAGCCAGGCCAAAGCCATTGGTTGCAACACTTGCAATTACTCAACTTCCTCATATCGTCTTAATGGAACAATATTTTAATTATTGATCTTAATTAAGGTAAAATCTAATCTTTAAGGCGAATATGTGGTTGGTTTGGGCAATTTTGGCCGCTGTTTCGGCGGCATTAGTAACAGTACTTACAAAAGCAGGCTTGAAAAACGTCGATTCCAGTCTGGCTTTCGCCCTTCAATCCATTTTCATTGTTTCCATCACCTGGATTGTGGTTGCATGGCAGGGGACATTCTCGCAAGTACAGCAGATTGAAACCAGAACCTGGGTGTTGCTGTCGCTGGCTGGCGTGGCGACAACGCTTTCTACATTGTTCTCATTCAAAGCATTATCAATCGGAAAAGCATCCTATGTCATCACCGTCGAGCGGTCCTCATTGGTGATCGCAGTGATTCTTTCCGTTCTGTTTTTGAAAGAAAAAGTCACCTGGCAATTAGTCGTAGGTGCCGTAATGATTATCGGCGGTGCGGTCTTGATCGCCCTTTCGGCACCTGGCAAGTAGGCTGCCCGAATCTTCACAAGTAAAACAAAATTATGGCGTCCGGTTTCTTTGCAATTTTAGATGATATAGCGTTTTTGATGGATGATGTTGCACTGGCAACCAAGATAGCAACGCAAAAAACTGCTGGCATCTTGGGTGACGACCTAGCCGTGAATGCAGAAAAAGCAACAGGTTTTTTGTCAGAACGGGAATTGCCGGTACTGTGGGCTATTACGAAAGGCTCATTGATCAATAAGCTCATTATTGTCCCCGTGGCTTTGCTGCTAAATGTCTTTTTGCCGGCAGCAATTACCTATGTTCTAATTCTGGGAGGGCTTTATCTGGCTTATGAAGGTGTTGAAAAAATAGTCGAATACACTTTCCATCACCCTAAAAAAGAACATTCAGTCATTAAAGAAAATGAGCCTGGCGGTGACGTTATCAATACAGATAATGAAAAAACCAAAATAAAATCCGCTGTAACAACCGACTTTATTCTGTCCATAGAGATTGTAATCATTGCTTTGGGAAGTGTTGCGGAAGAGAATTTAACCTTGCAGATATTGACGGTCTCCGCAGTTGCATTGCTGGCAACAGTTGGCGTTTATGGCATTGTGGCGCTGATCGTACGAATGGACGATGCCGGTCGCAGGCTTATTGAAAAATCAGGTGATAAAGGTTTGTTTGCCAAATTAGGCCACCTGCTAGTGAAGTCGCTACCAGTTTTGATCAAGATTTTAGGTGCTGTGGGTACAGTTGCTTTACTATTAGTTTCCGGCGGGATTTTTGAACATAACATCAAATACTTTCACGATCTCCTACCAAATATCCCTAAGATTGTGAAAGAATTCGGGATCGGTTTAATTGCGGGCTTACTCGTTTTCCTAATCTTTTCAGGTTTTAAGAAGGTATTTTTTAAGGCGAAATCTAGTGCAATGGAAAGCCCAGATTCAGCAGGCGGCGTCCGATGAAGCCGTCAGATAAAATGTCCCTTTCAGGTTCAGCGAGTCCAATGCGGGAAGCGCATTGTCCAGATGCATAGCAGATCAAAAATTCACGACACCCTCGAAGGCTTTTTTGGGTTTATTATTTTGATCAAACAACAGCGGATAATCCTTTCTGTTTGGCACCGGAAAATTATCCAGCCAGGTGGTTTTGTCCGATACATTCCAAAAAGTGACGCCGGTGATTGTGCCTTTGTGTTTTCTGAATACATCAAAAAGCATTTTATACTGGGCTGTCTGTTTTTCTACCATTTCGGAGGTCAACTCGCCCGTATCCGTCGGTTTCTTCTCACGGCGCTCATGCTCTTTTGGATGAACCGACACGTCCAGCTCGGTGATTTGCACTGCCAATCCAAGGCTGGCAAACTGCGTAATGGATTTTTCCAGCTCAGCAGCAGTCGGCTCGTAGATGGACCAATGCCCTTGCAAACCCACACCGTCTATGGGCACATTCTTTTCTTTCAATTTTTTCACCAGCTGAAAAATCTTTTCTCTTTTGGCAGCACTTTCAGTATTGTAATCATTGTAAAACAACTTCGCCGACGGATCAGCCACATGCGCATATTCAAACGCCTTTTCGATATAATCCTCCCCAATAATCTCGTAGAACTTTGACTTGCGGTATATGCTGGCGCTTGTGTCGGGTACGGCTTCGTTAACTACGTCCCAGGCATATATTTTACCTTTATAGCGACCTACCACCTCGTTGATATGTGATTTAAGCCGATCCAAAAGCACTTCCCGGCTGACCTGCTTTCCCAAAGAATCGGTAAAAAACCATTTAGGCGTCTGGTTATGCCAGCACAGTGTATGCCCACGCACTTTCATTCCATTTTTTTGAGCAAATGCGATAATTGCGTCCGGGCCTTCCCATGCATACCGGTTAGGCTCCGGGTGGATTGGGCCCATTTTCATGGAGTTTTCGGGCGTGAGGCTGTTGAATTGCTGCGTAATCAGCTCAGTCTCCGAACCCGTCAAACTCCTGGGCGAAACCGCTACGCCGATAGGAAAATAATCTTTATAGGCCTCTTTCAGGGACTTTTGGGCTTGCGCTAAAACCGGGCCCGACACTACGACACCCCAGATCAGAATGTGCAACTTTATCAACGTTTTCATAAATAATACTTATCGATTTTTTCATAATGCGGGGCAGGCGGCGTGGTATTGTTGGCAAACCATCCAGAACTGAATACACCCAGATACGAAAACATATCATTGTTTTTTACACCTGCATACAATGTTTGCAACCCTCCCATCGAAAGCCCTGCCAGCGCGCGGCCAGCAGAAGTGGTTTCCACCCGGTAGCTGCTTTCTACGAATGGGATCGCTCCCAGTTTCAGCTCATTTTCGAACATTTTCAATGCATTCTCATTAAAGCCAGCAATGCCGCCGGTAGCTCCCATATTTCTCCGTGCGGCACGATACTGGATTGAATCAATTTTCCCGGCAGCAATGCCTTCCCGGACAGAATCAAAACCCTTGGGCATTTCCATCAGGATTTCCTGAGCAAATTTAGCGGTTGATTTTAGCTTACCCGAATGAATTAGATCTTAACAATCTTGCCTGACGCTGCTGATTTATAAATCGCTTCCACAACCCGAATGTCGCGAAGCCCCTCTTCTCCCGGTGCGATCATGTCGGTATTGTTCATAATTGCCATACAATCCTCATCCATTTGCTTAGCCTGCTGACTTTTGATTGGGAAATTGATGATGGTACCGTCAGACATACTTCCTTTATTGCCATTGTAACCTGACTGCGGTTCCAGTTTTAACCAGCCCTTTTCATAATTCACCTGCAAATTATTCATATTGATCCCAAAGCTGGTCTGGCAGGCAGCTCTTGCTCCACTTGGAAAGTCGAGCATAAACATCATGGTTTCTTCTACTTCCTTATAAATTTCCGGCCTTGTTGTGGAAGCCTGCGCAAACACGCTGATAGGTTCTTCGCCTGTCGCAAGCCTGGCTCCCTGCAATGCGTACACACCCATATCGCCCATGACGCCACCGCCTAATGCTTTTTTCTGTTTCCAATGGTCTGTACGCGCATCGAAATATCCTGCGGCGCTGTTGACCATTTTTATTTTACCAAATTTCTGTTCTTTGGCGACTTTCATCACGGCCTGGATATTGGGATCGTGCTGACAGCGGTACCCAATCGCAAGCTTTACTTTATTGCTTTTACAGGCCGCGATCATGGCCTGGCAGTCGGCGACAGAGGGAGCCATTGGCTTTTCACAAAAAACCTGTTTACCTGCCTTTGCCGCCCGTACCACAAACTCCCGGTGCATGGACGGAGGCAGGACTACATATACAATGTCTATATCCGGGTTGTCCGCGATCTTATCGAAATTTTGATAGTTGTAAATGTTTTTTTCGGGAATGTTGTATTTCGCTTTCCAGGTCTCGGCTTTTGCCGGTGTGCCTGTGACAATGCCAGCTAAAAAGCATTTTTCAGTCAGTTGCAACGCGGGGGCCAGCAAATCGGTGCTGTAATAACCCAGACCAACGAGGGCTATACCCAATTTATCTTTTTTAGGTGACGTTGCAGCCAGTAATGAATTGCCCGAAAATAATGTAGCAGCGCTAGCCAGTGTCAATGTGGATAGGAAATCCCTTCTTTCTATTAACATAATGTTTTGATTAAGGATTGAATTAACTGTTTTTTTTGAACCATTTAGATCTATTCGATCGATTTCGATCGATTTCTTACCTTCCAATCACGGCTCAATCGTTTTGATCGAACCATCTGCTTCACGAAGCAATTCCCGGACTTTGATATTCCTCAAATGCGTTTTGCCTGATAGCTCCACGTCATGGTAAAAAATATACCATTTCCCTTTAAACTCAATGATTGAGTGATGGGTTGTCCAGCCCGTTACTGGTTTCATGATCACTCCTTTGTAGGTGAAAGGCCCGTATGGCGAGCTGCTAACCCCATAGGCCAGCAAATGGGTATCGCCGGTTGAATAAGAAAAATAATATTTATCGCCAAACCGGTGCATCCACGCGCCTTCGAAAAAGCGGCGGTTGCTGTCGCTTGCCAATAATGGTTTACCATTTTCGTCCAGGATTATAACATCTTTTGGTGCTTCGTCAAACACCAACATATCGTCTTTCATCCGGGCCACTTTTGCGTTCAGCGCAGGTTCATTTTCATGCCCTTTTCCCAGATCGGTTTTCAGGCTTGCATCATAATTGCCGGTATGCCAGCGCTGCAATTGCCCGCCCCAGATACCGCCGAAATACATATAGGCTTTACCATCCTTATCCATAAAAACCGCGGGATCAATGCTGTAACTGCCGGGAATTGGATTTGCCTCAGCTTTGAAAGGACCGGTCGGAGACTTGCTCGTCGCAACGCCGATTTTGAAAACATCTTTTTTGTCCTTTACCGGAAAATAGAGATAATAAGTGCCATTTTTGAAAGCCGCGTCGGGCGCCCAAAGCTGCCGCCCCGCCCAGGGAATATCTTTGACATCCAGCGCCACGCCATTGTCTTTGGCAGGACCATTAATATCATCCATTGAGAAAATATGGTAATCACGCATGTTAAAATGTGCTCCTTCATCATCCTCAGGCACATTTGATTCTACATCATGCGATGGATAAATGTAAATCTTACCATCGAAAACATGCGCCGACGGATCTGCTGTGTAAATATCCTTCACCAGCGGTTTCGGTTTGGCGGCGTTGGATTGGGCAGCCACATTATAAGAAATACAGCAGAAAAGGCTTGCGATAAATGCTATTTTGTAATGTGAGGACATCAATAAGCTGGTTATTTAGATTTGAAGTTGTTGAGTTTGTTGATTTGGATCGATCCGGAATTAACCGCCGTTAGTAGCCATTTTTCTTTACTGGTAACATTTAAGAAAATACTGTTTCTGGCGTCGCCGTGGATCATTAATCCACTTTTCGCACAAGGTATTGGCGTGAAATTTCCTTTGCCATTTCCCAAAAGCAGCAGTCCGGTGGATGCGTCCTGCCTGCCCATATGCACTTCATTGGGATAGAAATTGCCCGTCAGTATCACATCCTTATGGCCATCCGCATTCACATCCCCGATCACAATCCCGAAGACCGGCGCCTTCTGCGCTTCAACTGGCAGCGCGCGGACTTTGAAATTTCCATTACCCGTGTTTTCAATATAAGCACTTTGCAGGTAAGTCGCTTCGGCGCTGTATGCGTCTTTGGTTTCGTCGGCGGTAAGCAGGTCGTCGAATGATACTTCTGCATAATCCGCATAATGTGGGAATTTCCTGCGAAACTGGATCACCTGCTGGTTCAATGCGTCGCGGGGAACGCTCGGGTAGCGTTTACCCTGAATAAAATAGCCCATCAGCGGGTCAAAAGTGCCGTCACCGTTGAAATCCTTCGCAACAATTTTGATCGGTTCTTTGTCTGAAGCACGGTAAAAAGTATTTAACCCTTCGTTTCCTGCAATGAAATCAATATCTCCGTCGTGATCAAAATCACCGGAAGCAATGCTGTTCCACCAGCCTTTCAATTGGTTTAACCCATTCTCAGCTTTTTGCGATTGCAAGGCTTTGCCCTTTTTGTTTTCAAAAATCCGGATAGGCATCCACTCGCCCGCAAGTACTAGATCGTCGAACCCATCTTTATTGGTATCGGCCCACAATGCTTTGCAAACCAGACCGACATTGAGCAACTCAGGGCTAAATTCGGAAGTAACATTGGTAAAATGCGGCTGGCCGTTTTTCGAGTCGTTTCTGAGCATGTAGCTGCTGGCAGGTAAAGGATATCTACCCGGAATGCTGCGGCCTCCGATGAAAATGTCCAAGTCACCGTCCTTGTCAAAATCATTGGCGGCAATACAGGAACTGCTTAATGAGAGTTTTGGTAAAGCCGTTTCTGGCGACGGAGTGAAGTTGCCGGTGCCTTTATTTAAATACAGTTGGATTTTATAAAATGCTGTTTCCGTAACGGGTAACTCGTTGCCTCCATTGGAAATCAGCAAATCAAGGTCACCATCCTTATCCGCATCCAGGAAAACCGCCGCCGCATTTTCATGCAATGAATCCTGCGAAACCATGCGCTTTTCAAAAGTACCGCCAGCTTTTTGCAGGAAAATCGTAGGCTTACCGCCGCGGTAACTGCCACCAGCAAAAATATCTTCCAAACCATCCCCATTCACATCTCCGGTTGCAATGGCAAAGCCGCTTTTGGAAAGCATTTTATGCATTGTGGCGGTTTGCTTAAAATCTACAAAATTGCCTTCGGTGTGTTTAAAATCGAGATTAAGCTGTTTGGTAATGTCTGTGAAATAGGATTTTTGTGGTTTGATCAAAACAGGTTTCCCGGAATCATCTGCGTTTTTCTGATTTAAAACAAGGTGCTTATTTGCAGCGATTTTGTACAACTTTTGCGATTTTCCGCCCGGCCAAACAACTTCCAGACTATCAATCTGCTTTTTATTTCCGAGCCCAAAATGCAACACCGGATCCACAGAAGACTGAAATCCTCGAACCGCACTTAACTCGGCATATTGCGCATCCTTACCCGTCCAGATTGTGACCTTACTTCCAATTCCGGACAGGTTACCTTTAATACCTTCCAATGCAATGCCCAGAAAATTTGATGTTCCTTTTTCCCTACTATGGTTCTGATAAACAAATGCTTCTGAATCAATATTGTTAACGATCAAATCCAAATCGCCGTCGCCGTCCAGGTCAGCATAGGCAGCGCCATTGGAATAGGAAAGCTCATCGAGTCCCCAATCTTTGGAAGTATTGGAAAAAGTGAGGTTGCCCGCGTTTTTATAGGCATAATTGGCAATCTGCACCTCGGGTACCTTTTTGATGAGCTCCAATGCATTTTGCTGTTTAAAGTTATTGGTGCCAAAATTTGAAAAATCCTCCTTGAATTGAATAAAATCACGGTCGGTTACGTCGCGACGGTATCCATTGGTAATGAAAATATCTTTTTGTCCGTCGTTATCAAAATCCGCGATCAGCGGCGCCCAGCTCCAATCGGTTTTAGCAATCCCCGCAAGCAAACCGATTTCACTGAACATTGGCAGTTCATCTTGATTTCCATTCGCACCCAGGTTCAGCTGCAACATATTTCGCATGTATTGCAGCTGGTAACCATATTGCTCCGAAATGCTCATTTCCTTCCGGTCATAATCCTGCCCCGCAAGCATTTTTTTCTGGCGGAAATTGTCTTCCGGAAGCATATCCAATTGGAAGATATCCGGGTAAGTATCATTGTTGATATCGGCCACGTCGAGACCCATGCCGTATAAACTTGTGTGTGTAGTTGACTCGCGGATTACGTTGTTAAATCCGGGCATTCCGGCGTTTTTAATGCCATTATTCAGATAAAGGATATCGCTGCTGATGAAGTCATTGGAACAATAGATGTCCGGATAACCGTCTTTATTTAAGTCACTTATTGCGAGTCCAAGACCGAGTCCCTCGTACCTCACATCAGCTTCTTTTGAAATATTGGTAAAAACAGGAATACCATTTTCACCAGTTCCGTCATTGCGGTAAAGTTTGCCGGTACTTGGATAAGAGCCGTCGCTGTAAGTTTTGCGGAGGTAATTGGGATTTTGAAGATCCGGTGCAGAATTCATCATAAAAGCATCCAGGTCTCCGTCCAGATCGGCATCGAAGAAGGCGGTTTGCACTGTGAATGATGGGTCGTTCAAACCATACACTTTCGCCATTTCCTGAAATTTCGGGTTTTTATTTTTATCCAAACCCTGGTTTACAAAAAGCAAATTCTCTGTGGCCAAAGGGTCAGCCGAGGACATTTTAACATGCTTTGCAACACTTACATAAATATCCAGCAAACCATCCTGATTGATATCTACCATCGAAATCCCTGTGCACCAACGGTTTGTTTTCACCCCGGCCGCCTCGGTGATATCCTCAAATGCCCATTTTTTGGAAAGTGTATCAATTTTGCTCAGGTACAACCGGCAGCTTACCTGGTTACCCCCAAAGAAAATATCCGGATTTCCGTCATTGTTTACATCCCCAACCCCTACTCCGCCGCCATTATAAAAATTGGTAAAAGTAAAGGGGTTAATCGAATCATTGGGGGTTAATGTATTGGAAAAAGTAATTCCGGTTTCGTCTGAGGTGTGGGAAGTGAAAAGGGTTTCCTGCTTCTTGCGACAGGAAGAGAGGAGGAAGAGTAAAATTAAAATATGAATGTAACTTGCGTGGAAAGTTTTATACATACAGGATGCTCTAATTTGTCATCCTGAGCGAAGTCGAAGGACGCTACTGGCTTGGCACTACGCATTTTTGCATTGTGCTTCCTGCACTTCGACTCCGCTCAGTTTGACAATAGGCGATGTGTTATCAATTCATTTACCTATTCGAACATTAATACCCCGGATTCTGATCCGTCGGCTCGATTTTCGCGTTGTTATCTACTTCCTGTTGTGGAATAGGCAACAATTCTTGTTTGTTGGCTTGGAAATAACTCAACGGTTCCGCTTTGAATTTGTTCAACTTCCTCCATCTCAGGATATCCCGGTTCCGGATCTGTTCTCCGCTTTGTTCAACCCGTTTTTCATGCATAATGGCAGCAAAAACCTGATCTTTGGTTGAGACAGGGAACTTTGCTGTCGGGTAAGCAGGCATGCTGACGCTTTTGCGCGCGCGGATCATGTTCAGGTATTTCACAGCCTCGGCCGTATTTCCCAATTCGTTTTCCACTTCGGCAAGCGACAGGATTGTTTCAGCAAAACGCATAATTCGCTGATTGATAGCCCCGGTCAGGAATGATTCGTTCATTTTGTACATGAGCGAATATTTTTGCCAGCTTATTTTTTGAGTAACGCCGTCTACCACCGATGAGTTACCATTTTGCTGTCCATCGGTCAGCGTGTTGGCCCCTTTGTTGTATTTCTCACCTGTGAAATAAAAGGAGTCGTCGTAACGAGGATCCGTCTTGGCATCGCCTTTTGTGGTTTTTTCAAATTCCGACAGCAGGCTATTGGAAGGGATCACATTACGCCATCCGATTGCCGAATATTCCTGGGTACGAACGGTTTCTGTTCCGGCCGTTGCGCCGTTTCCATCTCCGTCCCAGTTGTAAACCCCACCAGATGGAAAGAAATTAACCTCGAAAATAGACTCTTTGTTGAACTCGGTTTCTTCCAGGAAGTTGTCGTTGTAATTATCAACCAGCCCGTAAACGCCTGCATTGTAGACTTTGAGCAATTCAGTTTTCGCACTGGCATAATCCCCTTTTTGCAAATGAACCCTTGCCAACAGCATTTGGGCCGCACCTTTGGTTACCCGGCCCTGGTTACCCGCATCGTAAGTTGCTGGTAAATCTGCCTGGATCGCCTGCAATTCGGAAATTACGTAAGCGTAAACTTCCTCAGCTGGTGACCTTGGCAAGCTGCCGTCGACAGCCAGGACATAATTTTTGTAAAGCGGCACCGCGCCCCAAAGGCTAACCAGCTCATAATAAGAGTAAGCCCTTAAAAAACGCGCTTCTCCAAGCAACCTCTTTTTGTTCGCATCCGCCAGGTCCGTCACTTTTTCCGAGTTGTCCACAACCGCGTTGGCGCGGTGGATCATCCGGTAGTAGGCAAGCCACACCGTTCCTAATACAGAGTTTCCGGTATCGTGTGTCCCGAGCAACAATTGGTTACGTGGGGTTTCCAATTGTCCGCCACCCGCTGCAACATCATCGCTGCGAAGGTCGTGGAGGAAAAACCATTCCCTGGCTACCAGGTTATTGGATTTGAGAAGGGAATACACACTGGTGACACCGCTGTTCAGCTCAGCCCCATTTTTGTAGTAACCTTCTACGGTCACGCCATTGGGGTTCGTTTTTTCAAGCGTATCGTCGTTACAGGCAAATACGATCCCGAATAGAAAGACGTAAATGATGATCAGTTTCTTTTTCATTTCAGTTTCCTTTTAAAAAGTTTCAATGTTAAAATCCTACGCTTAAACCCACCTGAAGTGTTCTTGGCTGAGGATACATCCCATAATCAATGCCATTGATCAGCTGTGTTGCCGTGTCCGTAGACGATCCGTTCACCCCGATTTCAGGATCCAGTCCTGTGTATTTTGTGAACGTCAGCAGGTTGGTCGCAGATACGTAGATCCGTGCTTTTGTAATGAATTCCTGCGTCAATGCCGAGAGGATTTTCGTCGGTACGGTGTATCCAATACTGATGTTTTTGATACGCATATACGATCCGCTTTCAACAAAACGATCGCTTGATCGGCTGTTATTATTCGGGTCGCCGCTGATTGCTCTTGGCACATCGGTATTGGTATTGCTTGGCGTCCATGCATTTAATACTTCCGTACCGGCATTGAACAACCGCAGCATACCCTGCTCGATCACTTTTGTTCCGTTGTAGATCTTGTTACCCTGTACCCCTTGCAGATACAATGTGAAATCAAAGTTTTTATAGTTTCCACCAAGGTTAGCACCATAGCTGAATTTTGGTATAAAACTACCATTGTAAGCGCGGTCGGAAGCATCGATTTTGCCATCGCCATTCAAATCCTTGAACTTGATGTCTCCCGGTGCTGCCTGATCCTGATACTTGGTTTTGTCATTCCCATCCAATGCATTGGCTGCATTGATTTCCGCCTGGTTTTGGAAGATACCGTCCACCTGCCATCCAAAAAAGGATTGGATAGGCTGTCCTGCTTCTGTTTTGGTTATATCAAAACCTCCGAAATCCGAATTGGCGCCTGAGAAAAGGGTGGCACTCGGTGTAGCAAGGCTCAATACTTTGTTCCTGGTTATATCCAGATTCGCAGACGCGTTCCACTTGAAGTCACCGTCATTCTTACTGTAACCCAATTGGAATTCGTAGCCCCAGTTTTTCATGCTTCCGATATTGGAAAGCGGTGACGACGAATAACCCACTGAATTAGGGATCGGTACCTGCAGCAATAACCCGTCGGTATTCCTATTGTAAGTCTCGGCAGTGAATGTTACGCTGTTATTGAACAGAGCCAGATCAATTCCAAGGTTTGTCATCGTGGTGCTTTCCCATTTCAATTGCGTATTGGCGAGGGAACTGAAATACGAACCCAAAACCTTATTGCCACCGAAAACATAATTACTGTTATCAGCAGAAACGAGCGCCTGCCATGCATAGCTTCCGATTCCATTAAAGCCGGTTTGCCCGTAGCTGGCGCGGAGTTTAAGTTCGGAGATCTGCGGTACTGATTTCAGGAACTCCTCCTCGCTGATGCGCCATCCTACCGAAAGCGACGGGAATGTACCCCATTTGTTGCCCGGTGCAAAGCGGGAAGAACCATCCCGGCGTATCGAGCCACTCAACAGGTATTTTCCGGCATATTCGTAGTTCAAACGTCCCACATATGAAATTAGCGAGCTTTCGTCCAGCGAACTGGTAGCACTTGGATTAGACACCCCTTGCAATTCATCGATGTCATTATTTGGTCGGTATCCTGATCCGTTCAAAGTATTGGCACGGAAAGTTTGCTTATCCACAATCGCAGTAACATTCAGCAGGTGTTTGCCAAAAGTTTTCTCAAAAGTCAGCTGATTGGTCAGTACCGGCGAGAAATAACTGGTACGGCTGTCCCTGATCTCATATTGGGTGCGCGATTTGAAACCATCATTATAAATCGGGAACTGATTAGTCGTCCTATTTGATACAACATCCGCCCCAAAACTGAAACGATATTTCAGGAAGCTGGCAATTTTTACCTCAGCAAAAATAGACCCCAGCAATTTCAGACGTTGATTTCGGGTAACGTCCATCAATGCAATACGAACCGGATTATCCGGGTCACTTCCATCGGCTGCTGTTGGCGAGCTATAACCGCCGGGTTTAGTCGGATCAGTAACAGGCCAGTAAGGCAGGTTCCTGATCATTTGCATCACCGCAGTACGGCCTCCGCCAAAACCCTGCTCTCCGCGGGATTTGTCGTAAGATACAGTCAAAGTCTGTCCAATGCTCAGGAATTTGGTCACCTGATGATCAGAGTTAAGACGAACATTTGCACGTTTGTAATTAGTCCCGATTATAATACCTTCCTGATCAAAATAGCCAGCAGAGGTAAAGAAACGCGAAACGCTATTACCGCCGGAAACAGATATCTGGTGCTGCTGGATTGGCGCGCTGCGGAACATTACATCCTGCCAATTGGTATTGGTTTGCGCGAAAGTCTGCGGGGAGCCCGCATAAGTCGGTTGGTTCAGATCCGAAAGTCTGCCTGGCATTGCAATGCCTGCATTGCCGAGGAGTGCCCTCGCGTACTGTACATATTGATCTGTATTCAGAACATCCAGCTTTTTCCAGGCCGATTGGGTTCCAAAGTAGGTATCCAGGTTCACATGCAGTTTCCCATCTTTTGATCCCTTTTTGGTTGTAATGATAATTACTCCGTTAGACGCCCTCGAACCATAAATGGCTGCGGAACTCGCATCTTTTAAAACTTCTAATGATTCAATGTCCTTTGGATCCAGGTTGTTCAGGTCGCCTGCTGGAATCCCATCGATCACGTAAAGTGGTCCGGAAGCGTAATTGATAGAACCGATACCCCTTATACGTACAATAGGCGATTGTCCCGGGCTACCGTTATTGACAACCCTAACGCCAGGAACCCGCCCCTGCAAAGCCTGCTCTGCACTGATCACCGGTAATGCGGTAAGTTCTTTTGGTGAAACCGAAGAAACCGCCCCCGTAAGAGAGGATTTCTTTTGGGTACCATAACCAATCACGACCATTTCTTCCAAAGCCTGGTCTTCAGCGGATAGCTTAATATCTATCCGGGTTTTGGTACCCACAGCAACTTCTTGCCTGGCATATCCAATAAAGCTGAATACGAGGACGCTGCTTTCAGAAGGCACACTGAGTGCATACTCTCCTTTTGTGTCCGTGGTCGTTCCCACACTACTTCCTTTCAACGTAACGTTCACACCCGGCAAGGCCTCTCCATTGTCGGCTGTAACTTTCCCAGCAACCTGTTGTTCTGCGATTGTCCCGGCATAAACCACCTGCAATGACAGCAGCAGTAATGCAAGGGACCCGCTAAACCAGCTTCCTCTGAGATAGGAAAAAATTTGTAATCGACTCATCATAGATTTTCAGTTAAATGTTAAAATGACACTTGTTGAACAGCGCAAAATTCCTCCCCAGCGGGAGACCGAAACAAAATACAGCCAAAATGAAATACGAGGATTATATCCAATTAATCACCAGATCAATCCTATTTAACAAATGTATCACATTTTGAATATATGTCAATAGTACACTTAACTAAAATATCAATTTTTGATGAAATATTTTTTTATAATCATGAAGACTTGTCCATTATCCAATCAAACCATCCAATGCTAACAGGATATGCGCGGGAGTTGGGGTTGGAATGTCCTCCGCGTAAAGACGATCGGTGACATACTTGATAATCACATTGAGACTATTCAAATGCTTTGAAACCGAATATGGGAGTATGCGGTGAGGCGATTTCCAAGGCGTATGCTGCGGGTTAGTTTGAGCATATAGAACGGCAACCGGCGTTTGCATGGCAGCGGCGATATGGATTGTGCCGGTATTTACTGAGACAACGCAGAGTGCTTTATCAATCAAGCAAGCAAATTCCCCCACCGAAAAAATTCCCGCCATAGATATGGCCCCCACCGATGTGGCCGACTTTGCGATACCATTTGCAATGGTTTCTGCAAGTGTCTTTTCTGGTTCAGATCCGGTAATGAGAATTGGGATTTTATATTTTTCTGCAACGAGCCTGCCTGCTTCAACCCAATATTCAGTTGGATATTCTCTTTTTTTATCAGAAACTCCTGGATGAAAAATCAGGTAGGGCTGCCCTGCGTCAATCCCCAGGGATTCCATTTTTTGAAGAAATGAAGTTTCTTCGGCAGCATTGATTTGCAGTCTTAAATGGTCATTTGCAGGCAATGCTCCCAGCTGGGCCACCAGGTTAAGGTCCCGCTCCACCTGATGGCGTATTTGCTCATAAGGTTCGGGATCGACCACCCAATTGGTCAGTAATTGATATGGATTTTCACGCGCGTATGCTACCCGCATAGGTATTCCCGCCATGAATGCGAGCGTGGCGGCGGGTAGCGCACTTTGACTGTACACGGTAAAAATGATCGCCGCATCAAACTTTCTATTTTTAATATCTGCCGCCAGCGCTATCAGTGCGTCACTTTCGCAACCAGTACTCTGAACCCAGGGCAAATTGAAGACAATGGTGTCGTCGATACAGTCCAAATAGGGCGAAATCAGTGACCCGGCTTTTGATGTGAGCAGGGTAATGCGGCTTCCAAACGATTCTTTTAATGCCCTTATGGCCGGAGATGCCATGAGCACATCGCCCATATTATCGGCACGTATGCACAACACGTTTCGGAATTCCCGGTCAGGCATCGGCTGCTATGGTCTTAGTGGTAATGTAATCTGCGGCATCCATAAAGTCCCGTGCCGTGTATTCCGGGTCCCGGTATTTACCTTTAACCCATTCGGTTTCATTTCCATTATCAATCAGGACAGTCCGGCATCCGGCACGGTTTCCTGCTTCAACATCATTCAGTATATCACCGATCATCCAGGATTGGGTAAGATCAATATACAATTCCTTTGCTGCATGAAGCAGCAATCCAGGCTCAGGTTTACGGCATTCGCAAGAACTTCCCGGCTCAGCCGGTGCATGCGGACAGTAATAAAATCCGGAAAGTTCCAGTTCGTTTTCCTCGAAAACAGCATTGAAATAGTCAATCAAATTGTCCATCTGCTCCTGGGTAAACTTACCCATTGACAGACCCGGCTGATTGGAAATGATGGCCAGCCGGTAACCGTCTTCCTGCAATGTCCTGAGCCCCTCTAAAACGTCTGATTCGAAAATAACCTGCTCAGGGTCAACATTATAGGGTACATCCTTGACAAGTGTACCATCCTTGTCCAAAAATATCGCCTTTGTCGGCGGTGCCTCAGGGTATAGCATATGTGACGGTGTTAGAACCCTGGTGTTTCCGCAATTTCTTCGATTGTTCTACATGTAACAGGTAAACCGGCTTTATTTGAGTGCGGCTGGTAACCTTATCATAAAGCTGATGTGCCTTTTCGGCAACATACTCCCAGGTAAAATTTTCGTTCACATGTTTCAATGCGTTCTGGCATAACTGGCGGTATTTCTCAGGACAGGAAACGCCTTCCATCAATGCTTCTGCCAGGGCTTTTGGATTGTGGGGCGGTACCAGGAAACCCGTTTTCCCATCTAAAACAGTATATTTAATCCCTCCCACATCAGACCCCACTACCGGCGTTCCGCACGCCATCGCTTCCAATGGCGTGATGCCGAACGGTTCGTACCAAGGCGTTGAAATAAAAAAGTCCGCTGCCTGGTAGTAATATCTTAACTGTTGTCTGTTCCGGCGACCAACAAACTCCACAGCTGCTGAAACTTCCTCTAATTCGGCTATGTCTTTTAGTCGTCTGAGTTCAGCATCCTTTGCAAAATCAGGTTTTTCTTCTGAGCCTCCTACGACCAAAAGTTTGATTCTTGGAATGTTTTTGAGGAACCGCATGGCGCGGATCACATTATCAATGCCTTTTCTGGGTACTACCCTGCCCAGTTGCAACAAAACCACTTCGTCCATTTTCAGTCCAAGCCGCTGTCTTGCTTTCACCTTGGAATAAGGATAAAATTCCTCCGAACTAAATCCGCACGGGATTATGGTGATGCGTGACGGGTTTGCGTGATAATGTTGGATCAGGTCCTGCTTATCCTGCGGACATTCGGCAATAATGAAGTCGGCATCATTCACAAGCATTTGTTCAATGTCCAATCGCTCTGCGGGAAATGCATCTTTTTCCTTCTGATGGATCATCCGGATCTTGCCTAGTGCGTGAAATGTGATCACGTATGGAATCCCCAGTCGTTTTTTTATTCCCGAGGCAACCAGTCCGGACATAAAAAAATTAGCGTGAACTAGATCATAATCGAGCTGATATTGATGGATAAAATGGATCATGCTCCCTGTAAATTCTTCCATATAGCCCAACAATGCCTCTTTTGGAACCTCCCTGGCCGGACCTGCATCCAAATGCACGACCCGGATATTGGGCAGCCAGCAAACGACCTGCGGCAGGGATTCATCGTCGCGTCTTGTAAAAACATCTATCAAATAACCCAATTGGGTCAGCGATTTACAGATTTCGGCCACATATACATTCTGTCCTCCGCTGTCTACACCGCCCAGGACTGCCAGGGGCGATGCATGTTCACTGATAAATGCTATCCTTTTTTTCATATTCATGGAAGTTCAATTGAATCGTTTTTCTGAAAATGGTTTCCCAATCGTCTGTGAAGCGGTCGATACCAAATTTTTCCAGAGCCACCTTTTTTGCATTTTCGCCCATTCGCTGCGCCTTGGCAGGGTCAGAAATGAGGGCGTTCATTTGATTGATCAGATTTTCAATATTTGTATCAATAAATCCGGATTCCCCATCTTTAATCACGGTCACATATTCCGTGGTTGCAAGCGCAACGACCGGCATACCCGTCATCATCGCTTCACAAACGGCCAGACCAAAACTGGTATACCGGATCGGATTGAAGAAAAAGCGGTAGTGACTGATGAATTCAGGCAGCTGCGGATTGAGTACCTCCCCAAGCCCGCCGGATTCCGAAGTTCCCATTCCCACAAGGTCCAGGGGAACATGTCTCCTGACTTCCTCGAACACGTCCCAGCCGGTGATCCTGCCCCGCTGTTCAATGTGATTGATCACCACAATGCCCCGCGGGATGTCTCCCTGATAGGAAACAGGCGGGATGCACACGCCATGCTCGATGACGTAGACCCTTGGGATTCCACCACTATCCCACATTAGTTTGTTGAAATGTGTTACATGAACCATCGTAACCTCCGGATCCGTCATCACATGACGCGTGTTGGTTGGATGTTTTTCCGGCGTATTGTGCTCTACGTATATGCGTGGAAGTTGTCTTTGCCAGTCGGCAAGGATTTCATGCTGATCAATCAGATAGTTTTTCTCTGATTGAAAAAGAATGCAATCGAACTGCATATTCCTGACTTGTTCAGCGGGAACCTCAATCACATTAGGGCCGAAAGGGAAAGTCTCCCCGCGGCCATAATAACCCTCCGATTTGCGGTTTGTAACAGGTATGAAGATATCATAATTGCCTTGCGAGAGATAGTACAGATAACTCCCGTGAATATGCCATGTAAATATTTTCAGCCTCTTTTTTTCAATGTCAGTTTCATCCATAATTCCAGCGGTTTTGCCCAAGACAGAACGCCGCCAGTAAAAAACAGTGCCATTCCACACAAAACGCTTCCCTGGCAGTCAGGCTTTTACAAAATTTACGAAAAGAAGTAGCTAAACATCCCGAAAGACGACGTATAACCCTCTCATGCACAAAATGTTGGGCATGGAAGAATATCCCCAGTTGATGATATTCCCGAAATGTGACTACCGGTTAGTTTGTATGATTTGCACATTAGGCCATTAAAACCTTTATAATGTGATAATCTGCATTCATTTAGACTAAAATCGAAATTTGTTGCGGTTTCACGCGGACCTGGCATCATCCTTGTAGACCGGGGGTGCATTTCAAACCTGACACATCGCTTATGTATATTCTGGGAATTAATGCAGCGTTTCATGACACCGCTGCTGCACTTGTAAAAGATGGCAAGATCATTGCCGCCGCGGAAGAAGAACGTTTTACGCATATTAAACATGGTAAACGCCCTGTCCCATTTTCAACCTGGGAATTGCCTTTTCACGCAATTGATTACTGTCTCAAAACGGCAGGAATCACATTAAAGGATGTGGATCGTATTGCCTACTCATTCGATCCGGATGGCGTTAGCGAAGCTTCTGTTTATGAGGACGATCTCATTTCAGACTCGGACGTGCTGGAAATGGCGGATATATATAATGGTTGGGATACTTTGTTTTTAAACTACATCCGGAAGGCACCAGAGCAGCTTCGTGACGGTTACCCTCACCATTTGCAAAAACGATTTGCTGATGCAGGGGATTTAAATGAAAAATGGGCATTTGTAAACCATCATGTTGCCCATGCTGCAAGTGCATTTTTCCCATCACCGTTCAAGCACGCGGCGGTACTGACGCTCGACGGCCGCGGCGAAAAAGCGACCACAGGTTATTTCATTGGTCAGGGAAATTCGCTTGCTCAGCTGACGGCAGTAGATATGCCGCATTCGCTAGGTATGCTTTATGAAAAGATCACGACTTATCTCGGCTTCCTGAATTCATCTGATGAATATAAAGTAATGGCGCTCGCCTCTTATGGGGCGCCGGTGTACCTTGAAAATTTTCAATCTGTTATCCACGTTAGCGACGACGGTCAATATACCATCGACGAGTTTGATCCTGAGCTACGGTGGGGACCGGGACGGAAAAAGGAGGATCCATTTGAGCAGCTTCACCATGACATTGCACATTCGCTTCAAAAAGTATTGGAGGAAACGGTGCTAAAACTGGTTAATTGGCTTTATGATCAAACCAACACTGAAAATTTGTGCATGGCAGGCGGTGTGGCTTTGAACTGTGTGATGAATGCTGTGATCCGCGACAATGGCCCATTCAAAAATGTGTGGATCCAGCCGGCGGCCGGTGACGCTGGCACTGCATTGGGTGCGGCACAATGGCTGGATGTGATGTTGAATGCAAAAGAAGACAGTCGCTATACTGCCGAAATGAACCATGTATATTGGGGCCCGGCGTACACGGATGATGAAATAGAGAAATTTATGATTTGGGCGAAGACGCCGTACAAACGTCTTACGAACATCGCCAAGGAGACCGCATTGATACTGGCTGATAACAAGGTGATTGCCTGGTACCAGGGCAGAATGGAGTTCGGTCCGCGTTCCTTGGGCAGCCGGTCTATTCTGGCATCGCCAATCCATCCTGATATGCAGGCCAGGCTCAATGATATTAAAGACCGGGAGGATTTCAGGCCGGTGGCACCGGTGGTATTGGAAGAGGATGCGCCCGAATGGTTCGAACATGCGGAGGTCTCACCATTCATGCTTTTCGTATATCCGGTAAAAGACGACAAAGCTGACCAAATCCCCGCAGTGCGGCACACTGATGGAACCGCCCGCGTGCAGACGGTGAATGCACAGCAACATCCGCTTTACTATGAATTAATCAAGGAATTTAAGGCTATCACAGGAGTGCCGGTATTGGTTAATACCTCTTTCAATACTCGTGGGGAACCGATCGTTTGCACGCCGCGCGACGCTATCGAATGTTTCTGGACTTCACCGTTCGATGCCCTGATCATTAATTCATTCATTCTTGAAAAATAATGACGGTAAATATCAGCATCGTAATTCCCACTTACCGTCGTCCGGCATTATTGCAAAAATGCCTTCATGCAATCATCCGGCAAGATAATCCGGGTTGCTCGTACCAGGTGATTGTCGTGTCGGACGGGCCAGACCCGGCTACGAATTCGCTGATCACTCAGGTCAAGCAGGAAAACCCTGGCTTCTTGATTTCTTTCCATTCCCTTGAAACAAAACGAGGACCGGCTGCTGCACGAAATTTCGGCTGGAAGCAAAGTAATGCAGAACTGATTGCATTTACGGATGACGATTGCATTCCGTCGGCCAGCTGGCTAAAAGCGTATTGGTATACTTACCAATTCACAAAGAAAACAATGATTGCGTTTACAGGAAGGGTGGAAGTTCCGGTTCCCGAGAAGCCTACTGATTATGAGAAAAACGTTTCCCATTTATCTACCGCCGAATTCATCACAGCAAATTGCGCCTGCACGCGGGCTGCATTGGAATGGGTAAATGGTTTCGACGAAGCATTCCCTATTGCATGGCGCGAGGATTCTGATCTGCAATTCCGTTTGCTCGAAAAGCAGATACCCATCATCCAGGTTCAGGAGGCGTTGGTCTGTCATCCGGTGCGCAAGACTTCCTGGGGGTCCAGCATCCGGGATCAGCAGAAAAGTATGTTTAATGCGCTTTTATTTAAAAAACACCCTGAATTTTACAGAAAACGCATTGCGAACGGCCCGGTTTGGAATTATTACACTACGATCCTATCCAGTGTCATTGCAGTTTTTGCATTTGTCGTTCATGCTAACTTGATCGCCGGGATTGCAATGTTGATCTGGCTCGCCTCCGTTGTTAGTTTTGCGGTCAGGCGTTTGAAGGGCACGAATGCATCATTTTCACACCGGCTGGAAATGATTGTCACCTCGGTGCTGATCCCTTACCTATCTGTTTATTGGACGCTTCGGGGAGCGATGCGTTATAAAGTCTTTTTTCTATGAAATTTCCCGCACATACGACTCGAAAGATTGCGATTTTCAGGGCGTTGCAACTGGGCGATATGTTATGTTCGGTCCCGGCATTTCGGGCACTAAGGCATAGCTATCCGCAGGCGGAAATTACATTATTAGGCTTACCCTGGGCCGCCTCTTTTCGTGAACGCTTTTCAAAATACATTGACCGTTTTATTCATTTCCCGGGTTTCCCTGGTCTTCCCGAGCAGACGGTTGATGAAGTTTTGTGGGAAAATTTCGAAGGGCGAATGCGAGCGGAACCATTCGATCTGATCCTGCAAATGCAGGGAAACGGGAACATTGTTAATGAAATGCTTGAAAATTTGCAAGCCGGGCCAGTTGCTGGTTTTCATAGCGAAGGAAATTACCGGAATCCGGATTTTTTCCTGGAATATCCGACCGGGATATCCGAAATGGAAAGACATTTACTAATGCTGGAAAACATTGGGATCACATCGCAAGGAACAGAACTGGAATTTCCTGTAAGTGAATCAGAGGTGCAGAATTTGCACAAAACGGTTCCTAGGTTAATTCCGGGACAATATGTGTGTGTGCATCCGGGCAGCCGTGGCACTTGGCGACAGTGGCCACCCGCTCACTTTGCTTCTGCGGCCGATGTGTGCGCCGAAAAAGGATATCAGATCGTCGTAACAGGAACAAAAGATGAGGCAGTTATCACAAATCAGGTCATTGAGCTCATGAAACATCCTGCACTTGACCTCACCGGCAAAACGGGCCTTGGAGAAATTGGCCAGCTTATTAAAGAAGCCGGATTGCTGATCAGTAACTGCACAGGTGTCTCTCACATCGCAGCCGCTATGCAAACCCCAAGCATGGTAATCAGTATGGATGGCGAGCCGGAGCGATGGGGCCCTCTGAATAAATCGTTGCACAAGACCATCGACTGGACTCAGTCACCCGCTTTTGATCGTGTGCTTGGTTTGTTGGAAACGTTAATATGAACCGTTCTTCGGTGATTGCGGATGAATTACCTTTCACTAGCTTTAATCGAAGCCATGTCGATTACAAAACGGTATTTGACATCTCCTTTCAATAACCGCTCGTAAGCCTCGTTGATTTGCTGGATATCGATCATTTCAATATCGGCAACGATATTATGCTCCGCACAGAAATCAAGCATTTCCTGCGTTTCAGCAATGCCGCCGATCATAGAACCTGCGAAGCTTTTACGCCCCTGAATCACACTGAAAGCAGCGACGGGTAGCGGATACTCGGGTGCGCCGACGAGTGCCAGTGAACCGTCTACACGAAGCAAGTTCAGATAAGCATTGATGTCATGCTGCGCAGAAACGGCATCAATAATGAAGTGCAGCTTTCCTCTGTAAGCCGCCATTTGCTCTTTGTCTTTGGACAAAACAATCTCGTCCGCGCCCAGGCGTTTGGCCTCGGCAAATTTTGATTCCGAGGTAGTAAAAGCAATTACTTCGGCTCCCATTGCTTTGGCGATCTTGATGCCCATATGCCCCAAACCTCCAATACCCACAACCCCCACTTTTTTCCCTGGGCCAATGTTCCAGTGACGCAGCGGCGAATATGTTGTGATACCGGCACATAGTAAAGGAGCGGCAGCGGCCAGGTCCATATTTTCAGGAATGCGCAACACATAATTTTCATTGACTACAATACTTTCCGAATAGCCGCCAAAAGTGGGGTTGCCTGGAATGTGCTTGTCAGGCGAATTGTAAGTACCGGTCATCCCCGGTTCGCAAAACTGTTCGAGATCCTCTTTGCAGTATTGGCATTCGCGGCAGGAATCCACCATGCAGCCTACGCCTACCATGTCTCCCACCTTGAATTTTTGAACATGATCGCCAGCAGTGACAATCCTACCGACAATCTCATGACCCGGTACGCAGGGATACATGGAAGGCCCCCATTCACTTCTCGCGGTATGCAAATCGGAATGGCAAACCCCACAAAATAATATCTCTATTTCCACATCATGCGGCGTAGGTTTCCGGCGGCTGATGCCCATTTGGTTTAATGGCGCTTCGGCTGCTTCTGTTCCGTAAGCCTTAATGTTTGTTGTTTCAGTCATATCATTAAATAGTTGAATAATTTAGAGTTGACTCTTACCCATTCCATCTCAATAATGATGCCGCCAGTATCCGGGGATGAGCGTTTCGCGAAATTCTATGGCGAAACCGTAAAATAAGAATGTCAATCATAATCCCTGCGTAACATTGCTTCACTGCAAAGAGTTAATTATTATTATCATAACGTACCTCATTTAGTAAAAAAAACCTGAGCGTTTATGAAAAAATATTCGACCATCGGCAAAGCATTTTCTGTTACTACCATCTGTCTTTTAGGCATCGTACTATCCTGTACAGACCACGAGATACCGGAAGTACCCAATTTTCCAGAATCTGAATGTATGCTCGCAACGAGTGTCACGACACCCCGCACCTACCCCTGCGAATTCAAAATTGAGAAGCTTACATTTTATGACAAAAACGGCGCGGTAATCGGCGACGTTACTCCAACTTCCAGTGAAATCACCTTAACCAGATCAGCCGCCAAAGACGATTCTAATCCGTCTGCAGTAGCATTAAATGAGGTTGGAATATTGGCTTACGACGTGAAAGCAACGATCAGACGCATTGCAACGCCATCATTCCCAGTTGTTTTAGGCTACCAGCTGCGTTACACTACCCACCCATCCGGCGTTCTGGCACTGACTACGCCAGGTGAAAGTTATCAGGTCGGCGCATCTGTTCCGCTCGCTATCCCGGTAGGCGGAACCGCCGAACAGACATTTGAGCTATCCTATCTATACCAGATCGCCAATACCATGTCCGGTTTGAAGCCCGTCACTTTCCGCGGCTTGACAGCCTTTCTAATCTACAATGATGCCACCTCCGAAGTACTCGACGGACATCCGAGCGCCATTGGTAATGTCGCTGAAACGTATGTGAAGATTGTTACGAAGTCGGGGGAGTAAAACCGGAGCGGATTTCATAGAAATGTTTTCTAAAAATATAAATTCGGGCTTTGTTGGTAGGATGGTCACCCGACCCCAATACTGAAGAGCCACTCAGTAAAATTTAAACCCAGTGATTGTCCATAAAATGGATAATCACTGGGTTTTTGCTATAATCAGGTATGGTATTTATGCACAAAAAAGAACACACCCATATCAATATGCCAAAACCCAAAACCCAGGACCGATTTGAGGATATTGTAGGCTTCCTCCGTACCAAACGCGAAGCACTATTAAATAACTGGCGTGAAGCCTGTGCGCAGGATAAACGTTTGAGCAGTAAGGCCAGCTTTTCGCGTGAAGAATTTAATGACCAGGTACCAGTCCTGCTCAACATTATGGAACAGAGGCTGCTCAGCGAGCCTGAAACAATCGATGTAATTGAAATTGCGAATGAACACGGACTTCACCGCTGGCAGTCCGGTTATGAGCTTCATGAACTTGTGATTGAATTTGAACATTTGTTTAAAATATTGCTGGACCAAGTTCACAAGTATGCCGATGATAACCCCAAACTTGATTCCAAAATCATCTTACATATACACCGGGAAATCTTCCGGATCTACTCTGATTCCACCGGTGGAAGTGTAACATATTATTATCGCCTCAGACAAACCTCGGCCGCTGAACAAACAGCGAATTTGCAGCATGCGCTCGATCAACTTCAGCAATTAAGTAAAGCGCGCAATGAGCAGCTGCGGCACAGCTCGCACGATCTGCGATCAAGTTTTAGTGTGTTAATGATGGCTTCTCAGTTATGGGAAATACCGTCGTCCGAAGAGGACCGCTCGCAGCTTATGGACATGCTTAACAGAAATTTGTCTTCGATTCGTGACTTACTTCTGCAACTCACTGATTATTCCAGAATTGAAGCGGGCAAGGAACTCCTTCACGTTAAAGAATTTGATGTATCTGAATTATTGAATTCCCTGATAAATAATACGTTACCACTGGCTGAACAAAAGAAGATCATTCTTGAAGGAGAAGGCCCAAAACATCTGATTGTCAGCAGTGACCCGGTGCAGATACAGCGCGTTTTTCAAAATTTACTGCACAATGCATTAAAATATACCGAGTCGGGTGGTGTATACGTGTCGTGGGCGAATGAAAATGATTCGCGGTGGCTACTTAGTATACAGGATACCGGGCCAGGACTTCCCGAAAACAGCGCCCTTGCCCTTTTTGCAGAACAATTAAAACCCGCAATACTAACGACGGCCATTCACCAGGAAGGAAAAATGCTACAGCCACCCGCTCCGACTTTGGCAGAGAAGAAAGAAAACGGGCATTTCAAAGAAAGTGAAGGCTTAGGACTTTTTATTGTGAAAAAAATATGTGAATTGATGAAGGCAACGATGGATATTGAAAGCAAGAAAGGCCAGGGAACGCTGGTCCGGATTCGCTTTCAGACCCGGCAGGAACCTAATAAGGTTTCGTGATACGATTGCTTACCCGGTCTATTTTGTATTTTAAATTATTCTTGAAATCGTTACTCTTCACAAAGTTCTTTCAACTTGTCGAGTGCTTTTGGATAGGACTGGTTCATATAGTCTACAAAATCTTCTGTGGTATCTAAATCAACAATAACGGTTGTAGTCCCATTGTTTTCTTCGAAGGTATAGTTTTCAAATCCGTTTGCCCATTTTTCCACTTCTGGTCCTTCTGTAACTTCTTTGTCGGCTTTTAAAAGACCATAATGATGAATTGAAACAAATTGGTTGGGAATGTTCTCAACTATCTTGGAAACCATACCTCCTTTTTCTCCTTTCTCATCTACTCCAACAAATAGAATTTTATTTCCCTTATCCCAAGTTCCTTCATAGGTAGATGTCGGGTTAAACAGAGAAGTCCATTGCTCATAAGTTGATTTACTGGTAGTGCCAAGCATAAAATCATATACCTTGGTCACAGGTGCATTGATGTTTACTTCGAATTGTAACTTTTTCATAATACTATTTTTTGTTTAAATTTAAAAAAGAAGTCTACTTGTGGATATACTTATGAGTACTACTAGGCCGTCTCATGAAACGTCGAACAGCTTTATACCTTCTCCATTTCCTCAACAGCCTTCCATCCTTCTTGCGTGATGCCCATGATTTCTGTGGCAACACCCAGGGTTTCGTAGGTGTCGAAGAAAGCCATGCGTGCAATAGGATGATCCACTTCGCTGATGAGTTTATAACCTTGTTCGCGGAGCTCGCTGGTTACCCGTTCGAAACCGTCGACCGGCAAACGGTAGGCCAGGTGCTGCGTTCCGCCTAATGGATACTTAATTAGGTAGTCATGGAACATGCTTTGGCCGGAAAGGGGCTGGACGAGCTCGACAAAGACGCCTCCATTGTAGGTCTGAGTGGTCAGCCATTCGCCGGGTACGACCTCACCGTGATAGCTCATATTTAAATCCTGTGCGCTGACGTGTTCAGGCTCGGGAAAGCCTGCAACGCCCAGGGCGCCCGAAAGGAATTTCACCGCGGCTTGAATGTCCCTGACTACCCAGCCAATCTGAGCCAGTTCCAGTCCGGCGATGGTGTTGTTGATATCGTCCATGTTTTTCTCTTTGTTTGTTGTTTAGCAAAGGTAACAGGGAAGGGCTTCCCGCTTCGGGTGTATTCGCGCCAATATGAGGGGCGGTTTACGACTATATTCCCTGATTGACAATATTACCGATCAAATGTTATGCAGTTGTAAGCGCATATCCTATTTTACCAAGACTTTTTAAGAAAGAAGTTGGCGTTACCCCTGTGCTGTTTAAGAAGCAGAGCCTTAATTAAAGGGAACGTGGCGACCGATCACCCGCCTTATTGTTAAATAATTGATACTGAGGCTAATAAAAAAGAAAAGCAGTGACAAACCGAAGTTTGCTACTGCTTTTTCTTCTGAACCTTATTAATGTAGCTTTTAATATGTAAATCTTACGGTTACTCCGTAGGTGCGCTGGTCGCCCACGATACCTGCGTATTGGCCGTAACTTCCGGGAGCGATCAGGAGTTGCTCGTAATAATTTTTGTTAAAAATGTTTCGTCCCCATAAGAAAAACGAAAGCCCGTTTGAAGCCCTGAAGCCTACACGTCCATTGGTAAGTGCATAGCCGTCAATGTTCAGGAACTCTGAGGGCGATGGACTTGACGAAAACTCCGAACGATAATATTCATCAATTCCTAAGAAATAATTTCCCTTAACACCCACAAATGTTCCTTTGAAAACCACTTCACCGCCTACGGAACCTGCCCATTTGGAGATACCCGGCAGGCTTCCACCGGAGACATCTTTGAAGGCCTGGGGACCTCCCACTTCTTCCAACGGCACCGGTGCATTGGCAAACTTCACATATTCACCATCGGTATAAGCTACCGATGCATTCAATGTCAGCGCACTGAAACGGATGTTACCGTCAATCTCAGCACCCTGCACGCGCACTTTTTCCGCATTGGCAAGATAACCACGGTTTACGCCGGGTTCCGGAGTTTGCACCTGTGTTTGGTAATCTTCAATGTCGGAACGGAAAAATGTTAAGTTCAGCACTGAATTGCGGGACGGTTTGGTTTTGATACCAACTTCTTTGTGATCCACATATTCAGGTTTCACATTGGCCAGGTCGATCAAAATCTTGCCGCTCGCGGTCGGCAAACCACCTACGTTTACTCCAATAGGCTTATAGCCAATGGAATAAGTGGCATAGGCATTGAAATTTGCGCTGGCTTTATATTGTAAAGAAAGTTGTCCCGAGAAATTTCCTTTCGCATAATCCGTATTAAAAGCCTGGTTCGTATACACCCCGTTTTTCAATGCAATCAGGGCAGCATCTGTGGTTTGTAACCCACCATAAGTTACCCTGTTGTAATCAACCACTTTCTTGTCGTAATTGTAGCGGATACCCGGCAGAATATGCAATTTGTCAACAATTGCCCAATCGGCTTGTGCGAAAACCGCCAAGCTCGTGCTCTTGATTTCGTTGGTGGTGCGGATACCGAAATTGTCGAACAAGCCCTCCGTTTTCCAAAGTGCACTTGTGGAGCTTTGTGCAAACCTCCATTGTGCCGAACCGGCTTCTTCCGTTTGTACCGGATCGGATGTCAGATCCTGCCAAAGGCCGAAAACACCGACCACGCCGCTTAATTTCGGCGATATTTTTCCTGAATACCGTATTTCCTGCGACCATTGGTCGTGTTTTGAATTACCTGAGGAAATTGTAAATACAGGCAAACCGATGTAATCCCTGTCATTCAACGGCGTCCATTTCCAGTACCGCCAGGCAGAAGTGGAGGTTAATGTTCCGTTTCCAATTTTAATATCAGCGTTTACCGAAACGCCGCCTAACTGGTTATCCGCTTTCGAAGGCGTATCAAGATCTACAATACGATCGAACGCACTTTTGTAAGGAAGTGAATAATTCAGATCAGAAATAATATTGTTGAATTGTCTGTAATCAGCCCTTTTTGTTTTTACTACACCAGCCACAGGCCAACCGTAACCCGTCGGTTTCTGATCCGAAATATCCCCGATCAAAGTGATATTGACTTTTTCCGTCGGCGCAAACAGCAGCTGACCTCTTACACCAATGTTGTTAATGTCGTTGATCGGCAATTGGGTATGCGCATTAAAAAACGTTCCGTTACGCTGTGTACCCGTGAAAGAAACGCGTGCAGCGAGTTTTTTGCTCAGTGGCCCGGTGACCGACGCTTTTGCCTGAACATAACCCAGGTTACCATAGCTTAACTCAAAGTTGCCGCCGGGCGTGAAGCTGGCAGCCCGCGTGGTAATGTTGAATGCGCCTGCCGTTGTATTTTTTCCAAAAAGTGTTCCCTGTGGTCCGCGCAAGACCTCAATGCGCTCAATATCAATAAAATCAAGTGCGGTGGCAGCCGGACGGGCATAATAAACACCATCCACATAAAAACCCACACCCGGATCCACACCATCATTGGTCAATCCATAGGTCGAGCCTAATCCGCGAATGTTCAATGTTGTATTACGTGCATTGGAAGCATATAACTGTACAGATGGCACCAGTTCTTTCAGACGGTTCACATTAAACGCCCCGGCATCTTCGGCCCTTTGCCCGCCAATTACGGAAATAGGTATCGGTACTTCCTGAGCAGATTCCTGACGACGGCGGGAGGAAATCACAACATCTTCCAGCTGTGTATTATTCACTTCCAGCTTGATTTCAACCTTGCTATCATTGATCAAAACTTCCCTTTTAAGGTATCCAACGTACGATACGATGAGGGTAAATGGTAATTTCTGGCCAGTAACCAGGCTGAATTCGCCGTTTGCATCCGTCACGTCCCCATTGGTCGTGCCTTTAATGGTAATCGTCGCGCCAACCAAGGGTTCGTTGGAGGTGGCATCCAGAACTTTTCCGGTTACCGTTGCATTGATTGTGGCATCCTGTGCGGATAGAAATAGAGGAAAGAAAAGTGCTCCTATTAAAATGGCTGACTTTAAAAAATGGTTCATGCTATTGTATTGGTGGTGTTAATGTTTTTGTGGTTTTTATTAGGCAACATCATTCCGCCGACAACAATAATTCGTGATACGCATAACTGATTGCATTAGGGGAGTTTGACTTGCTTGGCCACAAATATATAAAAAACATTAACTATATAGAGTTTGTAGGATAATAAATTATTTTCCGCATTCCTCATGGTCTGAAATGATAATTATCCTAAAACTATACTGTAAACGCACCTAACGGGCGCTTTTCGGCATTTTGAATCCTACCAGAACCAACCATATAAAGCCTGGGAACCTGATTAACGGAATGAGGGGTAGCAACTTAGGAAATATCATGCTCAAACAACTCAGTTCCCCGACTAAGGCCAGGATAATTCCCGCAATAGCCATCCATTTTGGAAGTGTTTTCATAAATAAGCTGGTCACCGCAATGCCTGCAATCAACAGACCCAACAAAACGGAATAGCCCACACCACCAATAATAAATACCAGATAATACAATGTGTGAATGACCTGATCATAAGCAGAAAGCTCCGGCACTGTCATGACCCACAGCAAAAACGAAGACAATATCAGGTTCACGGCAGCCGTAAAACCACCAAAAAGCGCAATGTGTTTTCCCGCAGCATTGGAACCTAGAAAACCCATTCTGCTGACTACCGAAGCCGTAAAGATGCCCAGTGGTATGGCGGAACAAAACTGGAAAAAAGCACACATTAATACATCATCACGCTGATTGTGAAAGTATTGGAGGATTGTGGATGCGGACTCCCACGGTCCCGGATAATAAGGCGGAACACCTGTCAGCGAAATGACAAAGCACAACCCGGTAATAAATAATAACATAAAAAGAGTGGCAAGCAGTCCTAAATGCGGCCCCTTGTGACGGATGGTTGTTTCCATAAGTTTAGTAATGTTTAGTTTGTAAATAATTTTAGTTTGCAATACAAACTAAAAGGGTAAAAAAATTTAGAGATTAAGATATTTTTTGATTGCTTCTACATAGGTTTCAAAGGCTTCCTGACCTTTGGCTGTAAGCGTGCAAAGCGTAAGCGGATAATTGCCCCTGAATGTTTTTTCGACATGAATGTAACCTTCATCTTTCAATCGCTTCAGCTGATGACTCAAATTCCCCTGCGTCGTCCGGGTCGCTTCCATTAAAGTGTTGAAATCGGCCTGTTTCACTTTTACCAGAATCGAAACAACCGCCAGTCTCACGGGGGTATTGAGCACCGGGTCAAGGTCTGCAAACGTATCAGCCATTATGCCTTTGCGTTTTTTAACAAATAACCCGGGATCAGGTAACCTGGTACGATTGCTATTCCATGAAGCAAGGTTTTGTATTCGTCGGTGAGGTAAATACTGGCCACTGCCGACACCATCAATAAAAATCCTCCCAATATAAGTGGCCGAAATTTCATGACCCAGCCTGAGATTAACGTGCCGCAGCCTGCTATCAGTAGCGTAAACGTGAATGGCACCCTGCCTTGCGATACATTGATAAAAACAGCCAGAATAAAGCACAACCCAAGTACAAGCCACATTTTATTGATGAAATAGGCGGTATATGTCTGCGTATTTTCTGCATTTCTTCTTTTGAAAAGAACCAGGGTAATTGCAATGCCGACAGTTCCAACAATTGGAAAGGGAATGAAGTGGTATTTAAAATTCGTCAGTAGCTGCAAAAGGAAAGACGCAAAACTAGCAGACGAAACGAGCCAGCCCCAAAGCAAAAAGCCAAAACTATTTTCCCGGATACTATCCCTGCTTTTTGAGATCGTTTCAGCAATCAGGGAGAGGCTTTCTTCGGGCGTTAAAATTTTTCCTGTATCCATTTGGGTGAATTTATATTGTACAAATATACTAATTTGGTTTGTGTTGCAAACTGAATTGCGTCTTTATTTAGAAAAGCGAAAAAGAAGGACTATTTTTCCTGTACGTTCTTCAACATACTCAATGGAAGGGCATTTATATCCGCTACTTTATGAACATGACACTCCAGGAAGCACTCACTCAACTAGAATTAATGGGAAACGAGAGAGTGCGCGCCCAAAATGCGAAGAGTGGTGCCGGTGACAATCAATTCGGTGTTTTGCTGGGCAAGATCCGGAAATTGGCAGAGAAGATAAAGGTCAACCACCCGCTGGCCCTGGAACTCTGGGATACCGACATCATTGATGCCCAGCTGCTTGCAACACTGATCATCAAGCCAAAAGAACTGTCAAAAGAAGAGCTGAACCGAATGGTGCGGTCTGTCAACTTTGTTGGCGTGTCGGACTGGCTGTACGCTTACGTGATAAAGGTATATCCGGAAAAAGAAGCGTTGCGGCAGGAATGGATGAATTCAGGGGATGTTATGGCTGCCCGTGCCGGATGGAGCCTGACCGGCGGACGAATTGCCCGCGAACCCGAAGGGCTTGACCTGCCAGCCATTCTTGACCGGCTCGAGTCCGAAATGCCGCATGCGGCGTCCGAAGTGCAATGGACAATGAATTCGGCACTGGCACAAATCGGCATTTGCTTTCCCGAATACCGTGAGCGGGCCCTCAGCGTTGGCGAACGATTGGGAATATACCGCGACTATCCAGTTTCCAAAGGCTGCACCTCCCCTTTCGCACCGATCTGGATCAACGAAATGGTGAGCCGACAAGGGTGAATTAATAGATTTTGACTATCAAAATATAGAATTAATCGATTGTGATTATTTTCTTTATTAGGCTATCTTGCCATTCTGCACAGTACCCGATGCAGGGAGATAATAAGTACAATCATGAAATCATAAAAATGGAAAATGACTCAAATGACATCGGCAAATGCCCGGTCCACAATGGCACGATGAAACACAATGTGGGCGGCGGTGGCACAAGGAACCGCGATTGGTGGCCTAACCAGTTAAAGCTAAGCATCCTGCGTCAGCACTCGTCAAAAACAAACCCAATGGGTGAGGATTTTGATTATGCAGCAGCATTCAAAAGTCTCGACCTAGAAGCTGTAAAAAGCGACCTGCACGCCCTCATGACAGATTCACAGGACTGGTGGCCGGCTGATTTTGGACATTATGGTCCTTTGTTCATCCGGATGGCCTGGCATAGTGCAGGTACCTACCGTGTATTCGACGGCAGAGGCGGCGGCGCCGCGGGACAGCAGCGTTTTGCTCCGCTAAATAGCTGGCCCGATAACGTGAGTCTTGACAAAGCAAGACGCCTTTTGTGGCCGATCAAGCAAAAATATGGCAATAAATTATCCTGGGCGGATCTGATGATCCTTACTGGGAACGTAGCGTTGGACTCCATGGGTTTTAAAACATTTGGTTTTGCCGGTGGGCGTGCTGATGTGTGGGAGCCGGACGAGGATGTGTATTGGGGAGCAGAAACTACCTGGCTGGGCAATGACCATCGCTATGCAAAGGGCGTGGAAGGCGTTTCAGGTGATGCAAATCATGGCGTAGTTTCATCAGATGAAGATCCGGGCGAAGGTATCCATACCCGCGACCTTGAAAAACCGCTTGCTGCCGCACATATGGGGCTTATTTATGTTAATCCCGAAGGTCCCGACGGCAATCCCGATCCAATTGCTGCCGCAAGAGATATCCGCGACACATTTGGCCGCATGGCTATGAATGATGAAGAAACGGTTGCGCTGATCGCAGGCGGACATAGCTTTGGAAAAACCCATGGTGCCGCGCCTTCCGACCATGTCGGTAAAGAGCCTGAGGGTACGGATGTGGAATTGCAAGGCCTTGGATGGAGCAACAGCTTCGGCTCAGGCAGTGGTGCCGACACCATTACCAGTGGGTTGGAAGTAATATGGACAAAAACGCCGACCCAGTGGAGTAACAATTTCTTCGAAAACCTTTTCGCGTTTGACTGGGAATTGACAAAAAGCCCAGGCGGTGCGCATCAATGGGTTGCAAAAAATGCAGGGGATATTATCCCCGACGCCTACGATAGCTTGAAAAAGCATGCACCAACGATGCTTACGACCGATCTTGCATTAAAGTTTGATCCGGCTTACGAAAAAATATCCAGGAACTTCCTGGAAAATCCCGACGCATTCGCAGATGCGTTTGCCCGCGCCTGGTTTAAACTGACCCACCGCGATATGGGCCCGCGCGCTCGTTACCTGGGTCCGGATGTGCCGCAAGAAGTATTGATCTGGCAAGATCCTATCCCTGCGGTGGACCATGCGTTGATTGATGAAAATGATATCGCAAACCTGAAAGCACTCATATTGGCCTCCGGACTGAGTGTATCTGAATTGGTATCGACTGCCTGGGCTTCGGCTTCAACTTTCCGGGGCTCCGACAAACGCGGTGGTGCCAATGGTGCCCGTGTTCGCCTGGCCCCGCAGAAAGACTGGAAGGTTAACCATCCGGCGCAGCTTCAAAAAGTGTTAGGTATTTTGACTAGCATCCAGGGCGAATTCAATGGTACGCAATCAACTGGCAAGAAGGTTTCGCTGGCCGATTTGATCGTTCTGGCTGGTTGTGCGGCGGTTGAAAAAGCAGCAATAGACGCGGGACATTCGATCGCAGTTCCTTTCACTCCCGGCCGGACAGACGCTTCGCAGGAGCAAACTGACATTGAATCCATTGGTTATCTTGAACCTGCTGCTGATGGTTTCAGGAATTATAGCAAGGCAAAATTAAATGTTTCAACCGAAGAGTTGCTGATCGATAAGGCGCAGTTACTAACGTTGACAGCGCCCGAGTTAACTGTGCTTGTCGGCGGCATGCGTGCATTAAGCACAAATCTTGACGGTTCAAAAAACGGGGTGTTTACGCAGCGTCCGGGCCAGCTAACCAATGATTTCTTTGTCAACTTGCTGGATATGAACACTGCATGGAAAGCAATGGGCGAAGACCGGGAACTGTATTTGGGAAGCGACCGTGTAAGCGGCCAGCCAAAATGGACCGCTACCCGCGCAGACCTTGTTTTTGGCTCAAATTCTGAATTGCGCGCAATTGCAGAAGTATATGCAAGTTCCGGTGCGCAAAGCAAATTTGTGAAGGACTTTGTTGCAGCCTTTACGAAAGTGATGAATCTGGACCGGTTTGATTTGGCTTGATCAAAAATTATTAATTTAAAGAAATGGGCGTCCCGGAATTTCCGAGGCGCCCATTGTCTTATCTGTCAGTTCAATACACACCTGCCAGGGAATCGACTACACCACAATCATTGCAGCCAATTCATTGGAGCCACTATTTAAGACTTTTTGTCAACAATACTTGACAAAAAGAAATGTTTACATATCTTTACATGGAACTAAACAACTGAACATCATGGAACAGTCTAAGAAAATCGCAAACCAGCAATCTGTTATATTTGCCCTCATTTACGGAGCCACCTATCTGCCGGCAACATGGTTGTTAAAACATCATGTATTTAGCAAGCCTGTTTCGGCATTTATCGCGATTGTGCCAATCATTACATTCTCCATTTTTATTTTTAAGTACATAAAAGCCATTTCGGTAATGGACGAAGTGAAGCAACGGGTACAATTGGAAGCCGTGGTTATTGGCTTTTCATTGACAGCAATGTTGGTAATGCTTTTGTTTTTGCTGGGGCTATGTGACATTTCGAATCCTGCCTGGTTTGGCTATGGGCATTTGGTGTGCTACTGCTGGGGCTTTTATTTTATTGGCTGGTTCGTTTCGAGAAAAAAGTATGGGGTATGAAAAACACGATAAAGATTGAACGTGCCAAGAAAAATTGGACACAAGCGGACCTTGCAAAACACATTGGGATTTCGAGACAGGGCTTAAATTCCATTGAAACCGGGAAATTTGTCCCATCCACTTTACTGGCTTTACGGATGGCGAAAGTTTTTGATACAACCGTCGAAGTTTTATTCCAATTGGATGATATAGATTTTATTTAATCATCCCGAAACTTAAATGTTCATGACGGCAATTCAACGAAGAATGTGGCACCGGAACCTTTTATTGACTCAAACCAGATGCGTCCCCCATGTGATTCGACAATTTGTTTACAAATCGAAAGACCAATACCAAACGATTGCTCACCCGCCGTTCCGGATCTTTTGGCTTTGTTCAACGGTAGAAAAATCTGATCTTTTAGTTCCTCGGGAATCCCGATGCCATTGTCCCTGACCGACAACAGTACATGACCGTTTTGCGGCTTCAAATTGACCCAGATCGTACCTCCCGAAGGCGAAAATTTGATTGCATTACTGAGCAGGTTACTAAACACCCGCCATATTTTTTCCCGGTCGACCGGCACCATCGCCGGCTCAAAATGATAGTCGAGCTTCTGATCCTTTTCCCTGGCTTTATAACTCAGCATATCAATGCAGGATTGGACGATCTCTTCCAATGCGACGTTACTTTTGGTAATTTTATTGCGGTCGGGACTTGATTGAAGGATATGGCTGATAAGCCCATTCGCCATTTCACCGGATTGCTGAATAGCATTGATAATTTCCAGCTGTTCATCAGACGGTATCTGTTCCCAAAAAACAAGGTGGGACGCTGAAATCATCGCGGCGATTGGGTTTCGTAAATCGTGAGCGACAATCCTTAATACCGATTCATTTTCGATTTCTGCTTGCTCCAATGCATTGACCGTATCCTGCAAAACGATATTGCTCTGGGTAATAACGCGATTCAATTCTGTTACAGCCCGCAAATTCGCTGCGCTCTTTTTAGCGCTGCGCCAGATCAGGTAAACAATTATGCAAAGGGTAATTGAAATCAGTATTGCAAATTTTAGTATCAGGTTTTCGCGGGCATCCTTTTGAGTTGCCAGTTCTATTTCGTGTTCACGCTCAATCTGCTGAAGCAGCTGTCCGACATTACTTTTATGATCTGCATTTTTTGCCAGTTTGTTAGCCCGGTCAGTTTCAAGATTGGCAATAAAAAGCCTGCCTGCTTCTTCAAAGTTTCCTTGCCCAAATGAAATATAAGCCTGCAACTTTTGATATAGGCTGACTGTGGTAGAATCCGCTGCACCTGGCAAGGCTTTCAAAATAGACAGTTGCTTTTCTGCCTCTGAATATTGTTTTGAATCAATGTATATCCTTGTCAATATTTGGCGGGATTCCCGCTCCACGTCGATAGACCAATCAATTTCCACATCATGCTGAAGACATTGTTTTAAAAGTCCTTCCGCGATCTTCGTTTCACCCTTTAACGCGTAGGCTTCTGCCTGGCTTTTTAAAATTACGATCCTGGCAAATTTTACATAATTCTTTTCACGGGGAAATTCAGGGGCATGTTTATTAATAAAATCCTTTGCTTGTTGGAAATAATGTAATGCAACGTCCGCCTTACTAAGAAGAAGATACGCGCTGCCAATATTTCTTAGGCTGCCCTGCTTTTCAATAAATTGTAATTGAAAATTCTCTGGTTCCTTGCATTGAGCCAATTCTTTTAGCTCGTGTTTCCAGTATTCAATGGCCTGATAGTAATTTTCTTCTTTGTAGGAAATATTCGCGATTCTGCTGCTATACCTGGCACATTCACAAATTTCACCTAACCCCAGCAAAAAAGATTTGCCACTGTAATAGTTGCGATAGGCCTTGTAATATTCCTTTTGCTTAAATAAATCGTCCCCTTTCAAAAGCAGCGCCTTGGAATATTCGGTTGCATACAATTCACGGATACGGGGATTTGAAAACAATTGGAGTAGGCTATCTGTATAAGTCAGGGCATTCTGGGATAACGAAGGATCCCGGTGACTCAGCACTTTCATGAATTTATAATAGTCCATGCTATCGCCAATTGAATTTTTACCGTGCGTAGCAACCAGCGAATCGAATAGGAAGATAGATCGTTTAATACCGATTTTTCGGGCATCCCGGTCAATGCTATCAATCCATGCTTTTAACTGAATCGAATGATCTGATTTTAGGGACTCTTGACAACCTGTGAATCCCAAAAGCAAGAAAAAGCACAATGGAAGAATCTGATTGAATGTAGCATGTGATAAGTGGTAAAGGCACTTTTTCATCGTATAGTTACGTCATAAACCCCGGATCAGCTGCGGCTGGGGAAGTGGTAGATTACTTGGTAGCAAACCCGCTGTAAGCTACACACAAAGCATGAATGCCACACTTTCGGAAAATGTAGTATTGTTTCAGTTTTAAAAAATAAGGGTTCAAGAGGCGCTGGGATCGAGTGCCAAAAGCAGCCATTTAAAAAAATTTGCAAAAAAATTTGCGTAGTTAAATGACTACATATATATTTGTAGCCAAATAACTACATAATGAATTTAAGACGAGATGTATTTCAGGCCATAGCGGACCCAACAAGGAGAGCAATTCTTCTGCTGGTGGCTACACAAACCATGACCGCAGGTGCTATTGCGGCCAACTTTGATACGGCGAGACCGACCGTTTCAAAACATTTATCGATACTCACCGAATGCGAATTGCTTGAACAACATCAAAATGGAAGGGAAGTTTACTATCACATTAATGCAAAGAAAATGAGGGAAGTAGCAGACTTTATCGAGCCGTTCCGCAACATGTGGGATGACAGGTTTAACAAGTTGGAAGCAATTATGAAAAAGTATAAACCAGAAAAATGATATGGAAAGAAAAACGAAAGTCGCTGCTGAGGACGGTAAGCAGGAAATAATGATTACAAGGGAATTTGATTTACCATTGGAATTACTTTTCAAAGCATATGTTGAGCCAGAAATTGTGGCGCAATGGATGGGAACAAAAGTGCTGAAACTGGAAAATAGAAAACATGGCGCTTACCAGTTTGAAACATCAGATCCGCAAGGAAATGTGGTGTTTCGGGCAAATGGTGTACTACCCGAATTTATCCCTAACCAGAAAATCACCCGGACATTTGAAATGGAAAATACACCCGCGTCGGCGGTCCGATTTCCCGTCCAACTTGAATACCTGGAATTTGAAAAATTGACCGACAATACCAGCAAACTCACCATGCAAATTGTCTACAAATCGGTGGAACTTAGAGATCAAATGTTGAAAATGCCTTTTGCACAAGGTCTTAATATGGCGCACAACAGATTACAGGAAATTGTAAACAATTTAAAATAAACCAATCATGACAAAGAGAAATAAGATCATTTACTGGATTGCAACCGTTTGGCTTGCCTTAGGAATGACATCAACCGGAATTGTGCAATTAATTAAAATGAAAGAAGAAGTAGATATGTTCACGAATTTGGGTTATCCCGCTTATCTGCTAATCATTTTGGGAATCTGGAAGATACTTGGCGTGGTAGCAATACTTATTCCCAAATTTCCATTGGTTAAGGAATGGGCATATGCGGGATTCTTTTTTGCCATGTCAGGCGCCGTTTTCTCTCATATTGCAGCAGGAGATGAATTAAAAGAACTTTTCGGTCCAATGTTATTAATCGTTCTTACGGTGGTATCCTGGTATTTCAGGCCGGAGGAAAGGAAGCTTTTAACCGCAAAAAACCCATGAACCCAAAAGTTGATTGGTACTTTAATAAAGCCGAAAAGTGGCAAAAAGAAATAGAACAATTGAGAACAATTATTCTTGATTGCGGGCTGATGGAGGAATTGAAGTGGGGATGCCCCTGCTACACATTTCAGAAGAATAATATTGTTTTGATTCACACTTTCAAAGAATATTGCGCGGTATTGTTTTTTAAAGGCGCTTTGTTGAATGATCCCAGCGGTATTCTGATCCAGCAAACAGAAAATGTGCAGGTAGCCCGTCAGATGCGGTTTACCAGTATTCAGGAAATCACTGATACGGAGGCTACGCTGAAAACATATGTTTTCGAATCCATCGAAGTGGAAAAAGCTGGTTTGAAAATGGAATTAAAAAAGACAACGGAATTCAAAATGTCCGAAGAATTCCAAATCAAACTGGACGAAAACGCTGCATTGAAAACCGCTTTTGAAGCATTAACACCAGGCCGCCAAAGAGGTTACCTTCTTCATTTCTCCCAACCGAAGCAAGCTAAAACCCGTGAGGCGAGGGTTGAGAAGAGTATCGAAAGGATATTGCAGGGTAAAGGCTTGGAAGATTGAGGATTTCCTAGTTGGGCGTAGTCTAAGACTACGCTCAACTTGCGACTAGGCTCAACTGAGCTATGCATTTTCTTCCATTTTTTCGAAACCTTCCCAAAGCACTTTTAAATCAAACAGCGCAGATTTTTCAACATTACCAACGGGAATATCCGAATGATACAGCGCCAGATCGTGAATCATTTTGAGCGACTGGGACAATTCCCGATAGCCATGACATTCAACGAGATACCAAAATTCTTCTTGTGAAGGCGTCAGCTGTTTGCTGACTTTGATACGTGACGTGTATCAATCGCTGTGTTGACTGAAAGTGCATCCAAGTCAATATTTGGGCCATTCGGTGTTCGCATTGTAAATGGATTGAGGTGACGAAAAATGGAGAGGTCACTGCGAACTTCATTACAATGTTACCATCACAATCCGGCCCCGGAACTTTCACCCGTATGCCCCTCCAAAGCCATTTTTGGCGGATTTTGTGATAATATAACATTTTACTTGTATTGAAATTCGCGTGGCAAATATAGGATTTTATTGGAAGTTGCAACAGGTACTTTGGAATTGATGGAATTAGAATATCAGTGAACTAACCTTTAATATTTACACCGCATTCGTAAAACTAAATCCAGTATGAGCACCAGCAAAAAACAGCTATCGCCCGACCAAACTCAAGAGCTCCTCGAAAATCTGAAAATACGTTTTGAGAAAAACAAAGCCCGCCATAAAGGCATTGATTGGAACAAAGTACAGGCCAAACTGGAAGCCAACCCTGAAAAGCTTTGGACACTTGACGAAATGGAAGTGACTGGCGGTGAGCCGGATGTGGTAGGTCAGGACACAAAAACAGGCGAATACATCTTTTTTGATTGTTCGGCAGAAAGTCCGAAAGATCGGAGGAGCCTTTGTTACGATCGTGCTGCTTGGGAATCCAGAAAAGCAAACCGTCCGGAAAATACAGCTATGGACGTGGCCGCTGAGATGGGCATTGAGCTTTTGACCGAAGAAGAATATCAGCAGTTGCAAGAGCTTGGAAATTTCGATTTGAAAACGTCCAGTTGGTTGCTAACGCCTGCTAACGTCAGAAAATTGGGCGGCGCCATCTTTGGTGACCGCCGCTTCGACCGGGTTTTCATCTATCATAATGGCGCGGATTCTTACTACGCCGCCCGAGGATTTCGTGGCTCATTGCGGGTTTGAATTCTAGTTAAATTCGAGATTGGGGCTCGTAATCACCGATTAATCAGTTCTTTAACAATATACCGGGCCCCTTTTTTGAATAAATCGAAAAAAGGGGCTAATTGTATATCATTCGCTTCCCCTTCCCTACTCAACTATGCAAAAACTTTATTTACTCCAATACCCCCACGGGAAACGATACTTAACTAACGCCATTCACCTCGATTTTCGGCAATTATCTTCCATAGCGAAGCCTGAGCACACTCAAAAACACTGAGACTCGTCAATCAATTAACTTTTCTTATCCGGATGGTTTATGAACGCATTTTTCAAATGTCAGGCTATCATGATCGTCACTTTGCTGGCTTTTTCACAAAGCTGTTTTGGGCAGCCTAACGCAACTTACAGAACAAGACGATCGGCATATCAACTGGCTTATGGCGTAAAATTTACAATAGACTATTCCGACGAATTCAAACTGGCGCTAAGAATTTCACTTTCCGGAGGAGCGGGCGCATTTGTCGGCCAAAACTGGCTTTACCCATCTGTCAACAGCGATTTTGGCATTTACCACGGAGGTATTGGAAGCAGCTTCCGGCCCAGCGGCGGCAAATGGCTCGACTTTGAAACAGTTATTGCCTACACCTTTACAGCCGGGTTCCTTAACCGCATGAAAATCGAAAACGACCGACGGCCTGGCTTGCGAAACTATCCGTTATACTATTACAGCAATCGCAGTTTCGCAACACTTCAAAATCCCTACCGATACTCTTTCTCCTGGGGCGGCAACGCAGTAATTTATTATAGAAGGGAACGATACAAGGCCCAGCACGTTGGCTTTGCGAACTTGCATATTGGCAGGGTTCAGGCCAGCTACACCAATGACGGCCCTCCTTTTAAGCCGCCATTCGGTGACAAGTTCGACCGCTTCAATACAGGCGCAGCCTGGCTGTCTTTCCATGGCGATGACCATTGGGCGATTAACCTGGTGGAAATTGGTTACAATAAATTCACAGGATTTAGTCCAGGATCCTACGAAATCAGCAACAAGCTGGGAAATAGCTATGTGTTTTATAAAGAAACCGAGGAAAATTTTTTCAACAAATCCCTTGTCTACCTGAACGTCGGGAATACCGCCAGAGGCTGGGTCGCAACCGGCAACCTTTATAATTACCGGCATCTCGATGTTCAGCACACCATTCATAAGATGGGATATTATCCATTGCACCTTGTGCCCTACAACGGCACCTGGGGAGGAGCCGGCAACATTGGATATCAAAAATCTTTAATTACTCTAAAATGAAACAGATATACCTTCTGTTGTTTGCCTTAATATACTTCCCTGACACTTTGGCACAGCGTCTCGGAAATAAAAAAAGTGAAGCTGGCCCGAACTTGGAAGACACCGTTATTGATTCGAGCTTTGTACTCTATACTAAATCGATTTGCCTTAAACCGGACCCCAATGGCTATTCTGTCCCGTGCAATTGTTCTGACGCTAATTTGACAGATTCATCGGTGATCGAAAATGAGTATATGTTCCTTTCTAAGTCTCAAAGAAAGGCCGTGGTTATCAATTACATTAAGAATAGAAATCAGCGGATTTTCACCAAACCAAAATCGGCCTCCAGGTTCGCTTTGGACGGTAATGTGACGGTTCAGGTCAATATCTGGTATTTAAACCAACTGCGCTTTGGCGATTACGATGCAGGCAAGCAAAAGATCACATTCAGGATAAACACCAAAGAATCGGTCGTGGATGAATGGAACCTTGAATTCGATCATGGCAATGCAACGATAGAATCTGTTGCTGAACTCACAGACGCGGGTGAAATGAAATTACAAACCGAAAAAGCATTGTTTCTGGAACCCACATTTTACAAGACAAACAATTACATCCTCATATACCAGAAGCCCTATTTCCAAACCGGCAAGGAAACCTTCATTTATAATGTGCTCGATAATACCATTTCAGTCAACCGGAAGACCAAGGATGTATACATAAAGCTTTCTACGGAAGTGAGTGAGAACAAACAGTACATTCATTTTAAAGGGAAGCGGGTTTATTCATACTATAACGAGTGATCTATTACACGCGGACCGACCTTAGTAAGCCAATAACAGAAAATGTCCACAGATCGCTCCGTGGACATTTTCTATTAAAACTCATTAAATTTTATTTTACCAGCGGGATGGCCCAGAAGATACTGGCCTGAATCACACTGTTTTTAAAGTCGGGATCAATGCTTTGTCCCGTGAAATTCCCAACTTTCGAAACACCCGCCACATAACGCACTCCCACGCCAAGACCGATTGGGGATTGATAACCGATGCCAACGGCACCTGCCAGGTCCAAATTTTTCGCAAAGTTATTAATTGTCTGATCCGGGATATCGGTCGATGTCCTGAATCCAGCCTGTGGCCCCACTTCAAAATAAAACCCTCCGTTGCTCTTGAATTTGAACATGACTGGAATAGTCACATAGCTAATTTTGAAATCCGACTTAGTGCCTCCGTTATCAACCTTTGCTCCCTGCGTGGAAAAAAGTACCTCAGGTTGTATAGAAAACGCCTTTCCAAAACCGTAATTCAACACCCCACCCAAATGATACCCTACTAATGCATCCGATTCGATGTCCCCGCCTGTATAATTGCTGATATTCAGACCTGCTTTTGGTCCGATGCTAAATGTTTGGGCAGAAGCTGCTTGTACCGAAAAAAACAGTGCAACTGCAAATAATAACTTTTTCATGTTTGAGAATTGATTGTTTAAAATGTCCAAAATCCATCGTATCGTTGTCTCGATGGCTTGACTAAAAAATACCCTACTACCTGTCTGGTAATAAAGACAATGAAAATGTTGTGCCAAGTGGGCACATGTCCGCGAAGCATTGGAATGATTTTATTTTATGCGTTCGCAAATGTTACCTACCGAATATGTCAAATGAGAATTCCGCCGGGTTTTATGCAGGCACTAGCGGCTTGGTTTTGCCAGTGCCGAACAAGCAATTTTATCCTCCGGAATTTCAGAATAAAAGTCGGCTAACCTATTATGGATCACTATTCAACAGCGTTGAGGTTAACAGTTCATTCTATAAAGTTCCGCTTGCCTCAACAGTCAGAAACTGGTCGACGCAGGTACCGGATGGCTTTAAATTCACTTTTAAATTGTGGAGAGAAATCACCCATAACAAAGGCCTGATCTTCGACCCGGAAAATATAGCGCGATTTATACAGGTGATCGACGAGATCGGTGATAAAAAAGGATGCTTACTTGTGCAGTTCCCACCCTCGGTAAAGTCCAGTATGCAATCGCAGCTCGAAAGACTACTGATCGCCATCGCAGAAGCAGATCCGCTAAAAAATTGGAAGGTAGCTCTCGAATTTCGTCACGCCTCCTGTTACACCGACGAACTATACGAATTGATTGATCATTTTGGGTTTCAGATCGTGCTACACGACAAACCCGGCTCTGCTCCTGGCCTGCTGGAATCGGACCTGGACTTTATATATCTCCGTTTTCACGGCCCGAATGGAGATTATAGGGGTCAATATGAAGAGGATGCCCTATATGAATATGCGGAAATCATTCAGAATTGGATGGAGGAAGGCAAAACGGTCTATTCTTATTTCAATAATACGATGGGCGAGGCGATGAAGAGTTTGAATCTGCTGAAAGCTAGCATTTGAAGATAGGCAAATTTGTTTTTCATAAATTTCATTGATGGAAATTTTGGCATATTACAGTAACTTCACTTTATGCCGACAGTTTCTCTGGGAAGTAGTGAAGGAAAGTGGATCATGGTATCCTCCATACTTGCATCGGCAATGGCATTCATCGACGGCACTGCGCTGAATGTGATTCTGCCCGCATTACAAAAAGACTTGCAAGCCACCGGCAGCGGCCTTTTCTGGATTTTAAATTCCTACCTTCTCATGCTGGCCGCATTGATCCTGATCGGCGGCACATTGGGCGACAATTTGGGGCGTAAGAAGGTTTTCATGATTGGCATTGCACTTTTTATTTGCGGATCCGTGGCGTGTGGATTCGCCCCGGATGTTTTCTGGCTGGTCATATTCAGATTGCTGCAAGGCGTAGGCGGCGCGCTGATGATTCCGGGAAGCCTTTCCCTCATTTCCTCATCCATTCATGAAAAAGAACGTGGCCAGGCGATTGGAACGTGGTCTGCCGCTACCACGGTCGTCACTTTGGGCGGCCCGCTTTTGGGTGGTGCTTTGGCGGATGCTGGACTTTGGCGTTATATCTTTTTTATCAATATTCCCATAGGAGTTGCCGCATTGTTGGTATTATGGTTTAAAGCAAAAGTCACAGAAGAAACGCCTTCCGATCAGCCATTGGATATTATTGGCGCTTTAACCATTGCCCTGGCGCTGGCCGCTCTGACTTTGGGATTTCTCCGCATTCCGGACATTGGATTGAACAACATTCAAACCTACGGCTCCTTGGGAGCCGGTTTGTCGCTGTTGCTCGCCTTCATTTACATTGAATACAAAAGCAAACATCCGATGATGCCGCTCGAATTGTTTAAAAACCAGACATTCAGCGGCGCTAATCTCCTTACTTTTTTCCTGTACGCCGGATTGGGCGGCGGAATGCTTTTTCTTTCGCTGAACCTCGTGCAAGTGCAAGGTTACAGTCAGTTGCAATCCGGGCTTACATTTCTCCCATTTACAATTCTAATGATCGCTGTGGCACGGTTTGCAGGAAATCTGGCGGACAGATACGGGCCAAGACTTTTTCTGATCATCGGCCCAGCTACGGCGGGGGTGGGTCTGCTTATCCTTTCATTTGTAAAACAAACCGGCGGTCCTGACGACTACTGGGTTACCTTCTTCCCCGGCATCCTGGTTTTTGGTTTGGGCATGTCCTTTACCGTAGCTCCACTTACCGCGGCTGTCATGGGATCCGCCAGCGAGCATTTTTCAGGGACCGCCTCTGGCATCAATAATGCCATGACGCGCGTCGCAAATGTGTTCGCCAATGCCATTTTTGGTGCTTTGGCGGTACTGTTCTTTTCTGTGGAACTGGCGGATCAAACCAAAAACCTACCTGTCGATCAGGCCACTAAGCAGGTTATCATCAGTGAGGCGAAGAACCTGGGCAATGCGAAAGTTCCAGGAAATGTTGCGCCTGCTCAAAAAGGGGAAATTCAAAAAGCCTATCACCAATCATTTATTCACGCTTACGCTATTATTATGCGCATTTCGGCGGCGTTAGGATTAATAGCGGCATTCATGGCAGTTTTGTTTGTTAAAGATTTAAAACAGCAATAGTCGGGATCAATCGCGGCAGCATTTTCCAACGTCTGGCCGCTTTTCTGCCGGGATCAGCTTTTGAAATATTCTTTTACCTAAGTTGCTCGCAGAGATTGATCACGAATCCCGCGAATCATTTCAAGGTTTTAGCCCCATTTGCCCCTTCCCACTCTTTACATCAAAGGGCACGGAGCTGTGCGCCGACACAATTTTCCATTGACTGCCCTGTTTTTCCCAGCATAATGTCTCCCGCCAGAACATATCCAATGTGTCGCCGGTTTTCAATTTTGTTGAGATGTGGTTGAAGCCGTAACTGAATCCCAGATTATTATCCGCATGTACACTCAGATCCACTGTCTCAAAACCGGGTTGTGCATTGTCATCAAAAGTACCAAACCATTCTTTCAGTCTTTTCCTGACTGCATCGGCCCCTTTGTGCTGCAAGGGTCCGACAATATCGAATAGTAATACTTCTTCGGCGTAATTTCTGGTTGCGCCTGCTACGTCTTTATTTCTGATCGCTTCGCACTGGGCTGCGATTAGGGATTTTATCTGTTCCATCATGTTGAATTGCAAGACCTCGCCTAATTATGAATCTGGTACAACAAGCTCAAACGACATCCAAAGTGGCAATCTCCCGTTTATACTTCTGCGGCAGGATCAAATTTCTTAATATATGATGCAGCCTGAAAACCTGCATCAACTTGTAGACCGGTAGTATAATTGTAAGTGTTGACCAGTTGCCCAGTTCAAGGATTTCATTCACTTTTTCAGGGATTAGCCGCACCTGTACTTCTTTGAGCAACATGTATCTCGGTATTCCAAGGTGCTTTCTATACTGTTTATATAAATCAATGGAGAAATTACTTTTTACGAGATTATCAGCGAGTTGCTGGTTTCTCATGACCAGCCAATCCTGATAAGTTGTTGGTAATCCGGAGATCGCCATCCTTGCCCCAACCTGATAAAAAACATCAAACACTTCGCCTTGCTCTGCCAGTGTCAGTTTTCTTTCCAATATTTCAAAAGAACGTATCGAGTAGTCTATCAGCATGAATAAAACATCGCGGTAAGCCCAGTCCGGGATTTGCGCTCCGCGTTTGTTTTCAACTTCTTTGTGAATTGCTGTAATTTGATCAATGGCCTTTAAAGCATCGTCATGTCGGGAAAAAACAATCTGTCTGGCATAGGTTACTGTAGAAAATAATCTGCCAAGCGGATCGGCGGGAAGTTTGCCTGTAAAATAAAGCCAGTCCACCGACTTATTTACGGCAAATTCAGCGGAGGCCCCTGCGAAAATAAAAAAGATGGTATCCGCTTTTCCCCAGATTTCTCTTACAATGGAGTTTTTATCTACAAACCATTTCATAGTTCCTGAGCGGGTTGAGCCATTTTTCCTAAAACCGTAACAAATGCTATCCTAAAAGCTTGTTTACATTGCAACTTACTAAAAAGTACTTTGAAACACAAAGTAAAAATTCAAATATGTTATACGAAGTTCCATCTCAAGCAATCATGCTTTGGTATCAGATTACTTTTTGCCGAAAAATTTTGCGAGGATGCTTTTTGCAATGTCTAAGAGTGCCTTGAAAGTATTAGGCTTAACAATGAATTCATTGATGCCAGCATCCAGGGCTTTCTTTTTTAAATCGGGGTTATCGGATGTCGATAGCATTACAGCCGGTACCTCTGCAAGCTCAGGCTCGGACCGAATTTCCTTAATGGCTTCAATGCCATTCATTTTAGGCATGTTCATGTCTACCATTACGATCGTTTCGGACAAGTCCTCCGAACTTTTCACATTCTCGACTAATTCCCTGCCGTCTTCCGCCTCAATCACCGTTAAATCTGGGTTTGCTTCTTCCAAAGCATCCTTAATAAGCATCCTATCGTCCTCATCATCGTCCGCGAGGTGCACTGTCTGGCCTTCTCCCATGTCAATGTAGCTACTTGAAAGACAAATATATTAAATGATCGTCGTATATGGATGATCTTGCGCCGACCATCAGTTCCAGCGGCCAAATGAATCGTTATGCATGACTGTTCTGAACTGGTTTACGAAACTAGCCGCTTCATCAGGCGTGACGATGATGTTCTTTCCACCGGTTGTTATTATGAGCACTGCCCTTTTTCTGCGAGTTGCATACCAGGTCATACTGCCAATTCTGGAATTATAGAATTTGCCATAAAACCCAAACAAGCCGCCTACTCCAAAAGTCCGAAACGTCCATTTGAGCCTTTCGTCGTCCAGAATCTCAGCACTTGCAATCTGCTTAAAGTCAATCGCAACCTTGTCAAACGGCCTGCGTATGATTAGTTTCTCCGGATTTATTACATAATCAATTGGCCTGAATGCATAAGTAATAAAGTAGGTTAAAAACAATATAGCACCAATAATGTAACGCGACCCATTAGTTGGCTCACCGTTAAAAATGAAAAGGTTTACAAGAATTCCCAGGTACAAAATGGTTACCCCTACTGTGACAATTTTAGTGAGAGTGTCCCAGGATGCTTTGTAGGTCATGGTTTGAAGGATTAATCTATGTGGATATAATCATTGAACATTATATTCAAATTACGAAAGTACCTCGCGCTAACTGCCAGGTGCTTCATTTGAGTGACCCCGCTGAGGCTCGAACTCAGGACCCACAGATTAAGAGTCTGTTGCTCTACCAACTGAGCTACGGAGTCGTCAAGTCGAATATCGTTAAATCTTCGACTTGTCTCACATTTGTTAGGATAATTTTGATAAATCTGTCCCGATCACCCCCTCCGATTGTCTCCTTTTAGGATGATTAACTTTTAAAAGATCTCCTAATTTTGAGCTGTCAAATTGATGTATCACATCGCTAACCATAAACACTTGCCACCATGCCAAAAATAAACACCTACCTTAACTTCGACGGGACTGCGGAGGAGGCTTTCAAATTTTACCAATCCGTTTTCGGTGGTGAATTTGGGATGCTAAACAAGATGTCGGACATGCCCGGAGCTGAAAATCTTCCAGAAGATGAGAAAAACCGAATCATGCATATCGCACTTCCAATCGGTAAGGATGATATGCTCATGGCATCGGATATCATGCCTTCTGCAGGCCACGTCCTCAACAAAGGCAATTATTCTTACATTTCTGTTTTTACCGAGAGCCGCGAAGAAGCCGATCGCCTTTTCGCCGGATTATCCGCAGGCGGCCAAATCGAAATGGCATTGGAGGATACGTTCTGGGGAGATTACTTCGGTAGCTTGTGGGACAAATACGGCATTGGTTGGATGATCAACTATCCGCAACAGCATTCATAAACTCGACATCACCATGTCAGGGCCGTTCCAAATATTGGGACGGCTTTTTTTGTTTTTATCACAGTTATCAATCATCCCAAATTACGGCTATCGTTAGTACCGCTTAATAAGAAAGTCTCGAAAAACACATCAAGTATGATATATTGAATTCGATATCTGCTTATAAGATATTGAAAACTCAACCCTCACTTCTTTACGCCTGGCTATGTCGAAAACCTCTGCCGCCGACACGCTCCAAGAGCCTTCGCTCCAACTGTTTAACGTTCTCGAAGAGGAGTATAAATACATTCATGGAACCCAAACCGAGGGGATCAAATTCTTGGGTTATGAGATAGACCCGGGGCTGGTTGTGCGTCTGAAGGTGGAGCTAGAAAATCAAGCTAACGAAGATTATTCAAAATCGCTCAAAGACTACTGTTATCCCTATACAAAATTGGCCAATTGGATTAAGCCACACCAGCCTGAAAAAGTCAACTTTGAAATTTCCGTAGCAACCATCTCAGATGTTCTGAAAAACAAGATAGAAGATGAGAAGCTTATTGAGCAGGAACCGTGGCTTCAGGATAGCCTTTCGTTACAGCCGTATACGCGCGGTCTGCTGTCACGATATTTGATTGGCAAAAACACGAAAAGGGCATTAAAATCGGAAGAAATACTGGAATTGAACAGGCTTTTGATCCGTGATGCATTTTCAGAATACATTAAATCCGAAGACAGCTTAACATTAGAAAGCGTTTTTGAAAAAATGCGCGCTTCCGGTCAATCTGCGATCTGCTTTTCAGGCGGCGGCATTCGCAGCGCAACATTCGGACTGGGTATTGTCCAGGGATTAGCTAATTTGAATTTGCTGGATAAATTCAGCTACATGTCTACGGTGTCAGGAGGCGGTTATCTGGGATCCTGGTTAAGTGCGTGGAGTCATCACGAAGGATTTGAAACGGTACTCAAAAAGCTAAAATCCGAGTCCAGCACACCTTTCACAGTAGAAGCCGATCCGATCGTTCACCTTCGGCGATACAGCAATTTTCTTTCCCCAAAACTTGGCCTGTTTTCGGCCGATAGCTGGACGCTTTTCTCCACTTACCTTAGAAATTTACTGCTGATCTGGTTGGTTATCGTACCATTTCTCGCAGCACTTTCAGGGGCACCGTGGCTTGCGGTAAACCTTGCTGCCGCAAAATTCGGTTCTTCCGGCCCATATGCATTTTGGTTTATTGCCTTGCTCGCACTTTCAGCGGCCATTTTGCTGATCATCGCTGTCCGGTTCCTGCATGCATTTATTCCTGACTCGCAAATCATACCGCAATCCGAAAGAGGGTCGGTAAAAGATACCCTGACATCAACCAGGGATACAAAAGCCTTCATTAAAAACTGCTTTGCGCCATGCCTGATTGCAACTTTTTTATTGATCATCTCCTGGATATGGTTTGTCAAATTGGATGTCTTTCCCTTTAAGTATATTGAAGACATACACAAAACGCTGGGCTTGGACACTCCCACGGAACTGCGAATATGGTCATTTGGAGGAGGATATATCATGGCCAATACGGCATTATGTCATCTTATCGGATGGTTGCTGGCAAAGCCAACTCGAAAAAAGCCGATCCTTATCGCCGGACAGTTCATCGTTATTCTGGTCACAGGGGCTTTTGCAGGCTTTTTTCTACTACTTATCCTAGGACAATTCCGCCAGCATTTTTTAGGAGAAAGACATTTACCAGCATTTATCTGTCTGGCTTTCCCAAGCGCATTACTTGCTATTGTTCTTGCGGGATTTGTTTTTGAAGGCACCATTAGCCGCTGGAATGACGACTCTCGACGGGAATGGACTGCCCGGCATAGCGGATTTTTGTTGCTGGCAGCTCTTGCATGGCTGGTTTTAACGGCCATCATTCTTTACGGACCGGGATTAATTGCAGATATTAAACTAAAAATTGCCAGCCTGGGTCTTACGTCCGGTATTTTGACCGCGCTGCTAGGCGGCAGTACAAAAACCGCCGGCAAGGGAGAAGCAGCGGGGTCGCGACAGGGAAAAGGGCCTGCACCGGGCATTGGAAGTTTCATGTCTTCTTTAAGCCTCCCCGTTGTCGCGTTGATAACCCTCGTAGTGTTGCTGACAATGCTATCCGTGTTGAATTTGAAGTTAATGCAGGTCTTTGAAAATTTTGTAGAATACGGGCAGGCCAATGTATTTTGGATATCCCACGCAAGCTTCCCGACATTTCCCGTTTACATCCCATTTTTGATTCTTGCCGCATTCATCATTCTGGGCTTTATAATGGCAGCGGCGATTGATACCAACCGCTTTTCACTTCACGCCATGTACCGGGCAAGGTTAATCAGGGCATATCTCGGAGCCTCGCGGCCACAAACTGAACGCTCGCCCGACCCCTTCACAGGCTTTGATGAAAAAGATAATATGCCTATGGGCGAGCTGGATCAGCAGCAAACTGCCTCCACGAGGGCCAAATCAATGCAAAAACCTCCTTTCCACGTTGTTAATCTTGCACTTAACCTGGTCAGCAGCCGCAACCTGGCCTGGCAGGAACGAAAAGCTGCGGCTTTCTCGGTAACCACTCTACACGCCGGGGCAGTGAACCTGGGATATCGCCGCACAAGGCCGGACCCATTAAAACAGGTCAGCAAAAATGCGGGCAATGATGAGATCGTTCCGCGTCTGTATGGAGGCAAAAATGGCATAAGTCTCGGCACCGCAATGACAATCTCAGGCGCTGCGGCCAGTCCGAATATGGGCTATCATTCTTCGCCGCTGATTGCTTTTTTGATGACAATGTTCAATGTTAGACTGGGTTGGTGGCTAGGAAATCCCGGTCCGGCGGGTGACGAAACCTTTGATCGCACGACGCCTTTTTTTGCAGTAAAACCCATTTGGGATGAATTGCTTGCCAATACCGATGAGCTTAACAATTATGTGTATTTATCCGACGGCGGCCATTTTGAAAATCTTGGATTGTACGAAATGGTACTTCGCCGAAACCGCTTTATTCTGGTAAGCGATGCAGGATGTGATGAAAAATGCACATTGGAGGATCTTGGCAATGCAATCCGAAAAATTCGGATCGATCTGGGCATACCCGTCGATTTTAATGAAGAATTTAAAATCAGGGCAAGGTCCAACGACCCAACATTAAAAGGTCAGCCCTGGGCGCTGGGACGCATTCGCTACTCGGAGGTAGATAAAAAAAGCAAGCTTGGAGCCGACGATGTAGATGGGATATTACTTTATGTTAAACCTGGCCTGTATGGCCGCGAGCCGCGCGACGTGTTCAACTACGCCTCTGCCAAGCCCACATTCCCGCACGAATCCACGGGCGATCAGTTCTTTTCCGAAAGCCAGTTTGAAAGTTATCGAGCGCTCGGAAAACACATTGTTGAAGATTTAGCCAACTCAATCTTAATGGAAGCAGGCGTGACACTCACTGAGCTTTTTGAAAAGGATGGGCCCAAAAAGTATTGGAAGTTTATAAAGGACAACAAGAAAGCACCTGTTTAGTAGAATTTGAAACCCGGTTTTATTCGGTTCATAAGCTATTAGCGGATAGCTTTTAGCAAAAAATAATAAAAAAAGCTAAAAGCTAAAAGCTAAGAGCTAAAATCTAAAAGCAACCCTTGAAACTATGATTGGAAATGTAGCGCTCGATGTGGTTATTGGCCTTGTCTTCATTTATTTGCTTTACAGCCTTTATGCCACCATTATTATGGAAATCGTCTCGTCCTTGCTGGGACTGAGAGCGAGAAATTTATGCTATGCGTTGTCCCGGATGCTTATGGACGAGAAGGATTATGGAGAGAGGAAAGTGCGGCGTGATGGATCCCGGCTGGCTACGACTTTTTTGCGTGTTGCTGGTAAATCCACGAATATGGAAAATGAGGAGCTATATGAGAAATTTTTCAATCAGCCCTCCATCAAATACTTATCGAGCGGAGGCATAGGTAACAAACCGTCGTACCTCTCCGCTGAAAATTTCTCAAAAGCACTGATCGATGCCATCAAAGTAGACATGCCCGAGGTCGGAGAATTGGCCCGGATACAGATGGGTTTGAGAACCTGGAGGTTTAAGAGTGACGAGGAACCAAAAGATCTGAAAGCGAAATCGCTTACACAGGCTGATTTCGAAAATGTAAAAAACATAGAGGCTTTCCTAAGCAATGCAAACGTCGACCTTGTCAAATTCAAGATATGGTTGAAAAAGTGGCACGCGGCTAATCCGGGTAATTCTGTGGCCAATGCACGTCGATCGGAAGCGATCAAACACATTAACACTTTGCTGAATGATGCCAATACTGATATCAATGAGGTAAAAATCCTATTGAGGGAATGGTATATCGATCCTTTGGACGTAGAAAAAGTATTGCCATCGGAGCGTTCCGAAACGATTTATCATATTGAATCCCTGTTAAATGAAGCCAATAATGACCTGGTAAAATTTAAAATCCTGCTAGGAAACTGGTACAATGATACCATGGAGCGAGCGAGTGGCTGGTTCAAACAAACCACTCAGGCTATTCTGATCATCATCGGGGCCGGGCTGGCGATTGGCTTTAATGTAGATACGATCGCTATCATTAAAAAGCTTTCAAAAGATACCGAAGCAAGGGAACAGCTAGTCAAAATGGCCGTTGATTTCAATCAAAATAATCAGGGTTTCAGACAAACTCAAGGTGTAGCGGATAATGCTGTAAGTCCTCAGATGCTCAATGCACGCCTGGATTCACTGATGGCCATTAAAAACACCCTGAAAACTGACATTGATAACGCCCAAAATATCCTCTCCTCGCCACGTACCAAGGAATGGAATTTCTTTGGCTATGTTCTCACGATTCTTGCCCTCTCGTTAGGGGCCCCTTTTTGGTTCGACCTCCTCAATAAGCTGGTAAAACTGCGTACTTCAAATTCATCTTCGGCGAACACAGAAGGTGGGGCGTGGACTGGTGACTCAAATATATCTAATCGTAACACCTTAAATAGGGCAGGATGAGAGGGATCGTAAATCAGGATTTAAATGAGCGTTTGCAAAGTCCAAGCGTGAACGCCAGCATAGCTCGTTTTTATAAAAAGAACGACATCCTCGAAGTAACGGGTGCCGTGCGCGGTGATTTCTTCGATGACGATAATCTTTGGTATACCCTGGACAATGGTGCATTTGTATGGAATGGGGCGGTAGATGTTGAACCCGAATGCAATACACCCGATCCTGAGGATAAAGAACAGTTCGTTATCTCATATCGCCGTGTTTTGAGCGACGGAAGCGCGGATATGTTTATTAAAGATCCTGCTAATGAGCTGCATTTCACACCTCTTAAATTGCCGGCGAAAGAGGCGACGCTTCAATTTAACAAGCTGATCCCAACGCACTTTGCAGATGGTGTTATTCAATCTGTCAAAAAATTAAAAGATCAGAATCGCAGACATGTAGTTGTGTATATCCATGGTTTTCAGCCGTTCTCATCATTGAAACTGGACCTGCTGACGAGCTATGCCAATAACTATATGAATTTTCCTGGTAATAAGATCGCTAAGGTACTGTTTCTGGTGTGGCCGGCTCAGGGGTTAGGCAGGAAAAGGGCGGATGACCGGGCGGTTCTGGCAGGGCGAAATTTCACAAGGAATGAGCTATTCAAACCTTTCGAAGTCCTGTCGCAGGAGCTCAGAAAAGAGGGAATGTTCCTTGATCTGGTTGTCCATTCATTTGGACATCAATTGCTTAACGGAATGCTCAATCCTTTTGATTCGCTAAAACTTCCCAAAGATGTCTTCGAGAACATTTTCCTGATGGCCTCTGATGTCACGCATTTGGCATTGAATGAAAAAGGCTTTGACTTACCCAATTTTTTCGGTCGTAATGATCGGTTTATGTACGATTATACCCAGTTGAAAAGGCTGGGAAGGAAAGTCCATGTCTTCTTTGATGAGTTCGACTATCTGCTTTATGTAAGTACCAAAAAGTTCGTTGGTGCTGACCGTCTGGCAGAAAGACCGCTGGAAAGAGACCGGCGTGGCCTGACAGATAATTATCGCAACCTTGGAAACTATGGCATTGGTGAGCTTAAAGACATATTTAAGCCGCAGTTAGGGTTCAATGTTCAGTCTGTGCAAACGCTCATCGCGCCTAATGATATTGCCAATCTCTGTGATTTCCCATGGCAACCTTATGAAACGACCTCTTTTTTCCGAAGGCACATTGACAATGTTGCCCTGACCGCAGATTACGGTGGATTTGGACTACTAGATATCGTTTTCAATGCCAGACGATTACAGAACTATCACAAATACGTATTTACATGCAGGCCGGTGGTGAGGAAAGTGCAGTCGTTGTTGATATAGCTTAGGAAAGCTTGTCTCCAACACGACAACAGAATTGAAAATAAACGTATCTTGCCTATATACTACTTATCCTCTATACATTATGCCTAAGGTTGTTATTCTCGGTGGCGGAGTGGCCGGCATGAGCGCGGCACATGAACTAGTTGAACGCGGATTTGAGGTAGATGTTTACGAAAAGAAACCTATTTACCTCGGTGGAAAAGCGCGAAGTGTAAACGTCCCCGGCTCCAATCTTCAGAGTCTCGACAAATTTCTTCCTGGCGAACACGGGTTTCGGTTTTTCCCCGGCTTCTACCAGCACATTACCGACACAATGAAACGCATTCCGTTTACGGATTCCAAAGGGCAAAAAAACCCTCGGGGTGTGTTTGATAATCTGGTGGATGTGTCTAGGGTCGGGGTGCTTCGAAATGGAAAGAAACCAATTATCACGATCGTTAGCTTTCCTAAGTCACTGGCTGATATTGAATCTGCCATTTCGGTATTGCATACTCATGATACGGGTTTGGAACCTGGTGAAGCGAAGGTTTTTGGAAAGAAAGTCTTACAGCTCATGACTTCCTGCCAGCGCAGACGGGACCTTGAATATGAAAAGATTGGCTGGTGGAAATATATGGATGCTGATAAACACAGCGAAGGATACCAGCATTTGCTCGTGGAAGGACTTACCCGGACTCTGGTTGCTGCCAATGCAAAACTGGCCAGTACCAAAACCGGCGGCGATATTTTTATTCAATTGCTTTTTAACATTGCCAATCCCGGTATGCATACCGACCGGGTGCTGAATGGCCCCACCAATCAAGTCTGGCTTAAACCGTGGGAGGAGTATCTTACCAAGAAAGGCGTGAGATTTTTCAAAGGCGCGCTTGTTGAAAAACTGATTTGTAAAGGTGGAAAAGTAACGGGCGTACAAATTAAGGATTGGCAAAAAGAAAATAGGAACGAACCTTCCGCTTATGATCCGCCTGCCTCAGGGGACTATTACCTGCTTGCAACGCCGGTGGAAGTTGCCGCGGTGGTGATTCCTGATGAAGTAAAGAAAGATAACGGCAGTCTCGAGCATATCGATGAGCTGGCTAAAGATGTTGCCTGGATGAATGGTATCCAGTTTTATCTCAATAAAGAGCTGGACGTCGTGAAAGGCCATTGCATTTATGTCGACAGCGAATGGGCTCTGACCTCTATTTCACAGCTTCCTTTCTGGGGAGATTACGACATTCAACTGCGTGGTGACGGCAATGTAAAGTCTATTCTTTCCGTAGATATTTCAGATTGGGATGAACCTTATCCGGCTTTACCCAAAGGTCATTCGCCCGGACAACCGGTACTAAATGCATCCGGTCTTGCGCCGATGAAAGCAAACGAGTGTCAAACCTACGATGAGATAGAACAGCGGGTATGGGAACAGCTCAAACGCAGCCTCAATGTGGATGGCGTCGAGATCCTGACAGATGACATGAAGACGGGAAGCTATGCGGATGGTGACAAAATTTACAAAGGCTATTACCTCGATCACTCCCTAAATGAAGAAGTCACACCGGCGGCAAAAGACGATACCGCCTCCGTTCCGGGCAAAAAGCAGCCTGGGAAATTCACGCTGGTCGACCATGAACCGCTGTTAATCAATACTGTAAACAGCTGGGCAAGCCGTCCTGATGCGTTTTTACCTGGCATGAGCAACCTTTTTCTCGCTTCGGATTACGTCCGTACCAACACCGACCTTGCCACTATGGAAGGAGCCAATGAAGCTGCCCGTCGGGCGGTAAATTGCATTATCGACCTTTCCGGTGCCGACGTACCTGCCTGCGAAATCTGGAATCTGCACGAGCCGATCTTCTTTGTCCCTTTCAAATGGTACGATGCATGGCGATACCGTCAAGGAATGCCGTATAAAAGTCCTCCGAAATGGTTTGATGCGATCATGGCGATTTGGGGGCTGATTTATGGGGCCGGATTTATGCTTTTCACAGCATGGACATTCATTACAAACTGGTTTACCAGTAAGAAAATTTAACCCCTCGATTTTAGTAATGCTTAAATGGAAAATTCTTTACTAAACCTGAAAGACTACACCGTACTGGAACTGGCCACATTTGGAGTAGGCTGCTTCCTATGGATTATCGTCTATTTTTTCACATTAAAAAGCATTCACAAACATAAGTTCATAGAAATACCGGTTGTGACCGTTTGGGGCAACATTGTTTGGGAATTCCTGTGGAGCTGGGTATTCGTTCCAGACATTGGAAGCCTTTTTGCCTGGGGTTACAGGATTTGGTTTTTTATGGATTGCTTTATTGTAATCGGTGCTTTTTTATACGGTCAAAGGCAAATGAACTTGCCGATTTTTGTCAAAAATTTCAAACTATTAAGTATACTGGGCATCCTGGCCTGGATCCCTCTTTTATATTATTATATTGATATTTACGATTACCCATTGAGTAAAATGGGAGCCTATTCGGGCTATATTTTAAATATCATTATTTCTGCGCTTTACGTTACCATGTCGCTGAGAATGAACCAATGGAAGATGTTCTCCTACCCGGCGGCCTGGTGCAAAGGCGTGGGCACATTGTTGATCTCCGTCTTTTGTTTTTTGCATTTTACCGATGGCTTCTTGCTGACGATGTGTGTGATCACAGGCGTGCTTGACGCATTTTACATTTATCTTTTCGCAAGAGAACGCAGCAATTCTTCCGTTTTGACATGAAAAGATTGCTATTTGAAAAGGGTTACTTCTGGAAACTATTAGGATTTGAGGGCCTCGACGAAGAAGAGTTTAAAAAACGGACTACGGCTGTTCAGCTTGCACTATACAGCGCTTTGGGAGGGATCATTTTTTGCATTGTATACTTGTTTCTTGGGTTTCCCAATGTGGTATACGCTGTGGCCGTTTACGTGGTCGTGTCGCAGCTGAACCTGCTTTACCTCCGGATTACGCATAATTATGATAAGTTTGGTTTCATACAGCTGGTACTGATCCTGTTGTTTCCAATGTCCACCCAGCTTACGATCGGAGGATATATAGAGGCAGGTGCGGTCATTCTGGCAGCATTTTATGCGCCCGCCGGTGCACTCCTCTATGCTCGAAAAAACATTGCCAGATTGTGTTTCTATATTTTTATATTAGAGATAATCGGTGCTGCATGCTGGGAATATTTTTATGGTAAACCCCAACACACGCTGCCCAGGAGTATCATTTTGATGTCCTTCGCGTCAAACATTATACTCATCTTCGTGATTTTGTATGCGCTTCTCGAGAGTTTTCTAAAAAAACAGCAAGAACTAAGAACTGAGCTTCGGGAATCACTGACCAACCTACGGACCACTCAAAGCCAGTTGATACAGGCGGAAAAAATGGCTAGCCTTGGCCAGCTTACTGCCGGCATTGCACACGAAATCCAGAACCCGCTCAATTTTGTGAATAACTTTTCGGAGCTTAATACGGAACTTACACAGGAAATCCAGGAGGAAATGTCGAAGCCGGATGCAGATTCCGTGATAATCAAGGAACTGATCCGTGATTTATTCGACAATCAGCAAAAAATTGTCCACCACGGTCAGCGCGCGTCGGCCATCATTAAAGGAATGCTCGAACATTCACGTTCGGGAACAGGACAGCACGAACTGACCGACATTAACCATCTGGCCGAGGAATTTCTACATCTCGCTTACCATGGCCAGCGTGCCAAGGACAGCACATTTAATGCCAGACTTGTCACCAGTTTTGCTGCTGATATGCCTAAGATTAAAACCATCTCGCAGGATTTGGGAAGGGTAATTTTGAACCTGCTCAACAATGCATTTTACGCGACCAAAAAGAAGACGCTTTCAAATGTGAAAGACTATAATCCAACAGTTTGGCTCAGTACGGCGGTAGCTGGAAACAAAGTTAAAATCAGCATTAAGGACAATGGTACCGGCATTCCCGAGGATGTCGTTAAAAACATTTTTCAGCCGTTTTTTACTACAAAACCTACTGGTGAAGGCACTGGCCTGGGATTGTCTCTATCTTACGATATCATCACCGGCTCGCATAATGGTACTATTGAAGTAGAAAGTGTAGTTGGTGAAGGGACCGAGTTTGTTGTGACCTTGCCTATCCGTAGGTAGTCAGGCTTAGCCATTCCCCCAAAAAACCACATCATCATGCGATTGATCAGCGGCATTAGTTGTCTCAACTTTGTCATGTTCTAAAACTCAATCGACATGAAAAATTTCTTCAGAATTATCATTGTAGTAGCGATGACATTTTTGGCCGCTACTTTAACAAGCAAAGCAGAAATTGCCCTGGAAGGCTATCCCAACGAGCAACATATCGCAAACGGGCGTTACCTCAGTTACTTCCTGCCAGGGGGAGGTATAGAGTACAGAGCCAACCGGTCTGATGCAACTTACAGTGCCCAGGTAATCCGATATAATCTGGCCACCGGCCGCTGGGGGCTGTACCTTACCAGAAGATCTGGCGGAGCACCTGAATTGGTTGCATGGAGCGATGTAACTTCCTCCATTAGCGTCATTGCCAGTGGCTGGAGAACCGTTCCTGGTTCAGGAACTGTGTACGTAACATGGCCATTAAAAGTTTACAATACGATCGAGCAAAATACCTCTTGCTACAGCGGCTGTGTGTGGAGCAATCCTCGCACCTGGACCTCCGGTATTGTGCCCCGGGCGTATGATAATGTCACGATTGATGGAAATATACTTCTTGATGTACCGGGCAAATGCCATAGCCTTACCGTGAGGACCGGCACCTCCTCATCCCCAACAAGAAGTCTGGTAGGCCGCGTACATGAAACAAAGCTTAAATTGTACGGAAACCTGTTCAAAGGCAACGGTACCTTACTGGATCTTCATGAACTCGAATTTGCCGGAAATGCAGTGCAAAGCATTGAGACGAATGATCGTTACAAGATTACTTATGCGGCCCGAATCAGGATCAATAATCCCGCTGGCATCCAGCTCCGCTCGGAATTTGGTTTTATGAAATATGGCACAGTACGGAGTGAGCTGATCTTCATAAAGGGTAAAATATACCTCGGCAATTATGACTTTCTCTGTGAAAACATAGTCGATGCGGACGAAACAAGGTTCTTTGTTACAAATGGCACAGGAATGCTGAAATTTTTCCCGCGATGGGCGGGCGAAGCAATGCTACGCCGGTTTCCAGTTGGCCCAAGCGACGACCGTTATACACCCATGATGGTTTTGTTTGCATCGGCCAACCGGGATTTTTCCGGAATGCGCGCCAAAGCCTCTTACAGTCCTGCTATCTTCACACCTGAAAATCACGTCAATATTCTTTACACCGTTGATCACGGCACCGCGCTTCCGCCGTCGGGTACACCGCTGACCTGGGTTTATCAGTTCCAGTGGGACGCAGCAGACGCGACGTCTAGCATGGTTGCCGGAGACCCGGTCACAGTCCGCAGATGGAATGGATCCTCCTGGTCCGGATCCGTTGCGAGTGGGATTGCAACAGGTTCTGATCCTTTCAAATATCTGTTCAGTACGCGATCGATTGGTGTTAATAATTTTGGATTAATTACCGAAACCAAACGAGTGGTTGGAACCAGATTGAGTGCTGAAGAGTCCGAGATGAATGCTCCTGAACCAAAAATGGAGTTCACCACTTTTCCGAATCCCGCACCTTCCGGTGGTTTCAATGTAAACGTCGCTGACCCGTCGGCGGCAAAACTTCAACTGCAGAGTCTTTCAGGACTTGGAATTCCTTTCAATTCCCAAAGAAATTCAGATAACAGCATTGCAATTCAGCCATCACAAAATCTCACACCTGGTATGTACTTGCTGCAAGTGCGGGAAAATGACAAAACGAGGGTTCATAAGGTTTTGGTTAAATAAGCTATTGGCGCAGTTTTTGTACCTGGTCTTTAAAAAACTTCAACAAACATGGCCAATACAGAAAACAATTTGCCCAACGAGATCGAGGATCCGTCCAATGATAGCAAAGTGATACCAAACGGTTCCAATGCAATTAAGGACCCGGATGAATGGACGACTGGTGAAGAACCGATGACCGGTGCACAACAATCTTATCTTAAAACACTTTCGGATGAAGCGGGTGTAGAATTTGACAGTAGCCTTAACAAGGCCGAGGCTTCAAAACGCATTGATGAATTGCAGCACAAAACAGGCAGAGGACTTAATAACTAATCAGCTATCATAATCCAAATTTGAGCCGAATAAATTTCCTATTCGGCTCAAATTTTGGCTATATTTGAGCCGAATAAACCATTTAATCGGCTCATGCAATACAATTGGCAACAACAGGATTGGCCTGATTTCAGCTATAACCTATCTGAAATCGAAGATTTTTTGTTTGCCTTTGCAGAAGAAACAGGGCACATTGGCGGTATCCTGAAAGCTGTCCCTGAGCATGTTAAGGTCGAAACCCTGATTGATACCATGGTTTATGAGGCGATCAAAACATCCGAAATTGAAGGTGAATTTTTGAGTCGGCAGGATGTTGCTTCGTCCATTCGCAATAACCTGGGCATTAATAAGCATCCCGAGCCTGTAAAAGATAAAAAAGCACAGGGCGCGGCCCAACTGATGGTCAATGCGCGGAATGCATTTGCGGATAAACTAACCGAAAAAAAACTTTTTGACTGGCATAAAATGCTACTCAACGAAAGCAAAACCATTAATACCGGCGTGTGGCGGAAAGATCAGGCACCTATGCAGGTCGTGTCCGGAGCAATTGGCAAAGAAAAAGTACATTTTGAGGCGCCACCGTCCGATCGGGTACAACAAGAAATGGACCGTTTTATTCAATGGTTTAACGAAACTGCGCCGGGTGGAAAACAGGAGATCAAGAAAGCGCCGGTACGCTCCGCGATTGCGCATTTGTATTTCGAAACCATTCACCCATTTGAGGATGGCAACGGACGGATCGGCCGGGTGCTTGCAGAAAAAGCATTATCACAAACGCTGGGCCGACCTGTAATGCTTAGTCTTTCCCGGAAAATTGAAGCAGATCGGAAAGCCTATTATAAGTCTCTGGAAACCGCGCAGCGGAGCAATGAGATCACGCGTTGGATTATTTATTTTGTAAAAATCATTCTGGCAGCCCAGATCGAAGCCAAGGAATTGCTGGATTTTACTTTACACAAAACCCGTTTTTTTGACCACTTTAAAAATACATTTAATGACCGTCAATTGAAGGCGGTCAAGAAGATGCTGGCGGCTGGGCCAGAAGGATTTGAAGGCGGAATGACCGCTCAAAAATACATTTCCATCACCAAAGCCTCCAAGGCAACGGCAACCCGCGATTTGCAGGATCTGCTTGAATCCGGCTGCTTAAAGGTTACAGGAGGCGGGCGAAGCACACATTACGTGCTTAACCTAAACAATGAATTTATTGAAATTTAATCCATAAATTGACATTTTTAATACCTAAAAACTCATGATCAACCCATTCCAAAACGACCTGCGCCGCACTTCCCGGCCAGCATTTTTTTCAGTCCTGACCTTGTTACTGACTGTTTTTACAATCCAAATTAAGGCTAACCCTTCCGAACCCTTAGCCACAACGCTAGAAGGACGCTGGGACGTTACCGTTGACGTGGATGGTAAGCCGCTGCCATCGTGGCTGGAAGTGCGACATTCAGGAACCAACACGCTCGTTGGCCAGTTTACCGGCTTTTCAGGCAGCGCCCGGCCCATTTCACAAGTGATTTTTAAGGAGGGAAAATTCAGTTTTTCTATTCCAAAACAATGGGAAAAAGGTGACAAAGAACTGACCGTCGAAGGAACGCTTTCCGGCGAATCGCTGGCCGGTTCATTAACTACACCTGAGGGCAAAACCCATACCTGGAAAGGCGTACGCGCCCCGGCACTTCGTTCCGTTGCACAATCTGCCTGGGGTACGCCCATCAAATTAACCGCTGGCAATGAAATTAAAGGCTGGCACACGATGGGTTCCCCTACCAACCAGTGGATTGCCGAAAACGGCATTTTACGCAGTCCTAAGTCAGGCGCAAACCTCGTTACTGATCAAAAATTCGGTGATTTCAAATTGCATGTCGAATTCCGTATTCCAAAAGGAAGCAATAGCGGCGTTTATCTTCGCGGCAGATATGAGGTACAAGTGACCGACGCCAAAGGCATGGAGCCTTCGCTAGATCAAATGGGCTCAATTTACGGATTTATCATCCCGAGCGAAATGGTCGCCAAAGAAGCAGGCGAGTGGAATACGTATGATATCACCTTGATTGGCAGAATGATTACACTCGTTGCAAACGGAAAAACGGTGATTAGCAACCAGGAAATTCCGGGCATTACAGGAGGCGCGCTGGACAGCAATGAAGGCGAACCCGGACCATTATACATTCAGGGAGATCATGGGCCGGTAGAATACCAGAACATTGTGATTACACCGGCCAAATAACATTATTTCTCTTGTTTCAGGCTTAGATAATGGCTGCGTAAAGCATTATCGAAATGCTCGATGGCATAACGAAGCAGCGTTCGGGGCATGGTAGCAGCGTATTTATCCAGGAAGTTGAGCAGCATCGGGCGGTTAATCTGTCCCGCGCTGCGCAACATCCAGCCTGTCGCTTTGTGGATCAGGTCGTGCTTGTCCCCAAGAAGTACCTCAGCAATTTTGAAAGTATCTGCAATATCGCCCTGCCTGATAAAATAGCCTGTGGCAACAATAGCTGTTCGCCGCTCCCAAACATCCTCTGACTGTGCCAGCTCAAAAAGCACATCACGTGGCTCGCCAGAAAGGTACAGATAGCCTCCAACAACATAAGGCGCACAGATATCCACCAAATCCCAATTATTGATACGGTCGGTGCGGCGGAGATAAAGGTCGTAAAGTACTTTCCTCTTGGCCATTGGTGTTTTTTTAATCCTCGCCTGCTGATTAATGATACTCAAAGCGCCAGTTCTTATTTCATGTATCGGATTATCCAGCAGCTTTTCAACTTCCTCTGCGGACATATTAATGTAGGCTTTGGCCAGGGCAAAGATCTGGCCCATACGCACACCCATAAAGATATCTCCTTCGCCGTATTCCCCTTCTCCCGTTTTAAAATAACGCATCAGTTTCATAGCCTCCGCCGGGGATCGATAGGTTTCCATTTTCGCCGCAAATTCGGCAGCCGTGGGGTTTTCGGGTTTTTCAGAAATGGGTTGAATTCCGGCCATGATAGTTGATTATGAATGCATTTTTCAAATATAATCATATATCTTCGGGAAGCTGAAACCCAGTCAGTTGGGTATACACACTTTCCAAAAGAGGGATGCCGACGGTTTACAGGTTCATACGTTTCTGTATTTTAAGCTGGCCTTTCTATCAGCCGGTTTTTCCTGTTTTTTCACAATCCGGGACATTACCTGTTCCCGAGCTTATCACCTCCCGGGAAGGACTGCCCCAGGCATTTGTCCCTGCCATTGTCCAGGACAGGCAGGGATTTATATGGCTGGCAACCCGCGATGGTCTTTGCCGCTATGATGGCCGGAGTTTCAAAGTATTCCAGCCCGATCCCGGCGGTCATGCATCCCTTTCATCGTCCGCTATGGCTGATCTGGTGACGGATCATAAGGGTAACCTTTGGATTATGTCGGAAACCGGGGATTTGGATCAATTTGACCCAAAAACTGAAAAATTCGAAAATGTTTCCAAACGCCCATCCTACGCCCGGTTCCCGGGCAGGCAAAAATTGCACCGCTTTCTAATCGACAAAAGGGACCGGCTTTGGGGAATACTGATGGACGGAAAGATTTTCTATTATGATCTCAAAACAAACATTTCTAACCAGTTAGGCGACCATTCCACTACTCAGAAAATTGCTTCGGATGAAATAGGAATGAGTTTGGCAGAAGATCAAAACGGGAACATCTGGATCGCCACCGAAAGCGGGATTCAAAAATTTGATGAGCCCAGAGGTACTTTTCTTCAATTTGCATTAAGTCCTCAAAAAGAGGAAAAATACGAAATCGGCGGACTTCTGATCCGAGGTGACGGGGGCATTCTAATCTCTTCCAGCAAGAACCTATATGTACTTAACCCAGCAACAGGTAATGTCCAATCCTACCCCTTGCCGGTTAGAGGAGATGAATGGTGGAAAACCAGCATTGTCCAGGATCAGAAAGGAGTGATCTATTTCGATCAGGATGATGTGCTCTTCCGATTTACTGAAAAGGAAGGCCTAACATTGGCTGCGAAATGGAAGCACAATGGGGAGGAGTCTGCCAGCATGTTCATCGACCGGTCGGAAGTGTTATGGATCGGTACCGACGGGGCCGGAATCCGCAAATACGACTTACGCGGAACGCCATTTGAAGCCTCAAAATATGAGGTCAACTTCACGATGGACCTGCTAACAAAGTGGCTTGGTGTTCCGGCGGCCGAAATCCCTGTTTCGGTCGCCAAATCAATATCCTACTTTTTCCGCTCTGCTTTTGACCGGCAAGACAATATGTGGTTCAATGGCGGCAGCTGGCCGATTTACAAGCTCAATCTGAAAACTGGCAAGATTTCCGCCATCCCTGATAAAGCAATACTTTCCGCTAAAACCAGCAATAATTTTGGCTACAATAACAATGCAGAACCACCCATTCCGTTGGCAGCCGATCCCGACGGGACTATTTGGGCATATCATTACAATACCGCATATCAATACGATGGTCTTAAAATGCGATGGGTGAAATTCCCCTACCCGATTTCGGACAAACCGGTGCTAAATGTTATGCAGTTTGTGGTAGACGATTCGGCTCTATGGTTTGCAACAGAATTGGAAGGACTTTTGAAAGTCGACAAAAAGACCGGGCAGAAAACCAGGTATGTCAATCGAGCGGATAACCCTTCATCTTTAAGCAGTAATTCCCTTTTTTGCTTATTTGCGGATAGGTTTGATCCGGAAAAGCTGTGGATTGGGACATTTGGAAGTGGTTTATGTTTATTTAATAAAAAAACCGGTCGCTGCAAAAGGATCAACGCGGATGACGGACTACCTAATAATGTGATTTATAGCGCGATACCTGATCATTCAGGCAACATATGGATTGGCACAAATCAGGGATTATCCAGGCTGGATGCCCGAACGCTGAAAACGCAGAACTATACATCCGAAGACGGATTGATTGCCAATGAATTCAACCGCCTTCATTTTCTCCAATTGCCAGCTGGCAGGATTATACTAGGTGGAATTGAGGGGATAACCGCTTTTGACCCCGCCAATCTTAAAACCGATAACTATCAGCCTGTTATTGAGATCACGGACATTGAGATCAATAATGTCAAAAAGAAGCCGGGAATTGGTGGTATCTTAAATGGTGCTGCTTCACAATCGTTTCAGCGCCTGGATCTTACCTATGACCAAAACTTTCTCAAAATACAGTTCGCTGCCCTGCAATTTAACAAGCCCGGTAAAAATCGTTTTCGGTACCGACTGGAAGGCTTGAATGACAATTGGGTTTACACGGAACGCCCCGATGCCATTTACACAGGTCTAAAACCCGGAACGTACCGGCTTGATTTGAATGCAACCAATACTTCCGGGCTATGGAGCAAAAATGTAAGAACGCTGGATATTGTCATTCGCCCGCCATTCTGGGCGACCTGGTGGGCTTATCTGATTTATTTCTTGCTTGCGGTTGCGCTCATCATCTATTTGGCGAGTCGGTACAAACAGCGGGTTAGGTTGCAGCAAGCCGTGGCTTTGAGAAAGCAGGAAGCTGAGCAACTCCGCACATTGGACCAGATGAAAACCAAATTTTTCTCCAACATTACCCACGAATTCCGCACCCCGCTCACCCTCATTCTTTCACCAGCCCGCCAATTGCTGACTGAAGCTGAGGATCCTGTCAAACATCAGCGATTGTCGATTATCGAAAAGAATGCGGAAAAGCTGTTGCTGCTGATTAACCAGCTGATGGAGCTTTCCAAATTGGAGGCCAATGCAATGAAGCTGAGCTTACAGCGCGGTTTTTTGAGCGAAATCTTTCAAAATTGGATCAAGCCATTTGAAAATCAGGCCGAGCAGAAGAAAATTGAAATCCGTTTTGTTAGCGAATTGAATGCAGAATATTGGTTTGATGCTGGCAAAACAGAGACTATTGTTAACAACCTACTATCCAATGCGTTGAAATTCTCTCCCGCAGAAGGGATCATAACAATTACATTGGCAGAGGAAACGATATCTTCCCAACCAGGAATTATAATAACCGTATCGGATACCGGCATCGGGATCCCGTCGGACCAGTTGCCATTCATTTTCGACCGTTTTTACCAGGCCGATAGCTCCTGGATTGCAGTCAAAAACCAGGAAGGGACCGGCATTGGATTGTCGCTGGTGAAAGAACTGGTACTCCTCATGGGCGGATGGATCACCGCTTACAGCACCGAACAGCAGGGAAGTGTTTTCAAAACATGGCTGCCATTCAAAAAAATCGGTGAGGGGATGGAGAAAGTTGATTTTAAGCAACCTGAACCCCAATCCGACATTTTAAGAAGCCTGGCCAATGAATCTCCTTCGGTACTGATCGTGGAAGATAACGATGACCTTGCTGACTACATCACTGAAAGCCTTCCAGCCCATTACCAAATCGAACGTTCGGAAAACGGCGAAGCTGGCTATAAAAAGGCCATTGAACAGATGCCAGACCTGATCATTAGTGATGTAATGATGCCATTAATGAATGGTTATGAACTTTGTCAGAAACTTAAAGCAGACTTTCATACCAGTCACATCCCTGTGATCATGCTTACCGCCAAATCCTCTGTGGAAAGTCGGTTGGAGGGACTGTCATTAGGTGCGGACGATTATCTTACCAAGCCTTTTCATGTAAAAGAATTGCAATTAAGGGTCCAAAATTTGCTTGAAAGCAGGCAAAGGCTTCGGGAAAGGGTTAAAAATGAATTGAATGAACCAGGTAACTTCTCGGATATTGCTCAGCCGGAACATACCGATCCATTCATTCTACATATCTATTCCATTCTAGAAAAAAAACTCGACAACTCGGCGTTTGGTAATGATGAATTGGTAGCTGAAATTGGAATGAGCAGGATGAGTATTTATCGGAAAGTAAAAAACTTAACAGGACTTTCCACCGGAGACCTGATCCGGCTATACCGGCTCAAACGAGCGACCGAATTGCTTAAGTCTGGTAGAAAAATAGCAGAAACCGCATATATGGTTGGTTTTGAAACCCCATCCCACTTTGCCAAAGTCTTCCGTGAACAATATAGTATAACGCCCAGCCAATTTGTTGATCAGGATTAGTCCTTTCTTCAAAATAACAACATCACTTGCCATTTTGGACAATTACGATAGTATTTGGGACAAATGCGAGTAAATCTGCTTAAAGTCGTGCGAGAATGATATAATGCTCAACGTTGGGAATGAAAAATAGCGCAGCGATGTCCGCTGCGCTCTTGAGTACTATGCAAATGTACATGCTTCTATTTTTTGAAGGGGATCAGGGCGCGGATTTTTTCATCTCTCAAATAGAGACCTGCCCAAACCAGGATCCCGAAAACCAATGCGAAATAGAGTGGCTGTCCTGCCCTTACCATAACCGCAATTGCCCCTCCCAGGTAGCCCGTAATTAAAATAGCCCCGAGCATTGCTGTCCTTGGAATGATATAGAGAATGGTGGAGATGAGCAGCGCAATACCGATGCTCTGAACCTGGTCAACCGGCCAGCCCAACTGCGCAGAGCCTTCGATGGAATGCGATTCTTTGATGACTTTCATGATCGAATCAAACAATAAGAACAAAATGCATATTGCGCTGATGATTTTTCCGGCCAGTACTGTTTTGTTGGTTCGGCTTTTGACGGTTGGGTTAACAAATGTAGCTTCCATGATTTCAAAGGTTAAAGTGTTTTTTTGGTTGATTAAATTGATATTTCAAAGGTAACGGGCGGATGAAATTTGCGTGCTGTGCAAAAACGGCAATAGTAGGGGGCTTTTGCGCCAGGAAGTAGAACCTAAGCTGCCCGGGCTTATCTAGTTCGGCAAAAACAGCACTTTAATGTCAATTTCAAGACTTTATATCAGCTTATTCCTTCTTTCTTCAACTGTTTTAAATGTCTGTGCTGATGGCGGATACCGGCTTTGGCTGAAATATGATAAAATTAAAGATGTCTCAACAAGAGATAGTTATACCAAAGCTATTCCGTTTATAGCCTGTTCTGATACCAGCCAAATCGGCAAAACGGCGTCGACTGAATTGCAAATCGGTTTAGAAGGTCTCTTGGGTGGAAAAATCCCAATTGTTAAGAACTTAGTTGTGGGCAAGAGCGGCATCAGGATTGAAATTTTGCCGCAATCGTTTTCCACAGGACAAGACCGGAACGCGATTGGGAAGATTATAAACCTAATGATGAGATCGCGTGAAATTTATGTGAATTACAATACGCCACTGGGACTTACCCGACCATGGACAGGCGCTCATTACGCCCCTGAACCCTGGCAAAATCGCAGTTCCCGCCCCGATTGGACAGCAGGTTATTATCATCGCGCCGATTCGCTTGGCATTGGTTTTGATCGAACTGCTACCGGCAGCAATGCATTGAGCGAATATCAGCCGCAAGTCAGAAAGCAACGGGAAAATGCAGAAACCTGCCCCCTGCCCTATTTGATTTGGTTTCACCATATTCGCTGGGATCAAAAACTTTCATCAGGTAAAACGCTTTGGAATGAATTATGCACGCGATTTTACACCGGTGCGGATTCTGTAAGATGGATGCAGAATGAATGGGCTTCTGTTAAAAATGCAGTCGATCCGGAAATTCATGCCAATGTAACTTCGCGTTTGGCCAAACAACAAAAGGAAGCGATCTGGTGGCGGGACGCGTGGGTGCTTTACTTACAAACATTTTCCAAACAGCCGGTTCCAGCGCCATTTCAGCAGCCGGAAATGACAGTGGAAGAAGTAAAACAATCTGTTAATGTCTATTTATTAAGATAATTTTTCTCTTATCCCCGTGCAAAAGCCCGGGGCAGTTGAAATCATATGAGATATAGATTGATTTTTTTGATTCCCTTTGCGATTTTAGCTTTTTTCGGCTGTAAAAGCTTGAAAGACAGTCCAAAATTTAATTTTGCTGATGGCGTGTACTATACTAAATTGGATGGGAAAAGGGAGCAGGTATATGTCGAGAATACGGATGATTCAATTTCGATTTATGCTTTAAAAAAGGGCTGGCAGCACGCCCCCATCAAGCCGTCCCAGCTTGTCAAACAAACATATCCTCAAAAAACCGCCGTTGAAACGATCGGCGCCAACAAGTACTGGCAGAAAGGCTTTGATGTGGACATCCTAACAATACCGATCAAATTCCGTCCATCCGCGCCTACTTTTCCGAAACAGTTCAGTAACCATCTTAACGGAGCTGTGTATCTGGGTTATCGCACCGACGTTTACCGTCTCGCTTTTGAGAAAGACCCAATTGGTCGCATTCATGAAAAAACCAAGCATTACGGCATTTCGGCCGGATTCATCACCGGCTTCGGCCTCACGCCGCTGAATTCCTGGGTAACTAACAATGGCATCAACATTGAATACGACGGGCTCGCCTGGTCCAAAGGCATCGCATTCATCATGGGACTGGAAAACTTCACTTTCGGTCTGGTCGGAGGGATAGATCATCTTTTGGATGAAAATAAACATTTGTGGATTTACCAAGGGAAACCTTATCTCGGCCTGGCAGTTGGCTTGAACCTGAATTAGAGATTTCTTCTCGGAATCGATAGCCATTGATTATCGAGGAACATTCAACCCTCCCGACATCTACTTTTTGGCACATTGGTCGATATAATTTCGGTTAGTGCATTCTTTTACATTCATTTACACCCGAATGTAAAAGCCTGAAAATGATATGAGCGTCCTTGATAAGCAGGTCCGGTTTCCTTTCTCCAGCCGGCCGGTGACGGCCAAATATGCGCTGGTGCATGCGGCATACTGGATCCTGATTACGGGGTTTTTTATGTATGAAAAAAGGTACCTGATTTACAAGGCCAGTTTAAACTACTTTACATTATGCGTGGTCGGCCGTATCACCTTGCTGATCCTGATCGCTTACCTAAACCTGCACTATTTTTTACCGCGCTACCTGCTCAAAAAGCGTTATTTGAAATACTTCAGCCTGGTAATATTATCCATCCTGTGCTACCTCGTCGTTCAATGTCTTTTCGATTACTACCTCTACGGATTCATCATCGGCCCCATGCGGAACAGCAATTGGATCGAAACACTATCATACAATTTTTTCAGTACGATGTGGTACCTGGCATTAATGGTTGCACTCAAACTGAGTATTGACTGGTACGAACAGCAAAGGATTCTTCAAAAAATACTGGTCGAAAAGCTGAATGCGGAAGTCAACTTTCTGCGGTCACAGGTAAACCCGCATTTCCTCTTCAATATCCTTAATAACCTGTATGCGTTGACGTTAAAGAAATCTGATCAGGCGCCGGAAGTGGTTATGAAATTGTCGGAAATGATGGAATATATGCTCTATGACAGCGACGATCCGAAAGTTGCGCTTGATAAGGAAATCAGTTACTTGCATAATTACATTGCATTGGAAAGGATCCGTTATGATAACAATCCGGACATTTCGTTTGAAGTTGCCGGGAATCCGGATGGTAAAGAAATCGCCCCACTTCTGCTACTGCCGCTGCTCGAAAATGCATTCAAACATGGACTTAGTAAAAAAGCGGAAAATGGCTGGCTGCATGGGAAGATCAATGTAAATCAATCTGTTTTGGAAGTGACGGTTGAAAACAACAAATCGGCCACTTTGCCCGCGGAGGGAAAAGGCGGGATTGGCCTGGAAAACCTGCGCAAACGGCTGGAACTGCTCTATCCGGCATCCCACCTTTTGCGGATTGACGATACGAAGGATAGTTTCAAAGTATTTATGGAAATCAAATTGCAACCTGCTTAAACCTCTTAGCCATGAAATTTACAAGATTTTTAATCCTGATGACACTGACTTTTGCCTCGGTAATGGCCACCAGTTCTTCCCCCGATCCTGTCACGTATGTATCCGCCAGTCCATGCGACGCGGTTGCGCGACATTATCTCGATATACCAAAAGACCTGGATTGCGAAATGATCAAATGGCGGCTCTCGTTGCACAAAGATCCACGGAACCAGTCGCCCACCCGCTTCGAATTGACCTACACCTATGGCATGACAAAGCCAGGCACCGAAGGTTTTATGAATGGGGGCTTTACCAAAGCATTAAAAGGACAATGGTCTAGTACTAAAAGTACTGCTCCAAGCGCCGGAACGGATGTTTATAAACTGACTCCCGATTCAGGCAAGGGATCAATTTCTTTTCTAAAACTGGATGAAAACGTACTCCATTTGCTCGATTTAAAAGGGAATTTAATGATCGGAAATGCAGGTTACAGTTATACTTTGAACAAACAATGAGGGCGATGAAAAAAATATTGGTAGTGATCCTGACGCTGGCATTCGCAAATGCTTTTTCCCAATCAAAAAATCTGCTGAACGTTCCATCAAAAACCACGACCCGCATTCCAGTTGCGGAAGGCGCCAATATCTGGGGAGTTTTTCACGGACGGGTACGGTGCCAGGAAATGGCGGAAGAATTAAAAATGCCGGTGGAGAGTACCTGCGAGAAACTAAAATGGAGCTTTACTTTTTTCCAGGACCCGGCAACCGGGAAACTCACTACTTACAAATGGGAAGGCTCCTTGTTCCGCGACAAAGCTATGGAAGGTCAATGCATTATATTAAAAGGAACGCCCAACAATCCCGACGCCGTTGTTGTGCAATTGAACCCGGATAAGCCCGATCAATCATTGTTTCTTTTGAAAGGGGAGATGATAATGTGTTGTTCATTCTTGACAGTAATAAAAATCTCATGAAAGGCGATGATTACCTGAGTTATACATTCAATCGGGTAGTTAATTAATTTGTTTAGAATGATCCATTGTGTCATCATTGACGACGAGCCGCTGGCTAGGGAAATTATTGAAGGTTATCTGTTAAAATCAGGTATAGCGCATACCGTTATCCAATTCGGGAATGCGTCAGAAGCATTAAAATACTTTCAGGAACATGACGCCGATGTCCTTTTTTTAGACATTGAGATGCCGGAAATGAATGGTATTGATTTCCTGAAAGCACTTTCACAACCGCCGGTAACCGTTTTCACAACTGCCTATCGGAATTATGCTTTCGAAGGATTTGAGTTGGGTGTTATTGATTTTTTGCTAAAACCGATCTCCTATGATCGGTTTTCACACGCATTGGAAAAAGTACAGGATTTTCTGGCCTTAAAGGATGAAAATACGAAAATTGAGAAAGATCCGGGCGAGCAGAAACTGGGATCGGTAATGGTGAAAAGCGGCGTACAGCGTATTTTGCTGGATTTCAATGAGGTAACACACATTCAAGGCTTGAAGGATTATGCCATTATCCATGCCGGAAAAGGCAAGATTGTGATCAAAGGTTCCATTAAAGCGATGCACGAAATTTTTCCCGCAAGCCACTTTATCCGCGTCCACAAATCCTTCATCGTCGCACTGGATAGGGTTAAACGCATTGAAAAAAACAGGATCATCCTTGGAGTAAATCAGATTCCGATTGGAAGAAATTACAAGGAGAATCTGCTTAAGGTGATAGGAGTGCAATCTTCTTCGAAATAACTCTCTGATCCGCTTTGGATTTGGTCAGTTCGAAGGAAGTCTTGAAATGTCCCATCGCTTTATGATTATCAATGCCCGTATACATCTCGCCCAGCAACATGTGGTACAAATGATGATTGGTCAGATCCAACTTTTCGGCTTCTTTGATTGCTGCCTCTTTCCCATTTGCTTTTGATAATGCAAATGTCCGGTTCAACGCTGCCATCGGCGAATATTCGATGATCAGCAATTGGTTATAAAGCTGCAAAATGCTTTCCCACTTCTCCTTTGTGTCAGTTTTAATTGTATGAAAATAGGCAATTCCCGCTTCCAGGTGGTATTTGGAGAGCTGGTGTCCGAAAGAAGCCTGGTTCATAAAATACTCCCCCTGCCTGATAAGGTCTTCGTCCCAAAGCAACTCGTCCTGGTCTTGATAAAGTACGGTTTCGCCCTGAGAATCAATCCGGGCTTCAAACCTGGACGAATGGAAACACATTAATGCAAGCAATGCATACACAGGCGGTTGACTCGTAATTTTACTTTCCAGCAGCAGATTAGTAAGTCGCATGGCTTCCAGGCATACGTCTTTCCGCAATGTGACATCGCTGCCAGCGGCATAGTAACCTTCATTGAAAAGAAGATAAAGGGTTGTCAAAACATTTTCAAGGCGTTTGTTGATCTCTGACGTGCCTGGAAACTCTATTTTCACATCATTAAGGCGCAATTTCTCCCTCGCCCTGAAAAGCCGCTTGTTAATGGTTTCCTTATTGGTTAAAAATGCCGCTGCAATTTCACTGATCCCGAAACCGCAAAGAATGTTAAGAGACAACCCAATTTGCGCCTCAGCAGGGATAGACGGATGACAAACTGCAAACATCATCTGAAGCTGGCTGTCGGTAATGTTACGGTCCGAAAGGTCGATCTCGATATCCTCCCAGCCGGATGGTACTGAACTGGTTTGCTCATAGGTGATTTGCTTGGCAATTTTCTGATTGAAAAGCGTATTCCGTTTGAGATAATCCTTCGCCTTGTTTTTCGCGACGGTGTAAAGCCAGGCCGTTGGGTTTTCGGGCAGCCCTTTTATTCCCCAGGTTTCCGACGCTTGCAAGAATGTGTCACTCGCAATATCCTGCGCAATCTCGATATGCTCGAGACCAAAAAGTTTGGACAGAACAGCGGTTATTTTCCGATATTCTGTCCTGAAAAGATGCGGTAATATTTCGTTCTGATCCTGCAAATCCTTACATGCTTCCAATCTCCCTCACTTCCACGCTGCCGCCAAAACCCAATATCGGGCAGCCTTCAGCCAGTGCGGTGGCGTCTTCCAGAGATTCGGCTTTTACAATGGTGTAGCCACCAATCGATTCCTTGATTTCTGTGTACGGGCCATCGGTAATGACCTGGCCGGGACGCATTACTTTGCCATCGGACAATAAGCGGTTTCCCCGATCAACCAATTTGTTCTGTGCGGCGATACCGCCGATCCAATCCATCCACATTTTCATACTAGCTTGCATTTCTTCGGGTGAAGGTGCTGGTCCCGGACGTCCTTCGGCTCTGAAAATTAATAAGAAGTCTTTCATTACAGTAAATTTTAAAGGTTAAAAACCAATGACGATTGGGTAATTCGGGATTGGACAAAAGCTGGTAAAAAATTTCAAATTCTTTCAAAAAACCTTTTGGTATGATTGTTTATTGGTCTGTTTTCAGTTGAAAATAGTGAATATATAACAGTCTCAAACATGGTTCAGGAACCCACCCCACATAAAAGATCAAGGAAAAGAAGGATTGCAATATTTTTTATCGCCTTTATTGCCCTAATCGTCGTTATCCGGCTGATATTACCATACATCGTACTGCATTATGCCAATAAGAGTCTGGCCAATATGAATGGCTATTACGGTCATATTGAGGATATTGATCTGGCCAGTATTCGTGGCGCTTATCAGATCGACAGCATTTACCTCAATAAGGCTGATACAATAACCGGAAAACAAACCCCATTTTTTGCTTCATCTAAAATTGACCTTTCGGTAGAATGGAAGGCACTTTTCAAAGGGACCATTGTAGGCGAGCTTACTTTTCAAGAACCTTTTCTGCTTTTTACAAAAGATAAGGTCGAACCCAAAGAGATTGTAAAGGATTCAGCAGATTTCCGAAAAGTCCTGGACAAATTTATGCCGCTCAACATTAACCGATGCGAGATCAACAATGGCAAGATCCAATACAACGATTTCACTTCTAAGCCAAAGGTTGATATTGCAATGACCAATCTGCATTTATTGGCCCAAAACCTGAGAAACAGTTACGATTCCTCGGCCGTACTTCCGGCTTCCATCAATGCCACCGCCAATGTGTACGAAGGAACATTGCGGATGGACGCGAAGCTGAACCCACTGGCGGAAAACCCGACTTTCGATATGAGTGCGGAGCTAAAAAATACCAATCTTGTCAAGTTAAACGACTTTTTCCAGGCTTATGCTAAGATTGATGTGAACAAAGGAAGTTTTGGGCTATATACAGAAGTCGCTGCGAAGGACAATGCATTTACTGGCTATGTAAAGCCGCTGATCCAGGATCTGGACATTTTGGGTAAGGAAGACAGGAAGGACAATATTTTCCGCCAAATGTGGGAAGCGGTTGCAGGAGGTGTTGGTGAACTTTTTGAAAATCAGCGCAAAGACCAGGTTGCCACTAAAATTCCTTTCAAGGGCAGATTGGACGAACCGAAAACCAACATCTGGCTTGCAATTACTAATATTCTTCAAAACGCATTTATTAGCGCCCTGCAGCCCAGCATTGACAATGAAATCAGCATTGCCTCTGTAAAATCGCCCAAAGAAGAGAAGAAGACTTTTTTGCAGAAGGTTTTTTCAAAGGATGAGAAGAAGGGGGGACAAGGGAAGAAGGAGGAAAGGGATAAGGGGAAGAAGGAGAAAAAGAAAAAGTAGATATGAGGAATTTCGGTTAATGCGCTCGGGTTGTTGATACTTGCCAGTCATTTTTCTAGAAAGTTTTCGAATAGGAAAACGCCGTTTTTGTTGGCGACGATGATGTCTGGCTGTTTGTCGCCGTTCATATCTTCAACGGTCACATTCAACCCAGAGCCGGAATCTTTATCGATTTGATGTTCAATGAAGTAAGGTGCTTTTCCTGGCGTAATTTCAAACCATAATAAAAAAGCAGGATCGCTATCACCGGGGTCACGGCCGTGGTGGGCTAGAAAGCGCTTTCCGGTGATATAATCCTTCTTTCCATCGCCGTTCAGGTCCGCCATAATAGCGGAATGGGTTTGTGCCGTGGTTTTGCTGACCAAGTGTGTTTTGAAATCGATCTTACCACCGTCGTTGATCTGCTCATGCCACCAAATTCCCAGCGCATGCGCCGAGGCACTGACGACATCAGTTTTTCCATCCCCATTCACATCCAATATCTGCATATGCGAACAAGGTTCACCCAGGTTAGCTGGCATAAATTCCCAGTTTCCAGCCTTGTTATCCTTGGTACCTTTAAACCAGCCTTCGCGAACGACCACATCCGGCAGTCCATCCTTGTCTACATCTCCATACCCAATTCCGTGCGAAAAATTTTCCGTCCCTGCGACATTGGGCTTGCTTAAAGGATATTTTTTCCATTCCGTTTCTTCTTTTTTAGTGGGCGCCTGCAACCATACGATCTGCTTCTTCGCCTTATCGCCGCATAGAATTTCCATGCGGCCGTCGCCGTCGATATCTATGAAGCCAGGTGACTCATTGGCGATACCAGTCGTATCTGCGATAAAGTGTTTCTTCCATTCCCCCGCTTTGTTTTGCGGATTTTCAAACCAAAATGCTGGTTTTCCAGGAAAGTCAATGATCACTGCGTCCGCCCAGCCGTCGAGATTTACATCCATGCCGATGTTCAGAAAGGAATTACTATATTCTTTTTTGGGATCAAAAACCCGCGACGGCGCCATTTCATGCTTAGTCCAGGACGGTGCCTCAAACCAATAGTATCCGGCGATGATATCAAGCTCTCCATCTTTGTTGAGGTCGGCGACAGCAGCTCCCTCAGATATAAAATCGCCGGTAATTTTGGTTTTTTTGAAGCCGTGGGTGACGGGGGATTGGACGGGTTGAGCAGAAGAATTGTGAAGTGCAAAACACAACATGAAGGACAAACTCGCAACACGTGTCCAATGATAATAAATTTTCTTTTTCATCTGATTTTCAATCATATAAGTGCTTGCAACTAATTGTATTGAGAAGGCATTAAAGGGTCAGAACTACCGGTTTTGCCTGCATTGTTAAGCGTAGCAACATTTTATATATTTGTGATATGACAGAATTAATATTTATCCAACAAACTCTTAGACAGCTGAAACCAGAACTCATAGAGAAATTTCATGTGAGTTCGATTGGCTTGTTTGGATCCATCGTTCGAAATGACTTCACCTCTTCGAGTGACATAGATATCATTGTTGATTTTAGTCAGCCCATCGGAATTGAGTTTGTTGACCTCGCAAATTACATTGAGGAAAAAATTAAAAAGCAGATTGATCTCGTATCAAAAAAAGGCATCAAGGACAAATATTATCAGGCTATTTTAGGCGAGATCATCTATGTCTAAACGAAACCAGCAGCTACTAATCGAGGATATGATCGAAAGCGGGCGCAAAATTCTGCAACCCAGAAAGCTTGTCATTTGATGAATTTATACAAGACGGTAAGACTGTCGACGCTGTTATCAGAAATTTTGAGATAATTGGTGAATCAGCGAACCGCCTTCCTTATGATTTCAAAGATTCACACCCTGAATTAGATTGGCATCGTATCCGAGGATTCAGAAACAGAATAGTCCATGATTATTTCCGCATTGATTACAGCATTGTCTGGGAAGTAAAAACCTCTTTTTTGCCTGACTTGATTAAGACACTGAACAAACTGGTATGAGCTCACTCATCCAACACCTTACCAATCAGCATCTGGCTTTCATGCTTTTCATGAGAGCCGCTTTGGCCGAGTTTCTGGTTCAGGTCTTTCAAAACTTTTTTGGAATCTTCGGTACCTATCGCCGCGACACGTTGAATGGTATATGGCAGTATTTTTGAGAATTTTGCCTTCTCCGCCATTTGCAAAGCACGTTTCATATCTAATGCCGCCAGCGGCTCTGCTGCATACCACACCATCAAGGGCAGGTTATGATCGTCCTTGTCTTCGTCCCGTTGCATCAATGCTTCTACCACATCCCACCTTTGCACGGCGTCTAGTCTAAGCATTCCAGAGGCTAGGTAAAGCCGTATCAAAGGGGATTGATCAGTTTTTGCCATTTCAGTAAATTTCTTCAATGTCTCAGGGGAAACCATTTTATCCTCGGTCAGCAATTGCACAGACCAGCTACGGATGTATTCGCTTTCATTAGATAGCAATTCATTTAACTCTTTGTCGTCCAGACCTTTGGTCACATGCAATGTCCACAACGCGCGGAGCTTGCGAGTAACGTCGGGGTTTTGGGCAAGCATTTCTTTTAATGCCTTATGTACCTTTTTGCTTGGCCCGCGTTCCTGCAAAATGGTACGGGCCTGTCTTACATACCAGTCATTGTCATGGAGCTGATAGTTAACCAGTTCTATATCGGAAGCCTTTGAAAGATCTACTTTGACCCATTTATCATTTTCATGGGTGATCTTGAAAATCCTTCCCATCGTTTTGTCGTGCACATCCGGGTTTGGGCTGTGACATTGGTTCTTGTCATACCAGTCAATCGCCCAAACTGAGCCGCTGGCATCATATTTAAAGTTCAGCCATTGCGACCAGGAATCGTTCATCGCCATGAAATCAGGTTTGTGGGAAGCAATGTAACCCGACCCGCTTTTTTCAAAATGGTCGACATTAAGTCTGGCGCCATTGATGTTATTCATGAAGATCTCATTCCGGTATTCTTTGGGCCAGGTGTTTCCAAGATAAATCATCGCGCCTGCATGGGCATGGCCTCCTCCTGCCGCGGCCGACCGAAAATTTCCTGCGTGCGGCCCGCGTTCGCCCAGCCAGTGCACGTGGTCGCCAATGGTCTTGATGTCATCGTAAGTGTATAGGTTGAAGTGCTTGCCGGCCTGACGCTGGTAACGAGCGCCCTGAATTACATGGAACATATGCGGAATCACGCAAACGGTAATAAACGAATGTCCGTAATCATTAAAATCGATGCCCCAGGGATTGCTGGCGCCTTCCGCAAATACTTCAAATTTGTGCTCGGTGGGATGATATCGCCAAACTCCGCCGTTGATTTTAGCCCTTTCGGCCTCCGGCGTACCTGGCTTTCCTACAACTGAATGTGTGAAAACCCCATGCGTGCCATAAAGCCAGCCATCGGGGCCCCATCTCAGACTATTCAGAACTTCGTGGGTATCATGCAAGCCCCAGCCGTCCAGTAATATCTGCGCAGGACCGGCAGGTTTGTCGGTTTTGGGATCAATTGGAATGAACAAAAAGTTTGGTGCTGAACCCAGCCAAACGCCTCCCATTCCCACTTCTATTCCACTGATCAGGTTGAGATTTTCTGCAAAAACCTTCTTACTATCCAATGTTCCATCACCATTGGTGTCTTCCATGATCAGGATGCGGTCCCTGCCCTGTCCTTCCGGAGCGCGAACGGGGTAAGTATGCCCTTCCACCACCCACAGCCTGCCTTTTGGATCAATTGTAAACGCAATCGGTTTTACCACCTCCGGCTCAGACGCCGCCAGGGTTATCTTGAAACCTTTGGGTGGCGTCATTGCTGCGGCGGCTTTTTCGCCCGAAAGTCCGGCATTGAGAACAGGGTCTAACGGCGGGAGGATAATGATATCCTTTTGTCTTAGTTCATTGGAAAATTCGGGCCGACTTGGGTATAGCAGGAACTCATCGAAGTTGATATGTGCCCATTTATCATTGGCAATGTATGGGATTTGCGAGATTCCGGTCTCATTATCAATGATCCGGATGAAGATTTCTTTGTTTAAATATTTTTGCAAATCAACGACAGCAGGTTGTAAAGTTGCGCGGCCTTGTCCGGTAATGTGGTAAATAACGCTGTCCGTCCCGGCTAATACAAGTTCTACCCGCGTGTCCACCAATGCGCCGCCGGATACTTTGAATGCGGCGAATGGTTGGGTTACTTTGAATGGGACAGAAGTTAATGTTCCGGTGAGTTTATAATTGGTGTTTCCGCCGCTGCTCAGAAAATATTTGCCATCAAAACCGATCTGCATTTCCTTTTCATGAACCGGAGAAGGATCTGAATTAAAAAGCGGGTTCGTAAAGGCATCGCCTGTTGCCGTCCAATCCTTTATTGTACCTGTTTCAAAATTCAGGTTTACCGGTTGGCCGTCTTTCATGGGAAGTTGACCAGCAACGGTCTTTTCATTGACCTCCCCTTCTACTACTTCAAAATTTCCTACCATACCCGCAGCGCGGTGCCCTGGTATCGAGCAAAAATAGGTATCGCTTTCCTTCGCAACGAAATTAATGCTTGTGCTCGACCCTTTTTCGAGGATTACCTTGCTTTTCAGCCCAAGCTTTTCCAGGGAAATGTCGTGCGTCATCAGCTCGCCATTGGTGATCTTTATGCGTACTTTATCACCTTTATTGGCTTTTAAAGTCGGGTTTCTGGCTCCGTCTGGCGCGAAGTAACCTAGCATCGTCGCTTCCAGGGCATAGTCCCGGTCGAATTTTGTGGTATCTGCTGCTGTGGCTGTTGCTTTGGCAGGGGTTGTTTTGGATTTTTGCGCCAGAACGTAACTTTCTGATGTTGAAAGGACAATGGCAAAAAATGCCACGAGATTGCTGAATCTTATCATATAGTGGCTGTTATTGGAAATTTCATTTTGGTCAAAGGAAAAAGATTGGTTGAATGACATTTTACTTATTAGAGGGAAGGCTTGATCGAGATCAACTGAAAAATTTCGTTTTTACTTTGGAAAAAATTCGTATATTTGGGTTACTCAATGTTACATTTATGGAATATGAATTAAGGAACAAGTTTAATGACATTGATATGGATACCAACTTCGCAATTGTAAGTTCTGCCAGGAAGGGCATAAATACAAAGGTTTTTTATGACTTTGCGAATGCTATAAAAATGCCTGAAAAAAATCTGGCGTCGATCATTAACCTGTCATCCAGGACGATCAGTAATTATAAGGATTCTCAAAAAAAGCTCGAACCACTGTATGGTGAGCATTTGCTGAAACTAATTTCCCTGTTTAAAAAGGGAGAAATGCTGTTTGGCAATATTGACGAATTCAATTATTGGCTTCAGAAACCGCTTTGGAATTCTTATGAAAGACCATCAGAATGGCTTACTACCAATGGCGGAGTGGATTTCCTGAATGAAGAGTTGGACCGGCTTGCACAAGGATATCCTGCTTAGCATGCTGGTTTACAGGATTGTGCAACACGCATTCAGCAAGAGTTTATATGCATCCGGGATGACGGGCCGATGGAATAGTGCAGGCAACAAAGTATTATATGCCGCCGAATCTATTCCATTGGCATTCCTGGAAAATATGGTAAGGCGGCAGGGCGTCGGGTTCAACAATGATTTTCGGATTATGCTTATCTTACTTCCTGAGAATTTGGCTATGGAAACTATATCAACAGATGAATTACTTCCGTCGTGGAGAAGTCCTTATGATTTTTCTGCTTGCCAGCCCAAAGGAGACAAATGGTATCAGGAGCGAAAATCGCTGGCTCTAAAAGTCCCATCGGCTGTGATGCCAGAGGCCTATAATTTTGTAATCAACACATTACATCCGGATTACAAGCGGGTAACATTGGTGGGAGTAACCAATCTGGTTCCCGATTCCAGGATTGAGGAAATCCTCAAAAAGTATCCCAAAGGATAAAAGAAATGGAAGAACCATCCCGAATGCTATCTTCTAGCTTTCGACCTTCTTGGCGTTTCGATCAATTTTGCTTCTACAATTTTTGCGATTAAGTCAACTGGCATGGGCTTGTTTAGTGGGAAATGCACGGAGTTTTTGGTGCCTTTGTAGCCCGCCAGCTCCTCCTTCAATTTAGCCGACATTGTTTCGGTTATGGGATACAATGCAATATGCTTTTTCCAGCCAGCAAAGTAAATTACATAAGAACCATTCAGATTAAAAGTTGGCATGTCATAAGAAATTGCCTCCTCAGCATCGGGAATGGCGTTCAGAATAGCTTCCCGAACTTCTTCCAGAAGTGGCCTGACTTCAACGGGGAAGGTGGCGATGTATTCATCGATCGTTTTAGCTTTGAAAGTTTCCATAATTAGTTTACCTGATCAATATTAATGGTCAAAGTCCGCCGCAGTTCAGTTCCTCCTAGATTTCGCAGCGGAGGCACCGAATGCAGGGAGTTGAATGTTTTCAAAAACAGGATACATTGATTTGGCAAATATTCGACGGTTTTGATTACATCCACTTCGTGGAAATCGAAATATGCATTGTAAAAATTGTAATTGCGCCGCATATCCTTCGGTTTCAGCACATCGGTACCGCCTTTCCAGGCCGGGTTCCATTCGCCTTCCCTTAAGATGGAAAGCACCAGCGTAATCACTTTCTGGGGAGCGTCGGTATGCGGGCGAACATTGCCTCCATCAGATGGCAGTGCGGAAAACTCAAAACGGGCACGAAGCCCTTTTTTCCTAAGCAACCTGTTTCGCTGGTTTTCCAGCCATTGCGAAAAGCTACCACCCAGGCGCGACGTCGACGAAAGTATAGCGGTATCCGATAGTTTCAATTCAATGTAATTCTGCTCGAAAGTATTGAGCACATCATGAATAAATTCATGGCTTTTGATGTAATGGTAAAAATCGAGATAAATGGGCGTTTGCCTCACGTACGCATGATACGCGTCGGCGTTATAAAGCTCAGAAAGCGCCTTCTTATTGGATTGTTTGTCAAAAAAATTGCCGAATGTTTCTACCGAAGGGAAATTTTCAACCAGTAGCTTATAATGCTCGGGCTCAACGAATTGCTGCGCTACACCGAGCGGGAAGGGATCATAATCGAATGAAAAGTTCTGGTAATTCAGGTATTTCATAAGGGAGGCAAGAAGTCATTGAAAAGTTACGGAAACTTGACAAAAACTTCAAAAATCCCATGATATAAGACCATTCTTACCGCTTCACCGAAAAACGAGCTGCGAAATTCAGAAAATGCTCATAACCTGAGGTTCAATTCCAAATGCCCGCCCAGACCGAGTTCGGCAGTCTTTCGCCTTAGACGTGGTGCTCGTGTCTACATCCGTTTCCATCTCCCTGAGATACAGAAACCTTATGCCGAAAGTGAAACAAATAATGCATAGAAAAATCAGGTCTGATTTCCTAGAAGAAATCCCGGGAGATTTGAAATAAACCATCAGCAAAGCCGGGTGACATTCAATTCAATAAACTGGCTTGCCAGATAGCGCTAGGCAGCATATCTTTGGATGAGCTTTACCCCTGGCAAATGGACAATATCATTGTAGTGAAAAGATTTTTTATACCATTAACCTATTCTACCATGCGATTTATTCTCCTGTTGTGTTGCGTAAGCGTTTTGACAGCCAAAGCTTTTGGGCAGCAAAAAATGGGTCATGGCACTTCGCTTTTCAACGGCAAAGATCTGACTGGATGGGAAACGTACCTCGATCGGCCAGACCAGAATAACAAGGACCAGGCTCCCCTAGGGCTAAACAACGACCCGAATAAAGTTTTTTCAGTCGTGATCGAAGACGGTGAACCAGCGATCCGGATATCCGGCGAGACTTTTGGAGCGGTGAGCACATTGGAAAGCTTCGGAAACTATCATTTGCAGCTCCAATTCAAATGGGGCAAACAGAAATGGGCACCGAAGCTAGATCAGCCCAGGGACAGCGGACTGCTATTTCACAGTGTAGGCGATTACGGTTCTTCCTTTTTATGGAAAAAATCGTTTGAATTTCAAGTTCAGGAAGGCGATTGCGGGGATTATTGGGGCGTAATGGATGTGCTGGCAGAAGCTGAGGCATTCAAAAATGAACAAGGAAAATACGTTTATAAAAAGGGTGCTGAAAGAATCACATTCAGGGACAAAACGCCCAATGGACGTACCTGTCTGAAAGGCCTGGACAATGAACTAAAATCGGGCGAATGGAACACCGTGGATCTTTATTGTTTCGGGGGCACAGCCGTGCACATGATCAATGGCAAGATAAACATGGTTTTGACTAATACCCGTCACATGGTGAATGGAAAGGAAGAGCCTTTGGTCAGGGGACAGATACAGATCCAGTCGGAAGGAGCGGAGGTATTTTATCGCAATTTGACGGTGGAACCCATCACGCTCAACATGTTACCAAAAGGAATATGAAAGTTAATAATTATTGATTGCGATTTTTTTAAGTTTAACCTAATGGCATAATTACAAACATTCATCTGATACTATTGACTTGCAAGTCCGGGGCCATGCGGCTCCGGATTTTTTTGTTTTCTACACGGTAACACAATTGGTTAGAAGTAACTATTTCCACCCCGATTTATCCTAACGAATTTTATTGGGCAGAGCGCCAGCAGGTTAAGGTATGTGGCGTATTTGTATCATTTCTTGTTTTAAACAAACTCCCGGTCACTATGAAAAATCAAAGCATGTTGTTTTTCGGAATCCTCTTTCTTTTTAGCGCACACCTTTCACATGCGCAGCTGGTTAATAAAACGGTTGTAAAATTTAACCTTACCGGGGTAGCTTTCAAAAGCTTTGCGGTACAGTATGAGCGGATACTTACACCGCACAGTTCGATAACAGTGACGGCGAGCACCTCGCAAGATGCGCCTCTGCCATTTAAAGATGCCTTAATGGACCAGTTTGGGGATAATGAGGACGCACGGCGCGCAATTGGCACAACACGGTTTACAAAATACAATGGAACGATTGAATACCGCTTATACCTGGCTGGCCATGCGCCCACAGGCTGGTACATTGCTCCTTTTGCACGCTATATACACATGGATATCAGCCAGGATTACACGTACACGCCTAGTGATGGGATATTGCATAGGGCGCATTTGAATGCAAAGTTCGGAGCGGTTGCGGGCGGTGTGATGCTGGGGCACCAATGGATGCTGGGCAAGCGGGTTGCCCTGGATCTCTGGCTGTTGGGGCCGTTTTATGGATCACAAGTTAAAGCAGATTTTGTCGGGGAAGACCCACTTTGGCCGAGTCTGAAACCTGCCGACGTTACCAAACTTCATAGCGATATTGAAGGGACCACATTGCCTGGATACAAAACCACGGCAGATTTACCATTGCCCATCATCCACGCCAAACTCGTCGGGCCATATTATGGCGTGAGGGCATTTGGATTGGCAATCGGTTATCGGTTTTGATTAGGAGTGTTGATAAATTAGACGTAATTCCTGCATCCTGGTCCCAAAAATGGCCGGGATTTTTTCCATTATAAGACTTTAAGTGAAAATTTCCCGAGCAGTAATATTCCCTATGCGCTCGGCGACGAGAGAAAAGTCAGGATTACATTCGAGGAACAAGAAAGCCAGACATTGGTTACAGAAGTATTCAATGCCAAAGGCACGCGTCCGGTTGAGTTTCAAAAAGCAGGTTGGCATGCGATTTTGGATAACTTTAATAGGTACACGGAAGGGCTTTAGTTTAGGAGCTTAGCTAAATTAACCAAGAAGGACTTGCGCAGGAATCCCAAGCTTCTCGTGAAATAGTTTGGCAAGTTTTAAGGTCAATGGCTTTTTACGGTTGAGTAAAGCAGAAACGTAGCTTTTGCTTCCAACCCATTCAACAAGATCTTTACTTTTCAAGCCCTTCTCATTCATTTTGAGCTTGATAGCTTCAATGGGGTCAGGCAAGGGTATTACATAATGTTCGTCTTCATAAGCCTTGATTAGCAACAAGACGATTTGAAGCGTATTGCCCTCAGGACTTTCAGGGGCTGGCATCTTGTCAAATTGTTCATCGACCCATGCGAGCATACGATCGTAGTCTTCTTCCTTTTTAATTGGTTTCAGTTCCATCATTCATATTTTATTGATGCTTGTATTTTAAAGTTTTGACATCCACCTTATCGTACTCAGAATGAGTACCGAACCATTTGATCTGAATCGATTTATACTCAAATACGATCCTTACTACCAGCCAATAATGATTACCCATTATGCAAGTAGGGTTTTACGGGCTATAATATTAAACATTGTAAAGTTCACTATTAGTGAACAAATGTATTCATTATTCTGAGATATTCCATCATCAGTTAAATCTTAGACGAAACAATTTTTGAAAAGTCACAGGTCGCACAGTAATTAATATTAAATAATTTCTATTGGGCTAAAAAACCAATTGCATAAAGCCCTGCGAGGCTTAACTTTGAACTAAACAAATCAATCAAATGATGAAAACAATATTCGCTCTTGTATTACTAATGATATCCGCGACGGCCTGGGCGCAACTTCCTGCCGCGGACGCGATACCTACTTCAAAAGGGGACTTAAAAGTGCAGCCGCTTAACCATGCTACCCTGGCACTGACCTGGAATGGTAAAACAATCTATGCGGACCCATATGGCGGGGCAAAAACATTTACCGGAATCGCAACGCCGGACCTGATTATAATCTCTGATATCCATGGCGATCATTTTGATCCGGCTACGCTGGACACATTGGACCTGGCCAAAGCAATTATTGTGGCTCCTCAGGCGGTAATTGATAAGATGTCGGATAAGTTGAAGGCGAAGGCCGTGGCAATTGGAAATGGTCAGACGATCAGTAAGCTGGATATTTCAATCACTGCCGTTCCAATGTACAATCTCCCTGAATCGGCAGAATCGAGGCATACCAAAGGCAGAGGCAATGGTTATGTGTTGAAATTTGGTGATAAGTCGGTGTACATTAGCGGCGATACTTCTGGTGTCCCTGAAATGCGCGCTTTGAAAAATATCGATGCAGCGTTTGTCTGCATGAATTTGCCTTATACCATGGATATCAACGAAGCAGCTTCTGCGGTGCTTGAATTCAAACCAAAAATCGTATATCCTTACCACTACCGCGGCCAAAACGGATTCAGCGACACTGAGGCGTTCAAGAAACTTGTCAATGCTGGAGATGCGAAGATTGATGTAAGGCTAAGGGATTGGTACTCGGTTAAGTAATATATAATTGATTAAGTAAGATTCGATTTATATAAAAGCCCTTTTTGGCATCACCAAAAAGGGCTTTTATTTTACTCGATGTCAAACACTACTTCTGTTTCAAAACCTGTGGAATCCCCGTCTTTCTGGTTGAAGCAGCAGGTGCGTTGACGCCCAGGTTTTTAAGGATATCTGCGGTGAGATTTGCGGTGGAGTCGCGGGCGAAGAGTACCATTGGGAAGAGTTTAGTTGACCTATTGCATTAAAAAATGTTAAAATCAGGCTCAAAAGGCACTTTCAAAACAATTTTCTAAGTTGTGCAACTCTTTGCCTCATTTTTTGGAAATTGCATAATGCCGAAATCACGAACCTTGATCTGCCGGCTGTCAACGTCCTAACCTCTTGCTCTGATCACGTGAAAAAAAGCAGCTTCTTTTTCGGATTGTTCATTCTATCGATTTTTTGTCTGGCTTCCGTATCCAGGAATCCATCTTCAGATTCTTCTTCCAAAGTCACCGGTCCGGATTCGAGCCGTTTTACCTACACCACATTGGTTTCCGGCTTGGATGAACCTATGGAAATAGCGTTGCTGCCAAATTATGATATTGTAATTGCAGAGCGGAAAGGCGCGGTACGGTACTTCAACAATTCTACTAAACAACTTTCAACCATTGCCCAATTCAATGTTTTTAGTGGCATTGAGGACGGTTTGTTGGGGGTGGCTGCCGATCCTAATTTCAAGGATAACAACTGGCTTTATTTTTATTATGGTGTAGCCGGGGACCGGAGTATCAGCCATCTGGCGCGTTTTGAACTGAAAGACGGAAAGCTAAACCAATCTTCAAAAAAGGTTTTGCTAGAAGTGCCTACACAGCGGAAATATTGCTGTCATTCAGCAGGTTACCTAACATTTGATGTGGATGGATTGCTTTATCTGTCTATTGGAGACAATACTAATGCGGAGGAAATTGAAGGACATAATCCTACCGATGAACGTCCGGGCAGGGAGTTGGCTGATGATCAGGGTTCTACGGCAAACAGCAATGATTTCAGAGGTAAGATTCTGCGCATCAAGCCGGAAGTTTACGGATCGACTGGTGGAGCCCCTTACACAATTCCGGACGGAAACCTTTTTCCAAAAGATGGCTCAAAGGGCAAGCCGGAGATTTATGCGATGGGCATGCGCAACCCTTTCAGAATTTCCATCGATCCGAAAACAAAATATGTGTATTGGGGCGACGTGGGGCCAGATACTGAAATTCCTGCGAGTGAGGGAAAATTGAGTTATGATGAGATCAACCAGGCGCGAAAGCCAGGATTCTTTGGATATCCGTATTTTTTGGGCGATAACGAGGTTTTCCCTGATTATGATTTTGAAACCAAAAAAGAAGGTCCTGGAAAAGACCCGCTCCGGCCCATCAATGACTCCCCCAATAACAAAGGTGTAAAAGAACTGCCGCCAGCCCAGCCGGCATTCATTTGGTACGGCAAAGGCCCGTCAAAAAAATGGCCGATGGTAGGCAAAGGTGCTGCCAGTGCCATGGCAGGTCCGGTGTATTACAGCGATCAATTTCCCAATGCGCCTTACAAACTGCCTGATTATTACAATGGCAAACTTTTCATTTATGAGTGGATCCGGAAGTGGATTATGGCAGTCACAATGGATAGTAATGGAAATTATCTGAGTATGGAACCGTTTTTGCCGCAGCTGAATGTGGTCGCGCCCATGGATATGCGCTTTGCCCCCGATGGCGCCATTTACCTTTTAGCATATGGGACAAACTGGTTTGCCCGAAATACGGATTCAGGGATTATAAGAGTGGAATATTCGGAGGGAAACCGTAATCCCATTGCCGTAGTCAAGGTCGAAGGGAATACAGTTGGACCGGCTCCGCTGACTATCAAACTATCGGCAACTGGATCCAAAGATTTTGATGCAGGGGATCAGCTAACCTATAAATGGAAAAGCGATGAAGGCGAAGTGGAAGGGCCGACAAGCACATTCACATTTAAAAAGCCCGGCATTCATCAGGTCATCTTGACTGTTTCTGACCAGCACGGCGGAAAATCGACGGCTACAACGGAAATAAAAGTGGGCAATGCGCCGCCTGTGGTTAAGATCGAAACTGTGGGTAACCGAAGTTTTTATTGGGACAACACATCATTGGTTTACAATATTAAGGTCAGCGATAAGGAAGATGGAAAAATTGATCCGGCGAAAACAAAAACAAGTTTCAGCTATCTGCCCTTCGGAAAGGATCTCGCTGGCGCACTGGCTTCGACTGACGAGAACATCCAATATCTTTCTACCGCAAAGCTTTATACGTCATTGGATTGCAAATCTTGTCACACCTTGGCTGTCAAATCCATTGGGCCAGCTTTGAAAGAAATTGCAAAAAAATACAAGGATACAGAAGGCGCAGTAGCGTTGCTGGGGAAGAAGATCATTTCGGGCGGGAGTGGCAATTGGGGTAGTTATCCCATGCCGCCACATCCGGATTTGTCGGAAAAGCAATCTGTTGAATTGGCTGATTACATTATGTCACTTGTCAAAACGCAAAAAGCAACGCCACTTTCCGGAACCCTTAAATTGACTGAACATATTGGAAAGGGCAATGAGGGCGCATATGTGCTTCTGGCTTCTTATGCTGATAAAGGTGCAAACGGGATCGAACCATTGAAATCGTCCAGTTATATTGTTTTGAAAAATCCACTGGTCCAATTTGAAGACTACCAGGAAGGAAATGTGGGCGTAGTGATTGCGACGCTGAACACCGGTTTTATTTCGTCTATCGCCAACATTACCAACGGAAAATACACGCGATTTAATGACATTGATCTGAAAGGCATTAAATCGATCAGGTTAAGGGTGCAGGAACATGGCGCGGGCGGAACGATTGAGTTAAGGCAGGATAGCAAAAACGGATCAGTGCTGGGAAAAGCCGTATTGGCTGCCGGGCAGATCGCCGATTTGAAACAGGGCTGGAAGGAAATAGTGATGCCAATCTCAGGTGGCACGGGTATACATGACCTGTATTTTGTTTTTAAAAATGAAACTACAAAAGGGCCGCTGTTTCATCTCGACTGGATGTATTTCGAACCATAATACGGCATTTAAATCAAGGCCATGACATTTCTCCGCCTAATTACACATCTTGTGTTGTTCGCCTACGGTTCTGAATGCGCTGCGCAGACTATTTCCGAAATTAGAAAATATCAGGTTACTGAGGCCAAGCAGGCCATTGCAGTGGACGAAAAGTTCTTTTACGTGATTAATAATAGTACGATCAGTAAGTACGAAAAAACGGATGGCAAGCTGATCACTTCCTGGGACGGCACAAAAGAGGGCATTAAACATCTCAACAGTGGCGTGGTGATCAAAGGCAAAATGTACTGCGCCAACTCTAATTATCCCGAAATTCCCATGGCGAGTTCAGTCGAAATTTTTGATGTGAACACCATGCAGCATGCAGGTACCCATAGTTTTGGCATTGCCCAACACGGCTCACTGACCTGGATCGACCAAAAAGATGGATTTTGGTGGATCGGTTTCGCACATTATGCGGGTAAAGAGGCAAGCGAGGGCAGGGATGTGCGCTGGACTTCACTGGTGAAATACGATCCGGAATGGCGTGAGCTTGAATCCTGGGTTTTTCCAAAGAATTTAACTGAGCTATTTACGCCCAAAAGCAACTCAGGCGGATCGTGGGGAAATGGTGGAATACTCTATTGCACCGGCCACGACCGCGCAGAATTGTATGCTTTGAAATTGCCAAAATCAGGCTATACACTGGAACACATCGGTACACTTCCTGCGCCAATCGAGGGTCAAGGCATTGCGATTGATCATTCGGCAAAAGGCAAAGTTTTGCTTTATGGGATCAACCGGGCGACAAATATGGTGACGGTCTCAGAAATTAAGTAATGCTATGAAAAACAGGATATCGATCTGCATTTTTATACTTATTGTTAGTCAGATCTCGGTTAATGTATTTGGGCAGAGTAGCCAGGGGCGACCTTCGTCCCAGGTGAAAAACAAAACGCTCATCTTCTTTTTCGATGGATTACGCCCCGACTACATTACGGCGGAGCAAATGCCGAATCTCTTCGCATTTAAAGAAAAAGCTTGTTTTGGAAAACAGCATCACAGCGTTTTCCCAACCGTAACCCGCGTCAATTCAGCTTCGTATGCGACAGGCTCTTATCCTGGTACCCATGGTATTTTGGGTAATGCGGTTTACTTTCCAACCGTTGATTCTACCAAAAGTATTGGTACCAGTTACAAAGACCTTGGCCGGGCTGCTGCTGCCATATCTGGCCCATTATTAACAGCGGTTTCGCTTGGTGAGATTTTGCAGACGGCAGGTGAACGTATGATGGTTTTCAGTTCTGGCACAACTGGGCAGGCGTTTTTGCAAAATTATAAAGTAAGCGGTGGCGCAATCGTAAATCCCGATCTTATACTGCCCGAATCATTTAAAACACAGGTAATTGCAGATTTGGGTGAGGTTAAAACAACCGGATCGGAAGATTTCAACCGCCATCAATGGGTTATTGACGCATTGCTAAAATATGGCCTGGCGGAAAACGGACCATTGGTAAGCGCGGTATGGCTGTCCGATCCTGATGGAGCGGCACATGCAAACGGGATCGGTTCGCCGGAGGCGGTCGAGGCGATCAAATTTGTCGATGCGCAATTTGGGCGTGTGCTGGAAGCGATGCAAACGCGTGGACTGACCGACCGTTATAATGTGATCATATCAACGGATCACGGTTTTGTAACGCAAGTGGGGAGCATGAGTCTTCCTGATTTTCTGATACAGGAAGGTCTGAAAAAAGACAAAGATTCGGATGACGTAGTATTGGCAGAAGGCAGCATTTATATAAAAAACCACGATCCCGAAAAAATTCAGAATATTGTTTCCGCTTTGCATAAAGAGGAATGGATTGGGGCACTTTTTACAAAAGCAAAAACAGAAGGAGGTATGCAAGGCTGGGTGGAAGGGACGCTTTCATTTGACGCCATCCACTTCAACCACCAACGCACGGGGGATATTCTGGTCGCAATGGATTGGAATGATCACAAAAATGACAAAGGTATAGAGGGTACAGATTATGTCAAAGGTAAGGCAGGCCACGGCGGATCAAGTCCTTACGAAATCCACATTGCACTTTTCGCAAAAGGACCCGATTTCAAAAACGCAGTTCCCACCGAGTTACCGACATCGAATGTTGACATCGTGCCCACGATTTTAGGCATTTATGACCTTCCAATCCCACCTCAAATGGACGGCCGTGTCATTTCGGAAATTTTAAAAAAAACCGGTAAACCAGCGGGCAAAACAAAAAAAGAAATTGTTAAGACAGAAGTCAGGTATCCCTGGGGCATTTACAGTTTATCTCTGGAAATGTCGGTTTTCGGCAAATACAGATATTTTGATTTCAGTAGAACTGAGAGGGGTTTCACCAAATAAGTATTTACTTTTTCACCCGGACGTATTTCTCAGTATTCACCCGCTCCACGCCCAGATTAGCTACCTTCTCAATGCCGGTTTGAATGAGGGTATCGTTTTTAATCTCGATAGTAAAAGGAAAATCATTTCCCTCCCATTCTCTTGCACTGCAATATTCCAGATGTTCCGTATACAGACTGTCGGTAAGGATAAATTTGCCTCCTCCCGCTGCAAAAATTGAATCTTTGCCTTTTCCTTTGGCGAGATCATGTTGTAAAAAGGCAAAGTGCGTATCGTTGATAATTTTAATGAAAGAGACATTTCCATCATATTTTGTGACTGTGGTATCTCCTTTTTCAATGATAACCCCTTCTACCAGTTTCCAGGTCCCGGCAAGTGGAATGCTGCTGCCATTCTCGGCTTCCTCTTTTTTAGAAATACACGAAAGGATCGAAATAAGACAAATTGCAAAAAGGAACGAGATTTTCATGCGTTTGAAGGGTTAAAATGCTGAATGCTTTTTCATTTTGTCTAAATTTAACACCAGAAATTCTATCCCGCAAAGTGGGAAGACAGACCTGCAACAAAAACCCATGCACGCCATTAAAACTGGATTAGAAATAGCCGGAGGGCTCATTATACTATTCACCCTCATACCAATTATTAAACACGATTACTGGACATTTAGAATATTCGAGTATCCACGCATTCAAAAGCTCTTCCTCAATCTGGTCATTGGTATCCTCTTTATTTATCTTGTCCCTGCATATGGATTGCGTTATTGGGCTTTTGTTATGCTTCTTTCCGGCAACGCAACTTACCTCTTTGTAAAGATTTTTCCGTTTACTTTTTTTGCGAAAAATGCACTGCTAGGCACGACCAAAGACGACCCGGATAATAGGATCACCATCGTTTCTTCCAATGTTTTTCAGCACAACAGGAATGCAGAGGGGTGCATGGCCCTGCTTCGAAAGTATGACCCGGATGTAATCCTGTTGCTGGAAACAGATCAGTTCTGGTATGAGGGCACGAAAGAGTTGGGTTCAAAATATGAGCATCAGGTGCTCGTCCCCCTTGAAAATACCTACGGAATGTTACTGTATTCTAAACTGAAACTGATCGATCCGCAAGTCAGGTATTTGGTTGATCCTGAAATTCCATCCATTGTGACAAAAGTAGAGCTCAAATCTGGGAAGCAGGTGAACCTGCATTGTGTACACCCCACGCCACCGGTTCCTGGTGAAAACACGCATTCAACGGAACGAGATAAGGAACTGTTATTGATCGCCAAAGAAGTAAAGCACCAAGCGGTTCCCTGCATTGTTGTCGGCGACCTGAATGATGTAGCCTGGTCTTACACCACCGAACTCTTTACGAAGATCAGCGGAATGCTGGATCCGCGCATCGGGAGGGGCTTTTACAATACATTTCATGCCAAATATCCGATTCTCCGGTTCCCCCTTGACCACATATTCTGTTCTACAGATTTCAAACTAATCACACTGGCCAGGCTCGAAAATTTCAATTCTGACCATTTTCCAATATTAATCTGCCTGCAATATGAGGCCTCAGCTTCGCAGCAGCAGGAAGAGCCGAAAGCCGATCTGGAAGATATCGCGCTGGCAGAAGAAAAGATCAAAAAGGAGGTTCCGGATTGATCGTTTAATTCTGGTTCAGATATTCATCCTTCTCGTCCATAAGCCTGTTTGGTGTAAGCAGTAGCGTGCGGTTAGAAATACTTTTCAGAATCAGCAATTGCATTTCTGAGAACGTATGGTCCCAAGAGTTGCGCGCTAGTACCAAATCCACTTTCGCAAGCCATTCAGCATCAGGTTTTGACGCTTTCAGATTGTCGATAATATCGATAAACTCTGAAGAATCCGTCCCAATGTTAACCGCGTCATTTTTACCGTATTCATAAATTACATCTTTGATGGCTGTCGATACCACTGGTTTGCCACCGGCCAGATACTCCGGCGTTTTGGTAGGACTTATAAAAAATGTGGATTCATTGAGCACAAACGGTATAAGTGCCACATCCCAGCCCGACAAGTATAACGGCAATTCGTCGTAGCCCTTAGGTCCCAAATAATGAATGTTGGCATGTTTGGGAAGCGTATCGGGGTTAATTTTAACAATAGGTCCTATCAGGATAATTTGCCATTCTGGTCTCGCAGCGGCCATTTCAGCAATGAGTTTAATATCAAAACGCTCGTCCAGCACACCGTAAAAGCCTACTTTAAACCCCGATATCGCGGCCTGGTCGCTCGGCTCCTGGTTCCCCGCACGCGCCGATTGAAAATGCAATTTGTCGATGCTGCTTGGGAAAGGATGGATATTGGTATGTTCATTGCGTTTGGACTCAAAGAGTGAATGACCTCCTGTGAAAACCACGTCGGCGATATCAAACAATTTCGTTTCCAATGCTCGGAGTTCAGGTGGAGCAAACTTAAAAGCCGAAAGCTCATCCATGCAGTCATACACGACACAGCCGGGATTGAAAGTATTTGAGAATTTGAGCGCCATCGGCGTGTAATACCAGAACAGTAAATCTTCCGGGGCTTTGTTTTCCAGCAAAACATCAAGCAAATTTTTAATCTCAATGTTGACTTCTTTTGGAGTCAGCCCATGTACCAAGTGAGGTACGCACAACCATAGATTGTCTGCTCGTTGGGAGATAGATAATGTGGATGGAACATCATCCGTAAAAACAGGTTCCTCAAAATAGTAAACGACTGAATGTTTGGCAAATCGGCTCATCAGATGCTGTGGACGCTGATAAACGAAATCCCATCTCAAATGTGAAAAGCAAACAATGTATTGCGGTAATTGCATAATGATGTTGATGAAGTGTAACTTCCCGGGACATTATAACAACTGTGCCAGTCACGAATTTGTTGAAATGAATCGAAAAATTTGAACGGTGTTTCATATACGCAAAATGCTGCGTCCCACCAGAAAATGATGTCATGTCCGCCTGCGGGCATGAAAATTTTCAAAATGTTGTACACGATTAATCGATACTAATGGATACGACCGCCTTATTTAATTTGAAGGAAGACGATTCGGAGGAAATTTTAATTGACGCACAGGACGTTGAAGAAATTGTTCCGGATGCCGATTTCAGATTTAGCCTTGTCATCCTGAAAAACGGGGAAAAGCATTTTATCTGCGGAACAGAAGCCGAGATCCGTCAAAAGTTGAACATGAAAGAGGGGTAGCTGGCCTATTGAAGTTCTTGTAAAAAGCGTTCAATGTCATTAAGTCCGGCCTGGGTTGCATAGGGTGTAAATAAAAAGGCTTTCAGACTTAAATAATGGTTCATCTGGCCGTCCAGCTCCTGACGGCTCCCCGATAAAACCGCCTCCGACATCCAAAACCTATTCTGCAGACTATTTGTAGAAGCCAAGAGTAGCTGCTCTGCTTCCGACTTGAATTTCAGATAATTATTTTTCGCCAACACCGTCGTATCACCATTAAGGCCAGCTAATCGCGCGCTTCTTACTCCTTCATAATTGGCCGCAATTTTTGGGTTCCGTTCAATCAAGTGTACCATACTCAATAGCAAGCTTCGATACCGAAGGCCATTCTTAAACAATGCTTCATTTTTTTTGAGAAAGTCGTAAAGACTTTTTACCGGATAGGCTTTGTGTATCTCGGAGTTGGACGCTGAATATAACTCTGTCAATGCATAAACGAGATCATCTTTGGTGGGAAAATAATAGGTAAGATTCCCAATACGCAAGCCTAATTCAGCAGCAAGCTCGCGCATGCCAACGTATTCGATTCCCTTCAAATTAAACATTTCCAAAGCCTTTCCCAGTATTCTCTGCTGAGTTACATTCATTTTTTCAAAATATTTAGGTCAATGTCCTCAATCAAATTTTTCATCTTCTAAATTTCATCATCGGTCAACTTACTCACTGTAATCGGCAATTCCCTCACTCTTTTTCCTGTCGCGTGGAACACGGCATTTGCTACTGCTGCTGCTACGCCAACAATCGCAATCTCGCCCAGGCCTTTGGAACCGATTGGATTAACGTGGACGTCAGGCTTGTCGATATACAAAACATCAATTTGCGGGATATCGGCATGAACTGGGATGTGATAGCTGGCAAAGTCCCTGGTCAGGTAACGGCCTCGGCGATGATCCATCACAGAAGCTTCCATAAGCGCCATGCCTATCCCACCCACTATCCCGCCGATGGATTGACTTCTGGCGGTTTTGTAATTAATGATTTTCCCAACATCTGCGCAGGTAACAACCCTTTTCACGCGCACTTCACTGGTGACAGGGCTCACATGGACCTCCACAAAATGACAACCAAAAGAATACATTGAGAACTGATCGCGCTCCGGCCCGGATTTCGACTCTTCTGTGACTTCCAGTTGCGGAAGATTATGGAATTTTAAAATATCAACATAGGAAAGGCCCTTCTCAGCATTTGAGGATGCATACAGCACCCCATTCTTTATGCTGATTTCACTAGGATCCGGTTTAGAAAAATCTCCATCCGGCATTGAGGCTGCCAGTGCGATGATTTTATTTTTCAGCGACTCACAAGCAACGTGCACCGCTGAGCCAACACTTGGAATGGTGGAAGAACCATTCTGTCCGGGCGCATCGGGCAGGCTGGAATCTCCGAGATCAAACCTGATTTTTTTTGCCTGGACCCCTAAAATTTTAGCGGCAATGCGCGTCATTGCAGTTCCCGTCCCGGGGCCAATATCCATCGTTGCACTTTGCACCACGACCGAACCATTCGCAAGTATAATCGCCTTTGCCTTAGAAGGATGCCTGTGAAAACCGTACAAACTTGAAGCCATGCCATATCCCACCAGCATGCCGCCAAGTTTCATGGAGCGAGGTTGTAACGACCGGTTTTTCCAGCCAAATTTTTGAGCGCCCATTTCGTAACATTCCTTCAAAGACTTGGCCGACCACTGCAAATTCCGCTCAGGATCAGAATCTGCATGATTGCGCAAACGCAGTTCCAGCGGGTCAAGCTGCAATGCAAAGGCTACCTCATCAAGCGCTGATTCCAGTGCAAACATTCCGGTCGCATCGCCCGGACCGCGCATCCAGGTGGGCGTGTTCACATCCAGGTTGAGAAGGCGGTAACGCGTAGAAACATTCGGGCAGGCGTACATAGCACGGGTCGCCAGGATCGTCCGTTCCAGATGTTCTTCATAAGCAGAAGTCTGACCTGTACCTTCGTGCGTGATCGCGCTCAGCTTTCCCTCTTTAGTTGCCCCAATTTCAATTTTCTGAACGGTATAAGGGCGGTAACCTACCGAAGTGAACATCAATTCGCGACCGAGAACCAGCTTAACAGGACGTTTGACAATTTTAGCTGCCAGCACCGTCGCAATCGTATGAGGCCACACCCGTATCCCCGACCCAAATGCACCGCCAATGAACTTAGAGATCACTTTCACATTTTCACGCGGCAATTTGAAAATCTGTGCCAGATTACCCTGTGCAGACTTCACACCCTGATTTTTATCGTAAACCGTCAGCCGGTCGTCAGCCTCCCAAACCGCGATAATGGCATGAGGTTCGAGCGGTTGGTGATGCTGGGTTGGAATGATATAAGTAGCATTGATTTTTACATCCGCATTCGTCATTGCCTCTGCATTGCCCCGGTCATAATCCTGAAATGGAGAGTTTTTATTTTTTTGCACGCTGGGTGCAATGGTTGCTTTAGGTAAGTTCGCTTCAAAATTTGTTTGATGCACTTCAACCTCATAATCAATATGAACTAACGAAGCGGCATGCACTGCCTGCTCGAATGTTTCGGCGACGACCATTGCTACCGGCTGCCCGTCGAAATAAATGAGTCCGTCGTAAAAAATCCTGAATGCTGTTCCCATTGGTGCGCGCTCCGCAGGCTGCTTTGCAATACCATAACCAGGTATTCCCGGATTATTTAAATGACTAACCACTGCCAAAACACCTGGTGCCTGCCCGGCTAATTTGGTTTCGATGCTTGTGATTTTACCTTTTGCTATGGTACTGGTAATGAGGACAGCATGGGCAAGATGATCAAAGGGATATTCAGCCGAATACGTAGCTGCGCCAGTTACTTTGACATGACCATCGACCCGATCAAATGAAAGATCAGGTTCTGGGTTAGTGGATTGTGATTTATCGGTCATAGCATTCAAGGTCTACCAGCTGCAATTTTTAAAGCTTCCACAATTACATTTGGTACTAATTTCATTTTAAATGCATTGTGTTCAAAAGACCTTGCATCCAGCATGGAAATCTCCGCAACCTGCTTGAAAACACTATCAGAAACGGGCTGACCAACCAGCATTTTTTCCCCTTCGTATAATCGCCATGGTTTATGTGCTACTCCACCTAATGCTAGTCGCGCTGCTTTTATAGTGCCCTGGTCAATGTCCAAAGCGACAGCTGCGGATACGATTGCAAATGCATAGGCTGCCCGGTCGCGGACTTTTAAATAATGACTGTGTTTTGATAAATTTTCCATGGATAGCTCAACGCCAAGAATCAACTCGCCCCTCTCCAGGTTCGTATCCAGATCAGGCCGCTCCCCAGGTAATCTGTGAAAGTCTTTAAATGCAATACGCCGTTCTCCTTTCATTCCCATTACCAAAATCACCGCATCAAGCGCCGCTAATGCAACATTCAAATCGCTTGGATTAACGGCAATGCATGAATCTTCATTCTGCTTTTCATTTAACCCAAAAATTGCATGCATGTTGTTGATCCCACCCAGTGCGCTGCAACCCGTATCATTCTTTCTTTTGTTACAGGCGAAAGCTGTGTCGTAAAAATAGGTACAGCGGGTCCGCTGCAATAAATTCCCACCCACCGTCGCCATATTCCTGATCTGACCGGAAGCCCCTGCATTCAATGCCTGGACGAGTAGCGGATACTTGGCTTTAACGATCTTATTTTCTGCAACTTCACTATTCAAGGCCAATGCTCCAATCCGAAGTATCCCAGCTTTTTGTTCAATTTTTTTGAGCGGTAGATGGTTAATATCCACCAGCTTCTCAGGAATGGCAATCCCGCGCTTCATGAGGTCAACCAGGTTAGTTCCGCCAGCAATGAACCGGGCGCTCTCTTCCGAGGAAACGATATCGATTGCTTCTTTGAGATTCCGCGGGCGGTAATATTGATATGGTCTCATACTTTCCTACCGCTGTTTTTGACCTCTGTGATCGCATTGACAATATTAGGGTAAGCCCCACAGCGACAAAGGTTGCCGCTCATATATTCCTGAATTTCCACTTCCGACCCAGCCTGCCCTTCCCGAATGCAGGATACTGCCGACATGAGCTGTCCGGGCGTGCAATACCCGCATTGAAAACCGTCATGTTTGATAAAGGCTTCCTGTAATGGATGCAGCTGATCCCCGCTGCTTAACCCTTCAATGGTGGTAATCTTCTTTCCATGCTGCATGACCGCAAAGCTCAGGCAGGACAACATCCGATGCCCGTCCACATGAACAGTACAAGCACCGCATTGACCAAAGTCGCATCCTTTTTTTGTACCGGTCAGCCGAAGCTGCTCCCGAAGCAAATCGAGCAGGGTCGTCCGCGGATCAATGCTGATACGCTTTCTGACTCCGTTAACTGTTAATGCCAATTTCACTTTTTCAGCATTCCCAATTGGAATATCCTCGCTATCCCAATCCCCCGACCTCAGCAAATTGGCGGGCGCTAAGGACAGACCAGCAAAGGCCACGGACTGCTTCAAAAAAAACCTTCTATCTTCTTGAAGTGGATCCAACGTGTCGTCTGCAGCTTTTGTGTTTTCTTCCATTTAGTGCAAATAATGATTATGGGCCGATTCTGATCACAATGTCTGAATTTCAAAGGCGATATTTCAAAAGTTCTGAAGCTCAATCCAGGTTGGGGCGTGGTCGCTCGTTTTTTCCCATCCACGTACGTGGCTGTCAACTCCCGCGGAAACCAGGCGGCCGGAAATTTGCGGGCTTAACAAAAAGTGGTCGATCCGTAAGCCTGCATTCCGGCCATAAGCATTCCGGAAATAATCCCAGAATGTGTAAATGCGCTCTTCGGGGTAAAGCTTGCGCAATGCATCCACCCAGCCTTGATCCACCAGTTCCTTAAATTTCTCGCGGGATTCAGGAAAAAACAATGCATTGTCCAGCCAGCTTGAAGGTTTGTAAACGTCTATTTCAGTGGGAATCACATTATAATCGCCAGCCAGTATCACCGGCACTTCCTCGGAAAGCAGATAAGCGGCATGCGCTTTCAGTCGCTCAAACCAGCGCAGTTTATAATCGAATTTGGGACCGGGAGCTGGATTGCCATTTGGCAAATAGAGGCATCCGATGAGTACGTTATCAACGATGGCTTCGATATAGCGGCTATGCAAATCCTCGTCATCTCCGGGAAGTGTATTACGGACTTCCTGCAACTCCACACCACGTCCGAGAATGGCAACACCATTCCAGCTTTTCTGCCCGTGCCAGATCGCATTATAACCGGCATCCAACAACGCTTTTTCTGGAAATTTTTCCTGCGGCGCTTTCAATTCCTGCAAACAAACCACATCCGGCTTCGCCTCTTCAAGCCATCGTAACAGGACCGGTAAGCGGCCATTGACGCCATTAATATTATAAGTTGCTATTTTCATGATGACACGAGCGGGTTTACTAACCTCAATAAGTTAAAGACTGGCCAACGACAAATATAATGCCGTATTCACCTGGCTTAGTTTTTATATATCTCCTTAAAAAGACGGCTTAGCTGGTGGGCAGGAAAAACATATTTAGTTTTAATAAATAATGAATAATACTTCCCCGCAGTTTTTAATGGGTGGCGGCGAAATGGGAGCGCTGACAAGGGCTTACGACTGGTCGGGCTCATTTATTGGCGAGCCACACACCTGGCCGCAAAGCCTCCGGACTACTGTTGCCATGATCCTTTCTTCCAAATTTCCCATGTTTTTATGGTGGGGAAAGGAGCTTATTCAATTTTACAATGATGCATACAGGCCCAGCTTAGGGGATAATGGAAAACATCCTACTGCCTTGGGACAGCGTGCGGAGGATTGCTGGCCTGAGACATGGTCCATAATTAAACCGCTGATCGACAACGTGCTGGCAGGCGAAGAAGCAACGTGGAGCGAGAATCAACTGATCCCTATCTATCGAAACGGAAACCTTGAAGATGTATACTGGACTTTTAGTTATAGTCCCGTTATAAATGAGTCAGACCAGATTGGCGGGGTGTTGGTGATTTGCCAGGAAACGACCAAAGCTGTTACTACACATCAAAAACTGGCATTGAGTGAGGCGCGTTTTCGCAGCATTGTGGAGCAGGCGCCCATGGCCATTGGTTTGCTAAGTGGCCCCGAAATGGTCATTGACGTAGGTAATGATAAATTATTTGAAGTTTGGGGAAGGAACTCATCTATCATAGGCCTGCCCATTCTCGAAGCATTGCCTGAAATCAGGGATCAGCAGTTTGCTCAATTGCTGGAAGATGTGTACCGCAGCGGTAACCCTTATTATGGTAACGGTGCGTTAGCAAAACTCGAAAAAAACGGATTGCTGGAAGATGTATATTTCGATTTTGTCTGCATGCCACTCCGTGACGTCTCCGAACGTATTGTTGGAATAACCATTTTGGCTACAGATGTAACCCGGCAAATCCTGGCACAAAGGGCATTGAAAGAAAACGAAGCCAAGATGCGCTCGGACCGAATAGCCGCCTGGATGGAGATCGAGGAAAGCCAGATGCAGTTACTCGCATTGTTTGAACAGTCGCCCGTTGCGATCGCTATTATCAAAAAGGAAGACCTGACATTCACGATGGCCAATCCATTTTATGCGGAAATGGTAGGACGTACTCCCGAAGAGATTGTGGGAAAGCCATTGCTGGAAGCAGTGCCGGAAATTGCGGGCCAGGGATTTGACCAATTGATTAATAAGGTTATGGAAACGGGCGTTCCCTTTAGATCCGGGGAACAATCTGTGGATATTGTCCGCGACGGGCGCTTGCAAACCATCTACGTAGACCTTACTTATCAGCCAAAAAAAGACCTTAAAGGTCAGATCAACGGGGTATTGGTGGTTGCCACAGACATGACGCAGCAGGTTTTGGCCCGACAGAAAAACCTGGAAGCTGAAAGCGCATTACGCGGTGCAGTGGAGCTTGCTGAGCTGGGTACCTGGCAGATTAACCTCCATACTAAAAGTGTTGAATTCTCAAAACGGATCAGGGACTGGTTCAACCTTGGCGAAAATGAATTGATCGATGTTGTCCGGGTTTATGAACTGATTGGCCGGCCCGATCGAAAATCCGCAAGAAAGACAATCGAACGCGCAACAGCTCCGGGCAACGACGGTGTTTTCGACATGGAATACACCGTGGATACCAGCACTGGAATAAAAGAAAGGATCCTTCATGCACACGGGAAGGTTCATTATAATGATAAAGGCGAAGCATATAAAGTCAGTGGTACAGTACAGGATGTAACGCGACAACGGAAAATCCAGCTCGAACTGGAACATCAGGTGCAACAGCGGACAGAAGAATTACAGATGGCAAATAAGGAACTGGCTTCAAGTAATTTCGAGCTGGCAGCTATCAATAAAGAATTTGTAGCCATCAATGAAGAGCTGAGCCAGTCTAATAACATGCTCGCGAGATCCAATGAAAACCTGCAGCAATTTGCTTATGTGGCTTCCCACGATTTACAGGAACCTCTCAGAAAGGTGCAGTCCTTTGGAGACCTGCTGACGAAACGGTATAGCACTCAGCTCGGAGATGGTGTGGATTATGTAAAAAGAATGCAGGCGGCCTCCAAACGGATGTCGGTTTTAATTGAGGATTTGCTGACTTTTTCTCGGCTCTCGGTCAGGCAGGATACCTCTGAGCGGGTTCCTCTGAACCATGTGATCGAATCCGTGATTGCTGTTCTTGAATTATCGATTCAGGAGGCGGGAGCTCAGATAACCGCCGCCAAACTTCCTGTCATCATAGGCGACATATCTCAATTGGAGCAGCTTTTTCAAAATTTACTAAGCAATGCATTAAAATTTCGACAACCCGGAGAAGCGCCAAAAATACAGATTATGCACAAGTTGATTTTTATGAATGACTTACCCATTCCGATCAAACCTCTTCGGCATGCAGGTGCCTATCATCGCATTGATATCATTGATAATGGCATCGGGTTCGATGGGAACAACGCAGACCGTATCTTTCAGGTTTTTCAACGTTTACATGGAAAACATCAATATCCCGGAACAGGGATCGGCCTGGCTATCTGCGAAAAGGTGGTAGCCAACCATGGAGGTGCGATCACAGCCAGCAGCAAAGAAGGTGAAGGCGCAACTTTTAGTGTATTTCTGCCTGCGTGACCAATGTGGAATTATATAACTCAAAAGATTTAGTAGCGTCAGCCCGAAGAGCTGCTCCTTCCAAAAAACAATCCTGTCAATGCTTGCAAACCATGATACCAAATCATGGAAACGATGATTGTTTAATCATTCGGATCAGACAAACTTTGCCTTGCATCCCGATGAACTCAACCTGATACTCCATTCAAATGAGGAAGGAGGAAAGGGAGGAAGGGGGAAAGGGAGGAAGGAGGAAAGGGAGGATTTTTTCTTCATCCCTTTCATCCCCCTCTTCCCCTTCCTCCCCTTCCTCCCTTTTTACGCTAACCGTTAATAGCTTCCACAATGCTCGACGATGCTTCTTCGCAGAAATCCAGGCCGGAGTAGTCGGGGTTGTAGCCCCCTATGTATGGGACCGCCATGATGTATACGCGGGGATTGGGTTTGCCTTGTTGGTCTACGATCTGAAAACTATCACTAATGGTAATGCCCGGTACTTTAAGATAATATTCGCCATCCTGCATTCTCTCCACCTTCTTATTGTCTTTGAGTAATTCAGCGATCCCTCTTTCTTGTTCCCTGAATTTAATGCGGGCCGGACTGACGGATTCATTGGCAATTAATCCCTGAAATGTAAACTCCTCATAATCTAAATGGGGCTGGCCTACGCAGTCCACAAAAGTCTGATAATAATCGGCCTGCCCTTTTCCATTTTCATCTACGTACAGGTAGGTAACACCGCCCTTGGCCTCCGGCTCAACTTTGCTGTCCTCTCCTACGGAAACGATATCCAGCCTCCCGGCATCATGCAGGGCAAACAATTCCTCGCAGGAACTTTGGGGAACAAATGCGATCACAATGGATATCAGCGGCATTAACACCTTTTGAAGCCTCAGCATATCCTCCGCGGACAGGTACTTTGCAGGATAATTCATGGTAAAACTCAGTACCGCCAGAACCTCTTTCCAATAAATAGATTCGCGCTTTTTAATGGATTTCTCAGCTTCAAGATATTCATCCCTGAAGAGCTGAAACGGCTCCTTATCCTCCCGCAAATCCATCATTGCTTTTACAAACTCTTCCAGGTCAAGGTCCTTGATTTTTTTGTAGAATTTTGGGTCCTTCCTGCGGAATTGATCTTTAAAATTCTTTTTAAATAGAAAATCTAAGGAAAGAAAGCCATCATTCTTTTCCATGTTCTGATCAATCTCCTCTTTGGTAAGCATGGAATCCTCAGATAGTAAAGGCTCCTCCAAATGAAACCTGATGGCTGGAAGCATGCCATTTCTGGAATGCATTACCATCCTGAAATCCGGGCAATCTTTGGACGGATGAAAGACAATTTTACCATCATTCCCTTTATCGAATGTACCATTATGGCGGGAAAGTGTCCGGATGGCATCGATGGCAGTAAGCGACGAACCTTTGATTGCGATGGCGTGATTCAATTTTAATTCCAGCTTAGAAGGCGGATAAGGCGAGTCGTAGTATCCTAGAACAACGCCTTCATGCTTAATCGGCCATTTATGTCCGGTACAGACAATAACCTTATCGAATTTCAGCGTTCCTTTTTTTGCTACTTTAATTTCGACTTTATCCTGACCTGGGCAATCTTGAATATCTACAATTTTGCTATCAAAATGCACGGTCGTTTTCAGCCCCGCTTCTTCGGCCTTTTTCAATAAAAGATCAAACTGATCGGAAAGATATTGGCCGAACAACAGCCTTGGTAAAACCTTAAATTCATTAAACCCTTCCTTATCAATTTTAAAATCTGCAAGGAGTTTATCAGGTAACGTCTGGACCCATTCTCCAATCGAAGTGGCTATTTCGGGAATTTCGTTGTCAGATACATTGGTAATGTGCTCGCGATTAGCACCTGAGGAACTGTATGGCATTCCAGCTCCCAATTGTTTTTTTTCTTCAAAAATATCTATTACAAAATCTTTATTTTTCCCCTCGACAAATCTCTTAAAAATAAACATTGCGCTTGGTCCTCCCCCAAGAATTGCTATATGCTGCTTCTCTCTTCCAATGGTCATTGACAAATAAATTAAGCTGTATGTGTGTTAATATTGCCGATTTGTAAATTAATCCTTATCTGCTTCACTATTGGCCGCTCCAAATCGAAGCAGCATTTTGCGTATTCCACCAATCAAATTTTTACGATAAACAAAAATCAATCCGAGTATAACAAAACTTAGTGCCAGCAATATCACAAAACCGAGGTAATCGCTGTCCAGACTTCTGTTGATCAGGTCACCAAGAATTAGAATGATCGTTATAGCAATGGTGAATGTCAGCAATGCAAATATCCCATAATATGTTACCGGTGAGGCTATTTTAGCAATTACGGCTTTGATTTCGGCCCTGACTTTGTCCAGCTTTTCATCTATAAAGTCAGTAAAAAATGAAAAGAGTTTGTTTTTCGCTTCTTTCTTTTCCTTGGCAGCGTCGTCCAGGCTGGGTGCAGCTGCGAGCGGATTGGTAATCTCTGCCTCTCTCCGGATCATCAGCACTGCATGTTCATTGGGAGAAATGGCAGTCCCATCCGACCTGGCATAAACCTTTGTAAACTCAGCCCCGAAATAAAGGATAATGGAAGAATAATAAATCCAGGTAAGCAGGATAACAATGGATGCGGATGTTCCATACGCCGCACCCAGATCGGATTTCCCGAGGTAAAAACTAATTGCAAATTTTCCTACCGCAAATAAAATCGCGGTAAACGTTGCACCAACAATGCATTCTTTCCACCTAACGTGGCCGTCGGGAAGTACCTTGAATATCACTGTAAAAAGTGCTGCAATAATCACGATCACCAAACCAACATTCAATACCGAAAATATCACAACTGAAACTTCCGAAAAATAGCGTTCAAGGCGGTTGCTCAGCAGGTCTACCATCGCATTCACGCCAAGAGATACGATGAGCAAAAACCCAAGCGTAAGAATGATGGAAAATGACAATAACCTGTTTTTTAGATATTGCAGCCAGCTTTTTTGGGGTTTGGATTTGATTGACCAGATGTAATTGATCGAATCCTGGATTTCAGCAAAAACCCCCGTCGCTCCAATGAGCAACGTGACGCCTCCAATAGCAGCTGCCATATTAGATTTGTTTGTAATTGCAGCATTTTTGATCAGTTCCTGGACCTGCGCCGCGGCCTGCTTTCCTACAAGCCCGCTTATTTGGCCATATAGCTCACCCTGAAAAGCTTCCTTACCATAAAAAATGCTGACAATCGAAATGATCAGCAGCAGCATGGGTGCAATGGAAAAAATGGTGTAATAAGACAACGCTGCGCTCAGCTTCATCGCGTTGTCGTCCGAAAATTCGGATAAGGTCTCTTTAAGTAGAGAGAGTATAAATTTGATCCGCTTCATATGAGTTAGTTGACGTCCACCTCATTAAAAGGCTCTCCCGTTTACTCAAACAATTGTACCAAGATACTTTTGGGAATGGTTTTATTGCTTCAACCCGCATGAAACTGTCCGAAATATGGATATATCCTGTAAAATCCCTGGGTGGGATACGCCTGTTAGCCGCTCAGGTGGAAGACTGTGGCCTGCAATACGACCGTCGTTGGATGGTTGTGGACGAAAACGGGAAATTTCTCACGCAGCGGGTCCATGCAAATATGGCATTACTGGATGTCTCGTTAGACCCAAATGGATTAATTCTATCCAATCGGCTCGATACAGAGCAGCAAGTCCTCGTTCCATTCGATCGGGTCTCCGATGAGGCCGTTGAAGTTAGAATATGGGATGATGTGGTAACCGCATTCACAGTTTGTAACGTTGCCGACCAATGGCTCACCAATCAACTGGGTAAAAAAGTAAGGATTGTGGCCATGACAGACGAGACCAAGAGGAAACGAAATCCTGATTATACAAGCCATGGTGAACTGGTAAGCTTTGCCGACGATTTTCCCTATTTGCTCATTTCACAAGCATCGCTGGACGATCTGAATGGTAAACTCGATTCTCCTGTCGAAATGAAGCGGTTCCGGCCCAACTTTGTCGTATCCGGAACATTGCCTTTCGCCGAGGATGCCTGGAAATACATTAAGATCGGAAATGCTGGTTTCGAAGCCGCTAACGCCTGCGAAAGGTGCATCATGGTTAACATTGATCCCAAAACAGGTATGAAAAGCCCTGAGCCCCTTAAAGCACTTTTTGGTTACCGCTGGATCGATAAGAAGATATTTTTCGGTAGAAATATGGTCTGTGTAGAAAGTGGAATTGTATGCGAAGGTGACGAAATCGTATTGGTGTAATTTTATATTGACTCGTCGTATGCATCTTTTATCCAGCCCAAAAGTTCCGCATCAATTTCTTCAATTGTGGAAATTTGAACCCTGTGTGTACACATGGCACCAAATGGGCCCGAATTGCCGAGTCTTTCTCCGGTCGGCCGGCTCTTGAATTTTAAACCAAGATCAACGCGCGTTTTTGAGGCGGGTTTGATCAGCGCGAATTGCTTTTTACGGATAATGCTAACGCTATCCTTCTTCGGGGTAATGGTAATATCGTCACCAAATTCGCTGATTTCGTTGAGTAGTGTTTCGTATATCGGTTTTAGCTGCTCCTTACCCTTGTACTGATTTTCGACCAGAATTTCATCTTCAAAAGAACCCGCATCAGACTTTCTGACTTTCAATGCGATGAGATTGGCAAAACCATATGTTACACCTTGCTCAGTCTGCAAATAATGCATCATTTCCTTATGCTTTTCCAGCCCCGACTGGTTTAAAATTTCGATCCATTGACCGAGCGTTTTTCCTGTTTTTTCTAGTAAGGTATCTTCCATACAATCAAGCGTTTAGAATGGTCTGACCTGAGTTAAAATAAAACCAATATACGAGGATTTCAAATATTGATGGGACATCTATTTTCAAGGAATTGATTTACCGCAGGCTGATTTTCTGGATAAGCGACTCGTTGCTAAACCGTAACCCGACATTGGCACAATTGTTACTGCAAGGCATGGTAAATCATTTCGCAATTCAGCATGACCGATTTGTTACCCAAAGACATCAGCGCTTTTTTACCACCACACAACATTCAGAATCCGTTCAAATCCTTCTGGATGGGTGGATTTGAATGCACAGACCAATTGAACATACATGGAGATCGGGTCGATCTTTCAACTGTAACCCGCCATCTTGAACTTATTGAGCAGGATTACGAACGTATAAAGTCAATCGGCATCACGACAGTACGGGAAGGTATCCGATGGAGTATGGTCGAATACAAGCCATACTGCTACGATTTCAGCTCTGTGCGTTCAATGATCCTCTCCGGGCAACAATCTGGCATTCAGCAGCTATGGGATATCTGTCACTTTGGTTACCCCGACGATCTCAGCCCATTGCACCCACACTTTACAGCTCGTTTTACCGCGCTTTGCAAGGCTTTTGGGGAGTTCTTCTATCGGGTTAGTCCATTTGAAACATTGATCGTTACGCCTATCAATGAAGTCAGTTTCATTTCGTGGCTAGGGGGAGACGTTGCTGGCACCAGTCCCTATTGCCGCAACAACGGCTGGGACGTGAAATACGCTTTAATGCGTGCCTACATTGCTGGTATTAAAGCACTTAAAGAAGTTAATCCCGATGTGCGGATCATGACAACCGAGCCGTTGGTCAACATGGTTCCGGCTAATCTGGAGGATTATGATGAAAAAAACCGTGCACTGGTAGCACATGAGTTACAATATCAATCGGTTGACATGTTGTGTGGCCGAATTTGCCCCGAGCTTGGCGGCAGCGAAGATCTGCTGGATATACTGGGTTTCAATTACTACTATAATAATCAGTGGGTTGCGGGCACGTTTGATTTTCTGGGATGGAATGATCCGGTCCCTGACCCACGCTGGCGATCGTTATCAAGTCTTTTAAAAGAAGCTTATTTGCGTTACAAGCGTCCGGTGGTACTTTCGGAAACAAGCCACCCCGGAAGCGACAGGCCGTTATGGATTAAAATGGTGGGTGAAGAATCATTTAAGCTTATCCGTGATAACATTCCGCTATGGGGAGTTTGCCTCTACCCCATCATCGACCGCCCCGACTGGGATAACCTGGATAACTGGCATAGTTCCGGCCTATGGGACATGAATCCCGAAAAAGGCTTGCACAGCCGTATTTTGCATCAGCCTTCCGCGGATGCGTTGCTTTTAAGTCAGAAACTGGTTGGTACGCATATTGGATAACCGTTAAAATTCGTGTAAGATCATCTGAAATTCCTTCCAGTGGGAAAAATCTCCGTTTGCACGTCTTTCCTTACCTGCGCTCTTTTGTTGATTGCCTGAGATACGTACTCATCCTTTTCGTCGGCGCGGGAAAGGGTGAGTATATCCGGATTTTCTTCTTCGGTTGCAGTGAGCTTCTTTAACAAAATCGACAAATCATAACATTTTTGGACAATAACATGGGTGACATCGCCTTCTCGCTGCAGTTTTCCTTCTACCATTAACAGCCTTGCCCGCAGGATTTCCTTTCTATATTTCTCAAAAAGACTCTGAAAAACCACCAGATTGGCATAACCTGTCTCGTCCTCAATGGTAATAAAGCAAACGCCTCCCGCTGTCCCAGGCCGCTGGCGCACCAATACCAAACCAGCCACTTTTACCATTCTCGCATTGCCAATTAAATCCAGTTCCTTGGTTGAAAAAACTTTAAGCGATGACAATTTCTCCCGCACAAAACTGACCGGATGCGCTTTCAATGACAACGATGTTGAAGCATAATCCTGCACGACATGCTCGGAGGCGGTCATTAAAGGAAGTTGCACAAAAGCTTCCATTGAACTTTCAGAAGGCTGCCCTTCAAATAATCCGACAGGCCGGTCACTCAAAGCAGACACTTCCCACAGCGCCTCCCTCCTATCCAACCCAATAGACCTGAATGCATCCGCATCCGCCAGTTTTTCCAATGCACTCTGCGAAACACCCACATCGCGTAAGGTATGTATGTTGGTAAATGGTTTTTGTCTGCCGGAAACTAAAAGTTGTACATCGTCTTCCCGCAAACCCTTTACCTGCCTGAAACCCAACCGGATCGGACAATAATCTTTTTCACTTTTCCTATCCTCTAAAAGATTATCCCAATCGGAATAATTAATATCCACCGGACGCACTTCGACATGATGATTTCTGGCATCGATAATAATCTGAGCGGGTTGGTAAAAGCCCATCGGCATGCTATTCAATAAAGCTGTGGCAAAAACATCGGGATAATAGCATTTGAGATAACAGGAAACATACACCAGCAATGCAAAACTGGCCGCGTGACTTTCTGGGAAACCGTAACTGCCAAAACCTTCCAATTGTTTGAAAATGCGCTGTGCAAATTCTTTGGTATATCCATTTGCTGTCATTCCCGCAGTCAGCTTTTGCTCAAACTTCTCAACCATTCCTTTCACCTTGAAAGTCGCCATGCTACGCCGCAGTTCGTCGGCCTCCGTGGGCGTAAAACCCGCTGCTACAATTGCAATTTTCATTGCTTGTTCCTGAAAGAGTGGGACGCCCAATGTTTTACCTAAAATTTTTTCCAATGCGGGAGACGGATAGTCAACATCCTCTTCCTTATTTCTCCTACGTAAGTAAGGATGCACCATATCCCCCTGAATTGGCCCTGGGCGCACAATGGCAACTTCAATCACCAGATCATAAAAACAGCGAGGTTTCAACCTGGGTAACATAGCCTGTTGCGCACGGCTTTCGATCTGGAAAACACCTATGGTATCTGCCCTGCAAATCATGTCATACACTTCAGTTTCGTCCGGAGGGATATTTGCCAGCGTATAATCTTTGTTGTAATGTTTTTTGGCTAAATCAAATGCTTTGCGGATGCAGGTTAGCATACCCAATGCGAGTACATCGATCTTTAAAAAACCCAATGTGTCAATGTCGTCTTTGTTCCATTCAATGCAGGTCCTGTTTTCCATCCGGGCATTGAGTACGGGGCACAAATCGGAAAGTTTGCCCTGCGTGATTACAAAGCCACCGGTATGCTGTCCAAGCTGTCTTGGGAAACCCATAAATTGTTTGGTCAAATCCAGGATTTTGATAAGATGCGGGTCATTAGGATTAAAACCCTCCTCAGCAACCCGCTTTCCCTCAAACCATTCATCCGTAAATTCCCAAATGGAATTAGAAAGCCTGCTAATGGCATCAGCAGACATTCCCATGGCTTTTGCCACATCCCGGATAGACCCTCTCTGGTGTTGCTGGGTTACAGTCGCAACGATACCAGCCCGGTCCCTGCCATATTTTTGATAAATATATTGGATCACCTCTTCCCTCCGCTCATGCTCAAAATCGACATCAATATCCGGCGGCTCATTGCGTGCTGAAGAAATAAAGCGTTCAAAAAGTAAGTCTATCTCTATCGGATTGACAGAAGTTATCCCCAAACAATAACAAATCGTAGAGTTAGCCGCAGATCCCCTGCCCTGGCAAAGAATCCTTTGCTCTCGCGCGAAACGAACAATATCATATACTGTAAGAAAATAGGGTGCATAGTCCATTTCCTCTACAAACTTCATTTCATAATTGATCGCATCTTCGATCTTTTTGGGAATACATGCTCCAAATATCTCCAACGCTCCTTTCCATGTTAACTCTTCAAGTTCTATTAACGGTGGGCGGTTTCCACTTGTAATTTCCTCAGGATAAACGTATTTCAATTCTTTCAAGGAAAACTGGCAGGCGTCGGCAATTTCCAGTGTGCGATGTACGGCATCCGGATAATTCCGAAAAAGCCTAAGCATTTCCTCATTCTCTTTCAGGTACCGTTCCCCGTTCTGATAGAGTCGAAAACCTGCATTGGTAATGGTACATTTTTCGCGGATACAGGTCAGGATATCCTGCAATTCCCGCCGAGCCGGATGATGATAATACACATCATTGGTCGCAACCATTGGAACACCCAACTGTTCAGCCAGTTGCGAAATCCGGTACAATCTTTTGGTATCATCTCCCTGATATGAGCGGGCAGCAGCGATGTAAATGTCCTTCCCAAAAGCCCATTTATATTCTTTTAGTGCATTCTTAAATTCCTGTTCAAAATCAAAATGTTTATTCAATGCAGCAGGTGGCACCACAATTAGTTTCATCCCTTTTGCATGACGGTAAACATCCGCTTTATACAAGTCACACTTCCCTTTTTCTGTGCGAAGGTTGCCTTCGGTCAACAATGCCGAAAGTTGTGAATAGGCTTGTTGGGTCGTTGGATATGCCAACAGACTGGGCCCATCCAGCAAATCTAATCGGCAAGCTGGGATAATTTCAATTTCTTTTCCTTTCGCTGCCGCATAACCACGAACAATTCCCGCGAGTGTATTCCGGTCGGTGATTGCAATTTTTTTATAGCCATATTTCAAAGCCTGTTGTACCAGTTCTTCCGGATGCGATCCGCCGCGCAGAAAGCTGAAATTTGTCGTTACTTGTAGTTCGGTATATTTCATCGTATTCGCTGGTTGTTAGCCTTGGCAAGTCTTTAAGACTTACCAAGGCTGTCAAGAAAAAAAACCGTGTATGAACCATTTCGAATTATTCTCATCGTAATGTCCAAGCCTGAAAATCCAGTATCGGGCACCGAATTGATCCTCAACACAATAATAATCCCGGTGCAGCCCTTGTTCCAGCCACCACTCCCTTTCAATCCTTTCTGGACCATCTGCTCTTTTAATCGTATGCACTTCGCCTTTGTACCGAAAAAGCATAGGCGGATAATCGGGTACCGGAGAAGTAGCCTGGATAGGCAGCGGATCAAGCAACAAATGGACAGGTCTTGGTCGGTCTGTACGCCAATTGGTTTCTGGTTTTTCCGTCAAAGACGCTGCGACTTTTATCGATCGTTCGGGCCAATGGTGTTCATCCGGTAAATAGCGCTGGATCGACTGCATTCCTGCCCTTCCTGCCAGCCTGTCAAGCAATTCCATTAGACTTACATCATCGGCACTTCCCGACAGATTCCAAAGCGTTTCCTGAACAGGGTCAACATCTTCCACAACCGGCGCCTCAAGCAGGAATAGCTCTATACCCAGGTCGGGTTCAATGGTAGAGATTTTCAATTCAAAAAGTCTGAACAAATGCTCCACATGGTGAGACCCACTATTGGTTACGATGTCAATTTGTTCCATTTTTCCATCGACCCGATGTCCCTTAAAAATAGCAGACCTTAACCCCTTACCTTCTTTCGCTAAACGACCGCAAAGCATTTTCAGAAGCCTTCTTAATGCAATCTGAATGCCCGTTGCCGTCACAATTGGCTCCAAGCATGGTAATCTTTCCTGATAAGGCACAATTGGCTGAACCGGCTGAATGATCTCAATCGCATTCCCCAAAGCCTGATCGATCCGATCCAGAAGCTGCTGACCAAATCGCCTGCGCAGCACTGAACGCGGCATATTTATAAAATTCCTGATCTGGTAAAATCCCAGCTTTTGCATCCGCTCTAAAACAATATCATCAAGGCGCAGTGCAGCAGGAGGCAATGTTAAAAGCGCATTTTCCTGACCATTTACGTCTATAATTCGCTTCCGTTGTCCATAATGTGAAACTGCCCAGGACGCGCCAATAGTATCAGCGATTGCCACACTGACATCATATCCTATATTTTTGAGCTTTACAACTATTTCTTTCAGATAGGCCCGTTCCCCACCCCATAAATATGCGCAGCCTGTAATATCCAAAATCAAGCAGTCGGGCAGGTTCACTGCGGCAAAAGGAGTGTAACGTATACACCATTCCGCCAGTGCTTCCAGCAGCTCATCTGCCTTGCCCGGCTTATCATCAATTACTTCTAGTGAAGGAAATAATGCCTTTGCATCCGCTACCAACATTCCTACCTCAATACTATTGGCCAAAGCCAGTGAACTGGATGCCTTCACCACCAATCGTCCACGCTCGGGCGCAGCCAATACAAACTGCTCACCTTTAAGATCAGGCCGCTCAATCACAGTCCAATCTGTGATTAAATGTCGAAACCATATGGTGGCGAAACGCTGGGGCATTGTTAAGATAATATTTTTTTTAAATAATTGATATTCAATAGAATATAATAATATTGATATTTTAAATATCTGATATTTGATCACAATAATATCAAATTGTTTGGATAAGTACAAGGATTTATTTTACTTTGTTACGACAAAAAAATCTATTTAACACACCTAAATGATTGACCATGAATACGAATCAGAGCCCCTCACTTTTTGAAAAAATCAGAAAGACAGATGATGAAGGAAACGAGTATTGGAGCGCCCGTGATCTGGCAAAAGTGCTAGATTATACAGAGTACCGCTATTTCAAAGCAGTCATCGAAAGAGCAAAAGAAGCATGCAAAAACAGCGAACAGAGCATTTCTGATCATTTCGGGGAAATGCACGAAATGATCGAACTAGGAAAAGGAGCAAAACGGAAAAGTGATAATTTTAAGCTTTCACGTTATGCCTGCTACCTCATCGTTCAAAATGCAGATCCATCAAAAGAAGTGGTTGCACTGGGTCAAACCTATTTTGCTGTCCAAACTCGCCTGCAGGAGATCAGGCAAATGAAGGAATACAAAGACCTCCCGGACGAAAATGAAAAGCGTATCTTTTTGCGGGGAGAAGTTACCAGGCACAATTTACTTCTGGCCGACTCTGCCCGTATTGCAGGTGTTGTAGAACCCATCGATTACGCTGTTTTCCAAAACCACGGATATATGGGATTGTACGGCGGCCTTGATGCCAAACAGATTCATGAAAGGAAGGAACTCAAAAAAAGCCAACATATTTTGGATCATATGGGCAGCTCTGAGTTAGCCGCTAACCTATTCCGTACTACTCAAACCGATGATAAACTGAAAAGAGAAAATATTACTGGAAAGCAAAAAGCTCACAAAACGCATTTCGAGGTAGGCCAGAAAGTGCGTCAGACCATTCAGGAGCTTGGGGGAACGATGCCAGAAAATTTGCCTGTTGCCGATAACATTAAAAAGTTAGCAAAAGAAAATGAACCTAAACGGATCAGAAAAAAATAAAGGAAGTATAATGGAGCAGTTCAAGTTGTTTGATGATCAGGAGCATTTGTTGCTTCCCGAACATCTCATGGAATATATACCTGCCTTTTTTAACGAAAAGGAAAGTGAACATTATTTAACCAAGTTTCTGGGAACCGTTCCCTGGCAGCAAACCAAAGTGATGATGTATGAAAAAGAGGTCATCACTCCCAGGTTATCTGCATGGTTTGGAGACCAGCCAATACGTAAAGATGATAAAAGACGACCGGTAATTTGGACAGATGAATTGTGGCAAATTAAAACAAAAGTAGAAGATCACACAGGAATGATTTTCAATGGCGTGTTGCTCAATTACTACCGCGATGGCAATGATTCCGTTGCCTGGCATAGCGACAAGGACACCATCATCGGTCTCCAAACAGAAATCGCATCAATCAGCTTCGGGCAGGCCAGAAACTTTGATTTCAGGAATAAGGAAAATCATCGGCAGCAATATTCTCTGGAATTGCAAAACGGCTCACTGCTTTTAATGAAAGGCGATTTACAGAAGTATTGGGAACACAGGATTGCCAAATCATCTGCACCGATGAATGCGAGGATTAACCTGACATTCAGAAAGGTTTTGCATTAATGCTTCGCTCAGGTTGCTTTTTACCGCACAAAAGTTTTAGTGACGAGTCAGCTGGATTTAACAGCTAAAATATAACTTGCGACATTACTAATCCCATTTCAGATGTTTAAGCATATTCTTCCAGTGCTGTTTTTTTGCTCGATCTTTTCTGCAAAGGCGCAGCTCGTAGCCGATTCGCTATTAATCGATAACCATTACCGCGTGTTCGTTTACGACAAATCCGTCAAAATCAAACCAGGCGCAAGTCTTGTTTTCGTCATGCACGGCTCTGGTGGTGAACCGATGGGATTTGCACCACGAGCAGCAAAGTTGCAAGCCAGGGCTGAGACTGAAAACCTTGTGCTAGTATATCCAGCTGGGTTTAAACATTACTGGAATGAATGCCGCAAGGCATCCACGGCGGTGGCTAATACTGAAAATTTGAATGAGGAAGCATTTTTCTCGGCTATGATCGATTACTTTTCTGATAAGTATAAGATCAATAAAGCCCATGTTTTTGCAACTGGGTTCTCGGGTGGAGGGCATATGTCTTACAAATTGGCACTGACAATGCCGGGAAAAATTAAAGCCATTTCCGCTATTGTGGCGAATTTGCCTACGGAGGAAAATATGGACTGCACACCGATGAATGTGCCACTGCCAGTGATGATCACCAATGGAACAGCAGATGCAACCAATCCTTATAATGGCGGCGAAGTCAAAACATCAGGTGTAACGCTTGGCAATGTACGCGCAACAGATCAATCCTTCCAATACTGGGCAAATCTCGATGGTTATACCGGCGCCCCGGTCAAGTCAACGATGCCAGACGGTGACAAAACCAACAACATTACCGTCGAAAAATACACCTATCACACAAAAGGTAAACCCGAAGTGACACTGATTAAAGTCATTAATGGTAAGCATGAGTTTTCGACTGACTTCGATATGTTTGAGGAATCTTGGGAGTTTTTTAAAAGGCAGATTCATGACTGAATCCATTGAGGAGAGACTGTGAACGCGAAATATCCATCAGCGACGATTCCCGCTTACTTCATTTTTTAGATCCTCTGACTTACTGCCTCCAGAAAAATAGTTACCAAAAAGAATTCATCAATTAAATTCACATAGCCTTATGTCAAAAAACCCAACCTTCGCCCCACAACTCTGGATCCCAAACGGAGTAACCAATGTCGACTTCTACATAAATGCCTTTGCGGCTGTGGAGCTCAGGCGGTTTTCCAATGAGGATGGCAGCATACACGTTTCCGAACTTTCGATTGAAGGTGCTATTTTTCACCTGCATGAAGAAACACATAATTCTGCATCGTTTAGTCCCGCGCGGTATCAGGGAACTACTGTTACCATTGGGATATTTGTTCCGGATGTGGATGCGGTCATGGCTAGCGCCATCGCTGCAGGGGCCGAGCTGCTTTCACCTGCGCAAGATTATGATTATGGATACCGGCAAGGGGAAGTGAAAGACCCGTTTGGGCATATCTGGATGGTTGATGCTGTGATTTAGGATCAATATACAATCCCACTCGTATCTTCCCCACTTACCTTACTTTCCTCCTCAAACATCCGCATTGCCATCAAACCGTTTCCAACTGCGCCACCAGCGCGGATTGCTGCTGCAATGAAAACGGTTTCTGCTATCTCTTCTTGGGTTGCGCCTGCCTGAGCAGCTTTTTTGATGTGCGATTCAATGCAATATGAACATTGGGTTGTGAGGGCAACAGCAACAGACATCAATTCACGGTACTTAACCGGAATGACGCCATCGGCGCGCTCGGCTGTATGTTTGAGGTTAAAAAATGCTGCAGCCTCTTTGCGGGCAGCATTGACAAGGGTATCAACATATTCACGGTCTTGGGGAGTCTGGAATTCAGTCGCCATATGATTTGGAAAAAGGTATATTATTCAAGATGAAAAATGACCGGATTTACTCTTTATCCAATCAAGCTACTTCCCGATAACTTCTTCTCTGTGCTTTAATCCCCAATTAAGGGAAGGGGGTGTCTATTGAGGAGAACGGGATTTGAGAACAGGAGGAAAAAATAACTGCGCATGATCCTGTGCAAAATTGTCGAAGCTGCGTGGTGCAAAACCCGTGGCGTCCAAAACGCCAGAAGTTACGACCGCAGCCTCCCCTCTCTTATAATGCGCATAATCTTCAACCAGTCCATCGGCTTGCCATTGCGGAAAACCTACTTGGAGCAGCATTTCACGAAGCGCATCTGAAGGAATATCTACAAATTGAATTTCATTGCCAATGGCACCAGATAATTTCTCGGCAAGTTCGTGATGTGACAATGCCTCGGGCCCGGTAAGATCATAAGTTTTATTTTCGTGCTTTGGATCGATCAGCGATTCTCCTGCCGCAGCGGCAATGTCCCGCGTATCAACCAGACTAATTTTCGCGTCCCCAATTGCTCCAAAAAATTGTCCGTGAAAGCGAATTGAATCGCGGAAACCCAATAAACCCTGCATAAAAAGGTTAGGGCGGAGGAATGTAAAATGAATACCGGATTCCCGGATATGGTTTTCAACAATTGCATGATATCTCAAAAAACGAACGGTCGAATTCTCATCAGCAGCCCATTGCGACAATTTTACGATATGTCTTACGCCTGATTTTACAGCTTCGTCCACAAATCTCATTTGCTGCTCCCCGGCCTTTGCAGAAGAACTGGTTAAAAGAAATGCATGTTCGATGCCAGAAAGCGCATTGACTAGAGAAACTTTGTCATCGAAATCACCTTTTACAACCTCCGCAAATGGTACCGCTTTAATTTCCGCAGTGTTATCCAGCGAACGGACCATCGCTTTAAAAGGAATTTTCTTTGCAGAAAGGTATTTGATTAACTCTTTTCCGATATTGCCGGTAGCGCCTGTAATCAGAATTTTAGGTGATTTTGAGTCTGACATGATGATGATTATTTTAATGGTTGATTAATCTATAATCAAAAGTATGGCCAGCGGTTAAAATAAAATTGTAAGTAAACGAAAGCACAGGTTTTCATGGAGCCAATTGGGAGACACATTGAAATATCCGAAACACTCGGCGAAGTGATCAAGCATTTCTATTGCATTCAAACTACCAGGGATTTTAAGACAGTCAACCAACATTTGTCCCCTAGCCTTGAAATGATGTTGATTTTCAATTTTGGCCCAATATTAAGGCTGTCTTTCGCAGATCAGGAATATGGACAGCTTACCATAGAAAGGTTGGGGGTTATCGGGCCGCTCAGGAAAATGATGAATTATGAAGTTCTACCAGGCACCGACTTAGTCGCAGTTGTTTTCAACCCGCATGGGTTTTACAGACTTTTTCAAATACCTCTTGAAGAAATTCAGGATGATACGGTACAAGATCCGGATAAACTGCTGAACATTAGCGGCTTTCATGAGTTATGGGAATTTCTGAACGCAATGCAAACGCTCGAAGACCGGATCGACCTTCTTATGGAATACGGAAATATATACTTTCAAGATGCCGATGAACAGACCGCGCAGCTGCTGGATGGAATAAACCAGCTGGATGGCTCATTTGCTGAACCTTCAAAAGCGATCGCCATAGAAACCAACGTATCAGAACGGACTATCCAAATGCGTTTCAAAAAATACCTTGGCTTTTCAACCAAGGAACTGTCCAGATTTTTACGTTTCAAGCAGGTGATCGACTTTATTCAAAAGCAGGAAAAAGAAGTTGACTGGCTTTCGGTAGTGGATCAGTTCGGTTACTACGACCAGAGTCATCTGATCAAGGACTTCCAACATTATCTGGCAACGACTCCAAAAAAATTTATTAAGGAATTTCTAGGCAAAGAATTTTGTGTAAGCCGTCCAGGAAAAACATCATTTAACCGTAGCCGATAATGCACCCGCTGCAAAATCATCGGCCAGTTTTTTAAACCGCAAATTCATTACGCGTCCGTTGGTCATTTTTAGTCCGTTTACATGGCCTGAAGCGTCTCTCAGCATGTCGATAGTTTGAACAAACCACCAGGGCGCCTGCAATTTATCCTTTCCGGTCACTATTAAATTGACTTCTCCGTGATGAACGTGACGTAGTTTGAGCGTGTCATCTTTTAATGCAATGGTGTAAAGCGTTTCCAATTCAGGACTGTAATAGGAACCTACTAACTGCTCTTTTGGGGTAGAAGTGTCTGGCTGAGACTCTACTCTTGTTGCAGGATGTTCGCCGTTTTGCAACAATGTGATCCGGGTAACCTTTCCCTCTTTCGGCTTGTGAAAAATAACCGATGCTTCAACCACTTTTAAGAAAAACGTGGAATCCGATGACGGAAAAACTTCAAACCACGGCTGGCCTGTAGCCTGGGTCATAAATTTATCGCCTTCCTTCTTGAAAGTCATCACAAAACCCGGGGCTTCGGTTAATGAGTACGATCCGACATAATTTTTGAAATGAGTTGAATCGAATTTGAATTCGCCCGAAGATGCATTTGCAGGTTTTGTAACAGGCTTTTGTTCTTTGATATATTTAGAAAGGTAGAGATCAGCCATTTCAAAGCTCTTTTTCCCTGGATCGAACTCTGCCTGATTGCTCAGCACAATGAAACCATAATCCTCTTTTGGAAAATAAGCGATGTTAGACCTGAAACCGGCATCGGCCCCGCCGTGACCGTAAAAATCGAGTCCTTTATATTTTCCGTGTGCCAATCCAAGCGCATACGGCAATGTGTCGCCTTTGGTAAGTCGCCCTTTTTCAAGCATTTGCTTCATGGTCGCCTTGGTACCCACTTGCGGCGATCGGAAATTATCAATCCATAGCGCCAGATCATTGACTGTTGTGAACAAACTTGTTGCTCCCACATTGCCATAACTGAGAATGCTTTTACTAAACATAGTTGGCCCAAACGTGCCGGGCGTTCTATGAAAAGAATAAGCGCGGCCTTTGACTATTTTTTCCTGATTGTCGTAAAAGAGGGTGTTTTTCATCCCAAGCGGTTTGAAAACATTACGCTCCATCCAATAATCAAATGGTTGTTTGGTGATCCGGCTAACAATCTCAGCCAAAATCGTATAGCCGGTATTGCAATAAGCATAAGCCGAACCAGGCTCAAAATTGAGCTCTCTTTGACGAGTAATGATGTTGAAAACATGTTGTTTGGTAATCACATCGTCCAGTTGCCAGCCCGCCATGGCAAGCAAATTCCATTGATCACGCAGTCCGCTGGTATGGTTTGCCAGGTTGCGAATTGTAATAGTTTTTCCAAAATCATAAATTTCTGGAATGTATTTGCGGATATCGTCATCCAGGGACAGCTTACCTTGTTCAGCCAGCATTACTATGGCATAATCCGTAAATTGTTTGGATACAGATGCCACATGAAAGATGGTTTCAGGCCCGATTTTGGCACCCGTTTCCAGATCAGCTTCTCCAAATCCTTTGGCATAGATAAGCTTACCTCCATGAACAACTCCAACCGCTGCCCCCGGCACACCGGGTTTATTCCATTCGGCAAAAATCGAGTCAATCTTAGCGGCCGGAACTGGTGATTGGCCCCTAATGGATGAACTTGTAAGCAGTAGGAAGAATGCAAAAATCAGTTTAGGTGAAGGTGATTTCATCTTAGGATCTGTTAGAGAGTATAGGATGTTTCAAAATACGAATTTATCAATTTTGCATCCGAATTTATATGATAAGTGGCAGGGTTAACCGGTCTGACGCAAATCCTTGTCCTGCATAACCACAACTTCTTTTCCTAAATGCTTAAACTCCCCATCCGACCATTCCAGCTGCCATTCTCCCGGTTCGCCATTACGGACTTTCACTAACTGCACATTCCAGCGAGGATGTCCGACACCGGGCATACAAGGTTCCAATTGACTGGGAATGGGTGTAATTTTCCAGCGGGAAACGCAAGCCAGGGTATTGGCATTCCGGGGGTTGTAGCGGTGCAGAAATCCGGTAACCCGACTGTGTTCCACTGCTAATTGCAGCCGCCTGGATTCTGTGAGTGTAATTTCTTTCAATTCGCCCACCACTGCGGCAAGCGCATCACATTTCAAAGCTTCTTCTATTGCCCAAAGCAAATCCTTTTCCTTCTTAATATCTATAAAGATGACGCGGTCAGGCTCAACCCCAAAGAATTTTAGTGCAGGAGGAAATACGGTCCTATTCGTGCTGATCCACAAACATATACCTTTCTGATGCATGACCTTACCAAGCAAACCAGCCATAAAACCGGCCGTGGCAGCAGCATCTTCACGAGCGGTACTAAAAAATTCATGAACAGCGCCCGTCGGAAAAGTAGATTCAGGGAATGCTGCATCTATCGCGCCTAAACCAAACCGGGCGCGCTGACCATCTGACGGCGCCCGAAAGCCCTGCAAAGAAAGAATTTCTTTTTGCAGTTTTTGGACGATATCATTTTTTACAGCCTGCGGTTTCATGTTGGCGTTTGAGAGAATTGTTATTTTAAGTAACAATTTATTGATCTCAAAAGTAACAATTATTCTTGTTATCGATTTAAACGAGTCTTGATTTTTTTTATGATTATAAAATTTTATTAAAAAGTAAATCCCTGATAGTATTCACAAGCTGTGGTAAATCACGCCAGGCAGCATAGCTATTCCAATTCAGTAAACCATCCTTGAAATTTTGTCAAATAGCCGCCTGGCCATGTAGTAAATTGTCATTGTTTTGACAAGTAAGCTTCTAGCTGATCAAATGTCCCGCCAAAACCTTCACGCATGTTTTCCATGATCGAAAAGTAGGTTTCTTCCTGCGCGGGCGTGGCATTAAGCGGGTATCCCTGAATTGTTAAGGTCGTCACTCCCTCATTTTCTTCCAATGTAATTTTATTGAGAATCTCCAAAGGAAAATCCATTGGGAATGGAGAAGTAGTGATGTTTCCTTCTGCGTCAGCGAATGAGTTGACGAATTCTAGTAAGTCAGCGCGCTGGATGTTTTTGTATTGGAATAATCCCCACATCACGTGGCCGTTTCCCTCCATTTTATAATGCGTCTTTCCGCCTGTTTTGAAATTAAATGTTTCAATTGAAAGGTTACTGCCTGCCGGTCCCCACCATTCGCTGAACGCCTCAGGTGATGCAAAAGCATCAAATACAAGTGTTTTAGGCGCTTTGAACTCTCTTACTATTTTCAATCCTTCTTTTTTTTCTGTTTGCTCGCTCATGTTATTGATTGTTTGATTGGTTTGTGTTTGATTCTTCATTTAATGGATTGTTTGCTTGAATTTTAACAAGATAGCTTCCAAGGGAATCGAGTTTCTCATTCCAGAATTGTTTGTATTGATCCACCCAATTGGAGACTTCACTCAGACCGTCCAGCTTCGCCTCGCAGAACCTTTCCCGTCCCTCCTGACGGACAACCACCATTCCGCACTCTGTCAGAATTTTTATGTGTTGTGAAATAGCAGGCCTGCTGATCTGGAAATTGTCCGCAATCGCATTGAGGTTCATCGACTTATGGGCAATCAGATTAATAATCTGCCGCCTTGTTGGATCTGCTATGGCCTGAAAAACATCTCTTCTTGCTTCGATAGACATTGTGTAAGTAAATGCTTACGTAATAATATATGTAAGCATTTACTTACGCAAATTTTTTGGCGATTTTTTTTATGCCGCTGGCACTGGCAAGACAAGCTGCCGAGTAGCGACCGATTTTACGGCGCCGGATTTCAATCCGGCGATTTGTTGGGAGCGCCCCTGGGTTGAAACCCAGGGTTAGGAGATGTGTCGTGCCGCTGGCACTGGCAAGACAAGCTGCAGAGCAGCGACCGATTTTACGGCGCCGGATTTCAATCCGGTGCTTAGTCGGGTGTCCCCTGGGTTGAAACCCCGGGTTAGGAGATGTGTCGTGCGCTGGCACTGGCAAGACAAGCTGCAGAGCAGCGACCGATTTTACAGCGCCGGATTTCAATCCGGTGCTTAGTCGGTGACCCCTGGGGCAAGGCTTAAGCCTTGGGTTCAGGATCACGATTGCGATCTCGCTCGGGTTCGCGTTTGGGTTTCAGCTTGATTAGCGGATGATTCAGCCCGTTAACCTCATTATTGACGATTTTGTATTTTGAAAGACTTTTAAGAAGCTGGGTCAAAGTCTTAAACCCATAGGTGCGGGAATCGAAGCTGGGGTCAATTTTTCGGAGTGAGGAGCCGACTTTGGAGATTAGCGCTTCCTCTTCTTCGTTGGTGGATATTTCAAATGCCTTATCAATGACGGTTATGTCAATTTTTGGGAATTTTGTTTTAATGTCAGGTTTTTTAACCTCTTTTTGAATTTTCTCCTGTGGTGTTACGTCAACCTTTTTGATCTCCGGTTCTTCGACTACCACATCCAGTTCTGCAATCAGGTTCTCGCTGAAAGTGAAGATCTCGCATGAATTGACAAATGCGAGTGGGGTGGTTTTTCTTCCAATACCCATTACAAAAAGCCCTTCTTCCCTGATCCTCTTCGCCAAACCGGTGTAGTCGCTGTCACTGGAAACAATGCAAAACCCATCGACGCTTTTGCTATGCAGAATGTCCATGGCGTCGATAATGAGCGAACTGTCCGTCGAGTTTTTTCCGGTAGTATAAGAAAATTTCTGGATCGGGCTGATCGAATGGTTATTGACCGTTTCTTTCCAGCTATTCATGTGAGAACTCGTCCAGTCGCCATAAATCCTTCTGACGGTCGCTTTTCCATATTTGGAAACCTCTTCCAGCATTTCCTTCATGAACTTGGCCTGCGCATTGTCGCCGTCGATCAATACCGCAATGTTGAATTTAGTTTCGCTCATTTGGTTTGCATTTAGTCCAGTTTGGTCGCGATCCAGCCACCGAAAATCAGAGATTGCATAAATATATGAAGTTTGCCAAAGCCAGCTTCCTTAATTAGTTCAGCAAGTCTTTCCTGTGAAATCGGAAATAACGATTTTTTAATGTGCTCAATCCCGCCTTCAACAAGTTGAGATTCAAATCCTTTGCTCAACAAAAGTGCTTTTAGTAATGATAGGTTGTAAATAAATGATTCCCCGGCACCAAAAATGTCTACAAATACGAGCAGAGCGCCTTTTTTTAATCGCTGCGCAATGCTTTTGAGCAAATGTAATTTTGATCCGTCATCCGGCAGAAAATGAAATACCAAAATTGAAAGTGCAGCATCCCAGTTTTCTTCCAATGGCAAATCATCGACAGTTCCTGTTATAAGCTTGCATTGATTTTCAGGAAAGGATTTTAGTTTTTCTGATGCCTGCGCCACCATTTCCGGCGACGGATCCACACCGGTTATCTTCCAGGCTTGGGTAAATTGAAGCAAATTGACCATTTCAGCGCCGGTGCCACTGCCTACAACCAATACATTTTTTGTCTCGGAAGTCCCAAGATGATAACCGAGCAAAGAAGGTAAAAGTCCCTGAATAGAATCATATTCCGGACACCAGATCCGGATCGACTGGTCATAAGTTTGGGCCCTGGGTCCTTCGAAGATTTCGACGGTTTTCATGACTTAACTGCTTATGAGATACATTGAGTTTATTCTGCCACACAAGGTACTGGTTTTGGGAGGAATTCCTTGGTTGTTCGGTGGGGCTCGAAATTGTTCGGTGGGGTTCAAAATTGTTCGGAAGTGGTTCGGGGTTGTGTTAGGCGCATTTTGGTTATTGTTATTCAGGCGTAGTCAGATATTGATTCGCGCTAACCGAGACGGTTCGAATGCCCAGTTCGTCGTAGTCTCCCGACTACGACGCCGCGTCAGAAGGTCTCCAGACCGAATTCAAGCACGTTGTTGAAAGGTTAAGGGTGAAAAGGTGAATGGGTTTTGCGGTTTTTGTCAAGAGTGGTCATGTGGTCAGGCATTGTTTTGCGCTGTTACATGAGCTGGCAAAGTCCAAAAATCTCCCCCTCCCCCAATTTGCATTTCTCCAAATTTCTTCTGAATCTTCAAGCTCCTAATCAAATGTAACATATGAAGAATCTTGCAAGAAATGCCCTGTTATGGTGGGGGTCGGCGAAAGCTCCCCGAGCGGTGTTACATCTGCTAGGACACCTAAAACAGGGCACCCCAGTTTAATTTTTTATCCTAAAAAATGTAACAAAAATGCAAACACAATCAAATTCCAACGAATTTCCGGATGCAAGGCACCTGGCTTACGGCCGGGAAGTTTCAGAGTTGCTCAGCCAGAGTAATGCTGCCAGCTGGGTTAATGACCTATGGGACATTTACACCGGCTACATGGTAGCGCAACGTGAGCTGGGCCACAACCTCCGCGCCGCCGACATTTTCACGTCGTTCAAAGAACTGGTGTTTTTCTTCCAGAGGGTTGAGGCGATGAAAAAGAATGTGTGAATGAGTCCGCCACGAAACGAAAATGTTCTATTCCAGTGAGATTATTAACAAATCCAGGTGATCTTGATTGATCGCCTGGATTTCTTGTGACTAACATCCTTCTTGTTATGGCATAATAAAATGACCAAAGTGCATAAAGATGAACGTGGCGAGCATGAGCACTCCAATAGCAATAATTGCGCGGTCTATTTTTTTGTCCGAAACATACTTATTGCTCAAATCATACAATTGAAGTCCGATAAATCCGCCCAAAGTATTTGTGACTAAATCGGTTATATCGGTGGCTCCGATGGCGAATATGTATTGCAGTAATTCAACGATAAAGCTGAATGCAAATATGAAAGCCAATTTTGGTAAAAATGATATCCTTTTAAAATTGGCGCTCATCAACAAGCCAAACGGTATGAAGATTACGCAATTCATAATCATTTCTCCATAACTAATTCGCCCGTTTACAATGGCAGGAGCAGCAAATGGAATCAAGTTTAGGCTTCTCTGTTCATCTTGAAATAGGGCTGGAATATTGAATTTTAATTTGAACAGCACCAACCACACTAGTAAGGCGATATAGAAAGCCAGCAATGCACTTGATAAGATTCTTGTTATAACTCCCTGGTCAGCAATTGGCTTTTTCATAATTACCTGGCAAGATGGAAATTTCGGCAATATTATGACAAAGCCAGATAATCAATAAAGATCGTCTGGCTTTGTCGCAAAATTGTCGTCCCTTACTTAATCTCTTTCTGCACCGCTTCAATGTTCCCTAAGAGCTCTTTGATCTTTGGAAGGCCTTTTTCGCCGGCCATTTTCAAGTCAGCATCTTCGGGTTTTGCGTCTTCGAGTTTTTTGGCGTTGGTTTCATGACGGTCGGCCAATGCTTCGAGCCAGGCTTTCTCGTAATCGTTACCGGTTTTTTCCGCCAGATCATCGCGCTTTTCTTTGTCATCGGTTGATTCACCCCGAGGCAGCGTCCAGTTCTTTTTAGTCGCAAGAGCTTTCAGATCGTCCGTCAGCTTGGTATGCTCCTTCACCAACTTGATAGCCAGGGCCTTTACTGCGGGTGACGTGGCTTTTTCCTCACCCTGCTTCATCACCGCAATACCACCATACATGCTTTCGACAAGGTCATAAACCAGCTTGGGATCGTCTCCCTTCGCTTCGGCTGTATCCTCTGCCATTTCCTGCGTCGCTTCCATGGAACTTTCGGTGCCAAGGGTATCCTTATCCCCCGCCGTTTCAGTAGAACTCGAACAATAGCTCAGGCTGAAAACGGTAAAAGCTGCGAATGCGAAATGTGTGATCTTTTTCATTTTTTGGTTTTTTGTGTTGATGTGAAAAAGTGGTTACAATAAGCGTTCCAGGGATGGTTCTTAATTGAGAAAGCCTTAATATTACTTCCATTAGCTGCCAAGAGATGGTTGCTGGTCTGACTTAACCCATCAACAAACTATGAAAAGACTATTACTCCTTGCATTCAGTATATTCCTGTTTCAAAAATCATTCGCCCAGGAAACGCAGCCAATACCCGGCGAACCGTCGCCCGGCGAATCGTCGCCCGGAAAAATGCTCGCGGTCAACATTGGTCGCAGTAGGGCTGGGTCAGGCGATTTGAACGGACTAGCTGTGGGTGTTGAATATGAAAAATTGTTTCGTCCGAAGCTTTCATGGGCATCGGAATTGGGAATGACAATTCATGACGGATCGGACCTACTGCTGGTAACCTGGGATGATGGGAGACAGGAGGATTTGTCCTATCGCCACACGACTGCAGGAATTCAGCTTGCCGGAAAATTGGGCTATCATTTTGTTAAATCCAATCATTTTGACGCAGGTTTGAAACTGGGCGGCCTGCTACGTTACCAGTCTTCATCGCTGGCCAATGACCGGGAGATACTCTTTCCCATCCTCACAGGCTATCCTTTGCCAGTAACAATCATTCGCAACACAGGACCGCAGCGGACGGTTGCTGTCGGAGGAATGCTGCAGCTTTTCGGCCGATACACCTTCCGAAAAAATCTGGCAGCTGGGTTTGTGACTGGAATTCAAGCGGATTCAAATGGGGATGTGTTCTTTCCGACGCTTGCTGTGAGTATTGGGACGCGGTTTTAGCATTTTTTCCCGATTCGGCCTTAAAAGTCATTTTTCAAAAAACTTTCAAAAAAACTTTCAAAAAAACTTGCGCAACTATAAAGTTGCGCTTATATTTGCAATCATAACGTTGCACATGATTAGAGGGACTATGCCAAAGGAATTTAGACGAGACGTTTTTCAGGCCATTGCCGACCCGACGCGCAGGGCGATCCTAAGTTTGATTGCTTTGCAGTCCATGACGCCCAATGCTTTGGCCGAGCATTTTGACACCAGCAGACAGGCGGTTTCGAAACACATAAAGATATTGACAGAGTGCCAGCTTGTGAGACAGGAGTCGGCTGGCAGGGAAATTTATTATCACTTCAATGCAAAGCAGATGAAGGAAGTAGATCAGTGGCTTGAACAGTTTAAGAAGCTCTGGGAAGATCGATTTAACCAACTAGACCAAGTATTAATTAACTTAAAACCAAATGATTATGAAGACTAACCTTTTGATGAATTTCACAGTTGATAAGGAAAACAGCAAAATCAATGTGGAAAGGGAATTTGATGCGCCGGTAGCCAAGGTATGGGCTGCGTGGACGCAAAAAGAACTGCTCGACCAATGGTGGGCACCGAAACCCTGGAAAGCCAAATCCAAAGAAATGGATTTCCGCGAAGGCGGGCATTGGCTATATGCAATGGTCGGCCCGGAAGGCGAAGAGCATTGGGCACGAATGGATTACAAGTCAATCACGCCGCAAGAATCATATTCTGCCGACGATATGTTCTGCGACGAAAACGGAGCTCCTAGTAACTTCCTGCCCGGTTCAAGCTGGCTGACCTCTTTCAATGCAGACGGCGAAGGTACATCGGTTAGCATTGTGCTTTCGTTCAATGAACTTTCAGATCTGGAAAAACACATTGAAATGGGTTTCAAAGAAGGCTTCACAATGGGGCTGGAAAACCTGGACGCATTGCTCGAATCGCAGAAGTAATCCTAACTGTAAGTAGTAAGAGGGCTTTAAAACTGGTTTCTGCCGGTTTTAAAGCCCTCTTACTTGTTGTCAGTGATAAATGGGTAAATCTACGTGGGGAGAAAATCAATTAAAAACCTATTTTTGATTTCAACACTTGCTTTCAAACCTTTCTAATCTGAGTACATTCATGAAATTACTTTTTACACTGCTTATTACTTTGGGAACAACTCAGTTCATTAACGCACAAACGGATGACCCTTATCTCTGGCTGGAAGAGGTCGATAGCAAGAAATCGCTTGAATTTGTAGAGCAGCAGAACAAGCACACGCTTGATAAGCTGACCACTGAAAAAAGCTATCAGCAGATTTTTGATAAGAGCCTCGAAATCTACAATTCCACCGATCGCATTGCCAATCCGTCCATTTTGGGAGATTTTATATATAATTTCTGGCAGGATAAGGAACATGTTCGGGGAATTTGGCGAAGGAGTACGAAATCAAACTACCTGAGCGGCAAGCCGGTTTGGGATATTCTGCTGGATCTGGATGCAATGTCTGCCAAGGATAGTGTCAAATGGGTTTTTAAGGGTGTTGACGGGTTGTATCCGAAATTTGACCGTTTTTTAGTTAACCTTTCCAAAGGAGGTGGTGACGCGATCGTAACGCGCGAATTTGATCCTGAAACCAAGTCATTTATTGATGGGGGCTTCTATATTCCCGAGTCCAAAGGTGACGCCAGTTATCTGGATATCAATACATTAATTGTTTCTTCTGATTTTGGTCCAGGCACGATGACAACCTCAGGCTACCCGAGCCAGGTAAAGCTATGGAAACGAGGCACTGACCTGAAAAATGCGGAGCTTATTTTCAAAGGCGATACAACCGATGTCGGAAGCTCAGGTTATAAGTTGCGGGACGATACGACCAAATATCTTTTCGTTTCGAGGCATATCACATTTTATACCGGTAAAACGAATGTGTGGTTTAAAGGTAAATTGGTGGAGCTCGATATTCCGCTCGATTGCCAGGTTTCCGGTTTACTTAAAAACCAGCTCATTATCCAGCTAAAAACGGATTGGAATGTGAATGGGGTTAATTTTAAGCAAGGTGCAGTGGTTGGTTTGAACCTTACCAACCTACTTGTCGGCGAAAAAGTGGCTGCCCTGATCTTCCAGCCTGACGAGTTTTCGAGTGTAGACGGCATTTCGGTCACAAAAAATCATTTGCTGCTCAACTTGCTGACAAATGTTAAAAGTGAGCTGCATATTTACTCATATGCTAATAAAGCCTGGACACACAAAAAGGTCAATGCACCCGATTTCGGCGCATTGTATGCGGGCAGTACAGATGAGTTTTCGGATCAGTATTTTTTCTATTTCACTAATTTTCTAAAACCGTCCACGCTGTATTTCGCAGACGCAAAAACAAATACAACAAAGCCGTACAAGTCGTTACCAGCGTTTTTTGATGGGGAAAAATACAAAGTGGACCAGTTCAAAGCCAAGTCGAAAGATGGTACGCTGATCCCTTATTTTGTGATATCATCCAAAACGGTACAGAATAATGGCAAAAATCCTACGCTCCTTGAAGCATATGGAGGATTTGAAGTGTCCAGTACACCTTATTATTCCGGTGTAAACGGAGCCGCCTGGCTCGATAACGGAGGTACGTATGTGCTGGCCAACATTCGCGGAGGCGGTGAATATGGGCCGAAATGGCATCAGGCAGGTTTGAAAGACAAGCGTCAGAATATTTACAATGACTTTCATGCGGTGGCCGAAGATCTGATTACCAGGAAAGTCACTTCAAGCAAGAACCTCGGCATTATCGGAGGTAGCAATGGTGGCCTGCTGGTTGGTGTGGCGTTTACCCAGCGCCCAGAATTATACAATGCCGCTGTATGCTCAGTGCCGCTGCTCGACATGCAGCGCTACAACAAATTACTAGCTGGCGCAAGCTGGATGGGAGAATACGGCAACCCCGACAAGCCGGAAGAATGGGAATTCATAAAAAAATACTCTCCCTACCACAACCTGAAAAAAGATACCAAGTATCCGGAAGTCCTTTTCATCACTTCCACCCGCGACGACCGGGTGCACCCAGGCCACGCCAGAAAAATGGTCGCTAAAATGATTGATATGGGTTATCCGATTTATTATTTTGAGAATACCGAAGGAGGACACGCAGGTTCGTCAACGAATGAGCAGCGGGCGAAGATGTCTGCTATTGAGTTCTCGTATTTGCTGATGAAATTGAAGGACTAGCAATGTCAGCCTGAGCGCACGGGGCCGTTCGCTCAGGCTGACGTTAAGCGTTTTCCAATGCGGCAATATCAAATTTAGTCATCTGCATAAATGCCTGGATGACCCTCGGGCCTTTTTCCGGATCGGACATCAATTTTGGTAAAACTGCTGGAATAATTTGCCACGACATGCCAAATTTATCATCCAGCCAGCCGCATTGATTGTATATACCGCCGTCGCCCAGTGTTTCCCAGTAATAATCGATTTCTTCCTGGGTATCACATTCAACGACGAAGGAAGTAGCGGGTGAAAATTTGTAATGCGGACCACCGTTCAGGCCCATGAATTTGAATCCGTTCAGTTCAAATGTCACCACCATCGGGTTTTCCGCAGTGATTTTTGAGCTTTTGAAAATCGAACAATAGTACTCGGCCGCTTGCTTAGCGTTTCCATCATACCAAAGGCAAGGGTAAAGGGGCTTGATCATTTTATTTGACGTTAGTTGTTTACAATGCTGCTGGCCAATAATTCATCCAGTTTTTGATACCCTTCTTTCAGTCCACCTTCCATGCCCGATTGCAACAGGCCGTCGCGGTCTTCAACGGATTTGAAAACCGATTGAACCATTAACCTGGTCCTGTTTTCAGGTAATTCGATTAATGTAAGAAATTCCAATGAAACGTGGCCGCGTTCGGGAAGTCCTTCGAACTCAAAAGTGCGGATTACTCTCTCGGGAGCGGCTACCTCGTGGATTGTCCCATTAAATCCAAACTCGCCGCCACCGTTGCAAAGTGAATGCACAAAACGGTACGAACCGCCCGAACGATTGTCGAGCTTGTCGATTCTCATCTCCATATCATTCGGCCCCATCCATTGGACCAGAAATTCGGGTTCACTCAATGCACGATAAACAAGTTCGCGCGGAGCCTCGAATTCGCGTTCGATGAAAAACTCCTGTTTGCCTTTGTCGGCGGTAATTTTGGTTGCGTTTTTACTTGGCATTTTGTTGTGATTTTAAGTTATCTAATATTTTATCTAAACGGTCGAAACGCTCTTCCCACATTTTCTGGAACGGTGCTAACCAATCGGCTACTTCTTTCATTTTTTGGGGGTTAAAGTGATAATAAATTTCCCTTCCATTCTGCTGCTGGTCTACGAGCTGGCATTCAGTAAGTATCTTAATGTGTTTTGAAACCGCTTGTCTGCTGGTATCAAAATGCTCCGCCAATGCATTGGGCGTCATGGCCTGAAATGCTATTAACGTTAATATCGCCCTGCGCGTCGGGTCTGCTATGGCTTGAAAAACGTCTCTTCTCATCTCTCAAAATTATATATGCTACTGATTGGTTGCAAATATAAGTGCAATTGATCGGTTGCGCAAATATTTTTTCAAAAGTTTTTTGGAGGAAACTTTAAAGGGGGAATAAAGGGAGGAATGGGAAGAGGGAGGACGGGGGCTATTGCGTAACCGGCAAACTAATTACAAATTCAGCCCCCTCGCCTTCTATGCTATCAATCCGCAAGTTGCCGCCGTGGGCTTTGGTGATGATGTCATAGCTTAGCGATAGCCCCAGGCCGGTACCTTCCCCGGTAGGTTTTGTAGTAAAAAATGGTTGCAAAATCTTTTCCTTAATTGACGCCGGAATGCCTATTCCGTTGTCTTTTACGGAGATATGTACCTCGGAATCTGTTTGCCTGGTACTCACTTCAACTCTTGACTTATATTCACTTCCAGCCGTTTTTGACTTTTGATTTACAGAATAAAATGCGTTGTTGATCATATTCAGCAACACCCTTCCCAAGTCCTGCGGAATAGCATTCACCTTTGGCAATGACTGATCAAAATGCGTTATCAGTTCCGCATTGAAATTAGTATCCTTTGCCCGCAAGCCGTGATAGCTTAATTTGAAATATTCATCAGCCAATGCATTGATATCCGTAGGCTCCTTTTCACTGGAACTGCTCTGTGAATGCTGCAACATGCCTTTCACGATGTTATCTGCGCGTTTTCCATGGTGATTGATCTTTCCCATGTTCTGGTCAAGGTCATCTGCAATGGCGGCTACATCTTCCAATCGACCAGCGGAAAGCTCCTCTTTCAGCTCAGCGATCAGCTCGACGCTTACTTCAGAAAAATTATTGACAAAATTGAGCGGGTTCTGAATTTCGTGGGCAATGCCCGCAGTCAGCTCACCCAGCGAGGCCATTTTTTCCGCCTGGATCAGCTGGTTTTGCGTCGTTTTCAGGTGGTCGAGGGACTGGCTAAGTTCGGCGGTGCGTTCCGCTACCTGCTGTTCAAGAAATACTTTTTGCTGAGCGAGCAGTTCCAGACGCTGCGTTTCTTTTTCGTGTTCCAGCCGCTCTTTTTCCAATACCTGCTGCGCGTTTTCGTTGAGAAGGTCCCGAAAACGGCCAAAAAGGATCCAGCAGTTGACCACAACCGTCCAAACGAGTGCGGGAATAAAAAGGTTATTGGCAAAAGTCGAGATTTCAGGATAATGTGTCTGGAACAATACATTTACTAACCAAATCAATACAAATGGAAGTGCACCGATGGCGAATATGCGACTAACTCCCCGGTTTTTAATGACCCCAATGATCAGCGTAATGCAGATTCCACCCATTAACAGGATCTGAGGCACACCAACTGCTATATAAAAAGCATATCTGACTGCATAGGTTGCTGAATCCATTACAAACAGGTAAGCAAGTTCGGTCAGCAGATACACGAAACTGGTCCAGATAATTACTTTGTTCCATCGCGGATATTGTTGTGAAATGCGCAGGAAATGCCTCATGGCATGGTACAAAGCAAAATTTGCGATCACTCTGGTAATCCCTTCGAAAAAATCGAAATAGCCAGGATGGTAGCGAAAGAACAAAAGGTTTAGCTCATCGGCCGCGAAATTGGCAGAGCTGAACACGTTGACCACAAAATAAAACAGGTATACCGGCTCCTTCACCACAGAGTAAAAGAACAGGTTGATCAACGCCGAAAAAAACAGAAATCCGACAAAAGCGGAATAGAAAATGCTGTTAATCCGTATGGCTTCCGCGGTAGATAAGTACCGTTCCAGCGCCTTTTCCCTGAAGCTAAGGCCAATTCCCAACGGCGTTAATGTATTTCCCAGATCATTCCGCTCGTAAACAGTGATTTCAGTATTTGCCGGAATTTCGTAGGCAATGCTCCTCAGTTCCCGGATACCATCCTGTTTATCCCAGGGAACCTTTGCGCCGGTGGTAAAATGTTCAAAATGCTTTTTTACACCTTGAATGTATACATCTGCCCGGTCAACGCCTTCCGGAATGAGGACATTTACTGGCTTGTTCACTTCATTTTTGATCCTATATCGCAGCCAGAGCACATCGCTGACGCCCTTACTTGTTGTATCATAAAATGCAAAGCGGGTTGAATACTGCGGTGATACAACTTCTCTTAATGTAAGTTTCTCACCCGGGTCAGGGAGGTACTGGTAGTATTTTCCCGGAATAAATAGCCGCTTCGAAATGGTATCCGTTTTAATCAGAAATGGATCAGGAAATGTCGCTGACTGCGCGAAGCAAAAATGAGCAAAGAGGACAAAAACGAGCAGTAGCTTAAACTTCATTGGGGGTCCGTAAAGCGAGCAGTATTAAATCGTTCTAAAATACCTAAAAGGCATTTGATTTTTTCCTTTACCCGCTTTTTTCTTTCTCCAATGGCATTCAGCCACAACCTCATTTTTGCCCCCAAATTCTAAGCCTGACTGTGCTCTAACACATCATTTTTCTTCCTGCTGATATCACAAAGCATATCCGAATGAATGTTAAGGCCAATGTTCGTTAGGTTATACAAATGCTCGCTCGCGATCAGATACACGATTTCACAAACTTCCTGCTCGGAATAAAACCTGGATAGTCGTGAGAATGTTGCCGGGTCCACTTTTCTGTCCCTGGTAAGTTCTGTTGCGTAATCGAGTGCTGCGCGGTCGGCTTCGGTGAAAAGCAGGTTTGTTTTGTAATCTTCAAGCGCTTCAAACTTGGCCTCATTCAGGTCGTTCTGAATAACTACCAGCCTTCCGATATCTATACAAAACAGGCAAATATTCATCCGTGAAACCCACTCACGTACCAGCATCACCGTTTCGGTGGGAAGGCCAAGTTTCTTGTCCAGTTTGGAAATCTTTGCGTAAAACATCCCAAATGCAGTCGGAAGCCGGGCAGAATGCACTTTCATCGGCATAAGCACTTTTCCAAATTGCTTTTTGGTAAAATAATAGGCGAGTTTCATGACAAAACTGGCGGGTTTTTCGATGGGTGAAAGAAATGTGTCCATGTTGTTTCTCTTTAAAAGTTTAAATTTTAATCCATGACGATCGAGCTTTCCAGGATTGGACAAACGGGAAAAAGTTTTTTTAAAATAATTTGATCGTGATTATCTTTCCCGGACATGGCAAATTACAGTTTCTTCAATCGGGATATCAGCTGGCTTTCTTTCAATGAAAGGGTTTTAATGGAAGCTGAAGATGTGACGCTCCCCCTCATAGAACGCATCCGGTTTCTTTCCATTTACTCCTCCAACCTGGACGAATTTTATAGAGTTCGCATGCCTGTGCTGCAGAGAAGTGCACAAGGGAATGACGCAAATCAGGATTATGAACTTGCAGCAGAAGTCATCAACCGGCAGCAGGACCGGTTTGGAGAGACGCTCGTTCAGTCCATTATTCCTGCGATGAATGAAATAGGCTATCATTTCTGCTATCGCGATGAAATCCCTGAAAATTTGGTCGCAACAACAACGGAATACTTCTTTTCTCAGGTAGCAGGGCTTTTGCAGCCGGTTTTCTTGAAAAATGATTCAGAAATCTTTCCAGAAAACAATGTCCTATACCTTGCCGTTGTGCTTAATTTGGAACCAGGAGGCGAGCAATTAGCCTTTATCAATGTTCCTACCAATCACATCAGCCGTTTTCAAAAATTCAGGGATGCTGACGGTGAGCACATCATTTTTTTAGAAGATATTATTAAACAAAACCTAAAAGCATTATTTCCGGCGGCAGTCAAAATCCAATCTTTCAATATAAAAGTTACCAGGGATGCTGTACTGGATTTGATGGATGATGATGGTGATGATGTGACCGAAAACTTTAAGAAACAGCTAAGAAAACGTGACCGTGGATATGCCACAAGGTTTCTATATGAACCCGGACTATCGCTGCGTCATCTGCAAAGCATTTCCGCTCATCTGGATTTAAAAAATGCATCAGTCGTCCGGGGCGGCGTGCACCATAACCTCAAAGACCTTGCATCGCTGCCTGTCAGCAGCGCCTCTATCTCCTACACACCCTGGCCCGCGATCCGCGGGTTTGATGGCACCAGCCGGGAAAAAACCCTTTTTCAATCGCTCGAAGTGCAGGATCTAATGGTCCATCCGCCGTATCAGACGTACGATACTGTACTCCGGTTTTTCAATGAAGCTGCCATTGATCCGTCGGTAAAAGAAGTTTACACGACTTTATATAGAGTTGCCCATGATTCCAAAATTGCATTGGCGCTGATGAGTGCTGCCAAAAATGGGAAACAGGTAACCGTTTTGGTTGAGTTAAAAGCCCGATTTGATGAAGCCAATAACATTCGCTGGGCGAAAAAAATGAAGTCGGCCGGGGTGAAAATTATGCACAGTGTCAACACATTGAAAGTACATGCGAAACTCGCCGTCGTGAAAAGGAGGCATTCTGAACTTCCATTTCTGGGTTTAATGGCTACCGGAAACCTCAATGAAAGTACTGCACGCTTTTATACAGACCATATTTTACTGACAACAAATCAGCCGATGCTGGCCGAAGCGGAGCGGTTGTTTTTGTTTCTTAGCAAAAAGAAAAAGCCGGAAATTACGGACAAGATTGCTTTCAAATATTTACTCGTAGCCCAATTCAATCTGCAAACAGAATTTTTGCGCCTGATAGACCGGGAAATCAGTCATGCCGCGAATGGCCTGAGCACCGGGATTACCATCAAAATGAATAACCTCGAAGAAGAGGTACTGATCAACAAACTGTATGAGGCTTCCAATGCAGGCGTTAAAATCAATCTGATTGTCCGAAGTATTTGCAGGCTTGTGCCGGGTGTTTCAGGACAAAGTGAAAACATTACCGTGAAAAGAATTGTAGACCGATACCTGGAACACGGCAGGATTTTCATCTTTCACAATAACGGCGATCCGCAGGTTTTTATGGGTTCCGCTGATTGGATGAACCGCAACATTTACCGCCGCATCGAAGTCTGCTTTCCTATTTTAGACGATCAGTTGAAAAAACAACTAATGCACATTGTTTCTCTTCAATGGGATGACACAAAACAAGCTGTTTTGATTGATCAGGGTTTGCATAATGTGAGAATTTCGGGGCCTGAAAATGGTATTGCTTCTCAGGAAGGGGTTTATCGGTATCTATTGGAAAATATTGGGAGTTGAATGATTAGAGGGAGGGGAGGAAGGGAGGAAAGGGAGGAAGGGGAAGAATGGGAGGAAGGGGGAATTTGAGTACTGGTATCTTACTGTTATTTATAAAAACAATGTCCAAACAATATCTCAATCCCGACAATCTCCCAAGCTGGCAGCAGGCTTTCTCTCAGGTCGTCGTCTGCACTAATCCACGGGTTACTATATATGTATCCGGACAGGTAGGTGTCGATGAAAATAAAAATGTCATTGGACCTGAGGATCTCGCCGCACAGGCTGTAAAGGCATTTGAAAATTTACATCTCGCGTTGGAAGCTGCGGGCGCGACGGAAAAAGATGTGGTTAGGCTTACGATTTATGTCAAAAATTACACCCCATCCGATTCCGACGCAATCAGTTCGGCCGTCAGTAAGTATTATAACCAGGGAAGTATGCCCGCCAGCTCCTGGATTGGTGTGCAGTCCCTGGCCGACGAAAGGTTTTTGATTGAAGTGGATGCTGTTGCTGTTTTATGCGATTGAGATTCATCCGCCTTCTACAACTTCTTCAACTTCACATTGCGATACCAAACTGTGCTTCCCCAATCCTGCAAACCAATCCGTCCTGCGTACGAGCCTTTGGCGATAGGGGCGGCTTTTAAGCCGCTTTTTGCAACCTTCTGTTTCCAGTCGGCACTGTTCAGATCGTGTTCCTGAACGATGAATTCGTCCTGGTAAACAATAAGCCTACCCTTTTTAACAATAAAATGAATTTTGTTCCATTCACCTTGCGGCTTGCCTTCGCGTAGGCGGGCATTGGCGATCCCAAAGAAATCGCTGGCGCGGTGGGTATTTTCCTTCGCGCCGTCATAAATTTTATCGTCTATCACCTGCAATTCCAGGCCGGTGTCGTGCATATTTGGATATTTGGCTGCTTCATTGACAAAGAAGAAAATGCCGCTGTTGGCAAATTTGCTCACCTTCCATTCCGCTTTAAACTCGAAATCCCCGGTGATCAATTCATCAATGACAATGTCGCCACCATTTTTGGCTTTATTCCCCGCCCGTTCCGGAACATTCAATTTGATCGCTCCCTGCTCGATAATCCAGGCAGAGCCAGGTGCTTTTCCGCCGTAAGCATGCCAGCCTCTCAGGTCTTTTCCATCAAATAAAAGCTTCCAGCCTTCTTTTTTCTCGGCTGCGCTAAGGGTATTGAGCGCTTGGGAATTCGCTTTTGCGAACGTCAGGGTTAAGAGCAATGCAAAGGCAGAAAATTTAAACATATGCGGCAAAGGGTTAGTGTTTTAAACCAAACAAGTATTTTAAATCGAGAAAATACTGATCGGATTCCAAGAAAGTGGGACCGTATAAGTAAAAACTGGACGGAAAATAAACGAAACTTGCTTTACAAAAGAAGTAATTGCTATTTTCCCAACTAAACAAACCGCACCTCCACATTCTTTACAAATCACACTATGAAACAACATTTTCTCCTCCTTTTTCTATTTATTTCAAAGTTCACAACGGCTTTTTCGCAGACAGAACCGCCTCAGCAGACTTTGAACCAATATGTCGAGTTCCTGAACCAATCGGTGGAGGTGGTCACCAGTCGGTTTAAGATGCTGCGGGAACATAAGGAAGACATCGATCGCTATAAAAAGAACCCTGATTTCGGACTACGCTTACCTTCTTCCGGCCCGCTCGAAGAATTTTATTATCAAAAAGCGCTCTCGGGAAATGGGATTACTTCCTCCGAAAAACAGCGATTGAATGCGGACGCGAAAGCAATCTGGCAGGTTGTGAACCAGCTAGACGAAACAGGAAAAGCCCTTGAAACACACGTCCGCCTGAATGCTTACAAGGACGATAACCTCAAACAATCCGATGCATATATCTCCGCAATGCAATCGCTTTTTGGAAAGTTCAGCCAAGAAAATGCTGTTTTTTATAAGCGAATAAAAGAAGTATATGTCCGTTACCAGCCCCATCAGGCTACCGATCCTTACTTAAATACTGAAAAAGAAATGGCGATGGCGTTGCTAAGCCAGCAGCAACTGCTCGACTCCCTGCCCTATTATCTTCATTCTGAAAATCGGGCGGAATGGCCTGTAGCATTGGTACAGCGAAGTATGCTGGCCGATGAAAAATTATTGGCTGAGTTGGGTAAATCAAAGGCGAAGCTGACCTATCCGGCTTCTGACGTGATACCTGATTTCAAAGCTGCCCTGCAAGCCATGCAATCTTTGAAACAGCGGGCGTTGGATGATTACAATTTCACCGCCAGGCAATCCGCCCAACACGGTAATGAGGTCTATATGGCGCTGCTAAACCAATATAACCACGATCTTGTCGCTATGCACAAATCATTCGTAAGTTACAGTCAATCAGCCAGAAGAATGCTTAATTATTCGACATTCAGTCCGGTAATAACACAGGAAACAGCCACGCCCGCAAAACAAGAAGGTAAGAAAACTGCGGCATTTCAGGATAAGCCTTTAATTGACTTCAAGACAAAAATAGCGAGCTCCCCGGCGCCGCCAGCCACCAACAATACATTGAACGGATATGTGGAATTCATCAATGAGTCGCTGCGCCAAATGCATTTATTGCAGGTATTGACTAGAAATTACCAGTCCTCAGCAGAATATTACCGCGATCCGGCCCGAAGCCAAAAAAGGGCTGGACTTACCTATTCCCACGACGATTTCAAAATTCCGCTGTCTACTTATCAGTTGCTCATGAATGCCAGAAACAGCATTCCTCAACCGTGTCGTGCATCCATCACCAGCCAGGCGGAAGTCTTACTGAATATGTTAAAAGAAATGGATGAACTGAGCATTGAACTCATCCAGTACACAAATGGCAAACAATACCTGACGGATCACCTCCAACGTTCCGATGCAATCCTGGACAGGTATGCATTGCTGTTTGATCTTTTCGACCAGAAAAAAGAACAGCTTTACAACGATGTGCGCCGCGTTCACGAAAGTTTCCCGAATCCAGCCCCGACTAGCTCCTGGTATGTTGCAGGAAGTGCATTGCTGAAAACATTTGACGATAACAAGGAAACCATGTTTGCGGTAAAAGCTTTTTTTAAAGAAGAAAAAACCCAGAAACCGGCAACAGACAAACTGGAAGCCGGAGCGAAACAACTGATCGCCAACGAGTATCAAAATATGAAAGGATTGAAACGGTACGGCCGCAGCAATGGCCTCTGTCCTTATTCACCATATGAAGACCTGGCTGGAAATTCGTCAAGATTTGCCGAAAAGGCCCAGAAAGTAAAAACGGTTACCTCCGGAACGTCGGCGCATCCGTACGAGTCGTTTTATTATTTCTATAACAATGAGTTGGTTTACCAATACAACAAATTTGTCGAGCTGGCAAATGCTGGATTGCTCAAAACAGTTAATCAACCCGATGTTTTTGCATTTCACAGATTACCGAATCAAAAATCGCCGGAAACACCTGATAATCGCCCAATTGACGATATTCTGGTCAATTCCAAACCGGATACCAAAACTGTGATTGCTGAAAAGCCGCCGGTTCCAGAGCCGTCCAAACCTGCAACGGATGTTCCAATAATGGTGAAACGCGATACCGTATTTGTAGAGCGCGTCAGGGTGGATACGGTATATGTGGACCGTGCGGCGGGACAGCCGGACGGCAATCGCTCGCTGGCAGGGTTCGCGCATAACAATATGGTGCTCCTGCTCGATGTATCATCTTCCATGAACTCGCCTTACAAAATGCCATTGTTAAAGCGGTCTATCAAATCGCTGCTCACATTACTTCGTCCGGAAGACCAGATTTCCATTGTATTGTATTCCGGAAAAGCGCGGGTGGTTTTGAAGCCTACATCCGGTGCTAAGTCAGCCGAAATTTCCAGAATGATCGACTTACTACAATCAGATGGGGATACAGATGGCAATGAGGGCATCCGGCTGGCTTATAAAACCGCTAACAAGCAGTATATCAGAGGTGGGAACAACAGGATTATCCTAGCTACCGACGGTGAATTTCCTGTCAGCGACGAGGTATTTCAGCTGATCGGTGAAAACGCCCGCAAGGATGTTTACTTGACTGTCTTCACATTTGGCCGGAATGAACATACAGGTCAAAAGCTCCGAAAACTGAGCAATTTGGGTCAGGGAACTTATGCGCACGTGACAGCAGAAACTGCTGATTCGCAATTAATCCTGGAAGCCCAGGCAAAAAAGCAAACGCAATAGCTGCCGACAGTCCCGTCGGCAACCAAAGTCAATCATTTTTGACCGTTCGCATGGCTACATCCGCCCCCCTCAATTGCGCTATTTTTTCATTCCATGCCGTCGCTTCAATGCATAGCGTACCAGAAATCGTTTCTGCCTTTCGGAAAGGAAATTTAAAGATACCATTGTCCAAAGTTGCCGGTATCCAGCTATTCTCATCGCTCATGTCGAGTGTTTCCGACAACCATCTGAAATCGACCATGGATTTGCCCGGTATTTCTATATTATTCAGGTTAACCCGAACGTCCATACTTTCGCTGTAAACCGTCCTTTCCGGAAATTGCGTTTCGAAAAGAAAGTTTTCCTTCACCTGATGCTGCGAAACTTTAAATGCAAGCAAAAACTGCGAAAACGGGTCTCCTTTGGGTTTTAATGTGGTATCCAAAAACCCGGTATGAAGATGCAAATCTGTGAGAGGAAATTCTTCCCTTTTCTTGCGAAAGGCATTTTCGCAGGGATTTTGTTTGCGCTGGTGCAGATAGATCCCCGTTCCCCTGATGGATAAGGAAAATTCAATGTCAAAAAATTCCTTGATCTTATCCCCTGGCTTTACAATGTTTAATTCAATTTTTTCAAACCATATCCTGACCCTGGTATTGCCAAACAGGAACCGTCTTATATTTTCGTAGGTTTCGAAGCTGTTCACAATTCCTTTTCTACCTGAGTGCGCGCGGTGAACATTGGCCCAATATGCGCCCTTAATGTAGGCGCGATCCTGCCTGACGAGTCCGTCGCTGTGATTTCCGGTTGCTTTTCTGACAGCCGAATAACTGCTGTAATCACTCCCTATCAGACAAAGACATTTGCCCTCGGGATAGGTATCATTCAGGCTCTGCAAGCTCGGTAGCTCTCCGCCCACTTTTTTTGTCAGCTTAAGATAATCGCGCATGCGCTCTTCTTTAAATATCGCCCCGTTAAGGAGATTGGCCTGACCAGCCAGCAGATCTTCCAGAAAATCGGGAACTGCACCCAGTTCAATGCCGCCATGGGGCGTCCCGATCGTCACAAACCGGTGAATCCACTGCTCAGGATCTTCCTCATTTGCAGACAACAGGTTTTGGATTAAGCACCTGCTGACCAGGCCACCCATAGAATGCGCAATGATAATCACCTTATAATCTTCATCATTTTCACCCAGGTCAACATCCGCCTTTTTAAGCTCATCCGGGATCGTCTTACATATCAATTCTTTCAGGTCCCCGGCGTGATCTTCAATACGCCTTACCCTATCCGAAATAACATCCTTGTCATAAAAACGGCTGATCCACAAACTTCTGGCCGGATCCTGCGTTGTACCCCACGCATTGCTCAGCGCCAACGCCAAACCACCGTTAGCAGCGTCTACATAGCGATATTCTTTTAGAAAACGGATCAACTGACCTTCAAAAACAATTGGTTCGAGGTAATTCGGGGGCACGGCATTGCGCTTTTCAACCGAGGTTTCGGCATAACCATAATATGCATCATAAAATGCCTCCTCCCGTGAGCCTGATGTAGGCGTGAAGCCCCTGACGTAGACGATTGGATAGTAGCCCTTTTTTGTATCAATTTTTGTTTTAGCCATCATACATATACTGGAGGGAGTGTGAAAAATTTACCATTGAATCAACCCAGTTGGCCCACATTAACCGGCGCCCGGGAACCCAGGTCTGCTTTGGTTAAATCCTTCTCGCGGTGGGCGGAGCATTTTTCATGAGCGGGGAGCGTTAAATTTGAAACAAAAAGTACCGACTTCTATTGGAGTTACTTCTCTGATCCGCAACAAACTTAGTATTCGGCATCCTATAAAAAAGTTATGGTAAGAGATCAATGATTTTTGCCTACCTGTTGCATGTCTATTTCATTTAGCTTTGCAAAATGATTCGGACCATTCTGATCCTTCTTGCTTTTTACACCATCGCACTTTCCTGCATTCCCTGTCAGGATGAAGCTCTTGGGGAATTGCATGACGCCGCATCAATCCAGCAACATACATCGCAAGAGCCCGTTGACCTTGATCTATGTTCGCCATTTTGCGTATGCACCTGCTGCGCGGGCATTACACTTCAGCAGGAGATGGATTCTGCACCATTGCTTTCAAATTTCTCAGTATTTGAAGAAATCACCTTCGCTTATTCTTCCGGCGCAAACAGCGGTGATCTGACCTCCATCTGGCAACCACCCAGGATCTAGCATCATTGTCTTTTTGGTTTGGCTTATTGCTGCGATACGCTTCGGTGCGCTGTTATAAGCTCATTCATAAACAGTTAGCTTTATTCTGATGTTAGATAAGATCATTTATTTTTCAATCCATAACAAGCTGGTTATCGTAATTTTCACTCTTGCCTTATTGGCATGGGGGATTTATTCACTTACCCAGCTACCCATCGACGCCGTGCCTGACATTACCAATAACCAGGTACAGGTGATCACCACGAGCCCCTCACTTGCTGCCCAGGAAGTGGAACGGCTTGTCACTTTTCCAGTCGAAACCGCCATGGCAACCATTCCAAATACCGAAGAGATCCGCTCTATTTCGAGATTCGGGCTTTCGGTGGTTACCATTGTTTTTAAGGACAATGTGGATGTGTATTGGGCCCGGCAGCAGGTTTCGGAGCGGCTGAAAAGCGCGGTCGAGCAGATACCACCCGGCGCAGGTTCGCCCGATCTGGCGCCCGTTACCACCGGTTTGGGAGAGATTTATCAATATGTATTGCATACTAAAAAAGGCTTCGAGAAGCAATATCCGCCGATGGAACTGAGGAGTATCCAGGACTGGATCGTGCGGCGGCAGCTATTGGGTACAGAAGGCGTTGCGGATGTAAGCAGCTTCGGTGGGTTTTTGAAACAATATGAAATTGCTATTGATCCCTTCAAACTGCGAAGTGCCCAGATTTCAATCAATGAAATATTCACAGCCCTTCAGCAAAACAACCAAAATACCGGCGGTGCCTACATTGACAAAAAACCTAACGCCTATTTCATCAGGAGCGAAGGATTGATTGGCAATTTGAAAGACATTGAAATGGTGCAGGTCAAAACGACTGAGGCCGGACTTCCCGTGCTCGTGCGGGACATTGCGAAAGTGCAATATGGAAGCGCGGTGCGATATGGCGCCATGACGCGAAATGATGAGGGCGAGGTAGTAGGAGGATTGGTATTAATGCTGAAAGGCGCCAATTCGTCCAAAGTGATTGGCAATGTGAAAGAAAAGATCGTGCAAATCCGCAAATCGCTGCCCGAAGGCGTGGTGATAGAGCCTTTCCTGGACCGTACGAAGCTTGTTAACAATGCAATTCACACGGTTTCGAAAAATCTGATTGAAGGTGCGCTGATTGTCATTTTTGTGCTGATACTGCTTCTTGGCAATCTCAGGGCCGGGTTGGTTGTGGCTTCCGTCATTCCGCTGGCTATGCTATTTGCTGTTTGCATGATGAACCTGTTCGGCGTTTCGGGTAACCTCATGAGCCTTGGCGCGATCGATTTCGGCCTGATTGTGGATGGTGCGGTGATCATCGTTGAAGCGACGCTGCATCATATTATTGGTAAAAAGTACACGCACCCGCTGTCCCAGCGGGAAATGGATGCGGAGGTATATGAATCCGCATCGAAGATCCGAAACTCTGCAGCATTTGGTGAACTCATAATCCTCATTGTTTACCTGCCCATCCTGGCATTGGTCGGGATTGAGGGGAAGATGTTCAGGCCTATGGCGCAAACAGTAGGGTTTGCCATTTTAGGCGCATTTATTTTATCATTAACCTATATACCAATGGTTTCCGCCTTGTTTTTAAGTAAACAAAATGAACACAAACCCAACATTTCCGATCAGATCATTGGCTTCTTTCACAGGATATATGTGTCTGCCCTGGGTTTTGCTATTCGGCAAAAGGCCATCGTAATGATAACAGCATTCAGTTTGCTTGGCATCAGCTTGTGGATATTCATAAATATGGGCGGCGAGTTTATCCCGCAACTGGATGAAGGGGATTTTGCAGTTGAAATGCGTTTATTGACCGGAAGTTCGCTTTCTGAAAGCGTCGATGCAGCCCAAAAGGCTGCTGGATTAATCAGAAAGAATTTTCCGGACGAAGTTATTGAAGTTGTCGGCAAAATTGGGACATCAGAGATTCCAACTGATCCAATGCCAGTAAATGCTGGTGATGTAATGGTTATTTTGAAAGAACCATCGGCCTGGACGAAAGCTTCCAACCGGGAAGAACTTGCCGAGAAGATGCATAATGTTCTTGCCGAGTCCATACCAGGCGTTACATTCGGATTTCAGCAACCGATTCAAATGCGTTTTAACGAATTGATGACGGGCGTTAAGCAGGATGTGGCGATCAAGATTTTCGGTGAAGACCAGAATGTGCTGGCGCAACAGGCCGGTAAAATCGGAAAGCTGGTCAGCTCGGTATCTGGTGTCGAGGATTTGTATGTCGAAGCCATCAGTGGGCTGCCCCAAATCGTAGTGACGTTTGAGCGTGAACGTTTGTCGCAATTCGGCATCAGCATTGAGCAGGCAAACCGGACCATCAATACGGCTTTTGCAGGAAGCAGCGCCGGACTAGTTTATGAAGGTGAAAAAAGATTTGACCTGGTGGTCAGGCTCAATACCGAAAACCGCAGAACACTGGACGATGTCCGTGCTTTATTCATCACATCGCCTACCGGACAGCAGATCCCGCTGGCCCAGATTGCTGCCATTGAAATGAAAACAGGAGCCAATCAAATTCAGCGGGAAGATGCGAAAAGGCGCATTACGGTGGCGTTTAATGTACGCGGCAGGGATGTGGAAAGCATTGTAAATGAAATACAGGCAAAAATTGACGCACGGATCCAGCTGCCGACTGGATATTACTCCATTTACGGAGGGCAATTCCAAAACTTGCAGGAAGCGACTACCCGGTTGAGCGTCGCAGTTCCGGTTGCGTTAATGCTGATTTTTATGCTGTTATATTTCACTTTCAACTCACTGAGGCAGAGCCTCTTGATCCTGACCGCGATCCCGCTGTCTGCGATTGGGGGTATTTTTGCATTATGGCTTCGGGATATGCCTTTTAGTATTTCGGCGGGCATTGGCTTCATTGCGCTTTTTGGAGTGGCGGTTTTGAATGGCATATTAATGATCGCGGAGTTTAACAACCTGCGAAAAGAAGGACTGGCGGATTTCCACAAAATTATCTTTCAGGGCACTCAAACCCGGCTTCGACCAGTATTAATGACCGCATTAGTAGCTTCACTTGGCTTTTTACCCATGGCATTGTCAACCAGCTCCGGGGCCGAAGTGCAGAGGCCGCTGGCGACGGTGGTTATTGGCGGGTTGGTTTCGGCAACATTGCTGACTTTGCTTATCCTACCCATTTTGTATGTGATGGTCGAAAAGCGTTTTGCTTCCGGCGGCGTTCTTAAATCCCTGATCTTATTGCTATTGGTTTCGGTTGCGACGATGTGGTCTTCCGGAGCCGAAGCCCAGGATACATTAAGTAAATCGCGAAGAATATCGCTTGAAACGGCCATTCATGAGGCATTAGCAAAAAATCCGGAAGTCGAATCTGGAACATATCAGATTGATTATCAGAAAGCATTGACAGGAACAGCGGCCGATCTTGGCAAAACCAACTTTTCATGGATGGGCGGGCAGTTTAACAGCAAGCGTTTTGACAATAACTTCTCCTTGTCGCAGACGTTGCCGCATCCGAAAGCTATTTCAAAAAAGCGTGAGTTGTTAACGGCGCAGTCCAATGGGGTTCAGGCTAGACTCGAAGTTACCAAGGCGGAGCTGGTGCGGGAGGTTAAAATTACTTATTACGATTTAATGCTTGCTTCTGAAAAGCATAAGCTGCTTTTGCAGGAAAGCAACCGGTCAGAGCGATTCGTAAAAGCCGCCATGCTCAGGTACAAAACGGGCGAAGCAAGTGAATTGGAGTATTCAGTCGCACAAAGTGCCCAGGGTGAATTGCAGACACAAATGATCCAAAATCAGGGAGATATTCAGAACCTGCGGAGGCAGCTCCAGACATTGACTTACAGTCCCGAACCTTTAATGCCAAACGCAGACACCCTGCTCACCCGCAGCCTCGAAGGTGTAACATTGGATACATCAGCGATCGGCGCAAACCCATATCTCACCTATTTGCAGCAGCAGATATTAACCGACAAAAAATCAACCGAAGTATTCCGGACGGGCCTCCTGCCTGATTTTAGCATTGGCTATTTCAACCAATCGCTGATCGGTAACCAGAACATCAATGGAAATGAGGTCTTTTTCAATGCGGGTAAGCGGTTTCAGGGTTTTCAGATTGGTATTGGGATACCTCTTTTTAATGGTGCATCCAGGGCCAGGATCGAAGCTTCTGAAATCAATGAAAAAATAGCTCAAAACCAATTGAAAGCCAATCAATTACGATTGAGCAGTGAGTTCGAACGGGCCTTGGAAACTTACAAAGTCGCAAGCGAAAGTCTTAATTTATATAAGGAGAAAACCGTGGTCTTAGCGGACGCGATCAGCAACAAAGCCACAAGGGCGTACGAAGCGGGAGAAATCGGATATATGGAAGTTGCGCAATCGCTTAGCAGGGCATTCGATATCCGGACCAGATATCTCGATTTGCTTGATTCTTACAATCAATCGGTTATTCAGATTGAATTTTTGTCGGATAAGCGATAACGGATTACCATTACCATCACATTCAAGATTAATAAAGAGATCAGATGAAAAATATATTGATTGTTCTAATGCTGTTTGCGGGGTTTTCTTCCTGTGACAAAAAAGCGGAAGAAAAGCCGGAAGCCGCACTCGAAACGCCAGAAGAGGCGGAAAGCAGCACGGTAGAATTGACAAAAGCCCAATACGAGACGGCTAAGATTGAATTGGGTACCACGTCTGTCCGTAATATTAGCGAGGTGGTAACTGCCAATGGCGTGATTGACATTCCGCCGCAAAATTTGGTAAGCATTTCTGCACCAATGGGTGGCTTTGTCCGGAAAACGGAGCTTTTGCAAGGAATGAATGTCAAAAAGGGGCAGGTTTTGGCTACCATCGAAAATCCCGATTTTATCCAGATCCAGCAGGATTTCCTGGAAACTGAAAGTAAACTGGAATATGCACAGCTGGAATTCGCGCGCCAGAATGAATTGAGTAAAGAAAATGTCAATGCGCAAAAAGTGCTTCAACAGGCCGCATCTGAGGTTAAAACACAAAGAGCTCGGCTTTCGGGATTGCGTGAGAGGCTTTTAACCGCAGGTATTAACCTTAAAATATTGGAAAAAGGGACCATTGTGAACAGTGCAACGATTACTTCTCCCATCAGCGGCTCCGTAACAACCGTCAATGTCAATCTGGGAAAATATGTCAACCCAACGGATGTAATGTTTGAGATTGTGGATACTGACCATTTGCATGTGGAGCTTTCGGTTTTTGAACAGGATATTCCTAAAATCAAGCTGGGGCAGCTGGTACGTTTTACGGTAAGTAACAATCCCGGAAGAGAGCATTTGGCAAAGGTTTATCTGATCAATCAAAAAATTAATGAAGACCGGACGGTGCGGGTACATTGCCATTTAAATCACGATGCTGCCGGTTTTTTACCGCAAAATTTTGTAAAAGCGATTATTGAAACGGGTGCTAACCCGGTAACAGCCCTACCCGACCAGGCTATTGTTGATTTCGAAGGCAAATCGTACATTTTTATCCAAAAAAATAATCGACCTACCGGGCATAACGAAGCTTCGGGGCTAACATTTGATATGTTGGAAGTGGTCAGGGGCGTGTCTGAAAACGGGTATTCACAAGTTAAATTTTCGGAAGATTTCGAATCTGATCATGTAAAAATCGTCATAAAAGGAGCTTACTCGCTGTTATCCAAACTTAAAAATGAGGAAGAAGAAGAATGAGAAAATATTTAACATACAAAACATAAATTAATAACCTCATTTTACATACATTTGGTTACAATATAAGTCATAAGCATTGATTTCATGAAAGGAGCCAATCTTGGTGAATTTGAAGAGCTGGTATTGCTCACCATTGCCTCGCTGGCCAGCGAGGCTTACAGTGTGGCAATTTGCGACGAACTCGAAAAGTACACCGCCAGGACCGCCAAGTTGGGCGTTGTGCACGCTGTGCTGAACCGCCTGGAAGAAAAAGGTCTTGCAAAAAGCCGGTTAGGCGAAGCGACCAGCGCCCGAGGCGGCAAGCGGAAGCGCTTTTATGAGGTAAGCCATACCGGCAAAGTAGCACTTACCCGATCGAAAGAAGTGCGTGAAAATATCTGGCGAACTATACCTGGCTTTAATTTGGAAGGTTCGATATGAAGGGGAATAACCTAAATTCCTGTATCGACAACCCACCAGCCGGATCCAAATGCTGGCAGGCTCACTTGGCATCCTGATTTTCGCATTCCGTCTGATTGGCTCACTGACGGTTAGGGCTGCTAGGAATAATCCTGTGAAAGTTTTGAAGAGGGAGTAAGGGGCTGGATTAAACAGGTAGATGAAAGACTAACATGCAGTATTGTTAAACTTTTGAATTTAGCAATTCCCTTAATTGCTCCTTACTAGGCAAAACAGTTTGGTATCGGCTTGCAAAGATCTGATCATTGTTTTCCGGTAAAGTCATTTCTATTAGCAGATCACTTTTCTTTTGGCAAAGTATAATTCCAATAGTCTTATTTTCATCATCCAATTTGATATTACGATCGTAATAGTTTACGTACATCTGCATTTGGCCAATATTCTCATGTTGAATTTCGCCGATTTTCAGATCGATGATTACAAAGCATTTAAGAAACCTGTTATAGAAGACTAGATCGGCATAAAAATGTTTATCATCAAAAGAAATTCGTTTCTGCCGAGCTACGAAGGTGAATCCCTTCCCCAGTTCCAATAAAAAATATTCTAGTTTATCAATCAGCGCATTTTCCAGGTCGTTTTCCGAGTAACGATATTGTTCCTTCAAGTTTAAAAATTCGAGAATATAAGGGTCTTTAATTGCATCTGTAGCACTTTCCATCTTGTGACCTTTTTCAGATAATTTTTTAACACCTTCTCGGTCTGCGCTTAGAGCCAGGCGCATATAAAGTCCCGAATTGTACTGGCGTTTAAGCTCCCTTATACTCCATCCGTTTTCAATGGCCTCAATTTCATAGAATTTTCTTTCCCAACATCTTTAATGGAAATCAAGGAAAGATAATGTGACCAGCTGAGGCGGAAATTTGGCTGGGTAGCTAATGGAATATTCAATTCCGCAGACGGTGTCTGCGGAATTGAATATTCTAGAAAAAACAACCTCATTTGTTCCAGATTTCTTTGCGAAAATCCCTGGCCAAACTCTGATTGAAGATCTTGGGACAATGCTTTGATTAGTCCTTTACCGTATTCCGCGCGACTCTCTCCTTTCTGATTTTCCTCGACAATACGTTTCCCTATCAGCCAATATGCGGTCACCATTGTTGCATTAAGACTTTGGTAAACGTTTTGTCTGGCTTGACGAAGGATAATTTTTATATCATGCAGTATTTCCATAAACACTGCAAAATACCTTCATTTTGTGGCTTATCAAATTCCTGCTAAAAACCCGGCCCGTAGCGTCCCTAATTCCTTACCGTTAACTCAATCCAATCTTCGTTCAGCGATTATCACCTTCCCTTCGTCGATTACCTAAGCCTCTCACAAAGCGACCGATTTACATTTGATCATCCGAATGCGAACAACCGCATTTGTCAACTCTAAATCACTTTTAAAATCGTATCAATCATGAACGGAATCTATTTTTTAGCCAGAACAAGCGTTTTTTTATTGTCAATCGCTTACATGACATCCTGCCGCGAGATGGAGCAGGAGAATGAAATTGTTACCGCCTCAGCATCGACTTCAACCCGTACCAAACCTGAAGAAGCTTATCCCGGAGAAGAAGGTGTTTTGAAAAAGGGAACACTCTTCCGGAAGGAAATCACTTACACAGAAATCGACAATAAGGCTGTTTTCCAGGGAGACATTATTCTCACTCCTGAGCAATTGAATGCTACTAAAAATGCCCGAGTCGAGGGCGCCGGTTCACGTTTGGAGAATACGCGATGGGAAAGAGGGATTGTATTCTATACCATAAACACCTCCACCAACGGTAAGGAAATCGTGCAGGCTGCTATCGCGGAAGTTGAAGCTTCCACTCCGATAAGATTCATCCAGCGGACCAATCAGTCCGATTACGTCACATTTTCTCAGGGAAGAGGGCTTTCTTCCTCCCTTGGCCGGACAGGCGGGCAGCAGTTTATCATGTTACCAATACTATTTACGAAGGGCGGGGTACTGCACGAAATTGGCCACGCACTAGGTTTGTTACACGAGCATACACGGGAAAGTCAGGCCTCCACCCTCAACATTAATCCAGCCAATGCTTATGATTCGATGTTGCCTTCCTTAAAAACTTATTCAAGTCAATATTACGCTGGTTTTGATCTTGGATCGATGGATTTTGAGTCGATCATGATGATGGACTCTTATGCTTATTCTAAAAATGGGCTGCCTGTAATGACACGTAAAGATGGCTCGACATTTGGTGTACAGCGTGACCATTTCTCCGCTGGTGATATCTCCTGCATCACGGTTATGTATTCCAATCTTCTTGCAATAAGTGCAGACAAACTGTACGCGGCAGATCTTATAAAAGGCAAAAAAACCTTTTACCCTTCGTATTGGGCTGGAAGTGAGGCTGTAATCTCTACCCCATTAGTTGCTTATGTTGCACTGGGGGGACAATTATTTTGGCTAGATCCGCTAACGGGTGAGGCACATTCCCTCGCATCCAATTTTTCGGGAGTAAAAGGAATGGTCTATCTGGAAGGATACCTCTATGTTTTGCAAAATGGTTACCTATGGAAAGTCAATGCAAAGAGTGGATACGCTATGAAAGTAGGCGGGCAGATATGGAAGACTGCAACGGCAATAACGTACGCATCCGGTTTCTTCTTTATCGTAAGTGGCGACAATCTCTTCAGAGTAACTCTCGGCACACAGACCTTTGTATCCTTGGGCACAGGCTACACAGGCGTCACTGAGATCACATCCTTAAAAGATCTGGTATACGTCATCAAGGCCAGCAAACTTTATAAAGTGAATCCCATAACCAGTGGCGTTTCCGTATACGGCATTAGCACATGGAGCTCCTCAGCCAGATTGACCGCTTCGAAAGATATCTTGTTACTTGTTGATCAGGGTGTTTTATATAATGTTGATGCGATTGCCTGCCGCAACTTTATCTCAAATGGTTGGTCGGGTATTAATAAGATTGCAGCAACTATTCCGGAAACCTGGTAGCCTGGATATTGATTATTAGGACAATGTCCAATGTTTACAAAAAAACCCTTTCGCCCGGTAAGAGCGAAAGGGTTTTTATTTTCATGAAAATCAGGTGTTAACCTAACGAGACAATGCGTTGTGTTTCAGAAGTCTGTGTATTCAATTCAATGTCTTTCACTTCTTTGTGATTGCCGTCAATCAGGATCACCTTGTAGGCTCCGTCGGGCAGGTCACTCAGGTCAAATCTGGTACGGGTAGCAGCTGCATCTTTTGCAATCGTCTGTGATGCAAGGGTATGTCCGAATTCGTCGACAACTTTCAGCGAAACTTCTTTTTCTGCTTTGATAACATTCACGTCAATTTTTCCTTTGATGGTTGTCACCACCCAAAATTTGGTTTGAACACCATCCGAAACTGAGGTTGAAGTTCCTGTGTCTGCTTTTGCGAATCCTGTTGAAGAAAGGGCAAGTGAACATGTTAAAAGTACTGATGCGATGAGCGTTTTCATGGTTACTTATGTTTAAATGTGATTGTTTAAATTTGTTGAGAGCGACATTGCTCCCGACTTCCGATACAATGTTAACCGTCCTTTCCCGCCCCACAAAGCAGACTCGACAGAGAGGCATCAAACAACGACAAACGGCCCGAATATCATCATAAATGACTCAAAATGAAGTAATTGAACAAATATTTACGCCTTTGTAGATTAAAATCAGGAATTGGTAGAGTGGCGTTGGGGTTTCATTGAGTGTAGGAGGTTTTGGTTACAAAAAATGGGTGGTTGGAAGCGAGGTAACTATCTAATCGTATTCTCCAAAACAATAACCGAAGGCCCATCGGACAGCCACTTTTTCCCAAGCCCGGTAGTATCTCCTTGCGGTAGAAAATAAACGAATGACCCTAAAACAAGATCAACATCCCCATCGGCGTCCATGTCGCCTGCATCCATGACGACCCAGCGTCCCTTTGTAGCTTCGGGAAAAGAGTAATCTTCAAATTTCAACTTTCCCTTATTTTCCAAATAGATAAAACTTTCCTCCGGATAGCGCAGATAATCCGGGAAAAATGAGATTGCGGCAATATCCAGGTCACCGTCCAGATCGTAATCCTGGACCATTGCCTTGTAAGCACCGTTTAATTGATAGAAGTAGGATTGCTTGAAATTGGATTTCCCGTCATTCAGAAAAATATAAATGCCGTGGTACTCCTTTAAAACTGGCGTCTTATCCGCATTGTCACCACAGACATAGACGATATCATCAAAACCATCCTTGTTGAAATCAGCGAGCTCAATGTATTGCGAGCCGTTGAGCGGCAGAAAAGAAAGCACTCTTCTTTCCTGAAATTTTCCAGCCCCTTGGTTTTCGTAGAGAAAAACACCTTCATCAGCCTGCGCCATCAATACGTAAATATCCGGCAACCCATCGTGATTGGCATCCTTGATGATCGCCGTGATCGCACCGGGTTTGTTCCGCAAAATTTGTTTGTCATATCCACCTTTTCCATTGTTTCGGTACCAGGCCAATTGCCCGGTCTCGTTCCCAAATTCGCAAGCAACAATATCTTCAAATTCATCTTTATCTAAATCCCCATAAGCCATAGATACCGGCCGACGCAAATTTGAAACGGGAGTGTCTGCTTGTTTATACCCTTGCTGAGATCCATTTTTCAGTAAACGTTGCAATCCACCGTCGTTTGCATCAGTTGGAAAAACGCCCCGACCGCTTGTGGTCAGGTATAACTCATTTGCTTTCTCATAAAAATGAATTGGCGTTGAGGCTAGTGGAATAGTATAATTTTCTTTCAAATCGGGTTTAAGAAATGTCAGAACATTGCGTCTGTTTTTCCCGTCACCGAAAACAATACCCCGATTATCGGGGAGGATTTTGACCATACTCGTCAACGCTGGCCGATGATTATATGATGATTCCCTGTATTTGAAATGTTTGAGCCCCATCAGTATTTTACTTTTCCGAATCGGATCTGGAATGGTATCCGGCGCATTGTCCAGATAATGCTTTACAATTTTGGCCCAATCCTCTTTCGCCAAAACTGGCGTTTCAGGAAAGATACCTGCACTGCGTACTGCATCGCCGCCTACACCCGCATCAAACAGGCTATCCGGTCTGAACCTGCCACTATATACGCCCATGCGATTGCCCATGGATGGGAGTACATCGTTCCAGACGGTTTTGGTTAACAATTCCGGCTTTACAAATCCGTGGCAGCGGCTGCAATGGGCAATTGATAGTTCTTTTCCGGAGAGCCCGGAAGCGGGCGGTTCTTTAAAATCAACTTTTTCAGTTTGCTTTTCTGACGTGCAGGAGACACTTAGGAAGATCAGGGAAAGGCAAAACAAGGTTATAAATCTCATATATCAAAAAAGCGGAGCCGAGCTATTGGCAAATGACGCAGGTCAAGTCCGAAAATGCGAGAATTTGTCCAATAATTTTCATTTCAATAAATTATTTGGAAGGTTATCATCTAATATTCAGCCAATCACACTGCTCATCTTCATCCATAACCACACGATCGAAATAGGGTTGGGATTTTTTCATGAGTTGAACTTCTACGTAAGACTTTTTTTGCTAAATCAGGGTCAGAATTGGAAATTAAAAATGCGTAAATATTGGGAAACAAGCATCTTTGGCGGGACAAAGACTTGAATTATTATTCCTGATCACTCGCAGCGGCCGCGCGGTGTATTCGTGGCCGAATATTTTTTGTAGCCACGAATACACGAATAGGGCACGAATAAGGATGAAATTGTTTACAAACTATGATCGGAAGACACTTAGTGCTTATTGGGATAATCATTGCAGCGGCGCTGCTGGTACTGGCAACATTACACTATCCTGGCGGATCGCAGGCTGACATTAATTCCATTGGTTATGACTGGAAAAATAATTACATCAGTAATCTTTTCGGTGAAAAATCATTCAATGGTGCAAAAAGTGGGTCGCGCTTTTGGGCAGTTGGTGCTATGGCCTCACTTTCTATTAGCTTTACTATTTTCTTTTTCAGATTTTCAAAGAGAATACCAGCAAGAGGATCCGCCAAAATCATCCGATTCTTTGGTGCCAGCGGAATGGTGTTTTCTGCATTCATAGCAACCAAATGGCATGATCAGATGATTACCATTGCGAGCACCCTGTTTCTCGTCAGTATATTTTACATTACTGTTTATGTTTTCAAGACAAGGCTGTATTTCTTCAAATTCCTATGCACGGTATGTCTTCTTACTTTTTACGTAATGCTATTTCTTTTTGGGGCAGGTTTTTACATGGAATTTTGGCCGATCGTGCAGAAGATTACGATCGCCAACTCGATAATTCTGGTTGTCGCATTAGAATATTATGCCAGAGAGGAGGATTTTCAGCATATTAAGGCGGGGAAATAGAACGCTGCGCATAAAAATAAACCTTAAAATATCCCATCACTGCCGGAGAATAATTCCTCTTATCTCCTATCCTTTTTACGTAAGTAAATCCCACGTCTTTCAACTTATCAGTCACAAAATCCATTTTTAAATCTGCCCGTTTCGGCACAAAGTAAATACCATTGAATCCTTTTCATGAATAATAATTATCTTAAAAGGCATGAGGAGAGCCTCAAATCCTCGGAGGTGCTCATCTCCAATCACGCGCATTACAGTAATAGCATTCATTGCTCCTACTATTCAGTTTTTCAGTACATGATGCATTTCCATAAAGTTAGAGGGACACGAGTATTCAGGGATAGGGATAAACTGGCAGGAACCGGCTCGCATGTTTTGATCATAAATGCTACCTTTGAAATTCTGCTTACAATAAACCGTAAGAAAGCCGACTTTTTCTATTCAGAAATCGGCAGATTAAAAGCAGAGCGTGTGATTGCCGATTATAAGGAACATCACATCGATCAAACTAGAAGCAGTATATCATACGAAATAGCAAAAAAACTTATTTTGGTTCTCTCAGACACTATAAACACCAAATGACATGAAAAAGGAAAACAAGCTGGTAATCAAACTTCTGGATTGGCTTGCTGCAAAGCATAGCCATATGTCCTTTTTATACGGTTTTGACGTATGGGCAAATCAGCATGTCATAGAAGTAAGGTCTAGGGAAGGTTTCCAAAGTGAAGAATACATGAATGACAGGCTTGATGCTATTGTGGAGTTCATATCCAAATTCCCTTACCAAGGCATTCTTTTCCTGAGCAATGATCCTTATCTGAAAGTGGAAGATCCGATTTATAACACCGCGGACAAGGTCCGTAAAGTGAAGCCAACCAGGCGATCGGCTTCACCTGCAACTTTTCAACAGGATTCCATGAAGGGTTTAGCCAAATAGCCCACCCGAATTCCTTCCTCCTCAATACATTGCCCCAAAAATCCTTTCGCTGATCGCTCCGAATAATCGTCGACAAAAAGTCTCGCAGTTCCTGCATCCCTGAACTCTGCAACCCTTTCAAGCATCAGCTCAACCCCAACTGAGTTGATCACAAAAGCTGAAATCCGGACAATTTCTTTACCATCTTCAATGCAATCACGATGGAGGGATACTTCGGTTTGCGTTTCGGGTAGGGTGATGATCTTGAAGTTCATGATGGGTTTTGGTTTTGGCGTGATTTTGAAAAATGTCTAGTGGAGGTAGATTTGCTATATTTACGACCCGTCACTCGGTTTTAAGGGCGATGCACCAAATATAGTTCTATTTGCTATTTATAAGTAACAAATGTAATTATTTAATTCTTAAACATATTTTTTAAGAATATTAGGAATTTTAAAATGACTGAAAGAATTGTTGCTCTTTTCAGAGCAAAGCATTTAAATCAAAAGTCAGCGGCTCAATTATTAGACCTATCAGGCCCAAAAATCAGCAAGGTAATATCTGGCGAACAGACGTTGTCCGGAGAAGCATTTGGCATACTGATCAGGGAATTCAATGTTCACCCAAATTGGCTTTTTGGATATATTGGAACGGCCGACGAAGTGATATATATGTCAAACCTTGTCCCAGAAAGTGAACTGGCAGCACGCGACAAGCAAATCCAGGAATTGAAAAATGAATTGGGAGAAGTTTACAAGCAATTGGCGGAGGAACGTCGGAATAAATGAAGTTTAAACAACGATCTAACTAATTTGACCTCGTTGAAATGAAATCCAGCCTTCCATTAAGAACTGATATTTCGAATAAGTCATTACGGTCAATGGCTTCATCCGTTTCGTCAATGATCAATTTTCGGAAAGCCTTGCTTAACGAAATTTTCCCTTCGGACCCTGTTTTCGGATATATGTAACTGAGATAGATCTTATTATCCATAACATACACATAAAAGTATGCCCGAAATCCGCCTCTACCGCCAATCCTTTTCTTAACAACGCTCCGATAGCTGCTACTGGAGATTGTCGTGCCATGGCGGATCTGATCGTCTGAACAGTTAAAGAAATTGTCGATGACTTGACGCTCGAGTATTTTGTACGAATTATACTTAATCAGCTTTTTAAATTCTGATTTGAAGCGTTCGGTGCAATATATATTCATTGCAATCCAAACAATCGGTTCACGGATGCCATGAAGTCCTTGTCTCTTCTCAGATCAAAAAAAATGTTCTCTGCATCATCAACAACTTCAATCAGATCATCGAGTTTGTACATGAATAAATCGTTGTACTCATCGGAAATGCTGCTTTCGAGTTCAGAGCCAGTCGCTTTGATGCTCTCAATGACGTAGCGAAGAGAAGAAATGATACTATTGATTTTATGAAGTTCCTCTTCACCGACCTCAAATGCAGTAAGCTTTTCTACCGCATAAGTGAGAACTTCCATTGCATTCATCAAATGCTCCGCAATATCAACTGGTTTATATGTCGGAGTTAATGCTTCGGAATGATCCCCGTGAAAAATACTACGGATATTAAAACTTATTTCGTCAAGATATTTCCTTGTGCCGTCCAGATCACTTAGTGCAAGTTCTTCTTTTGCTGATAACATACTCATTGGTTTGATTTTCATAGGTTTGCAAATTTCATCCAATGGAACGTGAGTTAATGGTCAACAATTTACGAAAAGGATTGTTTTAAATAGTGGTCTGATCATCAGTTAAATCTATCCAAGTTGGTTAATCTCATAATACTTCTTAACCAGCCCGTTGATAAACCTCTTCAAATAGTTTTCACTCAAGAAGGAATTGGACCAGTTGTCGTATCGCTGACATTGAACTCCTAGATAAAAGAAATACAAGCTCAACCCCAGCATTGGAATCAGCGCTTTTTCTTCGGCCCTGATTTTAGTTACTGATTCATACCCTTCCAAAAAACTGTCAATTTTCGGTTGATAAGCCTTCTCGTCGTACTTCTCAATGTTATGCAATTGAAGAATGTAGTAGGATATATCAAGACAAAGCCAGCCATTTCCGCAGAAATCAAAGTCGAAAATGGTGACCTTATTGTCGCTGGTAATATTCAGGTTGTCAAACCAAATGTCCAGGTGTACTATTCCGCGACGGATCTCACTATGGTTTATTTTCGAAAATTCACCCAGCAAATACTTCTGAGTCGATCTCATGAATTGCATTTCCTCAGTATCCTCATGCAGAAACCGCTCCAATTTCGGGAGAGAATCAACAAGTATGATTTCCGGTGTGTACTTGATCCGATCGAGCGTCAGATCCAAGGTAACTTCATGTATGCGGGCCATCAATGCACCTACCTGGAAATGTGTTTCTGCCGAAACATTGTGAATTTTATGACCATCTGCGAATGAAAACAGCACACCAAACCGATCTCCTTCCGGGGCGTTAAGGGTTTGAATGAAGTTATTTTCTTCGTCAGGAATTGGATATGAAACGGAAATCTGATTCTCTTTAAACAGGTTTAAAAGTTTAATTTCCTCCAAAATCTCCGTCCGGGTACGCCAATTCAAACTATAAATCCGGAATACGAATTTAGCTGACCCATCTGCGACCAAGTAACTATCGTTTATACCGGCGCGGATCAACTCGCATTTTGTATCGCCAGTAAAGCGATATTTTCCTTTCAAAAATCCCCCCAGATGAGTCGCTGAGAGATTGGAGTTACTAACTGGAAAATGTGTCATCTGGTGATTTTTTATAACCCAAACATAACAACATCTTACAGATACTGCGTAGCAGATTGGAAAATCACACCTTCGCCCTCACGTTCTCAGTTGCCTTTTCCACAGTCTGCCGCACCCTTTGCTCACGCGTTTCAGGCCTTTTTGCGCTGAAAATCCAGTTCAGGATCTGGCGTTTTGCGGATTTTGGAAAGGCTTGAAAGTTCTTGTAAGCAACTTCATTTTTAGAAAGCAATTGCTGTAAATCGTCCGGTATTACGGCATTTTCAATATCCAGCAATGCATCCCAGGTTCCGGTTTCCTTGGCAAGATCGATGAAATATTGTCCGGCTGGTGTCATCAATCCGTCCACTGTCAATCTCTGCACACGTTCTTTGTTGATGCTGCTCCATGTGCCGTTTGCTTTTCGTAAAGTGAACATCAGATAACTGCTATCTGCATCCCTTTTGATGGATTTCGAGTCGATCCAGCCAAAACAAAGTGCTTCTTCTATTGCCTCCGGATAATAAATGCTTTCCGTTTCACTATTCTTGTGATAGATAATCAACCAGACAGATTTCTCTGTCTGGCCATTTTCTACCAGCCATTCACGCCATTCTTTGCGGGTTTTGGCGTAAACAGCTTGAATGTCGTTCTTGGTCTCCATGGCATTTTGTTGGTTTTGGGATTAAAGAATCGACGGTTGCAATTATGCTTTTTTACCTGCCAGAATATCCAGATAATGCTGATTGTACATAATCCCGAGAATGTTGCCAAAAGGATCAACGACCGAGGCAGTAACAAACCCTGGTCCGCGCTCCGTAATAGGCTCGTACACAGTTGCTCCCGCAGATAGCAGCTTCTCAAACGTCGCGCTAATATCATCCACATGCCAGTTGATAATTGCCCCGCCTGGCGTTCCGCTACCTCCGCCATTGGGTGCATAACGACTGTCGATGATGCCAAATTCATGCTGATAATCTCCAAGACGGAATTCGACATACGCTGGATTTTCGGCGTCCGGACGTTGGAAATAGGCTTCTATTCCGAAGAAATCCGAATACCAATTTCTTGCTGCTTTCACGTCGGCTGCCCAGAAATTTAATGTTGTCATGCCTCTTAAAGTTTGTTCGCTAGCCATTTGTCTGTTGTTTTTAGTTATTGATTGATTACCCTACAAACATAAGGCGCCCGTGTGTCAGCGTTATGTCAGGGGTATCAGGAATTATTTTGAGAAATCTTGAAATATTCAAGAAGGGTCATGTTGTGAGGTTCAAACTTCTCATTCAAGATCGCAAGGTTGCGGATACGGTCCAGGCGAAATGTCCGAAAAGCTTTTCTTAAACGGCACCAAGCTATTAGCAACCAGTTTTCCTGCGTGCTGAGTAAGGCAAAGGGTTCGATAGTCCGGAGGGTTGTAATGTTCGTGTCGGGCGAGTAATAGTCAATCTGAACTAAACTGAAACGGGTTAATGCAAGTTGCAAAGACGAAAGATTCGTACTCGTCCGGTCGTTTTCGCTGTTGTGGCTAAAAAGTACCCGCTCGGCAAGGAGGTTGGCATTTTCCTTTTCATTGTATTTCAAAACAGCCTTGATCTTCGTAATCGCTGCGGTATATTCCCTGACGAAAGACGCATCCTTATTTTTCAAGACCAGTTGTTCCGCGGTAATCAGTGCATTGGCTTCCGTTTCGGTAAACATCACCGGAGGCAGCCGGTAGCCATCCATGAGCGAATAACCCTTTCCCTCCTCCGTCACAATAGGAACACCACTTCGCTCCAATGCCCTCATATCACGATAAATGGTCCTGACACTGACCGAAAACTTTTTTGCCAGTTCGGTGGAGGTCAGCAGCCTCTTCGTTTGCAACTGCGTGAGAATAGCGGTAAGTCTGGAAAGGCGTTTAGTTTCGTTTTCTGGCATGCAATCGTATGACGCTTTTATTATACATCAAAACCTCCCTGGTAACGCCAATGTGCTGACCTAAGCAAAAGACAAATTGTACTCATCGCCATTTAACTCGTAAACAACGCGGATGCTTTTTGCTTCGTCAGTTTTGCGATCATGTATTCTTCATTGGCTGGAATTAAAAACACCTTTACTGGGCTACCTGTCTTGGAAATGATCATTTCGCCAGACTCATTGGACAATGCATCCAATTCAATGCCCAGATATCGCAGGCCTTCGCAGATCCGGAGCCGGACGGAAGCCGCATTCTCCGCTATCCCACCCGTAAAAACAAGACCATCTAATCCTCCCAAAACACTTGTCATGGCGCTAATCCATTTTTTTGCCTGGTAGCAGAACATATCAATGGCTTCCGCCGCAGGTTTATCGGTTAATTCCTTATCGAGCAGCTCACCCAAATCACTGCTTATCCCGGAAATCCCAAGCAATCCCGATTCATGATTGATCAAATCAGAAATTCCTTCGGATTTAACCAGCTCATTTTTAAGTAGATAATCAATAATCCCCGGATCAAGGTCGCCTGACCTCGTACCCATCATCATGCCGCCGACTGGCGTAAATCCCATTGTTGTATCCATGCTTTTGCCATTTTTCACAGCGGCCATACTGCATCCACTGCCCAAATGCGCAAGGACCAAACGTCCGTTTGCAACTTCATTACCATATTTTTCACGGAGCGCTTCCAATAGATAACTGTATGACAACCCGTGGAATCCATAACGTTTGATGCCTTCTTCCCAAAACTTTCGGGGCAATGCAAATTGAGCTGCAACAGCCGGCAAGCCTGCGTGAAAAGCGGTATCAAAACAGGCAACCTGTATCAGATCAGGTTTCAGTTTTTGAATTTTTTTAATCAATGAAATTTCGGCAGGCATATGGTCCGGATCATAAGCACTGATTTCCTGTAATTCCTCCAAAAGATCCGGGGTAACCTCCTCCGCATTGCTGTGGTCCATGCCGTGAACGATCCGGTGACCCGCCGCTTTAATCTTTTCAAAACCAATGTTCTCTTCCAGCCAGTCAATTAAAAATTCAGCAGCCGTCTCCATAGTTTGCTTACCAACCGATTTTTTTTCATTCCCCTCGCCTTCTTTTTGGGTAAAACTAAAAATGGCCTCATGAGTACCAATACCCTCCATTTTTCCCTTCAATAGCAATCGCAATGTTTCATCAATCGTGTAACAAGCAAACTTGATGCTGGACGAACCGCCATTCAACGTCAAAATCATTTCTGTTTCATTTATTATCAAATCTGCCATGCGAAGGTCCCGTTCTGAATGCGATATATATCAAGGTAAGGGAAATGTTCGAGTGCGCAAAGGGGAGGAAAAGGTTAGAATAATACGCCTAGATACGGTTTCAGGCGCTCGGGGACTTGCTCGTCTTCCAACATATCTTTTAGGTCGATTTCTATATTGCGGACGATTGTGCTTAGCGGGACATCGTTAAGTAGTCCCTCGAACGGATTTTCACTGATATCGCCGACGTATTCCATGAACATAAAAACCCAGGAGACAATGAGGTTGAACGGGATAAGTAAAAACATGTATTTCTCACCCATATCTACAAATTGGTTTAGCATTGCAAATGGCAGGAGCGTCATGAACACGAGGATGAACAGATTGGATGTAGTCGCATATTGGCGCGGGAAAGGCGTGTTTTTGATCCTTTCGCTTTTTCCTTGTTCGTCGTATAATTTGGAAAGCAGGTCCTGCAACGCGACATGCTGGTAAGCGTTAATGATACCATTCTTTTTTAGCCTGCTCAAATGCTGCGATTGCCGGTCCAGCAATTGCGTCGACATATTTCCCTTATGCTGGAGACTGCCATGTTCTCCCGAAGGCAAATGTCGGGCGATTTCAGTTTCGCACAACAGTTTTGTGCCTTTCAGCGCATCGCGTTGTCTCTTGCTCGCACGGTCTTCATGCTCCCAGCTGGTGCGTTGTGCCATCGCATTCCTAAGTGCATATAACCAGGCTACATGCCTGTAAATGATCACCTTGGCTTCGTGATTTATGGTTTCATCTTCATCGGCATTGCTTGCCATAAACCCTCTCAACGCCGCCCCAAATGACCGGCTGTGATTGGTAATGGCACCCCAAACCTTGCGCGCTTCCCAGCTGCGGTCATAAGACTGGTTGTTTTTAAAACCTACAAAAAAAGCAGTCGCGGTACCGATCATTGACACGGGCAGCCAGGGTACAGCCACCCATTTCCAGTCCAGGTATTCATAAACAAAAACCGCCATTAAGCCGGTAAATAAGGAAAATAATACCATTCGCCAGGAATAAAAATAGACGATCAGCGGGGACAGGTAGCGGTTGACGTACATAGTTTAGTGATATCGGATACGAAGAGATACCGCACAATTTATTTAAAAATTTGGTTGGATTCCATTTTTATCATCATCAACAAATCCAAAATCTACAACGCCATGTTTTGAAAAAAGCCCCGCCTGCGTACAAGACGCAAGCGGGGCTTTTTTATCCGTTTGTCTTAAGCGTAAAGTCTCCAGTCGTAAGTAAGGTGATACTCTCCGCCATGTCCTCTGAAACGTATAACCTGCTCAGGGCTATCCGTTTTTCCATTCCACCTTGTAGAAAGCGAAGGAATCTTTATTTTAGCGCTGAGAGGTGGGAAGACATCGTCATTCCAGGCACGAGACAAAATCCCACAAATGCGATCTACAATATACCCAATCACATAGGCTAGCGCAGCTCCGATCGTCGCTCCCAAACCTAATCCTGCTGCTATAAGGGCTGCTTTAACTTTTTCTTTCACGAGTTCAAAAAGTCTGTTGATATACTCGGGGAAACCGCCCATATCTGCCTCGGAAAGAACCAGCGTGACAATGTAATTCTTCGGAAAAGTATTGCCTTCCAGCAAATTGAAAAAAGTGAACTGGCGTGGAGGATTATACTTAGTTGTTTCACCATCGTCGAAACTGCTGCTTACCCGAAATTTGGTGATTTTATTGGTGTCCCCGGTTTCGTCAATACTGGTTCCGCCCAGATCGATTTCGTCATCTCCAAATTTTTCCGCCCAGGAGCTCCCGGTTTCATCCACGCATTTCACGCTGTGGATTCGTAGTTCGAGTTTGTTTGTAGTTGGTGCCGCGCCGGCAGCTGCAACGGCAGCAACGCCATACAGTTTCTTGATATTGGTGATTTCAGTGGCGCTCAATTTCAATGCAGCTGGAAAAGCAATTGCCTTGACCTGGTCGTCGATTGATCGTTCGCTACCTAGATTGACGGATGCAAGCTCCCCAAAATGCTTTGCCCTGGCAACAGACGAGGCGTTGATTGTGGCTGTGGCTTTGGCCGCTGCTCCTTTCTTAACGTCGTCCGGCAATGCAGCAAACCGGGATTTCAATACATTCTCGAATGTGTTCGCATTCGTGGAAACAGGGAATTTGGCGGCCTGCGTAAAGTTAGCAGCCACTTTTTCAGCAGCAAGCTCGGCTTCGCGGACAATGCGGTTTGCAATTTTGAGGAGTTTAGGATCATTCAACTCCAGTACTTGTGACATTGTGATTTCTGACATGACTTTAAAAGTTAAATAGTGAAAATGATTAGTTTATTTTGCCGATTATCGACCCGACAAAGTTCCACAATCAACTCGCAGTCAGTCCCCACCAAATCTGGTGGTATTGTGGTGGTGGAGTAAAAAAAGCTGCTTCGGGTGGAAAGCAGCTTTAAGGTTATATGTACAGAATTTTAAATGTAACGCAAGGTCCTCGCGTGTCGGAAGCCTATTGCGTAGAGGATTTGAGATGCAATATTTAAGCAGTTGCCGATCAGGTATAGCTTGACGTAAAGTGGAAAGTCGGTATCATAAATTTTGTCGCCAGCGAGATAAAATAGCAGGGCCAGCAAATGGGTGACGATCAGGCCGCTGCTAAACCAGAAGTAAGGTATTTTATAAATGGATACTTTGTAATCCTGCCTGACCATATATCCAAGCTGAATGAGCGGCAACAGTGATGCAAAAATCCCGTCCAATGTAGGCGTGAAGACACCAGTGGCATTATAACCCGTTATCCAGAAATAATCTACCACTGCAATCAACGCCAGCAATACCGACGCCCAACCGATCCATTTACCAATTCCCGCCGGTACGACTGTTACACTGAAAAACAATCCCAGAAAAATGAAATCCGTTAAAAAAGAAAGAATTCCCAGAAAGTTGGTATCTCCTATTTCAAATTTCGTGAGGAAAGGCCTCCAAAGATCGGTCTGATTGTTAACTGACCAGATAAACGCTTGTTCGATGAGGTTTACCAAAATGATGACTGAGAGATATAGCAAGAAAATACGGCTTGCTTTATCCAGCAGTCTGTAATGCAGCATGGCAGCCACCACCGGAATGAACATGGCGGCTATTGTGAACTGCCCAAACTGAATGAAAAGCTTATTGTAGAAGGCTTCGTCTTTCATAGCCTAGTCATTCCGCGCTTGAAGGAATTTTTACACCTCTGGTCGTTGAGCCTGAAGCTATAAAACCGGTAAAGAAATCAATGTATGAGAATGTAAGTCCTTTTATTTTGCCCAATGTGTAAAAATAAACTCTGGTCTGTTGATATCTCTTCAAAGCGCTTAAGGGACAAACAAAGCTGATTGTCTTATACTTCGCCGCAAGCTCGGGGGTGATTTCAACGGCATTTTGATCAGAAATTTCCAAACGCGATGAAACAGGTATTGTGAGAATACTTTTGAAATCAAATTTAGGCTTACCGACTATTTGTCGCCTCTTGAAGAACTTGTGATTTAATGTTACAGAACTTGGTTCGTTAATGTTGACTACGACGATTTCAAGATAATTAGAACCGTTCGCTTCGGCATTTGTTATTTCATTTAATTCGATTCTGTTAATTTTAGGTTCAACACCATCCCAATAGGCTAAAACCCACCGATCCTCTTTCATGTTATCTGGCGTACGATTCTCCAAATCAGCGTTTGGGGTCGGGCCTTTCACCTTTGAAACTTTTGATTCTACCTTTCTTCCAAATTGCTTTGCCATCTTGACAGTTGATTTAAAGTTCACACTAATTTTCCATTGATTGCCTTTGCTACGGCCTCCGGGGCCGAGTTTACGTGCAGTTTTTCATATATATTTTTGACATGCCAATGCACGGTGTGATAACTTAAAAAGCACGCATCCGCGATCATTTTATAGCTCATTCCTTTTACCATACAACCCAGAATTTCACGCTCTCTGTCGGTAAGTTCCACATATGTGGGTTGCGCGCGTACAAACTGATGCTGGAACATTTGAAACACTTTGACTGCAATAGTAGGTGACATATGTGCTCCTCCGTTCGCCACATCTTTTACCGCTTGCAGGATTATCTCGGGATCGGGACTTTTGAGGACATATCCCGAAGCCCACCGCAAATCGCAGCAAAAACCCTGTGTTCATCTTCAAAAACCGTTTGTATTAACACTTTTACTTCTGGGCAAGCCGCTTTTAAGAGCTGCATAGCCTCAATCCCCGAAATTCCAGGCATCTGTATGTCCATCAGCACTACATCAGGTTTGAGCCTGAGCACTTTGGCCACCGCCTCATTGGCATCACTATATGACCCTACCAAATTTACACCCTCGGTACCAGTCAGAAAAAGGCTTAGGTTCTGCCGGAAACTCTTGTTATCCTCAAATAAAACAATCCGTATCATAATGCTCACCGTCAATAATTTGAAACACAAAGCTCCTCATAACCGCCCACCAAGCTACCCAGCAATATTGGTGGTTTCGCTTAGAGGTCAGGCACGATCATCGAAATTCGTGTTCCCATTCCGGGCGACGACTCGATCGTAAGGTCAATAAAGCTTTCCGCCGCACGGGTTCGAAAATTTTTAAGCCCATTTCCTTCGCTTGGTTTACTTATGTCAAACCCGACACCGTCGTCTTCAATCCGCAGACAAAGTCCATCCCTGGATTGCGAGACCCTAATATTGACACTACCGGCTGACGAATGTTTGGCAATGTTGTTGATGGCCTCTTTGAAAATCAGGTATAGATTTCGGCGCTGCTCCATATTGATCCCCAATCGGTTACCTGTTCGGGCTTCATTCTCAAACTGCACAGCAATCTCCTTTACCGCCAGCATCTGAAAAGCCAGAGAACGCATTTTTTCAAACAGCTTTGCCGGAGAATCGTTGTCGGGATTAATGGTCCAGACAGTATCCCTGATCGTATTAATGGTCTCTTCCGAATCTGACCTGATATGTGCAAGCAAGTTTTGTACTTCTGTGCTATCACCCACTTTGCGCTGGACCATATTGGTTGCCATGGCAATGCTGCTTAGCGTCGCCCCTACTTCATCATGCAAATCAGCCGCAAGGCGGTTTCGTATCGCCTGTACTTTTAGCTTTTGCTTGAAATGATAAAGAATGAAAAAGTACATCAACGCACTCAGCAACACCAGCACGTAAACAATCACCGACGGTATGAACCACCATTCTTCCATCAATTCGCGTTCAACTGAAAATGAGATTTGGGTCCGCCCGGACACATTGCCTGCCGTGATTCCCTCCACTTGCAGCTCGTAATTCCCTCCTTTCAGATTGTTATAGCGCGTCGCCGGATAGGAACTAGTAGTCCAATTGTCATCAAAGCCACGTAATTGGTAGCGGTAATGGTCAGTTTTAATGTTTTTTGAAGAGAAAAAAAAAGTCAGGTCATGGTCGGAAGCAGTAAATCGCATTGGATTGCCAGCCTGATACCGCAATACTTTTCCCGACACCAGGATGCTGTCGACCTGCATCTGGCCATAAAGGCTGGATATTGTCATTTGCAGGATAGCGCAAAGGAAAAGGGTATGGGGACGTTTGAGCATTGGCAATTTACCATTTCAGCTAAATCACCTAAATGTAAGTCCCTTACTCACTTGTTAATGAACCGTTTAATCGATTATAGCTGAATTTTGCTAGGCTTAGCCCGCCGATTTTTTTATCGCTGTTGCCGCAATTGCCCCCGTTTAAAGCCGCATCGACAACCTATTAAAGAAAACCCTACCCACTAGCTTTGCATTATACAATGACAAACAAAAACGAACAGCACAATGAGAAAGTTAAAATTGCAGGTACAAATGACCGTTGACGGATTTATCGCAGGACCCAACGGCGAAATGGATTGGGTGTCAATGAATTGGGATGACCAGCTGAAAAATTATGTAGGGGATTTGACCACACCTGTCGACTGCATTGTGTTGGGCCGAAAACTTGCGGAAGGATTTATTCCCTACTGGGCCGCAAATCCGGAACAGGATGGTGCTGACATATTCAATGGATCACATAAAGTAGTCTTTACCAAAACGCTCGAAAAGTCGGATTGGGAAAATACGGTTTTGGCAAAAGGCGACATTGTTGAGGAAATCACCAAATTGAAAGAACAGGATGGTGGGGATATCATTGCCTACGGCGGCGCCCATTTTGTATCAGCCCTGATCAAAAATGGATTGATTGATGAATATCATTTATTCTTCAATCCCGCCGCGATCGGTGAAGGATTGCCGATTTTTAAAGAACTCAACAGCAAAAAAGATCTGACATTAGTGAAATCCAATGCCTTTGACTGCGGCATTGTCGTCATGCATTATGAGTCAAAAAAGTAATCTCCATTATTTTTCCGAAGCAAACGAAATCTATCGCCCCGGGCCTAAGCCTGGGGCGATTTAAATAGGAAGATATATTTTAAAATATAGCTCCCTGGCCTTGCTCACTTTTACCGATGATGGCACCAATTATCCAAATAAGCTAAAAGAACGACTGCAAAAAAAAACAGCGGACTTCTTAAATCGTCTGGTATAATCGTGGCGTATATTTATGCAAAGTGTTGAACCACGGATAGGTAATCGGGCAAAATATGAAAGTCATCAAAGAAAAACATGCATTGGCAATGCGGTGGACCCACTGGGTCAACTTTCCGATCCTGGCTATCATGATCTGGAGTGGCCTGCTCATTTATTGGGCCCACGGCGTTTACTCCATCACGCTTTTTGGACACACTTTTGTGAAATTTTTCCCGGATTGGTTTTACCAGTTTTTCAACCTCCGCAGGCGATTGGCGGAAGGCATGGCGTTCCATTTTTTGTTTATGTGGTTTTTCGCTGTTAACGGGTTTTTGTATGTCCTTTACACCATCATATCAGGCGCGTGGCGGGAGCTTATTCCAAAAAAATCATCGTTCAAAGAGGCTTGGCTGGTTGTTTTGCATGATCTGCACATCCGCAAAACCCTGCCCCCGCAAAACAAGTATAACGCCGCACAAAGAATTGCCTATACTGCTATCATCGTCATGGGATTTGGATCGCTGGTCACTGGGCTGGCGATTTACAAACCCGTTCAGTTTTACTGGATCACCTGGCTTTGCGGCGGCTATGGTTTCGCCAGGATACTTCATTTCGCTTTAACGATCGGTTATGTTTTATTTTTTGTTATTCATATTGTGCAGGTAATTCTGGCGGGCTGGAACAATTTCAGGTCTGTTATTGCAGGATTTGAGGTTTTACAGGAGCCAGCCGTACCGGGGCTGGAACAAATACAGGATGAGCCAAATTTAATCACCGATCCCAGTGGACCAAAAGACTAATACCGTCGAACAGAAGATAAAAAGAAGGAGTTTTATCTCATTTGCCACGTTTGCAGTGCTTTCTGGTGCTGCTTTTGGAGGTTGGAAATGGCTTTATAACTCGCCCAAAGAGGAAGCCGGCATAACCGCACGGGCACGCGTGCCTCTGCGTAAAGCCATGAACAAGACGGAAGTGTTTTTCAGGAATTTTTTCAGCGGCAATCATTTGGTCAAAACTTATCCGAAAGATCGGGCTGCTCAAAAGGTAAGGGTAAACAGTATGATCGGTTTGGAAAAGGAGGGTTTTAATCCCGAAGAATGGGAGCTGACGGTTGCAAAAAGCAAAGACGATGTCTTCAAACTTAAAATGGAAGATATTAGGGCATTGCCCAAAACTGAAATTATTTTTGATTTTAAATGCGTGGAGGGCTGGGATCAAATCCAGCATTGGGCCGGTGTGCGGTTTATCGATTTTATCGCGCACTATCAACTTGAAAATGAGACGAGAATGCAATACGTAGGTATGAAAACGCCAAATTCAAAGTATTATGTTGGGCTGGACATGGCCAGTGCCCTGCATCCGCAAACCATTTTGGCCTACGAAATGAATGACAAACCGCTAACTTCCGAACATGGAGCGCCACTGCGACTGATTATCCCTGTCAAATACGGCATCAAAAATCTGAAAAGGATTGGCACCATATCATTCAGCGATAAGCGTCCGGGAGATTTTTGGGCTAGACATGGTTATGACTATTATTCCGGGTTATAATTGATTTCGAACCAAATTTTAAATAACAAACAACAATTAAATCATCAACACATGAGAGCGTTTCAGATTATTTTTTCTTTAATTATTTTTTGTTCAACACTTGCGTGCAGCCAGGACCGGCAAAAAAAATCTGCCCAGAAAGAGACCTATCCGATTATGAAAACGGATGAACAATGGCAGAAACAGTTATCCAAAGAGGCTTATAGCATTATGGTAAAAAAAGGCACCGAGCGTCCTTACCAGAACCCATATTGGGATAACCACCAAAAAGGATTTTATGTGAGCGCCGCAACCGGTGATACGCTATTTACTTCCGACACAAAATTCGAGTCAGGAACCGGTTGGCCTAGTTTCTACAAGCCTTACAATGAGAAGGCAGTGAAGGTAGTGTCAGACAGGTCGCTTGGAATGGTGCGGGAAGAAGTGGTGGAAAGCAAAACCGGTCTGCATCTTGGCCATCTTTTCGACGACGGCCCAAAGCCTACCGGAAAGCGGTATTGCATGAATTCTTATGCATTAAAATTTGTGCCGGCAAAATAAAATTTAAAATCCTGGAAATTCCGTCCCCGGTTTCATAACCTCTTATCACCCGTTCGTTGCTGGTATGAACATGCCAAAAACCAGTTAGATTTCACTTAAACCAAATAAACAGTATGGTCAAATTAGCAATTTTGGCACGGCTTGAGGCCAAGCCTGGTAAGGAGCAGGAAGTAGCCGACTTCATCGCAGGTGCACTTCCATTGGCTATGGAGGAAGAAGGGACCATCAACTGGTTTGCCTTGCAAATGGGCCCGTCAACATTCGGCATTTTTGACACTTTCGAAACGTCAGAAGCCAGAGCCGCACATTTGGGCGGCCAGATTGCAAAAGCGCTGATGGAACATGCGCCCGATTTGCTCTCAGCTGATCCCGTCATTGAGATGGTCGATCTGTTGGCGGTCAAGTAAAAGCATCTGAATACTACCCTTCACAATAATTGCAGTCAACAACAAGAAAAATGCATCCGCTTAAAGTTATAAAAAAGTCGCTCAACAATTTCTGGTCCCCCGGGCAGAACCCACGGCAATATTCGGCTCTGCTGCACAACGCAAGTAAATGACAGCACTTGGCCTCTTATCTGTATGTTTTCGGATCAAACAACCCAGACTAATCATCGACATGAGCGAAATCAAAAAAGAAGATATTAAACAGGAGGTTTTCGACCTATATGACGACTATGCACATAACCGGCTTGAAAGACGGGATTTTATGCAAAAATTATCGACTTATGCAGTGGGAGGGATCACGATCGCATCGCTGATGAGTTTTCTTATGCCTGATTATCATGGCGCAATCCAGGTTCCGGCCAATGATCCGCGGTTGAAATCGGACTATGTTACATACGAATCTCCAAAAGGTGGCGGAAAGATTAAAGCATTGCTTTCCGAGCCCGCGGATGCAAAAGGAAAATTGGGCGGAATTGTCATTGTCCACGAAAATCGTGGCCTCAACCCCCACATTGAAGATGTGGCCAGACGGGCCGCTCTCGCCGGTTTTATCTCAATTGCCCCGGATGCATTGACACCATTGGGAGGCTATCCCGGAAATGACGACGATGGCCGGGCCATGCAGAGCAAACGCGACAGAAATGAGATGCTGGAAGATTTTATAGCAGCATATGATTATCTGAAAAGCAATAAAGATTGCAACGGAAAAATCGGTGTGGTGGGCTTCTGCTTTGGCGGAGGCATAGCCAATTTAATGGCGGTCCGGATACCTGACTTAGCGGCATCAGTACCGTTTTACGGAGGTCAGCCACCGGTGGAGGATGTCCCCAAAATAAAAGCTCCACTCCTGATTCAATATGCAGAACTGGATACGCGCGTGAACGAAGGCTGGCCTGCTTATGAAGCAGCTTTAAAAGCAAATAAAAAGGAATATACGGCTTACGTATATCCGGAAGTGAACCATGGTTTCCATAATGACACGACGCCACGGTATGACAAAGCTGCCGCGGAACTTGCCTGGAAACGAACGATTGATTTTTTCACCGAAAAACTCAAATAAGTCACCGGTTAACGAACCTTAACCCGTACTTCCACACGTCTGTTGCGTTTCCTGTTCTCCTCACTATCATTTGGAGCGACGGGGACTTTGCTTCCAAATGCTCTGCTTTTTATTCTGGAAGAGGCTATCTGGCGCTTGGTCAGGTATTCCTTGATCATTTCCGCACGGTCACTGGAAAGTTCGAAGTTCTCGGCTGGGTCGCCTGTGCTGTCCGTATGTCCGGCAAGCTCAATGTCAAGCACTTCATGACTTGTCAAAAAGTCAGCTATCCGCTCTAATTCCATCGTCGATTTTGCTAACATGATCGCCTGACCCTGGTTGAAATAAAGTACCGATGTAATGTCTTCCGATAAAATGGCTTTTGGTGATTCCAAGTTATTACCCGGCGTTCGGGAGAGATAAAAAACTTCTGTTGAATTCATTTTGCCTGCTGAAATGGATTCATTTAAAGTCTCATATCCATCGGCATAGATGGTAATGTTACTTGTGTCTTTGGGAGGAATTTTAAATTTATAAACCTTATCCTCGAATGCAGGTACGATTTGCTTTCCAGGCTTTTGACCAACCACGATGATCGTCGCATTGACCGGCTGCAAGGTATGCTTATCCAGGACCCGGACAGTAACCCTGGTCCTGGATATTATAGGCCCATTAGGCGCATTTACCTTTGCAAAGTCCTGGCCAAAACCACTTATCCAGCAAAAAAATATCAGTAAACAAGCATACAGGATTGTCTTCATAAATATCTCAATGTTCTCGGTCCGCCTAAATAATATTGCTTATATATAAAGTTTTACAATATGCTAACTTACTCTAAGCTTTGAAAACTGACGAATGAAAACGATTGAATCGGTTTATAAACCAACCGGCGGCCCGACGATCATTGAGTCATAATCTTTATATAACTTTTGCATTGCCACCGTGTCGGTGCGCCCGTCTTAAGCTGCATCCGCCAGCACCAGACGGCTTGCGATATCCATTGGCCGGATATCAAATCCAAGTTTCTGGATTTTTTTCCAGAGATAATCTTCCACAATGCTGGTCAACAGATCATAGTTGTCAGCATTCGCCAATTCCTCATTCACTCTATGGATTTCTGAACTAAGCGCATTGAAGTAAAAATGCATGAGCCAATATCCCTTGATGTAATCCCGTAAATGAGCGGACAGTTGAAAGTAGGTGAAGATCATTAATTAAACTTGTTCTTAATCAAGCCTTTATTTACAAAGTTTAGGAATTTTTGTGAGTTTAAATGGTATAAAATCGGCATTACAATCTGGGTTTAAGAAAAAGGCACGTTATTTATAAATAAATACAAAGTGCCTTATCCTAACAAACCATGATAAAACTTTCCGAAAATCATCGAAGCATTAATTTGGCTGCATCTTTGCTAAGCCTGGTTTTGATCATTGCGCTTTTGTACGTCCTGCAAGGCGTGCTGGTGCCGTTGTTATTTTCCATACTTCTTGCGATTTCGTTGTTTCCAATTACACGTTTTTTCGAAAAATATAAGTTTAACCGCGTCTATGCCTCGCTGCTCTCGGTGCTGATTGCGATTGTGCTGATTGGAAGCCTTGTCTGGTTTATCATTCACCAGGTCATCGTGATCGGTGCAAACGGAAGTGATATTCAGGTGCGTTTCATGCACATTCTGGACACCATACAAAAATGGGTAACCATGCGTTTTGGGATCGAACAGGGGGAAATTACGAAACAGATTACTACTTTTTCCAACAGGGTTGTCGGCAATGCGGGTACCATTCTCAGTACTGCGTTTGGTTCTGTGGGCGGCATCCTAGCGAGTGTTGTGATCGTGCCATTGTTCACCTTCTTTTTGCTATACTACCGCGACTTTTTCCGTGAATTCTTTTTTCACGCATTTGCCTCGACATCCAAAGAATTGGTTAGCGAGGTGCTGGATAAGATTTACTATGTCGTGCAGAGTTATCTGGTCGGTCTGGTAACGGTGATGGGCATCGTTGCCATCCTAAACACGGTTGGGCTCCTTGTTTTGGGCATTCCCTACGCCTGGTTTTTTGGCATTCTGGCCTCACTTCTCATGCTGATCCCCTATATCGGGATTGCAATCGGCTCTATTTTGCCTGCCTTGTTTGCATTAGCGACCAAAGACAGCGTCTGGTATGCAGTTGGCGTTGTCGCCTGGTTCCAGATTGTCCAGTTTTTGGAAGGCAATTTCCTGACGCCCAACATTGTCGGCGGAAAAGTAAGCATCAATCCGCTGATGGCGCTGATCGGGCTTTTGTTAGGCGGCATGCTTTTCGGTGTGGCGGGATTGATCCTGGCCATTCCTATCACTGCTGTATTGAAAGTCATCTTCGACGCAATCCCTTCTATGAAAGCTTATGGCTTTCTGATAGGCGAACCTGAGCGTTATCACCTCAAACGCTTTTCCGGTAAGATCATCATGAAGAGGTGGAAGATTAATCAAGTAAAAAATTCGTAACCACAAACAAATCAACTTAATATGAAAATGAAAGGAAGGAGTGTAATCACTTATAGTGTTTATGCGCCTACAAATGTGACAACGATGCTGCGTCCGCGACGTCAGGATGGACAATCCATCATTCAAGAGGGTTTCCAGATTGAGCCTTCAGTCACTTTTTCCGAATTCACGGATATTTATGGCAACCCATGCCAGCGGGCGATCCTGCCACCAGGCACAGTGACCATTACCACGGAAGTACAGGCTCAGGTGAATGCTACCAAGCCCATCCCCAATCCTGTCCCTGAGTTTGTCATGATCGGCGATTTGCCCGACGAAGTAATGCATTACATCCTTCCAAGCAGGTACTGCCAGTCAGATCTGCCTGAAATTGGAAAGCTGGCGATGGATATAGCCGGAAACTTCAAGCCTGGTTATGATCAGGTCGAAGAAATCAGGAAATGGATCCATCAAAATGTGAAATACCAATATGGAACTACCGATTCGTTCACAACTGCTTTGGATATTGCAAGAAACAGGATCGGCGTATGCCGTGACTTTACGCATTTAGCGATTGCCCTTTGCCGTAACCTGAGCATCCCAACCCGTATGACCGTGGGATATCTGGACAAACTACAGGAAATGGATCTTCATGCCTGGTTTGAGGTATACATTGGCGGAGGTTGGTATACGTTCGATGCCGTACAACAACAAACAGAAGGTTATCGGATTGAGATAGCACATGGCCGGGATGCTGCGGATGTGGCTATGGTAACGCAATTCGGAAATGCGACATTGGACTCTTTGCATGTAGAAGTACAATTGCTTGAAGCGGAACCAGCTTAAACTGGTCTCGCCCACAAACTTACCGAACGACCACTGACACGGAATTCTGCATTACCATCTTCACGGACTGTAACAGGCTCTGTGTCAGGGTTCAGGTAATCCACAAAAGTGGCACCCGCGTGCTGCTCACCTATATACATGACTTTTGAAATTTCCGTGTGATTGGATATTAACACGGCGCATCCTGATTTTTCATGTTCCTCATCTCCCTGCCGGATCCAGCCGATGCAATTAATGTCATCGAAATAATCATGCTGGGCACCATAAGCCAGATGTTTTCTGGTGTGCAATAATATTTCCAATGCCTCAAGCTTTTCTAATGTGATTTCATGTTCCTGCTCATCCCTACCGACATCCCGATATTTGGAACCATAGAGATCTGTGTAAAAAATACATGGATAACCCGCTTCTCTTAGCAAAATAATCGCATACGCAATCGGCCGGAACCAAGGTTCAACTGTTTGTTCCAAAGACTGTAAGGGTTGTGTGTCGTGATTTTCAACCAGGGTTACCGCCAGTTCCGGCATTGCCTGAACGAGTGTGTTATCCAGTATCGTCCGGAGGTCATAATGCTCGTTTTCTTTGGATGCCCTGAAAAAATTGCCTTGTAAAGGCGCATCAAATAGGGACATTCGTTTGTCTGTTGCATCAATGTATGCAAGCATGGAACCCAGATCATAAGGTGCCCAATATTCTCCGACGGCATAAAACTCCTTTTGGTATTTTGCTCTCAGATGATCAAGCCATTCGTTGAAAAATGCAGGATCCATATGTTTTATAGCGTCCAGCCGGAAACCGTCACAGTTAACTGTCTCGATAAACCACTCTCCCCAATTTTTAAGCTCCTGCCGCACATGCGGGTTTCGGAATTCAATATCCGACAGCATCAGGTAATCGTAGTTTCCGTTTTCCAGGTCAAGTACATTCTGCCAGCCATCACCATATTCGTTCTGGATGCTATAAATGGCGTTTTGCTCACTTGATGCATTATAATCCACACCTGAAAAGCATTGATAATCCCAGACAAACTTCGAGTACTGGCCTCCCCTGCCCGGAAACGTAAATTTGGTATAGGCCTTAATTTCGAAAGTATCGCTCACGAACTCATTCCGATTCTCAGGCGTAACCTCTTTTACAGGAATGATCTCCGTTTCGTCCGCGCCTCCCATATGATTGAGGACAATGTCACAATACACCTGCATACCAACTTCCCTGCCGGCAGCAATGGCCTCGATAAGCTCCTGTTTAGTTCCGTATTTTGTTCTTACTGAACCCTTTTGATCAAATTCCCCCAGATCGTATAAATCATAAGAATCATATCCTTGTGAATTGGCCCCGTCCATGCCTTTGTGCGCCGGAGGCAGCCAGACTGAATCAAATCCCATATTTTTCAGACGGGTCGCCTCATTTTTGAAATGCCGCCAAAGACTTCCATCCGCGGGATAATACCATTCAAAAAATTGGAGCATTGTAAAATTTTCCATATAAAGCCAAAAGTGCTGCGGGATTTAATGCAGCCGTTTTCGAACTTAAAAAATTATACCGAGGTGTTTGGTAGGTCAAACTATATGATGCTTCACCGCATACAATACCAATCCCACGGTCCCCTTCACACCCAGTTTCTGGATCAGGTCTCTTCGGTGGGATTCGGCGGTGGGGAGGCTGATAAACAGCTTAGTAGCAATTTCACTGGTGGAGAATTCCCTAGCGATCAGGTGCAATACTTCGAGTTCGCGGGTGGTTAATTTGGATATTTTGTCGGGAATTTCGGAACCACGGTCTTGTTTGAGCGTGTCGGCCAGGCCAAAAACAACGTGTTCGCTAAAAAACTTCTTCCCGGACCCCAGGGTCGAAATTGCGAAACACAATTCTGCCCTGTCTGCATTCTTTAAGATATAGCCTGTGGTACCAGCAGCAATGGCTTCCCTGATTTGAACGGGATCGTCGACCATGGTCAGGATAAGGATTTTTAATGAAGGAAATTCCTTTCTGGCTTTCAGGCACAGCTCAATACCCGTCATCCCCGGCATTTTCAGGTCGGTGATCAGGATATCCACCTCATTTTCCTTCAAAAACTGCAAAGCCTGTTTGCCCGAACTTACCATTCCTACAATCTCAAAACCAGAATCCGTCGATAGTAACAAAGAAAGGCTTTCCAGCACAATCTTATGGTCGTCAACCAGTAACAGACGAATAGGTTGTGACGTCATAAAGCCGGGTTCTGGGTTAGATCTGTTTGTAAAATAGCAATGGTTTACTCCATTTCAAAATTCAAAAATCCGTAGAAATATCTATATGATGGAAACCATGGATAAGCCTCAAAAAACCCTGATTTTGATACTCCCAGGGTTTTATGTTGCTGGGTACCAAAGATGGCATCAATCGCTTCGACGGAAAGAACATTACGATTTACCGGTCGGGCCTTACCTGACAATCAACCAATGTGCTGGGCATTGCAGAAGAAAGTGCGTCGGATTTGTGGGTGGGTTAACACGAATGGTTTTACCAATAGTCCCTGGCTGCTTATTTCGCTTGTAAATTCCAATTTTAATTTTCGTGAAAGCGAATTGATGGCATTACTGTTAAAACTGGAAGGACAACATTCGCTGACCGACCGTGCAAGGGAATTAATCAGAATTCCTATAAAAAATTAAATGGTATTCTCTTGTTTTAGTATTTACCTACAATCACCCCCTTCTCATGATTGCAGGGATAGGTGACTGGACAACTGATCAATGAGCTGATTTGCTTCATAGTCGTACTGCTGCTCGTTCAGTTTTCCTTGCTTATATAAGACTAATAACCTGTCAAGATCGGCCTCAATGTGATGACGGTTCCGCTGTATTGGTATCGGACGGTGCTTGCGGCGAACTCTCCGTCTGCGTTTCGGCCTGAATAAGTATTCGATGACATGGCTCACTAAAAAGCAGCAGATGCCCACGAACAGCACAAATAAAAGATCCAGGAGTATCATCGCATACAAGGTTGACCGATCAAAGGCAAACATACCTTTTTTAACCATTCCAGAAGCATTCTAGACCTCAAATTCTACCCGGAATTTCTGATAAACAAATTAAATACCCTATTTCTTAACGCACCCAAATGACAGAACAGCAACCTCAACCCCTACTCGACAATGTCCGGCTGAGCCTCCGTTTCGAAACTGTCCGCATATTTTATGTCATCAAGCCAATAGGATGAGCTGACGATATCATAAGTCACAGAAGTATCATCACTGGAAACAGTGTCCAATTTCCATAAAATATCTTTCGCCTCTTCAAATGTTGCACCTTTCAACTTTTCTGAGAAAAGACGGTTAACAAGGCTGCTTTCAGACATTCCAGCCACCAATGCCCTTACCAGCGGCGCCTCGGGATCTTCATTGAAAATGCTCAGGTCCCCATTAATTTGCGCCTGAAAATGAACCGCTTCGCCACGCGGGAATTTTCCATTGAATGCTTCATACAACAACTGTGTGGCACGAAACAAATCTGGATGAAGCGATAATTCAGGATATTCCTCCCAAAGCTTTTCGGTAAGAATTTCATGAGATAAGTTTTCAATCTGCCCCTCGGTTAGCCGGTCCTCAATAACATAAGACAATACAATTTTGGACGCTTTTTCTGGCTCAAAATCGGTTAAGGCCATCATGCACATTTCTTTGATCTCGGCATCCTTGATTTCCTCCGGATTATCAAAATCCATGGCATTAAGGAGATTAATGTAGTCGCTTTTAGACCACGAACCGGGCAATTCACTGATATGTTCAAAGGACAATATCTTAACTTCAAGTAAGCTCATAAATAATCTCAAAAGGATGTAATGCAGAATATTCTGTAATGGAATTGATATGTGCGGTACAGTAAAAGCATGCCAGGGGGGTTGTGATACTAAGATTTGCCTATAAAATTAGAGTAGATTTTAGAAGGATTTGGGGTGTATGTTTGAATTCTATAAACGCCCAAAAAATAGCACCAGACCGCTGAATAATTAAGGGAGCCGCATAATCAATGGTTTACACTAAGTTTCTACACATTCAACAATTTCGAGATATTAAATCTGCCAATTCACCTGCTGGAACTAAGAGTGGAATCTAAACAAAATAATGTTTGCCTTAAATTTGCTCTCTGTTTAGCGGTTATGCTTGCTTTGGGTAATTTAACAGCCGAGGCCCAACAAGGCTTTGTTTCATCCGGCGGTACCGCATCCGGAGTTAACGGTAGTGTAACCTTTTCAATAGGGCAACCTTTCTTCAGCACCAGCACCGGAGGCACAGGGACTGTTAACCAGGGCCTACAACAACCTCCAATCAGCGAAAGTGAACTCCCAGTAACCCTTGTTCTTTTTGAAGCTTCTCCGGTGAACCATGACAAAGTCCTAATTCACTGGGAGACAGCAAATGAATTCAGCAACGACTTTTTTACAGTTGAAAGGAGTAATAACGGTTCTGTTTTCGAAGAGGCAACTCGGTTACAGTCTGGTGAAAATAGCGATAAGCTTCAAAAATACAGCTGGACAGACCTTAAGCCCTACCCCGGTATCAATTACTACCGGCTCAAACAGACCGACTTTGATCAAACGTTTACCTACTCTCGTATACTGGCTGTTAAAATAAATCAGAGTTTGACCTCTATTCAGATCTATCCAAATCCTGTCAGCGACAATCTCAATATAAAAGGCGGACCTGACGACGGGCAAGTAATTTTTTACAGCATATTCGATCTAAATGGCAGGGTCATTGAGGAAAAACAGCTTCCGCGCGGCCATAATCAGATCGATTTTTCAGGGTTCGGTCCCGCAGTATATCTTTTGCAAATTATCAACGGCAACGATTTCAAAGAATTTAAAATCATAAAAAATTAAGGCACATGCAAACAACACTAAGACTAACAGGCACTACTCTCACACTTATCATATTGATCAATCTTTCCCTCTTCGCACAGGCGCCGGAAAAAATGAGCTATCAGGCGGTGGTTCGGGGCGCAACTGGCGATTTGGTTACCAATAAAACGGTGGGGGTGAGAATCAGTATCTTACAAGGTTCTGTGACCGGCGACGCCGTTTATGTAGAAACCCACATGCCCACTACGAATGCCAACGGGCTCGTTAGCTTAGTCATCGGCACTGGAACCATAGTTAACGGTTCCTTTCCCGCAATCAACTGGGCTCCTTCTCTGAACAATAGTATAGCCGGTCCATTTTTTGTTAGAAGTGAAACGGATCCATCTGGAGGAAATAACTATACCATTTCAGGAACGAACCAATTATTAAGTGTGCCCTATGCACTTCATGCAAAGACGGCAACCACTACGTCATTGGCCTTCGGACATTTTTACACCCAGGCAAGTGTTGGTGATATGTCGGTCCTGCCGCGCGCGAACATCAATTTTTTTAACAGCCTTCCGAATAACACCAATATTGACCGGAATTTCTTCGGCCATTTCTACCTGAGTAATCCTGGCACATATCAGGTTCTCTTCAAAGTAAACACTGTTGGCCAAGGTGCGGTTATTCTCACTATCAATGAAGTAGAATTGCCTTACACACGGGTAGCAAGCTCACCAGGTAGCTCCGAACTTATCGGAATAGCGCAAATTACTACTGTAACTGAAGGTGGTCGCCTTGCGCTGATTAATGCTTCCTTTAATTCAGCTTTGACCGTTGCCGGATATGACGTTGATGGAAACGAGATCATTTCGAGCATAACGGTGACCCAGATTCATTAAATTTACAAATCAGAAATTTACGTACTTTGGTTTACTCAATTATTCCAAACAAAATTCCCGATTATGAAAATGAATTCCTTATTGACCCAATTCAAAAACTTCCTAAAAGATGTGTTCAAAGGCAGCGTTAAGGTTGATGTAGTTTAAAATCATGCTGACATCTTACTGGTGAGGGGATTAGGTTTGGCAATGCAATAGGTAAGCTATATTTGCCATTATCTGATATGAACTCTTAACCTTTTTACCAATGACAAAAAGTATTCTGCTAACCCTAGCTGTGGCGGCTTTTGCTTTTGCTTCCTGCCAGAAAAAGAACTCGGAAACTTCTGATGTTTCACAAACAGACAGCACCACAACCGGTCCCGTTGAAACCCAAAAGGCCAATTCGGATTACAAACCTGCATTTGAAGGCCAGACAAGGATCGAACGTGTCAAATCGGCGACTGCTTACCAAGGGAAAGTTTTATTCAGTGACCTTAAAAATCCCTGGGGCATTACAGCCCTTCCGGATGGCCGCCTGATCATTACTGAAAAAGCGGGTACTATGCGGATAGCAACAACTGCCGGTGTGGTAAGTGCCCCGATTACCGGCATTCCCACCGTCAATGCCGAAGGGCAAGGCGGCTTACTGGGCATCCGCGTTGATCCCGAATTTGAGAAAAATAGAATGGTATACTGGGTATTTGCAGAAGCCCGGCCCGGCGGCAACCTGACTGCGGTTGCAAAAGGAAAACTTTCCACCGACGAAAAGAAAATTGAAGGAGTAACCGTCATTTACCGCGCTACACCAGCATTTCCAAGTAACCTTCACTATGGTGGACGCATTCTTTTTGATAAAAATGGCGACCTCATCATCAGTACCGGCGAACGTTCAGATACAATCTCGCGTCCACAGGCCCAACAACTGAATTCCAGCCTGGGAAAAGTGGTCCGCATTACAAAGGAAGGCAAACCTGTTGCAGGTAATCCATTTGAAGGCAAAGCGGGTGCGAAGCCGGAACTGTATTCCTATGGACACCGGAATGTTCAAGGTCTTGCATTTCACCCAGTTTCAGGCGATTTATGGGAAGTTGAGTTTGGCCCGAGAGGCGGCGATGAATTGAACCGTATTGAACCAGGCAAAAACTACGGCTGGCCGACCATTACCTATGGTATAGAATACAGCGGCAAGAAAATGGGAGATTCTATTCAGGTGAAGGAAGGTATGGAACAGCCGGTTTATTATTGGGACCCTGTGGTTTCGCCGAGCGGTATTACATTTTACAGCAGCGACAGCATTCCTGAATGGAAAAACAACCTTTTTATCGGCGGATTGAGCAGCATGCACATTGCCAGGCTTGTGATCGAAAACAACAAGGTAGTCGGTGAAGAAAGACTCCTTTCCGGCGAAGGCCAGCGTTTCCGGGACGTTACCCAGGGCAAAGACGGTGCATTATATGCCGTGACCGATCAGGGCAAGCTTTATCGCGTTTATAAAAAGTAGAAAGGGGGCGTGGTCCTAGAGATAGAATAGCTATTTCAATGCATCGCAGATGAGTTTCAAATTGTCAATAGCACTCAATTCACAATAGCCTCATCAATAAACACCCAGGCTTTTTGTCCTTTGCCTCCATGCCAGGCCGGCAATTTTCCTAAAGGTTTTGCGACCAATTTGATGCAGCTCAGTTCTTGAGGTTCGAACGAAGCTTCGTAAACGAGGTTTACAGCGCCAGGCATATCTTTTGTTGGCACCTCAGGGGTGATTACTTTTAATAGTTTAAGGGATTTCTCATTGGGTCCTCCCCAAACTTCTAATCGGGTCGGAGGAAAAATAGAGCTTCCTATGCTCCGCAGCATACTGAATGTAACATTGCTGGCCTTTACGGGTTTATTGAAGAAGAGGTAGCTTTGAAAATCATTTTCAACATATCCCAGCCAAGTCCCGCTGACCCGCTCGGTATCTCCTACCTTGCCGTCGGAAAGCGATTCCGCGCCCTTGCCTTTGTATCGTGAGTCCACCGGTGTGATCAGCCGCACACTGTCGATCGGATAACCCGCTTTGAAAAAGTACTTGTCCACACCTTTACTACCATACCAACCAGTCCGAAATGCCCTTGCTTTCAGGTCGACGTTTTTGGTGATGGCAATTGGTTTGTCGTATATTAAGGATTGTACGCTATCTGGCTCGCTGCCATCAAGCGTATAGCGAATGACGGTCCCATTGATCTGGTGTTTCATGGAAACCGTTTCGTCTTTGGTAATGAGTTGTTTTTCGGTAACGATGATGGGTGGGTTAAGCGGGAGAATCAGGGTATCGCTCCGGAAACCTGTTTCAAAAGTAATTTTCTGACCCTTTTTCAATGTGGCAAGTTCGTCGGTACTCAGGCCGGTATTCCAGATATATACCCTTTTTAGGGACTTAATGCCTTCCAGCGACTTTACCTGCGCCATCTTTACCCCCGTACCGCTCAATGATAATTCCCTGAGTTTACTGAGATTTTTCAGCTCATTTAATGTAGCGCCGGTAATGTCCGTAAAATTCAGGATCACCTTACGAAGCTCAGGAAATCCGGCGAGGGTTTTCAAGTCTTCATCTTTCACTGGCATTTTGCTCAGGTCCATCGAGACGATCTGATCCTTCAATGGAATTAGACCGGCAATTTCTTCGCTCTTAAAATTTGCCCGGTTGTAAAAATTCACATACAATGCCGGGGAACCCGCAGACAAGGGTTTGATGAGGCGATAAGTGGTGTTCAGCTTTTTGATCTCATCCGGATCGGCCGCACTGAAATCGTATTGCTCTTCGGTACGGTCACCGCCCAAGACGTTTTGCGCATACGTATACACAGGGTTTTGCGGAGATAGCGAGCTCACTAGTTGATCGAATCGGGGTCCGCTTTTCACCCAGGCTGCCAGTAATACCAATTCTTCCTCTGTCAGCTGCACTTTTCCACGTGGCGGCATGTGTTTCTTATCGTCCAGCGGTAAATGCAGGCGACCGATCAACAATCCCAGATCGGCTTTGGTAGTATCCCAAAGAACTCCTCCCTTACCACCTTTGGTAAGTAAAGCCTGGGTCTGCATTTGCAAGTTTCCTTTGGATTTTTCCTCATTATGGCATGAAAGACATTTCTGCTCCAGAACCGGTCTAACCAGGTTGTCATATACCTTGGCTTCCTCAAACGCTACTTTTGGGGTTTCGTCAACCGATGGTCCAAGAGGTGACATTAAAAAGTCTTCCCCGTGGGTCAGATTCCCGCCAAGGTGTCCACCCACAAAAAGCAATACCAGGAATACACCCGCGACTGCTTTTGAAGATAACTTCCAGGGCGCCAGATACTTTCTGGATGCATACCAGATCAAACTGGTCAGTGAGATGGCAACGCCAAGCCATTTATGCCACTGTAACGTATCCGATTCATAACCATCCTCTTTCGACAACACGAACCCAGAAAATGCTGCGACAGCCGCAGTAAACGTACCGATGATCAATAAACTTTCTCCAAGCTCCGCATTCCATCGGGTCGAGTCCGGCTTTTCGATTATCACAACCCATAAGCTGTAAAGGATCAGGACTACGAGCGGAAAATGTAAAACCAGCGGGTGCATCCTGCCCACCGACTGCATCCAGAAAGGGACGGAAAAACGACTTTCAAAAAGCAAAAGAAATATCAGTAAGCCGTTCAGGAAGAAGGCTAAATTGTAAATCAGCTCTTTCCAGTCTGAAAAATATCTGCGCACTTGATGAGAGGTTAGTTTTTGAATTTTTCTTGCCATTAGGCAATAAGTCCCTTCACTAGCTTACCAGCCACATCCGTAAGCCGATACCGGCGTCCCTGATGTTTGAAAATGAGTTTTTCGTGATCGAGGCCAAGCTGATTCAGTATGGTCGCGTGAAAGTCGTGGACATGCACGGGATCTTTCACAATATTGTATCCAAACTCATCGGTTTCACCGTAGACAATCCCGGGCTTTACGCCGCCGCCAGCCATCCAGACAGTAAATGCCCTCGGGTGATGATCACGGCCATAATTATCTTTTGTAAGCGTTCCCTGGCAATAGTTGGTACGCCCAAACTCGCCGCCCCAGATCACCAAAGTTTCATCCAGCAATCCACGTTGTTTTAGATCTGTTATAAGCGCAGCAGAAGCCTGATCCACATCAAGACATTGGCCTCTAATTTCCGTTGGCAGCCCGCCATGACTATCCCAGCCCTGATGATAGAGCTGCACAAAACGCACACCCTGCTCGGAAAGCTTCCGGGCTAAAAGGCAATTAGCCGCATAAGTTCCTGGTACAAGACATTCCGGACCATACATTTTCACAATCGATTCGGGCTCCTTGGTCATATCCGTGATTTCCGGCACTGCAGTTTGCATACGGAATGCCATTTCGTACTGCTGCACTTTGGCAGTTATTTCCGGATCACCAAAATCATTAAATGTCCCCTGGTTTAGTTCCGCAAGATTATCTAGCATTTCGCGGCGCTGCGTCCGGTCCATACCATCCGGATCATTAAGATACAGAACCGGGTTTTCGCCGCTGCTGAACTGGACGCCCTGATGTACCGAATCCAGGAAGCCGTTTGTCCAGAGTTTGGAATATACCCCTTGTCCATTCCCTTTTCCGCGTGATAACAGCACGCAAAAACCAGGAAGGTTCTGATTTTCACTTCCCAAGCCATAACTCAGCCAGGAACCGAAACTAGGCCTGTTGCCAACCTGTGCGCCTGTCTGAAAGAACGTGAGCGCAGGGTCATGGTTAATTGCTTCTGTGTTGAGCGTTTTAATGATGCAAAGATCATCTGCAATGCTGGCCATATGTGGCAGCAGCTCGCTCATCCATGCACCACTTTTTCCGTGCTGCTTAAAGTTAAATATCGAACCAGCAAGAGGAAACTTTGCCTGATTCGCCGTCATACCCGTCAACCGCTGGCCGCCACGAATGGATTCCGGCAGGTCTTCACCATGCATTTTGTTAAGCATGGGTTTGTAATCAAACAGATCCAACTGCGACGGCGCACCGTTTTGGAACAGATAAATCACCCGCTTGGCCTTTGGTGCAAAGTGCGGCAATCCCGCCATCAACTCTTCTACATCACCCTCTCCGCCGCCACCTTTGAAAAGGTTAGGTATCAAAAGCGACCCCAAAGCAGCACTTCCAAGCCCAAGACTCATCTTGGACAAAAAGTGCCTGCGGGTTGTATTCATTCCATGATCAAATATTGGCTTTTCCATGTTTTTGAACTTTTGGCTATTAGCTGTTAGCGATTAGCTGTTAGCTTTTAATTTTTTTATTAAATATTCGTCTCAATTCTAGTTTTAAATTCTGTCGCTGCGGTTTAGGCCGATTTTATTAAAAGCTAATAGCTAATAGCTAATAGCTTAAGAGCTTAAAATCTAGCTCTTCGTAATCGTCTCTTCCATATTGTACAAAGCATTGATCACCCGCATCAGGGCGGCGGCTTGTACTTCATTGGTCTTCGGCTCGTGTGGGTACTCTCCTATATTCAATACTCTAAAAGCCAACTTTTTATCCTTTGAAAACATCGATGCTTCTTTATTGTAATAGTCTGTCAGCAGCTTTATTTCCTTATCCGTCGGGGCGCGGCAAACGATTTTTTGAAAGGATGTTTTAATGTTGGTTTCCACATTTGTCGATTTCACGATCAGGCGTTCTGCGAGTACCCTGGACGCCTCCAGCACCGTCGGGTCGTTCAGCATCACGAGCGCTTGCAACGGCGTGTTTGTTTTGGAGCGTTTGATCTCGCAATGGTCTCTGTTGCTGGCGTCGAAAATAATCATGGAAGGTGGCGGCACTGTCAGTTTAATGAAAGTATACATTCCTCTCCGGTACAGCGCTTCACCTTTGTCCTGCTGGTAAGTCCTCAGCGTTCCGCGACCCGATGTGGCAGCCTCCCAAAGTCCTTTTGGCTGGTAAGGTTTCACACTAGGCCCACCGATTTTTGGATTCAATAACCCACTGGTAGATAATACCATATCCCGTACAAGCTCGGCTGGCAAGCGATAACGAGGACTGTGTGAGAGATAAATATTGTCGGGATCTGCTTTCATTTTTTCCTCTGTGATCTTTGCCGACTGACGGTACGTCGCTGAGGTCACAACCTGCTTCACGAGTCTTTTAATGTCCCAGCCATGATTCATAAAATCTACCGCAAGCCAGTCCAGCAATGCTGGGTTTGTTGGCAAGTCACCCTGCATTCCAAAGTCACCGGTTGTTTTTACAATGCCTCGACCGAAGAATTCCTGCCAGATCTGGTTTACAAAAACCCTAGCTGTCAAGGGATTGCTTTTGCTGGTCGTCCATTTAGCAAGTCCTAGTCTCGTTTGGGGAAGTTTTACAGTGTCAAATTTCATGACCGCTGGCAGTGCCGCCGCAGTAACTACCTTCCCGGGTGCATCATACACTCCACGATTAAGGATATGTGTGGGCCGGAGCGTGTCCAGGTCACCCAACACGGAAACCATCAGCCTACTCGTATCCGGTCGGTTGATGAATGAAAGCAATGATTTTGCTTCCTCATCTGAAATCGTCATGACCGGCATTTTGGCAGGTTTTGTTTGAGAAATATCTCCTTCAAAACCTTTCTCTTTGGAGTTATTAAAAAAAGCAAACATCCGGTAATAATCCTCCTGCGAAATCGGGTCATATTTGTGATCATGGCATTGTGCACATTCCACGGTAAGTCCCAATACGCCCGTACTGAATGTTTTGGTTTTATCAATGTTGTATTCAATGCGGTACTCTTCCGGGATTACCCCGCCTTCTTCTGTGTATTTATGGTTGCGGAAAAATGCCGTTGCCAGAATTTGCTCTTTATTCGCATTGGGCAGCATATCCCCGGCTACCTGCCACGACAAAAACTGATCATAAGATAAGTTCTTATTAAACGCGTTAATCAGCCAGTCGCGCCACGGCCATTGGGTCCTCACTTCATCATCCTGATATCCATATGAATCCGCATACCGCGCTACATCCAGCCAGTAAATCGCCATTTTTTCGCCATATGTCTTTTGAGCAAGCAGTTCATCCACAATTTTTTCGTAGGCTTTATCGCTTCCGTCGGCTTCAAACTTCTTTTGCATTTCCAATGACGGCGGCAAACCGGTGAGGTCTAGCGCTGCTCTTTTCAGCAAATGACTTTTGTCCGCTTCTTCGTTCGGCGCCAGTCCTACCCCTTCCATTTTCTTCAATACAAAATGGTCGATTGCGTTTTTGGGCCAGTCGGTATTCGATACTTCCGGAACGGCTGGCAAAACCGGGGTTGTAAAAGCCCAGTGTTTTTCATATTTGGCGCCCTGCTCGATCCAGGTGCGAACGAGGCCGATTTCCGTTTCATTCAAAAGCCCTAAATGTGACTCAGGCGTCGGCATTTGGTAGTATGGATCTACCGAGGTGATCCTTTTATAAACCTCCGATTGCTCGGGTTTGCCTGGGAAGATCGCAAAACCCTTGCCTTCTTTCAATTTGGCATAGGCGCTCTCCGCCATGTCGAGCCTCAAACCCGCTTCCCGCTTCTTTGCATCGGGGCCATGGCAAGCATAACATTTGTCCGACAGGATCGGGCGGATTTCAAAATTATAACTCACAGGCTCATTGCCGGATCGTTTCAACGTCCCGTTCTTTTGAAAACAGGAAACGACCAGTAATGTAATTGCGCCAGCTATCGCGGCAAGAAATAAGAACTGCTTTTTCATTTTTGATACTTTGTTAACACAACACTTCAAACCTTCACTTCACTAATTACACTGCCCGAATTTAAGGCCTGCTCAATTTCTTCCAGCCTTTTCCCTTTCGTTTCAAACAATTTCATTTTGGCATATACATAGGAACAGACGCAAAAGAAAGAGAACACAAAAAACGTATTTGCAATCCCTAATCCATCCCGCATGATTGGAAATAATAAATTGACGATCCAATCAGAAACCCACATGGTCATAATGCAGATCGACAATGCAGTTCCCCTGATATGCATGGGAAAAACCTCGGTCGCGATTACGAATTTCAACGGCCCGAGCGAAAATGCGAAAAACAAGAGGAACAACATGATACAGAACAACATACCCCATCCATTGACATTATACATAAAACAAATGCCAGTTAATGCCAGTGCCACCGCCGCCCAGAATGACCCGATCAAATACAGCGACCTGCGTCCCCAGGTATCCACTTTCCAAATGGCGATCAATGTAAAAAGCATGCTTGCCGTCCCCAGCATGACCTGGTAAAGCAATGCATCGCTGGTAACAATCCCTGCCGATTTCAAAATGGTTGGACCGTAAAAAATAACGCCATTAATACCACTGAATTGGGATAAGGCTGTCAATATCATGGTCATCACTAACAATCCGCGTAACGGGAATTGCATTAATTCTTTCAAACCGCCTGATTTTTGAGCAGCTACTTCTTTGATCGCTTCCAGTTCGAAACGCCCGCCTTCTTCACCGCTTATTTTTACCAAGATGTCCAATGCCTCCTCATTCCGGCCGTTCTTTACAAGCCAGCGCGGGCTTTCAGGTACAATCATTAATAAAAAGCAAAACAGCGACGCAGGGATCACGCTCACGAAAAACATACCACGCCATACTTCTTCTGCAAACAACCAATGTACTAACCCGCTTCCGGTCCCCAAATGCGCGACCGCATATCGCTGCAAAAACAAATTACTCAAATAAGCCGCCAGTACGCCGACGGTAATAGCAAGCTGATAAAAAGTCACTAATCCTCCCCGCTTTCGGGCCGGTGCGATTTCAGAAATGTAGAGCGGCGACACATTAGAGGCTACTCCCACACCCACACCGGCGAGTATTCTAAATATAATAAGAATTGTGTATGTTCCTGAGAATGAAAATCCAATAGCACTTACAAAAAATAAAGCTGCGGCAACAAAAAGGACTTTTTTCCTTCCTATCCTATCACTCAGGTATCCTGAAAAGGCAACTCCGGCAATACACCCCAGCAATGCGAATGAAACAAATAAACCTTCTTCCGCAGCCGATAAACCGTACTGCGTCCTTACCGGCTCGATGATACCGCTCACGACTGCCATATCAAACCCAAACAAAAATCCTCCCAGCGCCGCTATGAGCGTGATAAGGGAAATAAAATGTTTTACAGGTTTTGTTTGCAAGGCACGTTAGTTTAAACTTCCCTTTTCCGCCACACTCATTATATTAGGCCAAATTCACTTTTTGGGCCAGGTTCAGATGGACCAATTTCCCTTCCCATTTGCTTAACGCAGCCCCAGTCCCATAAACAATGCATAAATCCACTGCAGGGTCCGGACGCAGCATATTTATCTTTTTATCATCAAAAACGCGGTACGGGTTTTCATTGCCCATGCGGCAGGAATTGATATCATACCAAAAGACACGCTTGCCCTTTTCAATCAATTCAAGATGCAGCTCATGCCGGAAAGCTTCCCAGGATACAATTCCCTCGCCATCGATCACCGCAACTTTTTCATCGGACAGTCTTTCTGCCAATGAAAGAATATCGTATTCGGCGGCATGATTCAAGTAAGTAATATCGTCATGCACAACGCCATTTTCCTGCTTTGCCAGATAGGCCGCTCCTGTTAAGATGCATTCCTCGGTGTCTTCGCAAAAAGTGATGTTCACATGACCAGGTAATTGCCTTTTTAACGATGCGATGAATCGTAGATTGGCCCTGGAAATATTTCCGCCAATGACCAATTCGTCGCATTCAAATTTTTGTAGCCATGGCAAGAGAAACGAGCCAAGATTCGCCCCAAATTCATTGAAAATGTTTGTCGATAGATCCGAATTCAGTTTAGCCAGTTCCTCTACACCACTAATCTCGCAACCCGTAGCCTGCTGGTATGTTTTGTGAAACCAACGCGTTGAAAAATAGTCGTCCGCAATTGCGCTTCTGAACGGTTCATTGTAGAATGCCCCTATCTCTGGCAATGCAGGATGATGTGAGACCAGCATTCCATTCTCCATGAATGCAGATCCAAACCCGGTTCCCAATGTAAGAAAAACAGCCCGCTCGCCGCTTAGCCTGGTTCGGGCATAAGCCCCAACGGCAAAGCAATGCGCATCATTTGAAAACCGGAATAGCGTGTTTTGTAGTCCGGTGGCGTCTTTCAATGCCTGTTTCAGGTGAATACCAAATGTCTGCTCAAATTTTCCACCCACATTGCGGATGGTACTAACTCCTTTTTCATAATCGAACGGGCCGGGAAATGCAATACCAACCTCCGCAACCAAAGTCCCATCATTTAATATCTCCCTGACGCAATTACTGATCGCCTCTATTATTTTAAAAGCGGTATCAAAACTATCAATGCCCTTTCTTAACAAACGCAGCGGTTGTTTACCCGGAGCCGACAGATCAATGACACTTGCCGTGACATGACTTCCACCGATATCCAACCCCAAACTCACCATATAAACGTCCCAGATTTACAAAATCCAATACTATGTATTATATGTTCAAATATACCATTATATCATTAGGGCACCAAAAAATAGCATTAATACGATATTAAAACTAACTCAAAATACTCATCTAAAAAGCTTACTATCAATACTATACATTAAAAATATGAACTAAAATACGCCGAAAATCTATCCAAAACCCTACATCCAAAATTCAAAAAATCGTCAAAATAAACATTACATGTATACAATGTACATACATACTCTCAAAACAACCCCGAAGCATTTCCGAACCACCCTAAACAACATCTGACCACCCCTGACTACTTTTGACAACTCTTGACTACACATTACCTTATAGCCTCAACCTCCCAATAATTTGATTTCCTACCTTTTTCCCTTGCTTCGCGCCTTCGTCGACACTTCTCCGGTAATGTATGCCGCCGTACAATCGGCTGATAGATGCTTCTGCGGCGGCTTCCTGGAATGAATTGAAACGGCGCTGCATGCCGATATACCTCAAATCACTGGTATCCTGGAATGCGAAATTACCTCCATACAAATGCGCCAGCACCGTAGACGCAGACGCGGTGATGCCGCTATGTCCGCTCGGATATTCGGGAAAAGGGGGTGTTTGCAAAAAAGGTACAAATTCACGGCTGATGATTTCGTTGATGATTGTGACCGGCCTCACCACGCTGCTGCGATATTTTTCATCCCAGCACGCAATGAACGCGTCGTACAATGCTATAGCGGTTAGAGCATATCCCTGGGCTGTCTCGACACCATCGGCCTTTGTCTGTTTGGCGGCAATGGCCGCAATCCCCATCCAGTGACCTCCGGGGGTGATCTTCTTTTTACCGACGGTCAGGTGGCCGGAATGTTCCATCACCAAAGGGTTATCGTCCCAGAAACGGGCGATGGCAATTTGTTCTTCGCTTAAATTTTTACCAATTGTAAAAACCTCTTTTGCTTCCTGATAGAATGCACTATTGGTATCCTTGCTGAATGCGGGCGGCCTGGGCGGCATGAATTGAGATGCAGAGTCGAGCGCCATGGGCAGCATGGTATTCCAGCACCATTCTACCCCATCCATGTAATCCGGCGGGGTTGGCCTCCATTTGCCTGGATCCGCGCTGCCAAGATATTTGGGCTTCCCGCGTGACTTGATATACCCATCCACTTTCGCCCTTGCCAGGATTGCTTTACCAACCGTATCGCCAAAAGCAACAGAGCGCAGGTAGGTGGAGTCGTCCAGATTTTCTTTGAATTTATTGTAAACCGACTCTTCATAAGCACTTAACGAATCCACAGAAAATACTCTTACCATCCTGACAACGGTAAAAAATGCTTTGGTAGCGGCTAAGGTGTAGTTATAATCCTTTCCTGTCGTCGGCTGCGGCATTTTGCCAAATCCGTTAAGCCTCTCGACAATCGACGGACTTCCCTTCTTTGCAAAACGAACGGCTTCATAGGATGCGAGCGAGGAATATGCGTAAATGCGGCTTGCGACAGGCGGGGAAAAAACATCGTAAATGATCACCTGGGTAAGCATATCCTGATTTTGATGCAATATCTCAGGATCATCCACATTGAATTTGTCTTTTTGCTTACAGCCAGCGATCAAACTTAAAAATAGGATCGAAACACAGATCGCATTTACTGCTTTTTTCATTCTTTTTTAAGAGGGTTAAAGGGTAATGGGTATTTCAAAAGTCGACTTTTCTCGTTTTGCCGGTCGTTTCGGTGACGGTTAACGACTTTGCATTTTTTCCAATGGTAAGAAATCTCGCTGATTGGGAAAGAAACGACGAGCCATAATTTACCTCTGTCTTCTGTTTTCGTCCATCGGTGAATGTTATTTCAGCGGTCACGTCACCCGGCTTCATAGGAATGGTCTTCATAGTGTTTTTGAGCTCAAACACCTTCAATGGCCCCCTGTTTTGCCCCGCAGCGGCGAGGTATTTGCCATCCTTTCCTCTCAGTTTTACCAATGCTTTTCCATTACCAGGAATAAAAATGCCGCTTTCCAGAATTGACTTAGCGGTAAAATTTCCCTTGCCATCGCCTTTCAGTACCAGTCCATTTAAAGCATCGTAACGGCCAATGGATACGTCGGTTCCGTAGTCATTGGTATTGATAACGAGGTCGAGATTTCCGTCGCCGTCAAAATCATCAGCGATCATACCATTTAATGCTGATAATTGGGAGGTAAATGGCAGGGGCGCCAGCGTAAATTTGCCGCCGCCATCATTTCTGCAATAGCTGGAACTGAGGTTATTTGCTTTTAATACCAAAGCCCCTTCCAATTGCTCCTTTGTAAAAAGCTGATCTATTGTAGCATTTGCGTACGTCTTGTAGTTTTGAAATTTGGCACGCATGCCGATCATCTGCTTTACAGCGTCATCGCGCATATGTGCCGGATATTCCTTCTGGGCAGAATCACTTTGGCTGGTGCGCAGGTATAGGGCAGGGAAGGCATCATAACTGCCATTGTTATCGAAATCTTTGGCATAAACAGACACCGGATATTGCTCTGTCGCCTGGAAAAAGGAGTTTTTGCCCAGATTTCCGACGATGTAATCCGTATCGCCATCATTATCGAAGTCGCCGGTTGTCAGGCTGTTCCACCAGCCCTTCTGGCCAGAAATGCCGGTCGCAGCCGTTACATTTTTGAAAACACCTTTTTCATTTTTCAAAAATGTAATGGGCATCCATTCGCCAGCCAGCACAAGGTCGGGCCAGCCGTCGTTATCGAAATCACTAAAAACAGCGTCGCATACCAGTCCGATGTTGCTCAATGCTCCCGCGATCTTTGGGGTAACATCTGTAAATTTGATGTTCCCATTTTTTGAATCATTCCGATAAATAAAGCTGGAAACAGGTTTGGGATAATTCCACGGATCGACCCTGCCAGCTACGAACAAATCGAGATCTCCATCCTTATCAAAATCCGCAGCCCTTACGCAAGATTTGCTGGTGAAATTTTGGGTAAATGAAAGTGTATCCAGTTTGAAATTCCCTTTGCCATCATTGACATAAAACTGGTCACGATAAGCGGGTGTATCGGATTTGGCATTATATCCGCCGCGGGCAATGTAAAGGTCCGGATCATTGTCCTGGTCGGCATCGAACAACAGCATTCCCATATCCTGATAATACATGTTAGGATCTGCGCCCGGCGGAACGAGGGGTTTCGTTACAAATGTGCCATTACTTTGCTGCTTTAATATCGTGGTACCCGAGGTAGAGCTGCCACCAACAATGATATCGTCCAAACCATCGGCATTGATATCCCCCGCAGCCAGCGACGGGCCGTATTCGGAAAGTTTGTGGGGGAGTAATTTTTGAATGGTAAAATCAATGTGGTCCATTTGCGCATGCTCATGCTGAATGCCCAATGATTTAGCGATCTCACGAAACATTGCACTTTGTGCCAAAACCGGGCGATTCCAGTTATATCTGCCATTGGAACTGTTTTTATCGACTTTAACGATTTGATCAGCCTTTACTTGGGTCATTTTTTGTTTGCTTCCATCCGGCCATTTCACAATCAGCGAATCAACAACTGATACTCCGCCAAGGCCAAAGTAGGGATTCAATTGCACGGTTGATAAGTAGCCGCGGTAAGGTGTCTGCTCGTAGGTCTGATGCCCGCCCGCATAATACAATTCCACCCACGCGCCCATTCCGTTCCGGTTTTGCGCATTACCCACCAATTGAATGGTTAAGTAATGTTTATCAATAGGCTTTTCGTCCATCATTGTATTTTCGTAGAGCGACGCTGCGTCGTTGATGTTGTTCACCACCATATCCAGATCGCCGTCGTTGTCCAGGTCGGCATAGGCAGCGCCATTAGAGAAGCTTATATCCGTAAGTCCCCAATTTTCGGAAACGTCAGTGAACGCAAAATTTCCACCATTTTTGAATGCGTATTTATGCAGCTTAACCTCAGGTATCTGGCGCAATGTTTCCGATTGCGGCGTCACCGGAGCAGCTTCCAGGCGGTAAACCATGAAGTCGTGATCGGTAATGTCCTTGGGGAAACCATTGGTAACGACCAGATCCCTTAATCCATCATTATCAAAATCAGCCACGAGCGGCGTCCAGCTCCAATCGGTCGCAGAAATGCCTGATATGTAACCTGCTTCACTGAAAATCGGGTCGCCAATAGAGTCATTGGCATTTACCCTCGGCCCCTGGTTTACCTGGATGGTATTTCTGACATACTGATACTGGTATTTGTAGAAATCGTTGAGTTGAAATGTCTGATAACTGGTCGGCCCGAGCATCATCTTCTTGCGGTAATTATCCTCCGGGTTCATATCCAATTCCACCACATCCGACAGCCCATCATTGTTAATGTCGATCACATCCTGCCCCATGCCATTCGCGGAAGTGTGCTTGAAATAAGAAGCCGCTTTATCCGTAAAAGTCCCGTCGTGGTTATTGATATATAAAAGGTCATTTGAGATAAAGTCATTGCTTACAAAAATGTCTTTCCATCCGTCCCGATTGATATCCGTAATGTTCACGCTATGCCCGTAACCTTCGATCGTCAGTCTGGCCTCGCTGGTGACATTTGTGAATACCGGGTGTTTTAATGCCGGGTTCGGATCGTTGCGGTAAAGCCGGCCGGTACTTGGGAATGAGCCGTCGGCGATGATAGGTTTGAATGTAGAGGGATCAATCTTTGGAACCATTTGATTGACAACCAGATACACATCCAAATCTCCATCATTGTCATAATCAAAAAAGCTCGCCATGGTTGTATGCGAAGCATCGTCGAGCCCGTATTCCGCCGCAGATTCCCTGAAAGTAACCGCACCGTTTCCGGCTTTACCCTGATTGATATACAACAAATTCTTCCTTTTTTCCGGGTCCGCCTGCACGGAAGCGCACACGTACAGGTCCATCCAACCGTCGTTGTTGATATCGATCACAGCCACGCCCCGGCACCATTTACCATCGCCGCCTACGCTCGCACTGGCCGTAATGTCCTCAAACTGCATTTTACCTTTATTCAAATACAGCTTATTGGACACCATGTTTCCAGTAAGATAGATATCCTGCAAGCCATCATTATTAAAATCCCCAACCCCGACACCGCCTCCATTGTAGATATTGATGAGGTTAATGGGATTAATTGAATCGCTCTCTGTAATCCTGTTATTAAAGTCAATACCTGAATCTTCCGGGCTTACTAGTTGAAAAAGTTTATCACTCTTTTTACAGGAGAAAATGCAGGAAAGCATGGTCCCGATCAAAAGAAATGTAAAGGTGGATTTCATAGCAATGTTACTAATATTGTTAAAAAGCCAATGACGGAGCAGTGCCCGCCATTGGCTGTAAATTACATCTACTTAATTGTTAAATCTAAATTATTAAAACTAGTATTATCTTTAGTAACCAGGATTTTGTTTAAGGACACCGTTGCTTTTTCTGATCTCAGTATTTGGGATTGGGAAAAGGTAGTAATGATCGCCTTTCCATGGTTTTCTTACCTCAGCTTCAGGAATTACACCATAGGTATACGTCAGTTTACCCATTGCGTCTCCCGGCTTGGCAACCGACCAGTCCATAGTCACTTTCGTCAACCCGCGGATTGCGATATCAACATTGCCCGGAGCTGCTTTCCAACGCATCAGGTCAAAGAAACGGGAATCTTCCAAATGCAATTCTATCGCTCTTTCGTTCCGGTAATCCCTCACCAGGTTAGCGCCCGTACTTTTGATGTCTGGCATGTTAACGGACGAACGTTTTCTGACCTTATTAATGTATTCCCGCGCCGCGGCTTCATTACCCAATGCCATTTGAATTTCAGCGTAGTTGAGATAAAACTCGGTCAACCTCATAAAAACCACGATCTGGTTGTAGTCATTGTCGAAACTTGCGCGAGGCCCGGCGAAATCATCTGTCTTTTTAAATGTATAACCCGTTTGAACCCGCCAATGGAATGGGGTAAGCCCCTTAACCCAATAGGTTTTAGAATCCCGGCCGAAATCGAAAAGGTTCTGGCCGTTTTTAGGGTCCACTTTATTCGGGTTGATATAAGGAGCAGCATTGTCCGGGTTCGGGTTGGCGTCTTCCCAATATTCATAAAGCCGCTGGGTACTTTTTGAACCATCAATGATATTCAATGGACCTGCACCAGGGTAGATTACGGTGTCATAAAATCTCGGATCCCTGTTTTTTTCCGGTTTTTGAGGATCATATCCAGATGCCGCATTGACAGTGACGCCATCAGCAGCGTAAGGATATTCACCATTGGTCAATTGGAACATGTTTACAAAAGTCTGGGTTGGGACAATCCGCTGCTGGGCATCGAAGCCGCTGGGCCAAAAATCGTAGTTGTAACCCCATCCTGGTATCCTGGTGGCCGGTGTAAATGATTTTCCGAAAATGGTCTCGTCTGTTTTCAAAGGCTTTTTGAAGAGTTCGGCATATTGGGGATGCAAGGTAAAGCCGAGGTCAAATACCGCTTTGGTTGCCGTTTCAGCCGCTTTCCACTTAGTTAAATCATTGCTTGGGTTATTGAGTGGGCTAGCCAGGTACAATAGCACCCGCGCCTTGAAAGCCAATGCTGCGGCTTTGCTGATTTTACCTGTATTGACCGGTACACCGTCCAAAAACCCGATTGCAAGATCTGACTCAGCCAAGACAAATTGCGCGCATTCGTCAAAAGTGTTCCTGGGTACATCGAAGCTTTCTGAGTTCAACTGAAAGCTGTTTTTAATAATAGGCACCCCGCCGAAAGTGCGCATCAGCTCGAAATACATCCAGGCCCGTAAGAAGTGGACTTCTCCCTTCATAGGATCCAGCTTGTCGGCGGTGATGGTCGAACTTTCGATATTTTCGAAGAACACATTCGCCTTTCTTATAAAACCATATTCGTAATCCCATAGCGGCGTGGCTGCTGGCAACCCGTTGACAATCGCCACCAGATCGTTTACATTATCTGCAGTAAGGTTTCCTTCCAGGTAATTGCGGATCCCTGCCGACCGCTCATGGGTCTCAGGCTGGTTCACGGCAATATCGGTAAGCACATCGTACCCACCGGTCCCAGGCGCCCATGGTGGTTTGATACCGTTATAAACATTATAAACGTAGTTCTGCAAAAAAACCGGGTCATTAAACACCGCCTCATCAGATATCGAATCCAGTGGCTTTTTGTCCAGGACATTACAGGAGGTGGCAGCGGCCAAAATGCTAATGAATGACAGTGACAGCGCCCTCTTGACCAATCTATTTGTTATTGAATATTTCATAGGTTTCTGTGATTAGAAAGTAAGATTGACTCCGAAACTCAGCGTTTTCATATTGGGATAAGCTCCCCCGTTTCCGCTCAGGAATTCCGGATCACCATTACCGAACTTTTTAAGCGAATTGAAAATCATGAATGCATTGTCGCCGGAAACGTAAATTCTCAATGCTGCAATTTTCGCTTTTGAAAGAAGGTCTCTCGGAAGTGTGTAGCCCAGCTGGACGTTTTTCATACGCATCCACGTTGCTTTGTGGTAATAAAAGTCGCTGTCCGAATTGGCTAAACCGGTCGGCGCAATCATCGGAAGTATCGAGTTTACATTTTCTTTTGAGTAGCTATTGATTGCTACATATTCCAAGCCATTACCGCCCGCGCCGGAATTGAATCCAGTGCTCAAACGAAACTTCGCACCACTTTGCCCCTGCATCAAGGTGCTCAAATCAAAATTCCTGTAATTCAATCCAATACTCAGGCCATACTGTGTGCTGGGGAAGATGGTAGTAACATCCAAGCCAGTAATAGGATCTCTCGCGGTATTGTTGGTAGTGTTGAACATATACCGGTCATTGCTGTCAATCTGACCATCCCCATTCAGGTCGGCGAAAATCAGACCACCCAATGTTGCGCCAGGGTACTTTATGTTCTGGTCAAGATCTGCCTGGGTCCGAAAAATGCCGATGGACTTGTACACCAGTCTCGATCCGAATGGCTGGCCTTCCAGCTTCTGATATTCTTCTGCCTGGGGTGTTTCGTCGAAATAAACAATTTCGTTTTTGTTATAAGACAAATTGCCGTTGACTCGCAAGGTAAGATCCGAAAAGTTGTGCCTGTACCCTGCCTGGAATTCAATCCCCTGGCTATTCATCTTACCGATGTTTTCATCCGGCAACAGAAGCCCGGTATAACCTGGGATCGAAGCCTGTCTTCTACCCAAAATATTGGAAGTTTTCGCTTGGAACACATCCACTTCAAAAGTTAAGCGGTTATTTAAAAATGCTGCTTCCAAGCCTATATCAGTCTTTTCGCTCACTTCCCACGTAATGTTAGGATTAGGCGTCGATTTCACGGCAATACCGCGCGCATCCACTCCATTCACTACCCAACCGGCATCATATCCGTAAGCGGCAATGTATTGAAAGGGACTAACCCGGTCATTCCCGAGACGTCCCCAGGAAGCTCTCAGCTTCAAATTACTGATTATATTTTTTGGAATAAATGACTCATTGCTGATTACCCAACCGGCCGAAACCTGTGGGAAAAATCCAAAACGGGTTTCTTTGGGAAATATAGGGGACCCATCATATCTGGCGCTAAATCCGAAAAGGTATTTTTCCCGGAAATCATAGCTTACACGTCCGAAAAAATTCTGTCTTGCCGATTCAGTCGCAGTACCGTCTGTATTCCAGTTCAACCGGTTCGTATTTCCCGCAAAAAGTTGATCGATCTGGTCTGAATCGTACCCAAGGCGCTGTGCCCAGAAATTGTTGTCGCCGTAGGTCATCTGCTCATAGGCAACAAAAGCGTTAACTTTGTGGTCCCTGGCGAAGGTCTTGGCATACGACAGCTTTACGTTTCCGGTTGTACGCAGACTTTGTCTAAAATCTTCCCGCAGACCAATATCCTCCACCGTCCTGGATTGTTTTTTAACAAGGGTTCCGTCCGGCGCTTTCTCGTAATATGGCCAAACCCAGTTGAATTGCTTGTCATAACCGATGGTTTTGACAACAGATAAAAAACCATCCAATGCTAATCCCGGTACAAATGGAATGTTGTACTTGAAACGGAGCGTTCCGCTTGCCACGTCGGCCTTATATCTGCGATAACCTGGGCTCTTAACACGGGCGGCTGGATTTAAGTGCGCCCATCCTTCACCGGGATAACGGTAGTCCCCGCCAATAAATGCTTCCTGCAACGGGCTGGTAGTGGCTATGTAACCTATATCCCCGCCGGGACCTCCCTGTGGGGTTTGGGTAGATTTTTCACGGATCGAAAGGTCAAGCCCCACTTCGAAGTCTTTTGTCACAGTCACATCCACGTTACTTCTTACGTTGAATTGCCTTAGCTTCGATTTATCGTCACCGCGCAAGATACCCCCTTGCGAAGCGGTGCCCAATGAAACAAAATACCTGACCTTGTCTGTACCACCACGCATGGTCAATGAGTATCTATCCTGCCTCACCGGGGGCCCGATTAACGCATCCCACCAGTTTTCGGCCCTGCGTGTTCCATTTTTAAAGGATTCTACCAATGCATCCGGGAAGTCAGCAGGAGTACCTTCAAGCGCCCTCCTGTCGTTCAACACTTTCATATATTGCAATGCATCGGCCGCTTTCACTTTCATGGTTGGGGATTGCCATGACTGCGTTGTTGAAAAATCAAACGTTGGCTTGCCCGACGTACCTCTTTTGGTAGTGACCAGGATTACTCCACCGGCCGACTGTGCACCATAAATGGCTGCCGAAGCATCTTTCAACACCGAAATGGATTCGATATCATTGGGGTCCAAACGGTTCAGACCATCCGGGTCTGCATTGGCAACGCCATCGATTACGATCAGGGCAGAAGTATTACGGTATGTATTTGCACCCCGCACCAGTATTTGTGCGTCATCAAAACCAGGAGCAGCACTCCTTTGCGTGACATATACGCCCGCCATGCGTCCTGCGAGCGAATTGGACAGAGACGCGGCGCTGGATTTTTTAATCTCTGCACCTGTTGTCTGTACAACTGCATTGGTCAATTCCGACCGCTTCTGGGTTCCATACCCTACCACGACCACGTCGTTCAGTTCCTGCGACGATACTTCCAATTTAATATCAAATATCGAGCCTGAGCCCACTTTGACTTCTTTGGTTACATAGCCAATAAATGAAAAGACAAGCACACTGTTGCCATCCTTTACATTGATTGAAAACTTACCGTCCGTATCCGAAACCACACCATTAGTAGTACCCTTTTCCAGGACATTTACGCCTGGAATTACTCCGTTTTTTTCATCGGTAATGGTTCCGGAAACGGCCTGATCGGCGATAATGCGGGTTCCGGGAGCATGATGAACAGCGACGCCTGGCACGACGTGCACATGATTGTTTGCCCACACTGCAGGAGTCAGAAGGCCTACCAGCGCAATTCCCAAAAAAGCGCACGATGACCTGTGTCCATGGTCTTTAAGTAGTTTTGGTCTCATAAATGCAACGATTAGTTATTAAAAATGTCCTCAGCGTTATGCTTCGGTTATCATAGGTTATTCACTGAAAGCGGCTTGAAGTTGTTGAGTAAAAATGCCTATGCACCTGATCAGACTATGTTTAATCAAAAAGGCGGCATATGTACAAACATATAAACATAATCTTTAAGTATCAAGAATTACGCCAAATAATAATTCATGGATATAATATAATTATTACTAGCAGTTAAAGCGAGATTATTTTTTAACTACAAAACATCTGTTAGAATGTCTCAGAGCCTATTCTCAACTTTATTACGCTGATTTTGGGATCATTAATGAGTAGAAAAGGGAATGTCACATATGTTTGAACGGGTGACGCTAAACGCAGGCGAAGGACTTATTACTCCCGTACGCTTTCAACAGTATACACAAAGCTATCGGCCCGGTAGTAGCCGAGGTTGTATTCGATCGGTCTTTCGCCCTGATCAAATACAAAGCGTTTTCTGAAAAGAATGGGGCTTGCTGGCTCCACTTCCAGCTTTGCGGCGATGAACTTGTCGGCAGCGATGGCGCCAACTTCCTCTTTTGATAGTGTAGCCACTACCATATGGTCTTTTTCGAGGATATCATACAGCGGCCGTTTGAAATCCTCCTCCCCGGTCAGGCCGACTCTTGGGTGAAAATAAGAAATGAAATATACAAATGGACCGTCTGCTTTGCCTCTGAGGCGCTCTAATTTGAGGATTTTTTTGTCAGCGGTAATGTCAAAAAAATTGGCAATCTTTTCGTCCGGCGTCACCCAGGTTACGTGAAGCTCGAAATTTCTGACAATAATTCCTCGTGCATTCATCTCTTGCGTAAAGCTCAGCCAGTTCTTTGATTTTGAGCTGATTACCGGCTCTGCCACCTTGGTACCTATGCCTTTTTTCCGGATTAACAGGCCTTCATAAACCAATTTGTTTAGGGCTTGTCGCAGCGTCGATCGGGATATTGCCAGTTGTTTTGCCAACTCCACTTCATTGGGCAAAAACTTGCCATTCAAATGCTCGGGATCGCTGATCATCGTGCGCAGCAGATTTTCCGCCTGAACGTGCAAAGGGACCGGACTCTTGTGATCGATACTAAATTTCATAAAGGCGAAAACCAGGTAGACAAAAACAAAAATAGCAAATTTGGCTACCTTCCGAAACAATATGATGTTCCTACACCCTGACGTAAGCTTTTAGGGTCGCGCATTGGTTCCCGACGGATTTCCCAATTGGCGTGATCGCATAGGATGCGACATTCGCTGGTACGATAAATGTTTCGGCATAATGAATGACGTAGGGTTCAAAAAGCCCCTCAGGACTTTCTACAACCACTTCATCACCTTCCACCAGATTGACCACATTCAGGTTTCCGTGGGTATGATGTGTTACTTTTCTGTCAAACCAATGCCTTCTGGTCTCAATAAACTGCGTCGTATGCAAGCCCGTAGATTCCTCCCTTGAATGTCCATTGACCGAGATTTCGGTAATGTTGTTGAACAGGTTTTCCTTTACCCAATCTTCGTCACGGGTCCAGTCGATTACATTTTTACCGTGTTCTATATTAATTGGCCGGGGTCTGCCATCCAGCCCCAACCTTCCCCAATCCCACAGTTTGAAAGTGAAGATGTAGGGGGTAGCAGAAATTTCCAAGACTACCGCGTTTTTTCCAGAGCAATGAATCGTACCGGCTGGGATCAGAATGTGGTCATGCTTTTTGACGGGCATCTTGTTTACATATTTTTCCGCATCAAAGTCCGCCGTACCGCCCTGCGCCAGTTCCAGGTCTGCGATCATCGCCGTGGCCGTCACGTTTTTATGTGTACCCAAATATACACACGCGTCTTCCTCTGCTTCCAGGAAATAATAGCTCTCATCCTGGGTGTAATCCATCCCAAAATGCTCCTGGATGTAGGCCCGCGTGGGATGCACCTGCAGACTCAGGTTACCACCTTCCATGGTGTCGAGGAAATCAAACCGGATTGGAAATTCAGTGCCGAATTTCCCGTAAACGGCCTGCCCAAGCAGTTGTCGCGGGCGGGTCAGCACAAGATTAATGGAAGGGATTTCAAAAATGGACTCGCCAAATTTGAACAGCAGGCTATTCTCCTCAGGGACACAATCGAAACCCCAGGCATAGTTAACTTCCTCGCGGTCAAGGTCTACGATTTCTTTCAGCCATTGTCCCCCCCATGGTCCGGGATCAAAAAAGGGCACCACCCTGAATGGTCGGTTCACGGCCTGATCCAGTCCTTTGCCGTACATTTCCGAACCGATCATTTTCGGTTCTCCCGCTGTATTGGCGTCTATAAAATAATCGATCTGGTCAAAAAACCGGAGCTTATGTCTGTCGAAAACGCGCCAATCCAGGAAATAGCCTTGTTTGTATTTCAATGAAAAATTCTCGTCGAGATTATCCATTCCGAAATTGCCAACCTCGTTCCTCTTCATCCTCTTCTGAATTTCCCAACGGGCCAGGTCAGCATAAACCAGCACATCGGCATCAGCGAAAAGTGCGGCACCCTCACCACAAACCACCACCAATCCTGACTCGATACCCAGGATCCTTCTTCGCACGTTTTCCAGGCTTTTCATCTCAAAGAAATCGAACATTACCAGCTGGTTCATTTTCCCAAAAACCTGATCATCCGTCACGAACGGATACACCATTTCAGCGATTTCATTGGGATTTTTGAGAAAATCGGTTGTATTAATAACTGCAACGGTGTCGAGATTTGCCTTTACCGCATGAAGTGTCATGCCTGCATCAACCCCATGGTAAAGGTCAATACAGATTACAGTTTTTGTTTTATTTTTTGACTGGATTAGATGTTTTATTTCCTGGAAAATACTTTCCCAGCCAGCAAAAAATACGCCCGGAGAACTGCTTACTTCAATGAAAGGAAACTTGTCGTAATTAGAGCGCATTATCAGTTATTTTTTAGTGCTGCGGCCAAATTTGACCCGCACAAACCGCGGGCGATAAAAGTTGGGCTGTTTTTGCAAAACGTCGAAAAACTTGAAAGTATTCACATTATAGGAAATCAGCAACTCCCCCGGCGCCGACAATGCGGGATGCGCTTTGGCATTGTATGTGAACAAATCAGGATCATTAATGTCGGACGATGTTTTGTAAAGCACAATCCTCGGGCCAAATGGACCCACCGGTGTTGGCCCTACCTGCATACAAATATCCGGGAGAAGGCTGCCCAGCTGGTACACCAGCGCATATTTACCAGGCGACAGCATGCTCACGCTCAGCTCATTGGAAACAGAATCACTAACAGCGGCCACCGACTTCACGTCTTTCGACCAATCCTTACCATTCCAAAATTCCCACTGGTCAAACGACGCGACCTGGGTAGGCTTCACCCTGGCTGAAACCAGCTTTTTAGATGGGCCTTTCGTTCCATACACATATAAAAAACCGTCGGCCGCTGTCTCTCCCGCCGATTCGCTATTATTAAACACCCCCGCGCCGAATGAAATATTCTCCGCTCCATTTTTGTAGTTATTGAACGGAAGGTCCCAATGTTGCTGGTCGGGATAAGGAAAATGACTTCCTGCCGGAATCCGGATCAGCGAATTGCCCGTCTCTTTAAAAGGAAAAGCGGATTTGTCATGGGTATTGGTGATTTTATATGCAAAGATAAAGAGGTCTTTATTAGCATCCGGATTGGCAAAACCGTCGCCCAACCAGAAATAAGTATCCTTGTCCGGCCTATTCATTTCAGGGATAAAAACCGCTTTGTCACCCGCTACGCCAAATGCTATTGCAGCAGACTCAGGCGTTTTCCCTTTCAGTACTGCGATTGAATTGTTCACAAACTTGGAGCCGGGCATCAATGTATCGCCCTTTATCTCACCAGACATGGTATCGCTGAAAACAAAGAACACGCTATCGCTTTTTTCAGAATCCTTCCCCGAAAATGGGATTGCAAATATACCATCACCGCCAAACCAGCCCGATTTTCTAACGAACAGATTTGACCATTCTGGCGCCGGTGCTGCCGTAAATTCCGTTTCATCAACATCCGGCAAGGCCTCTGCCTGCTTGCTGTCGGATGATTGTGTTCCGCATGAAAAAATGGCAATTGCGAAAAACAGAATGCTATATTTCATCAAGGGCTTTAATTTTTCATAAATATAAACAATATGTATATATGTATGAACATTATGTCTAGCCCGTTTGATCAGTTTTATGAAGCTATATAATTAGGTCCGCCGACCTATCTTTACGAAAACACAAATCATTTGAATGAACTTCAAAAGTAAAAAATTGGTAATCCTGATCCTCCTCGCCGCGGTAGTTGGGTTCATTATCTACGATTCCACATCACAGCCAAACGTGGGGGATCTCAAAGGCAATTTCAAGGAAGTGGCTATTTACAGAAATGAAAACAATACCGGCCCGATTGTACGGATCTATGCCGTGTCGGTAGAAGGCCAAGTCTGGGAAGAAATGCAAAAGTACGGCGACTTGATGCCCTACACAAAATATGGAAGGACTACTGTGTATTTTTTTGATGCTTCAAAAGCAGCTCCCAGCAAGTTAGCAGCAACCGAGCCACACTTTGATGGTGCGTTTAACGCTAATTGCGTTGCTGTTTATGAGAGGGATCAGAACGGCGGGGTGACTTTTAAAAAATCCCTATCAGATAGTACAAGACATTAAAAAGGCAACCAGCCTAAAGCCAATTGCCTCCTTTCTCCATAGTCCCCTTCCTCCCTATCTTTCCAAAACAACAACATGATGTGTCGCCACCTGTCGTCCCATCACAGCAGTAAGTAAATACAAGCCGGGAGCTAATTGCGATTTGCTTCTGATCATTACCAAACCCGACGATATTCGTTGCGTTTCGATTTTCATTTTCCTTCCTGTCATATCTGTCAGGGCCAAGTCGGCGAGGTCGCCTTTGAAGTCCAGGTAAAGAACTCCTGCGTTAGCGGGATTTGGATAGACCGTCTGGCTGAAGGCGGCTTCTATGCGGACAGCCGCAACGCGGTAGATGAATTCCTTACCATCGAGATCAACCTGCCGGAGCCGGTAGTAGCTTGTTCCCTGTAAAGGTGTCTCGTCGACAAGGGCATAATCCTGGCGAGTTCTGCTATTGCCAGCAGCATCAACTTGGCCAATTTTTTCAAAAATCCTGGCATCCGCACTCCGTTCTGCAATAAAATGGCTTGCGTTCACTTCTTCAGCTGTAGACCAACTCAATTTCACGTCGCCCATTTTAACTTTCGCATTGAAGCTTAACAGACGCACCGGCAAAGGTTCGGAAGTGGAACCGAGCATGTATTCGCTGTCATCGCTTTCAATGGTGATTGTGTTGGCGACCGGATCGTTGGTGAACTCTAAACTACCTGGCGACCAGGTCGGCACCGCATTATTAGCACGTTTGTATATCTTCAAACCCGGCTCATTGTTTGCATTGACAAATGGATTTCCGCCATAATGGTAGGTTGTTGTATAAGACGCGTCCGTCCCACCAAAGTGAAAAACCCCGAAATATCTGTTATTAGCGCCAACACCCTCTATTCCACTGATGGAATTAGGGACAGTACCGACATAATAAATATGTACACCAGTTGGAGAACCTGTGAAGTCGGAAAGGGTGAGGCTTTCCCCCTGCGCATTGGAAATACTAAGGTCGCTTCCACCGTAACTATACGCTGAAGCATCACCGAGCGAAGCCCAGCTGGTAACCCAGGTTGGGCTGTTTTGAAGGGTACCATCCTGGTCCGATTTTAGGTCTGTCAATGTGTTGCTATTTTCCGAGTTAAAATTGTAGTAGGAAACGAGATTGTCATATATCTCGTCAGCCGGTGTGATCTTGCGGCACATTCTCTCGCGGATCTCCGCTTCACTCAGATCGGTATTCCAAATGCGCAGCTCATCCATGCTGCCATTCCAATTTCTCCCGGTCCCACCCCAGGCGCCCAGCCGGAGCGATGGCGAAACATAATTCAAAGGCTGAAGCAGTAGCGATGAACTGATGAGGATTCCATTTAAATAAACTTCAATGGAAGAAGACCGCTTCACAAGCGTAAGCTGTTGCCAAACCCCGGCTGTGAGCTGGAAGGTAGCAACCGCACCGCTGATCCCGAAGGAATACACATTGGTATTATCTGCTTCCTGCTGACAAAACCAGTTTTGAGAGTCGGTATGGTTGTTGTCGATAACGTTGGCAAACGGGGTTTGTGTTTCGCCCGGTTTCAGCCACAAGTCGACCGTAAAATTCGGGTCTGCAAAAGCGCCTCCAATATCAACAAAGTCATCCGAGCCGTCAAACTGCAATGCGTTGCCACTTCCTCTGTAGACGATCTGAGGCGCGCTGGAAGTATATTCTTCCATCACTTCTTCCGGAGATAGGCTGACATCAAATATCTTCACCTCGTCGATCGCGCCGGCAAAGTATCTGCCGCCATTTTGGCCGCCCACCCGAACTGTTCCCACAGGTACGTAGCTGCCAAAGCCAGCTGAGTTGGGTGTTGCTACCCCATTGATATACATTTGGGTGACGTCGTTCCTCCGGACCAGGGCAACATGATACCAGATGTCCGCCGTGCTCAGTACGCCGCACTATTGTACCACGCCACTCCATCCGACGCCCCGGTCATTACATTCCCGGTAACTGTGCCGTTACCATTGTTGACATGAATCGAATAGCCGGTACCATAATCCAGGACATTGTCATACCCATTTGTAACCACAGCGCCTAACTGGTTCAATGTTGATAGTTTGATCCACGCCGTCAGTGCCCAGGTTACATTATTGGTCGTAGCAACGTCTGCAGTCTCAATTACATCGTCAATTCCATCAAAATAATAAGCCGAATTTGCATTGCCGAAGCGATCTGTGGTAAGAGTTGCCTCAAACACCGTTCCATGTAAGGAGCCCTGCGCATCATTGGCATTTCCGTTAAAAGGATACCAGGCTACTGGTTCAGGGGCTAAAACCTTCACTTTTGCAAAACATGCAAAAGGAACAAGCATGATCATGAGAATGTAAAACTGTTTCATTGTGAGTATGTTTTGGTAAACTCAAAATCCATATTTCGCGAGCCACTTCGTCTTAATCTGTTCCTTCGCCGTGACATACTCCTGATCGACGCCATCTGCCGCCATGTCCAGTGGCGTACGCAGGGGACGCTTGCCTTTTTCCATATTTGTTAATGTGAGTGCCGCATCTGCGACCGTCTGGGGATTGGCGCCGGTACGTGTCATGGCATCCTCCAATGCCTTCCCGGCCACCACCATAAAATCAGTGACCTGCTGGCCGTAGGCTTCCGCAATATCTGGACGGTCGAAAAACTGTGATTTATTAAAAAGCTCTGTCGGGTAGGCGCCGGGTTCAATCAGGACATTTTCGATCCCCTGGGTCAACAATTCAGCATAAGATCCTTCTGTGAGTGCTTCCAGAGCAAATTTTGATGCACAATACGGCACCACAAAAGGAAATGATACCAATCCATAGCCACTGGAAATATTGATAATTAACCCATCCTGCGCCTTTCGCATGGAAGGAAGAATGGCCTGGTAAAGGCGCAGGACACCATAGAAATTCACATCCATGATCTGATGCACTTTGGCAACCGAAAATGCTTCCTGAATGCCAACACCATATATTCCTGCATTATTGATCAGCACGTCGATCCTGCCATGTTGTTCCAGCACATTCGCTACGGCCGTATCCACATCCGAATCGCTGGTAACATCCAACTCCAGGACTTGTACACCCGGTAATACAGCGAGTTCCATGGCGACATCTGCGTTTTTGCCTGTCATATCACGCATGGTCGCAATTACGGTGTGACCCGCCTCTGAAAAGGTATTGGTCATCAACTTACCGAAACCTGTGCTGGTTCCTGTAATAAAAATTATTTTTGACATTTTGTTAACTGGTAAAGGGTTGATAATCAAATACTGATTCCAAGTTGCATGACTGGCTGCACATCCGTGAAGTTGGCAATGTCTGATATGAGTTCAGGGCCATGGGTACCCAATGCATTTTGCAGGATTTCCAGAGAATCAAAGCTGAGCTTTGCGACAATGATATAAGCCGGAGGTGTGCCGGGAACCCCGCCTGCAAGGCCTTCTTCGATGTCAATTTTGTTCAAACCGAGTGGAGTAAGACGTTTCCGAACAAGTGGAATGTGTTCGTTCAGGTAATAGTCACGGTCAAACCACATGGTCTCAGTTTTGGGATAAAGGCACGTCAAGTTCATGATCAATATGTTTTAATTTTTCCAAATTTAGCAGCATAAAGTTTACACTTTGAAAGCAATCCTAAAATCCCCAATTATGGTAGTATTAGGGAACGTAATGCTCGTTGCCTGTGCCGACTACCCAAATTGGGAGGTACATAACTTCTTGATTATTAGTAAATTTATTTTTTCACCAGCGGCCAATGATTCCAATCGTACTTTTTGAAGATAACAAAAGCCTCAGGCAGGCATTACTACATTATTTTGCTAAAAGTGAGTCTGTCTTTTTATCTGGCGCCTACGAAAATGCATCAGACGTGGTTGCTAAAACCCGTAAACATCAGCCGTCAGTTGTGGTAATGGATATTCAAATGCCCGGTATGTCCGGAATAGAGGCAACCCGGCTGGTGATTGCGGCAAACCCACAGGTTAAGGTGCTGATTTATACGGTCTTTGAAGATGAGCATCGTATTTTTTCTGCGCTTTGCAGCGGGGCATCAGGTTACGTATTGAAAAATGCCGATCCGGACGATTTGTTGAGGGCCATTATTGACGTGCATCATGGAGGCGCAAACATGTCACCTGCTATTGCTGCGAAAGCGCTGAGGATGTTCCAGGACCAGTTTGTGAAAGAACAACCCAGCTATGTCGACCTCACCGGAAGGGAGCGGGAAATCCTGGAATGTATGGTCAATGGCATGAGCTATAAAATGATTGCCGGAAAATGTAATGTCAGTTTTCACACCGTGCATTACCACATTAAGCACATTTATGAAAAATTGCACGTCAATTCGGCACCTGAGGCGGTAGCCAAGGCAATTCAGCAAAAATTGGTACAATAAACCCTCCTGCCACGATGATCCCTGATGATGCAACAATCCGTAATCTGGTTTTTGGGTTATTTTTTCTTTCACAAACGGCCACATTTGCGCAGCCGAAAATCGTTGTGACAGACCCGCGAAAGCCAGTCGCCATTGCACGAGCCGTTTATTTCCTGGAAGATTTATCTCATAAGCTTAGCTACCAGGAGGTTTCTCAGTATCATCTCGATTCATTTCAGGTCAATAGTAACCAGAAAATCGTACAGCTGGGTTTTCGGCCCGGGACCGTTTGGCTGCGCTTTGATATTAAAAACCTTTCAGGAACAGATCTTTACCTTATTTCAACATTCCGACTTTACAAGCGTCTCACCAGCTACATTATCGACGAAAATGGGAAGCTGAGCGAGGCGATGACGGGTTATGAAATCCCAAAGGCAGCTCAGCAAATCAGCACGACTATTCCGACCGTCGCATTGGGAAGGCGGCCAGTACGCGTCTTTCTCAGGATTGACACCGGTGACGGTTATGGTGACTATTTTCAAGTGGCGGATCTGAGTTATGCATTCGAATTTAAACAGGCAACTGACCGCTGGCAAAGTCTGGCGCTGGGTGTTTTCTTTCTGGCGTTTTTGCTTTCCTTGCTCTTATTCGTCAGTTTGCGCGAACCGGTCACCGGCTGGTACACGCTCCTGCTCTTTTCCTTTCTGATATTCTATCTTAATTTTTACGATTATGTCAAAGTCTTTTCTGATCCCACTATCTGGCGGGACTATATTCCGCAACACCTTTTTTACCTGCAATGCTGGGTGATCTTTCACATGAAATTCCTGGACCTCCGCCTCCATTCCCGGCTGCTCTACCTAACCACAATGATTTTTACCGGGATATTTTGGATCGACTGGCTCTTTTATATAATCGTCACAGCTTACACAGGAGAATACTCTTCTATTCTTTACAAAATATTGTACTGGGCCGGGATCGATTGGGGCGGGATGGTTTTAATCGTGCTGCTGCTCCTGCTGATAAGCCTGATATATGTATGGGTGAAAGATTTCAAACGGCTTCTTTTATATTCTATCGCGTTTTTGAGCAGTCTGGTGGGGATGCTGGTCAGTATGCTTGCCGTATATGGATTTAACTGGCTGCCATTTGTTCCCTATAATAATCTTTTTGTGCTGGGTACAGTCGTGGAGATTATCATCCTTAGCTATATCCTTTGCGAACGTGCCCTGAACCATCGTCGCCTGTATGGAAAAACGCAGCAGAAACTGATCAGCCAGCTTAGTGAAAATCTTGCCCAAAAGAACAAACTGCTCGACCTCCGCGACAACATTGCGAGCGACCTGCATGACGAAATCGGCACGACGCTCACAAGCATTGCCATTTCGACGACGATGGTTGAGCAGCGGATCGGTGACGGGTACGAGGAGCTTGGACCTATTCTCAAACAAATGCGAACAGATTCGCAGGAAACCATCCAGGTGATCCGTGATACCGTTTGGGCATTAAACCCGGAGAATGATGCGCCTTCACAGCTCTTCGAACGAATGCGAAATTCAGGTTCTCAAATGATGGGAAAGCAGGACATCGAATTCAATTTTCAGAACAACCTGGGCGATCTCGAACTGCTGTCATTCACCATGGAGCAGCGACGAAACATATACTTGATCTTCAGGGAAGCCATGCATAACATAGTCAAGCATTCCCAGGCTAACCATGTGGATGTACACATATCCGTAGCATTGGGAGGTATTCATATTGACATTGCAGATAATGGAAGGGGTTTTGAGAAAACATTTATAGAATATGGCAACGGGCTAAATAATTACTATAAAAGAGCAGAAAAAGGAGGATTTACGGTGAATATTACTTCCAAACCGGGCCTGGGAACTGTACTTGAACTTATGATTCCAGGTAGAATACTGCCAAAATTGGGGAGAGCGTAACTTGCACATACAGAGTAGTTTTGGGTAAAAAACGAAATGTTATGAAACCCAAATCAATCCGCTACGCAGGCTGGGCTATTTTTCTTGGACTGGCCTTTTATTACATCCATCACAATGCAATCGGTTACTTCGACCTGTCCAGCACTATCTACAGCAACGGCTTCCAGTATTTTAAAGCGTTCATTATTGGGCACATTTTCTTTGGCGTCCTCGCACTGCTAGTCGGTCCGTTTCAATTCATGCCCGCGATAAGGATCAAATATGCCTCGGTTCATCGGAAATTAGGTCTGCTTTATCTTATGAGCGTCTCGCTGGCGGGTTTGGCAGGCGGTTACCTGGCCATTTTCGATAATATCATCCGGAAAAAAGATTTTATGTTCGGAGCCGGTGCTTTGGCAATGGACCTGGCCTGGTTCGTCACAGGCGCAATGGCATTTTGGGCCGTAAAAAAACGTGCGTATACCCAACACCGCGAATGGATGGTCCGGAATTACGTCCTGACAAGCAACTTCATCATATTCCGCCTAATCTTTTACGCCCTGCTGGATTCCAAGCATTTCGCCTTCCAATCCGACACTGGAAGTTTCACGGTCTGGGTCAGCTGGTCTGTGCCGTTGCTTGTGACCGAATTGGTTATCCAGGCGAAAAAGATTGATGGGTATGGGCGGGTTGGGGAGCGGAAGGCTGTACGGGCTTGACGAGGTATCATTCCAAATTTTAGGGACAACATTTAAAGGATAAGCAGAAGATAGTGTTTTCTCCTTAACCGTCGGCTTTAGCCGGCGGAGCGCCACCGACACAACATTTCGGCTTTAGCCATGACCTCGCAGGTGGGCGGCTGAGGCTGAAAAGTTTCAAATTCTATGCGGGGATCAATGTCGAAGATCGGGCGGAGGTGAGGATGAAGGCAAAACAGCTCCGGCGGAGCTTCCTGTTTATAGAGACCCAATCAAACGAGCCTACCAGGGCCCTGTCGGGCCCTCCTGCAACTGGCAATAATCAGGAGGCCCCGACAGGGCCTTTATTGTTGGGGGGTTGCGTTTTGGCTATAAACAGGATGCCGCTCTGCGGCATTTAATGACCTGATTACTTGGTGGAGGACAAATGGCCGGTAGCGGAATTAAAAGGGCTGGGTGTTGCGTCAAGTAAAAGCTCATTTCGGCGATAATTTTCTACTTTTGAATGCAGACCTTTTGGCAATGCACGCAACCAAAATAAACTTAGAAAAGCCAAAACCCTCCACACACCCATGAAAACCACCCTCTCCCACCTCCCCGACGACAAACAGGAAGAATTAGAAACACTCACCAAAATCATTGTCGAAAAAGTACCTGCCGAAATGGTCATCCTTTTCGGCAGCCATGCACGCGGCGATTGGGTGGAGGATTTTCAGGAGACCTACGAGTATGTAAGCGACTATGATATTCTCGTCATTACCAAAGACAGAAAATCAGCCAAAGACGGAGAAAAGTGGTGGGACCTGAGCAAAAGTGTAAATAGTAATGACGAGCAAACAAGCGTCACAATCATTCATCACAGCATTGGGTTCGTAAATGATAAGATTGAACGGAATGAATATTTTTTCGTCGACATTTTAAAAGAAGGGATTTTGCTTTTCAATTCGGGAAAATTCAAAATATCCGAGCCAAAAAATATGAATTCCGAGGAAAGACAGAAGAAAGCAAAAGAGCAGTTTGAGCCATGGTTTGAAAGTTCAAGCCGTTTTTTAGAAACTGCCTTTATTCATATTGACAAAACGTGGTTTAAAGAAGCCGCTTTCAATCTTCACCAAGCTACCGAAAGGTATTATTCCGCCATTCTCCTCGTTTTCACCGACTACAAGCCAAAAATCCACGACATAGAGAAATTAGGAAATCAGGTTCAAAAACTTCATCATGACTTCGCAAAGGTTTTTCCGAAAAATACGCCAGAAGAAAAGCGACTGTTTGAACTCTTGCAAAAGGCATACATCGATTCGAGGTATAATATGAACTACAAGATCGAAAAAGCCGAATTGGAGTACCTTGGCGAGCGGGTGAAACTGCTGAAAGACTTGACGGAACGGATTTGTAATGAGCGGATTGCGGAATTTACCAAGGGGTGAGGCCAGCGGATACAACTTCCAGTTGTAGAATAAGCCGATCGGAGGAAATTGAATTTTAGGTTTTTAATAACGAAAGGCTGTACTTTGTTAAATCTCATGAATTCTTCTTAAAGTATCATATGGATCAACATCTACATCCTGCAAAAAGTAAGTCTTTCTTGTATTCTTTCCCTCAGCAAGTATCGGCTTTCCTATCCCTTTTTTTGTTCCTGAATCTTTTTTCATCAGGGGCTTTTGCTTTACCAAGCCCACCACCAAAAATATCATTTGTCACACCATCCGGCGCTAGTTCGAAAACCGGTCTTTCCTGGGCGACTGCAAGTGATGATCTGCAGGCTATGATCGATGGCAGCACGAGTGGTGATGAGATATGGGTGGCTGGTGGCACCTATAATGTGCCATCAAGTAATGTCTGCTTTACATTGAAGGAGGGAGTAAAGGTCTATGGCGGTTTTGCTGGCACAGAAGGCGTCCTTGCCATCCGGAACCTGGCACTCACTGCCAATAAAAGCATCCTTAGCGGCGGCGGTGTCAAGGAAGCTGTCGTGAGCAATTTTACAATACTCACAACTGCTACCCGGTTGGATGGGTTTACGATCTCAGGAGCCGTATTTGGTGGTATAGTTATTAGTAGCTCATCTTCTCCCTTGCTGGTTAATCTTAAAATCACGGGTAATACCGGTTCGGGAGTGAACAATCTGCAGTCTTCTCCAATCCTGATTAATTGCGCTATTGTAGACAACAACAATCCTGCGGGCATAGTCAATTCGGAATCATCACCAGTTATTATCAATTGTACAATTGCCGGAAATAACGATAAACAGCAGATTTCAGTTGGTATCTACAATAGGACCCGGTCTTCACCCATAGTACGTAACAGCATTTTGTCCGCAAGCAACGGCGGCTTCTACAATGATAATAGTTCTACGATTGACATACAGTACAGTTTATTGCACTCTGAAACCGGTGTTGATATAAACGGCAATCCTGTTCAAAACAATGTAGACCCTCATTTCAATAATCCGGCATTGGGAGATTACACGCTGCAGCGTTGCAGCCAAGGCTTAAACAGCGGAAGCAACATCGTTTACGCCAGTGGTCAAACGCCCGACATATCCGATATTACCACTGATCTGAACGGCCATTCCCGTTTTTTTGGCGGTGGCACAGTGGATATGGGCGCGTATGAATATCAGCATGAACTCGTTGCTTCAATTCCGGGAGTCAGGTTTGTGAAAGAGGGAGGAACCGGTAATGGAATAAGCTGGGATTGCGCGATGGGCAGTCTCCAGCAGGCCATCAGTTCTACTCCGAGCGGCCAAATATGGGTAGCAGGCGGTACTTACCTGGCAGAACAGGCGGCGTTCAGTATCAGAGCAGGGGTGAAGGTATATGGTGGTTTTGCCGGAACGGAAATAAGACTTGCTGACCGGGATTTGTCGATTACCTCCAACAAAAGTATCCTGCGGAGAACGGGGAACAATATTGTTGTAGAGTTTAATCCTGATGGACAGTCGCCAGCACGATTGGATGGCTTTACAATAACAGGTGGTAGCATCGGAGTTGCCACTTATATGGTATCCCCAATACTGGTCAATCTTGTGATTACCGGTGTCAGCCAGTTTGGCATCTCTCATTCTGGAGCAGCACCCGTCCTGATCAACTGTGCAATCATTGGCAATGTCCGTAACTTTCAATTCGTCGGAGTATATAATGCCAATGCTTCCCCAGTGCTTATCAATTGTACGATTGCCGGTAACAGTGCTGCAAGTACCAGTGTCGCCGTGTATAACGTCGGAACTTCTGCTCCCAAGCTACGTAACAGTATTATTTATGGCAATCAAAATGCAATATTTAATGCTCCGGGTGCCACCGGCACTACAACGATTGAATATAGCATTTTGGAATCAAACAAAACACTTGAACCGGTCGATCCTCCTATCCCGGATATCGATCCGCTGTTCGTGAATGCTGCCGGGGGCGATTACAGGTTACAGCCGTGCAGCCCTGCCATCAACAAAGGATATAATTATTACGCAGCTGGTCAAACCCCCGATTTTTCAGGCATCACTACCGATCTGGACAGTAAGCCGAGAATAAGAGAAAATGCAGTGGATATGGGTGCCTATGAGTTTGGCGGCGCGGCGCGCGAACTTGCTTTGAACGGCGATGTGGCGACGGCTACTGTTTCCGGAGACATTCTTCTTACCACGAATGGATCAAATTGTAAGGCTCTGGCCTACCTTTCACCTAACCGCGGAGCAGCATTAAACGGAGCCGTAACTGCCAAAGTTTGGGTGGCGGGAACCCAGCCTCCCAACTACCTGAAACGACATTACCAGATCCAACCGGAGACAAATGCGCTCAATGCCACCGCAAAAGTGACCCTCTATTTTACCCAGCAGGAGTTCACAGATTTCAATGAGGAAAATCCCATTCCACTACCCGTCGATGCCGCGGATGAGGAAGGTTACAAAGAAAACCTCCGTATCGAAAAACGTTCGGGAGTTAGCGATACTGAATTTGGATTACCAGGTTCGTATAATGGCGCCATCGAAACCATCACACCATCGAACGCCAAAGGAAAAGTGGTGTGGAACGCAGATGCTGGCCGCTGGGAAGTGAGTTTTGACGTGACGGGTTTTAGTGGATTTTTTGTAAAAACAATACAAACCGCATTGCCGCTCAATCTGATCAGCTTTTCGGCAACTCGTGAAACGGGCAGCAACCTGCTACAATGGAGCACCACCAGCGAAGTCAACACCGACAACTTTGAAGTCCAGCGCAGCGCTGATGCTAAGCAGTTCATCAAAATCGCCTCTGTAGATGCGGCTGGCAGCGGAGATCATCAATACAGCTACAATGACAGGACGAATTATACTGGAAATATTTACTACCGTCTGAAAATGTCCGATCTCGACGGGGCTTATACTTACAGCAAGATCATCTCGCTGGCTGGCGATGGGAATTTCGCTGCGCTATATCCAAATCCGGCGGGAGCTGTGGTGACTTTCCAGGTTGGCAATGCATTGCTAAAAAGTACTGCTACGCTGCATGATGCAACCGGGCGGCTGGTGCAGAGAATTGTGATCACGACCAACCAGCAGCAAATCGACACCAGGCCTTTGGCAAGCGGAACATATGTTTTGAAATTTGTGGATGGATCAGCGCAAAAGTTTGTAAAAGAATGATTTATCGTAATTTTGCTCTTCTTTTCCATCTAACTATCGAACAACCCTTCCCCCGCACCATCCCGCTCAACTTCCCAGAAATCTTCCAATGCCCCTCCGGATTCAAATGCCAATCCACAGGGATTTGCCAGCGACTGGTCGTCATCCCTGACGCCGAAGCTATTGATTGTGAACTTGTTCTCATATTCCAGCAAAGCATGATAACCCTCGGCTCCCGGCCGGAGCGTATAACCCCGACGACCGGTCGATTAACGAGGATTTGATCCTATCCTATTTTGCCGTAAATTTGATTTTTACAAATCTAAACTCATGACCCCAACCTCTTTTGAAGAACTATGCAGCCGACTTTCCAGCGGGTCTTCAACGGATCTGAGTGCGTTGCTACCCGCCGGGATCCAGCATGAAGTTGGGCATTTCAATGTATTTAACCTGACGGAAATCACACAAACGACCGGGGAAAAACCCACTGTGCCTTACCCTTGTCGTGCGTTCTATAAGATCAGCTTTCTTACCGGGTGTTCACGTGCCGAGTATCCCGATCGCACCATTGATATCTCGCGACCGACGCTCGTATTTTCCACGCCCAAAACGCCTTTCAACTGGTTACCTATTGGCCGTCAAACCGGGCAGTTTTGTGTATTCACCGCGGAATTTCTTCACCCGACCAAAAGCGGGGTGATCATCGACGAACTGCCTATTTTCAGATCGCCCGAACATCCTGTGCATACATTATCGGAAGCAGAGGCTGCGCGCGTTCAAAGCATTTTTGAGAACATGGAGGCGGAAATCACCTCTAATTACGCATACAAGTACGACCTGATGCGCGCCTACACGCTGGAACTGATCCATATGGGCCAGAAGCTGCAATCGACCACCATGCTGCACCCCAACCACAGCGCATTTGCCCGTACAACCTCTTTATTTATTGAGTTACTCGAAAGACAATTCCCACTTGAAAACCCGCAACAAAAAATAGCATTGCGAACCGCAAAACAATACGCCGACCAGCTTGCGGTACATGTCAATCATCTGAACAAAGTACTCCGGGAAACCACGGGGCTTACCACCACGGAACTCATTTCCGGACGGCTTGTGCAAGAGGCCAGGGCATTGCTGCGCCACACCGACTGGACCATTGCCGACATTTCCGACAGTCTGGGTTTTTCCGACTTTGCGCATTTTGCTAAATTCTTCAAAAGTGAAACTTCGTTCTCCCCCGGCGCATTCCGCCGCCAGACAGAAAGTTCGAATTATACATAAAATAGATTGGCCGGAACAAACAGGGGCTTTATCATTTGACGGACTTTTGTATTGTTTTTAATCCATACAAAAAGTCAAATGGCAGCTCAAAAAATCGCATTCATCACCGGCGGAAGCCGTGGTATCGGCAGGGACATCGCATTGAACCTGGCACAAAAGGGTACCGACATATTGCTTACCTATAACAGCAACAAAACCGAAGCGGAAGCAACGGTGGCTGCCATACAATCACTTGGCCGCAAAGCCGTTGCCCTGCAGCTGAATACGGCAGATACCAGTGGCTTCGATGCTTTTTTCGAACAGGCGGGCGCAGCATTAACATCTACATTTGGCGCGGACCGTTTTGATTTCCTTATCAATAATGCAGGTACCAGCCTCACGGCACCGGTTGCCGAGACTACCGAAGCGCAATTCGATGAAATGATGAACATTCACCTGAAAGGCGTTTACTTCCTGACCCAAAAGGCGCTGGGCCACATTCGGGACGGCGGGCGGATTGTCAATATTTCATCAGCCGTGTCACGTCAAAGTTTCTCAGGCGTCTCGGCCTATGCGATCATGAAAGGCGCGATCGATGTATACACCAGGTATCTCGCCCTTGAACTGGGACCGCGGGGAATTTCCGCCAATGTAGTGGCACCCGGCGCAATCTTTGGCGGTGGCGCAATGGAGGATTCGCCCGAGATCAGATCATTTGTTGCGGGCATCACTTCCCTGGGCAGAGTGGGATTTCCGGATGATATAGGCGGTGTCGTGGCTTTTCTTTGCAGCGAGGACGCAAAGTGGATCAACGGTCAGCGCATTGAGGTAACGGGAGGGGTAAATCTTTAAAGTACCTCCCTGCTACTTCTTCCAGTACCTGTCCTGCGTGTATTTTGGCTGCCACCGAGTATGACGGTTAGTTCTATTACAAAGTCTGCTCGCGCAAAACATTGTCAATTTCAGCTTTTGGTGTGACGCCGGTTTTTCGCCAAACTACCTTATTATTTTTGTATAAAATAAGTATTGGTAATTTTATAACACCAAGTTCTTTGGTCAGCCCTTTGTTTTCATAAGCTTCAATCTTAACCACTTTAAGCGAGCCGCTGTTTTCTTGTTTAACAGAATCAACGGTAGGGGCCAATGCCAGGAATAGCAGATTTCTCATAGTTATTGGCGAAGCTTTTTTGTTTGCTCTATTAATCTATCAATATTATAGATTAAATATTTAAATGTAGCTAAACAGAAATAGTTTTTTACATATCTTTACCCTATAATTTTAATAGACTAAAAGAAACCACCTCCCGGTCTATCGGCTTTTGACAGCCATTACCCCTTCACATCCATACAATTCAATCCCGCATATTTGGGCGGAGAGACCTGCTATGACCATCCTTATCCATTTTTAAATTATATCCATTCAAAAATCTCGTTCATCATGTCAGAAACAACAAGTCCGCTTTTACAAGAAGTACTCCGTGCAAACAAGGAGTACAAGGCCAATTTCGGCGATAAGTCGAAGCTCGCGCTTCCCCCTGCACGGCAGTTCGCGATCCTTACCTGTATGGACGCCCGCCTGGACCCAGCAAAATATGCAGGACTTTCCGAAGGCGACGCGCACGTGATCCGTAATGCAGGCGGCCGCGCAAGCGACGATGCGATCCGGTCACTAATCATCTCACACAAGCTTTTGGGGACCAAGGAATGGTTCGTGATCCACCACACAGATTGCGGCATGGAGCTATTCACAGACGACATTATACGGGGCTTGCTTTCGGAAAGTCTGGAGACGGCTACCGTGGATGAAAACGGATGGCGGAACGTGAGCCAGAACGGCGGATCGGATGAAGCGAGGTTCGTTTCTTTCCTTACATTCAATAATCTGGAAAAAAGCGTTGCGGATGACGTCGCAAGGATCCGCCAACACCCGCTGGTAAACCCAGCAATTCCTGTTTACGGCTTCATTTATGACGTAAAATCAGGCAGCCTTATTGAAGTTCCCGAGGCCACCGCCGCTGGCAAAGCGTTGGCATAGTCCTGACTTAAATGTTTAATACAATTACCGTCTCCCACGTATGTTATATGCAGGCGTGGGAGATGCTTTTTTAGTTATTGGTCGTAGAGGACTATATTTGCAGTAGTCTAGGGACCCCCATAACTAATCTTTCTTTGCAATGCTCAATTTCGATAGGTGGCTCACCGGCTACACTTTGTTCGGTTTTTTGTTGGTGCTACTACTATCCCTCCTGTTTTTCAAAACAAAATTTAACGAAAAATCGTCAACCCCTCAGGTTGGCTGGGTATGGGGCGTAGCCTTTTTCGTGATCCTTTTATTTATGCGCTATCCCTTCATTGCCTACAACAAGGAGATGGACATTGACGAAAGCCAGATGCTCGCGCAGGCACTCAGCCTGAAAAATTACTGGATTTATTGGACCTATGTCGATGGTCTCACGCAAGGCCCGCTTGCAAGTTACTGTTTGATTATCCCATCCTGGCTGGGAATGCCATTTGATTACACTTCCGCCCGGCTATTGGGCTATGTTTTTCTGTGCATTACGCTGTTTGCCACTTTCCGGACATTCGCAAATTTATTCAACTGGCAGGCCGCTCTGCTGACGTTTACCCCCATAGCGTTCTTTTATTTGTTAAGCCAGGGTGCGTTTACAACGCTTTATAATGAATATGTGTGCCTTTGCCTGCTCGCATTGTGTTTTTGGCTTTTTTCGATACTATACCGACAGCAAACGCCAGATCCAGTTACTCTTTTTTTGCTTGGTTTCCTTGCCGGAGCAGTGCCGTTTGCGAAATTACAAGGCGTCCCTACCGCCCTGCTGACGGTATTTTTTGCGGGAATACTCGTTCTGATGCGCAGCACTCGAAAGTGGAAAGCCATGGCCGTTTTAATGATAGGCGGACTGTTATTTCCTTTGATCGTGGCCATTTTAGCCATTCGTTTTAACGCCATTGAATATCTGTGGAAGTTCTATATTCTTGGAAACAGCCGGTATTCTAGCGGCGGATCAATCCTGGAAAAGGCGCTTAATTATCTGAATTTCCTGAAAATGTCCGGTCAGTTTTCCTGTCTGGCAGCTGGTTATCTGCTGCTGATTTTGTTTGCCGGGTATAACGGACTTACCAGGTTTTTAAAACTTGGCAAGTCTGGAAGACCCAACCTGCTATTCATTTTCGGCCTGCTGCAAACGCTGATCGCGTTTTATGCAGTGATCAAATCAGGTTATACATTTCCGCATTACCAACAATATATAATTATCCCTCTGGGTTTGTTAACGGGCGTATTGCTGGAAACTGCATTACTAAATTCGCAATGGAGCGCACAGAGAGTCCGGCTGCTTTCCATGACCTTGCTTGTCATGTTGTTTTTGCCTCATCTCATTGCTAAACTGGCTTCAATAGGTGGATATACAAGCAAAATTTCCGCACAAATAAATCATTCAGATCTGGGCAAGCCCCTTGAAATTTCGCAAGTTTCGAAGGAAATCACTCGATATACACAACCAGGAGATGCGATTACAATCTGGGGATGGCATCCTGCTTATCACCTTGAAACCGGGTTGCCTCAGGGAACCGGCGACGTCATTTCCTACCGGATTTTAACGGCTGCACCAGACCAGAAAATATACCAGAATAAATATCTGAGCGATCTGGAAAGCAGGAGACCGGTTGTTCTTGTCGACCAGGTCACGGCGCATTCCTTTTGGTTTAACAATACAATCTCTTATGGACATGAGCACACGCCGAAAATCAGTCATTTCATAGAACAAAACTACAAACACGTTGCTACTGTGAATGACGAACGCATTTATGTACGAACCGATCGCTTGAAGGCGTCTATTGCGCACCACGAGTAATCCAGTGCTCGGTCGCAAACGGCCGATGTGGTACGTGGTTTTGAATTGGGCGGGAATTGATTACCTCAAGAAACCATTTAGTCTGGATCAACATCGGGTTTTGGCAAATAAGTCCGGCAATTGAATCTATCGCTATTTTAGCATAATGGAACCTATTGTCCTCACCAAAACGCAAGCACGGAAAATCATCCTCAATGCCGCCGGACTTGCCCGGAAAGCACAGTTTGGAACAGGGATCGAAGCTGTTTTTCGGGTGATCGACCATTTGGGCTTCGTGCAGCTGGATACGAATTATGTCGTGGAGCGTGCCCATCACCACGTTATGGCCGCGCGAGTGCCGGATTATCAAACAAAATGGCTGGCAGAACTTTGCGAAGATGGCCTTGTGTTTGAGTACTTTACTTCGGATGCTGGCTACCTTCCCATGCACGATTTTCGCTTTTCACTGCCGGTGAAAAAAGCGTTTAAAACCCAGCGTAAACCACTTACCGAGCCGGAAATCAATTTAATGAAGCAGATCCTCGACCGGGCGGAACGGGAAGAGTCGCTCATGGTCGGGGATTTTGAGAACGACCGCGTGGAAGCCAGCTCCGGCTGGTGGGATTGGCGGCCCGCGAAGGTTGCGCTCGAACGGCTTTACCTCGACGGAAACCTGATGATCAGCCGCACCAAAGCATTCCAGAAAGTATATGGCCTGCCACTAGACCTCGTGCCGAGGGAAACCGACCTGAATATGCCCACGGATGAAGAATATGCCCGTTTTGTCATCCGCCGCACATTAGGCGCGCTCGGTATCGCCTATTCCAAAGAAATGGCCTGGCGTGCCCGTTATGCAAAAGGTAATCTGGTGAAAAAAGAACTGGAAAAAATGGCCAGGACCGGCGAAGTAAAAACCGTCATCATCGAAGGCTTGAAAGGTCCGCTCTACACGCTCCCCGATCAGGAAACAAACATTGACATTTCCAATGAAGTCTTCATCCTTTCACCTTTTGATATCCTCAATGTCTTCCGTCACCGCTTAAAGGACTTTTTCAATTTTGATTACCAGATCGAATGCTTCGTGCCCGCCCCCAAACGTCAGTATGGATATTTTTCACTGCCCATACTTGCTGGGGAAACCTTTATTGCCCGAATGGACGCCAAAGCCGACCGCAAACAAAAAGTACTGATCGTCCACAACCTCCATTTCGAACCTGTCGATCTCGACCCAATCACGATTGAAAAGTTTATTCAGGCCTTAAAAGCATTCGTCCAATTCAACAAATGCCGGGATATTTTGTTCAAGAAATCCAATAACGAAAGTTACCGGGAAGCGATTATCGAAAGTTTTTCCTGAACTGAATGCCTTTTGTCCAAATGGCTTACCCTTTGCTTATCCTACTTCTCACTATTACAGTAACTAACCCTACGAAGGTGATCAGATAAACAATTCCCAAACCTACCTTTTTGAATCTAAAAGTCTCAAAATCAAACTCCTTGTACAATGCTACGCCTATAATAACTGCCAAAATGCCTAAGATCATCGGGAACCCATTCTTTTCATTGTTCATTTTCAATTTGTTTAGCGGGAGTTATTTAAGATTTTATTAATGTCTATGTCTCATCTCAAATTTAAAGATTTCTCAGTGACCCACAAGTCGATTTTCGCAAGTGCACAACTGCGCTGGCTGCTGAACTTTGTTCTATTAAAATTTCAAAACATGGAGATCCCATTTTTACCGATTCCGCTGGCGTTAATTTATTTTGGGACATCCTTTTAAAAAGTAACGGTCGGAACCAAATTGCTGCCTGATTATGTACATCAATCATGTATTTACTCAAGAGCACTCAGGAAGTCCCTGCCTACTCCCTCGAACAAGACCCGGTACTCCCTGGAAAATTATTCAGCATAAAAACCTTCGAAGGCGTCCGGCCGCATCAGTCGGAACTGCTTGTACCGCATAAGAAGGAATATTACATGTTTGTACTTGCCCGTCGCGGTGGTTCACGGCATTGGGTCGATATGACGCCTTATGAGACCAGGGACAACACGCTTTATTTCTTCGGGCCTAACCAGGTGATTGTGAAGGAAGAACCAAAATGCATGTGGGGCACGGCACTTGCATTCGATAAAGAGTATCTGGCATTGCACGACAATGCATCGCTGGCCCGGCTGCCGATCGTTCGCAATGAGCAGAACGCATGCGAATTGGTGTTGTCGGAGGCAGATATCGCATTTACGGAGGATATGCTGGCGAAAATCCAGAAAGAGTTTAACCAGCCAGGCGAGTGGCAGCAAAGGATGATCACTGCTTATCTCACTGTGCTGGTGACCTACCTAAGCCGACTTTATAGCGAGCAGTATGAAAGCATGATGACTTCAAGTGACAGTTCGTTCCTGAACAAATATCAGGCAGCCATTGAAGAACATTTCCGCGAAATACACCAGGTAAGCGAATACGCGGCATTGCTTTACGTTTCTCCGGGGCATTTGCGGGATGTCGTAAAAGCCCAGAGCGGAAAACCTGCTATTACGCACATCCAGGAACGCATGGTGCTCGAAGCGCGGCGGATGCTGTTCCATACGGAATATTCACTCAAAGAAATCGGTTTCGACCTTGGTTTTTCGGATGCTTCTTATTTCAGCCGCTTCTTCAAAAGAGAAACGGGCGCCACACCGGCTGAATACCGGGCACTGACCCGCGAAATGTACCAGTGATGCGGGGGTAACTTATTGTTCTGCTCACTCTAACCTATGTCTTATTGCCGCTTCAAGTGCATCCAACATATACTCAGAATGATTTTTCAAGAATGCTTTTCAGAGTTGTCAAGCTTGTATCCATATCTTTCTCAAGCATTTTCACGATCATCGGAAGCATAATGTTCAACGGATAGTTCATATTACTGGCAGTACTCCAGCTTACTTTTGTTTGATCGTCCGTTAAAGATTCAGTTGTCATCTGTGCATGGGCAATTCCTGCAAAAGGCCTTATGAAACGAATTTCCGTTTCAATGTTTTTACCTTCTGTTATCGCTTTAATTTCCTGCTCGCCGTCACCTGCTTTTTTATTTCCATTCCATCCGTAAATAAATCCAACAGTTCCGTCAGTTCCTTTGAATTCCTTTTTCATCCGGGGATCAACCATGACCCACTTACTAAAGTTGTCCTGGTTTCTGATTTGTTTTATATAATCAAAAACTTTTTGTCGGGGAGCATGAATGGTAATTTCACTATAGGTCTTATATCCCTTCTTCATGAAAAATGCAATGATTAAGACCAAAGCAATGATGCCTGCTACTATGGATATAATTGTGGTTATCATATTCATCTTGTCTTTATTGTGGCAGAAGCGTTATTTGACCAAATATACTCAAATTGAGCTGTAAAGTACCTTATCATAAATAACCCGCGAAATGTACCAGTGATGCTGCGTAATGTGTTCTATCTGTGGCTGAGGAACGATCTAATTTTGTCCCAACAAAACAGATAAACTATGAAAACCGTATTGATCACAGGCGCCAACAAAAGCATTGGATTCGAAACCGCCAGGCAATTGCTCAGAATGGGCTATTTTGTATATCTCGGCAGTCGGGATCAACAAAAAGGCCAGGAAGCAGCCGAGCAGCTTAAATCAGAAGGATATGACCATATCGAAGTCATTACGATTGACGTCGATCATGTTGATTCCATTAAAGCCGCACGCCAGACTTTGGGCAGTAAAATCGAATCGCTGGATGTTTTGATCAACAATGCAGGGATCAGCGGAGGCTTCCCGCAAACTGCTGCAGACGTAGATATCAACATTTTTCGCCAGGTATTTGAAACCAATTTTTTCGGCGTGATTGAGACCACCCAGGCATTTATGGACCTGCTCAAAAATTCCCCGGAACCGCGGATCGTCAATGTAACTTCAGGCTTGGGGTCTCTAACCCTGCACAATGACCCCAATTGGAAGTATTATCACGTCAAAGGTGCCGTTTACACTTCTTCCAAGGCTGCATTGAACGCCTACACGATCGTGCTGGCCTACGAGCTGCGCGACACAGCTTTTAAGGTAAATGTGGTCGACCCGGGTTACACCGCTACAGACTTCAACCAGCATAGCGGACCGGGAACCGTTGAAGACGCTGCAGCCCGGTTGGTAAAAGCGGCCACATTAGCAGCTGATGGACCTACAAGTCAGTTTTTCAGCGATGATAATGAGCTGGGAACAGGGATCAGTCCCTGGTAGTCACTCAAACTTACCATTGATTGGGACCACGCTGGTTTCGTCGCCCAGTTGAGCTGGCAATAACTAGCCGATAATACAAAAGGAAGCCGTCTCAGAACAAGTCTGAGGCGGTTTTTTTATTTCATTACTTGCATCATACACACCTTCTGAGGTATATTATCTCTCTAACCACTAAACCCATGAAATTAAACCCACCCATTACCCGGCGCGAAATGCTTGGAATAACCGGTATGGCCGGTTTAACAGCCCTGGCAGGATTTCCAGCTGACGCAGTTCCGCCCACTGCGCAAGCACGGCCCCGAATAGCCTGCCTCGTCACCTACTGGGCTGCTCCGAATTCTCATGCGGACTGGATCCTCACCAAATTATTGGACGGTTATTGGTGGCAGGGCGCTCACACTCCCTCGCGGGTTGACGTGGTCGGCGTTTATATCCACCAATTGGATACAAGCCAGCTGGGCCAGAAAATATGCACAGCCAAAAACATTCCAATCTTTAAAACACCCGGCGAAGCGGTCACACTCGGAGGAAAGGAGCTGGCGGTAGATGGCGTTGTCATCGTCGGCGAACACGGGGATTATCCTACCAATCTGAAAGGGCAGTGGCTTTTGCCACGCTGGTGGATTTATGAGAAAGTGATCCGGGTTTTTGAGCAAAGCAAGCGCTCGGTGCCGGTTTTTAATGATAAGCATCTCTCCTACAACTGGGATGAAGCCAAATGGATGTTTGATAAATCCCGTGAGCTAAACTTTCCTTTGACCGGCGGTTCCTCCATACCGGTCTACTTTCGGAAACCCGAGATAGAAATCGATATCGATGCACCAGTAACGGCATCGATCGTTCTTGGAGGCGCGTCAGATGAGGGGGCCATTTTTCATTGCATCGATGTATTGCAGGCTTTTGTCGAACGCCGGAAGGGAGGTGAGACGGGCGTGAAGTCGGTGCAGTGCATTAAAGGACCTGAAACTTGGAAATGGACCGAAAAAAATCCGTGGGCTGGTAAACTACTTGAATCTGTGAGAGTTAAGTTGGACTTAAAACCGGGACACTTTCAGGAAATCGCCAAGCCAAATGTCTGTATCGTGGAATATAATGATGGGACGAAGGCTGCTGTATATTCAGCTCAAGGCGTAGGCTGGACTTACGCCGGCGAAATCGCAGGGCAAAAAGATCCGACGATCATTTCGATGCTCGGCTGGCCAGGCCCATTCGACCAATATCACGCTTCCAACGCCCAGCCACACTGGATAACCGAGATGATGGTGACCAAAAAAGAACCATTCAATGCAGAACGGCTGCTGTTATCCACCGGGATTACGGATTATTACATGGATTCCAACTGGGAGAATGGTAGGTATTCTGCCGTCGGGCGCAAGATTGAAACGCCGTTTTTGAATATGAAATACCGCTCGACTCGAGGCGCGCAATTTAGTACCGGCGAGCTGCCGCCAAGTTTTCCATATGTGCGGGGGTTTGATAAATAATTTTGAAGCAATGAAACGAAGAGACGTAATAAAAACATTATCCCTTTTGCCGGCGGCCGGTAACATTTTTCCACAGAAACACCTCTTATCCCCTCCCGCCGCTGGAAGCAAGCCAATACCCGACCTGCATCGAGACGCATTTGTCATGGATGGGCATACGCATGTCATGAGCCGCGAGTTGGTGTTGAAAACTGATATCGGCCAGCGTTATCCGGATGGTACCGTCGACCTTCCCAGGGCGAAGGAAGGCGGATTGGACGCGATGTTCTTTTCGGTTTATACGCCTGAAAACTATTATCCCGGCCGGTTTGAGACCAAGAACACGTTCCGCGTGGTAAATCTTGCATTGGACCAGATCAAAAAGAATAATGCGATGATCGAGCTGGCGCTCACGGCTTCTGACATTGAACGTATCAATAAAAAAGGGAAAATGGCGGCTTTCCTCGATCTGGAAGGGGGTTATGATCTTTATGGCGATCTTGATTTGCTTCGCGCGCTTTACAGATTAGGCCTGCGCTCCATGCAGTTAACTGCTCACAGTACTACCAACGCTTTTATCGATGCCTGCAACGATGTGTACACCTGGGGCGGAATTACCGCGCATGGAAAGGCGGTGATCAAAGAAATGAATGATCTTGGCATGGTGATCAATGTGGCCCACGCATCCAACGACGCAATTATTCAGTCGGCAGCTGCCAGTCGGCACCCGGTGATTTATAGTCATGGCGGCTTTCACAAAATAGTGGACCATCCCCGCTGCATTACGGACGAAGCCGCAAAAGCAATTGCCGCAAAAGGAGGCGTTATTGGCGTGCATTTCGGCAGTCTCTTCAATAATCCGAAGTATTGGACATGGCAGAAGCCGAAGAATCCAATCAGGGTACAGCCTGATCCTCAGCCTAAAACCCCGCGAATCTTTAACTCTTATGTCACGACGCAGACTATTGAAGATGTAGACAAGGAGTTTGCGCGCGAGCTTCCATTTACTTTCAAAGGGACCATACCGGACGAGTATTGGATGCATGTGAATCAACTTGCAAAGGTGATTGACTATGGCGTAAAATTAGTCGGAGAGGACCACATAGCCCTGGGTTCTGATTTAGATGGCGGCCCTGAGCTGCCACGTGAAATCAAAGACATCAGCGACTTTCCACAGATCACCACGGCAATGCAGAAGCTGGGTTACAACGATCAACGGATCAAAAAAATCCTGGGGTTGAACTGGCTGCGGGTGATCCGGAACGTAACTGAGGGAAGGTGAAAATTAGTGTTACTTAATCCTGCCCATATTTTACCATGAAAAACGGCTTATCAGGCGAAACAATGAACACGATCCTGATCGTTGACGACACGCCCAATAATATCAGCATACTGTTTGATGTGCTGACCAAATCTGCTTACAAAGTACTGGTAGCTACCGACGGCAAAAGTGCGTTGGAACAAGCTGCATATGCTTTACCCGATTTAATCCTGTTGGATGTAATGATGCCGGGTATGAGTGGATTTGAGACTTGCCGTCTTTTAAAAAACAACACGGCGACCCAAGCTATACCTGTCATTTTCATGACGGCTTTGACAGAAACCATCAACAAAGTCAATGGTTTCAATATGGGCGCGGTCGATTACATTACCAAGCCTTTTGAAATCCATGAAGTGCAGTCACGCATAGGGACCCACCTTGCATTGGCTAACCTAAGACAGAAACTGGAACAAATGGTAACAGACCGCACCGCAGACCTCAACAATGCGCTGGCAGAAGTGGGTCAGCTTAAAGATCAGTTACAGGCTGAAAACGTGTATCTCAAACAGGAAATCAAAGAATCAAAAAATCCGGATGATATCATCAGCCAAAGCAAATCGTTTGAAAAAGTACTCAATAAAATCAGACAGGTAGCACCTACCAACAGTACCGTACTGATCACCGGGGAATCGGGAACCGGAAAAGAACTGCTGGCACGTGCAGTGCATCACCTCAGCAACCGCAAAAACCGCCCGCTCATCAAGCTCAATTGTGCAGCTTTACCAGCCAGCCTGATTGAAAGCGAATTATTCGGTCACGAAAAAGGGGCATTCACCGGTGCTACGGCCCAAAAAAACGGCCGGTTTGAGCTGGCTGACGGTGGCACGCTGTTTCTGGACGAAATCGGGGAAATGCCGCTGGAATTGCAACCCAAATTACTTCGGGTATTGCAGGAAGGAGAATTTGAACGCATAGGAAGTACCAAAACATTGAAAGTAAATGTCCGGATCATTGCAGCTACGAACCGTGACCTGGAAAAAGAAATTGCTGAGGGGCGTTTTCGGGAAGATCTGTATTACCGGCTCAATGTATTTCCCGTCCTGAGCATTCCATTGCGGGACCGAAAAGAAGATATACCCCTGCTGGTCAACCACTTTTGTATGAAACACGGCGCAGACCAGGGTAAGGTCATTGACCAGGTACCTCAAAAAGTGATCGATGCGCTTGTCGCTTACCATTGGCCAGGCAACATCCGGGAGCTGGAAAATGTGGTGGAAAGATCGATTATCATGTCGCCCGGAAGAACATTGATGCTCGACGACTGGTCGCCCAGGAAACCGGCGACAGCGCCAAAGGGAAGCTTAATGACGATGGAAGAATGCGAGCGCGAGCATATCATTCATATTTTGAACAAAACCAACTGGAAAGTGAGCGGCAACAATGGCGCGGCCCAAATCCTGGACATGGTACCGACAACGCTGGATTCCAGGATGCGCAAATTAGGAATCAAGCGACCCGGGCAATTTCCAATTTAAAAGAGATTTCACGAAATATCGGAATACCATTTCCGGAAATATCCCTTTTCAGTTTTCGCATTGAGCTGTTTTACAATTAGTTGTCTATAAAAATGACCTTGGAACAGCTTTTTGACATCCCTTTTAAAAAAGGATGTCAAAATGTGCACAGTAAGTTATCTTCCAGGTCAAAGCGGTTTTATCCTCACTTCCAGCAGGGACGAAAAAATCACCCGTCCAATCGCCCGGCTTTCCGGTCCGGTCATCATTCACGACCGTGAAGTGACATTTCCGCAAGACCCTCTGGGGCAAGGTACCTGGATTGCCAGCTCAAATACCCGTACGGTTTGTCTGCTTAATGGCGCATTTAAGAACCATCAGCCCAGACCTCCTTATAAGTATAGTCGAGGGCTGGTCGTGCTGCACGCATTCGATTATTTTACAATTCAGAGCTTCGCCCATCATTACGATTTCAGCGGTCTCGAACCCTTTACCTTGCTGTTGGTGGAAGTTGGGGAATTGCTGGTGCTGCACTGGGACGGAAGCCAGCTTCTTATTACAGAAAAGGACGCATCAAGAAAACACATCTGGTCGTCGGTGACGCTTTATCAGCCTGATATCATCGCAAAGAGGGAGAAATGGTTTAGCGACTGGATTATCTCAACAAATAACCTGTCACTAGACAACATCCGCAAATTCCACTTGACAGCCGGAGACGGCGACCCGGAGAATGCAGTCCGTATGCGGCGTGATAACCTGTACGCAACCGTTAGTCTCACCAGCGTGGTGCGGTCCGGTACGCACATGGAAATGACTTACGAGGATCTCATTCACGCCGAACCAGCCACCCGATCATTGCTGCAACACCATGTATCCAACTAACAAAATTGATGCGGAAATCGAATTCCGGGAGGACCCGATTTTTGAAAAACCCATCGCATTCAGACCCGCCAAAAGTGCCACACTGATCAGGCTGAAAAGCTGGGAATACTGGCCATTCTCCTTGGTTTACATTCCTGTATTTGTGTATTGGCTGTGGCTATCACTCAAAGCAAGATCATTCTTTTTCTTTTCAGCTTCAAATCCTTCCATTGAGTCTGGCGGTATGCGGGGTGAATCCAAGATTGATATTTTAGACCTGATCGATGAAGCGTACAAACCGGTAACGGTTTTTATTAAACGCACATGCAATGATAGCGCCGTCAAAACCCGGTTCTTCAATGCCGATCTGAATTTCCCGGTTATTGCAAAACCGGATGCGGGAGAGCGCGGCTGGGGTGTCGAAAAGATAGGAACTATGGATGCGTTGCTGGCTTATCATCAAAAAAGTCCTGTCGATTATCTAATCCAGGAGCATGTGAATTTCCCCCTTGAATTCGGCGTGTTTTATTACCGAATGCCCAACCAGCTGTACGGTACAGTATCCTCCATTGTGCAAAAAGAATTCCTGAGTGTGACCGGGAACGGACGGGATAACCTGGGGGAACTGATCCTGGCCAACGACCGCGCAATATTGCAATGGGATTTGCTGAAAACTAAATATGCACAATCGCTTAACGAGGTTGTCGCAAATGGCAGGAAATTGACTTTGGTCTCGGTGGGGAACCATTGTTTAGGAACTAAGTTTTTGAATGCCAATCATTTGATTACACCGGAACTGACAGCTGTTTTCGACCAAATCAGCAAAGGTATCGGAGGGTTCTACTATGGCCGGTATGATCTGAGGTGTCTTAGTCTGCTTGATTTCAATCAGGGAAAAAACATCAAAATCATGGAGCTCAATGGTGCGGGAGCCGAGCCAGCACACATTTATGATCCTACATTTTCGATATGGGAGGGATGGAAAGTATTGCTGCATCATTGGAAAGTACTCTATGAAATAAGCGCCCATAACCACAGAAAAGGCATTCGTTATATGAGCGTTTCAGAAGCTCGTGCAATTTGGAAACGTATCAAAGCTGATAAGCAAAAAAACCGATAAAATGATCTCACTACCACTTAATTTCATCACCGGCCTGATCGTCAGCTTTTTAGGTACACTTCCGTTAGGCGTGCTCAACATTACGATCATGGATGTATCCCTGAAAAAAGGAATGAAATCGGCATTCAGGTTTGCATTGGCTTGCGCAATAGTAGAGCTGGTTTACAGCTACATTTCCGTACAGCTGACCAAATCCATCATCGAGTTTCCAGCGCTAAGACCGGCAACTGAGGTTATCGCTATCGTTACCTTGTTTGGAATGGGCATTTACTACGTCCGGAAACACAACAACCCGACGGCCGGCAAACAAAAAACGGTCTCTTCATTTTACCTCGGAACGATTCTTAGCATTCTTAATGTACTTGCCTTTCCATTCTGGATCCTTTATACCACACTTTTGCAGGGAAAGGGTATTGTAGGGCTTTCGCAGGATTCGCTTATTGCGTTTTATGTCCTCGGAATTTCCATCGGTACCATCGCCGGATTATTACCATTTGCTTATGCGAGCCGCCTTCTAAGCAGGATTATTGCGGTGCACCAACATCGGATGGACCGGATGATTGGCTGCATTTTCATATTGCTGTCGCTTTGTCAATTTGTCTCAATAATAGTATAAATCAATCCGAAAGCGATGAGTACAAAATCCGCAGTACGCAGCATGTGGTATGATAAACAGATGATCATCGTTTCCGTGATATTTCCCCTTTTGTTTTTAACCCAATGTATATCTTTCAGAAAAACGGAAAAATCGGCCGAGGATTATGGTGTTTAGACATGCAGATGGCATCTAATAACTTTTCAGCTTACTGAAGAAGGCATTCAAACCTGACTTACTCTGCCCAGTTATGTAGTCTTTCAGTCCGAGGCTATTCATAAAAGCGCATAAATAGGCAGGATCGATACCTTGTGATTTCGCATATTCTACGCAAAATCCCGGAGGATAATCATAGAGCCCGTGATAAAATACAAACTCTACTTTTCCATTGTCTTTGTGCGGTTTAAGCGCATCAAACATATTCTCGACAAATCTCTGTTGCAATTCCTGTGAGGAATTATTTTCTACGGATGAGGGATAACCAATTTCGGTAAAAGCAAATGATTTCCCACCCGCTTTTTTCGCCATCAATGCAATGTCGGTAATTGCATCAGAAGGAGGCCGCATTTTCCAATTTGGATTTGAATTGTCGGTGGGATAATAGGTATAACAGATAAAGTCGCTGGCCGGTGCAAGCAGATCAAAAATGGCTGGATGATCAACTAACGAATTAAAAGTAATAATTGTACCCACTTTGACGTGCGGTATCTTTGCATGAATGTGGTTAATGGATTGCTGATAAAAAGCCGAAAAAGCACTTAGCTGCAAAGGGTTTGTATTTAAAAACCCATCCACCTCATTTCCAATCAGTATGTGCGAAATCCTGTTGATCGACGGCAAAGTGGAGATGTTGTCAATTAACGTTTTGAAACGGTTAATAACCAATGGATCGTCAAAAGAACGGGCCATAAGATCAGACGGAATTGTTTTTCGGTTGCTGTCAATCACCTTTAATACAAGAATATAACTCTTGAATTTCTTTTGATCCGGATCAATAAGGGTAAGCGGGTTTACAATTTGATTTTGAAGTGAATAAACGGAGGGGCTGGCTTCCAATTCCGGCCATTCCGGGGACATACCAAATAAATTTATCCCTTTTGATGAAACATCATCTACCGCGGCAAGAATGCCGGTTAGTCCTGCCGGTGCGTTTTGATTCAATAGCAGGGATAGTCCCACGAGCCCCACATTTCGATCTGGCAATTGATCCGTCCCAGCTTTATCTGAACATCCGGTCGTTCCAAATGTTAAACAAAAGGCCAATGTCATTTTGAATAATCTCATATCGCAATACGATTTATGCCTAAGTCAGGCAACTCAGATTACTTCGTCCGAATACAAGCTTAAACCAGCCACGCAAAGTGCTAGTTTTCGTATCTTGAAACACCCGTATCAAATGAAACAAATTCACTTGTTGCGTTCAGCCACTCCGTAATGATGGGTGCATTGAAGGTAATCTGTTGCGCCTCCAGAGCCGCCTCTTCACTTTCCCAACGAATAAGCATCAAAAATTCCGAGTCTGTTATTTTTAAGATTTCTGTCCCAACATATCCATTTATTGCAGAAGCGAATTCATCCACCTTAATTCGCCCGTCTAAAAATGCAGCTACATTTTCTTCTATTACTTTGAGCCGGATCACCTCAATGGCCTGGCCTACTTTTAACTGTTTCTCCATTACCGATGAATTTTAATGAGCGTGAACGATTCGATTCCCAGGTTAATTTACAATTTCTACCAATAAGTTAATCGATGAAAAAGAATTAAAAAAAAGCGGCTCTTTCAACGCCCGGCAACCTCCAAAACCTCCGTCAGATACTCCCGTATCTTTCCCATATTAAATTCCCCGGCCCACTTTCGCATCTGTTTTACAAACGAAGCTGCCTGAGGAAATTGCAGCGAGATATCGTCGAGCGAATCGAGGATTCCCTGAATATCCCCTTTCAAAGCATATTCCCGCATTGTTTCAAGCGCTGCATGCGGTGGTAAATAGCCTGTTAATTCAGGCTTTTCGTCCGTTGTCAAAGAAGTGATTGCCTGACGTTGGGTTGCATACGTCCATTCCAGACCAAGTAACCGGCCTATTGATCTCAGCAATATTACAACATCGATGGGTTTGGGCACAAAATCATCGAAACCCTCATTCAGGCTTCGTTTCTGGTTGGGTTCAAATACGTTTGCCGAAAATGCGATCATTCTGGTATTGCCTAGTGAAATGTTTTCTTTCATTTTCGCAACAGCCTCAAAACCATTCAGATGCGGCATCACGAGATCCATAATCACCAAATCAGGAACAGAAGTGGCGGCAAGTTCCACTGCTTCATTGCCATCGGAAGCTTCCAATACAAGAAAACCCAGCGAAGCCAGCAATTCATGCACGACCATACGGTTCTCTATATGATCGTCCACGATCAGGACGGTCTTTCTGACCCCTGCATAACCGACAATGTCCCGCTCAGACAATGCAGCTGCGGATTCGCCGACAACCTGCCTGAGCGTGAGTCCCAAAATGAACACACTGCCCTGCCCTATCTTGCTGGTTACATCCAACGTACCATTCATTAGTCCAACGAGATTACTGGCAATCGCAAGCCCCAGGCCGGTACCTTCCGAGAATAGCCGCCGGTCCCTTACCTGATGGAAAGGAAGAAATATTTCACCAAGGTATTCCTCAGAAATCCCAATGCCTGTGTCCTCTACTTCGAATTTGGTCTCGAAAAAATCTGCATTCAATTTTTCCGCACTAACCCGAAAGATAACCCCTCCTTTTTCCGTGAATTTGATTGCATTGCCCAGCAGGTTGTTCAGCACCTGAGTGATGCGCTTTTCGTCTCCTGCAACCATTTCCGGCAAATCTCCGGACATGATCATTTTAAAAGAAAGCCCTTTTTCTTCAGCCCTTGACTGAAACAGGCTGGTCATATCGTGGAGTAAACCCAAGAGACTGAACGCATTATCTTGAATTTCGAGCCGTTGTGCTTCTATTTTCGATATATCCAATACTTCATTGATCAGGTTTAGCAGATGCTCGCCACTTTTCCGGATAATAGTAAGCCCTTTCTCCTGACTTGCATTCAAAGTCGGTTCACGCTGAAGTACCTGCGCAAATCCAAGGATCCCATTCAGCGGTGTCCTTAATTCGTGGCTCATATTAGCCAAAAACTCGCTTTTCGCCTGGTTAGCCTTTTCGGCGGTCTCTTTGGCCAATTGCAGGCGGGCGGCCTGTTCCACAAGCTCCTCTTTTTGCAGGACTACTTCCGCAGTACGGCTGTCCACCAGGTTTTCCAGTTTGACTTTTTCATTACTTAGACGCCTGGTATACAACCAAACGAGAAGGTAAACAACAATAATCGCACATACTGCATACAACAGGTACGCCCACCAGGTTCGGAACCAGGGATCCAGAATGTCAAATGCAAAGCTACTTTCCTGGCTTAATTCACGATAAGGGTTTCTGGCCATGACATGAAAAACGTAATGTCCCGGGGGCAGATTGGTGTAATCTTTCCAGCTCTCCTTTGACCAGCGCGACCATTCCAGGTCCGTCGGCATGACGCCGTTCCCGATGAGCTTGTAGCGAAACTCGTTTCCGGTCTCCCCTACATAACTTGTTGCCGCGAACCTGAAAGAAAGGTCACGCAAGTTGTAGGGTAAAGGCGTTTGCAGCACACCTGCCTGATTTGGGTTTTGTTTATTAATATTTAATAATGAATCATTTAACAACAATTTGACTTCCCTCAGCAGTACGGGATATGAGGGGTGCATAGCCATCTGGATACCGTCATAGCGATACAAGCCCTCGTCATTTCCAACCCAAACAATGCCTGTTTTTTCCGGATAAATGCAGTAGCCTGTCCGCTGGATCGGCATGAGACTTAGACTGTCCCACTCCGCTTTTCCATCGGGCTTCCGCCTCAAAACGCCCAGCGGGCTTGCAAACCACCAGTTTCTCGCGCTATCTTCTACAAAGTATGGTGCACTGTTCACCGGATTGTGGAACATGTCCTGAAAACCTGCTATTTCTACAAACTTTTTCCTTTCGCGATTGAATTCATAAAGGTGATTTTTAGACGTAAACCGGGGTTCTCCTGCGGTTGGGAAGACATAGTTCCATGAGAGGTCATTCAGCCCCGCACCGACGCGGACATGGGATAGGTCCGCTTTCGGACCATTTTTCAGATCAATCCTGAAAAAGCCGTTTTTGTTGGTACCTACCCAAATCGTACCATCCGGATCTTCGGCCAGCGACCGGCAGTCTGCGGCCAGCCCTTTGATTCTGCCTACCTCCTGCCAGGAACCATTTTTCAAGTGATATAAGAACACCCCGTTTGACAGCGCCGCAAAGAGCAAGTCAACCCGCGATTTTGGCCTTAATAATGCATAAACCGACTCGCCTCCAGTAGATAGTACCTGCACCACTTTATTATTAACTATCCTGAAAATATGCTCCGAAGTACCGGCATAAAGATCTGCACCATCCGAAAGCAAAGTCCTGCATGCTGAGGTAATGGCGGACACCGGTTCGAATGAATCCTTTGAGCTGTTCCAACCCAGCAACCCAATGCCAGTCCCGATATATAAGCGGTTTTCATGGCGGGTAATGCTCCAAACCGTAGAATTGATATTCTGGCTAAAACCAAATTTACTGACCGGCAGGTTATACCCGATCTGGCAGATACCACTGCCAGTCATTGCCCAAAGCGAAAGTTGCTTATCAAGATACAAGGAGGCAATGCTATTCTGATTAAATCCCGTCGACGCATCCAACTGCATCTGTTCAATACCTTGTTCATTCAGGATACGGATACCACCGCGCTGACTTGCAATGAAAAACAGGTAGGATTTCGACTCGGCATTGTAGGAGCAGATTGCATTGGTAATGTCTGAATTTCGAAGCCAGTTGTCGGACGCAGTCTTTAAGGGTTGCAAATTGGAAGTAGGCGCTTTTGCAGAATAAATAAGCAGGCCATTCTTCTCAGTTACAGCCATCAGACGGCCATCTGAATATTCAAGCATTGCCTGTATTTTGAGATTCAGAAACTGCTCGCTGCCTGGCGCGGGTTTAAGTTCATCGGAAACCAGTTGCAATAGTTTACCCCCTGACTCCTGAACGTACAGGGTGTTACGGATAAAATTCGCTGTCGAAAAACGGTCTTTTGCCGCCCATATCTTGAAATCGTCTTTCCCGTCGTAACGATATATTTTTTGAGATGTGCAAAAATAAATACCCGTTGAATCGCTGAATAAGCGGTTTACAGGCAAAATGCTGCGTTCCGATAATGGCAACCGGCTGCTGAGCGATACATATTGAAGCTGCCCGCCTGGCTTGGTTAACAAATACCCGAAATCAGTGGATGTACCTACATAAACGACGCCATCCTTACCTACACCGATTGCCTTCACTGCGGTTCCAGGCACTTCGATGAGCTTCCAGTTACTCCCATCATATTCCAATACCCCGCTTTGATTCCCAATATAAAGTACACCTCGCTTATCCTGCACGATCGCCCAGTTCTCGGGGTGTCCGTTATATTGCTTCGGACTGAAATGCTGGATTAAGGGTGTTCCTACACCCTGCGCAAAGACTGCGTGAAATAAGCCTGGTACGCCGCAGAGGAATATCAACAACAGCCTTTCAAAAATTTTCATGTATCCCGAGGTCCTGGTAAATCACTAATCCAATATGTTATAACTGGCTCAATATCTGTTCCTACTCTTCTGCCTGGCTGACGTCCTTCAAATATCGCTGATAAAGATACGCATTGGTACATTTCCCCATTTTAGTCGGGCCCAGCCTCACCTGAATCATTGCTGCTTTATCACGAAACCGCAGAAAGCTTACGAAATATCGTGAATCGGATTTTCTGGCATAACACCAACTTGCATGTAAATATCGCGAATTGAGCCTCAAAAAGCGGTTTTCGATCTCTGGGACTTGACGGCATATACTTTGAAGTAGAAGATTGAAAGAACGCAAGTCAAAACATATTCTGAGGTTATGAAATTACAGGACGTTTCCGTTGAGATTTTGAGTCAGCTCATTGAGATGACGGAACAGTTTTCGCGGGATGAATACACGAGAAACCTGGATCTGTTGTCGACCAATTCTGTTGGACGTCATTTGAGGCATATCCTCGAATTTTATGATCTGGCTGTCCGGGCAGGCAACACCGGCAAACTGAATTACGACAAACGGGAGCGAAATCTACTACTTGAAAACGATCCGCGTGAAGCCATTTTAAAAATGAAGGAGCTCATTGTATTTATCCGGATGATGAAAGATGACATGGTGCTCAAGCTGGAAGCTTCTTACTCCGCGGATGTCAGAAACGACGTGAAGATCACAACTACTTTCTATCGTGAGCTACTTTATAACGTGGAGCATGCCGTACATCACATGGCCATTATGGCCATTGCCGTGAAGGTTGAGTTCCGCCATATCAGGTTGTCTGAAAATTTCGGGATCGCCTATTCAACTATACAGCATAAGCAAACAGCATAAACGATTTAACCTAACCTATGATAAAGTACCTGTTGCTTACCGCCTGCATCATAGCCCCATTCTTGCTGACGGCTCAGACATGGAATGTACAAACCTCCCATATGGCTTTTCAGGCCAGTATGTTTGGGGCTGATGTGGACGGAACATTCAAAGGGTTTAAAGGAACCGTTGTTTTTGATCCTGCCCACCCAGAAACGGCAAGCATTTCAGGAAGTGTGGATGCAGCAACCCTATCTACCAACAACAGCCTGAGGGACCGGCATTTAAAAGAGAAAGACCAGTTTTTCGAGGTAGCCAAGTATCCGAGGATTGTAATGAAGTCGACCAAAATAGGGAAAACGGCTTCGGGATATATCGGAACATTTGATCTGAGCCTCAAAACCGTTACTAAAAGCATAATGATCCCCTTCACATTTACTAAGACAGGATCCAATGCAATCCTAAAAGGATCTGTCGAAATCAACCGGAAGGACTGGAAATTCGGGGGAAATACGCTGGGAATGTCGGATAAAGTAAAACTCGACCTTGAACTGAACCTGTCGTCGCCGATCTCTGAAAACAAATAAATAATTCCATCAAATCCAATGCAAAAGCTACTTATCATTCTATTTCTGGTGTTCAGCGCAACGCAGATTTTCGCACAAGATGCTACCAAAAAGCAAGGTAACATCTCAAAATCCGGCCTTGCCGTCGAGGGCTATGACCCCGTAGCATATTTCACGGTGGGGAAAGCCATCGAAGGCAAAAAAGACATTACTGCTTCCGACGCTGGTGTCACTTACTATTTCTCATCCGCACAAAACCGCGATTTATTCAAAGCTGATCCTGCGAAATACAAGCCGCAATATGGTGGCTGGTGTGCCTATGCCATGGGTGAGAGTGGCGAGAAGGTGGAAATCGACCCGGGGACTTTCAAAATTATCAACGGCAAACTCTATCTTTTTTACAACAAATACTTTAATAACACGCTGAAATCGTGGAACAAAGACGAGCCCAACCTGAAAAAGAAAGCAGACACCAACTGGATCAAATTTTCCAAATAAATCATTCCACTTATCTAAGGAATACTTATGAAAAATTCAATTTTAGTCTCTTTACTCTTCTTTTTTACAGTCGCTGGGGTGTTCGCTCAAAAGTCAGAAGTTTATCAAAGTGACGGCATTGCGATCAAAGGATATGACGCTGTCGCATTTCACACCGAGTCCAAAGCCGTGAAGGGCAGCGAAAAATTCGCCTACCGCTGGAAAGACGCCAACTGGCTTTTCAAAAACCAGGCCAATCAGGACAGGTTCAAAGAAACCCCTGAAAAATACGCTCCCCAATACGGCGGTTACTGCGCCTACGGAACCGCAGACGGCCACAAAGCCCCAACCGAAACGGATACGTGGACGGTGAAAGACAACAAGCTTTATTTCAATTACAACAAGAAGGTACAGGAGATGTGGAGCAAGAACATACCTGGGTACATTGAAAAAGCAGATAAAAACTGGCTGGAAATCAAGGATAAGCCTTGATAGCGCCAGTTAGCTAATAGCTAACAGCTAATGGCTATCAGCTTTCAAAAAGAAATTCAAAAAACAACCATAAACACAATGTCAAAACAACCTAACAAAATCGTATTCTGGCTACTGCGTATTGTATCGGCCGTTATTTTGCTTCAAACCCTGTTTTTCAAATTTACGGCGGCTGAGGAATCGGTTTACATCTTCTCGAAATTGGGGATAGAACCTTGGGGACGCATTGGTTCAGGGTTTGCGGAATTAATTGCAGCAATGCTTATTCTGATTCCCGCAACGACCGGCATCGGTGCTTTAATAGCATTGGGTGTGATTTCCGGCGCGCTGGTTTCTCATCTTACGGTACTTGGAATAGAAGTACTGGGCGACGGCGGACAGTTGTTTATTTATGCGCTTATCGTGTTTGTCAGTTGTGCCATGCTTGTGTTTTTTGAGAAAGATAAGTTACTCTTTTTATTCAAAGGCCTCAGGAGCAACATCTTGAAACGCTGATTTAACCAACACTTCATCAACATTATGAAAACCTGTATCTCATGTCTTTTTTGTTTGCTAATGGTCCCGTTTACCGGTCACGCTCAGCAGATTGAACCGAAAAAAACAAACCAGTTCATTGACCTAGCGGGTACAATCGGCAGCTCTCAGGGCTCCGGGGCATTGTCCTACGTTCACAATTGGCGAATTGGAAGGAAAAGGAAAATCGAAGCAGGCTTAGGCCTGAGATTAACGAGTGTTGCGGGCACAAAGCTCACTTACACCACCGCTGGTCCCGCGAGGCTTACCAGGTCATTTACGACACCATTTGTAATCTTCTTTGCCGGGCAGAAAACTGAGAATTGGGATACCCTGACCGTCCAGCGGCCTTTTGTCAATGCATTGAATGTTACTATCAATTTGGGCTATCAATTTGGCCCGAAGTTTAGCGCAGGATTTAATATTGACCTCATCGGCGCGACGTTCGGGCAAAAGTCTTCTTCTATTTTCCAAAGCAATGGCCTAACCAGCACTGACGCGGCTTCAAAACCCGCGACGTTCAACCTGCTCCTGACGGGTGATCATGACCAGGGGTCATTGAATTCAGAGTTTTTCCTCAAATATCAGATTAATGACAAATGGGGTGTCAGGGCGATTTATCAATTTTTGTTTACCGAGTACACTGCCGGAAGCGTCAGGCAAATTGCCCCGGACGGAACCGCGATTGACCGTTTCAGAAATAAAGCCAACAATTTCGGCGCAGGTGTCTCTTATTCATTTTAATGTTCAAACCAAAAAACTAAGATCATGAAAAATAGCATATTTGTTTTTATCCTAATACTGATTTTCAGCAGCTGCAAAAGGGAAGAGAATACCCCTGTGGAACCGTTAATGGAAACAGTCGATAGTTTGGCCGTAGTTAATGTAATAGGAAATTTCATGGGAATATCGGGAGAATCGGTTTCCGGTATGGCCAAGATTATAACCAGCGACGGACGATACAGTCTGGTGCTGGACCAATTCAGCACAAACAATGGGCCTGACCTGCATGTATACTTGTCCAAGCAGGCGACGCCAAAGGATTTTATAGATCTTGGCTCATTAAAATCGACACGCGGAACACAGGTTTATGAGATAAACGGGACACCGGATTTTAAGGAATACAAATACGCGCTAATCCATTGTCAACAGTTTAATCATTTGTTTGGATCCGCACTTTTGGGTGAAGTAGAATAGAAATTACTTTGTTTGAAGAAATTATTTCCCCTTTTGGCTTGTCCGTTGTTTGGCTTGATCGGTTAATGCGTAGCTTTCTTTTCTAGTAATTGTTTTGATGAATTCGACTTTTTAAATTTTAAGCTACTCCAGTCATCGTCAATTGCTACTTGCCTGACCGGCTCAAAACCATATTTTCCAACCGCAGCAAAACCTGTGTCCCGGTTAAAATCGCACTTGGTTTTCATTGCAGATAATTCGTCTGCAAATGATTCAGGTGCATTGATTGCCACAATTTGCTTGTGCTCCTTGTAGTTTAGCTTTTTAAATAGAGGCGTCATTGTATTCTCGATGTAGAATGACCCAGGGCGGAATGCAATATGATAGCGCTCTTATTTGTCGTTATAAAATTATGTTTACTCCGGAATAGAGTTAATTGTAACTTCAAATGTAGATGCAGCCGATTTTGCTAATGAACTGATAATCAAAGGGACTAAAAAGTAAAATAGTAAGATAGAACAATATAATGTTGATATTATTTAATATCTTGGATATCAATTATTGTATACTTTTTTACTGATTCTATCCTGTCACGTTCGCATTCCCCAAACATTATGAAAAGAAAATTTTACTTCCTAAGTATTGCTTTGTTACTTGTTGCACTGGCCTCGGAGGCGCAGAACATCTATCTGTACTATCCCCCTGTCACAACCGGAGCAGGTCCCGGGGGAATACACGCGGATGAGGTTCCTTTGGGTTCAGTTCAGGGCGGAATCGGCCGGGGCATTTCAGCGGGATCGGGAAGAGAAGCCTCAGCGCCAGCTCTATCAGAATATACATTATCAAAAGTTTATGATAAATCAAGTACAGCATTTTTGCGATTAGCTACATACGGACCCGCATCTCTTGAGAATTATGAGATTAGGTTTTACAGCGGCGAGGGTGCAGGAGAAGTGTTGGTACTTCGCATTGAACTCGCCGAAGTGCTGATTTCCGGATACAGCATAGCTGGTCAGCCTTGCCCCACAGGCAACTGTCCGATCGTTTCGGAAAGCCTTTCCTTGAATTTCACGAAGATCCGCATTACGGACGAAACGAATGATCAATTGCCAGTTTACGAGTGGGACATAGTCAGAAATCGTCCGAACTTTTAATCCCATGGGCCATATAAAACACTGCAAGACCTGGGTAAACTATGCGATTTTGTTTATGACAAGCATGCTGTATGCGAATGCCCAGTCATTTTCGGGCGGGCCGCCAGCATCAAAAAACAAACTGCCTTACTTTCATAAAACATACAAATCACCCACTCAATTAAGGGCTGAAGAAATGGTGACGCGTACTAGGCCCGGCTATTATACGGACACATATACCCTGGTAAATGGTAACCTCGTCAAAAGCAAAAGTTCTGCTTTAAGAACCGCCGCGACATGCGAGAATAACTATCTGTGTAGCTCAGAAGCATTACCGGCCACCTTGATTTCTTTCAAAGGGACAAGGCTTGATGCAACGAAAGTTAAGTTGTACTGGGAAACTTCGTCGGAAACAAACAACCGGGGATTTGATGTGGAACGTTCGGAAACCGGAACGGGCGACTTCGCGATGGTAGGTACCATCGATGGGTCAGGTGATACCTATCACACCAAAAAATACGAAATGACAGATCTGAACAATAGTCCGGAAATGAGCTATTACCGGCTAAAACAGGTCGATTATGATGGCAAGTTCACCTATTCCAGGATCATCGCGATAGCTGGTCTTAAGGAAGAGCTGACCGTAACTGCCATACCTAACCCGGCACGGATCAGTGATATGTATTTGCAGATAAAAGGCGGCAAGATCACCGAAGTCGAGCTGGTCGTTGTGGATGTTAAAGGAGTGGTCGTTTATCGCAATGAGCATGTTGCGCCAAATGCGGCCCGACAGATCTCCCTCAGGCAAATTCCTGGCCTTATCGCCGGTTTATATCATGCCAAAGTGATTTCCAAAGAAGGCACTTCCACCGTCGCTTTTGTGGTTACAAAATAATCAACCTGACTATTTAATCCATCGGAATCCCTCCTCCCCAACACTTGTAGAGCCAACACCCCGTCTTAGAAATTTTCACTCAAATCGCCACGGTTTAGATTGCATGTGGTGTCTTAGATAATGTAGACAATCCAAGGTTGAATTGTCTTTTCCAACGATCCGTTGGGATGTCTCATTCATCATTCACATTTCCCACCATGTAATGAAAACTTGTACGTTCATTGTTTGCTTTCTGCTCTCAGCGATTGCTTCTTATGCCGCCGCGCCGTCGGGTAGCTACGACGAAAAACCAGCCGATGTTACCGCCGCCGATCATCTCAATGCGAATCCGGCACCGTTTACCAGATGTATTGAAGCTGAAAAGTCCGACGGCGATGGGCGTATTTCGCCTGACCCGAATGCCTCTGATGGCCTGACGCGGGGCTTCCGGGATGCACTCGATTATTACGTGACGTATATGACAGAGGTTCCCCAGGCCGGGAAGTACCTGATCACGCTCCGCTACTTTAGCGAGCAGAATGCGCAGATAAGTGTCTCTGTAAATAACGAATCCCTGACACAAGTCGAACTTCCGTCTTCCGGTTCCTGGAACATTGCCTGGAAGGAATACACTTTCGAGGTGAATTTGAGGGCAAGCACTAACTCAATCCGTATCAAGGAACTTCCGGGATACAATGTCAGGCAGGATAAAACCTGCTGGACCGAAAACGGACCAAGTGATCCGGTTGAAGAGGCGCCCGGCTGTGACTATATTGTCAAAACGAATGTAATTGACCTTTATCCGTCCTGCGGACAGGGAATAGGCCTTAACGTCGAATGCGGCCAGGTCAATTGCACCGGCATCACTTACAAATGGACCGGCCCCGGACTGGATGCTTCCGGCAATGCTGTCAGCTTTTACGCACCTACCCAAAACGGGACCTTCAACTATACGAGAACCACTTCCAAAGCCGGATGTCCGGATCAGACCAGTGATTTCAAACTTACCATCACTGATTGTAGCCAGGGATCTTACAAAGCGTGCGTTGAAGCTGAAAACTCAGGCGGGACCGGCCCGATTACCGAGGACCCTAATGCATCAGGCGGCAAAACAAGGGGCGAAAGGAATAAGGGCGATTATAGTGTATTTTACTCAGTAAACGACGTGCAGGTTGAAGGCCCGCATGCAATTACATTCCGGTATTATGCCGAAGCAAATACTGCCATTAATGTGCATATCAATGACGAAGTCACTCCTTACAAGATAGAGCTCCCGTCCTCCAATTCATGGAACATCACCCCGATCGAGTACACCCTCGTTTTTGCTTTGAAAAAAGGGTTCAATGTTATTTTTGTGAAGGGAATACCTGGATTCAGTCCTGTGCGGCACGATAAAATTTGCATCGAACAAATGCCCGGCACGCCTCCTTCCTGTGACTTTACCATCAAGGCCCAGCCCTCCACATCCTCTCCCGAGTGCGGCGCCCAGCTTACCCTGACAGCCAATTGTACCGGCCCCGATTGCGCAGGTATCTTCTACAACTGGTCAGGCGCCAATGGGTTTGCCCGTTATACCCAGAACATTGAAGTTACTGCGCCGTCTGTCCATACAACGGATGGTTATAATGTTGCTGCCGGAAAGGATGGATGCGCGTACAAAAATGTGCTGGTTGCTTTCACAACCACCGGCTGCCAGCCTGCCTCGCAGCCATTCAGCACCTGCCTGGAAGCGGAGAATTCAACCAGCAACGGGCCATTATCCACTGATCCCAATGCATCGAATGGTCAGACAAGGGGAGCAGAAAATAATTACAATTATTTTGTCGATTACCAGGTATACAGCGTACCAAATGCAGGCTCCTTCCCAGTAACACTGCGCTATTACGCAGGGTCAAATGCGCAGGTTAGCATATCTGTAAACAATGTTGTGCTAATCCCGAAACTAAATCTGGCCCCTACTTACAGCTGGAATATTGTCGCGCGGGAAGAAACGTTCTACCTCACCCTGTTTGAAGGTACGAACACGATCCGCATTCGAGGCCTGCCTGGTGCCCCATTGCGTCAGGACAAAATTTGCATTGGCCCAAACCAAAATATCTCTACCCGGATGGCAGCCCCTGGTGCCCCGGAACTGCAAACCGATACTCCTTCGCTGCAAGCCTACCCCAATCCGGCCCCTGGCGAATTCAAAGCCGTTTTCCACCTTCCAATCGGCACATCGGGCACAATGCGTGTCACTGATACCCAGGGACGGGTGTGGCACGAGCGTGGGGTGAAAGGCAAGGGCGCACATGAGGAGCGTATCATCCTCCCCGACGCACCAGCGGGCATATATCTGCTGCAAGTAAAAAAACCGGATTTGCTAGAAACGAAGAAAATCCTCTTCATTCGTTAAATTTAAAAAGCGGTTGCCTGTTTGATCGGGCAACCGCTTTTACTGTTTTCAGTTGCTTGGGCCAAGACTTTTGGAAGGCCTACAATGACCTCGCTGTACCCATCACCGTTCACATCTCCTGCGCTGCCCACGGAAACGCCCATTTGTGCACTCACCTGGTTGCTTTCTAACGTGGCGGCGGCAGTCGTGCTGATGGGATCAATGGTAATGGGGTATGCTGCACCTGCGGTTTCAACATTGATTGCATAAGCATCATTGTTTTTTTCAAAACCTGCGGCCAGTATCCTGCGATTGGCATCCCAAACTTTTAATTGTTCATAGTTTAAAACCACTCCACCTTGCTCATGCACAAATTGCAGCCGGTCACTACTCAACCGTTGTTTCAATGTGCCGAGCGCACCAGCAGAGCCGTTCCTACAGCCGCCTGTTGACAAATGGAAGACTATAAATGCAGGCGATAAACTTCGATAAAACAGGTGTTTAGCTCATTTTCTTTTAGGTTTTGAGTATCGAAAGGATGAACTTTGTTGCATCTCATAAATTCTTCTTCTAGTACTATATGGCTCAACATTTACATCCTGCAAAAAGTAAGTCTTCCTGGTATTCTTTCCCCCTGAATGTGCCGGCTTTCTTATCACTTCTTTTGTTTCTGAATTTTCTTTCATCAGAGGCTTTTGCTTTACCAAACCCACCACCGAAAATATCATATGTCACACCATTGGGAGCCGGTGCAAAAACGGGTGTTTCGTGGGAGACTGCGAGTGATAATCTGCAGGCTATGATCGATGGCAGCGCGAGTGGTGATGAGATATGGGTGGCTGGTGGCACCTATAATGTCCCATCAAGTTTAACCAGTTTTACATTGAAGGAGGGAGTAAAGGTCTATGGCGGTTTTGCCGGCACAGAAGGTGCCCTTGCCAGTCGGAACCTGACACTCACTGCCAATAAAAGCATCCTTAGCGCAGGCGGTGTCAAGGATTTTGTCCTAAGCAATAGTACCGGACTCACAACTGCTTCCCGGTTGGATGGGTTTACGATCTCAGGAGCCCTAAGGGGTGGTATAGTTAATAGTAGCTCATCATCTCCCACGCTCGTTAACCTTAAAATCACTGGTAATACTGGCCCAGGAGTGGGTAATTTGGAGTCTTCTCCAATCCTCATTAATTGCGCTATTGTAGACAACAACAGTTTTGGCGGCATATTCAATTCAGGAGCATCACCAGTTATTATCAATTGTACAATTGCCGGAAATAAAGATGCACAGTCGAATCTTGGAGTTGGTATCTTCAATGTGAACCAGTCTTTACCTCAAGTACGTAATAGCATCTTGTCCGGCAGATACGGCGGCTTCAGCAATGATAACGGTTCTTCGATTGACATACAGTACAGTTTATTGCACTCTGAAACCGGTGGTGATATAAACAACAATCCTGTTACAACCAACGTAGACCCTCTTTTCAGCAATCCGGCATTGGGAGATTACACGCTGCAGCGTTGCAGCCCGGCCGTGAACGGTGGAAGCAACACCGTTTACGCCAGCGGTCAAACGCCCGACATATCTAATATTACCACTGATCTGGACGGCCAACCCCGTTTTTTTGGCGGTGGCACCGTGGATATTGGGGCTTATGAGTATCAGCAGGAACGCGATCCTTCAATTCCGGGAGTCACGTTTGTGAAAGAGGGAGGGACCGGTAATGGAGCAAGCTGGGAATGTGCGATGGGCAATCTCCAGCAGGCCATCCTTTATATTCGGAGCGGCCAGATATGGGTAGCAGGCGGTACTTACCTGGCGGAACAGGGGGCGTTCACTCCTAGGGCAGGGGTGAATGTGTATGGTGGTTTTGCCGGAACGGAAACAAGACTTGCTGACCGGGATTTGTCAATTACTTCTAACAAAAGTATCCTGCGGAGAACGGGAAACAATAATGTTGTGGAGTTCTATCCTGATGTACAGTCGCAAGCACTATTGGATGGCTTTACAATAACAGGTGGTAGCGCCGGAGTTTTTAATTTTAGGGGATCCCCAATGCTGGTCAATCTTGTGATTACCGGTATCAGCCAGTTTGGCATCGGAAATCTTGAAGGAGCTCCGGTCCTGATTAACTGTGCAATCATTGGCAATGTCAGTACCAGTGCCTTCGTCGGAGTATATAACTCCGATGCTTCCCCAGTGCTTATTAATTGTACGATTGCCGGTAACAGTAGTCCAAGTGGTATCAGTGCAGGCATAGCTAACGCTGGAACTTCTGCGCCCAAGCTGCGTAACAGTATTATTTATGGCAATCAGAATGGAATATTTAGTACTGCTGGTGCTACCGGTACTACAACGATTGAATACAGCATTGTGGAATCAAACAAAACAATTAACCCGGTCGATCCGCCTGTCCCGGATATCGATCCGCTGTTTGTGAATGCTGCCGGGGGCGATTACCGTTTACAACCGTGCAGCCCAGCAGTCAACACAGGATACAATTATTATGCAGTTGGTCAAACTCCTGATTTTTCAGGCATCACCACTGATTTGGACAGCAAGCCGAGAATAAGAGAAAATGCAGTGGATATGGGTGCATACGAGTTTGGCGGCGCGGCGCGCCAACTTGCTTTGGACGGCGATGTGGCGACGGCTACTGTTTCCGGAGACCTTCTTCTTACCACGAATGGATCAAATTGCAAGCTCCTGGCGTACCTTTCACCCAATGGCGGAGCAGCATTGAATGGAGCCGTATCTGCCAAGGTTTGGGTGGCGGGCACCCAGCCGGCCAACTACCTGAAACGACATTACCAGATCCAACCTGAGACAAATGCGCTCAATGCCACCGCAAAAGTGACCCTCTATTTTACCCAGCAGGAGTTCACAGATTTCAATGAGGAAAATCCCATTCCACTACCCGTCGATGCCGCGGATGTGGAAGGTTACAAAGCAAACCTCCGTATCGAAAAACGTTCGGGGATTAGCGATACTGAATTTGGATTACCCAGTTCGTACACAGGCGCCATCGAAACCATCACACCGTCGGAAGCCAATGGAAAAGTGGAGTGGAAGGCAGATGCGGGACGCTGGGAAGTGAGCTTTGATGTAACAGGTTTTAGTGGATTTTTTGTAAAAACAATACAAACCGCATTGCCGCTGAATCTGATCAGCTTTACAGCAACCCATGAAGCAGGAGGCAACCTGCTTCAATGGACCACTACCAGCGAAGTCAACACCGACAACTTTGAAGTCCAGAGCAGCGCCGACGCCAGGCAATTCATTAAGATTGCAACATTGGCTGCAGGTGGCAGCGGAGATCATCAGTACAGCTACAATGACAGGACGAATTATACAGGAAATATTTACTACCGCCTGAAAATGTCCGATCGCGCGGCCGGTACGCCGGACCGGAACCTTCTCGACGGGGCATATACTTACAGCAAGATCATCTCGCTGGCTGGCAATGGGAATTTCGCTGCACTATATCCTAATCCGGCGGGAGCTGTGGTGACATTCCGGGTTAGCAATACGTTGCTGGAAAGTACTGCTACGCTGCATGATGCAACCGGGCGGCTGATGCAAAGAATTGCAATCACCGCCAACCAGCAGCAAATCGACACCAAGTCATTGGCAAGTGGAACATATGTTTTGAAATTTGCGGATGGATCAGCGCAAAAGTTTGTAAAAGAGTGAGTTAGCCCAGAATACCCCCCCTCATAATTTGGGACTGGACGCACAAAACAAAAGCCCGAAAATCAATGATTTTCGGGCTTTTGAAGTTTCGAAACTTATTGGAGTGGAGATACGGGGAGTCGAACTTCCCTTTTACCTGCCTTACAATCAGTTACTTATATTATCGATTTAGAAGTTTGTACCCGTTTGGCATCCATAATGGCTTTAATTGCCTTTGGAATAGTGCGCTCATCCAAAGCACAATCTGCAACTGTCTACAAGATTATTAACCCTGGCCAAATGCAGTAACTAGCTACTAACTCATATGATCCGCTGTATTGGCTAAAACAAAAGGCATTCAGGCTAAGCCTCCATTTTCAATAAATGATGACCTTGTAACATCAATAAACAGGAAACAAATTTTATGAAAGCAGTAAGAATTTACCAGTTTGGTGGACCGGAGGTGATGAAAGTAGAAGAGATAGAACGTCCTGTTCCCGCAGCGGATGAAATTTTAGTGAAAGTGTTTGCTAGTGGCGTGAACCCCGTCGACTGGGTAATTCGCAATGGCGCAAATGACAATCTGAGGCCATACCTGGCATTGCCCATGACATTAGGATGGGATGCAGCAGGCGTAGTAGAAGAAAGAGGTAGCGATGTAACCGGATTTCAAAAAGGAGATGCCGTCTATGGTGTTCCCAACTTTCCAGGTGATGGAAGCTACGCAGAATATTGTGTAGCAAAAGCGGTACAGTTCGCCCTTAAACCTAAGAGCATCGGATTTAATGAAGCAGCGGGGGTGCCATTGGCAGCACTTACTGCGTGGACAGGTATGTTTGCACATGGAAAACTAGAAGTAGGGCAACGCATTCTAATCCAGGGTGCATCCGGCGGCGTGGGTAGTTTCGCAGTACAGTTCGCGAAAGCGAAAGGAGCGTATGTGATAGGAATGGCTTCCACAGATAATGTTGAGTATGTCAGGCAACTCGGTGCTGATGAAGTGATTGATTATAAAACCCAGAAATTTGAAGATTTGGTGCAGAATGTTGACGTTGTCTTAGAGGCCTCACCGGTTCGCGACAACAACGAGCGGGTAAAATCGGTAAGCGTATTAAAAGATGGAGGGATATTGGTAAGCGTCAATACGGATTTCCCTTTTAATGATAAACTGATCGAAGCCCTTGCCAGAAAAGGCGCAAAAGGTGAACTGGCACCTAACCAGCCCAGGCAGGAGTGGCTGCAAGAGATGGCACAGTTAGTTGATGAAGGCAAAGTGCGGGTTCTTGTCAGCAAAGTGTTTCCGTTGGAACAGGTGGCCCAGGCACACCGTGAAAGCGAAAGCTGGCATGTACGTGGCAAGCTTGTGTTGGAAGTCGTTAAAGAGGATAAGTCTGCATGAAACACATTGAAACGATAAGTGAATTTCACCGGTTCTTAAATCTGCCTGCGCCATTGCATCCGCTGATCAGTGTACTGGATGTTGGAACCGTCCCGCATGTTGATCGCGATGAGCCGATGAATATGGTATTTGATTTTTATTCCATTTCTGTAAAAAGAATGGATAACTTCAAAGTAACATATGGTCAACAACCTTTTGATTTCAATGAGGGCATTATGTCTTTTATGTCGCCCAAGCAGGTCTTTAGCATTGCGGTGGACAATAAAAACGAAGAAGTGAAAAAATCAGGGTGGGTAATTTACATACATCCTGATTTTATATGGAATACGCCGTTAGCTAACACCATCAAGCAATATGATTTTTGGGACTATTCGCTTCACGAATCTTTATTTCTTTCGGCAAAAGAAGAAGCCGTCATTACCAATATCATCCTGAATATTAGGCAGGAATGTGATTCCAACATCGATAAATTCAGCAAGCCGATCATCATCTCGCACATTGAAAGTTTATTGAATTATGCTGACCGGTTTTATCACCGCCAGTTTATCACACGGGAAAAAGCAGCCCATCAGTTACTTGACCGGTTGGAAACTTTACTGGATAATTATTTCAACAGCGCTGATTTGATTAACAGAGGTTTGCCAAGTGTTCGATATGTTGCTGAACAGCTGAATCTTTCCCCAAAGTATCTAAGTAATTTATTACGAGTGTTGACAGGGCAAAACACTCAGCAACATATTCATGAAAAACTGATCAATAAAGCTAAAGAAAAATTATCAACCACGAACCTGACAATCAGTGAAATTGCTTATCAGCTGGGTTTTGAGCATTTGGCATCATTTAGCAAATTGTTCAAGACAAGAACGAAACTGTCGCCTTTGTCATTCAGAGCTTCGTTTAATTAGAAATCAACGTCTCATTAATGCCCAATTCACAAAGTGGGACTGGCATTGATAAGTAGTAATCAGAAAAATCCAGATAAGATAATCTAAGGCTTTAAACAAATACTATATTAGATCTTTATTCAAGCGTCTGCCTTCCTCGCTTTCCAAGTCATCCCAAATCGCTTTCTGAACGCAAATGAAAAATGGGAAATCGCATCAAAATCTGTAAGATAGAGTCATATAAAGCACTGATAAACTGAGATGAAATACTTCAAGCAATTTAGTTTCCGATGGTTATTCATCGGCTTTTACACTAGCCTACCTTACTTGGTCATGGGGCAATCGACGCGAACGGATGCCGACTTTGATTTCAAAGGCCGTCTGATCGTTTCTGTGTCGGACGCAGATATGGTAGCTTCTGCCTATCTGGATGGGCAACTTGGAAGGGTTGAAGGCAAAGATGCCTTATCTGTTATTCGTTTAGACAAAGCTGTGAGTGAATTGAAAGCGGTCGAAATCCCGGCCAGTAATTCGGTGACGGGGCCACCATCCTCCGTAGCTGTTTCACCTGACGGCCATTATGCCATCGTCATAGAAACAAGGGGTGGGAGACCTCTAAGCAGCCCTAACACGCTATTTAGCGATCTGCCTTCTGGGAAAGTCATCACCGTAATTGATTTGACTGATCCTGACCACTTGAAAATACATCAAAAGATCGATGGTCCACAGCGGCCATTATCGGTAACATTCAGTAAAGACGGCTCACTGGTGGTCATCACCTACCGGCCCCAGGATGCAAATCAAAGCCCGCTGGCTATGTATCAATTTACCGGGGGTAGGTTAGCCAATTTATCGCTTCCTGATGTTCCCGGTTATGTCGCTGGCGATATAATCAATGGTGCCGTCTTTCATCCTGTTGAGCCCATGATCGCCTTATTAAATGTCACAAAGTCGATGCTTGTCTTTTTTAAGCTGACCAAGACTAATGATGTTATAAGCCTAACCAGCTGGGGCAATTCTGTTGTGATCGATAAGGAACCGTTCAAAGCTTGTTTTACGCCAAACGGTCGTTTTGTGGTCGTCAACGCCATGTATCCAGGTTCAGTTAGAGGCTCAGTCACATCCGTAGGTCTTTCTATCGAGACGGCAAGCGATGGCTCGCCGGTGCATCAAATCGTTTCGCGAGCCCTGGCCGGTGTGCTGCCCGAAGGGCTAACGATGAGCCCTGATGGACGATGGGTTGTCACCACAAATTTGGAGCAAAGCACGCAGCCTTTCACTAGCCCAAAACAAGGCTTTTTTGCTTCTCTAAGCCTGATGCATTTAAATCCTGAATCAGGTTTGCTAAGTTGGGTAGGGGACTTTCCATTCGATGGGATCTTACCAGAATCAGTTGTTTTTGATAACTCAGGCAGGTTCCTTGCTGTGGCTAACTTTGATCACTACGATCTTAAACGGCCGGCAGGCTCTATCGATTTCTGGCGCCTGACAAGTGATTATTTTGATCCAAAGCGGGTGCAATTAGTAAAAACCAATTACTCAGTGCCTGTTACCCGAGGTGTCCATTCTATGGTTATCGTTCGATAGCTAATGATATGTCTGCCTTGGGCGTATTTAAATCGTCCTATTAATGAAAAGCGAAGGAAGTTCGCCTCCGATCAACACCGCTTTAAACATTCGTTTGTGCTAATGGGCCGCCCAAGTGTTGACCAAACCCGTTTGATGATGGAGACAATCACCCGATGCAGTTATTTTGAGAAACCAGCCCTCATGCGCGACTTCCACGACCACGAATGGGGCGAACCCGTCGCCGAGGCCGACATTGTGTTCGAGTACGTGGTGTTGTACGCCTTCAGCGCCGGGATCGGTATAAAATTGGTCTTACAGAAACGCGAGCAGTTTCGCGAAGCCCTGTTCGGCTTTGTGCCCGAACGCCTGGCGCAACTCAGCCCCGACGCGGTGGACGAGTTGCTGCTCGACCCGCGCATCATCCGCAACCGGCGCAAGATGGAAGCCACCGTCACCAATGCCCAGGCCTGGTTGCGTCTGCGCGACGAACTCGGTGGTGACAGACAAATCGTCGCGTTCTTTTATGACTTCGTAAATCGTCAGCCTATAGACAATCAACGGGCCGATGGTGATTCACCCCCGCTTAGCACGCCCGAAAGTGAGGCCATGAGTAAGGTGCTCAAAAAGCGAGGTTTTACCCTGAAGGGGCCCGCCACCTGCTACGGCCTGATGCAAACTGCAGGGCTGGTCAACGACCATGCCTTAACTTGTTATCGTCACGCGGTTTGCGCCGAACTGGCGGGCACCCTTTCGTTTTAAGTAAGTGACTAGAATTAAATGTTACTTAAATTAAAAAAAAACGGCAGCGGCCACTGTAAAAATCGGCATGGGTTTCACAGCGCGGAATTTACTGATATTTGTGAGTGGTATACAATTCTCGGCGGCGTTATTAAATTATAAAAATTTACATGCAATGCCCTATGTTGGCGATTATAACGATTGTAAAGTTTCTTGACTTTGATTAGCCCCCTCAAAGTGTTATTTTTAAAATGCGCACTATTTTTTTCGAATTTCAATCGCACAACGGGCTAGAGTAACTCAAATTGATATGCCAAAAGAAAAGCAAACTACCAAAAAGCAAGAAAAATACACACTGATTCTTGATGCTGCTGAAACATTAATGAAAAAGAAAGGGCTTTATTCTTTAAATATGGATGAAGTATCTTACTTTTCCAACTTGGCAAAAGGTACTCTATATCTCTATTTCAGAAGTAAGGAAGAAATTCTTGCTGCATTGGCCTTAAAAGCAAGAATATTATTGTTAGCTCATTTCGAGAAAGCTGTTTTAAACGAAAATCAACCTATTCAGCAACTTAAAGCAATCATACATGCAAACTATACCTTTCTCAAAAATAATCCTCTGTATTACGAATTAGTTTCTTTCTACGAAATTAATGATAGAGAAACAGAAACCGAAGAAATGTCAGCTGTTATTCTTAGAATTACGGAACTGGTAATCGGCATCATAAAAAATGGCCAGCTCGCGGGAGAAATCGATAGCAGGATCGATCCTTCCATTTTGTCTTTCACCATGTGGGGCATGACAGTGGGTATTATGCAGTTGCTGAAGGTAAAAGCAGCTACCATTAGCAATCATCCAAATTTATCAGAAAATATAGTCCTTGACAATTACATCAAAGTCTTCCTAGATGGCATTAAATAAAAATGACTGCTAGTCATTTTTCTAAATTATTTTACTATGTTTGTACATCACATGTAAAAGATAGTAAGATGATTAGTTATGCTGCTGATGTTCTGGTTGTTGGCGCTGGTCCAACCGGACTAGCCTTGTCTAATGCTCTACACAAACTTGGAACTTCATTAATGCTCATCGAGGTCAATACAAGCACTTCGATACATACAAAGGCTACAAACCTAATGCAAGGGACATTGGAGCAGCTTAGCATTTATGGGTTAAGTGACATTATGTATAGGGAAGGTGGCAGTATGAAGCGTTACATGATGAACACTTACGGCAGCAATGTGAGTCCGCGTGACATGCATTTACAAGAGAGTCCGCATCATAATGTTATTTTCTTGGGTCAGGATTTGATTGATGGAAACCTGGCAGAAGAATTCCTGAAAACAGGAAATGAAATACATTTTAAAAATCGTCTGCTTAAATTAGAACAAACAGATGAAGGTGTAGAAGCTACCATAGATGCAAACGGGGTAGAAAAGGTTTATTGGTTTAAATATGTTGTTGGCTGTGATGGTGCCCGAAGCATTACCCGAACTTTTACAAAATGCAATTTCGAGCCTGTTAGAACTGGAAAATACGTTTGGCAGGCAGATGCTACTTTATCCTGGAAGCGACTTAAAACAATGAAGCAAATGTGGCTTTATTACTACGATATAGGCTTCGGTGCAATTATTCACTTGCCCAATAACCTAACCAAGGTAATGGCTTTTGAACCAAAAGAGAGTATCCCTAACAGACTTCCAACACTGGAAGAAATGCAACTGAAATTAAGAAAAATGTGTGGGGATGAAACGGCGACATTAAGCAATCCCCAATGGCTTAGTCACGGTGAGCTCTTAACCGGTGTTGCGCCCTCGCTGATAGATAATAGAATTATACTTGCTGGTGATTCCTGTAATCCAATTCTTCCAAATGGTGGACAAGGATTAAACATTGGTATACAGGATGGACTTAATTTAGCTTGGAAATTGAGCGACGTCCTGCAAGGTTACGCTTCAAAAATTTTATTAGATACCTACAATCAAGAACGTAGAGGACTTAGATTAGCTTTGGAAAAAGTACAATTGAACACTTTAAAATATACGTTACCGGCACCTAAATTTAACCAGTGGTTTTTGAAGAAGTTTGGAAACCTGTTACTCAATAAATTTTGGAATAACCTTGCAATCGTTTTTAGTCAATTAAATTTAAACTATAAGGATAGCGATTTATCGAAAGATTTTTTACGCAAAAAAGGAGTAATTGCTGGTTTTCGAATTTTGGATGCGGATATTGTTAAGGCATCGACAAATACAGAAGTTTCACTTTTTCAGGAACTGGCAACACCAAAGTGGAAACTGATTTTATTTGACAATCTCAAACAATGCGATTTAGATAAACTCTTATTTGAGCCAGAATTTAGTTGGATTAATAAGTTAATTCTTACGAGCTCGACGATCACAACTTATCCAATTCAAAATCTATATTATGATATTGATGAGTTGGCTCATAAGAGATATGGAATCAAAGAACCAACTCTTTTATTAATAAGACCTGATAATTACGTTGGCCTTCGTTGTAGCCCTTCCAATACAGATGTAATGATTACCTACCTTAAAAATTGGTTCCCTCATATATAATCTGTATCAAGAAAAGAGCGCTTTGCTGAGACAAGTTCAGGGTCTAGGTATTGACCGGGGATGCTTGGTTTTTAATTTTGGATCAATTTGCTGGGTCTCAATAATCAATCGAACGTGACACGGCTTGTTTCGCCTCAAAAGAAGCGACCCTGGTAAAGAAAACTTCCGTTTTCTTTACCAGGGTCGCTGATGTCAAAACTCCTAAAATCATATCTATTCCAGTAAATAAACTTGGTCAATAAATCAAGGTAAAGTAATTGTCGCTGTAACAAGTTTTTTTTCTCAATTATGCTTATTGGCTATGCAAGGGTCTCGACCCACGATCAACAGCTGGATGCTCAGGAAGATTTGCTGAAGGCTGCCGCCCAGATCGCCAAAAGCCAGGGTGACACTGATCATTACCAGGTATTGATGGCGCGCTCGAAGAATTACAGGAATATGTTCGATCCTTCGACGAGGTTTATGCGTAGTTCGGTTTAACCACCGAATTTATGCATTGCTCCAAGCGGTGACATAGGCACTGAAAATAAGAAAAACCAAATATTTTACTTTCCCATGAGTTTATTCCAATCGTATTTATCCTTTGCCGCAGTGTTCCGTTTGGATAATTCTGAAAGCATTTTGGAAATTGAGGACTTATCAATCCACTGACCATTTACAACTACACCAGAAATCCGCCTCGCATTTTTCACATCTTCGAGTGGGTTGGAGTCGAGCAAGACAAGGTCAGCGCGTTTACCTTTTTCAACAGTTCCGATTTCACTTTCAAGGCCAAGCCAAATCGCAGGAAGGCGTGTGGCCGAACTCAGTACCTCTTCTGGTGTCAACCCAGCTTCCACCAATTGCTCCATTTCATGGTGCAATGAAAATCCCGCCACAACTCCTGAAACCCCCGTATCTGTTCCTGTTACAATCGGCACGCCAGCAAGTTTAAAGGCGCGCACCAGTTTTTTATTAAAATCAACCATTTTCTTGAAATAATCTCTGCGCTCGGAAGTGGTATCCTGATGGTAGTTGTTAGCGGTCAACCATTTGCTCTGCAAGAGCGGGTGTACATATTGAAGCGTCGGTGATGTGCGAAGCTCATCAATGGAACGTACCTGGCTCGAAATCCATGATAAGGCGGTTAAAGTCGGGGTAAGCCAGGTTCCATTCTCTTTTGCTAGTATTGCAAATCGCTGCGCATCTTCTTCGCTAAAATCTTTTGAGTGTTTAGTGAATTCCTCAGCATGCGCGACCATTCCATAGTAAGGAACGAAAGCCTGTTTCAGCTTTCCTTGAAACGCATCAGGAATATGCCCGATGGTTTTTAATCCCTGCGCATGGGCTTCATCGATAATAGCTTTGTAAGTCTCGACATTTAGACCTGAATACACTTTTATAAATTCGTACCCTTCGGCTTTCGCACTGCGAACGGCTTGCCGGCCATCAGTGGCAGTATTTACCTTCCTTCCTATCCCCTGCCCCCCGTCAATAAGTGCAGCCAAAGCCATTCGTGGACCAATAACATTCCCCCTGGCAATGGCGTTTCTTTGAGAAAACGAACCAAAACTTGCATTCAGGTTGAATATTGTAGTGACGCCATTAGCAACGTAAGGCGTCACAAGATCCTGGGTGTCAAAGAAAACGGAGGCATCTTGTGTAGGAAGCTTTGTACCAACATAAAAGTCAGTGGGTACATGTACGTGCATATCTATAAAACCAGGAACAAGCCATTTACCTTTGCCCTGAATTACCTCTACCCCCGCCGGAATTTGCCCATTTATAGACTCTATTCGGTTATCCCTAATTACCACAGTAGCATTATAGATAACCTCATTCTTCAAGGTCATCGGAATAATATTCACATTTTTAATGGCGTAGATGGCGTTATTGCGTATAATCCCCTGGGGAACATCAGACTTTGAGGGTAATGCGCGACACGCCACAGCAACCAAGAAAAAACTGATCCAGATTCGGTAAAAAAGTTTGCTGCCCATTGGTAATTGTGCCAGATCGTTAAATACAAATTTACCCATTAAATATTCCAGGTTACTTAATCTTCATCCTCTGTAGGGTTGCAAGACAGATAATAAGGCCTATCTTCACTATGGTTAAATCAGAAAAGGACGTAGAGCACCTAATCCAGCACCTGTACGCACGAAGAGAAACCATACTTAGCAGTTGGCGAACTATATGCATTCAAACCCAAACCCAAATTACCAATACAAGCTTTTCTCAGCAGGAGTTTAACGACCACGTGCCTGCTATACTAGACATCCTGGCGCAGCGTCTCAAAGGTGAACCTGATGAACCCAACCTGATAGACCAGGCCAGGGACCACGGTCTGCACCGGTGGCAGCATGGCTACTCACTACCGGAACTCCTAACAGAACTGGAAATACTTTATGGGGTGATACTCGATGAAGTACAGGGGTTTCAGAAGACTTACGATAAGCTCGATGTAGACATCTTCTCTATTGTCCACCGCCAGGTTTTCAATTTATTCGGTGAAACCAGCCGTGGAAGTGTACTTTATTATGACAAGCTGCGGCAAACCAGTGCAGCGGCGCAGGCAAATGCCATGCAACACGAACTTGAAGGGCTCGAACAACTCAGTAAAGACCGTAGCGAGCACTTACGCCACAGTACGCACGACTTACGTTCTGGGTTTAGCTTCATGGTCGGGGCCACCCAGTTACTGCAAATGCCTAATACACAAGAAGAAATAATTAAGCTGGTTGATATGCTGAACTTAAACCTTTCTTCTATACGTGGCATGCTCTTTCAGCTGACTGATTATGCCCCTATCGAAGCCAATCAGGAAACATTAGATATCAAAGAATTTGATGTAGCTGCTATGCTTCAAAAAGTTGTAAGTACTGCTCAGCCCATCGCAGATCAGCACAATTTAACTTTAAGAGCGGATGGACCTAGCACCCTTTTTGTAAAAAGTGATTCTGTCAAAGTTCAACGGATTGTTCAGAACCTTTTATACAATGCTTTAAAGTACACAAAAAAAGGAGGTATATATATTTCCTGGACAAAGGAAAATGACACTCACTGGACACTTAGCATCCAGGATACGGGACCAGGATATAAGCCCAATAGCCCCGTTCATTTATCAGTAGAGCAATTGAAGCCTCTGGGTCAGCCGATCAATACACATCAGGCAGGCGGACGATCTGGGAATCCATTCGATGCGCCGCCTTCGACGGATCAAATTAAAAATCCTTATGCTTCCCAAATGAAAGAAAGTGAAGGATTAGGACTGTTTATCGTTAAAAAGTTGTGTGAGTTGCTAAGTGCCAGTATGGATATTGAAAGCGAGCCTGGTGAAGGCACTCTCGTCAGGGTCAGGTTTATCTTGGAGTAAATATCCGAATCCGCAATGACTTTAGAAGTATAATGCACCTGTCAATAGCTTGATAGCAGGCAATAGACATTAGAGATTATGATTGGCACTTGAAGATGCATGCTTATTTATAAGATATAAACCACATTAACGATTTGGTTAAAAGGGGACCAAAAGAAAACCGTTTCCGCCCCTCGATTGATGCATTAATGCGATCGGCGCGCGTCATTGGCGTCGTGCTGACAGGATTTCTTAATGATGGCACCTCCGGGCTCTGGTCTATCAAGCGATTTGGCGGGGTTACCATCATTCAAAACCCACAGGATGCCCTTTATCCCGATATGCCTCGTAACGTGCTCGAATACGTTGACGTAGACCATAATTTGCCACTTGCAGATATCGGGGCCCTCCTCAATAAACTAATCGATCAGCCTGTAGTCGACAGCCCTGCTTGAATTTATCTATGCCCAGGGCCAGATCAATGAAGTGAAGTTGTAAACGCTCTATCACTGTTTTGGCTTGGGTAGATAAGCTATAAAACATAATACGTTAACTGAATTTTCAAATGGGGTATTCAAATGCTTGTAAAATATCCCATTTTCTGGCCATTATGATAACCATACTTTTTGCCACAACATGCTTCGCTTCATTGAACAAGCATCGGAGATAAAAGCTCAATTTCATTTTCCATCTGATTTATTAAGTCTGGCAATTGCCCGCCTTCAAAAACCGTAGCGTCTTCAAGCTCCTGGGCAATCTTCGTCACCTGCGCCAAATAAGCGGAAGCTGCCGCCCCTTTTATTTTATGGCCAATCGATTTAATGGCATCAAGGTCTTTTTTTTCGTAGGATTTCTTTAAATCAGACAGTCCTCCGGTTAATGTCTGGTTGATAAGTGTTAAGAATTCAGCTATGAACAGTTCATCATCCATATAGATTTCTTTCACCTTCTCTCTGTCAAAATGTTGGTTTTTTAGGACTTTCATGTCAGCACCAGAAACGGACTTTACTGTTAGGTTTAGGTACTTGTTCAAAACCTGCCTAATGGTATCTTCAACGAAGGGTTTGGCAATAAAATCACTCATCCCCGCAGCCAGGCACCTTTCCTTTTCCCCCTTCACATTACCAGCAGTAAGCGCTATGATCGGCACAGCTTTTCCTTGCGCTAGGTGCCGGATTGCCCTAGAGGCATCATAGCCATTCATTTCAGGCATTTGAATATCCATGAAAACCAGGTCTGGATCATTTTCCCGGTATAAGTTGGCAGCTTCCACCCCATTCTTTGCTTCAATGATCTTTGCATGCGGCATAACCCTGGTGACCATGGTCTTTGCCAGGAACATGTTAGCAGGATTGTCTTCCGCAATCAGGATCAGGCTTTCTTGATTCAATGGCTGCGGGGCGCTGAACGGTATAGGCTGCTCAGTAACCGGAACACCATCTTCAAACAACCTGGAAAGGCATAAGGCAACGTCATTAAGCTTCACAGGTTTGATAACCCTGTGTTTGATGCCAAGTAAACCGCTGGCCGTGGTGACCGTAGCGTCATCTGCTGAACTGGTCAGCAGGATGATCGGAAGTTTTTCAGATGATCTATTCTGCCGGATCCTTCCAATTGTTTCCAGTCCGTCCATCTGAGGCATATGGTAATCCATTAAAACGGCATCATAATCTTTTGTAGCTATTAAGTCCAGCGCGCTAGCGCCACTGCCGGCCAGGTCACAGTCAATCGAAAACAGCATCAGCATGTTTTGAAGAATGGTCCGGTTATGCTCGTTGTCGTCAACAACCAATAACTTTCTTATTGCATTGGTATTTCCCCAAGCTGTCGGCAAGCCTTGCTCGGCTTTAACGCTTAGGTCGAAATAAAAGGTACTGCCCTTTCCGGGAATGCTATCCAGTTGAAGCCTGCCCCCCATCATCGCTAAAAGCTTGTTTGAAATGGTCAGCCCTAAACCGGTACCGCCGTATTTCTTTGTTGTCGTGCCATCCTCCTGGGCAAATGCAGTGAATATTTTTTCCTGTTTATCGGCTTTTATCCCGATCCCTGTATCGCGGACCGAAAACCGGCAGATCACTTCGTCAATGGCCTGACCTTGATTTGAGAGCACTTCGACTTTCAACTCTATCTCGCCAATTTCTGTAAATTTAGCTGCATTACTTAACAAATTGATCAATACCTGCTTCAAGCGGACACCATCCACCCATGCGAAACGAGGTAGGCCGGATGGAATGTATGTCATTGTCGAGCATTGCCACAGCCGCTGGTGCATGTTCTACGAACGCCATGAGCCTGGCCCGCTCCTCTTTCAGCTCCTGTTCCACCTTCCTACGTGCCGATAGATCGGTTGCTACCCCCAAATAACCGATGATCTCATTGTGGTAATTACGGATGACCGTAACTACCAGACTGACTGGGATCTGGATGCCATATTTTGTCTTGTAAGTCCACTCCCTTATCTCGGAAGATTCGAGCTCCGTTTTATGGACAAATGTGCGGAACCCTGTAACCGGTATACCATACTGGGATGAGAGTTGATTACTTTGATTAGCGATTTCGCTTTCCAGGTGAAAGACTGCAAGGCTGGCCTTTCCCACCACATCCTCAGGCGAGTAGCGCAATAATTTTTCAGCCCCTTTATTGAAAACGGTAATAACCCCATTCCTATCGGTGGCAATTATGCTTACCTCCGAAGCTGAATTGAGAACATTGTCTAACATGTTCCGGGAGTCACTAACTTCCAGCTCAATCCGCTTCTTTTCGTCAATGTCCTGGAAAGTCCCATAAAGCCTTTTGCATTTGCCGTTGTCAAATTCAGCATGCCCGATCGCACGCACCCATATCGACCTGCCTTTGCCCGTGATAAGCTCAACTTCTACATTATAATCCCCTTCGCCGGCAACCGCCTGCTCGAATGCAGTTACTATTTTATTTTTACTTTCCCCTTCTTTGTAAAAGTCAATGGCTGCTTTCAAATTTGGGACAAAGCCGTCTTCAACTTCATGAATGTCCCTTGTCACTTGTGACCAGAAGATGGTATTATTGACCAGGTTCAACCTCCCAGCCGCCCACCCGGGCAACCTGATTGGTTTGCAAAAGCATTTCCTGGGTCCTTTGAAGGTCCTTTTCCATCAGGTGGCTCTCGGTCACATCAATCGAGTTCCCCACAACATACTTTGATCCATCCCGGCCTGTAACCAGGGTATTATGGTAGCTCCATATCTTCAACGAGCCGTTTTTATGCAAGGTGGTCATCAGGCCCATCGACTTTCCTGTCTGGGAAATTTCGCGCAAGTACTGATGAAATGCGGGGTGGTGCTTTGCTGGTAATATTTGAAGCAAATTGGTGTTTATTAACTCATCCGGATGATAACCAATCAGGTTAGCCCTTAAAAAAAACAATTACTTCTACAAAACAGCCTTGCAATAGCCAAAGAAATAATCTCCTTATCTGTTTGATTCTTTTGCTTGCTGTTAGGTACTATTTGGTCAGGTTCTGATCCTATTTTAAATTTTAACTCCAAAGAAGGGCTAAAAAAATCGCTGCCCGACAAAGATTGGCGCTGGTTCATTCAGGCTTGGAAAAAGTCAAGGTCTGACGAAAGCGTCCCCTTTCTCAGATGAGCTGCTATTGCTCTAAGGCCCTCTTTAAGTTCCTCAAAGTCCACTGGTTTTTTCATAAGACCAACAGCCCCTAGCGCGCTAGCCTTTTGTCTTTCAAGCTGGTGGGAAGAAGTAGAATATAAAATAACCGGCACATTTTTAAAGGCAGCCTTTCCTTTTAGCAATCCTAGGCACTGCCAACCATCTATCACCGGCATATTGACGTCAAGAAATATGATATCCGGCAGGCCCGTGCCGGACGCTGTAAGTTGTTCCAGCGCCCGCGTCGCCGTATTTGCAAGTATGCATTCTGCTAAAGGACCAATTTCCAAAACAGCCTCAAAGAATATTTCCCTATCATCGGCATCATCATCAATAAGCATTACCTTGATCATATCCCCGTTGCCACATTTGGAATTGTAATTGTAAATTTCGTGCCTTTATCGACCGCACTTTGGACTGCAATTTTTCCGTTATGGCGTTCTACTATTTTTTTACATAACGATAAGCCCAGACCAGTCCCTTCGTAATCATCCTTTCCATTCAGACGGGCAAACGTCTCGAAAATCCGTTCTGCATACCGCTGCTCGAACCCGATCCCGTTATCGGCTACCATGATATCGACAATCCCTTGGTTTAGTGGGACCGCGCAAGAAATGGAAATTATCGGGGCTTGGCCAGCTTTGGAAAATTTAAGAGAATTTCCAATAAGATTGTAAAACAATTGATAGATCAACACCGGCGCACCCTCTATGACAGGGAGATGCTCTTTTTTAATAACGGCCCCTTTTTGAGCAATTAGGACCTCCATGTCATCTTCTATATTATTAATGATTTCGTTCAGGTCTATGGGCTCTGCCGACTGTTCGATAGCGTTCAGCGAAGAATAAGTCAGCACCCCGTCTATCATCGAAAACATCCGGTCTGCCGCATGCTGGATCTTGCTGATATATAGCTGGCCTTTTTCTGGAAGGTGGCCCGCCAGTTCTGTTTGTAACCGGCTGCTAAACAGTTTCACTTTTCTGACAGGCTCTTTTAAATCATGACTGGCCACATGAGCAAACTGCTGAAGGTCTTCGTTCGAACGCTGGAGCTGAAAGGTCCTTTCTTTGACCTGGGCCTGTAACTGCTGTGAGAATTGTTTCTGCCCGGAGATATCCTGGATCACCCCCAGCAATGATTTCGGCGCTCCTTTCAGGTCACGGATCAATTTCCCGTTCACTTTTATCCAATGCGCTGATTGGTCCGGCCAGATTACGCGCACCTCGTAATGCAAACGTTCGGTAAGTAAGAACTCCTGATGCGCTTCTTGCCGAACCGCTCTGTCATCGGGGTGGATACACGATATTAATTCAGCCCAACTTGCTCTGCGCCCAATGCCCCAAATTTTATTGAACCTTTCGGAAGTTTCCACTTCCTGGGTCAGCAGATCGACTTCGTAGGTGCCTAATTCCGCCGATTCTATTGCCAAACGCGCCTTTTCTTCGGCTGCTTCGATCTTGCGACGTGCTACAACTTGCTCGGTCACTTCAACAGCAACAGCCATAACCCCGGAAATGCTGCCGTCGTTTTCCCGGAGTGCCTCGTAAACAAAGTTTACATAGGCAGTTTCCAGCGCGCCGTTCCTTTGAAGCATTACGCTCGCCTCAAAAGCAGTATAACGCTCGCCAGATGCATACACATCCGAAAAAAGCTTCTCAAAACCCTGCCCCTTGACTTCGGGGAGCCCTTCAAAAACAGGTTTGCCCAATACTTCTTCCTTAGATTTCCCCCAAAACAGCAGCATCTTGTCATTGGCCGTTTCGACAACAAAGTCGTCGCCCCTGAATAGACACATGGCTACCGGCGCCTGGGTAATAATATTTCTCAGATTCTGCTCACTTTCCCGGATTGTCTTTTGTGCCTTTGCCTGGGCTGTCACGTCAATAGCAAAGTTAAGAACGCCTTCAATCCGGCCCCTGTGATCATACCAGGGCTGGTAAATAAAATCCAGGTACCGAACTGTCTTTTCACCTTCTTTATTAACGAAGGTAACCTGCCGCTGGTTTTCAACAACCGTTTTTCCCAGCAGATATACATCATCAAGCATCTTAACGATCCCCTGGTCCGCAAGTTCCGGAAGCGCCTCGATTAGCTTCATTCCAGTAAAATCCACCGCTCCGAATATCTCCTTGTTCTTAGGATGAAATAATTCATATACATGGTCTGGCCCTTTGAAGACATTTATGATCGCGGGCGCTTGTAGAAACAAGTCATAAAATTGTTTTTCAGTCTGCCTTCGCACCTGGTTGGCCCGGATATGGTTGGTTACCCTTACGATTAACTCTTTTGCTGAGAAAGGCTTGACCAGGTAATCGTCAGCACCGGCGTCCAGGCCTTCCACCTTAGATTCTTCGCCTGCACACGCAGACAGGAATAGTACCGGGGTAGCCTTCAACTCAGGATGAAGGCGGATTTTTTGCAACAGGCCAAAACCGTCCAGCTTGGGCATCATGATGTCAGAAACCAAGAGGTCCGGTTTGTATTGGAGCATCTTAAGGTAGGCTTCTTGCCCATCTTCTGCGGTCAGGACAGTAAATTGCCCTTCTAATAACCGTTTAATATAAGCCCTCATGTCTGCATTATCATCAGCTACAAGTACCATGCGTTTTTGCTCCTCTGGGGAAGCTGCCATCAGCCCAACACCTGCAGTATCTTGCAAGTCGTCCATATACGTCCATCCAAGTGCTTCCTCTATATAGGCGCTGCGGATAATTGTTGTTGTTGAAAAATCCTCTGCTGCTATATGGTCGGCAGGCAAGTGCGCTTTTCCTGTTGGCATCTCTATTGTAAAAACAGAACCCTGGCCGGGTTGGCTTTTTACCAAAATACTCCCTTTATGAATGCCAACCAGCTCTTTGACCAGTGCAAGGCCAATGCCTGTCCCCTCCTGGCTTCTTCCTACTGAATTTTCGATCCTGTGAAAGCGGTCGAAGAGCTTATCCAGCTGGTCTTCCGCAATGCCCGTGCCGGTATCAGTGACCGATACATAAACGCGGGGGCCTATCTGTCTTATTTCCAGTGAAATACCTCCTTCAAAAGTGTATTTGAACGCATTGGAGATCAGGTTCAATATGATCTTTTCCCACATATCCGTGTCTACGAAGACAGGGTCGTTTATCGGAAAGGACTTTATCGATAGCTTCAATCCTGCTTTTTCTATGGCAGAACGGAAGGTGCTTGCCAAATCGGTTGTAAATGCACTGATATCAATAGCCCTGAAAGTGGCATGGATCCTCCCGGCTTCAATGCGGGAGAATTCCAAAAGTGTGTTGACAAGCTTCTGCATACGCAAGACGTTCCGGTAAACAGGCCCCATACGTGCCTTCACATCCTGATCCATTGCCGGGTCGGCCAGAAACTCTTCAACCGGGCCAAGCAGCAGTGTAAGCGGTGTCCGGAACTCATGGCTAATGTTGGTAAAAAAAGCGGTCTTTAACCGGTCCAGTTCTGCCAGTGACCGGGACCTTTCCCTCTCCTTTTGCAGGGAAACAATGTTTTGAGAAACCGTCATGACGGCCACTGCCGTACTATTGTAGAAATCCTTGTAGTCTTCATCATACCCCAGCCTGGCACTGATGCCGCAAAAGATAAAAGCATCGACAATACCATTATTGCTACTTAGTGGGACCAGAACACCCTCAACGGGTTGTTCGGGCCAATATCCTTGTGGTATATCCGTCAAATATTGACTTAAATCAGGGATATGCAGCAAAGCTCCTGATGCTATAAGATCATCGACGGGTAACTGGTTTTTCCACAGCTTCCCCAAAGAGGCATGGTTTCCGGTCGAAGCCAGGAATTCAGCTTCCCCTAACTGATCAATCGTATATAGAAAGGCAAAAGGGATATCCTTTGAATACCCCTTGAAAAAGTCAACCGCTAATGTATATACGTTATGACAAGTATGGGCAGTGGCAATACAAATAGATAGCTGTTTTAACAAGGAAGCCCGCCGCTCATTGATTACGCGGTAGGTTGTCTCGATGACAGCGTTAAAGACGCCTTCAACTTCCCCATCCTCTCCATAAACCGGGGTAAAGGTGAAATCGAAGTAGCATTCCTCCGTGTAGCCGTGACGCTGCATCGGCAGCAGCGCATCCTTAGAACCTCCCGGCTCCCCTTTGAATGCTTTTTCAAATTGAGGGGCCAGATCTTCCCAGATCTCTGGCCAAACCTGCTTGGCAGTGAGTCCCAACGATGCAGGATGTTTGTTTCCTGGTATCGGGCTCCATGCATCGTTATAAAGCAGGTGCAGGCCTTTGCCCCAGTATATGGCTATCGGAAAATTAGAATTCAAACAGATGCTTAGTGCAGACCTTAGGCTCTGCGGCCAAGATCCCACTGGTCCCAACGGTGTTGCAGACCAGTCAAGTGAGCGGATAAGTTCGCCCGTTTTGCCTCCACCTGACAAAAACTTGTAATTATCACGATTTGTCTTAGAGCCGTATTGTATATCCATACTATCAAAAAAGCCTATCTCAGTTAATTCTATGTAAATGATGAATATGATTCAAAACTAATGATAATCTGAGATTTATGAACAATGACTTACTTTCCAACCTACGCCGAAACATTCATACCACATCAATGGAAGGCATAGATTCCGCTCACATGGAACGTAACGGGCAAATCAGTTGTGTCTTGAAAAGCGGAATAAGGGAGCAGTGAAACGGCATGATATTTGTAAGCTCCCTCACTTCATTACCAAACTTTAAACAATCAAAACGATGATGAAAAGTTGCATAGTGGCAATTTTGCTTATCTGTACATTGGCTCCTTTGCTACATGCACAAGACTATGTTTCGCCAGTCAAGCCCGCGCAGACAGGAAAGTCCCCAGGAGTAACAGTCAAATTATTGAGCACAAATGCAGAAACTAAGGATTGGCCGATTTTGCCAGAAAAGCGACGTCGCAACCCGCCTAAGGTTCAATTCATCTAGTACTAATTTTCCAAAACATGAAAAACATTTTACTGGCAGCGGTACCTCTGGCCGCATACCTCCTGCTTACCTTGCCCGCGCCCGCATTTTCACAAAAAGGGCTGCCGTCCAAACAACCGTTTTCGGCTAATGTCAACACAGTCTATCCGCAACATGTCGACTTTAAGGAATCGATGGTAAGCAACCTGAAAGTGTCCGCTGGCTTTAAAGTTTCTGTCGCTGCGTCCGGCCTGGGCAAGCCGAGGATGATGGCAGTGTCTGATAACGGCGGCCTGTACATTACCCGGCGGGATGTAGGCGACATCCTGCTGCTGACCGATAAAGATGGTGACGGGATGTTTGAAGACCTGGTCACAGTCTGGCCACAATTCCCCGATGTGCACGGGATTACCATTCATGATGGCTACCTCTTTGCAGCATCAAGCAAGATCGTCAAAAAGGCGAAAATCGGCACCGACGGAATGCTTTCCGACACGATTACGCTCATTAAAGATCTTCCCGAAGGAGCGCAGCACAATAACCGGATGATCGCCTTCGGAAAAGATGGCAAAATGTACATGACAATCGGCAGTACCTGCAACGACTGCGGCGAGACCAACAAGGAGAATGCGACCATGCTGGTCATGAATGCAGACGGCACCAAAAGAAGGATTTTCGCTCGCGGGCTACGCAATACCATCGGTTTTGACTGGCACCCCGAAACGGGCGAGATATGGGGATGCGACAATGGCACCGACTGGCGGGGAGATGAAATCCCGCCCGAAGAGCTTAATAAGATCGAGGATGGCGGCGACTATGGCTGGCCTTTGGTATTTGGCAAACAGCAGGTTGATCCTACCCGCGAGGACCCCAGCGGGACTACCAAAGAGGAATATGCGAAATCCACCAAGCCCTCCATCATGACATTCCCGGCGCACAGTGCCCCGATCGATTTCCGGTTCCTCGGAGCGGTGAGCGGCATTCCCGCCGAGTTTCAAAACGATGCGCTTGTTGCCTGGCACGGCTCCTGGAACCGCAAAAACCCCGAAGGCTATAAGATTCAGCGAATTCATTTCGAAAAAGGAATGCCCGTTTCAGTGACCGACTTTTTCTCCGGCTTTCTGAATTCCGACGGCAAAACCAGATTTGGCAGACCAGCCGGAATCATCGTTGCCAAAACTGGAAAGATCTATGTCTCCGACGATGAGAATGGCATTATTTATTGTATCGCGCCTTCCAAATAACCATCAAAACCAGCGTCACCGACATGAAAAAAATCTTCATCGCGCTATTTCTTGCATTCTCAATAAATCTTGCATTTGCTCAAACTCCGGTAATAAAGTTCGCAGTTCCCGGTCTGTATCCCGAAGGCGTGGCATATCATCCTGATAACAAACTTTTCTACGTCGGCTCGGTGACAACGGCCACGATCGGAAGTGTCGATCTGAATGGCAATTACAAACCCGTATTTTCTGATTCGACATTAAAATCAACCTATGGATTGAAGGTTGATCCTTCAAAAAAACTGTTGTGGGCCTGTGTGTCGGATGCCAATTACAGCAAATACAGTGAACCGGCCACTTTAAGAAAACTAGGCAGGCTTATCGCCCTTGACCTGGGCACCGGTAAAAAAGTAAAAGACATTGACCTGGCAAGTCTTGTTGAGGGTAAACATTTTATCAATGACATTGTATTCGATGCGGAGGGCAATTTGTACGCTACAGACAGTTTCAGCCCGGTAATTTACATCGTTGATAAGACTGGCAAAGCTTCAGTTTTTGTCAAAAGTGATTTTTTCAAAGCGTTGGATATCGGGTTAAATGGGATTGCTTTCAATCCCAAAGGCTTTTTTATCGTGAATAACAACAGCCAAGGAGCCTTGTATAAGGTGGATTTGAAAAACCCGGAAAAAATCAGCCGTGTAAAGATTAAAAACCTCTTCCCGGGTTCGGACGGCATGCTCTTCGATGACAACGGGAGACTGGTGGTGGTCCAAAACAAAAGTGTGGACAAGATATTCAGGCTGATCAGTAATGACGACTGGCAGACTGCGGAGCTGGAATCTGCCACAGCCGCTGAAGACCGTTATCAACAGCCGAGCACTCTCACATTGGTTGCAAAGCAGGTCTACATTCTGAACTCGAAAATGAACGAGCTGGCTGATCCGGTAAAGCGCCCATCCAAAGAATTTTCCATCCAGCGGGCCGAGTTCAAGCCTGTGAAATAAGAATCATTAGGAGGAGATTGGTTTGTGCCCATCTCCTCCTGATATGAATCAAGCGCCTCAATAAAATACTTGATCTGCATTTTTTCTTGCTGGACAAGTGAGATCAGATGATCCAAGTATTTGTGAACTGTTAGTTGACCGCCCTTCATCTGAATGCCCTTATCAAACCACTGATGTAAAGGAAAATTATCGAACGGAGTCCCATATACGCCAACGACCGTTACTACGCCCCCACGCCGGACGGCATCCAGGCAATATCCAAGGGTTTTCATTGTACCCACTTCCGCACGGACCACACCCAGTGCCTTTTCGACTAGGCTGCGATCAGCTTCCATTCCAACCGCATCCACACAAACATCGGCACCATAGCCCCCGGTCATCTGTCGAATCAGTTCCACCGCTTCCACCCGGCTCGCACCCCGAATCCAGGCTGCTTTCATAGCCATAATGCCCACCGGTGCGCTTGATGCAGAGAAAGGGGAGTCGAGATAAGAAACAATAGTAGACCGCCCTTGTCCGGGAACGGGTTACTCAGGAGCCGTGGGAATAAACGGCTGAACGTCATTTTTAACTGGTTCCAGCGATTGCAGAAAGTAGTACAACGCTTTAAGGTCTTCTTTTTTAAATGACTGAAACGACTTCCAAGGCATAGGCGAATCCGGAAAAGTTTCCCCCGCTGCGAATCTTCCAATGAAGTCATTAACTGTCCAGGAAGCGATCACTCCCGTTTTTGCGTCCGGTGTCAAATTTGGCGTTGCAAAGACACCGCCTTTGACAGGCATCTGGTAACCTCCTGCGAACTGGCTACCGATGAACTCCCCCGTCTTGCCACGCAGGGTATGGCAACCCACGCAGTTGGCAACCGAAACAGCCAAGTACTGCCCGTAAGCTGCGGTTGTATCCGGCTTTACATATTTGGGGGCCTCGGTCAACACAGGTTTCAGCGCAAAACGCGCAACGACTTTGCCCAGGATATTCAATTCTGTGGCAGGCACCCGGTTTTTAACGGGCTTAATACTTCTCAGGTAAGAAATTATAGCGGATATGTCATAGTCGCTCATCGTATTAAAGGTCATAAATGGCACCATGGCAGTATTGTCATGCTTTACCGAATGCCTTATTGCACGTGCCAACTGTTCGTCGCTGTAGGCGCCAATGCCGGTTTCACTGTCAGGTGTGATATTCGGGGTGTAAATTGTCCCAAATGGGAGCTCGACTTTCAATCCACCAGAAAGGCTTGTATGCGCGCTGGTCTGAAAATTTTTAATGCCACTCGACGTATGGCATGTCCAGCAATGCGAAGGCCCCATGACCAGGTACTGTCCCCTGGTAATCAGCGTAGAATCGCGGGATGATCTGATACCGGTCTCTTTCAAACTAAATTCCTTTTTATAACTTAGTTGAACGTAAATGAGTGATACGGATACCATCATAATGAGGATAACACAGGATCGAATGATCTGTTTGATTAACTTTTTTTTCATGGCTGCTGTAATGAGGTTATATTACGTCTTCCAGCCGGATCAAGCCAGTAACCCAGTTTTAAGGAGGAATGTTTTAACTATGTAACTAAAATGAGTGATTCGCTTTGCTCTCACCAGGAAGTTAGGGCAAGCTAATCTTATAAGATGAGCTCGCCCTAGCCTTCGTTAAGTGAAAAGAGTAAGATGATGGGATAATCCTATGGATTCTATATTATCCTGTAAACCCGGCAGCACTTGTTTCTTGCCACTTTCATCCATTTGGTCAGAAACTTATGGATGATAAATAAATAGCTGGAACTCCGGTTTTAGAGAATGGCTATTGATCTTAAAATAGTCCGGCAGCATGGTGTATCGCACCCATGGAGTTTGCGCCGTTCCAGCCTTGTGACAGCAGTGCTCTGGAACCTTTTTCGTTGACCCGATATAAATTATCTCCCGACACCATGAACAAGTTTCCACCTACCCCGCTCATCGCAGTAACGTTCGGGAAACCGTCCCTCACAAAATCAATTGCTCCGGTGTCTTTATTAATCCGCCATAATTTGTCCGCCAACATCATGTACAAAAATGGTGATGTTCCATAGGGAGCGGCCATGCCTTTCACATCTGTCCAGTTGCCACCATACTGTCTTTCAACCAGGCCTGTTGTCCTGTTGATCTTGTACAATGTATTTTTCCAGATAATGTACAATCCATTGTTATGGTAGTAAAGAGCCTGGGTTCCAGTCCAGTTCTCAAGAGCATTTACTCCGCCGAGCCTGGTACGCGTTCCATTAAATTTATTGATCTTCCAAAGCCGTGTTCCCTGCTGTGCATACATAAAACCCTGCTGATCTTCGCCGGTGAGGCCAATAGCCCCGGTTCCGAATGGGTATTTCTGAATAACGTCCCCCGACAAGCGGTGCGCCTTCGTCAGAACACCGTTGCCTTCAATGGTCCAGATATAATTGTTATCTTCTGCAATGGTTTTTGCTGCACCAGTTGCCCCAACCTCAGGTGTATTTAGCAGTTGATAGGATCCGTCCTTTGTACTTACGCTGTAAATTGATTTGAACCACCGAATATATAAATTAGAATACATGGCGGTAATCGTATTTACATCTCCAACTGAAAGCACAGTTTCGTTCTTTGTCCAGGTGGTGCCGTCCTTTTTGGTAAGGGTCTCTTTCCCATTCTTGCTGAAATATTTAGGGCCATACAGCATTATAGAGTTGAAATCCAACTGTTTTCCTCCGTCGAAGGTTACTCCGCTCCCATATTGCTCGAAATTATGTTCTTTTCCTGCTTCTATATTTTCCCAGTGAACGGTCAAATATTGGTCCCGGTCGGCACGGGCCTGCTCGTGTACTAAACCTATCGCATGACCGATTTCATGAACAATCGTACCAACCGATGCCCCACTTTCCAACTCGATAACCTGCTTGCCCGTGATCATACCGATGTTAGACCGGTTTACACTCGAAGAAACGAACCGTATATAATCGGCCTGGTTTGTTCGTTTAACAAAAGTTACCGAGGTTTTGGATTCCCACTCTGTTATCGCTGCGTTGATATTAGTTTCTGATAAATTCGCGGAGATTTCATACGGTACGAATGCGTCAGGCCACCTGTAATCTTTATTGGCATAACCAGCTCCGGAAACCCGTGCATTTTCATCAGACCCGCCTGCTAATTGTTCAGCGGTAAGAATAATATCGTCCTGCCAGACTGCTTGGCCATCAATCTCTTTATACCTGATCCTATGCCCACTGAACTGTCCATCCTTGACTGTACCGGTGCTGTCCGAGCTGACTATGGCAGTTTGTTTTTCAAGGGTTGTTTCCCCCAGCTTGTCTTCACAAGAACTAAATAATGAAGAGGCCAATATGAGGCCTGATGCCCAAACGGGCAATGAAATTGATTTCATAATAATGAAAATGATAAATAAATAAATAAATAAACTACTTGGCAATATCTGAACGCTTATATCCATACGCAGCCGAATCCAACTTCATCTAAGTCAAAAGCTGAGCATCAGTTTAGTGAGCGTTTCTGGCTTCGAAAAGAAAGGAGAATGACTGGTTGGAAGCGTACCTGTTTTATTCGTGGCCACATTTTTCGCCATTTCCGACATGTTCCCATTTCTGGCTTCCGAACAAATGATGTAATACTTGGGGATAGCCCCGTAAATAGCATCCGTAACCTGAACAGGAGTTGCGAACGGTGCAACCGGTTGTTTACCGAGATTTGCTTTCGCAAACGCAATGTCTGCGGGAGAGCAGTCATGATAAAGGAAGTTAGCAACCTGAGCGAGATCTAAAGTAAAAGTAGCCTGGTTCTGATCGAAGATAAAACTGTTCGTAAAAGTAGCTTCCCCTGGTTTGGATGGCAGAAATTTCGCAGCCAGAGAAAAAACAGATTCCCCGTTTTTTGGCAGGAAGGCGTCCAGGAAAATTAACTTCTCCACCTTTGCCGTACCCAACCGCTCAGCAGTCTGAGCAATCGTAACTCCGCCGGAGGAATGTCCCACCAGAATAACGGGACCGGTTTGTGAATTGGCGACATCAACCACTTTGTTCACATAATCGTCCAGCGTCACCTTTTCCGCAGGTGTCTTGTCGTCACTATGGCCAGGCAGGTCGATCGCTACAACCCGATGGCCTTGGGCCAGTAAAAGTGGTACTACTTTCGTCCAGGCCCATGCGCCATGGCTGGCCCCGTGGATCAACAAGTAAGTTTTGGCCGGTTTTTTGATTTCATGATCTTCGCTACACGAAATCAGCAGCGAAAAGGACAATAGAAGGACTGTTGCCCAGAAGGGCAGAAAATTTGTTTTCATGGCAGTAAAAGATGAATAAATAGATTACAATATGCCCTGGTAGAACAGTGGGCCGGGCAGCCCAATTATGAAGACGGTATACTATAAACGTAAGTTTGTTTTAACCAAATAAGTTACTAAGACGTTATTCTATCCCGCTTAAAACATCTACCAGTTTGTCTGGCATGGAGAAAAAAGGAGAATGGCTGCTCGCAAGCTTATACACTTTCTTACACGGCATGTTTGTCGACAGGAATGTTTTGTCCATGTCCCTGCTTTCCGTGCAAAGGATAAAGTATTTAGGTATCACTCCATAAACGTCGTCAGTTAAGCGCACAGGTGTTGCCAAAGGAACGATCGGTTCTTTTAAAATTCTGGCTAATGCGAACTTTTGGTCCTCTTCGGAGCAATCATGATAGAAGATCTGCGCAGCCATTTCCGGATTGACTGTATTCGTTGTGTGATCTTCCGAAGGGATAATATTTTCGACAAGCGTGGGTTTTCTTGAATCTGGTGTCAAATGTTTGAGCGTTGCTTCTACCAGTGCGAACAGTGATTCACCGTCCCTGGGCAGGAATGCATCAATATAAATAAGGGACAGGACTTTTTCAGGACCTAACTTTTCCGCTGTCTGCGAAATTACGATACCCGCCATTGAATGACCAACTAATATCACCGGCCCGTTTTGATCATTGGCAGTTGTTACTACTGCATTTACGTAATCATCCAAACTGAGATCCGACGTACGTTCGATATCGCCTCCGTGCCCCGGCAGCTCGGTTGCTATTGCTTTGTGCCCCCTGGCTTGCAGTAATGGGGTTACTTTATCCCAGCACCAGGCACCATGCCATGCCCCGTGAACTAAGATGTATGTTTTACCAGGTTGAGAAAATTCAATGTTTGTCATGACTAATAAGATAATGATTGAAAATAGATTGCTTTGGTATTGAATGAACTATGAAGCAAAATTGAGCATTAACAATCAATCGCAAGTGGTAAAAAAGGGACATTGTTATGCCAGCGAGAAAGATGACTCAGCACGGCTCCTGTAAATTTCAGAAGTAAGATTAAGTTCCCGCTCTGGTGACTTGCTTTCCAGGAGATGAAATTCGGTTGGTGTGTGCTTCGTAAAATCCTTATAATCCTTGACCAGGTGTTGATAATCGAAATATCCGCAGTCAAAGGCTATCTGCAGCCAGTCCCTTTCCGGATAAGCATTCTTCATTATTACTGCATTGTTAAAGCGAATGATCCTCATATATGATTTAGGATTAACTCCCGTTCGCTCATAGAATTTCCTGGTAAACTGTTTTGGAGATAAGCAGGACTCATCAGCGAGCCAATCTACCGAAACTTTGCCACCGGAATTGATCATCAATTTGGTTACAGTATCCAGCCGGTGCGCATCTTTCCGTGTATTATGGACTAAGGAGCTTAAAAACCGGTCAGCAATCAATACCATTTGGTCGTAGCCGGCTGCATTTTGCAACTGCTCATAGATCAACCGGATATTCTTTGAAAAAATGAGTTCAGCGTCAAGGTATTTATCGGTTAGCTCGAATGAAGAAATCCCGGTAAGCCTAAATAATGCAGTTGGCTGAAAAATAATATTGAATGTCATAAAATCTTTGCCCAGCAAATACCGATTAATCACCGAGGTCTGCTGGCCTGCAAGGACTATACCAAATTTATGGTCCCTTTTTGGACCACTGCCTAATTGGACCAGCTCCCGTTCGCGGAGAAAGAAATGAAGGCAAACTTCCGGCCTGGGCGCATACGCTTTCAGGATTGGCTCAGGCGCATTCACAAAGCCAAAGTGAACAATCCGATAACACTGCACAAATTCGTTCAGCGAGCGGTGAGGCGCAAGGTCTTTTAAAATCATTTACAGCTAAGTATTTCTTTTACACAAAAATACATTTTTTAATTCTCCACATATCTAGGCGACACAATAGTTCCCTGCCCAGCGATAGCTTGCCATCGGCAATCTATTTTCTGATAGACGGTGGTCCTACGAACATATAAAACATTTTCTCCGGAAGGCGAGTCTATTCTGATTTTCTTCGTCAATGTCAATGAAGTTAGAACATCGGAAAAAGCGAAAATATCAAATTGGGATGCGACCCGCTCAACAGATTTCCAGGAGCCATGGATCAGCGTACTGATTTCGGCTTGCTTGTCATTGATTTCCCCATTTGGAGTACAATTGATATACTTATCAGCAAACAGGTAGGCAAATGTGGCTGAATCTTTCTGCTCCATAGCCCGGTTATGTTGATCATCAAGTTGAATGAAGAAGTTTATCAGGTCCTTGTTTGCTTTGTTGCCCTGCCCCGGTGTGAACAAACTGATTGATGAGAATAGTCCAAAAAATAGGGTTTTTGCCATGTTCTTGTTTACAAAAATTAAGAGTTTACTGAAACTAGTAATTCATTTTTCAGTACCTGACTTCATGCTGAAATAAATTCTGAGGCAAATTTCATCGGTTTCTGCTAATGACAGGTGGTAAGAAAAGGACATTCTAGAATTATAAAATAGTGACTTAGCACGCTGATACAGTTCAAATGAAAGGTCAAATCATCGTATACTACACCCCTTTTAATACGGTGAAAGATTTTTCGGAAAATGAGTAAAGACTCTCAATTGACAATTAAGTTTCCTTACTTATCCTTAAGATTTTACCGACGAGCAGAGCACATCGCAGGCACCCAGCCTGGCAATAATCTAGGTTTGACTTCAGCGCGAGATTTCGATGTACAGAGCTTCTGCTAACCCATCATCAGCTAAGGAATTCTAATTCGAACGTCATTGTTAAAAGACGCCCACCACAAGACGCCTTTGCTGCTCAACAAAGGCACAAATCCTGGTCGAATATCCCATTTTCACGCCTTCGTACAGAAAGGTGGTTTTCGAATAAAGCAATTTTTCCTTAGGTGTGATGCGCTCCATTACTTAAAAACCAAATAATCTTGCAAATCCAAAAATTACAGGCTTTTTTGCCTCTTATCCCCTACCACACAGCCACGCTCGATTCCTCTCTTTTCTTTGCAATGGTTTTCCTGAAAAAGTCAACCAAATCTTTTACGTGGTAGTCAAATGAAAAATACATTCTGTTGTTCCAGCAATTTTCACGAATCTTTCTCAGCCTTGCTTTGTCCCGCAATTGCTGGCCCAAATCCTCGAAATCCTTGAAAAACACGCCTGTATCAAACTTCTTCATCATATTCTGACTGGCAACTATATTTCCGCTATTGTCCCGCTGGATCATAGGCAGCCCAGCTGTCGCCAGTGTCGTCAGGCGCGCGGGTAAATTCAGGTCCATCCAATCCATTTTCATTAGCTCGCCCTGGTTCGCGCTCTGAAAAACGTGCAGCCAGCCTGCGTCGTATTGCGATAGCACTTTCGTCCATTGTGCAGGCGAACAATTGTGGTAAAGATGAACGTGCTTAGGGGCCAGATTTAACACCTGAGTGAGCCATAATTTGTAGGTTTTATGACTGATATCCCCATAAATGTGCAGATGAATATCTTGTTTGGACATTTCCTTTACATCATTCGGCTCAATCCCGAATGGTCGCCCCGAAACGACGGTGTGGATTTGCCCATCCTTCTCCGATAAAAGCTCGGTTTTTTCTTCTTTAAAGTAAAATCTTGAAGGCAGGTCACCGTCCAATATGAATGAATTTCTTTTTTCACTATCCAAAAATTGTTCGAACCAGACTTTATTCTCCTCATTGATGTAAATCTGACCATCTGAATTTTGAAAAAGATCGATTAGCCTGTCCCACAATCCTTGTTGCCGGCACACAAATGGACCTTCTTTGAAATGCCACACAAATGGTATCCCCAGATTTCTCTGCATCACTTCATGGGCCAGCGGTACGGCGTAGGAATTAAGTTGTGCATATATAATGTCTGGCTGAATTTCCTTCACACGGGCCTCCCAATTGTCCATCGGAATATCTTGCACATTTCCAAAAGGCAGCGGCCCCACTGCGTTGAAAAAGTATGGATGACCGATCCAAAGACCATATAGTTGATGTCCCTGCTCTTCCAGTGCACAAATCCGCTCCGCATTGTAAGCCAGCTCGCCCACCAGCAAAATCTTCAGAGACCCGGATGAGCGGACAACAGGAAGATATTGTAGGGTTTTAAAGTCATTGAATTCATTAATAAAATGACCTGATGCAGATTTGAACCGAAGGCGTTGTTTTACCTTGTAATATTGTTTGTACCAATGAATTCCGCCCCACGAACCGAGCTCATTGATGATTTTATGTCTCTGCAATGGATGCGAAACCCATTCAGCCGAAACCTGATTGGTTGACACAAACCGCCCAAAAGATTTTATGCGTCCCCAGAACATAAAATTCAGATCGTCTGTAACTAACTCGGCCCGTTCAACCCACGTCTCGTCCACCTTCCGGTGTAATACCTGGACCAGCTGGAAATGCGGTCCATCTTCTATTTTCTCAAATGTTGTTTTTGCAAGGCTGGCCTGAATGGAGTCATAATATTCGTAACGTAGACCCGAATACGCCAGTACCGCATCGGGATTTTCGTCCAGCGCAGTACAAAGCGAGGACAAGTGATTTTTGAAAAAAATATCATCGGCAGGCAAATAGGCAATGTAATCATAGCTCGCCAGCTCAATGCCTTTATTAAGACTATAACCCATACCCTCATTCCGTTCATTCTCATAGTAACGGATCCGGCTATCCGTATCCATGAATTCCCTTAGAACTGATTCCAGGTTGTCCGTTGAACCATCGTTGATCACCACGATTTCCCAATCCAAAAAATCCTGCTTTTTAACACTTACGATCGCCCTGCGAATAAATGATGCCTGGTTATATACTGGAATAATAATCGAAATATGTTGCGCTTCCATTCAATTCATTTTTTAAAATATATAAAATAAAACAGCAGTCAATTTCAAAAAACTAAACGCATATTCACGTTAGAAATTCATCACATACTCCTTCACACGACCGTTTGATTGGTCATAATACGAATTAAAGCTGGGAAAAACCTCCGATAATTCAATTACATGATCACTTTTACCGAGCATGTTCATAAAAAGAATTACCAGCAATGGTGACGTGAAATCAATGTACTGTGGTTTGGTCCGATCGTCTCCATGCCCGCTACCGGCCCTCGGTATCTGTCCAAACTTCACAAATACCTCCCGCGGAATTGAATGTGCGGAAAGAAATTCATTCATCCGCATGCAGAATAAATGGGCCAGTCCATGACATTCACCGATCCATACCAGCAGAAATTTCGTTTTAATATGCCACTGCCTCCGTTTCAAGGTAACCTTACTTTTGAAAACAACCCTGGGGCTGGCTACCACGTTTTTTTCCAATGAAGCACTGATCAAAAACTCGCCTATCCGTTGTAAAAAATACTTATATCCAAAAAGCTCCGTATCATTAAACAATTCCAGAAATTGTGTGAACTTAGATCTCCTGGCCAATGCTTCCATTGAAAAATTAACGGGGTTAACTTTTACCCCATATTCATTAGAAATGATAACATTCTCATGATCTCCAATCGATAAATACAGAGCATTTAAAGGAATCAAATTACCAAATTCATTACTACAATTACCTGCAATATCCATGGTGTGATCCGACAAAACCGGGAAGGAACTTGCATTATGGATTGAAGCATCCCTGACATCCGCAATGACCGAATGTTGGTTCAGATCCGCTATATATTTTCTACATTTATCAACGATCTGTGGCGGGCAAAATCCAAGATATCTGGAAATATTAGATCCAAATCCGTTCGAAAAGGAGTTAATGACAATCTCCTCAAATCGAGGGTCAACAGTCTGAATAAATGTGCCAAACCTGACATGATCATCAATAAAAATCTGCCCGTTATCCAGGAACTGAAAAATATCCACCGGCCTTTCTGGTCCGTGTTCATTGAGCGCACCAGTAACATTGTGAACCAGTTTAATAAGCCTGTCAAAATCGGTGCCTTCCGCTTCTGCCAGATTTCCATTACCCAGATAGAATTCCTCATATGCTCTCAACAAGGGTACCTTTCCTCCCACTCCTTGTACGCACTTCGACAGGGTAAGCCTGGTTCGTTTTTTTAGAAAATTATTATTGAGAACAAAAAAAACTTCAAGTATTCTCCCTTGCACCGACTCAACATCCTCAGCTTCCAATTCGCTGTCAGCATTGGCGAAAACGTTCTCGTAAAATAGGCTTCCGGAACGAGCGAGCTCATTAAGATAATTCTGGCTCCGATCAGCATTTAAAGAATTGGTAAGATTCACGGAACACTCTTCTATGTAAGTCCTTCGCTTTGAGATATCTGACGTTGATTCTATTTTTAGTGACGCAGCCTTTAAATCTCTTAGAAAATCACGTACTTCCAGGATATTCGCGTCAAAATTTAGTCTTCTGGAATCAATATATTTGATCAGGGTAGAGACCCACTCCATATCATCCAATCCGACCGGGAATTTAATGTGTACAATTCCTAAATCCACCAGCCCGGTCAGGTATTCATCCACCGTTTCAATCGTTTGTGAAAATCTGGCTGCAATCAGATCCACAAAATCCGAGTATCTTATTGGCAGTTTGGCGAGTTCCAGAATCTCGGTAATCACCTCCGTTCTTTTTACCTTCTTAAAGAACTCACTGTTATTTGTATTTAAAAAGAAATGAATATATTCTTCATTGTCATTTCCAAGGAAAATAGCTTTGTTAACTGTCACTTCCAACTGTCCAATAAACTTTTTACTTGAAAGCAGCATTTCTCGTGCGCGAAAATACACCAGATTTGAAATCTGGATCCTCGATTCCCGATCCGAGAAATCTATACCCCTATATTTCCTTCCAATCAATTCCATTGCAAATACCCCATTGAGGCTACTAAACGGAGTTGTCTTTGTTGCGCTTCGGGTTAGATACTTTGTTGCTGTCAAGATGAGATTCCTGCCACTTTTATTCATGCCGACCCGCAGCAAGATATTTTTTTTCAATTCATCATGTAAAATACACGAAGAAAACAAAATTCCATTGCTTAATGCATGTCGGCTCAGCGCGTCCTGCAATGTCCTGATACCCGTTTCCAATTGACTTTCAAATGCAATTCCAAATTGCTCCTTTACTTTTTCGATCCGGGTAGAGAAAGAAATGTATGCATCGACAGCATTTCTCAAAGTCTCGTATTCAGCTGTTACTTTATTGTACTTCGATAAATTTCTATTGTTATAAATATCTCTCTTGAAAGTCAGCAATTTGTTCCTGTGCATCTCACGCGATTCCATGCCTATCAGACCAGACAGGATTTCAACAATCTTCTGTTTCAAATTCGAATATACCTTTTCCATCGACCGGATCGTATGCAGATCTGCCGCACCATTTTCCAAAGTCAACAATTTAAGTATATCAGTTTCCAATCCACCCTCCCGACCAAATAGCAAAGGAAATGTAGGTGCCATAAAAATCAATTCAATGTATGCTGAATAACCTCCTCAATATCAAAAGCCAGCATAGTCTGACAAACTTCACTTTTCAGATCCGAGAGCTGCTCGAAATTGCACAAATTTCCATCTTCAAATTGACGTACAAATTCCTTAAATATATTCAAATGACTGTCATCGTCCTTGGGATGCGGAACATGCTTGGATACGCCCCTCATTTGTAATACCAGCGCTACATCTTCACGGTCATAACACAATGTGCCCAATGTAATTGCCGGCTTTTCATGAAGGATCGGATAATGATAAATTCCGGATCCGCATTGATGAATAATTAGATCGACCGAGGACGACACCAGATCGAGTGGTAAAAATCGGTTTTGAAAAAGTCGCTGTTGCTCAGCTTCATTCAAAATTTCATAATGAACAGTCGTAATAACACAATATCCCTGCGCCAGCAAATAAGCTATGTACACACCCACCGCACTATTGTCAATCAGACCGAGGGTCAGGAATACCTTCCTTCTATTCTTATTTGAATCGAAAAAAATCTTCAATTCCGAAATCAGTGCCTCCGAAGCATTGTCCTTAACGATCAGTGGCCCGGAGAAAAAATAGGACTCCTTATTGGAAATGTTATCCGGCAGCAATTCAATGGATGGGATTCCAGGTACAACTTTGGTTTTAGCATGTAGGTATTTCTTCAAAAGTTTCAAATCAGGCATTGTATCCGACGGCTGCAAACCTTCATGCAGAAATGCCAGCAGATCATTACCTTTTCTTCCATCATCACCCTTTTCCGCCGAATGAAAGTGATGGTGCCTTCTTTGCGTTTTATCAATTGATCTGAAAAAACCGGTCCTGTGTATTGAAATTCGTGGGACGCCATTTTTCTCAGATATCAGTGGGCTTGTAAAACAATTGTCTTCCAAAATGATGTCCGGCTTTACCAGATCAAATGATTTTTTTTCGGCAGAGAAAACAGTTTCGCTCATTGCACTCACACTCATATCCTGACTGATTTCATATTTAGCATCAACACAATTAATCCCGCTGCTACTCAAAAGAGCTCTGCTCTGCTCGCCCACCAGAAAAAAATTATTAACATACGGTAGCCTTTTAAAGTAACGCTGATGCATCACAAAAAGCGGGATCAGATGCGAATGACCACCAACCAGACTTGGTATCGATAAGATATTCATTTGGTCAATGTTGATTTTATATTTTTGAAATCGCCAAGTTTCAGGCCGTCGACAAATTCATTTGAATAAATAAGCCGGAGCAAGTCCGCGTAACGTTTGTTAAATTCGACCGTATTATCTCCAATTTCGAATAGCTTATTTCCTCCTAACCGATTCTGTGGAATGGGCACCAGACTAAAATACAATGCATCCACAATACTCTGTTGCCTGAATTTCTTGCTTTTCTCGCTGCCATTGAATGACAGGCTTACCCTGCTTTTGATCAGCTTCGGAAACATGCAATCGTCTCCCTTAACAACCTCAATATTCCTGTGGATCGCTTCCTTTTGCTGATCCATATGTTTGAGGTTTAAAACGATTCCATAATCGCGTTCGGAAACATTCTTCGGAGCTAATCTGACATGCAAGTCAGGGACTATTTTATGGATTGATGCAATTGCTCTCTCAACAATTACCGAATCCTCATTTTGAACTGAACCGCATAGATTAACCCAAATTTCCCTGGGGTGCTTAAGCAATTCCTGTCCGGTAAAACAAGCTTCCAAGTCGCCACTCGTATAAAGATCCTCCGGAAACCTACCTAATAACTTCTTGATCTTTTCACTCGTATTGATAGAATAAAGTTCATCCGAAAAATCCTTCTCAAAGGATTCCCTGGGATAATTGAGCGGGATTGCCGGATCATAAAGCATCGAAACGACAGCCATATCAAGTCTGGTAAAGGATTTATCCGGATTATCGTTTTGGAAAAATAAGCTGCCCGGATAAGTATAGCTATCCCCGGTTACACCCAGTGATTGTACAATCTCCTCCAATACAATATTCTCCCTCGTCGAATGCAGTGTATCGTTTCCATTATAGTATATGCCGACATATGCCTTGCTGAGAATGCCGTCGTAACTGACCGAGCGTGCCATTCCAAAATGACTGGTGGTATCGACATCATTTTGAATAAGACTATCCGCTTTCAGATACGCTCCTACCTCCTTAACATTTCCAAAGAAAATTTCTATCGAATTTGCATCACTTTTGATTTCCAGCGTGCATTTAATCGGAAGGTCCAATTTATTGATTCTCGCAATTACATTTTTTACATAACCTATTTCTGTTTCGGACGGATTGCCAACCAAAACAATTTTAGGATCCGAATTCCACTTCAACAAATTATCAAGATTCTTGCTCTCAAAGTCCTCATGAAAAACAGTTTCATAAAAATAATTGATGGTAGCCATATCATACCTGCCCTTTAACCCTAGGATTTCATCAGCATTAATCTCCGGGCCTTTCTTTTTCCCGCAAGCCGAAAACAATGTCGCCATAGCACAAGTCATAAATATTAAGAAAATAATTCTGATCTTTTCTGGCATTACGGCTCTAAATTTATTTTGCTAGAATTCCAGTTAAACTTCAAAATGGGCCCCGCTAAGGTTAGAAGGACCCATTCGTAATTTGGCGGATAGAAACTTTACTTTATCAGTAGGCACATTGATCATCTCCTTACTAATCATTGCCATGAAATTGAAGATGACGTGTTCAATTTACTATCCAATATAATTGTTTAGTAATTATTGGTAGGTGTAAGTTGTCGTAGTGACAGTACTATCCCCACCCGATTTGTTTTTATAAGTAGACACACTCTGCACTTTCTTCTTAGGGGTCTTAGATTTACCATTATAACTACCCCAAACGTATCCAATGGTTGTTATAACAGTACCAACCAAGACATAAACGCCACAAGGAATGGTTGTTCCACCTTTAATTTCTGTCAGCTCCCGCTCACAAAGTTGAATAGCATAGCTATCCACCATTAAGTCATCAATTGATAGTTTCATATTAAGTAAAATTAAGAAATATTCCTACTCGTTTTTGGTTTTTCGGAATCGACCATATGGCAATGATTATCTTTGATGTTTTTATTTCTTATTGAATACATATAGCATATTAGAAAATACTCTTTCGAGAAGGCTTCTGTCATTTGTGATTATTTCCCCAATTCCTTTCATGTTATCCTTAATTACAATCCTATTCTTCGAGATTTCACGGAAATTTATATCAATACGTCCTACATAAAATTTCTCATCGGAAATCAGCGAAAACTCTGATAAAGTCCCCTCAATGACGCCATACTCTTTATAAGGATAATCGTTCAATTTTATCAAAACCCGCTGCCCTAATTTCACCTTTCCCGCACCCTCAACAGATATATTTGCCTTAATAAAATGTGAACTACTGTCCGGAAGCACTGTTAGCAACTTTCCTGAAAATTTATTTCCCTCTTCTAGATTTTGCAAAAAATGAACTTTGCCATGAAGCGGTGCAACAAACAAATAGAGCTTCTTCCAGGCTTCGATCGCTGCATGCAAGCGGCCTAGTGATGTTCGGATGGAAACAGATTGTGTCAGCAGGCTTTGCCTCTCATCGCTCATCAGACTTTTCCTTGTATTTGTGAGTTTTACAATATCCGCCCCGATTCTGGTAACCTGTATTTCATTCTGCTTCAATTCCGATAGCTTATTATAGTAATTTTGTCGGTTGGTATAATTGTCAACCCGGCTCAAAACTTTTTGACTGGACAAAATCGAATCAATTTTCATTTTCTCTTCATTGATCTCATGTTGCTTATCGTCAATTTTAGTTAATGTAGAATAATGACTTTGCAATCTTTTCAACCCATCCAGCTCATCATCCAGATATTGAATCTGCGATTGAAAAGAATTCATTTTCCGAATTTTATAATACAATAAAAGCTCATTGGAAAAAGATGTCCACTCATTCTCAATTGTCTCACCCAATTGCATATTCGATCCCACATATTTCTCGAAAAAAGCGGTTAATCTATTGTCATTAAAAGAGAAATTCTTCAATTCCCTGTCAAGCGTAAGGACATCCTGGTAATTTGCACCATTCCGAAAAACCAAAAGATTCATATTTTCTTTCACCGGTGCATTGTTGCGGACCAATATCTTCTGGATCTCCGCCTCCTCGGGAGGTTGAAAAGTAATGCTCGGCTTATTTGTTGAAATTTTGATCTCACATTTAATAATATCCGGATACCTGACAATGTACGCCAGAACGAACAGCAGAAGAAATATCCCAAGAAAAACGGTAACGCCCCATCGCATCCACCAGCTTGGCTTCATCATGTACACCTCGCCGTAAAACTCGTCCCTTAAGTCAAAATCTTCCAGATTCATATTTCAACTGTCAAGCTCTATTTGATTGCTAACCAAATTAAAATAGTACCCTTTCATCGCCAGAAGTTCGGAGTGGTTTCCAACTTCCACAATTTCACCCTTGTCTAACACAACAATCTTATCGGCGCTTTTCACCGTACTCAACCGGTGTGCAATGATCACACTTGTCTTTCCTTTTAAAACGCGCTCGAAATTGTTGGTAATTTCTCTTTCGTTCTTCGCATCTAATGAATTCGTTGCTTCGTCAAAGAATAAAAAATCAGGGTCCTTATAAAGTGCGCGCGCAATTAGTATGCGCTGCTTTTGCCCCCCGCTGATACCAAAGCCACCATTACCAATTGGCGTATATAACTTTAATGTAGTTTCACTAATGAACTCCCTCAAATTCGCAATGTCGATCACCGATCTTAGCCTTTCCTGATCGACATCATCTGGTTCGAGGACGATGTTGAGCAATATCGTATCATTGAAAATCTTTCCGTCCTGTAAAACCGCCCCGCACTTTTGCCGCCAGTTGTCAAGATTAATGGATGTCAGGGCCGTATCTCCAATCAAAATATCACCTTCATAATTTTCATATAATCTCAAAAGCAATTTCATCAGGGTCGTCTTTCCGCTGCCACTTTGGCCCACAAGTGCAGTCATTTTACCCTCTTCTATTTCCAGGTTAATTTTTTTTAATACGAGTGGCGTACTTTCATGATATTTGAATGAAAGATCCGTGATTTTGATCGTCCTGTTCAGGGGAATTGCAGACTCCACGCCAGTATGAATCGTTTCCTCCTTCTCTTCTTCGACAACCTCATTTACCCTTTCCAAACTGATATTTGCATCCTGGTAGGATTGCACCAATCCAATGATCTGACCGACAGGCCCGTTCATCTGGCCAATGATGTATTGCGCGGACAGCATCATACCAATGGTCATTTCACCAGCCACAACCGATTTCGCCGCAAAAAATGTGATCAGAACATTCTTAACCCGGTCAATAACCGTTGTTCCAAACTGTTGTGTCTGCGACAAATTCAATAATTTCAAACTCAGATTTGAAATCTCAACCCTGCTCTTCTCCCAATCCCATCGCTTCTTTTGATGCAGGTTATTTATTTTTATTTCCGTGCTACTATCTATTATTTGAATGATGTCGTTCTGATTTACCGTATTCGCATCAAACAAGCGAAGGTCCAGCCTCCTTCTGGCTCCAAGAAATAGGAAGATCCAGATTACGTATAAGAATGTCCCGCCAAGAAATAAAAAAAACAGTTTAATATCATAGTATGACAAAATTGCCGCGTATACGATAAAGCTTAATGTCGAAACAATAATACCCAGGAAAGCGCTCATGATAAAACCTTGGATCCGGTCATGATCACGGATTCTGTTCAGAATATCACTTGTCATCTTTCTATCAAAAAACGTTACCGGTAATTGCAGCAATTTCCTGAGAAAGTCCGACACCATACTAATATTAACCCTATCAGCAACATACAAAATGATCCGGCTTTGAATATAATTGGAAATAATGGAGCTGAGTGTCAGTACCAGAGTGGCAATCAAAAGAACATTAATAAAATCAAAGTCTTTTGTCTCAATTCCAATATCTACAATTGACTGTGTGATAAAAGGAAAAACAAGACTTACAGCAATTCCAGTCAGCATTCCGATCAAAACCTGACCAATAAAATTCTTGTACGGCCTGATGTAATCCACATACCTATAAATATTTCTGCTAACCTTTACATCGTCCTGTTGATACAGTTGTGGACTTGGTTCCAATACCAACACTACGCCTTTCTCTTGTCTGCCTCTCCAAAATTCATCAAATTCACTTCTTTTATATTTTACCAGCCCGACCTGTGGATCGGATAAGAAAAACACATCCTTCCGGATCTTATACACCACAACAAAGTGAGAATAATGCCAATGTATAACACATGGAAGCTGGATCTTCCCAACCAGATCGTTCAAAGACATTTTAATTGGTAAAGACCGCAGCCCGATTTCGTCAGCAACCCTGCTGATATCTTTCAGAGAAACTCCCTCCCTGGCTATATTACATTTATCACGTAAGAATTTCATTGAAAAGTTCTTACCGTAATGTTTACATATGATCTTTAAGCATGCCGGACCACAATCCATTGCATCCAGTTGCTTAAAGAATGGAAATCCACCAATATTCACAGGTATTACTTTTAAATGAATACTAAATACTAAAATTCTCTTTTAATAAATGCCGCACATTCTCCCTTGAATATCTTATGTCGGTAACCGCTTTAAATTTTCGCAATGACTCCCTGTACGTTTTATTTTCCAGAATTTCTTTCAATTTCTTTTTTATTCCATCCACACGCTCATACTGAAAAACCCCGCGTATGCCTAATTGGTGATATTCCACTTTCAATGCATTATCGTTTTGGTCGTAAGAAAAGTCCAAAGGAAATACCAGCATCGGGACTTGATAAAATATGCTTTCCTTAATACCTCCCATACCGCCATGTGTAATAAAAGCAGTAGCGTTCTGTAACACAGTAGGTTGAGGAACTCTCGAAAAAAGTGATACACGATCTGAATCAAACCCCTCACTCTTTAAAGCCCCGATAACATATTTATTGACTGAACAAACCAAATGTGTATTTTCAAAACCTTTCAGTGCGATCGAGAGTAATTTGACAAAATTGAGCAGACTTCGATCGGCACCTTCAAAAAATGTCCCAAAACTGCAATAGATGATCCGCTCTCCGTTGTCTTTTCGCTTCAATATATCGGGCCACGCTTCACTAAATAAAGCGTCCAATTCAGTGTCTACACGGCCTTCGCGCTGACACAAACCCAAATAAAATTGGTAATGCTTTGCACCACCCAGCCTGAATTCAAACTCCTCAGGCACCAGGATTATCTCAGGAATATCCTTAAACAAAAGTGTAAATTTGCTCCTAATAAGTGTATCACTGCCCGCTATCCCGCTCTTTTTTATCAAATCATCATATTGAAAATTACCAGCCAATCGCATGATATATTTCCTGGCCCCGGTAAACCAACTCAGTAAATTTGTTTTTGAAATTTTTGATGATTTCGGCTTGTTTTCGATGGGCGCATTTGCTAGTACTGTCGGATCTTCATCCACATTATATATAGAGGGCATTGGATTAAAAAATGCAATCTTTAACCCACTGTACTGATTCAGAATAAAAAATTCTGTGCTCGTGAAAACGTCAAGTATTACCAGATCAGGTTTCCAATCCTGAACTATTCGGTCGTAAATATCTTTCCTTAGACTATACAATTCATTTGAGAAATAGGCCATGAATAACCGTGTAAAACTGGTTTTACCATATTTTTCCCTGATATAACGCTCCTCCATTCCCAGGCCTATTTTAAATCCGCCTATCGTAAAACATTTAAACCCATTTTCAATACATAGTTCTTCCAAAATATGATTTCCAACCGCATACACAATATCATATTCCTCCGAAAGTAATTCTGCCAGATAAAACGAAGGCAAAACATGGCTTCGAATCGGTGATGGAATAAAAAGAGCAGTTTTTTTTGACATAGAATTTAAAACTCTTCTTCGCTAAATATCCTGTACAACATAAATGCAATAAATGATTCGTCCCGCAAATACACCCCCAATCGATTGTTTGTCATGTGGATATGATTGTCACAAAAAGTAGCTAAATGCATGCGACTGCCCCCATCTTCGGTATTCATCTCACTACTGATATGTCGGCAACACTGCAACCACCTACCCTCCCACTCCCTATTCTCCGCCACCCGGTCATTGTTATACACACTTTTAACAATCTCCAAAACTTTACTCCTTTGATCTAAAAACGTCTTTTCAAATGCATTTTTGACCTTGTCTATGTTTCCGGATGAAGGCAGGCTAACTTCATCCTGCTTTACCGAATGCATCAGCCAGTTTTCGAAAATCCCTTTCAAAACGGCTGCTATCGCCGCGTTTTCTGTGACCACTACTGTCAAAAATATCACGTGCATTTTTATGGCAAAGGCCATAGCAAGCCCGTTGTTCCAGACAGAACAATATTCTTTAATGATGCTGATAACGGTTTGAGAGGAGTATCCAAAAAGAACTTCCGACAATTTCATTCCATTTTCCCCGGCGTACCGAGCAATTTCCCTTTCATACGGAACAAACTCTATTCGATATGCCTGGCAGTCATTTTGAGCGTTGAAGTAGTTTGTTGCCTGCTCTTCAATCATATTCCCGACAGCCAAAACATCACCCCCATGATTTGCCAATACCCTTAATCTCAGATGTTCCCCACCCTCCCAGTACCGTATAAAGAAATACGATTTCAAATACTTCAGATTAGAAAGGTCACATACAATCACATTGATCAGGTTTACAATGACCCGCTCAAATTTGAGATCGCTATATACGTACACAGAAATCCAATCATTTCTCATTTCGCTTGCTTTAAGCTTCACCGGAAATTAAGTATGACTGAAGAGAGGGGTGTTTGGGGTAACTTTTGTAGTCAAATTGCGACTAAAATTAGGAAGAATAAGCAGCACTGCTAACTGGTATATTCTTTATCAAAGCGGATACTTAATATTCTTTTAATATCGGATGCATTGTAAATAGCGGGTAACTCAGCTCCATTTAAAATCGTTACCGGCAATTCTGATTTCAATCCCGCCAGCTCATACCATCGCAAATGGTGTGTCAGTTGGTCCAACCCTCTTGCAAGATCAAACCTTCGCGTCGCCCGCCAATCTTCTAATTTAACAGGCATACATCTATACCAATCGTCCAACACATTGGCCTCCTCACCCGATTCGGAGCCCAATATCGTGTATGTAACAATATTGTCAATTGATTGCGAATTTGGTGACACGGCCAGAATAATCTCACATTTAATACCCGGATTTTCTGAAACTAATTTTTGCGTCTGAAAATATGCATTACGGCACATGTAACAGATTGGATTTAAAACAAGTGTAATACAATCGTCGGCGCTGGGTTTTCCAATCGTAATTCCATTCATCCCGGTAAAAAAGGACGGAAGGTTTTTTCTATCCGACCGAATACTTTGCAGGTATATCGGATCATACATCATTTTTTTAATTGTATAGTAATGCCCCTGCGCCAACGATACACTTTGTATAGGTCGCTTTACAAACATCCAGACAATTATTGGAATAAAAAAAGAAATAACAAATCCTTTTATATCATTCCAATTCGAAAATAGAATTATAGTCCAATTAAAAAATATAAGAAACTCAATCCAGATAAGGGACAATATTATCACACAAAGCAAGCTCCATGATTTCAATTTAAATTGGACATAAACAAGCCAGAAAGTAGAAGCGATGGCAAAATAGTTCAGTAACTTCAGAGGCCCGATTACGTGGTCAATCTGATTGGAAATAATTAAGAACAAAAAGCTTCCCGAAAAACACAAAAGACTAAGCTCGGGCCAGTTGATACCAATCGATGTCTTGGCCAATTCCGATCGAAGAATGGCTTCGGTAGCAGTTGGAAAGTTCAAATCCCTGCCTTTCCTCCAAAAACTATCGTACTTATCCATTGAAATTTGAATAAGTCTGACGCTAAGTAATACGCCGGCAATTTGTATCATTAAAAGTAGATCAAATGTCCATGAGGTAATTCGTTGATCGGCAATTAACCATGTCGCGAGCAGTAACGCAGCCGCTGTCCATCCAAATGGCTTTCTCAATTTTCCGTAAATTTCAAGAAATCTATTTTTTTTATAGTGTGCATCTCCTGATAATCTATTTGGTTCGATCACCAATGATACACCCTGCCATTTTCTGGAAAAGTCAGATATATGCTCTCGAAAAGCACCAAGATCATTGTGAAACCATTCCACAAAACCACTTTCAACTTTCTCTACAGTCCCGTATCCGAGGCTGCTATCCATATATACAATAAGTGGAGTAGCAATCTTTTCAAGTAATAAAGGCTCTATTCTAACTGCAAGGTTGGGTACATTAAAAGAAGTGAAAGTATCTTTCAATGCTTGCATTGAAGGAAAATGAGGATGTTGAAGTAACTTATCCTGTAGGCCCGATTTTGTAATTTTGATATTGGCAATCTTGCAGGATCTTTGAACCGTTTCCAGCGCATTTCGCTCAACTGAGTTAAGTTTCATACCGATACGATGAGTGAACTAACAAGATTGAAATTCAATCTTGTTAGCTTTTAGTTGATGATGATTTTAGCAAGAGAGCGGTGGTTTGATAACCACCATTTAATCAGATTCCCGAAAAATTTTATCATTCTTTATGACCGCCCCCTCGTATCAATTAAACCCGCAGATTTAATTGCCCCATCCATTCGCCTGATAAATAAACCTGGGTAAACCTAAATTTTCTGATCGAATAATCCTAGTTTTTTCGGTATGAATTAGAAAAAAAGGTAGAATTTATTCGAAATTCGCCCCATACTCCTTGTATGAGCAGATAGCAAATTATTGATTCTACATTAAATAAAGTGTCGAAATTAAACTATCGTGTCGAAAATTCGAATAAAATATGAACTCGATTGGGGGAGAAAAAGCATAAAAATAGCGGAAACGTATATAAACGTTTCCGGAAGATATTGAAAGAGAATTAAACCTGGGCTTATCATCAACTTATTTATTGTTCCAACAATATTTGTGTCCACAAATTGGCAGAATTTTAATATAAATTGGCTTGGATATTATTTTAGAAAAATAACAAAATGTTTAGCCAGACTTTACTTTTTCCCAATAAAGGTTCAAAATAGAAATTCAGTTTACCTACGAACTCCGGTTCAAATTCAACTGCTTTCAACTCAATAACCAAAATACGCTCTTAGCTTTAAGTGATAGAGTAATAAATCTATTGAAAAACTCTTTTAACGTGGTGGCTGGTCAGATTTCTGATCTGTAAATTTGGGTTTCGATTTCATCTGAGATATTTTAAGCGATCAGTTCCATTCCGAGCGCAGAGCCGGGCAGGATACGGTCCCAAAACCGGTTACGCACAGCACGCGACTCTTCGAAAATTCGCCCATCCAAAGCCGTCACGGAGTAAATGCGCTTTCTGCGTCCGCCCCTTTCCGCAGTCGCCTCACCCCAGACCGAGCGCAGGTAACCATTTCATTCAAGGCGCTGCATTGCTGCATGGACGGCGCCGGTAGTTACAACATTGCCTGTTTCACTTTCTAGGTCTTCGGCTATGGTTATTGTGTATGCATTGGTCGACAAGGCGGCGACGGCCAGCAGTACAATTTCCTCAAACTCTCTCAAATTGAATAGTGAAAAATACTCGAAATCGGACGGTTGGAGTCCGGCTTTGAACACATTAGCAATCCGCAGGTCACTTAATAAGGGGCGGTACGTTTGTAGAAAAATTTTGGGAGGATCTTGATCAGATCATGCTTGAAGGATTCATTTCTTGGCCAATGCTCCCGGATAACATTTGCCAACATGGCCAAATGCTTTTTACGTATTTCAAGTTTCTTACAAATGTTGGTCGCTCATCCGTTAAATTTTATTATGAAATAATATGCTGTCAGGGAAAGCTGCTGGCACCTCTAGCATAATATTTTTCTTTACTTGTTCTTATTCTGATTTTAAGGTTTGTGCCGGGTTAGTCAACGCAGCCTTGATGGCTTGCGAGCTGACGGTGACAAGAGCCAAGGCAATGGCGACAATGCCGGCCACTGCGAACATCCACCATTCAATATCAATCCTGTAAGCAAAATCGTCCAGCCAAAGCTGTGTTGCGTACCACGCCATGGGCGAGCCAATTACAATTGCAATCAGCACCAGTTTGATAAAATCCTGCGACAGCATTGCCACAATGCTGCCAACCGTTGCTCCCAGCACCTTGCGAACCCCAATTTCCTTGGTGCGCTGGGCAATGGTGTAAGACGACAAGCCAAATATTCCAAGCGAAGCGATCATTACAGCTAGCATTGAGAAGAATGTAGAAATTTGCCCAAAAATATGGTCGTCTTTATATTGCTCGTTGAACTTTTGATCCATGAAAAAATAGTTGAAATTATTTCCAGGAAAAAAGGCGTCGTATTTCTGTTTGACTTGTTGAATTGTCGCTTCTGCCTCAGGCGCATTCATTTTCATGGAGAAAAATCCAGCCATGGAATAAAACGGAGCAAAAACGATCGGCTCGATGGCATGTTTGAGCGATTGCTGATGAAAGTCGCTGACAACACCCACGATTTCCCACTCCCTGCCGTTCACAACATACTTTTGATTAATCGCTTCCGCTGCGCTGTTAAAACCGAGCAGCTTGGCAGCAGCCAGATTGAGGATCGTGTTTTTTACTTTGCCGCCGTCAACATTTGAATCCGTTGCCAGGAACTTGCGGCCTGCGAGTTTCTTTATTTTATAAGTATCAAAAAAATCGAGGTCAACGGCCATTGAGCTGAATGTCACGCCTTTCTCTTCATTGGAACCCACACGTTTGATGTTAAAGCTGCGCCCCAGGCGATTACCAAAAATATTACCGGATGCGCTCGCCTGCTGCACAGCAGGAATGCGTTCCAGCTCGGTTTTGAATGCATTGAGCCGATCAATTGCGGTTGAATCCCAAAGTGTAAGCTCGGGTCCGCGGATTACCAAAACCTGGTCCATATTAAAACCCAGCTTTTCTTCTCGCATAAATTTCAGCTGCCGGAAAATAATGAATGTCCCGATAATCAAAATGATGGATGCTGTGTATTGAAAAACCACCAGCGACTGGCGCACCCAAATGCCCTGTGATGATCTTTTGAATGTACCTTTCAAAACCTGGATCGCCTTAAAGCCTGATAATGCAAAGGCAGGATAAAAACCTGAAAGCAAAATGCCGGTCACAAATACGCCTGCGAGAATAACGGGCAAATAATAGCCGCCAAATCCTGCCCCCATTAGCAAAGACAACGACAAAGGTTTTCCCATAAGCTCGTTCAATGTGGGCTGCAAGAGCATCGTCAACACCACGGCCAGCACCCCAGCAATAAGGTTAAGGATGATGGATTCGGACATAAATTGCCAGATGAGCTGCCCGGAAGTTGCACCCGCGACCTTGCGAACCCCTACTTCACGAGCACGTTCTAGGGAGCGGGCCGTGGAAAGGTTAATGTAATTGATCCAGGCGATGACCAAAATAAAAGCAGCAATGATCAGCAGCGTCCAGACTGCCTTTCCATTGTTAACCTTGCCGATCTCATATTCGTAATCCGAGAAGAGATGTGCGCGGTGGAGCGGCTGCAAACTGAATTTTTCAACACTTCCTGAAATTTTATCTCCCTTAAAATGCCGCTGGCTAAAAGCCGGAAGTTTGCGTTCGAATGCAGCCACATCTGCACCGGGCCGAAGCTTAATGTAATGCCACATGTCCGAATTCTGCCAGCTGGTTCTCACCCATTCGCCCCAGGTTTTGGATAACGTTTCATAGGACATTAAAGCGCCGAATTCCAGGTGCGAAGCTGCCGGAAAATCTTTCATTACGGCCGTGACCTGGTAAGGCTCGCTATCTGTGTCCACTTTTAATGTCTTTCCGATTAGACTTGCATAATCTCCAGAAACCCTGAATATCTTTTTCGCATTGCTTTCTGAAATTACGATGGATCGGGGCGCTTTAAGCGCCGTTCGTGCATCCCCCGCAAGCAGCGGAAAGTTGAACATTGAGAAGAACTCCGCATCCGCATAAATTGCTTTTTCCTGAAAAATCCGCTTATCCAATTGAAGATTGAATGTGCCCACATTGCCCATGGTCGTCACGCTCTCCACTTCATTAAAATCACCAACCATTCCCTGCCCAACCGCCGGATAAGTAATCGTGCCATGCTGCACGAGCTTGCCTTTCTGAAAACGATCGTTTGCAACACGGTATATGCGCGATCCATCCTGATGAAATTGGTCAAAACTAAGCTCAAAATTCACATATTGAAGGATCAGCAGGCAGGCAGTAATGCCAGTAACGAGGCCCGTCAGATTTACTAGTGAAAAAGTTCTGCTTTTCCACATATTGCGCAGCGTGATTTTGAAATAGTTCCGGATCATATCAGCTTTGAAAAGGTTGCCGTTATTAGCAATCCTCTAAAACCCAATGCCAGTATGTGAAATCTGCTTTTAAAACGGTTAGAGCCAGATTATAGACTTCATCAGTGTTCAAAAGCGAACAGCATTCCCCTAGGGCGGACAGTGTTTGAGCCATTTAAATGCTTGTTTTGGATAATATTCCAGAACAATTACATCTAATCTACCGTGCTCGCCGGAATCGGAACATTAGACACAACCGCAACCTTGTCTCTGTTACCATGAAATGCCCAATCGGAATGGATAGGTGTGAGATAACCGGAATAATCACTAAAAGGTATTTGAAATGCCGTCACCCACCATTATCCATAATACCTGTCGAGTGTACACCAAAAGCTTCACTTTCGAGGTTCCAGCTCATTAAGTATCCCGATGGTTAAGAATTCCCTTATCAGAACTCCATCAACAATCCCCTCTTACACTACTTGATACTACAACCGGGTTTGGAATGGTTCATATGTTTTAGGACGATTTTCTGCAACTCCACGCTCCTCAATTTTTCCGGAGTGTTGCCGGTGGTGATTTTTATTGTTCAGGGACCACTGCTACTGCATCCATCTCCAGTAAGAAATCGGGCTGTGCCAATGCAGCTACAAATACACCGGTAATGATTGGCGGGTGACTCATTTTTTTCAGGTCTTCCTGAAGTGCTTGAAAGGCTACCTTGGCATCCTGCCCCTCAATGATGTAGACGTTCCATTTGATCACATTCGTTAGCGATGCTCCGCCTGCTTCCAGTGCGATCTTGATGTTGTTCAATGTCTGTGCGGCCTGAGCTTTGAGGTCGCCTTTCCCTACCACTTTTCCTTCCTTGTCGGTAGCATTTTGTCCACCAACATAAATGGTTGTGAAGGGACCCTTCGTAATGACCAGCTGGGAATAAGCCGGATTTTTAAATAATCCATCCGGACTAAGATAAGTTACTTCACTCTTTGTGTGTTTTTCCATATCGTTTTGTTGTTTTTGATTTTTGCTGCAACCCACTGTTAAAAAAAATATCAAGGATGCAATTGATATTCCGACATTATCTTTTTTCATGAAAGTTTATTTTAAATTATTGAAGTGTGCAAAGAGGATCGTTTGCTCTCTCTTCACGTATCGCCAATAGGCACTAAAGAAAAGTTTACGATCAAGATTTTACCCACTGTTCGAAAGGCCTCATTGAGGTAAGCTATGCTTTATTAACTTATCTGCGCATGTACATAAACCAATTCCATTCCCATGTATTTCCATAGTCCTCCGATGTCGCCTGGCTCCATACCGGTTGGTCAACATCTCGTGCATCCCAGCGATAAACAGTAATCAAGACTTTACCATCAGAGAGATCCTTTGAAAAAAAATGACCCACTTTGTTTTCAAAGGACCCAATTACAGGAGGCAACCCTAAAGTGCCATAATTAGAATCCGCCCAATAGATGCTCCATAATTTGGTTTGAGGATTGAATAAGCGAAGAGTCATACCCTCAAAAGGTTTCCCGTTGCGCTCCGCCAAATAATTATCGATGTTGCCAAGTCCATTGAGTATAACGTGCATTTCCTGAGTAGCCTCAAACTCGTTCCATGTAACACTGTTGTTCTCATTCTTTTTTAATATTCTGTTCTTAAGGTTCCACTTTCCAATAAAAAAATCAAAATCATTTTTTGATGACGTGGAAGAAGGGGAAATGATCAATTCTCCTGCAGAATCGAAAAATAATTTGGGTACAGGTAATTCATTATTTTGTTGGGCAGTTGAAGCCTTGCAAATAAGAAGCAATAAAGCGATCATCACAGATTTCATATACGGCTTTTAGTACTTTTTAATTTAACTATTAAAATGAACTTTGATCGCGTAAATGCATTCAAAAATCAGCACACGCATTAGCATACCGCGCTTAGCGGTATGCTAGGATCATTAAGATTTATCGGTAGAAAACTTGTTCATTTATTTTTGGCTGGTGGTCGAAGCATTGGGGATTGTGGCTTACTGCGGCAGGATGGAACCCGTATAGGATGCGGGCTGATTTTCTTCATGGAAGAACTCCCGGATTACCGGAGCAAGTACTTTTTCACCCACATTATGGCCCTCACCTTCAATCGTACGACGCTGCGCATTTGGGATTGTTTTGGCAAGCTTATCTGCTGTGGCGCGCATAAATGGCATAGATTCTATACTAGCACCGCCGTCCATCACAAGTGTGTTCGCCTTTATTCGGGCTACTCGCTCGACAGGTACTGAACGATTTTCACCAACAACTTTTACATCGTAGGCAATTGTTGGTGCTAACGCTTTCATACCCTGCCACCCGGGCAACACTTTCATCGCTAGTATGGCTATGCCTGATGCGCCAACGAACTTCATATGAAATTCGACAGCATCACTGCGGCGATCTGCAGCAAGGAGCTGATCCAATTTCAAACTGTACTCTTTCCATTTTTCTGCCTCGCCTTCCGCTTCATCATAGGGTGGTTCGTAGACTGCCAGGTTTTTCACCTTGTCGCCAAGCGCGGCTGTCGCTTCCAGCGCAAGGCATGCCCCCGAAGAAATGCCATATACATTGGCCGAACCACCAGCCTCATCGATAAGGGCTTCTATGTCTTCGACCTCACGCTCCACTGAATACGGCCTATTGTCGCCGCTATCGCCACGACCCCGACGGTCATAATTGTATACGGTAAAGTCAGGGGATAAAAGTTGAACAAGCTTGGCGTGATCCGAACGCGAAGCTAATGCCCCAACTATTAAAACAACAGCAGGACCCTTTCCTAATTTTTCATACGCTATTTGTGTTCCGTCTTTTGAAATTACCGTTTGCATATCACCTCTATGTTGATTCAAAACAAATCGTTTACCCAAATAAGCCATTCCTCCTGTAAACATAATGATTATTACAATCCAAATAAATTTAGCGATCCTTTTCATACAACCGCCATATTTTTTTCAAAAAGTAGACATGCATCCACCTCATGGTAAGGATTTTTAATTTGTATAATTAGATTCTTATTGGGCTATTTCAATTGCACGATGAAGTTTCTCAGCAATTTTCCCAACTTTAAGTCTATCGCGACCAGACGCCTCAATTTCTGTGATAAAAAAACAAGTCTAAATGATAATCAATAGTATTAATGCTAATCTTCTTTTGACGTTCAATAAATGCAAAACCATTACCTAGTTCAAGGATAAATTTTTCGATGTTATTAATTAGTGCGTTTTCAAGATCCTTCTCGAGTATGCCGCCGGCAAATTTAAGAATTCCAAAATATATGTATTTTTAAATAACAAGTCTGGATTAAGATCCTGGTTTTGCATCAGTGAGTTCAAGCTTTCTGTTATAATGGCATCAGGATGTTTAGCTATTGCAGACCGTTCGTACAGCATGGTATCAATCTGGTCTCTAAGGCTTCTTACAGTCCATTTACAGTTAAATGCCAACTGCCCATAGAATTCACGTTTCATATCACGTTCAATGCCGGCTAGCTCTATCGAATGACTCCAGCGCATTTGTTGCGACAATGTCGCAATTTTTTCCCGGTCAAAATTGACTGCAACTTTTTGCATTCGAGTTACTACAACGCAACTACAATTTTGCCGGTTGTTTTGCCAGTTTCTATTTTCGTATGGGCCTTTGGCAGGTCGGAGAATGGAAAAGTCAGGGTTACAAAAGATTTAATGCTTCCATCGGCAAGCATACCGGCTATTTGTCTCATATCTTCTCCATTTGATATTACCTCCAGGCGATGCGTATAAAGATCCTTTTCCTTAACACTGGCCTTTACTTTTTCATCGGTGAAGAAGGTTAGTAAAGTAATAACGCTACCGCCTGTTTTGACGGCTTCCAGAGATCGTAATAGATGTTCTTCACCAAAGATTGGGTCTAGCACAATGTCTGCGTTTTTTACTTTTTCCTCGAATTTTTCTGATGTGTGGTCGATAAATTCATCCACACCAAGTTCAATGATAAAGTCTTTTTTCGGTGCAGAGCTAGTGCCTATAACGTACGCACCGAAATGTTTTGCGATCTGAACCGCGTAATGCCCGACACCTCCGCCAGCCGCGTGAATGAGTACTCTGTCTCCTTTTTTTACTTTGGCGTAAGTTACCAGTGACTGCCAGGCCGTCAATGCCGCCAGTGTAGCGGCGGCAGCTTCCTCAAAAGAGATATTGGCTGGTTTCAAGGCTAATTGCCCGACAGGTGCAGCTACGTATTCCGCGTAAGCTTTACCCTGACCAGGGAAATTAACCATGCCGAAAACGTCATCTCCGGTTTTAAAGGTGGTAACCTCATTTCCGGTGTTGACGATCGTTCCTGAGATGTCCCAGCCCAGTATTACGTTTTTCTCATCGCCATTCAGGCTTAAATAGTCGGTAAGTGCTTGCTGATTATTTCTCACAAATGCATCAACAGGGTTAATTCCGATCGCTTTTACCTCAATCAGCACTTCGTTCGGCTTAATAGCAGGCGTTTCCACTTCGCTAAAAATAAAATTTTCAACTCCTCCGGTCTGGTTCAATGTTATCGCTTTCATAAGGCTTCGCTTTTTAATTAATGTTGATACAAATTTGCGGCTCCTTACTTGCAATTCTGTTGTAAAATTTTGGGTTAATTCGGTAATTTTGTCGGTATGCATGTACAAAATCTATTTCAACCTTTTGAGGTTCGGTTTGTCAAAGTTGACGAGTGTCCGGTAAAGGCGCATAAGAATACTTTTATAGAGCTGGTTTATATTCTGGAAGGAAAGGGGATTTATCACATAGATGAACACCAGTTTAAATATGGTCCTGAAAATCTTTTTCTGACCATGCCTATGCATATGCATTTTACAGAGGTGAGTGAAACCACCTCGTTTGTGTTTATTCGCTTTAATAATATTTATTTAAATGCCCAAAAGGCTCAGAAATCATATAGTAACCTGGGCGACTGGATAGAAAAGCTGGAATATATCTTTCACAACAGCAATCACCTTCAGGGATGTATTCTCAGGAACATGAGCGATAAGCCCCTGGTTAGGGCCGTGATTAAAGCAATCGTTATCGAATATCAGAGTCAACAAACCATGCATAAAGAACTCGTCCAGCAGCTGTTGAACACGCTACTGATGGTTGTGGCAAGAAATATTTCGCTGCATCTTCCTGAAAAATCCAAGGTGACTCAAAATACGTCGCTCGATATCATTCATTACATTCACCTGAATATTTACAACTCTGAAAAATTAAAGGCTGAAAGCATCGCTTCTCGCTTTCATATTTCACTCAATTACATTAGTGAATTTTTTAAAAAACACACCAATGAGAACCTTCAGCAGTATATAATCAACTACAAACTTGCATTAGTGGAAATCAGACTTACACACAGTGATATGCGTTTGAACGAAATTGCTTCGGAGCTCGGATTTACAGACGACAGTCATCTGACCAAAATGTTTAAGAAATATAAAGGAATTCCTCCTTCTGAATATCGGAGGAGCACTGCGGTTACTGCTCAATAAGCCCCGCATCTTCAACCTTTACCGGAATCGCCGTATCAAGTCCGACACTACATTTAGATGTGAGTGATTTTTCATTTAAACCACCGGATTTATAGACAGCGCTAAGCGGTTACAAAACCCAAGTTTATCCTCCGGACGCAGCCTCCCCGAGAACACCGCGTTGACATTTAAGGGTGGGACCCCTTCACCATCGATTGCTCTTATCCCATGGTGGCAACTGGATTTAGTTGTTCTTGTTGGTTTTAAATCCGTAAATGGTCGTCTGCATACCAGCGATTTTCCATTTCCCGTCTACTTTTTCCATCAGCCTTGTTTCGCGTTTCAGGCCGCGTAGGGAGTCCTGTTGCTCATACGTAACCCACGCTCCCTTCCCGTAAAGCCTTACGTCAATTTTATCCAATAGCTTCGGGACAGGTTCAGGTGCTGGATGCTCTTCAAAAAACGTCTTGACAAATTGACTAATCTCGTCCCAACCTACTGATTCTGAAAAAGTACTATCCGTAAAATTCAAGTAGGTTTTGGTGATGTCCGGGTCGTGCAACCAATTTTCAGTCCACGCATCGTAGTTTCGCTGAAAAGCATCTTTTGTTTCGTTGTTCAATCTCGCTAAGATGGCTGCCTTCTCCTCATCAACAGTTGTCTCCTGATTTCCTTCGACGGCTCTCTTGCCTTTCTGGGATTCTTGACAACTTGAAAGGATAACCAACAGTGTTAACGTAACGAATGCTAGGTTTTTTGTTTTCATTTTCTGTTTTTAGTAGGAATTTATTAAAAGTTTATTAAATGACCAATGCATTCGCTGGCATGACAAGCGGTGTATGCTGGATATTGCCTTTTGAATTGTGTGGACAGGACATCAAGTACATAAAGCCTTTTGGTCTGGGTACATACGTAATGTCGATACCCCAGATCGTTCCATTGGACCGTTTGCAATAATACTATTCGGCAAAATCAGGCCATCCATGACTAGCACCAAATGCCTTCTGATAAAATGCAATTGCTTCTGTACCATTTCCGACAGTGGGCGTAGGAACAATGATTGCTTTCGTAGTCTCTCATCCTGGCTTACATTAATCACTCCCTTTAATGATTGAAATATCGCTTCGATGACCAATGGCAGCTTCCTCCTAATCCGATTCTGTTTGTGGACGACATATTCTATGATTTTTGACTGAGTCACGGATTTTTTGTGTACATTTTATCCGATCTTATTCTCTTTCTTAAAAGCTTTGATGAAAGCTGCTCCACTTACCCGAATCGATATTGCCGAACTAACCCGAGCGGTAACAGATAGCTATGCAAATTTCAGCGTCGCTGAATTGAATGACCACGTTGTGAGGCTAAGTGTAATGACCGAAAGTTATTACTGGCATTACCATCCCAATTCGGATGAGACGTTCATGACAGTTGAAGGTGTTTTGCTAATTGATCTGGAAACGGAAACCATTGAATTACTACCTGGGCAACTTTTTACAATTCCCAAAAACATCGTCCACCGGACCCGGCCCAAGGGAGAACGTTCAGTGAATATTACGATAGAACATTCCCAGCTCGAGACAGTTACGACTACTCAGCCTTAATAACAAATGCCGCCAATTCGGCCATCTTACCATCGCGAAATCACCAAACATCGCAGTAGGTATAGCTGGCCACTTTTCCATCTACATCCTTCATGTCGATTTTGCCAAGTGCAATAACAAAATCTCCTTCTGCTATTAACTTTTCAACCATAAATTTCGGTGGCTCCAAATAGGTTGCTGCCATGTACTGCCGGACGGCTTCCTTTCCATGCAAAGTCTGCTCACCTACAAATGTCCAAACCGTGTCATCTGTACAGAACAATAAAAATCTCTCATAATCACCTTTGGTAATTGCAGCATTTGCTTCTTCCAATATTTGCTTGTTGTTCACACCCATGACTAGTTTTGTTTGACGTTTATTGCATTTGCAGCTTACGACAGCCAGATCTCTTATTCTCTCTTCCCCTCTTGTGATTAGGCTTCACAAAAGCAGTGCCGAAGGTTTTACCTACACAGTAAAAAAATTCATTATAAGTAATAAGGTATGACATAAGGCTGTCACTACACCATCTGACCTTTGTGGAAACAAAAACAAATCATCGTTAACGCAAATCAAAATGGAAAAGAACACGACGGATCCCTGGGAATGGGGCAAGTACACCAATTCAGTACAGGCAGTAGAAATTAAGCAGCCTGAAGGAACACTTTACTGTTCGGGGCAGGTTGCAATCGATGCCAACGGCCAGCCTGTTGCCGCCGATATGAATACGCAATTGGAACTGACCATCCAGAATCTGGAGCAGCTTATCGCCGAGGCAGGTTATCAACCCAGCGGTGTTGTACGGTTGAATGTTTACACGACATCCACCCAGGAATTTTTCACCAGCTGCGTTCAGACTTATCAGGGCTGGATTGCAAAGCACGGAATCAAACAAGCGACTACCCTGCTGGAAGTTAAGGCGTTGTTTGGAGGACTTACTGTTGAACTGGAGGCCACTGTAGTTAAATAGTCACTGCTTGCGTTTTAGTTGAAAGAGCCCGAAATCGGGCTCTTTTGCTTACTTGGTATTGGTCAACAAACGCTATATTCGAATGATATGAACGATTCCGAAGTTACACGTCTTTCCCGCCTGGTAGCCCTGCTGACATTGCTGCAAACGAAGCGTACGGTGAGCGCGACTGAGTTGGCCAAGCGTTTTTCAGTAAGCACCCGCACCATCTACCGGGATATCAGGACCCTGGAAAGTGGGGGCATCCCGATCGTCACCCACGAGGGGAAAGGCTATGCGATGCTGGAAGGCTACCGCCTGCCACCCGTTATGTTTACCCGGGAAGAAGCAATGGCATTGCTTATCGCCGAAAAACTGGCAGCAAGGCTCACAGATTCCGCCACGGGGCAGCTCATGGGCGCGGCAATGGACAAGCTTCGAGCTGCCCTGCGACATTCGGACCGCGACCATCTGGAAACAGTCGCCCCTTATATACTGGTGATGGAACCGGCCACTAGTTCCGAAAGGCCCAATACCTACCAGCAACTGGTCACCGCCGTCACAGCGCACCTGGTTGTGCAGATCGGTTATCAGGCAGCGGAAACCGGCGAGGCTACTCTCCGCGAAATTGAGCCTATTGGTCTTTATCTCAGCCAGCATTGGCATGTGGTAGCCTATTGTCGGCTGCGGCAAGCATTCAGGAATTTCCGTTTAGACCGCATTAGTAGTCTGATTATTTCTCATGAATTCTTCCCTGCACGTCCGGAGACATTGCAACAATATTGGGCTGATGAAGCGAAAAGACGGGAGAAGGAAAAAGTGGTGATCCGCTTCAACCCCCAGTCGGTGTTACCCGCCCAGATTCAGCATTTTCACGACACGAAGCATCAATACGGCTGGACACATGAACAAATTCTGCACGACGGCAGCATGGAAGTTGTGTTTCTGGTAGGTTCACTGCCTTACCTTGCGACCTGGCTGTTACCCTTTGCAGGCGCTGTTGCAATCATTGAACCCGCTGCGTTGGAGGAATATCTATCCGACCTTGCGCAGCGGGCGCATGTTTCTTTTTACAACCCGACAATCACATTGACGCCGAAATCAGGCATACGATCGTAATATCTATCATTTTTTTACGGATCGAGAAACTGTTGTCCCAATTTGCCCTACCTGTTGTCTTATACCCCCTAATTATCTTAATGCTACAAATGATAGCTTTGCTGAAGCACGAATTTTAAAATCAACAGACATGGAAACCATCGACAATTGGGTGGTAAAGGATATTCACGCTGCTGTGGATTTCTTTTCTAAAAGCCTAGGCACGACCGCGTGTTTACATAGCAAGAAACGGGTTTGTATGTGACGGAAGATTGAGGTGATTTGATGTAAAAAACAACACGTACGATGCATCAAATAAGTAATCCTTCAATTTTATACTTTGGAACTCCCGTCGTTTTAGTAGGAACTACAAATAGCGACGAAACCTTCAATCTCGCACCCATTTCGTCCGCATTTTGGCTGGGCTATCGCTGTATGATCGGGATTTCAGCACATTCCAAAACAACAGAAAACATCCTACGGACACGAGAATGTGTGCTGAACCTTCCGTCTGTGGATCAAGTCGATGCTGTCGACCGGCTAGCACTTTTAACGGGAACCAATCCTGTACCTTCCGGGAAAGTTGCAAAAGGTTATGCACATGAAGCCGACAAATTTAATAGGGCAGGTTTAACGCCCGGGAAGTCGGAGATTGTCGGGGCGCCGCGTGTTTTAGAATGTCCGGTTCACCTCGAAGCCAAATTTGTGGCAATCCATCCTTTTGCCGCCGAAACTGGCATTGACAATATCCGAAGTCTTACAATGGAATTAAAAATTGTCCGCGTACATTTGGACGACTCCATACTTTGTGACCAAAATCCTAACCATGTCGACCCTGAAAAGTGGAGGCCACTCATTATGAGTTTTCAGCAATTTTACGGACTTGGCTCGCAAATACATCCTTCTAAGCTTGCATCTGTACCCGAGCGGCTATACAGAACTCCCGATACGGAATCTGCAAATTACCTAAGGCAATTTGGCGCTTAAAAACCCCCTTTAAAAATGCCCGGGCATTCGGTTGACGTTCGGTAAATACACAAATGATTCGTGGGGTTGGGATTATTTGCGTATTCGCTTGCCAAAGGCGATACATTGTTCTTAAGGAGTGTGAATCCTATAATCAAATGGCAGGTGGCTTGGATAAAAAAATAGCTACAATCCAGACTAGAAAAAGACATATGTACTGGGACAGTTGATTTTCAACGTAACCTACCGCTTACCGGCCCAACTATCACTTCTGACCGCCGCAGTTTGAAGACATCAACATATGACAATCCTGTGAAACAACAGAATAAGCCTTTTCAATTCTGCCTCTGATAATGCAGATCTATCTACTTCGTGTTTAGGAAGTTTGAAACCGTAAAACGGATCTTTATTCAAAATCCGCGTTTCACACATATTAAGACTATCTTTTTAAAGTTTGCGAGATACTTCATACTAGAATTGTGGCCACAGTTTTTTTGGGTTTTCAGCCAAAATTCGCACTGAGCGATAAACTCATAGTCCAAGCTCTGGATGCTTAGATCACTTAGGCCATATTTCGACTTTATGAAACCACGAGTGTGCTCGAGCGTGATTTCAATCCTTTTCCCGTCCACCATTAATCGCACGTAAATCGGAAGTTTACCCTTTACGTAGTTGCTGCGCTTCTTTGGATAAAATAGCAGCGTGAGGCTTTTTGTTAGCATAGAATTTTTTTTAGATGATAAAAAAGCAAAAAGCCTACAAAATCATTGATTTGCAGGCTTTTGATGCTTTTTGTAATTGATGCTGGTGGAGATGCAGGGAGTCGAACGGCACGGGCCGCCCCGCCTGATCCAGATCAAGGAAACACTGCGCCTTTACATGAAAAAGCCGCCTCCCGATCAGGAAACGGCTTTCAGTGGAGATGCAGGGAGTCGAACCCTGGTCCAGATCAGGGAAACCCTGCGCCTTCTACATGCTTATCCGTGATTGAATTGTAGGGCTTGACAAGGTACACGGCGGACCCGCATCAAAGCCTTAGATACTGGTGTCTCGTTGGTTTTCCGTATCACTATTCCAACCAGCGCTGATTTGCGACACCCCGGGGCCCAACCATCAGCACGTAGGTTGGAGGGATGATGGCATTTGTTTAATCCTCCGGATTAAGCAGCCATGGCGTAAGTAGATTCGCCAGTTATTGTTTGAGACCATTATTTACGGGAGGTAATCTCAACTCCCGACATGCTTACACACAGACTTCCAACCCGCTGTCAATTCCAGTCACCCCCAATTTTGTTAACTTTTTGCTTTTTGCTTTTAGCTTTTAGCTTTTAGCCTGATCGAATGTTACCAGGTTAAAGTTTCATTGCAAGGGTATTTACACCGGGAAAAGAAAGAAAGTTCAGGCACCAAAAAACTTTTTAACTAAACCATTCCTAACTACTTGAAAACAAAATCATTCCCATCTCAAATTCACTTATTCACTCATCGCCCGGCGACCCGGTCAAAATTCACTCATTCAAAATTCAACATTCATCAAAACTCCCACCGATAACTCAGCACCGGAATCAAACCAAGCTGATACTGGGTCACAACAGCATCTTTCCGCTTGTCGAAATACCGATAGGCTTCATTTTTTGTCCCGGACACATTCTGTAAATCCAGCGCCAATGTCCTGCTGTACCGCGTTTTGCTTTTTTTCCAGTAGATCCGCAAGTCCGGACGGAAGTAATCTTTCATCCTTACAGAATAGGCGCTTTGGAGTTGATAAATGGTTATTTGAAGTAATGCTGAGTATTCCGCATCAATGGACCTGTCCCTGAATCCTCCCAACCACAAAATTTTTGCATTGATGCCCCAAAGGCTTTGATTACCTGATTTGAACTCCTTCCCTGTCGTCAGACTGAACGTGTGCCCGCCATCAAAGCGGCTGTCGTGACGCAAACCAATGTAATCGACATAGGTAGCCTTATACAACGATCCGGAAACGAGCATGTAAAAATCATTGGTCAGAAACTTTTGAAAACTCACTTCCAGGCCGTAGGTCAATGCCGTACCCTGGTTGTAGAGCCGAACATTGGGTCGTTCTTCTACCAGATTAACCGTCGAATAATTATCGCGCATATCACCACCAACAGGAACGTCGAACTGATGTTGCAAATAGGTTTCGATCTTCAGGCTGTTGCTTTTGTTGAAAGTCTGCTGGTAACCCAATACAAAATGATGCGAACGCGTGGGTTTCAAATCGAAATTCTGGCCAATGTCGGTCATTCCATAAACGGAAGAGTATACATATGGCGACTGCAACTGGCTATGCAGACCGTAGGAAAAACTGAGCTGTTCGTCGTTTGACGGCTGCCACTTTATTGCCGCCCTGGGTTCAACCAGGATACTTCCGTTTGTATTATCCTGCTCTATTTTGCTGATCATGGCGTGCAGGCCAATCTCAGTGGTAAGGGTTCGGGCAATTTGAGAAGACCATGCGACAAATGGCTGAATGATCCATGATTTCACTTCACTAGTTGGAAATACAGGCGGCGTTTCGTATTTCTGGCTTGTCAAAAATAGTCCCGCTTTAAACCTCGTCTGCTTATTAACCCGGTAAGAAAAAGTGGTATTAAACGATATTTTTCCATTCAGGATACCGTCATTGCCGATCTGGTCCCGTCGGCCAAAAGTCTGCTTATCTGTTTCAAATGCCTTTCTTGAAGTATTCAACCCCGATGCGACCAGTACCGTCCGGAGGGATGCCCTTTTGCCAATTGGTTGATCAAATGAAGCGCCGACAGCGCCCATTTTGTTTTTGTAAATGATATTGTAGCCATCCTTTTCAAACTCCCAGGCTATTGTGTCTTTTTCGGGCTCAAATGTGTTGCTGCTTATCCCGCCCATGCCAAAAACTGTGAATTTTGCTCCATTTGCAGTCGGAAAATTGAGATTGAACGATAAATCCTGAAAGCGAATGTCCTCTCCTCCGAAACTCACGCCCATTGCACCGAGTAATCCTGTAAATGAATAGCGGTAATTAATGAGATAGGATGCTTTTGATTTTTTCGATAATGGTCCTTCCGCCGCAAAATCGAGGCCCAACAAGCTTGCCTGGACTGTGAATTCGGTTTTTTCATCATTACCATTTCTCAAATTCATGTCCAGGATCCCGCCTGTAACATTGCCGTATTGGGCTGGGAATGCCCCTGACAAAAATTGGGAGGTTCCTAAAAGCTGGGTACTCAAAATATTCACTCCCCCACCCGTCGACGTTGGACGATCGCTGAATGTGCCTGCATTGGATAAATGGTTTGGGTTCACGATCTCCACGCCTTCCAGCCTCCATTGCATACTATTGGGTGAATTACCCCTGATCACTAATCCGTTGGCCTGATCATTGGCAGCGGCAACACCTGGAAAGGACGTGGCTACACGAGCCGGATCCATGTAAGTGGCTGCATATCTGAAAGTTTGCTCAATAGTTATTTCCTGAATGCTGTTAAATGACAATGGCCGCGCCGCGGTAACTGTCGCTTCATTCAATTGTTTACCTGACGGAATCAATCGGATTTGCTGCACATTTTCTTTGCCCGATTCGAGCAGCAACTCTGAAACCAATGCTGTTCCATAACCCGTATACGAAACGGTGAGCTGATATCGACCAACATTCAAATTATCGAATCTGAATGTGCCCCGCGGATCTGTAATGGTACCGGCTTCCGTGGGAGAGACTGAAACCGTGGCACCAACCAGGGGCAACCCGGTATCGGCATCACGCACGGTACCACGGATGGTCGATGTAAAAGTTTGGGCCAGGCAAGAGGTTGCAAATAATAATAACAGAGGCAGAATTCTCAGCATTTGGAATGAGTAAGATACTAATACAAAAATAGTGTCTTACTGTTTACTAACTATCCTACTCTCAAAAAGAAGTAAATGGGTTATTCGAGAGGCCGGCATTATTACCAGCCGGTGTAGAGCATGAGAACTCCAAATGTATCGTAGATGCCGTGAATTAAGACCACATACCATATATTTTTCTTAAAATAAAAATACAGGAGCCCCATAATCACAGAAAAGTAAAATGCACTAATTATTCCCGCTAAATCCTGATATGCATGCGCAAAAGCGAAAACAATGCTGGTTATTATGATTACAATCCATTTTTGCAGTTTTATACTATGGATCACCGAATTTATTCGGTTAAACAAATAACCTCGAAAAAAAAATTCCTCAAAAAAACCTCCTACCAGCCATCCAATTACCAGTAATATCAGCGCTTTCTTAATATTCCCCTTAGTATCCTGTAATGCCGACAAGTCCGGAGTTTTGCCGACAAGCAATTTGGTTAAAAAGGGCTCCAAAAAGTAATTGTCGCTGATACCAAAGATCACACCAACTACTATTGCAACAACAAGATTCCTCTTATTGGTGGAGTTAAATCCGTAGTTCCTCCACCTCTCATGCCTTAAGTATTTTGAAAATCCAACAATCGTCAATACAATGAGGATATAGAAAATATTAAGGTTCAGAAATGGCAAGGGTAAAGTCAACAATACTATTATTTCTAAATAATCAAAAGTTCGACGGTATTTGTATTTAGTTTCCATGTTACGATTTGATTTTCAATATTTTAAATCCATAACGTATCAAAAATTCTCCAAATAACGATATCCAATGATTGAGCGGCCAACTTCATTGAATCAAAGGTTTTCCTGCCGCTCTTATAAAAAAGCAATCCGATTGAATCACGAATTCCTCGCCGACGAGGCTGTTTTGGCGGAATATGCCAATGTCAGAAGTTACCAGCTGCTTTTGCTCGACACGATTTCGCAAGGAAAGCAGTTCAATCTTACCAGTAGTTTCAATTATTCTATCACCAAAAAACGATTAGCTATGATGATCAGGATCAAAAATTTGAACAGGCAATATGCCAAGCAGGCAGCCGTTGCATTGCTTGCATTCGTGTTAACTTTTACGTTTTCGGAGAAGATTTATTCACAGATTGAAAAGAAAGCAGTGAAAGCGTTACCTGAGGTTGCAAAAAACTCTTTGGAATCCAATGAAGGATTATCACAGGAAGAAATGGCGGAATTTAAAAATACCATTGAAAAGCACACCACCTATATTACCAACAAAAGAGGCCGGACTGACCCGATGGTGAATATGGACACAAAGCTGGAAGACCGGATGCACGCACTGTTTATTAAAATGAGCCCGGAGCAAAACGAGGCTGCTTGACCTGAGAACTAACGAATACTTTGATAAAACCTATGAGCAGCGGGTGCATGACCGCGTCTTTATTACAAGGGTGGGATGGATGGGTGCAAGCCATATTGAAAAGAGCGTCAACTAAGCCGATTGTATCCTGGCGGATTTAGGTTCGGGCCAAAAACGAGTAATCGTGTAATTTCTTTCCTTCTTTTCTGCCTGCCTTAAATCGTAATTTTGCTGCATATTCAACCATAACTGAGGACTTGTATTAAAAGCCTCCGCCAATCGTAACGCCATATCGGGGGTTACCGAATAATGACCGTTAATGAGTTGAGACAACGTTTTCCTGGTTACTCCTAAACCCTTGGCTGCGTGTGTTATAGTTAATTCCAAAGGTTCAAGGTATAAACCTTTCAAAACTTGCCCAGGATGAACCGGATTCTTCATTGGTCCTTTAATTGTGATATCTTCCATTGGTTTTATAATTTTAATGATAGTCCAGGTAATCGACATCGATAACATCCATTCCTTCAAATCTGAAAATAATACGGTAATTGGCATTAATCTTAACAGCCCAGAAATCTTTCAACTCCCCAGATAGTTTATGCAAACCCGATCCCGGAAATTCCATGTCCTCTGGTTTGGCCGCTGCATCAAGTAAAGTCATTACCAGGCTTATTTTTTTCAATTGAGATGCCGGTAGTTTAGTCCCGTCGTCTTTAAATGAAATAGCCTGAGTGGTTTGCTGACTATACTTTTTATCATTTGTAAATGTAACACGTTACGTAACGCGTGTCAACACTTAACTTTCTCAATGCTTTACCTGGCGTTTCAGATTTATTGTAATTTCGCCCGGCATTGGAACAAAGACACATGACAATTAAAGATATAGAGTTATTTTTCAAAAATTTGCAGGAACGAATCTGTCAATCTGTTGAAAATGAGGATGGCACAGGCAAATTCAGAGAAGACTTGTGGGAGCACCATTCAGGCGGCGGAGGCAGAACAAGGTTGATTCAAAATGGCAGCGTGATCGAAAAAGGCGGGGTGAATTTTTCTAAGGTAACCGGAGAAGTTCATCCGCGTTTGAGACAACAAATGAACCTGAACGAAAACGACGATTTTCACTTCACCGCCACTGGCGTTTCAATCGTCATGCACCCTCAAAATCCGCACGTTCCCATCATTCACATGAATGTGCGCTACTTTGAATTGAGCAATGGTACCTGCTGGTTCGGCGGCGGCATTGACCTTACCCCGCATTATGTAGATCAGGAAGATGCAAAAGCATTTCACACCCATTTGAAATCAGCCTGTGACAAACACTACCCGACTTTTTATCAAAAATTCAAAAGCTGGGCTGACGATTACTTCTACATCCCACACCGCAACGAAACCCGTGGAATAGGCGGCATTTTCTTTGATTATCTCAAACCTGATGAAGCCGGAAATGGGCAAAACCGCTCCAAAGACGAACTGTTTGCATTTGTAAAAGAGATAGGAGAAAGCTTCGGCCCCATTTACGTTAGTTTCATGAAAAAACATCGTAATGATGTATTTACTGAAGAGGAAAAACAATGGCAGTACCTACGCAGGGGCAGATATGTAGAGTTCAACCTGGTTTGGGACCGCGGTACTAAATTTGGTCTGGAAACAAACGGCCGCACAGAATCTATTCTGATGAGTTTGCCGCCGCAGGCGAATTGGGAGTATAATTTTAGTCCCGAAGAAGGTTCAAAAGAGGCAGAAACGCTGAGGTGGTTACGGAAAGGCGTTGAGTGGTGTTAAGTCCCAATCTTCATCCAAATCATAAAACAACTTCCCTCTTTCCACTGTCAGCGGTGAATTGAAATTGTTTGTAAAAAGCTGGCCGGTACCTAATCCTTGCGGCAGCGGATTGTTTTTTGAAGCGGTATATTGGGCAATCGCATTCAGGCCAATGTTCGATTCCAATGCAGATGTGATCCACCAATCGATTCGCAGGCGGTTTGCGATCTCAATCCATTCATTAGTATGTTGAAATCCGCCGAGCAAGGTGGGTTTGAGAATAATGAAGGGCGGCGCCAGTTTTTTGAGCAGCGCAAATTTAGCATGGTAATCAAAATGCCCGATCAACTCCTCGTCCAATGCGATCGGAATGGGTGATGCAGCACACAATTCAGCCATTAAACCCTCTTGACCGGCTTTTACGGGCTGTTCTATGGAATGCAGGTCGAATGTCGCCAGTTCGTTGAGCTTGTAACTTACATCTTCTGCACGAAATGCGCCGTTTGCATCCACGCGAAGAATAATGTCATTTTTATCAAATTCCCCACGAACTGATTCCAGAATTCTACATTCCTGCTGAAAATCAATTGCACCGACTTTCATTTTAAGGGTGGTAAAACCCTGTGAAAGCTTATCCGAAACCTGTTCCAGCATTTGATCGAAAGAACCCATCCAGATCAGCCCGTTCATCAGAATGCCTTGTTTACCAGCAGAAAATGCATTTTTGAACAAAATCCTGCAACCGCCATTCATGATATCCAGCAATGCGCTTTCCACACCAAATCTGACAGAAGGCAAATGATGCGGTACAACCTGATCGAGAATGATGCTCAGATTAAATGGAAACACATCGACGTCCAACCCGTTAAAAAGGTCGCAAACAGATGAAAGTTGGGATTCAAAATCGGGGATATCATCTACGCTGAGTCCGGGAAGCGGGCCGCATTCACCGTAGCCTGCTATGCCTCGCTTATCACTATCTGTCACCCTAAGAATCCACGAAGTTTTTTGTGTAAGAACACCTCTCGAAGTACCTGCTCCTTTACGAAAAAGTAGCGTATGAGGTTGATACACAATATTTAACGGCATGTTTGTGGGGTGTCAGACTTTTTCGGGGGCACAATATTAGACAAAAAATACGTAAATATGCACCCTATATGCAAGAAGATAACTGGATAAAAACACTGCTAAAACCGTTGTCGTGGCTATATGGCGTCCTCACCGGCCTTCGCAACCAGCTTTACGACAGACAGGTTTTTTCATCCCAAAAAGTCCCTCAGTTTGTTATATCGGTTGGTAATCTGACGGTCGGCGGAACCGGCAAAACCCCCGTGATCGAATACCTCACCAAATCATTCATGTACCGATACCCGACTGCCATCCTGAGCCGGGGTTACGGGCGGAATACCAAAGGGTTTGTTCTCGCAGATGATGCTGCCAATGCTGCGACAATTGGTGATGAGCCTTTGCAGTTTTATCAAAAGTTTGGGAAGACTGTCATTGTTGCTGTTTGTGAAAAACGTGTGGATGGGGCTATTGAAATTGCAAGGTTATATCCGCACACAAAGTTGCTGCTCTTGGATGATGCCTACCAGCACCGCACCATTCATCGGAACATCAACATCCTTTTGAACGACTACAACCGCCCATTTTATCACGATGAACCATTCCCTGGCGGAAGGTTACGCGAAAATCGAAACGGTGCACAACGCGCCGATGCCATCATTGTGACCAAATGTCCGGTATATCTTACCGATGAGGAAAAAGCGTTAGTCAAGCCCAGCATTAGAAATTACACCCGACCGTTAACGCCCGTTTTTTTCGCATTTACCGATTACGCGGAGGCGCTAAGCTACACGGGGGCGCCGGTATCGTTAAAGAAAGTTAAAATGGTGGCCGGCATCGCAAATCCCTCCCCTTTCGCTGCATATCTCGACAGCAGGTTCGACGTTGTAGATAAAGTCATCTTTCCGGACCATTATAATTACAAAGCCGGAGATCCGGAAGAACTGATTAAGTACTTAAAAAGCGATACTTTTGTGGTAACAACCGAAAAAGATATGGTCAAATTAAAACCATTGGCGGAGCGGTCCGGATGCGCTGACAGGTTTGCCTACATTCCCGTCGCCATCAATTTTGGAGACGAAACGGACGCTTTCATGCAATGGTTATCCGGACAAATCTGGGACCAACATTAAAACGGTAGAACGATAGTTTCCTCTATGAGAATTGTTTTTTACACCACACTGTGGGTTATATGCAGCTTCATCCTGATCAAACCAAATGCCACTGCGCAAGTAAGATTGCCAGGCAATGTACAAATGCCGGGCGGCAGCCAAGGATCGAGAAGCACGGGCGGAGCGGCACAGGGAGGAGCAGTGCTGGACGATAGTACCAAAAGCATTTACGGTCCGCAAACGACGTTTCACTACTTTGAGAATGATATTCTAAATAACAGAGATTCAACACGTTACAGGGTAGATACGAGCCTTACCAACTTTCACAGGTGGACGCCTATGGACCGGTCGTGGGGCAAGCTCGTCGATCTTGGAAACACGGTTACTGCCACGCGATACCTCTTTTTTCAGCCTCGCCAGGACATTGGGACACAGCTTGGGATGCGCGCCTACGACGAGTATGCCATCAAGCAGGATGAGGTGCAATACATGGACACGCGCTCGCAGCATACTGAACTCGACTTCATATCCGGCGCAAGAAAAACATCATTAGGAAGGTTTGCCTACACGCAAAACGTGCATTCCCGCTTCAATTTCGGCCTTCGAGCGCAAAGACTTACCTCCAATAAGCAATATGGATTTGTCAATAATTTAAATGCCGGTGCATTCCTAGGACAGAATTGGACGCTCCTGATGCACACCAGCTTTTTTTCAAAAAACAAAAAATACCTGATCCTCGCCCATTACAGGCACATGAACCAGAAAGTGCGCGAGCAGGGTGGCGTTATACCCAATGTGGGTGCGGATGGGATTGTTGAGGATTTCTCTTACGATGGCGCAGCCAATATTAGCGATGATGCCAATTCCTGGGAGCGACGCCATGTTTTTCACATTTATCAGCAGTACCGCCTGGCGAATGGGTTTCAGATTTTCCAACAGGCGGATTATAACAGTACCCTCAACCGGTTTACCGACCTGGCTCTGGAACGCGGGCTGGACAAAGGAATATACCCGGTCGCAAGGTTTGATTCTACCGAAACAAGGCAAAATCTGTTTTACAAACTGTTTGACAACAAAGTCGGGATCAAAGGATTTTACTCAGGATTCAATTACCGTGCTTATGTGCGGCAACGTTTCTATGGCATGCGGGCAACTAGCCAGGGTGGGAACGACGTTGGAAATCCTTATACCACATACCGCACAGGACTTAAATTCGACAATATCATCGGTGCCTGGCTTGGATATTACCTGAAAGATTCTGTCCAATACCTCACCGCAGAAGCCGATCTGAACCTGGCTGCCAATGTGGAATACAGGCTGAAAGGCGAGTTGAATACCAAGTGGGGAAAGGCCGGATTTCAAAGCATTCAAACAGCTGCTGATTTGCTGGCGCAGCGTTACCTGAGCAATCATTTTGTCTGGAAAAATAATTTCGATCCTACCAAAGTGCAGACGATTTATGCGTCGCTGCCCCTCAAAACAGAGAAAGTCGAGTTTGTACCAGAGATTCAGATCCATCAGGTCAATGATTATATTTATTATGATACGGCGGCCGTTCCTCGACAATTAAATGCTGGTTTCCGTTTATTAAGAGTTGGTTTCAATTCGGGTATTCACCTGAAAAGATGGAATTTCACAGCGATGGGTTACCTCACATTGAATGATAACAAGGATGTGATCCGCGTCCCAACCGCGTTTGCAAGTGGCGAGGTTACCTTCGATTTTGTGTATGCCAAGGTGCTGTTCGTCCAGCTTGGACTTGCGGCAAGATACCGTTCTGCTTATCTCGCCGACGCTTATATGCCTGTTACCCAACAGTTTCACTTACAAAACGAAACCAGGCTCGACCAGAATGTGGTGGTGGATGTGTTTGGGAACGTTCGTATCAAAAGGGTCAGGTTGTTTTTCAAAATGGCTTACCTTAACCAGGGCGGACAATTTAAGCTTTTCCCAAAGGGTTATTACGTCACACCCGGCTATCTCGGGCTTGCCAGGGCCTTTTCATTTGGGATCAACTGGCCCATGTTTGATTAAAATCGTTAACTTCCTTCCATATGGCTACGACGTTAACTACGCTTGGATTAGAACTGCCCACGGATCCCCGCTGGACGGACATTGCGGCAATGCAAATCAGCGACATTCTGATTGACCATGCCTATTGTGAACAAAAAGCCGCATCCAGTTGCATTTCCCTGATCGTCCATTACCCCGAAAAAGCCTTGATGGTGGAGACATTAACGCCCATTGTGGCCGAAGAATGGGGACATTTTCAAAGGGTTTTGAAAGAATTGAAAAAACGGAATATCCCGCTCGGAAGGCAACGGAAAGATGAATATGTAGGCCAACTCATGCAATTGGTGCGAAATAAGGGCGATTATGAACAGGCTTTGCTCGACCGGCTGCTGATATGTGGATTGATAGAAGCCAGAAGCTGCGAACGTTTCAAATTACTTTCGGAATCGCTTGACGATGAATCGCTGCAGAAGTTTTACAGGGAACTAATGGTTTCCGAAGCCGGACATTACCGCACTTTTATCGAACTGGCTGAACAGTATCTCCCCGAAGCGGAAGTCAGGAAAAGATGGAAAGAATTGCTTCACGCCGAAGCAGAAATCATGAAATCACTCGCGCCCCGCGGCGATCGCATCCACTAAACCGGAATCAATTCAACTTCTTAAAACCTTTATGCAATCCTTTCTGAATCTCGTTGCCCAACGTATTCTGGCCAATCATACATCATTGGAAAGGGTTCAAGTTATTGTTCCAACACGTCGGGCAGCTTTTTTTCTAATGCAGGAATTGGCGAGGGAAACCTCCGAAGCGATGATGAGCCCGGTCGTGATGGCTGTGGACGATTTTGTGGAAAGCCTTTGCACATTGGAAATTGAAGATCCGGTTCATTTGCTGTTTGACTTGTATAAAACGTTCAGGGAAATAGACCCGGATGTGCAGTTTGAGCGATTTATGGGCTGGGCGTCGGTGTTGTTAAACGACCTTGATAAGATTGACCAGTATCTTGTCAAAACCGACTTTTTATTTGACTATCTGTCCGAAGCGCATGCGATAAGCCGCTGGCAGGAAACTTTGCCGCAGGGCCGCACATTGCAAAGTGAAGGTGGGTCCAAACAGTATTTCTCACTTTTTGTAAACATTAAAAAGGTCTACGAATCATTTAGAAAAAGGCTTTCTGATAAAGGGAAGGCCTATCGCGGCATGGCTTATCGCGAACTTGCCGAAGATGCGGACGCCGTCATTACCAGGCGAAATGATTACGAGAAACTCTATTTTGCTGGATTCAATGCCTTTACCGAGTCGGAAAGGAAAATTGTCACTTCACTGATCAAAGCCGGAAAAGCGGAGGTACTGTGGGACGCCGACCGCTATTATATGTCCGAAAACACGGGCGTAGAAGCTGGGAATAGCCTGCGGGAATATCAGAAAAGCCAAGCTTTTGGCGCATGGAACTGGTCGACTGATCATTTGCTGACTTCTGCCAAGAACATTACAATTTACGGTGTTCCCAATGCCACGTTGCAGACAAAAGTGGCGGGCCAGCTTTACCAGTCCATGAAAAAGAAGGACGATGCTGATAGATCCATTGTTACCGCAATCGTCCTGGCGGATGAAAATCTACTCCTTCCGATGCTCTATTCGCTGGACGAAGAAGTAACGGACCTGAATGTTACCATGGGACTTTCCATGCGGAATTCCCTATTGTACACGCTGATTGACAGTGTTTTTGAGTTACAGCAAAATGTGGTTGAATTCACGAATAAAAGTGGCAAAACGATCCGGATTCCCAAGTTCAGCCATAAGTCCATTGACAAGGTACTTAACCACCCGTTTATCCGTCATTACGAATATGTTGCTTTATCCCCGCTAGGTGACGGACAAACGATCATTCAGAAAACTTTATGGGAGATTACACGGGGTAATCAGGTTTTTTTAAGCTCAGAGGAGCTTACTGGGATGAGTGAAAATCATCCGCTATTCAGGATTCTTTTTACACATTGGCAAAAAAACAATTCAAGACAGGTCATTCAGACATTTTATCAGCTGATTGAGTTATTAAGAGATGTGTATAAGGATTACAAAAACGCACTGGAAACCGAGTACCTCTATCTTTTTTACACCCTTTTAAAACAATTTGAGCAAACCATTGACGAAAGGTCAGAACTGATCACATTACGAACATTGCGCTCATTCATGTTCGAACTGATCCGGCAAACGAGGATACCATTCAGCGGCGAGCCTGTGAGTAACCTCCAGATCATGGGAATGCTGGAAACGCGCGCGCTGGATTTTGATCGGATCATTATTTTGTCACTGAACGAAGGAATGCTTCCCCAGGCGAAAAGGCAGAATTCGCTTATTCCTTACGATGCTGCACAGGCCGTAGGGTTACCAACCCATCAGCACCAGGAAGCCGTGATGTCTTATCATTTTTACCGGCTTTTGCAGCGCGCTAAGGAGGTACACATCCTGTACACCAGCACAAATGATGCGCCCGGCGGAGGTGAAAAAAGCCGTTTTATCCAACAAGTTGAATACGAATTGGCGCAGTACAATCCGCAGATCAGGATTGAAAATAAAACGGTCATTTTTGAAAGTCGGCGTCAGGATGACCTGGAAGAGATTGTTCGCAAAGACGAAGCGATGATTGGGGTGATCCGGAATTACCTCGCCAATAAAGGTCTTTTCCCAACGCACCTGAATGAATTTATCCGCTGTTCCATGCAGTTTTACCTCAAACACATTGTAGGTGTGCGGGAAAAGGAAGAGGTGGAGGAAGAACTTGGCATGGATAAGATCGGTACCTGGCTCCACGCTTCCCTGGAAACGCTCGATAAGACATTCTTCCTCAATGGCATCGACCCGGCTGAGGAGCAGATCAAAACCATTTTAAGGCAGATCTTCGACGAGAAATTCAAGGGTTATGTAACAGATATGGGCCTCAACCGGATCTATTATCAGATCGGGGAACAGCAAGTGCTGGTTTTTCTAAAACACCAAATGAGCCAGAGGCCGAGAAGAAAAATAATGGCCGCAGAACAAGCCTTGAGCACCAGCATTAACCTGATTTTGCAAGGCGCCCACACACCCGTTAAACTCGGCGGTAAAATTGACCGCATTGAAGAAGGTGAAGGCAATGTGTTGTTTGTGATGGATTACAAAACGGGAAGTGTAGAACTGACCGGCAAAAATAAACTCGCCGACCCCGTCCGGAGAGAGGAAGTGATCCGAAATGATCCCGACCGGAAGATGGGTTATGTCCGCCAGCTTTGGATGTACGAATACCTGATGTACCGTAAAATGCTGGATGAACGCGGGCTCAGGTTGAAGGATCAAACCTATAATTTCGGAGAATATGCTGTCAAATCAGGTTTTTATTCTTTTCGTGATCCTAAAAATCTGATTGCCAATCCACTGGAGTTGACAGAAGAACTTGCGCCCGCTGATTTCATCGAAAAATCAGAGGCAATTTTAACGGATATTTTGAATGTCATGCTTGATCAGGACATTCCGTTTCGTAAAACGGACGACCTTAATATCTGCAGGTATTGTGACTTCAAAGGCATTTGCGGAAGGTAGTGAAGGGTCCAAACAAAAGAAGGCGGCTGAGATCCTCCGCCGCCTTCTTTTATGTAATTCCAATTCTTTATTTCTTTTTGAACTCCAGGTATTCTTCTACGGATGTTGATTTGCCGACTTCTGTAAGCTTAACTGTGATGTTTATCTGCGGAACGCCTTTACTGTTAACGATCATATTTCCAGTCCCTTCCACTCTTTGCCGCGAAGCTTTTTCATTACTCTGCTTCACATCAACCGTCTCGTCAATTACAAATACGTCCTTTCCAGTGGTTTTGACATCCACCAGGTTGTATTCCTGGGTAAAATCAACCGTGGTGCCAGGAATCTCGATTGCTGCGGTTTTAATGTAAACAATTGCCAACTTGTTTTTATCTGTTGTCGTTACTTGCCAGCTATGTTGGTAAGCCACGTTTTGCACAACTGTTGTGGTTTCGTAATTCCCTGCAAATTCAGGTGCAAAATCTGTTTCCGGCTCAACGGTCTCATCTTTATCCTTGCATGAACCCATCAAAACAACCAGACAACAAAAGATCAGCTTTTTCATACTTAAAATTTAAGAGTAAAATGTTAGGCAATAATATTCAAGAAACGTCGAAATTTTTACTATAACGGCAATTTGACTTAATGCGCGTATTTTCTGTAATGAAAATTCAATTTTAAAAAATTTCTACTTGCATACAGGCTGGTTCAAAACGGGAGCTTACCAAGATCTACATTGCCACCGGTGAGGATGATGCCTATTTTTTTGCCTGCAAACAGTTCTTTGTTCTTCAAAACCGCCGCCAATGAAACCGCGCCGGAAGGTTCCACGACAATCTTCATCCTTTCCCACAAATAGCGCATTGCCCCTACAATTTCCTCATCGGAAACAGTCAGGATATCAGTCACATAAGCTTTGATTATGGGAAATGTTTTGTCTCCAAGGGTGGTTAGAAGTCCATCGGCAATGGTTTTAACATAAGGCGCTTTTTGAATCTTGTCGCTTCGGAAAGACAGTACCGCATCGGCCGCACCTTCGGGCTCACCGGCATATACCTTTGTCCCGGGAGAAAAATAATGTGCCGACAAAGCAGTCCCGCATAATAAGCCACCTCCGCCGACCGGCGCAATGATTGCGTCCAACTTGTCCTGCACATCTTCAATTAGTTCTTTTGCGGCGGTCGCCTGCCCGGTGATTACCTCATAGTTATTGAACGGGTGGATGAATGTCGCGCCGGTTTCGCTTATAATTTCCTGAACCACCCGCTCCCGCTCCTCCTGGGTATTTTCGCAAAATGTGATCGTTGCGCCATAGCCTTTCACAGCATTGATTTTGACAAGAGGCGAATTTTCCGGCATCACAATAAAGGCTTTTGCACCTACTTTCGCCGCGGCAAACGCAATTGCCTGTGCGTGGTTTCCGGACGAATGGGTAGTAATGCCGTTTTCAAGTTGGTCGGGCGATAGTGATAGTATGGAGTTCAGCCCGCCACGGGCCTTGAAAGCACCGATTTTTTGCAAATTTTCACACTTAAAGAACAGCTCCGCTCCGGACAAATCATTGAGAAACTGCGAGGTCATAACGGGTGTGTGGTGGATAAAGGGCTCAACCCTTTTGTGTGCAATCTCAATAGCTTCCCGGGTAGGTACTGTTTCGGACATATCGCAATTTTTTATGGAAATATTTATTTTAAATTTACATATCACAGTTCCTCAACGCACTTTACAAAGGTAGCATCAAAACCTCCTCTACACGCATGTCGCTGCTCGTCAAAACTTTGTACAAATGTCGTTTTTTGATGACAGCTGCATTGCTATTCACTTTCCAAGCGGCTTTCCAAGTGGCCTTTGCACAGAATATTTATTCAAAGGGAGATTCTACCGCCATTTACAAGTTGCTTGAAAAAGCGGACGAGGTTACTGATGTGAATGTTGATTCGGCCATGTTTTATGCAAGGTCAGCCCTCAAAATGAGCAAGCAAAAAGGCATGAAACGCGGCGAAGGCTGGGCATTACTTAAAATTGGGGACCTGAAAAAATATATCAATTCAAAGGATAGCGTTGAGGTGCTTAATCTGGCCGGATTGAAAATTGCATCCCAGTTGAAAGATGACTTTATGCAAGCGCTTGGCCATTTCCAATTGGGCCAGTTTTACATGTTTGAAAGCCGTTTCAAAGAGTCGGAAGACAACTATAAAAAATCGCTTCAGGTAAAATTTGAAAAAGACCAGTCCGACTATACATCCATGGTCTATAGTGACCTGGGAATGCTCCGCAACCGTCAGGGGAAATTTGAAGAGCAGGTGGAATGGTTGTTAAAGGCAAAAAGGCTTGGTGACAAATTAAATGATCCATCGATCGCTGCCATGGCATTGAGTAACCTTGCTATCGCAAACAATACCCTTGGAAACAACCGGGAAGCCGTCGAAAACCTGCGGGAATCGATTTCGCTAAGGCTGAAAATCGGAAACCTGATCGGACTGGCCAACAACTATAACAGCCTGGCCAGAATGCTGCAGAAAGATTCTCTCGCTGCGGCGATCCGATACCAGAAGCTGGGTATGTATTATGCGGAACAAACCAAAGTGAAGGCATGGATTGCGACCAGTCATAGTACCCTTTCGAATCTTCTCACTCAGCAGGGCAAAACTGCTGAGGCATTTGAACATGAAAAAAAGGGCATCCAGCTGTTTATGGAGGCCGGCGACTTGAATCAGGTTGCATATCGCAGCATTGGCGCGGGAAAATTGGCCGCGATGCTGGGTAACGACAAGCACGCATTACGGTTCTTCCAAAACGCAGAGGATATTTCCACCAGGATAAAGGCTCGTGCGAACTTAAGGGATGTGTTTCTGACTAGGTCCTTCTTTTACAGAGATCGTAAGGATTTCCCCAAAGCATATCAAAACCTGACCCAATATACTGCCTATAAGGACAGCCTGATGCGTGAAACAACGCAAAGCAACATTGCTGAATTACAGCTCAAATACGAGACGGAGAAGAAAGACAGGGAAATTGCACTGCTTAATACTGAGCGAAAAGTCCGCCTGCTAGAAACCGAAAAGCAATTGAAAAACCAGCGATTAATGCGGAACGGAATAATTGGAGCAACCTGCTTTTTACTGCTTATCACTGGAATTTTATTCAACCGTTATCAACTGAAGAAAAGATTAGAGCAGCAGCAAGCCATTATCAATTTCAGAAATGACGTTGCCAGGGACTTGCATGACGACATTGGCTCCACGCTGACCAGCATTAAAATATTGTCGGAAGTGTCGCATTCCAATCTTGTGAAAGATCAGGTTAAGGCAGGTAGTTATCTCAAAAAGATCACGGAGCAGTCCACCCATATGCAGCAGGAAATGAGTGACATTGTGTGGGCGATCAAGCCGGATAATGACAAGCTTGCAAATATGCTGGTGCGGATGCGGGAATTTGTAAGCCATACGCTGGAACCGAAGAATATCCGTGCCGAATTTGTGATCGATGAACTGGTACTATCTTCAAGCCTGGATATGCAGCAGCGGCGCGATTTCTTTCTGATATTTAAAGAAGCAATCAACAATGCGGCCAAATATTCCGATGCAACAACAGTAAAAATCCTGTTGCAAAAGTTGAATGAAAACATTATGCTGACCATTTCAGATAATGGTACTGGATTTGAAATGGAGACGGAGACTTCCTCCAATGGCCTGAAAAACATGAGGTCCAGGGCCGCTGGCCTTGCCGGTACTTGTGAAATTACGTCCGCAAACGGTTCCGGTACTACAATCGAATTAAAGATTCCAGCAGGTTAGCCCGGAAAACCACATCATCATGCGATTGATTGACATCATGCAAAGGCACAACTTTGTGAAATACAACAAGCGCATAGTATGAATAACCTATCTCTTCCCGTCACCGATTATCTTGAAATGGAAACCGCCAATATTTTGCTTTATGACGACAATGAAGCTTTGCGGATCAGCATGGAAGCGCTTATTTCTGAGAGCGTGGATCTGAATCTTCTGGGGGCAATGCACACGCCTCAAAATGTGGTCAGTGATATTCAAACGCTTCATCCGGACGTCATTTTAATGGACATTGACATGCCGGGCATGAATGGCGTGGAGGCAGTGAAAAATATTCGGGCATATGATGAAAAGCTACCTGTTATCATGCTGACGGTTTTTGACGATAATGAAAACATTTTCAATGCAATATGTGCGGGAGCTTCGGGCTATATTTTGAAGAGATATGCCAGTGAGGAAATTCCGTCGGCGATACGCACGGTGATGAGCGGTGGCGCGCCAATGACCGGATCGGTAGCTAGGAAAGTGCTTCAAATGCTGCCAACTGCCAAAAGTGAAGAGCAGGAAGATTACAAGTTGTCCAAGCGCGAAACAGAATTGCTTCAATTGCTCGTCAATGGATTTAGCTATAAAATGATTGGGTATGAGCTGAATATCAGTCTGGATACTGTGCGGTCGCACATTAAGAAGATCTACGACAAATTACACGTTCATTCTGCGACGGAGGCGGTCTCGCTGGCGATTAAAAAGCGGATTGTGTAAAAACAAAGAAGCCCGTCGTAGCGACGGGCCTAATCATTAAAGCTTTCTAAACCTTACTTACCTGCATTAGGTGTGTAAAGGTTGAAGAACTGATCCAATTTTGGTGTAATGATGATCTCAGTACGACGGTTCAGGCTGCGGTTAGGCGCTGAATCATTTGCCACTTTAGGCAGATATTCTCCACGGCCACCGGCAATCATACGCACTGGCTCAACACCATATTTCTTTTGAAGCGTACGCGCCACAGTCGTTGCGCGTAAAACACTCAAATCCCAGTTATCAGTAATTTTATCGGTAGCGATAGGCACATTATCCGTGTGACCTTCGATCAGGATTTCAATTTCTTTGTAATCATTCAGGATTTTAGCAACCTTACCCAATACAACTTCAGCCTGGGTATTGATTACAGAACTTCCCGACTTGAAGAGCATTTTGTCAGACAATGAAACATACACAACCCCTTTTTTTACTTCGATTTGCACATCTTCATCGCTAACATCAGCCAACGAACGTTTCAGGTTCAAAACCAGCGCCATGTTCAGGGAATCTTTTTTCTGAATGCTTGAATTTAGGTCACGAATCTGCGTGCCCTGGGCGTCCATCATAGCAAGTGACTTTTTAATGCTTTCAGAACCTTCTTTGCTGATGACAGACAGGTCAGACATTCTGTCCAGCAGGTTGTTGTTGTTCTTCTTCAAAAACTCTACCTGATCTTCCAGTTCTTTCATCTTCAAATTTTTGCTGGTAAGCTCGTCGTTTTTGGCTTTCAAATCATTATTCAGAGTAGCAGTTCTGCTATCACAGTCGTTGAGGTCGGCCCGGGCTTTATCCAATTGGATCTGGATTTCGTTCGCCTGTTTCTGAGCAGTCAACAATTTCTTCTTGCTGGCGCAAGATCCCAATACAAAAAGCATTGCGACGGCTAAAATGGTATTTTTCATAATCATCTAGGGTTATTAAAAGATTGAAACACTGTTAAGTTGAATAAAAGAACAAGTAAACGTATAGTACAAATATCTTGCCAAATGGCGTAAAGAGTAGCCCGGGGTGCCGGTTTCAAGTCGCAAAGGTATAAAAAAAGGGAAAATTGCCACAGACAATCCTCCCTTTTATAAGATAGAATACAATAATAAACCTTTTTTAATACGGCATTGCCCAATATGGGTTGCGATGCGATTTAATGCTGTCCCGGATATGTGTTGACATAAGTTCTTCATATTTCTGAGTGGCGATCTTTTTCCCTTTTATTTTTTTGGGAATGGAAATCTCCTCCTCAGTCACCGGTCTCATTTTCACTTCCTTTGCCGTGGTAACGATATCCCCGTCATTAATATCCAATTCAAGGATCATTCCCGGTAGCCCGGAATATTGCTCCGGCCCGCCGGAAACAGGCAGGTTGTCGGCAAACCAAGCCGTTATTTTCTGGCTTTTAATCGTGTCTTCCGTTACCGCCATCATGCACATATATCCTGCCACTTCCTTGATCTTATTCATAACCTTCCACTTGGGCAGTTTCAGCGAGTCGTCGACAATGTAGGTCTTGCCAAGCATTTCAATAATGTCTGTGCGTTTTTCGTTTTCGAAGTCACGGTATATTTTATATTCCCCTTTTCTCCATGAGTAGCCGCCATCTAACTCTTCATTTTTCGGATAGCCATAAAAGCTTTGTTTTTCATTAAAAAACAAAGTCATTTCCTGCTTATGCTCGTCATCATTGGCCCAGGTCATTTTCATCCTGTCCTTTTCCTCATTGCTGAGATAGCTCAGGCGGGAATAAAGTCGCGTCCAATGATAGACTTTTTCGTAGGTAATCTGCCCCTCCATTTTCTGCGCGAACACATTTGCGGAAGCCAAAAACAGCAATATAAAAAGTGTAATTGATCTCATATTTTTAATTCGCTTAAAAGTTATTATTACGTCTGACACTGGCCGACATTCCTCTCATATTATACGTGAAACTCAACATAAAGTATCGGGATAAGGTAGATACCCGCCGCTCGGTATAGTAGTTCTGATTTACCGTCTGGGTAATGCCCAGGTTCTTTTTAAACACGTCATTGGCAGTAAGCCGCACTTCTCCTTTCTTGCTTTTGAGGACAATCTTATAAACAGAAAGATTGAGAATCGGTTGTTTTTGGTTGAAGCCGAACTGATCGTTCTTGTAACTGAAATAGTTGAAACGCGCATTGAAATAGATATCCTTCGGCATTTTTACATTCATATCCGCACCATAGTTGCTGTTGAAGATCTTCTGGTTCTGACTTGTATTAATAGAATATTTCGTATCGCTGATATTCCAGTTTGCATTGGTATATAGCGTGAAAATATCGCTTGGGGTCAGATCCAGCCGGGCGCCAAAGTTGTAACCATCCGTTTTTGTCTGGTTTTCGACGTTGTTAATGAAAGTCAGGTTTTTGCTGAAATTGAGCCCGGTATTAAGATTTAATGTTGCCTTCGTTTTTTTCAAAGGGAATCCAAAACCAATGTAGGTACCATAACTATTTCCACCGGTAATGTTCATGGGTTTAGTAGTCGTGATCAGGTTGTCCAGATTAATAGTCCGGTTGTACACGATCTGGTTCACATTGTAATTGTAATTTACATTAACATACAAATTGGTGAAACTTGCCGGATTGAACATTTGATATCCGCCATACATGCTATGGGTAGAAGCCGGGATAAGATCCGGATTTCCTTCAACAATATACAATGGATTGCTGTTATCTACGATCGGCTGCAAGTCAGTGATCGAAGGTTCCCTAACATTCAAGCCGTATTCAGCATACAGATACCTGTTGTTTTTAAGATCAAAATTGAGGGAAACATTGGGTACCCAGGTGAAAAACTTGCGGTCGACTATGGTGAAGTTGCTCGAAGATTTGTCGGCGGCAAACTTACCTTGCAGATCATACTGCACACCAGCCAGACCTGCCGCAATGTTGAGGCCTTTATTGGAGTAACGCAAGCTGGTACCCACCCGATTGTATGTGAAATCATTTGAGTAATACCGTGTTAAAAACTGATTTACTTCCGGCATATCACCTTCGACGTCGAACACATTTCTGTCCACTTTGTCCTTTCGCATGCTGTAATTATAGAATGTTTCCCAAAAGAACTTTTTTGAAAACGGCTCGACATAAGATAAACTTCCTTTGAAATTGCCCCGGGTGCTTTCCGTTTCGTTCATCTGATTGATCACACTGTTACGGAGCGAATCCTGAGGAAATAAGTTAATGGAATTCAGCCTCTTATCCTCGTCCGAATTGTTGATATTATAACCCACGCTGGCTGCAAAATTCCTTCCTTTTTTCTTAAACTTATGCCTGTACAAAAGAAGATTTGCCATTGCAAATGAGTTATAATTACTCACATTATCTACCGTTGATTGGTTAGAAAGGACATCCTCACTTCGGAACGATTGCTGAAAACTGTCATATTGATTATCTCCAGAATTGATCCTTGAATTACTGATCAAAATGATCGTGTTGAGCGAATCGATGATTTTCTCAAAGCGAAAGCTTGGCCGGTGATTTCCTGTAAAACCCAGCGTTTTGTTGTTTTCTATTGAGCTATATGAGTCGTTCGTCAAGAAGTTTTCAGTGCTCGACCGCACGTCCATAATGGATCGGCTCTGGTTATAAAAGTAGCTCGTGCTAAGTTTGGTTTTCTTTGTATCAAAATTATAATTGGCGCCGCCAGCCCAGTTTTTGGTAAATCCGCCGGATCCGGCGCCACCCCAGTTTGGCTGAATAGTAATGTCGTCGCCGCCATAATATCGGCCGCTATTGAACCCAAAATCCCCATCATCGCCCCAGTTGAACGATTGGCTTCCTTTGAAATCCTGGTAATCATTCCTGGCAATGCCGGATTGATTGGTGTTGTTCCCAAAACCCAGCAATGCGAATTGCTGCTTGTCGTCAAAACGGTTGTAACTCACCTTCCCCTCCATTCTGGAATCTGTCCCAACCCCAGCCACCGCCTTGCCAAATCCGCCTTTTTTATGGCTTTCCTTTAATTCCAGGTTCAAGGTCTTCTCCCGCTTCCCATCATCGACACCCGTTGCTTTTGACTGCTCTGTTTTACCATTGAAAACCTGCACTTTATTAATGGCTTCCGCGGGCAGATTTTTGGTGGCCATTTTAGGATCATCCCCAAAGAATCTCTTACCGTCCACCGTTACACGTTTGATTTCCTCTCCCTGCGCGCGAATGTTTCCATCCCCATCTACCTGTACACCCGGCAATTTCCTGAGGAGATCTTCTACAGTCGAACCGGGCGGTACTTTAAATGCTTTTGCGTCGAACTCTACCGTATCGCCCCGAATGCTCAGTGGAGCCCTGGCTGTTTTGATGACTACCTCATATAGTTCCTTTTGCAGCACTTTCATCCGGATCTTACCCAAATCCACTGTTTCCAGGTCTTTTGGGTTGATATCGTCCTGATATGGGATGAAGCCTACGTACGAAACCTTGAAAATGTAGGAGATCCTTTTGAGATTTTTTAGCTCGAAAGCACCTTCCTTATTGGTCCGCCCAAAATTCACAAGCGATGAATCCTTGGGTAAAAGCAGCATGATCGTGGCCTCCGGCAATACTGCGCCGGAACTGTCGGAAATGATTCCTTTTAACGAAAACCGTCCCCCTGTCTGCGCATGGGCAGACCAAGTAGAAACACATAAAAAGAGCAGAAGTAAGATTTTTTTCAAGGCTGGCTGACGGGTTAGGTGGGGAATTATGTAACTGAGTAATTACTTTTTGCAATAATATGCAAACCAAAATAACTTTACAACTAAATTTTTAGTTTGAAGTAAACTTTTACAAGATTGTTACAAAATTTAACATTAATTAAGAGGTCAACTGTAAATATCAAATTTTATTATATATAAGTTACTTATATTCTATAAAAATATAAAATTTTAATTTTGCGGTAATATTGGCGGTGTTCATTATCTTATGATAGTAAGTTCTGACACCCTTATAATGAAGACAATTGGATTGATATCAGATACGCACGGCTATCTGGATGGTCGGGTATTCGATCATTTTTCACATTGTGATGAGGTCTGGCATGCCGGCGATCTGGGTTCTTCGAAGATCATTGACCAGCTGGAAGCTTTCAAACCAACAAGAATCATTTTTGGCAATATTGATAGCGCTGAGATAAGAGCACGTACCGAGGAAAACCTGCATTTTGAACTGGAAGGGTTTTCCATTTGGATGACCCACATTGGAGGGGCGCCACCTAAATACAACCCTCAGGTTAAACCGATTCTCAAATCAAATACGCCTGATCTTTTCATCTGCGGGCACTCACATATCCTACGGGTGATCCGCGACCCAGCTTTGAATAATATGCTTTACATAAACCCCGGCGCTGCGGGCCAGGAAGGCTTTCACAAATTTCGCACCATTTTACGCTTCAACTTGCACGACGGGATTATTAGCCAGATGGAAGTTATTGAGCTAGGAAAAAGAGGAGCAATTGCTTGAAATTCAGAAGGTAACCCTAACTTTTTTGATTTCCTTGCCCCGCAGCAGCTCGGCCTCGACTTGTTGGCCTTTCTCGTGTTTTCCAAGAATTTCCATGTAGTCGTAAATGGTCGCTATATCTTTCCCAGCAAGTTTGGTAATGATGTCGCCCACGAGAATACCTGCTTTTTCGGCAGGGCGGGCTTTTGTAACGCCGTCTATTTTAAGGCCTTTTCCAGAATAACTGTAATTAGGCATGACGCCCAATGTTACTTTGAAATTGCTTGTGGTAACGCCGCTATGTGCATTGCCTGCGCTTAAAAATTCCGGCTCAGCAGCTTCTTTGTCCAGATTTTGCAGCAGACCTGCGATCACATTAAGTATCCTCGCTTCTCCATCCACATTAATTTTGTCAGGATCGTCAGAAATTTTGTGGTAATCGCCATGCCCGCCGGTGAAGAATTGTACAACAGGAATGTCTTTCAAATAAAATGAGGTATGATCCGATGCCCCAATTCCGGACGAGTCGACTGTGTATTTCAGATTTTGTGATTTTGCTAGATCAGGAATGAGTTTTCCCCACACTTTACTCGTGCCCCAGCCAGAAATGATGATGCCCTTATTTTCATCCAGCCGACCAATCATATCCATGTTGATCATGCAGGAAATGGAGTTTAAAGGAACGGTTGGTTTCTCGGTAAAACGTTTAGAACCGATCAGCCCGAGTTCTTCTCCGGAAAATGTGATAAAGAGGTAGTTATGCTTTTCTACCACATCGTTTTCCGAAAAGTATTTGGCAAGTTCGAGCACCCCCGTGGTGCCGGATGCATTGTCATCCGCACCATTATGTATTTTGTTCTTACTGTCGGGTGACAGTGATCTTCCCTGGTATCCTCTCCCCAAGTGGTCATAATGTGCTCCGATCACAATGGTTTTGGAAGCGCCGTTATCGAGAAAACCAACTACATTTCGTCCTATCAGCTGATGCGCTTTTCCATCAATTGCAAATGAAATTTCAAAAGGCTGGAAAAAACTAACATTCTTACCGGCAGGTTTCAGGTTTAACTTTTCAAAGACGTCAGCAATATAATTCGCGGCTTTGATCTCGCCCAAACTGGCAGTACCCCGACCTTCCAGATCGTCAGAAGCCAAAAACTCGATATGTTGACGAATAAATGCAGGCTGAAAATTCTGTGATTCTCCTAAAAAGGGTAAACAAAGGATTAATAGTACGAGTATAAAGGATTTCATTGAAGGTCAGATTGGTAGCTAAAATGGTAAACGCATCAGAGTTTGTCTTGGATCTCCACAAGAAATTTTCTGACCCGCAATAATCGCTGGATCAGAAGCTGAGCCTCTTCTTTACGTCTCAATTGTTCACGCGTGCCCTTGATGGTCCGGCCCTGTTTGTCGCGCTGATTGATGATTTTTTTAATGATTTCGATATCCCGTTCAGTATATCTTCTCCTGTTTCGGGCATCTCTTTTGGGGCTGAGCTGCGGAAATTTATTCTCCCAGAAACGCAATGCTGATGGCTCGCAGCCTACGAGTTTGGCGACTTCGTTGGTGTCATAATAAAGCTTTGTGTTGGGTTCCATATCGGCCAAATGCAGTTAATACAAAGATAATAACCGTTTCATTTAAACCCTGTTCTCAGCTAAACTTTTGATCTTGTTCAATGCATTATCTACAAATTCTTCGGAAGATTTATAATACTCGATACCGTCTGGCAGAACTGAGAAATCGCCAATTTCAATTGACAGCCTGGTTCCAGTTTCTTCTTCCGAGAGATTGTAAGTATAGCCGATGTTGTAGGCTGCGGGCGGCTGTTCCCATTTCGAAACATAAAGGCTAAAAACCAGTGACTTGTGAGGTTCACAAACTTTAACGGTCATTTTGGTAATGCCAGACCATTCAATTGTTCGTCCTGTTTCAAGATAATAATCATCAAAATCGTGGGGAAGCGCGTCCCATTGCCTGATGTATTTTGGGGCAATCAGTACTTCCCACACCTTGGACACGGGCGCTTCTATTAAAACTTCTTCCTTAACAACCAGCTGATTATTCATGACAATTGCATTAACATTTACCAATATACGTTGAGCAATGTAAAAATTATGCCGCTGCTTCCGGTTCTTCCAGCTGCTTTGTAAGTGATGTTAAAAAAAAGAATACGACAACACCAGTAATTATTCCTATTGCTAAGATCTTTTTCATGATGAAACTCATTTTTGTTGGAAAGATAAATGCCCGGGTTCTTCGGGATAATATGTACACCACAAAAAGAATACCAGTTAATGACTAAGAAAGAAGGTTCTGTCTGAGAAGGAACTCTAGCTGCCCATTGACGTCCATTAATTTTTCAATCAACTCCTTATTTTCCTCCCGCAAATGAAAAATTTCATATGCATTTTTTATAATTATCCGAAGTTGTTGTTCATCCCAGGGCTTGTTGAGATAATAGTAGATGTGCCCTTTATTTACCGCGTCAATGACGGCAGTAATATCCGTATAACCGGTGAGGAGGATACGTACCGGATCGGAATATTCTTTTAAAACTTCAATTAAAAAATCCACGCCGGTCATTTCCGGCATACGCTGATCAGTGATGATCACGTGGACCACATTATGCTTCAATAGTTCCAGGCCTTCACGCCCTGATGTGGCAATAAAAATGTTAAAATCTCGTCTAAAAGCCGCTTTGAAGGAGTTGAGATTGTTGATTTCATCATCTACATAAAGTACGCTGATTTTTCCTTTTTCCATCATTAAAAATTCTTATACTGAGAGGTGGTCGTTACAGTTGATGACATTGACAAACTAATTGATAATATTATATTAATAATTCTATATTATCATCACCAGGCCCCCGACACTTTTTACAAGTTCAAATTCGAAAAATCCCGAAGCTTCTGCTAATAAGTAAAATTTACTTGGAATACTCCAAATATTTTACGGGTCATTTAACCACTGGTTAGTTTTACAAAAATAAATTCAGCAATTTGTGTAATTATTTAGTGAAAAATCATTGGTGAATATACGACATTTGAAACAGGCCTTCGTGAGTCAGGCGCAATTTTCTTCGCTCCTCATGGCAGTTGTTTTAGGCAGAGTTATAATACGCTAAGTACCAGACCCACAATAATTTAAAGATGTACCAGGAAGCTAGCAGCAATGCCATTTACAAACCAGTTTTTATACCAAAAGAACAATACGCGGACAAGGAAAAATTTGATTTATTTATTGAAAATTATCAAGACAAGACCATTCTTGATGTTTTCGCCTCACAAAAAAAAGAGTTGATCCGGTTACGCAGTCCAAAAAAGCGATTAAGCGCGATCGAAACAGACGCTTTATACGATCAATGGCTAGCGGAAAGGGAGCAGGAAACAGAGGGCTTGTGGATTCTATATCCCTGGTCCGGTCGCTTAATCCATATTGTCGATAAAGATGAATTTGTTGAGCTCCGAACAAGCCGCAACCAATACAAAATTACCCCACAAGAACAGCGCGATCTAGCGCGGCGAAAAATAGGGATAATTGGTCTTTCGGTAGGACATGCGGTAGCGGTAAGCATTGCGACGGAGAGAATCTGCGGAATACTAAAACTTGCCGATTTTGATACCATTGAACTCAGTAATCTCAACCGGATCAAAACCGGGCTCCATAATATTGGCGTGAATAAATGCATTGTCACCGCAAGGGAAATTGCAGAAATAGACCCGTTCCTTGAAATTGAATGCTATACCGAGGGCATCAGTAAGACAAATATGTCTCGCTTTCTGCTGGAAGGAGGGAAACTGGATATTCTGATTGATGAATGCGATGATATTGGTGTAAAAATAGCTTGTAGAGTGATGGCAGCCAGTCATCAGATTCCGGTGGTGATGGAAACAAGTGACAGGGGCATGCTGGATGTGGAACGGTTTGACATTGAACAGGACAGACCTATTTTTCATGGATTGCTCAAAGGCATACCGGCCGAAAAGTTCGATCACATTTCCGATGAGGAGCGTCTGCCGCTGGTGCTTCGGATCGTGAATGCGATAAATGGCTCTAAGAGAGGGAAAGTATCGCTTGTTGAAATTGGGCAAACCATCAGTACCTGGCCACAACTCGCCAGCGCAGTAACGTTGGGTGCAGGCGTTGTCACGGATGTTTGCCGCCGGATCCTTCTGAAACAATATCAGGAATCGGGCAGGTACTACATAGATTTGGAAGAACTTGTCGGAAACAAATCCCCTGTTACACCAGCACCACTTTTCCAGAATCCTTACCTGCCATTCGATCCCAAAGAAGCGGTTAATGAGGCTGATTCTCTTCCCTATGCTTCCGGACAGATACTTGTAAGCGATGATATGATCAGAGAGCTGGTCTATGCGGCCTGTTATGCTCCCTCAACAGGAAACGACCAGCCCTGGAAATGGCTTTACCGGAATGGCAGGCTGCATTTATTTCATGATCGTTACAGGTCCTATTCTTTTGGAGATTTTGATCACATTGCTTCCAACATTTCATTCGGCGCGGCATACGAAAACCTGATACTAAAAAGCCACGAATCTGGCCTGGGCATCAAAAGTCAGCTGTTTCCCTTGGGTCCCGATTCCACATTGATTGCTGCTATCAATTTTAACGCTGGCCAATCTTTGGCAGTTTGTGAGCCCGTTTACGCACCCGATTCTGTCGGATATATATTTGAGCGCTGCACCAATAGAAATCCTTCCTTCCCAGCCCGCATCACTTCAAATGAAATGGACGCACTAAAAAATGCCGCAGAGAGCATTGAAGGGGCCCGGTTTCACTATTTTGATGATAAACTGCAAATGTCGGCATTGGGAGAGATCATAGGGGAATGTGACCGGATCAGGCTGCTGAATCCCAATGGTCACCATGATTTTGTGCAGCGGGAGATGAAATGGTCGCCTTTGGAGGCGGAAAGTTCAAAAGACGGGATTGATATACGTACTTTGGGAATGAATAGTGCCCAAATGGCTGCGCTGGCAATTATCCGGGATGGTGAAATTACAAAAACGCTAAAGTCGATAAACGGTGGGAGTGCTTTGATTGATGTCGCAATGAAGACAGTGGCGACCGCCTCTGCGCTCGGAATGATTACTTTACCCAAATATGACCACAAGAATTTTTTTCTGGGAGGTATGTCCATGCAGCGGCTTTGGCTGCAAGCAGAGCAGGCAGGATTTGCGATTCACCCGCTGATTTCACCATTTTATTTGTTTCCCAGAATAACTAAAGGCGATGGTGCAGGCTTAGATGCCGATGAAAGCGCAAAATTGAAGGATGTTCGAAAAAAATTCCGGGAACTCGTTCCATTTGAAGATAATATTGCAGAAGTGTTTTTATTCAAAATCGCAAAGGCTGAGAAACCTCAGATCAAAAGTTATCGGTTACCATTGGAAGAAACACTTTTTATCGTAAATCCTGAAAATTAATGGTTGCTCAAATTAAAGCATACCGTGCTCCCGACGACGTCGAAACCAGTTTAAAGTATGCAGAAGGGCACCGAAAAGTGCTTGAAGCGTATGGCGTAAAACAGGTGACTTCTTATAGTCACAATTGGCTGGAAGACCCTAATACCTATGTTATCATTGTGGAATCGGAGGACGGCAGCAAAATTTATGGAGGTACCAGAGTGCAGGTAAGGTCTCCAAACCTGAAAATGCCGATGGAGGATGCCATTGCGAAAATCGATAAGAACATTTACGGGTATGTCGATAATATTGGCGATTATAATGTCGCAGAATTTTGCGGATTGTTTAATTCCAAGGAAGTGGCTGGATATGGCATCGGAAGTGTTTATCTTGGTAGAACTGCTATGGCAATTTCGTCGATGGTAGGAATCAAATATCTGATGGGCCTATGCTCTCCGATAACCCTCGTCATCAGTCAGCGAATCGGCTTTGAGGTTTTAACGGATCTGGGAAACAACGGAACATTCTATTATCCCAAAGAAGGCCTCATTGCAACATCATTGATAGCCCGGGATTTGACGAATCTGCCGTTCGCCACAGATGAAGAAAGAGAAAAGATTTTTAGCCTCAGGGAAAACCCAAAACAGACGGTAGTTGAAAGTGGAAGAAGGGGAGACCTTGAAATAATATACGACATCAACAAATGGATCTAAAGTTCTACCAGCGTTTTTTTCTAATTTCACTGCTCTTACTTATTTCCCTGACCGGTAAAGCAGAAGAGGTAATTTTTAGTGGAAAAGACCTATCCATTGGAAAGAGCGTCGAGATTATGGAAGATACGCTGGGAACACTTACACTTGCCCAGGTCATGGCTTCCGGAACGTTTGTACGGAGCCGTGATGAAACTCCCAATTTCGGCCTGAGCAATTCTGCATTCTGGATCAGGCTGAAAATTAAAAACGAAACGCAGGAAGACGATATCTTCCTGGAACTGGCCTACCCCCGAATTGAATTCTGTACCCTTTTTTCTCAGGAAAAAACAGGGTTTATGTCCCAGGCAATCTCCTGGAATAATGCATTCGGCATGCGAAATGTCCAGCATCAGAATATTGTTTATAAACTCAATATCCCCATTCAACAATCTGAAACTTACTATCTGAGAATCCGCGGGAATGAGCCCATTGTGTTGCCCTTACTTGTAAGAAGCGAAATGGGTTTTTTCCAATTTACCTTTACCAACGAAATCATTTCGGGCATCCATGTTGGCGTATTGTTCGTCATGATGCTTTATAACTTCTTTGTTTACTTTTCGATTCGGGAGAAAAGCTATCTCTATTACGTATTTTATATTCTTTTTATAGGACTTACGCAAACGACGATTACAGGTTATACATTCAAATTTCTTTGGCCTGAAACCCCGTCTATCAACAAATATTCGATTATTGTTTTCCCTGCGCTGGCTGGAATTTTCGCCATCTTATTCTTTCAGAACTTTTTACATACCAGAGAACGGTCCCTGTCAATTCATAAAATCCTTTCGGCTATCATCGTGGCCAATGTGCTGGCTGTAATTTTCAACCTAACTGGCATGGAGCGGGTCAGTTACAGAATGATCGACGTAACGGGCGTTACCGCGGCATTGCTTGCTCTCGTAGTTGCTATCCAGCTTTCTCTGAAAAACTATCGTCCGGCAAAGTTTTATCTCGTAGCATGGTCTATTTTTCTTATTGGAATAGTATTATATACGCTGCGAAACCTTAATATTTTACCTTATAATACTTTTACAAACTATACTATGCAGGCGGGTACTGCAATAGAAGTAATTTTACTTTCTTTTGCACTGGCCGATAAAATCAACATCTTTAAGCAGGAAAAAGAAGAATCTCAGGCACAAGCCCTGCGGGTTTCAATGGAGAACGAGAAGATGATTTTGGAACAAAATGCATTTTTGGAAAAAAGCGTCAACGAAAGGACCGCAGAATTGCAATTTGCAAATGTTGAACTGAATGGTGCGCTTACCCAATTGAAAGATGCTCAGAGCCAATTACTTGATTCCGAAAAAATGGCTTCGTTAGGTCAGTTGACTGCCGGAATTGCGCATGAGATCAATAACCCGATTAATTTTGTAAGTTCCAATATCAGGCCTTTACGGAGGGACATTGACGACGTTCTGGAAATATTGGATTCATATAGCGACTTACGGAATGTTGGGTCAATTGAGGTCTTAAATGAGAAAATCGTTGAAATTGAAGCTTTGAAGAATGAATTAGATCTTGATTATATTAAAACTGAACTTGGAACACTTCTGAAAGGAATGGAGGATGGTGCGCAGAGGACGGTGGAAATTGTTAAAGGGCTCAAAATATTTTCCCGTGTTGATGAAACCGACCTTAACCTCGTAAATATTAACGAAGGTATTGAATCGACGGTGATCATTTTAAATTATCAGATGGGTAATTCCATACATTTGGTGAAAGAGCTTGGGAACATTCCAAGCATTGAATGTTATGCCGGAAAGTTGAACCAGGTTTTCATGAATATCCTGACTAATTCGATTTATGCGCTGCAAAAAGAAAAACATGACAGCGAAAGACCGACAATCTGGATAAAAACATGGCTCAAAGATCCTGAAAATATATCCATTTCCATGCGTGACAATGGCCCTGGGATGACACCGGAAGTTCGCGCAAAAATATTCGAACCTTTCTTTACGACCAAGCAAGTTGGAGATGGAACGGGGCTAGGTCTTTCAATTGTCTTTAAAATTATCGAAGTTCACAGTGGTAATATCCAGGTAAATACAGAAGTTGGCAAGGGTACCGAATTTTTAATTACGCTGCCGGTCAAGAAAAAAGTACGCCCTATCCCTGACTTTCAATGAGTGAAAAAACAATAAGCATTCTCTATATTGACGATGAGGAGCACAATCTGCATTCGTTCAAGGCTTCATTCCGAAAGCAATATGATATCACCATTACCTCTTCGGTGGTGGAGGCGGAGCAGATCCTGAATAGCAAGGATTTCTGCATCATACTTGCAGATCAGCGTATGCCGATTATGACGGGTGTCCAGTTTTTTGAAAAGATCAGGCTGAAACATCCGAAACCTATTCGTATTCTCATCACGGGCCATACCGACATTGGCGCTGCCATCGATGCTATTAACAAGGGAGAGGTTTTTCGTTTTATCGATAAGCCATGGGACTACACCTATGTAGAAACTGCCATTGCTAATGCTTACGAAATTTACAGAACGAGAGAAGATTTGAAATTACGCAACATTGAGCTTCAAAAAGCCAATGAAGAATTGGACAAATTTGTATACAGCGCATCCCACGATCTGCGTGCCCCGCTTATGTCGGTATTGGGTATTGTAAATCTCGCGTTACTGGAAGAAGATGTAAAATCCCAGAATGAATATCTCGAACTGATCCGTCAATCGGTAAAGAAACTCGATACATTCATCATCAACATCATTGACTATTACAAAAATGCGCGCGGCGTCCCGGTAGTCACTGATATCAGTTTTGAAGAGCTTGTTACCGAAGTCCAGGCGACCATTCAGTATTTGCCGGAATATGGAAATCTTAAGATGACGACAGACATTGACCAGGCCGGAATCTTCCAGTCCGATGTCATGAAGCTGAGAATTATCTTCAACAATCTGATCAATAATGCAATCAAATTCCAGGATAAATCTAAACCGGACCCGTTTGTACATCTCACGGTAAAGTCAACGCCAACCCAGGCGCAGATCATCGTTGCGGACAATGGTTCAGGAATCAAAGAGTCCGATCAGGATAAGATATTTAAGATGTTTTACCGGGCTGGCGCTACCAACAGCGGCTCGGGCATCGGGCTATATATTGTGCACGAAGCCATAGCAAAATTAGGAGGGGAAATTAGTGTAAGTTCAAAAATAGGACAGGGTAGTATTTTTGAAATTAACATACCTTCAATAGCTAAATAATACCGCCATGAAGCCTCTGCTCAACTTTTTTTTGATTGATGACAGCGCATTTGATCTTTTCATCTATGAAAAGCTTCTGATTAAAAGTGGCATCACCGAAAATGTAAAAACCTTCAATTCAGCGCGGGAGGCCCTAAAACACATCTTAAGTCAAGGTACTAGCCTGCCTGAAATCATCATTCTACTCGATTTGCAAATGCCCGATATGAACGGCTTTGAATTTATCGAGGAATTCGACAATCTGCCCGATTTTCTGCGTTCTAAAATTCAAATTTTCATGCTTTCTTCTACCATTGACACCAGGGATATCGAAAAGGCAAAGGCAAGTCCGCACATCATTGATCTGCTTCCAAAACCGTTAGAAGTCAACTTTTTGAAAAAGAAATTGGCTCTGTAAACTCCGGACTTTTCCCTTTTTCTAATAGCTCGATGGCGGAAGCGTTTATTTGCCTGAGTATACGCCTAAAAAATCAATTTATCAGGCGTTTCAAAAGCCTTTCCCACAAATTGTCCTATTTTGTAACACTTGCTTTTTCTCACAGAACTGTGGCCAGCATAATAGCCGCCACTAAAGGTGTTTTATGTAAACAATAGAATTATAAATGTAATTTTTTAAATATTTTTAAAAACTACTGGTGTTTCGGTACATGTTTGGAAGAACTGGGAGCTAGATCCTTTTTCCAAACCTTTAACACCAACATTTAATGAAAACTGATAGCAAAACACTGTCTGAAATTTTGAAGTTGCATGCAGAATATGTTAAAGAAGTAGAATTCAGTGGTATCAAACCTTTATCCATGGAAATTTACAAGACTAACTCTCACAACTTCGTGCGCTGGATCAAAGATGAATTTAATCCAGGTAGCAAATTGCGCAAAGGAGTGATAGCTTAGCTACAAGACATTCATACTCAACGTTGAGAAAAGTTCAGATTGCCGGTTGGCCAACGCTACCGGCAGTTTTTTTATAGGTAGTTGTTTGTTATGTTTGGATTTAAATGTGCAATTAATACGTTCCATTAGAAAACCTATGCTGCTTTCTCTTTTCAATCTTCTCAAAGGCCGCTTCACAAAAGATGCAATCAGTGAGGCCAAATCAAATGAAAAACGGATGTCACGCCAGGAGGCCCTTCAGCAAATGCGAAACATCGCGAGCAAAAGGCCCGATAAAAAGAAATAATCAGCAGCCCTGCCCGTAGTACGCATCCTTCCCATGCTTACGATAATAATGCTTGTCGATAAGGCTCTGCTTAATTGTGTCGGCGTCCGGATTGATCTGCAAAGTCAGATAGGCCATTTTAGCAATTTCTTCCAGAACAATTGAATTATAAATTGCTTTTGCCGGGTCTTTGCCCCATGTGAATGGCCCATGGCAAGCAATTAGCACCATTTCAATTTCCTCGTAGCTTAATGCTTGTTTTGTAAATAAATCCAGGATCTGGTTGCCCGTTTCCAATTCATAGTCCCGACGAATCATATCATCCGACATTATTTCGGTTACTGGAATCGACGAAGTCAAATGATCTGCGTGCGTCGTCCCAAGGTTAGGAATCGATTTAATGGCCTGCGCCCATGCGACCGCATAAGTGGAATGCGTGTGACAAACACCTCCAATTGATTCAAAATTTTTGTAAAGCAGCGTATGTGTTTTCGTGTCCGATGATGGGCGCAAATTGCCTTCCACCAATGCATTGTCCAGATCCACAACCACAATATCTTCAACGCGCAGACGATGATAGGGAACACCGCTCGGCTTGATTGCCACTACACCAGCGGTACGGTCGATCCCACTTACATTCCCAAAAGTAACAATGGCCAAGTCCTCTTTGGGAATCTCCATGTTAGCCTCGTAGACTTGCTCTTTCAGATAAATATACTTTGACATCGCACCTGATTTTTATTTATAGGCGGCTTCACTCCACCTCAATTCGTTTTTGAGTTGCCTTAACGTTGTATTTTTATCAATAACAACCAATTCAACACCAGCCATGTCAGCAAAACTCTCGATGTGTTCCGTCGTAATATTCTGGCTATATACGGTATGGTGAGCCCCGCCTGCGTAAATCCAGGCCGCACACCCAATTTGCATGCTCGGGGCAGGTTTCCATAAAACCCTGGCAACCGGCAATTTGGGAAGCTCTTCAGAAAAATCTACAGCCTCCACTTCATTGACCAGGATCCTGAAACGGTTGCCCAGATCAATCAGTGACACATTGATAGCTGGACCTGCCGGTGCATTAAACACCAACCGTACTGGATCCTCTTTCCCTCCTATTCCGAGTGGATGAATCTCGCAGGAAGGCTTTCCGGCTGCGATACTCGGACAGATTTCCAGCATGTGAGAACCCAATACAAGATTATTGGACGGATTAAAATGGTAGGTATAATCTTCCATAAATGAATTCCCGCCTTTCAAACCAACAGCCATGACTTTTAATGCGCGCACCATTGCGGACGTTTTCCAATCCCCTTCACCAGCATATCCATACCCAGCCGCCATCATACGCTGTGAACCTATGCCCGGAAGCTGCTTCATTCCATACAGGTCCTCGAAAGTATTCGTATAACCTTTAAAATTCCCATCTTCCAGGAAGTACTTCAATCCCAATTCAATACGGGCAGAATCCGTTAACGCGTTGTGACGCTCCCGGCCCTTCCTGAGTTGCTCAGCAAGATTATATATGGATTCATACTCATCTACCAAAACACCCACTTCTTCATCCGAAACCTGGTCAATTACAGTTGCCAGATCGCCCACGGCATGGGTGTTCACTGAAAAGCCGAATGTCATTTCGGCAGCCACCTTATCTCCATCCGTAACAGCTACCTGTCGCATATTGTCGCCAAACCGCACAAATTTGGCACCTTTCATATCATGTTTCGCTGCAGCTACCCGAGTCCACTGGGCCAGATCCTCCGCCACATTATCCTGTTGCCAGTGGCCTACTATCACCTTTCGGTTCATTCGCATCCTGGTCATCATAAATCCAAACTCCCGGTCGCCATGTGCAGACTGGTTGAGGTTCATGAAATCCATATCGATATCTGCCCAGGGAATATCGCGATTGAATTGGGTATGTAAATGGAGCAGTGGCTTTTGCAGGATCTGCAATCCCCTGATCCACATTTTGGCTGGTGAAAAAGTATGCATCCAGGCAATGATACCTACGCAGCTAACAGCATTATTAGCCTCCTGAATAATGTTGTAAATTTCGTCAGGCGTCTTTACAACTGGTTTGAAGATGATTCGTAAAGGTATTGCCGGAGATTGGTCAAGATAATTGCTGATAATCTGGGAATGTTCATCAACCTGCCGTAGCGTTTCCTCACCGTATAAATGTTGACTGCCTGTAATAAACCAAATTTCAAATTTTTTTAAATCCAGCATTAGAAGTGATGATGCGTTGTTTTGTTAGAAGGTATTTGAGAAAGAATCGACAGTGACTGGCCTGGATTGGGCCAAAAAATGATTTTCCAGGAAATCACCGGACTGAAGATATTTTTGATAAAGTGTTTGATAAACTTTTGATTGCTCTTGCCTGGGCTGATAAGTGAGATCAAAGCCCGAACTCATCGCATCCTGCGCCTCCTGCAATGTTGAATGAATACCGGATGCAACGGCCGCAAACATGGCAGCGCCCAATGCACAGGCCTGTTCCGAACTGGCAACTTTAATGGGCATATTTAGCACATCCGCCAGCGTCTGCATTACAAATGATGACTTTTTAGCCACCCCACCTATTGCAATCACCTCATGGATCGGGACACCCTCACTTCGGAACCGCTCTACGATCCGCTTGGATCCAAACGCGGTTGACTCCACCAATGCCTTGAATATCCGGGCATGGTCACTTGCCAGGTTCAAACCCAGGATTGCACCTTTCAAGGTGTGTTTTGCATCCGGGGTCCTGCGGCCATTAAGCCAATCCACAGCAATGATATCCTGCTCAGTTATTGGCAGGAGCGCTGCCTGTTCGGCGAGGTAAGGAATAAGTTTGCGGGACATTTCAGCCGAAGCTTCCGCTCCGATCAATGCTGCAACAGGCTCAATTATAAGCTTTACAAACCACGCATAAATATCTCCGAATGCCGATTGACCGGCCTCCATACCCAACATACCCGGAATAATGGAACCATCTACCTGACCACAGATACCTTTGATGAGCAAATGCCCTGCCTCTTCGTTGGGCGCAATAAGCATATCGCAGGTAGAGGTGCCGATTACCTTACACAAAGAATAAGGTTCGATCAAAGCACCCACGGCACCCATATGTGCATCGAAAGCCCCCACACCGATCACGGTGTCCTGCGGAATTCCTAGTTTGTCAGCCCATTTTTGGGAGATTGGGCCCATTACTTGATCGGAAGTTTCCGTATTGCTGAAAAGCTGATCACGCAGACCGTCCAGCAGAGGATCGAGCTCTCTGAAAAATTCATTGGATGGTAAACCATCAAAATCCCGGTGCCACAATGCTTTATGCCCTGCCGCGCAACGCGACCTTTTTAACGTAAGCGGATCTGTTTGCCCGGTCAGCTCGGCAGAAATCCAGTCGCAGTGTTCTACCCAGGAAAATGCTTTCTCCCGAACCGTTGAATCCGTTCGCAGTGTATGAAGGATTTTTGCCCAAAACCATTCTGAGGAATAAATGCCGCCGACATATTTGGTGTAATCCACTGACCAGCAGTGTGCAAGCGCGTTTATTTCCTCTGCCTCAGCATTAGCGGTATGGTCTTTCCAGAGGATAAACATACCATTGGGGTTCTCAGCGAAATCGGGTAACAATGCGAGTGGTGTGCCGTTCCGGTCTACAGCAACTGGCGTGGACCCTGTCGTATCTATTGAAATCCCGCGAACATTTTGCTTTACATTGCCCGGACATTGATCCAGCGCGTTCAGCACCGCCGATTCAACGCCTTCAAGGTAGTCGAGTGGATGTTGACGGAACATGGAAACCGCTGCGTTGCAATACTTGCCCTGCTTCCATCTTGAATATTCTTTCACAGCAGTTCCGACCTGCTCGCCTGTTTGCGCATTCACAACAAGCGCCCTCACCGAATCCGTACCAAAGTCGATGCCGATAACGTAATTTTCTTTCATGTGAAGGTTTAGGATAAGCTTAGAGCAATTTTATGTTTTTATTTAACTTACCAACTAACAAATATAAGTAATTTTGCTTCTAGTGTAGGATTGACACGATTATTCATTCGCCTTCATAGAATCGGGCATGAAGTTCCAGAAAGCGTGAAATTTCGCTTTGTACTTTTCCTCATCCAGTTTATATAAGGTGGCCTTTTTGGTTGCGCCGTTACTGTTTTTATAACCTGTATCAATCAGCAGGCCGGTTGAAAGCAATTTTCTACTGAAATTTCGACGGTCTATAGGAATACCGTAGATCGCTTCATACAGTTTTTGCAGTTGCGGAATCGTGAACCGCTCGGGCAGTAGTTCAAAACCAATCGGATGTAATGCGGCTTTGTATTTGAGATGGTCGGTTGCGCGGATGACCATTTGCTCATGGTCAAAAATGAGTTGCGGACGGGATTCGAGAGATATCCAGAAAGCATTATGGCTTTTTACTGCTTCGGCATCGTGGTCATCGATCTTAATTAGCGCGAAAAATACGACCGAAACCGTTCGTTCGGCAGGATCACGTCCCGCTTTTCCAAATGTTTCGAACTGCTCGAAGTATATATCTTTTAGACCTGTAAGATTATATAAAATCCTTGCTGCGCCGTCTGATAGGTCTTCGTCTCTATTTACAAAACCGCCCATCAATGACCATTTTCCTTTCTCCGGTTCAAAATTTCTTTTGATCAGCAAGAGTTTAATATCCCTGCCGTCAAAACCAAAAATGATACAGTCTATGGCCACAAGAATGCGAGTAGCCTGCGGATAATTTGTCATTTACAATAAATTATGGAGGTTCGCGCTAGTCTGGATTACCGTCGCGTATTAATTTTCTTTTAAGAAAGTAAAAAAAAGAAACAGAATACTTAATCTGGGCAAGGTAGTCGCTAACTAATTTAATTGCGAGTTTTGCTTATTACTTCATTTTCCTTAGTCCTATGAAAAACCTTATTCTTTGTGCCTGCCTTATAATCTCATGCTCATCTTCAACTTTTGCGCAAAACAATACCATTACCGTTGCTACCTACAATCTGCGTTACAATACTCCCAATGACGGCATGAATGCCTGGCCCAATCGTAAGGAAAATGTAAAAGGCCTTATCCAATTCCACGAATTTGACATTTTTGGGGTGCAGGAAGCATTGATTGGACAATTGAGGGATGTGGCTGAATTAACCGATTACGTTTTTTTTGGTAAAGGCCGTGACGATGGCAAGGAAGGTGGTGAGCATTCAGCTATTTTTTATAGGAAAGATCGATTTAAATTGTTGAAATCGGGAGATTTCTGGCTGAGCGAAACGCCCGAAAAACCGGGCAAAGGCTGGGATGCAGTCTGCTGCAATCGGATAGCCACTTGGGGGAAATTTCAGGATATCACTTCGAAAAAAGAATTCTTCCTTTTTAATGTACATTTTGATCATCAGGGCGTTGAAGCAAGGAGACAATCAGGGCATTTAATGGTTAAAAAAATTAATGAGATCGCGGCCAAATCGACTGTTATTTTGACTGGTGATTTCAATTCAACGCCGGATACAGAGCAGATCAAAGCCATTCAGACGATTTTGAGCGATGCGCACGAGGTGACCAAACAAAAACCTTATGGTCCTGAGGGCACATTTAACAGTTTCAAATTCGACGCTCCAATGGATAAAAGGATCGACTACATCTTCGTTAGCAAGAACATTGATGTTTTTAAATACGGCGTCTTAACCGACGCAAGGGAACAGCGTTATCCATCTGATCATCAGCCTTTAGTTGTGAAGGTAGCATTGCAATGACTTCGCCGTCGGCAATCATAAAAATTCTCTAAAATACATTTGGACTTTGTTATCTTGGAAAGCCGATAGCCGGTTGCCTAAGTTGATAAATTATTTCAGAATACATGATCAGAAGCATTCTGTCTATTCTCTTCCCGATAATCCCCCTAGTTTCCGCTTTTTCTCAAAATGTTAAAATAAGCATTACCGCCCCAAGGGTTTTGAACGATAGAAAGGCAATCCTCTTGACCCGAGAAAAAGGTTTTGCGGCTATTGTCCATTCGATCCAATTGGGATTCGATACCACACATTTGCAAATGGACAAAAACCTGCTGCCGGATCTTTACCAATTGCAGGTTTCAAAAATGAAGGGTTCATTAATCTTCTTTTTCGAATCAGGAATTCAGGTAAAATTAGATACGGCCAATGTTTCTAAATCATTGGTAACCCATTCAAAAAGCCACCTGGAATGGCAAATTTTTCAGGACAGCATTCAAATTCCCTTCGATCAGCGGATTAACTCATATGTGTTGGAAGAAGGCCGGCTCCGCAAGAAAAGCAAGGCTGACAGTGCTGCTTATTGGCTTAACCTGCAAACCATCGAACGAGCGGATCTAATGAACAAAACCGCAGCGTTCATATCCCTGCACCCGAGCTCATATGTCAGCTTATATCTTCTAAAAACTTATTGGTTCGCATTGAAGAATGAGGGCCTGTTTGAAAAATTAGACTCCTCACTCGCCCACCATCGGAACTATAAATTCTTGAAAGACAGGAATAAAGGAGTGACGAGATATTAGGAATCGGATAATGAATGGTATGTTGAATGCAATTGCGATCAAACAAATGAAATCGATCTTGAAAAGTACCGCAGTGAAAAATTTAAAATAAACCATTGCTCGTTAAATTACCGAGTTCTAGCCATTTGACAGTTAGATTTTCTTGGATAAGGTTTTTACATGAAAGCATATTGCTTCCCATCAACTTCATTTTAAAATGAAAATCTCGGCAATTGTAAAAAGCGAATTTAACCAACATCAGATCAAAGTCGAAACGGACGGTTCGTCCAAACAGGTGGACATTGCCCCCAAACCTGAAGGGTACGGATCTTCTGTTAATGGTGGAGAGATGCTTCTGCTTGCACTGGCGACATGTTTTTGTAATGACATTTACCGGGAGGCTGCGCAAAGAAATATTAAAGTCAGCGGCGTGGAAGTAATCTGCACCGCTGATTTCGGCGCGGCGGGTGAGGCAGGAAACAATTTTCGGTACAAAGCAAACGTGATCTCCGACGCAAGCGCCTCAGAAATTGAAGAGCTGATCATGCATACTGACCAAATAGCCGAGATTCACAATACATTGCGAAAGGGAGTACAGGTTACTTGGGCAGGACAACTTTGAAAAGCATTATAAGCCCGCAATGTACTTTTGCCCACCCAGATAACGCATTTGGCGTACGATATGCCCTGTACGTTTTTTGACGTACGCAGAAGGATTTTTAATGGAAAACCGGATCGGATTGGGTAAGACGGCCGCGATCCGAGCCGCTTCGTATCTACTGAGCTTTTTTGATGATTTGTTATAATACCGAAGCGAAGCTGCCTCTACCCCGAAAGTCATATTCCCCATTTCTGCCACATTCAGGTACACTTCCAGGATTCGCTCCTTATCCCAAATCACTTCTATCAGAACCGTAAAGTAAGCTTCGAGGCCTTTTCGGACAAAACTTCTTCCATGCCACAGGAAAACATTTTTGGCGACCTGCTGTGAGATGGTACTTGCGCCACGGGCGCGCTTTCGCTTTTCAGTAACCGCATTATATATCTGGTCAAAGTCAAATCCCCAGTGATTTGGAAAGTTCTGATCTTCCGAAGCTACCACGGCAAGTGCTACCTCCTTTGAGATATCCTCATATGCCTCCCAGTCGTGAAAGATTTCAGTGTCATCATCCGCTCGGAATGCTTCGATTTTTCGGGAAATCATGTAAGGCGTTACCCAGACAGGTAAGAACCTTAGAATGACCACCCAAACAATTGAAAGCACAATAAAAACAATGAAAATACGGAGCGCAATAAATTGCAGACGGCGGAGCATAAAACTTTTTTACTTCTAAAACAGAAACCAAACGACAAAACCAGCGTACAAATAACAGAAACTAATCAGGTTAAGACAAAGAATCGAAGACCATTATTCACCAAATATTTCAACCCTTGTCCCTGTATCTTATGAATGAGGATATCCTAAGTTTTGTCTGGCGTTTCCAGTATTTCAATACTACAAACCTTCAAACCGATGATAATGTGAGTGTTTCGATACTCCGGACAGGATACAAAAATGCAAATGCAGGACCCGATTTCTCCCAGGCTGCTGTGATCATTGACAACGTTCATTGGCATGGGAGCATCGAAATCCATGTGCGTTCCTCGGACTGGTTCCTGCATACGCATGAGAAAGACCTTGCCTATGAAGGTGTCATTTTGCATGTGGTTTGGGAAAATGATAGACCTATTATCCGAAAGGATGGTACCATGATCCCCACATTATCCCTGAAAGGATTAGTGAACGCAGCCGTCCTTGAAAGATATGCAATGTTGCAGGATGTAAAAGAGGGCATTCCCTGCGCCGGTATGTTTCAGGAAATTTTGGACATCCACAAATACGCCATGCTGGACAGGGTATTAATGGGTAGGCTGGACCGCAAGGCTGGAGAAGTAATGCACCTTTTTGAAAACAATCAAAACGATTGGGAAAAGACTGCTTACCAATGGCTGGGCAGACATTTTGGCTTCAAATTAAATGACCATGCATTTTTAAGGCTAACCCAGATTGCACCCTGGAAAATCATTCAAAAACACCGTGTCCGGCTCGTTCAGATCGAAGCGTTGCTCTTTGGGATGGCCGGACTGATACCTGAAGATTCTGACGAAAACTATGTCAGGCTGTTGCGAAAGGAATTTCTATTTCTGACTACCAAATACGAATTGACTGAAAAGGTCATGTGGGCGCATGAATGGAAGTATGCAAAGCTGCGACCGGCTGGTTTTCCGACAGTCAGGCTTGCGCAGCTTGCAAAATTACTGAGCCGGGAGGGTAGCTTATTTCTCATGCTGACCTCAGCCCAGTCCATCACGGATTTACAGGAAATTTTCCACGGAACACAGTCCGAATATTGGACAGAACATTATGTTTTTGGAAAAAAATCAAAAAACAAAGTTCCAGCAATGGGCAAGGACGCATCTGCCCTACTGGTTATCAATGTTGTAGTGCCGCTATTGGTCGCTTTTTCGAAACAGCGCCAGCAACCCGAGTTACTTGATAAGGCCATTTACTGGCTGTCCCAGGTCCCGGCGGAAAACAACCGGATTACGAGAGATTGGGCGACATTGGGAATGCGCGTGAACACAGCCGCGGATTCGCAGGCGTTGATAGAATGGTACAACAATTTTTGCAGCACCCGAAAATGCCTTGATTGCACCGTTGGCGGGATATTGGTGCGAACTTCTAGCCTTTTACAAGATTGACACCCGTCAAAAGAAAAACGGTCCCCACCAAAAATGGCACGACCGACTCCCACTTAGATACTGTCATGCCCAATACCGGCTTTTCTGAGAGAAATGCCACGCAGGCAAAAAGAAGGACAACGATGCCCAGGATAGTTAATAATGCACCGAAGAAACGTTTAAACTGGGTATTTTCCATTGGGTAATTTAGAAGTCAGAATGATGTTTTGTAAAAATAGAAATAAGAAAATGTGCTTTAAAAATAATGATATTCCTAATGCGCTGTCAGGCCCATTTTCTCACCTTCCTCGACCATATAGGCAAGGGCAGGCTCATATTCATTGGGTATGGTACCTTCCAGGATAGCCTCTCTGACCATTTCTTTAATGATGCCAACTTCGCGGGTTGGCTTTAACCCAAAAGTTTCCATGATTATTTCGCCGGTAATGACCGGCTGGAAGTTTCTTAACTTATCCCGCTCTTCAAGGTCTTTCAATTTCTGTTCTACCAGGTCGAAATTATGCAGGTAACGCTTTACTTTTTCGGGATTCTTGGAAGTAATATCCGCCCGGCAGAGTTTCATCAGCGCTTCGATGTCTTCACCGGCCTCAACGAGCAATCTGCGCATGGCCGAATCCGTAATTTGTTCCTTGGATAAAACAATTGGACGTAAATGCAAACGTACCAGCTTCTTCACAAAGCGCATTTTCTCATTCTGCGGTAGCTTCATCCTCTTAAAAATCACAGGAACCATCCGTGCGCCCACTTCCTCATGGTTATGGAATGACCAGCCGATTCTTTTGTCAAATTTCTTAGTCGCTGGTTTTGCAATATCGTGCAAAATCGCTGCCCAGCGTAACCACAAATCGTCTGTATTCTGAGAAACATTATCGAGCACCTGCAAAGTATGGTAAAAATTATCCTTATGACCTTTGCCTTCAATGTTCTCCACGCCTTGTAGCTCAATCATTTCCGGGAAAATAATAGCCAGCAATCCCGCATGGAACAGCAATTTGAAACCATAGGAAGGGATTGGGGAAAGGATGATCTTGTTCAACTCGTCGGAGATGCGCTCCATGGAAACAATGGAAATGCGGTCCTTCATTTTGATGATCGCATCGAACGTATCCGGCTCAATATCAAAGTTCAACTGACTTGCAAAGCGGATCGCGCGCATCATTCGAAGCGGGTCGTCGGAAAACGTAATCTCAGGTTCAAGCGGTGTTCGAAGTATTTTTTTGCGTAAATCCCGCATTCCGTCAAACGGATCGACGAGGTCTCCAAAAGTATTTCTATCCAGGCTGATCCCCATTGCATTAATGGTAAAGTCGCGCCTGTTCTGATCGTCACTTAATGTTCCGTCCTCGACAGCCGGCTTCCGGGAATCGGTCCGATAAGATTCTTTTCTGGCTCCAACAAATTCAATTTCCAGATCGCCTTGCCGGATCTGTGCTGTTCCAAAGGTTTTGAAAATACTAACAAAGACATCAGGCCCAAGCTGACTTGCTACCAGTTCAGCCAATTCAATTCCGCTTCCAATTGAGACAATGTCAATATCCTTACTATTCCTTTTAAGAATTAGATCCCTTACAAAACCACCAATCACATAAGCCTCCACACCAAGCTCAGCTGCCGACTTTGCCACAACATCCAGGATAGGATAGCCCAATAAGTGCTCTTTAAAATTCATGCGGCAAAGGTATTGAATTCTTATGGTCAGGTTTTGTAGTCTAAATAAAATGCTTTTGATCGAATGGAAGGCTTATGGCCAATTTTTGTCAGAAATCACTGACATCAGAAATGGAGATTTCCGAATGGCTGGATGATCCATATCTCGTCGATAGCTATTTAATCCATGATTTTCATTTCATCAGCTATTTACCATAAAAAACGCCGTCCGGGGAAACCTGTCAAACAATTCATCTTTCAATTCCTTGCTAATCGGCAGATGACCTACCGCCTCTGACATGCATTGCAGCCAGGCAATGGCATCATCCTCGGTGATCGTGTGGGGCATGTGGCGGGCACGCATCATGGGGTGCCCATACACGTCTGAATATATTTGTGGACCGCCCAGAAATTGCGTTAAAAACAATCTCTGCTTCTCCTTAATCAGGTCTTTGTCACTTTTAAAAAGCCTCGAAATGAGCTCATGCTCAAAGACGAGGTCATAAAATTTATCTGTCACCTTCCTAAGCGCTTCGTCACCGCCAATACGTTCATACAATGTTTCGTTTTCCATTCCAATAGATTAATTCCTTTCCTTCTGAAAAATGTATTTTACAGGTAGAGCACATCAGTGTTAAAAATAATTAGTGACATGGACATGGTGGTTATCAGCTTTCGAAGCGCAAGTGCTTTACGGAAGCGCCTGAACGTGCAAGTTCCGTCAATGCTTCAATGCCGATGTCCAAATGCTTTTTGACATAGTTAGTAGTCACTTTTTTATCGCTTTCTTCCGTTTTCACACCCTCAGGTACCATTGGATTGTCGGAAACGAGCAGCAAGGCACCATGTGGAATGGAATTGGCAAAACCGACAATGAAAATAGTAGCTGTTTCCATATCGATCGCCATGGCTCGGATTTCCCGGAGGTATTCTTTGAAGCTGTCGTCGTGCTCCCAGATCCTGCGGTTAGTAGTGTAAACGGTCCCAGTCCAATAATCCATTTTATGTTTGGCAATGCTTGCGGAAACGGTACTTTGGAGACGGAAGGATGGCAATGCGGGAATTTCGGGAGGCATATAGTCATCGCTGGTGCCTTCGCCGCGGATGGCTGCAATTGGAAGAATTAAATCCCCCACCTGTGTTTTTTTCAATCCACCGCATTTGCCCAAAAATAGCACAGCCTTGGGATTAATTGCCGATAAAAGATCCATGATCGTCGCCGCCATTGGGCTTCCCATGCCGAAATTAATGATGGTAATGTCTTTGGCAGTAGCCGTTTGCATCGCCCTGCCCTGCCCTTTTACATCCACACCGAATTTCTCGGCAAACATGGTCACATAATTCCCAAAATTGGTGAGCAGGATGTAGTTTCCAAATTCTTCAACCGGAGTTCCTGTATAACGTGGAAGCCAATTTTCGACAATTTGATCTTTGGTAGTCATGAATTTTTAAGGTTTATTGGCGTGGGTTGCCGGTATGTGTATCTTCGTTTATGGAAGCATTGAATCTTCCCGAATTTGCTTATAAAGTTAAGCAGGTTACCGGGAAACCATATATTTTCGATATTATACGGAGGAAATTCGTTTCTCTGACGCCGGAAGAATGGGTTCGTCAGCATTTCATCCATTTACTCATCACCCATTATGGGTATCCCAAATCACTCTTCGCCGTAGAAACGGGTATGGTGTACAATACGCTGGCGAAAAGAACGGATATTATGATCCTATCCTCCAATTCACTGCCCTTTCTTCTAGTCGAATGCAAGGCACCATTTATTACCGTCAACGACGCTACCTTCGCTCAGATTAGCAGGTATAACTTCACCTTACAACCTCAATTCCTGGCAGTTACCAACGGCATGAGCCACTATTGCTTTAAGGCGGTCAACGGCCAAGTCCATTTTATGGATGACTTTCCGGCTTATCGGGAAAACAACCTTTAACCATCCTTTCAGGAACAAAAATAAAGCCTGCCGCAACCGGACAGGCTTTAAAACAACTATTAGCCATGAAAAATTATTTGGCCGCAACCAATTTCACATCAATGCTGAAATCATCATGGATCATTTTATCGCCGAGATTTTCGAAAAATGATTTCGAATTGTATTTAATGTCAAATTTAGAACGGTCAACAATCAGTTTACCCGTAGCTTCTGCTCCTGTGGCCGATGTTGTGACCGTCACAGGGAAAGTAACCGGCTTGGTAATTCCTTTAATTGTCAAATCACCTGTTACATCATAAACGCCAGCCGATTTTGCAGTCGCCTTTGTTACTATAAAAGTCGCAGTCGGGTGTTTCTCTACTGAAAAGAAGTCTTCGGACTTCAAATGACCAATTAATTTCTCATTGTAAGACTTGTCGGTAAGGTCTGTACAAGTGATACTTGTAAGATCTGCAACAAATTTTCCGCCTGTTAATTTAGTACCATCCAAAGTCATTGAACCTTCTTTCAGGGCAATTTTGCCAGTATGCTCCCCAGTAACTTTTTTAGCCAGCCATGTAAGCTCACTTTTAGCAGTGTTCACTTTAAGATTAGCGGCTTTTTTATCGTCAGCCGAAACAGTAGAAGAAACAAACAAGGCTACTGCAAGAGATGCAACAAAAAGCTTAACCGATTTCATTGTAGTTTTCATTTTGAATTAAATTAAATTAAATTGATTTATTGTGATTATTGTTATTTTCCGGATTCCCGAAGCTTATCCAGCATTGCACTGAATTGGTCTGCTTCTTCAGGAGTAATAATGCTGTAACGTTCTTCCCAGGCATCCACAAAAGGATCCAGTTCACTAAGCAGTTGCAGCCCTTCTTCGGTAATTACTACATCTACTGCCCGCCTGTCGCTCGGACAGGATGTACGTTTGGCAAGATTTTTAGCCAATAGCTTGTCCACCAGCCGGGAAGTATTAGAATTTCTGTCAAGCATCCTTTCCGTAATGTCGCTTACCTTAATCGGGTTCTGCTTTTGACCGCGCAAAATCCTGAGCACATTGTATTGCTGAGACGTAATATCGTATGCCTTGAGTGTTTCCATCTGCTGGTATTCCAGCCAGTTACTGGTATAAAGAATGTTCAGGGCCAACCGCTGGTAAGCGTTCCGAAATTTATTTTGCTTAATATCAGTTTCAATAGACATAGCTGATTGATCTAAATGCGAACAATGTAGATACATTTAATGTCAAAACATCTATTTATAAAACAATGGTTCCGGTTTGAAAAAAATATTTAAAAATCTTTGATGATCTCATTACAAAAATCCCTGATTCTCGCTTCCAATTCCCCAAGAAGAAAGCAAATATTATCAGATGCAGGATTTGAATTTGAGGTTGAGGTGATCAGTACCGACGAAAGCTTCCCCGCAGATCTGCCCATTGAAGAGGTAGCAGCCTACATTTCCAAAGAAAAAGCGATAATGTTCAGGAATATCCGGCCCGATCACCTGATCCTGACGGCAGATACGGTAGTCATTGCAGAAAATCAGGTATTGAACAAACCTGCCGACTTCCATGAAGCCTTTTCCCTGTTGAAAATGCTTTCGGGCCAAAGCCATCAGGTCATCACCGCGGTAAGTTTGCTCTCCGGCGACTATCTGCAAACCATATCTGATCAGGCAACAGTTTACTTCCGCGCATTGGAAGATTCCGAAATAACCTACTATATTGAGCATTACAAACCCTTCGACAAGGCGGGATCTTACGGTATTCAGGAGTGGATTGGCATGGTCGGGATTGAAAAAATTGAAGGATCGTTTTATACCATTATGGGGCTTCCCATCCAGGTCGTTTATCAAATGTTAAAACCCTATTTCGGCATTGCCAGCTCATCATGATTGCAGACAAGTCGAAATTTATTCCACGGATTTGTTACGAAATTTTTGTCCGTTCATTCTGTGACTCAAATGGCGACGGGATTGGTGATTTACAGGGCATTATTTCAAAATTGGATTACCTGGCAGAACTCGGCATTGAAGCCCTTTGGCTCACTCCGATCCATCCATCGCCGAGTTACCACAAATACGACGTCACCGATTACTATTCCATCGAACCGGAATATGGAACGCTGGATGATTTCAGAATGCTCCTTCGAGAGGCCCATAACCGGAATATCCAGGTCTACCTCGATCTGATCATCAACCACACCAGCACATTACACCCCTGGTTTGCCGAAGCGAGAAAAAGCCGCGACAATGTTTTCAGAAATTTTTATTGGTGGATGACCCCGCCGCAGATCGAGTCGCTTGGGATTTCGAAAAGGGAAACTTCCGATGATTCCCAGGTCGTGTATCCATGGCACGACAATCCCGAAGACCAGGAGAAATATTATGGCCTGTTTTTCAAAGGCATGCCCGATTTGAACTATCATTCCGAAGAGTTGCGCCATGAATTAGAAAAAATCATTCGCTTTTGGTTGGTCGAAGTTGGCGTGGACGGGTTTCGGCTGGATGCGGCCAGACACATTTATCCGGATTGGGAAAAGGAAGAAAGCATTGGTTTCTGGGACTACTTTTCCAGGCTCGTGAAAGATGTCAAGCCTGAAGCATTCACTGTTGCCGAAGTTTGGGCTGAAACAGAAGAAGTTGCCCCCTATTTCAAATACCTCAATGCTACCTTTCACTTTGACCTGAGTTTTGCATTGCAGCGGATTGTGCTCCACGAGAAGGATGAAGCCATGATCGAAAAGCTTTTGGACAGTTATGCATTATTTGAGAAATACAACCCACTTTTCATCGACGCGATCATGCTCACTAACCACGATCAGGACCGGATTGGCAGTGTGGTAGGAAATAATAAAGATAAAATAAAGCTGGCAGCGAGTATCCTGCTTACCCTACCAGGGCAACCCTACATTTATTATGGAGAAGAAATAGGTATGCTGGGCACAAAACCTGATCCCTATATTCGCGAGCCATTTTTATGGTCCGAGGACGAGGAGAATCATTCTGAAAATACCCATTGGATCGATGCGCAATTTTCTACTAATCAGACGATAATGCCTCTTGTTGAGCAAAAAAGAGATGCAGCTTCCATTTACAATCACTATCATTTCCTGATCAGTCTCCGGAAAACAGAGCCCGCATTATGTCAGATTTTCGCACCAAATCTGCACCGGGTATGCTTGCACGATGACCAGCTTCTAGCTTATTTCAGGCCACATGTGGATAAGTCATTGGTTATTATTCACAATTTGAGTGGTTATCCTAAACACATAGACCTTCCGGAAGATAAAGCTGATTTCCGGAATGTGCTCTTTTCATCCGATTTGTCTCATTCGGATGGATTCATCAACGCGACACTAGCTCCATACAGCAGCCTGATCCTCTCTGCTATTTAGAATTTCAGTATAATTCACACAAGCAGTAGGTTGCACCCGGGATGCTTCTTTTTGATAAAAATATCTTATTGTTTGAACAAAACATTCTTTCCATGAAGCACGGTTTACGTCTTTGCATCCTGATCCTTTTCCTGGCCCAAATTTCACTTGCCCAGAGATCCTATCCCACACTCGGAAAAGTGATTTATGAAGATCCTTCATTTGAAAAACTGCTACCCAAAGATTCCAAGGTAGAAGTGCTTGCCTCGGGTTTTGAATGGTCAGAAGGCCCGGTTTGGAATAAAGAAGGCAATTATCTTTTGTTTTCTGATGTGCCAAAAAACAAAGTTTATAAATGGGAGGAGAAAACAGGCCTGTCCGTTTTTCTGGAACCGTCTGGTTATACCGGTTTGGGGCTTTACAGTGATGAGGAAGGGAGCAACGGTCTCGCAATAGACAGCAAAGGACGTCTGATTTCATGCGAACATGGCGACCGCAGAATTTCCGCTATGCCTTTGAACGGTGGCGGAAAATTAACTTTGGCTGACAGTTTTGATGGGAAACGTTTCAACAGTCCGAATGACGTTACAGAACATTCCAATGGCAGCTATTACTTCACCGACCCGCCCTATGGATTAAGCAAAAAACATGCAGATACGAGCAGGGAAATCCCGGAGCTGGGCGTATATCGCATTGCAAAAGATGGCAAAGTGACGATGGAAATTGCGGACCTAAGCCGTCCAAACGGACTAGCATTTTCGCCAGACGGAAAGACTTTATATGTAGCCCAATCGGACCCGGATAAAGCAATTATTATGTCCTATCCGGTGGAGACAAGCGGAAAAATTGGTGCTGGGAAATTGGTTTATGATGCTACCGCAATGGTTAAGGCAGGAAAAGCAGGATTGCCTGACGGATTGAAGGTGGACAAAGACGGAAATCTCTGGTCGTCGGGCCCTGGCGGAATGCTTATTTTGACCCCAGCAGGAAAATTGCTTGGCCGGATCGATATGGGAGAACTTACATCCAATTGCGCCTGGGGAAACGATGGCTCTACATTGTATATGACAGTTGACGGATACGTTTGCCGGATCAAGACAAATACAAAAGGCGCTGGCTGGTAATCTTATTTATCACCAATTTTCCGGACCGACCTTAACGTGTTTTCCACTTCCCGCTTCACGACGAGCCAGTTGGTTTTGCCGTTTTTATAGATATTGGTATAAGCCTTGTAAAGTGTCAGCCGGTCTTCCGTAACTTTATCCAACTCTTCTGAAATGACCTCCTTACCCGATTGACTGGACGTTTTGTATTCACCGACTAACACAGTCCAACGGCTTTCCAGGATGTCCAGTTCGTACAAAACCAATTCACCCATTTTATCCATTTCTTCATACTGGATAACCAGTTTCTGGTTATAGTCCGTCTTGGCATAATTGCTTTTAACATCCTCCTCCATCATTTTATCGTAATCCCTTTTGTAGGCGTCTTTTCCAGTCGAGGTTGGCGAAGTGCGTATTCGCTCGCGTTCGTCCAAATCACGGTCACTGGCCGTAGTCGTCCCGTGTCTCTGGTCATACCTTTTTTGCAATGTTTCCGAGCAGGACATTTGAATAAAAGCGAGAATAAGCGTGCAGTAGAATATTATGTTCTTTTTCAATGGTTTATGATTTGAAATTTGTAAGAGTCGGATTCCAATATTAAGATTAAAGTAAAAGAATTTCGGAATTAATTCAAGGCACTTATCCTCTTTAACAAAAACAGTGCCATTCTCACCGACTCTAACCGACCCATATCCATTCGATCAAATTAACCGGTTCGTTTTGTTTCAGGATCTATTTAATGCTAATATTGGAGCTCATTTACATATTCAGCCGATCTTAAAACCAACTTATCGCGCACGTGGACCCATTGAAGACGAGTAAAATTTTTAATGCCAAAGATCTAATAGCTTATTTTATCGTTGCAGGTACCGGTGCAGTCATCCAGTTAGTTTCCAGCAGTTTAATTCAGGATTGGTTCGATATTTCGTGGAGCGCATCTATCTTTCCATCCTATCTTGTCGGCTTTGTAGTCGGTTTTACCCTCACGAAGTTATTTGCGTTTGACGCCCGCCGCACCAACCAAACGCGCCGCGAAATGGTAAAGTTTTTAATGGTGGCCGTGGTTTCCTATCTCGTTACCCAAATATTCACGATTGGCTCCTACACGCTGGCAGTCGATGTACTGGGCATGGACGTTTACATTGCAAAGCTGCCATTTGGTAAAAAAGAGGTTAATGTTACCGAAATGAGTTCCTATATATGCGGGATGGGTTTTAGTTTTATCAGCAACTACATTCTTCACAAAACTTTCACTTTCAAAAGCACCGGTTTCTACGACCGCCTGAAAGAGCTGATTAAAGATTAGTAAAGCTTTTCGATAATAATAGCGGATGCTCCGCCGCCGCCATTGCAGATCGCGGCCAGGCCATATCTCCCATTCATTTTACCCAGAACAGATATCAAGGTTGTGATAATGCGGGCGCCGGATGCGCCTAATGGATGTCCCAGCGAAACAGCGCCGCCGAATACATTGACGCGATCAACATCCAGATTCAATTCCTTGATATAGGCGAGCGCAACCACTGCAAAAGCCTCATTCACCTCAAAATAATCAATGTCATTGATAGACATTCCTGCGTTTTTCAGGACTTTCTGTGTCGCAATGATAGGCGTAGTCGTAAACCAGGCTGGCTCCTGTTCCGCGTCGGCATAAGCGACAATTCTGGCGATTGGTTTTAATCCTGAGCCATTAATGGTGGTCACGCCCGAAAGTACCAGTGCGGCCGCGCCATCATTAATGGTGGATGCATTGGCGGCAGTCACCGTCCCGTCTTTGGAAAACGCCGGTTTTAGGGAAGGGATTTTATCAAATTTGACGCGTTTAAACTCCTCATCTTCTGTAACCCAAGTGGATTCCCCGCCTTTGGGTGAAGGTATTTCAATGGAAACAATTTCATTGGAAAATAAGCCATCAGTTGTGGAAGCAGCGCTCCGTTGGTAGGAAAGAATTGCAAATGCATCCTGCTCTTCGCGTGAAATCGAATATTTGGATGCGGTCTGATCCCCACATATTCCCATGGCTATCTGATCATAAACATCAGTCAACCCATCTTTAACCAGACCATCAACGATTTCGCCATTTCCATAACCATATCCATTTCTCGCTTTGGGAAGATAATAAGGGATTTGGGACATACATTCCATCCCACCTGCCACTACCAATTCAGCATCTCCCAATTGTATCGACTGGGCCCCGAAAACCACCGCCTTCATGCCCGAAGCACATACCTTGTTCACGGTAGTACAAATGACATGCGCTGGTAAGCCGGCATAAATCGCAGCCTGACGCGCCGGTGCCTGCCCCAGATTGGCTGAGACAACATTACCCATCAACACTTCCTCAATCGATTCGGGCGCAACATTTGCTTTCGCTAAAGCACCCTGAATGGCTTTTGCACCCAAGCGCGCGGCATGGACTGACGACAAACATCCCCCGAAACTTCCGATTGGCGTGCGGGCTGCGGATAATATAAAAACTTCGTCCCTCATGATTCCGGCAATTTATCGTACTCCCCTTTCCATGCGTAGAAACCAAAAATGACTAATCCCGCACAAATTGGGATGAAGATCAGGATAATGATCGACCATTGTAAAGTGGTGTTGGTACGGGCAATCCCCTCCGCTGCAACAGCGATTTTATCACTTGCCTGCATAAATAAAAACAGAATGATCACTGGCCCCAGCAACATCCAGACAATACCAAGAAATTTCTTTATAGCATTCATTATCAATGTTTTATACTTGTTAGTCCATCACGGTTTTGTCAATCCGGTTATCAATGTAAATAGCCCCGATAATGAACGAAAGGGTTGCTATCCCGATCGGGTACCAAAGCCCCGAAAGCGGGGTTGATCCGCTGAAAGAAGCCACTAACGTTGCAATAAATGGCACCAGCCCACCAAAAACGCCATTTCCAATGTGGTAAGGCAGTGACATGGAGGTATACCGGATCTGAGTTGGAAAAAGCTCTACCAAAAACGCTGCGATAGGCCCGTAAACCATAGTTACCAGCAAAACCTGGAAGAAAACCAGCAGAATTACCGTAATGTACGTTTGCCCGGAAAGTGTGACGTCCTTAATCACCGTTTGTGGCTCGGGAACAGGCGCCAGTATATCATCGGGCAGAATGACAACATTCGATTCTCTGAAAGTTATTCCATTATCCAGTGTTTTTACAACGGTCGTTGTAATGAGTGAATCCAGCTTATCTTTTACCAATCCCCGTTCCACAACAGGCTCCGAAGTGCTTTTCAATGCTGTTTTCTGCATTTCCTTTACATTGGTCGCGTCCAGAAAATACTGGTAGATTGGTCGGTAGCAAAGCACGCCGAGCAGCATACCCGTGAGCATAATCCATTTGCGCCCCACCTTATCGCTCCATGAACCAAAAACGACAAAAAACGGCGTTGCAAATAGGATCGCCCAGAGTAAAATGTAGCGGGATTCATTAAAATCCAGCTTGCACGTATTTTCAAGAAAAGACTGCGCATAAAACTGCCCGGTGTACCAGATAACCCCCTGCCCCATCGTCGCCCCGAATAATGCCAGCAATACCATTTTAAAATTCGCCCGTTTCTGAAAGCTTTCTTTCAACGGATTAGCAGACACTTTTCCCTCGGCTTTCAACTTCGTAAAAACAGGCGATTCATGCATTTTCATCCGGATGTAGATCGAAACAACCACGAGCAGGATTGATACCAGAAAAGGGATTCGCCAGCCCCAGGACGCGAAATCCTCTGCACCTAACAGATTCTTTGTCAATACAATAACCCCAAGCGACAAGAATAGTCCCAATGTGGCGGTGGTTTGTATCCAGCTTGTAAAAAACCCGCGTCTCCCAACAGGGGCGTGTTCGGCGACATAGGTAGCCGCCCCACCATATTCCCCTCCCAAAGCCAGTCCCTGAATCAGCCTCAATATCAAAACCAGGATTGGGGCGGCATATCCAATGCTGGAATAGGACGGGATCAGACCAATTAGGAATGTTGACCCACCCATTAAAACCAAGGTCAGTAAAAAAGTGTATTTACGACCGATGAGGTCACCCAGCCTTCCGAAGACCAATGCGCCGAACGGACGAACAATAAAGCCGGCAGCGAAAATGGCAAGAGTGTTGATCAGCGCAGAAGCACCAGCATCACTGGGAAACAATTGTTGTCCGATAATGACCGCCAGACTGCCGAAAATATAGAAATCATACCATTCAATTAAAGTACCGAGGGAGGAAGCAGCAATTACCTGTGTAATGTTTTGGGTAACATTCTTATCGGCAGTCATTAGTTTAGGAAAAGATGAGAATAACACAATTTAGCTGAATAAGTCCGAGGAATCATTTCATTACTCATTTTTAGCAAAAACAAAGCCCTCAGGAGAGGTTTCCTGAGGGCTTTTATACAACATTTGAACAATGTTCTATAAATCGTCGTCTTCGTCATCGTCTGCATTAAGGATATCGTCTGGATCTTCGATGACAATTTTGCTGTCGTCAATATCATCATCAAATTCGTCGACAACAACATCCTCATCCTCTGTCAAATCCACATCCTCATCGTCTTCTTCGTCGTCTCCAAGTAAATCCGGGTCTTGGGCAACAGCACGTGTTTGCTGCGTGCTCTCCGGAAGGTCCGGAAAAACAGGCGGTTCTATGATCGGCTTGCTAGTGTCCGCAATAGCCGGTTCTCCTCTTTCGCGTATCATGATAGTTGTAGTTATAAGGTTTCAATGATTCAATTTCCGGGTATAAATAATCATTCCAACGCCCGGACAACGGTATTAAGTTATTTGGAAAATAATTTTACTCAAAAATATTCATTTGGTAAAATCTAAAATCCTAATGAAATTGCTATCCGGCCGCGTTTACGACCACACCATATATTAAGGAATGCACTTTCGTTGATTTATTGGTTTTTTCACCCTAATCCCTTTCATAAAATGTTCAAAAAACTTACGCTCTGGTGCCTGATTGCCGGGGTTATAGGTTACCACGCTTTATGTGCTGCCGCTCCTGACTCTACACTTGTCATCAAAAGAACGACCGACTTTAAGGTCAATGGCGAAGGTACCGCGGCCAACTGGGCAACGGCGCAATGGTTAGACCTCACCGTTCAAAAAGGCCCGAAGCAACCCGCTCCCGGGAAGCAATTTGCGACAAAAGTAAAGATCATGTACTCCGACAAAGGGATTTATTTTCTTTTCGACTGCGCCGATCAAAAACTGACTGCCACAATCATGGAGGATTATGGTGCATTGTTCAAGGAGGATGTAGTAGAAGTTTTTCTCTGGCCGGACACCTCATTTCCTATCTACCTTGAATACGAAGTTTCCCCCCTCAACTACGAATTGCCTATCCTCGTCCCCAATATGAATGGGAAAGCACAAGGCTGGAAACCATGGCATTATGATGACAAGAACCGTGTCCAGCATGCCACCAGTGTCCAGGGCGGGCAGAAGAAAAGCATGGCCTCGGTAGAGGGTTGGAAAGCTGAATTTTTCATTCCTTATATCCTGATGAACCCCATCGTTCCTGCCATTCCGAAGTCGGGTACCAAGTGGCGAGGCAATTTTTACCGCATTGATTATGATTCAGAAACAGCTTATTATTCCTGGCAAAAAACAGGCGGCAGCTTTCACGAATTCCGCAAATTCGGCACATTGATCTTTGAATAACCATCTTTAAACATTTCCTGAACCATGCGATTAACCATTCTTACATTCATTTGTTTCCTTTCTGCAATCATGGCATTTGCACAAAAATCAACAAAAGAGATTCTTTACGTAGGCACTTACACCCAAAAGGGTGAGGGCATATATGTGTACGAATTGGACCGCAAAGATTATTCTGTGAAAGAAATACAGGTTTTGACGAGCAAAACCAGCCCATCATTTCTCGAATTTCATCCCAATAAAAAGTTTCTGTACGCGGCTAATGAAGGCAACAATACCGTCACATCCTTTGCAATTGACCCTGCTACCGGGACTCTCAAAAGCCTGAATGCGCAACCCTCCCTAGGCAGAGGGCCCTGCCACGTCAGCATTGATCCGAAAGGCCGGTTTTTGTATGTTTCCAATTACGGCAGCGGACAATTGGGGGTGTATCTGCTTAATACCGACGGCACGATTGGCGCAGCAGCAGATAGCATTCAGGATAAGGGCTTAGCCAGCCAAAAGCCTCATATGCACTCCATTACCCCTTCCGCGGACGGTAAATTTATTTACGCTTCCGACTTGGGCATTGACAAGATCATGGTGTATGCAGTTGATCCCAAAACCGGGAAATTGACGCCTGGTGCGGTGCCTTATGCAGAAGTTCAAGCAGGTGACGGCCCTCGCCATTTCGCAATTCATCCCAATGGAAATTTTGCTTATTCCGCCTGTGAGCTTACATCAGTTGTCAATTCCTTTCAGATTGTAAAAAATACGGGTGCGTTGGTGCCATTGGAGCGGGTGACGATGCTGCCAGAGGATTTTACGGGTAAAAGTTTCGCGGCCGATATCCATTTTTCCCCGGATGGCAAATTCCTTTATGCTTCCAACAGAGGTCACGAAAGTCTGGCAATTTATGCGGTAGATGCCAAAACAGGTAAGCTGACCGTCGCCGGACATGCCGATACGCGAGGCAAACATCCCCGTAATTTTCTGATTGATCAGAAAGGCCAATTTGCCATTGTGACCAATAAGGACAAGGACAATGTTGTATTCTTCTCTTTAGATAAGTCAAACGGACAACTGACTTATTCCGAAAAAGAGATCAGCATTCCCACCCCGGTTTGCGTGAAGCAACTTTTTCTGAACTGATGACCAAAACGTTAAAATCTCGACGTATATCGACATCGTTAGTACACCAGGAGCGGCCTTAATTGTCGGAAAAGGATACCGCCGCTTTCATCTGGTGAGACATAGTTTGACAGAATTAAAAAGGGTTTAGAACCAACTATGACCAAACTTTATTTTTTAATTTGCTATAAACAAAAAAATTAATCTTACAAACAGAGTATTCATGCATATTTTCTGCATCCTTACTTCACGAGTTGCTCAATTTCTTTAAATGCCTTAATCTCATTATTTCAGCCCCTTGACTATTATGATAAACCGCCGAGATTTAATCAAACACCTGTCTGCTTTTCCGCTCTTAGGTGGATTTTTAGGACAAAGCAGCCTGACCACGACCGCATTCGTTGCAAAAGGAGCCGCAAGAAACCTGGCCAAAGAACTTGGCATCCGAACTTTTATTAATGCTGCGGGTACCTACACGGCCATGACCGGCTCATTGATGCAGGAAGAAGTAATGGAAACCATCCAGGGCGCTGCCAAGGAATTCATGATGCTCGACGAAGTTCAGACGAAAGTGGGCGAAAAGATTGCCGCCATTACACATGCCGAGGCTGCCGTGGTAACAGCAGGCTGTTTCTCGGCATTGACGTTAGGATTGGCAGGAGTTTTGACCGGAATGGATCAGAAAAAGGTTGAAGCCCTGCCACTTTTGGAAGGAACTGGAATGAAATCAGAAGTGATCATCCAGAAAGGCCATAACATCGGCTATTCACATGCATTGACCAATACAGGCTGTAAAATCGTGGTCGTTGAAACCGCGGAAGAATTGCAAAAAGCGATTAATGAAAAAACTGCATTAATGTGGTTCCTGCATATACAATCGGACAAAGGACAGATCAACCATCAGCAGTGGCTGGATATCGCCAAGAAAAATGGCATCCCTACAATGATTGATATGGCAGCCGATGTGCCGCCGGTTGAAAACCTTTGGAAATTCAATGATATGGGCTTTGACCTGGTGTGTGTGTCTGGTGGAAAAGCCATGCGAGGTCCTCAGAGTGCGGGTATTTTGATGGGGAAAAAACAACTGATCGACGCAGCAAGACTAAGCATGCCCCCTCGCGGATCGACCATTGGACGCGGAATGAAAGTGAATAAAGAGGAAATTCTGGGCATGTATGTCGCGATCGACAATTTTGTGAAAATGGATCACAAGAAGGAGTGGAAAGTGTGGGAAGACCGCGTTGCGCACATTGGTAATGCGGCCAAAAGTGTGGCTGGCGTAACCACAGAAGTAACTGTTCCTGAACTTGGAAACCATACCCCTACCTTGAAAATATCCTGGGATCCCGCAAAAATAAGTTTGGCAGTAAAACTATTGCAGGAAAACCTGCGCAAAGGCGATCCGTCGATCGAAATTATGCCTGCGGAAAATAATTCGCTGACGATTACGACATGGATGCTGAAACCGGGTGAAGAAAAGATTGTAGCAAGCAGACTCAAAGAAGAATTATCAAAAGCTACTGTTTAAATAATCCCTTAGCCAGCTATTTCCAACAAATGAAATATAAATCCCTTCTCCTTTCATTTCTGTTGGTCGCGCAAAGTTTCGTTTGCAATGCGCAGACTTACAGTATTTTGATCAAAGGCGGAACCGTAATTGATCCTAAAAACAACCTCAACCAGGTCATGGATGTGGGGATATTTGAAGGGAAGATTAAGAAAGTCGCGAAGGATATTGATCCCAAAGAAGCACGTCAGGTGGTGGACGCGAAAGGTATGTACGTCACACCCGGCCTCATTGATATCCACGGACACGTGTTTTTTGGTACCGAGGTCAATCATTATCTCAGCAATAGTTTTACGGCATTACCTCCCGACGGCTTCACGTTCCGCGTTGGCGTAACTACGATTGTTGACGCTGGTGGTGCGGGGTGGTCAAATTTTGATGTTTTCAAAAACAATGTGATTTTCCATTCCAAAACGCGGGTGCTGTCTTTTATGAACATTGTCGGTAAAGGCATGAGCGGCGGCAAAATGGAACAGGATACCAGTGATATGGATCCGGGATTGGCCGCCGCAGTCGCATTGAAAAACAGTAACGACGTGGTCGGCTTCAAGGTAGCGCACTTTATGGGGCATGATTGGAAACCTGTTGATAATGCAGTGAAAGCCGGCAAGCTGGCCAATATGCCTGTTATGGTGGATTTTGGGGGAAGCATGCCGCCACTTCCGCTGGAAGATCTATTCCTGAAGCATCTTCGTGCCGGAGATATTTTCACACATGCCTATACTTTGCTTGAAGGCAATGTCCGAGAGACCATCGTGGACGAGGCAACCGGCAAAGTGAAACCCTTCACACTCGAAGCACGCAAAAAAGGGATTGTTTTCGACGTGGGTTACGGGGGCGCGAGCTTCAATTACTCACAGGCTATCCCCGCTCTAAAAGCAGGTTTCTATCCCAATACGATCAGTACTGACTTGCATACGGGAAGTATGAATGGCTCGATGAAGGATATGCTCAGCATTATGTCCAAATTTTACGTCATGGGCTGGGACCTGCCATCGATCATCAAAGCCAGCACCTGGGCACCTGCGCAGGTGATCAACAGAGAAAACCTGGGACACATTTCCGAGAATGCCATTGCAGATGTAGCCGTTTTTTCCATGCGAAAAGGAAACTTCGGATTTTATGACAAAACAGGTTACAAGATGGAAGGCAAAGAAAAACTCGAATGCGAACTGACGGTCATGGGAGGTAAAATTGTCTATGATTTGAATGGAATCACAAAGCCGATTTATTTGAAGTAAGCTTTTAGCTAATAGCTATTAGCATCTAAACCCTATGAAAACCTACCTGACCCTCCTTGCCCAATTCCTCCTGCTTTTTGCGCTGGGATTTACGCAGCATTCTGATCATGACGACAAGCCTTTCAATTCCAAAAACGGCGGATTGTATTTACCTGATGGTTTTGAGGCTGTTGTTGTTGCGGATAGCTTGCCAGGACGAGCCCGGCACATTGCGGTGAATGACAATGGCGATATTTATGTGAAAGCGCGATTTGCAGACAAAGGTGAATCGGTGATTGCGCTGCGCGATACCAATGGGGATGGACGTGCAGATATTATCAAACGTTTTGGCGGAGCGGCCAAAGAAAGGTCTTATGGAACTGCCATGCGCATTTACAAAGGATATATGTATTTCAGTTCCGAACTAATTGTTTATCGCTATAAGTTAACACCCGGAGAACTGGTCCCAACGAGCCAGGAAGAGGTGATCCTGACCGACGACCACCCGCACGGCATGCATGAGCACATTGCAAAGCCGCTTACCTTCGACGACAAAGGTTTTATGTATGTCCCGTTTGGGGCCAATTCCAATGCCTGTCAGGAAGACAATCGGACGCCTTGGGATAAAGGATTGACCCCATGCCCCATTTTGGAAGATCACGGTGGTATCTGGAAGTTTGATGCGAGTAAGCCCGGGCAACATCAGAAGGATGGTGTCAAATTTGCAACAGGTTTGCGCAGCGTGGTGGGGCTGGATTGGAATTTCACAGATAACAATCTTTACGCATTACAGCATGGTCGCGACGATTTATTGCGACTCTGGCCACAGCTTTTCAATGGCTGGGAAAGTGCGATGCTGCCATCAGAGGAATTTTTAAGAATCAAAGAAGGTACCCATGCAGGCTGGCCCTATTGCTATTGGGACCAGATGCAGAGCAAAAAAGTCCTCAATCCTGAATACGGCGGCGATGGAAAGCTAGTTGGAGATTGTGAACGATATGAAAAACCGCTGATTGGTTTTCCAGGCCACTGGGCACCGAATGATCTGCATTTCTATCAGGGAAATCAATTTCCTGAACATTATAAAAACGGCTCCTTCATTGCATTTCACGGCTCCACAAACCGAGCACCTTATCCGCAGTCCAGCTATTTCATTGGTTTCGTGCCTTTCAAAAACGGCCAGCCAGCCGGTCCATACGAAATTTTCGCTGATGGTTTTGCCGGAATCGACCCAATTGTGAATGTGAGCGACGCGATATATCGCCCGATGGGGATTGCGATGGGACCTGACGGCTCTATTTACATTGGGGAAACTGAAAAAGGCAAAATCTGGAAAGTGACTTATAAAGGCAACAAGAAGAAATTTGGTAAATCTTCACTGGCTTCCCAGGAGAAAAGAAAGTCTTTAACCCACATTCGTACGCCGGATTTTGTCAATGATAATCTCGACAAAGATGAACCGATTGCTGGCGGAAAAGTATACGGTGTGTATTGCAGCGCCTGTCACCAGCGTAATGGAATGGGTGATTCGCAGCGTTTTCCCCCACTCGGTGGGGCTGAATGGGTGATGGGAGATAAGACAAAGCTCATCAATGTTTTATTGAAGGGATTGGAGGGGCCGATTGATGTGAAAGGTCAATCTTACAACAATGTGATGCCCCAGCATAGTTTTTTAAAGGATGAGGAAATTTCAGAGGTACTTACACACATCAGAAGCAATTTTGGAAACAGTGCAGGCCCGATCAGCACTGAAGAAGTGTCCAAAGCACGGGCTGCCATTGATAGTTTGAAATAACGCTTTTCTCCTTCCAACCTGTTTAAGCGGATATTACTCTCCGGCAATTGAGTGTTCCTTTAAGGGGTTGGAGGGAGAATGGCAAAGTTTATAAATCACCATTTTTATTAAGTTGAATGCGCAGAAATAAACTTTTCGCCGCCAGTATTATCATTTTTTCAGGGGTTGGCCTTGCAGGGTTTTCACCGGAAATAATGCCGGTTCATCATTCCATCCAGGATCCATGGAAAGCCCCGGCGTGGGCAGATACCCTAAAAAGTCCCTATCATGAAGAGCCGCTTACCCTCGCGCAGGGAGAAGAGCTTTTCACACTTTACTGCGCTTCCTGTCACGGCGACGAAGGTTATGGCGACGGGGCAGCAGGCGGAGCATTAGGCCAGAAACCCGCTAATTTCCACGACACGCTCGTTAAGGTGCAAAGTGACGGCGCTTTATTCTGGAAAATCTCGACCGGCCGGGGTAATATGCCCCCTTTTAAAGATGTATTCTCCGACGAGCAGCGCTGGCAATTGGTGGCATACATTCGCCATTTAGGCAAAACCGATTAATCCTGAACCATACCATAAATGTTATATTCCAAATTTTTACTAAAAACCGGCTATACCCTGCTTTTTCTGGGTATAGCCGTTGGCGTTTTTGCCCAGCAACGGACGGAAGTCGTTACCAAAACACCGCTTTCCCTGCGTGAAGACATTGTCATCGAAGAGTATATGAAAGTAGAACCCGAGGCGGTTCGGATCATTCAAAATCCGGTTTCAGGGGAGATTCACTATACTACCTTTTTTGGGGACGTGTTGAAAATTGTGGATGTCGACGGAAAACCACAAAGCAAAAAACTTCTTACGGTGGAAGATCATGGCATTCCCCGTTTGCAGGGAGCTGCTTTTCACGGCAATACATTGTTTTTGGCTGGCAATGTGAGTGTGAACAATAACAAAGGAAACAAAGGAAGAATGGTCCGTTACGAAATGAAAACCGGTGTGGATAAGCCCGAAATGACGGTTGTGTTCAATACCGTTGAATATGGTGCTAACAAAACAACTTTCGATCACGGCTGGAATGCATTGGAGATCAGTCCAGACGAGAAATACATTTTTGTGAATACCGGTGCGAGAACGGATCATGGAGAAGTGCAGGACAATGATGGCCAATACCCCAATGCCCGCGACAATGCATTGACTTCTAACGTGTTTCGATTTCCCATTAATGCCAAAGACCTTCTACTTTCAACCGATGCAGCCAAATTGAAAGCTGATGGCTATCTCTATGCAGAAGGCATCCGGAATGCTTACGACATGGCTTTCGATGCAAAGGGAAATTTGTTTGGCGTATCCAATTCAGGCGATTACGATCACCCTGAAGATATGTTCTGGATCAGGCAGGGTCATCATTATGGTTTTCCCTGGGTGATGGGCGGCATCGACAATCCTCAGCAATATCCCGACTTCCAGCCAGACCCTGAAAAAGATCCTTTCCTGAGCAAATTTGCTTCCGCGTGGCTCATGAAGTACTTTCACAACGATCCCGAATTCCCAAAAAGACCTGCTGGTGTAACATTCAGCCCATCAGTACAGAACCTCGGGCCTGATGCCAACGAGTACCGCGACCGGAAAACGGGTGCGGTTATGGATGGGGATACTACCGGCGCAACAGTCGGAACGTTCAATGCACATTCTTCACCGCTGGCGCTTTTCTTTGATAATAAGAATGCCCTGGGCAAAGATTTCACTGGTGATGGATTTGTGATCAGATATGCAGGTGGACCGAGAAACGGCGTCGTTAATCCAAGCCCGTTGCGCAGACAAGGGAAGGATCTGCTGCACCTGGATATGGTCTACGATAAAGCGTCGGACAACTATAAGATGAAGACAACCAGATTGATAGAAAATTTCACAGCCCCAACGGACGCGTTGCTGGTCGGAAACAGCTTGTATATCATCGAATACGGAGGTAAGCAAGGGGGAAATAAGGCGGGAGGAAGTATTTGGAAGATTACAATGCCGGCTAACGAGAAAATGGCTAGAAGAAACAAAAGAAAAAATCGTAATGACCATTAATATCTAACCTTAATAAAACCAATATGAAATCCGAAAGAAGATCAATTATCAAAAAATTGTTTGCGTCTGTTGCTGGTATCGCTGGAATCGGCGCTGCATCCAAGGTTGTGGCCGGCCCGGCAGGGGCAGAGGCGGCTCCGATAGAGGCTTCCGCTTCTAGACATGAAAGTGGCGGAATGGAAATGTCGCAGGATTTATTTGCCGGACACACCATTTTCAATAATATGGTTTTTATCGCCGGTAAAGGCGCCCACGTTCCGGGTGACGTGACATCGCATACAAAAATTGTTTTGGATGCGATCGAGGAGGAGTTGAAAAAAGCAGGTTCTTCGATGGATAAGGTTTTGAAAGTGAATGTATATCTGGACAAAATCGAGGACTGGGCAACGATGAACGCGGTATACAAAGGCCGCTTCGGAAAAAAACCTCCGGTTCGTACCACAGTTGCCGTTAAAGGAATTCCCGGTAACTCGCTGATTGAAATCGACTGCATTGCTTATATCTAGTCGGGCGGTTTTTTTTATTGAAGGGACTTGCCAAGTCTTTAAGACTTTGTAAGTCCCTTCAATAAAAAAAACCGGAAAAACCAACAATATTTCGCTATTGTCCAATTACCCGACAGATAATTTTAAATAAAAAAATTAAGTTGCTGTTATATTTTAAAATTCCGCGACAAACAGTTACTTTGTTGTCTTACCGAATCAACTTTGAACAAGAGACAACGCATCGCGGAAGAGAATGTTTTTCTCTTAAACCTCTGGCACCAATCCCAAGCCGGAGATAGCCTCGCATTTTGCCAGCTCGCTGATAAGCAGTACCGGACACTCTTCGGTTACGCTACCCAATTCACCTCCGATCGGGAGTTTATCAAGGATTCCATCCAGGAACTAATGATTCACATTTGGGAAAAGCGCGAGGGGATTAACATTCAGTTTGTTACCATCTATTTTCTTCGTGCATTACGCAATCAATTAATGCAGGAATTTCGGCGTAACAATGCAGCACATTCGCTACTAGACCTCAACGAAGCGGGCCAAATTTCTGATTACCAGAACATTGAAACCGAAATCGAACATTCCGAGGCTTTCGCCGAAAATCAGGTGAAGGTTCGAAGCGCACTGAACGAGCTCCCCCGCCGCCAGAAAGAAGCTATTTTCCTTAAATATTTTGAAGGAATGGATAATGAGCAAATTGCCGATCTGATGCAGGTGAATCGGCAATCTGTTGCAAATCTGCTTTTTAAGGCGATTAACTCTTTGAAAAGTCAGATGCTCTGGGCAGCGCACATGTTAATTTTTATTTACATCAGCTTCTAATAGTAGCTTATCGACTATCTCTTCACAAACGTCCGGCTGCTTTTGCTTCCATTTTTGAGGCGAATTTCCAATACATACTTCCCGACTGGTAAGTCCTGCACAATGTATTTTTGTGTCGGCCGATCCGATTCAAACACCAGCTTTCCTGTTAAATTAAATATCCTGATGCTGGCTATCTGCTGATCTCCCAGCAGTAATTGCAATTCATTCCCTGTATCGATCGGGTTGGGAAAAGCTACTATCTCATGTTCTACTCCGAATCTAAGCGATTGTATCTTGCTATATGCGAATGTGCCGTCCTGATCGACCATTTTCAGGCGGTAATACGTCGTAGTAAAATCCAAATCTGTGTCCACGAAAGAGTAATCTTCATTTTCGGAGCTGTCATTTTTAGCCTGAACACCGGCAATCGTTTCCCAATCTTTTCCATTGTTGCTTTTTTCAATTTCAAAGTGGTCACTATTGATTTCACTGCTGGTGGACCATGTTAAGAGGATTGCGGCCGACGATCCTGTTTTCCTTTTCGCTGTTACATTAAATGCAGTTAATGTGACAGGGAGTGCGATGCGCGGATCTATTTCTGCAAACAAAGCCGCAAATTCTTCAAACATCCCGCTGGCTTCCAGGACAGTGCTGGAAATAAACGTACCGTCAGCCAGGGTCGCGTACAATGTTTTAGGTGCAGGCGTGTAGTGTGCGAAAACGGATAGGTCTGCTGCTGTTGTCAATAAAAAGTCCCCTTCCCAAACGTCGGCAGGATCTGGGTCGGGAATTATGGGCGGGTTCGAGCTTTCAGGAACTACTGTGGTATCATCGCAATTATCCACGATCATGGTGGTGGTAAAAGCTGATTGCAGATCCCGGCGGTTTGGATAAGTCCGGACGCATATTATCTGGTAAGCCCCAGGCCGCTCAGCCTGAAAGGTAATCTGGTCGCCCGTTGAGGTGAAAGCCTGCTGCGTTGGCAGCACAGTCCAGTTGTGAATGTACTGCCCGTTCGACGGGGTAGCCAGGGAAACGCTGATGTTGGCTGTGTTATCCTCCGTAGTCCGCTTCTCGCTAAACGGGTAGCAGGTATTATATGTGGAAATGGTTGGGACTGGCGGGATTGGGAGGGCTGGGCAGGCGGGGATGTTTGTTAAGAGGTTTTCGGATTGTCCAATTGCAGTCCAGCCTATGAAAGCTGCGGAAACATGTGCCGTGTTAGTATTAGCTGCTAATCCACCATAAATCGTCGAGAAAGGAGTCTGAGAATTAGTAATAGATGATACATTCAATAATTCCCGTTCACTTTGTGTTGTTCTAGGCCCTTGATAATCTATGGAACTAAAAGTAGGCACAAAGCAGAAATTAAAGTTGGAAGTTTCCTTAAACAGCTTATTCGGAACGGGAGCGGACGATCGTCCACCAGGAAGAAAATCGTCGTTTAGCGGACTGCTATATTTTCTGTTTATGCCGACGGCATTTGCGAAAATACCCCATGTAGCAAACCGAAATACGCTTTCGTTTTGGTTCAGCGCATTTGTGTGCACATCAATATTGCTATTCTGTAACGCAAATGGTGTCCAGCTTCTCAATATCCGGCTTCCATAATTATAGTTGTTGAAAATAGTCCTATCACCCGCATTCATGCTACCATGAATGATTGCGATATTCCTGGATTGTTGCGGATAGCCTCCATTGCCCAATGCCAGTAATTGTGAGCGGAATGCGTCAAAAGCAGGCGCTTTACTTCCGACTCCTCCGGTGAGCTGACCACCCCAATGCAAGAGCAACTGGGTTCCTGCCGGTGTGGCAAGTGCCTGATAAAAATTGCGCCATTTTTTTGCAAAAAATTTGAGTATTACCTGTGTGAATAAACTAGGATTCGCTTCCCACAGAAGCTGGGTAAGTCCAACAGGAACATTTGCCCCTTGATGAGGCGTGTCGTAACAAATCATCAATTTGACATGGTGCGCAATGCCCTCATTCTCCATTTGCCTCAATGCCCAACGTGCGACGAGGCCGCTCATGCTTTCACCAATTACGACTGACTGATCGTTGCCTATTTTCATCTGGTTCACTTGCTGTATTAAAGCTTTCAAAACCTGAGCATTGTCCTCGATGGCAGTTCGGGCATCTGTATAATCTAGTAAAACCAAGTCATAACCCTCCGTGAGGTATTGCGAAAGGGGAATTCTATAATTCGCCTCAATCGCGTCCAATGTCACATTTTGTCCCATATCAAATCCTTCTGCAATGATTATAGGCTTATTAAATAGCTGGTCACATCCGAGAATGATTCTTACGTTCCCTCCTGCAAGCATCGTTCTAGCTGACCTGTCGAACTTGGCAGTATCCGTTGAAATGCGGTTGGCAAATAGTTGAAATTCCTTATAGGGTGTAACTCTTTCGAGCTGACGCACATTCACGCTGGTTTCGAATAGCCAAGTTTTACCATTGGCATCGAAACGAATAACGATTGGATTTAGTCCGGTTGAGCCAAAGCGATGAGAAATAAGTTTGTCTGAAACGCTGTAATTTTTGAACCCTTTTCCATCCTGAAAATCCAGCGCAACGCTGTCCAGTTTGGAAGGATGATTGGTAATGTATAACTCCGGACTAAAACTAAATTCAACCTCTGATTGATAAACATCTTCCTGTAAGACAGATGCGTAGATAATGTTGAACTTTTTATAAATAGAAAAATCGATTGATTCCCCATTCTTTTTTCTTGCCTCGTTATCGGCTATCTCACTAACGGACATATATATACTTTCCAGATTCATAATACCAATTGGGATCACATTGCTTTTAGTTAATTTATATGGGTCTGTCTCTTCAAGGGTATTAATGCCCTTGATTTTTGACCCTTCTGTTCTGAGATCGGCATAAATGAGCCTTTCATAAAGATTTCGCCATTCTTCTGCAGTTACCTTTTCGGATGTTGGAAAATTACTCGTTGAACGCTCTTTGAAGTAATTGCTTTCTATTTCGTTTGTAAGACCTGCATTTAGCAATAATGTTTTCTCAAGACCTGTCACATCAAGCCTGTCGATTTGATTCTGCCTTTGTTGTTGAAAATCCTGGGCAAAAGTGGAGCAAAAGGTAAAAACGAGAGCCGAAAGAAAACTGCATAGTTTTCCTCTTTCGCATTTGGGGAGATGCTTCATGATTGTGTATGTTAAAATGGATAATTGATTACTTAGATATTAGTTGAAAATCATAATTCGCTTTTTCGCCGATTGACGAAAAACAACAGCTGCTTGTTGACTTGCCATCTTGAAATACTTCGTACCCTTTATAAAATCTCTCGAATTTTCTATTTTCAATCGGGAAAGACGGGATGCCTGAATTTACAGCATTGTATTTTTTCGGTACTTCGACAATCATTTCGTACATCCCATTCTTATCTGAATATGTTCTTCGTAGCTCTTCATAAGTCAAGTCCCTGAGGCCCTGAACTACTATCAAAATACTATCAACCGGCTGCCCATTATGATCGGTAATTGTACCATAAACCGTCGTCGTTCGATCCTGTTTCGAAAAGCAATTCGTAAGAAAAAAAGTGATTCCGAGAAGAATGACCGTCGTGCGAGACTGTTTAATTGCCTTTTGTAAGCCTGGGAGTCTGAGTTTTTGATTCATGACTATGTGTTTAAAAGTTATTTGCGAATGAGTTTAAAGTCACATCTTGTTCTTAAACCCATTGTTAACCCAGATTCCCCCGAGCTAGGTTTCGTTTGATTTCTTGTGGATTCGTAAGATTTAAATGGCTTCAGAGGTTTTTTATTTTCAAATGAATAGAAAGGAATGCCGACTTTTGCAACCCACCACTCGTGGGACACATCAACCTCGATTTCATAGAATCCTTGCTTATTCGAGTAAGCTTCCCCAATACTACCTGATACTGATATAGCTCGGCCCCCATACATTTCAACCAAAACACTATCCACCGGCTGCCCATCTTCATCTGTGATCAAGCCATAGACAACTGTTACTCTATTCAATAATGGGCCGCAGCTTGCCAGGGCTACCATTAACATGATCCCAAATACTAATTTTGATAAAGTCATAATTCCCTCCTTTTAATTATTGACGAACTCCAAAACTTACTTCGTCAAATAAATCAAATACTTCCTTGGATGATGGATTTGAATGATCCTGCGGTAGATTCATTGATCTGCCGGTCGAACATTCGAAAAATAATTTTTAGAAAAAGAGTATCGCCCCAATCATTATGCATCCTTATTGAAATTAGCCGCATTTTCATTTGCCTTATATGCCCAATTACCGCAATTTTCTTCCGGAGGAGCTTGCTGCCGATCCTTCGTTCAGAAACTGGATTTTATACAATGATCCTGAACACGAGAAGCTTTGGACCGAATGGCTGGAATTAAACCCTGACAGGCTGGAAATGGTCATGAAAGCGAAGCATTTTCTGGCGATGACGGAAAGTGAATTTGATAGGATTTCGGATGAGGAGATTGCCAATGAAATTTACAGGCTTTCGCATGCAATTGGCGAAAAGACGGCCAAGAAATCGTCGATCTGGATCCGTTTTAGACCAAATTGGTATCATATGGCGGCCTCTGTACTGATCCTGTTGTTCGCAGGTTGGCTGTTTAACAAACAAACGACTTCCCAACAGCAATCGGATCAATATAAAGCGATTCTCAGCCAGATTACCGAGCCTCTGGTGGAGGTGAAAAACACATCGGACAAAGCACAGCTCGTGATCTTGGAAGATGGGAGTTCTGTTTTATTACAGCCTGAAAGCCGCATCACCTATCCAAAAAAATTTGAAAATAACAAAAGAGAAGTGTTCCTGAATGGGGAAGCATTTTTTGAAGTGGCCAAAAATCCTGACAAACCCTTTTATGTATACGCACACACATTGGCGACGAAAGTTTTGGGTACCAGCTTTAAAGTGAGCGCCTTTGACGATGACAAGGAAGTGAAAGTGGTGGTAAAAACGGGTAAAGTTTCGGTGTTCCCGATGACAAAGGAAGCATTGGCAAGCGAGCATGCGAACGACGAGCTTGGTGGCATGGTACTGACGCCTAATCAGCAGATTACGTACACTGCCAAAGAGCTGCGGCTCACCAGAAGTCTCGTCCCAAACCCGAAATTGCTAGAACTACCCATTCAGAGCCAATCATTTGAATTTAAGAAAACGCCTATAACGGAGGTCTTTGCCACTTTGGAAAAATCCTATGGGGTAACGATCATATTTGATGGGGAAGTGATGCAAAATTGTTACCTGACTGCCTCGCTTTCCGATGAACCGCTTTTTGAAAAAATAAACCTGATCTGTAAGACAATCGGTGCCCAGTACGAGCAGATGGACGCCAGTATCATCATTACCAGCAAAGGCTGCTGGTAATCAGCGCATTCCTATATAATTAATTAAAAATCTTTCTGACGCCTATGACGATAATCTATCACCAATGACCCGTTGAAAAAAGCCGATGAAGCTGCAACTTCATCGACCCAAGTTAATCCCCCGTTTGTTCAAGCTGACATTCCCGCTTTTGGCGGGAACTGTCCGGGAATCATTTGATGCCGAATTTTAACCCGACAAAAATCAAAATTATGCCAAAACCAGTACAATTTCATCATGCTTTACAGAAAATCATGCGCATTACGCTGTATCAAGCCTTACTCTCCATCGCTGTTGGCACGCTAGTGCATGCCAACGACGCCCGTGGACAAAGAGTTTTAGAACAAAAAGTAACGCTACGCCTATCCAATGCCGATATCGACAAGACGCTGGAAAAAATTGAAAATGTGACGAAGGTTAAGTTTATGTATAACCCTCAGATTTTCAGCAATCAGAAATCGTCCTATAAATTTCAGGAAGAAACTCTTTCAGATGTACTTACCAAAGTCTTGTCCCCTCATAAAGTGACTTATGAAGTGGTTCAGGACCGCATTATCCTGAAACGTGAGCAGTTACCAGTGCAGGCAGATATTCCGGCAAGTAAGGTTGCACCTAAACGCAATGTTACCGGTAAGGTAACCGACGAAACAGGCGTGGGTTTGCCTGGTGTGAGCATTTTGGTAAAAGGTACCCAGCGCGGAACTTCTTCTGACACCGATGGAAAATATACAATGGATATCGCTGACGAAGAAGTGGCATCCACAGTTTTGGTATTCAGTTTTGTAGGTTATACTTCACAAGAAATCACCGTCGGCACCCAAACTGCCCTGAATGTACAATTGGAGCCTGAGGCAAAGGCACTGAATGAAATTGTTGTAACTGCTTTGGGTATTTCGAAAGAAAAGAAAGCACTTGCGTATGCGGTAACGGAGGTAAAAGGAAGTGAGTTTACGCAAGCCCGTGAAAACAATGTGGCCAATGCATTAACAGGAAAAATTGCAGGTGTCAACGCTACTGGTATGTCGACTGGTCCGGGTGGTTCCAGCCGTATCATCATTCGTGGAAATGGATCGCTCAGCGGGAACAACCAGCCTTTGTATGTGATCAATGGTATGCCCATGGACAACAGCGTTCCGGGTGGCGGCAATGCTTCGGATGGTAACGGTAACAATACGGACCGGGGTGACGGGATCGGTGGTATCAACCCGGATGACATTGAATCAATCAGCGTTTTGAAAGGGGGTCCTGCTGCTGCGCTTTATGGTGCCCGCGCTTCCAATGGTGTTATTTTGATCACAACCAAAAAGGGACGCGCGCAAAAAGGGATTGGTGTGGAGTACAATGGTAATTTCAGTGTGGATAATCTTTCGATTATTCCCGACTGGCAATATGAATTTGGACAAGGTGTGGATGGTGTAAAACCGACGACGCAAACGCAGGCCAAGAGCTCGGGCCGTCTATCATACGGAGCGAGAATGGATGGTACGAATGTGATCCAATTTGATGGACAAATGCGCACCTATTCGCCTCAAAAGGATAATTTGAAAAACTTTTATCGGACCGGTAAGAATTACATTAATTCCATTTCATTCACGGGAGGCAACGAAACTGTCAATTTCCGCTTTGGCCTGAATAATACCAGCGCAACCAGCATTGTGCCCAATTCTTCATTTAACAGAAGAATTGCCAATCTGAACCTGAATGCCTATCTGGGTAAAAAATTGAGCATTGAAACGGTTGTCCAGTACAACATTGAAAATGGCCACGCCCGGCCAAAAGTAGGTTATGCGGACTATAACCCGCATTGGGCTACCCATTTGATTGCCAACACTGTAGACATCAGAAGCCTTTCGCCAGGTTATGATGCAACAACCGGCAAAGAGGTGGAATGGAACCCGGTACCTGCCGCTCCAAACCCCTATTTTGTAATTAATAAATTCAAAAACGAAGACCGCAAGAACCGTTTCCTTGGACAGGCTAACATTAAGTATGATATCCTGGACAACCTGTTTGTCAAAGGAAGTGTAAGCCAGGATTACTACAACTTCAATTACGAATTCGTAGTACCCACTGCCAATGCTTACGAGCCTTTGGGAAAATACGAGTCGAAGAAAATTACCTCGTCGGAAACCAACGGAATGCTTACGCTGAATTACAGCAAGGATTTCTCCGAGGACCTTAATTTTTCAGCGCTGGCGGGTGGTAACATGCAGCGGAGTATTTACGATCAAACGGCATTTAACGGAACCGAGTTTACCATTCCGGGCTTTTACAGCTTTACTAATCTGGCAACCACTACCACGGTTCCTACTTATACCGAAAGTGGCATCAATTCCTTATTTGGTTCGGTTGATTTGGGTTACAAAGGTTTTGCCTACATCACAATGTCAGGTCGTCAGGACTGGTTCTCGGTGCTGAACACGGCGAGCAACAGCATTTTTTACCCGGCCATCGGTGGATCGCTGATCCTTTCAGAAGCATTCAAGTTGCCATCTGCCGTAAGCTTTGCAAAACTGCGTGGTTCATGGGCGCAGGTGGGTGGTGCAAACGTGGCTGCTTACCAAATATATCAAAGTTACAGCATGGCACAAGGTGGCCATAATGGTCGGCCGGTGCAACAACTGGGATCGGCATTGGTACCTAACCCCAACCTGAGACCATTAACTTCTACAACCTATGAAATTGGCCTCGAAGCCAAAATTCTTCAAAACCGTATCGGTCTTGATCTGACATTGTACAATCGGAAAACAACCAATGATATTGTTCAAAGCAACATTGCATCTTCTTCCGGCTACACATCCGCCCTGCTAAACCTGGGTGAATTGAGTAACAAAGGCGTCGAGATTTTGGTAACTGCAACGCCGGTCAAAGCTTCTGACTTTACCTGGGACGTTAGCTATAATATGGCTTATAACAAAAGCCAGATCATTAAACTGGATGATAAACTCCCAAGCCTAACCATTGGTACCGGCGTAGGTGGCGGTATTATCAACAATTATGTGGGAGGTACGTACGGCGAAGTTTGGGGTTATAACAAGAAAAAAGACGCCAGCGGAAATACCGTATTCAATACAGCCAGCGGCTATGCAGTAAGAGGTGACCTGGCGAGACTGGGGAATGGTATTCCACCATGGACAATGGGTATCACGAATCACTTCAAATACAAAAATTTCTCACTGAATGTCCTGATAGACGGGAAGTTCGGAAGCGTGGTTTACTCCAATATGTACCAGTACGCATATCGTTTCGGTTTGCCGAAAGAGACGCTTCCAGGTCGTGAAACCGGTGTAACTGTGACTGGTGTAACGCCTGAGGGAGCTCCTTTCACGAAGACCTGGGAGAAAAAAGATGTGGATACCTATTACGACAATGACAAGAACTATACGGGTATTTTTGTATTCAATAATGATTTTATCAAACTGCGTCAGGTTATCATCAGCTACAACCTGCCTGTGGCGAAGATGTCGATCCTGGGCACCAAGCTGCAATCCGCTTCACTTTCGCTCGTTGGACGTAACCTTTTGCTGCTTTACAAAGACAAGAGAAACAATTACTTCGATCCTGAGTCCAGCTATACCAATGGCAATGCGCAGGGCCTGGAAGCATTCGGTGTGCCGCGGACGAGAAATATCGGTGTGAACCTGCAAGTGAAATTTTAATCATTAAAATATTTATTGAAGATGAAAAAATACTTCAAGCTACTATATCTGGCCCCTATGGCCTTCTTCATTGCTTCCTGTGACAACGGGTTTGAAGAAATGAATGTCAATCCCAATGCTTCCACGGAAGTTGTTCCTGGTTTTCTTTTTACCAGGACCCAGCTTACCACAGTGAGTAATAACTTCACCGGAGCCGCCTACCTTACGATCGGCCAATCCATGCAACACTTTGCCACTTATAAGGAGGTACCTGCTGCTGGTGACAAGTATTTCAATTATGGCTATTCCAATGGCAGCTGGGCTTTGTACGGCGGCGACCCAGCCAGCGCAGGTGCGGTAATCGACATTGAGCAGGTAATCGGTGCGGTGAAAACTGCTCCCGAAGACGTGAACAAACTGTCCGTGGCACGTATCTGGAGAGCATACCTGTATCATAGACTGACAGATCTATATGGTGACATTCCCTATTCAGAGGCTGGAAAAGCACTTACTGATAAGAATTTTACACCAAAATACGATACGCAAGCTTCCATTTATGCGGATTTATTAAAGGAGATAGACGAGTCCATCGCAGCGTTCGACGCAGCAAAAGCTACTTTCGGCAACTCTGACCTGGTGTATGGCGGGGATGTGACTAAATGGAAGAAGTTTGGCTATTCAATGATGCTGCGTTTGGGTATGCGCCTGACCGAAATAGATCCTGCTATGGCCGAAACCTGGGTAAAGAAAGCAATTGCCGGCGGTGTGATCATCAATGATGCTGATATGGCTACCATTGCATATGTGGACGGGTCTATTACGGCAAGCCGAAACTTCATTGCAAGCGGCCTAATGGGTACAGACTATGTAAATCCGGGTGGTGACAATGTGGAAGGCGGGAAACTCGCAAAAACGCTGGTGGACCACTTTAAAAGCACCAAAGATCCTCGTCTGAATGTCATCTCCATAGTTTGGGTGCCTTCTGCTGATGGAAAAACGTTTTCTGCCGATACGACTACAGCATTGCAAAAAGGAATGCAAAACGCCGCATTCAACAGCTTGCCGGCGGATTTTAATACCTATTCGGAGCCAAATCCTGCCACTGTCCTGAAATACAGCGCACCTTTGCTGGTATTCACAAGCGCAGAGGCTCACCTTCTTTTAGCAGAAGCAAACCTGAGGGGTTGGTACGCCGCGAGTACTGCGGAAGCTGAATATAATGCTGCGGTAACCTCGGCGATGAAGCAATGGACATTGTTTGGCAGTGCCGGTGTCATTTCAGATGCGAAAATTGCGGCATACCTGAAGGCCAATCCGTTCAAAACAGCCGGAACGCTGGCCGATAAAATGGAACAGATCGGTACACAGAAATGGGCCAGCTTATTCCTGGAAGACGAGTATGAAATCTTCTCTAACTGGCGACGTACGGGATATCCAAAGTTGACGCCAACAAACTATCCAGGTAACCTGACGGGAGGCAAGATACCGACCCGCTTTGTCATCCCCGATTCAGAAGAGCAATATAACAAAGCCAACTTCATCGACGCGCGCACCCGCCAGGGCGGCACCAATACGCTTTCGAGTGTTGTTTGGTGGGATAAGTAATTGTAACCTCTCCATTAAACTTACGGGTTGCGGGTTATCCTGCAATCCGTATCTTGCTTTTAAAGGAATAAAAAAAAGCAGGGATAGACTGAGGATTAGATAGCCTTTTTATGTCTTGAGTATAATTAAAGCCTTTATCTTCCCAAATTCTTGCCGTTAATATTTTTGTTTTATGAAATTAAAGTTCCTGAATACCCTTGTTGCAGCCATCTCAATGCTGGGAATCCTGCATTCCGCAAATGCCCAAACCATTCCCAAAGAAGAGCTGATTTTCCTGACATCCGAATGGAAGGGTGAAAGATTCCCGGATGGTCGTCCGAAAGTTTCTGACGAACTAATCAAACGCGTCAGGAATATTACCATTGAAGAAGCTTGGGTAGTATTGCAAAATGAAGGCTATAACTGTCAATTCGATGGAAATTGGAAGCTACTTAAAGATGATATCGTCGTTGCGGGTCGTGCATTGACCGCTCAGTTTATGCCGTCACGGCCAGACGTGGAAAAACTGGTTAAAGATCGCGGGAATAAAAACGGCCGTGCAGGCAACACCAACTCCTGGCCAATTGAACAGCTCTCAAAAGGGGATGTTTATGTGGCCGACGGATTTGGAAAAATAGCCAGCGGCACGCTGATCGGCGATAATTTGGGCACTTCCATATTTGCTAAGTCAGGAAACGGGGTCGTCTTTGATGCTTCCGTAAGAGACTTGGAAGGGTTATCCAAAATTGAGGGTTTCAATGCTTTCGTGCGTGATTTTGATCCGTCGTTTTTGAAAGATGTTTTTCTGAGTGGTTTGAATGTGCCCATACGCATTGGTCGTGCGATTGTTCTGCCAGGTGACCTGGTTCTTGCTAAAAAAGAAGGAGTGATTTTTATCCCCGCACATATGGCCGAAAGCGTGATCCTGACTGCCGAATTCCTGACTTTACGCGACAAATTTGCCATTCAAATGCTCAAAGAAGGGAAGTTCTCTCCCGGACAAATCGATAACCAGTGGACGGACGAGCTTAAAGAGGGCTTCCTAAAATGGCTGGACAAGAATCCCGGTGAAATTCCGATGAAACGCGCGGAACTGGATGAATATATGAAAAAGAGGACCTGGTAAGTTGGGCGTAGTTTTAAAACTACGTGTTTAACTAATGCTCTTCCAGCAGCAATTGCATGAAAACCAAATCAAGCCACTGGTCAAATTTGAACCCCACTTCTTTAAGATATCCTTTTTCTACAAACCCGTATTTTTTATGGAATTCGATGCTGCCGCGATTGGCGGCGTCGATGCCTCCAATCATGGTATGAATCCCTGACTCTTTCGCGCGCTGGATCAGGCTTCCCAGCAACTTCCCCCCAACCCCCATACCTCTCGATTTTTCATCCAAATAAATCGAATGCTCCACGCTAAACTTGTATCCGATTTTCGGGCGGAAAATATTATAGGATCCGTAACCAATCACCACACCCTCCAATTCAGCCACAATAACCGGCATGCCATCATTGTACATTTGGTCGAACCATGCTTTTTGCTGGTCCAATGTTCTGGGTTCGTAATCATAAATGGCGGTCGTATTTAGAATCGCATGATTAATAATTTCAAGCAGAGAAGGCAAATCCTTAGGAGCCGCACTTCTGATAATAAGATCCATCAAAGTAAAACAGGTCGTTGCAGGTTAATAAACAGGGTTAAAGTTACCCCATAATTCTCAAAAAATTAATGGCAAAAAAAGTCATTTATTTGATAGATTCGTTAGGCTAACTAAAAAAGCAATGCTTGAACCGCAGGAACGTAAACGCTACAGCAGACAAATCCTTTTGCCCGAACTGGGGATTCGAGGACAGGAAATGCTGAAATTGGCAAAAGTTTTAGTAATTGGTGCGGGTGGTTTGGGTTGTCCGGTATTGCAGTATCTGGCCGCAGCCGGAGTTGGCACATTGGGAATTGTCGATGACGATGTAGTTGATATGACTAATCTGCATAGACAGATTCTCTATTCTGCTGCTGACGTCGGCAAAAACAAAGCGCTCACGGCGGCAGAAAAAATCTCGGTTTTAAATCCCTTTGTCACGACAGCGACTTACCCTGTACGCCTGAGTGATTCCAATGCAGAAGAAATCATTAATGGTTATGACTTTGTCATCGATGGTTCGGACAACTTTCCGACACGGTATTTGATCAACGATTTTTGTGTTAAATTGGGCAAATCGTTCGTTTTCGGTTCTATTTTAAGGTTTGAGGGTCAGGTGTCTGTTTTCAATTATAAAAATGGCCCAACCTACCGTTGCCTTTTTCCCGACATTAGTGATGAAGACAATTGCGCAGAAGCAGGCGTGATCGGAATTTTACCAGGTTTGATAGGAAGTTATATGGCTAATGAAGCCATTAAACTGATCTGTGATATTGGAGAGCCTCTTTCAGGAAAATTATTGGTAATCAATTCCTTGACGAATTCATCATCCATTTTTCAGTTTTCGAGATCCGCTTCATTTGATGCGGTTTCAAAGCAATCAATAAAGAATGAAGAGAAAGAACAGTCTCTCCTCCGTGAAATTTCCTGGGAAGAATTTGAAATGTTACAAAGTCAGCATCCTGATCAGGTTGAACTGATTGATGTTCGTGAATATTACGAGTTTGAAGCCGATAATTTTGGTGGCGTAAATATCCCTTTGTCTGATATTCCTGAAAATATTTCTTCGCTCCCAGCCAGCAAAACTATTATTTTCTATTGCCAAAGCGGAATTCGCAGTAAAAAAGCCGCTAAGTTGCTCATTGATAGCGGTTTCGAAGGGCAGAACTTCTGGGCCAAAAGCTGGTGATTTAACCAAAAAACCTTAATTGGTTGAATTGATTCAAATCCTTAGTTTTGCTGAAACAAGTTTTCCACTATGCTTACCGATTTCGGCTATATTCTTCTTTTCATCATCGCAGGGCTGGCGCTTCTTGGCGTAGTTTTGACCGTTGCAAAATTTCTGCGCCCAAGTCATCCCAATGAAGAAAAGTTAACTACGTATGAATCCGGCGAGGATCCGATTGGCAATGCGAACATTCAATTTAATGTACGGTTTTACGTAGTTGCGCTGATTTTTGTTCTCTTCGAAGTCGAGCTTCTCTTTCTCTTTCCCTGCGCTGTTGTATTTGGCAACGAGGAGCTCATTTCACAGACCAATGGTGCTTGGGGATGGTATGCAATGGCCGAAATGACCGTTTTTATCGGACTCCTCATTTTCGGGTTGGCTTATGCCTGGGGCAAAGGCTACCTTGAATGGGTATTACCAAAACCTCAAATCCCGGAAGTAAACTCCCCGGTGCCTGCCAACTTGTATCAGAAGGTCAATGAAAGATATAAGAAATAGGTGTCAACTGATTCGAATAAGGTTTTGCAAATCTGCTTTGTTCTGATGTGTCCTGCTAATAGGGCAATAGCCTCAGCTTATATCTTCATAACCCCTACTTATAATTTCTGAAACAGCTTGGCGCTGACGTAAAAAATATAGATTTTGCAAAAAATACCTCCCAAAAATCATACACTACATGAACATTTTTGCCAGTAACCTGCTCGCAAAGCGGGAAGAAAAACGTTACACACAAGCGTATATGGCCATGCAATGCGGAATGTCACAGCCAAATTACTCTGATATCGAAAGAGGCAAAACCAGTCCCTCGATAAGGCAGCTCAAAAGATTTGCGGAAGTGTTGGATGCATCGATTGACGAACTCATTTCTGAGCGCCCTGTTGGCTCCATTGACTTTGCAAACCCAGTCAATTCATTCAATAAGCAACATTTCACCGAGTCTGACAAGGATATCTATATCAAAATCCTGGAAAACCGACTAAGGGTATTGCTATTGGAAAAAGAGAGTCATAAACAACTCTCTTAATGCATGCCTCCCCATTTCATCTTTCCAGGCTTTGGGAAAAAGACGGCCCCAACCTGAACATATACCTGATTAACTTTGAGATTACCCAGATCGCTTATTGTTACATTTTCACCCCTCCATTTTCGCTTGCCTAAAATCGGCTGATGATAGGCAACCTTGGCGCTCAGATAAACCATTTCGTTGAACTTTGGCATAAAATTCATTTTATAGTCAACACCAACCCCACCGTGCACATTTATATTTCCTGTAAACAGTTTTACAGCCTGAAAAGCTGAAGGATTATTGACTAACTGAGCAATCGTTGCCGAACCATTACTCTTGATATTCAGCCGGTAAAGCATTAAATCGACTCCTAATGGTATGGTCACATTCCAGCGTGACGTATTCACGAGTTTAGGACCGCCGTCTGTTCCAATCCCGAATCCGCCCAGATAGGCCTTTTTCTCATCCTTATCAGTTGTGTAATTTGTGCTATTCATCAAAATAAGCCTACCCTCTGAAAACCATTTCTCCGATTCTGTCCTCTTGGCAAGTACAATTGATCCCATAAATGAGGTAAAGGGTTTTACCTGCAGGCGCGAGAGCTGTTCTCTGATCACCTTGTTGTTGGGAAGCAATCCAAATTCCGCGTAAATAGCCATTCCGCTTTTGAAAATCCGAACGGTACTATCAGTTTGTGCCTGTGCAAATTCAGAAAAAGTAAAAAGCAGCAAGGCGCTAAAAAGTAATTTGTTTTTCATAAAGATGTGATTGTTGATATATGCTTTGTAACGTGGGCTGAAACGGTTTCTTGTCAAATATGGTTACTTTCGTAGAAGCCGGTATTCTTACGTAAGCAATATCCATACCAGTTCATATTTCGCCAATTGACCCCATGAGTGAACGACCAAAAACCGGAGACGGTGGAATCATCCTGACCAACGCAGAAGACCTCATGAATTGGGCGCGCCTCTCTTCGTTATGGCCTATGGGCTTCGGATTGGCCTGTTGCGCCATTGAAATGATGGCAACCTATGCATCCAATTATGATCTTGAACGATTTGGGATCCTGCCCCGGCCTTCCCCAAGGCAGTCGGATGTGATGATTGTTGCGGGAACGGTTACCTTTAAAATGGCTGACCGGATTCGCAGGTTATATGAGCAGATGCCCGAGCCCCGATTTGTGATTTCGATGGGTAGCTGCTCCAATTGCGGCGGTCCTTACTGGGAACATGGTTATCATGTTGTGAAAGGTGTTGACAGGATCATACCGGTAGATGTATACGTTCCGGGCTGCCCGCCCCGTCCGGAAGCATTGATTGGTGGATTTATGAAGTTGCAGGAAAAGATCAGAAACAGTAATGCACCGGCACCTCAGCTATTCCTTGAAATGGAAGCCGCCGAAACCGTGGCCGTTTAATCCCTATTTTGGCCTATGAATTTTCAGGAAATAACCGGGTTGATCGTATCAAAGTTTCCCGATTTGTCCATCGACGCCGACATAAAAGGACCACAGCCCATCCTTGTAGTGCCTGTGGAAAGCATTGCAGATATATGTCGGTTCTTATTTGAAGATGAAAGGCTGTATTTCGATTATCTCGCCTGCATTACAGCAATTGATAATGGTGCAGGATTGGCAACTATGGAAGTTATTTATAATTTAACCTCTATCCCTTACAACCTCAATCTAACCATAAAAACGGTTTTTTCAAGAAATGTCCCTGGTGCGCCGCTGCCTTCCGTTCCAACTGTTTCACATATCTGGCGAACTGCCGACTGGCATGAGAGAGAAGCATTTGATCTGATGGGTATTCATTTTGAAGGTCATCCGGATTTGCGTCGCATTCTCCTGCCTGAGGATTGGGAAGGCCATCCATTACGTAAAGATTATGTCGTCCAGGATCGTTACCATGGAATTTACGTCCGATATGAAGACGGTCAACTACCCGACACCTCGGACAGAGTATAACGTAACGCTTAGCGGATCCGCCATTACGTGGAAATAAATAATACAAATTTGGTAGCATGAGAAAGGCTCGTTATTTTTCGTTATTAATTTTTAATAGCCACGTGCATGCGCTTCATCTTCCTGACCGTTCTTTTTTCGGGTTTACTCTCCGCCTCTTTCGCTGCTACCGACTCGCTGATCATTAAGGGTCGCATACAAAACCTCAATGGCAGGCTTTACAGGCAGGCCTCTTTCATAAATTTCTCGAGAAACAACATTCTCCAACCACAATCTGAGCTTAGTAAACAGGCTCCGCTTGAACCTGACGGAAGTTTCAGGGTTTCGTTACCTATTTTATTCCCACAAGAAGAGATTTATCTGGATTACGGTGGTAAGGCGTTCGCTACATTTCTGGGATCGCCGGGGACTGTGGAAATCAGTTTCAATGGAGATTCAATTGGAAAGGCCAAAAAGCTTTTCTTTTTCGCCGGAGTGAATGCCGACGCCAACAATCAGTATCCGCTATATGTGGAGGCAGAAAACAAATTGGCTGAATCGGGTAAGACCATGCTGGCTGTGACGGTTACTTCTCCAAAAGATTTGCTTGGACCAAACTTCTTCAAAAATTTTTGGCAAAAAGGCACTACCGAAGCGAAGGCAGTGGTGAATGCAAGAGAACAACTCAGGTTATCTGCACTTCAGAATATTACGCAAAAGGCAATCCTTTCACCCGTTCTTTTTCAATGGATTAAGTCGGTTACGGATGAAGAAGGATTGCAGTTGTTGTACGAGCATGCGCTTGGAACCGATTATGTGGTATCCAAAGATTTATTGGACAGCCTGAAGAGATTGCAAGGCACGCCACTTACCGGACAGCGTGTGATATGGGCGAACCGCTTTGGTAACTATGCTGACATTTTGGTTGAAAACCGTAAAATGTCAAATCCCAGTATGGTTAATTCCCTCCCCGTTAGACTAATGGCATCCCTGATCCGGAATAATGCGACGAACCTTTCCGCTGACGAACGCAGGCATCTTGAGCAAATCACTGAAAATGGATTAGCCGAAAAAAGTGAGCTGGACTTCCTTAATAAGCTCTTTGCAAAGAATGAAATGGTATTGAACCTGCTTTTTAATTACGAAAGAGAGAGCAGAATTTACAGTGACATTTTCGACAGTACTGCCACCGAATTTCTGAAAGTCCGGTACCTGGCCAAAAACCTTTACAAATTTACATATCCCGAGCAATTGCTACTGAGCAAGCACATACAATCGAGGACGGCAACTGATCAATTTAAAAAGTCGCTTGACGAAATCGTGGCGCTGGAAGTACGTGATAGCGCCGATATTCGAAGACTGGTGGATTTCAGGGGACTCAAAACAGATCCTGTTGAAGCATTGCCTGGCTATTGGCTCGCCGCGTCCAACGACCGGGGGACCGCCTGGTTCGATCGCGTGCTGGAAGGCTATCGGGGCAAAACGGTTTATCTGGCGAAATGGAATATTGAAGATGGAAAAAGTCGTGACGAGCTCGACTTTATACCTTCTCTTCAGGCAAGCCTACCCGAAGACATTGTTTTTATGTATATCCACTTACCAAATGAAGGAGCCGGTACATCCGAAACACTTTTAAAACAATACATTGTCCGGCATAAATTAAAAGGGGTCCATTTACTCATGAACAACGATCAGATGATGGACTTGCTATTCAGGCTTAACCCATTGGACGCCGCCACTTTCTCCTTGATCAGGCCCAATGGAAAATTTGCATTAAAAAAAGCCTCACCACCCAGCGAACGCGAAAAGACCATCCAGGCGATATTGCAGGCTGGGAAGTAAGCTATATCTGACAATCCTTCCTTTACGTTAAGTTTGTTGGTTTGGAATTTTGAGTAGCCCGATGTGTAGATATTTATTGCTGTTGATGTTGGTTTCCGGTCTCGCTTCGGCTCAAAATCCCGACAGCATGGCCGTTTACAGCCGTGACAGCATTAGATATACCAACCTGAAAGCCAGGATGTCGAAAACCAAATTTTCGCGGGCAGTTTACCGACTGCTATTTCGGGATGTTTATAATAAGGGTAAGGTTACTGAGGTCAAGGAAATTGAAACCAATCCTTTTACGCCTTACGAGGGAATGGTCATCCGCAAAATATATATCCGACAACTCGACATTTTAGGTGAATCCGTTTACGATACCACCAGAAAAGGCAAAAGGCTCGAAAGGTTTTTAAGTAAAAGTGTACATACTAATACCCGGGAAGGCATCATTCGAAAATCATTGCTGCGATTCTCCGAAGGAGATGATATTCAGGCCCAGGTATTAAAAGACAATGAACGTTTACTAAGGTCGAATAAGACTATTGTGGATGCGCGTATCATTGTAATTCCCCGCAAAGATGTAACCTGGATGGCTGATGTGATCGTGTTGATACAAGACGCCTGGTCATTGAATTTCGGCGCCGGTTTCAGCTCCTTCAAAAAATTTAATGCGAAAATCGAGGACATTAACGTCCGAGGGACGACACATTCCCAGCTTACTGCTGTCCGCTGGGATGCGAAGGATTCGATTAGAAAATTCCAGTTCCGTACCATTTACACCGTGCCTTACATTGGCAAAACATTCATCACAGGCCAGGCAAACTTTATTCTTGAAAGGGATATTAAAGAACAATCCATCCGATTTTATCGACGATTTTTAACCAATGAGACAAAATACGCTGGCGCGTTTGATGCAGGACATACGACATTGCTACAAAATAAGCGGAGGATAGATAGTACCGATGTGTCCGTCCCGCTTTTTCCCACTGAGTTTAAATATTACGATATCTGGCTTGGGCGATCATTTAAATATCCATTCAAGAATAGCAGGCTAAGCCAGAATTCCCGCCTCGTAGTGGCGCTCCGACACAACAAGTACCGCTTTGACGACAGGCCGCTGGTTACGGCAGATCTAAACAAAATATATTGGAACCGGAGCGCTACGCTCATCAGTCTCGGCTATTCCAACCGTAACTACAAACGTGACGTTCTGATTTACGGATTTGGCCGCACAGAGGACGTTCCGATTGGCAGCCTTTTTGCGCTGACCCTTGGGCAGGAGCATACCGAATTTGGTGGACGCGGTTACAGCGGAGTACAATACGCAATTGGCAAATATCTCCCTCATAATCTGGGCTATATGTATGCAATTGCCAACACAGGTACTTATTTTAAGAATAGCAAAGCACAACAGGGTGTTATCAATGGCCAGCTTAATTACATCAGCAATCTGATCCCTTTCCGTTATAGCTTTTTCCGGCAATTCCTGACTTTCCGATATACCCACGGGATCCGGCGTGATCCATTGGATTACCTGAACATCAGCGGGGATCAGGGAATAAGAGGTATCAACAACGAACAGCTGATAGGCACCAAAAGGTTGACCCTAGGAACTGAAACTGTATTTTTCTCCGATAAAAGCTTATTGGGTTTCCGTATTGCCTATTTCGTTTTTGCCGATTTGGGCTTGGTTAATGGAGTGTCTTCCCTTTGGAGCGGCCCTCTTTATCAGGGTTATGGACTTGGTTTGAGGCTTAGAAATGAAAATCTTACTTTCAATACTTTGCAGTTAAGAGTAGGTTATTATCCAAACATTCCTGCCAATTCGTCGCCCTGGCGGTTCGGTGTCGATGGTAACGTGCCGCTTAGGCTTCGGGACTTCGATATTTCAGCCCCATCCATTGTACCACTTCAATAACTGCACTTCCGGGACTGCGCTACTCATCGTTTTCAATATGTAATCGCTGTAATTCTAATATTTTGAAGTTTTTCAACTAACCGATCCCTCTTTCTCGGATATGTGAATTAACTTTGTGGAATTTTTGGACGTACCCCTGCTCACAAATAACAGGCAGCCCCAAAAGTTGTTATAGTTTTTCCTTCATATCTACACAAAATACCATTTACTGTGCCCAAAAATACGAATATTCATTCCGTTCTAATTATCGGTTCAGGTCCAATCATCATCGGTCAGGCATGCGAATTTGACTACGCAGGCTCCCAGGCAGCCCGTTCACTTCGCGAAGAAGGCATAGAGGTGGTTCTTATTAATTCAAATCCGGCAACCATTATGACGGATCCGATCAGTGCAGACCACGTTTATTTGTTGCCGTTGGAAAAAAAGTACATCATCGAAATATTGGAAAAACACAAAGCAATGGGAAAACCCATTGATGCAGTACTTCCAACGATGGGTGGACAGACGGCCCTGAACCTGGCGATTGATTGCGACAAGGCTGGCATTTGGAAAAAATATGGGATTGATATCATTGGTGTTGACATTAAGGCTATTGAAACCACAGAGGACAGGGAGAAATTCCGTCTTAAAATGCTGGAACTGGGTGTAAATGTTTGTAAAGGACGCACGGCTAGGTCATTTTTAGAAGGGAAGGAAATTGCACAGGAAATTGGTTTTCCGCTCGTGATCCGGCCTTCATTTACACTTGGTGGAACAGGTGGCGGATTTGTTGAAAAAGAAGAAGATTTTGATAAAGCCCTTAATAATGGTTTACATGCTTCTCCCGTTCACGAGGTTTTGGTAGAACAAAGCGTAACTGGCTGGAAGGAATATGAGCTCGAATTGCTCCGCGACGGAAAAGGGAATTTCATCATCATCTGCTCCATCGAAAACTTCGATCCAATGGGCGTTCACACCGGCGACAGCATTACTGTCGCACCGGCTATGACGCTTCCTGATACGCTTTACCAGCAAATGCGGGACCTGGCTATCAAAATGATGGACGGAATTGGAAAATTCGCTGGCGGCTGTAATGTGCAATTCTCCGTAAATCCGGCCGACGATAAGATAATTGCAATTGAAATCAATCCACGCGTTTCCCGTTCTTCTGCGCTTGCATCCAAAGCAACAGGTTACCCGATCGCAAAAATTGCGGCGAAAATGGCCATTGGATATAACCTTGATGAATTAATTAACCCAATTACCGGAAGTACCTCAGCTTTTTTCGAGCCTTCAATAGACTACGTGATTGTAAAAGTTCCGCGCTGGAATTTTGACAAGTTCAAGGGAGCGGATCGTTCGCTGGGATTGCAGATGAAATCTGTTGGTGAGGCGATGGGTATCGGTCGTAATTTTCAGGAGGCATTGCAAAAAGCATGTCAATCGCTTGAAATACGCAGAAACGGGTTGGGCGCCGACGGCCGCGAACTTCGCGATCAGGAAGCGATTAAGTACAGTCTGAAACATCCAAGTTGGGACAGGTTATTCCATATCTATGATGCGTTCAAGATTGGTTTGTCCTTCAAAACCATTCAGACCCTGACGCAAATTGATTCCTGGTTCTTGCGCCAGATTGAGGAAATGATCGAACTGGAACATGAGATTGAGAAATTTGATTTGGATGATCTCCCAAGGGAATTGTTACTAACTGCCAAACAAAAAGGCTACGCAGACCGTCAGATCGCACATTTGATCAATACCAAGGAAAGCAAAGTTTACGATAAAAGAATTGCGCTTGGTATCAACAGGGTTTACAAATGCGTGGATACTTGTGCTGCCGAGTTCGAGGCAAAAACACCTTACTATTATTCTACTTTTAATTCGTCCCAGGAATTTCCTGACAATGAGTCAATTGTAAGCGATCGGAAAAAGGTGGTCGTATTGGGTTCAGGACCTAACCGGATCGGACAGGGAATTGAATTTGACTATTCCTGTGTACATGGTGTATTGGCCGCGAAAGAGGCTGGTTATGAAACCATTATGATCAACTGCAACCCTGAAACAGTTTCTACTGACCCGGATATTTCTGATAAATTATACTTTGAACCGGTTTTCTGGGAACATGTGTATGACATTATCATGCATGAAAAGCCTGAGGGTGTAATCGTACAGCTTGGCGGACAAACTGCCTTGAAAATGGCGGAAAAGCTTGACAAATATGGAATTAAAATCATAGGTACCAGCTATCAATCATTGGACTGGGCCGAAGACAGAGGCCGCTTCTCCTCGCTTTTGGAGGAATTGGGTATACCTTTTCCGAGATTTGGTACGGTGAGGACTTCCGATGCAGCTGTCGAACTATCACGTCAACTTGGCTTCCCACTGCTAGTTAGACCAAGTTACGTTTTGGGTGGACAGAGCATGAAGATTGTGATCAACGAGAAAGAAATGGAACAACATGTTGTGAAAATCCTTCATGACATTCCTGATAACAATATCTTGCTCGATCACTTCCTGGAAGGAGCATTGGAGGCAGAGGCTGATGCCATTTGTGATGGAGAAGAAGCTTACATCATCGGTGTAATGGAGCATATTGAGCCAGCTGGGATCCATTCAGGCGATTCTCACGCAGCTCTTCCGCCATTTGACCTAACTGAGGATGAAATTCGTCAGATAGAAGAGCATACGCGCAAGATTGCTTTGGCCATGAATGTGAAAGGCTTGATCAATGTGCAATTCGCGGTTAAAAACGGTGTGGTATTTGTGATCGAAGCAAATCCAAGGGCTTCGCGGACTGTTCCATTTATTTGTAAAGCGTACCAGGAACCTTACGTAAACTATGCAACCAAGCTCATGCTGGGAGATAAGAAGGTGAAGGATTTTACTTTCAACCCTGTTAAAAAGGGTTGGGCGATTAAAATCCCGGTTTTCTCATTTAATAAATTCCCGAATGTCAATAAGGAACTTGGGCCTGAAATGAAGTCCACGGGAGAAGCCATTTATTTTATTGACGATTTGCAGGACGATTTCTTTCAAAAAATTTACAGCGAAAGAAATCTTTATTTGAGTAGGTAGGATCTACGGATATTAAGAACCAGCAGGCTAAAAACAAACAGCCGACATTCAAAATGTCGGCTGTTTGTTTTATAACTTGAAAAAATATTCTACTTGACTTCCTCGTAATCCACATATTCGCCTCCCCTAAATTGAGAGGACTGATTTGCACCAGGCGGAACATTATCCACTCTTACCCCCGCCTTCGTCCGTTGCTGCTGCTGCTGTTGTGCGGCGCGAAATTGCTTTTCCTGCTCTTTAATAAGCTGACGTCCTACGAGCAAGTGAAAAATAAATCTTCTGAAAAATGGAACAAACGCGATCAGAAGCAGAAAAATGAGGATTATATTAAATAACAGTTTCATATTTCGAAAGTTTTTTTACTTCACTTAATAACGTAAACGTAGCCAAAACCACACACGAATATAACGAAAAACATAACGAGTGTGATAATTGGGTAGCGGAAAGGCCCATGGCCATTACAAACGGAAGCCTCAAATATTGTTCCTAAATTTCGATAGCCCTGGTGTTTTCCACAACGCGTTCGTAATACGCTTCGTAATGCGGGAGGATTTTGGCGACATCAAATTCCCTGGCGCGTGCCAGCGCGTTGGTTTTGAATGTTGGCAGATTATCGTCATGCAGAATATAAGCGGCATTTTTAACCATATCGTCCACATCACCTACGTCACTTAAAAAGCCAGTGATACCATGTAAATTCAACTCCGGCAAACCACCAGCATTGGAGGTAATAAGCGGAACTTCACAAGCCAATGCTTCCAAAGCGGCTAGTCCAAAACTTTCCGATTCTGAGGGCATTAAGAACAAATCGGCAACAGAGAGCACCTCTTCAATTGCATCCAGTTTACCCAAAAACCTCACATCCGACAACATATCCAGATCCTTACAGAGTCTTTCGATGCGCGCACGATCGGGACCATCGCCAACCAATAACAGCTTGCTCGGTAATAATTTGCGTAATTGTTCAAAAATCATGATCACGTCATCGATCCGTTTTACTTTCCTGAAATTGGAAGTATGGACGATAAGCTTTTCGTTATTTGGACAGATGGCCAGTTTGAAATGATCTTTTTTCTGGCGGTTAAATCGGTCGAGATCAATGAAGTTAGGAATCACCTCAATGTCTTTTGTTACATTAAAATGGCTGTAAGTATCCTTTTTGAGCGATTCGGAAACTGCTGTAATCCCATCAGACTGATTAATGCTGAATGTCACAACCGGTTCGTAAGAAGCATCCTTACCTACCAAAGTAATATCTGTACCATGCAAAGTTGTAATGACAGGAATATTAATGCCTTGCTGAGCCAAAATCTGTTTGGCAAGATAAGCCGAAGATGCATGAGGGATTGCATAATGAACGTGCAGCAAATCGAGGCCAGCCTGGGTTACTACATGTACCATTTCGCTGGAAAGCGCCGACTCATAAGGCGGATATTGGAACAAGGGATAAGCGGGTATATTTACTTCATGATAATAAAGATTCTCATTAAAGAAATCGAGGCGCGGAGGCTGTGAATATGTGATAAAATGAACCTGGTGCCCCACTTTGGCAAGCGCTTTTCCAAGTTCAGTTGCAACTACGCCGCTTCCTCCAAATGTGGGATAGCATACGATACCAATTTTCATATTGTTAATAAAATAGTTGAAGATCCGGTCCTCAAATCCGCCCGGATTACAGATTTTAAACAACTAACAACAAATGTTTCTTTTTTATCCCACAAATGGATAAAGATGTATTGAATTGTCGTTAATGCTATAAAATGGATAATTTTAGTGCCTAAACCTTCTTTTCAGCGTTAACCTGCATGAATGTGTCTGCCAGGCCCAAAATCAGATTATGGGATTACATCGCCGGAAGTGTCCGTCTGGTACGAATGACCAATCTGGTGATTGTCGTACTGACCCAGTATCTCACACGCATTCTCCTGATTGGGCCCAGGCATGAATGGAAAGCAATTATCGGCAATTTCGATATGTTCCTGCTTTCGCTTTCGACCGTCTGCATTGCCGCTGCGGGCTACATTATCAACGATTATTTTGATGTCAAAATCGACATTGTCAACAAACCCGAGCGGGTGGTGGTGGGCCGCTACCTGAAAAGGCGCTGGGCAATGGGAGCGCATCAGGTATTGAATGTGATGGGCGCAGTTTTGGGACTTGTCGTAAGCCCATATATTTTCCTGGTTAATGTGTGCTCCATTACAATGCTCTGGTTTTATTCGGAGCGTTTTAAGCGGTTGCCTTTCATCGGTAACTTCATTGTTTCACTGCTCACCGGGTTTTCGCTGCTTATCCTGACCGTTCATTTCCCGGCAAACCGGCACATTGTCTTCATCTACGCAGTCTTCTCTTTCTTTATTTCCCTGATCCGGGAAATTGTGAAGGACATGGAAGACATAAAGGGTGACGAGGCGCACGGATGTCGAACGCTGCCGATCATTTGGGGAATCCGAAAAACTAAAAATTTCGTTTACTTGGTCCTCCTATTCTTTGTAATTACACTATTTATCATGGCCCATGCGCTCGATAATGGCGTATTGGTAATCCTATTTTTCCTCCTTCTGGCACCATTGCTCTTTCTGGGAGTCAGATTATACCAGGCCGATACCCGCCGTGATTTTAGAGAGAGTAGCAATCTCTGCAAGATTATTATGCTGCTCGGATTATTGACAATGATCTGGGCGTGAATCCAAATAATCATTTTAACGGTTGAGCAGCATCAAAACTGGATGGAAAAAGTATCTTTACAACCCCAAAAAACTAAATCGCTAATCAACTAAAAACAATGAAAAAGTTTACATTATGGATCCTGTTATGTCTTTCTGCATTCAGCACACCGTCCGTAGCTCAGGAGTGCATGGGATTTAATCTTAAAGAAGGCTCCGGTTTTGAAATGAACAATTTTGATGGAAAAGGGAAGCCCTCGGGAAAACTTATTTACAAAATTGCAAAAATCGCCAGCGAGGGTGCCAGTACTGTTTTCTCCGTCGATATGGAATCCCTTGATACTAAGGGTAAATCCCAGTTGAAAAATAGTTATAAACTGAAATGTACAGGCAATGTGCTGATTATGGATGCCAGCTCAATGATCAATCAGGAACAGCTTAAGTCATTCCAGAATATGGAGATGAAGTTCACTTATGATAATATCGAATATCCAACCAAATATTCCGTCGGGGACAAGTTGAAAGATGCCTCTGTAAAAGGAGAAGGCAAATCGGGACCTATGGGCATTACCTATAATATGCACATCAAAAACCGCACTGTGGCAAGCCAAGAAAAGCTGACAGTGCCGGCAGGCACTTATGATGCCTACAAAATCAATTCGGATCTGAATATGGAAATGGTGATGGGGTTTCCGGTCAAAATGGAAATGCAAACCATTTCATACCGCGCGCCCGGAATTATATGGGACCTCAAAACAGAAACTTACAGAAAAGGTAAATTGATGGCGTATAGTGAATTGAGTAAAATCTATTGATTTTGATAATATTCAATTAACATTTTGACAAAGAACGGCTTTCGGTTATTCCCTGAGCCGTTTTTTTATAGTTTTGTAATAGAACTATTACAATTTATTCTCATCGATAATAATTTTAACTACACAACCATGAAACGTATTGCCATTTTTGCGTCCGGCTCCGGGACAAATGCTGAAAAAATAAGTGAATACTTTGCAAAAAGAGAAGATGTAGAAGTTTCCCTGATCTTTACGAATAACCCCATGGCCGGTGTCATCAAAAAGGCCTGCCGCCTGCAGATACCAGTGGTTTTTTTTGATAAAAAGACATTTTATCATACGGGCAAAATTCCACAGATCTTGCAGAATGAAGGCATAGACCTCATTATACTAGCTGGCTTTATGTTACTCGTCCCTCCTATGCTGGTGAACGCATTCCCAAATAAAATGATCAACATCCACCCTGCCCTCCTGCCCAAATACGGCGGAAAAGGTATGTATGGCCACTATATCCATGAAGCAGTAATCGATGCGGGCGATTTGCAGTCGGGGATATCCATTCATTTTGTTAATGAGCATTATGATGAAGGACATATTATTTTTCAGGCTACCTGCGACATAGCTCCAACAGATACAGCCGCAGATCTTGAAAGCAAAATACATATATTGGAACACGAACACTATCCGCGCGTGATCGACGATATCCTTTCCAAGCAGTAACCAGCGTATGCTTTATTTCGTCCTTGCTGTTATTTTTACTGTAATGCTTTACCTGATTATGCGGGCATATCCCCGCTATCAGGTGGACTCATTTCACGCTGTGGTTTTTAATTATTATTCCTGTGTAATTACCGGACTTATACTTACTCCCGACCTGACAGCATTCAGTGAAGTCCAATGGAATTCAACCGGGACACTTTTGACATTGGCATTGGGAGCAATGTTCGTGACTGCATTTATGCTGATAGGCTTCACCGCCCAAAAAGTAAGCATTACTGCTACCTCCCTGGCGGGCAATATGTCATTGGTTATCCCCGTACTTTTTGGGCTTTTTGTCTTTCGCAATAACAATAAAGAGTTTACGTCGCTGAATTATCTGGGCCTGGTCGTAGCCCTCGCCGCACTCGCTTTGGGTGCAATTCAAAAAGCAGATAAAGACAAGGAAATAAAACCGGATAGTGCGGTGGAAACAATATCCTCGCCCCTATGGATCTTTCCGATCCTGACTTTTTTGGCAGCAGGCACTAATAATACGTTGATCAATTTTTTGTCTGTCAAATATTATCTGCCTGGCCAGACGACGGTTTTTATGATCATTGCCTGCACGGGAGCCATATTAATCGGGACCACATTATTGCTTTTCAGGATTGTCACAAAAGGCGAAAAGCTTCAATTTCGCAGTGTATTGGGTGGGTTGATATTGGGTGTACCTAACTTCCTGTCTCTCTACTTCCTCTTGTTGGCCCTCGCCTCATTTGGGAATAGTGCCGCATATGTTTTTCCGATCTACAACATTCTCACTATGCTTGTGTCCGCCCTGGCAGCCTGGGCAGTTTTCAAAGAGCGGCTGAACAATTATAACAGATTGGGCTTATTAATGGCGATCGTCGCTATCGTTCTTATATCTTATCAGGAATTGAACCTGTAAATTTCCAACTATGTAATGTCAGTAGATGGCATTGCATTGGCAAGTGCAGCTGCAACGCTTTTCGTATTTCGTAAGGGGGCAGGCGTACCCGACCTGCACAAAGGTTTTTAATAACGCAAGCTTTGCATTTGCGGGAGAAAGATGCAGTTGGGTACTAATTTCTACGATTTTACGTCAAAATGTTAAAATGTAAATATATAAATATCGCCATCAGGATTGAAAATTGTTGTCACAGGTTAAAATAAGGCCTTTAAGCACTTTTTGGCATATCTTTTTTGGACGATTGTTATAATTCATTCAAACAGCACATCGATGAAAAATTGTATTTTATTACTACTTGCCGCAACTTTTTGTATCTCGCAGGCACAAGCACAGGAAAATGTTTCCATAGGACCAATTGCTGGAATTTCTATTACTAATTTCCGTGGAGATGTATCCAATACCGACTGGAAAGTTGGGCCGACAATCGGTGGTTTTTACAATTACAGTTCAGAATCTGGTTTTGGGTTTAGCGGTCAATTGCTCTTTACGCAACTAGGGGCACAGGTTGCAAATAAATCCAATGTTACCCGACTCAACTACATTCAGGCTCCTTTGCTGGCTACTTTTTTCTTTGGTGAATATGGTGATCGGGTTCGCCCTAAAATCTTCCTGGGACCAAATTTCAACTTTTTGGTTGGAGCAAGAGATAAAGATGGCAATAACATCAATGGCGATTCCAACAACCGTGTTTTCAATCCGTTCGATCTAGGGTTGACATTTGGAGCTGGTTTGAATTACCGCTTGCAGGATAAGATATGGCTCAATTTTGATGCTCGCTATGGCTTAGGATTGCTCGACATTACGCAGTCGGACGACTCAAATGTCAAAAATAATAACTTTGGGATTAATGTAGGCCTGAGCTTTCCACTAGGCACTTACAACAAAACAACCGGCAGGTTCAGGGCCAGATAAATATGAAAGAAATAGCATTGTACTTCATGGCGTCATTATATATGCTTGCCGGTACAATGCATTTCATACGTCCCAAAACTTTTTTGAGGATCATGCCGCATTACATGCCGCATCCTTTACAATTGGTTTATCTGAGCGGGTTTTGCGAGATTATTTTTGGATTGATGCTGATTATACCAAACACGCGTCACTTTGGCGCGTGGCTAATTATTGCGCTTCTCATCGCGGTCTTTCCGGCCAATATTCAGATGACTATCGACTTTTACCATCACAAAAATCCCTATCTCTGGGTCACCATTTTAAGGCTGCCATTACAATTCGTGCTCATATGGTGGGCATGGTTGTACACCCGTTAATTCAAGGTTAATGAAGAATACGAGTAACTTTGTATCTCATTTTGAATAGGGTTATGACTTTTGAAGAATTAAATCTTAACAAACCCTTGCTGCGGGCACTCACCGAAGCAGGATATACTTCTCCTACCACAATTCAGCAAAAGGTGTTTTCCGTCATGATGTCGGGTAAAGATGTTTGTGGAATTGCACAAACAGGAACAGGGAAAACATTTGCATACCTATTGCCAACGCTCCGGCAACTCGAATTCTCCAAAGACCGGCTCCCCCAATTGCTCATACTTGTCCCAACCCGCGAGCTCGTTGTGCAGGTGGTGGAAGAAGTTAGGAAATTGGGTGCCTATATGACCCTTGAAGTAGTGGGCGTATATGGGGGCGGGAACATTAAAGTCCAGATGGAAGAGTTGAAAAATGGCGCTGATATTGTCGTCGCAACACCCGGCAGGTTGGTAGACCTGGCATTGAACGGTTCGCTGAAAACGAAAGCCATTAAAAAACTGGTCATCGATGAAGTGGATGAAATGCTTAATCTGGGATTTCGTACGCAGCTCAAAAATATACTGGACTTACTTCCCCAAAAGCGTCAGAACCTACTCTTTTCTGCCACATTGACGGATGAAGTGGAATCTTTAATGCAAACTTATTTTAATAATCCCGTCCGCGTGGAAGCGGCGCCGGTCGGAACACCGCTGGAAAACATTGAGCAGCTGGCCTATTATGTTCCTAATTTTTATACGAAAGTAAATCTCATCGACCTGCTCCTGGAACAAAACGAAGACATGAGCAAGGTACTGATCTTCGTAGCGACCAAAAAGCTGGCAGATCAGCTATTTGGGCAGCTTGAGCTCGGTTTCCTAAACCGGATTGGTGTCATACATTCTAATAAGGAACAAAACCACCGCTTCAATTCTATCAAACAATTTCACGAAGGGACGTATCGCATATTAATTGCCACGGATATTATCGCCAGGGGGCTGGATGTTGCCGAGGTATCCCACGTTTTCAACTTTGATATTCCCGAAACGCCCGAGAATTACATCCACCGTATAGGAAGAACGGGCAGGGCCGATAAAAAAGGGATTGCAATATCATTTATTACCGAAAAGGATAAAGAATTGCAGGAACAGATTGAAGACCTGATGAATTATAAGATACCAATCCTGCCTTTGCCGGAAAAATTAAAAATATCTGACATCCTCACCCCGGACGAGGAGCCTCTGATTTACATGAAGAGCATCGAAATGAAGCTTCCAAGAAGAGATTCGACGGGCGGGGCATTTCATGAAAAGATTGCAAAGAATCAAAAAGTGAATGTTCGCCGTGATCATGCAAAAGAAAAAATGCAGAAATACGGCAGGCCGATCAAACGATCTGGCAAAAAGTAGGAGACCCGCTCCAACGTGACCATGGCTTGATCATCAGGAAGAAATTGTCTTGTAGTTAATTGCATCAGTAACCAATAATAATCGGTATTTTGGCATTAAAATAAAATTAAACACCGCTGATCCATTTTGCCGTTTTAAACGTATGTGACCTGTCAGTTCCCATTTCTCAACTCAAATCCGAAAGGTTATGAAAATTTCTAAATTCCTCGGGGTCAGTTTTGCTACCCCGCTTTTTCTTGCCGCACTTTTGCTCGTAGTCCAGTCTTGTATTGAACAAACCGAGATTGAAAAACAATCTGCTCCCGGCCAAGGACAATCCAGCTCGCTCCGCACAGAGGCAGATCAAATCTTTTATGCATTAACAGACAACAACACGCTTTATGAATTAAATGTACAAAGCCCGGGTACACCCGTTCGTACCCTCACAATCCAAGGCCTGGAATCAGGCGAAAAATTATTAGGTATTGATTTTCGCCCGGCAACAGGTCAGCTGTATGCAATCGGAAACAAAAACCACCTTTACACGATCAACCTGCGTGCAGACATTAATCCGGGAAGGGCAACCATTATCAGCCCTGTTCCTTTTAGTCCAGGAATTTCAGGTCCTGAAATGGTTGGGTTCGATTTCAACCCTACTGTTGATAAGATTCGTTTAGTTTCCAGCACTAACCAGAATTACAGACTTAATCCTGAAACCGGTGCGCTTGTAGCGGTAGATGGTTACCTGAAAGGTTACAACGATGTAATGGTAGCAGCTGCGGCTTATACCAATAGCGTTGCGGGTGCTACAACCACACAACTATATGATATCGATCCAAAAGTGGATAAACTTTTCCTTCAAATGCCTCCTAATGATGGCGTTTTGCAGGAAGTTGGCGGATTGGGCAAGAACATCACGGACGTAGGTGGCTTTGACATTGCTGCTGGTACCAACATGGGGATTGTATCTGTTTTGATTGGTGGCGCTTGGGAGTTGGATGAAATTAGCTTATCCAGCGGTTTATTAACCAAAATCGGCAACCTTCCATCCGGTAAGATTATAGGGATCGCTGTTCCGACTAATCCGGTTGCTTACGCTGTGGATAACTCCAATAAGCTGTTGATATTCAATCCAATGAATGCATCGACCCGGGTAGAAAAGATGATTACCGGCTTACCAATGGGTGTTACGCTTGAAGGTATCGACATTAGACCGGCGGACGGACGCCTTTACGGGCTAGGCTCAGATACAAAGCTCTACACAGTTGATCTTGGAAGCGGCGCATCAAGATTTCTTGCGGAATTAAGAAATATGGATGATCCGACATTCAAAGTTATGGGAACAAGCTTTGGCGTTGATTTCAACCCGGTTGCAGACAGATTGCGTGTGGTTACCAACACTGGGCAGAATCTCCGGATTAATGTTACCAATGGTGTTACCATTGTAGACGGCATGCTGAATCTAATTCCTGGACCAGGATCACCAACTGTTAATGCTGCTGCATACACCAACAGCTTTGCAGGCACGACGGCTACGGTACTATATGATCTTGATAGCGAATCAAATACATTGTTCAAGCAAAATCCGCCAAACAGTGGAGGCCTTGAAAAAATTGGAGCTTTGGGCGTTAACTTCGACTCGGCGAATGGTTTCGATATTGGCAGCAAAACGGGAACTGCTTATGCGCTGCTAACAGTAAGTGGAAGTACTGGATTGTACAACATCAACCTTACTTCTGGAGTAGCTACTAAGATGTCTGACTTTGCAGGATCTGTAAAAGGTTTTGCATTAGGATTTGGACTTTAACATCTAAGAACCTCTTTAATGGGCGGCGTGTCGATGACACGCCGCCTTTTTTTTCTTATTTTCTGGGTTCGAAAAATATTCTTTCGATTGCAATCATTCGAATAATTCAATCAAAACGCCACTTATAGTTTGGTAATATTGAATTAATGCAAAATGTTAAGTTAGGTAGGTGAGATCCGGCAAAATAATTTATGAATAGCTCAATCCATTATTCAATTCAAACCGTAAGTCTTCCTGAATGTGATTCCTTCATAAGATTTCATTTGCTCAAAATCTAAAAAAAACTTTTATGAAAAAAACCTTAACGCAATTTTCTGATTCCTCAGATAGTGTTATGCTATCGAAAGTGAACAGACGCTTTTTCTTAAGATCGGCAGGGGTGGCTGCAACGACCGGCGCATTTATCATGGGTGCCTGCACAGAGCAAGATCTGATGTCCGACGATGTGGTAGACCTTGGCTCAGGAGATTTTGGTATTCTTAATTACGCTTATGCATTAGAACAACTGGAAGCTGCTTTTTACATCCAGGTTTTGACTACTCCTTATCTGAACATGACAGATATGGAAAAATGGATTCTTACAGATATCCGTGACCATGAAATCATTCACAGAGAATTTTTCAAGGCTGCGCTTGGCATGAAGGCCATTAAAGGTCTTACTCCTAACTTCTCGCAAATCGATTTCGCAAGCCGTACCAGCGTTTTGGGAGCTGCAAAATTGTTCGAAGATACTGGTGTAGCCGCTTACAATGGAGCAGGGAAACTGATCGAAGATGTTAATTACTTGTTAGTTGCAGGTAAAATTGTTTCTGTTGAAGCAAGACATGCATCAGCAATTGCTGACCTTATTAATCCAAATGCTTTGGAGTTTGCGAATGGCCAGATTGACGAAAATGGACTTGAGCATGCTTATTCTCCTTCGATTATTCTTGACGGAGTATCACCATTCGTGATGGACAAAATCAGTGGAAAAAATCTGCCAAGCTAATTAACAAACAACAGACATGGATATTTTTAAGATATTAGACAGCATTCAAAAAGTTGACGGTGACGCTGCAGGACGCCTTGAGCATTCTACCCGCCGTATGTTTATGAACCGCGTAAGCAGCTCACTTGCCGCAGCCGCAGTTCCTACTGTTTTTGCATCAATTGTTAACAAAGCATATGGCGCAACTCCAACGGTAACAGAGATTCTGAATTTCGCACTTACACTTGAATACCTGGAAGAAACATTTTACTTCCAGGCTAACAGAATGGACAATTTCATTCCTGCTGAGTATACACTTGTGTTCTCTCAAATTGAGAAGCATGAAACTCAGCACGTTCACTTCCTGAAAGCTGCTCTTGGTAGTGCTGCGGTTGATCGCCCTACTTTCGACTTCACTTATGGAGGTGCGTTTCCTGACGCATGGACTAACTTCATGACTTTTATCACGATTTCAGCAGCATTGGAAGATACTGGTGTTCGTGCCTACAAAGGTCAGGCTGGTAATCTGATCAGTGCTCCTCAAATTCTTGAGTATGCACTCCAGGTACATTCAGTTGAGGCTCGCCATGCTTCACTAGTAAGAAGAATCATTGGAAAACTTAAAAATGATCCAATGATGAAAGGATGGATTACTCAGGCAAAAGGTTTCCCACCAGCAGTTTACGCAGGTATGACCCCTGAATCAAATATGGTTCATGCAGGATTGGATGCTTCAACGCTTGCAGGCATTGGATCGATTTCAGACGATGCTGTAACTGAATCTTTCGATGAACCATTAACAATGGAAGAGGTATTGGCAATCGCCGGACCATTCATCGTTAAAACGATGTAAAAAATACAATTAATTATTGTGGAGGGTAAGGTAATACATAGAGAGGATGACCAAAGTCATCCTCTCTTTTTTGTGTAAAAACGAAAACAAAAAAACCCGCCGGATAGGATCCAGCGGGTAAATCAGTTAATGTTATATTTAGTCAATGATCCGACTTTTCTTTTTCAAGATTAAATAAATCATTTAGTACATCTATTAAAGTCTCGGCCTCACCCCGCTTGCAAGCTGCTTTTAATTGCAGCACGGGTAGTTTTAGTATTTTTTGCATCATGCTGGTAGTGATCCGCTCCACTTTTTCCAATTCCGAATCGGTCAGGTTTTTAGTAAAACGGGTAAGCTCTTCTCTCCGGATTTGTTCCAATGCACCTTTCAACTTCTGGATTGTAGGAGATACGATCATTTCTCTTGACCAATCATTAAATTCCAGCACAGCTTCATCAATAATCTCTCTCACGTGTGGAACAGCTTCAAGGCGGCGATGCAGTGCAGTGTCAGCTTTGGAACGAATTGAATCAATTGTGTAAAGCATTACGCCAGGAATTTCCTCCACTTCGGGAGAAACACTGCGCGGAACAGCGAGGTCAATAAAATACTTGAATGACATTCCTCTCAGGCGAACCATCATTTCTTTTGTAAAAAATGGTTCATCACGCCTTACCGACGAAATAATAATGTCAGCCCTGGAAATTTCTGCTTCAACGTCGGAGAAATCTGCAACCCGGAAACCCAGCTCTTTTCCCAATTCATCTGCCCGGCTCGATGTACGGTTAACAAGCGTCACTTCCGTTTCTGGCTTTTGTGATAAATTCCGACAAACGTCCGTACCTATCTCGCCCAAACCAACAACAAGGACCTTTGGATTTGGCATTAAACCTTCCAATAATTCTACGGCCGCATAAGCAATCGACGCAGCGCCATCACGGAAAGATGTCTCCTGGGCGACTCTTTTATTAGCAAAAAATATCGTGTGGAGTAAACGGTGAAGAAATGGACCAGCCATGTTAAGATCAGCTGACCATTGATATGCATGCTTAATCTGATTCGGGATTTGCATATCACCTACAACCTGTGATTGTAAACCCGTTGCAACCTGAAAAAGGTGCAGAACAGCAGCTTCTCCTTCGGCAAAACGCTCAAAATAAGTTTGAAATGATTCGATATCAGTAACTCCTTTCTCTATCAAAAGGAGTTTGATAATCTCTTCATTCAAGTCTGAGGAAGAAGAATAATATATTTCAGTACGATTGCAGGTAGATACGGCCAGTACATCGGCGACATCAAAGAAATCCTTCAGACGTAGCATAATGCCCTTCGCTTCCGCCTCATTCAATGCCAGTTGTTCCCTGATAGCAAGAGGAGCATTCCGATGTGATAAGCTTACTGATTTGAACTGATTATACATCACTAGGTCTGATTCAATGGGCAAAAATACGGCACAAAATTTCAATAGAAAAGTGAAAGAATGACCGTTTAGCTATTTAGAAGTCGTATAAATAGTTTTGCGTCGATTCACCGGATAATTCGTCCTGAATTGAATCGAAACCCACTAAGCACAAATATTTTACGTTATTTGTAAGACATAACATCAACTCCGGGTAATGGGTGCCCAGCCAATAGAATGATTAGCGACACTTCCAAACAAAAGCCCCGATTCCGTCTGCATCCTGTTGCTATATTGAATAGCCAGCGTCTCCGCAGATCGCTGATGGATAGTTACGACCAAAAAAGCTTTTATAAATACATGATCGGTGTTATCCTGCTCATTCTGAGCATTGGGTCTTTGTTCTATACAGACAAGCTGGTGGAAGAGCTGGAACAACGGGAGGAGAGAGAAGTGCAATTGTATGCGGAAGGACTTCGCTATGTCGTCAACAGTCCGTTCGACGAGAACTTCAATGTGATATATCAGGTAATCCAGGATGCCGTCAATTTTTACCAGATCCCTGCTATTTATGTTGATGAAAACAATCTTCCGAACCCCAACCTGAATATAAAATTCCCTACAAAGGTCAGTCAGCAGGAACGCGAGAGGATCATTGAGGAAAAATTATCTGAAATGAAACTGGAACATCCGCCAATTCCCGTCGAACTTGGGAAAGGCCGCACAGGTTACATTTATTATAGCAATTCGTTTTTGCTCACACAGCTGAGATACTATCCTTTTCTACAACTATCCGTTATGTTGCTGATTGGGTACCTGGCTTATCTGGCATTCAGTTCGGCGCGGAAAGCCGAGCAGAACAGGGTTTGGGTAGGACTAGCAAAAGAAACTGCGCATCAGTTGGGTACGCCGCTGTCCTCGCTCATGGCCTGGGTTGAATATTTTCGAAGTGATCCCATGATTGATCCATCCATTGCGGAGGAAATTGAAAAAGATGTAATACGTCTTGAAATGATCACGACCAGGTTTTCCAACATTGGATCTGTACCAACGCTCAAAGAAGAGCCTGTTGCAGAAGTGGTTACTAATTTTATCAGCTATCTCGAAAAACGCGTATCGTCGAAGGTTAAGTTTTCAGTTTACAATGAACTGGCTGTTGAACAAACCGCCCTGTTGAATAAAAACCTTTTTGAATGGGTGATTGAGAATATTTGCAAAAATGCGGTGGATGCGATGGGTGGGATCGGAGAAATTAATGTAACCCTTCAGGCGCCTCCTCAGATGAAGGAAATGTGGATTGACATTGCAGATACTGGAAAAGGAATGACCAAAGCTAACATGAACAAGATTTTTAATCCTGGGTTCAGCACTAAAAAACGGGGCTGGGGATTAGGCCTTACGCTCGCCAAAAGGATCATTGAGAATTATCATTCCGGAAAGTTATTTGTAAAAAATTCAGAAGTAGGGAAAGGAACTACTTTCCGAATTACGCTGGGAGCAAATATTATTGAATAGTTTAGCGGTAACCAGGTACTTGAATGCTATCCGTTTCGATCTGGTTGCTGACATGTAACGCCCTGTCACGAATACGGACTTTGAATTTGATGGTGGTATTAACCGTGCTATTTCCGTAGAGAAAACTCGTATTCAAATCCAATTTCCCTTTAAGCGGCCCCGGCTTTCCGTCTGGTTTTAAGATAGGCATCCATTTGAATGCATCCTCTGCCAGGATTGACTCTGTCCACTTTCCGTCAGCCCCTTTCCTGGAAGTTACCAATTCGTAATTACCCCAGGTAGTGTATGGACGAAGAAATGACGAATCGGAACGTTCCAATGCAGACGCGCCCAAATCACCGTCGCCATCTTCAAAATCAATGGTGATAATCACATTTTCACGGACCTTTTTTCCAGTTGAATCATTTACCTCGGTAAACTGATCAACACCATTATAATAGATCTTGGGAGTATTATCGAAATCAGGGATATCCACACAGCCCGTCAACGCCACAACAAACATCAGGAACAGGGAAACTTTCAGTTTCATATTGCTTCAATTTTTAACTTTGCACTTGATTTATACGAAAGTAACAGTATTGGAACTTCAAAACAACAAATCCAACAGCGAAATCAGGGACAGTCTGAGGGATCGAATTATCGCCATTGAACCCAAAGAATTTGACGAACTCGCACTGGATATTTTAAGATATCAGGCATCTTATAACGATGTTTACCAGCATTATATCAGCCACTTAAACATTGACTTAAATAAAATTAATACGCTAATTGATATCCCCTTTCTTCCGATCCAATTCTTCAAAACACATACGATTGGAAATCGCCGGGAGACTTTTACAACAGATATAATTTTTGAGAGCAGCGGAACTACCGGCCTGAATACCAGCCGACATCATCTGTATGATCCCGAACTTTATAAAGTCGTTTCCGACCGTATTTTTCAAAAAAATTATGGAGCGCTGAACCAGTACCACATCCTGGCATTGCTGCCATCATACCTTGAACGAAGCAATTCTTCACTCGTGTATATGATGCGACATTTTATTGACCAAAGCGCATCAGAACACTCTGGATTTTACCTCAATAACCCTGCTGAACTGCTCCAAAGGCTTAAATATCTTTCCGAAAATCCAGACGGAAAGAGCATTCTTCTTCTCGGTGTGACTTTCGCGTTGCTGGATCTTGCAGAAAGCAATGAGGACCTGGCTTTCCTGAAAAAAATGGAAAACCTGATTATCATGGACACAGGCGGAATGAAAGGACGCCGCCCGGAATTATTACGTGAAGAGGTCCACGACATTCTCACCAGCCGTTTTTCTGTACCCGCCATTCATTCTGAGTATGGCATGACAGAGTTACTTTCCCAAGGTTATTCTCAAGGTAATGGTCTGTTCAATGCGGGTTATACCATGAAAATTTTGCTGAGGGATATCAATGACCCTTTCGCTGTCTACGATCACACTCTTATCAAAAACAAAACCGGCGGGATCAACGTCATCGATTTAGCAAATCTGGATACCTGTGCATTTATAGAAACACAGGATCTCGGCCGGTTTGGTGAAGTGCCCGGCACTTTTCACATAATGGGCCGATTCGACAATTCTGATATCCGCGGCTGCAATTTAATGGTGCTCTAAATCGTTTTTCCCCAGCATTTCGAAGCATCGCCTGCTAACTCAGCGCAAGATTTAATCCCAATTTAATAATCCTCAGTATATTGTAAATCAAGCTACTGCGAATGACTTTCCTTATATAGAATTGTTCTAACAATTCCCGACAAAGAATATTTTATAAATTAGCCTGCTTATTGAAATTGCATTAATCAAATGTATTATTATATTTTAAATCGTTAACCTATCATTAATATATCAAATGAAAAGACGTGATGCCCTTGGTCGTGTGGCGCTTGTAATGGGTGGCACACTCTCAGCCCCAACCCTACTGGCTTTTCTGGAAGGATGCAAATCAACTACTGAAACTTCTTCCGCAATTAAATTCCCCTTTTCCGCTGAACGCAAGTCTCTAATCTCCGAGGTTGCCGAAATCATCATCCCAAAAACAGATACGCCTGGTGCCAAAGAAGCCAAAGTAGGTGAATTCATTGAGCTGATGATCAAAGATTGTTATACCGGACGGGATCAGGAAAGCTTTAACAAAGGATTGGAAGAGTTGGAGAAAAAGGATTTTATGAAAGCTGATCCTGCAAAACAAACTGCTATACTCAAAGAAATGGAGGCAGCCGTGAAAGGCGAGGTCGAAAAAGCCGGAGCAGAAAAGAAAAAGTACACCGAGGCAGGAAAAGAATATACGGACGCTCCTGTACCATTTTTCAGGCTTTTCAAAGAACTTACATTACTGGGTTATTTTACATCAGAGCCCGGCGCCACATTGGCATTGGACTATGTGCCAGTTCCCGGACGCTATGACGGATGCATCGACCTCAAAGAGGGGCAAAAATCATACGCGATGTAAGGACCATTTCAGGCAATCAAATCCGAGATCTTAAAAAACGACAAACATTCATCATGAATTTAAATATAAAAGCAGCGAAACAGACCACATTTGACGCCATCGTGGTAGGTTCGGGAATTAGTGGCGGCTGGGCTGCCAAAGAATTGACTGAAAAAGGGCTGAAAGTAGTCATGTTGGAAAGAGGACGTGATATCAAACACATCACAGATTACAAAACCGCAACACTTGCTCCCTGGGAACTCGAACACAGAGGACGAATTACCACCATCGCAAAAGAACAATATTGGGCAGGTATCCGCACCGGTTACACGCCAGAGGAGCAACACCGTTACCTTTTCGAAAACGATAAAGAAAATCCATACGACGAAACCCGAAAATTTGACTGGATACGCGCTTATCATGTTGGCGGAAGATCCCTATTGTGGGGACGCCAAAGCTATCGCCTCAACCCCGCGGATTTTGAAGCAAATGCTAAAGATGGCATAGGCGTCGACTGGCCTATCCGGTATGCAGACATTGCTCCCTGGTATAACTACGTTGAAAGATTTGCCGGAATCAGCGGTGCAAAGGACGGCTTGGATGTTTTACCGGATGGTAACTATCTGCCACCCATGCAGATGAACTGTGTTGAAAAACATATTAAAGGAGAAGTTGAGAAAAAATTCGCTGGTCGTCACATCATTATGGGCCGTGCAGCCCACCTGACCCAGCCACAGGCATTCCATACCGAGCTTGGACGTGCCGCTTGCCAATTCCGTAATATGTGTATGCGCGGCTGTCCCTATGGCGCGTACTTCAGCACACAGTCGGCTACGTTGCCCGCTGCCCAGAAGACAGGCAACCTCACATTAGTACCTGATTCAATCGTATCCGAAGTCATATATGATGACAAGGCAGGAAAAGTCACAGGGGTTCGGGTGATTAATCAAAACACGCTAGAAACCAAGGAGTACTACGCAAAGATCATTTTCATGAATGCTTCCGCGATCGCTTCTGCTTCTATTCTGATGAATTCCAAGTCGAAACGTTTCCCGAATGGATTGGGTAACGACAGCGACCAACTGGGACGGAACATTATGGACCACCATTTGGCTGTAGGCGCCAAGGGAGATGTAGATGGTTTTGAGGACAAATACTATTTCGGGCGTCGCGCCAATGGGATCTACATTCCGCGTTACCGTAACTGGGGCAATGACAAGCGCGATTACATTCGCGGATTCGGGTACCAGGGAGGCGCAAGCCGCGAAAGCTGGGGACGTGGCGTTGGCACCGAAGGTTTCGGCGCCGATTTCAAGAAAAGCCTTTCAGAGCCGGGCGGTTGGAACATGAACATCCAGGGATTTGGTGAAATGATCGCCGATGAAAAAAACCGTTTCACATTGCATCAATCCAAAAAAGATAAATGGGGATTACCTATCCTGGTCTTCGATGCAGCTTATGGAGAAAATGAAAGGAAAATGCGCGTCGACATGATGAACGACGCAGCCGAAATGCTGGAAGCCGCTGGTTTGAAAAATGTTACGCCATATATTGATGATTCGAAACACCCGGGTATTGGTATCCATGAAATGGGAACAGCGCGGATGGGGAATGATCCAAAAACATCTGTCCTGAACAAAAACAATCAGGTTTGGGGTGCTGAAAACGTATATGTCACAGACGGTGCCTTTATGACCTCGGCATCCTGCGTCAATCCATCATTGACTTACATGGCAATGACTGCCCGCGCGGCAGATCATGCCGTAAAAGAATTGAAGAAAATGAATGTCTAGGTTAATGTGATAGCTGTTATTTAGAACTGAAAAAACCTCATTGGGTAAATCTAATGAGGTTTTTTCTTTTGCCGTTGACACTGCCCACTTTTAACTTATCATCTTGAAAGACTTTGCCCCTAACCCTCCTCAGCGTGTTTCTTCTATCGATGCTTATCGTGGTTTTGTAATGTTTCTGATGATGGCCGAGGTGTTGCGGTTTGCGCAGGTCGCCGAATCATTTCCTAACAGTTCTTTCTGGGCATTTCTTGATTTTCAACAAAGCCATGTGCCTTGGGTCGGATGTTCTTTACATGATCTTATTCAACCTTCCTTTTCCTTTCTGGTTGGTGTGGCTTTACCTTATTCCATTGCGAGCAGGGCAAGCCAGGAGCAAAGTACTGCTGTGATGTGGATGCATACCCTGCGACGATCTCTGATCCTGGTTTTGCTTGGCGTGTTTTTAAGATCAATGCATGCGTCGCAAACCAATTTTACCTTTGAAGATACCCTTTCACAGATCGGGCTTGGCTACCCAATCCTTTTTGCGCTGGCTTTTGCAACCGAACGCATTCAATGGAGTGTATTGATATTGATTTTATTCACATATGCCCTGGCTTTTGCACTTTATCCGCTCCCAGGGCCCTATTTCGACTGGGCTGAAACAGGAACTACGGCGGATTGGGAGCATAACCTAACGGGTTTTGCGGCTCATTGGAATAAAAATACAAATCTTGCCTGGGCATTCGACCGATGGTTTTTAAACCTGTTTCCACGGGAAGAAGTATTTCATTTTAATGGTGGCGGATACAGCACATTGAGTTTCATCCCAACATTAGGAACGATGATCCTGGGTCTGATCGCAGGAAAATGGCTAAAATCGGCAACCACCAACTCATGGCTTATTCGTCGGTTTGTGATCACTGCGATTGTTTTATTCCTATTTGCGATTGTATTGAATTTCGGCGGCATTAACCCGATTGTAAAAAGGATCTGGACTCCCGCATGGACGCTTTTTAGTGGCGGTTGGTGCTTTCTGCTGCTAGGGGCTTTCTATTTTATCGTAGATGTCAAAGCTAATAAAGAGTGGTTTTTGCCACTAATTGTGATCGGTAGCAACTCAATGGCAGCATATATCATTGCACATACCGTCGACAGCTTTATTGACAACTCCTTTCGCATCAACATTTCGCCAAATTATGACCTGTTATTTGGAGAAGGTTACCGTTCCCTGGTTAGCGGTGCATTGATCCTGCTGGTTGAATGTTGGATCCTTTATTGGATGTTCAAAAAGAAGTTATTTATCAAGATCTAATGGCACTGCTTATCTTTGGCTATTCCTCTCAAAATTTTCCCAATGCTAAACCTGCAGGCTGTCCACCACATTGCGATTATTTGTTCGGATTATCAGAAGTCCAAACATTTTTATACCGAAATTCTTGGATTTAAGATTGATAGAGAAGTATTGAGGGAAGAGCGCAGATCTTACAAGCTAGATCTTTCGCTGAACGGGCAGTATTGCATTGAGTTATTCTCTTTCCCTAACCCGCCCGCCCGTCCATCGCGGCCGGAAGCCTGTGGATTGAGGCATATTGCTTTTCAAGTATCGAATATTGAAAGCGCTTTTCAGGAATTAGAGATGAAAGGGATTTCCCCAGAGCCGATCAGGGTGGACGAATTCACCGGAAAGAAATTTACATTCTTCGGAGATCCCGATGATTTACCCATCGAACTCTACGAAATATGAAAATCAGGCCAAAACAATGAAATTAACGCTTTTGCGGCTCCCCAATTCCAGCTTGCATAGAGCCTCATAAAATTCTGAAATGCGGTTGAGATGTTCGTCCAGGACTCTCCTAATTTCGGAATCCTTCTCAACGTACAGGCGAAGCGTTTTGTATAGTTTTAATGTTGAGGCTTCAAGACATTTTAGGCAGCCGGCAATCTCTTCTTTATTATTCAAGCTTTCCAAGTTTTGCAAAGTCGCCAGGGAGGAGATTTGATTATCTACCAATTCCTTATCTTCCAAAAAGCATTTAAAATAATCGTAAATCCACTTTACTTCCTTCTGAAAAAGAAGAGCGCTCACGTGACCCTGACTTAAAACCCGTCGAAATGAACCCATACCGTCTTTTTTCAATGCTTCCAGATAAAGAAGCTCCCGGTTTCTCTGTTCAATCCACAATGCCCTGATCATCGGAATGAATTCGTTTTCTTTTACATTCTCCATGCACCTGATGTTTAAAAGCGGTGATTGAATTATGTAAAAAATTATTCCTAAACGCACAAAATGCGGTCATTATCGTCCGATTTGAATACTCTTTCTTCCAGAAGTTCTAAAAGCGGCAAATAACGGACAGGCTGTAAACAAGCACAGATGCCATAAACTAGCACATACCACCCCCATATTTTTGTCCTGAACGGAAAGCGTCTAACTTTGCCAGCTTTACAATATATGAATGCTATTCGGGTTAATTAAAAGCGACTTCGGGTAGTTGATCAATACAAATTAAAATATGTTTAAAGCCATTGCCAGTTTTTGTTTCATTACGATATTCATTGTGTGTTCCTGCAAAACCACAGCACCACCTCCAAAGGTTGTTACTGAAACTGCTCCTCTGCTTGAAATTGGGAATCATAAGTTTTCTTTGGAAGAATATCAGGAGGCTTACAATAAGAACAAATTTGCAACCGATTCAACCAAAGAACTCTCACCTCAGGAATATCTTGCTTTATACACGGACCTAAAAATCAAAGTTTTGCAGGCAAAGCAGGACGGGAAAGATACTACCCTGGATTATCGGGAAGAAATCAATTCATATCGTGAACAGTTGGCCAAGAATCATCTTGTTGACAAAGCATTGGTAGAAAAATTGACGAACGAAGTTTACAATCGTTTAAAGCAAGAGGTTAGAGCATCCCATATCCTGATTGGCGTCTCGGAAGACGCATCTCCCGCAGATACACTCGAAGCCTATCGGGCTGCCATTGCATTAAGAGGCCGGCTGGAAGAAGGAAGTGACTTTGGCGACATGGCTGCCCGCTTTTCAAAAGATCCTGCTGCCAAAAAAACCAAAGGTGATCTTGGCTATTTTACCGCATTTCAAACGCTTTATCCAATCGAAAGCGCTGCTTACGCATTGGCAGTAGGAAGGGTATCCCAGCCGGTTCGTACGAAGGCAGGCTATCATTTGATCAAGGTTATGGATCGACGGACAAACCGTGGAATGGTGCAGATTGCACATCTTATGGTCAAACTGGATTCAACCAGTACCGCCGCTCAAAAGCAATCGGCCAAGGAACGGATTGATGAAGCTTATGGCCATCTACAAGCCGGTGAGGACTGGGCTGAGGTAGTTGAAAGTTACTCCGATGATAAGCAATCCAGTAAAAACAAAGGTTTGCTTCCTATGTTTGGAATCGGCCAGATGGTTCAGGAAATTGAGGATGCATCTTTTAATCTTAAAGTAAATACCTATTCAAAACCTATCCTGACAATCTACGGCTGGCATATCATTAAATTGATTGAAAAACGGAGTATTGAACCATTCGCCGTAATGGCCCCCGCGCTTAGAAAAAAGGTAGTGACCGATTCTCGTGCAAAAATCATTGAACAGTCCAGTATCTCGAGATTAAGAGAAAAATACGTCGTTCAGGAATTCGATGATCAATGGAAGGCTGTTTCGGCATTGGCTGACAGCACGCTCAGGACAGGCAAATGGGATTATATGAAGGCGGTTACCGCTGACTGGTCAGATGTTACGCTATTTAAAATTGAAGATAAACCTTTTGATGCATTGTCGTTCCTGACGTACGTAAAAAGAAAACAGCTGCCAAAATCCAAGGAAGCTTCTCCTGCATTGCTGTTTCGGCGGTATTATAACGAATACGTTGCGGAACGCCTCTCCGATTATGAACGTGAGCATCTGGAAGAAACGAATACGGAGTTTCGGATTTTGATGAACGAGATCCGTGATGGCGTGCTACTCTCTCAAATGATGGAAGAAAACGTTTGGCAAAGGTCGCTTTCCGACTCGACGGGACAGGTTGGTTTTTATAACAGAAACAAGCAGCGTTACAATTTCCCTGAACGCGCATTGGGGATGGTCATTTCGGCAAAGGACACCCAAACTGTCAATGCGATAAGAAAGGCCTTTGCTACAAGTCCTTATAAGCTGGAAAGAAAATCCAAGGAGATCCTTTTCGCCGCCAATGCTTCCGAAATTGGAAAAGAGCAGCAGGATGCGATCCATGATTTGTACATTATCATGCGGAAAAATCCGGAATACATTGTCGAAACCGCCGGATATCGCTCTGACGATGAATCTGAAATTACATCGGCGACCCGGATAAGAAATGCGGTCAAATATTTAACGGCACAAAACATTCCAATTTTGCGTATTATAGAAAAGGATTACGGCTCTTTCCGGCCGGCCGCTGACCCTGAGCGAAATCGCAGGGTGGGGTTTCAGTTTTATAGCCCTTCCGGGAAAGATTTGGAAAAGGCTTTTAGTGAGGACAATGAAAATCCGGTTTCGATTCAGGATGGGTATTTCACAAAGGAAAGTGCTGTTTTTGTAAAACTTAAATGGCAGGCTGGCGAACAGACAACATCTGATAATAATGCGGTTATCTGGGCAAACATTACCAAAATAGAAGCTCCCAGAGCCAAGACTTTTACCGAAGCTCGCGGTGCCGTGATCAATGATTATCAGAAAGAGCTTGAAAAGCAATGGCTGGCCCGGCTAACACAGAAATTCCCAGTGAAAGTCAATGCAGAAGAATTAGAAAAGATTAAGCGTTAGCTGTATTTTAGCATTTTATAACTCGTTTGAATTCAAAAAAAGTAAATCCCTAAGTACAAGTTGGAACAATATCATCCTATGAAAATAAATAAATTAATTGCAATTCAGTTTTTAGCAGTGTTCTCACTGTCTTTCTGTCTGAATAGCGTGGGGCAGGGACAGCAGGGAGTAAGCCTGGATAAAATCATCGCGAGAGTCGATAATCACTACATTCTCAATTCGGAGCTGGAAGAAATGTACAACCAGTACAAGGCAGAGGGAAGAACAGCTCCCGAGAAATGCCAGCTTCTGGAATCTCTCATCATCAACAAAATGCTTCTTGCAAAGGCTGAGATTGACTCGGTTACGGTGGAAGACAAAGAAGTGGATGGTGAATTAGATGCGAAAATGGGTTATATGATCCAGCGCTTCGGATCGGAGAAAAATATCGTGGAAGCCTACGGAAAAAGCATTGATAACCTCAAAGGCGAACTTCGTCAGCAGGTAAAAGAACAGAAAGTCGTCGAGAAAATGCAGCGTACTATTTCGGGCAATGTCAAAATTACACCAAGCGAGGTGCGCAAATTCTTCAATGCTATTCCAAAAGACAGTTTGCCGTACATACCTTCGGAGGTTGAAATTGGACATATCGTCAAAAAAGGTACTGTAACCAGGGAACAAAAAGACAAGCTAAAACAGCAATTACTTGATTTGAAGCAACGCGCGGAGAAAGGCGAAGACTTTGCAACATTGGCCCAGATTTATTCAGAAGACCTTGGCTCAGCAAAAAACGGTGGTGACTTGAATTTCGCCAAAAGGGGCGCTATGGTTCCGGAATTTGAAGGTGCTGCATTGGCACTCAAACCAGGCGAAATGTCTGACATTGTCGAGTCCCAGTTTGGTTTTCACCTGATTAAGCTTGTTGAAACCAGAGGTGCAGAATATCACGCCAGGCATATTTTGCTGAGGCCCGATTATAACAAAGGAACCGATATGACCGAGGCGAAAAGATCCTTAGACAGCCTTCGCAGCCTGATCAAAATAGATACGCTTAAATTCGCGAAGGCGGCGCTCGATAATTCTGAGGACAAGGAAACTGCCGAAGCCGGCGGCTTGATCCAAGACAGAAATACCGGAATCGCCAGGCTGACACTGGATGCTTCTATGGATCCGGCATTGTATTTTGCAATAGATACCATGAAAGTTGGCGATCTCAGCCAGCCGGTATCGTATCGATTAGAGGACGGTAGCAGCGCAATGCGTATCATTTGGTACAAAAGCAAGTCGGAACCGCATACAGCCAACCTGCGCGACGATTATGAGAAATTGTCTCAGATTGTTTTAAGTAATAAGAGGAATAATGCGTTGGAAGAATGGTTTAAAAAGGCTCAGGGAGATGTTTTCATTAGCATTGAACCTGAATACCGAAATTGTAAAGTGCTTGGGCTGGCTACCGGGAGTGATATTTAGATTAAAGCCTGAATGCGCTTGAAGAAGTTAAAAATCTAATCTGACCTATTTGTGAAATATTCATCGGACGTGGAAGCTGCGGAAGCTATGAAAGTAGCTTATGAAAAAATTCGGAGTGAAATTGGCAATGTGATTATTGGACAGGACGAAGTAGTCAAAAGGTTGTTAACCGCCATTTTCTGTCAGGGACATTGCTTACTAGTGGGTGTTCCCGGACTTGCCAAAACGCTTCTGATCCAGACCATTGCCTCATCACTTGATCTCGCATTTAACAGGATCCAGTTCACGCCGGACTTAATGCCTTCCGATATTCTAGGATCTGAAACATTAGACCAGAACCGTAATTTCAAGTTTATAAGAGGTCCCGTTTTCGCAAACATCATCCTTGCTGATGAAATTAACAGGACGCCCCCTAAAACGCAATCGGCATTGCTGGAAGCGATGCAGGAATATTCTGTAACCATAGCAGGCGCAAAGCACACGCTGGACAGACCTTTCTTCGTTCTGGCAACTCAAAACCCCATTGAACAGGAAGGCACCTACCCGCTTCCAGAAGCACAGCTCGACCGTTTTATGTTTATGATCCAACTGGATTATCCTTCTTATGCAGAGGAAGTAAACATTGTAAAGAGTACAACCAGCGACAGGAGACACCTGGTTCAGAAAGTAGTTTCTGCCGAGGAAATTATGGATTTTCAGCATCTGGTGCGCCGCGTGCCTGTTACCGATCATGTGATAGAGTATGCGGTAAAGCTCGTTCATAAGACCCGACCTTTAACCGGCCTTGCTGTAAAGGAAACGAACGATTATTTAGAATGGGGCGCAGGCCCACGCGCTTCTCAAGCGCTCATACTCGCAGCGAAGTGTAATGCCCTGTTATCCGGCAAATATTCTCCCGATATCGAAGATGTGAAGGCCGTGGCACTGCCAGTGCTTCGTCACAGGATTATCAGGAACTTCAAGGCGGAGGCGGAAGGAATTTCAGTGGATGATATTATTGGCCGCCTGGTCTGACAGCATTCAATTTCTTATGGGAATCCAAGGTAAAAATTATATTGGCTACTCTCTTTCTGCGGAAGGGGAACGCACTTTTCAGTCTTATATCCCTTCAAAAGACCGTTTTTTACCCGAGGATTTTCGTTGCGCAACCCAATCAGAAGTGAGCCGGGCAATGGCCCTTGCTGAAAATGCTTGTGATGAATATTCCTCTGTCTCTGCGTCAAAACGTGCCGATTTTCTGATTGCCATTACGGAGGAAATTACGGCATTAGGAGACGAATTACTGGAAAGGGCACACCTGGAAACGGGACTTGCAATTGCAAGGCTGCAGGGTGAGCGGGCGCGAACAATCAACCAGCTTACCCAATTCGCCGAATTGCTTCGCGAGGGCTCGTGGATAGAAGCTTCCATCGATACCGCATTGCCCGACAGAACACCTGTTGCAAAGCCCGATATCCGAAAAATGCTCGTTCCGATCGGACCTGTTATTATTTTTGGTTCCAGCAATTTTCCTTTCACCTATTCAGTAGCAGGTGTGGATTCGGGGCCAGCGCTAGCGGCTGGAAATCCTATTATTGTAAAGGCGCACTCCGCACATCCGGGAGTAAGCGACCTGACGGCGCAGGCGGTTGTGAAGGCAGCAAAGAGAACCGCTATGCCTGACGGTGTATTTTCAATGCTATATGATGATGGTTTTGAAGTAGGAACAGCGCTTGTGAAACATCCGGCCAGTAAGGCTGTTGGTTTCACAGGCTCGTTTAAAGGAGGTATGGCATTGTACAAATTGGCGCAGGAAAGAGAAGAACCCATTGCTGTTTTCGCAGAAATGGGCAGCGTCAATCCTATCGTCATTTTGCCTGGCTATCTCAAATCAAATGCAGAGGAATTTGGTAAGACCTTGGCCGCGTCGGTTACGCTCGGCGCCGGGCAGTTTTGTACCAATCCGGGACTTGTATTTGTGACAGAATCGGAAGGATTAGGGGTTTTTGAAGATTCTTATCAACAGGAAATAGAAAATACCGCATCTGCTACAATGCTGACTGCCGGAATTTGCAAAAATTACAATAAGCTGAAACAGGAAGTTTTCGAACAAGCCAATGTATCAGAACTGGCGATTTCAGAGAAGTTATCTGTCGGAGAGAATCAGGCCCAAGCTTCTATTGCCCGGGTTTCGGGGAAGAGTTTCATTGCAAATCCTAAACTTCACGAAGAAGTGTTTGGCCCGTTTTCATTGTTGATTGTTTGTGAAGATACCGAAGAATTATTGGAGGCGGTATCTCATTTAAAAGGCCAGCTGACAGCTACATTAATGGCCCAGGACGAAGAAATAAGCACTTATCCCGGCATTGTGCGGAAGTTGTCGAAGATTTCTGGCCGATTTATTTTGAACGGAGTTCCTACCGGCGTGGAGGTTTGTCCATCCATGCATCACGGAGGGCCATTTCCTGCAACTGCTGATGCGCGCTTTACTTCGGTGGGCCGACACTCCATTTTACGTTTCGTTCGTCCGCAGTCTTATCAGGGCTGGCCGAATTCTTTATTGCCTAATGAGCTCAAAGATTCGAATCCGCTTGGTATCTACCGGCTTATCAACAATGTGCTAACTCGGAATCAGGTCTGACGGAAACCCGACTTCCACCAGAAATAAGCCTTCTGCTGGCGCTTGTGCACTAGCTTCCTTTCGATTTTTGGAAAGAATAATTTTTTCAAAATCCGCCACCGTTATTTTACCCTTGCCGACTTCAAGCAAAGTACCTACTAATGCTCTTACCATTCCGCGCAAGAAACGGTTGGCCTGAATGTGAAAAATCAGCATGTCGCCAGATTCTATCCATTCGGCCTGCGTAATGTTGCACCGAAAGTTGTTCACGCTGGTATGTATCTTGCTAAAACTCTCAAAATCAGAATATTCCAGCAAAAGAGACGCTGCTTGGTTCATTAGAGGAATATTGAGATCAGCTTTCAGCAGATAGGCAAGATTGATCAGAAAAGGGTTTTTGTTACGGGCAATCCGATACTCATATTTCCGATAGGTCGCCGCAAAACGACAATTAATTTCATCCGGAACGGCATAAACACTCCTTACCGCTATATCCCTGGGAATCACTCCATTCAGCTTATAAATAAGCATATCATAATCGCCAATAGGCTTTTCCAGGTCAAAATGCGCAAATTGTTGTTCGGCATGAACGCCCGTGTCTGTCCGGCTGCTGCCAGTTAATTCAACAGGGATTCTTAAAACCTTTAGCAGCGCCTCTTCCAATACCTGCTGTACGCCTAATGCATTGTTTTGTTTTTGCCATCCATTGTAGGCAGTTCCCCGATAGCTGAATTCCAGAAAATATCGCATGTCGCAAAAATAAGCCAAACCAGGCAGATTTGCGATTTACAGGTTTGATTGCGGAATTTGTGCCGAAGAAGGTTAACTTTGAGATTAGAAAATTTCATTTTAGTATGATTACGGAAGAGAAAAAAGAAGAGAAAAACCTGAATTTTATTGAGGAGATTGTGGAGGGAGATTTGCAATCAGGAAAATATACTCAGATTATCACACGCTTTCCACCAGAACCCAATGGCTATCTGCATATCGGTCATGCGTCCAGTATTTGTTTGAATTTTGGCCTAACCAAGAAATTCCAGGGCTATACCAACCTCCGTTTTGACGATACCAATCCGGTAACAGAAGACACCGAATATGTCGAAAGCATTAAGAATGATATACGTTGGATGGGTTTTGAGTGGGAAAATGAGTTGTATGCTTCCGACTATTTTGATAAGCTCTACGAATTTGCGGTTACCCTCATTTCGAAAGGTCTTGCTTATGTGGATGACTCCACTTCTGAGGAAATTGCAACATTGAAAGGAACCCCGACAGAACCGGGAAAAGACAGTCCTTACCGCAACCGCACCGCCGAGGAGAATCTTGTACTTTTTGAAGAGATGAAGAATGGCGCATTCCCGGATGGCAGCCGCACGCTCCGCGCCAAAATAGATATGGCACATATCAATATGCTCATGCGTGACCCCATTCTTTATAGGATCAAACATGCGCATCATCACCGTACTGGTGACAAATGGTGCATTTACCCAATGTACGATTTCGCCCATGGGCAAAGTGATTCCATTGAAACAGTTACCCACTCAATTTGTACCCTCGAATTTGCGCCGCACCGCGAGTTATACGACTGGTTGATTGAGCAATTGGGCATATACCCGTCACAACAATATGAGTTTGCACGCCGCAACCTAAATTACACCGTTACCAGTAAAAGAAAGTTGCTGCGCCTTGTTCAGGAAGGTCATGTGAACGGTTGGAACGACCCCAGAATGCCGACGATTAGCGGACTAAGACGCAGAGGCTACACACCGGAAAGTATCCGAGATTTTTGTGAAAGAATAGGTGTTGCGCGGAGAGAGAACATGATTGACGTGGGCCTGCTTGAATTCTGTGTGAGGGAAGATCTAAATAAAATAGCTTCGCGAAGAATGGTGGTCCTTGATCCGGTGAAAGTGTTGATTACCAACTTTCCAGAGGGTGTAACCGAAATGTGCCATAGCGAAAATAATCCTGAGGACATGGGAGCCGGAATGCGTGAAATTCCTTTTACCAAAGAGATATTTATTGAAAAAGAAGACTTTATGGAAGTTCCCAGCAAAAAATACTTCCGTTTGGCACCAGGAAAAATGGTAAGGCTGAAAGGCGCTTACATTATTCTATGCAATGACATGATTAAAAATGAAGAGGGTGAAATCACCGAAGTACATTGCTCTTATGTTGAAAACAGCAAAAGCGGACAAGACACGACTGGAATTAATGTGAAGGGAACATTGCATTGGGTTTCAGCATTGCACGCTGCCGAAGTAGAAGTTCGTTTGTATGACCGTCTCTTTTCAGTGGAAGATGTTTCTTCGGAAGAGGGTGATTTTCAAGATTATATCAACCCAAAATCCCTGGAAATTATTACTGGCTACGCCGAGCCAGCATTATTGGAAGCAAAAGAAGGAGAATCTTTTCAATTTTTGAGAAAAGGCTATTTTGCCAAAGATTCTGACAGCAATGCGGCGAGGCTTGTGTTCAACAGGACCGTTACGTTAAGGGATAATTGGACGAAGGCTGCTGAGAAATAAATTTCGCCTTCTAGTAATCACACACTTATCATGATCATTTCCATCCGGCACAAGGGATTATTGAATTATTATCAGGATGGCAATGGCTCGGGCTTGCCTTCTCAGTATTTAAGAAAGATTAATAGAATCCTTGATCAGTTAGATGCAGTCTCATCGCAGGATGATATCAAACGGATCGGATCAGGAATTCATAAATTATCGGGAGATATGAGTCAATTTTGGTCAATAAAGATATCGCCGAACTTTTGAATCATATTTCGATTTTCAGATGGCGATATTTATGACGTTGATTACCTGGACTATCACTAACATTATGATAAAAAGAAACCTGGCGCTAGTTCATCCTGGTGAAATTTTGAAAGAAGAGTATATTCTTGAGAGAGGGTTGACCATTACTGAGGTCGCTAAGGGGTTGGGAATTACCCGAAAAACCCTTTCCGCAGTGGTTAATGAGCATATGGGTATAAGTCCTGAATTAGCTGTAAAACTTTCAGAAGCATTTGGAAACACCGCTCAATTCTGGATTAACCTTCAGACAAACTATGAGATGTGGCATGCAGAAATAAAAGTGGACCGTTCTGCGATTCAACATTTTTGGAATGATCAAAATTTACAATCAGCTTGATTTCGGTTTTAATTAGATCGTTTACAAATAAACTTGCGTGCAAAATTGACAGCATGTATATTTGTGTAACAATTTCCACGATTCAACTTGTTGCTGTCAGTGAATACCCCAAACGAATTGTTTAGTACCGCGAAAGGATTTAGCGTACAGTGTGACTTGACTTCCAGAGTCATTCTTCAATTCGATGACTTGAACGCTTCTTTCAAGATCAAAGACTTTCTCACGTTCCGTCGTTTTATCAATAGTATCGACATTCGTAGCAAATTGTTTGACCTTTCGGATGAATCTGATTTTGAGTTTGTTGAGGCTCCCCAACTCAACATTTATCACAAACTAACTCTTTGTGAATTGATCCAGTTGAGAGAACTTGTGAATGGTACCCACTTCGCAATCGAACTCAACTCCCTTCTTCACCAACTTCTTTTCTCCGAATCAGAATCAGTCTAAATAGCTCATTCAGATCATATTAGACCAATTCCAAATTTAGATTTAAGTTTGGATTCCTAAACTTTCGCATGATATTTGCAATCATTAAATAAATAAAAGCAAGTACCATGAGAGATCTATTAAGACAAAGAACTTCCCTTAAAGAGGAAATAGAAATACTGTTGAACAATCAGGTTAAAATGGAAGCGGAAGCTTCTGCCAAATATATGGCCATGGCTTCCTGGTGTGACCGTAATGGTTTCAGGAATAGCGCCAAATACTTTATGAAGCAGTCGGCTGAGGAAAGGGAGCATATGGTGAAGATTTTTAATTATCTGATGTTTGTTGGCGGAACCGCTGTATCACCAGAGGTTTCGGCTGTAAAGCAGGAATTTCCAACATTCAGAAGCGTATTCGAATCAGCGCTACAAAATGAAATCGCTGTAACACAATCTATCAACAGGATCGTTACGCAAAGCCGCAAGGAAGAAGACTACGCGACTGAAAACTTCCTTCAATGGTTTGTAAAAGAGCAGACTGAGGAAGAAGACAATGCACGCCACGCGCTTGAACTTTTTGATATGATTGGCGAAGAAGGTTCTGGCTTGTATATGATTGATAAGGCAATTTTGAAGATCGGTAAGGATGATTAATTCAGGCAATTATTTCAAAATGAAGCTGCATCTATCCAGTGCAGCTTTTTTATTTTTCCAGATAACCACTTTTCAATAATGAGTAAACTTCAGTGTCCCAAAAGATCCCATTATCAAAGAAATTTTCCCTAAAATAGCCTTCTTTTAAAAACTGGAATTTAATCAGCAAATTTCTTGATACCCCATTGTTCGGATGTATTTTAGCCTCTACGCTATGCAACCCGATCTGATCAAACCCATAATTAAGCACTGCGCCGACAGCCTCGATCATAAATCCTTTTCCCCAATAATCCGGATGAAGCATATACCCGATTTCCGCACGATGATTGGGCCAGTCAATTTTATGAAATCCAATGGTTCCGATCAGTCCGCTTGAAGCTTTCCGCGAAACGGACCAGGTGATGCCGATCAATTCCTTTAAATTTCTTTGATATCCATAAATAAGCTCCTCTGCTTCCTCAACCGACCTCAGCAGAGGCTTCCCTATAAATTCCATAGCCTGCTGATTGCTTCTCAACAGATACATATTTTGAGCTTCCTGAGCACGCAATGCATGCAAATACAAACGTTCCGTTTCGATTTCCGGAAATGGGTGGAATTCTTTTTTCAACTTGGTATGTCTTTTGTTGCTTGTAAATTTAAAATAGTAGTATTGCAAAAGCTACCGATGGATTTGTTTTCATGAATTACCTCGACGAGTTTAAAAAATTTATTTCCAGCCATAACCTCGCGACTGGTGTCAGATTAACCCTGGGAGCTCTTATACCAAGCCTCATATTTCAGCATTATGGCATTTTGAGTGAAATGATTGCGTTTCCGTTGGGGACTTTGCTCATTGGAGGAACGGATAATCCTGGCCCTTACCACAGAAGGCGGAACTCACTACTAATTGCCATCGGCACCTGTTTCGCAGTGGCTTGTATCACCGGCTTTCTTCGACATATTCATTTCATTGTTTTCATTGAAATCATCGTTTTCGGGATGTTCTTTTCGCTTGTTGGAGTATACGGGAACAGGGTCAACAGCATTGGTTTGATTTCGTTGCTGGTATTTGTATTTAATATCGACGACCACCTGAGCGGCGATATGGTATTGCGAACAGCCGCTATTTTTTCGGCTGGCGGGATCTGGTACTTTATCCTTTTTATGGTTTTGCAAAAACTGCTGCCTTATAAACTGATCCAGCAGCTGTTGGGAGAAAATTTTGTTCAGCTTGGAAAATTGCTTTCCATCAAAGCAGACTACTATTTCGCTAATCCTGATTACGATGAGCTTTTCAATCGCATGATCCATCAGCAGGTTATCCTCAGAGAAAATCATGAGAATTTGAGAGAAATTTTATTTAAAACCCGTGAAATCGTTACGGAATCGACGAACAAAAGCAGGATTTTGATGCTCATGTTTCTGGATAGCATTGACCTGTTTGAACGAATCCTTAATTCTCAGCAGAATTACGCAAATCTGCACCGCGCATTTGACCATACCAAGGTTTTAAGGCTATTTGGCATATACCTTACCTGGCTATCTGCGGAAATCCAGCAGATCGGGCTAGCCGTACAAAGTGGTTTTTCTTCCACTCCGCGACATGATCTGGACGAAGCTTTCAATAAATGCCAGAAAGCTTTTGAGCGAATGCGGGCAGATAAAATGAACCATGATAACATGGAAGACTTTATTATGTTAAGGCAAATCCTGAATAGTTTACAGGACGTTACTGAGCGGGTTAAAAAACTTCACCGCGCTACAACTTACGATGCAGAAGTTGGCAAAGGTTTCAAACTGAATGTTGACGCCGAAAATTTTATCCCGAAACAGGAATACCATCCACGCATCTTGCTGGACAACCTATCCCTGAAATCCAGCCATTTCCGGCATGCGGTGAGGGTCACACTTGGTTTACTAGTCGGTTATATTGCTTCGCTTTTCTTTGCATTAGGACATGGATATTGGATTTTGCTGACCATTGCTGTGATCCTGAAACCTGCCTTCAGCATTACCAAGCAGCGCAACCTGCACCGCATTGGAGGTACGATTCTCGGTGTAACAACCGGTTTTCTACTGCTATACCTGATCAGTGATGCCACCGCGCTCTTTTTTGTAATGCTGATCGCAATGGTATTGGCTTACACTTTTTTAAAGACCAACTACTTTATAGCTTCTACCAGCATTACCCTTTATGTAATCCTTTCTTTCAATTTTCTGAACCCGCAGCATATAACCGCCGTTTTACAGGATCGGGTTACGGATACGGTTATCGGGTCTGTGATTGCCTATCTCATATCCTCTTATATTTTGCCGGTTTGGGAGCATACGCAGATTAATCAATACATGAAGGAAGCATTAAATGCAAATCGTAAATATTTTGATATTGTTGCTGGCAAGTTTGCAGGTAAACAGTTTAATATCAATGATTTAAAAGTGCTTCGCAAGGACGCCATCATTGCTATGGCGAACCTTTCGGATAATTTCCAAAAGATGCTATCCGAGCCAAAGCGTCAGCAAATGAATATGGAAGAGTACCACCAGTTTGTTGCGACCAGTCATATGCTGACGTCTTACATTGCCAGTTTGTCAACTTACGCCCAAACGCTTGACTACTCTGATTTTTCAGTTGAATTTGAAATGATGATCAGGCAGATAGACCGGCAGTTGCAGGCTGGTGCCGATGTGATCGAAGGCAAAACGGGTAACAGTCTTGAAATCACAAGAGAATCGCTCCCGCAAAATCAGAGGTTGATTGAATTACTAGCGAAAAGAAAAAAGGAGATTAAAGAACTAGGGATAGAAAAAGCAGATCAATCCCCCGCCAGAAAAATGTTATCCGACGTCAAAACCATCAATGGGTTGTTCGAATTGATCAGCACAATCACAATTGACGAAATCAAAATATTACAAAAAATCAAAGCAGTAAGCATACAACATTAAAAAATGAGCTCATTACCAGGCACAGAAAGAAAAAATATTACTCCCGGACTATCCGTGAGTGTTGTTCTCAAGAAAGACCAGCGCAGCGGCGCCTTGACAGACGGCATTGTCAGGGACATTCTTACCAAGTCACCCAATCATACGCATGGTATCAAGGTGAGACTTGAAACGGGCGAAGTCGGCAGAGTCAAAGTTATCAAAGAACCAATATCCAATTAGAATCAGCATGTCATCGCATCTTTTCACTCCATTAAGCCTAAAAAGCATTACATTAAAAAATAGGATTGTCGTTTCACCCATGTGCCAATACTCGTCTGTGGACGGCTTTGCAAACGACTGGCATTTGGTCCATTTGGGCAGCAGGGCTGTCGGCGGAGCGAGCCTGATTATCTTCGAAGCAACCGCAGTTTCTGCGGAGGGACGCATTTCTCTGCAGGATCTGGGTATCTGGAAAGATAAACATAAAGAAAAATTAAAGCAGATCACCGACTTCATTTCGTCCCAGGGAACGGTTCCTGGCGTACAATTAGCGCACGCAGGAAGAAAAGCCAGTACGTTTCCTGCCTGGAAAGGCCGGGGGCAGGTGCCATTTGATCAGGGAGGCTGGAAAACGGTCAGCGCGTCTTCCATTCCCTTCCTGGAAAAAGAGGACGCACCATTGGAACTGGACGAGCAGGGAATTAAAAAGGTGATCGATGACTTTGCGAAGGCTGCAAAACGCGCGCTCGAAGCCGGATTTAAAGTTATTGAAATTCACGCCGCCCACGGATACCTGATTCATCAATTTTTATCCCCTCTCAGCAATCAACGCACCGATTCATACGGAGGTAGCTTTGAAAACCGCATCCGGCTTTTACTTCAAGTTATTGAAGCAATACAAAAAGTCTGGCCGGACGATCTGCCAATCTTCGTCAGAATATCCGCGACAGACTGGGCCGACGGTGGCTGGGAAGCAGAGCAATCCACTGAGCTTGCGAAGATTTTGACAGATAAGGGCATATCGCTGATCGATGTTTCGTCTGGAGGATTGGTATCTTATGCCAAAGTTCCGATTGGGCCGTCTTATCAGGTACCATTCTCAGCGAAAATCAAAAAACAAACGCATGCGCTCACAGCCGCGGTGGGCCTGATCACGGAGGCACAACAAGCAGAAGATATTCTCAAAGATGGCGAAGCCGACCTCATTGTGATGGCGCGGGAAATGTTGCGTGACCCTTATTTTCCGTTACATGCAGCACGTCAGCTTGGAGAGGATATTGAATGGCCGGTTCAGTATGACCGTGCAAAGCCAGCGCACTAGAGTTGGGCAATTGCCATGTCGAGAATTTCGGCGAGCATTTCAACCGGCAGGTCAGATGCGGGATCAAGCAAAAAGATTTTCATTCTTGATCGTTTTTCAGGGATCAAAAACGGATGATCTATCATATTTCCATCTACTATCCCGAGGTAAGGCCTGCCTGTTTTTTTCTCGGCCCAGATATAGCAGAGCCTTTTTCCCTGAAATCTGTAAAATGGCATTGCATATTTCCATTCCTCGACCATACCTGGATGATATTGCAGGACAAAATGCCGGAGCGCTTCCATACAACTTTTGGCTGGCTCGGGCTTATCCCAAAAGAACTGATCAATATCCCTGAGCATCATACCAGTTGGATTGAATGGTTATCTTTGCCCGAAATTATCTCATTTATGCCAAATCCCCGTATTTGCCTGCTTATTGGTCTCGTCAGCATCAGCATTTTCCCGGTTTTGGTAAAGTGGGCGCCTGTTTCGGGAATCACATCTGCATTCTATCGGATGTTTTTCGGATTCGTTTTTATTTTACCCTATGTTTTAATTACCAAAAAACTTACCTGGCCCGACAGCAAACAGTGGCTTCCTATCATTGCTTGCGGGCTTATTTTTGCTACTGACATTGCCGTCTGGAACTTATCAATCCATTATTCCAATGCTACACAAGCCACATTACTTACCAATCTGGCACCAGTTTGGGTAGGTATCGGTACATTTTTCTTCTTGCCTGAGAAACCCGGGAGCAGGTTCTGGATTGGAACATTGGTAGCATTATCAGGCATGGTCGTCCTGATTGGTTTTGATTCATTTTCAGAGATGAAGCTGGATAAAGGCTTTGCGCTGGCCATTTTATCGGGAATGCTATATGCCACGTATATGCTGGTCAGTAAATCTGTTCTAAACCGGATCAATATTGTGAGCTTTATGACTATTAATATGGCCGTTTCGTGTTTATATCTGTTCCTCGTCTGCCTATTTTTTGAACAGCCCTTAATTGGTTTTCATCCGTCAATCTGGATTGTGTTCTTAATCCAGGGATTGATTTGCCAATTGCTGGGTTGGCTGGCAATCAATTATGCGGTTAAGAAAATGGATGCAAAAAGCGTATCGCTAAGCCTGCTCAGTCAGGCTTTGGTGACCGGATTGTTTGCCTGGGCATTCATTGGTGAGCAAGTAACACTTCAAATGATTGTGGGAGGAGTAATTATTCTGGCAGGAATAGCAATTACTTACCAGAAAAAGCGAGTTGCGCCGAGATAGTAATGATTTAATAAACAGGTAGATAGATAATAAATGTAGCCCCTATCCCGGGCTCTCCCACTGCGTCGATCATGCCGCTATGGTTATCCACAATTTTTTTACAAATTGCCAGACCGATCCCCGTCCCCTCGTAAGCACTCCTGCTATGCAGACGCTGAAATACCTGAAAAATCCTGTCTTTAAATTGGGGATCAAAACCAATACCATTATCCGAAACCGAAATGAATTCATATTCTATCTGCGGATCTGTTTCAAACGGTATCAATGCACCGGCAATGCGTCCTGTTCTGACCTCGATTATAGGTGGCGTTCCTGCCTTCGTGAATTTCAGTGCATTGGTAATCAGGTTCATGAAAAGCTGTTCGAACTGATAAACAATGACATTCCGGACTGGCAGTACGTCACATATAACAGACGCATTCTTTTGTACAATCAAATCACCCAATTGCTCCTTCACATTCCCCAAAAGAAGGTTCAGATCGATCTTCTCAAAATGCTTTTCAACCGCATTAGCCCGCGAAAAGGCAAGAAGGTCGACGATCAGCTGCTGCATTCTCGTAGAGGATGCCTGCATTCTCTCGAAATAGTCGCGGCCCTTATCCGTCAGGTTTTCGCTTTCAGTTTCCAGTAGCCTCGTAGCAAATGTCTGGATTTTACGCAATGGTTCCTGAAGATCGTGGCTGGCTACATATGCAAATTGTGCAAGTTCCATATTGGTTCTCACCAATTCATTGTTTGCGATCGTGAGCTCCTTCGTACGCAGCTGAACTTTCGTTTCCAACTGATCAATAAATAGCTTGCTGTCATGAATATCAGTACTGGTCCCCACCCACATCTGAATGCTTCCATCTGGATTTCTCTGAGGAATAGCCCGACTTAGCTGCCATCTGTACACGCCGTCGTTTCTTCTGAAACGGTGTTCAAAGAGAAAGTCGCTTCCATGGGTAATCGCTTTCGTCCAAAGGCGTATATTTTCCGCTCTGTCGTCCGGATGGACAATCTGCAACCAGCCTTCATCCCGAATCTGCTGTGGTGAAAGGCCTGAATAATCATAAACGGACTGGTTGAAGTAATTGAGGTGACCAGTGGCCTCCCCCGTCCATACAAATTGCGGCATGGAATCGGCCAGGGTCCTGAACTTACCTTCACTTGTTTTTAACGCAAGCTCCGCTTCTTTCCGATCGGTAATGTCCATCATGGTACCCAGCATTCTGTGCGGGACATGATTTTCTTTGTATAAAACTTTCCCTTGAGTCCGAACCCAATGAACCGAATTGTCGGGATGCACCACCCTGGCTTCATAATAATAAGTACCTGTTTCGAGCGCAATTTGAAATGCTTTTTCAACAATGGCTACCCGGTCGTCAGGATGAACATGGTTTCGAAGTTCCAAATGCGTAAAAACCGTTGATTCCGGATAACCGAATATCGAGGCAAGCCTTCCCGAGTGAATGATATCACGGGTTTCAAGATTAAGGTCCCAGGTTGCGAGCTTGGTGCCATCGGTGGCCAGTGAAAGCCGGTCGGCGGCCTCCGCGATCTGCTGGCGGAACCTTACCTTATCGCTGACGTCATTTACGGACACCATAATTCCTGAAACGCTTCCATCCACCTCAAACATCGGAGCATACTGAAAATCAAGGTAGTATTCTTTTAATCCGCCAGGTCCGTCCACATAAGCTAATGCCTCATTTTCCCGGTGAACAATACCCTTACTGTAAACATCATTCAGTATTTTAGCAAATTTCTGATTCCTCAGCTCAGGAAAAACATCGAAAAGCTTTCTGCCGATCACCTCATTCAGATCCCTGCGCCAAAGATCTTTCAACATGGTTTCGTTGGCAATGCTGATCACGAAATCCTCGCCCCTAAAAACAGCTTTGGCAAATTGAGATTGGGTAACCAGATTTCTGAACTGGTTTTCGCTTCTCTGCAGGGCCTGCTTTGAAAGGACCTGTTCAGTAACTTCGGTTGCTACCACGATAATCCCCGAAACTTCGCCCGTACCTTCAAAAAGTGGTTGATAGACAAAATTAAAATAGCATTGCTCTGGCTGACCGGAGCGCTTTAATATAATCTCGAATTCATTTCCATTAAAGGGAACGCCTGTTTGAAGCACCTCGGCAAGGATTGGCCCAACGAACTTTTTCGCTTCGGGTAGTGCATCGAAAAGTGGCTTTCCGATCAATTCGGCTTCTGTGCGGTCTACGATGGCCAGGTATGAGTCATTGGCTATCTCAACAAAAAAATCGGGACCTCGCAGGATAATTATTCCTACCGGTGCCTGCTTCATTACATTTCTAAATCTGCTTTCGCTATCGCTGGATAGGTGATTTTCCACACTATTGGTTTGTCCCTGAATGGGTTGGCCGGACTCTGTTAATGTGCTCACTTAAAAATGGTTTCGAAAACGTACCTACAATCTAACAAATGCAGGGAAGAGGGTTATTACACAAGTTAAATAATAAAAAGCTAAATAAAATGAGGTGCGTTAAAACTCGCCCTCCAAACTCTCCTTAGGTTTCTTTTTAGCCTGGTGCAGACGGTAATTTAAAGTGAGGTTAATCTGCCGAAGACGGCCCTGAGAACTGTTTCTTGCGTAAAAATTCGGGCCTTCTGTTATGGATCGGAACTTACGCGAATTGAAAACGTCAATCACGCTCAATGTAAGCGTGCCATTGTTTTTTAGGATATCCCGTGTTGCTGCAAGATCTAGTGTAGCCAGTGCCTTTCTTCTTCCCTGAGGCGTTTGCTGTGGCGCCTCATAATTGCCGCGAAGCTGCACATCCGTCGATTTCCAAAGGGTAAATCTTGACATTGCCCGCACAAACCAACTGTAAGTATCGCTTTGAAAATCCTCGTCCAAAGACGTCCCATCCGTGATAGCGCGGAAAAAATTAAAACTTCCATCCATTTTCCACCAGGGGAAAGGAGTGAAAGAGCTAGTAAACTCAACGCCATAAGCATCTTCCGTACCCAGGTTTTCAGGACGGGTATAAGAACTGCCATCGTCCTGAACACGCCTGATGCTCGTAATTTTCCCGTTGGTATGGCGATAATAAACAGACGAGGTCAGCGAGCCTTTGGACATGTATTTGATATGCCCCAGTTCAAAAGCATTGGTAAATTCAGGATTCAGGTCCGGGTTCCCACTCCAATAATTCCGGTTATCGCTGTACGTCGCAAAAGGGCTCAGGTCATTGTATTGCGGTCGACGGACGCGTCGGCTGAAACTTAATTGAAATGCATTTTGCTTGGCAAAGTCGTATGTAATATGCATGCTGGGGAACAAATTGGCATATTTCCTTTCGTTCACATCACGTGTTTGTTTCAATTCGGTGGTAACCCCCGTCCATTCTGCACGCACACCTGCCTGGTAAGAGAATTTGCCGGTTTTGTTTCCGACGATCCCATAAGCTGCATTGATGTTTTCTTCGTATAGGAAATCATTCGTCAAAGCTGGTAATGTGATCCAGCCGCCGTCGCTGGCCTGTTGTGTGACAATGTAATCATTTGTCATATCCCTGGTACTACTCCGCGCACCCGCCTCAAATTTCCCGTCCTTGCCAAAAGGATGAACATAATCAAGCTGGAACAAAAGCTGTTTTTCGGTTTCGTAGTTAACGGCCCTTTGCAGCAGCGGTGGAATGCCGGAAGGACTACCGTCTGCTTTAAAAATATTCTCATTATAATATTGGTCCGAATTTTCCCAGTTGTCCAAATACCTCACGTCAGCGGTAAGTTCCCTTCCTTTTCTGTCAAAAGTTTTCTTATAAGTTAACGAATACTCCGCGTTTGGTTCCGTCTCCGTTTCATCCTGGGTTCTGTTGGTAATCCCCGTCAAGTTGCCCAGATTGGATAAATAATCACGGTAATTGAGATTAGAGAAGCGCTTTCCCTTGCTTCTCCGCCAGGTATAGGAGCCTGTTAGAATGTTTTTAGGGTTAAAATAATAGTCAATCCCTCCCCTTGCGCTGTTGTTCATCCCTTTCAGATTGCTCCGCATATCCCGCTCCATGATGAAAGTCGAATCATTGCGGTACAATTCCTGGTAAAGAAAGTTTTTACCGGGTGTATTGCGGTATGACATCGTATAATTAATGAAGAAGTTTAGGTTTTTACGTCTGTAGTTAACATTAGCCGCAGCCCCGTAATTGGTCGGATGGCCTGTTATAATGTCAAAAGAGCCGTTTATTCCCTCTTTTCTTTCTTTTTTCAAAACAATATTAATTACCCCTCCCATACCTTCGGCCTCATAACGGGCAGACGGATTAGTAATGATTTCTACCCGCTCAATCATGCTTCCCTGCAATTGGGCGAGCCCGCTTGCACCTTTGATACTTACCAACCCCGATGGCTTACCGTCGATCAGTATACGTACATTTCCGCTTCCCCTGAGGCTAACGTTTCCTTCCACGTCAACCGCCACGGACGGAACATTGGTCAAAATATCAACCGCAGTACCGCCAGCATTTGCCAAATCCTTACCCACATTGAAGATCTTCTTATCCAGTGAAAGCTCCATCGAGCTCTTTTCGGCTTGAACCGTCACTTCATCGAGCGTTCTTGCCGATGCCGTCACTTTAATGGTTCCAATATTTAATGGGGAATTCACGGAAGTGAGCTTGATTCCCTGCGTGATCTGGGGCTTATAACCGATAAATTCAGCCAACGAATAATAGGATCCGGCAGCAATATCCACGGTGAAAGCACCCGCTTCATCCGTAATCGCTCCACTTACAAAAGTGCTATCTGAAACTTTGAACAACCGGATGCTGGCGTAGCTGAGCGCACTGTTACTTTGCGCATCGGTAATCTTCCCAATCACCTTCAATTTGGCTTCATTTTGGGCAAAAACAGTAAATGAACTGCAAAACAGGATGAACACCATTATCCGAATGCCGACAAGAACACTCAATCCTCTTCCAGCAGTCAAGCCTTTCTCTAAAATCGCTCTGATACCCATTCTGTCTTTTGTAATATTTTTTCAATAATTGATTGCAAGATTTGATAACAAAGAAACCGCTTTTTTACTTGTTTTTACTCCCTATGCACGGATATTAAGACGAAAGATTATTCCTCTCACTTGTATTTATCTAACTTTGCAACCTTTTTAAGCAATTCCTCACGGTCCATGAAAAACGAAGCATCACAAACATTAAAATTAGCCTTCCCCATTATCATTGGAGAATTGGCCCAAATGGCGCTGCATTTAATTGACAGCGCGATGGTTGGCGCAATCAGTTACAAGCAGCTGGCGGCTGCGGCACTGGTTATCAATGCCATGAACATTCCTTTTGTAATCGGCCTGGGAATGACTATCTCCGTTTCTCAAATGGTATCACTGGCCAATGGTCGCCGCGACGCCCAACTTGTTTCCCATTATCTGTTCAATGGCTTCCTCCTTTGCACGCTCACAGCGGTCGCCATTTCGCTAACACTGGTGTTTGGTAAGGACGTATTGTACCACCTGGGCCAGGATCCGGAGGTGGTTACGCTGGCCATACCATTCATGAAATTGATGGGATTTTCCATCATACCCATGCTGCTCTTTATGACACTGAAACAATTTGCGGATGGTCTGGAGCAAACCAAAACCGCCATGATCTTCTCCCTGGGCGGTATGCCTTTGAATATCCTGCTCAACTGGCTGCTTATTTACGGCAATTGGGGTTTCCCACGACTGGAACTGGAAGGAGCCGGCTGGGCGACGCTGATCACCCGGAGCTGTATGTTCCTGGCATTGGGATACGTGATCTTGCGACATAAGACCTTCGAAAAATACATTGCAGTGAGTGCTACCCAATGGAAATTTAGAGCGCAAACCTGGCGTGAATTGCTGCACATTGGCGTGCCGAGCAGTTTGCAGATTGGGATGGAAGCGGGTGCTTTTGCAGTATCCGGCATTATTATTGGCACTTTAGGAGCCGTTTCACAAGCCGCACACCAGATCGCACTAAGCTGTGCTTCGTTCACCTTTATGGTATCCATGGGTCTGGCGCAGGCCGGCTCTATCCGGGTGAGTAATGCATTGGGCCGCAGCGATTGGTACAAAATAATTCTGATTGGGAAAAGCACCATGATCACCGCGCTAGTCTATGGTACTTTCTGTGCGATTACATTTGTGATTTTTCGAAATCAGCTACCGCTGGCTTTCAACAACAATTTTGAAGTTGTTAAATTGGCGTCACTCCTGTTGCTTTTCGCTGCTTTGTTCCAGATTTCCGATAGCACCCAGGCTATTGGGGCCGGGCTATTGAGAGGGATTAAAGATGTGAAAACGCCTACCATTCTGATCGGGATCGCTTATTGGGTCATTGGGATTCCTTTTGGCTATGTACTGGCATTTCGTTTCGGTATGGGAGCGTCGGGTATGTGGCTTGGCCTGATCATGGGTTTGACCGTGGCGTCGGCATTCCTCATCACTCGTTTTTTGAAAATGGGTAAGAGAAACACGGCCATTACGTCGTCTATTTAAAAGGAATTAAAGAATCTGTCTTATCAATTCAACCTATCAATTTCAAAATGGATTTCGATGACGCTTTAAGAAATATTTTTGTTGAAGAAAAGGACATTCCGGCAGAATTCAGCTTGTCAGCACTGATCCACCAGCGTGAATACCTGAGCAATGGTGAAATGAAACCCTGGAACGGACAGGTCCACGAGGTATATTCCCCTGTTTGTATTCCATCATCAAACGGTCTGAAACGCAAACTCATCGGCAGTTATCCGATCTGTACGGAAGCGGAAGCGGAAGAATCACTCGACGCCGCAGTAACTGCGTATAACAATGGCCGTGGGGAATGGCCTACCATGGGCGTTGCCGAAAGAATTCATTGCGTTGAGCAGTTTACAGGTCAAATGATCGAGCAAAAAGACATTATCGTAAAGCTCATCATGTGGGAAATTGGAAAGTCGTTTGCTGATTCCACGAAGGAGTTTGATCGAACCGTCGAGTACATTTATGCGACCATCGATTCACTGAAAAACCTTGATCGGGATTCGTCAGGCTTTGATATTGTCGATGGCATCGCAGCACAGGTACGACGTTCGCCGCTGGGTGTGGTGCTTTGTATGGGGCCCTTCAACTATCCGTTGAACGAGACTTTCACTACGCTGATCCCGGCATTAATCATGGGCAATACTATTCTTTTCAAACCACCAAAATTTGGAACATTGCTTCATTATCCTTTGCAGGAAGCTTTCAGGGACAGTTTCCCAAAAGGTGTGGTGAATGTCATTTACGGTCGGGGAAATGCCATTGTCCCGGGGCTGATGCAATCGGGCAAGATTAATGTGCTGACACTGATTGGTTCAAGTAAAGTGGCCAATGAGCTCAAAAAACAACATCCAAAAATAAACCGGCTACGGGCAGTATTGGGGCTGGATGCCAAAAATGCGGCAATTGTGACTCCCAATGCAGACATTAAATTAGCTGTAAAAGAGATTATTTCAGGGTCACTTTCTTTCAATGGCCAGCGTTGCACCGCCATCAAAATTGTGTGGGTGCACCGCAGCATTGCCGACCAGTTTTTGCAGCAGTTCAGTGCTGCAGTCGCCGAATTGAAGTACGGCATGCCTTGGGAAAAAGGTGTATCGCTGACGCCATTGCCCGAAACCAACAAAATCGAATACCTCAACGATTGTATTTCCGATGCCATCGCAAATGGAGCGAAAGTTGTGAATGAAAATGGGGGAAAATCAGAAGGCTCATTCTTTTACCCCGCCGTGGTGTATCCTGTCAACAGCAAAATGAGGCTGTATCACGAAGAACAGTTCGGCCCCATTGTACCTGTGGTTCCCTTTGACGACCTGGAAGAAACGATTGAATTTCTGATTGAATCAACCCACGGACAGCAAGTCAGTATTTTCAGCAACAACGCCGACGAAGTTGCATCCCTGATCGACCCGCTGGTCAATCAGGTAAGCCGGGTTAATATTAATACCCAATGTCAGCGCGGACCTGATGTATTCCCGTTTACTGGCCGAAAAGACAGTGCAGAAGGCACACTATCCGTCCCGGACGCCATCCGCGCCTTCTCCATCCGCTCCCTGGTCGCATTCAAAATGAACGAAGCTAACAAGCAGCTGATCAACGAGATCATACACGAGGATACATCGAATTTTTTGAGTACGAAGTTTATATTTTGAGCTGGACATAAGGCATAGAAAGCTTCTTTCAGATAATCTGGGAGGAGCTTTTTTATTGTTTAGCTAAATATTACTTAATTTTCCGTTGAGTTTCTTGACACACACATTTCAATAAATGAATAGACCTGCTTACAAATACCACCAGTTTGGAAGAACTAATAGATACTTTTTTTTCAGCGATGGGATTTACGGAACCATCACAAAAACGGTTATGATTACTCCGATTGAACCTGATTTGGTAAATTCTCCTCACCTGGACTTATACAATCTAGCTTTCGGAGACGTAAAAGAAGAGGATAATTCGTGGATTTTCGATGACAGTTCGCGTAGCAATAATGGTGACATGCCGAAAGTTATGGCAACAGTTGTCAGAATTGCGATTGATTTTATGAAGAAAAACAAGAATGCGGTACTCACATTTTCAGGATACATTGACCAAAAATCCGATACCCTGGGTCGCAATCAAAGAACCATTCTATATCAAAGAGCTATCGAGTCCAATTGGGTCGAGTTAAACACTTATTTTCAATTTTGGGGTATCCGGGATGATAAACAGGAAGATTATGTTCCTGGAAAACTGTACAACAAGATATTGGTTCAGCACAGATAATTGGTTAAGTTTGATATACTAAAATCCGATATCTAATGAAAACAACACACGCAAGTCTTCCGAAGAAAGAAATAACAAAGATTACCCGTTCTGCATCACGAAATTCTCTTCCAGTCATTGATGAAAAATTGATAGCGGCACTGGAAACTTCTCCTTCTTTCAAGAAGAAACATCAGGATGCTGTCGAGTTTTTTGTTAATCTTAAAGGCCCCCTTAAATTCAAGGATGATTAAGATTCTACTCCTCCTTCCCAACCCGCTCCACCAGCACCTTCGCTGCCCTAACATCATAATCAAACATCTCCGCTTTTTGATCTGCAATCTTTTTTACCAGATCCAAAGCAGGCTTCGCATCCTTCCCAGTTAGATCGAGAACATTCAATGCCTGCAATCTTGCATAGGGGTTAGCACTTTTCAATGCATCAGTTAGTGTTGCGACAGCGGCAGATTTGTCTGCACCCGTTATATACAGTGCTTCCGCTGCGGCAATTCGGACGGCAACTTCGGGGTCGCTTAAAACTTTTATCAGGGGCGCTTTCGCCGAACTTTCCTTCAAAATAGTCAAACCAGTTGCTGCCCAATATCTCACGACCGGATCCGGATCGCTTAATCTTTTAATCAGTTCTTTGGAATGCACGGGATTGCGGGAAGTTGCAATGTCGGCAGTCGTAATAATCTTTTCAAAATCGTATTTGCCGCTTCTTGCATAATCGTATAGTGGCGTCTTCTTAGCAATTCCATATAAAATCGCTTCGGGAATAAAGCCAATGTCTTTGCTTTCTCTAATCCACTGATCGTTCGCTTTTTTCAGCCTGACCAGTTCAGCCTTATATTTCGGATCTTCCGCCAGGTTGTGAATGTTATGCGGATCAGTTTCTACATCAAATAGCTCCTCCGCCGGTTTTGCCTCCCAGAATTTGGACTGAACTGCATTTAGTTTTCCCGCTTTATACAGATCTTCCCACGACTTCACCGAAGGTGCGCGCCACAAATATTCAAGGAATTGGCCGTAAATTTTATTGGGCAAATAGTTTCGGATATACCTGTACTTCTTGTCCCTCACCGACCGTGACATATCAATTCGCTCATCCATTCTGCCACGAAATCCATATGCATATGCCGGCTCAGGTTTCTGCTGTTTTCCGAGAAACGCCCCGCCTTGCATATAATCAGGAATTTTAATATCGACCAGACTCAAAACAGTCGGGGCGAAATCGAGGAAGGTGACCAGCCTGTCGGAAACAGTACCTTGTTTATTTTTTGCCAAGTGCGCGTACTTCGGAGGCAAATGAATGATCAGCGGAACATGCAAGCCCGATTCGTACATAAACCGCTTGCTTCTGGCCAGCACGCCGCCATTATCTGCATAGTAAAAAACAACGGTATTTTCCGCCAGACCTCCGTCCTGCAATTCTCGCAGCAACGCGGCAAACTGCCGGTCCATTTCTTCCAGCTTATCGTAATACTGCGCCCAATCGTGCTTCAACTCAGTTGTAGCAGGATGGTAAGGAGGGAGCGGGACTTTCTCGGGATCGTGCTTTAAGGAAGCTACCGGCTCATGCAGCGAACTTTCATGCGACACATTCAGATTGAAAACAGCGAAAAAAGGCTGACCCGGCTTCCGATTTTTATAAGTTGCCTTGTTGCTTGATTCGTCCCAGGCTTCCAACTGATCGGTGGTATTATAATCCTTTTTGGCATTATTGGTCGTGTAGTATCCTGCTTCCCGCAAATATCTTGGGAAGAATTTCACAAAATCTGGCGCCGGATATACGCTGCGCATATGCTCCGTGCCCAATGAAGGTGGGTACATCCCTGTAATCAACGTATTACGAGACGGCGCGCAAACCGGCGCAGTGGAAAACGCATTTTTATATCTAATGCTTTCAGCAGCAAATTTGTCCAGGTTGGGCGTAGTCGCAAATTGATCGCCATAACTGCCCAGCATGGTGGTGTTATCTTCGCTGACAATCCACAAGATGTTCGGACGGCCCTGGGATCTCACGTCTGAAAAACTTAATAGGATTGCCGTAATTAGAAGCCACTTTTTCATGAAGATGTTTTGATGGGAAATAAAATACTGATTAATCCGAAAACATTTACAGGAATTTTACCATTTTTTTCAAATAATATAGCCCGAATCTTAAAAAGCCGTAAAAGAAGTACCCGTTATGCATTATAGAAAGGCGAAGCCTGACTTTTGTTCTTTAAATTTGTTCGAATTAATACTACCGAACATTGATGAGATCCAAGTTCAAAACCGAGGCTTTGGAAATGGTTGTTTCCGGCATTGATGCTGGAATCTGGGACTGGGATTTTCAAACAGGGGAGCAGGTGTGGTCGGATCGGATGTTTGAGTTGCTGGGATATGTACCTAATGAAATAGATTCCAACTATGAAACGATACTGGAACATCTGGTGCATCCGGATGATAAGGGCATTATCGCCATTGCGGTAAGGGACAGGATCGAAAACAACATTCCTTACAAAGTCCAGATCAGATTAAGAACCAAGAATAACGGTTACCGTTCGTTTATTAGCAAAGGGAATGTCCGGTTTGAAAATGGCCAGCCAAAACGAATGGTTGGTTTTCTGCATGACGTAACGGACCAGGTCGACCAGAATGAACAACGCCTCCAATTCGATCACGTATTACAAGATCTCACCGAAGAAAAATTACTGGAAGAAAAGCTGAGTGTCATTTTCCAGAATTCGACGGACGCCCACTTGTTATTTGACGAAACAGGTATTATTGATTGTAACCGGGCAGCGGTTAATATGCTCAAATGCAAAAATAAAAGCGAGCTGCTATCCATCCACCCTGCCCGTTTTTCACCAGAATATCAGCCAGATGGACGCAAATCGTCCGAAAAGTCGGTTGAAATGGATCGTCTGGCCTATGAAAAAGGGTATCATCGTTTTGAATGGATGCATAAGAAAATGGATGGTGAGGAATTTCCAGTAGAGGTTACTTTGAATCCCGTTATCATCAATAATAAAAAGGTACTGCTCGTGGTTTGGCACGACATTTCGCACCGTAAACGGGCAGAGGAATCGATCAGGCGAAGTGAAGCTATGCTAGCTGAATCCCAGCAGCTGACCCATAGTGGAAGTTGGGAGTCTGATCTGATGACAGGCAAAAATTACTGGTCCGACGAAACTTTCAGGATCTTCGGTCTCGAACCGGATCCGAATGGCCCGGAGACAGAGCTTTTTTCAAGTATGATCCACCCGGAAGACTTGCATCTTTACAAATCACATATAAAGGATGCGATCAACAATTTGTCCCCGGCCAGCTTCGACTTGAGAATCGTCCTTCCAGATGGTAACATTAAATTTATCCATGCCATTGGTAAACCATTTCTGGACCAAACGGGCAAGGTGGTCAAGCTTTTTGGCGCGATCATGGACATTGATGAACAAAAAAAGAATGAAAAGGAACTGATTAAGGCAAAAGAGGAAGCGGAAATGGCAGCGGTGGCCAAATCGCAATTTCTTTCCACCATGAGTCACGAGATTAGGACACCAATGAATGCGGTGATCGGCTTTACCCATCTCCTTTTGCAGCAGGACCCTAAGCCTGAGCAGATGGAACACCTGAACATTCTGAAATTCTCGGCGGAAAATCTGCTTGTATTGATCAACGATATCCTTGATTTCAGTAAGATCGAAGCTGGGAAGATCCAGTTTGAGGAAGTAGATTTTAATATACTCTCCCTGCTCGAAAATATCCGCTCGGGTATTCTTCAAAAGGCAAACGAAAAGGGCATCCTTCTCAAATTGCAGGTTAAAAACGATGTTAATATTACCGTCGTAGGCGACCCGGTAAGGCTGGGACAGATCTTGACAAACCTTGTGAGCAATGCTGTGAAATTCACTGAAACCGGTAAAGTCACGATCCTGGCAGCGGTTTCGAAACGTTACGGAGACGATGTTACCATCGATTTTAAAGTGGAAGATACCGGCATTGGAATTCCGGCGGATAAGATTGAAAACATTTTCGACAGCTTTACTCAAGCCACATCCGATACAACCAGAAAATACGGAGGCTCGGGACTTGGTCTTACCATTACCAAAAAGCTTCTTGAATTGCAGCAGAGCAATATCTTCGTAGAAAGTGAGCCCGGAAAGGGATCTGTCTTCTATTTTACCCTTACATTGAAAATCAGCAAAAAACATTTTGCTGAGCAGGTAAATGGCACGATCGTCAACACATTCAGCCTGGAAGGAATCAAGCTCCTGATTGTGGAAGACAATGCGATCAATGTGCTGCTGATGAAAAACTTCATGAAACAGTGGGGCGTTGATTACGATGTGGCCGAGAACGGTTTAATCGCGCTCGGTAAGGTCCAGGAATTTGATTATGATCTGGTACTTATGGATCTTCAGATGCCCGAAATGGATGGTTATGAAGCCACCACGAAAATCAGGCAGTTACCTGATCCCAAATATGCCAAACTACCCATTATTGCCCTCACAGCCTCAGCCATGATGGATATCAAGCACCTTGCATTCACCGTCGGCATGAACGATTACATCAGTAAACCGTTTAGTCCGGCCGAATTATATGCCAAAATTGCTTCTTATCGCCACAACAAATGAGTTTCTGATCATACGTTTCCATATTGGAACTTACACCTTCACTGATTCAAAAAGGGCAATATGTAATTGTAGAAGTCAGCCGGTATAAACGGTTTTGTCAGGTAACCCGTGAAACCATTTGCCAGGGCTCTCTCCTTCTCATTTTCGAATGCTGAGGCAGTCAATGCGATGATTGGAATTTGCTTATCTATTTGCCTGATCAGTAATGTGCTTTCGAAACCATCCATCACGGGCATCAACAAATCCATCAGGATCAGGTGATACGTCCCGTGCTTGAACAGTTCAAAGGCTTCGCTGCCGTTATTGGCAATGTCAAACGAAATATTTTTTCGTTTCAATAGCTGCGTTACCAATACGAGGTTGGTTTTATTGTCATCCGCAACCAGCACTCTCCTATCCGGAAACTCTGTTGTTTGAACCATTTTATCTTCTTCCTCTGGCGCTTTTTTGATTTGATCGGAATAGGGAAGACTTAACTTAAAAGAAAACACGCTGCCTTCGCCTTCTTCACTTTGCAATTCCAGTCTGCTTTCAAATATTCGCAATAATTCTTTCGAAATCGCCAAGCCAAGACCTGTACCTGTATTTTCCTTCTGCACTTTGGGCTTCACCTGGGTAAAAAAGTCAAAAACCACTTCCTGTTCTCCTTTCGGAATTCCTATACCTGTATCGATGACCTGGAAAATGATATTGATCTTTTTTTCATCCCTGCCCAATTCGCTTACCACGAACTTGACCAAACCAACCTGGGTGAACTTGACTGCATTGTGGATCAGGTTGTTCAGAATCTGATTGAGTCGTACTTTGTCCGCAATAAGCTGCGCCGGTAAGCGAGGGTCTATCTCAAAAATCAGCCCAATTTCCTTTTCGGTGGCTTTGGGGACGAAAGATTTCCTTAGAATCTCAAAAAATAGTACGGTATCAAAAGGCTGAGGATCAAGCACAACATGATTAGAATTTATCTTATTGAAATCCAACACACCATTGACCACGTCCATCAAATGGTCCGCAGAAAATTTCAGCGTATCTAGAAGCTCGTTCGGTTTTTTCTGATTGCTTTCCTCCTGCAACATCAGGTGCACCATCCCCACAATCCCATTCAACGACGTACGGATTTCATGGCTCATCATGGAAAGGAAATTAGATTTGGCGCGTGTAGCGTTTTCCGCAATCGTTTTCTGCATTTCAAGAGCTTCATTCTGTTCCTGCAGCGTGTATCTGTAGAAAAACTCCCGCTTGTCTTTGCTGTAGCCCAAATAATTTATGAACGGGAACAACAGGTTGGCGATCAGCACAAACAATCCGCCGTCCTGGAAAAAAATGCTCAATGTAATTTCAGCCACGAAAAGAATAGACAGCGAAAAAAACAGGATACTCAATGCGCTGCAGATTATTGAATACCTCACCGGCCAACGCAAGATAAGTCCGGCAAATATGACTGCCAGTGTGAGGTTCAGACAGGATTGCACGTAGGATAAGTGAGGTCTGGATAGCAAAAATGCATAAAAGCAGATTAGCGTAACGTATGTAATAAAGCTCAGTTGCTGGCCTGTGATGATCTTCTTATAATTCAAAAACAGGTAGATCAGGATCAGGGTGCCGGAGATCAGGTGCGTCTGCCAAAGGGTATCGAAAAACGGGTCTTTTGCTAAATAAAATGCGACAGAAGAAGCAGGGTTACAGATCAGGAAAGCGATGCAGAAAAGCCTGTTGGATGTACGGGACTTTAATTCCGCCTCTTCAAGCCAGATTTTCTCAAAGGAATCTGAGTAGTAAATATTTTTCAAAGCGGGAAGGTTTCAGAACGTAGTAGAATGCGCACGAAATATAAGTAGCGTCTTTTTAATTTAATAATTAATGTTATTTTACAACGAATCACCCAATAAAACCGCTGCATTCTGCTATGGAAAAAATCCTTCACATTGATTGGCACACCCTGTGGGTACCTCAGGTTTCACCCCTGGAAATTATCATCCGCGGAACGCTGACTTACTGGTCGATTTTCTTGCTGCTTCGATTTTTTCGGAGAGGGACTGGTCAGTTTAGTGTAAGCGATATCCTGCTCATAATCCTTATTGGCGATGCGGCACAAAACGCTATGGCAGGTGATTATCAAAGCATTACCGAAGGAGTTATCCTGGTAGGAACGCTGGTGTTCTGGGACCTGGCCATTGATTGGATGGGATTCAAATCCAAAAGATTCAACCTTTTCGCGCAACCCGAACCCAAACTTTTAATCAAGGACGGCGTATTTCAGCACATCAACATGCGAAAGGAATTCATATCAGAGGATGACTTGCATGGCTATTTGAGAGAGAAGGGCGTCGGAGACCTTAAGAACGTTGCAGCCTGTTACCTGGAAGGCAGTGGAAACCTCAGTGTATTGGAAAAGAAATAAGCGATTAACGATACAGTCATCAAAACCAAAACCCGATCTGTAAAGCGATTCTAGGGCTTTCCTCCTTTTTTTCTTTGGGTATAAATGCGCCTACCGCAAACGTCAGGATATCGACGGGGGCCAACCAGATACCACCTCCATAGTTGTAATGCCAATTTTCGGTGGGATCATTGTCGCCCAGCCAGACACGACCGTAGTCGAAATTGCCAAAAACGCCGTAAGTAAGGGGTAATGTGGGATTATAGCTGCTGCCAAGCCTTACGCGCAGATCGGTGTCGTGCCAGATACTGCTTTTTCCATAAAACCTTTCGGTACGGTAGCCGCGCAGTCCCTGCTTGCCGCCAATGGTGGGCATTTGAAAAAATTCATAGCCATTTCCAAAGTTTAGTCCAGTACCAATTTGTGAAGCCAGGATGAAGTTTTCGCGCTGATCAAGGTTGCGGTAAAAAGCAAACTGTGCCCTGAGCGATCCAAAGTTCCTATCGTTTTTGAGGTTTGATGTCCAATTAATTATGGTGTGAAAACGGATACCTGAATGTGGTGCAAAAATGTTGTCGACGCTGTTGAAATCGAACTGGAACTTCGCGCCGCCGAAACATTTTGTTTTAAAAATATCCTCACTTAGCCCATTTTCGGAGCTGGTAATGAAGCGCCCCGCGGTCGCCTGAATGTCGGAAGCTTCGATAAATGGCCCAAGGGTCAAAAATCCACTATTTCCGCCAAAACGTTTCTTGATCGCAGGATATATATGCAATGCACTTTGCCTTACGCGGTAATAATTGGCATCATCACCAATGCGGACAGAATTATTTCCCAAACCCGCATAATTGAATGCATAAGTCGGGCCATGATAATAGGTATCCAGATAAAAATCAAAACGCTTGAATGCATTGATGAAATCGCCCGTGTAATTGACTTTGAAACCTTTTGTACGGAATGCGAAGCTGGCACCAACACTCTGAACGGACTTATAAGGCTCTTTTTTAAAACCATACTTGGTAATATTCACATTGGAGCCAATAAAAAAGCCATCATCCGGGTTGGCTCCAAGTACTGGAAATGGTATTGAAATATCGTAATTACTTTCAGCGCTTCTTCGGTCGTACACATTGTAACGGTATGTCCCCGAGGCCATTACCTTCGTATCCGGGCCAGCATTAAATGTATTATTCCCCTGATCATCAAATACAAAGGTCCTTTTCCCACCTGAGCTCACGTGCGAGCTATCCGTAAAAACATCTTTTCCCAATCCGCCAATCAACCTCAGCTTAATCCCTTTGTGCACATCGCCTGTTACAATAAATTCATCCTTATCCCCATTGCCGTAAATGTTAACGTAACGGGTAACATTCCGCTCAAAAATCCGCTTATAGTTCTGGTGTTTAATCCGACCGTCTTTCCCGGTTTCATATACTGTTACGCTGGTATGTCCATCGTCAAGCCGCTCGATTACAAAGCGTTCCTCTTCTTCGGTTCCTATCACATTCACCGATTCACTGACGAATTCGTAATGTTCCCTTGCAATCTTCATCAGGTTGTCGCGGCGGGATTTAATGCCCGCAATTAATGCAGGAGACGCAATTTCTCGGGCCTTGTGTGGCCAGCCGTCAAAAGATTTGGCAATGATATCGTCCGTCAGGTTTGCCTGGATAAATTTCACTTGCGCTTCCCATTGTTCCCAGCTTAATGCATTCAGGAAAGTCCGGTCAAACAGCCGTGCGCTCCAAGTTGTCCATTTCAAACTTTGAATATCTGGACTAAATGATTGGAGCTGACGCAAAAAAGGCAATGTAAGCCGGGCAACACCAGTCACCAAACCATCATATTTCGAAAAAGCCTGGTCCCTGTCGCGGGGGATGGGGCGGTAAATAATATTTCCATCTTTTTGCTTAACCGACGACCAGGCCCATTGGTCGTCATGCCGGTCCCAGTCACCAATCAGGAAATCGAACAACCGGGTACGAACCGCCCATTCTTCATCAATCTGGTGTTTGCTGCTTTCCAATATATTTTCAACCAACTCGGGCGTGCTTACGATCTTATCCGGGTTTCCAAAAAAAGCCGCCTGTTTCCATTTTTTTCCATCAGGCCGCTCTTCAACGAGGTTCATTGTCCCTCCAAAAAGGTCAGTGAATGTCGCGAGCGCAGGTTGCGCAGGAACATAATAAAGTTTGGGATTAGTATGATAAACCTGAACCGCATCCGCCATAACGGGCATCGAAAGCGGTGCGAAAGGATTCGTTGATAAAAAGTTATCCTCTACTAAATACTTTGCTGCTACCATTTGATTAAATGGGAACGGCAAAAACCGGCTTACGTCTTTGGTTAGTCCCCTCATTGCATATTCCTTATCTTCCTTATCACGAAGCCGCAATGAATTAGTCTGGTTTCCCCCGCCTTGCTTGACAGGAGTTACGCCTCCTTTGTAGGTACTAAGATCCAGCACGGGAAAAGGATATTTTTCGAGATATAAAGGGCGGTGATGTTCCCCAAAAAGAAATTTATGAAAGTTGCCAATGGGCTTGACTTCATTGCTGGTGACAAATCGGCTGGTCGAGTCGGCATGCTGGTCATACTCTGAGAAAAAGGTAGAATCCGGCGTTTCCACGACTGGCTTATCTTTGATTTTTTTCTGAAATGACAGCGTCGCGTCCTTCCCATTGGCATTTACATTCCAGTAACTCACCCAGGTTTCGCCACCTTCATAAAAACTCAATGTAGCATAACCCAATGATGATGAGGCATATAGAGACCCTTTTCCAAGACTTACAGGGCTGTTTTTTGAACCGCTTCCACTCACAATGTATTCCTGCCCATCATTTTCTATAAATTGCAATGCATGTTCATGTCCGCTTGCAAAAATAAAATTCCCATTCTTCTTCGCCCCGGCCAGTACCGCTGTCTTTAAGTCTTTATAATGCTTGTTGGCAATATCCTGCCGTGACCCAATCGACGCCCGGAACAGTGCGCTCAAACTTCCCAGCCCAGGAAGCGGAATGTACAAATTCGGGTTCATTTCGGTGAGTGGGAACAGGTGCTGCTTTACGGTAAATCGGCCTCCATGAGGCCCGTAAGTGTAAAGTGGATGGTGCATGGCAATCACCACATTCTTGTTTCGGTATTTTCTGACCACATTTTCAAAAATAAACCTGAATTGATCCCGGTTTTTGATCTCGCAGCCATCATTGATTTTCTGGTCCCGGTCCCAATCGGTAAGCCACCATTGCGAGTCCACGACGATGACCACCACATTGTCGTTCAGCTCAATGACTTCCGGGCCCGAGCATCCGTCGGGCGGAAGGAAATAGTTTTCCCAATCTTCCTTGTCCTTTTTTCCTCGGCGCTCGTTTAGGTATTTGTTAATGTATTTTTCCTGCCGCTTCAATCCCTTCACTCCCCAGCCACGCCAATCGTGGTTACCGGGCAGAAAAACAGGTCTGCCCGGAAATTCATCCAATGTTTCTAACTGGGAATTGATCCGGTATTCCGCGACTCCCCTATTCAGCGAATCCTCCGAAGGCGGCATGCCATATTCATAAATGTTATCACCCAGAAATAGCGCAGAGCTGTTCTTGGATTCGGTTGCCAATTTGGTTTTGAGGTATTCGAGGACCGGCGCGCGGCTTCGCGGAGAATCATTACCTGCATCGCCGATCAGATACATGGTATGCTTTAATTGCAGTTCCGGATCGGGGGTGGAAGCGTTCCATTGTGCGGCCTCTTTGGAATAATGCGTTTTGTAACTGGCACAGGAAGAAATGCCGGCTATTAAAATAAAAAAAAGCATTAACCGTAACGGAAAAACCATGTCAACGTGATAATTTCTTGAATTTAAGAATGTTACCACTAAATAAATCATCGCCTTCGTTTGAAATATACAAGCTACCGGTCCGATCAAACGCAATTCCCTCCGGCTGGATAAACTGGTTTCCGCTGAGCGGCAAAGCACTCTTCACTTTCCAACGCTTGTCGGTAACGACCATCAGCTTATTGACCGCCGAAATGATATACCACTCTCCTGTCAGAGGATTTTTAGCAATTCCAGAAGGACGGAACCCTCGGGCTACTTTCCCGGTAAAGGCTTTAATTTCATCAACTTGGATTGAAAATGTCCTGGCAGACTTAGTAGAATCAGTCGGATTGATGATGTAGCCGGTCACACTGCTTTTGGAATCATCACCCGGACAATTTTTACATATAATGTAAAGCTCCCCGGAGGTTTCATCTCCATACATTCCCTCATATTCGCCTTTTGGTAAAATCCCCTTTTGCTCTCTCACGCCCTCCGGATCCTCAAAAACCGCCTCTGATAGTGGATATGAAAACAGGGTACCGTTACTTTTCAGGATAAATACCGTATTCCTTAGGATTGAAACATCTTCATAATCCCCTTTTTTTGAAAATTTGGAATTGAGTTGTTTACTCACTTCCCAAGCCAGACGGAATAATTTTCCTTCTTCGTCCTGTATAGCATATACGGTATCATTCCTGCCCTTGTTCAATGCTATCCCTGAGATTTCAAAAAGGCTTTCCGGCATATTAAATTTTTCAGGGCTATCCAGGTCATAGTCCTCGCTGGATGCTTCCTTTTTCTCGGTAGCACCGCAGCCGGTTAGAAGGAGGACTAATATGAGCCCGCTGAATAGATTTCTGAGTGCAGTAAGATGAAGGTATTTTTTCCTCATATTGGCAGCGATCAATGTTCAAATAGCAGGGACGCGACGACGAAAGAAATCACGGATGCGACGATGCCAAACATGAATACATTGTAGCCAATGCGGAGCAGCCGATATTTCCTTCCTAACACAACTCCCTGAGAATAAACATCTTTGGTAAGACTCCCATACAAAAATTCGCGATCGGCCATCATTCGCTGCATGCCGTTGGAGTAATCATTAAAAGACATCCGATAGAAATTTCCAAAGAAAAGCAGGTTTACATTTTTTGTATCAATGTCCTCCTGCGTAAAGGTTCCATGCGGGATCGTAGGCCGGGTTGATAAAATGGAAAAAACCATGGTAATCATACAAACCGTCAGCAGCATGGTGGTGGGCAGGATCAGGTACGCATTGTCTTCCAGTCTCCGGATGAGCACACTCAGCAAAACCGACATGATGATGGAGGTAGTTGTGATCATGATATGTGCCTTATTATCAGCCATATCACTTAGTCGCTGATGATTATTGGAGCTGATCCTGAACATAGTTTCAATCCCCTTATCCGGCCTGTCTGACTTAGGTTTCTTACCTTCACCTACTTCCATGGTCACCACTTCTTCATTCGGTAGTGTGGCTATCTCATCATCCTGTTTGGCTTCCGTTCTCCAATCTTCATCCTTCTCCTTTAATTTTTCAAGGTTCTTCTTTTTCTGCTTATCCAGCAAATTACGGCAGTAATCAGTTTGGTATGTATGTGATTCCAGCAACTTGATCGTGCTTTTACGCCACTCCGACTTATCGATTTTCTTTCCTAGCCGCTGCTCAGCCTCCTTGCGGACGAGCTTATTCCAATCCATGAATTCGGGCAGGCCCAGATGGAACAGGTCTGCATCACATACTATCTGCTGCAAGAGTCCATTCGGGCTTTGCGGCCAAACAGTGGCGACAATGCATCCTTTGACTTCATTGACAACGCTTTCGTCAATACCGTCTTGCCTCAGAAATTCTGCCGCCATCTCGGCACCCCGCTGCTCGTGTCCGGCTGATTCGCCGCTGATATACCCAGCGTCATGAAACCACGCCGAAGTGACCACAATGAATGTTTCGCGGTCGTCCAACTGATAATGGTTTGCAATTTTAACGGCATTCCCTACGACGGACTCGGTATGTATCAGATTATGATAAATCAGTTGGGAAAGTACTTTTGCCCCAAAAAAATGTTGGACATGGTGCTTAACTTTGTCAAGCCGATGATGGTAATTCATAGAAAAAGGTGCATTTATTGAGAGTCTGTCATTGAAATGCGGTCAGCTCCATTCCGCATCCAGGTTTACGCCTACCCGTAATGCTTTTAGTCCAGTGACGCCCTGCAATTCTTCGAGGTCCAGAAATTCCAGATCATTCAATAAAGTATTTTTTTCTTGTAAATACCGGATATACCCCACATATTCTTCCGCAGATTTATTATTGAAGTATACCAGCGCAATTTTTCCAGGTTGCGTGAGCCGCTCCCCGGTGCCTTTGATGTGCACTTTATCAATGCGTTTCTTGATCACCTGATAGCGGATATTGTACGCACCCTCCACATCAAAACGCCGTTCATCATCTCTGAAACTAATGTCAATGCTGGTAGAATGGATGAAAATTAATTGGGTTGTTTCAAGAGACTTTTCCATCTGGGGTACCAGTGAATGCGTAATCCTGGCTATCGCAGCCATGGATGTCAATTGCCATAACCGAATGTTTTTCAGATAAAGCTCACTGAATTTCTTCTCAGGCTCAATGGATTGCCCAATGTATATGTCATACTCAATCCCGTCGGTCCTGAACTTCTCAAAGTAAGTCGGATACGATTGCTGGATTTCCTTTCTGAACAGGTCCAGATACAGGTTTACAGCACCGTTGATCTTTTGCATGGACGTTTCCAGCGCCTTTCTATTTGCATTGGCAGCACCGGTATGCTCATCCACGACTTGAAAATATCGGTCAATACGCTCTCTGATCAATGCTTCCGCTTCGGTGTTTTCTTTTTGACCTATGCCAGAACGCTGAAGGCTTTCTTCTTTGAAATGCAGCAGAAACGGATGCGCCTCATATTCCAGAAAATCCCTCACCTTCATTTCGTCGTTGTCCGTCGATTCATCATTGATTTCCTGGATCCATTTTTTGCATTTATAGATCATCTCATCGGCAAGGCCAAATCCAAGGTTTTGTTTCAGGACAGTAAAGGTTTCTATCAATAAATTAAATTGAAGGTTAAGGTCTTGTCGTAAAGCAATGTTTCTTTCGAGCGTCGAATTACGGATATCAACGGCACCATATAGCGGATACACATTTTTAAAATGAATGTTCTCAATAGCCGCGTTATTGGGGCTTAATGCTTTATCTCTCAGATAATGCCATGCCGTTTCCCTAAACCTCCACTGAACCGCAGGCTGCAACGAAGTAAACTTCTCTTTGATCACATTATCAATGCCGATATTGAACTCGTCAATGTAATTTTTAAAGATCTGGGCTAAAAGCGGCAATGCTGTATCCAATTTAGACAGTACCATTTCATTGACAGCATCGGAAATTTTGGAAAACACTTCCAGTAACCCTACGACCCGGTTATCATAAAAAACAGGTATTAAGGCATAGGAGCGCACGCCATCGTTATATAGTAACTTGGCGAAGTCCTTCTTGGGGACATCATCCAGTTTCACTTCCCGGATAATCATGGGTTTGGGTGCCTGAAGATATTCATCGGCCATTCTCAGGTACATTTCCTCGGCCATCCCATTGGCAGTTGCCGCGTTCATCAGTTTGCTGTAAAGAACGGTACCCTTGTTGAAGATGAGCTTGTTATTGACCCGCAAGATCGCCATGGAGCCAAAATCAAACTGGGGATTTCCGATCAGCATTTTTAGGGCAGTCGTGACCTGATGAAAATAGGTCTCCGAATCAATGGATGCCCTTTCCAAAATCGTATTCTTAATGCTTTCCACAGCATGTTCTGCGGTAACATCCACCAGCGTGATCACCGAAAAACCTTCAAACCGGAATAAGGATAAAGGCAGCATTGCTGCGATCTTGTACACATCAAACGATTCCCTGATCGCTTCCAGGTCCAGATGTGGCAGGACGTCTTTGGGAAATATCTCACAAAAACGGGTATCAATATTAAGCTTATAAAATTTCTGAAGGCCCGACCTTTCATCCAAAAGCGTAATGATCAGTTCGTGCTTGCGCATGGGGGGCACGTGATACAATCTTTCAAGGATGAAAGAATAAAGCATCTGCATCTTCTCATTTCTGGTATGCGGATCGTCCTTCATCAGGTCGCACCGGATATCTCCTGTATTGCTGTCGAGCAGTAAGTCGTAAAATCCCGAAGTGCCATAAAACACCACTGGGTTTACCGGCGCACTCATAGCCCAGCAAACATCCTTTTCATCGGCGATGGGTGGCATCAGCATGCCATAGATCAGGCTCAGTTCTTCTTTGTATTTGCCAATGTCTTCCAGCGGAATAATAGCACTAAATTCAGGTTTGGCTTTCAGCCTTGCGAGGACCATTTCGAAAAATGTCCGCTTTACGGTTGTTTCCTGATCCGTTTTTCTTTCAAGGAAATCTATAAAAGGAACGAAAGAAATAGAAGTGTCTATCTGCTGGATACCGAGTGGTGAGTCTTGTGTTACATCAATTGTAATCGGTTCCATATTTTCTGATTTGTAATGTCAATTCAGCCGGCTTTAACGGGCTCTACCTGTCCCTCCCTCATCGCCGGCTTGATGATCATTCTGAGGGATTGGTCTTTGGTAAAATAAGCTACCATCCAGTTATACAAGGTTTTGATCCTGTTACGGTGGTTGATTAGAGAAATAAGGTGAATGAAAAGCCAGGCCAGCCAGGCGATAACGCCTTTAAAATGCACTTTTGGTGAAGGCATGTCAACTACTGCTTTGGCTCTCCCAATGATCGCCATTGACCCTTTATCGCGGTATGCAAATGGGTGTAATGGCTGTTGTTCAGCAATGAGCTCAAAATTCTTTGCAAGCGTTTTACCTTGCTGAATGGCCACCTGAGCTACCTGTGGATGACCAGTCGGAAAATTCGCATCCGTTGATTGCAGGCAAGAATCGCCTATCGCATAAATGTTATAAGCGCCATTGACTTTATTATAAGCATCTACGATCAGCCTTCTTCCACGACCGTACGATTCGGCTGGCATTCCTTCAAATACTTTTCCGGTTACGCCCGCTGCCCAGATCAGCGTTTTAGATTCAATGGTTTCTCCTTCTGAAAAGAAAACTTTATCATCTACAAAATCGACCACGTGGGTATTCAGCTTGATTTTCACTCCCAGTTTTCTGAGCGCCTCGTAGGTATCTTTCTGCGATTTTACGCTCATGGGTGAGAGCAATGCGTCGCCCCCATCCACGAGGTATATTTCACTTCCCTTACCAGCGAGTTCAGGATATTCTTTTTTGAGAATCCCATTTCGCATTTCTGCGAACATACCGGATATCTCCACGCCGGTAGGTCCCCCGCCTGCGATGACCACGGTCAAAAGCTTCTTTACTTCTTCGGGATCACTACAAATGGTGGCTTTTTCCATTTGCGAAAGCATTTTATTCCGCATTCCAATGGCATCTTCGAGCGTTTTCATCGGCGTAGCATTACGCTTCACATTTTCCATCCCGAAGAAGTTGGTCTCAGCCCCGGTAGCAAAGACCAGAAAATCGTAATCGAGTTCGCCGTTTGAAAGGATGATCTTATTTTCGGCAGGAACAACCTTCATCAATTCACCCAGCCGAAAGTGGAGGTTCTCTTTTCCTGAGAACAACTTCCTGAAAGGGTAGCTAATGCTGGATGGTTCTAAAAATGCCGTCGCGACCTGATAGATCAGCGGTGGAAAGAAATTGTAATTGTTCTTATCAACAAGCGTTACTTCAAACTTTTTGCTTTTTGCCAAGTCCAGAGCGAGATTCACACCTGCAAATCCTCCCCCAATAATTACGATATTCATGATTTCCTGTTGAGTTGTTAGGGACCCTACTGACAATAGCGTGCCACAAAAAAGCTACACCAGGCCAATAGGAATTATAATACATCGGTCATTTTACCGGATTTCTTGAGATACCTCACATAACCGTATGCAGCACCCAAGATGATAACAATACTAATGAACAAAATGATCCTGCTATCGCTGTTTGGGATGAGTTGAGGGTATTTAAAGATCAACAATGCTGAAATACCGATCAACCAAACCAGCAAAGTATTGTACTCTTTCAGCAGCCAGCGGTTATAATTAAAATGCATGCCGTTCAACGTTGCAGAAATGCCCCTGAAATTGATGAGCCACCTGTTTACCCTGCTGCAATATGCATCAAACTGGGCACCAAACTTATTCCTCAAAAAATTCTCTTCCGCCAGCACAATGGCCTGATAAATAAACAGGAACAATGGCATCACAATCGCAACATAGATCAGCGAGTTGGCCAGTATCCCCACGCCAAGCAGCATTAAAATGTTGCCTACGTAAAGCGGGTTTCGGCAATGACGGAAAATCCCCTCCGTCACGAGTTTTTCTGCGTATACTTTCTTATCCTTCCCTCCCCGGATAATGTAAGCCAGCCCAATGGTAATACCTCTTATGATTTCTCCTGCAAAAGTGACCAGCAAACCCAGGATAACTGGAAAGAGAAAATATTTGTCCCCAAACTGCTCCGGCGCAAAGAGTAAGGGTGACGGTATAAATAGTAATAGATAAAGAAAAATGAACAGGTTATTCCTGTATTTAAAAAAGAAATTCCCGATTGCGATCATGATTTTTTATAAGCTATCATTCCTGAAAAATTATACCATTTGAAAAAGACTTCACAATCTGTGAAACCGGTTTCCTTTAATAACAATGTGTTTTCAGATAACTTATAAGGGATCAAAACGTTTTCCAACGCTTCTCGTTTCTGTGAAATTTCCAATTCACTATAATGGTTACGACGTTTATAGTTGTAATAATACTTTATAAAATCTCTGTTAAATTGTGAATTTTCGGTAAGTACTTTTTCAGCTAGCAATAATACCCCTCCCGGGTTCAATCCTTTGTAAATATTCCGTAAAAGCCTCTCGCGGAAAAGCGGACGGACAAATTGCAATGTGAGGCAAAGAATAACCACCGAGGCATTTTGAATCGGAAGATCTTCCTGGTGTAAATCACCCGCCACCAAATCATAAGGTCGAACAAAACCCGCTTCTTTCAATTTTAAATCGCACTTATCGAGCATTTCAGGGGATTCGTCTATGCCGACGAACCTGACATCAGATGGTATCAGCTTGTCAATTTCGATCATTGTGGTACCCGTCGAGCAGCCCAGATCGTAAACCGACGAACCTTCCTTGGCATGATCTGCGGCGATCTCACCAAGCATTCGCTGAATTTCATTGTAAAAGGGTACCGACCGGCTGACCATGTCGTCAAAGACTTTTACTACCGTGGTACCAAACTTGAAGTCTGACACTTTGTTAATTTCATCTTTAAATACCTGGTCCTCATTGGTATTTCCCGTATTCTCCATAAGGCAAACAATTAAATTGGGTTAGATTTTCAGGACACTTTTCGTTTGAATAGAAAAGTCTGCCCCAAATATCCGAACTTACTCGGTAACCTTTGCTAGGATCATGACATTGATGTGTCATGTCATGAAGGTTTTATTCGCTGAATTACCGTTTTACCAGTTGCTGTCTCAGTTCCTTTTAATTCAATATAAAGCACATTGGGTGACCAGAATGTACCGCCATCGATCCGGATAAATACCCGCGAAAGAATACACTCCTTTTTATCAATGTTTGCGTAAACGTGGTAAATATTCTTCTTATCCTTCCGCAAAGACATGGGAAGTTTAGAATAGGCCACTGATGTCAACTCGTAGGAGGAATTCCCCGTCGATTTGAAATTAATACCATACGCAAATTTCTTTTGCAGATAATTGAGCTCCCGTCTGGTCCCTCCATCCGTGTAACGTATCCAGAAGGTATGAACAGGCTCCTTCTCTCTTAATTGGCCTTGTTCGTCCAAATTAAGCTGATAACAGATTGTATTCGCATTCGGGTCACGCTGAATATAAAAAAGCAATCCGGGAATATTCCTTGGTATTGGAAATTCATCAGGCTCAGCTGCATTGTTTTTGTCAGCGGAATAGCCTCCTGAATACGAAACAAGCGTCAGGCAAAAAGCCAGCAGCATGCTAATTATGTATTTCATAAAGATTTAAGAACTATAAATAAATTGCCTGGGCAATCATTTCTCTATCACAATCACCATATTGGAGCACTTCATTGACCATTTCCGGGTCTCCCGAAAATGGTCCTGACGACTGGATTTTCAATGTAGCCATAGCCGCACCAAACTCTCCTGCCTCCTGGCTATCCGCTCCTTTCACTTTTTTACTCAGATACCCCGCCATGTAGGTATCTCCGCATCCCGTCGCATCCACCACGGCCGATGGCTTGTAAGCCGGTACCGTCACAAAATCATTGTTCTTATAAATCAGTGAGCCTTTGCTCCCTAACGTGATGATTACTTCTTCAACTCCCCAGCCAGCCAGAATTTTAGCTCCTTCAAGCACATCGCGCGTACCTGTTACCACTTCCATTTCAAATTCATTGGCTTTCAGGATGGATACATATGGAAGCGCCTCTATCTTATCGGCCCAGTCGGTGTAAAAAACCTTCTGGTCTTTCACATACCTGAGATAGCCCTGAATGTCGAGTGAAACCAGTCCTTTCGAAGCGAGTGATTTCAACAGGTCCACAGAAATATCGTCGGAAAGCAATGGTCCCAGATGAAAGATTTTCGCTTCAATACCGGGCATTTGGGCTAACGTGAATGGCGACGCTTTATGCAAAACATTTTGTTGGCGATGATCCTGATTGGCGCTGTAAATGTTTTCGAAGTAAACGGTATAGGCACTGTTTTGAGAAAAAACTTCGATGTTCTCATCCCGCAACCCGGCCACAATGTAATTTTCATTTTCCGCCAGCGCGGTTACCAGCATATAATTGACATCAAACTGCCTGAGCGCCTTCGAAAAATAAAATGACGTGCCGCCAGGCATGTATTTCACTGATTGGGCCGTAACTACCTTATCCAGTGTTATATGGCCTATGGTACATATATCGTACATGACTTTTAAACTTTAATTTTATCATGGCACTTCACATGTCCTGATAAAAGTGAACAACTAGCCCAGATCCTTAATCGCTTCTGTGATCTGGTTAAAATCGGTAATCTCAACATCCGCTTCCGAAATCTGCTGCGGTTCCAAAGCCTCATCCCAACCTTTTACATTCAACCAAATCGCCTTACATCCAAGCTGTTTGGCTGGGTTAATGTCTTTGGAATAAGAATCCCCAACCACCACACATTCCGCAGGAGCAAAACCAAGAATGTCAATTCCAAGCTGGTAAATTTGCGGATCAGGCTTCCGGACGCCCACCACAGCAGATTCTACAACAGCCTGGAAGTAACTTCCAATGCCAAAATCCTGCAACACATTCTGAATGTTCCCGTAAAAATTGGAAACCATAACGATAGGGTAATTTGCTGCCAACTGCGCCAAAGCTAGCGTTGCATTTTTCACGGTAGTGTGTGCGAAATCATTGCATTCTCCTGCGATTGTTTCAATTGCAGCATCATCAACTTCAAAACCCTTCTCTTTCAAAAAATTAAACTGCTGCTCAACCTTCAAAAAAAGCACATCATAAAAAACGTGATGCGGCTTAACGATGGGGTTCATCGCCAATGCCTTCTCCCCAAATGTGTATGCTTTTGCAAACGTTTCCCTATCTGCATTTACTTTATTCCGCTGGTAACTTTCCCACAAAACATTAGCCCAATGAAGCCCGTTGGTGTCAATGGTGCCGCCGTAGTCTAGGAGGATGCCTTTTATCATGTTCTGTTTTTTGGAGGAGGGGGAGGAAGGAGAAAAGGGAGGAAATTTAATTCCATTTTCCCTCCTCCCTTTCTTCCCATTCCTCCCATTAATTAATCGCTAACAGCTAAAAGCCCCTTTTCCTTCTTCTTTTCCACCTTCCTACTCACCAACGCCAACCCAATCATAATCCAAACGATTTCCCTGATCCGCATCACTACTCCGATGAAAATTCCCGGGGTAGCCGCTAATCCTACGCTTTTTAATGCCAATACCAATCCACCTTCTCTGGTGCCCAATTGCATTGGGAAGAAAAATATCAGATTGGCGAAAAGGGATGAGCCGGAACTGACGATCAATGATTGGGACAGGCTCATTTCCAAGCCGATAGCATGTGCTGTGAAATATATTTCCAAACAGCCGATTACCCTGGCAACAAACTCAAAGAACAATGATTTATAAAAAACATCCTGCCTCTCCGCATATAAAATCCTTATCTGCTCGTCCACTTCATAAAGTGTTTCAGCATTTCTCGCCGCAAATTCGCGGGCCTTATTTTTGACAAAAGGGACTTTTTCGAGCAGGCGGAATGTGCTTACTGTGAATCCTTTTTTATAAACATTGATAAACCAATAGCCCAAACCCAACCCAGCGATCAGCAGCATTCCGCAGCCTGTCAGCATGGAATTGCTCAAAGGCACCACCGCCACGATCAGGATAATGGACGCCAGCCAGAAAAGAACATGCGAAAACATGTGCATCAGACTGTAAGACAGTACCGAAGAAGTCGCTTTCTGGATTCCCAGCACCGGTTTCAGTTCCAGGATCCGGTAAGGTTCTCCACCCAAAGCCACAAATGGCGTGATGTAATTGATAGCATAACCAGAAATCGTCAGCCGTAAAACAGACCACAAAGACAAATCACTTTCAGGCAAATTGGGTTCACGGATGATAGACCGAAATGCAAATGCATTGAGTATATAAATCAATAACCAGCTGCCAACTACGGGTACAAACCAAATCCCTGTCCGCTGAATATCGCTCCATATCTCAGCCAGGCCCGTTCCGTAGACCATATAGCCAAGGGAAATAATGCCTATTGCAAGGAAAAGTGCTTTATACGCCTTGGAATTCATTGGCTTCCTTTTTCAGGATTTTTTGGTAAAAATATTTGCTCACCTTCTCCTGATTTACAATCATATAAATCAGGATTGGGTTTAGCACAAAAATGTCAAAGAAGAAATAGATCCATGATTGATCGATGAACAACCACAAAAACAGGAACAGCACGCGGGTATTGAACTGTACAATATTGGTATACTTCATCAGCGGCTTATTTTGAGCCCTGAAATCGGTAACCAGCTCCGCGGGTAAGCCGCTGTGATAATGCTTTTTGACTATTCCAAGCAGCTGTTGCAGATTGGGTGAAAAGCTTTCCTGCATTTTGGTATAGTTCAAGTAAAAGCGCGCGACCAATTTCATCCCGAAATTCTTGGACCAGGTCATCGCGTCGTATTCCTTCTGCAAATCCCGGCTGCTATCCAGCTCGCTCCCGGTTGTTCCTTTGATAAAAAACAAATGCACATTCCGGTAATAATCTGCCATCGCTGACTGAATCACATGGGATACACCAGCCAAAACGCCGGGTACCCAGATCCATACACTCCAACCCTCCTGCTGGCTGCGAAGGCAGAGCGCAATGTGGATCGCGATAAACCAGAAATCTCCGGCCGCTCCGTCCAATATCCTACCCAGCCTGCTTTTATCATTCGTCATCCGGGCAAGTTGTCCGTCTGCGCTGTCGAGCGAATTCGCGAATACCAGCGACAACATTCCGATCACATTAATCCACAAAGCCTGGTAATAGAATAAAATGCCAGCGGCAACTCCAAAAAATATGCTGATGATGGTAACCGGATTGGGCCTCAAACCCACTTTTGCACAAAACAATGCGATCTGGTAACCGATCGGCCGATAGAACCAGATATCGATCTGCTCCTCGGTATCGCTGGATTTTAAAGAATTTTCAAACGAAGTGGTTGGGTTAGCCATGAACTGTCGTTGTAAACTTTTGATAAATCCTGTTCGCAATGTGCGGCGCTGCCTTGTCGCGGCACGGTGCAAAGCTCGGCCAGTCGTTCAGGTCAATGATGCGGAAAGAGCCGTCTTTGCTCACAATGGCGTCTCCGCCGTAAATGTCAATTCCAACAACCCGCGCAGCTTTCGTGGCTACTCTCCATAATTCTAACTCATCAAATGGGTTATGGACTGGGTCTCCGTTAATCTGCTGATAACCGGCAAACTTATGATGGTTGCTGTCGTAAGGATAAAACCAATAGAAAAAGTCAGTACCGCGCACGCCGTAAAACTTCACCAGATCACCGATCAGATGTTGGGAAATAACAGCATCAGGAATGTCGCGCAGTGCATATTCGCGCAAAATCTCCTTGGCTTCTTCCTTCGACCTTGCATACGAAACATCTTCCTTATGGATCGCATGGAAATCCCCGCGTTTGATCCAGTAACCTTTTCCTTTAATCCGATCGAAAATTTCGTCGTCCTGATAGCTGGTAGGTACAATGCAACTGTCAGCAACCGGGATATCATTCAGGTTCAATGCATTGGTCAGGTTGGTACGAAAGCAGTTTTCAATCCCAAATGCGGAGTTAACCACTACTTTTCCAGTTTTTTCCAGCATTTGCAACTTGGCAACAACTTCTTTCTGCCGGGCCATGGTGAATATCTGTTCCTGTTCCACTAATTCCATTTCAAGAAACTCATCCTCACAACAAATTGTAACCCTGAAACCCAATTTTTCAAGCGCCTTTGCAGTCAGCTGAAAAATCGCGTCGTCATTACCAATGTGATTAGGCGAAAACTTTTTATTGCGGTGTACGCCGAGTAATTCTAAATCATTCATGTACGCTGCGCCCGGCAAATTCTCCGGCCTTTTATAATTGGTGTCAGTTTGTCTTTTTATTCTAATGTTCCTAGACCATTTCTTCTGGCCTTAGAAACAATTCTGCTGTACGGATATCGCTTACATGATCGACATCCACGATTTTGGAGAAAGGATAAGCCCGCAGCTTCACACCATTGTCCAATAACTGCCTTTGAAAATTCCGCATGCGGCTCAGTCCGTTTTCCATTGCCTGCTTCACATTTCGGATTGCCTTTTCTCGGAAACAATAAATCCCACCCGACACAAACAGTGTTTCGGTACTATTCACATCTGTAAAAGCCGTGATCATTTGATCCTCGTCAACAGTCACAAACAATGGGCTTTCGTCATCAATGAATGAGGTTACCGCCATTTGTCCTTCCCTATCCGGATTATTTTCGAATTCGGTGATAAACGCTTTGAATTCTTCCTCTTTGAAAACGGTATCGGTCGTAGTAAGGCAAACCGAGTCAAGATTGGGATCCGTTTTCAAAAGCTCATAAACGCTATGCAAAGAACTTGGCGTTGATTTTTTGACCACTTCAATCGGCAATGTCAGGCTTAGTTCAGATAAATGCGCTTCAAGACTTGTCGATTCTTCACGAATAATGATCATGATCTTCTCTGCATTGTTCCGCATGAAAATGCCGATCAGCCTGTCAATCAGCATTTCACCATTGAGGCTTACCATTGGTTTTGGAAGTTTAAATCCTCCCTTCGCCAGCCTCGAACCTTCCCCCGCCGCTATGATTGCATAATTCATATCGCTGCCTTTTCAACTGCCCTATGACTAAAAATCAAGCTTAAACCTTGCCCTGATCCCCCATTCGGAAACATTTGGGTTATTCAGGTAAGTAAACCTTTTGACCAGGTCTACACGAATAAGCTTGAATATATTGGCCACACCCACACTTCCCTCAATGTAAGGCTGCCGCGATAATGTATAACTGATCGGTTTACCCTGCTCATCCACCGGAAAGCGGAAAAGCGACGGGTTATTAGCCGGATTATTTTCATCACGCAAACCACCCATCAATCCTTTAAAACTGAAAACTTCTCTCAATTTCAATCTTTTCAATAGCGGTATTTTGTTGAAAAGAAAACCATTCATATAGTACTGCACATCCACGCTTGCATAATGGTCACTGACAAATTCAAGGAAATTCATCAGATTATAGGAATTGAGCTGATAGGCGTAAGTCTGGTTGGCACGGTGTACGGTCAGCAGCGGAAATAATATCTTGCTTCCGAATGTGTAACCACCTTCGGTGCTGACATCAGCATAACCGAACTGGGAAAGGTAAACTCTTTTCGAAATATTGAGAGCCAGGTTATCATAGCGATTCTGCCCTTCGAAAACCCCTTTCAAACCTGCATTGTAACGCAATGTGAAAATCGGGTATTTGTTGATAATAGGTGTGCGATACAATTTTCCCTGATAAAATTTCTCATTGGGCGCATACCTCAGCTCCACATTCGCCTCGGAATTGTTGAGTAGACCCGCGTTTTGTAAAACACCTTCATCATCCAGAGTCTCATAGCGCAGAATTCCGGCTGCCCGTTGACTCCACTGTGTAAATCCTATTTTATAAGACAGATGGTTTTCAAATTCGCGGACGTATTCCAGTTTGTAAACGTCATTGTATAGCCAGCGGTTGTTATCCCCTCTTTTGAAGGATAGCAGGAAATTATCTTCCTGCACAAACTGCAAATCCTGGCCGGGGATCTTGGTATCGCGTTGGTAACTCGCCCGGAGATAATGAAAAGGAAAATGGTATATCGACTTATTGTTGAATGAATAGGTACTGCTCAAAAAGTACTTCCACTTCCGGTCTTTAAAACCATAAGCCGCATAAGTTTCAAAATAGACGCGTTTGCTCAACTCGGTCGTAGTTCGTCCACCGAAACGAAGCCGAAAGCCCTCAATAGGATTGAAGCTGTAAAAAGTATTCACCGGCCCAATCTCCACTTTTCCAAATGACTTATAACCTGCCAGCAAAAGTGTGGCAATGTCCATCGTCCGTCTGAAAGAAGGAAGTTTTTGCAGGGTATCAATGTTCCTATAAATATCCAGCTCCGTCCGTTCCAAGGGAATGTGCCTTGCGCTTGCCCAGAAGGACTCTCCGGTTTTTATCTCCGGATTGTAGGCTATCTCTTCATTGGGGCCTTTGTAAATGCTGTCCGGCCGGCTCTCATTGATCTTATAATCTTTGAAATTCACTACCCGCTGACCATATAACCCACCGCCTTTTTCACCCAATGCAAATTCCATGGCCAAGGTGGTTTTACTGGCGTGATACCTTTCATCATTCCCTTTTTCAAACTCTAGACTTGCTTCAAGATCCCGTAAAAAATTAAGGTTAATGTCTTTGTTCACAGTCAGATATGCATTCTGAACGCCGTATTTTCCATCCAATGTTACGAAGAGCCTTCCTTCGAAAAGCAGATCTGTTTTATTTCTTGGCACGAAACCAAGTTCAATCAGCCAGGGCGTACTTGTTTTAATTGTATCGCGGATGAAGAATTTGTAGAAAGTCGGGGCTGAATTGGCAATTGGGCTCAGAAGCAGATTGGTAGCAATGGAAATGTCATTATCATAGATGTTGATATCTTCATAAAGCCGGTTGAAATATTTGCTCAAACCATCATTATCCACAAATTTCGGATCAAACTCTGCACGACGGTTTGCAATTACCTTTTGCTTTTTCGCATTAGGGTCTTTTCTGAAATAAATCTGCGAAAGCTTTTCTTCAATATAGGCAGGCAGCATCACCTTACCTCCCATGGCAGTTGAGTCCTGCTGTTTGAACAAAAATTGGTAGTTTTTGAAAATGCGTTTGTCTTTAAAATCGTCGGATAAGTTGCTTAATGCCAATGAGATTTTTTCATACTGTTCGTATTCTACAAAGTCATTGGCTGCCATTTTGTTTTCATCCTTGTGCGCAATGACTTCGCGGATCAACTGCACCGCAGGATTATCCTTATTGCGATAACGGCCCTTGCCTTTGATCGTAACCTCCTTCAGCATCGAGGCATCGACCGCCATCTTCACATTGATCACCTGGTCAATTCCTGGCGCAATTGGCTTTTCGATATTGAGATAACCTACATAAGTGAATTTAACAGTCGGGTAAGTTTCCTTCAGCGTCATCGCATATTTTCCATCCACATCTGAGATCGTACCCATCTTGGTACCTGGAATGAGAATGGTCACGTAAGGCAGCGTTTCGCCAGACCTGGCATCGGTAATGGTCCCTTTAATCGTGGTATTTTGCGCTATGGCAGCCCCTGCGCCAATCTGTATTACACAGAGCGTCAGGAAGATGTTCAACCATATCGACTTACTTATTGTTTTCATTTTTGAGTTTCGTAACGTTTTTCATACCCGTTCGCTTTGACAAAATCATTTACGCAATAAATGCGGTTAATGATCAAATGGGCACTTCAAATTCATAGCCATTTATTCTCTTTATACCATGATAGTGTTTCTGTAAGTCCTTGCCGAAGATCATATTGCGGCTTGTATTGCAGGTTATTCCTCGCGGCATCAATGCTACAGATCCAGTTCGGAGCTGTCAGTTCCTTTAATTTTTCCCTGTTAAGTAGCGGTGTCGCAGACGAAAATGTGTAGAGCGCATCCAGCATTCCCGCCATCATTTTTACAAGCATCATTGGAAGGTGTGTCCTGAAAATCTGCTTCCCGCTGATTTCCCTGAAACGGTCGGCCAATGCGTAACGGTCGTAGGCATTTCCATCGGAAATATTGTAAACGGTAACTTCCCGGTGATTTTCAGCCAATGCAGCCATGGTGGCATCCACGAGGTCTTTCACATACACAAAACTCAATCGCTGCGGTCCTTTGCCGATATATGCATCCAATCCACTATTCAATGTCTTGAACAATACAAACAGGTCTTTTTCTCCCGGACCGTAAACAGCCGTGGGACGGATAATGCTGAGCGGCAAACCGCTCACCTGTTCGAGGTAATGCTCTGCCAGTAATTTACTCTTGCCATATTCGGTTACCGGAATTGCAAGGGTATTTTCTGTAATGGGTTGTTCCTCAGCGTAAGCCAGTGGCCCTATTGCCGCAAGGCTGCTCAGGAAAACAAATCGTTGCAGTGGAATATCCGACGACATGGCTGCCTGGGCTAAGTTCCTGGAGTAGTCGGCATTGACCAGGTTGTAAGCCGCGGCACCTTTGGCCTTGGTAACACCCGCTGCGTGAATGATGTGCGTGTACTTTCCTTCTTCCAACAATATTTTCAACGCCTCCTTTGAACTGAAGTCCGTATTCACAAAAACCAACTTTGTCTCCGAACCTTTCTTGGTCCAGACAGCCTGTAGTTTTTTCAGGAAGGTCAGGTCACTTGTTGGTCTCACCGCCGCATGCACTTCCATGCCGGCATTAAGAGCAGCTTCTACCAGGTGATAACCTATGAACCCACTTGCGCCGGTGATGAATACCCTCTCTTTCATATCAGTTTTTCGTACATTCTGTATCGTTTGTACAGCTTTCCGTTAATTTGTTCGATGGCGTGGTTCATTAGATAGTTGTCTTCCAGCATCCAGGAACATTCACCTCCTGTAATTTTGGTGCCTTCTGTATTCTTAATGATCCTGCCATACAAACACGCTTCAATTCCCATTTTGCGATAACCTTCGATCACGCCAAGCGTAATTACTCTCAGACGGGTGATATTTTTCTTGCCAAAAAGCAGTTTGAAAATGCCGGTTGGCAATAAACGGCCCTTCTTGATTTTGATCTGTATCTGGTTGATATCCGGAATTCCGAGTATAAATCCAACCAGTTTGTCATCCTTTTCAGCAACCAGGCAAAATCTTGGATCCAATATCATTTTCAGGTCTTTCGCGAGATAGTCGAATTCATGTTCTGTCATCGGAACGAAACCTTGATTTTTATCCCATGCAGAATTATACACTTCCCTGATCTTCACCACTTCATTCTTGAAATCCTTCAGATTAATCTGGCGGATCGTAATGCCACTCCTTTGCAGCCTGGTTTCCAATGCGTCGATCATCTTAATAGACCGGTCGCTGGCGGTATTGGTATTGATTTCGTAAGCCAGCAAATCCATTTTCTTAGCCAACCCGCTATTTTCTACCAGCTGCTGGTAGTAAGGCGCATTGTAAGCCATCATGGCCATTGGAGGCCTGTTGAAGCCGTCAACTAAAAGTCCGCTGGTTTCATTTGTCGACAAATTCACCGGGCCGATCAATTTCTTTGCCCCTTTTTCTTTCACCCAGGAAGTGGCTGCGTTCAACAACAAGTCCACTGTTTCCTGGTCGTTAATGGTATCGAAGAAGCCAAAAAAACCGTCAAGTTCATTGGCAAAAGCATTATAGTTATTGTTGAAAATCGCTGCAATGCGTCCTATGATCTTGCTATCGTCATACGCTAAAAAAAGCTTAATTTCTGAATGCTCATGAAAGGGATGCTTTCCCGGTGTAAGCATATCTTTTTGCGCGATGAACAGTTCAGGAACATAATTTTTATCGTTTTGATAAAGACTATGCGGGTAATCAATGAACGATGCAAGTTCTTTGGAGGAGTTTACAGGTACTATTTTCTTCATAGTTGTTGTCTTTCTCTGATCGCTTCGGGACAAACCTCACGGTAGATTCGGGCCATCTTATCAACTGCTTCTTCAATCTGGCTGAAAGTGTGTGTGGCCATTAAAGAAAAACGGATCAGAGATTGTTCAGGACGAACGCCTGGCGAAACCACTGGATTAACAAAAACCCCTTCGTCCTGAAGACGTTTGGTCATGATAAAAGTCTTCTCGTTGTCCCTGATGTAAAGTGGTAGGATCGGGCTTTCCGTTTTACCCAGGTCAAAGCCGTTCACCAGCAAAAGCTCTTTGGCATACCTAGTGTTGGCCCAGAGCCGCTCCATATGGTGCGGTTCCGACTCGATAATATCCAACGCCGCCAATGTGCTGCCCACCGAGGAAGGTGTCATACTGGCGCTGAACATCAGCGACCGTGCGCGATGCTTCATGTAATCGATCACGGCTGCATCCCCTGCAATGAAACCTCCTAACGAAGCCAACGATTTGCTAAAAGTGCCCATAATAAGGTCAGTGGCGTCTGTCAAGCCGAAATAGGAGGCAGTTCCCGCGCCCTTTTCCCCTATTACGCCGAGGCTGTGTGCATCATCCACGAGCACCGTCGCATCAAATTCAGCCGCGATCACAGTTAGCTCAGGCAACGTAACAATGTCGCCCTCCATACTGAAAATCCCGTCCGTCGCTATCAGCTTGTCTGCTTCTTCCGGAAGAAGGCTTAGCTTTTTACGAAGATCAGTCATGTCATTATGGGCATACTTGATTACTTTGGAAAATGACAACCTGCTCCCATCAATGATGGATGCATGATCGCTTTCATCGAGTATCAGATAATCATTGCGACCGGTGAGACATGATAATGCACCCAAATTCGCCTGATACCCAGTACTAAAAAGAATTGCGTCCTCCTTACCAGTAAATTTGGAAAGCCTGCGTTCAAGTTCTTCATGAATGTCTAGCGTTCCGTTCAAAAAACGGGAACCAGCGCAGCCTGTACCATATTTCTGAGCCGCCTTTTGAGCAGCTTCGATAATGTATGGATGGGAAGTGAGTCCCAGATAGGAATTCGACCCGAACATCAGGACCGTTTTTCCGTTTATGATAACCTCTGTATCCTGTCCGGATTCGATAGGTCTGAAAAAAGGATATACTCCCCTTTCCCTTGCCGCTGCCGGATCTTTGAATTCAGCAATGCGATTGTTTAATTTTTTACCCATAGATCATTAATGTCAGAATCAATAGCTTCTTTGGTGGGTGCCCGATGGCTTCAGGCTGAAACCACATATTGGTGTCACTAGTTCAAAAAATCAACCATTCATTTTGTATTTTACCGTTAAAAAGAAATTAAAGTTTTTGGCCTCATTCCTCCTCAGGCAAATGATATTTTGAGCTAACGATCGTGAACGTCAGCCTTCTACTGCACCCTACTTGGATCTGCCGAAAAATTTTAAATATTCAGGAAGTGTGTATTACCTGAGTTACGTTGAGTGTCAACCTATTATATTTTGCAATTAGCCGTCCATTTGGCTTTTGGCAGTCTACTACTATTATCGCAAAATAGCATGCCATTAAAAAAATCGATTCTTTTAAAGCCTCTTAAATGCAGGCAAACATTTTGTATTAAACGTTGATCAATATCGGCCGATACATTCCTAAATCAAAGGTTATTTTCTACTGGCGGCTTCTCAGGATGATAAGCGAACATTTCGTATTTAACCCCTATAAAATCAGGTAATTGCAAATCATTGCTTTCACATGCTCCTTATGACTTTCGGCGAATTCCTGAAAGTCCTCGTCCGACATATTAAAAACCTGCTGGTGAATTCCTTTTCCTAAAAACAGGAACTCGATACAACTGGTCATCAAAGGCAGAATGTTTTCTATGCGAATCGGCCTAATTGTCCCATTTTTAATTCCCGCATCGAGTTGCTGACTAAATAAGGTCGACTTGAATTGCTGGTACAATGGAATTTTTATCAACAGCCTTTCTGGCTCCTTATGAATTTCGTTCATGATAAAAATGACCAGGTCTGGCTCCTCCTTCATCATCTGGTAATTATTCTCAATCACCTCGGAGATCTTGGTTTTAATGTCTACGGGTTTATTCAGTATATCAATGATGCTCTGGAAATACAACTCCATCAAGTCTTTGAAGATCTCAATGAAAAGCTTTTCCTTGCTTCTGAAGTAATAGTTGGTCAATGCAATGTTCATATCAGCTTCGCGTGCAATGTCCCGTGATGTTGTGCCGTCAAAGCCCTTCTTCAGGAAAACCCGCTTGGCTGCTTCCTTAATCTTGTCTTCACTTTTTTCTGTTATGCACTTCACTTTTTTCCGTGTTAGATTGGGTAAATCCTGAATCTGTTCTTCGCTAATTAAATTCATTTTTACCATTCGTATCAGGCGAACAAACGTTTTAAATGAATAGTTTAAACGATCGTTTAAAATGTTCATTTGATTAAACTATTTGTCAATATTATCCTATAAAAAGCTTAAACTCAGTTAGAAAGTCAGATTCGAAGAGATTATTCCAGCATATTCCAGTCTGCGATATGGTCGTTTTGCTTTTCAACGAGCCAGACTTTGCTATTGGGGAAGCGGGACAGGTACTCCTTACTCTTTGCGATGCCAGCCACGCTGAAAGCAGTTGCCAATGCGTCAGCAACCGTTCCGTCCGGAGAAATAACGGTGGTCCTGACATGGAACAAAAGGCCGATGCCCGTTTTAGGATCAACTATATGCGAGTAACGCACACCCTTATATTCCATAAATCGATAAGTAGGTCCGGAAGTTGCGAGGGCTAGATTAGCCAGCTCCATCGTTTTAAGGGAGTCACTGCCATTTGAAACGGTAATTTTCCATCCTTTGCTGCCTGGAGGAGGATCGGTGAGTACGATCTTTCCCCCAGCATCCATCATCGCAGAGGTGATTCCCATTAATTTTAATTCTTTGATTGCTTCTTCTGCGGCATAGCCTTTGCCCAAACCACCAATGTCGAGCCGCATGCCTTTTTGTGTGAGCAAAATACTTCGGGATGTCGAATCCATCTGCATCTTCTGGTATCCTGTCTTTTCTTTCGCTTCTTTAATCTCAGCAGTGGTTGGAAAAATACCCTTCCTGGTAGCATGACGCCACATTTGCACCAATGGCCCCATGGTGGCATCGAACGCACCTTCCGTTTTGATGCTGATGTTCTGAGAAATTGCGAGTATATCAAACAAATCTTCACTCACGACCACCCATTTAGCACTCCCTGAACTTGCCGAAAGCAGGTTAATTTCGCTTCCATCCCGGTAATCACTCATGATTTCATTGAGCTTTTCAACCCGGGCAAAGGCACGCTGCGCTGCCAATTGCGCTATGGAATCGCCTGGTGCGTAAAACACGAGTTTGAATGGCGAACCCATCAAGCCTTTTTCAAAAGTGTAACGCTTTTGCTGTCCATAAAGCGGATGGCAGCCCAACAGACTGAATGTCAGTAAGAATACGAGGTTATGGAGATGGAGGACTCGGTTCATAGTGGTTGTTCACTAAATATCCCTGGCAAATTAATTCATTTTGAAGGAAATGCATTTTGCCGATAGCAACGTTTCTCTCGCTAGGTCCAAAAAAACAAGGGTATGAACCTCCCGGCCATACCCTTGCTTACTGCGTTATTCCAAGAAACTGTTAATTATAATAGTCTGAAAAGCTATTTTCATTAGTTGGTTGGAGATACGAATTCATCGCATCTTTAATCATTCCCGCACCTATAAATGGTAGTGAAATGATTGTAGAAATAATCATTGCAACGAATAAAATCGAAGCAAAGAAAAACTTCCCGCAGTAGTATATCATTTTCGATAGGAAGCTCATAGTCGAAACGGTTATGTGATAATTTTCAATGGTAAAATTAAATAAATAATCGTGCCACTCGATAAAATATCACAATTTTATTATTTAATTAGATGATTTATAGAATTATGACTACAACTATTTTTTGCGTTGTAGTCATAATTTTATGGAAATGTCTTTCTATTACTGATCATACCTAGCCATTGAAATTTCTTTGTTAGTAAATACCCTCAAATTTTGTTTTCGTCTTATATTGCACCAGACCTTGTTTGTAACTCCACCCGATGAGACGAAGAACTTTTATCAGCCTTGCCTCAGCGGCAGGCGTTACCACCCTTGTATCTCCGATTTCCGGATGCAGTTCCCAAACTGAAAAAAAAGAAGCGGAATCAACTTCGGATTTCAAGGAAATAACATTGGCTGAAATTGCTAAAAGAATGCAGGCGGGAACACTGACCTCCAGGAAGCTTACCGAATTTTACCTGAACCAAATTGAAACATTGGACAAAAAGGGGCCTCAGTTACGCGCCGTAATTGAGTTAAACCCTGATGCACTGAGCATTGCGGATGCTATGGACAAGGAGAGAAAGAATGGAAAAGTGCGGGGACCGATGCATGGAATACCTATCCTGATCAAAGACAACATTGATACCGCAGACAAAATGCAGACGACGGCAGGATCAGTGGCTTTGGCTGGCAACGTTGCGTCTGCTGACGCATTTATTGTCAAAAAGCTACGAGAGGCCGGTGCTGTCATTATCGGAAAAACCAACCTGAGTGAATGGGCCAATTACCGTTCTACCCGTTCGTCAAGCGGATGGAGCAGCCGTGGCGGGCAAACCAAAAACCCCTACATCCTCGATCGTTCCCCCTGTGGATCTAGCTCTGGATCGGGTGTGGCGGTAGCTGCCAATTTATGTGCGGTTGCTGTGGGTACGGAAACAAACGGTTCCATCGCCTGCCCGGCATCGATGAATGCGGTTGTGGGTATCAAGCCTACCGTCGGACTTGTGAGCCGATCGGGCATTATACCTATATCCATAACGCAGGACACAGCCGGGCCATTTGGGAGGACGGTAGCAGATGCAGCAATATTATTAGGAGCAATGGCCGGTTCGGATCCGGCTGATCCGGCGAGGCACACCGGTCAGGAGCCATCTCCCACAGATTTCACCAAATTCCTTGATCCTAATGCACTGAAAGGTAAGCGTATTGGCGTGGATAGAGGATTTTTAAAGTTGCACGAAGGAATTGATGCGCTACTAAAAAAGGCGCTCGATCAGATGCGGGGAGCTGGCGCAACCATTATTGAAGTTGACTATATGCAAACGCAGGAACTGGAAGGGGCTGAGTCAGTATTGCTACAATATGAATTTAAGAATGGTTTAAATCAGTACCTTACCCATTCCAATGCGAAAATTAAGTCTCTGGAAGCGCTGATTGCTTTCAACAAACAGAATGAAGCAACTGCGATGCCGATTTTCAAACAAGAATTACTTGAAGCTTCTCAGGCCAAAGGCGATCTAAAAACAGAAGAATACAAGGCAGCGTTGAAAAAGATCAAGCATGTTGAAGATTTGCTAAACCAGCATTTCGATGAACATCAACTCGACGCGCTCTGTGGCCCTGCGACTGGCGCGCCCTGGTGTATCGATCCGATCAACGGGGATTTTTGGACAGGATATGGAGCATACGGGCCTGCAGCTATTTCGGGTTTTCCTTCCTTAACATTACCAATGGGTAACCTAAGCGAACTGCCAGTCGGAATTTCCTTTCTCGCAAAAGCCTATTCTGAGCCAAGTCTTATTGGAATTGGCTTTGCTTATGAGCAGATCTCCAAAAACAGGTCTCAGCCAAAATTCATCAAAACGGCAGGGACAACCAGCGTAGGTTAGGTACCTTCTATCTGGACAGATAGATTTCGTAGAAAGATCCTTTGCGTCCTAAAAACTGATTTGCTTCTTGTTCGGAGTAAACTGACTTACCCATTTGATAAAAATCCTCGAACTTATTATAAGGGTAGGGAGAAAATTGAACCTGATCCGGGAAAAGGGTTTGGGTAAGTATGTTTTGGCGTAATGCCCTGGTAATGTGGGACACAGGAACTATCAATCCCATGACAAGAATGACCAATACAGGGAACGCCATTTTCATCATATACCAATCCGGACGCTCTCTGATCCAGGCTGAAAAACGTTGAAGGATAAATAAAGAGAGTAATGTAAGAATCGGTGTGCTTCCTCGCAAAAACCAATCATTCCATTTACCCATCCGCACAAAAGATATCAGAATAAGGATCACGAATAAAAAGTGAATCACATTACGGTATTCACTTTTATGCAGCCCCAGGATCATCACAATTCCATAAAGCACCGCCAGATCTACGACCACCCCGAAGAAATAGTGAAATGCAATCTCATTCAGCGGATTGAACTGCCAGATAAATCCCATCACCACGGAACTGCTGCCCGCCAGAAAGTAAAAGAATGTCGGAATAAAGAGCAGGCTAGGTAAAATGACATTCAGCATTACCCTAGGTGCCAGCAGCGCTCTCAGGTTGCTTCGGTATCTGACAAAAAGTAGAACAGAAAAGATAAATACGAAAATGATCGAAGGGAAAATCCCCCAAATAAAAACGGCAATAACGGCCAGAAAGCTGTTCTCAGGCCGTTTTGAGTATGAAAAGTCATTGAATAGGATGCAGGAAACAATGATGACCGGAATCAGCTGATTGGGAGCCCATTGGGTCTGATAGAGCACCGGCCAGATTTCGGTGAAAAATGGTGGTACGTGGTAATTGAGACCTATTGCATGGAGAAGAATAACTTTGCTCACATGTCCGACGCCTCCGAGAGAAAGAAAAAAGACAAAGGACAGGTAGCTTTTGCCGGTAAATATAAAAATCCAGCAAATGCCCAGACATAACCCGATGGCTGCCCACAAGTACAACGCGATTCCCGACAATTCGCCAAGGCCTTTCGAAATGAGTGCAGGGACAAGAAAAAACCCAAAATAATGGCAGGCATATTGGCCGTTTCCTTTGAAAAGAATTGGCCAGGACTGGTTGTAGAGGGTATAATATTTAGAATTATGCGCCCAATAATCGAACGCCTGAAAGCAAAACCCTCCTATTCCAGAGAATGCGACGATGAGTAAGGAGATAACAGAAATTCGGATGATGTCTTTTGTAGTTAGCACAGTGTCGAGATCTTTTCTGCGCTCGTAACCCTTGACAAACATAAATATCAGCCCAATTACCAGGCAAATTGAAACGGGAAGCCTAAACCAGCCAAGGGAAAAGATAATATTTGGTAAAAGCAGATAACCCAAACTGATGTTACGCAGTACAGTTGTTCTCATCCGACAGAAATATTATGGGGGTAATAAATTGTAAACAAAATTATCGAATAAATTCGTAAAAAAGCCCAGTGTAAATCTACGTGGGGCTTGTAAAGCATAAACTCAACTTGCAACATCACTACCAAGAATAATTTCTTTGGGCTAAGTAATCCTTTTGCTACTCTTTCTTTTGACCCATGTAAGCAATAACTATTCATGGATCGAAGACAGTTCGTAACAAGCAGTGCACTTGCTGTGTGTGCCTTGCAAGCAGTTTCTTTAACAAAAATTTTACCAAAAACTTATTCAACGGCCATGCCGGACTGGCTTCTTGCCATGATTGTGCAAAATGATCTCGGGATTGAGTCGCTGCGATCCTACCAGGTCAGAGATTCGGGAAATGTTGCCTTTGGTGGTTTGAAAGACGGATACGACATCCTGAACCCACACAGCACCGCCGCCATTATTCAGGCAGGCGCGTGCGGTCTCTCCTCGCCTACTTCCAAATTTTACAGGTCAACTGCATTATTGGCGGATATGAATGCCGCGGCATTATACCTGATAAAAACACAACATGAAGACGGTACTATCGACCTGCTATCCACCAATTTCCATTCGACGCCAGATACCGGATTTATTGTAAAGCGACTTGCCATGTCCTACACCTTGATGGAAAAATCGGGCACTCCGGGTGTTGAAAAGGTTTTACCAAACCTGAAAACCTTCCTGATCCGTGGCGGAGAAGCGCTGAGCCGGGGAGGCATTCACACGCCTAATCATCGCTGGGTTGTTTCCGCTGCCCTCACGAAACTGAACGAGCTTTGGCCAAATCCAAAATACGCCGCCAGGATTGAACAATGGCTTGGCGAGCACATTGATATGGACAAGGACGGACAGTACAATGAAAAAAGCACGTTTATTTATTCGTCGCTCACCGATCGGCTGCTGATTACGGTGGCGAAGGGTCTCAAAAAACCGGAACTGCTTGATTATGTCCGGAAAAATCTGAATATGACTATGTTCTACGTGCATCCCAATGGCGAAGTGGTGACCGACGCTTCCGGAAGGCAGGATAAGGCGGTGATCGGGACGCTGGAAAACTACTATTATCCTTACCGTTTCCTGGCCATAAAAGACAATAGCGGCGAGTATGCAGCCATGTGCAGGCTTATTGAAAAAACGGCTGGCCCCAAAACCGGCGCATTTATCGATTATTTTTTGACTGACCCATCCTTATGGGTAGACTTAACAGCGGAAAAACCATTGCCTGTCAGCTATGTGAAGACATTCCCAAATTCAGGGTTGGTAAGGATCAGGAGGAACAATTGGGATAGTACATTGATTGCCAATAATCCGGTATGGTTTACTTTTATGAAAGGTACTGCTGTGTTGCAGGGCGTACGGTTCGCTTCTTCTTTTTTCGGGAAGGGCCAGTTCCAATCCGAAAAACTGACTGAAAGTGGCAAAACCTGGACATTGACACAGAAACTGGACGGCCCTTATTATCAGCCTTTGCCTAAGGAAAAGATCAAAGCGGACGGGGACTGGGAGAAAATGCCAAAAACCGACCGTCAGCAAAGCGAAGTGCAAATCCTGGAAACGACCATACAAATCAAAGAAACTTCGGAAGGCATGGAAATCGAGATCATGACCAAAGGTACCGAGCGGGTCCCTGCAGCATTAGAATTGATTTTCAGGCCCGGGGGAACATTAAAAGGTGTTTCTAAGATCGAAAACACTAAAGACTCCTGGCTATTGAAAAATGGTACTGGAAGTTATAGCTTTGGAACAGATACCATTTCATTTGGTCCGGGATTGGCTTTGCACAAAAATGTCGCATTGCGCGGGGCGCTGCCAGCCATGGAAGCGCCCACCGTTTTTATCACAGGCTTCACCCCTTTCAAACATGTGATCCGTTTCCAATGATCATACCGCAGCTTCTTTTAATGCATTCACCACCTTATCAAGGTCGCTCATGGTGTTATAAATGTGTGGCGACATCCGGATCCCGCCAGTCGGGGCAGCTGCAATGCCATAAGTCTGATAAAGTACTTTGGCTACATCTGCGGGCTTTTTGGCAGGAAGACTAATAACCGTCACACCACCGCTGAGCTCGGGAGCGATGGGGGTAACAAATGTAATTTGCGGAATTTTGGACTTGATCTGCTCTTTCAAATAACTGTTAAGTTGCGAGACACGGTCCGCGACATTTTTTTTTCCAATGGTTTGATGGAATTGAACGGTCTCTAACATTCCGGCCATAGTCGCTTCATTGCGCTGTCCAAGCATGCAGTACTTTTCGTCTACCGTCTGCGAGCTTTCCTTCCAACCAGCGCTGATAATATTTGGCCACAAATTTGCCATACTTTCCTTTTTTACATACAAAACACCATTTTCAAGCGGTCCCATAAACCACTTATGCGCGCTGCTTGTATAAAAATCGCAACCGATATCCTTCAAATCCAGGTCAACAGCACCCAATGATTGCGCGCCATCCAGATGTGAAAGCACATTTTTCTCGGCGGCCAGGGCGCATAATTGTTTGGCAGGAAGCGCAATGCCGCTGGTATTGGAAATGTGCGAAAACGCAATCACTTTGGTTTTTGAAGTAATCGCATCGCGAAAAGGTTTGATCAGATCCTCCACCGATTGTGGAGCGGCCGGAACACCTACTTTTTTGACCGTAAAACCATACCTTTTTGCTCGTTGCTCCCAGGTCGTGCTATTGGATGGATGGTTTTGGTCCCATAGCAAAATTTCGTCCTCAGGTTTCAGGTCCAGGCCATTAACAACAATGTTATTACTCTCCGAAGTATTCCTGGTTATCCCGATTTCGGCCCCTGAAACATTCATATATCCTGCCAGGGCTTCTATCGCTTTCTTCCTTTTGTCGGGAAACTGGCTTCTGAAATCAAACGACACATCCTTTTCCAATCCAAGCATCATTTTCCGTACCTCATCATTCACAGCTGCCGGTGCAGGGCACAAATTAGCAGCATTCAGCATGATCAGGTTTTCGGGTACGGCAAACTGCTTTTTAATCTGCTGCCAATACTTTTCATCCGCAGCTGCACCTGGATATGGAGCAATGGTTTGAAGCTGTGTTTCAAAAGCAAGGGATGGCAGGGACCACGCGGCCAGTGAGCCTACGCCTAGTTTTCTCAGAAAATCCCTTCTTTCGGCAGGCAATGCAGTTTTGGTTTTCATAGGATCGGTAAAAGGAGTGATGTTTAATTAATTTCTGTCAAGCCATTCTAAAATATAATCAGCGTCTTCTTTCCAGGTAGATTGTCCGAGTACGAAGTGGTTACGGCCAGGAAACTCTTTGTATTCCAATACTGAACCGCTATTCTTATACGCTTTGAAATTCCGATTGTTCAGGTGCGCTGGAATGATGTTGTCTTTGTCGCCCGATGTCAGCAAAAGTGGTACGTGAGGTTTTGCGAAATCAACTTTTGCAGCCGATGTTAAGCCGCCTCTTGCTACCGTTTTGGATTCAGGGATTGTATTTTCTTCGTATGATTTTTTCTGATCTTCTAATGACATTCCGTTTGTGAATGCATACTGCCAGTCGGATAATGACATTAAGTAAGTCTTTTTCAGGGAAGTAAACAATCCCAAAGCTTTCCAGCCAGCTTTCAGAAATGAAAATTCGTAAGGGAAAACGCCTTGTGGTGGCACGGAGTGGATTGCCACGCCTGCTACTCCCAATCCCCTGTTTATTAAAACCTGAGTCATTAATCCACCCAATGAATGTCCGATGATGATCGGCTTTTCAGGAAGTTTCTTGATAAAGTCAGCATAAGAATCGATTACTTCTTCCAATGTAAGCTCTGCAAGTTGAATGTCATTAGGCTGTCTGTTTCGCAACTCGGCTGGTGTTCCATCTTTATAAGGCCAGGCGGGAGCATGGGTTTTGTATCCTTTGCTTTCAAAATAGGTTTTCCATTGGTCCCAGCCACTGTTCGTTACAAATGCACCTGTTACAAATACGACGGTTTTTGAGTCACTGCTTTTCATGATTTCTAATGTTTAAAGGTTTGATTTTGTTTGTGTTCCTAATTGAACATGACAAAATTCAGCAGTAACTGAGACAATAATTTTAACCCAGGTTAAAATCGTTATTTGCCAATCATTCTTTTTCTGATACGGCTTAGGGAAGGTCCCTGAATGCCCAGATAGGAGGCAATGTGATAAAGCGGCACAGTATTGAAAATGTTTGGATGCTTCTCAACCAGGTCGAGATAACGCTGCTCAGGTGTAAGAAACATGAAATCCTCCGCCCGGGTCATCGCAATGTTGAAAGCCGCTTCGGCAACCAATCGGCCAAAACGTTCCCACTCATGCGATTGCTGATAAAGCTCCTTGAGATGTTTAACATGAATGTAAATAATGGTGGAATTCGCTAATGACTGTGTGTAATAGTTGCAGGGCGTTTGAGTGACAAAGCTTTTGTAAGCGACTATGACCTGCTTGGTGGTGAAGAAAAATACATTCTTTTCCTCGGCCGTATCGTCATGTATGTAGTAAGTCCTGAAAACGCCGTCCAGGATAAAGCCCAGATGTTTGCAAACGTTTTTATACTCATTATAAAACTCCCCTTTGCCGTATTGCTTCTTTTGCCAGTAGGGCAGCGATAAAGCAAAACCCTCCGCTCCTATCCCTGCAAATTCCTTCAAAGCGTAAGCTAGTATGTTGGTTTCGGTCATTATCAGGAGTGTTGAAGGGATATTTCAAAAATAGTAAAAACCTCAATTCCAGTGATATAAAAGTGATTTTAATTCATTAAATTTGATCAACCTCCCCCCACGATAAAGCGCCGGATACCAATCATCAGTCACAATGCTGAAAAAAGCTATCTTCCTATTTCTGGTCCTCATTTCGAAGGTTTGCCTGGGAAATCAGATCCTTATTCCCATGGACCAGGCACAGACAAATCATTTAAAAGCTTATGGACTTGCCTATATCTTATTAAAAGGGGATATCGAGGTTGAATGGCTGCTCAATTACCGTGGCGGCAGTTTCAAAGTACAGTACAGCAAGTCCATTGAAAATGAATGCAAGCTGCGCGCCATTTCCTATGAGGTACTTTCAGAATCGGCAAGCGCCCAGATTGTTGGCCAGATCAGTGATCCGAATGTGAATATGGATGTTGTGAAGCTTTTTAAGGCAGCCAAAATCGCCGTTTATTCGCCCATCAAGATCAGTCCGGCTGAGTTTGAAAATACAGATGCGGTTTTGTTGGTATTAAAATATGCCGAGATCCCTTTTGATGTAATTTATGATGAGGAAATATTGAAAGGCGACCTGCCCAAATACGATTGGCTGCATTTACATCACGAAGATTTTACAGGCCAGTTTGGCAAAAACCTGAGGAGGACAACGCAGCAAGACATTAAAGCGCAGGAAGCCATTGCGAATCGCTTCGGCTATGCGAAAGTTTCAAAAATGAAACTGGCTGTGGCCAAGGCTATTAAGGAATTTTGTGCAGGTGGCGGGTTCCTGTTTGCAATGTGTTCTGGTGCAGAGACCTTCGACATTGCGCTGGCTGCGGACGGTGTGGATATTGTGGATAATTTGGATGGCGACGGTATTGATCCAGACGCGCAATCCAAGCTTGATTTCGATAAGACTTTTGCTTTTTACAATTTCAAACTGCAATTGGACGAATACGAAGGGATGAATTTCTCAGACATTAACTCATCTGCTGGCAGGTACCGGGGCTGGGGGGAAAATGACGCCTACTTCTCATTGTTCGATTTTTCGGCCAAATGGGATGTTATTCCTGCTATGCTGGTGCAAAATCACGAACATTTGATCCGCGAATTCTTCGGGCAAACCACCGCATTTTCAAAATATACCGTTAAGCCCAGCTCGTTGATCATGGGTACCAGCAGCAGCTCCGACCGCTACATTTATGGCGAATTGGGCCGCGGTCAATGGACATTTTACGGCGGCCACGATCCCGAAGGCCGTGGCGGAGGTGGCCGGCGTATGCCAACCGACCTCAATCTATATCCCAATTCACCCGGCTACCGGTTGATCCTAAACAATGTGTTGTTCCCATCAGCTCGGAAGAAAAAAAGAAAAACCTGATTTTTCAAAATCACAAATCGATTTCCATTTCAATATCCGCTCGCTTGAAATTGGTTTTTGACAGGGGGACTTCCACAAAACCTAGCTTCCGGTATAAGTTAATTCCGGCTGCCGAACCTTTTCGGTTAGAATTCAGCATTACCTTCTTCATTCCCATTGCACGGGCTTTTTCCAAAGTGGCGGTACCAAGCAAATCTCCAATCTTTTTCCCGCGCATTGATTTTGAAACACACATTTTACTCAATTCCACAACTCCCGGTCCAACGAGTTTCAATGCGCAGGTACCCACAGGTTCATCATAGAACATGGCGATCAGGATAGCCCCACCGTCTTTCAAATAATAACCTCCCGGGTCGGATAATGTCTTTTGGTCTTCCGGCTCAACTTCGTAAATTTCTGATATCCAGGCATAGTTTAGGTCGTAAAAAGCTTGCGCGAGTTCAGGCCTGTAGTCAATAATGGTAATTGCGGAATCCGTTTGGCTTTGCGTCAGGCTTTGGTAGCGGTCAAAAAAGCCTTCCTTTTTCAATTGGTATTCTGTTTCGTCCATAGCTAATAAGAGGTTATTTGCATTGTTGGTAATTTGTTCGGCTACACTTTTCATTTTCTCCCAAACCGGCTGCATTTGCAGCACCATCTTTGAGGCTTTTCCTGTCAGGCGCACCATTCTTTTGCGCTCGTCCTTTTTGTCTTTGAAAGACTCCACCAGACCTTCCCGTTCCAGTTCTTTTAACAAGCTGATTGTCGAAGGATGAGCATATCCGATTTCTTCTGATAACTCTAAAATGCTAAGTGAAGATTTGACATGCAGAGCATAAATGACAGGAAACCATTTCGGTTCAAATTCAATGTTATTGGCTTTGTAGATCTGAATTCCTTCTCTCCTAAACTGGTCGCTCAGCCGTTGCAGCCTCGTTGAAATAGCCAGTCCGCCAATCTCATTAAAGATATTCATGTCATGCAATAATTTAAGTTCAAATATACGTAGACGACTACTTAAAGAGCAAATAGTTTGCATAAATTGATCATCCATCTGACTAAAAGCTATTTAATGTAATTTACGATCAGATTTCCCGCATGTTCAGATGCGCCCGGGCCACCTACAAGCTTTTGCAATGAGGCATATTGACTGAGCTGCCGTTCGCGTTTTGCCCCGCCCGGTAAAATACTCCTGAGTTCTTCGACAATCAGCTTTTCATTCAGATTATCCTGAATCAATTCTCTGACACCCTCTTCGACCAAAATCAGGTTTACCAATGATATAAACGGGACGCGGATAAGACGTTTGGCAACCGCATATGACAATCCGCTGGTTTTGTAGCAAACCACTTCCGGAACCGAAAACAGGGCTGTTTCCAAAGTGGCGGTACCCGATGTAACCAAGGCAGCTTGCGACACAGAAAGCAGGTCATAAGTACTTTCGTAAACAATGCTTGCTTTTTGAGATTCCCTATAACCTTCGTAAAGCGAAGCCGGAAGGTTATGAACGCCCGCAATGACAAACTGATGATCGGGAAAGTGCGGCTGGGCAGACAACATTAAATCGAGCATACCTATGATCTCCTGTCTGCGACTTCCCGGCAGCAAAGCAATAATGGGCTTTTTCTCGTCAATTTTATTTTTTGTTTTAAAATCAGGATCGGCTTTGAACGAAGCAATGGCATCCATCAATGGATTGCCGACGTAGTCAACTTTGTAATCGAATTTTTTATAGAAGTCAACTTCAAAAGGAAAGATCACAAACATGTGATCTACATTTTTCTTGATCTTCCAAGCGCGTTTCTGGTTCCAGGCCCAGACTTTTGGGGAAATGTAGTAGAAGACTTTAAGACCTTTGGATTTAGCAAAAGCAGCAATGCGTAAATTGAAACCCGGATAATCGATCAGGATCAGCGCATCGGGTTGATATCCAATAATATCTGACTTGCATTTTTTGAGAAGTCCGAAGATTTTATGCAGGTTCAGCGCCACTTCCAGGAAACCCATGAAGGCGGTATCCTTGTAATGTGTAACCAAATCCAATCCCTCGGCAGCCATCATATCGCCGCCCCAGCCCCGGAAAGTGGCTTCCGGATCATTTTCCCTGATGCCCTTGATCAAATTGGAGCCATGCAGGTCTCCCGAACGTTCGCCGGCGATGAGGTAGTATTTCATGTTTGAGCTTTAGCTGTTAGCGTTTAGCTATTAGTTTTTTTTGTTATTCTCCGTAGTATTCGACGAAGTTTTTGGGGGTTTCGATGAGTTTGATGTAGTGCAGTTGGGCGTGGGAGGCTTCTGCGGTGATGGCGGGCGCTAGTATATTCCATATTTCCATGACGAAAATTTCGCAAGACGCCATTTTATCTTTCATAAAGTCAACATCGAGGTTCAGGTTCTTGTGGTCCACTTTATCGATAATTTTTTCCTTAACAATATCTCCCAAAACTTTCAGGTCAATTACAAAGCCAGTATCCGGATTTGGTATGCCTTTTACGGTAACAATCAGCTCAAAGTTGTGTCCATGCCAGTTATGATTAGCACACGGCCCAAATACTTCCTGATTTTTCTCCTCCGACCACGCCGGATTAAAAAGCCGGTGCGCCGCATTGAAATGCTCTTTTCTTGTTACGTAAATCATAAAAAACTTATCCTCACTTAATAAATAGGGTACAAAATTACAGCTTGTATCCGTAGTTTTGCAGATTAACAAGGGTACATCGGAAAAAATCCCATTAACCATACATTCTCACCATGATTATCGTAACAGGTGCTGCCGGATTCATTGGTAGCGGATTGATCAGCCGCCTCAATCAGGATGGTTTTAAAAGCATTATCGCAGTCGATGATTTTTCAAAAATTGAAAAAGCTGAAAACCTGGAAGGAAAAATTATAAAGGAAAAAGTTGAGCGGATTGCGCTTTTTGAGTGGTTGGACGCGAATTATCGTGATGTTGAATTCATTTTTCACATTGGCGCACGTACAGATACAACCGAATTTGACAAAGAAATTTTTGATGAATTGAATGTCAATTATTCCAAATCGATCTGGGAAAAATGCGTCGCTTATCAGATACCGCTGGTTTACGCCTCATCTGCCGCCACATATGGGCTCGGGGAAAACGGATATGACGACAATGAATCAACCCTCTCAAGCCTGAAACCGCTAAACCCATACGGCGATTCTAAAAATGAGTTTGATATTTGGGCATTGGAACAGGGGGAAAAACCATTTTTCTGGGCAGGCCTTAAATTTTTTAATGTCTACGGCCCAAATGAATATCACAAAGGAAGAATGGCGTCCGTGATTTTCCACGCCTATAACCAGATCAAATCGACTGAAAAAATGAAGCTTTTCCGTTCACATCATCCTGATTTCAAGGATGGTGAACAAATGCGGGATTTCATTTATGTGAAGGATTTGATTGATGTATGCATTTTCTTCATGCATCATCGTCAAAATTCCGGCATTTACAATCTGGGAAGCGGCCAGGCGAGAACTTTTAAGGACCTGGTTACGAATACTTTCAAAGCAATGGCCAAAACCCCGGACATCTCGTATATAGACACACCGGAAGATATCCGCGATAAGTACCAATATTTTACCGAGGCCAATATGAGTAAGCTCAGATCCATTGGATTTACGCGGCCATTTACTTCGCTGGAAGATGGGGTAAGTGATTATGTGAAAAACTATCTTTCCTCGGGGAGTTACCTCTAATGCTTTTGACACCTGTTAAGTCGCCAATTTTCCGTATTTTTAAATCCCGGTTAAACTCAATCCCATTTCTCTGTGTTACTATTTTAACATAACACAGTGTGATCATTACAGACTATGAGCAAAGAAGAAGAATTGTTAGAGGAAATCACCAGTTCGGAATACAAATACGGCTTTGTAACTGATATTGAGGCAGATGAAGCTCCTATGGGGTTGAATGATGATATTGTCAGGTTTATATCAGCCAAAAAAAATGAACCAGAATGGATGCTGGCCTGGCGTCTGAAAGCTTACCACTATTGGCTTACGCTGACTGAACCGAAGTGGCCCAACGTACATTACCCAAAAATTGACTTTCAAGCGTTAAAATACTATTCTGCTCCAAAAAAGAAGAAGGTAGTGGAGAGTATTGAAGACATTGACCCTGAATTGCGCAATACTTTTGAAAGACTGGGTATTTCCCTGAATGAGCAAAAGAGGATTTCAGGGATTGCTGTTGATGCGGTGATGGATTCGGAATCCGTGTTCACCACTTTTAAAGGTACGCTGAAAGAGAAGGGCATTATTTTCTGCGCAATCAGTGAAGCAATCCGTGAACATCCGGAGCTCGTCAAGAAATATCTGGGATCGGTAGTTCCACCACGAGACAACTTCTATGCAGCATTGAATTCTGCCGTATTTTCTGATGGTTCTTTTGTTTACATTCCAAAAGGTGTTCGCTGCCCGATGGAGCTCTCAACTTATTTTCGTATTAATGCTGCGGGAACCGGCCAGTTTGAACGGACTCTTATCATTGCCGACCAGGACAGTCACGTGAGTTATTTGGAAGGGTGTACAGCCCCAATGCGCGATGAAAATCAGTTGCACGCGGCAGTGGTAGAGATTTTCGCACATGAGAATGCTAATGTAAAATATTCCACCGTTCAGAACTGGTATCCAGGTGACAAAGAAGGAAAGGGCGGGATTTATAATTTCGTGACCAAACGTGGGCTTTGCGACGGAGCAGGTTCTAAAATATCATGGACACAGGTTGAAACCGGCTCGGCAATAACCTGGAAATATCCTTCTGTAATTTTAAAAGGTGATAATTCAATTGGAGAATTTTATTCCGTTGCTGTAACGAATAACATGCAGCAGGCCGATACAGGAACTAAAATGATCCATATTGGCAAAAACACCAAAAGCCGCATCGTTTCCAAAGGAATCTCGGCAGGTAAAAGCCAAAATTCTTATCGCGGATTGGTACAAGTCTTTAAAAAAGCTGAAAAAGCACGTAATTTTTCCCAATGCGATTCCCTGTTACTGGGCGATAAATGCGGAGCTCACACTTTTCCATACATTGAAGTAAGTAATCCTTCTGCAACTGTTGAGCATGAAGCTACAACTTCAAAAATTGGGGAAGACATCCTTTTCTATTGCAATCAGCGCGGTATCCCGACCGAACAGGCAGTTGCTCTTATTGTAAATGGTTATGCGAAAGAAGTGCTGAACCAGTTGCCAATGGAATTTGCTGTTGAAGCCCAGAAACTGCTGGAAATCAGCCTGGAAGGAAGCGTTGGATAATCCATAAGATGTTCTTTTTAACAGTTTTATATCATAAAAGCCTTTGACTAGTCAAAGGCTTTTTGTATTTTATTGATCGATCAACGATGACCCTTCATGACGCACGTTCCGCAATTAATTGTTGACCTCTCTTTAATCCTCACAATGGCGGGTATTATTACCCTCATTTTCAAGAAATTGAAACAACCCATTGTGCTCGGTTACATTCTGGCCGGATTACTTGTCGGACCTAACTTTCACCTGTTCCCTACCATCACAGATATTAAAACGATTGAAATCTGGGCTGAGATTGGGGTGATCTTTCTGCTATTTAATCTTGGTTTAGAATTTAGTTTCAAAAAATTGGTCAAAGTTGGCAATACGGCTGCCATTACGGGGCTTTTTGAAGTGTTTTTAATGTTGATCACCGGCTTCATAACCGGCCAGTTACTGGGTTGGAGTAAAATAGATAGCCTTTTCCTGGGCGGTATCATCTCAATCTCATCTACTACAATCATTTTTCGGGCTTTTGAGGAGCTGGGTATCAAAACACAAAAATTTACGCGAGTTGTATTGGGGATTCTGGTCATCGAGGATCTGACAGCTGTGCTACTGATGGTTTTATTGTCGACCCTTTCGATCAGCCGGCAATTTGCGGGTTATGAATTGTTACAATCCATTGCAAAATTGTTTTTCTTCCTGACTATCTGGTTCTTAGGTGGCATTTCCGTTTTCCCGACACTGCTGCGACGTTACCGGAAACTTATGAATGATGAAAGTGTTCTCATCACTTCAGTTGCCCTATGTTTCGGAATGGTCTTCCTGGTAACCAAAGCTGGCTTTTCAGCAGCATTGGGTGCATTTATCATGGGTTCTATTCTTGCGGAAACCACACATGCTGAGAAGATTGAACATTTATTAAAGCCATTGAAAGACTTGTTTGGAGCGGTATTCTTCATTTCCGTTGGAATGCTGATCAATCCGAGCTTGCTTCTTCAATATGCCGTCCCAACCGCCATCCTTGTATTTGTTGTGATTGTAGGAAAAACCATGTTTGTAACATTGGGTGCGGTTATTTCCGGGCAGCCGTTGAAAAAAGCGATGCAATCGGGCATGAGCTTGTCGCAGATTGGCGAGTTTTCTTTCATTATTGCGACCCTGGGACTTACCCTCAAGGTGACCAGCGACTTCCTTTATCCAATTGCCGTGGGTGTTTCCGTAATCACCACATTCACAACACCTTATATGATGAGGGCGTCAGAACCTTTTTATAATTGGCTTGAAAAGCGGTTACCTGAAAAGTGGCGGCTGTATCTTAACCGATATAGCACCAGCACCACGAACATCTCGCAAACAACACATTGGAATGAAATCCTGAAATCCTATGCACAAACGGTGGTATTGAACTCCGTGGTTGTAATCGGAGTAATCCTGGCTGCTTCCCGTCAGCTTGCTGATGCGCTGCATACCCGCATTCCCGAGACGTTTATTACCAATTCCGTCTTATTTGGCATCACTTTTCTGCTCATTTCACCTTTTCTCTGGGCTCTGGTTTTCAAACGATCCAATCGCAAAGCATATTCCGCGATTTGGCTTAGCAGAAAATACAGCCGTGGACCACTGCTGCTTTTGGAGTTATCCAGAGTGTTGATTGCCATTATTCTGACCGGCTTTTTATTAAATTCATTTTTCGCAACGCCAACTGCACTTAGCGTTGCTGCCTGTATCATGATTTTTGGTTTTGCAATATTTTACAGAAGACTGCAATTGTTTTACAGTAAGATAGAGTACCGCTTTTTGCAAAATCTTAATGCACGGCAATTGGAAGGAAGTGGTAAATCAAAAAAGATATTACTCCCGTGGGACGCTCATTTTGCATTTCTTGAAGTAAGTGCCGATTCTCATTTGATTGGTAAAACCTTACAGGAACTGAAAATAAGAGAGCGTTTTGGCATTAACGTCGTATTAATTGAAAGAGGCAGCAAGACCATTCATTTACCCCGCCCGACCGAGCTGCTATATCCCTGCGACCGAATAGAAGTAATCGGCACTGACGACCAATTGGATGTTTTTCGCGGACATGTGGAAATCAGTACCAATGGAGACGCATACATAGCGCATGAAGACAGCATTGTCCTCGAACGCATTGAGGTTAGGAATGAATATAACATTCGCGGAAAGACCATCAGGAACAGTCAGATTCGCGAGAGAACGCATGGGATGATTGTTGGTTTGGAGCGCAATGGAGAACGTATTCTCAATCCGGATTCTTCGATGATCATCGAAAACCAGGATGTGCTTTGGATTGCGGGAGATAGAGATTTGATTAAAGAATTTGTTAGCAATAAAACCGCTGAGAGTAGCGAAGGAGTACCTTCGATGTCTTAAATCAACCCTTGTAAACCTCCGGTATGTACCGCAACAATGGTGGTATTTTTGAGGAAATAACCCTTTTGGATCAGATCAAAAAGACCGTAAAACATTTTTGCTGTATAGACCTGCTCTAATTGGATATCAAAATCGCTGTTGAAACGGTTTATAAAATCCATTAATTCAGAATTCCACTTTGCATATCCGCCAAAATGGTACTCTGTGAATAATGTCAACCGGCCTTTTTCTTTCTGGTGGATGAGCAGATCATGGATATCTTCTTCCAAAAACTCCCCGCCTTTCAATGCAGAAAAAGCCAGTACATCGGAGCCGGCAGACATTATACCTGCGGCAGTACCACCAGTCCCGGCAGCAACAGCATAAAAATCGGGCTGACTTCCCAGCTGCTGACCTACTTCCTCCACCATTTCGCTCACGCCCTTCATGCCTGAACTTGATGTCCCGCCTTCTGGTATAATAAATGGATAGTTGAATTTTTGAACAAGCCCGTATAAGTAAGCAATAGAATTCCGGCTTTTATATTCCTCCCGCGAAACAAAATGAAGCTGCATGTTCTGTTCCTTGCAGAATTTTAAGGTATCCGTTTCCTTGAATTCATATTCTTCTCCCCTGATAATGCCTATTGTTTCGAAACCCATTGCTTTGCCCGCGGCGGACGTCGCATACAAGTGATTGGACTTAGCGCCTCCGAATGTCAAAATCGCTTTCTGGTTTGTTGCTCTGGCTTCGAGCAGGTTGTATTTTAATTTCCGCCATTTGTTTCCCGAAACGACTGGATGAATGAGATCATCCCTTTTGACATATAACCTGATCTTCGCCGCTCTCAGAATTTCATTTGATATCTCTTGTAATGAAGTAGGAATCGAAGGGCCGAGTAAATCCATCAATTTTAATAATTTTGTTGAGTATATCCAGAATTGAAATGTCCGAAGATTTCACCGAAATTGCGTCCGAAGAAGATGATTTATTTGAACATTACCGCATTGTCGCTGATAAAGGGCAAGGCCTGATCAGGCTTGACAAATACCTTAACTTGCACGTCGCTAATGCTTCCCGGACAAAAATACAAAACGGAATTGAGGCAGAAGCTGTAAAAGTCAATGGCTTTTCGTCAAAGGCCAGCTACAAAGTAAAACCTTTTGACATTATCACGCTTTCGCTGCCCCAGCCTCCCCGTGATACCGAAATCAGTCCGGAGAACATTCCTTTAAACATTATTTACGAAGACAATGCCCTGCTCATTGTCAATAAACCCGTGGGAATGGTCGTACACCCTGCGTTTGGGAACTGGACCGGAACGCTGATTAATGCATTGGTTTATCATTTTCAACAGCTGCCTACCGGGAGAAATGGCGAAGGACGACCTGGGCTTGTCCACCGGATCGATAAGGACACTTCCGGTCTTCTTGTGATCGCAAAGACAGAATTTGCAATGTCGTTTCTTGCCAAACAATTCTCCGACCACACCATTGAACGGACTTATCAGGCGCTCATATGGGGTGAACCAAAAGAAGCAAAAGGAACAATTACCGGCAATGTTGGGCGAAGCGCAAAAGACCGGCGTGTGATGGATGTATTTCCGGATGAAAGTCTGGGTAAATACGCTATCACGCATTACGAAGTGATCAAATCCATGCGATATGTCTCACTCATCAGGTGTAACCTAGAAACAGGCCGCACGCACCAGATACGCGCACATATGAAGTATATTGGCCATCCTATTTTTAATGACACGACCTATGGAGGAGATAAAATCCTGCGGAGCATTTCCAGCGGGCAGTATAAGGCAATGGTCGAATATTGTTTCAGCTTGTTACCCGGGCAGGCTTTGCATGCAAAATCCCTGGGCTTTATTCACCCTACTACAAAGCAATGGATACAGTTTGATACGGACCTTCCAGAAAATTTTCAGGCCATTGTAGAAAAGTGGGAAAACTATGTAAACTATCAGTAGGAGTTAGTATATTTTCCTTAGATAGAGGTTTTAAAGATAAAATACTACAAATGACGATCTCCACACGACAAGGTACGATTGAGGATATTCCTGCCATTTTTGAATTGGTAAAAGAACTTGCGGTTTACGAAAGAGCATTGAACCAGGTCACCAATAACGTCGAAAAAATGACCCGCGATTACAATGAAAAATTGTATAATTTCTTTGTCGCCGAATCAGATTCAAAAATTATCGGACTTTCCCTGTATTATTTTCGCTATTCCACCTGGAGAGGAAAAAGACTTTATATGGAGGATATTATTGTTACCGAAGCAATGCGTGGTAACGGGATTGGCAAGATCCTTTTTGATGCGACGGTTGCTGCGGCGAAGACAACCGGATGCACAGGAATGCTGTGGCAGGTTTTGGATTGGAACACGTCGGCAGTTGGTTTCTACAGGAAATACGGGACCAACTTTGACAATGAATGGATTAATTGCAGCCTGGACTTTTAAGATTTCAAAAGATCAGGTCTGCGTTCCCTGGTTCTTTTAAGCGACTGTTCATAACGCCATTCTTCAATTTTTGCCTCATGACCGGACATCAAGATTTCCGGAACTTTATTGCCTTCGTAGTCGGCTGGCCTTGTGTAAACAGGAGGAGCTAGCAAATTATCTTGAAAAGAATCGGTTAATGCAGAAGTTTCATCATTAAGAACCCCGGGTAAAAGTCTGATAATGGCATCTGACAAAACCGCGGCCGCCAATTCTCCGCCCGAAAGGACATAATCCCCGATACTTATCTCTTTTGTAATGAAAAGGTCCCTAACCCTTTGGTCAACTCCCTTGTAATGACCGCAGAGCATTATGATATTCCCTTTTAATGATAATTGATTTACCATTTTCTGCTGCATCAGTTCTCCGTCAGGTGTGAGATAAATGATTTCATCATAATTCCTCTCACTTTGAAGTGACATAATGCAATGTGCAATCGGCTCGATCTGAAGAACCATTCCTGCACCACCTCCAAAAGCATAATCGTCGATCGTGCGATGTTTATTGGTAGCGTAATCCCTGATATCATGAACAAGGATTTCGACAAATCCGCCTTGCTGCGCACGCTTCAAAATTGAATGGGCAAAAAAGCTATCCAGCAGATTGGGGACGCAAGTCAATATATCAATCCGCATCATCAGGTACGTTTTCCGAGTCGGTATCGCTGCTGAGATACACTTCAAGCAGCCCCTCCGGCAGATTTACAAATAATATCTTATTTTCCTTATCTGCTTTCAAAACAATATCAACTGCGGTCGGGATCAAAACCTCATGACCAGCATACTCCATTGCAACCAGATCCTGCCCGTTGAGTGAATAAACTCCCCTTACCACACCCAACTCTCCCTTATTTTGGTCAACAACCGTGTAACCCTTGATTTCGTGGTAGTAAAATTCATCCTCTTCCAATTCTCCAAGATCTTCCAGTGGCAGGTATAATGAATTTCCCACCAATGCCTGCGCTTTTTCAATACTGGTTACGTCTTCAAAACGCACAATTGCATTGCTCTGCTTTTGCAGATTGATGTCTTCAATGAAGTAAGGGACCAATTCACCCTTTATATCCAGATAAACTGATTCGAGACCGTCGTAATCGTCCGGGTAATCAACATCCAGATAGATGACGACATTCCCAGCAGTTCCGTGTGTCCTGACAATGTATCCCAGTAAAAAGCAATTATCGTGTGTCACTGTTATAAAAAATGAGTATGATATAAAAAAGTATGAGTCTGTACGGAACAACCGACAGACCCATAAATATTCAATTATTATTTCAGTTACTCAGCAGACTTTTCAGCTGGTGCGTCCGATGCAGGCGTTGCTGCGGTAGGCGTGGCTGGTGCTTCTTCCACTGCTGTTGCTTCTTCCGTAGCGGCTATTACTTCTGGTTCAGCAGCAACTTCTGATTCTACAGCAGCTTCTGGTTCTGCAACCTCCGTAGCGGAAGCAACTTCTGGTTCTTCTCCGGCGGTAACTTCTGGTTCAGCTACAACTTCTGGTTCTACTTCGGCAGTAACTTCTGGCTCAGTGGCAACTTCTGGTTCAGCAGCAACAGCTTCTGGTTCAACAGCAACTTCCATTGCAGCAACTTCCGTTGCGGCAACTTCTGTTGCGGCAACTTCTGTTGCGGCAACTTCTGGTTCAGCAGCAACTTCTCTTTCAGTTTCGTCGATTACTTCTTCCGAAACTTCCGTTTCCTCCGTTTCAACTACTTCCACTGCGGGCGGCGTATTCTTTTTCGCAATTGCATCCGCACGATCCTGATTCTTCTTACGTTCCGCATCAAGTTTAGCTTGTTTATCAGCATCTCTTTGCAAAGTTAGAGAGTCGGCAGCAGTTGCTTTACGACCTTCTTTTGAACCCTTCCAATCATCAAAACGAGCATCAGCTACATCTTGCGTAATAGCCCCTTTAATAACACCAACTTGTAAATGTTTTTTTAACATAACACCTTCATGTTGCAAGATAGAGCGGGCTGTATCTGTTGGCTGTGCTCCTTTAAGAAGCCAATCAACTGCTTTATCAGCTTCAAGAACAATAGAAGCTGGGTTCGTACCTGGGTTGTAGATACCCAATTTTTCGATGAAGCGACCATCACGTGGTGCTCTGGCATCTGCGACTACGATATCGTAAATCGCCTTCTTTTTGCGTCCGCGACGCGCTAACCTTATTTTAACTGCCATTGTAGAATTTTTGTTGGGAACTCGTCCCTTGATTAAACAGGGTGCAAATGTACTTAAAATTTATTTTTTACTTGTTAACCAGGTATAAAAAAAGGGAGGGTAATTACTTACCCTCCCTGTCATTTGCCTTTAAGTCAAACTATTATCTCCGGAATCCGGCAGGATAAGTAGAGCGAATTGTATTGTTTGGAAGTACTTTAATCTCAACACGACGGTTAGATTGCAGCCCCTCGACTGTTGTATTTTCTGCAATCGGGCGGTACTCGCCGTAGTATTCAGCAATGATACGGCTTGGATCAGTAAGACCAGCGCGGATCAGGAATCTTTTGGCTGCATCCACCCTGCGGCGTGATAAGCCAACGTTGTAACTGTCCGAGGCACGTGCATCGGTATGACCCACCAGAACGATACGGCAGTTAGTGCGCATATTAAGCAATTCAACTACTTTACTTAAAGTTTCCTTTGACGGATTGCGAATAATTGCCTTGTCTGTATCGAATTCAATGTTGCTAAACAAAGCCTCGCATTCATCTTTCGGCAAGTTGTTCTTAATTGCATCCCTGATAATTTTATCAAGATCCAATGCGACCCCACCACCAGAAACTATGCTACCAAGCGGTGTATTAGGCTCTTTGTCGAAAAGATCTGCAACACCGTCACCATCAGAGTCAGTGTAAAGACGTGGATCAACTGGCTTCGGCATATTTGCCTTTGCAATTGAGTCTGCATCTTCCATAGTTGGATTGTATGGAATTGGGATTAATGATTGAGGATTAGCCCAACGTAAATGATAGCGTCCACTACCTGCATCATACTTACCCTTTTTAGCCATGACAGCATTTTTACCGAGCTTGTAGGTCAAAGCGATGGAGGCCATTCCCCAACCGTCATTTTTGGATTCACCTTTGACGAAAGTCCAGATACCTTGTTGGGTACGATAATCACTTACGTCGCTCACTGTTGCATCCATTTTCTCAGTATTCACATAATTGTATGTGAAATCAAGTCCAAGGTCAAAACGTGGCGTAAGTTCGTAATGGATTGCAAGACCTGCTGGTACTACCCATTCCCTTGTGTAAGTGGTTCCGTTGCGTTCCCATTTACCCGCGGTGGTAGAGCTACCATCCGTATTAGTTGAAACATCCCATTCCGTACCAAACCACTGACTGGCAGTATTGGTATTAATTGCGGTAAGATCTGTGTGGTAATAAATCACTCCCCCACCTAAATGTGCGTCAACCTTCCATCTTCTCAATTTTTTATACCCGAAAAGAAGGCGATTCAAATTAAGTGTTCCGTCTATGGTAAGTTGTACAAAAGATGGGCTGTTGAAAAAGACGCTGTAGGTTTCACCACTAAGCGTACTAAAATGATTTGGCTTAGATCCTTGAAGTTGGCCGTTCAATCCGGTAAACTGAACTCCAAATAGAGGTGATAGCTGCTTATTGATAGAAAGCCCCCAGCCACCTGTGAGTTTTTCGTTGCTGCCACGTTTAAAATCGTATTCTTTAATATCACCGAAGAATTTTGTAATCCCTCCATAACCTGTGATGGACCAGGTGTTCATTTTGTTGGGTCCGTCATACGTTCTATTCTGAGCAAACGTATTAAAACTTAGCAGGGAGAAACAAATCAAAGCAACGTAAAGGTTCTTTTTATTCATGGGAAACACGCGTTATGTGATTCAATATAGCATTAAATAATTAACTTAAAATCAGAAAAAGGGACAAGCCAGTAAGCCGGGTTCTGTTTTCTAATCAACAACTGATAAGAATCCTACCATTTATCCAGGACTCCGGTCACCCGGAATCTCTAACGATCTACCCGTGTTAATGCTCAATAGAACGGGGACGAGTAATCCCACAAATTAACACCTATTTGATCTTTCAGCCCGTAAGGTTTACCCTGCCTCGTAGGTTACCCAATGAGCGGTGGGCTCTTACTCCACCATTTCACCCTTACCTCGATATATAAAAAACATGCCAAGGCGGTATCATTTCTGTGGCACTTGCTGTCAACAAATCGTCACCAATTTATTGCCTTCCCGTTAGGAAGTACGGTACTCTATGCTGCCCGGACTTTCCTCCCCGGTTTAACCCGCGGCGGTAGGACAGCTTAATCCTTTCCTCTGTGCACAAAGCTAAGAAATACTTTCTTTCAACAGCAGTCAATATACTATAAAAAGTAAAAATTTATAGTAATTGCACTGATTATTATGCAAATTTTGTTTCAAATTCCCTTCAATCCATCCACCCTTAAATTAACCTTACCATTCGCAAATACAACAGAATAAAGGTGTTTTGGAGTTAAATAAACTTTGTCGGGAACGATGTCTGACAGGGTTCCTTTGAGAGTGACCCCCTCGGTAATTTTATAATTTGCCAGTGCTTTCTGAATCGTCTTTTTTGCCTCCGTTATTTGTTCACCCACCGGGAAAACCATTTTCTTTTCCATCATTCTGCTGAACTGTCCCTGCAAAAGCCAGCCCGCCGTACGGACGATTGTACTTTTTGTATACAGGTCATAATCAAGTCCTTTTAAGGATAGTTGCTGAGTTACAGGATCGTAAAAAGGGGTACCTTTCAGATAGATATCCCCATTGATATTTCCTTTTAAACCTGCCTTGATAACCAGCCGGTCGTTTTGACCATACATTTCTACCGACGTCACTTCAACATTGTATTGCCCGCCCAAAAAAGAGAATTTTTCGCCCGCAAATTTGGCCGTCGCAAGTCTGGCGGCATCTTCATAAGAAACAAGACTAATCAAACCGATCTTAAAATCCTCTGAAACTTTGTCCACAATTTGCAGGTCAGGCAATTTCTGAATTCCCGTAACTGCTGGTTTAGTAGCCGATGTAATGGTCTGCGTGTAACCTTTAATGCCTATCACCGAACGAAGGACATTATTCTTTGCCAGCAGCGGCGTCATTACTACCGAGTTAGGAACAATGGTAAGCCATGTATCATATTCCTTCGCCAGCATCACAGGCTGACGGGCAATATTCCAGGCGAGTTCCGCATTCTTTTTGAGTTCAAGATTATTTGCCACTTCCTGGTCAATCGCTTCTGTGATCTTTTCGAAATTCTTATTTAAAAGCCGGCTGGCCATACTTTTAATGGGAATGCTGATACCCGCGACCTTCACACTCGGATCGGTGATCCAGTCGTAACTATCAACGTATGTTTCAGATTTGATCTGCCAATTAGGGGAAATACCAATTTTTGAAATGAGCCGGATCTTTATAGAAAATTCCGTGTCCTTATATCCGGACATCGTAATGCCCAAAGGGCTTATCTTGTACCCCGCACTCACCCAGATCTTCAGGGGAACTTCAAATAGAAAGGAGGAATCGATGGCGACAATACGGATAGGGCTGATTTTCCAGACTTTCGCTTTGAGATTATCATTGTCATCATCCTCATAGCTGTTGTCCTCGTAGATCAACCCCTTTATTTTCGCGTTAATCTGGTTTTCAATTTCTGAAACCGGAATTTCCACCGGAATATTCAGAACGGAAATATGCTTTTCATTTTGAATTTCCGTCTCAGAGTACTTATATTCTTCCATAGGCGCTTTGGGCGAGGTACTTTTGGGGCGGCACTGCCATTGGGCCAACAAAATGACACAGGCAATCAGCATGTGCGCGCATTTGACAAGCAGGCTATTTAATTTTGACGAGCGTTGCACCGTATCCGAATTTTTCTTTTAAAGCATCCTTAAAATAATGAACGTGCTGATTCTTTCCCAGGCGACGATGTAATTCGTTCTTCAAAACACCGCTTCCCGCTCCATGAATGAAGGTGATCTCTTCCATGCCGTTTGCAATAGCCATTTCAAGATTACTCTCAAAAGTATCCAGCTGCGCTTTCAAAATGCCATCATTGGAAAGCCGCGTTGTATCTTTTCCTAATTTTTCAACGTGTAGGTCAATCACCTGGTCAGGCTTTGCAATCATTTTTTGTTCAGCTACTGTACCACCTAACAGGCTGTTTTTCAATGAGATGGATAAATTTTCATTTTGAACCGGATCCTCGGTCTTTAAATTTTCCTCATCAAGCTGATATACATAAGCTTCCTTTTCCAATAGCGGTGCCTTCTTTTTATTGTTATAAAAAGATTGGGCTCGGCATTTAATTCTTTTTGCGAGAGCTGGTGGTAAACCAAAACTCCCCTCTCGGTAATACAGTATTTTAAAATCAAAAATCGGCCAATGCTCAAAATCCTTAATCAGTATCTCGGTCAATTTCTGCGAAGATCTTGCAGTAAGCGTACCCGCCGCCAAACCGGTACTGATCGTCTCATTGGCAGCCACAGCCGTAAATGGCAGGGTCCAGTCCGTATTGTTGATCATGTGTACGGTAAGCGATCGATCATTGACCGCGACAAAGGCCAGATAAATTCCTTTTTCGGCAAATGGCAGGTTCCGCGACACGATTACATCCGCCTGGGCACCTACTTTCTTTGCGCCTGGGTCTTTCATCATCCGCTGCGATTCAACTGGTGAAATGGTTACAATTTCGTTCCGCATGACCGGTATCCTGAAACCATCCTCAATTTCAACCTCGACTACATTACCTGGCAAAAAGGCATAAATGATACCTTCCTCACGTCCATGTACCAGCCTCACTTTATCTCCTATATTCATAACTTTTTATTTCAATCCTTAAAAATACAATGGTTTAAAGTCAATTCCCTTGCTGCTGAATTGCAATGCAGGCGAAGGGATTTTGAGAGAATTGGCAAGAAACCCAATGGTACGAACAAATTTACTCCGTGATTTGATCTTGGTAAGGTCAATGTCGAGGGAAAGATAATACTGACGGTAAGGCCGGTAGCCCATTTCAATGCTTTTGCCTTTTTCAGCACTAACCATATTGTGTATCCCATATCCTACTGAAAAGCAGAGCCAGGCAGGCCAGTTACTCCCTTTAAAAAAAGATCTCGGGCTGGCAGAAAGCCAATAGGTTTGTCCATTGTAATCCTTTAACCAGCTTTCGTAATGGTTGCTGCCCAATAACTCAGGCCTTACTTTGGACAGCGATGTGTAGTGAAAAGAAAACTTAGGCTGTATCCTGACTTCATCCCAAAGCGCGACTTGACTTAGATAAAGTACCGACCCAGCAATGTTACCAATCATATCTCCCGGCGAGAAACCATAATCGGGTGAAAACCCATCCAATATCTCGATCGGCGTTTGAAAAATGATCCCCGAAATAGCCCCGTAAACCAGCATCTGTTTTTTTGAAATGCCTGTTTTTTGATAAAGCGCCGCGGTATGTCGGGCAATTTGATACGATGTGTAAACGTGCCCCATTTTGTCCATTTGGAGCCATTCGCGCGTATCATCTTTCATGCTGAAATGGGTTAACTTGGTCTTATACCATGTCTTGCTCAGGCCGTAAACACTACCCACATACAATGCGGATTGTGCTGCGAAAATCCCGCGTAATAACTTGTAATTGGGATGAAGCTTTGTCGAATCTTTTTCGACTGAATCCAAATGAAGTACCGATTGGGCAATCGAAGAGTTAGTATAACAAAGGAGCAGACAAATGACAAGCTGTTTCAGAAAAACAAACGATAACGGTTTACTAATATCCGCCATGGTACTTTCTTAACCCCCATTCTGTGCCCAATAGGAATACAATCAGAAAAAACAGCCATTTCATATAAATCAGCTCGACCATTTCTTCACTGCTATCGAGCCTGTCCGCGGGGCGATCACTTTTCAATTTGCTGATAAAGCTGGCAAATGTGGACGGTGCAACAAATTCTCCCCCGGACCTGCCTGCCAATTCCCTCAGCATTCCGAAATCGGCGGTGGTATTATTAAGTTCGAGGTCAACATTTCTAATCACAAACTGCCCGCTGATTCGCTCCTGCCCGCCACGTAATGTAGCCGAGGCAACATAACGGTACACTCCCTGGGACAGCCCGCTAATATTAAACCGGGGCGACTCTTTGGTATGGGTATAGGTAAACTGACGGGCCTTGCCTTTTTCGTCAGTCAGGTTCAGAATCACTTCCTGGCCGAAAATCGGTTCATAAATGTCATTGTAAATCTCCGTTTGGAACACCACCTGCTCGCCCGCTTCAAACTCATTGCGAACGGGATAAACACGAAACTTGCGCTTATCTTCCCGTACGGACAACACCTGAATTAACTTTTGAAATAAATTATCAACCACTTCCTGCTTGCTGGTCTGGGCGAATTCCTCCTGTCTCCATTGCCACAAACCTTCGCCAGCCAATACCGCGATTTTCTGCTCACCATTTGTATTCAGCACGAGCAGCGGCTTATTGGTGTTGAGTGTTCCTACTTTTTGATATAAGATGGTCTCAGTCCCCGACGATATGTTATACTCTCCAAATGGCACCGACAATGGCGGCAAGCGTTCCAGGAGTTTCAGGCTTTCCGTATCGAAATTGAGCTGCTGAAATGATGGATTAAATCGGGCAGTCACTTTATCTACCTGATTATTGGAAGTATTGATCAACAAGGATCTGTTCAGAGAACTGGCCAATGGAACGGCAGATTGGTTACCCAAAATAAAGAACAGAGGAATTTTTGATTCAATGAATTTGCGAACCTGTGCATTACCCAACCCCAGCACATTTGGTATTTGGTGCAGAATTACCAGATCGTAGGGTTTGGTACTGACGGGCGGATTATTCGAGATAGACAGAATATTGATATCCAGCTCATAATTATCATTGGTCTCAACAATGCTGCGAATGCTTTTGATATCCGGGTGAGGCGCCAGGGCCATCAGCAATATTTTTTGTCTCCCGTCAATAATGTCGATATAAACGTCTTTCCTGTTGTTCCGGCTCGAAGTTTCGCCTGATACGCCTCCCAATTCCAAGGTATAATGTTGTACCCCTTTTTGTGCAGAAGAAGCTTTGAATTCAAAAGCCTTAAAAAAATTGGGGCGATCAATGAGCACAGTCTGGCTTTGAATAACCCGTCCGTTTTGTTTTAAAAATATGGTCGTCGATTTACCAGTTAGTCCATTTGCAACAATTTCAGCCCTGATTGGGAATTCGTTTTCGAGGTACGCGATGCGGTTGCTGATCACATCCTTGATACGAATGTCCAGATCAGGCACTGAGTCACCGACTGCCAATGTGCTGATTTTAAATGGAAAACGATTATAGGCTGGAGAGATACCCTGATTGACAATCCCGTCTGAAAGCAAAATTACGTCTGTCAGGTTTCTGCCTTCAAAATTGGTTTTGATTGTCTGCAACATGCTGGAAAGATCTGTCTTGTTCTGATCAAACCGAATGGAATCCATGGAGGACTTCGTTGCTGATTTTTCCAATGTTTCGACACTCACTTCAAAACCCGATTCAGTAAGCTCGGCAGTGGCATCCTGAATTTGTTTTAAAACCGCTTTTCCATACGTTCCTACCGACTCCGAGTTATCGATTGCAAATACAATTTTCGCCTTATCTACCGACGTTTCGGTTTTCCTCACCAGCGGGCTTAGGAGCAGAAAACAGATTATTGCAACCGTAATTCCCCTGAATCCGGCCAGTACATAATTTAATCTCTTGTCCCAGGAAGGTTCAGGCTGATAGAGTAAAAAGGCGTAAAGAACTCCCGCAAGCAGGCAGAAAAGAATAAACCAATAAGGAGTTTGAAAGATCAGTTCGGACCGCATGTGTGGAAATCGCTAGCTGGCAGCGATACAATATACAAGGAAACTGCCAGCTATTTACAAACGAAGAAAGACACTAGGTTAACATACCACCGTCCACCTGAATAACCTGGCCGGTAATGTAGCGAGATAGATCTGAGGCCAGAAAAACGCATGCATCAGCCACTTCCTCGGGTTGCCCGCCCCTTTTCATAGGTATGGATTGTTTCCATTCGTCTACAGCTTTGGATTCCACAGCACCCGTCATTTCGGTTTCGATAAACCCGGGGGCAACTGCATTGGAGCGAATATTTCTGGAACCCAATTCCAGGGCGATGGATTTGGTAAAACCTATGATACCGGCCTTTGAAGCGGCGTAATTGGATTGTCCTGCATTACCCCGGATCCCAACTACCGAAGTAATGTTGATAATAGACCCGCTTTTGGCGCGGATCATACTTTTAGTAGCAGCTTTGGTCAGATTGAAAACGGATTTAAGATTGATATTGATGACAGTATCCCATTGTTCTTCACTCATGCGCATCAACAGTCCGTCGCGCGTAACACCCGCATTGTTGATCAAAATATCAAGTTTGCCAAAATCGGCGATCACATTGGTAACAAGCTGATCAGCAGCCACAAAATCGGATGCATCCGAACGGTAGCCTTTTGCTCTCACCCCAAATGCTTCCAGTTCCTTTGCCAATGCCTCTCCTTTTTCAACACTGGATAGATAGGTAAACGCAACATCAGCGCCTTCCTCGGCAAGCCTGAGTGCAATGGATCGGCCAATGCCCCTGGAAGCTCCGGTTACGAGCGCCACCTTATTTTCTACTATTTTCATAAATGATGTTTAATCTGTCAGAATGAATTACAACCGCCAAAAATAGAATATTGCCCAGAGACCATCAAAAAACAAAGTAGAGAAACCGCCGCCCGCGCCGTTGCGGTACAGAAAAACAAACGTGATATGCAAATTTTCGGACAAGGCAGTAACTTCTTCAAACCTTCTGACCTTCGAGACTGTTACATGCAGACAGTTTTTTTCACTAAACCATTCATTGGATGTCAGAATTAATCAAAACCGCTTTGATAACAGGCGGCTCAAAAGGGATTGGATACGGGATTGCCGAAGTGTTGATAAAAGAAGGAATTTACGTCGCCATTACCAGCCGCTCGAAGGAAAATGCAGCGCAAGCAGCTGCCTCGCTTAACGAAATCCGTAAGGGTTATGCGATTGGCATAGAATCCGATGTGAGAAATCTTGAATCCCAGGAAGCTGCGGTCGCTGCTGTTGTGGATCGGTGGGGCCGTCTGGATTATTTCATCGCCAATGCGGGTGTGGGCCATTTCGCGCCAATTCAGGACTTAACAGCCGAAGCTTGGCAGGAAACGATCGATATCAACCTGACCGGCGTGTTTTTCAGCGCCAAAGCCGCTTTAAGTGCATTAACCGAATCAAAAGGTTACTTCATTACCATTTCCAGTTTAGCAGGCACCAATTTCTTTCCAGGCGGCTCGGCTTACAATGCCAGCAAATTTGGTTTGGTCGGCTTTTCACAAGCAATGATGATGGATGTCAGAAATGCAGGGATCAAAGTAACGACTATTATGCCCGGCTCGGTAGCGACAGAATTCAGCGATCACAAACCTTCTGAAAAAGATGCGTGGAAGATTCAGCCGGAAGATATTGGACAAATTGTGGCCGATCTGATCAAAATACCAGCACGTACGCTGCCAAGCAAAATTGAAGTGAGGCCATCGATGCCCCCAAAATAGCATTACGAAACCAGGCTAGTTTAACTGGCCTGGTTTCAAACTTTATACCATTTTGGAAAAACAAAAAACGAAAAGACGATTGCTGCTCCGGCGATCATTAAAAGCGGGATTTTATATAATATCAAAAGCGTAAGTCCAATAAAGCCAAACAAATAAGCTCCCATTGAATCTTCTTGAATCCCGTTTTTTCTGTAAAAGAATAAATGAGATAAGGTGATCAAAGCCAGACCCAAAAGGTACAGCTGAATGATTTCAACAAAGTTGAGGGGTCCATTTCGCATCGCCGCAAGGGTTTCTGGTAAAATAATAATCGCGTGGAAAGCCAATATCCTCAAAAAACGCCTCGCATTGGAAACTGGCATTGACCGTCCCCATAACCAAACCTGACTTTCCCATTTGAAAAATTCATAGGAAATTCCCAGGTTCAGCATATAAGCGAGAGACAATCCTACTGCCGGAAGGCGTATATCGTAATTGTCGGTACTGTAATAAAGCATTGTCCCCACCGAAACCAGGACTGCACCCAGTTTACCAGCGAGCATTGTGATTCCCTTTTCCCGAAACATCCATTCAATGGCCCAATAAAGCCATGAAACCGGTCGGGGAAAAGGCGATTTAAAGAAGGAGTTGTTTGTTTTGGCAACATATAAGACCGGATTTCGGACTCTCCATTCAGCGATGAACGCAATGCTGAATATAAAAAAAAGGTAAAATGGTATAACCGGCCAGAGCCTGCTTAGTATCTTGTCCTGAACTGAAATTGAGATGAGATAAATTCCATAAAAAAGAATTGGCTGCAAAAAGCCCAGGGCAAGTAACGCAAAACGAATCAACCGTATCTCCGCAGGCCAAATTCTCGCATTATATACGAATGTATAAGTTGGTAATTTCCAGGTTTGAATTAAAAATTGAGCGCATAAAATGGTATAAGCCAACCAGATCCCGAATAGATAAGCCATTCCATACGAGCCAGTCAGAAAGAAAACGGCGAAAGCGTGGTGCTCCGCGCCACTCAAAAAGCCAAACAAAATTCCAAGAAAAACGAAAAACATTCCAGCCCTCTGTCGGAAAAATGCCGATACGGTCGAAAGCATCAATGTTTTCATGGCCTGGCGATTTCGACAAGTGTCTTGTTTTTCAGCAAAAAGCCTTTTGTTACCGACAATCCGTTCTGCTGAAATAGCTGGTGCGACGAAAGCAGGAATGTTACACCGGCCAAGTGAGTGGATTTGATCAGACTTAATAATCCTTCCTGCGCTTCCCGGTCAATTGTAATCAGCGGTTCATCCAGAATGATTACAGATGGTTCACCTAAAAATGCGACTGCCAGAGAAACTTTCTTAACCATTCCACTCGAACAGCTGCCAAAAGGAGTTTTTAAATAATTAATACCGAAAGCACCAATCAACATTTCGCTTTGGCCTTTCGGCGCGCGTTTTGCCTCGGCAACAAAACTAATGAGATCAGAAGGAGTTAGAAAGGAAGGATAAAGCGGCTCGGCTTCGCCTAGATTGAGCCGCAGTCGATAGTCTACCGGGTGTTTTTTAAGATTGTAGCGGTCGTCGAGCAAAACGGTTCCCTGATACGGCAGCATGCCAGACAATGTCCGGAAAAGGGTCGACTTACCTGCGCCATTTTCACCCTGGATCCAGTAAACGCCGTGATTAATTTGAAAGGACGGAATCGCTAAAATTTCCTGGTCACCATATTGCTGGTGAAGATCCCGTATTTCCAGAACCATAAAATCAGTGATATTAATATAAGGTTATCCTAAGGTCGGTAGCCAAATTCATCCATTAAAACCTTTAAGGCGACCTCCTCTTCATATTTATACAAATCCTTATTAAAAAGTGCTTCGTGTCCTGCGTTTTTCAAACTTACCCAGCTGTGCGTTGCGTAAGGATCATAATCGAAGTTTGCGAAAGTATGTCCGAGGTTGTTCAGGTGATGAAACCATGCTACACCCACGTCAATCACATTAATAATGCCAAAAGGTGTCGCCTTACCATAAGGTATTGTATCAGGTCTGGCCTTTGATATATCGACTAGCGCCACGTACTCATTAAGCCTGCATTCCGGTAATGGCCAGGGTTTGGCTCTGTCAATATACTCAGTGTAAAAGCGAGTTCTGGGAGGGCCTGGATATTTGACGGATAATTCCATAATTTCCGCATATTCGGGCTTGTAGTACAGATACTTATCCCCGTCACATAAGCCAGCGGAATGAGCCGGACAATTCCAGCACTGCCCTATTTTTCCTATGCCCGTATGGTTTCCAATGCCTTTCAAATATTCACCAACAAGATCGCCGGAGAAATACAAGTCATTATGTATCAGCAACAAATATTTTTTATCTGTCTTTTCCCAGGCATATTGATATCGGATTGCGCGTCGGTAGGGCTTGAATTTTTGTAATGTGCGGTTTACCTTATTGTACCAAAACCAGAAAAGAGGTCGGTAATAGATGATTTTATTCTGCCCAATCATCTTAAAAATAAACTTAAAGTCAACTGGTTCAGGCTGTTTCTTTTCTTCTACGAAATAGATTTTGTCAATCCATTGCCCTGAATGTTTCAATAAGGTCAAAAGCGTGATCGCGGTTTGATAAGGCTTTCCATAAGCATTGATGGCGACATCAACGCTGGCTTTCGGAAGATTCATTTGAGGTGTATTGAATGTAGTCGGCTTAAACAGTTTGCAAACAAAATACAAAATCTCCATATATGACGCACTTGTATTGCACCCGGGCAAAATTTTGTATTTTCATTCGAAGCATTAAAGCGAATTTCCATATTTGAAAAAAATTTAAATTTGCTCCTTACGACTTTTTAAAAAAATCTATAAATTTCAAGTCTGTCCATTCTCTATTTTTACTCCCAAATCGGAACCTATGAAATCCAATCGCCGGTCATTCTTACGTTTGTCTGCCTTCGCCCTACCGTTTACCCGTGTAAATCAGCTGTTTGCAAAAAGCAATGCAGTTAGAAAGCCTCTGGTCGTTTCAACCTGGGATAGTGGGCAGATCTCAAATGCAGCCGCCTGGCCGATACTTGAAAAAGGAGGAAGTGCTTTGGATGCTGTGGAACAAGGCGCTATTGCGATGGAAAATGAAATCAACTGCTGCGTTGGCCTGGGTGGAAATCCGGATCGCGACGGATTTGTGACATTGGACGCATGTTTGATGGATGATAAGTTCAATTGTGGTTCAGTTGCTTTTGTGGAAAAGGTTAAGCACCCGATATCGCTAGCCCGGAAGCTCATGGAAAATACACCTCACGTGTTTATGGCTGGCGCGGGCGCGCAGCAATTTGCAGTGGAAAGCGGTATAAAGCTGGAATCTGGCGAACTTTCTCCCGACGCGGACAAAGCTTATAAAGAGTGGTTGAAGAATGGAGAATATAAACCAGTTATTAACGTCGAACATCAGCAATCCCATCCAAAAGGCAATGGGCCGTTTGCGCCGAAACGGTTTGATGACGGCACTTTCAATCATGATACCATGGGTACCATTGCGATGGATGCTTCGGGCAATTTGTCGGGTATGTGCACAACAAGTGGGTTAGGCTTCAAAATGCGCGGAAGGATTGGCGACTCCCCGATCATTGGTTCAGGACTTTACGTGGACAATGAGGTTGGCGCAGCAACAGGCTCGGGACAGGGCGAGGAAGTAATCCGTATCTGTGGCACCCATACTATTGTTGAGTTGATGCGGAACGGACTTTCACCCGCAGAAGCATGCAAAAAAGCCATAGAACGCATTATTAAAATCAATCCGGAGAAAGCCAAGACGTTCCAGGTCGGTTTTATCGCAATAAATAAACAAGGCGAAATCGGTGCGTATTCCATCCAAAAAGGATTCAGTTATACCATGACTGAAAAAGGTGGAAAAGGAATTGTAGTCCCTTCAAAAAGTCATTTCTCCTGAAATTATCAGGTTGTTTTTGTTTGTGATCGACTAGGATTTGGGAGGGAAGGATTTGTAGTTGTCGCTGCGGTGTAACATCCTCAGCAACGTGATATTTGGGTGAATGCATTCAATGCCGATCCGCCAATCCCCGACACGGATCCGAAAATAGTTTTCACCGCTTTTCTGACCTTCCATTTTTTTATAATCTAGACCCGAAGATTCGAGGTTTTGTGCCACTTCAAGCCTATCGATGACATCAGAAACTCTTTTTTGAATATCCCTCGGGGTATTTTTAAGATCTTTTTTAAATCTTGTAGCATACTCAACTACCATCCCATTTCCTTTTTCAGGTCAGAGACCGGATGGCGTGGTTCATCTTTTTCAGCACGCATGAGTTCGAGGAAAAAGAAGTCTTCTAATTTTTCATTTTCAATTATGTCCAATATTTGCTTCATTTCGGTTTCAGTCCAATTGCCACGTTGCTTCTTAACACTAAAAGACGGAGCGGGGATACCAATCTGCTCCGCCAAAAAAGCATTCTTATAACCAGATTTATTAATTAACGCACTCATGTTTTTCTTCAATTCCATATAGTTTTCGACAATATTGAACATGTTTTCTTATTTGAGTTGAACGTTAGTATTTCAAATATACCAATTAAAATTAAGATTTCTGTTATGGAATCTCTCAGTCAAACCATTGAAATCCGGGATTAGGAATTTAAATCAACATACGCAGCAAAAATTAGTGAACTGTTTTAAAAAAACCGATCTTCACTTTTCAATACACCCAGATACTTACTACCTGATACATACGATAGAAAATGACAAAATCTCTGGCCGCAATTATACTCTTAACGGCACTGAATGCATTCGCACAAACCCCTCCAAAACCTTACGGCGTAACACCGGCACCCAGGCAGGTTGCATGGCATGAAACTGAGGTATATGGCATCATGCACTTTACGCCAACTACTTTTGAAAACAAAGAATGGGGTTTTGGTGATGCTGATCCTAAGACATTCAATCCAAGCGATTTTAATGCAGAACAGATTATACTAGCTGCCAAAGCTGGTGGATTGAAAGGAATAGTCCTCGTCGCAAAGCATCACGACGGGTTTGCACTCTGGCCAACCAAAACAACAGAATATAACATTTCAAAAAGCCCGTTCCGTGACGGAAAAGGGGATTTGGTGAAAGAAGTAGCCGATGCAGCCAGAAAACATGGGCTGAAATTTGGCGTGTACTGCTCACCCTGGGATCGTAATAATGCTAAATATGGCACGCCCGATTACCTTGCCATTTACCGTGAGCAACTTCGCGAACTCTACACTAATTATGGCGAACTGTTCATGTCCTGGCACGATGGTGCGAATGGAGGCGACGGCTATTACGGCGGTGCAAATGAAAAGCGTTCGATCGATAACACAACCTACTATCAATGGGATTCGACCTGGACAAACCTGACACGTAAATTGCAGCCCTCGGCTAACATTTTCAGCGATATTGGTTGGGATGTGCGTTGGGCAGGCAATGAGGATGGAAGCGTCAACGCGACTTCCTGGGCTACAATAACACCAAAACCTTCGGAAGGTAAGAACGTGGCTGTGCCAGGTCAGGCCAATGCAACTGAGAATCCCGGCGGTACCCGAAATGGGAAATTCTGGATACCTGCCGAATGTGATGTCCCATTACGAAAAGGCTGGTTTTTCCATCCTACTGAAAAACCTAAGACTCCGGAAAAACTCTTTGATCTCTACCTGAAAAGTGTCGGTCGCGGAGCAGCGCTCGATCTTGGGCTGGCGCCCGATACACGCGGACATTTGCATGAAGATGATGTGGCTGCTCTAAAATCCTTTGGGGATCATGTGAAACAAACCTTTGCAACCAATCTGATTTCCCGCGGGTCGGCAAAAGGAATTAATGTTAGGGGTTATAATTCGATTTACAGCGCAAAAAATATTCTCGACGGCAAACCGGAAACATATTGGGCCACCGACGACGATTTCAAAACGCCGGAAGTTAGTGTCGATCTTGGTCAGCCTGTAGTATTCGATATTATCAGTATCCAGGAATTCATTAAGTTGGGCCAGCGGATTGAAGAATTCGCTGTGGATGCAATGCAAGGCACCGAATGGAAAGAAATCCACAAAGGGACCAGCATCGGAGCGAAACGGCTTATCAAACTGGAAGTACCGGTCACTTCCCAAAGAATCCGGCTAAGAATTACCAAATCGCCTGTCAGTGTGGCAATCAGCGAGTTTGGAATTTATAAGGATTCGGAGTAGTTGATATTGGGAAGCCGGAGATCACCGTCCCGCTTTCAACTCTTCCAATCTTCCGTACATTTCAAGCATAGCTGCCTGATCAATTAAGGATTTGACTGGTTTGTTACCTAACAAGCCGGTCGGATCCTTTTCTTCTTTCCAGATCCTTTCTGCATCATCAAAGAAGATCTGAAAATCTCCGGCGGTACTATCTACCTTATACAATTCTTCAAATCCCCTCAGCAATACCACATTAAACCAATAATTGCCAGGTAACCGGCTGTTTTTGTAAAAATATTTTTTGGACGCCTCCGCCATCAGTATTGCCTCGTCCAAATATTGTTTTTCCCCTGTAAGAGAATAAAGCAGCACGTTCGATTGAAGCATAGTTCCCGTGTTATAAGTGTACCTGGCAGAGTCAATTTTGAGATCCGGGATTTTGACCGAATCATAATAGATGCCCTCTGGCGATCTCAAATGTTTCTTTGTCCAGTCGTATAATTGGATGGCCGTCGTGTGGTATTTCTTTTCCTTCGTGATTTTGTACAATTGCAATGCAATCAGGATTCCCGGGCCATTTGAACAAGTATTTTTGGTATTCTTTTCATCTTCCTTCCAATAAATTCCGCCGCCTGCTTTTGCGTCATAACCTGTCATTTGGAACTGGTAAATCTCCTCGGCAATTTTCAGATAGGATTTATCCTTCGTCCGGTTGTACGCATCCAGACAAGCGATTGCAATCCATTGGTTATCATCATAAAACCGGGAATCTTTTTGCTCTTTTTTAACATAAGCCTGGTAACCGGGCGCGGGCGCATCGGTATTGTAATATTGTCCTATCGCTTCCAAAACCGGCTTCACGTATTGCTTCCCTGGTAAAACAGTCTCCACTTCATCCGCAGCTTGCAGCAACGCACATAACGGCCACAGGTACGAATGCGGCTTATCATTCTTTCCATTTGTTTCTAAAAACAACCCCGTGGACGGCTCGTAAAAATTCTTTTGGATATTCCACATGATCTGCCCCATCCTCGCCTTGTAATCAGGCGTTGACTGCGAATTGGCATTCGCTGCTATTAACAATGCGAAAATGAGAGCAAGGAAGTGATTGGACATAAACAACGTTATTATTAAAATTTTGACAACCGCATATCTTTGGCATGTAAATGGTACTCGGTTTGTAAAATACGACAATAAAATTTTGTTGTTTTGCTATAATGAATTTACCCTCATTTCAATTCAGTGTCTCCATCAATGTGGCGCAAGTCGGGCTGTTCCTTTGAAAACTAACAATTTGCTCTTAATTTTACCATCCTGAATAGCAAACATCCGTTTGCTATTTTATTGGAAGTTTACTCTATAATAATAGTATACTACATAGACTTTGAAGGAAGTGGCCGATTCTTTACCCTCAGCTGATATAAATTTTTCTAATTGGGAATCTTTAGACGTTGCGTACATCGCAAGTGGTGATCCTGAAGAAGACCGCCGGTTGGCGGCTCTTGCGAAGGAAAAAGGTCAAGTGGTTTATCTTCGTGATCTGCCAGAAGAATCAGATATCCGCTTCACAAACACTTCCTCGTCGGCATTTCCATCAGATCAGCACCAACCTTCTTCCCGAAATAATACAAAAACACCCTTAACGTGGGAAACTGTGCAACAGAAGATCTGGGCAGCTACGATAAGGAAAAGAAGCAGGACGGAAATTGCGGTTAATGTTTTTTCCGCCATTGCGCTAATGGTCTTAGGACATCTCCTGTTTACATTCTTCACTTACGATCGCCTTAATATTCTTTGGAATGACCTCGAACTGAATGAGAGTTTTTTTTATTATGTCCTGGGTGGTTTTGTGGCGCAAATGATCGATGGAGCGCTGGGAATGGCTTATGGTGTTACAGCAGCTACATTTTTGTTGACTTTGGGTGTGCCGCCTTCTGCAGTAAGTGCGAGCGTACACACTTCCGAAATATTCACCAGTGGGGTTTCTGGCTATATGCATTTGAAATTCGGTAATGTCAACAGCAAACTTTTTAAGAAGATTTTATTCCCAGGAGTGCTTGGCGCGATCCTTGGAGCCTACCTGTTATCTTCCCTCGAACAATATATTTATCTTATTAAGCCATTGGTCGCAGTATATACGCTGATTCTGGGAATTCTTATTATTCAGAAAGCGTTGAAGAAACGAATCGAAAAAAAGCCCATCAGACAAATTGGATGGCTTGCATTGGCAGGAGGAACACTGGATTCAATTGGCGGAGGAGGCTGGGGGCCAATTGTAACCTCAACGCTGATCGCGAGAGGACGGCATCCGAAATACACAATCGGTTCGGTAAACCTGGCCGAATTCTTTGTTTCGCTGGCGAGCTCAGTAACATTCATCACCCTCATCGGATTTTCACATTGGCAGGTTGTTCTAGGATTAATTTTGGGAGGAATGGTAGCGGCTCCAATTGCAGCCAACCTATCAAGAAGATTACCGATTAAAACAATGATGATTATGGTCGGTACCATTGTGGTGATTGTGAGTTTGAGGATCATTTATATGGTTGTTAGTAGCTTGTAGCTAAAAGCTTATAGCAGTTAGCGATTAGCCTTTAGCTTCATTCGTTCAAGACTTAACATTGAATTTGATTTAAGTAAATAAAAAAATAAAAAAGGCTAACAGCTAACCGCGCGGCGGCCGAAGCTAATAGCCAACAGCTTCCCATGAAAAAGCAAACCAGAGCGATACGCACGCAGACATCACAAACCAAGTATCGCGAGCATTCTACCCCTCTTTTCTTGACCAGCAGCTTCACTTTTGAAAGTGCTGAGCAGGGCAAAGCCCTTTTTGAAGAAACCGAAGAAGGCAACATTTACAGTCGCTTTTCAAATCCTACTGTTCAGGAATTTGTGGACAAGGTTTGTTATCTTGAAGATTGTGAAGATGGCGTTGCAACCGCAACGGGTATGGCGGCAGTATTTGCAAGTATGGCTGCTTTGCTGAAAACCGGCGACCACATCATTGCAAGCCGGGCATTGTTCGGATCTGCGCATCAGGTGATTACTCAAATTTTGAGCAAATGGGGCATTACTCATACTTACCTGGATGCCGACGCAAGCGAGGCTGATTGGGAAGCAGCGGTACAACCCAATTCTAAAATGGTTTATCTGGAAACACCTTCAAATCCTGGCTTGGATCTGGTGGATCTTGCAATGGTAGGAAGGCTTTGCAAAAAACACAATCTGATTTTTAATGTAGATAACTGCTTTGCTTCGCCGGCACTGCAAAATCCGGCTGAATTCGGTGCAGACCTTGTTGTACATTCTGCTACCAAATTCATGGATGGTCAGGGCCGTGTGCTGGGTGGAATTGTTGTGGGTAAAAAAGAATATATCAAGGAGTTACGCTTTTTCTGTCGCCAGACGGGACCATCTATGTCGCCTTTTAATGCGTGGGTTTTAAGCAAAAGTCTTGAAACGCTTGGATTGAGAATGGAAAAACATTCTCAGAATGCATTGGCATTGGCGGAGGCTTTGGAAAAACATCCGGACGTAAAGCAGGTTAAATATCCATTTCTTGAATCGCATCCGCAGCACGAGTTGGCAAAACAACAAATGACCGCTGGCGGGGCTATTGTTACCATTGAGCTGGAAGGTGGTTTTGAAAGGGTAGCAGCATTCATGGATGCGCTCGAAATTGCTTCCCTGTCTTCCAACCTTGGAGATACACGCACAATCGTAACGAACCCAAATACGACCACGCATGCAAAACTGAAACCAGAAGAGAAAAAAGCTTTGGGCATTACCGAAGGTCTGATCCGCATTTCAGTCGGCTTGGAAGACATAGAAGATTTGATCGAAGACTTCACCAATGCCGTAGAGGTGTCGGTTAAAAGTGATATATTAGAGTAGGAATTTAATTCGAATCTTGGATCACATGAAAGCATTGACCATCAATTTACCAGACTCCCTGGATTCAGAAGAATTTGAAATAAAAATGCTTGTGGCTGGCCGATTATATGAGCGGGGGAAGATTACCACTGGTCAGGCGGCAGAGATTGTTGGTATTAGCAAACGTTCTTTTATAGAAATCATGGGGAGATTTGGCTTCTCCCTATTCAGCGATTCCATTGAGGATCTGCATAATGATATTACGAATGCATGATGCGCTGGTTATTGCAGATTCCAGTTGTCTGATTTTGTATCTAAAATCGAAGAACTAGAAATACTTAGAAGTGTTTACAAGCAGATATACATAACGCAAGAAATAGCAGAGGAGATTGGCAGCGATCTTCCGGACTGGATTGAAATAAAAGAGGTTCAAAACAAGGCGCTGCAATTGCTATTTGAAGACACACTTGATATTGGAGAATCTTCTGCATTAGCCCTTGCATTTGAAACGCAAGACTGTACAGTGATTCTTGATGATATGAAAGCCCGCAAGACTGCGGCAAACTTGAATATTATAGTAACTGGCACGATTGGAGTTATTTTGGCTGCCAAAATGAGAAACAAGGTACCATCAGCCAAGTCAGTATTCGATAAAATACTTAAAACTGACTTCCGTCTCAGTGATCGAATGATAAATGAGGCTTTGAAGGAAGCCGGAGAATAATCACCATGAACAATACCATCATATCCTCTCTCAACGCTGCCATTGAAGGCAAAAGTGAAACAGAATCGCTCGCGATACTGGCTGATCTTTTTCCCGGAGAAGTTGTCTTTTCAACCAGCCTGGGTTATGAAGACCAGGTCATAACCGACTTTATCTGGAAGAACAACCTGAACATTACGATTTTTACTTTGGATACGGGCCGTCTTTTTGCAGAGACTTATATGACGCTGCAAAAGACAAATAACCGATACGATTCAAAGGTTAAGGTTTACTACCCACAAACAACCGCAGTTGAAGAGTTGGTAAGCACAAAAGGGCCTTTGAGTTTTTATGATTCGGTTGAAAACAGAAAGGAATGCTGCTTCATCCGCAAGGTTGAGCCATTGAACCGGGCATTGAAAGGTGCTAGGATATGGGTTACCGGGATCCGCGCAGAACAATCGGGCAACAGACACGATATGCCGCAGCTGGAATGGGACGAAGCACATCAATTGGTGAAATTCCATCCGATCTTAAACTGGAACTTTGAAGAAGTAAAACATTATGTAAAGTCAAACGGACTTCCATATAATCCGCTGCATGACAAAGGATTCGTTAGCATTGGCTGCGCACCGTGTACCCGTGCAATCCAGGAAGGCGAAGATTTCAGGGCTGGCCGATGGTGGTGGGAAGATGAGTCGAAGAAGGAATGTGGGTTACATGCGAAATGAGCTGTTAGCGGTTAGCTATTAGCCCTCTATAAATAATAAAAAGCTAACGGCTAACAGCTAATAGCTTTTTGCACAAAGTCAATCTTGCAAGAAAAATAACCCCGTATGTCAATTTCAGTTAAAGAAGCCTCAGGAATAACCACCTATCGCAGCACTCCGGATTATCTGGACCAGCTGGAAGCCGAGGCTATTTACATTATGCGTGAGGTAGCCGGTCAGTTTGAAAGACCTGCGCTTTTGTTTTCGGGTGGAAAAGATTCCATCACGCTTGTTCGTTTGGCCCAAAAGGCATTTGCACCTGGGAAGATACCTTTTCCATTGGTGCATGTAGATACCGGCCACAACTTTATTGAAGCCATCGAATACCGCGACGAACTAGCCGAAAAAATTGGCGCCAAGCTGGTTGTGCGATATGTGGAAGATACCATTAAGGCGAAAGGTCTGAAAGAACAGACTGGTAAGAATGCAAGCCGCAACTGGTTGCAGACATTCACTTTGCTAGATACCATTGAAGAATTTGAATTTGATGCCTGCATTGGCGGCGCCCGCAGAGATGAGGAGAAAGCGCGTGCAAAAGAGCGGATTTTCTCATTCCGCGATGAGTTCGGTCAATGGGACCCGAAACGCCAGCGTCCTGAACTTTGGAATTTGTTCAATGGTCGTATCCAGAAAGGTGAAAACGTCCGTGTGTTTCCCATTTCAAACTGGACCGAGTTGGATGTTTGGGCTTACCTGAAAAGAGAAGGCATTACGCTTCCCTCCATTTATTTTTCCCACGAAAGAGAATTGATCTTGCGTGATGGAAAATTGCTGAACAATACACCGGTTATTGAAACGGATCCCGAAGATCAAATTGTGACGCGCCAGGTTCGTTTCCGTACGGTCGGAGATATGACATGCACCGCTGCCGTCGAATCCAGCGCAGCGACTTTGGACGAGGTAATTGCAGAAATTACTATTTCAAGAATCAGCGAACGCGGCGAAACAAGGATTGACGATCAGCAGACGGAAGCAGCCATGGAAGATCGCAAAAAGGGAGGGTATTTTTAAAAAGGGAGGAAAGAAAAATTAAAAGGGAGGAAAGGAAAAAAGGGATGAATGGGTGGAAGGAAAATCTTCAGTCATTGCACCGACGAGCCGGTCACTCATTCATTCACTCATTCACTCATTCAAAATTAATAAAGTGGATTTATTACGATTTATTACGGCAGGTTCGGTTGATGATGGTAAGAGTACCTTGATCGGACGTTTGCTTTACGATACAAAAAATATTCTGGCGGATCAGATGGAAGCCATCGAGCGTGCCAGCAAAACCCGCAATACAGGCGAAATTGATCTTGCATTGCTAACCGACGGACTTCGTTCGGAGCGAGAGCAAGGCATTACGATTGATGTTGCTTACAAGTATTTTCAGACGCCCAATCGCAAATTCATCAGCATTGATGCGCCAGGGCACATTCAATACACCCGCAACATGGTAACCGGTGCTTCCAATGCAGATCTGGCAATCATATTGGTTGATGCGCGCCATGGCGTAGTGGAGCAAACCAGGAGACATTCGTTGATCGCTTCAATGCTTGGAATCCCTCATGTGATTGTTGCTATTAATAAAATGGATCTTGTTGGAAACTCGGAAGATGCGTTTTTAGAGATTGCAAAAAGTTACACGGATTTGGCTCAGAAGCTTTCCATTAGAGACCTGACTATTATTCCGGTGAGTGCATTGAATGGTGATAACATTGTCGACAGATCAGTTAATATGAACTGGTATACCGGCGAAACATTGCTTCAGGTTCTGGAAACGGTGAATGTTCTGAAAGATCAAAATCAGGACGATGGGCGGTTTGCGGTGCAATATGTAATTCGGCCTCAAACTGAAGAATTGCACGATTACCGGGGTTATGCCGGTCGCATTCAAAGCGGAACATTTAAAAAGGGTGATCTGATCAAAGTGTTGCCTTCTGAGCAGGAATCTAAAATCGCTAAAATTGAATTTGGCGGAAACGAAATCGAGGAGGCATCTGTTTTGGAATCTGTGACCATTCTTCTGGAAGACGATATCGACATCAGCCGTGGAGATTCCATTGTTTCCTTGAACAATTCTCCGATTGTGAGTCAGGATATTGAGGCGCTTGTGTGCTGGATGGATGACAAAAAACAGTTAAAAGCAGGTAATAAATACGTATTACAACATGGCACGGCAAGATCCCGCTGTTCGATCCGTGACATTGAATACCAGATTGACATTAATTCTTACGAAAAACTCGACGCAGAAAGCCTGAAATTGAATGATGTCGCAAGAATCGTTCTGAGAACAGCCCAACCCGTTGCCTACGATCCCTACCAGAAAAACCGCGCAAACGGCGCTGCGATCCTGATTGACGAAACTTCGAATGTGACGGTGGGAGCTTGCATGATTGAATAAATGACCATTATACCATGAGCGAAATAATCATTTCTGACAAAGTTTCCGCCGTTGCAAAGCGTGATATTATTGATTTAAATAGCAAAATTAATGCATTTAACACGGGGGAAACGCCGGAAGAGGCTTTCCGTAAGTTTCGTCTGACACGCGGCGTTTACGGCCAGCGCCAGCCGGGCGTGCAAATGATCCGCATTAAACTTCCTTACGGGCGCGTCACGGCAGATCAGCTTGTACGCATTGCCGATACTTCGGATAAGTTCGCCACGGGTAATTTACACGCAACGACGCGTCAGGACATTCAGCTGCACTTTGTAAAGCTTTCTGATTCGCCCCAGCTTTGGGCCGATCTGGAAGATGCAGGGATAACACTGAAGGAAGCTTGTGGCAATACAATCAGGAATGTTACCGCTTCTTCGGTTGCTGGTATTGATCCAGACGAACCTTTTGATGTAACCCCAATTACGCATTCTATATTCACTTATTTTCTTCGCAATCCGATTAATCAGGATATGGGAAGGAAATTTAAAATTGCTGTCTCTTCTTCTGAAAAGGACTCCGCACTCGCTTTTATCCATGACGTTGGCCTGATCGCCAAAATGGGTACTAATGACGCAGGTGAAAGTGTAAAAGGTTTTAAAGTGCTTATTGGCGGAGGCCTGGGCGCGCAGCCTTTCTCTGCTCAAACAGCCTTTGAATTCCTGGAAGAAAAAGACGTTATCCCTTTCATTGAAGCGTTACTTCGTGTATTTGATCGTTACGGAGAACGTGTACGTCGGCATAAGGCTCGTATGAAGTTTCTTTTGAATGACCTGGGTCTGGAAGAAATGTTAGCGCGTGTCGAGGAACAGCGTGTTGCGGTTAAAAACAAGGTTTTCACAATTCCTGAGGATCTGTTCGGGACGGAAGAGGTGGAATCTATCGCTTATGCGCCCCGCCCCTCTCTGACGGAAACGGATATCTTGAGAATTGCTGCTGAAAGCATTGACGCCGACAAGCTGGATATTTTCAAGAAGTGGTTGCGTACGAATACATTTGAACAAAAACAAAAAGGCTGGCATGCAGTACAATTGAGGGTTTTATTGGGAGATATGCACTCCAATACTGCCCGCAGTCTTGCAGATGTTGTACGTAAATATGCTGCTGATGATATCCGTGTTACTGTTAACCAAGGATACATTCTTCGCTTTGTAAAAGGAGAAGACCTTGTTGCAATCTACCACGAATTGGCGAAGTTAGGACTTGTAAATCCAGGGTTCGACAGCACCATGGACATTACCACTTGCCCGGGAACGGATACTTGTAACCTCGCAATTTCGAGCAGCTATGGCATAACCCGCGTTTTGGAAGATGTAATGCGCGACGAGTATCCCGAAATGATTTATAATCAGGATATCAAAATCAAGATCAGCGGATGTATGAATGGCTGCGGCCAGCATAATGCGTGTAACATTGGTTTCCACGGCAGCTCGATCAAAAATGGGAAGCTGGTACTTCCAGCCTTGCAGGTGTTGCTTGGAGGTGGTTTTTCCGGCGATGGTATTGGTTTGATTGGAGATAAAGTGATCAAAGTTCCTGCGAAACGCGGACCTGAGACATTGCGCACTTTATTCAATGACTACGAGGCGAATAGTTATGATGGTGAATATTACAATCAATATTATCTGCGCCAGACCAAAAACTACTTCTTCCAATTGCTGAAACCACTTGCTGATCTGTCGACATTAACGGATGACGATTATCGCGACTGGGACCATGATGAATTATTCAAAACTGAGATTGGTGTTGGTGAATGTGCGAGTGTACTGGTGGACCTTGTTGCTACAACCATTACTGAGGGCCAAGAAAAATTGAATCTGGCTAGTGAAAATTTCCAGTCAGGAATCTGGGCTGATGCCATATATCATGCTTATAATGTATTGATTACGGGCGCAAAAGGTTTGTTGATGACCAAGGATGTCAACACCAATACGCAGTATGGAATCGTCAATGATTTTGAAACACATTTCGGACACGATTTTATCTACGACACGCCCGCGGAGTTTGAACTTGCAGAAAAAGCGGAGACACCTTTCAAGTCTCTTGCATTTAGTATCAATAAATTTGAGCCAACGGAAGCATTTGCAACCTATTTTATCGGTACAGCTGACAAATTTTTAGATTTTGTCCGCGGTACCCGGGAAGCGCAACTCATGGAAACCGGGGAACCGGCCTTACAGGAGCTTATATTTGGAAAAGATAGTTAGTTTTTTAGCTTTTAGCCGTTAGCTTTTAGCCACAAGGTAAAAAAGCTAAAAGCTAATCGCTAAAAGCTAAAAGCTAAAAACATGAAACTTACATTAATTGGTGCTGGTCCGGGCGATCCTGATCTGATCACCTTAAAAGGGATTAAAGCTTTGCAAAAAGCCGAAGTTGTTTTGTATGATTCCCTTGTACATCCCTCACTGCTCGACTATTGCCCTGCCAATTCTGAAAAGATTTTGGTCGGTAAGAGATTTGGAAAAACAAGCTGCGGACAGGATGAAATTAATGAACTGATCGTTGAAAAAGCCCATCAATATGGAAACGTCGTCCGACTCAAAGGGGGCGATTCTTTCATTTTCGGCAGGGGCTATGAGGAAATCATATTTGCAGCCGAGCACGGCATTGAATCAGAAGTTATTCCCGGTATTTCAAGTAGTTACGCTGTTCCTGCAATGGCAGGGATACCGCTCACATCCAGGGGCGTCAGTGAAAGTTTTTGGGTGATCACCGGTACAACCAGGGAACATAATCTTTCCAAAGACCTTTACCTTGCTGCCCAATCTACGGCAACTGTTGTGATATTAATGGGTTTACATAAGCTGGAAGAAATCGTCTCCATGTATTCCGGGTTGAACAAACTGGACATGCCCATCACCATTATCCAAAATGGTACGCTGGAAGATCAAAAGCTGGTAACAGGCAAAATAAGTAACATTATACCCCTTTCAAAAGTGAGTGAAATGGGTTCTCCGGCAATCATTGTCATTGGCAAAGTAGCCGCTCTTCCGGATTTAACACATCAAAGGATCCGGGCAATGATGCAGAAAGGTAATACGCTCGCGGGAAGTGCTGATTAAAGCAAATTGAAAAGCCAATTGAGGTCCGGAACCTTATTTTTTCCGCCAAATTCCAGAAAGTTGATGATTCCCGCCAGGATAGCGTAGCTGATAAACAACCACTTTTTCTTGAGTTCGAATTGTTCATGGTGATGAAAATAATCATATACCATGGAGGCGGTGAATGCGAAGATCATTAACACGAAGGAGAGTAGACCGCAATCCTGCCGATAATGCTGGTATGTGCGCAATGCAGGCGCTCCAAGTACCAGATACATCAGCCACATCCCAAATCCCATCCTGTACAAATACATGCTCAGGCGGCGATCATTCTTGATGTCAAATATTCCTTCCAGCACAGTAGTAACGGTTTGAATCAGTGAATCTAACAAAATAGGCCATAAATGCCATATTTTAATTACATATTATATCTCCGTAATATTGTATAATTGATCTGATCTTGTCCTGTTTTGCAAAAAATACTGTTCATACTACTTAACAAAATTTCGTTTATCTCCTGGAAAAATGCTTTTAGGCTTTCCGACTTTTTATGCTGGGCCGTGTTCAATGTTGGAGGTTACCGGAAAAAAGTAATCACGGAAAATTTAAAAAATAGCTTCCCCGAAAAGAGCGATGAAGAGCTGGCTGCAATCGCCCGAAAGTTCCATCTGCATTTTACAGATCTGATCGTTGAAACCATAAAATTCAGGACTGCTAGCCCGGAATGTGTGCGGGAGCGGCTGCAGGGTGACATTAGTATTATGGATGATTTTTACGCCAATAAAACCAACATCATCTATCTGATGGGACATCGCGGAAATTGGGAGCTTGCAAACCTGTTTTCGTCACTTTGCTTTACGCACGATTGTATCGTAGTGTACCGGCCTTTGCAAAACAAGGCCTCCGACCAATGGTTCCTGGATCTCAGGACCCGATTTGGAGCGATCCTGGTTCCCATGGACAACATTTTTAAGGAGTTGCAAAAGCCCCGGGAAAAGCCTTATGTGGTGGTACTTGCCAATGATCAGTCGCCAAATCCCAAAACAGCCTTCTGGACGCGTTTTCTGCACCAGGATACAGGCGTTTTCAGAGGAGTAGAAACCATTGCGAGACGTTATAACCTTACCGTTTTGTATGCAGATTTTTGCAAGGTTGCGAACAAAAGAGGTTTTTATCACGTTGATATTTCCATTATTACAGAAAAGCCGAAGGAAGTAAAGAACAATGAGATCCTGGAAAGACAGCTGCGCATTCTTGAACAAAACATCAAGGATCAGCCGCACAACTGGCTTTGGAGCCACAGACGATGGAAGCATAAGCGTCCCGAATCTTTAAAACCCGAGCAAACGCTAGCTCTAAAATAGCTTCCATTCTCAAAACCTCGCAAATTAAAAAGTGAATAAACCGACCAAATTTCTAGTACTCCGATTTTCATCCATAGGAGATATCGTGCTGACAACGCCGGTGGTCAGGTGTCTCAAAAAGCAGTTTCCGCAGGCAGAGGTACATTACTTTACCAAAAGCAAATTTGAATTTTTATTGAAAGACAATCCTTATATAGATAAGATATGGCTCTGGGATAACAATGCGAGCCAGATTCTTAAAGCATTGAAAAATGAGAAATTTGATTACATCATTGATTTACATACCAATATCCGCACATTAAAGATCAAATTGTCTCTTGGCGTACCCTCATTCAGCTTTTCAAAACTGAATGTGCAGAAATGGCTGATGACCCAATTCAAAATTAACCTGATGCCGGATCTGCACATTGTAGATCGGTATATGGGTACGCTCAAATCATTTGGCGTGGTGAATGACGGCGAAGGGCTGGATTATTTCATTCCATATAAGGATAATGTGGAACCGGAATGGCTACCCCCCTCCCACCGCCAAAGCTTCGTGGCTTATGCCATTGGCGGCCAACACAATACAAAGAAATTACCCATCCCGAGAATGATTGAATTATGCCAGAAAATCAACTATCCCATCATATTATTAGGTGGTGAAGAGGATTTTGAGGCGGGAGAGGCGATCAGAACAGCGATTGGAGAAACCTTGATCCATAATACTTGTGGAAAATACAACTTCAATCAGTCGGCTTCATTGGTTCAGAAGGCGATGATCGTTTTCTCTCATGATACCGGGTTAATGCATGTGGCAGCCGCATTTAAGAAAAAAGTTTATTCGATCTGGGGGAATACAATACCGGCTTTTGGAATGTACCCCTATAAAACCGCTTTCGAAATTCTCGAAAAAAATGGGCTTAGTTGCAGGCCGTGTTCCAAGATAGGCCATGAAGCCTGTCCCAAAAAGCATTTTAAATGCATGAATGAGATTTCCTTTACGTTTCCGATCAAAGAAATACCTCACAAACAAATTCCATGACAAAAAAAGTAAACATAGGTTTGGTGCAAATGAGTTGTACCAATGATGTTGATGCTAATTTTCAGAAAGCCAAGGAAAAAATACGCGAAGCCGCAGCGAAGGGCGCGAATGTAGTTTGTCTGCAAGAGCTGTTCAAATCACTATATTTCTGTGATGTGGAAGATCATGCCAACTTCAAGCTGGCTGAACCCATTCCTGGCCCTTCCACCGAATCGTTAGGTACACTTGCCAAAGAACTTGGGGTTGTGATTATCGCTTCGCTTTTCGAAAAGCGGGCGCACGGGTTGTACCATAATACAACCGCAGTGCTGGACGCTGATGGCGCCTATCTGGGTAAGTATCGCAAAATGCACATTCCAGATGATCCGGGCTATTATGAAAAATTTTATTTCACTCCGGGCGACGCTTCGCCGGGCGATGCGGACACCGTTGCGGACGGACAAGGGAGAGATGGTTACAGGATATTCGAAACAAAGTTTGCTAAAATAGGCGTTCTGATTTGCTGGGACCAATGGTATCCCGAGGCAGCAAGGATTACCAGCCTGATGGGCGCAGAGATTCTTTTCTACCCCACCGCAATCGGCTGGGATACCAATGAACAAGATCCGGACACAAATGAAGAGCAGTACGGAGCGTGGCAGACCATTCAGCGCGGTCACGCCGTTGCCAATGGCGTGTATGTGGTATCTGTCAACCGCGTGGGTCGGGAAGCAGACCAGCAATTCTGGGGAGGTTCATTTATCGCCAATCCGCATGGCAAATTGCTCTATCTCGCTCCTCATGACGAAGAGGTTACCTATGTGCAGGAACTGGATTTGGAAAAATTGGATCATTACCGTACGACCTGGCCATTTTTGAGGGATAGAAGGATTGATTCTTACCGGCCGATTTTGAAGAGGTACATTGATTCTTGATATATACAAAATATAATTATTTCTAGGTAAGCAAAAAAGAGAATTCCGGTTTCGGGGTTCTCTTTTCGTTTTTTGCAAGTTTTGTAAAAACAGGTTTCAAAAATCAACTTTGTAACCGTATTTATACAAAATATGCAAGTTTTACGTATATAATTATCTCAATTTAGGTCGATTAATTGTTGATTACCAAATTTCAAGTCTATTCGATTGATAGAGATGTTAAGAAGCAGGGAAATTTAAATTATTTATAAAATAATTACTATAATATTTTACCTCAATTCCCGAAGACCAATTTTTATTGTAAAAAAATTCAATTTTTAAATTTATTCTCTTGCATTTTTTCACATTGTCAGTATATTTGACATGTTATTAAACGAATAACTGAACTCCTTAACAAGGAAATATTCCAGCCGCACTTGAATATTTCTGAATGTGCAGAGAGGAATCGAGCAAAAGCCCGATGGAGGACGTACAGCCCTTCCGGTGAATTCCGACTCAGCACAATATAATTTTTTTGATACTGGATTCTTGATACCGTGGACAAGCAACATTGTTGATGTCTGGCTTTTTGCTTTACACAACTAAAATTCTGTTTGTCCTCGATTAAAGAGGGTATTGCTTTCCGGAAAAGCAGTTTTGCAAGCTTATGGCTGTGTTGTTCTGTCCACGCGAAAGTGTGTGCGGCGCACGGCAACGTGGACACCACACAGCCATAACTTTTTCTCCTCTCTTACTAATTGCTTACCTAACAACAATTTAACTCCAATTACTCATGCGTAAAGTTCTACTCTTATTATTATGGGTCTGCCTTTGCTCTCCGCTTGCTTTTGCCCAGGTCAGGCAGATCAGCGGAAAGATATCGGCTGCCGAAGATGGTCTCGGACTTGCAGGAGCTTCTGTCATTTATAAGGGTACCAATGTGGGTACGAATGCAGATGCTGACGGAAAATTCAATTTTTCTGTTCCAGGCGACGGAACTCTTGTGGTTTCTTATGTTGGTTTTCTTATTAAGGAAATCACAATCGGCAACCAAACCGATTTTGACATCAAATTGGATGCAGACACCCGCCAGTTATCGGAGGTAGTGGTCACTGCTTTTGGTATTCAGCGCGAGAAAAAAGCATTGGGTTACACCGTGCAGGAAGTGAAAGGGAGTGCGCTGACAGAGTCGCGCTCAACAAACGTAGCAAATGCATTATCAGGAAAAATTGCAGGCGTGAGAATCCAATCTAATGGCGGACCTGGTAGTGGTTCTACTATCCAGATCCGGGGATCATCGTCTGTTTCAGGAAACAACCAGCCTTTGATTGTTATCGACGGTGTGCCAATGGAACAAACTGCAAGCAAAACATACGGAGGCGGTATTTCAGAAGTTAACCCGGACAATATTAAAGAAATGTCCGTTTTGAAAGGACCCAATGCAGCGGCCCTTTATGGTTCACGCGCAGCTAACGGGGTTATTCTGATCACTACAAAAAATGGCCAGGGCACAAAAGGACTTGGCGTTGACATCAATTCAAACATTACATTCGAGCGTCCGTGGATCAAACCTGATTTCCAAAACACCTATGGTGGTGGAAATGGATACCGTTCCTGGTACAATGACGGGTGGAGCGGTAGCATCACAGATCCAAAAGAAATTGCACAGTACAGATCAGTTTATGATGCAAGATATCCTCTGGCAGGTTCAGAAGGTACCGATGAAAGCTGGGGAGCTCCAATGGACGGGCGCCTGGTGAGACAGTGGTGGACTGGTGACGATGTTGCACCACTGACTCCTCAGCCTGACAACTGGGAAGAATACTGGCAGACTGGCCGTACGATCACAAACAGTGTAGCTTTGAACGGCGGAAACGACAAAGGCTATTTCCGTCTTGGGCTGAGCCGTGTTGATCAAAAAGGTATTATGTACTATAATGATTTCCATCGCAATAACTTCCGTATCAATTCAGGCTACAACCTTACGAAAAACATAAGCGTTACGCTTTCTGGTGAATATATCAAATCAGGTTCCGACAACCGCAGCTATACGGGCGGTCAAGAATTTATCTGGTCTCACCGTTCGGTTTCGTGGGAACAGCTTCGTGATTATGAAAGCTACATTGGCGTACATAACCAACGCGGCGCTGATACAGAACCACCAAACTGGCAGCATACATTCTTTACCAACCCTTATTTCTCACAAAGAAATTTACCTTCAAGCAATGAGAAGGACCGTCTGTTGGGAAACATTGCACTTACTTATAAAATCCTTCCATCTCTGACATTGCTTCTTCGGTCGGGAACGGATTTCTGGAGTGATACGAGGATCAACGTTTCCAACTTCCTCCGTGTTCGTAACGGTGTTCGTACGCCAGGCCGTTTCTCGGAAGAGGTATTGCGCAGCCAGGAAACCAACTCAGATTTCATGTTGACATTCAACAAAAGCCTGACGCCGGATTTTGGTTTGAACATTCAGGTGGGAGGTATTCAACGCAAAAATTATTATAAGAGAAACTACTTCTTCGTAGGTGAGCTTGTCGTTGACGGACTTTACAATGCAGGTAATTCAGTACCAAGTGCCAACACCATTGAAAGTAACATCACAGAATCTGAAACACAAAGCGTGTTCGGTACTGCCAACTTCTCGTGGAAAGATGCTCTATTCCTTGATTTGACAGCACGTAACGACTGGTCGAGCACATTGCCTTCTAATGCGCGTTCTTATTTCTACCCTTCTGCTTCTCTTAGTGCAGTGGTTACGGAATTGCTCGACATTAAAGGTAATATCTTCTCGTTTGGTAAAATCCGCGCGAGTTACGCACAGGTTGGTAATGATGCATTGCCTTATCAGTTGGCACAAACGTTTCTTGCGAGCGGATCATGGAACGGTACAGTACCTAAGTTTTCTGAAAACATTCAAATCGCAAACAGCGGCCTGAGACCAGAAATCACAACGGGTCTTGAACTTGGAGCAGATCTTCGCTTTTTGAAAGGTAAAATTGGTTTGGATGTAACCTATTATGATCAAACTACGAAAGATCAGATCCTTGGTGTTGAAATTTCCAAGGCTAGCGGTTACAATACACGTATTTTAAATGCAGGAAAAATCACCAACAAAGGCGTTGAAGTAACCCTTTCCGGTACTCCTGTTAAGTTGCCGGGCGGATTTAGTTGGGACGTTTCTATTAACTGGGCCAAAAACCGTAATAAAGTTGTAGAGCTGGCAGAAGGTTTGACCACTTATACGCTTGCCACCCAAAGAGGTATGTCTTCTGAGGCACGTGTAGGAGAAGCTTACGGAACATTCTATGGTGTGGGTTTCCAGAAAAGGGACGGGCAGATTGTTTATGGCGCAAATGGTTTGCCTATCACAGCTGCTGGTCAGAAACTGGGTAATGTTCAGCCCGACTGGATTGGTGGTGTGCTTAACACATTGAACTTTAAAGGACTTTCTTTAAGCTTCCTGGTTGACGCCCGCATTGGTGGTGACATCTACGACGAAGGAACAGGTACTGCCCGCTGGACAGGTCAATATGCAGAAACTGCATTGGGCCGCGAAGAAGGTGTGATCGGAAAAGGTGTTCGTGAAATCACAGGAACAGACGGAAGCAAATCTTATGTACCAAATGATGTGATCGTTACAGCCAACCAATTGTATGGTTACAGCAACCCCAGAAACTACCACGAGTCGGCTATTTTCGATGCCAGTTATGTGAAACTTCGCGAGTTGTCATTGGGATACAGTTTCAGCCCGGCAGTACTGAAAAAGATCAAAATCCAGTCTGCTAAACTTTCAGTAGTAGGACGTAATGTTTGGATGATCTTCAAAAATACACCGCATATCGATCCTGAAATTGATGCAAAAGGTGGAAATGGTCAAGGTTTCGGTTACGGAGAACTTCCAAGTTCACGCAGCGTGGGTATGAACCTGTCATTGTCATTCTGATCCAGTCAATCCATTTAACGGACTTAAAAGAATTTTGAGATGAAAAACATATTTAATCATAAAACGATTTGGATGACAGCGCTGGCAGGGGTTCTTACTGCAACGAGCTGTACCAAAGATTTTGATGAAATGAACACAAGTCCGAACAGCCCGACGGCTATCGGACCACAGTATCTGCTTCCAACCGGGATAGAAACTTCCATAGACCGCTATTGGGGTCACAGGAACCGGTTTGAAAGGATCAACATTGATGCGGCGGAATTGTACGTACAGCATCTGACCAGGAACATTTATAGCAATGAGGGCGATGACTATACGGTTTCCCCCGCGCTTCTTACCAATAACTGGAAAGGTTTCTATAACGACGGACTGCTAAACTTTCAACGTGTCATTCTCCAGACGAACGCTGAGTCGGAAAACCCGAATGTAAATTACGAGGGCGTTGCATTGGTCATGCGTTCCTGGGTTTTCTCTTTGCTAACAGACCTGTACGGAGCGATCCCTTACACAGAGGCAATCCAGGGAACTGCTGAAGCGCCGATTTACACGCCTAAGTACGATCCAATGGAAGTTGTGTATGCAGGACTTTTGAACGACCTTAAACTGGCCAACGAAAAATTAACAGTCGGCGGACCAACCATCGCAGGTGACATCCTTTATGCAGGTGACATTTTGAAATGGAAAAAGTTTGCTAACTCTTTACGTCTCCGCCTTGCAAATCGTCAGGCTTCAAAGAAACCAGCTGAATCCAAAGCGATTATGGCTGAAATACTTGCTGACGCAGCCAAATTCCCGGTTTTCACTAGCAATGCTGACAATGCTTCTCTCAAAACCTCAGCAGTATTGCCGAGCAACAACGAGTGGAACCAGATTTTACTTCAGGATGGTCGGACGGACTGGAATATCAGCAGCACGCTGGCAGACAAAATGAATGCATTGGGCGACACGCGCATCACTGTTTATGCTAATCCAAATGGCAGCGGCAAATATCAGGGACATCCAAATGGTCTTCCCGATGCGATTGCCACAAGTTATCTGGCAACCAGCTCAACAATAGGAAGTGCTTTCACCAAAGCAGATGCGCCGGAAGTAATCATGACTTTTTCTGAGCTCAACTTCATTCTTGCAGAAGCTGCATTGGACGGAGAAATCACGGGAAGCGCCAAGACTTACTTTGAAGCTGGTATCAATGCCTCTTTTGCCCAATACGGCCTCACAGCCCCAGCCGACTTTTTAACCAAAGTAGGTGCGGTATCCAGAGAAAAGGTCCTTGAACAAAAATGGGTGTCATTGTTTGGCCAGGGTGTTGAAGCCTGGACTGAGTATCGCAGGACCGGCTTCCCGGTTTTCCCTGCACCAGATCCAAGAGCTGTGTTGAATAACGGAGGTATCCTTCCTACCCGTTTCAACTATCCAGCGTCGGAATACTCGTTGAATGCAACGGCAGTTACGGCGGGAAAAGCACTGAATGGTGCAGCCGACGATATGAAAACCAAACTTTGGTGGGCGGAGAAATAAGCCTGTTGTTCAACCATTCAAGAAATCCTGAATATGAAAAATATCAAAACATTATTTCCAATTGCCAGCCTGCTTCTGGCGGTAACATTAGGGATATCTTCCTGCGAAGTGGAAGATCCTTTCCTGGACGCGGACGTAGCTCCCGTACTGGTTGACATTGTCGGTGCGCCTTTTGGTTCACCGATCGCCAGCGAGCCTACTGTGGGTTATGCCGCAACAGATGCAAAGGTGACGTTGTCCGCAAGACTACTGGAACTGGACAAGACAAACATCCTGAACAGCAAAGGCATTGATTCCATTCCGGTTCCGAATGTAGCCATCAAGATCACGCTTCGTACCGGTGCGTCACTTGGAGAGGTTACTTCCAACGCCCAGGGACTGGTAACCATCGACAAAACCTGGGCTGAACTTGGAATGGCAACGCCCAAAGCGGGAGCTATCACTAAAATCTCATGGACAGGCAGTTACAAAGGAATTGCGTTCACCAGATATTCACAAGTGCAAGCTAAGTAATTGAAAAACAAGCCTGCTATATGTACTATAGTTGGCTTGTTTATTTGTAAATTGTACCTACGCTAAAATTATCCATTACCAATTCAAATTTATCGTCACATATTACTAAAACAATTGAACAATGACTCAAAAAATGGACCGTCGGAACCTGCTTAAGTCCGGTTTAATGGCAATCGGAGGGATGACCCTGGCCCCACATTTAAGCATGGGAGCTTTCGCTAACGCGCCAGTATCACTGGATCCTGAGAACCGCATTTACCGTAGCCCAATGGTAAGAGAGCACTTTTTGCCTGCTGATTTTAAAGCCCCTAAAATCCTTGCAAAATTAAACGCAAACGAAAATCCTTACGGACCACCTATGTCCGCACAAAAGGCTGTTGCAGATTCAGTAAAGAATGGTAACCGTTATGCATGGAAAGAAATGTATGATCTGATCGACAAAATTGCCAAAAAAGAAGGCGTTTCTGCTGACCATATCATGATGGGCCCTGGTTCTTCTGACCTATTGGAAAAAGTGGCTTTGGTTACTTTCATGAAAGGCAAAGGAAATATCGTTTCAGCTGACCCTTGTTATATGTCACTGGTACAGGTTGCTAAATCTGTAGGCGCTACCTGGAAACCCGTTCCATGTACTGCCGACTGGTCACACGACTTGAAAGCAATGGAAGCAGCAGTTGATAGCGAAACCAAACTGGTTTATGTTTGTAACCCAAACAACCCAACTGGTGCAATCACCAAAGGACAGGATCTGCTTGATTTCTGCTCACGCGTTTCAGAAAAAGTACCTGTATTCGTTGACGAAGCCTACATTGAACTTGCAATAGGTGCTGATACTCAGAGCATGGTATCCCTTCTTACGCAGAAGAAAAACGTAATCGTGGCCCGTACTTTCTCTAAGATTATGGGAATGGCTGGTATCCGTGTTGGTTATATGGTTGCACTTCCTTCCTACCTGGAAACCATCAATAAAATCACACGTGGCGGTATGGGAATTTCTTACACTTCCATCTTCGCGGCTTCTGCAAGTTTGGATGACAAAACTTTCCAGGACACCACCCGCAAATTGAACCACGAAGCCAAATTGTACCTGTACGAAAATCTGGATAAAATGGGATACAAATACATTCCATCTTTCACCAACTTCGTGATATTCCCTGTAACAATGCCTTCGAAAGAGTTGCTGGGCAAATTGGCTGCAAAGGGTGTTGCTGTTCGCGCCTTTGACATTCAAGACAAACCATGGTGCCGCGTAAGTCTTGGTACAATGGATGAAATGAAAACTTTCGTATCGGCGCTGGGTTCACTAACTGCCTAGGCTCGACGCTATTTACTTAGTAGCACATCGGATTTTTTTGTCATCCTGAGCGAAGTCGAAGGACGTTTCTGGCTAGCCACTATGCGTTCTGCATTGCGCTTCCTGCACTTCGACTCCGCTCAGTGTGACAAAAGGTGCGGCAAAAATTTTGCTCCCAACACACTGCTTCCCGTTAGCAACACCCTCTTTACTTCTTAAAACACTGACATTTCAAAATCTTTGCTGATTATGAGTGACGCATTGCAGAAAACCATTACACTCTTATTATTAATTGCTTTGGGTTTGATACTCAAAGGCAAATTCAAAAGCAAGGACCAGACCAACGGGATCAAGGAGATCATTCTATCCGTTGCGCTGCCTTCTACGATCTTCATCTCCCTGATGAAAATAGACATCGATTCGTCGATGATCATTATTCCGCTGGTGACGCTTGTTTTCAACTTTTTGATGTTTTTTTCCGCTCCGCTTGCCTTTACGCTTTTTGGTGTAGATAAAAACAGTCCCACGGGCCGGACCTTAATGATGCTGATCCCATCTCTCGCACCAGGCCTGTCATGCTTTCCATTCATTGCTGAATTTTTGGGTGAAAAAAGCCTTGCGATTGCCGCATTAGCAGATGTTGGTAACAAATTTTTTGTACTGATTTCCCTGTATATCCTCGCTATGAACATGTTTTTGAAAAACAGCGATGATAAAGACACCAAAGTAGGCGGCAAGTTGAAAAGCCTTTTTGCCAGTATGTTTCAGGAACCCATTAACATTCTAATTTTCATGGCCATTATTCTGCTGAGCCTGGGTATCAATTACGGAACATTGCCTTCGGTAGTAACCGATCTGTTTGACAAAACCAGCGCAATGATGACGCCGTTGGTATTGCTTTTTATTGGCCTCGCGGTGCAACTGAAGGAAGGTAAAAAGCGTATCGTTGCAAGTATACTGTTCTTCAGAGCCGGCATCACAATGCTGATCAGCGCTGGAATGATCTATGTTTTGAATATTTCTGATACATCAATGGTATTGCTGGCGATCGTGATCCCATTGAGTGCAGCAAGTTTCTGGCCGCTGGCGCATATTTCAGCATTCAACCTGAAAGAAGATGCCAAAGGGTTACCAAAAGAAAAAAGAACATTTGACCTGGAATTGGCCGTTTTGTTACTTGCGTTTTCTTTGCCTTTTTCAACAATACTGATTCTGGCAATCCTCTCGTCGGGAACATTTTTCGCGCATACTTCCACATTGCTGACGGCCGGTTTGATTTTAATTTCCCTTGGCGCATTGCCTAATGCCTTAAGCAAAGTGTTTGTCAAAATGTCGAAGGCTTGATTTGTAATTCAAAAAAGTATTTATGCATAAGTTCGTATCCACCTCTTTTCTTTTAATCTTTTCTTTCAGTGTTTCTGCCCAGACTGAAATTGACAATGTACAGTCGGAGGTCACCATTAAAGTTTCTGAAAAACAGAAAAGGTACACCTACTTCTCCGGAAATGCGCCCGTAACGATGGCGGATGGCAGCACCAAATCCATGGCTGACATTAAGATTGGAGAACATGTGAAGACCTACAAAGACGGGAAGAGTACCAGTACGCAAGTCAAACAAATTGACGTCTATAATCAGCCTAAATCCACATTAACCGCTGTGTACCTGAGGCCTGCGCATGAAAAAAGGGCTTTGAAAGGTCAGACTGTTGTTCCTGCACTATTGCTGGAAGCAACTCCCGACCATTTGGTACAAACCAAACGTGGCAAGAAAAGAATGAATAAACTTTCTAAAAGAGATATCCTTTATCATTATGAACCATTGACAGGCATTGTTTCGTCCTGGAAAGTGGGCGCGGTGAAAGAGAATGCCCGCAGGATCAGTAAAGCCTACAATTTAGCTACTGTCGATGGCACTTATCTTGTCGATAACGTGATGGTAGCCAATAACTAAGTCATACATTATTTGCTCAGCTTCAACCAAAGTCTCCGAAACGGGGCTTTGGTTTTTGGTTTTATCCCAAATGTATATTACCGCAGCAATTGTCTCACATGAAAACCTTGCCGACCTTTGCGCCTTGATTACAAAAATCTAACTTGATTTCCCATGCCCCACCACGATATCTTAGCGACACCCAAAGACCTTGGCTTTACATTTCCCGCCGAGTGGTTTCCGCACCGCGCCACGTGGCTCACATTCCCGCATAACGAGGCATCCTGGCAGGGAGATAAGCTCGCGAAAATGCGCCCGCAATATTTTGAGTTTATTAAACAGATCAGTGCTGGCGAGCATGTCGGTTTTATTGCGAACGATAAAAATCTTAAACAATACATTATTAAAGAGCTCAATAAAATAAATGTCGATCTATCAAAAATTGAATTTTTAATAAAACCTACGAACGATGCCTGGTGCAGGGACCATGGGCCTTCTTTTGTCATTAATAAAGAAACCGGACAAAAAATGATCGTGGACTGGGGCCATAATGCTTGGGGAGGCAAATATCCGCCTTACGACGACGACAATCGCACGCCCAAAGCAGTAGCCGTTTACCTAAATCTGCCAATCATTGAGCCAGGAATTATCATGGAAGGCGGCGCGGTGGAATTCAATGGCGCCGGAAGTCTGCTCACCAGCAAGTCGTGCTTATTGAATCTCAACCGCAATCCTCATTTGAACCAGCAACAGATTGAACAAGTCCTTTGCGATTTTTATGGTATTGAACAGATATTGTGGGTGGAAGGAGGAATTGTAGGCGACGATACCGACGGACATATTGATGATACGACCCGTTTTATTAATGAAGATACCGTAGTAGCTTGTGTTGAAAGCAATCAGAGTGATGAAAATTTTGAGATTCTAAATACTAACCTCAAAATGCTGAAAGAAATGCGGCTGACAAACGGCAAGCAGCTAAATATCATTGAGCTGCCCATGCCTAAAGCAGTAATTATCGATGGTTTCCGTACACCCGGCTCTTATGCCAATTTCCTGATCTGCAATGCTGGCGTTATTGTTCCTGTTTTCAATAACCCAAATGATCAAACCGCCATTAACATTCTTGAAACAGCATTCCCCAACCGTAAAGTAATCCCGCTGCTGGCAACCGAAATCATCTGGGGACAGGGAAGCTTTCACTGCCTAAGCCAGCAGGAACCGCTTATTTAATGTTACTCCCCCAAAACAGCCCAATCCCCCGTTTCATGCAGGAAAACATTGTAATCCACAAAACCTCTGATCCCATCTGCCCAGCCTTTTTCGCTATGTTGCCAGAAAAGTACGTGCGCATCGGCTGCAAGATCCTTTACATCCGTCCTTGAATACCCGGCAAGCCAGAGCGGATATTCGTCAAAATTACCCGCAATGTATTTTTTGTAGTAATGCTCATTGACGTAAATGATGGGCTTTATACCGTAATGAGCTTCGATCAGTTCAAGCCAGTTCCTTATACCTTTAATAATAATATCATCCGGCTTTCCGGCATGTGATTCCAGGTCGAGCACCGGCGGCAAATCTCCCGGCTCCATCCTTACCTGGCCAATGAAATTCTGTACCTGCCGATCGGACATGACCCGGGGATTGTAAAAATGATAAGCGCCCCGCTTCATCCCTACCCTTTTGGCCTCACTCCAGTTCCGCTTGAATTGTCTGTCGAGGTGTGTTGCGCCCTCAGTCGCCTTGATGTAAACAAAATCAATCCCGACTTTATCCGATCGCGTGTTTTTAAGCTTGTCCCAATTGATCTTTGCATTGTGATGCGAAACGTCGATTCCATGGATGGGATAACGCAGCGGAAGCCGGATCCCGAACTTACTGATGAATTCCCATTGGTTTTCATCTTTACTGTTCCGCCACCAAAGCACAGCGCTCACCAGCAGGAAGATAGCAGCAATAATCGCCCAGCCTTTCGCTGGTAACGGTTTAATATAGCTTGTTTTGGCCTTAGAGGCCCCAATCTTCCTTTTTGCCATAGGCTGCAAAAGTACAAAAGATCAGCAATCGTGGCATATGACCATTCAATTTGAATACTTGCCATTCATGTACTTTGTTATACATAGTACCTGCCATTGCCCCATATTTGTCATGTTCATTCAGAACAAGGATTAGAAAAAAACATAAACATATAAACTTCAAAGAGCCATGAAAACTTCATTTAAAACAATCGCATTAGCAATAGCATTTTCAGCAGTTTTTGGTTTCAATTCTTTCGCAGACGATTTGGAAGCGAAAAAAACCAGCAACTTCGGAACAGGTATTTTCGCTTCCAAATCCGGTAAAATCCACATCAGCCTTGACAAGTACACCAACGACAACACAGTTGTTCTTGTAACCGACCAAAGCGGCAAACTGATGTACCGCGAAGTGGTTGGGAAGGATGTTACCAAATTCAGAAAAACATTGAACGTAAGCGAACTGCCAGCCGGAACTTACCAAATTGAAATCGCAGGTAAAGGCGAAAAACAAGTAAAGACCTTCGAGGTTTCGGAGAAAAAAGCAGAGCGCGAAATTAGCGTGAAGTAATACCTTACCCCTAGCCATGAAGACAAAAGACCCGGACGAATCGTCCGGGTCTTTTGCATTTATATGCCCCAGTTTAATCTATACGTAGTTTTACGTGTTTTTTTTAAGTTTTTTTGAGCCCTATAATTGGTGTAGAATCAGTCATCTTTATATTCCGCCACTCACTGTAAAAAGCCACCATTCATGTACTATGTAATGCATAGTACTAAGTATTACCCCATATTTGTCATGTTCAAAGAGAGCAACAATCAACCAAAATCAATTCCACATTTTAACCTTTCAGAAATCATGAAAACCTCGATCAAAACCATCGCATTAGCAGTCGCATTTTCAGCCGTCTTCGCCTTCAATTCCTTCGCCGACGAAAAAGAAGCGAGAAAAGCAGGATTTGCAACTGGCATATTCGCTTCAAAAAGCGGTAAAGTCCATATCAACGTTGATAAGTTCGGAAACGAAAACACCGCAGTGGTTATCACGAATGACGCTGGTCAATTAATGTATCGTGAATTGATCGGCAAAGGTGTCAGCAAATTCAGAACAGCTGTAAATGTATCGGATCTGCCTTCCGGCACTTACCAAATCGAAATCAGTTCGAAAAGCGGAAAAGAAGTAAAAACTTTTAATGTTACCGACAAAATCGCAGAACGCTCAATAAGCGTGAAGTAATCTCAATTCGTTGAAAAGACGGAGGCCCAAGTCAGATCTGACTTGGGCCTCCGTCTTTTTAGCTAACTATATTCTAAATAACCACATTCACGATACGCTTCGGCACGACGACCATCTTTTTCAATGGTTTGCCTTCCATCCATTTCTGAACGGTTTCATTGGCTAGAACTTCTTTTTCAATTTCCGAAGCGGGGGTATCCATTGGAAATGACAGCGATATTCTCACTTTACCATTAATCTGCACGGGATATTCAAAAACTGCGTCGGTCACATGTTGTAACTCCCATTTTGGAAAAGCAGTTTTAGACACCATTCCCTTTTCATTGCCCAGCGTATCCCATAATTCCTCTGAAATATGCGGTGCATAAGGAGACAACAGAACAATCAGCTCCTGCAAAACCGCTTTGCTATGACATTTCATGCTGCTTAACTCATTTACGCATATCATAAAAGCACTGACGGCGGTATTGAAAGAGAAGTTTTCGATATCTTCTTCAATTTTTTTGATGGTTTTGTGCAGGATTTTCAACTCTTCCGGTTTGGCAGGAATGTCTTTTACAAGCCATTGGCCCATATCGCTGTAAAACAAACGCCACAGCTTCCGGAGAAATTTATAAGTACCGTCAATCCCGTTGGTATTCCAGGGCTTCGCCTGATCCAATGGCCCCAGGAACATTTCGTACAAACGCAAAGTATCGGCTCCATATCGTTCTACAATGTCGTCGGGGTTGACCACATTGAATTTGGACTTGGACATTTTCTCGACCTCAACTCCGCAAATGTATTTCCCGTCTTCCAAAATGAACGTGGCGTTCTCACCCGCAATGTCAAGCCGGGAAGCTTTGAAGTTTTCAATATCCAAAACATCATTTTCGACGATGTTAACATCCACATGTAATGCCGAAACTTCATACGCAGACCTTAAACCGGCACTTATAAAAACGGGCTTGCTGAAATCTTCGCTTTTTACCCGATACATAAAGTTGCTCCTTCCCTGGATCATTCCCTGGTTGATCAGCTTTTTAAAAGGCTCTTCCTCAGGAACATAACCACGGTCTTTCAGGAATTTATTCCAAAAACGGCTGTACAATAAGTGTCCAGTCGCATGCTCGGTACCACCAATGTACAAATCCACCGACCGCCAGTAATCGATTGCATCTTCAGAAGCAAATTTCTGCCCGTTCTGTGGATCCATGTATCGGTACCAGTACCAGCTGCTTCCTGCCCAACCAGGCATCGTGCTCAACTCATAACCATTTCCTGACACATGAGCCCAATCCTGCGCGCGGCCCAATGGCGGCTCACCGTTTTCAGTAGGTAAATATTTATCTACTTCCGGCAAGTTCAATGGTAGTTCATGCAAATCCAGCAAATAAGGTAACGGCTGACCGTCGCTGTCGTCTTGATAATAAACAGGCACCGGCTCGCCCCAATAGCGCTGGCGGCTAAAAACAGCGTCGCGCAAACGGTAGTTAACTTTGCCTTTTCCAATACCTTTCTCTTCAAGCCAGCTAATCAAAACTTTATTGGCTTCGTGAAAAGTCAATCCATTGATCATGCCTGAGTTGATATACTTTCCTTCTTTGGTAGAATCGGCCTGTGTCTCAATCTCCTTTTGAGAATCCAGGATTGAAATGATAGGAAGATCAAAATGCTTGGCAAAATTCCAGTCACGCTGGTCGCCCGATGGAACCGCCATCACTGCTCCTGTTCCATATCCTGCCAAAACATAATCTGCAATGTAAACAGGTACTTTCTCCCCATTAAAAGGATTGATGGCATAAGCGCCTGTGAATGCCCCTGAAACCGTTTTCACATCCGACATCCGGTCACGCTCCGACTTCTTCTGCGTCATCGCAATGTACGCATCAATGTCCGCACGCTGCCCGGGTGTAGTGATCACATCCACCAACTCATGCTCCGGCGCCAGAACCATAAACGTAACCCCGTAGATCGTATCAACGCGGGTTGTGAAGACTTCGATGAAAGGGGAATAAAGGGAGGAATGGGAAGAAGGGGAGGATGGAGTATTATTTTCCTTTCCTCCTTCCTCCCTTTCATCCCCTTTCTCCCCCTCCTCCCAAATTTTAAATCTTACAAGCGCCCCCACCGATCTTCCGATCCAGTTGCGTTGCTGTTCTTTTAATGATTCTGTCCAATCAACGGTATCAAGTCCGTCCAGTAAACGCTGCGAATATGCAGTGATTCGCATCATCCATTGGCGCATTAACTTCTGGATTACGGGATATCCACCACGCTCGGAAACACCATCTTTTACTTCATCATTGGACAATACCGAACCCAATCCAGGACACCAGTTGACCGTGGCATCTGCGACATAAGTAAGGCGGTATTTCAATGTGATTTTGTATTGCTCTTCCTCCGACCAAGAATTCCAATCTCCGGCGGAAAATACAGGCGTATCTTCATCATGAGGTGCATTGATCCCCTTGTTTCCCTGCTGACTGAATTTCTCGGTCAAAGTTTCAATAGGTTCTGCTTGATCAGCATCGTTGTTATACCAGCTTTTGAAAAGCTCTATAAAGATCCATTGCGTCCACTTGTAGTAGCCCGGATCAGATGTCCGAACTTCCCTTTTCCAGTCGTAGCTTAACCCCAGATTCTTTAATTGCTCGATATAGCGGGTAATATTCTGCTCAGTTGTAACCGCAGGGTGCTGTCCTGTCTGGATCGCATATTGTTCGGCTGGCAGACCAAAACTATCGAAGCCCATTGGATGCAGCACATTAAACCCTTTCAATCTTTTATATCTCGAATAAATATCCGAAGCGATGTAACCTAGCGGGTGGCCCACATGCAATCCTGCCCCTGATGGGTAGGGAAACATATCCAAAACGTAATATTTGGGAAGTTCCGATTCGTTAGAAACACGGAATGTGCCTTGCTCTTCCCAGTAATCCTGCCACTTTTTCTCTATTTCCCGATGACTGTACTCGTTCATAACTTTTATTTATTTGAAATACTTTCCGAAGCCTTTGATCTGATCCGGAAGCCTTACCCTTAACCGTTAGATGGTTTACAATACCCTATTCCAGCAAAAATAGCCTTTTTTGCTCTTATCAAGCATATTCGGTCTCACATTAACCTGTGCATACCTATGGTAAATCCATCTTTGTAGAAATGCATACCCATATTACGGATTCGCAGAGCATATAGTTGGCGGCATAGCTTTTTAAATAATTTTAACATTCATCAATACTTTTAAAACTAAGATTACTATGAAAAACATTTTGATTGCGCTGTGTGCGATGATGATTGTGAGCTACTCGGCAACGGCTCAATACGATCCGGCTTTCAGATTTGGCATCAAAGCAGGTGCTAACCTGTCCAACATCAACGGTACTAACGATTTATCACTTAATTCGCCCGAAACTGCATTTAATTTTAAAGACAACGACAACCGTTCCGTAGGGTTTGTGGGCGGTGTATTCTTTCGCTTTGGTAAGACTTTCTACATTCAGCCGGAGGTTTTATTATCTCAAAAAGGTGGAAGGTTTAATGTATATGAAGATGGAGTGCAAAATTCCGACGGAAAAGTGGATGTACGCTTTTCGAATTTAGATGTTCCTGTATTATTTGGCGTCCGGATTGCTCGTGTTTTCCGGATCAATGTGGGTCCAATGGCTTCATTGAGAATGACCAGCAACGGCAAAATCAACGATTCATTTAATGCGATTACCGGGCCAAATTCGAACACTGAATTTAAAAACAGACTAGCGTACGGTTATCAGGCAGGCATAGGCTTTGACTTTGGTCGGTTGATGCTTGACGTTCGTTATGAAGGGAATTTCACGGAAATTGCGAATGTGAATTTCAACAATTCAACTACTGCTTCGCAATTTGGTAAAAAAGGTAATTTGTTTCAGGCCACATTGGGTTTTGCTATCCTCTGATAAAACCTGAAAACGAGTAAAAAGCGGGATCTATCGTGGATGGATTCCGTTTTTTGCTTAAATTCAAGCCCATCACCTATTCCAGTGGCAATAAATACAGATAATGTAAGATTGGTTTTCGGCTTAAAATTAAAACAGCTTCGGCTGGATAAAGGAATGTCGCTCAGCGATCTTTCTCAAAAATCCGGATTGTCGATCTCCTACATTAATGAAATTGAGAAAGGAAAAAAATACCCGAAATCAGATAAAATCCTGGCCTTAGCCCAGGCGATGGACACGGATTATGATACGCTCGTATCATTAAAATTGAGCAAGCGCCTCGAACCTATTTCCCAACTACTCAGCTCCAATGTACTTACGGAGCTTCCGTTAGAGCTTTTCGGGATAGATCCTGCCAATTTGCTTGAAATCCTGTCGGATGCTCCAATGAAGATCAGCGCATTCGTAGGAACCCTCATCGAGATTGCGAGAAATTACAATATGTCGATCGAGAAATTCTACTTTTCTGCCCTCCGGACTTACCAGGAAATGCACGATAATTATTTTGAGGATATCGAATTGGAAGCGGAGCGTTTCCTGGAAGATAATGGCGTGGAGGCGGAAAGGCAATTAGACGAGAAATATCTAGCCGAAATTCTCAAAAGCAGGTTCAATTATACAATTGAACCGATCAATGAAAGGGTTCATCCTGAATTTTCCACCGTGCGTTCGTTAACAATAACCAATTTGCTTGGCAATAAGCTGTTAATCAACACACATTTATCCTCCGTGCAACGCGCTTTTATTTACGGCCGGGAAATTGGTTATCTATTTTTAAATTTGAAAAACAGGTTGCATACTACTGCACTGGTAGAAGCCGAGTCGTTTGAGCAGCTTCTTAATAACTTCAAGGCCTCCTATTTCGCAAGTGCGATTATTATCAAAAGGAGCTTGTTGGTGCCTGCGATTTCAGATTTTTTTGCGCAAAAAACCTGGCAGCCCGAAAAGCTTATCCAGCTTATCCACGATTTCAATACAACACCCGAATCGTTTTGCTATAGGTTAAGCAATGTGCTGCCGCGCTATTTTGGGATCAATCAGATCTTTTTTGCCCGTTTCAATAATTTCGTTGGTCAGAACTTGTTCGACATGACGAAGGAAATGCATATTTCGAGAAAGCATTATCCGCATACCGTGAAGGACGAGCATTATTGCAGGCGGTGGGTGGCACTTACTATCCTGAACGATCTCGGCGACATTATTATAAATAAAGGGAAGCCTCGAATCCTTTGCAAGGCCCAAAAATCCACTTACATCGATACAAAGGATCAATATCTGGTGATCAGTTTTGCGCAGCCGATGTCTCCAACACCTAATTTGAATGTCAGTGTGTCAATGGGAATTTATCTGGACGAGCAAACGCGGGAAAAGCTGGCTTTTCTGGATGATCCGCATTTGCATTCCAGGGATGTGAACCAGACCTGCGAACGTTGCTCTTTGTTCGATTGTCGGGAGCGCATTGCAGCTCCTATCATTCTTCAGAAAAAGCATAAAAATGAAGAATTAAGGAAAGCGTTAAGAAGAATTATTCCTTAATAGGGGTTTTAATTGAGGTGAATGTCTAATATGAGAATAACCCTAAATTTCAGGATTAAAAAATTCTTAAAAATTATCGTATCAAGCCTAACATTTCTACACTCAACTATCTTTGTATACCATTTGTAAAAATTGATATGCCTGGCACTTATGACTTTGAGGATCTTGTTTTAAAGCTGTCAACGCCGTTTTATCTTGTACTCATTGGCCTGGAAATTTTCCTTACTTACCACAATCATCATTCCGAACATTCGGTTCGCCGTTCATATTCGTTCCGCGATAGCCTGAATAACGCATTACTAATGCTCATCAACGGTGGCGTCGATCTCCTTTTTCGCGCTTTTTACATTGGTATACTGATTTGGATTTACAACTTCGCACTGATTTCCCCGATTGGAAATCCCTACATCTATTGGATTTGTTTGTTTCTGCTGGAAGATCTGGCATTTTACACATTGCATTACGTCGACCATCATTGCAGGCTTTTCTGGGCTGTGCATGTCACGCACCATTCATCCGAGCACTTCAATCTAACGACGGGTTTCAGGTCTTCTGTTTTCCAACCGCTTTACCGTTTCGTGTATTTCATCCCGCTTGCCTGGGCCGGATTTGACCCCGCTGATATCATAGTCATGTATTCCATCACACAGATTTACGGCATCATTGTGCACACCGAATACGTGGATAAGTTAGGTTGGCTGGAATATATTTTTGTTACCCCATCGCACCATCGGGTGCATCATGCGAGCAATGTGCAGTATCTTGATAAAAATATGGGCATGTGCCTGATCGTTTGGGACCGGATTTTCGGCACGTTTCAGGAAGAAATCCCTGCGGTACCTCCACGATATGGCCTGACAAAACAGATTGAAAATGAAAATTTGGTTGATACTGTTTTTCACGAGTGGAAGGAAATCGGAAATGATTTCCGGCAGCCCGTAGATATGAAAACTAAATTCAAATATCTGCTCAAAGCGCCAGGCTGGTCGCCAGATGGATCCCGGAAGACGAGTAAGGAATTGCAGAAGGAGGTTTAAACCCCAAACACCTTTTTCAAATAAACCTGATCAATCTTATGCGCTTCAATCGCATTCATGGTCTTAGGTGAAGTTTTCTCAAGGCATTGTTCCAATACCAGGTGCGGCTTGACATTGAGATCGTTGAGCGACTTGGCCAGCCTCGGGTAGTCAATATCCCCTTCCCCGAAACTCTCCTGCCAAATACCATCTTTTGATTGACGAATATGCAGCTCAACAATGCGTTTGCCATACAATTTGACCACATCGAATAAAGCAATTTGCGAATTTCCCGAGCCGCGGTAAACCCAATGTACATCGAGACACAGCGATACATTCTTGGGATCGGTCGCCAGCAACATGTGATGAAATTCACGTGCGGCGGCCCGCAATTCCACGTCGTGGGTGTGATAGGCCAATGTCATTCCTTTCTTTTTCAACTCCGCGCCCAGCTTATCCATATTCCTTGCTTGCTCCGTCAGCTCCGCATCCGACTTATTCTGATCACTCCCCCCCTTGATCGGATTTGGATTGGTTACAATGATTTTGGTATCAGCAGGTTTCAATGCATCGGCAATCGCCAAAACGGATTCTATGGACTTTGCCCCTTCCTCGGCCTGATGTAACGAACTATTCACATAAACGGAAGGCATGACAAGCTTATATTTCTTCAGGTAAGGAAGTAATCTGTTTACTTGTTCGACCTGTGTGAATGCAGGCTCATATGCTGCCAGACCAGTCGAGGCAAATTCTGACAAAGACACGTCCAGATCAGCAGCCCATTCCCTTCCCTCCCTTGCGTAAAAGGTTATCCATGAATATTGATTGCAGGAAACGGGCATAGCGGCAGCTTTGCCCTGTGTCCAAGCAGGCTCTGCGAGTAGGGCAGCTCCTGCGGAGACTGCCAGGGTATTGAGAAATTGGCGGCGGTTTGAAGACATTTTCAAGTCAGATATGGTTGAATAATCTTCCTATTAAAGATCAAAATCCCGCAATGCTACCCTCGTACCATTCCCAAGTCTGCTTACCTTTGTTTTATTAAAGGATAAAATGCATACTACGCTCCAATTAACACTCCCGCCAGAAATAGCGCTGGACGACGAAATGCTTCGCCAGCATATCATCCGAAAACTGCGTCTCCGTACAGGCGACGATCCTATAATCCGGAAAACACGTCAATCGATTGATGCCCGGAGCAGGCAGGTAAAAGTAAATGTGCAGACAGAAGTGTATATCAATGAGCTCCCACCCTCATTGATCAGCTCGCAGATCAGCTATCTCAATATCTCCAATCGTCCACAGGCAATCATTGTCGGCTGCGGCCCTGCCGGAATGTTTGCTGCATTAAGGCTCATTGAAATGGGCGTCAAACCTGTTATTTTGGAAAGAGGAAAAGACGTCCGGGCCCGTCGCAGGGACCTGGCTGCAATCAACAAAGAACATTTGGTAAATCCCGAATCTAATTACTGTTTCGGCGAAGGTGGGGCGGGGACTTACTCAGACGGAAAACTTTACACCCGCTCCAATAAGCGCGGCGACATTCGCCGCATTCTGGAAATTCTTGTTCATCATGGCGCAAGTGAGCAAATCCTGATCGATACCCATCCGCACATTGGTACCAATAAGCTGCCAGTTGTCGTCTCCGAAATGCGAGAAAGCATCCTGAAAGCTGGCGGCGAAATTCATTTCAAGAGCAAGGTAACCGACCTGATTATTCATCATAGAAAGATTAAAGGTGTGATCACCAACGACTCGCAGGAACATTTGGGCACTGGCGTCATCCTTGCCACAGGACATTCCGCTCGCGATATTTATGACTTATTAAATGCCAAAAACATCCTGATCGAAAGCAAATCATTTGCGATGGGCGTCCGCATTGAACATCCTCAAAACACGATCGACAAGATCCAATACCATTGCGAAACGGATCGGGGACCTTATCTTCCCGCTGCATCTTACAGCCTGGTTACTCAAACAAAGTACAATGGTGTGCAGCGAGGCGTTTTCTCCTTTTGCATGTGTCCGGGCGGCTTTATTGTTCCAGCCGCCACTGCCTTGGGTGAAGTGGTGGTGAATGGAATGTCCCCTTCGCGCCGGGATTCGGCCTATGCCAATTCAGGACTTGTGGTATCCGTAGAGGAAGCTGATCTGGAACCCTACAAAGAATTTGGCCCGATGGCCGGGTTGCAATTTCAAAAGGAAGTAGAGCAGGCCGCATGTAGGCTGGCAGGTTTTACGCAAACGGCCCCTGCACAATTGGCAACTGACTTTGTGAAAGGCAAGATTTCATCTCAATTAAGAGAAACTTCGTATCAACCCGGCCTGCAATCAGTTGATCTCAATGAAGTCCTTCCTCCAAACATTGCATTTCCTCTGCGGGAAGCACTTATCGATTTTGGAAAAAAAATGAGGGGATATCTTTCGCCGGATGCGCAGCTGATAGGCGTTGAAAGCCGAACCTCCTCTCCTGTCAGAATTCCCAGGGAACAAGATAGTTGCGAGCATCCGGAAGTAAAAGGATTGTTTCCTTGCGGCGAGGGAGCAGGCTATGCAGGCGGCATTATGTCCGCTGCCATGGACGGCGAAAGGTGCGCCGAGCAACTGGCAAAGTTATATGCTGTTATATCAAAACAATAACTCATTTATAAAAAAAGTGTTTCGTTATATTTGCATAGTTCAAGTTTGAGAGTTACTTCATCACACACTTATGCCGGAAATATTTCGAATGTTCGGAATGCGATTTTTTTTTTACAGTCTCGAGCATCTCCCGATTCATATCCATGTTCGCAATTCAGACGGAGTTGCCAAATTTGAAGTAAGCCCGATCCGCCTCATTGAGAGTCATGGCATGAAAACCAAAGATCTGCTTCTTGCAGAAGCGCTAATCGAAAAAAATAAAGAGCAGATAATCACAAAATGGCACGAGTTTCATAGAAGCTGAAATCATAGGTAAATCTTTAAGAAAGCGTGATATGAAAATCCAAAAAGTTTGGTTTGATGAGCTTAACATCTATATAGTTACTGATACAGGCCATACGATAGGAAATCCCCTGGAATGGTTCGCCCGTCTCAAAAATGCATCGTTAAAGCAACGCCAGAATTTTGAAATTGGCCCCACAGGTGATAGTGTCCATTGGGAAGAAATTGATGAAGATTTGAGCCTTGAAAGTTTCTTTGACTTTAAAAGGGAATTGCACTACGCAAAAATCTAAAAAGCCTCACTCAGCACCTCAAACTCGTTCAAATTATAAGCCTTCATGGCCTTACTGGAATCTTTCTCCACTTTTAGTGAACATATAGCAAAAAAACTCAAATTCCCCCTTCCCGGTGAATCAGCGCACCGGGTCATGCAGGCGGCAACAAGATTGCGGCTAACATTCAAACCTAATGCAAGGACCCGCAAGAGCGCAGTATTGATTTTATTTTATCCCCATAACGAAGATATCTATTTTCCTCTCATCCTTCGTCCAGCATATGACGGTGTACATTCCGGACAAGTTGCTTTTCCGGGAGGCCGCTATGAACTAAGCGACAAGGATCTGATCCGAACTGCATTGAGGGAAGCCCAGGAGGAAATTGGTCTGCGGTTGAATGATGTCAGGATACTCGGAGTCCTGACAGAACTCTTCATTCCAGCGAGTAATTTTTACGTTTTGCCCGTCATAGCCTCCATGCCCTATCGGCCGGATTTCTATCCGGATCCCCGTGAAGTCGAAGATATTTTTGAAATCAAACTGGAAGAAATATCGGATGTGGACATCATTGGTTCAAGCGACATTCAAGTGCGTGGTGAACAGGTGCATGCGCCTCATTACATGGTTCAGGGATACAAAATATGGGGGGCTACTGCCATGATGATCAGCGAGCTTCTGACCGTTCTGAACGCGCCTGTACCCGATTCGGAAAATTAAAAAGTATTGCTTTAATTGCTATATTAGCACGTAAATCAAACACGTCTTCCGATCATTTTCGCCCTGTCCGTTCCCTCGAACGGAACAGTTCTTCCGCGAAACGGCGAGATGGATGCCTTAACTTTATTGAATATTTAAACCCTGGTTCCTCCTTCATTTATGGACGAAAACGGAGCTACGCCTGACGTAGAAGATAGCGGATTGCACGATAAATTGCCCATTTCGGGTTTGTATGAAAATTGGTTTCTTGATTATGCTTCTTATGTAATTCTGGAACGTGCTGTTCCTGCCATTGAAGATGGCCTTAAACCTGTCCAGCGGCGCATTATGCATGCGCTCAATGAAATGGATGATGGCCGGTTCAACAAAGTGGCGAATGTTGTCGGCTCGTCGATGCAGTACCACCCGCATGGCGACGCCTCTATCTACGATGCGATTGTCAACATTGGTCAGAAAGAATTGCTGTTTGATACCCAGGGAAACTGGGGCGATATCCGCACAGGCGATAGTGCCGCTGCCGCCCGATATATTGAAGTAAGGTTATCCCGGTTTTCGAAAGAAATTGTCTTCAATGACAATACTACCGAGTGGCAGCTATCCTACGATGGACGTAAACGCGAGCCCGTCACACTTCCGGTTAAATTTCCATTATTACTATCCCTTGGCGTCGAAGGGATTGCCGTTGGATTATCTACCAAAATATTACCACACAATTTTTGCGAGCTGATCGAAGGCTCAATCAGCATCCTGCAAGGAAAAGATGTGATCATCTACCCCGATTTCCTCATGGGCGGTCAAGTAGATGTTTCCAATTATAATGACGGCCACCGGGGCGGGAAAGTCCGCGTGCGGGCCAGAATTGAAGAGGAAGACAAAAAAATGCTCGTGATCCGCGACATACCGTTCGGGACAACGACCACTTCCCTGATCGACTCTATTGTTAAAGCCAATGATGGGGGGAAAATCAAGGTCAAAAAGGTAGTTGACAATACTGCTGCCGAAGTGGAGATACAGGTGCATCTTGCGCCTGGCGTTTCGCCGGATATAACGATGGACGCACTGTATGCTTTTACTGAATGTGAGGTATCCATATCGCCCAATGCTTGTATTATCATCGCCGACAAACCTCATTTCGTTGGGGTGACGGAAATTTTAAAATACAATACTCAGCAGACCGTCCATCTGCTGAACCGGGAGCTGGAAATCAAAAGGCTTGCGCTGTTGGAGAAAATCCTTTATGGCTCACTGGAAAAGATATTCATCGAAAACCGCATCTACCGAGACATTGAAGAATGTGAAACTTTCGAAGCCGTAATCAGGACCATTGACAAAGGGCTTGAACCTTTCAAAGCGCAGTTTTACAGGGAAATCAATGATGACGACATCGTTGAATTAACCGAGATCAGGATCAAACGGATATCGAAATACGACGGCTTCAAGGCGGATGAGCTGATGCGTAAATGGGAGGAGGAATTGGCAGAAACCGATGATAACCTGGCCAACATTACCCGTTTTGCAATCGATTACTACAAAGATCTGCTCAAAAAATATGGAAAAGGAAGAGGTCGGAAAACGGAAATAAGGGCATTTAACCAGATTTCTGCCAATATCGTTGCTGCCAATAATCAGAAATTATATGTCAACCGTTCCGAAGGTTTTATTGGTTACGGTCTAAAAAAGGATGAATATGTGATGGATTGCTCAGACATTGACGATGTGATTGTTTTTAAAGGTGATGGCAAGTGTCTGGTTACCAAGGTACAGGAAAAGGTATTTGTTGGAAAGGACATTATTCACTGTTCGGTTTTTCTAAAAAATGACGAACGCAAGGTTTATAACCTCGTTTATCTGGATGGCAAAACCGGCGTGTCGTACATTAAAAGGTGTCAGATAACCGCGGTAACGCGCGACCGGGAATATGATCTGACCCAGGGAACTCCAAAATCTAAAATCACCTACTTCACTCCAAACGAAAATGGTGAGGCTGAACTGATTACTGTTAGTTTGACATCCCAAAGCAAAGCCAAAGTAAAACAGTTCGACTTCAATTTCGCTGATTTACTGATCAAAAACCGGAGCGCAATGGGTAATATCCTGACGAAATATCCCATCAGGAAAATTACAATGAAACAGGCAGGGCGCTCGACATTGGGCGGTGTGGATATGTGGTTTAACCCAACGATCGGCAGGCTTAACCGAGATGAAAGAGGAGAATATCTGGGAAATTTTGGTCCTTCGGATAGCATTCTGGTCATTTATAAGGAAGGTAGTTATGAACTGACGAATTTTGATCTGACCAATCATTACGTTCCCAATGAAGTGCTGCTCGTCAAGAAATTTGATCCTGCAATTATCATTACCGCAGTTTACCTTGATGGAGTTCAGAAGCAGCATTTTATCAAGCGTTTCAACATTGAAACTTCTTCGCTGGATAAGAAATTCGTATTTATCAGCGATTCCAAAAGCAGTAAACTTGTCCTTGCCAGCACAGATAAGCGTCCACAAGTGGAAATAACTTTTCCAAAAACAGCCCAAAAAGAACAAACCGCCGTAACCTATGTAATTGAAGAAATGGTGGAGATCCGTGGTTGGCGCGCAATGGGAAGTAAGCTGCCGACTGATAAATTCAAGGAAATGCGCTGGCTGGCCCCAATACCAGATCCTGTGACAGAGGCTTCACAACTCTATGAGGACACCGAGGAAGAGGATGAGGAAAATACTGAACCGTTGGATCAAGCTATGGCGGACGTTTTACCCGAAAATACTGTTACCTTAATTCCGGATGAAACAGCGGAAGGAAAAGCAGAACCGAATCCCGATGAAGATGAGCAGGCAAATGGTTCTAAACCTAAAAAAGATGGTAAAAAAGGGCCGGATTCGCCTAAAAGCCAGCTAGGACTTTTTGAATGATCATTTTAAAAAGCATAATAGTCACATACAAGCAACAGAAGGTGTCCGAAATTGCGTATGGTCTAAAAACAAGAGATCATGAAGTGCGAAGAAACAGGAAAGGGCAGTAAACTGGTAAATTTGAAAGGCAATATCCGGGATGCAGGTGAAAAAATTGATCAAAATCATATTAGCCTTACTGTTTCTCTGCCTGGTTTTTATCTTGCTCTGCAACCTTTGGGTTGTGTACTGTACCAGGCAATACAATTACTTTTCTATAAACAATTTGCCTTCAAATGATGTTGCGCTTGTACTCGGTACGAGCAGAAGTTCTGAGAAAGGAAAGGAAAATCTATTTTTTAAATACAGAATGGAGGCTACTGCCCGGCTTTTTAAGGAAGGAAAGATCAAATACATTATCTTGAGCGGAAACAACGATTCACAATATTATAATGAGCCTCTTGACATGCAGCGGGCATTACTTAACCTGGGAATCCCGGAAAATGTTATGACACTGGATTTCGCCGGTTTCAGGACTTTTGATTCCATTATCAGGTGCAAAGAGGTTTTTAATCAGGATAATTTTACGATTATATCACAAAACTTTCACAATGCAAGAGCACTATATATTGCTCATAATGAAGGCATTCAGGCAATATCGTTTGCGGCGCAGGATGTTCCGGATGGTTATTCCCTCCGAACATTGGTCCGTGAATATCTGGCCCGTCCCAAGGCGGTATTGGATGTTCATGTCCTTCGTCCCTCAGCAGATGTGACTTCTAATAAGGAGATACGAAAAAAATGAGAAATAAGAATGGCCAGAGATCTATATTGAAACACCACTTAAATAAGTTTGGCTTAACACCGATAAGACTTTCCTTATTTTTAATTGCATTCATCTTCTCTTTCGTCGCAAAGGCCCAGACAAACTACATTATTAAGGGAAGAATTACCGACGCCAGCACGGGCGATCCGATCCCATTTGCCAACATTGGTATTAAGGCCACCACATTTGGAACAACCACCAATTTTGACGGCTTTTATCAATTGAATTATACTCCACCTGCAGATTCTGTTCAGATCACCTATGTTGGATATGAAAGCCGAAGTAAAGCCATCATTCCAGGCCAGGTTAATCAAGTTATTGATATTCAATTGCTTCCCGGCGCATTTCAATTGAAGGAAGTGAAGATATTTGCGGGCGAAAACCCGGCCTTTGCCATCATCCGGAAAATTGTTGCGAATAAAAAAATCAATAATGCAGAAGACCTGGATGCTTACGAATATGAAAGCTATAACAAGATCCAGATCGACATTGACAACTTTTCCGATAAATTCAGGAACCGGAAGTCGATCAAGAAAATGACTCACATTGTCGATAAATTTGATGAGGTCAAAGGGGAAAATGGGGAAACGATCATTCCGATCTTTATTTCCGAGTCCGTCTCCAATGTCTTTTATCGAAAAAACCCAAAGAAGAAGAAGGAGATTATTAACAAAACCAAAATTTCAGGTGTGGGGCTTACCGATGGCAGCCTGGTTTCACAGGTGATCGGGTCGTCTTTTCAGCAGTATAATTTTTATAACAACTGGCTGAATCTCTTATCCAAAGACTTCGTATCTCCCATATCGGACAGCTGGAAACTGTATTATGACTATTATATTTCCGACAGCGTTTCCAATGGTACCAATTATGACTATCATATCGATTTTGAGCCAAGACAAGAACAGGACCTTGCATTTACCGGTTCATTCTGGGTGGATGGAAATACTTATGCGCTAACACAGATGGATGCCAGCGTAGGGAGAAGCGCTAATCTCAACTTTATTGAGAAGATTAAGATCCAGCAATCCTACGAATTATTTGAAGATGAAAAAACCTGGATACCGCTTAAAACCAGGGTGTTGATTGATGTAGATGAGCCTACCAAGCATACGGCCGGAATGCTGCTCAAATTTTATTCTTCCAATTCAAAATACAAGATCAATGCACCGCATGAAAGCAAGTTTTACGATACCGCCATTGAACTGAAGGAAGATTATAAAGATTCCGATTCTACATTCTGGATCAAAAACCGACCTGAAACACTTAGCGCTACTGAAAAATTGAGCTTTCAATTGGTTGACTCCCTGAACGTTCTGCCGGTCGTAAAGACTTATACCGAGATCCTCAACATACTGGTTAACGGCTACAAAAAAATTGATAAGTGGAACATTGACATTGGCCCTTACCTATTTTTATATGCCAATAACGCGACCGAGGGCCACCGGTTCAGGCTGGGTTTCAGGACTGATCCGGGATTCAGCAGAAAATGGATTTTTAGCGGGTATGGGGCATATGGTACAAAGGATCAGGCATTTAAATACGGCGCAGGGATGGACTATATCATTGACCGCAAACCCTGGACGCTCGCTGGGATTTCCTATTCCAGAGACCTGGAAAGACTTGGCGTTACGGCAGAAACGATAGGGCCTAACACGATTTTTGGTGCCTTTTCAAGATTTGGAGCCTTTCGGAGGCCCTATTGGCAAGAAGATGTGTCCGCATATGTGAAAAGGGAGCTGGTAAAGGGCTTTACCGGCAGCATTCAGCTCAAGCACCGTGGTTTTGAACCGTTATTTCCGTTTGCATACCGCACTAATCCCGAAGCCGGAATTGAGTCTCCGCTGAGAAGTTCTTTCGACATTACGGAAATCAACCTCGAAACCCGCCTGGCCAATAAGGAAACGTTTTTACAAAATGATAATGAGCGGATCAGCATGGGCAATGGCAATTCGCCCGTATTTACGCTTCGGTATACATTAGGAATCCGCAATTTCCTGGGTGGTGACTTTAATTATAATAAGGTCTCATTTAACGTTAAGCATAGCTTTCGCGCTGGTGCTATCGGCCGGACTTACTATAATGTCACGTTTGGATATATTCCATCCACGCTACCCTATCCGTTGCTCTATACGCCTCTGGGTAATGAATCACTGTTTTATGTCGAAAATGCGTACAACCTGATGCGTTACTTCGAGTTCATCAGCGACCGGTATATTGCGCTGCGATTGGAGCACAATTTTGAAGGTATCCTGCTCAACCGCATTCCGGCAATCAAGAAGTTGAAGTTAAGAATGCTGGCAACCGGACGTGTCTTTTATGGCAGCACAAGCGATGCTAACGTTTCGCTTACCACAACGACCGACGAATCGGGGAACGAAATCCAGACATTTAGTAAGCTGAAAGACAGGCCTTACCTGGAATTGGGGTATGGAATTGACAATATTTTTAAAGCCGGTCGAATTGACTTTGTCCATCGGTTGACCTACCTAAAAAACCCAAATGTGACGCCATTTGCGGTGAAGATATCCTTCTGGTTTAATTTGTAGAAACTATATGATTCGCAGATCTTTGGCCGCATAGGTCAGCATTACCTGCTGTCCTACCTGCAGATCCGTTTTATTGCGGTAAAAAGACAATTTCGTTTTCCCGTCCGAGCAGCGTATTTCCCAATGGTTGCCGTGAAATCGAATAGCCTGAACATTGCCCTGCCATTTACTTTTTTCTGGGTTTTTCGTCGGCTTTATTTTTTCAGGCCGGATAAAACAAGACTTTTTGTCTTTTCCACCTTCCACCCAATTGATATCTCCGGTTAACTCAGCAACATAGCTGTCAAATGGCTGATTATAAACTTCTTGCGGCGTACCGATCTGAATAATTTTGCCATGGCGTAATACCGCAATCCGGTCCGACCATGCTAATGCATCCGCCGCTTCATGGGTTACGAAAATACAGCTCATTTTTTGCTGCTTCCGAAGGGTTTCGATCGCGTCGCCTAAAACACGACGGTTGTGATTGTCGAGATGCGCAAATGGCTCGTCCAATAGTAACACGTCGGGCTGCTCGGCAAGCGCCTTAGCTATTGCTGTTCGCTGCTTCTCTCCTCCTGATAACAATTTAGCCTTCTGATTTTTTACATAGCCCAGTCCGGCAGTTTCCAACAGCTCAGCAACTTTCTCAGAACGATATCCGACTTCAAAAAACCTTAGGGAATAAGCTATATTTTCCTGAACGGTCTGATTGGGAAAAAGCTCAAATTCCTGATGAATGAGCCGGATGGATTCATGACCCGGGATCAGTTCACCGCTAACCGGCTTCAATTCCACTTCTTTAAAAAAAACTTTCCCCTGATCTGCATCCAGGAACCTGCCCAAAATGCGTAACATGGTACTTTTCCCCGAACCGCTCTCCCCCAGAATCCCCAGCCATTCACCGGCGTTTAATTGCAAATGAATGTCAGAGAGAACTGTCGTTGCTCCAAATGACTTGGATAATGAACTGGCGCGCAGGGTCGTTTCTTTTCTTGCCATTATTCCGCCCAGGTAACTTTGTTTTCGATTGGGGTCCGGCGGGCAGGAGCTTCCGGGGCATCGTGATAACCCATGAAGAATAGCCCCAGGCATTTCTGTGATTCATCGAGTTCAAGGAATGTGCCCAGCTCTTTCAACACGCCCGGACTGCTCCAATAGGAACCGATACCGTAGGCAGTGGCTGTAAGCCACATATTTTGCACTGCGCAAGCTACCGAGGCTGTTTCCTCCCATTCCGGAAGTTTATCGGGATGAAGTTCGACATTGATAATTATAACGCAATTGGATTTGAGCACTTTTTCGCCAGCGGCATCATACCTGGCTTGGGAATAAGATTCCGGCGGAGTTGTGGTGCGGTACCGTTCGGAGAAAAAGCCGGCAAGGTGTTTCAGGCTTTCACCTTTAAAAACAATGAACCGCCACGGCTCTGTTAATTTATGGCTTGGCGCATAGTTGGCGTTTCCCAGAATATTGCTAATCACCTCATTTGGAATCTCTTTCTGAATATAGCTGGGTGGGAAAATACTGCGTCTGCTGCGGATAATGCTGTTAATTGTTTCAACCGACTGTTCCATTACTGATTTTTATTGTGAATTTGTCAAAAAACAAAGCTAACGATTATTGACCCTTTCCGGGCAATCAAGCGGCCTTACATGGACTGCTTTTTGAAAATGCCGTCCGTCATACGGGAAAATTACCGGCTTTTTATGCTTCTTTGCCGCTAAACCATTATTTTAAGTTCCGCATTTTCAAAATGAACTAAATTCATCCACAAATCATACTTATCCAAACCTGACACATATGCTTGTTACTACCACCCCCAATATTGAAGGCAAAAAAATCATTAAGTACATCGGATTGGTCAATGGTGAAGCAATAATCGGCGCGAATATCGTGAAGGATTTCCTGTCCGGAATCAGGGATGTGGTAGGAGGACGTTCAGGCGCTTATGAACAGGCACTTCGGGAGGCCAAGAGTATTGCCATCCGCGAAATGATGGACCAGGCGCAACGTTTGGGCGCCAATGCGGTGATTGGGGTTGATATAGATATGGAAACCATCGGAGGTACCATGCTGATGGTCAGTGCCAATGGTACAGCTGTCTGTTATGAGTAGACCCTCCTGATTTCCTAAAAAACCTGTCTTGCGATCTGGGCAACATTATCCGATTTGCCCATTGTATAAAAATGCAGCACGGGTACGCCATAAGCCATTAATTCTTTGCATTGCTGAATGCCCCACTCTATTCCGACCTGCCTCACCTCTTTGTCCGACGCACACTTTTCGACTTCCTTAACCAGCTCCTGCGGAAATTCAAGGTGAAAGATTTGGGCCAGAACGGACAATTGCTTCCGGGTCGACAAAGGTTTTAACCCAGGAATGATCGGAACATTGATTCCTTCTGCCCTGCATCTGTCGACAAATCGGAAGTATTTTTCATTATCGAAAAACATTTGGGTAACAATGTAATTAGCTCCCAATTCCACCTTCCGCCGCAAATGCGTGTAATCGGTGTCAAAACTGGTTGCATCAAAATGCTTTTCAGGATAACCTGCTACACCGATGCAAAAATTAGTAGGAAACATTTCCGTCTCAGCATTGAGCAGAACGCCATTGTTCATTGCACTTACCTGTTCAACTAGCTCAGATGCATAAGTATGGCCTCCGGATTTGGATTTGAAAATACCCGCAGACTTTTCGGGGTCACCGCGAAGCACCAGCACATTATCGATCCCCAGATAATGGAGATCAATCAAAACATCTTCTGTTTCATCCTTTGTAAATCCTCCGCAAATCACATGAGGAACAGCGTCCACGTGAAAACGCTCCATCAACCTGGCACAAATTCCGACTGTACCGGGTCTCTTCCGGATCGGGATCCGCTCGATATTGCCGTCAGCGCCAACTCGATCAATCAGTTCTTCCCTATGATAAGTCACATCAACAAACGGTGGTTTGAACTCCATCAATGGTTCGATAGAGTTCAATAGCTCGTTGATATTCTGGCCTTTTAATGGTGGGATAATTTCAATCGAGAATAGGGTCTTGCCTGCGGCTTGGCTGATGAACTCGGTAACTTTGGTCATGTAATATGAATGCTGTGTTCTAAATGTTTACAAATGAACACGATATAGTCATCCAAACCAATCCAAAAGGCACAAAAAAATGGCCTACCGCATTACAGTAGGCCATTCCACGTAAACCCTCCTCTATCAGTGTTCGTCAAAAATGTTATTGGGCGTCTGACAGGGCGTCAGTTCCACATCAACAATTTGCTTGACTGAATACTAATAACTAAAATTCTGTGCCAAATTATTACATAATCTTTAAGAGAACAATTTATATCAAATTTTTTTCACAAAAATGTAGTTTAAATACTACGTTTTTCTTTGAATTTTCCAGATACAGCTTGGATCAACATCTATTTGAATAAATTATGTTTTTCGGCCTGTTTACAAATACACCATATTTGGGAATTCATTCCCCACAATACAACGCAACTTTTATAAAGCTTCCCTAGTCATTTCGATATGCTCAATATCATCTTCCAGATACACATCACTTGATTGTTTGAAATGAAATGACTCGTAAAAATTCCTCAGATACAATTGCGCCCCGATCCGAATAACGCTTTTACCATAAAGCATTTCAAGCTTTGCGATAGAAACATTCATGAGTTCAATGCCATATCCTGAACCGCGTCCCAACCCGGATACCGCAATCCTGCCTAACGACGGATATTCGTATGAAAGCCCTGCAGGTACGATGCGCGAGTGTGCCATTAAAATTCCGTTCAGGTATCCAGACAAATGGTGGCATTTCTGGTCTTTATTGTCCAGGTCGAGAAAGCAGCATTTTTGTTCAAGCACAAAAACCTCACTTCTCAAACGCAGCAATTGATAGAGTTCTTCATTGGTGAGTTCGTCAAATGTCTGAAAATGCCAGTCCAGCTTGTATTCCATTTTTGTTATAAAATTCTTGAAAAATTTATTTTTGCCTGATTTTGGTGGTCTTTTATAAATTTGCTGCTCGGAAAGTAAAATCACAAGGTATTCATTTTAAAATCTTAACAATAACCTACAATAAGTATGGGCAGGGCTTATGAATATAGGAAGGCCAGAATGTTTAAGCGCTGGGATAAAATGGCCAAAACGTTCACCAGAATTGGAAAGGATATAGTCCTGGCTGTAAAAGGCGGAACGGCAGATCCCAATACCAATGCACGGCTTAGGGTGCTTCTTCAAAATGCAAGGGCGGCAAACATGCCGAAGGAAACGGTAGAGCGGGCAATCAAAAGGGCTACTTCTAAAGATCAGGAAGATTATAAGGAAATGGTATACGAAGGTTACGGGCCGCACGGGGTTGCTATCCTCGTGGAAAGCACAACCGATAACCCAACACGCACCGTTGCCAATGTCAGGAGTTATTTCAATAAGCTGGGCGGCAGCCTGGGTACAATGGGGATGCTGGATTTCATTTTTGACAGGAAATGTATTTTCAAGCTTAAAAATAACGCAAAAGACCTGGAAGAACTTGAATTTGAGCTAATCGATGTCGGTGGTGAGGAGGTTTTTCTGGACGAAGAATCAGGCTTAATTAATGTGTACGGCGAATTTTCAGCATTTGGTGCGCTGCAACACTACCTTGAAGAAAACGGATATGAGATTGTAGAAGCTGATTTCGAGCGCATTCCGAATGATACTAAAACATTAAGCGAAGAAGAGGCGGCAGAAGTTGAAAAACTGGTTGAAAAGATCGAAGAGGACGACGATGTTCAGCGCGTTTTTCACAACATGAGTTAACCGGCTACCAGATAGCGCGGATCTCATGCTGCTTGTTCATAAAATCAAATTTACTTCCCGTTTGTTTACCCAATAAAGATGCTCCAACCGGGGATGAAGATGAGACCGCTAATACGGTCTCATCTTCTATTTTTACGGCTCCCAAACTTACCGCGATAAAAAACCAGCCACCCGTTGTGTCCAGCAGCGAACCGACTGCAACCCGCTGTGTTACCTCATTGACATTAATCCTCTCTAAAATTAATCGCTCTTGCCTGGTCTGTTCAAATTGGCGTGCGTGCATATTCCTGTCCAGCTGGCCCATGGACCGCGACGTTTCGTACTTATCCCCCATTGAACTTTTTCCTTGCTCATTCGCGGATTCCTGCGCTGCCTCCATGGCCGTCCAAGCCACTTGCATGCGATCGTTCAGCAAAGTTTTGAGATGATTTATAACCAGGGTTTTATCCATATTTAAAAATAAAGGTTACCAGAAGTGGTAACCTTATTGAACTACATTGATGGTAAAGTTAAGCGCCGAACGCTTCCTAAAACTACATCTTAACTATTTTCTTTCTGATCGCCTCACCGGAACTCAGTTTGATTTCGATCATATAATCCCCACGGTTTAATGTAGAAATATCCATTTGACTGGATTTAGATTTTTGCAAAATCGCATGGCCTGCCAGATCAAATAAAGTCATGTCTTCTACAACCGCCCCATTATCCGTCGCTACTTCAATGGAATGGATAGTCGGATTAGGGAACACAAAGTCATCTGCATTTTCATTTTGGTTACGGATCGCTATGATCCTGGACAATGTAGCAGTGCCGTCAAAATCGACCTGGTTCAGGCGATAATAGGTCAAATTTTTACTTATTGATTCGTCAGAAAAACTGTATGAATGGTTTTCCTTGCTATTTCCCCAACCAATAACTGTCCCGATCGGCTTAAATACAACAGCGTCGGAACTCTTCTGGATCTCGAAATAATCATTATTGCTTTCGTCGGATGTCGTCCATCGTAGCTGATTGTGACCATCTTCGGTATTCTTCCCATTAAAATTAACCAATGTAACCGGAAGCGGGGGTCCTGGAAGCGAGGGAGCCTTTGCCATTAATGGTTGGGCATTTTGTAAAACGTTGACGACAGGATCCATGATGGCTTCTTTCCACAATCTCGCAGCTTCACTCTGACCGAATTCGTTAAAATGCAGCTGATCATATCTTCCATCGTCGCCTATTGAATTCAAATTTGCCCCTCGAAAGACGTATGGTACTGTTGCGATCAACGATTCCTGACCAGCTGTGATGGACTGATTGACCCCGTTGTGGTTGTAACATGAAGTAGCGACCATCCATGGAAGTTGCTGATACTGTGACTCTTCTCTGGTTTTTTCTATCACTTTCAGACTCCTGAATTTGAAACCTTCGCCGTCCGTATTCTGATCATTTACTCCATGCATTGACAAAATAGCTCTCAGGCCGGTCTGCGGCGCGTACTTACTCAATGTATTCCTGATGTTCACATAAGGCATTCTGATTGAATAATTGATAAAGCCGTGAGCAAAAGGAATGTCGTAGGCTGCCTGATAGGTTTGTTCCATATTGCTTCCGCCGAATGCAGCGCTGTAAAACAGAACTGGAACATTGAGGCCTGACTGACTAGTCAGCAAATCGCCCAATCTTGACCACAACCAGGGATATCCGGCCATTGGCCCAATCCCGCAGGTCTGACATAATTGGGATGGCTGCAAAGGTTGCAGATCATTCGGACTTCCTGTGGTCAGGTATGTTTCGTGCAAGGGCCAGTCGCTCCTAATATTGATAGAGTTAACCATATCATTATTGGCCCCGACCATGGCACTGTTGGCTGCGTCAGCATTGGAATGTCCAACAATCAAAAAAACTTCGCCTACCCCAACTTTCTCAACCGTTACACTATTTCCCACTTGCTGTCCATTTTTCATCCCACGGACTTCAAGGTCGTAACGGCCACCACTTGCCGTAAGTGAGCCTCCAAAGACGTGTCCGTCGACATTACCGGCAATTGGCGTCCAGCTGACCTGGCTACCCGGCTCACCCACCCTGGTTTTTAGGCGGGCCTGTACATGATCAATCGATGCGACATAAGTACCAGTTATAAAGACCGTAGCATTGCCCGATGTGTTCCGCTGATAAACCATTCTGACAGGCGGAAACTTGATTTCTATCTGACCGAAAAGTTTGATTGATGTGTGGCAGAATAGGAGAATTGTAAAAAATTTTAAGCTCATAATGTGTTTTTGACTGTTGAATACCAGAAAAATTTTAACCTGCTTTTACTTAGACGTGTAAAGCTTCAATCGGTCACAATTGGCAAAGAAATTTTTTGATAGAGATAAATGGAAGTACATTTTAAATGTCTGTCGCATTTCCTCATTGGGCGGTTCCTTCTTATCTTTGCAAAACTTTCACAGCATATCGGTAATGACAAAACTTTCGGTTCGGCACTTACTTGGAATTAAAAATCTGAACGAGAATGACATTCAAACCATATTAGATACTGCGACCCAATTCAAGGAAGTTATTAACAGGCCGATCAAGAAAGTCCCGTCACTTCGGGACATTACAATTGCCAATGTTTTTTTCGAAAACTCTACCCGAACAAGGTTATCTTTTGAACTGGCCGAAAAACGCCTTTCCGCAGATGTAGTTAACTTTTCGGCATCTGGGAGCTCGGTAAAAAAAGGAGAGACACTGCTGGATACGGTGAACAATATCCTGGCTATGAAAGTGGATATGATCGTGATACGGCATAGCAGTCCGGGAGCTCCCCATTACCTCGCCACCCGCATTCCCGCCAATGTGGTAAATGCAGGTGACGGGACCCACGAACATCCAACACAGGCACTTTTAGATGCATTTTCCATGCACGAAAAACTGGGGGACCTGACAGGAAAGAAAATCGCGATTATAGGAGATATAACCCACTCGCGCGTAGCATTATCCAATATATTTTGTTTGCAAAAGCTGGGGGCTGAAGTAATGGTTTGCGGGCCTTCAACGCTCATTCCCAAGCATTTGGGAGAATTGGGTGTTAAAATAAGCCATAATGTCCAGGAGGCATTGGAATGGTGCGAAGTGGCCAACGTACTCCGAATTCAATTGGAAAGACAACAAATCAAATATTTCCCGTCACTTAGGGAATATTCGCTTTACTACGGAATCAACAAGGCAATGCTGGACAAGCTCAACAAAGAAATTGTCTTAATGCATCCAGGACCCATCAACAGAGGGGTTGAATTATCTTCTGATGCCGCCGATTCCAGCCACTCTATTATTTTGAATCAGGTAGAAAACGGTGTGGCGGTAAGAATGGCTGTGTTATATCTACTCGCTCAGCAGTAGTTGAAAATACCCCGGCTCTTCTGTTAGAAATTCTTCCAAATTTTATCCTCATGGCCTACACTGAAGGAATGCTTCGTGAAGATGCATTAAAAGCTAAAACGATCATTATCACCGGCGGTGGTACTGGATTAGGCAAATCCATGGCCAGGTATTTCTTAAAATTGGGTGCAAACATTGTGATCTGCAGCAGGCGACTGGAAGTTCTCGAAAAAACCGCAGAGGAACTGAATGCAGAAACCGGCGCTGAAATTTTATGTGTCGCCTGCGACGTTCGCAAGACCGACCAGATTGAAAATGTGATTGCAAAAGCCATTGAGAAATTTGGTAAGGTAGATGGCCTGGTCAACAACTCGGCGGGAAATTTTATTAGTCCAACCGAGCGCCTGTCTTATAAAGCTGTGGATGTGGTGGTGGATATCGTTTTGCGCGGGACTTATTATTTCACGTTGGCATTGGGAAAATACTGGATCGAGAATAAAATCAGAGGTACTGTTCTCAATATCTCGACCACCTATGCGTGGACCGGCTCGGGCTGGGTGGTACCTTCTGCGATGGCTAAAGCGGGGGTGCTCGCAATGACCAAATCACTTGCATTTGAATGGGCCCATTACGGAATCAGGTTAAACGCGATCGCTCCGGGGCCATTTCCAACAAAGGGTGCCTGGGACCGCTTGTTTCCCGAAGAATTATCAAAAAAGTTTTCCTTTGAAAGCCGTATACCACTTAGCCGGGGCGGCGATCATCAGGAACTGGCCAATCTTGCAGCCTATCTTATGTCTGATTTTTCGGCCTATATGACAGGTGAAGTGATCACATTGGATGGAGGTGAGGTACTGGCAGCCGGACAGTTCAATTTCTTAAAAGAAGTGTCTGATGATCAATGGGATGCCATTGAAGATCAGATTAAAAATGCGAACCGGGATAGCAAGAAACCAGAATAAAAAATTTCTTACGGTTTTATTGGGTAATTTTGGCGGTTACTTCGTTAATTGACAAATGAAGAAAACACGAATATGAGACCAGGTCCAAGTTTTTACCTTTATATTTTTTCGATTTTGTGGATTGCCGGTTGCGCATCTTCAAACAAATCAACAAAACAATTGCCTGAAGCGCAGGTAAGGCCTTCCCAATTACAGCAAGCCAGTTCGTCAGTGAACGAAGAGCCTTCGCTCGTTGCAATCCAAAGCAAATACCTTCTGAAAGATACTACGCAGACGAAAGTGTATCTTTATGTAGACGCGCTAAAAGGCAGAAAAACCATTTCTCCCGCTGATTTCATCAAAACATACAACCTCAATTATGTCATCTATTCCGATTATGGAACAAGAGAAAGGTTAGGATATGGAAATGTTAAGCTTGATTCATCGAATGTGTCTCTGGTAGGCAGTAAGATTGTAATTGCTTACGACCTGAAAAGTCCTAATAGGGATTATGGGGTTTTGCTCAGCGAGATAAGCCAGGTGGGAACTTTAAAGAAGGTTTTAAACGATCTCACGATTCAATTTAAAAAACTACAAGTAAATCAGGTTTATGGAGTGTATACTGCATCGAGTCCACAACCGCTGCAACGCCATTATATCAATATTAACGAGCCTTTCATTCTTAAAAAAGTAGCAAATGGCAGTGACCAACTGCATGTTTTCTATTATAATCATGACTTTGAACCTGCCGGTTCGCCCATGAATGTCGCCCAAAAAGGTAGTACTAAAACTTTGGAAGCCGACAGCACATTCACTATCAACACCAGCGAGACGCTTCATTTTAACAAGGAGGGCTTATACAATATTTTTGCGGATACCACTCAGTCAGAAGGTCTTGGAATCCTGGTAGTGAATGAACGTTTTCCGAAAGTGACCCAGCCGCAACGCTTGCTTGGTCCATTACTTTATATGAGTACCAATAATGAGATTAACGAAATAAAAAAGGCTGAGGACTATAAGAAAGCGCTTGATAAATATTGGCTTACCTTAATGAACGGCAATACGCCATTGGCACAACAATCTATCCGTTCATTTTACAGCCGTGTTGAAGAAGCCAATCAACTTTTCACGACTTACAAAGAAGGCTGGAAAACAGATAAGGGAATGATATACATTGTGTTAGGACCGCCGGATAAAGTACAGCGCAGCAAAGACAGGGAGGTTTGGAGTTACGACCAGCGTGGAAATGCCCAGAATGTCAACTTTACATTTAACAGAAAAAACAATCAATTTGTGGATGATCATTATGAACTGGTTCGCTATGCGGAATACCAGCCCATCTGGTATCCAGTAGTAGAAGCATGGAGAAACGGAAGTATACGGTAAGACAACCAGCCCCAAGACAGTCCCAGGCCGATATGGTTTTTGGTATACAGTCTGTACTAGAAACCCTTCGTTCGGGTAAGGAAATAGAACGACTATTTATTCAGAGAGAGTTAGGCCTCTCGGAAATTGAGAAACCCGCCAAAGAACTGGGCGTTCCCTATCAAAGAGTCCCCATTGAAAAACTGAACCGGATTACCCGGAAAAATCACCAGGGCGTCATTGCATTCGTTTCTCCAATCCAGTACATGCCCCTGCATAATGTGCTTACGCAGGTATTTGAAGACGGAAAAATTCCCTTATTGCTTTTGCTTGACAGGGTTACGGATGTCCGTAATTTCGGTGCAATTGCCAGAACGGCAGAATGTGCAGGAGTTCAAGGCCTTATAGTCCCGACAAAAGGTGGAGCTCAAATTAATGCAGATGCTATGAAGACATCTTCGGGCGCGCTAAATTTCCTCCCGGTTTGTCGCGAGCCAAATTTATACGAAACCTTATTGTACCTGCGAAACAGCGGCTTGCAGATCGTAGCCTGCACGGAGAAATCCGATAAGTCGCTGTATGACATTGATTTCACCATCCCGACTGTGATCATCATGGGTTCCGAAGAAGACGGTATTTCAAAAGAATTCATTCACCTCGCCGACAGTGGTGCGAAGATTCCATTGAATGGACAGGTTGATTCGCTGAATGTGTCCGTAGCAAGTTCGATTGTACTTTACGAGGCGGTTCGTCAGCGGGTTAAATAAAAGGAGATAAAAAAAGGATGTATGACTTGCCAAGTCTTAAAGACTTTGTAAGTCATACATCCTTTTTTTATTACTGCTGCCGAAAACTCTTCAAAATCCAGCCGCCACCGACCACGTCGTCTCCTTCGTAAAATACCGCTGCCTGGCCCGGAGCGATGCCGCTGACGCCGTCGTGGAAGCGCGCCACTAATTTATCTGGCTCAGTTTGTTCAATTAGAGCGGGGGTTCCATCATGTTTGTAACGCACTTTTGTTACCGTTTCCAGTGGCGCTGCAATGGATTCATATTTTTGGAAATTCAGCTTTCCAACATGCATGCCATCCCTAAAAAGATCCGGTAAGTCGCCCAAAACGACTTCATTCGTTTCTTTTCTGATTTCAGTCACAAAGGCTGGCTTACCTAATGCAATGCCTAAACCCTTGCGTTGACCAACGGTATAAAAAGGATAACCTTCGTGTTTACCAACAACGGTACCATCTTCAAATACAAAATTCCCTCCCGCCACTTCAGCTTCCAATCCTGGAATTCTTCTTTTTAGGAAACCTCGGTAGTCATTGTCAGGTACAAAGCAGATTTCATAGCTTTCCGCTTTATTAACCAAATCAATAAATCCGCGTTGTTTTGCCATTTCACGAATTTCGGATTTATGCAAATAACCTAACGGCAATTTCGTGCGGGATAGGCTTTCCTGGGATACGCCCCAAAGCACATAACTTTGGTCTTTCCAACCGTCAATGCCTTTGGAAACGTAATGTCGGCCATTATTAAACTGCATATTCGCATAATGTCCGGTAGCTATAAACTCACAATCCAGCCGGTCGGCTCGTCGCAACAACGCGTCCCATTTGATGTGGGTGTTGCACAAAACGCATGGATTGGGGGTGCGGCCTTCAAGATATTCTCCTGTGAAATGATCGATCACATAATCACCGAATTCTGCCCTAATGTCAAGAATGTAATGAGGGAAACCGAGCTCAACGGCGATGTTACGGGCATCATTGATGGAATCGAGGGAACAGCAGCCTGTTTCTTTTTTGGATCCGCCGCTGCTGGCATAATCCCAGGTTTTCATGGTCATTCCAATGACTTCATAACCTTGTTCGTGTAACATGACCGCTGCGAGAGAGCTGTCAATGCCGCCACTCATGGCGACCAAAATTCTTCCGTGTTTGCTCATTTCGGTAATCTGCGAAGGTTGAATGCCTTCCGATTGATTAAAGTTGAAATTTGGGAACAGCCGATTTCAGCTGTTTGGTTCCGCAAAGGTATTTTTATAAGTCACTCAATAAAAATTAATTGGCAATCATTACCTTAAAAACGTCTTTGCCAACGGTCAGCAGGTACAGCCCGTTTGGAAGATAACCTGTGTCAATGGGTTTGGCTGGCAGACTGGATGCCTCTTTAATTACATAACCATTTAAACTTTTAAGGCTGTATCCCTGGCTTTTATTGGAGCTTTCAATTACCAATTCCCCGCGCGCCGGATTGGGATATATGTTAACTTGTTGAACAGCATTTGCAGGGTCCTCTTTCCCGACGGCGATGATCTTGGAGTATGAAAATGACTTATCAAAATCTGATTGCTTCAAACGATAGTAGGTTAGGTTCCTCGGCATTGATTCCGTGAAGGAATAGTTCTTCGTTGTATTTACAGTGCCATTTCCTTCTATGAAGGCTATCTCTGCAAATTTTTTAGCGTTGAGACTGCTTTCCACGGAAAAACCAGCATTATTAAGTTCTGACGAAGTTTGCCATTCCAAAAGGTTGCCTTCAGGTATATTCTTACCGGAGAAACTAATCAGTGTTACCGGCAATATTTGCTCACACTCGCTGGTGGCCAAAATTTCTTCCCTTGAACCGCAACCCGTCGCATTTCCCAAAACTGAAACCGAAGCAATGCTATTGGAAACATATTTACAAATACTCTTCACTCCACAGACACTAAGCATTGGAGAATTTTCAATTCTTAGGTAAAAAAAGGTAGGATCAATGTTATCCAAACCGCTTAAATTGGTCAGAATCGCATTATTAGAAACGTTTACATAGTCAAGCACTTTGGTCAACTTAAGGAGCGCAGTAACACTCGTGAGTTTCGGATTTTGAATAAGATTGAAAAACCCGCCTATATATGTAAGGTTATTCAGGCCAGTCAGGTCAACCAGATTGTCATTTAACCCACTGGAAAAAGCGCCGTTAATGGTTGTTAGATTATCTAACCCAGACAAACTTGTCAATGCAGGATTGCCCCCAACCGACAAAAATCCTTTAACCAATGTGATACCTGATAAACTCGAAATACTGTTAAGAGTTTGATTATAAACAACTCTCAAATTAGAATTCGTGGAGGTAAGCCCTTCCAAACCAATCAGGTTTTCCAGCAGCGGGTTATTTTCAATATTAATCTCCCCGCCAATTTCTGTTACTGATGAAATTCCGGAAATGTCAGTAAGCAAAGGACAATTATTAATGTGAAGGAAGTCGCCTATGTAAATCAAACCAGACAATCCATCTAGATTTGTGATGTCATCGCCAGCGATATCGACCGTATTACTAATTCTGGTACAGCCCGGATATTGAGCTGCAAACCCATCGATTTTTGCCTGTGTATCAAATTGCTGCACAGTACAATTCTGAGCTTGCGAATTGTAAATCAACGTATTCAGAAAAAATAAAAGTAGAACGAATCTGATCATACAAGAATAGTTTTAATTAATATTCAATTAATGCAATGTAAGATAATATTTAGCTTGCAGGTTTTGGTTCCTATAAAGTCATTCTATAAACTGTCAACCACCCTACGCAATCACCTGCCGGATAATACTCTTAATATTCAACTCAATAATCTCCGTCATCGTCTCGCAATGGTGGTAATGTGGATCCCCGAAATGTTTGAAAAGACCTTCACGCAGCTGATGAATGTTATCAACAGTGGATATTTTGTCTTTGATTGAAACGTCACGCAACTCTTTCAAACGATAACGTTCACTTCGGGCCTGGTACATGATGGACGATTGCTCTTCCTGCTGGTATTGCAGAACTGTTTTATCTGTAAGAAATTCCATTGCCAATTCAACATATGGTCGGTTTTCCTTGAAGAACTGTGGCATATATACTTTCAAATTTCCCTCGTAAAACTGCTGATCGAAATCAATGGCCCTTAACCTGAACTGAAAATCGTCAAAATCCGGGGTGATTTGCATGACGAAGTTGTAAGAACGCATATCGCCTAAAAGGGTAATCATGCAGCGTTCATTAAACTTTACAAATTCTTTTGCAATGCGGATTGGGTTATAATCGGTGTGGCGAAGACGTGTTTTTGCAAACTCGTCACCAGGTATTCCTGCTATATGTTCTTCGATCAGCGAGTCGCCGTCTACCAAATAATTAACCTGATTGGGAGAAAAGATCTCTTCCAATTCTAACCCATAGATTCGAGAAGCATCGGCCTTTTTGACGTAGAAATAATCATAAATGTCATTCAGTCGATTTACGATTTTAATTCTGAATGGATTTGAATTTCCAAATTTACAATAGTCGATGCGGTCAATGTACTTGTGCTCCACGATACGGAGATTCCCCGATGCTTTGAGCATTGCATATACTTTTTTGAGCCCGTTATGCAATCTTTCCATTTCATGAGCGGGATACAAAGGGCTTTCCCAAAGTGTATCTTTTCCATTTTTATCGGTGACCGGAAACGATTCGTAAAAATTGAGCAAGTCCTGATAACCAACCGAAAGTCGAGCGTCGCGCTGATAGGCCCGCAAATACTTCCTCAGCTCCGGACTAACCGGATAAATCGGTTTCTTTTTTAAAATTGTAACATCCCCCTGTTCCATAAAAGGAAGTTACGCATATTTGACTGATAGTTTAAAATCAGACGGAACCGACTCAGCGTTACCAAGGCCTTCATATGATTGATGCTCAATTTAAACCTTACGGAGTCGTAGTTTGCGGTGGCAAGAGCTCGCGCATGGGAATGGACAAGAGCAGGCTGGTTTATTACGATGCGCCTCAGCATGATTACGTGCACGACCAGCTTATGACAATTTGTAAACAAGTGGTCATTTCTTGCAATAGAGAGCAATTTGCGACAATGCTAACGCCAAATGAAAAAGTGATAGATGCACCCGAATTTGAAGATAGGGGCCCAATCTCCGCTCTTTTGACTGCCTTTCAAATATTTTCGGATCAGGATCTACTAATCGTGGGTTGCGACTATCCTTTTCTGAGTCAGACAGAATTAGAACTTTTTTTGAATTCTGTTCAAAGGGAATCACTTGCCGCAGCCTTTTATAATCAAGAAAACACATATGAACCGGTGCTAGCCTGGTATTCAAAACATACGGCACGCCTGTTGCTCGATTTTTTTACAAAAGGAGAATGCTCACTTCAACATTTCTTAAACCAGATTGGGGCGGATAAATACATTCCAACGTCGGAAATCAGTATGATGAGCGTAGATACACCTGAGGAATTTCAAAAAGCATTGGATATGCACAAAGAAACGAAGTAAAAATGGAGGCCAAAGGAATAACGCATCAACAGATAAAAAGAATCGGGAGGCATCATGCCGTCGATCTGCAAGATCAGCTTGCGGTAGAAGAGCCGCTGGAAATCCGTATTGCATATCGCTCGGAAGGGAGAATGACGCAGAAAGCCATTTCGGTTACAATGCGCACACCTGGTAATGATGCGGAACTCGCAGTAGGATTTCTGTTTTCAGAAGGCATAATAAAGTTGCACACGGAAATTAAAGAGGTCGCTATTCCTACATTTGAAGAAAACATTGTCCTGGTAACGCTCGCCGATTCCTTCGAGCCAGCGCTGAAATCACTTGAACGGAATTTTTACACCACTTCCAGCTGCGGCGTCTGCGGCAAAGCCAGCATTGACGCAATCAAAACGGTATCTGATTTCAAAGTACCTTCCCAATCGATACAAATTAACAGGGAAGTCATTTTCCAACTTGACCAGCAAATTGAAGCACAGCAGCATATTTTCGAAAGTACCGGCGGACTGCATGCTTCTTTCTTGTTCGACCAACACGGCGACTTTCTGATGCTCCGTGAAGATGTAGGCCGGCATAATGCGTTGGATAAATTAATTGGAGCAACATTTCTGGCAGACAAACTTCCGCTATTCCAGCACATATTACTGCTCAGCGGACGTGCCAGCTTTGAACTGATCCAAAAGGCAGCCATGGCTGGCATTCAAATAGTAGCTGCTATTGGTGCGCCTTCAAGTCTGGCGGTGCAGCTAGCCGAGGAAAGTGACATTACGTTGATCGGCTTTCTGAGAAATGAGCGGTTCAATATTTATACAGGTTTTCATCGAATACTGGACATATGAAAATTCGGATCCAAGCAAACTCCGTCCGGTTCAGGTTATCAAAACCTGAAGTTGAGCAATTGTGTAAAGAAGGTATTGTGGAGGAGCAAACACTTTTCCTGCAGTCTCAACTTACTTATTCAGTTCAAAAGAATTTTCAGATCAATACGTTATCTGCTTCATTTGAAAATAATAAAATAACATTAGCCGTTCCAGCCCATTTTTTATCGGAATGGGCTGAAAATGAAGTTGTAGGATTGGATGCACAAATGGTAGTGAGTGGTCAAATCTCATTGCATTTGCTGATTGAAAAAGATTTTAAATGTCTGGACAATGTCACTGAGGACCAGTCGCATAATTACGAAAACCCTAATAAAATTTGCTAGATATGGCCGACAAACCTCACATCGTAGCAGGCGCAGAAAATCCTGAAAAACTGACCGGATTGAAGAAAGGCAAGATCATGAAAGTTGCTGCCGGTGTTCCTGCGGTGATTTCAAGTTTTGAGAAAACGATTGAAGAAGCCGGCGTGAATCGGGGCATGAAGGCATTGTTTCATTTAAACAAAAAAGGCGGATTTGACTGTCCGAGCTGCGCCTGGCCAGATCCTGATGATGAGCGGTCGGGCATTGCAGAATATTGTGAAAACGGTGCGAGGGCCGTAGCAGAGGAGGCTACACTTAAAAAGTTAACTGCTAAATTTTTCTCTCAAAATTCGGTTTACGATCTCGGCAAATTATCAGATTATGAGATCGGCGGAAAAGGTCGCATTGCACAGCCCATGTTTTTGCCCGCGAAAGGCACACATTACCAGCCCATTACCTGGCAGGCAGCATTTACCAAAATTGCTCTAAACCTCAATGCACTAGTTTCCCCGGACGAAGCGGTTTTTTATACCTCCGGTCGTACCAGCAATGAAGCAGCATTTCTATACCAGCTTTTTGTACGTGAATTCGGCACGAACAATCTGCCGGATTGCAGCAACATGTGCCATGAAAGCAGCGGCGTAGCATTGGGTGAGTCGCTGGGAATCGGGAAAGGTTCGGTCACGTTGGAAGACTTTTATAAAGCTGAGGTGATTATCATTTTGGGTCAGAATCCGGGTACTAATCACCCTCGAATGTTAACTGCCCTGCAAAAAGCCAAAGCAAACGGGGCGACAATTATTTCGATCAATCCATTGCCCGAAACGGGTTTAATGGGTTTTAACAATCCGCAACGTGTAGCCGGTGTATTGGGCCTCAATTCCTCACTTACCGATATCTTTCTTCAGGTCAAAATAAATGGCGATATGGCCCTTTTGAAAGCCATTCAGCTTTTGTTACTAAAAGAAGAAATGGCAAATCCCGGAATGGTTTTCGATCAGGACTTTATCGGCAAAAAAACGGAAGGATATGCTGCATTCATTGAACATATCCAGTCTTTTAACGAAGAGCAACTGGCCAATATAAGCGGGATGCCATTAACCAAAATCCAGGAAACCGTGAGGGTCCTTGCTACCAAAAAACGGATCATTGCCTGCTGGGCAATGGGACTGACACAGCACAAAAATGCGGTAGATACCATTAAGGAAGTTGTAAATCTGCTTTTGCTGAAAGGGAGCATCGGAAAACCCGGCGCGGGTACCTGTCCGGTTCGAGGGCATAGCAATGTGCAAGGCGACCGTACCATGGGAATTTTTGAAAAACCCTCAGAAAAACTTCTCAACGCCCTTGAAAAAAATTTCCACTTCACTCCTCCCAAGAAACATGGCTATGATGTGGTACAATCCATTAATGCCATGCATGACGGAAAAGCGAAAGTATTTTTTGCGATGGGTGGGAATTTCCTATCTGCTACGCCCGACACCCATTTCACAGCGGAAGCATTAACCAAATGTAAGCTGACGGTACATGTTTCTACGAAACTAAACCGCAGTCACCTGGTTCACGGTGAGGAAGCCATCATTCTTCCCTGTTTGGGAAGAAGTGATGTGGATGGCAATGACGAAGAAAGTCAGTTTGTTTCCTGCGAAAATTCAATGGGTGTAATACAGCTATCCCGGGGGGTTTTACCTCCAATCTCAGATCAATTGCTAAGCGAACCTGAAATCGTTTGCCGCCTTGCGAAAGCAACTCTGGGTAGGCGAAGCCAGATTAATTGGGACAAATATGCAGATTATGATGTGATCAGGGCAGACATTGAACGTACAATTCCTGGTTTTGAAAATTACAATGAGCGTGTGAGATTGCCCGGAGGATTTTATCTTCCCAACTGCAATCGCGAGGGAGATTTTGATACTTCTTCCAAAAAAGCACAGTTTAATATTGCACCAATGTATAATCCTCAAATAGCGGAAGATGAATTGATTATGATGACGATCCGCAGCCACGATCAATTTAATACAACCATTTACGGTCTGAATGATCGGTATCGCGGCATTTATAATGAGCGGAGGATCATTTTGATGAATGAAAAAGATGTGGAAAAAAGAAGCTTGAAAAACGGTGATCTGGTGGATTTATTCAATCATTTTGACGGTAAAGAGCGCATTGCGCGTAAATTTGTCGTGGTGGTTTACCCAATTCCGGAAGGTTGTACCGCTACCTATTTCCCTGAAACCAATGTGCTGGTGCCAATTGGCAGTGTCGCTGAAAAAAGCAATACGCCAACCTCCAAGCACGTGATTATCAAAGTAATTGCCCAATAATACCAAATACCTGCTCAACCGAATCGATTACCAAAGCTTGATGAATGAATATTGCTACGTTAAGGAATTTTAGCCTCGGTTATCTGCTGGCCCCTAATATCTTGTTTGCCCTGGGCTGGTTTAGATGGCAATACAGCGTTCCGGTTACCTTTATTTTCGCTTACCTTTTTTTTACGCAACTGAGGAATGGTCAAACAAACGAACGTTACCAGATGTCCCGGGGTAATATGCTTTGGCTTCTTCTGGCTGCCTGTTTCTGGACTTTTTGCACGGGTGTTGGAGGATTGAGTTTTCAGATTGCAGACCATCAGGCGCACAATGCGAAATTTTACGATCTTTTCAAAAATCCCTGGCCGACTTATTTTCCAGAAAAAAGACAGTATGCCTGTTATTATTTTGGCTATTTTATCGTGCCGGCGGCAATTTCCAAAGTGCTTGGTCACCTTTCGGTCACAGCGCTTCTCGCCTGGACGGTTCTGGGTTATTGGCTTGCATTGCAATGGCTCTATCTTCTGCTGAGAAACCGAAAACTCCTGATAGTACTCTTTTTGTTTCTCGGAGGAGTTGGGCATCTTGTGAAAGTCGCCTTTTACCTGTTTATGACCAGTGAGCCATTCCATGTCGCTACGTTTTACAGTGAGATATGGTCCATCTTCGACCAGTCGATTTGGGTTACCAGTCAGATTATCCCCATCCTGCTCCTGTCTTCCATACTAATTTACGACGCCTTCATCACAGACCGCGTCGAAGACATGTTTTTACCAATTACCCTGTGCTTTTTATGGGCAATCTTTCCTTCCATCATCTTTGTGCTTCTTTTTGGGATTATTTTCTTAAAAAAATATGCAGGAGAGTGGCAGCAGCTTTTCACTTTCAAACTATTGACCCCATTAGTGCTTGCAGGAATTGCATTTCTGCCCATCTTCATTTTTTTGAGATCGTCCGATGGCATGCCTGTCAATGGTTTCATCTGGCAATTCGAACCGCTGGCCGAAATCATGGCTGAATACTTCGTGGGCGTAGTGTTGGACCTAATACTGATTTTTCTGATTATTAGAGAATTGCGCGGCGTTGACGACCTGGTTCCATACTGGTTTGCAATGGCAACATTGGCATTATTCGTAATCATGTCGACTTACAGGATCGGCTACTGGAATGATTGGTTCGTGCGGGGTTATAACCCGCTGCTGTACATGATGCTACTCCTCATTGTCCGGTCACTATATGTACTTTATCAAACAAAACAGTGGAAAAGAACTGTGTATTTTAACTTTCTTATTACTTTGATGGGGCTTAGTCTTTTGATTCCAGCTGGACATATTGTGCGTTCGCTGCGGAATAATCTGGTAGTTTCAGCATTGTTTCCAGATAAATTCCCGTTTACTCCGATGCCCTATGATACGTATCCAAATACTTATCAAACCCTTCTTCACATCACTTCCGGCCCGGGGGAAGCAAACCAATACCTTGGAAGGAAAGGCTCGGTGTATGATATTTACCTTTCACGCAAACCTTAAAGCTCATGAAAAAGCATTCGTTCATTATAACCATTGCATTGCTTACCCTGCTCGTTTCACCGGTCATGGCCCAGAACAAAAATAAAGTAATCGCCCACCGCGGTGCCTGGAAAAATACCGGCGCTACCGAAAATTCTATTGGTGCTTTGGAGCATGCCATCAAACTGGGTTGCTATGGAAGTGAATTTGACGTTCATATGTCTGCTGACTCCGTTTTATATGTGCTTCACGATCACTCGATTAAAGGAACACACATTGAAAAAACCACTTCTCAGGAGCTTTCGCAGATCAAATTGGAAAATGGAGAAACATTGCCAACACTAGAGGCTTACCTTAAGGCTGGGTCAAAACAGAAAAAGACCCGCCTGATTCTTGAAATTAAAACTTCATCGGTCAGTAAAGAAAGATCGCTGGCACTGGCGACAAAGTGTGTCGAACTGGTGAAAAAACTTAAGGTGACGGATATCACGGATTACATCGCTTTTGATTTCGATGTTTGCCTGAAAGTCAAAGCATTAGATCCGAAAGCACATGTTGAATATTTGAATGGTGATAAAACGCCGGACGAAATTGCGGCCGCTGGCCTGGATGGGATCGACTATAATCAGGGTGTTTTCAAAAAAAATGAAGCATATATTTCGGCGATGCGGGAGAAAAAATTGACAAGTAATGTCTGGACTGTAAACAACGAATCAGCATTGAAATGGTTCCTCGAAAAAGACATTGATTTCATCACCACTAATGAGCCGGAATTGCTTTTAAGTCTTACCAAATAGCATTCACGACAACTACATCCTAGCCATTTGAAGTTGCCCGTTCGTTTCCTGCCAGGCGCGGATCACCTGGGTAAGTTGCTTGTATTCGATCAGAAAACCGTCGTGACCATAGAGAGAGTCAATCTCCTGAAAAACAGCATCTGGAATGTGCCGGGCAAGAAATTGTTGTTCGGATAAGGGAAAAAGAAGATCCGATTTGATGCCTAGAACAAGTGTCTTTGCCTTAACCAGGCCCAACGCATGCACAATACCTCCCCTGTTTCGGCCAACATTATGCGAATCCATGATTTTGGATAAAACCCAATAGGAATACGCATTGAACCGCTTTACAAACTTATCTCCCTGATATTGCTGATAGGAAGAAGCACGAAAATCGTCGATCTGGTCGGGGTTATCCCTGGCCTGGGTAAAATTGTAAGTATCATAATTGCGATACGAAAGCAGAGCAATGGAGCGGGCCGCCCTCATGCCCATACTTCCTGCTTCCAAATGTTCATCTTTGAAAGTTGGATCGGCTTCAATGGCCATTCTTTGCGATTCATTGAAAGCAATTCCCCACGGAGAATGTAACGCATTGGAAGCGATCAGAATCAATTCTTCAAATAAATCAGGAACTTCAACTGCCCATTCGAGCGCCTGCTGACCGCCTAAGGATCCGCCAATGCAAATCTTGATTTTACGAATGCCCAGTTCCTGCCTTAACAATTCCATTGCACCTACGACGTCCCGAACGGTTATCACGGGAAAATCACGATAGTAAGGTTTCTGTGTTTTTGGATTGACAGATAACGGACCGGTGGAACCATACGCAGAGCCCAATACATTTACGCATACAATAAAATGCTTCGCAGGATCAAAGTATTTTTCATCCCCCACCAGTCCGTCCCACCAATCGGCAGCATTCGAGCTTCCCGTCAGCGCGTGGCAAATCCATACAATGTTATTTTCAGCCGCATTGATCTTTCCATATGTAGTATATGATAGCTCAAAGCCAGGAAGTTCACCTCCCATCTCCAGGGAATAAGCGTAGGGATATTTGAATATTTTTTGTTCCGCTTGCATGATGCCTCAGCACAGGTTTATAGGTGCGAGATTAAAGCCATTCGGCTTACGGAAATTTCTAACTGTAAGTACACGCGAATTGAATTTATATCTCCTAATAACTTAGGTGGGAATTAGCACCTTTCTCCAAATTGGTAGCAGGTTGCCAGAGGTTCTTTGAGCCCATTCTCTCGCCTCTTCTTTATAAATCAATCGCCGGTTTGTGAAGCAATTGACTTGATGGTGCAATATTAAGTGTGGATGCCTGAAAATGCAAACAATTGCATGAATTCTATTTTGCCGTGGCATTTCCTGGCTCTATCTTTGTGATTTGGTTGTGATACCAATGTTCGCGACCCTTTAATCAGCCCGAATTGTACGGATTTGTAACCCCCTCTTATACTTACGGCCAAGCGAATGCTTCTCCCGAAGAATTGTACGGAACTTTGTTCAAGGACGTTCAAAACAGCCATATTTTCCCTGATTCCAAGACTTTTGTGGATTCCATTCCATTGGAAGATCCCCTGCTCATTATCGAAAGATATCACCGCGAAAAAGATGGGCCAGATTTTGAAATTGCAGCATTTGTTGATAAATATTTCAAGCTGGCAGGACATATTGTTTCCGAATTTCAGACAGATACAAGCATTTCGACTTCGGAGCACATCAAAAGACTTTGGTCGGTGCTCACGCGCCAGCCTGAAAACCAGGAAAGAGGCGGCTCACTGATCCCGTTACCATTTCCCTATGTTGTACCCGGCGGAAGGTTCCGCGAGATCTATTATTGGGATAGTTACTTTACAATGCTGGGTTTGCGAGAATCAGGCCGCGTGGAATTGATCGAGAGTATGATCAATAATTTTGCATACTTGATTGATAACTTTGGCTTTATACCAACTGCAAACCGCACGTATTATTTAAGCCGCTCGCAACCTCCATTCTTTTCACTGATGGTTCGCTTGTTCAGCGAAATGGAGGGTAAAAAAATACTGAAACGTTATTTGCCGCAAATGCAGCGGGAGTACGATTATTGGATGGACGCCGGTCCAAATCCCGCCGAACCTTTTCAGCCACACCGAAGGTTGGTGCATTTGCCCGACGGAGCTGTATTAAACCGCTATTGGGATGATAAAGCAACCCCACGACCCGAATCTTACCGGGAAGATTTGGAACACGCGGAAGTGGCATTGCACAAATTTAAAGCTCCTGCTGATGCAGTATTCCGACATATTCGCGCTGCGGCCGAGTCGGGCTGGGATTTCAGCAGCCGCTGGTTTGAAGATGAAACCGACTTTACCTCCATCCATACCACTGATATTCTGCCTGTGGATTTGAATTGCCTGATGTATCATCTGGAACAAACGCTCTCAGAAGCCTATCGCCTGAACGACGCGCTGCCAATAAGTAAGATCTATGAAGAAAAAGCACAGCAACGTGCCGCAAGCATCCAAAAATACTTTTGGGACGAGGGGAAAAATTACTATATGGATTATGACTTTAAAAAGCAGAATTTCACCAAATCAGTAACCCTGGCGGGGACGTTTCCTTTGTTCTTCAAGCTGGCATCCAAGTCCAATTCCCACTATGTAAGGGGTTATATTCGTCTCAATTTTCTAAAATCAGGTGGTTTGCTCACAACCACAGTCCGATCAGGCCAGCAATGGGACGCGCCAAATGGTTGGGCACCTTTGCAATGGATTGCATACAAGGGTTTGAGAAACTACAATTTTCACCGTACGGCAAATGAGCTTTCTGCGGAGTGGCTGGGATTGATAGATAAGGAGTTTAAACATTCGGGAAAAATGCTTGAGAAATATAATGTATCGGACACCAACCTCGTCGCGGGCGGAGGGGAATACGAAATTCAGGAAGGATTCGGATGGACCAACGGGATCTATCTTAGAATGAAAAACAGGAAAAGTTAAGTCTCCAAAATACTGAGATGTTTTTATCTCATTCCAACAAATAATATTAAAAATATCCAGATGCATCGTCCGTGAATCGGAAATATTTTTAATACCTTGTAAATACTAAACCGACTAAATCTTTACATGAAACTAGCTATATATCAGATTGACGCTTTTACAGATAAACTTTTTGGTGGTAACCCTGCCGCGATTGTTCCCTTAGAAGAATGGTTACCCGAGGAAACAATGATCAACATTGCGGCCGAAAACAATTTAGCAGAAACTGCATTTTATGTCCCCTCAGGATCCGGTTTTCACATCCGCTGGTTCACACCCACAGTAGAAGTTGACCTATGCGGACATGCAACATTAGCAGCAGCTTATGTCATCTTCAACATTCAGAAATACGAAGGACAAACCATCCTTTTTGAATCAAAAAGCGGAGAATTGAGGGTTGATTGCAAAGAGGATTGGCTTACATTGAATTTCCCGGTTGATCAATATCACATTGCTGTTCCACCTCCTGCCTTAATGGAATGCCTCAATACCACAACGCTTCTGGAAGTCTACAAAGGAAAAACCGACTATATGGTCGTTGTAGAATCAGAAGAGACATTGCAAAACCTGGAACTTGATATCATTGTGCTCTCTACCATTCCTGCCCGCGGAATTATCGTTACAGCAGCAGGAGATGAGGTGGATTTTGTTTCGCGATTCTTCGCTCCTCAGTCCGGCATTGACGAAGATCCGGTGACCGGCTCCGCCCATACAACACTCATTCCCTATTGGGCCGAAAAACTGTCCAAAGAAACATTAACTGCCCGCCAGCTTTCGAAGCGAGGCGGATTTCTTAAATGCGAGCTGAGTGGAGACAGGGTTTTCATCGGAGGGCAGGCCCGGCTTTTTCTTAAAGGTGAAATTCTGATTGACTGATTTCAGCCCAATCCTTTGATTTTATTTTTTTGCCCAGCGTACAAGCCTGCGATTACCAGGCAGGTACCTGCGATGGTGTAAATGGTTACCGGTTCGGACATGAGCCACCAGGCAAAGAAAAAACCAAAAGGAGGGCATAGAAAAAGCCACAACGACGCCTTTACGGTATCGATCCTCAGCAGGTAGAACCAGCATATCAGCCCTACAATAGAAACCGCAAGACTTAGCCAAAGAACAGATCCCCAGAAGATACCATCAAAAACGGTATTTGAAAAATCACTTAATGCGAAAGTTGCAGGAAGCAAGAATAACGCGCCCAGAAACACCTGCCAGCCATTAATCAGTAAATTAGGAAGCTCCCATTGCACCGAGGCATAATAAACACTGGCTGCTGAGACAGCGACCATGCTGATCAGTAATAGTGAAATGCCGCCTAAGGTTGTATAACTATCTGCCAGCAGTGGATAAGTTGCAATACCGACGCCCGCCATTCCCAACGCAATACCAATCCATTCCTCCGCTCTTGGCCGACGGCCCAGCCACCAGGAAGATAACAACACGATAATGAGCGGATTTGTGGAAACAGCAAGGCTTCCTATCCCGGCCGCGGTATATTTCATGGCACACACGTAGAGCCCGAGATACATCGTTGTATTCAAAAATCCGAACAAGGCGAGTTTTTTCAATTCTTTTTGCGTCGGTAAACGATAGCTATCATCTTTGCCAAACAAATACGAAAATGAGAGCAACAAGATACCTGCGATAAAAAAACGAACGTTTGCAAGTATAAGAGGAGCGGCAGATTGAACGCCAAATTTCGTTGCTACCGAAGCCGACGACCACAAAATAGAGAAGAGGATACCAATACCAATGTTTTTCACCAGCAAAAAGAATTACCCCGCAAAAATACAGCTTGCTTTTCGGCTTCTCCGGCCACATTCCATATTTTTGGCAATGATTGATAAAAATGTGCAGTGGCTCCTAATAATTCTTCTGATTTCACGAGCTGAATGCTCATTTTCGCAGAGCCAGTGGACTTACGATTTTAACAATGGTCTTAATCCCATTGAAATTGGCGGGCCCGCATTAAAGCCACTTGGTCAACCCGGCCAGTATATTAAAGAAAAAATTCCTGGCTCCGACTATCTCAACAGGACGATCTACCAGTTCGAAAAAAACAGCGGCTTACAATTTAATAATGCGGAAGCAAAAGGATTTTTAAATAAATCTTTTACCATAGAGATCTATTTCAAATTGACTGAGCTCGATAGCTGGAAACGCGTCCTCGACTTCAAAAATAGAAAAAGTGACTACGGAAGCTACATTTATGATGGCAAGCTCAATTTTTATGATTACGCCATCGGTGAAAAGGCGCCTGTCAGAGCCAATCAATATGTGCATTATGTTTATTCGCGTGATTTTGAAACCAAGAATATCAAAATGTACATTAACGGGCAATCTAAGCTAGAATTTAAAGATCCGGGAACTGAGGGCATGCTGGATAATGATCAGGTTCTCAACTTTTTCCAGGATGATCTCATTGCCAATCATGAGTCCAGCGCAGGTTCCATAGTCCTGGTTCGTTTATACGATCGCGTGATGACACCAGTTTTTATCAGAAGAAGCTACCAGACAATCAGCAAGGTTGCCAAAGAAACTGTTGCACAGGAAGAGGAGGAACCAGTAAAGGAAACGCTGCCTGATGAAAAGCCCGCAAGAAATAAAAACCTAACATTAGTAACCGGAAGGGTCTATGACGGTGGCAGCCTCAAACCTGTCCACGAGGCGGAAGTCCTGGTGCGCAAATCTGCAAATGATTCATTGGTAGCCCAAACAAAGACCGTGGAAGGCGTTTTCAATTTCGAATTGGCACCTTATGAGTCTTATCGAATTTCGGCCCAGGTGGAAGGCTTTCAGTCAAAAAGCGTGAATATTCGTACAACCAACCGTTTTGAAGAAGTAAAGTCCTTAATCAGCCTCTCTCCTGAAACTTACGCCTTACCACTCTCAACATTGTATTTTCAGCAGGGAAATGAAACATTGGAAGATGGTTCATTTCAACGTCTGGACTCTACAATCGCCTATTTTCAAAAGCGCCCAGACTTAAAAATCGTGCTGAAAGGACATACCGACAATACCGGAAGTTTTGAGAAAAACCTGGAACTATCCAACAAAAGGGTGTCTACTATTAAAACTTACCTGACGGGAAAGGGAATTGCAGAAACGAGGATTGAGGGTACTGGTTTTGGCTCGGCACAACCGAACAAAATGAACCAAACGGAAATACAGAAAAAATCCAATCGGAGAGTTGAGATTTGGGCGGAGCCTATAAAAAGATAAAGCCATCTCATGGAGATGGCTTTATGCTGACTATTCCTAAACCCTTAACCTTTTCTTTTCTTGGATATTTTTATGACATGAATGTCAGATGTCTCTTTTTCTATAAAGCAGGAATATTACAAATCATACTCCAACTTCTTATTTATTAAACTTTGGGAATTTTTATCTATATACGAAAGATTTCCACTTTCAGATTCTGCCTTAATTTTTGCTCCTATCACGATTCCGGTCTCACCAGCCAACTTCACTTACTTGCCTGAAACATAGTCCAAAGAGAGTTTTCTAATTTTCATCAAACCTATAACTCGGTCAGTTTCCCTTCCCTGATTTATTCAATTTTTGTATTGAACAACTGTAATACAAATATCACTATTAATTTTGAAATTACAAATAAACAAGAATGAGGTGAACGAAATTTTATTTGGAATAAAAAGCATTTATAAGTCGTTATTTAACTACAATATGCTACTTAAAGCGCCTATTACTGAATAAAATTCTAATTTCTACCACTAAATCCAAATATCATCGCATCTTGAAATATTTATATTTTCTTTAAATTGTTCAATCATTGGTTATAATTATTCATTGTCGACTGTATTCCCAAAGTACAAAAAGATAAAACCATATCTCCCGCCCGATCTAAAAAGATCGGAAGCTCTATCATTTCCTCTTTCGAAAAAGCTTTCAAAACAAAATCTATCTGCCTTCCGCGCGGAAAATCATTGCCTATTCCAAAACGCAATCTTGGGTAATCGGAAGTCGCCAAAAGCTCTTCAATATTTTTCAATCCATTGTGTCCGCCGTGACTTCCTTTTGGTTTAATTCTCGTAGTTCCATACGGCAATTGCAGTTCGTCGACAACGACGAGGCAGTTTTCGGCAGTCACTTTGAACTGGTCCATATAATAGCGCAGCGCTTTGCCACTGAGATTCATAAATGTCGTTGGCTTAATGAAGTAAATCTGACGGCCTTTGTATTTCCATTCCGCAACAAAGGCTAACTTTTCGAAACTGAATGTAAATCCATGTTCCGCAGCCAGGCGATCCAGGACCATGAAACCAACATTATGCCTGGTAAAGGCGTATTCCGGACCAATATTTCCGAGTCCGGCAACAAGATATTTCATTTGGTAAAAGTTTTTGATTTCATTTTTGAGCACTTAAATTAGGCTAAAATTCAGGGAAATTACATGGTAGCCCAAAAACGTTTAATACTGAGCAGTCCCCTTCTGGAAATCATGATCAGCCGGTTATGCCAGCAATTGATTGAGAATCACCAGGATTTCTCCAATACACTGGTGATGGGACTTCAGCCTAGAGGTATCTTTTTTGCTGAGCGCATTGTCGCCGAACTCCGGGAGCGTACCGGCAACAATATTTTATTGGGCTACTTGGATGCTACCTTTTACCGCGACGATTTCAGAAGGCGGGAATCGCCATTGGTACCCAACAAAACGAATGTTCCGTTTCTGATCGAAGGTAAAAAGGTAATTCTGATTGATGATGTTCTTGCCAGTGGCAGGATGGTGCGGGCGGCGCTTGATGCCATGACCGCTTTTGGCCGTCCCAAGGTTGTCGAACTCATGGTATTGATAGATCGCCGCTACAACCGCGAATTACCAATTGACCCTGATTATTCGGGAATGAAGGTGAGTACCGTGGAAAGCCAGCGGGTCCAGGTGGAATGGCGGGAACAAGGGTTTGAAACAGACCACATCTGGCTTGTTGATTAAGGCGTAAGGGCCTTATCTCGGCCTGGATGCCTCCTCCTTCTCAGCATCTTTGCCTATGTCCTCGGTTTTGTAAGTGAGCTTATTAACGTAAAATACTTCCCTGCCCTGCCCTACAGCCGAGGTTCCAAGCCGCTGCATCCCATATGCCAGAAAGTACTGCCCATACCATGGTGAAAGATAACCATCTTCATTATTAAGGACCTTGTCCCTTTCCGATTTTGGATTAATCTTAAATTTCTCGCTTTCAACAACTACTTTGCTCCTGCTGATCACCTCGGTGTGAATGTCGCCTTCCTGAGGATAAGCCAGCACAAAATAATCATCCACGGGAGTAACCTGCACCATTTCCTGAAGATCAAAACTGGTCAGGTCTTTAATGGTAATGCAATTGTCCCAAATGAACTTCCCATTCCTGTCAAACCCACAAACGATTGCGTGAGTGTATCGGTATCCTTCCAATGACCGGGCAACATACGGACGTGAAAGGCCGCCTGCGATCACCGGATTGGTCGATCGCTGATTGGGGTAGTAAACTTCCGCCACCAGCACGATTTCATCGGGCGTTTGGATCAGCTCATGTACAAGCAGCCGATATCTGAACTTGTTTTCCTTCCCCAGACTCTTGCGTTTTCCGATCTTCTCCAGCATCCGTTGCCTGCGTTTCGGCTTCATATAATTGAAGAAATTCTGCAATTCCGAAAATTCTATGAATTGAGGCTCAGCGGGCGTGTCACTTTCAATGTGCGTCACATACAAGCCCTGAGAATACTGCGTGCAACCCACAGAGTAATTACCAATCAAGTAGGAATCGTCTGGATTGAGCGGAACAATCTGCCCCGAAATGAAACTGTACCTTGGATCGCTTAATGTTGTTTTCTTTAAAAACTTTCCATCATAATTATAAGTTTTTATTTCAAAAACACAATTTTTTTTCCTGAAAGCATAAGTGATCACATTAATGTATCCATCGATCTCATTAATATCCACATTATTAAGCTCTGTATTTTTTTCAAATAATCCAGGCAAGACCCGGGTAGTGTGATCGAAAAAAGAATGGACAATGACCACGGGCCTAGACCTGTAATAACCTGAAACCAGCGCCTTACTCCCAATAACCTTGAATTGTTGTACATCAACACCAGGGAGCAGGTTACCCTTGAAGGTATCGATGGAACCATCTTGAAAATTGAGCTGAATAAATAAAAAGCGGTCAGTATCCGGTTCGGCGAACAGCCAATATCCAATGGACTCACCTTTATATGCCATGACTGGGATATACCTGAAATCCAGCTTGTAAGCCGTTTTCCAAACAACTCTTAACGTGGTGTCATACTTCACAAATTGCCATTGCTCATTCCTGTTACTCGAATATTCATTGCCGCGGATTACAGACAAAATACCTTGTTCGCCCAGGCTGAAAACTTCAAATTGTTCGCTGGCAGAGGTACTGGTAGGAATTTCCAGACGATCGGATTGTTGCAGTTGAGCCCACGCACCCAATACCGGCCCGAGGACAAATAATGCGGTTATAAAAATCCGAAAACAATTTAGGAAACGGTAATGCATAACTTCTTACTTCAGCGTATAACTGTCTTCAATAATTACCCTAATTTTGCATCAAAAAGGACAACATTACTATTAATATTAGAAATAATTTCACTTAAATAAAAACTTCGGGAAGCGATTACCAGATTTTAAAGTACCGCCTCCTGCTTACCCTATATTTCATGACGATTGAAGACATTTTGAGAGAGGATATAAGAAAGGCGATTTCCACCCATTTTGATATTATTGCTGATGATATCCTGTTACAACCTACCAAAAAAGAATTTGAAGGATTTTACACATTCGTTACTTTTCCTCTAACCAAAACCACCCGAAAAGCTCCGGCGGAAATTGGCCAGATTATCGGAGAACATCTGGTAGAAAACGCTTCAATCGTTGCAGGCTTCAATGTTGTACAAGGTTTTTTGAACATAAGCCTGAAAGACAGCACCTGGTTGAATTTATTTACCGATATCTCAGCAGATGAAGCATTTGGAACATTTCCTTCCAATAGCCTGTCTGTCATGATCGAATTCTCTTCACCCAACACCAATAAACCACTTCATCTTGGCCATTTAAGGAATAATTTCCTGGGTGATTCTTTGTCCAGAATCCTGAAAGCCAGTGGATATGATGTTGTTAAGACCTGTCTGGTCAATGATCGCGGGATTCATATTTGTAAGTCAATGCTTGCTTACAAAAAATTCGGGCATGGGGAAACACCCGAAACCAGCGGTTTAAAAGGGGACCATTTGGCGGGAAAATATTATGTCAAGTTTGATATAGAATATAAAAAACAAATTGCAGAACTGGTCGCACAGGGAATCCCGGAGGAAGAAGCCGCAAAAAAAGCTCCCTGGATCCTGGAAGCGCAAAAGTTACTATTGCTTTGGGAACAAGGCGACGCAGAAACAGTGGCATTATGGCGAACGATGAACAATTGGGTTTATGCAGGTTTCGCCCAGACCTACAATAAAATTGGTGTCAGCTTTGATAAAACCTATTATGAATCCGACACTTACCTCCTTGGAAAAGATATTATTGAGGAAGCAATTAAAACAGGCGTATTTTATAAAAAACCAGACAATTCAGTCTGGATTGACCTTTCAAGTGAAGGGTTGGATGAAAAACTGGTGTTACGCGGCGATGGCACATCCGTTTATATAACCCAGGACTTAGGGACGACAGAATTGAAAAACAGCGATTTTCATAACAATCGTTATTTGTGGGTGGTCGGCAATGAGCAGGATTATCATTTCAAAGTCCTTTTTGCCATTTTAAAACGTTTAGGCCAGACTTATTCAGAGGGCTGCTATCACATTAGTTACGGCATGGTGGATTTGCCATCCGGCAAAATGAAGTCTCGCGAAGGAACGGTTGTCGATGCTGACGATCTGGTAAGCCAGATGATCCAAACCGCCGCTGACCGTACGCAGGAACTGGGTAAGATAGATGATTTCGATGGTGAAGAGGCTAAGCTGTTGTATAACCAGCTTGCCATGGGCGCATTAAAATACTATCTCCTGAAAGTGGACCCTAAAAAAAGAATGTTGTTTAACCCGGAAGAATCCATTGATTTTCAGGGACATACCGGGCCATTTATTCAGTATACCTACGCCCGGATCCGGTCGATTATCCGCAAGGCTGAGCAGGCGGGTATCCAACCGACAATCCCCGGCGATAGTTACCATTTGCATCAGGCTGAACGAGAGCTGATATTCGTTCTTTCTCAATACCCGGTCAAGGTTGCGGCGAGTGCAAATGAATTCGCTCCTTCACTCATTTCGCAATACGTTTTCGAGCTTGCGAAGGTTTACAATCAGTTCTATGCGGAGGTTTCCATCTTTTCGGATCCCGATCCTGAAGCCGTACGGTTACGCGTCGGATTATCGGCCGCCGTTTCGGAAACAATTCGCAAAGCTTTGGGGTTAATGGGCATAGGGGTTCCGGAAAGAATGTAGAAGACACCAAAACCACAGGCTTATTTTAAAATCGTTTACTATAAATTCTTACTAACCAATAACCAAAAAGACTATTATGAGCTTCATTAAAACACTTCTAATTATGATTACCTCAATGGTCAGCGGCCTGTTTGCTGACAAGAATGAAAGTGCTTCCCGCCCCGACAATGCAGCGGTAGCCACACAATCCTTATACGATTTTAAAGTAAAATCTTTGGTAGGTGGAAAGACAGTGGATTTGAGCCAGTACAAAGGCAAAAAAGTAGTGATCCTGAATGTTGCTTCTAAATGCGGTTACACAAAGCAATATGCTGATTGGGAAAAATTCAACAAAGAACATGGTGATAAAGTGGTTGTCCTGGGTTTCCCGGCTAACAACTTTGGTGGCCAGGAACCAGGTACCAGTGAAGAAATTGCCACTTTCTGTTCTGCCACTTATGGCGTGACTTTCCCAATGTTCGAGAAAGTTTCAGTTCTGGGAGAAGATCAGGCTCCCATTTACAAATGGCTGAGCAGCAAAGATTTGAATGGCTGGAATGATAAAGTGCCAACCTGGAATTTTTGCAAGTATGTCGTAAATGAAAAAGGTGAACTTACCAATTTCTTTGCTTCAAAAGTATTGCCTACCGATGCTGAGTTTTTGAAATCCGTAGGGATCTGATTAAAAAAATTAAAACTGCCAGGACTTCATCCTGGCAGTTTGTTTATTACTACCTCCTATCAATGAATCCCTGGATTGAAGCGGCGCGCCCCAGAACATTGCCTTTGGCGCTTTCCTGTATTTTAATGGGTTGCTTCCTGGCCGCTGCGTCCGGAACATTCAGCTGGCCCGTTGCTCTCCTGAGTGTCCTAACTACGATCATTCTGCAAGTGCTCTCCAATTTCGTCAATGATTATGGCGATGCGGTAAATGGCAAGGACACTGCATTGAGGCAAGGTCCTAAACGGGCAGTGCATTCTGGTGAAATCTCTTCCTCCTCCATGTTAAAGGCCATTGTTGTTTTTGCAGCATTAGCCCTCATTTCCGGAGTTTTGTTATTAACCATTGCTTTGCGAAATGCGCCAGCCAATGCATTCTGGGTGTTTCTCGGAATCGGGATTGCCTGTATCATTGCTGCTATTACTTACACCGCTGGTAAACGTCCATATGGCTACGTCGGCCTTGGCGATTTGTCGGTACTTATCTTTTTTGGCTGGGTAGGCGTTTTGGGCAGCAGCTATCTGCATACCCACATTTGGGATTGGGGACTTTTGCTTCCTGCAAGCAGCTGCGGCCTTTTTGCTGTTGGTGTTTTGAATATCAATAATATCCGGGATATCGAATCAGACAAGGCAACTGGCAAAAATTCAATCCCAGTCAGGCTTGGTCGCGAAAAAGCAGTTAGGTATCATTGGGCTATCCTGATTACCGGCATGCTATGTGTTTTGATTTACACCATTCTTCATTTCTCACATTACACCAGCCTTATTTTCCTCTTCAGTTTTCCGCTGTTTATAAAAAATGGCCTTGCTATTTCGAGATTAACCAAAGCAAGCGAACTGGATCCCTACCTCAAACAAATGGCATTGTCAACATTGCTTTTTGTGATTCTTTTTGGCATTGGTATTGTTTTGTGAAAGGCCTCTATTTAATAAAAGGCTGAATTTCTCTTCCAAGAACCGTATATCCTTTCGCATTGGGATGCAGGCCATCCGAGAAAAGTGATTCATCAATTTTCCCGTCTTTTTGAAGGAAAACCTTGCCTGGATCGATGTAAACCACATTGGTTTGTCCGGTCAGGAGTGCTAGCTTCTCATTCAATGTCGCAACTCGCTGCTCCTGGTTTCTTCTGGGATAAATTCCGATCATTGTAATTCTTGCTTTGGGTTGTCTATATTTCAGCGCGTCAATCAGCAACGTCCATCCTGCGACGATCTCTTCATCCGTATTCAGGTGAAGGTTATTTGTTCCAATATTGACCAGGATATTTTTGGCAAAAAAGCCATCCAGCTCTCCATGGTATACTCTCCAAAGCACATTTTCGATCCTGTCCCAGCCATATCCCTGGTTCCTTGAATTACTGCCAAATGTGCTGTTCCATGAATCTTCGTCCGTAGCACGCGGCCCTTTCGGCAGGCCTCCCCAGAAATGCGTAATCGAATTGCCGATCACAATGGTGGCAGGTGCGGACTTTGTATTGAGTTCCAGGACTTCCTTGTGTCGCATTTCCCAGTCATAATTATTCAGTTCCCGCAGCTGAGTACTTGGTTTTGTAGTGCTAACCTCTCCTTTATATTCATGAAGAATGTTCCGGATATGCTTTTCGTAACCTTCGGCGTAGCTCATCATTCCAACGTCATTGGGATGCGTGCCATCAACGGTTCCTTCGATATCCAACCCAAAATCCGCTTTTGGAATGAGATAGATATTGCCCATTCCCTCCGATTTCAACTGCTGGAAAGCACCTCGCAATAGCTCATTGATTTCTACATAAAAATGCTTGCTCTGAGGATTGATGGCTTCATCAGTATATCCTGCATGTTCTGCCAATGCAATAGGCGTATCCGGATGCTTCGAGCGCAATGTATTTACCGTGCTTAAAATCCGCTTTTTTACTTCCTCGGCAGTCACGGGCAGCGCAGCACCTGGCCTGATCGTCAGGTTTGGCAAACAGTCCAGCACAAAAATCTTCGCGTCGACTTCCGCGATCATATCCACCACTTCCTTTTCCAATCGGCCGTTTCCAGAAAACCCGAGATTAATAAGCGGATGATCCAATTTTCTGCCTAAAATGGCCGTCCACGCCATACCAGGCCTGGAAGCACAGCCACCCTGGGCAATGGAAGTACCGTAAATAACAACCGGCTTATCCGGCCTCACCGGCAATGGCGTGAACTCACTTCCTTCGGAGGTACCGATTTCCATCCATTTTACACTGTTGTATAAAGGAAGAAACAGCCTGTACTCCCGCCCTTTTTTATGGTAGGTATCATTCGGTTCCAGATTTTTGAAACCATACACAATCGTATCGCCGAATGCATATTTCCCGGCACACCAGCGCCAATCTCCGTCACTCGCAATGGCATATAAATCCACGCCACTTACGCCGGTAGCGGGCATATGTGGCAATGCGTGTTTGCCACCCACGATGTATCTGATTTTAATCTGAGACGCATTGGCCCGGAACCGGATCATTAATCCAGCCGACTGATTGGACAAGGTCCATACCGCATCTCTTACCTGATTCTCGGCCCTGGCAGGCAAACGGTCATAGGGGTTTTTCATTTCTTTTGGCCAGGCCTGACCTTCAATAACCGGAAAGGTGGCGGTTTGCGGGTTCCACCAGTTCAGTTTTTCGGACTGCGCATTGGCAGCCCAGGAAACGCAAATAAAAATCGCCAGCCAGGTAAAAAACTTTATTTTCATAAACACAAAAAAGGACGCTCTGTATCTCTACAAAGCGTCCAGTTATATAATTCTTCCCTATTAAATATGTTTATTTCACAATTACACCATCCGCAACGAATGTTAATTCATCCTTTGGCTCGGTGATTTTAGCAATTTCTTCTTTGCTTTGCCCGGCGTCCTTGGCATAATGCTGAAGGTGGTCAACCGGAACTGATTTCTTCTGTGCCTCTCCTTCAAAGACCACTGTTTTTCCTGCTATATCTTTCGGAACAAAAAAACCATAATCTTTAAACATTACCCGCATTGTCTCACCATTTTCCAATTTCACCGTCATCCAGCAACCTTTAACCTGGCAAACAGATTCAACAGTACCGCTTACCTTCGCCTCCATTTCAGTTTTATCACCCATTTTTGCGGGTAGTGCTTTTGCCTCAATTGCTTTATTTTCAGTGATTTCTTTGCCAAAATGAGTAGTGCTCTGCGCGTTCGCTGTGAAAGCAACGGTGGCGACCAGTAAAAATGTAAACAGCTTTTTCATGAGTCAGATTTGTTTTTATTGATAAAACGAGAATTTATTTAAATATAACACTTGTTGATCAAAAGTGAAATACCTACCCTAGTGCAGCACCTCGACCCACCCTTTACAATGGTTTCCCTGCGGTGTATCCACCACATAAAAGTAAGTCCCGTTGGAAATTTCTTTCCCCCAATCATTCTTATAATCTGTTGTTTTAAAAATGGATTTTCCCCACCGATTGAACATTTCCAGAGAGGACGGCGAGACAGGTACCACAAAAAAATCATTCTTTCCATCACCATTTGGGGTAATTACATTGGTTAAAGTGAATGGCGGCGAAGCAATTATCTTTTTGGAAGTTGTCAATGCACAACCGGCCGCATTATAAGCGGTTAGGGTGATGACATATTCGCCAGGGGTATCATAAATGTATTCGCTGATCTCCGGCTCGGTCACCTTACCACCAACTCCCAGGTTCCATTCGTACCGCTGGGCATTGGGCGTTTTATTGGTCGTGGAATAGCTGAATGGCTCATTGCAAGCGCCACCGGAAGTTACAATTTCAAACTGCGGCTCAAAGGAGTTGTCGATATTGACAGTAATCTCCCGCACAGGCCTGCACCCATCCGCATATATCCCCTCCACCGTATACGTTGTAGTTTGCGTAGGCTTTACAGTGACCGATTTGCCAATGGTTTCTTGAAGCCCGGCGGTGGCGAGCCAACGATATTGGGTAGCCTTGCCGTTCACAGATAGTACCACCGTTGTTCCCTGGCAGACTTCTGTATCAGGCATATCCAAAAAATCCGTCTTTTTCTCCACCTCAATTTTCACCTTCGCATTCACCTTACAGCCGCTAGCATTGCTGATTTCCACGGAGTATTCGGTTGGCTCTTTTACGATAGCTGTCGGGTTGGCAGTGGTCGTGCTGCTCAAACCTTCAGCAGGCGACCATTTATATTGGGTACCTCCGGAAGCGAGCAGTTTTACGGCTGTATTTTCACAAACTGCGGTATCCCCTGTAACTTTTGCATTCAATGTTTCGACAATGATCGTCTTTTGGGCTACATCTACCCGCTTGCAGCTGAGCCGGTTATAGGCCTTCAATGTAACAATGTATTCTCCCGGTTTTGTAAAGGTATATTCAGATTGGTCTTCTTCACGGGAAATGGTGCTTCCACCTACTTCCCAAATGTAGTCCACGCCACCTTCGCTGGTATTGACGAAGGATAAGGCCAGCGGGGCGCAACCTCGCAACACATCTTTGGTTTTTCCCGAGTAAACATCAAAATCAGCCTTTAAACGATCGATGTCGATTTTGAAAGCCGCATTGTTACAGTTATCGCTGTTATTGGTTTTGGACCAAGCCTGGGGTGTTACTGGGAAAAAACTGCCGCCGCATGCGCAGGTAGCATGATAAATCGTCCCGTTTTTATCGAAGCGGCTGGTACCTCCATCCACATGATCACCCTGTACATTGTTGTTGCGGCTATCGCTCCCAAAGTATGTGGCATATAAAAGTGACTTCGCTCCTTGTTCAAGTATGGCAATGTAAAAGTTGTTGCCGTTGGTTGATGATTTGATGGCGTCTTCCGTTACTTTAAGGCCAACTGTACTGCTCGCCAGGTTGTTATCGGTATCGGTGTTTACATTTCCTCCCCACCCTGCAATGTAAATATTGCCGCATTCACTCACCAGAAACGCAGTCGGCGAAATGTCAGGTGTTCCGCGGCTGGACCCAATTACGGTTGAAAAAATGGTTTTGGATAACGCAGGATCGAGTGCATGAATGAATTGCCCGCTTTTGACATTCTGATAAACTCCCTCACTCACCGGGTAATTGCCATTGGTAAGGCCATAAACATAGACGTTACCGCTTGGATCGGTGTCGACGATATAACCTTGATCTTCCCTGTCCGTCCCCATATAAGTAACCGCAGCAATTTTGTCTGCCGAAAACTTTGCGACAAACCCATCCTCGGTACCTTTCAGATGTTGCTGGTAGGAAGATGCAGTCGTAGGCAAAACCTTGCTCGTTGTCACCCCGACCACATAGACGTCGCCATTTGCCATTGATTTCAGGGAATAGGCCGCTTCTTCTTTTTCACCTCCAAAATACGTACTCCACAAAAGCGTGTTTAAACCTGCATCAAATTTGCTAACAATGCCATCCTGGCTTCCGTCCAATTTTCCTTGCACGAAGTTTTTAACAGGAAAATTCCCGGAATTGGTGGAGGATACAATCAATACATTGTCTGAGTTATCCACCACGATTTCACCCCTGAATGCATCCCCGTAATTCCGGATTGTAAATGAGAGGCTATTGCTGACGCCGTCATTACCGTTTCCGCCCAAATAGGTGGAGCCAGCCAGCTGCTTGCCATCCATACTTAATTTTGAAATAAAAATATCTGAACCATTTGCAAGATCCAGGCCGGAAATGGGAACTACCCGTGTACCTCCGCCGAATGCAGGCTGAAAAGCGTTGCTCCGGGTCGGGAAGTTTTTCGAGGAAGTAGTACCCAATACTAAAAGCTCCTTCTTAGAATTGACAATAAGGCTCGTCGGAAGATCCGTATTGTTACCGCCAAGAAATGTCGCGTAAATAAGCTTACTGCCATCCGGTGAGAATTTCATCAGCGAAATATCTACCAGACCTTCAAATTTGGTTTGGAATGCACCGACAGTTGCAGGGAAATTTGCACCAAATACAGTACCGCCGGAATAAAGGTTACCCTCATCGTCATACGTTGCCGTATGCCCCCAATTGTCGGAGGTCGATCCGGAATAGGTAGAGAAAATAAGCTCTGGATCGATTGTTAAAATCTGTTTTTTATCATAGCCCTTTGGTAGATTGAATTGCGCCGTATTTTCATTCAGCAGAGAAAATGGGGACGCAATTTCCACTGTCTTGCCATTGATATTTTGAAATGAATAGGGTTCAGCTTCTTTGAATGTGCCGATAGAAGTTTTAATTACCAATTGACCGGTCTCATTCAATGACACCTTTTCTGCACCCGAATATTGAAGCTTGATCTGACTTGGATCTGCATTGGGCTGGACCAAAAATTCATATTTGAGCTTAAATTGGTGAAGGTAAATGCGCAAATTGATTCCGGGATAGAGATTTTCATAAATGATTTCCTCAAAACCTTTCGCACCTCCGGCCCATTTAGCTTCTTCTTTGCCAAGAAGATAGTTGAAATAGGTTTCTATTGGCCGCTTTGGATCATGCTTTACAGAAGAAAGAGAATTTTGAAATTGTACTTCCACACCATGAGCAGGAATATTTTCGTCCAATGAACTCTCTCTGACCGCAGCGGTAGCATGATGTTTTGCGTGATGTCCGGATACTTTTTTGATATCGTACAGCACATAAATAAGAGAGTGATTTTTTAGGAAAAGAAAACCTCCGGGTATCTCAGCACGAAAAAGAATGTCCTTTTCCCATTGACCACGGTTTTCAATGAAATACATTCCACCACCCAAAGATTTCAGAGCAGAGAAAGTAGTAAGAATAAAGATGATGAAGATTGAGCGTAAAGTTTTCTGCATCGGCACGACCTCGTTTTTTATTTGAACGCAGAAACAGATATGATATTTTCACAAAACTCATATTCCTGTTTTACATTGGAACCAAGCAAAACAAGCTGATTTTGAGTGTTATCAACCACATGATCAAGGTACCAGCTGATACCCTGCGCATCCAGATTGGTGGTAGGTTCATCCAAAAAAATGATGGGGACATCGGACATAAACGCAAGCCCAAGTTTTACTCTTTGCTTCATTCCCGAAGAAAAATGACGAATTGTTTTGTTGCTGGCGTGGGAAAGTTGAATGAAATCTTCGAATTCCTGGTACGACATATTGTCTTTGAATGGCTTGAATTTGCTGTGGAAAGTTATCAGTTCCCGCAAAGTAAATTCCTCGATCAACTCGAGATAAGGCGCCGCAATGATCAAATGCTTGTACCAATGATCTTCCTCAATCTCTTTGCCATCTGAATGGTATCTGATCTTTCCCTCCGAAACCGGTACCATACCTGTCAGCAATTGCAGAACCGTCGATTTTCCACTGCCATTTGGCCCGACGAAAGTATATTTCTGACCTGCCGACAATTCAAAACTGGCATTGCGGATAATCCACTCCCTCACAAATTTCTTCCCAATATTTTCAACCGATATCCGCACCTGAGCACCTTATTGAAATGAATTTAAGCGTTACTGCTTACTCTCTGCTTCCTTTTTTCTCCTTTTCCTCAATGGTCAGTTTCACAAGCTCTATCCGGGTATCCTGAACAGATATCACCTGGAAGGAATACGGAGGTATGCTGACCGTTTCGTTAACGTCCGGCAAATCGCCGCAATATTGGATGAGCATTCCTGCAAGGGTATCATAATCGCCTTCCGGAAGCTCCCAGCCGTATTTTTCATTTAAATAGTCGAGCTCATGCCTTGCGCTGAGCATATATGTATCATCGTCCAGCTTCCTTTCGGTCCAATCTTCAGTAGAATCATATTCATCCTGGATCTCACCAAAAATTTGTTCGACCACATCCTCCACACTTACCAGGCCGGAAGTACCGCCAAATTCGTCCACGACCAGCGCAATACTCCTTCTTTCTTCTAAAAAACGGAGCATTAAATCCCTCGCGTGCATCGCTTCGGGCACAATCAGGATCGGGGTAATGATGTTGCTGATTTCTTTGGGTTTTTTGAAAAGCGATAAAGCGTGGCAGTAACCCAGCACTTCATCCACGGACTCGCGATGGACGATAATTTTGGAGTGCCCGCTGGTCAGAAACGCCGTCCTCAAATCTTCAATAGTCGCATTCACATTGACTGCCGAAATCTCCGTCCGGGGAATCATACAATCCCTGATCCGCAAATCTTTGAAATCAAGGGCGTTAATAAACATCCGCTCTTCAATGCTGTGGTCATCAAAATCCGGATCGTCGGCGGAAACAATGTCATCACGAAGAGAGGCCGATAATATATTCTCCTTCACAAATGGCTCGACGACCCAATACAACGGCGTCATCACCCATTCACCAAATCTTACGGGGAAAGACTTTAAGTCGAGCACGTGCGGGAAACTGCGGCCAACTTTGATCCAACTGCTGTATGAAACCATCCAGAAAACCGCCAATCCCGCAAACAATGCAATGATGATGAGCACTTCCTGAAAACCAGAGGTAAGGAACAGATAGGGATAGATTGTAATAACTGCCATGAAACAGCCCAGCGCCACGGCCAGCAAACGTATCATTCGCAGTACCCGTCGCCAGTACAGCGTCTGGATTACCACTTCAGATTTTTCGTTCCGTAGCGAATACCTGTCAATCGAAAAATCTATCAATACCGATCTCACTGCTCCGAAATATCCGGCCAGAACAAAGAATACGATGGTAAGGGCGAACGGGGTGATCATCTTTTAGGCTTTTTGCCAGGAGCTTTTCTTGGCGAAATGATTTTCTTTTCTTCTGTAACTCCGTTGCGGGTCGCTGCTTTCAACCGGATAAACTGAAAAAAAAGCAGGCAAACAATGCTCAATAGCAGAAGCCAGTAACTTTCAAACAGTCCAGCTCTGCGGAATTCCAGGACCCAAACGGCAAAGAAACCAAGTGCGAGCGCTAGTAATACTGTCCTGTTAAGTTTGGAATTCATTAATGCGTAATTAGTAACAAAAGAAGGCAGGTTAATACCCGGTTTTTCAATGATTTCCAAAGATACACAGATTGTGCCAAAACGATTAAAACCGTATTAATCTTCCCTATAATGTATAATAAACCATACATATTTCCTCCATTTTCTGTAAAATACCTAACTTGCGTCGATCGGTTCCCAATTCATTTTTGTTACCTGAATTGTGAAATTATTTCTCGAAAAAATCTTCTTAATTACTATGAGCGAAACCACAAAACGCTTTGCCTCCGGGGTTGTTACCGGTGATGGTGTCAGCGAAATTTTCCGCCATGCCAACGAAAATAACTATGCCCTCCCGGCGGTTAACGTGGTAGGAACCAACTCAGTGAATGCGGTAATGGAAACTGCGAAAGCGGTAAACAGCCCTGTCATCATTCAATTCTCAAATGGCGGTGCTATATTTTATGCAGGGAAAAGTCTCAACAATACCAATCAGCAGGCAGCGATAGCGGGTGGTATCTCCGGAGCCATGCATGTGCATCAAATGGCAGCACTTTACGGCATTCCCGTAATCCTTCATACCGACCATTGCGCCAAAAAATTGCTTCCCTGGATCGATGGCCTGCTGGACGCCGGCGAACGTCATTTTGACCAATATGGTAAGCCTTTGTACAGCTCCCATATGCTGGATTTATCGGAAGAGCCGATTGAAGAGAACATCGAAATTTCTGCCAAATATTTCGAACGTATGGCGAAAATCGGTATGACGCTAGAAATAGAGTTGGGTGTAACAGGCGGAGAAGAGGATGGTGTGGATAACAGCGACGTGGATAGCTCTAAATTGTACACGCAGCCTGAAGAAGTGGCTTACGCTTACGAAGAACTTCTGAAAATTTCTCCAAACTTTACAATAGCCGCTGCATTTGGAAACGTCCATGGCGTTTACAAACCAGGTAATGTAAAACTTGAACCGAAAATCCTTCGCAATTCCCAAAACTTTATCCAGGAAAAATTCCATACTGCTGAATTGCCAGTGAATTTTGTATTCCACGGTGGCTCAGGTTCATCCCGCGAAGAGATCCGCGAGGCAATTGAATACGGCGCGATCAAAATGAACATTGATACCGATATGCAATGGTCGACCTGGGAAGGAATTTTGAAATATTACAAAGAAAAAGAAGGATATCTGCAGACCCAATTGGGCAGCCCAGATGGCCCCGATTCGCCAAACAAAAAATACTACGATCCCCGTGTTTGGCTTCGTAAAGGCGAAGAATCCATGATCCAACGCCTCAAAGGTGCATTCGAAGATTTGAATTGCATTAATCAGCTGGGGTAAAAGCTGAGATATTATAGATGTCGGGTTAATTCCTGATTATTGAAGAGCGGCCCGTGAGGGTTGCTCTTTTTTTGTAGCCAACGTAATTCGTGGTGAGTCATTTTACCGATCAATAAGCGATGTCGGCCGGAGGATGGATGTTAAGTTGGCTTCTACAAACTACCGAACTGATCTCGCTTAGATTGCTTGGAAGAAAATCAGTTATTCCATCATCTAAAAATTGAGATTAGTTATGCATTTTAAGTTCAAAGTTGCCGCTTTTGTTATTCTGTGCACATTATCAATGGCTTGTGAAAATGAGGTGTCAGTTTCCCAGGAAAAGTCAGTTAGCCGGGAAGTAAAAATGAAATCCGTTCAGTATCAAGGCTTGAAAGCGCAAATGCCCGAAGATTACCCCGACGCTTTGATTGGCTACACCTACGGCGATCTGGAACATATTTCCTTAACTGTAAATCCAGAGAATAAATCGAATCTCCGGGAGCATTCAGGAAATAGTTTCGATGAAATAGTTGAAAACGTCAGGAGAAAGCATCCCGATTTTGAAAATGCTGAACCCTGAGTAGGGATATGGATTTGTTTAACAACCTGGTGGGGCTGCAATATTATGTACAAATAGCTGAACGCTACAAAAAGAACATTTTCGATTATAATGTTCGCGTAACCAAAAGCGATGATGAAATATTTAATTATATCAGCGCCTTGACTTCTAGACTTGTTCTCAGTTCAGCCGAAATTCAAAATGGCTCACCATTGAATGTTCTGGTTAGACTGAAATGAACTGTAATATGAAAAAAATAATATTTATGCTGCTTCTTTCAATCAGTTTCACTTGCGAAGACAAATTCTACAAGAAGAAATTTGATACGAAATTTACAATCACGAACAATACCAATAAGGTGGTCTCAGAAATAGAAATTGATGCTAACTACGGTGTGAAGGTATGGACGTTTAAAAACACCCAGCCGGGAACGACAGAAAAGCTTCGCTTTAATATAAAAAGGGACATTCGGCGGTCGGAAGGAGCGTTTATAATTACTGCATTTTTTAGTACAACGGATAGTGTAACATTAAATACCGGGTATTACACCAATGGCTATTTTCTGGAAGAAAATCCAACGGACTTTCATATTTATGAAGACACTATCGTAGGAAGCAGATAATATGAAAACAACCCAGCCCAGCTGGATATCGGGCTGGGTTACTTTTTATAGTAGAATACTAATCAGACAAGCTATACATCTCACCATGAAGAAAACCATATTCGTTTTAAGCTTCTTGTTCCTCTTTTCCTGCGAAGACAGGCTATACAAAGAGAAGTATGACATTGAGTTCTTGATAACTAATAAAACTGCAACCGTAATTTCTGAGTTAAAAATTGACGGAGATTACGGAACCAAAGTATGGATAATCAAAAATATAGAACCTGGAAAAATTGAAAGATTAAAACTCAATATCAAACGAGACCTTAGAATTCCAGAAGGAGGATTCATGATTACTGCGCTCTTAGCTAGGGGAGATACCCTGAGCTTAAATACAGGCTATTTCACAAATTGGAGTTATCAGGGGCCAAATCCTTCTCGATTTAATGTTTATGAGGATAGGATCGTGCTAGAAGAATGAACCCTCCCATTCAAACCGCACTCATAATCCGCTCCCTATGCTTCACCCCCCAATCCCTCAGAACCTCAATCACCACTTTCAAAGAATGCCCATACTCCGTCAGCGAATATTCCACTACAACGGGGATTGAATCGTAAACTGTCCTTTTGACGAGTTCATTGCATTCGAGGTCGCGCAGTTCTTTGGATAACATTTTATCCGTGATACCGGGCACTTCCCGGGCGGTTTGGGAGAAACGCTTGTTTCCAAACATCAGAGATATGATAATGGGCAGTTTCCATTTGCCACTGAGTACTTCCAATGCATCCCGCACAGGTAGAATGTTTTTGGTACATTCACCCAATGTGTAACCCTCAACTTTTACTTCTTCGTTTTTCATGACTGGCTGAACTTGATTCGCTATCCTTTTGTATAGTACTTACAAATGTATAGTATATTTAATTAAGTTTACAATAGCATTTAGTAAACGGATATAGAGGATGAGTGAACTGATAGAAAAACTGAACTGGCGCTATGCAGCCAAACGAATGAATGGAGAAATGGTACCCAAAGAAAAACTGGATAACGTCCGCACGATGAGTTTTTTATTACAGTGTAGTTAATAAATAAAGCTATGAAGGTAGAAATCTGGAGTGATGTCATGTGCCCGTTTTGCTATATCGGGAAGCGCAAATTCGAAAATGCATTATCGCAGTTCCCTCAGAAAGATCAAATTCAGGTGGAGTGGAAAAGCTTCCAGCTCAACCCGCAAATGAAAACGGAACCGGGTAAGAGCATTAACGACTATCTGGCCGAAGTAAAGGGCTGGGCACCCGATTATGCACAAAAAGTAAACGATCATGTCACTAATCTGGCCGCGGAGGTGGGCTTGAAATATAATATGGATGAGGCAGTTGTGGCGAATTCGTTCGATGCACACCGTTTTGTTCAGTTTGCAAAAACAAAAGGATTGGGTGATGCGGCTGAGGAGCAGCTTTTTAAAGCATACTTTACGGATGGGAAAGATACTTCCAATCATGAAACGCTGGTGGAGCTTGGAAGCGAAATTGGCTTAAATGCCAGTGAATTAATAGCAGTTTTGCAAGGTACACGGTTCAGTGAAGATGTCCGTAACGATATTTATGAGGCACAGCAAGTTGGTGCACGTGGTGTTCCATTTTTTGTAATGGACCGAAAATATGCGGTTTCGGGTGCACAACAACCTGAAACTTTTTTGAATGCATTGGAAAAATCGTTTAGTGAATGGGAAAAGGCAAACCCTCAACCCTTGGTAACATTCGCGGAAGGCTCGTCATGCGGCCCAGACGGGGTATGTGACTAGATTTCGCAACGCTGGTACGGTTATATAGGTAAAGGCAAACAGGTGGAGTAGTAATTTCACCTGTTTTGCACTTTAAGCTTATATAACGCTCTATCATGTTGCGCCTTGCATTATTCCTGTTCCTTTCCATTATAATTAGAACATCCTGCCAGGGCGGGGGAATTAAAGGTCGTATCACTACAGAGAATGGCGAAGCGCTACCCTACGCTGGCATTGCCGTAAAAGGTACTAGTAATGGTACGATGGCTAATGAAGATGGAGAATACGAATTCAGCTTATCTCCTGGCGCGTACGAGATTGTGTATCAATATCTTGGCTTCAAAACCATTTACAAAACAGTAACAGTAACCACCGATTTCTCGGAGCATAATATTACGCTTGAAGAGCAGGCGCTGAGTTTACAAGAGGCGACCATTGGAAAAAGCAAGGAAGATCCCGCTTACAGCATTATGCGCCGCGCCATTGCAAAGGCGCGGTTTCACCAACTTCAGGTAAGAGGTTACACAGCAAGGGTTTATTCCAGAAGCACGGCTTTACCTACCAAAATCCCCTATCTGGTTGAAAGACGATTGAAAAAAGAAGGCATTCAGGAGGGTAAGGCAATTTTGAATGAAAGTGTTGCGGAAATAAAATACCGTCGCCCTGGCAATTACAGCCAGCGCATTGTTTCAACACGTAATAGCCTGGATAACAGCATCCCATCACCCAATGAATACATTCTTGCCAGTTTATATAGCCCCGAAATAGCAGGTACCATCTCGCCGCTTTCCCCCAAAGCATTTGCATATTATAAGTTTGAATATGAAGGCTATTTCCAGGAGCAGGGCCAGCTAATTAACAAAATCAAAGTGATACCAAGAGCTTATGGCGAAGGCGTCTTTAAAGGAAGTCTTTTTATCCTGGAAGACCGCTGGTCTATCCATAGTTACGATCTTCAAACAACGACCCAAGGATTAAATATTTCCGCCAAACAACTTTTCAGCCCAGTTCAGGACGTATGGATCCCTGTTAATCAGCAATTTCGGATCAACGGGAGTTACCTGGGTTTTGCAGGAGAATTCAAATATCTGGTTTCTCTGACCTATCAGAAACTGGACATTGATCCGGGTTTGAAGGAAGATATTGTTATTAAAGATCATAAAAAGGAATCGGTTGCAGATGGAGGCAAACGCAAGAAGGATCTTGAAAACCTGATCAAAGATCAAAAAGAATTCTCTACAAAGAATTTCCGAAAACTCACCAAAGCATACGAGAAAGAACAGAAGAAAGAAGCACAATCACTAGATAGTGACGATCGGTTGGTTAGACAGGATTCGATTGTGATCGATTCGATGGCTAACAAACGGGATACCACTTATTGGCAATCGTTGCGGCCCATTCCCTTAACAAAATCGGAGGTTTCCAGTTATGTTTTGCAGGATAGCATTAAGGTGGTGAAAGACTCCCTGAAAATAAAATCCCGACCTGATTCTCTTTACTTCAAACCCATTCATATTGTAACAGGCAATACCTATTCACTGGGCAATCGTAATACGTTTTATTTCAAAAGTCCCATATTATCAATCAGTTATAATACGGTTGAAGGCAACGCGATCAACTTTATTACCGAATGGCAGAAAAAATGGGGCAAATCATATCAGCTAAGTCTGAGGCCGCTGGTCAGATATTCTTTTGGTCGGAAAAGGGTTTATGGAAACCTGGAAACTAACATTGGCAATAACAAATGGAACCTGGGCCTTTCGGGTGGTGAAATGGCGAGCCAGATCAATAATAAAAATCCGATTTTGCCGCTTCCGAATAGCATAGGTGCAAGGTTTTTCGACCGTAATTACATGAAGCTTTACCAAAAGCAGTATGGTAGAATTGATTTTACATTACGCAACATTGCGGATATCCTTACGATCGATGCCGCCTTGGATTTAGAACATCGGAAGGAGCTTTTTAACCAGCCCAGCGCACGGCCGATTTTCTTTTGGAGTGATTACAGCTATACCTCCAACCGCCCATTCAACAAGGAGCTTCCAAATACCGGATTTGCCGAACATAACGCCACAATCCTCGACCTGACTGCCACATTGCGTCCCTGGCGCAGATACTTGATCCGAAATGGTGAAAAACGATACCTCAGAAGCAAAGGCCCTTCATTTACTGCCAATTACAAAAGAGGGCTTGGATTTGCGGGTGATGTTGATTATTCGATGTTGCAGGGAACGATTCGCCAAAATCTTAACCTCGGGCCAAGAAGCAGTCTTGAATACCTGGCTAATGGAGGTGGCTTTTTGAGTAAAAAATCAATGTACTTCCCTGATTACCGCCATTTTATGGGTAATGAATTCTTCTTTCAGTACACCTATCCGTCGGATCAATTCCGTATGCTGCAATATTACCGTTACAGCACAGCCTCTTGGTTCTTTCAGGCACATGCAATCTGGTCTTCCCAAAATTTCGTAATCACAAAAATTCAGGCATTACGGGTTACCGGACTGTCAGAAACCATCCAGCTTCATTATCTGAGGGTACCAACAATCCGGAATTATTCGGAACTGGTTTATGGCATTGATAACATTTACCGCGTTGTTCGGCTTGAAGCAGTCGCTCAATTTCACGGAAGTCATTTTAAGGGAATGGGCTGGCGTATTGGAACTTCTATTCCAATCGGGAGATAAGGTTATCTGATAACGTCACTTCTGAATCTTGGTAGTTCTTTGACGAGTGGCGGAAATACATTGTTATCCAGGTTGATATCTGCCATTCTTTGGCTGGGATCAATTGCGATTCTTTGAATTTCAGACGCATTGCGGTTGATCGAAAAGGTATATTCGGGATAAGTCCAACCCCAGTCCGCCAAAAGTTGCGTCTTGGCGAAGAGTTTTTCTTCTTTTTCTCCCCGCATTATTTCCAGCGGAATATAAAAGTTTTCCTGACTCCCGTCAACGTAACTGACCACAACATCCAGCGGCATAGGCATTTGTCCGATTCTTTGGAGCACAATGTCGGTTTTGTCCACAATGGGTATCACTTCTTTTATACCGAAATCAATGGTCTTGGTGGTTCCTATGAAATCTTCCCAATACCAGTCCAGTTCCAGCCCGGATTCCTTTTCCATGATCCGTTTAAGATCTGTAGGATTGGGATGTTTGAATTTCCAATCATTAAAATAACGTTTGATACCGCGCTCAAATGTTTCATTTCCAATCACATAATTGAGCTGGTTCAAAAATACAGCTCCTTTCGCATAGCTTGCAATACTGTATGCACGATTGGTATTGTAATGATCCGCGTGAGTAGTAAGCGGTTCCTCTAATCCGGACTTCACAAGGTTGCGGTAACTGTTTGTGCTTTTGAGCTGAAGATCGGCCTTCGACGAAAACAACGCGGCCATCACTTGATTTTCCGCATAAGTAGCAAAGCCCTCATCCATCCAGGGGTATTTGGATTCATTGGTTCCCAGTAGCATTTGAAACCAGCTGTGGATCGATTCATGCACCACTACGCTAATCAATCCGCCTGGCTTGTGACGCCCCGTTATCAAAGTGCCCATTGGATATTCCATCCCACCATCTCCACCCTGTATGACCGAATATTGCTTGTAGGGATAACGCCCGAATTTTTCATTCATAATATTAAAACAACGCACCGCCAAAGGCTCCATTTCCTTCCATCCAGTAGTCAGGCTGTCGTTTTTGTAGAAGAAATGCAGATCCAGCTGGTCATCGACTTTGACGACATCATGCTTGTAATTGCGATCCGCAGCCCACATGAAATCGTGTACTTCCGGCGCGACGAAATGCCAGGTCAGTTTTTTACCAGGCTTATGCGTTACCTGCTTTTCTGTGTAGCCATGGCCTATATTATCCGGATTTTGAAGATACCCTGTTGCAGCAACGGTGTATGCAGCATCTAATGTTATTTTCACATCAAAATCGCCCCAGACACCATAAAACTCCCTTCCTATATACGGATTCGCATGCCATCCTTCATAATCGTACTCACTCATTTTAGGATACCACTGCCCCATTGAAAATTCGACACCTTCACTATTATTCCGTCCTGTGCGACGAATCTGTACGGGAACCTGCGCTTCAAATTCCATGTCGAATGTGTGCTGGCTCTTCGGAAGGATTTGGTCATTGAGTGTAACTTCAAGGATGGTACCCACTACCTTATATTTGACTGGCTTCCCATTGTGTTTCAAAGAAATGACCTTTTCATAGCCAATTTCGGAAGGGGATAATTTAGAAATGCGATCCTTAACCCGTGCATCCGGGTCACTGATTGTCCTCGAACGAACATCCATTTGGCTGCCCGGCTGAAACGCATTAAGATATAAGTGATAAAAAACCTTGTGGAGCGTGTCTGGGGAATTGTTGCTGTAAACCAGCTTTTGGGTGCCTTTATACTGATTTTTGGCTACATCAAAGTCAATATTCATCTGATACTTCACCCGCTGCTGCCAACGGTCACTCTGCGCCGAAACCTCGGCCACTACTGCAATGATTAGCAGAATACATAACTTGAACTTCATCTTTTTTAATTAGTAGGTTAATTACTAGATAACGGATTTATAGGGTTATGCAAGACACCTATCATCCAAAACATGTTTAATACCACAATCAATGGGCATCAAACTCCACAAGGAAGGTGCTGAAATCTGTTTTCAAACTGTTTTTACACATCTATTTGATATTTTATTATGGTTGTGGATTTGGCACATATTTGTTAAGTCTCTTATCAGATTTATTTATCAAGAAACTTAACTTTTGTCAATCATGCTGAAATGGACCGTAATATTTCTGATTGTCGCTATTATCGCCGGAGTTCTCGGATTTGGTGGAATAGCTGCCGGTGCGGCCGGAATTGCTAAAATTCTTTTCTTCGTATTCCTTGTATTATTTGTACTAAGCCTGCTCAGCAGAGGTGTAGGCCGATCCTGACACGAAAAAATATAGCTAAATAAAAAAAGCGGATTCACATCCGCTTTTTTTGTTTTATAACCTACTCCCATTCAATGGTTGCAGGCGGTTTAGAAGAGATATCATAAACAACCCGATTAACACCTTTTACACGGTTGATAATGTCGTTGGAAACCTCGGCCAGAAATTCATAAGGCAAATGTGCCCAGTCGGCGGTCATTCCATCAACGGAAGTCACCGCCCGCAATGCAACTACGCTTTCGTAAGTCCTTTCATCTCCCATAACCCCCACACTCTGCACTGGCAAAAGCATGGCACCTGCCTGCCATACATCTTTATACAAATTCCATTTACGCAGCCCACCAATAAATAGGGAATCTACTTCTTGGAGAATTGCCACTTTTTCGGGGGTGATTTCTCCCAAAATACGAATTGCAAGTCCGGGACCTGGAAATGGGTGGCGTCCTAAAATTTTCTCGTCTATCCCCAATGTTCTACCCACTGCTCTTACTTCATCTTTGAAGAGTGTGTTCAGTGGTTCCACCACTTTCAGTTTCATGAAATCTGGCAGGCCTCCAACATTATGGTGCGATTTGATGGTAGCCGACGGGCCGTTGATGGACACAGATTCAATGACATCAGGATAAATAGTGCCCTGACCCAGCCATTTCACTTCTTCTATAAGATGCGCTTCCTGATCGAAAATGTCGATAAACGACTTACCAATTGCTTTACGCTTGGATTCGGGTTCGGTAAGGCCTGAAAGAGATTGATAAAAGTGTGATTTTGAATCTACACCCTTGATATTCAATCCCATGTTTTGATATGAATGCAATACTTCCTCAAACTCATCTTTTCGCAGCAACCCATTATCTACGAAAACGCAATACAGGTTTTCGCCAATTGCCTGGTGCACCAGCGTAGCAGCGACCGTCGAGTCAACCCCGCCCGAAAGTGCCATCACGACCTTGTCATTGCCTAATTTTTTTCGGAGATTGGCAATGGTCTGTTCCACAAATGACTCCGATGTCCAATCCTGGCGGCAGCCGCAAATCTTAGCGACAAAGTTGAACATCAGCTTTTTACCCTCCGTGGTATGTGTTACCTCCGGATGGAACTGAATGCCGTACGTCAATTCATTTTCAATCTTGAATGCAGCAACTTTTACAGATTCTGTGGAAGCAATGACGTGGAAATCTTCGGGGGCACGAACGATTGTATCGCCGTGCGACATCCAAACCTGGGATGACTCCGACAAACCCGCAAGCAAAGAAGAATCGGAATCATCTATCGCCAGACGGGCGCGGCCGTACTCACGATGCTCAGAAGGTTTTACGTCACCGCCCAACTCCTGCGCCATCAACTGGGCACCATAACATATACCCAGCACGGGCACTATTTTACGAAATTGGTTTAGATCGATTCTGGGCGAATCTGCATCCCGGACGGAGCAGGGACTTCCTGACAAAATTACGCCTTTGATATTGGGGGTGAGATCGGGGAAATTGTTGTATGGGTGGATTTCACAATAAACATTAAGTTCACGGACACGTCGCGCTATTAACTGTGTATACTGTGAGCCAAAATCTAAAATCAGAATTTGTTCAGTCATATATATGCTATCTAAATCGCAAAGGTAGGCAGATTGATGGAAAAATAGCGCCTCCCATTCGTTCGTATTCAAATATCGCCATTCAAACTTTTTTTGAAGCTTCGTGCAACTTTCGTGATTCCCTTTGTATCTATAAATCACAAGTTGGCGCACACCTCTCCCGCTTAAATAACAGAAAAACCACTTATGTAATCTAAGGTTCTATGTTATACCAAGTACTTACATTTGCAAAGTACTGGAACTTAAAAGCGGTACACTTAACGTAATCTATTAGCCATGAAATTTTTTATTAACCTAACCGTAGCATTGCTACTGAGTGGAATTTTTGCGTCTGCACAAACCACTCAAAACAACATTGGTAACGGAAAAGTATCCGGAGCAATTCTGGATGAAAAGTCGCAACCCTTCCCGTTTGTCAATGTATTGCTACTTCAAGCCAAAGATTCTGTACTCGTAAAAGGACTTGCCGCCGACGAAAGTGGCAAGTTCATTTTTGATCAGGTTGCAGCCGGTAAATACCTCGTTCTGGTTTCGATGGTAGGATATCAGAAGAGCTACACAGATGTCTTTTCCGTCGCTGATGCCTCCATTAATCTCCCCGTAATTTCCCTCAAAACAGACATTAAATCGCTTAGCGAGGTTACCGTTATCGCCAAAAAACCTTTCATCGAACAGCAAATTGACCGCACCGTTGTGAATGTGGAAAACAGCATTGTTTCTGCTGGTGCTACGGCCCTGGAAGTGCTCGAACGCGCTCCCGGCGTGACCGTTGATCAGCAAAATGAACAGCTCAAATTAAGGGGAAAAGAAGGTGTTATTGTTCAGATAGATGGAAAACAGACATTTCTGTCACAACAAGAATTGATCACCCTGCTCCGCAATACGCCAAGCGACAACATTGAAAAGATCGAGCTCATTACCAATCCTTCTGCCAAGTATGATGCTGCCGGAAACTCGGGCATTATCAACATTAAGATGAAGCGGAATAAAAACTACGGCACCAATGGTAACATTAACCTTGGCGCTGCATATGCCCGTTACGGGAGATCAAATGCAACTGCCACCATCAATCACAGGGCAGGCAAGATCAGCACATTTATCAGCGGAGGCGCTTTCCTGAATAAAGGATTCAATAATAACGACATATACCGTAAAATTCCTTTCGAGAACAAAGTCACCATTTTCGACCAGAAAACGGAAAGGATCAATAAATCGAAATACTACAACGTACGCGCTGGCCTCGACTATTTTGTGAACGACAAAACAACCATTGGCGTGCTGGTTTCAGGTTTTTATAACAATTGGAGCAGCCCTTTCGGCCAAACCAATACCAGGATTCTGAACGAAGACCTTTCCCTGCAACGGACATTCAGGACTAATGTTTACAATGGCGGTATCATGAACAACGTCAGCGCAAATGTCAATTTTAAACATCAGTTCAATGATAAAGGCAAGGAAATGACTTTTGATTTGGATTTTGTGAATTATGATGGAAAGAAAAGCAGCAACCTGGATACACGGTATTTTAAACCTGACGGCCAACAGGACGGAAGTCCCGAAACCGTCAAAAATAATATGCCTTCTGATATCAACATCGGCGTTGCCAAACTGGATTACGCGCAGCCGCTTTGGAAAGGTAAATTTGAAACAGGTTTGAAATCCAGCCTCGTGGCTTCCGACAATGATATGGTTTTTGAAATTAAAACAGATGACTGGGTATTGGACCCAACTCGCTCCAATCGTTTCAAATACACCGAAAATGTGAATGCGGCTTACCTGAATTACAGCGGCAGTATATCCAAAAAAGTTAAATATCAGCTTGGCCTTCGCGGTGAACATACCCACTCGATTGGTAACTCCGTCACGCTGAACCAGAAACGCGACCGTAACTATGTCAATTTGTTCCCCAGTGTTTTCCTGTCCAATCAACTGGATACGAACAATGTACTGAACCTATCGTACAGCCGTCGGATTGACCGTCCGAATTACCAATCGCTCAATCCATTTGAATTCTACCTGGATCCTTATACTTTCCAGAGGGGCAATCCAAATCTTAAACCACAGTATACCAACTCATTCCAGCTGGTGCATGTTTACAAAAGCTTCCTGAATACTACGTTGGCTTACAGCCGGATTAAGGATATGATTGCAGAGGAGCTACCTCAGCAGATCGCTTCCGAAAACAAAACTTTCGTCACATCCGACAACCTCGATAACCAGGATAATGTAAGCCTTACAGTTTCATTTCCAATCAAGATCGCGAAATGGTGGAATGTGCAGACAAATTTCACGGGAGTCTACAATCACTATAAATCGTTTTATCTAGAAGAGCAGTTGGAACTGAAACAGGTATCCTGGAATATGTATGCGAGCAATCAATTCACTATTTCAAAAACTTGGTCGGGCGAAATCTCCGGCTGGTATAATAGCAAGGCCTTTTACGGATTATATGCAGCCAAACCGATGGGAATGGTCAATGCGGGCCTGCAAAAAACCATTTTAAACAGAAAAGGCACCCTCCGCTTAAATGTAAATGACATTTTCTGGACGAACCGATTTCGTGGAACAGCAATGTATAAAGACATTGACTTTTCAGTAAAATCGCAGTGGCCAAGCCGCCAGTTCAGATTGACTTTCACATACAATTTTGGTAATCAAAATGTGAAAGGTGCCCGCCAGCGCAATACCGGTTCTGACGATCTTCAGAAACGGGCGAATGGCGGAAGTTAGGTTGGAATTCCGGCTTTAATGAGCCCGTATTCATAAATTAGTTAGGTTTGTTATGCAGAAAATGCATCCCGCGATGTGCGGGATGCATTTCTTTTATATTCAACCCAGAAATTTCTTTTCTTAACTTTCAAGTGCAGCTACGCCAGGAAGTACTTTTCCCTCCATATATTCAAGCAACGCGCCTCCGCCTGTGGAAACATAGCTGACACGATCACCATATCCTGCATTGTTAATCGCAGATGCCGAATCACCTCCACCAATTAGTGAGAAAGCATCATTCTCTTCCGTAACCGCTACTACCGATTTGGCAATCGCATTGGTACCTTGCGCGAAATTTGGGAATTCAAAAACACCCATTGGACCATTCCAAAGTACGGTTTTCGAATTTTTGACGATATCAGCGAAAATCTTGATCGTTTCAGGACCGATATCCAATCCCTGCCATCCGTCTGGAATCTCGCCAGCTGCCACCACTTTGCGCTCAGCGTCATTGCTGAATTTATCAGCGATAACCGAATCAACAGGTAATATCAGGTTAACTCCTTTATCCTTCGCTTTTTGAACCAGTTCCAATGTCAGGTCCTGCTTATCCGCTTCCAGCAGTGACTGGCCAATGTTACCACCCTGTGCTTTGGAAAATGTATAGGACATACCGCCTCCAATGATCAGGTTATCTACCGTATCGATCAGGCGTTCAATAATTAATATTTTGTCAGAAATTTTAGCACCGCCCATGATCGCGGTGAAAGGACGCTCAGAATGTTCCAAAAGTCTTTGCGCGTTATCCAGTTCAGCCTGCATGACGTAGCCACACACTTTATCCGCAAAAAACTTACCAATCACTGCTGTCGAAGCGTGTGCACGGTGAGCTGTTCCGAAAGCATCCATTACCCAGACATCACCCAGTTTGGAAAGTTTTTCGGCAAATTCTTCGTCACCTTTTTCCTCTTCTTTATAAAACCGAAGATTTTCCAGCAACAAAACTTCGCCTGAATTCAATGCCTCAGCCATCTCAGTGGCACTGGCACCAATGCAGTCGTCGGCGAACTTTACGGTCCTGCCCAGAATCAGGGATAATGGGTTAACAAGGTGTTTCAGGGAATATTTTTCCGTAGGCCCGTCCTTCGGACGCCCCAGGTGTGACATTAAAATGACGGAACCTCCGTCGTTCAGAATCTTTGTGATTGTGGGAATTGTCGCACGGATCCTTGTGTCGTCCGTAATCTCAAACTTGTCGTTAAGCGGGACATTGAAATCCACGCGGACCAGGGCTTTTTTGCCCGAAAAATCATAAGAATCTAATGTTGTCATGGGCTGGTAAAATTGTTTTCCATAGGTCGCAAATGTAATCCAATTTCTTTATTATATACTATATATTTGAGAAAACACGGCTTCAATAATAGGTATAATGCAATTTATGCTTTCCATTTTTCTAAAAAATGAGGACTTAACCAAATTTTAATTAGTGCGATCTTATTGGTAATTTTATTTTTCAAAAAAATTAGAATAGCCCCATTTTGAGCGACTTGTTACAGGATCAGTTTGTGCAGGATGGGGGGTACCGACCGGAGTTCCCAACGGACCTCCCACCCAAATATTACCACGATTATTTCAACTACGTCCTCGACTTTGTGAGGAGGAGATATGCCCATATCCTGACCGAAAACGAGGCTGGGTTCCTTGAGGGCTACGAAAGCCTTTCCGAAGATGCGCAATGTCTTTTTATCCGTTTCAGCAATCGCAGCAAATCATTTTTCAGGGTCAAGAGCCTCTCCTATTCCGAAATTTCAGACCTGCCAGCCGTACTGAATGAACTGCTCGAACAAGCATTCATTGAGTCCATTTGCGAAGCGCACGAATCGCGATTTTCCGAGATTATCGATCTATTTACAAAGCCGGAACTTTTGGTTTTGACAAAAATGCTGGAACCAGATGTGATGCCCTCCAAAAGCATTAAGAAAAACGATTTGGTCCGCTGGCTTTTATACGAATATGATTTCAAGGCACTATGCGAGATCATTTCCGAAATGGAATCCGTGGTAAAAGTGACTTTTGAAGCAGAGGTAATGCTGATGAAATTCCTCTTTTTCGGAAACCGCAATGCCGATATGACCGAATTCGTCATACGCGACCTGGGACACGTCCGTTTTCAGTCTTTCGATGAACAGCACTTGTCTGTTCAGTTTGAAACCAGGAAAGATGTGGACGATACCCTCATGATTTCATTGATGAAGGAGACATTCGATGTGATCAAGCAGGAAATGCCACCGGAGGATATTTTCGACTGGTTTATGAATTGGCAGGCGGGAAGCGGCACCGGTCTGAGTAACAAGGCGATACCATCATTTAACTCGTTTATTTTAAGGGTAAGTGCCTGGCTGGAAAGAAAAAAAATGCTTTCCCAGGCACTCAGCATTTACCAGCTTACCAATGATGCGCCGGCCCGCGAAAGGCGTGTTCGTCTTTTGTACAATCTGGGCGAGATCGACGAAGCACTGGCGCTTTGCGAAGAAATCGCCGAAAACCCCCAGAATGCGGATGAGCGCTATTTCAGTCTGGATTTTTATGAAAGGATAAAGAACAAAAAGACCAGGATTGTCAAACGGACAACCCAGGCATTGAAAGCGTCTGAAGCCATCGAGGTATCCGTTTTCTTCCGTTATCAGGTCGAATATGGGGCATTGGAATATTACCGTTCGCTGGGTTTCAAGGCATTTTTCAGCGAGAATGAGCCCTGGCGGGCTTTATTTGGGCTGCTGTTCTGGGATATCATTTACGATACCAATGTGCAAACCATTCACAATCCGTTTCAGCGCATACCTTCCGATTTCTTTCTTCCTGATTTTTATTACAAAAGGTCAGCGCTTTTAAGAGAACGTTTGGAAGCTGCACATTCCCGGGAAATTATTGATGAAATGGTCAGCCAGACTTACAAGGAAATGTATGGCATCACCAATGTGCTTGTGCCCTGGTACGATGGCGCTTTGGACAAGGTCCTTACATTAACTTCACTTTTGAGTCACGAACAGATCCGGCTGGTCATGCTGGAAATCGCATTAAACCTAAAAGAAAACACCCGGGGATTTCCTGATATTCTGATCTGGAATGAATCGGAGTATGCATTTATTGAAATCAAATCCCCCACAGATCACCTGTCTTCCAGGCAGCTACATTGGCAGCATTTCTTTTCCGAACATGGTGTAAAAAGCCGGGTTGTGCGGGTTAATTGGCTAAAAGACGAAGGCTTATAGAAAAAAGCCGGGCAGGAAATGAATCCCGGCCCGGTCTTTTAAAATTACAAACCTAGCTTAAAGTCCTTTTGGATTCTGAACCGGTACGCTTGCTTCGCTCGCCTTGTTGTAAGCAAGCTCATTGGCAGGTACATCCCAATAATCCAGGAAGTTATAGTTTATGGTAGCTTTCTTGCTGACCACTCCCGCTTTATCAACGACAATAGCACCAGCCCTGCCGCCGCCACTGGCAACATCATCAATGATGCCCCAGCGTCTGGCATCGTAAAAGGCAAGGCCACGGAAAGGTAAAACAACCCTTCTTTCACTTCTCAATTCTTCTTTGGCAGCTGCTAATGCTAGTCCCTTACCGGCAACAGCAGCGAGACCGGCACCTTGAAGCGTCCGGATCCCATCAATGATTTTTAGGCCACCCTCAATGTCTCCTGTATTAATGAGGGCCTCAGCCAGCGTCAATTGGTTTTCTTCGTAGGTAGTAGCCATATAAAATTCATAAGCCCCCACGGATTTGTTTCCTAAAACGACCACACCTGCGAGGCCTTTACCACCGTCGATCAGACCGTAACGGGTATTAAATATGTTTCCACGGTCATTGTTGCCAATCCATGGATTGGTTTCAATCGCGAAATTGTTCTCCAATCTTTTGTCACCCGCTTTGAAATCCTGTATCAGGCGTTCACTGACCTTGAAATTGCTGGTCTTGGTAGTGCCGGCTGTAAGTGCTGAAGGCGTGCTGCCAGTAGCAGAAATAAAATCGCTGGTTTCGTTGGACCTGGCTGTGAGCACAAAGTCCGTAGCGTTAACGCCGTCTTTTGCAAGTGCAATGATAGATGCCCATTGCGCCGGGGTCATTGCTTTTACGGTGGTGTTCACCAGGAGATTACGCGCTTTCATGGAATTTATATTCCTCTTCCACATATCCGGCGTAAGTATCCCGCCTTTTCCAACCTGAAAAAACGCAGGGATAATTTTGCCGATGACGGCAGAGTAATCAGCAACACTGGAAACGGCGCCCAATGCTGCCGCCGCTTTATCGAAGTTTGCATTGGATTCCGCGATAATAGCTTCCTTGGTCACGAAATTATTATTGGTCCCAACTGCCTCGTCATTTATAATACCAGCGTAATAAACTGATCCAATGCGGGCATAGGCGTAACCTTTCCACCAATAGGCCCAGGCTTTTAGCGCGTTCTTTTTGCTTTCGGCATCACCTGTAAATTCAGTTTCATCGACCAGCGCTAAAACGTTGTTTGCGCCGCTGTTCAGGCTGTACATATAAGCCCACTCATAATACAATGGATTATCACTCGCATTCGCATTAATGTTGACCTGCCTGAGCATATCTATCTGCAACTTTGGAGAATTGGGGTTAATTACTTTGGTACCGTCATCGAGGATCACGTAATTGGCCACCCCAATCTCATTCAGGCGCTGGTTGGCCGCTTCTGCACCTACGTTATCCCCCATAATTTCATGATAACCCACAGGATCTCCGAAAAACCCGCCGTAAAAACCACCATACTTGACGGTCAGGAAACCATTTACATAAATAGCGCCCTGCGCCAGGTTGATCAGCCCGGATTCTGAATTTGCGCTTCCGGTTGTTGGCTGATTGGGGTTTTTGACATCCAGCTGGTCTTTGCAGGAAAGCACAAAACCCAGCAGCATCAACATCGATAGTATTTTAAATTTTTTCATATTTTGATCTTTTGAGAATACAATGAGTGATTTTTAGAAGCCGAAGTTTAACGAGACCTGATAAGACCTGTAATTCGGCATACTGCTGTGGTCGGTTCCGCGGTCCCAGGCTGAGTTATTTGCACCGGATACAATTTCAGGATCCATTCCTGTGTATTTGGTCAATGTGAACAGGTTACGTCCGGACAATACCAATTGGAGTTTCCTGAAACCTTTAATCTTGGTCAGTTTTGCAAAATCCAACCCAAGGGAAATATTTCTCAGACGAAGGAAAGAAGCGTCTTCATAAAAATAATCTTTGGTACCATTTCTGGTAACTGCTGCATATACACCTCTGTAAAATGCGGTCCATGCACCCGTTTCGCCATCAATCGTAAAAGGTTTCGAGTAATCAGCATGGATACCGTCGCGGTACATCCATTCTTTGGTTTGGTTGTAAAGATGACTTCCCTGGATCCAATCCAATTGAAATCCAAAATTCAGATAGTTCTTGAATGTAAAATCATTGATAAACGACAGGTTAAACTTGGGATTAGGATCGCCAAAGCTGTATTTATCCGGCGTCACGTAAGGGAATTTCGTAGCCTTATCTATCACATATCCGTTGCTTCCCAGCGTATAGTTGCCTTTTTCAGCTTCTGTAAGAAATGGGGTCCCATCAGGTTTTTTGGCATCCAGGCTGTGGATCATTTTATGACCATAAAGCTGACCGATCTTTTCATCCTTCCGAAGCACGTAATTGGTACTTCCCGCATTGGAAATAATAACAATTTCCTGATCTCCAACCACCGAATTGATCTTAGATGTTTGCTTCGTGAAATTGGTCGTCAAATTCCAGTTAAAACCTTTGCTATTATACATGGCCGCATTCAATGAAGCCTGCAAGCCATTAGAGCCCAATGAAAAAGCATTGGTTTTCAATGTTCCCGAACCCGAAGTTGGCGCGACATCAATGCTCCATATTGCATTGTCTGTGGTACGTTTCCAATATGTAGCAGACAGCCGGACATCATTCAGCCAGTTTCCGCCTGGCATTATATTAAAGGTAATGTCGGTTCCAATTTCAAGTTCTTTGGAAACCTCCACACCCAAGTCAGGGTTGTTTTGATTTGGGTCAAAATAGAATGCATTGCTAGATCCTAAAACCTTTGTACTTAAAGTCACGTAGCGGTCGAAAGGTTTAGGCTGGATACCTGCTTCTCCGTACGCAGCGCGTAATTTAAATTCAGGAACACGTTCAGCGAGCGCTCCGCCTTTCCAGAAATCAAATGACGACATTCTCAAATAAACATCTCCTCTTGGAAAAGTGAACGGCTTTGAACCCCCGCCGAATGCAGAAGAATAATCACTCCTGAATCCTCCGGCTACACCAAAAATTTCACCATATTCAATTTTTTGGTTGACCAAATATCCATAAGTAATAAATGGCTCGGTGTAATCCTGGACAACCTTGAAGGAAGTTCCCTGCGTGCTTGTAAATGGCGTGTAATTGGGTAATCCTGCGGCAGCTGCTCCATAAAATTTAACGTTCTGATTGCGGTAATCAAAGGATAACTGCGTAGATGTCGTAATTGGAATGTTCCAGTGGAAATCGTCCTGAAAATTCGTGTAAATAAACGCCGTACCCAGAAAATTCTGGAATGTCCTCGCGTAGGTATATTTATCGATACCACCTGTATTATCTGGACTGATCGCCGAGCCGACCCAGGTCGAAGCTGCAACAGAATTGGCGTTATCGGATTGGTTCTGAACAGTGTAAACGTAATCCTCCCGGTTGTAATTCAAACCATACTTCGCATCCAGTTCCAGAAACTTATTGACTTTATAGTTTAGGCTGAAATTTTGGATAATGTCAACTCTTTTATCATCGCTATCCGAATAATACTGGGCGTAGATCGGGTTGCTGCCGTTCACACCGGCCGCATCTCCAAGCCTGTTGATCGGGCTTCCGTCGGGTAACTTAAAATCGTAATCAACGAAAGCGCGGCTGTTGAAGATTGAGTAGATATTGTTACCGTTCACCGTGTTTTTGGTGTAAACCAATTGTGTTGTTGTCCGAAACCTCAACCCTTTTGCCAGCTGAACTCCGATATTAGACGTCAGATTACTCCGGTCATTAATACCATTGTTCAGGAAGTTTGATTTTTGATGGTTATTAGATGCGGAAACACTGAAATCGAATTTCTCACTGCCTCCCGAAATGGAAACATTATTGTTATAGGTATTGGCAGGAACGAAAAATTGTTTGAAGTGATCATGATACGCAAGATTTGCATTGTATGGCTTATCAGTTTTGTTCAACGGATCGGTACTGTTCCAGATCACGTTTTCTGAGTATAGACCAGTAAGCGGATCAATAGTAATCGGTTTGCCCGAAGAACCGATGATATTGTTGCTGCCATCTGTATTGTACCCATGAAATTCGGACTTGGCCATTCCGCCGACATTCAAATAGGTATTATTGGTGATTGCAGTTGAAAAATCAATCAGCAACTGGCCATTTTTACCTCTTTTCGTAAAAAGCTGAATAACCCCGTTTGCACCCTGCGCCCCGTAGATGGAAGCTGAAGCGGCGCCTTGAACAACTTCAATGCGCTCAATGGAGTTGAGATCTATTGCATTCAGATCCGTTGACGCCATCTGAATACCATCAATGAGGATCATAGGAGAGGTACCACGGTTTACGGAGTTAATACCTCTCAACAGAATGTTGACCGAAGCACCCGGCGTACCGTTTCCGCTGGTAATCTGCGCACCTGGGATTTTCCCGATCAGCGCCTGGTCCACCGAAGCGCTTGGCGTTTGTGGCAGGTTTTTACCAGAAATGGTTTCAACAGAAATGCCAAGTTTAGCTTTGGTGGTAGCCACGCCGCTACCTGTTACCACAACTTCACTCAAAATCCGTGCATCCGACACCAGTTTGACATCGATGACCGATTCACTTCCCAGATCAAATTCCTGAGAGATCATGCCCACGAAACTGAAGATTAACTTGCCCTTGTCGGGCACCGTAATGCTGTACTTCCCGTCAATGTCCGTGATCGCGCCGTTGTTGGTTCCGGCCACCAGGACATTCACCCCGGGGATTGGCGACGCGTCTTCGGCAGCGGTGACTGTGCCAGTAACACTTTTTTCTTGAGCCCATAGCAATGATGAGCAGAGGCACACCAGCAGTGTGCCGAGCAGTAGAGTTTTCTTCATCAGTAAGTATAGTTAGGTTGGTATCGAGGCTTGCCTCTAAGCAAATGTATTCAAATATCAATTCGATACAAAGAGTAGATTAATTGGAAAATGGGTTACATATTAAATTTTAATATGTTTTTAATTCAGTATAATATTTTGCTAAAATTATAATAATTAAAATTTTATTCGTTTTAGAATTCCAGTTTCGTTCTTGCGCCGAGCCATCCTTCTGCCTGCAGTATGTATTGGCAAATTGTTTTTTAAAAAATATTATTAAATACCTGAGCAAAAATTCTTGATAATATTCTATAATTCCATTTTTGAAGCCTACGGTATAGTGCCTGCATCTTCCAATTTGCCAATCAAAGCATCATTAAGTAAACGATTATAACCTTATTATCAAACAATTACACAGCCAATTAATAAGGTGGCGCATTGAGATCGATTTCCTAAATGTTGCTGGATTCCATGATGTAGAATCGTCAAAATGTTCGTCAATGTCTATACGTCTTCATTAACAGACATCAGTAGTTTTTACCGGAATTCCTGCTTTTGCTGAAAACTTTTATCCAAATTTTTAACACTCTTTTACAATGAAGAAAGTAAACAAGATGGTGTATTTCGCGCTCGGCGTGCTGTTGTCTTTCAATGGCTTCGGGCAGGGACAACCTGTATTCACCAATCCCATAGGCTTGCAGGCATATACTTTCCGTGGCAGTTGGGGCAAGGGAATAGAGGCTACATTGGATACAATTAAGTCCCTGGGCATTAAGGAATTGGAAGGCGGGCCGATTAAAGGGATGACAACGGAGGAACTTCGCAAGCAACTTGACAAGAGAGACATTAAAATGATTTCCATTGGCGCCGATTACAAATTGATCGCCGCAAGCACCGAAGAAACGATCAAGAATTGCAAAATCCTGGGCGCTACCTATGTGATGGTACCCTGGATCCCTCACAAAGGTGCATTCGACCTGGCAACGGCGAAACAGGCTGTGGCTGACTTCAATAAAGTGGGCAAAGAATTGAAAGATGCAGGCATTACCTTCACATACCATAACCATGGATACGAATTCGAGCCTTATGAAGATGGTACCTTGTTCGACTACCTCGTAAAAAATACTAATCCTGATTACGTTTCTTTCGAAATGGATATCCTATGGACTGCGTTTCCCGGACAAGATCCTGCGAAGTTGCTCCTGAAATATCCAGGCCGCTGGAAGTTAATGCACCTGAAAGACCTTAAAAAAGGGGTTGTTGGAAATTTGTCCGGCGGAACGCCAACGACCAATGACGTAGCGCTTGGAAACGGCTCGATTGACATTCCCGCCATTTTGAAAGCCGCAAAAAAAGTGGGGGTTGAGCACTACTTCATTGAAGATGAAAGTCCATCTTATCTGAAGCAGATACCGGTTACGATCGCTTATATTAAGAATATCAAGTAGTAAGTTGACAAAGTTGAGCGTAGTCTAAAGACTACGCTCGCGCTTTATCCGGTCTCCGGACCGGAGAGCAGACTTGGCAAGTCTTTAAGACTTACCAAGTCTGCAAGTCTAGAACTACCGGGATAGTTTTATACTTTGCAGAAAAAAGGATTATATGGAACCAGCATTATTAGATCAGGTCCCTTCGCTGGATCTGGCTGACTTCACATCCGGCAATGCCGAGCAAAAACAGCAATTTGTGGCCGACCTGGGGTCTGCATTTACCAATATTGGCTTCGCCGCAATCAAGAATCATGGTTTGAGCGATGACCTTCGGGCCAAACTTTATGATACGGTGCGCCAATTTTTCACAGAGCCTGATATCATCAAAAAACAATACGAATTCCCGGAGCTTTTTGGGCAAAGGGGATATATCGGAAAAGGGAAGGAAACCGCAAAAGGCTTCAAAGTCGCTGATCTTAAAGAATTCTACCACATCGGTCAGCCCGAACCAACCGGCAGTATGCCCTCCAACGTTTTTCCGACAGAAATACCTGACTTCGAAAAATATACATTGGAAGTGTACCGGACATTCGAAAGTGCCGGAAAAACGCTTCTGCGTGCCATTGCAATCTATCTTGATCTGCCTGAGGACTATTTTGAGGATAGGGTGAAAAATGGAGACAGCCTCTTACGCGCATTGCATTACTTCCCAATTCCTAATCCAGAGCTGGTTGCAGAAGGCGCCGTGAGGGCTGCCGCGCACGGTGACATTAACCTCATTACTTTATTAATGGGCGCCAGCGCGGAAGGGCTGGAAGTGTTGCGGAGAGACGGACAATGGATCGCGATCACCGCATTACCCGACCAGATCGTAGTAAATGTGGGCGATATGCTCGACCGCCTCACCAATCATAAATTGAAATCCACCATCCATCGGGTAGTTAACCCGCCGCGGGAAAAGATGGGCACTTCCCGTTATTCCATTCCATTTTTCATGCACCCGCGCGCGGATATGGACCTTACTTGTCTGGAAAGCTGCGTTTCTCAGCAACATCCCAAACTGTATACCAATATGACTGCCGGAGAATTTCTAGATGAACGTCTGCGAGAATTGGGATTGAAAAAATAACCCTCAAGAACACTTGGCTTTTCCTCCCATTCGCCGGTTTCGCTACATCATTTATCTGATGGATATACTCTTGCTGTCATTGACGGCATTTGGCGGCCCGCAGGTACATTTAATGATGATGATCGAGAGGTTGGTCAAAAAGCGGAGATACATTACCGAAGAAGAGTTGCTCGAACTGCAGGCGCTTTGTCAGGTATTGCCTGGTCCGAGTTCTACGCAGACGGTGACGGCTATTGGTCTCAAAATCGGCGGTCAGCCTCTCGCTTACCTAAGTCTGATCGTTTGGTCAATACCTGCTATGTTTTTGATGACAGCGGCTGCGATAGGTATTCATTATCTGGAACGCCATTCCATTTCACTGTCATTCACGCGGTTTGTCGGTCCAATGGCCGTCGCATTCCTGATGTATGGCGCATATGCCATCGCCCGAAAAGTGATCCATAATGCGCAAGGATGGACATTCCTTATCATCTCAACAATGCTGGCATATATGTACCCGTCTCCCTATATGACCCCGGTACTCATTATTTCAGGCGGAATTGCTGCGTCGCTGAATTTCAAAAAGCACGAGAAAATGGAAAAGGGCCCGATCAGAATCATCTGGCGTCCTATAATCTTCTGGATTTCGGTATTGATTGCGGCAGCCATCATTGGTAAACTTACCAACTCGCTGCCGGTAAGGCTTTTTGAGAACTTTTACAGGAATGGCAGCCTGGTTTTTGGCGGTGGCCAGGTACTGATACCCCTCCTTTATAATGAGTTTGTAGAGTTTAAACATTACCTGACAGACCAGGAGTTTCTGGCAGGAATGGCTCTTACACAAGTCGTGCCCGGGCCTGTATTTTCTATTGCGACGTTTGTCGGAAGTGTGTCGCTGCAATCACACGGCTGGCTCGGACAGATTGTAGGAGGGTTCGTGGCAACTGCCGGGATATTCCTGCCCGGTACATTTTTCATCTTTTTTGCCTATCCATTTTGGGACCAGCTCAAAAAGTACCGCGGTATCCGCGCTTCCCTCGAAGGCATCCACGCCGCAAGCTGCGGACTTACCATTGCGGCAGCCATATCGCTTTTTCAACCCATGATGAATGATATACAGCCTCTGCTTACTGTAATTATTACCCTGCTCCTTTTAACATTCGCCAAGATCCCTTCTTACGTAATTATCATCGCCGGGCTGTTGCTAGGGCTGATATTTTAAGAATTTGGGGTTTAATGGCAAAACTGATTTCTATGCTTATCTTTACAAGACACCTAATTTCCCAACCATGCTTTTAGAGCTTGATGATCAAATCGTACAAAGTACGGGCCTGAGTCCGGAGGAACTGAGAATTGAACTTGCCGTACAATTGTATAAGCAAGAAAAATTAACAGTCGGCCAGGGAGGAAGAATGACTGGGATGGGTTCAGTTAAATTTCAGCAGGAACTCGGCAGAAGACGGATTTCATCACCGTTTACCAAAGAGGATCTGAACTCTGATTTAGAGACATTAGCTGGCTTATTTCAGTGATTGTAGTTAGTGACACGTCTGTTATCAGTGGCTTAATACAAGCAGAGAGCCTGTTTATTCTTCAAAAACTCTACAAAAGAATAGTAATTCCAAACGAAGTATTCTTCGAACTTAATAAACTTGACAAGCGATACCTTGATCAGTTATCAAATGACTGGATTGAAGTTATCAAGGTTACTAAAACCCCGTTGCTAAATGAACTTTCGTCAATATTAGACCTTGGAGAAGCCGAGGCGATAATGTTGGCGAGAGAACTAAATGCTGATGTTCTGTTGATTGATGAGAAAAAGGGAAGGATGATTGCTTCCAAAATGGGTGTTAAAATTACCGGAATTCTAGGAACACTTATAGAAGCTAAGCGTCAGAATCTCATTAAAGAAGTCAAACCGATTTTAAAAACACTATAGAAGACGTTGGAGTATGGTTCAGTCCGGATCTGATCATAGAAGTATTGACTAGAGTGAATGAAATTAACATTAATAAAGACTAGCTTTTTAAGACAAATGAAACATACCCTTCTGACACTTCTCTCTTTTTCCCTTTTTGTTTCAAATACCTCAATTGCCCAAAATACTTCTCCCAGCTTCCTGCACAAAAACCAGCAATGGGTTGATTCCGTTTTTGCAACGTTAACTCCGGACGAACGCATTGCGCAATTAATTATGATTCCGGCTGTTTCAGATGTAAAAAGAGCTTTGATTGACCCGAAAGCGAGTAACCCCGCGATGGTTGAAAAGCTGATCAGGGAAAACAAAATTGGCGGGATCGTATTTTTTCAGGGCGGACCGGTACCCCAGGCAAACCTTACAAACCATTACCAATCGATTTCCAAAGTCCCGTTGCTGGTAGCCATGGATGCAGAATTCGGGCTGGCAATGCGGATTGATAGTACCGTCAGATATCCGTACCAGATGACGCTTGGTGCAATTCAGGGAAGCAATGATTTGATCTATGAGATGGGTGCGCAGCTTGCCAGGCAAGCGAAACGGCTCGGAATGCACATTAACTTCGCCCCGGTAGCTGACGTAAACAACAATCCCAATAATCCTGTAATCAGCTTCCGTTCATTTGGAGAAAATAAATATATGGTTGCAGATAAGGCTGTGGCATATATGAAGGGAATGCAGGACAATGGCCTGCTTACCAGCGCCAAACATTTTCCCGGACACGGTGATACCGGAACCGACTCGCATTACGACCTTCCATTGATTGCCCATAACACCACGCGCATCGATTCGCTTGAAATGTATCCTTTCAAAGCATTGATCAACAATGGCATCAGCGGCATAATGATCGCGCATTTGAGCATTCCAGCATTGGATAGTACGGCAAATCTCCCTTCAACGCTTTCCAAACCGATCGTTACCAACGTTTTGAGGACCAAGCTGGGTTTCGAAGGATTAATTTATTCCGACGCGATGAATATGAAAGGGGTTACCAAATATTTCCCCGATGGTAAAGCGGACGCGATGGGCCTGGAAGCCGGAATGGATGTTTTGGAATTTACAGAAGATGTTAATAAATCCATTGCGGAGATCAAAAAAAGCATTACGGAAGGAAAAATTACACAAGCTGAAATCGATTATCGTTGCAAAAAAATCCTGCACGCCAAAGCCTGGGCAGGACTAAATCATTACAAACCGGTTGACCTGAATAACCTTTACCAGGACCTTAACCCGAAATCCGCGGAGCTAATGAACCGTCTTTTAACCGAAAAAGCCCTAACAGTCCTCAAAAACGAAAATTCTCTTTTGCCGCTGCGGGCGTTGGATACCTTAAAAATCGCCTCCGTATCCATTGGTGTCGATACGATCACAACTTTTCAAAAAACACTTGAATTATATACAACAATCAAACATTTTCAGATCCCTACAAAACCGACGGATGAGCAAATTACTGCGCTGAAATCGCAGCTGAAAGAATTTAACCTGCTTTTGGTCGGTGTGCACCTGGGCAGCATTTCACCGAGGACCAATTACGGTTTGACTGATCAGATGAATGCTGTTTTACAGGATTTGATAGCGACCAATAAGGCGGTGGTTTCCATTTTCGGCAATCCTTATGCATTGAATAAGATCTCAAAAGCGGAAAATGCGAAAGCATTGGTGATGTCGTATCAGCTAACGGCATATACCCAGGATATTTCGGCCCAATTGATTTTTGGCGCAATTCCAGCAAAAGGAAAATTGCCTGTTACGGTAAATGACCAATTCCCTTACAATGCAGGCATTGAAACACCTTCCCTGGGCCGGCTGAAATATACGATTCCGGAAGAACTAGGAATGGATTCTAAAATCATCACCTATAAGATTGACTCCATTGCTAACGTCGCACTGACGCAAAAGGCAACACCTGGTTGTGTGGTACAGCTCGCAAAGGATGGAAAGGTATTTTTCAGAAAGGCTTATGGAAAACATACTTATGAAGGTGCGGCGCCCGTAAAGCTGACCGATTTGTACGATCTGGCTTCGGTAACCAAGATTACCGCATCCACATTGGCATTGATGAGCCTGTGGGACCAGAAAAAGTTTGATCTGGACGCTACCATGAAAGATTATCTCCCCGATTTTGCAAAATCAAATAAGGCTGACCTTGAATGGAGAAGGGTTTTAACGCATAGCGCCCGTTTGAAGGCTTTTATCGTTTTATGGAAAGAAGCTCAAAATCCGGACGGAAGCTGGAAAAAGAAGACTTTCAGTACGAAAGAATCTAAGAGATATCCGACATCTGTTGTTGGCGACAGCCTCTTTATTTTCAGAAATTATGATCAAACGATCTTTAAAGCAATCCGTAATTCTCCATTGAATGAGAAGGACGGTTATGTGTATAGCGATTTATCATTCATTCTTTATCCGCAAATTGTCAAAAGCCTGAGTGGGGAAAATTTCGAAGACTATCTCAAAAACCATTACTATCATAAGTTAGGAGCGAATACGCTGACATTCAATCCGAAAAGATTTTACAAGCTGGAAGACATTGTGCCTACTGAGAAGGACACTTTTTTCAGGATGACGCAGCTGCATGGTCAGGTTCACGACGAGGCGGCTGCCATGCTTGGGGGATTGAGCGGGCACGCAGGTTTGTTCGGGGACGCCAATGACGTGATGAAGGTGTGGCAAATGTATTTACAGCAAGGATATTATGGCGGCGAGCAATTATTAAGCAAAGATGCACTCATTGAATTCACCCGCTACCAGTATCCCGAAATGGGTAGCCGCCGTGGGATTGGGTTTGATAAGCCAACTTTTAAATATTCCGGCAATGCTCCGAAATACGCCAGTCCATCTAGTTTTGGGCACACAGGCTACACAGGAATTATGACCTGGGCCGACCCCGCATGGAAGCTCAATTATGTTTTCTTATCCAATAGGGTGTATCCTACCAGGGAAAATCCGAGGATATCGACGCTGAATATACGCACTGCAATCATGGACGTGGTTTATCAGGAATTGTTGAAAAAGTAGCTATCTTGTATCATTCACCTCCACAAAAATATGGCGCAGCAATACAGATTTGATAAAGAAAAAGCTTCGAGACGGCCTGGCGTTACACCGTTGAAAGATGCCATAGATCAAATGCTGGACAAATATCGGCTGCGAAACCGGTTTGACCAGTCGTATGTAGTAGCACACTGGGACAAGATCATGGGTACGGCCATCGCCACCCGAACCAAGAAAGTGTTCATCAAAGACAGGACGCTTTTTCTCCAAATTGAATCCGCTCCATTGCGCAACGAACTGTTCCGCGCCAAGTCAAAAATTATTGAACTCATCAACCGGGAAATGAATAGCAATCTGGTCGAGGAAGTGATTTTTATCTGATTAAAATGAATGACATTAAGCTGCCCCCATTTTTGAAACCTGGCGATAAAATTGGGATTGTGGCGCCGGCCAGTGTGATTAAATACGAAGATGTTCTGCCAGGTATTGCGCTTTTCAAAAAGTGGGGACTTGAAGTAGTGGAAGGTTCCACCCTGAAAAGCTCTTTTCATCAATTTTCTGCACCTGACCATATCCGCCTTGCCGATATGCAGGAAATGCTGGATGACCCTTCGATCAAGGCAGTCATCGCGGCACGCGGTGGTTATGGCTGCTCACGAATCGTCGATAGTCTCAATTTTGATCAATTTATTAAGTCGCCCAAATGGATTATCGGTTTCAGTGACCTGACCGTCCTGCTTTCGCAACTGTACAATCTTGGCTATGCAAGCCTGCACGCGCCTATGGCGAAATCGATTACGACGGACGGCGCAGAGAACGCCGCAGAATCGTTGCGGCAAATTCTCTTTGGTGAAATGCCATCTTATTCTTTCCCTGCTCACGATTTCAACCGCCCAGGCATTGCGCAAGCCGAACTTGTTGGTGGTAACCTATGCCTTGTGGCACATTTAATTGGATCAGCTACCGAAATCGATACGGACGGCAAGATTCTCTTCATCGAAGACATTAATGAATATCTGTATAACCTCGACCGCATGATGATCCAGTTAAAAAGGGCTGGCAAATTATCAAACCTTGCGGGGCTGATCATTGGCCAGTTTACAGATATGAAAGACAATAAGCATCCGACATTTGGAAAAGATTCCTATGAAATCATTCAGGAACATGTCCAGGAATTCGACTATCCGGTTTGCTACAATTTCCCAGTCGGACATGTCGGTGATAATCGAGCAATGGGAATTGGAATGAATGCTTCTTTAAATATTGGAAATGAATTGGTCGAGTTCAGCTTTTCTGTTGCAGTACCGGCTATCTAAACAAACATGGAGAATTTCAAAGATAAGGTAGTCTGGATCACTGGTGCCTCTTCGGGCATTGGGGAAGCATTGGCGATGGCATTTGCAAAAGAAGGGGCGAAACTGGTGCTCACTGCCAGGCGCCAGGACGAGCTCGAAAGAGTAAAAAAATCAACCGGCTTGCCAGACGGATCAGTCCTCATCCTGCCCATGGATGTTACTGAATTTGAAAATGCGGAAAGTGCGGCTACACAGGTCATTTCCCGGTTCGAGCGAATCGATATCATGGTTCACAACGCTGGCGTAAGTCAGCGTTCATATATCAGGGATACCAGCTTGGAAGTTTACCAGCAATTAATGAATGTAGATTTTTTCAGTACCGTAGCCCTTACCAAGGCCGTGTTACCTTATATGATGCAGCAAAAAAGTGGGCATTTTATTGTCATGAGCAGCGTAGCTGGCAAGATCGGGACGATTATGCGGTCTGGCTACAATGCTGCAAAACATGCGCTTCATGGTTTTTTTGACTCATTGCGAGCCGAGGGATATCCAGACAACATTAAAGTTACCACCATTTGCCCGGGATACATCCGTACGAACATTTCAGTGAATGCCTTGAATGAATCCGGTGGAAAATTTGGCAAAATGGATTCTAATCAAGAGAATGGCATACCTGCCGACGAATGTGCCCAACGCATTTTGAAAGCCGTGGCAAATGATAAAAAGGAAATTTATATTGGCGGTTTCCAGGAAGTAGCGGCTATCTATATAAAAAGATTCCTCCCTAATCTTTTATTTGATCAGGTGAGGAAAAATATTCCAGAGTAGAACCGAGCTATTTTTTGGCAGCCAGCTTATGCATGTCAAGATAATCGATAGTAAGCCTGCTCAACGACCTTACACCCAAAACAAGGCTGCCCTCGTCGACATAAAAATCGGGTGTGTGATGCGGCGCAGCGTCCGCTACATTTTTGCCTTTTGGCATCCCGCCAAGAAAAAAGAATAAACCAGGTACTTTCTGCTGATAATAAGAGAAATCCTCCGCTCCGGTTTTCGCTGGTATTAAAGACACATTTTCGGTTCCGGCAACATTCTGCAACGTACCAATCATCTTTTCGGTCAAAGGCACATCGTTTACGGTAACCGGATAAAGTATCTGGATCTTGACGTCAGCCGTCGCACCGGCGCTTTCGGCAACGTGGGTGGAAATGTCATTAATGCGTTTATGGACGAAAACGTGCATCTTTTCATCGAATGTGCGAATTGTCCCTACCATCTTTACGGATTCCGGAATAATATTCTGTCTGATCCCTCCATTGATCATACCAATGGTTACCACAGCCGGTGCCTGCGTAAGATTAAGGTTTCGGCTTACGATCGTTTGAAGCGAATTGATAATTTGTGCAGAAGTAACAATGGGATCTACGCCCGACCACGGATAAGCACCGTGTGTTTGCTTGCCTTTGACATTGATGGTCAGAATATCCACCGCCGCCATCGTTGGGCCCGGCTTATACCCAATCTTGCCCACTTCGATTTGAGAATCAATGTGCAATCCGAAAACGGCATCCACTTTTGGATTTTCGAGTACGCCCTGCTTAACCATTAGTTCAGCCCCTCCCTCTTCCCCTTCCGGCGCACCTTCTTCCGCAGGCTGGAATATAAATTTGACTGTGCCCGCCAATTCTCCTTTCATGGATGACAGCACTTCTGCCACGCCCATCAGGATAGCAATATGCGTATCGTGTCCGCAGGCATGCATTACACCCGTTTTTTGTCCATTATAATCCGTGACCACAGTCGATTTAAAAGGTACGTCAACCCGTTCGGTTACTGGTAAAGCATCCATGTCGGCCCGTAAGGCAACAACCGGCCCTTGTTTTCCTCCTTTGAGCAACCCTACCACACCAGTATGCGCCACACCTGTTTGCACTTCCAGTCCAAGCTGTTTCAGGTGATTGGCTACTTTCTCTGCGGTTTTAAATTCACGGTTTCCGAGTTCCGGATTCTGGTGGAAATCGCGCCGCCAGTCGATTAACTTTTTCTCCAGCGATTGTGCTTTCTGGTCAATTTTTGCTGACAAAACATTTTGCGCATCACTACCATAGGTATATAAAAGCATGAGGGTAATGACTAAATTTCGTAGTAACATGCCATTCTTTTGGTTAAGTAAATATTAAAATAATACAAATTAGTTACCCTGCCTTTTACCTGCCTCCCCAGCCTATACAAAAGCGCCATTTAATTTAGAAATATTCTATATAAGTTAAACGTATAGCGAAAGCGTCCGAAGGCTAATCTCATTATAAAACTTAAAGTGAGTTTATGCTAATGATACAAAAAAGTCAATAAAAGCACCAATCTGTTAACAATTACATAATCATTGCCGCGTTTTATCCATATTCCAACATTTATAAAAATCGCAAAAAATGCCATTGTTCAGGTATAATATTTTTCGATTATGCAGGTCATGCCAAAGTATATTTTGAAAATTCGCAATAGAAAGGTTGTAATGGTTAAACTAATAATTATTTTTGCAACATAATGTTAACATAACAAACTTAATTTTTAATCACGTATGAGGAAGACTCTATTATCCTTACTGGGATGTATGTTGCTTTTGACTGCACAATTATACGCCCAGGATCGCACAGTGACAGGTAAAGTCACAGCTGATGACGGCTCGGCGCTACCGGGTGTAAACATTTCTTTGAAAGGTACTACTCGTGGTACTACGACCAACACGCAGGGAGAGTATTCAATTGCTGCCGAATCAGGCACGACATTGGTATTCAGCTTCATCGGTTTCGAATCTCAGGAAGCCCTTCTTGGCAGCCAGACGACCATTAACATTGCTCTTAAAAACGACGTTAGCCAGCTTCAGGAAGTAGTGGTTACCGCGCTTGGCCAGGAGAAAAAACGCAATGAGCTTGTTTACGCAGCGCAACAGGTGAGCTCGGAAACACTTACACGCGGTCGTAATACCAACCTGATGAACGCACTTTCAGGCAAAGTAGCAGGTCTGGACATAAAAGCGAGCAACACCATGGGAGGATCTACAAGCACGATCATTCGTGGTTACAAATCGATCACCGGTAATAACCAGGCACTATATGTAATAGATGGTATTCCTGTTTCTAATGCAAACACGAATACAAACGATCAGCAAACGGGCAGGGCGGGGACAGATTATGGCAATGCCGCAGCGGATATCAATCCTGACAACATTCAATCGATCAACGTATTGAAAGGTGCTGCTGCCACTGCTCTTTACGGATCGCGCGCTTCAAACGGTGTTATTTTGATTACGACCAAACAGGGCCGGAAAAACAGCTTTGATGTAACCGTTAACAGTGGTATAACATGGGGAAAAATCGATAAAACTACTTTCGCCAAATATCAAACAGAATATGGCGCTGGCTACGGTGGCGCTGAGGATTTCTATGAAGGTGACCTTGGGTCTGGTGTAGGAAAGATTGCTTCATTTGACTCGGATGCATCATTCGGACCCAAATTTGATCCTTCCTTAAATGTATATCAATGGAATGCTATTGATCCAACATCTCCTTTCTATCAGCAAATGCGTCCATGGGTCGCCGCTCAGAACGGTCCGGACAAATTTTATGAGACCGGGGTAACTTCAAACCAAAGTATCAACATCACAGGTGGTGGTGACAACAGTACATTCAAAATCGGTTATACCAGAAACGACGAGAAAGGTGTTCTTCCAAACAGTAAGCTTGGCAAGAATCTTTTCAACTTCTCTGCTTCATATGACCTTACCAAAAAGCTCTCTGTATCTGCTAACGTAAACTACTCTCAGATCAAAGGTCTTGGACGTTTCGGCACGGGTTACAATGGTAAAAACCCAAATCAGGGTTTTCGTCAATGGTCACAAGCCAACGTAGACATGCTTGAATTGAAAGACGCTTATTTCAGAAATGAACAAAACGTTACATGGAACTGGGCCAACCACTCTGGTGCTGGCGCAAATTTCGCAAACAATTATCCGATCTATTTCGATAATCCTTATTGGAGCCGTTACAAAAACTTTTCAAATGACTCTCGTGACAACTTCTTCGGATATGCCACAGCAACCTACAAAATTGCTTCATGGTTTGATTTGACGGGACGTTTCGCCTATAACGGAACAAACGATATGCAGGAAGAGAGAATCGCAGTGTTAAGCCAGGCTCCTGGTAACTATACACGTTTCAATCGTTCTTTTAACGAAACGAACCTTGACATAATCGCAAATTTCAGAAAAGACATTACCAAGGATCTTCACTTTGCCGGTTTGGTGGGTGGAAGTATGAGAAGGTCAAAAGAAACTTCTATCCGCGCTTCTACAAACGGCGGCCTGGTTGTTCCTGAACTTTATTCTCTCGAAAATTCGAAAAACCCGATTGAGGCGCCAACAGAAATTCTTCGCCGCATAGGCGTAGATGGATTGTATGCACAGGCATCTTTCGGCTTTAAAGAACTGGTTAACCTTGAATTGACTGCAAGACAAGATAAATCAACTACGCTTCCTGAGTCGGAAAATACTTATTTCTACCCATCTGTTGGAGCGAACTTCGTATTCTCTGAGTTGCCCGCATTGAAATCAAATTGGTTAAGCACAGGTAAGTTCAGCGCGAATTATGCAGAAGTAGGTAACGATGCTCCATTTGGTGCGACAAGAGACATTTATGACAAGCCAACTGCAATCGGTTCAATTCCTTACTTCTCTCTGCCGAACGTTAAGAACAACCCTAATCTTAAATCAGAAAGAACTAAAAACCTTGAATTCACACTTCAGATGGGCTTTCTTCAGGAGCGTGTTGGATTTGACGTTACGTATTATAAATCGAATACCCTTGACCAAATTCTTCCTGTCGATATTACCTCAGCAACTGGTTACACAGGTAGATATGTAAACTCAGGAGAAGTTCAGAACAAAGGCGTTGAAATCTCCGCATTTGTTACACCGGTCAGGACAGGCGACTTCGAGTGGACCGTGAATGTGAACTTTGCAAGAAACAGAAACGAAGTATTGAGCCTTTATGGCGATGTACAAAACGTACAGGTTGCAGCTTTGCAGGGTGGCGTATCATTGAACGCAGCATTCACAAAAGATGCAAATGGTAAAATCACCGGCATGCCCTTCGGAATTATACGCGGAACTAACTTCGTATACCATGAAAACGGTCAGAAAATTGTAAAAGCCAACGGAATGTACCAGGCTAGTGCAAGTTCTGCTGAAATCATTGGTAACCCTAATCCAGACTGGATCGGTGGTTTGAACAACACATTGAAATACAAAACACTTGCTCTTAGCTTCCTGATTGACGTTCGTCACGGTGGAGATATCTGGTCACTGGATCAATGGTATGGAGAAGGTACTGGTATTTACCCAATCACTGCCGGCTTGAATGACAAAGGTATCCCTAAGAGAGATCCTGTTGCGAGTGGTGGTGGAGTTCTTTATCCAGGCGTACAGGCTGACGGTTCTCCAAACACTGTTTATGCGGCGAACACGGACGGTGGCGGTGCTACTGCTTATGGTTATCCTGCTAACCCTCCGAGAGCACAGTATATCTACGACGGAAGCTATGTAAAATTGAGGGAGGTAGCGTTGACATTCGGTCTGCCACAATCAATAGTTTCAAAACTGAAAGCTTTCAAACAAATTGATATCTCACTTGTGGGACGCAACTTGTGGATCATCGATAAAAACATGGATTATCAGGATCCGGAAGAAGGCTTGGGTTCAGGTCTTTTGGCAGGTGCTGGTGGATACCAGACAGGTGCTTATCCGGCTGTAAAAAATTATGGATTTAATGTTAAATTCCGTTTCTAAAAACAACATGAAAAAAATAATCATATTCTTATTACCGGTCGTGTTACTGGCATCCTGCGTTGATAGCCTGGATGACTACAACATCAATGAGAAAAAGGCCACGGTGGTACCACCAGCAACTCTTTTTTCAAATTCATTGAAAGGTTTGGCGGACGTTTTAACTACGCCCAGCGTAAACACAAACAACTTTCGTCTGTACGTTCAGTATTGGTCGACAACGACTTATCTTGATGAGCCACGTTACAACCTTACTGCTCGCCCCATTCCTCAGGCAATGTGGCAAGCACTTTATCGCGACGTGATTTCAGATTTGACAGAGTCAAGAAAGATCCTTACGGCCGACGCGCTTTTGAGCCCTGCGATTAAAAACAATCAGCTTGCGCAACTTGAAATTGTTGAAGTTTACGCATGGTCTGTGTTGCTAAACACATTTGGCAATATTCCTTATACTGAAGCGATGAATCCTGAAAATCCATTGCCGAAATATGATGACGCTAAAACTGTATATGATGCAATTCTTGTTCGTCTGGATGCGGCTTTGGGAATGATTACACCCGCTTCTGCCGGCTTTACAGCAGGAGACCTTATTTATAAAGGTGATATGGCAAAATGGAGCAAGTTCGGAAATTCTTTGAAGTTGAAACTGGCGATGATCATTGCCGATGTGGATGCTGCGAAAGCTAAAACATTAGTTGCGGCGGCGGCACCAAATGTATTTACCGCAAATGCTGATAAAGCGGCATTCCCATACATTGGAACACCACCAAATTACAACCCGATCGCGCAGAACCTTAACATTCTGTACTCAACCCGCCAGGATTATGTCGGTGCTTCTACTTTGATCAATCCTTTGAACGCATTGAATGATCCTAGAAGAGCTTCATTCTTCACTACAACTGCTGATGGAAAGTACGTAGGCGGAAACTACGGTTTCCTCAATACTTACGCAAACTTCTCCAAAGTTGCTCCAAAAATTATCGAACCAACTTTGGAAGGTTTGTTTATGGACTATGCGGAAGTTGAGTTTTTCCTTGCAGAGGCAGTAGAAAGAGGATTTATCACCAGCGGAACTGCTGCCTCTCATTATAATGCCGGAATAACGTCTTCCATTTTATATTGGGGTGGAACAGCTGCTGACGCAACTACTTACCTCGCGCAGCCGCTCGTTGCTTACGCTACTGCGAAAGGCGATTACAAAGAAAAAATTGGTTCCCAAAAATGGATCGCACTTTACAACCGTGGATACGAAGCATGGGTAGAATGGAGAAGACTGGATTATCCAAAATTGCTTCCCCCGACAGGTGGAAGCGCTCCGGCCGGTCTGGCAATCCCTGTCAGGCTCATTTATCCTATCAACGAGCAAACATTGAACCCGGCTAACCGTGAGACGGCTGCTGGTGCCATTGGCGGTGACCTTGCTATTACCAAATTATGGTGGGATAAGCAATAATAGACAGCATTTGCACAAAAAAATAAGGCGGACATAAGTCCGCCTTATTTTTTTGTGCAAATGCTGTAATAGATTTTTCGTCAAAAATGTGCCTTAAAGTAACTTGCAAGGCTTTCCTTTATTTTGGATATACCAGGTTTCGCCAAAGTATCAGCCGGACAATGCCGTTTTTAGCCAACTAAAATTTCGAAATAATCGTAGAACCTCTTGTGATTGTTAGAACAATTATTATTTTTACAGAGATTACTTTATAACAAACCTAACTTAATGAAAAAAAATCTACTAACCTTCTTGGGAGGATTGTTGCTGCTGTGCAGTCAGGTCTACGCCCAAAGTAGGGAAGTGACCGGGACGGTTACTTCCAAGGACGACGCTTCCCTCTTACCAGGGGTATCTATCAGGATTGCCGGTACAAATTCCGGAACGCTTACAAATGACAAGGGTGAATACAGCATCAATGCACGGCCCGGGCAAACACTTCTTTTTTCTTTTGTAGGTTTCCTTAACCAGGAATTAAAAGCGCCTGATTCCGGCCCTTTGGATGCTGTCCTGACATTGGACGAATTAGCATTGAATGAGGTGGTAATTACCGCCGGTGGTCTCACCGCCCAGAGAAGAGAGCTGGGCAATCAATCAACAACTGTAAAAGCACAGGATATTGTCCAGGGCAAGCCAATCAGCGTTGCGGCAAGTCTCGCCGGACGTGTTCCCGGCCTTTTAGTAATGGGCGTAAGCAGCGGTGTTAATCCAAGCTATCGTCTGGTACTTCGCGGAAACCGTTCTTTGACGGGTAACAACCAGGCACTCGTTATCATTGATAACATCATTTCAACCAGTGACATTCTGGGCAACATCAATCCGGAAGATATCGATGACATTCAGGTCCTGAATGGCGCTGGTGCAGCAGCACTTTACGGTTCTGATGCGTCCAATGGTGCATTGATTGTTACTACAAAAAAGGGCAAATCCGGCAAAACAGAAGTACGTTTCTCCAACACTACTACCCTCGAGAGTGTAAGCTTTTTGCCACAGCTACAAAAAGGATTCGGTTCAGGAACAACACCAGATGATGTGCCAACCTACACACCTTATGAAAATCAGCAGTACGGACCAGCATTTGATGGCTCGACCGTTGTAATCGGTAAGCCTTTGCAGGATGGTTCCATCCAGTCGGAAATTTATTCGTCGAAAAATTCCAGGGAAGATTTTTGGGAAACAGGTTTGGCCAATCAGTCGGATTTCAGTATTTCTTCGGGCGATGAAAAGGGTACCTACTACTTATCTGCACAGTATTTTAACCAGAAATCTACCGTTCCCTACGATAAATATAAACGTTACAGCATCCGTGCCAACAGTACGCGGCATATTTACAAAAACCTGTCTGCGACATTCAACACGAACTTTATCGCAAACCGTTATGATCAGAGTAGCCAGACAGCACAAGCATATCAAAACCTGTTAATGTCGCCTTCTCAGGTAGATGTTACGAAATACGAAAACTGGCAGACAGATCCGTTCGCAAATCCAAACGGATATTTCAACGAATACTATCCCAACCCTTACTTTACGCTTTCCAACAACCGGACGGATGGCCGTAACGACTATTTCCAAGGTAATATGGAGCTGAAGTATAACCCAATCAAGCCTTTGACTTTTACCTATCGGGTAGGGATCAGCACCAGAAACCTCTCAGGAAAGGCGAGTACCAACAAATTTACTTTTACTGACTATACAAAAGGCATTTCTGGTAGTTCCAAGACAGATGTAGCAGGATCGGTATCTGATTATAGTGGTTTCAATACCCAGCTGGTCAACGACTTCATTGCCGAGTTCAGAACTGATCTCAGTAAAGATTTTAACTTAAATGTGGTTCTTGGAACAACTTTTAGGGAAAACAGCAGAAAAGATGTCGGTATATCAGCCAACGGGCTTGTAATTGAAGGCCTTTATAATGTCGGAAACAGTTTGAGCAACCCGTTTGCTTCGGAAGCTGTTTACAAAAGCCGTCAGATCGGGGTTTATGGAGAAGCCCGTTTAGGATTTAAAGATTTCCTTTACCTGCACGTGACCGGCAGAAATGACTGGCGTTCCATTCTATCGAAAAGCAATCGGTCCTTCTTCTACCCATCTGCTGACGTCTCATTCATTGTGACAGATGCCATCCCGGCACTTGGCCAATCGGATATCCTTGAAAGTTTGAAACTAAGGGGAGGTTATTCCAAAGTAGGCCAGGTTAACCTTGGAAGTACCTACACATTCGGAGCATATGCCCTAAACAGCACATTTTCACAGGCTTACAACTACCCATATGCGAGTGGCGCGGGATTTACCCTGGACAACACGCTGGTTGCTGCCAACCTGAATCCTGAAATCACCACAGGGTTTGAAGGAGGTTTTGACTTTGAGGTTCGTCCAATGCAGATCAGTGGTGGTATGACATTCTATCAAACCAACACGGTTGATCAGACGATCTCAGTTGTTATCGCCTCTTCTACCGGATACAACAGGTTGACAACCAACGTTGGTGAAGTTCAAAACAACGGTATCGAAAGTTACCTGCGCATCACCCCCGTCAAATTGCCCAATGGCTTGGAAGTTTCGCTGGGTGCAAATTATACGTTCAACAAAAACAAAGTCATTTCATTATCTGACGGAGCGTCTGAATTCGCATTGTCCGAGCAGGGAGCTGCTGCTAAAATCATAGCAAAAGTAGGTTCCCCTTTTCCTCTTTTACAGACAACCACCTATAACCGCGATCCCCAAGGAAGAATCATTGTTGATCCAATAACAGGTAACCCTGCATCTGATGGCTCTTTCACAGATGTCGGCATCACGAACCCACCACATATCCTGGGCGCTAATGGAACAGTGAGGTTCAAAAAGCTTCGGTTTAACATTCTGTTTGAATATCGTAATGGCCATTATATCTACAATGCCATTTCTACCGGCTACGACTTCTCAGGTGCGGGTATCCGTACAGCATGGTATAACCGGGATCGCTTCGTAGTTCCTAATTCATCTTATATGAATGCTGAAGGAAACTACGTGGAAAACACCAACATTGCCGTTAGGAGCGGTGGTGCCGATTTCTGGACCGACGGAACAAGAAATACCGGTATTGGTGAAAATTATGCCAACTCTGCTGGATTCTGGAAAATGCGTGAGGCTTCTCTGTCTTTTGATTTCCCTGCTTCCATTCTTTCGGCAACGAAGTTTATCAAAGGAGCCTCTCTCAGCATTCAAGGCAGGAACTTGTTCATATGGGTACCAAAATCCAACCTTTACACGGACCCAGAATACAGTAATAATGGTGCCGATAGCAATGCAGTAGGTTTTACTACGTTAGGACAAACACCTCCTGCCAGATATTATGGCGGTACGGTATCAATCACATTTTAATTGAAAAAAACGAATGAAAAAATATAACATTAGTTGGATGCTGGCCTTGATCATCACGGTCCTCTCATCCTGCAAGGATTATCTGGAAATAAATACCAACCCCAATTCAGCCACCAGTACCTCGGCTTTGCTGGTCCTTCCACAGGCAATCGTGGGATCGGCTTTTATTGCAAACCAGTTTAACAACTATGGTGGGCATTTCGGAGGGTATATTGCAAATGCGGGTGGTTTTTCAGGTTTTGGTAACCTTTTTAATTATCAGTTGGTGCCTAACGACTACAATGGTATGTGGATGAACACGTATGACAATCTTCAGGATTATAAATACATCCTGGATCAGACTGCCGGGGTCGACGAACAGGCTTATGCCAATGCTGCTGCAAAAATTATGACCGCGCTCAACTATCAGAGATTGGTGGACGCATTTGGCAACGTTCCTTATACAGAAGCCTTGCAAAACAATGCAAACCTGACACCTGCTTATGACGATGCTGCTACGATTTACCAGGATCTTGTGACGAAACTGGATTCTGCCATTCTGATTATTGATGGAGCGAAGTTTCCGTTGAGTCTTAATTCCTCTTCTGATCCGATGTTTGCCGGGGATATGACAAAGTGGAAGCAGTTTGCTAATACATTGAAACTGAAAATGCTTATACGGGTATCAGGTGTGGCAGCATTATCCGGTTTTACAACTGCAAAATTTGCTGCGCTGGATAAGACGCTTGGCTTCATTGCAGATGATGCGATCATTAATCCGGGTTATGTAAAAGACAAACCCAATCCGCTCTGGAACTCATGGGGCTACTCAAATACGGGCGCCCTGTCCAACGCATCCAGAATCCCGACCGAATTTGCTTACGGATTTTATAAAGGTCAAAAACTTACGGACGAAGGAAGAGGAGGTGTGATATATAAGAATTTTGCAACAGGATCTCCGGTGAATCAGCTTGGCAATGAAGTTGAAGCACCTACGATTGTGACGAATTACTCAAGCTGGTATACAGGAACATTTAACAGTGCATCGAGTATTACCAATGCGCTTGGTGTATTGAAAGGACCTAGCCAGGGACAGGTTATCATGCTAAAAGCCGAATCCGAATTTTTACAGGCCGAGGCCAGGCTCAAAGGATTCCTGACAGGGGATTTCACACTTAATTTCGAAGCCGGCATAAATGCATCGTATACCTATCTGTATAAAGATGTAACCAATGTAGTCTCGCCAGGCAAAGATGTTGCCGCTGATATCGCAGCATACAAAGTTGAGAACCCAACGAGTTACCTGGTCAACATTAAGCTGGCTACCACGCCTGCTCAGAGACTCGAGGCGATTATCACACAAAAATGGATTGCCGTGAATATGATCAATTCTGAGGAAGGCTATAATGAGTTTCGCAGAACAGGTTATCCTGTCACCGTTGCCAACGGAGATGGTTTTCACAACATTGCATCATTGCTCTCGACATCTACCAGACCGGACAAGCTTCCTTCAAGGATCCTTTATCCATCGTCGGAGCAATCCTACAATGCGGCAAATTACAAAGCGATCAACCAGTTCACAGACCTCATTTTTTGGGATCCTAATTAACAACCTGATATGAAATATCCGATAAAAATAGCAGGCCTGCTCCTGATAGGAATGGCCTTTACATCTTGCTTAAAAGATGATATAGCACTGGATCCGGACAAATCGACCAATGTTGTCGAATTCAAGAACCCTTCCAGCTTTGCTTCGCCTAGTGGCAGTAAATACTCACTATACAGCAGGGCATTTGACCTTGCGCCGGAAAACGATTATCCTATAACCGTCAGTTATTCCGGAGCCGACGTGGCGCCGGAAGATATCACGGTAACATTGGGAATCGACACGGCTGCGTTGAGCCAGTATAATGCTGAGCAGGAAACACATTTTGATCTGATCGACCCGGCTGTCTACACCTTGCCAACTACGGTGGTTATATTAAAAGGGCAACGTCAGGCTGTTGTGCCACTTAAGGTTAAAAGCGACCTGTTTGATTTCAGTAAATCCTACGTTCTGCCTATCCAGATCAAATCAGCTTCTACAGGACAGGTAAGCGGTAATTTTGGAACGATACTGTTGGCGGTTTCGGCGAAAAACATCTATGATGCAACATACACTGCAACCGGCTATGTTTATCACCCTTCGGCACCAAGGGCTGTAAGTGCGCATAAAGACTTGATAACAGTATCGCCGACAACCGTGAAGGTAGAACTTGGCGATTTAGGAGGGGCAGGTTATTTTGCTAATCTGACAGTTAACCCAACCACTAACAAGGTGACGATAACGCCTGCAGCCGGGGCAGCGGGAGGAGCTTATACGCAGTTTGACACTGCCTTGCCAGCTCCTTATGCTCCTGCCTGGCCAAATGCTGCCAAAGCCAACAACACCTATGATCCAGCGACCAAAACCTTTTACCTGAGATACGGTTATATGGGTGCCAGCGGATGGCGCGTAACGGAGGAAATCCTGGTACGCGAGTAAAAGCAAGCCTAAGATTTTTGATTTTTTATCGTGATTTTAAAGGCCGGTCGTTTGACCGGCCTTTCTTGTTTCAGGGCTTTTTGAGTCGGAACTATTTCCGAGAATAAACCTGGCAACCTGCGGTTTTCGCAAAAGGATTTGGTTGAGCTGCACTTAGATTTGTAATATTATTTGCTTCATTTAATCCGAACCTTCGTCATCAAACCCGTCGGACATTGCAAAAGATCAAAGCTTTTTGCTGCTAACCTCGACTCAACTTGCAGTTCAAGCAATGATACTTGAAAAGTTTAAGGAACTTCCTTTGGACGAAAGAATTAGCAAATTAGAGAGGTTGCAAAAGTTATTCAGAACATTCAGACAGAAGATGATTTGTCCAATGTTATCAAAATTATTGGCTTTTTCATGATGTACCTAACTGGATCTGTCATTTACAATCTGGTGCCTGAAAGAAACGAAGAAGTCATACAATTTGGAAGGTACTTTTTATATTCACTCGTTGTGCTGGGCTTAATAATAAACCTGCTGATCTGGCGAAGGTCAAAGAACCATTGAAATATTAAAAGCTGGTATCAAAGCAATATAAAACATGGCTGGTCTGCGGATCAGGCATTAAAAATACCGGTTACGTCCATTCTGGCCTATTTTCATATATTTACTTACCTTTGAAGTAAATTTTTATTGGTCAAATCAAAATGGAATTCCTTAAAAGCCAGCGCCTCAACAACCTCAGATACGAAATCCGCGGTGCTACTTATCAGAAAGCGCTGGAACTCGAAAGCCAGGGTTACAAAATTCATAATCTGAATATTGGTAATCCTGCCCCGTTCGGTTTTGATTCGCCCGACGAAATTGTTCACGATATCATTATGAACATGCGCAATGCACAGGGCTATTCGGATTCAAGAGGTTTATTTGCTGCACGGAAGGCTGTGATGCATTACACCCAGACCATTGGAATTCAGGATGTCGAAATCAATGATATTTTTATTGGTAACGGTGTAAGCGAACTGATCCTGCTTTCCATGCAGGCGTTGCTAAATCCAGGTGACGAAATCCTAGTCCCTTCCCCCGATTATCCGCTTTGGACCGCATCCGTTGCATTGAGTGGCGGCATACCAGTACATTATGTTTGCGATGAGCAGGCTGACTGGAACCCCGACCTGGATGATCTGGAAAAGAAGATCACGCCCCGCACCAAAGGCATTGTCCTTATCAACCCAAATAACCCTACCGGTGCCGTTTACGAAAAAGACGTATTGATCCGCGTTGCTAAAATCGCTGAGGAGCATGGGCTGATCATTTTCTCAGATGAGATCTATGACAAAATCCTTTATGATGACGCGGTACATCATCCAATGGGATCTCTGGTAACCGAAACATTGTGCGTAACCTACGGAGGGCTTTCTAAAAATTACCGCTCGGCCGGATTCAGAGGGGGTTGGATGATCCTGAGTGGTGCGAAACACAAAGCAAAATCATATTCAGAAGGATTGTTGCTCCTGGCAAGCATGCGTCTGTGTGCCAATGTACCTACGCAATACGCTATACAAACCGCGTTAGGGGGTTATCAGAGTATTAAAGAATTGGTTGCGCCAACAGGAAGATTGAACAAGCAAATGAACCTGGTCTATAATCGGCTGACTTCTATTCCTGGAATTACCTGCGTGAAGCCCAAAGGATCTCTATATGTATTCCCGAAAATTGACCTGAAAAAATTCGGCCTTAAAACAGACGAAAAGTTTGTTTATGACCTGCTCAGCGACCAAAAAGTGCTGGTAGTGGCCGGAACCGGATTCAATTACATATCCGACGACCATTTCCGGATCGTGTTTTTGCCAACTGTGGACGAGCTAAATCAGGCCTTGGACAAAATTGAATTTTTTCTCGAAAATCGCAGGGTTTTATCAACACGCACGGTTGAAGAAATTGTTGCCTGAGTGGATTGCCACACCGGCTAATGCTTGCTACTATTCCTCCTCTTGACCATGTCTATACAGGAACCAAACGTCCAGGAAGCCAAAAGGCAACGGCTTTTTTTATTGCTTTGCGGCATATTTCTCACCAATGCCCTAATTGCGGAAATCATTGGCGGCAAAATCTTTTCAGTAGAAGCATTACTGGGTATTGCCCCTGCACAGATAGGAATAGGCGGACAACGCTTTGATTTTAACATGACGGCTGGTGTGATCAACTGGCCAATCGTATTCATTACCTCCGATATCATCAATGAATACTTTGGTCGTAAAGGCGTTAAACGCATTTCACTTCTTACCGCCTGCTTTATCGCGTACACTTTCATCACAATTCTGGCAGCTACGCTCCTGCCTCCTGCACAATTCTGGCTGGAACTTAATAAGACTGACAATCAGGGCAATGTATTTAATATTAATGATGCATTTACCAAGATATTCAACCAAGGACTGGGTATTATGATCGGTTCCATTGTAGCCTTCCTGCTTGGTCAGTTGCTGGATGTTTACGTTTTTTCATGGTTGCGCAGAAGGACTGGAAGTAGGTTTATCTGGCTCAGAGCGACGGGATCTACGATGTTTTCTCAATTGGTAGATAGTTTCGTGGTTATCGGCATTGCCTTCTATGTCTTTGGAAACTGGGATTTGAAATTGGTATTTTCAGTCGGTACGATCAACTATTTATACAAAGGTGTTGTGGCGATCCTGCTTACTCCATTGCTTTACGTAGCTCATTATTTTATTGATAACTATCTCGGAAAGGAGTACGCTGAGGAGCTGTCCCACAAGGCGGCGCACGAGTAACAACGATTTTTACAATTTTGCGGAGAGCTGCCTTCTCATATTATCAAGCATTACCGCGGTGGCAATCCCGACATTAAGTGACTCCGCTTCTCCGAATCTTGGAATCATCAACTTATCTGTCACAAATGATTCCACTTCCTGCCCGATGCCATTGGATTCATTACCCATTACAATAAAACCGCCTTTCGGTGAAAACTGAAAATCGTAAATTGAGTCCCCTCCCAAGAATGCCCCAACAATGCTTTGGCCTTCTCCATGATCCGACAGATAGGTTTTAAGATCCGTGTAAAACGTCCTGACCCGCGTGAAAGATCCTTTGCTGGCGGCAACGACTTTGGGATTGTAAAAATCTGTTGAATCCGTCGAACAAATGATCTTATTTATCCCATACCAATCTGCTACCCTGATAATGCTACCCAGGTTTCCCGGATCGCGCACATCGTCCAGGATTAACACATATTCGGAATCCTGTAAAGACAAAAATTCATTTTGCTTCGTTTTAGCAACAGCCAGGCAGGAGTCGTTGGTTTGAAATGAGCCGGCACTTTCCAGCTCTGCAATGGTCACCGTTTCTGGCCTGGTGCTATGGCGGGATAGAATACTTGAGTATTTTTGCTGAAATTCCTCTGTTGCAAGTACAAACTCAATGTCAAAATCGGAACTCAGCAATTCCAGCACACTTTTACCACCTTCAACAATAAAAGATTGATGTAATTGCCGGTACTTCTTGATTTTAAGCGAGTTAATATACTTTATTCGATTTTTAGAAAGCATTGAATATCAATTCTAAGATTACATACAGCTCGTTTATTTTTCTTATCCTGTCGGGATTGCTGTCCTGCGCACCCAAATCTTCATCTCCTGCAAAAAGTTATTTTCTCGGAACTTCGTCGATTAAAGGCAATCACATGATCAACGATTCGGAACTGGATGGATTGATTCCTCAGAAACCCAACAGACGTCTCTTAGGCCTTCCGTTTTTCCCGTACGTGGGGCTTTATCGTTTTGGTGAGCTATTTTATAACCGGGAAGAAAAGCAACGTAAAGTAATTGAAGTCACGCAGAATTATCAGAACGAATCTCGTATTCATGAAAATAATGCGCGAAAGCTGGAAAAAATACAGCGCAGATATGCCAAGAAACTTGAAAAAGCGCAGATAAGGGCAGAGCAGGGTAATTTTTGGATGCGCGTTTTAGGAGAAGCGCCTGTTTACTATCGACTCAGTGAAGTAACCCAGAATGTAGAAAAAATGCAGAAATACCTGTTCAACAATGGTTTTTTTGAGGCAAAAGTTGGCTTCAAGCCGGATACTATTTTTAACAGGATAAGGGTGAATTATTTGGTTACCGAAAATCGTCCGACCATTCTCAGGGAGGTCGATTATCAGGTAAAGAACTATTTCGCCGACAGCATAATTGATGCAAATTCCAAGAACGCCCTTCTTGTTGGAAAAAAGAGATACGACGGCGATTCGTTCGAAGAAGAGCGTGTCAGGATCGAGACGTTATTGCGAAATGAGGGTTATATGGGCTTTTCGAGACAAAATATTTCTTACCTGGTCAACGATACCATTACCAATGTTAAGACTGACAGCAATTTCAAATCCGTTGATGTTAAGGTGAACGTAGATATGGGAGCCGTCAACAAGCCCGTCCGGTATGTGATCAATTCTGTTCATTTTGAAGTTTTACCTCCTGCCGGTATACCCGATTCTCTTTTCCGCAAGGATACCGTCACCTATCAACGGATCAAATATGCTTTTTCTGACAAGCGTTTTTCGACGAAGATTTTAGATAGCAAAATTCAGGTTAGGCCGGGAGAATTTTACAGCCAGAAAAAGGAAAGAGATACCCAGCAGCAGCTTTCACTGACCGATCAGTTTGACTTTGTAAATTATAGTTATACACTTGATTCAACTGGGAGGGGCATTAACAGCTATTTTAAAGTAATTCCTTTAAAAAAGTATCAGATCTCCACCGATGTTGGTCTGAATGTAATCCAGCTCCAGGGAACGCCGGGGCCTTTCGCTAACCTTTCTTACAAGATCCGGAACGTGTTCAATGGACTGGAAAATTTCGAGGCTAACCTTCGCGGCGGCATCGAGCTGGTGCCCGGCTTTCTTGGTAATCAGCAAATTTATAGAAGTGAGGAAATTGGATTAAATACCTCGCTATTTTTTCCCAGGTTACTTACGCCAGCTAACCTGCTCCAAAAACAGTCTGCCAGCTTCAACCCGAGGACACAGGTAGGATTGGGTTATAATTATGTAAATCGCCCGGAATACACCCGTACCAATGTTAAGGTCGCCATGACTTATTCCTGGCAACCGACGAATACCACCCTTTTTAACCTTTCGCTGGTCGACCTCAATATTCTAAATACCCAAAATATCCGACCCGATTTCAAAAGCCTGCTGGACACCTTGTATTTGCAGGGTAATAACCTTATCAACAGTTTTCAGAAATCCTTTGTATCTGACATCAATTTTAACTTTGTATACAACACCAATCCATTGGTCGGCCCTCCCAAAAACGCCCGGTATTTCAGGGTAGCATTGGAATCGGGAGGTACCACTTTGAATGTCCTGCCCAAACAAGAAGATCTGATTAAGGAAGTTTTCGGAGATCTTCAGTTTTACAAATATCTGCGCTGGAACGCTGATTACAGACGTTATTGGCCGATTGGAAAGAAGTCGGCTTTTATAGCGAGAGTTAATACCGGCGCGATTTATAGTTATGGGGACAGCAAAGTCCCACCTTACGAAAAGTACTTTTTTGCGGGCGGATCTAATAGTTTGAGAGCCTGGCTTCCCCGGCGCCTTGGCCCTGGCTCCTCGCCTCCCCGGCTGACTTCCAATAATTTATCCATTGAATCCCCTGGTGAATTCCTCTTGGAAGGCAACCTCGAATGGAGAGGATATCTCGCCAAATTCTTCGGGGATATCAATTACGCACTTTTCATCGATGCAGGAAATGTCTGGAACCTAAACAGTACCGCGACAGAATCTCAAAAATTTGAAGCAAATAGCTTTCTCCGCGAAATTGCGGTGGGGACAGGGTTTGGTATACGCTATGATCTTTCATTTTTTATTCTCCGTTTCGACTTTGGGATAAAAGTGTATGACCCTGCTTTGCAACGATTTGTGCTGGATGAACTGCAATTCAATAAGCTATTCAAAAGGACACAATCCAACTTTTTGAACGTTAATCTGGGTGTTGGCTATCCCTTTTAATCGGAGTAATGCTGGTCATAACTCTATGACAGTTTGTCAGTTTTCAACGATTTCTTCCTATCTTTGCAGTCTTCGACTTGAAACAGAAGCGGGCATTTCCACCACCTTGCGGCTTTCTTAAGTTACTCAGACGTTTAAGATTTCCTTCCAAATGGAGCATAGAATTTCAAATTCATTAAAAATATTAACAGAAGCAGATAAGGAGGCTTGTGAAACGGTGCGCGTTTCAGAAAATGAGCCTGTTACCCATAAAAAGCGGCTTTTTATTGAGAGTTACGGCTGTCAAATGAATTTTGCAGACAGCGAGATCGTGGCATCTGTGATGCGCGAAGCCGGATATGCAACCACGTCCGACGTAAATGATGCAGATCTTATATTCCTGAATACCTGTGCAATCCGCGAAAATGCCGAGCAAAAAGTGCGGAACCGGCTGGTCCATTTGAATTTTGTAAAAAAGAAAAAAGCGGGCGCATTAATTGGCATCCTCGGATGCATGGCAGAAAGGCTGAAAGCGCAATTGCTTGAAGAAGAGCAAATGGTTGACATTGTAGCAGGCCCGGATTCCTACCGTGACCTACCGCACCTGGTCCTCGAAGCCGAAACCGGTCAGAAAGGAGTGAATGTTTTCCTGTCCAGAGAAGAGACTTATGCCGACATTTCGCCGATACGCCTCAACTCAAACGGCGTGACTGCATTGGTTTCGATCATGCGGGGTTGTGATAACATGTGCAGCTTTTGTGTTGTACCATTTACACGTGGCCGGGAGCGGAGCAGGGATCCTTTTTCCATTGTTAAGGAAGCCGATAATTTGTTCCGTAACGGTTATCGTGAAGTAACATTACTTGGCCAGAATGTGGATAGCTACAAATGGCAGAACCAGGTTAAATTCGCTCAGCTGCTTGAAATGGTAGCCAAAATAAGTCCAGAACTTCGTGTCAGGTTCAGCACATCGCATCCCAAAGACATTACCGACGAAGTCCTTTATACCATTAAAAAGTACGACAACATTTGCAAATACATTCACCTGCCTGCGCAAAGTGGCAATAGTAGGGTCTTGGATTTGATGAACCGGACTTACAACCGCGAATGGTACCTGGAGAGAATTAACAGCATTCGAAATATTTTAGGGGAAGACTGCGGCATCTCTCACGATATGATTTCTGGATTTTGCACTGAAACCGAAGAAGAACATCAGGATTCTATTTCATTACTCGAATATGTGAGGTTTGATTTTGGTTATATGTTTTCCTATTCCGAACGTCCCGGGACATTGGCAGCTAAAAAATTTAAGGATGATATTTCAGCGGAAGTAAAGCAGAGGAGGCTTGCCGAGATCATTGAAGTGCAGCAAAGGATTTCTCTTGAACGGAATCAAAGGCTGATTGGTACTGTTCAAAAAGTATTGGTGGAAGGGACTTCCAAGCGTTCTGAGAATGATTTTACAGGCAGAATAGATCAAAACAAAAAAGTAGTTTTCCCGAGAGAAAATTTCAAAAAAGGTGATTATGTCAATGTACTGATCACCGAGTGCACCGCCGCCACACTTAAAGGAAAAGCGCTGGTCGAGGTTGAGGCTGTTTAGTTAAAATAAAGTAAATGAGTGAATTTTAAATGAGTGAATAAATTTACAGTCATTCAGTCATTCAGTCATTCAGTCATTCACTCACTCACTCATTAAAGCTAATAGCCAACAGCTAATAGCTAATCCCAATTTGAATGAATCCATCAGAAATACAGGCAATAAAAAATCGTTTCGGAATCATTGGTACTTCACCAGGCTTGAATCACGCTATCAATGTGGGCGTTCAAGTGGCAGCAACCGATCTGACGGTGCTGATAACCGGAGAAAGCGGCAGTGGTAAAGAATCTTTTTCAAAAATAATCCATAGCTTGAGTTCAAGAAAGCACGGACCTTTTATTGCCATCAACTGCGGCGCAATACCGGAAGGAACCATTGATTCCGAGCTTTTCGGACATGAAAAAGGCGCATTTACCGGCGCATTGGATGCGAGAAAAGGTTATTTTGAAACCACCAATTCCGGGACTATTTTTCTGGATGAGGTAGGTGAAATGCCGCTGGGAACGCAGGCCAGGTTGCTGCGTGTATTGGAAAACGGTGAATATATCAGAGTAGGTTCTTCCAAAGTTTTAAAAACCAATGTCCGCGTCGTGGCTGCAACCAATGTTAATTTGTTGGATGCGGTGAATAACGGAAAGTTCAGGGAAGACCTCTATTACAGGCTCAATACCGTTCCCATTTATGTCCCCCCTTTGCGGGACCGTGGTGAAGATATTTTGCTTCTGTTTAGAAAGTTTACCAATGATTTTTCCGAAAGATACCGGACAAAACCTGTCCGGCTGGACGGTGATGCAAGAGACTTACTATTGCAATATGCATTTCCGGGCAACATCAGGCAACTCAAAAATATTGCTGAGCAAATAACGATTCTTGAAACAGACAAAGAATTGCCGATCAGTGGTGAAACGCTCAATAACTATCTCAACCCCGTCCAGCCGTCGACCCGGAAGGCGCTGATCCCGCTCCGTTCAGACGACGCAAGTACCTCTTTTTCGGAAAGGGAGCTGCTATATAAGGTTTTGTTCGATATGCGGCGCGATATGACTGAGCTTAAAAAGCTGGTTAGAACCGTTTTAGAAAATGAAAAATATGGCGGCGACATGTTAAAAGACCATCAGGAGCTGTTCAATTCCGTTAATAATACCGAACCTGTCATCAATACGGCAACTAAGGAACCTTCCAGGCTGCTCGCCCCGCCCCCTTCACGGACAGTGGATCTGGACCGTTATTCCGATGAACGTGGTGAAATTGAAGACGTTGTCCATGTGACCGCCGAAGAGGAGTCGCTTTCTCTGGAAGACAAAGAAAAAGAGATGATTATCAAAGCATTGCGTAAGAATAATAATAAGAGAAAGTATGCAGCAAACGCATTGGGCATATCTGAGCGGACGTTATACAGGAAAATCAAGCAGTATGATATTGAAGAATAATAAATTGAATGGTATCTCTCTTAATGGCAATGGTAAAGGGTGGATTTTGATGTTCCTGCTTTTGCATTGCTCCGTTTTCATTTCCAGTTGTGGGGTGTACTCTTTCACAGGAACCAATCTATCGCCCGATATCAAGACTTTCAGCGTGCTTAACTTTACAATGGGTACAGCTGGCGGGCCTTCTGATTTGCCTCAGCGATTAACCGAGGAACTCAAAGAATATTTTCAACGAAATACGAGTCTGATCAGCCAGCCGGGTGGCGGAGATCTGGTTCTTGAAGGATCCATTGTAGGATATGACGTCCTGGCCGCGGCTCCAACTGCGAATGACCAGGCGGGACTTAACCGGTTGAATGTGACAGTCCAGGTTCGTTATACCAATGGCAAAGACGAAACCAAAAATTTTGACCAATCTTTTACCTACTACGCCGATTTTCCTCAGGATCAAACTCTTAACCAGAATGAAGCACGGCTCCTGCCTACTATCCGTGAAAATCTTGTTCAGCAAATTTTCAACAAATCGGCTGCCGACTGGTAGGACAATCCTTTTTTAGCTAATTTCATCTCCCTATCTAACGCATTGAATCCAGCTCATGGCAATCATTGAAAAAGAAGTGTTCAGTCAGTTGGTGAAACATCCTCGTGAAATTAGCGCCGATATAATTGCGAGTTTAGAAGGCACTATTAAAGCATTTCCTTACTGCCAGATTTCCTATTCATTGTTGGCCAAAGCCTATGCAGGCACCGAAAAGCTGGATGAAACCCGCCCAAAGGCGGCAGCATATGCATTGAGCCGCGTTGCATTGCAGCAATTGGTAGAAAATAACACCGAACGTTACGATGCCTCTGTCAATATTGAGGAAATTTTAGAAGCACAGGAAAAAGCAGTTCCGCAAAACGGGGAGGATATATTGATCAGCCTGGTGGAACAGCAGATAACTCCTTTGCAATTACAGAAATCCGAAGAGCAAAAAAGACAGCAACAGATTATTGAGGGTTTTATGAAGAAAAACCCTCGAATGGCTCGTCAGGAGAATAATCTTGAACCCATCGCGATCGATCTTAGCGGCAGAGTTGCTGAATCAGGCGCCGGAAATGTTGAAACAGAAGCCTTCGCAAAAATACTGATCCGCCAGGGTAAAATTGATAAAGCAATCGACGTCTATCAGAAATTGATCTTGAAAAAACCAGAAAAAAGGAATTACTTTGCGAAAAAATTAAGTGAGCTGAATCATTACAATGAATGAGTTAATGCTTTTATCAAGCTAACATTCACTCATTCACTCATTCACTCATTCAATCATTCAATCATTATTAAAATAGTATAAGTCATGTATTTGGGTTTGATTATTCTTGTGGCGATTGTAGCAGTGTTGCTAATTCTGGTTGTGTTGGTTCAAAACTCAAAAGGTGGCGGGCTCTCAAGTGAATTCAGCGGTGCAGGCACAACCCAAATGTTTGGCGTAAAAAAGACAACTGATTTGCTTGAGCAAATTACCTGGGGGCTGGCAGGTGCAATAATCCTGATCTCCTTAGCTTCCTACATTATTGTAGGCGGAAGCAATGAAAGCGGCGGTATCAATAGTATTAATGTCGATAGGGCTCAGAACGCTGTTGTCCCTGGCGGAAAAATTGCTCCCGCACCCGGAGGTGCGGCACCCGGAGCTACTGCTCCTGCCGGATCACAGTCTGCGGCTCCTGGCGCAACGACTCCCGCAGCTCCGGCTGATACTACAAAATAATTCAGGATTTTTCCTCAATAAAAATGGGTTCACGATGATTTCGTGAACCCATTTTTATTGATTAGTCATGGGCCATTTATGTAATATTTATCTCTTTCAGCATTAACTTTTTCGCAACCGGAAGCAATGTTTCATGAAGCGGGTAGTCATGGTTGGACTCCACAATGTAGGTAGCAGGATTAGGTAGCGAACCATTTTTCCGGGTTAAATCTACTTTTATCTGGGATACTGAATTACCAATTCCTATTCTCACCGTTTCCAAAAACCAGGTTTTCAAATAACGCTCCTTCATTTGATCATATAGCGCCAGTTGGTACTGAAATACGCTCACGAGCGGCTGAAATGTATGCAAAAATAGCAGATAACCTTCCTGAAGTCGCAGCGGAACAATGCCAACAGGAGAAATCCTTACATTTCCTTCCACTTCATCAAACCGCTCCGTTCCATCTGCAATCGACTTCGAAAATCTCGGAATCGAGAAGTCAAGAATGTAATTCAGGTCTTCCATATATGGATCGTCCTGATGTACTTCCTCATATTCCAATTTCCAGGTATTCGTATTAATGCCTGACAGGTTTTTGGGTAACGAAGTTTTGATCCTGCTCTTGCTAGACCTTATTTCGGAGCATGATTCAAAATGAAACTGCAATTCGGGTAGGTAGGGATGAAGACGGTTGCTCGTGAATTCGTGATTAATGTGTTGCAAATAAGCCATTAACACATATTTTTTATGCTCAAAATCAAAAATTCCTTCTGTTAACCAATTGTTTTGGAGGTTTGTCATAGGACTATAATTTGGTGCCGATAAAATTTAAGCATTTTAAAACATGGAAACAATGTTTTGAATTTCCTGTCATACTAATAGCCGTATATTCATATAACGACCGGGTTAGGTACAAATTTGTCACATTCGCCGGAAAAAATGTCAGAGGCGGTAAGGCTGGCATAGATTGTGCTTACCGGTTGTTAGTCAAATTAATTACTGACAATCAAAAAACAAACGTTTAATATTTATGTCAACTTTAGCAGAAATACAAGTGAACGTACAACCTCTGGCTGATCGTGTTCTTGTAGAACCAGCCCCAGCCGAAGAAAAAACTGCATTTGGTATCATTATCCCTGATACAGCCAAAGAAAAGCCACAACGCGGAACTGTAGTTGCCGTTGGCCCAGGTAAAAAAGATGAGCCTCTCACAGTAAAAGTAGGTGATACCGTTTTATATGGTAAATACTCAGGTACTGAATTAGCATACGAAGGAAAAGATATCCTGATTATGCGCGAATCAGATATATACGCCATCATTGGTTAATCGTCTGACATTTTATTTCATCTAGTTTCTCTAAAAGTTTTTCCAAATTATTAATTGTTATGTCTAAGAAAATATTTTTTGACACAGAAGCACGCGACAAGATTAAGCGTGGTGTGGACACCCTGGCTGACGCCGTTAAAGTTACATTAGGACCTCGCGGTCGTAACGTAGTAATCGACAAAAAATTCGGTTCTCCAAGCATCACTAAGGATGGTGTTACTGTTGCTAAAGAAATCGACTTGAAAGACCCTATCGAAAATATGGGTGCTCAGTTGGTGAAGGAAGTGGCTTCAAAAACGGCTGATTCCGCTGGTGATGGTACTACCACTGCAACTGTTTTGGCACAAGCGATTTATTCAATCGGTGTGAAGAACGTAGCAGCTGGTGCTAATCCAATGGATCTGAAACGTGGTATTGACAAAGCAGTTTCTGTTATTGTTAAAAACCTTGAAAGTCAGAAAAAAAATATCTCCACTTCGAAAGAGATCGCTCAGGTAGCAACAATTTCTGCTAACCATGACGAAGAAATCGGTCAGATGATTGCTGAGGCGATGGAAAAAGTGGGTAAAGAAGGTGTTATCACTGTTGAAGAAGCGCGTGGTACTGAAACAGAAGTTAAGACTGTTGAAGGTATGCAGTTTGATCGCGGATACCTTTCTCCATATTTCGTTACAAACACTGAGAAAATGGAGGCTGAATTGGAGCGTCCATATATCCTGATCTCGGAGAAAAAAGTTTCTTCCATGAAAGAACTTCTTCCTGTTCTGGAAGCAGTCGCTCAAACTGGTCGTCCTTTGCTTATTCTTTCGGAAGATGTTGACGGTGAAGCGCTTGCTACATTGGTAGTAAACAAAATCCGTGGTGCATTGAAAGTAGCTGCTGTTAAAGCTCCTGGTTTCGGTGACCGTCGCAAAGCAATGCTTGAAGACATCGCTATCATCACTGGTGGTACCGTTATCAGCGAAGAACGCGGTTTCAAATTGGAAAACGCAACTTTGGAATACCTTGGTACCTGCGAAAAAGCGATAATTGACAAAGACAATACTACTTTGGTAAATGGTGCAGGTAACTCTGAAGATATTCAAGGCCGTGTAAACCAAATCAAAGCGCAGATCGAGAATACAACTTCTGACTACGATCGCGAAAAACTTCAGGAACGTCTGGCTAAATTGTCGGGTGGTGTGGCTATCCTTTATATCGGAGCCGCAACTGAGGTTGAAATGAAAGAGAAAAAAGACCGCGTTGACGATGCATTGCATGCAACCCGTGCTGCTGTTGAAGAAGGAATCGTAGCTGGTGGTGGCGTTGCCTACATCCGTGCTGCTGCTGCTCTTGAAGGCATGCAGGGAAACAATGAAGATGAGACCACAGGTATCAACATTATCCGTGTTGCGCTGGAATCACCTTTGAGAACGATCGTTTCCAACTCAGGTCAGGAACCATCTGTTGTTCTTCAGAAAATCAAAGAAGGAACAGGTTCATACGGTTACAACGCTAAGGATAATGTTTATACAGACCTTTTGGAAGCTGGTATCATTGACCCTAAGAAAGTATCCCGTCTTGCTCTTGAAAACGCAGCATCTATCGCAGGCTTGTTGTTAACAACGGAATGTGTGATCGCTGACGAGCCAGAAGAAGCTCCTGCCGGCGGTGGTCATAGCCACGGTGGCGGAATGGGCGGCATGATGTAATTAATCCGTTTTATATACAAGAAAAGCCGTCGGGATTAGTTCCGACGGCTTTTCTTGTATATAGTTCCTCGTTTTCTTTTTAAACCATCAACCCATCCTGCATGACAAGTCGCCTGTCTGCCATTTCTGCCAGTTCCTCATTATGTGTCACAATCACGAATGTCTGTCCGAATTCGTCCCGCAGCCTGAAAAACAATTTGTGCAGGTCCAATGCATTGTGGGAATCGAGGTTACCGCTTGGTTCGTCCGCCAGGACGATGGCCGGCTTGTTTAATAGTGCCCTGGCCACGGCAACGCGTTGCTGCTCCCCGCCTGAAAGTTGCGAAGGCAGGTGGTCTCTCCTTCCGGAAAGGCCTAGTAATTCAAGTAATTCTTCACCTCGCTTTTGTAGTTCCTTTTCACCCGCATTTCCGTTAATGTAACCAGGCATGCAAACATTTTCCAATGCTGTGAATTCTGCCAGCAGGTTATGAAACTGGAAGATAAATCCGATCTTCTCGTTTCTAAATCTGGCGAGATCTTTGTCCTTTTGCGTAAAGACATTCACGTCTTCAATAAATACCTGCCCTTCCTCCGGCCTGTCCAGTGTTCCGAGGATATGAAGAAACGTACTTTTACCTGCCCCGGAAGGCCCAACAATCGCGACAATTTCACCCTTTTTTACTTCCAGATCGATGCCCTTCAAAACCTGTAATGAACCATATGTACGCCTGATTCCGCGTGCCTGAAGTAATTGCATACCTGAAAAGATAATTGGCTTGATTCCTACGCCCGTTTTGATTAATTCCTTAATTTGCCGTAAAAATACCCATTTACTTTTATTCTCATGAATATTCACGAATATCAAGGCAAAAGCGTTCTTAAAAAATACGGTGTCCGTATTCAGGAAGGCCTTGTCGCTGACACGCCCGATAAAGCGGTGGAAGTTGCGCGGGAGCTAAGCCAGCAAACAGGCACCAAATGGTATGTTGTTAAATCTCAAATTCATGCAGGTGGTCGCGGAAAAGGCAGGATCGTAGGCACTGAACAACGTGGCGTCGCACTTGCCAAATCCGTTGAAGACGTAAGGACCATTTCAAAAAACATTCTGGGAAAAGTATTGGTAACACACCAAACTGGTCCTGACGGAAAACGGGTCAACAAAGTACTTATCGCCGAAGACGTATATTATCCAGGGCCAAGTGAGCCAAAAGAATATTACTTGTCAATTCTTTTGGATCGTGGTAAAAATTGCAACGTTATCATGGCCAGCACCGAAGGTGGGATGGACATTGAAGAAGTTGCAGAGCATACCCCTGAAAAAATCATGAAAGAATGGATTGACCCAAAAGTGGGGTTGCAACCATTCCAGGCACGTAAAGTGGCTTTTGCCTTAGGGCTCGAAGGTGATGCTTTTAAAGAAATGGTGAAATTCATAGGCGCTCTTTACAAAGCTTATATTGAAAGTGATGCAGCGATGTTTGAAATCAACCCTGTTTTGAAAACATCTGATAATAAGATACTTGCAGTTGACGCAAAAGTAGATTTGGACGATAACGCATTGTTCCGTCATCCTGAGCTTGCTGAAATGCGTGATACCAATGAGGAAGATCCTTTGGAAGTAGAAGCAGGCGCTAACAACCTGAACTATGTAAAATTGGACGGAAACGTGGGTTGCATGGTGAATGGAGCGGGTCTTGCGATGGCTACGATGGATATTATCAAATTGTCGGGTGGTGAGCCTGCTAACTTCCTCGATGTTGGGGGTGGTGCCAATGCACGCACTGTTGAAGCCGGTTTCCGTATTATCCTGAAAGATCCTAATGTAAAAGCGATCCTGATCAATATTTTCGGAGGTATCGTACGTTGCGACCGTGTTGCGGCTGGTGTTGTGGAAGCTTACAAAGCTATCGGCGAAATCCCGGTTCCAATCATCGTTCGTTTGCAAGGTACAAACGCTGAAGAAGGTGCCCGTATCATCAACGAGTCAGGCTTGAAAGTATATTCTGCAATTGAATTCAAAGAAGCCGCTACGAAAGTTTCAGAAGTTCTGGCTGAGTTGGGGGTTTAAGAGTAATATTAGTGCCATTATTAATTTGGCACATCCCCTTTTGTCACCCTAAGCGAAGCCGCGGCCGCTTCGCTTAGGGTGACAATGTTTTTGGGACGTTTGTTGGTGACAACCAACAACGGCATGCTACCCCAGCAAAAACCAGAGCACCATTGTCGCTACAAAACTTACAATCCCCTGCAGTCCCGTTAATATCGTATGTGTGCGGTGAGTATCCCTGGCGGAGATTCCTGTGAATTGGGATACTACCCAAAACCAGGCATCATTGGTGTGAGAAACAACCATAGCGCCACTGCCAACAGCCATAACAACCAATGTGATTTGAATAGGCGTGACAAAACCTAGTGATGTAAGAAGAGGCGCCAAAATGCTTGTAGTGAGCACCATAGCTGACGTTGTTGATCCCTGGGCAGTTTTGAAAAATAATGCAATCACGAAGGCAATGAGCAGCAGATAACCGCCCGACATTTCATTGTACAATAACCATTCACTAACCATTTCTTTCAACGGGGTTTCTTTAAGAATCGCTCCGAAAGCCCCACCAGCCCCGACTAAAACCAGCGTCGTTCCGCAATGTTCAATGCCGCTTTTGAAACAGGCCATCATTTTTTCTGCGGCATGTTCAGGAAATAGTGAATAGCTAAAAAAGATAGCCAGGAGAAAGGACACCAGCGGGCTGCCCAGAAACCCCAGCCATTTTGTCCAGAATTCAGGAAACTCCAAGATCTTGGCGAAAGAAGCTAATGTGATCAGGATAATAGGTAACAAAATGGGCATAAAAGCCTTCCAGGCAGGCGGCAGGCGCTTTTCCTGAATGATAACCGGCTCTTCGACTGCGGACGTAGGAACAATTTCAACGTTTTTAGCATACTTTCCTGCAAACCAGGTCGACAAGAACAAACTTGGGATTGATACAATCAGACCTATTAAAATGACTAGACCTACCGAGTCGGCGATTCCCAGGTTTCCCGCAGCTGACAATGGCCCGGGGGTAGGCGGAACCAGTGTGTGCGTAGCGAAAAGTCCGCCTGAAAGTGATAATGCAATGGTACCGAGTGGCTTACCGGTTCTTTTCGCCACGATCTGATTAAGCTTATGCAAAATGATAAATCCTGAATCGCAAAACACCGGTATGCCGACAATGCCGCCAATAACTGACATAGCAAATGCAGGCCTTTTTTCACCAAATAATTTCAGGATCACATCTGCAACCTTAATCGCAGCTCCGGATTTGTCGAGAATGGCACCGATGACGCATCCCAAAATGACCATCAGGCCAATTTTTGCCATTAATTCCCCAAAACCCTTTCCAATGGTCTCGGCCAATTTATCAATCGGTAAGCCAGCAAAAACGCCCACCCCGATAGCTGCCAGAAGCAAGCCAACCAATGGGTGTAATTTGAAAACCGTTGAGCTGAGAACGATAAAAAGGATCGCGAGGAGAACAATGACGATGATCATAGGTAATGATTATAAAACACCCATGACCGCATCGTCTCCCATTAATGCATTTGCTGGGCGCGGGTGATCGGTATTGAACACTTCCAAATCGCTTTGTTCAACAACTTTTGCAGGATCTTCATTGATATCCCCATGTGAATCGGTAATTGCTTTTAAATCCAATCCAAGATGTTTGGCCATAAAACGGTACATCGCCTTTCGTTTGGAAGGACCAAAATCATGCTTTTCATCCGCAAAATGAACGCCTTCTAATTGGCTCTTTTTTCCGTATAACTTGTATATGTTTTCAATGAATGGAAATTCTACCAAAGGCGTATTCTTGGTCCAGTCGCCACCGTCGGAAATCAGGATCATGGGGCGAGGTGCTGCCAGTGCGGCGATTTCTACATTATTGGTTTGGAAATCACCGTTTTTGTGAATTGGGAGGCCGCTTTCGCAAACGCAGCCACCAAAGAAATAAGCAGATACCATTACAACGGGAACAGATACCTTCACCCGGTCGTCCAAAGCAGCCAGCAAAAATGTCTGGGTTCCCCCACCCGATTCGCCCGTAACCGCAATTCTCTCAGGATCCACGCCTTCAATGGATAAAAGATAATCCAGCGAGCGGATACTATTAATGGTCTGCAACTTCAAAGCCTTCGCCATTTTATGCTCACATTGCTTCGAATCACCCTGGCCTACCATATCCCATACGAATACAATTGCGCCCATTCTGGCCAAAGAAGCACAACGTTTCTGAGTTTGATCCCGAAACCTGCCATGCGGATTTTCGCCATGTCCGTGCGGACACAGTATCCCCGCATATGCGGTCTGTTTTTTCAAAGGTTTGTATAAATTTCCCGTAACATAAATACCCGGCATACTTTCAAAAGCTACATTCTCAATGGAATAACCGTCCATTTCCTTTCTACTGTGGACAATTGGTTTTGATGGTGGCTTGGGTGGCAGCGTTTGGAGATCCATCCCTTCGCGGATCTGCTTTCTGATCGCTACTGCACGGGTTTCCCATTCTAATTTTGAAGCTACTTTATGCTTTTCAAGAAAGGCTTTGCCCTCCTCCTCCGTAAAGTAAGCACCTTGGCAGAGTTCAGCGGTTTGGGCTACGGCTTCAGAGGTTATCAATAAAATGCCAAGCAAAAAGAGGAAAGAAGTCTTCATTTGAATTGGGAAGTGATTTGGAATAAAAGGATTTGGAGGGTGGGGAATACTTATTACTTCGGACGTCGGCCATTAAGGAACCGCTACCTTAATGTACCCTTTCAAAATATGTGCTTCCACGTGCTTTACCGTTCCTTTATATTCTCCGTCGATCTGGAAATGTACTTCCTTATCAATGCACTCAATATCAGCTTTTTCAACGGAAATTACCTGCATGATCTCCGGGTTGAAATCCGTGTTACCAGCCAGTATTTTCGCCGTTTCTATAAAATCGAGCTTTTTAGCAATCACCAGTTCAAACATACCATCAGACATATCACCTGCCGGATTGATTGTTACGCCCGTCCCATATTTCTGCGCATTGGCAATGATAACGATCAATGCATCAGTCTCAATCACCTGATCCCCAGCCGTAATCCTCACCTGGAAATTTTCATGTTCACTCAAAGTTTTCAGCATTTCCCGCGCATAACCCAGTTTCCCACGCGTTTCGCTGTTTTCATAATTTTTAACTAAAAGCGCGTTAAGACCTACATCACTGAGATGCAAACTAATATCTCCATTAATGGACACAGCATCGATAAGCACTGTATTATTTCCAAACGCTACTTCCATCGCCTGGTCCACGGATCCGGAAAGTCCGAAATCAACTGAAAGCCCGTTTGCAGACCCGGCCGGGATAATACCCATGATCACATCAATCCCATAAACTGCCTGGGCAACCAGCGAAATGGTACCATCGCCACCGGCCACCAAAATTCTTTCAGGATGAATATGTTCAACCATTTCCCGGATCGTTTCCAGGTCTTTTTCACCAGTAGTAGGGTAAATACGCAGGTCGTAGCCTTCTGATTGCGTTTTTTCAATGATCCTTTCAAAAATCACATCTTTATCCACATCACCGGATATGGGATTTACTACCAGCAAAATTTTTCGTTCTGAAAACATATTGTCTAAATTAGGAACTTCAAGTGGGGAGATAAAGATAGTTATGAAACGTTGTGCCTTAAAACTGTACCGTGGTTACGCAAATAAAAAGGAACTTGTTGTTTTCGGGCACATTGTCAAGAAATATCCTTCCGGTGATCGAAAATATACCCGAAGCGGATTCCGCTATGCCAGGACAATCATCGAACTTTTTTCAGTCAAAACCATTCCTTTTCTGAAAGTCACCTTGCGGGTTGGCAATCTGGTTGCAGAAACAACTGCGGAGGAGGACGGATATTTTCGTTTTCAGGTATCTTTTGCAGAAAGCATGCCAAGTGGCTGGCATACCTACGAAGTGACCATCGATGACGAAATTGAGGGCAGAAAATACCAGACAAGCAGTACTGAGGAATTTTTTCTCCCTTATAAAACCTCTTACGGGCTGATCTCCGACATTGATGATACTTTTCTGGTCTCACATAGCAGGCGGTCTTTTAAGAAACTTTTTGTCCTGCTATCCAAGAATGTCCAAGCCCGAAAGCCCTTTGATGACGTTGTAAACCATTATAAGCTGTTATCCTTCGCAAGCCGCACCCATCCGCAAAAAGAGAGTAACATCTTTTTTTATGTGTCTAGCAGCGAGTGGAATTTGTATGATATGATCGTTCGCTTTGCGGAGTTAAATGGCCTGCCAAAGGCGGTTTTAAAATTGAAAAAGATCAAATCCGGACTGGATGATTTTGTGATGACGGGCGGCGGATCTCATTTGCATAAGCTTCGTAAGATCCATAATATCATCAATTTTTATCCCGAATTACAGTTTATCCTGTTAGGCGATGATTCGCAAAAAGATCCGGAGATTTATGAAGAAGTGTGCAGGACTTTCCATTCCAATATTCGCGCCGTTTATATCCGACAAACCCGTACTCGGAGTCAGCCGATGACCACCGCCTTGATGAAAATCATTCAGGAATCCGGCATTGATACCTGCTATTTCGCACATAGCAACAAAGCCATCATGCATTCTCTTGAACACGGGATTGTTTTCCAGGCTCCCGCGGACTTGCCTCCAGAAATCCTTCCCGAAAATCTCTCCTGATTTAGAAATGACTTTTTAGCATATGAAGGAAAATTCAATTTACCACCCATTGCTCAAGCCAGTAATTTTGTTTTTGATACTGTAAAACATCCGATTTTAAAATCTGATAGTGAAAAAAATCCTGATTGTTGAAGATGATCGTAGGATCGCGCAAAACATTTTTCGTGGATTAGCCACCGAGAATTTTGAAAGTGAAATTGCTTACGACGGCATTACTGGAAAGCAACTGGCGCTGGACAAAAAATTTGACCTGGTACTGCTGGACGTAAACTTGCCCGGAATGAAGGGATACGACGTTTGCCAGCAGATCAGGATCTACAAACCGACGCTGCCGATTATCATGCTCACTGCTTATGGCGAGATCGAAGATAAAATTGAAGGACTTAGCCGCGGCGCAGACGATTATATCGTAAAACCTTTTGATTTCCGCGAATTACTTGCCCGTATCAATGCCCAATTGCGGGTTTCGGAAGTGAATAATCCGGAAGTTACCGACAAGATCCTCCGCATCGCAGATCTGGAAATGAACCTTGGTACCAAGCAGGTCAAGCGGGCGGGGAACATGATTGACCTTACTGCGAAGGAATTTGCATTGCTCGAATATTTCCTGCTCCACCGCGGCCGGGTGGTTTCCAAAATGGACCTGGCAGAACATGTATGGCACCTAAATTTTGATCCGGGTACGAATGTTGTCGAGGTGTATATCAATTACTTACGAAAAAAAGTAGATAAAGATTTCCCGACCAAGCTGATCCATACCCGTCCGGGAATGGGTTATATTATGAAAGAAGAATAGCGCGCCCGAATGAAGATCAAGAATCGAATCGCATTGCAATTCACACTGTTGGTAGCAGCAGTTCTTCTGCTATTTTCCGTTGCGATTTACAGCGTTTCCGAACATTATCGTCAGGAAGAATTTTACGATCGCTTGAAAAGCCGCGCGCAGACCACATGCCGCCTGTTGGTGAAGGTAAAGGGCATTGATAAAGACCTTCTTAAAACCATCGATCAAAATACCCTTTCCGAAATGCTGGATGAAAAGGTTTTAATATTTGATTCAAGCAATGAGTTGATCTATTCCAGTGTAGACGATAAATTGTTGACCTATGAAAAGGAATTGCTGAACGAAGTAAAACAGTTGGAGTTCATGGAATTCCATCAGGGTGAGAATGAGGTAATTGGTCTGCTTTATCAAGAAGGAGATGAACCATTGGTGGTGCTGGCTTCCGCATATGATACCTTTGGCCATAGCAAGCTGGATAACCTGAGAAGCACGCTCTTATGGGGATTATTGGCCGGAATTGGCGTCACAATTGTGTTAGGAATCTATTTTGCAGGCAATGCGTTGCGACCGATCAGCCGGATCAATGAGCAGGTTTCACTTATTACAGCCCAAAATTTATCCCAGAAACTCGATGAAGGCAACCGCAAAGACGAAATTGCACAGCTTGCCATCAATTTTAACACCGTGCTCTATCGTCTCAATAAAGCATTTGAACAACAGAAAAGCTTCGTATCCCACGCTTCTCATGAATTGCGAACGCCTTTGGCCGCATTAAAATCCGAAATTCAACTGGGCCAGCGCTTTACCAAAAACAACCCTGACCTGGAAGAAGTCTTTACCAACCTCTTTTCGGATACGGAGCGATTGATCAGCATTACCAATAACCTGCTTTTCCTGGCGCGCTCCTACGAAAACATAGGTACCATGAAAATGCTGCCGATCCATGTAGAAGACCTGGTATTTTTGGCCAAAGAAGAGCTCTTATCCGCCCATCCGGATTATAGCGTGGTTATTGACTATGAAAGCATTCCCGAAAATGCAAATGAAACGGTGATTAAAGGCAATGAGGAATTGCTGAAAAGGGTATTTTCCAATTTGCTGGACAATGCATGTAAGTATTCTCCTGACCACCAGGCACATATCATGATTTCTTCCAATAATAAATCGTGCATAGTGAAAGTGAAGGACCTGGGAATCGGGATCAGCCAAGAAGATATCCCCCATATTTTCAATCCATTTTTCAGATCTTCCAATACTTCCCAGCTTCCCGGCTTCGGGATAGGCCTCTCCATTTGCCAGCGCATCGTGGAATTGCACCATGGCGAAATTTCCGTAGCCAGCGAAATTGGCAAGGGAAGTGAGTTCCAAGTGCAACTAAACCATGTTTAGGAGCACTTTCCGATTTTCTAATTTTTTTCTAAGACTATTTTAAGGCTCCTGTAATACTGGTACCCGAAGTTCGCAGCATTCTATCACAGAAATTATGCGAACTTACATTTTTGGGCTTTTGATTTGTTTTTCAACCGCATTACACGCTCAGGATACGCTCAGGGTTACCACACGCCAGGCCGATAGCCTTTTTCTTCGGAACAACCTCGAAGTCCTCGCTGAAAAATACCAGATCGATATTGCCAAATCCATTGAGATTCAGGACAAGCTTTGGAATAACCCCACTTTTGGCGTCGAAATCAGTGCCTATAATCCCTCCAGAGGTGCATTGGATGTAGGCCGGAACGGACAAAAAGCATTCAATATCCAGCAAATGATCACGCGCGCTGGCAAGCGTAACAAGCAGGAGGCCTTGGATGTAGAATCCACCCGCAAAAGCGAATACCAGTTTTTCGACCTGATCAGGACATTGAAATTTGAATTGCGCCAGATCTTCTTCGAATCCTATTATCTCGGGCAAACTGTTCGATTGTACGACAATCAAATCAATACATTGAACACAACAGTTAGTGCTTTTCAAAAAGAGTACGACCGGAAAAATATCTCGCTGAAGGAGGTGGTAAGACTAAAAGCACTGCTATTTGAGCTGACCAACGAGCGGGCGGATATCCTGTTTGAATTGCAGGAAAATCAGCGCGACTTGCGTACGCTGTTAAACACAGAAAGGCCTGTAAAATCGATCGTCGATAGCACGGATATTCAGCGCTATCAACTTGCAAAGTACACACCTGCCGATCTGAAGCAAAAAGCCTTAGAGAGCCGGGCCGATCTTAAAGTGGCTCAATCAGCTTCTAAACAAGCGGAATTGAACCTAACCCTTCAAAAAGCATTGGCTGTGCCCGACATTCAGGTGGGTGCGGTTTATGACCAGGCCAGCAATTATGTCAATAATTATTTTGGATTAAATGCCTCAATCGCGCTGCCGATTTTCAACAGAAATCAGGGAAATATCAGCGCGGCAAAAAGTAACATTAGCTACTACAAAACGGCAGAATCGGCCAAACAAAACAGCGTCAGCAATGAAGTAGACGCTGCCGTGCAAAAGGTAGGTATTGCTGATAAGACTTACCAAAGTGTTGAGAATCAATTTACCAACCAGTTCCAGTTGCTCAGCGACGGGATGTACGAGAATTTTCAGAAAAGAAACATAACCCTCCTCGAATTCATCGATTTTATCGAGACCTACAATGAAAGCATTAAGGAATATAACCGGCTGCAAGCCGACCGCATCAAGGTATACGAAGAACTCAATTTCGTCGTCGGCGAAGAGCTTTTTAACTAATTCATTCAATAGAATCAATTCTTAAAACACGGCTTTGCCATAAAAATTTCAAAATGAAAAATCCCATATATGTTGTCATGCTGGCCTCGATCGCCATTTGGCTGACATCCTGCGAGCAAAAGAAAGAGGATAACGAAGAATCAAAAGTGTTCATGCTTTCCGATACGATGATGAGCCGTATTAGAATTGACACGGTCAGAAATGAGGCGGTGAGAAATGAACTGACCCTGGTTGGGAAGGTAGTACCCGATGAAAATCAGGTTATTAAGGTATTCCCGCTGGTCGGCGGCAATGTGGAGGAAGTGAATGTGGAATTGGGGGATAACGTTCGTAAAGGGCAGAAACTGGCGGTAATCCGTTCGGGCGAAGTGGCCGATTTTGAGCGCCAGATGATCCAGGCGCAATCCGATTTACTGATCGCCCAGAAAAATCTGTCCTCGACCGAAGACCTCTTTGAAAGCAAGCTGGTACCCGAACGCGACGTGATCACGGCACGACAAATGGTCGATAAAGCACAAGCCGAACTGAGCCGTGTGAAAGAAATTTTCTCAATTTATGGTTTGGGAAAATCCACTAATTATGTCGTCAAATCGCCTATTAATGGTTTTATTATTGATAAAAATGTCAACCGGGGCATGCAGCTTCGGTCGGACAATTCCGAAAGCCTTTTCACGGTCGGGCAAATTGCCGATGTGGGGGTAATGGCCAATGTAAACGAAAGTGATATTCCAAGAATTAAAATGGGCATGCCCGCCGAAGTGCGCACCATCAGCTTTTCCGATGAAGTGTTTAAAGGAAAAGTGGACAAGATCTATAATGTGCTCGACCCCGATACCAAGGCGATGAAAATCAGGATACAGCTGCAAAATGTCGGTTTCAAACTCAAACCTGAAATGCACGCAACCGTTAGTCTAAACTTTGAAGAAGGCAATCAAATGCAGGCAATTCCTTCACAAGCCATCATTTTCGACAGAAGCAAAAACTGGGTAATGGTATATCACAGCCGCACCAAAATCGAAACGCGCCCAATAGAAGTCTACCGTTCCCTGGCCGACCGCGCCTACATCAGCGTCGGCCTGAAACCCGGGGAGGCAGTCATTTCAAAGAACCAGCTGCTGGTTTATGATGCGCTCAATGATTGAACATCCATGAACAAATTCATCCGGGGAATCGTCGGGTTTTCTTTGAAAAACCGGTTCTTCATATTCTTTATGACCGGCCTGCTGATTTTAGCAGGAGTCGTCAGTTACCGCGACACGCCGCTGGAAGCATTTCCGGACGTTACCAACACGCAGATCATCATCGTAACCCAATGGAACGGGCGCAGCGCGGAAGAGATCGAGCGGTTCGTAACAGTTCCCATTGAAGTCGCCATGAATTCGGTGCAGCAGAAATCCAATGTCAGGAGCACTACCATGTTTGGGTTAAGCATTATCAAGATCATATTCGATGATAATGTAGAAGACTTTTTCGCACGACAACAAGTTAACAATCAACTCCGTAACATATCCCTGCCGGAAGGCGTGGAGCCGGACGTCCAGCCACCTTATGGCCCTACTGGTGAGATATTCAGGTATACCCTAAGAAGTAAGGACCGGGACAGCCGCGAATTGCTGACATTACAGAACTGGATGATCGACAGACAATTGCGGAGCATACCAGGCGTGGCTGACGTAGTGGCGTTTGGTGGCAGACAAAAAATCTACGAGGTGCAGGTCAACCCTACCAAACTCGTCAAATACAACATTACGCCGCTGGAAGTGTACCAAGCTGTTACCAAGAGCAATGTCAATGTGGGTGGCGACGTGATTGAGAAAAATGGACAGGCCTATGTGGTTCGGGGCATTGGGCTGCTGAACTCAATCCCGGACATTGAGAACATCATTGTTGAATTTGTAAAGGATAATTCTGTGCTGGTCAGGGACGTGGCAGATGTAAAGGAATCGGATATGCCGCGCGTTGGCCAGGTAGGATTAGACAATGAAGACGATGTTGTGGAAGGGATCGTGGTGCAACGCAAAGGCGAAAATCCGAGTGAAGTACTGGCGCGTATAAAGGATAAGGTTCATGAATTGAACACGAAAATCCTACCGCCCGACGTCAAAATGGTTACCTTTTACGACCGCGACAATCTCATCGAATTTTGCGCACATACTGTCAAACATAACCTGATCGAAGGCATAGTGCTGGTCACGGTCATTGTGTTTGTTTTCATGGCCGACTGGCGCACGACGGTGATCGTGTCCATCATTATCCCGCTAGCCCTCCTATTTGCATTCACGTGTCTGAGGCTCAAAGGAATGTCTGCCAACTTACTTTCGATGGGGGCGATCGACTTCGGGATTATCATTGACGGGGCCGTGGTAATGGTGGAAGGTATATTCGTCGCATTGGATCATCTCGCGCACCAGAATGGCATGGACCGTTACAATAAACTTTCCAAATTAGGACTTGTCAAACGGACAGGTGGAGAGTTAGGGAAAGCGATTTTCTTCTCCAAGCTAATCATTATCACGGCATTGATCCCGATTTTTAGCTTCCAGAAGGTGGAGGGAAAAATGTTCACGCCGCTGGCTTATACATTGGGTTTTGCATTGTTGGGCGCTCTTCTATATACGCTTACCCTCGTTCCCGTTCTTTGTTCGATTTTATTAAATAAAAATGTCAGAGAAAAGAGCAATCCAATTGTACGGTTTTTCGACCGTGCGGTTACCGTTGGTTTTGAATGGTGTTATGCGCGCAAAAAGCTAAGCATTATGCTGGCAACGGGATTTCTGGTCGTCAGCCTTTTATCAGCCAAATTCCTCGGGACAGAATTCCTGCCAACTTTAAACGAAGGTGCACTTTGGGTAGAAGCCAAAATGCCGATGAGCAGCTCCCTGAATGAAACTATCAAAATGGTTACCATTTTAAGGAATAAACTCAATGAATTTCCGGAAGTGAACGGGGTATTGTCTCAAACCGGCCGCTCCAATGATGGTACCGATCCCTCAGGTTTTTATTACGTGCAAATGCAGGTTAATCTAAAACCTAAGGATGAATGGAAACGGAAAATTAGCCAGGATCAGCTGATTGAAGAGATGGACAAAAAACTGAAACAGTTTCAGGGGATCAACTACAATTATTCTCAACCCATTATCGACAATGTTGCGGAAGCGGTGGCGGGTATGAATGCAAGTAATGCCGTGAAAATCTATGGTGACGATCTGGAAACTTTAAATCAAAAGGCTAATCAGGTGTTGGAAGCGATCAAGGGTGTTCCTGGAATCAGGGATGTAGGTATTTTAAGAAATATCGGGCAGCCAGAAGTGAGCGTCATCCTGCATGATCATCTTATGGCGCAATATGGTGTTAGCATTGCCGATGCGCAGGCAGTCATCGAAATGGCAATTGGGGGAAAAACGGCTTCGATACTCTATGAAGGGGAAAGAAAATTCGACATCCGGCTGCGTTACGAACAGCAATATCGCCGCTCAGTAGATGATATCCAGCAATTAATGGTACCGACATTGACAGGAGGAAAAATCCCCCTTAAAGAAATTTCCTCGATCAGAACTGTAACCGGACCTGCATTTGTATATCGCGACAATAATAAGCGTTTTATTGGAGTCAAGTTTTCAGTTCGTGAAAGAGATCTTGGCAGCACCATTGCCGATGCTCAAAGCCGTGTAAAACCACTTCTGAAGTCCCTACCGAAAGGCTACTCGGTCAACTGGTCGGGTGAATTTGAAAATCAGGTTCGGGCTACTGCGCGGCTGGGACAGGTGGTGCCCATAAGTCTGATCGGTATCTTTATCCTGCTGTTCATCATGTTCAGCAATGCCAAAGATGCCGGGCTGGTACTCATTAACGTTCCTTTTGCATTAATTGGAGGAATTTTGGCGCTCCATGTAACGCACATGAATTTCGGGATTTCTGCGGGAGTCGGATTTATCGCATTGTTCGGGTTATGTGTTCAAAATGGGGTCATACTGATTTCCGTTTTCAATAAAAACCTGTCTGCGAGAATGTCATTAGACGAAGCAATCAGGGAAGGGGTAAAATCAAGGATCAGGCCGGTCATCATGACGGCGTTAATGGCTGCGATCGGACTTTTGCCAGCGGCTACCTCCACCGGAATCGGCTCGGAAACGCAAAAACCACTGGCTATTGTAGTGATTGGAGGGCTGATTACAGCGACTGTATTGACCCTGCTTATTTTTCCAATTATTTACGGATTTTTCAATCGTAAAACCCAAACAGCCAGGTAGCTGACAACTACAGCATTTTGATAGAAGAAAAATCGTAACCAATGTGAAAGACACACCCTTTTCGTCTCCACGTTCAATATAATGATTAGCCTATCCAGGATTACGCTCCCTTACGCCCGATCGTTGCACATGAAGTAAGTTATCATTTAATTTTAAGCCCTGTTGTTTGCTTGCTGGAAACTAATGGTGAATGTTGTTCCCGCACCAACTTCGGATTGAACATCGATGCGTCCGTGGTGGGCGTGGATAATGCTCATGGTAGTGGAAAGCCCGATCCCCATTCCGTTATTTTTACCGGTAAAATAAGGCTCGAAAATCTTTTCCATGTGCTCTTCGCTGATTCCAATACCGTTATCCGTAAAAATCACCTGAATTGTATCCCCATGACTTTTTGTAGTGATGCGCAAAATCCCCTTATCCTCTTCCATTGCCTCAATGGCATTGGTGATCAAATTGAGAAATGCCATCTGGAGTGACACGTGATCAAGCGGGATAGCCAGTTCGCCGTCCGCAAACTGGCTGACAATCTGAATTCGTTTGAGCTGGACACGGTCCAACGCGGACCCAATTGCATCAGAAAGTACGGCATGAACGGAGTTTTGTACCAGGTCAATGTCGGCTGAACCCGACGGCTGCAATAACTGCGATATCAGATCATTGATACGGGTGCAATTACGCTTGATGATCTGGGTGTAGAATTTCTGATCTTCGTCAACCAATTCCATTTCAAGCTGTTCTGCCGAAAGGTTCACATTTGTGAGCGGGTTACGTACTTCATGGGCCAGCATTCTGACCAAGCGGCCGGTAACTGCCATTTTTTCGGAAAAAAGCCTTTCTCTCTCCGTTTGTTTTCGGGCGGTCATATCATGCAATCGGCCCTGTATGTACGGATGATTTTCATCGAACTCCAATGATGCGGAAAAAAGGCAATATTTTTTGTCCCCGTCTTTTGTAATCAGGCTTACTTCCTGATCGTGGATTGCCTGCTCCTGGATGTTTTCCCATAAGGCAAGGAATTGAGGCTCCTCAATCAAATCAATGATATTTTTTAGCTTCAAATCATCTTCCATGAATCCGGTAATGCTGCCTGCAGAAGCATTTAAGTCAATAATATTGCCTTTTAAATCACTGATAAAGAGAAAGTCATTGGATTCTTCAAAAATGCGGCGGTATCGCCTTTCGCTATGTTTCAAAGCCTTCAAAACCGATGTTCTTTCAAGCGCATATCTAATGCTTCTTTCCAGTTTTTCGGGATCAAGCTCACTTTTGATCAGATAATCTGCTGCTCCAAGCCGCAAAGCCTCAACAGCGATTTTCGTGTCACCTTTACCAGTCAGCAGGATCATTGGCTCCTCGCATTCATGCTGAGCTGCTATTTCGATCAGGTCTAAGCCGGTATTACCACCAAGCAAATAGTCAAAAAGGTAAAGATCGTAGCCTTTATGGCCAATATGCTTCTGCGCGTCCTTGTAGGTAGAGCACCAGGTAATGCTAAATTTCCAATTAACCAGTTCCTGAAAATACTCGCGGGTCAGAAAATAGTCGTCCTCGTCGTCATCTACCAGAAGTACTTTGATTAGTTTGCTATTCATACTCAGTTCACTCTTGCCGTTCCCCACTATATGTCAAACTGTTTCATCTTATTATAGAGCGTCTTTCTGTCGATATTTAATAAACGCGCTGCTTTGCTTTTATTAAAATTAACGTCCCGCAAGACCTGCATGATCATATCATACTCGGCTTCATTGGCCACTGTTTTTAAGCTTGGTTTGGAATCCTCAATATCAGATGCGGACTCAATTGTACCCGCTAATACGGAGACATTTGGGGCGGCAGGCTCTTCATCCAGGTCTTTCAGTTTTTTGTAGTTTACTATTTCAAATGGCAATGATTTTTCTTCAATCAATTCCCCATCCGATAGCAGCGTAGCCCGCTTGATCACATTTTTCAATTCCCGCAGGTTACCTGGCCAGGAATAGGTGAGAAAGTCATTTTTCACCTCATCCGAAAAGCCGGATACGTTTTTGCCCAGCTCTACATTGGTCGTTTCCAGAAATGCGCCTGCAAAAAGCATCAGATCGTCTTTCCTGTTCCTTAATGCAGGTACCTCAATGGTAAATTCATTGAAACGATAATATAGATCTTCCCGGAATTTGCCGCTTTTTGCCGATTCCAATAATTTTTCGTTACTGGCTACCAGTATCCTTACGTCGAGATCAATTTCTTTTGAGCCGCCAATCCTTCGCATCTTACGTTCCTGCACGACCCGCAGCAATGCTACCTGGATCTCATAGGATAAGTTCGAGACTTCATCCAGAAATAATGTACCGCCGTTTGCCATTTCAAAATGCCCAATTTTGGTTTGCAATGCACCAGTAAAAGAGCCTTTTTCATGTCCAAACAATTCGCTTCCTGCCAACTCTTTTGAAATAGCACCGCAATCCATCGCTACAAATGGCATATCCCGTCTTTTGGAACGGTTGTGGATCTCCTGTGCAATCGCCTCTTTCCCGGATCCGCTTTCGCCATATATGATCACACTGAAATTGGTGGGAGCAACCAAGTCAACTTGTCTGAAAAGGTTATCAGAAACGTCGCTTTGCCCCATTACATAACCGGCCTTCATCCGCGAACTCGCTTTTCTTACAGGTTTTGCATTCTCACTGGGCTGTCCCGATGATACGGCTGTTGTATATTCCTGTTCCTCGTCTTTGGAAGATTCCGCATCCGCGATCGCTTTTTTAACGGTAACCAATATTTCGTCGGGAAAAAGCGGCTTGGTAATGTAGTCGTAGGCGCCTAGTTTCATGACGCTTACTGCAATTTTAATATCAGAATAGCCGGTAATGATTAAAACGGGAACATTAGGTCTTTTAGACTTAATGGCCGTAAGCAGATCTGTACCGGTAATATCACCCAAACGAAAATCTGTCATCACCAAATCGGGCGATAACGACTCAATTAATGCCAGACCATCTTTGCCGTTTTGGGCAGTTTCAACTATAAAATCATTTTTGGATAGAAATCTCTTCAAAAGGAAGCAGATATCAGCTTCGTCATCAACAACTACAATTTTTTTCATGCAGGTTTTTTAGGGCTTAATTTAAATGGTAACTCTTAATCTCGCGGTAGGGATGTTCAACTGTTCGCGGTATTTGGCAACGGTCCGGCGTGCTACCGAGTAGCCTTTTTCCGAAAGCATATCTGTGATTTGCTGATCGTTGTAGGGGTGCCTTTTGTCTTCTTCCCCCACTATTTCCCTGATCGCCTCCTGAATTTCCCGGTTGGAAACTTCCGTACCATCCTCGTTGGTAACCCCTTCGGTAAAAAGGTCTTTTAGCAGCACAATGCCAAATGGGGTCTGAACATATTTATTGGTTGTTACGCGGGATACGGTTGAAATGTCCATAAATATGATCTCAGCCACATCTTTGAGGATCATTGGACGCAATTTTTTGATGTCGCCTGTCTGGAAGTAATCGTATTGAAGCCTTACAATCGCTTTCAGGGTACTGAGCATTGTGTTCTCCCTTTGCTTGATCGCATCAATAAACCACTTCGCCGAGTTCATCTTGTTTTTCAGGAACTGATTGGTTGCTTTGTCGATCTTTTGCTCAGCCATTTTGGTAAAAAGCTTATTGAGCTTCAATGCAGGGCTATTGCCCCAGGTAAGTTGTACTTCAATCTCGCCATCCTCGGCATACCATAACATGAAGTCAGGCTTAATGCTTTCGTTAACGATTGAATCATTTCTCAGGCCCGACGCAGGTTTTGGATTGAGGGTAGTGATCAATTGAATGGCCTTTTTCAGAGATTCTTCATCCAGGCCGGTAATGCGCATTATTTTATCATAATTCCTTGATCCTAGTTCGTCGAAAGCATCACAAACGATCCGATATGCCCATTTCCAGGTCTCATTCTGCGTTTCCATGCGGTTGAGCTGGATAAGCAGGCATTCTTTGAGGTCACTGGCCGCAATGCCGGGAGGGTCAAGCTGCTGGATCACTTTCAACATTGCATTCACCTCTTCGGGCTCAATGAACATGCTGTTTGCGAAGGAGATATCATCCGCGATAACATCACCTTCCCTCCTTAAAAATCCATCTTCGTCCAGTGAATCGAGAATGAAATCGGCAACCAGCTGCTGCCTTTCATCCAATCTTAAAAAATGCACCTGTTGTTTCAGCTCATCCCGAAAGGAAATTGCCTCCACCATCGGGCGCGTGTATAATTCATTGTCGGCGGATTGGTTGTTTGCGTAGGTTTTGTAATCGGGAATATCGTCGTCCCTGAATTCGTCCCAATCGTAGTAATCCTGAACTGACGAATCTTCGCCTCCACCCTTATCCTCCGGATCCTGAAATTCGTCCGAGCTATCCTCAGAAGCATTCTCCTCTTTACCCTCCTCTAATATGGGATTTTCCTCAATTTCCTCTTTAATTCTTTGCTCCAGTTCCATGGTCGTCAAATGCAGAAGATTCAGCATTTGAATTTGTAATGGAGAATACTTTAAGGTTTGTCTTTGCGTCTGCGTTTGTCTTTGCATATAGCAACTAAGGGTAAAATTGTAATTTTCTTAATGGTTTAAATTTACTACTCTTTATCCAATCTACCCCCAAGCATTCTGCATCATCCAAAAGATTGCGTAGTAATTTCCACAGACTGAGTATAATAATTAAGAATGTAGAGCTAATCCACATGGCTAAATTCGTTCAAATGGTCAGGAAACCCTTCTTTGGCATCATTGTCTGTTTCAAACAAAAATAAACAAAACGCTTGCCTTATTTATCTGACCCGATTTTAAAACAAAAAACCCCTCTTTTCAGAAGGGTTGTACTCTTAATTCGTGTGTGTTTTATGCGAAATCTGCTGGCTCTTCGTCGGTTGCTTTTTTGACCCATCGCAGTCCCCGCAAAAGCAACTCTCTCCCCTCTGGAACCGCATAATTAAGTATTACCTTTTCAATAGCAACTGCCGGGATAAGGTTAAGCGGTGCCGGCAAGCGCCTCATAACAGTCTTTGACAAAGCGCTAACGCCTAGCTGCATGCCGTTTGACGGATTAGCCGCGAAGAAGGATCGAATTTGGCCGATTGTATCTGCTATCGTAAGATCCGATTTTTTATTTGCTGATGTAGTAATTTCGGTTTTCATACTTTCTGAAAAATTGAAATCCGACCGGGGAAGAACTCCGGTCGGACTATTTGGCTTATAGGTTGTTGTATTCCTGTTTTGCTTGGTCAGCATATTCAGAGGCTTTGTTTGCTGCTTCATCTGCGTATGCCTTTCCTTCACTTTTCAATTCAGAAGCAGCGTTTTCAGCCTTTCCTTTGCTTTTTTCAAGTGCATCGATCAGGTCGCTCGCCAAACTATTCGTCTTTTTCTTAATCTTTTTGATTGTTTTGCTGCCGTCTTCCGGTGCAAAAAGTAAACCGATTACAGCGCCTGCAACCGCAGCTGCTACTATCCCTAAAAATACTTTGTTACCTGACATCTCTTTATTCGGATTATGATGAATAATATCTTTTTCCAATTCTAAAAAATCCTATACCAGAATTCCCCCTCGGCATTTTTAATGCGTAAGTAGTTCATTTGTAAATAGTTAACATTACCCTTTTCATTTACATATTGCGTTACAGTTGTAAAATAAAATTCCTAAAAAGCGGAAAACCGGGATTCGATTCTACAAAAAGCATCTGTTTGTTTGAGCCGATCATTTGCTTAATTGTCAAACCTTTCTGAGCGCCCTGATGGCAGGCTTTTTGCCTCAATACATTTAAAAAGGCGCTTCCAGGTCGTCAAATCTGCTGCTAATGACCAAAAAATTTATTTATAACACATCGCTATGAAAATTGTTATTATTGAGGACGAGCAGGATTTGGGGGTGTTGTTACGCAATTTTCTAGTCAGACAACTAAACATATTGACGCCTGATGCGTCCGTAAAAGTGGCGGCTTCTCTCATCGAAGGTATCGCTTGTATCAATGATTTAGGCCCGGATTGGATCTTTATCGATAATAACCTACCTGACGGCAAGGGAATTAATGAAATACAGCGCATCAAAAACGTTCACAAGGATAGGCACACGAAAGTGGTGATGATGAGCGCCATGACGAATTTAAAAGAGGAGGCTCTCAAAAATGGAGCAGATTTTTTTCTTGACAAACCTATCAGCTTCGTTGAGGTCCGCAACATCTTCGCTAATTATTAAAACTGCATTAGTTAGTTAAACCTGAACATCAAGGATAGTAGAAAAAAATTCGTATTCTGAGGATTGAACGCTTATCATCCGTAGAAACTATTTCTCAATCCTTTATTTTGAGTGAAAATCCCGCTTCAATATTAAAATCTGTTAAGATTCAGATTAGAAAAGTATAGGACATTTCGTCCCGGATTTCCCCCTCGAACCTGGCAGTTTCACTTTCTGGCTGTGGTAATGCACATGTTTCTTTTTAGGCGAATTAGCCTTTTTCTTTTCGTAAGCTACCAGTTTGAAATCGTATTCCGGAATAAAGTAATCCTCTTTGTATTCAGCGACGGGCAGGGGCATATAATGTCTGCCTGGAAATGACAGCACGTCGTACTCATAATCATACAGGTAAATGGTCACAAAACCATCCCGGCTGTATTTAATCCCAATGTCGGAAAATGGGCTATTCTCATCTGCCGAAGCGACCAGCCGCATCATTTCCTGCTGTTTTCCTTTTGCTAAAACCGTCATATTGTATTGGAAAACGCGGTGCAATGAATCAATCTGAATGGCCACGCCCAGGTAATATTTTGCATCTTTGATCCGCTCCTGGCCGGCATACATGATCGCCGTATTGTTTAATGCACTCTTATCCTGATACGTCTGATAGCTCAGTTTCGCCTCGTCGTATTTTTCGAGATAGCGATACACATTTCCCTGATTCACATTGTAAAATTTTCGGGAAGGTGCAGCATTCATGGCCTTTTTAAAATCTTCAAACGATCCATCATACCGTGTGTTAGCCTCATTGACCTGGTGTTTCTGGTCATGCCTGTTTCCTATATACGCCTGCACGATCCCGTGATTGTTATGCAAAAAAGGCAGCTCAGGTTTTTCACGCACAAGACTGTCAAACAGTGCCATGGCTTTGTCCAGCTGATCATTTTCCAGCAACACAATACCCCAGCCGTTCTGTGCATTCACATTGGCCGGATTCAAGGAAACCGCTTTTTGGAAAACCTTATAGCCTTTTTTATACATATCGAAATGCATTAGCAGGCTTCCATAATTGCTCCACATCAGGTCGTAACCCTGTTCGTACTGTAAGCCTTTGGCAAGAAACTGTCCTGCTTCGGAAAACCTTTTTTGATCGATCATGATACTGCTCATACCTGCCAATGCTTCGTACCTGGCCGCATCGAGCTTAATGGCTTTCTGGAAATCGTCCTGCGCTTCGCTGGTTTTCTTGAGATAATATTCCGAGAAAGCCTTGGTCACAAACAAATCCGCGAAAAACTTATTATCCTCGCTCAAAGCCTTTTCCGCCTTTTTGAAGTCTTTAAGTGCCAGATCGTATTTCTTTTGGCCATAATAGGAAACTGCACGGCCGAGGTAGGCAGGCAGGTAAGTTGAATCCTTTTTGATAACCCGGTCGAAAAGGGTGAATGCGGTCTGATACTCGTGTTTGGAAAGATGAGTATTGGCAATTCCGGATTGCAGTGCAGGTGTTTCCCGCTTCAATGTGGAAGCAAGCTTATAATACCGCTGTGCCTCGCTGATTTGCTGGAGACCGTACGAACAATGAGCAATGCCCAGATAGGCATCTCCGCGGAAAGTCCGGTCGTCCGTTTCCAAATAGGTTTGAAAAACAGCCTTTGCTGCCCCAAACTGGTTCAATGATAGTAATGCATTGGCATATCGGATCTGCGCCTTTGGATGCGTTCTGGCTACTTTTTCGAAATCCTTGACCGCCTTTTTCTCATTTCCGGTCCGCATCAGAATATCGCCTCTTTGCAGCCGGTAAGCCATTTCGTCCTTTTGGCGGATCGCGGTCGTGATCTCATTTACCGCTTCCTCAGGTTGACCAAGATATTTGTACAACAGGCCAATATTGTAGTTCCATTTGCCTCCGGTGTTCTTCGCTGAATTACCATTTGCAAAGTCGACGGCCTCACTGTACTTCTTTTGTTTCGCAAAAGCGACGATGGTGTTCAATGTTCCGTGAGACCCTCCCGGAGATTCTGCAAAGTCGTTTCGCGCGTCAGCAAATTTTCCGGAAAGGAGACTAAATAATCCTCGGTTATAATGCATCTGACCATCCTGGGTACTCAGGTTGAGCTCTTCCATAATGTGCAGCGCCTTCTGATAATTGCCTGACAAAGCCAAAATCACGGCCTCATTGTTCATGCGCTGGGCCGAATCGCTGGATTGGAATGCCTGCTTATGGTACAATGCGTAAGCAGCCTGAAGATTTCTGATTCCGCGCTGGTAGGATTCTTCCCTGAGAAGAGCAGGGTTATTTTCTTCAAAAGATTTATTAAAAACAGGCAAAAGATCCTTGACTATCTTCTGGCATTCACCAAAATCTTGCGCAGATGCTGCGTCAGGGCATATAGTCCTAAACATCAGCAACATACCCACAAAAATTAGCCAGTAGAATTTGTTTACCATAGTCAATTAGAATGGCTCAAAAGCCACTAACCTACAAGGAAAGTTTCAGATTTGCAATTGTGGCTTTACGGGATTAATAAAATCCGCGTAAAATATCATTTTTTCAATAAATAAGCTTATCCTCAAATCTGAGTTTTAGCGAACGCTTCCAGATATACTTCCTTCCCGTTTACAAGCAATGCCAATGCTTTTTCGGAAGTGTTTTCAATGATTACCTCCTGTTTTTTCACGGATATTTTCAGCCAGCTGCCTTGAAAACCGATCCGGAATGAATAGGAATTCCATTGATCGGGAATGTAAGGATTTAGCACTAACATCCCGTCTTTCACGCGCTGACCCGCAAAGCCTTTTACCACGCTCATCCAGGTACCAGCCATAGAAGTAATGTGCAAACCATCTTCTGTATCATTATTGTAATCGTCGAGATCAAGCCGGGCGGTGCGCACATACATTTCATAAGCCTTTTCCTTCAACCCAAGTCCAGCCGCCAGTATCCCGTGGACGCAGGGAGATAATGAGGATTCATGGACGGTCATGGGTTCATAAAACTCAAAATTCCTTCTGATCACATCAGGCTCGAAGTCCTCTTCAAACAAATACAATCCCTGCAATACGTCCGCCTGTTTGATAAAACACGACCGGAGGATGCGGTCCCACGACCATCGCTGATTGATGGGACGCTGGTCTGCGATGTCGTCGACGGTCAGGATTTCCTTGTCCAGAAACCCCTGCTGCTGCAAGTAAACCTTTCGGGTTTCATCATAAGGGAAATACATATTCTCCACAATGTGCTTCCAATCAGCCAGTTCCACATTCAATTGTAAATTGGTCTTGACAATGATCTCGTTCAGCTTTTTTGAATCATTTTCCCAAAGCCCGCCGATCGTTTCAAGGGTATACCGCAATGTCCAGCAGGCGATGTAATTGGTGTACCAGTTATTGTTCACATTGTTTTCATACTCGTTCGGCCCGGTGACGCCCAGCATGACATACAGGTTTTTATCCTTCGACCAGGTAATTCTCTGTTTCCAAAATCTTGAAATTCCGATCAAAACTTCAAGGCCGAATTCCGGAAGATATGTTTTGTCGCCAGTGTACCTGGTATAATCGTAAATGGCAAAAGCGATAGCGCCGTTTCGGTGGATTTCTTCAAAGGTAATCTCCCATTCGTTGTGACATTCCTCACCATTCATGGTGACCATCGGATATAATGCAGCGCCGCCGGTAAAGCCAAGTTTCTCAGCATTTTCAATGGCTTTTTGCAGGTGCTTATGTCTATATACGAGTAGGTTACGCGCTACTTTTTGCTCGGCAGTTGCGAGGTAAAAAGGAATACAATACGCTTCGGTATCCCAATAAGTGCTGCCTCCATACTTTTCGCCGGTAAACCCTTTCGGTCCAATGTTCAGGCGTTCATCCTCTCCCGTGTAAGTTTGCCCAAGGTGAAAAATGTTGAATCGGATGCCCTGCTGGGCGGCTACATTTCCGTCAATCGTAATGTCGTTCTTAGCCCATTTGTCGGCCCAGACCAGTATATGTTCTGTATACAACTGTTCAAAACCCTTTTCCGAAATGCGTGCGATGTAACTTTTTGCCGCATCCAGGAGATTTCCTGCCTCATAATTGGAAGAAGACAGGTTCACCGCATATTTGTAAACAGCAAGTTCTTCGCCTTGTTTAAGGTTAATTTTAATGCTTGCGGAAACATATTTCTCTGTCTCAAAAGGCAGTGATTCCGGCTGAACATCCACTCCATTAACCGTTGCAGTGAACCGCATGCCAGTCGCTACCCGGAACCGCTCCACACCGTATGGATTCTCCTTGGTTTCCAGGATCAGGTAGCCACAATTTTCACTGGTTTCTCTCTCAATTTCATTCCAGAATGATTCGTTGTAATTGGAATCCCTGTTCCTGATATTACCGTCCAGGTAAGGCGTAATGATAAAATCTTCCTCAAAATTCAAGGGTGTAACGCTGTAACTGATCGCGCCAGACTCGTCGTCGGCCATGCTGCAAAAGCGTTTCGAATGGATTTTTAGTCTTTTCTCACCTGGCAGGATAACGGTCGCAAAGCGCTCCAATATTCCCTTCTTCATGTCCAGTACCCGGCTGAATTCCTCAATCTGGCAGGTGTTCAGATCCAGCATTTGCCCTCCAATCTGGACATCAATACCTATCCAGTTACATGCATTGAGCACTTTGGCGAAATAATTAGGGTAACCATTTTTCCACCAGCCAACCCTCGTTTTATCAGGAAAATAAACACCTGCCACATAATTCCCCAGCAACGTTTTTCCCGAATATCTTTCTTCAAAATTCCCTCTTTGCCCCATGCGACCATTTCCAAGGCTCATCAAACTTTCGGTAATCTCATTGTGCTCAGGGTGAAAGCCATTCTCTACGATGCACCATTCATCATGGGTGATGTAATTTTTCATTTAAGATCGAAAGTGATGGGTGTTAATGTAAATCGGCAAATTTGAAACCTTCAAAACCTGCAATAACAATATCTGCCTCGGCGAGAACGGTCTTTACTCCAATTCCAACCGCTAGCATACCAGCCGATTTGGCGGACTGAATTCCTGCCACAGCGTCTTCAAATACCGCACAATTTTCGGGCTTAGTTTGCAAATCCTCAGCGCCCATCAGGAAAACCTGCGGATCGGGCTTGCCTTTTGTGATGCGGTTGCCATCGACGATCGTATCAAAGTAACGCAGCATGTCAATGCTATTAAGAATGATCGTGGCATTTTTACTGGCCGAACCCAGCCCCATTGGGATCGACAATTGTTTAAGTTCATCCATGAAAGTGCGCACACCGGGCAGGACATCATTTGGCGTCATTTGTTTGCACAGTTCGAGGTACCTAAGGTTTTTTTCAGTCGCACGCGCCAATCTTTCTTCTTTGCTGAGTGTGATCCCGCCAATAGAAAGGATAATGTCCAATGATTCCATCCTGCTGATCCCTTTCAATTGCTCATTTTGTTCGAGCGTCAGATCAAAACCCAGATCATTTGCGAGCCTGCGCCAGGCAATGTAATGGAACTTCGCCGTATCCACGATCACTCCATCCAGGTCAAAAAGGCAGGCTTTAATTGAGGGCATATTATTTCAAATTTAATATCTTGCAAAATAGTAAAAAATCCCTTCCTCCTGCGTTATGGCCAAACTATCGCTTATTTGGGGATTAGTTCATACTTTCATGAACTACCTTTCCTTATTCCGGACTGAACATTCAAACTTATTATGTCCAATACCAATAAAGATAAATTTGTCATTTACCAGATTTTCACGCGCCTGTTCGGAAACCAGAATTCCACCAATAAGGTATATGGCACCATCGAAGAAAACGGGAGCGGGAAGTTTAATGACATTACGGACGTTGCCCTGACAGAACTCAAAAACTTCGGAGTTACGCATGTGTGGTTCACGGGTGTGCTGGAACATGCCACGCTGACGGATTACTCGGAATATGGAATAAAGCCGGATCATCCGCTGATTGTGAAGGGAATAGCAGGCTCGCCATATGCCGTGAAGGATTATTATGATGTAGATCCTGATCTGGCAGTAGATGTGAACAACAGGATGCAGGAATTTGAAAGCCTGATCAGCCGCACACATAGCCTCGGTTTAAAGGCGATCATTGATTTTATTCCCAACCACGTCGCACGCCAATATCATTCCGATGCGCGCCAGTCGGGGATCCTGGACTTTGGGGAAGGTGATGACAATACGGTAAGTTTCAGTCCTTCTAATAATTTTTATTATATCCCGAATCATGATTTTATGGTTCCGGAAGGGCATACCCCTCCTATCCCGGTTCACACGCCCTATCACGAGCGACCTGCCAAAGCCACTGGAAATGATGTGTTCCAGGCCCAGCCGAGCCAATATGATTGGTATGAGACCATTAAGCTCAATTATGGCGTGGATTATTTGCAGGGCAGGGCCAGTTATTTTGATCCGATCCCTTCCACGTGGCAAAAAATGTACAGTATCCTTCGCTATTGGGTACAAAAAGGAGTGGATGGTTTTAGGTGTGATATGGCAGAAATGGTGCCTGTCGATTTCTGGTCCTGGGTTATTCCTGAAATAAAGAAGGTGGGTGAAAAGGTTATTTTCATTGCAGAGATTTACAATCCGTATGAATATCATAATTATATCAACATTGGGAAATTCGACTATCTCTATGACAAGGTGGGCCTTTACAATTCTTTGCGAAAATTAATTGAGGGACATGGGACGGTTGAAGACATTACGAGGATCTGGCAACAGGAATCCGGTGATATCAGTGAAAATATGCTACGGTTCCTCGAAAACCATGACGAGCAGCGCATTGCGTCGCGGTACTTTGCAGGCAATCCCTGGCTGGCATTACCTGCCATGACATTGAGCGCAACTTTGCACAGTGGCCCGGTAATGCTGTATTTTGGTCAAGAACTGGGGGTTACTCCGGTCACGTCGGAAGGATTTCAGGGCGAGGACGGTCGTACTACCATTTTCGATTATTGGGGCGTAACTGAATTCCAGCAATGGGTAAATGGCGGAAAGTTTAATACAGACTTATTGACTCCTGAACAACAGCAACTCCGGTCGTTTTATGAAAGCCTGAACCATTTTGTGCTTGACAATGAGGCAGTGTATGCGGGCGAATTTTATGATCTGCAATATGTGAACGTCGACGGGCAATCTTACAATTACGACAAAACATTGGTTTATAGCTATTTGAGATATACTGACAATCAGAAACTGTTATTTGTATATAATTTCAGCAAAGAGAAAACCATTGAGACAACTCTTCGGATCCCGCAGGATGCCTGGAATAATTGTTTAAAACTCGGAGGTACTGGCCAATTCCAATTGATCCCTATTTTCCCTCTTCACGTAACTCAACTTCGCCTGAAAGCTGCTGAAATCACATCTACAGGCGTGAGTTTAGAATTGCCTCCGATGTCTGTTTTTGTATTTGACATTGTTGAAAAACTTAAATAATAACAAATGCCCTTACCCATTCCAAGCGTTGTTTGCATTGCAAATAGACCTTTCGATCGTTATTTTTACATCAATACCATTATTTACATTGACCCCGCAAAAAAATCCGGTTATGTTAAGAGTTATCATTCAATCCATTCTGGTACTCGCCTCGACGGGCATTTACGGGCAGTCGGGTTTGCAAAAAGTGTTTGGGCAAAAGATGGATTTACCGGAAAGCCGGGACATGGGCACGCAAATGCTGCGCATGAGCGAATCATTCCTGGGAACGCCGTATGTAGGCGGAACCCTTGAAGGAAACCCTACGGAGCGGCTGGTATGCAAGTTCGATGGATTGGACTGCACGACATTGGTTGAAAGCTCGGTAGCATTGGCTGTTGCGAAAAGTGAAAATCCGACTTTTGAAGGTTATAAAAATGAATTAACTAAACTCCGCTACAGAGAAGGTAACATTGACGGATATCCTTCCCGGCTTCATTATGTGCTGGATTGGATGTATGAAAATCAGAAACGCGGGAGGCTGGAAGACATTACGGAAAAGGTAGGCGGCATTCCGTACAAAAAGGAAATCAATTTTATGACGAATCATGCCAATCTTTACCCTGCGATGGCGTCCGGCGAAGTTTGGGAAAAAATAAAGGAACAAGAAAACATGATCAATTCCAGAGAGCATAGCTATATTCCCAAAGAAGGAATTCAAAAAGCGGAACCAATGCTTCACAATGGTGATATTGTGGCTTTTACGTCGTCAGTAGAAGGCTTGGACGTAAACCATATGGGTGTAATCACAAAAATGGGCAGCCGCGCTTACCTGATCCACGCCTCCCTGTCCGGAAAAAAAGTGATCATGTCCAGCGTTCCCCTGGCTGAATACGTGGCTTCGGTCCCCAAACACACGGGTATGATCGTCGCCAGACTCAACGATATCTAACACAATGAATGGATTTTCCCGAATTTCTTAATTACAGACAATATCCCTGGCTCATCATCCTTCTGACAGGCATTATCGGCCTGATCATCAGCGCCGTTCTCATCAATCTGATCAAAATTACTGCTGCCAGGAAACAATGGCAGGCGGTCCGCGCAATCCGGGAAAACCTGACAAGTGTGCTTTATTTCTTCATTCCGATGATTTTGATCACAACCATCGTCAAGAGTTATTCTCTGGCTTATAAAGAATATGAATGGCTTTTCGCGATCAGCAAAACATTAATGATCGCCCTCACAACCTGGCTGATGGTCCGCATTGTGGTTGTGATCGAGAAAATCCTGATCGATAAACTTGATTTTGACACGCCGGATAATAATCAGGCAAGGCGAATGTTTACCAAGATCAAGTTTGTCAAGCGGATGGTGATCATTATGATCATTACCATTGGCGTTTCGATTTTGCTGCTCAGCTTTGAAAGCGTGAGGTCTTATGGCGTGGGCATTCTCACATCGGCGGGCATTGCCAGTGTAATTATTGGTTTCGCTGCGCAGAAATCGCTTGCTAACCTGATGGCCGGCATTCAGATTGCCTTTACCCAGCCTATTAAGATTGACGATGTGGTGATTGTGGAAGGAGAATGGGGCCGGATTGAAGAGATTAACCTGACTTATGTTGTTGTAAATATCTGGGATCTGCGACGGATTGTTTTGCCCATTACTTATTTTATCGAAACCCCATTTCAAAATTGGACGCGCAATGAAAGTGCTCTGATAGGCAGCGCATTTTTTCACCTCAATTATCACACACCTGTTGACCGGCTCAGGGAGAAGTTGAAGGAAATTCTTGATCAAACCCCTTTGTGGGACGGGAAATCCTGGGCATTGCAGGTTACCGATACGCAGGAGCAGCTAATGGTCGTGAGGGCATTGATGTCGGCCCGCAATTCCTCGGAAACGTTCGATCTGCGTTGCATAGTCCGTGAGAAGATGATCGAATTCATCGCACAGGAATATCCGGAAGCACTTCCAACCACCCGCATTGAGGGTAAATAAAATTGGCCTCCGGAAAATCCGAAGGCCATTCTTTTGTTACTACTCACCTAACTCAATTTAACTTAATACAGTTTCTCTTTGATTTTTTCGCGCAGCAAGCGGATGACCCGGAATTGGCTGATTTATGCTACAAAAAACATTTATGGGTGTTAAAGGAGCATTAACACAGAATTAAAAGAAAATTAAAATGGCTGGAATTTGAGGACAAATGTGGTTCCGCTGCCTAATGTGGACTCGACCTCGATACTGGCACCCTGCATGTTGATGATGCGTTTGGTAAGGGCGAGCCCTATGCCGTAACCGGGCTTGCTGATGGTGTTTGTACTTCTATAAAATGTATCAAAAATGTAGGGGAGTTCCTGCGGCGATATTCCGATACCTGTGTCTTTAAAATAGATCCTGATGAAATTGTTTTTGATTTCCAGGAAAATATTAACGGTCCTGTTGCCCGAGTACTTGCAGGCATTATCCATGAGGTTGATGAACGCGGTGCGCAACAAACTCTCGTCCGCATACCTTTTCAATTGTTCCTCGTCATCGGGGATTTTATCGTAATGAATGTGAACTTCGTAACCCGGGTTTTTTTGCTGGATGGAGGCTTTGGCCTGCCAAAGCACTTCGTCAACCCGGATTTTTGAAAAGCTCAGTTTGAATGCATTTTCGTCCGTCCGTGCCAGTTCCAGCAACCTGCTTACCAGCTCGTTCATTTCCTTTGCTTCTGCCCAAACGCCTTTCAATGCATCTTCATACTCATGTACCGATCGCTCTTTCATCAGGCTTAGCTCCGCCTCGCTCATGATGAGGGCCAGCGGCGTACGCAGCTCGTGGGAAGCATGCGATACAAAGTTCTTCTGGGCTACAAATGCAATTTCAAGCCGCGTCAGCATTTGGTTGAATGTCTCTGCCAGGAGTGCCAGCTCGTCCTTTTCTCTTCCAACAGTCACCTTTTCATGCAGGTTACCTGCCGAAATGTTGTTTACCTGATCAATAATGTCTGAAACCGGCTTGATGGCATCATTGGAAAACTGCCAGCCTGCCACGCCAACCAATACCAACGACAGCAGCCAGCCTATGACCAAAATTTCACGCAACCGCTTCAACGCATTCATTCCCTGGTAATCATCCGCAGTCACCACCACCACCCAGGGCTTGCGGTGATCCTGCAAAATGTGCCGTATGATGATCATTTCACGTTTCCGGTATTTGTCATGTACCTCTTTTCCCCTTCTCGCCTCATTAAGCAATGCTTTGGAAAGGATGAAATTTTCGTTTCCGCTGATAAAGATTACCGAGTCAGCACCGTCGTAAATGGTTATTTCTTCGTCAAGCAGAATGGTTTTATTCTCTTTTTCAATCTTTTCAATGTCCGCCTTACTGATCCCGGTACTAGCTTCCACCAATTGTGCCACCGTCTGCCCGCGTTCGTTCAGAAAGGTATAAAACTGTCTCTCACGGTACTGATCGTAAAAAAAATAGATCGACAAGCAAAATAGGGCCATAATCGACCCTACCAGCATGGTAAAAAGAAGTGTAAGACGGGACTTAATGTTCATTCCTCCTTGAAAATATAACCCATGCCGACGACGGTGTGGATCAGCTTGCTAGGATAATCCTTATCCACTTTTTTTCTCAAAAAATTGATGTAAACGTCAATAACGTTGGTACCCGTATCGAAACGGATGTCCCACACCTGCTCAGCAATGTCAACACGGGAAACGACCCTGCCCCGGTTTCTCATTAAATATTCGAGGAGCGCGAATTCCTTCGCAGTGAGGTCAATGCGGTTACCGGATCTCCGCGCCACTTTTTCGTCGAGGTTCAGTTCCAGGTCTGCAAGTGCTAAAACCTGGCTGGATTGTTCTCTGGAATTATTTCGCTGCGACAGCACTTTGATCCTGGCAATGAGTTCCCGGAATTCGAACGGCTTCACCAGATAATCGTCTCCGCCGGCTTCAAAACCGTCCAGCTTATCGTCAATGGTACCCAATGCGGTCAGAAACAAAATTGGGGTGGAAAGTCCGTCGTGCCGGAGTTGCTTGGCGAGGTCATAACCATTCAATAAAGGCAGGTTAACATCCAAAACAATAACGTCAAACCGGTAATTAGACGCCATCTTCTTGCCAACCTGCCCGTCATAGGCGAGTTCAACTTCCCAGGACTGTTCTTCCAGTCCGCGCTTCAAAAAGCCGGCTAGCTTTGGTTCGTCTTCAACAATTAATATTTTCATAAATGAAGCTCTGTTCGTAATGCTAATGTTGCGAAGAATTTCATGTAAAAAAAAGGCTGTCCGAAGCATCGAACAGCCTTTTTATTTATATCCACACCATTAGAACATTGGTATATTTTGAAATACCGTATTCTATTATAATGCAAAATAAGAAATTTAAACAATAAACAATAGGTAATTCTGCATTTACACGAAATTTCATACAAGTATCAATAATAGTCGGCGCCGCTGTCAAATTCCGAACGGTCATCGAAAGCACCGAAGTCATCTTCCGCCAACCGCATTCCTTTTATCGCCTTCTTTATCAATCCGACCTGTCCTGCATGGTACACGTCATGATGGATAACTCCGTGAATCATTGTATAATATGAATAATCCCTGCCCGGGACAAACTCTTCCAGAAATGCGTCACTTTCTATCTTTTCGAGTTCTGAAATCAATTCTTCCTGAGATAGGCTCAGTTCCATCTGAATAGCTTCCCACTCAAATTCGTCAACGATTGGAATCTTTTTCCAGTCCTTATCCTCAGTTTTGATATCGAATTCCACATCACCTTGAATCTTACGCACCACAAATATCCGCCAGGTGGTCATGTGATAGACAATTTCTGCAATCGAATGCGTATTGGTGCTCAATCTCACTTCGGCCATTTTCGGCGTGACATCTCTCAAAGCTTCCACCACGGAAGGACCATACCATGCTTCCTCACTTTCGTAGGTGTCGTTCAGTACATCTATAATTCTTAAAAGCTCTTCTTTTGTCTCCATATTTATTTGTGTAAGGCGCTATGTTCCGTTCGTTCAAATCAAAGAAAATCGTAAATATCTTCTCCTCATTAACTTCAATTTTTATCCTCAGGCAACCAATTTTCTGATATAGTGGTCACGTAATCGTCCATATATTTAAAACTAAAAATTGAACCATGATATGGCCAAATATAAAATGTTCAATTTCAATTTTCGTTTAATTAACAAATTTTAAATACAAGATCTAAAAATGTTAAAAAAAGCCTCAACATTCGCTCTGTTAGCAATCACCCTTGGACTGGCCTCCTGCTCCAAGGACCCGATCGGCGATCTTTCAACCGAGGAATCGCTCGTATATGTTACCAATCATGATAAATCAGCCAACTATACCCAGTACAAAACATTCAGTATAGTCGATTCGGTACTTATTGTAGAAAATGATCGTTCAGGAACTTCGCTGGACGATATCGACAGAAGTCTTCTGCAACGCATTATCACCAACATGCAAAGTCTGGGTTACACCTATGTAAGCCCCAAAAGCAAACCGGATGTGGGTATCAATGCATCCTGGATCACAAACACTTACCTGAATGCAGTTTCGCAGCCAATTTCCTCCTACTATGGCGGTTATTGGGGTGGCGGCGGCGGATATGGCTACGGCTATCCGAGTTACTACTCTTATTACGAAACCAGCGAAAGTTACTGGCTCATTTCCATGGTGGATTTCAAGCATCCCAATACCACTGACAAAACCTATAATGTTGTCTGGGACGCTCAGATCAGGGGCGGAGGCATTGGTGATTCACAATATATAGACAAAATGGTCGATTCAATCTTCGGCCAGTCAGGTTATTTAAAAATAAATTGAAATGAAAAAAGCGATCGTTATCATAGCCCTCGTTCTTGCCGGTTTTTCCGGGTTTGCGCAGGAAGCACCAAAGCTTTACACGCTTCCCTCACCATTTGACCGCTACACCCATTACCTGGCCACCGCCCGCTTGATGGGTGCAATGCCAATAGGTTCATTTGCAGATTCTTACATTGACAAAGCTTCGTTTCAAAATGCCTCTGTTTCGATTGAATGGGTGCTTAGAAATTCGCCGCTTTCGATAGGCGGTGAGATTGGGTCTACTTATTTTCAGAAAAAAATCCCGAGAGCACTGTACCAAAACGGGGACGAAACGGTTTCGGCAGTGCAAACCAGGACCCTGTCACAATATCCAATTGAGCTTTTTGGAAACTACCATCTCCTCGGCAAAAATTCCACCATTCAGCCTTATGTTCAGTTAAGTGGTGGAGTTAGCATTGTAGATTATACCTTATATTACGGCAGTCTTACGACTCAGCATCAAAAAGTGGCTCCCAAATATGGGGTGGGCGTAGGTTCCAAATTTTTATTCAAAAAAGACGGCTCATTCGGAATCGACGTCCGGGTGAAATATGACGGAACTTCCTACAAGCATGAATACATCGAAAAGGGCGTTTCCTCAGTGAACGGCTCGGTAGGTGTTTTCTATCGCTGGTGGTAATCATCGGATTGTGGTACGAAAAAACAATATTTTGTCAAAAACATCTCTTATCTGGATCAGCGGGATCCTGATTTTCCTAACCGGTTCGGGCATTTGGGCCTGGAACCGGTTTGGTCCTTCAGATAAACACTATTACGCTGAAATTTCCACGGCTCTCCCCATTGCCCAAACGCTCGACTCTTCTTCGCATGCCTGTGACCTTGTCATACGCCGGTACCGGCAAATAGGAAAGGAAATGCAGTTTGAACTGGCATCGAATGCTGGCGGGTTGGCGCCTTACAATGTCGAGATTTCTCAAAACGAAAAAGTACAGGAGTACAAGCAGCTCCCACACCGTTACGGTACCTGGCTGACCATATCTGAGGTAAATCTTACATCCGGACCTGCGAAAATCAAGGTAACTAGCCTGGGACTCTCTGGTTGCGAAACGACGGCTTCATTCAACTTCGACACTGCGATCCAAAATGAAATTCCCGACGCCAAAACCTGGGTTCGTCATGGTAGCAAGGATATTTTTCTGGACGTGCGGCCGGTAACTCGAAATGGCAAATTTTACCTGAAAGATTTCGCAAACTATGAAGACGGACGGACCAAAGTCATCATGATCGATGGCATTGGCGTAAAAGGCATGGAAAACGGGATCGAGGTTCAACCCGGATTTTTATATTCGATCACCGCAAGATGGATCGATGCACCTTATAATGATTGGTGGAATGAAGTTAAGAACCGCTCGGTTCGCCAGCAGAATATCTGGATTTCCGGTCCATCAGGCAAAGTGACTAACCAGAAGCTAACCAAAATTGAGATACCTCAATGGTTTGCACCTGCGCGTGGATTGAATGTTGATTTTGATACCAAATTCCCTGAATTTAAGCCGATTGAAGGCAAGCTGGTAATGCAGTACCGGATGAATGCGGATGTACCCTCTGCCAATTACTACAATCGCGGTATATCTTATCTTTTCAATGGAGAAAGCAATTTGCCCCCTGCGAAAATGCATTATACTGCCACCCCCAACTATTTTAATGATAAAGACGCAAAATGGTTTTCAGCGCTTTCAAAACAAGAGGTGGAAGCATTGGCTGGTGTCCCAGGATTTGGCGTCTATGCTTATGATTTCGAGTTTTGGAACCAGCAATATTCTCCGGAAGTCCGTCAGAGGCTGATCTGGTTTTCTAAAGTAATCCGTAAAAATCATCCCCAGATGCATTTGATGGATTATTGGGGAGGCGGTGCCTATACTAACCCGCATATCAACACATTAGGCGGTGCAAATGCAAAGGATTTTATCAAAGATTATGAGAATCCGAAGGCTAATAACTCTAATTTCGATCCGCTGCCGAATGGAGAAAGCTTTCAGAATATTTTCAATACCACACCCATCGACGTTTATCCTAAACCGATGTTTGGGATGGATGAGCAGGGAAACTCTCCCAATAACTTTGTCCTGCTCTCAGCTTTACATTCCCTGCGGATTAATAAGCTGATACCTTACCAGAAAAATAATAAATTCATTTTTTACGGCTGGAACCGGTATATGCCGTTGTACAAGGATCCGATCGTTCCCTGGAATTATCAGCTGACAGAGCCGAAGGGCGAACTGGTCATGAATCAGCTTGAAATGATGCCTGCCAGCCAGGCGCTTGGCTTTTCACTTTTCTCATTGGTTCTTTTCGACGGCTACTACTTATGGCACGATGGCGGCCCGAGCGGTCGCGGCTCTAATGCTTATCAGATTTCAAAGGATGCACCTGGCTGGGGTTATGAATGGTATCCGGCAGATGGAAAGACTCCCGATAGTGAAATTGGCAAAAACGCTCCCCGAAAAAATTCGCCTACATATTGGGATTTCCCGACCGAATTTTATTCTCTGGGTAATTGGATGGCAAAACAGGTGGAAGACGTAATTGTGGGCGGCACTAATAAAGACTTACCGTTTCAAATGGATGGGAAATGGATTGAACCTAAAAAAGAACAGGCACTCTTGGCGATCGACAAAAAACAACCATTTATAACGTCTGTTACCAAAGGCGATAAAATTGTTGTGCTTGCGATTGATTCGTTCCAATCCCCTACCGCAAACCAAACGGTAAAAATAAAACTGCCCGACGGCTCAGAAGCGACTATTGAATTGTATGGAAACTGGCCTTCGTTGTATCGGGGAACATTAAGAAAATAACAATAAGGAATACTTCAAAAAAGGCTCACAGTGAATGCTGCGGGCCTTTTTGCTTATGAGATTCTGATATAACTGCCCAGCCATTTGAGATGTGTCCCATATTTCTGCAAAATTTCCTGCACGGGAATATCGTCCCGATGGCCAAGGAACTCCACCAAAAACCATGTCCGAAATGCGGCTTCTCCGCGCAATGGCCTGCTTTCTATTTTTGTTAGATTTATTCCGCGATCGTTAAAATCTTTCAGGAATTCATAAAGTACCCCCGGACGGTTGGTATTGGGCAAATTGGCAATGATGGTTGTTTTATCGTCGTCGCTTTTAATGTTGACGAAGTCCTTTGCCAGTATCAGAAACCGGGTGCGGTTTTGATCACTGTCCTCAATGTTGTCAAAAAGAATAGGTACCCCAAAAAGCCTGGCTGAAATCGACGAGCATATAGCTGCTGCATCCGGATCCTCGGCAGCCATTTTAGCAGCTTTGGACGTTGATTCAACGGGAATCAGTTCAATGTCCATAGCTTCCAGATATTCGTGGATAAACTTTCCGCATTGCCGGAATGCAATGTCTTTTGAGTAAATCCTCCGGATATTTCGCAACGTGTCCGACTGAGAAGCGAATGTGAAATGTACCTGAAGCAATACCTCAGCCACAATAGACAGGTTTTTTTCCCGCAGAAAATCGACTGTTTCGATGACAATACCTTCCTGATTATTCTCAATAGGAACCACGCCGAACTTTGCGCGGCTGGTTTCCACACTTTCAAAAACAGAATGAATGGTGGGTAACACCAGATATTCGCTCATGCCGCCAAAGCGACTTTCTGCTGCCTGATGTGAAAAACTTCCTTCCGGCCCCAAATAGGATATTCTTTCGGGCAGTTCCAGATTACGGGAAACGGCAAATATTTCAAAAAATATAGCATCAATGGCCTGACGCGTCAGAAGACCTGTATTGCGCTTTTCAAGTCGGTCGAGTATTTCCTTTTCTCTTTCGGGGCGATAAATGATCGATTGCGACGAACGCTTCAACTCTCCAACCTTTTTAACCAGCTCCATGCGCTCGTTTAAAATGCTCAGTAGCTGATCGTCGAGTGTATCTATTCTGTCTCTTAAATTCCGTAACTCCACAGGGAAATTTCTAAATAATTGATTTGACAAAAAACATTAGCCAGCCAAAGCCAACTCTTCCACATTCTTCTCTACCTTAAGGTTATCAATGATAAAACGCTGTCTTTCAGGCGTATTCTTACCCATAAAATAACTCAATAATTTCTGTATCGAAGTTTCCTTCTGAAGAATTACTGGCTCCACATGCATGTCCTCCCCGATAAATTGCCCGAATTCCTCAGGTGATATTTCCCCCAGCCCTTTGAAACGGGTAATCTCAGGTTTGCTTCCCAGCTTATTTATGGCTGCCTGTTTATCTTCTTCGGTATAGCAGTAAAAGGTTTCTTTTTTGTTACGCACCCTGAACAATGGCGTTTCAAGGACAAATAAATGGCCATTTCGAACCAAATCCGGGAAAAATTGAAGAAAAAATGTCATCAAAAGCAACCGGATATGCATGCCGTCCACATCCGCGTCGGTAGCAATTACAATCCTGTTAAAACGAAGATTTTCGACACCATTCTCAATATCCAGGGCATGCTGTAGCAAATTAAATTCTTCGTTTTCATAGACGATCTTTTTGGTAAGCCCGAAGCAATTTAAAGGCTTGCCCCGCAAACTGAATACCGCCTGCGTCTGAATGTTCCGCGATTTGGTTATTGATCCACTGGCCGAATCCCCTTCTGTGATAAATAAGGTAGTTTCGTAACGAAACTCATTTTTAAGGTCTGTGAGATGTAACCTGCAATCCCTGAGCTTTTTGTTATGAAGGTTTGCCTTTTTTGCCCGGTCATTTGCTAGTTTTTTAATCCCTGCCAATTCTTTGCGCTCCCGCTCGGATTGTTCGATCCTTTTCTTCAAAGCATCCCTGGCCTCGGAGTTCATATGCAGAAAGTTGTCTAGTCTTTCTTTAATAAAGTCGTTCACAAAGGTGCGGACAGTTGTGCTGTTGGGATCTGGTGTGATGGTATTGGAGCCTAATTTGGTTTTTGTTTGAGATTCAAATACCGGTTCCTGAACCCGGATCGCAACTGCGGCTATGATGGACGAACGAATGTCCTCAGGCGCGTAATCCTTATTGAAATGTTCTCTCACCGCTCGCACAACCGCTTCCCGAAATGCAGCCAAATGCGTCCCGCCCTGCGTTGTATATTGCCCGTTGACAAACGAATAGTATTCTTCCCCATACTGATTACCGTGGGTCATCGCAAACTCAATATCCTCCCCTTTCAAATGTATGATTGGGTATCTCAAAGAATCTGCGTCGGATTTGCTACGCAACAGATCAAGTAACCCGTTTTGCGAAATGTATTTTTCACCATTAAAATTGATGGTCAATCCTGCATTTAAGTAACAGTAATTCCAGATCATGTTGTCCAGGTACTGGGGTATGTATTTGAAATTTTTGAAGATCGTCGCGTCCGGTTCAAATGCAATGTGGGTACCATTACGCTGAGTCGTAGCTTCTTCACCTGATTCATTCAGGAGACCGCCCTGATGAAATTCTGCATTTTTCGTTTTCCCATCCCGAAAAGACTGTACTTTAAAATACTGCGAAAGCGCATTTACAGCCTTCGTTCCAACCCCATTTAACCCAACCGATTTTTGGAAAGCCCCCGAATCGTACTTACCACCGGTATTAATCTTAGAAACGCAATCCACGACCTTTCCGAGCGGAATACCCCGGCCATAATCCCTCACTTCCACCTTATGCTCCGTAATTTTTATTTCGATGGTTTTGCCATTGCCCATCATGTGTTCATCGATGGAATTATCTACGATTTCCTTCACCAGCACATAAATTCCATCATCAATAGACGACCCGTCACCCAGTTTTCCAATGTACATTCCTGGCCTGAGACGTATGTGCTCTTTCCAGTCCAGTGACCTGATGCTATCCTCATTGTATTGAACGTTTGAACTTTCCATATATATAAATATTCTTTTAACCGGAATTCTGATTTTAAATATTGTATTTTAATAATTTTAGATTTTTATCGTTACGCTGTTATAACTTTGCACAACAGCTGCCTGAGAGCCGAAAAATAGAAATTGTTTAAAAATAGGAAAAATCTAATTTACTTTGCCTTAATATACACATTCAAAAACAAGGCATACTCCGGTCTCAAATTCAAAAATTCTAGTCTTACACATAGTTTTTAAGAATTTAAAGCATTTCAATAGTACAATAATTCTTCATATGAACAGATTCAAATTGGCTAAAAGTTATAAATCTCTACTTCCCTATTTTTTTTGTTTAATCATTGCCCTACCCACTTTTGCACAGGTAACACCAACAGCTCCTTCTACACAAGCCCCTTCCTCAACAGGTAATCAGGGGAACACGCAACCGGGAGCGCCAAGAAGCAATAGTGCGGGAAATACGCAAGGAAATCAGCCCGCCAGTTCAAACTCATCGCAATCAACCCAGCAACAAGGTACTCAACAAGGTACCCAGCAACAAGGCGACTTACAGCAAAACACAGATAAGGGAAAGGCCGCCGGTGATCCGGCTGTCCAAAATACAGAAACTGGCAATGAGCAAAGTAAAACAAACCAGAATACGACAGGCACTTTAAGCCCGGAAGAGCAACAAAAAGAGACATTACGGCAACGTATATACGGCTATTCTATTTTTGCTAACAAAAATCTGGATCTGATTCCTGATTTACAGATAGCCACACCCACTAATTATGTGGTTGGCGTCGGTGACGAACTAAATATTTTCATTTACAATTACGCGGAAAGCTCTTACGAAGGCATTGTGAATAAGGACGGTAACATTGTTATAACCAGGCTTGGGCCGGTTCACGTTGCTGGCCATACGATCGAAGAGGTACGTAAAATACTGATTGACAAGTTCTCGAAATTCGTACCTGGCCTGCTTGGCGGTGGCGGAGCGACCGCCCGTACCAAATTAATGGTCACGCTTGGCGCGGTCCGCTCCATAAAGGTATTTGTTACCGGAGAAGTTATTAATCCAGGGACTTATGTCGTTTCCTCGCTCTCATCTGCATTTAACGCGCTGTATCAGGCTGGTGGCCCAAATGAAATTGGATCTTTCCGCGATGTACGTGTAGTGCGCGATGGTAAAGTTGTGGCGCATATGGATGTCTACGATTACCTTTCAAATGGTAAGGTGGACGGAGATATTCGCGTACAAGATAATGATAACATTGTAGTCGGATATTATTTGAAGAGGGCGGAAATAACTGGGATGGTTAAACGACCTGGGATTTACGAGTTGAAGCCCGAAGAAAAACTGGGGGATATGCTCCGTTATTCAGGAGGTTTTATGGACAAGGCGTACAGGGCCAGACTTAAAATCCAAAGGGTAACTTCCAAAGAGCGGAAACTTCTCGAGGTTTCAGAAGATAATTTTGGCACTTTTGAAGTCGCTACGGGTGATTCAATTGGTGTTGAGACTGTACTTGATCGTTTCGAAAACCGTGTAACCGTTGAAGGTGCCGTCATGAGGCCCGGGGACTATTCGCTGGATAGCAGTCCATCCTTGAAGAAATTAATTGAAAATGCGCAGGGCTTACGCGAGGATGCCTTTGTAGGTCGGGTAAGCGTATTGCGTACCCGCGACGACCTTGTGATCCAAAGCATACCCATCAATTATACCGACATTATCAATAATACAGCACCAGATCTGATCCTGACCAGGCTTGACCAGGTCATTATACCATCGAAATTTGAAATGGCGGAGGCTTCTTATGTAAGTGTTGAAGGAGAAGTGAACAACCCGAGAATTGGTGAAAATGAAGGTAAGTTTCCTTACACCATCGACATGACGCTTGAAGATGTACTCGTACAGGCAGGTGGATTGAAGGAATCGGCTTATACAACCGAGGTTGAAGTCGTAAGACGTAAAAGAAATAGCATTGCAGGTGCTGCGAACGCACAGATTTCAGAAGTCTTTAAATTTGATGTCAGCAGGGACCTTTCACTGAACAGCAAGGCCTCCGGGTTTCCGCTGTTTCCATTTGATCAGGTAATTGTTCGTAAATCGCCCAATTATGTGGAACAGCAAACCGTATTCGTCGAAGGCGAAGTGCTCGTGAACGGGCCTTATACCATCGTTAATAAGAATGATAAAATCAGTGATATCATTAAAAGAGCGGGAGGCCTCACAGATCTTGCCTACCCCGAAGGGGCTACATTGCTTCGGAGGACAATGGTTAAAAACCTGGAAGAGCCTACTGATTATGAACAAGCTGAGGTCACAGAACAAAGCATTAAAAAAGGTACCATTATTGGCGATACCCCCAATGTGAAGGAGGAGAAGATTGGTATTGTGCTCAAAAACATTCTGAAAAACCCGGGTTCATTTGAAGACCTTATTGTTCAGGAAGGCGACATTATCAGGATTCCCAAACGTTTGGAAACGGTTCAGGTTGCCGGTTCTGTGCTGTATCCGACGTCGGTGAAGTACGGAAAAGGAATGACTTTCTCAGACTATATCTCTCAATCGGGCGGTTTTACGACGCAATCCCTCAGAAAAAGCTCTTATATCAAATATCCTAACGGAAATATTGACCGTACAAGGCGGTTCCTGTTTTTTAATGTCTATCCAAGAGTTGAACCGGGCTCAGAGATTTTCGTTCCGATGAGAGCAGCGCCAGCATTGAATACGCAGCAAACCATTTCAACAGCCACAGGCCTGTTGAGTTCAGTAATGGGATTAATCGTCACAGTATTAGCTTTCCGCTCCATCAGATAATGTCCGCAACAATCGCACAACCACATCAGGTTCCAGAAGACGAGTTAACTCCCAAGGAGGTAGTCGAGAAAGTACTCGTAGTTAAAACTGCGATATTTCGAAATTGGAAACTGATATTGCTATTGCCTATCATTGGTTTCGGGATCGGGTATGGAATGGATACATATCTGAAAAAGCCGAATACTTACGAAGCCAATGTCGTATTCAACCTTGGGGGCGGAAGCCAGGCCGCAGGTTTTGGTGACGTCGCTGGCTTACTCGGCCTTGGCTCAGCACCCGACGCGAATATCTTCACCGGGGAAAACTTCTTTTACTTTGTAAAATCTCGTCCCGTCCTTGAAAGAAACCTCATGAAGGAAGTCGATGTTCACGGGAAAAAGGTTATCCTGGCAAACTTCTACATTGATTCTAGTGGTATTAAGATTTCAGATTGGAAAGATAGACCTGACCTGCAAACATTCCAGTTTCAAGACAGGGATCTTAAAAAACTTGATATGAAATCCAGGATTGTGCTCAACATGATTGTGCAGAGAACGGGAGAGGTAACTGAAATAGCAGCATTGGACCGTAAATCCTCATTTATTATGCTTGCTACCAAGATGGAAAATGAGACCCTGGCCGGATTGTGGGTTACTACCCTTTTGAAGACGGTGGAGGAAATGTATACAGAGAACCAGACTCAAAAAACAAGAAAAACGCTTCGTCTCCTCCAACATCGCGCCGACTCTCTGGCCTCTGTGCTAGGGATTGCTGAACACAGGCTCGCCAGGCAGATGGACTACAGTCAGCAAATTATGCTGCCTGAGGCCAAGGTTTCTACAAATAGCATGGAAAGAAAATCTTCATTTCTCCAACAACTTTATTACGAAGCGATGGCCAATGCAGAAAAAATGCGTGTGTCCCTTGTCCGTGAAGCTCCTCTTTTTACAGAAATTGAGGGGATCAAGGTTCCTTTGGATGTGAAACGTGAAGATCAAAGAAACTCAAAAATCGGTGCCCTTGCGGGACTAATGATAGCGCTGATCCTTACTTATTTCAGGACCGTTTTCACTACTGTTCCAAAAATAGAAAGGGCATAAAATGGCGACTGTTCAGCACACAACTACGATAAAGGCAGGAGGTTCCGAAAAAGACTACTGGAAGGACCTCTGGTTGAACCGCCAGCTCTTGTGGATCCTTTCCAAGAGAGACATTTCAGTTCGTTACAAACAAACTTTACTGGGGGTTGCATGGAGCGTATTGAGACCTCTAATGACTATGATGGTCATGGTTTTTGTTTTTAGCTATCTGGCCAAAATACGGAGTGATCCGGGCGTTCCGTTTCCATTGACCGTTTTGGGAGGACTTACCATATGGACCTTTTTCTCGAGCACATTTCAACAGATCAGCAATAGCATTCTGATTAATTCCAACCTGGTTTCCAAAGTCTATTTCCCAAGGTTGCTGATGCCCTTGAGTTCAATTGCCGTTGGATTTGTGGATTTTCTGATCACGTTCGGAATTTATGTGATCATGACTATTTTCTTCAAACACCCGATAGGCTGGCAAATCGTATTTCTTCCTTGCTTCATTTTACTTACATTTATTACCTCAATGGGTTTCGGCCTGTTTTTTGCAGTGTTAAATGTGCGGTTTCGTGACATCGGTCAGTTGATCCCGTTTTTGGTGCAGGTAGGAACATATGTCTGCCCCGTTTCTTACAGCGGAAGACTGGCGCACGGCACTTGGTTTGAAAAATATTATAATTTGAATCCCCTGGTTGGGATCATCGATGGATTTCGATGGTGCCTGCTTGGAGATGAGTCCTATTTTAATCCACAAAGTTTGTACTCAACGGCAATAATCTCCTTTTTGATATTGATATTATCTTTGGTTTATTTCCGTAGAAAAGAGAAAACTTTCGTGGATCATATCTGAACAATAATACTTGGGCATGCCTGTAATTGTAGCTGAAGACATCAGCAAGAGATATATCATCGACCACCAGCGAAAGAATGGTCCATCTAGCCTGCGAGATATCGTGACGGATCAGATGGACAAATGGTTTTCTGGAAAGAAAGATAACTCCGGTTTTGCTGAAAAAGAGGAATTCTGGGCACTTCGGGATGTCAATTTTAGCATAGATCAAGGTGACCGTATAGGAATTGTGGGTCACAACGGCGCAGGAAAATCAACGCTCCTTAAAATACTAAGCCGTATTACCGAACCTACTACCGGCCAGATCAAAATCGAAGGCCGGATTGCCAGCTTACTGGAAGTAGGAACTGGTTTCCACCCGGAATTGACAGGGCGCGAAAACATCTTTCTCAATGGAGCGATTCTGGGAATGTCCAAAAATGAAATCAAACAATCATTTGATGCCATTGTAGACTTTGCGGGCGTTGAAAAATTCCTGGATACTCCCGTAAAACGATACTCTTCCGGAATGTATGTAAGGCTGGGTTTTGCAATTGCAGCTCACCTTAACCCCGAAATCCTGATTGTAGACGAAGTTTTGGCGGTTGGAGATACGGAATTCCAAAAGAAGTGTCTTGGGAAAATGCGGGATGTGTCCGAAAGTGGCAGGACATTGATATTTGTAAGCCATAACCTTACAGCCATCCAGGCACTTTGCAATAAATCCTTTTACTTCGAAAAAGGCCGGTTAATCGAGCAAGGGGAAACAACCCATATTGTTACAACTTACCTTAGTAAAGTTTCCCACAAAATGCTGGATAAGCATTGGGATAATATAGAAAACGCCCCAGGAACTGATCAGGTCCGCGTAAAAAGATTTAAGATCTTCCCTGAATATCAAGACGATCTCAACCATATTGACGTCAGGACCCCTATTAATTTCCAGTTCGAATTCTGGAATCTTGTAGAAGGTGCCAATATCAATTTAAGTATGCACTTATACACCTTTACCGGTGAATGTATCTTCAATGTCGGTACCCAATCGGAGCCATTTGCAAAAGGACTTGTGAGTGGGGTTTGCGAAATACCTGGAAACTTCCTCAATGACGGCTCTTACGTTGTGTCGATGATGATTGTCAGGGATACCAGTACTGTTTTGTACAATATGGAAGAAGCGCTCGTATTTGATGTTGAAGATTATCGTGAAAATGTTACCTGGTATGGCAAATGGCCTGGTTATATTCGCCCCCAACTTAATTTTTCCATTCGCCAAACTGAACACGTAGTGAATGATTAACGTCACTAAAACCTTTTTACCAGATCAGGAAGAATATCTGCAGTACGTCCGGGAAATTTGGGAGCGCGGATACCTTACGAATAACGGGCCTGTCCTTCAAAAGCTCGAAACTCAATTAAAAGATTACCTCAAGGTCGATCATTTATATTTTTGTGGAAATGGCACGATCGTTCTTCAGATCGCCATTAAAGCATTGGAAATAACGGCTGAAGTGATTACTACCCCTTTTTCCTATTGCGCTACTTCCAATGCTATTCTCTGGGAACATTGCACGCCCATTTTTGTTGACATTGATCCAAAAACTTTTAATATCAATGCAGCGCTGATAGAAAATTCTATTACGCCTGCTACTACCGCTATATTGGCCACGCACGTATACGGTAATCCTTGCGACATTGAGGCGATTGAAGTAATTGCCAAAAAGCACAACTTAAAGGTGATTTATGACGCGGCCCATGCATTTGGCGTAACTTATAAAGGCCGCTCTTTGCTATCATTTGGTGATATCAGCACCTGCAGCTTCCACGCTACAAAAGTCTTTCATACCATTGAAGGAGGTGCGTTGATTTCCAATCATCCCGAACTGGACCGCAAACTGGATATGCTCCGCGCGTTCGGACATTCAGGCGACGAACATTATTTATTTGCGGGTATCAACGGTAAAAACTCTGAGTTTCATGCGGCAATGGGATTGGTCAATCTTCCGCATGTGCCTAAAATCATCCAGGCCCGCAAAGCGGTTTTCGATGCTTATGACAACCTTTTAAACTGGGATATTCTTTTCAAACCGACTATTAGCCAGGATGTTGAGTACAACTACGCTTATTACCCTGTCGTTTTTCCATCCGAAGAAGTGATGTTCAAAGTAATGGATGCTTTACGTGTTGAAGAAGTTATTCCACGAAGGTATTTTTATCCGTCGCTAAACACCCTTTCTTTCATGCCCAAACAAATTGCCTGCCCTGTTTCGGAAGATATATCGGTAAGAGTGTTAAGTTTGCCATTATATGTCGGTCTTCCTTACTCAGATATTGAGCGGATAGCGGGCATTATCAATGGTCACCTATTACCGTAGTCGAATGGTGCTTCTTTACTGGCTATCCTTTTTGCTTTTTTTATACGGCATTGGTTTCGTTGCAAAAAAGATTTCTCAGCCTTCGCTGACCGAATGGATCATCACCTGCTCCATTTTATTTGCCGGAAGTGTCATACCTACCGGATTTGTACTGTCTGCACTTGATCTGACAGCCAATATTTTTGCCTGGATAACAGGCACCTACATTACATTGCTTATTCATTACTTCTGCTGGTCCTATCTGGTCAGGGAGAACCAATCCTTCTCCGTTAGAAAAATTCTGGCCAACCGGGCGACTACATTTCGTCTCTGGACAAAAGAGCTATCTGTTTATTTAAAAACAATATTCATCATCATGTTCGGTACACTTGCAGTGATTGCGGTGACCAATCTGGTTTTAGTGTTTTTTACAATCCCAAATGAATGGGATAGCATGACAGGTCATTTGAACCGCGCGATCCGGTACATTCAGCGGAGTACGATGGAACATTTCGGTGGTACAAACTGGAATATGGATACTTATCCTAAAAGCCTGACTACCATTCAGATATACAGTTACCTGATCAGCGGTAAAGTTGAAAATGCATTCAAGCTGATCCATCATCTCTCCTATTATGTTACGCTGGTAGCCGTCTTTGGAATTGCGCAGCGCATTGGCAGAAACTTGTCAGCCAGCTTTTTTTGTGCATTGGCTTACAGCATATTCCTGGATTTCCTGATGCAGGCAGTAACAACAGAAACGGACATTGTAATGACCGCCTATCTGAGCTGCCTTCTTTACTTTCTTTTTACTTATTACACAACAAGGCAAAACCGATATTTATATCTGTCGGGGATGGCATTTGGCATCGTTTTCGGCCATAAAGTTACATTCGTGCTTTTGCTGCCGTCGGTTTTTGTGATCATGCTTTATACCGTTTTCCTTGCTCCGGATTTGAAGGTTTTTTTCAACAGGTTTTTGAAACTGGCTGTTTCGATCTTTATTGCAATGCTTATCTATACATTCCCAACCGGATACATCAAAAACATCATGGTCTTTGGGCATCCGATCGGCCCTCCTACCTCGCTAAAACATCAGTCCATAGAACGGGCAGGCCCATTATCCAATTTATTTGAACAGGGAAGCCGGAATGTGATTCGGTATGCCTATGAATTTTTCAATTTGGACGGGATCCGTAATGCCCAATGGGGTTACGATTTGAATACTACCATAAGAAAGCCTATCGCGATCCTGGAAGAAAAGATGCATATGCGTCTGGATGAAGAAACTGATTTTTCCATTCTGCCATTTTCAATGCAGAGGCGGTTTAATAATTATAATGCGAATCCCTATTGGGGCATTTTTGGATTTGCATTGATATTGCCGCTTGTTCTCCTGGTATTCATTCGTGTTTTTCGATCCAGGGTGCATTGGTTTCTGGCGCTGGCGTTTTGCCTGCACTTTGCGGCGCTTTCTTATTCAGCACCTTATGATCCTTTTAAAGGAAGATATTTTATTGAAACCGGTTTGTTCGGCGTGCCTTTCCTTTTGCTTTTATTTTCGCATCACCGGTTATCCATTACAAAACCCAGGCGCAATGTCTGGAAGGGCTATATTCTCATCATTGTCGGGTTAGCCTGTATTTCTGCGGTCATGTCTGTTTATCTCAACATCCGCTGCCTGCCATTTCCGGCTTACGGTTATGAGTCTGCGCTTTCAGCAAAACGCATTCAGTTTCAGACGTTTGCCCGGCCGGATATTACCAAGGCTTATGAGAAATTTGATTCACTGGTTCCTCAAAACGCTACGGTGGCCCTTGCGACAATTAATGACGATTTCGAATACCCTTTGTACGGGGCAGAACTTACGCGCCGGCTGATCACGATTCACCCGTTTGAAAAAGGTTTGAAGCCGATACCCAAAGACGCTGACTATCTTTTTTATGCAAGAAGCGTAATTAATGATACCAGCAAAATCAAAGCCCTGCCAAGTGATATCCGCCTTGGATCCGACACAACTATGACAGGCCTGGATGTGAAAGGCGAGGATTATTACCTCCGGAAACTTAAATAACAGCCCATGACGATTGCCATTATGCAGCCCTATATTTTTCCGTATATTGGCTATTTTCAGCTCATTAATGCGGTTGATAAGTTCATCATTTACGACGATGTCAATTTTATCAATAAGGGCTGGATTAACCGAAATAACATCCTGGTTGGCGGCAATTCCCATCTTTTTACAATTCCATTGAAGGACGCCAGCCAAAATAAGCTGATCTATGAAGTGGAATTGGCGCGAAACGACCCGTGGCAGAAAAAATTTCTAAAAACCATTCAGCAGTCTTACCAGAAAGCACCATATTATCAAAAGGTTTTTGTTCTGATCGAAGAAATTGTAAATTTAGAAGTTCAAACTATTTGTGAACTGGCTCTTTATGCCATGTCAAGGTTCTCTGCGGCAATGGAAATTGAGACTCAAATTACCCCCTCTTCGACGATATATAATAACAAGCACCTGAAGGGACAGGAAAGAATTCTGGATATCTGCAAACAGGAAAATGCCAGCCACTACATTAATCCGATTGGAGGAATGGAGTTATATGATAAAGGCAGATTTGAAAACGAAGGAATAAAACTTGACTTCATGAAGAGTGTTTCAAGCCCTTATCCCCAATTTAAAAATGCTTTTGTACCTTGGTTGTCAGTTATCGATGTGCTGATGTTTAACAATCCTAAGGAAATCAGGAAACAATTAGAGGCTTACCAACTCATTTAGGAATGGCGAAAATTATCATTTTTGGAGTACTCGATACCGCTGAATTAGCACACTATTATATCACACATGACTCAGAGCATGAAGTAGTTGCTTTTACTATCAATCGTGAATATCTAGAAAATGAGTCGTTTAAAGGTTTGCCGATTGTTGCGTTTGAAGATGTAGAAAATTTGTTTCCGCCAGCCGAATATTCCTTTTTTGCGCCTATGACCGGTCGCAATATGAACCGGAACAGGGAAGCAATTTACAATCAGGCGAAGTCAAAAGGATATCAGTTTATCTCCTATGTCAGTTCCAAAGCAACTCTTTTTGATAATGTGATCGGGGACAATTGCTTTATTCTCGAAGACAATACCATTCAACCGTTTACCACCATCGGCAATAATGTGGTGATGTGGAGCGGTAACCATATCGGCCACCATGGTCAGATCAAAGACCACATATTTTTCACATCACATGTTGTTCTTTCCGGGCATTGCCTGGTCGAATCCTATTCATTTTTTGGAGTGAACAGTACCATCCGCGATTATACGACTATCGCGCAGGGCACATTGGTAGGTATGGCGTCGGCCATAACAAAAGAAACAGAAGAATGGGGAATATATATCGGGAATCCTGCCAAGAAGGTTCCCGGCAAACTTAGTCATGAAGCTTACTGACGAATTGATAGCTGAGCAGAAGTAGTGATAGGAATATCGAAAGTTTAAGATAGCAATCATTGGGTTAATGGAGCCGAAGAAAATACTATTTGTAAGTCATGATGCGAACAGGGCGGGAAGTCAGCTGCTGCTGTTGCAATTGTTGAGGCTGTTGAAAGAACGCGGCGTTCCCATGCACCTCTTGCTTTGCAATGGAGGAGAGTTGGAAAGTGAATTTGAGGAGGTTATTAGTATGACAAGACTTTATCAAACCTATAAAGTCGCTTCTAATCCTTTTACCGGAAAACTTCTCAAAAAAGTCAATCTCTATAAATTATATCAGGATCGCTCAGTACAGCGCGTCAACGAGAAGATCGTTTTTGAATTGGAGCAACAGAATATTGGCTTGGTTTTCGTCAATTCAATAGCAAATTCCGGCGTTTATCATGACTTCCTGAAATTCCTGCACCATCTGCCGCTGGTTTTGTTTGTGCATGAACTCGCCATGTCTGTAAAGGTTTATTCACATGAAAAAACCCTGAATTTCCTTTTAAAGAAAACAGATCATTTGATCGCAGTTTCGCATGCAGTAGCCGCTTACTACATCAAAAAATACGACTATCCTGAAAAACACGTCAGCACTTTCACGCTAATCGATCACGAGCATATTGATCGGAAATTGAAAACAATCCAGCGCGACATTCTTGAAAAAACCTATAAAATCCCGAAGGACGCCATTGTAATTGGAGGCTGCGGAAATGCTGAATGGCGTAAAGGAAATGACATTTTCAACTGGATCGCCAAACGCGTTATCCATAAAACGCATCCTTTACCTGTTTACTTTGTTTGGGTCGGCGCAGGTCCGCAACATCAAATCTACGAACTGATTGAAAGTGACATTCGGCTGATGGGGTTAAGCGACAGGATTATCCTTGTACCTCCTACATCCCACGCACTTGACTACATTAACCGTTTCGACGTACTCTTACTAAGTTCAAGAGAAGACCCTTATCCCTTGGTTGTCCTCGAGGCTGCATTGCAGGAAATTCCTGTGGTTTGCTTTGAGGATGCGGGCGGCGCTCCTGAACTGATCGAATCTGACGCAGGATTTGTGGTCCCTTATATGGATATTTCTGCTGCTTCTGAGGCAGTTATCCAATTGGTTCTTGACCCGACATTAAGAGATACCCTGGGGCAAAATGGCCGCAAAAAAGTATTGGAGAGGCACAATACCGAGAAAAGTGTCGGAAGCATTGAAGCCATCATTCAAAAGTATCTGCCTTTGCAGGTTTCGGAACAACACAATCAATGACCATTGCCTTTACCATCTGTTCAATCAATTATTTAGCGCAGGCCCGGACGTTAAGAGATTCACTCAAATCTACTAACCCAGAAATCTTATTTTTTGTCGGCCTGGTCGATTCCCTGAAAGATATTGCCTTCGAGGATTCTTTCGCCCCCACGTTTCCAATGATCGAAATTGATAAAATTGAAATCAGCGATTTTCAGGGCATGGCGGACCGATATGATATTACCGAGTTGAATACAGCGGTAAAACCGTTTTATTTCACCTACTTTTTCAGACATTACCCGGAAGCCGACAATGTTATTTATTTCGACCCGGATATCATTGTCTTTCAGCCATTAACCGAGCTTTTGAATGCTTTGGCTACGCATAATGCCGTGCTTACGCCCCATATCATCACGCCGATTGAGGACCAGATGACACCGAACGAAGTTCATCATTTGAACACTGGCGTTTACAATCTCGGTTTCGTGGCATTCCGCAGAAGCGAGGAAAACAACAGGTTCATTGAATGGTGGGAGGAAAAATTACGGTTTGAATGCTTGAATGATGTTTGCAGTGGGCTTTTTGTGGATCAGAACTGGATGAACTTTCTTCCTATCTTCGTCCCCAGTACCCGTATTGAGAGAAATCCTGGGTACAATGCAGCCTATTGGAACATGCACGAACGGACTTTTACAATACAAGACGATACGCATTTAGTAAATGGTGACAATCCTTTGATCTTCTTTCATTTCAGCGGTTACGATCCTGCAAAACCTAACATGCTATCAAAATATCAGAACCGTTTCGAATTAGCCGACCGTACAGACCTCGCTCCACTATTTGACCTTTACAGAACTAGTCTGTTAAAAAACGGCAACGCGTATTATCGTAAATTTCAGTGCGCTTACATTAAGCCTGATATTGCCCGTCGTTACCAGCGGATCAGAAAACTGCTAAAAACACCGGTCAACTTTGTGATTGATTTGGTGGAAACGACCTGATGAAAGAACTTGTATCCGTATTGATCCCTATCCTAAACCCGCAGATCAATCCTACGGAGGAGAAAATGTTGCATCATTGTCTTGCAACACTATACAAGTACCCTTTAATTTTCATCACTTTTGAGGGCGCTGATCTTTCCATTATTAAGGAACACAATGAGGAAATAGACGTCATTTATTTTCCAAAAAAATATTTCCGATCCAGGGATCACCTCGCAAGCCTCTTTCTGCTTGAAGACTTTTATGAACGCTTCAATTGGTGTGATTTTTTACTTGTACATGAACTTAACAGCTGGGTAATCAAGGACGAACTCTATTACTGGTGCAAGCAAGGTTATGATTATATTAAAGCTGCCCCGGTTTTTCAAAGCGGAAAACAGGTGAACGACGACTTCCTTTCAAGGGTTACTGGTTTGAAAGAAGATGAAAAACGAGCGTTCGGACAAGGGTATACGGATAATGGTCTATACCTTTGCCAGATTGAACATATGACCAAAACATTGAAAAGTAAGAAAAAGGAGGCTTATCAGTATCGCAATAATGATCTGATTCATGCCGATTCCGTATTTTGGGACATAGAAGCAAATCGCTTCTGGCCATACCTTAGGAAACCGACTGCAATTGTCCGTCAACATTTTGCTCAAAATGCAATCAACTTTAATGGGGCTAAAAGTCTTCCATTTGCATTAACAGGCATTTCAAGGGCCAATATTCAATATGCGCCCTATTTCAAAACATTGCCTGAAGCGGACTAATTGTACATGAATATTATATACACTGTTTGTAACCGAACGAACCTGACGCATGCACTGGCTCTGGCGAATTCGGTAGCAGAACATCAACCGGATCATACTTTTTACCTTTGCTGGGTCGATACTTATCCGATTGTTGGCCTCCCTCCGCATATAAATGTGCTTTCAGTTACGGAAGCAAATGTTCCGCAATGGGAGTTTATGAAAAATCAATATATTGATTTTGAGTTACTTGCCGCTTGCCGACCTTGGTTTGCATTAACATTAGTCGCTAAGTATTCCGATTGCAGGCAAATTACATTCTTCGCTCCAACTGTTATTTTGTTAAAAGGCTTTTCCGAAATCCTAAATTCCTCTTCAACAGCCTTTTTAACCCCAAACATTGTGAAGCCCCTTGCAGCATCCGCTATCCTTGATGACAAGAGGATTCTGAATATCGGAATGTTTCACGCTGGAAGCTGGATATTAAATACTAACCCTACAAATGTTAAGGTTCTTCAATGGTGGGCAGAAAGGACTGTCGACAGGGCGAAATTCGATCTTTGCGAAGGAATGAATATGGATCAGCTCTGGCTGAATTACCTGCCGATCTGGGTTCCGGAAACATCGGTAGTAAGGCATCCAGGATGGCATTACGGCTTGCACGAGGTACTTAACAGGAAGCTGACTTTTGAGAATGGCAAGTATTTTGTCGATGGCGCGGCTCTGATTTCGATCGATTTTGCCGGGCTTTCCTATTTTGATCCCATTTGGTCAGATTATGTGGCATTATTATCAAGTAATCGTGTCTTCAAAAACTTTTTTGCCGAATATAAAAATACGTTAAAAAAATATGGAGGGTTGAAACACTCCGACTACAGGCCTGGTTTTGGGAAAACCATTCATGTTAAGCGTTTTAGGCTATTTAGAAATAATATTGCGAAGACATTGAAGTCTCTTTCAGTATACATAGATCAGTTTTAACATACTCAAGTAATAAAGCGTCTATGCACTTTCTCGAAAAAAGCACACAGGATCTGAGGGATTTTCTATCCGCATTAAAAATCAAATCTGTCGGGCAGCAGGAGAAGTATCCAAAATTAACAATCATCACGCCTTCCTACAATCAGGCAGCATTTCTGGAAAGGACTATTCTAAGTGTCCTGAACCAAAATTACCCTAATCTTGAATACATCATTGTGGACGGCGGCTCAACGGACCAGAGTGTGGAGGTCATCAAAAAATATGAAAAGTATCTTTCCTGGTGGGTATCCGAAAAAGACCGTGGCCAGGTTCATGCCATCAATAAAGCCCTCGATCGGGCAACAGGGGAATACATTGGTTTCCAAAATTCCGACGATGTATATTTCCCGGGTACCTTCAAACGTTTTGGAGAAGCTGCTGTAAAACAATCTGCAGACATACTCTACGGCGATCTGTATATGATATCCACGGATGACGACGTAACCGAAATTCTCAAAACCACTTCTTACAATTTTGATTGTCAGGTGCTCGAAGGAATGCAGATCCACAATCAATCCTTATTTTTCAAACGTTCCCTAGTTCAGCAATACGGTGCCTTTGATGAGAGCTACCGATTTGCATTTGACTATGAATTCATAACCCGATACACCGCTCAGAAAAACACGGTTACCCGCAAGGTGGAAGGACTGGCAGGGGCGCTTCGTGTCCATGCAGATGCCAAATCATCTAACATTGCTTCAGTCGGCGTAGAGGAGCACCATAGAATACAAAAATTGTACATTTCTCCGAACAGTCCCCCGGCTGTTAACAAAATCAAGTATCTTTGGTGCCGTATTCGAAAAATCGCATACTTCATCCTGCGATTGGATATCAAGTACATCAGTTTCAGACTGTCCAGATGAATTGGAGTTTATTTAATGTAGTGACTAATTTTAACTATCTCAGATACTCTGTGGGCATCGCAATGATGTTCAACGGGTTTCCACTGATTTTCTTTATTCGTGATACCTTGGGAGTAGGACCTGCCAGCAGCGTTTTTACAGCACTTTTTTTCTCTCTGGCCCTGATTTTGATGTTGCCGCTTCACTTATTTAAGCGGCTTTATAAGCCAAATGTCATCCTGATTAATCTAGGGGTAGGCTTTCTCCTCATAACATTATATTACTTTTTCTTCATGAACCACCAGGGGAAATCCGTGGCTGACATTGGAAACTACGTTTTCACATTCGGGTTCATTGTTCTGCTATTGCACGTTCCCAATGATGTCAAAGATACCCTGATCGCTGTATTCTTCCTGTTTTCATTTTTCACGAATATTACACTCGTATACTCCCTTATAACCGATCCCAACTGGTCTCCCGGTATGCGCGCGGCGGTTAGTTTTGCCAATGAAGGCGCCCAACCCGGTGGTAACCCACACATTACAGCGCGTAACGGAGTGATATGTTTAGTATCTGCTTTCGTAATGTTGGGTAGCACCAAAGGCATTTTTACAAAGATATTCCTGTTTTTCTCCATGCTTTTTGGCCTCGCAGTGGTAGTGATGTCTCTTGCTAAATCAAGCTATCTCGGTCTGGGCATTGCTGCGGGCGCTTATTTTATATTTCGGTTCAAATTTTCCCACCTCGTTTCAGCTGTTGGGGATGCATTCAAATTCAGGAATGTAATCTTCATCGTCATTATACTTGTGGGTATCAACTATTTTCTCTCCAGATATGGGGACATAATGGGCCTGCTGCTCAATTACTGGGATGTCTTCGAAGACCGGATCATGGATGTAGTATTTACGTCCACAGGTGTAAAGCTTACCGATTCCGCAGACGTGGATTATTCCGCGATGGGCCGTGTAAGCGGGTTTGGCGAGTTTATGGAAACCCTGTTCTCATGGGATGTTTTCCTGGGCAGAGGATATAAGAGCGATTACCTCGACGTCCCGCTTCTGGAAGCCTGGGTAAGTCACGGCATCTTTGGATTTATATTTTTTGCCAGTTTCAATTTTTTCCTTTTCGTTTTTGCAATTCGCGAAATACGCAGGTATACCAATCCGCTTAGTACCTTTCTGGCCTATTTTTTTCTTTCCATGATGGTGTTGCTGGTGACCGGCGGCCGACCTTACGACATTGCATTCTGGTTTCCCTACTCAGTAATGATGCGCTTTCTTGGAATTCGTTATCTCGACAGTTTTAACAGAAAGCCTGTTGTTGTGCAAACAATGGCTCCGGTTACAACGTAAATCCTTTTAAATTCCAGGAAAACCTGCCTTCAATATCAATTTGGTAAGGCAACCATCAAACGCATGAAAGACCGAGTAGAACAACTGGATGGATTAAGGGGGATTTTTTCGGTACTGGTCATAGCTCATCATCATAATGCGTTCAAAACCTCGCCGCTTTACGACAATTTTTTCGTCATCAATTCCAATCTTTTTGTCGATTTCTTCTTTGTTTTAAGTGGTTTTGTGATCGCCCTGAACTACGTAGATCGTATTCAAAGCTCAAACGACTTCTTTATTTTTCTCAAAAAACGGTTCATCCGTTTGTATCCGCTCTTATTTTTTACTGAAATTGTTTTTTTAATCGCCAATTTATTGGGGGAAAAAAGTCCCATGAAAAATGTCGGCAGCCTGGGTTCTGAATATTACTTTTCCACTACATTGGATACCATTACATTCATGGGCTCCACGCCCATTTTAGGGGCTTGGATCGCTAACAACTATCCCTCGTGGTCTATTTCCGCAGAAATGATTTCCTACATTATTTTCGGGATTGTTATTCTGCTTTTGCCGAAATTGAAATATCTGGCTTTTACGATTTTGCTGATCATATCGGGCATTTTTATCTTTTCAAGAGGTGAATATTTGCTTGCCTATGACTATGGTTTTGTGCGTGGGTTGCTTTGCTTCTGCCTTGGAATATTCACACATCTTTTGCTACGCAGGAAGACCTTCTATCTGTCTTTTCTGGAAATCCCCTTTCTGATCATACTGGTTTCGGCCATGTATTGCGCACATCATTGGGAATGGAATTTATGGAAACTTACTTTTCCTTTCCTGTTTGCGATCGGGATAGTGATTTTTACGAGCTCGACAGGAGTAGTAACAAAAATGCTTTCTACCAAGCCGTTTCAGTACCTCGGCAAAATCTCCTACTCTATTTACCTCAATCATGCGATCGTCTTAATTTTCGTCAATGTGGCGCTTTTTCGACTTTTGAAGTCGCCCAAAAGTGAAATGATGATCGCCGTCTCCCTGGTTACCTCCATTATCCTCACAGTGTGCTATTCCCATTTTACATTCGAAATCATAGAGAAACGGTTTAGCAAATTCCTGCGGACGAAGTGGGGCTAATCAATCCATTTTCAGCATTTATTGGCACGATCTTTACTTTTGATTGGTTATGTAAATCAAAAAGCATTTGAAAATGGCAACGTTCTCAGAATTGATAAATAGCATTAAACCGGTCCTGGTAGACTTTTCGGCCGAATGGTGCGGGCCTTGCAAAATGATGAAACCGATTTTGGAAAAAGTGAAGGCCGATCTGGGAGATAGTGCAACCATCATTAAAGTGGATGTGGATAAAAACAAATCCGCAGCGAATGCTTATAAAATCCAGGGAGTCCCCACGCTCATTGTCTTCAAACATGGAAAAGCAATGTGGCGACAGTCCGGGGTAGTGCAGGCCGACCAATTAGAGTCCATCATAAAAAAATACATTTAACATTCTTGCTGTCAGCATTATAAGTATTCATGTTAATGACCCATCATCTGGAAGTTATTAAAGACAAGAATTTCAGCTCGGACGCCTTGGACGGGGATCATTTTGAGCAAATCCGTTTTTCCAATTGCACCTTCACCGATCTTTCAGGCATTGAATTTATTGATTGCATATTTCAGGATTGCAACCTGAGTAATGCGCTGATTCGGAATTGCAAAATATCTGATGTACAGTTTGTTAATTGCAAATTAACTGGTGTCAACTTTACGGAAAGCAAGGAATTTGCCTTTGCCGCAATATTTGAAAACTGCATTCTTGATTATGCAATTTTCGAAAATAAAAAATTGAATAAATCTTCATTCAGTAACTGCAAAATTCATGGTGCCGACTTCACCGGCGCTGACTTATCGAAATGCAGGATACATAACATTGATTTCTGGGACGCTGTTTTTGAAAATTCTAATCTGTCGGGCGTCGACTTTTCAAGCAGTAAGAACTTCACCATCGATCCCACCCGCAACAATATCCGAAAAGCCAAATTCCTGTCTTCCGATTTAGCCGGCCTGCTGACCAGATTTGACATAATTATCAAATAGAATTTTGAACCGCTAGGCATTTTTCGTTTCTTGGCCCGATTAAATATTCAAATGAATTATGTCGTCACAGCTATTTGCCGATCGGGTTTTTACGGGAAAAGAAGTTCTTAAAAATCAGCTTATTCAAGTCCTGGACGGTCAGATAGCCGCAATGGAATATGTGGAAGCCTCGTCTATCGGATCCATTTCAAGGGTATCGAACCTGGCTCCCGGCCTTTTTGATAGCCATATCAATGGCGGTGAAAAATATTATTTTACTGAAAGGGCCGACGAAGAGACCATTGATGATATTTATCAGGCGAGTGTAAAATCTGGAACTGCCTACGTACTCCCCACGCTCATAACTTCTCCGCTGGACAATATCTTAAAAGGCATTGAGGCGACCAGGAACTATATTTCTAAAAATCCAGAAGCGGGTGTACCAGGGATGCATCTGGAAGGCCCTTTTCTTAATCCCATAAAAAGAGGCGCTCATCTTACTGAATATGTACGTAAACCTATCAATTCAGAGCTGGAAGAGATTATCCGTTATGGCAAAGATGTCATCAAACTGATCACCATAGCCCCCGAAATGTTTACGGAAGATCAGATTCAGATGCTTCTGGATTCCGGAATTACCGTTTCAGCTGGTCATTCCAATGCTACATATGAGGAAGCGGTGAAAGCATTTTCCCAGGGAATAGGCCTCGTAACGCACTTATACAATGCAATGTCCGCCTTTGGCCATCGAGCACCTGGCCTGGTAGGTGCTACTTTTGATATAGCATCTGTTTATGCCCCCATTATTATCGACGGTATCCACTGCGATTTCGGAGCCGCCAGTGTCGCCTATAAGATCAAAAAAGATAAGCTGTTTTTGATTTCCGATGCTTTGTTCCTAGGAGAAAAAGTAACTGAATTTAAATGGGGGGAATTTGATGCTTATCTCAAAGACGGTCGCTATACCAACTCGGACGGAAATCTGGCAGGGGCAACCATTTCGCTGCCAGATGCAGTACGAAACGCAGTTCAAATTGTGGGAATTCCGTTGCAGGAAGCAATTGAAATGGCGACCATACGTCCCGCAACCGCCTTACGGCTTGACAAACAAATCGGCAACATAGACATTGGATATCCAGCCATTTTCACCGCTTTTGATGACAATCTCGAAAAATTTGAAGTGTTGACGATGTAGTGTCAAATAACAAGAAGACCTCCGTTTCTTAGCTCCTGCCATGTTTCCGAAGCAGTCCACGCATCAAAACTTCCTAAACCAGCCTGTTCGAAATCTTTTTTCAATTGTTCAAAAAGGTAAGGTTCCTGATTGGCGACAAGTAACCTTGGAAATATTTCCCTGAGCCATTTCCCTATTGCCAAATTGGCTTCAATGGCCCATTCTCTCCTTTTGCTAAAAAAGACCAGCTCGGCTACTTCAAGAACTAAACTACCTTTTTGCTCTTGAAAAATGGACATCTCAGGCAAACTTCCCAGCCATATCATAACCGCATTAGGCCGACTATTCAGATCAGGGATATCCTGAATGCTTTTTTCGATATAGGATGGCGGGATGGATGTAGGAGGTACTTTGAAATCAAACCATCTGGAATGCGGGAAATCAAGACAAACTCCGTGCATGTAATTGAATAATGATTTGCGCAATCCGTCTGCAAAACGGTCATGATCAGTGCCTAACGGATCCCGATGTTCCAGGTCATTGTTGGCAAATTTGCCTGTATCAGGCCCTAAACGCATTACATCAAATTCCGCCGGATGCAAACCAACAGGACTGTGGGCGGTCATTGCAAACCGATGCCAAAACCCCGACTGCACAATACCTGCCTGAAACAATTGCCGGACCATTTCCAGTGAATCGATGGTTTCCTGGGCAGTTTGTGTTGGAAAACCATACATCAGATAAGCATGCACCATAATGCCGGCCTGCGTGAAACCATCTGCCACTTTCGCCACCTGTGCGACGGTTACGCCCTTTTTCATCTTCTCCAACAACCGATCGGATGCCACTTCCAGGCCACCGGAAATTGCAATGCAACCCGAAGCTTTCAGCAGGATGCAGAGATCATGGGTGAAGTTCTTTTCAAATCGAATATTCGTCCACCACACCACGGTTATTTTGCGGCGGATTATTTCCAGTGCCAGGTCTCTCAGCAATGCAGGAGGTGCCGCTTCATCCACAAAATGAAAACCATTCTGCTGCGTTTGCGCTATAATTTCCTCAATTCTGTCGCAAAGCAAAGCCGCTGTCATTGGTTCATATCGGCGAATGTAATCTAGGGAAATATCACAGAATGAGCATTTTCCCCAATAACATCCATGGGCTAATGTCAGCTTATTCCACCGTCCATCGCTCCATAACCTGTGCATGGGATTGACAATTTCAATGACGGACAGATAATCGTGCAAAAGAAGATCGCTGTAATCCGGCGTTCCGGTGTCCCGCTGCGGTACGTCCTTTTCCTTTGCGCCATTATGGTACACAACCTCACCGTTCACGCGGGAATAAACCCGCTTCAGCTGTGCAATTTCCCTTTGTCCGTCCAGATATTCGAGTAGTGAAAGCAACGGCGCCTCGCCGTCGTCCAGACAAACGAAATCGATGTAATTAAAAACACGTGGTTCTTTTAACGACCGAAGTTCTGTATTCGCAAAACCGCCGCCCATTACAATTTTGATGTGTGGATAATGCTTTTTTAGGTATTGTCCGCATTTGAACCCGCCATAGAGATTTCCGGGAAATGGTACTGAAATGCAAACTAAGTCCGGATGGTTTTCCTGAATTTTTCTTTCCAGCACAGCTGTTAATATCTGAGTCAACAGCGTAACTGGCGCCTCCAATGCCTTCTCCATTTCATCAAAACTTGTCGCCGAGCGTCCCAGGCGTTCCGCATATCTGCTAAATCCAAAATGCGGATCGACTGCTTCCTGGATCAGATCGCCCAAATCTTCGAGATATAATGTCGCAAAATGGCGGGCTTTATCATGTATCCCCATCGTTCCGAATGCCCAATCCATATCCTCCAATTGCGAAAATCGGCCGGCCTCGGGTAGGTAGCTGCGGTCACAAATGCTGTGTGCAAGGGTGGGATTAATGTTTTTCAGAAATCGGATAACCGGGTCAATGGTGCTGATGTAATCCTCTTTCAGCGAGTAAATGCGAAAGCTGTTATCAGTCAATTCAATATCTGCATTATCCAGATCGGCAAAAAGTCTTCCCAGACCGTCGGAAGAGAACAATTCCACAATCACCTCAATACCCAGATCAGCCTGATACGACTCCCTTCCCAGTGTATTCAAATATCCTTTAAGATATGCAGTGGCTGGGTACGGCGTATTAAGCTGGGTAAAAGGGGGAGTAATGAGAAGCGTTTTCTTTTGCAAAGCGAATGAAGATTGTACTACAAAATTAAGAGCCTTTTTCTTAACACAAACTAAACAGCCAATAGTCGGATTATTAGTAAAATGGGTATTATCATTGTCTGAACTTTTCAAGAAATTATGTACCGCGGTCGCCGATTATTTTTTCAATATCTCGCAGGTTTTTTACTATCCTGCTGCTTTCCTCTCTACTCACAGCAAAACAAAACGTATCCGCCGTCTCAGTTTCCGGACCGGGTTATATTGGGTTACAAGGGTAACCCAGCCACTTCACAGGCTGTGAACTGGCGCACAGATTCTACTGTAACCAATGCCGTCGCTGCAATCGACGAAGCTGACGCATCTCCTGATTTTCAAGATAAAGCGATCATTGTGAAGGCATTAAGCCAACCCACCAAATTGGAAGAGCGATCGGTAATTTATCATGAAGTGAACTTTACCGACCTTAAACCGGAAACTCAATATGTCTACAGGGTCGGTAATGGTACACAATGGAGTGAATGGTTTCACTTTAAAACTGCGTCAGATAAGCCGACACCATTGTCTTTTCTTTACTTTGGCGATGCCCAGAATGACATCCGGGCGCTTTGGTCGCGTACCATTCGAGGCGCGTATTCTACCCTGCCCAAAGCTAATTTCATGATCCACGCCGGTGACCTGATCAACAATTCCAACAGTGATTACCAATGGGGCGAATGGTTCGAGGCCGGTGGTTGGGTGAATGGTATGGTACCTAATCTTGCGGCACCAGGAAACCATGAATATTATCGGGAAGGCCAAAAGGAAAAAGTTTCCAAACATTGGAGACCGCAATTTGCATTACCGGAGAACGGGCCGGAAGATTTGCTGGAAACCACCTATTACATTGATTACCAAGGAAGTCGGTTCATCTTTCTCAACTCCGAGGAAGCCACTTCGAGCAAAAGTTCGCGTGACATGCAGGCCGAATGGTTTGAAAAAGTAGCTTCCGAAAACACAAACCGCTGGACTGTCGTTGTCCACCATCACCCCATTTATTCTACCAAACAAGGCAGGGATAACGACGAGTGGCGGGAGAAAATGGAGCCGATATACAAAAAATATAAGGTTGATCTTGTTCTTCAGGGCCATGACCACACTTATGGAAGAGGGATTAATATGCCTCTTGGTCAAAGCCGGAAAAAACCGGACGGCCCCATTTACGTGGTTTCGGTCAGCGGCCCGAAAATGTATGATATAGGTCTGCAAAACTGGATGGACCGTGCGGCGTCAGATACCCAGTTATATCAGGCGATCACAATTAATCAGGATAAACTTTCCTTTAAAGCATTCACGGTAAATGGTGACCTCTACGATGCCTTTGACCTGGCAAAAGACAAAAACGGAAGCAATACACTCGTCGAATTGTCTGATAAGTTGGAAATGCAGGAACGGCTGAAACTTCCGGAGCGCTATGAAAAAAGCTTTAAAGAAGCTGAGTTGAAGGAATATAACGAACGCTACCAGGAATACAAAAAGCGGAAGGGAATTAAAAACAGGTGAATAAAACGGCGCTATTTGAGAACTGGCAAAAGAAAGCTGCTGCTGTTTTTCGAGTCGTGGTGAATGGTGATTTTTGCCTTTTGAAAATCTTCTTCAGTAGCTTCAAAAATATTGATGAATTTCTGCGGATTCCTGTCAACCAATGGAAACCAGCTGCTTTGTACCTGTACCATGATGCGGTGGCCTTTCTTAAAAGTATGGGCGACTTCATTAAGCCTGACCGTAACTTTTTCAATTTTATCTTTCGCGAAAGGCTCCGGTTTGGAAAAACTGTTCCTGAATTTTCCTCTTAAAACCTCCGCACGGACCATTTGCTGATATCCGCCCATTTGTACAGGACGTTCTCCTTCTTTTGCTGCCGGAACTGCGGTATTGGACGGCCACACATCAATGACCTTCACAATGAAATCTGCATCGGAACCAGTCATCGATACCATTAAGTTGGCAACAATTTCGCCGGTTAATGTTACGTCTTCGGAAAGCGAATCGCCCTGGAAGCTCAGAACATCCGGTCTTCTGGACGCAAATCGCTGATCCTCGGCCATATACTCATTGTTTCTGTTTCCGCTGATGACATTGGTATAAGGAACAGGCTTCGCAGGATCACTCTCGTATTCCGACGTACTTTTAGCGAAAGTTGGCTTGGTGGTCGACAATGTGCCTTTGGGACCTAGATAATAGGCGGTGGGCAGGCTATTTTTGGGAGGCCAAACATCATAATTTTTCCATTTGTTAGTCCCTGTTTCAAAAACAGTGATTTCGGACTGATCAAAGCTGCCTTTTCCTTTAAGATAAAAATTAAAGAATTTGGTCTCGATCTCCTCCTGATAATACTTGTTCACATCCGCACCAAACTGATATTGCGCAAATGATTTCCAAGTAGCGGCTGCCCAGCCACCGTGCGTCCAGGGCCCCATAACCAATCTGTTATTGTTCCCAGGCGTTTGCTTTTCAATGGCAGCGTAAGTTTTCAATGCACCGTACAAATCCTCCGCATCAAACCACCCTCCTACGATCAAAACCGCAGGTTTGATGTTTTTCAAATGATTTTTGATATTCCGCGATTGCCAGAATTCATCGTAGATCGGATGTGCAGTAGTTTGTCGCCATATACTTTTCTCATCCGCAAAATAAGGCGCTGCATTGGTTTTTTTCAACGGGCCAAAATCGAGAAAATATTGGTAAGCATCGCTGAAATCAGCATTAAAATGCGACTTATAATTCTGTCCGTCAGCACTTTTTGGCCCGTCAAACCCACTGTAAAAGGCAAAATTGTCCATTAGGAAGAATGCACCATTGTGGTAGCAGTCATCTCCGATGAATTCATCGGACATGGGTGCCTGAGGAGAGACCGCCACCAGTGCAGGATGCGCGTCGGGCAGTGCGGCTGAGGAATAGTAACCCGGGAAAGAAATACCGGACTGCCCGACCTTACCATTGTTTTTGGTGTTTTTCAAAAGCCATTCAATGGTGTCGTAGGTATCGCTGGACTCGTCGACGTCCTTTTTACTTTTCTTATTATCTATTGCAGGAGTCATCTCCCTGAATTCTCCTTCGCTTTTATACCTACCGCGGGCATCCTGATAAACAAAAATGTACTTCTCCCGCATAAGTATCGTATTTGGCCCCAGGCTGCGTCTGTAATTGTTAGCACCATATGGCCTCACCGAATATGGGGTGCGCTGCATCAGAATGGGATATGTCTGGGACGAATCTTTTGGTGTGTAAATGGTGGTGAAAAGCTTCACGCCGTCCCGCATGGTAATGTACTGTTCTGTTTTGAGATAGTTACTTCTCACAAAACCCGTATCGATCGCAGGTGCATTTTGGGCATTCGACAAAAAAGAACCTGCCAGGAGCAGGAAAAGTAGCGAAAATATCTTCATAACAGATCAGAAGTGTATTAAAGGTTTCTAATCAAAAATACAGAAGAAATATTTTGTATCCGAGCTGATACTCAGAAGGCGAACTTGGCGGGCGTAGCAGTCGGTATAATGACCAGCAAATCATATCCTTCCAGTATCTGCGACATTCTGGTACTCTGAGGGTTAATCTTTGCTTTCTTCATTTCTACATTCATTGACCCCAAATCGAAGCATTGCCAGTTTTCTCCGCTTTCGATTTTGAAGAATGGTTTCAAGGTTTTCAGGTCGTCGCTTTCCTGATCAATCGGAGAGGCTGGAAAACCTTCGAAAGGTGAAGCCTGCGACCCGGACTTTCCGATGATCATGATGTGAAGGGATTTTTGAAAGCGGCTGTCGGCAACATTGTTGATTAGGTTACCTAGATCGTAAATGTCCATCAGGCTTTGTCCCTTGGGCATATGAATCGCGCCATATTTAAACAGGCTCTTTTTATCGGCCCAATTCTCGTATTCCTGCATTAACTGCTCTTTCATTAATTGAATTCGCAAATGGTGATTTTGCTCTTTATAGATTCTGGCGGTAAGTTTCAGCTTGTCTATCACATTCACTTCCTCTTTGCTCAGTTGTAATGCCGAAAGTGCTGAAATATTTTTCTCAAAATCAGAGGTTAGCATGTAGAATGGCTGACTGGGATCTTTCCGAAACCGATCAAAATGCGTTTTTGATTGATTTTCGATTTCGGCGTAAATAGCAGCTGCTGCTGCATTTTTCGTTTTTGTTTTCCACTCATTGCAAATCAGCCGGTCGGCAACGATTAGGATCTGATCCGTCCCGAAAATTTTTGTTTTGTCCTTCACCAATTGTTTGAAGAGATCCAATTCCGGTTTCATGGCATAAAATGAAAATGTGTTCCCATATGCCAGGATAAACTCGTTCCACTCTTTATCCGATTGACTTTTCAATCTTGTTTCGATTATGGATGCTGAAAACGGGTCAATTTCACAAAAGAAATTGTCGAATTTGGTTTCGTTCAAAAGGGCAGAGCAGAACTGCGGAACTTCATTCATTAAATGGTCTTCACCAATTAATACATAATTCGATTTTTTCACTTTTTCGAGGATATCCAGCCAACCGGTTCCCACAAAGGTGTTTCTTTCGGGCAAGAACGTTTTCATGTGGTTTTTTGATAACACCGTGATAATGGTATCCTGTGAATAAGTCGCAATACTGCACAAATTGAGTACTACGAGTAGCCATGTGATTTTTTTCATGATCGGGGATAGTTAGAATTAAGAAATAACAGAGACGTCCCATCAATAGCAAATGTGAATTATTTCCCGACAGATCTGAGTTATTTTAAGGTTTGGCAATCAATCGATTGGATTAGAAAGCTACTGGTGCCGCTAGCCTGATCGGAAACGAATCAGCCAACCCAAATAACATGGATTGGCTGATTGAACTCTCGACTCAACTGATATGATTATTTACAAATCAGTAATTTCTTTGCATTAGGATATTTGAATCTAAAAAATACCTTCATTGATTCAACAGCTTCATCGACTTCTCGGCGCCTCCCCCAACGCCCACCTGAATGACTAACATCCCTTTCGGCCAGCTCTTCGAAACAGGGAATTCGAGTTGATCCGCACTTCTGCTAAATGCTTGTAAAAGCTTTCCGGCGGCATTAAAGATCTTGACATGAACGAATTGTTTTTCAGGATTATACAGGCCTGTAATGGCGAATTGTGAAGACGCAGGATTGGGGGACACAACTAGTCTGGCATTACCATCTACAAAAGCATTTTGCACCCTTGAAAATTCGAAGGAACCGTCCAGATCCACCATTTTCAAGCGATAATACTGTGCTCCCGGCTCAGGCGAAGTGTGGGTGAAAGTGTACAGCTTATTTTCAGTTTTACCATTACCTTCTGCTAACTCTTCCCCAATTTTTTCCCAGTTTCTGGCATTATTACTGTGCTGAATCTCAAAATGACTGAAGTCGACCTCCGATTGGGTAGCCCATTTCAAATCCACACCATCTATTCCAGCCACCGCCTGAAAAGACATTAATGTCACAGGCAAGGTTGAGGGAGTATACGGGGTTAAGTCTCCTATAAACGGATAATTGTGTATTTCAGACGATTCCCCTGAATGCACCAGGTTACCGGAAGCGTATATACGTCCGTCAAATGATTGCTTAATTTCCGCGCCGCCATTTGGAATAAGCACTGTTCCAATAAATGAGTTGTTGAACGAAACATTTGTAGCGTCGCAAAAATTGAAAATGACATTGTAAACCGTCGCATCAGCATCTGCCGTCCCAGATTCCGCGGTCCTGCCAATCCGTGCCGTCCAGTTTACGTCTAAACTACCAGATCCTTCGATATTCACTAGCACTGTTGCACCCGGGGCGATATTTGTGAATGACAGATTTCCGATTAGTGAACTGTTATTTACTGTGAAAACTTCATTTGTAGCGTTGGTGCCCACAAAACCTGCACCACTGGCTACACCTGTTGGGATCGCCGAGCACATGATTTTGCTGTACGATTTCATATCGGCAATGATCGTCGATATGTTGACACCGGATGTTCCCTGATTCTGCGATTTGGATTGGCCAGCGCTGCCACCAGATGAAGCCACAGTGTTTGGCCCGCCTGAGCGCACAATATAACTACCTCCTTTATTGAATCCCACACCCAATGTGCCTGAACCTGAGACTGATCCCTGAACAGCAACCGGGAAAGTACTACCTCCATCGCCAACCACAAATGTTCCTCCTCCGGACTGTGACATACCGTAACCAATGTTGTCGATAATCAGATTACCACCGATGGCAACCCTCCCCTCAACTTCGCGGCCACCGTTGGAAGAAACCGAATAGTTACCACCTACAATCACGCTGTAACTTTGGTCGTACCCTCTTAGTGCGGGATTGCCAGGCACATAAATGCCCGCCTGTTCGTTCGGGGTCAGCGGACTTGGGTAGGCTCCTGAAACAGCGTCTGGAGTTGGAAAGACAAGCAAAGGATCCACGCAGCCGGGACCAGAGCAATTTAAATTAACTATGAAATCGTTGCCGGACATTGTCCGGGTTGGGGCATACCTGGGCCCAACGAATGCGCATAAAAATAATAGAGATGCTAAGGAGATCTTTTTCATAACAAGCTGAGATTAGAGATGTTTGAGTAAATAATGAAGCAGACACTTCACAATATGTGCGTGTGCTTTCAGGCTTTGTTGATCAACAAGCCAAAACTAATCTCAAGGCTTTGCTACGGATGTTTCAGATGTTACATACGACTATCACATATGTTACATCGATGAAAAAAGGCCTGAAAACTCAGTTTTCGGACATTTTTTGGATCAAAAATTCTGTGGGGGTTACTTGAAAAAGGTCTCGGAAGCATTTGGTAAAGTATGATGGCGTTTCAAACCCGACCATATAGCCGGCCTCGCTGACCGGATATCCTGATTTGAGGAAACCAACTGCCTGTTTCAAACGGTAGTTTCTCAGAAATTCGGTAGCAGTGAAGCCCGTTAGGGATTTAATTTTCCGGTATAAATGAATCCGGCTGATCCGCATGCGTTCGGAAAGCTGTTCTACCCCAAAAGTGGAATCATCCAAATGCAGGTCCATCAATTCGTACAGCTCGCGAAGGAATGGATCCGGGGAAGGTTTTGGTACAATACTTTCCTTCAATGAAGAAATGTCCGAATGTACCCATTCGCGTTGTCTGCGTTTACTCTCCAGCAGATTCCTGACCCGCAGCTGTAATTCAACTACTTTAAATGGCTTAGCAAGATACTCGTCGGCGCCTTGTTCCAATCCTGCGATCCGATCTTCGAAAGTAGTTCTTGCAGTTAATAAAATCACAGGAATATGGCCCGTACGAATATCATCCTTTAATCTGCCGCACAATGTGAGCCCGTCCATTTTTGGCATCATCACATCGCTGATAATAAGGTCTGGCAATTCTTCCAGGGCTTTCTCCAAACCTTCCTGACCGTCGTAAGCAAAAGATATTTTGTGAGATGTCGGCAGGCTCGTCGAGATATAGCTGGAAAGTTCAGGGTTATCCTCAACGATCAGTATCCTGATCTCTTGATTTTCAGACTTTTCAACAACCAATTCCTCTTCGCGTACCGCCACTGGCTCTGCCGTGGTTGCGGCGACACGTGTTAACGGAAGATAAATGCTGAATGAAGTACCTTTCCCTAATTCACTCTCGACGGAAATATTCCCTTTTAGCAGGTCTATAATTTCCTTCACCAACGCTAGGCCGATTCCTGTTCCCTGCTGCTGCCGGGTTCCTGGCTCATCGGCTTGGTAAAAGCGGTCAAAAATAGAAGGCAGCTTTTGCGATTCGATCCCAATGCCGGTATCACTAATTTTCATCAGCACGGAAGTTTCCTGCTGCTCAATAGTTAACGCAATTCGACCATCCCTCTTAGTAAATTTAAGCGCATTGTAAACGATATTATGAATGATCCTTTCAATCTTATCTGCATCAAATAAGTAATCTCCGGTAATATTTACATTTTCAAAAAACAACTCAATTCCCTTATCCTGAGCCGGTTGTTCAAACAAATCGAATGTTTGCTTCACAAATGGCGCAAGTTCACCTCGGATTTCCATAACTGGCAACGCACCGGCTTCCAATTTGGAAAGGTCGAGCAACTGATTAATTAATTCCAGTAACTGATTTGCATTGCGGTTTATAGAGGTCAGTTTCCGTTGATCTTCCTGATCTTTCAATTTCATTTTCAATTGCTCAGCTGGCGCCATGATCAACGTCAGCGGCGTCCTGAATTCATGGGTAATGTTGGAAAAGAATCGCGTTTTCATCTCATCAGCCGCCCTGAGTTGCTCTGTTTCCGCTTGTTTCAGCAACATGAGCTGGTTCATTTTCATACGGTGCACGTAGATCCTGAATATCCACAGAATAATTCCCGCGATTGTTACTGTATAAATTACATAAGCCCACCAGGTCGCCCAAACAGGTGGTTTGATTGTGATATTTAAAAGCCGAAAATGAGGACTCCAGATTCCGGAGGTATTGGAAGCATTGAGCTTTAATGTATATGTTCCCGGCCTTAGATCAGTATAAACGGCCCTGGCCAGGTCACTTTCAATCCATCCTTCATCAACACCATCCAATCGGTATCGATACCGGTTTCGGCGGGGCTCATTGTATTGCAGGGCAGCAAAGTCGAAAGTCAGAAAGTTTTGGTCATAAGGCAGACGCAGTTCTTTTAACAAATGCACTGGCAAATGACTTATCCTGCTTTCGTCTTCAGAAACCACTTTATTGTTGATTTCCAAAGAAACGAGTTCTACCAGTGGATTAAAATTATCGTCTTTCAACTTTTGCGGATCAAATCCTGTGAAACCAGTAATCCCGCCCATTACAATGTATCCGTTAGGAAACTGGATGTAATGATAGCGGTTGAATTCATCGGACATAATGCCGTCGTCAACCGTATAAGTCCGGATTTTTAATGTCTTATGGTTCATCCGGGCAAGGCCTTTATTGGTCCCGATCCAAATATTCCCTAACCCATCAGGAATGGCAGAGTAGATTACATTATTGGGCAAGCCCTGATCCGCTGTAATTCGCTGGCTCTCTCCGGTTCGTTTGTCAAAAGCACATAACCCGCTTCCGAATGTTCCCACCCAAAGTCTGTTCGCGTCAAGCGGATCATTGGAAAGGCAAAACAGCGTGTTACTGCTTAGCGACTTTGGATTGTTTGGCTGGCTTGCAAAAAGACGTGATCCACCGGTTTTTCGATTGTAACGGACTAAGCCTTTCTCCCAACTGATAAACCAAAAATGTTCGCTGTCAGAAACCATTTGAAAGAGGTTTCCAAGAATCGCAGCGTCCAATTTATAGGCAACACGGTCAAATTGGCCTAGCGAATCGGAAAACTGTAAAATATCGGTTCCTTGTAAAACGAAAACGTGACCAGCCGGGTCGACTGTAATGGGGTAAACCCTTTCCTGAGAGAGAAGTCGGACGGGTAACCTGAAAACACTTATTGTGTTGGATTTGTGATCAAGTTTGTAAACGGCCTGTTCTGTTCCCCCGTAGGTGTACCAGGTGCTTTCTCTTATTTTGTCAATACAATAACGAAACTGATAACCTGTAAACCGTGATCCAGCCGAAGGTTGAGGATTTCCGGGTATTTTGCTCCATGTGCTAATCAAGTCATGGGCAAAATCTTTTTTGTATTCAAATATCTGAAATGCTCCCTTCCGTAAATTAAACTTTCTTACCCCCGCACCGTTTGTACCCATCCACAAGACATCCGAACGATCCATGAACAGGCTTCTGCAATCCCATTTCTCTTTACTAAAATCCGCAAGGACCTGCAATCCTCCCGCTTCTGAGAATTTAAAGAGAAGACGATTATTCGAGCAATAAACATTACCCGATTGGTCTGCGACAAGGTAGGAAGTGCCGCTATCAACTTTTCCAGGAAGGAGGTACTCTCTGATCTTATTTGTTTTCGGGTTTAATAAGATAAATGAATCCTTTGTCCCAATCATAAGTTCGCCCGTTGCTTTCCGGATCTGCAGGAATTCCAGCGCATTTGGTCCGACCGGCAATTTCTGTGGATATGCGACAAATTTTTTTCTTTGTTCATCAAAAACGGAGAGAGCCCATGAAGTCGTCATCCAAATCCGGCCATTCAGTTCTGTTATTGAAATATTCGGATGTTCGGAAAATAGCTTCGTCTCAGCTTCACTGAATGGATACGAATTAACGCGCTCAGTATTCGTATCAAAGCTGGTGATGCCTTTGAAAAAACTCGCCCCCCAAATGCGACCGCGGCTGTCCGAGAACATCTGATTGTTAAAATTGCCTTTTAAATGCTTTACAAAAAGTGGGCGACGGGATATGTTATCAAACTCTTCGGTATGGGGATTAAAGACGTCAATAGAGCCTTGTTCGGTTAATATCCAAATCTTCCCTTTGTTGTCAAGAATTATTTTGATAACACCTGTGAAAGATAGCGACGGTTTCCCCTGTGGTTTAGGCTGAAAAATTTTAAGACGGCTGCCATCATACCGGCAAAGTCCGTCCCGGGTAGCCATCCAGATAAACCCCTGCCGATCTTGAAGAATGTCCGGCACAAACGCCTGAGGCAGCCCATCCTTACTGGAAATGATGTCCGGGGTGAGCATGCCTGGTTCCTGAGCCTGACAAGACAATGCATTACCTAAAATCCCGCAAATAAAAACCAGGCATATTAGCACTTCATGACAAAAACGCCCGCACAACGACTTACCTGACCACATTCTTATAGACGAAGGTTGAGCTTGATAAAGAAAGGCAAGAATGCAATTCAAACTGATTCGAATCGACCAATTCGCTTATTACAGAAATTCTTATGAGCGTTATGCAGACTTAAAAATAAACATAATAAGTGACGATCAGACGCATTAAACGACAATTCTTTGGTAGCCTGGCGGAGAATCATATCGCTGGGAAGCCAAAGTGTCAGCCGCAATCATTTGGAACAGAATTAAAGAATATTGAAATTCCGGCCAGGAATCATGGCATGGAAAACTCTTGAAATCATGATGTTCCTCCTACAATGAAAAGACTTAAAAAAATCCTTATGATATTTTTTGTAATACTGGCACTGCTGATTATCGGTGTTGTTTTGTTTATGCGCCAGCCGCAATTTGGAAGACAGCCTTCTGGCGTACGTTTGGAAAGAATTAAACAATCGCCAAATTACCGCGATGAAAAATTTCAAAATGAAAGCTTTACACCTGATCTGGCTGAGGGATCGAGCTACCTCAATGTGATAATCAAATTTTTCTTTGGCAAAAGCAAGTATAATATCCCGGGAGCACCGATTCCATCGCAAAAGACAGATTTGCTGCATTTAAATCCCGACGAGAATGTCTTGGTCTGGTTTGGGCATTCCTCTTATTTCATGCAGATTGACGGGAAAAAATTTCTCGTCGACCCCGTTTTCAGCGGCAGCGCATCGCCTGCCAGTTTTATCACACCAAGCTTCAAGGGAACCGACGTTTATACCGTTGCGGATTTTCCGGACATCGATTATCTCCTGCTATCTCACGATCATTATGACCATTTGGATTACGAAACCATTTTAAAGCTTAAACCAAAAGTAAAAATGATAGTTACTGGCCTGGGAACCGGCGAGCATTTCGAATATTGGGGTTATGATCCGTCTTTGATCGTCGAAAAAGATTGGAATGAGACGGTCGATCTTGGAAATGGCTTCAAGGTAACTGCTACTCCGGCGCGCCACTTTTCTGGTAGGCAGTTTAGCAGAAATAAAGCACTTTGGGTGTCGATGGTATTGCAAACTCCATCGCTGAAAATTTTTATTGGAGGCGACTCAGGTTATGATAGTCATTTCAAAAAGATTGGTGAACGATACGGTCCTTTTGACTTGGCATTGCTGGAATGTGGCCAGTACAATGAGGCCTGGAAATACATTCACATGATGCCCGAAGAAACGGTAACTGCCGCCAAAGAACTGAAAGCCAAAAAATTAATGCCGGTCCATTGGGCCAAATTCTCCCTCGCCCTCCACGACTGGAACGAACCTATCCAAAGAGCCTCCGCCGAAGCAAAAAAACAAGGTGTGCCACTCGTTACGCCGCTAATTGGCCAGAAAGTAAACTTAATAGCGGAGCAAATTTTTCCGGAATGGTGGAAGGAGAAGGGGTTGCAGCCGGAATAGGAAGAGCGTTGTTTGAACAAAAAAAGCCGCTCGTGAAAGCGGCTTTTTGTCAAAGTGACAGTCTCAAAAACTTATTTAACTTTCAAAAAGCGGAGTTTAGAAAGTTCTCCATTGTGGGAGATTTTGATAATATAGCTTCCGGCAATCAGTTTTTTCACGTTCAGTCGGTGATTATTATTTCCCTCGGCTATCTGAACCTGAAAACTACTTACTTCCAAACCCGCAACGTTATAAATGCTAACATTCGATAGCCCGGATGTGCGTGAAGCAAATTGGATGTCGACGTAATCCTGGGCAGGGTTTGGTGCCGCTATCCTGCCTGTAATAATGCCCGGATTAATGGCAATCATCTTGCTCTTTTCGAATGTACCATCAATATCAATTTGTTTTAATTGATAGTAATTAATACCCAGCAAAGGCCGCTCGTCTACAAAATGGTACCAGCCCACTCGCTGATCAGTAAGGGAAACTTTGCCCAAAACTGTCTCATTTTTCAGTTTATCGTCATAGCGCAGCACTTCGAATTCTTTTCCATCCTCCTCTTGCACTACCTCCCATGATAATTCAACTCCTTTGTCAACAACTTCACCTTCGAAATTGGCAATGTAAATAGGCAGTGTTCCATCCACTTTAAAATCGGCTGAAGATACCGCAGAAGTACAATTACCTCCCTGAATCTGCAAAGTATAATCACCGTCCGCCAGCGTAGTATACTCGATTAGCGGGCTGCTGCTTCTCGGAGCTACACGGTTTGAGCGCATCAAAGCGTTTCCTTTCATGATTTTCCAATCGATCGCAGAAACGTTCAGTCCATCAAATTTAAACGTCAAACTGTTCTTATCTGGCTTTGTTAAAGAAATCAGGTTCGGACCCTTGGTACAGGGAGGCAAAGGGGCAACCGGCACAACAAATGCCTTGGTGGCAGCGGTACCCTTACAATCCTCTGGCGTCAGTTGCAAAGTGTAAGTGCCCGCAGCAAGATTTGGGAAACTGAGATTTGTCGATTTAGTATTCAGATAAGCTGTTTTTCCGCTGCCAAACTCATTTGAATTCTGCAACACTTTCCACGAAAAGATCTGAAGATTTGTTCCGGCAAAATCGACTGTCAGACCTGTCTGGGAAATGTTTTTGATCGTTGAAATGCTCGGCCCTCCAATGCAGTCGGGGATAGCAGGGGTTGGCACTGTAAAGTTCATTTCGCTTTGCCCGGAAATGCAGTTCCCTCCCTCGATCGCAAGCTTGTAGTTTCCAGGCGAAAGTGATCCAAAAGTCAGGTTAACTGTCGACCCGCTAAGATTTCCTATTGTATTATTGGCAACCGTGTTTGCGCCGGAGAGAATTTTCCACTTGATACTATTGACTCCAACTCCGTCAAAAGTAAACCGGAGACTGGTTGGTGTAATGTTTGTTACCGTTTTCAAAGTCGGGCCTGACGCGCAATTCGGTGTGGTAGAACCTGGCACTGTGAAGTTGATTTCGCTTTGTCCCGAAGTACAGTCCCCTCCTTCTATCACAAGCTTGTAATTTCCAGGCGAAAGCGTCCCATAACTGATATTGACCTCTGAGCTGGTCAGATTCCCGGTTGTAGCGTTGGCAACCGTGCTGGTACCCGACAGAATTTTCCACTTGACCGTATGCACTCCAAGTCCATTGAAAGTAAAACGAAGACTGGTTGCAGTAATATTGGTTACAGTCAGCACAGTAGGACCGGATATGCAATTTCCAACAGGCGCAACTGGCACTGTGAAGTTCAATTCACTGGATGCAGAGTTACAATTGCCGCCTTCGATCACAAGCTTGTAATTTCCTGATGAAAGTGATCCAAAACTCAAATTCACGGTGGTACTGCCAAGGTTACCCGTTGTACCGTTGGCAACGGTATTGGAGCCAGAGAGAATTTTCCATTTAATGCTACTCACGCCACTTCCTTGATAGGTAAACTGAAGACTGGTCTGAGTAACATTGGTCACCGTTTTAACGGTAGGGCCTGAGGCACAGTTAGCGTCGACAATTGGCGTGGCAGGTTTAGGAACTCTCGGCCAGAAACAACCATTGGCCATCTCTTTGGTCAGTACACCTCTCCACTTAGGAGCCAGGTAACTTCCGTTTGCGCCGTCAATCGTGAAATTGATCAGACCCATTTGCAGGTTCTCAGTACCGTTGTCATTTGGGCCCTGCTGAACACCGATACGAAGAAGACCATTTCTTACTCTGACATGCTGACGAGTTTCGCCCCAGTCAGCTACATAGGTTCCAAGCAAGTCACCATCTTCCATCGCATAACCTTTGCATGTAATCTGACCCGCACTGTTTCTCCCTAGTAATTGAACCGCCGCCGTACTTGGGTCGAGCGGATTGACACAAGCGTCAATCAGGGACCCGTTGGTGGGATTATTCGGAAATGTATTTTCAACTAAATAAAAAAGGACGAAAATGTTATCTGTTATCGTCCCTCCCCAGTTTAAATATATTCTGTTATCCTGTAATCGGACAATCATCGACTTTCCATCGTTGGTGTGCCCTAGCACTTCGCCGTTTTCCCAAATTCGGCCTCCACAGGAAACCTTATTTGCAAGTGGTGCAGGCTGCTCTGTAATTGTCTTGGTTTTAAAAGTAAATGGTTTGTCTGCCGATTCCGCGTAAGGATTGTTAATGGTGTAAGAATGATTCAAATCTGTCACTATACTGCTTTCAACTTGTGCACTGTCTGCAACCAACCGCAGGTTTGTTCCGACCTCAAACGGAGCTGCTGCTACAGTGCCTGCCATACCTACCGCGAAAAACATTTTCAGTAAAAAATTCATAGAGTGTTAAAATTAGTGAGCAAAATAATTGAGATGAAATTCTAATATATATGTAACTTATTCTATACTATTATCCAAATATACTACAACATAATATTAATATTTCACTTGTTAGTAGAATAAAATTGGTTTTTTAACGTTTCTCCTACCCAATTTGAAAATAACGTTGATAATGAGAGGGATAGGGCAATAAAAAAACCGCCCTGAAACAGGACGGTTTTATAAGGATTGAAAGTGCTTTTCTTCGCACGGTTTGTGACCCATAGGGGAATCGAACCCCTGTTTCAACCGTGAAAGGGTCGTGTCCTAACCGCTAGACGAATGGGCCGACTGGTCTCCTACTTCGCGCGTTTTTAAGCACTTTCTTTCACTATTTGCTTCCGGTTTCCGAAAACGTGGTGCAAAGATGCACGGTTGAATTTAAAATTCCAAGATTGGATCCGAAATAAAGCCGAGATATTTTATTAAGCCTTCACTTCCAACAACTTCATTTAAAATGTTTTTTTATCCCATTACTCATGACGTTAAGTTCAGGTAACTTTCTAAATTTGGGTTTAGGCGTTCCACTCATTTTTTGCTCATGCTAAAAGTTGTCCATTTTCTCCTCTTACTATTTTCTCTCAATCAAGTCTTTGCCCAAAATACCACTCCCGATCAATACCTCGGCTTTCCATTGGGATCTAAGTTCGCTTTTCATAGTCAGATTGTTCAGTACTTCACCACATTGCAATCCCAGAATAAGGATCGCATGAAGCTGACACAATATGGCACCACCAACGAAGGCCGGCCATTGATGATCGCGTTCGTTTCATCGCCTGAGAACATCAGTAAGTTGAATGCTATCCGCGAAAATCATCTGAAAAGCATTGGATTAATGCCTGGCAAGCCTGATGCCAGCGCTCCGCCAATCGTTTGGATGAGCTATAATGTGCATGGAAACGAATCGGTTTCCGCCAATGCGAGTTTGAAAGTGATTTATGAGCTATTGAATAAGAATAACTCGTTAACGCAGGACTTTCTCAAAAATATGGTGATCATGATCGATCCGTGTATCAATCCGGACGGTTATGAAAGATATACGCAATGGTATAACCGCGTGCAAAATACAGTACCCGATGTAACTCCGTTTGCTACAGAACATGACGAACCTTGGCCGGGAGGACGGTTCAACCATTATTTATTCGATCTTAACCGCGATTGGGCATGGCAAACGCAGAAAGAAACACAAGAAAGGATCGCTCTTTACAATCAGTGGATGCCGCACTTTCATGCTGACTTTCATGAAATGGGCTCGTCCAGAAGCTACTATTTCCCACCGGCGGCCAAACCTTTTCATAAAGACATTACACCCTGGCAACGCCAATTCAATGATCTGATTGGTGAATATTGCCGCAAGTATTTTGATAAAAATAACTGGGCCTATTTTACCAAATACAATTACGACTTGTTTTACCCAAGCTATGGAGATACCTGGCCAACCGTCAATGGCGCCGTGGGTGTTACTTATGAGCAAGGAGGCGGAGGTCGGGCCGGACTAGGTATTGAACGCAGGGAAGAGCACGATACATTGACCTTGACAAGTCGTATCTCACACCATTACGCGACCAGCCTCGCGACGTTGGAAGCCGTACAATCTCAAAAGGAAAAAATTGTTGAAGAATTTATCAAGTATCATGATAATGCAGCGAAGGTGCCCGGAGGTACTTACAAGACTTATCTGGTTAAAACAAAAGGTCAGGAGGAGCGGATCAGGTCATTTGGGGATTGGCTCACCAGACAGGGAATTACCTATGGCATTGCAGGCAAATCGGTTACAACAAAAGGTACGGAACTGATCAACGCGACGGATGAATCGGTCAAAATAGAGAATAACGATTTACTTATTACTGCGTACCAGCCAAAATCAAATCTTTTAAGAATACTTTTTGAACCGAAACCCATCCTCGAAGACTCAGTGACCTATGACGTCACAAGCTGGGGGCTTTCCTATATTTTCGGGCTGAAAGCTTATGGTTTAAAGGAAAAGCTAACTCCCGCTCCCTACCAATCTGAAAAGATCGAAAATCCAGTTCCCGGTTTTACACCTTACGCCTACATAGCAAAATGGTCGGAGGTTGAGGATGCTGTTTTTCTGGCTGAGCTATTGAAGAATGGCATTTTGGTCAAAACGTCTAATGTGCCATTCGAAATTGACAATGCAAAATTTAATGCCGGAACATTAATCATCACAAAAAAAGGAAATGAGCGAACTGATTTTGACAAATTGGTCACTTCGATTGCTTCCAAGCATTATGTAAAATTACTGCCCGTAAAAACCGGTATGGTAACTTCCGGTTCTGACTTTGGAGATGATCATATCGCTGCGTTGAAAACGCCAAAAATAGTGGTGCTCAGCGGTGATGGCATATCTGCTACTGCGTTCGGCGCCGTTTGGCATTATTTCGAACAACAGATCAAGTATCCAGCCACAATCGTCAATGCGGGAAAACTTCTCTCGTTACCCTGGGCTGAAATCGATGTGTTGATCCTTCCCGATGGCAAGTACGGGGATATGTTGGGTGAAAAGCAATTGGAAGTACTGCAAAATTGGGTGAAAAGCGGCGGAAAGGTCATTGCCATGGAGGGTGCCACAGATGCATTCATAAATAAAACCGGATTTAATCTTTCAAAAAAATCCTCCGACAAAAAGAAAGACGCCGATTTTTTTAAAAAATATGGCGACAAGGAGAGAGCTGATGCCAGTGATTCGTCCCCGGGGAGTATGTTCCAATTAACCATGGATAAAACCCACCCGCTTTCCTTTGGTTGCAGCGACGAATATGTGACGCTGGTGAGGGATTCCTATGAAAGAGAATATCTTAAAGAGGGCTGGAATGTCGGTTATCTGACAGAAACTGGTTACAAAGCCGGGTTTGTTGGGAGTAAGATGTCAGGAAAACTTAAAAATACGCTTATTCTTGGAGTTCAGGAAATGGGTAAGGGCCAGGTTATCTATATGATGGAAGACCCCGTCTTTCGCGCAATGCTCTATAACGGAAAGATTCTTTTCAGCAACGCGGTTTTTAGATAGCAGCAATTTTGATTTCACTCAATCAAAATTCACTCATTCAAAAATCGAACCGCCAACTCATATCCTCTAAGCCCCAGGCCACAGATCATGCCTTTGCATCTTGAAGATATATAGCTGTGGTGGCGAAATGGTTCTCGTGCGTGAATGTTGGAGATATGAACTTCCACGGCTGGCGTTGTTACCGAGGACAATGCATCTGCGAGGGCTATCGACGAATGACTTAATCCGCCAGCATTGATTATCATACCGTCGAACGAGAAGCCAATTTCGTGAATTTTGTCAATCAGCGCTCCTTCGTGGTTGGATTGGTAGTAGTGCAATTCAATATTTGCGAAAGTGTTTTTTAGCGTTTCAAAATAATCTTCAAATGATTGACTGCCATAAACGCTGGGCTCGCGCCTTCCTAAAAGATTCAAATTGGGGCCATTTAGGATCAATATCTTTTTCATTTGATTCTTGCAAATTTAAATAATTGCTATTTTCCTGATATGTGGCAAAGCTACATCAAACATTTTAAAAATTATCTTCGTCTCGAACGCTCCCTATCCGGTAATTCCGTGGAGGCGTATGTGAGGGATGTGGAAAAATTAGAAGAGTTTTTGACGCTAACAAAAGTCGACCTGCCTCCTGCCCGCATTGAAGAAGCGCATCTGAGTGCCTTCCTGAAATACCTCTCAGAACTTGGTCTTGCAGCGCATTCGCAAGCCAGAATGTTGTCCGGAATCAAGGCATTTTTCAAGTATTTACTATTGGAAAATGAAATTTCGGAAAATCCTACCGAGCTACTGGAATCTCCTCGCCTGCCCAGAAAATTACCGGACGTTCTGTCGTATGAAGACATCGAATCCATGCTGGCTGCAATTGATCATTCCACACCGGAAGGCACGCGGAACCGGGCGATCATTGAAGTTTTGTATAGCTCGGGGCTACGGGTTTCTGAGCTCACAGGTCTGCTGATCACGCATTGCTATTTTGATATCGGTTTTATTCGGATTTTGGGAAAAGGGGACAAAGTAAGACTTGTACCGATTGGCAGGGAAGCTATCAAGTACACACAACTTTATCTGGAACATGTAAGAAATGATATTGCACCTAAAAAGGATAGTGAAGACATTGTATTTCTCAACCGCAGAGGCGGTCAGTTGACGAGGGTAATGATTTTCTTGATCATCAAAGATCTTGCAGAAAAAGCAGGTATAAATAAAACCGTCAGCCCGCACACGTTCCGACATTCATTCGCGACACATTTGATTGAAGGCGGCGCCAGTTTGCGGGCCGTTCAGGAAATGCTGGGGCATGAATCAATCACAACGACGGAAATCTACACGCATTTGGACAGGGACTATCTGCGTCAAGTCATTACGGAATTTCATCCCAGGGGTTAGAAAAGTCATGGATGAACTACTTAACTTCCTTCAAAAGCGAATCAAGCAAAAGTGAATCTGAATCAGGCGTAGCTCCCGGCAAGGCCCGGTTCAATTGCTTGGGCTTGTTCCAGGGTGCAGTTGTGCGACTAGACATATCATAGGAAATGTATGCAAACAACGCTACAAACAGAATGAAAACGATGATGAAAATCCTCCGGTTCTTATTAGGTTTTTGCGGTTCATTCATCGTCCCTGACCTGCTTTGGCGTTTTATAGAGGCTCAAATTACCAGTTTTGGCAGATACCTCTTCCCATTTCAGGTTTTCGAAATCAATAAAGGCAATACCCGCCTTTTTCATGGATCCCAAATTTGCTCCGGTGAGGTATTCGGCAAAATAAGTAATGTCGGGATTGTGGCCGAAAAGGATTAAGGTGGAGAATGTTTCTGGAACGGTGTTCACAGCGCCCAGGTAAGCCCTTGGACCGCCGTTGTAGATTTCAGGACGAGGATTGATGGATGAAATATTAACTCCCAGTTCCCCGGCAATGATTTCTGCTGTTCTGTAAGCCCTGGATGCCGGACTCGAAATGAATATTTCCGGCTTTACATTAAGCTCTGCAAGCCATTTTCCCATTGCCTGCGATTCCGCCATACCTTTATTATTCAGGTTTCTATCAAAATCCTTAGTCCTGAAATTTTGGTCTTCCGCAGTAGCATGGCGGACTAAAATGAGTGTTTTTTTCATTGCTTTCAATTTCCACAAAAATACAGAATATGACTGGCTAAATGTTTTCGAACCCCAGGAAAAAATGACTGCATTAATAACCATTTAATGTCCCTTAATGACCTTCTGACATTATTTTTTCGCCAAAGCGCGACAAATAATCCATAATTTTGTTCCTTACGTAACTATAAAAAAAACTTTATCAGACCATTATAAGATGTTACAATTTTTTAAATATGTCCTGGCTACGTTCGTCGGTATAATCCTTTTCCTGTTTTTGTCCATTTTTATTTTGGCAGGAATTGGCGCCATGTTCTCGAAAGATGAGGAAGTGGTGCTGGACGACAAATCGGTACTCAGGCTAGACTTGAATAAGCCAATTCAGGAAGTTGGGATAGAAAATCCTTTTTCAGATTTCAATGGGATTTTTGATGGAGGTGAGGATGTTGTTGGCTTGAAAGACATTGTTGAAGCCCTTAAAAATGCTCAGATTGATAATAAGATTAAAGGGATCTACTTGAAAACCGAAGGACCGCAAGCAGGATGGGCTACTTTGGAAGAGATCAGAAATCAACTGCTTGAATTCAGAAAGTCCGGGAAATTCATTGTAACATATGGCGAAAGCTTCTCTGAAAAAGGCTACTACATCGCTTCTGTGTCAGACAAAATTTACCTCAACCCAGCTGGCGGTCTTGAATGGAACGGGCTTTCCGCAGAATACAGTTTCTTTAAAGGAACATTTGACAAACTTGAAATCAAACCGCTCGTTTTTCGGGTAGGTGAATTCAAAAGTGCCATCGAAATGTTCTCCCGTCAGGATATGAGTGAGGCAAGTAAAAAACAATCTATTGAGCTGATTGGCGCCATCAATAGCAATTTTCTCAAAAACATTTCGCTTTCGCGTAAAATACCCGTTGGCGACCTGAAAAGCTACGCCGATTCACTTGCAGTTGAGAATCCAAAATCAGCATTAAGGTACAAGTTTGTCACCAATTTAGGCTATCAGGACGAGCTGGATACTTATCTGAAAAAGGAATTGAAAGTAGAAGAGAAAAAGTCGATTGCATACGTAGGTGTTGACAAATATCTCAAAGGTGGAAGTAAGGTTAAAGAAGGCGATTTTAATACAAGGGTTGCCGTTCTGGTTGCAGAGGGAGAGATTACATCGGGCGATGGCGGAGATGACAATATTGGTTCTGAGAAATTTGTAAAAGAATTAAAGGAGATCCGCGAGAATGATAAAATCAAAGCGGTTGTCATTCGTATCAATTCCCCTGGAGGGAGCGCGCTGGCTTCTGACGTCATGTGGCGTGAAATTCAAATTACTGCTAAGAAAAAGCCTGTGATAGCCTCCATGTCGGATGTTGCGGCTTCGGGCGGTTATTATATGGCAATGGGGTGCGATACCATTGTTGCTCAACCTAATACGATTACCGGCTCTATCGGTATTTTCGGCCTGATCTTCAATGTTACGGATTTCATGAATAATAAACTCGGAGTAACTTTTGACGGAGTCGGTACCAGCCCGCATGCGGATTGGCCGACTGCTACCAGGGAGATGACTGAGTTTGAAAAATCGATGATTCAGAAAAGCGTCAATGAAGGATATGATACCTTCACTAAAAAGGCGGCGGAAGGACGGAAGATGTCGGTCGAGAAAATAAGAAGTCTGGCTCAGGGCCGGGTTTGGTCTGGCGTTGAGGCGAAAGAAAATGGTTTGGTAGACGTTTTGGGTGGCGTTGATGACGCGGTCAAAATTGCCGCCAAAGCAGCTAAGTTAAAAGAAGGCGATTATCGCGTTCGTTACTATCCTGAAAAGAAAAAGCCTTTCGAGGAGATTTTAACAAAGGTGATGGGTGACGAAGAAGAAAAAGCTTCTACCAAAGCGCTTGGCGAATTAGCCCCATATGTTAAAATGTATAAAAAACTGATGAATATGGGCGGCATGCAAACCAGGATGCCGTTTGAACTGGTAATCAGATAATTAATTAAGTAAAAAAAAAACTCCTCAGAGCGTCTGAGGAGTTTTTTTTACTTAAACTATTTCTTTTCCTGTCTTCTCATCCAATTCCTGCCTGATAATCAACACCGCATGTTTATTCGGATAGATCCCGACGCCATCCTGCTTTGCATACACTTTGGTGAATTCGGCCCCGAAATAAAGGATGATGGAAGAATAGTAAATCCAGGTGAGAAGTATTACAATGGATGCTGATGTACCATATGCAGCACCTAGATCTGATTGGCCAAGATAAAAACTGATTACAAACTTCCCGATTAAAAATAAAACCGCGGTAAAGGCAGCGCCTACCATGCATTCCTTCCAGCGCAATTCGCCATCGGGAAGTACTTTGAAGATGACAGTAAATAAAGAAGTAATAATGATCAATACCAGAGCGAGATTGACAATATAAAAAAGAACAACTGAAGCCTCCGAGAAAACACGTTCCAAACGATTGCTTAACAAGTCCACCAACGCGCTCGCGCCCAAGGAAACTACCAGTAGAAAGCCCAGTGTAAGTATCAACGAAAAAGAGATTAGCCTGTTTTTGAGATAGTGAAGCCAACCTTTTTTCGGTTTCGATTTGATAGCCCAGATGTAATTGATTGAATCCTGCATTTCGGCAAAAACCCCGGTCGCACCAATAAGTAGGGTAGCGACGCCCAGCGCGGCTGCAACACCTGATTTATTGGATAACTCTGCGTTTTTAATAATCTCTTGTAATTGAGCTGCTGCACTTGCCCCTACTAATCCACTGATTTGGCCAAATAATTCACCTTGAATGGCGTCACGACCAAAAAAAATACTGAATATTGAAATGATTACCAGCAACATGGGCGCCAGCGAAAATATGGTATAATATGATAAGGCGGCACTCAGTTTCAGTCCGTTATCATTTAGGAACTCTCGTACACTTTCTTTGAAAATCGAAAAGTACAGCTTGATATTTTTCATAAAACATGCTTGTATGACTGTCAAAGTGAATTATATAACAAGTCAGCCACAAATATTCATGCCAACATCCTCCGCATCCTGGCTGAAACGGCTTACAAAAGCAGTCCAGCCAGTGTCGCGGACATGTAGGAGGCCAATGTTCCACAGATCAATGCTTTGAACCCAAGCCTGGCTAAATCTGCGCGTCGGGTAGGTGCCAGCTCGCCAATTCCGCCAACCTGAATGGCAATGGAGCTAAAATTAGCAAAACCGCATAAAGCGAAACTGACGATTACTACCGTTTTGTGGTCAAGGGTATCTTTCAGTTTTACCATGTCCAGATATGCAACAAATTCATTGATCACCATTTTAGTACCCATCAACGATCCGGCGGTTTCAATATCCTTTACGGGAACGCCCATTGCCCAGGCGAATATGGAGAAAACCTTTCCTAGTAAGAAGTTGAAACTCAATTGGGGAAATGAAAACAACCCGCCGACGTAACCCAACAGATAATCTAAAAGGGCCACCAGCGCAATAAAGCCTATCAACATGGCGATTACATTGAATCCAACTTTCAAACCTTCGCTCGCGCCGCCAGCAATTGCATCGAGTAAATTGGCGTGGGTCTTCTGGATTTCCAATTTTACTGCACCTTTTGAGCCGGATTCAACTGTTTCAGGAAAAACGATCTTTGAAATGACTAATGCTCCCGGAGCGGCCATTAAGCTGGCAGCGATAAGGTACGGTGCAGGCACTCCCAATGAAATGTACACCGCCATAACTCCGCCCGCAATACAAGCAAAACTTCCTGTCATAGAAGCCATTAGCTCGGAGTTTGTCATGTTTTTGAGGTAAGGCTTGATCATGATCTGGGCTTCCACCTGACCTACAAAAGTACTGGCAACATTGGAAAGAGCTTCTACTCCGCTTACGCCCATAAGCCAATAAACACCTCTCGCAATAACCGAGACCACCCGCTGCATAATGCCCAGGTGGTACAGCATATTTACAAGCACTGCAACAAATATGATAGTAGGAATAATTTTGAAGAAGAAAACGAAATCGTTGCCCGGACCAAAGGCGCGCTGCATGAGATCGGGTCTTACGAGCGTACTGAAAACGAAATCGGCACCTTTATCTGAGAATGAGAGCAACTTTTGGACTTTTTCACCCAACCATTGAAAAATGGCCTGGCCAATATCGGTCCGGAGAATGAAAACTGCAAGACCAAACTGAAGCGCCAAACCCACGACAACTGTCCGGTAATTAATTGCTTTTCTGTTGTTTGACATCGCGAAAGCAATGCCCAGGATCAAGACAATACCAAGCAGTCCTGTAAATCTTTCCATAAATAATTTGTCGCGAATTTTAACCCAAAGGTGCAAAATAGCAACAAATTACCAGTAAGTAACACTTGGTTTGAAATATCCGGAAACCCGGTAATTATTTAGTGGATACGTCTGATTGGTTGATTCCGGCCAGGTTATCTTCGTGTCTATGGTAAATTTTCCAGACATTATTTTCCTTCCGAAAGACGATGGTTACGTGGAGATCCACGGCTTTTCCGTCCGATTGCTTATAATGTTCTTCCTGTAACAGATAAGCCTGATCATCGCCCTGGTTGCTGGCAATTTTACTGAAACTGTAATTGTAATTATTGTGATCGCCGAAAGCATTATCCAAACTGGATTCAACTGCCTTCCAGCCCTTGAATTCCTGATTTGCAATTCCATCAAAAACGGTAACCTCATCATTGTGGGCCCAAAGCGCTTTTAAGGGTTCCGGATTTCCTTTTACAAATTCCTGATGGGCCTGTTGCAATTTAAGCACGGTTGCATCAAAAGATATGCTCTTATCTTCTTTGGGGGAAATAACCTGGCTTGGGTAACCAGCTGTAATAAGCTTCTGATCTGTCTCCCTCGATTTCGTCCTGTATTTAAATGAAGAAGCTAGGAGAATTAATAAAATAAAAACTGAAATATTTCTTTTCATGGCTAATAAACTCTTTATATATATGGCTAAATCGTTTACAAATATCTTATCTAAAATATTGAGAAAATAGAGTACAAATACCTGTTTATTGCTGTTGTTCTTGATTAATACGTGTTTTATTCTGAGAAATTATATTTGACAATAAAAAAAGGAGAATGGATAAATCCACTCTCCCCGGCAATTCATGATGTCGATTAACTCTTAATAGCCCAAAATAGGCGAAAGCCATTTTTCGGTATCCTCTAATGTCATGTTTTTTCTCCGCGCATAATCCTCAACCTGATCTTTGAAGATCTTGCCCACCGGGAAATACCGGCTGTCGGGATGGGAAAAATACCAGCCGCTGACGCTGCTCGCAGGATACATGGCATAACTTTCGGTCAATGTTATTCCCAATTCTTCGGCGCCCAGGAGATCAAACAGCATTCTCTTTTCCGTATGGTCGGGGCAGGCAGGATAACCCGGCGCCGGGCGGATACCCTTATACGTCTCTTTAATCAACTCTTCATTGCTCAGATTTTCACTCTGATCATAACCCCAAAGTTCCTTACGAACTCTCTCGTGCATTAACTCAGCAAGTGCTTCAACCAACCGGTCTGCAAGAGCCTTGACCATGATGCTGTTATAATCGTCATGGTCTTTTTCGAATTTTTCAAGCAATGCTTCTATCCCAATTCCTGCGGTAACCGCAAAGCCTCCAACGTAATCATTATGGCCAGTTTCCAGCGGAGCTACAAAATCGGAAAGGCAATAATTGGCCAGATTGGAGGCTTTTTGGCTTTGTTGGCGCAAATGGTGTAAAACCTTTGCCGTGTCAGCAACAAGTTCGCCGGCTGTATGTGCATCAAATCCCTGCTGACTGATTTTGTACTCAATATGTTGGTGCGAACCGTGCCGTTCACAGGGAATTTCACGGTTTTCTTCTTCAAAATGATGCAGAACAATGTCGTCCTGAATGGAATTAGCAGGCCAAAAACCGATCACCGCCTTCGCTTTCAAGGTTTTGTCACGAATAATTTCTCCAAGAAGCACGGCAGCGTCTTCAAAAAGCTTCATGGCCTCCGAACCGACCACTTTATCCTCGAATATTTTAGGATACTTTCCATGAAGCTGCCAGGTTTGGAAAAATGGCGTCCAGTCAATGTATTTAGCCACATCGGCCAAATCATAATCATCATAAACCCTGGTTCCAAGAAATTGTGGCTTGGTCGCTTTAAACTTTGACCAATCAATTTTCGCTTTGTTTGCACGTGCCTGATCGATGGCGATATGGGCTTTTTCACCTCCTCGCTTGGCATGATCGTCACGAAGCTTGGCATATTCCGCTTTAATGTCGGACAATACCGACGCCTGGCTCTTTTCACTTTGGATAAGTTTGCCCGCAACCGGAACAGAACGTGACGCATCCAGAACGTGGATGACAGCCCCGGAATAATTAGGGTCAATTTTTACGGCAGTGTGTATCCTGGATGTTGTAGCGCCTCCAATCAGCAGCGGCATGGTAAAGTTTCTGCGCTCCATTTCCTTGGCCACACCTACCATTTCATCCAAAGATGGCGTAATCAGCCCGGATAGGCCGATAATGTCAACATTGTGTTCCACCGCAGCGGCCAGAATTTTGTCTGTCGACACCATAACGCCAAGATCAATGATCTCGTAATTGTTACACCCTAAAACAACTCCCACAATATTTTTACCAATATCATGAACATCGCCTTTCACAGTCGCAAGCAAAATTTTTCCCGCCGAATTGTTTCCCTCACTTTTTTCAGCTTCGATAAAAGGCTGCAGGTAGGCGACCGCTTTCTTCATCACACGGGCAGACTTCACAACCTGCGGCAAAAACATTTTTCCTTCTCCAAACAGATCGCCGACAATGCTCATTCCGTCCATCAAAGGGCCCTCAATCACCTCTAATGGTCTTATGAACAGATGCCTGCATTCTTCCACATCCTCGTCAATATAGTCTGAAATGCCTTTAACCAGGGCATGCGAAATACGCTCCTTAATTGGTAGAAGCCGCCACGTCAGGTCGGGGCCAGTTTGTGTTTTTCCTTTATCCTTAACGGTTTCTGCATAAGTTACCAATCGTTCGGTCGAATCGGCCCGGCGATTAAGTAACACATCTTCCACCAGCTCCAAGACATCTTTTGGAATTTCATCATAAATGCCTATTTGAGAAGCATTTACAATTCCCATATCCATTCCTGCGCGGATCGCATGGTATAAAAATGCGGTATGGATCGCCTCACGAACAGGCTCATTTCCACGAAAACTGAACGACACATTGGATACACCGCCTGATACTTTGGCATGCGGCAAATTCTCTTTGATCCAGCGAACCGCATTGATAAAGTCCACTGCATAACTATTATGCTCCTCCATTCCCGTCGCAACGGTCAGGATATTAGGGTCAAAAATGATATCCTCAGGAGGAAAACCGACCTCATCGACTAATATCCGATAAGCCCTGGCGCAAATTTCTTTCCTGCGTTCCAGGTTATCCGCCTGTCCTTGCTCGTCAAAAGCCATCACAACCGTCGCCGCGCCATAACGCAGTACGGTTCTTGCAGATTCTTTGAATTTTTCCTCCCCTTCTTTCAAGGAAATAGAATTTACAATTGACTTACCCTGCACACATTTCAGCCCAGATTCGATTACTTCCCACTTGGAAGAATCAATCATCAGCGGGACTTTTGAAATATCTGGTTCGGAAACTATGAGGTTCACGAATGTTTTCATGGCCTCAACGCCATCGATCATTCCCTCATCCAGGTTTATATCAATAACCTGAGCGCCACTTTCCACCTGTTCCCGCGCGATACTTAATGCTTCGTCATATCTGCTTTCGCGGACCAGTCTGGCAAATTTCTTGGATCCTGTCACATTACAACGTTCTCCAATGTTGACAAAATTGGTTAATGCAGTGATTTTGACGGGTTCCAGACCCGACAATTTCATTACCGTTTCTGTCGATGGCAACACTCTCGGACTATATTTCTTTGCTAAATCAGCGATCACCCGAATGTGATCCGGAGTTGTTCCGCAGCATCCGCCAATGATATTGATGAGGTTATCTCTCAAAAACCCATCAATCACTTCGCCCATCTGCTCTGGCGACTCGTCATATTCCCCCATTTCATTGGGTAGCCCTGCATTGGGGTGAGCTGAGGTAAAGAAAGGGGCTTCTTTTGCCAATATCTGCACATAAGGCCTCATTAAGTCTGCGCCCAACGCACAATTCAACCCTACTGATAATAGCGGTAAATGCGAAATCGATGTAAGAAATGCTTCCGTTGTCTGACCGGATAATGTCCTTCCGGATGCATCCGTGATGGTCCCCGAAATCATGATGGGAAGTGATTCGCCGGGCGCGCATTTCCAGGAGGCCTGCCTTTCTACCTTACCATTTTTTGCATCAACAAAAAATTGATCAATGGCGAATAATGCAGCCTTCGCATTCAGTGTATCAAATATCGTTTCAACCAACAAAACGTCGCAACCACCATCGGTTAACCCTTTGACTTGTTCATAGTAAGCGGTTACCAACTGATCAAAACTGATCGCGCGGTATCCAGGATTATTTACGTCAGGAGATAATGATGCGGTACGGTTGGTTGGCCCGATAGAACCCGCCACAAACCGTGGTTTGTCTGGTTCATCTTCGGTGAATTCATCTGCTACCTCCCGCGCCAATCGTGCCGACTCATAGTTCAATTCATAAACAAATTCCTCCATCCCATAGTCAGCCATGGCAATGGTAGTTCCCGAGAACGTATTCGTCTCAGCTATATCTGCTCCCGCTTCAAAATAAGCGGCATGGATTTCTTTGATAATGTCTGGGCGGGTGAGCGAAAGTAAATCGTTGTTCCCTTTCACATCTTGTCCCCAATCCTTGAACCTTTCTCCCCGATAGTCATGATCCTCCAACTTGTAGCGCTGGATCATGGTGCCCATGGCTCCGTCAAGTACCAATATGCGGCTTTTCAGAATTTCACGGATATCTGCTTTTTGAGTTGCTATCATTTTTTGTAATCGATAACTGAATAATTCCTGCCTTAATAGGCAACATTTTTTGAAGAGACAAAATTAAAGTAATAGATGTTTTATTCAATAAATCAAAAAAATTTAGACTAATAGTCTACGATTATCAGCGTTGCTAAATTATTCATCTATATTCGGCGGAATGAAATTGTGAATAAAGATATTCTATCTATGTATAATCTGGACGAAACCGACGCTAAAATCCTTCATTTGCTTCAACAGGATGCGACTTTAAAAACAAGGGAATTATCAGAAAAGTTAAACCTTTCTTACACGCCAGTGTATGAACGCGTGAGGCGATTGGAAAAAGAAGGCGTGATCAAGAAATATGTAGCGCTTGTTGACAGGGAGAAAGTGGGAAAAAAACTAATGGCCTTTTGCAACATTGCATTGAAGGAACATTCAAAAGTGATGGGTGAAAAATTTGTTAAAGCGGTTATGGCCATGCCGGAGGTTACAGAATGCTTCAATATATCAGGTGATTATGATTTTTTATTAAAAGTAATCGTTGACGATATGTCGCAATACCAGCAATTTTTAATGCAGAAACTAGGGTCATTGGAGAACATTGGAAGCACGCACAGTTTATTTGTGATGGGAGAAATCAAAAATTCCTATGCATTGGAAATGCTGGCTACTAAAAAATAAATACGGTGCCGGAAGGTCCAGCACCGTATTTCAACTCACCCCTAACAAAAATTTTTAATGCTTTTTATGGCGTTTGATCAGCTTGTCCAATACTTTATTGAATGAACCGTCTGCATTGAAAAGCAAAACCTGCACTTTGCTATCCACCAGAATTCCTACAAAATACTCGCCCGCTTCATTCTTTCCCGCCAGCTTGATCTCAGCGCTTGCATAATTCAATGTGATGTAATCAGTTATTGCACCTGGCAATGCACTAATCTCCACTTTGGTAAGCTTAGCAATATGACCGTGACGCTTCAATTCTTCCTTGAAACTTCCGTCTGCATTAAATAACAATCCCTTAGCTGTTCCATCAGCCAAAGTAACCGCAACAACTACCTTACCGGATTCATCCTTCGCCGCATACTTTATCTCCGAACCCGGATAAGTAGTGTTGATATAATCTGTGATTGAGGCCGCCAAATCCGCCGTCGCAACTTCCGTTAGTTTCCCTTTACATTTACCCAATGTCACAGAATCCGAGGAAACGGAATATCGCGCAGCAGCATCAGCAACGCTCTCAAAATCAACAGAATCTTCCGCAGGATCCAATCCTGCATTCTCTCTTTGACAAGCACCCATCAGAATGCTTACCAACACAACCAGCGAAAGTGTAATTCTCTTCATGTTAATCAGGAATTGTTATGATTTGAAAATGTTATAAAGGATTACGCCCTCGACAATTGCCCTGTTGCAAGAAAGAATGAATTTTTGGCAATTTTTTTAATTGAGTTTGCAAGAAGTTATTCTTGATAACGGGTATTTTTGTAAATTTTTGCAACATATCAGGATGTTAGAACGTAAGCTTTATTAGAGAATGCGATCCCTGACAATTTGATACCCTGACTTTGCTATTTGGAAGAAAAATATCTTTTGATGAACACGACTTTGACTCGGTCGTAGCGGCATGCATGGCTGGAAACAACCAGGCGCAAAGACATCTTTACAAACTGTTTTTCGGGTATTCAAAAAGCATTTGTCTTCGCTATACAAATACGACCGAAGAAGCCGAAGAGGTTTTGAATGAAGGGTTTCTAAAAGTTTTCAACAACCTGGGAAAATATGATTCCAATCATCCATTCAAAGCTTGGCTGAGAACGATTATGGTGAATACGGCGATTAGCTATTACCGTAAGCATAAAAAGCACAGCGAGGATGTTATTTCTTTGGAAGACGCACCATATCCCAAATTCGACGAAGACATTATAAGCCAGATCACCGCTGACGAAATCCTGGAATTAATTCAGCAAATCAAGCCAGTATATAAAAATGTATTCTTAATGTATGTTGTAGATGGTTACAACCACCGTGAAATTGCAGATTTACTGCAGCTTAATGAAGCAACAGTCCGCTCCCATTATGTTCGGGCGAGAGCCAGATTGCAGCATTTAATAAAACAGTATTACCCACATCTCTTCCCAAGTGATTGGGCCGTAAAGTCATTCAGAGGAAATGAAAACTAATCAATTTGAGAACACTATACGCCGGAAATTAGAGAGTATTCAGCCAGACTTTCAAGAGCAGGATTGGGCTAAAATGCAGCAATACATGCAGGTCCATACGCCTCCTACTCTCTGGCAACAATACGGTTCCTGGATTGGCTATGCAGCTGCTGCCTCGGTCACGACGGTCATGGCTTTTTTGTATGTGAACCAACTTTCCCAAAATGACCATTTGGTTACAGATGTTAAAAATCTTAAAAGCCAGATTGAAGTCATTCAGCAGCAACCTGTGCTTGCTGCCAAGACAGACACGATTTATTTGGTTCAAAAAGAGCCTGTTGTTGAAAACCATTACATCATTCCCGAGCGGCAACAGCAGTCTGAAGAATTAGCCGATAATGTTGGGCAACGCGGGAATGAACAACTTGGCAATGTAAATTTGGCTGATTCAGATAAACCTTTGATTGTTTCTCCTGAAATTGAGAACATCGCCAAGCCCAATGCTGAACTTGCTTTAAGGACTGACGTTGAGCCTGATTTAAAAACCAATATATCAACTAGTTATCCTGGAAAAAGCGATTCGAATGTTGAGAAGAACGGCGTAGAACCGACCTCTCCAGTAATTGAAAACGTTGAGATAGTATCGGATGTTCAATCTAAGGCTTTCGAAAATGAATCGGCGATTGCAGGCAATCAAGGTAATCTGTCGGGTGGCCAATTCCAAAAAGCATTGAACAGCGAGTTTGCTGACATGAATGTTAAAAGCGGCACGAGTCTAAATAATGGTCATTCAATTTCCCGACAAATGCAATATGAATTGGCGAGCCGTCTTTCTGCCAAACAAGTTCAGAAAGCACTAAGTCAAGTAAACACTCAGGTTATCAATAACGCACTTACCGCAAATACACAAATTACCAAAGCAACCGCTTCCGATAAGAAGATTGAGAAAACTAATAAGGCTGAAAACGTAATTCCTAAACTTAATCTGAAAGTACCTTATCGGTTTGGCGGAGGAATTGCTATTGAGGGCAATGGGCAGGCTAAAACAATCGTGGGCGAAGTGCTCATTGCCAAAAAATTCTCAATCACTGCCGGGATAAGCTGGCTCAAACTCAAACCAATGGAGTTTTTCACCGAAAAAATATTCCGTGAGAAAAATCGCAAGGACTTTAAAAGGACGCATCCCAATGAAGTTCCGCTCGCGTTTGATGTATATAACATCCGCGTAAACCCAACATTGGTACAAATACCCCTTACCGTCGCTTTCCGAAATAACATTAAAGACAATTGGGCGTACTATGCGGGTGTTGGCACAAATATTACGATTGCCTCCCGGGAAAAAGTGTCATTTGATTGCCGGGCTCCTAATAATCAGTATTTTAACCAGGTGTTTGACAAAAAGACTGATAACCCTGCCATCAACTCCATCAACTTCTCAATGGGGCTGGAAAAAACCTGGCACCCAATTGTTGTACAGGCGGAAGGGTATCTTTATACTTACTTCACACCGCTCACACCTTTAAGCCACAACGCGGGACCTGGGGTAAAGCTTAAATTATTGTATCAAATAGGTGGTAAAATGTAAATTAGAGCCATCACTTTCACGGACGGTGTAGAAACTTGTTCGTGAAAGTCCTACTTTTGGTATTTATTTACCCCCTATTATCGACTCTTTGAAATTCGCTGCAATAGATATTGGATCCAATGGTGCCCGAATGCAAATATCCTCTGTATTGCATGATGAAGGCATTTCCCGCTTCAAAAAGGTAGAGTACGTGCGCTTCCCGCTCCGCCTTGGGCATGATGTGTTTACCCAAGGACGAATCTCGCCCAATAGTGAAGATAGGATGATGAAGCTGATGCTAGCCTATCAGCTTTTGATGGAATTGCATGAAGTGGATGACTTCATGGCTTGCTCCACTTCGGCTATGCGTGAGGCGGAAAACGGTTTCGAAGTTCGTGACCATATTGAAAAAAGAACAGGAATTCACATTCAGATCATTGATGGCCAGCGTGAGGCTGAGCTGGTTAATAATGTTGTTGTGAAATCTTTGGCCGATGGGCAATATTTGCATATCGATGTCGGCGGTGGAAGTACAGAGCTCAATTTGTATAAAGATCGTGTCAAAATTAATGCTAAGTCCTTCAAATTGGGCTCGGTACGGCTTTTAGAGGGGAAAGAATCAAAGAATTCCTGGTTAAAAATCAAAGAGTGGATTAATCAAAATGTTGATTACAGCCTGCCAATAGAAGCCGTGGGAACTGGCGGAAACATTAATAAGCTCTTCGACCTTTCCTCTAAACTATCCGAAAGTTCTACTAGTATAGATGAAATTGAAAGAATGCGGGATTATATCTCACATTTTACTTTTGATGAAAGGGTTAATAAGCTTCAACTCAATCCGGATCGTGCCGATGTAATCGTTCCTGCCGGTGATATTTATCTTTCCGCCATGAAGTGGGCTGGTGCCGCGGTCATCCATGTTCCGGATGTGGGACTCAAAGATGGTATGCTGCAATTGCTTTATGATCGCGCATGCCGCAAAAAAAAGGCCTGAGACAGGCCTTTAAATTTTCACTTCAATATTACTACCAAACCTGCTCCAAATCTTTTGGGCCGTATTTGTGATTTCGTTCGGTAAAAACAGAACCGCTGCTTTCGCGTTTCAGAGCCAAGTGATCCTTTTTGCCTAATTTGGCAATTGCTGCAACCGGAAACAGAACGATAAAGAAAACCGCCGATAAAAGGATCTTACCATTAATAGCCCCCAGGACTTCGGCAATTTTATACCATCCCTTCACGATCAGATCTCCAACAACCGGAATGGCAATGCTTAAAACGCCAACTGCAGCAGCTGCGACCAGGAAGTAAGGATATCTGGATTTAAAAATAAAGTATAATACGACCAACCCGGTAACAATGACCAACTGCGCCTTGGCCTTTTCTGATTCACTCATCTGATATATGGAAAGTTGTAATACGCTGGTATTCAAGATACCAGCGCATAAGTAAATTCTTAGTTAAGTCTGTATAACAGGCTTTTAGAACAGTGTATAAATAAAGGGAGCCACAGCCGAACCTCCGCCAATCACGATCAATACTCCGATCAACAGCAGAACAATAATTACGGGAGCCAGCCACCATTTCTTGCGCTCCTTCATAAATGCAAATAAGTCTGTCAGAAAATCCATCTTGTTTTACGTTTTAATTCAATTATAAAATTAAAATACTTTCTTCATTATTAAGTCAAAAAACATGCGTTCAGTGCATTGCATTGTAAAGCCGGTCGGCAATAAGTCCATTTAGCGTAGCGCTTCCATGACCGTCATTCTTCCCCACCACACGCTCTTTTTCAGGAATTTTGACGATTCCATCATTAATCCCGACGATCTTAACCTGTTTGGCCCTAAGAAACTCCTCAACAGGTTTCGTATATCCAGCACTTTTATCAATTTGGAATAAAAATGGAATGAAAACCGCATACATTTCAGCTTTGGTACTATCTCTGTAAGAGGTAATTGCAGATAAGTCGCGTAGGTGCGGATTCAGGACGGTAGTATCCGTGTAGGCTGTCTGAACAAATTTTTCAAAAGTACTAAAACCTGCATGCGGCAATTGCCAGTAGATAAAGTTTGGCAAGTAAAACCGCTTTACGATTGTTGCCAGAGGTCCATTCAGGTCAGCATAGGGTTCTGCTCCTGATAAGGTCAGCCCTTTTTCCCGGCCAACTTTTTCAATGTCATTCGGAAAATATTCGAGTATAATAATATCCGGTTTCACCGGAAATTCCTGTAATCGCTTTGCTTCATCCCGGGTATCAGCACCCGACATTCCCAGGTTATAAACGGTGTATTTATCTGCACCAAGCTTAGCTTCCAGAATGTTGGAAAATCTTTCGTTCACGTCTTTCAAACCATGACCGGCGGCAAAAGAATCGCCAATCACCAATACCTGCTTTTTACCAACCTCTTCTATTATTTCTTTATCATGGTAGCCCAGTGAATTGACGGGCTTCCAATACTTTTCCCACCAAATCTGCGATGCTTTGGAAAGTACCCCTTCATGACTTTGCGGAATGTACATGAAAACAATTTCAAGGAAAATCAAGGTGACGATAAGCGGAATTGCGATGGTTATCACATTGGCTATCAAACCTTTGGCTTTGCTTTTTACTACACCGTAATAAAAAATCCTGAGGATTTCGATCATCAGCAAAAACCAGAATGCGAATTTTGCTAATCTGACGTACCAGCTATCACTCTGGGGGAAACCGGGATAGTCAAATTTGATATGAAATCTATCCGGGTAAAATAGAAATACAAAGAGCAGCCCGAGAAAAATAATCCTTATCAGACTGGTTACAATTTTAGATACCATTAGTGTTGCTGATCATGGAAGGTTATTAATCCAGAACAAATTCTTCCTTCCAATTGTCTTTCTCAAGCCACTCCGGTTGGAGTTTCTTATTAAAGATGAAATTGCCCACTACCAGATAATCCATTTCGGTACGCATAAAACATCTGTAAGAATCATTGGGAGTACATACGATCGGTTCCCCGCGGACATTGAAGCTGGTATTTACAATTACCGCATAACCTGTGAGGGCCTTGAAAGAATTGATCAGGTCGTAATAACGCGGATTGGTTTCTTTGTGAACCGTCTGAATCCTTGCAGAATAATCAATGTGGGTGATAGAAGGCAGGTCGGAACGTTCGAAATAAAGCTTTTCACGAAGATCCATTGAACTGTAATTCGCTGGAACATCTTTTCGACGCCTTTCAGCCACAGGATGGACTAAAAGCATATAAGGTGAAATGCCGTCGTAATCAAAGTAATCAGAGCAGTCTTCGGATAAAACGGATGGCGCAAAAGGCCTGAAAGATTCTCTATATTTAATTTTGAGGTTCAGTTTTTTCTGCATCTCAGCGTTTCTTGGATCGCCCAGGATACTTCTTCCTCCAAGAGCCCGGGGGCCAAATTCCATTCTTCCCTGAACCCACCCTACCACGTTTCCTTCGGACAATAATTTGGCGGCTTCATCTGCCAGTTCTCCGAAATTGTCATAGTAAGTATAAACCGCTTTGTATTTCTTTGCAGTCAATGCGACGTCCAGATCAGAGAATGTTGGCCCAAGATAGGAACCTCGCATTGCGTCAGCTTTCCAGGTAATATTTCTTTCCTGTTGAAAATAAATATGATAAGCCGCTTGTGCAGCGCCTAATGCACCTCCTGCGTCTCCCGCAGCAGGTTGAATAAAAATATCTTTGAAAATATTGGCTTTCTGAAGTTTCCCGTTGGACACGCAGTTCAATGCAACGCCACCTGCCATGCACAGATAATCCGCTCCTGTGAGTCGCTTGGCTTCTTTTGCCATCCGGATAACAGCCTCTTCAGTAATATTTTGAATGGCTAAACCCAGATTGCAATGAATGGCTTCCAAGGGATCTTCCGGCTTTCTTGTTTTAAATCCGAAAAGCGCCTCCCACTTATCCTCATTCACCATTTTCAACCCGGTTGCATAATCAAAATATTCCTGATCAAGCCAAACGGATCCATCTTCTTTCAGGTCTACAAGCTCTTTCAGAATGATATCTTCGTATTTTTTGATGTCAGGCGAATTTGGATCACCGTATGGAGCAAGGCCCATTAATTTATATTCGCCCGAATTAACCCTAAAACCCAGAAAATAGGTAAATGCAGAATATAAAAGACCTAAGGAATGGGGAAAGCGAAGTTCTTTAAGAATGCTGATATCCTTCCCTTCCCCGAGACAAATGGAAGCTGTTGCCCACTCGCCAACGCCATCAATCGTTAAAATGGCCGATTTTTCAAATGGGGAGGGATAGAAAGCACTTGCTGCGTGAGAAAGGTGATGCTCCGGGAAAAGCATCTTTACTTTTTTCTTTTTATCGTAGCCCAATTTCACCAGTTCTTCATTGATCAGGCGCTTCAAAAACATTTTTTCTTTAATCCAGACAGGCATTGCAGTCAGGAAAGACCTTACCCCTTTGGGTGCAAATGCATAGTAGGTTTCAAGCAATCTTTCGAATTTCAAAAGGGGCTTGTCGTAAAAAACGATCGCGTCAAGTTCGTTGAGGGATAATCCGCCATATTCCAGACAAAATGCTACGGCATTGGAGGGAAAACCTGGATCGTGCTTTTTACGGGTAAATCGTTCTTCCTGCGCTGCTGCTACAATTTCACCATTGTCAATAAGAGCCGCCGCAGAATCATGATAGAAAGCAGAAATACCTAAAATTTTCATTAAAATATTAAAATTATGTGTACAGTTACACCCATACCGTCTAAAAGGCGTGCAAGTTAAGCATTTTGCTTAACCGTGCAATCAGGCACTGTGCCGTTTGTCTAAAGGTAACGGGAGTTTAATAAACCAACAATCCCGAAAACATTCCTACTTAAGCAATTTTTGCCGGACCATAAATCGCTCGATTTCATGGGCAAATCTTTGCGCTCCCGGTTCACTTAAATGACATACGTCACAAAACAAAGTCGAATCTTTTGGCATTGCTGCTTCCATATCCAGGAAAAGCACTTTATTGTTTTGAACCAGTTTCCGAAGAACCTGATTATGCGTTTCTATTCCTTTCTTAACATTATCCGGTTTCCCCCATATTGTAACAGGCGATGCGTACATGCAACCCGCAAAATGTTTCATATCAATCTGTTCACCAGTCAATTTCACATTGGGTGGGAAATAAGTGGCGTAGCTCATCATTATCAACTTATCCCCGCGGAGCTTCGCAGTTTCGATCAGATCGGCGAGGTTCTTTTCGTAGGAAGCCGCCGTTTTAATGTCCGAACCATAAGCGGCATATTGTGGATCAACCTTCTCCTGACTGATGTAAACTTTGTGCGTTAATTTGTCGCTGATGTATTGGATCGTCCGCCCGACCAGATAGGGAATGACCGTAAAATTGATTTCGGGATGGGCTTGCAGAAGATGAATGTCGCTATACCACTTAATGTGAGAATAATCGTTTCTGAAATCCTTTGCAGGAATATTGTTCGCCCGATTTTCATTAATGGCTTCATAATAAACCACCAGGTCAAATCGCTGCTTTTCAAGTAATTTGTATTTTAAATAATTATCCAGTGAGGTATGTCCAGCCCCCGCAATATTATAAAATGCAAACTTCTTGTCCCCATATTCTTTTTTCAAAATCGTATCCAGCCTGCCTTCGAGATTGGACCATGGAGTGCTCACAACCGACCCGCCAAGAATCAAAATATCAAAAACCGCATCGTCACTTTTAATGACTTTTTTGCGGATAGGCTCCAGATTGGTGTAGTAGCTTTTATAAATGTTGTCTGATGGTTTCAGAAATGGGTAACCCAGAAAAACGACGCTTAACCGTAATAAAATCTCTGTTAGCAGAAAAAGAATCAGGAAAAATATAGAGGAAAAGATGAGTAAACGTAATCTCATTACGGTCCTATAACTGATAAGGTTAAATGCAAAGATAGTAATCCCGAAAATCTTTGAAACAATATATCAGCTGCTTACCTATAATACTATCGTTAAATATCAAAAATTAATCCTAGTCGGGTTAAAGGGGTCCGGGGTGTCCAATGTTGTTCGGGATGGGCCGGTGTAGTTCGGAATGGTCATTGAGTTATTAATTGTCAATTATGGTCATTTGTTGTTTGGGTGGTTCGGAACGGTTTGGGTAGTACGGGGGTGGTATGGGATAGTTCGGAATTGTCATAGGGTCATAATTGGTTTGATTTTTCTAGTTAACTATACAAAAACTTCATAATAAATGACATTTCCTGAAAACAAATGACGAAACCTGACTAAAAAATGAGCCCTGCAACAATACCGAACAATCCCGAACAACAAATGACCACCTCTGACCACAAATGACAAAACCTGATCTCAAACGACCACCCCGAACCAATTACTGCCCCACCGCCACCGATTCCCTAAGCAAATTTGCCGCCGAGATCATGTTACGCAAAGCGGCTTCGGTCTCCGGCCATTTGCGCGTTTTCAGGCCGCAATCAGGATTCACCCATAAGTTTCGAGCAGGGATAACCTTCAAGGCTTTTTCCAGCAGTGTCACCATTTCGTCGACGGTCGGCACCCTTGGAGAATGAATGTCGTAAACGCCTGGCCCGATTTCATTTGGATAATTGAATGCTGAAAACGCATCAAGTAACTCCATTTGGGAACGGGATGTTTCAATGGTGATCACATCTGCATCCATAGCAGCAATGGAATCGATGATGTCATTAAATTCGGAATAGCACATATGCGTATGGATTTGCGTTTGATCAGCCACACCTGCTGCGCTGAGCCTGAATGCATCAACTGCCCATTTCAGATAATTCTGCCAAGCTGATTTCCTGAGCGGTAACCCTTCGCGAATTGCCGGTTCGTCGATCTGTATCACCTTAATTCCGGCTTTTTCAAGATCGACCACTTCGTCCCTGATGGCTAACCCAATCTGAAAAGCGGTATCTTTTCGAGGCTGATCGTCCCGAACAAACGACCATTGCAATATCGTAACCGGACCGGTTAGCATTCCTTTTACCAGTTTTTCGGAGTTTGCCTGCGCGAAAGCCGACCATTTAACGGTCATTGGCTCAGGCCTTTCCACATCCCCGAAAATGATTGGTGGCTTCACACAACGGCTTCCGTAACTTTGCACCCAGCCATTTTGCGTGAAAACAAATCCGGACAAACTTTCGCCAAAGTATTCAACCATATCGTTTCTCTCAAATTCTCCATGCACCAGCACGTCAATTCCCAAATCTTCCTGCCAGCGAAGCGAACTAATGATCTCTTCGCGGATGCGATCCTCATATTGATCAATGGTAATCACATTCTTTTTCAGGTCCGACCTCAGTTTCCGAACTTCGTCGGTTTGCGGGAAAGAGCCGATCGTGGTAGAAGGAAATAGTGGCAGCTCTAATTTCTCAAGTTGCAGCATCTGTCTCGCGGAAAATGCACTTACCCTTTCAAAATCAGCATCCACGATCGATTCAGCCCGTTTTTTTACTTCCGGTTTATGGATTAATGAAGAATTTTTGCGACTTGCAATGGCGTTCTGGTTATTGATAAAATCTTCCTCCAATTCCCAATCAGTCCTTACAAGTCTGGCGAGATGCGAAACCTCATTTAATTTTTGTTTGGCAAATGCCATCCAATTTTTGATTTCGCCGGTCAGAACGTTTTCGTTCGTTTCGAGATCCAGGTCATGTGGGCTATGAAGTAGTGAGCACGAAGGCGCGACCATGACACGGTTTTCACCTAAAACTTCAATGGCCCGATTGATAAATTCCAATGATTTTTGGTAGTCATTTTTCCAAATATTCCTTCCGTCCACAACGCCTAGCGATAGTTTTTTGAATGATAAAACAAAATCCTCATCGCTTAAAATCACAGGCAAACTTTCTGCACCTCTGGTCAAATCAATATGTAATGCATCAATGCACAATCCTGTGGCGGTCGATAAATTATCCTCCAAAGCGCCGAAATAGGTAGCTACAAGGATCTTTAATGGTTGTACAGCCTCTCTGATCTGTTCATAGGCACTTTGAAATGCTAGTTTTTGTTTGTGCGACAAATCCAGGACCAGGCCTGGCTCATCCAGCTGAACCCATTCAGCACCACGGGAAGACAATTCTTTGAGTATTGAAATATATTCTGGCAGCAGGGTATCCAGCAGATCCATTTTATCGAAACCATCTTCCTTTTCCTTTCCCAAAAGGAGGTAAGTCACCGGCCCAATCAGAACAGGTTTTGTCTTGATCCCTTTTTGCAGCGCATCTTCAAATTCAAGTAAAACCTTGTCTGAATAACGGCTGAACATTTGATTTCTAGTAAATTCAGGAACCAGGTAATGATAATTGGTATCAAACCATTTGGTCATTTCCATCGCCTTGATATCGAGACCATTTTGCTGATAACCCCTTGCCATTGCGAAATAAATATCCAATTCACGGTTCGATTTTCCATCAATTAATTGGTGGTATCGCTCCGGAATGGCACCGACCATCAGAGAGGTGTCCAGTACCTGGTCATACAATGAAAAATCGTTGGAAGGAATAAGGTCAATTCCAGCATTCCTCTGGATCTCCCAGTTTTGGTGGCGAATCTTTCTGGCGACTTTTTGGAGTTCTTCCCGGTTGATTTTACCTGACCAGAATTGTTCATTCGCCTTTTTAAGTTCGCGTTGGCTTCCTACGCGCGGATAGCCGAGGCTGTGTGACAACATTAGCATTTGTGTTTAAGAGTTAATAAAAACCCTGTGAAAACACCCTCCCATCCTGATTCCTGATTTCTTGGAAATACTGATCAGTACTAAATAAATTACACCATCCTATGCTCTGGAAACGGACATTGAATGATCCGATCGGGAGCCTGGAAACTGTAATTATATTTTGGTAAATCAATACTTGACTACTCTCCATCCGTGAGAGAAGAGCCATTGAGGGTAGCGGCAAGTCTCCTGGCTTGTATCAGTTTTTGCCGCCCTTCTCGTTGCATCGAATACTTTCTGCAATAATGGGACACTAGGGCAAAAACCTGCTCCTTTCATGGAACAGATACTTACAGTAGCACGACTGCCCGTGATTTGCACACGGTTCCTTTTTGTTTTGCTATATTTTGGATGAGGGTTCCAAAGCAAAAACCACTACCCCGATTGACGGGCGTTCACAAAGAACAGTCCAAATGTAGATTGAAAAATAATGGTCGGGAAGAAGCGTCCCGATTTAAGTGAATTGGCTAAAAATTCGGTTTTTATTTAGGATAAATTATCTTTTTTGCCTAAAAAACAAAGGCTTCAAAAGTGAATTTTTGAAGCCTTTAATTATGGGAAGTACTTGTAAATTTCTTTTCTATGCAGAACTCTGGTTAAAATCAAATTGTCTTCTTCTAGCAATACACCAACCCGATAGTCTCCAATTCTAATGCGAAAAGCATTTGAATAGCCTTTCATTTTTTTAACGTTGGATAACTGGCCGAAATGTTCAACTAAGCCGACACTTTCAACCAAACTCTTTATACCTGACTTAGTGTCTTCTGGGACTTTCTTGGTATCTCTGATAAATGATTTGGCATACTCATATTTCATTGTTACTTACCAAAAAGATACGATTCAAATTCCTGCCTCTCTTTTTGACTAGCAATTCCCTCTTTTCTTCCCTCCTCCATGGCTAGGCCAAGTGCCAAATCTTCCTCATCATCCGAAAGGACGTGTTCTTTAACATCAATATCTAGAGCCTTCAGAATTGTCATTAATGCCTCTTTTTGAGAATTTGTAACTGAAACATCCAGCATAATTCTCTCTTTCCCACTTAGCGAAATCGTTTCCATTTTGATAGCTATTGACAATTCCTATAAAGTTAAATACAATTATTTATTTAAAGCAATTTCCTGCCCCGCCTCTTCATCCAATATAAACTCAGCATTCAAATGATTTTGCAAAGCAGTTGCCGGAAAATCGGTGGTCACAGGAAATGCGAGGGCCCGGCTGATCACGGCTGCTTTTGATGTCCCCGAAGCAAGTAAAATAGCCGTTTTTGCTTCGAGCATATGTCTGATACCGACCGTGATTCCTTTGGTAAGTATTGTCGGTTTCTTGAAGTATTTCTGTCCCACTTCAATTGTAATTGGCGCCAGGTCGGATATGTGTGCATAGGTATCCCAGGGTGTTCCCGGCTCATTCAATGCAAGGTGTCCATTCATCCCCACGCCTAGCACAATCAAATCCAGTCCGCCCAGACTTTCCACTACTTTATTAACTCTTTCACATTCGGACTCCGGATTCAAAGCTTTTCCGTCAAAATACACTATCTGGTTTTCTCTCAATCCAATCGGTTTTAAAAAATCCCTATCGAGCAAATCGCGGCAGCTTCCATCATCATCCGCACCCAGCCCGATCCATTCATCCAATCCAATAAAAACGCATTTTGAAAAATCTGTATCCCCTTTTTGACTTTTAGCAACCAATGCCTGAAACATGCCCAGCGGCGTGCTGCCGGAAGGGAGGCAAATTACTGCATCCGGTTTTTTGGACAAAAGTGTCATCACTCTCTCAGCCGCAGCCATACTCATTGTTTGATAATCGGGGTAAATACTAAGTTTCGGGGTCATAATAGAAATGATCATTAAATGCAGTTTGACAATCTAAAACATTCTTTTCAATCGGCTTAACATTTATCCCCAAAAAATACCAAAAACAGCTAACCCGATCCTAACTTTACCACCTAATCCGCATTCATCGTTTTCAATATCACCATACATTAAAAATGGAATACCGTATAGAAAAAGATACCATGGGCGAAGTACAGGTACCTGCTCATGTATACTGGGGCGCTCAGACGCAACGCTCAATCCAGAATTTCCCGATTGCGCAGGACATTAACAAAATGCCGAAGGAGATCATCAGAGCCTTTGCATATCTTAAAAAAGCAGCCGCGATTACTAATTTTGAAGCTGGTATCCTCCCCAAAGAGAAAAGCGACCTTATCGGACTAGTTTGTGATGAAATCCTAACGGAACAACTGGATGACCAATTTCCGCTGGTAGTATGGCAAACGGGATCCGGAACGCAATCCAACATGAATTGCAATGAGGTTATCGCTTATCGCGGACATGTGGTACAAGGAGGCGATTTGTCGGACAAAACGAAATTCCTTCATCCTAATGATGACGTGAACAAATCACAGTCGTCGAATGACACCTATCCTACCGCAATGCATATTGCGGCCTATAAAATCCTGGTGGATGTGACAATTCCGGGCATTACCAGGCTAAGGAATACGCTCAGAGCAAAATCTGAAGCTTTTAAAAGTGTGGTAAAAATCGGCCGAACCCACTTTATGGATGCAACCCCGCTCACGCTGGGACAGGAATTTTCCGGTTATGCCTCCCAATTGGATCACGGTTTGCGCGCGATTTCTAACACATTGGCGCATCTCTCGGAGCTTGCATTGGGCGGTACTGCTGTTGGAACGGGAATTAATACGCCTGACGGTTACTCAGAAAACGTCGCCATGCATATCGCGCGATTGACTAGCCTCCCGTTCATCACTGCCGAAAACAAATTTGAAGCGCTTGCCGCTCATGATGCAATCGTGGAGGCACACGGCGCATTGAAAACGGTTGCGGTTAGCCTGATGAAAATCGGAAATGATATCAGAATGCTTTCTTCCGGCCCGCGTTCGGGAATTGGTGAAATTCATATTCCCGACAATGAACCGGGCAGTTCGATTATGCCTGGGAAGGTAAATCCCACCCAATGCGAGGCGATGACGATGGTAGCAGCACAAGTAATGGGCAATGATGTAGCGATTGGTATTGGCGGTTCCAATGGACATTTTGAATTAAATGTTTTTAAACCATTATTGGCCTACAACTTCTTGCATTCGGCACGTCTGATCGGAGATGTATGTGTTTCATTTAATGACAATTGCGCCATTGGTATTGAACCGCTTCATGAAAATATCAAAAAGCACGTTAACAATTCGCTGATGCTGGTTACTGCATTGAATACCAGGATAGGGTATTATAAAGCAGCTGAAATCGCCCAAACTGCGCATAAAAACGGATCGACATTGAAAGAAACGGCCGTTTCGCTGGGCTATCTTACTCCTGAGGAATTTGATGCGTGGGTGAAGCCTGAAGATATGGTTGGTAATGAGAAGTAGTTTTTTGTAAATATTGGAAAAAGTGCCCCCTAATTAAATTGGGGCACTTTTTTAGTATTAAAGAGTATGAATATCAAATCTGAACTGTTGGCCGAGCCGTTGCAATCTAAACGGGTAGCCATCCGCGTAGCCGATTATGCTTGTACCTCTGCCGATGCATTTGAAGCACTCATGCATTGTTTCCTGGCAGAGGATAGCAAGCTTTCGCAACGCGCCGCATATAGTTTAGGGATTGCCGCTGTAAAAGTACCCCACCTGGTTCAGCCTTATGTAGGCCAGCTGGTCAGTCAGTTGAAAAAGACTGGCTCACATGATGCCCTTAACCGGAATATTACCCGGATTTTTGAGGTAATACCAATACCTGAGGAATTTCACGGAGAGGTGATCGATGCTTGCTTTGGCTTTCTGGAAAACAGGCTAACTGCGATCGCAATACGGGCTTATTCATTGACAATACTATTCAATTTTTCAAAGATTTATCCTGAGATTAAAACTGAATTGCGCTTTCTAATTGAAGAAAGTCTGCACTACGAAAAACCTGCATTTGTGTCCAGAGGCAGGAAGATATTAACCCTTATTTGATCAAATAGGCCTGGGCTACCCGGGGAGGCAGCCAACTCTCACCTATTTTTATGATAGCCTGGAATGACTATTGCCAAACTAAATCCATGAAAAAAGGTAAATCGTTTTACCTCGCTTCTTTAAACTAAAAGATTAGATGATTATATATTGTCATGCATTGCTGGACGAGCCGCTGAGGCAGAAACTTAGCTCAACATTATCACCACAGCACGAAATTAATTTCAGGACTGAGGATACCTCGAAAACTGATTTAAAAATCTACTATATAGGTGCCGATTATATTCTCGGTAACCCTCCAATAGATTGGTTTAGCATCAAATCTGAAAACCTGAAATTCTGGCAACTGGATTCAGCAGGATTTGATCAATATTCATCTGTTAATCTGAATGAAAATGTAAAAGTAGCCAATATGGGTGACTGGTTCGCCCGACCTTGTGCAGAGTCTATTATAGGAGGGATACTAGCCCTATACCGCGGTATCGACAAGTTAACGCTACTCAAACAAAAGTCCGAATGGGTGGGAGCTGCTTTACGTGCAGAAATTAGGATCATCTACGCGCAAAATGTCATCGTCCTCGGCGCGGGAACAATCGGTCTGGCCGTGAATTCCATATTAAAGGGATTGGGCTGCACAATCCATCTGATGGCCAGGACTTCTCCACAAGCCGATCTACATAGCCGGGAAGATTTACTGAACGAGCTGCCTCATGCTGACTTGGTGATCAATACATTGCCAGGAACAGCAAATCGATTTGCAGATGCTGAATTCTTTTCGAAAATGAAATTAGGAAGCGTTTATGCGAGCGTTGGAAGGGGATGTACCACAGATGAAAATGCACTGATCAATGCACTTAACTCCAAAAATCTTGACGGAGCGGTCCTTGATGTGACTGAGATTGAACCACTTCCAGAGGATAGTCCGTTATGGAAAATGGACAATGTAATCCTCACTCAACACACCGGCGGAGGGCATAAAAACGAACATATGGGCAAAGTGGATTTGTTTTTAAACAACATTTTCGCACTTGAAAATGGCGGTATTGTGATCGACCAGGTCGATCTTAGGAAAGGATATTAGGAAAGGTAAAAAATAAGAAATGTCAGTACCTCAACAGAATTTAGCCGAAGCAGTAAAAAATAAATACTATACCAAATTTGGGGATAGCGTACCTTCTGAAAAGGTAAGGGTTTTCCGCTCTCCTGGAAGAATAAACCTCATTGGCGAACATACCGACTACAATAATGGCTTTGTATTGCCTGCCAGTGTCGATAAAGCTGTATACTTTGTCATTGCGCCAAGAGACGATGAACAGGTAATCCTCTATGCCGCCGATTTGGATGAAACTTACTCATTTCCTTTGAGTGATCTTTCCAAACCAAATCAATCCTGGGCGCATTATCAGCTTTCAATTGTTGATCAAATTCATAAAAACGGATTACAGATTAGAGGCTTTCAGGCTGCATTTGGCGGAGATATACCAGTTGGGGCAGGGTTATCTTCTTCGGCTGCGCTGGAATGTTGCCTTCTGTTTGCATTGAATGAAATGTTCAGGCTAAGTCTGGACCGTTTCCACATTGTAAAAATGGCTCAGAAAGCCGAAAACGAATATGTAGGCGTGCAATGTGGGATCATGGATCAATTTGCCTCGGCATTTGGGAAGGAGGAGGCAGTAATCCGCCTCGATTGCCGTTCGTTGGAATATGAATATTTTCCGTTTCCAATGGATGAATATTTAATCGTGCTATGTGACACGAGTGTAAAACATTCGCTCGCAAGTTCTGAATATAACACACGCCGGCTTGAATGCGAAAAAGGCACTCAAATCCTTCAAAAGTATGATTCTTCGATTCTCAGCCTCCGTGATACCTCACCCGAATTTGTGAAAGTGCATGAGGAGGAATTGGGTGATGTTGTTTATCGTCGCTGCAAGTTTATAACGGAAGAAATCCGCCGCGTACAGGATGCATGCCATTTGCTGGTCCAGGGAAACTTGGTTGATTTTGGGTCAAAAATGTATGAAACGCATCAGGGCTTGCAACATGAATATGAAGTGAGTTGTGAGGAACTGGATTTTTTAGTTGATCAAACAATAGACAATCCTGCCGTTTTGGGGGCGAGAATGATGGGAGGAGGTTTTGGCGGATGTACCATAAATCTCGTGAAAAAAGAGGCCGTACCTAAATTTGAAGAAGAAATGAAACGTGCCTATCTGAAAGAATATCAGATAGATCTGCCTTGCTATAAAGTGAAAATTACCAATGGAACAGAAGAAATAATTTCAACTAATAAGTAATCAGCCGCAAGCTCTAAACCTGCAAACATGAAAAGATTACCATTCTTACTCACTGCACTGATAGGCCTCGGTCTCTTCGGGTGCTCTAAAACCAAGACAGACGAAAAAATGATCAGTACGATTTCCAGAGAAGCCTTTGGCGAACTGCCCGACGGACAGAAAGCAGATCTTTATACCCTTACGAACGCGAATGGTATGACCGTGAACATTACCAACTATGGCGGCATCATCACGAAACTTACGGCACCGGATAAAAATGGTGAATGGGCGGATGTAGTTTTGGGATTTGATTCGCTACCACCATATTTGGCTGGACACCCATTTTTCGGCGCGCTGGTCGGTCGTTATGGAAATCGGATTGCGAAGGGAAAATTCAAACTCAATGACAAGGAATATACCCTCGCAATAAATAATGGCCCAAATGCATTGCACGGCGGAACAAAAGGCTTTGATAAACAAATATGGAAAGCCACCGAAATTAATAAAGATTCGATTGTCGGGCTTGAGCTTGAATATGTGAGCAAAGACATGGAAGAGGGATATCCTGGAACGCTTTCTGTTAAAATTGTCTACACTTTGGATAATGAAAATGCTCTTAACATTAATTACACGGCAACAACCGACAAAGAAACGGTTGTGAACCTAACCAACCATTCCTACTTCAACCTTACCGGCCTGAAAAGAGACATTTTAGATCACGAAGTTTCTATTATGTCCGATAGCATTGTCGCTGTTGACAGCACCTTGATCCCAACCGGAAAGCTGCGTGCAGTGGAGGGGACACCTTTTGATTTAAGAAAACCTACCAAAATAAATTTGGGGATCAATAAAATTGAGGATGAGCAGATTAAAAATGGCGGTGGCTATGACCATTGCTGGGTATTGAAAACATCCGAATCCGGACTGGTACATTTTGCTACGGTGAAAGATCCTGAAAGCGGCAGAATATTGGAGGCATTTACGACCGAGCCGGCAGTACAATTTTACACTGGAAATTTCCTTGACGGAACGTTAAAAGGAAAAAATGCGACCTATGTTAAAAGATTTGGCTTTTGCCTCGAAACAGAACACTATCCAGATTCACCCAATCAACCCCAATTCCCGACAACGGTATTGAAACCGGGGGACACTTATCAAACGACTACAAAGTATCGGTTTTCGGCGAAGTAGGGAGATATTTATATAAAGCGAAGGATGGAGGCTAGGTGCTTTTCCATTCTTCGCTTTATGTTTTAAATGCTTTTTGGTTAATTTTACCAATGCCCACCGTCTTAAATATAAATGGCTTTCGTTTTTATTTTTATTTGAATGAACACGAGCCGATTCATGTTCATGTTTCAAAAGGAGATAGTGAAGCCCGGGTTGTTCTGGTTCCAGAGTTAGATATTTCGTATAGCCGAGGATTCAAAAAGAATGAACTTCGCAGTATCATTGAGATTACTATTACAAACTATGAAAAAATCATTCAAGCCTGGAATACCACCTTTGATGAGTAAAGATCTGATTGATTTATTTGCTGACAATGAGGATGGAGATATCACGATCGATACTGATGATTTTGATAAAATTATTAGTAGTAACAATCTGAGAATAAAACATTTTATTAGTTTTCGAGATTTAGATCTAGCGGTCTTTATCCTTAATAACCGGAAGATAATTCAACGACCTTTATCGTCTTATGCAATTCTTGAAAAAGCTTTGGAGCAGGAACTGTCTCACTATCATGTCTCTGACTCCGGAATACATTGGCCTGACCTGGATGCAGATATTAGCCTTCGAGGCTTGTTAATAGAGGAAACTGTTAAACTTGCGGTTGCCTGATCCATATCAGCCCCAAGAATGAGGTCGAAGCAGCAACATATAGGTCCTCAATTCGACAAACACACAATCCCAGCCATTTTAAGACAGCAACTGGGAACATTGTAGTCCCTCAAAATCATCACAAAATGCTTACCCGAACCGTAAAAATCAGCAACGTTACCAATCTCTCCGATGCGCGCTATTGTGCTGGTATGGGAGTAGAAATGCTGGGTTTTTCTATTGATGAGGATTCGATGAACTATATCTCTCCGAAAAAATTTGAAGACATTTGCTCGTGGCTCGCTGGTGTTACCCTGGTCGCGGAAACTGCAAATAGGAATGCAGGAGAAATTTTGAATACATTAAGTAATTACCCTGTTCATGCCGTTGAGGTTCAGGAGCCCGGCCTCCTTAGTTATCTGCACAGCGAACTCAATCTTCCTCTGATTCTGCGTGTTAGCGTGGATGTCTATGAGGCAGATGAAATCAACTCCATGATGGGCCGCTATGGTGACGAAGTCTCACATTTCTTGCTGGATAGCGACAACAATGCGCAGCTTTCAGATAAATGGATGAAGGTATTAGATGGACTTGCTGCCGAATATCAGGTTCTAATCGGGTTTGGGCTGGACAATGAATATACTGTCACTGCACTAACCGAACTTTTACCGAACATTGGCATTGCCTTGCGTGGCAGCGAAGAAATCCGCCCTGGGTTTAAGGATTTCGGAAGTATGATGGACATTCTGGAAGCCCTCGAAGATTAACTTACCCCCGTTTAAGGAACTAAAATTCAATTCTCCTCAAAAATTTCCGCTTAACATGTCGTTTTGCCGACAATAATTTTCCGGATTACAGTATCTTGCATTACCTACTACCTTTGATAACAAATAAACGCAAATCGTATCATGGAAAAGAAATTGCACCGCATACCTGAGCACGCAGTCTTTGGAGGAGTAGCTTCCGGTATTGCCCAGTATTTACAAATTGACGTAGTTATTGTACGTGTTCTGTTTGTGGTGATGCTATTCCTGCCCCTTCCTCCCAGTTTTGGATGGACTGGCATTTTATATCTCATTCTCTGGGCAGTTTTGCCGACTGGTCCTGCAGTGGACATTTATTCACCAAGTTCAACTGATCCCAATTTCAAACCATCTGAGCCATTTTTCGATAAGAAAAAATCTGATCAGACTGTCATGATCCTGGGTGGTGTCCTGATCGTGTTTGGCGCCGTAATGCTTCTTGATGATTTTCCAATCTGGTATGAATTCAAAAGGTATTTTTGGCCAATCGTTTTTATTGCAATTGGAGCGTTTTTGATTCTCAGACAAAGGGATAAACAACATGAAAGTAATACTACCGTATATCCAACCACGCCTCCACCACCGGTTGAGCCTATAACGCCAGAACCTGAGCCACAACCTTATACCCCTTTCTCATCTGAAACGACAACCCCTACCCATTTTCCGGAAGATCCGGAAAGCAAGAAGCCGGACGAGGACGACGATCAGGTGATTAAAGTAAATTAACAAACATAGAAATTCATTCTGAAATCTCTCTTTTAAACTAAAATAGCCATGAACTTTCGAAACATTTTCTGGGGAGTGATCCTCATTATTGCCGGATCTCTTTTCCTGGTTGAAGAACTTACCGCATTTGATTTTGGCCGCTTTTTCTGGCCAATCATCCTCATCAGCACAGGAGGGCTTCTTTTACTACGCAATTTTGTTAACACCGACACTTCAAACCGATCAAACATTTAACATTATGAGAAACTCACGCGGTATAGTCTGGGGCGGATTGCTTTTAATTTTTGGAGTGATATTGCTTCTTCGCAATATGAATCTCCTCAATATTCATTGGGACGAAGTATTACCTTATTGGCCAGTTCTATTAATCCTCGCCGGCGTCCTGTTGCTGATTCCCGGAAGAGAGCGCGGTGGTGCATCCGGAGGTGCCATTGGTTTGTTGATTACTCTCGCCGTTTTGGGAGGAGTTGTCAATCGTACCAACCGGGCTTTTGACAATAACATGAGCAACTGGAATTTCGACTGGGACGATGACGATCATAATTACGGATTCCACAGTGATGACGACGATGATGATGACAACGATGATAATGATAATGACAACGGTGATAATGACGATGACAATGACGACGGGGATGACAAGGATAATGATTACGAAAGAGAGCACCGGAATGGAACAGAAGGCACACCGATCAATGGCTTTTATAAGTATGATATGGAGGATTTTATTCAAAAAGCCAATTTCCATCTCGAAGGCGGCGCTGGATCCTTTACGCTGAACGGCAATACACCTAGACTTTTCGAGGCAAATACCAAAAGCACCATCGTCGGTTTTCTGTCCAACACTTCCATTAACAAACTGGATAAATCCGCAACCATTAATTTAAAAATGGAAGATGGAAATGTCCGGATCAAAAATGGCGAGATTTCAAACCAGGCTAAAATTCAGCTAAATGAGAAACCTGTCTGGAACATTGACCTGGGAATTGGCGCGGGAAAAGGTGACTTTGATTTTAGTAATTATAAGGTTGAAAAGCTAAAAGTAAGTACCGGCGTTGCAGATATGGATATTAAAATGGGGGATAAAATAGCAACTTCCAATATTGACATAGAAGCAGGAGTTGCGTCCATTACCCTCGAAATTCCAAGATCTGTTGGTTGCGAAATGCACATTGACGGAGCACTCAACGCAAAAAATATTGAAGACCTGGAAAAGATAGGCAATGGTTTGTACCGTTCGTCGGGATATGAAGCTTCTCCAAAGAAAATCATTATCCATTTTGAAGGCGGGCTTACCAGTATCAATATCAAACGATACTAGATCAACAGTTATCATCTGCCCGCATTTTGCGCAGTGGAAGAAGTCAAATGAATATCTTTGCGACTTTTAGCAACGATATTCATTTTTTTATGCCGAAAAAGTTAGCTTATTTCTTGTTATTGATTCTTGCCAAATCAAATTGCTTTGCCCAATTCAATGCTGCAATAAAAAAACAGGACATTCCGGAAATTGAGAAAAAAATGATTGCGCAGGGATTGGTAAACATTCAGGAAGTTGATCCGAAAATCCTGGTTGACTTAAAATATTCAACTACCGATAATTTTACCGGCAAAGATGTTTATGACAAATTAGACCGTGCCTATCTGCAACCTGAAATGGCTAGAAGGCTTGCAAAGGCGAACAGCCATTTGAACAAAGTAAAGCCTGACTACAAGTTATTAGTATATGATGCGGCCAGGCCCAATTCAGTTCAATATGCATTGTGGAATGCATTGGATGATCTCAAAATCCCAGCAAAAAGCAAAACACTGTATGTTGCTGATCCGAAAATTGGCTCTAACCACAATTTTGGTTGCGCTGTTGACCTTACCATTGTCAATGAGAAAGGGATGCCATTGAATATGGGGACCAAATTTGATTTCTTTGGTCCCCTGGCTTATCCGCGATCGGAACGGGAGATGTTAAACAAAGGAAGGCTCACAAATACACAAGTCGAAAATCGTCAATTATTGAGAAAAGTGATGATCCAGGCCGGATTCAGGGCAAATACAACAGAATGGTGGCACTTTGACGGAATGTCGAAAAGTCAGGCCAAAGCAACATACGGGATGATCCGATGACTAATCCATTCGAACGGTACTGCCTCCCGTAACTTCCTTTTTCACCTCGGGACCACCTTTATAGCGCACTGTGCTTGCACCATTTGCCTCAACTTCAAGAAATTTGGATACCCAAACCTTGGCGCTGCTTGCACCGGAAACATCCAGTTTGGATTCCTCAACCGGCATTTCAAATGCATCCAATTGAGATGCCCCTGAAAGTTCGCCGTCCAGAAACTTACCATCGCCATCCAAATTGAGCCTGGAAGCGCCTGATATATCAAATTTTAACTCCTGACCAGATCCTGAGAAATCGCATTTGGAGGCACCAGAGAGTTCAAATTCGATATCTGGCAGGTTTTCAAATCCCTCTATCTTCGAAGTTACTGCGCCCGAAAAATCCACTCTTTCCAGATCGGGCATAGTAATCTCAATATCCATCTGTCTACGGTTTTTCCACGAACTTTGATAACGGATAACCAACTTTCGGTCCTGTACAAAAATGTTAAGATCATCAAGATCATTGAGCTCTCCTGTTGCCGAGACCGCAAAAGCGGCGCCGGATTTAACATGGACGTGGTAAGCATTGCCCATGACCAACTGGTCAAAATTCTTGAAATCGAAATCCCGTGTACTCTCCCCACGAGGCGGTATGTTGTCCTCAGACTCAACATAAACGCAGGATTGTAAGCCTGCAAGAATTAAAAAAAGGGTGATAATAGATTGAAATGACTTTTTCATGGCTAATAAAGTTGTTTGTTTTAACAGGGCTATGACAAGCCAATTGATTTATCCCCCTATTAAAAAAAATATTTTTATTAATAGGGGTAGCGCCTTACTTGATTGTCTCTATGAAAAGAATTTTGAACGTGACTGCAACCGCTCTTATATTTCCGAATCCACTTATCGAAAGAGATTTTATATTTTTGACTGAAAATCAAAAACATAAATCGGTGTATTCATCCGACCCGGAAATAGTTAGCGCAATACGTCGTGGTGACGAAAAAGCTTTTGAGCTGACTTTTCGTACCTATTACCAGCGGCTTTGCAACTATGCCTGTTCATTATTGAAGGATGAGGAGGAGTCGGAAGAGGTTGTACAAACGGTTTTTTTTACAATTTGGGAAAAAAGACGGGATCTGGAAATCACACTTTCAATTAAGTCCTATCTGTATCGTGCCGTTCACAATCATTGTCTCAACCGGTTTAAGCACGCCTCGGTGCGCGAAGTGCATCGGGAACATACCCTCAATTTTGCATCATCATCCTATGAGTCCGTAACGGAAGTGATTCACGCCAATGAGCTGGAAGAGCGCATTGAAAAAGCTGTGAGTACCTTACCTGAACAATGCCAGAAAGCATTCAGATTAAGCCGGTTTGAAGAATTAAAATATCAGGAAATAGCGGATCAGCTCGGTATCTCCATCAAAACAGTCGAAAACCAGATTGGCAAAGCACTAAAGATTTTGCGCATTGAGCTCGCAGATTACCTTCCCTCTATGCTGTGGTCAGTTTATTTTATCGTTGAACAGTTAATCGGATCGTAACCATGAACCAATCTCATGAAAACATATCGGAGGAGCTGTTAGCACGATATTTGGCGGATACAGCTTCGGAACCGGAAATTAAAAAGGTGGAAGCTTGGATTGCGGAATCACCCCTTCATCAGCAGGAATTAGCAGCATATCGTCTGATCTGGGACCACTCCGGATCAATTGGTAAGAAGTTTGAGGTGAATATCGATGCGGCCTGGAACAATATGAAAAAGAAGATGGATAAAAGTGCTGCCGCATTTACACCATTGGAAGCTAAATCTGAAACCCGCCAAATTGATTTTCCTGAAACCTCCATAAACCGAAAATCCAACTTATTAATCTGGGCGGCGGCGGCAGCCATAACACTGTTACTGGTAGCATTTGGCTGGTTCTTTTTAAAATCTGGTCGCTTTTCCGAACCTTTACAAATCGCTACAACCAATAATACAAGTGAGAAAATTCTTCCCGACGGAACAAAGGTTTTCCTGAACTATAATTCTTCCTTGACCTATCCCGAGGAATTTAGGGGTGATTTCAGAACTGTTTCCTTAAACGGAGAAGCATTTTTTGAGGTCAAGCCAGATGCTGAACATCCATTTATCATCATTGCAAACGGAACCGAAATTAAGGTGCTGGGAACTTCATTTAATGTGAAGGCATATCAGGAATCTCCCGTTCGGGTCGATGTTGCAACTGGAAAAGTGCAGGTAAGTAAGGCAAGTAAAAAAATTGAATTGGTAAAAGGAGAAGGCGCTGAAGTATTGGCTGATTCCATCAGAAGCTTGCATGCGAACATGAATATCATGGGCTACCGCACGCAGATATACGATTTCAACGCCGCAGACCTGACCGACGTTGTTACCTCCATCCGAGAAGGTTATCATGTGGATGTTCGACTTTCCAACCAGCAAATCGCGCAGTGCAGGTTGACGATCCGCTTCGAAAAAGAACCCTTAGATGCTACCCTCGCCGTTATTGCGGAAACGTTGGATTTGGATTTAAGAAAAGAAGGTAAAATATATTGGCTGGATGGGAATGGCTGTCAATAAAACTTCAAAGGAAATTTTCATCCGAAAAAATTCCGGACTCATCTTCCTATTGACCTTGCTTTTATCATTATGCCAGGTAAATACATTGGCCCAGGAACTGTTGGAGAAAAAGATCACCATTAAGGTAAAAAACAGACCTCTGGACGAAACGCTGCAAAAGATTGGCAATCTGGGTGATTTTAGCTTTTCTTACAGTCCCGATATCATGGACGTAAAAGTCAGAATATCCATCCAAGCGACCAATCTGAGTGTTAGGGAAATTTTGAATGAGCTTTTCAAAGGCAATGTTACATTCAAGGAGAGAAGGAGGTACGTAATTTTGCAAAAAAGTAACGCACCGGAAGAGCCCGAACAACCAGAAGACTTTAACCTGAACGGCTACATCATTGATAATAAAACGGGCCGAAAGCTTGCTAATGCCAGTATTTACGAATCCGTAACGCTGGCTTCAACAGTAAGCAATCAATACGGATATTACAAAATTCGCTTGCCTGCATATTCTTCATCGGTTAGGCTGGAAATAAGAAAGGAGGATTACATTGGTAAAAGCATCCCGATATCGACCAGGCAGGATGCTTATCTTCAGATTAATTTGTATCCCGATACTTTAAAGCCACTTGTAAGCAAAACGATGCCGGTCGCATCTGCAAGGGGAGACTCGCTGCATCATAGGATCGCGGTACCAAATATTCAGCTTGTGTCTATTGTTGAAATTTTTCCTGATACTATTCCCGAAACGGACACCACTACGCAGCGGCTGGCGCGTATCGACCGTGAGAAATTGAGATTGACCTATCAAAAGGTTCAAAGCAAATTGGTAAGTGCCTTTGCGTCTGCTAAACAGGCTATCCACACCAGGAACATACAGGATTCCCTTTATCGCCCGTTCCAGGCATCGATGCTGCCTTTTTTGGGAACAAACCATGAATTGAGCGGAAATATCGTAAATGATTACTCAATCAACCTCCTTGCCGGGTATTCATTGGGTGTAAATAAATTGGAAGTAGGTGGCGTCGTAAATGTTGTCCGGGGAAATGTACGAGGGTTTCAGCTGGCTGGGATCAGCAATATTGTCGGAGGAAATGTCACAGGCTTCCAATACGCCAATGTACTCAACCTTACCCTAGGCAATTTCACTGGGTTTCAGGGAAGCAACCTGATCAATTATACTGGACAGCATTTTTCCGGATTTCAGGTTGCAGGCGTCGGCAATGTGGTAGTCGGCACGCTGGATGGTTACCAATTTTCCGCTGGATATAATTATGCGCAAACGGTTCACAGTGGTCACCAGATCGGTGCAGTCAATTATTCCGATTCCTCTGCAACAGTGCCTTTTGGATTGTTCAGCTATGTCCACAGCAATGGTTATCGTCGCTACGAATTTTCCAGCGATGAGTTCAATTATTTCAATACGGCATTTAAGACGGGTATGAGCCGGTTTTACAACATTTTTAGTTTAGCATTCAATGGAATGGCCGCTAACAAACCTCTGCTTAGCCTGGGCTATGGATTTGGAACCGCGCAAAATCTGGGAAAAGGATGGATGGTAAATGCAGATGTAACTGCGAATGCTATAATCCTCCGAAATCAGGAAATTGAAGATATCGATACTGGAATGCTTAAATTCTCACTGGGTATCGAGAAAAAGCTTGGACGGAAATTTGCTCTTTTCGCAGGTCCATCCATCAGTTTACTTCGAAGTGATTCGGATGTCATCAATAGCGAAGAAACAAAAGGAATAAAGCCAATTTGGCTTGGCAAAAGACCCAATAAAATCAATACAAACTACGCGTGGGTCGGTTTCCAAGCCGGAATCCGGATTTGCAATTAAAACCCAATCCGCTTCCGCCCCTGACTCGAACTATTTCCTTTTACATAATCCCTCAGTTCTTGCAATTCTTTTTCAAATCCTCCCGAAAGAATCGGGAAACGGCACCAGGAGCGTGGGTCAAGATTTAGATCATCCAAATGAAAAGAAGGTGCATAACGTTCCCGTTTCCATTGATTTCTGCTCCAAAGCTTAAAAAACCGCTCAGTCCAGGCGAGCAATTGGTCATCGTTATATAAACCTTTATATCGAACGTACAGATTGCGATATGATTCCAATGGAGATTTTTTGTCCCGGATAGCTAGTCTTTCCAAGTCATTTAAAAACTGGTAAGGCATCAAATCTGCCTCATCCGTTTGAGTTTGGGCCGGCGGACGCAGTTCTGCGGTAGGCTGCAAACTGTTTACCTTTTTTAAGCCTTCAATTCTAATATGCTTTCCTTTTACCTCACAACCAGCCGTTTCAAGCCAGCGGAGCCATTGGCGAAGATAATGTTTGTCAATACCACCGAGTGGGCTGATGCTGCCCGCCGTATCGCCATCCATGGTAGCATAACCCACCGCCACTTCCGACCGGTTGGACGTAGCCAATAACAGGTGGTTGGACAGATTTGTTAACAGCCAAACGCCCGGCGCACGGACCCTCGCCTGAATGTTTTGCAACGCAATGTCATCATGTTCCCAGGAAAGTTTGCGTCCTATCTGCCCTTCAATCAGCTCCGTATATGTTTCGACAATGCCATTGATGTTTATGTTGTAAAAAGTAGACCCGATAGATTCAGCCAGTGACTGAGCCGAGTCTAATGTCTCAGATGAGCTATTCTCAGTACCTTGATAGATATTATGGATCAATACTGCGGCAATATCTTCCTCCGATTCTGCACTTTGAATATCAGGGATATGGGAAAGCTTTTCCTTCAAGCGCTCCATCCCGATACTTTCATCCGCAAGCCGGATCATCAAACCGCAGAGTGCCGTGCATGCGCATGAATCCGCCCCACCCGACAATGATATCGTAAAGCCATGGGAGCGGCTTTTTCGCAGATAATCAAACAATGCCAAACATTCGGCACGGGCAAACTCCTCTTCTTTTAATGCGCCGCCCTTTTCAAATGCCTCTATTGCCGGAACCTGAAGTAAAACAGGTTCTATTTCAGGAAAGTCAAACCTGGCATTGATACGCCATGTCCGATCCTTCGAAGGAGTGGCGATCTTACTCTGAACCTGGCTCAAACGCGTATATTCCGTATCGATAACGGCGGTCGTAATAACATAATCTTCATAGCTGAACCGGGGGCTTGAAGCCAGAAGATCGCCATTGGATGCAATCATGGCATCTCCATCGTAAATTGCACGGCCAGCCTCATTACCAAGCAGATTTGTATAAATATAACTGCAAGAAAACGCCCGGGAAGCGTCGACCACCAGCTTTTCGCGGGTCATAAATTTATTAAAGGCGAAATGGCTTGCGCTTGGATTTAAGATAATGTCGACGCCACGTTCGTAATGTCTGCGGGCGGGACGATTGGATACCCAACCATCTTCACAAATTTCAAATCCGATTTTTACGCCGTGAGACCCTCCCTGGATCGGGCCGCTCGCGAGATCAAAAGTGATATCGCCGATTGGGTAAAACATTTGGTTTACTTCAATGCTTTCAACCGCACCCGGCTGCCACGGACGAAACCAGCGCGCTTCATAATGAATACCATTATTAGCAAGATTTTGCTTACAGAAAAAGCCAGCAATCTGCTTATTGGCGATTAGGCATGCAGCATTATACACACTACCATTATGCCGTACAGGCAGCCCAACTGCCACAATAATTCCGGTTGTTTCCTGAACAATTTCGAGCAGGCATTTCTGGGCTTGCTCCACCATGTCGGGTGCAAAAAAGTAGTCATCACATCCATAACCCGAGATACATAATTCGGGTAGGCAGAGCAGGCTTACCTGTTCCTTTTTGGCCTCCTCAATCGCTTGAATGATGTTTCTTGTATTGCTTTCCCACGCCATTGGCGTTTGGTTTACTACACCGGAAGCTGCTTTGATCAATGGCATGGAATGATATCTGTTAAGGATAGCAACTTAATAAAAAATTGCCTTTTCATACGGGCAAAGTTTTTCCCTATTTTTGTCAACATAAAAATTAATCAACAGATTCCTCTTGCAATTCCCCTCTTTCATCGCCAAACGCATTCGTCATAATGAAGCTGGGTCTTTCTCTGCTACCGTATCACGGATCGGAATTGCCAGTATTGCCATAGGTATTTCGGTTGGGATTATCTCGTTTGCAGTCCTGCTCGGCTTCAAGCAAACGATCCAGCAAAAGATCTTCCTTTTCGGCGCTCACATCAATATCAGTGCTTTTACCCAGGGCAATTCATACGAGGAAGGTCCTCTTCCGATCAAAAACCCAGTTTCTGACATTTTACCAACAATGCCCGAAGTGAGACGCTGGCAGGCTGTTGCCCACAAGTCAGGTATATTAAAAACGACCGAGGAAATTAAAGGCGTCGTGCTGAAAGGCGTTGGAAAAGATTACGATTGGGATACTTTCAAAAAAGACCTGAAAATCGGGAGGCTGATTGGTCACAATGACTCTTCCTCCATTAAATATGGCTATTCTTCTGAAATCCTGGTCAGCCAGAAAATAGCTTCACAACTTCGCCTCAAACTGGGTGATGAAGTGGTAATGTACACCTTGCAAAATCCGCCCCGGCCTCGAAAACTGACTATCAGCGGCATTTACGACACCCAAATGGAGGAATTCGACAATAATCTGATCATTGGAGATCTCGCATTAGTACAACGCCTGAACAATTGGGGAAAAGATTCGATTGGTACTTATGAAGTTTATTTAAAGGATTTCAAAAATCTTGATGAGGTTACAAACCGACTGAGAAGAACAGTCCCGCCAGGTATTTTTCTTCAAAAAGTAACCAGTACATTTCCCCAGATCTTCGACTGGCTGATTCTTTTGGACCGAAATACTGCAGTTTTCCTTACGCTCATACTCTTTGTAGCCTGCTTCAACATGATCTCCATTTTATTGGTCATGATTATGGAGCGGACGCCATTGATTGGGTTGTTAAAAACGCTGGGAAGCCCAAATCACCAGATCAGAATGGTGTTTTTCAGAGTCGGTTTGCATATGGTGCGGCAGGGATTGGTCATTGGAAATGTCACCGGCTTGCTGCTTTGCTGGTTACAGTTCAGGTTCAAATTGATCCCGCTTGATCCTGTTAATTATTATATGGATACCGTCCCCATCGTTTTCGACTGGGCCATTTTCGTTATGGTGAATGTGGTTACGGTTCTCATTTCCGCATTAATCCTACTGATACCAACCCTAATCATCACCAAAATCCAGCCAATTAAAGCCCTACTTTTCAAGAAGTAATAGGGTTCGCTAGGAAAGCAATTTGCTCAGCAAGCGAAAATCAGTGTTAAAATCAACAGCTGGCAGGAATTTAACCTGACCAAATGCTTTTGCCTGAGGGTTAATAACGACATTTCTTTCAGCCGGGACGATTGCAGAAGGTACTGTAAATGCGATCATTGTGGAATCAGCGAGTATTTGTTTTCCAATCCACTGGGAATAGGAAATATCATCCATCCAATCCTTTTTTAAGAGGTTTTCGTCCGTTTGGAAAATCAACTTTTTGTCATCCGGGATCTCGATGCGCAGCAGTGCAATGCGCTCCATGTTTTCCTTGTGACTGGCATGGACAAATTTTTCCAATAATGCGAGAGAGATCTGTTCGCTTGTGTAGATGCACGCATGCCCAACAGGATTCCATCTTCCGCCAAATAGCTTGGCTCCTGTCCCTAAAAAGTCATTAATATATTGCTTCGCCGCGAGCCTGTAAACGATCATATGTACACACCGTGCTCGATACGCCCCAGCTCATTGCAAATCAGCTTCACGCCCCAAAAAGATTTCAGTGTTGAAAAATCCTGCTCTTCACCCAATACCAGCCTCGGCTTTCTGAGCCATTCCTCCAAAGCTTTTGGGTTTGAGAAAACAAGAAGACCCAGATCCGCCATATTCTCCAATTGATAGAGATGCTCGGAATATAGCCCTTCAAAAGGCTTTTCTTCTTTAAGGTAGCGCTGCAAAGTCCTGTCACTGATGTGGAGAATATCTGCCCATTCGACCTGGGTAAACAGTAATTTTTGGGATAACTCGTTAAATTTTTTGACGGGAAAGAGATCCACATTCTTGCGGACCATGTACAAAACTTCGGGTTCGGCTGCAATCCGCAATGGAATACTTTGCTCGGGCATTTGATACTGAATATGTTTCATAAATCCGTATTTTGTCTCACTAATGTACGACTTTTTTCAGGTTTAATAAACTTGATTCAATCCATTTTTTCACTACCAAACAATTTTATGCAAAGCGTCAGCGGCCCTCAAAAGTGTCTCATCATTTTTTGCAAAGCAAAACCGTAGGGTTTTAAAATCGGTGATTTCATTATAAAATGAAGAAACCGGGATAGAGGCAACGCCCACCTCTTTCGTCAGTCTTTCGGCAAGTACCCTGTCATTCTCGTCAGATAAATTTGAATAGGAAGCATTTTGGAAGAAGCTTCCTTCGGTAGGCCTCATCGCAAAACCCGTGTCGTTGATCGCATCCAGAAACATATTCCTTTTCCGTTCATAAAAAGAAGATAAGCTTAAATAATGCGCAGGCTCAGCCAAATATTCCGCAACCGCAAACTGCAAAGGCGTTACCACACTAAAAACAACATATTGATGGATTTTTCTGAACTCAGTTGTCAATGCGGAAGGTGCCAGGCAATAGCCTAATTTCCAGCCCGTCGTATGAAAAGTTTTTCCAAATGATCCGCATAGAAATGTCCGCGCCGCCAGAGATGGAATGCTTGCGGTAGAAATATGGGGTTGGCCATCAAAAACAATGTGTTCATAAACTTCATCACTGATTACCAGCAAGTCATATTTTTCGGCCAGATGTGCCAACTGCTGTAAATCATTCAGCTTCCAGACATTTCCAGTGGGATTATGCGGGGTATTAACCATAATCGCTCTGGTTTGTGGAGTAATTCTGGAACATACAGCTCCCCAATCAATGGATTCGTATTGCGGATCCAGCGTCACGAAAACAGGAATTCCGCCATTTAATTCGATCGCAGGCACATAACTGTCGTAAGTTGGCTCGAAAACAATAACCTCATCACCCGCATGAATAATGGTACTGATTGCAACAAATAGCGCCTCAGTAGCGCCGCTGGTAATGGTTATTTCCGTTTCAGGATGATATTGATGCGAAGTTGAAGCGAACACTTTTTCGGCAATGGCTTCCCGAAGCACCATTACTCCTGCCATAGGCGCATATTGATTTTTGCCCAGTCTCACATATTTATCCACCAATTTTTGCAAGTCCGGCGAGCAATCGAATTCCGGAAACCCCTGTGCCAGATTGATCGCCTGATGATCTTCCGCCAATTTCGACATTCTGGTGAAAATAGTTGTCCCTACTCTGGGAAGTTTGGATCTGATCCCGGACTTTAAAAACATAATCTTAGATTATAGAGGTTGCAATTACGTTTTAAGCGCCTGTTTACCTACAGATGATTCCCGGGTAATAAGCGATGTTTGCAAAAACCTGATTTCATAATCCCCCTTTTTTTGAGGATGCTCAATCAGCCTGATCAGCAACTCTACTGCCTGTTGCCCCATCTCCAATGCAGGTTGTACCACCGCAGTCAGGGGCGGATTTAATAGTTCGGCTACACTTATATTCGTGAAACCAACAATGGCAATTTCTTCCGGAATTTTAATGCGGCGCTTCTGCAGTACGGCAAGACAGCCCGTCGTTAACCTGTCGCTTGCGGTAAAAATCGCGTCCGGCGGTTCAGGTAATGCAAGCAATTCCCCGATTGCCTCTTCATTTTCCGCCACAACCTTCCCGCCGTAAATGCAATATCTTACATAAGATTCGTCAAATGGAATTCCATTGTCTTCGAGGGCTTTCCTATATCCAGCCAGCCGTTCTGTGGTGATGGAAAGATAGATAGGGCTCGTTAAATGGGCAATGCGCCTTTTTCCGGTTTGGATCAAATGACTTGTTGCCTGGTAACTTCCGTCAAAATTATCTGCTACCACCTTATGCGTCTCAATTTCCTTGGGCACCCGGTCCAAAAAGACAATGGGTAACCCTCTCTCCATCAAATCCTGAAAATGAAAAAGGTTTGTGGTCAGACTAGCCAGCGATACCAGCAGGCCGTCGACCTTCCGCGAAACCAGATAATTGGTATTGGCAACCTCCCGCTCATAAGAATCATGGCTTTGGAAAATAACAACATGATAACCTAGATTGTATGCAATAGACTCAATGCCATTGATAAGTTGAGAAAAAAAATGATTTGCAATCTCAGGAATAATGACACCAATCGATTTGCTCTTGCTGTCCTTTAAACTTAACGCAATCGGATTGGGCCGATAATTCATTTTTTCAGCATATTCCATCACCAGTTTTTTGGTTTCCGGATTAATTTCATAGCTATTCCTCAACGCCCGAGAAACCGTGGATGTGGAAATATTCAAGGCCCTCGCAATATCCTTTATCGTAATTGCTTCCAAGATAAAATTGGTTTATTCCAACTTAGTATTTGACTCAAACTATTAAATCACACCTTTCCCAATTACAAATTGCAGATAGAAATACAAAGATTGATGGGATTTGGTTTGTCATAAAGGCAACTGACAACGTTCCCGATAACGATTGCACAAAAAAAGACAATTTAGCATTTGATATTTCTAATTATTCGGTCTAAACTCGTTTGGCTTACACCTTCTACATTCGACGCTAAATTTAGACGTTACCCCGAAAAAGACAAATTTTGATTTTCTTTCATGAACCTTCCAGAATTATTTGACTTATCAGGAAAAACTGCATTAATCACTGGTTGTAATCGTGGAATCGGGAAAGCAATGACAGAGGCCTTGGCAGAAGCCGGAGCCGACATCATCGGCGTATCCGCTTCCCTGACATCTTCGGAAAGCGAAATTCAAAACGCTGTGACCGGTTACGGCAGAAAATTTTACCCGTACAAGGTTGACCTGGCGGAACGTGAGAAACTGTACGGTTTTATTAAACAGGTTAAAGAGGATCACAAAAGTATTGATATCCTGATCAATAACGCAGGCATAATTTTGAGGCAGCCCGCGGCGGAACATTCTGATGAATATTGGGACCGGGTTTTAAGCATTAACCTGGATGCCCCATATATCCTTTCCAGAGAATTTGGCCGTGAAATGATCGGCAGAGGCTATGGCAAGATCATCTTCACTGCATCATTGCTCACGTTTCAGGGCGGCATTAATGTACCTGGCTATACTGCTTCAAAAAGTGCGATTGGCGGGTTGGTGAAAGCACTATCCAATGAATGGGCTGGAAAAGGCGTGAATGTAAATGGTATTGCGCCCGGCTATATCGAAACTGATAATACCGAAGCGTTAAGGAACGATCCGGAAAGAAGTAAGTCAATATTAGACCGCATTCCGGCTGGTAGATGGGGAGTACCGGCAGATTTCAAAGGCCCGGCCGTTTTCCTGGCTTCTAATGCCTCCAACTATGTAAACGGAACCATCCTGACTGTTGACGGGGGCTGGATGGGTAGGTAGATAGAACTCATTTAAAAACAAAACGCAATGCAAATCCGCTTCGAAAGCAGCCCTCGGGAAGTTTTACAAATGAATACAAAGGCATTACGGGAAAATTTTCTGCTTGAGAATATTTTTCAAAAGGATCAGGTCAATTTTGTTTATTCCCATTATGACCGTTTCATGATCGGCGGGGCGATTCCAGCCACCGTAACCTTGAAACTGGAAACATACGATGCTTTAAAGTCACGCTACTTGCTGGAAAGAAGGGAAATTGGCATTATTAACATTGGTGGAGCAGGACAAATCATTGCAGACGGAGAAACTTTTGATATAGACAAACTAGGCTGCCTGTATGCGGGAAAGGAAACCGGGGAAATTTCATTATCCAGCAAGAATTCCACTGATCCGGCCATATTCTATTTGTTATCGGCCCCAGCTCACCAAAAATATCCTACGCGCTTATTTACAAAGGAAGAAGCGACGCCAGTTACGATCGGCAGCGTGGAAACTTCCAATCACCGCACGATTTACAAATACATACATTCCGACGGCATTCAAAGTTCTCAGCTCGTGATGGGGCTTACTGTTTTGCAGGCGGGAAGTGTCTGGAACACTATGCCTGCGCACACCCATGACCGTCGGATGGAGGCGTATTGCTATTTTGATCTCCCTGCCAACCAACGCGTTTTGCATTTGATGGGACAACCTTTCGAAACGCGGCACTTGTGGGTTGCAAATCAGCAGGCCGTAATTTCGCCGCCGTGGTCGGTACATTCCGGATGTGGCACTTCCAATTATTCTTTCATTTGGGGAATGGCTGGTGAAAACAAGGATTACACAGACATGGATGCTGTTTTGATAACTGATCTTAAATAAAACAGAAAATGGAAAGTGAGGTAAAAAAGCAATTTATTTCCGATTCTGACATTCCCTGGGAAGAGCTGGGCGGCGGGTTGAAGCGGAAAATCATGGCTTATGACGAGAATCTGATGATGGTAAAAGTGGCTTTCGAGCAGGGTGGCATTGGCGCACTTCATAGTCACTACCATACACAAATGAGCTACATTGAAAGCGGTAATTTTGAAATAACAATTGGGGAACGTAAAGAGCGGCTGACAAAAGGCGACGCCTATCATATCCCTCCCCATGCTATCCATGGCGCTTTATGCCTTGAACCGGGCATTTTAGTAGATATTTTCAATCCATTGCGCGAAGACTTCCTTCGCTGATATTCACCACACGCAAACTTTGATCTTATGGGACATCTTTTTCGTGAAAATCTGCGTCAGCTGCGTAGCCACCCTGGACTTACTGTCCCGGATGATTCCGTTTTCCAGTTACCTGAAAAAGTTCTCCAATTCGGCACAGGTGCATTCTTACGTGGCCTGGCGGACTATATTATAGACAAAGCCAATCGAAAAGGTGTTTTCAATGGAAGGGTTGTAGTTGTTAAATCAACAGATGTAGGGGACCTGAAAGCATTCGACAGACAGGATAACCTTTATACTATTTGCACAAGGGGGATTCAAAACGGCGAACTGGTAGAAGAAAACATTATCTCCGCTGCTATAAGCAGAGTTTTATCTGCGAAATCACAATGGTCGCTCGTTCTGGATCTTGCAAAAAATCCCGCGATTTCCGTTGTCATTTCCAACACGACCGAAATCGGCATTCAGCTTGTACAGGACGACATTTACCAATGGCCCCCGGTTTCGTTTCCTGGTAAATTGCTTGCCTTTCTTTACGCGAGATATGTTGCCTTTGGCGGAAATCCCGACCATGGCGTAGTCATTATTCCTACTGAACTAATCACTGATAACGGGAAAAAACTGGAATCCATCGTACTGGAACTGGCCCACCGGAATGGTCTGGAAGCTGCATTCATTGACTGGATAGAAAAGCACAATTTCTTTTGCAATTCGCTTGTTGACCGCATCGTACCAGGCAAGCCTGAAAATGTGGTTTTGAAAGAGATTGAAGAAAAGTTAGGTTACCAGGATGAATTGCTGATCATGGCCGAACATTACCATCTCTGGGCTATTGAAGGAGACGAAAGCATCCGCCAAAAACTTCCATTTTTTGGAATTGACAATGGCCTGATCATTGAGCCGGATATCGAGCGCTACCGTGAATTAAAGCTTCGTCTATTGAACGGCGCACATACCTTGGGTGGCGGTCTCGCTCACTTATGTGGTTTCAAAACCGTCGTGGAAGCAATGGAAAATCCGTTTTTCTCAACCTATCTGACGCACTTGATGGAAACAGAAATTGCCCCTGCTATTCCATATCCGTTGCAGGAAAACGTCAGTCTCACATTTAGCAGGCAGGTAGTGGAACGGTTTCGAAACCCATATATCATGCATAAGTGGCTGAATATCAATCAAAATTATTCAGCCAAAATGGTTTCGCGTGTGATGCCCACGTTTGTGAACTATGAGAAGCTTCATATCAACATTCCTGAGTACATCACATTCGGCATGGCTGCCTACATTTATTATATGAAGGCGGTGAGGAAAGAAGGGGAGCATTACTATGGCTTGGCCAATGGCAGCCATTACTTAATTCAGGATCAAAAAGCGGCCTATTTTTATCAGAAATGGCAGAGTTCATCGATCCCTGAGATGGTTCAAGCGATTCTTAAAGAGCAATCATTATGGGGAAAGGACTTTTCCAAAAACGAAGGGTTCGTAACTGGAATCAAATCACACCTTCAGGCGATAAAGCAAAATGGCGCGCTGGAAACCCTTGAAAATTTCCTAAAAAAAACTGAATACGCTTGAAAACAAAAGAATATCCTGGAACCGGTTGCTTCACGAGCGCGAGGCGTTGAAGTTTAGATACGAAAGCCTACTTACTTTTCATCGTACACTTTCAGCGGCCCTTTAAAAAATCCGGTAATATGTTTACCTCCATCTTCGATGCAGTCGAACGTAATCACGTAGTCGGTTTTGTCTTTTTTAACCGTAACCGTTCCCTGAATCATCTCATAAATATTCTCGGCCCGCTTTACGAAATCAGCATTGAAAACTGCGTAAGAATAAACAAAGCTACCCGTCTTAAACGGTCCTTGGGAGTAATCAAAAGTGTATTCTCCTTCTCCCAATTCTCCTACTCCCGCTGTGAAAAGCTGAAAGAAAATCGCGTGGCCAGCCCCATAAATTGAGTCGATTTTACCCGCGGTTTCATGTACCGTAACACCCGAGGATGAGAGGAATAACTCCTGACCACTGCCTTCATGGGGCGGAAATTTTCCAAAGTCAATCAGGATCCCGTTTGCCAGTTCGTAATCTTTACCTTCGAAGGTTAAGTTGCTTTTAGGAACAACTACCTCTTCATCCTTACAGCCCGCAAACACGAAACTGAACAACACAATAGCAAACTGGCATTTCGCAAAAATATTCATGCTACCGATTGTTAGGTTAAAGGGAACGGTCTAAATTAAAAGACAAAAAAATACCCAGGCCGTATTATCAAATGCTACGCCTGGGTGCTCGAAAGCTATGCTATCTATTTACGAGTAATTTTCGCTAGGTACTTCTTGTACTAAAATGTACCGTCAATTCCATTATTCCAAAAATTTAAACCCCAAGTTAGCAAACATTACAAGTTTCTTAACGACTGGCATTCAATGCGAAGGCCGGTTGGGAGCAGGGGCCGAGGCGTGATAATCTTTTTGGATTATTTCCGCATACTTGTCTAATAGCTCAACAACTTTTTCTCGGGATTTCGAACGGACCACCAGTCCGACATGGTAAGGGTCATTCATCCGCCAGACAATCTCAGGATCATTAAAAACAGACATATCAGGCCATTCCTGCCGAGTAAGTGAAATAATGATCCCCGAATAATCCTTGCGAACAAGTGGTAGCTTGTAATCCCGGCCTTTGGCCTCCGCTGTTTCCATTTTCGCCCACTCTTTCCAAAGGTTAATTCCCGACGAAGCCTCCACCATTTCAGAAAGATTCGCACCACCCACGCGGGAAGAAGTTTCAAGAAAATAATATTTACCATCGTCATGGCAGCGGATCACTTCCGTATGAGATGCGCTGTGTTTCAGGCCAAAAGCTTTAAGCAAATCCACCGCAAGTGTTTCCAATGCATGATCCTCTGCAGAATCAAACGGCACGGTAACAGACCTAAAAATCCCGCCACCATGCGCTACATCAAACGGAGGCGCCAGATATTTGCTGTTCCAGGAAAAAATAACACGACCGTTGTATGAGATAGAATCCACATGATAAACATTCCCCGGCTTGTATTGCTCCACCAAATATGCATGTCTTTTATCGCCCAGCTCATGGATCGTTTGCCATAATTCGGTGGCGTCATGCATTTTTTTAATGCCGGTTGCCGACGCCTCCGACCGTGGTTTGATCATCCACGGTCCCGGATACTTTACAATAAACCGGTTTATATCTTCATCATTAAAAAGCGAAGAAAATCCGGGAACAAGGATACCCGATTCCGCCGCCTTCGTCCGCATTGCCAATTTATCACGAAAGTACCTGCCAGTAGTTTGCCCCATGCCCGGGATGCGGAAATATTCGCGGATATGCGCTGCCTTTTCCACATCAAAATCATCAAGGGCTACTACCCGGTCGATCGGCCGGTTCCGCATTACATAAGCCAGCCCATTGATTATCTCCGTCATGTCGTACGTCCCATCCTCCCCTTCTTCCACGTAAAAAAACTCGTCGATTGACTCTTTTACCCACGGTTTATTTTCCAATTTTTTCGCTGTGATCAGGAAAACCTTATTGCCGGCTTCTTTACAAGCTTTAAGAAAATCATTACCCTTGAAATATGTTGAGATGCAGAGGAAAGTAAGCGTTTGCGCCATAAAAGTTGATTTGGTGGAGATTACCTAGGGAATTTACATATTATTACTCTTAATTACACGCTTACGAAGCGGTGAGGTTTGATAAATATTGATACAATAGCCGAATGCCATAAGCAGTCCCAGCTCGTCCGGGAGCGAACTCTGTATCTCCAAATGCCATCCCCGCAATATCCAGATGTGCCCATTCCGGGTGCTCATCTGTAAAAACTTCCAGGAATTTTGCCGCCACAATTGCACCTGCCAAAGGCTTCCCGTGGTAATTTTTCAGATCGGCAATATCTGATGAGATCTCTTCTTTGTATTCGTCCCAAACCGGGAGCCGCCAGAGCCTTTCTCCGGTAGTATCACCTGCTTTTGCCAGATCTTCCGCCAGCTTGTCGCTGGGCGTAAAAAGTCCGGCTGCCTCATATCCCAGGGTCTGGATCACGCTGCCTGTCAGCGTCGCCAGGTCAATAACCACATCCGGCTTAAATTGTCTCACTGCATAACTCAGCCCGTCGGCAAGGATCAGCCTGCCTTCCGCGTCCGTATCTATAACTTCAATTGTTTTTCCCGAGTAAGATTGTATTACATCACCAGGCTTGGTGGAAGAACCGTCAACACAGTTTTCAGTGGAAGGGATCACCCCGATCAGTCGGACAGGAAGTTTCAATTGTGCCGCGAGTTCCACCATTCCCAAAACCACCGCTGCCCCGCCCATATCACTTTTCATCAAATGCATACTGGCGGCGGCTTTGATCGAAATACCGCCAGTGTCGAATGTGACGCCTTTTCCCACCAATGCAATGGTTTTCTGATAGTTTTCGGGCGCATATTCGGTAATAATCATCACCGGCGGCACATCGCTCCCTTTGCTTACCGAAAGCAATGCATACATTCCGAGCTCTTCAAGCTTTGGCTTATCAAAAACCGTAACATAGTAGCCATTTTCCGCCCCCGAATTGATAGCCCATTCAGCGAGCCTTGCTGGTGTTTTGTAATTCCCAGGCGCATTCATCAGGTTCATAATACGCATTTGGACAATGCTCATTTTCGAAGCTTTGGAAATCACGGATTCAATAGATATGCTTACATCCGTTAAAATCCATAATGTCCCTTTTGAGAAAAAATCACTGATTGGTTTGGGGTCGGATTTATATAATTGGATGTTATAGCCTCCCAGCATGATGCCGTTAACGGCATTTTCTACCCACTCTGATTCAAATCCTCTGGCGTCCAGCACAATTTGTTCATCCCACCTATCCTTTCTTTTAAAAAACAATGACCTGAAAATGCGGGTAATGGCAGGGAGCTTGGGGTTTTTACCTAAACCCAGCCACAATTCCTTCGAAGAAAACCACCACAATTCCCCTTTTTCCGCTTTGAACATGGCCTGATTTTGAGGCGCAAAATCCTGCTCAAAAGGCTTTATGATCAATATCTCGTCCTCGACTTCCTGTATTTGTTTGATTTGCATTGTATTGGATATTCTTGGTGATTAGTCCAGACCTCCTTTGCGGGTAGGCTTCCTTTGTTCCGGCCAGGCGGTCGGTTTTCCTGTTGCATTCACAGGCAGAATGCTCTTCTCGCGAGATGTTTTCATAGGATCTTCGCTGGCTTGATAAGCCATGATAGCCGCAAGGATTGCATTGCTTCTGACATCGTCAAAGACAATCTTGTCATATGTGTCGCGATTGGTATGCCAGGTATAAGTGCCGTAGGACCAGTTTAATGAGCTCAGCGAAAAAGCAGGCGCGCCAGCTGCTACAAAAGATGCAAAGTCAGATCCACCACCTCCCGGTGCTCCCGGGAAGCGGGTTTCAATCGGTGTTTTGATCGCATCTGGGACTTTGGTCAGCCAGCGACCGAGATAATCATAGGAATTTAAGAAGCCCTGACCCGACAAATTCACGACTCTTCCAGTACCATTGTCCTGGTTAAATACTGCTTGGATATTCTGGATAATTTCTGGATGGTCTTCCACAAATGCCCGCGAACCATTCAATCCCTGTTCTTCGCTACCCCAATGTCCGACCAGTATTGTCCGCTTTGGGTTAGGATATACTTTTTTCAAAATACGCATGGCTTCCATCATCACAATTGTTCCCGTACCGTTGTCGGTAGCGCCCGAGCCACCGTCCCAGGAATCAAAATGTGCAGATAGGATGACATATTCATCTGGCTTTTCTGTCCCTTTTATTTCGCCGATTGTATTGAATGTCTGGCTGATTCCAGTTTCCTTCGCATCAGCCCGTACGCTGATTTTTGGCGTATGGCCTGATTCGGCGAGACGGTAAAGCAAGCCGTAATCTTCCAGTGAAATGTCAACAGTTGGGATCGTTTTGGTATTAGCGCCAAAAATTTTATTTGCTCCAAACCCTTTTGACCAATAACTCATCACCACGCCTGCTGCGCCTGCTTTTTCCAATGCTGGTGGTAAAGTGCGCGTGGCAGAATAGCCGGTTTTTTTCATGCGGTTTGTCCAGGCTTCGGTTTGCGTGTCCCGCTCTTTTTTCATTTTCTCAAATGATTCCTTGGTCGCAAACTCCTGCCAGTTATAATCCGGACGACCGGTTGGCTGGTTCATGCTGATCATCACAAATTTACCTTTAACCGACGGCAGCCACTTTTGAAATGCGATCGAATCGGCTAAATCCGGCAAAATGATGACGTCAGCAGTAATAGTTTTACCAGCTGTACCCGGACTCCACGCAAGCTGCATCCCTTCCAGCGATCTTACGCGCGGAGCTATCATGTCTATATGCGAAACGCCGCGTTCCCAGCCGCGCCATTCTCCCCATTTTTCATTTTTAGCAGTAATATTCCAGCCTTTGTACTTCGCCACGGCCCACTCATGCGCCTGCATCATCTGCGGCGACCCTACCAGTCTCGGCCCGATCACGTCCATTAACTCATGCGCCAGTTTTTCTAATTGTGAATTTTCCGTCGCTTCTTTAACTATGTTTTCAACAACAGGATCTTTACTTTGCGCAAAAGCAATGTGCATTTGCATCGTCAATGTGAGAATAATGGACAGGAAAATTTTTTTCATGAAAATTGGATGTTAAGCATGTTTGTTTAACCCAATGTAAGCAATAGCTGGCAAGCAGTAAACAAGGTTTTGGAAAATATGTTAACCAGGCTCGTCTCCTTTGTGTTTTTTGCCAATTACTTTGTCGGTTTCCTGGCGATAGCGTTGTCGGTGGAAACTGTTTTCCAATTAAAGCTGCCCCTTAACTCACTACCCTACTACATTCTCCTATTTTCAGCAACTGTTTTTTACTATACCATGGCCTACTCCGTCCCCGATAGCCCGGAGGTATCCGCCAATCCTCGCACGGAATGGTACAGAATACATGCACCATTTGTTCGGAGAAGCCAGGTCGTTTTATTCATGGTTTGCACTGCGCTAGGTCTTTGGCTTTTGGTTTATGATTTTACCAAAATCCTGGAATTACCGGTATACTTTTGGCTTTTGGTCGCCGCTATTCCAGGGGCAGCAATATTCTATTATGGCCTGTTACCGGAATCGGTGATTGCCATTAATTTAAGGAGGACTGGCTGGCTAAAAGCTTTTGTAATTGGTTTTGTGTGGGCCGGTTGCGTTAACCTCTTCCCAATTATAATGCTCAAAATAGAGCGTAACATTGTCATTCAGGAACCGGAACTGATGCTTTGGCTATTCCTGAAAAACTGGATGTTCTGCACGGTGAATGCCATTATGTTTGATATCAAGGACTATGAAGACGACGCTAACATTGAGCTGAAAACATTTGCAGTCCGGTTCGGGCTCCGAAATACCATCTTTTATATTCTCATACCCTTTCTGCTGATAGGCCTGCTTTCATTTCTCATTTTCGCAGTTCACAGTGGGTTTCCTTTGGTTACATTCCTATTCAACCTGATCCCTTTTATTTGCCTTCTTTTGGTCGCATTCTCATTGCAAAAACCACGCAAAATCCTTTACTATCTTATCGTTATTGACGGTCTATTACTGGTAAAAGCCATTTGTGGGATTGCGGGAAGCTTTTTATAGAATGTTTGATTTCAAATTGCGGCGGTGCGCTTCCGGCAGATAAACCTTTCATTGAAAATAATGATGGAAGCAAATATCAGTGAGTACGCGATAATCTGAACTGTATTAATCGGCTCGTGGAAATAAATTATGGCAATGCTGAAATTCATCAATGGATTGATATACAATAATATCCCCATTGTGGATGAGGTAACCCCCTGCAACGCATACAGATTCATAAAAAGTGGTACAATCGTAAAAAGCACCGCTATCAGGAAAATGAAGGCGTAAAACGATAATTCGATTGGCAATGCCGCACTGTATTCGGGATAAAATGGAAGAAGTATCATTGCCGAAAACAAGATTTGAATGGTCAGTAGCAGGAACTTATCCAAGCCGGAGTTGCGACGCTGGCTTACCAGGTAAAATGCGTATGAAGCGGCAACGATCAGGCTGTACGAAATGTCGGCAATGTTGGCAAATGATAGCAGCGCACAACTGACGACGCTGATTAAAACCGCGCTCCATTGCCATTTGCTAAGCTTTTCATCCAAAACAAAATACGCGATAACCGTAGTCATGATCGGGCATACCAGGTAGGCGAAGGACGCAGCTTTAACGCTGATGTGGTTCATGACATAAATGAAGAAAAACCAGTTAGCCGTAAGTAAAAGCCCGCCTCCAAGTGTTTGCAATACGACCCGACTTTTCTGGGCAACAGGCATTGCCCTATATTTTATGATATTATCCCCTAAAACTTTTCTGCGCACAAAAAAGCTGATTACCGCCATGATCACGGCACACAAGAATACCCTGTAAAACAGAATGTCAAGCGACGGATAAGACTTCAAAGGCTTCAAAGCCAGACTAAAAAATCCCCAAATTACAAACGAGAAAAAGGCCGCTACATAGTACTTTGAAAATTTCATGGCTGTTCATTTACCCTTGCCAAAATTAAGATTTTATCATGGGACAAGCTTTCGAATATTGGTAAAATCCATGTCTTGCCCCATTTTATACCAGGCATAATACAAAATTGCCTGAACGGTTTGGAACCTTCCCAAACTCATTTACCTTGCTAGATAAGGTAACATTAAAATCGAATATGACTTTTTCGGATATCAGAATGGTTGCGACCGATATGGACGGTACGTTGTTGAATTCCAAACATGAATTGGATGAATCATTTTATTCCATGTTCCGAAAGCTGAAAGAACACGGAATTATATTCGTAGCAGCCAGCGGACGTCAGTATTTTAATCTTACCAAAACACTTGATCACATTAAAGACGAAGTCGTTTTCGCAGCAGAAAACGGAAGTTATGTTGTTTATCAGGGAGAGGAACTTCACATCCAGGCCATTGAAGGGAACATTGTAAGGGAACTGATATTGATCTCAAGGAACATTCCCAACACTTACCCAATCATTTGCGGCAAGAAAAAGGCATATGTTGAAAGTGATCAGCCTGAATTTATTGACCGCCTCAAAATGTATTTTGAAAGATACGAGATCGTCAACGACCTGCTTGAAATCAAGGATGACCAGTTTTTGAAATTTACGGTATGCGATTTGGTTGGTTCGGAAAAGAATAGCTACCCGCATTTCAAGCATTATGAAGAGCCACTTCAGGTGAAAGTTTCGGGGCCAATCTGGCTGGATATCTCGCATAAAAAAGCCAACAAAGGGCGGGCTATGGAAGTAATCCAGGAGAAATTCAATGTGACGCCAGAGCAGACACTCGCTTTTGGAGATTACCTGAATGATCTGGAAATGCTGGACAAAGCGCATTACTCCTACGCAATGGCCAATGCGCATCCGGATGTAAAAAAAATAGCCCGTTTCATCGCCAAAAGTAACGATGAAAACGGGGTAGTGGCAGTTCTTTCTGAGATAACAGAATGACTTACAATGTTATTCTGTGTATTTTTTGAATATGGAAGTTGCCGTGTGGCCGCCAAATCCAAACGTATTATTGAGTGCGTAGTTCACGGTTTGTTTCACCGAATCGCCCAAGATAATGTTCATTCCTTCCGGAATATTTTCATCCAGGTTCTCCGTGTTGATGGTCCCGGGAATGATGTCGTTTTGCACAACCAACGTGCAGATGATGCTTTCCAGAGCGCCCGCAGCACCCAGCAAATGTCCGGTCATGGATTTCGTTGCACTGATCGCGACCTGATGATCGCCAAAAACGGATTTCATACCATGCAGCTCGCTCATATCCCCTAATCCGGTAGAAGTAGCGTGTGCATTAACATAGTCAATTTTATCCGGCGTTATACCTGCCTCTTTCAGTGCTTTTCTCATTCCTAAGGCAGCTCCCATTCCGTCCGGGGGCGTTCCTGTTAAGTGGTAAGCGTCAGCAGCCATTCCTCCTCCCACGATTTCAGCATATATTTTCGCACCTCTTGCCACTGCATAATCCAGATCCTCCAGGATCAAAGCAGCCGCTCCTTCGCCCATCACAAAACCATCGCGGTCTTTATCAAACGGGCGAGAAGCCTTTTCTGGCTCATCATTTCTTTTTGAAAGTGCCTGGGCAGAACCAAAACCGCCCAATGAAGAATAGATAATGGCAGCTTCCGATCCACCTGCAATCATCACCTTCGCTTTATCCATTCTGATGGTATCAAAAGCGGCGATCAGGGCCGTATTGGACGATGCGCAGGCCGAAACGGTACAATAGTTAGGACCGTGGAGCTTGTGACGGATCGAAATCACTCCGGCAGCGATATCCACGATCATTTTAGGAATGAAAAAGGGGCTGAACCGGGGAACACCTCCCGAAGCGTGGAATTCCAGCAATTGTTCTTCGAATGTGCCCATTCCACCGTTACCGGTCGCCCAGATCACGCCCATATCGTAGCGCTCCGTAATATCTATGCTCTCAAAATCCAGTCCTGAATCCTTAATTGCCATATCCGACGCTGCAATGGCATATTGGGTATGCAGGTCGTATTTTTTAATTTCCTTCTTTTCAATGTAATCTTCCGGATGAAAGTCTTTCACTTCACACCCGAATTGTGTTTTGAATTTGGAAACATCCATTTTGGTGATGGTTCCAGCACCGCTTTTACCATTCAGGATATTTCCCCAAAACTCCTCAACTGAATTCCCAAGGGGAGAAATAACTCCCAAACCTGTAACGACTACTCTTTTCATAAGATTTTAAAATCATTAAAGACGTCAGAATGCTTAATCAACATCCTGAGTCACTTCATTTCTGAACAAAATTTCAACCAATTTCTGAACTCTCGGCCCAATTACTAAGATTACCGGAATCACGACCAGATAGGCCATGCTCCAGGATTTCAGCCAAATCACCAAAAAATTGGGAACAAATCCAACATTAAGAGAAATCAAGGTAAAGGTAATTATACCCGTCGTGATGACTCCCATGATCATTGCGAAAGCGATTTTCTGTTTCATTTTTCCTTATATATTGTCCTATCGTTAAACTATGGAAGGGTTCATGGCTATACTATTCCAAGTCGTTAATCATCTTTTTTACTGATTTCATGATTGCATTTCTGTAATTCAGCTTCCCGGTCACCTTCCCGATCATAATGCCGCCTTCAATCAATGCGACCAGTGTGATCGCGACTTGTTCAGGATCAATGTCTCCACGAAAATCATTTTGAATAATCCCCTTCTTGATCAAAGTAGCGATTGAGTTTTTCCAGGAAGTGATCGCGTCTGCCGCTTTTTGCCTGAGTAAAGGATGGGTATCATCCGCTTCGGTGGAGGTATTCAAAATCGGGCAGCCGCCTGTAGGGAATGGGTGATGCAGAAGGTTTTCGTAAATGTCGGCGTAAACCAATAGTTTGTCTTTAATAGAAGTTTGTTGATCCATATCCATTTGCACCGCGCTGAACATACACTTTAAATTATGATCAAACGCTTCCAGCGCCACTTGGTCTTTGCCCGCAAAATTTCCATAAATGCTTCCTTTTGTCAATCCGGTTGCATTCATCAAGTCGTTGATCGAAGTCCCGGAATAGCCTTTCACATTAAAAACAGGCGCCGTTTTTTCGATAATAAATTGACGTGTTTTTTCTGCTTTGCTCATTGTTTTTAGATGACAATACAAAAATATACCGATCGGTATATTTTTCCTAATTTTGTCCGTTTTATTTTTAGAGATAGCCTAATAAAAGCAGAAAACGGCCTGATTCGTAAACCAGGCCGCCATTTTATTTCCTACTTCTTATCTATTTACATAGCAGTTACCCGCCAAATCGTGTTACCCGAGTCGTCATTTACAAGCATTGATCCATCATCCATAACAGTAATTCCAACCGGTCGTCCATACACTTTGCTTTCACTCTCGATAAAACCAGTCAGGAAATCCTCCGGTTTACCAGCAGGCTTCCCATTTTTGAAAGGAACAAAAACCACTTTGTAACCCGATATTTTTGAGCGATTCCAGGAGCCATGCTGGCCAATGAAGGCGCCATTCTGATATTTCGCGGGAAATTGCGTTTTATCATAAAATGCCAGTCCAAGCGAAGCGGTATGAGAGCCAAGCGGCACGTCAGGCACAATCGCCTTGGCTACCAGATCAGGGCGTTCACCTTTGCGACGGGGATCTTCGTTTTTACCGAAATAAGAATAGGGCCAGCCATAAAATCCGCCTTCTTTGACACTCGTAATGTAATCGGGCACAAGATCATCGCCCAATTTGTCCCGTTCATTTACCGCGGTCCAGAGTTCATTGGAGCCAGGCGCCCAATCCATACCAACCGGGTTCCTCAATCCACTCGCGAAAATCTTTTCACCTGTTCCGTCCGGATTGATCTGCAAAATATTTGCACGGCGCTTTTCCTCGTCCATCCCATGATCAGCTACATTGCTCGCAGAGCCCACGGAAATGAAGATTTTAGATCCATCCGCATTCGCAATCAAATTTCTCGTCCAGTGATTATTGTAGCCACCAGCGGGGAGTTCTACAATTTTCTCACCCTTGCTCGTGACTTTGGTATCACCGGTTTTGTATGCATATCTGTAAAGTCCGTCTGTATTGGCGACATAGAAATAATTTTTCAGGATCAGCATTCCCAACGGCTGATTGAGTTTTTCCATAAAAATTTCCCTCAACTCAGGTTTGCCATCCTTGTTCACATCCCGTAGCAATGTGATCCTGTCCGCACTTTTCTTGGTGCCCGATTCAGCTACAAACACATCGCCATTAGGTGCAATGTAGGTCCATCGGGGGCTATCGAATTTATCAGCGTATTTGGAAACCTTAAATCCCGCTGGTGCTTTGGGCATTTTTCCTTCCGGCCAGCCTTCTTCTTTCGGACGATTTTCCACGGACTCTGTGGCAAATGGCGCTGGTAGTGTGAGGCTGTCGGTTACAGTAACGACAGAATCAGGCTCGCTCTGCGCAGATTTTTCTTTTTCCTTTTCTTTGGTGCCGCAGGCCGCCAATGCCAGCAGCGAGGCAAGAGATAGTATGGCCAATTTACTCGTTTTCATATATTTTTAATTGATGATAAAAACAAAAACAGGTCCTCGGTTTTGACCCGCTGACCTGCTTTTTGCAATAATGATGCCAATACATTTACCTCAGAAAGTGACAGGCAGTTCAACAATGGTTGAATCCCAACCCAAAAACATTTTGGCTGCTGTATCCGACGTCTTTTCAAATACAATGGAAAAATTTTCGATAGGAGCTTCTGCTTTTTTTACCGGCGCAGTTACTCGTAATACATCACTTGCTTCTTTGTATTTGTAAGCACCCCAATAATCGACATCAGAATTTAGAATAACAGTCCATTCTTTATCGCCCGGAATAGCAAACAAGGAATAGGTACCTGCTTTCACTTTTTTACCGCCAAATGTCGCATCCTGATAAAATTTAATTTCGGTTGATTCGTCGGCTCCTACCCGCCATACTTTTCCGTAAGGTTCCAGTTTGCCAAAAGCTTCACGGCCTTTAAGATACGGCCGGCTGTAAGAAACCCGCACCAACGCTTTTTCACCATCTTTGCGGTCATGCGCAAAATGATCAGGGAACCACGCAATGTCCCGCGGACTTTTATCCAATGCTCTAAATTTCTGAGCCTGCGTTGTTAATGCTGCGATGATTAATAATAAGGATAGGAAAATGCTTTTTTTCATTGTTGTTGGTTGGTTAGAATATTTATTGACTTGAATATTAAATAAACAGCAAGCGAAATTCCCTTAGGCTTTACCTAAGCAAGCATTTTACCGCTCAAAACAGGGCGGGAATCCTTGGTATTGCCGAGAATTGCCAAACTTCTTTTAAGCGAGATTTGAACATTATCTCCGTCAAACTTGCATTGAACCGTTTCATAATGAGCAGTTTCGATAAAGCGCCAGGTCATTTCAAACGTACTGTCATCAATCCACGCTCCATTCCCAGCGATCTTTGTTCTGACTTCCCCAGGTACCGGCGTAAGAACGAGTTTCAATGGCAATGCCGACAAATCTGTATATCCAATCTTCCAACTACCGAGGCCGTTGACTATAAGGTGTTCGCCTTTGTCATCTTTCAGCCGGAACAGACACCAGCCTTTATCAAACTCAAACGATACCTTATTGATTTTCAAATCATTATCGGCAATGCTAAAACTGCGTCCATTCATTTTCGACATCAATTCAGACGTGGGCTTGCCAGGTGTTAGTGGAAGCGATAATGTGGTCAATTTCTTTTGAAGCTGCGTCTGTGCCTCCTTATCAGATTGTACAGCAGTAGCTTTTACAGACTTAAGAATGTTGCTCCATACAAGATCCAATATGGCCTGCATATTCCCGGTTTCACTAGTAATGGCTATCACAAGATCTTCTTTGGGTAAAACAATGCAGTATTGCCCGTAAGCGCCATCCCCACGATAGCCATCGTTTCTGCAACGCCAGAACTGGTAGCCATAACCCTGCTGCCAATCGTTTTCCTCCTGCTTTCTCGACCCGCCTTTCGATTGAATATGAGAGCGTGTAGCTTCCTCCACCCATGCTGCTGGTAGAATGCGTTTTCCATTCCACTCGCCTTTTTGCAGATATAACTGCCCGAATTTGGCAATGTCCTCTGTCTTAACCCTTAATCCCCAGCCGCCAGTATTAATGCCATTTGGATCTGTTTCCCAATCAACGTCTTCAATGGCCAGGGGTTCAAAAAGTCTCGGTTTGAGATATTCCAACAACGTCTGACCGCTTACCTTTTGGATAATCGCCGAAAGCATGTAAGTCGCGCCGCTGTTGTAGACAAAAAAAGTACCTGGCTCATGCTCCACAGGGAGCGATAAAAACGATTTCACCCAATTCTTGTCTTTGGCATCCCTTAATGATCCAGTCGAATCCTTGTCATGCCCGGTAGACATCGTCAACAGATCTTTCACGCGCATAGCGGCCAGGTTAGGGCTTATCGTTGCCGGTTTTTCATTTGGAAAGAAAGAGACAACCTTGTCGTCGACCTTCAATTTGCCCTCAGCAACAGCCAATCCTATGGCAGTGGAGGTAAAACTCTTGCTCAGAGAATACAATGTATGTTTCAAATCCGGCGCATAAGGAGCCCACCAACCTTCTGCAACCACTTTTCCCTGACGAAGTACCATAAGACTGTGCAGGTTTAACTTTTCGGCTTCGACGGCGCTGGCAAAATCAAGAATACCTTTTGCCGACATCCCCTGCGATTCGGGAGAACTTCTCGGCAACTGTCCGTAACTTAAAGATGAAGCCCAGGTCGAGGCCGGAATCGCGCTGATCACGCCCAGCTGCAATGCGCCGAAACCTAAATGTTGTAAAAATTCCCTGCGGTTGTAAGACATGGTTATGGAGAATAAATGTTCTTAAAGAGTCAGTTGCGGGCGGTTCCAGACGAGTTGAGCCAAAATGTTAGCGGTAACAGTATCTTTGCATTCTTTACAAAATCTGATATCCTGTTGGAAAACACATTGTCTTTCGAATCGCTCGGTCTGTCCGAACCATTATTAAAAACCATTGCTGAACAGAATTATACTCAACCATATCCCATTCAGCAAGAAGCTATTCCTGCCATTATGAAGGGAAATGATGTGCTCGGTATTGCTAAAACGGGTTCGGGTAAAACGGCAAGCTTCGTTCTGCCGATCCTGGAATTGTTTCAAGGCAAACCTGCGGCTCCCAACAGGCACATTTCAGCCCTTATCCTCGTCCCGACCAGGGAATTGGCGGTGCAGATTGCGGTGGTTTTTCAAACATTCGGTGAGAGGCTTCCCAGGAAAGTCAAAACGCTGGCGGTGTATGGTGGTGTTTCCATCAACCCGCAAATGATCGGATTACAAGGCGTGGAAATACTCGTCGCAACGCCGGGAAGGTTGCTTGACCTACTCTCCAATAAAGCACTTAATATCTCGGAAACACAGATCCTGGTTCTGGATGAAGCAGATAAAATGCTAAACCTGGGCTTTGCGGACGAAATGAAAGATATCTTCTTTTTGTTGCCCAAGAAGCGTCAGAGCATTCTTTTCTCGGCAACATTAGGGGAGGAAATTGATCAAATCAATAAAACGCAGCTCCGAAATCCGGTCCGCATTGAGATTGAGGAAGAAGAACAAAACCTGGATCTCATTAAGCAAACGGGCTATTTTGTGGATCCTGACCGGAGAGGGCCTTTGTTACGCTATCTCATCAAAACGCAGGAAATGAAGCAAGTATTGGTATTCGTTTCGGCAACCAGGACTGCCGATAATCTGGTGGAAAAATTGAATAAAAACGGCATTCAGGCAATGGCCATGCATAGCAAAAAAAGCCAGGGTGCCAGAACGGAGGCGCTGAACAAATTTAAATCCGGAAAATTAACTGTTTTGGTTGCGACCGATCTCGTCTCACGCGGAATTGACATTCAATTCCTGCCTTATGTAATCAATTTTGAATTGCCTCGCTCTCCCAAAGATTATGTCCACAGGATCGGCCGGACTGGCCGGGCTGAAGCGTCGGGTGAAGCGATATCATTGATCTGCCCTGAGGACGTCCATCATTTTAAGATCATCCAGAAAAAGATGGGCAAGCAAGTTGAAATGCATGAATCCTACGACCTTGAACTGATGGGTTATTAATCCTTTTTCTCTTTGGCCGACAGTTCAATGATATCTTTTTTACTTCCTGTCCAGAACGCAATTTTCTGCCGGTTGTAAGTATAGGTTACTGCCACAGAATCGTCCCAGCTTACAATGGCAGGATACGAATATTCATCATCTTTTTTTCCAGTAGCAATATCCGTTTTGTCCATCCAGTTCTGCCCGTTGTCGTAAGACAAAATCAGCGAAAGCGGCGATCTTGATCCCCAATCTTCATCATCCGGATTGTAGGCAAGTACCAATGTACCGTCCGAAAGCTTGGTAAGGTCAATGCCACTATTGGGATTTGGTAAACTGGTCTTTTTAATGGTTGACCAGGTTTTGCCAAAATCTTTGGAATCACTCCGGCCGATCACACCACCCGTTGTCCTTACCAGCATATGAATGTTGCCTGGCGCAGATTCCCATAAGGTTGGTTGAATGGCGCCTTTTCCTTTAATTTCCGTAGTATCTATCTTAAAATATGGGCTGGCTGTCCAGGTTTTACCTTTATCCGTACTCCTGTCCACAAACACTTCCCATCCCTTTACCTCATTGGACGACCCGGCAAGCCAATCGCCATTGGAGAGTTCAGGCAACTTATTTTTCACTGGACCTCTTCCGCCTTTATCTTTTTTCACCAATTCATACGCCTCCGACCATGTTTCGCCATCGTCATCAGACGTTTTTACCCAGGTTTCCCACTGCGCAATTTCCTTTCCTACTTTAAAATAGAGCGTAACTTTACCAGGGGCCGTTTTCTGAAGCACGGGGTTCCAATGCGCGTCCTCCCGTATCTTAGCAACTTCTTTTGGAGCGCTCCATTTTCCAGGCCTGCCTTTTGAAACCCAAATTCCTACATCCGGATTTTTTTCTTCCGTACCACCAAACCAGGCGACCAAAAACTGGCCATCGTCCAGCCGCACCACAGTAGATGCGTGGCATTGGGCAAATTCCCGTTTATCTCCGAAAACGAATTCCTTCTTATTTGCCAGAGAATCTGTTTTCTGATCCGCTCCTTCACCCGTTTTTTTCGATTTGCACGCGGTGAAACTCAATGAATTGATCGATAAGACTAGAAAAACGAGTATTCTGCGAAGTCTTAATTTTCTGCAAATGTTCATAATTCGAATTAGCAATGGTTGTAAAAGTTACCCGGTTTAGAGGTAAACAGGCTATTTATTTCAATAATTTTTTCAAATCATTCATTACCAAGGCGGGCGCATGTTCTTCATACAGAATACGATACACCGAATTGGTAATAGGAAGGTGAACGTGATTGACCTTGTTTATTTCCTGGATACTCTTGGTAGCATAATAGCCTTCCGCGATCATTTTCATTTCCAGTTGAGCTGCCTTCACACTGTATCCCCGTCCAATCATGTTACCAAAAAGCCGGTTCCGGCTGAACTGCGAATAAGCAGTGACCAACAAATCCCCAAGGTAAGCCGAAGAACTTAAATTTCGCTCTCTTGGATCCAATGCCGTGACCAGGTTACCAATCTCCTGCATTGCATTGGATACCAGAACTGCCTGAAAATTGTCGCCATATCCAAGTCCGTGCGTAATGCCACAGGCAAGTGCAATGATATTTTTCATAATCGCCGCATATTCCACACCATACAGATCATCCAATGGATTGGCGACCACATACCGGCAGGTCATCAAAGCAGCGAAATCTTCGGCAGCAGGACATTCGGTGGAAGCAATTGAAAGGTAAGACTGCTTTTCCAATGCTACTTCCTCGGCGTGGCAGGGACCTGCTATGACACACGTATCTTCGGGTGGAATACTAAAATCGTTTGATATCCAGTCGGTAACCAGGATATTACGATCCGGTACCATGCCTTTTATGGCTGAAATAACACGTTTTCCCTGGAGATGTTTTGCGGTCAGGTGATGTAACGATTCACGGACGAAAGCGGCGGGGACTGCGAGGATCACATAGTCTGCTCCTTTTACCGCCTCTGTCGTTTTCTCGAATACTTTTACTTTTTTGGGGGATAGCACAACATCACTAAGGTAGGTCGGGTTGTGATGAAATTTCCTGATATGCTCAATGTCTTTCTGGTTTCGGAGCCACCATCGGATCTGCACATTGTTTTGTTCGCACAGGATCTTGATCAAGGCTGTCGCCCAGCTACCACCCCCTATGACGGCTATTTTTGTATTATTTAAAAAACTCATTTTCAAAAATATTAAACTAGTCTTTAATCGTAAAGATTGAGTTAATCAGTTTCAAAAGTGAGAAGATTTCGTTAAAATAAAGGGTCAAAATAAAAATTCCTTGCAGCAAAGCCGCAAGGAATTTCCTTTTTAACCTAAACTAAATCGAACTTATTACGCTTTTACAACGTACCCGTTCGCGTTATCATTTCATTTTTTTTCGTCTTTTTTCACCTCTTCCTTCTTTTTTTCGACCAGGTCACCATTATTCAGATTCTTTGAGACGGCAATATATGGCCCCGAAATGATGCGGTCTCCTGGTTTGAGGCCGGAGAGAATCTCGATATTTTCAAAATCGCTGATACCCGTTTTAACTTCTTTCATCTGCGCTTTTCCGCTCACATCGGTAAACACAACTTCTTTAATAACCTCATCCTTTTTAATCTTCTTAGCAGCTTCTGCGGCCGTTGCCTCTGCCTCTGCATTTTCGTCAGACGGCCCTTGATTTGGTTCATTTACAATCGGCTTGTTGCTTCGGGTGGTTACTGCCGCAATCGGAACTGTTACTACCCCATTTTTGCGGTCGGTTATAATTTCCACAGAAGCAGTCATACCCGGCTTGAAAGGATAGGATTTTTTAGAACGTGAAGTCATCAGGTCGCTGAATGATTCGTTCAGTATCTTCACCTTAACCTCAAACTCGGTAACCGCGTCCGCAGATGCACTCGAAGCAGAAGTACTGCTGGAAGACGATGTTGCCAAACCTGCCGCGGTGTTAGCAATTTCCTTTACAATTCCGCGAAATTTGCGGCCGGATGCACTATACGCGTCCACATCAATTTCTGCAGTATCTCCCAAAGTTACCCGCACGATATCGTTTTCGTTTACATTTACTCTTACCTCCATATTGGCAAGATTCGCAATCCGCATCATTTCGGTACCTGCCATTTGTGATGTACCCACCACACGCTCACCCGCTTCCACATTCAGAAGTGAGATAATGCCGCTGACGGGTGCGAATATGCTGGTCTTGCGAAGGTTCTCGGCTGCATCTTTCAAACCAGCTTCCGCACTTCTGATGTTAAATAAAGCGGCAGAAACATTCGCTTTGGTAGATTCAATGTCCTGTTGTGCGACACCGTAATTGGAGGCAAACTGCTCATAGTCCGCCGCTGAGATCACTTTGTCTGTATAAAGTTTTTTATTCCTTTCAAAATTGGACTTTGCTTGAATTAGCCGGGCTTCTGCCTGGGCAACCATCGCTTTTGTCTGCTCGTAATTTGCTTTGCTAGAATTCACGGCGGCTTGTGCCCGTGCCATCAGCGACTCGTAATTATCCGGACGGATTTTTAAAAGTAATTGCCCTTTTATCACTGAATCACCTTCCGCAACATTCAGGCTGATGATTTCCCCCGATACATCCGGGCTCAGTTTCACCTCTACTTCTGGCTGTACTTTCCCGGAAGCAGTAACCCTTTCAACAATATCCGCTGTTTTGACGGTCGTGTAGTCTACACCCGTTGTCTTCGGTTTCCCAATGTAGCCCGCCTGTTTGGCCCCGAATAATCCGGCGACCAGAAGTAATACAATGCCTGCTGTTATCCACCAGATCCGTTTCGAAGATTTACGTGCCATAAGAATTTGATTACAATTAATTATCTATTGAGGTATACAAGGCGGTTGGTCTAAAATGTGTCTCCGCTGAAGGTAAGCTGTAAGTATTTTCCTGTCTTAGAAATCCGACAGCGGGCGGTTCATATAGAAATCCAGGATTTTAGTCCTGAAAACATAGTCATATTTGGTTTGTACCAGATTGCCATTTGCCCTGTCCAGGTTCGCTTTGGCAATGCTGTATTCCACGGAGTTAATCGATCCAACATCAAACCTAACCTGAGAAACCCGAAATGTTTCCTGCAATGCCCTCACCTGATTGGCAGTTGCAGAATACCGTTTTGCTGAATTGGTCATGTCGATGTAAGCCTGCTCCACATTCTTGCGGATGGTCAGCAAGACTTGCTGCGCCTGGTATTCATATGTTTTTTGCTGAAGCTTTGCATTCGCAACATTATACTTCACCCTGAAATTGGAAAAGATAGGAATGGTCAGGTTCAGATTGATAGCAGAGTTGCGGTTGAAGTTGAGCTGATCCAGGTAGCCGAAAGTGCGTAAGGCGCCGTTTGGTGTAGATACCTGTTGCACGATGGGTAACTGCTGATCGTTGTAAACAATGTAATCTGTTGTCGAAATGACTTCGGTCATCGAAGTTCCGCTTCCATCGGACACAAACCTTTGTTTGGGTGCCGCGCTAGAAAATGCAGTATAAATACCTCCATTCAAGGTAAGGGACGGCAATCCAGCTCCTTTTGCCAGATCTACATTTGTTTTGGCTGCTTCAATGCGCAGATTTGCAGCTTTCATTTGCGGAAGGTTATTCAATGCTACATCAAAAATTTCCTGGATCATAGCATTGTAAGCCTGCAGTGTCGGATCAGCTACTTCGATCTTTACAATGTTGATCTGCTCGCTGCCAGGCATATTCATATATTGTTTCAGGGTTAGCTTGGCGGTTTCCAGGTTGTTTTCAGCATTAACCAGTGTGAGCTCGTCATTGGCAAGCGTTGCTTTCAGATCGAGGAGATTACTTTCAGCAAGCGTTCCGGCATCTACGAGCTTCCCCGTCCTTTCTACCTGCAATTGTGAAGCCTCTACCTGCCTAAGTGCTACCTGTATCAATTCCAGATTTGTGATCACCTGAAGGTAAGACAATGCTACATTCAGCATAATGTCGTTGCGTGTAGCATCCAGGTCTTTCTGGCTGGCCTTGTAGTTGGCATCATTAAATTTGATATTATTCTTAATCTGAAATCCATTGAAAAGTGTGACCTGACCACCGAGCTGGTAATTATTGGAGCTGATATTTTGCTGAACAAACTGGTTGGTAAACGGGTCGATATTTCTACCTGAACTAAATCCCTGACCTGCGCTAAAACTGATACTTGGCCAGCGCTGCCACTTGGATTGTGCATAGGTATTCCCATTTGTCTGCACCTGTATTTCGGATTGTTTGATCTGCGGATTGGTTTCCAGGGCGATTCGGATACAATCTTCAAGAGAATAAGTGTTCGCCGCCTGCTCTACATTTTTTTGGGCAAAGCTATTACCCGCAATAATTACAAAAAATGTAACCAACACAAGCGTGGAATTGCGTAACGATTTAAACATAATGATGTTCAGAGTTAGATGATCAATATTACTCTTTAAGATAAAAAGCGACCATCCATTTTATACGGACGGTTGCATATCGGGGGTAAAAGGGCAATTCTCCAGAATATGAAAATCAGTGAAAAAATAAGTATCCCAGCCATATTCCGGCCACAACGCCCACAAAATCAGCGATCAATCCGGCGACGATTGCATACCTCGTATTCTTTATTCCAACCGACCCAAAGTAGAGGGCGACAATGTATAATGTGGTGTCCGCAGATCCTTGAAAGATACATACAAGCCTGCCAATGAACGAGTCAGGTCCAAATTCCTTCATTGCATCGATCATCAGCGCACGTGCGCCGCTACCGCTCAAAGGCTTCATTAAGGCGACCGGCAAAGCTTCCGTGAAATCAGTGTTCATCCCGGTTAATGAAAATAAATATTTAAGTCCGTCGATCAGATAATCCATTGCCCCGCAACTTCTGAAAGCACTGATTGCTACCAATAAACCAACCAGGTAGGGAATGATCATGACCGTTGTAGAGAAACCTGCTTTCGCGCCTTCAATGAATGAGTCGAAAACATTTACTTTTTTGTACATCGCCGTTCCCAGGAATCCCGCGATCACAGCGAGTAATACGGAATTACCAACAAATATGGATACTGTCTCAATTTGCTCTTTCGGAAGACCGGAAAGATACCATAGCAACAGCCCAAGGAATGCGGTAATGCTACCCAGCCATAACAGAATGGTCTTATTAAACAGATTAATCCTTTGCCAGCTTGCAGTAATCACCATGGCAACCACGGTCGTTATATAAGTACCGACCACGCAAGGAATAAAAACATCCGACGGACTTTCCGCCCCCAGAATTGCTCTTTGCGCAATGATAGACAACGGGATGATCTGCAAACCGGAAGTATGAAGCACCAGAAACATGATCTGCGCATTAGAGGCAGTGTCTTTGCTGGGATTAAGGTCCTGCAAACTTTGCATTGCCCTCAATCCAAATGGGGTGGCAGCATTATCCAACCCAAGAAAATTGGCCGAAAAATTCATGATCATCTGACCGTGAGCAGGATGGTCTTCGGGAACCTCAGGGAAAAGTTTATTAAAGAAGGGCCCGATAATCCTGGCAAGCCTATTAATAATGCCTGCCTTCTCCCCTACATTCAAAATCCCAAGAAAGAATGTCATCACACCTGTAAGCGGCAAGGCAATGTCCATTACGGCCACTTCTGCCATTTTCAGCATTCCCTCCGTCACATCTTTAAATGTCTGCACATCTCCCGTGAGAATAAATTTCAAAAGGGCTATTACGAAGGCGATTACAAAAAATCCGACGAAAATATAGTTTAATGCCATGCTTGGAGATTTGGAAAACGGGCGGGTTTAATTAATAATTTCTTTATAATGCTTTGGGTAAAATATTTCATTTAATGCAAATAACAAAAGTATATTGCAAAACAGAGATTACACTTCGGACCAAATATCCCTTTCAATGAAGCATTGCAGCCTTTTAATCCTGCTGGTCGTTTTTGCCTGCAACCAGCAGAAAAATTCTGAACAATCAGGGGATCAATCTATGACTGTGGTAAATGATACCATTTCACCAATCAGAAATAAGGTAGCATCTGGTCCGGTTGCCAGTTTCAGTGAGAAAGTCAAAGATCCGTTGAACGACTGGCGGTTTGCCGTGGAGTTGTATGAAACCAAAGCTACGTTCGATTTTTTGGTTAAAATAAAATACAAGGAACTGGACGCGGAGGATACTTTGAAAATCCCGAATTTTGGAATACAACCCAAAGTAGAAATACAAAAAGGCCCTGGCGAACAATCCTGCATTCTTGGTTTTTTGGATAAAAAGGGTGTTTTTAAAGAGTATAAGATGGTTCAAGTCAAAAATCAGCAATTGAAAATATCTACATTAAGACATTACGCAAGAACCAGGTATAAAGTGAAGAAATAATGTTGCTAACGCAAAAAAACCGGGTAGCCCGGTTTTATTAGTAATGAAATAGTATGAATGCGCTCACTGTAAGATAACCCTGATTTGATCTGATTCCCCCGCTTCTTGAATGAGATGTAAGTAATAAGTACCTCTTGTCAAATCACTTACCTTGATGTTTAATGTTTTGTCCGCCCTAAACGCTTCCGTTGAATAATCTTCTCTGGGGTCAATTGTCCTGACTTCTTTCCCGCCTACCTCACTGAAAATACGTATCAAACCAGGTAAAAGTGAAATATCATCCGCCTCTTCAAATGTAATATGGAGGTAATCGCTAGCAGGATTGGGATAGATCTTATAAACGGGCATTTCCTTAACGCAGTTGTCCACACATATTGTAATTCCCTTCTTCACCGATCCAAAACAATTACTAACAGTAATATCAATCCCATAACAGTTATTGACGTATGAATTAAAATAGGCAGTACCCCCATTATAGTTAAGAATGGTATTCCCCGGATCGCTGGTGGTCCAGTTACCAAACTGAGTACCAGGTTCGGCAGTGTAAGCATTAAGCGATACACCCGAGCCGTTACACATAAAATCCGGAGCCCCTCCGCCATTTGCAGTTAAAAGTAACGATGCCGGCTTCGGCGGACTGCGTTTCACAATGACAGCCTTACTAAGAGATGTCGTCATTGCACAAACCGACGAAGTTGCGGATACGATTACCGTGCCGTCCGAAACGCCCGTAATTTGTGCAGAATTGGTGTTTCCGGGGGAGTTTGCAGTTACACCGCCCGTAGTAGTCCAATTATACGATGTCGCGTTATTGGCGCTGGCTGTGATGGTTTGAGGGCTGCAAAGGAGAATGTCACCGGAGTTGATGACAGGTATTGTGGGTAAAGGTCTCGTGATATTGATAGAAATTTTAGATCTGAAAACATTGCTGTCGTTGCGTTTTGCCTCAACTTTGATCACTCCACTTTTATTAACATGGGTATTGACCGTCACTGACGGGACATTGGACATTGCCGGACCTGACCAGCCATCAGGATAGTAAAAGTAGTACGTGATTGGGGCATTGGGATCTGTCACGACACTTCCAACTGTCAAAGTCTTTTGGGTCGCGCCGCATGCAAAGGATAAGGTGTTCCCATTACTAACGGTAGATCCGTTGAAACTTAGGGTAGCCGGGTCGCTGATGTGTTTAACTTCGATGGGCTGGGCTTCGGCGGCATCATTGGGGCGGAGGCTTAAAACTTCCTTCGTCTTTGTCGGTTGCCCCTGTGGAGTCCATGTGAAAGTTACCTTTAAGCGAAGAGACTTAGTTGGAACGCCATTGTTATAATTCTTTGTGTTGTCCCATTTCATTTTGACCTGGTTAGATGTACCTCCACTTATAGCTGTTCCGCCGACCGGAATCCATTTGTAAGAGATTGTTGCATTTTGAGGGACAACACTATTATCGTTGCTGATGACTGCATAATAATAATACTCATTAAGATAGCCACTGCTGCTAGGCTCGATATTATAGAAATCTATCATATCAAACATTGAACTAGCTTGTGTGCCACGGATTTTGACAACCGGATCGCTGGCTGCCTTCACATCGCTGAATAGTAAAATTAAAAGCAAAGTGATAATGGCGGAGAATTTGTACAACATTTTCATGGTGAATTTTAGTTTAAAAGTTATAACTCAGATTAAACAGATAATAAGAAAATGGGATCAGTTGCGCAGCAGTCTCTTTGTCTTTATATATTCGCTTACCAGCATAGCTAAAAGTTTCTGATTTTATGGTGTATCTTAGTTGAAGCTGGCTTTCAAGAGAAACTGAGAACCTTTTACCAACATAGTATTTCATTCCTGTGAAGCCGGCGAGCCAAGAATCACTAGTCCGGTTTGTTAATTTTCTTTGATTAATGCTGATAATTCCATCACTTAAGGAGTAATCGTGAGATATTCCCGTTTCCGACCGTGTTCTCCAGCCAAGGTCTGCTCCGTAATAAAGCATCGAAATACCCAGCCATTTTTGCCATTCATAACCCGTCTGGATCATTGGCCTAAATTCGAATGAGGAAGCTTTTGTCCAATTAAAAATCGTATCTGTCTTATCATAGCCATTAAGCCAATAGAAGAGTGGGGAAAGCATTATTCGCCATGCACCGATTTCTTCATTGCTACTAATGTTCCGTTTAAACATATAAGAATAGGGCATTGAGTGATCACCACTGACTCTTGGTGCCCAATAATTAATATGCATTTCCCAGTTGTGCCTGTTGACGGCCATTTGCTGTCCGCAGCATTCTCCGAGTGCAAAAAAGGCGATCATCAGGATTACAAATCCTCTCGTTTTCATATTTATCCTATCTTAAGAGTCAGAAATGGCAAGCCAGATTCAATGCGTAAACAGGATAAGGCAGTATAGATAAATCATATACAAAATCCTTTTGTAGAAAGGCATCATTGAAGTAAGTAGAGCTTTTGTCCCAGAAATATGTGGTCTGAAGTTGGCTTTCGAGAGAAATAGAGAAGTGCGCATTGAGGTAACATTTTGCCCCGATCAATGGAGCTACAGAAAAGTAGTTCCTTCGAAACATGTATTCATACTTACCGCGCGGAGGCGCAGGTACGCCCAGGGGATAAAAATGATCATCGCTCTTATTACTTTCGAACTCAATTGCATAAAAAGAACTGATTCCGTAGAAAAGAATAAACCTACCTTTAACTTTTTGCCATTCGTATCCAAATTCTAGTCGGGGACGAAAAAAATTGGTTCGTTTGTTGGAAAATTTGAGAGTCGTGTCAGGATGTATGTTTTCAGTCTTACCGAGAAAAGACGGTGATAGGGAAAAACGCCAGGCACCTGTCTTTCCTCCTTTGCCAACATTTCGTTTGATAATGTATTTGTAGGTAATCCAACCGGACATTGGTTTGTAAAGAACGGGGGCCATATTAAAATTTACTTCCCAGGGAAACCTTTCGATTTTCTTGTCAATAAATGCATTAACTTTCTTTTGGAAGTTTCCGTTAGAAGCAGGCCGCTGAGCATGAGTTAGGGTTATCTGAAAGAGAAAGGCACAAAGCAAAATGGGTTTGATGCAAGAAAACATTTTATAAAATATTTGAGTCCGATTGATAAAAAAATCGAGCAGCAAAAAGTATCCTATTTGCTTAATACAAATAAACAGAGGATAAACCATACCAATTCTGGGAAAACCCAGAATCCTACCTGCAAAAACCCAGAAAATTACTTAGTACTTCGCCTTTAATTTGCTGACATAGTTTTCAGAAATCCCGAGATAGGAGGCTATGTATTTTTGAGGGACGCGGGCAACTAATTCTTTCGAGCGGGAACGGAATACTTCAAACTTCTGAGGAGCCGACAACATGCGCATTTCACGAAGCAGTTCTTTATGCGCCAGTAGCGCGCGCTCGGCGATGATCCTGCCAAGACAGCAGATTTCTGGGTGATCAGCATAGAGTTGATATAGATCCCGATGGGAAATATAGATGAGGGTTGACGATTCCAGAGCTTCAATATACTCTTTGGCTGGAACCTGGTTGACGAAGCTTTCTGCTGCATGAAAGAAATCACTTTCCTTTGCAAACCACTCGGTAACGTCTTCGAAAAGACCTTCGCCACTGTTACTAAGCTGGTATCCTCTTACCATTCCGGACTTCACAAACCAAAGCCTGTCGCAAATGTCGCCTTCCGACAACAGCAACTTTCCTTTCCTGACATTTATGATTTTGAGTTTTTGTAAAAATTGCGCGCGAACCGCGTCGTTGACAGGCAAGATACCCGTAAGGGAAGAAATGAGTTCAGAATACATAGTGTGAGTTAGAGTAGGTGCTGCAAGATGGCTATTTTGACCGTCTTTTCAATGCGGAACTCTGTGCTTTTTCTGTCTGACCCCAAAAGAATAAGCCCGGCTTTCACCGGGCTCATCTACCATTTGTAAATACTGTAAACTATGCTTTAAAAACCTCGTCCATCTTCTCACGTATCGTCAATAAACGTTTGCGATCTCCGCCATTCACTTCCGCAGAAGCCCAACCTGAATAGCCAACTTTTTGCAGTGCCTTATTTACTTCGGACCAATTGCAATCGCCTTCCATAAACTCTACATCAAATCCCTTCCAAAGACCCAAGTCGTTCTGTTTTTTGATGCTGAATTCTTTCAAATGAAGCTTTAAAATGCGTTTGTTCAACGCTTCGATCCAGGAAACCGGCCAGCTGTAACGGAGCACATTACCTACGTCCAGATACCAGCCGACCATCGGACTTTTAAAATCATCCACAAAATGTGCTGCCTCCAAAGGACTTAGCAGAAACTGGTTCCAGACATTTTCGATGGCTATTTTGACACCTGCTTTTTCAGCAATTGGAAGCAGCTTTCGGATCTCGGCCTGAGAACGTTCATACGCTTCGCCATAAGTAACATTAGCATTTACAACGCCTGGCACTACAAGTACCGTGCTGCCACCATATTCTTTGGTATCCCACAATGCTTTTTCAATCGACTTGGCGCATTCTTCCCTTTTCTTTGGATCGGGATCGGACAATGGAAGCTTCCAATGCATGGAGTTTACGGTTCCTGGAATTAGCAAGCCGGTCTTGTCCCTGGCAGCGAGTACTTCCTTCATTTCCAGCTTATCCGGAGAATCGAGCTCTACACCGTCGTAACCAAGATCTTTCAGCAACTTAAACTTATCCATGACGGACAAGTCTTCCTTCACCATTCCCCACATCAGGCTTTTCTTTATCATTGGGGCTGGTAACACTACTTTCGCGCCCGCAGATTCCGCCGCAGACACTACTGAAGAACCAACTGCTACGACGGAGGCCGCCATAGCAGTGTTTTTTATAAATATCCTTCGGTGCATGGACATTAAGAGAATGCAGTAATACCAGGTAATGCTACCTCAACAACCGGAGGTTTCATATCAAAACTATAAGTATCGGGACCCAGCTTTTCAGTAGAGTTCATGGCTTCATCCCAGGTAATGCGCTTGCCCGTATAGGACGCCATTCTGCCCATGATCGCAATCAATGTGCTATGCGCCATGAATTCGCCATCATTCACGAATTTGCCGCTTCTGATGCCAGCGAACAGTTCGTTGTGCTCGGTTTGGTACATATCATTCTGCACGCCATCGTATTTCCATGGATTTGCTCCCACGATCTCGTGTACGTTACGTGCGCAGTTCACCATTGCGCGTCCTTTTGTACCTATGGTTTCAACGAGGTAGCTGTTTTCACAGTTAGCCTGTTGTCTTGAATGGTGGAAGCCTTTAACACCGCCTTCATAATCATAAGTGACAGCAAAGTGGTCGAAGATATTGCCGAACAAGGAATCGGTACGAACTTGTCGTCCACCAGTTCCAACAGCAGAAATTGGCAGTTTCCCACCCATTGCCCACGACATCATATCCAGACTGTGCACAGCTTGTTCTACAATATGGTCACCGGCCAGCCAGGTGTAGTAAGTCCAGTTACGTAACACATATTCCGCATCGGACCAGCCTGCTACCCGCGGGAAAGACCACAATGTGCCTGTATCGTAAGTATTGTAAATGGCAGAGATATCACCTACCGCGCCGTCAAGGATTCTTGAAAAACTGGCACGTTTAGGCTCATGGTAACGCCAGCAGAAACCTGACATCAGCGATACATTTTTTTGTTTGGCAAGCTTGGCAGCTTCCAGAACCTTGCGAACACCGGGAGCATCTACTGCGACAGGTTTTTCACAAAAAACGTGTTTGCCAGCATTGATTGCAGCCGTAAGGTGCTCAGGACGGAAATGCGGAGGCGTTGCAAGCAAAACAACATCCACACCCGACTCCAATACTTTCTTATAAGCATCAAACCCTATAAACTTATGACCATCATCCACCTTTACTTTTGCACCGTGAACCTTGGTAAGGTTTTCGAGAGAAGAGTCCAATTTATCTTTAAAAATATCTCCTACTGCATGCAAAACAACATTAGGATCTGCTTTTAAAGCCTGGTTAGCTGCGCCAGAACCGCGCCCACCGCAACCGATCAAACCAATCTTAAGCGTTTCGGCATTCGTTCCTGCAAAAACGCGGTTGGGATTAAGAATTGTAATGGCTGGTAGGGTGCTGCCCGCAAGTGCCATGCTCGCCATTTTCAAAACGTCTCTTCGAGAAGTACTCATCGTTAATTGGGATTAGGTGATAGAATTACCGAAATTTTTTAAATTTTAAGTATACTGCCACAGATTCAACATCATTGGAGCAATAAAGATAAGCAAATCCGCTATTTTTCTTCTAATGTAAAACCAAAAATTGATTTTGCGTGTTCGACCACACACAAAAGTTGTTAGAGGCTAATCATCTAATTAATATACTTTTATACTCAAGAACCGCTATCTCGTAAGATGATCCAGGAAAACCTTCTGCTGATAATTTCCCTTCTTTTCGTCGTGTCAATGCTCACCATGGTCAGTGAAAAAATTGGCGTATCCTACCCCATTTTCCTGGTCATTGCTGGCTTGCTGATCAGCTTTATTCCCGGAATGCCGCATATGGAGCTTGCTCCCGATCTTGTATTTCTTATTTTCCTGCCACCGCTTTTGTATATGGCTGCGTGGAACACATCCTGGAAAGATTTCTGGAACTGGAAGCGACCTATATTGATGCTGTCGATCGGATTGGTTGTTTTCACTGCCACTGCTGTGGCTTATTTATCCCATGCAATGATTCCTGGATTCACTTTGGCCATGGGATTTGTATTGGGCGGCGTCATTTCACCGCCCGATGCCGTAGCTGCCACGTCTGTTTTACAAAGTGTGAAAGTCCCTAAAAGGGTTGTTACCATACTTGAAGGTGAGAGCCTGGTGAACGACGCCTCCTCATTAATCGTTTTCCGGGTTGCATTAGCAACGGTAGCAACAGGAAAATTCGTCCTATGGAAAGCGGGGATTGACTTTTTTACCGTTTCCATCATGGGAATTGTCATTGGTTTGGCAATAGGACATATTCTGTATTTTGTTCATCGATTTTTCCCAACTACCCCAAGTATCGATACCGCACTTACATTTATTACACCTTACTTAATGTACATTGCCGCTGAGCATTTTCATTTTTCTGGCGTCTTAGCAGTTGTGAGTGGCGGGTTATTCCTCAGTTTCCGGGCCCACGAAATATTTTCCTACCAGTCGCGGATGCAGGCTACTTATGTGTGGGAAACGGTGATATTTCTTCTGAATGGCATCGTCTTCATCATGATCGGCTTGCAATTGCCTAAGGTGATGACCGGGCTTGGTACCTATACCATCCAAGAGGTCATATTTTATTCTATTGTCATCAGCGTCGCATCCATCCTGATCCGGATAATCTGGGTTTTTCCGGCGACTTATCTGCCACGCCTCTTATTTAAATCCATCCGTGAAAAGGAAAAGAAACCAAGCTGGAAGACGGTTTTTGTAGTGGCTTGGGCCGGAATGCGCGGCGTTGTTTCGCTCGCATCCGCGCTCTCTATTCCGCTCATATTGAATGGAGCAAGCTTTCCTCACCGTAATCTGATCCTCTTTATCACTTTTGTTGTGATCCTGTTTACGTTGGTTCTTCAGGGATTAAGCCTGCCTGTCATCTTACGCTGGCTCAACATTGAGGATGATGGGGAAAATCTGGAAGAGCAAAATGCCATGATGAATTCGAGATTGGCGACGGTCAGCCTGGATTATATGCAGTCTAATTATGACGGTGAAATTCAGGAATTCGAGCCATTCCGGCTGTTAAAAGACCGTTATGAGAAAATCATACAAATGGCAGATGCCAAAATGTTGCACCTTGAAGACACACCTTCCAAAAGCATGGTAAGGAAGTACCGCACCATGCTGGTTGAGATCATTGATGTGAAACGCGTGGAAATCCAGAAGCTGAGGCGCGAAAGGGTTTGTTCAGACGAGCTTATTAAGATTAAAGAACGCGAACTGGACCTTGAAGAGGCCAGGCTGCGAAAATCACCCTGATATCTCAGTCCCAGGCAACCTCGATCACGTAATCTCTCAGATCGATGGTCGTGAATTTTTCGTTATTCTGGCGTTTCAGAGAGATTTTGCCGTTTTGAATTTTTGCCACCTGCTGCATAATCACGTCTTTTTCACTTTTTTTCCTGTAAATAGCCACCATTGAATCGGCGCTCGTCACATCCACATCACAAATGCGGCCTTTTGCATTGATAAACTTCGCATTATCAGGCAAATAGGGTGCTTTCGCCAAAGCTAGCGCGCGGGAGGCCTGCGGTACGCCATAACCCACAAAATTATTTCCGTAAGGATACAAATGGGACGATTTTTCAATCAGTGAAATGAGCTCTTTATTGGAAAGTTTAGGATTTGCCTGCAACAGACATGCAGCAAAGCCTGTGATCACAGGGGCCGATAATGATGTGCCATACAATGAAAAACAGGACACATTTGGTTTTACATATTTCAAAATTTCAGGTCCCGTGCTGCTATAACCAATTTTATTCCAAAGCTTTCCATTAGTGGCACCAACTGACAATACACCTTGCGCATCAGCAGGAGCGGACACGATTTCCCAGGTCTTATCGTCGCCTTCATTGCCAGCCGATACGATCAGCATTATTCCTTTACGATCAGCAGCAATTTGTGCTGCGCGGGTAATTGCGCAGGTTTTTCCGTCCATCTGATCGGGCGTATAATTTTCTTTGGGATCTGAAAATCCTTTTGCATAACCAAGCGACGTATTGATCAGACGTACGCCAAGGCTGTCCATCCACTCCATTGCCGCTATCCAGTTATCTTCTTCTCCGCGATATTCCCTCATTGAGTAATCGGTCCTTGCCAGATAAAATTTGGCATTGGTAGCCATTCCGTACTGGATCTGATCCTGATAATCAATCCCGGCGATCGCTGCTAAGACTTCGGTTCCATGCATATCAGAAAAGGACTCAGCTGTACTGAACAGCAACGCTCCGGGCCGACCTGGTTTTACATAATCACGTATTCCTAGAATTCTTTTATTGGAAAAAATCTGTGTTAGTGAAAAGGAAGAATCTGCACCATAAAAGCCAGCATCGATCACGCCAATGGTTACATCTTTGGCTGTAATATTTTCCTTTAAAAAGGCGCTTGCCTGAACTTGCGACATCACCGGTGCCATCTGAGACTTTTCAATTGGCCTGGTAGAAGCAATGTAAAATCCCGGATCAATCGGCACCACTTCCTTTACAAAATCCAATTCACGAACCTTCATAGCCTGTTCGCTGGTCAATGTTGCAGACACTGCATTTAGCCATTTAGAGCGGTTAATTATAGTTACAGATTGTTCGAGAAGCGCTTGCTCGTAAGATTTTTTAATGGGGAGATCCGTTTCTTCCGACAATGTCAATCCGAGGCTTTGGCGGGTTTGGATTGTTTGTTGTGAGATAGCAGGTGTTCCGCTTAAATCCTTATTTTTAAGATATATCCAATACTTGGGCGTAGCCGATAAAACGAATGGGATTAATGCAAAAGCAAGCAAAAACAGTCTTTTCATGAAAATGATGATAGTTAGGCAATTCTTATAGTACCAACAACTGTATTCTTTGGATGACCATTTGTTCTGATAGGTCAAACCAAAAATGTCCAGAATTTAGAACAAGGTAAAAGTAATTTTGCAAATTAAATTACTGGTTACAAAAATTGCCCGATGCGGTACAGCTTATGCGCCCAAACATTGCGTTATGTTCTATTTTTGGAATAAAATGTAAATTGGGTGTGTCCAGCGCCAGCACTTAAATTTTTGTTTTATAGTTTTGGTATCAAGAAAAGAATCTCGGTCATGGAAAAACATTTGAACCTACAACTTCCCTTATCATTTCGGCAATTGACTGATCTCGTTCGCCAGTTGCCTAGACAAGAGCGTGAAAAACTGGTATCTGTGCTGCAAAAGGAAATGCAGAGAAGTGATGAGCCTACCAAAGCACAAATTTTAAAGGATTTGAAGCAAGATTACATCGCTCTGCAAAAAGGTGAATTAAAGACTCGCCCATTGAAGGACATTTTGGATGAACTTTAATGTCTCCGCTTCCGAAAATTTTGCAAAGGAGTTTAAACGACTTGCAAAAAAATACCCTTCTCTGCCTCAGGAAGTCAAGAAACTAGCGGACACGCTCATTCAAGATCCCAGCCAGGGGATACCAATAGGAAGGGACTGCTACAAAATCAGACTAGCCATCAAGAGTAAAGGCAGGGGTAAAAGCGGCGGGACAAGAATTATTTCATGCGTAAATTTTCTTAAAGAAAGTAGTAGTACTTCTTTCGATATACGACAAATCGGATAAAGAAAATATTGAGACAGGAGAATTAGAGGGGCTTATTAAGAACATTGATATTGACTAATTTCAAATCCAAACTTTGACATTAAGCTAAGCCGGGAGATTTCTGATCTTTCCGGCTTTTTATTCAGACCATCTTCCCGACTAATGAACCTCCTACCCGAAGACATTTACAAACTCCTACTTTCCTTTTTGTTAGGTGCGATCATCGGAACGGAGCGCGAGTATCGCAGCAAGTCTGCCGGGCTGAGGACCATGATTCTGATTGCCGTAGGTTCAACACTTTTTACAATTCTTTCTATTAAAATCAGTTCTGACGCCGGACGGATTGCTGCAAACATTGTAACCGGCATTGGCTTCATTGGCGCAGGAATTATTTTCAGGGAAAATAACAGGGTGGTAGGCATTACAACAGCTGCCATTGTGTGGGTTACTGCTGCGCTGGGAATGGGGATTGGAGCGGGCTTTTACGAAATATCCATTGCAGCATTTATTATTTCGGGATTATCCCTGGTTATACTGGCTCCTATCCAGCGCTTTATCCGTAAAAGAAGCCAGATTCGTAACTACCGTTTGATGTGTGTATATCAGCAACGAACACTCAAAACCTACGAGAAACTATTTAAAGAGCACGATCTGAAAATCCTCAGGGGAGATCAAAGCCGTATCGGAAATCACATTACCGGGAACTGGACTTTGCAAGGCTCCGACCATAATCACGAAAAGCTGACCAAGCATTTGCTCAATGATGTCGAAATCAAAGAATTTGATTTTTGAACACTCCTTCCTAGCGACTCCGTCGGGGCAATTCCATTGGGGATTAGTTTTCGATTAAAATACGTACAATTATGTACCAATTGAAGTCTTACGACGTCGAATAACGTTATAATGCGTCTACCGGAAACTTTATAAGGGGAAAGACGCATTGTTACAAAATAACCCACAACCAGAAAGTGATTTACGCGGAGAATCTCGGCATAAATCTGAATTATTGTCAAACGTTATGTCCGACTTCATTAAAGATAAACTTTGGGCGATCATCGCATTGAATACCAGCCCGGAAGAGGCGGACTGGTTGCAACAGAAAGGACTCTCCGATCCGCTTGAATTGATGACTGCTTTTGTCGCCGTTCCACGATCTTTACCAAAAAAAGTGGTTAATGTAAGTCAAGATGAACTATCGGCGCTGAGTACCGAATTTTCAGGATTTTCGATCCTTGGCTGGTCACTTGTGAGGGTCAGCAGAGTTTGGCTTTTGACGCAATTGGATCCGTCGGATAGGCATGAATATGTAAAAAACATTGAAACGCTGTTTGATACCGCGGAAATGAACGAATTGGTGGCACTTTACTCAGCATTGCCACTTCTATCTTATCCAGACCAATGGCTTTTCAGGGCTACTGATGCCGTTCGTTCCAATATGGGTTTTGTTTTTGATGCAATCGCCCTGCATAACCCTTATCCAGAAAAATATTTTGGCGAACCCGCCTGGAATCAGCTGGTTCTGAAAGCCATTTTTAATGACAAACCCATTCATTTTATTGAAGGCTTAGAGAACCGGGCGAATGAACAGCTTTCGATCACTATTTCGGACTTTGCTCATGAGCGCTGGGCAGCAGGGAGGACGGTATCTCCGCAGGTATGGAGGCTTGTAGGTAAGTATATGACCCCGGCTTTACTCTCTGATATGCAGCATTTGTTTGGTTCCGAAAATACTGAGGATCAGAAAGGAGCAGCGCTGGCTTGTGCTGAGTCTAGTTTGCCCGCTGCAAATAATTTGCTGATCCAATACCCTAATCTGGAACAATCGGTGAAATCAGGTGTGCTTACCTGGGCCGATCTTGAACATTGACGTTTACAACTATGTGCCTAAACCGTAACGAAACTGCCCCAAACCCTTCCCACTTTGAAGAAAGTGAAGAAGCCGTCGCCGCACCGGCGCACCGGGAAATTGCCTGGAACGATTACCGTGACCTGATCAAAGGAATGCGGTTCTTCGACCCGCATATCCATATGGTTTCCCGCACCACCGACGACTATCAGGCCATGCACCAGGCTGGCATTGTCGCGCTCATTGAACCTGCCTTTTGGCTCGGGCAGCCCCGGACGGGATTGTCCAGTTTCAAGGATTATTACAGCAGCCTGGTTGGCTGGGAGCGGTTTCGCTCTTCTCAGTTTGGCATCAAACATTACTGCACAATGGGACTTAATTCCCGTGAGGCCAATAATGAACCTCTGGCTGAACAGGTTATGGAAATCCTTCCATTATATATTTACAAAGAAGGGGTTGTAGGTGTTGGTGAAATCGGTTTTGACGATCAGACGCCAGCCGAGGAAAAATATTACCGGCTTCAACTGGAATTAGCAAAAGAAGCAAAGCTGCCTGTCCAGATACATACCCCGCACCGGGACAAAAAGAAAGGAACAGAACGCAGCATGGCCATTGCACTGGAACATGGATTGGATCCTTCCTGGGTAATTGTTGATCATAATAATGAAGAAACTGTGAAGAGTGTATTGGATCAGGGATTTTGGGCCGCGTTTACAATTTATCCGTTTACTAAAATGGGAAATGAGCGCATGGTGAAAGTAGTGGAACAATATGGCCCTGAGCGAATTATGGTTAACTCCGCAGCGGATTGGGGAATTTCGGATCCATTAGCAATCCCCAAGACGGCAGCATTGATGAAAATGCGCGGAATTTCGGCCGAGACCATTCGCCTCGTTACCTATCAAAACGCCATCGACGCCTTTGGAAAAAGCGGACAGATTGATGTAAGTGATTTCGAATCAGCATCTTCGATAGATCAGACGGAAAAATTCCACGGCAACAGTATTTTAAGAGGAGGCCAGCAGCCTGCACCTGCCAAAGACTCTTTGGTCATTCAATAACGTGAGCAGTTTGAAACCATATCTTCAGCTAACCCGCCCCGCTAATCTTGTCACTGCGGTGGCCGATATCCTTGCGGGAATGGCAATTGCACAATTTACATTTTCATCTTTTCAACCCATATTCCTGATCCTTTCAACAATTGGGTTGTACGGGGGAGGAGTCGTCATGAATGATGTTTTTGATGCAAAACTGGATAGCATTGAACGTCCCGAAAGACCAATACCTAGTGGAAAAGTAGCGCTGAAATCGGCAACAATGCTGGGCATCTCACTGCTTTTCTTTGGAATTTTAGCTGCGGCGCTTTTCAGTTTTCAAAGTGGTATGATCGCCATTATCATCGCCATGCTGACTGTTTTATACAACCGTTTTGCCAAGCATCACGTCTTTTTTGGCCCGCTAACCATGGGAATGTGTCGTGGTGGAAATTTGATTCTGGGTATGAGCGTCCTGCCCGAATCTTTTCAGAAATGGGGATTTATTGCTGTTTTACCTGTCGCCTACATCGGCGCGATAACCCTCATAAGTCAGGATGAAGTGCACGGAGGCAAAAAAAGGACGCTATATATTGCAGCATTGTTATATCTGATCGTTCTGGCTGCGCAATTGACTATTGCTCAGCGGGAAGGGAACATTTCTTTTACATTACCGTTTGTTCTTTTGCACGCATGGCTCATCGGGCGACCATTGTGGAATGCGATACAAAAACCAATTGGTCCCATGATTGGAAAAGCTGTGAAGGCCGGGGTCATTTCATTGATTGTGATGAATGCTTCCTGGTGTGTGGCTTTCGGATTATGGCCGCTTGCTCTGGCCGTTTTGGCGCTATTGCCTTTATCAATGGTTCTGGCAAAGGTTTTCGCGGTAACTTAGGGTATAATAGAAAATAGAATGAGGGGAAGATACCCGTATCTTAGTCTTTCATATAAATGCATTTTTAGCGTGTAGCATGTCGAGTTCAATGCAAACCATAAAACAAAGTTTCAAGGTGGAATACAGCTATTCTGTATTTTTTACCCAATATTTATTTGAACCATCCAATCCGCTGCTTGCAGATTTCTTCAAAACTTTTAATGAACAAGGTTTTCAGCGAAAAGCCTTGGTGGTCGTGGATGAAGGATTTTCTGCTCATCAGATTGATCTGGCTGATCAAATTCAGTCCTATTTTTCAACTTCAATACCAAATATTCAGCTCGCGCCCAATATCATTACGGTACCCGGAGGGGAAGCTTCCAAAAACGATCCTCAACTTTTTGACCTTTTGGTGCAAGCCATTGATGTTTATGGCATAGACAGACACTCATTTGTGATCGGCATCGGCGGTGGTGCGGTGCTGGACCTTGTGGGATATGCTGCGGCTGTTTCGCATCGCGGGATTAAGTTGATCCGAATCCCAACGACTGTTCTATCCCAAAACGACTCAGGAGTCGGCGTTAAGAACAGCATTAATTTCAATGGCAAAAAGAACTTCCTCGGCACATTTGCGCCTCCAATCGCTGTATTTAATGATCTCACTTTCCTGAAAACATTAGATGACCGTGACTGGCGCGGCGGCATTGCCGAGGCTATTAAAGTTGCATTGATTAAAGACAAAGGTTTTTTTGAGTGGATAGAAGAACGCGCCACTGCGCTTGCCAATCGGGACGAACCAGCAATGGCTTACCTCATCCATCGCTGCGCCGAAATGCACACCGATCATATTGCAGGTGGAGATCCATTTGAGTTTGGCTCATCCCGACCTCTGGATTTTGGGCATTGGGCTGCACACAAGCTCGAATATCTGACTGACTTCCAGGTTCGTCACGGAGAGGCGGTGGCTATTGGGATCGCATTGGATTGTGTGTATGCACAAAAGATCGGAAAATTGTCAGAGGCAGATCTGAACAGGATATTGGATGTGTTAAATAAGTTGGGTTTTGACCTTTACCATTCCAAACTGTCTGAAAATGATAAGGTTAACCTTCGGAATGGTCTGCAGGAATTTCGGGAACATTTGGGTGGACGACTTACCATTATGCTGCTTGAAAGAATAGGTTTGGGCGTTGAGGTTCACGAATTGGATCCAGATATCATTGCGGAATCGGTTGATTATCTTGAAAGTTTAAAAATTATTCATTCGATATGATCACACCGTACGGTCATCTTACCTATTGCAGCAACATTCACCCGGGCGAGAAGTGGGCGGATCATTTCAGATCATTGCAGGAAAACATCCCATACATTCGTCAGCAACTTGCTCCCGGACAGCCATTTGGACTTGGATTAAGGGTTGCAAACGAGGCTTCGATTGAATTAAGCAAACCTGAGATACTTCTTGAATTTAAAAGCTGGCTGGCCGAAAATGATGTTTATGTTTTCGTGATCAACGGCTTTCCATACGGCGGTTTTCATAATACTGTGGTTAAGGATGATGTGCATACGCCGGATTGGACTACTGAAGACAGGCTGGAATACACAATCCGGCTTTTTAATATTTTAGCTGAATTACTGCCGGAAGATATGCATGGCGGCGTTTCCACACCTCCTTTATCCTATCGTTTATGGTGGAAATCGGATAATGACATTTATCAGGCCACGCGCACAGCCACACAGCATGTGCTTCAATTGCTCGACAAATTGATCAGCATTGAAGAGGAAACGGGCAAACTGCTTCACCTGGATATTGAGCCGGAACCAGACGGTTTGCTCGATAATATCTCTGATTTCATCACGTGGTACAACGAAACTTTGATCCCGGAAGGAACGATATATCTTTCAGGTAAACATGGGTTTGAACCAGGACATGCAAGAGAAGTAATCCTCCGACACATTCAGCTTTGTTATGACATTTGTCATGCTGCCGTCGGCTATGAAGATCCGGAAGAGTTATTGGAAACATTAAATGCAAACGGGATCAAAGTTGGTCGCATTCAGGTTAGCTCTGCGCTGAAAGTTAATTTTTCCAATGAAAAAGAAATCAAGTTGAGAGCAATCGGGACATTTAATGAGCCGGTTTATCTGCATCAGGTGGTCGCCCGAAATGCGGACCATACATTGACCCACTATCCTGACCTGACAGAAGCGTTAGCTGATTGGGGCGAGGATCAGGAAGAATGGCGGGTGCATTTCCATGTTCCTTTATTTATTAATTCTTATGGCGTGCTGGAATCAACCCAGGGCGATATCGTCAAAACCCTCGCATTGCATTGCAAAACTCCTTTTTCATCATTCCTTGAAGTAGAAACTTATACCTGGGGAGTGCTTCCCGAAGATATGCAGAAACCCATCGGAGAGTCCATTGTAAGGGAAATCGAATGGGTGAAGAAAATTTTGAGTTATGAATAAAACAGTCGTTATCGACATTGTAGGATTAAGTGCCAACCTCATCGGCGGACATACTCCTTTCCTCTCCAATTATTTAAAAAACAAGTACTTAACTCCGATAAGGCCTGTTTTACCTGCCGTTACCACAACATCTCAAAGCACTTATATAACCGGAAAGTGGCCATCAGAGAATGGCATTGTCGGCAATGGCTGGTATGACCGTGATGATTCGGAAGTGAAGTTTTGGAAGCAGTCCAATAAATTGGTTAAGGGGGAAAAAATATGGGACGCGGCTAAGAAACTCGACCCCAAGTTTACCTGCTCAAAAATGTTCTGGTGGTATAATATGTACTCTACCGCTGACTTCTCCGTAACTCCCCGGCCCCAATACCATGCTGATGGCGTCAAAGCACCCGATTGTTACTCCTATCCACCGGAACTTCGGGATAAATTGCAGAAAGATCTCGGGCAATTTCCATTATTCAGTTTTTGGGGGCCTAATGCGAACATTAAGTCCACCAAATGGATTGCAGATGCTTCAATCTGGGTAGACGAAAGGCATGATCCTACCTTGACGTTAATTTACCTGCCTCATCTCGACTATTGTCTTCAAAAATTCGGCCCTGATTTTGCCAAAATCGATAAGGAGCTTAAAGAAATTGATGATATCGTTAAGGGATTGATCGAGTATTACGAAGCAAAAAATGCGAAGATCATTTTGCTTTCGGAATATGGTATCAATCCAGTCAATAACCCGATCCATATCAACCGAATTTTGAGAAATGAAGGGCTGATCTCAGTGAGAACTGAACGTTGGTATGAATTATTGGATGCAGGTATATGCAAAGCATTTGCCACCGCTGACCATCAGATAGCCCATATTTATCTGAATGAGCCGACAGTTAAGGAGCAGGTAATCAATGTTTTGAAGAAAACACCTGGCATTGATCTTATCCTTGACAGAGAAGCTCAAAAAGCTTATCACATTAATCACGAACGTTCGGGTGACATTGTGTTAGTTGCTAAGCCCGATAGCTGGTTTACGTATTATTACTGGCTCGACGACGCCAAAGCACCGGATTACGCGCATTTGGTAGACATTCACCGCAAGCCCGGCTATGATCCGGTGGAGATGTTTATGGACCCTAAAAATCCGCTTATCAAACTTCGCGCAGGTTATAAGCTGGCCCGCAAGCTATTGGGTTTCAGATACCTGATGGATGTGATCCCGCTGGATGCAACCTTGATCAAAGGCTCACACGGCAGTCCCAATGTGCCCCGAGAATATTATCCAATTTGCGTTACGGATTCTGCATTGGAAAAAAAGGAACTTGAAGCTGTTGATGTGTACGACGTCATCTGGAATCACCTGATTTAAAATCCTTTTCGAAACAAAAAAACTTTCAGGACGTTGTAAAAGAAAACTTCAACGTGATGAAAACAACTTCTCTTCCTATACTTTTCCCTTTGACACTGATTTTGCTGGCAATTGCCTGTTCGTCAAATGAAAAGAACACGCCACAGACGCCACAGGAACCAGAAAAAACATTGAGTGCGACCAATGCTTTTCCTGCACTCACATTCAACAGGCCAGTTGAAATTCAACAAGTTGCGGGAGATAGCACCCGGTTTTTTGTTGTCGAGCAAGAAGGCGTTATTAATGTTTTTAGCAATAATAAGTCAGTTGCAACAAGCCAGATTTTCCTGGATATCAAAAGTAAGGTTCAGGCTGGCGGCGAACGCGGCCTGCTGGGATTAGCCTTCCATCCCGATTTTAAAACCAACGGTTACTTTTTTGTCAATTACACAGCTGGCAGCCCTTTAAAAACGGTCATATCCCGTTTCAAGGCTGCCTCTTCGACTGGCAACCAGGCTGATCCGCAAAGCGAAGCCATTCTTTTCACATTCAATCAGCCTTATGATAATCACAATGGCGGTTCATTGCAATTTGGAAAAGATGGCTTGTTATACATTGCGACAGGAGATGGAGGCAGCGGAGGTGATCCGCAAAATAATGCCCAAAACCACAGAAGTCATCTTGGCAAAATATTGCGGGTTGACGTAAACAAAACAGACAAAGGGAATTACGGTATTCCGGCTGACAACCCATTTGTCGCTGCTTCTTCCGGTTTTTTGCCAGAAATCTATGCATACGGCCTTCGCAATCCATGGCGGATCAGTTTTGATACGGAAACTGGCCGATTGTTTGCAGGTGACGTTGGTCAGAATGTGCGTGAGGAAATTGACATTATTACCAAGGGAGGAAATTATGGGTGGCGGCTTAAAGAAGGCGTTGATTGTTACAACCCATCATCAGATTGTAATCCTGCGGGGTTGACTGAACCGATCCATGATTATAAACAGGATAACGGGGATCGGTCCATTACAGGCGGTTATGTATATCGCGGCACAGCAATTCCCTCTTTGTCAGGCAAATACATTTACGGCGATTATGTGAGCGGCCGGATTTGGGCGCTGGAAATGGATGGGGACAAGAAGAAAAGCAATGCAGTTATTCTGGAAAATCAAGGTAGTATATCTTCATTTGGGCAGGATACAAAAGGTGAAGTATATTTCCTGAATCACAGCGAAGGAAAAGTTATGAAGCTTGTTAACGGAAATTTAAATTGAAAAATTAACCCGTCATTCTATATTTGCGGGACAAACCTGGCAAGTTTTTAAAACTTACCAGGTTTTAAAAAAACCGTTAAATCGAATAAAATGTCCAAGGTTCTGATCATTGGTGCTGGTGGTGTTGGAAGTGTGGTAGCTCATAAATGCGCTTTAAATAATCATGTTTTTACCGATATCCTCTTGGCCAGTCGTACCAAGGCCAAATGTGATAAAATTGCTTCGGAAATATTAGAAATGCATGGTGTCAGCATTCAAACCGCCCAGGTTGATGCAGATATTGTCGCTGAAACGGTTCTTTTGATCAAACGCTTTCAGCCAAAAGTATTAATCAATGTTGCCTTGCCTTACCAGGACCTTACCATTATGGAGGCCTGTCTTGCTACCGGCGTACACTACCTCGACACTGCCAATTACGAACCAAAAGATGTTGCCAAGTTTGAATACAGCTGGCAATGGGCATATCAGCAAAGATTTAAAGATGCCGGGTTAATGGCAGTCCTCGGCTGCGGTTTTGATCCGGGAGTTACGCAAGTCTTCACTGCATTCGCGAACAAGCATCATTTTGATGAGATGCATTACCTCGATATTATCGATTGCAATGCGGGGGATCACGGAAAAGCATTTGCGACCAATTTTAATCCGGAAATTAACATCCGCGAAATCACGCAGCCGGGCCGTTACTGGGAAAATGGTGAATGGGTAGAAATCCCTGCCATGTCAATTCACAAACCGATTGAATATCCGGGCATTGGACCAAAAGAAAGCTATGTTCTTTATCACGAAGAACTCGAATCACTTGTCAAGAACTTTCCGACACTAAAACGTGCGCGCTTTTGGATGACTTTCGGACAAGCCTATATTACGCATCTGAATGTGCTTGAAAATGTGGGCATGACGAGCATTAAACCTATCAAATTCAATGGAATAGACATCGTACCGTTGGAATTTCTGAAAGCGGTACTTCCTGCTCCCGACTCTTTGGGTGAAAATTATTCGGGACAGACTTCCATTGGCTGCCAGATCAAAGGCACTGAAAATGGCGAAGAAAAAACATATTACGTTTGGAATAACTGCGATCACGCCGAATGTTATCGGGAAGTGAAAGCACAGGCCGTAAGTTATACCACCGGCGTACCTGCAATGATCGGTGCAATGCTGATGTTAACGAACGAAGAATGGATGAAGCCGGGCGTTTACAATGTGGAAGAACTAAATCCAGACCCATTTATGGAGTTGCTCAACCAGCACGGTCTGCCATGGAATGAGCGGATCAATATCAATCTCCCGCACGAATACTAAACTGCTCAGCTTGACATTCTTACCCTTCCATCGTAATCACCGCCCGGGTGCAGACGCCACCCACGGGCGGGTTAAATTTTGAAACTCTGACAGTGATATTGGCGACCAGGGGATAATGCTGTCTGATTTTTTCAATGACACTAAACCCAATGTGTTCCAACAGCTTAGCGCGCTCCTGCATTACCTTGGAAGCAATCTGATAAATAGTTTCGTAGTTAACGGTCTCGCTCAGCTTATCATTCTGCGCTGCTTCCAGGAAATCGGCTGTAATGGTGATGTCCAATGCATATTTATTGCCAATCCTTTGTTCTTCAGGATAATACCCGTGGTAAGCAAAAAATTCGAGTCCTTCGAGGCTGATCGTTCCCAATGCAATTAAATTTGATCAAAAAATGAACCGCCACCGCCTGTCTTTCTTGGCTGGTTTGTCTCTCGGGGACGGTTACCAGCTGTCGATGTCTCTCTGGCTTTTTCAGCGGTTTTGTGCATTTCGGCCAGTACTTCATTCATTTCATCGGCGGCCGATTTCACAGGTTCTTTAACCCGGTACTGGATTTTCTCTTCCACAGGCTCAGCAATTGGTTCAGGTTCTGGCTCCTCGACAGGCATTATTTCCTGCTCTTCAGGCTCTGCTTCTATCAGTATTTCCTCTTTCTCAATCAATTCATTCTGAGTATCCACTACTTCGAACAAAACCTCTGGCTTCTCGTCCTGCATCACCACATTGAAATCAGGAACTGGTATGTCTTCCTCCATTTCCTCCGCAACTTTGCCCTCAGACTGATATAGTGGTTTTTTAGGAATTTCAATTTCAGAAACATGCTGCTTAACCTCCTCCATTTTATTCAAAACGGATTCCTTATCATACTTCTGTTCGAAACGTTCAACGGTATCAATGGTGTTGTTCGCTAACGAGGAAAGCTGCACGATGAGGTTGTCCCGGAAGTTTTCAATCGCCTTGAAATCCCTTTCCTGCTTTTTAATTTCAGTTGCAAATTCCTCCTTATACAGCCTCAGCCGCTCTTCGGTCTGGTTGATCACCTGACTGGTCCTCGCTTCGGCTTCTGTTACCAGATCGTTGGCTGTAACCCGCGATTCTTCAATCGTTTTCTCAGCCATTTCGTGCGCCTCTTTCTCAATCAGTCTGCTTGTATCTTCAGCCGCTTTTAATGTGCGGAAGAGAGTAGATTCAATGTCTTTCAGCTTACTAAGTTCCTTTTCAGCATATTCAAGCTGCATTTTCAGCAGGCTATTCTCACTCGAAAACCGCTCCCATTCCTGCGACAATGAGTTCAGGAAAGCATCTACTTCGTCCGGGTCATAACCTCTGAAAATCTTTTCAAAAGTATGCTTGCGTATCTCAATAGCGGATATTTTCATAATGCTGAATGCTTTGTTACTTAGTTAAAAACAGTCGTGTAAGTTAAAGATATAAGAATCATTTTTCAAAGTATTTACCAATAATACCATATTATAAGTATGCTATTGAAACACTTCCCAAACGGAAATCATACGATCATCGCTGCACGAGATCAATTGATTTTCAAAGGTTGTCCAGAGGAGTTTATTGACCGAAGTTCCGTGTCCTGCGTGACGTGCCCGATCAATGATTTTCTTTAATTTAAAGGTACCTGCATCCCAAACTTTGATGGACTTATCCATACTGCAGGTGGCGAATAGCGTCTGGTCGGGACTAAATACGATGTCGTTGATCGCATATAAATGAGCCGGTATATCCGTTACGATTCCATAAGCATCATTCACATCCCAGATTTTCAGGTGGGCATCACGCCCTGTTGTGAAAAGATAGTTACCGTCCGGTGAATACTTAACGGAAAAGACGGAATTTGAATGCGATTGAATTGTCTTTTTTAATTTGAACCCATCCATATCAAAGACATGCACATTGGAATTGCTATCCCCGGTAGCAAATTCATTGGTGGCGGGATTGAATGCAATGCTGCGGACACTTTTATCTGAAACTTTAATGTGTTTCTGAACAGCGAAGGACACAATGTCAACTACCACAATCACGCCATCTCCCAAAGCCAAAAATGCTTTTTCGCCACTAATTTGAATGTCGAAAATAGCTGCCGTGGTCAGTTTAGAGGTTTTTTCAATTTTATTATTAACAGTATCGAGCACCTGTATTCCTTCATAGTTCTGCCCGATCCAAAGCGCGTTGTCCCTTTTGTCCAGGGCCAATGCGTACACAGAAGCTCCCGCTTTTGCGACCAGTTTGCCCAGGTCCGGCTTATTCAGGTCCCATTGAATCACATAACCATCGCCACCAGCTGAATAAAAACCATGCGTAGTTTGATCAGAAATAATTGTGTAAACACTGTCCCGATGACCTGAAAAAGTGTCTACTTTGCGAATATCCATCGGATTGAGTTGGTGACGGGAATAAGTAGTCAAAAATAGAAATTGTAAACAGAATTCTTATGCCGCTCGTTCATTCCGAAATGATTGAGGAGACTTGCACGCTTCTGTTATGGAAATTGTCGGAACCCGAAACTGAACTCAGGGAATGGCTTGGCAGTGCATATATTTCGGAAGAGCTGAACGCTATATCGCACCCTCAAAAAGTAAGGGAATGGCTTGCCAGCCGGCTGCTTATTAAAACCCTCGCCGAGCAATTTGGCATTGCTTACGTAGGGCTTCACAAGGACGAACATGGGAAGGCGTTCCTGATCGACAACGATTCGCACATATCCATTACCCACACCTTCGAGTTTGTCGCAGTAGCATTGAATCCCTTCGCAGCAGTAGGTATAGATATGGAGAAATGTGATGAAAAGCTTCAAAGAACGGCCACTAAATATTTATCATCAGGTGAAATTGCACATGCAGAAAATGAGATAACAAGATTATGCATGTACTGGTCTGCAAAGGAAGCGCTGTATAAATTGTATGGTAAGAAAGGAATAAGCTTTAGAGATTCGATCAGAATATTGCCGTTTCTCCAATCTGCCGAAATCCTCGAAGGGACATTAACCGACAATACGCGTTTGGTAAATTCTAAAATTCACGTCAGGTGGTTCGATCAACATTGCCTGGCTATCTCCTTATAAACTCAGTGATCATCCTGGTCGTCAATGGTCGATTTAAGGATTTTCTCAATTTCCTTGATCTTGTCCTGCTCGCTTGTTTTTTCATAAGACAAAATAAGGTTGCGTAACACTCTTTGGATGATTTCGAGGTTGGTGCACGGCTGATAGAATATGTCCTTTGATTTAATGTTCAGCTGAGCAATGTAGTGATCAATATCCGTTTTAGAAAAGATAATTCCGCGGTTAAAAACATTGATGTAAAACTGCGTTTTGTCATTTTTATAGGTCAAAACAAAGAGATTTGGCAGGTTCACCCCATAAACAGGCATTCCCAGCTTCCTCGCAATCAACAGATAAATCACGCATAAGGTGATTGGGTTACCTCGTTTGCTTTCAAGGACCACATTGATCATGGAATTGGAGGGAGAATGAAAATTTTTGGTATTGGCCGCAAAATTCATGGTCCCGAAGAAAATGCTGTTAATGCGCTTCACCTGATCCACAGGATTCATTTCTTCCTGAAACTGGATCCAGATATCATAAAAAAGCTGCTCAATATTGGTTTTTAGTTTTTCTATGGACAAGTCGGGATAATGATAAGTAGCAATGATCCATAAACCTTCCAGTAAGTCAAGCCCACCGCCATTTTTCCAGGATTGCAATCGCTCGATCATGATGCTCAGCTGCAATTCATGGATCAATTCTTCAATTTTCCGCTGAACAATTGAGTTAAAGCTTTCTTCCCATTCTGTCTCAAGAAAAGGAATCACATTTCCTCCCAGCGACAAGATTTTCCCTTCCACATGCTGGCTTACTTCATGATCTTCGTCATCAAGCAAGGATATCAGCGCTTTGATTTCTCTTTGGTCCATTTTCCTCAAATCTGCATTTAACTACCAACGGATAAATAAAAACATTTTTTTTATATGGACGTCAAATTTTCTACTTTTGACCGTAAAAAATGCGGAATCAGACCATTGATTTTCATTGTATCTCTGCCCAAAAGTCCCTTTAACTGCATGTCTGAATCCATTTTGCCCTTTATTTACACCACAATATTTTCAAAAAAATTTACGCTATAACGCATGAAAATTCTCGTTACCGGGGGAGCTGGATTCATAGGTTCTCATACTGTTGTTGAATTGGATAAAGCAGGGTTTAAACCGGTCATTATTGATAATCTTTACAACTCCAATAAGGACGTTCTCGAAGGGATCAAACAAATCACAGGCAAGGATTTTCCTTTTTATGAATTTGATTGCAACGACACAGAAAAAGTCAGGACAGTGTTTGAAAAAGAGAAGTTTGACGGGGTTATCCACTTTGCAGCATACAAAGCGGTGGGAGAATCAGTAGAAAAACCGCTCAATTATTATGAAAATAATGTGATCTCGCTGCTGGTACTTATGAGGGTAATGAAGGAGTTCAATGTGACCAATTTTGTTTTCTCTTCATCCTGTACTGTTTATGGCCAGCCCGACGAACTTCCTGTTACAGAAAACACACCTCGCAAGCCTGCGGCTTCACCTTACGGAAACACAAAAGCCATCGCAGAAGACATTATCCGGGACCATGTATATTCGAAGCCTGGCATCAAAGCACTTTCCTTACGTTATTTCAACCCAATCGGCGCACACGAGTCCGCATTGATTGGCGAGTTGCCCAATGGTGTCCCAAGCAACTTGGTGCCTTATATTACGCAAACGGCCGCAGGACTTCGCAAATCGCTTACCGTTTTCGGAAGCGACTACAATACGGTGGATGGCACTTGTGTGCGGGATTTCATTCATGTAGTCGATCTTGCAAAAGCGCACGTCAAAGCATTGGAGCTTTTAGATGCGCAATCCAGCACGGATTTCTACGACGTCTTTAATGTAGGAACGGGCGAGGGTTACACAGTTCTGCAACTCATCAATACATTTGAAGAGGTAAATGGAGTGAAATTAAATTATACGATAGGGCCGCGCAGAGATGGTGATGTGGAGAAAATATATGCTCAGTCGGACAAAGTAAACAATGTAATGAAATGGTATGCTGAGAAAACCATGGCCGATGCGCTACGGGATGCTTGGAAATGGCAATTAAAAATAACTACTCAACAATGAAGAAAATCTTAATCACCGGCGGCGCTGGTTTTATCGGTTCACATGTCGTACGCCGTTTTGTCAATTTCCATCATGATTATCACATTTACAACCTGGATGCGCTGACTTATGCAGGTAACCTCGAAAATCTGAGAGATATAGAGAACTCCCCCAATTACACTTTTGTAAAAGGTGACATTGTTGACGCGGATTTTATTGACAATCTTTTTAGCGAAAATGATTTTCATGGCGTAGTGCATCTGGCTGCCGAAAGTCATGTTGATAGGTCGATCAGCGACCCGATGTCATTTGTAATGACCAATGTGGTTGGAACTGTTAACCTATTAAATTCTGCAAAAAAAGCCTGGAAGGATGATTTTTCGGGACGTCGTTTTTACCATGTTTCTACGGATGAAGTTTATGGTGAATTGCACGATCCGGGCACCTTTTTCCTGGAAACGACCAACTACGATCCCCGTTCACCTTACTCGGCTTCGAAGGCTTCTTCGGATCATTTTGTAAGGGCTTACCACAACACATATAAATTGCCAGTAGTAATTTCCAACTGCTCCAATAACTACGGCCCCAATCATTTTCCTGAAAAGCTCATTCCTCTGATGATCCATAATATCATTCAGAAAAAACCATTGCCCGTTTACGGTAGGGGCGAAAATATCCGTGACTGGCTATTTGTAGAAGACCATGCGATTGCGATTGACGTGATTTATCATGGTGGTGCCGACGGCGATACGTATAATATCGGCGGTCACAACGAATGGAAAAACCTTGACCTTGTTTTATTGCTTTGCAGCATTATGGACCGGAAACTAGATCGTGAGGATGGCGAAACTGCAAAGCTCATTACTTATGTGACGGATCGCGCAGGCCATGATCTTCGCTATGCGATTGATGCTACAAAACTTTCTGAGGAACTAGGCTGGAAACCTTCCCTGCAATTTGCGGAAGGATTGGAAAGGACCGTGGACTGGTATCTGAACAATCAGGATTGGCTGAATAACGTCACCTCTGGCAATTATCAAAAATATTACACCGAAATGTATTCCGACAGATAGTCAGGGACGCATAGTCCGGGACGCGAAGTCCGGGACGCGCAGTCCGGGACGCGCAGTCTCGGACAGATAGTCGGCTTTACATTCATTTGAAATTAACATCATGAAAGGAATTATTTTAGCCGGAGGCTCCGGAACACGGTTGCATCCATTGACGTTGGCAGTAAGTAAGCAATTAATGCCTGTTTACGATAAACCAATGATATATTACCCCTTATCCATTTTAATGCTGGCAGGAATTCGTGAGATACTGATCATTTCCACACCACACGATCTTCCTCACTTTGAAAAATTACTAGGCGATGGAAGTCGTTTGGGATGCGAGTTCAGTTACGCTGTTCAGCCAAGTCCGGATGGTTTGGCGCAAGCCTTTATTATTGGGGAAGATTTTATTGGAAATGATAAAGTGGCATTGATCCTGGGCGATAACATCTTTTATGGATCCGGTTTGTCACAGCTTTTACAATCCAATAACAATCCGGACGGTGGGGTAATCTTCGCCTATCAGGTACACGACCCTGAGAGATACGGTGTCGTCGAGTTCGATAAAGCAAATAATGTACTTTCCATCGAAGAAAAGCCGGAAATCCCAAAGTCCAATTATGCGGTTCCGGGTCTTTATTTTTATGATAACGAAGTAGTTAATATAGCTAAAACCATCCCACCCTCTCCCCGTGGGGAACTTGAAATTACGGATGTAAACAGGGTTTACCTTGAACGCGGCAAGTTGAAAGTGGGTGTATTAAACAGAGGAACAGCATGGCTCGATACGGGCACTTTCCAATCGCTCATGCAGGCTGGACAGTTTGTTCAGGTGATCGAAGAAAGGCAGGGTTTAAAAGTTGGCTGTATTGAGGAGATCGCATATCGTATGAGCTTTATTAATGCAGAACAATTACGTGAAATTGCCAAACCATTGGTAAAGAGTGGCTACGGAACTTACCTCGAACGTTTGGTGGCCAATTTATAATGGATAAATAACATCGCATTGGTCTATATCGCATTTAGATGAAGTTTTTGGCAGAGGAAATAGAGGAGTATGCTGTATTGCATACGGAAAATGAGAGTGAGTTGCTGAAGTCTTTGAGCCGGGAGACACATGCCAACATTCTCAATCCCCGTATGTTATCCGGCCATCTTCAGGGCAGGTTTCTATCCATGATTTCTAAAATGATCCGGCCGGAAACGATTCTGGAAATCGGCACTTACACCGGCTATTCGGCCATATGTCTTTGCGAAGGGCTTAGAGACGGGGGGAAATTGATTACCATAGATGTTAACGAAGAACTGGAAATCTTTACCCGAAAATTTTTCAGCAATAGTCCATATGCAGAGTCGATTGACTATCGGATTGGAAATGCCTTAGACATTATACCTACCCTTACCAACACTTTTGATCTGGTCTTTATTGACGCGGATAAAATCAATTATTCTTCTTATTTTAACCTTTGTCTTGAAAAGGTAAGGGCAGGAGGTTTTCTTATCGCAGATAATGTCCTGTGGAGCGGAAAAGTGATCCAGCAGACCGATATCAGAATAGATAAAGACACTCAGGCGTTATTAGATTTCAATCAGATGGTTCATGAAGACAACCGGGTTTCCAATGTACTTATACCAATTCGGGACGGGTTAATGTTACTTCAAAAAATTTAGCTATTCAATTCAGTTAGCCAAGCATCCACAATTTATGGCCAGAAATCTCATTGACTGCATCACACTAATCTGGATTTTAGTTTTCCTAGGTAGGAATGACCTGAACGCCCAAGCCGTACCGGAAATTCCTGCCAGTGTTTCCTTTGGCGGTATCACCGTTAAATTTGACAGGACTGCGCAAAATCTTATTGAAGAGGATGTAAAAAGCCTGATGTCCAATAAGAAGTTTTGGGAGGAAAAAATGGACCGGGCACTTCTGCATTTCCCAATCGTCGAAGGTATCCTCATGGACGAAGAGGTACCTATCGATTTTAAATATCTGGCGGTTCAGGAAAGCTCGTTCCGGCCCGATGTAGTTTCAACTTCCAATGCAGTCGGATATTGGCAATTTAAGCCTGAAACGGCCCGTGGGTTGAATCTCCGTGTGGATGATGATGTGGATGAACGTAAAAATATCAGTTCGTCAACACATGCAGCGGCCTGGTATCTCAAGAAAAATAATCAGCAATTCAATAATTGGGTAACGACGCTATACTCTTACTATCAGGGAGCAGGTGGTGTTAAGAAAGTAGTTCCTGCGAGTTGGGCATATGCGCGGGAAGTGACGCTCACTTCCAAAACGGATCGTTATATGCTGCGTTTCTTTGCGCATAAAATTGCATTAGAGGCAGGTCTGGACCGTTACAAAACACCTACATCCTATATTCTGATGGAATCAGATTTTGGAAAGGGAAAAAGTCTTGATGAGATAGCAAGTTCCCTCGGAATCGCTTCAGCAGATTTGAAAAGTTATAACAAGTGGCTTAATGATGATGAGATACCAAATGATCGGGAATATCTGGTAACATTGCCCGTTCCACTAAGTCAGGTTGCGTCAGTGCGTGAAAAGTTGTCACTACCTCCGAAACAGGCTGTTGTGGCATCTGTTTATGAAGATTCGGGTTATCCAGTTCTTAAAAAATCTGCTTCTCAATCCAAGACTCCCGGGGCGCCACAACTGTATGAGATTAACGGCTTACCTGGGATTGAGGCCGAAGCTGGCTACAAACCTAAAACGCTTGCCAAAGCAGGCGGTTTGAGAATGCCAAAATTTATGCGCTATAATGATATGCTGGCCGAAATGCCGCTTATTCCAGGCAACGTTTATTATTTAGCGCGAAAAAATAAGAAAGCGGCGACACCATTTCACACTGCAAGACCAGGCGATACCTGGCATAGCGTTTCTCAGCAATACGGGCTTAAATTGGTCAGTCTCCTGAAATTTAACCGTACTACCAGTCGCAATTACCCGATTCAGACAGGCCAGGTTATCTTCCTGACGAAGAAACGGCCTAGGAAACAACCCATTGAAATCATTACGCCGCCGCAGCCAAAGTCAGCAGTAAGGGACTCTATCATTGCCGTGGTTCCGGAAAAAGCGATTTCGACACCTGCATCAGCAAACAACATTCCTGACAAGCCCTCAGGCCGGAAAAAATATACACCGGTACTCGTTGAAAAAACAGATAGCAGCACCCCTTCTAAGACACCTGAAACAACTGTTTCAAGTGTGGAGCCTGCAAGTCCAAATGTCGCAACACCCGCTAACAACGTGCCCAAAGCGACGGGCGCTGTTACAAAAGCGCCTGTCAAAAAAACCGAATCTGATGACAGGGTCGTAATCATCACGCAGGATAATACGGATGTTTCCTTTAAATCTGTAGAAGAGGAAAGGCCTGTTAATAAGGGGAATACACCTTCAAAGGTGATTACACCGAACGATAGCAGAACTACGGCCCCAACAACTTCGGTATATGCCCGTCAAAGAGCAGCTGCGGATGCAAAGGCTACGAAAGAGAAGGAATTGGCTTCTAACAATATCACTTCTGAAAAGGCAGCTTTCCATACCGTTGCTCCGGGTGATACCTATTTTGGAATTGCTGAAAAATATAAGATGTCATTGTCTGAGTTACTGGATTTAAACCACCGATCGAGTAGAAACAAACTGATTTCAGGCGAAAAGCTAATTGTAAGCAAAAGCGGAAAACAAGTAGCGGAAAAGGCAGAAGAGCCTGAATCAAAACCTATCCCAGAAAAAATAGAAGTGACACGTACCGAAGCCGTTGCGACATTCAAAACTCCTGAGGAAATTAAAGAGGATACCAGGCAAACCGCCAGTTTAGGTAATGAATTTCATGTAGTCCAGGGAGGGCAAACCTATTACAGCGTTTCAAAAGCTTATGGGTTGACAATCAAGGAACTATTGGACATGAATAATCTCGACGAGTCGGACCGTTTAAAATCGGGACAGCGATTGCGGGTAAGAAAAACTGATACAGAAATTTCACCGGGAAATAAGGCGAGCGGTCAGACGCACACCGTCGCTGCAGGTGAAACGCTGTTCCGTATCGCGCAAACTTATCATATTGATATCGAAGAAATAAAAAAATTAAACAACATGTCCGGAAACAGTGTGATGGCGGGACAGAAATTAAAAATACCTCAACAATAGGTAGCTAATGTATGATCCTCATCGACCACACTTGTATTAGCGACGATATTGAAGACCAGTTTTTTGTCTGTAACCTGGACAAATGTAAAGGGGCTTGCTGCGTGGAAGGCGATTCGGGTGCCCCGCTGGATGAAAATGAACTTGAAATTCTGGATGAGATTTATCCGATGGTCGCGCCTTATCTTTCCGAGGAAGGCAAAGCTGTCATAGCAAAGGAAGGAACATATACCAAAGATTGGGAAGGCGACTATGTAACGCCTGTGATTAACAACAGAGAATGTGCTTATGCCATTTATGATCAGAAAGGAATCTTAAAATGCGGCATTGAAGCCGCTTACCTTGACGGAAAAATCAAATACAAGAAACCGATTTCCTGCCACTTGTATCCCATAAGGGTTACCAAGTATGACCAGTACCATGCCCTGAACTATGACCGCTGGGATATCTGCAGTCCGGCTTGCGGATTTGGCAAAGAATTAGGCGTTCCAGTCTATAAATTTCTTAAAGAACCGCTCATTCGCGCCTACGGCCCGGAATGGTATCATCAGTTGAGTGAGGAAATAAGCGACCGCCAGGCAGCCCGTATCAATGAAAAAGGAAAATGATTTTTTCAATGATGTGTACGACGTAGTACGTCAGATACCGGCGGGACGTGCCACATCCTACGGTGCAATCGCAGCTTATCTGGGTCAGAAAAGAGGCGCGAGAATGGTGGGATGGGCAATGGGTAACAGCTATAATAAGCAGGGTGTTCCGGCACACAGGGTGGTAAATAGCCAGGGAATTTTAAGCGCCAGGCATCTTTTCGGAACCCCGACAGCAATGCAGGAGAGATTGGAAAGTGAGGGTGTTAATGTCAAAAATGACAAAATCCAGAATTGGAAGGAACGTTTCTGGGATCCGGAAAAAGAATTACATTAAAAAAGCGAATCCTGGCCAAATGACCTGGATTCGCTTTAAATCATGGTAAAGTCAGATTTTATTTTTGCCCCTGCTTTCGTTTGCAATCTTTTGGATCATTGGTAGCCTGCTGGCAGGAATCAAGTGTTTGTAATCCCAAAAAGCGGATACGCAAACAATTTTCCATTGTCCATCGATCTTTTCCATCAACCTTACCTCCTTACTGTGATGGAAATTCTTCTCTTTTTTATCGCTGTTGAACTGGTCCCAGGTCAGATAGGCTACATTGCTATCAAAAAATTTAAATTTCATGTTTTTCCGTTCGACAATCGGGTGGCTTGACTCAGGCTCGGGATTATCCGCGATATACTTCCCTATTTGTTTATTAATATCTTCCCAGCCGACGTTTGAGTCGAATGTACCATCGTTGTTGCTCCAAGCCTGAAACGCATAATCAGTTTGAGCATAATTTGCTTTCCATGCCGTGTAATCTCTAGCAAAGAATGATTTTGTTTCGTTTTCAATTACTGCCGTAATTGCTCTTTTTTCATCTTCGAGATTGGTAACCCCCGTATTTTCTTCTTTTTTCGCCTCATCTGTGCAAGAACTGCACAGCATAAGTCCTAACAAAATGACTGACAGTGTTTTCATTTTACAAAAGTTTAGCCTGTTAAATTATTAACTGAACCCAATCTTTTATGCTAAACATCCATCCATACCTGGCGGTACTACTTTATCATAAAGTTAATATTTTTTTGAACAAATAAAAGAAAATGACGGGAAAGTGTGTAACTAATTGGGCCAATAAGTTGATATCTGGAAAAAGTTTCTATTTGCCTGCGGAGTAAGGAGAGTACGCTATTGACTTGGGATCGTGCAGGAGCCAGAGACCGATAAAAGTGATAAGTCCGTTAATGATAAGCCTTTCAAAACCAAATTTATATCCATTGAACCATTCCGCGGAGTGATCATTGATCACATACGTTAAAATAGGGGCAAGTATGCAAACCAGTGGCACCCAGCGATCTTTGACAGGCCTCTTCAGAAACGCCCCAAAAGAAAACAAGCCCAATAGAGGCCCATAAGTGTATCCGGCCAAGTCGAATACAGCAGTAATAACCTCTTTGCTGTTCAATCGGTTAAAAGCAAGAATAACAAGATAAAAGACAACAGAAAAGCCGATATGAACCCAAAATTTAATGGAGGAACGCTTTTCCTCAGGCCTTTTTTCAATATTCATAAAATCAATACAAAAAGCCGTCGTAAGCGCTGTTAGCGCTGAATCCGAACTGGCATAAGTAGCTGCTGTAATCCCTAAGAGAAATGTTATCCCAACTACAAGCCCCAGATGGTTAAGCGCAAGCATTGGGTAAAATTCATCCGTTTTCGCCGTAACCGGAATACCCTGCGCTTCTGCATATACGTAAAGCAATGCACCCAGTGAAAGGAACAGAAAATTGACAATGACTAGCACGATAGTAAACCAAAACATATTCTTCTGCGCTTCGCCTATGTTTTTGCATGTCAGGTTTTTCTGCATTAAATCCTGGTCGAGGCCCGTCATGACGATCGCAATAAAGACGCCAGCAAAAAATTGCTTAAAGAAGTTTTTTGGATCATTGGTATCCCAATAAAATATCTTCGAATAGCCGCTCGTTTGCACCCTATTCCAAATATCTCCGAAACCGTCCAGATTAAGTTCATTGGAGACCAGAATGATGGTAAGGATTACCGCTGTGATCAAAAAGAAGGTTTGCAGGGTATCTGTTACAATAATGGTTTTCACTCCTCCTTTGAATGTGTAAATCCAGATCAGAAAGATGGTAATGGCTACTGCAACTTCAAACGGAATGCCCAGCGGCTTGAATAAGGCTAGCTGCAAAACCTGCGCAGCTACATATAATCTGACAGCGGACCCTATCGTCCGTGACAACAGGAAAAACCCCGAGCCCGTTTTATAGGACCAAAAACCAAACCGTTGTTCCAAATAGGAATAGATTGAAATGAGATTGAGCCGATAGTATAAGGGCATAAGCACCGTTCCTATCACAAAATATCCAAGAATGTATCCGATAACAACCTGGAAATAGGAGAATTGAATGCTGGCAACGGCACCAGGAACTGACACAAAAGTCACCCCAGATAATGACGTGCCGATCATTCCAAAGGCGACAAGGTACCAGGGCGATTGCCGGTTTGCGGTGAAAAAAGTATTGGTATCTGCCCCCCTTGATGTGTAAACGGAAACTGTAATAAGCATTCCAAAATAGACAATAAGGATGACCAGAGAAATGTATGGATTCATTAAAAACGGGTATTTGGATGGATCGCGCAGTGGATTAAAAGGCTCTTAAAACTTCTAATAATCTGCGTTTTTGATTAGATTTGCTAATCAAACAGAAATTTGGTTGTTATGCAAGCGCTCACGGAAACGGAAATTGAAATTCTGGATAAAACGATTGAAACCGACATTCAAAAGCTGGTTATTTATAATGATGATATCAATACTTTTGATTGGGTGATCGACACGTTGATCGAAGTTTGCGGCCATTCCAATGAGCAGGCAGAACAATGCACCCTTATCATACATTATAAGGGAAAGTGCGCGGTCAAGGAAGGTGCTTTTGAAGAATTAACTGGCATGCGCAACGAAATTTGCAGAAGGGGCATCTCTGCCGAGATTCATTAAACCCACCTGTCTTCCACATGAATTATCCCTCACGTCTAATTGAGGAGGCGGTAAGTGAAATTTCCCGTCTTCCGGGAATCGGAAAAAAAACAGCTCTACGTCTGGCATTACATTTGCTGAAGAGAGAAGAGGAACAGACCCGGTCTCTTTCAGAAGCATTAGTGAATATGCGCACCAAAACAACTTATTGTGTGAAATGCCATAACATTGCGGACGACAGGCATTGCAACATTTGCACAAATCCCAGACGTGACCAATCGATTATATGCGTAGTGGTTGATACCCGCGATGTTCTGGCCATTGAATCCACAAATCAATATAAAGGCCTCTATCATGTACTCGGCGGAATAATTTCTCCGCTCGAAGGCATTGGCCCCGCAGATTTGAATATTGATTCGCTGGTTGCCAGGGTTGAATATAAAGGCGAAGAAGATGCTGTCAATGAAGTTATTCTGGCATTGAGTCCAACTATGGAGGGAGATACGACCGCTTTTTATCTTCAAAAAAAGCTAAGAACCACAGGAATAAAAATGAGTACCATCGCCCGTGGCGTTCCTATCGGGGGCGACCTGGAATATGCGGATGAAATTACATTGGGGCGGAGTATTGTGAGCCGGGTGGCTTACGATTAATTAACATGATATAAGTTGAGTTATGAATAGAACCGATTTTTTAAAGACACTAGCAGGCAGCACATTCGCTGTCGAAGCACTGACTGAGCAGACTTTTGCAGGATCGTCTTTTGCTATAAATGCCGAGATGGCCCCTTTTAAACAAGCGCCTCTTCCCTACGACTTCGGTGCATTGGAGCCGAGCATTGACAAAATGACCATGGAAATCCATTATGGAAAACACCATGCTACTTATGTCAAAAACCTCAACGATGCTGTGAAAGGTACTGAGTTTGAGAAAAAATCACTCGACGAAATCATAAAGTCAATCGGTAAGGCGCCCGCTGCCATTCGCAATAACGGTGGTGGTCACTGGAACCACACGTTTTTTTGGGAAGTAATGGGTCCAAAAAAAAGTGCAGCGCCCACAGGCGCCGTAGCTGACGCGATCAATGGTCAGTTTGGATCACTTGATAAATTCAAAGAAGAGTTTGCAAAGGCTGCGACTACCCGTTTCGGTTCCGGCTGGGCTTGGCTAGTGGCAAAAGATGGAAAATTAGCGGTAGGCTCAACGCCCAATCAAGATAACCCGTTAATGGACATTTCAGAACTAAAAGGAACTCCCATACTAGGACTCGACGTATGGGAACATGCCTACTATCTGCATTACCAAAACAAAAGACCAGATTATATCAAAGCATTTTGGGACGTCGTGAACTGGGAAAAAGTGGCTGAGAATATGAAAAAGGCTTAGTTAAGGTGAAGAGGGAGGAAAGGGAGGAAAGGGAGGAAGGTTAATCATTCTCCCTTTCCTCCCTCCTCCCTTTCTTCCTTATATTCCCTCCTCCCTTTCCTCCCTATATTCCCTCCTCCCTTTCCTCCATAATCCCTAGTTACAATAACTGCTGATCACCTTGTACGCCTGCTGGTAGCCAAGCTCGCCAGCTTTGCTGAGATCCAAACAGCCGTCATCTACTTCTCCCAGGCTGTTTTTAAGTAAACCTCGCAGATAATAGGCTTCGGGGTAATCTGAGCGAAGTTTGATTGAACTGGTAAAATCCAGCACTGCGCCCATCTGATCACCGCTTGATGATCTGACCATGGCGCGTGCGAAATAGGCACTGGAATATGTTGGGTTTAACTCAACTGCAGTGGTCAAATCCTGGATAGCGCCTTTCATTTCCCCCACTTTGGATTTGCTTACACCTCTGATAAAGTAAGCCTCAGCACGCTCATTGGTTAAGGTTTCGATTTTTATATGCTCCTGAACCTCTCCCCGAAGTTCATCCAGTTTTTCCCTGTTTAACTTCCCTGAATAAGTGATTTTCTTTGGATCTCCCACATAGCTATTCTTTAATTCAATGGACTTTGAGAGATCTGCAATCGCACCCCTGGGATCATTAAGCTTACCTTTTGAAAAGCCCCTGCCATAATAAGCGCGAAAATTGTCTGGATTTAGCTGAATTGTTTTATCAAAATCGATGATTGCGCCGGTGTAATCCTCTACCCTATTTTTTGCAAATCCTCTGTTATTGTAAAATTCACTATCATTTGGGCTTAGTTCGATAGCCCTGGTAAAGTCCGTCGCGGCTCCCTGATAATCTCCCAATTCCAGCTTAGCCAATCCGCGTCCAGCGTAAGCGCCTGTTCTCTTTGGACTTAGCTCAATCACGCGTGTAAAATCCGCGAGGCTACCGGCATACTCCTGCAAATCCTGCTTACAATTTCCTCGGGCGTAAAGTGCTGCAAGCTCATCGGGGTTAAGAGTAAGTGCGTGATCCAGGTCCGTCAGTGCATTACGGTGGTTTTTCAATTTGGCATAACTAACACCACGGTTATAATAAGCCTTTGGATCATCGGGACTTAATTCAATTGCTTTTGAATAATCTTCAATTGCAGACCTAAAATCTTCCTGCAAACTTTTACTCACACCACGACTTTGATAATATATTGCCTCCCGGGCGTTCAACTCTATGGCTTTATCATAATCAAGAACAGCACCGCGGTGATCTTTCAGATTTGCTTTGGCAAGGCCCCGGTTGAAATAGCTCGGCGCGTGATCAGGATTCATGGAAATAACTGTAGTGTAGGCCTGCATAGCACCGTTGAAATCACCAGTACCGGCTTTTGTATTTCCTTCTTCGAAAAAATCCGCTGCTGAACGTTGAGCAAAGGTGTGGAAAGATAGTGTAAGCGCAATGATCGAAGTAATGCAGAAAAATAGAATTTTCATGAATGTAAACCTTTTCCTCAAATCAGTTATTTTTTGACAATTAATCTATAAAAGTATTCAAATTCCGAATTAGCATCAATAAAAGAAAAGCGCTATTTTTTGAAAACCCATTATAAAAATCTTTAATCAGATAATGGTTACTTTTACGACTTTCCCTATCCAAAAACTCACCTGATTTCCCACATAACTCACGTCATAATGAATTCGGTTTCAAAGAAAATACTGCTGATTATCTTGTTCTTAGTAGGATTAGCGGCTGTTTATTATGCCTTTTTAAAGCCTGTGCCGGAAGTACTCAATGCTGTTGAAACGGATTCTACGCGAGAGAAGGAATCTTCTGTATACATTTCTTCATTAAACGATCTTGAAGGCAAACAGGTGGCAATGGATCAGGAAAAGCTGATTTTTATAAATGTCTGGGCTACCTGGTGTGGGCCTTGCAATATAGAGATGCCTGGAATTCAGAAGCTTTATGATAAATACAAAGCGCACGAAAAAGTGGCCTTTTACATTATTTCAGATGAAGATGCCGAAATTGTAAATCCTTTTATAGAAAGAAAAGGGTATGATTTGCCTTTTTTTCAGTTTGCAGGAAATTATCCGCCTGCCTTGAATGGAAATGCAATTCCAAGAACTTATATCATTTACAAGGGTAAAATTCTGGCTCAAGAAATAGGTGCTTCCCAGTGGGACCGGCCCGAAATCATCGATTTGATAGAAAAGCAGCTTGCAGAAATTTGATTTTCGCTGTAAAAAAAATGGCATCAAGCTAAGCCTGACGCCATTTTCACTTTTATTGCAAATACTTTATTCTACGATAAAGCTACCCTTCATCAAGGCATAATGGCCAGGAAAGCTGCAAATGAATGTGTAAGTTCCTTTTGCCGGAGCTGTAAATTCAATTGTGTCGCTTTCTCCGCCACCTACAAGCTTGGTATGAGCGAGAATGCTCGCTTCTTCTGATTTAGGGATATACTCAGTTTCTCTTGCAGCTGCTGCTTTGGATCCAAAAGCAGCAACATCGACACCTGGTTTCAATAAAACCCAATTATGTCCCATTGCAGCCTTTGCCAGTTTGCCTGAGTGCGTCAATGTCAACTTAACCTTTTGACCAGCTTTTACTTTTATTTCTTTTAAGTCGAATTGCATTGCATCGCTTCCTTTTATAACGATGGTCTTAGCTTGCTTTACATCGCTTACCACGGAGCCGGCAGGAGATAATTCAGCAGCAACCGGGTTCATTGTACCAGCTCCAAAAGCCAAAACTGAGGCAAGAAGTAATACGCCATACTTGGTCCTTTTCATATTCTGAGTATTAATAAATTTGTTTATTTAATATTAACCTCTGCAATTTACGATACGGTATTATAAAAAAATAATCCATTAACAATTGTTTGAAACTAAGTATCAGAACAGAATCTTGTACTGATCCCTCACCGCACGTCCAACGCAAACAACCGCCAGGGCCATCATATAATGATTAATATCTACGGGATCCATGGGGATGGGCAGGTTTCCCGATTTGGTCGATAAAGCCAGTAACATCATTGAGAAAACCACCCACAGCGCGCTTTTCTGTTTACTGGCCAAACCTACACAAGAGATCAGAAGCGTAACAAGAATACACAAGGACTTGATAATGAGGCCAACGTATTCCACGCGAAACCAGGTAATGCAGTAAAATAACAACAGTCCTATCGCTACCGTGGAAGATAGCAGAAAGCTACCTCCGTCATAACGCATGATCAGACACCATGAAGCGGAAACGAGGCAAAGGGCACCCAGCGTCATCTCACCAGCAATCACGATTTCATGTACACCTTCCAGACTTTCCACACCTGCGTACAAGAGTAAATCGGTAATTGCAACCAATGAAATACTGAACAAAAAAATACCCCAAAGCCACCGGTTAATCGCAGTTTGCTGATTAAAATATCTGAAAAAAATGAATAAACTGGTGAAACTTAAAACGAGGTTAGAAAATATGTGTGGATTGCGAAGTATATCCATAAATACACGTCAAATTGTCAAAAAAGCAATTTACAAAATCTGGGTACATTTTGCTACTTCGTCCTTTTCGTTCTACTTTTACCAAAAAAACTGATTTACCAACATGAGCGTTTTAGTTAATAAAAATTCTAAGATTATAGTTCAGGGATTTACCGGTTCAGAAGGGTCCTTCCACGCCCAGCAAATGATAGAATATGGTACAAATGTCGTTGGCGGCGTAACTCCGGGTAAAGGCGGACTATCTCATTTGGAACGACCCGTGTTTAATACAGTTGATCTTGCCGTTCGTGCCACCGGAGCCGACGTATCGATTATTTTTGTACCCCCGGCGTTTGCTGCTGATGCAATAATGGAAGCTGCTGATGCTGGTATTGGCGTAATCGTCTGTATTACAGAAGGTATCCCCACCAAAGATATGATGCAGGCCAAAGAATATATCAAGAATAAAAATTGCCGCCTGATTGGCCCAAACTGCCCGGGTGTAATCACCGCAGAAGAATGCAAAGTAGGTATTATGCCGGGTTTCATCTTCAAAAAAGGAACAGTAGGATTAGTTTCCAAATCAGGAACACTTACATATGAAGCCGTGGATCAGCTGACTCGCGCAGGATTAGGACAAACCACTGCAATTGGTATCGGCGGTGACCCGATTATCGGAACAACTACGAAGGAAGCGGTTGAACTTTTAATGAACGATCCCGAGACAGAAGCCATCGTAATGATAGGGGAAATTGGAGGCAGCATGGAAGCGGAAGCTGCTCATTATGTAAAGTCAACCGGAAATAAAAAGCCCGTTGTTGGTTTTATTGCTGGTAAAACAGCTCCAAAAGGTCGTCGTATGGGTCATGCCGGGGCGATCATCGGTGGCGCAGATGATACTGCTGAAGCTAAAATCAGGATCATGAAGGAATCAGGAATTTTCGTAGCCGAATCTCCTGCGCTCATTGGTGAAACGATGCTTATTGCTCTTGGAAGAAAGTAATATCCAATCACATGTAAAATTATAAGAGGGCTGAGGAAACTCCGCCCTTTTTCATACAGATGAAGTCCATATTCCCGATCACTTTTTGGGCTTTTCTAACGGCATTTCTGCTTTCCGGAATATGGGCCAACGGTGCAGCCAAGGCAACACCTCCGGGAAACTTCCTACCAATCTACGATTATCAGAATGACTGGCTGGTCTATAACAGTCAGTACAAGAATTATGTACCGTTTTCTCAGGGTGTCAATGAGGGCTCAAAATTTGTAACCTTATATATTGATCTTGTTAAAAACAGGAGATATTCATTGCTGATCAGTACCGAAACCGAGAGTTACCTTTTTTTGGAAGGTGCACTCCAAAACAAGCTTGAACAGAACCAGTGGCAGAGGCTTAATCTCGACAGCTTATTTAAAATCTACGGGAAGGAAGAATTACTGCTCACTATTTATGGGAATCCAGGGATTGAAGACAAAACAGTTTTGCTTTGCAACGAAAAAAGGCGGAATGAAATAAGCGTTATTTCGAATACCCGCTCCAATTTTATCAACATTAAGCCAATCTCATTTTCACCATTCGGGAATTTTGCTGTGTTGGCCCTTATCCTCATCCTGATCCTTAATGCCTGGATTTTCAACCTCAACCCACTCTCTTTTATACGTTTGATAAATCCAATCGAGTTTTTCAACAGCGACCCCAGAGACCAGCTATCTAAAATCAACAAACCTTACAGCAACACCATTATATTCTTTGTCGTTATCAGCTCGATGCTGATGAGTTTTATTGCTATCTATTTTTCAGCCAATAAACTTAACATCTTTTCAATCAGCACCATTTTATCAGAAAAATCAACCACACTACTGATCTTAGGTGATTTTTTCATCCTCTCAACCATCTTTTTTTTGCTGATGTATACAAAGTATATATTCATGGTATTAGCAGGAAATATGCTTAATCTAGACAAACAAGTCGATATCATCTTTATCAAAATAGTACAATCCACATATCTATTTTATGCAGCAATTTTTCTACTTGCTTTCACATTAAGCTTCAACCATATCCCTTGGATAACAACAGGAAGGTCTTATATTCTTCTTCCATTCCTTACGTTTTACCTGGCCAGATTTATTGCCCTTTACATAGTTACGAAGCCCTCTGGCTCGTTGATTAATCTCTATTTATTTTCTTACCTTTGCGTTATTGAGATTATCCCGCTTATTGTTAGTATAAAATTTGCATTGTAGTTCAGGTAAAGATATTCGGGAACAAAACTAATTGAGGATTGTACATGAGTGATACTATCAATTTTGATCAGGACAGACTTAAGAAAGTAACCAGTCTTCTAGTTAGTCAATCCAGACCAGCCGACGAGAATTCACCTTACTATGAATTGGCAAAAAAGTACAATATCAAAGTCGATTTTCGCCCATTCATTCAAGTCGACGGCATTTCCTACAAAGACTTCCGCAAACAAAAAATTAACATCCTTGACTTTTCTGCGGTGATCTTTACCAGCCGTAACGCCATTGATCACTTCTTCCGCATTTGTAACGAAGGTCGGATAGAGGTTCCTGCAACTATGAAGTATTTCTGCATTTCTGAACAGACGGCCAACTACCTTCAAAAATACATTGTGATCCGCAAAAGAAAGATTTTCACAGGCACCAAAACTGCCGCTGAATTGATTGAACTGATGCGCAAGCATAAAAAGGAGAAGTTTCTCTACCCATGTTCAGACGTTAGGAAGAATGACATTCCTGAGTTTGCGGATCTTGAAGAATTTAGCTTCACAGAGGCAACGATGTACCAAACCGGTTCCGCCGACTTATCCGATCTGGAGAACGTTTACTATGACATCATCGCATTTTTCAGTCCTTCCGGAATCAAATCACTTTTCGACAATTTCCCTGACTTCAAGCAGAATGACACTCGGCTTGCCGCATTTGGGCCGACTACCGCGAAGGCCGTAGAAGATGCAGGTCTTGTTCTTGACATTCAGGCGCCGCTTCCCAATGCCCCTTCTATGACGGGTGCTTTGGACCTTTATATCCGCAAAGCCAATACCATTTAAGTAATAATTATGCATTAAAAAGCCCTGGAAATTTTCCCGGGCTTTTTAATGCATTTATCAATTTTTTTGAGCAATATGCGTTATGAATTAAATCCGTAAGCTATCGGCAAGTTCTTTAAACTAATCTAGTGGCATGACTTTGACGTTTACTCTCAGCAGTATTAAATGTAACCGGCTATTTGCGTTTTTACTCTTCATCTCGTTCAGTGCAGTTGCCCAAAAAGATGCTCAATTTAGTTTGTTTTCCTTAAATCAGCTTTACCTGAACCCCGCGGCTGCCGGTTCTGACGGTCTCACAAAATTTCAACTTACTCACAGGACTCAATACGCTGGTTATCAGGGCACAAATATCGACGATGCGGGTGGCGCACTTTCAACCCAATTGTTCTCTTTCAGCATGCCGTTCAAAAATTTCGGGATAGGGTTCTATGCTTTAAATGACAAAAGTGGCCCAAGGACAGATCAGGATTTTAAAATTTCGGCTGCATATCATATTCCTTTTGCTGGTGGAAATTTTCAGTTAGGCGCCAGCGCCGGCTTATTCCGTCAGGCAATTGATTATGGCAAGTTACGCGCCCGTGATCCTGATGATCCTTTGATTCAAACAGGAGTTATATCCGAAATTAATCCTGATTTTGCGGTTGGTGCCCGATATGAGAATGAAACATTCTATGCGGGCGTTTCTCTCAACCATTTCCTTAAGCCCAAATATCAGCTTGGATCCGAAACCGGCACAAATCCCCTGCCCCGCACTTTATATTTCAATGCGGGAGTAAATATTGAATTAGGCTATCTGCTTGACATTCAACCCATCGTTTTGGTTAAATCGGATATCAGCACGATTTCTGTTGAAGGAGGTGCCACTGTTACTTATAACAAACGTTACTGGATTGGTGGAACCTACAGACAACAGGACACCTACTTTATAATTATGGGAGGAATTTATCTTCTGAGTGATCAATCGCTTCGCCTTTCAGGAGCGTATGACTTAGTATTAGGAGGCGATAAATCGAAAGCGCCTTCATCTTTCGAGGTCATGTTATCGTATGCTTTACCACAGCCGAAGTTTGGCAAAAAAACGATTATACGAACACCTCGATTTCGATTCTAAGATCTTAGATTAAGGACTCAGCTTACATTACCATTTAATATTAGAATCGTTTAAAAAATGCCGATTTGGTGCTTAATAAGCCTTTTTTATAATTCCGATGGTAAATGACTTAGGTCAGTTTGCCAAACTTTAATTTATATTTGTAAAATAATAGGGCCTTATACCATTTCCATTTTTCGTACGTTAAAACGATAAATATTTGTTATGGGAATGCGATCAAGGAATATTGCGATCCCAATTTTAGTCAGATCGCCGCTTATCAGAATTGATTTTTAGTTTTATTTTAAGGCATAATATATATCAACGGTCGACGTTTTCAGACTATCATTTTCTTACTCAAATTTTACAAAACCACTATGAATGTGAAAGTGTTCTATCGGGATGGGGTCAAAAGTCTACTTTTGATATCCGCTCTTATGCTAATGCAGAGTTGCGGATTTATCAAGAGTAAGTTTGGCAAGGGCGGAAAAGAAGAAAGCGGCATTGCTAATGGCGAAATTACAGCAACGGCCCGTAAGGGTTTTAAACAAACAACACCTGCGGGAATGGTGGTGATACCTTCAGGATCTTTCGTAATGGGACAGGCGGATGAAGACATTGCTTCATCTATGAATAATATGAACCGTCGTGTTACAATCAGTTCCTTCTTTATGGACGACACTGAGATTACCAACAATGAATATCGCCAGTTTGTTAACGCACTTCTAGTTGACTCAGTCTCTGTTTTGGGCGAAGAAGAAATTATGTCCAAGTATTATCCTGATACAACTGTTTGGAAGAAAGATTTTGCATATTCGAACGGTGACCCATTTGTAGAATATTATTATCAACATCCAGGATTTGATACTTATCCAGTAGTAGGTGTTAGTTGGATAGGCGCTGAATATTTCGCAAAATGGCGTACTAACCTACTTCACGATTTTCAGAATAAAGAGGGTCAGTTCAATTCCACAGGATTCCGTCTTCCAACAGAAGCTGAATGGGAGTGGGCCGCAAGAGGTGGACGTGCAGTTGCCAAGTATCCTTGGGGAAATCCATATACAATGAATGCCAAGGGATGCTTTCTGGCTAACTTTAAACCGCAACGTGGAAATTACGACGCTGACGGTTATCCATATACTGGCCCTGCAAATGCTTACAATCCTAACGACTTTGGCTTATATAACATGGCTGGAAATGTTGCAGAATGGACATCCGATGCTTACACAGATAATGCTACCGCTATTGTTTGGGATATGAACCCACAGTATAATAATCCTGATGAACCTCGCAAAGTTGTTAAAGGCGGATCTTGGAAAGACATTGCCTACTATCTTCAAACCGGTACTCGGACCTTTGAATTCGAGACCGAACGCCGAGCATTTATTGGCTTCCGCTGCGTGATGGATAATGTAAACGACCGTGGAGGTGCCCGTGCCCGTCGTCGCTAAAAAATATTTAATCGATGAAAGAAGCAGTGTTTCTACTCTGCTTCTTTTTTACGATCTCCTCAATCAAATAACTCTTTAATAATCTTTAATTTTTCACTGTAACCGATTTCAATTCGTATGGCTAAGAATAGCGGACCTAATTATTTTTGGGATAAACTTGTACCAACAATATATAGCGCGGGTGCTGCCGTAGTAATTTTAGGAGCCTTGGCAAAAATTCAACACTGGGACTTTGGTGGACCATTGCTTACTGCTGGCCTTGGCACAGAGGTATTGATTTTCTTATTATACGCTCTTCAAACATTAACTCAGAATGACGACAGAGATCCAGATTGGACAAGAGTTTACCCTGAACTTGCTGATGACTATAATGGACCTGCAATTACCCGTGGCAACACTCAGAGCAGCAACATAACTGCCAAGCTTGACAACATGCTCGACAATGCCAAGATTTCGCCTGAAATTTTTGACAGTCTGGGCAAAGGATTCAGAAACCTTTCTGATACGGTTGGTAAAATATCTGATCTCACCGATGCTACTGTTGCGACGAACGATTATGCGAAAAATGTCAAAAATGCATCAACTGCAATCAATGATATGAATAAGTCTTACGGCGTTGCGATCAGCGCAATGAGTTCTATGGCAGATGCTACCAAAGATGCGCAGTCATACCGTGACCAATTTCAGCAGATCACTAAGAACATGGGAGCTCTGAATGCCGTTTATGAACTAGAACTTCAGGATACTACCAAGCACCTTAAAGCAATGAATGCATTTTATGGTAACCTTACCGCAGCAATGGAAAATATGGCGGATGCTACCAAAGAATCACAAGTATTTAAAAATGAGATGTCCAAATTGACAACCAACATTTCATCTTTAAATGGGATTTATGGCAACATGCTTACTGCCATGCGCGGGGGAAACGCATAGAAATTTAGTAACACTCTTTTGCAAGGCGATTTCACTATGCAATTGGTTGTTCTTCCCCTTAAATAATTTTTAATCACAGAAAACCGATTACAGAACAATATGGCAGGTGGAAAAGAAACACCCCGTCAAAAGATGATTGGAATGATGTATTTGGTACTTACAGCAATGCTAGCGTTGCAGGTGAGTTCAGCCATCATAGAAAAATTCATTCTTCTGAACAATTCTTTGGAACTATCCTCCGGAGCAGCAAATAAAATCAATCAGGAAACTGTACTCAAAATTAGGGCGGCGGTAGAAAAGTCGGGTAACCGGGCTGCTGACGTAGCTGTCATTAAACAGGCAGATGAGGTACGTAAGTTTTCTTCTGATATTACTAACGAAATCAATGCGCTAAAACAAGAAATTATTAATAAGGCAGGTGGTGGATTTAATGAGGAAGGTGGCATAAAAAATCCTCAGGAAGAAGCCAAAGTTGCTGAAATGATGATTGGTATTGGTAAGAATGGGCGTGCTTACAAGTTAAAGCAGACTCTTAATTCTTACACAAGTCAGCTTAACAAACTATCTCCAAATCAGTTTCAACTGCTGGCGTTAGATGGTAAAGAAGATCCGATTATTAAAGGGAATAAGGAGCAAAGAAATAAAGATTTTGCTGAGTTGAATTTCGAATCAACCCCTGTCGCAGCTGCATTAGCGGTACTTAGCCAGAAACAGACCGATATCCGTCGTATGGAAGGAGAAGTGCTCAATTACCTTGCAAGTAAGGTGGGAGCTGCTGACATTAAATTCGACCGAGTACTCGCAATGGTAAGTGCTGATGCCAAAACCGTTGTTGCTGGTACTAAATTTAAAGGTCAGATGTTTATTGCAGCATCAGCTTCCGGGATTACGCCTCGCATGAGCCTCAATGGTGCTCCGGTAAAGGTTGAAAACGGAGTTGGTTTGATTGAATTCACAGCACAAGGTGGTGGCTATAATGCTGAAGGTCTAGCTAAAAGACAGCTCCAGGGAAGGATTACCATTCCTACACCATCAGGAAGGGATACCACTTATACAATGAATCAGGAATACTTTGTAGTAAAACCCTCTTATCAGGTAGAAACCGGAACACTTCCTCCTCTATATCTGGGTTGCGCTAATAAATTAAGCATTCAAAGTCCAGCATTAGGACCACTTTGGGCTCCTAGCTTCTCTACAGATGGTGGTGAGATTATTCAAAGTGGACAAAAAGGTAAATTTACAATTGTTCCCAACCGCGCGCAGCTGAATATAACTGTAAGCAATGCTGGAAATGTATTAGGTTCTGAGCCTTTTAAAGTTAACAAAGTTCCGAAACCATCGTTGGAAGTACGTGTAAATGGTGCAGTTTTTGATGAGAGAAGAGGTGCTCCTGCCAGTTCAACAAGAAGTGTCACGGTTATCGCGGTTCCTGATGAAAGCTTTAAGAATTTCTCTCCCGAGGACGCTAAGTTTAGAGTTTCGGAAGTTGAAATTTCATTAGCAAGAGGTAACAGACGTATTAGTGGCATAACCCTCAAAGGTGGGGGCGGATCCATATCCTCATTAGCCCAACAAGCTCAGCCAAATGATCGCTATGTAATTACCGTTCTAAAGGTTGAACGTCAGAATTTTAAAGGTGCTGTTAACGAAGTGGAAATGGGTAACCAATTCAGACAAGTAACACTATACTAATACATCAATTTTAGTCGTTGATTGGACAATACAACCTATGTATGATATGAGAAGAATGAACGGAAAAACGATTGCATGGTCTTTAATATCCTTGTCACTTGGAACAGGGGTCACTTTTGCTCAGGAAAAGGAAGATTCGACTGCTAATCAATTCTCATCCCGTCCAATTAGTGATGGTGATGTAATGATGAAGAGAACATTATGGAGACGGGTTGATTTAAAAGAGAAACAGAATGTCTCAATGTTCTCGAAAAACAATGAGATCACGCGTTATCTGCTTGAAGCAGCTAAGGCTGGTTTGATTGATGCTTATGTGAACGATTCTTGCGTTACAAAAATAACGTCTGACGAGTTGCATAAACGCATTCTTATTCCAAATCAAACAGCCGGTCTTTCCGCAGAGGAGATTGCAGCAGGCTTTGGCGAAGCTACCAAAACTGATGATGGATGGGGTGCTAAGCCGAAAGCAGATGCTACTAAACAGACGTCTTCCACAACAGAGGCACTAAATGCAAAACAAGATCCGAAAAAGGAAGCGGTTGTAGAAGATGATGGTTGGGGTCCACCGAAAAAGAAAACAACCAAAAAAGGAGCAAAAAATACTGAGATTGCTAAACAAGAAGTTCCTGTGGAACAGCCGAAAGTAGATTCATCTGCCTTCGAAAACCAAGTTGCCGCTTCCGACGAAGAATATTTCCCAGATCAGTTGAGCATTCTTGAAATCAGAGAGGATTGGACTTTTGATAAAAAAAGATCCCGATTGTACAATGACATTCAAACATTGTCGATCATTCTCCCATCAGAACAAACAGCTACTGGTCTTGAACTGCCGGTTGCTTCATTCAGATACAAAGATGTTGAGAGATTATTCAGAAGTGATCCTAAGAAATATATCTGGTACAATACCCATAATACTGCCCAAAACAAAAATCTTGCTGATGCCTTTGATTTGCGTTTATTTTACGGACGAATTACTAAATTCTCCAATGCAAACGATAAAGCGTTTTTGGACATTTACAATGGAGAAAAGGAAGCACTTATCAAATCTCTTAATTACGAACAGGAGTTAATGGAATTAGAGCACGGTCTTTGGGAGTATTGAGAATTAAAATACTTGTTAAACGAAAAAAGCTCCTATCGGAGCTTTTTTCGTTTAACTTCTATAAGATTTTTAGAATCTTTTAGGCAACCTCAATTTCAATCTTGTGCTCATTTTAACTTTGTCGTCTGTCAATCCCAAAGCAGCAATAGTCTTTTCATAACTTTTCAAATCCACTTCCGCGCTCATTCTGCCGACAATCGTACCTGGGATGATCACGATGCGAACATCCTGAAAATCACGCTCGGGTGCGGCGTCCTGATCTTCTGTCCAACCAGTCTGTACAATTTGTACATAAAAAGTGCCTTGGTCGATGCCGTGGAAGAAAGTGTAGTTGCTAAGCTTACCTGACCCAAAACTCACAACACCCGGCAAGGGCCAATATGAATCCAAAGACTTGATGTATACCAGAACAGCAGAAGCAGAAAGTAGACTATCTTCGGCAGGAGTCAAATCAGTTATACCTGTTATGTAGTTACCCAGTGAATCCGATGAATCTTCTCCCGACGAGATAATGAGAGCCCCACCCCCACTACCTGTTCCATCTTGTCCATCTTGCCCAGCCGGTCCTGCGGGTCCCGCTGGCCCAGCAGGACCCGCAACTCCTGGCGTACCAGCTGGACCAGTATCCCCCTCCGGCCCTTTACAACTGCTCACCAATAGAACCATCAATCCTACCCAAGCAAATAGTAATAATCTTTTGAACATAACTGTCAACGGTTAAATTGTGAATTGAAATGAATTAAATAGTAAATGTTAATACGCACGTAAATTGTAAAATGACGAGAATAGGATCTCAAAGCATAAATTATGCAAAAAAAATCATTATTCCTTCCGGCGGCGAATGGACTTTGATTGTGCCGGAGAATCCGATCATTATTTTTGGGGTGATTAAAATTCTGATAAAAACCGCACAATGCCAAATAGCAAAAAAAAATACCTGATCATTGTCGCCGGACCAACAGCAGTTGGAAAAACAGACCTTTCAATACAATTAGCCAAAGTCTTTAGAACCGAAATTATATCCGCAGATTCCCGTCAGTTTTTTAGAGAGTTAAATATTGGAACAGCCAAACCATCGCAGATGGAATTAGCTGAGGTTCAACATCATTTCATCAATTCCCATTCGATCACTGAGAATTACAGTGCAGGAGATTTTGAAAGAGATACATTGAAATTGCTTGACGTTCTTTTCCAAACGCATGATTGTGTATTGATGACTGGAGGTTCCGGTTTTTATATAAAAGCAGTTTTAGAGGGCCTTGATGATTTGCCTGCACCATTGCCTGGCTTGCGTGATTATTTGACCAAAAAGCTTTCGGAAAGCGGGCTTCCATTATTACAGGAAGAAATCAGGGCACTTGACCAACAGTTCGCAGAAACACAGGAAATATTTAATCCACAACGCGTTTTGCGTGCATTGGAAGTGTACTACACCACAGGAACGCCAATCAGTAAATATCAAGTTAGAGAAACTCGCAGAAGATCCTTTGATGAGATTGGTATCGCTCTAGACCGGGAGAGGGCCGAATTATATTCCCGAATTGACGAAAGAATGGATATGATGCTTAACGAAGGCTTAGTAAATGAAGCAAAAGAGCTGATACAGTTTAGGTCACATCATGCGCTTCAAACAGTAGGCTATAAGGAAGTATATGGCTTTCTGGACGGATTGTATGATGAGGGCGAGATGGTTCGGTTATTGAAACAAAACTCCCGCCGATATGCGAAGCGTCAATTAACCTGGTTTCGCCATCAAAGCAATTTCAAGTGGTTTAATGCGGTGGATTTCACCCAAATTCTGGAATATATTTATTCCAAAATAGGAAATTCTATTTAAAAAAATCTGGCATGCTCAGGATATTGACCCGAACACGCCAGAGAACATTAATCTTCCAATTCACGATAGGCGAGAATTCCGCCCAGAACGTTTCTCACATTGGTATAGCCTTGTGATTCAAGATACTTTGCAGCTTTACCGCTTCTCGCGCCAGAGCGACAATGAATGATAATTTCTTCATCTTTGAAAGGTTCCAGTTCGGCCAAATGATCAGGCAGTTCGCCAAGCGGTATCAGAATTGCGCCAAGATTATCTTCCTCAAATTCGTGTTCCTCTCGAACATCATAAAAATGCAAGTCTTCTCCTTTATCAATACGTTCTTTTAGTTCTTCAACTGTAATATCCATAATTTTAAATTTTGTTAACGTTAATTCTATTTGGAAATCAGCATTTTTTGAACAAAAAGCTGCTTCCCATCAGAGGCCTTTAGTAGATAAATACCACTTACTAAATGTTCCAAGGAAACAGCCTGCTGACCTTTATCAGGCCGAATTGACTCTACCATCATGCCTTGGATGGTATAAATGTCAATTTTTTTGAACGAAGCATTCTTCCAGTTGAGAACCCCTTTATTGGGGTTGGGAAAGAAAGAACCGTTTCGATCAGGTATCGGTTCGGCTCCCGTGATAATACCTTGAGCTTTTTTTCCTAGATAAGGGCGGATCATTACACTTCCGTCAAGTGAAGTTTCCTTTACCCACTCGGTTCCAAGATTGTAGTACACAGCATCTTTGCCATACATAGAATTGCGATCAAAGCCAACAGTCACAGGTTGTTCGTTGATTTGCAGCCAGCCAACATAAAAGGTATCTGCGACCGCAACAGGATTGGTAAAGGCATAATCAACAAATCCGTTACGACCTGATGGATATCTAACCGACACAGATCTCTGCGCAATCATTTGGTCAGGTTTACCATTTTTATTATTGAAAATCTGAACTGTAAAGCTCTGGCCTGCAATGTCCTTATTAAATCGTACCATGGCCATCCTGACCCCTCCAATTGTATCAGGCTTTGAAAGTACATACTGAACCCCCACCCTTCCTAATTTCTGATTAACCTGTACACCATATTCCGCACTGCCGTCATCATAAGCATAATAGTCAGTTAATGCAGTGCTCGAAGTGATTGTATCATTGTTCTTAAGATTAACATTAGGAATAGTATCCGTTGTGATCACATAAAATTTGGTATGTAAGCGGACGCTATCGAACGTATCATTAATTGCCGGCGCTGTAAGCTTGGCAGAAAAGGTTTTTGAATTTAGGGATTCAACATATATAGATCTCTGAACTGTCCTCTGAAACTCGGTTCCTCTTTGCTCGTCCGAGACTGTTAACGTACTGGTTAAGATATTGAAATTATTAAAATGATTGACCACATCAGTCCTGATCGAATCCGACGTTGCCTCAGCAGGATTCACTTTATATTGCCTTAAAGGCATTGCAGTGTATTTTTTTAAAAATGGACTAATAGGCATACGCATCGACACATCGAAAAGATAGGGTTGGTTTACCGATCTTTTTGCGTTGATATAAATGTAGTCCAAATGCCAGGTATCATAGCCTCCTGAATTTCTGCCATAAGACCTGAACCTGAACTTAAATCCTTCGTGAAAAAATAACGAATCACCAATCGCAATGAATTTTTGGTGAAATAAAGTATCTGTTTCATATCCTACCTGATTCCAAACCGTAATCCATTCACCGGTTTTATTTAGAAATTCAAGTCTCAGAAAATCACTCGAATCAGGCAATTCCCCCAACCCTTTGGCCATCCAGTAAAAACTCATGTAAATAGAATCCGCGCCTGCCTGTCCAGCTAAATCTATTGGTTGAGAAGTAAGCGTGTCTGTAAAATTCTGAGTCAGCGGGTTTACCAGGTTATAAGGTACGCCACTGGCATTGAGGCCATCGAAAGTGGCAATATTAATGGAAGGATGTGAACCACTCAGCGTGTTATTAATGTAAACACCACTTCCAGGAATCCAATTGGCGCTGTTTAGCGAATCGGTCTTTGAAGTTGAAAAATCGTCAAAAAAAGGTAATGTAAGAGAGGCGGTTGCACGGGAAGGATCAGGGCTTTTTTCCTCATTCTTTAAATTCGCTGGATAATCCAGCGGCACGACACTGACTTGCGCAAATGAAACAGAACACTGAAACAGGATCAACATCCAGATTACGAGTGTGTAAGTTTTATGGATTAAAAAGATACTATTGTTCTGGTTGGACACTTTCATTCTCAACTGGTTCAACTGCCTGCGGCGTCACCCAAAGATCAATGACGTCCCCAATTCTTACATTATTCCCTGCATCAGGATTTTGCCTGACCACTGATCCAGGTGCCTGACCTTCTTCCGCAGGAATCTCCATTTGCTGTCCTATTTTCAGCCCCGCTCCGATAATGGCAATTTTAGCTTCATCCAACGGCATCCCGAGCACCGATGGCGCTTCGAATTGGGCGGTACCCAAGCCTTCTCCCAATTCGAGATCAATTTTCGATCCTTTGGGGATTGCCTGGCCGGGCAAAATTTCCTTCCCGTCATACATCTGTTTTAGAACAGCATTTTGAGCCATATCGGGCACATAAGAAATATTACCCTCTTCCAAACCAACACTTCTAAGAAGCATTTGAGCACTTTTATGTGTCATGTCTGTCAGTTTCGGCATTTTGATAAGTGGAGCAGTACGGGACACAACGGTGACATATATTTTGCGTCCCTCCTTTACTTTTGAACCAGGCAATGGATATTGTGAGATAATTGTCAGGGCGGGAACATTGGTAACAAACGTACAATCCACTTCATAACGCAAATCCCTATCTCCTAAGAATTCTTCCAGATCCTCAACATTTTTTTTCTTTAAATCCGGTACGGTTATCGCTTCTCCATGATTGGTTGTGAAAGGCAGGTAAACAAAAAAGAACCCTAAAAAAAGTACCAGAAGCAATGAGACGATTATTCCAATATGCGTGAAGAGATCCTTTCGGGATTGTGTACTTATTTTGGCCATGAATGTACTGGTGCGCGAAAATTTGATAGTCGGTAAAAATAAACGTAATATTCCAGTAAGCCAATACACTAAGAGTTATAGGAGCCAAGAATTCTTTTTATATATTTTCCAAGGATATCAAACTCAAGGTTAACCGATTCGCCTTTCCTAAGCGAATGGAAATTGGTGAATGAATAGGTGTAAGGAATTATGGCAACCCTGAAAGAGCTTTCAAAGGAATTGAATACGGTCAGACTAACCCCATTGACACATATAGACCCTTTCTCGACAGTAATGTTGCCTATCGAAGCGTCGTATGTGAAATCGAAAAGCCAGCTGCCATTCCTTTCCTCAACGCCAGTGCAAGTCCCCCTCTGATCCACGTGCCCCTGAACGATGTGGCCGTCAAACCTTCCATTGGCAGGCATACACCTTTCCAGGTTTACCTTATTACCTGGCGTCAAAGTCCCCAGATTCGTTTTTAGCAACGTTTCTTCTATCGCGGTAACCTTATAAAGATCCTCATTTACCACAACAACAGTCAGGCAAACGCCATTGTGGTTTACACTTTGGTCAATTTTAAATTCTCTCGCGAGGTTTGAGCGAAAAGTAAATGTCTTATTGGACCCTTCGGCTTCCACTTCAATGACCTCGCCAATCGATTCAACTATTCCTGTAAACATGCTTTGTCTGATTTTGGAAGACAAAGTTACAATTTGTTGAGTAAGCCGGAATGCAGAAAAATCCATTTCGGCCCGGTTAAGTATTGAACTACTTTTCATTTTCATATAGTTTGCGAACTTTGCAGGACCAGGGGTTGTGATCACCAACCCGCCAAGAGGTTAAATTTCCAATAATTATTCATGAAAAAAGTCCTTTTTATAGATCGTGACGGAACGATCCTCATTGAACCTCCTATCGATTTTCAGGTCGACTCTCTCGAAAAACTTGAATTTTTGCCAAAAGTCATTTCCAATCTTCGCAAGATTGCAGAAGATACAGATTATGAACTGGTTATGGTCACCAACCAGGATGGATTGGGTACCAGTTCATTTCCGGAGCCCACATTTTGGCCTGCTCACGACAAAATGCTCGGCATATTAGCCGGAGAGAGTATCCATTTTGCCAACATCCATGTCGATAGAAGTTTCCCAGAAGACAATCTACCAACCCGTAAGCCTGGCATTGGAATGCTTAGTTCCTATTTTTCAGATGATTATGATTTGGCAAACAGTTACGTCATTGGTGATCGGCTCACGGATGTGCAGTTAGCCGTTAATCTTGGAGCAAAAGCAATTCTCATAGCTGCTGCATCGCCGGAATCTGGACTTACAAACCAAATGAATGCGGCTACCTCCCTGATTTCCGATGATTGGGATACTATTTATGAGCATTTAAAATTGCCTTCAAGAATCGCCTCCGTAGAAAGAAATACCAAAGAAACCCAGATCAAAGTCGACCTCAACCTGGACGGCAGCGGAAGATCCGATATCCACACGGGACTCGGCTTTTTCGATCATATGCTGGATCAGCTGGCCAGGCATTCTGGGGCGGATTTGTCCATTAAAGTTTTGGGAGATCTGCACATCGACGAACATCATACCATTGAGGATACTGCGCTAGCTCTTGGGGAAGCTTACCGGCAGGCTATTGGCGATAAACGTGGCATCAGCAGATATGGATTTCTCCTCCCAATGGATGAAGCACTTTCACAAGTTGCAATTGACTTCTCCGGAAGGCCCTGGATTGTATGGGATGCTGAATTCAAGCGGGAGAAAATTGGGGAAATGCCCACCGAAATGTTTTTCCACTTTTTTAAGTCATTCTCCGACGCCTCGTTATCCAACCTCAACATTAAGGTTGAAGGACAAAATGAGCACCACAAAATTGAATCGGTTTTTAAGGCCTTCGCAAAAGCCATAAAAATGGCAGTTAAACGAGATTTGAAGGCGCTTGATTTTATGCCATCTACCAAAGGCGTACTTTAATTTTTAATTGAAAAGCTAGCGAAGACTTTTTTAGCTATTTTTGTCTGCGTAAAGTTGAAAACTAATTGGATATTTTTATGTTTATGACCATTGTAATGATCGTTTTTTATATTGTTCTTTTAGGCTCTGCATTGCTTGTTGGACGGTATCTGGAGAACAATGAAAGACGCTGGAAGACCAATAAGTAAATTGCACTGAACGTTCCGTAACGCTAAGGCGTTTCTTAAATCGAATGTCAATCCCTGTTCATTTTGTTTAGAAAGCTGTGTCTCATAATGCTTACGACTTTCCTCATCTGTAAAGCCACAGATGTAGTCAGCCTTCTGCTAGCCAAGGAGAAATCTGAGGTAGTTTGTGAGACCGATACTTGTGACAATGAGAAAACTGAGATTGAAAAAATTAATGATGATCTGCTTTTGATCTCTAATAGTGTGGATTTTGGTAAATTTTGTTTGTCCATTCCACTCAAAAACTCCTTCTCTTTTACCATTCAATTCCGGACCGAGATTCATTACAATCTCCTATCCCCTCCCCCAGAATTGATTTGACTTCCTGATTAGTTAATTTTCGACAGTAATTACTTGCTTGGATGGTATTATCATTCGTCCTTGCGACCATATTGGCATGCATTATTCCATCATTTATACAGAAATCATGATCAAATCATATCAAGAGCTTTTTGAAAATAATAAAAAATGGGTTGAGGAAACCAATCTTCAAAATCCCGACTTTTTTACGAATCTGGCAAACGGTCAAAGTCCAAAGTTTCTCTGGATCGGCTGCTCAGATAGCCGCGTTCCTGCGAACGAGATTACTGGCACACAGCCTGGTGATATTTTTGTGCATCGTAATATTGCCAATATGGTGATTCACACCGACATAAGCATGCTTAGCGTGCTTGACTACGCTGTAAATGTCTTGAATGTAATACACATTATTGTCTGCGGGCATTATGGCTGTGGCGGCGTGCAAACTGCAATGGGAAATAAGCAGGTAGGGTTGATAGATAACTGGCTGAGGCATATCAAAGATGTATACCGTCTGCATCAGACTGAATTGAATGCGATTACCGACCTGCACAAAAGAACGGATCGTCTGGTTGAATTGAATGTGCAGGAACAGGTGCATGACCTCGCTAAAACGTCCATCGTTCAGAATGCCTGGGCAAAAGGACAGCCTCTTCAGGTTCACGGTTTGGTGTACGATATCAAAAATGGAATTCTGAATGACCTGAATGTGACTGTGGATGATACAACGGTTGTGGAAGACGTTTACCGTCTCGAAACGCGTCAGCTGGTTTAAAATTCCTTTAAGCAAATCCATTCATGATCCTTTTGAGTCAATCGTATGTCGTTGAAAAAAAATAATTGGCTGTCCAATATCAAATACGATTTCCCTTCCGGATTAGTCGTTTATCTGGTAGCGTTACCGCTTTGCCTCGGGGTGGCGCTCGCTTCTACCGGCAGGTCCGACCTTTTGTTTTCGGGAATTATTGCCGGTGTTGTTGGAGGTATTGTAGTGGGAGCGCTCAGCGGCTCCTCACTCGGCGTCGCAGGTCCCGCAGCCGGACTGGTGGTCATTGTCCTAAATGCTTTGGAAACGTTGGGAAGCTTTGAAGCATTTTTGCTCGCGGTGGTCCTCGCGGGGATTTTGCAGGTTATTGCGGGATTTTTAAAAGCGGGGATTGTTGGCTACTACTTTCCTTCGTCGGTGATCAAAGGCATGCTGGCTGCCATAGGGATCACCCTTATCTTGAAGGAAATTCCTCATGCATTCGGATATGACGCCGACTTCATGGGAGATGAGGCATTTGATCAGAAGGACGGACAGAACACTTTCACCGAACTATATAACTCGGTTAAATATAGCAGCACTGGTGCTATTGTCATTTCAGCTGTATCTCTCGGCATACTCATATTATTTGATAGGCCATTTATGAAAAAGATTCAGTTGTTTCGTTTTGTGCCTGGTGCGCTGTTCGTGGTGGTAACAGGGGTCTTACTGAATCTATCTTTTCCCGGATTTATGCCTGCTTGGACTTTATCTGGTGACCATTTGGTACAGTTGCCTGTCGCTTCCGATGTGAGCGAATTTTTCGGATTTTTCAAAACGCCAGATTTTTCAGCATTTACAAAAGTTGAAGTATACACCGTAGCGGTCACCTTAGCCATTGTGGCAAGTTTGGAAACGTTACTATCCGTGGAAGCAACGGACAAGCTCGATCCGTTTAAAAGAGACACGCCCACCAACCGCGAGCTGATTGCGCAGGGATTTGGCAATATCGCATCCGGATTGATAGGCGGCTTGCCGGTTACGCAGGTAATCGTTCGCAGTTCCGCTAACATTGATTCCGGGGGGAGGACCAAAATGAGTACCATTGTTCATGGCACTATCCTGCTGCTTTCTGCCGTATTCATACCGAGGTTTTTGAATTTTATACCACTGGCTTCGCTTGCGGCAATTCTTCTAGTGGTTGGTTACAAGCTATCCAAGTTTTCTTTATACAAAGGGATGTATCGGCTGGGAAGAGAGCAGTTTGTACCATTTATCGTCACCATTATCGCAATCCTCAGCACCGATTTGCTTAAAGGTATTGCGGTAGGAATGGTAGTCGCCATTTATTTTATCCTCAGAAAGAACTACAAACACTCTTACCATTACATAAAAGAGCAACATCGCGACGGAGAGATCATTACCTTGATTTTATCCGAAGAAGTAACTTTTTTGAATAAGGGCAGTATCAGCGCTACATTGGAAAACCTGCCTGAGGGCTCCACAGTAGTCATTGATGGAAGCAAATCATTGAATATCGATTACGATGTGCTGGAAATCATTCAGGATTTTAAAAGACATTCGGCTCCATTGCGCAACATTATTGTTGAAACCAAAGGAATCACTGATGTCGAGGTAATAGGAGGACATTAAAAAAATCCCACATTTCCGCTGAAAGCGGGATGTGGGATTAGCTTTTGTAATAAGTCGATTTATTATCGTTGTTTGAGACGTTGGATCAGCATATCATTGAACGTCCGTTCGGCCTTGTACAATTCAATTACCTGACTGGCCGTAATTACTTTCAGAAATTTATTCTGATATTCCTTTTCAAGATCAAGGTCTTTTTGACGCAGATCCTGAACCTCTTTGAGATTATCCAGCACCTGATCATCGGTTTGACCTTCCGCCTTTTTATCATTAATTATTTTACGCTGTGCACGGTGGATATCTCTGCGTTTCTGCGAATATTCATTATAAACAGGCCAAAATCCCACTGACTGTTCCGATGTTAGGTTCAACCGGTTGGTAATAATTGCAACCTTGGCGTCCTGTATCCTCTTAATTTCTTCTTCGGAGCGACGTTGCGCATTGGCTGAACCTATCGCGGCAAATGCGATGATTAAAATGGTAAAAATTTTACGATATCTTCTGATTGTAAGTTTTAAGTTCATCTTATTAAGCTTGTTAGGGTCATATCTTCTCCGATCCGGAGACACTTTCCTGTAATTGTTGACGAAGCACATCGTCGTCCATTCCATCAAGGTAATAAAGCACGGTAGAATCAGTATCAAAAGCCTTCTGAACTACCTTATGCTCGCTTAAATCGTAATAACTGATGTTTTCCTCTTCCAGATAATCAATGATCGACGCATTACTTACCCCACTTAGCGGCTCCTGACCTAATGAACCCTGACGTTCCGGAACAGTTACCCAAACCAACATCAGAATAAGCGCCATGGCAGCAACCAATCCCGTCACACGTTGCCACGACCAGCTGATAACCGGCCTACGGACAGGCTCCAAAGGAATTCGTGATTGTATGATCTGAGGCAATTGATCAAAATAACCCTCAGGAACAGAAAAGGGAACTTCCCTTTTAAGATCATCCAATCGTATCCGTTCTTTATCCATGATTATTTATATTTCCAGGTTTACGGGAATTTGACCAAAGTAATGGCAAATGGTTTAATCAGTTTGATTTAAAAAATCTTCTATTTTTTTGGTAGCCCAATGGTATGAGGCTTTTAGCGCGCCTACTGACGTTCCTGTAATTTCTGAGATTTCCTCATAAGGCAGGTCTTCGAAGTATTTGAGGTTAAAAACCAGCCGCTGTTTTTCTGGTAATTTTAATAACGCCTTTTGTAGTTTAAGCTGAATGGCATCGCCACTCACTTCCGGATCAGCTTCCAGCTTTTCGCTTAATTCATTCTCCACGTCGTGCATAGGCACGAAAAATCTCTTTCTTTTTTTATTAAGGAAGTTGATGGCTTCATTGCTTGCTATCCGATAAAGCCAGGTATAAAGTTTCGAGTCACCCCGGAAATTTTCGAGCGCTGTCCAGGCTTTTATAAACACGTCCTGGGTAATGTCATTAGCGTCATCGTGATCGACCACCATTTTTCGTACCAGCCAATATACTTTTTGCTGATACTTGCGTACCAATTGATTGAAAGCGTTCCTGCGCGTTTCGGTATTTTGAAAAAGGGATAATAATTCTTCGTCAGACATTTAATCCGTACTAACCTGATAACTGATTTCAGTAAAACCGCACCCTTACCGTGACCCTAAACCCGAAATCGACGCGAGCCAATAATAATTTATTTTTTATTTCGGGACAAATAAAATTTAAGTCCTGCGAAAGCAAAACCATTGTCTCACTTCCGCAGGACTTAGTATCCTGATGCCTTCCTTGATGACGGGTATTTTTGAATAATAGCTATTACTTTCTGGCAATAGCGCGCTTTGCAGCCTCTACGATATGTTTTGCTGTCAAACCATATTTTTCCATCAGCTGGGTCGGTGTTCCGCTTTCTCCAAAGCTGTCGTTAACCGCAACGTATTCCTGTGGCGCCAGCAAGTGTTTTACCAAAACCTGGGCAATGCTGTCTCCCAATCCGCCAATGCGGTTATGTTCCTCAGCGGACACCACACAACCTGTTTTTTCAACGGATTTGAGGACTGCCTCTTCGTCCAGAGGTTTGATTGTATGAATGTTGATAATTTCTGCATTGATACCTTCGGCCTCCAGCAACTCACCGGCCTGGATTGCTTCCCAAACCATGTGCCCCGTTGCAAAAATGCTGACGTCGGTCCCTTCATTGACCATCCAGGCTTTACCTATCTCAAATTTTTGATCTGCATCGGTAAAAATTGGAATAACCGGACGACCAAAACGCAGGTATACCGGTCCTTCATATTCGGCAATCGCAATGGTCGCTGCTTTTGTCTGGTTATAATCACAAGGATTGATCACCGTCATTCCCGGCAACATCTTCATCATGCCAAGGTCTTCCAGGATCTGGTGTGTTGCACCATCTTCTCCAAGGGTAAGACCCGCATGAGAAGCGCATATTTTTACATTCTTATTCGAATAAGCGACGCTCTGGCGAATTTGATCGTAGACGCGGCCCGTTGCAAAATTCGCAAATGTGGTCGCAAAAGGGATTTTACCACCAATGGTTAATCCTGCCGACAAACCAATCATATTGGCCTCGGAGATACCGCATTGGATAAACCGCTCCGGATTTTCCTTGATAAATGCTTCCAGTTTTAGGGAGCCTACCAAATCAGCGCAGAGGGCGACAACATTGGGATTTTGCTGACCAAGAATTTGCATTCCGGCCCCAAAGCCCGAACGTGTATCTTTCTTTTCAGTGAAGGTGTATTTTTTCATTATAAGTATAATTAATAATCGCCCATAGTTTCTTCCAATTGCGCCAGCGCTGCAGCCAATTGCTCATCATTAGGTGCCACACCATGCCATTTATGGCTACCCATCATAAAATCAACACCAAAACCCATCCCGGTATGCAATAACACCATAATAGGTCTGCCGTGTCCAAGTCGGCTTTTCGCCTCGTAAAGACCTTTCAAAACAGCCGTCATGTCATTGCCTTCTTCAATTGAAATAACTTCCCAGCCAAATGCTTCGTATTTCTTTCCAAGATCCAGGTTGTTCATGACTTTAACCGTCGGACCGTCAATCTGCTGACCATTCAAATCGATGAATGCGATCAGATTATCGACCTGGTGGTGGGGCGCAAACGTAACAGCTTCCCAAACCTGGCCTTCCTGCTGCTCGCCATCTCCCATCAGCACATGCACTATTCCCTTATCATCATTCAATTTCTTTGCACGAGCTGCACCCAGTGCAACGGATAAACCCTGGCCCAATGAGCCGGAAGCAATACGGATGCCTTCCAAATGCTCATGCGTCGTGGGGTGGCCTTGTAACCTGGAATTCAGTTTGCGAAAAGTGGCTAGCTCAGGAACAGGAAAGTATCCTTTACGCGCCAGCACGCTGTACCATACCGGAGAAATATGACCATTGGAAAGGAAGAAAAGATCTTCGCCTGTTCCATTCATGTCGAATACGGGCTTACCATCCTGTTCATTTAACATCAGACGTTCGAAGTATAATGCTACGAATAACTCGGTGCAGCCCAGAGATCCGCCAGGATGTCCTGATTGGCAACCATGTACCATTCGTACAATGTCCCGTCGAACCTGTGAAGCAACTTTTTCTAATTGTTCAATTTCCATTTTTATTTTCTATTGAGTGGTTCTTATCCCTTTATTCTAAAATACTTTTTTACCGTTAAAGGTCCTGTAATTCACCATTTCAACATGACTGTTTATTGGTTAATATTTCCGAGAATTTGATCAGTGTGTTTTTTAGACTCTACCTTTTGAATGATCTCTTCAATTATGCCATTTTCATCTACAACAAATGTCGTGCGCAGAATTCCCATATAAGTGTGCCCGAAAGTCGTTTTCTCTCCCCAAACACCAAAAGCCTCTACCATAGCATGTTCAGTGTCGGCGAGCAGGGAAAAAGGAAGATTATATTTTTTTATGAATTTTTGATGCGCTTTCTCATCATCTACGCTCACTCCCAATACTTTATAACCTCGTTTTAAAAGCAATTTGTAGTTATCCCTCAAATTACAGGCTTGTGTCGTGCAGGTCGGTGTGTCGTCTTTGGGATAAAAATAAAGGATTACCTTCTTTCCTTTGAAATCCGATAGCTTTACTATTTTTCCCTTCTCGTTTTTTGCAGCAAATGCAGGTGCTGGATCGCCGACTTCTAATGCCATACTTACCTTCTACGTTTTTTTACTTTCTTCTTTACTACAACCGGATCTGCCAGTTCTGTTCGCAAGATAGTACTATTTCCTGCCCGGTCTGTCACTTCCAGCACGAGCTCGCCTTCAAATGGCTTGGTCTCGTCTAGTTTTTCCGACCATATGTATCCTTTTTGGTAATCATAATTGAGTAAAACCCATTCATCATTGATCAGCGCTTTAAAATGGTCAATACCGGAAGTCCTGTCGCCAATGTATCCCCGGATTTTGTTTTTACTATTTTCGATCAATCGGACTTTCGGAGGTAATGTATCTTCCTGGATCACAAATGTGCCCAGCTCTCTGGTGTCAAACTGGATCCGATCTTCATTCCATACTCCACCTAAAAATCTATAATATCCATCCAAGTAACGATATGCATGCGTCCTGGCCTTATTTTCAGGCACTTTTCCCGGCGTGAATGCGATAGCAATATTGTCATTCAATGCAGTTCCCCTATTATTAATGGTTAATGCATTAAAATTCCTCTGACCCGTCAGAAACAATGTATCAAACAAACTGGTGTTCTTAAAATCCACAGACCATTGCTCTGATTTAAAACTGGAAGCGGCCCCCGGGAATATTTGACTTCTCAGATAAGTTTTGACGGTCGTATTATTAATTTTAACAGAGTCTGGCCTGTATGTCCTCAAGTCCGTGAGGAAAATTGCCGACTCATTGGCATAAAGATCCGGCTGCTTTTTCACCTCTTTCCCTTCCACATAATAAGTAGCAAAAGGAATGGAGCTACGGTAATATTTTGCCTTTACTACCAATGTATTTTCCTGAACATCAGTTACAATCCATTCCGGGTTGACCTCCATGTCGTAAACTGGCAGCGGCTGTTTTTGCGCTTCACCTTTTACATGGAAGATCAGTTCGGACGAGTTTTCGTAGGAATCGGAGATATGGATCCGGACTTCATGAGTCAATGTGTCCGTAATATTCAACTTGCCTTTGTAAAAATCCGTTTTATACAAATTGAAATTATTTCCGTCGGGTACATAACATTTCAAAAAGCGCTGGCCTGTCTGCTGCTCCGTTTCGTAGTCAATGAGATTGTTATAATCCCGGGTTGGGGCGCTTGGGAAAATTTCCATGTTATAGGAAAATATCTCTTTCCCGTCCACCTTTATTTCAATGCATTGGAGGCCGTACCGAAATCCGGTTCCGGTCATCTGGTCGTGTGCTACCAGATCAATGCCGACCAATCCGGTGGCAGTAACGGGATGTGCCAGGCGGTAAGAACCATCCGATTGCTTCACCGGCGTGTACACTTTCCTGTCGAACTGACCATTTACACGTCCATTAATATCCAATGGTCTGATTGCCAGATTTACAAACTTGGGAGGCGTAACGTCTTTGATCTCATTAAAACCAAAATAGAGCGGATTCAGATAGTTATTGTTTGAATCCCTGATCTCGAAATGCAAATGCGGCCCTGCCGAACCTCCCGTATTTCCGGAAAGTGCAATCAATTCCCCCTGTCCAAAAGTGTATTTCCCCTGTTCCGGAAATAGCTCAATCTCAAAGCTTTGTTTTTTATACTGCTCTTCCCGAACATAGGAAGCCAATGTGTTGCTGAACTTCAATAAGTGGCCGTAAACCGTTGTCTGACCATTCGGATGGCGGAGATAAATTACATTTCCATATCCACCTCTCTGTACAGCAACTTTAAATACAAATCCTTCCGCCGCCGCATACACAGGCAATCCCTCACGTTGCTCCGTACGGATATCCAATCCCGCGTGAAAATGATTTGTGCGTAAATCACCCAAACCACCAGCCAGCGAATTCGCAAGCCCTGGCCGGATAGGAAACTGGTAATAGCCTTTTGGATACGTCTGCTTTTGAGCAAAAGAAATTTGAGAAATGATGGCCAAGCCTAAAACAAACAAAAAAGAACGGACTATCGCCCGGAAATTATTTCGCATGAAAGAAAAGTGTATGAATGTCCGATGCAGGACCGTTGTTTGAAAATATGGATTATCTAACGAATAATTCCAGCATCTTCTTGCCTTCGATTGAAGCGGTGAGCTTATCGCCAATTTGTACAGGGCCAACCCCTTTGGGCGTGCCTGTAAAAATCAAATCGCCTTTTTTTAACGTGAAGTACCTCGAAACGAATGAGATAAGGTAATTGATCTGGTAAAGCATCATGGAAGAATTTCCGTTCTGACGCGTCTCACCATTCACTTCCAGACTAAAATTAAGATTCTGGATATTTTCAAAGTCAGTTACTGGAACAAACTCCGAAACAGGCGCAGAGCCATTGAAAGCCTTCGCCAATTCCCAGGGTAGGCCTTTGCTTTTTAATTCCGATTGCAGGTCACGTGCGGTAAAGTCAATTCCTACACCAATTTCGTCATAATACTTATGTGCAAACCGCTCTTCTATATTTTTGCCCACCCGGTTGATCTTGACCACCAATTCTACTTCATAATGAACATCCTTTGAAAAATCGGGGTAGAAAAAAGGTTCGCCCTGGCGGATCTGGGCAGTTTCAGGTTTTAGAAAAATAACTGGCGCATCGGGTTTTTCATTATTCAGCTCAGCGATATGCTCAGTATAATTCCGGCCTACACATATGATTTTCATTATAAGCAAAAAAGGTTAAACAGGATGAATGTCAGCGACAAAACTAATTACTAAGCCGTCAGCCGCATAATATTTGTTACAATTTTTCATCCCAAACAGAGTTGAATAAGCAGTTATTGCTGGCTGCCTCTCCCCTACTCTGTCTTTTCAGTAATTATTCTGACTATTTTTGAAGTAACCAATTGTTCCAATACAAAGCTTGCGCATGAAGAAGCGAATTCCTTTTTCTATTTCCTATTTCGTCTTCCTTTTATCATCTATCATGCTGCTTTCCTCCTGCGAAGTGTTCAGGAAGACGCCCGAAAAATCAACGGCTTCCAGACCAGGTAAACGCAGCACATTAATGTCCCGAAGGCCCGTTGCGAGAACCAATACAACAAAACCGACTGCTGCTTCCAGAAAGCCTGTTCCTGCTTCGAGGCCTTCCTACTCCCGCTCATCAGCGGCTGTATCCCCAAGAGATATTCCGCAAGTTGTGCAAGTAGCCAGAACTTATACTGGCGTTCCTTACCGTTCTGGCGGTAATGATAAGGATGGCATCGATTGTTCCGGGCTTATCTGCTCAGTCTATTCAGAAATCGGAGTCAAAGTGCCCCGAATTTCCTGGCAGCAATCGGAGTTTGGGCGCGAAATCGGAAAACTGGAAGATATACGCGCTGGCGACTGGCTCTTTTTTGTTCCCGAAACAGGCAAGGAGGGTTATGTTTCTCATGCTGGAATCGTCACCGATGTTCGGAATTTGCAGGAAATTATATTTATTCATGCCTCAACCTCGCGGGGAGTTCGTGAGGATAACCTATTTTCTTCGTATTTTAAAGGCCGGTTCGTCAAGGCAATGAGGCCTTTCTGACAATGAATGACAATCTTGTACACTATAATTTGAAACAGATGGGGGTTTTATGAAAGCCAACTGTCTTGATAAGTGTGTTAATAATTGAACATCATACCTTCCAACCCGTGCCTGCAATACTCAATCCACCTCCTCCTAGTATAACCGTAGACAAAACCTTCATTGAAGGAAGTCCGGCTATCCCTGTTTACATTTTCGCCACCGTATTCGCTTCTTTCTGCGTCATCACCGGACTAATCTGGGACATATGCTGGCACCTCAGCATTGGTCGTGACGGATTGTTATCACCGCCACACCTTGTTATTTATCTGGGTGCTGTGGTAGCAGGATTGTTTTCGGGATACGAAATCCTGCGAAAAACCTTCTGGGGTAAGCAGGAGGAAAAAGCAAGAAGCGTAAAGATCTGGGGATTTTTTTACAGTTCGCTCGGATCATTATTTTGTGTCTGGGGTGCGCTGGCTATGCTCACCTCGGCGCCGTTCGATGATTGGTGGCACAACACCTACGGACTGGATGTTACCATTCTCTCACCCCCTCATACCGTCCTGATCCTAGGCATCATTGGAATTCAGTTTGGGGCAATGATCAGTGTGGTATCCATTAAAAATCATTTCAGGCTTGCAAAAAAATCTGTCGTCCCCCCCAAAAAGAACCTGGATTCGCTGCTTTTTTGGCTTTTTGCTCTCTCCGCTGGCTTCTTGTTAACCATTTGGTATACACTACTATCCGAAGAACTGGGCCGAATGTCAGCTCACCGTTCCAGCTTTTATGTTTATGGAGGCGCAGCATTTCCCATTCTGCTGATGGCGACTGGTAAGGCAGCCGCCCAGAAATGGACCATTACAGCCGTGGCAGGTGTCTACACCGTTTTAATGCTTGCTACTTTATGGATCATTCCACTTTTCCCCGCAGAGCCTAAGCTTGGGCCAATTCTGAACCACATAAGCCATTATCAGGGTTTCCAATTCCCTTTGTTACTCATCATACCTGCTATTGCCATCGATTTGCTCAGACATCGCTTCGGATATCTAAATGACTGGCAACTTACGCCAATTCTGGGAGGCGCATTTTTGCTTATATTCCTCGCGGTCCAATGGTATTTCGGAGGATTTTTGATGGAATCTCCATATGCACGTAATTGGTTTTTCGGGAGCCATTACTGGTATTTTGGGAACAGTCCCGACTGGCAATACCGGTTTAAATTTGGGCCGTGGATGATTGAAAGCACACCCGAGTTGGTGAAAGGCTTGGGAATAGCACTTCTCGCTACCCTGATATCCACGAGAGTTGGTTTGGCTTGGGGAAATTGGATGCATAAAATTCAAAGATGAAAAAGCTTCTCACTATTACATTATTTGTGATTTTCGGTATCACAATGAATAAGGTGCATGCGCACGTCGGCAGCTCTGGTGTCCAGATGCAGGGCCAGGCTGGCTCATACCGGGTTATGGTAAGCATAGAGCCGCCGGATGTGATTCCTGGAACCGCCAAGGTCACCATTTTTATTCAGGACGGTATTGCGAGCAAAGTTTCTGCCCGGCCGATTTATTTTTATTCAGGAGATAAGGGAGCTCCCTCGGCAGATGAACTTGCACAAGTAGCCGGGCAAAAAGGCCAATTTTCGGGTGTGGTCTGGTTGATGGACTGGGGATCTTCCAGTGCCCAGATCATCATTGAAGGAGATAAGGGCAAGGCAGAACTCATTGTCCCGATTGTAGCAGTATCCACGGCTGAACGGGCTATGCCAAAGGAATTAGGCATTGTCTTGAGTGTACTGGGCGTTCTTTTGTTTTTATTAATGATTACCACCATTGGGGCAAGTGTAAGTGATGGGTTATTAAAACCAGGCGATGAATTGACCATTGCTCAAAAACGCAAAAGGCGGATCAATATGGCCATCGCGGCAGCATTGTGCACGCTCATATTGTATGGTGGCAGCAGCTGGTGGGACAGCTGGGCGGCGGAATATAAGGAATGGTTATATAAACCAATGCAAGGAAAAGCTGACATACATATTGAAAATGATCAGCGGGTGTTTCAATTAAAAATTGATACAACCAATTGGACATCGATGCGTCGCGGTAGCATGCTAAGTACATTGATCCCCGACCACGGAAAACTGATGCACACTTTCCTTGTCAGGATTCCTGGCCTGGACGCCTTTGCACACATCCATCCGGAACGCATGGACAGCACGACATTTAAAACCATTTTACCCAAATTACCTGAAGGGAAATATCTGGTTTATGCTGACATTGTCCAGTATTCAGGTTTTGCCGAGACGATTGTTGACACGCTGGTGATACCCGCTCAGAAAACCGCGTTGAATGCGCAAAACGCGACAAATGAAGAAGACACTTATGTAGTGACTGACCCATTGAACACACCCGGTAAGGTTCCAATGGATGAAAACGTGGTGATTTGTGGTAAGCCCGGAACAAAAACAGTCTTCAAAGACGGCTCTTATGCGATCTGGGAAGGCAAGCCCGATCGTCCTTTGGAAGTAGGCAAGCCTTATGCATTGAATTTTGAAATCTTCAATCCGGATGGAAGTCCCTGTTTTCCAGAACCTTACCTGGGAATGAGCGGACACGTTGCGGTCGTACGATCAGACGGGTCAGTTTATATTCACCTGCACCCCTCAGGAACTTTCGCTATGGCGGCCGGGCAGACATTTAAAAACAGAATGTCAGATACTGCTAAAATTGCGCACAGGCCGTTACCTGTTGTTTTCAGGGATAGTGTGGATAAGCATCTTGCTAAACTTAAGGCAATGCCGACATTGGAAAGAGAACAATTCCTGATGACCGAAATGGGCATGTATGATGCGAAAGGAAATGTTACGATGGGTATGGAGCACGGCAACAGCATATCATTCCCCTATTCATTCCCTAAAAATGGACGTTACCGCATTTTTCTGCAGGTTAAGCGAAATGAAAAAGTGCTGACAGGAGTCTTTGACGTAAAAGTCACTGATCCGGCAACATTGTAGAGTTCTGTTAAAACAATGCTTTAATTTTTTCGAAAGACATTTCCGTGTAATCTTCCACATAAAGTTTGCAAGTCGGTAACTCATCTTTTGAATGGGAACTTAACACACCCACCACACGCATACCTGCATTAAGCCCGGCGGAAACACCGGAAAATGAATCTTCAAAAACCACACATTGATCCGGACTGACACCCAGATTTCGTGCAGACGTCAGATAAACTTCGGGATCCGGTTTATGCTTTTTTACATGTTCGCTGGCCAGAATCGAGCCCAGATATTCTTTGATTTGCACTTTACTTAATATCAGCTCGAGGTTTGCATAAGGGGCGGAAGTTGCAACGCCTATTTGCGTGCCGTTTGATTTAAGATCTTCAATGAAAGCTACAATGCCAGTAATTGGCTCAATATAAGGCTCGTATATCTCACGAAACAGGCTCTCTTTTTCATCTTCCAATTGTAAAAGTTCCTCCCCTTCTACCACTCTTTTTAAAAAATGGCTGAGTATGTAGCTATTGCTTTTCCCAAACATATGCTGGGCAAATTCTTCATCGGTTGGTGCCAAGTCCCGTCTGGAAAAGAATTCCCGGAAGGCCCTCGAATGATAGGGATTGGTATGACAGATTACGCCATCCATATCAAAAATCACTGCAATTTTTTCTTTCATTCGGCAAATTTAAACATTGAAATAACTTACTTTAAACATTCATTTCAGTTTTGTACGGAGAATATCCAAACTGGTAACACTGTGATGCTGTAACTTTTTTTGCTTGTTTGGTAATTTAAAAGGTTATTATATTAAATTTACAATACTACTCTGACATTGTGAATTGACAAACTGCTCGTAAATATCCTAGACTAACTTATCCAACCTTCCCTAAACAATACTTGCTCAATTAATTGTAGTGTATGAATGAATTAGAACGGATTAACAATGGTGCCGGCCCCCAACCCGTTGCTAAACTGGACAGCAATCTTTCTTCTCTGGAAGTTTATGACAAGTTTGGCGCCATGGCTTATGGAATTATTTTACAGATCCTCCCACAGCCCCATCTTGCGCAGGAAGTTTTAATAAGCGTATTTTCTTCCCCCCAATTGCGGTCATGCAATAGTTATCCGTTTAGTTTCGCGGTATGTGTGATCAAGCTGGCCAGATCGAAGGCTGTGGAAGCCAAAAAGAAGCTGACGGCCCTAGTGCCTGTGGACGACGATTACTCTGCATCTTTGGATTCCTCGTCCCCCCAAACTATTTTTGACCTTGCTTTCCGTCAGGGATTTACGCCGGACGAGGTAGCGGGAAAGCTTAATATCTCGAAATCGGAGGTCCTACGCAGTTTTCATGAATTTTTCAAATCGTATCGAAACGTATAATTAGCGGGCAAATTGAAAACACAGGATTTTATCGAAAGCGGAATTTTGGAATCTCAGTTGCTCGGGCTGACAAGCAAGGAAGAGAAAGAGCAGGTGAGGCTGATGATGCTGGCCGATCGTTCATTGGAGAATTATGTGATTGATCTTGAAGCTGATATCAGGAAATATTTTACCAGCGAATCGGTATCTCCTCCAACCGCAGTGAGAGAGCTCATTGAATTGAAAAGCTTTAAAGAAAAGCACAATTTCAATTCGGATAATCGCACCGGCAGAACGCAGTATCTTGATGTGGAAGTTAATGACACGCATATCAAAGTCCATAAATTTTGGCGTCCTGCATTTATAGCAGTATTTGTGCTCTCCAAAATATTCCTCATTGCCGGACTGTATTATTACTTCAAATCAGCTAGTCAGCAGGAGGAGCTTTTGCGGCTTAAAACTCAAATAGAACAGGTTAATAGGTAATTAAAAAAATATAAAAAAGTGAAAGCCGGTATGTCCTGAGACATACCGGCTTTCACTTTTTTATTTGCCAAGTGTTCCAAATATCAGACTAAAAAATTTAATCTAACCATGTTACCTGGGTCCGACATTACCGTATAGCTTAAGAAAGATTATTATATTTGTTTTAAGCACATTCACATGAAAGAAAGAGAAAGAATTAGTAATCTGAAAGAGTTAATGGCTGAGGGTCTTATCCGATTGGATATTTTAGAGGATGGCCAAAAAAACCTCATGCAAGGGCAGTCAAGATGGAATCATGCAAGAGGATATTCATAATTTAAAACAGCGCTAAACCCTTAAAATGCCAGATACATTTCCGTTTCGCGTAGGTCAGGGCTACGATGTTCATCAATTGGAAGAAGGCCGCCCGTTCTGGCTGGGAGGTATTTTAATCCCACACACGCACGGAGCAAAAGGACATTCGGATGCTGATGTGGTATGTCATGTGATTTGTGATGCATTATTAGGCGCAGCAAATCTCAGAAACATCGGATACCATTTTTCTGATAAGGACCCGCAGTGGAAGGGCGTGGACAGCAAAGTTTTATTGTCCAAAGTAATAGAAATGATCCGTGAAAAAGGATATGAAGTAGGAAATGTGGACGTGACCATAGTCTTGCAAAACCCCAAACTGAACCCACACATTCCAGCTATGAAAACCTGCCTGGCCGGGGTTACCCAACTTTCAGAAGAAGACCTGGCGATCAAAGCGACCACTTCCGAACATTTGGGATTTGTAGGAAGAGAGGAGGGAATTGCAGCACATTGCGTCGCATTGATTTATAAAACCAACCACTTTAATATACCCCAAAAGCCGTTAATATAATCCTCCGAGATCCGCTTTCATGAAAAAACCATTACTCTTCGCCCTTATCTTAATGTCAGTATCGCTGGGTTGCAAAGCCCAGGAATCCTCACAAGTTACACAACCTCTGGGGTTTGAAGAGTACGACCCTATCTCAACATTGAAGGTAAGCGGACATATTCTGAGACGAGCAAAATTCCCCTTTATTGATGTTCATAATCACCAATACCAAATGCCAACCCAGAATTTGAAAGCGCTTACATCGCAGATGGACAGCCTTAACATGGGAATTATGGTTAATTTAAGTGGACGAGGATGGACAGACGAATGGAGCGAAGGAACGGCAACATTAAAAGGTTCGCTTGAAAACGTCGCAAAAAATGAGCCAAAACGCATCGCTGTTTTTACAAACTTGCAATTCAAAGGATTTGGAGAAAAGGATTGGAGCGCCAGGGCGGTAAAGCAACTGGAAGATGATGTGAAAATGGGTGCAAAAGGGCTTAAAATTTACAAAAGCCTTGGTTTTAGTGGCATAAAGGATGACAAAGGAAACCGTGTTCCCGTCAGTGACGCGCGTTTGCAGCCTGTCTGGAAAAAATGTGGAGAACTAGGCATTCCTGTCCTGATCCATACCGCGGACGTCCCATCATTCTGGGACCCAATGGACCGCTATAACGAAAGATGGCTGGAATTAAAAACGCATCCAGGCCGTCGTAGGGGTACAAAAGACCCAATCCCATTTGATTCACTTATTGCCGAGCAGCATCATATCTTTCGTTCAAATCCCAAAACAACATTCATTAATGCACATATGGGCTGGTATCCCAATAACCTCAAAAAACTGGATAGCCTGATGACTGTTTTCCCGAATATGTATGTAGAAATTGGGGCTGTGATTGCGGAGCTGGGCAGACAACCCAGAACGGCCAAAAAGTTTTTTGAAAAATACCAGGATCGCGTTTTATTTGGCAAAGACAGTTGGATACCTTCAGAATATGCCACGTATTTTCGGGTTTTAGAAACGGAAGATGAGTATTTCCCTTATCATAAAAAATACCACGCATTCTGGCGCATGTACGGAATGGGGCTTTCCGATGAGGTGCTTAAAAAGCTTTACTACAAAAACGCCCTGAAAATTATTCCAGGACTGGATAAGAGCCTTTTTCCCAAATAATGCCTATTTGAATGCTTTCGCTTCCTTAATAACCGATCTGTATTCCGCCTTGCCCAAACATTTCTTGTAGTAATCTTTTGCTTTGGACTTGTTGCCTGCGCGAGCAGAGATCCGCGCTAAACCTGCGTAAGCAAGGGCGTGATATTCTTTGGTATATTGGTCATCGTGAGGTGTTTTGAGTGCAAGATTATACTCTCTTTGCGCGGCAGCATCATTTTTTTCGCTTTTCTCTTCCAGAATTCCCTGGAAAGTCCGCCATGCTGCCGGATAAAATCCGGTGTTGATTTTTTTCAGATTAATGATTTCCTTCCTCGCTGGCTCGTACTTGCCCGACAATAGCAATGCCTCAATATCCTTCATCAGGTAAATCGGATTTTTTGGATATAAGTCAACCAGCTTATCCATATAAAAAATGGCCTTTTCCGGTTTCATTTCATATTTCAGATAGATATGAGAAATGTAGTAGCAGGCTTCGGCCCGGGTAATCGTGCCCAACTTGGTTGCATTATCTATTTGTTTCAATCCCAATGCTTTATCACCGCTTTTGAAAAATAATAGAAGTGGTTTTACAATGGGATGCTCCTCAGGATACACTTCAACATAATAATTATACATGCCGGAAGTGAAGTAGAATTCCGGATTTTTATTGATCAATTTCAATCCTTCCACAAAAGCATTATACGCCTTTTTACCTTCGCCAGCCGCATTCATCATTTCGCCCTTATAATTGTAGATCATCGCCATATATCCCCTCGCCACCATGGTGTAAAAGACGGCTTCCGGATCCAGACTATTTTTACCGAATTTCTTGTTTATAGCGTCCAGGCATTGATTAAGCTTTTGAATGTATTCCTTCGATTTGACTGGGTTATCTTTAATTGGAAGGTATTTCCAAAAAAGAATAAATGAATCAAGAATGTAAGAAACAGGATGATTCGGATACTTTTTCCCCACCTGGTCCATAATAACCTGCGCTTCCTCAAACTCGTAATTATAAATTTTGTCAAGACTGCTCTGAATATTCTTTATCGACGCTTGATCATTAAGCAATTGGGCGCGTGAAGGAATAAAAGATAAAATCAAAAGAAAGGCAAAGAGCAATTTCATTGTGTAAGGCATGGCTGTGACTATTAACTCAAAATGGTTTGGTGGTATCCCAACTGAACAGTAGCTTTGTTTACAACCCCAATTTCGAGTCTCGGGTTTCTATCCCGGGCTTTATTTTGAACCAAAATATCAATTACAAGACATCAGATTAATCATATGATTCGCTATAAGCAATTTACCCTGGATAATGGCCTGAAAGTATTTGTCCATGAGGATTTTTCAACTCCTATGGCGGCTGTTAACATCCTGTACAACGTTGGTTCACGCGATGAAGATGAAGAACGGACGGGATTTGCGCACTTATTTGAACACCTGATGTTTGGAGGTTCTCAGAATATTCCTAATTACGACATTCCGGTTCAAACCGTTGGTGGAGAAAACAATGCTTTCACTTCGCCTGATATCACCAATTACTATATCACGCTGCCAGCCGACAATGTGGAAACGGCCTTTTGGCTGGAATCTGATCGAATGCTAAGCCTCTCATTTGATCCTAATGTGCTGGAAGTTCAAAGAAAAGTGGTTATTGAAGAGTTTAAGCAGCGATACCTCAATCAACCTTATGGTGATATGTGGCTTAAACTGAGACCTCTTGCATATCAGGCGCATCCATATCGGTGGGCGACGATCGGAAAAGACATTGAGCACATTGAAAGAGCAACAATGGATGATGTGCAGGACTTTTTCTTTCGCTTTTATCGGCCTAATAATGCTTTAATGGTCGTTGCAGGCGCAGTTACATTTGAACAAGTGAAGGTATTGGCTGAGAAATGGTTCGGAGATATCCCTGCCGGACCGTCTTATGTAAGAAATCTTCCAAAAGAACCCCAGCAATTTGAAGCCCGCCACATTGAGACATCCGCATCTGTTCCTCTTGATTCTTTAATCAAAGTTTTTCACATGCCGGGCAGATACGAGGAAGGATTTTACGCTGCTGATTTGTTAAGTGACGTTTTGGGCAGGGGAAAATCTTCCAGATTATATCAGAAGTTATTGAAAGAGAAAGCACTTTTTAACAGCATTAGCGCGAGCATAACTTCATCACTTGATCCGGGTTTAATGATGATTAAAGGAAACCTTAATCCAGGCGTGTCGCTCGAGGATGCTGATTTTGCAGTTCAAGAAATATTGCAGGAAATGGCTGAATTCGGTGCGACCCATGAAGAAGTTACCAAAGTGAAGAATCAGTCTGAAGCGTCGCTTGCCTTTTCAGAAGTAGAACTGCTGAACCGTGCCATGAACCTGGCTTTTGCCGCAAATGCAGGGAATGTGGATTGGGCCAATCAGGACGCCGAGATCATCCGAAATCTGACCGTTGATGACATTCATGCCGCCGCCAAAAATATTCTTAGGCCTGAGAATGCTTCTACATTGTATTATCGGGCAGAAAGCAAACAGGAATCGCTGGTTTAATAAGTTACGTTAGGATGCTTTTTTAAAAAAACTTCCGGATGTGTCGTATAGATTCGGTATTTTGATCTTACTACCTTATTCTTCGGGTAAAAAAGTGAGGTAACTGAAATTCTGCTCATTGAACATTTCCTGGGCAATTTCTTGAAGTTGCAACGAGGTAATTTGCTCTATTTCAGTAAAAATCTCTGGCAGCGAATCCACCTTGCCGGTATCCAGCAAGCTTTTGGCCATCATTAGCATAAAACTCATGTTACTCTCCTCAGACATTGCCAATTGACCCATCAACTGAACTTTCGTTTGGTGCAATTGTAAAACAGAAAGAGGCATTTCGCGGACTTTCCTTAATTCCTTATGGATCAAAGCAATGCTTTTATTAAGTTGCTTTTGCTCGGTGCCAAAAAAGATGCCCATAAAACCCGTGTCCAGATATGGCGTGTAATTTCCTTCAATGGAATAAACCAGGCCATATTTTTCGCGCAGAGAGAGATTAAATCTTGAATTCATTCCAGGGCCTCCCAGCAAATTTACTAACATAAAAAAGGCTAACCGACGGTCATCCAGCAATGAGTAGGCAGGCTGGCCCATGGCACATTGTGCTTGTTGGATAGATCGCTCTTTTTGCTGATTTAAAGGAATATAGGCAAGAGGGGCAATTCGTTTTCTCCTTGTGGTTCGATGAGGAATGTCACCCAGATACTTTTCAGCAACCTTCACTATTTTCGAAAATGGCAGGCGGCTGACCGAAGAAACGACAATACGTTCGGTATCAACATTTTCATTTATAAAGTCGTGAAGCTGTTGGCGTCCAAAGGAATTGACGGTTTCAGCCGTTCCGAGAATGTTGTTTCCCAATGCATGGTCCGGAAAAACGAGCTGATCAAAATCATCCTGAATCGCATCTTCCGGAGAATCAATGTACATCGACATTTCTTCCAGGATTACATTCCTCTCGCGTTCAATTTGCTTGTCGGGAAAAACGGAATGAAAGGTAATATCCGCAAGAAGATCCATCGCCTTCTCAAAATGATCATCTAAAACGGACGCATGAAAGCAGATTTTCTCTTTGGTGGTATACGCATTCAATTCCCCTCCTACATTTTCGAGACGATTAATGATATGGTATGAACTCCGCTTTTCAGTTCCCTTAAACGCCATATGCTCCCAGAAATGCGCAAGACCCTGTTGATGAGTCAGTTCGTCGCGGCTGCCTATGTCAAGCATGATACCGCAATGTGCTATTTGCGTGTGAGGAACTTGCTTATGGGCAATTCTGATACCGTTCGCCAGCGTGTGAATCTGATATTCTTCTGTAAGTGAAAGGGAGGTAGCTTTCGGGTTTCCCCGCTTGCGAATGTTGTTTCTCTTCATTCCTTTTTAACACAAAATACCTGCCAATAATTTTCGGTGGTATCCGCAAAAATACGGACTTTTGCTCGTAAACCTTGCACAGTGAGTTATGCGTATTGGATTTGATGCAAAGCGAGCCTTTGCAAACAAGACCGGCTTGGGTAATTACAGCAGATTTGTGCTTGAAGCCCTGGCCAACTTCGAAAATGCGCGCGAATACCTGGCCTATACACCCAAAAACGATCGAAATCTCTTTCCTGATTTTCCCAAAAAAGCAATCCGTTATCCTGAAAATTGGTTTGATCAAAAGCTTTCAGCCTACTGGCGTTATGCTGCAATTTCAAAACAACTTAGCAAGGATGGGATCGACATTTTCCATGGGCTTAGCAATGAACTTCCAAAAGGTTTAAGTCGCCGGAGCATCAAGTCAGTTGTTACCATCCACGATCTGATTTTTGAAAGACTTCCTTATGTTTATAAACCTGTAGACCGGATTATGTACAGGCATAAATTCAAATCTGCCTGCAAGCATTCCGACGTAATCGTGGCGGTGAGTGAACAAACCAAGCGTGACTTAACAGAACTTTATGGGATAGATAAAGACAAGATCAAAGTGATTTATCAGGACTGCAATCCAATTTTTAAACAGAAAATAGATGTACAGGAAAGAGAGCAGATTATAAATAACTACGGTTTGGAAAAACCTTACATACTAAGTGTTGGAACCTTGGAGGAAAGGAAAAATCAGCACCGGCTTGTAGAAGCATTTGCAGGATTGAAAAATAATGATTTCAATTTGATATTAGTTGGTAAACCGACCGGATATACTCAAAAAATCAGAGCGACCATTCAGCATTACGGTCTTGGGAATCGTGTATTTATCCGTGAAAATGTCCCCACAACGCATTTGCCTGCAATCTATCAGGGAGCGGACATATTTGCCTATATTTCTGTTTATGAGGGATTTGGCATTCCCATACTCGAAGCATTGCACAGCGGAACACCGGTATTAGCAGCCAAAGGATCTTGTCTGGAAGAAGCAGGAGGACCAGGCGGCTTATATGCCGACCCTTATAAAACAGAAGACATCCGCAGTCAACTTGAAATGTTGATTGCGGATGCCGGTTTAAGAAAATCTTTGGTAGCTGCTGGTCAGAACCACATTAGCGCGTTTAGTGCAGAAAAAATCGCGAAAAAACTGGTGAACCTTTATGAGAATTTATATTAATACTGATTATTTCTCCCGATACTGCTCGATAATTCTGAAAAGTGCTTTTTGCTTTTCAAGATCAGGGAAAAAGTCAAAAAGCTGCACGTGCGCATCATAATCCAATGTTAATCCAACTTCCAGATTAATCAGTGCTTCACGGTATTCGCCAGCATGAATCTGATACACTGCCATCCGGTAATACAAATCAGCTTCCTCAGGCATTTCATCTATTGCGGCCTGAAGCAGGTCACAAGCACGCGCATAGTTACCTTGTTCAAAGAGGACGTGTGACCATTTAAGCCATATATCCGGATTAGAAGGCTCAATTTCAGCTGCTTTTTCAAAAGCTTCAAAAGCCGAAACCACGTTGCCAACCTTAAATTCAGTTTCTGCAAGTGCCAGCCAATAGTCAGGATTTAATTCGGTGATTTGAATGGCCTTTCTCAAAAAACCAACCGCTTCGTACCAACGTCCTAACTCACTGAAACAAATCCCCATTCCATACCAGCCATCATCCCACTGGTTGTCCAGCTTTACAGTCTGGCGATAATATTTTATGGCCGTTTCAAACTCACCGAGCTTTTCATAGCACGTACCCAGGCAGCAGCAAGTCTCAGGCTGCTCCCCTTCAAGCTCGATTGCCTTCAAGTAATGCTCTTTTGCCTCGCCATATTGTTCAAGGTTCATGTACGAATTGCCCAACTGAAAGAATGCAGAAGCAAAATCATCCTTCACCAATGTTGCGTACTCGTAGGCATTCACCGCATCCTCGTAACGCTCCAGCTTACTGAAAGCGATACCCAGGTTGTACCAGGCATGATGCGAAAACGGGTCACGATCAACCAGTTCGTTGTAATAATCGAGATGGCTTTCGAGCTGGCCTACCAGGTCGAGGCAATGAGCCAGCTCGTACAATGCACTTTCATTATTGAGATTATTACGAAGCGATTTTTTGTAGTACTTGATTGCATCTTCATACTTACCCCAATTCTGGTAAGTCTGTCCGATCTGAAAATAGATTTCGTCCTGATCATCCACACGTTGCAAGAGATTTTCAAGAAGTTCGATTGCGTCCTCATACTCTCCCATCATGTTGGAAATTGCAACCTGCATGTAAGAAATTTCAATGTCACCAGGATGGAATAAAGAAGCCCTTTCCAAAATTTCCTGGGCCATTTCATGCTCACCCCGATTGGAATGAAGCTGAACCATATTAAGCAGAAGATCCAGCGAGTAAGGATAATCCAACAACCCCAATTCACAAGCCTTGAAGGCCTTCTCCCACTCCCCTTTTTCTATGTAATGAACCGTAACTTTTTCGTATGTATCTAAATCAAAAAAGACCGGCTCACTGGTTTTTAACATCCTTTCAAACCTGAGCAGCGTCTCCTTCATATAGTCCTTTCTTTCCCCAAAATTTTTCTCCATCATACGAACGCCAGGTTAGATTTGAGGGCTAACGCACCACTTAATATTGAAAGAAAGTTATAAAAATATTTCGCTTAATTCAAACTCTGCTTCAGCAAACTTTCGCTGACCCTGGCCACCGTTTTTTCAAGCGGTTGAAACTCAAAATTCAAGATATTTCTGATTTTATCATTACGATAACTGATATTTCTTGCCGCCGACTGGGCCGTTTCTTTCGTAATCAATGGCTTGGTTCCAAGCAAAAATGTCCTCAATGCTTCAACCCGCCAAATTATGCCGGCCAGCCCTGGCCCAACCCTAAGCCATGGTTTTTTTTTGTTCATGGCAACGGCTATCATACTGAACAAATTTTTATAGGAAATGCTTCCCGCATTCAACAGGAACCTTTCGGCGGACACCTCTGAATGCAAGAGACGAAAAACGATATCCGCGACATCCCGGACATCAACATAATTGGCTATACCCTCGGTGAAAAATGGCTTTTCCTGATAAACATACCTAAAGATCTGAGTACTGCTTTTGTTCCAGTCGCCCTCTCCCAGGATCAATGTTGGGTTTACGATCACGGCATTCAATCCTTCCGCAATCCCGCGCCATACTTCCAATTCAGCCAGATGTTTGGTTTTGGCATATTCCGAATTTTCCGGCGAATCCTCCCATCGCTGGCTTTCGTCCAGCATTGTTGTTTTTCCAGGTATTAGTTTTCGGGAATCGGGCCTGCCCAAGGCCGCAATACTGCTTACATGACATAATTTTTTGACTGGATAATTCAGGCAAACATTAACAAGATTGGCGGTTCCCTCTACATTGACCCTATACATTATCTTGCGGTCCTTTGGAATAAATGAAACAACCGCCGCCGTATGTACCACGAAATCAACGCCTTCCATTGCATTTTCCAATGAACTGATATCCATGATATCCCCCTCTACCCAATTTACCCTGGAATCTACATCCGATAGCAAACTACGATCAGCACCCCGACGGTACAATGCGAGCACTTCATAATTGTCCGACAAAAACCTTCTTGCAACAGCACTGCCCACAAGACCTGTGGCACCGGTAATAAGAACTTTCATAGATTTCTAACAAAATGCGTTGGCCAAAGTTCGGCATTCAAAGTAAGGACAAAAAAAGATTCCTTCCGCTATGCAGAAGGAATCTGGTACTTACCTTAGGTCAAATACAATAATTAGAGATTCGCTATCTCTTGATGGTGCTTTTCTAGTTTCGCTAATTTTGTTGATAAATTGTCTGCCCTAGAAATAGCCGCAATAAATTCTTTTCGCATATTTTCCCCTATATCAAGCTGTCCATCTTTAAGTTTTTGCAGTAAGACAGGCAAGTTCCTTTTCGAAATTTTAAGATGTTCAATGTTTATGTCAATTTGCTTTTGGGTGGTCAATACCAGATTATCATAAACTCTGGGCTCACAGTTCCCTTTTATCTTTTGCAATCCTTTCAAAATCAGTTTAAAACGGCCGGTTTCCGACTCAATGAGTTCCCGGGTAAAATAGGTAATGTCGGAATAGTTGCCTTTTTCCAACACATCGTAGGTCGTGAGAACGAGCTTGGCATAATTGGACCGAAACTGACGGATCATTATCGTATCCGAACTATGCAGGTAGGCGAACGCTTTGTATAAATTTATCGCTTTCCACCGACTTATTAACGAGGTGCCTGAAATGGTGGAAGGGACTTCGATTGGATTAAATTTGCGAAGACGTTCTTTCGCACTTTGCTCGCTCTCCATCCGCACCAGTTGATGTTGCTTAACGTTGCCAAGATCATAGACAGGGAACATTTCATTGTCAAATTCCAATTGCTCTTTCCTGAATTGGAATTCCTTGTCTGTTTCATTGGATTCATTTTCTGAGCAACTGAAGATCAGGAAAACAAGGCAGCATATAGCCGCAAACTTTGGTGTTTTCAGTTTCATAGTGGTGTCAGTTGGTACCTTACAAACATCCCTTAAATACCCCACAATGGCAACAGCGATAATTAGATAAGATTCGACAAAACCTGACAAAGTCCGACTTACTAATCAACCCCTAATTTTTTCTAAGATCTGCGTGTACAAATTAGGAGGAATCAGCCCGGGCGGAATGCTGATCTGAAGGGCGATTAGCTTTCTGGAAAGCGTGCGGGTTGATACGCCCAGTTCAATTGCCAGCTGCTGGCGGGTCTTGAATTGTTCTTTCATGGAGGTGAGTGTACAGTGTAAATCGATACAAGTATATTAAAAATACTTTCAAACCAAAAGAAGTGTAGCGGTATTCCGGCTGTCGTAAATTATCGGCCTTTCACAATCGCGTACTGCAAGGCTTTTTGCTAATTTTGCATTTCGATATCCTTTTATTTGACAAATGCCGATCTCCGATCCCAAAAGATATACTGTTACCGCAGCGCTCATTTATGCCAATGGGCCTATTCACATTGGCCACTTGGCCGGATGCTATATTCCGGCTGATATCTACGTTCGCTATCTTCGTTCCAATGAAAAAGAAGTGGCGTTTATCAGCGGTACCGACGAGCACGGGGTACCTATCACTATCCGTGCAAAAAAAGAGGGATTAACACCGCAACAGGTTGTCGATAAGTACTATACGCAAATTGATAATTCATTTCGTGACCTTGGCATCTCGTTCGATATTTACTCGCGGACAAGCCGGAAAATCCACCATGAAACAGCTCAGGAAATCTTCAAAGACTTGTATGATAAACATGTCTTCATTGAAGAAACGACCGAGCAGTATTTTGACGAAACGGCTCAACAGTTTCTTGCCGACAGATACATTGTAGGAACTTGCCCTGTTTGTGCAAACCCAAATGCTTATGGCGATCAATGTGAAAGGTGTGGTTCGACATTAAGCCCTCTTGAGTTGAAAGACCCGAGATCCACACTTTCCGGCGCACAACCTATCCTGAAAGCGACAAAAAACTGGTACCTGCCCCTTGATAAGATGCAGCCGCAAATTGAAAATTACATTAACAGTCATAAGGATTGGAAAACCAACGTTTTCGGACAATGCCAATCATGGCTGAAAGATGGTCTGAAACCACGAGCCATGACGCGCGACCTGGATTGGGGAATCAAGGTACCCGTACCCGATACCGAAGGAAAAGTGCTTTATGTGTGGTTTGAAGCACCTATTGGTTACATTTCTGCGACAAAAGACTGGTTGATCCAGCAAAACGGCACCGACGAGGGTTGGAAAAAATGGTGGCAGCCGACAGGAGATGATGATGATGAAACGAAGCTGGTGCATTTCATTGGAAAAGACAACATTGTATTTCATTGCATCATTTTTCCAGCCATGCTGATGGCCGAAGGCAATTATATCCTTCCCGACAATGTGCCTGCAAATGAATTTATGAACCTGGAAGGAGATAAAATTTCTACATCCAGAAACTGGGCAGTTTGGCTGCACGAATACTTGCAAGAACTTCCGGACAAAGAAGATGTACTGCGTTACGTGCTTACTGCAAACGGACCGGAAACCAAGGACAGCGAGTTTACCTGGAAAGATTTCCAAACACGCAATAACAGCGAGTTAGTGGGTATTTTCGGCAATTTTATAAACCGCGCCGTCGTCCTGACCCAGAAATTCTGCGATAGTAAAGTTCCGGCCGCTGGCGTCCTGGAAGACATTGATTTAAATGCTTTAAATGAACTTCAAGCTTTTCCAAAGCGGATTGGAGATGCCATAGAAAATTACAGGTATCGTGAAGCATTGGCGTTGATTATGGATTTGGCAAGGTTGGGTAATAAATACCTGGCGGATACCCAGCCCTGGCATGTAATCAAAACCGATCCGGAGCGTGTGAACACCATCCTGAACATTGCATTGCAGATATCCGCTTCGTTATCGATTGTTTCAGAGCCTGTTTTACCATTTACCGCAGCAAAAATTCGAGCGCAATTCGCATTAACGGATTGTCTTTGGAAAAATGCCGGCAAAGCGGATTTGCTGCCTGCCGGACAGCCGTTAGTTGAGGCTAAATTGCTTTTCGAAAAGATCGAAGATGCTGTAATTGAAAAACAAGTTGAAAAACTGCATCAGGCAAAAAAAATGAATGAATTGGAAACCAAAACGGTTACCCCCATTAAATCAGAAATTCAATACGATGACTTTGCGAAAATGGACATCCGTATCGCGACAATCGTTGCCGCAGAAAGTGTTCCAAAAAGTAAAAAGTTGCTAAAACTGCTCTTAGACATAGGATCGGAGCAGCGAACAGTTCTGAGCGGAATATCGGAACATTTCAAACCTGAGGAAATTATCGGAAATAAGGTCCTCTATCTTGCTAATCTGGCCCCGCGCAAAATGATGGGAATGGAAAGCCATGGGATGATCCTCATGGCGGAGGATCGGGACGGAAGCCTGGCTTTTGTTCAGCCCGGCAAAGAAGTTTGGAACGGAGGAACTGTTAACTAGACTTTACTGAAATTCCTGCTTTACCTGAGCATAGACAGTTTGGATTTTATCAACCAATATCTGGCATTCCTTGTCACTCAGATGGTCAATGGTATTGCTGACGGCATTCGACACAACCTTTCCCTCCTCGTTGGTTTTTGCACCCTTTTGTTTGATTACGCTAAGAATATTCTCCCATTCACTTACCAGTCCCTCTGAAAAATATCTCGGCTCAATAATATTGAAATAAGCAGATTGAGATTTTAATCTTTGTTTAAGTTTTCCTGTTTCAGCTGATACTTTTAGCTCGTCCACAAGCTTAGTCAGTTCGATGTAAGCGAAAATATTGGATTTTTTCATAACGTTGAGTTTGTAAGGGTAATTTATAAAATATCAATGCTAAGATATTGATATGAACCCCCATTTTTTTATAAAAATCGAAATGTTTACTATATCTTAATATAATCTATTGGATGGATACAATTTGGTAGTAAAGTAATTCAAATCAACGTTTGGAAGCCGGATGGGCCTTAGTTATAATATCAGGTGTTATATTAAAATGGCATTAAAATAAAAAAACCTGGCAGTAAAAACTGCCAGGCAACTTAGTTAGATACAAATTTGAGAATTACCAGCGTTCGATTTCAACCTTCCGGTGAAAGTCGCCCTGCTCATTTCCATATGGCAAAAACAGCACCAAGTGCCTTAATGCGTTGTCATATTTTGCTGAAATATGTTCTAAGTCTACTCCCTCAGGAATGACAAAAGTATTGATGAATCGAACTGTTTTCCACTGCTCATCTTCGGCAAGGCTTTCTTGTGAAAATATAGGTAACAAATGAAAAAGTTTAAGATTATTTGTATTTCTCTTTCCTTTGACTACTTCCAATTGCAAATCCTCAACCTCGATACCAGGAATTTTTACAACAACTTCGAAACCATCTGACCCTCTGTCAAGCTTTATCGCGGGCTCACTCATTCCACCATTGATCGTGTTGATGAAATCGATGTTCATCAACATTTCCTGTGGTATTTTCAGTTTGCTTTCCATAGCTATCGCGTTTTAGGTTCACAAGTTTTCAACATTAACGAAAAACTGCGTGCCAAAGATCGGATTTATGAAAAAAAACAGGATCGGCAAACTGACGATCAATTACAAGGTATTTATAATCAGTTGGTTAACCTTAACTTTTAAGTTATACCATATTTCAAAAAGAAAATTACAATAACCGTGAATCAGGACAGAATAGCAGTATCTATATACCCATTACGACATAATGTCTGCCTGAAATTCCGGGCACTATCGGTCGTTGTGTCCGAGGCTTCGGTCGGGAGCAATGATGTCCCGGATTTTCTGCTTGATTTCCTTTGGTTCAGGGAAGTGCCCCTCGCGCTTCCTATCCCAAATCAGTTCTTCGTTAAGCTTGATGGTATACCTGCCACTCACTTCCGAAGGCACCAACTGTATAGCGTGAAGATCATCCGTGAAAGTGGTCAGCAATTCCTGCGCCATCCAAGCAGAACGTAACAACCAACCGCATTTGGGGCAATATTCTATTGTTATTGTAGGTTTCATAAGATTTGTGAATACGCTTGAGATGCTCCAAATTAAGTTTTAAAAGTCAAAAAAGCCGTGAAGGAATCCCTCACGGCTTTCATATGTTAACCTAACCCTTTAATCTTGATGAGAAAGTCTTTGTGAGTCTTCCTTAACGCTTTACAAATGTATAGCAGGCCACAACCGGTTTTTAGAGTGAAAATCCCTGTTTTTCGAAACAGGTAACAATGCGGGCCCTGTTCGTAAGAATCCGCATTATGCAAGGTAAAACTACGCGATTTCAATGTGGCTTGATTATGTATCTTTTGACTGCCAGGCGATTACGACTAGACCGTTAACTCAATATGCACAACGCTACTTGGTCGCTATATGATTGGCGACTAACTTTACCAATATCATTAATATAACCGTCCTAAAATTTTATGACCATGCCACAATACAGGGGAACAGAAGGTGATCTAATTTCTGTTAAAGAAGCCAAGCTTTTCACTGCTCGCCATCAAGAGCAAAGAGAAGCCATCGAGAGAGAGGGGGCAAATAACTATGTAGAAGCCGAATTCTTTGGATTAGAAACATTTAAGCAATTGCTGGATGAATGCGGAGGTGAACCTGTTGGTTTCCGCGTATATTATGGATTAAGAAATGAAATTCACAGTGATGGTGAACCAGAAGTTGATGAAAAAGGTAAGCCAACCCCTCGTTTAATTATTGTACCGGTTGATTCACATGGTGTTGATTTGACTGGCCTCGTAAGTGTAGGTGGAGGTTTGAAGGATATGGCAGCGGAAGCAAAGGCGATGGGTAATGGGCCAGTATGTCCACATATCTGTGGTAGGTAATATTTAAACGATCATTTAAATGATTGAGATTTACATCTCTTTTTGTCAAAAACACACATTTATATGTATTGCCGTTTTTATCACTTTCATCCCTCTAATCGTATCGCTGTTCAAAAAGACATATCGTGAAGCAAGTTTTTCGTCTCTTTTGATCTACCTGATCACTAAGCTGGTAATCGATCTGACAATGTTTCACTTTGCCTCCATTAAACAGAGTACGGTTGTTTATTACAATATTAGTATACCTGTGTACTATGCCTTAATCGGTAGCATGTTTTATCATAAATTTGAAACAACGCGGTATAAAAAGTGGCTAATTTGGTCTATTGGATTATTTACGCTGTTCTCGATTTGGGATATGGTTTACATAAATCCAGAATTTTCAAATTTGCACGAACAACAATTGGTATTCTATTCTGGAACGGTGTTGAGTTTGCTAATGATATTTTGGATTTTGTTGTACTTGTATGAAATCATGTTGCTACTCAAAATCCCGAACCTGCTGAACTTTCCTTTCTTTTGGGTATGTTCGGGATTTCTGCTGTATTTTTCGAGCCTTGTTTGTATTGCTCCTGTTTTGCACTATGCTGAAAAATGGAATAATCCACTAGACATAGGATTTGTATATTACGTGCCGTATATTTTTGAAATTGTATGCGCAATTTTCATCAGCGTTGGTCTTTGGAATTTTTCATTCGAATCCTATGCAAAACAGTGAGCAAATGAAGTGGGTTCTGCTCATAGCCTCTCTGGCTATGATTCTTATGTCATTTTTTGTTATCCTGTTTATTATGTATTATCAAAAGAGGCGGTTTGAAGAAGAGAAAAAGCTGAATGACATCGAAAAAAACTACAACCGCCTACTCCTCGACACCGCGCTTAATTCAGAAGAAACAGAAAGACGACGTATCGCGCAGGACTTGCACGATGACATTGGCACCATGCTATCTCTTACCAAACTGAGCCTCAATCAGCTGAATAAGATGATCAGTAAAAATGGGGATGAGAAAGAAGAGTCGATCATGAAAAAGTCGCAGTCTCTGGTTGAAGAAACGATTTTACATGTGAGGCGAATTACCCGAGACCTGGTACCCACCACGCTTGAACGCTTTGGGCTTCTTGAGGCCATTGAGGAATTTATTGATAAGCTCGAAGAAGACAATAGCCTGATTATTTCATTCCACGCCAATACTGAGGAGTTTCCGCGCCAGGGACAAAAGCTGGAACTTACCCTTTACAGGATCATGCAGGAATTGGTCAATAACGCCATTAAACACGCCAGTTGCTCCAAAATTGAAATCGTACTGGAAACAAATGACCGATTTGTGAGTTTACGTGTAACTGACAACGGCGTTGGATTTGACCCCGAAAAAATCAAAGAAAATAATCTTGCAGGACTGGGGTTATTGGGGATCGAAAGTCGTCTTGCTATCGTAAACGGAACGGTTCAATATGAAAAACCATTGAAAGGAGGTTCGTCCGCATTGGCGCAGATCCCGGTCATGCCGCTATCAGAGAACAAACCTGAACCTTTACATCCATTCCGAAGGGAACGTGTGAATATCTAAAACTTATGAGAACTCTGAAATTGGGAATTGCGGACGATCACGAACTATTCAGAAAGGGATTCATCTCCATGCTGAGCGGGATTCCCGATTTCGAATTTATTCTTGAAGCTGCAAATGGTCAGGAACTGCTTGACCGCCTCCCAGCAAATACGCCGGATATTATTTTTATGGATTTGCAGATGCCCGTTATGGATGGCATACAGGCCACCGAAGCAGCATTTGAAAAATTTCCCAACATTAAGATCATTGTAGTCTCTATGTACAATGAGGACCGTTTCGTGATCCACATGCTTGAAAAAGGGGTACAGGGTTATTTATTAAAAGATACCAGTCCCGATGAAGTTGAGAAAGCGATCCGTCGGGTCGATGAGGAAGGCTTTTACTACAATGATTTCGTGTCCAAAGCCATGCACCGTAAAATGGTGAACAGGCAGGTAAATAAGCATCCTTTTTTTCCAAATGCCTGCAATGTCGCTTTATCAACAAGAGAAAAAGAAGTACTCCAATTGATATGTGACGGACTTTCTACTTCCGAAATAGGCGATAAGCTTTTTATAAGTGTCAGAACCGTTGAAGGCCACCGATTACGCGTTTTAGAAAAAACCGGTACGAAAAGTACGGCTGCCGCAGTGTCCTTTGCCTACAAAAACCAGCTGCTTTCCTGACATTATTCCGCAGCTATCTTCGCTGAAACTACACAGATTTTATAGTATCTTTCCCGAAGTACATACCTTCACCATACTATGAAAGTCCTGATTGTTTGCACAAATCACGACGCCTACCCAACCAAATCTTCTAAAACGGGTTTATGGCTGAGTGAACTCACTCACTTCTACGATGTAATGATCCGAAGAAAGATCCTGATGGATTTCGTCAGTCCGCTAGGAGGACATATTCCCATTGACGAAAGAAGTATGGATCTGAAAGACGAATGCAATGCGCTTTATTGGGAGAATGCGGCCTTTAAAGAAAAGTTACAGCATTCGCTCAAACCATCCGAAATACATGCCTCAGATTACCGGCTCATCTACTTTACGGGTGGACACGGAGCTATGTGGGATTTCCCCGAAAATGGTGAACTTCAAAAAATCACCCAATATATCTACGAGCACAACGGAATGGTGTCTGCCGTATGTCACGGTGTATCTGGTCTTGTAAACGTAAGGCTTACAGATGGCTCCCCGCTGATTCAGGACAAATATCTGACAGGGTTTTCGAATGTTGAGGAAACGCTTATGAGCTTTGTAAGCGAAGTGCCTTTTTACCTTGAAGATAAACTCAAAGAACAGGGTGCACATTATACAAAATCCATGATTCCCTTTATGGAGTTTATTGAAATGGATGAGAGACTAATCACAGGTCAAAACCCTAGCTCCGCTCGAAAGGTGGCCTCGAAAGCATTGGAAGAACTTTTTGAAAAATAAAATAGCCGCCTAAACCCGAAAATCTGCAAACATCTCCTTAAATGTTTGTAAAATTTCATCCTTTTCTGAAACCAAAGGATCGGACACTCCCCAGTCGATAGCCAAATCCGGATCATTCCAGAGAAGCCCGGATTCTGATTCCTTATTGTAAATGTTGGTGCATTTATAGCTAAAAACAGAATCCTCCAAAGCCACAAATCCATGCGCAAAGCCTTCTGGTATGTAGGCAAAATTATTGCGGTCCCCACGCAATTCAAAGATTTCATGTTTGCCGAATGTTGGAGAATCAGGACGAATGTCCACGCCTACATCTAAAACCCTTCCTGAGATTACCCGAACCAATTTTCCCTGAGCAAAAGGTGCTTTTTGAAAATGCAATCCCCTTACTACACCCTTTTTTGAAAAGGACTGATTATCCTGAACAAAATTGACAGGCAAACCTAATTTATCAAAAACCTGCTGATTGAATGACTCGAAAAACATTCCACGGTCGTCTTCGAAGACACGGGGGAAAATTTCAACTAAACCGGCAATAGATGTTTCTCGGATCTGCATGTATGAATATAATTTTTCGAAGGATTGGAGGCGCTGAGACTAATGTTACCGGCAAATTTATGAATCTATTGTTAGAGGTTGTAATTTCGGCGCATTATTTCCAAAATCATGACTTACCAAGAGCTTTTTCAACAAATTATACTGAAAAAATCTTATTTGTGTGTTGGGCTTGACACGGATATCCGCAAGATTCCCTCCCATTTGCGCAATGCAGCCGACCCGATTTTTGAATTTAACAAACAAATCATTGACGCTACAGCCGACTTTTGCGTCTCTTTTAAACCCAATATAGCATTCTATGAAGCGCTGGGTCCGAAGGGCTGGGAAAGCCTTCAAAAGACCGTTGAATATATCCCTAAAAATCACTTTTCAATTGCCGATGCCAAACGTGGCGATATTGGAAATACCTCCGGACTGTACGCCAGGACATTTTTCGATCCTGAGTCTTCCGGTTTGGATTTTCATTCGGTGACGGTAGCTCCGTATATGGGAAGTGACTCTGTTAAACCATTCCTGGAATTTGAAGGGAAATGGGTCATATTGCTTGCGCTGACTTCCAATCCAGGCAGTTTCGATTTTCAGAGGTTAGGCTTTAATGGCTCCTCGCTTTACGAGGAAGTCCTGAAAACTTCACAAACCTGGGCTGGCCCCGATCGGATGATGTATGTGGTAGGTGCAACACAGGCTTCGGAATTTCGGAAAATACGCACCATCATTCCGGATCATTTTTTATTGGTTCCCGGTGTAGGCGCTCAGGGCGGTAATCTTGAAGAGGTTTCGCGGTTTGGGATGAATTCGAGTTGCGGGCTGTTGGTTAATGCGTCCAGAAGCATTATATATGCAGGAAACGGTCTGGATTTCGCAGAAAAGGCAAAAAAGGAAGCGTTGGCGCTTCAAAAAGAAATGGAAATTTATCTTGACAAATATTGTAATTAGGTTACCTCCAATGCAACGCACTGAACCCCAGAACTATTTAATCCAGGGAATCGATCCCATCCAATTAACAGAACAATTTGGAAGTCCGCTCTATGTTTATGATGGCGGAACGATCCGGAGAAAGGTAGCTGAACTCCTGCATGCATTTGCCGGGATCAATATGAAGATTAAATATGCCTGTAAGGCAAATACCAATCTGGCAGTTTTAAAATTGATGCGGGAAATTGGAGTAGAATTGGATGTTGTATCTCCGGGAGAGCTCGAAATGGGAAAGCTTGCAGGATATAATGCATCTCAAATCACCTTTACACCCAGCGGTGTGCCATTTGAGGAAGTCAGGGAGGCCGTAGAAACGGGTGCCATTGTAAATGTGGACAGCCTGCCTCTGCTGGAATGGTTCGGTCAGACGTATGGCAATACCAAACCTTGTCTGATCCGGATCAAACCCAATGTGGCAGCTGGTGGAAACATTAAAATTATGACTGCCCATGCCGATTCTAAATTTGGCATTTCAGTGTTACTGCTTGATCAGATTTTAGAAGTGGTAAAGAAATACGACATTAAAATCATTGGACTACATCAGCATACAGGCTCTGACATTAAAGATGCAGAACCGTTTTTGAAGGTAGCTGATATTTTATTTGAGACAGCAAAACACTTCCCACATCTTGAAATCATCGATCTGGGAGGAGGATTTAAGGTATCATATTTACCTGGCGATGCCATTACGGATATGGATTTGCTCGGTGAAAAAATCTCTGAGCGATTTAAAACGTTTTGCAAAGAATATGGCCGGGAGTTACAGCTTTGGTTTGAACCAGGGAAATTTCTGGTAAGTGAGTCAGGCTATCTATTAGTAAAAACAACAGTCGTTAAAGAGGATCCGGCCCGGAATTTTGTACATGTGGATTCCGGACTTAATCATTTGATAAGGCCCATGATGTACGGGTCCTATCACCACATTCTAAATCTATCTAATCCCGACGGTGCGCTCAAATCCTACAATGTCGTAGGTTATATCTGCGAGACAGACACTTTTGCGTCAGATCGTGAACTTCCGGAAGTGCGGAAAGACGATATCCTGGCCTTCCTCAATGCCGGCGCTTACGGATTTACGATGAGCTCCAATTACAATGCAAGGTTAAGACCGGCCGAAGTTTTGATTGATAACGGCCAGGCGAGGCTGGTTAGGAGACGTGAAACATTGGAAGATTTGCTGCAAACGCAACTTGGAATGTAATGATGCAGCGAATGCTCTTTATTGCCATTTTGTCCGGCAATTTTCACTTTGCGATATTATAATGTCAAAATTTCCGGTTTAACTCCCAGGCACATGATTTTTGGTGGTCCAATACATCATTAATAAAATCAACGCCGTGAACTTTAACCAATATACTATCAAGGCGCAGGAATTAATTCAGCATGCCGCGCAAATGGTCCAGGGCAATCAGCAGCAGGCGATTGAGACGGGCCATGTTCTCAAATCCATTTTAGAGGAGGACCCAAATACTTCCCTTTTCCTTTTTAATAAATTGAATATCAGTACCGATATTCTCAATAATCGTTTACAAAAAATTCTGGACAACTATCCGCGGGTGAGTGGAGGTCAGCCTTATCTCAGTAATGAAATGGCTGCCGCAGGCGGAAAAGCGCAAAATTACCTAAAGGAATTCGGAGATGAATTTATAAGTATCGAACTCATTTTGCTGGGCATCCTTGGTGGAAAAGATACCACCGCCAATCTGATGAAAGAAGTTGGGATTAAGGAAAAAGAACTTATTAACGCCATAAAGGAACTTAGAGGAAAAAATAATCCTGTGAAAGATCAAAATGCAGAAGCAAAGTATCGTTCACTGGAGCGATACAGCAAAAATTTAAATGAATTGGCAAAGGCCGGAAAAATTGACCCTGTTATTGGACGAGATGAAGAAATCAGGCGTGTTTTGCAGATCCTAAGCCGCCGTACCAAGAATAACCCCATTTTATTGGGCGAGCCCGGTGTAGGTAAAACTGCCATTGTAGAAGGCCTTGCGCAAAGGATTGTGCAGGGAGATGTACCTGAAAATCTGAAGTCTAAAATTGTTGTTTCGCTTGATATGGGCCTCCTGATTGCGGGTGCGAAATACAAAGGCGAATTTGAGGAACGTCTCAAAGCAGTGATCAAGGAAGTGACCGACTCGGAAGGTGAAATTGTCCTGTTTATCGACGAAATTCATACATTAATCGGAGCCGGGGGAGGAGGAGAAAGCGCGATGGATGCAGCCAACCTGCTGAAACCGGCCCTGGCCCGCGGCGAATTACACGCGATTGGTGCTACGACTCTCAAGGAGTACCAGAAATATATGGAAAAGGACAAGGCGCTGGAACGTCGTTTTCAGGCTGTGATGGTGGACGAACCTAACATACCGGATGCAATCAGTATTTTGCGGGGTATTAAGGAAAAATATGAATTGCACCACGGGGTACGGATTCAGGATGACGCGGTTATTGCGGCAGTTGAGTTATCCAACAGATATATCAGCGATCGGTTTTTGCCAGATAAAGCCATCGATTTAATGGACGAAGCGGCTTCGAAGCTTAGATTGGAGATGGATAGTGTGCCAGAAGAACTGGACGAACTGAACCGCCGGATCATGCAGCTGGAAATTGAAAGAGAGGCAATCAGAAGAGAAAATAATAAGGACAAGGAAACCGTCCTGAACAGGGAAATTGCCGACCTAAGCGGGGACAGGAACACTTTGAAGGCCCAATGGGAGAATGAAAAAGGTAAAGTGAACGAGGTGCGTGCGCTGAAAGAGCAAAGCGAGCAATTGCGTTTGGAAGCAGAGCAGGCTGAACGTTCCGGTGATTTTGGAAAGGTTGCGGAAATCCGTTACGGTCGCATTCCGGAGGTTAATCAAAAGCTGGCTGAGCTTCAAAACTCTGAAAATCAACATAGTCTGATGCAGGAAGAGATTACCCCGGAAGACATTGCGGAGGTAGTTGCTAAGTGGACGGGAATTCCGGTTAGTAAAATGCTGCAAAGCGACCGTGAAAAGTTACTTCAATTGGAGGAGCATTTGCATCAGCGGGTTGCTGGTCAGAATGAGGCTATTGGAGTGGTATCTGATGCGGTACGTCGCAGCCGGGCTGGATTGCAGGATTCAAAAAAACCCATTGGAAGCTTTCTTTTTCTTGGACCAACAGGTGTTGGTAAGACTGAATTGGCAAAAACGCTGGCTGAATATCTTTTCAATGATGAAAATGCGATGGTCCGGATTGATATGAGTGAATATCAGGAACGTCACGCGGTAAGCAGGCTCGTGGGAGCGCCTCCGGGATATGTGGGTTACGACGAAGGTGGACAACTTACCGAAGCTGTTCGCAGGAAACCTTACAGTGTAATTTTGCTGGACGAAATTGAAAAAGGCCATCCCGACGTTTGGAACATCCTTTTACAAGTATTGGACGAAGGCCGTTTGACTGATAATAAAGGTCGTGTTGCTAATTTTAAGAATACGATCATCATTATGACTTCTAATATGGGAAGCCACATTATTCAGGAAAAATTTGCCGAGGATGAAGGCTGGAACCATACATTGATTGTGGAGGAGGCCAAACAGGCAGTTCTTGATTTGCTAAAAGCATCCGTAAGGCCAGAGTTCCTGAACAGGATTGATGAAATCGTTCTCTTTGAACCATTGAGCTTGAAGAACATCCGCAAGATTGTAGACATTCAATTTAAAGGAATTCAAAAAATGCTGCAGGAACAAGGCATTACCTTGGATGCAACGGACGAAGCCTTGACAAAGCTGGGCGAAGACGGTTTTGATCCTGCTTACGGTGCTCGCCCCCTTAAACGGGTTTTGCAGAGACGTATCCTGAATGAGCTTTCCAAAGGAATTCTTAGTGGTCAGGTTGCGAAAGATTCAGTAATCATGATGGAGTTAAATTCCAAAGGTGATCTGATATTTGAGAATGTAGGTAACGTTGAAATTTAATATCCGGAAATAGTTATAAATCCAGGGAGCGGCCAAAAGCCGCTCCTTTTGTTTTGGATTGATAAGCATCAAAATGCTGTTTCCACACCTGGGGTTTGCATTCAACAACTTACCTTTCCGTACTATGCAAACGATTGAATACGATTGTGGCATAATTATTGTGCAATTATTTGACTGAATAATCTAACCCTTATATCTACACAAAATCCATGGAACCGTCATTAAATTCATTCAAAGTTGCAATTCTTGTTGCCGATGGATTTGAGCAGGTTGAAATGTCCTGCCCTAGAAAAGTCCTAAACCAAAATGGCGCGACCACGCATTTGATTTCCCCCAACAAAAACTATGTCAGAGGCTGGAGTCATCTGGATTGGGGTGAAAAATTTAAGGTGGATGTGCCTCTTTCCATGGCACGTCCTGAATATTATGATGCACTTTTGCTTCCGGGAGGGATAATGGGTATGGACTGTTTAAGAATTAACCCATATGCTGTGGAATTCGTAAAATCCTTTTTCTCGTCGCGTAAGCCTATTGCGGCTATATGCTACGGCCCACAAATACTGATTGATGCGGACGTGGTATTGGGACGTACCCTCACCTCGTTTCTCTCGATCCGGCACGACCTGGAAAATGCCGGGGCAATTTGGGTTGACCAGGATGTAGTGACCAATAATGGATTGATTACCAGTCGAACAACCGATGATCTTTCTGTTTTTACCAGCACAATGATTAAAGAATTCAATATGGAGTTTCATCAATAAGAATAATGTAATAAGACACTTATCAACAAACATATTAAAGCATTCCGACCCCGGGATGCTTTTTTATTTTCCATATCTCCTCCAAAGTTTTAATATTTGCCGTCTCACGCAAGCCTCCCCATGTCGCATATTTCGCTCCTCAATGTTTCTGTTCGCAAGTACGATGTTACTGTTCTTTCAGATATTAATTGGGAAACTCAAACCGGGGAAAATTGGGCGATCATCGGGCCTAATGGATCAGGCAAGACGATTTTACTTGATATCCTTGCGGGAAAATGGCCGGTAATTTCAGGAAAACTTACATACAGTTGGGATGCGCCGCTGCGTGAAACGATAGAGCTTGTTTCAAATGACTATTCCTTCAATCGCATTGTCAGCGCAGGGGCCGAATATTATCAGCAGCGTTTTTACGCCTACGAAGCAGAGCGCGCGCCAACCTTGCGGGCCATTCTCACCGATCAGCTCAAACCGGTGGGAACCATTGATGAAAAATCCGTTAAACTGGAACCTTCCAAAGTAAATGAGCAGGATCTTGCAAAAGTTGCTGATCTCCTATCAATCACCCACCTGCTCGACCACGCTTTTGTGACCCTTTCGAATGGCGAGACGCGGCGGATGTTATTGGCCAAATCGCTTCTTAAAAAACCAAAAGTGCTCATGCTGGATAATGCATTCAGCGGTCTTGATGTAATTTCCAGAGAAGTTTTAAGAAATGCGTTAAACACTTTAACTGACGCAGGAGTAACGATTATCATGGCAACCACTGCTTCCGAAATTCCGCCTTGCATTACGCATGTACTGGAACTGGATGCCGGTAAAATCCGGAGAACTTCGTCGGTAACTCATTTTAAGGCAACAATAGAACCAGCCGATCTTCCAAAACCCGATCCAATTGCACTAGCCGATTTCGGGCAGCCGGAGCATACTGATTTTCAATCCACGGTGGATCTTCGGAACATTACGGTCCGCTATCATGATCAACTCATATTAGACAATGTGAATTGGAAAATCACAAAAGGAGAAAAATGGGCGTTGTCTGGCCCGAACGGTTCAGGCAAATCCACACTTTTAAGCATTATCACAGCAGATAATCCACAGCGTTTAGCCAACGATTTTGATTTATTTGATCGAAAAAGAGGCGGTAGTGGCGCGTCAATCTGGGACATAAAGCAGAAAATTGGACACGTATCCCCCGAGCTTCACCTGTATTTTCCAAGAAATACAACGGTATTTAAAACCATCGCATCCGGCTTTTTCGACGCAACCGGTGTTTTTTTCAAAAAGCTAACTGAATTTCAGGTCCAACGAGTAAGACAAGTTGCTGTGCTTCTGCACGTTTCCCATTTGATTGAAAAAGATTTCTCCCAGCTTTCAAAAGGTCAGCAGCGAATGATATTGCTTGCAAGAGCTTTGGTTAAAAATCCGCCGTTACTGATCCTTGACGAACCTTGCCAGGGCCTGGACACAGAATCTATTGAATATTTTAAATCAATAGTAAACGCAATTTGTGATACGCCGGAAAGGACATTAATCTACGTTTCGCATTATCCGCATGAGATTCCGGAATGTGTCACCCGCTTTTTGAAGTTGGAAAATGGTAGGGTTATTTCATGATCACTGTTTTATTCCCTGCACAATCACCGTTTGTCCACCCTCTTTATTGGTGCTTAGGCCGCTTCCGTCCGCGCCTTTGAACCTTTCGTCCTGCCAGGTGTGGATGTGCAGGTTAATCATGAATGTTTCCGGAATACCTATAATATTCGAAATGTCTATCATTGCACCGTACTCCCAGGTACTGAGTGCATAGTTTTTGGTCGTGTTGTATTTGGCATCAAATGCCGTGTCCTCACGCCGGTGATGCATTTGGAGCATTGCCTTGCTTTCTTTTGTACCCATGTTGTACTGCCAGATTGTGCCGTCGTGATCGTTCTTCTGATAGTGCGAATCGCCATCTTCCTGGACGTAGACATAATTTTTTGTCACACAAATATTGTCGGGATTGACAATAAAACTACCCGGCTTGTCTTCCCCATCCATCGCAATTTTAAGCTGGCCTTTCAGTGGATTTCCTTCATTTAATTTGAGATGATACACCCTACCCCACATATTCTTCCCCGCAAACGGAGAAACTTTATCCCCCTGACTAATGCCGGATGCTGTGAAATAAACTTCTCTCCCAGCCCCATTTCCACCTTTTCGGTAGTCCAAATCTTCTACCCGGGCGAACTGGATCATCTTTTTCTCAACAGTCTGTGTCTGCAACTGCATTCCTGTACTGTTCTTAACATCGTCAAAAGGCGCAAATTCTACATCGTACACCTGCCCCTTTACCATTTCCGTCTCTACACTTTCCTGATTTGTCCTTCGTAATGCATACAACTTGCCATTCACCAAATCCCCTACTACATCGGAAATGTAGGCAACCAGCTGGCCGTCGGCGTGATCTTCGCCAATTAACACTACTGTTTTGCCCGGAAAAGCGTCTTTTGGAAGCGGAACTGCGTTTTCAGCATTCCACTTACCAAATGCAGGTACCGTTCTTGAATGGTTCTTCTTATCCGCTGGTGCCAGCGGATCGATCGCATGTGTCATGGATTCTGACCCACTTTCCCCAGCTGTCAGAAAAAGCGGCCCGAAGCCGTGCTCGGCAGGGGTAGCCAAGGTAGCAGAACACAATCGCCATTGAGCCCCCTCGGCGTCCAGAATATATTCTCCTTTTACCGGTTTCAATTCTTTGTTCATAAAAACCCGCGATACGGAGAAAAGGCCCTCATGATTGCACACCATCACATATCCGTCTCGTGCTGGGTCTTTCATCAATGCCGCTCCGTCGGGCTGGGCGCCATAAATGAAAGACTTTGAGTCAGAAAGCGTGTCGTCGGAGCTTATTAATGTGGTTATTTTCAAACTTTCAAAACCTACAAGAGACCGCACCAATGCAGGTGTAACGGACCTGTTTTCTAATTTGACAAAATTAACAGGAGGGTCGGGCGGATCAGGCGGAGAGGGCGGCGTGTTGGTATCCTTCTCGCACCCAGCCATGATCAGAAAACCAAAAATGATAAGTATAATGGAGGTTTTTCCTCTAACCAGGTAAGGTTTTTTCATATTAAGGTTTGCCTCATAAGAAATCGATAATTTCCCGAATCAGTAAATTGACGCTATATTTATAAACTGTTCAAGACAAAAGTAACCATATCGGCACGTATTACATGGAATCAGTTTCTGCTGCGCATTTAAAAAAAGAATTCTTAGATGAAAAAAACAAGGAGGCCGATTTGGGCGGGGGCGAAAAAAGAATTCAGGCGCAGCATCAAAAGGGAAAGTTAACGGCACGAGAGCGGATTTCTGTTTTATTGGATGAAGGATCGTTTGAGGAAATAGGCAAATTTGTCTTGCATCGAAGCAACGATTTTGGCCTGGACAAAGAACATTATCTGAGCGACGGCGTAGTTACCGGGTATGGTAAGATCAGCGGCAGGATCGTCTATCTTTTTGCGCAGGATTTTACTGTTTTTGGCGGCTCACTCTCGGAAACGCATGCCGAGAAAATTTGTAAAATTATGGACTTGGCCATGAAGAATGGCGCACCGGTAATTGGTCTCAATGACTCAGGCGGGGCCAGGATCCAGGAAGGCGTTGTTTCCCTGGCCGGTTATGCCGATATATTTTACAAAAATACGCTGGCCTCGGGTGTCGTACCACAAATCTCCGCGGTAATGGGTCCCTGTGCCGGTGGGGCAGTGTACTCTCCTGCGATCACGGATTTTATTTTGATGGTTGAAAATACCAGCTATATGTTTGTAACGGGACCTAATGTGGTCAAAACCGTTACGCATGAAGAAGTTACCTCCGAAGAACTGGGAGGTGCAATGACCCACGCTTCGAAGTCCGGCGTTACCCATTTCGTTTCCGCCAATGAGGTAGAATGCCTTTTATCGATCAAAAAACTATTGAGTTATATTCCTCAAAATTGCGAGGACGATGCGCCCCGATATCCTTATTCATTGGCCGACGAGTCGAGACCTGCCCTGAACCAGATTATCCCTGAAAGTACCAATCAGCCTTACGATATGCGGGAGGTTATTTTCGAGCTATCGGACGCGGACAGTTTTCTTGAAGTACATCAGCATTTTGCAGAGAACATTGTTGTTGGTTTTGCGAGGATAGCAGGAAGAAGCATTGGAATTGTAGCGAATCAGCCGGCAGTTTTGGCTGGGGTACTGGATATTCATTCAAGCCAGAAAGCAGCGCGGTTTGTGCGCTTCTGCGATTGTTTCAATGTGCCGTTATTAGTATTAGAAGATGTTCCCGGCTTTTTGCCCGGAACGGATCAGGAGTGGAATGCAATCATTACAAATGGTGCGAAACTTTTGTATGCTTTTTGCGAAGCTACTGTACCGCGGATCACTGTTATCACCCGAAAAGCTTATGGCGGGGCGTACGATGTGATGAATTCCAAACACATTGGCGCGGATATGAACTTCGCGTGGCCCAGTGCAGAAATCGCGGTAATGGGTGCCAGCGGCGCAGCCGAAATTATATTTAAACGTGAAATTGCTCAGGCCGAAAACCCGCAGGAAAAACTTCAGGAAAAGGTCAAAGAATACACCGAGAAATTTGCCAATCCGTATCGTGCAGCGCATCGAGGATACATTGACGAGGTCATTTATCCCGAAGATACCCGCAAGAAACTCATCAGGGCTTTTGAAATGCTTGAAAACAAGGTGGATGTGTTGCCCCGGAAAAAACACGGTAACATACCGCTTTGACTTTGCGTTGCTACGTTCTAAATATTGTTATAATTTACAAGCACTTGGTAATTAGTTTCATTTCCTAAACATACTTAACCAATGAAAGAAAAAATAGGCCTTTCTGCGTCAAGAAGAACCTTTATCAAAGGTTCGCTTGCTACGCTGGCCACGTTTTCAATTGTACCCCGCCATGTTTTGGGCAGAGGTTACATTGCCCCGAGTGACCAGCTGACGAAAGCAATTGTTGGAACCGGTTCAATGGGACGCGGACATATTCCATATGCGGGCACAAAAGTCGTCGCCCTTTGCGATGTGGACAAAAAGCATTTGGAAACGGCCGTAAGTATGGTCGATAAGGGTGTGAAAACTTTTTCGGATTACCGCGAGCTCATCCAGCTTCCTGAGATAGATATCGTACACGTTGCAACTCCCCCGCATTGGCATGGGATCATTGCTGCGGACGCTGCCAGGGCAGGAAAGGATGTTTGGTGTGAAAAGCCGATGACCCGAACCATCGGTGAAGGAAAGCGATTGGTAGAAGCTGTCCAGCAGCATGGCAGGATATTCCGCCTGAACACCTGGTTCAGGTTTGAAGATAATTTTTACGGGATGCGAACAACCGTAAAACCGATTAAAAAACTGGTTCAGAGTGGGTTACTAGGCTGGCCGCTGAAAGTTACCGTAAGCAAGCACACCGGTTTCGATTGGAAATTTTATTGGGTTGGCAAAACCAACAATGCACCTCAGCCAGTACCAGCGGAACTCGATTACGACATGTGGCTTGGCCCAGCTCCGTACAAACCGTATAGTGAGCACCGGGTTCATCAGACTTTTCGCGGCTACTGGGATTATGATGGCGGCGGTCTGGGAGATATGGGCCAGCATTACATTGACCCAATTCAATATTTCCTTGGTAAAGATGATACCGGTCCTGTGAGCGTCGAAATCGATGCGCCTCAGCAACATTCGGAAGCTGTGGGAACGTGGAGACGCATCACATATACTTATGCCGATGGCTGCCAGATCGTGCTCGACGGAGAAGCGAAAGATGAGAAAGTAGCTTACATTGAAGGCCCAAAAGGAAAACTCTATCCTAATTTCAAATCCGACATTCTGGATCTTGAAAAGAAACTCGCCGCGTTTCCCGATCCTGAACCACAGGTTACTGACTTTGTTGATGCGGTTAAAAACAGAAAAAAATTCGCGCTCAACGAGGAAAACGGACACCGCTCCTGTACCATTGTCAATATGGGTTTAGTCGCATTGCGACTCGGCCGCTCTCTGAAATTCGATCCTGAAAAACAGGAGTTCATTGACGATGAGGGTGCAAATCGCCTGGTCAACCAGCCCATGCGCGGTCCCTGGACGATCTAATAAAATGGGGTCCGTTTATCAAATCTCAAAAAAAGCTAACAGCTAAAAGCTGACAGCTAACCGCTCATAAACAATGAAAAAAACACTTTATACAATTTTCGCCACCTTCCTGGTCATCTCGCAGGGTTTGGCACAAACAGAGGCTTCGCTCACGAATAAGATTGAGGTATTATTTTCAAAGATCCCTTCTGAGAATGAAGCTGGCTTGAAAAAGAATATGGAAACGCTGGAGCAGCTTGGAACGCCCGGATTGGTCCAGATTGCTTCCATGCTAACTCCTCCCGGGAAAGGCGACAATACCAAAATTCAGTATGCATTGGGCGGGTTTACTTATTACGCCTCGCAAGCGGGTAAAGAAAGTGCCCGCAAAAATGCAGCGGAAGCGTACGGCGAAGCGCTCGGCAACGTAAATGATCCCGACAGTAAAAATTTCCTGATCTATCAATTACAAACAGTTGGTAAAGATGAGTCTGTCGAAATTCTGAAAAGCTATTTAACAGACGAAAGATTATCCGGCCCAGCCGCGAGAGCATTGTCCAGAATTGGCACTCCAACGTCCGGTGCAGCACTATTACAAGCATTAAATGGTACTTCCGGCAACATTCAGATCACAATTACAGAAGCATTGGGAGGTAACAGGTACAAAGAGGCTGCGCCTGTCATAGAAAAAACAGCTGTTAGCCAAGAGCCTAATCTGCGCAAGGTAAGTTTATATGCACTTTCGGAAATTGGCGTCCCATCCTCTGAGCCAATTCTACTTGCAGCGGCTCAAAAAGTAGCTTTCGGATATGATGAGGCAGATGCTACCACCGTATATCTCAAATATCTGTCACGACTTGCTGAAAACGGTAATGCTGCCGCAGCAGAAAAAGCGGCATTGGCATTGATCAAAAATGCACCGGATGCCAAGCAAACCGCTACTCGTTCGTCTGCGCTAAAAATCTATTCGGATATTAAAAAGCGTGAATCAGTTCCTATTTTGGTGAGTGCAATGGAAAGTACTGATGTGCAATACAGGGCAGCTGCTTTAAAAATTGGACAAAAATACCTAATGGCTGATGGTGCCAAGCCGTGGATAGCTGCGATGAAAAAAGCTAAACCGGAGACCCAGGCTGAGATTGTGACCATGCTTGGACGTGCGGAATCGAAGGATGCATTACCAGAAATATTGAAATTGTTAAATTCAAAGGATAGCAAAGTCAAAATGGCGGCCGTTTGGGCGGCTGGGAAAATTGGGCAGGAAAACAGTGTTGCAAGCTTGTTACCAGTATTGAAAACTGGAAATGCTGATGAAGTAAATGCTGTAAAAAACACATTGTTAACGACTAAGGGAACTGTAATGGTCAATCAGATCAGTGCTGCTTTACCCGGTTTACCGCCCACATCCCAGTCTGCTGTCGTTGATGTACTAGCTGCCAGAGGCGCGAGTTCCAAACTTCCGGCTGTAACTGCATTACTAAAAAGTCCAAATCCGGATGTCAAAAAATCTGCATTCAATGCATTAAAATCGTTGGTGACGGGAAACGATTTACCCCAATTGTTCACATTACTCAATTCATTAACCGCACCGGATGAAATTACGGCGGTGCAGAAAGCAATTACAGTGGGAATTAAGGAATCGGGCAATGCGACTGCGCAAACCGGCCTGATCCTGAAACAAATGCAGGCATCACCGGCTGATAAACAAGCTCATTATCTTGCCATATTTTCAAGCATTGGGGATAAAAAAGCACTTGGCACTGTTGTCTCAGCCTACAATAGCGGAGATGCAGCCATTAAGAAAGGAGCTATTGCCTCACTGTCTTCCTGGAATGACGGAAGTGCGGCAAAAGACCTGCTTACCATTGCTAAAAAAACAATCGATGCAGACGATTTCAGCGCGGCTCTAGCTGGATATGCTTCAGCAGCTGGTAAATCGACCAAAACGCCTGCTATCAAAGTAATTATGCTGCGGGAGGCAATGGCGCTTGCCAAAACTGATGCACAAAAAGAAGGAATATTAAAAGAACTGTCCCGGTACAGGACATTCAACGCATTGCTTTTTGCAGGAAAATATTTGGATAATCCGGCCACTCAGCAAGCAGCGGCCCAGGCAGTCATGAGCATCGGACTTTCAAACAAAAACTTTTACGGTACTGAAATACGCAGCTTACTTGCAAAGGCGGCTTCGATATTGACCAGCAAGGACAGCGAATATCAGAAGGAATCGATCCGCAGGCATCTGGCCGATCTTCCGGCGGGTGAGGGTTTTGTTGCCTTATTTAATGGAAAAGACCTTGAAGGCTGGAAGGGGTTGGTGGAAAATCCGATAGCACGTGGCAAAATGAGTGCAGATACTTTGGCTGCCAGGCAAAGAAAGGCGGACAAAGTGGCCAAAACTGGCTGGTACGCCAAAGATGGTGAGCTGGTTTTTTCCGGTCACGGGGATAACTTATGCACGGTGAAGCAGTATGGGGATTTTGAAATGTATGTAGATTGGAAAATCCAGAAAGATGGAGATGCCGGGATTTACCTTCGCGGAACGCCCCAAGTGCAGATATGGGATACTTCGCGTGTGGACGTGGGCGCCCAGGTTGGTTCAGGAGGATTGTATAACAATGAGAAAAACCCTGGTAAACCGACAAAGCTGGCTGATAATGCCATTGGAGAATGGAATACTTTTCACATTACCATGGTGGGCGACCGGGTATCGGTTGATCTGAATGGAGAAAATGTGGTGGACAATGTGGTTTTAGAAAACTATTGGGATCGCAGTCTTCCCATTTTCGCAAAAGAGCAACTGGAACTTCAGGCGCACGGAAACCTGATCAACTACCGCGACATATATGTTCGCGAAATTCCTCGGCCAGAGCCTTTTACATTATCGCAGATGGAGAAAAAGGAAGGTTTCAAGATCCTGTTCGACGGCACCAATATGTTTGAATGGGTCGGAAATAAGACGGACTATTTCATTGAAAACGGCGAATTGGTGGTCGATCCCAAAAAAGGCGGGCAGGGAAATCTTTATACCAAGGACGAATACAGCGATTTTGACTTCCGATTTGAATTTCAACTCACACCCGGCGCTAACAATGGTCTTGGGATAAGGGCGCCCAATCAGGGTGACGCGGCTTATGTAGGTACAGAAATCCAGATCCTGGATAATGATGCGGATATTTACAAAGACCTGCATGATTACCAGTATCATGGTTCGGCTTATGGTATTATTCCCGCCAAAAGAGGTTTCTTGAAACCTCTGGGAGAGTGGAATTATGAAGAAGTAAGGGTTCAGGGCTCTAAAGTCAGAGTAACACTGAATGGAACGGTGATCTTGGACGGAGACCTTGCGGAAGCCAGTAAAAATGGAACCGTTGATAAAAAAGAACATCCGGGGCTTAACCGGACCAGCGGTTATCTGGGTTTCCTGGGTCATGGCTCAGAACTGAAATTCCGAAATATAAGAATAGCGGACTTGAGTAAGGTAAAGGAGACGCCCGTAGTTACAACGAGGAAGAAAAGTAAAAAGCAGAAATAAGTTTATTAAGCCAAACAAAGGTACCTGTCGAATGGATTCAAAAGTTTAGTATAAATTTGTATTTTCAAAAGTAAAATTTTATATTTGTTTATGAAAAAACACACACAAAAGCTCTATCCTAGCCCTGAAGATGAGGATGCCTCTCCGAAGATTTTGTCTGAACCGCCTGTTGCTTATTACGGTACAGTTCCAAGCCTTATTTTCAGTTCCTCAGCCCTCAAATCCGAAAGCCAAATGACTGGTTTTGAAAAAATGACAATAGCCAGGCAGGGAATTAGCAAAACTGATTTCGAGCGGTTTAAAGATAAGACCGGGTTAGATTATGATCAGCTAGCTGCGGCACTATCAGTTGCCAGAGCCACTTTAATCAATAAAAAGGGTACTGAAAAATTCAACCCATCTGTCAGCGAAAAAATCGTAAGCATCGCCGATATATATTCTTATGGCTATGAGGTTTTTGAGGATGTGAAGCGGTTTAATCAATGGATTTTCCGGGCGAACCATGCTTTGGGAGGCAAAAGTCCTTTTGAAATTCTGGACAGCCAGTTTGGCAGAGAGGAAGTGAGAAATTTGATAGGTCGTATTGATTACGGTGTGTATTCATAAAAGCGTACAATTTTATGATCGTATACCGTGTCGGGCGTACTAAATTCGCTCGTGACCTTACCGGTGAGGGCGCCAGGCTATTTGGCGGTCGCTGGAACCACAAATTTACCCCATGTATTTACACCTCAGAAAGCCGGGCACTGGCTTTGCTGGAATACACGGCCAACATTAATATGGACGATATTCCACGTGCTTTGAGCATTACTACATTTGAAATTTCCGAAGCCCATGTGTTAGAAATTCCTGTCCGCATCCTCCCGGGTGACTGGATCACGTCACCGGCACCTGCATCCACAAAAGATTTTGGAACAAGTCTACTTAAAAAGGCGGAATCTGGCATCCTAAAAGTCCCTTCGGCAATTTTACCTGAGGAATACAATTATTTATTGAACCCAATGCTCAGAAATGAATCGATCTATCGCATTACCGATGTTAGTGACTTTGTTTACGACATCAGGTTAAAACTTTAAGAAATTAAAAGTGCAGGTTAGAGCAGTTAAAGGCAATTTTATTTAGCTTTATTATCAAATCAACTTATCCTTTCATTCAAACTGAACCTTATGAAAATCAAACACATTCTTTTCACTGCTTTACTGGTCATTATTTCCCTTGCTAATTCCCAAGCTCAGCATACACTAACCCAAACCTGGGCGACAGATGCTTCACTTCCTATCCCTGAATCTGTTTTTTACAGTGCCCAGGATAAGCTGCTATACGTTGCGCTGATTGACGGCAAACCAGGTGAAAAAGATGGAACCGGGGGTATTGCGAAGGTTGGGTTGGACGGAAAGGTTATCGCCAAAGATTGGGTGACCGGCCTGAATGCGCCAAAAGGTATGGGGGTTATGGGTACTAAACTATTTGTTGCTGATCTTACCGAAGTAGTGGAAATTGACATAAAAACCGGGAAAGTCCTTCAAAAATATCCGGTGGAAGGTTCAAAGTTCCTCAATGATCTGACCATTGATTCCAAGGGCAGCATTTATGTATCCGACTCAGATACAAAGAAAGTGCATTTAATAAAAGATGGAAAAGTTTCTACTTATTTCGAAGACCTTGTCCGGCCAAATGGTGTGCTGGCAGTCGGCTCGGATTTGCTTATAGCGGATGCAGGCATGCTGAAGAAAGTGAGTGCTACTAAGGAAGTTAAGATTTTGGCAGAAGGTATGGATAAAAGCACGGATGGGATCGAGCAGGTTGTGCCTGGCGAGTACATTGTCTCATGCTGGGCCGGGGTAGTGTATTATGTAAAATCAGATGGAACTGCTGAAAAATTGCTGGATACCAGTGTTGACAAAATCAATTCTGCCGACATTGGGTATGATTCTGTGAAAAAAATTGTCTATATCCCAACATTTGCCAAAAACAGTGTTGTTGCTTATCAGCTAAAATAAATATATTTATAACCTAAAAATTAAACTACGGGCGTTTTCATGGACATTTTTGTTGGGAGTCTTTCTTTTAAGTTAAAGGAAAGCGAATTGCGTGAAGCTTTTGAAAAGTATGGCATAGTAAGCTCCGCAAAAATTATAATTGACAAGATTACACGTCAAAGCAAAGGCTTCGGGTTTATAGAAATGCCCAATGATGATGAGGCAAAGCTGGCAATCAGTTCATTGAATGGAGCAGATATGTATGGCAGAGCATTGGTTGTAAATGAATCGCAGAAGAGAGAGCCCCGGACTGATGGAGGCGGAGGTGCCCCGCGAGGGGATTCCAGCAGAGAAGGGTTCAGCAGACCGAGACCAACAGAAGGCGGTGACACCAGGAGCAGCAGTCCCGGAACAGGAGGAAGTAGCGGAGGTGATACCAGAAGCCCCGGTGGTGGCGGAGGTGAAACCAGAGGCCCAGGTGGTGCTGGCGGCGGATTTGGGGGCGGAGGATTTGGTAACGATAAACCCAAAGGCGGAGGAGATCGGAAATTTAGCGGAGGAAATGACCGCGGAGGCCGAGGTGGCTATGCTGACAAGTCTAGGTCAGACAATAACAGATTTGGGAAAGCCGGAGGACAAGATCATAAAAAAGGAGGAGGCGGGTCTAAGAAAATCTGGGGACGCGGTGACGACGACGGAGGATATTAAGATAAAAACCTGTAATCGCTTACAGGTTTTTTTTATTTCCTGAATATAAAATAGACAGCCAGCACCAGAAAGATAAACCCTACCAGATGATTCCAGCGGAATGTTTCGGTTTTGAAGCAAGCCGATGGTTAAAAAAAATTTCATGCAGCGGCTTTCACTTTATTATCTTTAAAAAACAGAATAAACAATACAAGAACCACTGCTGCAATTCCAGCAGGTACCATCCAGATGCTGGTCCAGTTCTTTACCCCGCCCACCGTGTACATATCTGCTACAATACCAGCCAGCCAAGAGCCGATTCCCATTCCAATACCATAAGTTGCGATTGAAATCAAACCCTGCGCAGAAGATCGATACTTTTCGCCTGCCTTACTGTCCGTATAAATCTGACCGGTAACAAAGAAGAAGTCGTAGCAAATACCATGCAGAATAATGGCAAGATATAACAACCATTCGTTGTTGGCATCCCCATATCCAAATCCAATAAAACGGACGATCCAGGCGATCAGACCGACAATTAACATCCATTTCACACCCAATCGGGTAAATGCAAGCGGAATTAGAAGCATAAAGACAACTTCCGACGCTTGTCCAAGTGACATTTTGTTTTCAACATTGGTCATCCCTGAATCGGTGAGCGATGGATTTGCCATTGCGTAGTAGAAGGATAGGGGAATGCAGATCAACAGCGAGGAAATAAAGAAAATAGCGAAAGAGCGGTCTTTGAAAAGTGTGAAGGCGTCGAGACCAAGAATATCTGAAAATGATGTCTTCGTGCTTGGCTTTGGCGGGGTATTCGGAAGGAAAAAGGAATAAATTCCCAGTATGACCGAAGCGACCATGGAAATCTTGAAAATCATCACGTTATCGCCAAAACCATAAAAACCGATAATATTTGAAACAACAATCCAGGATACAGTTCCCATTACGCGAATGGCTGGAAAATCCTTCTCCGAATTGGTAACCTGCTGCATTGCAATGGAAGTAGTGAGGGACATCATGGGTGCGAACGAAATGCAGTAAAGCAGGATAATCCCAAAGAAATTGCCCGCATCGGTAATGCCGGAAATAAAGTAGAGAAGTACCGCACCTGCTAAACTCAAAACTCCCAATACCTTTTGCGCGGCAAAGTACCGGTCGGCAATCATTCCGACAAAAAACGGGGCGATAATCTGCGCAATTGAAAAAGCGGCATAAGCATTACCGACCTGGGAGCCGGTTGCGTTGAGCGCAGTAAACATATACTTGCTCATTTGCCCATACCAAGACCCCCATATAAAATACAGGAGGAACATCATGGCCATCAATTGAAATCGCGTAGAATTTTTCATAAAAAGGAGTAGGAAATTTATTGTTAAAATGAATGTAGTCAGGTGTCATTTTTTAATCATTCTTTGAAGCTCATTCAACTTTAAAAGTGCTTCTATCGGCGAGAGGGTGTTTACATCAACAAGTGTCAACTTCTCTCTCAATTCTTCCAGGCGTGGGTCGGCAGGTTCAAAGATGCTAAGTTGAAAATTATTTTTCGGCACTTCCTTTATTCTTTGCTTGTGTTCATGTGCTACATGATCTTTTTCAAGATGCTGCATAATTTCGCTTGCTCTCAACACAATTGGCTGTGGCATACCGGCCATTTGAGCCACATGTATCCCAAAGCTGTGCGCGCTGCCGCCCGGTTTTAGTTTACGTAGAAATATCACTTTGTTATCAACTTCTTTTACCGCCACATTGAAATTTTTAATCCTTGGGAAGTCCTCAGCGAGCTGGTTCAATTCGTGGTAATGCGTTGCAAAAAGGGTCTTTGGCTTGCAGGCATGCTGGTTATGCAAATATTCAGTGATGGCCCAGGCTATGGAAACGCCGTCATAAGTGCTGGTTCCGCGTCCAATTTCGTCCATTAAGATCAGGCTGCGGTCACTGAGGTTGTTCAATATACTGGCTGTTTCAGTCATTTCCACCATGAAAGTACTTTCACCCCGGCTAAGATTATCGCTAGCACCTACCCTGGTAAAAATCTTGTCAACCAATCCAATTGAGGCTGACTTTGCCGGAACGTAACTTCCCATTTGGGCCATAAGCACAATCAGGGCAGTTTGTCGAAGCAGTGCGGACTTACCGGCCATGTTAGGCCCGGTGATGATGATGATTTGTTGTGTGGAATCGTCAAGATATAAATCATTTGGGACGTAACTTTCGCCCAAAGGCAGCTGCTGCTCTATAACCGGATGCCGCCCGGCTTTAATATCCAATTCATTTCCCTCTGTCATTACTGGCTTGACATAGTTGTTTTTGCGAGCTGTCACAGCAAAAGAACTTAGCGCATCGAGCGTCGAAATGATGGTTGCATTCTGCTGGATGCAGCCCACATATTCACCCGCCGTGGAAATAAGTTCACTGAAAATCCTGAATTCGATCACCGAGATCTTGTCCTCGGCATTCATGATCTTCTCTTCGTACTCTTTGAGTTCAGGGGTAATGTACCGCTCGGCGTTGACGAGCGTTTGCTTCCTGATCCAATCAACGGGGACTTTGCTTTGTTGGGAGTGGGTGACCTCCAGATAGTAGCCAAAAACTTTGTTGTAGGCGATTTTGAGCGAACCTATCCCGGTCCTTTCTATCTCACGGTTCTGAAGTTTCAGTAGGTAATCTTTGCCTTCATAGGAAATTGCGTGCAATTCATCCAGCTCAGGATCGATACCGCTTTTGATCATCCTTCCCTGATTGGAAAGCACCGGAGCGTCCTCTCTTAATTCGTTATCAATCTTATCGATCAAAAAAGTACACGGGTTCAGTTGATCTGCAAATTTCTTCAAGATGGCCAAAGCAGGAGCTAACGCTTTTTTCACTCCATCCTCTTTTGAAACTTTCGCTTCCTCCTCTTCTAATAGTTTTGACAAAATATCTTTAACGGGACCGATCTGTTTGAGCGATTTTTTCAACTGCACCAATTCTCTAGGATTGATCCTTCGAACTGCAACTTTGGAAATTAACCTTTCCAGATCACCGATTTGCTTCAAATACTGGATTACCGATTCGTGAAGATCTTCATGATTGATAAAATGCTCGACTGTGTTGAGGCGCTCTTCAATAGGTAATTTGTCTTTTAAAGGTAATACCATCCATTTCCTCAGCATTCTGGCACCCATGGGCGTAACCGTTTGGTCCAGGATTTGGATAAGTGGCACGCCGCCTTCCTGCTGCGGGTAAACCAGTTCGAGGTTGCGTACTGTAAAGCGGTCCAGCCACACATATTTCTCTTCTTCCAGGCGGGTTATGCGGCTGATATGTGCAATCTCTTTGTGCTCGGTTTCCCGCAGATAATGCAGGATAACCCCTGCCGCAATGATACCCATTGGGAGCAATTCAATGCCATATCCTTTGAGCGTAGTCGCCTGAAAATGCGTGATAAGCTGTTCGTACCCGTATTCGTATCCGAAACACCAATCTTCCAGCTGGAAAGTATGATATTTCCCTCCAAAAAGCTGATTGAATTCCTGCTTGTGTTTTTTACAGAATAGAACTTCGGCCGGACCAAATCCCTGCAACATTTTATCAACATAGGCAGCATTGCCTTGGGATGTCATGAATTCCCCCGTAGAAATATCCAGAAAAGCCACGCCGTAAACTTCTCCTTCGCCCACATGAACAGCGGCGAGATAGTTATTTTTGCGAATGTCGAGGACATTGTCATTGTAGGAAACACCAGGTGTAACTAACTCGGTTACACCTCTCTTTACAATGCCTTTGGCGAGCGCGGGATCTTCAAGCTGGTCACAAATGGCGACGCGCTCTCCGGCCCGTACGAGTTTTGGAAGGTAATTATCGAGTGAATGATGTGGGAAACCAGCCAGTTCTTCATGCGCTCCGCCGTTGTTGCGGCGGGTGAGAACGATACCAAGAATTTTGGAAGCTCGTATCGCATCTTCCCCGAAAGTTTCGTAGAAATCCCCAACCCTGAAAAGCAGCAATGCTCCGGGGTACTTTGCTTTTATTTGGTTATATTGTTTGTTAAGCGGAGTTTCTTTGTATGCCTTTGCCAATAGAAGCTTTTTTAAACTGGGTATTTACAAAATTAAGCCTTCTGTCCGGTTTGGCAAGAACACGTAAATCTTTTATCAATCGCCTTTTTGCTTATTCGTAAAACTGTTTTGCTTCTTCGGCCGTAACTTCCCATACGTCCCCGGGTTTAGGAAAATTATCCTGTTTGTCGGCTAAAGAAATTTTTCCAATCGACCATCGTACAAGGCGTAGTGTGGGGAATCCAACGCCAGCAGTCATTTTGCGAACCTGGCGGTTTTTCCCTTCGCGCAACGTCAGCGAAATCCAGGATGTGGGAATGCTTTTGCGGAAACGAATAGGCGGTTCCCTTTCCGGGAGAAATGGCTCATCAATCAAATGAGCATTAGCAGGTAATGTGATATATTTCTTTCCGTCAATTGCAATACTGACGCCCGCATTTAATATTTCGCAAGCCTCGTCTGTTGCTGCACCTTCCACCTGGACATAGTAAGTGCGGGTATGCTTGTTCCGGGGTTCTAGCAGCTTTGTTTTGAGGTAATTATCGTTTGTCAGCAGCAGCAAGCCTTCACTGTCCGTATCGAGGCGACCAACCGGGTAAATGTCTTTTTTAAAATCAACTCCGAGATCGGCCAATGTTGCGTGCTCGCCTTCACGGGTAAATTGTGAAAGCATGCCAAATGGCTTGTAGATTAGGAAGTATTGGAACAATGGAAAAAGTACTTAACGAAATGATTTGTTTGTTTTCTCAACAACAGCTCCAAGATCCAATGTAAAGCCCGGCAACACAGGTTCGCCTGAAAGTATTATTTTAAGGCTATCGTAAACGACAACAGATTGATTCGGCTGGTATACGTAAACCTTTTTATCGAACCTATCTATCAGCCAGCCAAGACTGGTGCCAGTCTCGAGGTATTCATTCATTTTATCAAGCAAATATTTCAAATCATCTGATTTGGAGCGGATTTCTATTACAAAATCCGGGTATATAAGAGCAAATTTCTCTTGCTGTTCTTTGGGTAATTGGTTCAAACGATCCTCCTGTATATATGACACGTCGGGAGACCGAACAGATCCATTAGGTAGCGTAAACCCAGTTGATGAGTCGAATACTTCACCCAATTGATTTTCTTTATTCCAAATTCCCAGCTCAATCAAAATTCTTGAATTAAAGCCTCCTGTAAATATTCCGGTTGGTGACATAACTATAATATTTCCATGCGAGTCCCTTTCGAACTCTAGTGTGTCATTCATTTGGCAAAATTGAAAAAACTCCTCCTCGCTCATCAGGTCACCCATTTTCAAAGTCACTGGCATTTCAATGTTCATAACCTAGTATTTGATTCTGCTTTGATCAAAAATACGAAAATTTATCAGGTGAAGAAAATAGCATTGCGATTTCCTGTGACTGGAAAACACCTGAAGGATTACGCTATTTCCAGCCAAACCGGACAATGATCCGAATGTACTGCATCATTGTATTGCCTGCTGGCAATGATCCTGTCTTTCAGTGTATCTGCGACAGAGATGTAGTCGATGCGCCAGCCTTTGTTATTGGCTCTTGCGCCAGCGCGGTATGTCCACCAGGAGTATTGACGCAGGTCTGGGTTTTTGAAACGAAACGCGTCCGTGTAACCGCTTCCAAACCATTTGGTCATCCATGCTCGCTCCTCCGGCAGAAAACCGGATGATTTTTTGTTTCTAAAGGGATCGTGAATGTCAATCTCGGTATGCGCAATATTATAATCGCCGCAAATAATGAGGTTAGGTCTTTCTTTTCGCAGTTCATTGACCCAATCATAGAAATCAGCCAGAAAACTCATCTTCACGGCCTGACGGATTTCTCCGCTTGTACCGGATGGAAAATAGCAGTTAAGCAATGTGATATCTCCAAAGTCGGCGCGCAAAACCCGCCCTTCCATGTCATATACAGGAATTGAGCAGCCAGCCCTCACCAGGTCGGGCTTTATTTTAGAAAATATCGCCACTCCGCTATATCCTTTCTTTTCAGCAGCATACCAGCCGACCATTTCGTAACCCAATGTTTCAAAACCGGAAAGATCCACCACATCCGGCGTGGCCTTTACTTCCTGAAAGCACAGCACATCCACTGATTTTGTGCTTAACCACTCGATCAGCCCATTTTTTAGCGCGGCGCGGATACCATTCAGATTATAGGTAAGTATTTGCATTAAGTGGAGGATTTAATCAGTAAAGAGAAACTTGTTTTCCGGTATAAATGGATTTCCATTGAGACACATTTGGAAACATAGCCCACGCTTTGTAATTGCCAGTTGGCAGCTTTGTTTTAAAAAGAGAATACGAATAATTGTTACTGTAATAAGTCCGCGTCTTCAGGAACTCCGTAAAGGAATTGGGTACCGGAACCGCAGGTAAGACAATGGTAATGGCTGGCGAGGCAAGAACAAAATATTTTGGCCTCTGTGATACATCTCCGTAACCCAGCTCAAAACGATAATATTTGGACATTACATTATTATCGGTGTTTCGGTACTTAAATGCAGCATTAAAATTTCCTTTGAATTTTGTGTCATCATCCGCTGTCTGGGCAATCAGCCTTTCCTGATCGGGGATGTTGTTGAATTGATAAAAATCACTTAATCCACTCTTTTCGAGGTTATTGATCAAATCCTTCATCCTCGTTGGATGGTTCCAGAAAGGGATATCCCCAAATTTCTCTCCGGCAGTCAAAAAGGTTTTATAATTTTTCCAGAAATAGCTATCGATCACCAGATCATCATGCAGCTTCCGCACCTGAACGATTGATAAATAGTAGCTTACGAAATTTAATAACAGAAAAGCCAACATTCCCAAACCGGCTACTGTGCGTTTTAAAAACTTATAATCTTTGGTAAAAATGATTAAACATACATAAGAAATTGCCAGTAATGCAATGCCAAAGATCATATATCTCCTGGAAAATATGTTTCCTCCGTACATGAGGTAATTGGTAAGTGGCCTGCTGATTACGAACATGGCGCCGGTACCCATGACAAACATCATAGCGCCCCACAAAAACCAATCACTCGAAACCAATGTCCTTTTAATAATGATCCGCAGGAACCATGAAATAAATAAAACAGCCATTCCGGCTCCCAATAGAACACAGCAGATCAAATCAGTGTAAAAAGTGGATGCTACTGGATGCCTGATGTCCAGATAGAGCGCATTTCCCCAGAAACCAAAAAGAGATATGAGATTGAATAATGGATGCTTCCATACTTTCTCACCCGATGCCGGAATGATATAGTAGTCAAAAAGGAAGTAGAAGCAAATAATTGCAACAGCTGCGGCTACCCACCCGGACAACAGCTTATATCGTTTTTGAAAAAGCAGTAATGCTGCCCCAACAATCCAGGTTAGTAAGCCGCTGCCGCTGGTAAAAGTGGTAAGCAAAGCGGCAGTCAGACCTAAATAAAAGCCTTTATCATCTCTTTTTCCAATACAGTACGCCGTCAAAAATGCGAAAAGGATTAATGGGGTATTTTGCAATGCGGCAATTCCCCAAGAAGCGTTTTCGAAATAAACAAGGTTGAACAACACATATGGAATGGGTATGAAATAATACCAGGAGGCCTGTTCCTTTTTTAATGTACCGAATAACAGATAGGATATTCCGAGCAGGGATAAATTTCCTAACAGAATCTGCGTCTTAATGTTGACCGTTCCTGTCAAAAAAACCATGATCAACATCACAATTCTTTCGAAAGCAAAACGGTGCTGATTGACTTGTGAGAAGAGGATTTTCACACCGCTTATAAAATCAGGGGCGTGTTGAATATGGTATACGGATTCAAGCAAAACAAAATCGTCCGTATACGGAATATTGACGGTATGAGCGTCCAGAAGCAAATAAAAATAAACAATTGGAACGAGGATCAGGCCTAGCCCGGCACATTTCCTTAGGAGTTCCAATCGTTTAAAAAAAAATGAAGTGCAAAAAATCAGAAGCAGGACAATGACCAGTCCAAAATATTCAAATAAATGAGGGTTATCTAAAAATAGCTTCAAAATCTGGCAAAAATGTTTGTTGGGCTAGAACTACCGCGTCCCTGAAACCATCTGGCTTGTAATGTCCTTTTCGAAAGTGATGTAGCCGGGATAGTTGACCTGCTTTCCTGCAATGTCAAGGGTAGGTCTTACCTTCACTGTAAACTTTGTGGGCTTCGCATCTGACTTACCGGTCAATGACATGATCATATTTACGAATTGATCACGCGTTTTATCGTTTGTAAGCAGTTGATATGCATTTGCACTAAGTCTTACAGGGACCCGTGTTTTGCCTGTTCCTGGTAAAACTTCTATCAGTTGGTTCAGATAGCCATTAAATATCTCACTTTCCGAAAGCAAAACTTTATATTCAAGCTGATTGATCGCTGCACGCTTTTTGGTGGGATTTGTAATATCCACATTAACCCTAAGGTCTAATGGCACATTTTTCCTCAGCAGTCCGAGCGCAAGTCCGGGATATTTGGCCAGCTCAAAATCGCTGAAACTTTTGATATTTTTAAATTCCCTAACATCAATTCCAGCCAGGTATACACTGTCAACGGAACCGATATCATATTTACAATCCCCGAATGTTTTAGCCTCAGATACCTGACGGCCCACGCCACAACCGGTCAGCACCACCACAACCAGCATTATCGCCGCAATACAAATGTTCTTTTTCATTCCAAAGTTATTTTTCGCAAGTTAAACAGTAGGTACCAGAACGCATACTGTGTTTGAGGATTATTACTTTCCAGCTATATTTTTTGCAAGCCTTCGCACAAGCATCTACATTTGCAGACTTTATTTAACAACACAATTTATTATGGCGAGCTGGTATTTAGGAAAGATTCGGTATCAAAAAGAGGATGAAGCGGGAAGTCTCAAAACGATTAATGAGGTGTACCTGGTGGATGCTGTTTCTTACACAGAATCCGAAGCGAGGTTATACAAACAGATCGTTACCGGCGCCAGCGATTTCAGCGTTAGCAGTATCACGAGGATGCGTTTGGCCGATTTATTTGCGTATGAAGCGGGCGAACAATGGTTTAAAGCAAAGGTAATTTACTTTTCGGTGGACGAGAAAAGCGGTAAGGAAAAAAAGATCGTCAATTATATGTTGGTCAACGCTGACGGCATTCAGCAGGCACTCGACCGGATCAACGAGAGCATGCGAAACTTCCTGATCCCATACGAAACCACTGATATTAACCTCACTCCAATCCTGGATGTTTTCCCCTATACAGCGGAGGAAGAGGAAGCTGTTATTCCAGACAATATGAGACCACTTTCGGAATTAAAAGCAGAACGGGCCGCCGCAGAAATGGCATGATGAAAAATCCGGTTTCTCTGAAACCGGATTTTTTTAATCATTCACTTTAATCTCCTTGTAGACTTTGGTAACCACCAACATTGGCTCACGAACAACTTCAGTTAGTTTTAGTATCAAGTCTTTAGCATTGATTTCCGAAAGCAATTGATTGGGTGTCAGCAAATGCATATAGTCAAAGGAAATGGGAAGGCTCACTGCTGACTCCACAAATTCCAGGCCGTAGAGCGGGTATATGCTGAATGGCGTTTTGGTAAGCCAAATCTTATCTTTCACATTTGAAGTGGCATAAGCTAAATCATATTCCAGGCTCTCCAAACCAAAATCGGTTCGTTTGTTGCCGGTTGGAATGCAATAAGTGTCAAAATCTTCTTTATGCTGGGCTTTTGCCTCCGCGTCTGGCTTTAATTCCTTTACTACCTCATTGATCCTAATCTTCTTGCCGTCCTCATCTGTTCCGCAAAAAATGTATTTGCCGTCGGGAAAACCAATTACAAAATCAAAAGATTTGCCGCCCTCTCCATAGCTGCTTTCCTTTTTAAAACACATCGCGCCAGTCACAGGATCGACATATATCTTTATTTTTCCGTTTGTTTTTTCTGCTTTATTCTGATAATCAAAAATCAATGCGTGACTAAAATAGTATTGGCCCTTTTCAGGTTTCCACTGCGTTGCCCTTTGCTTATCAGCAACAATCTTGCTGATTACCTGTGCAAAACCGCATTGTGGAATAGCCAAAAAAGCCAAGACCACGACCAAATAAAATGAGTCCCTTTTCATGATTGCATCTGTTGATAACCTGTGCAATCTAAAAAGAGACTCATTAAAATTCTAAAACAACCTTTACATTTTCACAAACTCAACGCGCCGGTTATTGGCTTTTCCTTCAATTGTTGTGTTCAGCCCAGCAGGTTCCGCTTCTCCCTTGCCATCCGTTTCAAGCCTTCCGCCGTCAATCCCAAAATCCTTTGCCAATGCTTGTTTCACCGCCTCAGACCTCTTTTTTGATAATGCAAGATTGCTGCTTTCCTCGCCATCGGAATCGGTATGGCCAATGATCTTCACTTTTACAGCTGCATTCTCGGTCAAAACGCCTGCGATTTCTTTAAGTACCCCATACGATTCTGGCTTAATATTGGCGGAATTGACGTCAAACAAAATGCCTGTGGTTGAAAATTTCCCTTCTGTGATCAGTTTACTGCGGGTGTCGGGTGCACCTACTGCAACTCTCAGATTGCTAATGAAGTATCTGTCGTCAGCTTGATAATCTTTGCTTGAAAAGGCAATGAAATTGTATTTTGTTTCCGGATTAAATGCTCTCGGCAAATCCCAAACTTTGAAATCATCGACATACATTCTCAAACGTCCCTTCTGTCTCCAGATCGAAACCTTCACCACATTGTGATCCGGGGCATGGAATGCGGGGAAACTTTTTTCATTTTTCATAAGCGAATTCGCGGGCGTGTCCGAGAAGATATTGTATGCAGATAAGCCTTCCGTTCCGCCTGCGTTCTTGGGATGCAGGGCGATTTCCATCCCGTTTACCTTTTCTCCGTCGAATGATTTCCATTTTGTAAAATCTTTTGCTGCATTGCCAACTTCGGCGATAACGGCGCGGAAATAACCTGTGTAAAAGCTGAACTCGGAAGTAGAAGCCAGGTTAAATTCAAGTGTAAAATTTTCCGGTAGGCTGGTCACAAATTCTGGGTAAAAGACGCCTTCCGGGCCCAGCATCAGCCACTTACCTTCCGTTCCTTCGATGGTAACAACCTCTCCGGAAGAATTGGTATTCCATTTGGCGGGAAAATCACCGACGGCATCCTGAGAAAAATCTTCCGCTGCGACGACTTTCTCACCAGGAATAAAATCAAATTTGCTGTAAGACTTTAATGTGGGCTTTCCCGTTTTTGGCGGGGTCTCCGCGGTTTCGCTACCCTTATCTTTTTCCGCATTTGAAGCGTCGGCATTCTTATTGTCCTGGCTTGCGTTTCCTTTATTTTCGGCATCTTTTTTTTCTTTTTCCTTCTTCTTAAAAAGGTTACCTATCCCCTGTTCCACCGAATCGAAGCCTTTGTCGACGGCCTGGTCTACTTTTCTGTTGGCCCTATTTTCTGCCTGTCTCTCCACAACCCTACCTGGATCATTGATACGGATTTGTGCAAATGACATTGCTGAACAAAAAGTGAACATTACGGCTATGCAAACTGCTTTGTCTAAAATCTTCATGATTGAGTTGTTTATAAAACTTTACCATAACTACTTTACAAACATAGGTAATTAATTGAATCGGAGTTGATTATAAGGCATAACATGATCGTGTGGTAAGGAAGGTCGTCATTTAGCATTTAAGATTGTAAATTGCGGCCCAATTGCAGCTTTTCCATGAATCCTCAATTCGATCAAAAAACCATTAACCTGCAGCCCGGAAAGCGTATTTACTTTTCGTCGGATTTCCACCTGGGTGCCCCGTCACCAGCCAGCAGCAGGGACCGCGAAAAACTGATCATCCAATGGCTCGAATCCATTCGACACGATGCCCAGGTGATTTTTTTGGTAGGAGATATTTTTGATTTTTGGTTTGAATATAATACCGTCATTCCCAAAGGATTTGTGCGGTTCCTGGGCAAGCTGGCAGAGCTTTCAGACAACGGAATCGAACTCATCCTGTTCACAGGAAATCACGACATGTGGATGTTTGATTATCTCCCCAAAGAAATTGGTGCCCACATTTATCAGGATCCCATCCATTTTACTTTTGTAACCGAGCGGGGTCACAAAACGGCGCTCATCGGCCATGGCGACGGTTTAGGGCCCGGAGATAGGACTTATAAGTTTTTAAAAGTGATTTTTAAAAGCTCGTTTTTTCAATCACTTTTTCGGCTGGCTCACCCGGACCTGGGAATATGGATCGCTACCAAATGGTCAAAGGGAAGCAGAATTGCAAATGTTAATAAAGGGGAAGAGCGGTTTTTGGGAGAAGATAATGAATGGCTTTTTCAGTATTGCAAAACGATCGAAGCCAATGAACATCACGATTTTTATATTTTCGGACACCGCCATTTAATCCTGGACTTGCAGGTTAATGCAAAAAGCCGCTACATCAATTTGGGCGAGTGGGTGACACAGCAACATTACGCTGTATTTGACGGGGAAGATCTGACCTTAAAAAGTATACTCTCGTCATAATTAATTACCGCCGTTTTTCCTCGGAGCGTCCGCTTCGGGTACTGGCGGGATAAAATCCTGCTTGGTAATGTTCTCTCTCGGAGCCGTATTTAAGTCTTTCCTCCAATCCTTTTGCTTCAAATCGCCTTTCTTAACCGATTTGATAAAATTGGCCCAGGCAAATGGGTTAAGGAACGGAAATGTTGTCGCAAATCCCTTGTTCGCAGCTGACTCGCGACCAAATAGCAATTGGTCCATCGAATAGCGGTAATTGGTTTGCGCGTTATTTGGGACTTGCGCAGCCATTCTATTGATATAGTCAGGATCTGTACTTTTCGCCAATGCATCCCGATCTGCCTGATCAGGCAGTTTGAGGGCTAGAAATGCTTTTTTAAACTCTTCTTCTGTCGAATACGGATAAATAGTAACACCAGACAGCGTTACCACATCTTCCCTCAACGCAACAATAGCTGAGTAAATATCCGAATTGTAGCTTCTTGGCACGATGTGATATTGCTTTTTAAACCCCACATAACTAAAAACAATACTATCCCCAGGAAAAACCGGAATTGTAAATGATCCGTCACCTTTTGCAAGGGTACCGCGACCTGCATTCACAATAAAAATTGTAGCACCCGGAAGCCGCTCGGTCGACTTTCCACCGACGACGACACCCGAAAATATGATTGCTTTTTGTTCACCCTGAGCATATAAATCCCGGACACCCAATATTCCCGCCACAGCCAAGAAAAGTATTAAAAAACTCCGTTTCATTCCTTCCAAATCAAGATAATATGCTCACTCTCAAAGCTATTCAAAAAAACACTTGTAAAAGCTGTTCCCGATTAGAACGAGCTGGTTACATTGGCATTGCCTGCACCAGACTATAAAGGCACTTTGATCAGGAAAATAACTTTAAAAAGGTAACAATAAATGGTGCCGACAACAGTAATCCGTCAAAACGATCTAAAAAGCCACCGTGCCCCGGTATGCTGCTTCCAGAATCTTTGATTGCAATGCTTCGCTTAAATAAGGATTCTACCAGATCACCGTAAGTGCCAACAACTACAATTATAGCCCCTATACAATACCATTTCCAGGGTTCGAAGGTACGGAAATAATGTCCGAGAGCAAATGCAATCAAAGCTGCAAAAGCGGCGCTGCCTATCGCTCCCTCCCAAGATTTCTTTGGCGAAATGCGCTCAAACAGCTTTCTCTTGCCAAATTTCGTCCCTGCAAAATAACCGCCAATGTCAGAAGCCCAAAGCAATAACAGACTTCCCAGTACGATTTCATAATTGTAATGTCCTCCGCGTAATGCCATAACAATGATCAAGGCAAATGGCAACGCGACATAAATTATTCCCAAAAACGTAAAGCCAATGTTGGTAAAAGGTTTCAGATCATTCTTTTTGTAAAGCTTAATAAAGAAGATCATCGACAATAAAGGACTGATCAGAAAGTAGTTTTCAAACTGCACGATATCCTGTTCTATCAGATACGCAAGTAAGATCATAATTGTGCCACAGAAGGTGCCATAATATGTCAATGGCTGATTTCCATCGAGACCAAGCAGTTTGTAAAACTCAAGCTGCGTTAAGGAACTGAGGGCGCAAAAGAGTAGTAAAAAGGTGAGTTCGCTGTAAACGATGCAAGTAATGATAACAAATACGCCTGCAAGTGCGGTGAGGGTTCGTTGCTGTAAATTATTCAGAGTCCTTAATCGCGTCTTCATCGGTCAGTATTGTTTGGGCCCGGGACAAATCGCCGGCTGGCACATGAACTTCGCACATTCCGAAAATCGGGTAACTGCTGTCTTTCCGATCTACTATGACCGCTGCTATTCCATTTTGTTCGAGAATTTCCCGTGCGATCTCGGCCCGGATCGGTTGTGTGCTTTGATACGCCTTAACCCAATTTTCATCCATTATGACATCATTAATATGAGTAATTCAATCTTTTACAGTGGCCGGAATATTTTGCAGCGGACTGGCCATCCGAATAAATCGTAATATTCCGAAAGATAACACCAGAGAACCCAGAACCATCAGATAAGGCATTGATTTGGTTTCTTCAATATTGATGTTGACCAGCTTAATATTATGGAGATACATCATGACCAACACAAACCCATTGTTGACAAAATGCGCATATACAGCCACCCATAAGCTTCCGGTCCAGTAATACAAATAGCCAAATAACGCACCAAGCATCATTCGAGGAAGAAATCCATAGAATTGAAAGTGGATTGCGCTAAAAATAGCTGCCGAGATCCAGATAGCCACATGCGGATTGCTTAGTTGCTGTAAAAGCTTATTTTGGATTACGCCTCGAAATAACACTTCTTCCCCTAAGGCAGGCAGTAGTGTCACGACAAACAATGCGATTAACAACTGGCTAAAATTTGTATAACTTGTTAGGAATGAAGTCAATACCGAAAGCTGATCTTCCTTTTCACGCATCCAGATTTCCAGTCCTGACCACGCATCGGGCAGTTTCATAGCCGCATTCCACTCAATGAATTTGCTGTTGATAGGTATAAAAATCAGGACGAGGAGAAATGCTAGGAGCCAAATTTGTAGGGAAGGGCTTTTCTTGAAATTAAATTCACCAATCGCCCTGCGTTCTATATAAAACCAATAGACGAGGGACGGCAGCAGGTAAGAGAAGAAATGTACCGTGCCCTGGAGGATCATTAATGCGTACCAACCATTTGGTACTTTCGCAGGATTGGTGATTAGTTGGCTGAGTAGCCCGGATATACTTTCCGCGTCAGCGGACAGAAACATAGCTAGGATCATCAATGCCAAAATGTTACCGACAGCCATCCCAATAAGCACAAAGCCAATTAAAACCAATAAACTGCCCCAGGTACCAGGCACGCGCGAAACAAGATGATCCAGGTTACTATTTTGCATAATTGATGTAAATTTACAGTTTATTATCAATTTAAAAATATGGGGTTAACAGTCGGAGGGCGGACGAGAAGATGGAAACAGTGGCCTGGAAGACCTTTTAACCCACGTTGAAACTGAAATGGTTAAGATTGGAAATATAAAACTTGGCGACTTCCCCTTACTCCTGGCACCGATGGAGGATGTGAGCGACCCGCCGTTCCGTGCCGTTTGCAAGGAAAACGGGGCCGATCTGATGTATACCGAATTTATATCATCGGAAGGATTGATACGTGATGCCGCCAAAAGTGTGCAAAAACTGGATATTTTTGAGTACGAACGACCCGTCGGGATCCAGCTTTTTGGTAGTGACATTGAAACAATGGGTTCCTGTTCCGAAATCGCTTCCCGCGTTAACCCCGACCTGATCGACATTAATTATGGTTGTCCGGTCAAAAATGTTGCCTGCCGTGGAGCTGGCGCTGCACTATTGCAAGACGTACCCAAAATGGTAAGGATGACGGAAGCGGTGATTAAATCAACGCATTTGCCCGTCACGGTGAAAACAAGGTTGGGATGGGACGAAAGTACCAAAAATGTACAGGAAGTTGCCGAGCGACTGCAAGACATTGGAATCCAGGCGCTCTCTATTCACGGCAGGACCAGGGTTCAAATGTACAAAGGCTCGGCCGACTGGACTTTAATAGCCCGGATCAAAGAAAATCCACGCATTACAATCCCGATCTTCGGAAATGGAGATGTGGACACGCCTGAAAAGGCCTTGGAATACCGTGACCGTTTTGGCGTTGATGGCATTATGATTGGAAGGGCGACCATTGGAAATCCGTGGGTATTCAATGAAATCAAACATTATATGAAGACGGGCGAAAAATTGGCCCCTCCCACCATGGAGCAGCGAGTCGATGTTTGCCGCAGGCACCTTGAATTTTCGATCAAATGGAAAGGCCCAATTGCTGGTGTATTTGAGATGCGCAGGCATTACACCAATTATTTCAAGGGTTTGGAACATTTCAAACCCTATCGCATGCGACTAGTGGAAGCAATGACTTTTGAAGAGCTCGAAAGCATTTTAAAAGAAATCTCGCACAATTTCGACGAAGTAACATGTTGAAGGTATCCGTCAGCAATTCCGGCTCCTCTGAACATTCAGACGCTTCTTTTACCAGAACCATCGATATCAAGCAGGAAAAAAATGATTGGTTCATCGATGATCAACCATTTAACGGCGACATTGCACGACTGAGTGACACACGTTTTCACATTATCTGGAATAACAAATCCTATAATGTGGAGGTACTTGAACAGAATATCGCAGAAAAAACCATCCATCTGCTCATTAACGGCGTCCATTATTATACAACTGCAAAAGACCGCCTCAACCTTCTGCTGGAAGGAATGGGCTTGCAAAACAATGCTGCCGACAAAGTCAACAATGTGAAAGCGCCGATGCCTGGACTGATCCAATCGGTAGCGGTAGCGGAAGGTGATCAAATCAACAAAGGCGATAAACTGCTGGTATTGGTTGCCATGAAAATGGAAAACATCATTAAGTCTTCGGGAAACGGGGTTATCAAATCCCTGAAAGTAGCTCCCGGGGAAATCGTTGAAAAAAACCAGGTATTGCTCGAGTTTCAATAAAAACTTGTTAATCTGAATGTCCCGGGCTTATTTTACGCACGAAAACACCTACATCACCATCATGCCCGAACCAAAATATAAACGTTTATTACTTAAACTCAGCGGAGAAGCACTAAATGGAGGAGACAAGGGTCAGGTTATTGACTTTAATATCCTCGACAATTATGCGCGGGAAATTAAAAGAATTGCGGACGTCGGGGTTCAGATTGCCATTGTTATTGGTGGAGGTAACATTTTTCGGGGAGCTTCGGTAGAAAAATCAGGGATTGACAGGGTTCAGGGTGACCATATGGGAATGCTTGCCACCGTGATTAACGGCATGGCTATCCAAAGTTCTCTTGAAAAACATGGCATGAACACGCGCCTGATGTCGGCCATTAAAATGGAGCAGGTTTGCGAACCATTGATCCGCCGCCGGGCGGTTCGTCACCTCGAAAAAGGCAGAGTTGTGATTTTTGGCGCAGGAACCGGAAACCCATATTTTACGACAGATACGACTGCTGGCCTTCGCGCCATTGAATCCGAATCAGAGGTTGTTTTAAAAGGAACCCGGGTCGACGGCGTTTACACGGCAGATCCTGAAAAAGACCCTCTTGCGACCAAGTATTCGCAGCTGACATTCGATGAAGCTCTGTCCAAAAATCTCAAAATTATGGACCTTACCGCTTTTACCCTTTGTAAAGAAAACAATCTCCCGATCATCGTTTTCGACATGAACAAGCCAGGTAACCTTTATGATCTGGTGATGGGTGAAAATGTTGGTACTTTGATATCTAATTAGCAGAAACCGTAATATTTTACCTTAACACCAATGGAAGAAATAGAATTGTATCTGGAAGACGCCAAGGACACTATGGAAGGCGCCATCAAACACCTTATTATTGAATTGGGCAAGATCCGCGCCGGGAAAGCATCACCACAAATGCTGGAAGGCCTTCAGATTGATTATTACGGTTCAATGACACCGCTGCAAAATGTGGCGACGATCAATACGCCCGATGCAAGAACGATTGCCATCAAGCCTTTTGAAAGGAAAATTATTAATGATATTGAAAAGGCGATCCGCAATGGTAATCTTGGGTTTTCTCCTTCCAATGACGGTGAAATGATCCGGATCTCAGTCCCTCCGTTGAACGAGGAGCGCAGAAGAGAGCTGGCCAAGCGTGCAAAAAATGAAATTGAAACCGCAAAGATCAATATCCGTAACATTCGTCAGGATGCCAACAACTCGCTGAGAAAACTGACCAAGGAAGGTGTTGCCGAGGATTTGATAAAACTAAGCGAAGACCGCGTCCAGAAACTGACGGACGGATTTGTATCCAAGGTTGAACAGATCTATTCTGCCAAAGAAAAAGAAATTATGGAAGTTTGAACATTCCAGCCCTTAACAGCAAAAAACCCGCTTTCGCGGGTTTTTTTTTAACTTAAATTATTTGGTTGCACTAAAACCTTCAAAGCCCCGGTGATTGGATTCTTCATACAATCGCTCTGTGGGCAGGTTGCGGAAGTAATCGTAAGTAATCCGCAAACCTTCTTCACGCGAAACTTTTGGCTCCCAACCCAGAATTTCCCTCGCTTTGGTAATGTCTGGCTGGCGTTGTTTTGGATCGTCTTGCGGAAGTGGTTTGTAAACGACTTTTTGAGTTGTTCCGGTCAGTTTGATAATTTCCTCAGCAAACTGGCCAATGGTAATTTCGCCCGGGTTACCAATGTTGACAGGAAGCGAGTAATCGCTCATCAACAATCGAAAAATACCCTCAACCAGATCATCCACATAACAGAATGAGCGGGTTTGCGAACCGTCGCCAAACACGGTAATGTCCTCCCCCCGTAATGCCTGACCAATAAATGCCGGCAACACGCGTCCGTCATTCAAGCGCATCCTGGGACCATAAGTATTGAATATGCGTACAATCCGCGTTTCCAGCTCGTGATAACGGTGATAAGCCATTGTGATCGCTTCCTGATAACGTTTTGCTTCATCATAGCAACCTCTTGGCCCGATCGGGTTCACGTGTCCCCAATATTCTTCGGTCTGTGGATGCACCAATGGATCACCATAGACCTCCGAAGTAGAGGCAATGATAAAACGTGCCTTTTTAACCCTCGCCAAACCAAGCAGGTTGTGCGTTCCCATTGCGCCAACTTTGAGCGTCTGGATAGGGATTTTAAGATAATCTATCGGACTTGCCGGTGATGCGAAATGCAAAATGTAATCCAGTTCCCCCGGGACGTGCACAAATTTTGTAACGTCGTGATGATTGAACTCGAAATTCGGATCGGGCATGAGGTGTTCGATATTACGCATATCGCCTGTAATGAGATTATCCATCCCGATTACATACATACCTTCCTTTAAAAATCTTTCACAAAGGTGAGAGCCTAGAAAACCTGCGGCTCCGGTTATTAGTACACGTTTCATTAAAATGAGGTAGGTTAGATGTAAATACTAGGTTTCGTTATGCAGGAATCACGACTTCCCGGCCGATACTATAATAGGTATAACCCATTTCACGCATCTGATCCAGTTCGTAAAGGTTTCTACCATCAAAAACCACTTTGTTTTTTAGCAACTTACCCATTTTCTCAAATTCAGGTGTGCGGAACTGCGGCCATTCTGTGAAGATCATCAGCGCATCCGCATCATCCAATGCAGCGTAAGGCGTATGGCAAAAAGTAACTTTGTCACCTAAAATACCCTTAACATTATTCATTGCTTCCGGATCATATACGGTAATTTTCGCTCCGGCTTCCAGCAAGGCCTCAATATTTTCCAATGCAGGTGCCTCGCGGATGTCATCGGTATAAGGTTTAAAAGCCAATCCCCAAACAGCAACGGTTTTCCCTTTCAGATCGCCATCAAAATAATTTTTGACCATTGGAAGAAGCTTTTTCTTCTGGTCATAATTAACTGCCATCACCGATTCGAGGATACGGAAATCGTAATTATAGTCCTTGGAGGTCTTGGCAAGGGCCTGAACATCTTTGGGAAAGCAGCTTCCCCCATAACCAATACCGGCAAAAAGGAAACGCTTACCAATGCGGCTGTCTGTTCCAATACCACGACGGATATCATCCACATTCGCCCCCACTTTCTCACAAAGGTTTGCGATCTCGTTCATGAAAGTAATTTTCATGGCAAGGAATGAATTGGCGGCGTATTTCGTCATTTCAGCGGATCTCTCATCCATGAAAATAACCGGGTTACCTTGTCTTACAAGCGGTGCGTAAAGCTTCTCCATCATCTTCTTGGCTTTTTCAGAAGATGTACCTACAACCACGCGATCGGGTTTCATAAAATCTTCCACTGCCACGCCTTCTCTCAGGAATTCAGGATTAGAAACGACATCGAAATCCACTTTGGCATTTTTAGCAATCGCATTATGCACTTTTTCGGCAGTACCAACAGGCACGGTACTTTTATCAATGATCACCGCATAGGTTTCAAGAATATAACCCAGATCATCGGCTACTTTAAGGATATATTTCAAATCAGCAGAACCATCTTCTCCCGGAGGAGTGGGAAGCGCAAGGAAGATAACCTGTGCGTCTTTTATTCCCTCGGCGAGATTAGTTGTAAAAACCAGTCGGCCTTCCGCAACATTACGATCAAAAAGTACATCAAGACCAGGCTCGTAAATCGGAATGTCGCCTTGTTGCAAACGTTCCACCTTTCTGACGTCAATGTCAACACAAGTTACCTGGTTGCCCGTTTCGGCAAAACACGTCCCGGTAACCAAACCAACGTAACCTGTTCCTACAACTGCGATTTTCATAAAAATGTGATAATAATGATATATAACGTTATGTAACTTTTTACAAGAGAGTTAAAATTGCACTTAACCAAGTCCTTCAAGCACTGACGATTGCAAAAGTAATTTTTTTAGCCGAATGTTCGTTGCTATGGATTCTGTTTTGTTCGTTCACAGTTAGTGAATGAATTCTATTCTACTTATCATTGAGAATTACAAATATAATCATCAACGACTATGCACATAGCAAATTCAAGTTTAACTGAGACCCAGAGGGAAGAAACCTGCAATCTGATCAAAGAGACGGTCAAAGACTTTGCAGCGATTCACATCAAGCCCAACATTCGGGCATGGGACGAACTACAACAATTCCCGAAAAATCTTTTCAGAAGTTTGGGTGATTTAGGTCTCATGGGCATGCTGGTACCCGAAGAATTCGGTGGTTCAGGATTGGGTTATAAAGAATATGTTACGGCAATTGTCGAGCTCTCCAAAGTAGATCCCTCCGTGGGGCTTTCCATGGCTGCACATAACTCGTTATGTACCAATCATATATCTATGTTTGGCAATAATGACCAAAAACACCGGTATCTTCCCAAACTAGCGAACGGCGAATTTGTCGGCGCATGGGGCTTGACTGAACCAAACACGGGTTCGGATGCAGGCAATATGCGCACGGTGGCCGTAAAAGACGGAAATGATTGGGTGATCAACGGTTCCAAGAACTTTATCACAAACGGAATGAGCGGCGATGTTACGGTGGTGATCACCCGCACCGGTGAGCCGGGGGATAAACACGGCGCTACTGCATTTATCGTAAAACAGGGTACTGCCGGATATACTTCTGGAAGAAAGGAAGATAAGCTGGGAATGCGCGCCTCGGAGACCGTTGAATTGATATTTCAGGACTGTCGCATTCCGGACAGCCAGCGTCTGGGCGAAGTGGGGGATGGATTTATCCAATCCCTGAAAGTACTTGACGGCGGACGTATATCCATAGCCGCACTTGGCGTGGGAACGGCTCTGGGCGCATACGAAGCCGCACTGGCTTATTCAAAAGAACGGAAACAATTTGGTAAAGCGATCTGCGATTTCCAAGCAATCGCATTCAAGTTGGCCGATATGTATACCGATATTCAGGCATCATCATTACTTACTTTCCATGCCGCAGCATTGAAAGATGAAGGTCATAAAGTGACCTTAGCGAGCGCTGTAGCCAAATACCATTCTTCAGAAACGGCTGTGCGCGTAGCCAATGAAGCCGTTCAGATATTTGGGGGATATGGGTTTGTAAAAGACTATCCGGTAGAAAAATTTTATCGTGACAGCAAGCTTTGCACCATTGGAGAAGGCACCAGCGAAATACAGAAAATGGTAATATCAAAGGAAATATTGAAAGATTAACATTTTCTGAACCATCCATCCGACGTAAAAACCGACAGGCAAATTTCTGTCTCGTTAAGAAAGGAAGAATTGCAAGCTAGGGAGTATATGGTTACATTCGTAATATACCATAACCCGACTTGCTATGACGACCCCACTATTGGTACTGCTGGTACTTGTTGTTTTTACCATACTGATGACCGTAAAAGTCATTCCCCAGCAAACCGCCTATATCATGGAAAGGCTCGGCAAATTTTACGGTGTGCTGCAGCCAGGTATCAATTTCATCATTCCTTTCTTCGACAGGATTGCATACAAATACACGCTCAAAGAAACTGCCATTGATATCCCCGAACAAATCTGTATCACCCGCGACAACGTGCAGGTAAGGATGGACGGGGTTATCTTCATCCAGGTAATCGATCCCAAAAAAGCTGCTTACGGTATTGCTGACTATACTTTTGCGGTAATCCAGCTTGCGCAAACTACCATGCGGAGCGAAATTGGGAAACTGGACCTTGATAAGACTTTTGAAGAAAGGATGACCATCAACCGGGCGGTTGTTGAATCCATCGACGAGGCGGCAATTGGCTGGGGCGTAAAAGTGCTTCGCTACGAGATTAAGAACATTACCCCTCCCCAAAGCGTACTCAATGCAATGGAAAAACAAATGCAGGCCGAGCGCGAGCGCCGGGCGGTAATCCTGCAATCAGATGGAGAAAAACAGGCTGCTATCAATGTAGCCGAAGGACAAAAGCAAAAAGCGGTATTAGAATCAGAAGGTTTGCGTTTAAGGCAAATTAATGAGGCTGAGGGTGAAGCAGCTGCATTAAGATCGGTAGCGGAGGCGACTGCCGAAAGTATCAGGGTGGTCGCTCAGGCTATCCAAATGGACGGCGGGGCAGAAGCTGTTCAGCTTAAAGTGGCAGAAAATTATGTGGAGCAATTTGGCAAACTGGCCAAGGCAGGAAATACCCTGATTATTCCTGCAAATCTGACGGATATGGGTTCCCTGATTGCGACGGCTTTAACTATTATCAAATCCGAACCGAAGAAATAGCATGGACTTGTCCCTACCTCAAATATGGCTGATCGTCGGATTGATAATGCTTTTGGCGGAACTGGCCAGCGTCATGTTAGTCTTTATATTTTTTGCCATCGGAGCATTGCTTACTTCCCTTTTAACAACATTGGGGCTTTTACCCACCACAGAAAGCCAGATCCTCGCCTTCTCTGCCATTTCCCTCATTTCCCTGATGGTGTTGAGAAAGAATGCGAGGAGCCTATTGAGCCGGACTTCCGGCGCTGAGTACCACGAGTTTATTGGAGAAACTGCATTGGTGATTAAAGATATTCCGAATCAGGGCGAGGGAAAGATTTACTATCGAGGTGCCGAATGGAAGGCCATATCCTTGAAGGAAAATTCTATTTCAGCGGGAAGTAAGGTTGTTATTACAAAAGCCGACGGGATCATCCTGACCGTCGAAGAGTCCTGACAATCCTGTCGGCTTCTTGCCAAATCTATTTCTTCAAAGCCTCTTCCACCGCATTCCCAACATTGCCGCTTCCCGGCAGAATATGCAGAAGTGACGCAATGGTCGGCGCAATATCCGACACATAAGTCCTTCGCAAAGTTTCCCCGTGTTTAATCCCCCAACCAAAAATTACGAATGGAACGTGCGTATCGTAGTTATGAGGCGTTCCATGAGAGGTACCTGTGGCTGTCCCGTAAAACCATCCTGGCTGGGACAGGATCTGGATATCTCCACTGCGTTTGGCATTTACGTTGTTTCTGTATAACCCTAGCTGATAAGTATTTAAAGAAGCATTACCCATGTCGGTAAGGTCCAGCACATCTGCTATTCCGGGCACAGTCAATGCAACTTCCCTTACCACGTCGGTGACAGAGGCTACTGACATCTTTTTCTTTTTCAGGATCTCATGATCAAGGTACAGCTGGTTATTGCTGGTGCTGAGGATGTATTTATCTTTTCCAAACGATTCATCCAATGCGCCGACAATTGCTGCATTGAGCTGCCTCCCGCTAATTAAGCCTGCTGCCAGCTTGTGCTCTTTTGCAAATCCAGGTACATCCATTACACCATGATCGGCCGTCAAAAAAACAGTATATTCTCCTTTCCCCACCCAGCTATCCAGGAAATTGAACAAATCAGCAAAATCCCGATCGAGCCGAAGAAAATCATCCTGCTGCTCAATTGCATTTGGGCCAACACGGTGTCCTATCCTGTCGGGTGAAGAAAAACTGATTGCCAGAAAATCGGTCTCCTTGCCTTTTCCCATATTTTCCCCTTTGATCGCTTCAATTGCCATTTCCTTTGTTATCGTGTTACCCCAGGGAGTGTCAGTCACAACACCAAACGGATCACCCGCGGTACCTGCGAGTTCATAAGGAAACACCGGTTTCTTTGCACCCGAAAGTATCCCTTCCCAGGCCACGTCGTCCGGAGAACTTTGCGAATATTTGTCTGCAGGTAATAGCAGTTGCCAGCCTTTTGCGAGATAAGCCGAAGGCATCTTCTTGGCATTATAATCCTTCGCCCATTGGGGCAGGTCATTCATATAATAGGTACTGGTAACCCAATTCCCGGTTTTGGAATCAAACCAATAAGCTGCATTTGCTGAGTGGCCAACGGTCAAAATGGATCCTCTGTCCTTGATCGCAATTCCAATTGTTTTTGATCTGAAATTTGTTGCAATCCGCAATTGGTCTGCCACTGTGCTGGTCAGCATATTTCTGGGTGACATTTTTCCAACCATGGCATTATCGCTGCCTACGGTTTTAACAGTACTGTCTTCTGCGCAATAAATTTCTTTTTTTGAAGCCCGGTCAAACCATTCGTTTCCGACAATTCCATTAATCGCGGGGACCGAGCCGGTATAAACCGAAGCGTGTCCGGGACCAGTGACCGTTAAAGCATAGGGATAATGGTTATTCCTGCAATTGAACCCTTCATTCATCATGCGTTTAAAACCGCCTTCCGTATAAAGATCATAATAGCGGTACAGATAATCATACCGCATCTGGTCGACGACAATGCCGACTACCAGTTTCGGATGGGATAATGTGGAAGGATTGGAAACAGCCTTTTTGGTGGTCTGCGCATTGATTGTATAGGAAACAATCAGGGATAGGAAGAATATTATTTTTTTCACGTGTAAGGGTTTTTTATTTTTTTAATGCCTCCTCAACAGGGTTTCCAACATTGCCGCTTGGCGGAAGAATATGCAAGAGCGCAGAAATGGTTGGTGCAATATCCGCAATGCTGGTGCGGCGTAGAGTTTCACCCTTATTGACCCCCCAGCCGTAAAGCAGGAAAGGAACATGTGTATCGTAATTGTAAGGAGTTCCATGGTCAGTACCCGTTTTATATGTTGCTGCGAACCAACCGGGTTGTACAACGATCTGTAAATCACCACTTCTTTGAGCGTGGACATTGTTTTTGTATAATTCCAATTGATAAGTAGTCAATGCAGCTTTACTCATATTCTTCAAGTTGAACACATCAGCAACCCCGTCCATGGGAAGCAATGCTTCACGAACCACCTGATATGCATCCGCGACACTTACCTTCTTTTCTTTTAGTGATGCTTTGTTAAAATAGATCTGATAGTTCTCAACCGCTGAAATATATTCTGCCTCACCATATGCTTCATTAAGCGCTTTCACAGCGGTCCGGGTCAGTTCCGTCGCGCTCATTAGGCCAGCGGGTAATTTGTGGTCCTGCCAAAAAGCCGGAACATCCATAGCTCCGTGATCTGCTGTAAGAAAAACGGTATAATTTCCTTTTCCCGCCCAGCCATCCAAAAAGGTGAGCAAATCAGCAAAATCTGCATCCAGTTTTAGATAATTGTCTTCCTGTTCAATGGAATTCGGCCCAAACATATGTCCAATGCGGTCAGGCGACGAGAAGCTAACCGCCAAAAAATCTGTATCCGCACCCTTACCCATATTTTCGCCTTTAATTGCAGCGATCGCCATCTCCTTGGTCATAGTGTTTCCCCACGGAGACGTGGTCATTACGCCGAATGCGTCGGATGCTGTCCCAATCAGTTCATGCGGGAAAACAGGCTTTGCAGCTCCTGATAATGTTCCTTCCCAAACTACATCGTCCTTTGTACTTTGTGTGTATTGTTCCAAAGGCAAAGCCGCATTCCATCCGCGACGCATATACTCGGCAGGCATCTTCTTATTGTTATAATCAGAAACCCAGGTTGGCAATGACTCCATATAAAATGTACTGGTCACAAAATTTCCTGTTTTGGAATCGAACCAATAAGCCCCGGAAGCAGCATGTCCGGCTGGTAAAATCGATGCCCGGTCTTTAATCGCCACGCCAACTGTTTTGGAGCGAAAATTAGTCGCAATCCTGAGTTGATCGGTCACGGTACTCACCAGCAAATTTTTTGGGGACATTTTCCCAACGGTCACATTATCACTTCCAACAGTTGCCACGCTGTTATCATCCGTGCAATACACGGTTTTGGCAGTTGCATTGTCGTACCATTCATTGCCGATTATCCCGTTAATGGCTGGGAGCGAACCAGTATAAATCGCGGAATGGCCTGCTGCTGTGACAGTTAATGCATAATGATAATGATTATTGCGGCAATTAAACCCATCATTCATCAACCGCTTCAATCCACCTTCTTTGTATTTGTCGTAATAACGGTATAGGTAGTCGTACCGCATCTGATCAACGACGATTCCTACCACCAATTTGGGCCTCGCGAGTTTGGAAGGGGCGGCCGCGGGTTTATTCTTGGTTTGGGCGTAGGCTATTGGACTGACAAGAAGTATTGCAAATATTAATCGCAGGTATAGCAGTTTCATCAGACGAAGTATGGAGTGGTTAAGGTTTGCGTTGGGATACCGGCAAATATATAGATGTCCTGTTGTTAAAGCAGAAAACCGGTCTGCAATTTGCAACCGGTTTTCCATTTTGAGTTTACCTAAACTTTATTTTTTCTGACTACCTCCTATTTGGGCGGGAGCACCTTCGGCAGGAGCGCCTTTCTTCGCTTTTGCAAAATCCCCAGCCTTGATGATCACCAGTTTATTGTAATCAATGTGCTTATTAAATGCCGCCTTGATCTGTTCCGGGGTAAGTGCTTCAATTTTCTTTTCAAAATCAGCATCCCACTGCATGGTGCGGTTGAGATAAAGGTTATTGGTCAAAGTATTGGCCAGCGATGCATCCTGCGAACGTCCAACCTGCCTGGATTGCAGGTATCCCGATTTGGCAGCTTTCAATTCCTCGGCAGTGAAACCCTCTTTCAATGCCTTATCGATTTCCTCTTTAAATGCAGCTTCCAGCTTCTCAGCATTCTGCGGCGCGTAAATCGCGTAAGACATAAATGTTCCGCTTTTATCCAGCGAGCTCGCCGAGAATTGCGATCCAACTCCATAACTCAATCCCTCTTTTTGACGAATGCGCGTCGCCAAACGTGAATTTAAGAAGCCCCCGCCCAGCATGTAGTTGCCCATGATCAATGCAGGATAATCAGCGTCAGTGTCCTGCAAAGGCATACCCAAACCAGCTACAAACATCGCATTGGCTTTATCTGGTGTTTCCAACGCCTTTGTTTCCGGCTTAACAGCAATGTAAGGAGAGGCTATCCTGGTAAACGGCTTCTCACTTTTCCAGCTACCAAATTCGTCATTCAAAAGCTTTTCGATTGACGCCTTATCAAAGTCTCCGACAACCGTTGCCGAAGCAGCATTAGCACCATAAAAATCTTTATGAAACTGCCTGATCTGATCAATGGTCGCGGCTTTTACACTTTCAACATCTTCATCAAATGTGCCTACATAGCGGATATCGCTTTTTGGATACGGCGTTGTAATCCGACGATATTCGTTGAAAGCAATCGCCTGAGGCTCACTTCGCTGCGACTCGATGCCAGCCAGTTCTTCCTGTTTTAGTTTTTCAAATTCACTTTCATCAAATGCAGGTGTTTTCAGCACTTCTGCAACCAGCTTGATAACTGCTGGCAGATTTTCCTTTGTCGTTTCAATGTTGGCACCTGCCTGATTATTTGCACCGAAGAAACTTACTCTTGCCTTTAATTTGTCAAATTCATCTTTTACCTGCTGGCGCGTCTTTGTTTTTGTGCCTTTGTCCAGCATAGAGCCAGTCAGATCAGAGATTGTCGCTTTGTTCATCAGGCTTTTTTCATCCCCATAACGCAATGTTATCTTGGCCGCAACTACATTACCTCTCGTTGTTTTGGGCAGCAATGCTGTTTCAATCGTATTTGGCTTTTCAATGCGGGTAGTCCGGCCTTCCACATTCATTGGGGAAGGGTCAAAAGCCTCACCTTCTGCTACAACCGCTTCTCCTTTGTAATCTTTCACCAGATCCTGCACATTGGGCGCCTCCGGAATTTCGGCGCGTGAGGGGTTAGCTTCTGGCACAAACGTTCCTAATGTCCTGTTTGAAGGCTTAAAATAATATTGTGCTACCCGAAAAACATCCTCCGGAGTTACCTTGCGAACGTTGTCCCTGAAAAGAAAAGCAAGACGCCAGTCACCCGTTGCAATGGATTCGCTGACGCTTAACCCTACCCTTTCCGCATTGCGAAATTCCAGGTCCCAGTTTTTCAGGATCGTTGTTTTTGCCCTTTCTACATCCTCAGCAGACGGTTTTAGTACAGCAGCCGAATCGAGTGTAGCTGCAAATGCCTGCTTGGCTTCGTCCAGCGATTTCTCTTTTAATACCTCAGCACCAAACAAAACAAATCCAGGATCATATAATTGAAAAGGAAATCCGAAGATGGATGACGCCTTTTTAGTATTTACCAGATTTTTATAAAGTCGTCCGTTTGGCTCAGTGGATAATAACTCTGTCAGTACTTCCATAGCTGGATAATCGGCGTGCGAGCCCGGCATAATATGGTACAATGCAATCAGCATTTGTACGTCGCCTGTTCTTTTCAGTTCAACAAAGCGTTCCCCATCCTGAGTTGGCTCAGAGGTGTACGATTTGGGGAGTATCCGGGTTGGTTTCGGGATTTTACTAAAATATTCATTGACCATCGCCAGTGTCTTGGCCTCATCAATTTTCCCTGCAACAGTTAGCACTGCATTGTCAGGCTGGTAAAATCTCTTATAAAAAGCTTGTAAATTCTCGATGGGTACCTTTTCAATGTCAGAGCGGTTTCCAATGGTCGATTTTCCGTAGTTATGCCATAGATAGGCGCCCGAAATCACACGTTGCATCAACACCCGGAACGGGCTGTTCTCTCCCGATTCAAATTCATTCCGCACCACACTGAATTCACTGTCAAGGTCTTTTTTGGCAATGAATGAATTCACCATCCGGTCCGATTCCAGGTCTAAAGCCCATTTGAGGTTTTCTTCAGTCGCCGTAAACGTCTCGAAATAATTGGTGCGGTCGTTCCCGGTTGAACCGTTCGGGCGCGCGCCATGCGAAGTCAGCTCCTGGGGAATGTCTTTATGCTTTGGAGAGCCTTTAAATACAAGGTGTTCAAGCAAATGCGCCATGCCTGTTTCTCCATATCCTTCATGGCGTGAACCTACCAGGTAAGTCATATTCACGGTGATGGTAGGCTTGGACGGATCGGGAAACATAAGCACTTTCAGGCCATTTTCCAGGTTATACTCCGTTATACCTTCCACGGAAGCGACTTTTGTAACCCCCTTTGGCAACTGCGCCATCGCAGGACCGACGATCAGCCCAGCCAACAGCAGGTTGAATAGCTTCGACTTGTTAAATTTCATGACCATAATCAAGTGGATTATTTTAGATTCTAATTCTTGAAAATAGCGCACAATATCCCATTTACCAATTACTTCATGATAAATGGTCAACAAAACTGCCTGCAACAGACGGGCATTTTGGTATGTAATGGTTCAAACAAGCTATCTTTATTCCGCTTGCAAGCCTTAGATTTTGCTGGAAGCCCCGTTTTAAAATATCATAATTGAATCAATGACACCAGTTCGCTTTTTCGCCCGCGTATTTACCCTTTTACTTTCTGCATTGCTTTGGAACTGTTCAGGAGGTATCCCAATTTCTACCAATACCAAATATCCCATTGAAGTACTTTACGAAAATCAGCTGCTCGAACGGCCTTATTCCGAAATCGGTGTAATTGAGATTAGCAGTGAAGATTCGCTTACTGAAAGACAAACGCAGGATAAACGCATGATGTACAGGGGAAATGATGCCAAAACCAAGGAGTTGTTAACCGCCAGGCTTGTGATCAAAGCACAGAAGATCGGGGCCGATGCGCTGATTAATGTTAAGTACAAGTATTACACCAGTGTCAAAAAAGAAGGGTATATGCTCAGCGGACTTGCCGTAAGGTACCGGGGAGAATAACGCTCCAATCAAACCTAAGACCATGCTTTTTACTGCCAACTTATCCGATATGCCTGTCGAGGCAGAGTCGAGGGTGATCATCCGCTTCCAGGATTGTGATCCGCTGATGCATTTGAATAACAGCAAATATTTCGAATATTTCTTCAATGCCCGCGAGGACCAGGTCTCCAAATTGTACGGTTTTAGTTTCGAGGCCATGTTTCGGGAATTGAAAACCAGCTGGGTCGTTTACCAGCACCAAATCGCTTACGTCAGGCCCGCGCTGATCAGCGAATGGGTGAGGATTACCTCGAGGGTGATTTTTTATAATGACGATACCATGGTTACGGAGTATTTCATGACGAACGATCTCAGGACAGAATTAAAAACAATGCTCTGGACAACTTCCAAGCATATCAGTATCGTCAATGGTAAGAGAGTGCCGCACCCGAAGGAGGTAATGGATTATCTGGGAGCTACTTGTGTGCCAGGTTTAGATTTTCCCAACATGCAGTTCAACGATAGGATCCACACTATTAAATATGCCCTATCGACTGGCTCTAACGCGTAGGATCTTTCTCTGAGATCATCTTCTTGCCTGTCGTATCCTGGCGGGTTGAATCATTTGGAATGATATAGGGAATTTTGACGACAGGTTTTGGCATGGGCATAAACCGGTTGAAGCTGTGCGTAAACTGCATACTTACCCCGCCCGTTGTGAATGTAGTCGGATACAACGAGTTCTGGATATTGCGATTATAAGCCTTCACTTTCACAGAACCGCGGCTGTTTAACCAATATTCCAAAGTCCATTCGCCAAGTAAGCTAGCAGCATTGTAAGCTGTGGCGCCCGTCTGGTTCTGGGTCCCTGACGAAAAACGACCATCTCGCGTTACACGAAAACGATCATTAAGGAAACGGTAGGAAAATCGCAATTGCAGGTTATTCAATGCATTCTGATCCAAAGAAAGACCGGAAACGCCCACTTCAAGACTCTCATTAATACCCGAGGCCCAACGGCTTATCTGGTTGGAAACGAGCTCGCTAATGCTGCTGCCCAGGAAATTCTGACTTCCAACCGTCGCCAAACTACTTTCGGGCAGCAATTGATTCACGACCAGCAAACTGCTCACCTGCCTGCTTAATTCCTGTTCATCCGATTTTAGCTTATTCTGAAAAGCCTCCAATTGGCCTCGGTAAGCACTTAATGAAGGATTATCAATAATTTTGAGGTCATAACGAATCACAGGCGCCATCAGGCCTTCGGACAAACCGATTGTTACCTCCACGGGATATCGCCTGGATAACGCGTCATTGCCTGAACCGGAAGTGGAAGTATTGGGCAAAACGCCCGCCAGTGAAACCATTTGCGTATACCCCGCCTTCACATCAAGCTGCGCATCATATGGGTCACCCGACCAAACAATGCGGCTGCCGGGTTTGATGTTGAATTTTTTGTTAATGACATTCTGCAATGTAAAGTTGTATTCCCCTCGCTCAATTTCGTAGGTTCCCGCCATTGTAAAATCACCCTGCGTATCAATATTCAGGTTCAGGCGGCCGGTACCGTTACCTCTGATAATATCTCCGGTTTGTCTGTCAAAAATAATCTCACAAGTCGCATCGGGAGTGAGGTTGAAATTAAAATCCATTTTGATACCTCCCGCCACCTGGCTTCTGCTCGCTGAGTCGGCCGGATTAATCAATGTACTGTCGACGACCGGCATTTTGCTTACAAACTGAATGTAATCCTGGGTCGCCACTTCCGTCGCGCCGTCCAGAGGAATATATATCTTGGTACCCTTATTACTGGTAACATTCGCCTCAATGTTCAGATTGTCGATCGGACCGAAAACAGCAACTGGGCCGGACACATAAGCGGTACCGTAAAACATGGTATTGTCACGGGTGGTGGTATTTAGTATTTTAAAGTTGCGCAGATCTGCATTAAACCCGAGAGAAAAATATTTAAAACCATCATGAAATACCCCTCCACGCAATGCAGCTGTATTTCCGTCCGCATCGGTCAATAGAATGTTATTTACAGTAATCTCACTTTCTGTAAAATTGATTTTGTCGCTGAATGTAAAAACCGATTGCAGATAGTCAAATCTCATTCGCCCCTTGTCCACCATGATCGAACCTTCCAGTATCGGAGCGTTTACCAGCCCTTTAATCAATACAGTACCCTGCGCTTTTCCGCCGACTTCGGAGATTAACCCTTCCGCAAATGGTTCAAGTGCCTTGAAATCGATCTGGTTGAAAATGGCTTTGAGATTTAAAGTATTGGCAGTCTGTTTTGGACGATAGGAACCAACCAAATTGAATACCCGTCTCGCATTTTTGCTTAGCTGCGCGTCAATTTCCAGTTCGCTCCTTACCTGATCCCAGTCTGCACTTCCGGATAGGTTTCCAAATTCATATGTCGCATATCCTAAACTTTCGACATTAAAACTCGCATCCAGTACCACACTGTTGTAAACATCTTTTACACGCGCCGTACCATCCATGATACCGCTCAGCTGCGTAGTAAAAACCGGGTTTAAGCTACCCAATTTGAAGTTTCTGATATCCAGCAGCAGGCTTTTTTCAGGATTCTCGGAAGCTGTTCCACTGAGGAATATTCTTTGCTTGCCACTTACCAGCCCCAGATTGGACATGGTAACGTTCTTGCCTTCAATAGAAATCAGACTTTCAGAAGGTACCGTCCATTCCTCATCCAGCAAGTACATTTTTGAGTTTTTGAAACCAATATCGAGCCCAGCTGGCAAAAAGCGAATTTCACCAGCCAGATTTGCCCGGTTGGTACTCTTTTCCTGATGAATAGCCCCATTAAAATCAATGTGGTCAATGTCCCAGATTCCTTCCATTTCCAATTTTTCAGTTGGTACCAGCACACTCATTTTTTGCTGTTCGGAAGTAACCAATGCGGAGGCAAGTACCTCAGCGCTGTTGACAAATTTGGAAGTGGTGATATCGATCTCGGACTTGAAAAATTGGTTCGTACCATAACGAAGCGTATCCGAAATCACGTTCAGTGTGAGAACGGCGGTATTATCTATTTTAAAGATGCCTTCCGCTTTTGCGCCCTTTGAAACATAAATATCAGGGCTGAGAAATGCCAGAAACCGCGAAAGATTCCTTGTTTCCAACTGATAATCAATCTGGTATTGTTTTTTCTCAGGCTGAATGGTCTTTTTGGCGTAGTATGCAGCACGGTTTGCTTCATTCTCAAGGAAGTAGAGCTTATATTCTTCAATTACCTGGCTAACATCCTTCCAGGCTTGTGTCGGAAGAAAATTCCCCACCGCCCTTGCGGTCAAGAATTCACTTTTCAATTGCAGAATACGCCTATCCGGTTCCTGGCGGGAAGAAAAAACCAACGTATCAATCACCAGGTTGCGCTCCTTATTGGTCATCAACAAATAAGTGTTGAGCAACTTTGCATCGCCAGTGAGCTCGTCCAATGTATTTCCGGACACATTCACATTCAATTGGGTCCGCAATGTGATCTGGTCTCTCGTAAAGCCCAGCTCTTTCAGGTTAGCTTTCTCGATAAGTCCCTGTAAATTAAATGCATTCTGAGGTTTTGAAAGGTCAAATTCCCCTTCCACACTGACTACAAAATTGCTATCCCTCGCGCTGACATACCCATTGAAATACTGATTCTGCAAATTGCCTTTTAATTTTATGTTGCGATAATCATAATTTCGAAACCCTACCCTTCCTACCGTCGCATTCAGATCCGTAGATGCAAATTGCAGTTCCAGCCCTTTTCCATAGATCTTTCCGTCAAAATCAAGTTTTTGCCAAGTTTCTTCCTCATCCAGGATCTTACCGAGTTCAAATCCTGATGTTTTTACTTCACCAGAATATGTAGTGGTTTTTGGATCCGCAATATGGAAAACCAAGTCACCCGCCAGTTCCCCCATTTGTGACGAAGCAGAGGCATTGACCGCAAAATCTTCTAATGTTCCTTTATATGTGCCATCAATCAGGGTCTGACCGAATTTTGCCAATGTAGGATGCATATCCCACTCGGGATAGTACTGCACAATGTCGGCTGGTTGGATTTTGGAAAGCGAAAGCCGGATGTCCATTTGCACACCCTCAATGTCAGGGAGCCCTTTAAATCCCAAATCACCGACCAGCCTGCTTCCTTTACCAAAATAAAGATCCGTATTGGTTATCATAAAATCGTCAACCTTTCCATTGAAGTCCCCTGATATCTTCCAGGTTTCGTGAAGGTTGTCGACGTAGCTGGAAAACAAACCCAGGTCTCTGGAATCGATATGACTTCCAACTAAATGGCCTTTCATTTGGATCTTGTGATTAAAATCCCCCAGTTCTCCGGATCGGTTATAGTATAAAATAACCTCTTCTTTCAGGCGGGAATGACCTATCCGGGCATCCAGCTCCTTTAATTCCATCTTTTTCTGACAGAATAAAAACCGCGTTTCGAGCTCATGCATTTCCAGGCCGGTTTGCCTGTCGACGGTTTTTAGGTTTTTAGCCAAAAAAGAAATGGTATCTCCCTGAACCAGAAAGTTTTTCAAGTCCCCATTAAGGTGATCCAGTTTGAAATGATAGTAATCGAAAACCCTTGCACCCCTATCCCTCGATTTGCGCGGATCATCATAACTGAATGTTCCGTCGATGACCTTTGATTTACCAATAACAAAAGGGGTATTATTTTCGGGAGCATTTGCAGGGCGGCGCACTTTTGGAGCAGTTAATTCATTGATGCGCGCTATAAATCCATCAATATTCAGATCGCCCGATTTTGGAATGATGGATAGCTTAACATTAGGCTGAAAAACATTGACCTCATCCAGATAAATTTCCTTTGCAGAGTTTTCGATGATGTTTTTAACATTAAGATTCACATCAATCCTGCCCACATCGATCATATCCTTCTGGCTGATATCTTTTACAGAAATACCTTCGAGGGATACGACATCAAACCATTTAATATTGACTTTTTGAATGGTGATTGGATAACCAAGTTTTTCTGAAACGGAGGAAGTGGCCTTTTGAACTGCCCAGGTTTGAACGGATGGAAGCTGAAGCGCGATGGTGGCAATTCCAAGCGCCAGGAGCGCAAAGATGATGACTACAACCAGACCATTGCCAAACGCCTTCAGGAATTTTAACATATATAGCTTCGCAGGGGGATACTGCTTATCTTATTGTTAATGCTTAATTTTGCGAAATCATTCAGTAGTATGAACATTCTCGCCATTGAATCTTCTTGTGACGAAACCTCCGCAGCCGTAATTACAAACGGCAAAATCGGCTCTAATGTTGTTGCTACTCAGCTCATCCACGCCCAGTACGGAGGCGTCGTTCCTGAACTTGCATCGCGCGCTCACCAGCAACATATTTTACCAGTTGTGGATAAAGCATTGAATGATGCAAAAGTAGCGAAAAAAGACCTGGATGCCATTGCTTTCACTAGAGGGCCGGGTTTATTGGGTGCGTTACTGGTGGGTACATCGTTTGCAAAATCAATGGCGCTTGGGTTGAATATTCCGTTGATTGAGATCAATCATATGCAGGCCCACGTCCTCGCGCACTTCATCGATGACCCCAAACCAGCGTTCCCTTTCCTTTGCCTAACCGTCAGTGGCGGACATACCCAAATCGTGAAGGTTAGCGGGCCATTAGAAATGGAAATAATCGGCGAAACCAAGGATGATGCTGTGGGTGAAGCATTTGACAAAACAGCCAAGCTTTTGGACTTACCTTACCCCGGCGGGCCACTTATTGATAGACACGCGGCAAATGGTAACCCGCTTGCCTACCCGTTTCCCTTACCCGAAATGCCCGGACTGGATTTTTCTTTCAGCGGGATTAAGACTTCCTTTTTATATTTTCTTCAAAAGCAAGTGCAACTGGAGCCTGAATTTGTTGCTCAAAATCTGGACGATATATGTGCGAGCATTCAATATACCCTCATTGATATCCTGCTCAAAAAACTGAAAAAAGCGGCCAGAGAAATAGGTATCAGAGAAATTGCAATTGCAGGCGGCGTTTCCGCAAACTCTGGATTGCGGAGATCTATCAAAGAGTTGGGTGAAAAACTGGATTGGCACGTGTACATTCCTGCTTTTGAATATTGTACAGATAATGCGGCCATGATCGCCATTGCAGCACATTACAAATTTCTTCAAAATGATTTTTGCGATCAGACTGTCAGTCCGATGGCAAGAATGGAGTTTTAACATAAGTATCTGACCGCCGATATATGAGACAACTTTCCTTTTGTTTGTTCTTTCTTTGCCTGACCAATGCAGAGTTGGCTGCGGGACAGACTCCAAAAAGCCTGAGGAACGACATTACCATACGCCCTTTTTTTAAAATTGACTTTACCGATACGCAGACCAGGATCATTTACGATGCCTCGGACAAATCTTTTTATACCATAGCCTGGAATGGCGAATTGTTCCATTTGATTCCGGAAGCATCCGGCAGTTATACGCTTCAAAGATTAGCCTCCGCAGACGACCACCAAATCAACTATTTACAAGGATTGGCATTGCATGAAGGCACGATTTATCTGGTCGGCAATGTGGTGATCCAGCAAGGTGTGTCGGGTTATGGCAAGGCTGTGAAAGCCAAAATAACTTCGGGCAAAATGATTTGGACGGAAGTTTTCAAAACGGCTGAGCACGCCTCTTCGAAAACCCTTTTCGATCATGCATTCAGTGCCATTTGTTTTTCTCCGGATGGCAAGGATATGTTTATTGCAAGCGGTTCCCGGACGGATCATGGCGAAGTGAAGGATAATGAAGGCCTTTACCCGAATTTGCGAGAGATCGCATTGACGAGCACTATTTTCAAAATCCCTGCGACTACTGAGAAACTTTTGCTACCCGACGATTCTGCTGCGCTGGCACCTTACGTGTATGTCAGGGGCGTGAGGAATGCTTTCAGCCTTGCATTTGCGGCAAACGGTGATTTGTTTAGTGTTGAGAATTCGGGAGACCGTGATGATCCCGAGGAGATGAACTGGATTAGGCAGGGTGCACATTATGGTTTTCCGTGGGAAATGGGCGGAAATGATACGCCTATGCAGTTTACGGGATATAAGGCGGAAGAAGACAAGCTTATCAATCATGCCTACTCTGCCTACCAGATCGGTGCTTTTCATGATGACAAAAATTTTCCTCAAAAACCAAAAAACCTAACATTCCGCAAACCCATCCAAAACGCCGGGCCGGATGCGGATAAATACCGGGACTCGGCCACAGGCAAAGTGATGGATGCCAGCGATAATGGAAAAACCATCAGCACATTTACCGGCCATCGTTCACCATTAGGCCTGGTGTTCGATACCAAATCAGGGTTTGGCGGGGAGTATACAGGTAAAGGTTTTGTCGTAAATTTTCAGGCTGGCTCCGAATCTTATGGACCTATGCAGGATCCAGGACAAGATTTGGTGATGCTGGACTTGAAAAAGAATGCGGCGGGCGACGATTACACGCTTAATGCGCATAGCCTTGTTACGAATTTCAAGGATCCCACGGATGCGCATATTGTCGGCAACAAATTATATGTATTGGAAGGACAAGGTCAGATCTGGGAGCTAACATTTCCGAAAGAGGTAGTCACAGCTGTTTCGCCAGCAACAAAAGGTCAATTCAAAGCTTATCCCAATCCTAGCCAGGGCAGAATGGTGATTGAAGGCCCAGTAAATCAGGAATCCGTTGAAATATCCGTGACGGATATCTTGGGAAGACAATTGATCAAAGAAACTAAAAAGGCTGTAAATGGTAAAACGGAGCTGGATGTTTCTTCCCTCGGTGGGGGTATTTACATGCTTAAAATAGAATCGCAGTCGCAACTGATGACCACCAAATTTCTTGTCAATCCATGAGGCCATTTGTCATTTCACTGACCTTTCTAATTCTTTTGGCGTGTCTTTCGTGCAGCGACAAACCCGATCCTATTAACATTCCTGACCCTGATCCTCTAACCGAATTAACGGGGTTTGCACCGCTGACGGGTGGAAAAGGAACATTAATTACTATTCAAGGAAAGAACTTTGGCACTTCTTCTAATGATATCTCTTTAAAAATAAACGGTCTGCCTGCAACTATAAAATCTGTAAAGGATACGGAGATTACCGCCGTGGTTCCGGACAAATGCGGATTAGGTGCATTGACATTATCGGTAAAGGGAAAGGATTTTACTTCATCGGAAAAATTCAGATACATCTACAAAGCAACGACCAGCAGCTTCACAGGGGGTAGAAAGGGATACGCAGATGGCCCAGCAGATTCTGTAAAATTTGAAGGCCCATATAAAATCGTTTTTGACGGAAAACAAACCTTTTACCTCACCGACCAGGGCAATTGCATGGTCAGGAAGATAGAACAGAACGGTACTGCATCAACCATTGTCGGCGCGCCACACGCCGGTTTCAAAGATGGAAAAGGCGACCAGGCACTTATGAAATTCCCGATCGGAATTGAATTGGCTGCTGATGGAACCATATATGTAGCTGATCATCAGAACAATGCAATACGAAAATTAGCGACGGATGGCACATTGACCACATTAACAGGTGACCCTGACCGGGAAGGTCTTTTGGATGGAGATTTAAAAACCGCAAGATTTAAAAGGCCTTACGGCGTATTATTGGATAAAGGTGGTATCCTATGGATCTGTGATACGGAAAACGCGGTCATCCGGAAAATATCTTCAGACGGCCAGGTTACCACTTTCGCGGGGAGTACGCCTGGGTATGCCGATGGAAAACTGCGGGAAGCAAAATTCTATTTTCCCGCTCACATGACATTTGATGAAGCCGGGAACATTTACATTGCAGATAAACATAATCACTGCATCCGTAAAATAAGTGCCAATGGCATTGTGAGCACATTTGCGGGTAAACCGGAACAAAACGGCTTTAAAGATGGTACTTCAAAAGACGCAATGTTTAATCAGCCCAGCAATGTTCAGATTGATAAGGTGGGGAATTTATATGTCACAGATTTATACAATCATTGCATCAGACTGATTTATCCCGACGGAATGGTAACCACACTAGCCGGTCAGCCAGGAACCTTTGGTTACGCCGAAGGAACCGGCCCGGAAGCCAAATTCTACCATCCGCAAGGCAGCACTTTTGACAATGACGGCCATCTGTTTGTGACTGATTCTTTTAACAATCGCGTTAGAAAACTAATTATTGAGTGATAAAATAGCGCTCTATGCTACTTTCAGAAATTTGGATATATCCTATAAAGTCGCTTGGCGGGATTAGGCTTAACGAAGCTTTAACCGAGGAAAAAGGTTTGCAATACGACCGCCGGTGGTTGATTATAGACGAAAACGATCGGTTCGTGACCCAGCGATTTTTCACTAAAATGGCATTGATCGATGTGGCTTTGCTGGAAGATAGTCTGAAAATCTCAAACCGCCTGGAACCAGGAAACGAAGTTCTGGTGCCATTTGAGCCCATCACAACAAAACCAGTTATGGTCACCATTTGGAACGATGCAGTTGAGGCAGTTACGGTCAGCGATGAGGTGGATCGATGGTTAAGCAGGGAACTCGGCCAGGACTTGCGCCTGGTGATGATGCCGCAAACATCCATCCGTTTGGTGGATACAAAATACGCCAAGAATGATGAATTCGTGAGTTTCGCAGACGGATATCCTTATCTGATTATTTCCCAGGCATCATTGGACAACCTGAATTCCCGCCTGGCAGAACCCATTACCATGACCCGTTTTCGCCCGAATTTTGTGATCACGGGCACAATGCCTTTTGAAGAAGATCAATGGAAAAAAATCACTATCGGGGACTTGCACTTTGAAATCCTAAAACCCTGCGCCCGCTGCGTTTTGACAACAATTAATCCTGAAACTGCTGAAAAGGGTGTGGAACCACTAAAAACCCTAGCAACCTTCCGGAAGGTAAATAACAAAATACTCTTCGGCCAAAACGTTGTTGCAAGGGATTTCGGGGTAGTGAAAGAAGGTGATTTGCTTAAAGTTTTGGATTAAGTCTGCGCCTCTGATTCCGTGGTTCCGCTGGTTTGGAATGGGCTTTTCATGATTCCTCTTTCCGAATTGCGGATAAAGTTGATTACCTCATCTCTTTCATTGGAAGGTGGCAATTCCAATTCTATTTTCTGTAATGCCTCAGCGTTATTAAGCCCGCGCATATAGATATAACGGTAAATATTCTGAATTTCTACAATTTTCTCATTGCTGTAACCCCTGCGCCTTAAACCTACCGAATTGATCCCGACATAGGAAATCGGTTCGCGGGCAGCTTTGGTAAAAGGAGGAACGTCTTTCCGGATCAATGTTGCCCCGGAAACAAACGCGTGAGGCCCGATCTTGACAAATTGGTGTACCGCACTCAATGCACTGATAATAGCCCAATCGCCCACATGGACATGACCGGCCATTTGCACGTTATTCCCGATGATGCAGCTGTTTCCTACGCGACAATCGTGCGCTACGTGGGCATAGGCCATTATCAGACAATCCGAACCGATGACAGTTTTCCAATGCTCTTCCGTGCCTCTGCTGATCGTCGCATACTCCCTGATCGTGGTATTATCGCCAATGATGGTTAGCGTATACTCATTATTGTATTTTAAATCCTGTGGGGTGGACGAAATGACTGCGCCTGGAAAAATCCGACAGTTTTTTCCGATCCTTGCGCCGGAATTAATCACTGCATGCGATCCTATCCAGGTACCCTCGCCAATTTCAACATCGGAATGTATCATTGCGAATGGTTCAATTTCTACATTCGGAGCGATCTTAGCGCTTGAATGAACGTAAGCTAACGATTGAGTCATTTTTTCTTTACGAGGCTTGCTATCATATCCGCTTCACACACGAGTTGACCGGCAACATACCCCCGGCCGCTCATTTTTACAATTCCTCTTTTCATTGGAGATGTAAATTCACATTTAAAAATCACCGTGTCCCCTGGGAAAACATTCCTCCTGAAACGGCAGGCATCGATACCAATCAGATATGGCCAGTAATTATCGGGATCAGGAACGCTGGTCAATACCAGGATACCGCCTGTTTGTGCCATCGCTTCCAGTTGCAAAACGCCCGGCATAACAGGGTTACCAGGAAAATGCCCAAGGAAAAACTGCTCGTTAATGGTTACGTTTTTCACTCCTACCACACTGTTTTCGTCCAATGCAATGATCTTATCAATCATCTGGAAAGGATAACGGTGCGCAAGCAATTGACCAATCTGATTAATATCAAAAACTGGTGCTTTATTGGGATCGTATTGTGGGATATCGCCTTTTCCTGACTTGATCAGCTTTTTGATTTTCTTAGCCAAAGCCACATTTGCGGCGTGTCCGGGCCTTGCTGCAAGGATTTGTGCTTTGATGGGACGTCCGATCAGGGCGAGGTCACCAACAAGGTCCAGCAATTTGTGCCTTGCCATCTCATTGGGATAATGCAGATCTACATTATTCAATATCCCTTTAGATTTGTTGACACTTACTTTCGGTTTATTCAAAAGCTGGGAAAGATGATCCAGTTCTCCATCCTGAACTTCTCTGTCCACAATCACAATGGCATTGGTAAGGTCTCCACCTTTGATGAGGTTTTGTCCGTATAATGCTTCCAGCTCGTGGAGGAAAACGAATGTCCGGCAGCGCGCGATATCGTCTTTAAATAAGGTTATATCATTAAGGGAAGCATGCTGGCTGCTAATCACGGTGGAATTATAATCCACCATTACCGTCATCCTGTAATCGGAAAGTGGAAGGGCTACCAGTTCGGTATCCTTTTCTTTATTGATATAATGTACGTATTCCGGAACTTCGAAATAGTTACGATAGGCATTTTGTTCTTCTATTCCTGCATCCAGAAGGGCATCCACGAAATTGATAGAGCTGCCATCCATGATTGGGGGTTCAGGACCATCAAGTTGGATCAGCACATTGTCAATCTGCAATCCTACAAGGGCAGCCAGCGTGTGTTCAACTGTGTGCACTCTGGCGCCGTTCTGTTCAATAGTTGTACCGCGGGAAAGATCTACTACATTATCAACATCAGCATCTACGATAGGTTGGCCTGGTAAATCGATTCGTTGAAATTTGTATCCGTGATTGGCCGCAGCAGGAACAAAAGTCATTGTTGCAATTACTCCTGTATGTAAACCAACTCCCGTTACGGATACTGACTTGGAAATGGTTTGTTGTTTTTCGTTCATTATAAAATCCTTTTCTAGGTAAAGGCGCGTTGGGTGCTGTCGGTCTTATTACTGAAAGTCAGAGGTTTCCTGCTTACTTTCGAGATCTTTCAGCCTGTCTTCCATTTCTGGAAGCCTTCTTGTGAGGGCCATGGATCGCAAATGTTCGTTAAGGTCTCTTGCCGGCGAGCCTGATAGGGAAAGGCCTTCTTTTTTAATGGATTTCCCCAATCCGCTTTGTGCCCCGATCTTCGTATTGTTTGCAACGGTGATATGCCCTGTAATTCCAACCTGGCCCGCAATAATGCATTGCTCGCCAATGGTAGTTGACCCTGAGATACCCGACTGTGCCGCAATAACGGTATTTTTTCCAATCTCTACATTATGTGCTATTTGTACAAGATTGTCAATTTTAACACCTTGCCGGATAATGGTTGAGCCCATTGTAGCGCAGTCGATGGAGGAATTGGATCCAATGCTTACATCGTCTTCAATAATCACATTACCAAGCTGCGGGATGGTTTTGTAAGTGCCGTCAGACTGAGGGGCAAACCCAAATCCGTCACTTCCTATGACAGTATTTGCAAAAATGGAGCAATTCTTACCTATGACCGTGTTGTCATAAATTCTGGCGCCGGGATGAATAATGGAATAATCGCCAATTGTCACATTGTCGCCGATGTAAACGTGCGGATATACTTTTACATCGTCTCCGATCAGGCAGTTTTTACCTATATAAGAAAAGGCACCGCGGTAGCAATCCTCTCCGATCTGACTATTTTCACCTATAAAACTGGGCTGCTCAATGCCAGATTTATTATTAGACATGCGTTTTTGGTATTCCTCCAATAAGATAGTGAAAGCAGTGTAGGCGTTGTCAACGTAGATGAGGGTAGCAGATATTTCCTTTTTTGGAGCAAAATCCCTGCTAACAATTACCGCAGAAGATTGTGTTGAGTAGATAAAGGGCTCGTATTTACTATTGGCCAAAAAAGATATACAACCCGGTCGCCCTTCTTCAATTTTAGCAGCCGAATTAATTGTTATTTTGTCATCTCCAACAATGGTTCCATCAAGCATTTGAGCAATCTCGCTGACAGTAAATTTCATATTTTTTGGCTAATGTATTTCGGGAATGTTGTGTAATTTCTTTAAACTTCCTTTCTTGATAAGGTGCTGACTAACCACGCAAAGATACATTTTTAGCCCAACATACATAGTACTTGCGCACAATCTTAGTCAGTGCCTCGATGGTCGGAATGTCGGAAGCATCAGCAATATCTACCAGGTTTCCATTCTTCATTTTGACCCGGATAGGATCCTGTTCTTTCGCATAAGCCCAGTTAATTGTCTCCCCTGTCACAAGGAAATATGTCAAATGCTCCTCTGTAAGCCCGGAAGCAATCAAGCGTTCACGGAATGGATTGAGTATATCCTCGCCCGGAGGATTATTATAAAACACTATTTTAAACAAGTTCCTATCGAGCAGCATGGTGCATAAACTGGCAAGAACCGGATCACTGTGCGACGCCCAACCCTTCACAGAAGCCCATACGTCGTTATCGTCCAAAGCGTTGAAAGATTGGAGTAAGTCCGGCTGATTATCAAAGTCGGTTAACGTGAATTTCGTGTGAAGAAAAAGGGTAAAAGCGGGCGTAGCAAATAGTTCGTGCCCACTCAATGTTAGTTCTCTGGCACGATGAAGGATTTGGGTCAGCATAGCCTGGGCACAAAGCAAGGTCTTATGCAGGTACACCTGCCAATACATCAGCCTGCGCGCGTGCAGGAAATTTTCAATACTCAGCAGTCCCTTTTCTTCCACAACCAATTGATCATTACTTATATCCAGCATTTTGATAAGCCGATCCGCGCCAATTGAACCTTCGATAACCCCTGTATAAAAACTGTCCCGGTTTAGATAATCCATCCGGTCCATATCAAGCTGGCTGGAAATCATCTGGTGAAAGAATCTTCGTGGATAAGTGCCTTCGAACATTTGGATGGCCATATCCAGCCGTCCATTCAATTGTCGGTTGAGATCCTTCATCATCACGAGGGTGATCGCCTCATGTTCGACACCTGGCATGACCACGCTTTCAAGCACATGTGAAAACGGGCCGTGGCCCAAGTCGTGTAAAAGAATTGCTGCCTGGGCTGCTTCAAATTCGGTTTCGCAGATGAGGTGCCCTTTTTCCTGTAAAACTTTCAGTGCCAATCCCATCAAATGCATGGCACCCAAAGCGTGATGGAAACGGGTATGCAGTGCGCCTGGATAAACAACATCCGCCAAACCAAGCTGCTTGATCCTCCTTAAACGCTGGAAATAAGGGTGATCAACAAGATCATAAAGTAAGTCAGAAGATATCGAGATAAATCCGTAGACGGGATCGTTGATTATTTTCCTTTTATTCAAAGCGCATTTTTTTGGTAAAAGTAATAAAACTAGCAACGGACAAAAGAAGTTATTCTTATTGCAATGGTTTGGAGATTTCGTCTGATTGACTAATTTTGCACTCCAAACTACGTTTGGAGTCGGGCCTATAGCTCATTCGGTTAGAGCAACTGACTCATAATCAGTAGGTGCCTGGTTCGATTCCAGGTGGGCCCACTTGGAAATCAAGGACTTAGCTTCAAAAGCTAAGTCCTTTTTCTTTTGGT
>NZ_JAASQJ010000003.1 GCF_011762185.1 Dyadobacter arcticus
ATGGCATCTTTTTCCTGCTGGGTAAATGGCGTTGTCGCCCCTGTTGGTGAGACATGGCAGGCCCATTCAGAACCCAGTTTATGGTGTGCTGCCACGGTCCAGCTATACTTTTTGGTCCTGGAAAGGGCGAGTTGTGTACTTACCGGTGCCGGTCCTTCATCTTCATTATAAGCAGCTTCGTGCGGGATGTCCTGATCGGGCACCGTCCCGTCATTATCAATTACATAGAGGTTGTAACCTCCTGCCCCTTTCAGGCTTGTCCAGCTCATAGGGCTTGACCATGCCGGTATTTCCTGCCCGGTTTTTGGGTTAAGGCCAGTCACAGCCGGTATTTCCTCGGTTTTGAATTCATAGGTAAGGGTCCACTTTAATTTCTCGTTCAGGGACATGCACAAGTCCGGGTCCGGGGTTACGCTGCACCCGTCATGCAGGTTGCCACTCAGGCTCAGGCGGGAGCGGACGTAGTAGGTTTGCCCTGGTTCCAGGTTGACCAGGCCATAGGTCATCCCGGTGGCGAGCTCCGGTGCAACATTATTGAGAAACCTGTAAACGGGCGCTTCACTGGATTGGAATGTAGCGCTTTTGCTAACCTCAAAAAGCCTTTCACTCTCAAATTTGGGGTATTCAACTTCCACGCCCACTTTGGCAGCCCACGGGTAAACCGTTTCCCCGTCGGCAGGGAAGTGTTTTAGAGTGGATGCATAATCGGGCAACCCCAGTACGGCTGCCCAGGCGTCGTTCAGGGCGATGTTTTCCTTTCCTTTGGGGTCAAAGTTACTGCCCAGGGCGATTTTAAGTGCAGAGTGCGTCGCCAGGCGGAATTCTTCCAGGGAGGAGTTGACAGGCAGGGATTTATAAGCTTCCCAGACCATTTTCAAAACCAGGTCTTTGTCCACTTTGATCACATGATACGTTTTACTCCCAGGCTCATCGTTCTGATAGCCATCATCTGGTGTATTTACACCATTAATGTCTTTGGTGCCATGGACCAGCAAATAATACCATAAGTTAATGATCCCGGAATTGATGCCGCCCAGCTTCCAGTTTACGCCCTGGTAAACAGCTGGCCTTCCATACAGTTTGGGGTGGGCAAAGTCAATGGTCCAGGTCGGGTCGGACATATCTTCGTTCAACGTCCAGATATTACCGGCATTCGGGTTTTGGTTTTCCTGTTCATAATCCTTTTTGATCTCCATTGAAAAGATCTCTGAGATGCCTGTGAGGATGGTTTCCCATTCGACGGTGTGGGATTGTGTTTGGCCAGCTTTTACGAAATGGTCAACGCCGTTGAAATAATTTAGGCTGATCTGGTCGCGACGTGCTGATTGAGGCTTATATGGATAATAAAACGTTGCCGAACCTAAGGCTTCTTTGAAAGTCGGGATGTTGTATTGAGGATTTCCCAAAACATTTACCACCTGCATCGATACCTGACCATCAGCAATATCATACCCCAGCCGGCTCTTGTACCAATCTCTGGCAAGGATGCTAAATTTATGTACACTCACCGCACTTTTAGACTTTTCAGTATCATTATCCGGCCCGTATATCTGGCTTTGAGCGGGACTGAGGTTGATAAATACGGTTGGAAATTCCGGATACTTAGGATTATAATCTGCTGTCTGTGTACCGTTAGGCGCTGAACAATCCGCAAGCAGGGAAGCTTTTGCACTCAGCGGATCTGGTGTAAGCGTTACTTCGCTCGCTTTGAGATATACCTGACCATTAAACTTGCTTTCTGCCAGTTTCATGACAGCGCAATCGGGGTTGCTGGAATAGGGTTTGGGTCCAACACCAACGGCATACCAGGCTGTCATGATCCGGTTATAAACTTCTTAGCCTACCGGGTTGCCCAGTTCCACTGCAGCCTCAAGGGTTTTTATTCGCATTTCCGGAAAACCATCAAGATATGCCAACTTTTCAGTCATGGCCTTGAAAATTATCTTCAAGGCCAAGGTGTAAGTAGCTGTTTTGTCTCCTGGAATTAATGGTGCAGTGATATATGAACCTCTGGCGGGGTCGTCATCAATATACCCTGATTTGGCTACATTCAATAAGTAAAACCAATGACTCATCACCATTCCATTGTTATGAGGTCTATAACCCGGTTCACTCGACAGTTTCCAGTAAGTCCCCTTATATGTATTCGGAGAATTTCTGAATTTGGGATTATCAAAAGGACGATAAGCCTTATTAACAGGAAATGGCCCGGACAGATTTGCTATGATCCAATTTGGATTGACAAACTTCTTATTTGGATCTACCCAATTTTCGAACGACAGACCGATGATATCTGCAAAGGATTCATTTAATGAGGCAATCTCTGTGCCTTCCAGATAGTCTAAATTGCCAAGATTACCGAAATTTAAAAGCGCATGTGTCAGTTCGTGGCCAATAGTCGATCTCTCAACATGAGGATAACCCGGCAATGCCGAAACACTAAAATAAAACGCTTTCTCTTCGGTATCAAAACCAGTTAGCGCGTCAGGAGAATTGTTGACATTGGCTAAAATCACTATATCGCCCTGCTTGTCAATGCCATTATGGCCGAAAAAATCATGGGTAAATTTTGTATATTTTTGCGCTGCTTCCAGTACACTGATCGCATATTCGCTGGCCAACGGATTGTTAAAGCTGGGGTCATTTTGATTAAGATCTTTCAACGTGTTAAAAGGTCCGGTGTACGTAGCCTGATTTACATTGTTTGGTACGACAGATGCGAAAGGATATCTGTTCATTAAATTAGTATTCGGACTTTTGGCTAAGGCGATGACTTCGATCGGCGCATACAAACCTAGGGCGTCGTTCTTTGCGGATGTCAATGCAATTGCAGTCGTGTAGTCCTGACTAAAAGGAATGGCGGTTTTACTCGCGTCGTACTCAGACTCAAAAGGAAGATAAGCCGTTGCCCATACGTCTTGGGGGCCGTGATAGTAAGTTGCAGCGCTATGTATGAGTATCGGGACCGGATTGTAGAGTGTCCCAAAAGTTGTTACCGATGCTGGCTGCCCAGGCTGATATTGTTGCTGCGGATAAAAGGATTGTCCGAAAGCAGAATAATGAATCCAATTTCCAATCCAAAAGAATATTAATAGTAAAATCCTTTTAGTAAACCGTGTGTACCATACTTTCATAATGAAGTTGTTTAAAATGTGCGAAGATCTTCATCTGGTTTATTGTATTAAATCCAAATCTGAGAGGAAGCGCATGACATTTTAACAACCAATGAATAATCGGTAAATTGGATTAACTAACGGTTTGGAACAGTAGAATAAAGATTGCCAAAAAAATAATAATACATTGCAAATGAATTAGTTCGATGAAAATTTGAGGTGCTGCATTAAATATCAGCAGGGAGTTTTTTTCAACAAATATTTGCGAATCGCCCGGGTTGCTTTGACGATGTGATCGTTAACTGTTCCGGTAGATATTCCAAGCCGGCAAGCTACCTCTTCATATCGAAGGTGCTCTATTTTGCAAAGCTGAAATATGAGTTTGCGTTGTGGCGGCAGGCCATCTATTGCTCTCTCCAATAGCCGTTCGTATTCGTCGCTTAGTGTTTTGTTTTCGGTATCCGAATGGAATGCGGTGTAGCCAGGATGCAAGCTATCTTTGATCCTGGCCTCTGTTGTAGCCCTTGCAAGGATATTTAGGGTCAAGTTTTTGCAGATCGTAAAAAGATATCCTCTGAAAAATTTGACTTCGGTCAGACTTTGCCTGTTTTCCCAAATCTTAATAAAAACGTCCTGTGCGATATCCTCTGCCAGATCAGATGATTTGGTGAATTTCAGTGCGTAGACGAATATTTTGTGATAATAGGCAACGTAAAGTTGCTTGAATGCGCATCGGTTACCGTTTTTCAGTAACACAAGGAGCTCTTCCTCGGGGAATGTGGAGAAGTCTTGCAATGTTTATTTGAGTATAGTGTGTTGCTGTAAATGTAATCCAATTTTGCACACACCCTGCGGTCTCGCTATACTTTTTCATGAGGAAGTTTGGTTAAAGGGATGAACGGTTTCTAATAAAATATCAACTTGTCGGTATACACTTGCTGTTTATTGCTGTTACTGATTTTGAGGATATAAATGCCGGGAGTCAGTCCCGAGCCGTCCAATAATGTCACGCCAGCCGTTTTTACTGAAAATTCCTTTTTCCGCACGCCCTGAATATTGTAGAGGACAGCGGTGAAGGAGGAGCCGTCCGCATTCTTCTCGAATGCTGTCTTCAACTCGTAAAAATTCCTTCCCGGCATTTGAATGTCCACTTTGAATCCATTGCATGGATCAGCAGCAAATACAATTCGAGAAAATTCAGATTTCCCGTCGCGGTCGACCTGTTTCAAACGGTAATAATTTTTGAAATCTGGCTGAGGATCGCTGAAAACATATTCCTGTGTAACCTTCGTATCGCCAATCGCTGGAAGCGTTCCTATTTCTGAAAATGTTTTTCCATCATTGCTTTTTTCCACCGAGAAATAATCTGCATTGATCTCTTCTGTTGTAACCCAGGATAATCTGATTTTACATTGATCTGCTTTCGCCTCAAATCGCACCAATTTCACTGGCAACGCCGGATTATTGACAGAACTAAAAAAAGCGAAAGCAGCCGCGGTGACAGCCATTTCCTGAACGGTAATTTCGGACATTTCCACAGCTTCCCGCGCGTCGGTATTTCGTCTCAGGACGGGGTACGGATCTTCTTTTTTGAAACCGGAAGGATAACGATTGGCTAAATCCTGAATAGCGTAAGACGACGGGCGGTTCATGACCAGCGAGGCAGCCGGGCCAAATACGGGAACGCCGGGAACCGGTTCGTCAAATTTGCCGGGCACCGTCGACCAGTGCAACGGAAACTTCGGCGAATTTTTGCCGATGCCTGTGATAAAACTTCTCGAAAGCGGATTATTCCCAAGTGGGATGTCGAGCTGCATTTTGGCATAATCCAGCAGATTGGGCTGGTTGAGCACGTAGCTGAACATAATGTAATCGAACGCGTAGCTCTGGGCCATCGCGAATGTTCCGTAACCGACAAAACCTTTAAACTGGTGGTAAGCACCGTGGTAAGCGTGGGTAACCATGGTCCTGGTATTATAATTGACCAGGACATCGGTAGTTAACTTATATCTAAATTCATTCCCGATGGCAGGATCGGTTGGAAAGTTAGTGGTTGCATATGCCCAGGCCGCCTTTACGGTATGTTGCTGCCAGCTCATGGTCGCATGAAATTCATGCGGAATTTGTCCATACCAGTTTGAGAAATCAGTTTTATAGGCAGATTCTCCGGTGCTCTTATAAAGTTCTGCGGCTGCCCAGGCGCGGTTATCGCGGTCTTCAGGATCGGGATATGGGCCTGCTGATATGCCGGGAACAATTACAGGCGCGGAAGCTGATGGGTGTGCCCTCAAAAAGATCCACGCATTTTTGGCCCGCAGAAGACAGTCATCAGCGTATGTCGGAAAATGCTTCTTAAGGTTACGATATGCCATAGCCATCGCAGCGGCAAAAAGCGCGGTGGATTGCGTGGTTTTTTCAGAAACAAATAAGGTATTGTTCTCCTCTCCCGGCAGTCCGCTGGACCAAGTAGCAGGAGTCACCCTGAAATATACGCCGCCATCGGGAGCCTGCATTTGTTTCAGCCAATCGGTTTCATATTTAATCTCATCCAGAATATCAGGAATGTTATTGCCACTTTCCGGAATGTTCAGGTGATTGTCAGGAAATTTCTGAGGATATAATTCATAAGCCGTGAACAGGATGAATAATGCGCTGGCTGCTGTGGGGACATATCGCCCGTAATCTCCTGCGTCCAGCCAGCCTTGAGACATTGGGATCTTCTTTCCGGGCGGATGGTCCTTATTGTTAAAAAGTGGCGAATTGGTATGGGAAGAATGAATTTCAGCTGTCACCGCAGGCAAACCTTCTCTGGCCCACTTTCCAGCACGTGCTGATTCCAGTTTTCCTGCTCTTTGATAATAAAGCGCCCTTGTGGTTTGAAGATAGACGGCATCAAATACATCATCGCCAATCGTGAACCTCTCTGATCGGCCAAATCCTGGTACATATATATAGTACTGACCAGGAGATTCCAATGCGGAAAAATCGAGCTCAAAGACATTTTCTCCACTGAATGAAGAATCACTTTTCAGGAATGTTGCTTTTCCAGTAAAAACGACTTGCTCTGCATTATTGATTACTGAAAAGGTTGGAGGTGTCGATTTATTGACCGGCAAAAACCAGGCATCACCTAAAAAATTGCCGAGCTTTCCAAGTTTCGGGCTTTTTGGAAGATAACCGACATGATTGGCCTTAATATTTCCGTAAAGCTCCAAGTCGGAAAAGTGGAATGTCGTATCCACGGTAGCGAAATTTTGCGAAAGATCAGATAGTGCATTGGTGGTGAGATGATAAGTATCGTTGTTTTTCAGGGGTTTATCGAAAATCAAAAAGAGCTCGGAGCTTATTTTTGGGCTTCCGGAGCCAGCAGTTAGTCCCGTTACATAATGGTGCCTTCCGATTTTTACTGGATGAAGAACCGCCTGGTAATTTGGATCGTCGGCACTTTGGAGGGTATAATTCAGGACATTATGACAATCCGTCGTATCAAACCTTTCGCTAACCAGCAATTTTAGCACCCCATTTGAAACAGGCTGCATTTTTATCAAAGGCGGTTTAAGATCCACCACTCCAATGTCATCGAGAAAAAATTGTATTTGAGAGACCAGCGACGTCCCGAATTCCAGATACTCGACAGAGCTAAGGTCGTAACCGGCGGATTTAAACAGTTGCAGCGGTATCCTGACCTCTTTGTACGAAGTACCGATTTGCCCTCCTCCAAGTATGTAAGCTGACAAATTAATCCATTGACTTTTAGCATAATAAGTAGTGAATCTGACGGAAGTCATCTGACCTGCTGTATTGCTTTTAATAAAAAAACGCAGCTGATCGAACCCAGAAATGTCGGATCGCCACATGCCGCTACAATTGAAACCAATCCTGGGAGAATGTGCATTATCCGGCTCAGCCCGAAAATAAAAATTTCCGCTGTGCGCGTCGGCGCCGAAAATAACCGAGCCATAAGCCGTGTTACAAGATGTTGGATTAGGAAGCTCTCCGTTCCAAAGGACCTTATTTTGGGCTGTAACAGCCAATGAAAGGTACAGTGTGATGAGATTGAGAATAAATAAATGCTTCATAGGGATAAAAAATTAGTGCGTTTTTTGGAGAAGACAATTTCACTCGCTGCTACATATGCTCGGGTGTGAAAGATTTATCAAATTGTCACAGGATGGTTCTTAGGAAGTTGCGGCAGGCTTAAATCAGAAGGTGTGTTGCGTGAGTATAATCAACTGGACGCCTACTTTTTTGAGTGAAATGCTTAACAAAGAGTTAACAAACGGATTGAAAAATTCCGGTGTAATTGATGTAAAGCAATAAATATTAACGTGCTATAAAATGAAACCGTTTTCAGAGTTATCGGCAGAGGAGTTGGCGATGGAAAACCTCTTCATTAGATGGGTGCGCTTCCCAGATGACCCTCCAATACGCTCCTTTTGGGAAAACTGGATCCTTAAATATCCTTCCAGAAAAGAAACGGTAGACCGGGCACGGGAACTCGTGCTTTCGGCCTCGGACTGGAAACTTGAAACGCTTTCGAATCAGGATGTAAATTCTTTGTGGGGAAGGATCCGCAGTTCCTTGGACATTATGGGAGACAGGGAATCCAAGAATTCGCCCGCCGGATTCTGGGGAAACAACATTGTGATCAGAGGTATAATCCTCATTGTGATGTCTGTTACCTTTCTATTTTTTATGTTTTACTTCATCTTCGGCAATCTCTGATATTGCTTTCAATATTTCCTTTCTACCCGGATTTCTTATTTCCAAATTTATCTTCGACCTCGTTTGGTCGGCGGTTTATTTTACATTCTAATCTTAGTATAGTACAATAAGTGTCCAATCAACATTTCCAAAAAAGGCAAATTTGTATCTATTTCTATGAATATTTTGTAATTAAATATTCATTCTTGCATATGGTGGCAACGTTCCCGACATCGATTGCATAAATAAACTTACCTGTTTGTTTTCCAGAGTCTGCGCAAATCTCTATTCTCATGCTGAATTTCAAATTGCACTATATGTACAAATAATATGCTTATTGGAATTATACCATAAGCTGTTTTTTACATATCTCTTTAATCTCAACCGTACAAATCTCTCCACGCTACGATAAGTAATCAGCAGAACTATTTTAATATATGTAGAAGATATATTAATATTTGTAGGGGTAAGCAGTTGAATAGGCGTCAAGCAATAATAATCCGTAACTCTTTAATGGTAATCAATTCACGCGTATGAAAAAAAACTTTACAACTATTGGTCACCGCTTTATGCGCTGGACCATGGTCGGTGCGATTTGCGCAAGCCTGGCAGCACCAGCTTACTCGATGGTCAGACCCGGGCTGTCTTCATCGGTTTACATTGACAGAAGTGTTACCGGAAAGATTACAGCGTTAGAGGACAACACGCCTGTGCCGGGTGTTTCTGTGGTTCTGAAGGGAAGTAGAAGCGGTACCAACACAGATGTAGATGGGAAATTTAAAATAGATGTCCCTGAGGAAAATGGAATCCTGGTTTTTTCGGCCGTAGGATTTATTACTCAGGAAGTCGCTGTCGGATCAAAAAGCGTTATAGATATCGTTCTCACAGGCGATCTCAAAACTTTGGGCGAGGTTGTGGTAGTTGGGTATGGTACTCAGAAGAAGAGCCAGACCACAGGGGCTATCTCTTCCGTAGGATCCAAGGAAATTAATGAAATGCCAATTACCAACCTGGGCCAGGCTTTGCAAGGCCGTGCCGCAGGGGTTGATGTTACCCAGGCGGGTTCAAAACCTGGTAGCGTGCCGAGAATCCTTATTCGTGGTCGTCGGTCTTTCAATGCTGGAAATGATCCTTTATATGTAGTCGATGGAATTCCGTTGTCGGCCGGATATGAGGATATGAACCCCAATGACATTCAGTCAATGGAAGTTTTGAAAGATGCAACTGCAACAGCGATTTATGGTGCGAGAGGTGCGAATGGTGTAATTATAGTAAGTACAAAAAGAGGCGCAGTTAAAGGGAAAACCACTGTGAGCTATGACGCTTATGTTGGTGTGTCCAAAGCTTTGGATAAAATAGAATTGTTCAACGGTTCCGAGTTTGCGGAATTCGTTCGCGAATCGTACCGTGCAACCGGCGGTTATAAAGATGCAAATGGCAATGCGGTTCCAACCGGAACTGTGGATGCAGCCGCGGATGCGAAAGTGGCTGTATTGGGAGGTGATCCGAATGTTGCAAAAGGATTGGCGGCTGGCACAAACACCGACTGGCAGGACCTGATCCTGAAAAATGGTATCATGACAAACCACTCAGTTGGTGTGCAGGGCGGAAATGAAAAGACGCAATTCTACGTTTCCGGAGGCTATTTTAGGGATGAAGGGATCGTTGAAGGGCTTGATTTTACACGTATGTCCCTTCGTGCTAACATTGACCACAATGTTAATAACTGGTTGAAAGTAGGCCTTTCGTCTTATTCAATGCATAGCATTAAGAATGGTGAAAGCTTAAATACTTATGGGATGACAATCAACCAGAACCCGCTTGGCAGACCGTATGATGATAACGGGGTCCTAATATTTTCTCCAACCAATGATGCATTGCTGACCAACCCATTGGCGGAAATTGTACCAGGTGCCCAGATTGATCAGATCAAGCGTTACCGCATTTTCAATAGCCTTTTCACGGAGTTCAAAATCCTTGAAGGCTTGAAATACCGCGTCAATTTCGGACCTGACCTTACGATTGCAAGAGGTGGCCGGTTTATCGGGGCTAAAACAAACGCCAGAAAAGGCGGTGATGCGCAAGCTGCCTCCGTAAATGGTTTTGGTTTCAATTATACGCTTGAAAACATTCTTAACTACAATAAGACATTCGGCGGAAAGCATAACCTGAATGTGACATTGCTTCACTCGATACAAAGAGACCATTTTGAGGGTTATTCTACAAACGTACAGGGTGTTCCGGCTGAAACACAGTCATTTCACAATTTGGGCGCTGCAACCTCTATCCTGGGTGTAGGAAGTGCATTGACGCAATGGACGATCAACTCTTACATGGGACGTATCAACTACGATTTCAATGACAAATACCTTCTGACATTAACGATCCGTCGTGACGGTTCAAGCCGATTCGGAGAGAACAGCAAGTATGGTAACTTCCCAGGGATAGCAGTTGGATGGAACCTGAGCAATGAGCCATTTATGAAAACAGTAACCTGGCTCGATCTTTTGAAAGTGCGGGTTGGATGGGGTAAAGTGGGTAATCAGGGGGTATCTCCATATCAGACCCAGGGATTATTGGGAAGAACAGCATACGCCTGGGGAGCAACGCCCGCTTATGGTTACAGACCTAATACGATTGGAAACCCTGATTTAAGATGGGAATCTTCGTCAACATCCAACATTGGTCTTGATTTCAGCTTCCTGAGCGGCAAGATCCAGGGTTCTCTTGAATTCTACGAAACCCACACCAACGACCTGTTACTTTCCGATCAGCTTCCTGGTTCAACGGGTTTCAGCGCAGTGACCCGTAACGTCGGCGAAACGCGTAACCGCGGTATCGAACTTGGTTTCACTACCATCAACATCAGTTCGGCATCCAGCTTCAAATGGACCACCGACTTCCAATTCACAAAGAATACAGAGGCAATCCTTTCTCTTTATAATGGTAAAGTGGACGATGTCGGAAATGGTTGGTTTATCGGACGTCCTTTGAGCACCGTTTATAACTATCGTAAAATTGGTATTTGGCAAACTAATGAAGCAGATGCTGCAAAGTCCTTTGCAACAGAAGTGGGTCAGATCAAGATCAAGGATATCAATGGTGATGGCAAGATCAATGCAGATGACCGGGAGATCATTGGTTCGGACGTTCCTGATTTCAGCGGAGGTATCACCAACCGTTTGACCTTCAAAGGATTTGACCTTTCCTTCTTCTTCTTCACGCGTGTTGGAAACCTAATCCGTAGTACCTTCCACAATGATAACAATGCGCTGGCGGGTCGCTATCAGCAGATCAAAGTGGATTACTGGACACCGAACAATCCGACCAACGAATTCCCAAGACCAAAAAGTAACCAGGAATTCCCGGTTTTCGGCAGCACGCTCACCTATTTCGACGGAACATTCGTAAAGCTTCGCAACATAAACTTTGGATACACTTTCACGCCAACAATGGCCAAGAAAATGGGTATGGAATCTTTAAGATTGTATTCAAGCATCCAACAGCCATTCATTTGGTCTGAATACCGTACCAAATATAATGGTGTGGATCCGGAGTCAACCGGGCTAGCTGCCGGTGGTACGGGTGTTACTCCCGCTACAATGGTTATCACAGTTGGTTTGAATGTTAAATTTTAAAGGAGCCTGTTCAAAAAGCTTTTAAACATTGATGAAAATGAAGATTGGAAAAATAAATAAAAAGATACTAGCATGCGGTTTTCTTGCCTTAATGCTGGCGGGGCAATCCTGTAAAGACACCCTGGACGAGGAAATTATTTCAGGGATCGGTAATGACTACATTAATACGCCCAAGGGTTTTGAGGATGCAGTAAAAGCTACGTATTCGTCTCTACGGTTTTATTACGGGACCCAGCAGGGCCTCACAATGAGTGAGTACGGCACAGACATTTACGCGACAGGCGCCGATGGTGGTTACAAAGGTTTCCATTTTTATGATGGCCAGCTAAACCCTACCGTCGATTACCTTGCTACCACCTGGGATGAGCTTTATAAAGGTATAAATACGGCAAATGCGGTGATTGAACGCGCCCCCAATGTAGTTGGCGTAGCGGATGCGACTAAAAAACTGCGCATAGCAGAAGTCAAATTTGTACGGGCGCATTTGTATTACATTCTGCATCAGCAATATGGCGGCGTGGATTTGAGAATGACTGAGACCATTATTCCGACGAAAGAAACAAAAAGGGCCACGGATGCTGAAATGTATACTGCGATCATTAAGGACCTGGACGAAGCGATTGCTGACCTTGAACCAAAAGCACAGGCTGCTGACTACGGACGTGCCACGAAACCGGCTGCTGAAACACTTCTTGCAAAAGTGTACCTGGCAAAAGCTTATTCAAGCGCGAAAGCTGCAGATGATTTTACAAAAGCAGCTGCATTGTGTACGAATGTGACAACATCGTACGGATACAAGCTGTTAGACGATTTTGCCAGCGTTTTCGACGAGAACAACCAAACAAACAGTGAAGTTGTCTTTGCGATCCAGTATACCACCGATCCGTTGACAAATGCGCTTGGAAACAGCCTTCACCTTTATTTTGGGATGCAGTACGATGTACAGCCTGGCCTGAAAAGGGATGTTTTTTACGGCCGTCCATTCAAGAGGCTAAGACCAACGGAATATCTTCTTAACACGATTTTTAAAGATCGCGTGAACGATTCCCGCTACAAAAAGTCATTCCGGGATACCTGGAAGTCCAACAATCCCGGTACGTACAATGCCGCTTCTTTCGATGATTCGAAGACGAAAGTGACGTTTGCTGCGGGTGACACGGCGATTTTTATTCCGGGTTTTGAAATGACTGCTGCTGAACGTGCTAAAAAACCTTATCAGGTTTTGGTACCAAGCCGCTACTCAGAAGCATTGTTCCCGACTTTGCAAAAATTCTTTGATACAAAACGGCCCGATTTGACTTATGAATTTGGTAGCCGCGATTACTTCGCTTTCCGCCTGGCCGATGTTTATCTGATGCTTGCAGAAGCACTGGTACAAACGGGCAAGACAGCGGATGCTGCAACTGCATTGAATCTAGTGCGAGTGAGAGCAGGCTGGCCTGGCAAAAAAGACGCAATGATACTTCCTGCGGCAAGTGTGACCTTCGAAGCAGTTGTCGAAGAACGCGCACGTGAACTGGCTGGTGAGCAAACCCGCTGGCTGGACCTGAAACGCTGGGGACTATTGGTTGAGCGCGTGAAAAAATACAACCCGCAAGCTGCTAACATTCAGCCATTCCACGCATTACGCCCGATTCCGCAGACCCAAATTGACAGAAGTGCAAAAACAACGGAGGGTAAATCTGTATTCCCACAAAACCCGGGTTATTGATCAAAGACGGATAGAAAAGATGATTTCTTCTATTCAGACAAGAAATATTTGAATGAAAAGCAGGAAAGTCTCTGGTTCAGGGACTTTCTTGTTTTATAATCCGGCAACTCAGTCAAAATGTTTGACAAGTCATTTCAGCAGCATTTGTAAGGGTAATCTCCTTCATTGCTCGTTATAGTGTTGAATAGATTTTAATGCGGACTATCTCAATTCATAAAATGAAAAATCACCGTTTATCGCTTTGCTGTTTCCTTTTGTTTTCAGTTATAGGTCATGCTCAGGCTCAAAAGTCCAATGATGGCTGGCAGGACTTATTCAATGGAAAGGACTTATCGGGCTGGAAGCAGCTTAACGGCCAGGCTAAATATGAAGTGAAAGATGGCGCGATTTTGGGGACCTCTGTAATGGGAACGCCTAATTCCTTTTTGACTACTGAACAAAATTATAGTGATTTTATCCTGGAATGCGATGTCAAAGTGGATAACAAACTTAATTCCGGTATCCAGATCAGGAGCCTCTCCACGCCAGATTATCAGAACGGCCGTGTGCACGGAATTCAAATCGAGATTGATCCCAGCGATCGTGCCTATTCTGCAGGAATATATGATGAAGCGCGAAGAGGCTGGCTTTATCCGCTGGATTTGAACCCGTCAGCAAAGAAAGCTTTTAAGAAAGACGAGTGGAATAAGTATCGCATTGAAGCAATCGGAACATCAATACGTACCTTTTTGAATGGTATCCCGGTTGGGCACGTGATCGATGATATGACGGCGAGCGGGTTTATCTGCCTGCAGGTGCATGCGGTTAATACTAAGGAATTAGAAGGAACACAGGTAAGCTGGAAAAATGTCCGCATCCAAACCTCCAATCTTAAATCAAGCCCGGCAGCTAATATTGCCATTGTAAACCTGATTCCCAATGCGCTCGATAATGCCGAAAAAGCGCAGGGCTGGTCGCTTTTATATGATGGAAAATCGGTGGATCAGTGGAGATCTTACGGCGGAACGGATTTCCCATCGAAACGCTGGGCACACAGCGACGGTACTATTACAATTTCAAAATCAGACGGTTCGGAAACTGGAAACGACATTGTTACCAAAAAGCTTTTCGGTCCTGCATTCGAATTTGAATTTGAATTTAAGTTAACCGAAGGAGCTAATAGCGGCGTGAAATATTTTGTTGATCAGAAATTCAATTCCAAAGGCAAATCGGGCATTGGCTGTGAATACCAGGTGCTCGATGACGAGAAGCATCCTGACGCCAAAATGGGAAAAAACGGAAACCGTACCATTGCTTCCTTCTATGATGTGATTCCAGCAGACAGGCCGAGGAATTCGGGAAAAAAAATCGGTGAATGGAACCAGGGAAGGATCTTGGTTCAGAAAGACGGGACGATCCAGCATTTTCTGAACGGGTTCAAAGTAGTGGAGTATGTGCGGGGTTCACCTCAGTTTAAGGAATTTGTGGCCGAATCCAAATTCAAAGGTTTTGAAGGGTTTGGTTTGTCGCAGCAAGGCAATCTTTTATTGCAGGACCACGGCGATAATGTGTCTTTCCGAAGTCTGAAAGTGCGTGAAATCAAATGATTTCGGGAGAAGCAAAAATCGTTTGGAAAAAAACAGTAAATAATTTTATTAAGTCATTGGATAATCAACTTAATACAACCCAATATTATGAGCAATAGGAGAGAATTTATAAAAAATACAGCACTGGCATCCGCCGGGATCGCTGTTGGAACAAGTGCTTTCAGCGCAGCCAGTTATCGCCGAATCCTTGGCGCAAACGACCGTGTTCGTGTAGGGATTATCGGTTTTTCGGATCGATTCCGCAGTTCTCTTGCACCCAGTTTTTCTGATCACGCTAAAGAGCTCAATTTTGAATTCATGGGAATCTCTGATCTTTGGAACCGTCGTCGCGATGAAGCCGAAGCATTTATGAAAGGAAAGCCGTATGCTTCCAATGAATTCGCGAAAGCACGTAATAATGAGGAATTGCTTGCGCGTAAAGATGTGGATGCTGTGATTATCAGTACTGCCGATTTTCAGCATGCATTGCATTGTGCCGAGGCTGTGAAGTCTGGTAGGGATGTATATGTTGAAAAGCCTTTTGCAGAAACATTAGAAGACGCGAAAATTGCCCTGAAAGCAGTCGAAAGTTCCAAGCAAATTGTACAGGTAGGCTCGCAGAGAAGAAGCGCCCCAAATTATTGGGCTGCTTATGAATATATTAAATCAGGTAAGTTTGGAGACATTACCACCGTTGAAATGACCTGGAATGTGAACCAACCTGGCCGATGGAGACGCAAGGAACTTGTTTCCCAAATCAGGAAAGAAGATACCGACTGGGACCGCTTCCTGATGAACCGCCCAAAAGTGGAGTGGAACCCACGTTACTATCTTGAATTCCGCTTATTTTATCCATATTCATCAGGTATCCCCGGACAATGGATGGCGCATCAGATTGATACCGTTCACTGGTTTTCAGGATTGGACGCTCCGAGAAATGTAGTCGCTAATGGTGGTATTTATACCTGGAAAGACGGTCGTACTAATGTAGACACGTTCAGTGCGGCATTTGAATATGGTCCGGTTGATGACAAAAGCAAAGGATTCCAGGTGATATATTCGTCGCGTTTCAACAACGAGGCAGGTGGCGTGAAAGAATATTATTACTCCAATGGCGGGATGATCAACCTGGATACCAATAAGATCACTTCTGACGGTGGGTTACAGGCGAAAGATGCCAAATCGATGGGCTTAGAGGCGAATTTGCTTCCCGAAATGGCATTGAAAACCGGAGATAAAGTCACGACCGATGCAAATACCGGGGCTGATCCGATGACTTCCCTGCATATGCGTAACTGGATGGAATGTATCCGCAGCCGTAAAGAATCGAATGCACCTGCGCGGGTTGGTTTCAACCATTCAGTAGCAAACATTATGGCTACCGAAGCGTTGCATACCGGAAAAAGGGTCAGTTGGGATCATAAGAAAAAGGATATCGTACTGAGCTAATCGGTGCAGTGAATAATCATTTAAATATTGATTAAGGTGAATTTTAAAAACACAGGCATCCTACTCGCCACACTTTCTTTGACGGCACTAGCCGCCCTGGTGAATGCACAAAAGGTTGATTTGGTCAAAAATGATAAGGAAAGTAAGGTTGAGGTAAAAATTGATGGAAAACCATTTACCTCTTATTTCTATCCTGGGGAAAAAATCCTTAAAAAGGCGGTATTGTACCCGGTGCACACAGCAAAGGGAACAATCATCACCCGTGGGTGGCCCTTAGACCCGCGTCCGGGCGAGCGCGTGGACCATCCGCACCACGTAGGGATCTGGCTGAATTATGAGGATGTAAATGGCAATGATTATTGGAACAACTCCGATGCTGTTGATCACGCAAAACGTGCTTACGGTACTATTATCCATACAGGCATTGCTTCGGTGACAAGCGGCAAGGATAAGGGGGAACTGAAAGTGACGGCTGATTGGGTGGATAAAGACGGTAAACTGACATTGAAGGAAACAACAACCTACATTTTTAGCGGAAAAGGGGATACCCGGATCATCGACCGCTCGACCACTTTGACCGCTGTGATGGATGAAGTAGCCATGCCCGACGTGAAGGATGGGATGTTTGCGATCAGGGTAGCCAGGGAGCTGGAACTGCCATCGACCAAGCCGGACATTTTTACCGATGCCAGCGGTATAGCAACCAAAGTGCCCGTTATGAAAAATGACGGGATCACCGGAAATTACCGCAATAGCAATGGTGTCGAAGGCGAGGCAGTATGGGGAAAACGGGCAATATGGTGCAACCTTACCGGCAAAATAAAAGATGAGAATATCAGCGTCGCGATGATTGATCATCCCAAAAATGTCGGTTATCCTGCCTACTGGCACGCCAGAGGTTATGGCTTATTTGCAGTCAACCCATTGGGGATGAAAGCATTAAGTGATGGGAAGGAAGCGCTGAATTTCAAATTGAAAAAAGGAGAATCCACTACTTTTCGCTACCGTCTCGTCATTGCATCCGAGCATTTGAAAGATGCTGCACTGAATGACTTTGCTGCAGCATATGGGAAAACGGAATAGCATTTAATATCATTTATCAAGCAAAATAGCCCCGGAATTCCGGGGCTATTTTGCTACATAACATTCGAATTTTTGAGCCATCATGAAGATGCTATCGCGATTGCAACCGGAAGCTCTCCGTCCAGGACACGCAAGTATCAAATAGGTATCAGTCAAAATATTGAAGAAATCAGGGGCCTGTATTGCATAGAAGGATTCATCGCAGATATAGATCTGGAAGGTAATATTACAGGTGGATATCCAAGGTGGGATGGTACATAGTCAGAATTTAAGCGGGATAATAAACAATGGGAAATGACATCTGAAGAGAAGAAAATAGAAGCCATCAAAACACAAAACTCACCTTTTGTCAAAAAGAAAATGGAGCAAATGCGCAAAACATTGGCCCTCTGTCCAATTCCTGATGATATTTTGAACCGGCTAAGAGTTAGCTAAAATCACTTCTTCAAACTCCCCGGCGAATGCCAGCTGAACACATGATAAGTAGCGGCAACGCTTCCCACATTCCGAATTGAATGCATTTGGTTGGACGCCTGAAAGATTACTGAACCAGGCCCTACTTTCTTCATTTGTCCATTGACCAAAGCTTCCACAGTTCCCTCCTTTACAACCAATATCTCTTCCTCCGGATGCTTATGCGGAGGGTGCGAAGTTTCTTCCGGGTTTAATGTCGTGATGTGACATTCAAATTCATCCAATGTAGCCGTTTGTGATCGAAAGACGGTTCTTACTGCCCCAGTTTTTGTCGTTTTGACTTCGATATCGTTCCAGTCGAAAATGGATGATTCCATAACGGCCGTTTTAGAACTGGCGAAAATGCCTGTCATCATCAAGCAGACTGTCAATGAGGCAACTATGAAATCTCTTTTTGTAATTTTCATCCGGTCAACGCTTTTGGTTTATTTATAAAGTTCTTAATCAATCATTCCTATCGTGGTTGCTGAGGAAACTTATGGTTGTATTTTGAGTGTAGGCAACCCGGTAGCCTACAAGGGAGAAAAAGCCCTAACTTCCAAAAAATGTTTAAGGATGCCAGATTTGGATGTGTTAAGACGTATATTCAGAGCAGCAAGCAATCTTAATAAAAACTACTCAATCTTCCCGAACCTAACCACCTATGAAAGAAAAATCCAGACGTAAGTTCTTGCAAAATGCTGGTTTGGCAACATTAGCCTCCATTTCCCCCTTGTCCACCGAGCCGGAGAGAACCAAAGAGCTTTTTATCCACCATGTATATATTTATTTGAAAGAGCCTAACAATGCCCAGCATGAAGCAAAATTGCTGGAAGGCCTGCATAAGCTGGCCAATGTTCCGACCATTCAGTATGTACATATTGGTAAGCCTGCCGAAACAAGCAGATCCGTAATCGTGAGAGATTACACGTTTTCCTGGATGTGTTTTTTTAAGAATATTATTGAAGAAGAAATCTATCAAACTCACCCGATCCATCTCGATTTTATAAAAGAATACTCCGATTTGTGGGAAAAAGTGATTGTTTACGACTCCGTCGGACCGAAAAAGGTTAGTTAGGCAGTCTGCTATCGGTAAGTACTTTAAAAATTCTCCTCAACTATTACCCAGTTACTTCGGTGTTAATGTCCTCGTATTAATTTCCCGCTAGTCAAAATCATTTAATTTGCTGATAATAAGTACATTGCACAACTAACCTTTGGTTAATTAAAACCCACCATTCCTTCATTTTCCTTACAGCGTAAGGGCTAATGCTCTAATTTGACCCTCTCAGGAATCAAACTAAATGTAGTAGCTCTCATGATCGAACGCGCGTATTTACCATCATGCAAATTAAAAAGACTAGGCATCGGACTACTTCAAGCCGAGAGCCCGGCCAGTATCTATCAACTTCCGTATTATGCATAAATTTGCTTTTCTGGTGCATTTGCGAAGCTATCGCGAAGATTTGGGTGAAATGGCGCGCCCGTTGGGCTGGATGCCGGAGCAGGCATACCGGCTTTTATTAAACAACAGGCCATTGGATCCATTTATATGGAGTGAGGTGACCCTGACTCCCGGGGCAACAGAACCTGAAGGATACATCATCATGCTCCCCTATTCGGGGCGGCAACTTCTTGAACAACAAAAGAAAATGCAGCCACTGGTTCGTAAGGCAATCAATCTGGCGGTTTTGAAAGGAGCGAAGGTGCTAGGGCTTGGTGCGCTTACTTCACCACTGACATTAGGAGGAAAGCTGGTAGCCAATCAACCAGGTCTGGCTATTACCAATGGAAATGCCTACACATCAGTTATTATTTATCAAAAAATCGCGGCGCTACTTCGGTCGTCGGACAGTTCCAGGCCTTCCGTAGCTTTGGTTGGTGCGAGCGGAAGTGTGGGTTCATTGGTCGCATTGCTTCTTGCCAAACATAAACATCACGCAGAGCTGATATTGATCGCCAGAAATGAAAGGCGGTTGGCTCGGCTGGCATCAGACATTTCCCAGTTGAATCATGAAATAAGGCCGCTTGTTTCCCAAAACATTAATGATATAAGCAAGGCAGACATTGTCGTGATGATGACTAGTTCTTCTGACCACGTCCTTCAAATGTCTCATATGAAATATGGCGCTACCATCCTGGATGCCACACAACCCCGCAATGTAAGTCAGTCGGCTTTACAAGATAGGCAGGATATTACAGTCATCGACGGGGGATTAGTTTCGGTCAATTATTTGAAAACCAATCAGATTGGCCGCCTAGGGTTACCTGAGAGAATTTCCTTTGCTTGCCTCGCTGAAACGATGATCCTGGCAACGGCCGATTGCAACAAAGACTTTTCCATTGGCAATCCAACCTTGGAGCAAGCTGCAACCATCAGCAAATTGGCTTCCGAATTCAGCCATCTGGGCTTCGGCCTGGCCCCAGACCATTGTTTTGGAAAGCCGCTTGCTTCAGTAGCGTCTAAACTTTTATCCAATGCAGGACATTATTTTTGAGCCTTTGCATTTTCGTAACCTGACGGTCAAGAACAGGTTATTCAGATCCAGCATTTCGGGAAGGATCGACAATTACGATGGATCAGGAACACCAGCCAGGATCAATTGGGAGCGAAAGTTTGCCAAGGGCGGGGTAGGGGCCATCATCAGTTCGCATATTCCGGTTGATCCATCGCAAAGGATATTGCCCAACTACGCCATGATTGATCGTGACGATAAGATCCCGTTTTGGAAAGAGGTAGTGAACGCAGTTCATGAGTTTGATTGCAAATTTATTGGACAATTATCCATGTCCGGGCATCAGCAGGACATTAAAGGCATTGAAAACAAATACCGAAAACCACTGAGCTCCATAAATGGCTTTGAACATTTTCACGGGATTACCGGCATTCAGATGTCGCAAAGCGAGATTGGCCAGGCGGTTTTGAAATTTGCACAAGCTGCGGGGCGTGCGAGGCAATCCGGCATGGACGGGATTGAGCTGCATGCTTCCAATGGTTACCTTTTTACACAATTTTTAAGTTCGGCCATCAACAAGCGGAAGGATGAGTATGGGGGTGGACTAGCCAATCGTGCGCGGTTTCTGATGGAGGTTGTGAAGGCAATCCGTATGGAAGTGGGGCAGGACTATCATTTTCAGGTAAAATTGAATGCTGCCGATCATCATAGCGATTATATCCTGAATTTTGGTTCGGGAAATACGCTCGAAGAAGGTGTGCAGGTAGCCAAATGGCTTGAACAATCGGGGGTGGATGCATTGCATGTGTCTACAGGCAGCCAGTTTCCGCATCCCCGCAATCCGGTCGGACCTTTGCCTGTTGAAAGCGCGGTGGACACCTATGTTTCGATGATCCCGAGCGGAAAATTTTCTTTTTTTAATTATCTCACCTTTCGCTACAGGATTTTCTGGCCACTGATCAAATGGCTTTGGGTAAGGAAACAGCCTGAAAGTATGGAAGGTATCAATTTGCTGGAATGCAATGCGATCAAAAAAGCAGTAAGTATACCGGTCCTTTGCACGGGAGGATTTCAAACGGCGTCCGTGATTAGAGAATCGCTGGAAGATGGATTTTGTGACGGCGTCACTATCGCTCGCGCATTGATGGCAAATCCCGATTTACCCTTGATGTTTGCCAGAGGTTTGGAGCAGGCGACTAAGCCATGCAGCTATTGCAATAAATGTCTTGCCCATGTGCTGGTTGACCCCTTGGGCTGTTATGATGAAAGTCGTTTTGCAAATTACGAAGCCATGATGGATGAATTAATGAGCATTTTTAAGGTGGAGTGAGGTAAAGACGGCAGCATGATGTCTTTTCATTTCATGCAACATCATCAGCTTATTAATAGGAGGTACTGCCTAAGACTGAATTTTCTTTTAACAAATATTCTGTTCCTGGCGATTTTGGCCACTAAATCGCTGGCTCAGCATTTCTCACCGGATATCTTTCTGAATCAGGTCGGATTTTATCCGGCCGGGCAGAAGATAGCAGTTGTTGCGGGAGAGAAGCAGAGCGCATTTCTTGTCAAAGATGCGGCATCCGGCAAAACTGTTTTTAACGGAAAATTAAGCGAGCCAAGGACAAACCAACACTCCGGAAAAATTAGCCGGATTGCGGATTTCAGTACGGTTCAAAAGTCCGGAAAATATGTGCTTGAAGTTACCGGTTTGGCAAAGTCGGCGCCTTTCGAAATTAAGGCTAAAGTACATCGGGAAGTAGCTGAGGCTGCGCTTAAAGGATTCTACTATCAACGCGTCTCCTTGCCCTTACCCGATAAATTCGCCGGAAAATGGGCCCGGGCAGAAGGTCATCAGGATAACAAAATTCTCGTTCACGCTTCGGCCGTTTCAGAAGGTAGGCCTGAAAATGCCGTTATAAGTTCTTCCAAAGGCTGGTATGATGCAGGTGATTACAATAAGTACATTGTGAATTCCGGGATTACCATGGGAACGCTGCTTTCATTATATGAGGATTATCCTTCGTTTTTTGAAGATTTTAATACCAACATTCCTGAAAGTAATAATGGTGTTCCCGACTTATTGGACGAGGCCATTTGGAACCTTCGCTGGATGCTTACCATGCTGGATCCAGGTGACGGAGGCGTTTATCACAAACTCACTAATCCTCGATTCGATGGCATGATAATGCCGGATGCTGCCAAAAATCCAAGATATGTAGTACAAAAAAATACGCCTGCCACATTGGATTTTGTAGCAGTAACCGCGCAGGCCGGACGGATCCTGAAGGGTTTTGAGAATAAGTTTCCGGGACTATCCGATTCCTGTATCACCGCTGCCGTCAAAGGCTGGGAATGGGCTAAAAAGAATCCCGACATTTATTACAATCAGGATGAACTGAACAAAAAATTTGACCCAGACATTGTAACGGGCGCTTATGGCGACAGAAATGCGAAAGACGAATGGGTTTGGGCAGCGGCGGAAATGTACGCTTCAACTAAAAAGGCCGATTATCTCAATGGAATAAGTTTCGTCACAGAAAAACCGTTGCCGCTGCCAACATGGAGCGATGTACAGGCATTGGGCTACTACACGCTCATCCGATTTAGCGATGAATTGAAAATGGACAGCAAACTGTCAGGTCAACTGAAGGAAAGTGTGATCAAGTTTTCCGATCAATTGTTAGTTGATCTCGAAAAACAGCCCTATCATACCGTTATGGGTAAAACGGCCCGGGACTATTCCTGGGGCAGCAGTTCGGTCGCAGCGAATCAGGGCATTGCGTTGCTATATGCTTTTAAATTGACTAAAAATCCAAAATATACCAAGGCAGCATTGGGTAATCTGGACTATCTGCTAGGCAGAAATGCAACAGGCTATTGTTTACTGACGGGTTTTGGAAGCAAAAGGGTTATGCACCCTCATCACAGGCCGTCCATAGCAGATGGCATCGCGGATCCTGTTCCGGGCTTGCTATCGGGTGGGCCAAATCCCGGGCAACAGGACAAATGCACAACTTATACCAGCAAATTCGCCGACGAGTCGTTCACGGATGATGATTGTTCCTACGCATCCAATGAAATCGCTATCAACTGGAATGCACCAATGGTTTATCTTGCAGCAGCTATTGAAGCATTGATGGCAACGAAATAGCCTATTGCTTCGTCGACTTAACCGGAACTGTGGGCGGCGTTTCATTATAACCCTTCTGCCCGGTCATATTTTCATCTTCTGATTCATTAATCGCATCTTTTTTCAAAATTTTCGATGGTTTTTGAGCATCGTCTTTTTGCTTGGAACCGTCGCGTGGGCCGGCAGGAGAAGGAGTACTTCCCTCAATTTCTTCGTCTTCGTTTTGTTGTGACATGTTCTATTGGGTTATGATATTTTCGATAAATGGCAATTCCCGTTCCCAGCTTAAAGTAATTCACTTGGAGCTATTTTGAAAATAAATAATATTTGAATGGGCCTTTAATTCCTCACCTTGATCCATTTTTAATTAGGCTTACGGGTGCATTCAATCGTAGACCAGGCACGCCAACTTTTTGGAGGAAATGGGGGGCTGGGCAATTACGGAAGAAAGTGCTATTGTGTAAAATCCTTGACTAATCAGCAAAAATCAAACGGGTAACGAAATAGTAAATAAAGCATATTCCCCTTCTTTACTATCAATGTCCATCTTACCACCATGCCCTTTTAGAATATCATAACTGAGAGACAATCCTAGCCCTGTACCTTCACCAGTAGGCTTGGTAGTAAAAAAAGGCTGTAAAATCTTGTCTTTGATGGCATCGGGAACGCCAGAGCCATTATCTCGTACCCTTATCTCTACAAATTTTTCGTTTTGCGCAGTACTTACCTGCAATTCAGGATGATAGTCAGTACTTTCCGATTTTTGTTTTTGCTGGATTGCATAAAATGCGTTGTTGAACAAATTGATAAGTACCCGCCCGATGTCCTGAGGTATGATCACAAGCAGCGGCAAGGTGTCATCGAAGGAAGTCGAAATCTTCGTGTTAAATGTGTTATCCTTGGCTCTCAATCCGTGATAACTGAGCTTCAGGTATTCGTCGGTCAACTCATTGATATTGACTGGCTCCTTTTCTCCTGAATTCTTCCTTGAATGCTGCAGCATGCTTTTTACAATGCCGCCGGCGCGCTGCCCATGATGCATGATTTTTTGCAGATTTTGCCTGATGTCAGCCGCAAGTGCAATGGCCTCGTCTTTATCCCCGTTTTTCAGCTCATATTCCATTTCATCAGCCAGTTCAACACTTACTTCCGAGAAGTTATTTACAAAATTCAGCGGATTCTGAATCTCATGGGCAATGCCTGCTGTGAGCTCGCCCAATGAAGCCAACTTTTCTGACTGGATCAATTGCTGCTGGGTGCTTTTCAGCTCAATTACCGTTTCTGTGAGTTGGTCTCGCTGCTGGTTTAATTCTTTGTTGGCCGCGCTCAATTCCAGCGTACGCAGTCCGATCTTTTCTTCCAACTCTTGGTTTTCACGGCGCAAAGAGCGTGAACGGAAGTATATGTAACTTCTGAGCAGCGCCGCGAAAAGCAAAGCATAAATGGCAAAAGCCCACCAGGTTAACCACCATGGTGGCAGGATCTCAAAAGAAATACGGGCTTCCTGCTGGGTCCAGACTCCATCCGAATTACTTGCTTTTACTTTGAATGTGTATTTGCCGGCCGACAGATTGGTATACACGGCCGAACGATGGTCCGCCGCCTGCACCCAATCACTTTCGTAACCTTCCAATTGATACATATACTGGTTCCGGGATGCGTTTTTGTAATGCAATCCCACATAATTAAATCTAAGCCTGTTTTGGTTGTGGCTGAATTTCAGATTGTTCCGACCAAATAGCTGCCGGATGGTTTCTTTACTTTTATTGCGGCCTGGCTGCCCTTCCAGATAGGCCACGGATTCGATCATTACCTGCGGAGGGGAGTTGTTGGTCGTGATCTTGGCAGGATCGAAAGTGATGAACCCGGTGAATGTGCCCAACAGTATTTTTCCGTCATCGAGCCTGGTTGTAGCGGTATTCAGGCGGGTTTCGGGCAAACCCTGTTCCTTGGTAAAAGATAAAAACTTTTTATTTTCCGGGTCGAAACGGCTTAATCCCCTATTGGTTGACAACCACAACCGGCCTGCATTATCTTCGGCAATTCCCGTGATGCCATTGGCCAAAAGCCCATCCTTTTCGTCAAATAAACGCGACGTGCCTGTTTTTCGGTCGAATAAGTGCAGGCCATAAATATCAGATGCTACCCAGAACCGACCTTTTTTATCCTCATAAATAGAACTAATCTGCCTTAAACCTTTTTTAGTATCAAAATAAGCTTTGAATTTACCGGTCGAAGGGTCGAAACGGTTAAGGCCTCCGTTTCCAGTTCCTATCCATATAGTGCCGGCCCGGTCTTCATAAATGCAGGTGACAGTGAAGTCGTCCAGTTCTCCGTCCGGCTTTTTTGTTTCTCTGAATGTAAAAGGGAAGCGGGTGAAAGTTTCTGTTTTACGGTTATACCTGCAAACGCCTTTATTGAAGGAGCCGACCCAGATATCATTTTTCGAATCTGCATAGAGGAAACTAATCATGTCACTACTTGGGCTCGTCGGATCGTCGGGGTCGCTCTTATGAAATTTGAATACCTTGTTTTGAAGATTATATTGAAAAAGTCCTTTGAAATTATAGTTTCCTTTGACCAGACCACCCCAAATTGCGCCGGACTTGTCCAGCCCCATTTTCAAAACGATATCGGCTTTTTCGACCTCACCCGGAAATTCTATTTTATGGAACTTATTCGTCTGACTATCCCAGGTATGTATGCCTTTTATACTGGCAAGCATGTAATTGCCATCCTGCATCCGGATTGCATTGTAGAGATAACCACCCGAGTAACTCGTTGGGTCGCTGTTATCTTTCTTGTAAAAATTAAATAGGGAAAATTCTTTTTTCAATTTGTGGACGCCATCCCGGTCCTTAAACCACAAACTTCCCGATCGGTCTTGAAATGCAAATTGAAAATAGTATAGCCTTTCCGGGTCAATTTCATCTTTAAACAGATTATTAATGTTAGAAAACTGATGGGTTACCGGGTCAAAATTAAGGATCCCATTCGCCATCGACAGCCACAGCAAGCCCGTATTATCCTCCGCAATGGCAAAAACTTCCGACGTTTTGATACCATTAAACAAGCTTTCAAAAGAGTAATGGGTAAGCTTTCCACTTGTTTCATCTAATTGGGACAAACCCTGGTTTGTGCCGATCCAGAGCCGTTTTTGCTTGTCCTCGAAAAAATCAAAAATATAGCCAAGCCCACCCTGTTTCAGACCTTCGTATGAATAAGTTTTATGGAAGCCCGTTTCAGTGTTGAAGCTTACAATGCCCCGGAAACCATTTCGATAGGTCAAGTCAGAGAAGTATAATGTGTTAGGGTCGGAAGGAGATTGATACAGATGGCTGATCACCTTTTGTTTGGTACTATCTGTTTGAGTCAGATAACCCTTAAACCGACTGGTCTTATGGTCAAAGAGGTGAAGGCCATTTCGGCTGGCAATCCAGATTTGTCCCTTTTTGTCTTTAAACCAGCGCGGAAAAGACTCAAATTTCGGAATTTGGTTTTGGCCGGCCATATTTGGCCCGAATTTCCTGAATGTATTTTTGGCGAGATTGTAATGATTGATATAGCCAATATTTTTCGCGTGGTCGTACGTATAAAAATACATATTACCAGCCCCGTCTTCCCGGATGCTATGCACATCATTGGTCGCCAGGTCAGCTTTCTGGTCTACCTGATGTTTGATTTGCGTGAAATTATCGGTAGTACGGTTGTATCTGAAAACCCCGTCATAAAATGTACCGATCCAAATATTTCCCCTGGAGTCTTCAAATAGCTCCTGAATATTCAGAGAAGTAAGGTTTTGCTGTCTTCCGGTTTCGAGTTTGTACACTTTTTTATCATACCCATCGTACCGCACGAGTCCATTCTCGGTACCAATCCAGATATAGCCGAATTTATCCTGCAAACATTTCGTAACGCGAGCGCTGGGAAGGCCATTTTCGACAGTAATGTGCTCGTATTGAGGCTGCGTATGTTGCGCTGAGACAGAAAGTTTGAGAAAAATCGCAAAAAGCAGAAGGTAATATCTAATCATAAATCGGGCCGCATGTAACAATGAGGTAATTTACAAATACAAATCTGCCGTTGATACGAATCTACTATTTTTTAAAATTGTGTGTAGAAAATGTATTGAATGTGTTCATTTAATCAAATAACTCCTGACAATTGGTACAGAAATAACTTCTCCGTTTCGTTTTTCCAAGGTATTCTTTGTGGAATGGAATGAGGCACCTGGGGCAGATTTTTTTGGTGTGGGCAAGCCAGTGTTTTCACGCGTAAAAATTGATTTCAGCTTCATCAAAAATGAGGGTTAACCTCGGTTTGGCTTTCTTCTGTCCGTTGATGAGATAGCTTCCAAAAAGCATGAAATGGATTCGAAGCGTAAAGTCATCAAAACAGACCAGGAAATGTTTTCCCCAGGATCTGAAATCGAGCACTTTTTTGTTGATGAGCCCGTCAATATCAATTGTTGTATTGCCTTCTGCGTGCCTGATTTCCTTACCGGTTAGATTTAGTGCTTTAACCGCTTCTCTTAAAATGACAATGGATGGTCCTTCCGGCATGGCATGCTTATTATGTTGTGTCGACAGCGCTTTTGATAAAAAACACGAGCCACAGCTATCCACGCGTACTATTTCAACCTGACACTTTTATATATGGGATTATTATCCGACAAGTCCAAAGAAATGAGGGAATCAGGCTCCGACGGCCTTAATTCAGTTAGAGAGTTTCCCTTCTACATTAAAGCGCCTATGTCGCTGATCGGGATTTATCTTTTCTTTTATATCTTATTTCTTTTACAGGATATCATCGTGCCATTTGCATTTGCCGGCCTGCTGGCGATTTTGTTAAATCCCATTTACAACCGCTTCCAGAAGTGGAAATTCAATAAGGTCCTTGCGATTTTCCTGACAATCTTTCTTGCAGCGCTGGTCGTCGCGGGAATCATGTTTTTTCTCTCATCTCAGTTCGCTCAGTTTGGCGAGATGATACCTCAGTTAACCAAAAAGGTGGCCGGTTTGCTGACTAACTTGCAGTCCTGGCTGTCGGAAAGTTTCGGGATGTCCTCGGAAAAGCAGAAAAGCATGGTGGACGAGGCCATGAACAGCAGCAAAACTTACGTTGGAAAAACGCTTAACACCGTTTTTGGGGTAATAAGCTTTTTCATTCTGATTCCTCTGTACATCTTTCTTCTCCTTTTTTATAAACCGCTGATCCTCAATTTCATATTTGAAGTATTTGATGAGGATCATTCGGGCCAGGTGGCAGAAATATTGAAAGAGACCAAGGGTGCTGTCCAGAGCTACATTGTAGGCCTCATGATAGAAATGACCATCATTGCAACATTAAATTCCACCGCATTACTGATCCTGGGTGTGAGGTATGCAATCCTGCTGGGTGTAATTGGCGCGATTTTGAACCTGATTCCATACATTGGAGGCGTAATCGCAATTGCGCTGCCAGTACTAATTTCTTTTGTTACGGAAGATGGTTACACAACACCCTTGCTGATCGTAGGAGCATACATTTTGATTCAGTTCGCCGATAATAATATCATTGTCCCAAGGGTGGTATCCTCAAAAGTTTCGGTTAATGCGCTGATTTCTATTCTGGTCGTATTACTCGGGGGTACGTTATGGGGAGTGAGCGGTATGTTTTTATCAATTCCATTTGTGGCTGTGCTAAAAATCATTTTCGACCGGATCGATGAGCTCAAACCTTGGGGCAAATTACTAGGTGATACCATGCCGAAGCATGCTCCGCCGATGGTGGTCAATCCCGAAGAGACTGATGACGACTCCCAATCGTAGTTTAGTTTGGATTAAGATAAAAAATGCGTCAATCCCGGCAGGACAGACGCATTTTTTATAAATGTAAAATGCTTAGTAAGTCAGTTTCTGAACCGTACCCAATGCATAGCTCAACAGGTAAAATTCTTTTGGACCGCTGCGTTTAATATCGGTCGGCATCATCTGGTTATCCAACAAAATCGCACCATCTTCGTTCAGGACTTTACCTGAAAAAGGTGTGAATTCGCCCTTCATCAAATCAAATTTAGCAAGTGAGATGACCAGTGGTTTGTTACCCGAAGTCAGTGTCAGATGCGTTAGCGTAGTGAATTTTTCTCTGTAGATACCCACAACACCCGTCGTGGATACTTCGAAAATTTTCGCAGTACCATCAAAAAATGGCCCGCCTGAAAGCGTACTGACGAGGAATTTGGTGCCGTCGAAAACAATGCCGGTTGCTACCGCGTCAGTGTTAGGGGCTACATCAGGAATTTTGGCGAAGAATGTGAATTCCTTTGTATTCTTATCTCTTTTGAAAATAGCATTTGCTCCGGCGTCCGTCACATATAAATGCCCGCCAGGTCCGAGCGTGAGGCCGTACAAGTTGGAATTAAGTGGCGTCGTAAAGTTGAATGACTTCACAAATGTTCCGTGTTCTTCGAACGGAATCAGGTTTAATGCCATTGGCAAGTCGCCGGATTTGAAATTCTTTACATCGGCAATGTATAGTCTGCCTTCAATACCATGCAAAATGTACAACGTACCATTGTCGTAAAGGACGTGACTGATACCCTCAACAGCCTCCGGTCCTTTTGCGGACTGGAACCCCTGCAGGACCGTTGTTTTGACGCCACCTGGCGTGATCATCACAATGGCACCATCGTTTTTGCCGGTACCAGCTTCTGAAATCCATAAATTCCCCTTATCGTCCACATCCATTCCAATCGGAGCTCTCAATCCGCCTGCAAAAGGCGCAGCAACAAGTGAAGTAGGTTCGGGAATGGGATCCCCCGGAATGTAATGGTCGACGCAGCCGAGAACGCCGAGGAAAAATAGCAGGTAAACAGACGAAGCTTGTAGAAAACGCTTTTTCATAATGAATGTTAAAATGGACGTTGGTAGGATAGTTATTACACTGATATGCATCAAACATACCATTCCAAATTTAATTATTTAAAGGCTTCATTGTATTACGTAGATGTTAATACAGGATTTTCAATTTATTAAGCGGTAAATGTTTCGAAGATGCGTTTGAGGTTCGCTGCATTGGCGCTATGTTTACAAAATTTTTTTCCGCCTGTATTTCCAGTCCAATCAGTCCACAATTCGATGACACAAGACATTAACCAGCCGTACCCGAAAGCCTACAATGCAATTGACACGGCTACCAAGGAATCGGGTTTTACCATGGCTTCGGACGTTTATACCTGCTCGCTTTTGAAAACCCTGGCATCTTCAAAGCCAAGCGGTAAATTTCTGGAACTCGGGACAGGTACTGGTCTTTCAACATCATGGATACTTGACGGGATGGATGAAAATTCCCAATTAATCTCAATTGATAACGATGACTCCTTGCTGAAAATAGCGGACTGCTATTTGGGAAATGACGACCGATTAACATTGATTCATATTGACGGAGCTGATTGGGTGCAATCTAATTCTGATCAGAAATTCGATTACATTTTTGCAGATACCTGGCACGGCAAATATCGGCTGCTGGACGAGGTGCTGGATATGCTGAATATCGGTGGCTTTTACATTATCGACGATATGCTTCCTCAACCCAACTGGCCCGATGGGCACGATATCAAGGCCCGCAACCTCATTGATTATCTGGATAGCCGGACCGATCTGGTACTCACCAAACAGATCTGGGCGACCGGCATTATTCTGGCTGTGAAGATTTAATCTGCAATCCAAACAAGCTTTTCCTGGTCATGTAAGAGTAAAACTGGATGTATAGTGCCTTCATTCTTTAATAATTAAAAGAATATTTTCTAATTATTGAAGACCGAATCATCACTAACCCCTTAAATTTCACCTTATGTGCCAAAATCATGGAGTAGCTTACATTAAGCCAGGCGAAGTCGAAGTTCAGGAAATTGAATATCCAAAACTCGCATTGGGTAATCGCAAATGCGAACACGGAGTAATACTCAAAATTGTCTCAACCAACATTTGCGGCAGCGACCAGCATATGGTCCGCGGCCGCACCACGGCGCCAGCTGGTCTGGTGCTCGGGCATGAAATCACGGGAATTGTGCTGGAAGCCGGAAGTGATGTGGAATTTATTAAAGTAGGCGATCTGGTGTCAGTACCATTCAACATTGCCTGCGGCAGATGCCGTAATTGCAAAGAAGGTCGCACAGGTATCTGCCTGAATGTGAACCCCGCACGTCCCGGCGCAGCTTATGGTTACGTGGACATGGGCGGTTGGGTAGGAGGGCAGGCCGAATATGTGATGATACCTTATGCGGATTTTAACCTTCTTAAATTTCCTGACAAAGACCAGGGAATGGCTTATATCAAAGACCTTACATTGCTATCTGATATTTTCCCGACGGGTTTCCACGGCGCAGTTACTGCGGGCGTGGGGCCGGGTTCCATTGTATATGTAGCTGGTGCCGGTCCGGTTGGGCTTGCTTGCGCTGCTTCGTGCCATTTATTAGGCGCTGCGGTTGTCATTGTCGGAGATATGATTCAGGAAAGGCTTGACCAGGCGAAAAGCTTTGGCTGTGAAGTGATTGACCTGACTAAAGACACACCATTGGAACAAGCCATTGAAGCGATAATTGGTATTCCGGAAGTGGATTGTTTTGTGGATTGCGTAGGTTTTGAAGCGAGGGGACACGGCGCACATGCTTCCGAGGAACGTCCTGCAACCGTGCTGAATACTGCAATGGCAGTAACCAGGGCGGGTGGTGCGATTGGTATTCCTGGTCTTTATGTGACAGGGGATCCGGGTGCAAAAGACAAAGCTGCTCAGGAAGGTAGCCTAAGCATTCGTATTGGACTGGGCTGGGCCAAGTCACATGCATTTTATACAGGTCAATGTCCTGTCATGAAATACCACCGTTCCCTGATGAACGCCATCCTTTATGATAAGATAAAAATTGCGAAAGCCGTGAATGTTGAAGTGATCAGCCTGGCCGATGCGCCAAGAGGTTACCAGGATTTTGACAAAGGCGCAGCGAAAAAATTTGTGATCGATCCGCATGCAATGATCGCGTAAATGCAAAACGGATTCGAAGTGCCGATGCACTTTGAATCCGTTTTTCTTAATTAAAGCCATTTAAAAGGATCTCCCGACGCAATGTGCGTCACCTTAACATCGGGGATTTTTGGTTGAAGCCAGTCTACAAAATAATCCATGCCCGGCTCCTCGCTGACGGAATGTCCCAAGATAATCAACGCTGTTTTATTGCCTAGTAACCTGCCGTCCCGGATGTACTCGGCCGTTTCCCATTCGGATACTTCACCCACGATCAAAACATCCGGCTTTTCAGCTTCTACAACAGAAACATGGGATACACCTCCTGAGGCTCCGGGAAGCAGTGCTATTTTCTCACATTTTTGATTCAAATCTCCGATTACCCTTAATTGCGTAATGCCCAATGAAGTTTTCAAATGCTTAACCAGATCGCCCAGGCCGATCGAGGGAATGGTGAGTATTCTTGAACCCGTTTTATAATAAGATATCCAGTTCGCTTTTTTCGCAACACCGTAACTGACCGCATCCGGTTTCAGGGAATGGCAGTAATCATGGAAACGCCAAACGGCGATCTTATGCTTTTCAAGCAGCTCCTGCTTCTTTTTCACAACCTGGTTGTTTTTGACCCAGTCCGGATTATCGCGGTGATTGTAGAAAGTCGGTTCATGCGCAATGATGAAATTGGCATTTCGCTTCGCAGCTTCTTCGATAACAGTCACCGTTGCGAACATGGTTGTGACAATACCGGTAACTGTTTGATCGGCATTTCCGGATTTAAGCGTATCCACTGTATCATTAATAGGCGATAGATTGCCTTCTTTCATAACCAAAGCCATAATTTTCCCGACTGTCATTGCTTTGGCCAGTGCTTTATAGCGTTCCGTGCTGATAAGTTCCGGCAATAATGTTAGCGCGGCAGAGGCTTTGAAGGAATTTACCAGGAAGTTTCTTCTGGGATATGATTTTGAAAAACAATATTTTGAATTTGTCATGAAAGCGAAGTTTAAATCATTGAAAATACTTCACTTTACTCGGATTTCAATGACTTTGCGGGGTTCATTAGCGCGGCTTTGATTGCCTGCGAACTTACTGTGGCAAATGCGATGATGATGGCCAAAAGTCCTGCGATAACAAACATCCACCATTCAATCTCGATTTTATATGCAAAATCGTCGAGCCACTGGCTTATGCCGAACCAGGCTATGGGCGAGCCGATCACGATTGCAATCAAAACCAGTTTCAAGAAATCCTGTGACAGTAATGTAACAATGCTTCCCACGGTTGCGCCAAGGACTTTTCGTACGCCAATTTCCTTCGTCCGTTGCGCGATGGTGTAGGATGACAAGCCGAAAATTCCTAGCGAAGCGATCATGACAGCAAGTAGTGAAAAGAAGCTGGAAACCTGACCAAAGATCCGGTCGTCTTTGTATTGCTCATTAAAATGCGCATTCATAAAGAAGTAATCGAAATCGTCGCCTGGGAAGAAGTCAAGGTATTTTTCTTTCACCAATTCTACCGTTTTTTCCACATCTCCAGAAGCGATTTTTACCGAATAAAATCCGCCATTGGTATAAAAAGGCGCAAACACAATGGGTTCGATGACATGTTTTAACGATTGCTGATGGAAATCACTGATCACACCGACAATCTCCCATTCCTTGCCCCAAAGCGAAATTTTTTGTCCAGCAGCGTCTTCGGCATCTTTAAAACCAAGCAATTTTGCTGCTGACAAATTCAGGATTGCGTTTTTGACTTTCTTGCCATCGGGATCTGAGTCCGTCTGAATAAAATTGCGTCCAGCCAGCATCTTAATTTGATAAGTATCAAAAAAATCCAGATCAATAGGCATTCTGCTGAATGTTACCCCCTTTTCCTCATTAGACCCAACCCTCTTGACATTAAATGATCTCGACAACCGGTTACCAAAAATGTTTGCCGAAGCACTGGCTGCTTTAAAGGAAAAGTAAAAAATGAGAGGAAATGCTGATCCACAAACAAGCCTTTCTCTTCAAATATCTTTTTATCCCTTTGTAATTTAAATGTTCCAGGATTTGAAACTGTGGTATAAGATTCAACCTCATTGAAATCCTTAGCCATGGTCGTCCCGATTGTGGGGTAAGTAATCGTACCGTGCTGGATCAGTTTTCCCTGTTGGAATCGGTCGTTGGTAATCCGGTAGATACGGTCGGCGTCTTTGTGGAAGCGGTCAAAATTTAGCTCAAAGCTTACATATTGCAGGATTAGAAGGCAAGCCGTGATCCCAACAACCAGGCCAGTAAGGTTAACGAAGGAAAAGGCCTTATTTTTCCACATATTGCGCAAGGCAATTTTGAAGTAATTATGTATCATAGATGGCTCAAAAACAGGTATGTTCCTTTCATGTAAGCTAACAGCTAAAAAGCTAACCTCACCCTACCAGTAATGCATAAAAAATAGAATGCCAGATTTTAGAACCTTTATTTCTGTTGATTTTGGCAGGATTTCCGAAAAACACAATGTTCGGATACGGACAATTTTTGCAGTCAGCGGACAGTTTTTAGAGTAGTTATCACCTGTTTTACCGTTTAAATATGCTGATACCTTTATCCACCATGCCGACAATTATCGGTCTGAATCTCAACTAAATGTTAAAAATTACATTAAGCCTGTTTTCCGCTTTCCTCCTCTTTTTTTGGAACGGTTTGAACCTTGGTCAACCTCAAATTTCTGATGGTAACAAAGCCTTTGTAGCTGCTGATACCTTGCCTAACGCGGCGAGCTGGCCTGCCGAACTGGATGTCACTCCTTTCGTAGGTCCTGATCTGACTCCCAGCCCGGCATGTCTGGCAGTAGCGCCAACGGGCGAAGTGTATGTCGGCGTTGATATGATCGGTTCGCTGGGGAAAGATCCCGGCAAAGGCAGCATTGTTCGTCTCGTCGATTCTGACAATGATGGCAAGGTTGACCAGCATACCACCTTTGCAATGGTCGATGATCCAAGAGGGATTATTTCAATGGGCGATCAGCTTTTTGTGTTGCACACCACTTTCTCCAAAGAAACCGGCAAGGCTTCGGGAATGGATCTGGTGGTATTTGAAGATAAAAACCATGATGGCGTTGCGGACGGTCCGTCCAAACCTTTGATCCAAGGCATCAGTAACCCGAAATTCCTGCAAAGCCGTGGTACCGACCATGCTACGAACGGGATACGCATGGGGATCGATGGCTGGATTTACATTGCGGTCGGAGACTTTGGGTTTCATGAAGCAGTGGATCATTCTGGCAAAAAGTTGACGCAGCTTGGTGGCGGGATTGTTCGGGTAAGGCCCGATGGAACTGAGATGGAGGTTTATACCCACGGGATGCGGAATATTTACGACGTGGCGATTGACCCGTATATGAATATTTTTACCCGCGACAATACCAATGATGGTGGCGGCTGGAACATTCGATTCAGCAACCAGATCCAGTCGGGGGAATATGGATACCCTGTTCTTTTCAAAAATTTTACGGATGAAATCATACCTGCGCTCATTGATTTAGGTGGGGGATCGGGAACAGGATCATTGTTTATGGATGACCCTACCTGGCCGGCCAAATACAATCGCGTGCCGATGATGGCGGATTGGGGAAGGAGCCAGGTGTATGTACATCGGGTTACAGCCGATGGACCGAGCTTTGTTCAAAAGGAGGAGGAATTCATCAAGCTTGCGCAAATCACCGATCTGGATATTGATGCTTCCGGTCGTGTTTATCTGGCCGCCTGGGATGGCGCGGGATATTCGGGTAATCCTAAAAAAGGGTTCGTGGTGCGGGCCGTTCCGAAGAATTGGCAGTATAAATCCTTCAAAGACGTTAAAAAGTCTTCTGAGAAAGAATTGGCGGCTCTTTTAAAGTCAGAAAGCGCGGTTCAACGCTTGGCTGGACAACAGGAGCTGCTGGCCCGTTTTCCCAAAGCAGCAGCCAAGACTTCCTGGAAAATCGCGGAGGATAAGGCACTTCCTCTGTATGTGCGCGTTGCCGGTATTTTCACTTATGCGCAGGCAGCTGGCAATGATGGGATAAACAATCTGGTGAAATTGACGGACGATAATGATGTCCGTGAATTTGCATTGCGCGCCCTGGCCGACAGAAAACCAAACATTGAAAAGGTACCGATAGAGCCATTTTTGAAAGGCATGAAGGACCCATCGCCTCGCGTGCAGCAAGCTGCAACGGTCGGCCTCGGTCGTTTGGGCCGGATGGAAGCTGCGCAGTCACTGCTCGCGGTAAAAGTGCCGGCATCATTTGTGGCCCCTGCAAAAGATACGGAGGGCCCTCATGCGACACCCAATTCGGCGATTATTCCTGGACATATTGCTGTCAGGGCATTGGTCGCAATTAATGCGGTTGATGCCAGTGTAAAGGCCATTGGAACAGTAAATTCTACCATTGCACTTTGGGCTTTGCGGTATATGCATGATCCGAAGGCAGTTACTGGATTAATAGCAGCTTACGGACAAGCAAAAGATGAGGCTTTGAAAAAGCAAATCATGGTAACTTTAGGCAGGTTGTACAAAAAAGAGGCACCTTATGATGGTTCCTGGTGGTGGAGTACCCGGCCCGATACACATGGCCCTTATTACAAGGCCATTACCTGGGAATCTTCGGGTGCAATAAAAGACTTTTTAATAGGGAATTGGAAAAAGGCAGATGAAGCCGGGAAACAGTTTTATGCAGACCTGAACTTCCGTAATCGTATGGGAATTGAGGAATTTGGCGGGGAGGAAGTGGTCGTTGAAAAACAGGAATTGCGCGTAGATCTCAGCAAAATCAGCAATAAAAAAGGTCAGATAGGCGAAAATTCGATTGAAGATGTGATGCTTGCAATTGCGAAACTTCCCGGTGACGCTGCAATTGGAAAAACATTGTTCACCAAACAGGGTTGCGTTGCCTGCCATAGCATTAATAAAAGCGGACCATTGAAAGGACCTTATATGGGACAAATCGGATCGATTATGAATCGGGAGCAAATTGCGGAATCCATCCTCAAACCCAATGCTTCCATATCACAAGGCTTCGCCTCGGTGCTGATCACTACCAAAGGTGATAAGAGTTATATGGGTTTCATCTCCGAGGAATCTGCGGAGAAGATGATATTGCGCGACATAACTGGCGCGGTTTATACCTTCAAGACGTCGGATATTATTTCTCGTAAAGAGATGGAGAATTCGATGATGCCACCTGGACTTGCCAATGAATTATCATACGAGGAATTTGCTTCACTGATCACTTTTCTGTCGGAGCAAAAGAAATAGAAAAACGTTATGAGACTGCGTTAAAGGATGGGTTATACTAGTTTTGAAAAATATTTAAAAAAAAATAGATTTCTGATAGTCACATTGAGATCTGTGGAAGTAGTGTTTGATGTGAATCGTAAACTCGCCCTGTCGACCTATACATTTACTCAACGTTTAAATTGATCTAATCCCGTCCGGTTTCCGGGTGGGATTTTTTTTGAAAAACGCAATGGAGAAGAAAAAAGGAACATTAAGGACTTGTCCGAACGGGCACCGCTATTACAAAAGCAGCGATTGTCCTGTATGTCCGTTATGCGCAGAAGAACAAAAGCCAGAAACCGGGTTTTTGTCATTGCTAAGTGCTCCTGCCCGGCGGGCGCTGGAAAATCATGGCATTTCGACATTGAAACAATTGTCGGAATGGACTGAAAAGGATGTTCGCCAATTTCACGGAATCGGACCAACCGCTATCCCAAAACTTCAGAAGGCATTGGAAGAAAATGGATTACATTTAAAACCCTGAGTTAGGGCGACTCTAAATACTGATCAAATGGAAAATCAAAAATTGGAATGCAATGCAGCGATTCAAATTGCCAAAACACCAACCGAGCTATTTGAAGCGATTGTAAATCCTGCTGGGATGACTAACTATTTTATTGCTGATAGCACCGGAAGAATGGAGGCTGGCGCAGAACTGATATGGCATTTCCCTGAAATGGAAGCCGATGTAACGATAAAAGTTGCCAAGGCCATTCCCGATAGGTTGGTCACTTTTTATTGGGGCGATGCTGGCAAAGAGATGCTGGTAGAAATTAACCTTGAACCCTTCAAAGATGCAACGGTAGTAAAAGTAAGCGAGAAAGAAATGGACCTGAATGAAGATGGTATCAAATGGATGAAGGGAAATACAGAGGGTTGGGCCAATTTTTTGGCTTGCATGAAAGCCTATCTCGAATATGGTATCAATCTAAGAAAAGGGGCTTTTGAGTTCCGATTTCAATAATTGAGGCCGCATCCGCGTGAAGTAGCCCTGACGGATCAATACTGGGTGCATTAAGGCTTACTCTTTTTCGTAGAATCCGGCATGATTGCACCGCCTGTCTTGATGGTTTTCTTGGTTCTCTTGACAGTATAAGAAGCGGCGCTATCAGCATCAGGACGACCGGTGTTGCTTCTCTCGCCGTCAACTGCCCCGCTCGAATTCACATTTCCGTTATCGTTCAAAACCGGTCCGCGTTCTGCATTGGTTGAATCTTTCAAAATGGCAGAAACGTCGGAAGTATCCGTACGTGCTTTGCGAATGGATGTTTTCTTTTCATAAACCCGCTCCGAAGATTTTCCTTTACTTTGCGAATAGGAAGGGGCCGGGGCAAGGAACAATGCGATTGCTATCAGTAATTGGAGCGCTTTCATGGACAGGATGTTTTTATTTAAAGCTGATTACGTTTCCCTAAAATCTATCAAATATTATTCCAGACATTACACAGCCGAAGCCGATTGATTTTTTCTGCGAAACTCCCCCAGGCTCATGCCTTTACTTTTTTTAAAAAAACGGTTCATGTGACTTTCGTCTGTGAACGATAGCTCGTCCGCGATCTCATTCATACGCAGATTACTATGCAGAAGTCTCGTTTCAACAAGCTTCAATCTTGAACTAATAATGTATTCCTGCATGGTTTCATTGGTTTGTTTTTTGAAATAGCGGCCGAGGTAAGATTCCGAAATACCGAAATGCTTACTGATGTAACCTGCTTTGATTTTATCCGGATGGTAAATGTTTTGTTGAATGTATTGCAGAATATCCAATGCCTTTTCATCTGTGCACGCATTGATCTTTTCGGGTAAATATTTCGCTATATTCCTGGCTACCAATATGATCATGGTATTGACATAATGCTGGATCAGATCTTTGTTATATAAATCCCTGTTCACATATTCCCTAATAATGGCGTCGACCAGTGGTTTAATAATGCTCTTATCCGTTTGGTTTTTGAGAATACATCCGGGTTGGTGGTTTGCATTCTGTAATATAAATTCTAATCTCTGCAATTGGTCATTGTGTTGAGATGCGGCGACAAGCGATGCATTTCTTCTAATGTAAACACCATTGAAACGGATAAAGAAAAATCGGGTAGTAGTCTCAATATCAAAAGAGTGGGTGTCCTCAGGAGTGATTAGAAACATGTGGCCGGGATGGTATTGGAATGTATTATCATTGATCACCTGTGTACCCGTCCCGGAAATAATGTAAACCAATTCAAAGAAATTATGCTGATGATCAGATTTTGGACATTCATCCAGTTCTATGTAAATAATTTCGAACGGCTCGTGAAGTATTTCCTTCATTTTGTGAAAACTTTACTGTATTATAGAAAATTTGTACCGTAAATGTACTAAATGAATGGTACAAATTTGCATTATCAAAATATTAATCAGAAAATCATGAAGGCAGTATTTTTAGTAAGCAGCAATGAACCATTGGTCATGAAGGAAATTGCGACACCAACGCCCAATGAAGGTCAGCTCTTGATCAAACTCGCTTTCTCGGCACTTAATCACAGAGATATCTGGATCCAGAAAGGTCAGTATGCAGGACCGAAGTCAGGTTTGATCCTGGGATCGGATGGATTTGGGACTGTGGTTGAATCAGGTACGAATGTGGATCCGAATTGGGTTGGGAAAGAAGTGGTCATCAATCCAAGTCATGATTGGGGGGATAATCCGGCCGCATTTGGGGATAATTTTAAGATCTTGGGAAATCCTGAACCGGGCACATTTTCAGAATACATTAGCGTAAATGCAAAGTATATCCATGCAAAGCCTTTCCACTTATCTGGTATTGAAGCCGCAGCCCTGCCACTTGCAGGTGTGACGACTTACCGGGCGCTATTTGTAAGGGCCGGATTGAAGGCGGGAGAGAAGGTTTTGATCACAGGAATTGGTGCAGGCACAGCATTGCTTGCATTGCAGTACGCAATTGCCGCAGGCGCAGAAGTTTACGTCACATCGGGATCGAATGAAAAGATTGAGAAGGCCAAATTGATGGGCGCTATTGATGGGTTTAATTATAAAGAAGAGTCCTGGTTTAAGACCGCGAAGGAGGTTACCGGAGGTTTTGAGGTGATTATAGACAGCGCTTCGGGTAGCGGTTTCGGAAATTTATTGGAAGTGGCAAAACCGGGCGGCCGCGTCATTTTCTTCGGAGGGACGGATGGGCCTATCGGTAATATCATTCCAAATAAAGTTTATTGGAGAAACCTGTCTATCCTGGGAACAACCATGGGTACTTTACAGGATTTTGCGGATATGCTAGCATTTACCGAAAAATACAAAATCAAACCGGTGGTTGACAAGGTCTACGCTATTTTGGCAAATGCACAGGAGGCGTTTGATTATATGCATCAAGGTAAACAGTTTGGAAAAATCGTACTGACTAATTCCTGACCTGCTTTCTACGTCCGTTCGGAAGAAACTATTTCATCTTTTAATACATATAAAACGGACAGTACTTTCTTGATTACGCATCAACATGTTTTCACTAACTTGACACGCCGTATATTTAGTTATCAAATAGATTTTGAAGTGACCAGTCTTCGGAGTGTGAATGTAACCCGCTATCTGACGCCTTTGCGAGAGGGAGGATCTTTGCCTGCCATCGCTGAGGCGGATGATGATTTTTTATATGTATTAAAATTTGGTGGGGCGGGTCAAGGTCCGAAAGCACTTATTGCTGAGCTGATAGGAGGGGAGCTGGCACGGTTTCTGGGTTTTCGGATACCCGAAATCGTGTTTGCTCATCTGGATGAGGCATTCGGCAGAACGGAGCCTGATGAAGAGATCCAGGACCTGTTAAAAGCCAGCGTCGGCCTTAACTTGGCAATGCATTACCTCTCTGGCTCTATTACATTTGATCCTTTGGTAACCAGGGTAGATAGTAACCTCGCATCACGGATTTTGTGGCTCGACAGTCTGCTCACCAACGTGGACAGGACAGCCAGAAACACCAACATGTTAATGTGGCACAAAGAACTTTGGTTGATAGATCATGGCGCTTCGCTCTACTTTCACCATTCCTGGGACAATTGGCTTGAACAAGCAAAAAGGCCATTTATGCAAATTAAGGATCATGTGTTATTATCGTCTGCGAACGAATTGGAAGAAGTGAATGCTGATTTCAAGAGTAAGCTGAATGGAGATGTGATCAGGTCGATCGTCGGGTCGATTCCTGACGAATGGCTGCTCAAAGACTCTCCTTTTGAAACGGCGGACGAACATCGTGAAGCATACGCACAGTTTTTAGAGACCCGGCTTTCGGTATCGGAAATATTCATAAAAGGAGTTCAGGATGCCAGGAAAGCACTTATTTGAATATGCGGTAATTCGCGTTGTACCCAGGGTAGAGCGCGGAGAGTTTATGAATGTAGGTGTGATCCTGTACTGCCCGTCGCAGGGCTTTCTTCGGGTTGTATATGAGCTGGACGAGTCGCGTTTAAAAGCGTTCTGCAAAAGCACCGATTATGATGACATTAATTCATATCTGAATGCATTGGAACAGATATGCAAGGGTAAAAAAGACGGAGGCGCCATTGAGTCATTACCGATCGCTTCCCGCTTCCGATGGCTCACGGCCACAAGAAGTACGGTAATACAAGCGTCTAAGGTACATTCCGGATTCTGCATTGACCCCGAGCAAACTTTGCAACACTTATTTGTCCAGCAAGTTTGCTGAGCTCGCTTACCTCAGTTTCAGATATTGCTGGACAACATCCTTCTTACGTCTGGATATTTCGATCCGGGAGCCATCGGAAAGCAAAACATACTGATTATTGTGTGCTACCTGTTTGATATGCTTTGGGTTGACCAGATGGGACTTATGGGTGCGGATAAAATTAAATTCACCCAGCATCTCATCAAAATGCTTCAAAGTTCTGCTGGAAAGGAAAGGCCTTTTACCTACCAGATGGATGGAGGTGTAATTTTTATCGGCTTCGAGCCGGAGGATTTCATCCAGGCTAAAAAAATAAACGCCTGCACTTGAAGGTACCGCCAGCCGGAAATCTTTGATATCCTTTTTACCAATATTCTTGATAAGATTATCATAAAGCTGTTTTTGATTGCCTTCAGAAGATTTCTGAAGAGATTTCTCCCTATGTCGATCCATGGCCGCTTTTAATTCGTCCGGATCCACAGGTTTTAACAGATAATCCAATGCACTAAACCTAATAGCCTGAATGGCGTACTGGTTGTAGGCTGTGGTAAAAACAATGTCGTAAGTCGGGTTATCCCTGGCAATTAAAAAGTCAAAACCATTCTGGTAAGGCATTTCAACATCCAAAAAGACAATATCCGGCTTGAAACTGTCCAGCACAATTAAGGCCTCGCTGACGGAATCGGCATGTCTGACGATGATATCATCAGACATGAGGTTGGTTAGATAGTGATTGAGTACGTGGCGGGCCTTTTGTTCATCATCGATAATCAGGGCGTTTGTCATAGGGTTTGTCAAGTATTATTTAAGTAAGTGGAAAGCTCGATCATAACAAGTGTGCCGCTTGGTGCGCCATTGGAATCATATTTATCATTAATGGTTACGGAGGCATGCTGTCCCTGCCGTTGTAGAAGGTCCAGCCTGTCTTTCGATATCTGGAGCCCTTTTGATTTATGTCTTTTCAGTTTGCTGGTAAGTTCCTTGATCTCAAAAGATTTCTTTCTTCCGATGCCATTGTCTTCTATAATACATTTAAAAATATCATCATTGACTTTCTCAAAATTAATCAGGAGCTCCCGTGAACCCTTTTTATGCATCAACCCATGCCATAAGGCATTTTCTACATAGGGTTGCAAGAGCATGGAGGGTAGCACAATCTCCTCGTCCTGCAAATCCTCGTCTACCGTAATTTTGTATGTAAAGCTTTGTTCGAACCGCATCTGTTCAAGTTCTAAATACAGCTCGAGTACTTCGGTTTCATCTTCGATGGATACCATATTCTGATCCGAATTATTTAAAACCATTCGGAATAGTTTGGAGAATTTGTTCAGGTATTTGCTAGCCTCCCCATATTTGGCAGTGACAATACATGCTTGAATGCTATTAAGGCAATTAAAAACAAAGTGTGGGTTCATTTGCGCCCTAAGGGCCATTAACTGACTTTCTGCGAGCATTTTACTGATTTCCAGAAGCATCATTTCTTTCGTTTGCGCCTCATCCTCTGCTTGTGCCTCTGCAATTTTATTAGCGCTTATAGAAGCAATCGTCGACAGCGCACGGGCGTGTTCGCGTTTGAAGAAATTTTTGTTACTGTTTTCGGAATCGATTACCCCGATGACCTTGCCCTCGTGGATAATAGGTACGGATATCTCCGATAACCTTTTTTTATCATCAATAATGTAACGCTTGTCTTTGTTGGTATTGGGGATAATTAATGTCTTCTTTGCTTCTGCGGCTGCCCCAACAATTCCTTCGCCGATTTCCAATTCAATGGGATTAATAATTTCATGTTCTCTTACATTCTTAAGACCATATGCCGCCTTTTGAACCAGTTTGCCTTTTTCCGCATCCCATAGGTACACGACACAATCTTCAAAGTTTAAATGGGATATGCAGTTCCTTGCAATATCCCAACAAATTTCATCAACCGAATTTTCACCATAAACTGAATTGGCGAAATAGTCGATCGTCTGCTCGAAGATGATTTTCTGTCTTCGTTTGATAAGAGCCATATAAATCAAACGGAAGGCAATAAACGCTACCAGGCCCATGAAAATGAAAAACCACCAGGTCTGCCACCACTGGGGCCTCACATTGATTTTCACAATTGCAATGTCATTCATCCACTTACCTTCCTCATTGGTACTGCGCACCTTGAAAGTATATTGCCCGGGAGCAAGGTTGTTGTATGATACAATGTCCGTTTTGCCAGCATTGATCCAATTATTGTCGATGCCCTCGAACTGATAACTGTATTGCAGAGAAGGGATGTCCCTGTGGTATAGAGATGCGTATTGAAACGAAATAAAATTTTCTTCAGCCGACAAGTCGAACGTTGTATCCGTTGGGGAATCAGATATTTCCTTTTCGAAAATCTTCACAGAAGTGATATGCGGCGCTTTTTTTGGAATAATTGTGGCAAATTTGAAGGGGTCAATAACAATAACATGGTCAAGCATTACTGCGTAAACCAGCTTATTGTAAATGGAAACGTGGTTCCAATAATCCTGCAAAGTCTTGCCCAGATCAATTTGTACCCGCGTGATTTCCTTGGTATCAGGGTAAAAATACATTAACCCCTCTCGGCTTGCCGCCCATATCGCGCCCCGATCATCCTGTGCAATACTATTTATGTTATCCAGAGGTAGACCATTGTTCGTATTGATACCGTCGAGGTACTGACCTTTAAGATTGTATTTCAAAATCCCTTTTGTTGCGACCGCCGACCAAATGTTTCCTTCCCTATCTTCCAGAGATTCTGAAACCTGAAAATTTCCGGCATCGTGAACCGGAATGGTTGAAAACCTTTGCGATCCGATATTGAATAGTAAGTATCCGACTCCATCCATTGCAAAAAGTAAGTTGCCATTTCGCAATTTTAAGACGCTGTGACAATACTTATAGTCGAATAAACCAGTTTTGGGTTCTTTTCCATCGATGCGTTCGCAGATATCCGACTTCGGATCATAACGATAGAGTGCATCCCTGTAAATCTGGAACCAGATTTTTCCGGTTTTATCTTCGATCACAAACGTCGCATCGGTTCTGGGCATTCCCTGCTTTACTTTCGGAAATCTCCGAAGCTTCTGATTTTTTTGATCCAAAAAATAAATGCCGCCAGATCCGGAAAACCACCAGGTATCGGTTGCCCTGACAGCATAGTCGAATCTGTTCTGCATCATATCTCCCCTTGAAACAGCAATGAATCTACGATAGGTGTGGTCATTAATGTTGTAATCATAAATCCCATCCTCCTTCGCAGCCATGATTCTATCAGGGTAGGCCTTGATTGAATTAATATGGGCAAAACCTGAGTCCAGGTAAAACTCCATACTCGGAAATTTATGAATTGACTGTATAGGTTCATTGGATTGATTTTTACTAACACCATTAATCGTTGCAAACCAAATGCTACCGTCTAAGTCCTCAAATGCCTCCCGGAAATGACCATATCCAATAGAAAAAGGCTGATCCTGACTGTAGGGAATTTTTTGGATTGGCTTTCCAGGCTCCTTGTAAAAGGCAGAAAACAGCCAGGTAGAAATCCAAAGTCTGTTTTTTTTGTCTACAAATAAATAATTACAGCCGTCTTTTCTACCTTCGAAGGCGCCATAAGTGGTGACTGATTTTTTCTGGTGGTTCCAGAATCTCAGCGAGAAGTCACTGGTAGTACCATACCATAGATTGAAATCCTTGTCCAGGGCAATGGAAGTTACCAGAGCCGTAGCCAGGATGGGGATGTTGAGAGGATTGTGTTCCTTCGAATAGACCAATCTGTTTTTGCAGTCCACGAAGAAGCTTTTGGGGCCGCCTATCCAAAAACCTTGTCTTAAGGAATCCCAGCAAAAAGCAGTAAAACCAGTAGATGTGTAATCCTGTCCTTTGAGAATTTTGGCAAATGGAAGTGCCTGTTCAATCGGGAGCAGTTTACTATGAGAGAGAATATAAATTTCGGAGTTCGTAACAATCCATAATCTCTTAAAGCCGTCAGGCTTTACGGAACATATAGTTTTTCCTGAAAGCGACTTAAATCTCTGATCAAATAAAAAGTTTCTTTTCTTTTTATTGAAAACCAGCAGGCCCTTTGAAGTACCGACTAGTAAGTTCTCCTCACCGTCTATCGGGAAGATAGCATTGACATAGACGTTTTTTGGATAGCGCTTAATGGTGTGCCCGTCATACCTGTTCAAACCATTGGTAGTTCCAATCCATAAAAAACCTTCTGGATCCTTATACAGACAGCGGACTTGTTTTGCACTCAAGCCATCTACTTCCCGTAGATTTTGAAAAATCAACTGAGCACAACAGTTGGTCGCAGAAAGCATAGTCGTGAGTAGAATTAGGAACGTTAGATGCATCAACCGCACAAATTTCATATTGATCAAAAACTAGGCAGTGTTTGTAACTATTGCTTAAATCAATTTTCCAACGGTTCACATCAGTTTTTTAACGGTCAAGCAGTGCGGATTATCGGCTACTGGTAAGAAGTGGTTTACAGGGAGAAACTAATGTAAAACGCGCTCAAACCCTGGGATGGAAATGGAAACGATAGAACTATACGCAATATCAGGATGAGTAATATTTACTAAGTATTGACAACTTATCTTCTAACTAAACTTCACCGAAGCATAAACTATTTTTATCACAGAATCTCATTCTGTAAAAATACTTTGCTTTACGTATATTAATGTACGTTACAAATCGCATCGTTAGTGTCTAATTTGTCATATAAAGGCTTCCAGGCTTGTACAGGGTGATTACGCCATTAGTTAAATGAATCCTGCCGTTAACTCATCGCATTACACTAAAGAGTGCTTTATAAATCACTTTTGACACAAGGTAATGCAGATCCTATCTACCTACCAACCAATTAAGTCTCACACATTAATCAGCTCATTCCTATGAAAGACAAAAAGCACGATCGCCCCAGAAATTAGACAGCATCAGTTTCATTTATGGATTTATTCCCCTCTCGCACGTATGAAAAATCTCATTGTAAAACACTATCACTATGAAAACGTTATTTTCACTTACATTAATTGCTCTTCTTTTTTGCGCTAGTTTTGCGCAAGCACAATTGACATCTAACTCAACTGGAAATCCCTGTAACGATTGCGCTCCAAACGGGTGGACAAAAACTGGAGGGGGATCAGCTATCTCTACTACAACACATTACGGTGGATTAGTATTTCCGCAATTTGCCTGGAACCAACCTGCGCCGCCAAGCTCTATTCAACCCGCGCCTATCGGGGGTAATGGAGGATTTCTTACCATTTACAATAGCGCTTCGGAGTCTAGCACAGCGTCTACGACTATTACCGGCTTGACTATCGGTAAAAAATATAAATTCAAGTATTATCTAATATCATTAAGCGTCGCCAATGGAGGTTATGGAACATCTGGGACTATCACCCTAAGCAACGGCGCTGCAAGCTCACTCACAACCGATTTTCTTCCAGGCGGAGGAACTGGCCTTATCAATGTCGATATGTGGACGCCAGTGCAATTTTCGTTTACTCCAACGGCAAGCACCGTTACACTAACTTTTTCTGGAACAGGTGGCAGTAACGGTGGATCGGTAGGTCTTGCAATGAACTATAATTCAATTTTTCGTTGTGATACCGGTTCAGAACAGGTGAATCTCGTAGATATATCAGGTCTTGTTCACAATGTTTGCCCCTTGAAGACTGTAAATCTAAATGACCTTGTGACCTCTCGCATTCCAGCAAATTGTGAGCTTGTTTGGTTTGTTAACCCATATCATGAAATTAGTGGCGGGAATCCATCCGAGGAGCTAACGCCTGAGACGGCTCAAGCTGCCGGAACAGGTGCGTATTATGCTTTCTGGTTCGATACTTTTAACAGTTGCTATAACACAGACGTATCTGCCGCACAGCTGAGCATAGACATTAACAATTGCCCCGACATCTCTCCATCCCTTGACATAAGCGGTTTAAACTTCGGCGTAATAGCTAAGGACTTTGTAGTTAAGTTAAAGGAAACAAAAGGAGTTACAACCGCTGGAAATTTTAAATTTCGGCTTAATAAGCCTGGGGGATTTACGATAACTTATCCAACCGTAAGTGGAAATTCTAATGTCTTTGGTGGAACACCAAATCAAAATGGCAACTGGTCGTTTTCCGAAGCCGCTAATTACATAGAGGTAACGTCTACTACCCCGATTCCTGCGAACGGAACTGCTATTGTTGGTTTCACAATAAAGAGAAAACCAGGGATTTCCTCGGGTACAACACAAAACGTCAAGGCAACAATCGTTGGCGGCGCGGGGGGCGACGATTATTCAAGTAATAATTCAATTGTCACAAATATTGCGACAAACTAATGCTTTCGTAAAACATTTCATGAGATACAATCCTCTATGGTCAGAGTGGACTGTGGAGGATTGTATTTCTGCCTGACAATAAATTTAAACTCAAACACAAAAACAATGAAGACTAAAAAACTTTTACAAGGTTTTCTGATTGTAGCGTGCACATGCGCTATACGTCCAAGCAATGCACAAGATGTAAGTATCAATATTACACCTTTGCAGACCGAAATACTAAATAAGACGATTGGAGAAGTAGAAGTGGTAATATGTAACGAAGATCCCGATCCAATAACTGCTCCTGCGAACAACTTGCGCCCCTTGATCAGCTTCTCCGACAATCTCACCATTACTGAAGTTGTTAACCCAGATGGCTCCCCGCTCACAAATTTCACAATTCAGGAATTAACGAACGACCCGGAAAACCACAATCTCCGCCTTCTATATACCGCCGATCTCGCAAACCCAGAGTGTGTAACCTTTCGCATCCGGTTTCAGGGGAACACCGTTGGAAATGGATTTATTACCTCAACGCTAGGCTTTGAAAACGGACAACTTCCAGGCAATGATCCTTCAAACGACAACAGTGGGACCACCACACTGGTACTTGTCAATCTCCCAGTAACTCTTAAAGAGTTCAATGCTGAGGCCGAAGGCAAAGTAACCCAGCTAAACTGGGCCACCACCGAGGAAACAAACAGTGATCATTTTGACGTACAGCGGAGCCAGGATGGTAAGCATTGGACAACCTTCCAGACAGTTGCCGCTCAGGGGGAAAGTACAGTTTTAAAAACCTATGAAGCGGTGGATAATGATCCGTTCAACGGCGAAAATCTGTATCGTCTCCACATGATCGACAAGGATGGAACGAGTGCGTATAGCAGTATCCGTAATGTTAAGTTTGAATTCGAACCTACCGTCCTATTCCCAAATCCGGCATCGGATTATGTGACGATAAAAGCAGTCGACTGGGCGAAAGTAAAGGAGGTTGAGATTATGGATGCGAATGGAAGGGAAGTCTACCATTCGGGAAATAAGCCGGTTGCCAAGTTGAATGTGACTGCTTTTGCAGCCGGAATTTATACAGTTCATGTAAAGGCGACGAACGGGGCGGTGAATAAATACAAAATAGCTGTTGCCAGATAAGTCGAATTTCTACATACATGCCCTGTTGTAAGAAATTATAATGGGGCATTTTTTCTTTTAAATCTTACACACTGAACAAAATGAAAAAATTCTTACTGTTATCAGCTTTCACTTTACTAATGAACTGTGGGTGGGTCGGAGCCCAAAATGTTAAAGTTACATCCGCTGCAAACCCATGTGTCGGCTGCTTTCCCGCAGGCTGGGTTTTCGATGCAATTCCAAATAACTTTGCACCAAGTATCTCGAATGATCACTTTTATGGTGGCGATCAGGGAAGGGCTTGGGTTCCCTTGTTAAACGCACCGCCATCGGGTCTAGGAAACTTTTTAAGTTCCTATAATACCTTAAACGGCACCGAAACGTCTCATACCATAATCACCGGACTTACGCCATTCAAAACCTATTACCTGAAATACCACATTATGTCTTCCAAAACTTCTGGAACTGGATATGGGAGCCAGGGCAAACTAGCGCTAAGTCAAGGGGCTACGGCCACAGATTTGACCGTCTTTACACCAAATGTTGACACGGATGTCTGGATTAAAAAGACCCTCATTTTTACACCAACCTCTCATACAGCAAGACTCACATTTTCTGGGAGTAGTGATGTTAATGGGTACGTAAATTTGGATATCGGCTTCAATGCGCTTACTGAGTGTAGTGCCGGAACAGATCAGGTTAATTTGAGTGGCAATTTGTTAACAACAAAGTGCCCAAGCTCCATTGACGCCAACCTGATGAGTTTGGTCGATGATGTGGCGCCTGCCGGTTCAACCCTTGTCTGGTTTACTAATCCCACCCATAGTCAACAAGAGTTTGCTTTCCCAACACAGGCAGGAACTGGCACTTACTACGCATTTTTTTACGACGACAATACCGGATGTTACAATACCTCACTTTCATCATCGAAAATTACCGTCACCACAGCACCGCAAGTAAGTATAAATGGCAATTCGTTGACAAATGTTTGTAAAGAATCCGCCGTAAATCTTAACAGCATGCTTACGGGCCCGATACCCGCTAACGCTACAGTTGCCTGGTTTACGAATGGAATCCATTCAGGCAATAAAGTTGAAATACCAACCGCGGTTTCATCCGGCACCTATTACGCTTACTATCATTATGCTAACGGGAACTGCTACAATCAAGATTTTTCAAGTTCAAAGGTAGAAGTTACAATTAAGCCATGCGACCCGGACCTAACGCCCACAATTGATATAAATAGTTTAATTTTTAATGCTAACGTAAGTCGGGATTTTGTCGTCAATATTTACGAGATCAATAATTTAAATACCGTCGGTAATATTTCTTTCCGGATAAATAAACTTGGTGGATTTACAATATCCTACCCAAGTGAATCCGGGGTGTCAAATGTATTTGGCGGTGTGACAAACAATAATAGCAACTGGACATTTACTGAGAACGCTAACTATATCACTGCCTCCAAATCCTCTGCTATTCTCGGAAACGGAAAGTCAATAATTGGGTTTAAAATCAAACGAAAAGGAGGAATTCCAGCTGGGACCAGTCAGAATATTAAAGCGACAATCGTAGGTGGAACGGGCGGAGACATTAAATCGAGTAATAATGCTGTCATTACAAGTGTCATAACAAATTAAATAGCTGGCAGTGTTTAATTTAGAAACCCTCAGGGAAAATGTCTGCCGACAATTTCTCTGAGGTTTCTGATCTAATCCTTACCCATTTGCGAAGAAGTTTCGATTCATCTACAACCAATCAGACTCTATCAAATACTTCAAAACCCAAAACCCAAGCAGATCACGCTGGCATTAACCGCGTCGTGGCTATCTCCAAAAATATGGCCGAAAATTGCACTTTCGCCGATCGCACGCCTTATATCTTATTCCGAGACTGCCTGCCTGGCGATAAACGCGCGTTGCAGCGAAGATTTGATCTCATCATAGCGAATCGGTTTGGCAACGTAGTCATCCATTCCGGCTTGTATACAAATCTCTCGGTCTTCGGGCATTGCATTAGCGGTAACCGCAATGATATAGGGTTGGTGTCCCGGCAGCTTGCGTATCATCCGAGTGGCTTCCAAACCGTCCATTTCTGGCATTTGGACATCCATAAAAATAACATCGAAAAATTCCTGAGCGGCTTCCGTAAGCGCCTCTTTCCCATTTCTGGTAACCTTGGGTGCATAGCCGAGCTTGGTTAGTACGATCACAAACAATTTTTCATTGATCGCATTGTCTTCGGCGATCAGCATTTTAAACGGAAATTCCTCTGCAAAATAGGTGGAAAGTAAATTTTTCCCTTCCAAAGGTTTGGGTTCAACAACAACCATTTGTCGGGAAAGTTCTTTTTTTACAACATCCCCAAGTTTTTGGTGCTTTACAGGTTTTGTTAAAATAGAACAGAAAATTCCAGGATAGTTATTCCTTGCCTCGTCGCCCACAGAGCTGAGTAACACAATAGGTAGCTCAGCAAATGTCTTCCTGATCATCTGCGCCAGCTGAATGCCGTTCATCTCCGGCATGTTCTGATCGGTAATGACAAGGTCGATTTTGTTTTCCCTATCTAATATTCCAAGAGCCTGTGAACCCGACGAAGCCAGTATTGGTACCAGTTTCCAATATTTAAGCTGGGTTTCGATAATCCGTAAATTGGTTTTATTATCGTCAACCACCAGCACAATCTTGCCTTCATTTTCTGAGCCGTTCAAGCCAGCCGACCGGTTGGAAAGATCCTCGCTCGCCTTTGTGATAATCGAAAAATAAAAGGTGGTACCTGCACCTTCTTCGCTTTCCGCGTGGATATGTCCGCCCATCAATTCTACCAATCTCTGGCTGATAACTAACCCTAATCCGGTGCCTCCATACTTTCGGGTGTGAGAAGAGTCAACTTGCGAAAAAGCTTTGAAAAGCAATTCCAGCTTATCCGCAGCAATGCCAATTCCAGTATCCTGAATCTGAAAATTCAGCTCTATCTCACCGTTTTCATGTTTATGCTCGCACCGGACACTTACAAGGATCTCGCCGTCATGGGTAAATTTGACCGCATTGCTGACCAGATTGATCAGTACCTGACGCAGCCGCAAATTATCACCAATAATTTGGGAAGGAACTTCCGGGTCGATCTGGTACACGAGATCCAAACCAAGATCCGCCGTTTTTCGGGAAAAAATACCTAATACCTCTTCAATGCATTCGTGCAAGTCGAAGGGCTTGCGTTCAAGCTCCATGTTACCCGATTCGATCTTTGAAAAGTCGAGAATATCATTGATAACCGTTAGCAAACCATCGCCGCACCCCATGATTGTTTCGGTATATTCCGTCTGCTCCTCGGTCATTGAAGTTTGCGAAAGCAGCAGCGCCATGCCAAGAATACCGTTCATGGGGGTTCGGATTTCATGGCTCATGGTCGCGAGAAAAACGCTTTTCGCCTGATTGGCCTTTTCTGCTTCTTCCCGCGCCTGTTGTTCTTCAATATGCTTTTGTTGAAGGTCATCATTCAACTTATGCAGATGGGAAGCCTGTTGTTCTAATGCGTGCTTTTGCTCGGTTACTTCCCTCGTCCTTTCATGAACTTGCTGCTGCAATGCTTCTTTTTGTTTTTTGATAACCCTCACCCTGGCTTGGTATAATAGATAAATAACCACTATCGCTGCCAAAACCATTAAAATGCGAAACCACCAGGTTTGCCAGAAAGGAGGTATTATGTGCAGGCGGACGAATGTGCCCGTCTCGTTCCATATGCCATCATTATTCGATGCTTTCACTCTGAAAGTGTAATCACCCGGGTCGAGATTAGTATAAGTAGCCTTTCGGGTGGTGCCTGAGTAAATCCAGTCCTTATCGAACCCGACCAGTTTGTATGCATACTGATTTTTTCGGGATACGGTATAATTCAGCGCGGTAAATTCGAAGGAAAGCATTAAGTCCTTATACGAAACAGTAATGTCCTTTGACGCGGAAATGTGTTTTTTCAAAGGGGAATTGCGATCGTGCGGACTCACCGACTGATTAAAGATTTGAAAATCATTAATATAGACCGGCGGGATGAAGCGGTTGTATCTTATGCTGTCAGGATGAAATACATTCAACCCATTTTGGCCACCAAAATACAGTGTTCCTGATTTATTCTTGAATGATGACATCTTATTAAAAGATGTGCCTTGTAAACCGTCGCTGTTATCGAAGTTGTGAAAAACCTTGGTGGCAGGGTTAAAGTTGCTTAAACCATTGTTGGTACTGATCCACAAAGTACCGTGCGAATCTTCCTGGATGGCCCACACGACATCATTGGGTAAGCCATCTTTCTGGCGATAGGCGGTGAAAGTTTCCTTTTTTTTATTATAAAAATTCAACCCACCGTTGGTGCCAATCCATAGGTTTCGCTTACTATCTTCAAAAATGCAATTGATTACATTATTACTGATGGTATTCGCGTTGCGCAAATCGTGTGTGAAGCGGGTGAATGTTTGTCGCTTTTCGTCAAGCAGGTTCAGTCCCGCACCTTCGGTTCCGATCCAAATTGAACCACTTTGGTCCTGGTAAACAGGTAGGATAACATTGCCGCTGATACTGCCAGGCTTATTGGCATCGTGCCGGTAAGTTTGATAAGTGTTTTGTGCTTTGTTATATTTTAACAAGCCTTCCGAACTTCCGATCCAAAGGAAACCCTTATTATCATCGGCAATGCCATAAATGTTAGCTTTGATGGGAAACTTGCTGTTCGGAATGTTATTCAGATTGTCAAAATTTTTGCCCTGCCAGTTGTACACGCTCAGCCCACCTTTAAAATTACCCGCCCAGATTTTCCCTTTCTTATCTTGATGAATTACAGTGATGTAATTACTTGCAATGCTGGAATGGTCATCATTAGTATGGCTATAATGCTCAAAGCGACCAGTCTTTTTATCCCATACGTTCACGCCGCCACCGTCTGTCCCAACCCAAAGATTTCCATCCTGCGCCTCCACAATGGATAGAATGTTGTCATTGTTCAACCCATTAAGCATATTCGGGTTGCTTCGGTACCGTTTGAATTTAGGAGGATCAAAGTCCATCACATTAATTCCGCCGCTGAAAGTGCCAACCCACATTGTGCCGATTTTATCACAAAAAAGCGAGTAAATGGACCCATTGTTCAGACCGTCAACATTTGCTTTATCGAAATCATATTTCGTGAAACTGCCGTTTTTTTCCAGAATGTTAATGCCGCCATTTCTGGTCCCGATCCAAAGCCTTCCGCTCCTGTCTTCCTCCAAAGAAATCACATCATTGTGGGAAATCCCTTTCGGATTGGAGGCCGATTGACGGAATGATTGGAAAGTACCAGCGGCCCTGTTCATCAGGTTCAATCCGCCCCCTTCCGTCGCAATCCAGAGATTGTTTTTTGAGTCTTCAAATATGCTGTTTACTTCATCCTTCCCAAGTGAGGATGGATCGGATAGATGATGACGATAATGGGTGAAAGTTCCGTTAGATGCATTTAGTTTGTTGAGACCACCATCTTTGGTACCGATCCAGACAATGTCTTTGCTATCAACGAATACTTTTTTTACAAAGCTATTACTGAGGCTTTCAGGATTGTCGGGCTGATGTAGATAACGTTTGAAAGTATTTTTTTTAACATCAAAATAGTTGAGGCCACCACCCGTACCTACCCAAAGGTTGCCGCGTGCATCCTGGGTAATCGATAGTACTTTGTTGTGACTAATGCTATTGTTGTTTTTAGGATCATTCCTAAAATTGAGAAAGCGGTCCAGTTCATAACTGTACTGACTCAGACCACCATCGTCCGTGCCAATCCAAAGTCGCCCTTGTCTGTCTTCAAACAACGCATTTACGGAGCTGTACCCAATACTTTCGGGGTTTTGAGGATCGTTTCTGTAAACTGTAAACTCATATCCGTCATACATATTAAGCCCATCCTGCGTCCCAAACCACATGAAACCCCGTCGGTCCATGAGCATGCTGGTCACATTGTTTTGTGAAAGGCCCGAATTAGTGGTAAGATGTCGAAAATAATTATTTCCCTCCTGTGCCTGAGAACTTGAAAATGAGAGGGATAGGATTAAACCAAATAATAGATATACTTTCATTTTTATGCTGGCGAAATAAAGTATTACCTAAGATTTTGCTATTTTATGGTTTGATTTACAGACTTGTAGAAAGTGTTGTTTTAAACTATTTCTACAAAGATATTTTAAATGTATAGCAAAAAATTGTTTTTATACATTTAATGGCGAAGTCGTTTCTCAAATAGCTTTACTAAATAACTCATCGTTCCCTCCTTCATGGAATTCATAATTATTGATGATAGTGTGTTCGACTTGTTTACACAGGAAAAACTGCTTCTTAAAAGCGGTTTGGCTACCCGTGTCCTCACCTTTGGGTCGGCGGAACAAGCATTGGACTATTTGAATCTGCTGGATGGTACGATCCGTAAAACAATCATCTTGCTGGACCTGCAAATGCCAGGATTAAATGGCTTCGAGTTTACGGAACAATTCGCCTTGCTATCCGAAAACATGAGAAGCAACATTTATCTCTTCATGATTTCCTCCACCGTGGATCCCTCAGACATTGCTGAGGCAGAATCGAACCAGTACATTATCAAATTGCTTGCCAAACCGCTTGATATTCAGGAGTTAACGAACTATTTGAATCAATAAAGCGCTCATAGTCGCCGCGATCTCCTTTTCGATGCTGGCATAATATTTAGAGCGCAGGAAATTGTATCATTCAATTTCTATATGAGTAATCCAGTTTCTACCTATCGCCTGCAATTCAGTCAAGCCTTTTCTTTCAAAGATTTCGAGAAATTAATACCCTACTATCAAAAGCTAGGTATTGGAACAATATATGCTTCACCCATTTTGGCGTCTGTGCCCGGCAGCACGCATGGCTATGACGGTGTTAATCCAGGGTTGATAGATCCGGAGCTAGGGACGCTGGAAGATCTCAAACGCATTCACGGGAAATTGAAACAGTCCGAGATTGGCTGGTTACAGGATATCGTGCCCAATCACATGGCATTTCATTCTGAAAATCCATGGCTTATGGATGTGCTCGAAAAGGGAACACAGTCTGTTTACGCCGCTTATTTCGACATCGCCTGGAACAGCCGATTATTTCACGGCAAAATAATGGTACCGTTTCTTGCGCACAGCCTCGATGAAGTAATCGAAAATGGTGCATTGAAATTGGCATACAAGGAGAACCGCTTCGTGATGGAATATGAAGGGTCGGTTTATCCTTTGAATTTGCGGTCATACCTTACCTTATTGTCCGATAACCCTGAAAATCAATCCCAATCGATTCATCAGCTGATATCACAATTAAGGGATATTCACGAGGTTGAAGATTCGAGGGTTTTTTCGGAAAGATGGAATGAGTTTTTGCTGCAATTGACTTCACTGAGCAAAAATGAACAAATTGGACAATTCCTTGAAGAGACATTGGATCGATTTAACGCCGATGAATCAATGCTCAGAAAAGTGGTTGACGAGCAGACCTACGTACTTTGTCACTGGCAGCGCACCGAGGGAAAGATCAATTTTAGAAGGTTTTTCACGGTAAATGGGCTGATCTGCCTCAATATGCAGGACGATCAGGTATTCGAGGAATACCACTTTTTAATTAAGAGTTTAATAGAGGATGGCGTTTTCCAGGGACTGCGCATTGACCATATTGATGGACTTTTTGATCCATCGGCATACCTGCAAAAGCTGCGTAATCTCGCAGGGAATGAGACTTACATTGTCGCAGAGAAAATTTTAGAAAAGAATGAAAATTTGCCGGTTGATTGGCCCATTGAGGGAACAACGGGATACGAATTCCTGGCAATAGTCAATAATCTGTTTACGAATAAAGCCGCCGAGCCGATTTTCAGCGAATATTATGAGGAGTTAACTGGAGACAGAAAGTCCATACACGACCAGTTGATCAGCAAAAAATCGGAGATTCTTTACGATCATATGGCTGGCGAACTGGACAACTTGTATCAGTTATTTATAGAACTAAGACTGGCAGATCCTGAATTTACAAGCCAGCTTGATTTAAAAAAAGCAATTGGTGAGTTTCTGATCCATTGCCCTGTATACCGTTACTATGGTAATTCAATGCCATTATCCGAGTCGGAAGCTCCGGCGCTGAAAACCATTTTCGAGAAAATCCGGCATTACCATCCCGATATCTCCGCGGAGGCAGATTTACTTGAAAAGTGCTTGCTGAGTACAGAAGCCGAAGATACCGATTACCAAAGCCGGGTGCTGGAATTCTACCAGCGCTGCATGCAGTTTACCGGGCCGATCATGGCAAAAGGAGGGGAGGATACTCTTATGTATACCAATAACCGGTTTATCGGGCACAATGATGTGGGAGACTTCCCGGATCGTTTTGGGATCACCAGTAAAGATTTTCACAAATTCATGCAGAAAAGGCAAAAAGACTGGCCGCTCTGCCTGAATGCGACTTCAACCCATGATACCAAACGGGGAGAAGATGTGCGCGCCCGACTAAATGCGCTGACAGATCTGGGCGAAACCTGGATTGAAAAAGTGAAGGAGTGGAAAGAATTGAATGCAAACTCCATCAACAATGACGCGCCGGATGAAAACGATCAATATTTAATTTACCAGACACTGGTTGGCGCTTACCCTATGCAGGGAGAAGATGAGGATGATTTTTCGAAACGGTTATTCGAATATCTGCAAAAAGCGCTTCGCGAAGCCAAGACAAAAACATCCTGGTCGGAACCTGATGAAGCTTATGAGCAGAAAGTCACTGATTTTGCTGGAAAACTACTGGATCAGAAAAGCCCTTTTTTCAAAAGCTTTCAGTCTTTTCAATCGGAAATTGTCGATTTTGGAATTATTAACTCCCTATCGCAGCTTACTCTCAAATTCACCTGTCCGGGCATTCCGGATGTGTACCAGGGTTGCGAATTCTGGGATTTCAGCCTCGTCGACCCTGATAACCGTCGACCCGTTGACTATGGGAAAAGGCAGCAGGCTTTAAAAGATTTTGAAGATTACGAACCTGAGCGGTTGCTCGAAAAGCTTTGGAAGGGACGAAAGAATGGACATGTAAAACTTTGGCTTACCAGGGTTTTATTTCAATTGAGAAAAAGTAATCCGGTCCTTTTTTCCAAGGGCGATTACATTCCGTTGAAAACCAGAGGGGAATATAAGGATCACCTTATTGCATTCGCCCGGAAACTGAAAAGGGATTTTTATGTCGTGGTCATTCCGCTCCATACGTCAGTGCTTTGCAAGCAACAGGGAAAAACCTTTTTTGAATTGGATTGGGCCGATACCACAGTCGTTTTGCCGGATAATCTGTCCCCGGAATTTAAATCTGTCATTACGGATCAGGTAAACGAATTTCAGAGTAAACTTCTTCCAAAAGAGATTTTCTCAGATCTGCCGCTCGCTATCTTTAAAGGTTCCAAAGCTGATAACGAGCGCAAAGCTGGCGTTTTATTACACATTACCTCCCTCGCTTCTCCTTATGGAATAGGGGATATGGGACCTGAGGCTTTTGTTTTCGCTGACTTTTTGGAAAGAGGAAGTCAAAAATTCTGGCAGATATTACCGCTCAATCCGACCGAGGAAGCGCAATCCAACTCGCCGTATAGCGCATTGTCGAGCAGGGCGGGTAATCCTTCACTGATCAGTCCGGACTTACTTGCCAGCGACGGATTGCTTTCGCCGGAATTGCTAGGCAACTATCATGAGGAGCCAACTGCTCAGATTGATTTTACAAAAGCTGAAAAGATCAAATCTGAGTTGCTGGAAGAGGCTTATAAAAATCGCTCGGCAGATCCGGACGATGAAAATGCATTCAAAGCTTTCTGCGATGAGAATGCAGAATGGTTAGGTGACTTCTCATTATATATAGTCTTGAAAAAACGGCATGATGGAAATCCGTGGTACGAATGGCCCGATCAGTTTAAGTTGCGTGACGTTCAAGCTTTGAAAGAAACAACCGAGTCGGAATCTGAATCCATTCAATATGTTCAATGGCAGCAATATATTTTTGACAAACAATGGAAAAATTTGAAAAGCTATTGCAATGCGCTTGACATTAAGCTTTTAGGGGACATTCCCTTTTACATCAGTTATGATTCGGCTGATGTCTGGGCTAATCGCGAATTATTTTGTGTGGATGAAACGGGCAAAATCACTGGTATTGCAGGAGTTCCGCCAGACTCCTTTTCAGATGATGGCCAGCTTTGGGGAATGCCCGTATTTAATTGGGAGGCATTGAAAGCACAAGGTTACCAATGGTGGATAGACCGTCTCGCGAAAAACATTGAGCTTTTTGATCTGGTCAGACTCGATCATTTCCGGGCTTTTGCAGATTATTGGGAAGTGCCGGGTGGAGAAACGACGGCTGTAAACGGAGCGTGGAAATTGGGTCCGGGCGAAGACTTTTTCAAAAAAATAGAGTTGGCATTGGGGCATCTACCCTTTATCGCTGAGGATTTGGGAGAGATTAGTCCCGAAGTTTATAAGCTGCGCGACAGGTTTGCATTGCCAGGCATGAAAGTGCTGCAATTTGCATTCGACGAAAACATGCCGCAATCCGATCATATCCCGCACAATTATTCTGCAAACTTCATTGCCTATACCGGCACGCATGATAACAACACGGTGAAAGGCTGGTTTCGGGAAACGGCAAGCGACGGCGTGAAAAGCCAGTTTGAAAATTATATTGGAAAGCGTGTTCAAGAAGACGATGTACATATTGAAATGGCCAGACTGGTATACGGTTCCATTGCTAAAACAGCAATACTTCCTATGCAGGATATCCTTAACCTGGACGAAACCGCGAAAATGAACCTGCCCGGCTCAAATGATAACAATTGGGCGTGGCGTCTCCTGCCAGGACAGGTTAGCAAAGAAAATCAGCAATTTTTGGCCGATCTGGCAGTTTTATATAACCGGGATTAGCAGAGCCGGGTCATACGCAGCTTATATTTGCAGGGTACTAAAATCGAATCGTATGTTCAAAAAAACAATAAATTTTTGCCTTTTGCTGCTTCTCGCAACCGGTTTTTTGCAGGCATGCAGCCAGTCTGCAAAAAACCCAAAGGAAGCGTCGGAGCATCTCACGGCGTCACCCAAATGGATGATTGATGAGATCACGGTTAATGATGTAGTTACTTTCAAAGACGGCCAAATGACCCAGCAATTTGGTGGGATTGTTTTTGAGCGATACATGGAAACGGTGATGATCAATAAGGACGGCACATTTTCAGGTAATTTCAAAGGGGAAGCAAAGCCATTTGTTATGAAATGGACGGCGACGAATCAGGAAATCAAGGTCGGGTTGCCTGATGCAGCCCCACAAACCAGTAGCTGGATCATCCTGCCCAAGGATGTCACCAACAAATCGTTCATCATGAAAGTCAAAAGCTCCGCATACGATTACCCCCGGATGACTTCAATTGCGTTGAAGTTTAAGGCTGGCGGGTGAAATTAATAATAAACTTTCCCTCTAATTTTTGAAAATGTGTAGAGGGAAAGCTTTATCAAGTTATTCTTTCCTTGCAGTCTCCTTCCTGCCGTCCAATGCCTGCGTCGTCTTCACAAGGCGCACAAATTCAGACCGATACCCCTCGTCATCTTTGCCAAAAGCCGCTTTCGCCTGGGAAATTACGTGGTGGTAAGAGGAAGTGCCTTTATATTCAGAATTGCGAAGCAGTAATCCGAATTCAGCAACTGCACTGGCAAATTGCAGATCTTGAGAGCAAGCTGAAAATGCCTTGGACACATTCTTAACGGGCAGATCAAATAATACACTTTTCTCATTGTCCGGATTTTTGTAGCGGACCTTTACAGTTAACATTTCGTCTGTTTTGCCAATTTCCGAAGCATCCGTTTTTTGATATTTCAATGCATCTGTCTGAGATAGAAAGCTGCTTTTAATGCCGACGGGAATAATCTCATAAATAGCAGTAACCGAATGTCCCGAGCCCATATCACCGGCATCTTTCTTGTCGTCATGAAATTCTTCATTTTTTAAAGCCCGATTTTCATAACCAATTAATCGGTAGGCCTGTACGTGGGCCGGATTAAACTCGATCTGGATCTTTACATCCTTGGCAATGGTAAATAAAGTCCCGCCAAATTCCTGCACAAAAACCTTTCTGGCTTCCTGAATATTGTCAATATAAGCATAGTTTCCATTGCCTTTGTCCGCCAGCGTTTCGATGTGACTGTCTTTGTAATTACCCATTCCAAAGCCGACAACACTCAGGAAGGTCCCGCCTTTTCTTTTTTCCTCAATTAATCTCAGAAGTTCACCTTCACTGGATATGCCTACATTGAAATCCCCATCGGTTGCCAGAATAATACGGTTGTTACCTTTTGGAAGAAAGTTTTCTTTGGCAAGTTTGTAAGCCATTTCTATTCCCTCTCCACCCGCCGTCGAACCACCGGCTTCCAGGTTATCCAATGCCTCTTTGATCTTCATTTTCTCATTTCCAGGAGTAGGTTCGAGTACCACGCCGGCCGCACCTGCATAGGCAACTATGGAAATCTTATCCTCCGTCCGAAGCTGGTCCACCAACAACTTAAATGCCTGTTTGAGCAGGGGAAGTTTATTTTCATCCATCATTGAGCCAGATACATCAACCAGAAATACAAGGTTGGAGGCGGGAAGGTTTTCCGCAGAAACTGTTTTGCCCTGCAAGCCGATATGTAGCAGCTTCAATCCATCATTCCAGGGTGAATTTGTAAATTCTGCGTGAATGGAAATCGGATGGGTACCAGTTGGTTGCGGATAATCATAATCAAAATAATTGATCATTTCTTCAATTCTAACCGCATCGACAGGTGGCATCTGGCCGGCATTCAGAAAACGACGTACATTGCTATACGCTGCCCGGTCAACATCTACTGAAAATGTGGTAACCGGATCGTGTCCAGTGAATTGAAAGCCGTTTTCATTAATCGGATTGTAATTTTCAGTGTTTGGGCGGGCGCGACTTACGTTTCCTTGTAAGACCGAGGAAGGTGCCGCAGCCATTTTTGAAAAAGAATGTAAAACCAGACTTTCGCTCTGCTGATCCCGTGCGACCGGTTCTTCCGTTGGAATCGCTTGCCCTGCCATCAGGGTTACGGACATTGTAGATGCGGAGGTAAGCTTTACTTCATTGGTAATAAACCCAGCGTGCGTGAATACCAGCATTTTGGAATAAACGGGCACAGCAATTGAGAATTTTCCAGCAGAGTCGGTTTTTGCCTTTGCCTTACCTCCGCGCACGGAGACAATGACATCTGAGATAGGTAACTGGTGTACATCCTGAACGGTACCAGTGATAACTCGTTCGGGTACAAGGGCAAATGCGCTGAAAAACAGGGCGAGGAGAATCACAATCTTTCCTTTCATAGTCAATCAAGTTTTTGTTTTATTGACTTGATGCAGGTTACACGGGAATTCCATAAAGTTTTGTAAAAAAATTTATGGAATTTTGATAAAACCGCATCTAATGTGTAATTGGCTGACGGGATCTTGTCTTTAAGCATTTGCATGTGAAGTTTTTAAAAATATTTCCGGTTAAAACCAAAGACACTTCTTCCGAAGGTCAGCAACTGGCATTATACCGCAAAACAGGTGATATTAATCTGCTGGGAACACTTTATGAACCTTATATGGAGATGGTGTATGCGATTTGCTATAAGTTTTTGAAGAAAGAAGACGAGAGCAAGGATGCCGTAATGCAGATTTTCGAGAAACTTGTCTCGGACCTGAAAAGACATGAGGTTGAAAACTTTAAAAGCTGGCTGCATAGCGTTGCCCGGAGCCATTGTCTGATGCAAATCAGGTCTCGGCATGTGTTTATTGTGAATGAAGAAATTCCGGAAACATACGGAAGCACTGAATTTCAAAATGAAGAATGGGAGCACTCCATCAATTTGAATAGCCAATTGGACTCATTGGAAAAGTGTTTGGAAATACTGGTCTTAGAGCAAAGAGTGACTGTTGAGCTGTTTTATAAGCAGGAGAAATGTTACAAAGAAATTTCCGGACAGACCGGATTCGATTTAAATAAAGTGAAAAGCTATATTCAGAACGGAAAGCGGAACCTGAAAATTTGCATGGATAAAAATGGTAGTATCTGATTCAAATTCACCCATCGGCTTCAATGATTTTCACCGCTATAAAAGCGGTGAAATGTCTCATGCCGAACAACATAAGCTCGAAAAGCGGATGCTGGAAGATCCAATGGTCGCAGAGGCTTACGAGGGATTTCTACTGATGGGGGCGGACGCATCCAAGTCTGGGGAGATCCGGCTGGATTTAACTGCCGGATTGAAAAACGCAATGGGGAACAAACGTAAAAACATGATCCCGCTGTGGGCTTATGCTACCGCTGCGTCCGTGATCATTAGCCTTGGCGCGTATTGGCTGGTTTTTATTTCAAACAGGGGTGAATCTAATAAGCGTATGGTTGCCGTCGAATTCCAGAAAGAATCAGCTAAGATCGGCCCGAAAGAAGAAATTGGATCAGTGAATGTGCCAAAAACGGCGCCGACAAAGATTGAAGCCCTTCCTCAGAAAACGGTGCCCGCACCTATACCTTCAAGCTCACCGGCTCCGGCTGCAGAGGAAAGCGATCCTAACCAATTGGAAACATTAGCGGCGGCAGATCAGGCAGAAGAGCAGCTTGCAGTCTCCGAGCCGATACCCACGGTGGGCGATCCCACGGCGGGCGATCCCGCGGAGGGCGATCCCACGGCGGGCGCACCTGTTGCACCCGCCTCCGCTGCTCCTGCCGTGTCGCAGCAATTCGCAAAAAAGGCTGCCAGCCCACTGCACGCTAATGCCATCAGTGCAAACCAGGTTAATGCCAAGCTCGCGGCTCGGGGAAACACGATCGCTACCGATTCGCTGCCTGCTCCCCGCATCGGATGGAGCGCTTATCAGACTTACCTTCATATAAGTACTTTCCTGGAACAGAGAAACGAAGATCTTACGGTTTCTTTCCTTGTCAATACCGATGGTTCGTTGACGAATTTGACGGCGGTTGGCCCCAAAGACCTTCGTCGTGAGGCTATCAGGATAGTACAGGAAGGCCCTGCCTGGCAGCCTTTACTTCGCAATGGTAAAACCATTAACGCCCGCAGCCAGGTTCGACTGCACTTCCATTCTGCCCAATAATTTTCCCCCAAAGTAACAACCAACAATTTGTAGAACTAATTTTAAAAATTTAATGGTTTTAGGTAGCATATTTTTTGTATTATAGTTTCTAGTCCGTAATTTTACTCATTACATACAACTACTCACTTCCACATTCATGCAAATCTCGAGCTCTTTCAATGAGATTTAATGTGCTCACACAATGCGTTAGGCCAGTTTTTGCGTCATTCGACCAGTCGTCGATAAATAAATACCGCATATTTCAAGATCAAATTTTGTTATGGCAAGTATTATTACTAATTCTACCAAATAATTGTAATAGAATTAGATGTTAAGACCAGATTTTTTTACTCAACCCATGGATAATAGAAAAACGCTCTTGATTATAGACGATGAACCGAGCATTACAAAAATTCTGGAACATTTTCTTAAGAAAGATTTTAATGTGATTATTAAAAATGATGGCTCTGAAGGAATGCTTTGGCTTGAACAAGGCCAACAAGTAGATCTTATTATTGCCGATTTGCATATGCCAAACCTGAATGGTAAGGACTTTTTGAAAGTCGCAAAGGCAAGCAATCTTTATTCCGAAATACCGATCATCATCTTGTCCGGTTCCGACGAAAGCAGCGAACGCATTCAATGCTTGAATCTTGGCGCCGACGATTTTATGGTCAAGCCATTTAACCCGATGGAAGTACATGCGAAGATCAACGCGATCCTTCGCAGAAGCAAAAGATTCTCCTAATCAGTAATACCATGGAATTGACAGTAAACCCTCCAACACCGGTTGTTGAGGTAAAGCCCTACATAGTACAATTCAGGATCATTTACCTGAACGCCGACTTCGAACATTACATCAATTTTTCTGAAAAATTTGCCGAATCGCTGCAAGTAGAGTATTTCGGCACCAAAGAGGGTGTTCTCGAAGCGTTACAGGAGAATTATCCTGCGGATGTGATCGTTGCGCACGCAGGAAGCGGTGGGCTGGAATTGCTGGATATTATCCGCAGCAGCTCAGGATTTGGTAATATTCCTTTCGTATTAATGGTCGACCGGCTTAGCCAGGAAGCGATAGACACAGCGCGTGCCAAACATGCTGACGATGTTTTTTCGGTCCGTTTCGATGAGGGTGACCTTTTAACCAGAATAAAATACTTCAAAAAACGGCAATGGTACGTTGCCAATAAGGCTTCAAAAATTATCGGCTCACAAGGCAACCGCACGCCATTTTGGAAACGGGCAATTGATGTACTTACCACAGGAACTGCCGTGCTGCTATTGCTTCCGGTATTTCTGCTGATAGCGCTTCTCATCCGCCTCGATTCAAAAGGCCCTGTCTTTTACCGTTCCAAGCGGGTTGGCAGCGGTTATAAAATTTTTGACTTGTATAAATTTCGCACGATGCGTACGGATGCGGATCAGCTGATCCGAAAAATGGCTGCGCTGAGCATGTACAACAAGTCGACGGAACCGGTCCAGCAAATTGAGAATAACGGGTTATGCGAGGAATGTCAGGCAGGGGGTAAATGTAAAAGTCTGCTATTTCACGACGGTAAAGAGATTTGCGAGAAGCTTTATCATTTTCAGAAAGAGCAGAAAGCGGCTTTTATGAAATTTCAGAATGATCCCCGGATCACTCGTTTTGGCCAGTTTCTGAGAAATTCAAGTCTTGACGAGTTGCCGCAGCTCATTAATATTTTGAAAGGAGATATGTCATTGGTTGGAAACCGTCCGTTGCCACTTTACGAGGCGGAAAAAATGACTACGGATGATAAAATCTTTCGTTTTGCCGGCCCGGCAGGACTCACAGGTTTGTGGCAGGTTACTAAAAGAGGGAAAGGGAAAGCGGATATGTCCGAGGAGGAGAGGACCCAGCTTGATATTACTTATGCCAAAGAGTTTTCTTTCAAAATGGATATGCAGATCATACTTAAAACATTCCCTGCACTTCTTCAATCAGAAAACGTATAAAAGTAATTTTTCCAGCACTTAATTTTCTTAAACCACACAACCCGTTTAGATGAGATATATCTACGCACTGTTTCTCTTCACACTCTCTTTTTCTCCCCTCAAAGCCCAGGACATTCTCGCCCAGGAAATTTCTTACCCTTACCTCGACAAATTAATCGAGGTTGCTAAGAAGAATTATCCAAGATTGAAATTGTATGAGTCCAGAGTCGAAGCTGGCAGTTATGCAGAGAAAAAAGCAAGGCTTTCCTACTTCGAGATTTTGTCTTTCTCCTATTTATATAGTCCCGACAGGCTTGCAAGCAGCATTAATCCCAATTTTCTGAACGGATACCAGTTTGGGTTCTTCGTCAACATTGGCTCTCTCCTTCAAAAACCTTCTCTGATCAAACAGGCTAAAAGCGAACTTAAAGCGCTTGAATATGATCGTGACAGCTATCAGCTATCATTGGAAGCGGATGTTAAGCGGAGGTATTTTTCCTATGTCCAGTTCAAAATGCTTCTCACTGTAAAGGCAAATGCATTGCAGGATGTGTCCGAAGTGGCCGAAGAGCTGAAAGTAAAATTTGAGAAAGGTGAAAGTTCTTTTGAAGAATATAGCAGGGCGCAGGTTGTTATTTCCGACAGGTTGCAAAGCAAAATAGCCGCAGAGGCAGATGTGCTGATTTCGAAAGCCACCTTAGAAGAATTATTAGGCCAAAAACTCGAAGACATCCAATGACAGAACTTTCCCAATTCCTCAGAATATTATACCGAAATAAGTTCATCCTGATATTTGTGCCCCTCATAACAGTAGTGGCCGCTTATTTTTTGGTTAAAGTGCTTCCTGATCAGTACAAATCACACGGCAGCATTGCCACCGGGCTGGTGGATAAAACCGAGCAGGGCTTAATGAGCAGCGGTACTGAACAGGATTTCGAAATATCCCGGAAGTTTGACAACATTATTCAAATGATGTCCCTCAAAAAGGTATTGGATCAGGTTTCCTATCAGCTGCTTCTACACGATTTGAGGGAAACCGAGAAAAATGATTTCGCAAAACCGTCCAAATTATTGGGCGAAATGAGCCAGCAGGAGCGCTCTCAGGCGCTTACATTGATCACAAAGAAATACAAAGCCCAGGAAGAATTGCTTCCCGATAAGCCTTTTGAAAAAAAGCTTCAAAATGTATTGTCTGACATGGAGTTTGATGCCGAAAGCATTCAAAAAAAACTCACTGTTTTTAGAATGGCAAACAGTGATTACGTAAACATTGAATTCGAGGCCAAGAATCCGATGATGACCGCATTCGTGATCAATACGCTGACCAATGAATTTATTAATATGTATGCAGCACGGCTGGCGACGAACTACAACCGGACCATTAATTTTCTGGCAGATTTCCTGGAACAAAAGAAGGTAGCATTGCGCGTGCAGATGAATGGCTTGCGAGATTTTAAAATCCGTAATCGCGTACTTAACCTCGACGAACAGGCGAAAAGTCTTTACGGGCAAATGGCTGAATTCGAGTTGAGGCGGGAAGTCGCTAAAAAGGATGTTATCGCATATGGCGTTGCCATAAAAAACATCGATAACAGGTTTAGTAGCAATGATCGTAAGTATTTTGAAAGTGCCGTATCTACCATCAATCAGAACATTGTAGCTACGAAAACAATCCTGCGGTCGGCGAATGAAGCTTATGTGAAAAGCAATTTCGACCCAAAATATAAGACAACGCTCGACTCTGCCCAGGCAAAACTTTCGGCCCAGATCAACGAATCGACTGACCGCTATCTGTACAGCCCATTGACCCTTAAACAAAACCTGGTCACCGAAAAGCTGACAATGGAAGTCGCAAGAGATCTAGCAGAGAACAGTTTGTCCACCATCGAAACGGAATTGGGACGGTTAAATGTAAAATTTGACGGACTCGTGCCCAATGAGGCTAAAGTGCAGGAATTTGAAACGGCGATTGACATTGCGGGGAGAGAATATATGGAGGCCTTGCAAAAATATAATGATGCGAGATTGCTTTCCAGTTTTCCCGCTAAACTTAAAGTTGCAGAAAAGGCATTGCCTGGAACGATACAGCCTTCCAAAAAGATTGTTCTAATTATACTCTCAGGGATTATCAGCCTTGCATTCTGCCTGTTCGTACTATTTATCTTGTACTTTTTCGACAATTCCATCCGGTATCCGCAGCAGCTCGCCAATGCCACGGACCGTCCAGTACTTGGCTTTGTTAATCAGGTCAGCGGTGGTTTCAACCTCAGCCAGTTACAAAACGAAAGCTCGCAGGAACGGAAAGTGGAGCTTTTCAGAAACCTGATCCGATCAATACGGTTTGAGCTGGACAACGAGTATCCCGATCCCAAAATCATTTCGGTTACCAGTCTGGCCGAAGGAAACGGGAAAACGCTGCTGACAATCAGTCTTGCGTGGGCTTACTCAAAAATCAACAAACGCGTCCTGATTATTGACGGGAATTTCAGCGATTCCGACATTACCAAACTCAACACCGGGGCGAAGTATGTGGAAGATTATTTCGAAAATGGCTCTACCGTTCCGTTGGAAAATCAAAGAGGTTCAATCTGCCTGCTGGGCAATAAGGGTGGCGACGTTTCCCTGTACGAACTGACAGGCGAAACCCAGATTCGGGAAGCATTTAATTCATTGAAAACCAAATTTGATGTAATCCTGATCGAGGCTGATTCGCTGGTATCTATGAATAAAGCAAAGGAATGGATCACATTCTCTGATACCGTCGTCTCTGTTTTTGAAAGCGGCAGGACCATTTCTTACGCTGACAGGTCAAAAATAGAATATCTGAAAAACCTCAATGGGAAAATGGCTGGATGGGTACTTACCGGCGCACAGGATGTTTTGAATCAGACAGGCAAAGTTTCTAAACATGTAACTGAATGAAAATCATTTGGTTTTTATGGTGGCTGGTCCAATGGGCAATCGGATTTTATCTGATTTTCCCCATCCTGCTTTTGTTGATCAACCTATTTGTGCCTAAAAAAGGCAAGCGGATCGTTTTGCCTGGAAAGTCGCCTGAGGCCGATTATGCGCTGATCGTAGCTACTTATGAGCAGGTGCAACAGCTCCCGGATGTGATTGCGTCTATTTTGAAACTTGATTATTCTAATTATCTCATCTACATCGTTGCTGATAACTGCGACACGTCTGGCCTTCATTTTTCCGACGAGCGGGTCATTCTCTTAAAGCCGGAGAAGATCCTTGCCAGCAATACCCGGTCGCATTTTTTTGCCATCAAAAATTTTAAAAGACAACACGAGCGACTGGCGATTATTGATAGTGACAATCTGGTAGATAGCAGGTTCCTGAATGAGCTGAATGTACTTTTCGATCAAGGATATGAGGCGGTTCAGGGTGTTAGAAAAGCAAAAAACCTGGATTCTGTTTATGCGTGTCTGGATGCCGCGAGGGACATTTACTATCATTATTACGATGGTCATATGTTGTTTGAAGCCGGGTCGTCCGCCACATTATCCGGTTCGGGGATGGCTTTTACCGTTTCGCTTTACAATGAGGCATTGGGTGGTTCGGATATCACAGGAGCAGGATTTGACAAAATTCTGCAAAATGCTATAGTGAGCAGGAAAAAACGAATAGCATTTACCGGGCACGCAGTTGTTTATGACGAGAAAACCTCTGAATCTGAGCAGCTTGTAAAACAACGTTCGCGATGGATCAATACCTGGTTTAAATACTTCAAATTCGGGTTTTCACTGATTTTTAATGGCGTGCGGAATTTAAACTGGAACCAGTTTTTGTTTGGATTTGTGCTATTGAGGCCGCCACTTTTTATTTTTCTGATCGTCTCTGTTTTATTGATGGTTTTAAATCTTTGGATTGCGCCAATAGTGAGTTTGTTTTGGCTGATAGGGCTCAGCCTTTTTGTAGCCGGATTTATAATTCCGCTTTTCAATGCTTCTACCGACCGCCGGATCATCAATTCGCTAACTTCGATACCTGTATTCATGTATTACCAGGTAATTTCTTTGCTTAAAGCGAAAAAGGCGAACAAAATATCAGTCGCGACCAAACACAATTACCGAAAGGCCCCATAAAACGCAGTTTATGAAAGTTTTCCCTTCTAAGACAAGCAGGAAAAAGCTGCGGGAGCCCGAGCTTTCCCGCTTGCAGACAATCACGAGAACCATTGCTCTGATCCTGGCATTCATCAGCGTTTTTGTTTTCTTTTTTAAAATATTGTTTTTCTAGATTTCCAAGCGGGTGAAATACTCAATATCAGGCGAAGCACTTCACGACAAAATGCCCACTCCGTTGTTGGACCGGGTGAATGGCCCTGTTGGGATCATTCTATTGTCAATAGTTGCGATCGCCCTGGGAATTGCGTCCGTTTACGGCGGTTTGGTTTCCGGTTTGCTGATCTTGATCGGCATGGTCGCTATTCCGGCAGTTTATGCGGTGATCGTGTACCCAATGTTTGGGATTGTCGTGTTGCTCACGATGGCTTTTTTTCTGTTTTTCATTTCGCGCATGGGCGTGAATTTTCCGCTTGGAACGATGATGGACGGATTGCAGGCAATGCTGATTTTGGGTTTTTTGATCAAGCAGAAAAGCAGCTGGGATTCAAGTATTTACAGAAATCCGGTATCTGTGATGATATTCGTATGGATCGGGTACAACCTTTTTCAGGTAATCAATCCCTGGGCCGAGTCGCGGCTTGCCTGGATTTACACCGTGCGTACCGTTGCGATCGTCACGCTTATGTACTTTGTTTTTATCTATCATCTGAGATCGGTCAAAGCCATTCGCACGGTGATCATTACGTGGATTATTTTGTGTACATGCGGTGCTATCTATGGTTTCAAACAGGAATACTTTGGATTTGCTCCTCAGGAATTACAGGATTTGTTGAGCAATCCATTGACAGTAAGCCTATTATTCATCAACGGGAGCTGGCGAAAGTACTCTTTGTTCTCTGACCCGGTTTCCTTTTCCTACACCATGGTGGGCGGAAGTCTTTTGTGTATTGCCCTTCTATCCGGAAAGACCAGTCTGAAAATGAAGTTCATCCTGGGAATACTGACTGTTTCGTTTCTGATGGCAATGCTTTATTCTGGTACACGTGGTGCATATGTGCTGGTACCGGTAGCTCTGATCCTCTTTGCATTGCTAAATTTCAGCAAAAAAATAATGCTTGTATCCTGCGTCGGTGCGGTATTTATTGCTTTTTTAATCGTAATGCCCACAGGAAATCCAACATTGGCCCGGTTCCAGACGGCCTTCCGGCCCTCCGACGATCCGTCATTTAATGTCAGAAAATTCAATCAAAAACGTATTCAGCCGTACATTTTGACGCATCCGATTGGTGGGGGACTGGGATCTACCGGGGCTTGGGGCGCTCGTTTTGCGCCGCAGCATTTTTTGGCAAGCTTCCCGCCAGACAGTGGTTATATGAGGGTTGCCGTAGAAACAGGCTGGATTGGGTTGCTGATCTTTTGCATTCTAATATTCAACATTCTGAAAATGGGAATCAATAACTTTTATCGAATCAGAAATCAGGAGCTGAGAACCTATTGCCTTGCCATGACTTTGGTAGTATTTGCGTTACATGTTGGTAATTTTCCGCAGGAGGCCATTGTGCAGTTTCCTAACAATATCCTTTTTTATGTAGCAGCAGCTATCTTGCAAACTGCTTACCTGGTGGATAAGAAAGAAAGTAAAGAATCACTTCCCTCGAACAAAATAGAAGTTTAAAGTCCCTTTAAAATTTGTAACCCTAGTTTGGATTCATTTTCAAGATCGTAGAGGACGCCTGTCAGGTTCGCAATTGGTTCGTTGCGTTTTAGCGTGGATTCAATTTCCTTATATTTAGTAGAAGTTTTCAGTAATCCAACTGAAAACAGTGAAGACCGGTATTTGTGTATAGCCTGTTTCAAAACATCATAGTTCGCAGCCTTATTTGCATCGGAAATGTTACCTAATTGAATCACTGTCTCAGTTTCAAACATATTGATCAATTCGCCTTTCAATTCCGCATCTCCTCCCGTTATCTCGTCAAGATAAGCCAGATCAATCATGGATAGGTTGTTTTCCGGATTATCACTGGTCTCGTTAATTTCCATGTTCTGCTATAATAGGTTTTGTGTAGGGGTTAAATCGCAAAGCTAGTGATTGTAGCTACTTGAACAAAATACTTACGGCCTAAATTTGACAAATGAGAGCGAAATGATTTTGATTATCTGATGGGCTCGAACACAGTATGTTCATAAATTTTGTAAGCCCCGATTTCCTTTGCAAGGCGGTATTGGCTGTTTTTTATTTTGTCTAAATCCGGAATAATTTTGAAATGAAAAGGCGTGGTAGATTCGATGATGTATTTTGTCGTTTTAGATAGAATTGCATTCCGAAAATTGGCATAACCTAAAACACCGGATTTTACATTGGATGATTTAAATATGTCCAGTTCTGGGATCAAACAATACTTAAAAAGAATATTATTTATTCCCCTTCTCCCGTAAGATTCCTCAATAATTGACTCGTCATTTAAATTTGCAAACACATACTCTCCTGGCTTTAAATTAGTCCTGACATATTCAGCAACACTTGCTGCCAATTGTTCCCGAGTTAGCGTCTGATTATTGTTGTCAAATTCCAGCTTTTTTACCTCCTTATATTGATGAACTACATTAAGAACGCATATTCCGGAAAAATATAATGTGAACGCAATAGACGGATAGTAACTGGTTGGCGATTGGGATTGCAATGCTTTTAATTGCCAGGCGAAAAGCAAAAGTGAAACTGTAAAAAAAGGCGCAAAATAGGCCACATTCGAGCCGCTTTTTAAAACGGTAATCCCTGCAAACGCAAGCATTGCACAAGCGCAAAAGCACAGAAAACGGGTAATGATATCAGCCTTGAAAATATTCCATCGATAGAATGTGATGAGCAATACGAAAAATGCGGGGATCAGTATTTTGATTTTAAAACCATTTCCAAACACATAAAAGATAAACCAAGAGGTGTCAATCCCATTGGCAACGCCTCCGATCACATTCAAGAAGAAGACTTGTTTGTAAAGTAAAAATAGGATCCCAGCACATAGCGCAAAAGATAAGATAAAACTTAATAAGCTGATTTTCAAACCTTTCCAATCTCCGACAAAAACAAGGAAACTCAATAATATGACGGGAATCTGGACGCCGCTTTGCTTAACAAAGATTACCGTGGCTGCAACCACGGAGGCAAGGATCAGATTAACACGGCCGGACGCCCTGTCTTTGAGGTAGCCCAGAAAAAAGTACACGGAAAGAATGATCATGAAATCCATAAGCGAATCCGGGCGGACTGTAAAACCCTGCCGGAAAACGCACACAAAACAACCTAATCCCAATGCTATTGAAAGCGGAATAGATAAATTGAGTTTTCGGAAGGAAATCCGGAAAACAATGAATGCGAGAAGGAGATTAATTATAACATTAGCACCTCTTCCAATGCGGTAAAGCTGGTAAATATCTGTTTCCGGATCCAGCCCACAAATCCAGGCAACTAATCCGCAGATATAATGATACATTGGGGTGTATTGTGTAATCGTAAACGGAATATATCCGGGATCGGTGTATATTTTCCCATCAAAAAGCAATCTCTGGATGCTGTAAATGACATTCTGCTCGACCCCACCCAAGTCGGAATGATGGCTTTTCGCCAGAATTATTCTTAAAATCAGCGTAAAAACGAAGCAGATTGTAATGAGTAACGCTGTAAAAGAATAGATTTTTGTTGTCGAATACGGTTTATCAAACAAATTCATTGACAAAACTACGGAACGGGGTGGGTTAAGTAATCTGTGGGGATAAATTGGTAGTGCAAGTATTATAAATAATTTAGTAATTACAACTTATTGGTCATATTTAAAGCTTTTCAAGGTTAGTTTTTTTTTGATGGAACGATGAATCGGTTGTGCATGGGATTAAATGTTAAATATTCCTTAAAAATGTTTAAGTTCCGATCAAATATCTGACGAAATATAGCGATTTTTAAGCTTTGTTTCCTTGCGGTAATATTGTTGTAAAATGGCCGCCGGTAAGTGATTTTTATCTGTATAACCGCGATATAAAATTGTAATGTGTGAAGGAATAATGGCTAAAACATGCTAAACAAATTACTTAGTTTTATAGTCCTTGTCAAATACGGACGATTGCCGATTGATATCAGATATTTTTACAGGGATACTTACTATTGTCAGCTAGTACAGCTGAAATATATTTTAAGGGATTACATCTTCAAGAGAAAATATAAGGACATTGACTTTCAAGGCGAATTTGCTCCTGAATTACAGTTTGTGCTCCCCTTTGCCTACTGGCATTACAAGAATGGAACATTAAAAAAGACCGAAGGATGTACTTACACCAAAGAAATGTATTTCTTTTCGCCAGCGCATTCGGAGCCTTATGATATCCGGACAGAAGAAGGGAATTATAATTACGAGATGCCCCGGATTTTATACAGCCAAAATTATGATATGAAAAAATGGCTTCCGGTGCCATTTAAGCAGTATTATCAAAATAGCATTTACAAGTATGACAAACCTATACTAATTATTGCCAACCGTTATAATATGGAGTGGGGCGGTCAACCGATCAGTTTTTTTAGTATTGAGATTTTATCATACATTCTGGAAAAGGTGAAAGGTAGTTACACGGTCATTTACAATCGGCCCCGCCCACACCATATTACAATGGACAACAGTGATATTTATGATCTGAACGAACATAAATGGTTGGAAGAGTCTTATCCTGAGGTTATTCTGATGGAAAATTTGTTCAAGGAAAATAAAGGGAGTGCCAATAATTTCAACCATCTACAATTAATGGTTTATGCCAATGCGGACAAGTTTATCTCCATCCACGGTGGTACCGCCACACTCGCCAGTTATTTCGGGGGAATCAATTTAATCCTTTCAAAAAAGGGTCCCGAACATCATTTCAATTGTTATCATAAACTGTATCCAAAGCTTTCCGGGGCGAAAATCATACACGCAAAAACAGATGACGAAGTTAAAAATTATGTAGATGAGATTTTTGCAAAGGAGATTGCAGCATGAAATTAAGAGGACATCGCATCATCGTTTTTGGCCTGCCCCGGTTTGATTCCAAAATTGAATCGACGAATTATACCATTGCCAAGATGCTGGCCAGGGAAAACAAGGTATATTATGTCGAGCATCCGTATACGATCAAGGACTACCTTCGTCTCAGGGATTCACCTGAAAATGGAAGGCGTAAGGAATACTTTTCGTTACTGAATGATGATGTTTTGGACACGGATGTGACTGATTTCAAAGTAATTATCCCGCCAGTTTTGCTGTCCATTAACTTTTTACCAGAGGGAGCGATATTCAGGGCAGCCTTGAAATTCAATGAGTTTCTGATCCGCACAAAGCTGAAAAGGATCATTCACCGTCACAAAATCAAGGATTTTATTTTTATCAATTCCTTCAACTTCCATTATCCCAATGTTGCCGAGGGGTTGTCGCCGAAACTCACAGCCTACTATTGTGTGGATCCGATCATTGTTCCGTTCGATGCCCGGCATGGCGTAGTTTCCCAAAATAAATTGCTTAGGAAAAGTAATATTGTTTTTTGCACAAGCCGCCAGTTGTACAATCAAAGTAAGCTTTTAAATTCTGCCACTTTTTTTGTTCCCAATGCTGCGGATCTCAGCCATAGTCAAAAGGCGCTGGATGAAACTTTGCCAGTAGCTTCTGTTTTAAAGGATATTCCAAAACCCGTTATAGGCTATTTCGGTAATATTGAGCGGCGTATGGATTACATTATGCTGCATGAAGTGGTAAAATTAAACCCCGACAAAAGTTTTGTTTTCGTTGGGCCTCAGGACGGAGGCTATATTCCCGACTGGTTTTACAATACCTCTAATGTATACTCGACGGGTAGCGTGCCTTACAGCGAGATGCCTGCTGTAATTAAAGGTTTTGATGTTGCTTTGCTGCCATTCAAGCGCGATGAGGTAAGTGCAACGATTTTTCCGCTGAAACTTTTTGAATATCTGGGAGCTGGAAAGCCGCTCGTGTCCATCAATTTTAATGATGATCTGAAAGAATTTACTGGAGAAACCGTCGCTTATTGTGGTGATCCAATATCATTTTCCAATGCCATTGCCGACGCGTTGCTGAATGATACCGAAGAAAAAAAGCAGCAGCGGATCCAGGTTGCAGCCGATAATACCTGGGAAAAGCGTGTAGAGCAGATTTCAGATTTGCTCGCCAATGCCGTTGCTGCTAAACGTTAGTTTTTGCTTTCTACCTACAATTTTTCAATCTCTTTTGGCGCTTTGGAATGCAGGTTGAACAGTAAGCCTTTGAATTCCTTTACAACCCGTTTCGTGAAAAGGCTGACAAAACTTCCGTCCCTTTTCAAAGTTCTTGCGCCAGTCCAGGCGCGGGCTTTGTTATTTTTAACTTGTTTTATTTTACCATAACTCATTAAAGCATAAGCCATTCGCCCGTCCTCACCTCGGACATTCTTCATCACAAAGCCTATTTTCAGACTCAAATCTTTTAAAAATCCCATACTGATCCCATACGTATTGAGATAGGGGCGGTTCAGGTGGCGGTATTCAGCGACAATATCTTTGGCTTTTTCCAAAAGCGCGAGCTGCCAGCGTGAATATCCTTCCTCGCTGATGAACGAATATCTGCCATAAACGCAAACGACCTCGGGTTGCGTGAGCACCTTCATCATTTCTTCCAGCCAGCAATTGGGATAAAAGCAATCGGCATCGGCCAGCAAAATGTATTTTCCCCTTGCATTTTCCAAACCAAGCTGACGCGCAGGCCCCGGTCCCTGAATGGACTGAAAAACCGTCCTCACATGCAATGCGTCAATGGTTTGCTGGGTTTTGTCAGTGGAATTATTGTTGACAACCAAGATTTCAAAAGGCCTTGAAGTGGCCATATCCGACAAAGTGGCCACGCATCGCAGCAGATTCACTTCTTCATTCCAAGCCGCAATCATAATGGTAACCAGCGGATCGGACGTTTTTTTTGCGTCCAGCCTTGCATTAATTTCACTAAAAACACGCTCCGGAACTTGATCAAAGGAGTTAAAAGGGTAATTGTATTGACCTAGCCAGTCCGGGTTTTGAAAGAATGACATTGGAAATTTGTCTTAAACAGTGAGCAATTGAGGTAAACGTCTAGGTAAGACGCGGTTTGATATACTTCATAAAGAATTCGGGATAGAACCGATAGGCATAGATAAAGGTGTTGAGTGTGTTGACTTTCAGGATGCGGTTCAAAATTGTTTGGGCAATGGTAAAGCTGACAATGTTGGAAATCAATGTTGCATAAGCGGCGCCCATGACGCCAATCCTGCTGATTAGTATGTAGTTAAGACCAAGGTTAATTACGGCATTGAGCATAACCAGCATGAAATTGATCTTTGGCCTGCCAATGGAATCCAGAATGGTACCGCATTGCCTGCCAAATGGAATCAACAGGCAGTATAACACGGTGACTTTCAGGATCGGAACGGTTTCTTCGTATTTATCCCCAGCTATAAAACTGACCACAAAATCGGGAAACAGGAAGAGGAAAAGCAATGCGGGTATCAGGACGGCGAGGATGGTACCGACCGATTTTTCATAAAGATACTTAATGGCTGCCTCCCCATCCGTGGCGAGCCTTCTGGCGCTTTGAGGAAAAACGATCACCGCAATGGCATTGGTCGGGATGTCAACCAGGTTCATAATTCTGACAGCAATGTTGAATGCGCCGGAAGCGGCCGGGGAAAGCAGCGAACCCAGCATCATCTGATCAATGGTACTGGAAAGGATGGATCCGATGGATGTTCCAAATGCATACTTACCATAGTTCAAAAGCTTTTTGACCCATTCTGTGGTGACTTGAAATGCAAAGTTGAGCAGGTCTTTTACAAAAAAGTATTCAACCATTATGCTTAATAATAAGGCAAGGGCTTGAATATAAACCAGTTCAATCAAATTGATTTTTATCTTGAAAAAGAAACAAATCACCAGGTAAATGAAGAATACACCCTGCTTGACAAAGTTCGTAACGAAGATTCCATTAAATCGGAAATTAGCCTGCTCCATCCAATGAAATTGGGAAAGAATGCCCGAAAACAGGTAAACGACGCTGTACAGCATGAACAATGGCACAATTTCCTCGGACTTCCAGATCTGTCCCAGATAATGGGCAATCACAAGGTTAATCAGAATACATAATAAGGTGAGGCCGCCGCACAGCGCGAAAGAGGCAGACAGGATTTTGTTATGTTCGCTTGATTCTGAGAATGATAGATATTTGATCAATGCGTTCTGTATCAGGCCGCTACGTACCATTTCGAAAATGGTGGTGGTGGCTACGAAAAGCGTCCACACACCAAATGAATGTTTATCCAGCATGCGGACCATCAGGTAAAACCCACCAAAGCCGAATAGGACGCTGGTGAAATTTTGCATTACATTGATAATCCCTGATTTCAACCAATACTGATCATTACTTGATTTTTCACTTGCCATAGAGCAGGGCCTGGAATTGAATGCGAACTTGATAGGTCATAGAAACGGGTCAGATCATTTACCCTTCAGAAAATCGTAATTGAATTTCAAATGGCGATATAAGTGCCTGGATAAAGAAACAAGTGGATTTTCTGTTTCCCTCCAGAAGTTTCTGCGTACCGTGCTAGGCTCTAACGAGGAGTTGATCTGATCGAACAATGTAGTATACGCTTCGAAAAACAATCCTTTTCCTTTGTTTTTGAGCACCGACATCATCATTTGATATTCAGTAACTTCCACTTTCAGGCCTTCAGGATATCGTCCGAAACGCTCAAAAAAGGTACTCCGCCTCAAATGGGGATGATCGCTATAATAATAGAACTTCTTATATCCCGGATTAAGCAATTTGAATTCCATATCCGAAAATCCGCGTTTGTAGGGTTTCAAATACGGATATTTGAAGTACGCGTAAAAACGGACAAAATCCAGCTCTTTTCTGTCCTTCATGAAGCCGAGGGCATGGACCAGGTTTTGCGGAAAAATGAGCTGCGGCACAAAATCTTCCTGAACATATAATGTGTAAGGGGTTTTTACCGCGTCCTGGCCCTTATTAATGTTATTACCCAATCCTTTATTTTTAGGAGTGGTAACCAGATTAAATTTATAGGTGCCTTTCAGCCCATTGATGTAGTCAACGTGCTCTTGCTTACTTCCATCATCGGACACCACAATGTCGCCGAAACTACATCCGAGATCGCTAAAATTTTTCAGCAATCTCTCCAGTGAAGTACTTCTGTTATAATGGGTTACGAGTAATGTTATCTCATCAAAACTGTGCATATCCGCGAGGATCTATTTAAGGTATCCTGAAACAATTTTTCTCAATTTGTTGTAAGCTTTCCGGCTCAGCCTAACCCAGTCTGGAACAGGTTGGTGGTCTTTCCAAGGCGTCATCCGCAGGTATTTGTAAAATTCTTCCTTATATGCGAGGTTGCAGTTGTAGGATTTGAAAATGGGCTTAATGTCCAGATAGTGAATGATATATGGATCCTTGACGTCCAGAATGGCATAGCTGTTCCAGCGCTCGTCTAAAATCACCCATTGGTTTACCAGTACCACGTTTAGTCCGTATTGATCCGGGAAGCTTGCCCAGGAGAGATTGTCGAAAATGCATTTAAGTATCTTGGTGGAAAAGTCACCCTCTCTCCATTTAATGGGATCAACCAGGAGCAAGCCTGCATTAAAGTATGGAGTTTGCGGGTCAAAGCCCAGTTCCTTATAGTTGGGGACGCCTCCCCATTCGCTGCTGACAACTTTTGCGAGATCGGCAACTGCCCCAAAAAGCTTATCTTCAAGGTCAGTATGCCATAATTTTGAAATCTCTTCCACTACGATCATATCCACGTCCAGGTATAAAAATCTTTCAGTGTCCTGTGGAATGATATATGGACCAAACAAGCGGAGATAGCTGGTGATCGGGAATGCAGATTTGTCGACTGGTATTTTGACATTCGGAGGGATAACTTCCTGGGATTTGCACCAGTACATGGTCGTCATTTCCGGATTGCTTGAAGCCTGTACCTTTTTCTTGTTTGACTCTGAAACCCCGTCGTCGATGATATAGAGGTCAATTTTTTCAGGGGTTTTGTGATTAACCTCGATGGATTTGATTAATGCCCCCAGCAAAATCACATAGTGATTGTCAGTGGCAACAATAATGGTAATTTTGTCTTTAATGCTCATATAAAGGTAGTTATGACTTATTTTGACTGTTACGGAGTTTTTAATTCAGGTTTTTGGTCGATTACTTCGACACGTGTTCTGGGTTTCGATTTGTATGCAAATCGCATTTCAATGTATTTGTAAGTCCCTGCCGAGAAAATATAGATGATTAAAAAGTTGACTATAAAAAGATAGGAATAGGCCGTCTCAGGAAATTTCAATATCCGGATGAAAACCACATTGAAAATGCTGATCATCAGCGCGTGACTCATGTAAATGGAATAGGAGTACTTACCAAGGTTTTGCAGCAATTTGATATTCTTGATGGAACGGGATATAATTCCCCTTTCGAAGGCAAAAATATAGATACTGGCAAAAAATAAGGCTTCATATACAAACCCGATATCTTTCAAGCTTTGCCCATTGCAGATCAGGACAATGATCGCTATCACGGCGAGAATTTCAGCAGCGGTGAACCAGGACGAATGGGTTAATGAAAATGTGCTGTAACTCAGCCTGAAAATATTGACGCAGATTGCACCCAGAAAAAAACCGACGATCCCTCTGAGGAAACCGTAATCGAATGTGAAATCGATCTTGAAACCATTTTGAATGGATATTAATGCTCCCGCAGCAACCAGTACCATTAGGAAGTAAATCCAGTTTTTCGCCCTATCCGCTCGCAGTACGAAAATGGTAAGGGTAAGTGCGGCGAAAATAATGTAAGCAATCATTTCTGCACTGATAGACCAGCTTGGAATATTCCAGCTTACATCTTTAGGATCAAATATGGGTGTGGAGTTGAGTAAGAAAAGGGATGTAATGAAGGTGAAGATATTATTATCCGGATCATTTGGGTTGTTGACTTTTACAAAGGTTGTCAACATGTTTTTGGCAAACTCTACCGCAACGAACAGGATCAGCATGAATAAATGCAATGGATAGATCCTGAGAAACCGTTTTTTAAGAAACAACTTTACCTCGTCGATCGTCGAGATCGCCTGGTAACTGTATGCGATGACAAAACCGCTGAGCACGAAGAAAAAGTCGACGAACATATCCGCATTGGCGACAAAGCTGTTGTTGATGACAGGCGTTTTTGCAAAAGGGCTCAGGTGATACAAGAATACAAGCGATGCAAACAGTCCCCGAAAAATATCCAGTACTTCAAACCGATGTTTCATATCAGATTGCTTGCAGGTTAAACGTACTCAAAAACCGGTTTGTAGCAGATTCAGGCTCATAATGATATTCGAATGTGTCCGATGCTTTCGTCAAAATCAATAACCCAAAATGTTCGTTGGTATCCTTCAATAGTGCTGGCATTGCCGGATCGCCAATTTCCTGAATATAAAAAATAACGTGGTTGGCATCATCTGCCACCGCCCAAAGAGATTCGCTTCCGTTATGCGATACCTGAATTTTTTTTGGAAAAGATGCACTTTCAAGCGGCCAGACAATTTTTTTATCCTCATCACACCTATGGAGTGATAGCGGATTGCCGTTGTCTTTTTTCTCAAAAAGCAGTTGCGTTGCATTCATTCTGATCGTCAATAGACACTCTTCCACATCCGAATGTTTTATGGCATTGGTAAGCATTTCCGTAATCACCCATTTGGTGCGAGTGATGACGCCTAATCCAATGTTATTGCCTGCCGCACTTTGCTCGATATGGGCAATGCAAAGATTGACTTTATCTGAAACTGCTTCCAGGTCGCATTTAAAAATCGTTTCAAATCTATCGCTGTACCCGTTCATGCGTTGTTTAATGTTGCTGTCGCCTCGTCATAGTCTTTAAAAATTTTAAAGACCTTGTCCATTCTGATCAGTGTCAGAAGGTTATGCACATCAGGTTTTAGAGAAACAAGATAGATATCGATATTCCTGGGCAGCGCATATTTGAGTGCCACCACCAAGCTTCCCAGGAAAGAGCTGTCGATGTAATTTACGTTTTCAAAGCTCACGATAATGAGCCTCGCACCCTGTACCATCAGGCTGATCATTTCCTCTTTAAATGGGTCTGAATTGGCTAGGCTGGCCTCAACGGGTAAGATGGTTGCCATTACAACCCGGTTTGTTTCGCGCGTTTTTAAGATCATGAGGGTTAAATTTTTTCAATAAATATGATACTTGCATCGTCCATTTGATTGCTATCATCAATGCGGTCCAACACTTGTGTTTGAATCAGGTCAAAGCTTTCAGGTTGACTTAAATACGGACTGATTTTCTCAACAAAAAATGGATAATCACTCTTTTTGGACCCATTGGAAGGAATGTCGATCATTCCATCTGTAAAAATGACGAGACTATCGCCTGTTAGCATTTGAATGGTCTGTTTATCATAAAAACCATCTTCCAGCAATCCGAGCAGCAAGCCCGAAGATTGGACTGTTGTAATTCTCTTATCGCTGAACCTGAAATTGATCAGCGGTAAATCGCCTGCACCGGTATAATGTACAGCGCCGGTCTGGCTGTCGAGCAGGAGAAGTGAAAGACTTGAAAGGATATTTTGAAGACTTTCATCGAGACAAATCAGTTTATTGATCTTTTGGGTAATGGTATCAAGACCAAAATCATTATCAAGGACGCAAAACCGGATCGCCGCGCGGATGTAGCTTAGAAAACCAAACGTAAAAAACCAGGCTTTCCACTTCTTTCCCATGATATCGCCCAGGAATGCAAAACAAAACCGGCCGTCGACCTGAACAAAATCCAGAAAATCGCCCCCAGGATATCCCCGGTAACCTTTATGCCAGAAATGGATCCGAAAGCCGGGCACTTCGGGAGCTTTGACGGGAATGGACTTTACATTCAATGTATCCGCCGCAATTTTCAGCTCCCGGACGGATCTTGTATGCTCATTTTGTAAGGATCTGATAATGTTATTTAGCTTGGAAATGATAACAGGAATAGGTGTTTCCTTATTTATAAAATCCAGCGCGGACATGCTTAAACCTTCCAGTACCAGGGAATTATCTGTAAAAGATGTTAGGAAAACAAAGGGAATGTCACTGATAATTGGGTTCATTAAAACGGCCTGCCGAAAATCAAAACCGTTCATTTCAGGCATATCGTAATCGGAGAGGATCAAGTCGGGTGTTTCAGTGACTAACATTTCCAATGCATCCGACGCAGATTCGCAAAGAACGCACTGGTAGCCCGCCCGGATCAGGGCAGCTTCCACAACTTTGCTGAATAACCGGCTGTCTTCAACCAAAAGTATTTTTTTGACAGCCGCAGGGGCTTCGGAAAATGCGATCATTTCTTTTTGAAGTTTAGCACAAGCAAAAGCACACCGCCAAAAATGATCATCAATGAAAAAAGGTCCATAACCGTGACGCCGTCGTTGCTATTGAAATAATAAACTGTGAAAATTTCAAAGCTAGGTGGAGCAGGCATGATGATCATGGCCAGTCCTGCGACGACCAGCAACACGGCCAGGATAAGCATAATGCCTTTCTGTAAAGCACCGGTTTTGGCTTGTTCATTTCCTATATTGCTATCAATCCGGTTTTCAGCGAGCAGCTTTTCAAGGCCTTCCAGCAATTCTTCCCTGGATAGATTGTTATCCCCATCCAGCATTTGAAAGGGTGCTATTTTTTTCTGGGTTAAGGCAGACTTACGGAAAGCTTCCGCGATTTGCTGTTGGTAAAGACGGGATGAATTGCTATCCACCACCGAGATACTGATGAGCTCAATCAATTCCCGTACTTTGTCGGATAGTATGTTTTTTTCAGGGCTGTTTTTTGAAAATTGACTGACTCGATTGTCCAAAACCTTATTAATGTTCAGAGATGATATTTTCACTTTGCCAACATTTAATTAGATTTTAACGGACTGTTGAGGCAATTTTTGGATACTACGGACAAAATCGGGTGCTTAAACCTACATTTTTCTTAAAGCTATATTTTTATTCTTATTTTTGAAATAGTTCTACAATTCTACTATAATATTCCTTCATTCAGACCGTTTCCAGAAGTCATTTTTCCAGAATGAAAAAAGTTTCCATTGTGACGGTCAATTTCAATCAACCCCAGGTTACAGAGGACTTGTTAAGGTCGCTACAAGAGGTCAATAACTACCCTAATGTCGAAATAATCGTCGTGGACAATGGTAGTACGGTCAACCATGTACGAGATTGGCAAAGGAAATATCCAGAAATTATTTTTGTTAGGTCGGAAAAAAATACTGGTTTTGCAGGGGGGAATAATATTGGGATCGGTTATGCAACCGGTGAATATTTATTTCTGATCAATAACGACACCGAGGTTACAGCCGAACTAGTTGGAAGGCTGGTTTTAGACATGGAAAGTAATTGTAAGATCGGAATAATATCTCCTAAAATCCATTATTTCGATCATCCAGGTATGCTGCAATACACTGGCTACACACCTATGAATTATTACACGGCTCGAAATGCGTCTATCGGACAGTTTGAGCAGGACAAAGGACAATACGATTCATTGAGTGGAGTAACCGGCTATGCGCATGGGGCAGCGATGATGATCCGGCGGGAAGCGCTGGAAAAAGCCGGCATGATGTCGGAAAACTATTTTCTGTATTACGAAGAGCTGGACTGGTGTGAACGGATCAGAAAAGCGGGCTACGAAATCCATGTAGACCTAAATGCATTGATTTATCATAAAGAATCTGTGTCAGTGGGCAAAAGGTCCGCATTAAAGGAATATTTTATGAACCGCAACCGGATCCTTTTTATCCGGAAAAATGCGCCCGGCTTCACTTTTTTTATTTTCTGCTGCTATTTTTTTGCGACGGTGGTCCCGAGAAATCTATTACAATACATGAAGAATAGGGAGTTTAGCTTCATTCCCGTTTTTCTCAAATCAATCTCCTGGCATTTTACCAATAAACCGGATAGCGACAACCTGGGCTACCGGATGACCCGTTAATCATGGAAATACTCTTCTGGCTCAGTTTGTTTGTCGTATTTTATACATTCCTTGGATATGGGATCGTACTCTATGTGCTGGTGCGAATAAGGCGAGCTCTAAAAGGCAGGAGATTGGCCCCAGGTGTGGATCAGGAATTTCCAACATTGACGCTAATCATTGCTGCGTATAATGAGGAAGGTATCATTGAAGAGAAGATTAAAAACACATTGGAATTATCTTATCCTGCTGGAAAACTGAAACTTATCTTTATTACCGACGGCTCATCAGACCGTACACCGCAGATTGTAAGTGCCTACAAGCAGATCAAACTCATGCATACGCCTGCTCGCAGCGGAAAAATTCTTGCGGTGCATCGGGCCATGCACGAGGTGGACAGTGAGGTGGTGGTTTACACCGACGCAAACACATTTTTGAACCGGGAAGCGTTATTGCTCATTGCACGACATTACGCGGATCCAACGGTAGGGGCGGTTTCGGGAGAAAAAAGGGTAATGCAGGATGTTGTTTCCGATGCGACTGCGGGTGAGGGTTTCTACTGGAAATATGAGTCCACACTAAAAAAGTGGGATTCTGAGCTCTATTCGGTGGTTGGGGCTGCGGGAGAGTTGTTCAGCGTACGTCGTTCGTTATATAAAGAAGTGGAACCTGACACAATCCTTGACGATTTTATGATCTCCATGCGTATTGCTCAGCAGGGTTACCGCATTATCTATGAGCCTGATGCCTACGCGTCGGAGTTATCTTCTGAAAACATTCAGGAAGAATTGAAACGAAAAGTCAGGATTGCGGCAGGAGGGATCCAATCCATTTTGCGTCTTCCAGCATTACTGAACCCGTTTAATCATCCAATGCTTTCATTCCAATACATCAGTCATAGGGTGTTGCGCTGGACTATTACCCCCTTTTTGATGATTCTCGCACTGATTCTGAACATTTTGATTGTTGCGAGGGGAGGAGGGTGGTTCTATGGACTCATATTGGCTGCTCAGTTTTCTTTTTATACCCTGGCATTGGCTGGCTGGATTCTGGAAACGCGGAAAATAAAAGTGAAAGCACTATTTGTCCCTTATTATTTCTGCGTCATGAATTATGCTGTAATCGCGGGGATCCGCAGATATATCAAAGGATCGCAAAGTGCAGCCTGGGATAAGGCAAAAAGAAAAAGCGCATAGTTTTGGGCTAAGCGCTCGTCAAAATCAATTTTATCACGTCAGATCAATTTCAACCTTTCGGACTCTGTTTCGAGAATCGGGGTCATTGTATTCAGCTCATTTGAGATTTCCAGGTACATTTCCATTAAATCCTCAGCACTTGCATCATTCTTAATCGCCCGCTCCAGTGCATCCACCTTTGGACGGATTTTTGTGAGCCCGGTCATTGTAAAGGAAGGTTTCATGCCATGGACAATACTAGCTGCTTCTTTTTTGTTGTTCGCCAGCAGCGCATTGTGCAATAAAGTCCAACGGGGAAGAGAGTCGCTTAAAAAGGCATCAAAAATCATGTACAGGATTACCGGATCTTCGCCATAAGCCTGATCGATATATTCGGCATCCAGGGCAGGATTGAGTTCTAAAGCCATTGGTTTCTAGTTAAAAGTTTCTCAGCCGCAAGAGTCTGAAGTAATAAAGTACATGAGGTCCGGTCCTATTTCCAGCACCTTTCCAACTCTGCAAAACTATGCAATTATTGATTTACTGGTTCTTTCACCTCCACATTTGCGGGTTGTTTGGCTTCATCTTTTGCTTTTCTTTTGAAATAGCGACGGAACAAGAAATTTGATCTAAGCGCCTGCATATTTTCGTCCAATTTCTCTGTGCTCGTTTCCAGGTTTTTCAAAGTCCCTTTCAGGTTTGCCGCTGTGGCCTCATCATGCATTAAAACACCAAGCGGGCTTGTCGTATTAGAATTGAGGTCTGCACTAGCTGTTTTGAGGTTATTGACCATCACATTAGCAGAAGAAACGGTTTCGCTCAACTTTCCAATGGTACCTCTTAAGTCGCGCATGATAATGGTATCCGTCGCAAAGTCATTGGCCAAGCCACCTTTTTGATTTAATTTTTCAGTGAAGCCGGATACAGAAGCGGTTAATGTTTGAGCATTTACAGCCGCTTTCTTCATCGCCGCCATCGTTTGATCCACATCGTTATATAGTGTCTTGTCATTTAGCAACATACCCACGGTACCTTTGCCTTCAAGGATATTTTTGCTGATGGTTTTGAATGCGCTGGTAATACCAAGCAGGTTTTTGTTATTTTCAGAAAGGACAGCAAGCATTTCCTCCGTACTTTCCATTTTTTCAACCAACAATACATCCCCATCCTCAATAGACGGCACTTTTTGCGTTCCGCCGTAAAGAACAATGATTTTGTTCCCAATTAATCCATCGGTGCTCACCTTGGCTTTGGCATTCTTCCTGATGAACTCCTGGGATTTTTCCTCAATATTTAACAACACTTCTACCCGGGAGTTTGTCAGGAAACGGATGGACTTTACAGTCCCGATCTTGACGCCGGAGTACCAGATATTGTTGCCTTGTTTCAATCCATTTACATCATCAAAGATTGTTTTGACGGTAATGGTGGAGGAAAATACTTTCTTCATACTTCCAATGGTAAGTATCCCGACGACAAAAATGATTATGCCGATTACGACGAAGAGACCTACGGTTATGGAGCGTTTTCTTGTTGATGTTTCCATTATTACTGAATAAAATTATAATCGTAAAAACTTTTAACTTGGGGCTCTTGTGTTTCAAAAACTTCTTCAAAGGTACCTTGCCTCAGAAATTGTCCGTCCAGAAGCATGGCAATGCGATCGCCTGTTGCCCGGGCACAGGTAAGATCATGAGTAATAATGATGGAGCTGGTGTGGTACTTTTCTTTCACCTCATTGATCAGCTCATTGATTTCCAGGCAGGTAATTGGATCAAGTCCGGCAGTTGGTTCATCGTAAAGCATAATTTCTGGTTTCAGGATCAATGTCCGGGCGATACCAATGCGTTTACGCTGTCCACCCGAAAGTTCAGAAGGCACCTGATTAATAGTTTGCAATAGTCCCACGGCATCAAGCACATATTCGATCTGTTCATTAACCTCGGAACGAGATAAATTTGCAATGTTTCTGACCAACGGAAATTCCAGGTTTTCGCGCACAGTCATACTGTCGTACAATGCACTGTTTTGAAATGAAAATCCAATTTTCATACGGAGATCGCGCAGTTGTTTGTCATTAAGGCTGGATGCTTCTTGTCCAAGTACATGACATTTTCCACGATCCTGCCTGAGTAGCCCGGCGATAATCTTGATCAAAACTGACTTTCCGGTTCCTGACCGCCCCAACACAACCACATTCTCTCCTTTATCAACTTTCAAATCAACGCCCCGAAGTACATGCAGATCTCCGAAGGATTTATGGAGGTCCTGAATTTCTATTACTGGTTCCGCGGAAAGTGTTTCACCAGAAAGCGTTTCTTCGGCTCTGTTCAATGTCTCCATTTTAAATTCTGAAATAGTTAGATACCTGAACAATGATCACTTCCTCAATGAAAATGAGGAACATAGAGATAACAACTGCGGAATTCGCAGCCTTACCCACGCCTTCTGTGCCTTTATTAGCATTATATCCCTGATAACAACCGACAATCCCAATGGTAAATCCATAAGCGACCGCCTTGGCTAGCGAGGTGAAAATGTCCAGGAATGTAATCTGTTCAAATGCGTTCTCGAAAAAGGCCCTGAAACTGGTACCTTCATTTAGAGCGACATTCATATAGGCACCCAACAGACTTACAGCCGTACAATAAAACATTAAGATCGGAATGGAAATCGTGGATGCCAGTACCCTGGTTACCACCAGGAATTTAAACGGGTTCACCGCCGAAACCTCCATCGCATCTATTTGCTCAGTAACCCGCATAGAACCCAATTCCGCACCAATGCTTGATCCTATCTTCCCCGCACTGATTAATGCAGTTACTAATGCGGCCAAAGCTCTCACAATCGCGATAGCTACCAATGAAGGAAGCCAGGAGACGGCGCCAAATTCTGCAAGAGAAGGTCTGGACTGTTTAGTAAATACCATTCCGGTAATAAATCCCGTCATCCCGATCAACAGGAGGGACTTATTTCCAATCGCATAGCATTGCTTTATAATTTCTTGAAATTCCATCCTTCCTTTAAAGGCTTCTCTGAAAAAACGGATAAAAAAACTGTATCCGTTGTAAACTGCCAGAAAGGCGGAATCTAAACCTTTGTTGTAAACCTGTTCCTTTTTCTTAGCGCTCATTCAAATATTGTGCAAAGTGATCGTCGATGTTGTCTGTATTTTGTTATTAGGATGCTTGGGGCAAAAAGGACTGCGTTTCACTATCAGGCAATGTTCGATCTTCGAGCCAGCGCATTCTGTAAGCGTTCATGGCGGTTTTCCCCAGACTGGACAGCAAGCGGTAGTTAACAATCAGCCCCACCGCAGCCCCGATTCCGGGAATAAGCTGCGCCATTTTAGCAAGGTCAATATAATCCCGGTATTCCTGCTGGAAAGATTTCCAATCGAATTGGTGAATGTCGTCGGGTAAACCGCTGCTTTTAGCCGTCCAATGCGTCATTTGTTCGAAAATCTTTTGCCGCTTTTTTTGGCTTGAAAATGCGAGCTGGAAAATATGAAGTATAAAAAGCCGCTCTTTGTAATCATTAATAGGGCGACCATACAGGGCCGCAATTTCAAAAAGCAACTTAATTTTGATGGCAATCAGAATGGGGAAATCAGCCAATGCAAGCAAGAACCCTCCGGCACCGGCTATTCCGCCTTCGGCTGCTCCTGCATTTTTATAAAAGTTAATTTTTTTCAAAACGTCCTTTTCGATTGCTTCCAAATTGCTGCCATATAGTACAGGCGAAGTCGTGAATTCCGCGCCGGTAAGTACACCGCGGATCATTTGTTTGATCGTGGCTGTGATAGCCTGATGTACCTTGTCCGGAATAATGCTGTTGATCTTGTCCTGCACAGCCTTTGAAGTTCTGTCGACAAGATTGGGGTTTTTTTGCATTTTTTGCTGCCATTTCAGCAAATCCTGCGTTACTTTTTCTTCGTACGTCGATAGATGCATATCGGTTTCCTGGTTCTGTTAGCCAGTTAGCAAAAATCGTTCCAAGTGACAACGATGATACCTATATGTAGGTCAGCGGACCAGTATTTTGCTTGTCCATTCTTTGTCTGCTGATTTGAACCTGATTAGGTGAAGTCCGGAAGAAAGATTTGGAAAGGTTAACAAAACATCACGGGCTGCTCCGATTTTCTGCTCTGATAGTTTCTGGCCTTTTGTATTCAGAATTGAAATCATCCCATTCACAGGTTTGGTAAACCGAATGTTAACAGGCTGATCCTTAACCAATGGATTGGGGAAAACGGAAAACATACTTTCCGTTTCTACTCCTAAAATAATAGGTACTGGCGCTTTGATTTCGGCAAAGGCAAAACCCACCGACTCTGAACTGGGACTGGATGCCTTTAATCTGTAAGTAATATTCAAAGATGCATTGCCGGGATTGTCAAGGAATTCGGTAGTTTGCCCGGTTAGAGTACCAACTGCGCGATATTCTCCGTCTTCCGAAAACTTTCTTTCCAGGAGATAGGTGGTTGCACCAGGGATAGGTTCCCAATTGAGCTTCACACTTTTATCACCGTTTTCGATGGCAGTGAGCACTGGCGTTGCCAGGCCCGTGGAAACCTTGACCTCATAAAAAGTGAACGCCCGCATACCCAGTTTGTTTTTTATGTATGGCCCATTAAAAGGATAATAGGGTCCTCCCTGTTCCAGAAACATAGGCAGATAGCTAAGAATTGAGCCTCCCTGCGGGCCATTTAATTCCAGAATGATCCGGTTTTCTTCTGCCTTCCCGGAAGTAACAGCTGTGGAAGATCCATCCAAATAGATGAAATCTTTCAGGTCCAGCGTCACATTGCCGTTGGGTTGATATTTTTCGGGATATACCAGTTCCTGGCCCTTGTCAAATACAAGAATTATTTGCTTTCTGTCATTGTTTGTGTAAAAAGCCTTTCTAAGGGATGGGGAATTGATGTTCAGAGTGTCTTTCGATCCATAAAAATCACGTTTGATCAGACGAGATAACTCCTGGCCGCTTTGCACATTGCCTTCATGACCGTAATGTAAGCCATCGAATCCCTTTGTACCCACGGTTGCAAGCGACCGGACGTCCGGGTAAACGTCGGGGAGCCTTCTTTGGTAATCCCTCAATATTGCGCCAATAGGTGATGGATAATAGATAATGTCGATCTGGAAAACGTAAAATTTCTGAATGCCAGGGAAGTCGGTTTTGAGGTTATTCCTCAGCTTTCCAAAATTCCCTTCCCAATCGGCCCCTTCATGGTAAGCCTCCGTTTCGCCCTGACGGAAGATGTAAGCTTTTACCGCATTCGCCAATCCGGCTTTTCGTACCCGATACAGCATTCTTCCATAACCAGTATTAAAGTCGGTGGGATTACTTTCGTTCCTGATCGCATGTCCAAAAGCGGACGACCAGTGGAAACCTGCATGGATCAGGCAATTTGGAATTCCCGAGGTCTGCATCAGCTGTTTCTGAATTTCGAACCCCATCGTTCCTACGCCGTTGTCGTAGGCGTTCCTGTTCGACAATGTCCATAAAGTATCTGCGGCATTATAAGCAGCCGTATTCAGATCCTGCGTGATCTTGCCGAAAGTCCTGCAAAACCGGTTGGTATCTGATTCACCAAAAAAACCTGTGGAATTGGACTGCCCTGACAGGACATAAACATCCCCGCTGACAATGTTTTGCCTGTTTACGACCAGAACTGAATCTGCATCCTTGCAGACATGAAGTTGGAAATCATATCCCGCAAGTTCAGCTTTAATTTTTGCTTCGGCTGTGAAATTGCCTTTTGCTCCGTTGTACGAGATGGGCGCCCTGAAATATTTGAAGGGTAAATTATTCCGGGTAACCTGTACAGAAATGTACTTCCATCCCGCAGTTTCCAAAATTCCTGCTATCGCCACTGTCCCTTCGTCCTTGGCATCACGTGGATAGAGCTGGTAATCCTGAGGGAGTTTGCTAAATACCACTGAATAGAACCTCTGCCCTGAACTAACTGAAATTGATATTACATAAAGGGCCGCTGTAATCAGAAAATTTCTCGCGATCATCTATTGAAAAGTTGAGTATACACTAAAGAGGAATTTAGGCGGCTTATCAATTTAGGCGCACTGGCTCAATCGATGGGCATTACTATGCTTTTCCCAAGTACCAGATCCTTTGATGAAAAGGCATCAAAATGAACTTGTTCATCATAAGGTGCTGAAAATGTAGGATATATCCAGAATGTTTTATCAAAAATGATTCCCTCCGAATGAGCATACCAGCCAGGAAAAACGAGGTCACTTTTTTTTCGGCCAGAGTAGCCGTCGAATTTTTCTGAGAAGATTGTGAATAGGATAAAAGACTTTGAATGCTTAGGAAAAGCAGCCAACCGATTTTTTTCATTACGAGGATTTTGAGCAAAATTAAGTAACCATTATAAAGTTCTTAAAATTTACTCAAAATTAATATACTTCACCAGCACCCCCGCCGCCAAAATTACCGCCCCCGAATTCAAGTCCGTTTTCTTGAGGCGCTTGTCCAAGGTTTTGAGCAACCCATATCGCTTCCAGATTCGCCAGTTTGCGTTGACCTTCTTGTTCGTCGGACACGCGGTGTTTAGGTGTATGGAGATATTTGATCACACTTACAGCCGCTGCGATCATAACTATACCTGCTACCAGAAGTTCCTGAGCAATAGTGAGCTGACTGAAAAAGCTTCGATAAGTATAAATGGAAAACGCAAAAGTGAGCAGACCAATGATGAATAATACCCGGTCATGTCTTTTCAATCCAGCGATGACATAAAATGCTGGAATTGCAGTGGTAAAGAAATAGAAGACTGGCGCAAAAGCTATTTGTGGAGAAACCGGTAAATTCAGTTCATTGAGCAATGCATTGCCTTCCCTGACGATGAAGTAATTGCCGCCAAGGTAAAAGGTTACCAGTGATAGTGCTTTGAGCACTTTTATACAATCGGCATAGTAAAGGCTGCGGTTGTTCCTGATAGAAAAATAAATGCCGGCTGCAAGGATCATGATCGCAAATGGTAACAATGCTTTGCTCAATGGGAATTTCAACATCAAACTAGCCAGTAAGGTAAACAGCGCCCCAAAACATCCGATAGTTGTAAGCAGGTCGGCATAGCGCAATGTGGCCAGCGTAAATAAGATCAATGAAAATATGCAGTATACCAACACGTCAGCATCTTCGAATAGGATAAACATGGGCACGAAAGCAGCGGTTATGGCTGCATAAAGCAGCGCATTATCGACACCTGAATGAAATAGCTTTCTGTTTTTGATCAGGTATTCCAGAGAAATAAGATAGCAAACGCACGCGATCATGCTTAGAAAAGAAAACGCGTCATCGCCCCCAGCTTCCAGGAAGAAAATGGAAATAAAACCAACAAAAAATGAACAGGCAATGGTCGCGAAAATGAAAAGCCCAATTTTGACAAAGATACCAGGACGGTAAAATTCTTCGGGGAATTCAACTTTGATCTGCGCTTCCTGTTCAGGGGTAAGCAAATTCTTTGCTCGCCATCTCGATGATACCTGTGAGATATAAAGGTTTTCGATCCAGTGGAGGTTATATGCTTTTTTCATTTTTTAATACCTAAAAACACTTTGTATTTTAATAGGAAAACAATCACTCCGGCACTGGAAAGCATAAAATATAATGATCCCAGAGCAAAAGCTGCGTCACTTCCAATCGATTCGAATATGGAATAGGTAATGATGACATATCCATAAACAACGCCCATCAGAAGAAACAGAAGCGAATGCGCCTGCCGAGAACGCAATACGAAAAAGACAGACAGCCCGATTCCAATACAGAAATAGACAATTTTAAAAGGATGTGTGAATAAACCCACCAGCGCGGCAGCTGGAGCAAGATTGCCGCCCATGAAAAGGTATGTGAAAGAAAAATGTGCTTTAATCTGTTTTTCGCACGACAGCCAGCCCAATGCAACCAGAGCGATCCCGAGAATAACCGCTGAAATGACGAGCCGCTCCTCTGTAAAGTCATTCTCCGAAAGGATAGACAATGGTGCAATAGTCAATCCCAGCCAGGATGCAAGGCCGGTAATTCCCATAGATAGCGCTCCACGGTGGTCGAAGCGATAGGCCGAGAAGAGAAAAACGATGGTCGGGATGATAATAGCCACACCGTAACGGGTACCAAATAGCGTATATTGAAACTGTAAGTAACCTTCCAAAGCCAGAAATGTCGTGCAGCCTAGCAACAATACATAGTCTGAAAGCTTATTGGGGTTTTTTACTTCATCGTGGCTGTATGGAAGGCTGTGCTTAAAGGTATATGCAAAACACGCAATGGTAAGGCAAGCTATGGTCGCAATAATAACTTGATGGCCAATGGTATCAATGTTTTCATAAATAATAATTCCAATTCCTGAGGTTAAAAACAGGATGCCGAGGTACAGGATGGAACGGAGTTCCCAATGAATGGAAAATGGCCTGGTGGTCTCGTAGGAGGAAATAACTGAGGACTGTTGATCAGAAATTATTTCCTTATCTACCAATGCTTTGAGAATAGTTCGGGTATTCATGAAGATAGGGACGGCGAGAATGATAATGTATGCAACTTAGGAAATGACCGGACCAAAGGATGAGTTGAGTTATCCAGTGGATTGTTATTATTAGCGAGCGGTAAATATCAAAATCGTAATACGAAATCTTCCTTAACCTGCTCAGTTCTAAAGAATACAAGCCCAATCCAGAACAGGTCTACTGTAAGAGTGACTCGCGGATGTGCCTTAATATGTTCCCAAGCTGCCGTCATCTCCTTTGACCAGTATATGTCGTCAAAAATAAAGACGGATTCATTTTTTATGAGAGGTAAACATTGTTCGAAGTAGCGAACGGTAGGCTCAAAACGATGGTTTGCATCGAAATAAGCAAAGTCAACAGGGGAACTCAATGTTTCGAGGCTTTCAGGAAGCGTATGGTCGATATTACCGACTATGATTTCAATATTCCGCGCATTTAGGTCCGCAAAATGGTGTCCTGCTTTTTTTGCTGTTTGTGGGCAGCCTTCAAAACTTAAAATCCTGGCGTCACCTTTTGCTTTGGACAAATATAGCGTCGTTAATCCTAATGAGGTACCCAATTCAAGCATGGTTTCTGGCTGAAACCGCTGCACGAGCCGATAAAATAGCTTGCCAAATTTTTCGGGCTTCTCAGCATTTCGTGCGATTGTCCTGATCTTACGCGTATTGGACTTATTCACTCTGGACCCCGCACCGAAATCCAGGATTTGTATTTTTTCATCAGAGCGAAGAAGTTTTTCGCGTAAAGATTTTATTGAAGAGTATGCTGAATTTGATTCGCTTTTAGCCCTGATAACCTGGGTGTAGAGATCAAAAAGAAAAGGCGAGTGAATGGAATGTTCGTTTCCTGCCCGAAACAGATACTTGAGATAGGCTGCAATCAAAATGCTTGGATATTTGGCGCGATTACTTAGGATTGGAAGCTGAATCCTGGATTAATTCAAACGGTAGGGGGCAACCAGCGAAAATGCGGGAATAATCACCTTGAATTGCCTGCCGTCCAGTACTCGCTCCATTAAGTAGGTACCAGACATTTTTCCAAGATCTGTTCGAAGGTTACAACCAGAAACATAGTCATGCACATCCCCTGGCTCCAAAATAGGCTGAAGGCCCACAATTCCCGCACCTTCCACTTCCCTCACCGTACCATTGGCATCGTAAATGTGCCAGTGCCTTCTCAATAGCTTGACAGTATGTTCAGAATGGTTTTCAATCAAGATTTTATAGGTAAAAACGAAATGGTCTTGACCGGGATTGGAGTAATCCGGCTGGAATTCGGTCAAAACGGTGACTTTTACACCATCAGTTACTTTGGAAACCATAGAAATTGAGGGTGTTTGGCGGTTTGCGTATTGATATTGCTACTTTGTAGAAACATGGTAACACTTCCTTCTGAACGAAAATAGTCATCAATCCATGATAAAACCAAATCAAAAACACATAATTTGGTTTTAAAAAACTAAAACCTACAGTATGGATGTAAGAATTGACCAGTCCTGGAAAGAGAGGCTGGCTCCTGAGTTTGAAAAAGAATATTTTGCCTCGCTGGTTTCCTTCGTGAGAGAAGAATATAAATCAAAACAAATTTTTCCGCCCAGCAAGCAGATCTTTAAAGCTTTTGATTTTTGCAGTTTCCCTGATTGTAAGGTAGTCATTTTAGGACAGGATCCATACCATGGATTGGGGCAAGCTAACGGACTTTGTTTCTCTGTAAATGATGGCGTTAGGATGCCACCTTCATTGGTCAATATTTTTAAGGAAATTCAGGATGACCTTGGAAAGCCAGTTCCAAAAAGCGGAAACCTGGAACGGTGGGCGAAGCAAGGTGTTCTTTTGCTCAACGCTACATTGACCGTGCAAAGCGGTGTTGCCGGGTCGCATCAAAATAAGGGTTGGGAAAGATTTACAGACGCGGTAATCAAATGCCTGTCTGACGAAAAAAAGGATCTTGTATTTATGCTTTGGGGAAGGTATGCGCAAGAAAAAGGTGCAATCATCAATGCAACAAAGCATGAGGTTTTGAAAGCCAAACATCCTTCACCCATGTCCGCAAACAACGGAGGTTGGTTTGGGACCCATCATTTTAGCAAAGCCAATGCTTTTCTTGACAGTAAGGGCAAGGAACCGATTGAGTGGTAAACGAAAAAAAGAGTAGGGATTCCCGACTCTTTTTCAAATTTTCACTCCTATTACTATTGTTAATTACTTCTCAATGTTGGAATTCATTTCCAGCACCTTATCCCATTTTGCTTCGTTTGATTCCACAAACTCTTTACGGTCTGCATTGGAAGCATATTGCTGTGCAGCTTCCTTTGTACGGAAAGTGAGATAGTGAATTACGTCGAATTCGTTTTTGCCCGCTTCAGAATTCTGAACATGACCAGCGGAATAGGCAACCAAGTCTTTCGCTGCATTCTTCATTGATGCAAAATCACGTAAATGCTTATCCACATCTTCAGGAGTTGTCCCTGCTTTAAACTTAATACAAACAACACGCTGAATTTCTGCGGGTTTGTGTGGTACGTATGCTCCGTAAATCACCAGCATGAACACGCATAGTGCAAAGACGGGTACCAAATATCCTAATGTTTTATTTTTCGTTTTCATATTCCAAAATCAATAAAATACACTTCTAAAATTTAATGCTTCAAAGGTAAAACAAATATTTTTAATTGCATTATTTGTATATAAAATATAATTAATTTTGTCAAAGTGTTAATGAAAGAAACATTTATAAGGCGAAGTTGATAAGAGCAGAATAAAATTTGGGTAGTTAACTCTGTGAAAAATGTGGGCAATGCGACCCTACCAGGTTTATGAAAGTCATTTCCGACTTGCCTTTATAGGCATTTTGAAAATTTTGGATTAAAATTTTGTTGAAACCGTTACTTTTTTTGCAAAGAGCGTCATAATAGGTGTAGTGAACAGTTTTTCACTCTCCAAATTTTGTATGGCTCGACTCATAAAGCAGAATCTAAAAAAGTCAGGAAAAAGTAAGTTTTTTTGCAAAACTCGATGGGTCGTCAGTGTAATAGCACTCTTTTTAAACCTGCCATCCTTCGCAAATGGGCATTGGGGATTCTGGGCACATAAGCGAATTAACCGGCTGGCGGTTTTTAGGTTGCCACCGGAAATGCAGTTTTTCTTTAAAAAGAATATTGACTACTTGTCTGAGAACGCAACAAATCCGGACAAGAGAAGATATGCCGCGGTTGGGGAAGCGGAAAGACATTTCATTGACTTGGATACTTATGGAGATAGCGCACTCCATATTTTACCTAAATTCTGGCAGGACGCAGTGAAGAAAATAGGGGAGGACAGCCTGCAGAAGCATGGTATTGTACCCTGGCACGTTCAGCTCTCCTGTTACCAACTTACAGAAGCTTTCAAAGCAAAAGATGCAGCAAGGATTTTAAGGCTTTCGGCAGATCTGGGGCATTACATTGCTGATGCACACGTGCCTTTGCATACGACACGAAACTATAACGGACAATTAACCAATCAGGAAGGTATTCATGGTTTCTGGGAGTCGAGATTGCCCGAATTATTTGCTGAAGACTATGACCTTTGGAGCGGCCCTGTTGTTTATAAGGATGACATTGCTAGGGAGATTTGGAAGGCTGTCGCCGAGTCGAACGCTGCATCAGACTCTGTTTTTCGTTTCGAAAAAGAATTAACCAAGCAATTCAAAGCGGACAAGAAATACAGTTATGAGCTTCGAAATAATATATTGACGCGTACTTACTCCCGCGAATTTTCGACAAACTATCATCAGTTACTAGACAACCAGGTTGAACTAAGGATGAAAGCTTCGGTAAAAATGGTCGGCGATATCTGGTACACTTGTTGGGTTAACGCCGGGCAGCCGGATCTTAGGGAGATGGCGGGTTTTACATTTGAAGGAAAAGAAAAGGAAAGCGAAGCAACGGAACAGAAAAGCTGGCTAAGACGGCTTTTCCATGTCAGGCCAGAGGCCGAAGACTGATTATCAGCTTATTGGATTTCCGAAAGCAATATTTTAGCGGTTACTAAAAGTTGGCCTGCATGACGTTGCGTATGCTCCGCTGCATGAAAAAGTAGCCCGAGATGAGTAGATGGGACCATGGCGCGGCCAACATATCTTATTTCCGTTAAGGTGGATTCGTCGGTTTGCTTAAGTTGCATAATGGCCCTTTGTATTTCCTGAGTCAGTAAGTTGAGGAGATTGCGGTAAGAGCACCCATGAAATGGTTCTTTCTCTTCCGTTTTCAAATAAGCTAGTTGCGTTTCGCTAAGGGATTCACCTCGGGCGTAAGTGAATAAACGGTCGAGAACACCTGCGAGGTGTTGGAGGTGAAACCCTACCGACGCAACTCCTGATGGTTTTGCCCACAATAATCTGGTAGGAAACCGGTCCTGAAACAAGCTTATTTCTTCCTGTGCCTGCAATAGTGAATGCGCGACTGGCTGCAACAAAGCAGGTACGCCCGCAAGCGGACCGCGTAACCAGACTTCCGGCTTTTCGATATTTTTCATAGGATAAGTAGTGCAAAAAGGGACCTTTTTACAAGTCCCTTTTATATTTTCAATAAGAATCGACTTATTTGGCAATATCGATTTGAACAGGTTTTCCCTTAATCGTATTTCCGTCCATAGCACGCAGTACTGCACGAGCATCACGCTCTGGAACGTCTACAAAGGTAAATTTGTCATAAATGTCGATCGCTCCGATGGTTTTCCCAGGAATGTTAGCTTCTCCGGCAATCGCGCCAACGATATCTTTTGGCATAATATGGTCTTTACGGCCAAGGCTGAGGAATAAGCGGGTCATTCCAACTTCGGGAGCAGATGGGCGACGGGTTTCATCGCGGCTGACACCTTCCGAACGCCTGGATTCACCCCGTGCAGCAGGGGCGTAGCGATCTGTACCGCGGCGCTCGGTTTCTCTGCGGTCACCACCTCTCTCAAACCTGCTTCCGGTCGAAGGGCGACGTTCGAACCTGTCACTTCCACCTTCACGACGTGCGCCTTCACGCTCGCCGCGTCTTTCTTCCCAAGCCATGTTACCGTCAGCATATTCGTTTTTCTGAACACCCATGATTTGTTTAGCCATGGCACCTACGATTTGTTCAGTAGAGTATCCAGCATGATGCAGCATTTCGAGAACGTCGTTATACAACTCCTGATCATCCGCCTCCTTGATGGAGGCCGCTATATTTTCTACAAATCGGGCTTTCCGGACACCAACGATATCTTCATAAGAAGGAATGACGCCTTTCTCAATTTTTACTTTGGTATATCCTTCGATAGATTTCAAACGATATTTTTCATCACGGGCTACCAAAGAAAACGCTTTTCCAGACATACCGGCACGGCCAGTACGACCGATACGGTGAACGTAATATTCTTCATCCAACGGAATATCATAGTTGATCACTCCGTCCAGGCCGCTTACGTCAATGCCACGGGCAGCAACGTCGGTAGCAACAAGGATGGTAGTTACACCAGCCTTAAATTTGCTCATTACATTACTCCTTTGTTGCTGACGTAAATCTCCATGGATACCTTCTGATGCATAACCTCTCAATTGCAGGTCTTCTACAATCTCATCAACTTTTCTTTTGGTATTACAAAAAACAAGGAGGGATTTGAGGTGATGCATGTCAATCAGACGGGTCATCACTTCAACCTTCGCCTGTGGCTTCACTTCGAAATAAACCTGCTCGATATTTACGTTAGTCAATTCATTGCGAACTACCTTAATAAGGATCGGATCATTCTGGAAACGCTTGGTGATCGACATGATCGGTTTCGACATTGTTGCAGAAAAAAGAATGGTCTGGCGATCTGCCGGCATATCTGCCAAAATGCTCTCAATATCTTCGCGGAAGCCCATGTCAAGCATTTCATCTGCTTCGTCAAGGACCATCATGCGAACTTCGTCGAATTTAAGCGTCTTACGTTCCATATGGTCCATCACACGGCCAGGCGTACCAACCACGATATGTACTCCTTTTTTGAGTGAACGGATCTGGCGGTCAATCGAATCGCCACCATATATAGCTTCAATCCTGATGCCACGCATATATTTGGCAAGGCGGCCAATTTCTTCGGAAACCTGAACCGCTAACTCACGGGTAGGGCAAAGTACAAGCGCTTGTACTGAATTGCTGGTAATATCAATTTTTTCAAGGACGGGAATACCAAAAGCGGCCGTTTTGCCTGTTCCGGTTTGAGCCTGTCCGATTACATCGGCTCCTTGCATCACCACAGGAATTCCCTGTGCCTGGATAGGAGAGGGCTTTTCAAACCCCATTTCTGTTAAGGCTTTAAGAATGTTTTCTGAGAGGCCAAGCTCTGAGAATGTTTCGAAAGTTTCAGTTGTCATTATATTTATTTTTGTATTAATTCTTTGAGAAAAAACGCAGTTAAAATTTCCCACCAATGTGACTTTCATTTCAAACATTGTTAGGAAATGATATGTCATTATTCCGTTAGTAGTCCAAAAAAATTGGGCTATATCACGATACCAAAGGAAGAACAAACGATCAGTTAAAAAGGGGATTTCGCAAAGCCCACCACAACCATCCGTGGGGCTCTGCATGCGGAAACGGTAAATCCAACCGGACGAAAGGTGGTTGGCAGCTATTCAAATGCTAAACCGTATAAGAAGCAGAGAAGCGAACGGATGTTCGTTCAAATTTTATGCAAAAGTAAGATTAATATTGAAATAAACAACGCAGGGATAAAAATAATTGTAATATTTCTAGAAAATCAAAAGCCTGGCAGGTTTGCATCCCGCCAGGCTCGCGCATCAGGTTTGTTGAATCAGAATAACTCTTTTACATCGGTATAAGGTAGGTTCCAAGCATCAGAAACACCCTTAAAAACGATTTTTCCATTTACCACATTTAATCCTTTAAGAAGTTCCTCATTTTTAGAGCAAGCCAATCTCCAGCCCTGGTTAGCCAATTGGAGTGCGTATGGTAAAGTTGCATTGGTCAAAGCCAGTGTGGAAGTATAGGGTACCGCGCCGGGCATGTTGGCTACGCAATAATGTACAACGCCGTCGACTTCATAAATTGGATCTTCGTGTGTCGTAGCTTTGGATGTTTCAAAACACCCGCCCTGGTCAATGGCTACATCCACCATTACGGTTCCGGGCTTCATTAATTTCAGCATGTCGCGGGTAATCAGAGACGGGGCTTTTGCACCTGGAATAAGGACGCCACCAATAATTAGGTTTGCGCTTTTTACCAATTCACGAATGTTGTACTCATTGGACATTACGGTATCTACATTGGCAGGCATAATGTCTTCCAAATACCGCAGGCGGGGGAGACTGATATCTACAATGGTTACATTGGCCCCAAGTCCTGATGCCATTTTGGCTGACTGTGTTCCAACAATTCCGCCGCCCAGTACCAACACATTTGCGGGTTTAACACCGGCAACACCGCCAAGCAGAATTCCAAAGCCACCCATTGGTTTTTCCAGATACTTAGCTCCTTCCTGCACGGCCATCCTGCCTGCTACTTCGCTCATCGGAACGAGCAGAGGAAGGCTTCTGTCGGTTTTCTCAACTGTTTCGTATGCCAGGCAAACCGCTTTACGACTGATCATTGCGTGTGTAAGTGGCTCGGATGAGGCGAAATGGAAGTAAGTGAATAATAGCTGATCTTCGTTGATGAGCTCATATTCACTCGCAATTGGTTCTTTTACCTTAATGATCATCTCGGCAATGCCGTACACTTCCTCAATTGTTGAAAGAATAACAGCTCCTGCCTCTGTGTAAAGTTCATCGCTAAAACCGCTTCCTTTTCCCGCCTCAGTTTGCACATAAACGGTATGTCCATGTTTGCGGAATTCAGTTGCGCCAGCAGGTGTTAGCGCCACGCGGTTTTCGTTGTTTTTAATTTCTTTGGGAACTCCAATGATCATTGTGATGGATTGTAACAGTGTCGATAGTTTTAAACAGTTCAAAATTACGTTGTTATGGAAAAAGATTCTACTAACGGTCAATAAGACAGAAAAGAAACCTATTTTTGGAAAGTTTGGTAATAAAAAATTCTGTTAGCCTCCCCTTTAATTGAGGATACACAATAAAAAAAACTTTATGCAGCCCGACCTTACTGATCGCAAAATTCTTGAACTCTTGCAGCAAAATGCGCAGATGACCATTAAAGAGATTGCCAGCAGGATCAATTTGTCGGTCACACCGGTGCATGAGAGGATCAGAAAGCTTGAAAAAGAGGGTTTTATAGATAAGTATGTATGCTTGCTTAACAGGCGCAAATTAGGTAAGACTTTGCTGGTTTACTGCAACGTTACCCTCGACAAGCAGCGTAAAGAAAGCTTTGAGGACTTCAACCAGGCGATTGTCAAAATGAGTGAAGTACTCGAATGCTCAGTAGTTTCCGGTAATTTCGACTATATGCTGAAAGTTGTCGTCGAAGATGCCGAGGCATATAACCAATTTTACCAGCACAAACTTTCTGCATTGAAAAGTGTGTTACACATCAGCAGCTATTTTGTAATTTCCGAAATCAAGCACACGACCGGAATTTCGGTTATCTGATTTCAAAAACGTTAAGGGTAATTTTCACGGATCATGAAGCTAATAGCTAACAGCTATTGGCTTAAAGCTTCAAACAATGAATAAAAATTTTAAGGACGGCTTGAACCTGATGTCCAAAGTGACGGTGAAGAGGGCTTGGAATGCCGTTCAGATATTAAGCAGTTATTTTTATTCAAAAGCTACTGGCAATCCTGTTCATTGGGGAATGCCCATTGCCATCTCATTTGAACCAACCACATCCTGTAACCTGCGCTGCCCCGAATGCCCGAGCGGCTTACGTTCATTCACCAGGCCGACTGGCATGATGGAAGAGAAGCTTTATAAAAAGACAATTGATGAATTGGGTGAAACATTACTTTATCTGATTTTTTATTTCCAGGGTGAGCCCTACCTCCACCCCAAGTTTTTTGAACTGGTACAGTATGCTCATGATAAAGGAATATACACCGCCACTTCAACCAATGCTCATTATCTTACGGACGAAAAAGCAAGGAAAACGGTCGAATCTGGTCTTGACAGATTGATTATCTCGATTGACGGCACTACCCAGGATGTGTACCAACAATATCGGATAGGGGGTAACCTTGAAAAAGTATTGGAAGGAACGAGGAATATTATCAAATGGAAAAAGGATCTGAAATCCAGTACACCGCATGTTATATTCCAGTTTCTGGTCGTAAAACCGAATGAACATCAGATTGAAGATGTAAAAAGGCTGGCAGAGGAAATGGGTGTAGATGAAGTTGGTCTAAAAACCGCGCAGATATATGATTACGAGGAAGGTTCAGATCTTATACCAACGATTGAAAAATACGCCCGTTATGCAAAGCAGGAAGACGGCAAATATTCTATAAAAAATAAGTTTGTTGACCATTGCTGGAAAATGTGGCATTCATGCGTAATAACCTGGGATGGGGCCGTGGTACCGTGCTGTTTTGATAAAGATGCCGAATATCAGCTGGGGGATATGAAACGGCAGACGTTCCGCCAGTTGTGGAAAGGGGAAAAGTATAAGGATTTCCGTGCTTCCCTCATCAGATCCCGTTCTGAGATTGAAATGTGCAAAAACTGCACAGAAGGAACGCAAGTGTGGGCGTGAAACATCATCTAATTTTAAGGCGAAATTTATTTTAATTAAATAATAATGTCGATTAAATTGTTGACAATCATATACTTATTGGTTGAATTTAAATCTGCGTGGAACATTTTTTGGTGAATTGCCCCGAATAATAGAAATTTGACAATGGTAACACAAATGAATACATGGGGAAAGTAATTGCAATAGCAAACCAAAAGGGAGGAGTAGGGAAAACCACCACTGCTATTAATTTGGCCGCCAGTTTGGCAGCGCTTGAATTCAAAACACTGATCATTGATGCTGACCCGCAAGCTAACTCCACTTCCGGGCTGGGATTTAACCCGCAGGAGATGGAGAATAGCATTTACGAATGCATGGTTGAGCAGGCGAAAGCATCTGATATTATACTAGAAACCGATTTTCCCTTTCTCAATTTGTTGCCTTCTCATATTGATCTGGTTGGGGCGGAGATTGAGATGATCAATCTCAAAAATCGGGAAAACAGAATGAAAGATGCCATTGCCGAAGTTCGTGATGATTACGCTTTCATTATCATTGATTGTTCCCCTTCACTTGGTTTGATAACAATCAACAGTTTAACCGCAGCAGATTCAGTTATTATTCCAGTTCAATGTGAATATTTTGCATTGGAAGGCTTAGGTAAATTGTTGAATACGATTACCATTATCCAATCGAGGCTCAATACAGCGCTGGTGATTGAGGGAATTCTGCTTACCATGTACGACCTGCGTCTGCGCCTGTCCAATCAGGTTGTTAATGAAGTTACCAACCATTTTGAGTCATTGGTTTTCAACACGATCATTCCACGGAACGTACGCATTAGTGAAGCGCCGAGTTTTGGTATACCTGTTATGGCACAGGATTCGGATAGCAAGGGTGCGATCAGCTATTTAAATCTGGCGAGAGAGATTCTCAATAAAAATGGTTTGTTTTCTTCAGATAAGCAGATGGGAGTGAACTGATTCATAGTTGAAAAGCACGACTGACACAAATGGAGAATAGCAGTAAGACGAAAAAAATGACGGGTCTTGGCAAGGGTTTGGGCGCGCTTCTGCAAGATTCCGAGAAAGTAAATTCAAGCAGGAACAATTCAAGGATGTCCGCTGCCGATGTGGTCGGATCCATGAGCGACATCGACGTAAATCTGATCGAGGCTAATCCCTATCAACCCCGAACCAGGTTTGATCAGGAAGCATTACAAGAACTCGCAGATTCTATCCGTGTACAGGGGATTATTCAGCCCATAACTGTTCGGCAACTTTCGGAAGATTCATTTCAACTCATATCCGGAGAGCGCCGTTTACAAGCATCCAGATCGATCGGCCTAACCAGCATTCCTGCTTACGTACGTACTGCCAATGATCAGCAAATGCTGGAAATGGCATTGATCGAGAACATTCAGCGTGAAAACCTTAATTCTATTGAAATTGCGCTGAGTTATCAGCGGCTGATCCTGGAGTGTAACCTCAAACAGGAGGAACTTGGGGTTCGTGTAGGAAAAAACCGGACGACGGTAAATAATTACATTCGTTTATTAAAATTACCTCCGGACATTCAGGCGGCACTTCGCGACAATCAGATTAGTATGGGACATGCCCGTGCTATTATAACGATCAATAGCGACCAAAGTCAGCTCAAAATATTTAATAAGATTATTGAGGATGGATGGTCGGTAAGAAAGGTTGAAGAAGAGGTGAGGAAATTGGGAATGATGAGTAATGTGTCCTTCGCTTCGAAAAAACAGCCGACAATTAATCAGGAAATTAAGTCGTTACAATTCCAATTATCTTCTTTTTTCGGGGCCAAAGTTTCTGTAAAAAGTAATGAGGAGCACAAAGGTGAAATCAAAATCCCGTTTACGTCTCAGGATGAGTTAAAAAAGATATTGGAAACACTGAAATTCAAATAAGACTTGAAAAACTGGTTTTGGCTTGGGGTTATTTTGTTATTTTCAAGAGGTATTACAGCGCAAACAACGATTCAGAAGGACAGCTTGAAAACTCAAAATGTCCCGGTTGTATTGAGTGATAGCATGATTATCGCCGCTGCAGATTCGTTAAAAAAAGTTAAAAGCAGCGATTCGACAAAGTTTTTTCCTGTTCCCCGGACAGCTACAAAACTCGCTCTTATACCTGGAATGGGGCAGATTTATAATCGGGATTATTGGAAAGCTCCCATTGTATATGTAGCATTCGGAGGTGGGCTTTATGCTTATTATCTTAATTCAATTAAATACCGCGACTACCTCAATGCCTACAAGCAGTTTTTTATATTGGATAAGGATAGTGTTGATTACGGAAATCTAAAGCCGGAATTGGTTGATTCAACGGTATCTGTTCGGGTGAGGAATTTATTGAATACCAATAGCGAGTATTTGCCTGCAACAAAAGACCAGGCCGCCCGGGGAAAGAATTACTGGCGTCGCAACCGGGGATTTGCGTTGATTGTGACAGGACTTATATATACGCTTTCCATCATAGAAGCAAATGTCGCCGCGCATTTAAAAACGTTTGATTTATCAGACGACCTGACATTAAGAATAGAACCCAAGTTGCAGCAACCAGCCATGAGAACACCAACTCCTGGGGTCAGACTGGTTTTCAATATAAAGTAGGAGATATTATTATGATTCAAATCGTTAGTTAATGAGAATACTGTTACTTGGGTATGGTAAAATGGGGAAAACAATTGAGCAGATTGCTCTTGAAAGAGGACATACCATTGCTGGTAAAATTGACATCCAGAACCGCCCGGAAATGGATAGACTTGGTTCCGATGACGTGGATGTTGCCATTGAATTCAGTTCTCCGGAAGCCGCCTTTGACAACATTACTTATTGCCTGAAAAAAGGGTGGCCGGTGGTAAGTGGTACAACCGGCTGGCTCGAACATCGCAGTGAAATTGAAAATCTTTGCAACGAACAATCAGGCGCATTTTTTTATGCATCTAATTATAGCATTGGCGTAAACCTCTTTTTTCGTCTGAATCGCCAACTGGCGCGTATGATGAATAGTCAGGATTATCAGCGTTCCATGACAGAGATCCATCATATACATAAGCTTGATGCGCCAAGCGGTACTGCCATAACCCTCGCCGAAGGCATCGTGGAAGAAACGGAGAGTTTGAGCGGATGGAAACTCGCACCAGAAGATCAGGAAGGGTATCTGCAGATCGTTTCTAAACGAATTGGCGAAGTCCCTGGCACGCACATTGTTCGTTACGAATCCGCAGTGGACGCCATTGAAATATCACACACCGCACATAACCGTGCAGGTTTCGCACTTGGCGCAGTGATTTCAGCGGAATGGTTGTCAGGAAGAAACGGCGTTTTCGGAATGGATGACCTTCTCAAAAATTTAGATTAATACTTTTAAACTACCAATAATCGCATAGGATGGCTATTAATAAAGAATTGACTTCCAGTCCAATTCAAACTAGAAAGAAGAAATCACCAATACGGGAATGGTTTGATTCAATATTATTTGCAGTCATAGCGGCGACATTGATACGCTGGCTATTTTTTGAGGCCTTTACAATACCCACGCCCTCGATGGAGAATAGCCTTTTGGTAGGTGATTTTCTATTCGTAAGTAAATTACATTATGGCACCCGTACACCCAAAACGCCTCTTCAGGTACCATTGACACACCAGACTATCTGGGGGACAAACATTCCGTCTTATACCGACGCCATCCAGTTACCTCAATACCGTCTGCCTGGTTTCAGTGATGTAAAACGGGGCGATGTGGTTGTCTTCAATTATCCTCCCGAATTGCAACATCCGCTTGATCTTAAGACCAATTACATTAAGCGTTGCGTCGGATTGCCTGGTGATAGGCTGGAAGTAAGGGATTTGCAAGTGTATGCCAATGGTGTTGCCGAGGAGAATCCGGTGAGAATGGAGAATGAATATTTTGTTGCTACCAGTACGACGGTGAATGAGACAAAGGTTTTTAAAGAAAACGGCGTTTCTGAATACAATGCTTATACTGAGAGCTATAATGACACCATTCCGAGCAATGACCAACAGGGTTACCTGTTGTTTACGACCGTGGAAATTGCCGCTAAGCTGAAAGCCTATGATTTTGTGAAAAGTATTACACTGGTAAAATCGTCCAGGGATATCAGTGAGCCAATGCTTTTTCCAACTTCAACATTATTTAAGTGGAACAGAGACAATTACGGTCCGGTGACTGTTCCTAAGAAAGGGGTTACAGTACCGCTAACACCTGAGAATGTGGCCATGTATGGGACGGTTATAAAACATTATGAAGAAAATGAGGATGTTGTTGTGGATGAAAAGTCTATTAAAATTGCGGGCAAGGTAATCGACGCATATACATTCAAGCAGGATTACTTCTTTATGATGGGAGATAACCGCCATAATTCTGCGGACTCGCGTTATTGGGGATTTGTACCCAAGGATCATATTGTAGGCAAAGCAGTATTTGTATGGATGTCCATTGATCCTAACCCAACCAGCTTGTTTAATAAAATTCGCTGGAACCGTCTGTTCCGGGTGATCAATTAATTTATATTAATAGCTTATGTTAGAGAGGAGGTCAAAACGACTTCCTCTTTTTCATTTATATATAAATAAATTTAATATGACTGTTTATTTGCTACTCCGATTGCGTTATCTTGCAATCAAAAATAATCGCCATGCCAGTCACAGAACTATTTCAAAAGTCAACAAAACAGAAAAAAAAGAAGTCCTCAGTCCGAGAATGGCTTGATTCAGTTTTGTTTGCAGTTGTTGCTGCGACGATTATCAGATGGCTATTTTTCAGTGCTTTCGTGATACCAACTCCTTCAATGGAAAATAGCCTTCTGGTCGGTGACTATCTGTTTGTCAGCCGGCTCCATTATGGTACTACCACACCCATCACACCATTGCAAGTGCCTTTAACTCACCAAACCATTTGGGGGACAAAAATTCCCTCATACGTAGATTGGATCCAACTGCCACAGTTTCGGCTTTCTGGATTTGTGGATGTAAAAAATGGAGATGTAATTGTGTTCAACCTGCCCGTTGAGCATCCAAACGCATTCACAAAATACAGCAATGTGCTGCCTGATCTTCATCCCCACCCCACCGACCTGCGATCCAATTACATTAAACGCTGTGTTGCCATTGCGGGCGATCAGCTGGAAGTAAAAGGAGGTCAGGTTTATGTTAATGGAGAAATACAGGTTAACCCTGCCCGGATGCAGAGCGAATATATTGTGTCAGTATCAACGCCCGTAAATGAGGAAAATGTTTTTCACAAGAATGGTATATCCGACTATTCACAATTTACAGAGACATTTAATGATAGTATTGCTGCAAATGACGAGTTTGGTTATGTAGTCAAAACAACATCTGACCTGGCCAGCAAGCTTAAAACATATGATTTCGTAAAAAGAATCGAGCCAATAATGCTAAGTAAGGGTTTAAAAGAGCCATTTCTGTTCCCTACGACGGACTTATTGGATTGGAATAAAGATAATTATGGTCCGTTAACGATTCCCAAAAAAGGGACAAAAGTAACATTGACCGGCTCAAACATCGATCTTTATGGTGAGATCATCAAGAATTATGAAGGTAGTGAAGGGATTGTGCTGGAAAGCGGCAGGATTACGCAGAACGGTAAGCCGCTTAGTCAGTACACATTCAAACAGGATTACTATTTCATGATGGGCGATAATCGCCACGACTCGGCTGATTCTAGATATTGGGGCTTTGTACCCAAGGATCATATCGTTGGAAAGGCAGTTTTTGTTTGGATGTCCATAGATCCAAACCCGACCAATTTCTTCAATAAGATACGCTGGGACAGGATTTTTCGGACTATCAAATAACAAAAAACAGGAAGTGTAGCCTTACACTTCCTGTTTTTTGTTATTTGAATTGACGTATCAGTCTTCCTGGGAGAAAACCAGAGCACTATACGGTGGTATGGTAAGTGTTACGTGATCAGTTAAATTGTCAAGTTCACCTTGCATCGTTTCAGAATCGATAATGCCGAGATTTGAGAATTCCCGGTCGTAATTTCCGTTGTCGCTGTTGAACCGAAGATGCCACTTACCAGCTCTCGGAAACCCAACTTTATAATCGGAATAGGCTTCTATTGAAAAATTGAATACGACGACTACGCTATCCTTTGGGCCACCAACATCCCAGCGATGCATAACAATCACTTTTTTATCATTATCGGCGCGGATGATCTGCGTGTTTTGTCCTTGCAAACCCTTGGTAACGCCAAACCAGTTTCTCCGAATGTGGATCAAATCTCTGTGCAGCGACGCAAATCCGCTGAATTTTTCAAGTCGCGTCCAGTCTATCGGATCGCTATCTGAAAACCATTTATCTTCCAGCATCGGCTGGCCCTGAAATATCATAGGAATTCCTGGCGAAGTGAGTACCAACGCAACTCCCAATGCAGCACGTTTCTTAGAAAACCAGTTGTCGACATCACCATCAGCGATCTCCTGGGCTACTCTTGCCTGGCCGTTGGCTACTTCATCATGGGATTCCGTATAAATGATACGCTGAAAGGAATCGGTATTGTAGCGGTTCATAATCGCCCCTACCACTGCATTCATATCCCTCTGCTGATCATCAGCCTTAATGATGGCATCTCTGATCGTGTGTACAAAATCGGCATCCCATTGGGAACCATAGCCCATACCACCATTTTCAACATCATTTGTAATAAAATCCAGAGAATGCATATCTTCTGCAATAGTAATACAGTTAGGGCAGCATTCACTTATGGCTTTATTGATTCCTTGGATCATCGAGATTCCTTCTGGTAGGTCATTCCCAGGATTTCCATCGGCCTTGACATTTCTGATGTAGGGCACCATATCCATCCGCAAACCGTCCACCCTATAATCTTTAATCCACATCATGGCATTGTCATGAATGTATTGACGTACTTCCCTGCGACCAAAGTCTGGTCTGGTACTTCCCCACGGAGTTTCCGATTTCCAATCGTTATAAAAATAGATTCCACCTCCATCGTTCTCATGCCATCCGTCAAATTGCCATAAGTCGAGATCAGAAGGTCCGAAATGATTGTACACTACGTCCAGAATAACGGCTATCCCAGCTTCATGAGCAGCCTTTACGAAAGCTTTAAGGCCGTCGGGGCCACCATAATCAGATTCTATTGCAAATGGGTTTGCGGGATTATATCCCCAGGAGCGATCTCCCGGAAACTCAGAACAGGGCATTAATTCAACAGCGTTGAAACCCATATCCTTTAAATAGTCTAATTTTTCAATAGCCGTATAAAGGGTTCCAACATGGTCGTTTTCCTTTACGTGAAATGTCCCAACGTGCAGTTCATAAATGACCAGTTCGTGCCAGCTTGGGATTTGAAAGGATACATTGTGCCAATTGAATGATGCATGATTGTAAACGACGCAATTTCCAGCTGAATTGGTCATTTTTAATGAATATGGGTCATTTCTATATAGATCGCCGGAAGTTGTTTTCAGTAAAAATTTATATTCATCTCCCTCCTTCGAATTTTCAACGAGAGCGCCCCAAAACCCATTTTCTTCCTGCTTAAGTGGATTAGCGGTTTGATTCCAATCGTTAAAACTTCCTACAACCATTACACCATCAGCGTGTGGCGCCCAAACCCTATAAAACACTCCTTCCGGATAACATGTTGCCCCCATTCCTTCAAAATGCTGTATAGCAGGCCTTTCTTCTGTCTGTAAATTTTCCATATACTCTTTGAGTATTATTATTATTTTTGAGGTAAGCTTCTAAACGTATACTGGCAAAATGTGTGCCAGATAAGTATACGCGCAGGGGATTTCATTCCAACTCAAAACACACTATATATGTTACCCTCCGACGAAACAGAGAAGATCTGTATTCTTGCTTTAATTCAAACGCCTGGTGTAGGCTCTGTTACCATTCGTCAGCTAATCAGTTATTGCGGCGGCGCCTCCAATGTTTTCCTTTCTGATTATAAAAAATTGATAAAAATCCCTGGGATAGGAGATAAGGTTGTGAAAGCCGTATTGAGCAAAAGCTTCTTGCAGCTCGCTGAAATTGAATATCAAAAATGCACTGATACCAGCGTACAACTCCATTTTTACAATGATGCCACTTTCCCCTCAAGATTAAAGGCCTTATATGATGCACCTGTCGTCCTTTACTCAAAAGGTAACATTGACTTCAATGCAGCACGAACCGTAGGCATTGTTGGGACGCGTCAGATCAGCGACTATGGAAAAGCAGTGACAGAAAATACGATTAAGGATCTGGAACCGTACAAAACACTTGTTGTAAGCGGCCTTGCTTATGGCGTAGACATTACGGCTCATCGTGCTTGCCTGAAAACCAACCTGCCAACGGTTGGGGTTATGGCGAGCGGGCTGGACATCATTTACCCTTCTTCACATAAACGTACCGCTCAGGAAATGCAGGAAATGGGCGGAATAGTTACCGAAAATACTTTGGGGACAAAGCCCGACTTCATGAGATTTCCGGCCCGCAACAGAATTATTGCTGGGCTAAGTGACGTTACAATTGTAATAGAATCCGGTAAAAAAGGAGGAAGTCTGATCACAGTTGAATTTGCCCAGAATTACCATCGTGATGTGTATGCCGTTCCTGGTATGATTGGGAGCGGGCAATCGGAAGGATGCAATTACCTAATCAGAGATCACAAGGCATCGATTTTCACTTCTGTGGAGGATATGGCAAATGCATTGGGATGGAATCAGGAAAAGAAACCTGAAAATATTACGAAGGTATTTCCTGAACCAATTAGCTTTGATGGGTTCACCCAAGACGAGGGTCAGGTATTGTCCCTGATAAAACAGAAAGGGTGTATGCAGATAGACGAATTAGCCTGGCAGTCGGGAATGCATTTAAACAAATTGGCGACGCTTCTTTTAAATCTGGAATTCCAGGGAATGGTCCGGTCGCTACCGGGAAAAAAATATGCATTGATCTAAATTAAATGGGTAAAAGCACCAAATAATATATCCGGGAAGGGGAGGGGTTAACGATTGAGTTTAAGAGGACGGTCGACAGTACTTTTAAGATTGCCAAAACCCTGGTTTCTTTTGCCAATACATCCGGCGGAAATTTGATCATCGGCATAGCCGATAACGGAGCAATAATTGGGATAGAGTCGGAATTGAACGAACTCCAGAAACTCGAAAAAGCCACAAGGGAACTTATTGAACCCCTTATTCTGATCAGCTTAAAATCGGAGATCCTGGATGGAAAAAGAATTTTGCACATTGAAGTGCTGGAAAGCGCAGATAAACCGCATTACGCGATCAACGAAAGAGGAGAACGCATCATTTACATCAGGGTAAAAGACAAAAGCCTGCCGATACCAAGGTTATTGCTTTACGGTGAAGGGGACGCGGAAACTGAGAAGTTACTGGGAAGTAAGCACGTGAAGACGCTGATAAACTACTTGAAAGAGACGGATTTTGTTACTGCAAAGATATTTTCCAAAATAATCAATATTTCAGAAAAGAGGGCTGAGCGAATGTTGCAGGATTTGGCTACGAGGCAGATTCTTCTAAAAATAAATCAAAATAAGCATGAAATATTCAGCTTGAAATGGGCAAAGTAAAAGGCACCTGATCATTCGATTCAAGTGCCTTTTTGCATCTACTTAATGGCCACGAGTTCCAGTTCAAAAATTAAGTCCTGGCCTGCAAGAGGATGATTTGCATCCAGAATAACATATTCTTCGGTAACCTCACAAACCACCACAGGTATCACCTGTCCGTTTCCATCCTGATGCATATTGAGCGTTCCGCCAATTTCCAAGGGAACATCCGCGGGAATTTGTGCGCGCTCAAAATTAATGATCATTTCCTCGTTAATCGGGCCATACGCCTCCGCATTTGGGATATGAATTGTTTTCTTGTCTCCGATTTCCATGCCGGTCACACCATCATCGAAACCCTTGATCACCTGACCGCTTCCTAATGTAAAATTCAGAGGTTCGCGTCCCTCAGAAGAATCAAAAAGTTGTCCGTCCGGCAAAGTTCCTTTATAGTGAACCTCCACATTATCACCTGTCTGCGCCTGCTTCATCGTAATTATTTATCTAGTTAAAAAATGTCCTGCTCCTGAAAAGCGATCAGAAATAGGTTGTCAAAATTAATATGCTCGTGCAAAAACAACCCTGCCCGCAGAGGGTTTTCCAGAGTAGATACAGGTCCCATTTTCTTGCTTCTGATCAAGAGGGATGCACCGGATGGTGGCTTTTGTCTCTTCTTTTATCTTCTCTTCAGTCTCGGAAGTCCCGTCCCAGTGGGCCAGAACAAATCCGCCTGTGGTATCCAAAATGCTATTGAATTCTTCAAAGGTATCGGCCCGAAAGGTATTCTCATTCTTAAATGCCAGCGCCTTATTATAAATCGATTCCTGAATGTTGTCCAGCAGCGACTGAATATGCAATGCAATACCATCCAAAGAAACTGTTTCTTTGGTCTTGGTGTCCCGTCTTGCAACTTCCACGGTTCCGTTTTCCAGATCTCTTGCGCCCATTGCCAGACGTACGGGAACTCCTTTCAATTCGTATTCAGCGAATTTGTAGCCTGGCTTGTAAGCATCATTGTTGTCATATTTTACGCTGATGCCAAGCTTTTTAAGATCTTTCACTATTTCGGATACCTTATCAGAAATTTGCGACAGCTGCTCTTCATTTTTGTAAATCGGAACAATGACTACCTGGATCGGGGCAAGTTTTGGAGGCAGGATTAGGCCATTATCATCTGAATGTGCCATAATCAAAGCGCCCATTAAACGCGTGCTCACTCCCCACGACGTTCCCCAAACATATTCAAGCTTACCGTCCTTATCCTGAAATTTCACATCAAACGCTGTCGCGAAATTTTGCCCTAAAAAGTGTGACGTACCGGCTTGTAAAGCTTTGCCATCCTGCATTAAGGCTTCAATACAGTAGGTATCTTCTGCTCCTGCAAAGCGTTCATTTTCCGTTTTTCTGCCTTTGACAACTGGCATTGCCATCCATTCTTCTGCAAACTGCGCATATATCTCAAGCATTTGCTTTGTTTCTGCAACCGCTTCGGTGGAAGTAGCATGGGCGGTGTGGCCTTCCTGCCAAAGAAATTCTGCGGTTCTCAGAAAAAGCCGGGTACGCATTTCCCAGCGAACTACATTGGCCCATTGGTTAATCAGTAAAGGAAGATCTCTATAAGATTGGATCCAGTTTTTGTAAGTACTCCAAATAACTGTCTCAGAAGTAGGACGAACAATCAGTTCTTCTTCCAGTTTGGCGTCCGGATCGACAATAACCCCTTTGCCGTTTGGATCATTTTTTAACCGATAATGCGTAACAACAGCGCACTCCTTGGCAAATCCCTCCACATGTGAAGCTTCCTTACTCAGATAGGATTTTGGGATAAATAATGGGAAATAAGCATTGCTATGACCTGTTTCTTTGAACATATCATCCAATGCCCGCTGCATCTTTTCCCAGATGGAGTAACCATAAGGTTTAATCACCATACAGCCCCGTACAGCTGAATTTTCGGCTAAATCAGCCCTTTTCACTAGTTCATTATACCATTCGGAGTAGTTTTCACTTCGGGTAGGTAGTGCTTTACTCATTATTAGGATTATTTTGTAATTAAAATGGAGAATATCATCGTCGAAAACCCGTTTTTGCAGGACTTGCAAAGATAGTTTTTTATGTTAACTTTGGAATTAATGTATTGTAACGGTCGTTTACATACTAGTTAGGAATGATTTTATATATAAATTAGCAACAAACTTTTAATCCTTTAAAGCCATGAGTATGATCAATAAAGCAAAATACTTGTCTTTGTTTGTGTTGTTGGGAGCTTTGGGATGTACTTCAAATCAATATGTATCACGTTCGGCTGGGGGCTATGACGACCTTTATGGTGGTAATCCAAGTGCCGGAGTTGTGTCAAGAGACAGAGGTACAGATCAAGAAATATCCCGTTCCGATAATCCGGATTATGCATATACCGGTGATAATACAGAATCCGGAACCAGTGATTATTATGACGAATCATACCTTTCATCGCGCAGCGTTAACCGTGCTGTTTCTAATGATGTAGGTTACAATGCAGGGTTTGTAGATGGTTATAACAGGGCTACCGCGAATGCAAATCCTTATTATGGTGGCTTAGGGTCATACTGGCCTGGCAGTTCAATGGGATTCCAGTTTGGGTTTGGAAATGGATTTAGAATGCGCCCTTACCTGGGTTTCGGAATGGGTTCCATGATGATGGGAATGGGCTATTCTCCTTGGGGATACAATAGCATGATGGGTTATGGAAGTATGCTAGGTTATGGCGGCATGATGGGTTATGGTTATGATCCATTTGGCTATAATTCATGGGGATATAGCCCATATGGTTACGGATCCGGATATTACGACAGCTTTTATGGCGGATACGGATATTCACCATGGGCATACAGCCGACCGGTTATTGTAGTCAACAATAATTACGAAAGAGGTATTTCGAGAACGTACGGGCCAAGAGTTGCCACTAACGGCAGAAGTTCGAGGACCTCGGATAGATACAATTCAAATTTCGTGAACTCTCCAAGATCAGCGGCTGGCTCAGGAGATAGAAGTGGAAGAAGATCAGGCAATACAGTGTCGGCAAATGATACTTATGCTTCTCCAAGATCTGACAGATCATACAGCAGAGGCGGTTCAGGTGTGGCTGGGGGAAGGACTAGCAGTGAGTCAATCAGTTCAAAAGGAGCGAGCGAAGGGAATAATGTGTATTACTCTCGCCCACGTTCGGCAAGCGCAAGTACATATACGCCTGAAAATAATGGAGGAGGTAGTTACTCTTCACCACGCTCCTCAAGAGGAAGCAATTCTTCTTATAATTCACCGGCTTACAGTGCGCCCGCAAGAAGCCAGTCTGATTACAGCGCTCCTTCAAGAGGTAATTATTCTGCGCCGAATAGGTCTGAATCTTACAGCGCGCCGAGCAGAACTTACAGTGCTCCAAGCACGCCAAGTTACAGTGCGCCATCAAGAAGTTATAGCGCACCTTCAAGCGGATCGTCCAGCGGCGGAGGCGGAGCAACCCGTTCTTCTTCAAGAGGACCAAGATAATCCGAATGTGATTTGATGTTATAGATATTCATATACAAACCCTGCAAGATGTCATAATTTTGCAGGGTTTTCGTTTACTAAGTGTTCAACAAACAAGACATTTATTACAAGAATCATGATTAAAAAAAACGCAGGGGCTACGTTCCTCCTTGCACTTCTTAGCTCATCAATTTCATATGGTCAGTATGCTTCGGATGCATTCAGGTATTCGGAAATGAACCAAACCGGCTCGGCCCGTTTTCAGGCGCTGGGTGGAAATCATGCCGCGCTGGGTGGCGATCCCAGCACAATTCACGGCAACCCCGCCGGACTTGGTTTTTACAACAGGTCTGAGATTTCCATAACACCGGGAATAACAAGCATTAGTACAAAAGGAAAATATCTGGGAGAAAGCAATTCTGATAGTAAGTCATTGGGTAATGTTGCCCAAGCCTCTCTTGTTATATCAAGTCAACCCGGCTTCCAGAGAAGGTGGAAGCGATCTTCCCTTGGAATTTCCTTTTCGCGCCAGCAATCTTTTCAAGATGTTTATAATTATTCAGGATTGAATAATCGAAGTGCTTATGTTGATAAAGTCGTCGAAGATGCAAATAATGACAACCTGCCGGTTACACGATTGGAAGAGGATTTTGACGCAACAGGCTCTGTAACTGGCGGGCCGGTCGCCTATTCACTTCCAGCCGCATATTATCAGATGTACCTTCTTAACCCGACTACCGCGGACGGATCGCCCTACGAAGCATTGGATAGAAACAGTGTTGTAGACCAGTTTGGTAGTTATAGTGCGACCGGCGCGAATACGCAATGGACATTGGCTTATGCAGGAAATCTGGATGATAAATTTTACATCGGAGGTAATCTCGGATTCAGCAGATTGCGCTATAAATACACGCGAACCTTCCAGGACAGTTATGTAGACAGCCCTGAGCTGGTTTCTGTGGGACAAAGTGAAGACCTGACGGTCACGGGAAGTGGTGTGAACCTTTCCCTGGGTATCATTTACAAGATCAATCCAATGTTCCAGCTGGGCGGTGTAATAATCAGCCCAACCTTTACATCGATTAAAGAGACTTTTTATCAGAATGTAAATGCGGCATATATTGATGGAAAGGTCACCGGACCTGATGGTACGTTGATAACGCCGCCATATACTAATCTTGAAATTGCACCCAATGATTTCGAATACTCAATGACAGGTCCGTTCAGGGGTAATTTTGGAGCTACTTTCTTTTTGCAGGATAAGGGTTTCATCACCGGCTCGGTTGAGTATGTCGGATACAGTGGAATGAGGGTAAGGACAAGCTATCTCAGCAGCTCTGACAATCAAGCCTTTAAGGATAATACTAGGGCTGAGATCACGGACCTTTATAAAAATTCTGTCAATGTCCGGTTAGGAGCTGAGTTTCGCGCAAGCGTGTTTAGGGCACGGGTCGGCGGTGCTTACCTCGCCGACCCATACGTGAATACCGATGGGATCAAGCGTGACAAAATGATATTTTCAGCGGGCGTAGGGTATCGTGGCAACAAGTTTTTTGCTGACCTGACAGGCTCACTCACATCGTACAACTCGGCCTACACACCTTATGCATTAAATAACATTCAGGATTATTCATCTGTGGAAATATCTAACAAGCCTGTCAACGTGCTGTTGACACTTGGGACATTCTTTTGATCAAGCCCAATTTGTAACAAAAACCTGCCGAAAGCAGGTTTTTCTGTTACAAATTAGGCTTAATCACTTCCAGTAAATGTGATAGGTCTATTGCCCCCGTTAATGTAAAGTGGGCCCTGGAATAGAATGTTCTGCGTTCTGCGATTTTGTTTGCAAGCGTTTCCTTTAATGATGTAGCGCCAGACAAAATGGGGCGATCGTCTTTGCCGTGACTTTCAATGCGTTTTGCAAGTTCTGCCGCCGGTACATCCAAATAAATGCTGACACCCATTTGATTGATAACATCCATATTGTCAAAAAAGCAAGGTGTCCCGCCTCCGCAGGCAAGCACAATGTTGCTTTGGCTTCTCACTTCTTTCAAGATTCGATTTTCAACCTGCCGAAAATAGGATTCCCCTTTTTCTGAAAATATGGATGAAATGGTCATATTTTGATCCCTCTCAATCAGCTTATCGAGGTCCACGAAGCGGTAGTTTAGCAAGCGGGCAAGCTGCTTACCTAACGTAGTCTTGCCAGAGGACATCATTCCGACCAAAATAATATTCTTCATTATTTCACCAGATCTAAGACTTCCTCGGGAGTGGGTGTATCATTGTAGTGCCACTTTCCTTTGACAATACCATCCTTTAAAAGCCATAGGCCCGGATTGGACCTCAGAATGGTTTTTAGAACGGTCGCATCGACATAATAATAAGGCGCAGTGAGCTGGTGCGCATTTAGAAAGCTTACAATTTCTTCACTGTTGCCTGAGGTAAGTATGATTGGTTCGATGCCCTTTGTTTTAACAGAGCTAATCAGCTTATTTATATCCGGCAATGCAGCGGTATTAATGTCACTGAGACTCTTAATGATCAAAAAAAGCTTACTACCCTTGAATGTTTCTTCGGTAAAATCACCCGCGTCATTCCAAACTTTGTAATCCGTGATTTTTGGTTTAGCATCCTCATTTAGCACCACCATCTCCTTGAATACGAGCGTCGTATCGCTTGGATACTTTTCGTATTCAGATGTTTTTCCGTCTTTTTCAAAAATATAAAGATACCTGAGCGGCTCCGATGGTTTGAGTTGACCTGGAATGCTGGCGCCAACTCGATAGGGTAGCAAATCCATAATCGGTAAGTGCCTGAGCGCATACACCGCAACTCCCAATGATGCTATGGTTGAGAGCACAACGATTATTCCGGTGGGCATGGCCTGAAATTTCCGCCTATTCCAAACAATGATAATGATCAAAACCAATAGAAAAAGATCTTTACCAAATGAACTCCAGGGTGTTAACTTAATAGCTGCACCAAAGCAGCCGCAATCTGTTACTCTATTGAAGTAGGCGGAGTAAAATGTAAGAAATGTAAAAAACAGGATGATAAGCAATAGGAGCCAGGATATTGTTTTTGGTTTATAGCCCACAAGCAAAGCAATTCCCAAAACCACTTCGGCAGTACAAAGGAATACCGAAAAATATAATGAAAGAGGAACCAGTGACATGAAGAAATCATGCAAAGCCGGAAGATCTGCTGCAAAAACCTCAAAGTATTCTTCAAGCTTATATTGGGTACCGATCGGATCATTCAATTTTATCGCACCGGAAAAAATAAATAACAACCCAACAATGACACGCGAAATCTGAGCGGCAATTTTCATTTTAAAACATTTAAAGAGGAAGCGGCAAGGTCCGGTGAATCAATTGGTTTGAAGGGCATTGGATTTGATCAGGCAAAAAACCGAGTAGTTAATGATATCCTGGTAACCGGCTTTCACTCCCTCTGAAACCAATGTTAGCCCCCGGTTATCTTCAATTTGCTTGATTCTTAACAATTTCATCAGGATAATATCAGTCATCGAACTCACCCTCATATCACGCCAGGCCTCACCATAATCGTGATTTTTATTAAACAAAAGCTCCCTCACTTCGTTCACCTGTTGATTGTAAAGTTTAGTAAGTTCAGCGTCATCGATTTCTTGCTTTTCTTCCAGTGCGCTGATTTGTATTAAAGCCATTACGCAATAGTTGATAATCCCGATGAATTCAGACGACGCGTCTTCATCGACCTTTTGAATGCCTTTTTCCTGAATTGTGCGGATACGCTGTGCCTTGATGAAGATTTGATCGGTAACGGAAGGGATGCGCAGGATGCGCCACGAGGTGCCGTAGTCCTTGTTTTTTTTACTGAAAAGATCTTGGCAATACTGAATGATTTCCTGATATTCCGATTCTGTGGATTTCACTGCTACAAATAAAGTTTTCTGATTTCGAAAGATCGGGACAAGCTTAATCGTTGATTCCTTCGTCCTAATTGAACAAATGCATGGTGCAAGTTAACAAAAAAACACTCAACATCCGGGGCAAACTGCTTGATCTGTCCACACCCGTGGCAATGGGAATCCTCAATTTAACTTCCGATTCTTTTTACGCAGAGAGCAGGGCGGGCAATTCCGAGCAGATCGTGGAAATGGCGGGCAAAATGATTGAAGAAGGTGCTAAAATTGTTGACATAGGAGGCTATTCTACCCGTCCCGGTGCAAAGGAAATCGACATTTCTAAGGAAATGGAAAAGGTCGAGGCCGCATTGGATCCATTAGTAAAATATTTCCCTAATCTGGTTATCTCAATAGATACTTTTCGCTCCCAAGTGGCCGCCATGGCCGTGGGAAAAGGCGCTTCATTGATCAACGATGTATCCGGCGGAACGCTGGATGATCTGATGTTTAAAGTAACCGCGGATCTTAAAGTCCCATACATACTAATGCACATGCGCGGGACCCCTCAGACTATGAATCAGATGACTTCTTACAATCAACTTGTTCCGGATATTCTAAAGGATCTTCAAAATAAAATACTGGCATTGAAGGCATTAGGAGTAGCTGATGTGATTATTGATCCTGGATTTGGCTTTGCAAAAACGATTTCGCAAAATTTTGAATTGATTCAAAATCTGAATGCATTTAACCTGCTTGGTTACCCGCTGCTGGTGGGTATTTCAAGGAAGACAACTATTTATAAAACGTTGGATATCTCTGCAAATGAGGCACTTAATGGTACCACGGTTTTGAATATTATGGCTTTGCAGCAAGGCGTCTCTATTCTTAGGGTGCATGATGTGAGGCCTGCGGTGGAAGCAATAAAACTATGGAATGCTGCTGGCCGTTGTATGAATTAATATAGTAATTTAGACGCGAAATAATATTGATTTTCTTATGAATGTGGGTTTCCTGAACATCAACTGGGCCGATGTCCTCGATGTTTTTTTAGTGTCAATTCTTCTTTATCAGGTATATACCCTTGTCAGGGGCAGTATTGCGAGTAGGGTTTTTCTGGGTTATTTATTTGTTTACGTTTTTTATCTTGTTGTAAAAGGACTTGGCCTTGGCCTTTTAACTGCGATCCTTCAATATTTCATGGGCGTAGGAGCGGTAGCATTGATTGTTATTTTTCAACAGGAAATCCGTCGTTTTTTATTGATTATAGGTAAATCAACCATTTATACCAACAACGGTTTGCTTAAAAAGGTACTGGGAAATTCGGTACTTGATCTTAAGGTGAAAAATCTGAGAGAAATCGTGGATGCCAGCAAAACCATTGCCGCCAATTTTACAGGGGCGCTGATCGTGGTTAACAAAAGGGATGATCTCACCAAATTTGTAGAAACCGGAGAATTACTGGATGCACGTGTGTCTAAACCATTGCTGGTTTCATTGTTCAACCAATATAGTGAGTTACACGATGGGGCAGTGGTTATTGTTGACGGTGTGTTGAAGGCTGCCCGATGTGTATTACCGGTTGCCGATGGGGTAGACGTCCCATCGTCATTGGGCTTCCGGCATAGGGCAGGAATGGGCATGAGCGAAGCAACTGATGCGATCGTAATTGTCATCTCTGAGCAAACCGGAAAGATTTCACTGGCTGTGGAAGGCGAGCTGCACAGTAATATCCCTAACAACGAATTGGAGAGTCGGATTGAAGAGTACCTGTCGTCGGACGTGCAAAGAATGCGCAAATAAGGATTTGGGAAATATATTTAAAGCTAAATTTGGCATTTCAGGAAGCAATTTCTATTTTTGCACACCGAAATGGAAGATAGAAAAATATTAATAGAAAATGGCAAATCATAAATCAGCATTAAAAAGAATACGCGCGAACGAAACCAAGCGTTTGCGTAATCGTTACCAGCACAAAACTACACGTTCATACATTAAGAAATTGCGTGAAACGACTGATAAGGCAGTAGCTGTTGAAGTTTACAAAACTGTTTCTTCAATGTTGGATCGTTTGGCAAAGAAAAATATCATTCACAAGAAAAAAGCTTCGAACCAAAAATCAAAATTGGCAAGATTGGTCAATTCGTTGACAGCAACAGCTTAGTAATTTTTCTTGACAGATTTTTAACCCCGAAAGCTCTGCTTTCGGGGTTTTCTATTTTTATTGTATATTGCCTTTTATGTGAGAAACCTTGTGGTGCATTTTCTGCATTACAAGGTTTCTTTTAATGTTCAAGTTATTTTTTCAAACCACCTAAAACTTAAATTCCTTTTATGAAACAAGTTGCATTATTCGCTGGTTTGGCAGCTTTGGGAAGTTTTTCTTCCTTTGCCCAAGCACCCATCACCTTTAATGCCCGGGGCCTGGTCGTTGTATCAGACGGCGATATGTCCGCCTCCGCATTTGTGGATGGAAAGCTACTAAGGGACAACACATCAAAAGATCAGCTTACCACAATTAAATTTCCCGTCGAAAGGGGTAGCAAAGGATTAGGAAGCGCAGTTGTATCAAACTCCGCATTGGGATTTTCAAAAACGCTGGCTGTCCCTTCAAATGGTGGATTGGCCTACGTTTTGGAGAATAGAATTCGTCCCGAAGACGGAGTGGCGGAGTATAAAGACCTTGCAAAGGAATTTCCTGCCGGTGAAAAATTATTTGTAGTTGACATCCTGAACCTGGGTGCCCCGAAAGCGAAATTCGGTTTTCCAGTAGGTAAGAGGCCAACTTCCATAGATGTAAACAAAAATGAACTGATCCTTTCAACTTCTGATGCCGGGAAAGAGCTTGTATTTATTGAAGCCGGGCCGGATGGTAAGCCAGCACGTTTTTTGAACTTGCCTGCGGCACTCGATACTGCTAATAAGATCATTGATATAACCTGGCATCCCTCAGGCGACTTTATCGCATTCACTTTGGACAACTCTAATGAAGTAGGACTTTACAAGGTGATACGCGAAGCCGGTAAATTGAAAAATGTTGAAATGGTTGGAAAGCCAGTGAAAGTAGGGACTGAACCAACATTTGGAGAATTTTCAACAGACGGAAAACATTACTTTGTATTGGATGCAAAAGGTGCACAGGGTAAGGCTACTGGTGAAGGCGAAATTTTGGTGGTGGATTTCTCAATGGATGGATCTGCAGAGCATAAAGTAGCAGGCCAAACGCCGATCGGGACGAATACCGGTTCTTTTGCAATTAGTCCGGATGGTACAATGCTTGTAACGGTTAATGCAGCAAAAAGCGGTTCGCCGTGGGCTGAGGCGGGAGCAGGCTCCGGAGCTTCTCTGGCTTTGTTCAAAGTCGCTGCAACTGGTGCATTGACAAAAGTGGCTGATTATCCTTTTGAAGGAATTTACCCACAAAGCGTTGCTTTTGATAAAGATGGTTCCAATTTGGCTGTTGCCGTTTACGAGTACCTGGAATACGGTATTGGAAATGGTGGAATAGAGTTCTGGAGTGTTGGCAAAGGCGATGCGCCAGCCCTAAAGAAGCAGGGAGCAAAAATAAGCGTCGGCAAAGGAGCTCATACATTACGGGTTATTCCTTAATCATTAACAACCTTTTTGAACAAAGCAGGCCGCGCTTTACGGCCTGCTTTGTTGTTTTAAGTTATCCGGGTAAGCTACATAAGCCCGATTTTTGTAATTTCGCGGTCTCATTCATAAACAATCAATAAGTAGAGATGATTACGGTTCAGAACGTATCGTTGCGGTACGGTAAAAGGATATTATTCGACGAAGTAAATATAAAATTTGTCCCAGGGAATTGTTACGGCGTGATCGGCGCGAATGGCGCAGGGAAATCTACTTTTCTAAAAATTCTTTCGGGCGAGCTTGAACCGCAAACAGGGAATGTAAGCATGAACCCGGGCGAAAGGATGACTTTCCTGAAACAGGACCAGTTTGAATTCGATGCCTACACTGTTTTGGATACTGTGTATCTAGGCCATGAGCGTCTCTACAAAACCATGAAGGCACGTGAGGCTATTTACGAAAAAGAGGATTTCACAGATGCAGACGGAGAAAGGGCAGCAGAATTGGAAGCAGAATTTGCCGACCTGAATGGTTGGGAAGCGGAAACTGAGGCTGCACAATTATTGAGCGGATTGGGATTGGAAGAGGAGCAGCATTTTCAAGTAATGGGTGATTTGAATTCCAATGATAAAGTGCGGGTACTGCTTGCACAAGCCCTGTTTGGCAACCCCGATGTGCTTTTACTCGATGAACCTACCAACAACCTCGACGTAGAAACTGTTTTGTGGCTTGAAAACTTTCTGGCTGACTTCAAAAATACCGTGATTGTAGTTTCCCACGACAGACACTTTTTGGATGAAGTTTGTACGCATGTCGTCGATATTGATTTTAGTAAAGTGCAAATGTTCTCGGGTAATTATTCCTTCTGGTATCAGTCAAGCCAGCTGGCTTTGAAACAACGGACAGATGCGAACAAAAAGGCGGAAGACAAACGCAAGGAATTGGAAGAATTCATTCGGAGGTTTAGTGCCAATGCATCCAAGTCCAAGCAGGCTACGTCCCGTTCCAAGCTTCTTGAAAAGCTGACCATCGATGATATCAAGCCGTCTTCAAGAAAATATCCTTACATCGCTTTCAAATCGGAGCGGGAGGTTGGTGATCAGCTTTTGCGGGTTGAGGGACTAGCCAAGACTGCGGAAGATGGCACAAAATTGTTTGAAAATCTGAGTTTTAATATTAACAAAGGTGATAAAATAGCATTCGTAAGCCGCAATGTCAATGCGATCAGCGGCTTCTTTGATATTATAAATGAAGAACAAAAAGCAGACAAAGGCACTTATACCTGGGGTGTCACAATCACTAAATCATATTTTACAAAAGACCCTACGCAATTTTTTGACGTTGATCTGAATCTGGTGGATTGGCTGCGTCAGTATTCCGAGGAAAAAGACGAAAGTTTTATCCGCGGATTTTTGGGTAGAATGCTTTTCTCGGGAGAAGAATCGCTAAAAAAGGCGAAAGTATTGTCTGGTGGAGAAAAAGTGCGCTGTATGCTTTCCCGCACAATGTTATCGGGAGCCAATGCATTGATATTGGATGATCCAACCAACCACCTTGATCTTGAATCGATTACGGCACTTAACAATGGCCTGATAGATTTCACCGGATGTTTGCTATTCTATTCCCATGATCACCAGTTTGTTCATACCATTGCAAACAGAATTATTGAGATAGGGCCGAAGGGGATTTTGGATAAACTCATGAGCTATGATGAGTTCCTGCAGGATGAAACAGTAAAATTGCAAAGACAGAAATTATACTAAATTAAAAAAACCGGCGAGAGCCGGTTTTTTTAATGCTTTGATTTTACTCGTAACTCAATCCATACTGCTTCAGCACGTCTGGGGGAACGCCTTCCCATACATTGGGCGTGTTACCCACGTAACCCAGATCACCAATGCCAATTTTGGATGTGTAAAATCCGGAGGCAGTGAGGTTACGCATCATATTGAAAAATGCGACGCCCTGGCTGTATATTGGTTTTGCTTTTTCAGGATAAGCAATGTCGTCAACGATTTGAATCTGTTGTGCTTTTGTAGCCAGCGTGAAAATTTTCCCAAACCTCTTATTCGATTCCCGATCAAGCCATTTCAAGCCCCCACGAAGAGGCGTTTGATTCTGTGGCATATCCTTGGCGATGAATTCAATAAAATCGGGCACCCCAGCCTGTGACGCGCTGCCTGATTTGTCATCTGCCGGAATGATGATATCTACCAACACTTTGATGGTTGCCAGCTCAGCCAAAGTGAAGAATTTCTCCTTCATCAGCTTGGCATCCCTGATCGCTTCTTCTTTTATGCGGCCTCCCGGGATTTTTAACGGGGTTTCTGGTGGAAACTGGGTTTCCAGTTCCCGCTGTTCTGCCATGGCGATCTGCGGATTTAACGCGGTAAGGCCAAGAGAACTGAGGGTTAATGCTCTAAGTGAATCTCTACGTTTCATATCAGTATCATTTGAAACAATGTTCAAATATTAAATATTCTTTTGTTTAACCTGATCTACAATGAACTCGGATGCCCGCATCGATAACGCGAGTATCGTCCAGGTTGGGTTTTTATCTGCCTGTGAAACAAATGACCCTCCATCCACGACAAATACGTTTTTAGCATCGTGAGCCTGCGAAAATTTGTTAAGTGCAGATGTTTTCGGATCATCGCCCATTCTGACGGTACCTACTTCGTGAATGATCCGGCCGGGTGCGGCAATGCCATAGTTAGTATCAGCGCCAGGCTTCACACCGCTTGGAATTCCACCCAATGCATGGATCATTTCTTCGAACGTATCATGCATGTGCTTAGCCTGTTTGATTTCATAGTCAGACCATTTGTAATGAAACCGAAGGACTGGTATACCATATTTATCCACAACACTCGGATCGATTTCTGCATAGTTGTTGAAATCAGGGACTGCTTCACCGCGGCCGGCCATGCCAATGTTGGCGCCATAAAAACGACGGTAATCCTCTTTTAGGGATGAGCCATAACCGCCTGCTGGTTTTGTAACCCCCGCTTTGGTAGGATACTTGCCATTCAAATTCTCAATACCGGATCCAAAACCGTAGCTAGGCATTCCCATCCCCCCACCATACTCAATGTGGTAACCTCTTGGAAAATCCAATTTTTTGTTGTCCAGCCACCATGGCGTGTAAACGTGCATACCGCCAACACCATCTTCATTGTACCTTTTTCTGTCCATCAAATGCGGAAGAAATGCGCCACGCGAAGCACCTGTGGAATCGTGCAAATAATGTCCGACTACGCCGCTTGAATTGGCCATACCATTCGGATGGCGTTCTGATTTTGAGTTAAGCAATAGCCTGGAAGATTCAGCAGCACTGGCAGCCAGTACCACCACTTTTGCCTTAATGTTATGTTCAGTTAGTTTTTCGCGGTCAATGTAGGAAACACCCGTTGCTAAACCAGTTGCCGGATCGCTAAGTACCTCGCGGCACATGGCATGGTTAATCAGTGTAACATTGCCGGTTTTAATTGCAGGAATGCACAATACCGATGAAGCCGAGAAATCCGCATAAGCCTGGCAACCGCGGGAACATTGGCTGCAATAAAAACAAACGCCGCGATCGTCGTTGATCGGTTTTGTTAAAATCGATAACCTGGACGGAATAACCGGGATATTCGCTTTTTTACCAGCTTGTTTAATAAAAAGTTCATGCAAACGTGGCTTGGGTGGCGGCAGGAAAATGCCATCAGGTTCGTTATCCATCCCTTCAACGGTACCAAATACGCCGATCAGTTTGTCAACCTTATCATAATATGGTTTTACGTCATCATAGCTGAGTGGCCAGTCGTCTCCCAGGCCATCAATGCTTTTTCTTTTGAAATCTTTGGGCCCGAAACGCAGGGAAATCCTTCCCCAGTGATTGGTGCGCCCGCCAAGCATACGCGACCTGAACCAGTCAAATTGTGTACCGTTTTTACGGGTATATGGTTCTCCTTCAATCTCCCAACCTCCCCAGGCCGCATCAAAATCACCAAACGGGCGGTGGTTACCCGCGCCACGCCTTGGTGATTCGTATGGCCATTTTAATTGTGTAATGTATTTAGGATCAGCTGGGTCAAAGTATCCACCGGCTTCCAAAAGTGCAACCTTGGCACCTGCCTTTGCAAGTTGGTAAGCCGCCATCCCGCCTCCCGCTCCTGAGCCAACAATGCAGACATCAAAAACAGCAGGTTGTTCTTTGATTTGAAACATATATTAAGGGTTTTTTAGATAGTATTATTTGATCAATAAATATAAACACGGATTACGTAAGAGGTATGGTTAACTGAAACATTGAGGGTTATTTAAAAACAATCTAAATGGGATCGCTCGGATTTAATGACAGCAGCCGTATTTTTGCAATTCAAACCGAATTCACATTTTGGCGATCACAGGAGACGATATCAACATTGCAAAGTCGTTTTTAGTAAAAGGGGAACTGGTGGCAATACCTACGGAAACCGTATATGGACTAGCGGGTAATGCATTAAATGAAAAAGCAGTACTTTCCATATTTGAAGTAAAAAACAGGCCTGCTTTCGATCCGTTGATCATTCATACTGACTCATTGGAGAAAGCCAATCAATATGTTTTAAAATTTTCCGAGAAAGCAAAGTTGCTGGCCGACCACTTCTGGCCTGGGCCTCTCACATTGCTTTTGCCAAAGAATCAAATCATACCCGATCTGGTAACGTCGGGTCTTGACACAGTTGCAATCCGGATTCCCAAGCATCCTGTTTTGCTTGAACTTTTGGCGTCAATCGATTTTCCGCTGGCGGCACCGAGCGCAAATCCATTCGGTTACATCAGTCCCACGCGTGCAGATCACGTGAATGCGCAGTTAGGCGATCAAATTCCATACATTCTCGATGGGGGTGAATGCGAACTAGGGCTTGAATCGACCATTGTGGGTTTTGAAAATGGGGAAGCAATCATATACAGACTTGGTGGCTTGGAGGTTGAGAAGATTCAGGATGTGATTGGCCCAGTTATCCTGATGCCTCATTCTTCCTCGGATCCAAAGGCTCCCGGAATGCTGAAAAGTCACTATGCGCCACGTAAACCTCTGTTTTTGGAGCGTAAAGCCGTAAATATTGAATCGCCTGGAACGACAGGTTATCTTCTGTTTAACGAATATCTTGACCATGTAGATCGGCGATACCAGCGCGTACTCAGCCCGACCGGCGATATGAAGGAAGCCGCGCATAACTTGTTTGCTTTTTTGCGGGAGCTGGATAATATGCCTGTTGATTCAATTATTGCGGAGTGGGTACCGATGAACGGATTAGGCCCTGCTATCAATGACAGGTTACAAAGGGCCTCTTATTTGAAGAAATGAGGATGAAAATTCATTAAAAAGAGCTCATCAGTCGCGCGGGTAATAGCGGTGTAAAGCCACCTGATAAATTCGGTATTGATTTGCTCCTCAGGCAGATATCCCTGATCAATAAAAACAGAACTCCATTGACCGCCTTGCGCCTTATGCACGGTTAAAGCGTAGGCGAATTTTACCTGTAATGCATTTAGAAAAGGATCTTTACGCAAAGCTTCAATCCGTTCTTTTTTTGATTTAATATCCATGTAATCCTGCAAAACGCTGTCATACAGCTTACGATTATCTTCCGTTGACATGGAGGGAGAGGCAGAATGTAATGTATCCAGGAAGATTTTGGCATCAAATTCGGGCTGTTTTTCGTAATCCGTCAATCTTAATGTGACATCTGCGAAGCGGAATCCGTGCAGGTCCTGCGTTTTCCGGATTTTTAATAACTCTACAAAATCACCGTTGGCGATGAAACCAGCGGGAGAATCTTCATCTAAAATATTGTAATTGTTCCGCACCACCATAAGCCGGTCACCAGCATCCAATTCCTCTTCTGAAAAATGAATGGTGCGACGGATGTATTGATTATACTGGACTGCGGCCTTATTGGAGCGCGTTAGGATGATGGAATTTTCCTGCCCGTATTTGTCATAGGAGTAACGAAGGCCCTCTTCCAATTTCTCGCCTGTCATCTTAAAAACATCCCTATAGTTACGCGTAGTGATTTGAATTTCAGGCTTTTCTGTGGCCAGCTGCGTCCTCAACAGAGTAGCATTAAACAGGATCCCGGATTGTTCGTCCTGGCGCATTACCTCTTTCAATTCTTCCTGAAACACAGACATATAGAATGTCTTTTCCAGATATTCCCTGTCCAAGGCCGGGCTTAGCTCCCTACCTACGGGAGGTAACTGGGCCACGTCGCCTACCAGCATTAATTTATTTCCTGGGTTTTCAAAAACAAATTCAATCAGGTCTGCGAGCAGGCTGCGGCTTCCAAAATCGGCCTCATCTGTAATCATCGAGGCTTCATCTACAATAAACAAGGTATTGTCGTGGTAATTCTTTTGACGCTGAAATGTGAGGGTCCCGGAAAATGAATCTGCCGTTTGTTTGTAGATTTTTTTGTGGATAGTTAATGCAATTTTGTCCGAATAACCCGACATTACCTTGGCTGCCCGGCCCGTGGGTGCCAGCAAAACTGATTTGTATCCGAAGTTGGAAAGAATTTTTATTAACGTACTAATGATGGTCGTTTTGCCTGTTCCAGCATAACCTTTAAGCAGAAAGCAATCTCGGTATCGTTCGAGACCTTTTTCCTCAATAAGGAAATCATTGGCTTGATCAAAGAAACGGAATTGGCCTTCAGTGGGTTTAAAAGGAAATTTTTTGCGAAGTAATTGAGAAGGTAAGATTTTATCGGTTTCCATAATAACGAATCTACTGGAAGGAGAATTAAAATCAAAGTAGCCTTTCAGGTACAAAAATATACTCAGAATTTATTGGACTTTAATGCGTCAATTCCATATATTAGGATCCCTTATTCTCACAACTCCCAAACCTAAACATCTATGCTGGTACAACATGTAATGGGCAACAAGCCTTTCAATGCGATTTGGTCGATAACGCAGGACAAGACCGTCTTTGAGGCACTGGAACTCATGGCCGAGAAAAACATTGGTGCAGTTTTGGTTCTTGAGAATAATGAATTGATCGGTATATTCTCTGAGAGAGATTATGCCAGAAAGGTTATTCTTCAGGGCAGGGCTTCGCGCGATACGTTGATCCGGGATGTTATGACCAGTAAAGTCATTACCGTCGAAACCGACCAGAAGATCGAGGAATGTATGCAGATTATGGCCGATAAGCACATTCGCCATTTACCAGTAAACAGGGATGGTATCCTGATCGGAATCATATCAATCAATGACATAGTTTCTGCTATCATCCATGAACAAAAGGAGCATATCAGCACATTGGAAAGCTATATATCCGGAAGTCCTTACTCATGAAACTGACATTTACCGAAACTTTTGAGCAAGGGCTTGCGAGGCAATAACGCTTCAAAAGCCCTTCCTCTTAAAATATCCCCTTGTCAGTTATGGCTGGATAGTTATCTTTGCCCCTTCAAAAAATCCAGGCTTTGCAAACTGTTAAGGACGAAATCGGAGCTTTGTACGGAGGATCGGTGCGTGTTCGGGTTTGCGGTATATGTGTTAAAAATGAACGTATCTTAGTTGTTAATCATTCTCTTTACGGCAAAAATCAGTTGTTCTGGAGTCCTCCCGGTGGTGGGATTCAGTACGGTGAAACTGCGGTGGATGCATTGAAACGAGAATTTGAGGAAGAAACAGGTCTGAAGGTGCAGGTGGGATCATTGCTTTTTATCCATGAACACATTGGCCACCCGTTGCACGCCATCGAGTTGTTCTTTCGGATCGATTCTTTTGAAGGTACTTTGGTAAAAGGTTCTGATCCTGAAATAACTTCCGATGGCCAGATTATTGAAGAAGTAAGCTTTATGAGCTGGACTGAGATTCAGAAATTTGAAGAAAGCCAGCTTCACCGCCTATTTTCACTTTCAGATTCGCTGGAAGGAATATTCAATTTGGGCAACTACATTTCCGACTCAACGCGGGATTGATCATCATAAAAATTATAACTTATCATTTTGGCAAATTCCCAAAACCAGGTCATTGAGATCATTCCAACGCTATTGGTTGGAGATAGCACCTTTGATGCGGCAAGTATTCCGTTTTGCACATTGTGCATAGAAGTAGACGAACGTCGCATTCGATTGTGCATTGTGCGTGACGAAAACATGGAATGTATCTGGCTGGAAGATTATAGTTTTGATACCGCGCTTACGACCGCTGAGGTTTTTGAAAAGTTAAAAAGAATTTTTGCCGGACATATGTTATGGTCTTCGGCAAACTGGAAGAATGTTCGAATCTCGGTCAACTCACACGCATTCAGCCTGATTCCTAATCTTCTATTCGATCAGGGCGCAACGCAAGATTACCTGGCTTTCGCTTTGGGAATGCCTATTGCAAAACACGATAAGGTGCTTTTTCATGAATTGCCTTTGGTTCATGCGCACAATGTTTTTAGCATTCCCGAACTTTGGTATGACTGGATCATCAATCATTTCGGCACTTCCAATATTACATTTTATCACTTGACAAGCTCACTGATCATTGGCGCGTTGGTAAGTCACGTTGAGCAGCAGGAAATCAGAATTGCTTCGATTTATTTCGAGAAAGACCATTTCACGCTGGTTGTCAGCGAAAGTCAGCAATTGATTCTTTGTAACCGTTTCCGATATTCACAAGTGCAGGAGCTTGCTTACATCATACTTTTCACATTGAGTCAGCTCGACTTGCTCGCGGAGGAAGTAAAAGTGTTATGCTATGGTGAAATCTCGACCGCGTCGGATGTTTATGCTGAACTTTCGAGATTTTTTCCAAATTTGCAAATAGGGAACAGGCCTACAACATTGAAATACAGTACTCAATGTGCCGAAGTGCCGGGCCACAGGTATTTTGGTCTATTCAATACTTATCTTGTTTCATCCTAGCGTACCCACTTTATGCAGCGCGTAGCATTATTTCCGGGGTCTTTTGATCCTTTTACAAAAGGGCATGAAGATATCGTTTTGAGAGGACTTCGGCTTTTCGATCAGGTGGTGATTGGCATTGGGAACAATGCGACGAAGAAGCGATACTTTCCTTTGAATGTGATGAAGGAAATGATAGAAAAGACCTTTTCCAGTGAAAGCAACGTGATTGTGATCACTTATGAAGACCTGACTGCCCATACTGCCCGCGAAATTGGAGCGACATTTTTGCTCAGAGGCCTTCGGAATACCACGGATTTTGAATACGAAAATGGGATTTCACAGGTTAACCGATACCTGTACGAAGAAATAGAAACTGTTTTTTTAATTACTTCACCTCTGCTTGCCCCAATCAGTTCCAGCATTATCCGCGATTTGCACCGCTACGGTCAGCGTGTGGATGATTTTCTACCTTATTCCCTCTCCGAACTAGATAAGCTTAACCAGGAAAGCTAGATTACAATTCCTTGATGTTAGGCAATTTGCTAAGGCTATCCACAACATAACGGATAGAGCTGTAAGAATTGATGAGTAGTGATTTCGCTTCAGAACGAGTAAACCAATCCAGCTTTTCGATTTGTTCTTCTGCCTGCGGCTCCATTTTTGAGTCGTCGACACAATCTAGAAGGTACCATTTAGTCCTCTTCAGAATACGGTTATTATTCAGAGTATAAGTATGCCAAGTTGTACATATCTTTCCGCGGATTAATGCCTTAACGCCCGTTTCCTCCTCAATTTCCCTGACGGCAGCAATTTTCGAATTTTCTCCCTTGTCCAATTTCCCCTTAGGCAGATCCCAGGTTTTCCGACGGTACATAAAAAGCCATTTGCCATCCTTAACCACCACGCCGCCCGCTGCCTTGATCACTTTATAATAAGCTTTGATTTTATCTTCAATTTCTACCTTCTCCTTTGTTGCCATTGTGATGGACAACATTTCATTGGGTAGTTCTTTTTCAAGAAGCTGGATAACCTGGAAAGCAGTGGTAACTGTTGAGTTTAGAAATAAAATGTGGCCAAGAAGCATGTTTCTTCCTAGCTTTTCCAGCCTCAGATCAACGATCTGATCAAATTGAGTCGTGTCTCCAGTCAGCTGATTGGTCCGTACAATTTTGAATGGACGGTCGTCAAAAAAAATGATCATTTTTCAAATGGTACGTGAATCGATGCCAAAATTAAGTAAAGAGTTTAGTTTAGACAGAGATTATTATTGATAAATTTGTGTAAGTATCAAATAAAAAGTTCTTGGAACTCCTGATAATTCTACTTCTTGTGCTTCTCAATGGTGTTTTTTCCATGTCAGAGATCGCACTCGTTTCCTCCCGCAAATCTCGTCTTGAAGCTGCCGCCAAAAATGGAGATTCCAGTGCCAAAGCAGCATTAAACTTAGCCAATTCACCTACACGTTTTTTGTCCACAGTTCAGATTGGAATAACACTGATAGGACTTTTAACAGGTATGTACAGTGGCGACAACATCACCACTGATTTCGAGCGAATGATATCTTCAATTGATATCTTAAAGCCCTACAGTCATTCTTTGGCAGTAGGCTCAGTTCTTGTTTTTATCACGTATCTATCCCTCGTTTTGGGAGAATTGGTTCCCAAACGCATCGGTATGGCCAATCCGGAAGCGATTTCCAAGGTCATGGCCACGCCGATGAACCTGCTTTCTCAAATCACTGCACCATTTATTTCCCTACTTGGATTTTCCAGTGACCTTATCATTAAAGTGCTGAATATCAAGCAAAGTGAAAACTCCGTTACCGAAGAAGAAATCAAAAGCCTGATTCAGGAAGGAACTTCAGGTGGTGTTTTTGAGGAAATTGAGCAGGAAATCGTTCACAATGTTTTCCAGCTCGGCGACCGGAAAGTTACTTCATTGATGACCAATCGACAGGAAATTGTATGGTTGGACCTGGAAGATACCGTCGAGGAAAACAAGGCAAAAATATTCGATTCCCGACATTCTATTTATCCAGTTTGCAGAGGAACGGTCGACGATGTGGTCGGGCTTATTTATGTGAAAGATCTGATTGCGACTGACATTGACGTGCAATTGGCAAGTTTGAATGCAATTGTACGTGATCCGGTTTATTTGCCCGAAAGCAACAGGGCATACCAGGCTTTGGAGAAATTCAAGGAACAAAGGGTCTATTTCGGAATCATTGTGGACGAGTATGGCGGGTTATTGGGAGTACTCACCATGCACGATATTATGGATGCATTGGTCGGTGATATTTCAGAGGATATTGAAGAAGCATCTGAAATTGTGAAGCGTGAAGATGGCAGCTATCTCGTGGACGCCCAATTGCCCTTCGACGATTTTTCGCAATATTTTAATATCAATATTCCGGACACCGAGCGGCGGGAACTTGTGGGCTTCAATACCGTAGGCGGATTTGTATTGCACATTCTTAAAAACATTCCCAAAGTCGGAGAACAGTTTAAGTGGAAGCATTTCGACTTCGAGGTAGTGGACATGGATCGTAGCAGAATTGATAAGTTATTAGTCATTAATCACCTTAAAAAAGAGGAATCAGAATCGTAACAATGCTGACTAACCAGGATATAAATAAGAGAATAGCTGAATTGCTGCTCGAAGCCCAGGCAATTAAATTAAGCCCCGAAAAACCCTTTCAATGGAGCTCTGGCTGGCTTTCGCCGATTTACTGCGACAACAGGGTTGCATTATCCTATCCGGATACGAGGACATTCATCAAAAAGACGCTAGCCGAACTGATAAGAAGAGAATATCCGCATGTTCATGCAGTGGTAGGAGTGGCTACCGGCGGTATTGCACAGGGCGCCCTGGTCGCAGACTTACTTGAACTTCCTTTCGCTTACGTGCGTCCCGAACCTAAGAAACATGGGATGGGCAACCAAATCGAGGGCAGGCTTGAAAAAGGGCAGTCCGTTATCATACTGGAAGATCTCATTTCCACGGGCGGTAGTTCATTAAAAGTGGTGGATGTACTGCGGGAAGCTGGTATTGAAGTAGCGGGTATGATTGCGATTTTCACCTACGGCTTCGAGATTGCCGAAAACAATTTCAATGAAAAAAATGTAAAGCTCAGCACCATAAGCAATTATAATGCATTGATTGAAGTGGCATTAGAGCATAATTACATCAATGCTTCTAATTTGGAAAGCCTGAGCGCCTGGCGTTTGGCTCCGGAAAGCTGGGGCAAATAGGCGTTCGGTTTTCTTCTACAAGTTATATCCTTCCCGCCCAAATATCTTTATATTGTATCCAAATTCGGATCTTTTTCACCACGATGAATGATAGATGTTGCCTATCCCTACTTTGATACTAATCTGAGTTGGCTGTCTAATAATTACCGACTATTATTGGAGGCCAACGATGAAACGGTACCTGTGAGGGAACGACTGCGGTTTCTTGGAATCTACGCTTACCAGACGAAAGAGTTTTTCAGGGTACGCGTTCCGAACCTGCTGGCAATGGCAGAGGTGAGCAATGACATTCGCACCAAGCTGAACCTTTTTCCCGAGTCACTTCTTGAACATATATATGAAACCGTTGAAAATCAGCTGACTGAATTCAACGAAATACTCGTTTCGGGTATTTTGCCAGCGCTGATTGAGCAGGGGGTGCACCTATATTATAGGGAACCCTTTGCGCCCGATCATCAACCCTATTTACGCAAATTTTTTATTGACAAGGTGTTCCGATGTCTCCAGCCTGTTTTTCTCGATAGCAGACGCAGTTCTAAGACGCCCGTATTTGAGTCCAAACAATTGTACCTGGTAGTAAGGCTTCAGCATCGTGAAGATTCAGAGGAGGATTGGTACGCCTCCGTAAATGTGCCTTTTGAGCCATTTGGGCGTTTTCTGGAATTACCTGAATTGGATGGAAAGCGACATGTGGCTTTTCTTGAAGATGTAATTAGGGAAAATCTTCCATTATTATTTCCAGGCTACGACATTCTTGAAAGCTATGCAATCAGAGTTGAAAGGGAAACCGAGCTTTCCATTGAGGATGAATATCCGATGCAGCTTGCACAACGGATATTGAAGCAGCTTGAAAAACGGAACTTCATTCAGCCATCCCAGTATTTTTACGAGTCGGGAATGCCGCTTTACATGCGGGAATACCTGGTCAATAAGGTTGCGATCCCCATGAATGAGTTTCATGAGCGGGGCGACTACATTTACATGCAAGACTTGGGCAAATTCCCAATGCTGTCCAAACGACTCGATTATCCATATCAGCGACCGGTTCAAAATCCTGACTTTGATGAGTACACGTCGATTTTCGAGTCTATCCAAACGGCCGATCAGTTGTTGCATTTGCCATATCAATCTTACGAGCCCATAGTTCGGTTTTTTAACGAAGCCGCAGTCGATCCTCATGTTCGTGAAATACACGTATCTCTTTATAAAATCAGCCCCAACTCTTTCATTCTTAATTCATTGATCAGCGCTTCCAGAAATGGCAAAAGAGTGACTACTTATGTTGAGCTGAATACAAAAATGGATATTCAGGAAAATCTCCAATGGTCCAAGAAAATGAGGGATGCGGGGGTCAAGATTATTTTGAGTGTTCCCGGTCTGAAAGTCCATGCAAAAATGGCGCTCGTAAAGCGGAAAGTCCAAAAAGGTTGGGAGCGTTATGCGTTTTTGGGAACAGGCGGTTTTTACAGATTAACCAGCAGGGAAATTGTTGACCATGCATTGCTGACTAATCACAGGGAACTTACCAATGAACTGGAATTACTCTTTGGTTATTTGTCTACCCAGGATGAGCCCAAAAAATATAAATATCTGCCGTTCAATTTTTTGCAGGTAACTCAATTCACACTCCAGAAAAAATTGTTGGAACTGATCGACCGCGAAATTGCCAATTGCAATGCCGGACTTAAATCCTTTGTTACCATCAAGATCAATCAGTTGCAAGACCATTTATTGATCGACAAGCTTTATCAGGCCGGCCAGGCGGGCGTTCCGGTGCATGTGATTGTGAGTGAAAGTTGCGGATTAATATCAGGCTTACCGTCCCTGAGTGATAACATTGTCGTGAGCAGGCACGTGGACAGGTATATTGAGAATACAAGGATATTCCATTTCGGCAACCGTGGAAATGACGAGATCTTTCTGACTTCGTGCGACTGGACGCACCGAAACCTTCACCGACGCATTGACATCTGCTTTCCGGTGCTAGACGAAAGCTTGAAAAACCAGATGCGGATGGTGCTGCGAAATTATGCAAATGATAACCAGAAATCAGTCCGGCTTGACCTGTACCAAAACAATTTGCGCATTGCCGAAGATTCAAAAGGCAAAGTGCGGGCTCAGGACGCTAATTACCGATTAGTGGAGAAAATTGAGAAAAATGGACCTACCCGTAAAGCGGAATAAGCAAATTTAACGGTTAAAAAAAATTTTTCACCGGTAAAATTTTGTAATCTGGCCCTGCATTTGACAGACGCTGTTTGTAGTAAAAAAATAGAAATTTGAAGTAGCATTTTTACAAATTGGGTGTCCAATGCCCTTGAGACATAAGGACTATATGTTTATATTTGAAAGTATAAGATTCTGACTCAATCATAAAAGATACATTGTAGCATGGGAATAGTGGAACGAAGAGAACGGCTTAAAATACAGGTGCGTTCAGATATCGTTAAAACAGCAAAGGATATCGCCCGGCAAGACGGGTGGACCGCTGTTTCGATTCGCAAAATTGCTGACGTGATTGAGTACAGCCCGCCGATTATCTACGAATATTTCGATAGCAAAGACAAACTACTGGAAGCAATCCGAATTGAAGGGTTTGACTATCTTCAGTCTGAGTTTGTCAAAATAAAAGGACATTTTAGCAACCCTCAAAAACAGTTGGTTGAGGTTGCGCAAAGCATATGGCATTTTGCGGTAGAAAACCCGGAAGTTTTCCAGGTCATGTTCAATCTGGATGGTGCCTATTGCGATTCCAAAAAAGCCTATTCTCAGGCGATGAGCATCAGGGGAAATCCTGTTTGGGAAATGATTGCAGGCCTTCGCCCCAAATCCGGCGAGGCGGTTACTAAAACTTACTATGAATGGTGGTGCCTTACCTATGGTTTTGTAAGCATTACCATGACTACGCAACCACATTCTGCCTTTCCTCAGGCAGAGCCTGTTTACATGGAAGGCATCCGGAGGTTCATCCGGAGTATTATGTAACAGTTATTGCAACCGAATTCTGGCGTATCTCTATCTTACTTTGGTGATAAACCTGGGAATATGGAGGTACGCTTCTTACTAACCAGGCATTTCCGCCAATCACAGAATCATGCCCGATCACAGTTTCCCCACCCAAAATCGTCGCATTGGCGTATATAACCACATTATCCTCAATGGTCGGGTGACGTTTGAGTGAGGCAAGGGATTTGGAAACATAGGTAGCACCCAACGTCACGCCCTGATATAACTTCACATTATTTCCAATGTGCGTGGTTTCGCCAATTACCACGCCTGTCCCATGATCAATAAAAAAGGAATGACCGATTGTTGCATTTGGATGAATGTCAATTCCAGTCTGGCTGTGTGCAAATTCGGTTAACATCCGCGGCAAAAGTGGGATCCCACTCTTGGCAAATGAGTGTGCGAACCGATACGTTGCGATCGCCATAAATCCTGGATAAACAGATATAACCTCCTCAATGCTGACAGAAGCTGGATCGTTGTCCGTAATGGACTTCGCATCCATTAAAAGTTGCTCATAAATAGCGGGAATCTGAGCAAATATTTCATCAAGAATTTCTTCCCGATCCCGCTCAATTTGTGGTAATAATGGTTGAAGCATGCAGCTGAGATCATTTCTCAGGTCCGCATATTTCATGGCAAGATCTTTTGATGGACAACTGGGACAGTCCTTGCTGATGGGGAATAAAAAGTTAATCAGGTTTTGAATAAATTTTCCTGCATCATGCCTGGAGGGCAACTGATAACGATACTTTTCATTTTGCCCATTCAAGCGCATGAAAAACTGTTCTTGGTGGATGGCTGTCATTAACAATAAGAGTTTACTGCAAGGTCAAAACGGATGGCTAAACGTAATTTTATAGGCAACAAAGAAAAGGACGGAAAAATTTGGATTGCGTAATTTCTTTAAAAAAATCCAAAATCGTTCGCCTTTTCAACCGGTAAAATCGTATATTGAAATATCCTGTGAATTTATAAAATCAAGTAACATTCTTCGTGACGTATGTTAAGTTTTAAATTCCTTCGGTCCACAATCCTGTTTTTTGCCCTTTCAGCCTCTTTAAGCTCCTGCTTTTCAAGGTATATTATTTCGGCTAAGCAAGTCAAGAAACATTACGCCCTGAAAAAGGTAAGACCTACTGAGACGATTATAAAAAACGACACCCTTTCACTTTGTGTTGCCAGCGTGGGCGCAGATACTTTGCCAATGTTACTGCTTATTCACGGAGCACCTGGTTCTTTATGGGGTTATATGAATTTGATGGATGACGAGGATTTGCAAAAGCAATTTCACATTGTATCTGTCGATAGAGTTGGTTACGGCAAGTCGAAATTAAAAAGGAAACGCTTCGTAACGTCGATTGAAATGCAGGCGAAAGTGTTATTGCCGATTTTCGCACTTAATAAAAGTGATGAAAAGATAACTGTGTTGGGACGGTCGTATGGTGCTCCCATTGCCGCAAAGCTGGTATCCCTGGTACCAGACCAGGTTAAAGAGCTTATTATGATATCTCCTGTTATAGATCCTGAAAAGGAAAAATTCTATTGGTTTTCCAAATGGGGCCGGAATTCCTTTATACAGCTTTTCCTTCCGGGAGAGTTCAATACAGCGACCGCTGAAAAATATAGCCATTCGGATGAATTGAGAAAGTTATTACCTGTTTGGCAAAATCTGGAAGTTCCAACTACAGTAATACAGGGAGGTAATGATTGGATAGCCGATCCCACTAACATTGATTTTGCCAAGAAACACATTAAGAGCAGGCGCGCCCAATACATATTCCTTTACAATGCGGGGCATATGATTACTTACACCCATTTATCGATGATTAAGGAAATGCTTATGAAAAACAGGCTTTTTCAGGATAAGATATCATCCATTGTTGTAAGTAATAAAGAAGGGAGTCTGGGGAACTAATGCTATTGGCAAATTTTCTTAGCGGATTACTTTCTGAGATACCGCATCAATAGAATTACTTGCTTTGATCAGATAAATTCCCCTCGCAAGCCTCCGCATATCAAACTCTTCCTGCATCAGGATTTCGGGACTGGCCGATGAAATCTCTCGGATAATCCGGCCATTCATATCAATCAGCTGTAGTTTAATGATAGACCGTTTTTTGCTGTAAGCCTTCACTGTCACAAAATCGTCGGTTGGAACCGGATAAGCCTGAATAGCCATCGAAACTTCTGGTGATTCAACGTCCGGTGCGGAGGTAATCAAGCCACCATATTCAGACGATTCGTAAGGAGGAATTTCGATGTTCGGGCCGGGTTTGTCAATGACGTTAATGGTACCCTCCCGATACGTTTCCGATATCACGACCCCGTCTCTCCATTCATAAACGACCATTGCGAAAATGTAATTACCCACCACTTCGGGTGCTTTCCACACCAATTGTTTCAATTTTGTATCAACTTTGAAGGTGCCCGTGCTCCTTACTTCATTTGGAAATTGATAATTGCGTTCGAGCATCCTAACACCGCAAGTTCCGGGCGAAGCTTTGCTGATCCTTTGAACGCGGACGCTGATGCTATCCTGGTCTGCGACAGTAGGTTTCAGGTCAATGGCAAATACCTGACGTACGGCTCCGGAAAAATTGAGATAAGGCAGGACGGGCGTAGAATTGGCAAGCTGCGTATTAAGCACCGTCCATATAAAAGCGCTGCCGGCCTCGGGATTTTGATAATTTAAATAAGTGAGGCTCCGCTGGTCAGAAGCCACGGCAATCTGAAATGTCCCAGATGATCCATATGTGTAAATACCCTCATAATCATTTACCACAGTACTTCCATCGCCTGGAAGGATTTGAACCGTAGTTCTAGGCAAAGCCTGGGTATTACCATCACCAAAACATACGTTGATCTGCGGGATTGAACCATCGCTACCTCCGTAGTTAATATCCATGTACAAGCGCACTTTAATTTTGAAAGTCTGACCCGAAACATGTGTTGCGAGGATCTCGCCGCCTCGAAAGTGTGTAGCGTAGCAAAGAGGAGAAAGCAGGATGATCAGCAGAAAAATTCTGTAAACTGATTTCATAGTATTGAAAGGACGTCGTAGATAATATACTGAAACCAAAACGTCAAAAACGGTCAATTTTGTATTGTACGATCAGTTACAAGGAGAGAAAAAAAAGATGTTGTTGAAGACTGTTAAATGGGCAACATTTGGAAGTCGATCTTCATAACATTCGACCAATTTTTCCTGACGACTCCATTTGCAGCATCATTGGCAGCCATTGAGGATTATGTTAAAATGATTGTTTGGGTGACTTTCTGCATTTGTGCTTCCACCACTGCAATCGCCACCATATTCACTATCTCTCGGACTGAACTTCCCAGCTGCAAAACGTGCACAGGCTTTTTCAATCCCAATAAAATAGGCCCGATTGTTTCCAATTCGGCGGCTTCTTTCAGCAGGTTATATGCAATGTTGCTGGCGGAGAGATTAGGGAAAATGAGTGTGTTGGCGCCGCCATCTGCTAAATCGCTGAAAGGATGGTTTTCTTTGAGCAATGTCGTATTAAAGGCGAGGTGGGCTTGCATTTCACCTTCCACGATCATGGTTGGATTTCTTTTTTTCAGGATCGCAGTAGCTTCCCGCATTTTTTCGGCATCTGTCCCACCGGCACTTCCGTAGTTGGCGTAGGTAACCAATGCAATGCGTGGATGAATGTTGAATCTCTCAACCGCTTTGGCGGTCAGTTCCGTAATTTCAACGATTTCGTCTACGGTAGGTTCGAGATTGACGGTGGTGTCGGAAAAGAAAAGCGGGCCTTTTGGTGTAAGCAGAATGTACATACCTGCCACTTTATTTACCCCATCCTGTTTTCCAATCACATGTAATGCTGGTCTGATCGTATCCGGGTAGGTTCGGGTCAGGCCGGATATGAAGGCGTCTGCTTCCCCGTTCTCCACCATCATAGATCCAAAATAGCTTTTGAAATACATGATCCTGCGTGCTTCAATCGGCGTCAGGCCTTTTCTTTTTCTTTTATCAAATAACATCGAGGCATAGGTATCAATCATATGCTCATTTTCTTCGGCACGCGGATCTACGATCACCACATCGCCCAGATCGAGCTTACTCTCCCTAATCAGATGTTGGATCATTTCCTTGCTCCCCAAAAGAATAGGAATAGCGATGCCTTCATCACGCACCTGCTGTGCTGCCCTTAACACCTGGATATTTTCTGCATCAGCAAAAACAACCCGCTTCGGTGCCAGTTTAGCCTTATTGAGGATCACGCGGGATATCTGCTCATTGCGGCCCAACCGACTGGAAAGTTCCTGTTCATAGGCATCCCAATCTGTAATGATCTTACGGGCTACACCGGTGGCAATAGCCGCTTTGGCGACAGCCGGGGCGACGGTAGTTAGCAGCCGAGGATCGACCGGTTTTGGGATAATGTAGTTTTTCCCAAATACAATGTTGGTTTCATTGTACGCAAGATTAACAATGTCAGGAACCGATTTTTTTGCCAGATCAGCCAGCGCGTGAACAGCAGCCAACTTCATTTCTTCATTGATCTCCGTCGCCCTGACGTCCAGCGCACCTCTGAAAATGTAAGGAAAACCAAGGACGTTATTCACCTGGTTAGGATAGTCTGATCGTCCTGTTGCCATAATGACGTCTTCCCTCGCCTCCACTGCGTCGGGATAGGGGATTTCAGGATTTGGATTTGCCATCGCCAACACAATCGGATCTTTGGCCATAGACTTTACCATTTCTTTGGAAACAATGTCTGCCGTTGAAAGGCCAAGAAACAGGTCAGCGCCGCGCATTGCATCTTCCAATGAAGCATAAGTAACATCCGTTGCAAACTGTTTCTTCATTTCGCTCAGGTCAGGCCGTCCATTGTGAATATGGCCTTTGGTGTCAAACATGGCGATATTTTTGGGATCAACGCCAAGGGAGATATAAAGCTTAGTACAGGAGACAGCCGAGGCGCCGGCTCCCGAAACCACCACGCGGATATCCTTGATATCTTTTTCGACGATGACCAATGCATTTAGCATCGCCGCTGCGCTGATAATCGCCGTTCCGTGCTGATCGTCATGCATGACCGGAATACTAAGTTCTTTTTTGAGCCGGGATTCAATTTCAAAGCATTCGGGAGCTTTGATATCTTCCAGGTTTATGCCTCCGAAAGTAGGTTCGAGGATTTTAACAGTCCTTACAAATTCGTCGACATCCTTTGTATTGAGCTCGATATCGAAAACGTCGATATCCGCATATATTTTGAAGAGAAGTCCTTTACCTTCCATGACAGGTTTGGAGGCTTCCGGGCCAATATCACCAAGGCCCAAAACGGCTGTTCCGTTACTAATAACAGCAACCAAATTGCCTTTGGCGGTGTATAGATAGGCGTTTTCTATATTTTCAGCGATTTCCAGGCAGGGCTCTGCGACGCCCGGAGAATAAGCCAGCGATAGGTCACGCTGCGTGCTGGTTTCTTTGGTGGGGATTACCTGGATCTTGCCGGGCCTTCCTTTGGAATGGTAGTATAAAGCGTCTTCTTTTCTGATCTTTTTGTCCATACCTATGTGTCTGAATTTGGCGCTAAGGTACAAACATTCAATTCATGGCGATGAATTTTGATAAGCATTCACAACCCAACCGACACTGATTTGTTTAGAGTTTTCTCCGACGATTGCCGGTAGAAGGGAGGTCATTTTCATTGAATGACGGACTCTCAGACAATTCTTTTTTCTGTCTGATAAAAACGACCCGCCTTTTTAGGAGATGCGCGAAAAGCATGTAGAAACCGAACATGCTGATGTAAATATAAAGCGAGGCCGTGTTGGTAATGTCCCCGTGGAAAGCAAAAAACAATGCCGTATTTACAACCGTTATCAGCCATAAAGAGCAAGACGCCCAAAAATGATTTAGCCCAATATCGATAAGGATGTGGTGCATGTGGTTACGATCAGCCACAAATGGTGAACCACCTTTAAAAATCCTTACAATAAATACCCGGAGCGTATCGAAAATCGGCACGATTAAAAGTACCATCACAATGATAGGCGCATTGAAATAGGCATTTGGATCATGCAGATAACCAACATTCAATGATAAGAACTCGACTGAAAAAATGGAAAGTAAGTATCCAACGATCAGAGAGCCTGTATCTCCCATAAAGATCTTGCTGGTTTTCGAGAAATTGAAACGGAGAAATCCAAGCAGCGAACCGGACATTGCGAAAGCCAGGCATCCAAAAGAAAAATGGTCATTCAGAATGAACCAGATTCCAAAACCAAGGCCTGCAATCAGACTAATTCCCCCTGCAAGACCATCGATACCGTCAATGAGATTGATCGCATTGATAATGGCGATGAAAATAAAAACGGTTAACGGAATGCTGACAAAGTCAGAAACAGCATGGATCCCAAAAATTCCGTAAAAGTTATCCACTTTGAAATTCCCCATCGCCACCAGGATCAGCGATGCGAAAATCTGTATAATAAGCTTTTTTGTAGGGTCAACAGCCAGGATATCATCTTTAATACCCAGAAAAAATAAAATGATCACCCCGGTCATTGCCAGACTGATCAGGTTAGAATCAAGGATATTTTCTGAATGCGGCCAAAGGAAATAGGCAATTAGAGTAGCGGCAAAAATTGCGATTCCCCCCAGCGTTGGTGTTTCAATGTCGTGAGAACTACGGAAACCTGGCTTTGCTGTTAAATGCAGCAGATTGGACAGGTTAATAATAATCGGGATAGAAATAATGGACAAAAAACAGGCAATCAGGAAGGAGAGCAGGCATTGATACACATCGTGGTGTATAATGTTACTGAAATCTCCCTCACTCAAAATCTGTAGGGGTAATTTGAATTCCATAGTGCCTGCTGATGTTAGGAAGTGCGTTAAGTAGGTAAAGGAAAAATCTAATTCAAATGACGCAAATAAATTCAATATAAAAAATATGCAATTGGCTGATAATCAAAATATTTATTATGCAGCACAGCAACGCTTTTCACTTTTGTCATTCTAAAAAAACTGAAAAATCTTTCTTAAAGGTTTCAGCCAAAGTGTGTAAAACCTAGGATTTAAATCATTGGCTTTCCAGGCTTTCAAATCATTTCGGTTCGCTGCAATCCTGTTTTTCACGGTGCTGTTACTGACCCCTCCGATCCTCATTTTTACCAGTACCTTAGGAATGTATGCAATGCTGATTTCCCCTTTATGTACAAATCTAAGCATCAATTCGTAATCTGCCGCACTTCCAAGATCCAGACGAAAATTCCCTTTGGTCTTATAAATGTCCTTTCTGACAAAGAAGGTCGGATGCGGAGGCATCCATCCATTGATAAAGGCACCTTTCTTGTAACTGCCGGAAATCCATTTACGCTTAACTATCTGCTCATTTACTGCATCCACATATTCCAGATCGCCATATACTCCCTGAAAATTGCCAAAATTTATTGTTTCAGCAACTTCGCTGATTACCGTCTGATATGCATAAAAATCATCAGAATTCAGGATCCCTATAATATCACCTGTTGCTAATTGTATGCCCTTGTTCATGGCATCGTAAATCCCAGCATCCGGCTCACTCACAAATACGGCGATTTTCTCACCGTAAGATTCAATAATTTCCTTTGTACCGTCCCTGGAACCCCCGTCGATAATGATGTACTCTATATCAGAATAATCCTGTTTCAAAACCGATTCAATGGACTGACGGATCGTTTTGGCACCATTATATACAACAGTGAGTATGCTAACTTTCAATGGCTTATCTCTCTCGTTTTAACGTATTTTGCAGGATTACCCTGGTATATGCAATAAGTGTCCAGGTTGCCGGTTGCCACCGAATTCACAGTCAGCACGGCATGGGAACCCGCATGAACGCCCGGACAAACCACCGCCCCGGCCCCAATCCATACCCCACTTTCCAGCACAATCGGTTTCACTTTTAAATCAAATGAACTCTTAGTATAATCGTGATTGCCCGTTAGCAGCATGCAGCCTTGTGAAAGACATACGTTTGATTCGATTGTCACCATAATGAGGTTATCGATCCACACATTTTCGCCTATCCAGCTATTTTCACCGATTTTAAGAAACCAGGGATATTTAATGTTGACTTTCGGCTTTATCACCACCCCGGGACCCAATTGGGCACCAAACATTTTTAACAACCAAACTTTGAAGCCCGAGGGGTAGGGTAGATATGTGTTTATGAACAATCTGTTCGCAAAATACCATAGCAGCTGTTTGGCAAAACTTCCCGGTTGGTACCAGTCGTTGTTATACCCGGACAGATTGGTTTGGGTTCTTAAGGTCTTTTCCATATTCTGTCCTGAAATGCGATATGATATCTTCTTTGCTTCTTCCTGCCCGGAAGTAAACTTCGTAGATCTTGGCATCGACCAAAAAGCGGTACCAAAACCCTTGTAAAATATGCCAGATCAGCCCTTTTGATCCATCCAAAAAACCTCCTTTGAAAATATAGCGATAACCGAAATAGATAAACGGCCTCGTAAAAAGCGGCAGGCTGGCATATTTGACTTTTAGAAAACGTGTACGCTGCTCCTGGCTACCCCTGAAACTCGGCTGTACGGTTTCTTTACTATCAAAATTATATTTAATATTCAATAAGTCAATTACCTCCCTTATTGCATAATTGTTATGCTTTTGGGTCCACCAGGTAAGATTATTCAGGTTGTGATCGACAATATCGTTTTGCAGCTGCAATGTATTCCCGCTGCTCAGTTTGATATGCTCGTCCATCCAAAGCTCCTCGCAGGTACCAATGCCATTTCTCCAGATCCTCAACAACCATATCGGATAGTAGCCGCCGCGCCGGATCCATTTATCCATGAACAGTACGCGCCGTTTTACATAGAGTCCGGATACATCGTGCGGAATTTGCTGCATGGAAGCATTCAACTCAACTGCAAGTTCAGGCGTAAGATATTCGTCCGCGTCCATCCGCATCAACCAGGTGGTTTTAAACGGATTGTTTTGAATGCCGAAATTGAATTGAAAAGAATAGGAAACCCAGGGATTCTGGATCACTGCGGCGCCAAGGTCGCGGACTATTGAAACAGTGTCGTCAGTAGAAAATGAATCGACAATAAAGATCTTGTCGGTGATCTGATGCAAGCTTTTAATACAACGCTCAATGTGCTTGGATTCATTGTTTGTCAAAATGATGACAGATAAATCAATCATACCCAGTGTGAAACAGTTGAAAGTTGCGTGTAGCGGTTATCTCAGTATTCAAAGATAACTACTTTTCTTAATTTTCTTGTACTCTTCCAATAAGTGATTGGCCACCACTTTGATGTCAAAGTTTTCTGTAACCATGCGGTAGGCACGATTACGGAGTTCTTCGGCGTAAGATTTATCTTGTAATATTTTAAGAATTCCTGCCGCAACCCCTTCGCTGCTGAGGGGTGTAAAGTAGGACGATTCATATCTGCGGATATAGTCACCAAATCCGACCCTATCTGAGACTACCGTTGGAATTTTGCAGGTCATGGCTTCCAGGACCGCAATAGAAAAGCCTTCAGAGTAGGAGGGTAAGACAAATAAGTCCGCATCCGCCAATGCTTCCTTTTTTAGCGTATCCGTAAGCATTCCGACCAGTTTTATCCGGTCATCCAGGTTATTTCTTTGAATGAAATCTTCGGTTTCAGCCTGATATCCGTCATTTGGCCCTGCCAGGATGAGAATTGCGGTGGGAAGTTGTTCCTGAATTTGCTTAAAAGCCGGAAGTAACAAATCAAGCCCCTTTTTAATGTTCAGCCTTCCCATAAAAAGGATCATTTGCTGGTCAGAAGTAATCTGATTTTTAGCTCGGAAAGTCCCTTTCGCCGGTAAACTTTCATAATCAGATAATTTCATCCCATTGGGCACAATCACCATATTCTTGGGACGGTAACCCAAATAGCGGATTACATCTTCTTCTTCGTCCGTATTATTGATCTGGATCAGGTCTGCTTTTCCGAGCAATCGTTTCTGGTAAAGTAATGTGACCAGCTGCTTTTTCCACTTGCTATGCGCAATAGCCCATTTATCGAGCAAGCCGTGGATCGTGATTACCTTGACCGCATTGTTAGGTATTAAGAATGGCGCGAGACTTCCAAAATGCCAGATTCCATGCATATGTATCACATCGTATTCATGAATGTGTTTTTTGAGAAATTGATACATCTCGGTTGAAAACTCACGATAATAATTGCTGAGCGGGGAAGTGCGGGCACATTCAATTAATCGTGCTCCGTCTGGAACCATGTACATTTTTTCTCCGGGAGTCATTGGACTCAGGATGTCCACCTGATGTCCCTGCGCCAACACTTCTGTTGTATGATCGTAGATGATCCTTGCCGGACCGCCGATAGCCCATGTATATGCACAAATATTCAGAATTCGCATGCTTGGATTTGGTAAAAATGGAGTAGCAACTGGTTGAGCATCCTGGTGCCCTTTAAAGCATTTTATAACTTTCAATCATTTTGGATGCAACCTTGGCCGATGAAAATGGCGCAATTAGTTTTAGGGATTCAGAACCCATCGCTGCTATTTTTTCTGGATTTTCAACGAAGTGTTGCATGGCATTTTCAAGTTCTTTTTGATTTTTCGGATCAAAAATAAAGCCGTTCCGCTCATTTTTCACCAGATCGTCCACACATCCGCACTTTTGAGAAACAATCACAGGCATTCCGCATATCATTGCTTCATTTACTACCAATCCCCAGGGTTCCGATTTGCTCGGTAAAATGAGCACATCACTTTTGGCCAACCATTCAGGTATTTGGTACCAGGGGAAGCCTCCTGCAAATATTACTCTGCCTTTTAGTCCTAGGTCTGCCCCAAGTTTTTCCAATTCCAAACGCGCCGGACCGTTGCCAACCAGCAGCAAGTTCCAACCAGGGTCAGTGACTGAATTTTTTAACATACCTTTAAATGCCCTGATCATCAATTCAAGGTTTTTTTCAGGGGCAAGTCGACCAACATAGATAAATTGCCTGGCAATGTTTTCGGGAGCTTCGATGACTTCTTTTGCCATTTCAAAACGGCTCCTAATCGTTTCTTCATCCACAACAGCAGCATTCCGAACCAGAATGCGGGAAGGATTAATGCCCAGTTTTTCAATATAATTGGCGGAGCTTTTGCCAAAACAAAAAAAACCATTCGCCGGACTGATCATGCACTTTTTCACAAATTCCCGAAATCCCGAGCGCTCGTGGTCGCCAGGAGAGGACTCAGAAGATATAACCACTTTCACGCCCTTTGCCTTTGCGTAGAACAACAGTGCAATCTGCGCCATATCGAAGTAGCCTGTGATGTTGAGAACGGTCGGATTGTAACTTTTAAATATTTTGAAAAGAGCGGTTAACCGATCTTTCAAACTCACCGAATCCAGGCTGCGCTCAAATAAAACCTGGTATGGATAGTCATACCGGACTGTTTCATCATTTTGCATAGCGCTGCGGCTGGCCTCATACAGGGCGATTTGCGCTACCAAAAACTCGCTATCTGGCTCTGTTTCCTTCAAAACGCGGTTCATTTCGCTGAAAAGCCTCGACTTATAATGCGCCCATAATTGGTTGTGAACAACGAGAACACGCATTATCGCTTGATTTTTAGATAGTCCTGAAACAAGGGATACACATTATTGGCAAAAAATATTTGTCCTTTATCATTATAATGTACCACGTCATTTTTTCGATAGAGGGCTTTTGAAATGCCCAGGCCAAATTCATTGATTAACCTTATATTCTTCTCTTTGGCAAACAGAATGATCTCATCTCCCTGGTCATTAAAATGGCCCAGATCTATTTCAGAAATTTCAGGATGGAGGTAAATGAACAATGGAATGTTTGCCGCCTTTGCCATTTCGTAAAGTTGCTCGTACCCGGGATTAAAGCCGACGCCCGGTTTGCGGATACCTGCATCATTTAACTTTTCCTCTTTTGCAACCTCTTTCTTTACCGAGTCTGCAACAGAAATCTTTGGTCCTTCTTCTGCTGGCGGGGCCGACGGGGGGAAGAAAAAGTTCTCATAGAAATAAAAGAACATCCATCGGTACCGGTCCCACAATTCGTATAGCGCAACCTTATATTGTTTATCGGGCCAGTTGGGATCGATGCCGACCGGACTGTACGGCGACATGATATCATGTGCATCGTGGCTGCTCGTGACCAGGCACATGAGTTTTGCTTTGAAAAGGCCATATTTTTTAAGATAAGCAGCCATATTATCTGGTCCCCACGATCCTGCAGAGACATTCAGTACCCTCACGCGTTTGTTGAAATCTTTCAAAAAGCGCTTTTCCAGGATCGTTGACGCAACATTTTCCTGGTCTGTCAGGCTTCCCCCGTTCACAACTGAATCTCCGATCAACAGGATTACAAGGCTATCGGTCGGTAAAACCTCTTCATTTCGCATGGAAAATCGATTGGTCTGGAGGACAGACCCAAAGCGTTTTACATTCTGATTGGGCGCGTAGATATACTCAAAATCGGGGTCGGAAACATAAAGAGGGGAGTTGCAAAATCCAAAAGCAACTCTTAGAATAACTTCTGCTATTGCGGCAAGAATGACAAGAAATAGTAAAAACCAGTATAAGTACTTTAACATTAAAGGAAGTTGTGTACGTCGAATGTGGATGCAAATTTAGGATTACTTTCCAATAACTGCATTGCGTGGCGCGGTTTGCGCACCGATTGCTTACATACTTACCCGGTTTAGGCCCGAAATCAAAACATAGCCCTGCTGGAATGATAGTTGCGGATTACAGGAAAATTGCAAATCTTTTCTTAAAATCAGAATGTTATGAAATTCATTGAATCAAAAACGGGGATTACTGAGGAGCCGGTTAAGTTATTTGTTCACGAAGTAGGTGAGGGAAAGCCGGTTATTTTCATTTCTGGATGGCCGCTGAGCCATGAAATGTGGGAGTACCAGTTTAATGTGCTTCCGAAACATGGCATACGTTGTATCAGTTACGACAGACGTGGATTTGGTAAGTCCGATAAACCATGGAATGGTTACGACTATGATACCCTGGCAGCAGACTTAAAAGCCGTTATCGAAGAACTGGACTTGACGGACGTAACGCTGGTTGGCTTTTCAATGGGCGGGGGCGAAGTAGTAAGATATCTGAGCACTTATGGCAGCGACCGCGTGTCTAAGGCAGTCCTGATCAGTACTGTGGTGCCTTACATGCTTCAAACAGACGATAATCCGGAAGGAGTTCCGCAGAGTATCTTCGATAAATTCGTAAAGGATGCGGAGGAAGACCGACCTAAATTTCTGGCAGGTTTTGCAAAAGACTTTTATGGTAACAGCTTGCTTAACAATGCGGTGAGTGACGAAATATTGCAGTGGCATAGCATACTTTCATTGCAGGCTTCGGGGCGTGCAACGACCCAATGCATCCGGAGTTTTAGCGCCACCGATTTTAGAAATGAAGTTTCTCTATTGGATGTTCCGGTGCTTATCATTCATGGTGAATCGGATAAAACGGTGCCGATTGCGGCAAGCAGCGACAGAACGTCCGACATGCTTCCTGGTGCAGAGTACATTATATACGAGGGAGCGCCGCACGGATTGTTCATCACGCATAAAGAAAGGCTGAACGAGAATCTGGTGCAATTTATCAATCAGGAGGTTGTGACGATCAGTAATCCCTATACCGATATTGCGAGCTAATATCGATCGGAGAGACGACAAAAGCGGCTGGAAATTTTGATTCCAGCTGCTTTTTTATGCCATCATTTCAATAAACTCAATGCGGTTACCAAATGGGTCGCGGAATGAAAACCGGTTTCTGTCGGGGATCTTACTTTCATTGCTGACTGAAAAACCATTTTGTTCGAGAACGGAGCGGGCGGCTTCCAGGTTATGCACTTCAAATGCCGGATGGCGCTGTGACAAATCATGGACTTTCTCGGCCCGGATATGTAGCTGGATATCTCCCATTTGAAACCAGATCGCCCCATTTGGAAGCGGATAACCCATATCGGTCAGCTCTGGGAGACCCAAGACCCCACTATAAAAATCCCGGGCTTCGTTTTCTTTGCCCTCGGGAATGCAAAGCATAATGTGGTCTAATCTCTTAAATTCAATTTTCATCTTGTGATAGGGAGTGAATATTTTGGTTGGGGATTTTTATCCAATGGCATCCTTGGTGTAGTTCTTAACTTGTTCAGAAATTTTCAATTTAATCTGATCCCAGGAAGTATTTTGTAAGTCCTCAGGATTGGGTTGTTGGTCTGCATCTTCAAAATAGACCAGAGAACGAAGCACCTGGCTTGGATCGCTATCAGGATATTTGAGATTATAAAAGGAAATCATCTCTTCGACCGAGTACATTTCCAGTAATTTATGGATATCCCAAAAGTCTTTTTTTGCACCTCTTCCCGCAACAGCGCCAAGTTTCATAGCAGCAACGTCCGGTAGGGACATTAACCTTATACCCTCTATTGTTTCAACTGGCTTTAGAACAGCGTAGCTGTGGCGCATCATATCCGTTTTTACGCCATCGATATTAAGAAGCAATGTTTGTTTTCGCGCAGACAGTTCAAGACTCTTAGGGAATTTGTCTCGAATTGTCTCTCTTAAATCCTGTAAATCAAATGATTCGCTGGTAAACAGATCAAGGTCAATCGAGATGCGATGTCCGAATCGCAAAGATAAATTAGTGCCGCCAACCAGAGCAAAGCCGGACATTTCAGGAAGATTTAACAATCCCCTTAGTATTTCCAGGGTAGGTTTGGTGACTGTCTGCGTGTGTAACATGTAAAATCGTTTTGATCCAGTTCAAAAACAACACATAGGAAATTCAGTACGTCCTTTTTGAGATAAGCTGACCCGATGATCTTTTGTTTGAAAAGATCCGTCCCGTAAAACCGGACTGTCTCAATGAAATCCGTCCAGCTACCATAATTGGCCACTTTTTCCATCACAAATAAGTCATTTTTTCTAAAATCTATTTTGCTGAAATCCACATCCCAAAAGGCGATCTGCGAGATATCAGGACAATCTTTTACTAAATTTCCCATAAATCATTTTGCCAAAGGTCCTTTACTTACTTCAATGCCATCTTTCCAGACTGCTTCAATGCTTCTTGTATTCTTAATGTCCTTTTCAGGGTTTGAACCCAAAATAATGAGATCGGCTTTTTTCCCTTTTTCCAATGTACCATAATCACGGTCAACTTTCAAAGCTTTTGCAGCATTTTGCGTACTGACTGATATGGCCTGTATTGGTGTAAGACCTGCCTGGACCATTAATTCCATTTCCAGATGTTCGGTGAATCCTTGGGTTCGGATTGGAAAAGCGCCAGAATCTGTACCGAGTGCAACAGTAATACCTGCGTCAAAGATCTTTTTTAGATTCAACATTCCTATTTTGTGGGCAGCAAGGTTACGTTCGTAATCTGGCGAATTGCGGATTTTTTCCGCATAGCCTTTTTCCGTGATCATTTCGTATACGCCCGGTTCCAAAGATGCTTTGAAAAACACATCATTGATCCAATCCACGTTGCCTGCATACACAAACTGATATTCGTCCAGGGAAAGTGTAGGAATATAAATAACATCTTTTTGCTTCATTTTGCTAAGCAAATCGGCATCCACTTCTTTGTCGCGAATGCTGTGCGCAATGATGTCGAGTCCGGCTTCGACAAGCGTACGCGCATCTTCCATATAAAACAAATGCGCTGCCACACGGATATTTCGCCGATGTGCCTCCCGGATAATGGCGTTGTATATCTCAGGCTTCATCTTCTGCGCGCCGCCGTGATCGTCCACCCACATTTTCACGACATCGGGTTTTACGGCAGCAAGTTGTTCCATCAGGACCGGCACATCCTCGGGCGTCGCAGGTCTCAGTAACAAGTTCATCCACGAACCCGGTTTTGGGTCGGGCACATTGAATCCATACCCGGCCGAGAATAGTCGCGCACCCGGCAACAGCCCGGCGACAGTTGAATCCCGGAAGCCATTAAAAATAAGAGGGCGGTCGGTACCCATGGCTAGCACAGAGCCGACGCCATAATCCTGGTATTTTTTCAGCTGACGCAAAATGTTCTCCCGGGTATAGTACTCGGCTGAGGCCGCGTTTCCTTTCAGAGTGCCCACATGTGCGTGTGCGCAAATCAGCGAAGGCATAACCGTTTTTCCTTTCATGTCAACTTCTCTTACGCCATTGGCTTTGATCTCCTTGTCAATAGCGCTGATCAACCCATTTTCGATCAGGATATCCATATTTTGCTTCGAAGGACCTCCTGTTCCATCAATCAATGTTGCATGTTTCAAGATCACACGCGTCGGCGTTTGGGAAAACGATTGTGTTATCCCCAGGAATAGGATGTTAACGGTCAAACAGAATACAAGGCTTTTCATAAGCATGCTATGATGGATAAAAAGTAAGTTAAATAATCCATCCATTTAATTTTGAAATCATGATTAAATATTCAAAAACACCATATAAACTGTCGAGTCGTCAACGTCTCGCAAGTAGTATTTGTTCAAGATTTTCCGGGTAACTATTGTAGTTAAACGTTTACAAACAGCTTTATAAATAGTCAAAAAGACCTATATTGTGAGGTTATAAAACCCTTCTTCCGACGTCTCACGACAAGGATACCTTAAATCATGACTAATCTTAAAAAGACACTATATAAATTACTCAGGAAGGATGAAAGCGTTTTTGATTTTATCCTGGATTCGGCAACAGATGGATTACTTTTTTGGGAGCATGCCAGTCCGCAGCATTATTGGGCCGACAGCAAGCTGTTAAGCACATTGAAAGGAACAGACGGCCAAGATGAATCAGGTTTAGATTTGTTAATTCAAAACGAACAATTCGAAATTTATCGACTACAGGCCGGTGCCCATTTTCAGCTCGAAACCATCGAGTCCAGAGGCCAGGTGAGGATTGGTGATGACGTCAATTCTACCATCCGCCTGATCATACATTCCATTGCTGTATTTGATCACGAAAGTAAGAAACTGCTGATTATTTCCGGTTTCCGAAGAGATTGTCAGGTCGCCCAAATTCCCGCTGCATTAACAAATACCAAACTCTATTCGACTTTTTTAAGCAGTAAGTCGCTTTATGTGGTGGGGATCAATTCTGAAGGAAATTACATTTACGTCAATGACTATTATTGTGAGTTTTATGGATTGACCAGGGGGGATATTGTTGGTAAGTCGTCCCTGATCGGTGTTGTTCCAGAAGACGTAGAAAAATGTGTTAATACAGGAAACCTTTGTTTTACCAATCCTGGTACCCCCAACAGAGTAATTCTCAGGAAGCAATCCTTGAATGACGGGATTAAGACAACCTTATGGGAATTTACAGGTATTGCCAATGATGGATTGGTATCCGAGCTTTTTTGCATTGGCTACGATATTACCGAGCACGTGAAAATAGAGGAAGATCTTTCCGTATTGGTTTCGAATATGCAGGATGTCCTGTTCACCATTTCACGTGAAGGGACTTTCAAATACGTTTCTCCAAGCTGGACCACAATGTACGGTTATACCGTCAAGGAAACGGTAGGGCGGTCTTTTACCCAATTCATTCATCCGGACGACTTCCAGATCTGTTACGAGGCACTAAAAATCACAGCTGAAACCGGAGAGCCTGTCCCGGGAGGAATTGAGCACCGCATCAGACACAAAAATGGCGATTGGTCGTGGAGCAATACCAATGCAAATGTGGATCCAGGCAGCAAGGAAATCATTTTAACGAGCCATAATATCACTGAACTCCGCAATTCCAGGGAGCGCCTGAAAGAACTTGCGATAGTCGCGTCCAATACCACAGACTACATCATTATTACCGATAACAAGGGAAATATCACCTGGGTCAACAAGGCTTATGAACAGCAAACGGGCTATAAGCGAAAAGATATAACAGGGCTCAATCCGGCAAATTTGCTGAAAGGACCTGAAACTGACGAGGAAACCGTGGACCGGATATACCGAGGGTGCGTCCAGGAGCAGATCGTGCAGGAGGAGATCCAATGTTATACCAGGTTGGGAGAAAAATATTGGGTAGACATTAAGATCACGCCTGTATTCAGCGATATCGGTATCTGCACCCATTTCATAGCGGTAGGAAGGGATATCACAGCCCGGAAAAGAGCGGAGGAAGAGATTCTTGCCTCAGAAGCCAAATTCAGAGGGCTCTATGATTCTACAAGTGACGCTGTGATCCTGTTCAATAAGGACAAATTCCTGGACTGCAACCAGGCTGCTTTGAATATGTACGGATTGGATAGCGTGGAAACATTGCTTTCAATGCCTATGGTAGATTTATCAGGACATGAGGAGTCTGATTTCGATGAAATGATCGAGTCTTACAGAAATAATATCAGGCTTCTTTACAAAAATGGCAGTCACAGTCTCGAATGGATTTTCAAACGTTTTGGTGCAAATGAGGGTCCATTTTTTGGCGAAGTGCTACTGACGCTAATCAATATTAGGGACGAGCAGATTATCCAGGCGGTGGTAAGGGACATTACCATTCGTAAAAAAGCAGAAGCAGAGTTGCTCGAAGCACGGGAACATGCCGAAGCAGCGAACAAGCTGAAATCAGAGTTTCTGGCAAATATGAGCCACGAAATTCGCACACCTTTGAATGGTGTTGTCGGATTTACAGACCTTCTGATGAAAACGAACCTGGACGAAACGCAGCAACAATATATGTCGATGGTGTTCCAGTCGGCCAACTCGCTGCTCGACATCATTAACGACATTCTTGACTTTTCAAAGATTGAAGCGGGCAAGCTGGAACTTACATATGAAAAAACAGATCTCCTGGAAGTATGTGGTCAGGTAGCTGATATGGTTACCTATCAAGCCCAGCAGAAGCATTTGGAAATGCTATTGAATATTCCCGCCGACATTCCGCATTTCGTCTGGGCAGATTCCGTCAGGCTTCGCCAAATATTGGTCAACCTCCTGAGCAATGCGGTAAAATTTACTAAAACCGGAGAAATTGAGCTCAAAATAGAGCTTTTCATGAAAATAAGCGAAAACGATTACAGTTTCAGATTTTCCGTGCGCGACACAGGTATTGGTATTGATGCCCAGAATCAACGCAGGATTTTTGAAGCTTTCGCGCAAGGGGATTCGTCAACCACCAAAAGATTTGGGGGAACAGGGCTTGGCCTTACAATTTCAAATAGCTTGCTGGGGTTGATGAATAGTGAGCTGCAGTTGATCAGTTCGCCTGACGAGGGCAGCACTTTCTTCTTCGATGTCAGTTTCAGGCTGGTGGAAGGGAAGGATCAGTTTGAGTGGGAAAATGCTTTCAATATCCAAAAAATCCTGATCGTTGACGATAGTGAAAACAATGGTCACATTCTGGAAGATATGCTCCATAACAAGGATATTGCATCCGATTTTGTTACCAGCGGAGAGGAAGCGTTGAGGCTGCTGTCGTCCGAAGCAAAATATGACGTGGTGCTGATGGATTGCCAAATGCCGGGATGGGACGGGATTGAGACGATCAGAAGGATTAGAATGCTCGATGATCGTAATTTCAAAATGCCGTCGATCATTTTATTGAATGACTCTTTTGAAGAAGATATGCTCAATGCTGTGCGCGATGAGCTGGATATCCAGCATTTTCTCATCAAACCAGTCAAGATTCAGCAACTGTTTTTTACCTTATCTAATCTGGGTCATAAAAATCATAGGCCCAAAATACCTGCAGGAGAGTTTATTGGAAAAAGTACGCGCTACGGTTCGCGGCTGATTACTGTATTGATTGCGGAAGACCACAAAATCAACATGCTTCTGGCCAAATCAATGTTGGGAAGGATATTGCCAAATGTTAGTATGATCGAAGCCTACACTGGAAAGCAGGCTATTGAAGAATTTCAGAGAACAAAACCGGATATTGTTCTGATGGATATCCAAATGCCGGAAATGAACGGATATGAAGCCACAAAAGGGATCAGAGCTTTGGAAATTGAGGGACATGTACCGATTATTGCGCTCACGGCCGGAACGGTTGTCGGTGAAAGGGAAAAGTGTCTCGAAGCAGGAATGGACGATTACCTGACCAAGCCGGTTTTGGAGAATACGCTTGAAAAAGCGATCCAACAGTGGCTGTTTAATGTGGATTGACCATAATGCAAAATTCCCTGAATTCCATTCTTCTTGCTCTATCTTTTGTATACCTGTACACTCTTATCAGCTGCAAGCCGGAAGAAGCCCAGGCTGTTTCCCAGGGGAAATATGCACCGGCAAGGCTTTCTGTTTTATATAGCAAAGCAGAAGAATATATAGCGTCCTGGCCAGATTCGCTTCTCATTGTCGCCGAGCAAATTAAAAGAGAAGGCCTCAGGGCAAATAATAAGCAGGCAATTGTACGCGGCGAGCGCTATCTGGCACAAGCCAAATGGCGATTGGGAAGCCACAAAGAGGCGATGAAGCTGGCAATCAAGGCGCTTTCTGACGCCGAAAAATGGAAAACGGTCTCCGAGATCCCTGACATTTATACCATCATTGGCAATCTTCATAAAGAAAAGGCCAATTATGATATGGCATTCGCATCAGCAGATAAGGGAATGAGAGCAGCGCAAATGAACCAAGACACCATGGCGATAATTGGTCTTATCCGCCTCAAAGCCATGTTCACACAAGGGTTAGGGTCCCAGAAAAAAGACACCGCAATGATCCACCGATCGCTGGACATGCATTTGGAAGGATTGAAAATCGCCGAATCATCCCCCCGTTTCGAACGGCAGCTGACAGGTTACTACAACAACATTGCACAGGTTTATGTGAAAAGAGACGAGCCTGAGAAAGCGCTGTTTTATGTAAAAAAAGCGATCATCCTGGCTAACAAGTACCGCCAACGATTGTCCCTTACTTACAGTTATACCTGGCTTTCACAGGTCTATTTTAAAAATAATGATATTGAAAACGGCACCCGATATCTGCAAGAGGCGCTTAGAATTTGCCACGAATTGAAAAATCCTTTCCGGGAGATGGAAATTAGCCGCTACCTGTACCAGGCATTGGAACCTACTGGGGATTACAAACATGCACTGGAAGCTTATACCCGCTTTATCCAGATCAGGGATTCATTGAGGGTTTTAGAAAATGTCCGCCAGATCGGCGAATTGGAAATTCAGTATGAAGCTGAAAAGAAGGATCAGCAGATCAGCGCATTAGCCGCTGTGAATGAGGTCAAATCGCGTGAAATCATCTGGGCACTTGTGGGTGTTGGCGTCTTTGTTATTTTGTCCGTGTTCATGCTTTTTCAATACCGCATCATTACCCATAGCAACCGGATCCTGGAAGTCAACAATCAGAAGATCAATGAGCAATCGGAAAAGCTGAAAGTGTTGATGAAGGAATTGCACCACCGCGTAAAAAACAATCTTCAGACAGTCTCCAATCTGCTTAGTTTACAATCAAGCCGGCTCGTGGATGAAGATGCAAAACAAAGTATGAAGACAGGCCAGCAGCGCATTGAAGCGATGTCATTGGTCCATAAAAGTCTGTACAGTCATGATAACGTCAACATGGTCGACATGAACGAATATGTGACGAACCTGGTGGAGAGTATCATGCAAAGTTTTGGCATTTATGAGGATAAGCTCATACCCCACATAAACATTGAAGTGAAAATGCTGGACATTGACATCGCAATGCCAATCGGGCTGATTGTAAATGAATGGATTACCAATTCCTTTAAACATGCCTACAAAAATGTGGAAGATCCGAAATTATCAGTAATATTGGTAGAGAAGGACAAATTATACCTCGAAATTGTAGACAACGGGCCTGGAATTGACCTGCAAAAGTGGGAAAAGCCCGGGAATTCATTTGGAATAAAACTGGTAAAAGTGCTGGCCCGTCAACTGGATGCGAATTGTAGGGTTACGGTAGACAATGGAACCAGGCTCTTAATGCAGATTCCATTGCCGAAGCACAATGCAGCAACCTGAACGTATGCACATCCACGGCAGCGTATTTTATGAAAGAAAAGAAAGCAGTTATACTCATTGTAGAAGATGAGGGCATTCAGGCAATGGGGCTTGAAGAAACACTGGAACAGGCAGGTTATTCTGTGGCTGGCGTTTCCGATAACGGTTTAGATGTTCTTGAATTCGTCAGGACAGGGGATATTGACCTGATTGTGATGGATATACATATCAAGGGAGACCTGGACGGCATACAAACGGCCCGGAAAGTTCAGGAAATAAAACCAAATATGCCCATAATCTACCTCACCGCCTATGTCGACCCGGAAACTACCCGTCGCGCTGAGGATACTTCACCAGCGGCCTATATTACCAAGCCTTACCGGCAAGTTACTTTGCTCAGCTGTGTAGCAAATGCCCTCCAACGCCCCGAAATCGAAGGTTAACCGTTCACGACCTGCCCACCATTGGGATGAGTTTGCCGCCGGTATCGCGCGAGCAGCAAAATCTTGGTATGGCGTCGGGCATAATTATAATAGCGCGTGAAAAGTTGTTCTCAGTTAAAAATCATTGAAATATGGATTCCAAAAAAGTGGTAATTGTTGGTGGCGGCTTTGCAGGGATAAATCTGGCACAAAAGCTGTCCAGAGATAAGCGGTTTGAGATTACATTGGTCGATAAAAACAATTACAACTTCTTTTCGCCTTTATTATATCAGGTAGCAACCGGCTTTTTGGAGGCTTCAAATATTAGTTACCCGTTCAGAAAATTTTTTCAGAATAAAAGTAATCTCAGGTTCAGCCTGGGTGCATTTGAAGAAGTTTTCCCTCAGGAAAAGAAGATCAGAACAGATAGCGGAGCATTCTATTATGATTACCTGGTTTTTGCCACAGGTACTGAAAGCAATTATTTCGGAATGGAGAATGTGAAGAAAAATTCGGTTCCCATGAAAACCCTGCAGGATGCGCTGGCATTGCGGAACCACATACTCTGGAATAAAGAAAAGGCTACTAAAATGCTGAATTCAAGTGACAGAAGAAAGATTCTATCCATTGTCGTGGCTGGCGCAGGTCCAACCGGTGTAGAAATTTCGGGAATGCTGGCAGAGATGCACAAGAATATTTTCAAAAAAGATTATCCCGAGCTTAAACGCGAGGAAGTGCAGATCTATCTGGTAGACGCCCTGCCGGTGGTCCTAAACCCCATGAGCAAAAAAGCACAAGAAGAAACGCTGCAAGAATTAGAGGGGCTTGGAATTAATGTATTGCTGGATCATGAAGTGAGTGACTACGACAACGGGATCGTGAGCTTTAAAAATGGGAAAACCATCGAAACCGGGACATTGATCTGGACTTCCGGTGTGACCGCTACCGATTTGCCAGGTATTCCAAAAGAGGTGCTCGGCAAAGGTAAACGGGTATTGGTTGACGCTTACAACAGAGTGACTGGCTATGACGATATTTTCGCGCTGGGGGATATCTGCCTGATGAAAGCCGACGAAAAATTCCCGGAAGGCCATCCACAGGTCGCCCAGGTAGCGATTCAGCAGGGTAAAAATCTGGCTCAAAACTTTGAGAAGCTTATCGAGAATAAAACATTGGAAGCTTTCCATTACAAGGACAAGGGTACCATGGCGATCATCGGTATCAATAAGGCCGTTGCCGATTTGCCAGGCTTTCATTTTAAGGGTTTTATAGCCTACTTCCTTTGGCTGGTCGTCCATCTGTTTTCGTTGATCCGTTACCGCAATCAGGTCAAAACCTTTTACAATTGGATGGCCGCATTTGTTACGAGAGATCAGTCATTGCGATTTATTCTCGATGCGAAACCTGACAAATAGGGCCAATTTCTGTTATATTTAAATTTAACAGCGTTAGTTACCCTTTAAATTAAGCTATGATCCAAACCATTACCGACAAATCCAAGTACGCTTACGAGTGGCTTGATATTCTGGATCCGGACGAGGAAGAGTTAAAAAGCATTGCCGAAAAGTATTCTCTCCATCCATCTTCCATCAAAGACTGGTTGCAATCTGACCACCTTCCCAAATATGAAAATGTCGGCAATTATGTGCTGATCATTTTCAGGATACATTGCGAAAAGTTAGCCGAAGAAGCCGACACCATACAGGAGCTTACCGATAAAGTCGTTATTTTCCTGAGCGATGAAAGGATCATTACCCTGCATAAAAAAGAATGGAAGGCACCGGCAAAGATCAGGGACAATCAGATTGAAAAGCATGATTGTAAGAATACCCTTGATGTGGTGAATGAGATTGTCAAAAATTGTCTGTCTACTTACGAAGGTCCCTCGGCAAAGCTCACCGAGGATATTGAATACTATGAGCAGAATATGTTCTTGAAAAATCGTAAACCGGCTTTGCTCAAAGGTCTTTATTATCTGAGACGGCAAACGGAGGTGACGCGCAGGATCATTATGTTGTCACATGAGATCATCGATAAGATCGACAGTCCCGAACATACCAATACCCACACCCGGGATACGAGGGATTTGTATGTAAAACTTCACAATATTTACGATACGCTTTTTGAGAATATGAATCAGCTGGTTATGATTTATTTCTCAATTTCCTCGCAACGAACCAATGAAATTGTCCGCGTCTTAACACTGTTCTCTGTATTTTTCATGCCGTTAACATTCATAGTCGGGGTTTATGGGATGAATTTCGACTATATGCCTGAATTGCGGATGAAGCTTGGCTATCCAGGTGTAATGATCTTGATGGGCTTGATCACCGCTGGCATTTATGCTTGGTTTAGAAAAAAAGACTGGTTGTAAAGAACAAAGCGCATGATTAGCACACCTTGCTTTTATTTAAAATGATTACGAAACGATTACTGTATTTTACGCTATCACTTGCATTCTTAATTGCCGGAAATATTCTGTCACATGCCTCCGCCGCAGCAAATTTAGTAATACCAAAACCACCTGTCAATCTCACTGCGGTCGCCGTTTCACAAGTACAGATCACATTGACCTGGCAGGATGCCTCGCTGGATGAAACCGGCTTTGAACTGGAAAGGTCCATTGATAATAAGACTTTTGTGAAAGTCATTGATCTGCCTGTCAATACAGCCACTTATGCGAATATTGGACTGACGGCCTCGACTCCATACTGGTATCGCATCCGCTCGAAAAATGCCTCAGGTTTTTCTGCCTATTCCAACATTGCGCCCGCGGTCACCAAAGCCCCTGTTATTACCATTCCAAAAGCCCCGACGAATCTCGTTGCGGCAGTGATTTCCGGAACGCAGATCAACCTTACCTGGGTGGATAATGCGGTTGATGAAACTGGCTTTGAGCTGGAAAGGTCATTGGATGGGGTCACTTTTACCAAATTGACGGACCTGGCATTAAATACAATATCTTACCAAAACACAGGTCTGATTCCCGCAACCCGCTATTTGTATCGCGTCCTGGCTAAAAATGCAGCCGGGAAATCGGCTTATTCCAATGTCGTGAATGCGACTACTCGTCAAGTCGTGCCAGCTGCACCCGAGCAACTTACAGCCTCTGCCATTTCTGTCAGCCAAATTAATCTTACGTGGTTAGATAAATCAGCTAATGAAACGGGCTTTCAATTGGAGCGGTCGATAAACGGTACCGCATTTACAAAAATCGCAGACATTGCCGCGAGTGTAGTGACGTACCAAAACACCGGCCTTTCGCCAGCAACCCAATATTTCTATCGCATCAGGGCCGTCAATGCTGTTGGCGTTTCCGCATATAGCAATGTAGCATCGGCTAAAACTTTAAATATTCCCGTACCCAATATGCCGCTCGATCTCACGGCTGTTCCAATTGAGCCCGAGCTCATTCAGTTGCGCTGGGCGCCATTGACTGGCAATGCTACCGAGGTCATCATTGAACGTGCTAAAAATTCGGACGAAACTTTTGTGCAGATCGGCAAGCAAGCCGCTGCTATTCTTCAATTCGAGGACAAGGGAAAATTAGAAACCGCTGATTACTATTACCGCATTAAGGCCTCAAATGCAGGCGGAACTTCGCCATATAGCCTCATTTCAATTGTCAGAGCTTCATCTATCATCACTGCCGTGGAACCGGGCCGGGATGGTAACCTTATTTTTGCTCTTGAAAAGAAATTAGTAACCGAATTGAAAAATTCGCCGAATGCGCATCTTTCTATTTATGATGTACGAGGTATTCTCCATAAGTCAATAGCAATAAACACTTCCAGCCGGACAGATCTCAACACATTGCCGTCGGGTATTTACATTGTTTTAATCCAAACCGACCGGGAAGTAATAACACGCAGGATCTTGCTTTATTAACCAAGACCTAAATCCTGAACCATGAAACATTTATCCCAACTTCTGCTCTTTACCGTTGCCCTTCTTCTTCTCAATCCGGACTTTGTTTTCTCGCAAAAAAAGAAAAAATATATCGTCAACGCCTATGTAGGAGGTTTTCGGGGTTTGGTAATGACAGAGGATATTGATGTCGCAAAACTCACACATATCAATTACGCATTTGTGGATGTGAAGGATAGCATGGCGGTGCTGACCAATCTGGCGACGGATTCGACCAATTTCAGAAAGCTCAATGCATTAAAGCTTATCAACCCTGATCTGAAAATTGTGATATCCATTGGCGGCTGGGCATGGAGCGAGAATTTTTCGGATGCCGTATTGACCGAATCGTCCAGATTGAAATTCGCCAAATCCAGCGTTGACATTATCCGGCAATACAACCTGGATGGCGTGGACATCGACTGGGAATATCCGGGAATGCGGGGTGAAGAAGGAAACATTTTCCGTCCGGAAGACAAGCAGAACTTTACATTAATGTTCAAAGTGATCCGGGACGAACTCAATGTGCTGGAAAAGGAAAAAGGAGGAAAATATCTGCTGACAACCGCGGTGGGAGGTTCCAAATCATTCATCGAAAATACCGAAATGGGCCTCGCGCAGCAATACCTCGACTACGTTCTGATCATGACTTACGATTACGGCGGCAGAAATGGTACAGTCGGGCATCACACCAATTTATACGATTACGGCGATTCGGAAGAAGGCTCTTCCGCAGATCGGTCCGTTAAAAATTTTATTGCCGCAGGCGTACCAGCAAACAAAATCGGTCTCGGTGCAGCATTTTACGGAAAAGGTTGGGAAGCAGCGTCCAGTACCAATAACGGATTAGGTGAGAAGCGCGTAAAAGCAGTGCAGGGTGGGGGGTATACCAAGCTGAAAGACACAATGATCGACCAAAACGGGTATAAGAAATACTACGATAAAAAGGCCCACGCACCTTATCTATTCAACGATTCCACCAAAGTCCTGATTACTTACGAAGACGAGGACACGGTTAAGGAGAAATGTAAATATGTCAAAAAGAACAACTTAGCCGGTATCTTCTTCTGGGAATATTTCAGCGATCCGAAAAAATACCTGCTGACGGAGATCAGTAAGAATTTGGATTAAAAACCAGCGCCAGCAAGTCTTTTTTGGTGAGACTTTTCAAAACCGAGGTATCCGTTTTCACAAGATCATTGGCAAGGTCCTTTTTGGATTCCTGCAATTCCATGATCTTTTCCTCAATGGTGCCCGGACAAATAAGCCGGACAGCGATCACATTTTTCTTTTGTCCAATGCGGTAACTACGATCAATGGCCTGGTTTTCAACCGCCGGGTTCCACCACGGATCGATCAGATAAACATAATCAGCCTCGGTGAGGTTAAGTCCTGTACCACCTGCTTTGAGGCTGATCAGAAATACTCTCACGTCCGGATTTGTCTGGAAATTTTCCACTTTGGAAGCCCTGTCCTTCGTTTGCCCGGTCAGATATTCAAAGCCAATACCGCGTTTTTCCAATTCCGGCCGGATCAGGTCCAGCATGGTAACAAATTGCGAGAACACCAGAATCTTATGCTGCGGCGATTTGGTCTCGATCTGCTCCATCAATGTGTCGATTTTGGACGAAGCATTCCCGTAATATGCGTCGTCGTTCAATAGCGCCGGGGAATTGCAGATTTGGCGAAGTTTGGTCAATCCCTGCAAAACGTGCAGGGTTTGCCTTTGAATGTCAACTTCATTTTTGGTATTGAGGAAAGTGTAAAATTCCAATTCGTATGCATTGTAAACCTTCCGCTGTTCATCGCCCATTTCGCAATAAATGACCATTTCCGTTTTGTCGGGAAGCTCGGTCGCTACCTGTTTTTTTGTCCGGCGGAGAATGAATGGATTAATTCTTTTTTGCAATTCCCTGGCCTTGTCGTTCTCCTTGAACCGGTCAATCGGTGTCGAGAAATGGTGTTTGAATTGAAATTTACTCCCTAATAACCCCGGACAGGCAAACGAAAGCTGGCCATATAAATCGAAAGTATTGTTTTCGACCGGCGTTCCTGTCAATACCAGCTTATTTCTGGATTGAAGAAGTTTTGCCGCTTTATAACGTTGAGATTCAGGATTTTTGATCGCCTGGGATTCGTCGAGGATAATGTAATTGAAGTTGTATTTTTTCAAAAACTGAACATCCAGAAGCAATGTACCATAGGAGGTCAGAATGATCTCATACTGGTCAAAACTAACGGTTTCCTTGATCCGGTCTGAGCCATAAATGGTCAGGATTTTCATGTCCGGCGCAAATTTCTCAACCTCCGCCTGCCAATTGAAAATCAGGGAAGTTGGAACAATAATCAGGTTTGTATTTCTAACCGGTTTTTCTCTTTGGGTAAGTAAAAATGCAATGACCTGAATGGTTTTTCCAAGCCCCATATCGTCAGCGAGACAACCTCCGAACTCAAATTCGTCCAGGAAATTGAGCCAATTCAATCCCTGTTTCTGATAATCCCGCAGCGTCGCGTTCAATGCAGGAGGTTCGGCAATAGATGGGATTGTATCGAAGGATTCAAAACGCGATTTATAAAATTCGATCTGCTCCCTCACATCGGCTGCCAGCAGCTCTTCCTCGTACAATTCACTTACCGAAGCAAAGCTTATTTTAGGTGTACGAATCGTTTCCTCGACGATCTCACCAACCTCGAAAAACTTAGCGAACTTTTCAATCCATTGTTCGGGCAAAATCCCCAATGTACCATCCCCGAGCTCGACGTACTTGTTGCGATTTTTCACTGCCTTATGCAAATGTTTCAGCGTCACTTTCTGTTTGCCGAACTTTACATTGGCCGTGGTGTTGAACCAGTTAATGCCACTAATTACACTTACAGATACCGTGGCCTTATGTACGTTCAGGCGATTTTTTGCAAGATTGTTAAATCCAAGAATGGCAACTCCCTGGTCTCGCCATTCCTCAAATGCATTGGGAAACCAATCCTCATTCAGAAACTGGGCCCTGTGCAGGTAAAAGAAATTTTTACCCAATTGATTCTCAAAATCCGGATGCTGGCGTAATACCGTGCTGGCAAAGCGGTTTTCAAGGTCCTGATCCCGCTCTACCGTAAAGGGAAATCCATGATTATCAACCGAATATATTTCCTTTCTGGAAAATAGTGCTACCTCAACATTCCCATATTTGATCACCGGCGTGATCAGCACATAATTGCCAAACTCTTCCAGGTAAATGATTTTTTGGACCTCATTATTAAATCCCTGCTCTTCTTTTTGCTCCTCAGTGGCTGGTTTCAGATAGGAATAAATGATACCGATTTTATCCTCAATTCTAGAAAGGACACTCTGCCGGAAATCTTCAAATTTGGTCTCATGAATGATGATCTTCTGGTTATGCTGCCTGAAAAACTGAATTGTATTCAGAACATCTTCGCTATCAATCAGATAGAGTGAATTTTGGTACAAAACAAAATAGTCATAGCGCAGCTGCACTTTTTCCAAATCCAGATAAATGCCATCGAGGATTAAATGGCCGGATATATGGTAGAATTTATCCTTCTGGTCAATGCTAAGCTGCATGTCCGTGGCCGAATGTGCCAGGCGAACGGGAATCAGCGAAGCCGCGCTGAAATTCTCGGAAGCGGCATTATCGTGATAATAAAATTCCAGATTAAGCGGATTTTTTAAAATGGATTTCAGCCCCGCAATGTCTGTCTCCGGCTTCCTTTTCCTGAAATTGTTTTGAAATGCAGAAACGGCCGTGTGAAATTTAATGACCGTGGTATCCTCAGTTGCCCAAACTTGTTCCAGCGGATTGGACGGCGCCAATGGATTTTTTAGCTTTCCGTTTGTCGTGACGGATGCTTCATAAAGCTCAATGTAGAAATGTTCGTAATATTTATTCAGCCCGAATACCGCGATGGTTTTAAGATTTTCCGGAACATTACCTGCGCCCGGAAGCTGCAATACTGGCTTTGACACAAGCTGATCGGCCAATTGGGTTGTCCAGGCAGCATTAACCGGTATCATTTCTTTTAACTTCGGCTTGATCAACAATTCCTTATTAACCAATTCCAATTTGAAGTAATGATCGGGATCGGGATCATTTTCAAGTCCGTAATCCACGGCTACCTGTCTTATTTTTTCAAACCTGAGTTTCTGATCAAAAAATGCGCGCAGGTCCTTGTGTTTCATCAGGTTATACAAAACCTGGATCTGATGTTCGCAAAGTTTCCGCTTGGGCGTACTGCACGAGCAATACAAATTGACGTCACTTTCATTCTGTTTGATGACTACTTTGAAACTTTCCGTTGCGCTTCCGGGAATTTTAAATGCGCTGTAATTCACGTCTATTTCATACGGTTGAATGTCAAAAAAACCCCTGCGGTCTGTTGACGGAAGTTCGGCGCTGTTTTGCAGAATGTGCGCCGTAGATAAAGCTGAGATGTTAAAATCCGGAAAAGTGAAGTTGTGCAAACTTGGATTTGCGGTCGCGGCAGGCTCATTCTTTCTCATACGGCAAATTAATTAACTGCGCCCGAAAGCGAGGTGAACAACCAAAGGAATAACAATGTTTTGCTAAAAATAGCGAAATTACCGCCGTGGGGTCGATATAGTATTTCACCATTTCAATCGTACTTAACAATTTTTCAAATGGAGATCGGATTAGCAGCAGACCATGGAGGTTACGAGTTAAAGGAATTTTTAAAACAAATATTGATGAAAAAAGGGCATCATGTCAGCGACTTTGGTGCATATCTGCTTGATAGCAAGGACGATTATCCTGACTTTGTCATTCCGCTGGCCAAGGCCGTTGCTGCAAAAGAGGTAGACCGCGGGATCGCCGTATGTGGCAGTGGGGTAGGCGCTTCGGTTGCGGCGAATAAAGTTATGGGTGTGAGGGCTGCGCTGATCAATGATCATTTTTCGGCGCATCAGGGTGTGGAAGATGATGACCTTAATCTGCTATGTCTTGGCGGCAGGGTAACCGGAAATATGGCCGCGCAGGAACTAGTTGAAGCTTTTTTAAATGCAGAATTTACCGGCGAGGAACGGCATATGCGCAGACTAGGCAAGGTGAAAGCGCTGGAAAGATGAAAAATCGGACATGCCCCCTTTTAATAAAGCTTGCCGCTTTCTTTTTATTCATCTCAATCAAACCGGTCTTTGCCCAGCAAACTACCGCTGACAAAACTAAGACCCTCCCGGCCGATTCCCTTGCTGCCGCGAAAATTGATTCGGCTTCAAAATCAAAAGCGCTGATCGATACCGTGAGATACCGGTTTATTGGAGATGGCAATTTTACAAAAGGTAATGTGAACCGCACATTAATGGTGCTTCGTGCTGAACTGACGTTTAGCGGGCCGTTGATCAATATTGCAACCAACCCGCGATTCACGTATGGTAAACAAAATGGCGTCCTGGCGGAAAGGGATGGTTATGCAGATCTTTTTGTAGACATCTTTAAAAAAAGAAGAACTTATGTTTTCGGGCTTGCAGCATTGGAAACGAGTAATCTCCGAAAAATTGATTCCAGGCAAATGGCGGGAGCCGGAATAGGATATCGGGTTATGCGGAGCAAAAACAATATTCTAAGTCTTACCAATGCGATCCTGTACGAATCGACCAACTTTCAGGAGATAGCAAACGTAAGTACCATCCGTAATTCTTTCCGGATCAAAGGAAAACACGCCTTTATGCAGGATAAGATCCGTTTGAATCACCTCACTTTCATCCAGCCAGCCCTGAACGATCTTTCTAATGTGCGCTGGAATACCATCATATCGCTCGAATTGCCGCTAAATAAGTGGGTTACATTGCGTACGAGTTTTGAAAATTCTTATGAAAGCGTAGTGGAAGCCACCCGCAAACGCAACGATTCCCGGATCACATTCGGCATTGCGATTGGTAACAAGTAGTAAACAATGATTTTTCTGTTTGTAAGGGAGAGAAGCGGATAACAATGTCCTTGATTACAACATATTAAATATGTAAAAAAGGTGCTTTTCATAAAGTAATCACAATATTCAATCCTAGCAATGAAAGAATCACAAGATAATCGCCGCCAGTTTATTAAAAATTCTGTCAACACTGCCGCCACCTTAATGATGATCCCCTCGTTGGCCCAGGAAGTGATGGGAGCAGCAAAAACGGACCAAATGGAAAATTCACAGTCGGCAATAATGCCGCCTAGGATTAAATTTTCGGTGATCGGCATAAATCATGCACACATTCATGGGCAGGTTTCGGCGGTCGTCAGAGGCGGCGGAGAGCTCATCTCTTTTTATGCCAAAGAACCAGACCTGGCCAGCGCATTTCAGAAACGCTATCCAAAGATTAAGCAAGCGCAAAGTGAGGCGGAAATTCTTGACGATAAGAGCATTCAATTGATACTTAGTTCTGGCATTCCGGACGAGCGTGCGCCCCTGGGGATCCGGGTGATGAAAAGTGGGAAGGATTATATGGTGGATAAGCCGGGCATCACAACTTTGGAACAACTAGCTCAGGTGCGTAAAGTGCAGAAGGAAACGAAACGCATTTATTCGATTATGTACAGCGAGCGGCTGGAAAACCGGGCGACTATCAAAGCGGGGGAATTGGTAAAAGAAGGTGTGATTGGGAAGGTGGTTCAAACCATTGGTCTGGGCCCGCACCGGATGAGTACCGACACCCGCCCCGAATGGTTTTTTGATAAAAAACGCTTTGGCGGCATTATCTGCGACATCGCTTCGCATCAGTTTGATCAGTTCCTCTTCTTCACGGGATCGACAAAAGCCGAGATCGTTGCTTCGCAGGTTGGTAATGTGAATCATCCGCAATATCCTAATTTCGAGGACTTCGGAGATACGATGTTGAGAGGAAACGGTGGCGCAGGTTACATCCGGGTGGACTGGTTTACGCCCGACGGACTGAGTACCTGGGGTGACGGACGTTTAACCGTCCTTGGCACAGAAGGATTTATCGAAATCCGCAAAAATGTCGATATCGGCGGTCGGGAAGGTGGAAACCACCTTTTTGTCGTGAATAACAAAGAAACAGCTTACATCGATTGCAGCAAAGTAGAACTACCCTACGGCCGCCAGCTTGTCGACGATGTACTTAATCGCACCGAAACCGCAATGTCGCAGGAGCATTGTTTCCTGGCAACGGAGCTGGCATTAAAAGCGCAGAAGAATGCCCAGAATGTGGCGGCGTTGGGTTGAGCTTTTTAGGCTATTGGCTTTTAGCTTTTAGCGCTTAGCTTTTAGCTCTTTAACTTACGATTTGACATATGTGTTAGATATGAACGTTTTCTACTTTTTAAAAACAGCTAACAGCTAACAGCTAACATCTTCCTATGAACCACTACCTGAGCCTCTTCCTCTGCGCGATTGCTTTAACGACTGCTTCCGCCCAGTCGCCTGTCAGCAATGCCGATCGAGAAATTGTTTTTAAATCTGTGAATGTGATTCCGATGGATCGGGAGACGGTTTTGCGGGACCAGACTGTGGTAATAAAGAATGGGAAGATCACCGCCCTGGGAGACGATTCGAAGGTGAGGGTTGATAAAGGCGCGTTAATTGTGGATGCAAAGGGCAAGTATCTTACGCCCGGCTGGTCGGAGATGCATGCGCACGTGCCTGCGGTGGATGATCTTGCACCAATGAAGGAAGTTTTGATGCTTTATCTGGTCAACGGCATTACCACAATCCGCGGCATGCTGGGTAACGCCAAACACCTTGAACTGCGTGAAAAAGTGCGCAGCGGCGAAATCTTAGGCCCGAATTTCTACACTACCGGCCCTGCTTTTAGCGGTCAGACTGTGAAAACGGCTGCAAGAGGAATTGAAATGGTAAAAGAAGAGAAGGCGGCAGGTTATGATTATCTCAAATTACTTCCAGGTTTGACGAAGGAGACCTTTCCGGGCATTGCAAAGACATCTGCTGAACTGGGTATTCCGATGGTCGGTCACGTTTCATTTGCGGTTGGCGTTTGGGCGGCTATTGACGCTGGTTACTCGACAATTGATCACCTGGATGGTTTCGTTGAAGCCATTACACCAGGTATTGACACGCTGGCGGAACAGGAAACGGGGCTTTTCAGCAGCTGGACCGCTTACAGCGCAGACACCAGCAAAATCCCGAAACTCATCAAGGCCTTAAAAGAAAAAAATATCAGGGTTGTTCCCACACAAGCGATTGCGGAACGGTGGCTATCACCTTCGCCAGCAAATGACTACGCCAATGACCCTGATTTGAAATACATGAAGCCGGAGGATGTAAAGAACTGGATGAACGCGAAGAATACTTACAATAACAATCCGAAGTTTAGCAAAGAACATGCAGAAGCATTTGTAAATATTCGCAGGAAACTGATTCTGGCGTGTCAGAAGGGCGGGGTCCAATTGTTACTAGGCTGTGACGCCCCTCAGGTCCTGAATGTGCCTGGCTTTGCTACCCATCATGAAATGAAATATCTGACTGATGCCGGATTGACACCGTACGAAGCTTTGAAAACGGGAACAGTGAATGTGGCCGAATATCTTAAAAAGATGGATTCGGGTGTTGTAAAAATTGGAAATGTTTCTGATCTGGTCCTGTTGAATGGAAATCCATTGGAAGATATTGGCCAAACCAAAAATATTGAGGGAGTAATGATCGGTACCAAATGGTTACCCAAAACTTATCTGCAGAGTGAATTAAAGAAACTGGAAAAGAGATAGCGAATGGTGCCACTCAATTTATACCGAAAGAGCAGCAAAATCCTCGTCGGAAAGTTCAGCGTAGGCCGCTGCCATGTTTTCCTGCAAATGTGGCAATGAGCTCGTCCCGGGAATCAAAAGAATGTTTGAAGCCCTTTTCAAAAGCCAGGCTAACGCAATTTGTGCTGTGGTTGCATCATGCTTCGCGGCAATGTCTGCAATCTTACTTTTCATTCTGTCGGGGCCCAATGCGAGTGGATACCAGGGTATAAAGGCCATTCCGCGCTGCCCGGTATAGTTTAGCACATCTTCCCATTGTCTGTTTCCCAAATTGTATAAATTTTGAACGGACACAATCGGCAATACTTTTTCCGCGCGCTCAATCTGCTCCACATTCACTTCCGACAAGCCAACATGGCGAATTTTGCCTGCATTCACGGCGTCAGCCACTGGCCCAAGTGTTTCTTCTATTGGAAATTTGGGATCGAAACGGTGCAATTGCCAGAGGCCTATGACATCCAGTTTCAGGCGTTTCAGACTTCCTTCGATCGCTTCCTTAATGTGTTTTGGATTTCCGTTGATGGTCCATTGGTTAGGGCCCGTGCGATCAAAACCGCCTTTCGTCGCGATAAGAAGACTTTCCGGATAAGGCTGCAACGCATCGGCGATCAGGATTTCATTGGTATGCGGACCATAAGAGTCGGCGGTATCAATAAAGTTAACCCCAGCCTCCACAGCAGCTCTTAAAACATTTTTGGCATTCTCGCGGTTTGAAACTTCACCCCAAACGCCGTGGCCGGTGAGCTGCATACCGCCATAACCCAGCCTGCTTATTTCAATTTCCCCGCCGATTTTAAACGTTGACGATGTTTTAGTTGTACTCATTGGTCATCATGTTAAAGGTTATTTCATCTAAACTGGTAAGCTACTGAATTCATTCCCGGCTTTTGAACATGCCGGTGACCTTCCAAAAATTGCCGTTTAATCATTTGTGCCATTTTTTTAAAAAAATTATTGAAAAATTTTTTGGATTGATGGCGTATTCACCCTTTTATTTGGGAAAATAGGCTATCGATATAATCCACTCCGAATAAAATTCCTAATTCTTAACCAATTGCGAAATTTTACTGATGTCATTTATTTAAAACAGTATTTCGATTGGCATCGGCTCTGAGTTGCAAAATGTTTTTTAGTGAAAAAAGGTTGAAAACGGATACTTTTGAATTTACAATATTGAAATAGTACCATAAAATGACTCACATAACTCAGATAAAATTCTTGATTTATATGGTATTTCACAAAATATTGTTTTGCTATTAATTACCCTGAACGTTTGTATTCGGAATATTGTAGTATATTTGTATCAGAAACAAAGTCAAAAACACAACAAAAAAAGTAAACACTATTAACAATGAAAAATACAAAATCAATGATAGTAGCTGCCATGATGGCCATGACTATCGCAACTTATGCTAACGCTGGGAATTCTACATATAAAGTTGAAGAGAAAGTAAGAGTTTCAGTATTAAATAAAGCGTTACCTGTCTCACTTCCTGTTTTGGAAAGTCCTGCACCACAAACTGCCAAGCTTACAGTTGACACCAATAAGCACAGCGCTGCTCAGAAAGCAGCCATCGTAGGATTGCAAATGAAAAGCGTTTCCACGAAGTAATTAAATACGGATCTTTTCGAAGGTTCGATTGAGATTGGAAGTTCTGAAAAGGGAGAAATTTTTCTCCCTTTTTTTTGTTGCAGCTTGAGCTTCCCGCTTGCGGCGCTATATTTAAAAATTCAGCATTTTAAACGCGACATGAAGCTTTTGCTCATTGAAGATGAACCCAGCGTTATTTCAGTAATTCAGCGAAGTCTTACTGCCTCAGGTCATGAAATTACAGTAGCAATGGATGGTCAATCTGGCCTGCAAATGGCGCTGAACCATGCATTTGACATTATTATTTTGGATCTGATGATACCTGTCATCAACGGTATGGAAGTGTGCAGAAAGGTTCGCAATGCGCAATTATCTACACCTATCCTAATGCTTACGGCATTGCAAACCACTGAAAATATTGTTTCGGGGCTGGATGCCGGTGCGGATGATTACATGACCAAGCCTTTCAAGCTGGCTGAGCTGGAAGCGAGAATCAGGACGTTGACGAGAAGAGGAAAGGAACCTGAAAAAGAACGCGTAGAAGGTGTTTTGACGATTGGTGATTTGATGCTGGACAAGATTAGCAAGAAGGTCAATCGCGGATCGCGAAGTATTGAGCTCACGGCTACCGAATTTCGTTTGCTGGAATTCCTGCTCACCAACACAAACCGGGTTTTGAACAGAATGGAGATCCTGGAAAATGTTTGGGACATCAATTTTAACCTTGGCACCAATGTCGTGGACGTTTACATTAACTACCTCCGCAAAAAAATCGACAAGAACCATGAAATCAAGTTGATCCATACTGTATTCGGCATGGGTTATGTAATTCGCCAGGCTTATGAAGATCCAAAATAAGATTGCCCTGATCTTCACCGCGCTCACCGCCGGGATCATACTTTCGCTCAGCATATTCATTTACATTTTCGCTTCTGAAAGCATTTCTGCCAGCTTTTTTCACAGACTGGAAGTGCGTGCCGACATTGTGGGTCACGCAGCAATCGAGGAGAATGAATCGCTTACTTCCATTTATTACGACATTAAGCAACGGCATTTGGGCGACCTGCCGTTTGAAAAGCACCGGGTTATGAAAGGGCAGGCTGACCAGATTTCAAAGGAAAAGCTGCCAATGCCCGCGTCATTTTATAACGACCTTTACAAAAGTGCGCCTGCGCGCTTCTTTAAAAATGACACCTCCTACATTGGTCTCAACATTAAAAAGGAAGGCAAAAATGTGATGGTGATCTCATCGGCAGTGGATCTGTACGGACTGGCGGAAATGGACAATCTTAAAAATCTGCTGGTTATCGGCTTCCTGATCGCCATGGTTTTTGTCTTCACTTTCGGAAAGCTTTTTTCCAATGAAGTGTTCAAACCGATACGACTTATTATCCGTAATGTAAAGGGTATTAATGCCTTAAATCTGCATCAGCGCCTTGTGATCGACAACAGCAATGACGATATCGAGGCGCTTTCGAGAACTTTCAACGATATGCTGGACAGGCTGGAAATTACCTTTGAAATTCAGAACAATTTCGTCAGCAATGCGTCACACGAGTTCAAAACCCCGCTTACCGTCATCAGCGGAGAGGCGGAACTGGGGTTATCGGTGCCTGGCCTGCCGGAAAATGCGGCGCACTCATTCCGCAATATCTTTAAAGAGTCGGAAAAGCTAGAACACCTGGCGACCAGCATGCTGAGCCTTGCGCAAACTGGTTTTGATGGTAAAAAAGAACAATGGGAAGATGTCCGCATCGACGAGCTGATACTTTCGGTCAAAGAGGCGGTTGATAAAATTATTCCGGATAATAAAGTGGCGGTCAATTTTGATAACCTGCCGGAAGATGAGCAGAAATTGGTGGTGAATGGAAATAAGGTGCTTTTGAAAGCAGCATTTACCAATGTTGTCCTGAACAGCTGTAAATATTCAGATAACAAAACGGTCGGGATTGTGATCCGCGCAGACCAAAGCTATTCGGTTGTGGAAATTCTCGATGAAGGTATCGGTATCCCTGAGCGCGAGATCGGGCAGATTTTTGTGCCTTTTTTCCGCGCTTCGAATACAGAAAAATACAAAGGATATGGCATCGGGCTTCCGCTGGCAAATAATATTATCCGCATGCATCAGGGCAAAATCGAGGTTAAAAGCAAAGTAGGCGAGGGTACCCAGTTTCTGACATATCTTCCGTTTCGTTACTTCTAATGCCTTTTTAACATTCTCATCCCATTTTAATAACTTTCACATCACATTATAATTCTCCTCTTAACTGCGCCTAATAACTCCGCCGTAACATTGCATCATAGAAATCATTATTAAATGCATTGTTAATCAAACCGACAGAGTTATGAAGACTGTGATGATCCCGACAGATTTTACAAAAGAAGGCATTCAGGTTGCAGAAGCCATTCTGAGAGATGCCAATGAGGATGTTAAAATTATTTTCACCCATCTATTTCACGTAGCAGATGATATCCAGGACCTGCTTTTTTCCGGGTCGCGGGAGAAAGAATATGAATTGGTATCTGAGCAATTCTGGGGTGATTGTAAAATGTTAAAAAGAATGTTCGCTGAAAATCTGCTGAGCATTAGAATTGATTTTTTCTACGGAAACAAGCTGGCCTCTTTCAAGAATTTCCTCGAATACCATGAAATTAATTTCATCGCTTACTCCGAGAGTTACGGCATTCCCAAGCTAAATAAAAGCAGTCTGGATGCATTGCCAGTCCTAAAAAAATGTGGGCTTCCTGTTATAAATACTGATTTGATCAACATCTCTGCATTTTCCGAAACGGTTGATGCCCAATAAAAAACAAACTTATGCTTCTTAAAAAGAATATTCCCATTGGATACATTTTCGGAAAAATTAAATACGAGATCCTTTTCGTAAGCATTTATGGCTTCGCGATCGAGATCATCTATCAAAATTTCCACATTACCAATATTTCCATCCCGATGACCGTCCCCACAGTTCTAGGGACTATCATTTCCCTTCTGCTTGCCTTCCGCTCCAATCAGGCTTATGATCGCTGGTGGGAGGCCAGGATCATCTGGGGCGCGATTGTGAATGATTCGAGGACTTTGGCTCGGCAAGTAATTTCACTGATGGACGAGCCTTTCGAACCGGATAACATCGAGGGTTTCAAACACCGCATGATCAAACGACAGATTGCCTGGTGTTATGCATTGGGTCAGGGCTTGCGGAAAAATGATCCGATGCCTCTGATCGGAAAATTTGTCAGCGAAGAAGATTATGAATTCGTGAAGGATTATGATAACAAGCATCTGGGACTGATCCAGTTACATGCCAGGGATTTGAACAATGCATTAAAGCAGGGTTGGGTAAACCCATATCAGCAAGTGGAAATCGATCAGACATTGACCCGGCTTTGTGATTCTATGGGCCGATCGGAGCGAATTAAGAACACGGTTTTTCCATCCACTTACAGTTTGTATATTCACCTCGCGCTGCACTTTTTTATTCTGCTGCTGCCGTTTGGATTGGTCGAATTATTTGGTTTCCTAATGGTTCCTGTGCTGATTGTGATTACCGCTTGTTTCTTTTTGATCGAGAAAATGGCCATTCATTTGCAGGATCCTTTTGAAAACAAACCGACCGATACGCCTGTACTTTCGATTTCGAGAAACATTGAGCGCGACCTGAAACAAATGATGAGCGACAAGCAAGTACCACTTGCATATACTCCGGAAAGGTTCTTTATTCTATAAAAATTGGCTAATTACCAGCTAGCCAGCCCGTTGTGAATATCGACCAGGATGTTGTAATCATCCCGGATCCATTTACCGGTCCGGGATTTTTTATGCTTTGCATTGAGCAAATAATCTTCGTAAATGTCATATGCTTTTATCGCATCTTCCCGCGAATAAAAGCCGTCAATCCAGGTTTGAGGGATTTTATCAGGCTTGACGATCCCAATGCCTACATTATAAAGCTTTGCAATGCCATCCGAAAATTCAAGTGAAACCCTTCGCTTCTCCCTGATCTGCGCTGCCTTCAATACGTAGGCAGTGTGGAGAAGGTAGTTTCGTAATCTTCTTACCAATTGCCTTTTGTTTTCCGGTTTAGTGGGCTTAATGCGCCACTGGTTATTGGTCCAATAAAACGGGTCATCTTGGAAATCGAGAATAGGTTTGCCATCTTCCAATAACAACATTGCCTGTTTCCTGCCAAAATCAAAGCTCATCACGCGTTGTCCATTCGGCGCTTTCTGCAGGGTAAGCAGTACCTCTTCCGTTTTTCGTCCCACGGTCAATAGTACCGATTGTGACGCCTGATCATAACTCCACCGCCCAGTCAGGAAATTGCCGGTCGTGCCTACCTGGGTAAAGGTGCTGTCAGGAAAATAGGAAATAAGCAATTCCTTATCGGTCAATTTTCCTCTCATGGCAGCAGGATCGTCGTATGGCAGTATCAAAATTTCTTGCTCTTTATTTATACCGGAAAGCCGCCAGCTTCCGTGCATGGCATTTCGCCCGGCCGAAAGTAATTCCGCATTTTCCTCGGCTCTTCTTGCAGATAAGGATTTTTTTCCTGTCCGGTAGATAATTCCATGATGCTCCATCATGGTTAAGATAACTAATAAAGCGAAAAGTTTGATGAAGGTCATGACTGCGGCTTCATGAGACAGGCTAGATTTAAATTAACAAATTAGCTTACGATTATACAAGTCTCCATTTCAGGAATTGCTGTCCTCAGATAGTTTATTGAGTAATTATTGGGAGAACCGTACTTATTCTTATCAAATAAAAACGGTCATAGAACTAGCTCATTGGCTATTAACATAAGGTTGAAATATGGGTATTTTACGGTCTGCTCCGCTGCTGATGATTTTTCTCCTGCTGAATTTTGGATATCGTTTTCCAGAGTCCGGTTCATATTCGAAAACTGAGCCTAATGCAGATGTACAGCTTCGGGTTGTTCAAAACCAGACGGCCGAAACGATCAGTATTTTTCGCGGAAGCGAAACTAAACCCATTGTTACCCAAAATGCGAAGGCGAATTTCCGTCCTTACCTGCATCCCATTGTTGCGCCTGATGGAAAGGGCATTTTAACCGAATATAGTCCGGGCCATCACAAACATCAGACGGGTATCTACTGGGGTTATACCAGAGTCAATGGCCGCGACTATTTTCACCATCCCGACGAAGGATACTGGCGCAGGGTTTCTGCGAAAGTGCTTGAAGCCAAAGGCCCGGAAGTAAAGTGGCAAACCGTTTACGACCTGCTCGATTCAACCGGAACAGCCGTTTTGACCGAAACCCAAAACTGGACGATGCGCCAAAAAGATGGCCAGTATTTACTTGACCTTGAATGGAATGGAGAAGCAAAGACCGACGTAACCATTGGAAAATACGATTATGGCGGGCTATTTGTCCGCATGCCCTGGAAAGAGGGGATAAAAGGTGAGGTAGTGAACGCTGCACGTCAGAAAAATGAAAAGGCAGAGGGCCAGGCTGCTTTGTGGGTGGACATTGGCATGCAGGTGGAGGGCCGCGACAATCTGGCGCACATTGCCATTCTCGATCATCCTGAAAATAAGGGTTATCCGCAAACCTGGCGTGTAGACAGTCAATTGGGCGCTGGCCCGGCGCGAGCAAGAAAAGGTGACTGGCATATCAAAAAAGGCGAAACGGAGGTGATCAAGCATGAGCTGGTCATATACACCGGTGAGTTGAATGACGTAGAGCTTAACAAAACCTTTGGTGCGTTTATCGGTAATAATGGAATGTACAATACGTCCGCTCTCTGGGGTATTGCGCAGAAGGAAGGCCGTGAGGCGAAGTTTTTAAGTGCCCAGGAGGCGGTAGCGGCGATGACGATCAAGGACGGATTTGTAGTGAACGCCTGGGCATCCGAACCCATGATGACGCAGCCCATGGCGTTTTGCTGGGATGATCGTGGACGCATGTGGATAGCTGAAAATAAGGATTATGAATCAAGGGGAAAGGGCTTTTCCAATGCAGGGGATAGCCGCATCCTAATTCTGGAAGATACTGATAAAGACGGCGTTGCAGATAGCAAAAAGGTATTTATGGAAGGGATCGCATTTCCTTCTGCGCTGGCTGTTGGCTTTGATGGCGTGTTTGTGGGTGCACCGCCGAATTTGCTTTTTGTTCCGGATAAAAATGGCGATGATAAGGCGGATATGGACGATATTGAAGTGCGGCTTACAGGTTGGGGAATCCGCGATCGGCATGAGACGCTGAACAGTTTTCATTGGGGTCCAGACGGTTGGCTATATGGTTTGCAGGGTTTTGCAACGCCTTCGAAAGTGGGTAAGCCGATTGGAAAAGGGAAGTTATACAAACACAAGGACCCATTTCCTGAGAATATTGAAGTGGAACATGGCGTGGATATCAACGGAGGCGTATGGCGCTACCATCCGAAGAAAAGTAAATTTGAAGTGGTCGCCCATGGTTTTAGCAATCCATGGGGTGTTGATTATGATGCAAAAGGTCAGATGCTGATTACTGCTTGTGTAATCCCGCACCTATGGCACGTCATTCCGGGCGGGATTTACCATCGGCAGGGTGGTCAGCATTTCAATCCATATGTTTACAACGATATCAAAACCATCGCTGATCACACGCACAGGTCTGCGCACGGCGGCGCGAGGGTATATCTTTCTGATGCGTTTCCCGAAGCAGAGCGCGGTAAAATTTTTATGGCAAACATTCACGAGCACGGCGTTTTATCAGATATCCTGGTTCCAAAAGGCTCTGGATTTTCTGGTAAGCATGGGGACGATTTCATGTTGGCCAACAATGCACAATGGGTGGGTTTTAGCATGGAAATCGGGCCGGAAGGAGGCATGTATGTGCTGGATTGGCACGATGCCGACATTTGCGGATCGGATGTCTTAAACTCCGAAACCGGGCGGATTTTCAGGATTATGCCAAAAGTTTCGCTGGCAGAAAATTGGAAAGGGAGGTATGACGACTTGAACAAACTTACGGATTTGGAACTCGCAGATCTGCAAACCAGCAAGAGTGAATGGCACGCCAGACGAGCACGCGTTATTTTACAAAGTAGGGCTTCAAAGGGAAAAATTGCACAGCCTGCTATCGCGAAACTGGAAAGTTTATTTCAATCAAAAGACAATGCGGATGATCGTTTGCGTGCCATGTGGGCGCTGAACCTCGTCCATCCGGACCCTGATTTTCTGATCAAATCGCTTTCGGATTCCGATGTTTATGTACGTTCCTGGGCGATCCAGTTTTTGTGTGAGGATGAAAAACCATCTGCGGCGGCATTGGCAAAATTTGAAAAAATGGCCGTAGAAGATAAGTCGGCGGTAGTGCGGTTGTATCTGGCAGCGGCATTGCAAAGGCTAGGCGCCGCATCCAGATGGGGTATTGCAGAAGGATTGCTCGCACATGCAGAGGATTCGGAAGACCATAATTTACCGAAAATGATCTGGTTTGGAATAGAACCGCTGGTCAAAGAAAATCCTACAAAAGCGCTGGAAGTAGCTCAGAAATGCAAGATACCCATGGTTTCAGAGTTCATTGCTCGTCGGGTAACGGACGCCGATCAAATTGAAACGTTAGTTGCATCCATTGGCAAAGCAACATCTGGGAGAACCTATTTATTAAAAGGAATGCGCGATGGATTGGAAGGAAGAACTGACATGAAGACACCATCAAACTGGAATGCGGTTTTCACGAAATTGAAACAATCAGATAAGCAAACGGCACAATTGGCGACGGATCTGAGCCGCCAGTTTGGAGATACCGAGGCTGCAAAAAATGACTTGGCAACGCTAAAAAATAAAAATCTCCCAGCAGAGCAGAGAAGAAAAGCATTGCAGTCGCTCACCAGCAGGCAGCGAGCGGAACTTGTCGCAGAGCTTCCTGCACTTTTAGAGGACAATTCTCTTAGATTGGACGCAATCAGAAGCCTGGCTGCATTCGATAATGAGCCAATGGCCAAATCTTTGATCGAAAAATATCCTAAACTCAATGCTGCCGAAAAGTCTGAAGCCATTCAAACCCTGGCTTCCAGACCCAAGTCAGGCTGGCTTCTTACGCAGGCTCTTTCAAAAAATGCAATACCTAAAAAAGATATACCTACCTACACCGCACGCCAGTTGCGACGGGTTGTAGGAAGCGGCTTTGTGGAAGTATGGGGGCCGATTGATCACGTTGCGTTTGATGAAAAAGCTTATAAAAAGTACCGTAACCTGCTTTCAGACAAGTCGGTGACGGAGGCCAGCAAAATGAAGGGACGAATGGTTTTTCAAAAAACCTGTGCGCCCTGTCATAAGCTTTATGGCGAAGGCGGCATTATCGGACCTGAACTTACGGGGTCAAACCGCGCTAATCTTGATTATTTATTGGGTAACATTCTCGATCCAAGCGGCGAAATTCAGGATGATTACAAAATGGTGGTCGTTACCACTCGGGATGGCCGCACATATGTTGGAAACATAGCCAAGGAGACGGAAAGGCAGGTTACCCTTCGCATTGTGGGCCAGGATGCGGTTGTGGTGAATAAATCGGACATCCAAACACGCGAAGTAACGCCTGCTTCCATGATGCCGACCGGCCTATTGGAAAATTTGTCGGATAAGGAGGTTACTGAGCTGATTGCTTATTTGAAAACAACAAAACAGGTTGACTTTCCAAAAAAATAAAGCAGCATTTTCAAAAGTATATTGGCAGATTAATGGTATAAAAACAGTAATTAATTGAAGTGTGAGGTCTTTTGTTTTTATAATTAAATCTTAAATAAAAAAGTAACTCCTATGCGCTCAGTTTATAGAATACTCATAGCTCTTTTTGTTGGCGCAGCGCAACTTGGCCTGGCTTATGCAGAGCAGCCCGCTACATTGAAAATCGGCGCTGCTGCTCCGGATTTCAACCTTTTGGGTGTGGACGGGAAACGTTACACATTGAAAAGTTTTGCTGGTGCAGACATTCTTGCGATCGTATTTACCTGCAACCATTGCCCAACGGCGCAAGCCTATGAGGATCGTTTAAAGGCGATGACAGCAGATTACAAAGCAAAAAAGGTAGCGATAGTTGCCATTTCATCCAACGACCCGAAAGCAATCCGTCTGGATGAGCTGGGTTACACCGATCTAGGCGACACCTATGCGGAGATGAAATTGCGTTCGAAAGACATGGCTTATAACTTCCCATATCTTTATGATGGCGATGACCAGAAAATCGCCAATGCATATGGCCCGGTTGCTACCCCGCACATTTTCATTTTTGACAAAGCCAGAAAGCTGCAATACCACGGCCGCATTGACGACGTGGAGAAACCGACCGGCACGCCAAAAAATATTGATGCAAGGAATGCGATAGAGGCAATGGTGGCTGGTAAGCCTGTGCCAGCGCCTACCACCAAGACTTTTGGCTGCTCCATGAAATGGATTTCTAAAGAACACGGTGTGCAGGATGAGCAGGCTGGCTGGGCCAAGGAAGCGGTTGCATTGGAAACGATCGACGAAGCCGGGATAAAGGAATTGATCCAGAACAAATCGGATAAGCTCCGGTTAATCAATGTTTGGGCAACCTGGTGCGGCCCTTGCGTTACTGAATTCCCCGATTTTATGACGATGCACCATATGTACCGCGGCCGTGATTTTGAATTTATATCCATCAGTGCCGACAGCCCCGATAAAAAGGCAAAAGTGCTAAAATTTTTGCAAGGCAAATTTGCTTCCAATAAGAATTACATTTTCAATGTGGAAGATAAGTACAAACTGATCGAGGCGGTCGATCCCAAATGGCAGGGCGCTTTACCCTATACGATTTTGGTCGAGCCGGGTGGTAAGATCGTCTATTCTGCACAGGGACCGATTAATCCTGCAAAAATGAAAAAGATTGTTGTTGAGAATAAATACGTAGGCCGTTATTATTGAAGTAATCAGATACCTTTTTTAACAGAAACTCATGGAAGATCAAGACATTTCAAGACGCAAATTTTTGGGTGCTTCTGCACTTGCGGCAGCCGGGTTTGCATTGGTAAAGGTGCCTGTTTTTGGGGCTCCGGCTTATATCAAAAACCTGGGAAAGCCTAACTCACTATTTAATGGCGTACAGGTGGGCGCCATCACCTATTCTTGGCGTAGTATGCCGGGCGGCGCAGAAGATATTCTAAAATATTGCATTGATTGTAATATCAGCGCGATCGAGCTGATGGGACCGACTGGCGAATCATTTGCCGGGGCACCGGAAGCTCCGCCACGTCCAAATATGGCACCTGCGGCAAATGGGCAGCGTCCGGAAATGACCGCTGAGCAAAAAGCGGCACAAGCGGAATACGGTACTAAACTTGCCGAGTGGCGGGTGAAGGCTCCAATGGATAAATTTGTTCAGCTTCGCAAAATGTACAATGATGCGGGGGTTAGTATTTATGCATTTAAACCGTCGGCATTGGGTGAGAAAAATACAGATGCGGAAGTGGACTACGCGCTTCGCGCTGCGAAAGCTTTGGGAGCAAACCAGGCTAATGTTGAACTTCCAAATGATCCCGCCCAAACAAAAAGGCTGGGAGAAATCGCATTAAAAAATAAGGTATATGTAGGTTATCATGGTCACACGCAGCAAACGCCGACATGGTGGGATACTGCGCTGGGCCAGTCTAAATACAATGCGATGAATTTTGACATGGGGCATTATGTGGCAGCAGGTTATGATCCGATCCCTTTGATTGAAACCAAGCATGATAACATCGTGAGCATGCATATCAAAGACAGAAAAAACAAAGAACATGGCGGGGCCAATGTGGTCTGGGGCCAGGGAGATACCCCGATTACAGCAGCATTGGAGCTGATGCGTGCGAAAAAATACAAATTCCCGGCTACTATTGAGCTGGAATATGAAATTCCTGCGGGGTCTGACGCTGTGAAGGAAACTGCAAAATGCGTTGAATATGCAAGGAAGGCGCTGGGAGCATAGGATTCATTAAATATTGTTTTAATGTTGCCGTCACTGGACTTTCCGGTGGCGGCTTTTTTGTTGCGCATCTGATTGCGTTATTGTCATAGCCGGCAGGGTTGAAACCCTGGGCTGGGATATCGGTCATGCCTAGCGGCATTAAGTACGATAAAAAGTGCCAGCGGCACGGTCGATCTCCTTGACCCGGGATTTATCCCGGGAACAAGTGATATCAAATGCCAATGGCATCCTTCAACATTAATTAAGAAACTGCTCATCAAAAAATTCACAAAAAACAACCCTAAAAGTTTATTCGTACGAAATATTTCCTACCTTTAAGGCGTTGGTATGAAAACACTTTTTAATGGAGCCTACGAAATCAGAATTGGAAATACTTCAGGTGCTTTGGGAGCATGGTCCATCGACAGTCCGGTTTGTTAATGATAAGCTTAATGAGGAAAAACGTGCCGTTCAATATTCCTCAACCTTAAAATTAATGCAGATCATGGCGGAAAAGGGAATTGTGGTCAGGGATGAGAGCAGCATGAAACATATATATAGTCCGGCGGAGGCTGAGGATAAAACCAAAACAGCTTTGTTGGAGCGATTTGTGGATTCTATGTACAAAGGTTCAGCCGCGAGCCTGGTCATGCAGCTCTTCGGGAATAAAAATACCTCGTCGGAAGATCTGGACGAGATCAGGGATTTTTTCAAAAAACTGGATAAATAATTAACCTATCTCAATTCTTGGCCATGAATTTTGATGTGATCACGCAGCCTTATTTTCAGAAACTTGTTCAGGCGATATGCCTCACTTTATTACATTCACTGTGGCAGGGGCTAATTGCAGCGGGATTGGCAGGGGCGGTTCTAATTTTGACAGGTAAGAGCAAACCTGCGTTCAGGTACAATTTGCTATCCCTGGTCCTCATTGCATTCGTGTTGGGAGTGGGATTCACATTTAGTGTTGAAATGGGTCAGAAAAATGGCATTTCCGAAGCTGCACAAATTCAAAACCTGCATTATTTTCCGGCAAATGCCGCGCAGACACGCGCTGTAGACAATCTAAATGCTTTTTCCAAAAACTTCAAATGGATCGATTCTCTGATGTTTTTTTGTGGTCAGAATGCGGGATTTATTGTGGCAATCTGGTTTCTGATATTTGGAATAAAGAGCGTCCAGGCGGCCAGCGGCTTGGTTTTTCTTCATCGGATCCGGCGACAAAAGATTTATGAGCCGGACGAAAAATGGCGGCTTCGGTTTCAGGCGCTGGCTTTCAAACTCAATATCAGTCAAAAGATTTCATTAATGGAGTCCGAAAACATTACCGTTCCAATGGTCATCGGATTTCTGAAACCGATCGTCCTGATCCCGTTCGGACTCCTGGCCAATTTACCCGCGTCGCAAGTGGAAGCGATTCTTTTACACGAACTGGCACACATCCGCCGCCGCGATTATCTGGTTAATCTCATTCAGATTTTTTCTGAAAACGTGTTTTTCTTCAATCCTGCTGTGCTTTGGATTTCCTCAGTACTTAAAGAAGAGCGTGAACATTGCTGCGACGACCTTGCGATCTCGGTCATGCGGAATAAGACCTCCTTCGTTGAAGCGCTGGTTTCTTTTCAGGAATATAAAACGTCTAGCAATATATTCGCAATGACGTTTTCTAAAAAGCGTAACCACTTGCTGGACAGGATTAAACGAATAATCAATAACAACAATAAACCTCTTGATGCCATGGAAAAATTATTTGTAGTGATCAGTTTAGTTTTAGTAGCGGTACTATCTGCCGCCGTTTCACATGTTGCGCCAAACCAGCCAGCATGGGTTGTTTCTCATCAAGAAAATCGGCAGAAAGCTGAGGAAAAACAGGAGATAGCTAGTCGGATTTCCTTGCCGGTTCGTTCGTCAACTTTTGAAAGCGATACGTTACCGAAAAAGAAAAAGTCAGAAAATACGATCTTTCATTCCGCCAATATCCACGCTGCCCAGGACGGAATAAGTACATATGATGTAACTGCCAATGGAAAAGCATACACCATTGTTCAAACAAATGGAAAGACTACTGCTCTGGTTGTCAATGGAAAGCCGGTTCCTGACAGTGAAATGGCATCTTACCAAACAGAAATTGACAAGATCATTAAAGATATTAAAGTAGCCCATGATGATGCCGAGAAGCAGCGTCAAGAAGCAGATAAACAAAGGGAAGAGGCGGACCTTCTCAGACAACAGGCCGACGTGCAAAGGAAGGGGGCAGAACAAAACCGCGTTCATGCCAATGAGTTGAGGTTAGAGGCCAACAAACATAGACAGGAGGCGGACAAAATGCGCGGAGACGCAGAGAAAATGCGTGCGGAAGCTGACAAACAAAGACAGGAGGCCGATAAACACCGCGTAGAAGCTAATAAAGCCAGAGAACATGCAGAGGAATTCAGATTTGCTGCTGAACAGAATCGGCAGGAATACGAAAAGATGCAAAATGGCGTAATTGACGAATTGATTAGTGCAGGTGCCATCAAGGGGATTAGCGACCTTTCGTACAGACTTAGCCAGGATGAATTAATTGTAAATGGCGTAAAACAACCGGCTGAATTGCATCAAAAATTGAAAAACAAGTATATTAAAGACAAGGCTGTTGAAATGGTTTATAATTACAAAGGCCGGACGGGCTATACAACAACAGGGTTAATCTACACGAAATAAGGTGCGTAGATCTGGTAAGTTTTCAAAACTTGCCAGTTCTCGCCAAGTAAAATTCCTGCCAACCGGCATTTTATAGAAAGTAACAACGAACATGTCTGACCCATGCATCGCAGGACTTTCATAAAAAGCACAGGCGCACTAGTTGCTGCCGGTACAATCGGAGCCGAGGAGTTAGCCTCTTTCAATGCAAGGCCGAAGAACAAACTCCCAAAGTGGAAGGGTTTTAATCTCCTTGATTTTTTCTCGCCCGACCCTGCGTCCAGCCGCAAGCCTACACACGAAGAGCAATTTAAATGGATGAGCGACTGGGGTTTTGATTTTGTCAGGATTCCCATGGCTTATCCCGCTTATCTGAAATTTGACAGGACGAAGAACATTACCCCTGAGGAAGTATATCAAATAGACGAAAAAGCGGTTGAACATATTGATAAGCTGGTAACTGCGGCTCATAAATACAATATGCATGTCAGTCTCAACCTGCACCGTGCACCCGGATATTGTGTGAATGCCGGATTTAACGAACCGTATAATCTTTGGACGGATCAGAAAGCATTGGACGCATTTTGCATCCACTGGAACATGTGGGCGAAGCGGTACAAAGGTGTTTCGTCCAAAAAAATCAGTTTTGATCTGCTGAACGAGCCGAGTATGCGGGCGGATATGAATGATCAGCATTCTAAAAGATCAACGGTACCCGGCGCAACTTACAGGAAAGTTGCGGTTGCGGCTTCGGAGGCGATCCGGAAGGAAAATCCAGGACACCTGATCATTGCGGATGGTAATGATACCGGCTCCTCGGTTATTCCAGAACTGGCTGATTTAGACATTGCGCAAAGCTGTCGCGGGTATCATCCGGGCATCATTTCACATTATAAGGCACCCTGGGCGATGAAGGACACCGAAAATTTACCGAAGCCGAAGTGGCCCGGACAGGTTGGGGACAAATATTTAAGCCGTGAGATGCTCGAAAAATTTTATAAACCATGGATCGACCTGGTAGGGAAGGGAGTAGGCGTGCACTGCGGAGAATGCGGCAGCTGGAATAAGACCCCGCATGATGTTTTCCTGGCGTGGTTCGGCGATGTTCTGGATATTCTTTCTTCCAATGGCATCGGTTTCGCGCTCTGGGAGTTCTCAGGTGATTTCGGCGTTTTGGATTCACGCCGCGAAGATGTTGCCTACGAAGATTGGCACGGACACAAGCTGGATCGGAAGTTGCTGACGTTAATGATGAAAGCCTGATATTCCATAAAACAGTAATTCCCTCCGACATCTCTAAAAATCAATCAGTTCTATCAAATAACTCATCGTAATGAATCGCAGAGAATCATTATCATCCATACTAGCCGTCACCGGATCGGGTTTACTACCAACGGAAAACGTCAAGAATAAGGTGCAGCCATTTATCTATTCGCTCAATATGAGCACGCTTCGTGGACATAAGCTTGGCTTCCGTAAGGAGCTGGAAGTGGCGGCGCAGGCGGGATATGGTTCTGTCGAGATTTGGATAAACACCTTGCAGGATTATCTCAAGACCGGCGGTACGCTTGCGGAAGCCAAAACGATTATTAAGGATCTCGGGCTGAAAGTTGAGGACGCCATCGGCTTTGCTCCATGGATTGTGGATGATGAAGGCACCAGGGCAAAAGCATTGGATCAGCTCAAAACAGAAATGGAACAATTGGCTAAGATAGACTGCCTGCGCGTTGCCGCCCCACCGATGGGTGCCACTACCGGGGCATCACTTGATCTGAAACAAGTAGCGGAAAGATATCGGACGATATTGGAGCTGGGAGAAAAAACAGGCGTTGTACCACATCTTGAACTCTGGGGATTTTCGAAAAACCTGAGCAGGGTGGGAGAGATATTATATGTTGCGGTAGAAGCGGCGCATCCGTCGGCACGGGTATTGATGGACATTTACCATTTACATAAAGGCGGTTCGGGCATGGACAGTGTTAAAGATGTAGGGAAACCGCTTATTGAAATATTTCACATGAATGATTACCCGGCAGCACCTCCCCGCGAAACGATTACTGATGCGGACCGTGTTTATGCCGGAGATGGCGTTGCCCCGCTAAAAGATGTTTTAAAATCCCTCAAAAATCCTGATAAACCGGTAATCCTGTCATTCGAAGTGTTTAATCAGGGTTATTATGCGCAGGATCCGTTGCTAGTGGCGAAAACAGGTCTCGCTAAAATGAAGAAGGTGGCAGAGGGTGTTTGATTAAAAAAACTTTTTATGAGCGAAGTTAAAATGAAGCTGGATGACCGCCGACGCGGCCGATTTTATATTGAAGAAGAAGGCAAGCAGGTGGGGGAAATGGTGATCGGGGTCAGCGAGACCACACTCACCGTTTACCACACTGAGGTAAATCCTGAATTGGAAGGAAGAGGTCTTGCCAAAAAAATGCTGGATGAAATGGTAGCTTATGCAAGACAAGAGCATTTACAGGTGCTTCCTTTGTGCGAATATGTTCATCAGCAGTTTCGCAAACATCACGACGATTTCGCGGATATCTGGAAGAAGTAACAACTATTTCCGGGTTGCTTATCATTTCGGCTGAGGCAGATATACAAGGAATGTTGAACCTTTGCCTGGTTCGCTCTTCGCTGTAATGTACCCATGATGGTTTTGAACCACTTTTTTGCATAAGGCAAGGCCGATACCCGATCCGGAAAATTCGCTCCGGCCGTGAAGACGCTGGAACATTTGAAATATCTTGTCCAGATGCTTCTCATCAAATCCAATCCCATTATCAGCAATTTCCAGGCATAAGTATCTGTGGTCTGGAAGTGAAGTAGGCAGTACTTTCAGTTCGGCTGGCATGACCTCATGCCAGGATATGTTTATTTTGGAGGGCACATCAGGCTTTTTGTACTTGATTGCATTGCTCAATAAATTTTGCATCAACTGGGTAAGCTGGGACGAATTCCCCCAAACAACCGGCAACGTTCCAACATGAATGTCCGTCTCCTGCTCCTGAATTGAAATCTCTAAATCTGCCAGCACACCTTTGACGATCTGGGTAAGCTGCACTGGCCTAAATTCATCGTTTCGGGTTGTTAGCCTCGAATATGCGAGGAGATCATCGATCATCAGCGACATTCTTTTAGAAGCATCCTGAATCCGATCGAGCATAAATACGCCGTTTTCGTCCAATGCTCCGGCATAAGTAATTTGCAACCTGGATCCGAAAGACTGGATTTTCCTGAGCGGTTCCTGCATGTCGTGACTGGCGGCATAGGCGAATTGCTGAAGATTATTATTGGAGTTGACCAATTCAGCATTGGCCTGGTGCAATTCGGCCGTTCGTTGTTCTACCCTTTGTTCCAGTTCATTTGCAAGCTGACGGTAACGCTCTTCGCTCCTTTCCAATTCCTGCCGGGATTTGACCTGCTCGGTTACGTCAAGCGCCATGTTGAGAATGGCATAAATTTCACCGTCCGAGTTGCATAGCGGCTTATAAGTATAATCGTAATAAAAAGTCTCCAACTTTCCGTCAATCATGATGTCACCCCTTGCACTTTTATCTGAGTGTGCCTCGCCTTTTTCATAGACATTTTTCAGAATAGACAGGAATGGCTGGCCTTCCAATTCAGGCAATGCTTGTCGCAGAGGCATTCCTATAACGGCGTCACCTTTCCCCCAAAGTTTTAGCATTGCCTCATTTGGAATGTCTATAATCATGTCTTCTCCTACAAAAAGCGCAGTCGCAACCGGTGCTTGTTCGACCAATGTTCGAAGGCGTTCCTCACTTTCCCTTAATTTATGTTCAGATTCGATACGGTCTGTGATATCCATGACTATTCCTGAAATTGAAATGGGGTGACCGGTGCTATCGTATAAATAATTGCCAATGACCCGCACCCAATGGATGGATTGGTCATTCCAGACAAATCTGGCCTCATACCTCAGCTCACCCGTTTCAATGGCCTTTGCATATGCCGCCAGACGCAGTAATATATCTTCCGGATGCACATGAAGTACGAAAACGTCACGGCTGATGTTTACGTCCTCTTTACCAGTGATGATCCTGGCCAGGGTGGGGGAATGGATTATTTCGTTGGTGCCCAGCTTGATTAAAAATGAGCCGGCTCCGGATCCTTCGATGGTCATCGCGGCTTGCTGGTCGGCCCACAGCACTTTTTCTTGTGAGCTGATTTCGTGCGTGACGTCGCGCATAATGCCCGTGAAGCGATATGGCATTCCCTCTTCTGTAAAATATGCTTTGCCGTTGCAATGCAGCCATCTCAATATTTTGTCACTGGCGCCTAGCGCACGGTAACGGATATCATAAGCACTGCGTGATTTGTTATCAAGGGCTTGCGCTACTGCCAGTCGAACCCGCTCACGATCCTGATAATGAATGAATTGAACAAGCGAGTCATAATTTAATTGCTCATCGGAAGGCATTCCATAAAGCGCTCTGCAATGGTCGTCAAACTGGACAACCTTATTGATCGGGTCCATATTCCAGGTTCCTAATCGTGCAGCCTGCAATGCAAATTTTAAATTCTCTTCGCTCTCTTTATGCGCTTGTTCCGAGCGTAGCTGATCGGTAATATCTATCATCGAACCCACCATTCGAACAGGCTTGCCGTTAATTTGAATGGTGTAACCCCTGTCATGCACATTTGCGTATGAACCGTCGCTTCGGCGAAAACGATAGAAGTCAGACCAATTGCTTTCCTCTTTTTCAATAATTAAATAAATATTTCGGATTACCCGCTCCTGATCTTCGGCATGGATGCGATCAAACCAGGAACCCGGGCCCGATTCCAATTCGTCGGGACGGTAACCAAACCTTTCCTGCATTCCCGAGCTCCACCAAAAAGTGCCTTTTAAGAGGTCCCAATCCCAAATCACATCCCGGGTGGCCTTTGCTACGAGTTCAAATCTCTCGATAGCAACCAGCAGGTCGCCCTTAAGTGCATTAAGCGTGTCATTCAAGGGCAATAGTTCAGTCTGCATTGATTTGGGTTAAGGGAAGATTAGACACAGATTTGTAAAAATAGTAATATTCATGCAGACTGGATACGCCTTAACGAATAGTAAAGCCATTGCCTTTTACGCTTTTGAGAGAACAGAAAAATCTGAAACCAAATCAGCAAAACTACGATCCATATGAGAAACAAACCATTATATCTCCTGGCAGCCGCTGTTCTGGCATTAATGAGTTTTATTGATCTACCCAAAGGAAAGCCGGTAAGACTCTTTGATGGTAAAACATTCAATGGCTGGGAGGGAGATACTGTAAAAATGTGGAAAATAGAAGACGGTGCACTGGCTGGTGGATCCTTAACCGAGACCGTCCCGCACAATGATTTTCTTTGCACCAGGAAAATCTATTCCAATTTTAATTTGAAATTAAAATTTAAACTTACTGGTAATGAGGGTTTTATCAATACTGGTGTTCAATTTCATAGCGTCAGGGCGAAGGACCCGGCTTACGAAATGATCGGCTACCAGGCCGACTTGGGTGATAAATACTGGGCGAGTCTTTATGATGAGTCTCGACGAAACAAAACCCTTATTGCTCCGGACTCGGTAACGATTGAGAAAATTCTGAAACGCAATGAATGGAATGATTATGAAGTCCGCAGCGATAACGGGCACATTCAAATATTTTTGAATGGAAAGCAAACGGTGGATTATACGGAGACTGACAAATCCGTTCCGCAAAAGGGAATTATCGGTTTTCAGATACATGGAGGTGGAAAGGCCAAAGTATTTTATAAAGATGTTTTTATTGAGGAATTGTAGAGCGTTCATATAAAATGAGTTAACTATTATTGTTTCTTACACTTTTTTAAATTTCAATATGCACCCGACCCGCCGGAATTTTTTAAAAAACGTTACAGCTGCGTCAGCCTTACTGGCCACCAACGGCATTGCGAAGCCTTTCAATATCATTAAAGACCTCAAAAAAATCAGCCCCAATGACAAAATTCGTTTTGCGACCATTGGAATGGGGATTCAGGGAAATAGTGATACCAGATCCGCAATCCGGAGTACGCCGGAAGCCGAATTTGTAGCAGCGGCGGATCTTTATGACGGCAGACTAACCAGGGTAAAAGAGGTTTATGGAAAAGATATTTTCACTACAAGAGATTACCGGCAAATTCTGGATCGGAAGGATATTGATGCCGTGCTGATCGTCACGCCCGACCATTGGCATGACCATATCACCAAAGCTGCATTGAAAGCCGGAAAGAATGTGTACTGCGAAAAACCGATGGTCCATCACATTGACGAAGGACATTCAGTGATTGACGCCTGGAAAAAAGCGGGCAAAACGATGCAGGTAGGAAGTCAGTCCGTCAGTTCTGCGTCCTATAAGGAAGCGAAAAAACTGGTACAGGCTGGCGAGATCGGTGAAATCAATTTTGTGGAATCGAACAATGACAGGTTTAACTCGATCGGCGCATGGAATTATTCCATTCCCACGGACGCGTCGGTCGACACCTTGGACTGGGATACATTCCTGGGCGACGCTCCCAAAGTCCCTTTTGACTCCAAACGGTTTTTCCGGTGGCGAAACTACCGTGATTATGGAACAGGCGTCGCTGGCGATTTATTTGTACACTTAATTACCGGGGTGCATTTCGTAACCGGTTCGCTTGGGCCGGAACGTATCCTGTCTTCTGGCGAGCTCAGCTATTGGAAAGACGGTCGCGATGTTCCCGACGTGCTGGTATCGATCCTGGATTACCCGAAGACTGACCTTCATTCGAAATTTCAAATGGTGTTGCGGGTGAATTTTGCCAATGCAGGTTCTATCAAAAATAACACCCGAATTGTAGGGACTGAGGGGCAGATCGAATTTACCCAAAATAACCTTGTTCTGAATAAGAAAAAACTGCCCAAAGCGCCTGGTTTTGCCGGTTACGATAGCTACAACACATTTTCGGAGAGTCAGCAGAAGGAATTTAAGATCCAATATGACGCACAGTACCCGGAAGATACCCGGAGAGTAGAGCCTGTAAAGGAAATTAAGTTTGAAGCGCCCAAGGGCGACGACGCGGATGCCAATCACTTCCGGGATTTTTTCGATAATGTCAAAAAAGGAAGCCTAGGAACCATCGAAGACCCGATTTTTGCTTTTAGGGCTGCCGCTCCGGTACTTGCTTGCAATAAAAGTTATTTCGAGAAAAAGATCGTCAATTGGGACCCGGTAGAAATGAAGCTTAAAAAGAAATAATCACCCACATTCCCGTCAACTAATCATCACTTATGCGTATTCTGAAATTTGCCGCTCTTCTCTTTTTTTGTTCTGTTTGCAGCTTTGCGCAAACAGGCAAAGTGCTTGACAATCTGTCACTTCCTTCCAAACTTTTGAAATCCGAAAGGAAATTTGCGATTTATTTGCCACCTGATTATGCAACTTCGGAGCGGAGTTATCCGGTGCTGTATCTGTTACACGGCGCGGGAGATAACCACACGGGCTGGGTGCAGTTTGGGGAAGTGCTCAACATTGCCGACAAGGCCATTCGCGAAGGCACTTCAACACCCATGATCATTGTCATGCCGGATGCCGATACAGGTAGGAGAGGATATTTCAATGATGTGAAGGGAGACTGGCCGTATGAAGATTTCTTTTTCCAGGAATTGATGCCTTTTGTTGAAAAGAAATTTCGCATTAAAGCAGAGAAACGCTACCGCGCTGTGGCAGGATTATCCATGGGTGGCGGCGGTAGTTTTATGTACGCATTGCACCATCCGGAATTATTTTCATCAGCATGTCCGTTAAGTGCTTCAACTGGACCTATTACTGTGGAAGATGCTAAAAAGAACCTTGTCCGCGACAATCCGGACATCGCCGATTCGACGGTAACCAAATATTATAACCGCCACAGTGCGTTAGCATTGGTCAACAATATGCCGGATGCCGATAAAAAGGCCGTGCGCTGGTATATTGATTGCGGCGATGATGATTTTTTATTTGAAGGCAACAGTCTGGTTCACATTGCTTTGCGAAAAAAAGAAATTCCGCATGAGTTCAGGATCAGGGAAGGTGCGCATAACTGGACATACTGGCGAGAATCGTTGCCGACGGTCTTACAATTTGTATCCCAGGCATTTCATCAATACTAAGGGCATGACCAAAGAGGAACTACCCGGAATAAAGCAATTTGATCTGACTGGCAGAGTGGCTATCATTACGGGCGGCTCAAAAGGTCTTGGATATGCAATGGCGGCTGGGCTGGCTTCTGCCGGTGCGAATGTAATACTGGTGAGCCGCAATGCTGATGAAGGAATGCACAGTGCGGCAGCGCTTGAAGGTTTATACAAACAGAAGGCGGTTTCGTTTGCCGCGGACATTACCAGTTTGTCACAAACGCAGGCGATGGCCCAGTTTGCGATGGACACTTTTGGGAAAATTGACATTTTGATCAACAGCGCAGGAATAAATATCAGAGGGCCGATCGACGAAATTTCTCCGGAGGATTTCAATAAAGTAATGGATACCAATGTAAACGGCACCTGGCTTTCGTCACGTGCCGTTACGCCTTTTATGAAGGCACAAAAAAGTGGGCGGATTATTAATTTGGGCAGTACGCTTGGACTGGTTGGTTTGGCAAACCGAACACCTTATACGGCCAGCAAAGGGGCGATCGTCCAGATGACGAGAGCATTGGGGATGGAATTGGCGCCTTTTAATATCAATGTCAATGCCATTTGTCCCGGGCCTTTTTTAACTGAAATGAACATTCCCATTGCTGATAGCGACGAAGCAAGGGATATCATCCTGGGTGCAACTGCATTGAAACGCTGGGCGCAGCTCCGTGAAATTCAGGGAGCCGCGATTTTTCTGGCCAGCGATGCGGCAAGCTATATGGTAGGTTCGGTACTGACTGTTGACGGCGGCTGGACGGCTCATTGAGCCGCATGATCTTAGCATTAATCCCGCATCAATTTCAATGTCCTCTCTCCAACTGCTGTCTGTATACGCAGCAGATAGAATCCCGCTTCTGGCAGTTTCAGCTTTTGACTGGCCGCAGGATTTTCCTGTTTTTGAATCACCGAGCCCCGCTTGTCTGACAATGTGAGTGAGATGGCATGATCCGGCAGCGTAAGATTGATTACCCCGTCATGTGAAGGATTTGGAAATGCTGAAAAACGATCCAGACTTTCATTTTCAGGAATGACACTCACAATCCGGCTGATCGTAAATTCTCCATCGTAATCAACCTGTTTCAAACGATAGTAGCTGGTGGTTTGAAGGTTGTTATCGGTAAAATGATAGCTTTTCTCGCCCTGATAATCGCCTGCCCCATCTACCCAGCCTATTTGTTCAAAATGTTTGCCGTCAATGGATTTTTGTATTTCGAAACCTTTATTACTGCTTTCCTCCGCGGTTTTCCATTCAAGTTCGGCATTGCCGTTGCTACGAAGATGACCTTTGAAACTGATCAGCCGAACAGGCAGCACCGACATATCGGTTGGGGTTAACGTTCCAATTACCCAATTGACTGAAAGATTGCCAACTGTTCCTGAATAGGCGGCACCATAAATGCCCGACGGAATGACTTGTTGGGCGTAAAGCTTTGTACAATACATCATCGTACAGAGGATTATTAGTGTGATCTGTTTCATTTTCCTGATGAAGTTTTTGCCGATACGCCGTTTGAAGTTGCTTTCAAACTGGCTTCTATGCTATGTAAAGAATCTTTTAACTGGCTCATTTCCTGCTGCATGGCGGTTATTTGAGACGCCTGTGCTTTCAATGCTTTATTTTCTGATTTCAGTCTATTTTTATCAGATTGCAAAGCATTCAAAGAAGCATTCAACTCTTTAACCGACTCAATCAAATGCGGAATCAACCCATTATAGTTGACTGATTTGAACCCTTGCTCATCCGTTTTGACCAAGTCAGGAAATAAAGCTTCCACTTCCTGGGCGATCACGCCTGTTTGAATGGATTGGTCAAGGGTGCCGTCCTTCCAGAAATAACGGTAACCATTCAGTTCGGTCAGTTTGGCAAGGGTGTTGCTCAGGGGCGTAATGTTTCTTTTGAGCCTTTTGTCCGACGTTGAGAGAATACCGGATGCTATATGCGCGTTACCCTGCCCATCTACCCAGAATGACCATTTACCGTTGTGGTAAAAACCGATCTCGGTGTTTGATTTCATACCCATAAATGCTGAGGCGATATTATTGAAATCGTCGAGAAGAACTCCGGCAGTTGTGTTTTCATTATGACGGATTCTTGGGCGGCTGCCTATGTCCAGGATGAATTCAGGAGCCAATACATTATCACCAATCCCAATTTTTCCGCTTCTTAAAACTGTAAGTGCATTGGAGCGGTTGGCCTCGCTGGAACCATTGCCAATTTGAAAAATACGATCGAAAAATATGGGCGTATTGCTCGGATTATCATCTTTGTTATTGAACTGTCCGATGGAAGTGGAGGATTGTGCTTTGGCAAATGTGTTGTCGCCTGCTGAAAAGGAGGACTTGCCGCTGGCTACATTGTTGGATCCTATCGAAGTGGATGACAATCCGGAAGATTCCGAATTGAGTCCGAAAGAAGCAGAATATTTTCCGGTTTTATTGTCCTCCCAGGCAGTATTGAAAGGTAAGTTACGACCAACTTTAAAAGCTCCCTTTCGAGGATACCAGATAAGCATGTTCCCTGGATCAAGCTGCGGAAGAAAACCGCCCTGATCGTCGTCGCCGGTCTGGATTATTGGTGTATTGTTTTTCCACCTGTCTGCCTCGCCTGCGAATAGGGCGTAAGGGACGCTTGACATCTTTGTCAGCCCAAGATCAACATAATTGGTTCCGCCAGTTGCATCCAATTCAACTTTCAAAGAGTGTTCGTATATATCCCAGCTGATGTTGAATGAACCACTTTTAACTGAACCTGCTCCCACCAATACTGTAAAAACCCCTGAACTGGAAGTCGTCGTGTTTTGAGTTTCCTGATAAACCACAACATTGTCATCTGCATGCTGAATGATGGAAAATCTTAAACCGATATTCGCATTCGCAACCGCTTTGCCAGCAGCATCCTTCGCCACTCCCTGAAAGCTAAACTTTTGCGGCGCCTGTGCGTAACCCGATAGTGCCAGAGTTACAAAAAGAAAAATTTTAATAAATGATCTCATGAATGGTGTGTAGTTATTGAATTTAAGATAAGTGTGTTTGAATTAGCTGACGCAGGTACCAGCATCATTTTGTCTGCATTGACGTTGCTTCCTGCTTTGCGGCAAGCGTTTGCAACATTTCTGTTAAGGTATTTACTCTTGCTTCCAGGGCTGACAATTGCGAAACCGATTTCCGCAATTCGTCATTTTCCTTTTTCAAATCTTTAACCGATTCGATCAGATGCGGGATGAAGCCAATGTAATTGACAGATTTGAAGCCTTTTTCATCTGTTTTAACGAGTTCAGGGAAGATGGTTTCGACTTCCTGGGCGATAAAACCAGTTTGAATTGATTGATCCATCTTAGGGTCTTTCCAAATGAAGTGATAACCCTGAATCTGATTGACTTTGCTTAGGCTGTTGCTGAGTGTAGAAAAGTCTTTTTTCAGTCTGCGGTCGGACGTCTGGATCAATGATCCGTTTAGGCGACCCTCGCCCGTTGCATTAACCAAAAATTTCCAGTCATCGCCTAGATAAAAACCAACCTCGTTGTCAACTTTCATCCCAATGAAAGTCTTTGCCTCTTGTTGAGAATTATTTAACCAAAGTCCGGCAGATTCGTTATTGCGACGGATACGAATACGTCCGCCTACGTCCAGGACAAACTGGGGTACCAAAACGCTTTTTCCTAATCCCAGATTACCATTCCTAAGCATTGTCAGGGCGTTCGATCTTGCACCAAAAGTGCCAATGCCTATTTGAAAAACTCTGTCTGTTGATTGTAGATTAGACAGACTTGGTTGATCCTCAGTATCATTATAACTCCCTATTGACATGGAGTATGAGGCTTTTGATATTACCTTTTCACCCATCGCTACAGCCGAATTCCCGATTGCTTCACTTTCAACGCCAGTTGCAAAGGAGGCAACACCTGAAGCAAGAGTATTCTGCCCGAATGCGGCGGAGCTGAAGCCTATTTTGCCTATATCCCAATTGTTATTATCAATGTAACCCGCTCTTAATATTGCTTTTCTCGGATACCAAATTAATTTGGGACCAGTATAGGTAGAAAATGATTGCGCTGGCAATACGCCCCCTTCGTCGATTACTCCTGTTTGGATAATTGGATCCATATTTTTCCACCTGCCTGCTTCGGACGCATGTAGCGCATAGGGAACACTTAAAAGTTGAGATGAGCCAAGATTTACATAGTTAGTTCCACCTCCTGGATCTAATTCAACCTGTAGATAATGAAATTCAGATTTCCAGTCGATATTTTTGAAAATGCCATTTTGCGTAGTTCCTGCGCCAACAGCTACTGTAAAAACTCCGCCCTGGCTCGTAGAAGCGTTGTGTGTTTCCTGATAAACCATTGGGCCGATGGTTGTGGTGCTGTGAATTGTCAACCTCAATCCAATCGTAGCATTGGAAATCGCTCTGCCTTCAGCATCCCGTGCCACGCCTTGGAAACTGAATTGCTGGGGCGCCTGGGCGCTGGATAGAAAGGCTGCGAATACAAAAAAAGCAGCAAATATTGATGATCTCATGTCTGTTTTGAATTTATTAGAATTCTAAAGATAGACCAGAGGGGCCGGAGGATAGAAATCGTTTATCCTCCGGCAGATACAATGAATAAGCGGTATAAGAAATGCTTATTTCTTAATGAGCTTACCTGTTAAAGTTTTCTGGGGCGTTACCAGCTGATAGATGAAAATGCCTGATGGTAGCGGCTTTGCATTGAATTGAAACGTGTGTTTGCCTTTGGAATAGTTACCATCCGTGACGACACTCACAGACCTGCCTTGCATGTCAAGTATTTCCAGCTTTACGGGCATGTCTTCCGGCAGGCTTAACACAAACCGGGTCTCCGAATTTGCGGGATTGGGATGAGAAGATACATTTAGGCCGGTTTCCTTTTCCTCTACACCCTCTTCGCGAGTAGCCGTCATTCTTTTTGTCGGCGCTTTCAAATCGGTCAGTATCTGAGGGGCAGTGTACGTTGCTTTTACGTAAACATTCTGGCCTTTTGAGTTGAATTGCTCATTCCAGGCTTTAATGACGTAATAGTTATTTTCATTGGGAACATGGTCTATGATCAAATTTCCCGCACCGGTAGTTTTTGCCAACAGCGTAGTTCCATCTTCCTTGTAAATAGCCAGCGTAAGTTTGGTAGCTTTTGCGGTTTTCGTAGGATAGAGGTCTAAATGAATGTTTTTGCCTGCCTCAGCATAAATTCTGCCCACCGTTCTGGGATTGAACCAGGCCCCAAAATCCGGAATGGCGCCTCCTTGTTTTAAAGATTTCGGATTTGAATCACCCAGATCGTCAGCCATTTCCCATTCCTGCGTAGTTGGAATGGCAGCGGGTGCAAAGCCTCCTGAAATCCCGGCCGGACCGAATACGCAATAGCCTCTCCGCACATTGGAGCCATCGCAAGGGGGTATCCAAAGCGTCACCTTCCCCGTGTTATCAGTCCAAACATCATTTGAATTGGCGCCCGAATAATCGTGCAGCTGTACGTTGTTTCCAAAATCAGTCTGAACGGTTACCGTCTGGCCGATTGTCCAGTTATCATTAACCGCTATTATAGCCTTGGCCGACCGCTCGATCACCAATGCATCCTGCGCCTGCCATCTCACTTTATAAGCACCTGCTTTGAAACTTAGTTTTTGATGGCACCACATTAAGTTTGCGAGGTAATCCCGTACAGGTAAGTCGGTTAAAGAAGTCGGGAGGTGATTGTCACGTGTTGTGGTGGACATATCGAACAGGTCTTCAAAAAATATCTGCGGCGAACCGTCGACAGCCATTGCAATGGCATAAGCAACCTGAATCCGACCATCATCCGGGTTGATGTGTGCCGCAAGTTCGTCGCCAGTGTTCCAGGTAACGTAATCCCCGTTTGCGTCGAAAGTGGCAGGCCTGAATGTATCGTGATTATTCACAAAAGGCACGGTGCGGTAGCGATTACCTTGCTGCATTCCAGGAATATCTCCAAGATTGTAATTGCCGCCGCTGCTAATAATCCCGTACAGCCCGCCTCTCAATGAGAAATCAAATGTGCCTGCCAGATCTTCCGAACCGCCATTGCTGAACTTGACGTCGTTAATGTATTGGTCCATTTCCCCCGCACTTCCCACATATTCACCTACATTAAACATATTGGCGCCGCCATTGGCCCAGCCAGCCTTGTATTTCACATTCCAGCTCAGATCCTGCACCACCCAATGCGGAAAATGCTTGACAGCATCCCATCTGAATCCATCCACGCCCGTCTGCTTTTTCAGCCAGATCATCCATTTGCGTGCTTCCGTAACATTGTAATTCAAATATTGAGGCGGATTGTAGGTAGCATTGGTGCTTAGGCCGTAAGAATTACCATCTTCATAACTAAAATCCGGCCCCCAGCCACCCATGGCCCAGTTACCCGACGTGCTGTTGGTCCATTGATTGGGATGAAAATTCTGGTAATTCTTCGACCATCGTCCCGAACGGGCCAGATAGTTCTGCGCGGTTTCATCTGTTGCAGGAGTCGTGTATGAAACGTATCGAAAATTCTTATAGCCACTTTCATTTGCCATGGAATAAACGGGCTCCGGATCCTGGCCGCCTTCTCCATTCAAAGCGCCTGCATCGCTGGCATGGTTGAGTACCACATCTTGTATAACGCCTAATCCATTCGCATGCATGACGGCTATCATTCGGAGCAAATCATCCTTGGTCCCAACTCTTGTTGTGACAGAACCTTTTTGAAATTTATCGCCCAGATCGTAAGGATCGAAAGGCGAATAGCCAACCTTGCTTGTGCTTGCATTTTTGATGGTAGGAGGTATCCAGACATGATCTATGCCCAGATTGCGGAGCCGGGGCGAGAGCTCGGTAAGTTAATTGGCCCAGGAATTGACGTAGTTGGAATTGTTGTAATCCCAATAGAAACCCTGAAGAACAATCTTGCCATTCCAGGGATTTTGTGCCTTGAGACTATTAAAAAAGAAACAGATTAAAAGTGCCGACAGTAGTGTTTTGATCATTGGAGATAAGATTAGGCGTGGAACATTTTTGAAATAAAATACTCCGATCAAAAATATTAATAGCCGATTATCCTGTGGTGATCTGGGTTATCCAACGGTCAATATACGTTATGTAACTCATGGTTATTTTCGAAGAAAACATAGTCCGATAGGAAGATTGCTTGGTTTTGTAAATATTTTAATATCTTTTTGTCTAGCGGTTACAATGACGCCCTACGAGTTAGGCAATCCGATCACTAGTAGTCCTTACATAAACTCCTCCAACATCACATCTTGACTTCAACAGGGATCATTACGGTCTTTGCGGAGTAGGATATTTGCAATGTTTTGTTGAATTAAAATGTGTAAAACCGACACGAGTTTAACTATCTACCAATTATACTTTAACCTATGAGAATTTCTAGAAGAACGAGGGGCCGGAGCCTATGCCGGTGCTTTTATTCCCTATTAATGGCTACCATGGTCATAACCGCTGCATCTGCTCAGGATGTGCCGGTAAAGGGAAAAATCAATGATGAGCAGGCGCAAGGATTGCCTGGAGTGAGTATTGTTGTGAAAGGTACCTCAGTTGGTACAGTAACGGACCTGGAAGGGAATTACACGGTGAATGCACCAAGTGCAGCAACACTTGTCATTTCTTTTATCGGTTATATTACGCAGGAAATACCATTGGGAGGCAGAACGAGCCTGGATGTGAAGATGTTGACCGATACAAAAGCACTTGAAGAAGTAGTTGTTGTAGGTTATGGTACCGCCAAAAAAGCGACGCTCACCGGTGCGGTTACGGCCGTAAAAGGGGCAGAATTAGCAAAAGCACCGGCTACCAACCTTTCCAATACATTGGGTGGACGGTTACCGGGTGTTTCTACGGTTCAGGGAAGCGGTGAACCTGGTTACGATGGTTCAGCGATCCGTATCCGCGGTACCAACTCGCTGGGTAACAGCAATGCACTTATTGTAGTGGATGGAGTTCCAAACAGGAGCGGTGGTTTGGATCGTTTGAATCCAGCCGACATTGAGAGTATCTCGGTCTTGAAAGATGCTGCGGCTGCCATTTACGGTTCACGCGCTGGAAACGGGGTTATTCTGATCACTACCAAAAGAGGAAAAACCGGTAAGCCGCAGTTGTCGTATGATATCAATATGGGTATCGCACAACCTACTCGCACACCTCAGATGTCCAATGCATCGGAATATGCGACCATTCGGAATGAATTGCAGATTTATGATAACTTACCCGTAGGCCAATGGTCTGGCGCGTTGCAAGGTTTCAATACCAATGGAGCCTACACAAGAACGGATAATGGCAATGTACTCAGCGCGGTTTTTACGCCTGATGACATTAAAAAATTCGGGGATGGCTCCGATCCGCTTCTTCACCCTAACACAGACTGGTATGGGTCGGTGATCAGGAATTGGTCGCCGCAGCAACGTCATAACCTGCAACTAACGGGCGGTAGCGACAACATTAAGTACCTCGCTTCTCTTGGCCACATCAACCAGGATGGTAATTATGTGAATTCAGCAACGGGTTACAAGCAATATGATATGCGTATCAATTTGGATACAAAGATCAATAAGTATGTGAGCGCTAATCTGGGTCTGACATTGCGTGAAGAATTCCGTCGTTTTCCAAATGGCGGTGGAGCAGGGGACATTTTCCGGATGCTAATGCGCGGAAAACCAACTGAAATCGCCATCTGGCCAGACGGACGTCCGGGACCTGATATTGAAAACGGACAAAACCCTGCGGTTATCACTACCAATACAACCGGTTATAACCACGATAAAAGGGACTACATCCAAACCAATGCATCATTGGACATTTTGATTCCCGGTGTTGAAGGCCTGAAAGTAACTGCCATGGCTGCGATCGATAAGCAATTGCGCCGTCAGAAATCCTTCCAGAAACCTTGGACGCTTTATTTTTGGGATAAGAAGACTTTTGAAGCAGACGGAACATCGCCTTTCCTGACAGGAACGGTGCGTTCTACTTTCAGCGATCCACGTTTGACGGAGAGTTCATCACAAGAACTTTCTATCCAGTTGACGGGTCAGGTTTCGTATGAAAAACACATTAACTCGCACAATTTCAACGTAATGGCTGGTATCCAGCGTGAGAAAGTGGAAGCTGATGGTTTCCTGGCCTACCGCCGCTATTTCATCTCGCCGGTGGTTGACCAATTGTTTGCAGGTGGTACAGCCGAGCAGAATATAGACAATTTCGATCTTTTCAGACGTGCGCGTTTGAGTTACTTCGGAAGGGCTGGTTACAATTACAAAGAAAAATACCTGGCTGAGTTTCTGTGGCGCGTAGATGGATCTTATGTGTTTCCAAAAGACGGTCGTTTCGGTTTCTTCCCTGGGGTTTCTGCGGGATGGCGTATTTCCGAAGAGGATTTCTGGAAGGGAAATATCAACTTCATGAACAATGTGAAAATTCGCGGTTCGTGGGGACAAATGGGTGCTGAACCTTATTTCCTGGGAACAGAAACCCTTGCTGAGTACCAATATCTGGAAACAATGGGCTTTGGTTCCTATGTAATCAATGACCAGGTAGCCAAAACTTTGCTGGAAACCAGGGTTGCTAACAAAGCCTTTACCTGGGAGGTTGCCAACAACACCAATGTGGGTATCGAGGGAACATTGTTCAATGATAGGGTCGCATTTGAATTCGATTACTTCGTGAATAACCGTTCCAATATCCTTATCCCAAAAATTGGCTCAACGCCTTCCAGCGCGGGTATCGATGGCAAGCTTCCCCCTCAAAACCTGGGTAAGCTGCAAAACAAAGGATGGGAGTTCAAACTGAGCTACGATGGCAGCTCGGACGATTTCACCTATTCGGTCAGCGTGAACGGTGGTTATGCCAAAAATAAGATCAAGTACTGGGATGAGACGCCTGGCGCACCATCTTACCAGCAAACAACCGGAATGCCTTACAACTCATTCCTGGCTTACCAGTATGACGGAGTTTTCAGAGACCAGGCCGAAGTTGATTCCAATCCATTGGATTACAGCGGTATCACCGGTTCGATCCGTCCGGGAGATATGAAGTTCAAGGATGTGAATGGAGATATGAAAATTACGGCAGATGATAAAATGCGGTCTGAAAAAACCAACCGTCCGCAATTTACCGGAGGCGCGTCCTTCAACCTTGGGTATAAGGCTTTTGACTTGTCGATTTTATTCCAGGGAACATTAGGAGGTCTTCAATACATTGGTCAGACTGAATCCGGGGACATTGGTAATTACCTAAAATATGCCTACGATCACCGCTGGACAATTGACAATCCAAGCTCAACCGAGCCAAGGCTTGCTAATAGAAATAATACTTATTATACCAATTTCGATAATGCCGGTGCCAATACGTATTTTTTAAGAAGCAACAATTATGTGCGTCTGAAAAATATTGAATTGGGATATAACCTGCCTTCCGAGATCGGCAGCAAAATAGGTTTGGGTAACCTTCGGGTCTATGTAAATGGGCTTAACCTGTTCACCATCGACAAGATCAAGATATGGGACCCGGAAGCGACTTCAACAAGCGGACAATATTATCCACAGTCGCGAGTGCTTAATGCAGGTGTACGTGTAACTTTTTAAGAATCAACAATGAAACTCAATTATAAATATTTGCTATTTTTTGCTGCGCTGGGCTCAGTTGGCCTGGTAGCATGCGACACGGAATTTCTGGATGTAACGCCTCCGACAGAAATTCCCGCGGAGGAAGTTTGGAAGGACGGAGCATTGTCTGAAGGCTTTGTTACCGGGATTTATGCTGGTCTTCAGCAGGGTGGATTTAGCGAGCAAATGCTTGCGTCCCTCACTGATGAAGCGGTGTTTACCCATACAGGAAGGAACATTAATACCGTCAATGAAGGCAGTTTAAGTCCTTCAAACCTTGGTTGGGTAGATGATACCTATGGATGGGGACCGATGTATACGAGGATCCGGGCTACAAACCAGGCAATTGCGAACCTGAAAACTGCCACTTTCGCTGACGAAACTTTGAAAGCCCGTCTGATGGGAGAAGCTTACTTCTTGCGGGCTTACTATTATCAGCAATTGGTGCGCTATTATGGTTCTGTACCTATTATTACAAATGTGTATGCGTTGAATGAGGATTATTCAGTGGCGCGTAATACTTATGAGGAGAACATTGCGCGTATTACGATGGACTTGGATAGTTCTGCCATGTTGCTGAAAGGTAAAACGGCAGTGAAAGGCCGCGCAACCGAAGCCGCTGCATTGTCATTAAAGTCGAGGGTATTGGTTTATGCCGCCAGCGACCTGCATGACATTCCTACTGCAAAAGCCAAGTCAACTGTCATCGCTGGGTTTCCAAATCCTGAATTTCTGGGATATATTTCTGGCGACAGAACAGCGCGTTGGCTGGCTGCACAAGTTGCTTCAAAAGCTGCATTGGATGCAACAGATGGTGGCTATAAGTTAAATCTGACTGCTCCGGTGACTGCTGAACAAGGGAAGACCAACTATATCTCTATGGCAATGGCTGGTGCAAGTGCTGACAAAACACTGGATGCTTCTGCTGCGAACGAAATCATTTTTGGACGGTTTTTCACAGCAAGTTTAGGTGAAGGCGCGCGTCAGACGGGGTTGAACAACGGTCCGAATGGCTATCACAACTGGGCTGGAAATACACCGATCGGTCTTTTGGTGGACGATTACCAAATGATGGATGGTACTGCATTCAAATGGACCAATCCGGCTCAAAAAGCGAGTCCGTATGTAAACCGTGACCCTCGCTTTTATGCGACAATTATGTATGACGGTGCCAACTGGAAACCACGTCCTTCAGATGCAAAGGATCCTGCCAATCAGATCCAGACCGGTTCTTATGACCTGTTAGATGACAAAGGAGCACTCGTTAACCGAAAAGGATTGGATACCCGCAGTAGTTCAATTGAAGATTGGAATGGCAGCCGCACAGGATACTACATGCGCAAGTTCATCGATCCAAACCCGGCATTGTACGACAATACGGATCGTCAGAACATCCCATGGCCATTCCTCCGGACTACTGAGAATGTCTTCAATTATATTGAAGCAAGCATTGAATTGGGACAAGATGCCGTTGCGCTGCAATGGCTAAACAAGGTCCGTTTCCGTGCAGGTATGCCGGCTGTGAAGGCTACGGGCGCTGCCTTAAAAGAGGCATTTCGTCATGAAAAAAGGGTTGAAATGGCTTATGAAGAGCAGCGTTACCACGATGCCCGTCGATGGATGATCGCACCCACAACATTGGGAAGGCCACTTCAATACATTACCGTAATTGGTAAATTCAAGCCAGGTAAGTCGATGCGCGAGCCGTATCATTACGATCCTACGATTTACGATTATACCTACACACCTGTGGAAGAAAAATCGCATGAAAATCGGACGTGGGTGGACAAAATGTATTTCCGACCATTCAGTCGCGACGAGATTAACCGGAATGCGAAATTGATCCAAAATCCAGGTTACGATAAGTAAGTTCCAAAATGCCTTGGTGTTTAAAAACCGCTCCTGATCAGAGCGGTTTTTTTGTTGAAATTGCTGGCAAAGTCCCACAAATCGGGGATTTCGATAAACACTACCACACTTATAGAGTTTATTTAAGTATTTGATTTACAGTATATTGTTAATTTTGGAATAATCTTGGTAGTTATTAAACCAACAACGTGATTGCACAAGAGTCAAACAATAAAATGTTAAAAACAAAGATTATGAAAAAGCTAATAATATCGGCAGTAGCCTTGACACTTATCTCTTTCGCCTCTGTTCAGGCTCAAACTGCGCAGCCAGAAACAACACAAAAAGAGGCAGTCACCCAAGATCCAACAACTCAGGAGCCGCCTGTAAAACCATCGAAAGAGGAAAAGGCGGGTAAGGAAGAAAAGGTTGCTGTGAAACCGGAAGATTTGCCAGAAGGAATTAAAAAAACCATTAAAGGAGAAGAATTCTCAGGTTGGACAGTTAACAAGGCTTTTTTAGTGAAAGAAGGCGATAAACCAGAATACTATGAATTACAGGTTGGAAATGGCAAAGAAAACGCCAGGGTGAAACTTGATAAAAATGGAAAAAATGTAGGATAAAGTTGAGCAATCCTAAATTAGTGTGAAAAGCCGGAAAATTTTCCGGCTTTTTTATACCCTAACGATTAATTCTGGTATGATTTTTAGATTATGATTAGAAAAACAAATTCTAAAATATCATCAGCATTATCATGGAATCGACGCATAACAATAGCTACACCCAATACAAAGATACAATCGAAATATCCGGTAGCTTTGAGAATACAAACCCTTTTTCTACTAAAATCGACACAACCAGAACGGTTAAATCCGGCAAAAGGCCAAGAATTATGAAGCCGCTCTATTCGGCCCGGCTTCGCTAAAAAGAGCATTAACATCAGCATGATTTATGTAGTCGGAAGTTCCAATACCGATATGGTTGTTAAATCCGAAAGGTTACCTGCAAAGGGAGAAACCATTATTGGAGGAGAGTTTCTCATGAATCCGGGAGGTAAAGGGGCGAATCAGGCGGTGAGTGCAGCGAGGTTAGGAGGTAATGTTACTTTTGTTTGCAGGGTAGGGGACGATTTATTTGGGAACGCTGCATTACATCAATTCAGGAATGAAAATATCAATACAGATTTTGTAACGACCGATCCGACACTACCCTCGGGTGTTGCATTGATTAATGTGGATGTCAACGGTGAAAACGCGATCAGCGTAGCACCAGGAGCAAATAATGCCCTTTTGACAGAACATGTTATTCCTGCCTTGGAAAACATAACATCCGAAGATATCCTGCTTATCCAATTAGAAATTCCCCTTGCAACCGTCGTATTTGCTGTGAAATACGCATCAAATAAAGGCGCTAAAGTCATATTGAACCCGGCTCCTGCGCGGGTTTTACCTAAGGAAATTTATCAACATTTGTATCTGATCACGCCGAACGAAACGGAGATGCAAATGCTGACCGGCATTGAGTTCGTTGATAAAAAGTCTATTAGACAAGCGGCAGATCAGCTATTCAACTATGGTTGTAAAAATGTGATCATTACATTGGGAGTCATGGGCGCATTTTTCAAAACCAGAGAGAAAAGCCAGTTTATCAAGGCTACCAGAGTTATACAAGCAGACTCCACTGGGGCAGGGGATTGTTATAATGGTGCAATTGCTTTATCTATTTCAGAGGGAAATACATTGGAAGAGGCGGCAATTTTTGCAAGTAAAGCGGCGGCGGTAAGCATTACGCGCATGGGAGCACAAAGTTCAGCGCCGACTAAAAAAGAAATTGCGGACTATTTCAATCGATAATGGCGAGCTATAAGCGAAAAAGTCTTTTTGCCTTTCTGGTGACACCTGCTTCTGTGTAATCTACATCATCCAGATCAAGAAAATATTTAAATTGCCGTTGCTTTGTTAAGGCTTGACATTGACATATGCGACTCAAATCCTCTATTCAACACATTACCAGCCTGACCCTGATCATGTTATCGGTTTTGTGGGATGGGAGTGCCCAATCCGTCAAAAAGCCGATCAGGATCATCAGTATCCGGGATGGTCTGCCCCAGTCTTTTGTCTCCGGATTTGTTCAGGACGCCGATGGTTTTGTATGGATTGGGACGCTGAATGGTGTGGCGAGATATGACGGCATTCGCTTCAAGGTTTTCCGGAATGATCAGAATGATTCTGCAACGATCAGTTCCAATGTGATCATTTCAATGGCGCGGGATGTCAATAACAATATTTGGATAGAACATGGGTCGGGGCAGATCGATGTAATGGATCCCGGAGACGAAAAAATTACCAGGCAAACCGCAAAACCTCTATACAACAACCACCCGTTAAAACTCGTCCGCCGAGGATGGTTAGGGGATTTTGAGGGAAATATGTGGGTAGTGAAAAGAGGGGATGGAATTCTGAAATATGACTTTAAGGCCAATCGCATTTTACATTTCAGCAAAGCGCGGCAGGATATGGCAAGCGATACGATCCGCGCGATGATGGAAGATAAACGGCATCGCATCTGGGTATTGGATGAAGTCGCATTAAGTTTTTTCGATCAGGCTCAAAACCATTTCAAATCTATCAGAATCCCTCATGCATTGGATTTTAACCGATTTGTTGATTCCGATGCAGAGATGGTTGGTTTGTTCGAACGCAGTAGTGGTGAGATCATGTTCGGCGACAGGAACAGGTTGATCTTTTACAATCCAAAAACAGGAACATTAAGAAATAAGCCGCTGCCGACAAAACCAAGAGTTGGGATACGATCGGTACAAACCGGGCCAGAAGGAACTGAGTATTTCGAGATAAACGGCAGTGTTTTTCGTTACAGTGACCAATCGGGGATTGAGGAGGTTGGGGAAATTGATAACCCAAAGCATTGGGAAACGCCGGCGTTTTTGGTAGATCGTTCCGGACTTATATGGCTGGGTACCAATGCCGCCGGGGTTCACCAGATCGATTTGGCAACGCCGCTGTTCGAATCGAAACATTACCAGCATGCATTTCATGAAGATGTTGTTCAAAAGGAGTTGAGGCTTTCACTTTCTGCCATTTCGGGCTGGCCGTTTGACGCCCAGAATTTCATAGGGTCCGGTTATCTGGTGAGATCCACTTATGATGTACGGGGCAGACTTTGGATCGGTTTGCGGAATAAGGTTGGTTACTATGATGAGGCTTCAAAGAAAATCGTCTTGCTCCCAAAGATTCCCGACATCAGCACTGACAGCAATATGCCATTGGGTATCCGGGGGATTTCCTTTGCGCCTGACGGCATTTTGTGGACGGTTAGTGACGGCGGATTCATCCGGTATTTTGATGCTTCTGCAAAAAAATGGGTGGTGTTTCTGGACGCCGCGGTTCTGGTGAAAAAGGTTGGGGCAGCATTAAATATGGTGGATATCTTCGCGGATAAAGACAAGTTATTCCTGACAACTGCCAATGGGCACGGCTTGCTGATTGTTAATCGAAATAATAAGCAGGTTATCCATTTAACCCAAAAAACACATCCCAGCATCATTCCGGAGGATTTATTACTGGGTATGACAGCCGATCCAACGCGCCCGGATCTTCTGTGGATGGGTTCTTACAACGGCCTTATTCTTTTAGACAGGAAGAAATTGCAGACCAAAGTTTTTACGATGCGAGAGGGCTTACCAGATAACACCATTTACTCCATTCTGACTGATAAATCCGGCTATCTGTGGTTGAGTACCAACAAGGGCTTGTGCCGCTTTCATCCGGTAACCCATAAAATTCAAACATTCCTGAGTGACGATGGCTTGCCCGGGGATGAATTCAATCGTTTTCACCATTTGAAATTGCCCGACGGAAGACTTGCTTTTGGAGGGACGGAGGGCTGGACTATTTTTGATCCCAATGCCATGAAAGCGGATACCTATCATCCGGAAGTCGCCTTTACGAACCTAAAAATTAACAATGTCAATGCAGACCAACATGCGGAAATACGGACAGGACAACTGAATCAATTGAAAAAGCTGACCCTTCCTTACGACCAGAATTCCCTGGCTTTCGAATTTGCAGGACTGGAATTCAACAGTCCAAAACGGCTGAGGTACCGCTACAAGCTGGAAGGTTACGATAATGACTGGATTGTATCCGACAATACACCTGTGGCGAGTTTTACTAAGTTGCCGCCGGGAAACTATTTGCTTCGAATTAATTCATCTAACACGACGGGGCAATGGAGCTCGAATGTTCGGAAGTTGGAATTACAAATCAAATCGCCGTTCTGGCTTAGCTGGTGGGCTTACTGTTTCTATGCATGTGTGTTAGCGGGCATCTTTTGGGTTTATTCACAATATTTGGCCAATCGGGAGCGGCTCAGGCAGGAAATCATGCAGAAAGATCGTGAAGCCGGACAGCTGAAAGAATTGGATACATTAAAAACCAAATTTTTCTCCAACATCACGCACGAGTTCAGGACACCGCTTACCTTGATATTGACCCCCGCCCAACGCCTAAAACCTACATTGAATGGGCCTGAACAACAACGCTGGCTTTCTGCCATTGAACGGAATGCTAACCAACTGCTGCGGCTGATCAACCAATTGCTGGATTTGTCGAAACTAGAATCGGGCAACCTCAAAATCAACGAGGCACTTGGAGATCCGGGCCGGTTTCTGGAAGATCTGCTATCGTCATTCACGCACGAGGCGGAAGCAAAAGGCATTCTCCTGGTGCTCAGAAAAGACCCTGATATGGGCAATTATTGGTTTGATCCCGACAAGCTGGAACAGATTGTGTCCAATCTGCTTTCCAATGCTATCAAATTTACGCCCAATGATGGCGAAGTTCAGCTAACACTCGAAAGCCGGGGAGAGAGTGGGGTTTATCTGGAAGTTTGTGACACAGGTATCGGAATTCCGCCCGAAAAGTTACCGTATATCTATGACCGGTTCTATCAGGCTGACGACCCAATCAACAACGGACAACTTGCGGCAGGGTCTGGTATCGGGTTATCCATTGTTAAGGAAATGGTGGAATTGCAGAAAGGGACGCTTTTTGTGAAAAGTCCAATGGAAGGTTCGCGCTGGCGAACTGTTTTCCAGATTACGCTGCCTTATCGCAAGGCGGATGCCGGGAGCATGAGTGAAGCCAGTCCGAATTTCGTCACGCACGGTGGTGTGCAAGATTTCTGGACGCCGGATTCGATTGAGAAGAACTTTAAAGGTGAACCGGAAGAAGAGGCTGCGACGATTCTGCTGGTTGAAGACAATGCTGAACTGGCAGAATTTATTGGTGACAGCCTGGCTGGGAATCATACGATCATCTATGCGTCCAATGGAGCGGAAGGATTAAAGCAAGCCATTCAGAATGTGCCTGATTTGGTGCTCAGCGATGTTTTAATGCCAGTTATGGATGGATTTGAATTTTGTGGCAAGCTGAAAAAAGACGAACGGACAAACCATATTCCCATCATTTTGCTCACCGCCAGATCCTCCTTTAATGATCGGATGGAAGGACTGGGCATCGGTGCCGACGATTACCTGACTAAACCTTTTCACATTCAGGAATTGCAATTGAGAGTTGGTAACCTGCTCGAAAGACAGCGGAGAATGAGAAACCAGCTCCGGCTAAAAGTCAGTAACCCTGATCAACCGGCTTTGGCTAACCCTGTTGATGCAGTTTCCCTGCAAGATATCTTTATAAAAAAGCTGTATCGTATCATTGAAGAAAGGCTTGATGACACGTCATTTGGCGTGGAAGAACTTGCGGAGCAGGTAAGCATGAGCCGGACAAGTCTTCATCGGAAAGTAAAAACACTCACAGGTATTGCACCCGGAGATATACTCCGCAATTACCGCCTGAAACGCGCCGCCCAATTTCTCAAACAAGGGTATAATAGTTCGGAAACAGCGTATAAGACCGGTTTTGACAGTGCTTCCTATTTCTCCAAATGTTTTCGGGAGTTTTATCATGTGACTCCCAATGAATTTGCGTGAAACATAATTTACAGCATTTGAAACAGAATTAATACCATTGAAACTCCCTTTATCGGACCTTTGCGGGCATACTTTTCAATGTAATGAACAATGACCGATCGGGAACAAATTGCGGAGGCTGAGGAACGTTTAATCGCTGCTGTCAAGAATGGAAATGTGAATGTGGTGGAAGAACTATTGGATGAAAAAGTGTTATTTATTGACCGAGAGGGAAAGGTTATTCCTCAATCCGACGACCTTGCGATTTACCGTGCCGGTGAGCTTTCGATCAGACATATGGATGTTTGCGACAAGCAGATCAATCTGACCGGAAACACCGCAATCGTGATGGTGATTGAGCGGATCAAAGGCAATTGCCGCGGCCGCGAATTTGAAGGACGTTATCTGTACATGCGCGTGTGGAAAAGGAAGGATATGGACTGGAAAATATCAGCTGCTTCGTGCAGCGCAGTTCCTGTTGTCGAATTTTAATTTAGGCTTTTATAAAAAAAATAAAGGGAGTTAAAACCGGATCATAGCCGGTTTTAACTCCCTTTATTTTTAAGTGCCGTTCGTTTAAGGCTTTATCAATTTGCCCTCGATCGAATCATCCATTGTTTTGCCAATGGCGGCACCAATCAATGTTTTAGCAAAAGCTACTGCATTGCCATGCTTATTGTCCCAATAATATCCTTCCTCCGTCTCTACTTTAATTACTGTTATGCGGGGATCATCCTCGCCTTCGGTAAACCACGTTTTCAAAATCGGCTCCCACAATTCTTTAATGGTTTCCTTGTCTTTCGAGATCGTTGCATGGCCATAAACACTCAAAAATTCAGAATATTTTGAACCCTGAAATAGCAAATGAACCGATGGATTGTTTTGGATCTCGGCGTTCTTATGACTGTCTTCGGGGCTTAGGAACCAGAAATTGCCGTCGTCGTCCACTTTCTGTATCGACATAGGCCGGGTATTAAGAGGTTTGCCGCTGGTGATACTTGTGCAGAAAAAGCAGGTATTTGCATCTTTTGCCAGCTCTTTAATTTTCTCGCCGGCTTTATCACCGAAAAGATCTTCATGGTTTTTTTCTTCCTGTTGTTGATTGATGCTGTCCATAATTTACAAATTTGAATTTAGCACTTAAGAACAAATATCATTCCAGCGAAAAGCCATACATTCAGGACAAAGATTTATGGCATGTCAAAGAAAACACTCATCCTCTGGTTTTTTATCCTGTTAAAATTTGCGATCCATTGCGTCGTCATTGCACCCGGATACGACCTGCATCGCGACGAATACCTGCACGTTGACCAGGGAAAACATCTGGCCTGGGGTTACTTGTCGGTCCCGCCTTTCACCTCCTGGACCTCTTACCTCATTTTACATTTGGAGAACCCGGACTTTTGGGTGAAATTTTTTCCAGCACTTTTTGGCGTGCTCACATTGGTAGTCGTTTGGAAGGCAATCGAAGCGTTGGGCGGAAATTTATTTGCCCTTATTTTGGGCGCTAGCGCAGTCACTTTATCGGTTTTGCTTCGGATCAATATGCTTTATCAGCCCAACTCCGTGGATATATTTGGTTGGACCTTACTTTACTTTTCCATCCTTCAATATCTCAAAACGGAACAGAATAAATGGCTTTATATGGCGGCAATCGCTTTTGGGTTGAGTTTTTTAAATAAATACAACATTGTTTTTTTGGCAGCCGGGATGGCTCCGGCATTATTACTGACAAGTCAGCGTAAAATATTCTCCAATAGCAGGTTATATGTTGCTGCGGTTGTGGCCGTTCTCATTATTGCCCCAAATCTGATCTGGCAGTATCAAAACAAGTTTCCTGTTATACATCACATGAAGTTACTGGCTGAAACGCAGCTGGTCAATGTAGACAGGATGGATTTTGTGAAAGAACAGCTGCTGTTTTTTATGGGGTCAATGTTCATAATTCTCGCAGCGTTCATCTCTTTTTTTACATATCCGGCTTTTCAGAAGTACCAGGTTTTTTTCTGGTCGTTTGTCTTCACTTTGTCGCTTTTTATTTATCTCAAAGCCAAAGGTTATTACGCAATTGGCTTATATCCGATTTACCTTGCATTTGGCTCCGTTTACCTCGAATCGCTATTTGTTGGAAAACGAGCCTGGCTTCGGGTTGCCTCGATATTGTTGATCATTATATTATCCATTCCCATTTTCCGGGTCGCATTCCCAACCAAAAGTCCCTTCGAAATTGCCCAAAATCCCAAAATTTATAAGGATCTGGGGTTGCTGCGCTGGGAAGACGGTAAGGATCATGAACTGCCCCAGGATTTTTCGGACATGCTGGGATGGAGCGAGTTAGCCCATAAAGTGGATTCCGTTTATGAGAAGGTCAGCGATAAAAAACATACGCTTGTGCTTTGCGATAATTACGGGCAGGCCGGGGCCATTAATTATTATTCCAAGTACAAAGACATTGGTGCAGTAACATTAAATGCAGATTACATTGATTGGTTTCCGTTGGATGAAGAAATCAAGAACGTGATCCTGGTTCAAAATGCGGATGATGACGATAAGGAAAGGAAAAAAGAGCAGCCACTTTTCAGGGAAGTCAGGCTGACGGGCAAGGTGGAAAGCAGGTATGCGAGAGAGCGCGGAACCAGCATATACGTGTTATTGGATGCCAAAGTATCGATTAATAACATTTTAAAAGGCGATATCGAAGCGGAAAGATGGTAGTTCGATATCGCCAGATAAGGATTAAATGCCGTTTAGTTTGTTAAAGGCAGCCAGCAATTCTTCTGGGTTTGCTTTCGCCATCTGCTCACTGAAACCGAACGTTAGCTCTGTTTTTCCGTGTTTCATCTGATCAAAAACTGCATCGATGAAATCACTCACGGGTGGTGCGTGATCGTGCAGACCTTTTCCTCCAAGATCTGTATTCAATGCAGGCGGGATCATTTCGATTACTTCAATTCCTTTGCTTTGCAAAAGATAGCGTAACGATAATGTGAAAGAGTGAAAAAAGGCTTTCGTCGCCGAATAAACCGGAACTTTGGTAAATGGTACAAATGACAAGCCCGATGTTACATTGATGATTGCTGTTAACGACGGGAGTTTGGTGAATAAGGAAGACAAATGGACCGGCGCGTCAATGTTCAATGTGATTTCTTCTTTTGCCCGCTCAAAAAAGTCCTCGTCCGAAACTGACATCCATTGCTGCATTCCCGCATTGTTGACCAGGACGGTTAAGTCGCTATGCTCCGTGGCAATCCATTGGTAGAGCGCTTCTCTTTCCGATTCATTGGACAAATCACATACTTTGGTAATCACGGAAGGATATTTATCCGAAACTTCTTTGAGCGCCGATTCACGCCTGCCGCAAATGATCACCGTATTGTTTTCTTTTACAAACCGCTCGGTAAGTCCCAGCCCAATGCCGGACGCACCACCTGTTATCAGTATTTTGTTGTTTGAAATCTGCATGATTGATTTTAAGTATGTTAAAAAAAACAGTCCGCGACATTACATCCTGGACATACACAAAAGTACAATGCCAGACGGCACCGCATTTGCAATTTTCAAACTAATACTTGCGAAATTCAAATGTGGGGGGATGGGATGCAGATTAGCCAAGGTTGCCGGAAGTAAATTCATCCAACATCCGCCTTCACTGTTAAAATAATAATTACCAATAACCCATCGATTCGAATGCCTCATATTGATCTTCAAAACGGAATGCCTGGCATATTGGGCCCTATGTTGTTTAGTCCGCATACGGCTGCTCCAATGAATTTGCTGGCTAATGCATTGATGCAGACAGATGAAGGGCTAAGCCGGGGGGAACGAGAATTGATTGCGACTTATGTTTCATCTGAAAATGACTGTTTCTTTTGCCAAACCATTCATGGTGCGATTGCCAGTGCATATCTGGGTGATGAGGATTGGTCGCTTATTCGGGACGTCAAAAATGACTATGCCGAAACGGGCTTGTCTGGGAAAATGAAGGCGCTGCTCGCAATTGCGGGAAGTGTGCAAAAAGGAGGTAAAAATGTGACACCTGAACAAGTTGAAAAAGCTAGGGAAAATGGTGCCGACGACCGGCAAATACACGACACTGTGCTGATTGCGGCTGCATTTTGCATGTTCAACCGATACGTCGACGGCCTGGCTACTACTGCCCCAACCGATCCTGAAATTTATCGTAACCGCGCGAAAAAGGTAATTTCCGGCGGCTATTCGGCCTCCGACGGTACTTATTAAAAATCGTTTATATTCAAAGCGGCCTGATGAAATCGCTTTCGTCAGGCCGTTTTCCTTTTCAAAGAAACATTCAAGGTTTGATCACTATTTTGTAGGTATTGACCTCTCCGTTCATCTTTTCAATATTTGTAATGTAAGCTCCTGCGGCTAAGTGTTTTAGTTGAATGCCAAGTGCATTGATTTCCGTTGTTTTCAGGACTTCTTTTCCTGCAATGTCTAGGATTTTGACAGATCGGATGCCTTTTGTATTCCCAAGAAACAGACGGTCGGAAACCGGATTGGGATAGATAAAAGCACTTACATCGTTCGCAAAATCAACACTTTTGATGCGGCTATAAGTAAAACTTCCATCTGCATCAATCATTTTCAGGCGGTAAAAATTCTCGCCAGGGAAAGGATCAGTATGTGTATAGTTATAGTATTTCAAAACTTTACTTTCTCCTCCGGAAATGACGGAGCCGATTTTAAGCCAGCTTTTTGTGGTCGAACTCTGTTCTATTTCAAAACGGTCACTATTGGTTTCCTCTGTCGTTGTCCATTCCAGAAGCGCATTTTTTTCCTCTTTCTTCACCAAAAATGAAGCAAGGGTTACGGGTAATGCTGCCTGAGAATCGAATATAGCCCAGGGAGAAAACTGGGTGACCCCATTGATGCTCGCCGAATAAGGTCCTGTGCCACTTGCCGACAGGCCCGAAGCGCGCACTTCCCACGCACTGCCATTGAAGCGGGATATGGCTAGGCTGTTGCGGTTAAACCCCGGCGATTCATTCGAGGCATTCCATTTGAAAGTTACATTGGCGGGCGCCGAAACATTGCTGGTAATGTTCCATTCGAGCGCGACGGCTTTGGTGGTGGGAGCGGCATTGGTAAATGTATTTTTGACGGATACCGCCACTTCGGCATTCGGGCTGCTGGGATAGGTGATCGTAACCGGCGCCGGGCCACTCTCGGTGCCTACCGGAAACACATTGGATTGAATGCTACCGGTAACGTATTTTAGCCGCAATTTGCCAGTGCCATTTGTTTCAATATAACCGCTGGTATTTGCCTCAACTTTCAGGTTATTAATGGTCAGGTCGTGATTCCCAAGTATCATTCTACCGCCAAGCGTAAAGAGGGGTAGGGTAATCGGTCCGCCCAATACCATGCCGGCGGAATTACAATTGCAGGTCATACCCGTAATTGTGCCTGACCCGGCGATACTTTGGGGAGTTGAACCATAAATGGTGCAATAGGGTCTGCCCAGGAAAACATCGTAGGATCCTTCTCCACCAAAAAACAACATTCGGCCGCTCGCCATTTCGAGTGATGCGGCATTATTCGTAAGATTTCCAATGATGGAAATTCCCATGGTAGCAGGTGTGGAAAAATTGGTTTCATCGCCAACCAAAATAGTATTGAAAGATTGCAGAAACAGATTGCCGCGGATACGAACCAAATCCAGGCTACCTCCCGAGAGCAAGTTAGGCTTGATTGCGCCGCCAGAGGTGATTACATTGTAAATTTCAACATTGCCAACCCGGTTGAGTGTTATAGGAAGGTAAATTCGTGTAAAATCAGGAGGAGTTCCGGTAAAGAAAGTATTGGTACCCGCCTTACCAATCCTGATGGTGGTATTAGGACCGAAATTACTGAAATAAATGCCCTTGAATGTGCCTGTATTTCCAAGAATTTCAACAATACCTCCTGTCACATCCCCTTCCGCAGTCGGCAGATATACAAGGGAATTGCCAATATTAAAATTACCACCACAGCCACCTCTCTTCACTTGTACCAGTCCGCCACTCATCCTGAAAATGCCTGAGCTTCCCTTATTAATCGTTCCGCCAACATGCAACGCTCCGCCGGTCATTTCAAAAGTGCCGTCAATCTGCATGAAATACTGCCCGCAAGGCGCAAGCTGCGTGCCGTCCCAGGCCGCTTCACCAATTGTCATGTCGTAGTCGGTCATGCTCAGCCTGCCTGTTGCGGAAATGTGCAGCGTTTTACATTGCGCAGATGCCGTGAGCGTTACGTGATGGTCTATTTTCACTGGTTCGCTCACAAGTGGTACCTCATTTCCGACCCAGGTTGAGGCCACGTCCCAGTCGCCGTCCTGCGCTGTGGTTTTAACCTGTATCACATTGATTGATTTGGTTAAAGGCCCACTCGTCTGGCAACCGTTTGTGGCTGTAACAGACAATGTGCCCGAAGTGGCGGTGGATAAAAATGCAATGTTTTTAAAATAGGAATTTCCCGCCGGAATGGTCGCTCCGGTGCCAGAATAAGCCCAAGTGTAATCCGCCACGCCGCCATAGTAGGATGAGAATTCGGATGTGTATGTGTAGCTGCTTTCTTTTGAAACGTCGGCTTCTCCGGTGAGGGATAGGAGCGGGGGCAGCTCTAATTGAGGGCCAACCTGAGTGATGGCAGAATAATCAGAGGTTCCGCAATCATTTAAAGCCCTAACCCTGAATCCATTAGAGCCATTGCTCATTCTGCTGTTGATTCGCACGCGCGCCTGAGTCCGGCTCAATATTTCTATTTCCCCGTTCGTAGCCGGGCTGATATTGAAATAATTGTCGAAGATGAGCTGCCATTCAAATGAAGTTGCATTGGGCACGTCAGCAATGTTATAGGTGTACCAGGTACCGACACACAATGCCTGCGGATTGGTATGAGGCTGAATGACGGGTGTCGTAACGCCGCCATTTACAGACACGTCCCATAAGTTGCTGTAAAAATCCTGATTTACATCCACGTCCCGCATTTTAATCCTGATCTTATAACCTGTACCAGAAGGGAGACCATTAAATGCGCTTGCGGGGTCGCTTTGATAAATGCTGCCGGAGAATGTGAAGTTTGGATATCCATTTGTGCTCAGGCTGGTGGCCAGGATTTTAGGGTAACCGGGAGCCGTAAAGTTTCCATTGATATCCGAAAGCTGTATTTCCGCTGGCCCGGGATAAAATGACGAGGAAAATGTGCCTTTAACGCGATAGGTCTTGTAAGTAGGCGCCATATATGCGCACAATTCCGTTGCCGGTGTCCCGTAAGCATCTGTAAGACTGCTGATTGTAACGGTTTTCTGAGCGATGCCGACGTACGGTAAAAACCCGCAGAGGATCATTAATAGTAAAATCTTTTTCATGTTTCTAAAAGTTTGAGTTGTTACAGACAGTTAGTCGTGATCAACCTTGCTTTTGGAAACAGAAATGAATTTTTAAACGGAAATTCTTTGATTTGCCCTTTTACGGAAATAATAGATAAGAAAAACCGCCAGCACCGCCAGTCCTCCAAGCAACACAAATACAACTGATCGCGAGGGCCCGGGGCTTACTGCCTGCGTGTTGCCCACCAGCACCATGCCTGCCCACGCATATGGGAGCCTGTCCGAAGGTGACGCATTTTTAAGCCACTCATTTTGAGCGTTTTGTAGTGCGATATCGAGTGGTAACCCCGCTTCAAGTCCCACGTAAAACAATGTGGTCAGGTCGTAGACAGGCTCGTTTTCGACACTCCATAATGTCGTAAGGATAGAGGGTATCCCGATTCCGGCAAATCCCCGGGCAAGACTGAATACGCCTTCCCCCTTCTGGTTTTTTCCAATGCCTGTGCGGCAAGCCGAGAGGATCAGGAGTTCGGTCGCAGAACTTGCATTGGCAGGTAACTCATTGACTATTAATGTGGAATCAGCAAAATAGAGCGTTGGCGTGTTGCCAGAACTGTCAGCGGTAGCGTGCGTCAGTAATTGGACGATCCTGTAATCCGGTGAATTATTGATGAACGCACTTCGCGAAGCTTCCGGGCCGGTCAGAATTTTGGAGAGAAAAAACGCCTGATCGATGGTTTTCAGCACTTCCGCCGAACCGGGCAGACTGGCTTGTGAGAGTCGTGGCGCATAGGTTACCGGGGCGAGCCCGAGGAAAGATCCGGAAAATGTCCTTGCCCGCTCTTTTTTCAAACTTTTAGCCAAAAAACCGGCTGAATAAGTGTAGCTGAATGCATACTGGCCTACCAGATATTCGGGCTCGGTTGCGGAAGTGCTGAATGCTTCAAAAGGAAGAAAGCCCCCGTCCGGTGATACGATAACACGTGTTTGAACTGGGATGTTAAATGGTTTTAGCAACAATTCATACAATTTTGAGGAAATAGACAGATAGCTTTTAAAAGCTTTGTTCTGAGCTTCCCGGTTAATCATTAGTTTTTGAAACTGTGAAGTAAGTAACTGATATTCAGATAAATCTATTTTTTTCAAAATAACCTTTCCTGCTGAGATCGCCAGTCCGTACACCGCACTGTCGCCTACAAAATAGGAGACCAGCGATTGCTTTTCTCCGAGTATGCCTGTTTTTAATTGAGTTAACGTAGGGACCGAATTGTCGTATTTATATGCATAATATTGCGGATTGCTTTTTTCAATCTGCCTCACAAAAGTTTCCTGTTCCTGCTGAGCATTCAAAATTTTTGTCCGGATCTCGTCAGCAGATTTGCCAGCCGCAGCAACCTGGCTTTGCAGATCTGCCACATTTTTTTTTAGCTCACCTTCCTTTTTCTGGTCTTTGGCTGAAAGTAACTGCTTGGCCCCAAGCTCATTGAGCTGATCAGTAAGCATTACTGCACGGCTTTTTTCAAAAAAATAAAAAGCCTTTTCGGGATTATTCAGCAGGTAACAAGTTTCTATTGCCCGCTCATACATTGCTCTCGTCTTCCCCCGCCAGAACAGTTTCGTAAGGTTACCAGTATGCTCCCAGCGCATATAATCGATCATCGTGTCGGCCAACATGTATGTTTTAAGCGCATTTCCCAGTTTCGCCCTGTCATTTGCAGTGGCCTTAGCAAAACCCAGCCAGGTATCTGCTCTGTGTTGAATAATGGTGAGCAGCTCCGTTTTATTCACCACCGACCGGATTATTTGGGAAGTTAAAACGGCGCTTTGCTTTTTCACATCAAGCTGTTCAAGTGCAGTTTGGATTGCCTGGTCATTGTAAATGAGTGCGTTCGAATAGCTTTTTTTATCCGCGTAAACTTTGCTGATATTGTTGAGAATGACCGCTTTGCCCGAGGGAAGAACCATGTATTGGAGGGCCAAAGTGTAATTTTCCAATGCTTTTTTTAAATCCGAAAACTCGGTATGATAATAAAAACCCAGATTATTGGCTACCTGCGCGCAGCCGTACAGAAACTTATCTTTTTTGAAACTTTCAAAAGATTTCTGATAATAGGCGATCACCGTCCGGGGTTCCGACTGTTTCTTTTTCAGTTCCGCAAGCATTGAAAATATGGCTCCTTTCAATGCTTCGTCCTGATCGCTGGATGCAAATTTCAGGGACAAATTGAGCGCGATTTCACTCTCTTTATAAAGGCCAAGTTCTTCAAGACCCTGCGATTTTTCCATCATGCTCCGGGCTTTCAGATCGTCACGATTGAGTTTTTGAGCCAATCCATATCCCAGATCCGAGAAGCGCACCGTCTTTTCATAGTCCCCGATCGACGTGCAAATACTCGCCATTTTATTGTAAGACCCTGCAACAGAAGCTGCTTTGCCAGGGTAGCGCTGCCCAACTTTAATAGCCAGATCCAATGCATTTAAAGCTTGCCGGATATCTCCCAGGTCATTGTAAATGCAGCCCAGATTGAAGTAACTATGGCAGGTATTGGCATCGTTCGCACCTTTAAAATTGCCAGCATTGACTGAAATTGCTTTTTTGGTAAAAATAATTGCGGAGTCCAGCTTACCCTCATACCAGAACGTTCTTCCCAGAATGTGCAAAGCCTGCGCATAAATTGAATCTTTATTTTGTGAACACTGGTCAGCGATCCGAATGATTTTCTTCATTTCAATGATCAGATCCTTATCTTCCAGCGTATCGGCCGCGAGATTGATCCGGTCATAAAGCATCCCAGGTTCCGGACACTGTGCATGTACGGAACCTGAGAGAATAAAGCCAAAAAAAATAACGCAGACCAGGCGATGCAACATTATTAATGTCCTTCTATATTATTATGGATTTAAGGATTGTAAATAATGTATTTATTGCCACGTATGAAATATTTCAAATGAGGCTTTCGTAAAGAGCCGCTCAATAACTGCTCTTTCGATACAATTAATTGTGATTTTGTACCGATCCAGCCTGCGACAACGGGAGTCGCGAAAGATGTACCCTGTCTCGCCTTTGTGATGCCCTCAATTTCGACAAATGTATCAATGCCAAAAAAGCAGTTTCGCCCTTTCACACCAATATCAAGGCTATGGGAATCGTAGTTCTGGCCGGGGCAAATTTTCTGCGCGTTATCCGAAACCGTGGTCACCGAAACGACCTGTTCTATATTTTTACTAAAATACGCCGGGTAAAATTTCGTGCTACGAAACCTCAAATCCCGGTTGATTTCCGCATTTTCTGCCCTATCCCGATCATACTCAGGCATTGCATTACCCGCGGCCGTCACCAGCCAGATCGGTTTGCTAGTATTTTTAAAAGGAAGCCGCATTTGTCTGACATACTTTCTGAAAATGGGATCTTCCGGCCCATAGTAACCCAGACTGAAATTCATGATTTCGGCACCAAGCTGTTTGGCATGGTACATCGCGCACATGATCCCGTAGCCGTCACCTTTATTACTTGCATTCAAAACCTTCATGATCAGTAAATTAACGCCAATCGTTTCGCTTTTGCTAAATTGTTGAGCAGCCAGGTAGGCTACACGTGTACCGTGTCGGTTTTTATGCGTATCAGTGATGTTAAAAATATTGTAGCGGTCGCCAGGCCCATCTTTCGGCGCAAAATTCAGGCCTTTGTAGAGCATTGTAAAGCCAGTATTTTTCTTTCCGAATAAGTCCCGTGATGGACGATATCCTTCATCATTTTGAAACAAACAAGAGCTGCGGGCTTTTTTAACGCCCAGATAATCTAAATCCAGTAATTGTTCATCCAACCCACTATCGAAAATCGCCAGGGTAACCTTTCTGGTTTTACCACGGTTGGGGTTGAATGCGGGCTGATGCATTTCATACTTAATGTCACTTTCTTTAACAGCGTAAATGTCATTATCGTCATCCAGCGAGAACTCGTAGTTTTTATTGGCCAGGATTCCTGGTACGTCCAATGTAAGACTGTCACCTCCCTGTCCATCCCTGGTCTTCACCTGTAGTTTATCATGTCCGTTGAAATCCAGGCCATCGTAATCAATGTTGATCAAAGCCGTGTCGCAGGGACATTGGCGGACGGAATCAGTGATATCAATCTTAAAGTTCTTACTTACAGCATCTATCAATTGTCGCAAACTGTAACCTTTGGGTATAAGAATATTGTATCCGTGATGCGGCGGCTCTGTCAAAGCCTTAGTAGACTGGGCAGCAGCGTTTTGTGAACCTAGCGCCCAGAGAAAAAGACCTGTAAAGGCAATGTGAAGAACTTTCTGGTAATTGAGGGTTTTCATAATAGGGGATGGTTAGATTTTTCAAAAAATACGCTCAATGCAGTTTCCGCACCTTACTTCATCCATTTCACTGCCTCATTCTTACCTTCCAGGTCCTGGTCAATCACTTCCTGCAGTAAACTTTCTGCTTTTTTCTTGTCTCCTGGCTGATTGCGCTGAATCAATGCGATGGCTTCGTAAAATTTCCCGGGATTGGCATACAGTTCTTTTTGAGCGCCCAGCCGGTGGAAGTAGTCAATCGCTTTGTCGTAATCCAGCAGATGAAGGGAAACAATACCTGCGATTCTTTTTGCTTCCGCATTTTGCGGATCGCTGGAAAGCACACTTTCGCAGCGTTTCAAAGCCGTAGCGTACTGGCCATTATTGTAACTGTCCTTTGCGCGCTGCAGGGTGTCGCCACTATCACCCAATTCCTGACGAAGTCTCGTAAAATTTTCCATTACATAACCTGCCGCCAGTTGCTGCATATCTTTTGGCGGCGTATTTAGAAAATACCAGCCAATACCAAAAGCAACCAGTGCCACGGCCGCAGCGACAGCATACCAGGCGTTCAGCCAAGCCATATTTGTTGCTTTTTTCGGCAAAGCCTGCCATTCAGCATGCCTTTCGAGCAGCTTTTTCTCGCGGGCGTACTGCATGGAAGCCTCCCTGGATGCCAGATAAAATGCCACAGCATCAGCCAGTTGAGGATCCGATTTCAAATCAGCCTCAAATTGTGCCTTTTCAGCTCCAGTAAGTCTCTGCCCAAAATAGTCATCAATCCGTTCGTCCATGCTTTCCGTGGCTTCCGGTCTTTTGCTGTTAGCTGTTAGCCTTTAGCTTTTAGCTTTCTATTTTTTTTAATTTATCTACAACCCTATTCTCGGGCCGACCTTAATCTTTAAACCCTTAACCCTCAACCCCTCCTTCTCCCTTCCTCCCTCTCTCTCCCTTCCTCCCTCATCCTTCCTTCCCCTCCCTCCCATACAACCCCCTCAGCTTCTCCAAACACCTCAACCTGCTCGTTTTCACTACTGCCGCCGATTGGTAACCCATTTCAATGGCGATTTCCTGGTCCATAAATCCTTCGCCCCAAGCCTGGACGATCTGCCGGCATTTTTCACCTAGTTCTTTGAGCCGGGTTGTCAAGAGATCCATATCATATTGTGCAATGAGTGTTTCGATAATCCCCTTTGAATCGTCGGGCAGGATGCAGAGGTAAGCGTCCAGCGAATCTCCCAGGATTACCTGCTGCTTGTTAGTCGCATTTTTGCGTAATACGTCAACACACTTATTTGTAAATATCTGATACAGATAGGTTTTGATCGAAGAATTGCCTTTGAAGCGGCCGTTATGAATGTGTTCCAATACGGTGAGAATGGTATCCGAATAAACCATTGAACATTCATCCTCCGACAATTTATGCTTCCAGACTGCCTCACGGATCATGTAGGAATATTTTTCGTAAAGCTTGTTTTCAAAAACCCGTCGCTGGGCATGTGTGCCACGAATCCCTTCAATAAGTTCTGAGTCTGAGAAAGTCTTGCTGAAGAGGGTCATTATTTACATTTCTGTATACACGGAAAGATACATAAAAACAGTTATTTTCCTGAATAAGGCGCTTTGTTTGCGGTTAAAGTCACACTTTTATTCCTCAATCATTAATTTTTATGACCAAAATAGTATCCCGAAACATCTGGGTGGATTATTTACGGTCGGCACTTACCGTTTTGGTGGTGGCCCATCATTCCAGCCTTGCTTACACCACCTTCGCAAGTTTTGATAAGATTGCCTATATCCGGTCCACACATGCCATCGTGGATGACAAAAGATGGGTAGGGTTGGATATCTTCGAAAATTTTAATGATGTATTTTTCATGTCGCTGATGTTTTTGATCGGCGGCCTGTTTCTTTCGTCCAGCATTAAAAAGAAAGGAGCGTGGACGTTTGTCCGTGAACGCTTTTTCCGGCTTTTTCTTCCTTTTATTTTAGGAGGTACTTTCCTAATGTTAATCGCCTATTTTCCTTCCTATTATGTAGCCAAAGGAAGCGCAGATATTGGTAAATACGTCAATGATTTCTTCAATGTCGAGATGTGGCCGGTTGGTCCGCCCTGGTTTATCTGGGTCCTGTTTTTATTCAATGTTTTGTTCGCTCTTTTGTATCTTATTTTTCCAAAAATCGCAGGAAATACATCCCGTTTTTTTTCCTGGTTCCAAACCAGGCCGTGGCTGTTTGTAGGTTTCATCTTTTTGATAACCTGGGTATTATATGTTCCCATGTCTTTCGCGATTGGGACGGATCAATGGACAGGCTTTGGCCCTTTCGATTTCCAGGTAAACCGCATTCTGCTCTATTTTGGGTATTTTCTCCTTGGAACCTGGATTGGAAGCGCAGGATTTAATGAAAATTTGTTTTCACTTACCTCCGAAATCATTAACAAATGGGCGCTTTGGGTAACTCTTGCATTGGTCACCTACATTGTATTGACCCTAATACCCCCTTCGCTGACGCAAATGGTAAAAGATGACAAACTTAGCGAGGTGGTTGGCTATACGATCTACTTTTCAATTTACACGGCGTCCTGCACATTCAGCGGTATCGCGTTTATTACTGCTTTTCGGAAACTCGCGCAAACGCCCATGTCCTGGTGGGATTCCTTGGCAGCCAATGCTTACCTCATCTACCTAGTCCATTATGTCTTCGTCACCTGGACCCAGTTTTTGCTTTTAGATTATGACCTTCCTGCTTTTTTGAAGTTCCTGATCACGTTTATTGTTGCGCTGGTATTGAGCTGGATAGTAAGTTCCGTTTTGCGAAAGGTAAGTTGGATCAATAAATATCTCTGACTAATTTCCTGGCTCAGTCCTATTTATTGTACTTCATTTTTCATTTCAACCCTCTTCTAAATGTCGTATTGCACTGCCATCAATTTTATGAGTGAAGACAGAAAAGCGCTTCATAAAGCTTATCATGATCATTTATATGGATTTCCGATTCATGATGATAATGAATTGTTTTGCAGGCTGGTATTGGAAATAAACCAGGCTGGCCTTAGCTGGGAAACCATTTTGAGAAAGGAGGCCGGTTTCAGAAAAGCTTATGATAAATTTAATATACAAATAGTAGCAGCATATGCCGAGGAAGACAGAGAAAGGTTACTGGGTGACGCGGGAATCATACGCAACCGATTGAAAATCAACGCTGCGATTGAAAATGCAAAAACCATTCTGGCGCTTCAACAGAAACACGGATCTTTCGAAAAATGGCTGGAATTGCATTATCCGAGAGCCAAGGATGAATGGGTAAAGCTTTTCAAAAACACTTTTCGGTTTACTGGCGGAGAAATCGTCAATGAGTTTCTGATGAGTATCGGTTATTTGCCAGGGGCGCATGATGCGGATTGTGGGGTATATCAGCGGGTGCTCCGTGAAAAGCCGTTGTGGGCTGGGGATATATTGGCTAAAAAGTATTTGTGATCAATGAATAGAATATTAATTGATACAGATGCTCACTCGCAATTATGACACCAGATGCATATTTGAAAATGCGATTGGCCTCTAACCCCTAAAAAACTAATTTTTCCTGATAGCCGGAATAGTAATTTTTCGAGTAAATAAGGAAAGCAGGCTCCTTAACGAAGTAGAAATTACTATTCACATTAAACAAGACTTGCTACGCAATTAAACCCAAACCGGTATATGGAAGTAAAGACTACAGATTTTGAAAAATCCGCTTCCTCCAGAAGAGATTTTATCAAAGCATCGGCCGCTACGGCAGCAGGATTCATGATTGTTCCCCGCCATGTGCTGGGAGGAAAAGGCTTTTTAGCTCCCAGCGACAGGCTGACCGTTGCAGGGGTAGGTGCAGGTGGAAAAGGAACATCCGATCTTGCCAATTTTTTCAAGAGCGGTAAGGCAGATATCGGCTACCTTTGCGATGTGGACGACAGAAGGGCAGCAACAAGTATTACCAATTTTCCAAAAGCCAAATATTACAAAGACTGGCGGGAATTGTTTGACAAAGAATCCAAAAGTTTTGATGCAGTATCGGTCTCAACACCTGACCATACCCACGCGGTAGTCGCTATGGCGGCTATGCAGCTGGGCAAGCACGTATATGTGCAGAAACCGATGACGCACGATATATACGAAGCTCGTAAACTGACGGAAGCGGCTGCCAAATACAAAGTAGTAACGCAAATGGGTAACCAGGGCTCATCCGGTGACGGCGTGAGGCAATTACATGAATGGTACGACGCAGGCACGATCGGAGATGTGAATGAGGTCTTTATCTGGACCAACCGTCCGATCTGGCCGCAAGGTATCCCCTGGCCGACTGACAAGCCAGCCGTTCCAAAAGAACTGGATTGGGATTTGTGGCTCGGTACTGCTCCCAAAAAAGATTATGTAGAGAACCTGATTCCGGGAAGTTGGAGAGGCTGGTGGGATTACGGTACCGGCGCATTGGGAGATTTGGGCTGCCACCTGATGGAAGCGCCCTTCCGCGTATTGGGACTAAAATACGCCACGGACATGCAAGCCAGCGTCGGAAGCGTGTTCACTGCTTTTGGTAAAAGAGGGGTTTTCCCGGACAGCTGTCCTCCATCTAGCCACGCCACGCTGACTTTCCCTAAAACACCTAAAACCAAAGGTCCGGTCATCATGCACTGGATGGATGGCGGTATTAAACCGGAACGTCCCGAAGAGTTGGGTCCAAATGAATTGTTTGGAGATGGGAACAGCGGTATTTTGTTTATTGGGTCCAAAGGCAAAATGATGGCTAGCGAATATGCGGCTAATCCTCGTTTGCTGCCGTTGAGCCGCATGCAGGAAGTTCAGGTAAAACAAAAGTTTGCCCGTGTGCCCGGAAGCGCTGATGGCCACTATGCACAATGGGTAGAAGGATGCATAGCAGGTTACGGTAAAATGGAATTGAGCTCTCCATTTGAATTGGCAGGCCCATTAACCGAGGCAATCCTAGGAGCCAACCTCGCTATCCGTGGTGCTGATATGCCGAAAGCAAGAGAAGATGGAAAAGGCTTTACGTATCCTGGAAGCAACATGAAAATGCTTTGGGATGCGCAGAATATGAAGGTGACGAACTTCGATGAGGTTAACCAGTTTGTAAGAAGGAACTATCGCGAAGGCTGGAGCCTGGGCGTTTAGAAAAGTTTATGATAAAGCCTCCGGCCGACTTGCGAGATGCTTGTCGACCGGAGGCTTTTAGGTTGGAAAAAAATGTGAATTTCTTTACATATTTTTGAGCGTATGATCCAGAAAACGCCATTGACGAAATCCATAGGCAGACTGACTGCCTCTCAAAAATGGCGATTGGGTTTTGGCTTCGCCCTGATATATCTGCCCATTCGTATATACATGAACGTCCTGTCGATCGGCCTGTACGACGCGCTTCACAAGCTGCCGCTCTGGGCGATAGAATTGATAGTCAGCGTGAGCCTGTTTACATTGTGGATCCACGTCATTGAGTGGCTTCAACAATATGTTTCGGGATTTTTCGGCGAGGAATTTGTGGATGATTTCAGATTTATCAATCAGCTTTTTACGCTGATCATTGCATTTGGGATGGCTGTCATGTTTAATGCAGGGTTTAGGATCCTTTGGCACTTTTTGGAAGCAGTGTGGGAAAACCAGCCTTTTGAATTTACGCCTGTCGTGATGGACGATGCCAGGTTGCACCGCCGGAGGGCGAACACCGCGATTACGGTTATGGCACTAATGGGCGCATATTACCTTGCAGCGAACAAACGGGCCAATCAGAAGCTGCAACAGGTTCATCTCAATGAGGAACGCCTTGAGAAGGAAAACATCAAAGCCCATTTCAGCGCTTTAAAAAACCAGGTAAGTCCTCATTTTCTTTTTAACAACTTCAGTGTATTGTCAACATTGATCGAAACGAACCCGGAACAATCGGTTGAATTCGTGAACAGGCTTTCAAAAGCATATCGCTACATTCTTGAACAATCTGATTTTGAACTGATTAAATTAAGAACGGAAATAGAATTCCTGGAAACTTATATGTTTTTGCTTAAAACAAGGTTTGAGGATAAAATACGGCTTGACATTCAAATTCCCTCGAATGAGATAGACCACTATTCAATTGTACCCTTATCTCTGCAGCTTTTGATTGAAAATGCGGTAAAACATAATCAGATGTCAAGCAGCAATCCGCTTGTAATTACCATTCATCGTGATGATGATTTTCTGTTCGTCAGCAATCCGATCCGAGCGAGACAGTTACCTGAACCGTCCACGAGGCTTGGGCTGCAAAACATTATCGAGCGGTATAAGTTATTGATTAACAAGCCCGTTTCCATTCTTTCCGAACACAGCCAGTTTGTTGTGAAAATTCCCCTGATCAGATGAATGTGCTGATTATTGAAGATGAGACACTTAGCGCCACCAGATTGCAAAACCTGATCCATAAATACGATCCGGGAATTACGGTTTTGGCCAAGATACCTTCGGTAAAAGAAAGTATCCAATGGCTGGAAGATCGAAGCCGCCTTACTCCCGACCTGATATTCCTTGACCTGCATCTGGAAGACGACCTGGGTTTCAAGATTATCGATCAACTCGAACTGACGATTCCAATCATTTTCATAACAGCATACAGTGAATATGCCATTCGTGCATTCAAAGCTAATGGGGTAGCTTATCTCTTGAAACCCGTGGACCCGGCAGAACTGACCGCCTCAATGGACAAATTCAAAAGTCTGCAATCGCAAAGGGTAACCCCGGATTTTTCTGCACTGATTGGCATGTTTCAGACGCACAATGTGCCGGTTGTATTTAAAGACCGGTTTCTTGCAACCGCAGGTGCCAAAATGTTCAGCATTAAAACCGCCGACATTTCTTATTTCATGGTGGAACAAAAGGCCACTTTCCTAAAAACCTTTGATGGGAAGCATCTGGCGATGGATTATAGTCTGGATAAACTGTTTCAATTGCTCGATCCTGCCTTGTTTTTCAGGATCAACCGATCGCTCATTATTTCGCTGAACAGCATCCGGTCCATCAATGCATTATCCGCAGGCCGTCTCAAAGTGGAGTTGTCGCCAACTCCGGCTCAGGATGTTTATGTCAGCATCGACCGTATTGTCGATTTTAAGCATTGGCTGGGCAAATAATTAGATTTTGATTCGAATGAATTTGTGCCTCCTCTGGTGAAACAGGCATTTGGCAGGCAAAAACCGGTCATTCAACATCTTTCATTTTATGTAATGTCATTTGCAGATTAATTTGAGCCAAACGAGGATTTAAATATCGCATCGAATGGAACACGGCATCAACATTAAAAAGAAATCGCAATCTCCCAAACAGATCAATTCAGATCTCATACGTATTCAAAAAAATATTCTCGATCAGGTAAGCCAGGGGCGGAAGTTCACCATGAAAGATGTATCCGATGAACTGGGAATGTCGGAATACAACATGAACAAGATTTTGATAAAAGCGACTGGTGAAACTGTAAAAACCTATATCTCAAAGTGCCGCAGGGAGGTTTATGAAAGCAGTGCCATGCTTCATGGAGATGATTCGATCCGCGCTCAAAAAATTGGTGTTTGCCTTGCATGCAGAAAAACAGGTGTGGATTTATTACAGTTATCCGCAAAACGCATTAGATTGCAATAACGTCGTCCATCCGGTTTGGAGGCGGTAGGCCAAGCGCGTCTGATGAATTTACAGGTTTCTTTTGACTACCAGTTATTTGATAATGAGCTAGATCTGGAAGCGTCATTGCAAACTCTTTTGGCAGCTGCCAGGGAAGCGACAATGCTTTCATACGCGCCGTATTCGCACTTTCACGTCGGAGCGGCGCTTTTGCTGTCCAACGGACAGATCGTAAAAGGCAGTAATCAGGAAAATGCATCATTCCCAGCCGGGATATGCGCCGAACGGGTCGCATTGTCTACTGCATCATCCCTATATCCAGGTGTCAAAATCGCCGCAATTGGCATTGCTTACCACAGCAGCGCATCCGCTGATTTGCCTGACAACATTCTTTCACCTTGCGGCATTTGCCGCCAAAGCCTGCTGGAAGTTACTGACAGGCAGCAGGAAAAAATAAAGGTTATTTTGAGCAGTACTTCCGGAAAGATCATCCTGCTTGAAAATGCGGCGTACCTTCTTCCGCTGGCATTTTCAGCAAGCAACTTATAAAGCACAATTATTTTCAGACGCAACGCAACGACAGAATTTCAAATTTGTGTCAGTATTTATGAAGCCCCGAAGCTTTTGTTTCTCAACTACATAACTCCCGCATTGATGAAAAAGCTATTACCCTTATCACTCATTTTATTTGCTGCCGTCGTATTTAGCTCCTGTTCCCGCAAAGAGGTTGCAAAGCAGGAAATCGAAGGTTTGACGCAACATGAAATTGATTCACTCATCTTTGGTTTCCCGTTTTATGTATCCAAAGCGTACAAAACAAATGGTTCTACAACGGTCGATGTACTGGAAGATCCAAATATACAAGTTTATCAAAATGCTGTTTTTTTGACATTTAACCATGGCACGGTAACCTATTACACGGGCAGCAAAACACCAAATACACAATTCCCGGCCACGGCAAAGACCTATTTTCTGAACATGCGCTTTTCGCGCCCGTCAAATCTGAGTTATCATTGGGATGACACGAAAAAGACGATTGTGGTAGAATCAAATGGGCCTTCGGATCTCCCGATCATTGCCAGCGGGAAGAGCGCCTACCTCGATACCAGCAACTTGAATATTACCAGAAATTATGAAGAAGCGAAAAATGCGATAATACCACCTAGCATGACCTTTATTTATGGAGATTACACCATTGAAATGAAACCGATGTGGGTATATGACAGTGCCCCATTTATGGAGCAGCAGAATTATGTCGTCGTATTTTGACTTATGAAAACCAGTGCCCTCTTTGTGTTAAGTGTTCTGTTGATTACGTCCTGCAATCAGGTCAACGATCTGAACCCCGTTGACCCGAATGCAGAACCTGCCGCGGCAGTAGAGGTAGTAAAAGGCAGATTTCCCCAAGCTCAGAACCTGGTCTTTAAAACAATCATTACCAGTAAGATATGGGAGGTAGCATTTGGATCGGGCGTAGATAAGTACACATCCCTGGTGGACAAGACTAAAATGTGGGAAACTTTCAGGGCCAATCCCGACTCGGTGCCGATATTACTGAATGACCTGCTTTTGACCTCATCATTTAAAGGGGGAACATTTTCTGAAAATGCGGAGGATATCGATTTCTATCCCTTTGCCGAGAGGCGTAACAGACTCATTTACACGCTCAACGGCGCGGACTACTCGTTCAATTGGTATAGGTATAAGGGCGAGAATTACAGACCAACAAATGTAACTTTTGATAAGTATAAATATAAGATCCAGTTCAGCACCCAAGAAAATTTCCCTCAGACATTGAGGGAGTATCTGACGGCACAAAGCCTGACCTTCAGATTCGGGGAGGTGCGGGTGAGGTTGAACGATGAGAAGCAATATTGGATCCAGGTGGAATTTAAAAGAAGCGGCACTGATTTTCTGGGCTTTATGCTGTTTGATGACAAAGGAAAACTGAAATGGACAAGCCGGGAATTCAATCAGCCAATACCGGATGACCAGGTAACGAACATTGAAACACTTCCGGCGGTGATACAGCAGCATCTCGATAATTCTCCCGAACTGGTTGGTTTCAGATATTATACCTCGGGACTGGATAAATGGCGCAGTGAGTTTGACGGACTGTCCAGTTATTATTTACGACTTCGGAACAAGGATTACGCAGAGTTATGCGAATTGTATTTTGATCAGGACGGAAATTTGTTGAATCAAAGATATTTTATCAGTTTTTAGAGCGGAATGAAGTTTTTTACCTCTAATAAATACAAAGATCTGACCCAGCTGGTGCGTGCTTGCCAAAAGCATGATCCAGCTGCCCAGACGGTATTTTATGATCGGTATAAGAGCAAGCTCACAGGGGTATGTCTTCGGTATGCGAAGACAAGAGCAGAGGCAGATGATATTTTTCAGGAGGCGTTTATCCGTATTTTCAATCATATCAATGATTTAAAAGAACCGGAAGCAGCAGATAGCTGGGTGAAAGTGACCGTGATCAGGACCGCAATCAATTATTATCACCGTACTACAAAAGAACAGGAACTGCACAGTTCGTTGGATTACACCGAATTGCAATTAGATTCCGGGGATTATGAGAAAATGATGGACCAGCTTAACGTGGAGGAGCTGCTGAGTATGATCAATGAATTGCCGGATAAATACAGGACAGTGATCAATCTGCACCTGATTGACGGTTACACACATGTGGAGATCGGCGAAATGTTGACAATGTCAGTCGCTACCGCAAGATCTCAGTTTATGAGAGGAAGAAATATGCTTTTAAAAAAATTGGAAAAAAAAGGGATCGTGCATCATGAAAACTTCTGAGGACAAACTCAATGAGGCGTTGCGGTCAGCCCTTAAACGCAAATTTGATGATTTTGGGGATCAGCCCAACCCATCTTCATATGACCTGATACGTGCTCGCCTGAAACAGCCGCGCAATTATAAATACTTGTTATTAACCATTGCTCTTATTGCCTTTTTTGTCGCCGGAGTGATGATTGATCAACATTGGATAACCACGAAAAGCGATGTGTTGTCCACAAAAACTGGTATTAAGAGCGTCATGCAAAAAGCTGCGAACCTCGACATTAACCAGGCTGCTACGACGAAAAATCAGCTGGAAGAAAATGATAGCGTGAAACAGTCTGTCAGTGAGCCGCGGACGATTGTGTCTTCAACTTCAACTAAGATTTCGATGTCTTCCGTCGTACCTGCATTATCGCCCGCAACCTTGCCGACCGAACAGACGAATATTGTAGACGCGCCAGAGATTTTGGAGCAAGCTGAAATCGCCGCATTACCAGTACAAATAAGCAGCATCTCGGCATTGCAGCCGGAATCATTTAAAACGACAGGTTTGAATTTGCCCGCAATTACAATAACCGAAGCATTAAAGTCAGAGCCTGCAATACATACCAATTCACAGAAAATAAGCTGGTTGTTGAACTTGGCAAGCTTAAAAACCTACCAGATCCTGACTGTCCCAAAATCCGGAGACCGGAATTTCCAGAACTTTAAATTCCCGTCCACATTTGCATTGGAAAGTCTGGGATACAAGGTAAGCATTGGTGCGGAAAAGAACGGTTTTCAGATGATGCTTCATTACAGCACGTTCCGGCAACGTTATTCCTACGAAATCGCTGGCGATGAATATGTCGTTCAGGCTGTCGGACAGGCGGATTATAAGATTGTCCGGCCAGGGACCATTATGAATGAAGACAATAAGTTTGAACTTCTGGGAATCGGACTTAGCAAGGAAGTGCAATGGGGAGGTTCGCCGCCGCGGCGTTCGCCGCAGCGACGGTCGCCGGTGCGACGGTCGCCGCTGCGCCAGTACTACGCTTCCGCAGGCGTTCAATATTCGCACACACTGAATGCAGGACCCGACATTGGCTGGATCAATGCAGGTTTTGGCAGGCAATTTGCAATCAACCGAACGGTATTGCTCAATGTTGGGCCATATGCCGAATTTAGTCCATTACGGTTATCCGGAAAGGGAGACCCTTTCTTTTATCAGCCTTACCGGGTTGGTATTTCTTTGGGTATGAAGCTGGTACGTCCCTGAAAAAGCCGATACAGATATTGATTGGCTTTGTGTTATTATGCTTTGGATCGGATCTTGTAGGTGCCGATCGCAATAAAGCTGTACGCCTTTTGAAGAAGTGGCGGTAGAATAAAGTCTCGAATTACCTCTTTTTTTCGCTCTCCATCCGGCTTCGCCAGGTATAGATATTTCATTGCATATTTTAGCTTCGCCCAATAGTTATCTTCAAATTGTTTGGCAAAAAGCAGCTTATAATAGTAGGTGGCAATGTTTTTTCTCAAACGGGCGTCGTACTTGTAATTGAAATGCCTGTTAATGTTTGAATAAAGCTGAATCCGGTTGAAAAGGAAATCGGAACTGTGATGATTGTCTGCAAAACTGGCGCCGCCGCGGTTTTTTCTGTAAACCGACATCACCTCGTCGATATACCCGATCGGGCCACGGCTTGCAAACATGATATTTCTTGGGATATCACCGCTGGTCGAGAGGTTGGTCCACTCCGGGTCTGGATTTTGCGCGAATTCCTCACGGCGGAACATCAGGCTGGATGTCGCAATGAATGTTAATTCATCTTCCCCGATCAGATCGTCCTCGGTAATTTCAGATTTTTTATTGGAAATATTTACAAGATGCGAAGGAGCAGAGTTATCATCGTAAATAGCCATCGCATTGTGATAACTCGCTGAATAATGCGGATTTACATCCAACATTTCTACTTGCTTTTGTAATTTATGAGGTGAGGTAAGATAGTCGTCGCCGTCAAATTGAGCAATGTACTCGCCCTTTGCCATGGCAAAGGTCTGAAGGGCATTGAATTTGCCGTTCAGACCTAAGTTTTTGGGTTGTAATAATAGCCTTACTTTGCCAGGATACCGTTGTTCGTAATCTTTTAGTATGCTGGCCGTATTGTCTTTGGAACAATCATCACCTACAATAATCTCATAGTCAAACGTGGTTTGCTGCATGAGCAGGGAATCCAACATTTTCGCTACGAACTTTTCATGATTGTAGGTAATAACGCAAACACTCACTCGAATCATAATCACTTATTTTCATTAAAAACCTCTTCCACTACTTCTTGCTTCGGAAAGCCTGGGAATAATAGTTCAGGAGTAGGTTTGTAAATATATGGCAAAGGAAATCCACGATCAACAAATGTCTTTTCTTCTAAATTGTTGAAACGGAACTGTGATGTCCAGCGAATGTGCGGTGTTACATTGGTACCTGAACGGTGAACTGTGAATGTCGAGAAGATCAGAATATCACCGGCTTTTAGTTCAAGCTGTTCGAATTCATCTTCCGGAAGTTCTTCTTCAATGCTGCTGATATAATCCACGTCACTTCCGGCATAGAGGCCTTTTTTGTGGCTTCCCGGCAATACCTGCAACCCTCCGAGGGCCGTATCGCAATCCACAAGCGGGAACCACATTACAATGCTGTCAAGTGATCCTTGCCCACCGCGCCAGTCCTGATGTGCACCCAGTTTCCAATAATCCTGTTTTTTGGCCAAATGCCGGCTGTTGAACATCATTGCCGGACGTACTGCGATAATTGGATAGGTAAGCCCAATCGATTGCAAAAGTTCGGTGATACGGGCATCAGTACCAAGCCTGTGAAGGGATACCAAATGCTGGACTTGTTTTCCCGTATTAACAAATGCATCAAAATCCTTTTGGAAGAATTCATACATGCCTGCCTCAAATTCATCCTGGTTATGAATGTCAATCTTCATACCAGTTGTGCGCTCGATCTGATATGCAAAAACGCCACGGGCCTCGTCGAAAATTGCTTTGATTTCTTCCGTCGTAAAAAAGTTGCGCACTACAATATATCCATCTCTGAAGTACTGACTTTTCCGGTCAATATCACTAATGTGCATTTCATTTGTCAAGCTTATATTATCCATGTGTATTTTCTCAATTTTGTTTTGAAAGGCTGATAAAATGATGGTCAAAGGTACTGTAATTGTTGCTTAATGAGAATTTTTCCAAACTGATATAAATCATATTTCATTTTTTCTTCAAAATTCTGTTCTACTCAGAATGACAGATTGTTATACAAACCTGCATAAAGGTCTGTATGAGAGCCGGTTGAGCCAAGAAGGTCATGTGGATACCCCAATTCAATGGAGGAGACATTATGAAGCCTATTTAGGGTGTCTTCACTCAAAACAATTTGAAGACTTCCCAGATTATCAGCAAGCTGGCCCTCATTACGGATACCTAGCACGGGGATAACCGGCGATCGTTGCTGCATGATCCAGGCAAGGGCAATTTGGGAAGGCGGCACATTTAATTCTTGGGAAAGTACTTTTAATTCCGTCGCAATGCGAATGTTTCTTTCCGAAAAACGCGGACTGTTTTCCCTTAGCCTGCCCGTTTGTCCATCCAGGTATTTGGCGGTAAGCACCCCGTTTCCCAGTCCGCCCCAGGCAGTTACCGAAATGCCCAACTCTTCCGCCATTGGCAAAAGATCGCGTTCAGGCGCCCGCTGGATTAGGCTGTATTCGACCTGGATGGCAACAAATTTGTTCAACCCTTTCCAGTCCGCCAGTGTGTTCGCCTGACTGATTACCCAGGCAGGAGCATTGGAAATGCCTAAATGCAATACTTTCCCACTGCGAACCAGATCGTCCATTCCACGCAGCACTTCTTCCGGCGATGTGGTAAAATCCCAGCTGTGCAGCCAGAGAATATCTATAAAATCGGTATCCAGTCTTTTCAGGCTTTCTTCCACCGAGCGGTTCATATTTTTTCGGTGATTTCCTGAAAAGTTGAGGTCGCCTACACGGTCTTTTAGCGAGTATTTGGTACCGACAACGTGGCTATGACGGTCAGGTTTGATAAATTCCCCCAGCCATTGCTCACTGGTTCCATTGGTATAGCGGTTAGCGGTATCGAAAAAATTTCCGCCCGCGTTTACAAAAGCGTCAAAAATTTGTTTCGAAGTCGCCTTATCTGCTCCCCAGCCCCATTCCGTCCCAAAAGTCATCGTACCCAGACAAACCTCTGAAACCCGGAGCCCGCATTTCCCGAGGACCCTGTAATTCATGACCCGGGCATTTTCACCCTGCGGATGTTCCGTTTTTGCGGAAGGTTTATTTAAAAAATTCTTTACCCAACTAGCCATTTATATTCAGTGAAAATCGGAATGAATACCAACCAAAATCAACATGCGCTGCATAACCCAGCGCTGCCAATATTACTTGAAGCCCGACTATATTCAAAGAATTATTTACATGAGTTCATAACTGGTATCGTTCCCGGAACAGGCGCCGGTCTCGAAGGTAAATGCGGCCGGCCTAAAAGATTTAGCTGCAATTTCAACCATTGCGCTACGTCGTCAGCAGCCCGTTTGGTTCAAAAGCTGCCGGACTGTCCTATTCTTGCTCCTGGAATCATCCAGTGAAAATGAGTTAATATATTGGTTTACAGGAGCATCCAGATCAATTCTCCCAGCCGCAGCCAATTGCATGCGTAAACCTTGGAAACAGTTGCTTACATTGAAAATTAACTGAAAAATTTCTGTTTTGTAATTTTTAGGTGAGAGATGTTTTCAAGAAAAATTAAAGCCTTGTTGAAAAAATTTCAGGAAGCGTATAGTAACTGCTGTCGGGTTGCTGCGGGTTACCATTGGGTTTCAATTTGAATCTGGTTTGCGTTTCGATCCAAATCTCATACACCAGCTTTTGATCCTCTGCCTTTAAAATAAAACGGTAAGCGCCGTCACCCAGCTCGTTCAGATTCAGCAGCTGGGCAAACCTGTCGTCACTTCTGCGCAGTTGATAAAGTTTTTCATTTCTGCTGTTAACCAGTTCTAGCAGCACTCGTTTCCTGCCGGGATTTGCATAAGCGACTTTCAGCTTGCCATCCCGCGTAACCGCAACCATCGGAGTGATTTTGTCCGATGCCAACTGTTGTGCAACGACTGTTTGAATGCCCATCAGGGTGATCACGCCAAAAAGTAACCCAAGTTTTTTCAAGAGATTGATCATGACATTGTTTGTTTTTGGTTTGAGCCAGCCGACCATCAGCTGCCTTATGTCACAAAGAAAAGTCGGTAAAATACCTGAATTGTCATTTTTTAGTTGAATAACAGCGTTTTTGGACATAATTAATCATGAGTCAGCTTAATGGAGTATGTCGTGTGGAAACCGTCGTTGGGCTAAATGCCCGAAGGGTGAGACCGCCCTGGGATTATCTTTGAAGTAAATCCGGCAAGCTGTCGGTTTTATGCATTGTATTCTTTCTTTTATAAAATGTTTAAAACAAAATGGCCCCATAACCAGCTCACATTGAGTGTCCTGTTCTGGACATTTTACTTCATGTACGAATGGTTGAGTGTTCCCGCCATGACAAGCGAATACGTAAGGTATTTTATCAATGCCTGCGTGATTGTTCCCGCTACCTGGCTGGGGGCCTATCTGACAGTTCACGTCTTTTTTAAGGCATTTTATTTAAAAGATAAGAGAGAATTATTTTGGGCATTTACGATTGCCACAATGGTTATCGTAATTTTGGGCAGGCGCTATTTCAACTATTATTATACCTATCCTCTATATTATCCGGAGGGAAATAGAATGCCCTTTTTCGCATTACCCAAACTCATTATTGAGTTTGTAAATATGTACTTGATTGTGGCGCTTTACTCGCTTTTCTTCTTTTTTAGGACCTATTACGAGCAGCAAAAGCTGACTCAGGCTTTGCAAAAGGATAAAATTCAGTCAGAGCTCGAATTATTGAAATTGCAGGTACATCCACATTTTATTTTCAATACTCTTAATAACATTTACTCATTTTCGATTCAGCAGGATCCACGTACTCCGGACCTGATTCACCGGCTTTCTTCATTTCTAGATCACAATTTGTATGAAGTTAAAAGTCAGGTAGTTTCGCTGGATAAGGAGGTGGAATACATTCAGAATTACATTGAATTGGAGAAAATCCGTTTTGGTGACCGACTGGATATTTCACTAAACATTTTGTCGAAAATTGATCAGTTTTACATCAGTCCCATGCTGCTGTTGCCTTTGGTAGAAAATGCATTCAAGCATGGTGCCGGGAAGGTCAATGATCATTCTTGGATCAGGATCGATTTTTCGATCAGAAATGAAACACTTACGGTAAAAATCGAGAATAGCTGTCCATTGCAAGCCGTTGATATCCAGCCCGGGAGATATGGCATTGGCATTGAGAATGTTAAACGCAGACTTGAAATTTTATATCCGGGAAAACATGAATTTAATGTGCTTTCTGAGATCAATACGTTTATGGTGATACTCAAAATTCAAAATGGAGCCAGCGCATAAAATCAAGTGTATGGCCGTGGATGATGAGCCTCCGGCTTTGCAGCTTATTGCATCTTATATCGCCCAAATTGACTCCCTGGATCTTATTTTTCAGACCACCAATTCCATGGTTGCCTACAATTTCATCCGGCAGAACGAAGTGGAGTTACTATTCCTGGACATTCAGATGCCTGGCCTAAATGGGTTGGATTTCATCAAATCACTACACCAGAAACCAACGGTGATCTTAACCACTGCCTTCCGGGAATACGCGGTAGAAGGTTTCGAACTGGATGTGTTGGATTACCTCGTCAAGCCGGTGAAATTTGAGCGATTTTTGAAGGCAGTTTCCAAATACAGTCAGCTAATTGCCAGGCCCAGCCAGGAAATAATTGCAGAAAAACCGTCGGTTGCGGATGAAATGTATATCTATTTCAATGTGAATAAAGAAATGGTAAAAGTCTTTTTAAAAGACATTCTCTACATCGAAAGCATCAAAGATTATATCAAGGTAATTACGACTGGAAAAACGATCGTCACCTACCAGCGAATCACCTACATTGAGCAAAAACTACCCGAAAACAGCTTCATCCGCATTCATAAGTCCTTTATTGTGAGCCTGCACAACATTACATCCTTCAAAGGCGACATCGTGCAGATCGGCCACCTCAAAATCCCGATCGGGCGGTTTTACAAGAAAAAGTTCGTTGATTTTTTTGCAAGCATTAATAAATGAATGGGCTACAGCTTATGCCCCATTTTTTGAGGCGACTTGATAGGGGATTGCCTTGATCAATTTGGTGTTATTGAATTCAGCAACGGTCACCACATTTGTTTTAATAATGGCACAATATTTTCATATTCTGTGTAACTTCAATCTAAACAACAAGCGATGAAAGCGATTAAAAATATATCAGCAGGGCTAGCCGGGGCAGTTGCCCTGAATATTTTACATGAAACCGCAAAGCGTTTCTATTCCAAAGCACCTCGGGTGGATTTGATCGGCGAAGAAGCATTGTCCAAATCACTTAATGCATTGGGTATCAGCTCACCTTCAAGAAAAAATTTATTCGGGCTCACACTGGCCGGTGACCTGATCAGCAATTCAATGTATTACAGCATGGTGCCAGTTGGAAAAAGCAAAAATCTGATCTTTCGAGGCGCTGCTTATGGTTTGGCGGCCGGAATTGGTGCATTGACATTAACCAAGCCTATGGGGTTGGATGACGATCATGTCAACAAAACGGTTCAGACAAAGGTGCTAACCGTAGCTTGGTACCTGGTCGGCGGGTTGGTAGCGGCGTTTGTCGCGCAGAAAATAGGGGAATAGATTCTATTTCGGGCGCTTATCTCGGCTTACTCGCAGAATCTGATACCTTCAAAATCCCCTGCATAACCCGCCAATGTCCTGGGAATGAGCATATAAACGGATAATCGCCGGGTTGTGCCGGTGCTGTGAAATCCAGGCGGAAGCTTTTACCCGAATTGACGAGCGGGGTCGCGAACAAGATATCGGTGGTATTGGGAATAAAGTTTTTTTCAAATCCGTCTTTCAGATTGGCCATTGCGTCGGCGGCTTTGCCGACTTTTTGTTCTGTACCAGGCTTTACGACGACGACATTATGCGGCATAACATCCGGATTACTAAAAATTAGAGAGATTTTCCTGCCAGGCGGAACCTGCAATTCTTTTTTATCAAAAACCATTTTTGCCTCAATTGTAGTCAACGAAATTTCAATGGTACCCATGCTTTCAAGCAGGGAAAGGACTTCTCCTCTGTCTCTTTCAGGAAGCAGACTAACCCGTTTCTTCATTTCCACAATAGCATTACCAAACGCCGGCGAATCCTGAACCTCACCAGGAAGGGTTTTTAGAGAAGCCAGAAACTCCCTGGTTGGCTGCATCTTACCTGGATTATTGATCGTCATATCCATTAAAATGGGATAAGCGATTTCTGGCATTCGAGATAGTAAGTTTGCCTTGTCCGAGCCCAATAGGTTCTGACGGGACTGAACAGATTCATCGGCTGCGATCATCGCGGCATGAGCCACGACCTTCATTAGTTTACTCGTATCGCTTTTAATCATCTCTTCGAATTCGGCCTGATTTCCCCGTAATACCTTTGGATCTGAACTGAGTAGCAGATTGATTAATGCGATTTGTGAGTTGGAATTGGATTTCTCTTTCCTCATTGCATTCAAAAGCACTTGCACTTTGCTGATTTTCAACACTTCAGAAAGTTTGCCGGCAGCCTCCTGTTTCTGTTTTGGATCAATGCCAGGGCGTGAAAGTATTGCAAACAAAGTTTCCTGGGTTTCAGGCAAACTGACAATTTCCTGATCAGACACTAGTGTCAACAGACTTTGCTCTGCTTTTTTGTTCAGTTTATTTTTTCCAATTGAAGTAATCCAGAGCGGTTTTAATTGACGGAATGTTTCATGAATGGCGTAATCCAGGTAATAGTCCGTCGGATATTTAAAGATGTCCATTGCAGCGTTGACGCCTGGCTCGGATTCGAAAAAGCTCATGGCGACAATGGCTTCCAGCCTCACCCTCGGCGAATCGTCGTTGACCTTTGCCTTCATTAATTCCAATGCATTGGGTAATCGTTCGCTCCAAAAACGCAGGACTTTGGTGGCAGCGGCGCGCGCCTGTGGCTCCTTGGCTTTTAAAAGTGTTTTTAACAGATTTTCTTCAACCATATCGAAATCCTGGTAAAGCCATAATCCTTCCAACAAATGATGCTCGTATTCGGCATTTGATTTATCAAGGTTTGCTACCCACTTTTTTAATGCAGGAATGACCTCGTCCACACTTTTTGCCCTCAACTCTGATCGTGTTCTATATCTGAAACGGTCTTCATGGGCTTTCAGATTATCGAGTAGCTGCGGTATACTTTGCCCCGAAATATCAGTGACTTTTAATAATGGTTGGTCCTTGTAAGTAATGCGCCAGATGCGGCCGTGTGATTTGTCCCTGGCCGGGTCGCGGGGTGGATTTTCGCCATGGGAAATCAGCGGATTGTACCAATCGGCAATGTAAACGCCTCCATCCGGGCCGAATTCAATGTCGATAGGCCGGAAATTCGGATCGGAGGATTGCAATAGTGCTTCCATTTCTTTGCCACGAATGACCCGTAGCGGCGACCCTGAATTGTCATGAAGAATACGGTGCTGCTTGGTACCTTGAAATCCAATGTTATTGTTGACCAAAAAATCGCCCTGTACTTCGTCAGGAAATTGTCGGCTGGAAATAATTTCGATACCGGCAGTGGGCCTGACACGGGTTTCCGTAAACATGTCGATCCTGGGATGTTTGTCGGGATATGTTACTTTGCCAGTCATGGGAGGCGCAAAATAATTGGAGCCGTCGGAAGCGTCGCCGATGAAATGGGTACCCCATTTGTCAAAAATGCTGCCCCAGGGATTATAATAAGGATAGGAAATGTAGTGAAAAAGCTTGCCCGTGCGCGGTTCGAAGCGGTAGGTGGCACCTGCATAGGAGCGAACCGGACCATAAGGTGTCTCAACCTGGGTATTCAGAAATGTCCCCTCATTGAAATACAATGCACCGTCCTGTCCATATGTAAATGCATGGGTTGCATGGTGGCTGTCTTCCGAGCCGAACCCGCTTAATATCACCTCCCGGAAATCGGCCTTATCATCGCCGTTGGTATCCTTTAAAAACAAAATGTCGGGTTCCTGGGAAACAAATATTCCCCCATTCCCAAACTCAAAACCCAGTGGAAGATAAAGGTCATCTGCAAAAACGGTATGTTTATCCGCCTTGCCGTCTCTATTGGTATCTTCCAGGATCACGATTTTGTCATGGACCGGAATGCCCGGAAAATATTGCGGGTAAGTCGGCATGGTTGCTACCCATAGCCTTCCTTTTGCATCAAAATTCATTGCAACCGGTTTTTCGATCGGGAAATCCTTTTCCGAAGCGAACAAACTGATCTCGTATCCTTTGGGAAGCTTGAATTTCTCAGTGGTAGCAGGCCAAGTTTGCTCGTGATGCTCGTGCGCAGCGGCCTTTGCAGCTTCTCCCTGCCGGCCAGTCATGGGTATGTCCGTAACCAGCATTGGATCAACCGGCTTGCCTCTGCGGTCTGTGATATCCAATGCTTTTTGATAAGCCGCGACGCGTTTACTTTTGCCCATTTCCCATATGACGGAGTCCAAAGCAGACGTCATTTGATTTAATTTTCGGAGTTCAGGAGGAAATGCGATGACGCCAAAAGGTTCTCTGCGGCGTCCGTAAATGTATTCGCCGTTGACAGCACGCCAGCGATAAAAGAAATGGTCGTCTTTCATTTTGATGACGGCCCGGAGCTTTTTGTCGTAGTCTGAGTCGAAACTGGCTTTTCCCGAAAAACCCAGCGATTGTCCCATCCATTCTGCCGCCAGCCTGTAACCCGCGTCATTTAAATGAATGCCGTTGATGGTAAGCGGTTTCTTGCTTTTTGCTCCCATTCCCGCCAGCGATGGTTTGAACAAATCAATGAAATAAAGGTTTTGGGACGCAGCGGTTTTTTGCATTACCTGGGTATACAATTCCAGGTTTTTGTTGTGTTCACCCACACTAGGAAAAGGTACGCCCAGATTTTCATGTGCGATGGGCGAAACGAGTACCAGGGTCGGGGAGGAGCGCCCGTTGTATTGATGGTCGAGCAGGTTTTGGATAAATTTTTGCAGGTCTTTTTCAAATTGCGGGACACCTGCCGGGCCCTTGAACGCCTCATTCATTCCAAAACAGAGGAAGATTATGTCTGCTTTCTGATCCGTCAAATCCTGGTTTAACCCATTGAAATTGAGGGCTACCGGCATGACAATTTTTTCTTGCTCGTGCGTAAAGCTTTTGAATTTAATCTCTTGCTGACCCTCGGTAAGACGGGAGGTTTTCTCACCAAACCCCGGAAAATTAAGTGGCCGAGGCTGTAACCCGACTTCATCGGCACTCCATCCCATGTTTCTCAAGGTGAGCTGCTTATCTGGAAAGCTCTTTTGAAGTAAAGTTTCGAAATAACCATAGTGCCGCATCCGGTCTGCGAATGTGTTGCCCAAAAGGATAATGTGGTCGCCTTTTTTGGGAGCAAAACCCGGATTCGGGGCTTGTGCGACGAGTGTTGGGCCGGATAGCAACATCACGCAAAGCAGCGTGAGGACATTACGGCAAAAAGAAATCATCATGATCAGAATTTAGGAAGTATTCAATTTATTAATAAATCAATAAATAGTGTTGTTCATCCTTCAATTTTAGATTTTTGGCGATTACAACATAGCCTTTTTGCTAATCAGAGACATGATGATAAATGAAAGCAAACCGAAGTAATACGACAATTATGCAAGAATGTAAGTAGCTGAAAATCAATTAAACGGCATTGTATCCATATTTCAGTTTGTTGATCTTTGTTTTAAACAAATCCCCGAAAGACGATGAAACACATCTGCTACTCAACATTTCTATTACTCATTTTCGCTGTAAAACTAGTGCAAGCCCAAAGTGAAGAAGAAAAGCTTAAAAGTATTGTGCGGCTCGAATCAGAGTCGTATATGAAAAAGGACTCTGTTACCTGGAAATCGCTGTATAAGCAGGATGCGAATACGGTCCGTTTTTACGGAGGCAACGGTTTCTATAACCACAATGTTGGCTGGAACAATTTTGGGCCGACGCTCCTAGGCTGGATGAAAGAAAATCCCAAACCATCCAGCTACACGGCTATCGATATGAAAAACTACAATATCCAGGTGTCCGGTAACCTTGCAACTGTATCTTACACCCAGCGATTTTCTGCACCTGGTATTGATTCGCTCCGGCCGAGCGGTACATTGGAATACCGAACGCTCGTTAAGGAAGGTCAGAAATGGAAAATTGTTGCAGTAATGTCTTTTGATACCTTATCATTTTCCAGCACCCGGCAATCGCTGGTGGAAAGCCAGTTTAATACAACAGGCTATAATTTTCTCAATGAAAAGAAAGTGAAAGAAGCAATTGAGATTTTCAAACTGAACGTGACGCTCTACCCTGATTCATGGAACGCTTACGACAGCCTGGGAGAAGGTTACGCCGCTGCGGGTGAAAAAACACTGGCCATCCAGAATTACGAAAAATCGATCCAGCTTAATCCGGATAATAGTGCCGGGAAAGAAATTTTGCAGAAGCTGAAAGCAAATTAGCTTCCAAACAAACGCATCTCCGAAAACGTATACTTATATGCGTTCGTGCTTGAATCGAAAACTCTTACGTCCAGAGCCAGAGGCTCGTCAGATATCTCAACCCCGGGTTTCAACTTGGGGCATAGCAGATCAATGTTTGCGACGAGACCGACGGAGCGTACCAGCAGATCAATGTTTGCCAAACTCGGCTTGTTAAGGGTCAACGGATTGAAATCCGTTGTTAGGAGATCGGTCGAGCCTCTGGCTCTTTTTGGCAAATCTGAAACGCCTCTGTCGATACTCATCTTTAATATACCGTGATCTTGGTATTGCTTAATGAGCACTTCCAAGTGAATTTTGTAGTAACAAACCTTTACAACACATTCAAAATAAACTCATTAAAGCTAAGAATATGAAAAGAACTTTATTTCTCATTGCAATTTCTTTTGCGCTGTCATGCCAGTTAACTTACAGTCAGACCTGCCCCGGGTCACTTTCCAGCACGACTGTAACGCCCTGCCTGGGCCAGCCTTTTACGATTTCAACACCCTCCTCTGCCGCATTTGGGGGTTCGATCACCTGGGAGGTCGGTACAACCGATTCAGGACCCTGGACATCCGTTGGTACCAGCAATTTCAGCGGAAATACCGGCGCGGCGAGTTTTACAATCACCCCTGTTGAGGCGGGTGTGCGTTATTATCGTGGCGTCCGTACCTCGTGTACATATGCTGCGATTATGGTCACAGTAGGAGCTAGTACCGCGCCATCTCCGCCAACAATTGCTGCGAGTACTTATTGCAACGGGTTGGCCACGCTTACTGCATCCGGGGCCGGCGTCGGAACGTACACATGGTACCGATTAAATTCGGTTTCACAATTATCACAGGTGCAAAGCGGACCTAGCAACGAATATGCCATTCCAGCGTTGCCAAACGGCAGTTTTTCTGAATCCTCCTTTCGTTATTACGTCACCTTTTCAAATGGTACCTGCACAAGCAGCGCCAGCAATATTTTGCTGGTGCTGCCCTCAGGAGTCCTACCGCCCGCTCCCACGATCACAGCGGAATCCGCGTCGGTATGTGTAAACAAATCGACAACCCTTACGGCGACCGGCTCAGGAACAATTAAATGGTATAGTACAAGCCCAAACACCCCGTTAGGGGAAGGTTCCAGCATCACAATCAGCCCAACCTCGACTAAAAATTATTTCGCAACAAGCACCATTGACGCCTCCTGCACTTCAACCGGCAGCAATCAGGTAAATGTAGCACTAGCGTTGCCAACAGCAGTAACCACGGTTCCAAGCAGCCAGGATTTCCCCCCTGGTGGTTCCAGTGCCAGAGTTCTGACAGACGACAATTGCCAAATTTTCGCCACTTTTGGTGCTTCCGAACCTTTGGGAAGCGAGCTGTATTCCAACACCATCAACGCAAAAGTCTCCTTCGATAACTCCGTGCAAACTTATAATAAAATGCCCTATGTGCAGAGGCACTTCGATTTTCATCCCACAGAGGAGCTCACACCCGGTTATGCCCCTTTTTATAGCATTACAATGTATTTCACACAGGCGGAGTTCGATGCATTTAATGTTATCAGCACTGTAAAATTGCCCATGAACCAATCGGATGCGGAGGGTTATGCTGCGAACATTCGTATCCTTCATGCCTATGGTACACCCAATTCCCAACCCGCCCGGCCCGGTGATTATTCAGCCAATAACGTGATTGAGGATTGCTTTGTCTGTACGACGGTCGGCTGGAGTACGGAGTACAATGCGTGGGCGGTGTCCATTAATACACGCGGTTTCTCGGGCTTCTTTATTACCGCAGTAGGATCGACTTCCTTGCCCGTAACGCTCACCGCTTTCCAGGGAGCCAGACAGGAAAATAATGTTGCTCTCAATTGGCAGACAACCGATGAAACCAATAGCGACCGTTTCGAAATCCAGCACAGTACCGATGGTAAACAGTGGATTCAGATCGGACAGGTGAATGCGGCAGGCGAGAGCAAAACTTTACAGCGCTATACATACACCCATTCCAATCCCACCGCAGGAGAGAACCTATATAAAATGAAAATGGTGGATGCTGACGGCACTTTTGCTTTTTCGAAGATTGTTTCGGTCCGGATGAATGGGGTGGATGCATTGAATGTTTTTCCAAATCCCGCGATGGATGTGGTCTCCGTTACCAGCAACGTACCCATTGTTTCTTACCAGTTGTTAGCAACGAATGGTGAGGTTATCAGGGAAAAAACTCAGGTTAAAACCATTCGGCTGGAACTGGGAAATCTGGCAGCCCCGGCTGGGATCTATGTTTTGAAAATGACTTTGGAAAATGGTCAGGTAGAACATCGTAAATTGGTGATCAGGTAATGTGGTATAAAAACCAAAAAATGGAATGGGTATGGCTGGTCATTTCGGTGCTGGCCATACTCGTTGCCATTGTTGGGATTTTGATGATGTGACTTAGTTAAAGACATTACTTAATTACTACTTGTAAAAACAATCATGAAAAGACAATTGCTTACTATCATTTTTACGTGGATTGTTCTGTTGTTAAGCGCAACAAATAGCAATGCCCAAAGTTTTGACCAAGAATTGAAATTAGTAGCAGGAGAGCGAAAGCAGAATGCTGTTTTTGGCAGTTCGGTAGCTATTAGCAGTAGTGGTGATTATGCTGTGGTTGGGGCTCCCGGAGATGTTGGGGCTCCTGGGGAATTCATAAATGGAGGTGCTTATATCTTTAAGAAAGCTTGTGACGGTAATTGGATCCTGGTCCAAAAGGTAAATGCGCCCCGCGACGTAAGAAGATTCGGAACATCGGTGGCAATTGACGGCGATGTGGTCGTAGTAAGCGATGATAATAGTGTGTACGTTGTGAAACGCCAGCCAAGTGAAGTATGGGGAATTACCCAGAAATTTACTGGCACCAGTGGGTTCGGCAATTCGGTAGCTATAAGCGGAGATAACTTTGTTGTCGGGCATTTTTTCGATGATTTTGATCAAAATGGAGCCAATAACCTAACAGATGCTGGTTCAGCTACTATTTTTAGCAAAGCAACGGGCGGAAGCTGGGTACAGGCGCAAAGGCTGGTGGCTGACGACAGGTTCCCGCAAGAATATTTTGGCAGGTCAGTATCTATAGGTGGCGATAGGGTGCTGATTGGTGCAATCCGAGATAGATATACTGCCCCTGATGAGTCAAGCAATGCAGCAGGTTCCGCTTATTTCTTTAAAAAGAATTCCGAAAATCAATGGGTTCAGGAGCAAAAAATCAGGCGGTCAAACCCAGAACTCGGTACAAGTTTTGGAGGCTCTGTCAGCCTACACAATAATTACGCAATTGTGGGCGCAGAATTAGGCTACTATTATGACGGGCCTGTTGTAATTCCCACAGGTTCAGCGCATATTTTTGAACTGCAAAATAATGGAGATTGGGTAGAGGTGCGAAAATTGCTCACCCCTGGTGCGGCAAGTATCAAGGAGCAATACGGACATAATCATGAGCTGTTTGGTCGTAGCGTATCTATCAGCGGCGGTTATGCGGTTGTTTCGAAGGTTAGCAATCTTACTGGGTCTGGCGGCACGAGGGTCGTAGGAACGGGATTGGCATATATTTACAAACGGGAGAATAATGGAGATTGGACCCTGTTGAAAGAAATAGCTCCTGATGACGGTGAAAATGGCGACGTATTCGGACAATCAGTGTTCATTCGTGATGAGGATATTATCGTAGGAGCGCCTAGTGAGAGAGATCCCGATCCCAACTACCTTTTAGGGGCAGCCTATATTTTTCAGACCCCAGTTCAACCGGAAATAGCTTCTAGCGGAGAAACTGAGGACATTATCATAGAAAATAATACTGAAAACCGATTGGTAACCAGCGACTGCGGGTTGATAGGTACGATAACAGGACCGAACATCAGCAACGGTTCCGATGCTTTCACTGCCAGGGTAACCATTGACGAAGAAGTTCAAACGTATAGTAAACAGCCCTACCTGCAACGCCATTTTGATCTGGAGCCTGGTGTGGCAAATCCTTCACTCGCAACCGCAACAGTCACGCTCTATGTCAGCCAGGAAGAATTCACAAACTTCAATGCAGCCAGCACGGTAAAACTTCCGGGCAATGAAGCAGATCTTGAAAACTACAAGGAAAACCTTCGTATCTGGCAGTGGCACGGAACGCCTACCACGACCCCCAGTGCTCCTGGAAGTTATACCGGCTCAATGGCCGTGCCAATCGATCCGGCCGATACGGACATCAAATGGATTGAATCGCTGTCCGCATGGGAAATCACGTTTAACGTGGTTGGCTTTTCCGGTTTTTTCATCACCGCCGAAAATGCCGAAGCGTTGCCGGTAACATTGGTAAATTTTTCAGGCAAAAAACAGGAGCAGGCGGTACAGCTGGACTGGCAAACGACGGACGAAACCAATAGCGACCGTTTCGAAATCCAGCACAGTACCGATGGCAAACAATGGATCCAGATCGGGCAGGTGAATGCGGCTGGCGAAAGTAAAACCTTACAGCGCTATACATACACTCATGCCAATCCGGCTGCGGTAGAGAATCTTTATAAAATGAAAATGGTCGACCTGGACGGCGCTTTCGCCTTTTCGAAGATTGTTTCGGTCCGTATGAATGGCACGGATGCATTAAATGTATTCCCAAATCCTGCAACAGATGAAGTCTCAATTACCAGCAAAATACCCATTGTTTCTTATCAGTTGTTAGCTGCAAATGGTGAGATCATCAGGAAAAAAACCAAGATTAAAACCGTTCAGTTGGAACTGAGAAATCTGGCAATTCCCGCAGGCCTTTACATTTTAAAAATGACATTGGAAAATGGTGAGGTTGAACATCGTAAACTGGTGATACGATAATGTGGTATAAAAACCAAAAAATGGAATGGGTATGGCTGGTCATTTCAGTACTGGCCATACTGGTTGCCATCATCGGGATTTTGATGATGTAACTTATTAAAAGGCATTGTCGATCGGCTAATATGCCCTATTTTTAGAGAACGACACTCCTTTATGAATAAATTGCTTATCGTTGACGATCACCGGATTTTTACCGACGGCATCCGCTTTTTAATCGAACATACTACCGACCTGAAGGTAGCAGGTGTACTGCATTCCGGAAAGGAAGTTCTCCCATTTTTAGGAGACAACCCTGTTGATATCATTCTTCTGGACATCGATCTCCCCGATATACCTGGCTTTGAAGTAGCCAAACTGGTGAAGAAATCCCATTCAGAAATCCGGATAGTTGCCCTTTCCATGCTGGACGACATTGGCTCGATGGAACGCATGTTTCAGGTTGGCGCCAAAGGTTATTGCATTAAAAGCGACGGGCGCGAAGAAGTTTTCAGGGCGATCCGGCAAATCAGGGAAGGGGGGACTTACTGGCCAAAGTCGTATCTGAAATTTCTGGAAGGCCAGACTGATAAAATCTCCGAAATCCGCCTCACAGATCGCGAGCGCGAAATCATTGCATTGATCTGCCGGGGAAGCACCAGCAGTGCAATCGCCGAAAAACTATTCATCAGCTCCCGTACTGTGGAAACGCATCGAAAAAATATCTACCGGAAACTGAATGTGCATACGAATGTGGAGTTGGCGCAGTATGCGAGGAAGCATTTGATTTAGCAAACGTTATATCCAACGCTATCAATCGATTGACAGTTACGATGAAAATTTACTTATGCCAGATTCTTCTATTCTTATCTCAAATCAGCGCATTAGCGCAGCCAAGAGAGAAAGCGGGGCTGTACAATCCAGGATCGAAGCAGGACTTAATCCGGTTTGAGCATTTTAATGATGAGAAAGGACTAAAATCATCTTTATTCAAAGGCCCCATAAAGTACGATGGTTTTTTATGGATATCTGACATCAATAAGGGTTTGGTCCGCTTTGATGGCCAGGAATTCAGATACTTTGATATTGCTTTCAGGGACAAGACGGTCAATGCAAATATCTTCTCCATGTTCGTGGATTCGCGGGGCTGGTTATGGTTGGGGGCAACGCAAGATTTATATGTATGTCAAGGAGAGCAGGTGCGCCAGCTTGCGAAAGACGGATTCGTGACACAAAAATTGATCGTCGAAAAAATTAAGATACCAGATTCAAACCAGACAATTGTCAGCATCAAACAAGATCAATCGGGAGCCATATGGGCAGTTGGAAGCCAGGGGAAGATCTATCGATATGAGGTGAATACAAAGCGGTCAAGTACTTTTTTGCTTCCTGGATCAGATCAACTTTCTGATATGCAAGTCGACAAACACGGATTGATCTGGATTCTTGGCCAGAAAGAAATTTTTGTTTTTGACCCAAAGACTAACAAAGTTTCAGGGTTAGGATTTTCAAAAAAAATGCAGTTCAAAGATCCGGGAAAGTTTTTGACAATAGTGCCAGAGAACGATGGAAGTTTCTGGATAGCGACGAGAGATGATGGGGTATTTCTGATAAAGCCCAGGAAAATTCCCGGTCAAATGAAATTCACATTTGACTTGCTCAAACAATTTTCATGTCCGCATGTCCAGCATATCGCCCGGGACCGAGCTGGCAGGATATGGGCAGGCACGCTCGACGAAGGAATTTTTATATTTGATCCGTCCGCGGAAACGCTTCAACAGCTCAAAAGAAACAATAAGGATCCCGATGGTTTGGCAGAAAACCAGGTTAATAAAATCTACATAGATGACCAGGATATTGTGTGGGTAGTGCCTCAATCAGCGGGGTTGGAAAAGTATGATCCGTTGCGGTACCAATTCAGTGCACTAAATTACAACCCGAGCAATCCTGAAAAATCGCTTCCAAACAACATCATTAACACACTTTTTGGGACAAAAGGACAACTGTTTATCGCTACACCGGACGGGGTGGTGTGTTTTTCTGCAAAAGATAAAAAGCTGGATCGGGCTGTAACCAAGATTTTAGAGCCTTTGGGAAACGAAATTACTGCGATCAAAATCGATAGGAATGGCAACATCTGGTTTGGAGATCAACGAGGTGTGGCACAATACGATCAACAGACGCAAAAATTGACATTTTACCCTTTTCTAAAAAAAAGGTTCCGGACTGAAGCCATGTTCGATCTTCTTCTTGTAACAACTGCTGAGAATGAAACAGGGCCAGCTCTGCATGAGCTCTGGTCAGTGGATTGGGACGGCCTTTCAAGGTTTGATATTAACACTAAAAAATGGAAGACAGACACGCTGCCAGCGCTCAGGGATATCAGTCAGAAACCAATAACCTCTGGAATGCAGGACATTAGCGGCGATATATGGCTTGGTACTGGCACAGATGGGATTTACAAGTATGATCCGGTTCGCAAAAATGTCAGGATATGGAACCAGACATCAAGGCACTTTACTTACTTTCCCGAATTTTTGGAAATTAGGAATAGTATGTGGGTTAGCATTGCCGGTACTGGTGTTTATGAAATATCCAAAGATGATTTAAAGACTATAAGCCGCTATTCATCGGAGAAAAGAGATCTGCCGGATAAAACGATATCCAACATATTAAAGGACAGTCAGGGATTTTTATGGCTTTCAAGTGGAGATGGACAACTTATAAAGTTTCTTCCTGGAAAGGGGATTATAAAGTCGTATAATTCCAGAGAGGCTTTTTCCAGTCAATATTACTTTAATGATGGTTTCAGCCACCCGGATGGGACCTTGTATTTTGGGGGAAACAGGGGCGTGACGTATTTCAATCCGAAGGATTTAAAGACTAATAATTTCGTTCCGCCAGTAAAAATTACAGATGTTACGGTCACGGATAGCGCCTATTCACCCCGGAACGGTGAACTTGAACTGCTGCATAATCAGAATTTTATCACTTTTCAATTCACTGCCCTGAATTTTTCTTACAGCGATAAAAACCAATATCAATATAAGATGGATGGCATAGATGAGAGATGGATCCACGCAGGCTCCAAACGCGAAGCCAACTACACCAACCTCCCGCCGGGCGAATACACATTCAGGGTGATCGGCAGTAATAATGATGGCATCTGGAACAAAAAAGGCGCTTCCATAAAAATCACGATCCTGCCACCCTGGTGGGGAACATGGTGGTTCAGGACATTATTGATCCTGCTTTTCGCAGGCGGAATTTTCGGCTTGTTCAGATATCGTTTATCACAACAGCTAAGCAGGCGCGAGGCGGAGATCAGGGCATCATTAATGGCGCAGGAAGCGGAGCGTCAGCGATTTTCGCGTGAGTTGCATGATGGGATCGGGGCTAATCTTTCTCTCCTTAAAATGTATTTATCATCATTCGGGGAAGCAGACATTCCGATGGCAGAACTCAAAGAACGCGCTGAAAAACTTCTGGCAGGTTCTGTCGATGAAATAAGAAGATTGATTCACGACATGCACCCGCGGAACCTGAAAGAAATGGGTTTAGTGAATGCGGTCGAGGATATGGTCGGCCTGGTCAATATGGGTGATGGAGTGAAAGTGATTTTTAATTCCATGAATGTCCCCGAACATTTACCTGAGCAGGTAGAGATCAATCTTTTCCGTATCGTGCAGGAGCTTTTGCAGAATGCAATGAAACATTCGCGGGCAGAGAATGCGTGGCTATATCTGGATGATTATGAGGAAGTTAGACTGATATTGCGTTACCGGGATAACGGAGCTGGTTTTGAACCATCTGCAAAAGTTTCCGGAAATGGATTGCTCAACATTCAAAACCGGGTCACACTGCTGAAAGGGGAGATCCGTATCGATTCGGAGAAGGGGAAGGGTACTGGAATTGAGATAAGTGTTCCAGTACTTTAATCGGATCTTCAGCTGCATTTGTTTGTATTTAATACCTATCAATCAATCCCGTCTTTCAATCCAGCAGCCGTTGAACAGGAATGCAATAGCAATTAAGAGTAGTTTTTTCATGGCTGGTTACTTAAGTAAATCTCAGTAAACTTCAATAAAAATCCCTGGCGGGTGACATCTACTATGCGCGAAAAAATGATGTTTCCTGCAACGGGGCGGAGTAAAAGTGAGTAAGGACTTTTGAAAAACACAATGAAGCGGTTATGCTGAAAAACTATCTGAAAATTGGCTGGCGGAATATCAGGGCTGGCGGTTTTTATTCAATCCTGAACATTGGCGGCCTGTCGATTGTGCTGGCTGTGACCGTGCTGCTTTTGTGGTGGGTGAAAGACGAGCTTACTTTTGACAATTTTCACACAGACGCGGACAGGATTTATCGGATCAATTCTCATTTCGGTGCGGGTGCAGATGAAAATACATTTGAGTACGCGCCGTCCCCGCTTGCCATTGCAGCCGTCAAGTCGGTTCCGGGCGTGGAAAGTGCGGTACGTGTTGAAAATTATCCGTTTCGCACCTTTCGTGTTAATGGAAAAATATTTACAGAAAAAGCAAACCTGGGACAAATTGATGAGCATTTTCTAAATCTTTTCAATGGATTCAAAATCCTATACGGAAATCCTGCAAAACCATTTCCATCCCCCAATTCAGTGATCTTGACGGCTGATCTGGCCATGAAATATTTTGGCGCCACCAATGCCATTGGTAAGACATTCACTACGATAGAAAATAACAGGACATTCACTGTCGCCGCAGTAATGGCCAACATTCCAGACAATTCGTCGATCAATCATCAAATGCTGTTTCCTATGAGCGTCAGGAAAGAGGCGTATATAGCAGACGGTTCATGGAGGACGATGGATGAAAACTGGGATGATTATGGTTTTGAGATCTTTGTTAAACTGAGTCCGGGGGTGAATGTTAAAACCGTAAATGCACAGTTTACAGCAATCAAAAATGCAGTCCGGAAAAAGAGCGAGGATAGTGGGGATTACCGCCTGCAATCACTCACTGAGATACATTTGTACGCGCCGGACGGGAAAAATTCGGGTGCAGTCCAGGTCAGAATGTTGGGTGTGATCGGGTTGCTGCTGCTGAGCATTGGATGCATTAATTACGTCAACCTCACCACTGCCCGAGCGACCAGGCGGGCGCGGGAGGTGGGTGTGCGAAAGGTCGTAGGTGCGGGGTCGATGCAGCTGGCAGGCCAGTTGCTGACCGAATCATTGATGACATTGAGCATTTCGTTGGTTCTGGCGATTCTATTGATCAAAGGAATGTCGCCACTTTACGGCAGCATTACCGGAAAGGCCGGGCAGTTTACATTGCTGGGAATTCAGGGATGGCAGTTTTTGACCGGCACGCTGCTGTTCACTTTTGTCATGGCAGGGATTTATCCTGCAATGCTCGTCGCGCGGTTTCGCCCGATCCAGGCATTGCAGGGACGTTCTTCAGGTGTGGGCGACGCAGGTTTGCGGAAAGGATTGGTTGTTTTACAATTTGCGCTGGCTACCATTCTGATCAGTGGCACATTCGTGATTAACAGGCAGCTTCGCTACATCCGGGAACGCGATTCGGGGTTAAGCCGCGAACATGTATTCATATTTAATGGGAAAGATTTTTCACAACAATTTAAAAGGGAGTTGGCGGGCGAATCCGATGTGATCAGCGTGAGTACTTCCAGCGATTCTCCGGTTAATGTCTTCAATGCAACGGGCGGTGTTGATTGGGATGGTAAGGAAGCCAATCGAATGCTGATCATGGCCCAAATCAGTGTCGATCCTTCATTTATCCCCAATTTTGATATCAAACTGGCAGCAGGCAGAAACTTTGATGGAAATGCTGCCGACTCGACACACTTTATCTTGAATGAAACTGCTGTTAAGCAGGCCGGTATCCGAAATCCGATTGGTAAGCGGTTCAAAAGACATGGAACGGAAGGCACCATTATTGGAGTAGTAAAAGATTTTAACATTACCAGCATTCATGAGCCCATTCGTCCGCTGGTGGTATTCAATTCACCGGAAAGCAATAAGCTGGTGAGCGTTCGCACGACCGGAAAATCAGCTAAAAATGCTTTGTTGGCGGCAGAAAAATTATGGAAAAAGTATTCGCCTGAATACCCGTTTGAATTCAGTTTTCTGGAAGAAGATTACGATCGGTTTTATAAAAGCGAGCAGAAAACGGCCCAATTGCTCAATTTCTTCGCAGGGATTGCCATTGTCATTTCCTGTCTGGGATTACTGGGGCTTGTATCGTTTACGGCCGAGCAGCGAACGAAGGAAATTGGCATCAGAAAAGTGCTTGGCGCAACGGTACTCAGCATTACCTCATTGCTATCGCGCGATTTTATGAAATTGGTCGTCATTTCCATATTAATCGCGTCGCCTATCGCCTGGTTTGCACTGAATAAATGGCTGGAAAATTTTGCTTATAAAATTGAAATCAAATGGTGGATGTTTGCCGGCGCTGGTTTGCTAGCGGTCATAACGGCATTGTTGACGATCAGTTTTCAGAGTTTAAAAGCAGCATCGGCCAATCCTGTCAAAAGTTTGCGGAGCCAATAAATGGCAATTTCATTCAACGTGTCGCCGCCAGGTCCCCAGGTCATTCCTTTCAGGGTATCAATTTTGAGGTCTTGAATGGAACCTTTTAGAATAACTTTCGCGTCATGTTCCTTTTAGGGATCTCACCAAAATCTGGATTTGTAGCGATCTGAAATGGTTTGGAACGGTTTTAGAATGTCCAAATCAGCTGTAATCAAAAAAAGGACTATACCGGTCATTATGAAATTTAATATTAATGGAAAACTATAATCATGTACTGATACACGCCGCGCGCGTGGGCAATACGGAGGTCATTCAGGAATTACTAATTCAGGGAACAGATGTGAATGCGCAGGACGAAAAGGGTTACACGCCACTGATCATTGCCTGTTACAATAATAAGATTGAAGCTGCAAAGCTACTTTTAGAAAACGGGGCCGACGTAAATGCTTTCGATTTTGGTGGCAATACCGCGTTAATGGGCGCCAGCTTCAAAGGCTATCCCGAAATCGCTGAATTACTGATTGGCAATGGAGCAGACCTCGATATGCAGCACGGAAACGGAGGCACGGCGTTGATGTTTGCCGCTATGTTTGGACGAAATGAAATGGTTAAACTTTTGCTAAGTCACGGCGCATCGCCTGACCTGCTGGATGCAAGAGGTTTATCGGTATTGGATCTGGCCAGGCAGCAGGGAAATGAAGAAGCAGTAGAATTGCTGGTGAGTCCCTAAATCGCAAGTTTATCATCATGACATTTGAATTTACAACAAAACCGGGTTTCAATTTTCTGACCAGCTTTTCAGAGCAATTCGGCGTGCCGGTAACAGGCGATAGGCTGGACATTCCAGAGGAAATGGGCTCCGGAAGCATCAGGAAAGTAGATATCAATGAGCATTTCAAGCTGCTGATCCATCATTATACCTTCAAAGAGGAATTTGTACTGCGAAGAAAAGCCCCGGAAGAAATTACCGACCTCATCACAATCATTTTTTACAGCTCGACACTCCCCAACAATCAATTATCCAATCGCGAGAAGAGTTTTACCTGTACAAAAATCAATAGCTCTTCGATCGAAGTTTCATCCAACGACCTGAATTCAGAGATCAGATTTCCGGCTGACCGGGAAATACATTTTACGGTTGTGGGCATCAAAGCTGCATTGCTGGCCGAATTGCTCAGTCTCGACGAACCGAGCCAACTAATCCGGACCGTTACGAATGGCAGCAGCACCTTTCTGTACCATGTCGCGATGTCGCAGGATTTTGAGAAAACGCTCCGGGTCATTGCAGATAACGACAAAATGAGCGCGCTTAAAAAAATGTTTTATAAAGTCAAGGTGCAGGAGTTGTTCTATATGTTATTCGATAAATTGCTGAAACGCGACTACAAAACAGAATGCAGTCTTAATAACCTGGATGTTAGCAGATTAATGGTTGTCCGCGATTTTTTACTGGCAAATTTGAGCGAGCCGCCGCATCTGAGGGATATGGCAAAACTTGCACACATGAGTGAAACTAAGTTAAAAATGCTTTTCCGCCAGGTATTTGGAGACAGCATTTACAATTATTATCAAACTGCCCGCATGAACGAAGCCGCAACCATGCTCAAACACTCAAGGGTGCCTGTCTCTGAGGTTGGGTATCAGCTTGGCTTCTCAAATCTCAGTCATTTCAGCAGGTTGTTTGCTAAGCATCACGGACAAACGCCCAAGAAGTTTCAATCTGTCGGATAAGACTATTTTTGCGCCATTTAAGGTTATTTTGTTCAAATAGTGATCTCTAATTTTGCTATATCATTTAAATAGCAAGGTGAGATGAGCAAGATATTGAGCGAATACAAACAGGATAATTTCCAATTAAAAAACCACATTGTCATGGCACCGATGACCCGATCGAGGGCAATCGGCAATGTTCCTAATGATCTGATGGCCAAGTATTATGGGCAACGAACAGGAGCTGGTTTGATCATCACTGAGGGTACTTCTCCGGCACCGGACGGTTTAGGATACTCACGCATTCCAGGCATTTTCAATGCTGAGCAAACCGAAGGATGGAAGAAGGTAACTTCGGCAGTGCATGCGGGTGACAGCAAGATTTTCATCCAGCTTATGCATACAGGCCGGATCGCACATACCGACAACCTGCCGGAAGGGGCAAGGGTCGTGGGCGTTTCGGATGTGCGTGCAGCAGGTAAAATGTGGACTGATCAGGAGGGTATGGTTGATAATTCCCAACCTGAGGCGTTGACAGAATCAGGGGTTCAGGAGGTAATTGCAGGTTTTGTGAAAGCCGCGCAAAATGCAGTTGAAGCTGGCTTTGATGGCATTGAGTTGCATAACGCCAATGGGTATCTCTTGGAGCAATTCCTGAATCCGCATATCAATAACCGTACAGACCAATATGGTGGCTCGATTGAAAACCGATCGAAAGCTACATTAGAGATTGCTGAAAAAATAGCCGCGGCGATAGGTAAGGACAAAGTTGGTATCCGCTTTTCTCCGTATTCAACTGTCAGCGATCAGACTGCCTACGACGTAAACGAGGTACACGAAACTTACAGCTATCTCGCCAAGAAGTTGAATGAGATCGGCATTGCCTACATTCATATCAGCCTGAATGCAGAAACAAAGCGGGAAACGCTTGAAGCCATACGTCAAAATTTTACAGGAACCATCATCCTGTGTAATGACCTGACTCCCGAATCGGCGGAAACATTATTGGGCGAAGGTGTTGCGGACCTGGTGGCCTTTGGAAGACCCTTTCTGGCAAATCCAGATTTTGTAAAAAGAATCGAACTGGGCGCAGAACTGAATGAAATGGACCCAAATACGTTTTTCTCGGCTGGTGAAGAAGGTTATATCGATTACCCAACTTTGGAGGTACTTGCTTAAACTCAAATGCCGTCCGCCAGTAAATGGGACGGCATTTGAATTTTCCTAGTCTAATTCTTTGATCCGGATATTTTTAAACCACACTTTCTCCTTCACATTGTGGCTTTGCAATGCAATCTTGCCTTTGTGGTGAGGTGTGGCGTAAGGCCAATCCTTGTATTTGCTCTCCGCAACTTTTGCTTTCCAGGTTTCGTCGCCATACTGATAATCAGCCACTTGCCTTCCATTGAGGTAATGCATTACCCGATTATTTTTTACTAAGATCCTGCCCGTATTCCAGTTTCCGGCCGCTTTGAACGCAGTAGGGTCGGATGGAGGGTTGATGTCGTAGTTTGCACCCGTTAATTGAACCGGCTTTAAGGCGATCTGTTCGCCTTTTTCATTTTTGACAACATAATTCTGGTCATCGATAATCTGATATTCAGGACCAGAAAATACGGTGCGTTTGATGTCAGGCTGTTCCAAAACCTTATATAATATGCCTCCATTGCTTCCTTTCGGGATTTTGAATTCAAATTCCAGGTCAAAGTCGCCATATTCTTTATCTGTAACCAGGTCGCCACCGGAACCGTCTGACGTAAGCGCGCCATCCTCGATCATCCATCCAACAGCAGCAGTCTGGTTATAGCTATGCCAGCCTTTCACGGTTTTCCCATCGAAAAGCGTTGTCCATTCGTCGGGCAAACAGGTCACATCTTTTTTCAAAAAAGAAAAAGCTGTTGTAGAAGCGATAAGCAGGCAAATGACTATCCAATGTATCTTCTGCGGGTATTTCATGATGGTAGTGATTGGTTTTAAAATAAAGAAAGTTGGTGGGGAAATTTACCTTTTTTAGTTCTTCTCGTTTTTCCGTTGGTGATTTGTGTTACGGTAGAAATGCCCTGTCCAGGGTTTTTATGGATAGTTATCGCGTTCCTTAATACCCAAATTCCAACCCATGAAGCCACTGGCCCAGAAGAGATGGTTCCGCATTATTCCCGTTGTTTTTGTTACATATAGCCTTGCGTACCTCGACAGGGCCAATTTCGGATTCGCAGTGGCGGGAGGAATGGCCAAAGATCTCAACATTACACCCAATACTTCCACTTTACTAAGTTCATTATTCTTTCTGGGCTACTTCTTTTTCCAGATCCCAGGAGCGCATTATGCCGCAACACGCACAGCTAAGAAGCTGATTTTCATTTCGTTGATCCTTTGGGGAGCGCTGGCCGCTGCCACAGGTATGGTTAATGATACCACCACATTGATTGTCATTCGGTTTATGCTGGGCGTGGTGGAAAGCGCGGTAATGCCTGCGATGCTGATCCTTCTGAGTCAATGGTTTACCAAAGAAGAACGCTCACGCGCCAATACTTTTCTGATCCTGGGAAACCCTGTTACGGTGCTCTGGATGTCTGTTCTTTCGGGTTATTTGATCGAATCGATGGGGTGGCGGTGGATGTTTATTTTACAGGGTGCGCCGGGGATCATCTGGGCATTTATCTGGTGGCGATTGATCGACGAGCGGCCAAGGAATGCGAACTGGCTGACTGATGAGGAAAAAGCGGCTGTTGAAAATAAGTTGCTCGAAGAACAGGCAGGCATCAAACCTGTCAAAAACTATGCGGAGGCATTCAAATCTACCAAAGTCATTTTGCTTTGTCTTCAATATTTGCTTTGGAGCGTCGGCGTTTATGGATTTGTGATGTGGTTGCCCTCTATTATCAAGGCCGCGCCGAATATGAGTATGGTTAATACCGGCTGGTTATCGTCCGTTCCTTATCTCTTTGCAGTTATAGGCATGCTTTCCGCCTCTTATTTCTCGGACAAAACCGGAAACCGGAAAATTTTCATCTGGCCTTTTCTTCTGATCGCCGCTATTTGTCTTTATGGTACCGTGTGGCTGGGGCCGGATAAATTCTGGCTTTCTTACGCATTGCTGGTAGTAGCCGGAGGCGCACTTTATACTCCATACGGTCCGTTTTTTGCAGCTATAGCGGAACTATTACCAAAGAATGTTGCGGGCGGGGCGATTGGGTTGATCAATAGTCTCGGCGCATTAGGTTCATTTGCAGGCTCTTACCTGGTTGGGTATCTCAATACAAAAACCGGAAATTTCAACGCATCTTATACCCTTATGTCAGTTGCGCTGGTGCTTGCGACCGTCATCACAATCATTGTAATTCCAGTCACCTTCCGGGCCACCTCCAAGCCGGCGGAGATCAAAAGCTTCGACCATTGATTTCAAATCCGGTGACGTTTTGCCGACAAATGGTTAATTTCCGCTATCAAGGTTCTTTATATTTCAATACCTAAACCCAAAGTGCATGACAAGTTTGAAAGTGCCGGTTTCCACCGGTTACATTTTTTTATTATTCTTTTGCCTGGCCGGGGGATCTGCATGGGGCCAGGCTGCTGCCAAGCCTGCCGATCCATCCAAATTTGAACTCAAAGATGGCGACCGCGTCGTTTTTCTGGGTAGCTCCATTTTCGAAAATGACTTCCAATACGGTTATCTCGAAACAATGCTCACCACCCGATTTTCGGAAAAAGGCATCACATTCCGAAACCTGGGTTGGACGGGCGATAATGTGTGGGGCGAGGCAAGAAGCACTTATACCAACCCGCCGACGCCATACGAACATCTAATGGAAGATATCACCAAGACACAGCCGACAGTTGTTTTTCTGGGTTACGGAGGTGTAGAAGCGCAGGATGGACAAGCGGGCGTTGCTCATTTTAAAGAAGGATTAAATAAACTGATTGATAAAATTGACCAGTTAGGCGCCAAAACCGTCTTACTTTCTACCATTCCGGTTGTGTCCAGTGATACTTCGCAACATGTCGACTACCGCAATGCAGATCTTGAACTTTACTCCAAAGTCATTTCAGAAGTAGCTCGCGAGCGGAACAAGCAGTTTGTGGATATCTACAATCCAATCCTCAATACCAGTAAAAAAGAGGCGATCATCGAAAATACAGTGCATTTGAATGAGCTGGGCTATTACTATTTAGCTACCACTTTGGAAAAGGCATTGGGCCTGGACGCGGCAAAGGCTACCACGGCAGTTACTGTTTCAAAAAGCAAGCCGGAAGCCTCCAATGCACGCATTGTAGCTTCGGATAATGATTTGATGATCGCCAAATTCATTGTCGACAATAAATATCTGCCGCTTCCTTCACCAAAATCTGCCAGCTGGATTGTGGATAACGCCAGGATTATGCGGATTACTGGACTGAAAAAAGGTTACTACACGTTAACATCAGAAAATAATGATGTAACCTCCGCTTCTGCGAACGAATGGGAAAGTGGTGTCGAGATCAAACAAGGGCCTCAATTTACCCAATCAGAAGAAATCCGGAACATGATCCTCAAAAAGAACGAGCTGCACTTTTTCCAATATCGCCCTTTAAATCAGACCTATATCGTCGGTTTTCGCAGATATGAGCAAGGTCGCCATGTGAAAGGACTGGAAGATCAGAACTTGCTGATTAAATGGTTGGAAGGGCAGATTATACTGAACAGCGAAGCGAAGGAAGTGGTGTATGAGTTAAAAAAACTCGATTAAGCGATTAAAATATGAAACCATACAAATTGTTATTTGGGGCGCTCATGCTGCCTTTTGTTCTCCTTACTACTTCTTCCAACAATGTTCAAAACAGGAAGGAAGACCCTGACCCGAGCGTTGAGAAGGAACTTGCCTCATTCAAAGTCGCGGAGGGCTTCGAAGTTACCCTTTTTGCCTCTGATCCAATGGTTGCCAAACCGATCCAGATGAATTGGGATGCCGAAGGGCGGTTATGGGTGGTCAGCAGTACCGTTTACCCCCATTTGAAAACAGGTGAATTGGCCAACGATAAAATCTTTGTGCTGGAAGATACTGACGGTGATGGTAAGGCTGATAAGTCCGTCGTTTTCGCGGAGGGGTTGATTCAGCCAACTGGTATCTTACCAGGAGACGGTGGTGTTTACGTTGCCAATTCAACTGAAATCCTGCATTTTTCGGATACGGACGGTGATGGAAAAGCCGATAAGAAACGCCGTGTGCTCAATGGTTTCGGCACCGGGGATACCCACCATTTGATCCATACTTTTCGCTGGGGACCGGAGGGAAGAATGTATTTCAACCAGTCTATTTACATTTATAGCCACGTCGAAACGCCATTTGGAATCAAACGGCTGGAAGGCGGCGGAACCTGGGCGCTCAATACCCGCAACCTGGATATGGAGGTTTATGCGCGCGGTCTTGTGAATCCATGGGGTCTGCAGTTCGATCGATGGGGCCAGTCATTCCTGACCGATGGGGCAGGAGGGGAAGGGATTAATTACGGTTTTCCGGGAGCAACATTTGTAACCGCGCCTGGTGCTGCACGCATTATGCGCGGGCTGAATCCAGGTCAGCCAAAACACAGCGGATTGGATGTGGTTTCGGGCAAACATTTACCGGAAGCATGGCAGGGAAGGATGATTACCAATGATTTTCGCGCCAACCGGATCAATAGTTTCAAGCTGGAAGAACAAGGCGCTGGATATGCTTCAAAGCAAGCCGATGACCTGATGTGGACAGATAATGTTGCATTTCGGCCGGTAGATATCAATGTTGGCCCGGATGGCGCTATTTACGTCGCCGACTGGTATAACCCTATCATTCAACACGGTGAAGTGGATTTTTACGATCCCCGGCGCGATCAGCAGCATGGGCGTATCTGGCGGATTGTAGCTAAAAACCGTCCGCTTGTTAAAAAACCACAATTGGCAAAAGCCAGCACAGCCGAGTTACTGGAATCTTTGAAACTACCCGAGGAGTGGACACGCCTGCAGGCAAAGCAGGTTTTGAAATCGAAAGGGGCCAAAGAAGTGATTCCTGCATTGCAGAAATGGGTGGCAGCATTGGATAAAGGTGATGCCAATTACGAACACAATTTGCTGGAAGCATTGTGGGTTTACCAGACCATGGAAACCTTCAATGAATCGGTTCTTTTAAATCTTTTGGGCGCAAAAAGCCATAATGCCCGTGCAGCAGCATTGCGTGCGTTGGAACTATGGTATCCAAAACTCAAAAATGTACCTGAGCTTTTGGCAAAAGCAGTGAAAGACGAACATCCGCAAGTTCGCCTGGAAGCGGTCGTCGCATTGAGAAAAACCAAAACTGCGGAAGCAGCGAAAATGGCATTGGGTGCCCTGGATGCCCAAATGGATGAATTTCTGGATTTTGCATTGTGGCAGACGGTCCGCGAACTGGAACCAATCTGGCTGGTCAAACTGAAATCGGAACCTGGATTTTTGGGAGATGCCAAGAAAACGGCTTATGCATTGAAATCGGCCACCAGTGCAGATGCTGCGAGCTTATTGGTTCAGTTATATCAAAAAGGCGAGGTTCCTGAAGATTACCAGAAAGACGTAATGACTTCCGTTGCGGCCACAGGCAAGCCTGCTGATCTCAGCATGTTGCTGGATTTGACATTACAAAACAAAGACAAAAACATAGCTGCCCAGCTGTCTGCACTGGAAGACGCTGCAAGGCAAAGAAACGTTAGGCCGGACAAAAACCCGGAACGCATTGCCACTTTTATAGACAGCAATGATGAGGCAGTAAGCCTCGCCGCGATCCGTCTTACGGGTTTGTGGAAATTGGATCAGCTTAACGGACGACTCACCGAACTGATTCAAACAGGAACTCCCGAAACCAAAAAAGCTGCATTGGGTGCATTGGCGGCGGTTGACAAAGCCAAAGCGCAAAAACTGATGACGGATTTGACCGGTCTTAAAAACACGCCGGAAGTACGGGTGATCGCAGCTGCACAGCTTGCGGCTGTGGATCCAAAGGCCGCAGCCAGCATTGCATCTGAACTCATTCGTACGCTACCCGCGGGAACTGATCTGACTGAGCTTTTTGTCGCATTCATTTCTACGAACCCAGGCGCAGCAGCATTGGGCGAAGCTATTGCCGCCAAAAAAGTACCAGAAGCTGCTGCAAAAACTGGCAGGCAGCTTGTTCGTTCCCGCGGCGGCTGGACCAGACAAAACATTGACGAAATGAAGATCCTCGTTAGCGCCCTGGAAGCATCCGGTGGAACGTTACCAACCCAGAAGATGCCTCAGGACTTAAATGACCAGCAGATTGAAGGCCTGGCGAAATTGGTGAGTGAAAAAGGCGACCCCGCAAAAGGTGAGCTGATATTCCGCAAAGCCGAATCGAGCTGCACAAACTGCCATGCATTAGGTGGGGCAGGAGGCTTGATCGGTCCCGATCTAAGTAGTCTTGGGACAAGCTCTCCTGCCAGTACCATTATAAAATCCCTTCTGTATCCGAGCGAATCGATCAAAGAAGGTTATGACTTAAAACGTGTTGTGAAAAAGGATGGCTCCGAAATGTTGGGATATCTGGCTTCTGACGGAGCGTCTGAAGTTGTGATCCGGGATGTGACCGGTAAGGAGGTTTCTATTGCGAAAAGCCAAGTTCAGGTTATGGAAAAGGTGCCTGGCTCGCTGATGCCTCCTGGACTTACGGCTAGTCTTGATCAAACTGAATTTATTAATTTGGTGGGATTCCTGACCAAACTTGGAGAATCAGGGGATTTCAGGGTGCCGAATACGAGATATGTGCGTCGTTGGGAATCTATTACTGCTGATAAACAAACTGCGGCAAAGATGCTTGGCGAAGGGGTAATCAACATTAGTAAAGGAGCTAAAATTTCGGCTCAGCCTATTTACAGTAAAGTGTCTGGCGAATTACCTATCGGTGAGCTTCCAGAAATGGAATCTTCTGCAAATAAGCCGTTTAGTATTGTACGCTTTGAGATTGAAGTCCTGACTAAAGGAAATGTTACGTTCGCATTGAATACGCCAACCGGGGTGACTGTATTTGCAGGAAATAAGTCGCTTACCGCAACAGATGGAAATTTTAATACAGCATTACCGCAAGGAATTCAGCCCATTACGCTTAAAATTGATAGAGGAATTGTAAAGGATGGCAGTTTGAAAGTAGAGTTGAAGGATGTGGCCGGTGGGGCGCAGACCAGGTTGAGAATGGGGAGATAGGAACTCCAACAAAGCTCAAAAAAAATTTGGTTGACAAGCATATAAATTAATTGAAGATTGTCAACCAAATCTGTTTTTTCACCTAAATCATGCCTCAGCAAATGCCTCGGCAAATTCTTTTACAAAATCCTCAAACTTGTATTTCCCTAATTTCTCAGGCCGATTTTTCCAGTAATCTTCCAGCAACGTGCCGTTTTTCATAACTTGGCCCATCTGAATATAGAGCTCTGCAAAACCCGCAGGTAGCCCTGCTCCCAGCATTCCTTCCCGTGCCTGTTCGTCCGTGAATGTGATCCAGGGTGTGTTTTCTTTTCCAAGCGCCTTTCCCAGCGCAGTTGCGATCTCTTGCGGATACTTCTCATCGCTCGAAATGTAACTTACCGTTTTGCCAGTGAAAGTTGGATTCAGCAAATGTTCGGTGGCTACAATGGCAATGTCCGAGGTATGCACCAGCACCAGCTTTTGATCGGTGTCCCCATAGTTATTTCCTGCGATTCCGGCGTTTTGGATCATTCCGGCCAGACTGTATAGATTTGAGTAAAAGAGTGAAGGACGCAAAAATTTGGCATGTACATTTGGCATGGTAAGAATCTGATCTTCCAGGTAACCCAGTCCGTCAATCGGCCCGGCACCTTTGCGCAAATGTGCGCCGATGCTGCTTAGCAAAACAATGTGGGTAATGCTGCTTTCTTTAATCGCTTCAATGTAATTATCGGCAACTTGACGTTGAAACGCAGGATAGTCGGTTACAGTAAAATCATTTGGCATCATTAAATAAGCGATCTCAGCTTCTTTAAATGCATTTTTTAGGAAAGCCAGATCCGATAAGCTGCCGATGGCTGCCTTGGCACCGAGTGATTCAATTTCTTCCTTTTTGTTAGCATTACTACTAATTACAGTTACGTCTTGTCCAGCATGTACCAGATTTTCCGTTACCGGTCTGCTAATGTTTCCTAATGATCCTGTGATGATATATTTCATGATATTTTTGTTAAATGATGATGCAAAGCTATATTTGTACTTACTTTTAGACAAGTACTTACCCGAAAGTATGTATCATGACGAAGATCAAAGAAAGCTCGACTTACAATGCAAATCGTGAGATTGTGATGCAGGAATGTCCGGTTACCTATGTGATGAGTAAAATAGGCGGACATTGGAAACCAATCATTTTGTACCACTTACTCTCTGGCAGCAAACGCTACTCCGAAATAAAAAAGGCAATGCCGCATATCACGGAGAAAATGCTGATTCAGCATTTGAAGCAATTGGAAAACGATAGTTTGCTGACCCGCGAAGCCAGACCTATTGTGCCCCCTTATGTCACTTATTCATTGACAGAATCGGGCAGGGAATTGGAACTGGTTATTAATGCAATGGCATCCTGGGCTTTCAAGGATATGAAGAGGAATGCTGCTTGATAGAGCCCATTATTCTGCCAGGATCCTGTATAATTCCAGATTTAGATAATAGTGGTTACCCTGCATACTGCGCCGTTCCAGTATGCCCATTTCTACCAGCCTGTTCAGGTATTTTTTGACAGTATTTTCAGCATACATGCGCTGATCAGTGAAGTATTTGACCCTGGTAAAAGGCTGTGTAAAAATCACATTGACTATCGAGTCGGGTCGCACAATGTCCGTGTCGGAGACAATAGCATGTAGTATAGCTTCTTTCGCGCTCAGGATATCGTTAATTTTATTGTAGGTCAGATCTGCAGTAACTTCCACTGCTTTTAGCATAAACAATAGCCAGGTTTTCCAGTCACCGCGTTGACTAACACCCATTAAGCCGCTGTAATAATCTTCCTTATTGTCCATAATAAAGCGGCTCAAAAAAAGGATCGGGTAGTCGAGTAAACCTTTGTGGGTGAGATAATGAATATTCATGATCCTACCGGTTCGTCCATTCCCATCCCGGAAGGGGTGTATTGCTTCAAATTGAAAATGCGCAATAGCCATTTTAATGACCGGATCTACGTTAAAGGTTTGATCATCATTTAAGTAATTAGCAAGATTTTCGAGCTTAGCTTCCAAAATGCCTGTGCCCCGAGGAGGCGTGTATATAGCCTTACCTGAATTTGGCCCTGTACCGCCCTGACGAATATAGGTCTGAATAAATGGCGGTCGGATACTGTCGTTGGTCTGGTTAACCTGCTGATAAATGCGGTTAAAATAATGGTGGTCAAAGTGTTTTCTCTTTTTTAGATATTCATAGCCAAACCAGAGTGCTTCCCGATACATGAGGATTTCTTTCGGAGGCCCCACCGATCGATCTGCCTGATATTCGCTGAATGCTTTATAAAGCTCATCGTCCGTTGTAAAAATGTTCTCGATTGCGCTGGATGCTTTCGCCTCTTGCAGGCTGATCGTATTGATAAGCATTCCCTGATTAGGAATTGCGATACTTCTTCCCTGTAATCGTCCTAAGGAAGCTTTTGCGTTGGCGAGTTGTTCAAAAACATCCACCGTCCTGAACAAATCTTCTGAGATTGGAAGGTCAGGCAAGTTATTCCAGGGAACATTGCGGTCAGGGTTGAAGGCGTAAGGCATTTGATGTCATATTTTTAGCTAACATTAAAATGTGTTTAATTGTAATGTTAGCTAGTGTTTTGGCATCAAAGGTATCGGATTTAGAGAAACTAACCTTAAAACTTATAGATATTTAATGTTTATAAAGTCATCAATTCGTGTAGTTAAGGAAAGCAAAGCAGTATAATTTCACTATATCTGTATTTCTAATCAAAGTGTCAAGATTAACCCAATCAAAATATGGTGCGTAAAAACTTACTTTCTCTTTTTATCATTCTTGGATGCGCAGCCATTTCCAATGCGCAACAATTCAAAGCCTTACTTTTCACCAAAACCGCCGGATTTCACCACGTTTCCATTCACGAAGGGGTAACGGGCATCAGGAATCTCGCTTCAAGGCATAATTTCTCCGTCGACTGGCAGGAAAATGCAGATGTTTTTAGCGAAAAAGGCCTGGCAAATTATCAGGTCGTTATTTTCCTTAATACGACGGGCGATATCCTCAATGCGGAGCAGCAGGCGGCTTTTGAGAAATACATTAAAAGTGGAAAAGGCTGGGTTGGTATTCACTCGGCAGCCGACACGGAATATGACTGGGCCTGGTATGGTAAATTGGCCGGAATGTATTTCAAGACGCACCCAGCGCAGCAAACTGCCTTTCTGGATGTAAAGGACAGCAACTTTCCAGGTATGGAACGTTTCCCAAAACGTCTGCTTTGGACCGACGAATGGTATGAGTACAAAAAACCTTACAATGCCGACGACCTCAAAATCCTGATCACGTTGGACGAGAAAACCTACGACCCCAAAACCAACCAGGGAACGGGCATGGGAGCTGAACATCCCATCGCCTGGTATCATACCTACGATGGCGGCCGGGCATTTTACACTGGCCTGGGACACATTGGGTTGGTTTATTCGGATCAATCCTATCTGGATCATTTGTATGGCGGGATTTATTGGGCAGCAACTGGGAAGGGGTTGAAGTAGCTTAGTATTGTTCGGCGTGGTTATTAACTTTTGATACTGTTGCAAGACGCCATTTCAAATAATTTTCAACATATACAAAATACATCCTTATGAAAAGAACACTCCTGATCTTCGTATACCTTTTTTTAGTATTTACAGCTACGGTTGTCTGTGCCCAGTCAGTTTCCAATCCTTCTAATACTCCCAAAATGAAATTTTTGATCCACGTTACACAGTCCACGGAAAATCCCACCGTGGCTGCGCTGGCATTTCTGGTAGCCAAAACCGCCCTTGAAGAAGGGCATTCCGTATCCATCTTTCTCGCCGGCGACGCGGTGAAACTTTTGCAGGAATCCACGCTTAACACGCTTACTGGATTGGGTACCGGGAAACTCCGTGAGCATTATGACGCCATAGTCAAACAGAACGGACGGTTTTATCTGTCTGGCAACTCCTCTAAGGCAAGAGGTGTGACGGAAGAAGACCTGAAAGGCAAGCCTGCCGAATTTGCATTACCGACGGTGCTGGTGAAGCTTGCAACCGAGAGCGACCGCGTATTTACCTATTGATCATATAAAACTTAAAAATTATGAAAACGCTACATTGCCGCGATGCGGGATTTGATTGTGAAGGGGTTATCAAAGCCGCCACAGACGAAGAAGTACTGAACCTAGCCGCGGCGCATGCGCAGGAAGTTCACGGCGTGCAGGTCACGCCTGAACTGGCGGGTCAATTGCAGACCCTGATTAAAGATGAAAACTGATTAGGGAACTGGCATAGGAGCTGAACACCCAATAGCTTGGTATCATAGCTTCGACGGAGGACGTGCATACCAAGCGCTGTAAAACGCCGAAGTCATTGTTCCTAAAATTTTTTCTTATCAACGAACGGCAACCAACTCGTGATGAAAACATCTCTTCTATTTCTCTTCGCATCGACATTGCTTTTCTCCTGCCAACCCAAAGAGCAGAAATCCGACAAGCAGACGCAGCAATCATCTTTCGATGAAAAGGCCGAAACTGCCGCCATCATGAAAGTGATCGACAACGAAACCAAATGCTTTTTCGACGGCAATTATGAGTGCTGGGCCAGCAACTGGGTTCACGAAAAGTATGCGATGCAGGAGTGGAATAATGATGCAGGCTCATACGATGCTGCGATTGGTTGGGATAAGATTAATCAGCAAGGCAAATCATATATCGAAAAGTACTATAAGAATGGGAAGAACGTCGTCCATCCCCAGTTCAAAAGAGAAACTCCGCAAGTCAAATTTTTCGGAGAAAATGCCGCTTATTTGATCTGGAAGCAGTATAATACGGATCAGGAAAACAAGTTTTTCTTAATCAGCCAGGATACGCGGATCATGGAAAAGCAGGCCGACGGATGGAAAATCGTAAATGTCACAAGCCTTTGGGACTCCAAAACAAGGATACCCATTGATAGCATTAAATAACCTAACCTAGCAAATATGGAACTCCTCGGCAAAATCCTCGTCGGCCTTGTGGCTGTCGAACACCTTTACATCATGTATCTCGAAATGTTCGCCTGGGAGACGAAGGGCAAAGAAGTATTCAAAGGTTCGCTCGCGCCGGAATTATTCAAGCCGACTAAGGTACTGGCCGCCAATCAGGGACTTTACAACGGATTTCTTGCTGCCGGTCTGATCTGGACGTTTTTCATAGAGGAGCATCATTGGAGATTTCACGTAGCAATTTTCTTTCTGACCTGCATTATCGTGGCCGGGATTTACGGAGCTGCGACGGCTAGCAGGAAGATATTTTACGTGCAGGCGCTGCCGGCGATTGTGGCGCTGGTGTTATTGCATTTCAGGTGAGGTTTACAACTTTGTTGTATTTTCGTTTACTTTGGAAAAAGCAAACACTATGAAGATTGATACCACATACTATGAAAGGTGCGTTCACACGCTCGCAAAAGCGTATGGTTTGTTACTAAAATCGGATCCGGAAAATATCGATTACGATATGTACAGATCGGCCAGTATTAAGGAATTTGAGATCATTCTGGAACAAAGCGGAAAATTGCTTCGAAAAGCATTGAAACCGTACTTCCATTCCCCGCAAGCTGTTGATCAACTATATTTCAAAGACATATTCCGGCACGCTGTTTTGCGAAGCCTTATTACCGACGAAAGTTGTGAGCGATGGCTTCGTTACCGCGATAACAGAAATAATACAGCGCACGACTACGGCGTGAATTTTGCTGAGGAAACTTTAAGATTGCTGCCGCAGTTTATGGAGGATGCTACTGCACTTGCCGAAGTTATCCGTCAACAAAACGTTCAATAACCATGCTTCTCAGAACCAAAGACAAACAAACACTTTCAGAAATCTTCTCTTCTGCGAATGCTCCTATTGAAGTCTGGGCTTATGGCAGCCGGGTGAATGGTACGGCGCACGATGGCAGCGATCTGGATCTTGTTGTCCGCACAACGTATTTAATGCCGCTGTCGCTGGATATTTTGACTGACCTAACTGACAAGATCCGGCAAAGCAATATTCCAATTCTTGTCGAACTGCGTGATTGGACGCGGCTTCCCTTGGGCTTTCACCAAAATATCGAGCGGCAGTACGAAGTGCTGTATACAAATGCTTCGGTATTGGTCGGTGAAGTGTGAGTCTGTAAAATAGTTGATACATTTTCGCCTTCGTGGCATTTGCCTTCTTTTGCCCCAAACCCCAAAAGAGCCTAACTTTTCCCAGAAGTAATACGAAAAGTCCCTTCAGGGATTTAGGGCAGGTTCACGATGCTATCAAGCAAAAAAACTAGCTCTTCCCAGTACTTCGGGATGCCAGCTGCCATCTCTTCTTCTTAATACCCGTGAAACCGTCAGGATTTCGTGCAGGCGTTCCTGCTGGGCGGTGACGGGGTCTTGGGCGTGGAAGTATTGGCCGATGAGTTCGAATTCGAAGGTGTCGGTTTTGGAGTCGTAGATGCCGATGGGGATGCGGTTGCCGTCGGTCATGAGGGTGCCCAGCACGTATTGCGCCTCTTCCTGGGAGGAACATCCCACGTGTTGGTACTGGCCTTTAAGCGTATATAGTACTGAGTAACGGTTCTCTGTAAACTCCTGAGACTGGCTTTTCGACTTATCCTGTTTTGTGTGTTTTTGTATTTGTATCATGGTAATTTCTGTTTTCGATGCCCCGTGTTTCTGTGAGGGGCTTTTCGGTGGTATTAAAATAGTTATGAAATGAGGGAAATATTTACAGTTTTTTAAATGTGTTTAATTGCCTTCAATTTACTTAACGTATCTTGGTTGTCAATAGTTTACTGAAAATGGGGGGATGGGGGAGAATCTTCTGATAGGGAAGGCGTTTCATGGGATAGTACAATTTACTTGTATGGATTAATATATCTTCAGACCCCTATTAAATCGGGTTCATCACTTAACTCTCACTATTTCGGTTGTAGATCTTTAATTGGAATAAGTATTTGCCAATATATCATATCAACTGCTTGCTTTATAGCCTGGTGAAGTGAAGCGAGAGAGCTTAAAATTTGATTAAGATTGCCATTATTTAAGGCAATGTGTGAATGCGGTAGCGGTTGCTCTGCGGTTGAGAAATGGAGATGAGGGCTCTGCTTGAAGCGAGCATGCTGTGCATCGTCGGGTTCATTCGCATCACAATGCAAGCAAACGTATTCAATAGCCCTCGTTTCGCTTACATCGGTTTTGTAAATATGAAAATACATACGATCCAGATAATAAATGTCAGCCTCGTATGGAATCCAGCGTTCGTAATAAAGTGCTGAATAATTTTCAGTCTTAGTTTTAAATCTCCAATTCAAAAAATCAGACCCATTTTCGCTATTATCTGAAACTCCAAAGATTAGTGTATTGTTCGAAGAAGTTAAGTTCACAACAATTTTACCTTGACGTTTTGCCAAGGTTTTAAATAAAGCATTTATGTTGCGAACTCTATCCTTTTTGAGTTCGTCTAATGAAACCTGTATTCGAGGCTGACCATTCATTTACCTTTATTGAATGCCTAAGACAGATTGATCTTCTTGATTAAGTCCATATAATTCGGCAACTATTGAATTGATTTTTCTTTCCAATTCTCTACCTTGAAATGTTGAAGTTTGAGAACGCTCTTTAACTAGGTTGAGCAACTTATTCATTAATGATGAAGGCACTAGGGACGGATCTGGTATTGGCGTACTTTTTAGTGTGCTTACCTCTAGTCGATTATAACCATGATTGTATTTATGAGAATGGTTTGAAATGTACCAATAGCACGGAGCGGAGTTTAGAATGCCAACTAAGTAAAGTAGCAAATCTTCTCCCGAAACATTTTTAGATTTCGGAATCAAAAAAGGTGAATGGGAAACTGCAAATTTTCCTTCTAAATCAATCGCAAATTTTGGCGTTATTGTTAAATGTGGCGTGACAATTTTGCTCCTCATCATTTTTTCAGGTGATCGAGGCCAAAGAGGTTTCCACCAAGTACCCCCTCTTAGAGATTTGTTAGAAGATAATTTCTCTTTGTGTTTGTTCAAATAACCCCACGTCTGCGGAAACAATTCTGACATCTCAGATTCTTCAATTTTTTTATTTCCCAAAAAAGGATAAAATAAATATATGCTAGTCTCCTTATCAAAATTGAAGGAGCTGATTTCTTTATCTCGTAAATATGGAACAAATATCGCTTCCTCTCCTGATGGTATTTCTGCCTTCGCAAATAAAAATACTTCATCATTACCTGTAACAAATCCCTGGGTAATCTCCACGAACTCCTTTAGTTCAGGGAATTTTTTTAGCTTCTGCTGGATCTTTATCTCACTTGAAGGTAATATGAACCATTGCTTTGAATGGAAATGTTCTCTATCAACGTTGTATACACTGTAAAAATCGGTTTCCTCTTCCCTTTCATTTATAGCTGACACTAGCGCTTTTCCGACGAAATCTCTACATTTAACCACTGTGGTGTATTGAGATAGAAAATGCTGTTTCGAGTCTTTTTGAATTATCAACAGTATTACGTAAATCCCAGTGTTTTCAAATACTTCAATAGCAGAAAGGTCAACTAAGCATTTAATTGAACAGGTCTCGCTTATAAATTGCCTTAGTTTAACGCCACTTGATGACGCTAGGAAGCTATGAGGTAAGACGAACAATCCATACCCACCTGGTTTTAAAAGGTCAATACTAATCTTTAAAAAGGCAATATAGGTGTCGGTTCTACCGACTCCAAGGTCATCCATTAATTTACTTATCCTTTCTTTCATCGCATCGCTTTGCGAGGATATGGGGATAAAGGGCGGATTGGATAAAACCACATCGAACGTGCCATTTAGTTCCGGATTTTCACTAAAATATTCTATACTTTCTCTTGTCTGAATATTCAAAGTCATCGGAAATGTATTGACCAAAACGAGTTGCAATAACGCAAGGGATAGTTCTGTCGCTTTGGTAGCATTCGGATCAACGTCAACACCTAATAGGTCTCCGAAAGCGTTTACAATTTCTTCATCTGTTATACCTTCCTGTCGTGGATCGCACTTAATTTCTAGAAGTGATCGAAGGAAAATTCCAGATCCAACCGCGGGCTCGGCAATTTTTATACGCTTAAATTCGGTTGGAGTAAGATGTTGTTTTAGATATTGAGCAAAAAATCTCGCTATGTATTGAGGGGTATATATCGATCCAAATGCTTTGTTTATTTCCTCTTTTGCTAAGTTTTTAAATGAAGGAAATAAGAATAGTTGATAATCGGCTTCAACTTTCAAAAGTGAAACATATCTTTCATAAATCCTGCTCAAAGCGTGCATTGAGATGATGGAAAAATCGTAATGATACAGACTTGCGTGCTTATTCTCATAAAAATCTCCAATAAGATATGAAATTGATTGCTTGCTTAACGATTTGAGTTTACGCAATTGATCAAAGTCCACTAGGTAGTCAGGGAAGTCATAAGATCCTAGTGTGTTTAAAGCTAGCTCAATGATTTCAGATATTCCGACATCTGTATTCGTTTTCAATTCGTTCCAGGCCCAGGACAGAATCCGGCTAACCGAATCCTCTTTATTATACCTTCGTAAATTATCCTCTACGGCTCGAACAAACATTATCGAATTGAACAAGCTTGACAATGGTTCATTTATATCTTCCTTTTCTAGCTCAGAAGAAATGGAGCGTTTCCAGTATGAAACTGTATTAATTAGCGCATCGTCAAGAGCGGGTATATTAGGGTTCGGTTTTCTACCAATTATTTTGTCGAATGCTTCACTTCTAAGTTGATCATAGTCATCTCGTTTGAAATAAAATTCGTCGATAACGTTTTTAGATGAGTTTAAGCGATTGTAAACATAAGTGATCTTGTCCTTTTCAACATGAATATGCCAGTCAACTAGGTTATTATATGAGATATTTAAGAGGAAATTTCTATTCTCATTTGTTAGTAGCGAATATGGAGTTTTTAGAAATGTAAGAATTGCGGTATTTTCTAATCCGTGCTCCACTACCAAATGTATATTAGCAAAATCTACCTCTTTGCCGGGAAACAGATGATAACTGGGCGTCCAACCTAATAAGTTGGCAAATCGACTCAATAAAGTCGGTTTATCTACCATCGTTGGAGAATCAGTTGTTAGTCCATTTATAATGTCATAAAGGCTATACATTGGTCACTTGCGGGTTTTCAGATGTCATTTAAGAATAGCAAGATAGTTTATAATCCGCTATGATCAATTGGAAATCTGAGCCATTCCGATCATGTTTTTTGCAACTGATTGACGATGAGTTGTTGTCAAAGGTTACTTTTTCAGAACTACACGAGTGAGTAATATTTAAGATTTTCAGCCCCACTCAACTCCTCACATTTAATCTTCACCGAAGAAATCTTCGCATCATACTGCCCGCAATAAAATTCCAGAACAGTATTCAAATGCCGAAGTGCGCGGGCTTGGTGTTTGCAATAGGTGAGTTCAGTTTTGCCAGTGTCGACCACGCGGTTATTGGTTACCATCACCAGATAGCGCGACCGTCGGGAGAGGTTGTAAAGCATTTTGTATGCCTTATAGGTGTCTTCGCTGATTTTGCAGGGCGAAAGGCGATGTTCCGGATTGATGGCGTCATCGACGTCGTGGTGGGTTTTGTATTGCATCCCAAAATTGGCCAAATGCGCATTGATGAGATGGAGGGCAGTGTAAAAACACGTGGTAACCTGCCAGTCCAGTGAATCTGTGACGAGCTGATTAATGTTTTCGAGAAATTTTAGATTTCTGGTTGCCTGACGGAGGTGGTCTTCAATATGTGCCAATAGTGTGTTTATTATTTGCCGAACAAAAAGTTATAATGGCTTGGTACCGGAAGCATATCGCATTTCTCAACAATGGTCGTCGTCATATCGAAACCATGTCTGTGATACTTTGCATTGATCTTTGCTTCTGCCATAATTAACTCTCCTTCAACGTCTTCGGCGTCATCTTCGATTTCGGCCCAGACCAATAACTCTGAATTGTGAAAGCTTACTGCAAGTTTTAAAAATGGAGCTTCTTCAAATTTCTTCAACAAGTGAATGTAGTCCACGAGCATGTTTTGAATATAGTATTGCTGCGCGGTTTTCATGCCGGTGTCCATCATATCCTGAATGTTGCCGTTGATGAGGGTTTCGTAAAGATGCTTTTGTTCTTCACTGGCAACGCCGGTTTCCAATGCAAGTTGGTCGACGCGAATGGAGGAAACAAAATCGTCGAACCAAAGATCGGTTTTGTTCTTTTCTTCTGTGAGGTTTTGCATGTGTAGTTGTGTTTTAGTTTGGTCTTGCGATTGGAAGGGTTTGCGAATATAACAAGATTACTCAGCAGATTTTCATTGCCCCGCCGTACTAACCAACAACTCCCGAATATCAACCTTCAAAAAAACAGAAATCTTATAAAGCATCTGCAAAGTGGGCTGGATTTCGTTGCGGCTCCAACGCGAGACGGTGGTTTCGGTCTTGCCCAAATGTTTGGCTAAATCTTTGCCAGATTTCTCCTTTTCTACGAGAACAAGTTTTATCCTATTAAGGCGCATTTTTGCCACGATATGCTCATTTATAGCTGTTTCGTGTAAATAAAATATAAAAAATTCACAACTTTAAAAGAACTTTTAGTGTATGTAAATAGTAATATTGTGTATATTTAATTTGTAAATATTACTATTTATGGTACTATTGTATTCTAAATTGTAAACTATGACACACAAAGAAAATTTACCAATCTCCGGCGAAAAGCAGCTAAAAATTTGCGAAAAGTATTACTCGCGGGAAAATTTCAGGGCCGTGTTTTTCCCGGAGATCAGGCTTGCCGGGAAGTGGCTGCAAGATTTGGGTTTTGAATGTGGGGAGGAGGTAACGGTAAAGTATTCTCCACATAAATTGGAGATTACGTTGGTACCGCCGGTTGTACCCGAACCAGCGCCGGTTCGGAAGAAGCGTTCTTCTGGGAAGGTTGTTTTTGTTGGGGTTGATGAAAGGTAGCGCTTGCCTGTTTTTTCTAATAACTGTTTTTTGGCCTGTTACTGGCTTTGGTGGATAATGGAGGCACCTGCCTCCGGCGGTTGTTCTTTTGTCTTGATACAAAAGAACCGCGCGGCGGCCGCCAAAAAATCAAGGCAAAAAAATGCTTCCGCGCTCAGGGCCAACGCACACCCCGCTTTTTTGCCAGCCCTACGCACACATTTTCTTGGCACAATTCATTAATGCAGTTGTATTCCAAATGAAGAGTTACTTGATCGGCTTTTAATGAAAACTGACGCGTGCAAAGGCCTGCGTTTATAAAGTGCGTTGGGCTGGCGAAAAAGCGGGGTGTGCGTAGGGCATGTGCGGATGAAGCTTTTTTTCGCCTTGATTTTTTTGCGGACGCCGCGCGGTTACTTTTTTGTACCAAGACAAAAAGTAAGAGAGCCGGAGGACGCGATGCAAAGTGCTAATCATTTAGATGGGCCAAATAGTTAAAACAAAAAAATAAATCCTCATTTTTCAGGCTCAAAGCGATATTCGTTGTACGCATATTTGTAAGGATAACTTTCGTACGCTTTTGTAGTGAGGTAGAGAAAAGTTACACCGTCTTCTGTGACGGTTTTGAGGTGATATGCAATGGAACCGTCGGGCTCTATGAATTCGGAACCCGGATTGGCGCGGGTGAATGGTGTATAGATTTTAAAAAAGCCGAGTGCGATATCCTTGCCATCCATATTCTTGATTTCCAGGGTCCAATTGCCTGCTTCAACCTCGGGATTAGCGGTGTTCGTGTAAGATAGCATGCGTCCATCTGCAAGAAACTCCCAGGAGACCGAGCCTCTTTTCATTTGGAAAACCTGTTTCCAGGGTTCGTCCAGGCTCTTCTTCCCGAAGCTAAAACCCACGAATAATTTCCACTTGCCGATCAGAGAGGGGTATTCGAGCTTCGGCTCTGGTGTTTTTTCGGATTCTTTGGCGCAGCCTGCACCCATGTTCAGTAACCCGCAAGTAAGGATAAATGCGTAAAAAGCGATTTTTTTCATGGTAAAAGTGAATTTAGAGTTTGAAAATTTTGGTCCTGGCCGGTTGTGGCTGGTTTTGATTTTCAAAGCTAAATGCAAGTGAGGGCGGCGGCAAGGGGGAATCGACGAGGGGCGTTTTAAATAGATGAATGTTGTTTGTCATGCTGAGCGCAGTCGAAGCAAGCTACGGGCCAGGCAGCATTCTTTTTTCTGCATTGTGCGGACAAGTGGCGTGCTTCGACTCCGTTCAGCATGACAACGTCTGTGTCTGTCATGCTAAGCGCAGTCGAAGCGAGACCGGGCGACCGAAGCGTGAAAAACCAATAACTAAGAAGAAATACGAAATCAGTTGAAATACATTAATTTAGGAAACTGACTAAACGTACCTCAACTAATTTTTAAAAATGAAGAACATCTCCTTTTTATTTTGCTTTCTAATCGTTTCAACGAAGCTTTTTTCGCAGCACGACCATCATGTCGACGACGACAATGCCGGTCATAGTCATTTGGCCCATATGCAGGCTTCGCGGGCGAAAACTGTTTATATTCATAATTTGCCCCCACCAAAATTAATGCCGGGCGTTGGGAAGTCGGCGATGAAAATTGAGACGACTTCGGAGAAAACACAGGCTTACTTCAACCAGGGCCTGAACTTGCTCCATGATTTCTGGGACCTGGAAGCATACCGGGCATTCAAAGAAGCAATACGAAATGATTCTAACGCGGTGATGCCTTACTTCGGGCTGCTGCAAGTGCCTGGTTCAAAAGAAGATAGCGTACTCATCGAGCAACGGAAATTGGCGGTGAAGCAAATCAAAAAGCTGATTAAAAAAGCGAACGATCATGAAAAACTTTATGCCGAAATGGCGCTTCTCGGCGATTCGCTGAAAGACAAGGGCTATCCCGAATTGCTGAAAAAGTACGAGGTGATCGTACACAAATTTCCGGACGATATCGACGCCAAGTTAATGCTTGCCTTGGGCAAAATGAGTGGTTACGATAACGATCTCAATCCACGCGACGGCACAATTTATAGCGAGTTTTTGCTAAAAGACGTCCAGCGCCTCGACCCTCAAAACCATGCGTTTCATCATTATTGGATACACCAAATGGAAAATTGCTGTCCGGAGCAGGCAGTCGCGAGTGCTGATGTGCTTGCATCGCTGGCACCCGCATCCGGCCACATTGTACATATGCCGGGACACATTTACAACCGGGTAGGGCAGTACAAAAAAGCGCACGATGCATTTGTGGCGGCAGTGAAAACGGATTCGGCTTACATGAAAAATGAGGGTATCCTGGAAGTGGATAATTGGAATTACATTCACAATATCAACTACTTAATAGCAAATTGCGCACACGACGGACGATATAAAGAAGGCCTCTTTTATGCTGAAAAGTTGAAGAAAATGCCCATCATGAAAGAGCGGAAGAAAATTTACGATGGTACTTTTTTCGGTCAGGGTATCATGGCACCGGCGCGCATGGAAATGGCTTTTGGACATTGGGACAAAGCCGCCGCCCAACTGGAACTGATCGTGGACAAAGACACGGTTTTCAATGCTTCCAATATGAATTTTCGCGATGGGGTGCTGCATTTTGTAAAAGGCATGGACGCGATCGCGAACGGAAAAACGGATGAGGCAATCAAGCATTCCAATAGTTTGGATGCGTTTTTGTGGCGCAATGCGTGGCAGGCGGGCAAGGATAGTACCATGCAGGAGTGGTATCAGGAGTGGCTTAATATTGCATCTCTGGAACTCCAGGGCTGCGTGAAAAGCGCCCAGGGAAAATACGATGAAGCAATCAGGCTCCTCGAAAAATCTCAAAAAGGAGAGATCTCATTGGGTTACAGAGAACCGCCTGCCTATCCCCGCCCTGTTGCGATCAGTTTGGCTAGTGCCTATGAGAAAGCGGGTAAATTGGATAAGTCGGTAGCGGTTTACGAAAATGTTCTGAAACGGTTTCCGGGCAGCGGGATTGGGTTGGCAGGGCTGGCGAAGGTTTATGCCAAGAAGGGTGAGGCAACCAAAGCGAAGGAATGCGAGGCAAAATTGAAGGAAGTTGGAAAGTTTGGGGATAAGGGGGTTTTTGTGGTGGCGAAATAGTGGCAGGGGTTGGTCATTTGTGGTCATTAATGGTCATTTGTTGTTTTTTGGTTCGGGGTGGTTTGGAATGGTTCGGGGTGGTTTGGGATGGTTCGCTATTGTTTGGGGTGCGGACAGCTATTTGGCGCAATTGGCCCTTGGGAATGTCGTTTTCTCCTCCCTTCGGTTTCTTTGAGGGTGCTTAGATTTGTAATGTCAAATAATAAATCTCAAACCTTTAACCTTTAACCTTTTAACATTATGAGACGGATTATCATCAATGAACATTTGAGTTTGGATGGTGTGATACAGGGACCAGGCGGGCCAGACGAGGATACAACCGGTGGCTTTGAGCTCGGCGGATGGAGCGCGAAATATGGGGACGATATATCAGGAAAGACGATCATAGACGCCATTCAGGAGGATTATGATCTGTTGCTGGGTCGCGTCACTTTTGACATTTGGGAGCCATACTGGCCGTTTCAAGCCGGCCCGATCGCAGACAAATTCAACGCGATCAAAAAATATGTTGCCACGAAGACGCGGACTGAGTCCAGTTGGGAAGGCACTGTTCTGTTGAACGGCGATACCATCGAACAGGTAAAAGCCCTGAAAGCCGGCGACGGGAACGACTTGCATATGTGGGGCAGCGCCGATTTTATCCAATCCCTTTTCGAGCATGGTCTTGTCGATCAGATGAATCTTTGGATCTATCCGGTGGTGTTGGGTAAAGGAAAAAAGCTATTTGCTGGCGGGACGATGCCGGGCGGCTTTAAATTGATTAAACATGCGGTAGCGTCTACCGGGCTGATTTGTGCAAGCTATGAGGCGAATGGGGAGGTGCTGATTGGGCGAGCTGGGGAGGAGTAGCGCGCTTCGATTGCAACGTGCTTCGAGCACGTTACTGGCTAGGAACGATGCCTTTTTGCATAGTGCTTCCAGCACTTCGACCGCCGGGCGGCCCCGTCCGCTCAGTGTGACAAAGTGGAATGGCGTCGTGCGACGATTTCATAAGTAGCTTTTCGAAGTATTTTCTTATATAAAAATCTGATATATACCTAACCGTTTCAAATGAAAAACCTCTTCCTCTTCCTTCTATTAACAACCTCCTACTGGGCAATTGCCCAGGACAAAAGCACCATTTCAATTGGTAAAATCGACAGCGTTTATTCCAAAATATTAGGTGAGAATCGGAAGGTGATGGTTCATGTGCCTACTGGCGGGGATGGGTTGTATGCGAAGACGCGATATCCGGTGGTGTATTTGCTGGATGGGGATGCGCATTTTAGTTCGGTGGTGGGAATGATCGAGCAACTTAGTGCAGTGAATGGTAATTCGCTGGTTCCAGAAATGATCGTGGTGGCGATCCCCAATACGGACCGGACGCGCGACCTAACGCCGACGCATGTGACTGTTGACCTGCCTTTTATGGATAGCACTTTTTCAAAAAACACGGGCGGAGGAAACAATTTTCTTTCATTTATCGAAAAAGAACTGATCCCGCATATCGACTCTCTTTACCCGACAGAGCCATATAAAATGCTAATCGGTCATTCGTTCGGCGGGTTGGCGGTGATGAATGCGCTGATTAACCGGCCGAAGCTTTTTAATAGCTATGTCTGCATTGACCCTAGTATGTGGTATGACCATATGAACTTCTTGAAAGTGAATAAGAAAGCATTAAGCGGGCAGAAATTTGTAGGGACTTCCATGTACCTGGGAATCGCCAATACGATGAGTGAGGGAATGACACTGGCCAAATTGCCAAAGGATACTATATCGAATAACAGCCATATCCGCTCGATTTTAGAGCTGGACAAATATGCGAAAACCAATCCGCAAAATGGTTTGCGATACAAAAGCAAGTACTATCCCGACGATTCCCACAGCTCTGTCCCGCTGATTACAGAATACGACGGGCTCCGTTTCATTTTTGATTTCTACGATTTTAAGCTAACGGATAAGGATTTCCAGGACAGCACGACTGTTTTGGGAAACAGATTTGTACAGCATTATGCCAATGTGTCCAAACAATTGGGTTACAAGGTGATACCTCCGGAAGCCGTGATCAATTCAATGGGTTACGGCGCAATGCAAAGCAAGCACCTGACGAAAGCGGAAAGTTTTTTCAAAATGAACATCGCCAATTATCCAGGGAGTTGGAATGTGTATGATTCTTTTGGGGATTATTTTATTGCAAAGAAGGACAAGACCAATGCAATCGCACAGTTTGAAAAGGCGCTTTCGATTCATGATAATCCGGAAACTAAGAAGAAGTTGGAAGACTTGAAGAAGGAGGGTATCACTGAATAATCTTCAAACTGGTTGAATAAACATCCTCTTCGCCACGAATTATTTTTCTATTTGTGTTAATGATGAAAATGGTGTTGGCAAAATAAAGCAGCAACATGACCGGCAGCATTGTTAGAGGGTTAACCCAGAAGCTTTGCGTGAATCCGGCAAATATGATGAAACTGGCCGCTCCATAAGTAACAATCGACCAGGTGATTTGAAAATTTAAAATACGTTTCCCTAATTCCCTGACGCCTTTTAATGTGTTCTTTCTATAAATCCAGAACCCAAGCGGAATCAGAATGTTTCCGAAAGGAATGAACCAGAAGGATAATGCTGAAAGGTTCATTAGTTTCAAAAATCCTAAATCCTCTTCCTCTGAAATCTGCGGTTCCTCGATCAGTTCCGATAGTGATTCAATAGGAACGTCGAGGGCACGAGCCAGAAGCCGCAATGTTTCCCCGCGCGGTTCGGCATTCCCTGCTTCAATTCTTTGCAATGTTCGCAGATTAATACCCGCGTTTTCGGCTAAATTTTCCTGCGAAAGGCCTTTGCTTTTACGTAATGTACGGATTTGGTCAGAAATGGTTAGTTTGTTCATTGCGAAGTAGTTTTTATACAAATTTAGTATGAAAAGTGAGCATTGATAGCGGCGTTTTTGCGACTTTACTGCGGATTTGGGCGTCTGATTTGGATAAATGGTTATATTGGATAAATCCTTTCTACCACAAATCATTCACTCCACTACGATGCGACACATTTTCCGCAAAACGACTTCTTACATTTTCTTTTTTTCCCTTGCGCTAGCTTCTCCAGGCCAGGCCCAGCAACTCATGGGTTTCAGTGCCGAATCAGCCAAAAAAGAAATGGACCTCGAAGCTGCATTCGACAAGCAATTGCAATCCAAAAATTTGCAGGAATGGATGAAGCTGATGACAGCCTACCCGCATCAGTTGGGTTCCGCATATGGTTTGAAAAATGCACTTTTCATCAAAGATAAGCTCACTTCCTGGGGATTTGAGACGATAATCGACACCGTTCATGTCTTGTTCCCTACTCCGAAAGTGAGAATTGTCGAATTAACGGAACCAACAAAATTCAAAGCGTCGCTGATGGAAAAGCCATTCAAGGAAGATGCTACTTCGGCGCAAACGAAAGATGTGTTGCCGCCTTATCATGCCTATTCTGCAAATGGGGACGTAACTGCTGAGCTGGTGTTTGTGAATTATGGCATACCCGATGATTATGAGGAGCTTGCGAAGATGGGTATTGATGTAAAAGGTAAAATTGTGATTGCCAAATATGGTAACTCGTGGCGGGGTATCAAGCCGAAAGTCGCTTACGAGCATGGGGCAATCGGCTGTATCATTTACTCAGATCCAAAAGAAGACGGTTACTTCCAGGGAGATGTTTATCCCAAAGGTCCTTACAAAAATGAAACGGGTGCACAGCGTGGCTCGGTAGTGGATCTTCCGCAAGCCCCGGGCGATCCGTTGACCAATGGTTTCTACGCCAGCGGTGATAAAAAACGCCTGACCGTTGCGGAAGCACCTTCCATGATGAAAATCCCGGTTCTGCCCATTTCTTACTCTGATGCATTGCCGCTATTGAAAGCATTGGGCGGACAAGTTGCGCCTGCTGCCTGGCGTGGCGCATTGCCGATTACCTACCACATTGGCCCCGGTCCTGCGAAAGTGCATTTGAAACTCGAATTCAACTTCGACATTGTGCCTTGCTACAATGTGATCGCAACATTGAAGGGCAGCGAATTTCCCGATCAATGGGTTCTGCGCGGTAACCACCACGATGCCTGGGTTTTTGGCGCCGCGGATCCTGTTAGCGGTGCAGTGTCAGAGTTGGAAGAGGCGAGGGCATTGGGTGAATTGGTAAAAACAGGCTGGAAACTGAAAAGAACCATTGTTTATTGCTGGTGGGACGGCGAAGAACCAGGGTTATTGGGATCGACCGAATGGGTGGAAAAGTATCAGGATATTTTGAAAGAAAAGGCAGTAGTGTACGTAAATACGGACGGAAACGGTCGCGGCTACTTTGGCGCGGGTGGTTCGCACACGCTCGAAAAATTTATTAACCAGGTTGGCCGCGATGTAATTGACCCTGAAAAAGGGACGAGTGTGATTGATAGGCTGCGTTCTGAAATGATCGTCTATGGTAATCCGACAGCGAAACAAGAAGCGCGCAGCCGCTCCGATCTCCGAATTGTCGCATTGGGTTCCGGTTCGGATTATACGCCGTTTATTCAGCATTTGGGGATTGCGTCACTTAATCTGGGCTTTGGCGGTGAAGACGGCGGTGGGGATTACCATTCGATTTTTGATTCTTACGATGATTATATCCGTTTCAAAGACGGCGATTTTGCTTATGGGGTAGCGCTGGCAAAAACCTGCGGTCGCTCGATACTGCGGTTTGCAAATGCGGAAATTCTGCCTTTTGAATTTGGCAACTTCTCAAATACCGTTCAGATGTATGCGACGGATGTAAAAAAGCAACTGGAAACGGCACGCACCACGGCCGAAGATCACAACAAGCTGCTTTCAGAAGGCCGGTTTGAAGCAGTTGCTGATCCGAAAGAACCAAAACAAACGATCAAGGCAATGGTCGTCGCCCCATATCTCAATTTCGCGCCGCTGGAAAACGCATTGTCAAAGTTGGAGGAAAGTGCAAATACATTCACCGCCTTATTGGACAAAGCAGGAAGTCTTCCCGCCGATAAACTAACCCAACTGAACCAAATTCTTTACAAAACAGAACGTTACCTGATCAATCAGGAGGGTTTACCCAAACGGCCTTGGTACAAGCACCAGATATATGCCCCGGGTTTTTATACAGGTTATGGTGTGAAAACCTTGCCGATGATCCGCGAATCGATCGAGCAGAAGAATTGGCCTGATGCGGAGATCGGGATTACTAGGGTGACGGAGGCTTTGAAGAATTTCACAGGAGAGATTGACAAGGCAGTTGGGCTGGTTAAGTAACGGCATCGGATTTTCAGGCAACCTCAAACAGAGCCAGAGGCTCGACCAATTTCCTGACTCCGGATTTCAATCCGGAGAGTCCAGCAAAAGCAGGTTAGTAGATAGTTGCAGGCCCAATCGTTATGGCGGTCCGCCTGCGATTTTTTTGGCTGCACGGATTGAAATCCGTGGTTATAGGATCGGTCGAGCCTCTGGCTCTTTTGTGCATCAAAAGATCGGATTTGCCCCAGACCCGAGATGCCACAACTTTCCTGACCGTAATCGAGGCGAACAAAGGCATTATCTACAAGGTCGCTAATGCGTATTGAAGGGTATAAGTAGGAAATCATCCAAGATGATTGGGCGTTCGGCAGGTTAACAAACCCCACACTTTAATCTAAACAAAATACACTCCAATCCAGCCCCCATAGCCCCTGAATTTTTCATAATTGTAGGCATTGTGCTGTTGCTTTTGGTCTTCAATTGATGCTACATTTGGTGACACCCGGACACAAGGCCATCGTATTACCTTATTTGCAGAAACCAACATGTGGAATCAAACAAAAGCAACCGAACTTTTAAAGATCAGATATCCGATCGTGCAAGGCCCTTTCGGAGGCGGGATGTCGTCTGTCGCATTGGCTAGTACTGTTTCCAATGTGGGCGGGTTGGGGTCATTTGGCTGTCAGCCGCTTTCAGCGGAAGACATTGTCAAAACATGCTCGGAACTTAGGAAAGCCACGGATAAGCCTTTCAATATTAATCTTTGGGTTTATGATCGCGACAAGCGATTGGCAGAATTTGAGGATGACGAGTATTCCAAACTTACGACACTTTTTAAACCGTACTTTGATGAGTTAGGATTGCCGATCCCTCCCATGCCAACCAATCTCGGGCCAAGGTTTGAGGATCAGATCGACGCAATTTTTGAAGCAAAACCTCCGGTTTTTAGTTTTGTATACGGGATACCGTCCGAAGATATCCTTGGAAAATGCAGGCAATTAGGCATTAAAACAGTAGGAGCAGCGACAACCGTGGATGAAGCCATTGCATTGGAAAATGCTGGTGTCGATGCGGTGGTAGCCACTGGGTTTGAAGCGGGTGGGCATCGGGTGTCGTTCCTTAGATCTTCCGAGGATTCGCTCACAGGCACTTTTTCGTTGATTCCCCAGGTTGCAGATCATGTTAACATTCCGGTGATTGCGGCTGGCGGTATCTCAGATGTGAGGGGAATGAAAGCTGCGTTCGCATTGGGCGCCGACGCGGTTCAGATCGGAACTGCGTTCCTGGCCACCAGCCAATCCAATGCGAGTGAGGATCACCGCGAAACATTGTTTTCGCCGGAAGCCAGGTACACCACGCTGACCAAAGTTTTCACAGGCCGACTAGCCAGAGGCATTCGCAACAGGCTGACTGAAGAATTAAAAGATCACTTCGATGCAATGGCGCCCTATCCTTTGCAAAGCAAATTCATGGGATCTTTGAAGGCTTATCCCGCCGCCGCCGATAGAAATACAGCATTTAAAGCCTATTGGGCAGGGCAGTCAGCTTCACTCATAAAATACAGAGATGCCCTCGAATTGATGACATTTTTGGTAGCTGAGATGGATAAATAAGACATTAGTGGCATGGTTTTGGAATAATTTCCCGCATAACCATCCATCTAAAATGATGAAATTATTAGTTTCAACCTGCTTAATAGCTGCAATATTAAGTGGCTGTAATAGCAACCAAAAGACACAGGAAACCGCTTTCAAAGCGCAACAGAAAACAATAGATTCGATGAAAGTGGTCATTGAAAAGCAAGCAATTGTCGATTCGATGAATGCTGTAATGGCCGAGCGTGAAAAAGAAGAAATTAGGGAAGAAAAACAGCAAATTGCGGAAGCTGGCAACAATGCAACCGTAACCACTGCCAAGAAGAAAAAATGGAACCATACCGCGAAAGGCGCAGTAGTGGGAGCAGGTACCGGCGCAATTACTGGTGCAATTGTAAACAAAAAACGTGGAGAAGGCGCGTTGATTGGAAGTCTGATCGGAGCCGGAGTGGGCGCGGGAACGGGTGCGATTGTTGACAATTCTAAAAAGAAAAAGGAAAAACAATAGACCGTCATTGAATGGCCTGGAATCCGGAAACCTACAATCAATTTAAATCAGAGCGTTTTACACCGTTTTATGATCTGCTAACATTGGTTAAGGTAAAGTCAGGAATGAATGTGATCGACCTTGGCTGCGGTACTGGTGAACTAACCAGAAAACTGGCGGAGGCATTGCCTGATTCAGTGGTTTTAGGCATAGATTCCTCAGAGGAAATGCTGAATGATTCGAAAGCGTTTGTGAATCATCATCTCAGATTTGAGCGCCGATCTATTGAAGAGCAAATTCAGCTTGATGAAAAATACGATCTGGTTTTTTCAAATGCGGCAGTTCAATGGGTTGAAAACCATGAATTGGTGTTTCCAAAAATTATTTCAATGCTCAAACCGGGCGGGCAGTTGGTAATCCAAATGCCCGCCCAAAATCATAATATCTCTAATCGGATGTTGAATGAATTGGCCGCAAAAGAGCCATTCAAGTCCGCTCTGCAAAATTGGACACGAACTTCCCCCGTTCTGGACATTGACCATTATGCAAAAATTCTTTACGAAAATGGAAGCCGTGAGATGACGGTTTTTGAAAAGATATATCCCCTCATTTTAAAAGATTCCAGCGCATTGTTTGATTGGGTTTCGGGTACTGCTTTGATTCCGTTCACGGAAAGGCTTGAAGGTGAGATGCAAGAGGCTTTTATCGAAGCCTATAAGAAAATACTAAACGGCCAATTTGAGAAGTCGCCCGTTTTTTATCCATTCAAACGGATTGTTCTGGAAGCTACATTTTGATAGCATTTTCGGCGCAGAAAATATGTGCGATTGTTTTTGGAAAAAATCAACATTGAAAGAGAATGCAAACAAACATCCTGTGGACCGGCCGTGAATACTATTCTCTGGAAAATTGCTCTGTAAAAACGACGGAGACGGGTTCCGAAATAAGCGCTGCAATTGTTGGGAAATATAGCGAGGAACTTTATCGTGTGCAGTATCAGATTATAACTAACTCAAATTGGGAAACCATTTATCTTGAAATAAAATACTGGATTAATGGCCAGGAACGGGACATCAAATTTGAAAGCAATGGGAATGGCCGCTGGACTTGGAATGGAAAAGAGCAAGTCCAATTCCAGGATTGCATTGATATCGACATTCCATTGACGCCATTTACCAATACACTTCCTATCAAAAGGCTTGATCTAAAAATCGGCGAGCAACATCAGATCAAAGTCCTCTATCTCGATTTGCTCGAAGGGAAATTTACTGCTGTCTATCAAAAATACTCCCGACTTTCGGATACGCAGTACCATTATGAAAATGTCCCCAATGATTTTGAGGCCGATATTACTATTGATTCCCAGGGATTTGTTGTCGATTACCCATCTTTATTTGTGCGAACGGCCGCGATCGTGACGGAGTAATAATTCGAAAAAATTATCTTTATTGGAGACATATCAAACCAATTAACCATGAGCCTTTTTTCAGAAGATGAGCCGCAACCGGTTGAAATTAAAGGGAATTCGTTGACTTGCCCTGTTTGCACTAATAAGTTATTCTGGACACGCGATGCGCAATTGAATACGCCCGTCGCAACATTCTTCAATCTGGATTGGGCCAATCGGTCTGCAACCTGCTTTGTGTGCTCTGATTGTACACACATTCTCTGGTTTTTGGGGAAATGATCAAGGTAATCCGCAAGAGCGAGCCCCAGGATTTGAAAGACATTTATGAGATTATCAACGACGGAGCATCCGCATACCGTGGTATCATACCGGCCGACCGATGGCATGAACCTTATATGGCTTTTCAAGAGTTGGAAGATCAAATTAAGGAAGGGGTTGACTTTTGGTGCTATGTCGAGGATGGTGAAATTCAGGGCGTTATGGGTATTCAGCTGAAAAGTGACGTTACACTGATCCGCCATGCTTACATAAGGACAGCGGTGCGTCAAAAAGGAATTGGTGGCAAATTACTCGCTCACCTGAACGACATTGCCACAACCCCCGTACTGATAGGCACTTGGGCAAATGCACATTGGGCCATAAGATTTTATGTAAAACATGGGTTCCATTTAGTGTCTGAGGAAGAGAAAAATATGCTTCTGAGGAAATACTGGTCTATTCCCGAGCGTCAGGTTGAAACCTCCGTGGTTTTGGCGAGCAGAAGTAATTGATAACATTTTTGAAATAGGACCATGCAAGTCGAAATAACCGATGCACATCGGGAGGAGTTGCGGGCGGCGATGATGTTGCTAGAATATCCGGGTATTGCTGCGAAAATCACGGATTTTATTGGGATGCCTATTCAAAAGGCGCTTGATTTGCTTCCTAAAAACTGGAATGAAAAAATTGGGGTCATTACCAGAACGGCTTTGCTCAAAGCTTCGGACGCGGCCATTTTTACAATGAAAAATAAGCAGGGAGGCAAAGCTTCCAATGCATGGCATAAGGTAGGCGTTGCGGTGACGGGTGGTGTGGGCGGCTTTTTTGGTTTTGCCGCGTTGGCGGTTGAGTTACCCGTTTCAACGACCATTATGCTGCGATCTATTGCGGATATTGCCAGGTCACAGGGCGAGTCCATTGCTGATTATGAGACGAAATTGGCTTGTATGGAGGTATTTGCATTGGGTGGGACAAGCATTGCCGATGATAATTCTGAAAGTGGTTATTACGCTGTCAGGTTATCCCTGGTCACTTCGGTTTCCGAGGTGGTGGGTTATGTTACCAAAACGTTGTCGGATAAAAGTTCTCCGGCGCTTATCAAATTTATTTCCAGTATCGCGCAGAGATTTGGCATCCAGATTTCAGAAAAGGTTGCTGCACAGGCAATTCCGGCCATTGGAGCGGCGGGAGGCGTTATCATTAATACCATTTTTATCAATCATTTCCAGGATATGGCGAGAGGGCATTTTACGGTCAGGAAACTGGAAAGGATTTATGGTAAGGATGCTGTGAAAGCTTGTTATGATGGTTTATTGCAATCCAGCATGAGCCGAAAAAATCAAAAATTCTAAGAGCCTTACTATTACCGTTCATTTTGATTATCTTCCAAATGAAGACCATGCAACGGTCACCCACCTGGCGGTATTTAATGCATTCACACAATTATATCCTTCCAATCCTAAATAGCAAACCCAACTTTAGAATATGAAGAAACTTCTCCTTGTATTACTTTATGCCGCATGTATTGGATCCGCCCACGGACAGGCATTTGCAGTTTTGCTTCCCGATTCTTTAAGCAAAAAACCATTGGACGGAAGATTGCTCCTGATGCTTTCCAACAATACCAAAGCCGAGCCGAGGTTTCAGATTAATGGCGGTCCATCTACCCAACTGATTTTTGGAGTGGATGTAGAGAATTGGAAACCGGGAACCACCCAAATGATCCAGGCCAATTCGGAGGGTTATCCTAAACAAACTTTGAATGAAATCCCTCCCGGAAATTACACGGTGCAGGTGGTTTTGCATATTTACGAGACATTTAAACGAAAAGACGGGCACGTTTTGAAGTTGCCCATGGATAGAGGGGAAGGCCAGCATTGGAATACGGCGCCGGGTAACCTGCTGTCTACGCCCCAATTGATCAAGTACGATCCTTATTCGGACAAACCCTATTTTGTTTCCCTTAATAGGACCATGCCGCCCATTAAAGAGCCCCAAGACACTGATTATGTGAAACATATCAAGATCCAAAGCAAGCTGTTGACGGAGTTTTGGGGCAGGCCGATGTACCTGGGAGCACATATCCTCCTGCCTCAGGGCTGGGACAAACATCCGGATGTAAAATATCCGCTGGCAGTATACCACGGCCATTTTCCTGCTGATTTCGGCGATTGGCGTACGATACCTGCCGACGAAAAATTGAAGCCGGATACCAGTGAAAGGTTTCACATTACTGGTTACAACAAGATTACGCAGCAGGAAAATTATAACTTTTATAAACTGTGGACAGGCCCAAATTTCCCACGCGTAATCGCCATTGAAATCCAGCACGCCAACCAATTTTATGATGATTCTTACGCTGTTAACTCTGCTAACATCGGCCCATATGGCGATGCGATCACGTATGAGCTGATTCCGGAAATCGAAAAGCGTTTCAGGGGAATCGGTAAAGGCTGGGCGAGGTTTATGTACGGCGGTTCAACGGGCGGCTGGGAAGCATTGGCCGCGCAGGTTTTTTATCCGGATGAATACAATGGCTGTTACGCCGCCTGCCCCGATCCGATCAGCTTTGATCATTATACCGTTGTGGATCTTTACAAAGACAAGAATGCCTATTATCTCGAAAGTGATTTCAAAGAAACGCCCAGGCCGGGCATGACCAATTACCTTGGCCACATCAGCAGTACATTGAAAGAACTTAACCAGCTCGAACTGGTACTGGGCGACAAAAGCCGCAGCGGCGAACAGTGGGATATCTGGGAAGCCGTGTTTTCACCTGTTGGCAAAGATGGTTACCCAGCCCGGATCTGGGACAAAAAAACGGGTGTAATTAACAAAGACATTGCTGCTTACTGGAAAGAGCATTTTGACCTAACCCACATTATTCAAAGGGATTGGCCAAAAATTGGTGAAAAACTGAAAGGCAAGATCCATGTGTACGTTGGTGATATGGATAATTACTATCTCAACAATGCAGTTTACAGCGCAGAGGATGTTTTGAAAAAACTGAAAAACCCGGCTTGCGGCTGCGAAGTGGACTATGGCGACCGGGCGGAGCATTGCTGGAATGGCGACCACAGCCAGCCAAATTACATCAGCCGACTGCGCTACCATCAAATGTTTATTACCAAATGGGCCGAGGAAATGAAGTCCAGAGTTCCAAAAGGTGCCGATCTGACCAGCTGGAAGTATTGACGGTTACCTGTCCCTTTTTAATTATATGATAACATAGGCCATTTAATGCCTTATCAGATGAAAATGAATATATATGAAGCTCCCATTAACCGATATTGAAAAAACAAATCTCAAAAAAAGCAAAGTCAGAATTGCGGAAATCCTCGACTATGCGCCAGATGAACTGGAAGTGTTGCTTAACTCGACCGCTGAAAGAGCAAGCCAAATTTATGCGTTGGCAGAATTTCAGACTGTTCCATCGATTGGGATAAAATTCGCAGGCGATCTGGTATTCCTGGGTTACTATTCAATTGACGAACTAAAAAATAAAGATGGGGCAAAGCTGACTGACGAATATGAACAGAAAAAAGGTTACTGGATAGATCCCTGTGTTGAAGACCAATTCAGGCTGATCGTGAATTTTGCCAATACAAAAGACATGACTAAAACCTGGTGGGATTTTACCGAAGAAAGGAAAAAATACCGTCTTGAAAACGGTTATCCGTTGGACAGGCCTATCAAAGCATGGCATGAAACATTGGAATACAAGTTTCAATCCTCATGATCGGCAATGAACAATTCCGGGAGATGGCTTTGTCTTTTGAGGAGGCGACGGAGTCGGCCCATTTTGAAAAGAATTCATTCCGGGTGGGGAAGAAGATATTTGCTACTTTGGATGAGAAAGTCGGGCGGGCATGTCTGAAATTGAATGAGACTGACCAGGATTTGTTTTGCCTGGCTGATAGTACCATCATTTATCCGGTCCCAAATAAGTGGGGCAAGCAAGGGTGGACATTAATCGAATTAAGTAAAATTGGAAATGAAGTATTAATGGATGCTTTGACCATCGCATTTTGCGAAGTGTCGTCAAAAAAATCGAAAAACAGCATAAAAAAGTCGTTGAAATAGAAGAGTGTATGAAGAAAGTTGGTTTGGTAGGCGGAATGAGCTGGGTCTCGACCATTGATTATTACAGATATATTAATGAAGGAATCAATGAAAAACTCGGCGGATTGAATTTTGCGGAGTGCGTAATCTACTCCCTGAATTTTGGCGATATACAGTCGGTTAGCTGGGATAAATCTTTTGATATTCTTTATGGGGCCTGCGAAAGTCTGAAAAAAAGTGGTGCTGAAGCGATTGTGCTGTGTGCGAATACAGCGCATGGAATGGCTGAAATGTTGGAAGAAAAAACGGGATTGCCGATCATTCATGTTGTAACAGCTACGGCAAATGAGGTGAAAGAGCAGGGATTGAAAAGGGTGGGGTTGCTGGGCACCATTTACACCATGGAGATGGATTTTTATAAAAATGGGTTGAGAAATCAGGGTATAGAGCCTTTAATACCTGAAAACCAGGAGACTAGGATTTTTATTCAACAAACCTTGAAAGAGGAATTAGGAAGAGGGATTTTTACAGCAGAAACCAAGAAAGCATATTTAGAAATCATTGATGAACTAATCAAAAATGGTGCAGAGGGGATTATTCTGGGTTGTACAGAAATTCCAATGATCATTACCCAGAAGGATGTTTCCGTGCCGGTTTTCGATACCACAAAAATTCATTCACAGGCAGTGGTAGCCTACGCATTAAGTTGAGATATGAAGAAAATTTACGCTTTATTATGTTTAATGCTGATCGTGGAGGCCGGGTTTTTAATGGCGCAGCCGGTTCCTGTAATTGAGATGTTCGTTTCAGGGTTTACGCGGCCTGTGCGTGTGGTTCATGCTTACGACGCCAGGCTGTTTGTAGCGGAAATAGGTGGCAGGATTAAAGTTGTAAAGAATGGTGCGGTGCTCCCGCAACCCTTTCTGGATATTAGCAGCAAAATCAACGACCCCGTTTACGCAGGGATTTATAGCATTGCATTCGCGCCTGACTATCAGATATCCGGATATTTATATGTGTTATATGTCTTAAAAAGCAGTTCGGAAGTTCAATTGTCAAGATTTAGTCGCTCCGCTTCCAATCCCGACCTGGCGGATGCTGCCTCCGAGCTGAAAATCCTCACAATTCCATACGAGGATGTATTGGGCGGTCACCGTGGTGGTGACCTTGCTTTTGGCAAAGATGGTTTCTTGTATGTTTCAACGGGAGATAATGGACCAGGGAGTAGGGGAGACATTGGCGACCCCAAGAACAATTCCCAGAATATGACCAAGATCTTTGGTAAAATGCTCAAACTGAATGTAAATAGCCCGGCCCCCGCCGAAAATATTCTCACTAAAATCTTCGCCTTAGGCCTGAGAAACCCCTGGCGTTTCAGTTTCGACCGATCTACCGGCGATCTATGGATCGGCGATAACGGTCAGGATGCCTGGGAGGAAGTGAATTACTTGACGTATCCGTTCGCACCAACAATTTCGAATTTTGGCTGGAATTGCCTCGAAGCCAACCAAACTTATAACACTTCACATTGCGCGACAGGCACCACATATACAGCTCCAAAATACACTTATCCCGGATTCAATAATAATGGCGGAAATAGTGCGTCGGTCATGGGAGGTTATGTTTATCGTGGAAGTAAATATCCGTCCATGAAAGGTTATTACTTCTTCGGCGATTATCAGTCTGGCAAGATCGGGCTGCTTAGTCCGGCGGGTACAGCAAGCTTCCCAGCCAATCTCACCCAGCCGTCGCTGATTTCATTTGGCGAAGATCAGAGTGGCGAACTTTATGCACTTTCGCTGTCTAACGGCACATTGTCCAAAATCGTTTATCCGGATGATCCGCTGCCAGTTACGCTGGCTTATCTGACGCAAAAACTCCATGGATGCAATATGCAATTGGAATGGAAAACCTCCTTTGAAAGTAATTTCAAGCAATTTGATTTACAACGCAGCAAGGACGGGAAGAAATTTGAATCAATTACAACTATCCAGGCATCTGGCACGGAGAAAGTTTACTATTATGAAGACGTTCAGCCCTACTTCAATACCAATTATTATCGGCTTAAAATGATCGATCAGGATGGAAGTTTCCAGTATAGCAAGCTGGTAAGGGGAACATTAAACTGTCCTGACAATAAGATTACCGTTTTCCCCAATCCTTCTTCCAAACTATTTACGGTAAGTGGACTGAAAAGTGGATATCATATAGAAGTCTACAATTCGGCAGGACGGATACTACTTTCCCGAAAAGCGTTTTCAGAAGCGGCCATGCAGCTTGATCTCAAAAATTTTATGGATGGCATTTACATTCTCAAAGTTTCGGATGCTGGAACGGGTTATTACGAGAGCAAAAAAATGGTTAAGAAGTAACGGGCTACATACTTTCCGACGACGGCACGATCTGGGCTTTCAGGTCCGGGTCTTTCATGTCTTTATCGAATGGAAACATCGGTCTCTTAATTCTCTTGTAATCAAGCCTTTCCAGGTTCTGATCTACCCCGCCGGGTGTGAGCGAAAGGATCCAATCTGCCCGCATATTATAAAGCTCAGGTTCGAGGTATCCTATTTTCACCACCACAATGTCCGATTTGCGTGGATTAAGCCCTAATCTCGTGAAATCCGCCTCTTTATGATACGGTTTGCGTTTTTTAGTAACGATAACCTGAACGCTGCCCACCTGCACCACCACTTCCGTTTCTGCGTTTCGGTCGCCGTGTTCGATGGATTTAACGATCCCGGTTAAACGAATAGGAGGGGCAAAGCGCGAATCAACTTTGGCACCTGCCAAGGCATCCACTTTTCCACCGACGCCAACTGCAATCGCCTTTTCTACCAACTCAGGGCCAGGGATTGATGCATAAATAAGCGAAGGTCCACGCTCGGTTTTGAATTCTGGTCTGGCCAGGATTTCCGTCAATGTCCAGGTAACATCTCCCGCGCCTCCCGCAGTGGGGTTATCGCCAGAATCACTGATGAAGTAGGGGTGCTTGTCGCTCTTAACCGCTTTGTCCAGACTTTCTTTTAAGTTACCGGTGGGCGCAACAAATGCAAAGTCCTTTCTTACCTTCCAAAAACTATTCGCCAGCTTTTCTGCTGTGCTGGTAACCACCGCTTTATCGTCGCCGGTCACCATCACAACCGCATGGTTGCGCGGCTCGTCGGCCCATGCATATCCCACCCACATGGCGGCATCGATCACTCCTTTTTGCAGCGAAGCAGGCGCGACGGCAGCATAAATGGTTTTTGCCGGTTCGATCCGTGTGCTCGTTTTTTCACCGGGCAACAACACAGGTATTGGAATGTAAGCCTTGAACGCAGGTTTTCCTTTGCCACTTTCAATCCTGGAAAGCAAATTGGTTACTGCCCGTTTTTTTGTCTGCATGGCATCCTCGTGCGGCGCCATGCGGTAGCAGGTAATGAGGTCGGTATGCTGTGCAAGCCGCCAGGAAACATTGCCGTGGAGATCCATGGAAGTGGATACAAGCGTCTTTTTTCCAATAACCTCACGAATCCGCACAATGAAATCGCCCTCCGGATCTTCGAGTCCCACCACACTCATCGCACCATGAATGTCAAAAAACAATCCATCGTACTGACCATTCTTTTTGAGTAAGTCCAATGTTTGCTTCACCAGCGATTCGTAGGCCTCCCTGGTCACAGCGCCTCCCGGGAGCGACTTGCCAACCAGTGCCGGAAGCCAGGTCGCTTTGGCCCTGATGCCCGAATCAGCAGCCATAAAAGGGTAGGAGGTATATACCTCATCGCCATACTTCGCATGAAAGGCTTCTTCGGTAGTAAGTGCAGGTGAAAAAGTGCTGGATTCAATGCCCAGCCCAGCAATGGCGATCCTGGGGAGCGTCTTTTTATCTTGTGAAAGAGTTGGCCGAAAAGCCGCCAGACAAAAAGAAACGACCAGCAAAAGTGTAGTTTTCATACCTAATATTTTAAGGAACCTCATTAGACCTCTATTTTAATGAATATAGGTCGAGGTTTCTTAAAAGACAAGAATATACTGGGAAATTGCAGAGGATCTATAAAGATGCGCCAAGGGAAAAAACCGCTGTCAGTATTCGTCTGACCTTATCTACAATGCGGGCTCCGAATGTCTTCTTTTTGTAAAAGACCCGTTGCGCATAATGAATTTCGTAAGCATTATCAATTGATAACGTTGCATCGGTATTCAAATTTTTCCAGGCTTTGGTTTCATTAAAATTGTAACTGTTTTGGAGTTGTTCGGATTCATTATCGTCAATTCCGATATTACTTACAAGATTTACATTTGGAACTACCGCTAGTCCGTCATTTTGAAATAATGTGTATTGCCACTGATATTCCCAGGTATGTTTTTTCTTTTCTTCATATACGGTGTCAAAACGATCGTGCCAATATTTAGCAACTTCTGCATCTCCAAATATCTTCTGTATTTTCTTCTCACTTTTCATTTCTGGAAGAAGCTCCATCCAGAAATCATATTTATTCCAAGCCCTTTTCCAGGTTGCCCATCCACATAAATTTCCAACCCGGCTAAAAAAATGGTCGGCGTGATTAATCTTTGATTTTTCGTGCCGATGCGTTCCGGATATATGCATGACACGGTCATTGGATTCATATTTGTCCAGCATGAACTTGCAGAAGGCAAAGAAGGTCGGATGAGGCAGGCAATCGTCTTCGAGGATAATTAATTTGTCGCAGGTTTCAAATGCCCAGGTGATGGCAGATGGAATCCCTATGGCGTTTCCAATTTTAGTTTCCGGAAACCAACGTTCCACTTTGCAAGGCCAGTTGATTTGCGAATCGTCAAGCAGGTACCGGCATGTCTCAACCAGTTCAGCCTCATGCGAATCTTCTGTTGCAGGTGCATCTGAAAAAAGGAACAATTTTGACGGCTTTATCTTCCTGATCTGCTCAAATACATGACACGTAATCTCGGGCTTGTTGAAGGTGATCAGCAAGATAGGTATGTCAAAAAGCTTTTTATCCATTCAGTTTGTTTAATATCCTATTTACTTGCCACGAGTATTCTTAACCAAACTTATAAGTGTGTGTCAGTGCAATTATTTTTAATGTATCGAAGGTATAAGACATTTATGAGAACAATGACTTTTTGGGGCCAATGTCGACTAACATGGGGTCATTGAGTTTCTGTAAGAAGAATAAGATTTGCTATTTCATCCAGCTACTTATTCACCGTCTGGTTGTAATATTCGCTGGGTGTACTTTGCATCAATTTTTTAAATTGCTTATTAAAATTGGAGAGATTATTAAAACCACTTTCATACGCAACCTGCCCAATGTCGAAACGTCCCTCTGACAGCAGCCTGCATGCGTATCCGATACGAACTTCCGTCAAATACTGAAAGTAGCTTTTTCGGGTCCTGGTTTTGAAATACCTGCAAAAAGCTGAAACGGAGAGGCTTGTCAATGCTGCAATTTCAGCTAGCTCGATGGGTTTGCGGAAGTTTGTGATCGTGTATTCATAAACGCGGTTGATCTTTTGCGCATTTTTGAGATGCGCGTCACTTACATAGCCGGTTGCATTCAGAAATTCGTAGTTTTCAGCTTTTGCAAGCGTATCCAGCACCATTAGCAGACTGATAATTCGCTGTGTTTTATCCGCACGGATCATGAAAAATAGTTTTTCAATAATATTTTCTGCAACCGGCCCGGTAAACTTGATGCCTCTTGCCGCCCTGCTTTTCAATTCCCGCACATGCTGAAATTCCATGGTATTGAAGAAGTCTTTTCCTAAAAAATCTTCATTGAACTGTACGATCACCGACTCGGGTGTTTCTTCGGAATTTTGCTCATAAAATTTGCGATCTCGCTGACGGGTATGTGGTAAATTACTGCCCAGAAGGAGAATTTCGCCTTCCTCAATGCTCCGGATATCATTCCCCACGAAATTGGTGCCCTTTCCTTTGATGCAGCAAATCAGTTCAAGCTCGGGATGGTAATGCCACGGATTATTCCACGGAATCGGGTCGCCTTTGAGGATAAAGGATGCGTCGACCGGAGGGATGATTTTCAGTAAATGTGGTTTCCGTGGATTAGCCATGTGCTATCTTCCCTATAATTGTCAGATCAAAATCTATTTTTGCGAATATAGCATCAATATAGGGCAATGTAGATGAGACGATCCCATATTTCATTCGTTTACATTTGTCATTATAAAAATAAATAATTTAAAAAAACCATGAGATTTCCCAGGATCTGTTTTGCTCTCATTGCGCTGCTCGCCGGTTTTGGTGCTGCGGCCCAGACATTTACGGTCAGCGCCAACAAAAGGTTTCTTATGAAAGAAGGCAAGCCTTTCTTCTGGCTTGGAGATACAGCCTGGGAATTGTTTCACCGCCTCGACCGTGAGGATGCAGATTATTACCTCAAAAAGAGGGCAGCGCAGGGCTTTACGGTCATTCAGGCAGTGGCGCTGGCGGAATTTGATGGGCTTGAAGTTCCAAACACTTATGGAGACAGGCCCTTTACCGATAATGACCCTACCAAACCCAATGAAGCTTATTACAAGCATGTTGATTATATCATTGATAAGGCTGCCGAATATGGGCTGACCATCGCATTTCTGCCTACCTGGGGTGACAAGGTTTTTAAATCGACCTGGGGAAAAGGGCCGGAGGTTTTTAATGAAGCTAATGCTGCTACTTATGGTAAATGGCTGGGAAACAGGTATAAGAGCAAGAAGAACATCATATGGGTACTGGGTGGCGACCGTAATCCGAGACCTGGTACGCGTGATGTGGAAGTGTGGCGGGCTATGGCGGGAGGGATTGAAGCAGGTGCTGGCGGAAACGATAAAGTGCTGATGACCTATCATCCGCAACCCAATAAGGAGGGATCTAGTGAATGGTTTCATGATGATGCATGGTTTGATTTCAATATGTTTCAGACCGGGCATTGTCGCGATTCACCGGTTTACGATAATATTAAAAGGTCTTACGATCGCCAGCTGATCAAGCCCGTGCTGGATGGAGAGCCTATTTATGAGGACCATCCGGTTTGTTTTAATGCAAAGGAAAATGGGACGTCGAGTGCGTATGATGTCAGGAAAGCGGCTTATCTGGATCTGTTTGCAGGTGCGTTCGGACATACTTATGGCTGTCACGATATCTGGCAAATGTATTCGCCAAACCGTGAAGCCGTGAACGGGCCGCATATTTTCTGGCAACAGGCGCTGGATTTGCCGGGGGCCAATGAAATGAAATATGTTCGCAGGCTGCTAGAATCGCGGCCGATCATCGACCGCGTTCCCGACCAGTCCATTATTGTGGAGGCTGACCTCGCATCTCATGACCGGATCCAGGCTTCAAGGGGTAAGGATTATATTTTCATTTACACTGCGTCAGGAAAGCCATTTTCGGTTAACCCAGGTAAAGTTGCTGGTAATCAGATCAATGCATTCTGGTTTGATCCGCGTAATGGAAAAATCAAGGACGCCGGACCGTTTGATAATAAGGCTGTGGCCAAATTCACACCTCCTGAGGCTGGGTATGGCAAGGACTGGGTCCTGGTATTGGACGATGCATCTAAAAATTATCCAAAACCTTGATATGGAGGTTTTTAAGGCTGGTAATATCGAGGTCAGTTATGGAAATGGGTTTTTGAGGTATTTCAAAGTAGGGGATACCGAGGTGCTGCGCATGATCTATTTCGCGGTGCGCAATGCCAATTGGGAAAACTGGGAGCCTGTGATTTCGGAGGAGGAGATCACTTCGGACGGGACATCTTTCAGGATCACTTACGTCGTTTCTTATATTGAAAAAGATGAAGTTTTTTTTCAATGGCATGTCAGGATCCAGGGTTTGGAGTATAATGAGATACGGTTTGAAATAGTAGGAAAGGCTTTGCAGGATTTCCATACAAACCGCGCGGGCTTTTGCATTCTGCACCCTATTGAGAACGTCGCAGGCGAACCTGTGACCGTTCTGCACTCCGATAATGAGGAGAAGGTTTATACTTTTCCGAAATGGATCGCGCCGCATCAGCCTTTTATTGATATCAATTCAATGCAGTGGAAAGTGGGTGAAAATGAGTTCAGGCTGGAAATGCAGGGTGACACTTTCGAAACTGAAGACCAGCGGAATTGGGGCGACGCTTCTTATAAAACCTATTGTACACCCTTACACATTCCTTTTCCGAGAAAGATCAATGTCGGGGACACCATTCTCCAGAAGGTGACCTTCAAAGCCAGCCTTTTTGAAATGCAATCGGAAAAAGTGCCGCAAAAGAATGTTATCCCTAACACTCAATTCAAAATTGGGACCTCTGCACCAGCGGCTCAGGATATTTCAAAGGAGTGTTTTGAGAAGTTGAAGGCAATGCGTTTTGATCATTTTCATGTTGAAATTGATTTCTCCGAAAACGGCTGGCGGGAAAAGTTTCTTGCACGGGCAAGCCAGGCAGCCATGTTAGGAATCAAAGTGGCGGCAGCGCTGGAATTAGGTAGTGATTTTCAAAATGATTTTGACGTTTTTGTCAGCTTCTTGAGTGGCAATTTTTTGCAGTTGAAATCGCTGACATTGTTTAGCAAAGATGAATTGGTAACAAGCCAGGAAGTGATTGATCATATTCCCGAGATAAAAAGTCAGCTGGGAAACGCGAAGATTGGGATAGGGACCAAATATAATTTTACAGAATTGAACAGGTATAGGTTTGAGCCGGGAATGGCCGATTTTATCACCTTATCCTTTGATCCACAGGAACATGCATCCGATGATCTCACCATTATCGAAAATGCGGCAACTGTGAAATATATGGTTGAAAGCTTGCATAATATGTACAAAAAGCCCGTCCACTTTTCGCCGGTAATGCTCAAACGCAGGTTTAATCCGTACGCAACAGACAAGCAACAAGTAAATCTGCCTCGTGATAAACAAACGGATCCAAGACAAAAAATAGCTTTTCTGGCTGATTGGACAGCATTGCTTTTAAAGAATCTGGAAGAAACCGATGTAGCTTCTGTTACACTTTACAGGGCGTTTGGTGAACTGGGATTGATGGATGAGATGGGAAATGAGTATCCTGTGTACCAAGAGATCAGAAATTATGCTGACCGGAATAAGTAGCTACACATACGGCTGGAATATCGGAGTGGAAAAAGCGATTCCCGCAAATGCTATGAATGAATTGGATTTGGTCGACTACACCATTGACTTCGGGTTGCAGTGCCTGCAAATTGGAGATAACCTTCCTGTACACACATTTAATGAGTCGCGAAAAGCAGATTTAAAACAATTGCTGATTAAAAACCAGATCAGACTAGAACTGGGCGCAAGAAGACTAACTGCGGCGCATTTGCAAACCTACATCGAGCTCTGCCGGTTTTTCAATGCGCCCTTATTGCGCTTTGTGATTGATGGAGATGATTATAAGCCTGATCTGATTGAAGTTAGCGCAATTATAAAAGACTTTTTACCCGAATTAAAAAAGTATAACATTACCCTTGGCATTGAAAATCATGATCGGTTTAAGGCAAAGCAGCTGGCTGATATGATGGAGGCAATAGGGGATGATCAAGTCGGAATCTGCCTCGATTGTGTGAATTCCATCGGGGCAGGAGAAGGTCTTGGCCACGTAACCGGGATTCTGGCATCATACACAGTGAACCTGCATATTAAAGATTTCACAATCAGTCGGTTAGCTCATAAAATGGGTTTTTTTGTAATGGGAGAAATTGCGGGAACAGGAATGACAGACCTGCCCTTGCTTTTGGAAAAATTAGAAAAATACGGCCGCTGCCAGAGCGCCATTCTTGAACAATGGGTACCTCCCGAAATGAACATTGAAGACACTTGCCGCAAGGAAAAACATTGGGCAGCATTAGGTGTTGCTTACGTGAAATCAGTATTACTCAAACAGAAACAATCGTTATAAAATCACATTCGAATGGCAAAGATCGCATTAGTGGGTGCAGGGGGCAAAATGGGTTGCCGGTTGACTGATAATTTCCTGAAAATGCCTGAATATCAGGTATCTTATCTCGAAGTGAGTGAGGCGGGAATAGCAAATCTTGCCAGAAGAGGGGTTATGGTAAGTGAGCCGGGAGCGGGCGTTGCGGATGCAGATATTGTTATTTTGGCGCTGCCGGATATTATTTTAGGTAAGCTTTCTGCAGACATTATCCCGCTGATGAAAGCTGGTGCAACGGTTCTTACGCTCGATCCCGCTGCGCCGCTCGATGGTGTCGTTTTTCACCGCGACGACCTGGGTTATGTTATAGCCCATCCCTGCCATCCTTCCGTGTTCAATTGGGAGCCAACGGAAGAAGCTTTTCGTGATTTTTATGGTGGTATTTCTGCAAAGCAATCCATTGTGGTAGCCTTAATGCATGGCAGTGAGGAGCATTTTGAATTGGGCAAACAGGTTGCGACGGATATGTACCAGCCCATTGACAAAGTGTACCGCATTACATTGGAACAAATGGCCACGCTGGAACCCGCCATGGTCGAAACGCTTGCGCAAACCTGTATGGAAGTCGTGAAAGAGGGTTTTGATAGAATTGTGGAGCTGGGTGTGCCAGCGGATGCGGCCAGGGATTTTGTATTAGGCCACTTGCGAATCCAGATCGCCGTTTTGTTCAAAGAAGTGAATGGCACCTTTTCGGATGCTGCTTATAAAATTTCAAAACGCGCCAAACCATTGATTTTTAAGGAAGGCTGGCAGAAAATATTTGAACTCGACGATATCAAGGAACAGGTTAAGGCCATTACCAATCACTAATATCGTTTCTCATCGTTCAAGCTGGCAAATTTTATTGCGATGCGCCTCGAACTGCATGCTATTTCGAAATCTTTTGGGCCGGTTAAAGCGGTGCAGAACATCAGCTTTGATCTGATGGAAGGAGAGGTACATGCCATTTGCGGCGAAAATGGCGCAGGGAAAAGTACATTGATGAACATACTGTCGGGTAATCTCAGCCCCGACAGCGGTGAGATTCGGATGGAGGGCAGCATGGTCAACTTTAAAAACCAAATGGATGCCAATGTTCATGGCATAGCCATTGTTTATCAGCACCTTAGTCTTTTTGATAATCAGAATGTTGCGGAGAACATTTTCGTAAACCGTTTTCCCGAGACAAGATCTGGCTTCATTAACTACACGCTGCTTTACCAGGAAACAGCCATTTTACTGCAAAAATTAGGGGTTGATCATCTTTTTCAACCACAGACGAAGGTTTCAGAACTTTCGGCAGGGCAAAAACAAATGGTGGAAATTGCAAAGGCATTGTCGCAAAATCCATCGGTTTTGATCCTCGACGAACCTACCGCCTCGATATCCGGAAATGATGCGCAAACGCTATTCCGGATCATTGTAGGCTTGAAAGCAGGAGGAACTTCGATCATTTATATCTCCCACCGTTTGGATGAAATATTTGAAATCGCGGATCGGGTAACGGTTTTGAAAGACGGAAAATGGGTTGGCGTGTTCAAAATGGAGGTGTTGACTAGGGAGTCGCTGATTGCCATGATGATAGGGAGGGAGATCAAAAAAATGGCTCGAAATTCCAATGTGGGAAAGGAAGTTGTGCTGGAAGTAAGGGGTTTATCCAATCAAAAAATACGTGATATCTCTTTTAAAATTTACCAGGGCGAGATCCTAGCGCTGGCGGGACTGGTAGGAGCGGGGAGGACTGAAATCGCCAAAACGATTTTTGGAGCCATGCGAAAACAGGCAGGGGAAATACGGGTTAAAAACCGGGTCGTTGATATCAATAGTCCTGCTGACGCTGTAAAATACAAAATTGCATTTGTGCCCGAAGAACGTAAGGCGCTGGGCCTATTTGCAGGTATGTCCATTGCCGAAAACATCAATTCAGTCAATTTCAACGACGAACAACCTTTTTTTACAAATTCTACCGAAGTTGTTAAACGTGCAGAAACCTATAAAGAAAAGCTTAGGATCGTGAGCCACTCTGTCCGGCAACCTGTTGCCGCATTAAGTGGCGGTAACCAGCAAAAAGTGGTGCTAGCAAAATGGTTATCTACCAATCCTGACCTACTCATTATCGACGAGCCTACCCACGGAATCGACATTGGGGCAAAGTTTGAAATTTATGAAATGATCCAGAAGCTGGCGGTAGAAGGGATGTCCATCTTGCTTATTTCCAGTGAATTGCAGGAAGTACTGGCAATTTCTGATCGCATATTGGTGGTAAAAGATGGCATGATCCAGAAGGAGCTGAAAACTGCCGATACCAGTGAGGAGGAAATTTTGAAATGGGCAATGTGAACCGAAAAATATGAAAAAGATCTTTTCAGAACGAATTTATACCCTCACTTTGACCATCGGCGTGATAGCGGTTGCAGCCTCCATTATTTATCCCGACCAGTTTCCGACATTTCAGAATTTCAGCCAGATTTTCCTTAATCTTTCCATCGATACCATTGTGGCGGTGGGCATGATGTTGCTGATGATTTCCGGCGCTTTTGACCTTTCCGTTGGCTCGGTTGTCGCGTTTTCGAGCTGTTTGGCCGCCTATCTCATGTTTTTCATGCATGTTCCCGTTCCGGTTGCATTGCTGATCAGCCTGCTTGCCTCACTTTCTATCGGTGGGATCAATGGCTATCTCATTGCATATCAGGGTATCAATCCGATGATCCAGACGCTGGCAATGATGGGTATTGTGCGAGGTTTGGCTTTACTGGTCAGCGGGGCGGGAATCCAGGGATTGCCTTACTGGTTCAATGCCATTTCACAATCCAGACTGCTGGGAATCCAAATGCCGATCTGGTATATGTTGCTCATTGTCATTGCGGTAGCCTTTCTGACGCGCAATACTACTTTTCTAAAACGATATTATTTTATAGGCGGAAATGACAAAGCCGCAGAACTTTCGGGCATTAATGTCAAAAAAATGAGGCTTTTTTCCTTTATGCTGATTTCCCTTCTGGCAGGTTTTGCCGGAATTCTACTAGCTTCGAGATTAGGCGCAGCGTTGCCCACATCCGGTCGGAACCTCGAATTGCGCGTTATTACGGCGGTAATTCTCGGTGGCGCCAGCTTACAGGGAGGGACTGGAAAGATACAGGGCGCATTATTGGGTGCCATATTAATGGGCCTGATCGCTAATATTATGATCATTGCGAGGGTATCCGGTTACTGGCAGGAAATTATCCTGGGTATCATCCTCATTCTGGCCGTATGGATTGACAGGATTTTGCAAAGGGGAAATTTCGGCGGCAATGTAAAGAAATGGACAGCATTGTTTCTATTGTCACTCACCGTCATGAGTTGTGAGCTTCCGCCACGAGAAGAGAATGCTTCCTCAGAAAAAATAGCTTTTGATACTACTCAAACCTTTGAAAATGAAGAATATGTGATGGTTACCACCGCAGTTTCTATGCCCATGTATGTCAATCACGATCAGGCTGCATTTATCCGCTGGGGCAAGGCAAATCATGTGAAAGTTTCCATTTTAGGTCCTTCAGATTGGGATGTACCAGCGCAGATCAACACCATTGAAGAAGTAATTGGTACCCGTCCGACGGGTTTACTGATCAATGGTACCGACCCCGCGATTGCTGGTGCAATTAATAAGGCCGTGGACGCCGGGATCCCCACCGTCGTTTACGATTCTGACATTCCGAACTCAAAAAGGCATGCATTCCTCGGCACAAATTGGTACGAAATCGGACAAATGCAGGGAAATGAAATGGTGAAATTGACCAGTGGAAAGGGGAAAATCGCGTATATGGGAATTCTGGGGCTTTCTAATATGGAAGACGGTTTTCGCGGTCTGCTTGATGTTTTCAAAAAATACCCGGGTATAGAAGTGGTCGGGAAGTATGATGACAAGGCCAATGTAGAAGAAGCCGCAAAGATCACTGCCGACCTCATTTCCGCGCATCCGGATCTGGCCGGACTCTGCGGTTTTGATTCTAATTCAGGTCCTGGGATAGCGCTTTCCGTAAAAGAGGCAGGGAAAGCAGGGAAAATAAAAATCACAACCGTCGATTGGGAGCCCGAGCATCTGAACCTTGTGAATGAAGGGATCATTCAATTATTGGCTGGTCAGAAACGCGAGCTTTTTACCTGGTATGGTGCTCAGTTTTTATACGATATGGTGCACAAAACCAATAAATTATCAACTAACGATTCAAAAGCCGGGATCACCAATCTACCTACAACCGTGAATACCGGATTAATCAAAATCACCAAAGAGAACGTTGGGCAATTTTTGAAAAAGTAGGTTTGAATGTCAATGCTGATTGATCAGAATGGCTTGTAGTCCTTCACACGAAGCTGCAATTCTGCCAATATTCCTCTCAACCTGCTATCCAGCTCATTACCAAGCGCTTCAAGTCCTTTTTCTGCTTTTGGATTAAAATTTTTCATCGGAATTGATCTGCCGTTGTCCATAAATTCAATACTTGTTATGGATGCGCGGTATTTTCTGTTAACACTTTCAACAGTAAGTACATACCGAAACTGGTAGCTGCCGCCAGGCGAATTTTCAGTCCGCTGGACGTTAATTGCGAGGTAACCCTGGCTCACAAAGTCGCCCGTTTCTTTGTCCGCAATTAATGTTTTGTTATCAGGGCCAAGTTGAGAAACGGCAATGCGGACCCGTCTGAATAAATCGAGTTGGGAAACGCTTCCGCAATCAACAGTTTCGGAGTAAACTTTTTCGTCAGGAACATGGGATGCGAATGCAGTGACTGACATGAGGCAAATGAGGGTGATAATGGACGATTTTAACATTTCGGCGGGCTTTAAGTTGACTTCAATGTTCAAATGTCCGCATGCTCGCCAGATTTGTATGAATAAAATTATCGAGCGGTGAAAACAATTATAATCTGGTATTATGCCTCCTTGCTGTATTTATTCCTGTAATCGACGGGTGTTAGCCCTGTCACTTTTTTGAAAACGTCCCTGAATGCCTTGGTATCGGTATATCCCACGTCAAACATCACCTCCGTAACATTTTTTCGGGACATTTCGAAGCTTCTCTTGGCCGCCTCCACCCGCACCCGCCGCACATATTCATTGATAGTATTATTGGTCGCGCTTTTAAACCGCCTCTCAAAACTTCTGCGACTTACACTGGCAATATCCGCCAACTCCAGAATGCTTAATTTTTCAGCATAGTTATTTTCAATGTAATCCTGGATACCCCGGATTTCATTATCAGGATGTCCCTTCTGACCCCGGAAAATGGTAAAAGCCCTTTGATTATCACGGTCAATGTCAATGGCAAAGAACTTGGCAGCCAGAATGGCAAGGTCGCGGCTCGTATATTTTTCGAGGAGATAAATGAGTAAGTTCCAGATAGAATTGGCGCCACCGCTTGAATAAATTTTCCCTTCGTCGGTAATGATCGATCCGTCCACTACCTCTATCTGAGGATATTGAGCACGAAATTCATCATAATATGCCCAATGGGTAGAGCATTTCTTTCCGTCTAATAAGCCCGTCGCACCAAGCAGGAAAGCACCCAGGCAGAGGGAGGATATTTCGGAGCCGCGTGCGTGCATCTGTAACATCCAGGGAATTGCTGGCCGGTTGAGATCTACTGCAGTCCTCAGGTCGCCGCACAATGCTGGGATTAGCACCAGGTCGGTATCCTCCACTTCACTCAGCAAGCGATCGACATGGACCGTATATTCGCCTGCCTGGGCCTTGATATCTTTGCTTAGTCCAACAAACTCTACCTCAAACATGGGTTTTTGCCCAATAGTATTTGCCAGGTCATTGGCGGCTGTGAACAGACGGTAAGCAGGTGTAATCGCCTCCATGTAGGCGCTTTGCGGAACGTACACTGAAATGTGTTTCATTTCAAAAGGGATTTAGAATTCTCAAATATAGAAAAATAAAATTGGCATTTTCACCCCCTTACAAAGGCGTTATTACACCCGCTAATTTTGACATCTCTATACCAATTTTGTAGCGTCGGCATTCATTGCCGATTCAAGCACAAAGAGACAAATCAAAATAAAATGGCGATTTACCCCTTCCTTACCTTTAATGGAAACTGCAAGGAGGCCATGCGCTTTTACCAGTCCTGCTTTGGCGGGGAGTTGCATTTCAAATATTTAGGTGAAGCGCCTTATGGTAAGAATCTGCCCATTGAAATGAAGCAACTCGTACTGCACGCAAGCCTGGTATCCGAGCACATCCGGCTTTTCGCGTCCGACATGCCTGGTGATGAAGGTTTGCTGAACGGAAATAGCATTTCACTGCTAATCAGCATTGCACAGAATGACGATCTTCAAAATGTATTTACAAGGCTTTCCAGAAGCGGAGAGGTAACTAATCCATTGTCGGAAAAGGCGCAATGGGCGACGCTGAGGGATAGATTCGAGGTTCAATGGATCTTTACAGCTGGGAACTCCTCCGACCAAAAAGTTAAATACTAATTAACATTTGCTTAAATTGGTTTTCCTCCGAATGGTTTATTTTTGACTATCCATTCATAATTTCAAAGAAAATCAATACGCAAATGGTAAACTGTACTTTACTTTTCTCCAAAAGGATTAGACTCTGCTTGGCGTTAATATTGCTTCTGACATTCAGCCTCAATGGCAATGCTCAGCAGAAAAAAACCAAAAATCTGGTGCTTATTTCCATTGATGGTTACAGATGGCAGGAGATTTTTCAGGGTGCGGATTCATCGCTTTTTTTCAATAAAAAATTTCGGAACCAGGATTCTGCTACCCTGGCAAAAAAGTATTGGGCGACCACAGCATTGGAAAGACGTTCAAAACTGATGCCTTTTTTCTGGAATACAGTCGCATCCAAAGGGCAGCTTTATGGGAACAGAACCCAGGGCAATTTGGTGAATGTCAAAAATAAGTTTTGGTTTTCATACCCAGGCAGAAGCGAATCGCTGTGTGGTTTCTACGACCCGAAGATCAATAGCAATGAATACCCTAATAATCCAAATGAGAATGTCCTTGAATTTTTGAATAAACAAAAAGGCTACGAAGGAAAGGTGATCTCTTTCGGCTCCTGGGGAGCGTTATCCAGAATACTAAACCGTGAGAGGAATGGAATGCTGGTAAATGTGCCAGGTGAAACGCTGAAAGATGCAAAAATGACCGAGGCCCAGAAACTGGCGGACGAACTGCAATTCCTATTACCTGAATACTTTGGCGCCGACATTCGCTTCGACGTTACGACTTACGCAATGACGAAAACCTACATTGCAGCCAATCACCCGAAAGTGATACACATTGATTTCGGCGATACGGACGAGCTTGGGCATGCGGGTCTTTATAGTTCCTACCTCGACGCGGCGCATTATATGGACGCGATGATCGGAAACCTTTGGAAAACTATGCAAGCCGATGAATTTTATAAGGATAACACCACATTTTTCATTTATCCGGATCATGGAAGGGGCACAATCGATAAATGGACCAGCCACGGCACGTCGGCTCCCGGCTCAAACGAAACCTGGCTCGCTGTAATCGGTCCGGACACGCCTGCCACAGGGGAAATAAAAAGCAAAACGCAGATCTACCAGGACCAGTTTGCCCAAACGATGGCTCAAACGCTAGGCTTTACATTCACCGCAAACCATCCCGTTGCCGAGCCATTACCTTCCGTGTTACACTAGATCCGGCAGGCAGAATGATCATCGAAGAAAAAAACGGTATTTAGCTCAAAAGCTTCTGATCTGATCAAAGCGACATTCCCAACCAAAATCAGCGATCACGAAATCGGCTGGGCGTAGGTTATTTTTTCATTATTACCTTTTTGCAAAACCTATATTCATTTTTCGCGGTTGCCTATCTGATCATATCTACTCAACAATGTCATTTTTTGGCCCGAAATACACTACACCCGTTTTAAAGAAAAACCAGGCAGATGATGCCTATAAATTCCAGCCGCTTCCAGCTCCATCAGGCCCATATCCTTTTCATTTGAATCTGGAAACAATTCAGTCTGTACCAGACCAAAATAAACTGGCATTTCATATGCTTGGAGATACAGGCAGCATCCGCAACCCGGACTATCAAAAATTGGTGGTGTCGGAAATGATCAGGCAATATGAAAAAACCGAGGGTACTGGTTTTGAACCTCAGTTTTTGTACCATTTGGGAGATATCGTTTACAATTATGGTGAGGCTTCGCAATACAAAAGACAGTTTTTCGAGCCTTACCAAAAATACCCTGGACCGATATTCGCGATTCCGGGGAACCACGACAGTGACATTAATCCCGATAGCCGCGTGTCCTACAAGAGCCTGGATGCATTCAGAGCCGTTTTTTGCGACACAACTTCCAAAACGGTTTCGTTCAGCGGCAATGCCGAGCGAAAAAGCATGACCCAGCCGAATGTTTATTGGACATTGGTGACGCCGGTTGCAAACATCATTGGCTTGTATTGCAATGTGACCAAGTTTGGGGTCATCACGCCAGAGCAACGTCAGTGGCTGATGGAGGAGTTACGAAATGCTGATAAGGAAAGGCCGGGAAAAGCGGTACTGCTTTGCATGCATCATGCACCTTACTCTGCAGATGTTAATCACGGGTCAAGCCTGCCGATGATCCGGTTCCTGGAAGGTGTTTTTGAGCAAATTAGTATAAGACCTGATATGGTTTTCAGCGGTCATGTTCACAATTACCAGCGCTTTGCGAAACGTTATCGAAGTGAAAGCCCGGATGGAACCCACGCTAGAAAGATCCTTCCTTTTGTAGTCGCCGGAGGAGGTGGTTATGACGAGTTACATCCTGTTGCGAGTACTTACGATAGCAGTTTCACCGCCAATAATGCACTTTTCAATCACGTAGAGCTACAAAACTATTGTGACACCAAACACGGCTTTTTGAAAGTATTGATCGAAAAGACGGGCAATGGTGTCACAATTAAGGTCGAATTTTATACGCTACCCCACGAAAAGCGGATCGATCCGGGCATGAAAGCCGTGCTGGCAGATGAATTTACTTTGGAAGTGCAATAACGGCACTGTTTTCACTGTATAAACTTGATCTTCGAGAATGAAAGCAACGGCTGTATTGCTTCGGCAGAATCATTTTTAAATACAAAATACAGATCGTGCTTTCCTTTGGTTTCCTGAATGTCGATGAAAACAGGCGCCCTGGTTGGCCTTCTTGGCGGCGCTTTTGGCGCTTCTCCCGGCTTGGCACTCTTGTTCTGGCTTTCTATTTCTGCCATCAGTTTGGCCATATCCACTTCCGGTGCAATGTCTACCTTTTGAGTTCCCACGATGGTACCGGTTGGTGAGTCAAGGTGTATTTCAATGGTTCCCCCGGCTGCACCTTCCCTTTTTTGCGCTACGGCGTTCACCTCTATTTTTTGAATGCCCGTCAAGTCTATTTCATTGAAAACCAACAGGCTGTTTGAAAACGGAATGACGGCGAATCCAAGGCCCGAGGTACCCAATGCCTTCAATTCCGCGCCTTTCACAATGTCTGCTTCGGCTGCATTCAGCTCAGGGCTGCGCAGTATAATCATTTCCTCCGAAGTCTGGGCAGGAACAGCCTTGCTGCCGCTGACAGCCCTATCCGTAAATGCTGCACGGATCAACACCGAACCTTTACCATTATCTTTTTCCGGGATTTTTGGGATGTAAGAGCCTTTGATGGGAAGTGTGCTCAACGTTTTATCGGTGCTATTCAGAATGTATTTTACGATGGTTTCAGCATCTGCGACTGGCAATGCCGGGTGGGCAGCCATGGCAACTTCGCCCCAAACGCCCGAACCGCCTTCCAATACTTTTTTCACAAGCATTTCGGTTACCCCTGGCTTCCCCTTGTATTTGTTGGAAACATCCGCAAATGAAGGGCCAACGGATTTGGTGTTCGGCTGATGGCAAACCTTGCAATCGCTTTTGTTGATCAATACCTGGGCAACCGCGAATTGGGTGGAGGCGTCAACGCTGCGCTGGCTTTGGATGACTTCCGCATAATCAAATCCTTCCGAAGCATAATCGATGCTCACGGCTACCTGGTCAGCTTTGATCTTTCCGTCCGAAAGGCTGCCGTCTTCCTGGTCGCTAACATCAATAGAGTAAGGGATGGGTTTATTGGCAAAAAAGAAGGTTTTGTTGCCTTCGAGATTGACCGAGACTTTTGGAGGCTCATTACCCGCAACAATTTTGAGCGATTGGCTGTTTGCTGCACCTTTTGCATCTGTGACGGTAAGACTGGCCGTGTAAACACCCGGCTTGTCAAAGGTAACCGAAGGATTGGCAGTGTTGAATGTCTTAGGACCAGTACCCGGGCCGACAATTTTCCAATTGTATTTTAATGCATCACCATCAAAATCTTTTGTTCCATCGGCAGATAATTTCGCCTGGAATGGTACCGTTCCGCCTTTTTTGTCGGTAGATGCCATCACAATCGGTTTCCGGTTTCCACCATTGTATTCAATCCTCACCAGACGAGAGTTTTCGCTTTTTCTGAACCAGTTACTGCCATATTCCAATACGTACAAATCACCAGACGGACCGAATTTAATGTCGATCGGCTGTACTGGATGATAGGTTGGCATGACGCGTTCCATCGATTGATAATCGCCATCTGCATTCATGGAAATCGCCATGATCCAGCCTCTCGAAAAGTCGGCAGCTATCCATTTGTTTTCATAATAGGCCGGCCAAGGACGTTTTGGAGCCTTGAAATCGGACCGGTGGTAAACAGGCCCGCCGGTTGCACTTCGCGAACCAGAACCAACGAGTGGAAATTTTTCGGAAATGCCGTATGGATAATAAATAAAGTTAGGCGCTGTTGGGAAAAGCTCTTTCAGTCCTGTGTTATTTGGAGAGGTATTGATCGGATTTTTCGGATCTTTCTTGGCCAAAGGTTTATTTTCAGCATAATCGTAAACCGGAAAGGCTTGATTATCACCTACAAACCAAGGCCAGCCAAAATTCCCCGGTTTTCTTGCCTGGTTCATTTCATCGTAACCCCGCGGCCCGATCTCCGAATCTTCGCTGGCATCCGGTCCCACCTCACCCCAATACAAATAGCCTGTTTTACTGTCGACAGAAATCCGCCATGGGTTTCTATGGCCCATTGAATAAATCTCAGGCCTTGTTTTCGCCGTTCCTTTTGGATAAAGGTTGCCTTCCGGTATAGTATAGGTGCCATCCGCTTCGGGATGTATCCTTAATATTTTTCCTCTTAAGTCATTTGTATTTCCTGCGTGTCCCTGGTCATCCCAGCTCGCCCTGCCTGCGCGTTCGTCGGTTTGGGCTGCTTTCTGGTTTCCCGTGTTATTGCCAACGGTCAGGTAAAGGTTACCCGCCTTGTCCCAGGTCATTCCGCCGCCCGTATGGCAGCAAACTTCGCGCTGGGTTGTCACTTCCAGCACCGTCTTTTTGGTGCTTTCTACAAGCTGGTCATCACGCATCTCCCAACGGGCCAGCACATGCTTTTTCTCAGTGGGATCGGCATAGTAAAGGTAAATCCAGTGGTTTTTTTCGTAATTAGGATCCATTGTAAGTCCCATTAAACCTTCTTCTGCTTCCCTGGCAACACCTTCGGCGCTCGTGTATTTGGTGTTGACGGGAATTGTCGCAATCAGATCGGTTGATTTGGTAGCAGGGTTATATTTTTTCAAAGCCCCTTTTCTTTCGGCAATGTAAACCGAGCCGTCAGGCAGGACTTCGAAAACCATAGGCTCGTCGAGGTTATCTGAAACGACGATGGGCGTAAACCTGCTCTCATCGGGTTTCGAGGGGTCGTCCTGGACAGTAAATGCGGCGAGTAACATCAGCCCCAGCAACTGGACGGGGGATTTAATAATGCGAAAAAAGGTGGAACGCACAACGGAACGGGTTATCATAAGAAGTAAACTAGAGTACTCTTGTAATTTAATAATATTTTGAGAAAAAATGGTTACTTGCTCATTTTCCAATCCCTTGGTCAGTTCCCTACTTTTCCTCGCTACCTGGGCATTCTTATTGCAACAGAATGAAATTCGTCATCAGAATTAAAAAAACACCTACCTACACTTATGCCTATTCAAAGCGCAGGAATATTAATGTATCGAAATACCGATTTGATTGAAGTTCTGCTTGTGCATCCCGGCGGGCCATTCTTCGCAAAAAAAGACCTGGGAAACTGGTCGATACCAAAGGGAATTTATACGTCAGAGGAAGATGCATTGGATGCAGCCAAAAGAGAATTTCGCGAAGAAACAGGAACAGACATAGACGGGGATTTTATCCCTTTGTCGCCGATTAAATTGCGAAGTGGAAAGGAAGTAAAAGCCTGGGCATTTGAAGGAGATATGGATCCTCTGACACTGGTAAGCAATACATTCGAAATGGAATGGCCGCCGCGCTCGGGCAAATTACAAACCTTTCCCGAAGTGGACCGTGCAGAATGGTTTACCCTTGATATAGCCAGGAAAAAAATCAATGAAAGGCAATCGGCTTTTTTGGATGAACTTGAAAAGATAGTCAGATAATTAGCGACAATTCGGCCATCATTCCATATTAAAGTGTAATTAGGTGTTTATTCAAATTGCTTGCTGTCAGTTTTTTAAATGAAATTCAAAGGAAGAAATTAGAGATCGGATTGAAAAGTAAATTAGACAAAAGCACAAAAAGTAGAGGAAGGCAAATACCGGTTACCTATATCTTTTTTGTTATCATATTATCTAAATAAATGTGTTTTCGATTTTTATTAAATGTTTTCGTGCCTCAATATTCTCTTAGTTAACAATGATTATATTTTTAATTAATGGAAATATTTTTATAAGTTAAGTTCCTTGTTATTTTTGCAAATCAAAAATTAACAATAACCCATTATATGGATATGAAAGCAAGCGCAATTAAATTCTTCACACCAGAAGAAAATGTCACCGTTACCAAGAAACTAAAAGAGCAGCCAAAGCCAACCGGCTATATTTCCGGAACCGGTAAGTTGGTCCTTCCTCCAAAAACATTGGAAGAATTAGGCATAGAACCATTATCAACCCGTTTCAAAATTGGTACGCAACAAGGAAAAAGAACTTTAAAATTTCTTTACCTTATTCCAAGTACTGACGAAGCCGGTACTTTCTCACTTAGCAAAAGCGGGCGAGGCTATTCGATCCCATTGGATGTGATCCTTAAAAGAAGTGGCGTGGATTTTGAGCAGATCAAATATACCTTCACAGTGACATTATTTAACTACGAAGAAGGTGTAGTTGGTTTTGAACTTGAACTAGGGAATTCTGAGCCAAAACCTGCGTATACAGGTAAGCCACGGGGCCGTAAGCCCAAAGGTGCCGTTGCCGCAGAATAAGCTGAATACTTTCGAAATGACGAAGTAGTTTGCATTCAAATTCATTTTATTGAAAAACCAATCTGATCGCATAATCGGATTGGTTTTTTGTTTTATTATTATTGGACCGCCATATTCGTCGGAAATAAAATCGGTCAGCAAGGACCAATTTTGCTTGTTAAGCGCCATTTCAAATACATTTCCGACAACTGCTATTATTCTCCTGATCAATCATGTTAACCTCCATGTTTTGTTTTGATTTTTTTACAGGCTGGGAATACGCTGCGTTGACCAATAGCAACCCCACCGCAATGCAAATTGTTTTCATATTATCGTGCTTTGTTTAAACAAATGTCCCGATAACATAAAAGAAACTCTTGTAAAAAATCATTGATTACCAGAAAACCGGTGGCACAGTTATTATAATTATGGTGCGCCTTATAACTCAACACGAATGATGATCACAGATTATCCATACAAGCAGACTGAAAGCAGTACCGATTTCACGCCGCGACCAATTACACTACACATCAACAATGCGCCCGTACAGCTCGAAGTGCTGCCCTGGGTCAGCTTGCTGGATGGTCTGAGGGATTATGCAGGACTTACCGGAACAAAAAAAGGGTGCGATCACGGGCAATGCGGCGCCTGTACGGTAATCTGTGACGGCGATAGGATTTTAAGTTGTCTCACCTTGGCCGTCATGAAAGATGGTTCAGACATTACCACCATCGAAGGCATTGCGCACGAAGGAGTTCTGCATCCATTACAAAAAGCGTTTATTGAACATGACGCATTTCAATGCGGGTACTGCACGCCTGGCCAGATTTGCAGCGCGATAGGTATGTTCCAGGAAGGAAAAGCAAAAACGCGTGACGAGGTAAAGGAGCTCATGAGCGGTAACCTGTGCCGCTGCGGCGCCAATACCAACATTATTGATGCCATTATGGAGGTTAAAGCGCAAATGTCCCATGAATAATTTTAGCTATATAAAAGCTGCAAGCGTGCAAGCCGCTATCGATCAGTCGACCGCAGGGTTTAATGTGAAATACATTGCCGGCGGCACCAACCTGATTGATCTGATGAAGTACAATCTGACCCGCGCCGACACGCTGGTGGATGTGAACCGCGTCCAGGAGAATAAGGATATCATTGAAATGGAGAATGGCGGTTTGCGATTGAGTGCTTTTGCAACCAATGCGCAAACGGCTTACAACCCGCTGATCGAGCGACGCTATCCGCTTCTTTCGAGGGCGATACTGGCGGGAGCTTCCGCTCAGATCAGGAATATGGCGACCAATGGAGGAAACCTTTTGCAGCGCACGCGCTGCTACTATTTTTATGATGCCAATGTGCCCTGCAATAAACGGGAGCCAGGTTCAGGTTGCGCTGCAATAGCTGGATACAATCGTATTATGGCAATTTTGGGTACCAGCGAAAGCTGCATTGCCGTCTTCCCATCTGATATGTGCATCGCACTCGCCGCATTGGAAGCAATCGTCAATGTGGAAGGTCCGGAAGGTTCGAGGAGCATTCCCTTTGCCGATTTTCATCGTTTGCCGGGAGATACGCCGCATTTGGATAACAACATTGGTCAGGATGAGATCATTACCAGCATTGATCTTCCTGCCAAGGGATTTTCAAAAAATTATTCTTATCTCAAACTGCGTGACCGAAATTCCTATGCTTTTGCCCTGGTTTCAGTCGCCAGTGGTCTGGATCTGGACGGTGATGTGATCCGGGAAGCACGCATTGCATTAGGCGGTGTTGCTCATAAGCCCTGGCGGGTCGAGGAAGCGGAAGATTTTTTGAGGGGAAAACCTGCAAATCAATCAAATTTCCGACAGGCGGCTGAAATGATTTTAAAAGGTGCAACCGGTTACCGGCACAACGAATTCAAGATAGAACTCGCAAAAAGAGCTATTGTACGCAATTGTATGATGGCACTCAATCCTGCGACACAATTACCTGGCGCACAACCGTCGGTTTAAAACTTCTTCAACATATGTCTCTTTTACCATCAGTCGGTCAGCCGGTCAGTCGTCTCGAAGGACAGCTGAAAGTGACTGGCAGAGCCCAATATGCTGCCGACTATTCAATTCCTGGACTAGTTTATGGCTACGTGATCAACAGCACCGTTACCAAAGGAAAAATCCAACGGATTGACACTACCAAGGCTATGTCCCTACCGGGCGTCATTCAGATATTTAGCCACGTGAAACGCCCATCGCTGGCCTGGTTCAACCTGCAATATGCAGATATGGATGCGCCTCCGGGTTCTCCGTTCCGGCCATTGCAGGATAACAAGATTATCTATAATGGTCAGCCGATTGGATTGGTTGTTGCGGAGACTTTTGAACTTGCGCGCTATGCTGCCACACTTGTGGAGGTGGAGTACGAGCAGGAAGCATTTGATACTGATCTGAATGCCAATCTTTCCAATGCGCGTACGCCAAAAATTGGAATGGCTACCATGCTCAAACCACCGCCACCAAGGCCCAAGGGGAATTTCGAAAAGGCATTTAGTGAGTCATTGGTGCAGGTTTCTGCGGAATATTATCATGGAACTGAACATCACAATCCGCTGGAACTATTTGCGACGACAACGGTTTACGAAGGCGCTGGCAAGGTAACAATCTATGACAAGACGCAGGGTACGGTAAACAGCCAGCTTTATGTAGCAAATATCTTTGGGTTGAAATATAAAAATGTGCGGGTAATCGCTCCCTATGTAGGCGGTGCATTTGGCTCCGGACTTCGGCCTCAGTACCAATTGTTTTTGTCGGTCATGGCGGCATTGGAACTTAAAAGACCCGTTTTGGTGACGCTTGACCGCAGTCAGATGTTTACTTTCGGACATCGCCCGCCAACCATTCAACGGACCCGGTTTGGTGCAGATGCAAATGGCAGGGTAACCGCTATGAACCACGCCGCGATTGGGGAAACGTCACGTTTTGAGGATTACACTGAGGTGGTCGTGAACTGGTCACATATGCTGTATCCGGCCGATAACACTTTGATGCAATATAAATTGGTGGAATTGGACGTGTTCAGTCCGCTGGATATGCGTGCGCCTGGCGGCGTTACCGGCATGCATGCGATCGAAAGTACGATGGACGAATTGTCGTACCAATTGAAAATCGATCCTTTGCAATTGCGGCTCATCAATTACGCTGAAAAGGACGAGAGCCTGAACCGACCGTACAGCAGCAAGGAGCTGAGAGCATGCTATGTACAAGGCGCCGCAAGGTTTGGCTGGGAACATAGAAACCCTGAGCCACGGAGTATGCGCAGAGGCAACAAACTTGTGGGCTATGGTATGGCGACGGGTATCTGGGAAGCGAATACGTTGCCAGCCAGGGCCGAGGCAATCATGACCACCGATGGTAAATTACATGTGAACAGCGCGGTTACCGACATTGGCACAGGTACCCTGACGGTGATGGCGCAGATTGCGGCAGATGAACTGGGTCTCCCAATTCAGGATGTTACATTTTCTTACGGTGATAGCAAAAAGCCTTTTGCGCCAGTTCAGGGCGGTTCTTTCACTGTTTCGACGGTTGGGTCTGCCATTAAGACCGCTGGAAAGGCATTGCGAAAAAAGTTACTTAGGATCGCAGGAAAAGTCGGCGACGGTGTATTCAAAAAACTGGAACTTGACGATGTATTGTTTGAAAATGGCCGGATTGCATTAAAAAACGATCCGCTAACATCCATTTCTTTTGTTGACATCGTTGCGGCGAACGACGGGAACCCTGTTAAGGTCATCAAATTTTCAGTACCCAATGTTTTGAAATTGAAAAAGTATTCGAGGGCGGCCCATAGTGCAGCTTTCGTTGAAGTAGAGGTAGATGAAGAATTAGGGGTCATCAATGTAACCCGCGCAGTTACTGCAGTCGCAGCCGGTACAATTATCAATCCGAAAACCGCCCGAAGCCAGATCCTGGGTGGGATGGTATGGGGCATTAGTAAAGCTTTGCGTGAAGAGACCATCAGTGACCATCATTTTGGCAAATACATGAACCAGAATCTGGGTGAGTACCATATTCCTGTTCACGCGGATATACATGACCTGGATGTGATTTTTGTGGAAGAGAAGGATGATATCGTCAATGCATTGGGCGCGAAGGGAGTAGGGGAGATTGGTTTAATAGGAATGCCTCCTGCGATTTCAAACGCAATATGTCACGCTACCGGGAAAAGAATTAACCACTTGCCGATTCATTTTGATAATCTTTTGTAGCGTTTCGTAGTATGTGCTTTATTAAATGAGTTCTTAAAAGGCTTATGAATGGGTGCTGAACAATGTCATGTCATTTAAAGGTGATCCAAGTTACTTCCGGCTCTTTTTATATCTCCGTATCGTTTTTTGAATCGATCTTGTAGTCGGCGAAGCTGTTTTTATCGTCAGACCATTTGTAAACAATTTTTTTGAATCTCAGGTCGCTGACAATCTCTTCAATGCTTTTGGTAAATTCTTTTTGCGCTTTCTTCGGGGCAAACATTCCGCCCGTAAAGGTCAGTACGTCCTTCTTTTCACCTGACAAAGACACATTGATATGTTCCTGACCCAATACATCCTTCTTTGAGCTCACATATGCGTCTCGCAATGCTGGAAATTCCCGCGCCTGGATTTTGACCATTTTCTGTTTCAGCACTTCCCGCTGTCCACCTATCGCCTTGTCCTTGCTTGCTTTGACCTCGTTGTATAACGCGGTGTTGGATTTATGCCAGGATAGATTTGTTGCAATGTCAATTATTTCATCGCTTTTGGTCAATTTTTGGTCAATATCCGTAATCTTATTGCTGATAAACAGGCTCATATTCTGGTTGGAGGCATTATCGATTGGCTTGGGTGTAAGAAAGTGTATGCCAAGGCCAACCGTTGCTATTGCCAGTAAAAGGTAAACAATGTATCGGCCTATTCTTCCCTTTTTTCTGTGATCGTCTTCCATGGTCGGATTAATAAATTCAGGTTCTATTTGATTTTTGTGGATCAATTGGTTTGCATTTGACGTATAGGATCAGTATTTCAAAAAATATGCCACGTAGGCGCATGCTTGGGTTCGATAGAATGGTGGAACGGATTTTTCCAATCCTGCTATTCAATCAATACCCTTTTTTAAGAATGAAGCTGACACAATTTTATAATCAGGCCTATGCCTGGATACTGAGGACTGGCCCGGGGGTTATTTTGGGCATTACCGTCCTGGTTATTGGTCTCTGGCTGATCAAAATTCTTTCGAGGTGGCTGACTGCACATATGTTCAGAAAAAACATAGATCCGTCGCTCGCTCCATTCCTGTTAAGCCTCGCGATTGTCAGCTTGCGAATTCTGCTGATTGTGACTGTCATGCAGATGGTAGGCATTCAAATGACCGTTTTTGCGGCTTTGATTGGTGCCATTGGTGTGGCGGCGGGGCTGGCACTTTCAGGAACACTGCAAAACTTCGCCAGCGGCGTCCTGATTTTGATCCTGAAACCTTTTCAGGTTGGAGATAATATTATGGCGCAAGGTCAGGAAGGAACTGTTACGGCGATCAAAATTTTTTATACGATCGTCAACACTTTTGACAATCGTATGGTGGTCATCCCAAATAGTAAATTATCGAATGAAGTGATTATCAACATCAGCGCATCCGGTAGCCGCAGGTTGGATGTAGAATTAAGATTCAGTAATAACATTGATTTTAAGGCGGTCAGGAAAACGCTGAATCATGTCCTGGATGGTGCTCAAAATGCCCTGAAAGTCCCCGAAAGGAGTATTGGGATATCTTCTATAGAGTCCGATGGCTACAAGGTGATGGTAAATGTATGGCTGGATGCGCACAGCTTTGTTAATACGAAAATGGAAATTCAGGAAAAAATCATGGAAAGCCTGAAAACCTCCGGTTTAAAATTACCTGGTCTCGACCTACCATAATTGTTACATCTAGTTGGCTTTGATAAACAGCAAATAACGCGGTTCCAAAACCGAAGCCCTGGTTTTACTGTTTAGAAATGCATATTTCAGCCTCGTCACATGAAAATGTGCTGGCGTGGCTTTCACTTCCGCGTTCACACCTGCGCGGATGAGACTGTCAGCCACAAAAGCATTCGTATATAAATAGCACGGAGCGTTGTTAATGAAGTTTTGAAAAGAATTTCCGTCTTTAATTAGCATGACATCGCCGGGGGCGTAAAATTCAAGGCTGTATGAAAAGGAGCCATATTCTGCGACGGGTAAGACTTTATTTTGATTTGGAATTAATCTGGCGGCCTGTCGTCCGGATTGGTATTGAAGCAAAAGCGGGTAAAAGAAAATGAAAAGAAATATGTATAAAATGGCTGCCATCGCATAACCTTTGATAAGGATTTGCTGTAATTGGTTTTGGTAATGGATGAAGAAAGAAGCGGTCACAATCATGAATGCGATGAGAATTGCAATCAACCCATTTTCGATTCCCATCATATATATCAGGCCGGCGACCAAGGTCAGCGACACGATCAGCAGCGCCGTTTGGATGGCGACCCAAACGTTCAATTTCGAAACATTGGCGAGCTGAAAGAAGAAAAAAGCCGTAATAAGTGAGAAATATGGGAATTCAATCACCAGGTAATGAGGCAGTTGAAACTTTGACAAGGAAAAGAGGAGAAATGTTATCAGGGCGCTCCCGTAAATAACCCAACGCAACGGGTCCTTATCCTTATCAAATCTCAACAAGTAAATAACGCCACCGACAAGCCCGACCGACCAGGGCAAAAAGGCCCACAATGTGGTATGCAGGAAGAAACTCACATTGCCTTTTCCCTTAATAGGGCCCGTATTGAAAAATCTCCCAAACTGGCTATCCCAAAAGAAGAAACGGATGCCTGAAACATGGGTTCGGCCAAAAACCACTTTTTCGGGGTGGAGGTCAAATTGAACATACAAACTATACAATTCAGGCAGGATGAAAATAAAGCTTAAACCCAGCATAACCCACCAGCGGTAGTTGAGAAATTGCCTGAACTGCCTTGTTACCAACCAGAAAATAACCCAGCCGCCGCCAATGGTAATCAGCACAAAAATGCCCTTCGTCATGATCGCGCAGGCTATAAACAGTGCGGCGGCAATAATATGGATCCAATGCTTGTTCTTGTAAACGGATAGCATGTGCCAGCAGGCGGCTACAATGCAGGCGGTGAGATAGGGTTCGGCCCGTACGTCGAAATTTGCCAAGGTACTGTGGAATGCAACTGCATAAATCAATACCGCGACCTGGGCAATGGATACATTGTAGAGATCCCTGCCAAGTAAATAAGTATATCTCAAACTGACCAGCCAGAATATAAAGGCGGGCAATTTGTAGGCGAAACCTGTGATTCCGAAAATTTTGTAGCTGATTGCGGCCATCCAAAACGGGAAGTGGGGCTTATCGAGCCAGTCATGACCATCCCCGAAAAGATTGATCCAGTCGTTATGCAGAACAATGTGCTTGGCAATGGTCGCGTAGAGCGCGCCGTCGGGTTCAATGATATCGAGCCATAATCCTGGTATATTTAATAGAATTCCAATGAAAAGCAGCCAGGGAAAATAACGTGGTAGAAAAGGGTCATTCATAATCCGCGACAGATTTTGATATGTGGAGGCAGGTGAAAAGACAACGGCTGACGGCGGCTATAAGTTTTTCAACCGTCGGATTTTTGGCCGGAATGCTACACTTGCCTAACCTTTTCTTATTTAAACAAAGCCAAATCAGGCCTCTCAAAAACTTCTGTTTCCGGCCTGGTTTCTATCCACCAGATCCTATCGCGGTCGGGATCGTAGTAGCGGGCGAGTTGTCCTTTGAACAAAACCACCTTCCTAAGCTCATTTTTCAGCGGCATCAGATTGCTTCCAATCCCATAAACCTGCCGGAAACCGTCCAGCAGATAAGGTTCCCTTTTCAATGTGGCCAAATCGAACGTACTGGCATTTTTTTCCTCCACATTACCTTTTAACAATGCAGCAGGCGGGGCGGGTTTGTGCATTGGGAATGTGACATAGAAAACCTCTGCACACAAGCCATTTCTTGCCCGATTTTTGAAACTGTGCGCTTGGTCAATGACGTAGGGATAATTTTCAAATGCCTTATTGATAGCCTGATAGGTCGCTTTGTTTCCATTCAGGTAGAATTGCGTAAGATCATCATAACCGATCAATTCTTTGTTTCTGTCGAAATAGCCGTTTTTAAACTTAGTAAACACATCTTTCGGCCAGGGATAAGCTTTTTTGAAATCTATTTTGAGATTGTGTTCCGTGATAAACACACCCATTTCTTTATTCAGGAGAGCGCTTATCCCGCCTTTGATATCGCCAGATTTATATTGATTGAAGAAAAGGGATTTTGGGACACCATAAAAATCAATTTTAAAGCCATTCTTTCTGTCTGAACGTGTAGGAAGAAAGGTAACACCGAAGCCACTCCATCCCTGAAGGTCGGCACTGTAAGATTCCGGATAGGCGTATTCTATAAATTCTTTGACCCCAAAGGACGCGAAATAGACGATCTGACCATAAGGTGCGCCCGTGTCGGCGGCGATTGCCGGCATTTCCACATAATAGTAGCCATTCTTGTCCGTCAGAACTGTTTTTAAATCTTTGTCTTCAAATGAAATGGTCAGTGGGTAGCCAGAAACAGGCTTGCTGGTCCGGGCATCGAGAATAATTCCCGCTATAAAAACCGCCTTTTTAGGAAGTCTGGTTGGTCGTTTTGACTGATTGCCATAGCCATAAGTCGTACGATGCGGATCTTTCGAGATAAGCTGCGCCAAGTCACTTCGAAATGCTGCCAGGAGGAACACAAGCAACGGGACAGTAAAAAGGAAAAGCGTAAGAAAAAACTTCGGGCTTTTGGTTTTATTCATCATAATAATCCGCTGTTTGATGGATGAAAAACCGAATGGGTTTACAATCTTATATTCCGGAACGCCCGCCACTTTGAGTAACAGATATTGATATTGCCGGATATCTGCATGATTTTCAAGGACTTTTCTGTCTGCAATGAATTCCAGATTTTGGCGGATTGCGTGGCGGATGAGCCAGGCGAATGGATTAAACCAGTTGACAATGCACAGCAACTCGCTCCATATGACGTCCAATGTATGTTTCTGCCGGACGTGCACATATTCATGCAGGATAATGTCTTTCAATTCTTCCGGTTTGTGCAGGTCGGGATTGTAGAAGATGGAATTTCCAAATGAAAAAGGGCTCACATTTTTTGCCAGGTGATATAGCTTGATTTCTTCATCAGAAACCAGTTGGGCATTGCGGCGAAGTCTTGCATAGAAATTGATATGCATTAAAAACCTTCCAATCATGATCGCAATGCCGAAAAGAACCAGGTAACAGATGATCTCTTCGGTGTCAAACGAGCGAATAGGTTCAACGTTGGTAGCAACTGCCGGCGTTTCTGGAACATAATGAATGCTTGGAATCCTTTCTATGAATTGAAAATGATGGGCTGTTGAAAGCTGTGAAACGGATGAACTGACATCGATAAACGGAATACAAAACGCCAGTAACGAGTAAATAAGCAGGTACCAGCGGTTCCAGTCGTAAAAGGTGAGACGCCTCAGCACTAGGTGATAAAACAGGCTGACAGTCGTGAGGCCTAGCGACAGTTTGATGAGATATGCTATGAATGGCAGCATAGAAAAGATGGGTAAGGATTGGTTATTTTTTACTCTCAATCAACCGGATTATCTCTTTCAATTCATCGGTGGAAATATTGTTTTTCTCGACGAAAAAGCTAACCAATGATTGGTAGGAGTTTTCGAAATAGTCTTTCACAACATTTCCAATAAACTTCTGTTTGTAAGCTTCTTCCGTCACGGCTGGGGAGTACAGGTAGACGTTTCCGATCAACCTGCCAAGGATATAACCCTTCTTTTCAAGATTTTTAACAGTCGAGGCGAGGGTGGTATAAGGCGGGCCGGGTGGCGACATGGCAGCCATAAATGTCTTGATGCTGCCTTCACCTGTTTTCCAGATGGCGAGCATGGCTTCTTCTTCCTGAGCAGATAACTTTTCCATTGTTACGATGTTTTCGTAAATTTACGAATATTTCGTAATGAAAAGTTAGATTGGTGATTTTTTTAAACGTCGGCGTTCTGTCCTTTGTAGAACTGGACCTTTTTGAACATACCAATAAGGGTAGAAACGTGCAGCTTGTCGAAAATACGGGCTTTGTAGGTGCTTACAGAACTTTCGGTGAGGTTGAGATAAATAGCGATTTCCTTTGTCCAGAAACCGTCAAGCAGCATATCCATCACTTCCAGCTCTCTTTGTGAAAGGTGCTCAAGTGGATTTTCGCCATCGGTTTTGCTTTCTAATGTATTCCGAAGCAATTGCTGCTGAACAGCTGCGCTGATATAATTTCCAGATTCAAACATCGAGAGTACCGCGCGTTTGATCTCGTTCTGGGAGGAATTTTTGGATAAGAACCCATTCGCACCTGCCTTGATGTAGTGGAGAGCATATATCTGTTCCTCAAGACTTGTAAATACGAGAATCAATACTTTCGGCTGGACTTCCCGGATCTTTGGAATCATGTTAAAACCCTCTCCGTCCGGAATGCTGATGTCCAGGATTATCAGATCAAGGTGATGAGCGGCAACCTGCGCTAAAGTCTCCCCAAAAGTACCGGCTTCATAAACGTTAACGGGGTGCAACAAGTCCATAATCAGGAACTTGGTAGCCAGCCTTACAATTGCATGGTCTTCAACCAGTAGAATTTGCTTCATTGCTGAGGAGATTTGGGGTTCAGTCAGGTTTATGTCGCCGTTAAGTCAAAAATAGGACATAAAACTAAGTTATTAAATTTCTACGTAGTAATTCTTACCAAACTGCGTAATATTTTATTAGAACAATATGATATCTTACTACTCAGGCTATCTATTTTACACATCCTCTCTTCATAACTAAACCGGATGCAGCCATAACTGCACTTTTTCGATATAAAAAAAGCGCTACCCGCAGGTAACGCTCTACAAAATAGGATATCTAACAGACTACTTAACCGGTCTTTTGAAGATGGCCTCGTCTACTGGTTCATTCACTGTTACTTTATTGGTAATGAAGGACATGGTCCCCATTTGTGGATTGACAATCTCCATCGTATTTGGGATTTTCACGCCATTCACCTCCTTATAGTCCGAGAGGTCAATTTCGCCTTCCTGTCCGTTCATGGTGGCTTTTACTTTACTCACCAGAAAAGTATTTGCGTCAACAAACTGGTCCATTACCTGTCCGTCTTTGGTGGTTAGTTTGAGGTGAAAAACGTCCTTTTTGTCTAATTTTTCTTTTCCTACCAATTCCAGCTGGTTACCTTTTTCTTTATAATCAACCAAGCCGCCAAATGGGTCGAGCGAGGCGATTTGTTGTTTCACCTGATCTGCCGGCATATCTTCCGGCTCACCAGTACCGCCCATCATGGTAGGTCTGATCATCCAGCCCTTCGAATCACTCACGACTTGTACCATTGAATTGCCCATCACAGTGGATTCGGTACGGACGGATTTGCCGACTACCAAAATGGTTTTATTCGGAATTTCCATCCCTTGAACCGCCAGAGAGCGTTCGATCACTAATGTATTCACCGCTTTTATCTTATCGATCCCACCCAAAGCAGCTACATGCTTTTCGACAATTTCGTCGACAGTTTGGGCATAGGATCCAGCTGCCATCAGGGCCGCTGCCATCGTTAACAATATTCTGCTCGTTTTCATAAGTAAGATTTATATGCGTTAGATTGGTTTTGCGTATCAAAGACATTCATTCAAATTTACTACCGGGGAGCACTTCCTCCGCTCGCCGGTGCGCCACCGCCGGATTGTTGTCCGCCACCTTCGCTTTTCACGTCATCATTATTAACAGACTTGGCTTTTCTTTTCGGTGCGTCCATAGTCATTTTGCCAATTTTGTACGTGAATGTCAGACGAATTCCGCGGTTGTAGAGGTAGACATCATTCACCTGGTTGAATTGCAGCGAAGTCAATTCGGTGTGAATGTTGAAACGTTTGCTCAGGAAGTTTTCAGCGGCGAGTCCAACGCTTCCTTTTTTGTTATTAAATTCCTTTTTCACACCAATGGTATAAAATCCAAACCCTCCTTGCATCCCCTGCAGCTGGACTTGGTTTCCCTGCATAAAACCAAATGCCTGCGCGCCCCAGCCATGCGCAAATGTCGCCTGAGAGAAAATACCACCACTCACATTGAAACCATTATTATTAATTTCTTGTGAAAGACCGTTTTGACCTGTCGTAAGCCCTGTCAATGTGGTATAAAAGGCATTGGCAAAAATCCCAACATTGATCTTGGTCGTGGCAGCGACATTGGCAAAGAGGTTAACACCATATGCATGCTGTTTTCCAATATTTTCATAAGTCGTAACAATGGCACCAGCCAATGTATCTGAAGGCTGACGGATCTGGCTGATCGCGTTATTGGTAACCCTGCCGAAGAAAGTTGCATTCACGAACGTCTTTTTGATGGTCTTGCTCAAACCCAGTTCAAAGTTATTGGTCAACTCAGGTCTCAGTTCCGGATTACCGATTGTAATGTTCTGCGGGTTGGCTGAGTTAAAATTCGGGTTCAATTGCTGTAAACCCGGACGTTGGATTCTGCGGTTATAACCCAGTTTTAACGTAGTTCCTTTGAATGTTTTGGAAGCATTCACACTGGGTACCAGAACGCCATAATTACCTACACCGACAGTACCCTCATTGGTGCTGGCATCAATGAAGGTATGCTCGTAACGCAAGCCTCCTTTAAATGTGTAGCGCTTTTTGGTTGTATAAGTATATGAGGTGTAACCGGCTGCAATGTTCTGATGATAAGTAAGGTCACCCGCTGGCTGATCTGTTTCAGGCCGGAAATCTCCGGTCGGCTCTGCAATCAGGAAGCTGTACGCACTCGTTACCTCACGAAAAATTGCTTTTCCACCAAATTCAAGCAATTGGTTTTTCTTGATAGGTGTCTGATAATCAGTTTGTAAAGTAAATTCCGTATTCACGTTTTTGTTCAGGTTACGTTGGCGGTTTGTAAGCTGGTTACTTCCGTTCAGCAAATTGGCATCAAAATCATTGGTAAGGTCATTGCGGCTGTACAATGTGGAAACACTCCATTCCTGCTGAGGCTTGAACGTATGGAGATAATCAATATTCACATCCACCGTTCCCGAGAGGTTTCTTGCATCCACATCGCGGGTAGAGATAATATCTGTGGAACCGGTTCGGGTCAGTCTGGTCATCAGGTCCTGCTGGTTGCTAAAATTCCGGACACCATATTTCACACCTGCTGTCAGACTTTGATTTTTGGCAAGATCGTAGTCAAAGCCAAGGTTATAGTTTCCAAAAAGTCCGCGGCTGCTTCCGTCACCGGTTTGAAGCGTTCTTGTGGTAACATCACTTACGGTACTGGTTTGTTCCAATGATGTTTTGGTAATGGTATTATAAATCCCACGGCCAAATCCACCAATTGTAAATCCAGCCTTTCCTTTGCGGTAACCACCATTCAGCGACAACATAGAACCACGGTTTCCGACACCTGCATCCACATTCAGGTTAAGTCCTTGCAAACTGTTCTTTTTAGTAATAATGTTGATGATACCACCGGAACCTTCCGCATCGTATTTCGCCGAAGGACTCGTAATTACTTCCACCGTTTTGATCTGATCTGCTGGTATTTGCTTTAAAGCATCTGCAACGCTGTTCGCGATGATGGTACTAGGCTTATTGTTGATTAATACCCGGATGTTCTGGCTGCCGCGAAGAGACACATTACCATCCAGGTCGACAGTTAAAAGGGGAACTTTGCGAAGAATGTCAGTAGCATCGCCACCTTTCGCGGTAATGTCTTTATCCGCATTATAAACCAGCCTGTCCACTTTTTCTTCTATGAGCGCGGCCTGGCCGGTAACGGTTACCTCGTTTAAGGTTTTCGTATTCGATGCCAATGTGACTACTCCCAGATCCAATTCCTGGCCTTTGGCTAATTTGATGTTGTCGATGGTTTTGTTGCCGTAACCAATGAACGAAACCAACACTTTGTAATCTCCTGCGGCGACTTTGGTCAGGGCGAACTTACCTTTTTCGTCGGCAACGGTACCGTCGATGGCTTGTCCGTTTGCTTTGTTGTAAAGTGCAATGCTCACAAATTCAATGGCATTTGAAGAAGCTGAGTCGACAACAGATCCTGAAATTTTAGAAGAACCTTTCGGGGTCTGGTCGCCCGCAGTACCAGGTAGCGCTTTTGGCTTTGACGCGCCGCCCGAGGGAAATTGGGCAAAAGCGGGTGTCAGAAAGGAAGCCAGAACAATAGTAGCAGTGAGCAGAAGTTTAAACATTTTCATGGTTTTTAAATATGATACCATAAAAATGCCATTTAAGTCCCGCGTGAGAAAGAAATTTATGACAAACGCCAAAATAAACGGGATGGATGTGCCTATTGTCTTGCCAGATCTTTATATCCGATTAAAACAATACCTTCTTCTTTAACGGCGTCTTTGACTTTTTTACTGGTAAAAAGATCCGTTACACCTTGGCGGTCTGAGGCCACATCTTCATAACCAATGTGGCTGATCGCCTTCAATTCCGCATCGTTCAATCCCGGATGGTCCACGAACAGATAAGTTTTGCCCGATTCCAGCTTTCCGAGCATGCTGATAAAGCTATTTATTTTTTCTTCCGGGGTCTTTTTCGGGCCATCGTAGCTGGCATATTTCAGGTCAGCTGGCTCCGGGTCGATGGGGATCTTGTATTCCTTTGCCAATCGTTTTGTCAAGGCGAGAACGTCGGGGTGCAGGCCCGTACAACCCATATGCGACGAGACATGACTGATTTGGGGAATCTTTTTCAATGCCATTTCAATCTGTGCTCTAAATTCCTTTTCAATGTCAGCCAGTTTCCAGTCGTTTTCCAGGATCGCCCGTTTAGGGTAGTTCTTATTGGCCCGGACCATTGGATAAAAATAACCATCCGCATCCCTGATACTGGGGCAATCCGTCAACGGCCTCCATTTGACATTGTCCCATTCGCTGGTGATCGCAAGGTGAATGCCCACATCCAGACCCGGATTTTCAGCCAGCATCTTCACAGCCTCGGGAAACCAGGGTGAAGGGACAATGACCTCAATGGAAGTTTGGATGCCTTCTTTTGAACTCTTTATCAATGCAAGGTTGCCCGAATGTGAGTAACCCATGTCGTCGCCGCGCACAATCAGGCGCGGCGCTTTTTGCTGTCCGAAACAGGTAAAGCTAACCAGCAAAAAAAGAAAAGGAAGTAAGGCTCTCTTCACCATTATCTTATTCTTTACCTGGTTTTGCTCCCGGAAGTCTGCTTTTCAAAAATGCGATCTGTCCGCGGTGATTGGATTCGTGCTCGCAAACGTGAAACCACTTCCAGTAAGTATTAAGAGATTCTTCCTTCGACCATTCCGGATCAATTGCGAGCAGCCATTTATCATCCTTACTTTTCAGTTCTTTCAGCGTTTTCTCCCGCACTTCGGTGATCATATCGATATAATACTGTGCATTGTTGCCTTTGATATTTTTCCGGCCCTCATCACCAAGTTCCATTGCAGCTCCCCATATTTTTTTCTCTTCTGCATTCATTTCCTGACGGCCTTCAAATGTATTGGCCTGATAGTATTTTTCAGTGGCGCCAAGGTGCATAACCAATGCTCCGATGGTGTTGGCATGAGGATCAAGCAGGAAATCGAGCTGTTCCATGCTCATTGATTTGACAGAATTAATAATAGTTGACCTATTGTAATTCAGCATCGAAACCAGCGTGCCAATTTGTGGGGAATAACCTTCCATTGGCCCGATCATGAATATGCCTTCTTTTGCCGGAACTACCTGGGTAAGAGGCTTAGCCGATAAAACATCAGAGGTAACCGCGCTTAATGCAACAACACCTAATGTGGAGACGGCGCCAGCACGAATAAAATTTCTTCTGTTCAGTGATTCTGAATTGGGATTTTTCATAGCATATTTAGTTAATTTTTTATATGCTGCCAATATCAAAAAAAAATCCGGAAAAACAGGAACACTATTCCTGCATTTCCGGATCTTACTGAAAAAAGGTATGTTATTTCTTGAATGCCATTTTCAGCTCGTCGGCTGCGTAAGCCATCGCATCTTTCGCTTCCGGAACGACAAGTCCCATACCAAAAAATTCGTGTGTAACACCAGGATAGGTTTTAGAAGAAACCTTCACACCAGCTGATTTTAACTTCTCGCCAAGCATTTCTCCATCTCTTTGAAGTGGGTCAATCTCAGCCATTACAATAGTCGTTGGCGGAAGACCTTTCAAATTGGCAGCTACCAGATTAATTCTTGGATCTTTGCCTTCACCCATATTGTGCAGGTAATTTTTCACAAACCATTCCATCATCGGTTTGTCCAATGGCTTAGCGGAAGCATATTTTTGATACGATTCCGTGGTCATATCTGAACCGGCTACCGGGTAAACCAGCAATTGGTGGATCGGTAGAGCAGCACCTTTATCCCGGGCCATAATGCTTACATTGGCGGCCAGGTTACCACCGGCACTTTCGCCCGCAACTGCTATTTTCTTTGGATCTCCTTTCAAGCTAACCACATTTTTGACAGTCCATAAGTAAGCTGCATATGCGTCGTCATGAGCGGTTGGGAATTTATGTTCTGGGGCCAGACGGTACGCCGCAGATACTACAACCGCACCGGTTTGTTCAGCCAGGCTCTTTGCTGAGGCATCGTACACGTCCAGGTCAGCAATCACAAATCCGCCGCCGTGATAATATACGATAACCGGGAAAGGCGCATTGCCACTTTTTGGTGTATAAATACGGACCGGAATGCTATCTCCTTTCACTGGGACCATTTTACCCATAGTATCTACCATTGCTTCGGGCATGGGGATGTTGTTTTCACTGATCAGTTCCATCACCGCGTCTGTGGGCGTATGGTTTTTTCTGGCTTCCGCGGCAGTCAGCTGTGGAATGGGTTTGTCCTTATAGTTAACCAGTTTTTCAATGACCGCCTGCATTTCCGGCTTGATATCCGGGGCCCATGCAGGAGCAGCAGCAGTTGGTTTCAAGGTTTTTGGAGCAGAAGCTGTGTCCGTTTCTGTCACCAAAGAATCTTTGTCAGAGCCAGTTTCGGTTTTGCTGCCGCAGGCTGTCAATAACAAACAACCGATCGCCGTTGCGATGGTTGCCTTGCAGACGCGGCTGATAAAATCCGGTTGCTTCAAAAATGTTGTGCGCATGATTTCAATGGTTATGTTGATGATTTTGATTAAAACCTACGGGATTGGGAGGGTTATGGATTAAAAATTGGGAAGTTAATGGCGATTTGATGCAACAATGCTAGAAATTGTACTTACTTCCAATGGTCGGATATGCCTGGAAAGCGCCCGGATTTCCCAAGATGTTATAGTAAACGCTAATCCTTGAACCCACTGAAAAGCCCTTCTTTATTTTAAACCAGACCTGCGGGTCGCCGTAAAAAGCAAACTTTTTGCCTCTCGGGGCGGGATCTGAGATTCCAGGATTGTGATTTTCAGTAAACGCCGTGAAACTGCCTTCCATAAAAATCCGGTAATTCAACAAGCCCCGACCCAAGTAAAATGTGGCTTGCGCATCATGCGTAGCAGTTTTAAACGGATTAAAGCGATACGAAGCAGCGGCGTTGAAAAATGCTTTTTTCCAAACAAAAGGGTAACTGATTCCAATACCATAGCGATTACCGATATGATATCCGAAGGAGGGCGAAGCGATCCCAAGGCCACCTGAATACTGCAATGCAAGATACACCTTGGGCTTCCAGAATTTGATGGTTTGTGATACCTGCATGAAAACCTCGCCCATATTATGCTGATCGCCGCTCAGAAACGATTGGGCTTTGAAAAGAAATGATCCGGTCGAAACAGTATCGAGGTTTTTGAAATACTGAAAACAGATCATTGGAAAATTCTTCCGGTTCAACTTTGGATCGACCGAATGCCTCAGGTCATAATGCAGCTGGATATCCTGGGCGTTTGACGCAATGCTCCAAAGACAGAGAAAAATCAAAGAAAAACGTTTCATATTTTAGCCGGATCTTAATGATGAATTGATGGGCCAAATGTCTTTTCATGAAACTTGGAATGCCGTAATTCCGGCGTAAAAATTGCGGAAACGTGAAATCTGACTGATTTAAAAGCTTTTATGAACATTACCGAAGAGAAGGCGTTTATCGATTTGTACACGAAAGCATTTAGAAGATGTTTTGGTAGCCCTCCTTCCGTGCAACTCAGCGAAGCAGAAAGCAAACATTTTTCGAATGCCATTCAGGAACAAACGGGATTGATCGTTGGCTGGAAAAGCATTAAAAATTACTCTTTGTATATTCTAGAACCGGGAAGCGCCAAGAAGGAAAATCCGTCCCTGGCAACATTGGATACGCTTGCCCGATTCGTGAATGCCGCGCCCAAAACGGATGAATTGCTTAGAAAAAAGAATGAATCACACTATCCTTATTGGTTTACCCATCTTGAAAATTCCCGAAACTTAACCGGTCTCAGGTCCATTGAAAAACCCGCTACAACACCTACTTACCCAAAAATATTGCTGATGACAATCTCAATCCTGGCCATTGCAGCAGTCTTTTCTTTTTATATATTTTCTCAAAAGACAGCAGATTTCAATGAGGATTTTAATCAGCTGAGCGAAGATTCCCTCTCAGCCCATGGCTGGATATTGCGTGATAGGGAGCCTGTTTATTGGGGAAAAAGAAATTTCAAGCCCGGGCATTTGACGCTTTTTACACAGGAAGGCGACAATTACATCTCCGGCAATCAAAAAGCACATATCAATAATTTTTTGTTTCGGGAAACAGTATCTGAATGTTTTAGTACCGAAGTCCTTTTTACTGATTTTATTCCTGAACATAACTGGCAGCAAGCGGGTATTCTGCTCACGGAAGATACTTTACCAAACAGTAAAAATTTGAGATTAAGCCTGGCTTACAATGATTTTTTCGGAGGATATGTCAAGCCGGGTGAAATTATTATCCAGGCCGTTTATGATGACGGCGATCCTGTAAGAAAACCGGAAGAGCTAACCCACATGACACTTTTCACCAATCAACCCGCCAATCAGCAGATTATCCGCCAAAATCTGGCCAAATCGGCGTTAAGGATTGAGAAAACGGGTTCACGCTTCCGGCTGCTGCATGCTTCCGGGTCTCCAAGCCTTTTCGCTTTGAAAGAGATATTGGAGAAAGAAATAGACTTCTCGCCCAAGTACGCAGGTGTATTCGCGCTGAAAGGTTTTGTGCCGGAAACACCTGTCAAGCCGGTGCGTATTGATTTTTTCGGCATGAAAAAACTCGATTGCAATTAGGATTTTGTTCAAATCCCCAATATAATGCCACCGCCCTTTTCCTGATAGGCTTATCTGGAGCCGCGTTTTCATCATTGATCGGAAATGCTTCAGTCGGAGGGACAGAGGGCAATACAATTAGGAATGAGGCGCCAGGCTCTTTAATGCATAGATAAGCTGAAAATAAACGAACAATACGATGTCGACGGAAAGTCATGAACATATTGGCCGGCGTTCGTTCCTGCAAAAGGCCGGATTGGTTACGTTAGCTGGCGCTGGGGCTGATTTGACAGGTTTTCAATTGCCTTTTTCTCCAACCATGAAAAAAATAAAGATCACCAATGTTGATTCCAATTTTGAAAGGGAGCCGCTGAATCCTTACCGATTCAAGGGGAGCGCCATTACGGATAGTTGGCAAAGCATTGCGATGCTGGAATCGGAATCGGGTATCCGGAAAGTGGGGCTGGGAACGCAGGGCGTGCTTTTGGTCTGATTCGAAGGTTTTTGCGGCACATTCTGAAAGTGCGGGAAATGCATTGATGTATGCCATGAGCGAGCGGGCGCTGCAAATGCTGCGGGGTACAACATTCACCGATCCTGTCCAATTATTGGAAGATATGCTTCCGGAAGTGCTGGCTTATGGTAAAAAAATAACCGGAAATCCTGACCTGCGTAAAACGTTTGCCCTGAATGCCCTGGTTTGTGTAGATAATGCAGCCTGGCTCTTATATGCGCAGGAGAACAATATTACCCAATTCGATGAAATGATACCGGCGGCTTATAAGCCTGGCTTATCTTATCGTCATGAAAAGGTGGCCAGCATTCCTTCTTTCAGCGTGGGAACTACGGCCGAAAGAATAAAGCAGGCCGCGGATGAGGGCTATTTTATTTTAAAATTAAAAACGGGTGCTGCGGGGACACAACAGCAAATGATCGAGAAGGACATTGCTTTTCTCACATCCCTGCATAAAACAATCGGTCATTACGAAACACCATATACCCAGAACGGGAAAATACCTTATTATTTTGACATGAATGGCCGTTATGAAAAGAAGGACACCCTCCTGCGTTTCCTCGACCATGCCAGGAAAATAGGCGCTTTTGACCAGATAGCAGTCATTGAAGAGCCTTTTGAAGAAAGCAATGAGGCTAGTGTCGGTGATCTGGGCGTTCGGGTTGCAGCTGACGAAAGTGCACACACCGTTGAAGATGCAGCACATCGCATTGAGCTAGGTTATTCTGCTATTGCTGTAAAAGCCATTGCCAAGACGCTTAGTATGACGATGAAGATTACGCAGCTTGCATATGAAAAAAAGATACCCTGTTTTTGCGCCGATCTGACTGTAAACCCGATTCTGGTTGATTGGAACAAGAATGTTGCCGCCCGTTTGCAGCCTTTTCCCGGAATGTCCGTCGGCTTGCAGGAAACAAACGGTCATCAATACTACAAAAATTGGGACCGGCTGATGACTTACCACCCGATGTCAGACGCGACGTGGATCAAGACGCAAAAAGGAGTGTATTTAACCGATAAATCATTTTACAGCGCCAGCGGAGGAATACTGGCACCGTCTGCTCATTATGAAGGGCTATTTAAGGGTTAATATGCGACTATTAACCTACAATTGCCTCAACGTCTCAAAAATTTTCTCGTGTGGCTGCGTGCCTTCATATGTTTTTACAAGATTCCCCTTCTTGTCGTAAATGGCTATGTATGGGAATGAACGGATCTGATAATACTTCTGAACAATCGCCGAATTCCCCTCTGTTCCTACTTTGAAGTTGGAGCGAGATGCAAGGCCATATTGGGTCACAAAAGGTTTTAACATATCCATTGCCTGGAAAGTGACCATCACCACCTGTTTATTGGCAACAACATTATAATTCTTGACCAGATCCTTGGTGAAATCCTGGCAATGGTCGCAGTCTGGCGAAAAATAGATAAGCACCACCGGACCTGGTACAAGCTGAGAATAATTATAAAGCTGGCCGTTAGTAAGCCTTATGGAAAACGGAGCTATTTTGTTAGTTCCGGTCGTCGATTGAGCAAAGCAATTGAATAGTGGGCCAAGAATTAAAAGCAGGACGAAGAGCTTGCGGTTCATATTAAATGCGTATTTGTTTAATAATTAAACGCAAGATATCAATCAGAAATGCTATCCAGCTACTTTTTCATTTACTTTTTTCAAAATATTCTGCAATTGGTGCGTGTGTCTTTTGGAATGACTGATGATGAATATCAGCCATTCCAGCCGCGTTAACTCGCCCATCTGCGGAAGCGGGAAGCTCGTGCAGGTGAGGGTCAGGTCTTCCGTTGCTGCCAGCTTGGTAACCTCGTGCCGCTCTTTTTGAAAAGCCTGCAAAAGCGTCTTCTGATCATGAGGCCCGTCTGATGGGATGATAAAGTCCGGTGATTGCAGTTTGGTGCTGAAATCCAGAAAAATTCCTTCGATCATCGGGACTTTTTCATCGGCCGCACGTTTTGTATCGGCTGTTTTACCCATTAATACATCCGGTAGTCCGGTTTCAGATTTAAGGATGTGTTCTACAACCTGTCCGGCAGTCCAGCTGCCTTCGAAGGGAACCGTATTCACTTGTTCAGGTTCAAATTGAGCAAGCGTATGCGAGAAACCGGCCGTCGTCTCATCCAGCATTTTGACAATTTCGTTGGTTTGCATGATTTTTAGTTTGTTGATGATCAATCGTTTTCAGATAATGCCTTTATTCTTACCAATGCTTTATCCCAAGCTCCGGACATATAATCAAAAAATTCGCTGCCCATATCGCATTCAATGTCGAGACGGGACCCAGAATCAATTTTTGTCAGCCAATAACATTCCTTATAACCCTTGACACTTTGGGCTAGCTCACTATCGTAATCTTCCAATCCGTCCGTTACCACGCCATTGTATTGTACGATCAACTCCTGGCCAGGAATATTAGAGGCGACTACGCCTGCCAGACCACTTTTGGTATCGTCTATGAAAATGGCTTTGCTTCCTTCTTTCCAGTCGGTGATCGCAAAATTACCTTCTCCAAATTCAGCAAACCATTGTCGGGTGTATTCATCGGTGGTCAACACGCTCCACACTTTTTCCTGGGAAGCATTGATGTCGACAGATTTTTTAATCAGCATATTTTCCATTTTTCGATATTGTTTATAGTTTGTAATGTTTAAGCGTAAATATTTTATATCGCAAGAGATACTTCGGACTCTTTCTTATGGTAATAGAAATAAGAAGCTCCCAGTAATACGAGGCCTACAATTAACCCACCCCACATTTGCACGCCATCGCCAAAAGCAACATGTGAGTAAAGTGCTCCAAACATATCATAAGCGAGGCCAGCATACGCCCATTCCTTTATTCTTGGATAACCGGGGATAAGGATCGCAATGATTCCCAGGATTTTCATCACACCGAGAAAAGGAACCAGATAAGTTGGATAACCAATCCTTGTGACGTGCTCCACAGCTTCCGGTGCCGAAATCGCGTCATAAACCGAACCGATACCCAACATGACGGAAAGCAGGCCGGTTAATATCCAGTAAATTATTTTTGTTTTTTTCATTTTTGGTAAGTGATTAGGTTAGATATGATTAAATATTAAATAAGATAAATTAAATGCCGGTAAAGACTATACGATGGTTTACCAATTGGTTCATTGACATAACGTGAGCATCATCTTTCATCACTTCCGCATGATATCCGAACTCCCTCATCAACCGGATCAGGCTTGCCGCGCATACTTCTTCCCTGGAATTCACACATAACACCTTATCACAATCTTCCAGATCGAAAGTAGCGGAGCAGCCAATAAATGTTCGCTGGATAAGATCTATAAGCAGGCGTGCCTGGTTTTGCAACGCAACATTCGTCTTAAAAACTTCGGTCATATACGGTCGTGTTTAAGGTTTTGTCAAAGCGATTTCCATTAAATGTGTCCAGGAGTCTTCCATGCATTGTTCCCAGACTCCCGTAAGCGTTTTCATATCTGCGCTGAATATTCCATTGAATCGGAGCTCAGAAGAAAGAATGGTCCATTGATCCCCTTCTAAGCGACCGTGCATAATGCCAGATTCCCCCTGATCGTCAAAATGCTGCATTGGATATAACTCGCTCAAGGGATCATAGCCTATCACTTCAATGCTTTGTTTCCTTTCATTCCCCATCATCACATCAACGGTATGCAAAAGAAAAAACCCGCCGGGCAGCCACTCATAAGTGTCTGTCCCGTGGAAATAGACAGGTGGGTCTCCGGGCATGGCTTGTAAGGTACCCGAGGTGTTCCATTTCCCTGCAAATGCATTCAAACGACGAAGTTCTGGTCCCGGTTTTTTAGCTTGGTTCTGATCGTCCATGGCTTTTTTAGTTTGCTGATAACCATTACAAATGTGCGTCGGAACACACATCTTCAACACTACAAACTAACCAGGATAAAACCAAAAAAACGGACGGGATTTGCGACATTTTGAGGGGGGGATTGTGACAAAAAAGGCGTGTTATTCGCCTGGAGAAAATGATTAATCTTTGCCAAAGTAAATTTCAATAATCAGCCTTGCAAATCAGTGACTTTACGGAGATAGTTACGTCTAAGTAAATAAACGATGAGTACAGCATACAAAATCCAGGATCAATCCGCACCGCATTTTTTGACTTTCCAGATTATTGATTGGGTGGATATTCTCTCGCGAAAAGTATATAGGGATATCATCATCGACAGCATGATATTTTGCAGGCAAAGGAAGAAATTGAAAGTCTACGCCTATGTAATTATGACGAATCACATGCACGTGATCTGGCGTGCTGGAGACGATAACCTATCGGATGTGATCAGAGATTTTAAAAAATTTACTGCGAGGAAGATCATTGAAACCATTCCAGATATCCTGGAAAGCCGTGCGGATTGGATGCTGAAACGGTTTGAATTTTCGGCGAGGAAGAATGCAAGGAATAGCGTCAATCAATTTTGGACGCACGAGAACCATGCGGTTGAATTGTTTTCGCCCAGGTTTATTCAACAGAAACTGAATTATATACATCTCAATCCGGTTAGAGCGGGCTGGGTTGAAAATGCGGAGGATTATCTGTATTCGAGCGCGCGGAATTATGCGAATTTGGATGCGCTGATGGAGATTGAGTTTGTTTAGCGGTGGAAGGTTGGCTATTGGCCGGTGACATTGTGCTAGTGCGGTCTGGAGACCGCTGTTCTCACGACCGTAGTTGAAAAACTACGGTCAACAGTATCGTTGGTCGTAGTTTTTCAACTACGACCCTGCGTCACCCGGTCTCCAGACCGGCTAGCACAACGCCACCAACTAACCTTCAATTCCCCCCAGTCCCTTTCGTCCCTACCAAAAACGACGGCGGCACCGCCAAAACCGCCCCATTATCAAACTGATCAGCCCCAATATCAATACCGCCAGTTCTGGCAGCACCATCATAATCTTTCAAGACCAGTTCACCCAACACTTTCCCCATCCCAATTCCCAAACTGCCAGAAGAGAGATGAAACTGCGCATTCAGCTTAGGGTCGGAGTTCAAGCTATTGCTGTCGAAACCCGAATTCGCTTTCCAGTTGGCGAAATCTTCAAACTCCGCGTAATCATCTTCGCTAGTATCAATCCTATACTGCATGGTGCCTGGCTTGTAATAAATATTGTTGCCGATCTCATTGGTACCTGTCAGTTTTCCCCGCAGCCGTGCCATTCTTCCGGCTGCGGCGGCTGTTTGGACAAAAATATTATTACCTACCCTAATATTGCGGCAACCGGGATGTCTATCGCCACTTGGCGTGCCGTAAATTTCCCCTCTCGATATCATTAACGCGGAACTTCCTTCTGCGCTGGCCACATTAACCAGCGTATTATTATAAACCTGGGCACCTGACGCGGCATACAAACCCAATCCCTCACGCTTGGTATTCACCACGATATTATTGCGGATGATCACATTAATACTTTCGTAGTAGTCAGGGTTCGTCGTGGTATTGAACCATTCGCTGTCGGTATCGAGATAACCAGCGACCAGGCCGCCTTCTCCGCAATTCATGATCAGGTTTTGTTCAAAAATGCAGTCTTTGGCCCCACCTTTTGCATAAAGTGCATTTGTGGCAATGTCGTGGAAGTAGCAATTACGGACAACCATGCGATCGGCGTTGACATTGTCGATTCCTTCCGCATTCTGGGCTTCCACGTTGGCGGGCCCGACGCCTGAACGATAAATTTCGCAATTTAGAATATCAATATCCTTGCATCCGGGCGTAATTTTGATGCAATCGCGGCCAGTATCATGGATTTTGCAATTCAGGATTTTAACGTTGGAGATACCCTTTTTCTTATCGTAGGGGACAGAGCGATCGTCGTCCCAGTCGCTTTCAAATTTAATGCCGTAGTAATAGCCGCCAATAATTTCCAGGTTTTCCAATGTGATATCTGTTGTCCCTGGTTCGCGAAACCATAGGCAGCTGGCAATGTCTTCCACATTTGTAACTGCTTTAATCACAGCCCATTCACCAGGGTAGGAATGCATTTTGATATGCGAGGTCCTGAATTTTATTTCCTTGCTTTCATAGGTTCCATTGCGCAATATGATCTCAATGCCTTTGTCGGGATCGGCTTGATCAGCTGCTGCCTGGATTGTCTTAAACGGCTTTGCTTCGCTACCATCATTCTGGTCATTGCCATTGGGCGAAACGTAGACTTTTCCGGTTAATGTACCAGGTTCTTCATCGTCTTCATCGGTGCCGCATCCGGGCGGCGCTTGTGGACATCCGCAGGCGGTTGCGTCGGAAGAGCATTCATCCGTTTCTATCGCTTTGTCCTTACAGCCAGTGGTAAGAAAAAGGAGCAGGATTATCCAAGAGAACAGTGATACTTTCATTTGCCAATATTGTATATACTCATTAAAAATGCCTTGCTGATGCGGGTTGCAGCTTTTTCACAAAGATGTCCCTGTCCTTCGGGCGCATCCACGCCTTGACCTTTACTGGGACATGAAGCGGTAGAACGATATTCGTCGCAAATTGTCCAAACTGAGCCCAATTTGCAGCTTCCGTTATTAGATTCAATGGCTTCGAGATCAAAAATCACGTCCTTGTCTTTGAATGTATCTTTCATCCATTGGGCCATATTCATTTTGGCTGCGTTGCCTTCGTCTTTGGTTGCAATGTAAACCAATGGCGGCGTGACATGCACGAACCTTAGGCCCGGAATCTGATTTCGTAAATCATCGATCATTGTCTTGTATGCTACTTTTACCTCATTCACATTATCGTCGGTGATGTCCGCATATCCGAATTTAAAAATGGCGATTTTAATGATAGATGCGTGGGCCAATGCATTCTTTTTGAACTCTGCAATTTTGTCCATTGGCATACCATTCGATGCGCTAAAAACATTGCCACTCAATCCCTTATTGGGCTTTTCGTTCATGTCGAAATACTCGAAGCGAAAGCCGTTGGCCGATGAACCATCTTCCAGGTCGGCGCCCACAGACTGATGCATGAATATGGTGTTCCAGCCTTTGATCCTATCTTTTTCAGACGAGGAAAGCTGTTCCCAGGCGGTAATTCCATCTGTTCCAACGATGCCAGGCTGTCCTTTGCCGGGATCAGTACCTGTTGCGGGGCCGGATGGTCCTTCGGGGACATTGGGGGTGGGATCTTCATTTGCCGACTTAGAGCAGCCGAGAAAACAAAGTAAAAGTGCAGATAGAATGAGTTTTTTCATGGAAATAGTTCGATTGCGGTTTCAGATATCCAAAACTATCCCTGCTTGTGGCTGCGGCCAATGGCTGATAGACCAACGACATTTTAAATAGACCAGTGACTAAACTTTTCAGGATTTTACTGGAAAGTCTGTTAAATTTGGTATCATAACTTACTCAATTTCCCCCCTTGATGAATGCTCCCGACGCTTACAATTGCGTAATCATCGATGACGATGAAATAGATCGGTTGACAACGCAGATGTACGCACGAAAATATCCTTTCCTTAACATTACAGGCGTATTTTCGTCGGCAGAGGAAGCAGCGTTGAAGTTGGGGAAAGAATCGGTGGATGTGTTGCTTACAGATATTGACATGCCCGGCTTGAATGGACTAGATTTCAGGGCTACCATGATGCAGGTCCCCGTTTGTGTTTTCATCACCTCTTTCCCTGATTACGCTGCCGAAGGTTTTGAAGTGGAAGCATTTGACTTTCTGGTAAAACCCATCAAATCAGAAAGATTTGAGCATTGCATGCACCGTGTCCGGAATTATTTTGAGCTGAAAAGGAAAGCGGAGCTGTTTGAATACAGTTTAGGTAGCGGCAATACAATCTTTATCAAGGACGGGCATCAGCAGATCAAGCTTAATCTGCACGAGATCGTATATCTGGAAGCGTTAAAGGATTATACACGCATTGTCACCACGACCAAAAAATATAGTGTTCTGAGTTCGATTGGCAATTTGCTGCTTGAATCGGCCTTTCAATCTTTCCTTCGGATTCATCGGAGTTATGCAGTACAGCGGCATTTCATAGATCGCGTAACGCCACAGCAGGTTTACGTTCGCGACTATTCGTTACCGGTCGGGCGAACTTTTAAGGATGCGCTTCTTAATTTGAAATAACCCTAATTATGACGGTCCGGCTGCTCATTTTTTGCCTGCTTATTTCTGTCTCACCGGCATTTTCGCAAAAGCAAGGTCAGGACCTGATTGATTCATTGGTCAGTCGAATCCCAAAAACGGTTGACGATACATTAAAAGCCAGGCATTACAACAGAATTGCGCAAGAGTATTTCTTTACAGATACGGATAAAGCCCTCCAATATTCGAAACTTGGCCTTGCACACGCAAACCGTATGCATTGGAATAAGGGCATTGGAGCATTTTCCGCGGCTATCGCCCGGGCCTATGGTGACAAAGGAAATTACGATTCCTGTTTGTTGTATAATCAGCGTGCCTTAGCGATCCAGCAAAAAGAGAGCGATGGCAGGAATATCGCATCGACCCTTAACAATATGGGGGTTGCCGAGCAAAACCTGAATTTCAATTTCCCAAAAGCCATCGAATATTATTTGAAAGCAATGACCGAGGCGGAGAAACTAGGCGATAACTATATGATCGCAGTGGGCTATGACAATATCTCTCAGGTTTATTTTGGTCAAAAAAATTTTTCCAAAGCACTAAGCTATGCGTTCAAAGGGCTAAATATCAGAAAAAAGCAAGCTAATACCGACAGAAGCAATGCGACGCGCGAAGTAGCCAATTCTTATTCAAGCATAGCCTCCATTTACACGGAAATGAAGCAGACTGAAAAAGCTAAAAGTTATTATAAACAGGCGATTGCCATGCACGGGCAGGTCGGAAACAAGGAGGGCCTTGCAAAAGCGTATACCAATTTATCGTCACTTTCGGCGGATTTCAAAAATAAAATAGAGTACGGCCGCATTGCGGAAACACTTTGGAATGAATTCAATCCGGCCGATGGCGTAACCAATCTTGGCAATCTAGGGAACACATACCTAAATCTGTTTCGGAACGATTCATTGGGAAAGTCGCCTTATCCAAAAGCCTATTTGATTGCCAAGGCAGAGCATTACCTCAACAAGGCGATTGCAATAAGTAAGGAGGTCGATGACATAGATAACCAGTTTTATTTTACGGGCGTCTTGGCCGAACTGCAGGCTTTGAAAGGAGATTACAAGAACGCCTATTTGAATTTCAGAAAGTATCAGTCCGTACAGGATTCGCTTTTTTCACAAGAGAGCAAGAATAAAATTGCTGAAATGACGGGCGAGCGCGAGATCGCTGTGCGTGATAAACAATTGGAAATCAATAAGCTGGAATTTGAAACACAGAAAAACCAGCGCATCGCCTTGATAGCCGGAGTTGCGTTGCTCGCGGTGATAGGAGGTTTGTTATTTTGGCAAAGCAGAACACGAAAACGCACGAATGTTCAACTGCTGCACCTTAATAATGAACTCGACGAAGCCAATCAGGTGAAGGCGCGTTTTTTCGCCATTATCAGTCACGATCTGCGGAGCCCGGTAGCTAACCTAGTTAACTTTCTGAATTTGCAAAAGGAGGCGCCTGGCCTGATGACGGCGCAAACCGTCGAGGCGCATCAGAAAAGAATCGGCGATTCGGCAGAAACCTTGCTGGAAACGATGGAATCCATGCTTTTATGGAGTAAAAGTCAGATGCAGCAATTCAAGCCGCAGGCACGACCAGTTCAGGTTTCCGGGGTTTTTGAATACATCCAAAAATTCTTTGCCGGTACTACCGGAGTTACGTTCACATTCGAGAATCCCTTAAAGCTGACGGTTGTTACGGATGAGGATTATTTGAAAACCATCATGCAAAACCTTACCAGCAATGCGGTGAAGGCCTTAAAAACAACGCCAGACGCATATATCCGCTGGGAAGCCAAGATGGAGAACGATCAGATTATTTTAGGAATCACTGATAACGGGCCGGGAGCTTCCAGCGAACAATTGGACGCGCTTTACACCGATCAGGCTTCGATCGGTATAAAAACGGGATTGGGCTTGCACCTGATCCGAGATCTTGCCAAAGCAATTTCCTGCAAAATTTCCGTCGCATCCGATGTTGGCAGCGGTACCGTTTTCAGGTTGACCTTTGCAGAGTGAGCTATTTAGAGTTGCTGGAACATTTTCATACATCCGGTCTGGCTTAGGGCTGCAAGAAAATAAAGCAATGTCACTTATCTTTTAAAACCCGGAAATATAAATGGGTGGCCGTCTCGGTTTCGACTGTTTTTAATCTTTCCAGTTCAATGTGCCCCTTTCCTGATTGTTCAAATAACCTCGTGCCGCCACCAAGCAACACAGATATTAATTGAATGTGAACTTCATCAATCAGAGATGCACTGATTAAAGCCTGGCCCGCTCTGGCACCACCCATAACCCACACATTCTTCTCGCCTGCAATCTCTTTTGCCTGATGCAATGCATCTTCTTGTCCGTCAATGACATAGACAAACCCGTCCACCCGCCGTTTGGGAATGCGGTGCGTTACTACAAAAGCGGGCATATTGAAGGGGGAGGAACTAGCCCAAGCCCCTTCAATTGCAATTTCATAGGTAAATCCACCTACAATCACCGCCCCGCATGATGCGACATGTTCAGCGATCGCCTGCGCATCCCGCTCATCTTTTGAATTGAAAAGCCAGTCGTGCAAACGCATACCACCTTCACCCATTGGCGTTTCCTGACTGATATTCGGGCCTGCTATGTATCCGTCCACGGACATCGACATCGTCAATATTACTTTTTGCATATACAATGCTCAGGAAAGCTATTGTGTCACATGTAACTCATCGCCGGATAATCCAGCAATCTTCTCCAAAGCGCGATCTGGCCGATAATGTTGGCTTCACGGTATATGACGAATGTAACAAAGTCGTAAAGCGGAAAGCTCATGTCAGGAGCCATTTCAACCTTCTCATCAAGTTGCTCATCCGTCGCAGAGATTAAGGCGTTTTTTAGCTGAGGAGTGATAATGTCCCAATCTTTTTTGAAAGCTTCCAATAATGGATAGGTCACATTATCCTGGACACCCTTATTATCTTTAAAAAGATCGTCGGCTTGTTGTGTCCCTTCAATCTGAAATTGGCGCGCCAGCTCAAAACGCTGCTCTACCAAGCTACCCGTGAGCCACGCGATGTGGTTTGCCTTAGTATTCAGCCTGTTATGAATGTCATTATCTGAAATCCCTTCCAGGGCTCTTTTGAAAAAGTCAGTTTGCATGTCATAAAGAGAAATGACCGCATATAGCTTGCTGCTCGTTGGATTTTCCATGATTTGCTTGTTTTAGTTGAATACTACGCTTATGCCTCAATTACAGACAGAATATTCCCGGCTGGATCTGTAAACCAGGCAATGACGGGACCTTCGCCCCTGGAAATGTTATCATCGTCCGTTTGAAGTTCTGGCGAATCGTAGCTTTCAAATTTGACTCCTTTATCTTTCAATTCCTGAACCGTTTTCTCAATGTCCGCTACTTTGAAATTCAGGATTGTGAATGTGGCAGGCTCGTGATTCGGTTTTTCATAAATCATAATGTTATGGCCTCCAGCAAGGTGTAGGCCAAGTACCATTTCCTCCATCTCGTCGGTCACATCCAGTCCGAGGATATCACCGTAAAATGCTTTTGCTTCTTTAAGATTATCTACCGAAAATCCACTGAATGCTTCTGTTTGTTTGAACATGGTTTCTATTGTTTAGTTGTTGATAAATGAAAATGCTTGTTAAGATCCGGACGCCGGAACAACACTCACGTCTAGTTCCGGTTTCGCTTTCCTGTATATGTTGGAAAGCTTTTGATAAGCGCCCGACTGCATGGCCAATAAGGTCACGAGCAGCCCGACAATGCCAGTTACAATGAATAAAAGTGCCAAACCACGGTCTGTACCCGTTCCAAACCAGGAACCAATCAGGTTTGCCCCAGCGCCAGTGGTCATGAAGGGAATGAAAATAAACTTCGCGATCGGACCAATCATAAATGCCGTCATAGGCGACGCGGCTTGCTCGACACTTTGCGCAAAACCAAAAACCCGGCCCTGCCTTTCGTGGGGTATTACTTTTTGAAGAATAGTCTGTTCTGTTGCTTCTACGACCGGGATCAGGCATAAGTAGGCGAACATTCCTGCGCCCAGTAACACAATGGAAGCCTGGATTGGGAAAATGATGGTTATGCACCACATCACAATGTTGGATAAGAAAAGGGTGCGCAACGGCATTTTTCCCAATCCTTTTTTGGCTACTACTATTCCGCCAATGATAAAACCGAGGCTAAGCACCCCCCACAAAATCCCCCAGGTTTGCACGGACACCATTGAAAGCCCGTAAGCATCCATTAAGGACATGAAAACACCGCCAAGGAAATTGTTGAATGTGTTAAAGAAGATCAGCCCAAAGAGACCCGGCACCATGCCCACTACTCTAATGGTACCACGAATGTCGATACTGTCAAAATGCGACTCGGTATGGACAATGCCTTTTTCAGGAATGGTAATGGTCAGCAGGTGGAGCAGGACGAGAATGGTAAGGCCCGATGCGAGAATTAACATCCATAAAATTCCCAAGAAGCCGATCACGAGGCCGCTGAAAATGGAGGATATCAGGAAAGCAACCCCGTTTACTGTACCTACCATTCCATTGGCTTTGTCCCGCACATCTTCCTCAACCAGAATGGTTACCACTGTTGAAAGTGCTATTGACCGGATATTACCTGTTATGGCTCCAAAAAGGCACAAAATAACAAGTGTCCACAAACTAACGCTGTCATCATGTCTGAAAATCTCATCGGGTGTGATCAGGTAAATGACTAAGGCAATCGTGTAGAACAGCAATGTAAGTACCCCTGAGATCATCATCGAGGTCTTCTTTTTATATCGGTCTACAATGGACCCAAGAAAAAATCCTGAAAATGCCACGGTTGCGAGATACACCCCCGCCATGACTGATGTAGCAATCACCGATTTGGTTTCCAGGTACACCCAAAACGTAACCGCAAACCACACGAAATTGTTGGTAAGTGACGCCGCAAGCGAGTTTGCCAGAACAGCGTAAAATGTTTTCATGGTTTTTTCCATTTCCATATCACAAAATTAATACATGAAGATCGCTAATAAGGTGGTAGTATGCGCCAATTAAAGGGTGGGATTGTGCCAGCAGGGGCAAAAAAAATGCAAGCAACCCTTTTAGGATGCCTGCATTACATTATATGTCTAAGGAATTAGCTAGGGCTTCATACGCTGTGGCGTCGCCGGAGTTGCTTGCTGCTGCTGCACAGGCTGTGTTGTCGTCCGGGGCTGATTGGTATTTTGTTGCGTTTGCCTTGTAGTTGTTGTCGTCTGCTGGGCAGGAACTGCAACATTGGTTTGCTGGCCCTGGTTATTAACAATTGGCTGCGTTTGCTGGGCAGGTACTGTTTGCGTCTCCTGCGTAGTGATGACTTGTTCTGTCTGTTCAGTCTGAACTGGTTGTGTAAAAGCCGGGTCCTGAATGACTTGCTGATCCTGAACGTTTGGGTCAGTCGTTTGGTTTTGCTGGACACCCGGGGCAGCAGGTGTCGGCGCTGGCGCTATTTGTCCAGTTGGTTTCGGGTTATAACCCGCGTAAGGGTTTGTTTGTTGTCCTGTTGTCGTTTTCGGAACTTGTCCGGTTGGAGCAGGGCGTCGGATCTGCGCGTTAACCTGGTCTACTGATGTAAAAAAGACCATTGTCGAGAATAATAGAGCGCTTATGAATTTAATGTTTGTGGATTTCATCTCATGCTAAATTTTGTGTGTAACCGATAATATTACCGATTACGAAGGTAGCTACTAAAATTATTCCACAAATAACATTGGATAAAAACAATTTCCCCGACCAGAAATGCAACCTGCAGATTTGCATAATCTTTTTTGGGTCGGGGATTGTCCTTTCATAGCAAATAGATTTTAGTAACGGTCCCAGAATGCTGGCGGCTCTATGCCCAGCGCCCGCAGGTACACATATCCCTGAGCGCGGTGATGTATCTCATTATCAACTAGATACAGAATTGTGGCAAAGTTTTGGTTCTCGTACATGCCAAATGCTGCCTCGGTTTTCTGAAAACGTTCTGCGGTGATTTGAGGCCAAAGATGATCGATATATTCGGTAACAAGGTCCCAAAGTTTCAGAACTTCGGCCTTGGTCGGAGGCGGCGGGGTGGAGGAGTTCAATTCCGGATCGCTGAATGTCCATTCGCCAAAGGCTACTCCGCGAATTCCGGGCGCTGCAAGTCCGATCATTTCCATGGAAAGCTGCGCGAAAGTCCGCATACCACCAATAGAAAAACCATAAAACTGATCTTCAGGAAATGCTTCAATAGCCTTACGGGTAAGTCGGCGATGCCCCTGCCAGTGGTCAAGTAATGCTTCCTGCGAAATAACATTTGCAGAAGTTTCGATCTCGTCAGTCTGATTGCTGTTAGTTTCCATGTCAAAGGTTTTTTGTTTAAAGTTTGATAACATGACAAACTAAACACACGGTAATGACAGCAGTATGTCAGCAGCTTTTCAAAGAATCAAAATTTTATCCCCCTCCCTTTTCCTTTCCTCCCCGTCCTCCCTTTTTTCAAACCTCCCACAAACTATCAGTAAAAAAAGCTTTACAATCCATGAAATGCTCCATAACCGTGAATCCATTGTTTTCAGCAGCATTTTCGATTTCACGTAATGTATATTTCTTCGAAAGCTCAGTCCAGATCACCTCATTTCGTTCAAAAGAATAAGACTGCTGATTTTCCTTCACAAAAACATTTTGAGGCACAAGGCTGATCAGATAACTCCTTACTTCACCATTTAAAGGATTATAATGGGAATAAAAATCAAACTGATTGGTCTTGAAATTCCCGCCGAGTTCACGGTTAATGCGGTGTAAAAGATTGATATTAAATGATTTGGTGATTCCCTTAGGATCGTCGTAGGCGCAACGGATGGTAGCCGGATTTTTTTGCAGGTCAAAGCCGGTCAGCAGCTTATCGCCCTTTTTCATGCTGCCCCGGAAGTCCTTCAAAAGATTGTTGACTTCATTTGCCTCATAATTGCCAATATTTCCGCCCAGGAAAAGGTATAAGGCCGGCACCGATGTATGCGAAAGCTCTTCCATCATGGAAAAGTAATTGCCGATCATTGGATTGATTTTGATTTTGGGAAGATGTTTAAGCATGCCCGAAACCAGCTCCTCAATGGCTTTTTTTGAAATGTCAATCGGCACATAGGTGAAGTTAGCCCCTATTTCGACGAGCTGTTTGAGTAACTGCCGCGTCTTGATCCCGTCACCCGCGCCAAATTCCACAATGTTGAAAGGTTTATCAAAACCCAATCTTTCGATAATCCGACATCCCTGAAGCGATAAAATTTCAAACTCGCAGGCGGTAGGGTAGTACTCCGGCATTTTCATGATATCCTGAAAGATGCCGCTGCCGATATCGTCGTAAAAATATTTAGAGGAAATGTGTTTCAGCGGAGCAGTTAAGCCTTTGTGAATATCCTTTGCAAATGTAGTGTCTGTCATAAACTATTTAATATCAATTACTTAGCCAACCTGATGCCAGTGAATTGCCAGCGCTCCCGGGCATGAAAAAAGTTTCGGTACGTTTTCCGGCTGTGACCGGGAGAAGTTCCCACGGACGCGCCGCGCAGTATCATTTGGTTGATCATGAATTTACCATTGTATTCACCCACCGCACCGGGCGCTTTGGTAAAGCCAGGATAAGGCAGATAGGCACTGTTTGTCCATTCCCACCGTTTCCCCCAATCCAGGTTGACAGCCGCAATCTCCCACTCAAATTCCGTCGGCAGTCGCATTTGTTTCCATTGGGCAAAAGCAGAGGCTTCAAAAAAGCTGATGTGGCTAAGCATTGCATTAGGATTCACTTTTTGCAATCCATCCAGCGTGTAATAATGCCAAACACCATTTATTTTATGCCAATACATGGGCGAATTCACCGCATGTTCATTCACCCATGACCAGCCTTCATCGAGCCAAAGGTTAAAATCCTGGTAGCCACCAGCTTCCATGAATTCCAGATATTCCTCATTGGTTACCAGCGCTTTGCTGATCTCAAATTCATGCAGATAGACTTTATGGGCACCAAGCTCATTATCAAAACAAAAGCCATCACTTGCAAACCCAACATCATATACGCCCTCCTGGATTTTCAAAAAGCCGGACTCGGTATTGGTGGAATCTACCAGATTATGGCCGGATTTGTAAACAGGAAATAACGGGTTGTGACCCAGAATGTATTTGATATCAGTTACCAACAATTCCTGATGCTGTTGTTCATGATGAAGCCCTAATTCTACCAATGTCAGCGCCTGTGGATCGTCCAGTTTTTCCAAAAGCTCATCCATACATCGATCCACATGTTGGCGGTATGCATACACAGCTTTCGTCGTTGGCCGCGTAACATTTCCCCTGTCAGTTCGGAGGGTGCGTTCTCCGACATTGTTATAATAACTGTTGAAAAGGTAGTTGAAATCGGGATCGTAAACCTGATAATTGGGCAGGAAATTTTTAAGGATAAATGTTTCAAAAAACCATGTTGAATGAGCTAGGTGCCATTTCGGAGGACTTACAAATGGAACTGGCTGCGGTACATAATCTTCTGTTTCAAGTGGGGCGCAAATAAGCTCGGAATATTTTCTAACACTGTTATAAGCTTCCCTAATGCTGCTGGTTTTCATTAGATGAATGTATTTTTAAATCACTAATCGTCTTAATATTCAAGGATTGTGCCTGCGTTTTTCGCATCATCAACGCATATGCGTTATTAAATCCGATCGGTTTGAGCCATCGCAGTTTATATTGGGTTAGAAATTGAGCTTTTACATATTCAAACACTTTCTCCCGATCACCAGCCAGCCCTTCCATCACTGCTGAGGAAGGTTTAAGCAAAACCAGCAATCCAGTTCCGGTATATTCAGGATACATATCAATTTCACCGTTTGTCAAAGCATCAAAGCAAATTTTTGTCCCGCCGAGACCGGTTTGGCTGACTGTTTTTAATTGGGTATTCCCTTCAATCAATTCTTTAAACATCTGGATAAGGATGTACTGCTCTGCGAAAATCTTCGAACCAAGCCTAATAGTACCCTTATTTCCATTTAGAGGCTTTTTGTAAAGCCCTTTGGACAAAAGAAAATCATGCGCCACTTTCTCAGGGCTTTGTTTGAGGTAGTCTACCCGATAGTTTAAATCCGTCATCACCGAGTCATTAATTTGCCCGGAAAGCAATTCCAATGTCGGTTGGAGTTCGGGAAATTTTTTTAGAATATCCTCCCGGATAACAGCAGAGGCAAAATAAGGCGGGAAAATATGTTTATCGTCTTTCAGCGTAATCAGGTTATAGGCCTTCAATCTCCCATCGGTGCTATACCCGCTGATCACGTCAATCTTGTTTTCAAAAGCGGCCTTATACATTACCGCATCGCTGATCACAACAGTTGGAATATCTAAATTATACTTTGATTTCAAACCCAAATAACCGTCCTCGCGACCCATAAACTCCGGCGTGAAGCCGCCGAGTATTTGATTTTTGGTATGAGGAATAATGTAAAAAGATGAAAGGATTAAAAGTAGCGCAGGTAAAATCACTGACACTTTGCGCATTCGTTTTACATTGGCCTTCTGTATCCGGGAAAGTAGAAAATCAAAAAAGATAGCCAGTAATGCAGCAGGAATCGCGCCAGCCAGGATCATATTGGTGTTATTCAATGCAATACCTCCAAAAATAAATTCACCCAAGCCACCCGCAGCGATGTAAGCCGCCAATGTGGCCACACCCACATTAATCACCGTTGCGGTTCGAATCCCCGCAAGAATCACAGGCATCGCCAAAGGCAATTCCACGCGAAAAAGTACCTGCCATTTATTCATTCCCATTGCCCGTGCCGATTCGGTAATAGCCGCATCCACACCAATGATTCCCGTGTAAGTGTTTCGGATGATTGGAAGCAATGCGTACATAAAAAGTGCGGTAATTGCAGGCAATGCGCCAATTCCCAACAATGGTATCATAAAACCAAGCAATGCAATGCTGGGAATGGTTTGTAGGATTCCGGCAAATCCCAAGATAAACCAGGCCGCCTTACGTTTCTGGGCAATCCAAATGCCAAGAGGTAATCCAATAATTACCGCGATTAAAAGTGAAATGCAGGTGAGCCCAATGTGCGCGAGGGTCTGGCTCCACAGCTTATCCGACTGTTGCGCCATAAAACCCCATAAGCTTTGACTGGTCTCCATTAAATGTTATTTTTTATCTGATTGAAGGCAGTTTGAATCGATGATTGGGTTCCAATTCTGACTTCGCCGTTTTGCAGATTCTTTATAGCTATCTCCTTTACGTTACGCTGTGAAAGCAACTCCATCCCTTGCCACAAACTCTGATTGCTTTCCAATACATTATCAGGCATGCTATCTGAAACGGGCAGCAAATGCCATATATCTTCAAATTTCAGAGCCGTCAGTTCAAGATATAATCGCTGATTTTCGAAGAAAGAACGTACGAAGTCATTGGCAGGACGAAATAATAGGTCTTTGGCGTCGCCTGATTGCACAATCCGGCCCTTATCCATCAGGCAGATCCGGTCACCCATTTCAAAAGCCTCCTGCACATCATGCGTCACGAGAATGATCGTCTTCTTTTTCAGTTCGGGCAGGTTCACGAATTCTTTGCGGACGGCTGCGCGTGTGACTGGGTCCAATGCGCCAAATGGTTCGTCCATTAATAGTACCGGCGAATCCGAGATCAGCGCCCGTGCAACAGTAACCCGCTGCTTTTGTCCGCCGCTTAATTCATCAGGATATTTATCGCCAAATTCCGCCACTGGGAGTTTCAGTTGATCCAGCAATTTTTCTGCATGTTCACGGATTTTCACCTTATCCCATCCCAATAAGCGAGGGACGACTGCTATATTCTCGGAAACTGTATAATGAGGGAAAAGGCCATTGTTCTGGGAAACGTATCCGATTGTACGTCTTAATATTTCGGGTTGTTGCTGAAAAATGTCTTGCCCGTTGATCGAAATGCTGCCGGAAGTAGCCTCAATAAGCCGGTTGATCATTTTTAATGTCGTGGTCTTTCCGCAACCGCTGGTGCCGAGCAGGACCATCGTTTCACCTTCTTTTACCGTAAAGGAAATGTCAGCAACTGCCTGTATATCATTGAAATTCTTACTGAGTTTTTCGGCAACGATCATACAAATATTGAAATCGGTTTATTGGTCCAGCGTCATGAAAAGGTTATTCAGCGATTCGGCATAGGTGGGGTGCGCGATCACACAATCTTTTATTTGTTCATAAGTAATTCCGCCCATCATTACCATTTGCAAAATGGTAACCACTTCGCCGCCTGCTTCCGCAAGTACGGAGGCACCTAAAATTTTACCCGTTTTTGCATCAATAACAGCTTTCATTATGCCGCGTTCATCGCCGGTTTCGATGCACCTGGCAACGCTTTCGTTTTTTAAAACAGCCACTTTAATGTCCAGTCCCTGTTTCTTGGCCTCTTGCTCCGTGATCCCAACCCTGCCCAACTGCGGATCAATGAACATACAGTAAGGTAAAATGCGGTTTTTGATACTCGCATTTCCCTTCTCAATGATGTTTTCCACGAGTATTCTATAATCATCATAGGAAATGTGCGTAAATGCGGGGCCTCCTTTCACGTCTCCCATTGCATAAATATCTTTGGCAGAAGTTTCCAGCCTGTCATTGACTTTGATATACCCTTTTTCATCCGTTTCAATACCCGCAGCATTTAGGTTCAATGCTTCTGATTGTGGTTTTCGGCCGGTTGCCACCAGAATATGGGAACAGGAGAGACTGCTTTTTTCACCCTTCTTTTCAATAGTTACCAGAATATGACCTGATTTTTTTTCAAAAGCGACGGCTTTGGTTTCAGTCTCAATGATGACATCTTCTGCGCCGAGGATTTTTGTGATTTCCTCAGCGATATCATTGTCCTCTCTTTTAAGAATACGTTTGGAGGGTTCGAGAATCGTTACCTTACTTCCAAACCGCCTGAACATTTGCCCAAATTCCATCCCAATGTAACCGCTACCCAATACCAGCAAATGCTCCGGAATTTCTTCCAGATCCATAATGGTTGTGCTGGTCAGATAGTCAATATCGCTTATGCCATCAATGTCAGGAATAGATGGTTTTTCACCTGTGTTGATGAAAAACATTTCAGCGCTCGCTACCTCTGTGCCACCAGTCTTCAAGGTTATGATAATCTCTTTTTCAGATGTAAAGCTTGCTTCGCCTTCAATTAAGTCCAGGTTTTCGGTTTCTGAAACACCTTTTTCCAGGCCACTCCTCATTTTTTTGACGACATCATTTTTCCTTTCAAGAATTTTTCGAAAATCAATTTTTGCGTTTCCGGAATCCACGCCAAGGCTCTTGTTATGTTCGACTGACCAGGCTGCTTTTGCAGAAGCGATCATGGTTTTGGTAGGGGAGCAACCGTCGTTGACGCAGGTACCGCCAAGCCAACGTTTTTCAATTAATGCGGTTTTTAATCCTGAGCCAGCCAATTTTTTAGCCAGCGGAGTTCCTGCCTGGCCAGCCCCAATAACGATTGCGTCGTAATATTTCATGGTGTTGAATTTGTTGATAAAACAATAAAAGCGTGCCGGTAAGGTCACGCTCTGCATTTTTGAGATCGATATCCCCTAAGAAAAGTAACGCAGGGTATTTTCTTTATCCACATTGATTTGCTTTACTAGCATATCCAATCCGTCAAATTTCTGTTCAGGCCGCTGATAGTGAAGCAGCTCTAATTGCAAATCCTCTCCATAAATTTCCTGGTCAAAATCGAACAAATGTGCTTCAATCGTGCGCATGGTACCATCCAGGGTTGGGCGGACGCCTATGTTCAGCATGCCTTTGTATCGGTTACCATTGTGCACGGCATGAATGATGTATACCCCGTTCATGGGTACAAGCTTATACGATTCATGCAAGTGCAGATTGGCCGTGGGAAAGCCAATGGTCCGGCCGAGTTGCTTGCCTTTCACCACAGTCCCTGCAAGCGTATAGGGCCGTCCAAGCAATTCATTCGCTTCATGGATGTGTCCGGTGACCAGCGACTTACGGATCCGCGAGGAACTGATTGCCATATGTTCAATGTCCGCCCGCGAAATCTCTTCCACTTCAAAACCAAATTTTGATCCATTGTTTTGCAGAAATTCAAAACTGCCCTCCCGGTTCCGGCCAAAGCGGTGGTCGTAACCGATCACCAGCTTCCTGGTGCCAATCTTATCGACCAGGATTTGCTGAATAAATTCATCGGAAGATAGTTCTGAAAAAGCGCGGGTAAATGGTATGATCGCCAAATGGTGTATACCTAACTTCGAAAACATCTCGATCTTTTCATCGATTGTGGACAGTAACTGAAGTGCCTGGCTGTCTTCGGATACCACCATTCTCGGATGCGGCCAGAAAGTCAGCACCACCGATTCCCCTCCCGATTGTTCGCTGATTTCAATGAGACGTGATAGTATTTTTTGATGCCCCAAATGTACACCATCAAAAGTGCCACTGGTTACGACGCCATTTTCCAGCTTATCAAAGGAATCCAGGCTATGGTATATGTTCATTCGTCAAACTTCTAACTGCAATGCTATTCTTTTCTGATAAATGAACTCGGTGAGATTCCAAGCATTTTTGAGTTCGAAGGCGCCAATCCTTGTTCTGCATAATGCGCTCAGATAGGCGCCGCTCCCGGCCAACTGGCCGAAATCACGAACCATGCTGCGAATATAAGTACCTTTTGAACAAATGATCCTAAAATCGATGGAGGGAAAATTCTGGCTGTCAATCTCAAAAAGGTAAACCTCGACATTCCTTTTTTTGATTTCGGCAACCTCCCCGCGTCTTGCTTTTTTGTAAAGCCGCTCGCCGTCCACACGTACCGCCGAGTAAATTGGAGGTACCTGCTCAATGCTGCCCGATAATTGCAGACGGGCATTTTCAAGGGTTTTTGGGGTAATGTGTTCGGTTGGATATTCGGCGTCAAATTCAGTTTCCAGGTCAACCGACGGAGTTGTTTTACCCAGGATGAAAGTGCCCGTATATTCCTTTTCCTGGGCCTGGTAAGTATCGATCTGCTTTGTTTTCTTTCCAGTGCAAAGAATAAGAAGTCCGGTAGCAAGCGGGTCAAGGGTTCCGGCGTGGCCTATTTTCTTGAATTTGCAAGCTCTTTTAAGCTTATTGGCTACATCAAAGGAAGTCCAGGTCAAAGGCTTGTCAATCAGAATGACCTCGCCTTCGTCCGGTATGTTATTTTCGTTAGTCAATCGCGGAAATGTTAGTAAAAATCTGCGGCGGGGATCAGACGATATCCAGCTTATATCCAGACGCCAGAAGGCTCAGCAGGATCAATCCAAGGATAATGCGGTAGTAACCAAAGACTTTGAAACCATATTTGGTCAAAAAACTAATAAAAAACTTAATCGCCAGCATGGCAACGACAAATGCAACCAGATTACCGATTAAAAGCGTCTGAATGTCTTCCTGCTTGATGCTATCATAGGTTTTCAGCAACTTATATCCACCCGCAGCAGCCATTGTGGGTACTGCAAGAAAAAATGAGAATTCAGCCGCTTGCTTTCTCGACAATCCCTGAAGCATTCCGCCAATGATGGTTGATGCCGAGCGGGAAACGCCAGGGATCATTGCAATGCATTGAAAAAACCCAATCTTCAAAGCGGTCCAATAGGTAATTTCCTTTTCTTCGGTTTTGTCATTTGCGATTCTGTCAATAAAAAGAAGAATGATACCTCCAATCAACAGCGAAACCGCAACCACAATGACATTTTCCAGCAATGCGTCAATAAAATCATTTAGCAAAAAGCCGATAATGGCAGCCGGGAGAAATGCTACTGCAAGCTTGAAATAGAAATCGGTGGTTTGAAAGAAACGTTTCCAATAAAGTACCAATACGGAAAGGATGGCTCCAAACTGGATGTTTACAGTAAACATTTTAGTGAATTCCAGATGACTGATCCCCATGAAAGAGGAAGCGATGATCATATGGCCAGTAGAAGAGACGGGCAAAAATTCGGTAATTCCTTCAACAATTGCTAAAATAATGGCCTGCCAGATACTCATGAATTAGCAGGTTTGCGTAAGATCGCCCAGAATTCAACGATGAAGCCCAAAACGGTAACAACCGGGCCGAGCGTCAGCCCCAAAAAGCCAAACCCAAATTCGGTGGTATCCAGGGTCATGATCAAAAAACCGGCCAGGATCAAGGCAATTCCAATTAACATCATGGTGTAATTTGCCGAAGAGAAAGGAAGTTCTTCTTTTTTGCTGTTCATCACTTTTTTATTTAATATTTCTAAATGCTTAAAATCAGGATAAAGATTAATACAAATCATCCAATGCCATTCTGAGATAACGCGCCAGTGATTGATAAGTGCTCGTTACACCAATAAGAACTCCCAGTGAAAGTACCGAGATGACTAGAAGAATGATTTTATTATATTCCTGCAACATCGCTAGACCTTCGACATTACGCACGGCAAGTTGCTGCAAACCAAGTAGCATCAGGGCTGCCAAAAGTCCACCTACAAGACCCTGGATCGCACCTCTAATCACATACGGCTTTTGAATAAATCCATTGGTAGCGCCCACAAGCTGCATACTTCTGATCAGGAAACGCTGGGAATAAATGGCGAGCTTGATCGTATTGTTGACCAGCAACACAATGATAATGAGCATGACAAGCGCAAAACTGGCCAACACAGTGTAGATTTTAGTAACATTCCTATTAATGTTGTCGGCCAGATCCTCCTGGTAAACAACCTCATACACGCCCCCGATCTGTTCCAATTCTTTTTTGATCTGCTGTAACTTAGCTTCTTCAAAATAATCATCATTGATTTTGACACGGTAACTGTCTCGCAGTGGATTTTCCCCTAAAAAAGTGGCGAAATCCTCCTTGGTACCTTCTATAAATTCTTTGGCAGCTTCTTCTTTGGAAACGAATGTGATGGGTTTCACTTCGGTGGAGCTCAGCACAAACGGCTTCCCTTGTATAACATTCAGGATGGAATCCTGGGCAGATTTTGTTCCTTCTTTATCCAAAAATACCCTTACCTCAATGTTCTGGCGAATAACGGAAACCAGTTTTTTGGATTGGATAACGAGTAAACCGCAAAAACCAATTAAAAATAATGCGGCGGTCAGGCTCATCACAATCATTGCATTGGGGTAACTTCCAATCTTCTTTTTTTTGGCCATAACAGCGTAAGATTTCGCTTATGTTAATTGAAGTTGCGGGAACGGTATGTGGCAAAAATAAGGATTAAAAATTCAAAAAGGCCGATTTGGGCTAATCCTTAACTATTTTTAACTTAAAGAGGAATGTTTTCAATTTCTTCTTCCCATCTCATCCCGGATCTTCGCTGCCTTCTCATAATCTTCTTTGGAAAGTGCGTCGTCGAGCATTTTTTGTAATTCGTCAAAAGGAAGGTCGCGGAGCTGATCTTTGGAGCCGGATGCTTTAATCGTTTCGCGGACAGCATCATCGTCCTCGTCTTCTTCGTCCGTCAGCGAGCTCGATACTATCCCAGCTTCGGACAAAATGGCTTCATAGGTATAAATCGGAATGGCGAATCGCAAACCAATTGCGATGGCGTCGGAAGGTCTTGCGTCAATTTCCACTTCTCTTAGCGTGTCCGTGCAAACAATTTTGGCGTAAAAAATGCCCTCTTTGAGATCCGAAATGACGATTTCTTTTAATGTATAATTCATTCCGTCGGCAAATGATTTGAACAGATCATGCGTCATTGGCCTGTTGGGTATAATATTCTCAATCTGAACAGCAATTGCCTGCGCCTCGAACACACCAATGATGATCGGTAAGCGGCGATTGCCTAACTCTTCTCCCAGCACCAATGCAAAAGAACCTGCCTGAGATTGGCTGGGTGAAAGTCCCAGAATTTCTAACTTAATTTTTTTCACGTTTAACTAAATCCGCAAGAATGAGCAACGGTTGTGGTGAGTAATGCCTTGAACAAAGTTGCAAAAATAAATAACCCGTACTGCATAAAAAAATGCAGTACGGGTTAACATTTGCCTCGGTAATTGCTTCGGGAAAACAAATCGGGTTAAATAACTGATTTAGAAGCCATTTTTATCAGTTTAATCTTAGGAAATAATTCTGATAATAATTAAAATGGGCAATATGCGCCTATTTTAAAGTTTTTGCCGCCTCGGTCAGTCTGGGCAGGATTTCAAAAACATCGCCGACAATCCCATAGTCGGCTGCCTTGAAAAAGGGTGCTTCCGGATCTTTATTAATTACCACAATGCACTTCGAACCATTCACGCCCGCCAGATGCTGAATTGCCCCCGAAATTCCGCAGGCAATGTACAAGTTGGGCGCTACCTTAATGCCGGTCTGGCCTATATGCTCATGATGCGGACGCCAGTCGAGATCTGAAACAGGTTTGGAACAACCTGTGGCCGCACCGAGGGCTTTGGCAAAATCAATGAGCGGTTGCCAGTGCTCCGGGCCTTTCATTCCACGCCCGCCGGATACGATAACCGCCGCTTCGGTCAAGGATAATTCGGAACTGGCTTTTTCCACGTTGACCACAGTTGCCTTAAAAGCTTCATCTGCGAGTTTCGGCGCGAATTGTTCAACAACAGCCTGCACCGTCGCCACCGATGACTCATCCAATTCAATTGCATTCTTTCTGACTACCAGAATTTTGATATCAGATTTTATTTCGGTGACCGCGAATGCTTTACCTGTAAAAATACTCCGGGTAACCTTAAACGTTTCGCCAATCTCGGGCAATGCGGTCACGCCCGAAACGATGCCGGCCTTCATTTTTGCCGCCGCACGGGCCGCAACGGCGTCGCCCAGGCCGGATTTGGATAAAATAATCACTTTGCTGCCTTCTTGCTGAGCAGCCTGGACAAGCGTATCGGCATAAGCCAAACTATTTTCATGTTTTAACTTTTCTTCCGACGCATGCAGCACTTTGGACGCGCCATAATGCCCGGCTTTTTCAAGCTCCCTTTTTTCGGCAGAACCGATAGCCAACACAACGGCATGATCACCAGTTGCTGCTGCCACCTTTACGCCATAAGCTATTGTTTCCAGAGATGTTTTCTTGATCGAACCGTTGTCCAGTTCAGCATATATAAGGACTGACATATGATTGCTATTCTAAGGTTTTTGATGGGATACCTGTTTAAAGAACCTTTGCTTCGGTTTGCAAAAGACGGATCAGGGTTTCAGCCTCGCTGGCGGGAATCATTTTGCAGGCTCCTTTCGGCGCAGGTAATGCATATTTTTCAGGAGCTGTCAACGCTTCCATGCTGACAGGCTCTACTACATTCAAAGGTTTCGTCCGGGCCGTCATAATCCCGCGCATATTAGGGATTTTCCATTCAGCGATTGGCTCCTGACATCCCAGAACCAGCGGCAACGGTGCTTTCAAGATTTCCTTACCGCCATCAATTTCACGGGTGATCGTTACCTCGCTGCCTTCAATATCCAGTTTCATAACCGGCGAATAGGAGGGAATGTCCAGCATTTCCCCCACAAGTCCATGTACAACGCCGCTGTTATAGTCGATGGATTCGCGGCCCATCAGAATAAGGTCATAGCTATTTTGCTTTGCTACCTCGGCGATCTGAACTGCTGTGTAGTAGGAATCCAAAGATTCCGCATTGATCCTTATGGCATCATCCGCGCCAATGGCCAATGCTTTTCTGATTTGGGGATCTGCATCAGCTTCTCCTACGTGAAGCACCGTCAGCGATCCGCCGAACTGCTCTTTCAATTCAACACCCCGGGCAAGGGCATAGTCGTCGTATGGCCCGATGATGAATTGTACGCCGTTTTTGTTAAGCTTTGTCTCGTTGTCGGTGAAGGTGATTTTGGCAGTCGTATCGGGGACATTGGATATACAAACCAGTATTTTCATGATGATTTGGTTACGTATTTTTGAGTTTATGGGACTAACTTTGTTCGGGCAAATTAAAAGAAATACAAACAGTATGCAAGCATAATAATTTTCAAAATGGACAGTTCTTTCCTCTCAACGTTAGTGACTTTTTACGAAGAAGATCCCGACGATCCCTTCAACATTTATGCCCTCGCCATCGCCTATGCGAAGATTAATCAAGGAAAAGCGGCGGATTTTTTTGACATCCTTTTAAATAAACATCCTGATTACCTGGCCACATATTATCATGCAGGGGCTTTTTTTGCCGAGCAGGAGAAAATAGAAAAGGCGGAAAGGATTTATCAGAGAGGTATTGAACTGGCACGTTTGCAGGGTAATGTGAAGACGCAGCAGGAATTGATGAGGGCGTATAATGCATTCCTGGATGAGCTGGACGACTAACCGATTTATGCCCGATATTTGCTCATTAGCACAAAATCCTGTACCTTTCCATCATATTTACACGACTTGCCAGCCTGTTTCAGGCAAAACTTAAATCCTCTGCTCAGTTAAGCTTGATTTTTTTAGAGTGAGTTCGTTGTTGACGGGGACAAAAAATATTCATCATTTATGGAAAGGGAATCATTTATTCCGCTTGTAGTAAAGTGGGCAAAGGCTCATGGGTTTAAGGAAATTCAGGCTAACCTTGAGGGATACGAAGTTCCCAAATCCTACGAAAGAGCTGCCGACAACCTCAAATTTACCCCGGATGTGACGGGCGTAAATATGTTCAACAGACATTATCTGGAAGTTTCAATGAAAACGGACCAGTTGCGCGGTAACATTTCCAAATGGAAATTGTTGAGCGAACTTGCCGGAATGAAGGGCGCTAAATTGTATCTAATGGCCCCGCGCGGTCACGTCAGATTTACCCGTGAGGTGATTGAACAATATAACATCCCGGCCGAAGTCGTTAAGATTGACTAAGAACGCGGGGGCTTTTCGGATGTTGTTGTTCGGAATAGGGTTCGAAGTTGTTAGGGTATTGTCGTTTGTAGTCAGATATTGTCATGAATAGTCAGGAGTTGTTGATCGTCGATTAACAGCTCCTGACCTTTTTTGTACCCATTCAAAAATTACAATTCCAAACAACCCCCGAACCACTCTGAACAACTCCTAACCATTCCGAATAACCGCGAACTATCCCGCACAAACACTACCAATGACCACTCCTGACAATAAATGACAACAATTGACCACCCTGCCCCTTCCTAAACCGCCGGATACTTCCATTCCCCCCGATACTCCCTGCTCAGCAACTTATTGGCCTCGGGATCTCCTTCGATTGTTTCTTTTTCGCCATCCCAGACAATGCTTCTTCCAAGTTTGTAAGATAGCATTCCCAGCAAAGCAACATTGGTCGATTTTTGGCCGACTTCGATTTCGCAGATTGGTGGTTTGTTGGTTTTAATTGATTCCAGAAAATTAGCCCATAACGGCGCAATGTTCTGGTCATCAGGCTTATTTAGCTGGGCGTCCTGGTGTATGACGGGTTTTTTGGGATCAGTTGGATAGAATGTCCATCCATCGAGCCAGCCCATGTGAAATGTTCCCTCCGTGCCGTAGAAGTAAACGCCAACTGCCTGCTGCGGATGCGTTTTCTCGGCGTTGTTTGCTGCGAAGTTCCGATGTTCCCATTCCAGCGTAAAACCATCGAAATCATACACAGCTACCTGATGATCAGGGGCATCGGTATTATCCTGCCTGATTGCGCGACCACCTGTTGAATAGATCTTCTTGGGATATTTCTGCTCCGACCACCAAAGTACCTGGTCGAGCCAGTGAATACCCCAATCGCCCAAAGTTCCGTTTGCAAAATTGAGATAACCCCGGAAGCCTCTCGGGTGAATCGTTTTATTATAGGGTACCAATGCCGCAGGCCCGCAGTAAAAATCCCAATCCAACCCTTGAGGCACTTCTGCGTCGGGCGTTTTTTGGCCCGGTCCGCCACCATAATGTACAAATGCGCGCGCCATTCCAATCTTACCAGCCTTTCCGGATTTTAGGAATTCCTGACCTGAAATATTATGAGGCGAAACCCTTCTGTGCGTACCTACCTGCACGATTTTGCCATGTTTACGCGTGGCGTTGACCATCGCGCGGCCTTCTTTTATAGTATGTGAAATCGGCTTTTCCACATACACATGTGCGCCTGCTTCTATGGCCGCAATGCAGCATAACGGGTGCCAATGATCGGGCGTGGCCACAATGACAATCTCAGGCTTTTCTTTGGCGAGCATTTCACGGTAATCGCGGTACAGCTTCGGTTTATCAGGCGAAAGCTTTGACATTACGTCGGAGCAGGTTTTAAGCTGATTTTCATCTACATCGACAAGGGCAACCAGTTTGGATTCGCCTGCCTGCATGGCGCAGCGCAGGATATTGGTACCCCACCAGCCAGCTCCAACCAATGCGGTGCGGTAGGGTGCGGCCCTTTTTAATGCTGTTAATAAGGGCAACGCAGAAAAGGCAGCACCGGTTAATGCCGATTTCTCAATAAATGTTCGACGGTCCATAAAATGATCAGAATATCTTGGGTTACAGGTTATTTGCTTTTCAGCTTTTCAATCAGCCAGTTGTTCATCATATCTTTTTCTTCCTGATAAGTCCAGTGGCCTGTATCCAGGTATAACTTCAATTCCTTGGGAGCCGTGGTGACATTGTATACAGCGTACATGGAAGTAGGAGGGCAGGTTTCATCATTAAAGCCCCAAATGTACAAACCAGGCACTTTCACCCTTCTCGCAAAATTCACCACATCGTAATAAGATACTGTATTCAGTTTTTCCTTGGTATTGTTGACCTTCACCCCATTTTTATCAAAGTAATGCGGCCAGCCCCCTGCGCGTCCCTGCAGATACCCTGTCACATCGCTCAATGCAGGATAAAATGCGCCAAGCCATTTTACACGCGGATCCAGACCGGCCGTGATGATCGATAAGGCGCCGCCTTGGCTGCCCCCGGTTACCGCCAGATTTTTGCCATCAAATTGCGAAAGGCTAACCAAAAAATCATTGGCTCTTATACAGCCCAGATACACTCTTTTAAAATAGAAACGGTCCTTATCGTCCATATTATAAGCCGGATAACCATTTAAAACCCCTTGTCCAAGATCCGTATATACCGATAGGTCCATTGTTACTGGAATGCCGTGGATGCCTATTTCCAATGTGATAATATCTTTATCAGCAGTTACCACATCGCCATAATAGGGCCGCACGCCCGCACCAGGCACGCGAAGTAACGCTGGATATTTTCCTTCTTTTTTCGGAATGCTCAGGATGCCGTAAACCCGCACATTTGGCTTATTGTTTTGAAGATTGAGATGATATACATTGGTTTTCTCGGTGCAGCGCTCAGGGATCAAGGTCATTTTAGCGTCCATCGGCACGGCTGCCAATTCCTTTTTTGCATTGTCCCAGAATGTGTCAAAATCCTCCGGGTTTGGTACAGTTGGCTGGATTTTCAATGGTTCGAATCCGGCTGTTGCCAGTCCGCGGAACTCGCCGCCGTCGACATTTACCCAGACAATGCATCTTAAAAAACCAGGTGTTTTGAGCGTTCCTCCATCAATGGTCAGCTTACCATCTGCGGCAGTTTTTGTCTCTTTAATGGTTGGGTCGAGTTTTTCCAAACCGATCTCGTAGCGCAATGCAGCATTTTTTACAAGATTTCCATTTCTTAAAACCTGTACCGTGAACTGCACTTTTTCGCCTGTTTTATAAGTCCAGTCATCATGGTCGGTGCTGACGATTACTTCAACCGGTCGCCTTACAGGCTGGGCATGAATGGATATGATGGTGACCCAGAAAAGGAACTGACTGAGCAGAAAACGATTTTTCATATAGACGCAATTATTCTATCTTACTTTTAAATAAATATGTTACCGATAGTTAAAGGGGCGAAAGGGCTGAATCTTTGATTTTAAAGAATAATTTTTACGATTTAAATGGAGTTAACACGCATCAATAAATTTATCAGTGAAACAGGCTTCTGTTCTAGACGGGAGGCCGACAAGCTGGTGGAATTGGGCCGTGTGACGCTTAACGGGCGAAAAGCAGTTCTAGGAGACAAGGCCTCGGCAGCAGACGACGTAAGGGTTGACGGAAAACCGCTGAAACGAAAGAAAGCGGCCGTGTATATCGCTTTCAACAAGCCCATCGGCATAACCTGTACCACGGAAAGAAATGTGAAGGGGAATATTATTGACTATATCCGCCATCCCGAACGCATATTCCCAATTGGACGCCTGGATAAGCCATCGGAAGGATTGATATTTTTGACCAGCGATGGCGACATTGTCAATAAAATACTCCGTGCGGGAAATAACCATGAAAAGGAATATGTGGTAGCGGTCGATAAACCGATCTCCCCGGAATTTGTGCAGAAAATGTCTTCAGGCGTTCCTGTCCTGGATATCATTACCAAAAAATGTTTTGTAAGAAAAGACGGTAGTCATATTTTCACGATCATCCTCACCCAGGGCCTGAACAGGCAAATCCGGCGAATGTGTGAATATCTGGGTTACAATGTGACCAAGCTAAGGCGGGTGCGGATCATGAATGTTTCTTTAAGAGACCTGCCGGTGGGAAAATGGCGGGATTTAACAGAAACTGAAATGCTGGAAATCAATGCGGCAGTTGAAAATTCAATAAAAACAGAAGAAGGGTCTCAGCTCGCAGCCTGGGAGGAATAAGTTTTCTTAATTGCCGTCAGCTTAAGCCTGATTTTCTCAATTACCGTCGGCTTCAGCCGACGGTAATTGAGAAAAGAAAGAAAAAATATATCCCGTATTTGTCTAAATTTATGATGAAATATTGACAGACATTTCCTAACGAAGCTGCAATGAAAGTCCTGACAGGCATTTTGTTTTCGCTAATAGTTTCCAATGCCGCCTTCGCACAGGAAAAAGCAGAGGTGTACAAGGTCAAGAACGGAAGCGATTTAGCGAAGATCATGCCTTATGCCGATCGGTATCAGTACGAACAATTCATGGATGGAGAGGCTTTTTTCCGGGGAGGCCGAAGTTCCAAAGCCAAGTTCAATTACAGCTACATTCACGGCGAGGTAATGTTCATAGCGCCAAATAAGGATACAATGCTTCTAACCGAAACAGCCTATATCGACCGGATTCTTGTTTCAGACAAACTTTACTATTTCCTCAAAGGTAACGGGCACATTCAGGTAACAGGCGAATATGGGAAAGTGAAGCTGGGCAAGAAACTGGTTCTGATCAGAATGGGAAATGAAAAGTATGCGTCTTATGATCAATATTCTTCCACGTCTTCTATTGCAAGCTATTCTTCGTATACAAATGCAAACGGCCAGTTTCAATTTCTGGAAGGACGGGACAAAGTGGTTCTGGGCCGGCGTGCGTCATATTTTTTAATTGATGCCAACAAAAGGTTTTACCCTGCAAACCGTCCTGGTTTGATGAAAATATTTCCATCCAATAAAAGTGAAATCAGCAGTTTTTTGAAGGAAAATGATATTAACCTTGAAAAAGTGGCTGACCTCATCCGCACGCTTGAATTTTGCGCTACATTTTAGGTAAGCCTGCCGCCTAAAATTTGGTTAGGGAAGCCTAAGTGCATTATCTTCCGGTTTCTATCCTGACCCATGAAACCAACAGCAATCCTTATTTTCTTCACATTAAGTACCCTTTCAAATTTATTTGCTCAAAATATACCTGTCTGGAATCCGCAAGCCGGTAAGAAACCGCAAGCTGACTGGCTGATCACGCCGGTCAGGGAAAAAGCGCTGATCTATAAGTCAGCGGATGGTAAGAACCTGGTATTGACTAATGGTTTGCTAAAAAGAACGTTCAGACTGGTGCCTGATCTGGCCTGTACGGATTTTACGAACCTTTCCAATGGGCAGCAATTGCTCAGGGCTGTGAAGCCGGAGGCGCGCGTCGTCATTAATGGTCGCAATTACAGCATTGGAGGGTTATATGGTCAAAAGGAAAACGGTTACCTGCTTGCTGAATGGGTGGACGGGCTGAAATCTTTGGACAGCGCCTTCCATTACATTGATTTTCAAATCGATGAAATCAAGCCTTACCTGAACTGGAAAACTGCTATGTGGACCGGCAATAAAAATCAGGCGACGGGCAAAACGATCACATTCAATTATAAATCCACATTGCCGGTTTTGCAGGGCTTGCAGATAGCCGTGCATTATTCCATCTACGACGGCCTACCATTAATTAGCAAATGGGTGACAGTCCAGAATAATACGGCAGGCTTATTGACGGTCGATCAGATCGTTAATGAAATTCTGGCGGTTACAGAGGAGGAGAGTGCGGTAGTAGGAAGTCCAGCAAAAATGGCAAAACCCAATGGACTTTACGTCGAAAACAATTTTGCTTTTAATAACTCCATGCGGTATTCACTGAGTGACCAGGCTACCAATTGGAAAACGGATCCTACTTATACTTCACAGGTTAACTACGACTTTCAGACACCTTGTTTGCTCGAAGTGCATCCCGCCAGAGATATGGGCATGATCCTGAAAAAAGGGGAATCGCTGGAATCTATAAGAACTTATGAACTTTTGCAGGATAGTTACGATCGGGAGCGAAAGGGGCTGGCGATCCGTAAAATGTATCGCACGATTGCTCCCTGGACAACCAGCAACCCGATATTCATGCATTTGGTAAGCAAAAACGATCAGGAAGTCCGTACTGCTATCGACCAATGTGCCGCAACGGGTTACGAAGCATTGATCCTGAGTTTTGGAAGTCATTGCAAAATGGAAGATACAACCATGGCCAACGTGAAAAAATGGAAAGAACTAGCCGATTACGCGCATAGCAAGCAGATTTTCATCGGCAGTTATTCTTTATTCAGTTCCAGGCGCATCAGCGATGAAGACGATGTGATCGATGCAAAAACAGGCAAACCTGGCGGGGCTTTCTTTGGAAATGCGCCATGCATGGGCAGCAAATGGGGATTGGCCTATCTGGACAAGCTCAAATACTTCATGACATTTACGGGTTTTAATATTTTTGAAAATGACGGGCCTTATCCCGGAGACGTTTGCGCTTCCACCACTCATCCGGGCCACGCAGGTCTGCATGACTCACAATGGCGGCAAATGGAGTTGCAAAAAGGGCTTTATCGCTGGTGCAATGAAAATGGTATTTATGTCAATGCGCCGGATTGGTACTTTCTTGACGGTACCCATAAAGTGGCATTAGGTTACCGGGAAGTCAATTTTTCACTCTCACGAGATCAACAGAAGATCCTGAACCGGCAGAACATATTTGATGCAACCTGGAATGAAACGCCTTCCATGGTTTGGGGATTTGTACCCTTAACCAAATACCAGGGCGGAACCGACGACGCAATCCTCGAACCACTTTCAGAACACCTTGATGCGTACGAACAGTTGATGATGCAATACTATGGCGCTGGAATCCAGGCATGTTACCGGGGGCCGAGGTTATATGATACTGACGAAACACGTAATAAAGTTTCTGAAGTGATCAGTTGGTACAAAAAATACCGGGATATCCTGAATTCAGATCTGCTCCATTTGCGAAGGGCTGACGGTCGCGATTGGGACGGGATTATGCATGTAAACCCTAATCTGAAAGAGAAAGGACTGGTTATGCTTTACAATCCCTTGAATGATGCCATTTCCAGAATCATCAAACTGCCAGTCTATTATTCGGGCAAACATGACATGCTCAAAATTCGCGAAAAGGAAGGTGCGGCCAAAACGTATAAGGTCGACCGGAATTACGATGTAACCCTCACCGTGAATATTCCGGCGAAGGGTTACACCTGGCTGGTGATGGAGTAATGTTGGATGTCCCTGATTTTCTTCCGGGTTTGAATGTCCCATTCTTCAAACCTGCGAAGTTCAAGGAATGAGCCGAAATGCCAGTCGGTATTGATAATGACTGCACCAATCACGAACAGATATTTTCCGGAAAAGCTCGTTTTTTCGATCAGCCGGTCGATCAGTTGTCCTGATTGTTCAAGGATAACCTCCGTGGCTTCTTTAATGGGCTTGGGTGAATTGAGTACGCGGTCCTTTTGTTCGTACAAAAATTCCTGAAGACAATGTTGCTGGTAATCGTCCGCAGGTTTTTCACCCGGTACTATCTCATTGTTTTTCAGACGACTAAGTGCCAGAACGGCCGCGCCGCAGCAGCTTGATTCTTCTTCCTGGCCAACACGGATGATCTTGCCGAGCTCACCACTTTCGCTTACACCGATATGCGGGGCATAAAAAATCATGGCGGCGCCTTCGTCCGGAACGTGGTGCGCAAATGCCGACATTCCGGTAAGTCCGGTAAAAGGATAGCCGTTCAATCCGCCCATATTGAACGGGCCGAGCATTTGCCTGCCTTCCTCCGGATATTCAATTGCATTCACATCGTCCGAACAGATCGAATGCGCGAGCATGATCTTATCGGGCGTCAGTTCGTAGGGAGTCAGCGATTTGTAAATATTTAAGACAAAATCGCTGGAAGGGACTGCGTTTGGGAAGTGTTTTTGTACTTTTTCGAGCATAAGGCTTACATTAATATATTGTTGACAGCAGCAACAGGCGCGGGAATTGACCCTTCATCCAGCATTTCACGCAGATCAATTTCAATCGTGCGGCAAATAGCAGTCATCGGAATGTCGTTGATCGCATTTTCAAAAGGATTTTCACTGGTATCGCCCACGACTTCCATGGTGTAAAATACCCAGGCGATCACAATATAACTTGGAATGGCAAACCACAAATATCCCGGGCCCAGTTTTGCAAATTCATTAATCAGTCCGAAAGGCAGGATCAGGACGAAAAGCCACACGAATACCTTGCTGAAATACGCGTATTGTCTCGGAAAAGGAAAATTCTTAATCCTTTCCGCGGCGCCCTGCTGACTGTAGAATTCCTGTACCACATTCATCATCTGAAAATAGAAGCGTTCTCTGATTTCCCCTCTCATGAAAATATCGTCCAATTGTTTACCCTGCATTTTCATTACGTGCGTTGCCGGATTTTTTTTGGATAAAACATAAGCTGCTTCATCGGCCGGCAATAGCCGGTTCAGCATTTCCTTCAATCCTTCTTCTGTTTCAACCAGATGTTCTTTCACCACTGCATGGGCGGTAGAATTGGCGTCATTCCAAACGCTTTTCGCCCGGAGTTGCAACCGTACCGCATTTACGTAGGCAATGTGCCGGTGGATGAGCTGCGTTTTCAATGCATGGTGATCTTCGGAGTGGACATAACTGCAGGCGAAAGTGCCCCAGGTGCGGCTTGCGTTTACAATCGAGCCCCAGATCCTGCGCGCCTCCCATAACCTTTCGTAAGATGAATTGTTTTTAAAACCCACATAAAATGCAACGGCCGTACCGATTAATCCGATGGGTACAAATGAAATTCCGAGGGTTATGCCCGAAAAGAAGCTGATGCAACACAAAAACAGAGAGTAGATGAAGAAAAACAGGATTATTTTCCAGGCAAAAGACCAGACGATGCTGAGCTTAATCTCACGGGCGGTATACATATTGGCAAAACAGAATTAAAACGAAAGTCCAATTTTCTCATTTTTGACCAGGATTTCAATCCGGTAGGCATGAACCTGAAAATTTCAGAAATAAAGCGGACAAATCAGGGGTTGAAAGCAGGGGCCTAAACTTGTTAAGCCTGCTCTTCAAACCATTTCTTAAAAACCGGTACCCGTTCCTTGCTGATCAGGATCTGGTTGGTTGAAGCCGGGGACGTCCTCACCAGAAGCCGGCCATTGAAATACAATTCAATCTCGGTAATGCATTGCCTGGATATGATAAACTGGCGGTTTGCCCTGAAAAAATTGCCTGTATCGAGCTGGTTTTCAAGTTCTTCCAAAGATTTGTCGATGACAAAGTTCCTATCATCGTGCAATGTCGCCACCACCATCCCGTTGCGGATCGTCAGCCAGGCAAAATCTGCGTCTTTCAATGGGATAAGTTTGTCACGATACGGCACCAGGAAGCTTCTGCGGGGACTTTTTCGGTTCAGGATCTGGGTATGCATCAGCTCTTCAAGGTATTTCACTTTATTGATTGCATTCTCCTCATTCAGTTGATAGTATTTGTCCAAACTGAATTTCAGCGATTCCTGGCGGATTGGTTTCAGCAGATAGTCAATGCTGTTGAGCTTGAATGCCCTTAATGCATATTCGTCATGCGCCGTTGTAAAAATCACGGGACAGCCAATGGATATTTGCTCAAATACCTGAAAACAAGTACCATCGCCCAATTGCACATCCAGGAAAATCAGGTCAGGCACCGGGTAATTGCTGAGCCATTCCACGGCGGTTTGCACACTTTCCAGCACGTCCAATATTTCCGTTTTTGGGTCCACTTTCTGGATAAGCTGCGTCAGATATTCCCCGGCAGGCTGTTCGTCTTCTATGATCAGAATTCTTGTCATGGAGCTTCAATCAAGGGTACTTTAACTATAAATTGTTGTTCATCTTCGATTAAAAGTGGCTTTTGCCCGGTTTGGATCTTGTAGCGTTTGTCCAGATTCTGCAAGCCGATGCCCGTTCCTACAACATTCAATTTTTTGTTAAGGGTGTTCATCACGATCACCTGCTTTTCTTCCTCATTCAATTTTACTTCAATAAAAAGTACATGCTGGGAACTGATGACATTGTGTTTGATAGCATTCTCAATGAGAAGCTGCAGTGACAAAGGAATAATATACCATTGCTTGCTGGTTTCGGCATCGATAAAGTTGAATGCGATTTTTTCGCCGAAACGCGCTTTATAAAGGTCCAGGTAAGCCCTTGCTGCCGCCAATTCGTCGGTAAGCAGGATCAGGCTTTGGTTTTGGACTTTGAGGTTATAGCGAAGAATGTCTGACAGATCGAGCACGATGCGCTGTGCCAAGTCGGGATTTGTGGCGATGGAAATATTGAGAATGTTGAGTGCATTAAAAAGAAAATGCGGGTTCAGCTGGTTTCTTAATGCTTCCAGCTGGGCTTTTAGCTGTTCCCTTTTCAACTGCTCGTTTTCAAGACCGATCCGATGGTTTTCCTGTGTGGTCAGCAAAAAATTCCGAAAGCCAAGGATGGCGAGCAAAAGCAGGATATGGTAGAGGTAATATACGACGCGAAATACCAGCATATCGTTGTTATTATCGTCGAGGGCCAGTTTAAGCTGAAAAAGAATTTCATTGATCGCAAAAAAAAGCGCGATCATCAGCCCGCCCTGAGTCCAGGCATTTTGCCGGTTGAACCAGCTTGGCATTTGATAGGTATAATGCAGGCAGATGTACATAAACATCCACGCAAATTCGAAACTGATGATAAATTGGATGCAGATATCGAGGATCCCCGTACCAATTTCGGCATGCTCAAATATAGACGGCCAGACGAAGATCAGCCTCGGAATGGTAGCAAAAAGACTTAGTATAAAACAGAGACGCCAACCCAACGACATCCCGTTCCGGTAATTCAGCTCTGGGCTCATGCCGGGCTTGTTAGGAATGCGGGATCAAGCCGGGCCGATTTTTTGGTAGGATGGAATTCTTTTTTGATCAGATCAGCGACCGAAACAAGCAATTCAATTTCTGCTACTGACCATTCTTTGCCGTTCATGGTATCTTCCAGGGCAATATAAGCCACCCATTCGCCTTGTATGCGGATCGGAACCGCTACCATTGATTGTATATCATGACGAGACAGCCACTGTTTCTCATTAGAATGCAGGTCCGAAGCCAGTTCAACGACTACTCTTCCCTTTTCTAACATCGCTTTCCAGCGATTAAAATAGGGTATTTCGAGTGGATTTTGCGAAAATGAATGTTTGAGCGAAACGCCCGGGCCAATCACCTCTTTTTCTATGACAATTTCAAGGCTGCCATCGGAAAGGATATAGGGAACGCACAGGGAAACCCTGCTCTGGTCCAATACGTCAAGCAATAGTTCAAATATGAGGGTAATTGATTCTTCCTCAGGTTCGGTAGCGATAATGTCCTGACATCTTGCAAGCACTTTTTTGTGAAAGTGGTCATTGCTTTGCAATTGCGCATTGATCTTTTGCTGTGCATTACTTCGCCACACAGCCAGCGTGTTTTCCAATGCCGGGATCCATCCCAATTTATTGGAGCAATGGATATAGTAAGTTGTTTCATTCACGGCCAAAACCTTGTCGGCTGTTACCGGGCAATGTCGTTCCGACATGATGAGGCAGGGAAGCTGGCTGCCCAGTACATTGGCAAGATCCGTAATGGTACCATCGGGGAGTATGCAGTTGGAAATCAGCAAGTCGTATTTCGACTCATAAAATGCTTTGATTGCAGATTGCTTCGATTCAACCTGTTTAATCTGAAAATGATAGCCTGCATATTTCAAGGAATCTTCTAAAAGATTAAGCCATTCCTTTCGGATAGCTACAATCAAGAGGCTCAACGGTTTCATTGAAAAGTATCTTTAAGTAATTATCCAGAGGGTATTTAGTAGTATTGCAATTATACATAGAAAAAGTAGTAATAATACTATTGATTAACCTCTGTTTTTTCTCTTTTCCAAATGATTATTCGGTATCACTAGATGGTTGGCAAATTTTAGGGTACACATGCTCAGGTTCACCAAACCATTGTCGGTTTAAGGTATACAATTAACCGCTTCACCATTCTTTTTTTCAGTTTCAATAATGATTTGAATTGGCCGGGCCGTGCTTGTGGAGATATTTGAAAAGGAAACGACATAAAAGGCGGAATCCGATCAGTACTAAACCATCCTTCCCATTAGTAAATCCATTCAAATGAATGCAAATAAGGCACTCTCCCGAAGGTATTTTTATCAAATCATGAATGGAATGAATGAGCAGGTTGCTCGTGAGATCCTTTCAGACGACTTTGTATTTACATTGCCTACCCACCCTGAGCCATTTTACGGTCCCGAAGGTTTTGTAGGATTGATCCGTATGGTGCACAGTGCATTCCCTGACTTTTACATTAATCCACAAGAAATGATGGCTGGCGGTGATTGGGTGATTACCCGGTGGAGGGGCGGCGGCACGCATACCGGCGGTCCGCTATTAACCGTTAAAGGGAACGTTCAGGCATCCGGCAAGTTTTTCGAAGTCGACGGTATGACCTGGCATACCATCAAGAATGGAAAGATCGTCGAGTCGATCGGACATGAAGATACTTTGGGCCTGTTACTGCAACTTGGCGTATTGCCATCTGAGCCATCTTCCGACGTTCAGGACCTTGAACATAACCAACGGCTTGCCTCCCGTTATTTTGACGAAATCATGAGCCAGGGCAAATTGGAAGTCATTGAAGAAATCCTCGACCCTGGATTTGCCTTTATTATCCCCACACAACCCGAACCGATTGCAGGTTACCCCGCATTCAAAAGTTTCGTATCCTATCTCCGCAACGCTTTTCCCGACATCAAGTTTAACGTAATGCGTCAGACTGCCGAGGCGAATAAGGTAGCAGCGCGCTGGAACATTGAAGGAACACACCTTGGAGAATTTTTGGGTGTAGCTGCAACTGGAAACCACGTGAAAGATTACGGCATTGACATTTTCACGATCAAAAATGGCAGGATCGCTTCCGTCCACGTCAACGAAAATGACTTTGGCCTTATGAAACAGCTGGGCGCAATTCCCGCCTGATCATTCTTAGAAATTAAATCCTCCTCTTTATCATATCCTTTTTATCCCGAAAGAAACCTGAAATCTTATGTCTAAAAAAGTACTCGCCGTTTTATCAGAATATGGATATTGGGGCATTGAGCTGGTAGGCCCGCTTGAAAAATTGGAAGAAGCCGGTTACACCGTCGAATTCATCACGCCGAAAGGCAAAAAAGCGGAAGCATTGCCGCCTAGTTACGATACAACCTATGTAGACCCTCCCCTCGGCGTGTGCGTGACAACACCGCTGGCAGCTGAAAAAGTGATTGCCTTTGAAGCATCAAATCGTCTGGAAACCCGGATGAACCTTTCGGAAATCATTCCGGAGCGCCCATTCTTTTCTACGCCCGATTTTTTAAGGGCTTTTGAAAAATACTACGCAGACCTGAAAATTGCGCAGGAGAAATTAACGGAAGAATATGCAGCTATTCTCCTGGTAGGTGGCAGCGGACCGATCGTCGATATGGTTAACAATCAGCGCGTTCACGATCTTATTTTAGGTTTTTACAAAAAGAATATGCCGGTCGCCGGGATTTGCTATGGCGTTGCTCCTCTGGTTTTCGCCAGGGATTTCAACGAACGCAGACCGATCATCAGAGGAAAACACGTAACAGGACATTGCATTGAATACGATTACCACGACGGTACCGGCTTCCTGCACACCGACCTGAACATGGGCGCACCACCGTATGTCCTGGAATATATCCTTTCCGACGCAGTAGGTCCTGAGGGACAATTCCATGGAAATTTTGGAAAAGAAACCTCAGTGATTGTTGACTACCCATTTATCACAGCACGTTCATTGCAATGCTCCTTTGAATTTGGAGAGCAGTTCGTGAATGTATTGGACCAAGGCCTCACACGTTATGGCTGGTAAAACCGGAAACCAGAAGATTATCGAACAATTTCTTGCCGATGGCATGGACTTCATGTTTGGGAATCCGGGCACAGTGGAACAGGGATTCCTGGACGCATTGGCCGAATATCCCGAAATGAAGTACATTCTGAGCTTACAGGAAACCATTGCCGTAATGATGGGCGATGGTTATGCACGGGCAACGCAGAAGCCAACACTCGTGCAGTTGCATAGTTCTCCAGGCATTGGTAATGCGGTAGGTGCTGTGTATCAGGCAAAAAGAGGACATGCGCCGCTTGTTGTCATCGGGTCGGATGCGGGTGTGCAGTATATGAACATGGATGCGCAGATGGCCAACGACCTGGTAGCGATGATGGCGCCTGTTACCAAATTTTCGACGATGGCGACCAGTTCCAAATCATTGCTGCGGACAATGCGTCGGGCAGTGAAAATTGCGACCACACCGCCTATGGGTCCGGTTTATGTCTGCCTGCCCATGGATATCCTGGACGAGATCAATGACGAGCCGGTATTCCCAAGCTGCATTCCTTCCACCAGGGTTTTGCCCGCGCCAGATCTGATCAGGCAGTCGGCGGAAATGCTGCTGAGTGCCGAGAAACCAATGATTTTTGTAGGCGACGGCATTGCCTATTCCGGCGCAATTGACGAATTGACCAAAGTAGCAGAATTATTAGGTGCCGAAGTGTATGGCGTGGAATTTGGTGATGTCGTGATGGACAATACGCATCCGCTTTACCAGGGAACTACCGGTCATATGTTCGGCTCGTTCAGCCATCCGATCACTTCCAAAGGCGACGTTAACCTGATCGTGGGGACTTATATGCTACCTGAGGTTTTCCCAAACCTGGACGACATTTACGCGCCCGGCGCAAAAGTGATCCATTATGATCTGAATGCATACGAAATTGCAAAAAACCACCGGGTAGACCTGGGTGTTGTCAGCGATCCCAAGTTATCATTGGCTGAACTTGCCGAAGCCATTGAAGCAATGATTTCGCCTGAACAGATGTCGATCGTGATCCAGCGTATAGAGGATATCGGTAACGCAAAAATTGCGAAGATCAGACGTGAGAAAGAAATCGATGAAAAGCATCAGGGGAAAAATCCTTTGAACATGGCGCAATTCAGCAGCGTATTGGCCGGGAAGGTTAATCAGGAGCAAACCATCATTTTCGATGAGGCGCTGACCAGTTCTCCTGCTTTGAGCAGATACATTCCGCCGCAGGCTGCCGGGCAGTATTTTACGACCCGTGGAGGCTCATTGGGCGTAGGATTTCCAGGAGCAATTGGCGCGAAAATAGCGCATCCCGACAAAACAGTGATCGGATTCTCGGGTGATGGCGGAAGTATGTATACCATTCAAACGTTATGGTCGGCGGTAAGACACCAGACGGGTGCGAAGTTTGTCGTTTGCAATAACGGTTCATATAAGCTTTTGCAACTGAATATCGACCAGTACTGGAAGGAAAGAGCAATGCCCAGCCACGAGTATCCATTGCCATTTGATCTTTCATATCCTGCTATCCGATTTGACATCATGGCGCAATCCATGGGAATGGACGCGGTGCGGGTAGAAAAAGAAGAAGAAATCTTGCCTGCGATCGAGAGAATGCTGGCTGACGATAAACCATTTTTAATCGATTTGGTGCTGGAAGGCGACCATCGGTCGGAGTGGGTGAAAGTGAACTGTTCGCATTGACTGTAAATAAACCCCGGCAATAAGAAATGTTAAATAATCAGATATATGACTACATCATTGTTGGGGCCGGGGCTTCCGGCAGTGTATTGGCGAATCGTCTGAGTGCAGATTCAAAAAACCGTGTTTTGCTCATCGAAGCTGGCGGAAATGATGACGTTCCCGCCATTAAGGATCCGGGCGGTTTTGTAAGCCTTTGGGGTTCAGACATGGATTGGAAACTGGAAACGACCCCTCAGGAAGGATTGGGAGGAAGGCAAATTGTGATCAATCAAGGCAAAGTGATGGGTGGCAGTACCTCCCTGAATGCCATGATGTATGTCCGCGGAAATCCAGGAAATTTTGATGAATGGGAAGCGTCAGGTGCCACTGGATGGTCTTATAATGATGTTTTGCCTTATTTTAAAAAGTCTGAAAATTTTGAAAATGGAGAATCTGCCTATCATGAGACTGGTGGAGAATTAAGTATCCGAGATTGTCCGGATAATGTAATGCGCTCGGAACATTTCCTGGTAGGCGCGACCGAACTTGGCTATGACGGACCATACTGGGACTATAATGGTGAAAGACAAGAAAACGGGGCTGGATTGCTTCAATTTCACATTAATAAAGACAATAGCCGCGATAATGGTGTTTCCGCATTTCTAGATCCGATCAGGGATCGCGCAAACCTGACAATCATTATTAACGCAAAGGTTTCAAGGGTTTTAATCCAGAATAAAAAAGCATTTGGAATTGAATTTGATACAGATGGAAGTACCTGGCATGCGTTGGCCCAGAAGGAAGTAATCGTTTCATCCGGTGCATTGGCATCACCAAAATTGCTGCTTTTGTCGGGTATTGGGCCTGCCAGTGAACTGGAAATATTGAATATTCCGGTTAATGCCGATTTACCAGGTGTGGGTAAAAATTTGCAGGACCATTTGCAGTTACCTATGATTTTCAGGTCGAACATTGCAATGCCAAATACGACGCTGCTGACGGGCAATGCACTTTTTGTTTGTACCAAAGGAGAAGGCGGCTTGGTGGATTTGCAGATCAACTTCACACCGAGCTTACCACAACCGCTTGCACCCATATTACCTGATCTGGGGGGGCCGGTTTGTATTTTTCTGCCGATTTTGGTTCAGCCAAAAAGTAGGGGAGAAGTGACCCTGCGTTCGAAAGATCCGCTGGATGCACCATTGGTTAACCCCAACTATCTGAATGAAGAAGCTGATGTGGAAGTACTTTCAAAAGCCATTGCATTGGTTCGGAAACTGGCCAATACCAATAAATTTCTGGAACTAAATGGAGGCGAAATGGTGCCTGGTGAAGGTGCAGATCTGCTGGGATTCATACGCAGCCAATGTACCACGATATGGCATCCGGCAGGAACGTGCAAAATGGGCCAGGACGATATGTCGGTGGTGGATCCAATGTTACGCGTTCGCGGGATCCAGAATTTGAGAGTAGCAGATGCATCGGTAATGCCCACAGTTACCAGCGGAAATACAGTTGCTGCCTGTTTTATGATCGGAGAAAAAGCGGCCGATATAATTTTGGAAGAAAGCCATATTCATACCAGCCGGTCGGTCGCACTTTGATTTAAATAAAATATTAACCTTAACTCAAACACAATGTTAACGCAGGAAGCAATAAAAGGACTGGCAGAAGACTGGTATAAAAAATTGGATGTCCATGTTCCGATGGTTGAAGTTTTGCCGCTGCTGGCCGATGCAGAACTGGAAATGGTATTTCCAGAGGTAACAATATACGGTTATGCCGGATTTGAAGGCTGGTTTCAAAGGGTGATCAGGATCTTTTTTGACGAAGTCCATACCGTGAAAAGCGTCGAGTCGGAAATCGATGGCGATAAAGCCGTGGTGAAAGTGGTGGTGCAATGGGAAGCAAGCATGTGGAATGCACCCGAACCATTCAGCAAACGCATTAAATGCGATGCTTTCCAAACCTGGGAAGTGAAATTAAATGATGCAGGTAAAGTGGTCATTACCAAATACATCGTGGATGGATTGGAATACCACGAAGGTTCGGCGACACTATAACAATTCTTTAACCTCCTTATCTCTAAGATTATGAAAAACGTACCTGATACCAAGTTAGGTAAGATGTACAAAGAGCACATTCAGCACATTCTGGACAAGAATATCGATGCGCTTTTAGACCAATATACCGACGATGCGACGCTCATCAGCAGCTTTTCCAAATCACCAGTTGTGTATAAGGGACGCGACCAGGTGAACGAGCATATGCAGGGAATCTTGGGAATTGATGGCCTGGAAACTGAAATTATTTTCTGGGCAGAAACGGAAGACCCCGAAACGCTGATGATCACCGAACAGATTACCATGACGGTAGGAGGTGAGCAAAGTGAAATGCGCTTTGCCGACAGCTGGGTCCTGGAAAACGGCCGGATTGCCATTCATTTTGCAGGAATGGTACAACATCCCGACGGGACTTTGGCCTAAATTTTTCATTCCTAACCTCCAATACCATGAAACTGTCAGGAAAAAAGATCGGTGTACTTTTGGAAGCCGACTATTTTGAAAATGAGATCTTCTATTACAAATTCCGCTTCCCCGAAGAAGGGGCAGAAATTCACTTCCTGAGCAGGCTTTGGGGCCAGGATAAGCTCACATTTCTGGGTCACGAATACCGCGCGCCGATGGATTGCTGGGAAACTTTCGAAAACATGAGCGATGAAGAATTGCGGACTTATGATGCCATGATCGTTCCATCCGGCATGGTTTCGGACCGGCTACGCTATACCGAGGATGTCGAAAAAATCCCGCCTGCTACAACGTTTCTGAAACGTGTTTTTGCAGAACCCGGAATTTTGAAAGGCATCATTTGCCATGGTTTGTGGCTGGTAGCACCTGCTACTGAATTGGTTAGAGGTAGAAAATTGGTTTGTCATAACAACCTGATCGGAGACGCAAAGGCCTATGGAGCAATTTATACCAATGAGGATGTGGTTGTAGATGGCGACCTGATCACGGGCAGATCGGGAGGACATGCGCATTTGTTTGCCAAAAAAATTATTGAAACCCTTGCTGCTAACCAGAACTGATATGGAAACGACATTCTTTCATCTGGCACTTACAGTCAAAAATCTTGCAGAGTTTGAGTCTTTTTATTCCAGGCATTTTGGTTTCCAAAGGGCCAGGACAATTAGTCTTGGAGACGACGCAGAGCTTGTTTTCCTGAAAAACGGCAACAATTTCTATTTCGAAGTATTTCCGCCGGAGGAAGAACGTCCATATCCGATGTCGGAAGCGGACGGCCCACATTATCCGGGGTTGCGCCATATTGCTTTTTCAGTTGATGACGTTGACGCAAAAATTGCCTCGATGGGCGACGACGCGGTGATTACCCTCGGCCCGTTGCATTTCGATGACGTGATCCAAGGCTGGAAAACCGTCTGGCTGAAAGATCCGGAGGGGAATATCATTGAAATTACGCAGGGGTACAAGGATCAGGATGGTTTGTCACACTGAGCGGACCGGGCCGCCGGGCAGTCGAAGTGCAAGAAGCACAATGCAAAAGTGACAATGTCGAACCAGAAGCGTGCTTCGACTGCGCTCAGCATGACAACAGGCTCCTAACTTTCTATCAAATGATTGTATACAAAAAAAACACCTTAACGATTAAAGCATGAATATAAATTTCACTTTTTCCGATACGATCGCTGGCTATATCACAGGATATAATGCCCAGGAGCGTTGGTTTACATTAGAAACTTCCGACAATAGACCTTTCAAAATCAACCTGATCGCGTCTACTTATGCCCGCAGCGTGCAGAACCTCACCGAAGGCTGGCAGGATCCGGGCGATGTAAGTGCTTTCCTGGCGACAAATGGTCAGTACGTTTATGCTTACGGGACATTTTATCCCAATGCTGGCGCTGAAGAGGTTACTTTTGAAGCACAGCAGTTAATTTTTCCGGGTAAAGAACCAAAAGTGTACCGCCATGAAGAGCAAAACTGGTGGATCACGCAAATCAGCTCCATTGCATCCAGCTATCTGAAATGGCAGTTTGATTATCCAAAGGAAGAAATTAACTATAAGAATTACCGCACCATGCTGCATTTGGGAGGCTCCAAAAAAGGGGATTACCTGCAGGAAACTGATACCATTTCCCGTATGGTTTACGGTTTTGCATCGGCTTACCTTTTAACGGGGAAGGACGAATTCCTGGAAGGCGCCGAGCTTGGAACCGAATACCTCCGGGACCACATGCGCTTCTACGATCAGGACGATGACCTCGTTTATTGGTACCACGGCTTAAAGGTGGAAGGACAAAAAGAAACCAAATTGCTGACTTCGGAATTTGGTGACGACCTGGATTCGCTTCCTATGTACGAGCAGATCTACGCGTTGGCCGGACCTACCCAAACGTACCGTATCACAGGTGACCAACGCATACGCGACGACATTGATAAAACCATTGATCTTTTTGAAAAATATTTCAAAGACCCAAATGGAATCGGTTATTATTCCCACTTGCACCCGATCACATTGGATGCGCACGAGGAATCGCTGGCACATAATAAGGCGCGTAAAAACTGGAACTCTGTGGGTGACCACGCGCCTGCTTACCTGATCAACTTATATCTGGCGAGTGGCGAGCAGAAACATGCTGATTTCCTGGAATATACCTTTGATACGATTACCAAATATTTCCCGGATTACGAAAACAGCCCGTTTGTTCAGGAGAAATTTTTTGAAGATTGGAGTAAAGACCAAACCTGGGGATGGCAGCAAAACCGTGCGGTAGTAGGCCACAACCTAAAAATCGCCTGGAACCTGATCCGTCAGCAATCATTGACCCCGAAAGATGAATACCTGGCATTTGCCAAGAAAATAGCCGAATTAATGCCAGCGGCGGGATCGGATCAGCAACGTGGCGGATGGTATGATGTGGTAGAACGCGTACAAAAAACAGGGGACAAGCACCAATTTGTATGGCACGACCGCAAGGCTTGGTGGCAGCAGGAGCAGGCAATTCTTGCCTACCTGATCATGTACGGTGTTTTGGGAGATAAAGAATATGAAAAACAAGCCCGCGAAGCAGCTGCATTTTACAATGCATTCTTCCTGGATAATGATGATGGTGGTGTTTATTTCAATGTGCTGGGCAATGGAATGCCGTACCTGCTAGGTACCGAGCGTTTCAAAGGAAGCCACTCCATGAGCGCTTATCACAGTACCGAATTGTGCTATTTGTCGGCAGTTTATATCAATTTATTGATCACAAAACAGCCTACCTATTTCTACTTCAAGCCTTATGCAAATGGCTGGAAAGACAACATTTTGCGTGTTTCTCCGGATATCCTTCCACAAGGAAGCATTTTCATCAGCGAAGTTTGGATAGACGATCAGCCATACACTGACTTCGACGCCTACGGACTTACCGTGAAATTGCCGGAAACAGAAGAACGCATCCGTGTCAAAGTCCTGATCAGCCCTGCAACTAACTGACCGTAACGAAGCTAACCGCTAAAAGCTAAAAAAGCTCAAACCTATGAAAGTAACAATTACGGACCACGAAGAAGTGACGGTTGTTGAGGTAACCGGTGATATCGACAGCAAAACGGCGCCTGAATTCGAAAGAAATGCCAGGGCGGCTACGGAAAAAAGCCATAAGATCGCCATAGATCTGACGGAAGTTGAGTTTATGTCGAGTGCCGGGTTGCGTGTATTGCTGATGGTTTACAGAAACATCAAGGGGCAAAACGGAAAAGTGATTTTGGTTGGGGTGTCGGAAGATATCCAGGATGTAATGTCCACGACCGGTTTTATCAACTTTTTTACCATTGTTGAAAAGCTGGACGAAGCAATAGTCATTCTTAAACAGGATTAGCCCATGGCAACAGATATCAGAATAGACTATTACCCTACCCACGAACAACAGGGGATAAAATTCAGACGCGGCCATGTGTTGCCTTTCGGCGCGACGATGGTGCCAAACGGGATCAATTTCAGCATTTATTCCAGCGAAGCCATTGACTGCACATTGGTGCTGTTTGAAAGAGGCGAAGCCGAACCATTTGCAGAAATTCGTTTCCCTGAGGAGTTCCGGACCGGCAATGTGTATTCCATGATCGTTTTTGATCTCGATTATGAAAGGCTGGAATACGGCTACCGCATGGATGGGCCGTTCAAACCGGAAGAAGGCCATCGTTTCGACAAAAGCATTATCCTGAGTGACCCATATGCAAAAGCAATTGGCGGACGCGATAGCTGGCTTGCAAAGCCCAATTGGGATAATATTTATCCCTACCGTTCCAGACTTGTTTTTGAGGATTTTGACTGGGAAAATGACCACCCGCTGGAAACACCCATCGAAGACCTGGTGATCTACGAAATGCACGTGCGGGGTTTTACACAACATCCTTCCTCAAATGTCAAAAATCCTGGAACGTTCGCAGCGATCCGCAGTAAGATTGCATATCTGAAAGACCTGGGTGTCAATTGCGTGGAACTGATGCCGATCTATGAATTTGATGAATGGGAAAACAGCAAGGAAAATCCGGTTACTGGTGGTCTGATCGTCAATTTCTGGGGATACAACACAGTCAATTTCTTTTCGCCTAAATCAGGTTATGCCGCTACGGGGAAGTTTGGAATGCAGGTGGACGAGCTGAAAACGCTGATCAAGGAATTGCATAAAAACGGTATCGAAGTAATGCTGGACGTGGTTTTCAATCACACTGCAGAAGGCGACCACCGCGGACATACCATTTCTTTCAGGGGAATTGACAACAAAACCTATTATATGCTGACGCCGGAAGGTTATTACTTTAACTTTTCCGGGACTGGAAATACATTGAACTGTAACAACCCGGTGGTGCGAAACATGGTGCTGGACTGTCTGCGCTACTGGGCGGCCGATTACCACATCGACGGCTTCCGTTTTGACCTTGCGGCAATTCTCGGACGAGACCAAAACGGTGCGCCGCTCAGTAACCCGCCATTGCTTGAATCACTTGCCTACGACCCGATCCTCGCGAAATGCAAGCTCGTTGCCGAGGCCTGGGATGCTGGTGGACTGTATCAGGTAGGCTCTTTTCCCGCTTATGGTCGCTGGGCCGAATGGAACGGGAAATACCGTGATGCCACGCGCAAATTCTTAAAAGGGGACCAAGGTTTGGTAGGCGAAATCGCCCAATGCATTCAAGGTTGGCCGGATCTGTACCATTACCGCGGACCAACTGCCAGTATCAATTTTATTTCCTGTCACGACGGTTTCACGCTTTATGACCTCTTTGCTTACAATGAAAAGCACAACGAAGCGAACGGAGAAAATAATAATGATGGCGGTAATGATAATCATTCATGGAATTGTGGCGTGGAAGGTGAAACAGATGATCCGTTCATTAATCAACTCCGTCACAAGCAGGTAAAGAATGCATTGGCTATTTTGATGGTCAGTCAGGGCGTACCAATGATCCTGTCGGGTGATGAAATGGGCGTGACGAAATCAGGTAACAACAATACCTACTGCCACGACAACGAGCTGAACTGGGTCGATTGGGGCCTTCTGGATAAAAATTCGGACATCTACAATTTCGCCAAGCACATTACCAAATTCCGACGTGCGCATCCGGTACTGAGAAGCAGGACGCATTTTCAGCACAGGGATTACGTCGGAAGCGGTTATCCGGATATCAGTTTCCATGGAACACAGGCCTGGCAACCCGACTTCGCCCCATCCAGCCGTTGCCTGGCAGTGATGCTCGACGGAGCCCATGCCAAAAGCGGTACCATCCTAGACGATTCAATTTACATCGCACTGAATTCCCATTATGATGCCCTGTTTTACGAACTCCCCACATTACCCAATGGACAAAGCTGGCACCTGGCCGTAAACACAGATATGCCTTCCGGCGAAGACATCTACGCAATCGGAAACGAGCCGCGTATGGATGACCAGGGAAGGTTTTTGGTTGGAGGTAGGGCGACGGTGATTTTGATTGGGAAATGACAATAGGGGGAGGAAAGGGAGGACGGTTGGAAGGGGAGAAAGGTCAAGAGGTGAAGAGGTTAAGGGTGAAAAGGTTAAAGGAGAAAAGGAAGGGTTAAGCGTAGTTTTTCAACTACGCTTTTGCGGACACCGGTCTCCGGACCGGAAACAAGCAGTATGATACCGGTCTGGAGACCGAATGACGCAAGGCCTTATCGGGCCGCCGGGCGGTCACAGACTACGGCCAACTATAAAAAAATTCAAAAAAATTCAAAAACATCAAAATCATGGCATTTCAAATAGAATCAGTAGTTGAGGATAAGGTTGCGAAGCTGACGTTGCATGGCGAATTGGATTCGTTGTCGGCGAGGGTCTTTCAAACGGAGATTGAAAAAATTGCCGGTAAGGAAATTGATTCGTTGGTACTTGATATGGAGGAACTTAACTTCATGTCATCCGCGGGTTTAAGGGTTCTGATTTACTCCAAACAAAAAATTGGCCCTAAACTTTCTATCTATATCGTCAAACCACAGGAGCTGATTGTAGATACCCTTGAAAAAACGGGTCTCCAGCACAGCGTGACCATTGTTGATCAATTTCCTGTTTAACATCCGTCATCATGGAATCGAAAAGTTTTCCTGGGATTGTTGATTCTTTGGATTCTCTTCGGGAATACATTGGTGAACTCGCTCAGCAGGCAGGGCTGGCTAAAAAACCAACTTACAACCTCAAACTGGCTATTGATGAAATTGCGACCAATATCATTTTATATGGCTATCAGGCTGCTGGTATGGAGGCTGAAGTGGTTGTCTTGAGCGAAATCACCGGTCAGGAGCTTGTTGTAATTCTGGTAGATGAGGGTGCCAAGTTCGATCCGCTGGGCAAGGAGCTGCCTGATTCCGATTATTTCTCCAAGTCGCTCGAAGACCGGGAGATTGGGGGGTTAGGTATTTTCCTGACTATCAATGGAGTAGATGAATTCTCTTACCAATATTCTGAAGGGAAGAACCGTAATAAGTTTGTGATGAAAATTGCTGCGACCTGAAAAGTATGATTGATACTTCTACGCTGTCCAATCCATTTCCCGGCCTCCGAAGCTACGAATACGAAGATCATTCTTTGTTTTTCGGAAGAGATTCACACATCCGGGAGCTGAAAAACAAATTACTGGAAGGACGGTTCCTGGCCTTGATCGGTTCGTCGGGAAGTGGTAAGTCTTCGCTGATCAAAGCGGGTCTTATTCCATCCCTGGAACAAAGCGAAGGGGGTAACCGCTGGGAGGTGGTGATATTCAGGCCGGGTGGAAATCCGGTCCGAAATTTTGTGACGGCATTAAAATCGGTGCTGCGACACGACGATCCAGTTTGGGAAAACCGTGATCCGACGACGGTGGAAGGCGAGCTTTATAAGGACCCGAAAGCTGCCGTCGCATTGCTTTCTGCTGTTCGTGAGCGAAAAGTCCTGCTCGTCATAGATCAGTTCGAGGAGCTTTTCAGGTACGAGCTTGCTGATGATCCTTCGAGTAGAAATCGGACACAGGCGTTTGTGAACCTTCTGTTGACGCTGGTTAATCAGCGTGAGTTTCCAATCCATGCGGTAATCACCATGCGATCGGATTATCTCGACCATTGTACTGAATTCAATGGGCTTACCGAGGTGATTAACAGAGGATATTACCTCTTGCCCAAGATGAATACGGACGAGGTGAGGCAGGTTATTGTGGGCCCTGTTGAATCTTCCGGCGCTGCGATCGAACCCGAATTGGTTACCGGATTGCTCAAAGAACTTTCCGATAATCCTGATTTTCTCCCGATTTTACAGCATGCGCTGATGCGTACCTGGGACAGGTGGCGGTCGACAAAACCCTTCTCATCTCCTGTTTCCCGTGCTGATTATGAGGCGATTGGAACAATGCAGACTTCCATCACCCAGCACGCGGAAGAGATTTACACGCAGCGACTGGATGAGAAAAGGCGAAATGCAGCCGCAAAGCTCTTTAAATCCCTGATCGTTCTGGGGCCAAGTGATACTTCATCATTACATCCCACAATCCTTCGCGAAATCATCCAGATTACCGGCATTCCAGATTACCTGCTCATTGACGTGATCATGGTTTTCAGGGAAAATGGCGTATCTATTCTGACCCCAAAGCCAGGCACCAAAATCGACCATGATTCGATTATTGATGTCTCGGTTGAAAAAGTACTTACATTCTGGGACCGCTGCCGGAAGTGGATTGAAGAGGAACTGGAATCGGCCAAATTATATAAGCAGCTGAGTTATTCAGCAATGCTTTATCAGGAAGGCCGCACCGGTTTGTGGATTAACCCCGAATTGCAAATGGGGTTGAAATGGCTGAAAGAAAGTGAGCCGACATTGGAATGGGCGCAACGTTATGATCCATTTTTTGAGCGGGCCACCAATTTCCTGGAATATAGTAAAAAGCAATATGAACTAGAAGTAAGGCAAAAAGAAGACCGTCAGAAGAGAGAACTCCGCAAGGCCCGGATCTTTGCTTCGGTTCTCGGTATCAGTTCACTGGTTTCACTATTATTCCTAATTGTCGCGCTGGTACTGAGGACCCAGGCGCAGCAAAGTGAAAAAACGGCCCTTGAAAAAGAAAGCCTTGCCCTGGAAGAAAGGAAAAGGGCAGAAGATCAGACCCGTGAAGCCATTTCTCAAAAGAAAATTGCGGAGCAGCAAGGTACCTTTGCCGAATTGCAGAAAACTTTGACGGAAGAGCAAAGAAGTATTGCAGTAAGGGAACAGGAAAAGGCTGTAAATGAAAGCATTGCGGCAAAATTAGCCCGCGAAGTAGCAGAGGAACAGAGAGTGCAGGCAGATAATGCCAGGAGGGCAGCTGTGCAATCGCAGAAGGAAACAGAGGTTCAAAAAGAGTATGCAGTAAGTGCTCAGAAGGAGTCGGACCGGCAAAAAGTATATGCGCAATCGGCGCAGAAAGAGGCGGAGGGTTCGCGGAATGATGCCTTGAAACAGCGTTCAAAAGCCGTAGCACGTTTTATTGCTATTCAATCTTATCAAATGACGGCAGGAGATGAACTTGGAGCGTTACTGGCATTGAAAGCCTACGATTTTAATGTTAAAAACGGGGGAGAACGTGAGAATCCTGACATTTTTAATGCACTTTCCAAAGCAGCAGGTGCGAAGGCGACGCTGATTGCACATAATGATATAGTACGAGTGGTAGCCGAATCACAGGCTGGGAATTCGCTGTTTGCCACTGCCGGCGATGATGGAATCATAAGTTTATGGAACTACCGTACCCCCACGACCAAACCCATTGTTTTTCGTAATCCGAAGCAGACGTTCAAAAGTATCCGTTCAATGGCGTTTATGCCGGACGGAAAGGCTGTGTTTACAGGCTCTTCCAATGGGCAGATTGTGCGGTGGGACAACTTTGCACCTGGCAGCTTGCCGACGAAGACCTTGGTAGGGCACGATGGGATTGTCTTTTCAATGGCCGTTCGGCTCATCGATAAAAAGCCTAGGCTTGTTTCGGTCAGTTCCACGGGTCAGTTCAGGATTTGGGATATCAGCGACAAAAAGCTGGAAGTGATCAAAAACATCAACCTGGGGGCCGAGATAGCATGTGTCGAAATGATGCCGGAAAGTCATTATATGTTTTTGGGGACGGGTACGGGAAAGATAGTGCGGGTCGACCTTGAAAAACCTGAGGCGAAACCGACGGAATTTAACTTTAATAACCTTAGAGGCAGATTATCGTCCCTTGCTATGACACCGGACGAGAAGCATCTGTATTTCGGAACCAGTTCGGGAATGCTCTATTCCGTTCGAATGGTGAATGATCAGCCGGTTATGAATTCCCTGAACGGCACCCAGGGAACGCATACTTCGGGCATAACCAAAATTGCATTTACGCCGGATGGTAGCCGGATCGCAACAGCCTGCTATGACTGGAAGATCAGGGTTTGGAGCACGCGGGAAGATATTTCAAAACAACAGCCGGTAGTCCTCAGCGATTTTGATTACTGGGTTATGGACATCAGGTTTACACACGACGGGAATAAATTGCTTGCAACCGGAGCGGACAAAACGGTGAGGATCTGGGATATTAACTCTTCGGAACTTTTTTCTGAGGTTTCCAAAAAAGCAAAACGAGAACTTACGGAAGAGGAGTGGGACCAATACATTGGAAAGGATATTCCCTATGAAAAATTGTCCCGAAATATTAGATAAGCATATGAAAAAATCTGTACTCATTATTTTGATAACAATGCTTGCCATAACTGGCCAGCAGGCTTTCGCGCAGGACGATTGCGATGCCTCAGTGATCGTGCCGGAAGCAGACAGAAAGTACCGTACTGGTAATTTCGATGAGGTATTTCAAATATTACATCCATGCCTGAAAACCAAATTTTCACCCACAGCACAGGTTCAAGGCTATAAGATTATTGCTTTGACCTACCTGGCCATGGATTCACTTCCCCAGGCAGCTGCGGCGGTCAGAAGCTTGTTGGTAGCAAACCAGAACTACGAACCTGAATTTTCGGCATTGGCTCAATTTAAAGACTTGGTAGCCCAGCAAAAAGACCTGATGGACCGGATCGTTCAGATCACCTCAGTTTCCAAAAAGGCCGAAAACCTGTTGCAAGTTCCCGCTACCGTGACGGTTTTGAGCCATTCTGATATTGTGAAAAGAGGTTATAAGGATTTGACCCAAATGCTGAATGATATTCCCGGATTTGATGTGATCCGCGGGAACGGGCCCTCCTATGTAACCTTTTATCAACGCGGCTACCGCTCCACTTCCAATGACCGGACGATCCTACTTGTGGACGGGGTGGAAGAAAACGACCTCAACTCCGACAATATTCCGATTTCGCGACAGTATGCATTGTCGGACATTGAAAGGGTGGAAGTAATCTACGGGCCAGCCTCGACCATGTATGGCGCCAATGCATTTATGGGTGTTATTAACCTCATTACCAAAAGGTTTCTTGAAAGAGAAATGCCGGAAGGAAAGAAGGTCGATTTTTCCGGAACAGGCCAGCTGCGTTACGGGTCCCTGAATACCAAGCTGATCGACGGGGTGATTACGGCCCGTACCAAAGACATTGCAGTATCTATCACTTCCCGTTATTTTTCTTCCAATGAAATGAATAACAGCCATTACCCGGAATGGAACTACGACCCGCGGACGATTGCAAATTATCCGACCCAGCAAAATATCAACGGCGCTGCGGCGCAAACTTACATTACCAACAACAAGCTCACGACCCTTTTTCCAAACAGTGATCTCTATCAGATCGGCTATGACGCGAATGGGGCAGCTAATAAACTGAGCCTGACCGATGCAGGTAAAGCAAGAGCGGCAGAACTGGACAATGCAAACCTTTTTCAGGCCAATGTCAATGGTGATCAGGTGGGGTATAATGATGATTCAAGAAATTTTTTCATCCGCGCAAAAGTCGAATTCAAAGACTTTATGATCTCGCTGATGAGCTGGAAAACAGATGAGGGCGCCACACCATGGTATACCAACAGATCGCGGATCGTCACGCCGGAGCTTTCACGGTGGGTTGCTAACAATAAGGCTTTTTCATTGACCTACAATAAATTCATTTCGGAAAAAGTCCAGATTTTGAACCTTACATCCTACCGTTTGCATGAACTGAATGGAGCAACCAATCTGCCAACATACAGGGCATATTTCAATGGAAGTTATGGCGTGATCGATTTGCTCAATCAACGCAAACCGACGCTTTCCGTGCCTTACTGGTATCGTGTTTCGAACCAACTTCGTAACGAATTCCGGGTTTTATGGACGCCTTTACCAAAATTGGACATTAACAGCGGTCTGGAAATCCGTAACAGTATCATCCAGGCCAATTATATCACCTCTTCAGTCCAGGGAGCCGATGAGTTCGGACGTCCTGATTCAACTTTGGCGGGTGGGGACAATTTCAGGGTTTTCGACATTGGTATTTTCAGTCAGGGGACTTACAACTGGACCGAGAGATTGAAAATGGTACTGGCTTCAAGGCTGGATCACAACCAGATACGGTCGAATGGAGGATATGGTTTTGTATTCAATCCAAGACTTAGCCTGATTTATTCCATCCAGAAATTTGTATTCAAAGGGATTTATACCGAAGCTTTTAAGGACGCTTCCTATCTCCAAAAATATGCAACAAACCGCGAAAGGCTTCTTAACAATCCAACATTGCAGCCCGAACGCGTAAAGAACCTGGAAGGCAGCATTTCGGTGAGGTTTAGCAAAGCATTGTCGCTGAATGTCGCGGGCTATATCGCCAATTATAGCAATGCAGTTGGTTTGGCCTCCGCGGTAACCCCAGCCGGAGTGCCTACTAACCAGTTTCAGGCTTTGGGCAAGCAGCGGATCATCGGATTGCAGTCGGAGGCGCGCTACGACATTAAAAACCTAAATATTTGGGGAAATTTCACTTATAGTAACCCAAGGGATCTGAGCAAGGTGGAAGGACAGAAAGTGCCGGTCAGTGACATTGCACCATGGTCGGCCAACCTGGGCGCCGTGTATGAGCCTGTTAAAAATCTTAGTGTCAGCATTACCAATAACTATATCAGCGACCGGAAATCGGGTGTTGGAACATCCGGCAGCAGCAATCCCATCACCCATTTTGCTTCCATTTACCTGCTGAACTCTGCGATAACTTATCATAACCTATTGAATTTGGTGAGCCTGCAATTCCAGGTGTCCAACATTCTGAATAAAGAGTATTTTGTTCCCGGGATCCGTGCGGCGGAGGGAGTCACTTCCGCTTCAAGATATCCGCAGGAGAGAAGGGTTTTTTCCATAGGATTGCTCATCGATACAAACCGGAAATAAGGATGACATTGAATATGAATACAGTGAAATTAAATACTCCTCGCTTCATGGAAACAAGGTTTGAAATCAGGGATGCAGAATTTCTGCTGGTGAAGCTGGACTATCCCGAACGGCTGGACGAAATGGGGGCGCTTCGGGTATTAGCCTGGAAAGAAGAGCAGGGAATCAGCCCGGATTTTTTTTCCCATAAAGCCTGGCTGGACGAGGATGACCTGCGCGCGCACCATTGGGTAATCATTCATAACAAAGAAATAGTCGCAGCCGCGAGACTGAGTTTCCACAAGGAATACAGCTCCGTTCCCCATGCCGATCTGTTTGACGCATCGCTGCTGGACGGATTTTGCAAAGGCCCATATGCGTCATTGAACAGACTTGTGGTGGCGCCGCAATATCGTGGAAATGGATTTTCAGCATTACTGGATGAGGCAAGGATCAATTTCGCAGCAGAACAGGGTATTAAAATGATCATCGCACAACCTGTGGAATCCAGGATCAAACCATTAGAAGATCTCGGTTTTATTTATCTCGGCAAGATCAGGCCGTTGTTTCAGATGCCGGAGCGTCAGATTTATTTTATGATTAAAGAACTGGGAAAACAAGATTGAGAAAGTTTAGAAACATATCGCGGATGCTCAACATCAGAAAGGACGAGGAAGGACTCGTTGCTTTGCTGATGTCCTACTCGTTTTTTATGGGTGGTGCCACCGCATTGTTCTATACCGTTGTCGCGTCGTCATTCCTGGTCAGTTTCGATAGGCTTATTGTGCCACAGGTGTATGTCGTGGGTGGAATTTTCATCTATTTGGTTGGCATTGGCGTCACGCGGCTGCAAAAGAAACTGCCATTCGACAAGCTGGCAGAAAATATGCTCATTTTCCTGATCGTCTCCATTGCTGCTTTTTTGCTCACTTATCATTTTACAGGCAGTCGGTGGGTTTTCTTTGTCCTCTTTATATGGAACCGCGTTTTCGTCCTGGTCAATGGGGTAACATTCTGGGCGGTGGTGGTGAAGTTGTTCAACTTCCAGCAATCCAAGAGATTATCCTCCCTGATCAACACGGGCGATGTGTTTTCTTCGGTGATCATGTACCTGGCCGTTCCTGCTTTACTTAAAATATTCCCGATCGATTTCCTGCTGATCATTGCCGTGGCCTTTTTGATTGTCTGCGCGTTTCTACTCAGGCAAATCCACAAAAAATATGTTACTGCGGAACATTCGGTGAATGAAGCGGGCCGTACCTCTTCGGAACAGGCACCAGAGAATGCTGTGAACCGAACTTACTACCGGAATATCTTTTTATTGGCGCTTTTACCGGTTTTTGCATTGTTTTATGTGGAATATATTTTTTTCACAGAGTCAAGAAATATATTCCCCAACAAGGAATCGCTGGCAAGTTTTCTGGGTGTATTTTTTGGTATCTGCGCCATTCTTGAATTTTTCATCAAAACATTCCTGTACAATAAGCTGATCAGCAAGTACGGGCTGCGAATAGGACTTTTGGCGCTTCCAATCAGCCTGGTTTTCAGCTTTGCGGTCTCGGTTATTTATGGTTTAGGATATGATACTGCGGCTATCTTCTTTGCTTGTGTCGCGCTGTCAAGGTTTTTCATGAGCGCGATCCGCAAGGCCATTAGTGAACCAGCGTATCAGGTTCTTTATCAGCCAATCCAGGCCAGGTTTCGCTTGAATATACAGGGAAGAATTGAGGGGCGCGCCAAGGCCATGGGCGGGTTGACAGCCGGGTTACTCCTTTTTGTACTCGTAAATCTGGCCCATCTGGAAGCGCTTCCGCTATCAATCCTATTTCTGATCGTAGCAGTCGGCTGGGCACTTGTAGCCTTTATGGGCCAGAACTCGTATAAAAAGATGGTAAGGGAAAAAGTTTTCCGGTTCCCGGCCAAACCTTCGAAAACGGACCTTTATGCACCTCATTACCAACCCGGTGAAAAGACATTTGACGAACTGGTAAACCAGATCTTTTCTCAAAATGAAGCGGAACGGATCGAAGCGACAATTGGACTGGGTGCCTCCAATCGTTTTTCTTCCTATAAATACCTCATCCCACTATTACAGGATTCGAGTATTGAAGTTCGGAGCGCTGCAATCTACACAGCAGGAGAGCTGAGAAGGCCTGAGCTCTGGCCATATCTGATGGAGCAATTGGACGCAGACCGTTATTATTCAATCACTTTTGAGGCTTTGTCAAAATCCGGAATTCCTTTATTGAAATACATTGAGAAATCATTTATTAGCAATAGTGAAAACCGGTACCGTCAGCTTCATTTGCTCAAAATTGTTCAAAATATTGGAGGTGAAGAGGCCGTGCGGTTCCTGAGACGCAACCTCGAACATCCGAACCGTTTTGTAAAGGATAAAGTGGTGGCGGCATTAAAAAATTTAAGCTATTGCTGTAACAGTACCGAACGGATTTATTTGCTGAATGAGCTGGACGAACATTTGAGAACATTTGCATGGCTACTGGCTGTGCAGTACGACGTTACAGATGATTATGGGCCAGAAACGCAATTGATCCTGAACCTGGAACGGGAAAAGGAAAGGATCATTCTCAAAGCCTTTGCGGTTCTCGAGGTGGTGTATGGCTCAAGGTTCAGAGTGGTTCGATTGCTTAAAGGTGATCAGGCGACTGATGCAAGGGATTATCTTACCGAAATAGCAGATCTTTTGCTGCCGGAAAACGTAAAAAACAAAATACTGCCCTATCTCGACAGCGATTCGCTCGATGAAATGCGCAATCGTTATAGCGAAATCTTCGCGCAGACCGAGCTTTCTGTTGAAGAAAGGCTGACAGACATTATTAACAAGGACTATACCCGAATTTCCAGATGGACTAAGGCCGTGGCGATCAGAGAATTGAGGCACTTTCCGTCTGAAAATGTGACAGCTGTGCTGGTGTCCAATGCTGTTTCGCGCTCCAAGGTTATTTCGCAAACGGCCTTTTACATTTTGAGGATCGTAAATCCTGCAAGATTCCGCGCATTGTTTGAAGTTATGTCACGAAATGGGGACCAATTCCATCTTCAGATCATGAAACCGCTCGAATGGCTTGCTACTGAGGAAGACCTGTTGATTTGTAAGCTGCGGAGGTTACGGGAAACCACAGCATTGAGTCAACTGCTCAACGGCGAACTCCAAAAGATCCAGCTCAATTCGGCCTATTTTCAGGATGAGGAGGGTGAGGTTATTGACCTGCGCAAGCACACGAATGCGCCCGACCTGTCTATCCTGATTACTTATGGAAAATTGTTTTTCTCAAAAGCGGGAGTAATCGGTGCGGGGGAACTCAGGACGATTGAAGAATTAAAGGAAACGGGAGCGGCGATGATTCCTAATGTGTTGGAAAACACGGAGTTCTATATCATTGAAAATTATCTTTTAAGAGATCTTAATATTACCCAAAATGGGACTGAAAGTGCGGAGGTTCGGTAGTTTTTTACTTTTGCTTAGCATGCTGGCAGGGTTAAGTCCCGGTTGGGCGCAGCGCTTGCGGCGTAGCGATGTCATCGCCGCTGAACCAGAAGTGGGGCGGCCTATGGCGAGCATGTTCCAATCATCGGAATATCATGCGCATGACCAGAATTTTGCGATTACGCAGGACAAATCTGGTGTAATGTATTTTGCCAATTTTGCAGGGGTACTTGAATATGATGGTGTTTCCTGGAATACCATTCAAACCGAGAATGTCACGCGTGTTTCGGCTTTGGTGACGGATTCAAAGAATAGGGTGCTGGTGGGAGCCAATGGTGAATTTGGCTACCTCAAATACGATTCACTTGGCGTACACAGGTTTGTTAGCCTTTCGTCGGGGCTGAAAGAAAAACCTACCCAGGTAATTCGGATTGTTCCGGTTGCGGGAGGTGCCTGGTTTGTTACCGATCGGACTAATTTCTTCTGGAATGGTAGGAGTGTTAAAATCAGCCGTCACGATCTTCGGATCCAATCAGCCTTTCCATATAAAAACCGCATCATTGTTTACGCGAGAAACAAAGGCATGCTCGCAATGGACAACGGCCAGGTGTCGAAAATTGAACAAAATGCGGATGTACCAGTCCTGCTCGACCTGGCAGCTGTGGTCCCGCTCAACGGTAACTCAGCATTGCTGCTGACGACCAGTCAAGGCGCTTTTCGTTTACGCAACAATCGTATTGAGGCGGTTTCCGGCAATGCCAATCCGACACTGATCCGCGATAAGGTTACTGCTGCTGTCCGGATGGAGGACGGGCGTGTGGCAATAAGTACGGCATTCGGTGGGATACTGATTATGACCGATTCAGGTGATATTTATTATCCAGTTGATCCCGATAGCAGCATTGGTGACAGTCAGGTTAGCGCAATGTTCAATGACCGCGACCATAATCTATGGCTTGCATTGAACGACGGTATCGCCAGGTTCGATCTATCGTCGCCGATCTCCGTTTTCGATGCAGCTGGCGGCCTGAAAGGGGCTGTAACTTCCATCATGCGTTTTCAGGGCAGGCTCATGGTCGGGACACTGTATGGCTTATATTACATTGAAAACAACCGGGTGATTCGGGTCCGAAACTTTCCCGGCAGTTGTCTTGGCTTTGATGAGGCGGGCGGCAGGCTCTATATATCTTCCAATAAGGGTTTGTTTGAGTGGACGAATAACGGTGCATTGACAAATGTTACTAATGATTTTTCTCTGAGCGTTACAGCTTCGCAATCTGGGACGGAATTGTATGTTGGCCTCGAGGACGGACTGGCAGTGTTTAGAAAAAGTGGAAACAGCTGGATTCCCGGCAGGTTTAAAAATGTCAATGAACAAATTGTAGGTGCTACCGAATTTCCTGCCGGGACATTATGGCTGGAAACACTATCCGATGGAATCCTGAAACTAGATCCGTCGACCGGAGCTGTTAAGCGATTTTCGGAGGCTCAGGGAATACTTAGCCCGCTATATAATAAGCTGGCATTTTATGATAAAAAGCTGATCGCTTCCAATAAGGATGGCCTTTTTGAATACCAACCACAGACAGACAGATTTTTAAGGGCGGATTGGCTGCACGGCGAAAAAGCTTGGTTTGATAGGATAAGGGAAGATAATAAAGGAAATATATGGACGACGCGGGGAGATAAAAAATCAGCAACATTCTTCCGAAAAAGGGCCACAACCGGTTTTGATGTTATTGAAACGCCTTTGCTACCTATTGCCGAAATACCATTCGGAGTAATTTATCCGGACGAAAATGGGAGTACCTGGCTGGGTGGTGATCAGGGGCTTTACCGGCTTGATATGCAGATACCTCAGCAATATGTGTATAAATATCCGGTGCTCCTCCGAAGCATAGCGACGCAAAAAGGCATGATTCCATTTAATCCGGATAGTGTCATTACGGATGCGGTTACGCTTCCTTACAAGCAAAACAATGTGATTTTTGAATTTGCATTGCCCAGTTTCCACAGCAATCAGGTGACCGAATACCAGTATCTGCTTGAAAATTACGATAGCGGCTGGTCCGATTGGGGCCCATTGTCGAGGAAAGAATATAACGGGCTTCCATCGGGTAAATATGTTTTCAAAGTGCGGGCGCGCGATGTTTACAAAAATGTGTTACAGGAAGCCGTTTTCCCGCTTACGATCCTGACCCCCTGGTACAGGCACTGGTTCATGATCGCGCTGTATGTCCTGACTTTTGCCGTCATCATTTACTTTTTGGTACGCTGGCGCCTGCGTAGGATCATTCGCGAAAAACGGCAGCTAGAAACTATGATCCTGGAACGTACCGAAGAGGTTGTCAACCAAAAAGAAGAGCTGGAACATCAGTCGGAAGAACTGTCGGCTACAAATGACCAGCTGGAAAGGATTGATGAGTTTGTAAAGGCTATCAATGGGGAAGTTAACACTCAAAAGTTGTTTCAGCTCGTTCTCGACCGCCTTTGTGAATTTCAGAACGTAGATGGTGCGTCTGCCCTTATATACAATAAATCGACTGATAATTACCAGTTTATCGCGTTAGCGGGTGCTGTTAAAAATGCAAATGTGGAGGATGTGAGGCTGACCGCAAAGCAGGCCCGGCAACGATATGCGGACAGGGGTGAGGAGGTTTATGAAGATATTTTCTTAAAAAATAATTTCCGTGCGCAAAATGTGAATGATTCGATTGATGAAGTATTTACGCCAAGATCGCTGATCACCATTCTGATCCGGGTGGAGGGAGACGTAAAAAGCTACATTACCCTGGAAAATATGGATAGGGAAAATGCTTTCAGGGACCGGGATTTCACGATGGTTAAAAATTTGAAAGAACATTTGATTGGAGCTTACATTAAAACCAACATTCTGGAAGATCTTGAAAACACACTTTCTAATCTAAAATCTACCCAGGAGGAACTCATCAGACAGGAGAGGCTAGCCTCGGTCGGCAGCCTTACCAAAGGAATTGTAGACCGGATCCTGAACCCATTGAACTACATTAACAATTTCTCCCAATCGTCCGGAAAGTTGTTGAAAGAGATAACTGAAGTGACGGACAAGCATCAGGATGGGCTTTCGGAGGATGAAAAGGACGATCTGGACAGTGGCTTTGATATGCTTCATAAGAATCTTGAAAAAATATATGAACATGGAAACAGCACGACGCGGATTGTCAAGGACATGCAAAAGCTGTTAAAGGGCAAATCAACGGAGTTTTTTGTAACTGATCTGAATCCATTCCTGGAATCCAAATCGAAGTCGGCAATCCAGGAAGTTCTGAATGAATACAAAGATGCAAAAGTGAAACTAAGCTTTGCATTGGATACGAATCCTGTGAAAGTGAGTTTACTGCCGTATGAATTCACGCAGGTACTTACAAATGTAATCAGCAACGCATGTTACGCCTTGGCCGAGAAGGCAAAATTGGACAAAGCATTTGAACCTGAGGTCATTGTATCCACGAAACCGCTCGACGGAAACATTTGCATCCGTATAAAGGATAACGGAAAAGGCATTGCACTGAAAGAAACAGAGCAGTTATTTAACCCATTTTTTACAACTAAACCCACCTCAAAGGGTACGGGGCTCGGGTTGTATATGAGCAAGGATATCATTGAATTTCATAAAGGAAGAATGTTGGTCAATTCCAAGGAAGGGGAATTTACCGAGGTTGATATTATACTTCCGGTCGTCAAATAGCCGCCAAACCTTTACCATTTAAATGACCATGCACATGGGACCGGAAACAACCGACAAAGACATTGAAGTGTATCAGCAAAAAATCATTGAGCTGAACAAACTGGCCGAAATTGGTCAGTTGAGTGCTGGTATCCTGCATGAAATTAAAAACCCCGTCAGTTTTGTGAACAATTTTTCAAGGCTTTCGCAGGGCCTCGTGGAAGAAATTAGGGAGATCGCCGGGAAGCAATTGGTTGATCTGAAGGAAGATGATCTGGCGGATGAAAAAGATCTGCTGAACACGCTATCTCAGAACTTACTGAAAATCAATGAAAATGGTAAGCGCATCGAACGGATCATACAGGGCATGCTGGCGCAAACACGGTCGGACGGCGCAGTCATGGAACCTACCGATCTGAACCAGCTTCTGGAAGAATATAGCAAGCTGGCTTATCAAAGTGTGAGGGGGGAAGACAAAGAGTTTAATGTTACGCTCCAGTATAACCTTGATCCAAATGTGGGCAAGGTACAAATCGCCCAGGGAGAATTTGGACGGGTGATCGTGAACCTGGTCAACAACGCCTGCTATGCGGTGAATGAGAAGCGAAAGCAGGGTTTGGATAAATACGATCCCGTGATTGGCATTTCTACAAGCAGATTAAATGATGAAATTGACATCAGGGTCTGGGATAACGGCATCGGCATTCCTGAAGAAGTTGTTTCCAAACTTTTCCAGCCATTTTTTACCACTAAGCCGCAGGGTAAAGGCACTGGGTTGGGGTTATCACTTACCTATTCCAGCATTGTCGACACGCATAAAGGTAAAATCGGCGTAACGTCGGAGCTGGGTGTAAGAACTGAGTTTAGGATACAGATTCCTGCTTAGGAAAAAAAAGAAATCATAAAATCAATCAAATTATTTGAGATAATGGCTATCAGGATATTAAGTGTGGATGATGAACAGGATATGGAGATGCTGATTCTCCAATTGTTCAGAAAACAGATCAGGGATAAAAAGTACGAGTTTGTGTTTGCGAACAATGGGATAGAGGCGTTGCAAAAATTGGAGGAAACGGAAGATATTACTCTGATCCTTTCGGATATCAACATGCCCGGCATGGATGGGTTGACTTTTCTTTCCAAAATCAATGAAAAGCAAAATCCATTGCTGAAATCAATCATGGTATCGGCTTATGGGGATATGGACAACATTCGTACCGCCATGAACCGGGGTGCTTTTGACTTTATCACCAAGCCGGTAAATTTTGAAGATCTTGAGATTACCATATCGAAGACGGTAGATCACATCGAAATGTTGTCGAGCCTGGAAAGAGGCCGGGAGCAGCTGATTGCCATCCAGAATGATCTGAGTGTGGCGAAGGAAATCCAGAGTTCTATGCTGCCAAAAACAGTACCGGCGAATATTGGAAAAGCCGGGGTTGATCTCCATGCATTCATTCATCCTGCGAAAGTGGTAGGTGGTGATTTGTATGATTATTTTATGATGGATTCCGAGCATTTGTTTTTCATGATCGGCGACGTCTCGGATAAGGGGATTCCAGCTGCGCTGTTCATGGCAATTGGTAAGGCGATCTTCAAAAGTCAATTTTCGAATCGAAATAGCGATAATATTTGCGAGAAAGTAAAAATTGTGAATCAATTCCTGAGTGAAGACAATTCATCATTTATGTTCATAACTGCCTTTGTATGCATTATGAATGTGAAGACGGGAGTCATTGAGTATGTAGACGCAGGTCACGAACCGCCTATTATTATCCGCGCCGACGGGCAGACTGAGCTGATAAAAAAGCAAGGCGGAATGGCACTTTGTTTCGATAGCGCCTTCGAATTCGAATCACATTCCGTTACGTTGAACCCAGGCGACAAATTTGTATTATATACAGATGGCGTGACTGATGCAAACAACCTGGCCGGTGCAAGATATGGCCTGCATTACTTACAGGATTTCTTCACCACAGGCGACGGCTCAACCAAGGAAACCGCAAAGGAAATGAATGAAGCGACGCTGGCTAGCCTGATCGAATTCATCGGCGCCGCCAATCAGTTTGATGATATAACGATGCTGTCGCTGCGGTATTTGGGGAGTTAAAACCAGCCTAATACAAATCAGCCACAGGCTGATAACGAATCATGGCGAGCCGGTAAATTTCTTTATAATACCGCTGCAGCTCGGTCCAGCAGAGCGAATCCATCAAATGTTTGGACAGGCTTGACCTGGGTATATATTGCTGATTGTCAAACGCTTCTACGAAGCTGCGCAATATCTCAGTGAGCTGATGAATGGTTTCTTCATCGGACCGATAGCGACGATTCAGAACTTTGACTTCGTCGCTATCTTCCGGGTCCAAGGCACTTCTGATGTATTGGCCGAATCCGGATAAATCGCTTGTAATGACTGGTGTGCCATGCATTACGGTTTCCATAGGTGCGTATCCCCAGGGTTCATATGAGGACGGAAAGACCCCAAGGTGGCAGCCTCTTACAAATTCCAGGTAGTCCATGGAAAATAATGATGTGGCGCGGTCGATGAAATCGGGATGGTAAATGACTTTCACGCGGTCATTTTCATTGTTATTCAAACCAGCCTGCATTAAGAAATTGGTTATCTCATCCTCCTGACGCAGTTGATGCGTCGTCACCGGCGGAAGCCCTTCCCTTTTGAAAAGCGCGATTGCCTGACGCCAGGTAAGTTTCAGTTCGTCGTCGACCAACTCATTCAGATCAGGTAGGCGAAGGCTTTTTTCGCCGGTAACATTGGTGTATATACGCGGGCCCAGTTTGGCACTGATCCTTTTGCAAATTTTTTGAAGATCCTGGTATCGCTGTTTCGCTTCCAATACCTCTGGACGAATATGAGTGAACGGTTGTTTTGAAATAATAAAAAAAACAACGGTCACGTCTGATTTTACCCTCGTCAGCTCATAATTAAGCCTGGCAATTGCTTCAAGGGTAATATCAAAACCTTTGTTGCGATATTCATAACGCCCGGACGTGAAAAAGTAGAGCGTCTTATCTATTTTGACATGATAACTCGGGGAGATCAGCGCCTTTACGAAGGCGTCAATTTTGGAACGCTTTTCCAGGTGTTTTTCAAAAACTTCGTGGCCAAAGCCCGGCTTTCTGCTAATTCCACTACGAATAATGCTGTCAGGCGATCTGTCTAAAAACACTTCACATTCCCTCGCAATCAGCGAGCTGCTTGTTACAAATACATGTGCTGACTTTGCTGCAATTCTCTCGATCATCACCTTTCCTTCAATACCATATTCCTTTGCCTTTTCAGCCCAGTTATAGGTCGGTAGGTTTAGATAAAACTGCCTTTCATTGGGAGCCAGATATCTTCCTAACATAGTACCGTGGGTGGTAAAGACCGTCGCAAGCCTAACCTTGTCAGCAACCAATTCAATCAGGCTTGTTGCGGACATCCATTCGTGGTAATGTGCCAGCACGTCCTGGTTAATGTCGATTCGACTTACCAGTTCGGTTAGAAAGATCCTTATTATTTCTCCAAATGCAATTACCTGATCAACCATCGGGTCCGCATCAATGGAAGAGATTTGATGCCGGTTCCACAACCTGGTTTTCACTTCATCGCTTTGATGCTTATGTAAAGTCGGCTTGATCAGCAGCACTTTGGGCCTTGCTTCTTCCAATAGCCAGTAGCCATAATGTACTTCATGGCCCAGGTTCCGGACATGTTGTATAGCATCGGCCAGCGGCGAATCCTCGGGATCACGAATAGCCCTGAAATCAAGTTTTGCTTTTTCCGGAATATATGGTCCGATTAACATATAATCTTCACCATAATTATCCAGCATGGTTGGTATTCTCGACTTTACGTACGTGAATATCCCACCAATCTGGTTACAGACTTCCCAGGCAATCTCGAAAAGAAGCGTGTCCGGTCTCAACTGGCAAGAGGATAAATTAAATAACGTTAAGCAGCATTTTTCAATTAAAAATAGGTTGGACTGAAAGTCAATAGGAGATATAGAATGCAAAACAGAAAAATTGGGATGTAAAACAGCCAAAGTTAGCACTGAGGCGTTCTCTTGCCTGGAATTGTAATGTTATGGACAATAGATTATATTCGGATTTATAACCCTTTTCATAAAAAATGGACAAAACATCTCCTTCACTTCGTCTGGACGCGATCGACATTTTCAGGGCGGTGACCATGTTCATGATGATTTTTGTAAATGATCTCTGGACGCTGGAAGGCGTTCCCTGGTGGCTGGAACACAGCAAAGGCAAGGACGATGCAATGGGTGTCTCGGACGTGGTTTTTCCTGGATTTCTATTTATTGTAGGTCTATCTATCCCATTTGCGATTGCTCACCGGCAAACAAAAGGGGATGGGAATGGGATCATTCTCTTTCACATTGCGGAACGCACATTTGCGCTGCTGTTGATGGGTATCTTTTTGGTCAATCTCGAAAGTGCGCTGAATCCCGGAATGGTTATCAGCAAACACGTCTGGTCACTTCTCATGGTTTTTGCCTTTTTTCTGATTTGGAATGTCTACCCCAAAAGCAGTGATTTGAAATACACCAGTCTGAAAATTGTGGGTTATATTATTCTGGCCGGGCTCGCTGTCATTTATAAAGGTGGAGATCCTGAAAACCCCTCCGGAATGGGGACGCACTGGTATGGTATCCTGGGGCTCATTGGCTGGTCGTATCTGATCTGTGCTATCATTTATCTTTTTGCCGGCGACAATCTTGTCGGAATCATTGCGGGCTGGTTGTTCCTGATTTTATTTAACCTGGCAGATTTTGCGAACATGCTATCCTTTCTTGATCCCATCAGAAAATACGTCTGGATTGTTGGAAGCGGTTCTATGCCCGCGTTTACAATGGGCGGCGTCACCGCATCGGTTATCTACAGATTATATAGCAGGAAGAATGCTGTAGGCTATGGTTACCTCTTGATTTTAGCTGTTTTGGGCCTTATCTGCTTTTTCTATGGTTTAGGGACACGTCCTTTTTGGGGTATTTCCAAAATCAGAGCTACGCCGGCCTGGGTTGGCATTTGCAGTGGAATCAGCTTTTTTGCCTTTGCATTCCTCTTTTGGCTGGTCGATTTACAAAAAATCAAAAGCTGGGCGAATGTGTTAAAGCCTGCTGGAACTTCTACCCTTACCTGTTACCTTGTCCCATATGTGTGGTATGCGGTCATTACATTGCTGGGCATTAGCTTGCCAATGTATTTTCGGACTGGCGTAATAGGATTAGTGAAGTCCATGTGTTTTTCATTTCTCGTAATCATTGTTACCGGTTTTATAAATAGGATCGGGATTAAACTGAAGATTTGAATAGTTGGGTGGTAAATTGGCGACTCTTCGTCTTTATATGGTAGTATGTGACGCAGGATAAAGACGGAAAAGTCGTTTAAGTGCTGTAAAGTCATATTTTTGCGAGTTCCAGGTTGATTTTTTTACCATAACACAACAAGAAATGCTACCGAACGTGCCTTTTGATCAATTACCTTCCTATAAAAAGCTGAAATCCCATTATAAAACGCTATCTCAAAAGCATATCAAAGCGCTTTTTGAAGAAGACCCGGAACGCTCCAAAAAATTCTCCATTCGTTTTGGTGACATATTAGTTGATTATTCCAAAAACCGGATCACTTCCCGTACCCGCTCTTACCTGATTCAACTGGCCGAAGAAGCTGGGTTGTCCGGTGCAATCGAACAAATGTTTAAGGGGGAAAAGATTAATGCCACAGAAGCACGCGCTGTGTTGCACACTGCCCTTCGTAACCGTTCCAATGAGCCGGTATTGGTGGATGGAAAGGATGTGATGCCTGATGTAAATGAGGTATTGGCTAAAATGAAGGAGTTTTCGGGAAAAGTAAGGTCAGGATCCTGGAAAGGATATTCTGGAAAGGAAATTACGGATATCGTTAATATCGGGATCGGCGGCAGTGATTTGGGCCCTGTAATGGTTACCGAAGCCTTAAAAGCCTACGGTAAGGATGGATTAAGTGTCCATTTTGTTTCTAATGTTGATGGTACGCACATTGCGGAGACTGTCAAATTGCTGAATCCGGAAACGACATTGTTCATGATCGCTTCCAAAACATTTACAACCCAGGAAACCATGGCTAATGCACACAGTGCGCGAAGCTGGTTTCTAGAAAAGGCAGTAGATCAGAAGTTTGTGAAAAAGCACTTCGTGGCAATTTCGACGAATCAGCCAGAGGTGGAAAAATTCGGGATCGATCCGGATAATATGTTTGGTTTCTGGGATTGGGTAGGAGGCAGGTACTCGCTATGGTCGGCAATCGGATTGTCAATCGCTTGTTCCATTGGGTTTCAAAATTTCGAGCAGCTGCTCTCGGGAGCGCACGAGATGGATAAGCATTTCAGGACTACCAAGCTGGACCGCAACATTCCTGTGATACTAGGATTGCTGGGCGTTTGGTACAATGATTTTTTTGATGCACAAACGCAGGCTATCCTGCCATACGATCAATATATGCACCGTTTTGCAGCTTATTTTCAGCAGGGAGATATGGAAAGCAACGGAAAAAGCATGGGACGTAATGGTAAGCCTGTGAATTATCAGACAGGCCCAGTCATTTGGGGCGAACCGGGCACCAACGGACAGCATGCTTTTTATCAGCTCATTCACCAGGGAACAAAACTGATTCCCTGTGATTTCATTGCGCCTGCTATTAGCCACAACCCCATTGGAGATCATCATAAAATGCTTTTATCCAACTTCTTCGCGCAAACGGAAGCCTTAATGAATGGTAAAAGTGACGAGGATGTACGTGCGGAATTAAAGACATCCGGGAAAAAGCCGGAAGAGATTGACGCCATTGCGCCTTTTAAAATATTTTCAGGAAACAGGCCTACCAACTCTATTCTGGTAAAAAAAATAACTCCCAAAGTTCTGGGGAGCCTGATCGCCATGTACGAACACAAGATTTTCGTGCAGGGCGTGATCTGGAACATTTACAGTTTCGATCAGTGGGGTGTGGAGCTTGGTAAGCAATTAGCGAACAAAATCTATCCGGAATTGCAGAATGACTGGCCTGTAAATAATCACGACAGCTCTACGAATGGCCTGATCAATCAGTATAAGCGTTGGCGATAACGGTTAAGTACGAAAGTTGTAAACAAAAAGCCAAGTATCACACCAGCAGCGTCTGCCACCGCATCCCACCAATCAAAAGTGCGGTCAAATGGCAGAAGCTGCTGGTAAAATTCCAACCCTAAACCATACGCCATGCCCAGCGTCACGAGCAGCGCGGTCTTTTGAGGATAAATCAGCAGCCAAAGTATTATCCAAATTGTGAAGAGTCCGGTATGGACAAATTTATCAAATCCTACGATGGGCGCGGCGGGAATGTCTTTTCCTGGCCAGGTGCAGGCAGCAAGAATAAGTAAGGTCCAAAACCAGCCAAGCCACGGACGTTTTGAAAGGAGAATAATCAATGATCGGATCAAAGCTATTTTTTAATTTTTTACTAAGTTAAAGGCGTCCCAATGTTATTGAGGCGCCCTGCTTAATTGATAATGAAGTTTATTTCATCAACCGTTGTCGGCAAATTCAGGATATAATGTCATTCCTCCATCGATATATAGTGTTTCACCGTTTACATAATCGGATTCGTCTGAGGCAAGCCAGCCCACCGCTTTTGCGACGTCCTGCGGTGTACCGATACGCTTGTATGGAATCAGGTTCATCAACCCCTTATATTTTTCGGGATCAGACCACACTTCTTTATTAATCGGCGTTTTGATCGCGCCAGGGCTCACTGAGTTGACGCGGATTTTATGTGGTGCGAGTTCCTGTGAAATGGATTTCATGAACATCATGATACCGCCTTTCGAAGCTGCATAGTTGACGTGTCCTGCCCAGGGAATCACGTCATGTACGGAACTCATCATCACGATTTTACCAATTGACAACTCACTATGAGACGTCTCAGTGGCATTCTTCTCCTGTTCAATAAACTGCCTTGCGGCAGCACGGCAGCAAAGAAACATTCCTGTCAGATTTACATCAATAACTTTCTGCCATTGTTGCAAAGACATCTCGAGAAATGGTGAATCTTTTTGCAGGCCTGCGTTGCTTACGAGCACATCGAGTCTGCCGAATTTGGAAATTGTTTCCCGGAAAAGTGCCAGTACATCATCTTCCCGACTTACATCGGCCTGAACAAGAATTGCGCTTCCGCCCTTGTTCAGAATTTCATTCAATGTATTCTGACCCTCTTCCGCATTGGAACTGTAATTAACTACTACATGCGCACCTTGATTTGCGAAGTAGATCGCACAGGCTTTACCAATGCCGGAACTTGAACCGGTTACAATAACAACCTGATCTTTGAATTTCAACTCAGGACCGGTCATATCATCTCGTTTTCAAACGACTTCAATTTTTTCCAAACCCGTCTGTTAACATTCTTAACGGCCCAGTTTTTTGCAATAAGGATTGCTTTGGACACTGCTTCGCGTGGGGATAGATTGTTTTGGGATCTCAAAAGCTCCTGCGCAATGGTGACCGCTTTTTCGCGGGTGGTAGGAGATAAATACATTAACTCTGGTAACGCGATCCTTGTGTCCATATTTAGATTGAATTTGAGCGACAGGTTTGGTGACTGATGACTTGTGTAGTTTGCTTTGTTAAAATTTGATGCCAGAACGGGACTTAGCTGGAATTATTTTATTAAATATTTTTCAATGAGGTTATATGGAATGAAGCATAAAAAAATCCCCATCTTTTCAGACAGGGATTTTTAAAACGAAGACCTTATTTGACTTCTTCAAAATTTACATCCGTCACTTCATCAGTAGCATTACCAGCATCTGCTGCACCGGCACCTGGATTACCAGTCGCCCCGCCCGGCTGGGCGCCCCCAGGCTGAGGCTCACCTCCCTGTGCGTACATTTCCTGAGATGCAGCCTGCCATGCACTATTCAGTTTTTCCATTGCTGAATCGATTCCTGACAAATCCTGACTCTGATGAGCCGCTTTTAGCTCAGCTAATGCGCTCTCAATGGCAGATTTATTACTTTCTGAAAGTTTGTCACCAAACTCTTTCAACTGTTTATCAGTCGAGAATATCAAGCTATCCGCGCCATTTATCTTTTCAACTTTTTCGCGTTCGGCTTTATCAGCCGCTTCGTTCGCTTTTGCTTCTTCACGCATTCTGGTGATTTCAGCATCGGTTAAACCGCTGGAAGCTTCAATGCGGATCTTTTGCTCTTTATTGGTCCCTTTGTCTTTTGCAGACACATGCAGGATACCATTTGCATCCACATCAAAAGTTACTTCGATTTGTGGTGTACCGCGTTGTGCAGGTGGAATATCGGACAAATGGAACTTACCAAGTGTCCGGTTTTGAGTTGCCATTGGACGTTCACCTTGCAAAACGTGGATCTCAACCGAGGGCTGATTATCCGCGGCAGTCGAGAATGTCTCTGTTTTTTTAGAAGGAATCGTTGTATTAGACTCAATTAATTTGGTAAACACACCACCCAACGTTTCAATACCCAAGGACAAAGGAATTACGTCTAAAAGAAGAACGTCTTTCACTTCACCTGTTAAAACACCACCTTGAATTGCAGCGCCGATTGCCACAGCTTCATCCGGGTTAACGCCTTTGGAAGGTTTTCTGCCAAAGAATTTTTCCACTTCTTCCTGTACACGAGGAATACGCGTAGATCCACCAACTAAAATAACTTCGTTAATATCGTTATTTGTATAACCCGCGTTTTTCATTGCTTTTTTGCAAGGCTCCATCATTCTTTGGAACAATGTATCCGCAAGCTGCTCAAATTTCGCACGCGTCAATGTGCGTACAAGGTGTTTTGGAATGCCATCAACCGGGAAAATGTAAGGTAGGTTGATCTCAGTTTGTGCTGAGCTTGAAAGTTCCACTTTTGCCTTTTCAGCAGCCTCTTTTAGACGTTGCAATGCCATTGGATCTCTTCTCAGGTCAACAGCTTCGTCTTTCTGGAATTCGTCTGCAAGCCAGTTGATGATCACCTGATCAAAGTCGTCACCACCTAAATGGGTATCACCATCAGTAGATTTTACTTCGAAAACGCCGTCACCCAATTCAAGTATTGAAACATCGAAGGTACCACCACCTAAGTCAAAAACAGCAATTTTCATGTCAAGATGCTGTTTATCAAGACCGTAAGCCAAAGCTGCGGCAGTAGGCTCGTTGATAATACGTTTTACATCAAGACCAGCAATCTGGCCAGCTTCTTTTGTCGCCTGACGTTCTGCATCATTGAAGTACGCTGGAACGGTGATCACCGCCTCAGTTACTTCCTGACCAAGATAATCTTCGGCAGTTTGTCTCATTTTCTGCAAAATAAATGCAGATACTTCCTGTGGAGTATATAACCTGTCACCGATTGGTATACGAGGTGTATTGTTTGGGCCTTTATCTACGGTGTAAGCGACTGTTTTTTGTTCGCTGGCAACGTCATCATATTTTTTGCCCATAAATCTTTTTATGGAGCTGATAGTATGCTTGGGATTAGTGATCGCCTGACGTTTGGCCGGTGCTCCGATTTTGCGTTCACCATTATCCATGAATGCAACCACGGAAGGAGTAGTTCGTGCGCCTTCGCTGTTAGCGATTACAACTGGCTCATTACCCTCCATGACAGCCACGCAGGAGTTCGTTGTTCCTAAGTCTATGCCAATAATTTTTCCCATTGTTCTATATTAAAAGTTATGTATAATTTGATTCTGTATCTATTAGTCGTCGGACATGTCCGAACACTTCAAGATTCGTTAAAAACCTCGTACCAGTATATTTAATAGAAAATTTGAGTGACAAAGTGTCAGGAGTATTCAAGCTTACTTATTACAAATACTTAACTGATCATTTGCCCCATGTAGGGGTCACTTTCGCTGAGGTATCCTGTTTCGACATGGCCGGCATAGCGGCTTAGAAAATCCGGCTCGTCCTGAATGATAACTGAGAAATCATACCAGTTCGAATTTTTTTCAAGCTGCAAAGGAACGATGGCTTTGCCGCCCATGGAATTATCAAGATTAATAACTTGATCAGCAGCTCCATATGCGTTATCTCTGATCAAAACGGTCTGCTTTTTATTACTATCAGGACTCGCAAGCTCGACCACTAAAATGCCTAGTGAGTTTTTATTCTTATCTGTAGAATAGCTGCTGCCAACTTTAACACCGGATCCAATTTTCGACCCTTTGTATTCTCTCATGAATCCATTTGGGCCATAGACAATCAAATGGTATTTCTGATCTTCAAAATCGGTTAGATTCCACGTCGCAGGCAAAGAGTCGCCCGCTTTAACAGCGTAATTCCAAACCTTCATCATCTCATTTTTATATCTGCCAGGCGCATAAACCATGAAGGGTGCGCCAGCAGCTTTGTCCTTGAACATGCCATTTCTGGCTTGGAGCTTGATTTGAAATGCATTTTTGTCAGAGTTCAGCGAGCCGTCCGCTTGTAATTCATAGGAGATTGGGCAAGCCTTCCGGGTTCCTTTCTCTTGTTTTGGCATTACCGGAGAAAGTAAGGGATTCTTATTGACTTGCTGAATTTCAGTATCTGTCAAAGTCTTATAACCATTCGGGAGCTTTTTGAATTTAGCATTGTAAATGCCTTCCATAAATTCGTCCCTGGCAAGGAATGTTGGCAGCGGCAATTTTTCACCATTATAGGGAGTAAAGGTAGAGGTCAGATCGCCACAAATTGTTCGTCTCCATTCACTAATGTTCGTTTCCTTGATTTCCTTGCCCGTTTTATGGCTTACAAATTTTTCCAGAAACTGTAGGATAGAGGTATGGTCAAATACCTCCGAGCAGACATTTCCACCACGGTTCCAGGGAGAGGCAACAATGAGCGGAACACGATACCCTAGTCCAATTGCGCTTTCCCGGCTCTCTTTTTTTGATTTTTTAGTCATATCCTGTTCCAATGTGACCCATTCCGTTTTGCAATCGATGCCAGCTGAAACCGCACCTGAATCTTCTTTATACGGATTGGGCACGGAAAATGGCGGCACGTGATCGAAATAGCCATCATTTTCATCATAACACAAAATGAAAATCGTCTTTTTCCAAACCTCCGGATCAGAAGTCAATATATCCATGGCCTCGGAAACATACCAGGCGCCATACCAGGGAGAACCGGGGTGGTCCGAAAAGTTGGAGGGTGCGACCAGCCAGGAAACAGTCGGCAGGCTCCCGGTCTTAACATCCGAGCGAAATTGATGAAGGATATCGCCCATCGGCGCTTTGGCTTCATGCTCGATGTCGCCATCCATGTATTTGACTGTCGTGATCTTGCGATAGTCAGGATCTTTTTTATTGGTTGTGAATGCTTTCTGATGGATATTTTTGCTTCTCTGAGAAAGCTTTTCAAAATTCTCCGGACTCCATCTCACGATCTCTTCTGTGGCCGTTTTAAGCAAAGCCTCTTTGTTGGAGAGCGACTTTAGAAGAACATCCTTCTCTATACCAGCAGAAATTGCCGCGAGCTGTGCTTTGGTATCTTGAATTTCGCCTGGCAATTCTTTGAGTCTTGCTTTCAGATAGGTTTGGTAACCGGTATGAAAACGGATCTGATATTGGCTAAACCATTCGATTGGGTTATCGGTGAAATTAGCCAGCCAGGAATCTTCGTCATCGGTAAAACCGGTCAAAATGCTAAGTTCATTCTGATATATTTTCCACGAAACACCATTGTCTTCCAATCTTTCAGGGAAAGTTGTCCAGGTGGCCTCATGCGTATCTGATACATTTTCATTCCGCACATTGGCATAATGTGTGGGATCCGGATTTTCCCTGATTGTACCAGTCCACAAATACAGCCTGTTTGGAGTGGTACCCGTAAGTGCTGAGCAAAAATTCTGATCGCAGACAGTGAAAGCATCAGCCATCGCATAATAAAAAGGAATGTCTTCGCGGTTATAGTATCCCTGGGTTAAAGGCATTTTTGCATAATCCTTGTGGCCAGCCTGTTTGGCGATCAGCCACTTATCAAATTTTCCATCATTTCGGGCATCCACTTGATTCGGCCATGAGTGCGGCAATGATCCCATCCAGGTCGCATTGGATTCACGCATATTAAGCCGAAAAGGAACGTGCGTTTCTCCCGCAGCATTGGTTTGTAGCCAAACCAAATTTTTATTCGGCTGGGTCATCGCCCTCGGATCATTAAAACCTCTTACCCCGCGAAGTGAACCGAAGGAATGATCGAAAGAGCGGTTTTCCTGCATTAGAATTACCACGTGTTCGGCATCCAGATAGGTACTGCCTTTTTTAGGATCAATAGCGAATGCTTTTTGAATGGAAGCCGGCAGCGCGCTGAACAATCCGGCTGCGCCCGTGAGCATGCTTGCTTTCTTTATAAATTCCCTTCTGGAGTCCATAGGATATAAAAAAAATCCCGCCGGAGAGGCGGGATTGCTGTTTTACTTAACCTGATCAACGATTGCTTTGAAAGCATCCGGATGGTTCATCGCCAAATCGGCAAGCACCTTCCTGTTGAGCTCTATGCCTTTTGCACTGAGTTTGCCAATAAAGGCGGAATAAGATAATCCGTGTATACGAGTTCCGGCATTGATCCTTTGAATCCAAAGGGCGCGGAAGTTGCGTTTCTTTTGTTTACGGCCTTTGTATGCGTAAGCCAAACCGCGTTCTACTGCGTTTTTAGCGACTGTCCATACATTCTTGCGACGGCCGAAATAGCCTTTCGCTAATTTTAAAACTTTTTTACGTCTTGCACGCGACGCAACGTGATTTACTGAACGTGGCATAAATTAACTGTTTTTGACAATTGGCGCTCTACTGAGTCTTGAAAAGCCTTTTATCGGGTTGAACAAAAAACCAAAGTGGTAACTAACTTTTAATGGCTTTGGATTATTTACCAAGCATTGCCATTACCTGCTTGTGATTAGACTCATCAATCAGACCGGTTTTAACCAAACCACGTTTCCGTTTGTTCGATTTTTTGGTCAGGATGTGACTGTGGAAAGCGTGTTTGCGCTTAATTTTTCCGGTGCCGGTCAACGCGAAACGCTTTTTTGCGCCGGAAACGGTTTTCATCTTAGGCATGATTCAAAAATAAAATAGTTGTTAAAATATAAAACAGCGCGCAAAATTAGCCAAAATGTTTATTAAATGAAAATCGTGTTCCCAACGAATGTCAGAAACACGATTTCTATATTGAAGAGGAGTTAAAACTCCTTACGATTATTTTTTCAATGATGGGGCGAGAATGATCGTCATTCTCTTTCCTTCCAGCTTGGGCTCCATTTCAAGCTTACCAAATTCTGTAAGTGCCTCAGAGAATTTGTTCAAAAGATTTACTCCTCTTTCCTTAAACACAATGGTACGCCCAACAAAATGGACATATGCCTTTACTTTTGATCCTTCTTTAAGGAAGTTTTGCGCATGTTTTAGTTTGAAGTCGAAATCGTGGTCGTCGGTGTTTGGACCGAAACGGATCTCTTTGATGACAACTTTCTGAGCCTTCGCTTTTATTTCTTTTTGCTTTTTCTTTTGCTCGTATTTGAACTTTGAGTAGTCCACAACTTTACAAACAGGCGGAACTGCTGTGGGTGCAATTTCAACAAGATCAAGGCTTTGTGCCTTAGCGATTGCCTTGGCTGTGATGATATCAACTATTCCTGGTTCAATATTTTCTCCAACCAGGCGTACTTCTTTTGCTGTAATTCGATCGTTTATTTTATAAGGTTCTTCGGGAACTCTTAACCGTCCACTAGGGGGTCTTAATGCCATATAGTTTGGTTTGGTGTTGTTTTGGTTTTAAGTGAAAATCGAAAAAATTAACACTTGGGCAACAAAAATAGTGCCTTGCTGATAGAATTATAATAAAAATATAAAAAACATCAAATTATGCTTGCTTCTTTTTTGAAAAAGCCTGCAAATTCGTCAATGGTCATGCTACCCAAGTCGCCTTCACCTTTGCGGCGTACCGATAATTTCCCTTCTGCCATTTCTTTTTCACCAACAATGAGCATGAATGGTACCTTACTAACCTCAGCATCACGGATCTTGCGACCAATTTTTTCGTCCCTGTGATCAATAAATCCTCTGATATCATCATCCTGCAACCGGAAAAAAACTTCCTCTGCATAATCTGCAAACTTTTCAGAAATTGGAAGGATGGCAATCTGATCCGGTGATAACCACAATGGGAATTGTCCGGCGGTGTTTTCAATCAGGATTGCAATAAACCTTTCCATCGATCCAAAAGGGGCGCGGTGGATCATAACCGGACGATGTTTTTGATTGTCCGAGCCTGTATATTCCAGGCCAAAACGCTGCGGCATCTGGTAATCAACCTGGATGGTTCCAAGCTGCCACTTTCTGCCTAACGCATCCCGAACCATAAAGTCAAGCTTTGGTCCGTAAAAAGCTGCCTCGCCTAATTCAGTAACCGTACTCAATCCACGTTCGGCCGCCGCTTCGATAATAGCACTTTCAGCTTTTTCCCAATCTTCATCCTTACCAATATATTTTTGCTTGTCATTTGGATCACGCAGCGAAATCTGCGCGCTGTAATCGTCAAAGCCAAGGGAATTAAAAACATATAAAACCAAGTCTATAACTCGAATAAATTCCTCCTTAACTTGATCGGGACGACAGAAAATATGTGCGTCATCCTGCGTAAACCCACGAACACGGGTCAATCCATGTAGTTCTCCGCTTTGCTCGTACCGATAAACGGTTCCGAACTCAGAGAAACGCAATGGTAAGTCTTTGTAGGAGCGGGGAGAAGTCCGGTATATCTCGCAATGGTGCGGGCAATTCATCGGTTTTAGCAAATACTCCTCACCTGGATTCGGTGTCCTGATTGGCTGAAAAGAATCTTTTCCATACTTATCCCAATGTCCCGAGGTAACATACAATTCTTTGCTTCCGATATGTGGGGTAACCACTGGCGTGTAACCGGCCCGGGCTTGCGCCTTGCTCAGAAAAGCCTGAAGTCTCTCTCGCAACATCGCACCTTTTGGCAACCACAACGGCAATCCTTGCCCAACCCTTTCGGAAAACGCAAACAGTTCCAGTTCTTTTCCCAGCTTACGGTGATCGCGTTTTTTAGCTTCCTCCATCAAGGTTACATATTCTTCCAGCTCTTTTTGCTTTGGAAAAGTAATCCCGTAAATGCGGGTAAGCATTTTGTTTTCCTGCTTATTACGCCAGTATGCGCCGCCAATGTTGGTCAGCTTTGCAGCTTTGATAAAACTGGTATTGGGAATATGCGGGCCACGGCAAAGATCGGTGAAACCACCCTGTTCATATAATGTAATCGAACCGTCTTCCAGTCCGTCGATCAGTTCTAGTTTGTACTCGTCACCTTTTTTGGTAAACAATTCCAGAGCATCCGCTTTGCTGATGGGCTTGCGGATATACTCATTTTTTTGACGGGCGAGTTCTAGCATTTTCGCCTCTATTTTGGGGAAATCTTCTTGTGAAAGCGATTTTTCACCCAAATCAACATCATAGTAAAAACCTTTTTCGATGGAAGGCCCCGTACCGAATTTTACACCAGGATAAAGCGCTTCCAATGCTTCCGCAAGTAAGTGGGCAGAGGAATGCCAGAATGTTGATTTTCCGTCTTCGTCATTCCATGTCAGCAGCTTTACGAGCGAATCCTGCGTTATTGGTCTGGTAGGATCCCAAATTTCACTATTGACTTTTGCAGCGATTACATTACGCGCAAGTCCTTCACTGATACTTAATGCGATTTCGAGCGCGGTTACTCCAATTGGGTAATAACGCTCACTTCCATCGGGCAGGGTAATTTTTACTTGAGACTCGTCTTTCATTCAAAATTTAATTCTGTGACTATATTTCTATCAGGTACAAATCTATTCAATTTTAGCCTTTCGTGTTGAGTCAATACGGATATTTGTGGTTCCACGAGGCTTTATAATGCTAATTTTTACGCGCGAAGTGTCAAGCAATTTATAATCCGGTCTGGTATTTTCTTCCCGGTCGTAGGTTTGGTAAATCCCCTCATTTTCGTGCTGCCTGATCCTGTACAAGCCATATCTTGCGTCCTGATCGCCAGGGCTCAATGTGAGCGCAGTAGTATAATATCCTTTTGCTTTCTCGAAATCCTCCGTTTTTTCATAACAAAAACCAATCATGTTATTGATTTCCTTTGATTGAGGTTTCTTTTTTAAAAGCTTTTCCAATGCGGGCAGGGCTTTGTAAAATTGCCTTAAATGGATCCCGATCGTGGCGATCTGAAATTGCGCTTCATTATAGCTGGGGTTGATCGCAGCAGCCTTTTCGTAGTTGATCAGCGCAGTATCTGGTTTGGAAAGCACATTATAAATTTCACCTCTTTCAAAATATAAAGAAGCTTCATTTGGGAAGCGTTTGATAGCCTTATCATTTACAATCAGCGCCTGATCGGTGTTTTTTAGTTTTCGTAAAATGATAATGCTTTGCTCATAAGCCCTTAACAATTTAGGGTTAACATTCATCGCATAATTTAAACTGGACAAACTGGCCAGAGAATCGCCTTGTCTCGCCTGCAACATTCCTTTCACATAATAAGCTCCGCCATCATAAGGTGCCATTTTCATGGCCTGATTCAGATAACCGGCTGCTTCCCTAAACTGCCCTTGTGCTTGGAGGATGTCGGCCATTAATACGTATAATTCCGGACTGCTTTGCTGTAATGCTTCCGCTCTTTGTGCGTCTTCCAGAGCAGGATCGAATTTTCCCAATTCCCGATTAATCTTACCCCTCAATAAAAAGTATTCGCTGACATTATCCTGCTCGTAAATCGATTCATTGATATCGTCCAGCGCTTCGGTATACTGCTCACGCTCAAAATATATCCGCGCTCTCTTGAAATAGTTGAGATCTGAATCTATCCCGCGGTTAATAAGGTCAGTCAACGAAAGCAACGCATCGTTTTCCCATTGTACCCGGGATTTTTTGATCACAGGCGGGATGCGCGTCGCATTTCTGGCATCGCTCTGACAGGATTGGTTTACCCAGCCAAAGACAATCAGTGATAATAGTAAAATGGGACGGAAAAAATTTGACTTCATGTGCCGTAAAGTTGGACAATCTGCATGTATTCTAAACATCCCGATCTGAAAACCGGGAAAATACGCCCAAGGGAAGCTTTTTGCCAAATGTATCGGCGATAAACAACTCGCCAAATTCATGTTTGATCTCAGTTCCAAAATGGGCCTTGATCAGGTTCTCAACGATTAATGCCGAGAATCCAAGAGAATATAAGTTAATGATAAAAAAGAAATTTTCCTCTTTCAAAAGCAATGCGCAAAGTCGCAGGATTTCATTGAGGCTTTCTTCCAGCAGCCATTTTTCCCCATCGGGGCCGCGGCCATAAGCTGGGGGATCGAGAATGATGCCATTGTACTTATTGCCCCGACGCACCTCCCGCTGTACAAATTTCATGGCGTCCTCCACAACCCATCGGATGTTATCGAGACCGCTCATCTGCATATTCTCCCTCGACCAGCTGATCACCTGTTTGATTGAATCCACATGGGTAACATCGGCACCCGCAACTTTGGCAGCCAACGAAGCAATACCGGTGTAAGCGAAAAGGTTGAGGACCGTTGGTTTTTCTTCCGGAATCTGCCTTAATGTTTTGGAAATATAATCCCAGTTGGTGGCTTGCTCTGGAAACACACCTACATGCTTAAATGAAGACAAAATCAGTTTTGCACGAAGATGCATATCCTTATTACGATACTGAAAAACCCATTTGTCAGGCATATTAGGCTTCGAAACCCATTGTCCTTTTTCCTGGGAATTTTTGTCTTTCTTAAAAACAGCATTTGCCCGTTCTTCCCATTCCTGTTCTGAAAGAGACTTATCCCAGATCGCCTGCGGCTCGGGACGTGACAGCACATACTGCCCGAATCGTTCCAGTTTTTCATAACCGCCTGTATCAATGAGTTGGTAATCAGAATGGGTTTCTGGGGTGAGAAGAAGCATGGTTTTTTTGAGCTATTAGCTATTAGCTGTTAGCGTTTAGCTATTGGCTTTTTTGATAGTTGATGCAGTCATTCTGCACTTCTGGTAAACTTAATTTCGGCAAAGGTTCTTGAAAAGCTAAAAGCTAAAAGCTAAAAGCTAAAAGCTAAAAAGCTTTTCAATACCCAATCTTGTTCAAATAAAACACATTCCTTCTGCCCCTCGTCTGCGGGTCGCCGGCGGCGTTGCTGATGCGTTGGTCGCCCCAGGCGAGGTAGAAGTTTCCGTACCAGTAATCGATGTCATCGGTACTGGTTTTTCGTACTTTATCACCTTCCACATTGGTTTCGTTAGGTATGACACGATCGCTGTCGATCACCTGGTTGCCTTTGATGATCTTGCTTCTGATGGCGCCGTTGTGGCTGTAAACCAGTCTGGAATTACCATTGGAGAATGTTTGCACCTTTATTTTTTCCCGTAGTTCCATACTTTTTACATTGTCGAAACTGAGGCTGTTGTCCCAAAGCAATTTTCCGTTCTGATCCACGTCAGCGACAATGGCATGAGTGTAGGTGAACCCGTCAAAAACCTGTTGATTGTAACCGCGGCCGCCATACATTGGATTCCACAAATAAGGGTTATAAAGCCCCATTCCAAAAGGATAACCGAGGATTCCTCCATAACCCAGGCCGCCCATCATACTTTGGTTCTGATAGCGATATTCAGGATAAAACACCTCGGCGACCAACAGGAAATTATTGCTTTTTGGAACAATATCATGAACCAGCAAACGATAGTTGAGTTTCAGATCATCGCCACTTTCTTTCTTCTTCCGAATCTTCTTTTCTATTTTTTCCTGCTGGCGCTCATTCAAGAAATTGAAGAAATTCTTGAAATCTGTAAAGCTGTGGTATCGCGTAAATGCGGGCTCGTCACCCACTATTTTACTGATATAAAGTCCCTGGGAAGCCGCATTGTTGCTGCTTTGCATATTCCGGTATCCATATGTTCCAATTACAATGCGTACCGAATCGTTTAATACCTGCAACCGACCGCTCAGAAGTGAATAATCATCTTCCGGGTCTACTGAAACCTGCGTGTAAAGCTCACCCGTTTCTTCGTACGATCTGGCCACAATCTTGGTTTGCCGGCCTTTTTTTACCGCAAAACTTACATTGACTAAATGATGCGCCGTATCGACTTCAACTGTCTGAATCGCATTGGAGCCTTTGATCGCCGAGGGTAATATTTTGGTTTGAGAAGTAGTAAGTTGGGTATATATTAGAACCGGCTCATTGCGGACCATTCCCGCCATAAAAACGGCATAACCCAATGTTTTAAAGTCCGTAATTTCAAAACGGTCCAATGTATTGATGGTAAAAGTCTCTACAAATCCAGGGCCTACATTTACCTTGACAATTTGATATAACGAACTTCGGTATTTGCTAAAAAGAAGGAAAACAGCCTGCCCATCGTAAGAAGAGGCAATGTAGTCCAGGTTTGATTCTATCGGCCCGTCAATCGTCCAGACCCTGTCGAGATTTGTATCAAATTTTTGAACATTAAAAGTCCCTCTGTCCGGCTTGGATATTAATAAAACACCCTGTTCTCCAAGTGGTACCGTCTGGTAAGCCATGTTCCCGGATAAAGGCAGTTCGATCCGTTTTACACCCTGGCCTGTCACTTCTAATGTCAACAGAATAAGTGCTAACAGCAGAAATTTCGCTTGCAAACCGGGACAATTATTCGGAATCATGGGCTAATGCAACAATGATGTCAAATTCTTCTGGTTTTACCGGGACAACTGATAATCTTGACAGTTTAACAAGGGCCATATCAGATAACCGCTTATCGGCTTTGATCTGCGCTAATGTCACGGTTTTCGGGAAAAGCTCGACGGGCACGACATTGACAACGACCCAATCGCCGTCTTTTGCAGTGGGATCAGGGTAATGTTCTTTTGCTACTTTCGCCAGGCCAACCACTTCTTTTCCTTCGTTACTATGATAAAACAGGACAGGATCGCCCACTTTCATGGCCATCAGATTATTTCGGGCTGCGTAACTGCGTACGCCATCCCACATGCCTTCTTTTTCTTTTACAAGGCTATCCCAGGAGTAAGAGCTAGGTTCTGTTTTTAAAAGCCAATGGTTCATGGATTTATTGGTTAAATAAGTTTGGGTTATTGGAAAACAAGAAAGGAATGCTCAGGGAAATTTAGGGAATTTACTAAAATCAGGTTTTCTTTTTTCAAGAAACGAATTCTGCCCTTCTTTCGCTTCCTCACTCAGATAATAGAGCAGGGTAGCATTTCCGGCCAATTCCTGAATTCCGGCTTGCCCATCCAATTCAGCATTGAAAGAGCTTTTCAGCATCCGGATTGACAAAGGACTTTTTTCCTGTATTTTTTTGCACCACTCGACAGTGGTTTTTTCAAGATCTTCAAGCGGAACAACTTTATTGACCAAACCCATTTGCAATGCTTCCTGGGCGTCATATTGATCACAGAGGAACCATATCTCCCGGGCTTTTTTCTGACCCACAACTCTTGCCAGATAAGATGCGCCAAAACCGCCGTCAAAACTGCCGACTTTCGGGCCAGTTTGTCCGAACCGCGCATTTTCGGCCGCAATCGACAAATCACATATCACGTGCAGCACATGACCACCGCCAATAGCCCAGCCCGCTACCATCGCAATAACAGCTTTTGGAATAGACCGGATCATTCTCTGAAGATCAAGCACATTCAAACGCGGGACATGATCTTGTCCAATATAACCGCCATGGCCCCGTACCGACTGATCGCCGCCGGAACAGAAGGCTTTTCCCCCTTCGCCAGTCAAAATGATCACATCAATCCTGACGTCTTCGCGACATATTTGCATCGCGTCGATCATTTCAGTCACGGTTTGGGGCGTAAATGCATTGTGCTTATGGGGACGGTTGATGCTTATTTTGGCAATTCCTTCATGAAGTGTAAAGAGAATTTCTTCGTATTCCTTAATGGTTTCCCATTGGATTAAACTGGACATAATTCAGAGAAAAGTAAAATTCAAAAGCTTGAATCCACGAAATTACTCATTGTTTGGGTTTCCTTCAAAAACAAATGAATAACTTTCCGTACTGTCGGCGTGGGCTGACACGGCCTCAAATCCCGCGTTATCGTAGCAAATTGAAATGAATTGGATTACGAGCATTACCCTGATCAAAACGCAGAAGAGGCCGGATCATCCTTATTTTGCCCAGGCCTACGATTTCATGTTGGCTTGGATAAATGGGCAGGGTGAATTTCTGTTGAAGACCTCCGGCTCTACCGGGCCGCCGAAACCTATTCTTATTTCCCGAAAACAATTATCGGCAAGCGCCAGAATGACTGGTAAGGCATTGCATTTGGAAAAAGGTACCCGGGCATTGGTTTGCCTGAATGTTGGTTACATTGCCGGACTGATGATGTTAGTAAGAGGATTGGAGCTGGATTGGCAATTAACCATCATTGAACCTGTTGCTAACCCGCTCCTGGGTCCCGAAAATGTTCCTGAATTCGATTTTGTCGCGATGGTCCCGCTGCAAATGATCCACATTCTTGAAAATCCTGTTACAAAAGCACAAGTTAATGGTTTGGGTAAAATTCTGCTAGGTGGAGCTCCGGTAAGCGTTTCCTTGAAGCGAAGTCTAATGGATTTGCAAATTCCGGTTTTTCAGAGTTATGGGATGACCGAAACAGTTTCTCATGTTGCATTGCGCCGACTTAATGGACCCGTTTCAGAAGAAAACTATACTTTTCTCCCTGACATTGCTTTTGGTACTGACAGCCGCGGCTGCTTGTTCGTATCGGGGCAGGTTACGGATCATCAGATTGTTCAGACCAACGATCTGGTTGAAATTTCAGGAAATTCTTTCAAGTGGATTGGGCGGGCGGATAACGTGATCAATTCCGGGGGAGTGAAAATAGTACTGGATAATCTGGATACCATTGTTGAAGAGGTATTTTATGATCTTAAATTGTCAAATCCCTTCTTTACTTGGTTTGAAACTGACGAAAAACTTGGTCAGCGTTTGATCCTGATCATCCAGGGTAGCATTGCGAATATATCACAAAAAGACATTTTGGAGGAAATAAGAAGGCGGGCTTCAGCCTATGAAACGCCGAAACATATTTACTTTGTAAGCCAGTTTCTCAAAACACCGACGGACAAGTTGGACAAACGCGGCACAATTCAACAGTTGCTAAAATCATAAATGGACAAAAATCTTCAAATCCCAGGCCAGTATACCATTCTTTTTCAAACCGCTTCGGTAGTACCTGCGCCCTATGCTCATTTTTACACATTAAAAATGGATATTGAATCTGAGCAGCAGATGAATGTTGACTTTGGGATTACCTACTTGGATCGTGAGGACCTCTCGGAAGACGATTTGATGGATGAGGGTTTTTCGGTTGATGACGATTATAAATGGAATGGCCAGGTGCCGGCAATCTGGATTGGAGAGTTTCGTGCAATTCTTAATTCTTCCAAATTGGTCCGAAAAAGGGAAGAAAGTGAGTTTGAGGATTTTATTGAAATAGAACTGGAAGAAAATGGTCAGCGGGTCAACATTTACCCGGTTGATAAAGAAAGATGGTCTTACGTTTTGCAAGAATTTATGCAGGCCATTTTCGAAACAGGCGGAAGGGAAAAACCTTTTGAACTGACTTTCTTAGACATTGGTGCGGATAAACAAACAATTCTGGACCTGAAAGCATCTTTTGCCTTAAAATCATTTACCATCAGTAAAAACAAAGGAGTAGCGCGGAGATTGGAATGGTCACAATTGCAAAAAATCATGGACACGGTTTACAAGGCAGAATTTGTTACAGATAACGCTTTTGAGGCAAAACCATCCAAAAAAGGAAAGTACATTACAGCAGGGGATGGACTCTGGTATCAGCTGGGAGTTGCCGTGCTTGAAACAACCTCTAAGAGCAAAGACATTGCTAAAATTGAGGCATTATTCAGTACGCTTGACGGTAAAATTTAGCGTTTTGCTACCGCTGCTTATATTGGCCAAGTTCCATCTGCAATTCATCAATCAATTGGGAAACCCGTTCGAGTGACGGCTGCGAAGTGGGCATTTGGGTGCTGATAAATGCCTTCACTTCCCAAACTTCCAGAACCTCCTGCAACGGAACTTCCAAGGCAGAAACCGAGGGATTATCAGAAGTAAGCAATAGAATTCCAGCCTCTTTTACCTGGTTATATGCTTTCCGACAAACAAATCCCTGGCCGCGCAGCACAAATACATATTGCATTCCGTCTTTGATATCGTACCAGTTGCGGATAAAAGTGCCGACCAGCAATGCACCCGGATAAGTAAAATCCTCGCTGCTTTCGAAAGCCCTGTAATAGCCCGACGGCAAATTAGGCAATTGAAATGAGGGTAAATTGGTCAGGTAAGAAGGATTTTGGAAGTTTGACAAATAATCGAACTGCAGGTTGTTGGCAACCCATTGGATCGTCGGATAGTTGGTTGACCGTTCCTCGGGCTGATTATTGAATTGATTGGGTTGATATTGATTATTGAAAACCGGGATTTGTGCCGAAGGCTGGTTCATCGCAGGTTGTGGTAATGGCGAAGGAACATTGGTGACTTGTCTGACGGGTGGTGTCTGCTGCGATTGCAGATCTCCATTGATCGGTTTAAAATTCACCTGCCGGGAAACCATTCGAATCGCTGGCTCAGGTTGCTGATAGTTTTCAATAATTTTTGATAGAGGCTGAGGTTCGGCAAATGTAGGGGTGCGGGCAGGAACAGGCGGTGTCAGATTACCGGAATGCGAAACTGTCATCGGCCTGGGAGCCGACAAGGGCAATGACAAATCCGGTGTTTCCCTTAGTTTTCTGAGATCATTTTTTAGCAAATTATCGACGGTAATCCCGAAGGCGGCCGCCATGTTTTTGAGATTAGTAAGGTTAGGATTGGCCCGGGCTTCCTCATAAGCGCCAAGCAGTGAGCGCTTAATGGCAATTTTCCTTGCAAACTGTTCCTGGGTCAGACCGTTAAGCCTTCTCAGGTATTTAATGTTGTTGCTTACAATGCTCATGGTACAGCCGCTTTACAAAAGTTCTTGCTAATTGACAAATCTTTTAGCAAAAAAGCAAAAGCAGGCTATCGTACTATTTATAAATCTCTTTCCTGGCCGCCTTAAATGTATTGGTAAGCAATCCGCAGATCGTCATCAAACCTACTCCGCCAGGAACGGGGGTGATATAGCTTGTCTTCGGAGCGACGTCATTGAAGTTAACGTCCCCTCTGATTGAGAATCCGCTTTTCTTTGTATCATCTGCCACCCGGGAAATGCCTACGTCAATCACGACTGCGCCTTCTTTCACATAATCAGCTGTTACGAATTCGGGTCTTCCCAATGCGACAATGAGGATGTCGGCGGTTTGACAAATCTCCTTTAAATTTTGGGTTTTACTATGCGTTATCGTAACCGTGCAATTGCCTGGATATTCGTTGCGCTGCATCAGAATGCTCATCGGTAAGCCCACGATCTGGCTACGGCCGATGACCACGCAATGCTTTCCATTGGTCTCAATTTTGGCACGGATTAGCATTTCGAGTATACCGAATGGGGTTGCTGAAATGTAGGAAGGAAGCCCTTTGCACATTTTCCCAACATTAACCGGATGAAATCCGTCGACATCTTTCGCCGGATCAACGGCTTCCATAACCGTGTTTTCAGTGATATGTTTAGGCAACGGCAGCTGTACAATAAATCCGTCGACATCAGGATCATTATTGAGAGATTGTACGGCTTCGAGTAATGCTGCTTCGGTAATGTCTGGCTCGAAGCGAAGTAGGGTAGAAGTGAAGCCGATCTCCTCACAGCTTCTGATTTTCGAGGCAACATAAGTTTCACTTGCGCCGTCCTGACCGACAAGAATCGCGGCCAGATGTGGTTTTTTACCGCCACCAGCAATCCATTGTTCTACTTCCTCTTTTATTTCAGCTTTGATTTGGGATGAAATCGCTTTCCCGTCCAGTAATTGCATTAGTTATCTGGTAATAAGTATTTTTTAATCAATGTTTCCATTCCGGTCGTTGCTTTTTCCTGAATGAATGTCATGTTCTTTTTCAGGTTAATTTCGGGTTGTGCCGGATCAATTATATAGATTGGTTTGCCCGCACCTACGTAATGTACAAGTCCTGCCGCGGGATATACTGCCAGGGAAGTACCAATTACAATGAAAATATCTGCTTCTTCCGCTACCTCGACGGCCACTTCCATCATGGGCACTTCTTCGCCAAACCATACGATATGTGGACGAAGCTGGCTGCCCAGTTCGCACAAATCACCGGTCTTTAATTCCCAGGAGGTCATTTCGTAAACTAAATCGGGATTTTTTGTGCTGCGGGATTTGAATAGTTCGCCGTGGAGATGGATCACTTTGGAAGAACCAGCCACTTCATGCAGGTTATCGACATTCTGGGTGATGATCGCAACATCGAAATGTTTTTCCAACTCAACCAATGCATAATGTGCCGCATTGGGCTTGACACTGTCAGCTTGTTTACGGCGCTGGTTGTAGAAATCCAGGACAAGTTCCTGATCTTTAACCCAGCCCTCAAATGTCGCCACATCTTCAATGCGGTAATTGTCCCATAAACCGCCATTGTCGCGAAAGGTACTGATGCCACTTTCCGCACTAATTCCTGCTCCGGAGAGCACTACTAGTTTTTTCATATTATGTGTGTTTTGAGGTTTTTTCTTGCCTATGCTTTCTTAACAACCTTTCTCGCCGCAGGCTTTTTTGCCGCTGGGTTCTTCTCAGCCGCAGCTTTGGGCGCTGCTTTCTTGAATCCTCCTCTTCCCGCAGGTTTGTCAGGCGTTTCAGCAGCAAGCTTTACAATCTCCTCATAGGTTAATGCTGCCGGATCAGTGCCTTTTGGAATTTTCACATTCTTTTTCCCAAATGCGATGTATGGCCCGTACTTACCATTCAAAACCTTAGCATCTGCATCCTCACTGAATTCCTTTATTGTACGACTGCTATCCTGCATCCGCTTTTGAATGATGATCTCGATCAGCCGATCTTCCGTAACCGCCATCGGGTCATCGGTTTTCAATAAAGAAAAATATTTTCCGTCATGCTTCACATATGGGCCAAATTTCCCAATGTTTACAATCAATTCTTTTTCCTCATATAAACCAACCTCACGGGGCAGTTTGAAAAGTTCAAACGCTTCGTCCAGCGTAATGCTTTCCATCAGCTGACCCTTCATCAAACTAGCAAACTTTGGTTTATCCTCATCCTCAGCATCGCCTATCTGAACATATGGGCCGTACTTTCCAATCCTGACAGATACTTTTTTGCCAGTCGATGGATCTTCGCCCAAATCACGGGAAGTAAGGCTGCGGTCGATTGCCTGCTCTTTTGCCTCGGCTACTTTTTTCTGAAATGGCGTATAAAAATCTTTGATCATCTGCCGCCAGGCCAACTGGCCATCAGCAATGTTGTCAAAGTCTTTTTCAACATTAGCAGTAAACGAGTAATCGATAATATCATTGAAATGACTTACCAGGAAGTCATTAACAACCATTCCTGTGCTGGTAGGAAACAATTTCGATTTTTCGGAGCCGTAAATTTCTTTGTTAACCTTGCTCTTAATCTGATCGGCGGCCAAGGTGAATTCCTTGAAATCCCTTTCAAATCCCTCACGATCTTCCTTAATGATATATTCTCTTTTAAGTATTGTAGAAATTGTGGGCGCGTAAGTGGACGGGCGACCAATGCCCATTTCTTCCAATTTTTTAACCAAACTCGCTTCCGTATAGCGGGGTGGGTTACGGGTGAAACGTTCTGTCGCTTTCATATCGGCAAGTTTCAGGATCTGGCTGATATTTAAAGGAGGAAGCATTCCTTTTTGCTCCTCGTCTCCCTCCTCGTCGCTCGATTCCAGATAAACTTTTAAAAACCCTTCAAACTTGATCACCTCACCCTGTGCAATCAATTCTTCCAAAGTAGTCGAAATCCCGATGGTTGCGATAGTGCGTTCCAATTGGGCGTCGGACATTTGCGATGCGATGGCCCGTTTCCAGATCAGTTCATACAAACGCTGCTCATTACGGTCACTGCTTCCCGAAAGTGTCGAAAAGTCGGTTGGGCGAATGGCTTCGTGGGCCTCCTGAGCCGATTCGTTTTTTGTTTTAAAAACCCTCTTATTATAATAATCCTGACCGTACTCGCTGGTAATCTGCACCCTGGCCTTTTCCAATGCTTCCTCGGAAAGATTGGTGGAGTCGGTACGCATATAGGATATTTTTCCTGCCTCGTACAAACGCTGGGCAACGGACATGGTTTGCAATACAGAAAAACTCAATTTTCTGGATGCCTCTTGTTGTAATGTAGAAGTTGTGAATGGTGGTGCAGGTGTTTTTTTAGCCGGTTTTACTTCAAGATTTTTAATGGAGAACTGAGCTCCGACGCATTTCTCAAGAAACTTTAATGCATCATCTTCATTGGAGAAATTTTTTGCCAATTCGGCATTCAGCACTTTTCCGTTGCCAAGATCAAAGCGGGCGGTTACCTTAAAGCTGCTTTTGCTTCTGAATGCGTCAATTTCCCTTTCTCTTTCTACCACAATGCGAACCGCTACCGATTGCACGCGGCCGGCAGAAAGGTTGGATTTCCCAATCCTGATTTTCTTCCAGAGTACAGGTGATAGTTCATATCCAACCAGGCGGTCAAGAATCCGGCGTGCTTGCTGGGCGTCCACCAGGTCAACATCGATAATTCTCGGCTTAGCAATCGCGTTTTGTAAAGCCGTTTTGGTGATTTCACGAAATACAATGCGTTTGGTATCATCAGGTAGCCCAAGTGCTTCTTTCAAGTGCCATGAAATTGCCTCTCCTTCGCGGTCATCATCCGTCGCCAGCCACACTTCTGCATCTTTGGCCAGCTTTTTCAACTCAGAAATAACCTTTACTTTATCAGAGGAAATTTCGTAAGACGGCTGGAAACCATGTTCAACATCAACGCCCATATCATGTTCAGGAAGGTCGCGGACGTGGCCAAAACTCGACTTTACCGTGAAATCCTGACCTAGATAACTTTCAATGGTTTTGGCCTTCGCCGGTGACTCTACGATCACCAGATTTTTTGACATAACTTTAAATTTAAGGGAATTTGGGGCACTACGAATGTTCAAATATAGGGTACAATAAAGCAAAAAATCAAAGCGGGACAAAAAAGGCCGGTTCCACAAGTTGGGACTCGGCTTGTTTGCAATTGCTTGTTTGCAATTGATAGATTTTAAATAATACCTTAAATATCCGGGCCAGCAGAACAAAAAAAATTGGCGTCGGGTTATTTGAATGTGTCGGTATATATAATGATGCTAAATAGTTGTGAAAATCTGGCGGATTCCCTTCGTATATTGGGTAAATTCGTACTTTCGCGTGTTTTAATGACAATAAATAATCCAATTATAGCTAATTACTATGGCTTTTGACTTAGACATGATTAAGGGTGTTTATGCCCGCATGCAGGAAAGAGTTGAAGCTGCTCGTAAAATAGAAGGGCGGCCTTTGACCTTGGCAGAGAAGATTTTATACTCTCATTTATGGGAAGGAACGCCTTCGCAAGTTTACGAACGCGGTAAATCATACGTTGACTTTGCTCCTGACCGTGTTGCCATGCAGGATGCTACTGCTCAAATGGCCCTTTTGCAATTCATGCAGGCCGGAAGGCCACAAGTTGCAGTTCCTTCTACTGTGCATTGCGATCACCTGATCCAGGCAGAAGTAGGTGCGACACAGGATTTGAAAAATGCTGTTGATAAAAATAGGGAAGTTTACGCATTCCTTTCTTCTGTTTCCAATAAATACGGATTAGGTTTCTGGAAAGCAGGAGCGGGTATCATTCATCAGGTAGTACTTGAAAATTATGCATTTCCAGGCGGTATGATGATCGGTACCGATTCACATACTCCCAATGCGGGCGGACTTGGAATGGTTGCGATCGGTGTCGGCGGTGCCGATGCGAGCGACGTAATGTCAGGACTTGCCTGGGAATTGAAAATGCCAAGATTGATAGGAGTAAAGCTTACTGGTAAACTAAGTGGCTGGACAGCTGCGAAAGACGTAATCCTTTGGGTTGCGGGCCAATTGACTGTCAAAGGCGGAACCGGATATATTGTTGAGTATTTTGGGGAAGGTGCGGAAAGTATCTCTGCGACAGGAAAAGCGACAATCTGTAATATGGGCGCTGAAATTGGGGCTACTACCTCCATTTTTGCATATGACGAAAGAAGCGCCGCATACTTGAGAACCACCGAACGTGCTGACATTGCAGATGCTGCCGACCAGGTGAAGGAATATCTTCGTTCTGATAATGAAGTATACGCTGATCCGGCCACCTACTTTGATCAATTGATAGAATTAGACCTTTCAGGGCTGGAGCCGCATGTTAATGGTCCTTTCACACCGGATTTGGCATGGCCACTATCCAAATTCGCAACTGCGGTTAGAGAAAATGGCTGGCCGGAAGTTCTTTCGGTGGGTTTGATTGGATCTTGCACCAATTCATCTTACGAAGACGTAAGCCGCGCAGCTTCACTTGCGCAGCAGGCGGTTGATAAAAAATTGAAAGTAAGTTCAGAATATACCATTACCCCAGGTTCTGAGCTGGTTAGGTACACAGTTGAGCGTGATGGCTTCCTGGATACTTTCGCACAAATCGGAGGAGTGGTTTTGGCAAATGCTTGCGGACCGTGTATAGGTCAATGGGCACGTCATGGCGCTGAAAAAGGGGAGAAAAACTCAATCATTACATCTTTTAATCGTAATTTCTCGAAACGCGCTGATGGTAATCCGAACACCCATTCATTTGTAGCTTCCCCTGAAATTGTGACCGCAATGGCCATTGCAGGAAGGCTTACATTCGACCCGCGTTTTGATAAATTGGTGAATGTAAATGGAGAAGAAGTAATGCTTGACGAACCGAGCGGCCTTGAATTGCCTACACTAGGATTTGCAGTGGAAGATGCTGGTTACCAGGCTCCTGCGACAGATCCAAGCCAGGTACAGGTCCTGGTAAGCCCTACCTCAGATCGTCTGCAATTGCTCGCACCGTTTGCTGAATGGGAAGGAACAGACCTGAATGGTTTGAAACTGCTTATCAAAGCAAAAGGAAAATGTACAACTGACCATATTTCAATGGCTGGCCCATGGTTGAAATACCGCGGACACCTTGACAATATCTCGAACAATATGTTGATCGGTGCGGTTAATTTTTATAATGAGAAAACCAATACCGTAAAAAATCAATTGAGCAATCAATACAGCGAAGTGCCTGCAGTCCAGCGTGACTATAAGGCGCATGGAATTGGGACGATCGTGGTGGGCGATGAGAATTATGGGGAAGGGTCTTCCCGTGAGCATGCAGCCATGGAGCCACGCTTCCTGGGAGTGCGCGCGATCCTGACCAAATCGTTCGCACGTATCCATGAGACCAACCTGAAAAAGCAGGGAATGCTGGCACTTACTTTCGCCAATAACGCTGATTACGATAAGATTCAGGAAGACGATACAATTGACATTGTGGGTTTGAAAACCTTTGCAGAGGGAGTACCTCTGACCATTGTTTTACATCATATCGATGGTGTAAGTGAGGAATTCTCTGTAAATCATACTTACAATAGCCAGCAAATCGAATGGTTCAAAGCTGGTTCAGCGTTGAATATCATTCGGAGGTCAGTAGGAGCGTAGATTAAGCGCAACCTTAAAAGCAAAAAACTCCTAATTAGGAGTTTTTTGCTTTTAAGGCCTTCAGCTTATCGCACCACTCACCGTATCATCCTCGCCTTCTGCCTGCTATACGATTGTATCAGAAAAATGAACATTCCTGTCATAATTGAAACGTCCGCCATGTTGAAGATTCCGGTTTGGAAAAAACCGAAATTGAGATGCATGAAATCGGTTACAGAACCGTGTACCAGGCGATCATAAATATTTCCAATGCCGCCTCCGATTGCGAAGCTCAGGGCAAGCGCGCTTAACAATGTCAGGTTCTTTTTGATAAGGATGTATGCTACGCCGAAAAATAGCGCGATTAACGGAATAATGGAAAGGATAAGGATTTTAGCAGTTTCGGGAAGACCGCTGCCAATGCTCAGGAATGCCCCTGAATTCTCAACATAAGTTAGCGTAAAGTAATCTTCGATCACGCTTCTGGTCTCATAAAACCCAATGTTTTGCCTGACCACTTTTTTGGATATCTGATCGCATCCAAAATTTGCGAGGAGGATCAGAATAATCACCCCGTTTCTAAAAACCCGGTCGGATTTAAATTTTGACATTACTTTGATAATTCTTTGATAGGGGTCACTTTAATTTCCTTAAACTCAACCTCGGAGCCTTCGGATTGTAAGGCCAATTGTCCGGTTTCAGCAGTGGCATTGTAGCCATAATTAACCAGTTCTCCATTGAGCCAGACTTTAATAGTATTCTTAACACATTCAATTACCATTGAATTCCATTCGCCAAGTGGCTTCTCTGTTCCATCTGTCAGATTTGGGACCCTACGTAGCTTGTCGCCGTTTACACCCCATTTTTCTTTCGGGCCTCGCCTTTTCTCCATGTCAGGAACTGTAATATCTTCCTGGATACACCAAAAATCTCCTGCATTTTGGTTCATCATTTGCACTTCAATTGATTTTGGGAACATATCGTAAAGCGCCCTGGAAGTTGAAACGAAAACCAGCGCGCCGCAATTGCCAGGTTTTCCGGCAAACCGGTATTGGAACGTCCAGCGGAAATTGTTGTATTCTGTATCTGTGATCAAATGTCCTCCCGGTGACCCCAGACTTACCAATAACCCATTCCTGACTAAAAATGGACTTTTGACGGTCGCATCTTTGTCCATTTCAGGAACATCCACGTGCCAGCCTTTCAAGTCTTTTCTATTGAATAGCGATTTGGATTGGCTTTGAGCATATTGAATACTCAGGAGGTTGAGGCAGGCTAGCAGAATCAGCTTTTTCATTTTATACCGAGACTATTTTGAGTTTAATAGTATTTCAATTGGAAAAATTAAGTAATAATAACCTTAATACGGATGCTGTGGCGTGAAATATAAAAGATATGCTCTAAATTGAACCTGTACCTTATCCAAAGTTTTCAATGATGTTATTTAAAAGACTGCTTTTACTTTCGGTTTTTGCAACTGTCAGTAATTACGTAAATGGTCAGAAAATAAGTTATGAAGTTTCATTTCCAAATCTTGCGCATCATGAAGCCAGCATCGCAATTACGGTTACTGAGGCGTCTCAAAAAGAGCTGACCTTTCGGATGAGCAGGTCTTCTCCCGGGCGTTATGCCACGCATGAATATGGTAAAAATATTTACGATGTGAGTGCCTCGGACAAATCGGGCAACCCGCTGCCAATCGAACGGACGGATGGAGACATTTACAAAGTTTCAGGAATCAATGGTTTTGCCAAAGTGCAGTACACGCTTTACGCAAACCATGCCGACGGTACCTACGCCGGATTGGATCAAAATAGTGTGCATTTGAATATGCCCGCCACTTTTATGTGGGTTAGGGAGTTACAAAAAGCGCCGATGGAAGTAAAATTCAATTTGCCTGAAAATTCCAAATGGATCATTGCTACGCAGCTTAAAGCAACCAATAAAGCAAATATTTTCACTGCACCTGATCTTCAATATTTCATGGATTCGCCTGTAAAGATTGGCAAGTTGATTGTTAAGGAATGGGCATTAGACAATCCCGGACAGAAAAAATCGCAATTCCGTATTGCACTTGAAGTGACTGCAAATGATTCACTGGCTGACAGTTTTGCATTAAAAGTGAAGCGGATCACGCAGGAAGCTCAGACGGTTTTTGGCGAATTTCCGGTATTTGAAACGGGGAACTACACTTTTCTTGCCAGTATTAATCCGTATGTCAAAGGGGATGGTATGGAACACCGAAACAGTACAATGATTTCCATTCCAGTCACTTTTAATGCTTCCAATAATCTCCTGGGCGTTTTTTCTCACGAATTTTTCCACACCTGGAATGTAGAGCGGATCAGGCCGAAGACGCTGGAACCTTTTAATTTTGAGAAAAGCAATATGAGTTTTGAATTGTGGTTTGCAGAGGGATTTACGCAATACTACGGCGAGTTATTAATAGAGCGCGCCGGTTTTGACTCACCTGAGGGTTACTGCAATGAACTGACTGATTTGGTAAACACCAAAGAAAACACCGCTGGCGCCAGACGCATTTCGCCTGTTCAGGCAAGTTGCCAGGCGGTTTTTGTAGATGCTGGTGTGGCGATCGATAAAACGAATTATCCAAATACTTACACTTCTTACTATCCATATGGTGCCTCCATTGCATTGGCGCTTGATCTCGAACTTCGGAGGAAGGGGATGACCCTGGATGGATTTATGAAATTGCTTTGGCAAAAACATGGCAAAACGGAAGTAGCTTATCAGGTACCTGATTTACAAGCTATTCTGGAAATGTATTCAAAGGATAAACCGTTTGCCGAAGATTTTTTTAAAAAGTATATCAATGGTCACGAATCATTTGACTATGCCCCATTGCTTCAGATGGCAGGCCTAGCTTTAAAAAAACAGTTTGAAGGTCAGGCTTGGATTGGCGATATGCGTTACAAGGAAGGATCGGAGCTTACGATTTTGAGCAACACGATCATGGGTTCTCCGCTTTATGCAGCAGGTTTAGATATTGATGATCAAATTTTGAAGGTTGACGGAAAAACGCTAGGGTCACAAGCGGAATTAATGGCAATTCTTAAATCACATAAGCCAGGTGAAAAAGTAACCGTCGATTATGTGCACCGTGGAAATGCCAAATCTGCCGAGATGACCCTAATTGAAAACCCAAGACTTTTAGTCGTTTTAAATGAAAATGCAAATCTGCCGGTCAGCGATGAGATGAAAAAGTTTAGAAAGGATTGGCTTGGTAGTAAGGTAAAATAGTTGAGTGACTGTTAACGGAAGCGAGGCCGGATTTTCAAGTCCGGCCTCGCTTTTTTTTCTTCAAGTCAATTCGCAACTCACTTTATAAGCAGCAATTTTTTCGTCTCGATCTGGTTGCCGTTTTTGATTTGTAAAAGGTAGATACCAGCCGGAGCGTCACTGATACGGATTTTCTCATGATGGTCACCCTTGCCTTTTAGTTTCTGGGTGAACCAGTTTTTACCATGTAAATCGGTAACATTAATAGTCGTCTCATTTCCCGTTGAGATATTGAAATTGACCTCGAAATCGGAAGAAGACGGGTTCGGAAATACGCGGAGCGCTTCTTTAAAAGTATTGCCATCCTTCACCGCTAACTCCGGCGCAGCCGTTCTTATGTTTGTTTGACCATTGCCCGTCACGCAGATTTTGTCCTGACGAACTGCGAAGCCTGGAAGTCCCTGGATCCGCACGATGTTGTTGCCCTGGCTTAGGGTAACATTGATTGTTTCTTCCCTGTTAACAATGTTCCAGGAATGGGTTGACGGTAACTTCACAGATGGCTTAATGACATTTCCATTGGAAGAAATGCTGATAAAGGCGTCTTCATTTGAATAATACACGAGTTTGAGCTGATAATTTCCCGCGGATGGGACGCCATTAACGGCATAATCAACATAATGGTTATAATTGTTCTGGTCACCACGCGTACGTCCTCCGGATGCATTCGGATCACTGCTTATTGGTCCGTTACCATTGGAATTTTCGGCTTCTTGGCAAATGCTGATCGGCTGGCCGGTCGTTGGCGGCTGGCAGGAGGTAACAGTAATGGCAGCAGACGCTGTTTTTGGGCTGCAACCTGCTTTGGAAGCAGTTACGGTATAGCTGAATGAGCCATTCGCAGCCGGTGCATTCGCATTCACCGATTTTCCTGAAAGGTTAATGCCGTTTCCGCTCCACTGATAAGCGACTGCAGCACAATCAGCGCCCGAGCAATCGGCTGTCAGGCTGAAAGTAGCAGAGCAGGCTGGTGTGGCATTGGACCGACTAGCCGTAACATTGAAATTGCAGGTTGCAGGGGTAGGATCATCAGCAACTACGCGGACCACCAAATTCGACGTTTTGTCTGCGCAACCTGCTTTCGAAGCAGTTAACGTGTAAGTATAGTCTCCCGGAGTAACTGGCGCATTGATGCTCACATTTGCACCAGTGTAGTTAATTGTATTCCCGGTCCATTTAAATGTGGCACCTCCACAATCAGCACCAGAGCAATTAGCTGCTAATGCGATTGTTTGCTGAGGCTTGTAGGACTGTGCGTTGGCGGAGGGTGCAATCGCGTAATTGCAGGTTATCGGTTGGGGATTGCCTGAACCTTGTCCCGTCACGCAAATCCGGTCCTGGCGGACAGGGGCGCCCGGTAAGCCCTGAATGCGTATAACATTGTTACCCTGGCTGAGTGTCACATTGATCGTTTCTTCCCGGTTAACGATGTTCCAAGAACTGGTGGCAGGCAATGTAACTGAAGAAATAATGGTATTCCCATTGGATGAAATAGCGACACGGGCGTTGTCATTTGCATAATACAGGATTTTAAGCTTGTAAGTCCCGGCCGAAGGAACGCCATTGACAGAATAATCAACATAGTGATTATAGTTATTCTGGTCACCACGCGTAAGTCCTCCCGATGCATTCGGATCACCGCTTATTGGCCCATTACCGTTTGAATTCTCCGCTTCCAGGCAAACGCTGATCGGTTGGCCGGTCGTTGGAGGCTGGCAGGAATTAACGTTAATGGATGCAGACGCTGTTTTTGGGTTGCATCCTGCTTTGGAAGCAGTTACCGTATAGCTGAATGAGCCATTCGCAGCTGGTGCATTCACATTCACCGATTTCCCTGAAAGATTAATACCGTTTCCGCTCCATTGGTAAGTTATCGCGTTACAATCGGCGCCGGAACATTCAGCTGTGAGACTGAAAGAAGCCGAGCAGGCTGGGGTAGCATTCGAAGGGTTTGCGCTAACATTGAAATCACACGTTGCCGGGGTAGGGCCGTCAGCCACGATATGAACAATCACATTTGACGTTTTATCAGCGCAGCCTGCTTTGGAAGCAGATAATGTATAAGTGTAATCTCCCGGTGTTGCAGGTGCATTGATATTTGCAGAAGAACCAGAAACATTTGCTCCATTTCCTGTCCATTTATAAGAAACACTTGCACAATCAGCACCGGAGCAGTTGGCGTTCAACGTCATGGACACATTTGGTTTATAAGACTGTGCGTTTGCAGAAGGTGCAATCGCGAAATTGCAGGTTACAGGTTGAGGGTTTCCTGAACCTTGTCCGGTTACGCAAATACGGTCCTGGCGAAGGGAAACGCCCGGTAAGCCCTGAATACGTATCACATTATTACCTTGGCTGAGCGTCACATTGATTGTTTCTTCCCGGTTAACGATGTTCCATGAACCGGTGGCAGGAAAGGTTACCGAAGAAATGATGGTATTTCCATTGGATGAGATTGTAGCTCTGGCGTTACTACTGGCGAAATACAGGAGTTTGAGTTGATATTGGCCCGAGGAAGGTACGCCGTTAACGGCATAATCAACATAATGGTTATAGTTATTCTGGTCACCACGCGTAAGTCCGCCCGATGCATTCGGATCACCGCTTATGGGCCCGCTACCATTTGAATTTTCCGCTTCCAGGCAAATGCTGATCGGCTGGCCGGTTGTTGGAGGCTGGCAGGAGGTAACGGTTATGGAAGCAGACGCTGTTTTTGGATTGCACCCAGCTTTGGACGCTGTTACCGTATAGCTGAATGATCCATTGGCAGTTGGTGCGTTCACATTCACCGATTTCCCTGACAGATTAATACCGTTTCCGCTCCATTGGTAAGTTACCGCGGCACAATCGGCGCCGGAACATTCAGCGGTGAGATTGAAAGACGCCGAGCATGTTGGGGTTGCATTGGAAGGGCTTGCGGCGATATTGAAATCGCAATTAGCAGAAACCGGAGGGACCGGAAGTGGAGGAACTTTGGCCATTAATGGCTCCGCATTTTTTAGAATATTCGTAGAAACATTCGTAATCGCGTCCCTCCAAAGCTCTGCTGCCCTTTGTTGACCATTCTCATTGAAATGAAGTCCGTCATACCGCCCTGAATCATCGATTGAATTTAGGTTTGCCCCTCGAAAAACATTAGGAACTGTTGCAATCAAGGATTCCTGGCCGCTTGTGATTGAGAGATTAACTCCTTTATTATAACATGAAGTAGCAACCATCCAGGCAAGTTTTGAGAAGAAGGATTCCTCCCTTGTCTTTTCGATGACTTTCTGATTTCTGAATTTAAATCCTTCCCCATCGGTATCTTGGTCATTAACGCCGTGCATGGACAAGATTGCCCTTAAGCCGGTTTGGGGAGCGTATTTACTTAGGGTGTTTCTGATGTTGACATAAGGCATCCTAATGTTGAAGTTAATAAATCCATGGTCGAAGGGAATATCATATGCTGCTTTGTAAGTTTGATCCATGCTACTTCCGCCAAAAGCTGCACTGTAAAATAGTACAGGAACATTCAATGCGCCTGGACTTACAAGCAAATCACCAAGTTTTGACCATAACCATGGATACCCCGCCATTGGTGCTATTCCACAAGTTTGACATAGTTGACTTGGCAGTAACGCTGGCAGGTCTTCGGGTTTGCCGCTACGTAAATATTTTTCGTGCAATGCATCATCACTTCTAATGTTGATCGAATTAACCAAATCACTGCCTGCCCCAGTCATTGGACTATTTGCGGCTTCGGCATTTGAATGCCCAACAATCAAAAAAACTTCGCCTACACCTACTTTTTCTACATTTGCTGTTGCGCCAACCTGCTTTCCATCTTTCATGCCCCGAACTTCGAGATCATAGCGACCACCGGTCGCGATGACGGATCCTGAAAAGACATTGCCGCTTACTGATCCGGATATTTGCGTCCAATTTACCTCAACGCCTGGTTCCCCTGGGCGGTTTTTCAAACGAGCCTCAACTTTGTCAATTGCTGCAGTGTATGTACCTGTGATGAAAACATTAGCATTACCCTCCGTGTTTCTTTGAAAAACCATTCTTGAAGGTGGAAACTTAATGTCAATTTGAGCAAAGCCAGAAATCGAAGTGAAAACTAGCAATAGGAATGTAAAAGTTGAACGCATAAGACAGTTGGTTAGAATGCATGATGAAGTAAGATTCCATTTTCAAGAAACGATATTATCAGGAAATGATCGGGAGGGGTACTAAATCGGGAGGTGCCGTAAAATTATAATATTTGACCAATCTTATGTAACCGTCAAGCAATTAAATTTATCCGCTGAATAAGAATTGGTCGACATTTGAGGTTATTAGGTGATCGAAACCTTTCAACCTTGCTTTTCAGACAAGTATTTCCAGTATCGCCGTGGCACATGGCGGATGTGAAGTTTCATATTTTTTCGGGAAGGGATATTGGTGCTGCGGAAGTAGTCTTTCCAAAGAACGGAATACAGCTCTTCCTGTGGATCGAGAAATTGCTCCGGCAATGCATTTAGGTTAGACGACATTTCGGAAGAAAAATCAAAAGCAATTTCTTCTACTTTATCGAGGTCGTAAAACAGACCGTACTTCCTTTTTAAATCATAAATGATCCATTTTTGGTCGGCATACCGATTTTGGAAATGTTCGATTAAGAGGGGGAGTACATTATAATCAGGCTCAATGTGGGCGTAGAAAATGTCATCGGATGTTTTTTGAAAGCGGATGAAAGCTTCCATTCTGTGTTTTTCCCGATGGACCTTATGGCTCATTTGTGAGATCGCCAATACATACTTATTTCCGTAATTTTCTTCCGCTCCCTCCGCATTATCAATAATGTATCGGGCGAATTCAAATAAATCCTGAAATATGTCCGGCTGCTCAGATAAAAAGGCTTTATAAAAATGCAGCATCCATTCTTTACCCAGCTTTTTCTTCAAGCCATTCCAAACTCTCCTGGCTTTTTCGTCCTCACTAACCACTGTAAAACAATTATTGAATACATCCGGCAGATAATGTTCCTTACTGACCAATTTTATGGATTTCGTTTTTCTCTGATAGAAATAGAAAACAGAAGTAAGCAAACCCTCCAATGTTCCGTCGAAAAGATACGTTTCCATTAAAACAGTGAAAGTTGATTGAATGGATTTTTGAGGTATTTGCTTTGGCCGTCCGCCAGAATAACCCCTTTGATATGACCTGCTTCATGGTCTTTTAATTGCACCGGACTGTCGGCGTAGCGGATAAAATGCTTGGCTTTGTTAAAGGAAAGGCCGATTTTTTTCAAGTTATCCTGATAAAGCCTGCCGAATTTTCGCGCTTGTACGATTTTCAGCGCGGACGCGACGCCAATGCCAGGGACTCGCAGGATCATCCGATAATCGGCCGTATTGACATCCACAGGGAACTGATCAAGATTCCGAAGCGCCCAACTTAACTTTGGATCTACATCAACTTCCAGGTTCGGATAAGTATCGTTCAGGATTTCCTGCACATTGAATCCATAAAAACGCAATAACCAATCGGCCTGGTAAAGTCGGTTTTCCCGGATCAATGGCGGCTGAGTTCCAATGATCGGTAATCGTTCATCATAACTGATCGGAATGTAGCCTGAATAATAAACCCGTTTTAAAGAAAAGCTTTTATAGAAGGCATTGGCGGTATGCATGATTTCCTGATCAGTATCTGGCGTCGCGCCGATCACGATCTGGGTACTCTGGCCCGCAGGAACGAATTTCGGGACACTTTTAATCAGCGCTTTTTCGTCAGAGAATTGGGTAATGCTTTCCTGAATGTATTGTAGCGGTTTCTTGACTTCTGCATGTGACTTTTCAGGCGCTAACAACTTCAACCCCGTCTCGGTCGGCATTTCCAAGTTAATGCTCATCCTGTCGGCATATAATCCAGCTTCTTTCAGCAATTCTTCACTCGCGCCGGGAATAGTCTTTAAATGGATATAACCATTGAAACGCTCCTCATTTCGAAGCTTTTTAACAATCCGGACCAACCTTTCCATGGTATAATCGGCATTTTTAAAAATACCGGAACTCAGGAAAAGACCTTCAATGTAATTTCGTCGGTAGAAATTCATTGTCAATTCTACAACTTCTTCAACAGTGAATGCAGCCCGCTTGATGTCATTGCTACGGCGGGAGACACAAAAGGCGCAATCGAAAATGCAGTGATTGGTAAGCAGGATTTTGAGAAGGGAAACACATCTCCCATCTTCGGTATAGGTGTGACAAATTCCAGTTCCGTGCGCATCGCCCAAACCTTTGTTTTCATTTTTTCTATTGCTGCCACTGGAAGAACAGGACACATCATATTTGGCAGCATCTGCCAAAATCCCCAACTTTTCCCGAATCCTGTCAAACATATAAATTCAACTTAGTTAATTTCACCTGAAATATTTTGGCTCGTTATACAGTTATTACAACGTCACAACGCCCTATTTGTGTTCTAAAATATCATAAATTTGATACTGAAACAATCATTTTTTACATTAAAAGTGTTCCAGATGAGAATTAGTAAGATTGAGATTTTTATATCGCTCATATTCACAATCTTAACCCTCAACGCAAATTGTCAATCTTCAGAAGAAAAAGTGACCCGCTATAACGGAAAGATCAGTCAGCAGTTTGTAATTAATAGGGAAACCATCATAATTGAGCATGCCACGGGGAAAAGGATCAGCTATGAGACTTATGATCAGATTCTGAGAAGCAATCCAGGCGTATTCAAAACCCAGCCAATATTTGATAAGTACGGCAAACCATCCTCGTTTGAATTAATTAAAAGGAGCCAGCTGCAAATCCAGGATAACGGATCGGTCATGCATAATGCAGACCTAATGCCGGAAGTTGGGGAACCGTTGCCTCCGTTTGTGATGAAGGGTTTGGACGGAAAAGAATATATCTCAGAAAAATTGAAGGGCAAATATATTCTGCTGGGATTTTGGGTAAAGTATGAAAAACCGCTTTACACTTTTGCAAGTACCAAGGTGATTTCCAGTTTTATTGAAGAAAACAAACACCGCGGCGTGGAGATCGTTTCGTTGGGAACGACATTAAATACCGAAGAAGAATGCATGGAAGCGATCCCGAAACGCAATTGCGGATTTATCCCCGTGCCCGAATCTTACGGATTTAACCATCGATACAAAATCAGCGAAACACCTTATTTTATTTTGGTTGACAAAAAAGGCATTATAAAAGCGATGGCCTCGCATACGGAATTTTCGCAGATCAGCGAACTGATGCTAAGGTAATTATCCCAGCTGTCCGCTAATCCGATTAAAAATTTTATCCTGTTTCCAGGGTCGCTCCGGCCCCAGGTACATTCTTCTGGAAAATCTTGCTTGTCGGAAGCCATTTTTTTCGAGCAACTCGATCGCCAGTGTATTTTCCAAAGGTAAAATCGCAGAATCGTTATCCTTTATCCTCAATTTCATCAGTTCCAGCCCAGCTGTATCATCGATAGCGATAATAGGGTTATCTCCCCAATCGGGGATATAATAGCCCAGCACCCTAGACTGATCGACATAAATCATAGAGGAGGAAATGAAATCACCCAATACGCCCCGCCGATCTTCCCCTGAAACCTCCCGATCTACGTGGTATACTTGTTCTCTGTAAGCGCGGGAAAACGGGATGATTTTTCCGGAAATGGTATTGTCCAATGCTGATCCTTCTTTTATAAAATGACCATATACATTTTCCAATGTAAAACCCAGCTTAACGTAGACCGGAAAACCAAACTCGGTGGCATCCAGATAGATAGTCGGAAATTTCTGCCGGTCAATATCATTGATCAGGCTCACCGTCATTAAGTTACCTAATCCTTTCTTGCGATGTTCGGGATGTGTCACGATGCAGGCAAGCCAGGCCGTATCCTTATGCATCATTGTCGTTCCAATGGCTACCATTTGTTCATTCTCAATGATTTTGAGCGGTTTGCAGTAGATAGACCGGATAAAATATTCGAAACGGGGAACGAGGTTGCCCCAGGTTGGCGGTTGTAAAGCGGGCAGATGCCTCAAATCGTCAGTGGTGAATTCAGTGCAAATCATTCAGCTTAATTCTTAAAATTCTCCTAATAGCTTACAGCTAACGACTAATTACCTGAACCTTTCGGACATGGGCTATCTCACCCTTTTTTACAGATCTAATTTGAATTGAGGAAAGGGTTTCGATAGCAATCGTTTCTCCGTCGAGCGTAGTAAATTCCACTTCATAGCCGGATTCACCCAGATGTTTCATCACAACCGTCCCAATATCGCCGACTTTCAGCCCTGCTGCATCAATATTTTCTTTGAGAATTACCTTGTCAAATTCTTCAATCATAATTGTTAGCAGGTATAACTGTGATTAATCTTGGAATCTGGTGTTCGTCATGTGAATCAAAAAACCAATCTCTCCTACACAAGCCAATTGGTAAAGGGAGAGCAGCAATTCGGAACTGTTGAACACTGAATAACCAAATTTACTAAAAAATATGGCTTTGTGCCTGCCTTCTGAATGGCCAAGGTTTAGTAGGCATATCTGTTCGTCTTATTACATAACGGATTTCGGATGCATTTGGAAATGATCGCCTCGAGCGACAAATAATCCGAATGCGGGTTATTAGTTAGACGTCATATCTCACGAAAAGTCACTTTCTTTATAAATCAAAAAATAAAAGCTTCTGAAAATGAATATCATCACTGCGCAACAGCTAAAAACGATCATTGAAGACGAAAATCCGGTCATTGTAGATGCAAGGGGAGGAGTGGACGCTTTTGAACGTTACAGCGCCGGGCACCTGGAAAACGCATCATATGTAGATCTGGAAACAAATCTTTCCGAGAAAGCGGATAATGCAGCCGATGGAGGAAGACATCCGTTGCCGGAACCCGCGGAGTTTGGGCTTTTTCTTGGGGAACTCGGGATCGCACCAGAGTCCACGGTGGTTGCCTATGATGATAAAAAAGGGGCCAATGCCGCAGCAAGATTCTGGTGGATGCTCAAAGCGGCAGGACATGAAAAAGTATATGTAGTTAGTGGCGGACTTGATTCGATTTCAGCTGCCGGGCTACCCATTACCCAAGAAATTCCAGCCGCGCCAGTTGCGATAGATTATCCGATTTCGGACTGGATGTTGCCTGTTAAGGACATTGAAAATGTTTCGAAACTTTCAGCAGATGCCGATTATATGGTGATAGATGTTCGAGAGAATTATCGCTATATTGGTGAAAGTGAGCCGATTGATTTGGTTGCAGGACATATACCCGGCGCCGTAAACATTCCATATACTTCCAATCTCGATGAAAACGGCGAATTTCTTTCGGTCGAAGAGCTTGCCGCCAAATACAAGGAAGCATTGGGTGACCGCTCCCCTGAAAATATTATTGTGCATTGCGGCTCCGGGGTGACAGCCTGTCATACATTGCTTGCTCTACAGGCTGCCGGATTGGAAGGAGCTTCACTTTATGTCGGCTCGTGGAGCGAGTGGTCGAGAAATGATAAACCGATTGCAATAGGAAATAACTAAAAATTGGGCCTGATCGGATCAATTCATGACGAAATACCTAGCGCTCATCCTTTTCATCATTTTAAGCTCTTTTGCTTTCTTTGTCCTGAAAGACTGGGAAATAGTCAGTGGGTATACCATTAAGTTTGATGGAAAATATGCACGTGGCTCTTTTGAAAAATTAGCCGGAGCAATCAGTTTTGATCCTGAAAATCTTTCTACCGCAAAATTTGATGTTACCGTGGATGTTGCTTCCATTAATACTGGCATTGATCTGAAAAACAAGCATGCGAAAAGTGATAAATGGTTTGACGCGGAGAAATTTCCAGTTATTCATTTCATTTCTTCTAAGGTCGAAAAATTGGATACAAGCTATGTGGTACACGGTGAATTGGAGCTGCGAGGTATCAAAAAGCAATTATCCATTCCTTTTTCTTTTCAAAAAAATGAGACACAATCGTTGTTTTACGGAACCTTCAACGTCAACAGAGGAGATTTCGGAATCGGTAAGTCGACCGGCAAAGATTCGGATTCCACAAGTGTAGAAGTATACGTTCCAGTGCAAGGATTGTGAGATCGTTCTTCTGGTATGATATTTTTTAATCGCGCTCAAACAACGCGATGCCAGCCATGAAAAATATCGAATGCCATTACAAAGACGGGTCACTGATCTTTTGCACTACCCACAGTTATAACTACACTACAGCCCACAAAATCCTGGATGTATTTAATGTGCAAGGCCTCATTTCAGTGATGAGAAAAAAGTCTGGCGACTCGTTTCTTATTATAGGTAGCTTACCCGTCAACTACGATCCGTTCAACAATCATAATAATGATTGGAATGCTGTTATTTCAGAATTGAAACGAACTAAGGAAACGCTTGAACTGGAAGTTCAAGCGTTTTAGTGTTGATCCAAACCTTTCAATTGGATGAGCAGTTCATTCAACTCATTTTCTGCGATTTTCAGCGATTTTATTTCTGCGCTATCCACGACATTGTCTGCAGGATCGTCATAATTTTTAATTTCCTCCATCACATCCGGATTCTCGTTGTTCTCGCCCGAAAACTCCGTGATCTGATCAATATTCGTTTTTTCAAAATCTATCTGTTGACGTTTAGAAAGGATCTTCTCTTCCAGTTCTCTTCGTTTTTCTGAATTTAAGGACATGCTATGTTTATCTGGTTTGAATGGTTCCGGAAAAAATTAAGCCAAGGTGTTAATGTCAGAAAATAAATATCACCTGCCTTTTAATCAATGAATTGGCCTCGTGATAATTGGTTCGTATGCTTGCCTCTGTAATTATTAAGATTTGCCAATAAAGCCCTAGGGCTTTTGGTCAATCATTTATTTACCCAAATAACTAATTACATGAGACAAACTTACAAGCTGGTAGTCTTGATGGTTACGGCAGTTACGCTATCCGTCGCTACGTGTGAACACAAAAGCAATGCGCCGGATCTCAAAGCGGATCGGCATTCAACAGTTACAAAAAGTCCGGTTAAAGGTGCAGATCCAACCAACATTCCGGAAAGCACAGTATCCCAACTACAACAAGGTCTGGAAAAGCGGGAATACCATATTTCCTACGACGAGAAGAAGCATTCGCTCCAAAGCCCCAACCGCAAGCAAAATCTTCGGGCTTACTACGAGCCGGGAAAGCTGACGGTCCAAAACCGCATAGACTCCGCAGGCCACAATTTTAAATTACAACTCATCAATGAAGGCATTTTGCGGACGGCAATAAGTTATACGTTCCGCAGTCCAAAGCTGAAATCGATCAGATAGGCAATAAGTTGGAGCTCCGCTCGAAAGGTTTTACCGAGCAGTACATGAATGACGATTCAGGTGTCAGGCAAAATTTTATCGTCAACGACGCGCCCGCAAATACCGAGCAATTGCAGGTGCGACTTTCCGCCAAAGGTTTGAAGGTGAATGATCTCCAATCCAACGAACTGCATTTTTATACTGAAAATGAGGATGGCAGCATTGAAAAGCAATTGGTATACAATGGCCTCAAATGCTGGGATGCTGACGGAAGAAACCTGACAGCCCATCTTGGCTATCAAAATGAACAGATTTTGATCAGTGTCGATGTCAAAAATGCAACCTATCCAGTAACGATCGATCCGATTATCGCCAATGGCAATCCAGGCAATGCGAATACGGTTTTGGAAAGTAATCAGGCAAATGCACAGTTTGGTTATTCGGTGAGCAGCGCTGGTGATGTGAACGGGGACGGTTACAGCGACGTATTGGTAAGCGCCCCAATGTATGATCAGGGGCAGGCTGATGAAGGTGCGGTGTTCGTTTACCACGGCTCGTCAACCGGTATAGGCAGCATTGCTAGTTTGATTTTGGAGGGTAACCAGGCGGGCGCTTCACTTGGATGGGCAGTATCCAATGCGGGGGACATTAATAAAGATGGATACGGCGATGTGGTGGTGGGAGTGCCGTTTTACGACAATGGTCAAATTGACGAAGGGGCAGTTTTTGCCTATTATGGTTCTGCTGGTGGCCTTAATAACCAGCCCGGCAAAATCCTGGAGGGCAACCAGACAGGCGGTCAAATGGGACAGGCGTTGGCACTAGCCGGGGACGTGAATGCGGATGGATATTCGGACGTGATCATTGGTGCGTACCAATACGATAAAGGACAAATCAACGAAGGGGTCGCGGCAATTTATCACGGCTCGGCGCAGGGCATAGCTAATGCGGCAACTTCGGTGATGGAAAGTGATCAAGTAAATGCCCAGATGGGTTACTCGGTACGGGGCGCAGGGGACGTAAATGGGGACGGGTATAGTGATGTGATCGTATCAGCACCTCTATATGACAAAGGTCAGATCGACGAAGGAGTGGTGTTTGTATATCACGGCTCTGCTCTCGGAGTCAACATTAATGCCGTATCAATTTTTGAGTGTAACCAGGCCGGTGCACTACTTGGTTGGTCGGTATCAGGCGCTGGTGATGTGAATGGCGACGGTTATAGCGATGTGATCGTTGGTGCGCCCTTATACGACAATGGACAGACCAATGAGGGAGGTGTTTTTGTATATAATGGTTCAGCGGCAGGACTATCTCCTCAAATAGTGCTGAAATTGGAAAGTAACCAGGTTGGTGGACAAATGGGACATGCCCTTGCTTCGGCAGGCGATGTGAACGGCGATGGCTACGCGGATGTGGTGATCGGTGCATATCAATACGATAAAGGACAAACCAATGAAGGTGTCGGTGCAATATACCAGGGTTCTGCCCAGGGACTTGGCGGTAATGCATCTTCGGTATTAGATGGGGACCAGACAGAGGGGCGCATGAGTTTCAGTATTGCCAGTGCCGGTGATGTCAACGGGGACGGTTATAGTGATATTATCGTTGGCGCACCGATGTTTGATAAGGGGGAGAATGATGAAGGGGCGGCATTTGTGTGGCATGGGATGGCATCAGGAGTAATGTCTCTTGCTGCACATACTTTGGAAGTTAACCAGCAAAATGCGTCGTTTGGCTTTTCTACTGCTAGTGCAGGCGACGTTAATGGTGATGGCTTTGGTGACGTAGTAATCGGCGCCTTTAATTTTGATAATGGCCAAATTAATTCTGGCGCAGCATTTATTTATTACGGTTCCCCTAATGGATTAAATTTTATCCAACCTACAAAATTAGGAAGCAATGTGCCTTTTGCACATTTTGGTTCATCAGTTTCTGGTGCAGGTGACATAAATGGAGATGGTTATGGTGATGTGATTGTTGGAGCTCCTTATTATGGAAATAATGAAGAAGACGAAGGCGCGGTATATGTATTCTATGGATCAGCCTTGGGGATTAATAGTGAAGTTGCTAAAATTATAGAAAGTAATCAGAAAGGAGCTCAGTTAGGATTTTCAATTGCAGGAGCAGGCGATGTAAACGGAGATAGTTTCTCAGATATAATAGCAGGCGCAATTTGGTATAAGCATAATCAGTATAAGGAAGGAGCAGCTTTTGTTTATTTAGGTTCTCCGGATGGAATAAATATACTTAATACAATTCGAATTGAAAGTGGTCAGTCTTATTCAGAAATGGGCGCTTCAGTATCAGGTGCCGGTGATATTAATAATGATGGATTTGACGATATAGTTGTCGGTGCTATGCAATATACAAATTACGAGTCAAGTCAGATTCCCCAAGGAGCGGCCTTCGTTTTCAAAGGCTCCCCAACAGGGATTGATAAGAACACGTTTACAAAACTTAAAATGGATCAGAGCTACGCTTTTTTCGGAAATGATGTGTCGGCTGCTGGCGATGTGAATGGTGATGGATATGGCGACCTAATTGTGGGCGCATCAAAATACGAAAATCCAGAAATTGGAGAGGGTGCTGTTTTTGTTTACCATGGTTCGCCTCTGGGAGTAACATCTAATCCGTCCCTTCAGATTGAAAGCAATATTTCAAATGCAAATTTCGGGAGTTCCGTTGCAAGTATTGGCGATGCAAATGGTGATGGTTACAGTGATATTATTATCGGGTCACCAGGATTTGGAAACAATAATCAAACTGAAGAAGGTGCGGCTTACATTTATTACGGGTCTCTTTCTGGGCTTAACTTAGCGTCAAAACACATTTTAGGAGTTAACCAGAATGAAGCAGCATTTGGCTGGTCTGTTTCATCGGCAGGGGATGTAAATGGCGATGGTTTAAGTGACCTTATTGTTGGTGCCCCGTATTATTATAATGGCCAAAGTGATGAAGGTGCGGCTTTTTTCTACTACGGCAACACCGGCACCATCCTCAAAAACAACCTTCGCCTCTACAATTCCAACCTAACCACAATCATTAACCAAACCCAATCTTCCAAGCCGGATTTCGGGGCTGGGCTTTATGCGAAATCGTTTCTTGGAAATAATAGAGGCAAGCTCGTGTGGGAAACGAAACCAAAAGGACAGGGCTTTTCAAAAGGTGGCAACAACGCCATTACCAACAGTACCCAGTCCAGTGGTTCGCAGAATGCTTACACTAGTCTCGGGTTGTTGGGTACAGAGCTGAAAAATGTGATTATGAAGCAAGGGCCATCGACAAAAGTGTGTGTCAGGGTTAAGTATGATCCGACTCTCGCACTGACGGGACAAACGTATGGGCCTTGGCGTTACTTGCCAGCATATCTGGTTGGAACCAGTATTGCGCCAGTGCCGGAGGAGGCAATGGTTGAGACGATTAGGCAAAAGGTAACTTCAAAAGCTCCGTCAGATTATCAAATCAAAGTCTATCCAAATCCGGTATCCGATAGGTTGTTTGTGCATCAAAATGATTCAGAGCATATCAAAGGTTTGCAGCTTTTGACAACCATGGGAAAGTCGGTTTATAAGTCTGCAGGGGCTGCCAATGAAGTTGATGTAAAGGGTTTGCCATCTGGTGTTTATGTTCTTGTAATTACTCAATCGGACGGTTCGCAGAAATCTCAGAAAGTGGTTGTGAATAGATAGAGTACCGTAATTAGCAAATGTCAAGAAGGGCCTTTCCTAAAAAACTGCGGAGAGGCCCTTTCTTTCGTCAAAACCCGACTCACTCAACTACCAGCCTCTTCGTAATCACCTCGCCTTCAACTGAAATCTTCACAAGAAATATACCTGATGGAAGTTTGTTGGGAAAAGTAAGATGTTTGCTATTCATTAACACAAAATCTTCCTCATGTAATGTCATTCCGGCGGCAGTATAAATTGCCAGCTTACCTTGCAGATTTTTTCCTTTTGTTACTTCTATTGTGAAGTCGTTTCCGTACGATGGGTTTGGAACAAGCTTTACATCAAATGAAGATAAAAGGACATTAAGCCTTACCGAGATCATACGGGAATATTCATAGCTTCCATCCTGATCAACTTGTTTGAGCCGGTAGTAAAGCGTTTGGGAATGAAGATTGGTAGATGTGGTGTCCGCAAAGGTGTAATGCTGATTACTACTTGCATTTCCTATTGCGGGGATCTGTGAAACTTCGCGAAAAACCCGCCCATCCAGAGACCGTTCCAGCGCGAAAAATGAAGAGCGCTCTTCAAAGGTTGTTTCCCAATTCAGGTTAACCACATTGCTTTCGTCGGCCACTCCGTTGAATGAAATCAGTTTCACAGGAAGTGCCGGACTTACTTTTACATTGAAAGTATCGGCGATACAATTGAGGTTATCTCTAACAATGTAATCGGTGTCAACCGACGGAGATACTTGGATGGATTTGGTTTGAGCCCCGGTGTTCCAATTATAACTACCAATAAATGAAGCATTTAGGATAGTGCTACTTCCTGCGACCATATTAATAGACGTTCGTTGATTTACATTCTTTTCCATTGTAAACTGGTCTCGGATCACGCCATCTGCGCAAATCCACTTTGCATCCAGCCGATTTCCTTCCACTTCCAACAACATTGCCCCGCCGTTAGTAGCGTCTGAAAACGGCAGACCATCGTGGGGATACCCAGCCTGCATTCCACCCAATTGACCCGCAGATCCGGCCACGACATATACTGTTCCCTGTTTTTTAATCGTGCTTTTTACATATGGACAGGATTCTCCAATCCCATCATATTTACCGGTTGAATTACTCAAATTATGAACTTGTGCATTGAATGTATTTTCTGTTCCGTAATGCCCCTTCATTAATTTTGAACGCTCATAATCGTGGCTGTGGCCGCACAAGATCAGATCGACGCCGTAGCGTTCCAGTATCCGGATAAAATTTTCCCTGATCTTGACTAATTGGGATTCGGTATCTGAGTTATGGGACCCTTTTGTGTACGGCGGATGATGCCAGTAGGCGACAATCCAGTCTTTATTGGTATTGGCCGCAAGGTCCTGTTTGATCCAGGTTACCTGTTTTCCCAATGTATCATAAAGTCGCGTCGAGTTGTCTTCTTTTCCATAAGAATCAAGTGAAAGAAAATGGATATTACCGTAATCGAAAGAATAATAGGATTCGGTACCGGATGCAACGCCACCCGCTTCGCCCTGCTTGGGCATGGTGAAATTGTCGTAATAATCAATGTTGTGATCATTTTGCCGGGTTGCATTATCCGCATAATCATGGTTGCCAGGGGACGGATATAGGGGACTTTTTTTGAGAAAATTATCTTTATAAATATTAAAGAAATTGGCCTGATACTCCACATCCGTGCCGTTCGCATAAGCATTGTCGCCCAGTAATATGAATGCGTTCATGTAGTTGTTTCCGAGATAGCTGATGAGCTGATTTCTCGAATTCAGTTGATTTACCGAATTATTCCCGCAATCTCCCAATACGCCAATCCTGTATTTGCCAGCAGTGCCTGCCGGTGGAGGGGTTTCGAAGTAATTATTATTTCCACTCTGCAAAATGACGACCGAGGACTGAATGGAATAATAATACCTGGTTTTAGGGCTCAATCCTGTTAATTTGATTTCATGATCGGTAACCAGCGCATTGTCGGAAACGGTTTTATTTAAATTATTCGCGGCAGGACCAAAGCTAACCTTGCTGTCGCTGAGTTCGTCCGTCCGCCAGCGGATCACAATGCTCACCGGTGTGGCAGCCTGTAAATACGGGCCGCGAAGCAATGATGGGATAAAATTAGGAAGGGCCGAGACATTGCCGAGGCAAATAAGAAGTAGTGCGAAGCTGTAAAGTGTTTTCATGTAGTATCGTTTGAGATTCCAAATTGATGTATTTTTCTGGCTTCTGAATAATGAATTACCAAGGGTATGTTATCGATGAATATTCGGTAAACCGATCTCATTTTCAGTAAGCGTTTTACTTTTTCCATTGATATATTGGTCAAACCGTGAGTTCTGCGGGTTCAGTGTGCGGATGTATGCGGCAATTGCCTTGTATATCTCCGCTTTTTTAATCTTGTCGTTGGGCTTTTTATGAAAGGCATTTCGAAATGAGTTGAAATAACCTTTATCCTTATTGTTTATGCACAATTGCGACTGTATTGCCCAACTTTACCTTTTGCTGAGAAGCACCTTTGTAGCCAGGAAATGCTTTTACATTGAATGGACTGGGACTGAAAATATGTGCCGCATTGTAATTGAGGACACCGTATTCATTGGTTTCGAGATTCAATTTTTTTATTAAAACCCCCAAATGCTGTTGTAATGGCAGCGCATGACTGACCAGGAAATTCATCCGGTCAAAAGAATCAAAATCAGGATGTTCGTTGAGGTATGTGATGGATTTTGTCAGTGTGTTTCTGCTGTTTTTATAGATTCAGGATTGGCATTTTCAATCTGATGTATTGCAGTTTCAAAATCATGAATGCTGCTAACCAGTATTTTGGCATTGACTTGAAATTGGGCGATACTTTCAGATCTGATGTCAGGCATTTTGTTACGGGACGAAGCAGCTCCCAGGAAGCATATCAATGTAAACGCCAGCAGGATTGATTTATAAACACCCCTCATATCATCACTTCATATTGAATGCACGCCGTAAGAAACCGCCTAGGAAACTCGCTGCGAAAGTGAGGATAATCGAGCCGTATAAACTGAAATTTTCTAACTCTTGTTGCGCTTTACTTTCAGGTCTTTGGGTGAAAAGAAAATATCCAGCCATAATAAGGGCACATTGCATAATGGCCAGCATCCAGCCTTTCTGTGGTTCAGCGAATCCGATAGAAATGGCAGAAAAAACGGCAACAAGATAGGGAAGGTGTACGCTTTCAGCATCTTTGATTGCCGCAACCACGAGTGCACTTATGACGACTACAAGGATCGTGCTTATAAATAATCTTCTGCCCCAAAAAGTTGCTTTCATAGTTTCTCAGGTAGTATATCCGGAAAAGAAAACAATGGCGAGGTTCTCACTAAAATTAAACACTTAAAACACAAAAGCCGCTCCGGGTTACGGAACGGCCTCATATATCTATAAAATTGCTCTCAAATTAAAACCGCCATATCTGGATCAGTGCGGCTGTCCTGGGAAATAGCGGAATAACCGAGAGCAATGCGTTTTCCTGTATTTTCTGCCTTTTCAAGCAAGTTAAAAATCTTTTCCTCACCCTCCAGCCTCAATGCCTGATACAAAATGTTCCCGTAATGAAACTCCTGGGAACCTAAGCCCTTCGCCAGGGCAGCCAATTGATAACGGTCAAAAAGTTCCTTTCCTGTCATGAGGTGCAAAATTTGAATTAAATCTGGTATCCTGGGTTTGACCGAAAGATGACGGATTTAATTGGAAGGTTGCATGACCTTATATTAAATGTTGGGGCAGCGGAATATTTTTGCTCCATTCGTCGGCAACAGGGGCAAGCCGTTGTGTTGGGATAGGAATTAGTCCCGACCAGATCGGTAATTCAAGGTCCTCTTTCTCATCATTAGGCATTCCAGACCGGGTTTTGGCAACTGCTTCTTCAAATGAGAAAGCAAGCGCGGTTGTTTTTTTTACTTCACTCTCCGTCATAGGCCGCAAATATTCCCAGCTATTGGGGACAATTTTATTGGTCAGCCATTCAAAGGCAGCCTTTTTGGTTTCGATATCTTCCATTTTTTCAGCCTGGGAAAAAATCGTAACCGAACGATAATTAACGGAATGGCTGAATGCGGATTTAGCTACCACCAATTCATCCGTCAGCATGATCGAAATGCAAACCGTAATGCCTTTTTCAATTTCCCTTATAAAATGACTTCCCACCGAACCATGAATATAAATTTTGTCTTCGTAACGGACAAAAGAGGTGGGGATGGAAAACGGACGGTTATCTACCGAGTAGCTGATCGTGCAAAAAAGTGCTTCGTCCAGGATGGAGCAAATGGTTTCGTGGTCATAATGTGACCGTTTCGCCAAACGGCTTGGAATAAGATTTGGGGGATGCGTTTGCATGGCTCTTTGTTTTTCTTCAAAATTATTGGTTAATTGGACTCTAATTATGATCCAATATTTAAAATTTTAGTAGTCCAATCAAATGCAGATACTTTCTGCTTTGTTAGCGGTGGCTAAATCGGAGCGGCAGCCGGTTTACCTGCAGATTGCAAACCAATTGATGACGCTTATCAAAGATGGTACGCTTCAACCGGGTTATCGGTTGCTGAGTACGAGGCAATTGGCTTCATCGATTAAGGTACACAGAAGAATGGTTGTTCAGGCTTACGACGAGCTTTTAGCGCAAGGCTGGCTGGAAAGCCACACCGGAAATGGAACATTTGTCGCTAACAATCTTCCCGCAATAAGAAGGCAAGGCCCTGAAAACCAAGTGAAGGCTGACAGTGCTTTGAAAAAAGCAGGGTTCAGTTTTGAGAAATCGCAGCACTTAAACCGGGCTGTTTTAAAGTCCGGTACCAGACTGCATCTTGATGATGGATTCCCGGACCCCCGACTGGCGCCGGTGGAGGAACTTTCCAGGGCTTACCGAAGCCAGTTGCTGCATGGAAATCCTTATATAAGGCTGGGTTATGGTGATACCAAGGGTGCAGCATGGCTCAGGCAGGAACTGGCATCTCACCTCAACGAAACGAGAGGTTTGAAAATCACAGCAGATAACGTACTGATTGTCAGGGGCGTCATTATGGGAATCCATTTAGTGAGCACGGGCCTTTTAAAGCCGGGTGACCATGTTGCTGTGGACTCTCCCGGCTGGTTCGGGGCCAATATGAATTTTATACGGGCAGGCGCACACATAGCCCAGATTCCTGTGGATGAGCATGGGATGATTGTTGATGAACTTGAAAAACTTTGCCAGCAGCAACCCGTCAGGCTCGTCTATGTCACTTCGCACCATCATTATCCTACTACCGTTGCACTTCGTGCCGACAGGCGCATCAGTCTGCTGAAACTGGCCGAGAAATATGGTTTCATCATATTCGAGGATGATTACGATTATGATTTCCATTATCTGAGTAAGCCTTTATTGCCAGTCGCGGGTGCTGACAAAGCCGGAATGGTGTTGTATTGCGGATCGTTTAGCAAGACCATTTCGCCCGCATTCAGGGTCGGTTATCTTGTCGGTCCGGAAGATGCGATCACGCATCTTGCCCTTTTCAGACGCATTATTGACCGACAAGGGGATCAAATGTTGGAAAATGCAATCGCTGAATTATTGCAGACGGGCGTGGTACAAAGGCATTTGCGTAAATCTGTTCGGGTTTATAAGCAGCGGCGGGATGTTTTTTGTGACCTGTTAAAAACGCAATTGGGAGATAAAGTCGAATTTGAAATCCCGGATGGCGGTATGGCGGTTTGGGCCCGGTTCGATCCGAGCATTGACATAGAGAAGCTGGCTGCCAGGGCGTTACAGAAAGATTTATACTTTTCGGACGGTAGTTTGCTTAAACGGCCCGGGGAAGGGAAGGACTCCATACGATTAGGATTTGCTTCTTCGGATTTGAGCGAACTGGAAGAAAGTGTAGGCATCATTAAAGATTTGTTGTGAGATTTGTGCCCGCGAAAGCGAATTTCTTATGATTCAAAAAGTTTTTAATAGTTACCGTCTTTCATTTAGTGGTTTAAGCCGCGAAACCTGGTTGTTAAGCTTGGTCGTACTTGTTAACCGGTGTGGATATATGGCCGTGCCATTCATGAGTATGTACATTACCCAAAATCTGCATCGCAGCATTGCCGACGCGGGGTTAATGATCACGCTTTTTGGGGTTGGCTCTGTTTTCGGCGCAATGGCGGGAGGCTATTTTACGGATAAGTGGGGTTTTCGTCCGGTCCAAATTTTCAGTCTCATCCTGAGCGGCATTTTTTTCGTGCTTTTTGGTTTGGTAAATAATTTCATGGGACTTTGTGCACTCATTATTGTGCTCAGTTTTTTTGTAGAAGCATTCAAGCCGGCCAACTCCACAGCCATTGCAGCTTATTCCTCACCAGCCAATCTGACCAGGTCGTATGCACTTAACCGGTTAGCTACAAACGTTGGCTTTGGATTCGGTACATCCGTCGGCGGGATTCTGGCTTCCATCAATTATCATTTGCTGTTCTGGGTCGATGGCGTCATTTATGTGGCTGCGGGATTGCTGATCCTGGGGTTATTATCGAAAGGACGAATGATCAGACAGAGTTCAATGAATGTCACAGAGGAAGTCGTTGGAATGTCGCCGTGGAGAGATGCTTTTTTTGTGAAATTCCTGTCTATGGTGACAGTCTATATGGTTTGCTTTATCCTTCTTTTCAGGCTGGCGCCTGTTTATTGGAAGGAAGTAATGCGGATAGGGGAGTCTACCATCGGTATTTTGCTGGGTATGAACGGGTTGATTATTGCGGTTTTCGAAATGGTCCTGCTACAAAGGCTGGCAAACCGACGCCCCAATTCATTTTATATTGTTTCCGGAGTGGTTTTTTGCGGTCTGGCTTTTATGGCATTGGTACTGCCGCTAGGATTTCCGATTGTCCTTGCTGGTGCAGCAGTGCTGCTTTTCACGATTGGCGAAATGCTGGCGATACCTTATATCAGCACATTTGTGATGAACCGGGCCAGTGAATTGAACAGGGGAAAGTATTCGGCGGCTTATTCCGTTTCTCAATCCGTCGCGCAAATCATTGGCCCGGCTGTTGGAGGTTACCTGGCAGCAAAATGGAGCTACGATTTGCTTTGGCTTTCTCTGGTTATTTTAAGCTTTGCCTGTGCTGCCGGGTTCCGGATGCTATTCAGACGTAATGTCGGGCTGGGATAATTCAGTTGCTTCATTTTCGTCGGATCCAAGCGCTTTTTCAAGTTGCTCTGTCAGGCTTTTGACCCGCTCTTCTTCCGCGTCCAGCGCTTTTCTCTGTAATTCGATCAGGTCATCCTTTTTGACCATGATATAATTTTCTCTCGGCTCTTCAAACATGGGTGCTTCGCCAACAAGCTGGGCCACAGTGGTATTAAGAACTTCCGCCAGTTTTCTAACTTCTGAGAGGGAAGGATCATGCCTGCCGGTTTCCCAATGCGAGATAGTTTGCTTACTTGCCTTCTCAATATTTTTGGCAAGTGTTTCCTGATTCCATCCCATCAGTTCGCGATATTTTCTTATTCTTTGGCCTGTGATTGACATCGTGTGTAGTTAAAAACTAGTTATATTTGATTTTGTTAAAACTAAACTATATATTTGTATAGAGTAGTTTCCGTAATACGCAAATTACAAAAAACATGCACACTTATCCAATTCATATATGCGAGAGCTACATGCACGAGTATCAGAGTACGGCGGGTTATCTATCCAGGAACGCCTTCTAGTCAGGTTTATCCGTTCAAGAAAAATTGTAGGAAAAAACTGGCGCAGTGTCCTGGCTGAGAAAGACCCATTTTTTAATACCAAACTTGGGCAAGATTACCTTACCTCAGTTGCACAGGCTGTTTCCGATAGCAGCCGTGGCAATGTCGATCGCATTGAACGTGTGACGATCGCGCTAGAAAAAGCGGCAGGACTTTCATCCGTTCCAATTGTTTAGCGCGATGAAATACTTCTCCGATTTCGCATTGTTCATCACGGGTGAGGGAGCAGTGCGGCTATTCGCCAGTTTTGGAAATGTTTTCCTGCTATTTATCGTCTTCTTTTTAATCTGTATGGTGATTAAATTCATGCATCAGGATTAAAACGATTATTAGAATGGGCTGATTCCGGTTTCCAGACCGTCAAGGCTTTTTATGTTTTTCTGTTCCCAGTATTCCCTGATCCCGTGGTCGCCTTTTTTGTGCGCCCATTTGTTCAGTTCATCACGTTCATGGTTATAATCCATGAAAGGAACGGCCATTCCGCAGGAGGTCTGAACGGTATGAACGGCGATATCAATGAGCTGCCTGGCGCCTTCGAGTTTCGGGAAAAGTGAAATGTAATCGTTCCAGGCTTCGTCTCTTGGATGATAAGCCTTTCCTTGTCCGTACAACCTCAGAATGAGGGGTTTGCCTTCAAATGCACAGAACATGACGGTAATCCGGTCGTTCTCAAGTAAATGTGCGGCGGTTTCGTTTCCGCTGCCAGTCACATTAAGCCACATCACCCGGTTCGGACTAAGGATTCTAAAAGAGTCCATTCCTTTGGGAGATAGGTTTATTGTTCCAGCGCTGGCGGCAGTAGCGACAAAATAGATTTTTTGCGCCTCCATAAAAAGTTGAAGTTCTGGCGTGATTGATCCGATTCTCTTGCTCATTTTGTTTTTTGAATAATGGCTCCTAAATTTTTTTTCCCTGGATCCGGAATGCGTTGAGTATTGCCAGTAGCGCAACACCGACGTCGGCAAAAACGGCTTCCCAAAGGGTTGCAATGCCGCCTGCGCCAAGTATCATTACGGCCAGTTTGACGCCCATTGCGAGGGAAATGTTTTGGTATACAATGGACCGGGTGATTTTACCGGCGTTAATGGCTGACACAATTTTGGATGGCTGGTCGTTTTGAATGACGATGTCTGCTGTTTCGATGGTCGCATCGGAGCCGAGGGCGCCCATCGCAATGCCGGCGTCGGCCAGGGCAATCACGGGCGCATCGTTAACACCGTCACCGACGAAGGCAATTCGTTTGCCTTCGTCTTTTAATTTTTGGACCAGATTTACCTTATCTTCAGGCAGCAAGTTGCCATAACTTTTGGTAATGTTTAGCTGCTTTGCAACCTGAGAAACGACTTCGGTTTTATCCCCGGATAGCATGATGGTTTCTATTCCCATGTTTTTGAGGTCAGTAACAACCTGAGCAGCATCTTCTTTCACCTCGTCGGCAATGGTAATGTAACCTGCAAACTGTTCATTTACACTTACTGCTACGATGGTTTCGGGAATTTCGGATAATGATGCGGGATAACCGATGTCGAATTTTTCGAGCAGTTTAAGATTACCCGCAAGCATTCTTTTTCCATGTACAATGCCTTTTAATCCGTGTCCGGAAATTTCTTCAACTTCTTGTGGCTTTGCTAATGTTAATTCCTGGGCGTGTCCAACGACTGCTTTAGCAACCGGGTGCGTTGAGTAACTTTCCAGCGATGCGGTTAATGTCAGAAATTCATTGGGTTCCAAACTGGTTTCGACTTTCTGCACTTTGAAAACGCCTTTGGTAAGGGTTCCCGTTTTATCTGAAACAACTGTGTCGATTTTTGTCATCACGTCTAGAAAATTCGCTCCTTTGATCAGGATACCGTTTCTGGACGCCAATCCGATCCCGCCGAAATAACCCAAGGGTATAGAGATCGTTAAGGCGCATGGACAGGCTATAACCAGGAAAACCATCCCGCGGTAAAGCCATTGATTAAAATCGTAATGTTCAACGAACAGCATTGGACCGAGGATGATCAGAACGGCCAACAAGAAAACGATTGGGGTATAAATCTTAGCCAGTTTGCTGATCATCAGCTGTGTAGGAGCTTTGCGGGCCGTCGCTTCCTGCACCATTTCAAGGATCCTGGAAAGTTTTGAATCTTTAAACAATGATCTTACCTCAATTTCAACCGTTTTCTCGGTGTTGATCATTCCTGCAAGTACGGCCTCATGCTGCTTGATCTCGTCGGGACGGGATTCGCCCGTTAATGCCGCGGTATTGAAGGTTCCCGATAAGGATGTTAATACGCCATCCAATGCAACTTTTTCACCTGCTTTTACCAAAATAGTTTCCCCAATCTGAACCAACGCAGGGGCGATCTGAATGTCCTGATGGTCGCGGATTACTGTCACACTTTCGGGACGCACGTCCAGTAATGCTTTGATGGATCGTTTGGAACGGCTCACGGCCAGGTCCTGGAACAATTCGCCGATCTCATAAAAAATCATCACTGCCACACCTTCACTAAATTCACCGATGTAAAATGCGCCGAAAGTGGCGATTGTCATTAATGTAAATTCGTTGAAAAAGTCACCGCGACTGGCTTTTCTGAATGCCATTGCGATGGTTTTATTGCCAGCCAACAGGTAAGCCGCGACCATCCATGCGATTTCGAGGTATAGGTTAACCTCAATTTTTGATATAAAAGTGGCAATCAAAAATGCCGCCAGAATGCCTAGGCTAAGCCAGAGCATCCATTTGCTTCTCAAAATTCCTGCTTCACCCTCTGAGCCATGGTCATGCGCGTGGTCGTCGTGATCGTGATTGTCGTGATCATGATCTTGACTATGTTTGTGATTTTCTTTTAGGGAATGGTTGTGAGCATGTGCAGCGTGCGTTGCTTCTCCATGGGAGCAGCAGTCATCAACTTTGGGAGCGGTTTTCCTTTTATCTTCCATTTTATAAATCAAGATTCAACATGCACAAATGTAACCCACAATAGCGTGCAACAGGGTTACAAGTGCTGAAAATCAATTACTTGCAATGATGTTGCAAGGAGTATCCCTGAGGTCAGATTACCAATAGAAATTTATTTTTCACAAAAATGGTTTAAAAGATCTGTGAGTTGTTATAACATTATTATAACTTTATTGCTATGCTAGTACGTGTTAGACGGATTGGAAATTCCCAGGGAGTAATTCTATCCAAAACAATGATGGACCAATGTGATATCAAGGATATGGTGAATGTAGAAGTGAAGGGAAATGCTATTGTTATTGAACCGGTAACTCACAAACCACGGGAAGGTTGGGCAAAACAATTTCAGATAGCTGGGCCCGATTCAAATGAAGATCTGATGGGCAATATTTCCAATGAATTTGATGATTCAGACTGGACATGGTAGTAAAGCGATTTGAAATTTACTATGTCAACTTGAATCCCATCGTGGGAAGTGAGATTAAAAAGATACGACCTTGTTTAGTTATATCTCCGGATGACGTCAACAAATTTATCAACACAGTCATTGTTGCTCCGCTTACTTCCACATTCAAAAGTTATCCCACCAGAATAAATTGCCAGGTTGATGGGAAAGCCGGGCAAATAGCCATCGACCAAATGCGTGCGGTAGATAAGGTTCGACTTATTAAAAAGATCGGCATACTTGATGAGGAAACATCGGGAACTGTTTTGAAAGTCATAAATGAATTTTTCGCTTAAAAAAAATTTCACGAATTATCATCCCATTAGCCATGAATAAAGAATTGTTGATAATCCTGTACACAAGGGATTTAAAGAAACTTCGTGTTGAAATCGAGGCTTACCCAAGTGAGGAGTCTTTATGGGTGCAGTTGCCGGGAACCATTAACCCGGGCGGAAACCTCGGACAGCATTTGGTAGGTAACCTCAGAACTTACATTGGTCTTACCCTCGGCAGCATCGCGTATGTACGTAACCGTGATGCAGAGTTTGCAGAACGTGTTTTTTCTAAATCCCAATTATTGGAAGAAATAGATTTACTGCTAAAAATTATTCCAGAAACACTTGGCGACCTAACTGACCAGGATTTGGGACAAGAATATCCAAGAGAAGTACTGGACATGTTTACCGAGCAGCGCACTGATCTGATCCTGCCTCATTTACTTGCGCACCTGTCATATCATACAGGACAAATCAATTATCACAGAAGGTGGATTTCCAAAGCTTCAAAAGAAATGTAATTTTACGGCAACATAATTACTTCATCACATGCACACACTCCGGAATTGTTTATTGTTAATGCTCGTAGGCGTAAACTTCCTGAATTGTAGTTCCGGTGAGTCCCTTTTGACAATCAATGAAATTTTCGGTTACAGTAAAGACGCCAAGGATCACATTATTTTTCTCAATTTCAAGATCACGGAACTGGGACCGGGCAAAAATGAAAGAGTTCGCCTGGTCAAAGCTGCTTCGGGTGCCGGCCGGACAAAGAATCTAAATGCGCCGGTCCATTCTCCTCACTATATTGAAGTAGTTCCACGATACAAAACCGGCCGTATAGAGGTCGGGATGGCTTTTGAACATCCGTTGTACAGATCTGTGGAAGTTCCGGGCCACGATGGTACGATCATCAAGCAATCTGTTATTGCAAAAGAAGGGATTCTCCATGTACGATTTCAGGAAGACAGGAACATGGATCGGATCGAGTTATATAGCATTACCCCCGATCGCGGATCAGTCAAAATTTATACACTTAATCTGAAACCATGAAAAAAATATTTACCACACTATTTTTTCTGTATTCTATTTGCGGAAGCTTCGCCCAGACATTTCCTGTTGATACTATTTATAAAACAGGCTCGCAAGACAATCGCATTAATGTGGTCATTCTAGGGGACGGATTTACAGAGGCCGAAATGCCGAAATTCAAGGCTGAGGCGGCAAAGTTTGCGGATTTCTTTCTGTCCTATGCGCCTTATGATATCTACAAAAGCTATTTCAATTTCTTTTCCATATCAACCCCATCCAAAGAAAGCGGCGCAGACAATCCTGGAACCGCCCCTGATGTTTATAAGGATCAGCCAATTGGGGATAAGAACACGTTTTACAATGCAACTTTTGGATCATCCATCCACAGATTGGTAACCATAGATTATACAATGGTTTTCAATGTACTGTCAACCAACCTTCCGCAGTACGACCTGGCAGTCGTTTTGGTTAATACAAAATTTTACGGCGGTTCCGGCGGATCCATCGCTGTGCATACTTTGCACGAGCTGGCCGACCTGATTGGCGCACACGAAATCGGGCACACTTTTGCGCATTTGAATGACGAATACTGGGCAGGTGTGGGTTATGGATGGGAGTCGCCCAATATGTCTGCGGACAACAATCCGGCAACGATCCGATGGCGGAATTGGCTCAATTCCAATGGTATAGGCATTCATAAACATGGGACAGATTCGGAGGCGTCCAAATGGTTCAAGCCAACTGAGAGCTCGTGCCTGATGCAATTATTAAATCAGCAATTTTGCGCAGTTTGCCGGGAGGCGACTACCGAGATGATTTTGTCACTGGTCAATCCGGTTGAAAGGGTGGAGCCTGATGCAGAGGGAATTATCGCGGTGGGAACAGGAAAAGAATTTAAGCTGGACCTTGTCAAGCCAGAGCCTAACTCCCTTCACGTGGAATGGATGCTCAACAACAAGCCTTTTGCCAGCGGACCAGATCATGTTACCGTTACGGGTGATGATGTCGGGGATTATGCAACACTTACCGCAACAGTTTTTGACTCGACGCTCCTTAGTCGCAGAGATAGCACCAGGGAACAGCGGTCCTGGAAGACCGAATGGAATCTGGAATCAAATGCTCCGAAAGTTTTCAGGGTGCGACCATCGGCAGATAGTGTTTGTGTAGGGCGGGAGGTAAGATTAACAGCCACAGGTTGCCCTGGTGCCGTAAGCTGGTCAACCGGTGAGAATGGCAATAGCATTACTTTCAGGCCTAGCCAGACTTCAACGTACGAAGCAACATGTAAGGTCGAAGGGAAAAAAGATTCAATAATCAAATCAACAATTAGCGTACTTCCACCTCCGGATGCAACAGCGTCCAATACGGGTCCTTATTTTGTAGGATCTACTATTGAAGTAAACGGAAAAGGCGGCATTGGTTACAGCTGGAAGGGGCCAGGAGATTTCAGTGCTCATACGCAGATTGCGTTAATTCCCAATGCAACGATTAGCCAGGCAGGACAATATGAAGTTACTGTCACGGATCTTAACGGCTGTTCGGCAATCGCGACCACGGAGGTAAAGGTGGATCCAATTTTGGCAGTAGTAAATGAGCCCAATGAATGGGTGCAGGTGTCACCAAATCCCGCGAAGGAATATGTAAAGGTAAAGACAAAGCTCCCGGGCGAGTCAGCCTTTACTATTTATGATATGACCGGCAAAAAGCGTGCGGTAACATTATTTGAAAAGGAGACAGAGATAAAGCTGGATTTTCCGATTGGCATGTATCTGTATCGATTTACAAACGGTAAAAAGGAGGTTTCGGGAAAAATACTGGTTAATCGTTAGCTGATTTTGGCTTGCGGCCGACTTTCGTCCGGTTTCGGATCTTGTCAGGGCGCGGCCTGATTTCTTTATCCTGAAAATATAGCTTCAAGGATTCTAAAATGATGTCTTTTTGCGTCAGGCCCTCCCAATAACCATAATCTTTCATGTTTTCCATCGAAATGTAATCACAATCAAAGGTTACCTTGGTGGGCGCTCCATCCTGGATATCTCCTGGTTTGGTAGCTGGCTCATCCTCTACATCGGTAACCAGGGGCAGGGGTGCAAATTCAAACTTCCTTTCCTTCGCCATAGTGTCAGTTATTTATTCGTTCCAGTATTTCTTTTGTTAACTTATAATAATCCTCAGCGCCATTGCTGTCGGGTGCGTAATCAAAAATCGTCATCCCGTTGGCCTGTGCTTCCGACAATGCAATGTTATCGCGAATGTACGAAGCCATGAATACTTCACCAAGTTGTTCCCGGGTGGCGGCAACCAGTTCGTGGCTGATCTTTTTCCGGATCTTCGGGTTATAGCGTGTTGCAAAAACGCCTCCCAAATTTGTACTCGGACTTATTTTTTTGATCTCCGCCGAGTAAACCAAAAAGTTGCGAAGACCTTCATAACTCAAAAATTCAGCTTGTAATGGAACATAGTACTGATGACAGGATACCAATGCCAAACGAGTGTTTCCATATAATGCCGGCGGGCAATCGATGATAACGAAATCATACCGGTCTTTCACTTTTTCCAAGGCAATCTTTAGATTGAAAGGAAAGATAGGCGCAGACTTAATGGTGTCTTCTCTGTGGATCATCTCCGCCGATCCGGGCAGTAAATCAATGTCGCCAACATGCTTCACAATCTCATCAAATTCGTATTCGCCTGTGATAAACGAGCCGCTGTCTTTTTTTAGTCCGGCATGTGTGATTCCAAAACTTTTGGTTAGACTGGCTTGCGCATCAAGGTCGATAACGAGCACTCTTGCATTGGCAAATTTGCTGAGACCGGCAGCAATGCTTTGGGCAGAAGTAGTCTTTCCTACACCGCCTTTGTTGTTGACAATACTGATGATTTTCATTGACAAATATTATATGTATAAAAAGTAATGGTTTATCCTACGTTCCGTACGTAAATAAACATAAAATATTTTTATCACTAATATTTATAATAGAAAGCCACAAAAGTTTTTGTCTTCGTAAATGTATAAAACTTTTTAAAAGAATAATAAGTATAAAATGATTTTATTTTCAGAAAATCCTTAATGTATTCAAAGTCAATCCATTAAAAACAACATTGCCAAAATAGTTGAGCTTTGCTCACTATTCTGGCAATTCAATTGCCCTGGGCTTCAACCCGGGGACTATAAGAAGAAGAGATTTTAAACAGCAGTATTTTGTGGGGCAGGGGAAGCTGCAAGTTTTGCAGTTACATATTTGTGGATCCGATACATTAATAATGCAGTAATAATTACTGCGAATATCACTACATTTCCCAATGTTGGATAATTTTCGAGGAAACCAGTGCTGGTCTCAGAAACGATGAAACCAGCCAGCAGCGATGCTATTCCTCCGGCGATCTGCTGAATAGATGAATTAATTCCCATGAATGCGCCACGGTCCTTCGCTTCGGGTACTGCTGTCATCAGCGCGGAGGCTGAGATCATTCTAGCTGTGATCCCTACAAAAAGCGACACATTTAAGATGATGATAATCCAAAGAGGAGTTACGCTCAGGTTACAGTAGATGAGCGTCATGACGCAGGTGATGATAGAGCCGGCAAGGAATACTTTGTACTTGCCAATCTTGTCGCTAATTTTTCCAATGAGCGGACTAAATACCAGCATACTTATACCGGTAATCATGTAGAGCGTGGGAAGCTGTGCCTCTCTGATTCCTAAATTATTTACACCATAAGCTGTACCAAAAGGCATTAACATAAAACCGCCGGTCGCCAATAAGGTAGTTGCCGCAAATGCCTGAAGGTATTCGGGTCTTGCCAATGTTTTCCCAAGATGTGCGAAGGCATTTCCACCGGTCTGAAGTTTTAAATGCGCATTAATGGGTTTCATATAAGTGAGGATAAAAAATCCGACAACAATGCTCAGCCCGACGATCATCAGAAATGGCGCATGCCAGCTGAATTCTTTGGCAAGATAAAGTCCGATCGGTATGCCCAAAACCTGGCTGCTTGCGAAAGCCATTTGCACAAATCCCATCACGCGACCACGTACCTGAATGGGAAATAGATCCGTGATGATCGCAAAGCTAATGGACCCAATTACACCGCCAAATAACCCGGTGAAGATTCTTGCCATCAGCAAAAAATGGTAAGTGGGGGCTATCCCACAAAGAAATGTTCCCACAATAAAGCCACAATAAAAAAACAATAGCAGCTTTTTGCGGTCGAATTTGTCGGCAAAACCGGCTGTAAGCAACCCCGCTGCTCCCGCGCTAAATGCATATGCGGAAACGACAAGCCCAAATTGACTTGTACTGATCGAAAGCTTGTCCAAAAGGATGTACCCTAAGGGAGAAAGTACCATAAAATCCAGCACAACCGTGAACTGGAGGGTGGCAAGAATGGCAATGATGAATTTTTCATAGCCCGAAAAAGTAGCTGTTTTTTGTTCTGACATACTGGTTAAGTTGGGTTTTAGTCTGTTAATTCTTCACACGCGTATCCTGCCTGAGTTACGAGTTGTATCACAGGCGTACAGTCTGGATGGGTTGCTTCGATCCGCAATACATTGTCAATATCAGATAGGTCCACGTTCCATCTGATAATTTCCTTTCTCGAATCAAGCAAATGTGAAACCGATCGTACGTGTTTTTTTCTGTTGATATTGGTCCTGAAAATCAGTACAAATTCTGCTGTGGTGTAGTTATCTTTCATGGCGGTTCAAGTTAGATGAGAACAAATCTTTGTTATTTTAATTCCTACGGTTTTAAGGCTTTTAAAACCAATTCGAGCGTTTGGTTAATTTTTGGCTCATCGAATATGAACGGCGGTCGGCCAGGCATTGAACTTTTGGAAATATGAAATTTCACCAGTTGGTATAAAGGAGCAAACGCAATAGACCAGTAAATTTCGACAGGTAAAGGCACTATTTCGTTCCGTTCAATGGCTTTATGCACGAACCTGGACATTGCGTGCAGGAAACGCATATCAATGGTTGACCGGTCGACCAATGGTGAATGTTTTAACTGTTCCATGAAAGTTATGCTATATGGATTTTCCAAACAATACGTCATCCGATTCATCCATTGCACTTTCAACCCTTCATCAAAATGAGACTCCGGGTCGAAGTTGCGCAATGTAGCATCCGACATTTTCTTGGTTTCTTCGCTATACAGCTGTTGTATCAAATCCTCACGGTCTTTGAAATAGATATAAATAGTAGCAACCGATACACCGGCAGATTTAGCCAGCTTATGCATGCTCAGCCCGTCAAATCCATCGTTGACAATGATTTCTATGGCTTTTTCCCGGATCAGCGCTTCCTTATTGATGTCCCTAGTCCTCAACTGTGCTCTCTTTTTACAAATATAAATGAACGTTCGTTTATTTATAAGGCGGTAGCTCAAGGAAATCGTATTCTTTGCTATAATTATCGAAACTGTTTTGCTCCGTCAGAAATGACTGTCCAGAACCCTGGCTCCATACGGAATGTACGCCCAAGCTAAACTGTTTAGGTTTTATGATTACGACGATCGAGGATTGGTTTTACTTTAAGTAACTTGCCAAAGTTTTGAATAATCTGTTCAGAATGTATTGAGTACGAGTGGCCTTATCTTTTCGCAAAGCCAAACAAGGTGTACCGTGCCTTTAACTAGGCGCAACAGCAGAAATTCTCATTATAATGAGTAGAATAGCTTCTAATGTACCGCCTTTAAATATGCTTTGTAATCCATGTATTTGAAGCTAATTTGAATAAACAAGTCCTTGGCCTCTAAGTCACTAGTTGACTCTATCAATACTCGAAGTTCACTCATCTTTTCATCCAATTGTTCAAGCATCCAGATTATGCTATATCTCCTGAGATATAACTTCAGTTTTTTATACATATATTTTGCAGTTTCTGAATCACCTTTCGGAAATATAAAACCTTGCTCGTCTCGGTAAAAGTGTAAATTATAATCTACATCACATGGGTCAAGGAAATCGCCTAAATCATTGCTTTTTGCTCTATTAACATAGGAACAGGAATAAACTAGATTGTGATATTTAGTCTTTAATTCAGGATGATGACTTATTGGCTTAAAATGGTCGATCTGAAAAGTCCTCTTTCCTCCAAACCAAAAGTGACCACAGTTTGTGTAGCCACATTTTTCACCGAAATCTTTTGCTAAGTGCTCTTTATATCGTCTATAGTCGCTATACTCGACGCCCGTATAGTTTCTCTTTGGGAAGGCATTTCTAAATGCTATCTGAATCATGAGATTTACGTAATTTTTGTGCTAGCATATCGACTTTTGTTAATAGTTCAGAAAGTTTCCTAGTGTCTTTTGATTGCCTTAATTCGTTTGGGATTCTACTTTCACCATCAAGAGCCTTTTCAATTCTTTGATCTAGTTCAGCTATCTCTTCTATTTCGAAGGCATTCAGATTTCTGTTCTGACCGTCCAGTAAGAGTTCTAATAGCCTATTTTCGTCTCTTTCAAGTTTATGCTTATATTTATCTATTTGAATTCTTATTCGATCAAGAAGTTTTTCACCCTGATCCATTTCCTTTTTTTCATAAACAATGTTAACGTCCTCCCCCTTGCTAATGGCATCATCTTCAAAAGAAGTCAATATAAAAACTGGAAAACCTTCCATCTTGCCTAAAATAGAACTTACCAAATCTGTGCCGTTATAGTGAATGGCTGAATTCTGCTCAGATAGATCAAAATCAGCAACTAGTGCATCAACATGACTTTCAATTACAAGATCACTCGTGTCTTCTAGTAAAGGAAGTGGTGGGATTATAGTTACGTCAAAATGGTTGTAGGAAAATCTCTGGAACCGACGCACATCAATATCAGACTCGTCAACGTAAGCGACTTTATATTTCGTCATAACTAAATTGAGTTAGTAGTGAGGCAAGGTTATTTTTATCTTGAAGCCAGGGCGTGGTCTAAGTATTTCGAGATCACCACTGTATTCATCAATTGTCGATTTAACAATCCACATCCCTAATCCGGTACCTATTGCTTCACCAGTCTTTTCATCCCTTTTAGTGGTATAAAAAGGCTGAAAGATTTTGTTCGGATCTGATATTTCTTCCAATAATCCCGGTCCAAAATCTTCATATATGGCGCTAATTCCTTTGAGATTATTGGGATCGAAGGAAAAGCTCAATTTGATCTGTCTGTCGTCACCTGCATCATTCCTTTTAAACGCGTCTACCGAATTTGTGATCAAATTATTAAATATACCATCTAAGTCGATTTCATACCCCTTAAAATTTACTTCAATAAAATTCCCTTTATCTATTTTCAGAGTGGTGTGTCTTCTTGACAATAGTGGATTCCATATTTTTTCCAAAGCTTCAATGTAGGTAACCATGTTAATTATACGCCGTGATCGCTTATCTTTTCGGACAGAAGATATAGAAAAGTCAAGCCATGATTTCAGCCTTTCATCCTGTTTCCTCATATCAGCAAGCATCAAATATGGATCAAAGAATTGAGGTAGGACTTTTAGCTTTTCAGGATCAATACTTTGTAAAAGGACCTTTCTCAGCTCCTCCGTTCGTGGCAATATAGTATCAGTATGGTTTCTAAATTCATGTGCAAAAGATGTTACAATTAATCCAGCACTCGCCAAAACTCGTAATATTTTTTGCTCATCTTGGAGTTCCTCAATATCTTCTTTATATGCTTGTATTGCAGTAATCAACGTTTCCTTTTCTTGACTCTCTGTCTCTATGCTTGCTGTTTCTAACTTTGATTTCTTGTCCCATATAATTTTTTCAGCATCTTCTTGCGCTTTACGTTTTTTGTTATTCTCATCGTATATTCGTTTTAAGGTCATCATAATTTGGTTCCTGTCATTTTCAAAAACCTCAATTATTGACTTCAATATTTCCTTGAAAAGAATAAAAGCATCATTTTCTTGAAGACCTTCTCTACTTGATTTGTCTTCGAAATTTATATTTCCTATTCTCGAAATGTTTACAACTCCGTAGACTTGTTGAGGCCTAACCCTATACCCCGGCCGAGTTACAGTAGGATTACTAAGAGCGCGTTTCCCAAGATCTAGCCAGTCAAAAGAACTGCTTTTTGGTTCGCCGTAGGGACGCACTCTAAAATTGTCTCTGAAAATTTTTATACCGCCGAATTTGTCTAACCAAGAAGTTCGTGAACTGTAGTTAACGGACTTATATGGATATTTACTCATCTCCTCATCCTTTTCCTGTCCCCCGCCTCTTTTCATAAAATAGAATGAAAAAGAAAAGGAACCAATTTTTTCGAGGTTATTGTTGACATCAACTTCTTTGAAGCCGGCTAGCAGATTTGTCAAATTAGTATTAATGAGGAAATGACCGTCTTGAAATGAATTTTGTAGATATCGGAGCTGATTCAATTTTGATTTATTGAAAAAGTCATTTCTTAAAAGTTCAGAATAGTTTAGTTCATTTCGAAATACTGTTATTGAAACGTCTTGCTCGTCACTAACATAAGCATTTAATTTGTAGTCATAATCGTCACATATAGTAGGAAGAATCCTTCCATAGGCTGCTGGTTCCAGCGTGCTGTAAAGAAAGATTTCAAAAATATTAGTTTCTAGAGGCGGTACTAAAATCTCGAGATTGGAATACAATGATTGAACAGCCTTCTTGTCCCAAATATCTCTAAGATTATCAATCGATATTAGTGTTCCTTTACTATCAGTCCAATGCTCAATAAATGTCTGGTTAATTTCTAGACTCGATTGGATGCTATTAAGTTCATCGGAGAAAGCGGCTACTCCAACTTCAACGGTTGCTTTAATATCCGAGATAATCGCACCCGTGGTATCAAATTGATCCCAATCGACATTCCAAGACACGCAGTCCGACGTTAGTGTTTTCGTAATAAGGATGCTTGAGTTGCCTAGTCTGTCGAGAGCAAAACGTCCGATTCCTTTTGCTCCTGTTTTAATTCGACTTCGAGTTCTGAAATTTGTTTTCTTGTCATCGGTTCCAATTGTCATCCAGCTTTCTCTAATCGTCTCCTTCGACATTCCATCGCCATTGTCTAGGATTCTGATTTGGTTGTTTAATGGATCAATTATTACAACGCAAACAGAGGCTTCCGCATCGTAACTATTTTTAACTAATTCTATTATAGCTCCCTCTGCGTTTGAAAAATTCTCCTGTCCTATTAATCGAGCAGTTCTTGCCGAAACGGTGAATGGGATCTGAGTTGATTCAAGGTCTTTAATTCGTGAAGAGAGATCTAGAATCGATTGTTCGTCCTTTGGTAGCTTAGAGGTTTCAATTTCTAACAAACTTTTGAGTTCGTATAGCTGCGCTTTTGCACTCATTTGATGGAATTGTTTAGAACATTGCCACATACCCATCAAGATTCCATAATACAGTAATTCTCAAGAGTACTTTTTGTAATTTGACAATTTTACAAGGGTATTATAAAGTCTTCTAAAATGCGCTTCGTAAGTCCTCGCCACCCATGACCAAAATACCTTCCTGTAACATTTATGTAATCTTCCATTTCGACAGAATTTAGAATTTCGACTAGCCATTCGAAATTTCCAGCATACTTAATATAATATCCTGAGTAGACCAATGCTTCCGGGTTTTTTGAAATAATAAAATTAGGTTTTTTTTTCATTGGTGAGAATACAATTTTTTCTCCAATAGAAGTGTCCATGCTCTGACTCCTTCCAAATGCATACCAAGCAACCGGATTCGGTTTTTTTTTGTCTCTTTGGTCAAGCAAGGTGCGTATGCTAGTCAAATATGTGTAGGAAAATGGAAAACGTGCTTTGAAAATATCTTCTGGGATTATCTCAGTTCTGTTGTTTTGATTTTTTTGGTATGGGTATATTATGTACTCCGAAATAGAATTGTCTGAGGGTTTCAATCTTGAAGCCTTGATAATTGGCTTTAAAATGTCCTTCTCAATGCTAAATATATTTCCATGTTTGTTCTGGACTTTTATTATCGTTGGCTCTGGTTTGCCGATTATCTTAACAATGTAGGCCCAATCGGCTAATGTTGCAATGCCAACAGAGATCTGGCAAATATCACCTAACCTTTGCCCTATTTTAACTTCTAAGAATTTATTTGATAGCGTAAGGAACCAAAATTTTCGCCCGTTTAAGTGATTGAATGCAATCCGTTTCCCTAGATAGCTATGACCGTTAAATTCCTGATACAAAAAATTTTCGTGCGGCCTCGCATCAAAAATCGTAATTGCCGAATATGTCGAAGCATCTCCAAAAATCAGCTCGTCTTTGAAGTTTGTTATTTGAAGTAAGTTTCGTTTTGTCTCGAAATACAAGCGTAATAAATAAGCGTTGTCAGAAACGAAATATGAGTTAGGAGTGATGTAGCCGCACTTTCCTTGGTCTGTCAAGAGTCTGGAAGCAAGTTCAAAAAACGCGATATAAATGTCTGTTGAACCTTTAACACAAAAATCGTAGTTTATTTTTAGAAATTGTCTAACTTCTGGTGCCAAGTTCTGTATGCGAATATACGGCGGATTTCCAACAACGTAGTCAAATCTATGGTGTAAGAGATGGTCAAGAGAGTTACCGACGCTTATGTTCCACTCAACATGAACATCATATTGTTTAATTAGGCGGTTTAAGAGAATTCTGCATTTTTGTACAGCCTCTTTATCAATGTCCCATCCATATACGTTTTCTAGTGCCTCTTTAAGTCTGCTAGGCCTAGTATTGGCGAGTATTCGTTCTACGATTTGCTTTAAAAATTGACCATCACCACATGCGGGATCTACTATTGTCTTCTCCGGTACCAAGCCGCTGAATTCTATGTCGTCCAGTATTTTCGTAACTATATAATCAGGGGTGTAGACTCGGCCAAACAGTTTTTTCTCTTGGAAAACTTGTATTTGTAGGCTATTCAATTGGATTCAAGTATTAAATTGACAACTATTCTTCGACCATAAAAAGGAACTAAATAGCCAGAGCCGGATTATTCATGACTCTGGCCTTGTTCAAAGTAAGGTTCGAAAAGCCAGCCATTTTTTTTCATAAAATCCTTGTAACGTTCGTATTTTATTTCTTCATCTGTCATGTTTGATAGTGGGCCGTCTTTTGCGCATCCCATCAGCTCATTAGCGATCAAGAGCCTCGTTTCTACTTTCTTTTGCTTCATAGCTTACGGCATTTGTGATTAGTTACCAAGTTTAATCATTTCAATTCACAAATACGAAACCCTTTGAGCTTTTTGACATAGTCAGTAACCACCGGCGGATCGATATCTCCAAATAAAACTTCATAAGTACTTTCATAAAAAGTAAAACTACTCCCATCTGCCCTGACACGTTTCGTCCCAAATTTGTAAAGCTGCCCGATCGTCCCTTTTTCCAAGGCAAACTTATCGATGATACCGATCAATGAAGCGACGGTACCTTCCGTTTCTGACTGATGGAATGAAATGCAGAAATAATGGGAGGTCTTGGAATTGGGTTTGTGAAGTTGGGAGGAAGGGATGTTTATTACGTAGTCACCCGCCAACATTCCGGACTTGCGTTTCATGGATTTGATGTCCACAGAAAAAGTTTGTTCCTCGGACTGGATCAGGAAATCTTGCCCCCAATCCTGGCCGTCGACAGCCCCGAAGGATCGGGTAGGGCGGGGCAGGTGATAGCAGTCTGCAAAAACAATTTCACCAAGGCTGCCGGTGAAACGCATCATTCGGGTTTGGGAAAGCTTGTCGTCGTGGCGGTCCCAAATATTGGATACGAGGTGGTGACGAAGTGCATGTTCGACCAATTCGCGCGCAAAAAGCTTCTGTTCATCGCTCACTGAGATTTGTATGTACCACCCGTTGTTCAAAACAGTTTGCTCCATGCAAATCTGATGGCAAGCAAAGTGAGCACAAATCCGACTAAAATAACGGTGAAGGGAACGTAAGTCAATGCTACTAAGTGGATTCTGTCAAAAAACCACATGATGCCGATAAGCGCGGCGATCAATGTGAGAAAACCAGATAATTTGCCAAAACCGGGGATAAGGGAAAAAGGGATTTTGCTTTTGATCAAAATGAGCGTAATTCCCATGGAGATGATCGGCAAAAATTGTAATACTATGTTTGCTTGCCAAATGCTCTGGCGTTCGAAGAGAAAAAGGTAGATATTGAGTGTGACAGCGAAGATGCCGGGAATGCAAACCGCGTAGACCAGGATTGCATAAATGTAACTCCAGAATTTAACATCACGACTTCCATCCGCTGCCATTCCTACTACCCAGGCTGTAAATGGTAGGATAAGAAAGTAAACCACCGAAGGCCAGGGGTTTTGTGAAATTGCATTGAAGAATTGGGATAACGTCATTTTCAAAAGCGAGGATAGGAAAACAAGAACGCGAAAAAGGAAAGTACTGCTTCCCTTTTTCGCGTTCAGAAATTTTTTACAGACCTAATAAAAAGCCAATTGTAAAGTTGGCATCCCAGTCAAATACAAATTGTTTGCAACCTGTGGCATCTGTCAATGCTTTATAAATGTTAACCCCTGCTTTGGTTTTCGCATTTGTTAATTTAGAATATGCAAGTGGGGCGCTCAGGGTTGTGTAACGTTCTTTTCCCTTACGCACTTCCTTGGCCATTTCAAAAGGAACACCTCCAATGATAAAACACGTTCTTCTAAGATCCGCAGGGATTTGCTTTGCTTTGGCACTGACTTCTTCATATACCTTCGAATCGTCTGTTTTGTCCTGGTAGTATTTAGCGCCATAGGTTTCCAAAGCGTCTGCTTTACCGTCGCCCATCCAGGATATCTTGGTATTTCCCGAGCCTATGTCTGCTACGAATGATTTATCGGCATATTCAGCTGGTAAAACGGATTTCAATGCCAGCTGACCTTCCTGTTCTGGCGTTACCTGGTTCACCACATATCCCAGTGATTTCAGGGCCTTTGTGATCTTTAAGGTAACATCTGCCTTCGCAGCGCCCGAGCTCACTACGAAGTGAATATCCTTGCTGCCCACACCGTAATCCAGCATATTTCCGATATACTTTTTTAGCCCGATCCTGATATCTTCGTCGGTAGCCATATTTTCGGTTACTAAGCTATTTCCGAACTCCGATTTTTCAAGATCCCACCGCTTTTGGGCGTCAACTTTAATGATAAAAGAGTTGAATCCGCTGGCGCCGAGCTCGACCACACCTTTCAACTTACCGTCAACAGGGGCCGGAGGTGTATAACTGAACGAGGAAGCTTCAGAAGTTGTCGCTTCTGGGTTGGAAGGGGTAGTTTCATTGGCCGAGGATTCTGCACCAGCCACGCTGCCTGTGTCCGTTTCAGCATTTTTTGCCTGCTCCTGGGACATCTGATTCAGGGCTTTTTCACCGCCCAAATATTTGTAGCCTAAAAACAAGGCCCCTAAAATAATGGCCGTAATGATGAGGCGGCCAGCAACAGTTAGTCTTTTCATTGGTATGGATTAAATATTGAACAATGTAAAATGAATTAACAAAAGAAATCTAGTCTAAAAGTCCCTTATAACTGGAATCTTTGGGCGCTTCTATTGGCCGGTTCGAGGTTTGCGGTGCATCCAACTGGATGAATTTGAACTGATTGGAATTATAAGCTTCCAACATTGCCTGTCCTTTGTCAGATAACAAGCCGTTTTGTACATCCACTCCATTGATAAAGTCCAGGGAAAGGTCCATTGCACGTTTCATCTCGCCCAATTTCTGGCTCATATCGTCCTGAATGTATTCCATCGACTCGTCGAAATAGAACTTCTTGTCAGGATTACCTTTGAAAATGCTGACAGCGGTACGCAAAGCATTGGAGCTTTCTTTCACGATCCGATATTCCGCTTCTTTCAGTTTGACCTTAATCTCGGTTTCCTTAATAATATAGTCGGCGCTTTTGTTCACTTTTTCCATGAATTCCAGCACCGTTTTCATGTTCCGCTGCAAAGGAAAAAGTTTTTCGTTCATTTCCTGCAATCCGGCCCCTTCGATTGTCGCCAATGAAGCTGTTTCCTTCATTCCGGGGCGGTCCAGCATGGTGCTTGCCTTATTAGCTTCTGCAAATTTCTGCTTGATTTGCTCATTATTTTCATTGATATTTTTGTTGAGCTTCACTAATTGGCCTGCCAGGGTGTTAATCTGCCCCTGCATTTTTTCACGCTTTTCTTTCAGGTCATCGATGTAGATCTTCATGATTGCGATCGGGTCCAGCTTGATGATCAGGCCTGTAATGTTGCGCATCAATGTTTTGAAAAGAAAGAAAACAGCGGTACGGACATCCTTGCTGGTAACCAAAAAGATAACCAGCGCCAGTGCTGCCATCAGGAATCCGAGATACAATGTATTTTTAGTTACTTCGATCAGAAATGCAGCTATTCTATTCCAAAAATATAGTCCAACCGCGCCTAACCCTCCCAGGAAAAGAAGGGAGGTGATGCCTTCGGGTTTGCTCCAATACGAACGCTTGGATACGTCATCTTGTGAGCCGCCGATTTGAGAGAAATCTGGTGTTGCCATTGTTTCGAAGTGTTAGGTTATTTTAAATGTTGATTTATTTTATTCAGGTCCGATTTGATCTGATCTACAAAACTCATGTAAGTGGTCTCAAAGCTATCTTTATTAGCATTGATTTTCGCACTTTGCTCCGTCACTTCACCAGAAATCTGGCCCAGACGGTTTTTATTTTCATCCATTTTTTTCTGTATGTCAGCAATTTGCTGCGCAAAGGCTGTATTGGCATCTTCCAGCTTTCTTTGCTCTTCCTGCAAAGAACCCACCCGGTCCTTAATGGCTTTTTCCACATCTGTCAGAAACGACACCCGGTCCTTGTCCAAAATAGCCAGGTACTGGTCGGCAGAAGTTTTCAAAATGCTATGATCTTTAACCCCACCCATCGCTTTGAAGCTGGCCCAGGCAGCCTGAAACTGCTTTTCTTCGCCCAGTCCAAGCCCTTCCATGTTTTGAAGCGCCTGCTTGTATTCAAAATAATCGGGTCCGGGCAGGTTTGCTTTTTCCAGGAGGCTTACAAAATGCTCCACAAATTTCCGGTCCACATTAGCGGTTCCTGCCACGTTAGGGACAGTGGTTGCCACGTATGGCTTTGGCTGTTCGGAAGTCGGATTGGTGACTGCGGCCGGTTTAGCCGTTTCGTCATTTTCCTTTATGAAAAAGCTGAGTATTTTTTTGCCAATACCCGGTTCTGAGTCTGCCATAATTGTCTAAAGTGTTAAGATTCATTTGGTTTTCAGGTCAATATTACTAAAATTAAAAGGATTTAGTACCCGGTGATAATTACCAATGGTGACCTGAATTGATGAAGCCTCGGAAAATTTGGATGGAATTTGGGACAATTGTTGAATGCCGGAAGATTTTTACAGAAGTTTGCCTCAAAAAGCAAATCTTATGCTCCAATTAGGTTTTAACAGTGCAATTCTTTCGGATTTCGGGTTTGATCATGTCGTTCAATTTGCATCAAATAACGGTTTTTCGTGCGTGGAAATGATGTGCTGGCCTGCTGACAATGCCGACAGCCGCAGATATGCAGGGGTCACACACATTGATGTTAACAGCCTGAGCAGTGAAAAGGTAGCGTCCATCAAATACGTATTAAAGGAAGCAAATATATTTGTCTCCGCATTAGGCTATTACCCAAACCCGCTCGATCCGGACCCGAGCCGTTCCGAATATTTTATTGAACACATTAAACAAGTAATAAGGGGTGCTGCCAAACTGGGTATTCCGGTGGTTACCACATTCATAGGACGCGATCCTGCCAAAAGTATTAAGGATAATCTGGCGCTTTTTGCAGACGTCTGGCCTTCGATAGTGAAAGTTGCCGAGGAGAATGACATTAAGATTGGGATTGAGAATTGCCCAATGTTTTTCACGGATGATGAATGGCCAGGGGGTAAAAACCTGGCGATCAGCCCTGCGGTTTGGGACAGAATGTTTGAGATTATCCCAAGCCCGATATTCGGCTTAAATTACGATCCGTCCCATATGATCTGGCAAATGATGGATGAAACTTATCCAATTTATAATTATAAATCACGATTGCATCATATACATTTAAAGGACGCGAAAGTTTACAAAAATAAACTTAATAGGGTAGGCATCATGGCCAATCCGCTGGAATATCATTCACCAAAATTGCCTGGATTGGGAGATGTTAACTGGCGTGCATTCTTTGCAGCCTTAACAGACGTGCGGTATCGGGGTCCTGTTGTGATTGAGGTAGAGGATAAGGCCTACGAAGGCAGTATCGCGGATGTACAAAGCGCTATTCTCACCAGCAGAAACTATTTAAAACAGTTTCTTAGCTAGGGAGTTTAGAATCGGATAATCGGCTTATTCACTTCTTGATTGAGCATTAATGCAAAGAGGGAAGCCGAAATAGCTTCCCTCTTTGCATTAAGTAGGATGCTTATTATTGGATCAAACGTGCTTTTGTTGACAGGAAAGCAGTTAGTGAAGCCAGTACCCCAACAATTGCAAATGACCAGCGAAGATCAGCAAACTGTGCAACGATCCCAATCAACGGAGGACCGATCAGAAAACCGACGAAACTAATGGAAGAAACGGCCGCTAATGCCATACCGGCTGACATTGTTCTGGATCGTCCGGCCGCGCTATAAACCAGCGGAACGACCGAAGAAACGCCAAATCCTACAAGTAAGAAGCCAAGCGTGGCGGAAATAATGTTCGGGAAAATAACCGCAATTGCAAGCCCAGTTCCCATCAGTGTACCGCTGATCTGCAACATTTTCATGCGTCCTAAGCGGTTTGCAAGCCAGTCACCTGCGAAACGTCCACCAGTCATGGTACCCATAAAAGCAACATATCCCAATGTGGTCAGGGTTGCCGGAACCTCTACAACTTCCTGAAAATAAACGCCACTCCAGTCGAACATGGCGCCTTCGCAAACCATTGCACAAAAGCCGATCAGACCTAGTGTTAAGAGGTCGCGGTCGGGTTTAACGAACATGGGCTGTGCTTCGCCTCCATTTTTATCACCGTCGGGCATCGTATGCTTGTAGGCGGAAAAAGTGATCGCGAAGGCAGCCAATGCAATGATAATAAAGTGAATATGAGGAGGAATACTGGTCGAAATGAAAAATGAACCAATCATTGCGCTGACAAATCCGGCCAGGCTCCACAATCCGTGGAAGGACGCCATAATCGATTTCCCGTAAACTTGTTCTACTGCGACTGCCTGGGTATTGATCGCAATGTTTGTGAGGTTTCCCCATAGCCCGAAGGCAAAGAGCGCAATAACGAGCTGTTCAGTTCTGGTCACAAATCCGATGAACATTAAAGTAGTGGCATAAAGGATAGCACCAATCAGGACCATCTTTTTGCTGCCATAATGGGTAACCATCCAACCTGATATTGGTAAGCTGGCCATTAAACCAATAGGCAAGGCGAGCAAAACGGTACCCAATCCACCCTCGGTCAGGTGAAGCATATTTTTAATATCCGGAATCCGGCTGGCCCAGGCCGCGAAGCTCAATCCCTGCACAAAAAAGAATGCTGCTACCGCGAGGCGAAGGTACTTTCGGGAGTCGGATGGGGCGAAAATTGAATAATTCATAGGAGTGAAAATTTGGTGGCCTTCTTATAACCACTGATTAAAAATATATTTCTAATGTAATTTTTTTAATATTTAATATTTGAGAAGAAAATCAGATCCGCAGACTGATAATGAGAAAACCTTCTTCTCAATGCAAATTTAACGTATTGAACGTCGAATAGTTTCAGAATACACATACTTTTTAAATAAAATTAAAAAGTATGTGTTGTACAAAAACTAGAAAGTGGATTTTAAGAATAGTTTGTTGAAGCTTGTTGTGACGATATTACGGCAAATAGTAGTATAATCAGATGGGATTATTTAAATTCATCCGTTCACCTAATCTTACTGGCCTCATGCTGAGATTGACTTTTACATTTTTATTGCTGTTGACCAGCCTTGCAATGCAAGCCCAGCCCATTTCATCAGCCGAGAGAATTGAGAAAATAAAAGCCACACTGCCGGTTATTGAGAAGCTGTATAAGGAATATGCCGAAAAGAATCATTTCCCCGGACTTGCATTTGGGCTGGTCGTAGACGGGAAGTTATTACTTTCCGGTGGGCAGGGGTTTTCGGAAATTGCAACCTCAACCAAAGCGACTCCCCAATCACTTTTCCGTATTGCGTCGATGTCCAAGAGCGTGACCGCAATGGGCATTATGGCTTTAAAAAAAGAGGGAAAGCTCAGGATTGACGATCCTGCCTACTTATATATACCCGAATTGAAAAATATGCCCGGGCTCACGAAGGATGCGCCTCCGATAACGATCAGGCATTTGCTGACGCATGCGGCTGGTTTTCCGGAAGATAACCCATGGGGCGACCGCCAGCTCGATACCAATGATGAAGATCTGATTAACCTGATTAAGAAAGGGATTTCGTTCTCTAATGTTCCTGGAGTTACCTATGAATATGCCAATCTGGGTTTTGCAATGCTTGGTAAGATCATCGGAAATGTGTCGGGAAAGCCTTATCAGCAATATATCAATGAAACGATTTTCAAGCCGCTGGGCATGAACAGTACAATCTGGGAGTATACCGAAGCACCAAAACCATTGCTTGCCCATGGTTATCGCTACGAGGATGACGTTTGGAAAGAGGAGGAATTGGAACACGACGGTACTTACGGCGCCATGGGCGGATTAATCACATCCATCGACGATTTCAGCAAATATGTAGGTTTCCATTTGTCAGCCTGGCCACCCAGTTCGGCCCCGGAAACCGGCCCGATTTTGAGAAGCGACGTGCGGGAAATGCAAATGCCCTGGAATTTTAATAGCATCATGGGGAATTTCAAATATCCCAGCGGCCGGATCTGCGCAATGACAACTGCCTATGGGTATGGTTTGCGGTGGAGCAGGGATTGTGAAGGCAGAACTGGGATCGGGCACACAGGCGGCTTACCAGGTTTTGGAAGCCAATGGCAAATTTTACCGGAATATGGCATTGGCATCATTGCCCACGCCAATCGAACTTACGCAGGAATGGCGACAATCAACACGGCTGTATTGGATACCATCATTGCGCTTGCTGGGTTGAAACCGCTTCCAATAGGGGTTTCAAATATATTAAAGCAAAGAAAACAGGAACTGGTCAAGTTGCTTCCAGATTGGAAAAATGTGGAGCAGAGCGGCATTTTCGCTGAAAATTTCTTTCCTGATCGGTCGGTATTGCATAGGAAAAAAGAGTTGGATGTACTGCTGGCTAAAACGGGAGCAATCACCGGATCTACGGATATGATGGCTGAAAACCAATTGCGCGGTACTTTTCTGCTGAAAGGAAGCAATGGTGACATTAAGGTATATTTCACATTGTCCCCCGAAAATCCTGCATTGATCCAACAGCTTGATTTTTCTTTGGCCAAATAACAAAGTTTGAAAGTGGAAAGAGGGACTATTTTCTGGATTGTCTGAAAGTCTGGATGTGTCTTATCGCAAAGCATTTGATGCGATGTATTGGGATGTAAACCGTGTCATTCAGTCCCCAGTTTTATTCTTTCAATTTTAGTCTGGCTTATCCAACTGGCCAAAGTACCGATAATCATCATAGAGGGGCAATAGGAATAAAAGTTATACTGTTATATAAAAATTGCACGCTATTCTGGCCACACCTTATGAGGATGAGAGTTTCGGGTTTTGCTGTTATTGCCTTCTTTTTCTGCTATTCGTTGGCAGAGGGTCAACATGTGTATGATGTGATTGTCGCAGGTCGTACCATTGGTTCGCTGAAAGTTTTTGATGATAAAGGAAAAGACAATATGGAAACACACCGCATTGAATCCGACTTCAAAATCATGTTTTATAAAGGGAAGTATAGCACGCAAACCAACTATGTACAGGGGAAGCTGGTTTCTGCAACTTGTTCGCACCATGTCAATGGTGATCTGAAAGAAAAAACTTTGACAAAAAGCAGCACAAAATCACTTTACGAAGTTTTCTTCTCAGGTGAGGACGCTGAGGACAAGCCGAAGCTGGAATTGAATTCACCGATCAACAGCACCATTACGGGACTGTATTATAAAGAACCTATCAACATTCATGAGGTTTATTCGGAGCGTTACGGCAAGATGTGCAGTGTAAAAAAGCTTTCTGAGGGAAAATATGGTGTCTTACTTCCCGATGGTAAGCAAGGAATATATTCCTACAAAAATGGCCTTTGCCAGGAAGTGAAAACGGATTTAGCAGGTTTTAAACTTCGAATTGTTCTGGCCGGCGGCAAGAGGCTTTAAATAAAATAACTAAAGCTTCTTCAACGAAAAACCGGCCTGAGCCGGTTTTTCGTTGAATAGTGATATGCTCAATCCGCTGTCGGATATACTATCCTAGTAAAGCATTGGCCGAAGACTTAATCCCTTTACATATCCGCTCGATGGGTAAATCATTGCTATCGTCCCCAAACGGATCTTCGATTTCCTCCGCAATGACTTCCAGGCTGGCCAGGATGTAGAACACAAACATCACAAAAGGAATAACCAGAAAATGAAGGCTGAAAACATAGCCTATCGGCATCGTAAGGCAATAAGTGAAAATAAATTTCTTGATAAAAGAACTGTAGGAAAGTGGGATGGGGGTATTTTTGATGCGTTCACAAGCGCCGCAAACGTCTGTAAATGATTCTAGTTCGCTGTTTAGCAAAATGATGTGCTCTGGAAGGAGTATTCCTGCTTTCTGCAATTCAATCACTTTGGCAAAAATGGCGGAGGCAATTTGACTGGGAATATGCTCCTGCGATTTAATGGAGGTTTTTTTGAAAAGTTCTGAGTCTTCAAATTCCTCTGGCAGGTATTGGTTCCGCAGGTGATTTTTTAATGCAAATGCGTAATTCGGGATCATTCTCTGGAAAAACAGCCGCTCCTCAAAATGGGCGTTTCCTAAAAGCCCGTTTATCTTGATGGATAAATTTCGGCTGCTATTCATCAGCGAGCCCCATTGCTTGCGGCCTTCCCACCATCTATCGTAGGCCGTATTGGTACGGAATACCAACAACATTGAAATCACAAACCCAAGCAGGGAGTGCATGAGCGATACATTTTTAAGGTCAGTATTTGCGCCGACTTTCCAATATATCAGAATGAGATAAGCTACTACCCCGGTATAAACGCCAATGGTAATGATCAGCGGGGTTAGTTTGCGGACGGTATCTGCCTTTTGAAAATAGAAAATATAGCGGAACCATTCTTTTGGATTATAGTCTATCATATAAGCTTTACCTGATCAATAAGCTTGAAAAATTCTTTAAAACATTTAGCGGTAAGCCGGGCGTCTTCCAAGGCATTGTGTGTGTCTTCTTCCCGCTCAAAACCAAAATAGCTTGCAACGGAACCCAGGCTGAGTGAACGAGGGACAGCTTTTCCGTTCTTTTCCAGGATCTGAAAGAACAGGTAGGAGACAGTGTGAAGGTCTAGCAACTTGTTGGAGAACGACCATTTCATCTTCTCGCTCCGATAGGCAAATCGCAAAAAATTAATATCATTAATGACACTTTGGCCGCAGATAATCACATTAGACAGCCCTTGTTTGCCGACATTGAGCTTTTTGATCCACTTTTCGAATTCGAGCAGCACGTCATATATCATTGGAGCGTCTTCCAGGTCGGTCATGGAAAGACCATGTACTTCCTCGGATTTGACTGAAAACGCCTCTTCATTCTCGGGGTAAACGTTTTGCAAATAGGTCCCCAACGTGCGCCAGTTATCATCGAAAATTTCTGCCCCGATCTGGATGATTTCATTCCAGCCAGGTTCCGGCCCGGTCATTTCAATATCTAATACAAGGAAGGCCATGGAATGGATTGGGAAAAAATGGTCGTTTTGGAAACTCAAACTTATACTTTTGCGTACAAAATTAGAGAAACATTACATTCAAGCTGATCCACCACATTCATTTATAACAAATGCCTATCAATTATAGTCAAATACCATCCCCATGTTTCGTACTGGAAGAAGAGCTTCTCCGTAAGAACCTGCAACTCATCGATTCCGTACAACAAGCTGCGGGCTGCAAGATTATTCTCGCATTGAAGGGATTTTCCATGTACAGCGTTTTCCCGATCGTAAAAGAATACCTGAGCGGGGCCACTGCCAGTTCGTTAAATGAGGTTAAGCTGATCAACGATTTCATGGGCTACCAGGCCCACACTTACATGCCGGCTTATCTTGATCAGGAATTTGACGAGATCCTGATACGGAGCAGCCACATTACATTTAATTCGCTGAGCCAGTGGGAGCGGTTTAAGGGAAGAGTGGAGGATTTTAAAGCTGCAAATGCGGAGCACAAGCTTTCCTGTGGGATAAGGGTTAATCCTCAATATTCAGAAGTTACCACAGATATGTATAATCCCTGCGTCCCCGGAAGCAGGCTGGGTGTCACCAGGGACAAGCTGCCCGACCAGCTGCCAGAAGGAATCGACGGAATTCATTTCCATACGCTCTGCGAAAATGGATCTGATACCCTGGAACGAACGCTGGAAGCTTTGGAGTCTCGCTTTGAAGGCTTGCTCCATCAGGCCAAATGGCTGAACATGGGAGGAGGGCACTTGATGACAAGAAAAGGGTATGATATTAAAAAACTAATTATTTTAGTTAGTAATATCAAAGAGAAGTACAATTTGGAGGTGATACTGGAACCAGGTTCTGCCATAGCCTGGCGCACCGGTGAATTGGTTACTACTGTACTGGATGTGATGGATAGTCAGGGCGTGAATGTTGCGATACTTGACACCTCGTTTGCAGCCCATATGCCTGACACATTGGAGATGCCATACAAGCCTTCCATAGTTGGCTCACATCATGAGGCAGCAGAGAATAAGCCGACTTACAGAATGGGTGGAATGACGTGCCTGGCAGGCGATTTTATAGGGGATTATTCATTCGATCGGCCGCTGCAAATTGGCGATAAAATTATATTTGAGGACATGATTCATTATACGATGGTGAAGACCAGTACATTTAACGGTGTTAATTTACCTTCCATCGGTATATGGAAAATGGGTGGCGATTTTCAGCTTGTTCGCTCCTTTGGGTATGAGAGTTTCAAGGAACGGTTATCTTAGTGATTTTGTAACTATTCCGAGAAAGGCGTGAAAATGAGAAAAGGCCGGATGTTGAAAACATTATAATTTTGTTTCAACATCCGGCCTCTGTTTTTGCTATCATCCTCACACTTTTGAGATTATGGCAGCATTGGAAATAATCTTCTTATATCCTCAGGTGTCGGTTGTTTTCCATACTCACAAATCTCGAATACCTCGACGAATCTGATCTGCTCGGCCTTGTCTTTTCCATACCACTTTTCCAATGCCAGTTTGATTTCCGGAGTGACTGAGGAACGCCTTTCCATAGAGGTTGCGAGCCATTTTTTTCGTTCGATAAGGTCTTTGGGAACATTAGCAAGATCCTGATTTGTCCACGGAAGCCACTCGTAAAATTGGGAAACATGAGCATCCAATCCCTCAACTTTTTTAGCAAGTGCGGTAGTAATGTCAATGGCAATATCTGGGCGGAATGGGTTAGGACGTTGGAAACGATCGCGGAAGTAGAGAAAAACAGGGTTTTTGGTGAGTGGAGGCACACTACTAAGAATGTTGGGCACAATAACCAGGTATGCTGCGTCTTGTACCACTACACCTGTATTGCGATGATCGGGATGGTAATCGTTTGTTCTTGGAGCGATAACCACGTCTGCGTTCCATTCCCGGATTTTACGGATCACTGCTAGCCGATTTTCGAGGGTGGGGAAGAGTTCGCCGTCGTGATTGTCGAGGACATCGTATTCAATGCCGAGCCTTTTGGCAACTTCTTTGGTTTCTTTCAGCCTGCGCACGGCAAGCTCGCCGCCCCCAATATCCTGATGCCCCGCGTCACCGTTGGTAAGCGAGACGAATTTGACTTTGTGGCCCATGGAGGAATAAATAGACGCAATACCGCCAGCGCCCAAGTCGCAATCATCGGGGTGAGCGCCAAATACAATTATTTTAAGAGGTGCTTTTAGCGGCTGCGGGTTGTTTTGGGCAAATGCACCTGACATGCCGGCGGCCAAAAGAAACTGGAACAGAAGTTTTTTCATCATTTTGCGGGTTTGAAGGTTTGGAATAGCTGCAAAAAGGGAATTTATGAATTTGTCGGGATTATTTGCGACCGTTAACGGAACAGAGTGACAATGCCTTAACCGCCTGGCGGCAAATATTAAATAGCGTCCGCTAAGATTCCTCCAACATTCCTGTATCTTTGTATCCCGTAATCATAGAAAAAAAGCAACGTCTTATGGCTTCCAAAGCACAAAAGACCGCGAAGTACATTTTCGTTACGGGCGGTGTTACATCTTCACTTGGCAAGGGAATAATTGCCTCCTCATTAGCTAAACTACTGCAAGCCAGAGGACTTTCCGTTACGATTCAAAAGTTTGATCCTTATTTAAATATTGATCCTGGTACCATGAACCCTTATGAGCATGGAGAATGCTATGTGACGGATGATGGAGCTGAGACGGACTTGGATCTTGGGCATTATGAACGGTTTTTAAACGTTCGCACTTCACAGGCTAACAACGTCACAACAGGCAGGGTTTACCATAATGTTATCACAGCCGAACGTCGCGGCGACTTCCTAGGAAAAACGGTCCAGGTTATTCCTCACATTACCGATGAACTTAAAAGAAATATGCTTCTGCTTGGTCAAACAGGCGATTATGACATCGTAATCACAGAAATCGGTGGATGCGTGGGAGATATTGAATCCCTGCCTTTCCTTGAAGCGGTGCGGCAAGTAAAATTTGAGATGGAGGAACATGATACACTGGTGATCCACCTCACACTAATTCCTTATTTGAACTCCGCGGGTGAACTTAAAACCAAACCTACTCAGCATTCCGTGCGAATGTTGCAGGAATCGGGTATTCAGCCTGACATTCTGGTTTGTCGTTCTGAGCATCCGCTACCCTATGATATTCGTAAAAAGATCGCGCTGTTTTGCAATGTGCAGGTGAATTCGGTGATAGAAGCCATGGACGCAGACACGATTTATGCAGTTCCTTTGCTGATGTTGAAAGAGCGACTGGACCAGCGCGCATTGTATATGCTGGATATTTATAATGATAAAGATGTAGACCTGGATTCCTGGAAAACCTTTTTATCAAGATTAAAAAATCCGATGGATTCTATCCGGATCGGATTGGTTGGGAAGTATGTCGAATTGCATGATGCTTACAAGTCCATTGTGGAGTCTTTCATCCATGCCGGTGCAGCCAATGAATGCAAAGTAAACATTGAGTGGATCCATTCAGAAAGCCTTACTTCGGATAATGTGGTTGAAAAGCTTGAAAACCTGGACGGCGTATTAGTTGCACCTGGCTTTGGCGAGCGTGGCATTGATGGAAAAATTTCTGCTATTCAATATGTGCGCGAGAACAACATTCCTTTTTTCGGGATTTGTCTTGGAATGCAGATGGCAGTGATCGAGTATGCCAGGAATGTGATCGGCTGGGAAAATGCGCATTCTGTTGAAATGCATCATGATACTGATCATCCCGTAATCCACCTGATGAAAGATCAGAAGGATGTTTCCAATAAGGGAGGTACCATGCGTTTGGGTGCTTATGCCTGTCGCATTAAGAAAGATACACTGGCCCACAGCATTTATGGTAAGACGAACATCAGTGAGCGTCACCGTCACCGGTATGAGTTCAACAACAAGTATTTGAAGGATTTTGAAGAAAAAGGGCTGATTGCAACTGGTATTAACACCGAAAACGATCTTGTTGAGATGATGGAATTACCAAGCCATCCATTCTACATTGGTGTTCAGTTCCACCCTGAGTTGAAGAGTACTGTGATGAACCCGCACCCGCTTTTTGTAAATTTTGTACGTGCCGCGCTCACTTATTCTTTGGAAAGAAAGACGGTCGAGTCGTTGAATCCTCTAATCCACTAAGCACAAAATACCTTTAAATAAATCTTATTACCTTTGCCGTCCCAAACCGGGCGTTTTAATTCAATCATTTAAGTAAATAATGGATAAAAATTTTATAATCGGCTTAGTACTTATTATGCTAATGCTGATAGGCTACCAGATACTGGTTCCGAAACCTGTGGAACCAACACCTGAGGAGCAAGTAGTACAAGATACTTCAAAAGCGTCTGTCGCTTCTACAATTGTCCCGGATTCTATCCAAGCACCCTCCCAATCCAATGATTCTGTTCCGCAAATTGCGCCAAAAGAGCTGGTTATAGAAACAGCAGATACCCGTGTTGTTTTTACAAATAAAGGAGGGGTAATGAAAGAGGTTTTGTTGAAAAAATATAAAACCTACGATCAGAAGCCTCTTTATCTGATTGCTGAAAATCACAATAGCTTCCGGATCATTTTTCCTACACAGACCGGAGATGTAAACCTCACAGATCAATTTTTTTCAACAACATCAGAAAATCAAACCCTTACAGGAAAGGATTCAGCCATTGTTACATATCAAACCACCTTAAAAAACAATCAGGTTGTTGAACAAACCTATGTTGTTCACGGGACGGGTTATGTGATCGATTATGGCATTAAATCAAACGGTTCGGGACTTGCTGACAAAGCCGTACAATTCAATTGGAACAATGATTTGTTGCAATTAGAAAATGATATGAGTAAAAATCGGGAGGTAGTAACCATCAATTATTACACGGATGAGCTGCTTAGCCTACCCACCAGCGCGACTTCAAATGAAGAAGAAAAGACGGCTGACCCGGTTAAATGGTTTACTATCAAGCATAAATATTTTCTGTCAGGATTGATTGCTGCAAAACATGCGCTTACGAACGTCAGTCTTCGCGCCGACGTAAATCCGAATGATTCAACCATTGTGAAAACGATGCACGTAACTGCCGGAATCCCCATGTCGGCGATTCAAAAAGGAGACGCCAAGTATCAGTTTTTCCTTGGACCGAATGAATACCATTTAGTTGATAAGGTTAAGGCCGAGAATTTTGATCAGAATGTATATCTGGGATATGCCTTTTTGAAACCGATTAACAAGTTTTTCCTGGTTCCACTTTTCAACTTCCTTGAAAAATTTGTGGGCAATTATGGTCTGCTGATTATTTTGCTGGTATTATTCGTTAAGACATTGCTGACGCCTCTGACTTACAAGTCGTACATCAGCATGGCAAAAATGAAATTGCTGTCTCCCGAGCTTGAACAGATCCGCGCTCAAAATCCGGATGATATGGCAAAGCAGCAGCAGGATCAGATGAAACTTTATCAGCAAGTAGGAGTCAGCCCATTGAGCGGATGTATCCCGGTTCTGGCGACCATGCCTATTTTGTTCTCATTATTTTTCCTTTTTCCAAACCTCATAGAATTAAGGCAGCAATCGTTTTTGTGGGCAAGTGACCTTTCTACTTACGATTCATTTATCAAGCTGCCCGTCACCATTCCATTGGGAATTGGCAATCACATCAGCTTATTTACTATCCTGATGACCGCTTCGAGTATTGGATATGCTTATTATAACAATCAGGTAACCCCGACGCAGCCAGGGCCTGTGAACATGAAAATGCTTGGTTATATCATGCCATTGATGTTTATGTTCGTTTTGAATTCGTTTCCTGCCGGTCTTACCTTCTACTATTTTGTGTCCAATGTCGTAACCATCGCACAGCAATTGCTGATCAAAAGGTTTGTAAATGAAGATAAGATCAGGGCAATTCTGGAAGATAATCGCAAGAAAAATGCGAATGGGGAAAAGAAGCAGAATAAATTCCAGAAGTATCTCGAAAAGTCATTACAGGCAGCAGACGAGGCCAAAAAGAAGCAAGCGGAGTTAGAGAAGCGTTCTAAAAAGAAGTAAAATTTGGTGTAATCGTAATATAAGGGCAATGTTCCAAACCGGAATGTTGCCCGTTTTTTTCTCCTAGAATGGTTTTTGTATCTTACTGATCAAACCAACTTTGACCCACACAAGCCTGATGAGATTTATCATTTTCTTGATTTTGTTTACCTACTTAGGCCTGGATTATTCTGTATTTGGGCAAAATGTAGCACAAACCGAAAGCAGGTACAGGGCGGCTGTTAACGACTACAAACAAGGCCGCTATGCTATGGCAATGGACAAATTGTTTCCGCTGACCAGCATTAATGTTAAAACAACTTACTCGCCTTACGCCCAGTATTATTACGCGCTTTCGGCGTATCAATTAAAGCGTTTGAAAGATAGCAGACAAATGCTTCTGCAATTGCAGAGCCGCTATCCCGGCTGGAACAAAATCAATGATGTCTACTATTTGCTGGGGACGATTGGCCTGGAAAATGGGCAATTCAATGAAGGATTGGAAAATCTGCTGAGAATTAAGGATTCATCGTTTGCTAAGGATGTTCAGGCATTAAAATACCACCATTTATCCTCAATAAAGGATCTTGGAAAGTTGAAGGAACTTCAACGGCAATACGGCTCCGACCGGGAGATTGCCCTGGTGTTATTCCAGAATATTCAAGGTTCTACCACATCACCCCAATCAGATATTCAGATTGCTGATCAACTCGAGAAGCAGTTCAAATTCACTAAAAAGGAAAAGGCTGTTTCAGAGGAAACGCCGAAGCGCAGCACGCCGAAAGCCGATACGCAATGGACCAAGGGTTATCTGGACATTTCTGTGCTATTACCATTCAGGTTAGACGAATTCAGTACATCCAAACACAGGAGCAATCAGTTTGCTTATGATTATTACCAGGGTCTTACCATGGCAAAAGAGCAATTGCTTTCTGAGGGTATTAATGTGAACCTCTGGGCTTACGATGTAGGCACCGATGCAAAAAGCATGGAGAGCATTGTGGATAACAAGAACTTTCAGTTATCGGATATGGTGATTGGCCCGCTGTATAGTAGCACTTTCGATGTTACTGCCAATTACATTTCGCAATCGGGAGCAATCATGCTGAACCCGCTTTCTACGGATATCGGCTTGTTGAAATCAGCCTCAAATATTTACCTGGGTCATCCTTCCATTACCTATCAGACGCAAAGGGCAGCACAATGGATGAGAACGCAAGGTTCCGGACTTTCAGCCGCCGTATTTTATGGAAATACGGCAAAGGACTCCCTGATGGCAGCCTCTTATGCGAATGAATGGAAGAGTAAGGGTGGAAAAATTATCGGAATGGTTAAAATACTAGGCGACCGAGAATGGATCGAAAGCAATATTTCAAGTTACGAAACAGTAAAGCCGTCGCACATTGCCTTGTTTTCTACTGATGGTTCGTCAGGAGCGAGTCTCATGCAGGTGCTAAATGGACGTAAACTGACGACTATTCCAGTTCTCGCTACTTCTACAAGTTTCAATAGTCAGCAATCGCGGGTTACAAAATATGGGTCGAGGCTGTATTTGATCAACGCGGATTATGTTGACAGAGAGAAGGAAAGTATCCGATTGTTTCAGAAAGACTATTGGAATAAAACCAGCACATTCCCTACCGTATATTCGTATCAGGGATACGACCAGCTTTTGTTTTTCGGACGAATGCTATCCAAATACAAGGATAGGTTTTCCAATGGCCTGCAATCCAGAAAATATGGTGAAGAAGAATATCTTCTTGCGGGTTTTGACTATACCAAGGCTAATGAAAACCAGATTACGCCTGTTTTGAAATTCAATGGTTCCAAATGGGTGCCCGTTGACAGGTAATACTTTTTGACAACTCACCATGAATACTTCCACGAGTCAGAACCTTTTTGAAAAAGCACAACATTATATACCAGGAGGTGTCAATTCGCCGGTAAGGGCGTTCAGGGCGGTAGGAGGAACCCCTATTTTCATCAAATCGGCCAAAGGCGCTTATGTGTACGACGAAGACGGAAACGAATACATAGAGCTGATCAATTCCTGGGGGCCAATGATCCTGGGACATGCGAATGAATTGATCCAGCAGGCCGTTTCCGATGCCATTCAACATTCTTTCTCGTTTGGCGCACCTACACGGAAAGAGGTGGAAATGGCCGAACTGATTGTCAGCATGGTACCTTCCATTGAGAAAGTGCGAATGGTCAATTCAGGCACGGAAGCGACTATGTCCGCGATCCGGGTTGCGAGAGGATTTACCGGGAGAGACAAGATCATTAAGTTTGAAGGTTGTTACCACGGGCATGGCGACAGCTTCTTAATTGCTGCCGGAAGTGGTGCAGCTACATTTGGAACACCGGATAGCCCGGGCGTTACCAAAGGAGTAGCTCATGATACGTTAACGGCTCCGTTTAATGATCTGGCCGCTGTTCAACAGCTGGTCGATGCAAATAAAGAGCAAATTGCAGCACTGATCCTTGAACCGGTTGTCGGAAATATGGGGTGTGTGTTGCCAGCAGAAGGGTTTTTAGCCGGATTGCGCAGGATTTGTGATGAGGAAGGTACTGTGCTCATTTTGGATGAGGTGATGACAGGATTTCGTTTGGCAAAGGGAGGAGCGCAGGAAAGATTCGGAATAACGCCAGATCTTACAACGTTAGGAAAAATTATAGGCGGCGGAATGCCGGTTGGCGCTTATGGTGGCCGTGCAGAAATAATGAACTGGGTTTCACCCGCGGGACCAGTCTATCAGGCAGGAACATTATCTGGAAATCCAATCGCAATGGCAGCAGGACTTACCATGCTAAATTATCTAAACGAGCATCCGGAAGTTTACTCCCAACTAGAAAATTCAGGGAACAAATTAGTAACTGGATTTAAGAATTCGCAGGAAAAGCTTGGGCTCAATTACACATTGAACCACATTGGGTCTATGTATACGCTATTTTTTACAGATCAGCCGGTAACAGATCTCTCATCCGCGAAATCCTCAGATCTGGTTTTATTTGGGAAATACTTTCATGCAATGCTAAACCGCGGAATTTACATGGGCCCATCTCAATTCGAAGCGATGTTTCTGTCCACAGCGCTAACCGACGATCATTTAAATAAAATAATCCAAGCCAACGAAGATTCCCTCAAAGAAATTCAAAGTCTGTAAATTGGACCCAATGCACTTCTATTCCATCATCATCCCTGTATACAACCGCCCCGGCGAGTTGCAGGAGCTGCTGGAATGTCTGGTAAATCAAACTTTTCAGAATTTTGAAGTAATTATTGTTGAAGATGGATCCAGTATCAAAGCAGATGAAGTCGTACACGCTTTTGAGGATAGATTACATATCAGATATTTCGTTAAGGAAAATGGTGGCCAAGGTTTCGCAAGAAATTATGGATTTGAACGTGCAGAGGGCGACTATTTCATTCTTTTTGATTCGGACGCGCTGATAGAGCCGGATTACCTACAGATTGTGGAGCAAAGACTGACCACAGATTATGTGGATTTGTATGGAGGCCCGGACACGGATCATTCGTCTTTCACACCCATCCAAAAAGCAATCAGCTACTCCATGACTTCGCTCTTTACTACGGGCGGCATACGAGGCAAGAAAAACAATATGGGCGGAACATTCCATCCCAGAAGCTTCAATATGGGACTTTCCAGGGAAGTTTGGGAAAAGACCGGTGGATTTCTGACCAGTCGGATGGGGGAGGATATCCTTTTCAGTATCGGCGCTATTCGGTCAGGTTTTCGCTCAGCCTTGATTCCCGAGGCGTTTATTTACCATAAACGGCGGACAAAATTCCTTCCGTTTTTTAAACAGCTAAAATTCTTTGGGCGGGCAAGAATCAACATTGCGCGATTTTATCCTGACGAACTGAAACTGGTCCATACATTCCCGCTGCTATTTACAATCGGCGTATGTAGCATTCCGTTCTGGTTTTTTATTTTCAAGCCATTTTTCTTTCTCGGGATCGTCGGAGTGGCTATCTATGTGCTGCTCCTATTTATAGATGCATTAAGGCAAACGAAGAATTTAGAAGTGGCATTTTTAAGCATTGGAGCAGCTTTTGTGCAGCTATTTGGCTACGGTACCGGATTTTTGCAGGAGGGTTTTAAACGACTTTTTGAAAAAAAGTCGCACCGGGAGACCGGCGCTGCGATTGAGTATCCTTCGTAGGATGGCGAGACTTGCCAAGTCTGTGCTGGTAGGTGAAGTGGGGTAAGACTTGGTAAGTCTGTCCAAGCCCGGAGTAAGACTTGGTAAGTCTGTCCCGACCTACTTCCGGCAGAAGTAAACAATTTCTTCACCAGGTAACGAATATTTCTTAACCTCGGCAGCTGAAAGTTCATCCATTACAAAACGATCTTCCAGCACATTGAAGCCACCCTTCTCCAATTCAGCCCCATAATTTTTACCAAAAAGACGCAGGTGATCATTTTGCAGAAAGTGCTTTTCACGCTCTTTCGGGTCAATAATTGAAGCGTCCTCATAGGTAACATCGTATTTCATATCCTGCGGGGATTGGATTAATGCCCATCCGCCTGGTTTCAGTACACGATGCAACTCACTCATTGCGAGGATATAATCGTCCACATGTTCCATCACGTGATTGCAAAAAGCAACATCGAATGTATTGTCGGGGAACGGGATTTCGTGGATGTCCATTTTTACTTTAGCCAGAGGGGATTCTATATCAGCAGTGATATAGTCTAGGTTTTTCATTTGTTCAAACCGGTCGATGAAGCAATATTCCGGTGCGACGTGTAAAACTTTGAGATTGGCTGAGTAAAAGTTTGTTTTTCTTCTCAGATAAAGTCCCATTAAACGATGCCGTTCAAGGGAAAGGCAATTTGGACAAAGGGCATTTTCGCGGCTCGATGTGTTTCGTCCATAAGGCAGGAACTTCCTGTAATGGCTCTCACAAACGGGGCATTCGACTTTATTACCAATGTAAAATATGCTGAGCATGCGGGCAACCCAGTGACCTACCAATTGGAGATAGGGGCGGGGGATGTGTCGTAAGACTAAACTAATGATGGATTTCATTAAATCTATTAACTAAAAATTAATAATTTAGGATCATCATCCGGAAATATCAAGTAAATGATTCCCTCAATTGACACGAAACCACCTGGCAAAAGACTGATAAAAAGAATGTCAACGCGTACCAAATGGATGATTCTGGCCCCATTCGGCTTGTTGCTTTTTAGTTTCGGTCTGACAGTGCTTAGCCAGGCGGCCCACGAGCGCCGGGTTGGGGAGCCTACGCAGGTATGGGTTGTGTTGGGACTTTATAGCCTGGCATTGATCAATGGTGGTTTGATTATGTTTGGCGAAGCACTCCGTTTCCGTATTCTTCTGCATATTCGGCGTGAAACACGCAGAAGCATGCGTCAGCTGATCCGTAAAATCAATACGAAGTCCTCGGCTAAATCCAAATCGGGTAAAAAAACAAAAAGCCCTACCAAAACAGATTGACAGGACTAGTTGAATAACATTCCGGAGAGGCGTATTTACTTCTTATTAGCTTCAAACTGAGCCTTTATTGCCTCAACATCAACGTTGCGAACTTCTGGTTTGCGTAAAAGATCTTTGATTTTTGCAGTACGATTATTAGCTACTGCCTTGTTTCTACGACCCTTACGTTTTAATTCCGTAACTCCCATTGTAATTATTGTTTTGTGAAAGAGCCGCAAAATTAATCATTTTCGCATAAATAATGCAGACAATAATCACAAATAATACATTAGCAGCCCTAACTTTACGGGTCAGCTGGCTATTGAGCCACCATTTTTGATTGAATTACGATAATGAGTAAACCATCCCTTGCCCGTGGCACCCGCGATTTCGGTCCGGAACAAATGGCGAAACGAACCTTTATTTTTGACACGATCCGCCGATCATTTCAACGCTACGGATTTTTGCCCCTCGAAACACCTGCATTTGAAAACCTTTCTGTCTTGATGGGAAAGTATGGGGATGAGGGTGATCAGCTGCTATTTAAACTGCTTAATTCAGGTGATTTCAGCGGCAAACTTTCGGATGAGGATTGGAAAGAAGGTTATAAACCTTTAACCACCAAAATTTCGGAAAAGGGACTTCGCTATGATCTAACCGTCCCTTTTGCAAGATACGTCGCCATGAACCGGGGGACATTGGCAATGCCATTTAAAAGATATCAGATACAACCGGTCTGGCGCGCAGACCGACCCCAAAAGGGACGTTATCGCGAATTTTACCAATGCGATGCAGATGTGGTAGGAACTGACTCGCTACTTTGTGAAGCTGAGATCGTCACGCTGCTCCACGATATACTGCCTGCTTTGGGCATTACCGATTTTACTGTAAAAATCAATAATAGGAAAATCCTTAGCGGAATTGCAGAAATGATCGGCGCGCATGGATTAGAGGGCTCGCTTTGCGTCGCCATTGATAAACTTGATAAAATTGGAAAAGATAAGGTGGTTGAGGAATTACTGGAAAGAGGATTTTCTAGTGAGAGTATTTCCCAGTTGGAACCTGTTTTTAACCTTTCAATTGAAAATGAGCCATTTACGGAATTGAGGAGCTGGCTTTCTGATTCTGAAATCGCTTTGAAGGGAATCCAGGAGTTAGAAGAAGTTTGGGCGATGGTAAAAGTTCTAGGCCTTGAAAATGCGAAAATTGAATTTGATGTAACGCTTGCCAGAGGACTATCATATTATACTGGTGCTATTTTCGAAGTGAAGGCCAATAATGTTCAAATCGGCAGTATTTCCGGCGGGGGCCGTTATGATAATCTCACGGGTACATTTGGAGTTCCAGGCATTTCCGGAGTGGGTATCTCGCTTGGGGTTGATCGTATTTATGATGTGATGGAAGAGCTCGATCTTTTCAAGGAAAGTCAGATAAACGGTACGAAGGTGATGATTTCCAACTTTGACGAAGAAGCTTTTACATTTGGCTTATCGATGTTGCCGAAACTCCGAAATGCAGGCATTAACTCAGAAATTTACCCCGACCAGGTAAAACTGAAAAAGCAACTCGATTACGCCGACCGCAAAAATATTCACTTTGTCATTCTGATCGGTTCGGAAGAAATGCAATCCGGCCTTCTGACATTGAAAAATATGAAAACTGGGGAGCAGCAAAAACTTAATTTAGAGGAGATTTTATTCAAGCTGACGAACGTCGATATTTAACCTGACTTTACATTTTTACTGCTAAATAGCCGCATAAGGGCTTGACATTCAATGACTAATAAGAATATATTAAGAATTGCGATACAAAAATCGGGAAGACTGAGTGAGGATTCGCTTAAGTTGATCAAAGAGTGCGGAATCCGTTTTGATAACGGCGCCGGGAAGTTGAAAACTGATGCTACGAATTTTCCAGCTGAAATTCTTTTTTTAAGGGATGATGATATTCCGGGTTATGTAGAGGATGGCGTGGCTCATCTGGGGATTGTGGGTGAGAATGTTTCTGAAGAGTCCAATAGAAATGTAGATACCGTTCACCGACTTGGTTTTTCTAAATGCAGACTCTCTATTGGCGTATTGCGGGAACATAATTATGCGGGGGTACAGGATTTGGAAGGCAAAAGCATTGCTACTACTTATCCAAGGTTACTTGGAAAATATCTGGAAGCAAACCAGGTTACCGCACAAATTCATGAGATCAGCGGCTCCGTTGAGATTGCACCAAGTATTGGCCTTGCCGATGCGGTTTGCGACATTGTGAGTTCTGGGAGCACGTTGCTTAGCAATGGTTTGAAGGAGGTAGAGACTATTTTTCGTTCTGAGGCTGTGATGATTGCGAGTAAGCAGTTGTCGGATGTGCAGAAAGATTTGCTGGATCAGCTTCTTTTCAGGATTAAATCTGTACAGGCAGCTAAAAATAATAAGTATATCCTGCTCAATTGTCCGACCGATGCTGTCGAAAATATTTCGAAATTTCTACCCGGGATGCGTTCTCCGACTATTTTACCGCTCACAACAGAAGGCTGGTGTTCTTTGCATTCCGTCATTAATGAGAATGATTTTTGGGAAAATATTGAAAAGATCCGTCAGGCTGGCGCGGAGGGCATTCTGGTGATACCGATCGAAAAAATGATTTTGTGATTTATGAACATCATTCCATTTCCGGAAAGAAGTCAATGGCCCGCATTACTAGCCAGGCCTGTTCTCGAAGCTCAGGATATTGAAGGTAAGGTACTCCCCATTTTAGAACAGGTTAAGAGCAGTGGGGACGCCGCAATCAGGGAATATGCCCGGAAATTTGATCATACCGATCTTGTTGAACTTGCTTTTTCTCAATCTGCTATTGCTGAGGCTGCTGAGAAACTGAGTTCTGAACTGAAAGAGGCAATTGGCCAGGCTTACAGGAATATCCATAAATTTCATGTAGCACAATTGCAACCTGCAGAAAAAATCGAGACCATGCCCGGTGTTACTTGCTGGAGACAAAGTGTAGGGATTGAGAAAGTTGGCATTTATATTCCCGGTGGATCCGCTCCCTTATTTAGCACCGTGCTGATGCTGGGTATCCCGGCCAAGATTGCCGGATGCAAAGAGATCGTTCTCTGCACACCGTCTGATCATCCTGCTATTTTATACGCTGCAAAGCTCGTGGGCGTGACCAAAGCGTTTAGGATTGGTGGTGCGCAAGCGATTGCGGCTATGGCTTATGGAACTGAAAGCGTTCCCAAAGTCTACAAGATATTTGGTCCTGGTAACCAATACGTTACCGCAGCCAAAATGCTTGTAAGTAAGGAAGGCATTGCAATAGATATGCCCGCCGGACCATCTGAGGTGGCTGTTTATGCAGACGATACTGCGATTCCTGCTTTCATTGCAGCCGATCTTTTGTCGCAAGCTGAGCATGGTCCTGATAGTCAGGTGCTGCTCGTTTCTACAAGCAAAAAACTGCTTTCGTCCGTAAACCTTACATTATCTTCTCAAATGGACAAGCTGCCCAGGCGCGATCTTGCCGCGCAATCCATTGGAAATAGCAAAGCAATCCTGGTAGAATCGGAAGAGGAAGCGATTGATCTTTTGAACGAATATGCGGCTGAGCATTTAATTTTAAGTGTTGCTAATGCTGAAATTGTTTCAGAGAAAATTGTGAATGCAGGCTCTATCTTTCTTGGAAATTACACCCCCGAATCCTGTGGGGATTACGCCTCCGGCACCAATCACACATTGCCCACCAATGGTTATGCAAGGGCATACAGCGGCGTTTCGGTTGATAGCTTTGTGAAGAAAATTACTGTGCAACATATTACACAAGAAGGGATTAAGAACATTGGACCAACGGTAGAAACAATGGCAGAAGCTGAATTACTTGACGCGCATAAGAAAGCGGTGACGATAAGGCTTAAAAGTCTTTTATGAAAATTTTTTTATCCAAGAAAAATGTCATAAATTTCAGGACATTTTTCTTGGTAACAAAAGTCGGACATGTCAGCACGAATGGTTAATGAGCGTTTGGGAGGTTATGGTATCCTCAAACATACTGTAAAAAATGATTTTGACCTGGCATACCTTGCTCAAAATGGTATTCCCAAAGCATCAATCCAACATCTTGCCGATTCACTTGGCATGGACATTAAGGATGTGATCTCTCTGCTGCCGGTTACTTCCCGAAATTTGCAGCGCTATAATGATGTGGATCTTCTGAGCAATGTAGTTTCTGATCATCTGATTGCACTTGCTGATCTTTTTTCAATAGGTGTGCGGGTGTTGGGAAAGCCTTATTTCCTGGATTGGCTCAACAATATCATTCCTGCTCTTGGCCAGGAGAAACCTGTCAATTTTCTCACGACACATGCAGGCATCGAGCTGATCAAAACCGAACTGGGGCGTATTGAACACGGGATATTTGCTTAATGGAGCTTTTCAGGATAATGCGTTCCGAATTTCAGGAAGACCTTAGCGGGATTGGTGCTTTTTATCACGGTGGCAGATGGAATTCCCCGAGGAATTATATGCTTTACACTTCCTCTCACCGATCGCTGGCGATGCTGGAAGTACTCGTTCATTGGAATAAAACAACCCCTCCTCCCAATTACGTCATCGTTGTACTTTTTGTCCCGGATGCTATGGTATCAACCCAGGCACCCTATGCAGTGGAGAATTGGCAGGAGGATCAGCAGTGGACCAAAGACACCGGAGACGAATGGCTCAGCGAAGGGCGAACACTTCTGTTCCGGGTACCTTCGGTGGTTATCAAATCAGAACATAATTTTCTGATTAACCCGCTGCATGCAAATGCCAGTTCCATAAAAATAGTGGATGTGGAGCCTTTTTCATTTGATAAGCGACTTTTCATTCTCTCTAAATAACCTAATACGCAGCCCTGGTGCCGCACAATAAGCATGACTTCCAATTTTGATCTAAATAAAATTTTAAGGCCACATATTATTTCTCTTGCACCATACTCTTCGGCAAGAGATGAATACACTGGCCACGTAGGAATTTTTCTGGATGCGAATGAGAATCCATACGGCTCGGTTACTGCCGAAAATTATAATCGTTATCCGGATCCATATCAGGCTGAGATCAAGCAAAAGATCAGCCCTCTCAAACACATTAATGCTGAACGCATTTTTCTGGGAAACGGAAGCGATGAACCAATCGATTTGTTGATCCGGGCTACCTGCACGCCCGGGCAGGACCATGTGATCATTATGCCGCCGACTTATGGAATGTATGAGGTAAGTGCCAATATCCACGATGCGAAAATCGATAAGGTTTTGTTAACGCCTGATTTTTCGATTGATACCGAAGCAGTGCTCAATGCGATAATGCCTCAGACGAAAATTATCTGGATATGCTCGCCAAACAATCCGACGGGAAATGTTATGCAAAATGATGCAATTCAAACCCTTTTGGAAAATTTCAATGGTCTGGTTGTAGTCGATGAAGCATACATTGATTTCACGAAGGCACCTTCATGGATCGGTCAACTGGATAATTATCCGAATTTGGTTGTGCTGCAAACATTTTCCAAAGCATGGGGACTAGCGGGTTTGAGGGTCGGGATGTGTTTTGCTTCGCCAGAATTGATACGTATTCTGAATAAAATAAAACCACCTTATAACATTAGCTTGCCAGCCCAAAAGGCACTATTGGAAGGTTTGGAACACATTGAAACAAAAACGGCAATGGTTGCCGACATCCTTCATGAAAGGTCTTCCTTATGTACCATGTTGGAGGATTTATCGTTGGTGATTAAAGTTTATCCGTCAGACGCCAATTTTCTTTTGGTACAATTCGAAGATGCGAAGGCTGTGATGGATTATCTGATCGGGGCGCAAATCATTGTAAGGGATCGCTCTCGCGTACAGCTTTGCCAGGGTTGTTTGAGAATAACGGTAGGTACAAAGCAGGAAAACGAAGTTTTAATTGATTCATTAAAGAAATACCAGCAGACCAGCGTTATTGTGTAGCATCATTTTTGTATACTCAAAAAGAAAAATTCCTCGATACTCATTACTCATGAAGAAATTAGCCTTAACCATTATTTGGACGTTTTGTTTTGGAATTGTACAAGCTCAATATGATAATTGGGCGGTAGGTTTTAAGCTGGGAGAACCCACAGGAATTAATATCCGGAAATATTTTAATAACATTCACGCGCTGGATGTCACAATAGGCACTTACGGAGGTATACTTTCAAACGACCGGGACTACAGGGGAGACGAAGGAATTTACAAGAATGCGGGCGTTTCTATTCAAGCGCATTATTTATGGCATACCCCTGTTTTCAACTCCGAAACCGTTCATGTATACTATGGTTTAGGAGGACAAATCAACAGCAGGAGGTCATATCCAAAACGATTGAATGGTAACTATGAAAAAGACATCTCCCTCGGAGGTTCCGTTTTGGGAGGATTTGAATACTACATTCCTGATAATCGCATATCAGTTTTCCTGGAAGGTGGCACTTACGTTGAACTTCTGCCAAGACCATTTTATTTAAGCCCAAACATTTCGGCGGGGATACGGTTTAATTTGTAGGCTAATTTTGCAGTCATAGCAGAACAAAAAGCAGGTGCGAACCTGCTTTTTCTATGTATATTGAATCTCTTTTTTCTTCCCAATTTTAATTTCAGGTGTTCAAAGTATACAGTTCATCGGCAGGATCCGGTAAAACCTACACGCTTACCAAGGAGTATCTCAAACTTGCATTGAGCTCTAACTCTGAGACTTATTTTAAGCATATTCTTGCGGTGACTTTTACCAATGCGGCTGCGAATGAAATGAAGGACCGCATTTTGTTGATGTTGCGCACCTTTTCAGCTTTCGAAATTGATAAGCCAAATTCCATGCTCAAAGATGTGGTCAATGAGCTGTACCCAGATACAATTGAGGACGCTAATCTTTTTAGAGAAGCCTGCCGTCTGATTGCCGACAGGGCGCAGGTGTTATTCAGGCAGATCCTGCACCGCTACTCCGATTTTTCGGTCATGACCATTGATAAGTTTACCCAAAGGCTCATTAGCAGCTTTACGGATGAACTTGGCATTCCGTTTATTTTTGAGACGCAGCTGGATGGCGATTTATTGGACGAAGCGGTAGACCGTTTGCTGGCCAGAATAGGGCAGGAGGGCGAAGAGATTCTGACGGAGATTGTGGAGCGGTATTACCGGGAGAATGCGGAGGATGGAAAAAGCTGGGGCGCATTGCCCATGCAAATCAGGGAGACTTCCGGTACATTGCTGAGTGAGCAGAGTTACCTGCAGATGAAACGGGTCGAAGACTTGAAAATGGAAGATTGGATCGCAATCCGGGGCCAGATGAGCGCTTTCGTAAGAGAACGGGAAGCATTGATATTAAGGCATTCAAAAAATGCGCTGGAACTAATCCAATCCACTTTTCTGGCCGAAAAAGATTTTCACCAAAGCGGAAGAGGCATTTATGGCTACTTCAGGGACCGGGCCGAAGGGAAGAAATTTTGGACAGAACCCAATTCATATGTCTACAAAACCATTGGCGAAGGCGTTTGGTATGGCGCGAAAACAGCTCTTCTAATTCGGGATGAGATTGAAAAAGTCCGCACAGACCTTGAAAACTATTTCCATCAAATTGAAAACATTCGTCTGGTGGAAACCGAGAAGGTCACATTATATAGCCAGTTACAACGACACATTTATCATTTGTCTTTGCTGGGAGAGATCAGGAAGGAGTTTGATGCGCTTTTAAAGCAAAATAACCAGGTTCACATTTCTGATTTTAATCGTAAAATCGTCGAAATCGTAGCCCGCGAGCCAGTACCTTTTATTTTTGAGCGTTTGGGCGAGCGGTATAACCACATCCTGGTAGACGAATTTCAGGACACCTCAAAGCTACAATTTGCCAATTTGCTGCCACTGATAGAAAACTCATTGTCCGGCGGGTTTTTCAATCTTATTGTCGGCGACGCAAAACAGTCTATCTATCGGTTTCGCGGCGGGGATATGGACCTTATCCTGCAATTGGCGCAAAGTCAGGTTATGCAGCTCGCGTCTTTATTTGGGAAAAATTCTTTCCATGAGGAGCGATTGACCAGCCTGGATCAATATCTGCATGTAAATCACCTCAAAGTCAATCGCAGGAGTTATCGGGAAATCACGAATTTTAATAACCGGTTTTTTGCTTTTGTGGCAGACACATTGGGCGACGAATATCCAATGATCAGAGAAGTTTACGATCAGAATTTCCAACAGGAGATCCCGGAAGGCGTTCACCAGGGCGGGCATGTGGAGCTGGAATTTCTGGAAATGAATGATGATAGCGACGAAGGCAATGATGAAAATACGCCGGACCACATTGTAAGGAGGTCGCTGGAACTGGTTACCGAACTAAAATCTTCGGGATATAACTGGCGTGACATTGCGATTTTGTGCCGAAAAAGGAAGGAGGCAACGTCCCTGGCAAGTTCTTTGAAAGAAGCCGGATTTCCGCTCATTTCAGACGACGCATTGTCACTGGGCTATTCACGAGCCGTGCATTTCATCATTTCTTTCATGAAAGTTTTGCACAGCTCGGATCATCGGCTCGCACGGTATGAGGCGGCTTATCTTTTTCATCATGTGATCCGAAAAAAAAATCCGGCGCCGACTGAGTATGAGCAGATACGCATTTTGTGCGAGGAGAGAGGATTGGATACTTTCCTAGAGTATTTCAAAAAGTGGACTGTTGACCTGAGTTCTTTTCGCATGCGGCAGCTTTCTGTGTTTGAACTGAGCGAGTACCTGATGCAGCACTTCGGATTGCTGGATAATCATTTTGAAAATGAATATTTGTTCCGGTTTTTAGATGTGGTACTGGAATTCGGCAATCGAAAGACCAATCATTTGGGCGATTTCCTTATTTATTGGGAGTCGGCCAGGCATAAGCTTTCCATCACCATTCCTGCCGAAACCAACGCGATACGGATTACCACCATCCACAAAGCAAAAGGGCTTGAATATCCCGTAGTAATTGTTCCTTATGCGCATTGGAAGGTAACACCGAATGCCAAACTGGACCGGCTTTGGGTTGACCTGGACGACATTGATTATGAAGAACTTACATTGGAGTTGAGCGACAATGCTGATTCTAAAAAGTTGAGAAGTTCAATGGTTTCGGTGGTCAAAGATCTTGAGAATACAGCTATTGCGACCCAATACTACGATGAACGCACGAGGATTCTTGTCGAAAACCTTAATTTGCTATATGTAGCATTCACCCGCTCGGTCCAGCGCCTCTACATTCTTGCAAAGCGGGAGAGAAGGTGGGAATCGGGGCAGCAGGTGAGCAACTGGCTGAGGGATTATCTTAATCAGGAAAACTTTGAACCGGCATGGAGCGAGGATGAAACCCGCTATATCATTTCAAATGCTGATAGCCTACCTGCACATGCGCTGGTGAAGTCTGAGTCACTGCCATTTGTATTGAATAATATCTTGAGTAATGATCGTACGCAATCACTTCGCCTGCGACGAATGGCCGACCGTATTTTTGACGTGCAGACTTTTGAACCCAGACACGATCGTTTGCAAAAGATGCGTTACCTGCTCACGAGACTGAAAACCGTTTCAGACTTGCCAGACGCGTTGGACAAACTGGTTGGAGAAGGCATTTTCACTAGTAAGGAAACCAGGGAAATCGAGATTTCAGCCCAAAGCCTCCTGGACGATGCCTCCCTTCGAATTCTTTACAACAATGATAATAACATTCAGATTAATAAGGAATTACTCATTCCTGGCGGAAAGCTGTTGCATATAGACAGGCTCGTTCATGTTCCCGACGGGGAATACATATTTATGTCATTCATCGGCGGAAACAGTTCCGATGAACCGCGAAGACATTTAAGGAAACTAATCAGGGCCTACGAGACATCGGGAAAGAAATCCCGTGGTGTCCTGGTAACGCTTGAAGACGAAGCAGTAGAATGGGTTGTTTAAAGATTAAGTAGAAGTAATTTTATATTTTATAACGTTGAAAGAAAAAAGCTTCGGCTATTTTAACTGAAAATCGGCTTAAATGATTATTTTTAGAATCATCATGCTTCTATGTCTGCATAGACATATTTCTACTCTGCTTTTCAACCGTTTATGCGAATATCTTTCCAGCAACAAGTTTTCATAGGCATTAGCTTTTCCATTTTTCTTGTACTGGTCGTCGGATTCACATCTTACAATGCAATAAAGGTGCAATTGGAAAATACCGGCTGGGTGAATCACACCAGGGAAGTGATGCGGGTTTCCTCTTCGGTCAAAAATCATTTGCTTACCGCCGAATCCAACGTACGGGGTTTCGCTATCACCAATAACCCCACGTTTGAGAATAATTATGTCCAAGCCAGCAACAAGATACTTTCAGAAGTGGATGTGTTGCGTAAACTGGTGAATGACAATAAAGTACAGGCAGCCCGTACCGATTCATTGTCGCTGCTTCTGCAATCTCGGGTTGAACTGATGAACCGTCAGTATGAGATTCTCAAAGCAGGAAATTATTCCAATGATACCATTAGGACTATCGTTTTGGCAGGGAAAAACCTGTCTTCGCTGATCGAATTCAATTTCAGGCGTATTGAAAATACAGAGGAAGGACTGCTGATCGAACGTGAACAGAATGCGACCGTTAGTTCGTCTCAGGCAAAGCAGTACATTTTGATGGGTTCTTCGGCATTTCTTTTAGTAATCTTATTGCTCTATTATTTTATCAGAAAAACCTATAACGCGCAGATCGCTTCGGAAAATGAAACGATACGGGCCAATAAACAGCTGGAACAATTGGCCGTAGAGGACCAGGAGAAAAACTGGATTCTCAATGCTGCAATAGAAGTTTCCACATCGATAAGAGGAGAGCCCACATTGCCCGAATTATCTGAAAGACTCATTGCAAAATTGGTGGAAATTTTGGGTGCGGACGTGGCGGTTATGTACCTGGTTTCCAGATTTGGGGACTTATTAGAAATTTCGGCAAGCCATGGTTTGAACACGAAGAAGCAGCTTGGAACGATAAAATCGGGCGAAGGTATTTTAGGTCAAATTGTTAAGGATAAAGTCGAATTCAAAAAATTGAATGTTAATCCCGGCTATTTTTCCATTGAAACAGCGACGGGGAGCACGGATCCGGCGGTGGTTTGGATCAAGACCATTTCTTTCGGCGGTAACATCACGGCATTGATCGAAACCGGATTTCTGAAAGAGCCGGGCGACCGCGTCCGGAAGCTGCTGGATTTGGTATCGGATAATGTGGCGGTGGGCATTATGGCTTCCCGTGCCCGCCAGGTTGCGAATGAATTGCTTGAAAAAACCCAATTACAGGCCGAAGAACTTGAAAGCCAGCAAGAGGAATTGCGGGTTACGAATGAGGAATTGACACGTCAAAGCTCATTGTTGCAGGTTTCGGAAGAAGAACTGCGTCTGCAGCAAGAGGAATTGAAACAGATTAACACCGAATTGGAGGAAAAGGCCTTCATGCTTGAAGAGCAGAAAGGTACCATTGAAGCCGCCCGTGACCAGATCCAGATTAAAGCGGATGAACTCGAAAGAAGCGGGAAGTTTAAAAGTGAATTCCTGGCCAATATGAGCCATGAATTGCGTACCCCGCTGAATAGCATCCTGATTTTATCCCGTATCCTTGGCGAAAACAAAGGCGCGAGATTGAATGAAGAGGAGCAGCGTTATGCATCCGTAATCTTCAATTCGGGAAATGATTTGTTGACATTGATCAATGATATCCTCGATCTCGCAAAAGTGGAGTCGGGCAAGCTGGAACTTGTGCACGAACATGTTGCCACTGAACTCACATTATCGGAGATTAGAAACACATTTCAGAAAGTAGCAGAGAATAAAGGATTGACTTTGGTATTAGGAAAAGATCAGTCGTGTCCGGAAACTTTGTTTGTCGACCATGTCCGGCTTCTTCAGGTGATCCGAAACCTGCTTTCCAATGCTATTAAGTTCACATCCGCGCCGGGCACAGTATCACTTCGAATTGGGCAGGAGGCGGGAAGTGTTTATTTTAAAGTGGCTGATACCGGCATTGGTATTCCTATTGAAAAACAAAAGGCCATTTTTGAAGCGTTTCAGCAAGCTGACGGGTCCACCAGCCGCAAATATGGCGGTACCGGATTAGGCCTGTCCATTAGCCGTGAACTGGCAAACCTTTTTAAAGGCTCCATTTCGTTGACCAGCGAGCCGGGCAAGGGTTCTGTTTTCACATTGAGAATTCCAGCGCAGGCCGAAAATGGAGAAACGGCAGTGGGCAATCTGAATGGGCAGGAAATAAAAAAGGAAAAGATAGTGGTTGCGTCATTGACTGCTGAAATGCTGAAAGAAAACCGTTTACTGCTCATTGAGGACGATGAAATATTTGCCGCTGACATGGCAGCGAAAGCCCAGGATAGCGGCTTTGAAGTGCGGCTTGCTTCAAATGGCAAGATTGCGCTCGAACTGGTGAGAACATTTAATCCAACCGCGATCATTCTGGATATGAACCTGCCGGATATTTCCGGGGACGATGTTTTGAAGGAATTGAAATTGGATGCAAAAACACGGTTAATCCCAGTACACACGGTTTCCTCGGCGGACTATTTTGATATTGATATATTAAAAGAAGGCGCAATCGGCTTTACCCAAAAGCCGGTTGACCAAAAATCGGCGGAGCATATTTTTAACCTTTTGAAACTGGAAGGCAAAGATCTTGAAAAGCAAAGGATCCTTCTAGTGGAGGACGATACCTACCAAAGCAAGTATCTCGGCGAATTCCTGACATCCAATAACATTGTGGTTTTATATGCTTTTTCCGCGGAAGAAGCACTTAGCATTCTTCAAAAGGACGCCGTCGACGGTATTATCCTGGATATTAGATTGGCCGATATGAATGGTCTTGAACTGCTCGACAAAATCAAGAAAAATCCCGATTGGAGCGCATTACCGGTCGTCGTCAATACAGCAGAAGATCTCACCCAAGCGGATCTGAGCCGCGTCATGAAATATGCACATCCCGTGGTGATCAAAACCAAGAAATCCAATGAACGTTTGCTGGATGAGGTGAAGTTATTCCTAAAAAAAATCCAGCCTAATACACCGAAACCAGAACATAAAAAGGAATCATTCAGTAACCCTGTCGTACATGCCGACAAGGTTTTCCTTGGCCGGAAAATCCTGATCGTGGACGACGATATGCGGAATATTTTCGCGTTGAGCGCGGTGCTGGAGGATTCAGGATTTAAGATTGAAATCGCTACGAATGGTAAGGAGGCAATTCAGAAACTGGAAGACGGCTCTGGCATTGAACTGGTACTGATGGATGTGATGATGCCGGAAATGGATGGGATCGAAGCGACCCGCAAAATTCGTGAACAAGGCAAATGGGCCAAACTGCCCATCATTGCGGTAACTGCAAAAGCAATGCAGGGCGACCGGGAGCAATGCATGGCCGCTGGTGCGAATGACTACATTTCAAAACCGGTGGACATAGACAAGTTACTGTCGCTCATTAAAGTTTGGTTACACGCTGCCTGATATGGTTTTAATCGAATATTCTGAGTTAGAGACATTAATTGGCAGGATCCACGAGATATCAGGTTTTGATTTTTCAGGATATGCGCGACCATCTTTGTTAAGAAGGGCAAGCCGGTATCTGACGCAACATACCATGAATGTGAAAGATCTGCTTTTACATATTGAACCGGGCGGTGGAATAGTCTACGACCTGATTCAGGAATTGACGGTCAACTATTCCGAAATGTTCAGGGATCCGGATTTTTTCATGAAGGTCAAGACAGATGTGTTCAGCTATCTCGAATCTTATCCCGCCTTGCGTTTCTGGGTAGCTGGTTGTGCATCCGGGGAGGAGGCATTTTCAATGGCTATATTGTTGAAAGAAGCAGGTTATCTCGAACGCTCAATCATTTATGCGACCGATTTGAATAATAAGGTTTTGACTGCCGCGCGCGAAGGCGTTTTCACTTTGGGCAACACACGGACTTTCTCCGAAAATTATTTATTGGCGGCTGGAAAAAACTCCCTGTCAGATTATTATCATGTTGCTTATAATATGGCTGTTATATCACCGGAGATTAGAAAAAAAATTGTCTTCTCCCTTCACGATCTGACCGGCGACGGGGTATTTAATGAATTCCAATTCATCAGCTGCCGCAACGTGATGATCTATTTTACATTGGAATTACGACAAAACGTATTCCGGTTACTTTATGATAGTCTCAGCATGCTGGGTTTTCTCTGCCTCGGGAAGCGGGAAACACTGCGTTACTCAGGCATTGAACAAAATTTCAAAATTATTGACAGCACGCTGAATATCTACCAAAAAATACAATGAATATAAAAAAAGATGATTCGCTAAGCCTGGTTTTGATTGGCGGCTCGTCCGGTAGCTTTGTGATTTTTGAGGAGATTTTGAAACTGCTTGTTCAACCATTGTCGTTTGCGATTGTTTTTGTTTTGCATAGAGGAAAAAGTAGCACATCCGTTTTGCCAGAGCTATTTAGGAATAGAACGAATGTGTTTATGAGTGAACCGCACCACTTGGATACCATTGAAACAAACACCGTGTATTTCGCTTTTCCAGATTACCATTTGTTGATCGGGCCGGACGGCAGGTTTTATTATGATTTATCTGAAAAGGTTTTTTTTTCAAGACCCTGCATTGATGCCACATTTATTTCCGCGGCATTTTCGGGAATCCCGGTTAAAGCTGCACTGCTACTCTCAGGATCCAGTGCCGATGGCGCATTTGGAGTGAAGGTATTAGCTCAAAAAGGCTTTGCAACTTATGTGCTGAATCCCAAGGACGCAGAATCGCCGAGGATGCCGGAAGCGGCATTGCAGCAATATGACAAGCATACAATTATTTACAAAAGCACTCTCATCAAGGTAGTCCAGGACATACTTTATTCACACGCAATGTAGCTATGGAAAATACAAAACTTTTATTGCTGGACGACCGGGAGGAGAATCTGATCTCTCTGAAAGCAATTCTCAGCAGGGAGGATATCGACATTTTTGCAACAACCTCGCCCAATGAAGCATTGCGCATTGTTTGGGAAAACGATATTGCCGTCGCACTGGTGGATGTCCAGATGCCCGGAATGGATGGGTTTGAGTTTGCAGAAACACTGGTAACAAACCCCAAAACCAAAGAGATACTGATCGTCTTTGTGACGGCCATTTCCAAAGAGACAACCTACGCCGTGAGAGGGCTGAAAACAGGCGCGATTGATTATTTATACAAACCACTTGATCCGTATATCACCAATGCAAAGGTCGATTCGCTGATCAAACTGGCCCGCAGCCAAAAAGAGATCAGGGATAAGAACAAGTTGCTCGAAAACTACGCGACCATTATTCTCAATTCACCGGATATTATTGCGACTGTTGAACCTGAATCGGGTAACATATTGTCTATCAATCCATCTGTTGAAACAATTCTCGGATTGCAGCCTTCGGCATTAATGGGAAATACCATGCTGGACCTGCTGGTAGATCCCGTAAATTCAGAATTGAGAGAGGTGCTGATCAAACGTAGCTTTACCGGTGGAGAAACGATTGTTGTAGAAGACCAGTTTTACGGACGCCTGCGCCAGCCGGTTTGGCTCGAATTGCGGATTATGTATAAAAACAGGCTCTTGTTCGTCAATTTGCATGATGTGGAGAAAAGAAAAGCCCACGAACGCGCATTGATCGACGCGCAATCGCAGGCGGAAAAGTCGCGAAAAGTGAAGGAGGCTTTTCTTGCCAATATGAGCCACGAAATCCGTACGCCACTTAATGGCATTATTGGCCTTGGAAATTTGCTTGCGGCTACGCAACTGGATAATTCTCAGAAAGAACTGATCGAGATGCTGAGGCAATCGTCTGGATCGCTGCTGAATATTTTAAATGACATTCTCGATATCTCCAAAATAGACGAAGGCAAGTTTTCGATCATTCCATCCTCCACAGATCTGCGGGTGTTGGGAAAAGGTATTATCGATCTGATGAAGTTTAAAGCGGATGAAAAAAAGCTTGGCTTTGAGCTTGTGGTCATGGATTCCGTACCTGATTGCGTACTAGTGGACGGCATGCGGCTTAATCAGATACTATTAAATTTGATTGGTAATGCATTAAAATTTACCCAATCAGGGAAGGTTATGTTAAAAATAGACCACCTGGGCGAAACCGACGCGGGCCATAGTGTCAGGTTTAGTGTTGAGGATACGGGTATAGGAATGTCGGAAGATCAGATAGCGAATATCTTTTCAGAGTACGGTCAGGCATCGGAAAATACTTCTTTACAATATGGCGGTACGGGATTAGGACTTACTATTTCCCAAAAGCTGGTGCGATTAATGGGCAGCGAATTGGAAGTAAATAGCAAATACAACGATGGCAGCCAGTTTTTCTTCACATTATTACTCATGGATGCGAATGAAACGGCCGATGTTATACGGACTCCCATTTCTTTTCAGGATCTGCCTCCTTTCACGGGGAAGACGGTTCTAGTTGCAGAGGATAACCCGATCAATGCACTTTTACTAAAAAAATATCTCAAAGCCTGGGCTTTGGAAGCGCGTGTAGTAAACAACGGTAAGGAAGCTGTGGCCGCTTTAAAAGAGCAGCGTTTTGACCTGATCATAATGGATACACGTATGCCGGAAATGGACGGTTTTCAGGCTGCGCAAATTGCCAGGACCCAATTGAAAATCATAACGCCCATCCTATCACTCTCGGCAACCGTGTTACCCGAAGAAATAGAGCAAGCGCTGGCATCGGGAATGAACGACACATTATCAAAACCATTTGAGCCAGAAAAGCTGCACAGGAAGATAGATTCACTCCTGGGCGTGACTGCATTGCACTAGCATGCAACGAATTATTCCTTTTTGTCGTAATCTTTAACTAACGGATTTCGTTATTAAAAGTAATTGTAATCGTTATCAACTGACAAAATGAAAAGTATAAAAAACAGTTGGACATTACTGCTCGTGGCTACCCTCGCCGCATGCAGCTCGTCCAAAACAATGACCTACGAATCAAAATGGAATGCGCCTTTTTCATATGCAGATGGCGTCAAGCCGGATCAGCAGGACCAAAAATCGAGGCTTAGGTACGGCATCATCAATGATGAGCAATATGTATATATCACATTAAAAACCAAAGATCCCAATACAATCCAGAACATTCTTAACAGCGGATTGAAAGTTGCTTTCAGTCCGGAGGGCCAGAAAAAGGAAGGGTATTCTCTTCTTTTTCCAGTGGTAATGAAGGAGGATAGAAGAGCCCTGAAAAGGATTGATACCGATCTTCCAAACAGCCTTGGTCTTGATCTGCTTTTGGATTCTTACAATAAAGAAGCAGTTTGGAAAGATGTGAAAGGGCAGCATTTTATAAATCTCGTTGAACCCGACGGAAGCATCAAGTCGCACATTGAAATGGACAGAAACGGGGAACTGACTGAACAAATCGCAATTCCTTTCAGCCTGATGGCGGTTAACGTTAGAGAAACCGGCATGCTTGGGGTAAGCATTAAAGTAGATGGTCAATCTTCGCAATCCGGATTTAGTCCGCGCATTGGGATTGGCCTCGGTGGCGGAATTGGAATGGGCGGCGGAATGGGCGTAGGGATCGGTTCTGGCAGCGGCTACGGTTCCCGGTACAATCAAAACGACCGCAATGTAGATATTAAGCTGGAAGTCCAGCTTGCACGAGCTAATTAGACCAGCCTTTATCAATTGCAAAAAGCCCGTTGAGTTTTCAACGGGTTTTTTGTTTTAGACTATCTTGCATCGAAAGCGATAAGTAAGCATTGATAGTCTTCAGTCAATTTCAAGTAAAGGTTTAAAGATCAGGATATTGTGAATAGAAACCAGCTCAAAAAATTATACAATTTCCTAAAATTCAGAAAGGACTTTACGCGGTACAGCTGTTCTGTGTGTCTTGTACCCGCCCCTGTTTGGCGAAGGTTACGATACCATCAAGGCGATTACGGACGGGAAAATCCAGGCTGTTGTTGACAATAGCTTTTTTCGATTTATTAGTTATCGCGAATGGGTGGTATTGGTTTTCGTGGCAGTGATATGTTTGTTAAAAGCATTCTCCACTTCCGGATATGATCTTTTTATTCCGTTAATGCTCGTTTCGGTCATCTTCTTTTTAACTGTCAAATGGTTTTCTCCTATTTCGCCCGATCTCCGAAAACTGGCTGAGGAGGGGAAAATATTTACCCGCGAGCACGACCGCAACCTGCTATCCCTGCTGCATATCCTGGACCTGATCGACAAGGACATTCAGGTGATCAATGTAAATGCGTCGCGTACCGAACTGGCCGAAATGTTCCGGACCGGCAAGCGCAATATGATCTCGGTTATTGATGAAAACAGGAAGCTCGTCGGGATCATCTCCATGGACGATGTGCGCCCGCTGCTTTTCAATCCGGATGTGTATGATATGCTGAGCGTCAAAGGCCTCATGAAGCAACCGCCTAATGTGATCAGTGACCTCGATACCGTGGTGAGCGTGGTCAAAAAATTCGATGAAACTGGGGCTTGGAACCTGCCGGTGGTCAAGATTTCGGGTGAATTTGTAGGCTTCATTTCCAAATCTGGGATACTGAACAGCTACCGCCAGCTATTGCGCTCGCATTCAGGGTAGAAGTGCCACGTGAAACATTATTTTAAATCCAAATTTTCATAAATGATTGTTATCTAATTAAATACAAATGATATATATTTGTATAATACTTGAATAGTCAAGTATATATCAAGTAAAGATCAAGCATCATTCAAACTTATGTCAAACACAACGCCTGCATTGAAATTCTTTTTAAACCTGACCATGGTCCAATCGCTGATATTCAAGCGGTTCGATACAAAACTGAGCAGCCACGGCATCAGTCTGAACGAATTTATGATCCTGTATCACCTCGGGGAAGCGACGGATGAGAAACTGAGACGGGTTGATCTCGCCGAAAAAATCGGCCTGACGGCGTCAGGAATTACGAGAATGCTGACGCCTCTTGAGAAATTGGGATTGGTAAAACGGGAAGCCAACAGCCGGGATGCCCGTGTGAGTTATGTAAAGCTGGCGAATGCCGGGAAGAAGATTTTAAACGAAAGCTCGGCCACCGCAGAAGAGGTAACCGAGCAGATTTTAACAGTGGTGAAGACAAAAAAACTGGATGATTTTTCGAAAATGTTACAGGAATTGGGCGCGACAATTAAGTAATGCTACTTCGCTTTCCGCACATAAATGTTCCCATTCATATTTTTCATCATGATCTCCCCGCCGCCGCCGTTGACCTTGCCTTTTACCCAGTCCTCAATAGAAACTTTATACATACCGTCCTTGGCTGAACGGGTAGCCTGCGGCTGGCTTTTGTCCACGTCCACATCAAAGTCGCTGTAAATTTCGCCTCGGTCGGATTTGATTTTCACATCAAATTTGGCTGTACCAGGCAGGGTTATATCCACATTGCCATTGAGCGTTGAGAATGCCATTGGTGATGTCGTGTTGACGGTTTTGAAAACAGCTTTCAATGTTCCGTTAATGGTATTGGCAACCGCCGAGCCGGATACATTAGTGAGTTTAATATCACCGTTCACGTTTTTAATTTCCAATTCGCCATCTACGTTTTCAACGGTAATATCTCCCTCGTTTATGGTGCTGACGACCAGCGTAAACTTCTGGGGCACCTTAATGTTCAGATTTACGGCGTTCATGCTAGCCCTTGAATTCACTTTCACTGTATTGTTTTGCTCGGTTACGGTAATGTCCAGTGCGGCATTCCCGGGGGAAATTCGCTTCATTCCGCCAGCCTGGGCATCACTGGGCTTATCTTTCTTTTCTTCGTTTTTAGCCGATGCATCAATGATCACCTGGTTTCCAGTAGTTCCGGTGATGTGGATACTTCCTGCGATCAAGCCCACATTTAAAGTTCCGGGTTTGGCAGGATCTGTCAATGGTATGGTCAATGTCTCTTTGGATTCAGTTTGTGCCCACAGCATAATCGGGCTCAATGTGAGGGCAGTGGATAAGGCGAGGGATAAAATTGAATTGGTCTTCATTGTGTTTATGATTGTTTTTTAAGATAAATATTTCCGTTAAATGTTTCGAATTTGTAGACAGCGCCGCCTTTTCCAATGCGGATCCGGGTGTCGGTACTGAGCTTGTAAACCGTCTTATTGTCTTTCTTTTCCTCATTCTTGATCACTTTCACGGGCAAAGATTCTACTTCTGTAAAATCGGTATAAAAATTCCCGTTGAAGGTCTTGAACTGGCAATCCACCGACAGCGCTGCGGGGTAGCTGATCTTGATATCGCCATTAAGCGTTTTGAAATCAGATTCGCCGGGCGGGAGTGTCAGGTAATTGGCGTCCACATTCCCGTTGACCGTCCGTACATTGGCTGCACCCTTTGCATTTACCAGCTTAATAGCGCCGTTAACATTGTAAACGCCAAGTGAACCAGTGACATCGTTCACCGTCACATCACCGCCATTAACCGTTGAAACATGCAAATTCAGAGAGTAGGGGACTTTTACCGTGAAATTCAGTTCATAGTGATAATGAATTTTCGGACCATTCCAGTTTTTATTATTGCGATCCGGACGGGAATCAAAAGGGTTGGTAATGTAGGCCGTGATACTATCCGCCGTTTGTTCAAAATCAATTTTGAATTCCTGCTTGCCTGTTTCCAAAATTTCCTGGGTTTTTGCTGAAATGGTTTTGTCAATTTCGAGCAAAACTTTGTCCCCATTATAGCCCTCCACTTTGATAAAGCCATTGACGTTATAAATCGCCAAAGTATTGGCAGACGCGTTTTGAGTTAAAGTGAATTGTTTGCTGATATGCTCTTTGAATTCCAGCTTTTGTGCCGGGGCCTGGGTGCAGCAGAACACTGCTCCCGCCAGTAAGGGGATTGCAAGATATTTCATAGCTAATAAATGGATGATGGTTTTCTAAGATAAATCCTTGATCGACTGCTCAATTTTGTTCTTCACCAGATCATTGAGCCCTTCTTTTTTCAGCAAGGTCCTGAGTGCTTTAATGGAGCGTTTTTCCTGCATCTTAACCATCACATCCGCCAATGCGACTTGAACCATCGGCGAATCCTGGACAAGCAGCGATTTCACAAGTCCTTCCCGCACCGCAGCATCGCTTGTGTATTGCGTAAGTGCTTCGAGCGTAACCAGCCTCACGTTCACATTATCGTCGTTGTTTAAGGTCGTAAAAAGCGCATTTATTACACGCTCATCGGCATTGACGATCTCAGTTGTGTAACCTACAGCCCGAAGCCTCTCAGTGGCCGAAGGATTCTCGATCAGCGAAAGCATCATGGTGCTTTTCATCTCTTCCACTTCCGAGGCAAGGGTCTCAATTTTCTGTTGGTAATCGGTTGCTTTCACATTGTCTTTCCCTGTCTTACGTCCAATCACCAGACCAAGCCCAACGAGCAAAAGGCTGAATGCAAGCTGGATTGACCACTGAGGTAACACAAAATCCTTTATTTTTTCGATGATATGTTGCCATGAAAAGGATTCGTCGGCTTTTTCAGCTTTTTTAAACTGATCCAGCATTTGGTAAAAATTAGTGCGCATCGCTTCTTCCGGCTCGGGGATTCTCATTTTTCCAAGACTATCCCAAAGCTGCTTATCCATCGCGAATTCTTCCTGGCAGGCAATGCATTCGGTCAAATGGTTGTCAACCTCCAATCGTTCTCCTTTGCTGAGCCTGTTATTCAGACAGTCTGTCAACTTTTCCTTGTTATGTTCACAGCCCATTGCGTTATCTCCTTTCATTGGTAAAAAACTTTTTTTTTAACTCACCCAGTGCCCGGTGTACCCGCACTTTTACCGTCCCTTCATTAACGTTCAGCACTTTCGCTATTTCGTTGTATTTCAAGTCCTGAAACCGGCTCAGGATAAGCACTTCCCGATATTCTTCACTCAATCCTGCCATTGCTTTGTGCAGAAAATCCTTGTCCTGTTGTTTTTCCAAACCTTCATCCGCCAATGTGCCGCCGCCGATCTTGTCCGCCATTTCATTCACATCATAATGATTGGCCGTCTTGTTCTGCTTCACCGAATCATTCAGCACATTCCTGGCGAGATAATACATCCAGGTCCTGAATTCGCCTTCTCCTGTGAAGGTATGTTTGTATTTGAGCATCCGGTAAAACACATTCTGAACAAGATCTTCACTGGCGTGGGTTGTATGCGTCATATGGTAAAAGAATGCAAACAGTGGCCGGTTGTACCGTTCAAACAGCAAGCCCATTTTGTCCAGGTCGCCGGCTTTAACCCGGAGCATCAGCGAATTGTCTGTGAGCGCGTTCAAATGGTTTAGCCTTTTTTGTTTGATTCTGTTGTGATAACTCGGGGTATTGGGAAAGGTTACAATAAATAAGAAAATATTTCTTCTGTTTTTACATTCATATTATTCTGACCGCAGCGATTTGACAGGGTTCATCAATGCGGCTTTGATGGATTGGAATGAAACTGTAAAGAGTGCTACTGCGATGGAAAGCATTCCGGCTATTGCGAACATCCACCAGGAAATTGTGATCCGGTATTCGAAATCCTGTAACCACTTGTCCATCATGTACCAGGCTGCTGGAACGGCAACGACCATTGCAATACCCACCAGTTTCAAGAAATCCTTCGAAAGCAAAGCCACGATTCCAGCAACCGAGGCACCTAATACCTTTCTAACCCCAATTTCCTTTGTACGCTGCTCGGCAGTAAAAGTTGCCAGTCCGAATAAACCCAGACATGCGACGAAAATGGTCAATCCTGCGAATAAGCCTAATATTTTGCCGGTTTTCTGTTCCGCTTTGTAGGTTTCATTAAAGCGTTCATCCAGGAAAGAATAGGTGAAAGGCAGGTCCGGCTTGAAGCTTTCCCAATGCGTTTTCATGGATTTGAGCAGCCCAGCCACTTCTTTGGTCCTGGTTTTAATAATGATGGAACCGCTGCCTTCACTAAGTGTCATTACAAGTGGTGCTATTTTTTCATGCATGGAGCGAAAGTGAAAGTCTTTGACAACACCTATCACACGAAAAGTGACTTGCTGACCTTCGTTGTCCCTGCGGGAAACCGTCTTATCAAGCGCCCCATCAGTCCATCCCATTGCTTTTGCAGCCGTTTCATTCACAATAATTCCCAGTGAATCGGTACCGTAGGCTTTGGAAAAATTGCGGCCCTCCGTAATTTCCATACCCAGGGTTGGGATGTAATTGTAATCCACCTCGTAACGAAGCGTCTTCACAAACTGATCGACATTGTTCCCTGTTGTTACCATGAAATTATTGTTGTCCGAAGCTCCCGCGGGAACATAACCAGACATGCTCACTTTATCAACCCGGGCGTCTCCCATGATTTCATCCCGAAACGCCGGAAAATTTTTGCCCAAAGCCCACCCGGGTACAATCATGATCTGCTCTTTATTATAACCCAATTTTTTGTTCTGGATAAATTTCAATTGTTGGTAAACCACCGTGGTGCCGACCATTAAGGTGATTGAAATAAAGAATTGGAAAACAACCAAACTGCTTCTCAATCCAATATTCCTGCCCGAAGATCCCAGTTTGATGGTCGCGCTGCCACCTTTTAAAACTGAAATGGGCTTGAAAGAAGAAAGGAAAAATGCAGGGTAGCTGCCGGCAAATATGCCCACGAACAAGCCAAATAACAGGACGCCAGGAATGAGGCCAGGTAACGCATCCAATCGCAATGAAAGTTCTTTGCCTGATAAATTATTGAACAACGGAAGACAGATCAGGCATATAACAGTTGCAAGTATCAAAGCAATGCCGGTTAGCAGAAGCGATTCCATCAAAAACTGGCTGACCAATTCTATTTTTTCCGAACCCATTACCTTTCGAACACCGACTTCTCTGGCGCGCTTGGACGAACCGGCGGTAGAGAGGTTCATGAAATTAATGCACGCAATCAGCAGCATAATTACTGCAACAGCGCTAAAAATGTAGACGTATTTTAAATTTCCGTTGCCGCCCAGATCATATTCAAAGTCAGAGTGTAGGTGAATGTCAGTTAAAGGCTGAAGATACAAGCCTATGTCGTTTCCCTTTTTGCGAAACTCAGCCAATGTTACGCCCATTGCCTGCTTTAATTGCGGACCCATGTATTTGCTGACCGTCTGCGGAAGCTTTTGTTCAAGGCGTTTGTAATCGTAATCTTTGGGAAGCAGGAGGTAGGTGAAAAACTCAGATATCATCCACGATTGCGATTTTGCTTCATCCAGCGAGGACATGGACGCCAGCATATCGTAATGGAAATGGGAATTGGCAGGTATATCTTTCATCACCCCGGTCACTTTATACATATTGTCCGTGCCCTTGAATGTCAAAACTTTTCCCATTGCGTCATTTTCCCTAAAATATTTCCGAGCGAGCGTCTCTGAAATAACAACTGTATTCGGGTTCAATAACGCGCTTTTTGCCTGGCCTTCGATAAGTGGTAATGTGAAGAGTTGGAAAAAATTCGAGTCTACATATGCCAGACGGTCATCGGTGAAGAGTTTTTCACCCAATAATACCAATGGTGAACCGCCCTGCCGCAGGCGGGTCGCGTCCTGAACTTCGGGATAATCGGCTTTTAATGCAGCGGCAGTTGGCGGCATGACGTGCGCCTCATTGAATTTTCCTCCCTGCATCACACCTTTAAATACGACACGAACAATGCGGTCGGCTTTTTCATTATACCTGTCAAAACTCAATTCATCGAGTACATAAAGGCTGATGAGCATGCAGGAAGCCAGTCCCATTCCCAGGCCGACAATATTGATGGCGGAAAAGGCGCGGTTTCTGAGTAAGGTCCGCCAGGCGATTTTAAAGTAATTTCTAATCATGATTAAGGTAAATGTAAAAGGGAAAAACTTGGTTTATTTTGATGGCTAACAGGCGGTACTTTGTATAACATAGTTCTTGGTATAAAAGGTATGCCAGTTTGCAAATGTTGTGATTCTCGGGTGTTTAGGAAATTTTCTTAGCCACGAATGTTCACTTCCGAACACTTTTCGTACGAAATCGGCCGCCGCTTTACTAAATTTATGCGTTAACACTTTCATTGATGACAGACTTAGAACAATATCTCCAAACCTATTTTGACTTCAATCAAACCGACCTGAACAAGGTAGCCTCATTCTTTAAGCCCGAAATGATTCAAAAAGGAGGTTATTATCTGAAAAGCGGCAAAACCTGTAATAAGCTGAGTTTCATCCAGTCGGGTATGTTGCGGGTTTTCGTGGAGCTAGAATATAGGGAGGTAACGCAATGGATTTCGACAAAAGGATATTTCATAGCCGACCTGTCAAGCCTGGTATTTGGCAATCCATCCCGCTGGAACATCCAGGCACTTGCAGATACTGCCCTTTACACTATTGATAAAGCAGATTACGATCGTCTTGGTGATTTTATACCAAAATGGCCGGTTACAGAAAAGCTTTTCATCGCACATTGCTTCACAACCTTGGAAGACCGCGTTTTTTCTTTTTTATCAATGACCGCCGAGCAACGCTACAATATCTTATTTGAAAATAACCGCGAACTGTTCAATCAGGTGCCGCTTCAATATATTGCCTCCATGCTTGGAATGACACCGGAAACCATCAGCAGGATAAGGCGAAAACAGCTGATTTGATTTCTTGATCTAGATCAAGTGGCTTTGAAATGCCGGTTGATACTTTTGTTAAGTCATCACTCAACAAGTAATTTATATGTTTTTAGGTCATTATGGTTTAGCATTCGGTGCTAAGAAAGTCGCTCCAAAGGTTTCGCTACTTACGCTTTTTGTCGCAGTCGAATTCGTCGATATTCTGTGGCCGTTTATGTTGTTGTTCAATGTTGAGAAAGTCAAGGTACACCCCGGAATCTCTGAGGTAACCCCATTTGAATTTGTGCATTATCCGTATACCCACAGTTTGATAATGGGTGTGGTATGGGGTTTGTTATTTGCATTGGTATACTGGCTTTTGAAAAAAGACCTGAGAAGTTCTGTTATCGTAGGACTTGCCGTCCTGAGCCATTGGTTTCTCGATTTCGTCGTCCACATTCCCGATTTGCCAATCACACCGTTTGGTTCAGAAAAAGTAGGGTTAGGTTTGTGGAATTCGATGCCGCTGACGCTTTTGATTGAAAGTGTAATTTTCTTTGGAGGTCTTTATATCTATGTCAAAAATTCCAAAGCGCTGAATAACAAGGGCACATGGACTTTATGGACGCTGGTCATATTTTTCATCGCATCAAACCTTTACAACATGTTCGGCCCGCCACCGGAAGATTCCATTCCCGTACTCTTCGTTTCCTTTGCCATTCTGCAAGTGATCGTGCTATGGCTGGCGCACGTGGTTGATAGAAATAGGGTAATGGTTACTTCCCAGCCTTAAAAACATACACCCCGCCTTGCTCGGTCATAAAGTCATAGGCCAGGCTTCCTTTTTTAACAATTAGGGTGTTGAGTTCGCTGGATTGGGCCTTTTTATAGAATGCATTGGCATTTTCTCCTTTGGCCGGTTTCAATGTTAATTTTCCGGAAGATTTGATTGAGTTAGGGACGGCGATGCGGCAATTTCCTCCTAGTTTGGATCTTACCGTAAGTTGGGTGATCAGGCCTGCGTTCCAGGTAGCATCTACTTCAAATCCGCCTCGGGCTTTCATTCCTTTCATTTCGCCGGAGGTCCAGTTGTCGGGAATTGCAGGGATTACGTTCAGAAGGCCATCGTGGCTTTGGAGTATCATTTCTGCAATTCCCGAAGTACCTCCGAAATTACCGTCGATCTGAAAGGGAGGATGAGCATCCAGCAGATTGGGATAGGTACCACCGCCATTTGCGTAGTCTGTTCCTTCAACACCCGTAAGTTTTAACTGTTCCCTAATCAATTTATAAGCATGATTACCATCTAATAACCTTGCCCATATATTGATTTTCCAGCCTTTGCTCCATCCCGTACCGCCGTCGCCACGTAATTCCATTGTTTTTCTGGTCGCATTTGCAAATTCAGGCGTGTAGAGTGGCGAAATCTGTCGGCCTGGAAAAAGTCCGAATAAATGGGAAATGTGACGATGTTCCGGCTCAGTGTCTTCCCAGTCTTTGTACCATTCCTGCAAATTCCCTTTTTTACCAATTTGAAGCGGAAATAGCCTGCTCCGCTTTTCAACTAAAAGTTGCCTGAATTCTGAATCCTCGCCGAGTCGGTCGGAAGCTTCAATCAGCTTGGTAAAAAGGTCCCAGATAATGGACATATCCATGGTAGTTGCTACCGAAACCGATCCTTTGAAGCCTCTTTCAGTAATAAAAATATTTTCCGGAGAAGTAGCCGGTGCTGTGACGAGCTTACCGTTTTTATCCTCAATCAGCCAATCCAAACAAAACAGCGCGGCTCTTTTCATAAGCGGATATGCAGTTTTCGCCAAATATTCCTTGTCACCGGTAAACTGGTAATGTTCCCACAAATGTTGCGAAAGCCAGGCGCCGCCCATTGGCCAGTTTGCCCAGGAAGGACTGCCGCTAACTGGATTGGATGTGGCCCATATGTCCGAATTATGATGGATAGTCCAGCCTTTTGCTCCATAGAAGTTTTTGGCCGTTTCTGTGCCCGTTACCTCCATCCGACTAATTAAATCGAGTAGTGGCGTATGCAATTCCGAAAGATTGGCGGTTTCGACCATCCAATAATTCATTTGCGTATTAATGTTGGTTGTGAAATTACTGCTCCACGGTGGCCTTAGCTCATGGTTCCAGATTCCCTGCAAATTGGCAGGAATACCGCCGGGCCGCGAGCTGGAAATAAGAAGATAACGTCCAAATTGGAAGTAAAGCGATTCCAGCGCCGGGTCTTTTGTGCCTTGTGCATAGTTTTTCAGGCGTTCGTCCATCGGCAATTCGCTTTTTGGATTACCATTTAAAACAAGGCTTGTTCTGTTAAAATACTTCTGATAATCAGCGATATGGCTATTTTTAAGAATGTCAAAACTTTTCGAAACAGCAGGGGTTAAGTAGCTTTCTGACAGTTTATTTTCATCCTTTCCTTCCTTGTCGGGACATTTATCATATCCATTGTAACTGGTAGCTGCAGACAAAATCAAAACTGCTTCTGTGGCGCCGCTTATGTGCAGGCCGGCAGCATCAGCCGTCACCGTTCCATCCGATTTTTGCACCTTAACCCGCAGCTCGAAACGCATTCCCTTGCATTGGGATGGATCATTGTACACGATCGGCAATTCCATGGTCTGCATATAACTTGGGTCGGTATGTGCAGGCGCTTGTCCTTTCATGCCAATCTGATCTTTTTCAATCACGACATTCTGATAAACAAGCTGACTCTGAGTGGTTGCCGTAAAATTCAAAGCACCCTTTTTGCTGGCTGTTAATTTGACGACCATCAACTGGTCCGCACCAGAAACGAAAAATTCCCTGCTGTAATCGACTCCATTGATCGTAAAACTGGTGGATGTAATGGCGTTGGATATGTCGAGCTCGCGGCGGTAGTTCGTTGGTTGGCCGGCCAACGGCTGTTTAATCAGCAAATCGCCCAGCGGTTCATAGGATTCGGTAAAAACGCCCTGAATTTTCTTTGTTAGTTCCTCCGCAAGTTTGTAATCTTCATTGGCCAAAGCTTTCCTTACTTCTGGTAAATATTTGTAAGCCTGTGGGTTAGGGTTGTTATTCACCGGCCCGCCCGACCATAATGTCTCCTCATTCAACTGAATCAGTTCTTCATTAACCCGTCCAAAAACCATCGCCCCAATCCGCCCGTTTCCAATCGGCAACGCTTCATTCCAGTTTCGCGCAGGCTGTTTGTACCAAAATTTCAAATTGCTTTGAGCAAAAGCAGTTTGGAATATTAGTAAATGGCAGGCGACAAGAATAATCAATTTCATAGAGCTTTTGTGGTTTTCAATTTCAGGTATAACAAGGATTTTAAAACCTTTTTTTACTTCATAAATACAGGAGGCGATTTTTTGTAAAGTATGTTTACATATTATTTTGTGTAATTAGTATATAATTCATAGCTTTATTTTCTATCACACAACGAAAAATGATTTTGAAAATACCATGAATGTAGATATTAAACAGAAGTTGGATGACTATTTGTCAGCAATACAAACTGCTGATGAATCGGAAGTGCCAGCCATCAGATCCGAATTTTCCAATTGGTACTACGCGCTATCAGAAGAAGATAGAAATCAAATGGAGCCTTTTTGGAAAAGTATCAAGGAAGCCGCAAGGCAGGCAATAAAGGAAATAAAAGACGCGATATATGAGATTCAAAAATTGGATGATGTCAAAATTGTGGTTGCGGGCGCAGAATATGACTTACACGATTGGGTCACCATTTCAGATTATTCCCGTTTGCATAATCTAAAAGTCAGCAGGGTTCAAAATTGGATTTCACGGGGAGTTGTCCCGAGAGACAAGGTTTTGGCAATACCTCAGCTTAACAATGTCAAGTTGATAAAAAATGAAATTTACACTGCGAGAACCTAAGCGTGGTAGCTTCCTATTTGAATTTCGTAACTTCACCTCATGGCAAACATTGAAACACTCGAAGAATTCTATCAGCATAAGTTCAATTGGCTTCCTGAAAACCTGAAACAGGACATTGGTCACTTCAATGTTTTTTCACTAGGAAACCATTCCGGGGCCAGCGCGGTGCCGGTTCAATATAGCAGGAGGGATTTTTATAAGATTTCTCTTTTGAAAGGCAAAAACATTTATCATTACGCGGATAAAAGTCTGGAAGTAGATGGCCCTGCTTTGATGTTCTTTAATCCGCAGGTTCCATATAACTGGGAATCAAGTTGCGGCGGCACAACCGGCTATTTCTGTATTTTTAAAGAGGCCTTTTTTCAGGAAAGAATGCGGGGCAGCATCAATGAGCTCCCTATGTTCGCGACGGGTGGCAAACCATCCTATATTCTGACAGACTCTCAGGACGAACATGTTAGCCAGATCTTTCAGAAAATGCTGGCCGAAATCGATTCAGATTACCAGTTTAAGTACGATCTCATCCGGAATTATGTGATGGAACTCATTCACTATGCATTGAAAATGCAGCCTACCGAATCCCTCTATCAGCATCCCAATGCAAATTCCCGGATCACCTCAATTTTTACCGAGTTACTCGAACGCCAGTTTCCAATTGAATCACCATCTCAAAGATTTGCATTACGGTCTGCCAATGATTTTGCCCAACATCTGTCTGTTCATGTCAATCATTTAAACCGGGCAATCAGGGAGACAACGGGGAAAACCACTACCGCGCACATTGCAGAGCGGATTGCCAGCGAAGCGAAAGCATTGCTGAAACACACCAAATGGAACATTTCAGAGATCAGTTATAGTCTTGGTTTTGAAGAACCTGCACATTTTAATAATTTCTTCAAAAAACAAACCAGCCAAACACCTTCCGCCTTCCGGATTGTTTGAATGTTGCAAGCATCTGTTTGAACCACGTAATCGCCGCCAGGTACTTCTATCTTAATTTTGTTGTGTTAATTAATCAACAGAAAAAATGGAAAATCAAAAAGTATGGTTTGTGACAGGCGCATCCAAAGGCCTGGGACTCGTTTTAGTTCAAAAATTACTGGCAAATGGTTTAAAAGTTGCCGCCACTTCAAGGAATATGACTGATCTTCATCAGGCCGTGAGTGGACAGACAGATCTGTTTCTTCCTTTGCAAGTAGATCTCAAAAACGAATCCAGTGTCCAGCAGGCTATTGAAAAGACAGTCGCAACATTTGGTAACATTGATATCGTTGTCAACAATGCCGGATATGGACTGACCGGCAGCATTGAAGAGCTGACTGACTCCGAAACCAGGGAAAATTTTGAGGTAAATGTCTTTGGAACATTGAATGTGATCAGAAAGGCAATGCCATATCTTCGGGAACAAAAGTCCGGACATATCTTTAATATATCCTCGATTGGCGGTTTTACCGGCGACTTTCCAGGCTTCGCGATTTATTGTGCTACCAAATTTGCGGTGGTAGGCCTCACCGAATCGCTGGCTGCCGAAGTGAAATCATTCGGCATCAAAGTAACCGTGGTTGAGCCGGGTTATTTCCGGACCAATTTCCTGACTTCCGGCTCGTTGGGCACGCCAAAGAACGAAATCGCCGAGTATAAGGAGGTAAGGGAAGTGCAGAATGCGCATCAGCAAGACATTAATGGCAATCAGCCGGGTGATCCTGCGAAAGCTGCTGACGTGCTGATCCGCATTGCTTCTGAAGCAAATCCACCACTGAACCTTTTCCTCGGCCAGGATGCCTATGATCTCGCGCAAGCAAAAATTGAAGCTGTAGGTAAGGAACTTGAAAACTGGAAAGAAGTGACTATTTCGACTGGTTTCGAGGTAGAAAAAGTTTAATCGATCATGGCTTTGTAATCTGCCACCAGATCTGACGATTCGCACCATTGAGGGGCAAAATCGGCCATATATGCTGCAGAGGAGATTTTGTAAAGTAAAATCTTTACTTTGTTAATTAATTGGAAGCTTCAAATTAACATAAGCGAATTTCTAAACCTGCATGGGATATTTTCTGATTGCACTGTTCCTGGTCCAATACATTCGTTCAGCTATACAAACCAAGACGCAGCATCCGGAGCTAGACAAAATCCTGCTTTATTCAAGATATGCTTCAATTGCCCTGCTTTCTGTCTACTACATTGCCGATGAGCCTGAGTGGTACAACTGGCTTTGGTATGTATTTCTGAGTGCTTTACTGGTTTATTGTTATTTAAGGGAGGAAATGAAGCCTTTCCGGACGTTAATCCAGGGCGTCATTCCTTACCTGGTCATTTCTGTGATCACGGACATTCTGGAAATGGTCGCGCCGGCTTTCTATAAAGAATGGGGCGATTATTTGCATATAGCTGGTTTTTTTGCCTTTGCCCTGTGTTTTGTTCTCTGGTTTTACGCCCGGAAACAGCAAAAAGTACTTTTAAAGGAGCGGGAGGACCGGCTTAGGGATGAACTGGCCAGCAAAGCGCAAAAGGAATCATTGGAATATCTCGTCGCGGAGCGTACGCAGGAGCTGACGCTTCAAAAAGAGGAACTTCAGAAGACCATTGAGGAACTGAAATCGACACAGAACCAGTTAATTCAGAGTGAGAAAATGGCTTCCCTTGGTGAATTAACCGCTGGGATTGCCCATGAAATTCAAAATCCCCTCAATTTCGTTAACAACTTCTCGGAGGTTTCGGTGGAGCTGTGTCAGGAACTGGAAGAAGAGATTGATAAAACCGATCTGCCTGATTCTGATAAGGATTATATCAAAGAAATCATTGGCGATTTGAGCCAAAATCAGCAAAAAATCACACACCACGGCAAAAGGGCTGACAGCATTGTAAAAGGAATGCTGCAGCATTCGAGAATATCCTCTGGTGAAAAGGAACCTGTGGAAATCAACGCTTTGGCAGATGAATATATGCGGCTGGCTTATCATGGCTTGCGAGCAAAGGATAAGGAATTTAATTCGGCACTGTTAACCGATTTTGATCCGTCTGTTGGCAAAGTAAATGTGCTTCCACAGGATCTGGGACGGGTTTTTCTCAATCTTTTTACCAATGCGTTCTATGCTGTGGCTGAAAAGAAGCGGATGCTGACCGAGAAGGACCCTTCGACGAATTATAAGCCGGAAGTAAAAATCAGCACCAGAAAATTTGATAACAAACTGTATATCAGGGTTACGGATAACGGAACGGGTATGCCGGACCATGTGATCGCCAAGATCTTCCAGCCGTTTTTTACAACAAAACCTACCGGACAGGGGACCGGTCTTGGGCTGTCAATGAGTTACGACATCATCACGGGTGGACATGGAGGTGTGCTGGATGTGGAGTCCGTTCCTGGTGAACAAACCGAATTTAAAATTACAATTCCGATTACTGAAAGCCTGGAGTAAATAATTAACGTACCACTCTAAATGTTAAAGGAAAGATGAAAATATTAGTTGTAGACGACGAGGAAGATGTCAAATCGCTTTTTGAGCAGAAGTTCAGGCGCGAGATCCGCAGTGGGCAGTTTGAATTTTCATTCTCATTCTCCGGGGAACAGGCCTTGGCTTATCTGGCTGACCATCATTCGGAGGTGGTCATGATCTTGTCGGATATCAACATGCCGGGTATGAGTGGCATTGAGCTGCTGAAAACTATCCGGAAGGACCATCCGCAAGCGCCGCCGCAAGTCATGATGATCACGGCTTATGGTGATAGTGCCAACCACGATCAGGCGATGGAATTCGGAGCAAACGATTTTTTAACCAAACCAGTCAATTTTGTCGAATTGAAAGAGAAATTGATAGAGATTTTATGAAAGCCAAAATATTGGTAGTGGACGATGAAGCGGATTTACAGCTGTTAATTAAGCAAAAGTTCCGAAGGCAGATCCGGGAGCAGGAGTATGAGTTTCTATTTGCTGAAAATGGCATTAAGGCGTTGGAAGTAATCGGTGAGAACCCCGACGTCGATATGGTGCTCAGCGATATTAATATGCCCGAAATGGACGGGCTGACACTATTAGTGAGGATAGGGGAGCTCAGCCCGATCCTGAAATCAGTGATTGTATCGGCTTATGGCGATATGGACAATATCCGTATGGCGATGAACCGTGGTGCTTTTGATTTTCTGACCAAACCCATTGATTTTAAGGATCTTGAAGTTACCATGGAGAAGACCTTAATCTACGTGGCTTCGTTGAAAGAAACCTTGAAGGCAGTGAGGGAGAATGATATCCTCCGCATGTATGTCGACTCGTCCGTTTTGCAATTTATGACACAGGAAACTTTCGAAAAATCGCTGATGACGAGCGAGACAATAAATGGTAGTGTTGTTTTTATGGATATGTGCGGCTTTACGTCCATCTCCGAAAAGGAGCCGCCGGATCTCGTTGTGAAGCTGATCAATAAGTATTTTGATGTGATGGTGAAGGAGATTATCGCGCAGGGTGGACTGGTCGATAAATTCATGGGAGATGCCGTTATGGCCGTTTTTCGCGGCGAATACCATTTGGATCGAGCGGTAGAGTCTTCGCTTGCCGTAAGAAATCACATCAATAGTTTCAAAGAAGAGTTATCCAATCAGTCTGGTTATCATCCCAACGTTTCCATCGGTATCAATTCCGGCGAAATGGTTTCAGGGAATATTGGGTCTGCTGCGCTAAAAAGGCTGGATTACACAGTCATAGGCGACGTAGTCAATGTTGCCCAGCGCTTACAATCTATTGCAAAACCCGGACAAGTTGTGGTTGCAGAATCGGGTTACCAACAGATTAAGGAAGCATTCAAATGTAACCCGGTTGGAGAGGTAAGTCTCAAAAACAAATCCAATCCGGTTATGATATACGAAGTAGTGGAATAGCCATGCAAATTGAACAAGTTCAAAGTTATATCCTCGAAGAGCTAAGGAGCAGGCTGGATAGCAATCTTTATTATCATGGTGTGCATCACACCCTCGACGTAGTCCAAACTGCACTCGAACTGGCGGCATTGGAAGCTGTAACAGATCAGGAATCGCTCTGTTTGATCAAAACAGCCGCACTTTTTCATGATTGCGGGTTTATGAATACCTACAAGGGCCACGAAGATGAGAGTTGCCGGATCGCGAAGGAAGTGCTGCCTGATTTTGACTATTCGCCGGAAGAAATTTCAACCATTTGCGGGATGATCATGGCGACAAGAATTCCGCAAGACCCTCAAACCCATTTGGAACGCATCATTAGCGACGCAGACCTGGATTACCTTGGCCGGGATGATTTCGAGCCTATTGCGGCAACACTTTTTGAAGAGTTGAAGGCAAGGGAGATTGTGACGGATGTCAATGTTTGGAACCAGATCCAGATTCGGTTTATCGGGGATCATTTTTATTGGACCAAATCAGAACGCGCCCGAAGAAATGAGCTGAAAACGAAGCATTTGGCTGCTTTAAGACAGTAAACGCATTTTTTCGTTTTGTACCCGGATACGCTGGCATAGGATGCGCAGCACATTGCGCAGAATTTCATCTCTTTCCTCCATCAGCTCAAAGAAATCTTCCTGATCGATCCGGAAAACGAGCACATCGGTTTCAGCGACGGTCGTTGCAGAGCGTGGCTCCGTATCCAGCAATGCCAATTCCCCAAATATCTCACCTTTGTCGAACAGTGCAAGCTGTTTTTTGCCATCGTAAATTCCAACCTGTCCTGTGTAGATAATGTACATGGAGTCGCCCAGGTCTCCTTTTGCAAAAATTTCCTGGCCGTCGCTGTATGAAACTTCACGCATAATAGGAGCAATTGAGCTTAATACATTTTCGGGAGTCTGCGAGAAAAGCTGCGTATTTTTTAGAACGATAACCCTTTCCATTTCGGAAATTTGCTGGGTTGCTTCTGCATGTTTCATAGGGATTCTGAGTGTAAATTTTAGGTCCGCATCAAGCGAAAGGGTAGCATATTTTTCCTGGACAGATTCTCTTACCAAAAGTGAGGGATGATTCGCAAGTGTTTCCAGCGATGTCAGGTTATCCTCGCTAACGGACATATTTCTTATCGCCAGTGCAATAGTCCAGGTTGTGAATGATTTTTCTTTTTGTGTCAAAATGTAGGAGATCACAGAGACGCCAGAATCCTGGTCTGTCATGTACTGGCGCAGCGCTTCCCGCTTTCTCTGGATTGGAATATCTTCAAATAAAGCGTGGAGTGATGGATAAAGGATCCGGGGCAAAAGGCTCTCGATCATTTCAAGAGAATTGGCCCGTTTTTCTTTCCCCGCATGGCGGATTCCCTTCCAGGCGTTTTGAACGGCATCCTTGTCATATTGCATCATGAAAAGGTAAAATAGTCTCCGGCTGGTCAGGTCAAGCTCGTATTCCAGCGTATCATTCCACACCTGATCTGACCCGGTTTCATCCATTCCATTCAAAAGCCTCGACGCGTGGGTAAGTTCTTCTTCTACAAATTCTGATATAACCTCTTTATAATCAGCAACTAGTGAATAATTAGTTAATGCTTTTAAAGCAGCGGTATGCGTAAAAGTATCAATACCTTCGATATTAATAATACTATCTGGTCTTTTTGAAAGGTTATATTGATAGATATTTTTGATAAGGTCGAAAAGTATTTGAAGTATAAATTCGTGTTTGTTCTTTTCAGCAACCTTAATTATTGTTTGGATGCGTTCACCGGACCGGTCGGTCTGCAGCCATTCTTCAACGATCCGGATGCCCGAATCACCGGACTGGATCAACGCAGTGATGGTGGAGCGGGATAATGTGCCGCTCAGCATGGGCTTTAACTCACGCAGCAACTGGGCGGAGCCTACGCCTGCGGCAACTTCCAGCGCATAATTCCTTACTTGTTCGGAGCCGTTTTTCAGACAGCTTTTGACCTGCTCCTCATAACTATTGATCCCAACAGTTTTCACACAATCCAGAGCGACAAGCTGCGCCTCGTCAAGCGGGGAGGTAAATAGTTTGCGTATCGTTCCATGGATTAGCGGCAACGCTTTTCCTGATTCAAAACATCCAAAAATAGATCCTTTCACAATATCCAGATCGTCGTGCGCAAGAAACCTTGCTAGTTGCTCGTCGGAGAGGCGGGAAGCGGAGCAGGCAATGCGTACGGCCAAGGTCTGGCAGGCCGTATCGGGCTCAGCTTCAATGTATTTAAGGAACGTATCAGAAAGTTCAGGTTTTTGAATCTGGGCCAAGGTCTGCAGTGTTTTTAACCTGACCGGGATAGACGGATATTGCAACAGCAGGTCCACATTTTTCTTGAAAAGCCCAATCTTGTTCCTGGAAAGCCAGTCGATGGCGTTAAGGACTTCTTCTTTGCGATCGCTTTTGAGGTTTTCAGTGATAATAGGTAACGCTTCGGCAGGAGAGGCCATTTCACCACTTCGGATGAAGCGTTTGCTGATGGCGTTTTTTAACTCCTGAATGTAATGTCCGTAAGCTTTCCGGAATACAACCAAGGCTGCGATGGCAAATAGCAGAGACAGGTCAAAAGTTAGACTAATGTTGCTCAGCTGCCGCGTGTAGACGATCCATAACAGTACACCAGCGATGAGCATTCCGATGGGTTCAAACAGGCCTTTTGCAAGCGTATGGCCTTTCAAACGCATCTTGGTTGACAAAGGCTGAAACAAAACAAGAAAAACAGAGTCAAAAATCGTTCTCCTGACCAGCTCAAAAAGCAAATAGGCGGCGCAATAGTAAACCAGCAGCGATGGCTCATCTTTCTTGAAATAAGAGGAGATCAGCAGTCCAAGAGAAATAAATATAGTCGTAAAAGGAAGCAGATAAAGCGTCACTTTTACGCCGAAACGCTCTACCGTTTTACCTGAAAAAATTACCTTAACAAATGTCGCAATGATATAAGTTGCCGCGAGCAATGTTCCTACAAAGCCGATTACATCGTGCTGGCTGTGGAACTTGTATTTGACATTCACAAAGAAATGATATTCGATCCAGGTAGCTGTGGCCGCAATGGCGACCATACCCAGACAAAGCGAAGTCAACAGCTTGTTACCGCCAAAATATTTTTGAACGAACCGGGAATCCGAAGCGCCAATTACCTGGCGTGGCCGTGAATGATGCGGATTTGGGATTTCGGTGTAGCGAAATGTGAGTACCTGGGTGTAAAAAGCCAACGCGAAAAAGGCCAGGGAAATGATCAGCAGGATCATTAATACGGACGGAGAATGGATCAGTACCGCCAGCACCGCGCCCAATGCTTTGGCAGGCATATCCCCCGAACCGATCACGCTGAATAACCTTTTACTCTGCCTTACATCAAAAACCAATGCAGATAAACCCCAGAATTCCAGGTTAATAAGCAGATAAATGATGCGGTAACCTACCATAATGGCAACCGCCGTTGCAATGCCGTGCCCCAGCCAAAGTAAACCCATCACCACCACAACCATGAGGAGGGATGAGAGCATGGATCCCAGGCTGAGCCGTTTTAATACTAAATGATGTTCAAAGTGCTCATATAATTTCCCCGCGGCCATCACGGCCAATGCAGCAGAGATGTATGCGATGGGTAGGGAGTATTCAGGATGATTTTCGAGTAGAAGAACGTTGGCGGAGACGTAAACAAGGGTGGTGCCAACATTGATAAAGAAGTTGTGAAAAAAGAAAAGGATTGTTTGGGGATTAATCGAACTGGTAAATCTATTATTCTTAAAAAAGGATATCATACGTTGGAATGCTAGCGTCGCTATGTAAAATAAATATTTAGCCGCGTATAATCAACACCGATGGGGAATGGGACAACCAGATGCTATGTGACCTTACTGCTTTCTGCCAGCTGTCCAGGCTGATCAGCATCAGGTCTTGCTGTTGTAAAAACGCCTTATCCAATGCTTTTTCAAAATGCAGCCCAACTTTTTCTGGTGCCATTTCCTGCATGGCAGTCAGCGTTTCGTGGACTTCGGCGTGCTGCACCACCATTTCGGAAGGGTCCATGATGGTGACGTTCAATTCACCGGCTTCGACCAGCTTCTGGGTGTATTCCAATAGAAATTCATCTTTTTGGGAAAAAATGGGTATGAAAATATTTTCAATTTTATTGAGATTCTTTTCGATCAGGATACCAACCGGCACTTTAACGGACTTGATAATGTGCGTAGTCCGCTCGTCGAAAACATCCGCGTGGAATAGCTTTTCTTTACCGGTAATGGTGTCAAAAAGCCTCTCACGACTGGTTATTTTAGAAGTGAAACCTAGTATTTTACCCAAAAATGTTCCTTCAAAAACGGAGCGACCGATACCAATCATCAGCATATCGTATTCGCCATTGTTCGCCGTTTCAATGATATCGTGCTCGATGTTATGCGATGGTCTGAACAAGGACGTAAACGAAAGGTCGAGGGCCTGCGCCTCTTCCGTTATTGGCCGGAAGGTCTCGAATTGATATTCTTCAGTATTAACCTGGTTGAGGTAACTGCTCGGTGAAAGGTGCAATGCTGTAATGTGTTGCTGGTCAGAATGTTTGTGGATCATGTTGTTGGAAAGCCTTAACATTTTCCGCCCACCTTGCGGACTTGCAAAAGCGATCAACACCGAGAACCGTGATGGCTCCGTTTCACCCCGCAGCTCTTCCCATTTTTTGCGGGGATAGAATTTATCGATCAAGTCGAGGGCCGGGCCGGTCATGCAGGTGGTGGCCAGCGCCATGATCACCATCATGGCAAAGATTTCGGGAGATAGCACGCCAATGTCGTAGCCAATATTGAGTACCACCAATTCCATTAACCCACGCGTGTTCATTAACGAGCCGATAATAAGGCTATCCCGCCACGATTGCTTTACAAAGCGCGCCGCGATCGCACTGCCGGCAAATTTACCGGTTACCGCAGCGAGGATAATCAGTCCGGTCACCTGCCAGAGATAGGGATCGTTTAAAAGCCCGATTTGTGTTCTTAAACCCGTAAAAACGAAGAATAATGGAAGCAGAAGCACCATGGAGACGTCTTCCACTTTTTCAATAAAAATATTCCTGAATTTCTGATTGGCTGGCATCACAACCCCCGCCATAAATGCACCGAAAAGTGCATGGATGCCAATTGCCTCAGTACAATAAGAGGATACCAGTAGGATCACAAAAAATAAGGCCACAACCGGTTTGGTGAGGCCTTCGCGATAAGAATAATGGTCGCCAATCCTTTTGAGGATTGGTTTCAGCACTTTCAGCATTATCATGACATATGCTCCCGCAAGAATGATTGTGTAAATGGAGCTGACAAAAGAGCCAGCCTTGACAATCGCGATAACCGCTGCCAGGATGCACCAGGCAGTAATGTCGTCTGTCGCGGCGCAGGTTATCACCATTGTTCCCAGCTTGGTACGGGACAGTCCTCGTTCCTGTACAATGCGTGCCAGTACAGGAAAAGCGGTGATACTCAATGCTATACCAATAAAAAGGGAGAACGAAACAAAGCTGATGCCGGCGGGGGCAAAGCGTTGGTATATATATAATGCAAGCCCTACACCCAATGCGAATGGCAGGATAATGCTGGCGTGACTGATCACCACGGCCTCCTGCGCTTTGGATTTCAGCGTTTTGAGATCCAGTTCCATTCCTATGATGAACATAAAAAGGATTAACCCGATCTGGCTTAGGAACTGAAGGTTTCCAAGCGATTTGGCTGGAAACAGAAAATCTGAAAATTCGGGATAAAACATGCCCAATAACGATGGCCCCAGCAGGATCCCCGCAGCGATTTCGCCAATTACCGTCGGTTGCCCAATCGATTTGCACACCCATCCCAGGAAACGGGCGGCGACGATGATGGTAATAATCTGGAGAAGCAGGGTAGCAAGCGGATGGCTTAAATTATGCCCGAATGTATCCAGAAACTGTTCCCAGGGTGTAGCCGTATTGGCAGCGATAGTGACCTGTTTGTCAATGGTTTCAAGCTGGGTTCCCTGGTAAATAAACAAGTAAAGCAGGGCAGAAAAAACACCTATTGTAACTATATAAAAGAGTACGTTGCGCAGGTTCTTCATAGTTACCTGTAAGAGTGAAGAATGCAAAATACTCAATTAACCGCGGCTTGGCAAGTTTAAAAAGGTAGTTGGAGTTACAAAGTCTCCAAGATTTGGCAAGTCCCATACCATTTTTAACCGTTACTTTTTTTCGAAACCTACGTCTAATAGGTAAACTGTAATTCTATGTCCAAATCTATTCACATACCGCTGGAAGAAAATTGCTTTTATCATGTTTACAACCGCGGCAGTGGCGAGACTAATCTATTTTTTCAGGATAAAAACTACATTCATTTCCTGAGAAAGTATCACGAATATCTATCAGGCTGTATAGATACTTATGCATATTGTTTGCTGCCCAATCATTTTCACCTGTTGATTTATGTGAAGGATAAAAAGGATTTTGTGGCCCGGGAAAGCTCATTTCCTAATGCGGAGGACATTGCAAAGTACACGGCTGAGGAAATAGTCAGCGAGTTATTCAGACGTTTCTTTATGAGTTATTCCAAAAGTATTAATGTCCAGCAAGGCCGGAACGGAAGTTTATTTCAGAAAACTTTCAGAAGAAAGTTGATTGACAGCGATGGCTATTTTACGAGGATGGTTTATTACGTTCATCATCAGTTGGACCACCATGGATTTATCGGTAAATGTTACAAAACATATCCTTGGAGTTCCTACCGCAGCTTTTTGTGGGAAAAGGAAACTAATTTGAAACGGAAGGAACTGCTTGACTGGTTTGGTGGAAAAGAAGGTTTTATACAATTCCACGATCAAACGCAGTATAAAAAAGCGATTGATCACCTAATAATCGAGGATGAATAGCAGCGGGACGGGTTGGTCAGACTTGGCAAGTCTTAAAGACTTACCAAGTCTGCGAAAAATAAATCAGCTCCAAAGCCGGTCGTGGGAGCGTTTTTCGTTCCAGTCCGGGGTGGGGGCGAAGAAGGTTTTGTCTTTTGGGTTGAGGTGTTTTTTTACTTCCTCATCCACCAGCTCAATGCCCAGGCCTGGCGCTTCCAATGGTACCGGCGCATATCCTTTATCGATCAGCTTCCGACCATCGGTTGTTTTTACCAGACTTTCCCACCAGGGTACATCCACGGAATGGTGTTCCAAAGCCAGGAAGTTTTGCGTGGCGGCGGCGCAATGCACATTCGCCATAAAGCTCACAGGTGTTCCTGCAAAGTGCATAGCCATGGCGATACCATGGTCTTCGGCAAAGTCACCGATGCGTTTGGTTTCCAGTAACCCGCCGGAAGAGGCAAGATCCGGGTGGATAATGTCAACGGCGCGTTTCATGATCAGGTCTTTAAATCCCTCTTTAAGATAAATGTCCTCGCCGGTCAATGTCGGCGTTTCCAGCGCGTCGGAAATGGTTTTCCATTGATCGGTATATTCCCAGGGAACCATGTCTTCGAACCAGGCAAGGCGGTATTTGTCCAGCGCTTTGCCCAAACGGATACCATTATTCAGGTCAAAATGGCCGTAATGGTCGGTGGAAAGCGGAATTTCGTAACCTACCACACTGCGGACATCCTCAACGACTTTCGCCATTTCATCTAATCCTTTTGGCGTAATCTGGATCGCAGTGAAGGGGTGTTTGGTATTCGCATAAGAGTTATAATCGCCAGCCCATTGAGAGAAACCTCCGCCCCACACTTTGTTATTGACCACGCTGTTCTCATTTTTCCGCAACATTCCGATGGAAACATCCATTTTCAACCAGGTGTAACCCTGGTCTTCTGTGCGGAACTTGATTTTTTGTTTAAACTCATTGAGGTCATCCGATTCCGGTGTATCGGCATATAACCTTACCTTATCCCGATAACGGCCACCCAATAATTGCCAGCAGGGAACGCCGTATGCTTTTCCGCAAAGGTCCCAAAGTGCCATTTCAACGCCGCAAACACCGCCAGCCTGACGACCATGAAAACCGAATTGCTTAATGGATTTGAAAAGCATTTCCACATTGCAAGGATTTTGGCCCAGAATATGACTTTTCAGGAATAATGCATAACGCTCGTCGGCACCGTCGCGAACTTCACCCAAACCGTAAATTCCTTGATTGGTATCAATCCGGATGATAGGCGTACGACCGACATTTTGGACAATACAATACCTTAGATCGGTGATTTTCAATTCGGATGGTTTCGAGGCGCGGTTCACTTTGGAAGTCGCCTGCGCAATGGTATCCTCGGTGGACATGGACATAAACCCGCCCAGTGCCATACCGCCCACGGCAGTTTTTCGCAAAAAGTTTCTGCGGCTGTCCTTTGTAGCCGGATTGTTCAGTTCAGCAGCAGTAGCCGCTTTTTCCGCTTGCTCAACTTGCTTGTTGGAGGCAATGATGTTTTGTAGGATGCTTTTCATATTGTTGTTTTTATGGTTAAGGGATGTTTTTTGCCGTCAGCTTCGGGCTGTCGTGTTTCCTCCGGGCGGTTGCGATTGCGTCGGGCTATCGCGATTGTCAGCCTGAGCGCAGTCGAAGGTCGTTGCTGCTAGCCTGTAACGTCCTTGGACTGCGCTCAGGCTGACAAACCAATCATTACGACCTTCGACCGCCGGGCGGCCCCGTCCGCTCAGGCGGAAATACTAATAATTCCGCTCCTTCAAATAATCATCCAATTCCTTCTTAGACATTGGCAGCTTGCCGGGGTAGTTGTTTACCCAGTTCAGGAAGTCTTTCTGGATTGCGTCTGACCATTTTGTGTCGATTTCGCCGGGCGTGTACTTTCCCTCACGCAGGCGCAGGTGACCGAATTCGTCGCGCATCGCAGTAACCTCGGAGGTAAGTACCAGATCTTCTACCAAATGGGCCGGAATGAAGACGGTGCCATACTTTTTGGCCAATACTACATCGCCAGGCAACACGGTCGCGCGTCCGATGCGAATGGGTGTATTAATATTGGAAAGCATCATTTGCTGAATGTAAGAAGGATCCTGCCCTTTCATCCAGGCATTGAAACCCTTGATTTCACTCAATCCTTCTACATCCCTCACAGAACCGTAAAATATCACCCCACGCTTGGATTTGGCATAAATGGAATTTCCAAGATTATCGCCAATCAGCGTTCCGTCTGCAATTTTTCCATAGCCATCAGCCACATACACGTCGCCTTCTTTCAACACATCAATCGGCCAGGAGTTGGTGCCGCCGGTTTGAACGCGACCTTCCTTTTTACCCATTTCTTTCACGAGATCTGCCAAATCAGGGCGGAGAGGCACATACTGAGCGGTTACCACCCGGCCAGTCATGGTGCTGTCGTTGTGAATGAGCTGCCATTCTCCTTCAAACTGGTTGTGATAGCCTTTGTTCCTTAATACACCCCAAGCTTCTTCCATTGAAATGTTTTTCAGACGTGCCAGGATTGCATCCGAAACTCGGGGCCGTCCGTCCGCGGAACGTTCCCCTTTCCAGCCGGAAGTGTAGGCTTTAATCTGATCAGGAGTGGGGGAGATGGATTGTGCATTGGCAGCAATTCCCAATAGCACAAGCGCTCCCGCAAACAATTTTAGTTTAAGCATAAAAGGAAAATTAAGGGTTATGGATTTTTATTTATCCCAAAAAACAGGTGTTCCTAACTCATCAGCACCCATTCGGGCCACCGCTTCTTTGTAATTGGCTTCATTGACAGACTTTTCCCTGACCGGATATACCAGTCGTCTTACAAAGTCTTTCACGGAAGGGTCTTTGCCGGGATAAGTGTTTATTGGCAGGATAGGAAAGCCGCTTCTGCGGAAATTGGCCCAGGCTTCCGACCCGTTCAGGAAGGATGAAATCCAGTATTGGTTGTTGATTTGTTCCAATGCTTTCGCGGGAGTGAAAGGATTTGCAGCCAGATAAGCATCTTGATTTGCAGCAGGAACCGTTGCCAGCACATCGTAAGTAGCCATTTGGGCCATATGTGCCTTTACACCAGCCTCATAGAGTGCCTTTACATCTCCCGTAGCCCAACCGCGCTGAACTGCTTCTGCCAAAAGCAGGGAAGTTTGGGAATACGTGATAAAGAACTCAGGTGCATCGATTTTGCCCAGTGTTTTGCGGTTGATTTGCGAATACTTGAATGCGGAACCAATCTTGCCTGGAAATCCGGGCGCACTGGTAACAGTAGATTCATTGTATCCGTAAGGCATGCCCTCCTGGCTGGCTGGTGTCGTATCTTCCGCTCCTGCTGTCGCTATTGGATTGGCGGGTGTTTCGTATTTTACCGCGATTACTTTTAGTCTTGGATCAGCCGAGGTTTTCAGATAATCGACAAATGCTTTTCCCAAATACACATTAGCTCTTTCAGTTCCCTGAAAATAATTGGCCAGCGGATGGTTGAAAGTGCTGTTAAACGCAATTAACGCATTGTCCGCATTGGCGCTTTGTAACCCGCCATTTGCCGGATCGACCGCAGTGGTTACATATTGTTTTGCCTTGGCCTGGTCCACTTTCGAATAGCGCATGGCAGCTCTTAGCAAAAGTGAGTTACCCAGTTTTTTCCATTGGGCAATGTTTCCCTTGAAAAACAGATCTCCGCCTTCAATGGGTTTTGTAGCATCCAGGGCTTTTGTTCCCTCCACAAGTTCTTTCAGGATGTCGTCGTAAATCAGCTTCTGATCATCATATTTTGGTAAATTAATACCTTCCAAAAAAGCTTTTCCAGCTTCAAAATAGGGTACATCACCATAAGTATCCACCAACACCATAAATACATATGCCTTCCAGATCCGGGACATATTGTACAGGTTAGCACGCGCGGGATTGTCTTTGGTTTGGGCGATAACCGTGGTTAGCAGGTTCACCGGGCCGTTTTGCAGATACAATGAGTTGAAATTAGCATTGGAATTCGGATCATAAACCGTATTGTGATTGCCGCCTTCCATTACACCGGTATAAGGTGAGTTGATTTGCTGGACAATCTGCATTTGATAGAACTGAGTAGCAATAGCCGATGTGAATTCAGCATTGGAAAACAGATAAATCGGATCAACGCTCGTAGCCAGAACAGGGTTTTTGTTAACATCCTCAAACCCCTTATCACAGGAGCTGGCTGCCGCCAAGATGCTAAAAGCCGTAACATATATGAATATTTTTCTCATAATGAATGAATGATTGAATGACTGAATGATTGAATGACTGAATGACTGAATGAGTGAATGAGTGCCGACGTGCAACGGAATAAGTGAGTCCTTTCTATTCTCCCTTTCCTCCCTTTCTTCCCTCTACTCCTTTAGATTATAATTTAAGATTCAAATTAACCCCATAGCTCCTCGTAGTTGGAAGTGTATGGGTTTCAATTCCTTGCAAATTGTCTGATGCGGAAACTTGTGCTTCGGGGTCGAGGTTATCGATGTATTTCTTGATCATCAGCACATTGTTACACATCGCGGAAATTGTCAGGCCTTTGACAAATGTCTTGTCTCTAACGAACCGGGAAAGATCGTAACCCACTGTAATGCTTCTCCAACGCACAAATGCGCCATTATAAACAAAGGGAGAAGCCAGGCCTGTGCTTCGATAAGATGTATAAAATTGTTGAGCTTCCACGCGGGTTGCATTGGGAGAACCATCGGCAGCGACACCTTCCAATAAAACGCCACCTTCTCTGCCAACCAAAGATGGTTTAGACAATCCTTCACGCAAGAAATTTAGGTTGGAATTCGAAAGGACCTTGTTTCCTGCTTTAAAGTCTATCTGTGTCCCGATGCGGACACCTTTCACATTGATAGTGTTTACCCAGGCTCCAACCCATTTTGGGATAGCGCTGCCGTAAGTCATCAGGTTACCTTGCTGTGGAAGGCCTCCGGAAGTGATGATGCGACCTTGGGTATCTCTTTTATAATCAAATCCACGCAGAGAGGCCAATGGTTTGCCTACCTCATGGGACACTATCCCGAAAAATTCGCCGGTACCTACATCAAATCTTTGCTGACCTGCTGCCAGTTCAAGAACCTTACTAATATTGTAGCTTCCATTAAAGCTTGTTTCCCAGGTTATCCCCCCGGTTTTTACCGGTACAATTGTTAATAGGAATTCAACACCCTGGTTACGCAATTTCCCTACGTTCACTTTGGTTTGACTAAATCCTGAGGTATTTGAAATATCTACGTTCAGGATTTCATCCACGGTATTTTTCCGGTACAATGAGAGGTCCAGGTTAAGGCGGTTATCAAACGTTTTCATTTCAATACCCACCTCCGTTTCCTTTACTTTCAATGGTCTGAGATTGGCATTTGGACTGACAGCCGATGGCAGGTTCCCCAAAGCGGTTCCGTTGAAAGGATTGGCATTGATACCATAGTAAAGATTATTGGAGTAAGGATCGGTATCACCACCCACTTCTGCATAAGCGGCACGTAATTTACCATAGGTCAGCCAGTTGGGCGCGTTGGCAAATGCCTGACTGAACACAAAGCTTCCGCTCACCGAAGGATAGAGATAACTGTTGGATTCCGGGTTAAGCGTTGAAAACCAGTCGTTTCTGCCAGTAACATTGACAAACAAAAAGTTTTTGTAAGAAAACTCAGCAGCCCCGTAAATGGAGTTAACTTTTTTCTTGCTATAACCGTAATTTGGATTCTTAACCTGACCATTCGTAATGGTGTAAAGGTCACGTACATAGAAGTTGGTCACCGCGGTAGATACATTGTCGCTGATCTGCAGCATCTGGTTGCCACCCAATGTGATATCAATCCCAAAATCGCCGAATGTGCGGTTTCCACCGATCAGAATGTCCAGGTTCCTTTCGCGAAAAGTCGCAATATCCTGGTAGTAGTAGCCATTGAATCCGGTTGTCACTGCACCGATGGACCTGGTGCCGGTCGGACGGTTGTAATTATATGGCCGGGTGTAGTAATCCTGCCCGGCACGGCCCTGCACAAACAGCCATTTGGTAAAATCGTAGCGAACCGAGGTATTACCAAATATCCTGTCACGGCGCACATTCTCGAAACGATCGTAGGCTACCCAATAAGGATTGTTACGGTTTGTAAAGCGCGATAGCGGCATTTCATTCCCATTTGCGTCTTTCCGGTTTTTCAGCCAATCGGCATCGATACTGGTTGCCATCGTATAAATGGTCGTGTTCGCATTCATATCCTGGATACCAATCTGCGGTGGATTTTTGTTGTACTCGTTCGAATAATTGGTATTCAGCTGCGCTGAAAGCTTTTCCGAAAACTTATAGTTAAGCCCCAGATTAAAGATCCTTTTATGGTATGCCGAATTGGGAATGATTGCATTGGCATCGGTATTAGCAAATGAGAGGCGGAAATTGCCTTTTTCATTGCCTCCTGAAAGCGCCACCGAGTTGGTGAAACTTGTTCCGGTACGATAAAAGTCCTTAATGCGGTCTTTGTTGGCCGAATATGGCTGGGTACTGCCGTCGAATTGAGGCGTTGGTTTGCCGTCAAGCTTTTCGCCAAAGGCAAATACACCGGAACCCTGCGCTTCCGCGGTGTTGGTAGGCCGTTTTCCAAATTCGCCCTGACCATATTCGTATTGGAAATCGGTGTAGTCCAGTGCTTCCTGCGCCTGAAAATTTGAGTTGATTTCAACGCCAAGGCCGGTCGTTCTGCTGCCGCTTTTGGTGGTAATGATGATGGCGCCATCCTTCGCGCGAAAACCATACAATGCCGCTGCTGCCGCGCCTTTCAACACTGTCATCGACTCGATATCATCCTGATTGATGCTTTGAAGACCGTCGCCTGCGTCGGACGATCCGCCGGTAGGGTTACCTGTTCCATTACCTGCCGAGCCGCCCGCAGATACACTGCTATTGTTGATCGGAATACCATTGACAATGATCAGCGGGGAGTTATTGCCGCCGAATGAAGATTGTCCGCGTATACGGATTTTTGTGGACCCGCCCGGGCCGCTCGCAGGTGGCGTTACATTCAAACCTGCTACTTTTCCTTGTAAGCTGTTTCCGAGGTTAGTCGTTCTATTTGTTGTAATTTCTTCTGTATTGATCGTTGCTGTGGAATATCCCAGCTTTTTAGCATCCCTTTTGATACCTAATGCAGTTACCACCACCATTTCCAGGTTTCTGACGTCGGGTTTCATGCTGAGATCATAAGTGGACTGGCTTCCCAGAACCACTTCCTCGGGACTATAACCCACATAAGAAAAAACAAGAACGCCGCCCGCATCGGGGACGGTCAATTGATAGGTACCTTCTGTGTTGGTAGCGGTACCGACCTTGGTTTCTTTGACGACAATGCTTACACCCGGCAGCGGCTGGCCTTTTTCGTCGGACACTTTGCCGCTGATGGTGCGGTCGATCAGGGAAGGTACCAAGTTAGGTACTACCATTGAACTGCCTGGTTCTGACGTATTTTTTACCAGTATTACCTGTTTTCCCTCGATTTTGTAGGTAATGTTAATTGGGCGGAAAATTTCGTCCAATACATCTGCAAGCGGACGTTCCACCGCATTAACCGATACTTTCTCCTGCGATCGGATGAGCGATGAGTTGTAGGTAAAACGAACCTGTGTGAGCTTGTTAAGTTTGGCAAGAACGGTCTTGATTTCCTGATTGTTAACCTGAATGGTTATTCTCTGATTCAAGATATCCTGTGCTCCATTTGCATTGGCAGTAGCTGCGGCTCCCAAAATAAAGGCAATTAATAATTGGTAAAATGATATTTGAAAAGCCCAATAATGTTGCCTCAAAAGGTGTCGATGTTTGTTCATACGTTTGATTGGTTAATTCTGTACTTGAAATGGTGGGACTAAATCCTTTTGCATTGAAAGAGATGCGGTTGATTACGTTTTTTTAGTTCATAGGCAAGAAAGTGTTTCTTAAATACATCCTTTTGAATTTATTACAATCTGACCATCCACCATATCATAGCTTGCACCGATCGCCTGGCAGATCGCATTCATCCGCTGTCTCAAGTTTTCGTCGTTAAACTGGGCGTTGATCGCGCAATTGGCTAGGATTTCGGAATTAAACACGATCACAATGCCGTATACTTTTTCCAAATCCTGAAATACTTCGGTTACCGGCTTATCATCAAAAATCTGGTCTTTTTGAACAACAGATTCGGATAGCAGCTCAGGCTGGGATACCACCCCTTTTTCCAGACGGTTCTCATTTCTTAGGAAAACAGCCTGCTGATTGGGATTCAATACAACACCGGCTGTTAAACCTGCCGGATCCAATGCCGTTTCATACTCCTTTTTCGGATAAACAGACACACGGCCAGTTTTCACTACGACCAGAACCGTATTGTCCCCGTCAAAAGCCTTCACGCGAAAGCTTGTTCCAAGTACTTTCGTTACGGTTTCATTGGTATAAACCAGGAAGGGTTGTTTGGAATTTTTAGTCACATCAAAGAAGGCTTCACCTGTCAGGTACACCCTGCGCTCCCTGGAATCGAATGTTTTGGGGTAGGTGATCCTGCTTCCGCTTGACAGAGTTGCCACACTGTTATCACTTAGCAAAACGGTCATTTCCTTTTTAGAATTATTAATCCGCACCTGCATGGATAGCGGCTGGTCTGTTGTCTGAACTGCCAGTTCAGAGGGTTTTTCCGGAGATCTTGAAGTAAAGTAGAGCAGAGCCAGTCCTGAAACCATTAGTACTACCGCAGCCGATTTCCATAACGCCGACCAATAAAATACCTTGGGCTGTGTGCTTTGTTTATGCTTCTCTGCAAGTCGTGTAATTTCATCAATTTCGAATTGCAGCTTTTCTTCGCACAATTCATCGGCGTAAATGTCTTTCACGGCCAGTACCAATTCCCTGGCCTGCCCCACGGTACCAGATCTATCCGGGTTTTCTTTATTCCATTGTTTCCAGAAGTTCGAAATCTCCGGTGTAGGATCCATAACCCATCGCCGGAACATATCGTCCGTCGCCAGCTCTTCCACACTATGAGTCCGGTAGTTAGTCATGAATTAAAGGAGGCAAAGGAAGGGTTAAGTATGCTATTTTGTATGTATGTCAGATTACAGCAGTCATATAACCAAAAAAATAAAAATATTTTTTACCTCGTAACAGATTGGAGACAGCAGAAGCACCCTATCAGAGGTTTACCAGCAACATCATTCCCCAGAAAAATTCCACGGGAATCCATATTCCTTTGATTTCTTTTAAAGTACGATAAAGCAGATTGGACACGCTCTGACGACCCAGGCCCATTACCTGCGCAATATCTTCGTTGTCGAGGTTTTGGTAAAACCGCAGATAGATGATTTCCTGTTGTCTTTTCGAAAGGAGTGTGATAATTTGTTTCAGTCGACCGTTCTGGTAGCGGACATTTTCATCTTCAATGATATTGGTTTCAATAGAAGGATCTGTGTTTTCAGGATCGAAAAATGCAGACTGTGGTTCCTGGAAACGTTTTAGCCGAATGCTTTCCTTAATGAGCTTATGTCTGAGGGCTTTAAGAAGGTAGGATTTCACAAAAGCCGTTTCCGATAGATAACTGCGGCGCTCCCAAAGATCCAGGTACAATTCCTGGATGCTGTCACGGATGAAGTCGGAGTCGGAGGTGAAGCGGGTGGCATAGTTGTAAAGTGCGCGGTAATGTACATGCGCCAATTGGCCGAGCGCCGCAGAATCACCAGCCCTGAACCTCTGCCAGAGGTCCACATGGATGTCGATTCGCTGTGATATATATGCTCTCTGGCTCAAATCTTAATAATGGCTTTATTTTATTTTATCAACGAATTATGCTAATCAAAGCAAAATGAAGTTTTAATCTCCTTGCATTACAAGTCTAATTATTTCAGGAATTTGCAAGAAAAAAATGGCCCGACGGTATGTAATTACCGCCAGGGCCTTGCGTATGTTTGAGTTACTTAACCACTTTCAATTTCCCCTGCATCAATAGGTAATGGCCGGGGAACGTGCATACATATTGGTAAGTACCAGCCTGCTTGGGCGCTACGAAATAAATGGATTCTGATTTTTCAGGCTCGACAATGTTACTATGGAAAAGCACATCATTGGACTTGGGTACATAGTTAAGTTCTGAACCTTTCAGTCCCAGATTGAGACCCGCTTCGCCCACCGCATCGGCAGTTCCCGGTTTGGTAATCACCAGGTTATGCAGCATATCGTCGTTGTTATTGAAAACAACCTTGATCCGGCTGCCAGCTTTTACCTGAATTTCCGAAATATCAAATTTGAGACCAGGTACCGTCCCAATGGTCACTACCTGATCAGGACCATTGGTCCAGCTGGCTGGCATATCGGTTACCCTTTTGGCAGAAGGCGCTGAATTGGCGGCCTCTGTTACGGCAGGAGTGGTGTGGTTGCTGTGGTCGGCTGTGGCTTTCACCGTTGTGGTAAATTGCGCGCTGCTAACGGGCGTTCCAGCTGCAATTTCATTGATCGTATAATAACCAGTTGCATGCAAAAGCGAATTTCCATCCGCAGCTTTCACTCCCTCTGCCTTGATCTCATGAATATATCCTTTGCGGATTGCAACAGGATCCATAACCAACCGAACCCGCATTCCATCCTCGGATACCACAATTCCTTTAAGCGGTATTTCCAAGGTATTGACGATCGGGCTGCCGTAGGTTTGGTGGTATTTATAAGTAAAACTGTTGAGTTTATATGATTCCTGATCCGCAGCGGCCTTTTTGTCGACAGCACTAGTAAAGGTTATTTCAAAACCATCTGGCATAGACCTTATTGTTTTCATTTCAAAAGGCATTTTACCAGTCCACACCAAACGCTGAATTCCAAACTCTTCTTTACCAGTCGCCGACCAGCCGCGACTTGTCTGTCCCACAAAGAGCGAACCGTCCAATCCCCATTCGAGCCGCAGGATACCGGACATAAAGCCTTCTCGGAAAGGAAAAACTGTTCCCTGCCAAACGCCGTTCACTTTTTCAAGATCTACCCGGGTAATAATGCTATGTCCCTGATCACCCACAAACATTTGCCCAGCAAAAGGGCCGAAAGCACCGGCAGTAACGTCTTCTTTAAAATCGGAAGTAGAAATACCGACCAATGTATGGGGAAACCAAACGGCGGGAGGCTTGATGCCAGGTACTCTTTTGGCCACGTCATAAATCGGTTCTCCTGTGTTGGGAACATCTTGCGGACTTAATTTAACTGGTGAACCTTCCTCTTTACTCCACCTCAAACCAGCTGGGTTTCCGGCAAAATCACCTTTTTCCAAATGCGTCATACGCCCTGAACCCACCCAGTCGCCCTGGTTTTCAGTATAAAAAATATCGCCTTTATAAGAACCGAAACCAGAAGGGGAGCGAAGCCCGGTTGCATAAGGGGTAAGTTTGCCATCTTCGCCCAGTTTTAACATCCAGCCCCGCCATTTCGATTGGCTCGCACCACGTCCAATCCAGTCTAGATTGAGGGTTACCAGTAACTCACCGTTGGGCATGGCAACCGGTCCATATGAATATTGGTGATAGTTTCCGGAAAGCGGCCATTTAGCAAAGGAATCGTACACATCGGCCATACCATCATTATCAGTATCCACCAGCCGGGTTACCTCGCCGCGCTGCGAGATCAGGAAATCTTTACCTCTGTTCAACAGGCCCAAAGGCTCGTGCAAGCCGGATGCAAACCGGTGAAATGAAGGTTTTCCGTCACCTTTCAAATAAGGGTTACCGATCATCCATACTTCGCCGCGGCGTGTAGACGTCGCCAGCCTGCCATCAGGCAGAACAGACATACCGCCCACTTCCATTTTTATATTTTCCGGGATCGGGATCGTAACGATCCGGTAAAAGTCATCTTCTTTGTTTGGTTTAGACTGAGCAAATGCGCTGACGCAACCCAGGGAAACAAGAGAAATTAAAAGGATATTTTTCATTGAATTGAATCGGAATAACTAAACAATAATTTGAGGCAGATTACCAGAACATGGAATAGCTTGTGGTTCCCGAAATGGGCAGGACGAGCTCGCTGGTTTCTCCCGACGGTCTGATCAGTGGTTTTGCCTTTTTATCAACCATCACATAAAACCGGTCGTCCACCTGATAAAGCCCTTTTTCTATCTCCACAATTCGTTTTCCGCTGGCCAGCAATGAATACAATGGCGAAGTTGCAGCTCCGTCAACTTTAACTGTCCTGGTGAATGTGTTGCCAGCGGAAACCATTTCGTCGGTAATGGTAGTGCCGCCCACAGCATATCTGAACACAGGATAACCCTGCGCCTGGATCTTATAACCTAAGAAATTAATGTTGGATGAGTCCGGCCAGGCTGTCTTGTCATTTTCCAAAGCTGCAAAGCTGCTTCTTCCCGAAATATGGACATTAAGGCCGGCTGGTGCTAATATCTGCGGCTCTCCGCGTTCATACCACATTTCGGTAACATCGGCAAATTGCCCTCGCCATGCTTGCAACAATGCGCCACGGTTAAGATCGACCGTGTAGTTCCAGCCATCCGGGCTTCCCACTGAAATGCAATGGGTACGCTTGTATTTTTCGCCTGGGATCAAAACAAATGAACGTACCATTTCGGGCCGCATGTCTGGCGTTACGCTAATGTAAGGCTTCGGTTCTGGCTCCGGTAGTGACGACAGAACATGCAGGTCGTATGGACGAACACCGGATTTTTCTACACGCAAACCCAATGCAGGTTGTCTCCACGGAAACCTGGAATAATAAAGTTTAAATGGATGCTTTCCCTGGGTAAGGTTTACGGAGCCGGTATGGCTTTCCTGTGATGTGCTTTCGCCGTTGGTCAATACATTTTTTCCGTCGACATCCAGGGTCAGGACTGGGCCGGAGTAGATAGTGGTAAAGAGGTAATCACCAGCTTCGCTCACGTTTATATCGCCTTCATAAACCAAATGAAATTCCCGCATGCCGTTGGTAACTTCCTGGGTCAGGATGCCTGATTGTCCTTCATGGTCGAGTTTGCTGTATTCTTTGCTATCCCACTTATCAGAATAAACCTTGTACGTCAGATTGTTTAATGTCAATGGCTTGCTGTTGGCCAGCAATTGGTATCCGATATTACGGAATGCAATGGTTCCTTTGGTGACTTCCAGTGAAAGTGATTGTCCTTCGTTTGCTGGTTTTGAATTGGGCAGGTAGATCGTTTCCAATATCGTTACGCCATTCAACGCAAGTGAATTCAAACGCGCGGAGTTCGGAATGTGCGGAACAGATGCATCGTACGCCAGTTCAAGCGTTTGCCAGAGGCCAGGCGATTTGGAAGCATTTTGGGTTGGAAACTGTCCAATATAGCCAGAGGTTAATGCATTGGCCATTTTTTGTTTGCTGCTGTCGGAGAGGCGTACTTTCTGGCCTCCAGGTAAAACAACGCTTCCTTCGGCACCTGGTGAAACCATAAATTCCAGAAATAGCCTGAGATCGCTCGCTTTTAGCTTGGTTGTGATTGCGCTGCCTGCATTACCAATCAAAACGCCTTCACCTGCTAACATTTTGGTTTTTGTAAGTCCGGTTGGGTGAATTACAACATTGCCCTGAACGGACCAGTTGGAACTGCTGCTTTGAAACGAACTCAAATCTTTAAGCGATAGAGGGGAATAATTGCCCTTCACCGTTTGCCCCAAAACAAAAATAGGGCTGCTGAGAAAAAGGAGGCAGACTTTTACAATGTGTCGACGCATTGGAATATATTAAGTGTATTGTTTACAATTAAAAAGCGAAGTTCGCATTTTTTTCTACTAATATATCCTGAAATTTTATAATTAATTTTCAAAGTATTGGGGCATAAAAAACGCCTGAAAGGCTGATCATTGGAGCAGCTTTTCAGGCGTTTTGAAGTTTGATTGAAATTGTGTCAGGTGCCTTTTGGAATTTTGGTGCAGTTACAAGTGTTTCCGCAGGTTGCATAATAACCTGACAAACATGTAATTGAGCAACAGGCATTGGAGCAGGAACTAGTGCCTGTGCCGCCCGAATTCGCACAGTTCTCCGGTTTCAAAGCAGGCTTACCTCTTAGTGCTGCGTGGTTTCCGTAAACCGAAATACCGATTGCGCGAATAGCTGAAGTGGAAATATAATTAGCGGGCAATTTCGATTGCATATCGTTTAAGGACTCATTCGGTACCACAAACTCATGTTTTATACTTTTAATAGGATCATTAATGATAAGCGCGTGCTTCAAAAACAGAATTTCATATTGCCCCGAAACGAGATTAAAATCTTCCCAATCCTGTTCCTCGAAGAAGATATTGACGATATAAGGCTTTATGTCGCCATCTGACCATGTTAACTTCAACTTCTTTTGACTATTTTCTATTCCTTTTTCGACATTGACCTGGCGAACTTTGGCGTAAAATCCTCCTGTTTGATCAGCCAGATTGTTCGCGTCGAGAAGGAAAGAAGGCGTATTGGGGTCCTTTGTACTCTTTTCACAGGAAACGATTACCGCTACCAGGAAGAGACTTACTACTAATGCTACTAGTGTGAACTTTTTCATACGGGTATCAAAGTTTATTGTTAATAATGAACAAATCTACTTGATGTCATAATCAATGTAAATCCCCCGATTGGGGGGATATTTTCGCTTTCTCAGCGTAATCAATTGCAAATTCCAAAAGAGACAATTCGCTTTTCGCGACACGCCTGACCTTTCGAATTATGTTTTTCTTGTGGGATTTGAGGGTTTCCCTGGTAATAAAAAGCGCTTGCGCAATGGCGGCTGACTTGTGGCCTTTGGCCGTCAGCAATATAATCTGAGTTTCCCGTTCTGTGAACATTGGTCTCCTGTAAGTTTATCCTTTTTCGAGACATTTACATTGAGACGTACGGATGATCAAAAAGTCACATTAATTTTTCGAAAAATCCTTCGCGCGTGTAGGTAAATGTTTAGCACCATTAAAAACGGCAGTACTTCTTATCGGCTGCATTCCCATAGTAACAACCGGTAAACATGATACGTCAAATCTGTTTACCAGGCTTTTCTTATTTCAGAAAATCTCTGGGGGTGTCTGAAATCTGTCGACTATGCCAATTCCAATATTAAATGGTAATCTGGAAAGTTTTATTCTGAAATGTAACCATAAAACACTTATAGTTAGGTCGATAGCCAGCGACTTGGTCGTATTTTTTGCTCTTCAATTTATTGACACTAGGCCGGGCGTTGAAAGTGGGCTTGGGGATAATCAATGGGGAAAGGGTAGGACGCATGAGTCCGTAATATCTTTAACGAAATCTAAAATCGGTCCGTGTCGTCTTTCGTGCGCAGCCAGATTTGTTCATAGATTGTTAATAAATACTTAACACAGTTAATCTGATTAAACCGGATTTTTGTATTCTGATTGGACAGGTTATTTATAGAAGTCTTTCCCTAATTTTTTAACTAATAAACGTTCTCGCTCATGATTAGACCTTTTTACTCACACTCTCGGCTGGATACGTTCAGGCGAAGTAGCCAGGCTTGTTTCCTCCTGGGTTTGATGCTTCTATCACAATTTGCCTGGGCCCAGACAGTTATTACGGGCCAGGTGACAGGACAAGAAGACAGTGCACCGATTCCGGGCGTTAGTGTTATCGCCAAAGGTACTACCAACGGTACCATTACGGACACCGATGGGAAGTACAGGATTGATATAACCGACAACACATCCGAACTGATCTTTTCATTTTTAGGATTTTCAACCCAGCAGGTAAAAGTGAACGGACGTAGCACGATTGACGTGTCCCTGACAACGGATCTTCGCCAGCTTAATGAAGTGGTTGTTACCGCCTTAGGTATCAAAAAAGACATTCGCAGAATCGGGGTTGCTATCCAGACTGTGGATGGGAACTCAACTGTAAAAGCCAGGGAGCCGAATGCAATCAATGCATTGGCTGGTAAAGTGGCTGGTTTGACTGTCGGTATCCAACAGGAAATGTTGAGGAGGCCGAATATCATGCTTCGCGGTAACACAGACGTTCTTTTTGTAGTTGACGGGGTTCCTGTTAACTCTGATACATGGAATGTTAGCCCGGATGACATTGATACTTATTCAGTTCTGAAGGGTGCGTCAGCATCAGCACTTTACGGTTTTCGTGGTAAAAACGGAGCAATATTGATCACTACCAAACGCGGATCGAAAGATAAGCGCGGGTTCTCGGTTGATTTTAACTCTTCAACCATGATTGACAATGGGTTTTATGCTATTCCGAAAGTTCAGGATTTGTATGGACCGGGTGACCACGGTCGCTATGCTTTTGTAGACGGAAAAGGCGGTGGCCTGAACGACGGTGATTATGATGGTGGCTGGGGACCGAAGTTCGAAGGACAATTGATCCCTCAATACGACAGCCCGGTTGATCCGGCAACTGGCGTACGGTCTGGAACTCCATGGGTTGCACGCGGTAAAGACAATTTAAGCCGCTTTTTGCAGCCTGGATTGTTGTCGACAAACAACATAGCAATTGCTGCTACCGGTGAGAAATATAATGTCCGCTTTTCAACGTCACATACCCACCAAAATGGTATTGTGCCAAACACTAAGCTTAACATTACGAACTTCAATGTTGTAGCGGATTACAATTTCTCTAAAAAACTGAAATTCACTTCTTCGCTTCAATACAATCGTCAGTATACGCCAAACATTCCTGATGTTAATTATGGTCCAAACTCGATCATTTACAATATCGTGTTATGGGCAGGTGCAGACTGGGATATTGATGATATGAAGAATTACTGGCAGCCAGGTAAGGAAGGTGTTCAGCAGATTTACTCCGAATATCAGCGTTACAATAACCCTTACTTCATGAGCTATGAATGGCTCAGAGGGCACCAGAAAACGGACATCATCGGTCAGGCTGCTATGTCCTATCAGTTTACCGATTTCCTGGAAGCTACATTACGTACTCAGGTGACAACATGGAACCTGTTCCGCAGCGAGAAAATGCCTTACTCAGCGGGTTCATATGGCCGCGACGAGCGCAGGGGAGATTATCGTGAAGACCGCAGGAACTTGTTTGAAAACAATACGGACATTCTTATTAAGTTCGATAAGGACATTCTTCCTGGTTTAAATGCCAAGATTTGGGGTGGTGGTAACATTCGTAGCTTTGAGTACAACTCGTCTTTCGGATCGACTAACTATCTGAACGTTCCAGGCCTTTACAACTTCAATAACTCAGCAAACCCGGTTCAAAATTCCAATTTTGTATCGGCCATGCGCGTTGCTTCTGCTTATTACTCTGCGGATTTCACGTTTAAAGATTTCTTCACACTTTCCACAACTGGAAGGATGGATAAGCTTTCGACGTTGCCTTCTGGTAGCAATACTTTCTTTTATCCTTCTGTTGCCGCTTCGACGGTACTTTCAGATTACATGAACTTACCGGAGGTAATCTCATTTTTGAAACTAAGAGGTTCCTATGCTAATGTGAAAGATGGTTTGACGCAATCGACGATCGGTGCTACGCCTTCAACCAGTTATCCGGTTGGTTACGGAGAACAATACAGTTCTCCTTATGATGGGCCTACCTATCAGAATGCAGCCGTTTATTCAACACCTTTTGCTTACAATAATACACCTGCGGCTTATTTTACAAACACGCTTAATAATCCTGATATCAAGCCAAGTACGACTTCACAAACTGAGGTTGGCCTTGATTTGCGTATCATGCAAAATCGCCTTGGGTTAGATGTTACCTATTTTGTGTCCAACGAAGGCCCGCGTATTTTCTCGCTGCCTATCTCGACAACCACAGGTTACAGTTCGGCGCTTGTAAATGGTATCAAAACCCAAAAAACAGGATGGGAGGTTTCTTTGACCGGATCGCCTGTAAGAACAGAAAAGGGTTTCAACTGGGACATCGTTGCCAACTACTCAACTTTCAAAGAGAAGCTGACAGATATTTATCCTGGCCAGGATAAACTGAATACTTTTTTCAGAGTGGGTGACCGGATAGATAAGTTCTATGGAAGTGCGTTTGCAAGGACTGCTGAAGGACAAATTATCAATGACGCTTCTGGTAGGCCGATTTACACCAATACGGCCCGCTTTTTGGGTCATGTGAATCCTAAGTTCGTTTTCGGGATCAACAACAAATTCTCTTACAAAAACATCAACCTGAGTTTTCAATTTGATGGCCGTATTGGCGGGGTAATCTCTAATTATGTTCAGAGACAAACATTCCGTGGTGGACGTCACATTGGTTTGATCGAGGGAGAAATGGGTGTTGCTCGTGAAAACGATTACCGCGAATTCATCAGTGGCAAAACAGGCGACCAGATGGTTAAAACCTACCTTGGAGAAGGAGTTCAGGTTGTGGACGGTACACCACTTAATTTTGATGCTGATGGAAACATCACTAACCTGTCGTCTCTGAAATTTAAGAATAATGAGACAAAGCAATTTGTTCAGGATTGGGTAAGCCGCTACTACAATTCGGATGACGGTAACTTAATGAGCCGCTCGTTCGGAATGCTTCGTGAAGTGGTTATTGGATATTCTTTCCCGGCAAGTTGGTTGGAAAGAAGCAAATTTATCCGCACTGCATCTGTATCGTTCGTAGGTCGTAACCTGCTTTATTTTGCCGAAAAGAAAGACATTGACCTTAATCAGTATGTTTCTGGCGGCGGATCAGGTTTGCAGACACCTTCTGTTCGCAGATATGGGGTTAACGTAAATCTTAGCTTTTAACGAGAGGGGTTTGAAAAGTAGTTTAAAGTCTAAAATTTCAACATCGAAAGGAATGAAAGTAAATAAAATAATACTCGGAATTTTCACAGCAGGGGTTTTAAGCCTGACAAGTTGTGAACAGAGCTTTGAGGAGCTCGAAAAGGATCCAAACCATGCCACTACTGCGCCAGCCTATCTTGTGCTGCAAGGGATTGAGTTTGATATGTACAATAATACTGGAACTCCTTTTAGCGAAGAAATGCGCTGGAACCAGTTTTACGCGATCAATTATAATTACTACGGTAACAATGAGTACAGCTGGTCAACTTTCGATAATCATTTTCCAACATTGAAGAATGTGGTGAAGATGGAAGAGGAAGCTAAAAAATCTTTGGGAACGGATCTTAACGTTTATTCGGCTTTGGGTAAATTCTTCCGTGCCTTCTTTTACGATCAAATGTCAGTGCGCGCCGGGGATCTTCCTTTGTCGGAAGCATTACTAGGTCTTGAAAACGTTGCACCGAAGTATGACACGCAGAAGGATGTATACATTCAAATCCTGAAATGGCTGGATGAGTCCAATGCTGATATGACTGCATTGATCGCCAAAAGCGATACCAGGGTTCAAGGTGACTTCTACCTTGGCGAAGACCTCAGGAAATGGCAGAAAGTGGTCAACAGTCTTCGGATGAGGATCTTGATCCGTTTGAGCAAAAAAGATGCGGAAGCGGGGATGAATGTAAAAGCTCAATTTGCTGAAATTCTGGGTAACCCAACCAAGTATCCTATCATGGAGGGAATGGCGGACAATCTTGAATTTAAGTCTAACAACTTTAACAAATATCCTTCAAATCCCGACAACTTCGGTTTCGACGCCACCCGTCAAAATATGGCACAAACCTATGTTGGACTGTTGACAGCCAGGAAAGACCCACGGGTGATGGTTACTGCGGAGCCTGCGGGAGCACAGCTCAAAGCTGGTAAGTTACCTTCTGATTTCTCGGCATTTGTGGCGGCAAGTTCAGGAGAAGATTTGTCAGATATGTCAAATAAGGCTGGAAAGGACAATGGCGCAGGCTTCGCGCCGGGAGAGTATTCGTTCCAAAGCAGGTCGCGTTATTACAGCACTTATACAGGTGAAAATGCATTTATTATCGGTTATCCTGAGCTGTGCTTCAATATTGCAGAGGGGATCAACAGAGGCTGGGCAGCGGGCAGCGCGGAAGACTGGTACAAAAAAGGAATCAAAGCTTCCCAGGAATTTTATGGTGTCAAAACAGGCGCTTTGACCATGACCTATTCGAAGACGGGCGGCCGCGCAGCAGCAGATTTTGCTACTTACACGATCAATTTCAACTTCGACGAGTACTATGCGCAGCCACTGGTTAAGTATGCCGGAAACACTGCTGCCGGGTTGGAGCAAATTGTTACCCAGAAATACCTGGCGTTCTTCATGAATTCGGGTATGGAAGCTTATTTTAACTATCGCCGCACAGGTTTTCCTAAATTTATGACGGGTGTAGGAACTGGAAATTCAGGCCGTATCGCATTGCGTTGGCAATACCCGCTGTCTGAAAGGACAACAAACCAAGCCAACTATAACGCAGCGATCCAAAGCCAATTTGCAGGCAAAGACGATATCAATCAGGCACTTTGGTTGACGAAATAATAGTTTCGCATTGAAAAAAGGGTCGGCAACGTTGAGTTGCCGACCCTTTGTTTTTGTTGTTCGGAGTTGTTCGTAATTGTTCAGCGTTGTTTGGTGTTGTAAGGAGTTGTTCGGTGAGTTGGGCATTTGTTGTCATACAGACCTTCTTAACTATCTCGAACTATCCCGAACTATTCCGAACCATTTCGAACTATCCCTACCCATTTCGAACTACTCCGAACTATTCCTACCCATTTCCCTCTTCTTAATGCGCTTCCAGCCAATTAGCGCCGATGCCGATCCCCGTTTCCATTCTTACGGCCATGGGAATGGCAGTTCGCATCAGCTCATCTACTTTTTCTTTCAGCAAAGGAATTTCGTCGCGGTGGGCGTCGAATACAAGCTCATCATGCACTTGCAGGATCATGCGGGATTTCAGTTTTTCTTTGGCCATAAAATCATGAATGTTGATCATAGCTACTTTGATCATATCTGCGGCTGACCCCTGGATTGGCGCGTTGATTGCATTTCGTTCGGCATATCCGCGGTTAGTCTGGTTTCTTGAATTGATATCCGGCAGATACCTGCGTCTTCCCAAAATGGTTTCCACATATTCTGTTTCGCGCGCTTTATTGATAACCTGATCCATATAACCTTTCACAGCAGAAAACTCCTCAAAATAGGCGCGGATGATTTCAGCCGCCTCGCTTCTTGGGATACCCAGTCTTTGGGCCAATCCAAAAGCGGAAATACCGTAAATGATCCCGAAATTGACCATTTTAGACTTTCTTCTCATATCCGAAGTAACTTCTTCCAGCGGCACTTTGAAAACCTTACTGGCAGTTGTGGCGTGAATGTCGCGTCCCTGGTTAAATGCTTCCGACATACTCGCATCGCCGCTGAATGCCGCCATGATCCGTAATTCGATTTGAGAATAATCGGCAGAAAGGATCTGAAAATCGTCCGTGTCCGGCACAAATGCTTTACGTATTTCGCGGCCTCGCGGCGTCCGGATAGGGATGTTTTGCAGGTTGGGATTGGTAGAACTCAAGCGTCCTGTCGCGGCCACGGCCTGGTTGTAAGATGTATGTATCCGGCCAGTGCGTCGGCTTACCAGGAGCGGAAGCGCATCGACATAAGTCGATTTCAATTTTTGTAATTCTCTGTAATCGAGTATTTTACGGGCAATCGCATGATTATTTTCCAATTCGGAAAGAATGTCTTCACCGGTAGCATATTGTCCGGTTTTCGTTTTTTTCGGCTTCTCAATGAGTTTCATTTTGTCAAAAAGCACCTCACCCAACTGCTTCGGCGAGCTGATATTGAACGATTGACCTGCAATCGCATAAATCTCCGACTCGGTGATCCGTAAATCCGATTCCAGGACGCCTGACATTTCATGCAATGTGCCAATGTCCAATCGCACACCGGTGTTTTCCATGGCTGCCAATACTTTCAGCAATGGCATCTCCACACCGTGAAAAAGCTTGGAAGCATTGACCTTTGGAAGTTCTTTTGAAAAAATGGTATTGAGTTGCAACGTAATGTCAGCATCCTCGCCTGCATATTGCGTGATTTCCGGAATGGATACGTCGCGCATGGTACCTTGTTTAACCCCTTTTTTCCCAATTAACGAAGTAATAGAAACTGGCTCGTAGTTTAGATACGAGGAGGCTAGAATGTCCATACCGTGCCGTTTATCAGGTTCCAGCAGGTAATGTGCCAGCATGGTATCACTCATTTTCCCGCGAACTTCTAAACCATACGATTTGAGTACTAATAAGTCATACTTAATGTTCTGACCAATCTTTTCAATGTTTTCATTCTCAAAGACTTCCCTGAAATTTTCCAGGATTTCGAGCGCTTTCTCCCGGTCGTCAGGTACTGGAATGTAAAATGCTTCCCCCGCCAGATAAGAAAATGAAAGTCCCACCAATTCCGCTTCAATGGTATCGAGCGAAGTGGTTTCCGTGTCAAAGCAAAATGCGTCCTGCAGATTCAGATAATAGGCCAGGCCTTTCATCAGCTCCGGCGTATCGACGGTATGGTAGCGATGGAAAGTATTATCAATCGTCCGTTTAGTAGTTGGTATTTTCAGGTCTTCATAGGCCTGTTCCGGCGCGTCATCGTCCGCAATACCTTCGCTGATGATCGCCGGTTGTTTTCCAAGCTCTTCTGTTGGGTTGCCAAAAAGGTCCAGCTGGCCTTTTTTCTCTTTGGCGGGTGTGGCCGGTCTTGCTGTGGGAGCGAGCTGTCCAGTCTGACTGATGCCAAGTACCCGCTGTTTCAAAGTTTTGAATTCCAATTCATCAAAAAGCTCAACGACCAGATCCACATTGGGGCCGCACATCGTGAGGTCTTCTGCGTCGAATGGAACCGGTACCTGGCAATCGATTGTCGCAAGCTGCTTGCTCAGGATTGCTTTATCAAAATTTTCACGGATTTTTTCGCCCAGTTTTCCTTTGATTTCGTCCGCGTGCGTGATCAGGTTTTCGATGGTATCGTACTGTTGAATCAGCTTTTGGGCGGTTTTTTCACCTACGCCCGGTATACCCGGAATGTTATCAACCGCATCGCCCATCAATCCCAGCATATCAATCACCTGGTCGATCCGTTTGATCTGCCACTTCGCCAATATCTCGGTTATCCCCAGTTTCTCTGCTCCATTTCCTAAAAAAGCGGGCTTGTACATATACACATGTTGCTCCACCAGCTGTCCATAATCTTTGTCAGGTGTCATCATAAACACCTCAAACCCTTCCCGGGATGCTTCTTTGGCAACGGTACCAATGATATCGTCCGCTTCGTAACCATCCAGCTCCAATACCGGAATGCACATCGCCTTCAGCAAACGTTTCACCAATGGGATAGCAACCGAGATGTCCTCAGGCTGTTCCTGCCGCTGGGCTTTATACGCTTCATATTGTACGTGCCGGAACGTAGGAGCAGCAGTGTCAAAGGCGACACCGAGGTGTGTGGGCTTTTCTTTTTGTAAAACTTCGAGAAGTGTATTTGTAAATCCGAAAACGGCACTTGTATTTAAGCCTCTTGAAGTAATGCGGGGAGCTTTGATAAACGCAAAATGCGCACGATATATCAACGCCATTGCGTCAAGAAGAAATAGTTTGTGAACGGGTTTATCCATGAGGTAAGTGATTATCGAATTCCAAATATAACGTTTGTAAACGACTGAAAGGGATTGCGGAGGGATTTTTGTAGATTGCTTTTTGGGGGAAAAGGGGAAGGGTCAGGGAGGAGGGAGGAAAGGGAGAAAGGGGAGGGCTTGCTGGTCATAATGAAAGTAGTGAGTTTATTGACAGTTTGGGTCTTTTTATACTTTATTTACATTTTATACTTTTATTTCATATTGTATTTTTCAGTATTATTAATAGTTTGATGCTTTCAATTTATTTTAACAGTATCGATAATTATAAAAAGATCTTTACTTATTAACCATTTAATTAATCTATGCGTTATGAGAATTATTTTACTGGTTTTAGCTGTTTTAGTTTTTTCTTGTAATCAAAATAAAGAAGTGAAAGAAGCATATCAATGGCCGGAAGCGACGCCTCCTGTGGCTGAAAAGCAAGACCATGAGACCGGAATGCATGGCGATAAGCGTAATGATGAGTATTACTGGATGGCCGATTTTTTTAGCAAAGGGCCTGATAGCACGAAAGTTGTCGATTATCTGAAAGCAGAGAATGCTTATACAGATACGATGATGGCGGCTACCAAGAAGTTTCAGGCGGACCTCTTCTCCGAAATGAAAGGGCGGATTAAAGAAAAAGACGAATCGGTTCCAGTTTTTTCAAATGGGTATTGGTACTACACCAGGAGTGAGGAGGGGAAACAATATTATAAGTATTGTCGGAAAAAGGGCACATTGGATGCAGCTGAGGAAATATTGCTGGATGTGGACAAACTGGCGGAAGGACATTCGTATTATAGCGCAAATGGGTTCAATGTAAGCCCCGACAACAAATTGCTAGTGTACGGCGTGGACACTGTTTCGAGACGGGAGTATACCATGTACATCAAGAACCTGGAAACGGGCGAGAATTTCAAAGACGCCATTTTTCCGACCGATCCTGGTTATGAGTGGGGTAATGACAGCAAAACCTTGTTTTACCCTTTGACGAACCGAAAAACGCTTTTAAGCGAAAAAATAAAGCGGCACATATTGGGTACCGATGCCAAAAGCGATGTGGTGGTGTACGCCGAGACGGATAAAAGCAATTACATCGGGGTAGGGAAGACGAAATCTGATAAATACATTGTCATTTCTTCGTCCGCTACCATGTCTTCCGAGCATCGTATACTGGATGCCGATAAACCGGATGGAGAATTCAGGGTTTTTCAGCCAAGAATAAAGGATGTCAAGTACGACATCGACCATCAGGGCGACAAATTCCTGATCGTAACCAATAAGGATGCGCTGAATTTTAAACTGATGGAAACGCCGGTCGGCAGTACCGGTGTCGATAATTGGAAAGACGTAATCCCGGCGCGAAAAGATGTCCTGGTTGAAGATATTGATGTTTTCAGGGATTTTTTGGTGGTTACCGAGCGTAAAAACGGGCTCCTGCAACTCAGGATCAGAAATGTCAACACAAAAGCGGAACATTATGTAGACTTCGGTGAACCTGCTTATGCGGCCTATCCATCAGCGAATCCTGAATATGACAGCAAAACGTTAAGATATGCATACACTTCGCTGACCACGCCAAATTCGGTTTACGATTATGACATGGAATTGAAGAAAAAGGACCTCAAAAAGAGACAGGAAGTGCTTGGCGGTTATGATTCGGAGCAATATGTCACCGAACGGTTGTATGCTACGTCCAGGGATGGGGTTAAGGTGCCGATTTCGCTGGTTTATAAAAAAGGAACTGTTAAAAGTGCTGAAACGCCGATGTTGCTGTATGCGTATGGTTCTTACGGTTACAGTATGGATGCCGGTTTCAGCAGCGCAAGGTTAAGTTTGCTGGACCGCGGGTTTATTTTCGCCATCGCGCACATTCGTGGCGGACAGGAAATGGGCCGTCAGTGGTACGAGGATGGAAAGATGTTTAAAAAGAAAAACACGTTTTTCGATTTTATCGATTGCGCAGAGTTTTTGATTAAAGAAAAATATACATCATCGGCCCATTTGTTCGCCGAGGGCGGCAGTGCAGGGGGCTTATTAATGGGCGCTATCTCCAATCTCCGGCCCGACCTGTGGCGTGGAATCGTTGCGGATGTACCTTTTGTGGATGTGGTAACGACAATGCTTGACGAGAGTATACCATTGACTACCAATGAGTTTGACGAATGGGGTAATCCAAAAAACAAAGATTCGTACATGTACCTGAAATCTTATTCACCTTACGACAACGTAGAGAAAAAGGATTACGGCAATATGCTTGTTACCACTGGCCTGCACGACAGTCAGGTCCAGTATTTCGAGCCAGCCAAATGGGTAGCAAGGCTCAGGACGCATAAAACAGACAAAAATGTGCTGTTACTTCAAACCAACATGGACGCCGGCCACGGCGGTTCATCAGGACGGTTTGATTATCTCAAAGAAGTCGCCCTGCGGTATGCCTTCATGTTTGCGTTAGAGGGAATCGAGAAGTGAGGGGGGATTTGGTTCTTAGTAGTTCGGTATTGTCAGGGTTGTTCGGGATGGTCATTTTTTGTCAGGTGTTGTCATTCATTATAAGATCGGACAACCCCGAAACAATTTCTGACCACGCCTGACAACTCCGAACAATTTCTAACCGCCCGAACAACCCGAACAACAATGCTACAACAAACCCATCGATCCTTCAATATCAGCGATGATGTCATCAATGTGCTCTATACCAACGGAAATCCGCAGTTGTGTGGGATGAACGCCGGCTGAGATTTGCTCGGTTTCGGAAAGCTGTGAGTGGGTGGTGGATGCGGGATGAATGATTAATGTCTTTGCATCGCCAACATTAGCCAGGTTACTGATCAGCTTCAGGTTGTCCACAAACTTTTCCGCGGTTGATTTATCGCCTTTTAATGTAAATGATAAAACACCACCAAATCCTCTTGAAAGGTACTTTTTAGCCAATTGGTGATATTGATTACCTTCTAAACCAATGTAGTTTACACTTTCTACACCTGGATGATTTTCAAGCCATTGCGCCAGTTTTAATGCATTTTCGGCAATACGTTCAACACGGAGCGTAAGGGTTTCTATTCCTTGCAAAAACAAAAACGAATTGAATGGAGATAGGCAAGGTCCCCAATCTCTTAATCCTTCTACGCGGGCGCGGATGATAAACTGAATGTTCCCGAACGGTCCGCCGATGCCAAATACATCATTGTAAACCAATCCATGATAGCTGGGAGCCGGATCCGTGAATTGCGCAAATTTGCCATTTCCCCAGTTGTAAGTTCCTGCATCCACGATGACACCGCCAATGGAAGTGCCGTGTCCGCCGATCCATTTGGTGGCTGATTGCACAACAACGTGCGCACCGTGTTTAATGGGCGCAAAAATGGCTCCTGCTGCCCCAAATGTATTATCAACGATCAATGGAAGGTCGTACTTTGTGGCCAAAGCGGAGAATGCTTCAAAATCGGGCACGCTGTAGCTTGGGTTACCGATCGTTTCAAGATATATAGCCTTTGTTTTGTCATCAATCAGCTTTTCAAAACTGCTCACATCGTCGCCATCCGCAAAGCGAGCTTCGACGCCGATGTTTTTGAAGGAATTTTTAAACTGGTTGAAGGAACCTCCGTACAGGAACGAGGTGGTTATAAAGTTATCCCCAACCGTAGTAATGTTATTAATTGCCAAAAACTGCGCAGAATGCCCTGATGCAGTGGCCAATGCAGCCACACCGCCTTCCAAAGCAGCAATTCTTTTTTCGAAAACATCATTCGTCGGATTCATGACCCTTGTGTAAATGTTTCCGAATTCTTTCAATGCAAACAAATTGGCCGCGTGCTCGGCATTATTGAAAACATAAGAGGTGGTTTGATAAATGGGTACGGCACGTGAATTCGTGACTGGATCGGGCTCTTGTCCCGCGTGGAGTTGTAAGGTTTCAAATCTCATTTTTAAGAACGTTTATAGGTGGATAAAGCCCAAATGTATCAAATTATAAATACACGGTATATCACTACGGTAGTCTTTTGCTTGCCGAATAATAAATAGAATTTTTTTAGAAGTCAGCTGCTGATTCTGCAATGAGTTTCAACAGGTTATCACATTGTGCCTGCAATGCAGCGATCGTTTCTGGATCTGTTACCTTACCCGATTCTATTTTGCGCTTCACATTGGCGATGGAAAGCGCGGAGGATTCGTTTCGGTTGGTTCCCAATGCAGTCAGGGTGAGCAGGAGGGAGGCGAGGGCTTTATCACCACCCAAATTTAGCGGGGAAGCACTGATCGCAGCAACCGGTTTTTGATTCAGGTCGCCGGTACCAACGGTCCAATCCAATGCATTTTTCAATGTTCCGGGTACGCCATATGCATATTCTGGTGTGCAGATAATGACTGCTGCCGCATGCTGGATCGCGTCTTTGAATTTCTTCACACCCTCAGTATCATCAAGGCCCGGACTGAAATGTGGGATTTTGTCCAGGCCCTGAAAAATCTTAAATGATACATGTTCCGGAAACAGTTCGCCGATAGATGCTAAAATGATGGTATTGGTGGAGTCAGCACGCAGGCTGCCGGATATTCCAAGAATGTTGATCTTTTTCATACCTGCAATTTACGATGCAGGCCTAATTTTTGGTAATTCGTGGTGGCGTTTCAGGTTGCGTTATAAGCACATCAAAGTTTTGCCAATGCTTCCATCAAAACCTCCGGCGCCACGATTACTGCAAATTTTCCGCAATCTGGCCTAACAAGTTTTTAACGGTCAATTTCAGGGATTCAGGTTCCAGGATGAAGGAGTTGGGGGCAATCATCAGAAACCATCGAGCGAAACCTTCCAGCGATGGGCTTAGGAAGGACATTTCAATATAATCGCCCTTGGTAACTTCGGAAACGAAACCATAAAAATTCCTCTGTTCGCGGATATATCTTGCGACCCTTTTTTCGAGTTTGATGCGGATCAGGCGCATATTTTCCGCCTCCCAGGTGTCATGCATGAAATCTTTAAGCGGGGCATGTTTTTGCTTGAAAGGTTGCTCGGTCATTTCGCAATGAAGGATTCGGTCGGAGCGGAAATTGCGGTAATCGTTCCTTAAATGGCAAAAAGCGATGGTATACCAATAATTATTTTCATGGTAAACGCCGACGGGTTCAATAATCCTCTCCATCGGATCGTGCGCACTCACGGCAGCATAATTGATCTTCGTGATCTTTTTTTCCGAGATGCTTTTGAGCAAAACGTCCAGGGTATTGCTGTTGGATTTATGGAAAAGATTATTATTATGACGGATCTCAATGTGGCTTTCAAGATTTTCCACCATTGACTTTTCAGTACTCCGCAAAACCGCCTTTATCTTAAACATGGCGGACTGATACTGCGACTGCGTGGAAAGATCCGTGAATTTTTCCATCAGTTTTTCTGCCGTAATAAATGTTCGCGCCTCTTCTTTGGTAAACATAACAGGAGGCAGACGATAGCCATCCATGATCGAATAACCTACGCCTGCCTCCCCAATAATTGGTACACCAGCTTCTGCCAGGGAACTGATGTCCCGATATACTGTTCTCAAACTGATTTCAAACCGTTCTGCCAGATCTTGCGCCTTCACAATTTTGCGGGATTGCAATTGGATCAGGATGGCGGTAATACGGTCGAAACGATTCATTTTTGGCGGGTAAAATGTCCTGCGCAAAAATAATCTTAAAGAACCGGTTCTCTCAAATTAAATGCTTCGGAAATCAATTGAAATGACCTGACCCTGTTTTCAGCAGAGTCTGCCATGGTCGAAATGATGATTTCATCTAGTTCGAATGCGTTAGCAAGATCAGTAAGTTGTTCTTTTACAGAGTCTTGCGTACCAGAGATAATACGACCGCTGTTATACCGAATGCGTTCCAGCTCACCAACCGTAAAGCGATAATTCTTGACGGTTTGCGCGTCGGGGAATGGACCAAATTTCCCTTTTTCAAATTCAACCAGAATGTAATCCATCATTTTACGCATCTCAGCCGCTTTTTCCTCGGTTTCTCCACATAACACAAACACCGAAAGGATCGCATGCGGATGTTCATTCTGATCCGAAGGCCTGAAATTCCTGCGATATGTTTCCACAACATCGGGTCTGACAAATCCATTGATGAATTTCGCGACTGCTAATCCCATTCCAAATCGGGCAGCGATGTTGCTGCTTCCTCCACTCGAACTTAAAATCCACTGCTCGGGGATAGTCGGCGACTGAGGTGTTGCATATATAAAGCCGCGCTCGGTTCCAGCAGTATCTCTAAAAAAGTGCTGTAAATGTTCCAGCTGACGCAAATAGCTTGTTTCGCTAAAATCGTTTGACGGGTTTAACAATGACGATGTGATCCTGTCAGTGCCGGGAGCCCGGCCCATTCCGAGGTCTATTCGCCCTGGAAACAATGTTTCCAACATTCTGAAATTCTCCGCGACTTTTAATGCGCTGTGGTTGGGAAGCATAATGCCCCCGGAGCCAATCCGGATATGACTGGTCGAATCGGCCAGCTTCACCATCAGTACTTCCGGCGTTGAGCCTGCTATAAATGTGGAATTGTGATGTTCTGATACCCAAAACCTGCTATAACCCAGTTCTTCAGCCAGTTTGGCAGTTTCGATTGTCTCCTGAATGGCCTCCTGAACTGTTGATCCCTGTCTTACAATGGATTGGTCCAGTACGCCTAATTTGATATGATTCATTGAATTGAAAACCTGTTTGAAGGATAACAACCCACTTGCACTTTGTATTCCTTCTCAGTCGGGAAATGTGCTTTCTTTCAGGATAGTAACCGATTTATAGAGGATCCTTTGGGGAACGTTGCCAATAGGTAGACCGGCCAAATAGCGGAATACCAACATAACTTCGTATTTCCAGTAGCTTTTCACGCAATTTCAGGATGCAGTTGTAGGTTTTACCGCTTTTAGGATCATACATTTTTCCATTGTCCCAGGCAGTTTCTGTATAGACGAAATCGTGAAGTATATTGACATTATACAGGTTACGGCCGCGTAGCTTCTCATTCGTGTTCTGCGTGTCTTTTTTAGAGGTAATCCCGTCGGCTTCAAGCATATCTTCTGACCAAAGTAACTTTCCGAAATATTCGGTGCCAACTTTATAGATTTCTATTTTGGTATCCTTTTCTTCATTCATCCACTCGCCAAGAATGGCATCTGATGAGGAAATTTGCGCTGCCAATAATGAGTAGCAAAAGGTAAAAAATATTGTAAAAATAATTTTGTACATCCTGATTTTAATGGTGTCCGTGATACCGACTAAATTTTGATTCTCGAAAATGTTCAAATTTGAATTTAATTGTAAAAATGTTATTATAAGGCTGATTTAGATTAAAAGGCTAATCTCGGCGCTCAAATCAGTACTTATTACGATGTTATTATAAATAACAATGTTAGAATCGAAATTTTACATCGTTAGGATTATTTATGATTTTATTGACGCTTCAATAAGTGCTAAATGTGTTTAAGTTATGCTAATACAATATACAAATGATATCGGATAAGGAAACAGAATTATTTCAAGATTTTAATTTCGATGGCGTTACTAGAAAAACTATTTAACTAAGTTTAAGGTTTTGTATAGAATTAATTGTTAGTTTAAATTTATTTGCGTTCAAAATCTATCTATCAACCACTCTATTTGTGACCAGTCTAGTGCCAACAGTACCTGCTAATGAAATGGAAAGGCTTCTAAGCCTCTCCGAATATGATATCGATTACTCCGACCATCAGGAAACTTTTAAAGACCTTGCGAAACTTGCTGCAAAGGTCACCGGAACACGGATTTCGCTTGTTAACCTGATCGATTCTCTCACCCAATGGACTATATCGAACTATGGCTTAGATCTGGATCAAATGTTGCGCGAGGATTCGGTATGCCAATACACGATCATGGAAACCGACCATTTTGAAGTTGCTGACCTGAGTTCGGACGACCGGTTTAAAGATAAATTTTACGTTACCGGTGAGCCAAATGCCCGATACTATTATGGAATTCCGCTCCGTGCCGGAAACGGCTTGAATATTGGTGCACTTTGCGTTCTTGATAATGAACACATTACGCTCGATCCTGAAAAGATTGAACTGATGAAGATTATTGCAGACGAAATTGTCAGCCGGCTAAAAACGCAAAGGGTTATGGAAAGCCTGAAAGCCAAGCTAATTGAGGCCAAGCAGACGCAAAAGAAGGTGGCGCATGATATCAGAGGGCCTCTGGGCGGCATTATCGGTCTTGCACAAATTATACGTGACCAGGGCGAGACGAATCAGATGGATGAAGTCCTGGAATTTATTAATCTAATCTATAAAAGCGGAAATTCGATCCTGGATCTCGCGGACGAAATTTTAAGCTCGCATAAAAAAGAGTCTTCCGGTTCAACAGCAGTGGCTTTAACAGAAAGTTCGGGCTTTAATCTCAGCGTTTTTAAGAACAAATTAGATAAGCTTTATAGTCCGCAGGCTAGACATAAGGGAATTGACTTCCAGGTAAGGATCAGTACGCCGACCGAAATGATCTCATTTTCGAAGAATAAGCTTTTGCAGATCACAGGTAACCTGATCTCTAATGCAATGAAATTTACCCCTGACTCCGGTAGGGTTCATGTAGATCTGAGCCTCATGCTCGATGCGGGCGGGCCAAACCTTCGGATTGTCGTTTCAGACAGCGGAGTGGGAATGAGTAAAGAGAACATTCGTGCTATTTCAGCCGGAACTGCCTCATCCACAGATGGAACCGACGGTGAGCAGGGTTATGGTTTTGGCTTGGCCCTGGTGAAGCATCTTGTTGGAAATCTGGATGGCAAAATGGTAGTTAGTTCCACATTGGGAAATGGTGCTACTTTTGAGATAGATTTGCCTCAGAAATTTCATTAGAAAAAAATATAGCATTGAAATTGTATAAAGGGCTTGTCGCTGCCATCGTGGAGGCGCTTCAGGAAATTTTTGTCAAACACCGCCAGGCGGACCGTATTGTTGAACAGCTATTGAAATCCAATAAGAAGTGGGGCGCGCGCGACCGGGCTTTCATAGCAGAAAACACCTACGAGATCGTGCGGTGGTGGCGGCTGGTAAAATATGCTGCTGAGGTAGAAAAAGCTTCTTATAGCGAAGATTTGTGGAGAATTGCAGGTGTGTGGATGATCATTAAAACGCATCATATTCACGGTGAAAACTTCGAAATACTTCCCGAGTGGCCTGAATTTGAAGGAATCAATGCAGACAGCGTCGAGGAACGATATCAGGAGGGACTGCTAATCAGAAAAATTGCGCAGTCTCTTCCGGATTGGCTGGACGATCTCGGCGAAAGCGAATTAGGAAGTCAATGGTCGGAGCAGTTGGTTGCATTGAATAGGCCAGCACCTATCGTACTGAGGGTTAACACACTGAAAAGTAGTGCAGACGAAGTGAAAGGCATTTTGGGGGCTGAAAATCTGATGGAGGTAGCTCAGAACTCCAACGCCTTGATACTGAAAAAGCGTCAGAACATGCATAATAATGATGCATTTAAGCAGGGATTCTTTGAAATTCAGGATGCAGGATCACAAATGATCGCGCCTTACCTGGATATCAATCCTGGTATGAGCATAATAGATGCCTGTGCGGGCGCAGGTGGTAAAAGTCTGCATATAGCTGCACTACTTCAAAATTCCGGGTCGGTACTCTCAATGGACATTGATGACCCGAAACTGGGTGAATTGAAGAAAAGAGCCTTGCGAAATGGTGTTACCAATCTTGAAACGATGCATATCGAGTCCGAGGAAATCATTACAACCCTTTCCGAAACTGCGGACCGGCTATTATTGGACGTCCCATGTTCTGGTTTAGGTGTTTTGAAGAGAAATCCCGATACCAAGTGGAAATTGAAACCCGACTTTCTTACCAATATCCGCAATGTGCAATGGAACATCCTGAGCACTTATTCGGGCATGGTGAAAAAAGGGGGCAAAATGGTATATGCTACGTGTAGTATCCTGCCTTCTGAATCCGAAGAACAAGTGAAGAAGTTTATGAAATCGCGACGCAAGGACTGGAAGTTTATTTCCGAGTACCGCACTTCCGTTTCAGAAGTGGGTTTCGATGGATTTTACATGGCTTTGCTCGAAAGGAAGAAATAATATCTGGTCGAATCCATATTCGGTACGATTTTTATTCTAATGAGTTGAATTAACTTTTCATCACATGGAATTCAAAATCATAGACTTATCCGCAATTTTGGTTGCCGAAATGCCTGGCACCCAGCCTCCTTCACCAAGTTATCCCGAGCCGGGCCAGCAAGCACCCATGAACCCGACACCAATTGTCCCAGGAACGGACGCGCCAGAGGTGAGTACGGGTACAAATATGGATGACGACATCCCGGCTGAGGACATTGATGAGAGGGAAGTGGGGGAAATAGAGGCGGAAAATCCCTGAAACACTTGCTAGTTTGATTCTACCAATTTTTTGATCTCAACCAAAATGGGATTCCAGCCTTCGCCGTTGTTATAAGAATCCTGATATCTATTTTCTCCGTTTGCCACAGTACTGTAATCTCCCTGCGAAACATTAAAAACTGTGCTTTCTCCATCGGGAATAAGTTCATACGTGACTTTGAGGTAGTTTTCGGAAGTATCGTCGATATCAGAATTTGGATCTATGGTTGTGTATATCAGTGATTTAGGGGGATCTATTTCAATGATTTCACCTTTCACAAAGACCATTTCTTTTCCCTCATATTCACCTTTCCAAAGCAATTCGCTTCCTGGTTTCCAATCGGATACAGTTTCACAACCGAACATATATTGCTTGGTCTGCTCGGGATTGACTAGTGCGTCCCATACTTTTTCAACCGGGGCGGCGATTGTAATACTGTTTCTGATAATAAGTGGCTCTGCCATAGGTTTGTAGCGTTTGATGTTAGAATGATGATGTAAACTTAGCCTGTTCCATCCGGGTCAAGGTTGCGTATTACGGATTATTTCTAACCGAATAGGGTGTAATCCCAAACTTTTTCTTAAATGCATTATTAAAGTGCTGAGGCGTTGCATAACCCAGCTGTAATGCAATTTCTGCGGCAGTTTGTTGGCTATCAAGCAGGTACTGACGCGCTAGGGTAAGCCTTTGGTCCGTCAGGTATCCGAAAACGGTGTTATTGAATGTTTCCTTAAACCCCTTTTTCAGTTTGTACTCGTTTAAACCCACATAACGGGATATTTCGGACAGGTTAGGCGGACAATGCACCCGCTCGTTGATCAGGTCCCTCACGGCAATGATCTTCTCTTTATCTGCTTTGCTTTTTATAAAAAGCTCTGTTTTATTTTCCGAATACCCGCAGCCATCAGCGCATAAGACCAGCAATTCAATGCTTTTTGACAATAAAAACAGCTTTTTCAGCTGATCGGAGTACTTACAATGAATAATCTGGTTGAGAACTTGCTGGATGTTTGAATCTATCGCGCCCCAGTTATTTGAAAGAATGGCGCTTTTTCCTGCGATGATCTGATCTGAAAAACGTTTCAAACCCTCGCTGGCGTTCTGGGTGAATTGTATAAAAATGTCCTTAGGAAATTGCACGCCAAAAGTTTCCAATTCCAGGGTTTTGTTGTAAACCACCATATCAAACTCTTTGGAATACATGATGTTATGGTGTCCACCAACCAGGTCGAAAGTCGTGTTAAGCTGTTTGTAAGAAAACATGTAATCACCTTTTACACCAAAATGCATGCGGACAACGTCGGAACTGGCACTTTTTGAGGCGAAACTGGTCAGCTCAGTGAATGTAGAAATGCTGTGTCCAATGCGGATTCCGTCGCATTGCCAGATGACGCCAGTCATTTTACCTTTCTCGAATTGCCTTGATATCCTTTCCTCCATTTGTATTCTAAAATCTTTGCATATTGGGCTATATGTTTTTGCCGGTTCCGTTCGGTCGGGTATCGAGGAACAATGCGAAACATTCTGTTTTGAGAACATTGAAATTAGGGAGGAATTGTTGGGGAATGATTGTCATAAGTTGGCAAATTTCTGTTTCAACTTTGCATTGGCAGAACCTTTCAGTGGACTTCCATGCCCGAACACCGCGATATCAAACTCAAAATCAGCCGCTTTTAAAACACTTTTTATCCCTAGCTGACGGTCTTCGTAAATAGTACAGTAATCAAGTCCAATCAAATTAGCGCAAATATCGCCCGCAATCAGAACGCTGTCGCTTTTTACAAGAAGCGCAACATGCCCTTTGGAATGTCCGGGCGTGTGAATGACCTGAATACCTCCAGCGATTGGCAGTATGTCGTTATCCGAAATGCGGTAAGCAATGGTACATGGCTCCGTTTCATTGGGACTGCGTTTTATCAATGCGTTGTATATGATCCAGTTGATAATTCCTGGCGACGGATGGTGCGGTAACCTGCCGCCAATTCCTTTTTCAACCAATGCAGCATCCTCGGAATGTGCATAAATGGGTATTCCCAATGTTCCTTTAATATCGGCGGCACTGCCGCTGTGATCAGGATGGGCATTTGTCAGGATGATCTTATTGATGTCGTCGGGATTTTTCCCAGCCCTCTTGATGGCCGAAAAAATTTTGTCCTTACTATTTTTACTGCCGGTATCAACCAATGTCAGGCCATTATCTTCAATGACAAAGGCATTTACTTCACCCAACGAAATTTGGTAAACGTGTTCGGATACTTGTTTCATGTCAGGTCCGGGATTTAGATTCGAAGGTTGAACGGAATTTAGTTTTTAAAGCTACAAAAACCCGTTTTATTTGTTGGCATTAATAGCCGCTACCCTTTATGAATTACAACTTCATTGCGCAGCAAACCAGCATTTCCGAGAAGCAAGTCCGGAACACGATTCAATTATTCGAGGAAGGTGCAACGCTTCCGTTTATCTCCCGCTACCGAAAAGAGGCAACGGGCGGGTTGGATGAAGTGCAGATCGGGGCTATAAAGGAATCCTGGAATAGACAGCAGGAAGTAGAGAAGCGGAGAGAGGCGATTTTGAAAAGCATTGAGGATCAGGGCAAAATGACGCCTGATTTGAAGAGAAAAATTGAAGGTGTCTTTTCACTCACGGAGTTGGAAGACCTTTATCTGCCTTACAAACAAAAAAGAAAAACCCGCGCCAGCATTGCCGTCGAAAAGGGCTTGGAACCTCTTGCACAGCTGATTTTCACGGGTATAGAGACCGATCCGGAAGGTAGGGCGGCGTCGTACCTGACGGATCAGGTAGTGTCGGTGAGTGATGCGCTGCAAGGAGCGCGTGACATCATTGCGGAGTGGATCAACGAAAATCAGGAGGCTAGGACGCGGATCAGGAACACTTTCCAGCGTGGAGCGATCATTACGGCCAAGGTTAAGAAGAAAAAAGAGGCAGAGGGAAGCAAATACCGCGATTATTTCGATTTTTCTGAGCCACTTTCCCGTATTCCGTCGCATCGACTTTTGGCGATCAGAAGGGGGGAAGAGGAAGGTTTTCTGAGCGTCGATATTTCGCCCGATGAAGACCAGGCGCTGGAATCATTGGACAGGCTATTCTTGAAGGGCCCAACGGCTTGTAAGGATCAGATGGAAGAAGCCATTGGGGACGCTTACAAGCGATTATTAAAACCCTCTATCGAAACTGAATTCAGTAATTTGTCCAAGGAAAAAGCGGATATCGCTGCTATCCAGGTCTTTACGGAAAATTTGCGTCAGCTTCTTCTGGCATCTCCGCTCGGACAGAAAAATGTCCTTGCCATTGATCCGGGTTACCGGACGGGTTGCAAAGTAGTGGTTTTGGATAGCCAGGGAAATCTTTTGGCGGATCTGGTGATTTATCCTTTCGATAGGGCCAATGAAGCGCAGACTAAACTGGCGGAACTGATCAAAAAATTTAAAATCGAAGCAATTGGCGTGGGTAATGGTACTGCAGGACGGGAAACCGAAGACTTTGTGAAGAAGGTTTTGGAAGGGTCGGGGCAGTCGAATGATATCGGGCTGTTCATGGTAAGTGAACAAGGTGCTTCCATTTATTCAGCTTCGGATGTGGCGCGCGAGGAATTTCCGGATAAAGATGTTACTGTCCGGGGATCGGTTTCTATTGGTCGCAGGTTGATGGACCCGCTGGCCGAGTTGGTTAAAATTGACCCAAAATCTATTGGAGTTGGTCAGTACCAGCACGATGTGGACCAAAATTCACTGCGAAATGCTTTGGATATAGTCGTGGAAAGCTGTGTAAATTCCGTAGGCGTAAATCTCAACACTGCGAGCAAGCACTTATTGCGCTATGTATCGGGCCTGGGACCCGCTCTGGCGCAGAATATCGTGGATTTTCGGACTAAAAACGGAAATTTTAAAACACGTCAACAATTGTTAAAAGTGCCCAGGCTCGGTTCGAAAGCCTTTGAACAGGCTGCCGGCTTTTTGAGGATTGAAAATGGATCTAACCCTTTGGATAACAGCGCAGTACATCCCGAACGCTATGACTTGGTGGAGCGGATGGCCAAGGATGCAGGTTCGTCCGTAAAGGATTTGATGCAAAAGGCGGAGTTGCGAAAGGCAGTCAGGCCCGAGAAGTACATTTCGGATGTAGTCGGTCTTCCAACATTAAAAGACATTCTGTCTGAACTTGAAAAACCCTCTCGGGACCCAAGAACAGAAATGAAAAAGTTTGAGTTTGAAAGTTCGGTGCGAAAGCCGGAGGATTTAAAGGTGGGGATGATACTACCAGGATTAGTAACTAACATTACTGCCTTTGGTGCATTCGTGGATATCGGTGTAAAGCAGGATGGCCTGGTTCACGTTTCTCAACTCGCCGACAAATTTGTAAAAGATCTCAATGAGGTGGTCAAACTTCAGCAACAGGTTCAGGTAAGAGTTACCGAGGTTGATTTGGCAAGAAAGCGAATTGCACTGAGTATGAAATTGTAAAAATGCCACCCTGAGCGTAGCGTCCGGCCAAAGGGCGACATTTGATATTTACAAAACGTGCTTGGCTTTTTCTTCCAGGATGTTCTTAATATTTCTCCCGACTTTCATCCAGTTATCTTCCGCTTTCACGACATCTTCATCGGTTTCCAAATTATCCTGCGTAATGGTGAGAGTCGTTTCGTCATCAAACTCGGAGATGTGGTAAGTCACGTGCATATAATTATCCTCAAAATCATCGGTACCAAAAAGCGGGCTCCAAAAACTAAATCCAAGGACCCTTTCCGGAATTATTTCCAGGATTGTGCCTTTGTCTTCATAAGCTTTTCCATCCCACTCTCCATTGAATGTAATCGGACTTCCTATTTGCCAATCAGAGCTGACAATAGCTCCATGCATATATTGTTTGACGATTTCAGGATCGATTAATGCTTTCCAGACATCAGGTGGACTTGCGTAGATCGATATGGATGTAGTTGCAATCAGTTTTCGGTTCATCAGCTCTAAAAATTAGTCTGTCAGGAAAACAGAGAAAATCGTGCCAATCAGGACAATGTCACGACGCTGGCTCGAATATTTAACAGACGATAGAAACAAACTCATTCATGCAAGAATTATATTATACCCAGACGCTTCCCATTTCTTTGGATGAAGCCTGGACCTTTTTCTCCGATCCGGCAAACCTTAAAGAAATAACACCGCCACATATGGATTTTGTAGTTACTTCCAAAAGTCGCGCTGACAAAATGTATGCGGGCCAAATCATTCGTTACATCGTCAAGCCTGTGCTGGGAATCCCGTTGAAGTGGTGTACAGAAATTACGCATGTTGTCGATAAACAATACTTTGTGGATGAACAGCGATTTGGACCGTATGCATTCTGGCACCATCAACACCGGTTTACAGCTGTTGAAAACGGAACATTCATGGAGGATATCCTGCATTATAAGATTCCATTTGGCTTTCTTGGCAATTGGGTAGACGCCTTATTTGTGCAAGGTGAAGTGCAGGGAATATTTGATTATCGTAAAAAGGTACTCACCGCGCGGTTTCCTGGCTAGCAATTATGTTAACCTGAGATTTATAGAGCTAGCGAGAAACGTAAACAGGTTGAAAGAATAAGCAGTTATGCTCAGCTAGGCAAATACTCAAATCTTTCATTTTACTGTAAATCAATGTGTTATACTAAAAAAATAGTACTTAATAAATGTAATAACCTTTTATTAAGTACTATTCTTTTTACACGATGCTCTTTTAAAGAAAGTTTTCAAAGTATATAACTAAACTTGCTTTCAGCGCTTATCACAAGTACTTAAAGTGTAACACTTATGGTATGTAACAAATGTCGGATAATCTCTTACTTATTATACATTTAAACAAATCAAAAAATATTAAATGTATTTTACGGAAAATTATTTACGAACTTTTGATAATAGTCTGCATAAACAGCTTATTGTTTTTACAGAGCGAATTAAAAGTATCATGCAAATAGTTATTTCGATATTTCACTTTCATTTCATATTAATATTTCTTGGAATACTTTCAATTAAAGTAGAAAGTATTCAAAATACTAAAAGCATAAACCTTTTGATACTATCTAATTTTATCGAAAGTCTGGTATTATTAACAAACCTAATACTCATTTCAACACCGTCAAACCTCCTTTGTAAGACCGCCGGGTATATTGGATCAGGTAGTAATAGTAGCCTCCGGAAATATTGGTAGGGCACCAATCGTTAGGGCGGATTTTTGAATAATAAACTTGTTTACCCCAGCGATTAAAAATCGTAATGTCTTTGAAGCGATCATCGCATTGGTCTTGCGGTAATTCCTGAAATACGAAGCAATCGTTTTTACCATCCGCATTGGGGGTGATCACGTTGGGGAATTCAGGAAAAGGTTGTTCACCATTTTCTTTGACAATTAGCTTAACCGTTGTGGTGTCGCTTGCAGAAGCGCAGCTCTTATCCATCGTGATGAAATCAACAAGGAAAGCCTGTTCGGCTTCGCCGTTTAACAGCGCGCATTCAGGATTCCAGGAGTAGGGGGAAGTCACGGTTTTGATCCCCGATTTTCCTTCAAAGATCATTCCCACATCTCCCATATCGAAGCCACGCCCAGCCGCAGATAATGAAATCGTATTGGTGTCCGGATCTGCGCCAAGAACATCAAAGGAAATGCCTTGAGGACTTCCAATGGTATAGGTTATTTCCGGAATAGTCAGCGAAGTGTGAACAGTAGGCGGGTTGTTCGGGGATTGGTCTACGATAAAGAACACAGGTTTGGACACAGGCAGCGGGTTACCTTCGCATCGCATATCTTCCAGTTTGAAATCGACAGCCAGGGTATCGCCTTTTTTAGCATTGCAGGGAGGCGTCCAGGTGAAATTCTGCTGCACGGCTTCAACGCCATTTACTGAAGCGAAATTCATGCCCATATCGCCCATATTGAAATCTCGCCCACGTCCGGACAATATGAGGTTATCCTTGTCCGCGTCTTTCCCATATACGATGAATGTTACGGGCATACCTGCGGTCACATGTACATAGTCGCCCGGCAAAGATGTTGTAACTTTTGGTGCATTGTTACCGCTGTTTTCCCGTCGGATGAAAATATTTAGCGTATCGGTCAGTGGAATCGGACAGCTTTCATCTTCGGCGATCAATTCAATTTTGATTGGCCGGTTGTCATACGTCACAAAACATTCATCCAGACAAATTTGAAACCGCATGGTATCATTTACAATGCTGGTACGAAATTCAGCGGGCAACAATGTGAAATAATCTTTCGAACTGTTTACTGCCTTTCCATTGACTTTGATCAGCTGAAAAATGGTAGGATCGGTGACAATAACCTCAAAACAATTAGGGTCGCCTTTTTTGATTGTAATAATTTCATTTTCAGCATAGTATGTTGTTTTTCCCTTTGGTTTGAACAACAATTTCGGTGCTTCCATTTTAGGACAGTCTACAACCTTCAATTGAAAGTCGCGCGTAACCGAGCCGATTTTAACGCCATTTCGATATTCGTCTACCTGAACTGCAAAAACATAAAGCCCCACGCTTCCCGGAGTGACCGAGAGCATTCCCGTAGAAGCGTTAACCCGAAGCGGCTGTGGACCGGGGATAACATTGGCGACGTTGATGCCATCGATCCAATCAAGGCGTGGATAATTGGAAGAGCCCCGGCCCGGAATACTTGGATTGGCTTTGTCCGAAAATCCCTGCATGGGCGTTACAATGGTGTAGGTCAGGCTGTCTCCATCTGCATCGTCGCCACCAAAGTCGAAAAAAAACGGAGAGTTCACGCAGGCATAATCACCTTTGATCGCCGGAAAAACAGGCGAAGAGTTTTTGAAGCTCACATTGTTTTTTACCAATGGAGGAAATTCAAGATAAAATAGGCTACCTGCATCACCGGGCGCTTTGATGTTGGTAATCGTTCCATTCCGGCAGCATCTGTCCCACACCATATAGTAGCCCTGGGCATCGTCAAAGCTAGCCGCATCGAGCCTCACCGTGGCGCTGTAAGTAATCATATAAGTTTGCAGCGTGGATATTCCGCAAAGCGGATTTGCGTACGTGACCGATTTTCGTTCTATTTTTGGGGCTTCAAGCCAGCCGACCGCCGCGTTGTCCCTTTTTCGAAACACGTATATGTTAACACTCGGATCCTCGGCCCCGGGATTACCATTTAATGCATCAAAGTACATGGTAAGACCGATGTTGTAGTTATAAGCGCTATTTGGATTTTCGGTGATGAAGAGCTGGCCGCCGACAATGTGTGTAGCTTGGGCCTGGGTAATGGCAAACAGCATCAAAATAAAGCAGATGAACCGTTTTTTCATGAGAAAATGGAGCTGTAAAATTAATCCGATAGGATATTGGAATTAGTAAATGAAATGAGAAATATGCCTAACAATAACATATACGAGTACGTTGAAATTACCGATTTTGCCGCAGAAGGCAAGTGTATTTTTAAATCAGAAGACGGTGTGATTTTCGTGGAAGGGAACGTAGCCCCCGGTGACATCGTCGACCTGCAAGTTGTAAAAACCAAGAAAAAATTAAAGGAAGCAGTCGTCACGAAAATTCACACATTATCCCCTTTACGTACGGATCCGTATTGTATTCATCATACGGTTTGCGGTGGTTGCCGGTGGCAGCATATCGCTTACGAGCACCAGCTTAAATTCAAAAGGCAGCAGGTTATTGATCATTTTGAAAGGATTGGAAAGATCAGGCATGTTGAGATAAACCAGATTCTGGCTGCTCCCAGGACGAAATATTATCGCAATAAGTTGGAATTTACTTTTTCAAACTGGCGCTGGCTAACCAAAGAGCAAATGGATTCGGGCCAGGCGTTTTCCAAGAACGCGCTGGGCTTCCACGTTCCAAAAAGGTTTGACAAGATCTTCACCGTAGACCACTGCCATTTACAATCCGACCCTTCCAATACCATTCGCAATTCATTGCACCATTTTGGCGATTTGAAAGGGATACCACATTATGATGTTCGCTTTAATGTGGGTGTTTTAAGAAATCTGGTTGTCCGCACGGCCAATACGGGCGATGTGATGGTGATTGTGCAATTCGGTCAGCAACACGACGAGCACATTGCGGAGGTAATGGAGTATCTGCATCAAACGCATGAGGAAATTACGTCGCTTAATTATATTGTGAATTTAAAAGGCAATGATTCTTACCAGGACCAGGATGTTGTGCATTATGCGGGCGAACCATTTATTCGTGAAACGATGGAAGACCTGACATTCCTGGTCGGGCCGAAATCGTTTTACCAGACCAATTCAGAGCAGGCTTACCAGCTTTTCAATGTAGCCCGGGAATACGCAGGCTTGACGGGCAATGAATATGTGTATGATTTATACACTGGAACCGGTACTATCGCGAATTTTGTAGCCCGCCGGGCGAGAAAGGTGATTGGGATTGAATATGTAGAGGCGGCTGTCCAAGACGCTCGCAGGAATTCAGAATTGAACGGCATTACCAATACTTCCTTTTTTGCAGGCGATATGCGGAGCATTATGAATGAAAATTTTCTGAAAACACACGGCAAACCGGATGTGATCATCACCGACCCACCCCGTGCCGGAATGGATCTTCCTGTTGTGGAAACAATTTTGAAAGCGGGTGCAAACCGCGTCGTTTACGTGAGTTGCAACTCAGCCACGCAGGCGCGGGATTTGGCGTTAATGTCTGAACAATATGAAGTTACAAGAGTTCAGCCGGTAGATATGTTTCCCAATACACATCATGTTGAGAATGTGGCTTTGCTGGTAAGGAAGTGACTTCGACTGCGCTCAGTCTGACAAGGCATTGTCAGACTGAGCGCAGTCGAAGTCTAAAAAGGTGGCTCGCTGTCAGGCCCCTTATAATCAAAATTACTTAAATCATTAGCCCTGCTCCTGAGCGTTCCGCTGGCCGGATTGGGCTTACCCTGACTTTCAAATGATGAAATGGGGTTGTTTGGGGTAGGAATTGGTCGGTCGCCCGAAAAAGGAACGGTATTGAAACCTGAATCCAGGTCAGTGAACTTGGTATATTTTCCAATAAACCTCAATTGAACGGTATCCAAGGAACCTGCACGGTTTTTGGCTACGATTACTTCTCCGATCCCTGCGGTGGAATTCCCTGCTTCATCTTCGGTAATGTTATAATACTCGGGACGGTAGAGGAACATGACCATATCTGCATCCTGCTCAATAGATCCAGATTCCCTTAAATCGGATAGCTGGGGACGTTTTTCACCACCGCGGGTTTCTACGGCACGACTAAGCTGTGACAGAGCAATCACTGGTATGTCCAGTTCTTTTGCGAGATTTTTGAGAGACCTGGAAATCATCGCAATTTCCTGCTCCCTGTTTCCCGCTCCTTTTCCGCCTGTATCTCCTGTCATTAACTGAAGGTAGTCAATCACAATCATCTGAATGTCGTGCTGGGCTTTTAACCGACGACTTTTGGCGCGTAATTCGAGAATGGAGAGGGCGGGGGTGTCATCGATAAAAATGGGTGCATTGGTCAGCCGGTGAATCCGATGGTGCAATTGCTCCCATTCGTGCGGTGCCAGGCTTCCTTTCCTGATTTTCTCGCTGTCAATTTCGGCCTCAGCAGAAATTAATCGATTGACAAGCTGCACGGACGACATTTCAAGTGAAAAAATAGCTACCGGCATATTAAAATCAACCGCCGCATTTCGGAGTGAGGAAACCACAAAAGCGGTTTTTCCCATACCCGGGCGGGCGGCGAGGATCATTAATTCGGTTTTTTGCCAGCCGGAAGTTAATCTGTCCAGCGCGCTGAAACCGGACGGCACACCGGTAAGCCCATCTTTATTATTCTTTTTCAAATCAAGTTCAGCCAATGCCTGACGCATCAGGGAACCCATATCCGCATAATTTTTCTTGATATTGGATTCGGAGATCTCGAACATGGCTTGTTCGGTCTTATCAAGAAGCTTGAAAACGTCCGTTGTATCTTCAAAAGCCTCGCGCTGGATTTCCGAAGCAATCTTAATAAGCTCCCTCTTTATGAACGCCTGGGACAGGATCCGGGCGTGGAATTCAATGTTAGCGGCAGAATTGACTTTACTGGTCAATTCCATAATATAAGAGGCGCCTCCAATCAGTTCAAGCTCGCCCATGCTCCGCAATTTGGAGGTGACGGTAAGCATGTCGATCGGTTCAGAATCCGCAAAAAGAGTAATGATCGCAGTGTATATACGGACGTGCGCTTCCTTGTAAAAAGTATCGGGCCGGAGGATATCTGCAACTGCGGTTAGAGCATCCTTTTCGATCATTAAAGCACCCAGAACAGCCTCTTCCAGATCAATCGCCTGAGGAGGTAACTTGCTGAAAGTCTGTTCGATAGCTGGTGTTCGAGTACCGTATGGCCTCTTTTGATTGTTACCAGTTTTTGTTCCTGTCTTTGTGGAGTAATTGGGTGCCTTGTCGTTTTCCATATTAAGACAAAGTTAAGCATTGAAGGGCGTTCGGAAAAGGAAGAGCGACGATCTTGGAACAATAAATATTTTCAAAAATGAGGACTTTTTGCTGTGCGTCTGATAATGAAACAGTTGATCAGAAGATGTTAATTTTCCACTGATAGATTTACCCCGCTTATTGAAAAATCTAAATCTATCTTTTATAAATGTTGGTTATTATTACTAAATTTTACAAGAAATATAGAAACACTAAACTTTAATTCATTTGCTGGAAAAAATCATCACGCTCGAAGACGTATCAATGGTGGATTTTTTGGGTATTCACAATTCGAATATTAAAGAAGTTGCCGCCGCTTTCCCCGAAAGTAAAATCATTTCTCGCGGTAACGAGATCCGCATCCAGGGTACTGCCCCCGAAATCATCCGTATCACGGACATTATGGAATCCCTCCTGGCACATTACCAGCGTTACGGGAAAATCACCAACGACAATGTAAAGGGCTATTTGAATGGTTTGGTAAAGGGGCCCGTCGCCAATGGGGAAAATGATGATGACGTTATCGTTTACGGAAACAAGGGCCTGGTGGTTAAAGCAAAAACCAAGAACCAGAAACTGTTGGTGGAGCAGGCAGAGAAATTTGATCTCGTATTTGCTGTAGGGCCGGCTGGTACCGGAAAGACCTATACAGCGGTGGCAATCGCCGTCAGGGCTTTGAAAAATAAAGAAGTACGGAAAATTATCATTACCCGTCCGGCTGTTGAAGCAGGGGAGAACCTGGGATTTTTACCTGGTGACTTGAAAGAAAAGATTGATCCATATCTGCGGCCTATATATGATGCATTGGATGATATGATCGCTCCGGAAAAACTTAAATTATATCTGGAAAGCAGGGTCATTGAGATCGCGCCACTGGCATACATGCGTGGACGGACGCTAAATAATGCATTTATCCTGCTGGATGAAGCGCAAAATACAACCCCAATGCAAATGAAGATGTTCCTGACCAGGATGGGGCCAAGTTCGAAGGCGATCATTACGGGCGATAAATCGCAGATAGACCTTCCGAAAAACCTCAGGTCAGGGTTGATCGATTCATTGCATGTCTTAAAAGGAATCAAAGGAATTAGTTTTGTTGAATTGGATGGATCCGACGTGGTGAGGCACCGTTTGGTTAGGGACATTCTTGCAGCGTATGAAAAATCTGAGCAATAAGTTTCTGCTTACATGGATGTTGATCGCAGGTTTTGCGACGTTAGCCGCGTCGCAAAATCCGGATGACCTGATGATTCGCTGCGCAGAAACGCAGCGCGACTCGCTTAGACTTTCAAAAAATCCAAGATTGCTAAATGCACGCATCAATGCCGAAGAACTGATCCGGAACCATATCGCCCTTAACCGAACAAGTCTGAGAGCATCTGCTGACGACATTATCACCATCCCTGTGGTTGTACATGTCGTTCATAGTAAGGAAGATATGGCCATTGGCGGAGCCGGAAACATCAATATCTCCGAGGAGCAAATTCAGAGCCAAATTGATGTATTAAATGAGGATTATGGCAATACCTCGGGCTACAAAGGCTTTTACACGGATTCGCTTGGCGTGGATACCGGAATCAGATTTAAGCTGGTTACCGTGCTCCGTACTTTCAATGAAACCGCCCAGTTCAGCCCGATCGCCGATGCTGACGAGCTAGCTAGGATCTCACCGGCTTGGTTTACCAATCGTTACCTTAATATCTGGGTTTGCAGGCTTACCGACCGTTATCTTGGAACTTCCCAATTCCCGGTGGTGACTGAAATCAACACGAAAACCAGCGGACTTGCTACTTCCGAAGACGAGGCGCTGGATGCGCTTACCGATGGAGTGATCATTGATTACCGGTACTTCGGGAGGGATTCGGAGGTAATTACAACCAAAATTTACAACCTGGGCAGGACAACGACCCATGAGGTAGGCCATTGGCTCGGTCTAATCCACATTTGGGGCGACCGGACTTGCGGAACCGATTATTGCAATGATACTCCGACTGCAAATACCAAAAATGAAACGACAGATGTTTCCTGCACGCCGGTTTTCTCGGAATGCAGAGGTACTGTAAGCAGAAATATGATTGAAAATTACATGGATTACTCTCCGGACGCTTGCATGAGCGTTTTTACAAATGATCAGAAAGAGCGAATGCATGCCGTACTGGAATTGAGTCCGCGAAGGGCTAAACTGGTTGAATTTTCCAGGATCACCGGCGATAATGTGATCGTCGATCTTTATCCTAATCCCGTTCAGGGGACTCTTTTCACAAATATTTTCACGCCCAATTTTGAAGTCTTTACCGTAACAGTCTTTAATCAGCGCGGCCAAAAGGTTGTGGATGAAGCTGTTAACCGCACAATGCTCGACGTTAAAAATTTCCCAAGCGGCTTGTACTACTATAAGGTTTCGAGCGCTAGTCAAACGATAACCAAGAGTTTTCTTGTAAGGTAATGTATGTTTCCACGCGCACCGTTTGTCGGTATCGCTCTGCTATACCTCGCTGGTATTATAGCAGGTGACTGGCTTCTTTCTTTGGTTTCAATCTCTTCGGAGGCAATCATCCTCATTGCCTTTTTATTGTTTGCTTCCTGCATTCTAGCCTATCTGATCCGAAAAAAAGTGCTTTTTGGATTTTGCTTCTCGGCGCTTCTGGTTTGTCTCGGCACTTATGGTAAAATCGCAGTTGAAGAAAGAAACAATGCTGAAATCCAGCAATTTGACCAGCAATATCATACACATTACCAGGCTACGGTTTCCAATCTTCCGGAAAAGCGGAAAAGCACATATCGTGTCGAAGTGGACATCAATAGAACACGACTTGCGCGTGGCAAATGGAAAAATGTGACTGCCCGAACATTAATCAACATTGATGCTGATATACAGGATATTCCCAAGCCGGGACAGCAGATCATTGTAAAAGGCAATTTGGACTTACCAATGGAAGCAACCAATCCGGAACAGTTCGATTATCGCCGCTATCTCAAAAATAAAGGGATTTTATGGGTTGATTATCTTCGAAAAGGTGATTTTCAGACAGTATCTCTTCAACCCAGCAATTACAATCTGACCTTATGGAGTTTGAAAATTTCTGAATGGGCTGATCAGGAGTTTCGTCGGCAGATTGTAAATGACCAGTCTTATGGGTTGGTGAAAGCAATGTTCCTCGGTAGGCGGGATGACCTGGGTGCGGAGCAGATCAATCATTACGTGGCGTCAGGCACAGTTCATATTCTGTCGGTATCGGGTATGCACGTGGCCATTATTTTCTTGATCATAAGCCATGTACTAAGCTGGATGAAGCGGTTCAGATTTGGAAACCTGTTTTACTTATGTACGATAATTCTATTGCTTGGATTTTACGCCCTCATAACCGGTCTCGCACCCTCAGTGCAGCGGGCGACGATTATGTGCATTATTTTTGTGGTGGCGGAAGTTTTTGGCAAGAAGAATAATGCCATGAACACGCTGGCATTTTCAGCGTTGCTGATACTGCTATCAGATCCTTCCGTGGTTTATGATGTAGGCTTCCAGCTTTCCTATCTTGCAATGAGCGGAATTTTTCTCTTTTACAAGCCTATTCTCAGCATTTTGTCTCCCTCGAACAGGGTCAGCAAATTCGTCTGGCAAATTACCGCGCTATCTTTTGCTGCCCAGCTAGCAACATTTCCTTTAAGCCTTTATTACTTTCATCAATTCCCAAGCTATTTCTGGCTTATTAATCCGTTTGTTATTGCTTTTACAAATATCTTATTGCCCGCGTCAATGATCATGCTGGCAGTGAGTACGCTTAATATCACCTGGCTGCAATGGTTGATCAATTCGGTAGTGGATTGGTCGGCAAGGCTTACGGATCTTTCTGCAACAATTCCCGGTCGCCTGCCCGGTTATCTTGTTGAAAATCTGCATTTAGGGCTTATAGAGATTTTGCTTTTATATTTCTTGATGCTGGCGAGCTGGTTAGCATACGAACGGAGGGAATATGTTTATCTCAAATGTTCATTTGTGATCGCATTCCTTTTCGCGAGCTTTTCTGTTTCACAAAGCGTTCACATTTACATGACGCCCAGCATTGTGGTACACAATGTTCCAAAGCATTCTGTGTACAGTTTCAAGCGCGACAATGTGGTGTATGTTGCCTGCGACAACGGATTCCCCATGGACAAACAGGCTTATGATTTCTATCTAAAAAATTACTTGATCAGCCAGGAGGCCGGCGAAATCAAATTCATCACCGCGGAAGACAAATTGTGAAGTTATTGGACTTCGTAAACCGCCGCAATCTGGGCGGCTACTTTTTTGTCCCAGGCGGCTTGGGCACCTGCATTAAGTCCGTGGCCCGTTTCTCCATCGTATCGTTCCTGGTCCTGGTTCATTTCGCGGAAAGCTTCCAAGAACTGGTATTGGATTTCGCTGTCGTAATCTTCAATCGTGAGTTCGGCTTTCCGAAGTCTATCCTTGAATTTTTCGACCACCAGTCTGGTAATGTCAAAATGAATCTGCTCGTGTCTTAGAGTACCAGCATTGCGTGACTCAAGGCGGCCCCAGGACATGCTTTTGACCATAAAAACCTTTAAACCAATTTCCAGCACCAGGTGATCATCTTTTGGATAGGATTTTCCTTCATAGCCAAAACTGGTAAATACAGCAGCTGCATATTTACTTCCTGGTTTGCCATTTCTCACCTTGAAATCGTCCCAGATCAGCGGCCTCTTTGGTGAATAGAAAACCGTATCCTCCTTAGGATCAGTTATTTCTGTGAAAATCAATTGTAGGCCACGCGCCAGGGCTGGATTTTTTCCGGCATTCAACGTCATCCATTTTTGGAAATGTGTTAATGATTGATCCAGCAACTGCTTGACGAGTTTTTGATAATCGTAATCGCGCTCCGGGCGGGTATAGGTAGCGGAAGTTTGATAATTGGTCAATTCCACTGGCTGCATGTCGCGATACCAGCGAAAACGGACGTGGAGTTTTACGTCGCCCGTTACTTTGTTGGGAGCAACCCGTTTTTCATTTAATGATAATTCTTTAATGGTAATGAAGATCGGTAGCGCATTCAGGTCTTTTTTCGGAGCGGAGAATGACCAGTAGTCAAATAGTTCTTTATCGGCCCGGCCGGGTAAAGTGACTGGAATTTCTTTTCCAAAAGCGATTACTTTCCCGAGATTTGCTCCTGGCAAAATTCGCTTATCTTCAACTTCCTGGATAAAAAATTTGTAATTTTTGAACAGCCCGGCAGGCTCCTTATAAAGATTCAGCACAATCCTTTCCTGCTGCGAAAAAGCGGGATAGATTAAGCAGAGGAGCAACAAACTGAGCAAAAAGCATCTAACCATACGCTGCAATCCGTTGTTTAATGCAACGGCATTTATCTAAGTTTGTAAAAATTTCTATTATATCACGAATGACATTACCTACAACGAATATGCGCCCTGAATTTGGTGCCATTTATATGGATCTGGCAAAAAATCTTGCCATGCGTTCACATTGCATCAAAGCACAGGTCGGCGCGGTGCTAACAAAGGATACCAGGATTATTTCGATAGGCTACAATGGTCCTCCTGCAAAAACCCATAATTGTGATGAAGAATTTCCGGGAGTAGGATGTCCGAGGGATTCAAAGGGAAGCTGCTCACTGGCATTACACGCGGAGCAAAACGCGATTCTATTTGCAGTTAAAAATGGCTCCAACATCGAGGGAGCAACACTTTTTGTGACATTGGCCCCTTGCATTGCCTGCGCCAGGGTGATTTACACAATGAAAATCAAAAAGGTAATTTTTCTAAACTCCTACGCCGCTTACAAAGGAATCGCGGTAGAAGAGGGGGTGGAATTTCTTAAGCGTTTTGGCGTGGAGGTGGAGCAGTATAGGGTAAATGAGTGAATGATTCAATGAGTGAATGAGTGAATAAAATTTGCATTCAGTCATTCACTCATTCAAAATTCACTCATCGCCCGGCGACCCGGTCAAAATTAATAATGATGCACCCCACCAGCCCCATGCACATGTCCGTGGCTGATTTCTTCGGCGGTGGCGGGGCGGACGGAAATGATCTGGCCGGAAAAATGCATTTCCTTGCCTGCTAACGGATGGTTGAAATTCATAATCACCAGATCATCTTTGATTTCTATCACCTGTCCGTGCATTCTTTCACCGTCTTCATTGGTCATAGGAATGATATTTCCGATTTGAAGCAACTCTTCCTGGTTCACATCCTCCATCTGGAAAACCGATTTTGGAAGGTCCACCACAGCATCTTCGTCATATTCTCCATATCCTTCTTCCGGAGCGACGACAAACTCAAAAGTATCTCCTGCTGAAAGTCCTTCTATTTGATTTTCAAAACCTTCGGGAAGTCCGCTGATGCCCTGGATAAAATACATAGGATCCTCTTCCGTTACTACTTCCACGACGTCAGTTTGGCCTTCCGAATCTGGAATTGTGAGGCTATATATCAACGAAATGACGTTATTTTTTTCAACTTTCATTTGTTAGTTTGATTAAAAACAATGTTGTTATAAAATAATTGTTCCATAAAGGATAGGGTAAAACAAACCTACAAGATTTTTGCCAAAATGTTATTCGAATGAATTTTTTAGCCCATATTTTGCTGTCAGGAGAGCGGGAAGGCGTGCTCATGGGAAATTATGTTGGTGATTTTATAAAAGGACGTTTGACCGAGGAAAAAACTGTTGATTGGAACCAGGACTATGTTTTGGGCTTGAAGCTGCACCGATTTATAGATTCATTTACAGATACGCATCCCGAAGTTCAGGAGGCAAAGCATCTGGCAGCATTGTCGCTGGGAAAATTGGCCGGGATCGTTATGGACATTTATTTCGACTATTTCCTGGCCAGCCATTTCAGTGATTTCAGTAAAGACTCCCTATCTGCCTACGTTCATGCTAAGTACGCCGTGATCGAAAAAAATGACTATCTAGTTCCGCAAGATATGATACCTATGGTAAGGTCTATGATACGGCAGGATTGGCTCACAAGCTACGCGACATTTGAAGGAATTGACCTGACATTTCAGCGTTTATCGCGGAGGGCGAAATTTTTGGCACCTATCAGCAACGCAGTCAATGACTTGCGCGCAAATGAGGATTTCTACTACCAAAAGTTTCAGAAGTTCTTTCCCGAACTCCAAATGAGATCCGCTCTTTTTATTGCAGAAAACGGATCCGGGATATTTAAAGTCGGCGCCCCGCTGTAAATTTGGAAATTCAAGTGACCTCCAGAATTATCCAAGACCCCACATTCAATAATGGCTCAAACCCCGGACAGCATTCTGAAAGAGATAAAGGGTAAAACCTTCCGCCCCATTTATTTTCTGCACGGCGACGAGCCTTATTATATCGATTCGATTGCGGACGAGCTTGAAAAAAGGGTCGTTCCGGATTCTGAAAAAGGGTTTAATCAATTTGTATTGTATGGAAAAGACATTGATTTGACGGGTGCATTGGGTTATGCCAAGCGATTTCCATTTATGTCTGAACGTCAGCTTGTTATTGTAAAAGACGCGAATAAGCTGGTTGGGATCGAGCAGAAAGAACAGCAGACGCGGTTGGAAGATTATGCATTGAATCCATTGCTGAGTACCGTGCTCGTATTTTGTTTTCATGCCAATGCAGATGAACGGAAAGCCTATCTGAAAGCTATCAGCTTAAAAGGTGCTGTTGTTCAATCTAAAAAGATGTATGACAACAAGTTACCTGAGTGGGTTTCTTCTTTTTGTCAGCATGAAGGGGTGAAAATCAGTCCAAAGGCCGTGCAGATGCTTGTTGATAACATTGGGAATGATCTGAAAAGGCTTGCCAATGAAATCCGCAAGATCATGGTCAATTTACGGGTAGATGAAGGGATTGATGCGAACGCGGTAGAACGGTTTGTGGGTATCAGCAAGGAATACAATGTTTTTGAGTTTCAAAAAGCGCTGATGCACCGGGACGTTTTCAAAGCCAATCAGATCGCGACCTATTTTTCATCCAATTCCAAAGAAAATCCGGTTTCACCCATATTGATCATCCTCTATGGTTTTTTCTCCAAATTGTTGCTGACACATGCCAGTAAGGATAAGAGCGAACGGAACCTGGCGACTGAGCTGGGTGTGAATCCATATTTCGTTAAAGATTACCTGCTGGCCTGCCGAAACTATCCGCTTGCCAAAGTCACGAACATCATTCATTATTTGCGAGAATGCGACGGCCGGCTCAAAGGTTTGGATGGGGTGAGTATCCCTGAAGGTGAACTATTGAGAGAATTAGTGTTTAAAATTCTCCATTAAGGTCTCGCACAGCAAGATCCGGGTTTTAGCTGCCATAGAGCTGTAATATTTTTGGTTATGAATAATGAAAGAATTTTAATACCAATTCCAGCCCTTTTCAGCTTCGACGAATGTCTTTGGTTTCTGAACAGGAACTATGATGATTGCCTGCATGTGATCAAGGGAAATGCAATTTTCAAAACCCTGGAAATAGGAGGGGAGGTCATTTTAATAAGGATCAGGGAAAAAGCTGCTTTTTTGGAAGTTACTATATTGCAAGGAAGGGCATCCGCGGAAAACAAAGCTTATTTGACGGATTACGTGTTCGAATGGTTTGATATGCGACATAGCATTCAACCGTTTTATGATCTGCTCATTGCGGATGGACGATTTGCTTACATGACGGAGGCATACAAAGGTCTGCGGTTGATTGGGATTTCGAATCTGTTTGAGGCGATCTGCTGGTGTATTATCGGGCAGCAAATTAACTTATCCTTTGCGTATAAATTGAAGCGGCGGCTGGTTGAGAGATTTGGCATTGAAACTGAGCAGGATGGGGATGTATACCATGTATTTCCAGCCGCAGAGATATTAAGTGCCGCGAATGTTGACGAATTGAAAGCAATACAGTTTTCGCAAAAAAAGGCTGAGTACATCATTGGAATAGCGAATGCTTTTGCAAATGGCGCACTCAGCAAAAAGTTTTTGCTCGATTTGCCCGATTTTGACTCCCGAAAAAAAGCATTAACCGATCATAAGGGAATAGGTATCTGGACTGCAAATTACGTGCTGATGAAATGTCTGAGAGAGCCGGGTGGTATCCCTCATGGAGATGTCGGGCTTTTGAATGCGCTTTCAAACCACGATATTATTAAAGATCGAGGGGAAGCAGGTAAGATACAGGCGCTTTTTGACCAATATCAGGGTTGGGAAAGTTACCTGGTGTTTTATCTTTGGCGAAGTCTGGCGGTGAAAGATTTAGCCTGAATTGCCCTTCCATTTTTTGTAATCATCCTTCATACAATGCCCGCAAGGCCGGTATCCTGCTACCATGGCTTCATGCTCAGATGCAAAGAAAACCCGGTTCTTGACTTTCATCCGCTTACCTGATTTGCAGGATAATGTACCGTAGATTTTCAGGTTTTTATTTCCTCCAAATTTTATCAATCTATTGTCAATCAAGCTTTTCAACTTCTTGCTGGTTCTGTAAGATTCCGGGCCTAATTCTGAGTGGAGGATCATTTTTGGATTAGCTAAGGGCGTCATGAAAAATAATGCCGAGCGTATAACGGCTGCCTCGGTGTACTTCGCTTACACCGTGTTTCATATTGGCCCGATAATATCCTTTAGAACCTTTGACCGGTCGAAAATTCGTTGTAAAAAGCAGAATATCGCCTTTGCGGGGATTCAAAACAATTGCTTTGGATTGGGCCCTGGGTGTTTGTTGCGTGAGTACAAACTCGCCTCCGTCATAATCTTGACCAGGTTCATTCAAAAAAATCACCATTTGAATGGGGAAATAAACCTCCCCGTATAAATCCTGATGCAAGGTATTATGTCCGCCCTGACCGTATTTTAAGATGAGTATTGTGGGTTTTGTCTGGTTTTGAGATTTGCAGATCAATTGGAATTCCTCGAAATGCTCGGGATATCTTAGCGGAATGTTGAGCACTTCCATCCATTTATTGGCCACAGGAGCGAGTTTTGGATAAAATTCTTCCCGAAGTTCCTGAATGATAGCAGGTAATGGATAATTGAAATATTTGTATTCACCCAAACCAAAACGGTAACGCTCCATACTAATCGTTTTGCGATAGCTGAGCGGATTATCATATTGACCAACAAGTGCTTCACATTCACTGGCCTCCAAAATATTTTTGAGAAGTGCGTACCCTTTTTCGTGAAGATTTTCTTGAATTGCCTGCCAATCAAGGTTGCTGATCCTATCCATTGTAAATCGTTTATTTTGTATCCCAAATCACTGATCTGAATACAAAATAAATGACTGGACACCCGACAGGAAACCTGATTCTTGCGGAGATCAGGCAGAAAAGACAGACTCAGTCTTGCGTTCACCGATTTGCTGACGCCACATGGCATAGTAAAGCCCTTTTTCATCCAAGAGATCATGGTGGCTTCCTGTTTCCACGATTTTTCCTTTTTCCAAAACGTAGATACGGTCCGCATGCATAATGGTTGAAAGACGGTGGGCGATCATCACGGTAATGTGCTGACGCTGATCGGTAATGTTGCGAATGGTATTTGAAATTTCCTCTTCTGTAAGTGAATCCAAAGCGGATGTGGCTTCGTCAAAAATGATCAGGTTCGGGTTACGCAGCAATGCCCTGGCAATAGAAAGCCGCTGACGTTCACCACCGGAAAGCTTCAATCCTCCTTCACCGATAACAGTTTCAATGCCATTTTCAGCTCTGGAAAGAAGGTTATAGCAGGCCGCTTTCATAAGTACGTCATTGATCATCTCGTCGGTAGCGACGGGATTTACGAAAAGCAGGTTTTCCTTAATCGTACCTGAAAACAGTTGCGTATCCTGGGTTACAAAGCCGATTTTATTCCTTATTTCATCAAAATCAATGTTGTCGCCATTGATACCATTGTAAAAAACATGACCTTCAATCGGATTGTATAATCCCACCAGCAGTTTCACCAAAGTGGTTTTGCCAGAACCAGAGGGGCCTACAAATGCAATGGATTCGCCTCGCTCGACCTGAAATGAAATGTCTTCCAGGGCAGGCCTGCTGGCAGTTTGATGTTGAAATTTAACGTGATCGAATTTCAATGCTTCGATCTCGCCGATCATTTCCGGTTTGTCGGGCTTCCGTTCCACTGGTCTTGCCAGTAATGTCTGAAGATTGTTGAGTGAAGCCTCCGCCTCTCTGTATGAAAGGATCACATTGCCGAGTTCTTGCAATGGCCCAAAAATGAAGAAGGAATAGAATTGCATCATCATCATTTGCCCCACCGTAATCTTGTCGCGGAAAACGAAAAAGATCAATGCGAACATGATGCATTGCTGCAGGAAGTTGACAAACGTTCCCTGTATAAAGCTGATGGAGCGTATGCTTTTTACTTTACGTAATTCCAGTTTCAATATTTTAAAAGTCGTCGTGTTCAACCGACCGATCTCCTGCTGTGTTAATCCCAAACTTTTAACCAGTTCAATATTCCTCAGGGATTCAGTTGTCGATCCGGCCAATGCAGTCGTTTCCTTCACAATGGTTTTCTGGATCACCTTAATCTTGCGGCTCAGGATGCTGGTCAGGATAGCCAGCACAATGGACCCAACCAGGTAAATGAGCGGGAGCATCGGGCTTAATTTGAACGCAACGATCACAACGAAAACAATGCCTACAATGGTGGCGAAGAGCACATTAACGAAATTGGTAATGAACTTTTCACAGTCAGCCCTTACCTTTTGCAGAACAGACAATGTTTCCCCGCTCCGCTGATCTTCAAAATCCTGAAAAGGTAATCTTAGCGCATGTCTGAGCCCATCCGTGTAAAGGCTCGCGCCAAATTTCTGGATGACCACATTCACGACATAATCCTGAAATGCTTTCGCAATCCTGGAAACCATTGCTGTGCCAATAATCATCAGCAATGCAATAAGCACACCTCTGAAAAACGCATCGCTCATGCCATTGTCCCTGAATTCCTTCGCTTTATTGGCGTAGGGATCAATAAGGTAATTACCGAGAATGTAGGGATTTAGAAGTGAGAAAACCTGGTTAATGGCTGCTAGTAATAACGCCAATAATATCAGCGCCTTATACCGGCTGAGATATTGTAGTAATAATTTCATACAGTTCTGGTGAATCGGTGGAGTACCTGGAAGGATAAACCGAAAGTTTGAGAATTTAATTCTCTGAAAGCACAAAATGGGCTGTAACAAAAAAGACACCCATCTGGATGTCTGTAACCGGGTAGCGGGGAGCAGGATCGAACTGCCGACCTTAGGGTTATGAATCCTACGCTCTAACCATCTGAGCTACCCCGCCGTATTGTGGTGCAAAAGTATATTAAATAAAATTATCGCACAACCCGTTTTATAATTTTCAAGACCAAAACAGGCAATAGTCAAAAAAGAAGCAAATTTAACTTTAAGGACATATATTCCCGAATTATGCTATATTACAGCTTTTAAATCGGCGGATAAGGCAGGAGCGGATGGGTCAATCTTTTTTATTTTAATTCATATGGAAAAATATAAGTTTACTACCGAATTTGAATTGCGGTCCTCCCCAAAAGTACTATTTCCATATATATCCACACCTTCCGGTTTGGAACAATGGTTTGCCGAAAAAGTTACCGTGCTGCCCGATCACCGATTCGATTTTCAATGGGATGGCGACAGCCATATTGCCAGACAGACTGGTTTAAGGATTAATAAAGGGGTACGTTTTGATTTTGAAAATACAAGTGATGATAATCTCGATAATAACCATGTGGAACTGAAACTTGAAGTAAGCGAGTTAACCCAAACGACCTTTTTAAGGGTAATCGATTACTCTTCCAATAAGGATCAGGACGAGCTGGCGTCGTTGTGGGATGGATTTATGGATAATTTAAAAGAAATTGTAGGTAGTTGATGAAAAAGCTTGATAAGCTTATTTTGACCTCCTTTTGGGGTCCATTTATTATAACAATGTCGGTTGTGGTCTTCGTTTTTTTAATGAGAATCATGATCTTTTACATTGATGATTTTGTTTCCAAAGACCTGGGGCTCACCGATTACGCACAATTATTCTTCTTCTTCAGCCTCATTACCGTTCCCACCGCCCTTCCGCTTGCCACATTATTATCTTCATTAATGGCTTTTGGCAATCTGGGCGAGTTTTTTGAACTGACTGCCCTCAAAAGCGCGGGCATTTCAATTGTTCGGGCCATGCTGCCGCTCTTCGTTGTTGCATTGTTTATCAGCGTTTTTTCCTTCTATTTTAATGATCGTGTCTCACCCTGGGCCAATCTCAAGGGTTACAGCCTTTTGTATGATATAAAGACTACAAAAGCCACTTTGAAGATTAAGGAAGGCATTTTTTACAATGACTTACCTGGTTACAGTATAAAGGTTGACAAGAAACAGGAGAATGGTAAGTTGATTGGAATGGTTATCTACAAGCATAACAACCGATCTTATGAATTAGGCAATACGGAAATTATTCTGGCAGATTCCGGCCGAATGTTTGCAATCAATGAAAACCGTTATCTAGTAATTGAACTTTACAACGGGACCAGATATACGGATGAATCCAACTCATCCAATTCAAGACCGGTTTACATTTCGACGCCGCTGGGTACAACGCCCAGCTATTCCAATTTCAGCCGCAACTCATTCAATCATTATAGGTTAACCGAAAGCCTATCCTCCTTCGGAATGAAAAGGACGGATGAAGGACAGTTCAAATACCATGAGTTCATGAAGAACATCAGTGACTTGACATCCACCGCGGACTCACTTCGCAAATCATTTCTGGAAACCAAAAAGAACCTGGTAGCCGGAAGTCAACAATACTACTCTTATAATTATCGGGAAGGAACGGATAAAACGATTAAGAGTGGGAAGTGGATTGATTCACTGCTAAATAAGCCGGTTTCGGATAGTGTGAAAAAGGAGATCATTCAGAATACACAAAGTGCTTCCAATAGCATGCTCAGTTATACCAAATCGCAGACAGATTATTTACAGACGAAATTGAAAGATGCGAATAAGTATGAATTGGAAAAACACCATAAATACACCCAGGCGTTATCCTGCCTGATCATGTTCCTGATTGGTGCGCCATTGGGTGCTATCATTAAAAAAGGAGGTTTTGGTGTTCCTGTCCTGGTTTCCATCCTGTTTTTTATCCTGCTTTATGTTTTGACTAACCAGGGCGATAAATGGGTAAAAGAAGGATTGCTAATTGTACCTGTTGGGGCATGGATGGCCAATACCGTTTTATTATTGGCAGGTTTGTATTTCATTGACAAAGCCCGAAGCGACTCTCGTTTGTTTGAAAAGGATGTATATCAAATGTATATCAAACGCATCAGGGAACAGTGGGCAAGTAGATTTGGGAAATCCCGCCTTATCCAATCATAATAAAATTATATTTTTAAAATAGGTATAAAAACCTTAATTTTGCAGCCTTATTTATGGCAGGGTGCTGTAATTACTTTATAAAAATTAATCTGTTGTTACAATCATGTATTTAACCGCGGAAAAGAAGAGCGAGATCTTCCAATCAAAAGGGTTTAAAAAAGAAAGCGGGGACACTGGATCTGCTGAATCACAAATTGCTCTATTTACGTACCGTATCAATTATTTGAACGAGCACTTAAAAACGCACAAAAAGGATAATGACACAAGGCTTGGCCTTCTTAAAATGGTCGGAAAGCGCAGAAGATTGTTGGATTATCTATTCAAAAACGACATTAGCCGCTATCGCGCGATTATTCTCGAATTGAACATACGTAAGTAATCTAAAATCAGGGAACTTCATATTTTGTGACGGTTCCCTGATTTTTTGCGTAAAATTAACAGACGTCAGGATGACGTGTCACAGCTACAAAAATCAAAACACTTTATGCTCTTTAATATAGTTACTAAGACTATAACCCTACCGGATGGCAGGGAAATCACTATTGAAACAGGTAAATTAGCGAAGCAAGCCGACGGATCGGTCGTAGTAAGAATGGGCAATACCATGCTCCTGGCTACAGTGGTTGCTAATAAAGATATCAAAGAAGGCCTTGATTTTTTACCCTTATCGGTTGACTATCAAGAGAAATTCGCTTCCGCCGGACGTATTCCAGGAAGTTTCCAACGTCGTGAAGGCAAACTATCCGATCATGAAGTTTTGACCAGCCGTTTAGTGGACCGCGTTCTGCGCCCATTATTCCCGGATGATTATCATGCTGAGGTTCAAGTTAACATCCTTTTAATTTCCGCAGATTCTGCTGCTTTACCTGATGCGCTTGCAGCGCTTGCTGCATCTGCTGCGTTAGCAGCGTCGGACATTCCTTTTGCTGGCCCGGTTTCAGAGGTTCGCGTAGCGAAAATTGATGGTACGTATGTCATCAATCCAGGTTCTGCTGAACTTGAAAAAGCAACACTGGATTTGATGGTGGGTGCTACCTACGATGATATTGCGATGGTAGAAGGAGAAATGAGCGAAGTTTCGGAAGAAGAAGTGATTGAAGCCCTAAAAATTGCTCATGCGGTCATTAAAGATCAATGTCTTGCACTTAAAGAATTCGAGGCAGCCGTTGGTAAAACTGAAAAAAGAGAATACGTTGGAGATGATTCAGATGTTGAGCTGGAAACCCGCGTTAGGTCTTTCTGCTACGATAAAATATATGCGGTAACTCAAATTGGGTCAACTAACAAAACCGTAAGAAAAGATGGTTTTAAGGCGGTTTGGGACGAATTCATTGCTTCTATTGGTGAGGATGAGGAATTGAACAAAAGTCTTTCAAAACGTTATTTCAATGACCTGGTTTGGGAAGCTTCCCGTCGCCTGGTACTGGATGAAAGAATACGTTTGGACGGACGTCGTCTTGATGAAGTGCGGCCAATCGCATCAGAAATTGATTTTCTGCCAAATGCACACGGTTCAGCGCTGTTTACAAGAGGAGAAACGCAATCGTTGACTACGGTAACATTGGGTACGAAAAACGATGAACAGATTGTAGATACCACTTTAAAATACGGGTACAGCAAATTCATGCTGCATTATAACTTTCCCGGATTTTCGACCGGTGAAGTAAAACCAAATCGCGGCCCTGGCCGTCGGGAAGTAGGTCACGGCAATTTGGCATTACGTGCATTGAAAAAGGTATTGCCAGTTGCCGAAGATAACCCATACACAATCCGTATTGTGTCTGATATTCTTGAATCCAATGGTTCGTCATCTATGGCTACTGTTTGCGCCGGTTCGCTTGCTTTAATGGATTCAGGTTTGAAAATTAAAGCACCGGTTTCCGGAATTGCAATGGGCCTTATTTCTGATGAAGCTACCGGCAAGTATGCGGTACTTTCAGATATTCTTGGTGACGAAGATCATTTGGGAGATATGGACTTCAAAGTTACCGGTACCGCTGCGGGAATCACCGCATGCCAGATGGATATGAAGGTAAACGGACTTTCTTTTGAGGTGCTTAGCGAGGCGTTAATGCAGGCAAAAGCTGGCAGACTTCATATTCTTGGTGAAATGAACAAAACCATGCAGCAAAGCCGGGCTGATCTTAAACCTCATACGCCACGTGCTATTGTTATCAAGATTGATCGTGAGATGATCGGCGCTGTGATTGGACCTGGCGGAAAAGTGGTTCAGGACATTCAAAAAGAGTCTGGGGCGACGGTTTCTATTGAGGAAAAAGATGGAGCTGGGTTTGTAAGTATATTCTCAGCAGACAAGACTTCAATGGATAAGGCTGTGGCCCGGATCCGGGGGATTATCCTGGTTCCGGAAATCGGCGAAATATATTCTGGTAAGGTTAAGTCCATTATGCCATTCGGAGCATTTGTTGAATTCCTGCCAGGCAAGGACGGATTGCTGCATATATCTGAGATTAAGTGGGAGCGGTTAGAGAAAATGGATGGAGTTTTAGAGGTAGGGGAAGACGTTCAGGTGAAACTGGTTGAAATTGATAAGAAAACCGGTAAGTATCGCCTGTCACGCAAGGTTTTACTTCCAAAACCTGAGAACAAAAATGAGTAAAACCGTGTTTCCATAAATAGAGACAATTGAATGTCGCCAATTACATACTTAATACAGATATAGATGAGACAGCTAAAGATCAGTAAGCAAATTACCAACCGTGAGAGTCAGTCATTAGATAAATATTTGCAGGAAATCGGTAAGGTAGATTTGTTAACGCCGGATGAGGAGGTGACCTTAGCTCAAAAAATCAGGGATGGTGATCAGCTGGCCCTTGAAAGATTAACCAAAGCAAATCTTCGTTTTGTCGTTTCCGTTGCAAAGCAGTATCAGAATCAGGGTCTATCCTTGGGTGATTTGATCAATGAAGGAAATCTTGGTTTGATTAAAGCAGCACAGCGTTTTGACGAGACAAGAGGATTTAAGTTCATTTCTTATGCTGTTTGGTGGATTCGTCAGTCCATTCTTCAGGCACTTGCAGAACAATCGCGTATTGTACGTTTACCGTTGAACCGGGTAGGTTCGCTGAATAAGATATCCAAAACTTTTTCTGAATTAGAGCAAAAATTTGAGCGTGAACCTTCACCAGAGGAACTAGCGGAAGTGCTTGAAATATCTTCTTCTGAAGTGGTTGATACGATGAAGATTTCCGGACGCCACGTATCTATGGATGCTCCGTTTGTTCAGGGGGAGGAAAACAGCCTTTTGGATGTATTAGAAAATGATTTGGAGGATAAGCCAGATTCCGGATTAGTCAATGAATCATTGCGTAAGGAAGTTCAGAGAGCACTTTGCACCTTGACACAACGTGAAGCAGATGTCATCGCATTGTATTTCGGCTTGAATGGCGAGCACGCAATGACTTTGGAAGAAATAGGAGAAAAGTTTAACCTTACTCGTGAACGTGTCCGTCAGATCAAAGAAAAGGCGATCAGAAGGTTGCGTCATGTATCCAGAAGCAAAGCGCTTAAAACCTATCTGGGTTAATCAGATAAGTCTTGCAAAAGATTAATTACTAATTACTTTGAATAAACGATTAATAGCCTCCTTATGAGGCTATTTTCATTTTCGATATGGCGATTTTACAACCGATCATTGACATTGCGACAATTTGTTACGAACATGGCGTAAGGCATGTGGTTGTCTCGCCTGGGTCAAGAAGCGCCGCGTTAACCCTAGCATTTTCGAGGCATGGAGGCTTTGAAATGCACGTTTGTATGGATGAACGCCCAGCTGGCTTTATCGCGCTCGGAATTGCCCAGCAAATCAATACCCCTGTCGTGCTTATATGCACCTCCGGTAGCGCAGCCTACAATTTCGCGCCTGCTATCGCAGAAGCTTTCTTTCAACAAATTCCTTTGCTGGTTCTCACCGCAGATAGACCAAAGGAATGGCAGCATCAATACGACGGTCAAACCATCTATCAATCAGAGATATACGGTAAGCATGTGAAACGATCTTTTGAACTTTCGCCCGATTACCAGCATAAAGATGTGCCTTGGGCTATCAACAGGATCGTCAATGAGGCGCTTAACATTGCTTCTGCCCGACCATTCGGGCCGGTTCATATCAATGTACCGATTAGAGAGCCGTTTTACCCCACAGAAACAGAATCATTTAGCGCGTCGGATCAGGTGCGGATTGTGCGGCGAAGTCAGACCGAGGCAGTTCTTTCAACAGAAGATTGGAACACATTAATGGATGAATGGGAAGATTCCAGAAGAATACTGATTGCAGTAGGGCAGGGCAGATTGAAAGAAAAACTGATTCAGGCGATGACCCGGATTTCCGAAGAATGGCACATACCAGTAGTTGCGGATCGGATATCCAATTTGCCCGGGCGCATTTTCATTGCAAATCACGATCTATTTTTAGGGGCGGGAAATACGGCTGATTTGAAGCCAGACCTGCTCATTACAGTCGGTTTATCATTCATCTCAAAGGAATTGAAGCAATTCTTTAGGGGAAATGTAGCGCTAAACCATTGGCACGTGGGAATTGACAATTTTTTGGCAGATCCAGCCCAATCTATGACCAGGCAGATACCAGTTATGGCAGATTACTTCTTTGAGAATATTTTTGAAAAGATTGATTATCAATTGTTTGTACAAAATAGTGATCCGGAAAATGATTCTAACTACGCAGCCAGGTGGCATAGAAGCAATACGAGAATGGAGGCATCCAAACAGAGTTATTTAGGAAAATTAACAACGTTAACAGATTTAACATCGCTAGAAATTGTTTTTAGATGTATAAAAAGGGAGTTTCAGTTACATTTGGCAAATAGTATGTCTGTCAGATACGTCAATGTGCTGACTGTTCCCGAACATATCACAGAAGTTTTTGCAAACCGCGGGACGAGCGGAATTGACGGTTGCGTCAGCACTGCGATCGGAGCAGCAAGAGTGAATAAGGTACCTACATTATTGATTGTTGGTGACGTCGCTTTCCTATATGACCGAAATGGTTTGCTTACAAAGACACTTCCACCGACATTAAAGATTCTAGTGCTCAACAATGCGGGAGGAAATATTTTCCGAATGATCGACGGGCCTGGCAGGTTACCAGAAATGGAGGAACTTTTTGAAACACGCCACTCATTTTCTGCCAGACGAACCTGTGAGGATTCAAACATTGCCTATTTTTCAGCTTCTGATTTAGAAACACTTGAAAATGTTGCAGAGTCTTTTTTAGAGAGTGGTGAGATAAGTCTTTTGGAGATTTTCACTGATCCTCTCGAAAACGAAAGGGTCTGGAAAGACCTAAAACAATTCGCAAACTCTCGCGATTAATGGCAGTATTTTGCGGCGGAGGCCATGGAAACAGAGTCTTTAAGAATTATACCCTGCTTCCATATTTTACACGCTTCGGCTAACTTTTTTTGTTGGAAATATGCCTGACCAGCAAGCCCGTAGAGCATTTCCACAGGCTCGGCAATGTCAATCGCTTTAATGAACATGTTTATGGCTAATTCGAGTTGCCCTTTTTGCTGGTAGTATATTCCCAGGTTGCGCAATGCATAGCCATTTTCAGGCCGTTTTTCCAAGGATCTTTCGATGAGTTCTTTTGCCTTTTCAGAGGATCCTGTCTGAAGTAATGCATAGCCTTTATTATTCAAAGCAAAAGCATCCGAAGGATCTAGATTTAGCACCTTGTCAAAATGATCGAGGGCTTCTTTCCAGTTTCGCTCGCGTAGATAAATTAAGCCGAGATTGTTTAACGCTTGCGGCTGATTAGGATCTAGTTGCAAAGCATTTAGGAAGTCGATTTTGGCTGCTGGAAAAGAAGATAGGCTGTAATAAACTGCGCCTCTGTTCACATATGCCTCAATGTTTCCTTTGTCCAGAGTCAATGCCTGATCAAATGCTGCTACTGCCTGGTCAGGACTTCCTTTTGCTACATAAAGGTTTCCCTGTAACAAATGAAAGTAAGTAGAATCGGTATAACGCTTCTGAATAAGGTCTAAGTCCACTTTTGCTTCATTCAATTTGCTCAAACTGAGGGCAGCTTCTGCACGCACGAGATTTGCCTGGGCAAGGGAAGGATCGATTTTGATTGCTTGTGACAAAATCTCATAGGCATCTTCTGCCTGATCCAATTTCAACAAACATATCCCCTTATTTAGATAGGCGTCGGAAAAATCTGCATTTTTGGCAATTGCTTCGTCATAGAAACGCAATGCCTCGGCATAGTTCTTTTGCTTTAATGCTTGATTGCCTTTCAGGAAAAAATCAGCTGCATCCTTTTTACTTTGGCTCGAACACGCCAAACCGAGTACTAACAAAATTAGTATTGTGAGTTGATTGAATGCAGAGGTTGTTTTCAATTTATGTTTATCAAAAATGAGATACATTAAGGATATCCCCAATGTGCATTTAAAGATTGGTCTTTATCAATGGAACAGCAAATATATTATCAAAGTAGAGTCGGGCATGTATGAGCAGACTTTTAAAATTGATGATTATGAGGTGACTGATACAAATGAATTGGAGAGATGCATTGATGAGACATTTATAAGTGCAGTCCAAGGTAGATTTGATGAGATGCACAACGATTTTTTCGAAGCCCTAAAACGTAATAATGTGCTATTTTAGCGGTTATCCGGGGTTATGCGATCTTGGAACGTATACGTATTTAGTTCACTTTTCGTTAGATAGCAAATCATTTTGAGCGGTAAGTGCACACCCAAATTCTCTTTGATAAGAATATGCTTTACCACAATAATTTAATTCAAAAATCCACCAACTCCGTTTCTATGGTATTAAAACACGGCGCCTCCACGTTCGGAATGCTTTTATTTGTTGGCGCGTCTTCCGTTTTGGCTCAAAATACACTAAGTATTACTGAGCCGGAAGCACACTTCCGAAATGGTCTTGAATATTATGAAAAGTCCAATTATGTTGCAGCAAGACAGGAATTTGGCGAGTTTCTTAATACGCAGGACAAACTGCTCAGCACAAGCGATTATAATAAAGTTACAGCAGAATATTACGTTGCCGTTACCGGCCTCTATTTAAACTATCCCGAGGCAGAGGTTCAGGTAGACCGTTTTGTGAAAAATCATGCGGAACATCCTAAGGCACAACAGATATATGGAGATCTGGGAAGCTATTATTACGAATCCGGCAATTATGAAAAGGCGATAACATACCTGGAAAAGGCGGTACAGGTTTCGAGCTCACTCGAAAGTACTTACCAACTAGCCATGTCCTATTATAATACCAAACAACCCGACCTGGCTCTGCCCTTGTTTAATCAGGTAAAGAATGAGACGTCTTTCCCAAATGCAGCTGACGCATCCTTCTTTGCAGGGGTGATCAACTATCAGAAAAACAACTTTGATGCGGCATATGAGGATTTCCGCCGGATTGAAGATCATCCTTACTATAAGAATGAAGCACCCAATTGGATCATTTCTTCCCTTTATCAGTTAAAAAAATATGACGAGCTAGGTCAGTACGGAGAGAAGATCCTGACGCAGCAAAGGGGAAATACTAAACTGGATGATGTTGCCTTATATGTAGCAGAGGTATACTACGAAAAAGGGGATTTTCCTGGAGCTGTTAAGGCTTACGAGCGGTATAAAAGGATGAAACCAGGGGTTATGCCGCCGGCTGTAGCATTGCATTATGGTCACTCCCAATTCAGAACTGAGAACTTCGAAGGCACAATTGCGGCTCTAAAACCGGTTGGTGCAGGCAAGGATTCTATTTCGCAATACTCGTCTTATCTGTTGGGAATCAGTTACTTAAAGACGAATAGTTTAAGCAATGCTTTAACATCATTCGGTAACGCGTCACAACTGGATTTTAATAAGACGGTTCAGGAAGAAGCGGCATACAACCATGCAAAGGTTCAACTAGAAACGGGTAATAACAATGAGGCCATTAAGGAGTTCAATACTTTCATGGCAAGGTATCCGCAGAGCAAGCACACCGAGGAAGCTACCGAATTAGTAGCAGATGGATATGCGAGTTCTAATAATAGCGCAGGTGCAATCAAATATATAGAAGGGCTAAAAAATAGAAATGCTAAAATTAATGGTACCTATCAGAGGCTAACATACAACCAGGGAGTAACCGATTTCAATCAGGGGAGATTCGAGCCGGCGATCGGCATGTTTGAAAAGTCGATAAAATTCCCGCTTGATGAGCAATTGTACAATTCAGCATCTTACTATAAAGCAGAATCTACATATGGACTTAAACGTGTAGATGAAGCCGCTGCCCAATATCTTCAAATTTCGAAAAATACTAAATCCGGGATTTATGCAAGGAAGAGTTTGTATGCATTGGGGTATATTTATTACAACCAGAAAAAATACGGACAGGCGCTCACCTACTTTAAAGAATTTACAGCCAACATTGAAGGCATGGATGCCCAAATGGTCGAGGACGCATATTCGCGTTTGGCCGATTGTTATCTTGCTGCCAAAAATTATAGCGAAGCTATTCGTACTTATGAACAAGTTGCGGCAAAGGGTAAAGTGGACAAGGATTACGCTCTTTTTCAGAAAGCCCGTGCTTATGTCTATATGAACAGGGAGGTGGAAGCCAAAAGGCAATTTGAATTATTAATCAGTTCGTTTCCTGCTTCGAGATTTTTGGACGATGCCTATTTTCAGCTCGCTGATATGGATTTCCAAAGTCAGAGCTATTCGGCGGCTGTGAAGGGGTTCACCAGAATGGTCAACGAAAAGCCAAAAAGTTACCTTATTCCCGCAGCATTGTTACGAAGGGCACAATCCTATTATAACCTGCAGGTTTATGAGCAGGCGATTGTCGATTTCCGTAAAATATTAACAGAGTATTCCGACTCCCCGTCTGCTAGTAGTGCCCTTGAAGGGATTCAGGAGAGTTATACTGCCGTGGGGCGTCCCGAAGAGTTTACGCAAGTTTTGGGTGTTGTTCGTAAAAACAATCCAGGAAATGAAAAGCTGGAAGAAGTAGAGTTTGACAATGTTCGCAATCTCTATTATGCCGAAAAATACGAGAACGCAATTAATTCACTGAAACAATTCATCAGCAGTTATCCTGCCAGCAAGCATCAGTATGACGCTAATTATTTCATTGCGTCTTCTTATGATAAGCTTGGTAAAGTGAATGAAGCGCTGCAAGCATATAGTAAAGTGGTTCAGGAGAACAGGTCAACATTTGTACCAGTGTCTGCGCAGAGATCGGCCGAACTCGAAATAGGCCGCGGAAACTTTAACAATGCGGTGACCAATTTTAGGGTGCTTTTAAGAAATGCTGAAAGTAAAAAGGAACAGACGCAGGCATGGATCGGCCTTATGGATACTTATTACACGCTGAAAAGCTACGACTCCACGCTATATTATGCGAAGGAGGTCATCAATGTAGGCAATGTGGTACCTGGCGGTGTAGGTAAGGCTCAGCTTTATATGGGTAAAGTTCCTTATGAACGAGGCGATCTCAAAAAGGCTTCCGATGAATTTAAAAAAATCATTGCTTCGTCCAAAGACGAGTACGGTGCAGAGGCCAGTTATTGGGTTGCAACCATTCTTAATAAGGAAAAGAAGTATAAAGAAGCTGAGACGGCCATTATTGAGATGGGTAAGTCGTTTGAGGGATATGATTATTGGCGGGCGCGTTCTTTTATCCTTTTGGCTGAGGTGTACGTCGGTATGAATGAGATGGGTCAGGCAAAAGCTACATTGAATTCAATTATCGAGAATTCCGACGATAAAGAGGCGGTTGAACTGGCAAAAGAAAAACTTACCCAGATCGAAAATTTGAAATGACTCAACCCGGTTCAGGTAAACAGAAAATCTTACTACTCATGATTAATTCCAACACAATGCGTTTCTCATTGTTTATATTAACCCTTGGCTTCTCATCGCAATTTGCCTTTGCACAAAAGGGAGAGATTGAAAGTCAGACCTATGAAATTGTAAAGGAAAAAAGCATTGAATTTGCCCCGGCCAACCGGGTTTTTGACAAGGTCCAGCCGGTACAAGGTGAAACTGGAAAGAAAAAGGTCTCCTATGAATTTGTCGACCCTGAGATTGACATCAGTTCGCCTAAATTAACCCCAGCTGTGGGTGTATCGTCCGACGAAAAAGACAGAAAGGATAAGCCGGACATCTTAAACAACTTTGTGAAGGTAGGAGGAGGGAATTACGGCAGATTTTTGGGAGAACTCTTTGTAGGCGGTCGTCCCTCAGAAGACCTGGCATTTACCGCACAATTGAAACATTTGTCGGCGGCAAACGGTCCGGTCGATGGGAAGAATTCAGCCAATGCAGGCACAAATATGAAGTTTGCAGGCAAGTACATCCGCAATAAGTATAAAGTGGAGGCCGCATTGGATTACGATCGTAAAAACTACTATTTCTATGGATACCAACCGCAACCGGAAGGTGTGATGGTTGACAGGGATACGATCAGGCAGACGATTAATCAGTTTGGTGTCAATCTGGGTTTTGAAAATACAGATGCTTCTGTGCTGGTGGATTATTCGGTAAAAACCAGTTTAAGCACTTTAAGAGACCGGTACAGTGCAACGGAACTGGATTGGGGAACTAAACTAACTGCTTCCGTCCCGATCTCTGAAACCTTTTACGCATTGCTGGACGCAGACGCATTCGTTTCGCAACGGGTTGACCGATTGACTTACAACCGGAATTTGTTCAGAGTAAAGCCTACATTTAAATATGTTACCGATGTCTTTTCGGTGTCGGCAGGGATGAATGTGGTCAATGAAACGGACAGTGAGCTTAACATTAACAAAACCAAAGCATTTCCGGCAGTCAACGTTGATGTCACTCCGTTTACAGGCCTGCACATTTTCGCGGGATGGAATGGCGATATTGTTAGAAATACATTGAAAAGCATGTTGAGTGAAAACCAGTGGCTTGGCCCTAATGTGATCATTGCGAACACAGAGAAAACAGCTGAATATAGTGCCGGTGTGAAAGGTGAAACTTCGAGTGGGTTTAATTACGAGGGTAAAGTGGCTTATACGAGTTACAGGAACTTCTACAATTTTAATAATTCATTGGTGGATACATCCAGATTTTCTATCATTTACGATTCGGGAAAAACCAAGGTATTAACCATTTCCGCGCAGGCAGGCTACAACTTTAACGACTTGTTTAAGACGTCACTTAAAGGGAATTTCTTCGATTACTCAGTTGAGAGTGTGGAGGAAGCCTGGCATAGACCAGATCTGACATTAAACTGGTTTAACGCATTATCGATCAGTAAAAAATTATTTGTAACAGCTGATTTCTATATGTTAAGAGGCATGAAAGCAAAGAATTTTCAATCCGGAGTAGTCACCAAATTACCCATAATTACAGACCTTAACTTGAAGATTGACTATCTGTTAACCAGGAATTTCTCCGCTTTTGTAGCCATCAATAATGTGTTGGGAAAGGAGTATCAGCGCTATCAATACTACCCGCAGCAAGGCCTTAACTTTATTGGAGGATTATCGTTTTCTTTTTAACTTCGCTCAGTTAACTCCAAATAACGATTCATGGTAGCAGTTGAAACGGTCATCCGAAAACTTATTGGCGAATATGAATTCGTAATTATTCCAGGATTCGGAGCGCTGCTATCGCATCAGATACCTGCTTCTTTCGATGCCAAGTCTGGCTACTTTACCCCACCGGCAAAGCGATTGGCATTTAACGAATTTTTGAAGTTAGATGACGGTCTTCTTGCCAATTACATTTCAAGAGAAAAAAGCTGGACGCATTCGGAAGCTGTGGACTATGTCAAAGCCTATACTGAAAAGCTCAGGTCTGGTTTGGAGTTTAATGGTAAAGCAAGCATTACAGGCATCGGCGAGTTCAGCAAGAATGTAGAAGGTAAGTTGCAGTTCGAGCCTAACACTGATAAATACTTTAAGGATGAATGGTATGGTTTTGAAAAAATTAAAGTAAAAGAGTTAAACCTGCAGGAAGTATCAACCAATTTGTCAGCTGACTATTCCAATAATGAAGAGGTAGAAGTACTCGAACTGGAAGAAAACAACCGGAAGCCGCTTAGATGGATGAGATGGGCAGCGGCCGCAGTATTTACAGGCTTGCTATGTAGCCTTAGCTTTTTCTTGGTAAATTCTACTGAAAGTGAGATCAGGAGTACACTGAATCCATTTACCGAGGTTTTTACGAGGGAGCAAATAGCTTTGAAGAAGAAAGCGCCGGTTGCCGAGAAGGTATTTGTAAAGCAAGAGCCAATTGTTAAAGCAACTCCTGTCAAAATAGACTCAGTATTTACTGATTCTGTGGCTATTGCGAAACCGATTGAATCTGCGCCAGCAAAAATACCAGCAGCCAAGCCGTTAGTGTCAGAAGCTCCTGCTGGTTCTAGGTTCTATGTGATTGCAGGTGCTTTTAAAGGGCCGCGGCAAGCCAAGGTTTTATTGGCCCAGTTGCAAAAAAAGGGATTGTCAGAGGCCAGGATCCTGCCCGGAGACAAATTCAATAAGAAGGTGAAAGTTGCTGTTGGCGGATATGACAATGAAACCGAAGCCTATCGTGCCTCTGCCAAGCTAAAACGCGTAATTGGCGAAGAGGGTTGGGTATTCAAGAAAAGATAATAATACTGTGCAAATTGAGAGGAAGCGGTATTGCTTCCTTTTTTGTTGAATACGAATTTTGCTAATTTTACGTTTCGAAAGAAATTTTAAGACAATCAAATGATCACATTACAGGCAGAAGACCGACAAAGAATTGCTATTTCCTGGGCCTGGTCCTTTGGAATAACTGCTGCCATGCTGGGTTTGTTTTTCATTATCAAATTGAATAGCAACCTGGCCAAAGTGGAGCCTATGGAGCTTTTTGTTGAAGTGAATTATGGAACGAGCAAGGTGGGTAAAGGCGATGTACAGACGTTCAATAAGCCAAATAATAGCAAGGTAGCCGAGAATATGAAGGCCGATGCCGACGAAGTAAAGAAAGTAAAATCCGTTGCGACGCCTAAACCGACACCACCCACGCCACCGAAAATAGAATCGCCCAAACCCGCAAAAACAGTTGCTGAGAAACCGGTAATCGCCGCAAAGGAGGAAAGTCCCGTTGAAGCGCCAGAGAAGACGGATGTAAAAAAATCCAATGGAAGTGAAAATGCTTCGGCACCGGTTAGCAAACCTGCACCGGAAAAAGCAGTTAACAAAGATGCGTTATTCACCAAATCTTCCGGAAGCAAATCGGGGAGCAATGGCACCAACGGAACCAAAACCGGGGTTGGCGGGAACAACAATGGTGACGACGCGGAAGGAGTAGGAGATAAAGGATCAAAAACAGGTAGCTTATTTGCCAAAACATATAAAGGAGAAGGAGGCGGTGGTGGCACAGCTGTCGGGCTAAGCTTATCCGGATGGAGCTGGTCTCGCAGGCCTGTTGTGGATGATAATTCGGATGCTACCGGTGATATTACATTCAAAATCACTGTGGACAAAAATGGCCGGGTGAAAAGCATTGTGACACAAAGTACCACCGTAACTGATTACGCTGTGGTCAACAAATACAAAAGCGCGGTTCGGGACCTGACATTCATACCAAAATCTTCCAATGTTCCCGATGAATCGATTGGGACGATTACCTTTAAAATACGTTCTCGATAATCAGTAATGGATTACCAGGATACCATTGATTACCTGTACAGCAAACTTCCGGTTTTTCAGAATATAGGGGCCCGAGCTTTTAAGCCGGGCCTTCAAACTATTAGAGACCTTTGCGAATCGCTTGGCAACCCTCAGGAACAATATCCCACCATTCATGTTGCCGGTACCAATGGAAAAGGCAGTACATCGCATATGATTGCTGCTATTTTACAAACCGCAGGCTACAAAGTAGGGTTATATACTTCCCCTCATCTGAAGGATTTTAGGGAACGTATAAGGGTGGACGGTCAGAAAGTTAGTGAAAGGTTTATTGTGGACTTTACCGCCGATCAGCAATCTAACATTGAAAAACTGAATCCTTCATTCTTTGAGGTTACAGTGGCGATGGCATTGTCGTATTTTCAAGTTTTGGAAGTCGATGTTGCTGTCATTGAGGTTGGTATGGGCGGCAGACTGGACTCGACGAACATCGTCACCCCGGTTTTATCCCTCATTACAAACATTAGCCTCGACCACACACAATTCTTAGGTGAAACGCTTGCCGAAATAGCTGGCGAGAAGGCTGGCATTATTAAACAAGGTATTCCCGTAATCATTAGTGAGCTTCAAAGCACTGATATTGCCAATGTTTTTATTGAGAAAGCTATTGAACTGAATGCTTCGCTAACCTTTGCATCCGACCTATATGAAGTGACGGATCTCGGCATCCATAAAGGGCTGATGAAATTGAATGTCGAAGCCAGGCGTAGCAAAGATATTTCGTGGCCGGACTTAAATTTGGATCTTGGCGGGGCATATCAAAGAAAAAATATATGCGGGGTACTTTGCGCGATAGAGGTACTTAAATCAAGAGGTTACCAAATCCCAACATCTGCTGTTTATCAGGCATTATCTTCTGTAACTAAGCTGACGGGCCTGCTGGGACGCTGGCAACTCTTGCAGGTATCACCCACAGTTTATTGCGATACGGCACATAACATTTCCGGATTAACGGACACCATTAAACAATTTCTGACGATTCCTGCCTCTCAGCGGCGTTTTGTGATTGGGTTTGTCGGGGATAAGGACATTTCCGGCATCTTAAAGTTGTTTCCTAAGAATGCGTTCTATTATTTCTGCCAGCCGTCCAACGCCCGGGCATTAATGGCGTCAGAACTGACAGAATTTGCATTGGCTAATGGTTTAGAGGGCGAAACGTATGAAAACGTAAATGAAGCTTTGAAACGGGCAATAACAGACTCAACAGTGAACGATGCCATATATGTGGGCGGCAGCACTTTCGTTGTGGCGGATCTTGAACAACTATTGTAAAATCGAATGACGAGAAGGAAAATGCATTATTACCGCTTCAACGGGGACGCAGAAAATGTGATCGAGGCTGGAAAACCTTTATATAGCCAGATCCGGGGCAATTGGAACGAATCGTTTTTCAACAATCCCAATCCAATCATATTAGAATTGGCGTGCGGAAAAGGCGAATACTCCATCGGTCTCGGTAAAGTGTTTTCAGACAAGAATTTTATCGGGATGGACATTAAGGGCGACCGGATAGCAAGGGGAAGTGCCGTAGCCAGCGAGATGGGTTTGAGCAATGTAGGATTTCTCCGGGCAGGGATTCGATATGCCCGAGAATTCTTTGAACAGCACGAATTAAGTGAAATCTGGCTGGTCCATCCGGATCCGCAAGTCAGAGACCGCGACGAAAATAAACGGCTGACCAATCCGGATTTTCTGAACATGTATGCGGATTTCATCAGACCTGGCGGGATGTTTCATTTGAAAACAGATAGCGATTTCTTGTATGATTATAGCCTGGACATGCTTGGAAAGTCGGGCCGGTTTTGCGTCGTTGAACATACCGCTGATTTATACCAATCGCATTTAGTCGGCGAGCATCATGGTGTCCAAACACATTATGAGCATATCTTCACTAAAAAAGGCTATTCAATAAAGTATATTAAAGCAAAGCTTTTATAAAGAAAACGCCCTGTTCATCGTCGATGAGCAGGGCGTTTTGTAGTTTAATCCTTTTTATTTTCCAATAAGGCTTGCAAAATAATATACGGTCCTTACCAATTGTGATACGTAAGACATCTCATTGTCGTACCAGCTAACAGTTCTTACGATCTGAGTACCGCCCACTTTTTGTACCCTTGTCTGAGTTGCGTCGAAGAGTGATCCGAAATTGATACCAATGATATCGCTACTTACGATTTCGTCCTCAGTGTAACCGTAGCTTTCATTTGAAGCAGCTTTCATGGCTGCATTGATTTCTTCAACGCTCGTTTCCTTTCCAAGAATGACGGTCAATTCAGTAAGTGAACCGGTCAATGTAGGAACACGCTGAGCGGAGCCATCCAATTTTCCTTTCAGTGATGGAAGTACAAGGCCAATTGCTTTGGCAGCGCCTGTGCTATTTGGAACGATGTTTTGAGCAGCCGCCCTTGCTCTCCTCAAATCCCCTTTTGCATGGGGTGAATCCTGTGTGTTCTGGTCATTCGTATAAGCATGAATGGTAGTCATTAGGCCATTCACGATACCAAATTGCTCTTCCAATACCTGCGCCATTGGGGCCAGACAGTTGGTTGTACAGGAAGCGCCGCTGATAATAGTCTCAGAGCCGTCCAGAATATCGTGGTTCACGTTAAAGACGATCGTTTTTAGATCTCCGGTCGCTGGGGCAGAGATGACTACTTTTTTTGCGCCTGCTTTAATGTGCGCACTTGCAGATTCCTGACTGGTAAAGAAGCCGGTACACTCGAGAACTACGTCCACATCATGAGAGCCCCAGGGAATTTGCGCAGGGTCACGTTGAGCGTAGATGACGATATTTTCACCATTTACTACAATTGAATTGTCGGTTGATTTTACGTCAGCATCGAAACGACCTTGTGCTGTATCATATTTCAGCAAATGGGCCAGGACTTTTGGACTTGTCAGATCATTGATGGCTACGATATCAATTCCTTCCATATTATAAATCTGGCGATAGACAAGGCGACCGATGCGGCCAAATCCGTTGATTGCTACTTTAACTTTAGACATATCTCTTTTGATTGGTTATTTGGCGCAATATTAACAAAAATGACGACCGATATAAAGAAAAGAGTCTAAAAAATCAGGGAACAAGGGCTAACATAACATTACTAGTTTAATTAGTAATTTTGTCTATTTTACGATTTAAATTAGCATTATTTGCCTGTGATTTACTAATTTAAATAGTATTACTTATTGATTGTACTTTTCCTCTTGTTTACCTCGATTGCATCCTTCTTAGTATCCTATTAAACCCTTTTACCCTATATTTGCAATCGATCTGCTCTCATTCTCAGAGCCGTTTCATTATCAGCGTGATCTCAGAATTTAATACGCATTTATGACGCAACATAATGTAATAGAGGAACTTAAATAGTTTTAATTAATCAAATACTCGAACATGACTTTTACCCAGCAAATCGAGTCGTACTGGAACGACAGAGAACTTTTAAAAGAAGAATCAGCTAAAAATTACATCAGAGAGATCATTGAAGAGCTTGATAAAGGCAGGATTAGGGTAGCCGAACAAAAAGAGGACGGAACCTGGACGGTAAACGAGGCTTTAAAAAAGGCCATCATCCTCTATTTCCCTATCCAGCAGATGCAGGTGAGCGAAGCTGGCATCTTTGAGTACCATGATAAGATGAAGTTAAAGAGTGGTTACGACAAACTTGGGGTACGCGTTGTGCCACCCGCTGTGGCGAGATATGGAGCATTCATTTCGAAAGGGGTCGTTCTGATGCCGTCCTATGTGAACATTGGGGCATATATAGACGAGGGTACAATGGTTGATACCTGGGCCACTGTGGGCAGCTGCGCCCAGATCGGTAAAAATGTACACCTCAGCGGTGGCGTAGGAATTGGAGGCGTGCTTGAACCCGTTCAAGCGTCACCGGTTATCATTGAAGATGGCGCATTTATAGGATCCCGCTGTATTGTAGTGGAAGGTGCCCACATTGGCAAAAGGGCTGTTTTAGGCGCTGGCGTAACTATTACAGGCAGTTCCAAGATCATCGATGTGACCGGTTCGGAACCAGTGGAATACAAGGGTTTCGTACCTGAGGATTCGGTCGTTATACCTGGAACGCTTCCAAAAGAGTTTGCTGCTGGCGTTTATCACGTTCCCTGTGCACTCATTATAGGTAAAAGAAAGCCAAGCACTGATCTGAAAACTTCGCTGAATGAGGCATTGAGAGAAAATCACGTCGCTGTGTAGCTTAAACCAGATTCTCACCCAGAAATACGGTGCTTTCAGTGCCGTTTTTTTTGCTGCCAATACTAGTATACATTTGTAAATAATTTGGTTTAATATATTAGTAAGTTATAGTATTAAATTTATAATTGCCTTTTATAAATAAAATCATTGATTTACATTTGTTTATTAACTTCTTAAACCATAATATGGACCTCAGCGATAAGATAAAGCAGATCCTAACCGATAAAAACATTACTCCTTCCATTTTTGCGGATGAAATTGGGATACAGCGATCTAGTATTTCGCACATTCTTGCTGGCAGAAACAAACCCAGCCTGGACATCGTCCAGAAGATCGTTAAGCGTTTCCCCGAGTTAGGCTTGAAGTGGATATTGGACGATGAGCCGCTTCCAACCTACCACGCTGACCACCAGGTTGAAATACGAAGCAAGAACATTTCTGAAAGTATACAGCCAAAAAGCAAGGCAATGAAAGAGCTGCAGAAACAACCAGATGAAAAATCAGTGGAAAAAATATTGATTTTCTACTCAGATGGCACTTTCCAGGAATTCCGGCCGGGGAAATAATAATTTAAATTGATTGTGAGTAAGATATTTACCCCTCTATTTTAGGACTTGGATAGTTCCGTTTAAGTCTCTTTCAGCAGTTTTGATGACGTAAGGGTAACTTCCAGCGGGAACAGGAGTTGTTTTGTAGGTTCCATCCCACGGCTGATTGTAGCCACTCGACTGAAAGATTACTTCGCCCCAGCGGTTGAAGATCCGCATTTCGACGATCTGATCCTTTGCGTTATAAATTTGAAAAGTATCGTTGTGCCCGTCGCCATTGGGAGAAAACGTGTTGGGGATGTGCATTTTATCAACCACAAATACAATCGTCGAAGCTTCCTCCACACATCCATTGGACGAGGTAACTGTCAATGTATAAACTGTTTCCTGTGCTGGGGCCACAATCGCATTCTTTTCGGTAATTGCTGACTGAATGCCATGAGGTGGAGACCATGCATAGGTATAGGCCAGATTGGGTGGATTGATAGTCGGTGTTAGTGTTGTTCTGGAACCTTCAAGGACGCCTTTTCTATCAGGCAGAGAAAGTGTAAAGGCCTCTGATCCAATTATAATGGTATCTTTCCCAGCACATCCCATCGTCTGGTTTGTGATTTCGATCACGTAGCTTCCCGGTTCGCTTACAGATAGTATTGCACTTTTTTCACCAACCACTGCATTATCTTTGCTCCATACAATCAATTCGCCGGTTTTAAGGGAACCATCATTTGCGAGCAGCTTCATGGATTCACCTCTGCACAATGTATCCTTATCTGCTGAAATCAATGCGAGGATCGGATCAGCATAGTGCGCATAAACCGTCTGAGAACTTGTATCCCTTGAACATTTTTTAGTATAGCTCTTCACCACCGAATATTGGCCGGAATCCTTTACCGTGATCGTTGGATTGGTTTCGCCCGGAATGTTCAATCCATTCAACTGCCATTGATAAGACCAATCTGCTGAAATTTCGGTTTCCAGCTGAATCGGGCTTTCCGGGCAGAATGACACTTCGGTAACAGGTTTAGAAAGCAGCTTGATAACGGGCTGCTCCGGCTGATCGTCATTGCAATCGATGACAAGTAGCTGAAAATCTCTTCGAACCAGCCCGATCCGCTTCCCATTTCGCATTTCCTCACATTGCACGGTCAGAACATATAAGCCAAGCCGATCCGCGGTGACCGTCAAAATTCCTGAACTGCTTATCTTTAAAGGATCACTTCCGGATATGACATTAGCCAGCGTAACCCCGGATTCCCAATTAACAGTTGGATAACCTCGTTTTGAAGCACTGTTGCCGGTTGGCCGCTGCGCGTCAGTATTACCTCGGAGCGGCGTTACCAAAGAATACCTCAATTCATCGCCATCTGCGTCAGTAGCACTCATATTCATGCTGAAAGGGCGGTTGCTACAAATGTATTGACCATTTGGCGGGACAAATTCCGGAGAACTATTCCTGATTTGAAGGGGCGGAAACTCAATATAGAATACCATCCCACTATTTCCCGGGTCAATGATGTTATTAATGTCACTGTTCCGACAGCATCGTTCCCATACCATGTAGTAGCCGGCAGCCGCATTAAATTTATTAGTATTGAGCGTGATGAGGCCTCTATATGTCCCAATTGTAGTGTTCAGTGATCTGACTACCGCACAGGCTTTATTTTGGTAAGCAATGGTCTCAGAATTAATGTAGTTGACCCTAACGCTATCAATTAGCCTATTATCGCTCTTTTGATAAATGAAGAGAACTGCAAAGGCATCTCTGTTACCAGAAGAAGTAGGCGTGGCATCAACAATATTATTTTCGTCCCAGAACTGGATAAGTGTAACTTCAAAGGTGTTGATATTTCCATTTGGCCTCATTTTCAACTCCCCACCAACGATATGGTTCGCATTTGCTTTCGGCGTGCAGCAAATTAACAGTGTTAAAAAGAACAAAATGCGAACTAAACCTCGGCTCATATAATAAATCGCTAGCAACCACACATTTTCTAAAATTAATAAATGGCATCCTAAATGCAGGATTTTGGCTCCAAAACTTTATTTCTTATGAAATTATATTAATTGTTTGTTTCATACACTTTTTGGCTTTTTACCGGACAGAACAGGATAGTAAGCCTTGTTTTTACGGATATTATTGCTAAATTAAGTACAATTCAAATCATTAATTGTACTAATTGAATAGAACGACTCATTATTTATGTTCCACCAAAATCAATTCCTTAGCGTATGAATCTACCTCGACTATTAAAACTCAACACTGGCCCCCAATCACTTGGAAGACTGATGATTGGGGCGGTGCTTTTGAGCGGCATCTGCACCGACATCGCACAGGCAGGTGCAAAAAATGGCAAGTCCGATCGTTCGATGGCAATAACCGTCGACCGTCCTGTGAAGGGGAAGCTTACCGACGATAAAGGTCTTGCTTTACCAGGTGTAAGTGTGATTTTAAAGGGTTCCAGCACGGGAACCGTCACGGATCCCGAGGGTTTGTACACCATCAATATCCCTGAATCTGGCACAAATGTGCTGGTTTTTTCATTTGTGGGATATTTGTCTAAGGAAGTTACAGTCGGTAACCAGTCGACGATCGACCAGCAATTAGTGGTTGATACCAAAGCTCTGGAAGAAGTAGTTGTCGTAGGTTATGGTACTCAGCGCAAGCGCGACATTACTTCAGCGCTTTCAGTTATCAATATCGATGATATTGGTGAGGTTCCTAAGTCCAACGTAACCCGTATGATCCAGGGACAGGCACCAGGTGTGATTATCAAGCAAAAGAGCGGAACTCCGGGTCAGCAATTTGAAGTGAAAGTAAGAGGTATCAGCTCTCTGGGAGCAGGCAGCGATCCCTTATATGTTATCGACGGATTTCCGGTTGGTATTTCGGTGGGTCAAAACCTCAATCCGAATGACATTGAAACAATCTCAGTCTTGAAAGATGCTGCATCAACCGCTATCTATGGTGCGAGAGGTTCTAATGGTGTGGTTTTGATTACAACTAAATCTGCCAAAGAAGGAAAGACGAACCTGAATATCTCCATCGATTATGGGGTTCAGAATGTTCCGGAAGCCAGAAAAACCAAAGTGTTGAATGGCCAGGATTTCGCGCAGTTTAAAAAGGAAGTTTTTATTGGCAGGTTCCTCCTTGCTAACAAAAGAAACCCAACCAACGAGGAGATTCCCGTTGACTTCCGCAATCCAGAAAACACAAAATATTCTACAAACTGGTTTGATCTTATCCTGCATAACAATGCGCCATACAAGGACATCAACCTTTCGCTATCCTCAGGAAAAGGCCCGATCAAATCGGTTATTTCTGCGGGTTACTACAAAGAGGATGGTGCATTGAAGTACACAGACTACGATCGTGCTTCAATACGTACCAACCTGATGGGTGATGTGAACAAATTCATCACCATGGGCCTCAACATGGCCGGAAGCTATTCCCGTTCCAGCTTGTCCAGCACCGACGGCCGCAATGCACAGGTGGGTTTAACATTGATCAGTGATCCACGTTACCCTGCTTATGATGAAAAAGGGGATTTAATTCCTTATTATAATGGTGTGGGAGACATATTCGGTTTTCCAAATCCATTGTACCTGCTAAAAAACGTCAAAAGAAATCGGAACATCGCCGATGTGATTTCCAGTGGCTACATTGAAATTAAGATCCTTCCAGGCTTAAAGTTCAGGTCATCTCTCAATGCCAAATTGAACTACAATACTTACAAGGAATTCGTACCCTCCACCATCGGGCTTGCCATTGCAACCGGCAGTAATGGTGCACCTCCGCGCATTGCCTCAGCGAGGGACGACTCGGAAGAACTGCGTAACTATTCTGCGGACCAATTGCTGACGTATGACCTGAATATTGGAGAAGATCACCATTTTGACGCTTTGCTAGGTTACACTGCGCAACAGGAAACCGTAAAAGGTCTTTATGGATCAGGTAATACATTCCCTGATGATTTGGCGCCGTATTTGGGTAATGCAACCATTCGTTCATCCAACTCTATCGAAAGAACCTGGACGATGATTGCTTACATGGCCCGTTTGAACTACTCTTTTAAAGACAAATATTTGCTATCAGCATCCATGCGTCGCGAAGGAAGCTCCCGGTTTAGTGAGGGGCACCAATTTGGCAACTTCCCGGCTGCATCTGTGGGCTGGAGACTTTCGGAAGAAGCATTTATTCCAAAAACACCTTGGTTAACGGACCTTAAACTTCGCGCAAGCTGGGGTATGACCGGTAACAATAGCTATGCGGTGAGTGCAAACAACAATTTCGGAGTAGGCCAGAATTCAGGTGACGATGGAAACTACGCGAGTTTGGCTTTCCTGGGTTTGAATAATTATGTGTTCAATAATACGCTGGCGTCTGGTAAAACAGTAACCCGTTTTGCCAATTCTGAGCTGACCTGGGAGAAATCAAATCAAACCAATGTCGGTATGGATTTGGCTCTATTCAATAACAAACTGGTGTTCACAGCCGAATACTATAAGAAGATCACCGATGATATGTTGTTGGGTTATAGCATTCCAGCTGTTTCAGGCTTTACTTCAACCCTTAAAAATTTAGGTAAAGTGCAGAACCAGGGCGTTGAATTGGCAGCTACCTACCGGATCAAGGTTGGACAGATCAATTTCAGGACTAATGCCAACATTACTTTCAACCGCAATAAAGTGCTAGCCATCAGAGGCCAGAACGACTTCATTCTCCAGGGTAGTCAATACGGTGGATATAACATCCAGCAGGTTGGACGTCCGATCGGTATGATTTTCGGTTACAAAAAACTGGGCATCTTCAATACCCAGGCCGAGATTGATGCAGCCCCATTGCAAGAAGGCGCAGTTCCTGGTGCGATGAAATTTGCTGATTTGCACGGAGCAGCCAATGGCGGCCCGGACGGAATTGTATCCTACGATACCAAGGATATGACCGAAATTGGTAACCCTAACCCTAAGTTTAACTGGGCATGGACGGTTGCAGCAGACTACAAGAGATTTGACGTCAGCGTGTTGATGATGGGTGCCTATAAATATGATATTTACAGAAATATCGAAGCATCCACAATGAATATGGACGGTGTGTTCAATGTCCTTGAAAAGGCGAAAGACCGCTGGAGATCCGCTGAAAATCCTGGTCCAAACCCGAATGCGAAAAACTCACAGGGAGGAACTGATTATTTCAAATGGTCACGCGAAAGCAGCGAGCGTTATGTATACGACGGAACCCATATGTGGATCAAAAATGTAACCATTGGCTATACACTTCCAAAAGTCGACGGAATCCTGTCGGATGCTCGGATCTTTGTCAATGCAGCCAACTTGCTTCTTGTGACCAAATATCCAGGAAACAACCCGGACGCCGGTGTAAGAGGCGGAACAGAACTGAACAACGACGATGAGTCGTACCCTGTTCCAAGAACGTTCTCTGCCGGTTTAAAAGTTAACTTCTAATCTTTCGATAGAAATGAAAAAAATAACCATACTAGGAATTATTATTACCGGCCTGTTGCAATCTTCCTGCGGCGAAGATTTCCTCAACCAGACCGATCCCACCAAAGTAGGTGTGGATGTATTTTATAAGAATGAAGCGCAAGTCAAACAGGCACTTAACGGTGTTTACGGGCAAATTCAGGGGATAACTAACTCGGCGTACCTCTTCGGGGAATTCCAAACGGATAATACCACTATTGACTTGAACCCTTCCGACAGAGGGGGAGCAGGTGGTTGGGAAGCATTCGAATTTTCAACCGTCAATTCGGGTAATGGTGAAATCGCGAACCTTTGGAACAGTTACTATGCGACGCTTTACAACCTGAACCTGACTCTCGAGAAAATGCAGGAAGCGACGCTGGACGATGCACCGAAAAAAGAAATAGAAGGTCAGCTCAAATTTTTGCGCGGCTATCTTTATTTCAATCTTGTTCAGTATTTCGGGGATGTGGTGATTGTAACCTCCACGCTTGCGACGCCCGATCCTGCTTTTGACCTCGTGCGTTCTCCGCAAACAGAGGTTTGGGCGCAAGTAGAAAAAGACCTGAAAGAAGCAGCAGCCTTATTGCCAGCCAAGTATACCAATGCGGCGGACAAAGGACGCGCTACCAAGGGTGCTGCGCTTAGTTTATTGGGTAAATCATACCTGGTTAATAAAAAGTATGCTGAAACAGCGACCACATTGAAGGAGGTTACCACATTGGGATATGCGTTGAATGCAAATTACGCAGACAATTTCGACCCTTCCCCGGCCAAAAAGAATGGTGTTGAATCCATTTTTGAGATACAATACCAGGGTGATAATGATCTTGGCGAACAAAGCTCATTTGAATATGTATTTGCTCCCCGGGTATCCAAAGGTGCGGTAACCGGTTATGCAGCTGGTGGTAACGGCGGAAGGAATGCTCCAACGAATGATATCATTGAAACATATGAAAAAGGCGATTTACGTAAAGACATTTCGCTGAAACCGAGTTTCACACTGGACGGAAAAGTATATCCGGTTCCTTATGTGAACAAATACAATTACGCCCATACCATTGTGCAGCGTACCAACACCAACTGGCCTGTGCTGCGTTATGCAGATGTGCTGCTCATGCTGGCAGAAGCGATCAATGAGCAGACTGGCCCAACAGCTGAAGCATTGGATTATCTGAATCAAATCCGCAAACGAGCAGGACTTACAGCACTTTCGGGATTGGACAAGACTACATTCAGAACCGCGGTATTAAAAGAACGCAGACTCGAACTTGCTTTTGAAAACCAAAGGTGGTTTGACTTGAAAAGAACAATGACGCCAGCCCAATGGGCAGCATTCATGAACGCGCACGGCGCCAAGGAAAGGGCCAAGCCGACAATTGACCGCGGTAATGTGCCATTCAACTCTACGGATTATGTGTATACTGAAAATGAATATTTTCTGCCCATACCAGCCCCGCAGATCCTGATCAATGCCAAATTGACTCAAAATCCTGGGTACTGATTAAAACTATTGTCAGCCTGAGCGTAGTCGAAGGTCGTTGCCGTCGAACGGCAAACATGTTTCGACTGCGCTCAACACGACAAATTGGTGATCATTTTTCTTTACAATCTTACACAAACGTGCAGCCAGGCTCTCCATTTTAACCTTAATGTCTAACCTTGGTACATTCTGGTAAGATTTGTAACTTTAAGTATCGTAGTTCGTTACCACATTAATATAGTTTTACCGATATTATTTCTTCAAATTCATCATTCAGGTAACTGCTGAATATTTCTAAACCCCTAATTTTTACATTGTGTTACTCCAAGCAAACGACACTTTCTGGCTTTGGCAATTTTTAGGGCGGCTGCATCCGTTGCTGGTACATTTTCCGATCGGGCTTTTGTGCGTCGCGCTTATTTTAGAAATTATAGATTGGCGAGGAAAATCCAATAAGCTGCGTGCCGGCATCCAAATCCTGATTTGGATTGGAGCCGGCAGCGCCGTTTTTGCAGTAATATTTGGTTGGCTGCTTGCCAGCCAGGGCGATTACGGCGGCGACAGCCTTGAAATACACCGCTGGGCTGGGATTACAACAATGGTTTTATCTGTAATCGCAGCTTTCTCCTTTCAAAAGCACTACCTCAAAGTATATCGATCATTCTTATTCCTAACGGTTTTCGGCGTTACGTTTGCAGGGCATTACGGTGCCATGCTAACCCATGGCGACGATTACATTTCCAGTGTGCTGCCTTCCGCGCAGAAGCTGGAAGCCGCTACGACAGAAGTGGATTTCATTGCAAATAATACAGGAGAATTAAACGATCAGCAGATTCAGGATCTGAATGTTGAAGTCCGGACCATATTGGCGCATAATTGCTACAATTGCCATGGAGAAGCCAAAAGCAAAGGCGATTTAAGATTAAATACTAAGGAAGGGATTATGAAGGGTGGTGAAAGCGGTTCTATAATCGTCAAAGGACATCCGGACCAGAGTGAAATAATCAGAAGAGTTTCGCTTCCCAAAACCGATAAAGAAGCCATGCCGACCAAAGGTAAGCGGTTGACCGAGCGTGAAATCAAAGTGCTTCAGTATTGGATTGAAAAAGGGGCAGTATGGCCTGATAAAGAGAAAAGTATTTACCGCGTAGCCGCGCTTGAACCACGCATGCCCCAGGTTCCCGCTCCAACCGGTAACCTCAAAAAACCCATTGACCTGATTGTAAATACCTATTTTGTTAAGAATAAAGCTAGCTGGAAGCCGGTGGTAGATGACCGTACATACATTCGTCGGGTATATCTGGATATCATTGGCTTGCTTCCGCCTCCTGAAAAAGTAGAATCATTTGTATCAGACCCGCGTCCGGATAAACGCGAACTTCTTGCAAAGGAATTGTTGGATAGAAACGACGACTATGCGCAGCATTGGATGTCATTCTGGAATGATGCATTGAGAAATGATTATTCAGGAACCGGTTATATCACGGGCGGAAGGTTTGACATTACCAAATGGCTTTACAAATCGTTGCAGGTAAACAAGCCCTACAATTGGTTTGTCAAGGAATTGATAAGCCCCAGTCAGGAATCTTCAGGGTTTATAAAAGGAATTAAATGGAGAGGCACGATCAATTCGAGTCAGCGCACCGAAATGCAGGCAGCTCAAAACGTTTCACAAGTTTTGCTGGGCCTCAACCTTAAATGTGCTTCATGCCACGACAGCTTTATCAGTGATTGGAAGCTGGAAGATTCATATGCTTTTGCAAATATTTTTGCAGACACCCTATTGGAAATTAACCGTTGTGATAAACCGACAGGAAAAATAGCCGGAACAAAAATGCTGTTCCCCGAACTTGGAGAAATCAGCATCGACCAAAGCACTGAAAAACGACTTCGCCAGCTGGCTGATTTCCTGGTACAGCCAAAAGACGGCCGTCTTTACAGGACCTTGGTGAATCGGGTTTGGGCTCAATTAATGGGCCGTGGGATTGTCGAGCCTGTGGATATGATGGATAACATTCCATGGAGCGAAGATCTGCTCGATTGGCTTGCTTCCGATTTCGTAGCAAACGGATATGATATGAAGAAGCTTATTTACACGATTGTTACTTCCAATACTTATCAGCTGCCTTCTTCTTCGGTAAAAGAAGCAGGTGATATCATGGCCAATGAATACAAATTTTCCGGTATGGTCCGGCGCAGGCTAACCGCAGAACAATTCACAGATGCCATAAGCGTTGCCTTCAATCCAGTGTATGCCGACTCGGCGGTAGTTACAAAATTGTTGCCTGATGGCATGCAAAAGAAATTGCCATTTGCCCGCGCAGGTTTTGTTAAAAACGATCCCTTCCTTACATCATTGGGAAGGCCGAACCGGGAAACTGTGAGTACCAGCCGAACTTCGCAAGCCAATTTGCTGCAGGCACTGGAACTGACTAATGGGAATAAGTTTACCGAAACGCTTAAAACAGGATCGAAGCAATGGCGGGCAAAATATCCAACTTCCGAACTGCTGGTAACCGCGTTGTATAAAAAGTCACTTGGGCGGGCACCATTGCCGAAGGAAATAGCAGTTGCAAAAAGAATTTTGGGGTCGAGCCCGAGCGATGAAGGTATCCAGGATTTGATGTGGGCTATCGCCCTGGTTCCCGAATTTCAGCTGATATATTAACAGGACTGTGATAGCAACATATGTGCCATTCTAAATTATCTGAACATATAATATTACCAAGATTATTATCCTTTTAATTTTGATTGATTAATATAAAAAGTATAATTAGTAAAGTAATGATTGATGTTTGTTTCGAAATCAGTCATTTAAATATAAGTTAGATGAACACGAACTGGAATAGAAGAGAATTTTTACAACGGGCAAGCGCAGCGACCATGGCAGCGCTCGCCGCAGGAGCGCCAGTATCCGGCTTACTTTCCGGCTGCAAGCAGATTTCAGGACCTGAATCTTCGGCTGATACTGTTATTTTGTTGTGGATGGCAGGCGGAATGGCACATACCGAAACATTCGATCCCAAGCGCTACACGCCTTTTGAGAAAGGCATGGAAGGCAACAGAGTGCTAAGTACTTTCAAGTCTATGCCTACGGTTTTGGATGGTATCCATTTCTCAGAAGGATTGCAGTCTATTGGCAAAGTGATGGACAAAGGCACATTGATTCGATCTTATGTTGCTGCCAATATGGGTCACATCCTGCATTCGCGGCATCAATATCATTGGCATACTTGTTATGAACCACCTCAAACAGTAGCAGCACCACACTTGGGTTCCTGGATCGCCAAAGAACTCGGACCGAAAAATCCGGTAATTCCAGCATTTATTGACATTGGGCAACGGTTCACGGTAGGGGAGGCAGAAGAGCTGAAAGCCTTCCACACAGCCGGTTTTCTTGGCAATGAATTCGGTCCATTCTTTATTCCTGATCCTACCCAAGGTCTGGAGAGCGTACGGCCGCCGGTTGGAATGGATGCGAAAAGGTTTGAGAGGAGAAATCATCTTTACAACGAGTTAATTAATAATAGTCCGGTAGGCGAATTTGGCAGTGATTACCAGCGCGAATCTCTTAAACGATCCATGGAGCAAGCATATGCTTTGCTTAACTCCCCAGAGTCAAAAGCATTTGACCTGAGTACTGAGCCCAAAGAAAGCTACGATACCTATAACACCGGAAAGTTCGGCTTAGGCTGTTTGCTGGCACGTCGTTTAACGGAACAAGGCGCAAGATTTATCAGCGTAACCACCGAATATGAACCTTTCAAAGGCTGGGATACCCATGAAAATGGTTTTACCCGCCTCGGTGATATGAAAAAGCAAATCGATGGGCCCATTGCTCAGCTAATCAAGGATTTGGATCAGAAAGGTTTGCTCGACAGGACGATGGTTGTACTTGCTAGTGAATTCAGCCGGGATATGATGGTAGAAGGAAAACCGGATAATAAGGTGTTGGAACAAGTGGACCAGCCAGATATTTTGTCTGAACTAAAGTTTTACGGAATGCACCGCCATTTTACTGATGCAGGTTCGATGCTGATGTTTGGCGGTGGTGTAAAAAAAGGATTTGTTTACGGTAAAACGGCTGACGAACGTCCGTGTAAAACCATTGAAAACCCAATCAAAATCGACCAGGTTCATCAAACCATTTATCATGCAATGGGCATCGCCGGCGATACGCATTATGATGTCGAAAAACGACCGTTTTATACTACACCCGATGGAAAGGGTAAAGAAGTCGCAGAACTATTATCCTAAACCCTTACCCATAAAAAAGCACCCTGCATCGCTGTCGGGTGTTTTTTTTATGCCTTTAATCCTAAAAAGTCATGGCAATTAAATATTTCACAAAACCAGACAGAGCAGGACAGTCCGTTATGCTATTCCTTTTAGTATTGCATAAAATATTACTTTAAGAACTAAATCTTGTCCTTTTAAGAAACAAAGGATATTTATTTCTTAAAGTATTTCAATTTATAATCACCAACTATTTATAATTTATCAGTTATCCCTGCAAACTATCGCTGCAGTGTGGCAAAATTAAAATAAGATTTAAACAATAAAAATTAAAATATTTCAAATACTACTGTTCCTAGACCCCAAAGTCAATATCTGCTAAATTTTAAATCCAAACCAAATCGTATGAATCAATTTCGACAATCTTCTAATTGCGGCAAATTGAGTGCCATGCTGAAGTTATCGCTGGGCCAGGTGCTCATTGGGGCTGCATGTGGGCTTAATGCTATGGCTGACAACCATACTGCGCCGAACTTTTTAACGGAAAGCAACTACGCAGTTGCTGTTGACCGGACCATTAAAGGAAAAGTGACCGACGATTCCGGAGAAAAAATTCCGGGCGTGAGTATCGTTCTTAAGGGATCCACAACGGGTACCGTTTCCGATTCGGAAGGTGCTTATGCGATTACCGCCCCGGATCAGGGCGGTATCCTGATTTTTTCTTCAGTTGGTTTTTTGAGCCAGGAAATAACATTGGGCAACAGTGATGTTATCGACATTAAACTGGCAACTGACGCGAAAGCACTGTCAGAAGTGGTAGTTGTGGGCTACGGTAGCCAATTAAAAAGAGAAATTACAGGTGCCGTGCAAACAGTAAGCGCCGCCGACATTAAGGATGTGCCGGTTTCGCAGGTAACTCAAAAATTACAGGGACGGCTCGCAGGCGTTCAAATCAATCAGACTACGGGCAAGCCCGGGCAAGGAATGTCGGTCCGTATCCGCGGACAATTGTCTGTTACAGCAGGTAGTGATCCTTTATATGTTGTAGACGGTTTTCCTATCACGGGAAGCATCGGAGCTATAAATCCGGACGAAATCGAAGACATTACGGTTCTTAAAGATGCTTCATCAACATCTCTGTACGGCTCAAGGGCAGCGAATGGGGTAGTACTGATTACCACCAAACGCGGTAAAGCAGGTGAAACTAGTGTGAGCCTGAATGCTTTCTATGGTATCCAGAAAGTTCCTGAAAGAGGGCGTTTGGCGATGCTGAATGCAACTGAATTTGCACAGTTTAAAAAAGAATACTACGAAGATCAGAACCAGCAAGTGCCGGTAGAGTTCCAAAATCCTTCCTCATACGACGGAAAAAACAATGACTGGTATGGTTCACTATTGAGAAAGGCCCCCATTCAAAGCTATAACCTGACAGTTACTTCAAATAAAGAAAACCTTCGCACGTCGCTTATTGCGGGGATTTTTAATCAGGAGGGTGTTGTGCTGAATAACAAGTACAAACGTTACTCACTTCGGATGAACTCGGAGTATGATGTAAATAAAAAGGTAAAGGTCGGCTTCAACCTCGCCCCACAATATGTGTATGACAATACGCCAAGAACGGACGGTGATCGTGGAACGGGTATCCTTTTCAATGCCCTGCATACATGGCCTGTAATGCCGATACGCGATGCAAATGGTGAGCTGACTAAGTTTAATCAATTCCCTGGAAGCACGGGCAATATCTTCGCATACCCAAACTGGCTTCGGGCTGCGGAAGAGCTTGTCAACGAACAAAAGCAAACCAAATTATTAGGCAACACCTATCTACAGGTAACGCCGTTGAAAGGGCTCGTACTTAAGGCGACCCTGAATGTTGAATACGAAAACAACAAGTTTTTCTTCTTCAACCCGTCCACTGCTACGAGCAGTATCAACACCCCAATTCCGACAACGGCTGTTTCAATCCGTCAAAGTCTTGAGAACATTGGCTGGCTGAATGAAAATACTGCAACCTACAGTAAGACCTTGGGTGACCACAGTTTCGAGTTATTGGCTGGTTTTACACAACAAAGGTTTCGTCAGGAATTCGCGAGGATCACTGCAAATACATACGCAGATGACCGCCTGCCAACAATCCAGGGAGCTCTGAACATTGACAGGAATGGCGGTAACACTGCAAATGGTATAAACGAATGGTCGCTGGTGTCATACCTTTCCCGTTTATCATACAACTACAAAGGTAAATATTTGCTGACTGCTGCGGTTCGTAGCGATGGTTCTTCCCGCTTTGGCTCAGAAAATCGCTGGGGTACATTCCCGTCAGTTTCTGCCGGGTGGGTCATCTCGGATGAAGAGTTTGTGAAAAGTATGCCAAAAGTTTCGTTTGCAAAACTTCGCGCAAGTTTTGGTGTGATCGGTAATAACAACATTGGTAACTACACACAGTATGCGCTTGTAAACAACACTACCAACGCGGTGTTCGGAAGCAATGTTGCAACCGGTGCAGTGGTAACCTCGCTGTCCAATAATAACCTGGGTTGGGAAACGACAAAGCAATTTGATTTTGGCTTAGACCTAGGTCTGTTTAACGACCGGATCACATTCGTTTATGACTACTATACCAAACGGACAACCAATTTGCTTTACGCGGTACAGATCCCACAGGAAGCCGGATTCGGCAATTTTAATGACAACATTGGCGAAATTAAATTCTGGGGCCATGAGTTTTCGCTTACCACCCGAAATTTAGATGGTAAGCTGAAATGGACTACAAACGCCAATATCTCGTTTAATAGAAATAAAGTGTTGGAACTGGCACCAGGCATTGACCGTGTATATGGTTCATTCCACATTACGCAGGTAGGCCAGCCTTTTGGTCAATTCTATGGTATGGTAAAAGAGGGTTTCTATATGAATTCAGAAGACCTCGCGAGTTCACCAATCATTCCAGGTCGTTCGGCTATAGGAACTATTAAATTGAAAGACGTAAATGGAGATGGTAAAATTACCTATGGTGGTGACGCTGACGACCGTACAGTTATTGGCAGCCCATTCCCTAAATTCATTTATGGTTTGACCAACAACTTTAGCTACGGGAACTGGGATATGTCAATCACAGGATCAGGCTCACAGGGAAACCAGCTTTGGGTTCGTCACCTTTACAGTACTGCCAACCTCGATGCTGTATTTAATATGGTGGCAGGAGTAAAGGATCGCTTCCGAGTAAAAAACAACGCTGCGGGTGTAGCAACTGAGGTTATTTCTACAGGAAACGGTATGTATGGAGCATCTAACAACGGTGGTAACTACACAGGGGTTGAACGCGACTGGAACAGTTCACACTTCCTGGCCAATGCTTCCTTTTTCACCATTAAGAACATTACATTGGGCTACAACGTAGGAATTGCGAACAAATTTTTCAAATCCGCCCGTCTGTACGCTTCTGCACAACAAGTGTATGTATTCACAAAATACTGGGGTGGACCTAATCCGGAAACCAGCGCACAGGGTAACGGCGACGGCGACGGTGGTAACTTGAGCCAGGGTGTTGACCTTTCCAATTATCCGGTTCCACGTACCTTTACACTGGGTGTTAACCTGAACTTTTAAGCCATAACGTTAACTAAATTCATTATTAATTCTGATCAAATGAAAACAAAATATATAGCGACCTGGCTTTTGGCAATTGCCCTGACCGGTTGCAAAGAAGAATTCCTGACCGTAATACCTGAGACAGCGCTGAGTTCAGCTACCTTTTTTGTCAAAGAAGCTGATTTTCAACAAGCTGTAAACGCCGCATATGTCCCGCTTCGCCAGTATTTCAATGAGCGGGCTTGGGTATTGGAAGAAATGCATTCCGATAACACCTATTATGCGCGAAACACGCTATATGGTGCGGTCGACCCGACGGAGAACGTTGCCGACTTCGCCGTTCCAACTTCCGGCGGAGTGACTGCAAACGACAATGTGCTGGTAGCATACCGACTTAACTATCAGATCATTGCCCGAGCAAATCAGATTTTGACATCAATTGACGCGATTGATTTTGCAGAAGCCTCCAAGAACAACTTAAAGGGTCAAGCGTTGTTCCTAAGAGGGTTCGCGTACTTCGAGCTTGTGAGGTTGTTTGGTAAAGTTCCTTTGCATTTAATACCTGTCACAGGACGTGAAGATGCAGCATTGCCGCTTGCATCAACAGAGGAACTCTACGCGCAGATTGAAAAAGATGCCAAGGAAGCCAGTACGCTTTTGTTGAACAAAGCAAAACAGGAAGCAGGTCGTGCCACATCGGGCGCTGCCAAAACGTTGCTGGCAAATCTTTATCTAACCCAGAAAAAATGGGCGCTGGTAGAACCTTTGATGAAAGACGTCATCACTAACGACGGATATAGTTTGATACCTGATTATGATAATGCATTTTCTTTTACGTCAGCTAACAAAAACAATGCTGAGTCAGTTTTCGAGATCCAGTACATGGAGGGCTCGGCAGGTTATAATGGTGGTTTCGTTTACCGTTTTATACCCTCTCCAATCACCATCGATGAATTGAGGCCAATTACCGGTACTTCTAATACACAGCCAACTTCGCAGGAAAGCAACAACATTCCGACACCGGATTTGATTGCAGCCTATGAAGCCGGGGATAAAAGGAAAGACATTTCCATTGGTTATGTAACGCTAAGCCAAAGTCTGGCAGAAAACAAAAAGTATCCTTACATCAAAAAATACGCCCGGACGCACGCGTTACATGGTAATACTGGTCAAAACTGGCCGGTTTATCGCTTTGCAGAGGTATTGTTAGTCCTTGCAGAAGCTTTAAACGAACAGGGTAAACCAGCAGAAGCAGGTACATATATCAATCAGGTTCGTGCGCGTGCAGGGCTTGCGGCTACCAAAGCCGCTTCGCAAGCCGATATGCGGGAAGCCATTTTCAAAGAAAGACGGGTTGAGCTGGCATTTGAAAACAAACGCTGGTTCGACCTTACCCGGACGGGACGTGTGAAGGAGATCATTGGAGCCTATGGAGCAAAAGTAAAAGCTAATCCAGCAGCCTATTATTTTCCAAAAGGAGCCGTCCCACCGCCAAACGCATTCACCGTCCTGGACGATTATTATGGTCTGCCGGCTATTGAGTCCGCTTTAACGCCGAGTTTTTAATGAATTTTGAATGACTGAATGAGTGAATGAGTGAATGAAAAATTTTGAACGACTGAATGAGTTAATGAAAAATTTTGAATGAGTGAGTGAGTGAATGAGTGAATGAAAAATTTTGAATGAGTGAATGAGTGGATGATTAAATTGGGCATTCAGTAAATCGATTCAAAAGTTTCACTCATTCAATCATTCACTCATTCACTCATTCACTCATTCACTCATTCAATCATTCAATCATTCACTCATTCACTCATTCACTCATTCAATCATTCAATCATTCAATCATTCAACATTTAAAAGGTGCATCAGGCTTCGGCTTGGCGCACCTTTCTTCTTTTCTTCAAGCCGCTCATACCCGACACAACAGGATGGTCTCATCGCGCATAACCCCTAATATTGCTATTATCAGATTATTTAAAGTTTTTGTTAGTTTTATTTAAGATAGCAGCAGCATAGTTATATTTGGAAAACGACAATTTTATTCATCATTTATTTATAATTACTTAAACTCTGAGCTGTAAAATGTATACAAAAAAACAATGGTTAAAACTTCCAATGGCACTTGCGGTATTACTCGCCGTGAGCGTTTTTTGCGGAGTTATGTTAAGTAACCGAACTGCCAAACACCGCCCTCCGGGCTCCAAGGTCGACAAGATCAAATTACCTGAAGGTTTTAAGGCGGAGCATTTGTACAGCCCTTCCGAAGAGAAAAACGGTTCCTGGGTTTCAATGACCTTTGATGATAAGGGTCGAATGATCACTTCTGATCAGTACGGCGGGCTTTTCCGTCTTGTTCTTCCAGCCATCGGTTCAACAGAAAAGCCAACTGTTGAAACATTAAAAGTTGAAGGGGATACAGCAAAAGTGGCAATGGGTTACGCGCACGGTTTACTTTACGCATTTAACAGCCTGTATGTCATGATCAACAACCGTGAAAATGCCCGTTTTCCAAAAGGCAGCGGCTTGTATCGGTTACAGGATACGGACAAAAACGACCAGTACGACAAAATTACGCTTATTAAGGGGATGAAAGGGGAGGGGGAACATGGCCCGCACAGCATTATCCTTTCTCCTGACCAGCAATCGCTTTACGTCGTAGCCGGTAACTTCACCGATCTTCCAAAAATGGACAGCTATCGTCTGATGACAAACTGGAAAAATGACAACCTCTTTCCATTTATCAAAGATCCACGAGGTCACGCCAATGACAGGCATGCACCAGGTGGCTGGATTGCGCATACCGATCCTGACGGAAAAAACTGGGAACTGGTAAGCGCCGGTTATCGTAACCCATATGATATCGCTTTCAATGAAGCTGGCGACCTTTTCGCCTATGATTCGGATATGGAGTGGGATTTCGGTACACCATGGTATCGTCCAACCCGCGTTTGCCACGCCACCAGCGGCGGAGATTATGGATGGAGAACTGGTTCAGCCAACACTTCACCAGCATTTGCTGATTTCCTTTCGCCCGTTATGAACATTGGCCAGGGATCGCCAACAAACCTTATTTACCTGAAAGACGCAAGGTTTCCAGCCAAATACAAAAACACATTGCTTGCATTCGATTGGAGTTTTGGTATTGTACACGGCTTGCACCTGAAACCAAGCGGTTCAACTTACACTGCTGATCATGAGGAATTTCTTTCCGGCGCGCCGCTTCCTCTAACCGATGGTGCGATTGGTCCTGATGGTGCACTCTATTTCCTGACTGGCGGTCGTCGTTTGGAATCCGACTTATATCGTGTGTATTATGGTGATTATAAAAACATTCCGGCTGGCGCCAATGTGGTTAAACCAACATTGACTACCGAGCATAAGCAACGGACCGATTTGGAAAAATTCCATGCGAAGAAAGATCCAAAAGCGGTTGAAACTTCCTGGCCATATCTTAAAAGCCCCGATCGTTTCTTGCGTTTTGCGGCTCGCTTAGCCATTGAGCACCAACCTGTTGCAGAATGGGAAAGTAAGGTTTATGCCGAAAAAGACCCACAAACGCTTATCTATTCGTCGATTGCATTGGCACGTGAGGGAGACTCTACGAAAGTAGGAGGGCCTATCCTGACAGGATTGACGAAAATCGATTATGCTAAGCTGGACGATCTGCAAAAGCAAGCACTTTTGCGCGCAGTTGAAGTAACTCTTTACAGAACAGGGCAACCAGACGCAGCTACCAAACAAGCATTAATCGCTTACCTGAATCCAAAATATCCGTCGTCGAACGCATTACAAAACCGTTTCTTAAGTAAAATCCTCATAACGCTCGAAGCTCCGAAAGTGGTTGAAAAGACACTTGCGCTGATCCAAAAAAATGAGAAATTTGACGATAAGGATAATGAAATGGTGACTGCTTCGGCGGACCTGATTTTGCGCAACCCGCAATATGGATTAGACCTGGCTGGCTTACTTGAAAAAATGCCGCCTGCCCAGCAAATGTATTATGCAATCATGCTGAGCAGCGCAAAAACCGGATGGACTCCGCAATTGAGCGAACAGTATTTCAAATGGTTCCATAAGGCATTCAGTTACCAGGGTGGCCGTAGTTACATCGGATTTATTGACAAGGCACGTCAAATGGCTTTGAAAAATGTCCCAAAGGATAAGGTGGAATATTATAACAAACTTTCTGGTTCTGAGTTACTTACAGGAAGTGGAAATGACCTTGTTAAACTTTATTCTCCAAAAGGCCCTGGCCGGGGGTGGAAAGTGGAAGATGCGGTAGCACAGGTTCAGGATAGTCTCGCAAACCGTGATTTTGACAAAGGAAAGATGATTTTCTCGGCTGTACTCTGTAATCGCTGCCATATGATTCAAGGCGAAGGCTCAGATGTTGGTCCGGATCTCACGCAATTGGGAACACGTTTCTCTGTGAAGGATATGCTCGAATCGATCATCATCCCCGACAAAACAGTGTCTGATCAGTTTGCATCGGTGGCTTACACGCTGAAAACTGGTGAATCAATCGTAGGACGTCAAATCAATGAAGATGCTAATACTTATTTCATCGCGCAAAATCCGTTTGATTCCAAAACCGTTCGTAAAATAGCAAAGAAGGAAGTTTCGTCCACTAAGATGTCGACCGTTTCGGTAATGCTTCCAGGATTGATTAATGGTCTGAATCCCAATGAATTGAGAGATCTTGTCGCATATTTGATGTCTGGCGGAAATAAACAGAATCCGATCTACACAGATGGTGCCAAAACACAGAAAGGCGGCAAATAGATAATCCAATTTTCGAGTAGATTATGGTTTATTAGGCTTAAGATAGTGATGCTGCGGAAGCGGCATCACTTCTTTTTTACATGGGATTTCTGCTACGAGATCCAAATCGAAATCACTTTAACAAAATCAATTATGGCAAACAGACGCTCTGCATTAAAAAATATAGCAACTGGAACAGCCGGAGTTCTTTCTTTGTCAGATGTTTTTGCTGCCAATAAGAAAGTGCTCGGTCCCAAGCTGAATGGTAAAATTAACCATTCAGTTTGCAAATGGTGTTACGGCAAAATTCCATTGGATACATTCGCTCAGGAATGCAAGCAAATGGGAATTGCATCCGTAGAATTGCTTGGACCGGAAGATTGGCCAACCCTAAAAAAGTATGGCTTGACTTGTGCCTTGCCAAATGGCGCAGGCATGGGAATAGAAAAAGGATTCAATGATCCGGCATTGCACGACGAGTTGGTCAAAAGTTACGAGGACATTTTTCCAAAATTAAAAGAGGCGGGTTACACCACGGTCATTTGCTTTTCAGGAAACCGGAGAGGAATGTCGGATTACGATGGGATGCGCAACTGCGCCGTTGGATTACGTAGACTAATGCCATCTGCAGAAAAGTATGGGGTTACCGTAATTATGGAGTTATTGAACAGCAAGGTCAATCACAAAGACTATATGTGCGATCACACAGCCTGGGGCGCTGGACTTTGTGAAATGGTTGGTTCTGAGAAATTCAAATTGTTGTATGACATTTATCACATGCAAATTATGGAGGGCGACGTGATTGCGAACATTCGTCAGTACCATAAGTATATTGGCCATTATCATACAGGTGGCGTACCCGGTAGGAACGAAATTGATGAAAGCCAGGAATTATACTATCCCGCAATCATGAAAGCAATTGTGGAAACAGGCTTCAAAGGATTTGTGGCTCAGGAGTTTATTCCGAAACGCGATCCGCTGGCTTCATTGAAACAGGGTGTTCAGATTTGTGATATTGCCTAAGAGATTCTGCAATACCAAGCATAATAAAAATTGGATGATATAAAACTGTGAAAAGTTTTTATTCATCCAATTTTTTGATTTTCAGCCATATAGAAGCATATTGGGTCTAGCTGCAAGCTCTTAGGTTTCAACAAAAGATAATTTCTGTAATGTTATACGGATATGCACAAATCTAAGCCCCAGACAAATGTTAGATTTTTGTTCTATAATTTATATTATGTTAAATAGATTATCAAGGCCTTCGCGCTATGAAACTAAGCTATACTCAACGATGGAGTCTTACCCTACCTGTCTTCCTGATCGTAATTGCGTGCCGATTTTATTACGTTGAAAAATACGCAGTCGCTTTACCGTACTGGGATCAATGGGACGGCGAAGGAGATTTGCTATTACGTGCTTGGATTGAGAATCGTTTAAAACTCTTGGATCTCTGGCAACCACACAATGAACACCGCATATTTCCAACCCGGATATTATCGCTGCTTATTTTTCTGGTCACTGGCGAATGGAATAATCTCACCGAAGCGCGCGTCAATATTTTACTTGCATCAGCAATCCCCGCTTTGTTGATGTGGCTATTCTTTCGGGATACCTCGTCTACCAAAATCAGACTTTTTATCATTCCGGTTATTCTTGCTCAGTTTGCCCTTCCGTTCTCATTTGAGAATTTATTGATAGGTTTTCAAAGTCAGTTCTACTTCTTGATACTCTTCACTTTATTCGCGCTTATACTGGCGGCTTACAAGCACGAAAACGTTTACGCGATCACTGCGATACTTTTCCTATGCGTTTTGAGTGTCTTCACCATGGGCTCAGGATTGCTTACACCCATTGCCGTCTGCTGCGTTTACATTATTCACCTGTATGAAAAGCCTGATTACAGATCCCGCAATATTCTGATTTCCATCACTTTAATAGTCATTGCCATTGGGGGCTATCTGCTCATTCCGCAAATTCCAGCGAATCAGATTTACCGCGTAAGAAATATTTTCGAGATTATTAATGCAACCGGCTACATTCTAAGCTGGCCGTTTATGAGTACCCAATGGGCTGCCTTGATCCTTTGGTTACCTGCCACCTTGATGATCCCAGTCCTTGGAATTCCTAAAAAAATGACCCGCATCGATTTAGTAATGACCGGATGTTTTGTCTGGTCATTTTTACAGGCATTGGCTATTGGTTTTGGCCGTGGTCAGGAACTGACGGAGGTTGCCTCGCGATATACCGAACTTTTTACATTAGGTCTTATAAGCAATGCATGGTTTGCCTGTCGGGCCATCGAACATTTGAAACAATATCATTTGCGCTGGGTCGCGCTAATATTTTTTGTTATGCTATTTTTTGGACATGCTGCCCGCATTGGCGCGGATATGCATGATATCAGACGCAACCACCGATTGTCGGTGATACAAACCAGGAACGTTTGTATGTATTTAAAAACTAGTGATAAGAAATTCCTTCAAACCAAAAAATGGGAAATCCCCTTCCCTGACCCTGTTCGCTTGCAGAGTTTGCTGGATAATCCTACGATCCGCGAAATACTACCAAAACCTATGAGCAATTACATCCGCAAACAAAAAAACGGCGCCAAATAAATCCAGCGCCGTTTCTCATCATGAATATCGAATTATGGCTCGTCTACACAAGCTACACCTTTACTTGTAAATTGCTCCAAAACACCGTTTACAGTTGTAAGTGTTTCTTTCGCTTCGGCTTCATCCTTCGCTTGTATTGCTTTTTCGAAGTAAGGCTTGGCTTTCTTGAATTTTCCACAAACACGGCCTTCTATTTCTTTACCACGTTGCTGATATTCAGTCATATTCATGTTATCAACTTCACCTTTCAATAAAACAGCCTCGTTGAAATAGAATACGCCTAGATTAAAAAGTGCATCGTAGTTAGCCGCATCCACTTCCAAAACCTTCTTGTAATTGGTTATTGCTTTTCCACTAGCCTCAGTCTGTTTTGCTTTCAATGTCGCCAGGCTTTTTTCCATACCAGCTACATCATTTCCTTTCGCAGCTTCCTGAGCAGCGGTAATTTCACCCTGCATTTTAGTAATGGCTGCGAGACTTTCTTTCTTTTTGGCATTAACCTCCGAAAGCTGGCGTTTCAGATCTGCGTTTTTAGGCTGCTTCTTGATCAAAGCTCCAATACGCTTAACTTCGCCATCATAAACCTCGATTTTACCTTTTTCACTTTCGATATTTTTGGTAATGCTGGAAGATGCGTTTGTTCCCGTGCCCATTTTAACCTTAATCTGCTTTATACTATCAGCAGCGGTCCTTTGCATATTGTCATACAAAATAGCCAGGTTAACCATATTCTGCGTATTCTTTGGGTCTGCGGTTGCCAATGCTTCCAATTCTTTAATGGCCTGATCTTCTTTTCCCGAAGCTAACAGTATGTTAACGATTTCAGCTTTAAGATCCTTATTGTTAGGTGATTGAGTCAATCCCTTATTCAAAGTTTCAATGGCTTTATCAAAATTATTTTCAGCACGGTAAAGTTGCGCTAAACCATAGAATACACTTGGATCTTTTCCACCGTTAGTCGCATACTTTTCGAACTGATCTCTTGCAATATCCTTTTTATCAAGCTGCTGAGCTGCAATTCCACCATATAGCGATGCCAGGGTATCTTTTTTGTTGATTTCCTGAGCTATGGTAAACATTTCTAATGCTCCTGCGAGGTTTTTCGCCTGGTACTTCTCAGCACCTTGTCTCACAAATGCATTGAAAAGGTTTGTTCCTTCTCCTCCATCCAAACTGGTTTGGGCTTCCTTGGCAGACTTGCCTGGCTCCCCTTTTTTGGTTTTGTCAAGTTCAACAACTTTTTTATAGGCTTCATATGCAGTCTTTGCTGCACTTGAATCTACCTGTGATGCCTGAGAAGCGATGTTTTCATACAATTTCGCTCTTTCCATCCAAAATGCAGCTTTTGCACTACTCTTCGGATCTGTGACATCTTTATCGCTTTTTTCTTTGTCTTTCCGGAATCCATCTACCAATAGCTTAGCAGCAGGGTCCTCCTTTGCAGCATCCTGCGCGAATGACGCAAGGCTGAAAAGGCTGAGGGCAGATGCAAAAAACAGTTTTTTCATAAATTTTTACTTTGGTTGTGATTGATTGTTAGAGTCCTAAATATAAACCAATTAATATAATTTTTACAAAAATCATGCCTCTGGCTCATCCAAAGGATCATTTTCATCTTCTTCATCATCGATTATGTCCTCATCCTCGTCAGCATCCGGCTCCTCCGTTTCATCCAATCCATCGGTAATCAGAATGTCCTCGTCCGTTCCACTAATCACGGTTGCAACTGTCTTGATAATCACATTTCCGTCCTCATCCAGTTCCTCTGCTTTTTCGTCGGGATCTTTCAAAATTCTTGTTACAGAAGTTATTTCATCTGAATTGTTAAGGCGGATCAATTTCACACCCTGCGTATTCCGTCCTGCAAGTCTGATATCCAATACACTCATTCTAATCGCAATACCATTTCTGGTGATGATCATCAGATCGTCCTGCTCAGTAACTTCGCGGATTGCGACCAGTTTACCCACTTTGTCGGTCGCATTCATGGTAGATACTCCCTTACCACCGCGTTTGGTAATGCGGTAACTATCTATATTTGAACGCTTTCCAAATCCATTCTCGGATACTACCAGCAATTGTGCATCTTCTCTGTTGATACAAACCATTCCGATCACTTTATTGCCCGGATCGGTGAGATTGATGCCTCGAACCCCGGCTGCCGTCCTGCCCATTGGCCTGACGCCTTTTTCGTTGAAGCGAACCGCGCGACCTGCACTTGAAGCAATCACGATATCATTATCACCATTGGTCAAAGCTACATTCAGCAGGCGGTCACCCTCGTTAATGGAAATTGCAATGATACCATTCGTACGTGGACGAGAGTAAGCTTCCAGCAAAGTCTTCTTGATTGTGCCCTGTTGCGTGCACATTATGAGGTAATTATTGTTGATATAATCCTCATTTGTCAAAGTCCTGACGTTAATTACGGAACGAATTGAATCTCCGCTTTCCAGACTGATCAGATTCTGGATCGGGCGACCTTTGGATGTTTTGCTTCCCTCAGGAACCTCATAAACCTTCATCCAGAACAACTTACCGTTTTCTGTGAAAATCAAAAGGTAGTTCAGCATTGTTGCTGAAAACAAATGCTCCGTAAAATCGGTATCCTTGGTTTTTACGCCGCGTGAGCCTACCCCACCCCTTGTTTGTGTGCGATATTCGATTAGTGGTGTTCTTTTAATATAACCTTCGTTCGAAATGGTAATTAGCATTTCGTCATCCGCGATCATATCCTCATCGCTAAACTGTTCAGCTGCAAATTCAATTACAGTCCTGCGCTCATCACCATATCTATCACGAATCTCCGTCAACTCCGTCTTAATGATGTCATACTTCCGGAATTCATTGGCGAGGATATCCCTTAAATCGGTAATCAATACCATGATTTCCTCATATTCCTTGATAATCTTGTCTCTTTCAAGACCTGTCAAACGTTGCAACCTTAATTCAAGGATCGCTTTCGCCTGAATTTCGGATAACGCGAATTGCTCGATCAGACCTGTTTTCGCCGTTTCCGGATCACGTGCATTACGGATCAGTGAGATTACGGCATCCAGATTATCCAATGCGATCAGCAACCCTTCCAGAATGTGTGCGCGTTTTTCTGCTTCCCGGAGTTCATACTCAGTCCTGCGGGTAATGACTACAATCCGGTGATCTACATAATGTTTAATAAGGTCTTTCAAATTCAACATGACTGGCCTGCCTTTCACAAGTGCCACATTGTTTACACCAAAAGAAGATTGTAGTGGGGTGTATTTGAAAAGGTGGTTCAGTACAATGTTAGGGATCGCATCTTTTTTGAGGTCAAAAACGATCCGCATACCATCCCTATCCGATTCATCACGGATGTCCGAGATACCATCCAGCTTTTTATCATTAATCAAACCGGCAATGCGTTCAATCATTGCCGCCTTATTGGTCATGTAAGGTATTTCGGTAACTATTATCTGTTCCCGGCCTGTTTTGGAAACTTCAAAATTCGTTTTGGAACGCATGATAATGCTACCGCGACCGGTTTCCATTGCAGACCTCACGCCCTGGTATCCATAGATTATTCCACCCGTCGGAAAATCTGGCGCCTTTACGTGCTCCATCAATTGCGGGATTGTAATCTCATTGTCATCAATGTAAGCCAGAACACCGTTTACAACCTCTGTTAGATTGTGCGGGGCCATGTTTGTGGCCATACCTACCGCAATTCCTGAAGAGCCATTTACTAGTAAATTGGGGAATTTCGCGGGAAGAACGGTTGGCTCGCTTAGCGAATCGTCAAAGTTCGGCTGGAAATCGACGGTATCTTTTCCCAGATCATTAAGCAATTCGTCCGCAATTCTTTTCAGTCTTGCTTCGGTGTACCGCATCGCCGCCGGATTGTCACCGTCAACAGAACCAAAGTTACCTTGTCCGTCGACGAGCGGATATCGCAATGACCACGGCTGGGCCATACGGACCATCGTATTGTAAACCGAAGCATCACCATGCGGGTGATATTTACCCAAAACCTCCCCTACTATACGAGCGGATTTTTTATGGGACCTGTTGTAGTTAACGCCAAGGTCCGACATTCCATAAAGCACGCGTCTGTGTACAGGTTTCAAACCATCGCGAACGTCGGGTAAAGCGCGGGAAATAATAACTGACATCGAGTAATCGATGTACGCACCGCGCATTTCATCCTCAATATTAATTGGGATTATATTTTCACCAGAAGATTCTGCCATAAAGTGTTAGAAAAGAATCAGAAATTGTTAAGCGAGAGATTGAAATTATTCAACTACCCAAAAAATTAGTACAATATTATCAGTAACAAAAGGTCAAATTTCGCGATTTTAAAGCACTCTAACAAACTATACTGAGTCCTATTTTGCATTCGGCGCATATGTGTGTGATATCGCGACTTTTAACGCAAAAACCGGCCATGGAAAACTAAATTCGCATGCATCATTAAATTTTTGTTCCTTCCAGCTTATAACGTTAAGCTTACTTTTTCACCAAATCACCTATGCCCTTATTACTAACATTTATCGCCATTCTTACCCTCATTGTCCTCATTGCCTGGCTAAAAATTGACACGTTCATTTCCTTCCTGCTCGTATCAATCGGACTTGGTTTGGCTAGCGGTCTGGATGTGGAAACGGTAAGTAAAGCGATTCAGAAAGGCGTCGGAGGAACGCTTGGCGACCTGGTATTAATTGTAGGTTTTGGGGCAATGTTGGGTAAAATGGTGGCAGATAGCGGTGCCGCCCAACGAATTACGGATGCACTAATCGGACTTTTTGGTCAAAAATATATTCAATGGGGAATGGCGCTCGCTGGTTTCATTATTGGAATTCCATTGTTTTATAATGCAGGTTTTGTCATTGTAATCCCGCTCATATTCATGATCAGTGCAACAGCGCGCCTCCCGCTTCTATATGTAGGAGTCCCTATGCTGTCTGCTTTATCGGTTGCGCATGGATATCTGCCGCCGCACCCCTCCCCAGCAGCCATAGCCAGCCAATTAAATGCAGATCTTGGAAAAACACTTTTTTACGGGATCATTGTCTCCCTTCCTGCCATCGCAGTTGCCGGGCCCCTTTTCGGAAGGACATTAAAAAGGTTTCAGCCCAAGCCAGATGAAGATCTTTTTAATGTAAAACCCAGACCTACCAACGAACTTCCCGGACTGGGAATAAGTGTGGTTACAGCCCTCCTACCCGTCTTTTTGCTAACTACCATGTCAGGTGTCAAACGCGTTTATCCTTCAAATAAAATAATAGGATTGCTTGCAGAACCCTACTTCGGAATGCTCGTTTCTGTTCTTTTTGCGGCTTATGTCCTTGGAATTCTTCGTGGTATGAGTATGAAAAAGGTTAGTAAATCCATGGAAGAAGCGTTCAAGGGAGTTTCCGTTATTCTGCTGATCATTGCGGGTGCCGGTGTCTTCAAAGAAATTATGACCGCCAGTGGCGTAAGCACCTTCATCGCCGAAAGCCTGAAAGGAATTGACATTTCGCCCTTGTTACTAAGCTGGGGCATTGCTGCCGTGATCCGGGTTTGCGTTGGTTCTGCAACCGTTGCTGGCCTAACGACGGTAGGCATACTTTCACCGCTGCTTGTGAATTCGGCGGTACCTCCCGAATTGCTAGTACTCGCCATTGGATCAGGAAGTTTGATGTTCTCTCACCTTAATGATGGTGGCTTCTGGCTATTTAAAGAATACTTCAACCTGAGCATTAAAGACACGCTGCTTACCTGGTCGGTAATGGAAACAATTGTGTCTATCATGGGATTGATCGGCGTTTTAGTGCTAAATTTGTTCATCTGAGTTAATCAAATCTATATTCTGCCGCCTTGTTGACGACTTTTCACAAAGCCTGTCCGGAATTTTTCAATCTAATCTCGCTGGCTCACGCCAACATTCTCGAACATGATGGATAACACTCCTGAATCAAACTTTGCCCAACTTGGGCTTACCCTACCTCCCGCGCCAAAGCCGTTGGGCGTTTACAAGCCACTTCTCATTGTCGACAAGCGCTGGGTGTACGTGTCCGGGCACGGTACTGTACAGGAGGATGGTACATTGATCAAAGGCCGCATCGGAAAAGATATGGATGCCGACCAGGGAAAGTTGGCAGCCCGTCAGGTTGGACTTGCTATTCTGGCAACATTAAAAGCCAATCTCGGGAGCCTTAACCGTGTGAAGCGTGTAATTAAAGTTTTAGGAATGGTCAATTGCACGGCTGACTTTGAAAAACACCCGTTCATTATCAACGGATGCAGTGAATTGTTTTCAAAAATTTGGGGTGAAGAAAATGGCATAGGCGTCAGAAGCGCCGTTGGAATGGGTTCTCTACCCGACAATATTCCAGTAGAAATTGAGGCGATGTTTGAGCTGGAAGAAAAGTGAATGAGTGAATAAAATGAATTCACTCATTGACTCATTCAAAATTAACTCACCCATTCAACATTCCACCTATGCCCTGGTTTCAGCTTAAAAATCCGGAGGCGGTGATATCGCCCTCTTTGCTCTTTTACAAAGAACGCATTGAAAATAATATCCGGAATATGATCAACATTGCAGGTGACGCCGATCGGCTGATCCCCCATGTGAAAACTCATAAGACCTCCGAAATCGTCAGAATTCAACTCGAACAAGGGATAAGCAAATACAAATGCGCCACCATTGCCGAAGCCGAAATGCTTGCTGCGTCAGGTGCGAAATGGATATTGCTTGCCTACCAGATGGTTGGCCCCAACATTACCCGCCTTTTCAAATTAAGGGAAATATATCCCTATGTCGTCTTTTCTTCCCTAATCGATAACGAGAAATCCGCCAGCGACTTAAATGCCGCGTCGTTGGATAATGGCATGATATCTACAGTATTTTTGGATGTTAACAATGGCATGAACCGATCAGGGCACATTACGGACGAAACCATACTTTCTCTTTACAGAAATCTGACCGGATTGTCGCATGTAACGGTTACGGGCATCCATGTATATGACGGTCACATTCGAAATGGGGAATTTACCGAGAGAAAATTGGCCGTGGATGAAGCATTTGACAAGGTACTTCCACTATTCGATTTAGTGAGAAACGACATCGGAAGTGAACCAATGGTTATTGCCGGAGGATCGCCATCTTTCACAGTTCATGCCATGCGGCCAAATGTTTACCTGAGCCCTGGTACCAATGTGCTTTGGGACTGGGGATACGGCGACCGTTTCGATGGACAACCTTTTGAACATGCAGCGGTAATCTTAACTCGCGTGATTTCCAAGCCGACACACGGAATGGTGACTATTGATCTCGGGCACAAAGCGATCGCAGCAGAAAATCCAATTGAAAATCGATTGAAATTGTTGAACCTTCATGGATATACGGTATTGAGCCAGAGCGAAGAACATGGTGTTTTGGAAGTATCCAGCGACATCTGGGATTCTATTGAGATCGGGCATGTTCTTTATGCGATACCCTACCACGTTTGTCCCACCGTTGCCTTGCACGACTTTGCAACCGTCATCGAGAATGGCAATATCGTTGCCGAATGGAAAATTACAGCTCGCAGCCGGAGAATCACAATCTAACTTAAATTCTTAATCGATCATCAATGTTCCTATTTGATGCCCACCTGGACCTTTCCATGAATGCTGTGGAATGGAACCGCGATCTGACACAAGATCTCATGGCGATTCGTGAACGCGAAAAAGGTATGACTGACAAGCCCGACCGTGGTAAAGGAGTTGTAAGTTTTCCTGAGATGCGAAAAGGTAAAATTGGAATGTGCGTTGCTACGCAAATAGCCAGGTTCGTAAAGCCAGATAGTCAAATCCCCGGCTGGCATTCGCAGGCTCAGGCCTGGGCACAAACACAAGCACAGATTGCCTGGTACAAAGCCATGGAGGATGCGGGCGAAATGGTACAGATCACTAATCTTGCCGCTTTGCAATACCACATGCACCTCTGGCAAACCGCTGATTCGACTGAAAATTTGCCCATTGGATATATTCTGAGCCTGGAAGGTGCGGACTCTTTGATCAGCCTCAACAACCTTGAAATCGCATACGGATATGGTCTGCGGGCGATCGGACCGGCGCATTATGGGCCTGGGGTCTACGCCTACGGAACTGATTCCGACGCGCCATTAACGCAGAAAGGCAAAGACCTTCTCACGGAAATGGATGCTTTGGACATGATCCTGGACGCAACACATTTGTGCGATACCGCATTCTGGGAAGCATTGGATATTTTCAAAGGGCCAGTTTGGGCGAGCCACAATCTGGCACGGGCGATTACGCCGCATAACCGTCAGTTTTCCGATGAAATGATTAAAGTCTTATTGGAAAGAAATGCGGTAATCGGAATGGCGTTTGATGCGTGGATGATGATTCCAGGCTGGATCCGAGGTAAGTCGACACCTGAAAGCACCGGACTAAAAATTGAACATATCGTAAATCATATCGATCACATTTGTCAGCTAGCAGGCAATGCAAATCATGTAGGGATCGGTTCTGACCTTGACGGTGCATACGGAAAGGAACAGTCTCCTGGAGATCTGGATTCGATTGCTGATCTTCAAAGCATCACTACATTACTTGCAGGTCGTGGCTATTCCAAGGAAGATATTGAGCAAATAATGTGGCGCAACTGGATTAATTTTTTGGAAATAAACTGGGACTGAACCTGTTAGCGATAAATTCGGCTAGATTTATTAAATCTAATATTTTCTTAATATTATAATAAAAACAATATCAGAAAAGCTTTGCAAATTGCGCCCAGCATTGCGAAGCTTTTTTTTATTTTAGGTGGTTTGCAACAATTTCGACTGCTTATTTGTAGCTGTTATCAATAAGTGTTGTATTCAGAAAATGTTACGGCGCATGAATCGAACGGTACCCCAGGCTTTTGATTACCTATTATTTTCAGATTAAAACAATGAGCAAAACATACAAGATTTCATTTCGGACGCGCATCAAAAATAATAAGTCCTTTCAGAAATTACATGACTGCCTGAAGCAATTAAATGTTAAACACTGGGCTTACGATTTTCAGGAATACCTGCTCACACTCACCTCAGAATTATCGGATTTTAGTTTAATCCAGGCCACGTTGCGATCGGCAGGTTATGTCTGTCATTTTATCAAGCTTGAGAATCTTGATGAGACAGGAAATTTCTCCCTAACCTGAAAGGATCACACCTTTTCAAAGCAAATAAATGTGGTCATGGATTCCTTCATGCTTTGACGATAGTCCGGTTTTATATTAGCTTAGTGTCGGCAACCTCTTTCATCATATTACAGGAATCAGCCGCTCCGCCAAGGTCCGGCCGGGCAGAGCATCAGAAATGACTTTGCAAGCAAATTACTTTGCTGTTTTCCGTAAAATAATGTGATGGATGAACACAAATACGGGTTTTTTGTAAACCTTAGATTAGTCAAGGACTACAATCATGTAATCGCAGATTAATGCTGTGCCACTCTTTGTTGTGGGTTGCGGGCGGTCAGAAATGACCGCCATTTTTTTGAATCCGGTTTTAGTGTAACTTTCCTTTTTCATATCATTATCTAATTTCGTATCCCCTTCTTTTTGCTCAAATGAAGAGACTCGTTCAGAGGCATCCTATTTTAATTTTTACCTTTCTGACCCTGCTCTGCCACACGGGACAAGCGCAATTTGATAATTGGATCAACAAACCGCACGCGGCACGTTATCAGCAAATCAGGACTTACATTACCTTAAACGTACTCGGAACCGACACTGCATCGGCTTTTCAATCGATTGCACGACTCAAAACTGTCGCCGAAAAGGCCGGAGATGATGACTTAATACTTGAAGCCGATTATATTCACGCCCTCCTCACCGCTGAAATATTAAGTATCCCAAGACGAAAAGTGCTGATGGAAATCAGCCGGCTTATTTCAAAGGCCGAAAAGGAAGACAATCTTCAAATACAAATACGCGCAAGGATTCTGCTCAGGCATTACTACTGGTATGTGACCAAAAATTATGAAAAGGGTTTTGAAGAGTATTTCAAAATTTACCCTTTGCTTCAAAAAACGACTGGAAAAGAATTCCCTGAAAAATCAGTAACCCTGGCGCAAATGGGTGAAGCGTATTATTTCTTTGCAGACTATAAGAACGCCATCAATTATTCAAGGCAAGCATTGAATGCAGAAGTGATTTTTGAACATCGTGGCGTACATAACACTGCCATGAACACAATAGGGCTAAGTTATGTCAAAGAAGGAATGCTTGACTCAGCGGATTATTACTTCAATAAGATACTGCATAACGTTGGAATCGGTGACTACGACGTGTGGAAAGGCATTGCTCAGGGAGACCTGGGGCAGACGGCATATTTAAGAGGAGATTATGAAAAAGCAATACCGCTGCTATTGGGAAATACTCACCAAGCCGTTATTATTTCCGACTTTGATCAGGCAGCCAGATCGATGACCTTGCTGAGCGATATTTATTTCAGACAAAACAGGCTTCCGGATTCTGAATCTGCGATGAAAAAAGCCCGGGAATTTGTGCAGCGGTCAAGGATATTGAAACCATTAGAGCAGCTTTTCCAAGTGTATGGTAAAGTGTATGCCGCTCAGGGAAACATAGCGCTTACAAATGTGTATTTGGATTCGGCAAATAAAATGCGAGACACATTTGCCAAAGAATTCAATTCAATCCAAATGCTCCGGGCTACCGAAAGGTCAAAATTGCAGGAACATCGGGCAGACATGGAACACATGTGGGCCGAAAGGCAAATCAAAACGCTGGAAAGAAACATCCTCCTGATCTTAATTGTACTGCTCATATTTGTAGCGCTCTATTTTTACAAAACCTATTACTACAAGGCCCGTGAAAAAGAGCGTATTGTAAACGATCAGTTGAAAAGAGCGGAACAAGAACTTGCTTTTGCCGGCATTCAGCTGGAAGAATTCACCCGCAGTATTTCCGAAAAGAATCAGCTCGTGGAAGAACTTAGTACCCGATATGGCATTAGTCCTAATGATGATGCGGTTCAGGAACTGCAGAGAATTACGATTTTAACGGATGATCAGTGGGAGTATTTCCGCGGCCTTTTTGAAAAAATTCACAAAGGATATTTGTCACGCCTGAAAGAAAAACTGCCAGGACTTACCCCGGCGGAGATCCGTTTTATGGCATTGGCAAAACTAAATCTCAGCTATAAGGAAATGGCCAGTACACTGGGCATTTCTGTTCAGAGTGTAAGGGTAATCCGCCACCGGCTGCGTAAAAAGCTTAATCTTCCCGAGGAAGCGGATCTGAAAGATGTGGTAGGCTCTATCTAACCAAAATCTTTATTGATCCGTTTTACCAATTAAGGGTTTCATTGTCAGCGTTATAACAAATTGGAATGTTTTTGAAATGCCATTATTTCTTCATTTTACATAGCTATTTCTACATTTGATACCGATGACCTAGCCCGTTGAAAATATGAGACTCGTAAAATCCAAGTATTTCCTTTTGCAGTCGTTACTTCTTATCATTCTGCTTTTTCTCACGTACTTCAGATGGAACAATAGCAGACTTGGGCACGATTCAAAAAAAGAAAAATATAACCCGGCCTTTTCCCAACAACTCACAATTCGTTAATTCTCCTTTCCTATCAGCAATTGAATTAAAGTCGGCCCGCTAGTCGGGCCGACCGTTTTTACAATCATGCAACAATTTTGACAGCCTGGCGGGCAATTAAAACCCATTTGCTACCCTGCTTTTGCCAAACCTGCAGAACCTTGATGTTGGCAGTTCCCGGCCCTTTCCCGGCGTCATTCGTTTTTGCTGTCAAAATATGCCGAACGATGGCAGAATTGCCGATGACCTTAATAGTTTGTTCGGTAAGATCCATTGTCACAAAGTCATATTTCAGGCTCATCAGCGACTCCACGAACGTTTTTTGGTCTTCTACCAAACCGTTGGAATGGCCGTAACTTAGGTCTTTCGAAGAAATTTCTTCTAATCCTTTTTGGGTAGGTTCGACAAGCAGCGCCTTTAATGATTCAACTGCTTTTGCAACTTCTGTTTCTTCTTTGGTCTGCGCCATGCTCATTTGGGTAATCATTAGGAAAGTGAATATCAAAGAAAATGTCTTTCTTAGCCGGAGTCTTGATTTCATGTTTTTCATTTAGTTTTAATAAGGTTAAAAACTGCATTCAGGATTAAAAATAAACACTGGCTCTTCTTTACTTATCAGACACAACATTAGGTTAAAGCAATTTACCTCAAAAAACCACCATGGCCGAGCAAAAGAATAAATCCGTCCCTAAAACGCGCGCACCGAAACTCACTGACGCCGAGCAGGTTTCAATTTTCATGGACCATCTGGACCATCCGTTAAAAGCTGAAATAGAGGCATTACGGATCATTATTAAAAATGTACACCCCGAAATTTCAGAACGTGTAAAATGGAATGCGCCCAGCTATTACACCTCTGCAGACTTCCTGACCTTCAATCCGCGCATGACGAACAAGGTGCATTTGATATTCCACCACATCGCCATTGTCGATATCAAGTCACCGTTATTGGAAGGAACTTACAAAGACAGGCGTATGACGTATTTTGAAAATATGGCAGATGTTGAAGCGAAAAAACCTGAGTTAGAAAGGATTTTGAAGGAGATTGTGGGCGTAATGGAGAAGTAAAATGCAATCTTGTAACCTTTCGTATATCATTTTATATTTATATCTTACCTATGAATTATTTTAACCGGCTGGCTGTGAAAAAATTACTCTACCTGTTTGCAGTCATATCCTTTCTTGCTTGTAAAAACGAGAAAGATGCAGATCCTGATCTCTCATTTCTCGATAAACAGCAGGCCCCATTTGGCAGGGTAAGTGTGGACGTCAAACTTCGGAAACTGCTTTACAACGGACGTTTGCTGGCCGAATACATTTACGAAGGCGATTACTTTAGTCAGGAAAAAAGGTATGCGACTTTCGCTGTTCCTGCTCATTATGGTACAGGAAGCTTCAAAAGAAATGCGGGTATCCCAGAATCTTTTGAAATGGTGTCCGCCTTTGTTTCGCCGGAAGGTGGTTGGGTTTCTACCGATTTCAAGCCTACTTATAATCTTAAATTCAGCCCCGCTGCCAATGATTCGGTAAGAAACATTGTTGAAGAATACTTCACTTACCCACAAATCAGCTACAAGGATTATACTTTCGATGGAAATGGCTTTGTGATCAGAGAATCTCAAACCAAGAAAAGTGCTCCGCAAATTAATTATCATGCGGTTTTCAGCAGGGATGCACAACACAATATCAGGGAGAGCCTGGGTACTATTTATGACCAAAACGGAAAAAGCGGGCTAGTTAAGTTTGATTACGATGATCATCCCAATCCGTTCTTTAAAATGGGCATAGACTGGCAGGGGCAAATGTCTGTCAGTGCTTTCAGCCCCAACAACATTGTCCGCGAAACCCGGATCGGACCTGATGGCGTACCGTTTCACATTAATTATACCTACGAATATTTCGCGAATGGATATCCGGAAAAGGTCAGTGTCAAGGCTGATTTGCCTCTATCCCAGGCATATACCATTGAATTTATTTATTAAATCTCGTTAAACGCCAAATTGGGTCAGGTGATGTTCGAGATGTTTGTTAAACATTACATTCCATTCAGCTACCGTAAGTTTCCCAAATGAAAGTGATTCCTTACCATCGAAATAAGCAGGGCCCAGTTCGACAGATTTTATGAGGTAACCAATGAGTCGGCTTTTTTCGGTTTCAAAGTCCCTCGGTGTTGTGATCAAAAATGCTGGTGCAGTCTGGCCATTCTTTTTATAAGGCTTGTCACCGCAAACAGTATCTTTTACAAACAGCTTCAAAATCAATCTCATGAATGCATTGGGTTTTTGGTGCTTATCCTCAAATGCCATTTCATATGCCACATTCAAGTGGGCCAGCATCTGAGGTGCATTCATTTTCCCCCAAAGCGATTGGGTGGTCGGCGTTAATTTGTTGATGCGACTGATTAATTTCTCAGATGTTTCAGCGAGGAAGATGTTTTCCATAGGTCGAATTAGGTTTGTTACTAAATAGTAAGTTATGAAAAGATCCATTCACTCAATCATGGTGGACGCCCGACTGCTTCTTGAACCGTTGCAAAAATTTAGAAAATTGTAAAAAAAATGAGATGACAGTTTCTTTGTAACGAAACTATCTGTACTTTTAAAGCGGGGTAACAATGATCCAGAAACTAACCGGAATAAAGATGAAAACTTTCACACTTGATGAAGTCCAGGACGAAATGATTGGCAAAATTGGCACGCCTGCCCGCGATAAATTTGAATATAACTTGCAAATCGACCTGGTTGGCAAAGCCATCAAGCAGACGCGTCTGGAACGGCAGCTCACCCAAGAGGAACTTGGGAAATTGATTGGCGTTCAGAAGGCGCAGATCTCCCGACTGGAAAGTAATGCAGGCAATGTTACCATCGACACTCTAATGCGGGTTTTTGCAGCCTTGAAGGCGAAGGTCCAACTACATATTGAGTTGCCTCATGTGAGTGTTAGTATCGAGAAATAGGGTTTTTGAGTATTTTGAGTACTAGTTAAACTTTGTCGTTGGCTTGTAATGTATCGGATTGAGTGATAGGTAAGGCTATACGAGCTTTTCAAAACAGACGCTATTTTCCACGCCAATATACTGCCCATAATTAGGAGTGACCTGATAACCATTTTTGTGATAAAGCGCAATCGCCTCATACTGCCTTTTGCCGGTTTCCAGCACACACCGCTCGTAACCCAGTTCCTTCGCCCAATTTTCTAGTTCAATAAGCATTTGAGAAGCGACTCCCTTATTTCTTCCGGCAACGGAAACAAACATTCGCTTGACTTCAATTGCCTTTGCATCGAAAGGTTTTAAAGCGCCACAGCCAAGCGGGTCTCCCTCTTCGTAAAAGACAACAACATACCTGATCTTGTCGATCTTATTATATTGGGAGTAAAAAGCGTGTTCGTCCCCGTCTGTAATTGCGAGATAAGCATCCAATTCTTTTACCAGCGAAACAAAATCAGGATGGTCAAAGTCAGTTCTTATTATATTGCTCATTGTAGTTAAAGGATGTATGCTTTTTCTTGCCATTTAAAATTCCTAACAAAATTACCAGTCATGACCATCAGGGAGCTATTTTACAACCATGAAGGAAACCTTATTCACAAATGGGACCATTACTTTGATATCTATGAAAAGCATTTTGCAAAATATCGCGGTCAAAAGGTCAATATGCTGGAAATCGGCATTTCTCATGGCGGGTCGATGCAACTTTGGAAAAAGTATTTTGGTGACCATGCACACATTTATGCCATCGACATCAATCCTGACTGCAAGAAACTGGAAGAAGAAAATACGACAATATTTATTGGATCTCAAAGTGACAAAGGCTTTTTGGAACGGGTGAGCAAAGAACTGCCTGAGCTCGACATTATCATTGACGACGGTGGACATACGATGAATCAGCAACTTACCTCGTTTGAAGCATTATATCTCAAAGTAAAAGAGGGAGGATTATATATTGTAGAAGACACACATACCTCCTACTGGACGGAGTTTTACGGCGGATTGAAAACGCCAGGTACATTCATAGAACACGCCAAACATCTGGTGGATACGCTCTATGAAAGCCATATTCACGAAAAAGATGCCATCGCATTCGATGAAATCACCCGACACATTTACAGCATTACATTTTACGACAGCGTGGTGGTTTTTGAAAAAGAATTGCGCAAGAAGCCTTTCCACAAGCAAGTCGGAAACATGACAATCATCCCGTACGTACCAGAGGAATTAAAAAAAGAAACTTTTTGGGATTCAATCAGGAATTATTTCAACCCAAAAACAAAACACAGCTTCGAAGAGAATGATGGAGGGTTTGTATAATCTTATTGCACTTCGTTCAATTCTACAACTTTTGGCGTTCTTGTGAGCAAATGGATGATCAGCCAGGCGACGAGATATGTAAATCCGCAAATGGTGAAAATGATGTTATAGCCGCCAGCAAGATTTCCGGCGGCCTTATAAGTATCCAGCAAGCTTCCAATCAGGATCGGGAATAGTATCCCTCCTACCGCACCAGCCATCCCGCCAATCCCGACAACGGAACTCACTGCCTGTTTTGGGAAAAGGTCGGATGGCAATGTAAAAACATTGGTCGCCCAGGCCTGATGCAATGCTACCGCAAGACTGATTAAACCGACTGCAACCCAAACGTCACCTGCAAATTGGATAAGGATCACTGATAATTCAAGAAATGCAAAGGCCAGCAAAACTGTTTTTCTCGCCCGCAATGTCGGCCAGCCTTTTTTGATCAGCCAGGACGAAAGATAACCTCCGCCAATACTTCCAACTGTTGTCGCGGTGTAAATAAGCATTAATTCAAGACTTGGTTTTTTGAGGTCAAGGTTGAATGTTGAAGCGAAATAAGATGGTAACCAAAACAGAAAAAACCAGTAAATCGGATCAATAAGGCCTTTTCCGGTAATATAGGCCCAGGTTTGTGGGAATGTAAAAAGCTTCGCCCATTTGATAGGCTGTTTCTCGGCTTCGTTCTCGTCCTGATCCTGCCCGCTGGTAATGTAATGCAGTTCTTCCGCACTCAATCTTTTTTGTTTTGCAGGAATATCATAAAATATAATCCAGAGTAGCAGCCACACAAAACCCAATGCACCGGTAATCCAAAACACTTCCTGCCAGCCATAACCGGTTAATATCCAGGGAACAAGAATTAAAGCAACCACAACGCCTACACTCGTTCCGGCATTAAATAGCCCGGTGGCAAGCGCACGCTCCTTTCTTGGGAACCATTCTGCCACCGTTTTCACTGCAGCCGGATAATTTCCAGCCTCTCCCAGTCCAAGGCCAACACGTGCCAATCCAAAGCCAAATGCGCTTCTCGCAACCGCATGAAGCATTCCAGCAATACTCCAAAAAACAATGGTAAAAGAATATCCCGCTTTTGTACCAATTTTGTCGATTAGCCACCCGAAAAAAAGTAATCCCAGCGCATATGCTGCTGTAAATGCCATTACGATGCGTGCAAAATCAGTTTCTGTCCAGACAAACTCTTTTTCCAGGATGGGTTTTAAAAGACCGATAATCTGGCGATCCAAATAATTTATGGTAGTTGCAGTAAATAACAGGACCACAATCAGCCAACGGTAATTTTTGGTTTTGCCCATTAAAAGGAGAGTTTTTGAACGAATTGCCGGAAGTGGTTTTTCAAACCCTCCCAATTTTTATCCTCGATCAATTTCTTGTCAAAAAGCTGTCCGCCAATACCAAGCCCATTTGCACCCGCTTCAAGGAATTCAGACATATTTTCCAATCCCACGCCTCCGGTTGGAAGCAGTTTGAGCTGATTCATTGGCGCTTTCAGATCTTTGATGTATCCGGGACCCAGGGAAGTTGCCGGGTAAATCTTCACCATAGTAGCTCCCAGTGTCCAAGCATTGTAGATTTCAGTTGGCGTAAATGCGCCTGGGAAAATGGGTATGTTCTTTTTTACACAAGATTTAATAACCCTTTTATTGATGACGGGCGTGACGATAAATTGTGCACCTGCCTCCAGCGCAGCTTCCAGATCATCCTTCGTACAAACCGTTCCGGCGCCAATATTTAATCCCTTACCCTCATTTTCAATTGCATACCTGATCATCTCCGTAGCACCCGCTGTATTCATTGTGATTTCTACGGTCGTTAACCCCGCTTCCCGGTAAATCGGCAGGATCTGCTTTAAATCTTCCAATGCTACATTCCGGATGATCCCTACCAGCGGCGCCTTGCTGAAAAGCGCTTCCGAAAACCTATTTTGACTCATGGTGCGACTTTATTCGATGTTAAGCTCTGATTTTCAAAAACGGGTATCTTGACTTATGGTCTGATTAATGTCCCATCGAATTTCCGTACCTGCCAGTTGGATTTGGTGGTAATCGGATATTGGCACCGCTTCAAATCCCAGTTTCTTTCATCTTCATTAGTTAAATTGAAAAATGTTAAAGATTCAGGAATTAAAAGGATTTAGTAATTCAAATTTTACTTCTCAACCCACCATACGCATGTTTAAGATCATTTTGTCCCGGGCGCGTATTGGACCCATCTAAACCAACCCCGTAATGTGTCACTGCTCAATGTGCTAACTCTGGTTCCAGAACGACTTGTTCTTTTGCCGAACTCTGAATTGAGGGCGGCAAAAGCTTGTACATCACCGGTGTTACCAGCCTCGAAAGTAATGTTGAGCTGATCAGACCGCCGATTAGAACCAATGCAAGCGGCGAATACAATGCGCTATATTCAATCACCAGCGGCAGCAAGCCACCGATTGCAGTAAGCGAAGTAAGCAAAATCGGCACGAAACGGATCTCCCCTGCTTCGATAATGGCCTCTTCAATTCCTTTGCCTTGCTCACGGAGTTGATTGGTGAAATCCACGACCAGCAATGAGTTTTTAACTTCAATCCCAACCAATGCAATAAATCCAATTGTTGCAGTAAATGACAATGTTTCGCCAGTAAGGAACAGCATCAATAATCCACCTACAATCCCAAGTGGAATTACCGAAAGAACAATCAGGATGCTTTTGAAAGTTTTGAATTCCAAGATTAATACTCCCAAAAACCCAAATACGGTCACAAGGATGATTAGCCCAAGTCCACCGAAACTCTCTTCCTGACTTTCCTTTTCGCCTGCGACGGTGAAGGTTTGGCCTTTTTCGAACTTAAAAACATTCAATTTATTGGTAATCTCTTCATTCAGGCGCTGCACGTTGTATTCGGGCTTCACGAATGCAGAAACTGTCACATATCGGTCTTTGTCATAATGCCTGATTTGGTTTGGTGAGCTTTCGAGCTCAATGCTGGCAATGCTTTTGAGCGGAATGCTCACACCACTTGCGGACGGCACATATAGCTTGTCAAAAACGCTGTAATCTTGAATCGCTGCGTTTCTTGACACCGAAACATTCACATCGTAATTGTCGGCCTTGCCAACATCTTCTCTGTAAGTGGCCACATTCAATCCTGCGGCGCCAAGGCGAACGGTTCGGTCAATTTCAGACGCGGAAATCCCCAGACTTCCGGCCTTTTCTTTGTTGACATGCACCCTGAGATCGGTCGGCTGAACCAGGAGCGGATTGTTCACATAAATGGTTCCTTCGGTCTTAGCTAACAAATCCGCCACCCGAAAAGCTGTTTTACGTAAATCGTCGAGGTCTTCACCATAAACGCGATAAGCCAGTGGGGCTTCGATCAGAGGCCCTTGTTCAAAATCCTTTACCTTGATCTCTGCGCCCGGATATCGTTCCAATTTTTTTCTTAACCTTTCAATAACCTCCACTTTTTCGTCGGTTTCCAAACCTTCTACCTGTACGAAAATCTCTGCAAAATTCTCACTTTCATTGCGTTGGATCACATTATAATAAACCCGCGGGTTTCCCTTGCCAACGTTGGTTGAGAAAGAAGTAATTAATGGTTCTTTTTTCAAAACCCCTTCCACATAACGTGCAACCTGATTGGTTTTTTTAAGATTGGTGCCCTGTGGCGTCTCAATATCCACCAGGAACATTGGCTTTTCAGATTTGGGGAAAAGGCTGTTTCCAATTAATGGTACCAATGCCAGCGATCCGACAAAGATGGCACCTGCCACGAGTAATGTGATGGCTGGCCGTTTCAAAGCCTTGTCCAGCAAGCTGCCATATGTGGTGTGAATGACCTTCTTCATTCCCCTCAAAAGAAAGTTACCTTCCGCATTCATATGGGGTTTCAAAATTACACTTGATAAAAACGGAACAACCGTCAGCGAAACCAGCATAGAAGCAAAAACAGTTGTGATCACTGAAAGAGGCAAACTCCGGATAAAATCTCCCGCACCTTCCGGGAGGAAGACCAGTGGTAGAAAGGCAAAAATCAGCAGAATCGTGCAGCCCACAACCGCTAGGCTAATTTGCGAAGACGCTTTAATGGAAGCTTCCACCCGGCTGTATCCCATTCGCAGGTAACGTTCAATATTTTCGACCACCACAATGCTGTCATCGACCAAAATACCCAATGCAACGATCATTCCAACTATGCTTAATTGATTAATATTGTAACCAAGCAGGTTCATCAATGTGAGCCCGATGGCCAACGAGAGCGGAATGGAAATCATCACCACAACCGATGCACGGGTGCCCAATGGTAATAAAGTAAGCAGTACCAACAAGATGGCGATCCCGAAGTCCCGGGCGAAATGCGACAGACGTGTATCCACACTTTTTGCCTGATCAAAAACTTTTACAAGCTCAATGTTAGACGGAAGTTCTTTTTCAAACTTTGCAACAATCGGTTCAACCTGGCCCTGCACGGCTATAATGTTCTCGCCTTCCTTTTGGCTAACATTGACAAAACTGCAACGGTAACCATTGAGGCGGGTAATATGGGTTTCATCTTCATAACCCAGCTTCACATCAGCTACGTCTTTGAGATACACCACTTTACCACCCGACGCAGAGACCACGGTATTGGCGACCTCATCCAATGTGCGGTAGTTGCCGCTCGTCTTAATGTTCAGCTTTTTGGTAGCCATACTAATGCTTCCACCGGGAATGTTGACATTTTCACTTTGCAATGCGCCAATGACCTGGTCCTGTGTAAGTTTCTGCTGCGCAATCTTGTGCAGGTTCAGGTTTACTTTAACCTGTCGCTCTGGAATACCCGAGAATTCTACCCTTTTTAGTGTTTTTACTTTCTCAAGACGTTCCTTAAAGTCCTTGGAATACTTCTTCAATTGGGTATAAGTCGCATTTTCGCTGATCAATGCGTATTGATAGATACTCACATCAGAAGGGATCTGCTTATTGATGCGAATATCTGCCACGTCTGCCGGAAGCTGCGGACGCAGGCTGTTAATTTCCCGGACTACTTCCTGGTACTTGTCGTCGGGATCGGAGCTGTACTTATATTGGATCTGCATCACGGCCAGGCCGTCGCGGATATCCGTAATAACGTGCTTCATATCGTCAAGCTCATTCATTTTCTTCTCCATCGGATCCACGATCAACTGCTCCATATCCTTCGGGCTGGTGCCTGGGTAGATCACAATGACAGAAAATTGGGGCGGATGAATGTCGGGGTCCTCACTGCGCGGCATTGTGAAAAGCGAATAGATGCCCATTGCAAGAACGGCCAGGAAAACGACCAGGGTAAACTGATAATTCTTTACTGCGAATTCAGGTAATTTCATGATTTCGTCTGTTGAATGTTACTGAACTATTTTGATTGACGCACCATCCGCCAGGTAGGCGGAACCTTCCCGGATTACCTGTGCCCCGCTTGCTACACCCGAAAGTATAAATGCCTTATCGCCTTCCAGATAAGCTATTTTTACAGACTTCCGAACCGCTTTATTGTTTTGGGCAACAAATACAAAAGCACTGTCATTCTCCCCCTCAATCAATGCATCGACCGGAATAGATACCATACTGCTTTTTTCTTTTGGGTAAATACTCACCTTGGCAAAAAGGCCATTTGCCAGTTTTGCACCATGTTTGTTCAGGTGAATTTCGGCCTGGTAAAGTCCAGACACCGCGTCGCTTCCCTGCGCCAGCGTTTTAACATTTCCTGTAAAAGTCTGAGGATAAGCATCAAAGGTAATGTCGGCCTTTTCACCGCCTTTCAATCGCGCCCAGTCTTTGTCTGTAAGACCGCATTTGATAACCCAATCTTGGTTTCCCGTTCCGCTGATGAATAAAACCGCAGTCCCTCCCTGCACCTGTTCGCCTGCATTCTGCAATTTTTGGATCACCACTCCGTCTGTCGTGGAAATAATCTTGGATTGAGAGAGATTAAATTTCACAATGTCCAATTGCTTTTCGGCCAGGTTCAATGTGGTGATGCTGTTTTCTACTTGCTCCTTGGTCGCGACACTGTCCCTGTAAAGATTTTGGATCCGCTGGGCGTCCCGTTTTGCTTTCAGAAAATTTTCCTCTGCCTGCCCCATTTGGGCATTGACTTCCGTGGTGTTCAAAGTCGCCAGGACTTGACCCCGCCGAACCTTATCTCCTTCTTTGACCAAGATATCCTTAATAATCCCGCCAACCTTGAAGGAAAGTCGGGCCTCATTTTCAGAACCCAGCAAACCTGAAGTTTCAACTGCCTGCGCCTGATTAAGGGACGAAGAGCTGATAATTTTCACAGGAATCGTGTTATCCGTGACCTCCGCTTTCTTTTTCTCCTCCTTGCAGCCGAGCGTAACGGCCAGCAAGAGAATGGATATGCCAATTTGAATGGTAGTTTTCATTTCATTTTTAGTTTGAGAATACATAGCTCGCTTTTGCCCGTTCCAGCTCAGCGGAGCGGGTTTGTACATTTAGATAAGAAATACTTTGTTGAAGCTGATCATTGATTAAGCGGTTCTGCGCATCCAGCAGCTCTATATAAAGCAGTTGTCCTTCTCGATACAATTTCTGCTGGTCCTGGTAATATTGCTGCGACAATGCAGTCTGGCTTTTTGATGCCTGGTAAATTTGAAAGGCTGATTTCAGGCGGTTCGACGAGGTTTGCGTCTGCAATTGTAATTGCTGCTCCACCTGGCTAATCTGCTCACCCGTTGCCTGGCCTTCCAGCATAGCCTGCTTCGCCTTGTACTGTCCCCGGTTTCCTGCAAAAATCCGCCAATCGAGTGTTAGGCCAAAGAGGTAATAACGGGTATCGTTATTGAATTTGATAAAATCACCCTGCGTTCCCAGGTCTATAAACGTCGCCAATTTTGGTAATGCCGCAGCTCTGGCTAATTGCCCCGAAAGTGCATTGATCTTGTAAAGTGATTCGAGTTTTACCAATTCCTCTCTCCGTCCCGTAGCCAGAGAATCAGCATCGATAAGGACTTCCCCGCTTTTTTGCAGGTCGATTTTGGTATCCAGTGGGCTGTTTAATAGGAAATTAAGATAAGCAATAGCAGTGGCTGCCTGATTTTTTGAATCATCCAATTTGGCCTGTAACCCAATCAATTCATTTTCCGAGCGGCTGACCACCGTCCGGATTGCCTTATCATTTTTAACGAGCAACTGATTAAATTTTAAATTTTCAGTAGCCAGCGACACAGCGCTTTCGAGGATATGGATCGCTTCGTCCGATTGTAAACAAGCATAATAGGCAACCTTAATTTCCTTTACTAGTTCCCTTTTATACACATCCACTTCGGCTTGCTGGAAATTGATCTGTTCTTTGCGAATACCGGTATTGTATGTGATTTCAGCATTATAAAGTGGCAATGAAGTCCTGAATTTTGCGTCGTAATAATTATTCGGGTTGAAGGTCTGATTTACATTCTCTACCTGTGGAAAAGCAGAAGAATTGGTCAGTTGGTTGAGTGAAGAGTACACGGGGTTAAGCAAATCCCCGATCGGGATGCTGATCTTCCGGCCACCCCTGGAATCCAGATAAGTAGTATTAAAATTGACTTCGGGAAGGAAAAATGATTTCGCTTCTTTCAATGCATAGATATTCTTTTCCAGGATGAACCCCTGCTGACGCAGCCCCTGATTATTTTTCAGGCCTTGCTCAATGTATTTCTGTAAAGCAGCTTCCTGTGCGCTGACTTTAAATGCCAGCCCAGACAACAGCATCGTGAACAGGACATGCCGGAGCATATTCTTGGAAATCCAATTCATGGCAATTCAATGTTTATTTAGTGAACACTGTTTATCAAACAGCAAATTTTTTTAGGCTTTAAGACCAATCAGATAATTAGTAACCGCACTGTCCAGCATTGCTTCAATGACATCGTCGGGCATAGGCACAATACACATCCGGCCGCGGAGATACAATGAAACCAAACCATGAACAAATGACCAGACCGAAATAGAAATTAGCAACACGTCCGCCGGTTTGATCAACTTTTGTTCAAGACATTCACCGATGGTTTGGGTAACGTATCCAAAAGCACATTCACCCGCTTTCCATTCCGCCTCACTTTTAATCTGCGATAATGGCGCACGCATGATAAACATCAGGTCGTAATAATCCGGATTATCAAATGCAAATTTCATGTAAGTCCGCCCAATTGCACCCAGACGTTCAAATGGGTTTTTGATCGCATCGTTCTTTCGTAACTCTGTATCCAGAAGCGCAAAACCGTTCTCATGGATCACATAAAAAATCTCATCCTTGTCTTTAAAATAAAGGTAGATCGTAGCGGGACTGTATTCGATGTCATCGGCCATGTTACGAATGGACGTCTTATCGTAACCGTGCTTCAGAAATAACTGAGTTGCTGACTCAATAATCAGGTTTCTCATGTCTTGTTTCTCCCGCTCTTTTCTTTCTTTAATTGCCATGATGATATTAAATACGATGTGAATATAATAAACACTGTTTAGTATATGCAAATTTTAAATGATGAACGGCAAAAAAGAATGCACCATTTATCACATAAGTCTTTCAATAGCCTTCTACAAGCGTATTTTAGTAGAAATTAATTTTTCTACACTTCCAACTTTATTCCTCTATGAACACTTTACTTCGGGTTACGCAAAAATTCGACTCGACATTAAATTCCTTGCGATTCGTCAGAAAGCATTTTCTTATAATCCTTATTCTCGGATTGATTGCAGGACTCGGACGGGCAGCGCAGCTCCGTGCATTCGGAGCAATTGCTCCGTGGCTGGATACTTTCCTTGAAATCACAATCCAGACTGCCAGAATCCTTATTTTTCTATTTAGTCTGGGTTTAACAAATGTGAAAAAAGGGATTACCAGATTCGTTTCAGTATTTTCATTTGAAACCGGCACAAGCAAAAACTGGAAATCAGCTTGGGCGAAACTTAAGACAGAGTGGGTGGCAGTAACTCTTAATATGGCTGCTTTTCTGTTTATTTCTTTCCTGATCAACCTGATGATTGATCACATTGCATATGAAACCTGCCTTTATCTTACGTTGAAGCGGGATGGCCTCCTTTCTGCGGATTCTTCTGAATGGGCAATTATTCTGTTTTTCAAAAATATTTCCGTCATCCCCTTTACGCTCGTTTTTAATGCTACTTTGCTCCTTTGGTTTGCTAACAGACTGCCTCAGCATGTTCGGGAAGCTTAAAAAATAGCTTTTTGACACAAAAAAAAGGGGCTTGCGAAAGCCCCTTACTAAAATTAATTGCCGCCGGGCAGCGTAGCGAGTTTAGCCTCGTCGCTGCTGATCTTTTCTCGTAAAGATTCGATATCCTTTCTCAGATCTTCAAGGTTGTCAGCCGCTCTCCTGGCCCTCTTCGAGTCTCTGTGAGCCGAACCTGCACTTTTACTTGCCCTTTTGGCCAATTTCCTGCTTTGAGCGTCGTCGTCTAGTTTCTCTGCGGCGTCTCTATTCTGATCCGCTGACCTCTGCGCATCCTCAGCCGCCTTCGCAGCCTCATCCGATTTGCTTTGCAGCTCATTTTCCAGTTTCGCAAGTTCCAACTTACGCTCATTCAACTTTTTGCTCAACTCCAATGCCTCTTTCTGATCCTTCAAAATATTTATAGAATCCTTCGAAACAACCTGGGCTGACAGTGAGAAGGTAATTAGCAGGAGACCTAGTGCACCTACAACTGCTTTGATTTTCATAACTGACAATAATTTAGAGGTAATAATCAAACATTCACATTGCAAAAACCGTGCCGTTTTGTTCGGTCAACAACAATCCGTTCAAGTTGGAATTTTAGCTCGAATTTGCGGGTTAAATCCTAAAAGCCGCCTGGCCCTTATACTCTCGTTTACTTAAAATATCCTGAATTGAAAAAATATATAAGCCTAGCCCTATCATGTCTGGCCACTCTAACGCTCTCCTGCGATAGTTTCATTCTATACAATCCCAATGAAATCAATCTGGATAGAGATGAGCGCAACCTGAGTGAGATGAATATCAAAAAAATTCAGGCTATCCCATTGCGTGACACGCTGAAATTTATCCTTATGGGTGACACCCAACGTTGGTATGACGAATCGGCCGATTTTGTTAAAAGTGCGAATAGCCAAAAAGACATCGCATTCGTGCTCCACGCAGGCGACATTTCCGATTTTGGTATCAACCAGGAATTCAAATGGGTTAACGAGATCATGGTGAAACTGAATTCACCGTATCTGACCGTGATTGGCAACCACGATATTGTTGCAAACGGCCCGATTTCCTATCGCAAAATGTATGGCTCGCTGGATTATTCCTTTGACTACGGCAATCACAGGTTTGTGTTCATTAATACCAACTCCCGTGAATATGCATTTGATGGGACTGTACCTAATCTCTCCTGGCTGAAATCACAACTCAGCAATAATCCGGAGAATAAGAATATTATTGTAATTGGGCACGTACCTCCATTTGACGGTGATTTTGATAAAAAGTTAGAAAAGGATTTCTCAGATTTACTGGGCTCAAATCCGAATGTGAAAATGAGTTTATATGGTCATAAACACAGTTTCAATAATGGCGAGTTTTACAATGATGGCGTGCATTATTACGTCACAACAAGCATGGGTGCCCGTGGATACTGGGTAGTGAGGGTTTGGAAAGACGGGTATTATTTAGAAAAAATTGAGTTTTGAAAAATTCGCATAAGTTTTTACTGTTCCTGATTTTGCTGATCCCGTCTGCGGCTTTTGCCCAGCGCGCTGAAGCTTTTCAGCAAAGCCGCAAATGGTATCTTCCAGACCATCTCAAATTACAGTTTGCGGGCGGCATTGGATTTCTGTCGGGCGGGCCTGGGTACCTTTCAAAAAACGAAACATTGGAAACGGATGTGCTTTTTGGGTTTTTACCACAAAAATTCGGAGGAGATGCGCTGATTACGATAACTGGAAAAACGACTTATTCGCCCTGGCGGATACCACTAAGGCGGGAAAGCTACTATGTCGCGCCATTTTCCCTGGGCTTCTATCTGAGTTATACCTTCGGACCTCAGTTTGACACTAAGTGGCCGGCATACTATCCAAAAGGTTATTATTGGTGGGCAACGACATTCAGGCCTGCCGCATATATTGGTGGGAAATTAGGGAAAAACTTCATTGTCAAAGATCGGAAACGAGGATTTGAGTTTTATTATGAACTGGGCACTTATGACCTGATGTTGATAAGCTACGTACAAAACCGCGGTTACCTGGATGTCAGCGACATTGTAAACTTGTCGTTAGGTGTAAAATATGGTTTTTAGACGGGTCATACCTGCGCCGCTTTGGAAGAAATATTCCTGATAATTTCGTCTAAATCGTTAGCCGATGTCATGATATGGTCTAGCAATTCAACTTTCTCCTCCTCTGAATTTTCGTAATTCCTTATCAGATCCACAAGCCCCATTAACCTGGCCAGCGGCGCCCTGATCACATGCGATTGAAGCCATGCGATTTCCTGGAGCTTCTGGTTGCGTTCCTCAATTTCACTGATATGCCTCAGGCGATCTGTGACGTCACGTAATACGCCAATCATCCGCACTGCGTTGCCAACGCGGTTCCTCCTGATGTAGCCCGTTTCCTCGATAAACGCATAATGCCCGTCGGCTTTACGAAACCTGTATTTAGCGGTCCATTTACTCTGGCTGTAATCTCCTAGCTGCATCAAAAGGTCTTGTTCTATCCTCTCCTTATCTGCGGGATGAATATGCTTTGCCCAATTCTCCATCGGATATCTGTCCGTCCCGATATCAAATCCAAAAAGCCGGTAGAACCCGTCTCCCCATTGAATGCGGTCACGGATAAGGTCCCAGTCATAAATGGCGTCATTGGTAGCTTTGTTGAGCAACTCATAACGTTCGTTGCTTTTCTTCAATGCATCCACCGCCCGTTTACGATCAGAAACATCCACACCTATGCACTGAATTTCCGTTGCTTTTCCATTGGCATCCGGCAGCGCAATAAAATGCCAATAACCCGACTTCCGTTCATCATCCGGGCTAATGTGCTCAATTTCAAGTGGACATACCGTGTTTGGGTTATTTAAGCAGAAGGCCACTGTTTCCATTACACGCTTGCGATCATCATGCCGGACGATCTGCATACAGTTGACGCCCATAAAATTCCGGTAGCCATAAAACCAGCCAAAATCCTCTTCGAACTTATTGTTATAATAGGTGTAATTACCCATCAAATCAGTCCTGATCACATAATTGGTTTGGGAATCAACGAGGCTGCGCAACCGCGATTCACTAGCCAATAGCTCTTTCTGGATTTTCTTGCTATCTGTTATATCGAGACAGGCTCCTATCATTTTGACCGGCTCACCTTGTTCGTTGACTGTCGTTTTTCCCCAGGTACGCAAATATCGTTCTTCTCCTGATGAGTGGATGATCGTTTCTTCAAATCCAAAATCGCTCCTGTTCTCCAATGCATTTTGAATGCCTGCCGCGACGCGCTCACGGTCACTGCCACTAACTTTTGAGAGATACCCTTCGAAAGTTGGTGTAAATTCGTTCCGGCTCACCCCATATATCGTAAACAATGTATCCGACCAGGTTACCACATTGCTTGCGACATCCCATTGCCAGTTCCCAAATCTTGCCAACTCCTGCCCCTGGGCCATCACCAGTGTTGTTTCGCTGGCCATTTCGGCAATTTGTCTGCTTTCCAGGATCACCTTGAGAATGGCAACAGCGCGGTCGATGATCTTGATTTCTTCCTCTTCAGGAAATTTTATCTTTTTATAGTAAACCGCAAATGTCGCCACTACAACATCATCTAGAATGATAATCGGGTGTGACCAGCAGGCCCTTAAATCATGTTTCAAAGCTAACTCCTTGTAATTAGCCCACCTTGGATCGGTGCCGATATCACTTACTACTACCTTCTCTTTGCGGAAGGCAGCAGTGCCGCAGGAGCCTTCATTATCACCGATTTCCCGATTTTCAATTGCGCTCGTGTATGTTTCAGGCAATGAGGGCGCCGCCCAATTCCGGAGTCTGTTATTTTTGAGCCCGAGTATGGAGCATTTCATCTGAGGGAAAATTTGCTCAATGCCGGTGAGGTATTTGATTAGGATAGTCTGCAGGGATGATTCGCTGCTTGAATTAAGTTCGAGCACCGTTTTCTCAAGATGCTCCATATCTTCCAATCGCTTCGTTTCCGTGATGTCCAGCATCAATCCCCGCAGTAGAACAGGTTTACCATTTTCACGGATTACAGTGACCTGGTCCCTGATCCATACAATATCCCCATCTGCATGAAACATCCGGTAAACAAACGTGCTATTTCTGCCCTCACCTGCCAGTCTCTGGCAAAACCCTGGTACTTTTTCCCGGTCTTCGGGATGGATCTGGGTTTTCCAGAATTCCGGATCATCTAACCACTGCTGTGGTTCATAGCCCAGAATATTCCCGACCTGATCGCTTACAAAATAAAATCCGAAAGTAGTTATATCTACTTCCCAAACAATCCCATCGATCGTTTGTATCAGCGATTCCAATTTGTTGTGGGAAGCAATCAGCTCCTCTTCTACCATTTTACGATCATGGATATCCTGTACGGCCCCGTAAACACGCGTGCAAACGCCGCCGTTAAATTCGGCCCGACCTGTAATCCGGATCCACTTCTCATTCCCTTTTGCAGTAATAGCGATCAGTTCGAGATCAATGATGGCCCCATGGGCGATTGTTTCTTGTACGGCCCACACAAAGCGGTCCCTGTCTAGCCCTTCTTTATAAAAACTTTCTGGAAATTCAATATCCGGCTGATAATCAGGTCCTACCTCATATATTTCTTTCACAACTTCCGACCACGTAACTACTCCTGTGAGAAGGTCTGCATCCCAGCCCCCGACTTTTGCGACCCGCTGTGTTTCGTCAAGAAATTTTTCGGCGCCAAAATTACTACCATTTTCACCGTCAGCTGCAATGTGGGTGACATCTGCAATAGACCTGACAATAAACTCAATTTCGCCGTCACCATCGAAGATTGGCGTATTTGTAGCTATATAAAAATGCTCTTTCGAAGTTTTTCCTTTCAGAGAGTTGGGAAGAAAGCGAAAAACAGGAGTTTGGTTACTATGCCCTTCTTGTAATACCTTTTCCAGAAGCGAACCCCATACATCGGTTCTGGGCGTAGGCAAATCCGGGAATGCTTCAAAAAAACCCTTTCCGATCAGTGATTCGCCAGTCTCGCCGGTAAAAGAAAAATAAGCATCATTCGCATCCTTGATCGTAAACTTTGGAGAATCTGCCAACAATATTACACTAGGAGCCGGTAATGCCTTGAAAACCTGATTGATATAATTCTGACTCATATCATTGACCAATGTACACCAAAGTGTGTTGTGTAGTTCCTGACTGAATGCCATAAACGTAAGTCATATGACGACATTTTCTGTGGTAGGACGATTGCTAATTTAGTTATAATTTTTTTGAGATTTCTTTAATATACAGCTTACTGAAATCATTTGACAGAAAACAGATAGGCTAAAATTTACACAAACCTAAAACAATGCTCCCGGTCATTCAGGGATTAAGTAATAATTGCTATATTTAAATTAATCTCTTTTCGACCTGGTTGTTCCGGTTATTATCTCCGGTCCCAAATCAATTTGTCTACAATGAAAGTTGCCTTCATTTCCGTCGCATTCCTCATATTTCTTTTTGGTCTGACCGTACTTTTTCTAAAGCCCATTGGTCGAAAATCTTCCAAAACTACAATTGCAGATATTGCAGTGTGCGGACCCGTCTATAATTCAGAAATCCAGCCCGCAGCTGACGGAAAATTTATAGTACCTCTGCCTGGATGGGGACATCACTCCTACCCTGTTTCTACCAAAACTGATAGCTCCCAGTTCTTCTTTGATCAGGGCCTAAGCATGTATTACGGCTATCACTTCAAGGAAGCGGTCGCTTCGTTCAAGGAATCCGCTCGATTTGATCCCGAAAATGCGATGGCCTTTTGGGGACAAGCCCTGGCAATGGGACCCTACTACAATGCTGCGCACAGCTACACCAAACCGGCAGAACTGGTGTCGGTTTTGAAAGAAATGAATGGTAAGATAGCACGTACTACCCCAAAGGAAAAATTGCTGATTGATGCAATGAACAGCCGTTATTCAAATGATGCGACGGATTCGCAGAGAGAGTCCCTTAATATAGCTTATGCAGAGAAACTAAAAAATGCAATGGTTGCCGAGCCCGGCAATGATGACATCCATATTTTATACGTCGACGCTAACATGCTGATACATGCCTGGGATTTTTGGAACAAGAACGGCACGCCGAAAGCATGGACAGCGGAACTGGTTGATGTTTGCAAAAAAGTCCTTGAAAGAAATCCGAAACATCCTGCTGCGCTTCACTATTACATTCACCTGACCGAGGCATCGCAACATCCGGAAGTGGCATTGGGAAGTGCGGAAACATTGCGCGACCTGCTTCCGGGTGTTGCGCACATGGTACATATGTCGAGCCACGAATATGAAAGAAACGGGTTGTATGCGAAAGGGGTTGAAGTGAACAATCTGGCGGACGATAATCTGAAATATTATGATCTGCTCGCCAAAAATTTATCTCTTGCCAAAGCTTCACCACACTATTTTGCGGTTCAGACCTATTGCGCTCTTACCGGGGGAATGTATAAGGAAGCCATGCGCTATGCATTACGTACACGCAAAAGCGTGATGCCCACTTATGAAACAACTTACGACCAGTATTTGTATATGCTACCAGTAATGACGCTGGTCCGCCATGGAAAATGGGAAGAGATATTGCGGGATAGCATTCGTATCGACAGTCGCTGGACTTATGCGAGCCTGCTGTCGGATTTTGCAAAAGGGCTTGCATTTCTAAATACGGATCAGATTGATTCTGCCTCAGCGAATCTGGAACGACTCCGATTGAAATCGAAAGATCCTATCCTAACTAAACGGCGGATACCATTCAATTCACCCGTGCAGATTGCGAAAATTGCCGAAAAAACGTTGGAAGGAGCTATTCTATTTTCTCAAAAACAACATATTAAAGCCATTGCAAGCTTGGAAAAAGCGGTTGAACTGGAAGATAAGCTCATTTATACCGAGCCAAAAGATTGGCCCGTACCTACCCGCCAGTTCCTGGGCGCTTATTTATTAAAGGCGGGTAAACCAGCGCTCGCAGAGAAAGTATACAGGCTAGACCTTGTTTATAATCCAGGAAATGGGTGGTCGGGATTAGGATTGTACAACAGCCTAGTAGCGCAAAGAAAAACAAAACAGGCAGCCGGTTACAAAACAAAATTCCAGGAATCCTTCGCACATGCAGATGAGATTCCGTCATCATCCGTCTGGATGAAATAGCTGGTCATTTATTCTTTCTATATAGCCATGAGTACGATCAGGTCTTCTAGTTCCGCATTCAAGACGATCGCGTCGGCCACAATCATAGCAGGTGCCCTGGATATTCTGGCTGCCATATTAATTTATTCCATCATCATGGAGCAAACTACTCCGTCCCGCATCTGCATGTCCATTGCCAGCGGCATTTTCGGAAAAGAAGCTTATTCCGGTGGAGTACCAATGGTTCTTACGGGTTTGCTGCTACATTTCTTCATTGCGTTTCTTTTTTCAACATTTTACTATCGCATTTTTCCCTATCTGAGAATGCTTCGAAAACAAAAGTTGGTATGCGGTATTTTGTATGGGATTTTTGTCTGGCTCGTCATGAACGTTGGCGTGTTACGGATCACATTTCCTAAAATGCCATTCCCCGATCCGCGATCTTCGCTCATTGGAATGTCGATCCTGATCGTTGCCGTGGGTATTCCTATTTCCTACATTATTTCAGCGAACCGGCGGTAAATGATTTGTGATTTTTGGTAATTAATTGCCTTACGATTAAACAAGAAATGGAATATTATTTCAAGACAATAGACTCACCAGTTGGCAGATTAACATTGATTGCCAGTGAAAAAGGTTTAAATGCTGTTCGCTGGGAAAGAGTTGGTCAGCAGCTTGTTGGATCGGAAAATCACGATCACCCGATCATTTTGGAAGCGGAAAAGCAATTGGGAGAGTATTTTTCAAAAAACCGAAAATCGTTTTCCCTCCCACTCGATTTTGAAGGTACCGAATTCCAAAAAAAGGTTTGGGAAGCATTGCTTACAATCCCCTTTGGCGAAACAAGAACTTACGGGGATATTGCCCGGCAAATCGAAAATCCCGACGCAGTCCGGGCGGTGGGAGGTGCTGCCAACAAAAATCCGATCGCAATCATAGCGCCCTGCCACAGGGTAATCGGTGCTACCGGGAAGCTGGTCGGTTTTGGAGGAGGCATTGCAAATAAGACAATTCTTTTGAACATCGAGAGCGTCCCAAGTCAGCTTTCTTTGTGGTAACAAAATCAAACTCGCTTCTTTTCTAATAGTGCTTCAAACCTTCTCCTCCTCGAATTTTCATCAAATCTGCGATCAGCTGGCAGCCTTAGACAATGATTTGTCGGCGATTATCAAAGCGCATGGCTACCCGCCCATGTGGACCAGGCCCAACACTTTCGAGACACTCGTCCACATTATTCTGGAACAGCAGGTTTCGCTGGCTTCTGCGCTTTCAGCCTTAAATAAGTTGAGGAAAAAAACAATCGACTTAATTCCTGAAAATATCCTTTCGCTGAATGATGAAGAATTAAGAGCATGTTACGTAAGTCGGCAGAAAGCCGTCTACATCCGGGCACTCGCCCTTGCACTCGCAAACCGAACGCTGGACTTGGAAAGCTTTGAGAAAATGGCTGACGACGAGATCCGCGCCCGGCTTACAGCACTGAAAGGAATTGGCAACTGGACGACGGATATCTATCTCATGTTTGTGCTGCAAAGGTCCGATATCTTCCCGATTGGCGACCTGGCGGCGGTGAATGCCCTCAAAAGAGCCAAAACCCTTCCAAAGGACATTACACGTGAAGCGCTTATGGAAATAACGGTGAAATGGAAACCGAACCGCACCGTGGCTACGATGATTTTGTGGCACTATTATCTCTCTTCGCCGCTTCGGACAAAACTTTCGAGAAAATTCATTTGACTTCAAAGTTTAGACGACATCATACAATTACTCACCAAAATTTGTAAAAATTGAATCTTTTGGGATAATCGGGAAAACAAAAAAGCCTGCAAATCGATAGATTAGCAGGCTTCTGATCTTTTTTGCTATTTCTTCAAGTGATCCCGCTGGGATTCGAACCCAGGACCCATACATTAAAAGTGTATTGCTCTACCAGCTGAGCTACGGAATCTTATTTATTATTTTTTTATGTTCAACCTCAGTGTTTCCCCTTTATGCCAACCCAGGACCCATACATTAAAAGCGGACGCCTCGCGGTGTATTGCTCTACCAGCTGAGTTATGGAATCCTTTCTTTGGCTGTCGTTGATTTTAGAAAAGAGCAATTTATTGGATTAACCGGGGCCTTTTCCGTAATTGCGATGCAAAAGTAGAATTCTTAATAGTATAATGCAAGCCCTGAAAAAGAAATACCTGTTGCTCTGGATCGTGTTAGGGTCGGTTTTTGCTTTTCAGCCAGCTTATTCCGTTAATAAAAAGGAGTTAAAAACAGCTGATTCTCTGTTCGCTATGGCGAAGTATCCGGAATCGCTGATCCTCTACAAAAAAAACTTCAACCGTGAAGAAAAAAACAGCCAGAGCGTTCTCCTAAAACTCGCCTTCCTTGCTGAGAAGACCAATAATTATACCGATTGTCTCTATTACCTCAGCAAACTTGCGCTTATTAATCCTTCCAGGCGGTTATTTGAAAAAATGGACAAACTGGCTGAGGAGCAGAATCTAACGGGCTATGAGTTCGATGACTACAATTATTTTATCATATTTTATCGAAGATACGGCGACTACATTCCAATCTTGCTTCTAACTTTGGGTACATACATCGTAGTAATAATGGTGACAAAAGCGAGGAGACGAGAGCCGATTTTGCAGGTACATAAGGTTTCCATTGTCGTTTATCTGTTGTTGCTACTGGCTATCCTGAATGTTCCGTCTCTCTACCAGACTTGTATTATTGTAAACGAAAATACTTTTTTGAGGAATGAGCCTTCTTCGGCGTCATCGGTGGTAGAGCAGATTGGCAAAGGGCACAAACTCATCATAGTAGGTTCAGTGGATCATTGGAATCGGGTTCTCTGGAACAACAGAATCGTTTATATCCGGAAAAGCGACCTTTGGAATATATAGGTTCAGCGTGGTATCATTTTTGCAACGCATCAGTTTGTATGTATATTTAAGGATTAAATTTTAAATTAAACGCTGTATGAAAAAGCCAATGAAACGTTTTTTACTATTGATCGCGGGAGTTGTAATGTTAGGATTTGTTTCTTCCTGTTCAGAAAAAGGACCTCACAAAGATGACATCGTCAAATTCTCGGCAGTCATTAATAGTGGCCCCACTGTTCCAAAGGCGACGTCGGCTGGTCAGGGTACCGGAATTTTTGAGTACAACAAAGCGACCATGGAGCTTAAATACAACATTACTTATCAGAATATTGTGCCGACGTCTGTTACCCTCAACAGTGCAAATCCGGTTTGGGAAGCAGGTCCAATTTTGTTTACTCTTGCTGATAAGCCAGCTGGAAATCAGGTTCAGGGAACTCAGAGACTGAACACAGAGCAGCAAACAATGCTTATAATTGGTCAGTTTTATGTGAATATTCCAACAGCAGAAAACATTTATGGCGAAATTCGTGGCCAAATCCTGGCTGATGAATTTGAGGATTAATATGTCAATAGCATTAAAAAAGGGTTGCAGAAAAGTTTCTGCAACCCTTTTTTAATGCTATTTTTTTTTCTTCTTCTTTTTGAAATTCTCATAATCCTCCACCTCCTGCATCAAGGATTTTATATCATCGGTGGTGACGGCAGTAAAATCGAGTGTTTGTGAATATTCCGTACCCGTTATTTTCAGGACATCAATTGGTTTGTCTAAGTATTGCTGAATTTCTTCCAGCAATGGTTTTTCCTCGGGGCTGCAAAACGAAACAGCCAGGCCTTTTTGCGTCCCTCTGCCTGTCCGGCCGACTCTATGGACGTAATTCTCAGGTTGCTCTGGCAAATCGTAGTTAACAACATAGTCCACACCCGGAATATCGATTCCCCTAGCGCTGACGTCCGTTGCAATAAGCACCTTCACATCTCCTTTTTTAAACTCATTCATCGCAATAAGCCTGTCGGCCTGCTCCTTGTCTCCATGAATAGTAGAGCTCTTAATTTCCATTCTTTCAAGCGCATTAAACACTCTTTCCGCACGCACTTTTGTTCGAACAAATACTAAAATTTTACTGTCAGGGTTTTCCTTAATAACCCTTTCCAGAAAGAACCGCTTGTCATCCATTCCGATAAAAGCGACGGAATGTGTAATATTCCTGGCCACCGGATTATTAGGTGAAATTTGTATCCTGATCGCATTCCTGACCAGAGAATAAGCCAGCTTCTTGATCTTTTCATTGATGGTCGCTGAAAAAAACAACGTTTGCCGGTTCTTGGGAAGGAATTTGATCAAATCCTGAATATCCTTAATAAAGCCCAAGTCCAGCATATGGTCGGCTTCATCGAGGATCAGGATTTCAATGCTGTTGAAGTTAATGTGACCCTGGCTCACTAGATCGAACATGCGGCCTGGCGTTGAAACAAGCACATCAATGCCTTTTTCAAGCCTTTCAATTTGCGGTTCCTGTTCCACACCTCCAAAAATACTGAATGTCTTTACCCTGGTATGTTCAGCTATTTTATTAAAAACTTCTGTAATCTGTATTGCCAGCTCCCTGGTAGGCACCATTACGAGACACTTTATACCTTCGGAGCGGCTCGACGATTTCTGTTTATGTAATTTATCAATGACTGGAATTGCGAAGGCTGCCGTTTTTCCGGTACCAGTCTGCGCGATCGCAAGCACATCTTCCCCCTTCATAATGGCTGGAATCGCTTTGAACTGTATATCAGTAGGACGTTTGAACCCGAAATCTTCAAGGCTCCTTTTGATTTCCGGGGCAATGTGATAATCGTCAAATTTCATGTTAAGGTATTTAGCAAATGCAGTTATGCCCGCCGATTACGATTTAGATAATTCTGAAAACAATTCCCTTTGCCTTTCACTGAGGTTGGTTGGGATTTTTACATCGAATGTAACATACAGGTCTCCAAACACGCCTTCTTTTTTATATACAGGAAATCCCTTACCTTTTAATCTGACGACACTTCCATTCTGAGTTTCGGAATTAACATTCAGTTTAACCTTACCGCCAAGGGTCTCAACAATCAATTCGCCTCCCAAAACAGCAGTATAAAGGTCCAGGTCAGCTTTGAAGTGAAGATCATTGCCAGATCTTCTGAATTTTTCATCCGGCTGAATGTTGAAGGTCAGGTATAAATCGCCATCGGTTCCGCCATTCGATCCTTTACCGCCATGACCAGGAATTTTGATGGTTTGGCCATTTTCGATTCCCGCAGGAACGGTTATCCTTATGTTCTTACCATTGACCGAAAGTGTTTGTTTATGGGTTTCGAATGCATCGCGCAAAGAAAGTTGCGCCTCAGCCTGGTAATCCTGCCCGCGGAATCTAGCCTGGCGTCCACCACCCCCTCCAAAACCACTGGAAGAACCAAACATAGATTCAAAAAAATCGGAAAAACCGTCTCCGCCACTTCCTGAATGCCATTGTCCATCCTGACGGCCCGCATTCCCCCGTGACTGACGTGCTCTTTCAAACTCTTCACTATGCTGCCAATCCTTCCCGTATTGATCATATTTTTTCCGTTTTTCGGGATCGCTCAAAACCTCATTTGCCTCGTTGAGTTCCTGAAATTTTTTCTCCGCTTCTTTGTCGTTTGGGTTAAGATCGGGATGATATTTCCTGGCCAGCTTGCGGTAAGCATTTTTGATGGCCTTGTCGTCGGCGGTTTTATCAAGACCTAATATTTGATAATAATCTACAAAAGGCATAATGTTTCAACTGAATTAATGTAGATATTTATTTTTTCAAGTTACTGTTTCCGTTCCTGCATCTTGATATAAAGGTCCTCCACTTTCTTTCTTGCCCAAGGTGTTTTCCTTAAAAATTTAAGACTGGATTGGACGCTGGACTCATTTTGGAAACTATTAACATTTACGTGATAACTCATTTGCTCCCAACCATAATAAGATACCAATTCATTGAGGATTGCTTCCAGTGTCTTTCCGTGAAGTGGGTTGTTGGGCTGCGTTTCCATATCTTGGTTCAAAATCTTGCTATCCATTTAAAGTAGATTTTCTCTCTTAAATAATTATTAAGCTGATTGTTTAGTTCAAATCTTACCACCTTATGATGGATCAAATAAAATGGGGGATCATCGGCTGCGGTAATGTAACCGAAGTAAAAAGCGGCCCCGCATTCGACATTGTCGACAATTCTGAGTTGCTCGCTGTGATGCGCCGGAATGCGAATCTTGCTGCCGACTATGCCTCGCGCCACGGTGTTCCCGAATGGTATTCAGATGCTGACAAACTCATCAATGATCCTGATGTCAATGCAATATACATCGCGACACCGCCCGACGCGCATGAAAGTCTCGCCTTTAAAGCAATGGCCGCCGGAAAGCCGGTATATATTGAGAAACCAATGGGAAGGAATGGCGCTGAATGCGATCGGATCAACGCGGAAAGCAAGAGAACGGGCGTCCCGGTTTTTGTAGCTTTCTATCGGAGGTCGCTCGACTATTTTTTAAAAGTGAAAGAGTTGATTGATCAAAAGGTCATTGGCGAAATTCGGTTCGTGGACATTTGCTTGCAATGGCAGCCTTATGATGAAGAAGTTGGTGAAAATCCGAAGCCACGCTGGCGGGTAGATCCCGAGATCTCGGGCGGCGGGCATTTTCATGACCTCGCCTCGCACCAGTTTGATTTTCTTGAATTTGTTCTTGGCCCAATCAAATATGCCAGTGGTATTGCAAGAAACCAGGCAGGATTTTATGCGGCTGATGACATCGTAATGGCCAATTTTGAATTTGAATCAGGCGTGGTTGGCAAGGGAAGCTGGTGCTACACCATTAATAAGGAACAGCGGGAAGATAAGGCCCAGATCATTGGATCGAAAGGCAGGATCACCTTTTCATTCTTTGAGAAATTTGACATTATTGTTGAAACTGCCGAAGGAACCGAGGTTTTTAACATTCCATATCCGAAACATGTGCAGCAGCAACTTATAGATTCGATCGTGAAGGAATTACGTGGCGAAGGCAAGTGTCCGAGCAGCGGCGAGACAGGCGCCCGGGCCAATCACATCATGGACTGGATCACGCAAAAGCAATAATTCAGTATTTTCGGATACAAATTTTCTTACTATTTCAGTTATTTGTAAAAATCTAATCTTAAAACGCAGTAGTCATGGCTAAAGGTAAAAATCTTGACAAAGGGAGCACCAAAAAGGATCCTGAGAAATCCCTGAAAGAAAAGCGCGCCGACAAAAAGGCAAAAAAAGATGGAAAAAAGGATTACTAATCCGATAGCAAGGAGCTTCCTCATAACAGGAAGCTCTTTTCGTTAGTAGGGCTTAAAATGGAAAGCTTGATGATGTCCAGCAAGTTTCAGGTTGAAGTCCTTCAAAATATGGGCCAAATTTGTTCAACAAATCATTAATCCATATGGACCAGCAAACTTATAATTACGGGAAAATTGCCAAAGCGATCGAATTTATCGTCGCTAATGCAAAAGAACAGCCTTCACTTGTTGAAGTGGCCGAAGAGGTGAGCATCAGCCAGTTTCACTTTCAACGCGTTTTCACTGAATGGGCCGGGGTGAGCCCGAAAAAATTTCTTCAGTACATTACCGCAGGTTACCTCAAAGAGAAAATTAAGGAATCCTCCAATCTGGTGGAACTTGCTGAGCTAGCCGGGCTTTCGAGCCAAAGCCGCGTGTATGACCATTTTACCTCTATTGAGGCAGTTACGCCTCAGGAATTTAAAAGTTCGGGCAAGGGACTGGATATTAACTATGGCATTCATGACACTCCATTTGGCGGTTGCTTTATCGCAGTAACTGAACGTGGAATATGTGCGATGGCCTTTATAGACGAGGATTCCAAAGACGAACAGCTCATTCAATTGGCAAAAAAATGGCATTACGCCAACATTGCTCCGAATCAAGCGGCAACGAAAATTTATATTGGGCGTATTTTTCAGCCTGCCGAAAACTCTCTCGAAAAATTACCGCTTCTTGTCCAGGGCACCAATTTTCAGTTGAAAGTTTGGGAAGCATTGCTTAACATTCCAAAAGGCGCCGTTACCACTTACCAGCAAATCGCCCGTAGCATTGGCAATCCTGGCGCCGTAAGGGCAGTAGGAAGTGCAGTCGGCGACAATCCCATTGCTTACCTTATTCCTTGCCATAGGGTGATCCGGAAAGAAGGAGTGCTTGGAGAGTACCGCTGGGGGAGTCTGAGAAAAAAGGCATTGATCGGATGGGAAGCGGCACGTCAATAGAAAAATAATTCAAAATTGAAATTAGAATCATTATTTCCTGAGGAGCTTTGCATTTGGTTTTCCGACATGGGATTTCAATGTAAACTTTCAAACATGGAAAATGGATTTTCGGGCAGGGTTATCGTTTACAAAAGCGAAAATTCTGCCCTTGTCTTAATCCTAGTCAGACTAGACGATTGGCGAAAACACGGCTCACTGGCCGAGCTTTCCAAATGTTTTGAAGAAGTCGCAAACCAAAGGAATGTTGGAAATAAATGCGCTCTGCTTTGGGAAGATTGTTGGAGTAATAAGCAAAGGATTGTACAATCCAGGTTAATGTTTTTACTTGGAGTTTCTCAGAGAATCCCGGGCAGGCTCACCACCGCCCGGCGTATTGATTTAAATATTGCCTCCCGCTTTTTAGAAAACAATCATTTAAATGGCGCCATAACGTCTAAATTCAAGTTTGGACTGTTTTTGCCTAGGCGTTATTTTCGGGTATTGCAGTCAGGCTTTGAAATTGATGAAGAAGCCGAGGAATTGCTGGTCGCAGCCGCTACATTCAGTTATCCACGCATTTTTCAGCAAGAAGGTAAGGATTACAAATCTTATGAACTCATTCGTTCTGCCAGCCTTTTGCATACAAATGTTGTCGGTGGCTTGGATAAGTTAATGCATGCATTTATAAACGACCGTCATCCTGGCGATATCATGACTTATGCCGATTTGGAATGGTCAGGTGGGGAAAGTTATTCCAAATTAGGCTTTGAAGTAAGGGGTATTAAGCAACCAGAGCCATTCTTACTAGATGACGAAACCATGACCAGATCGTCCAGGTCAGATGGATCGACTAATACCTTTCCGCTGACTAAGCCGTATACCTTGATTTACAATATGGGAAGCATAAAGTATGTCAAAGTTATGGACGCACTTCAATGAACGAACAGTCAAAAAAATCTCCATTGTTGATCATCCTCGGCCCTACGGCTTCCGGGAAAACGCAGCTCGCTGTTCAGGTTGCATTGAGAATTAATGGTGAAATCTTAAGCGCAGACTCACGGCAGGTTTACCGAGATATGGATATCGGAACTGGCAAGGACCTGAATGAATATACCGTCGAAGGGATAACTATCCCTTATCATTTGATCAACATTCTGGATGCGGGCGGCCGATATAATGTCAACGATTTCCAGCACGATTTTGAAAAGGTTTGTCAGCAAATTATTTCCGTGAACCATGTTCCTATCGTGTGCGGCGGGACTGGATTTTATATTTATTCGCTGCTAAAAGGTCATGCATATGCTTCAATCCCTGTGGATGACCCACTTAGAAATGACCTCGAAACTTTACCTAATGAAGCCCTCGTTGCAAAATTTCGGTCAGCGGAGACGGCTTATTATCGCGTTGCGGATATTTCAACAAGAAAAAGATTGATAAGGGCCATTGAAATTGCTGATTTCCTGATTGCAAACCCAGACGAGCAGTTCTCATTGTCTGAACAGTCTTCTGATTATGATGCGATTATTTTTGGCTTAAATCCTAATGTCGAAGTGAGGAGGGACCGGATCACTCATCGTTTAAATCAAAGACTGCAAAATGGCATGGTGGAAGAGGTGCAACGGCTTCTAAATCGCGGATTATCCAAAGAACAATTAGTTTACTACGGCTTGGAATACAAATATATAACCCAATATCTCACAGGAGAAATAGGCTACAATTCCATGAAAATCAAGCTGGAAACCGAAATTCACCGGTTTGCTAAACGGCAGATGACTTTTTTCCGAAAAATGGAAAAAGACGGATTTCACATTAACTGGCTGTCGGAAGAAATGAGTCAGGAAGAAAAAATTAGACTCATTTTGGATAGGTACAGGGAATTTAAAAGCAAATTGGCGGGTATATAGCAAAGAATAAAAGGTAAAAAAACGCCATACAACCAATGAACAGGAAATTGAGCAGTATACTGCTGCTTTTGATTTTAAGTGTAACGGATGCGTATTTATTGGCTCATCCTAATTTAATCGGGAGAATTGGTGTGCTTGTGTATAAGCATTCCTACATCAAAAATTTCCCGAGCGCTTTATTGACTGTAGCATTGGTGGTTTCCATATCGCTACTGATTTGCGAGCTGGCCTATCGTTTTTTATCCAAGAAGAATGCGTTGGCCGTATATCTTTCACTGGCACTGATTGCGTTGAGCTGGTTCATCTATGTCTATATCACGTTTTCGACATTTTCATACCGGATCACAGGAAAGGCCTTTATCTATGGCGCACATTTACTTCCTGTGATTTTGCAGGGAATGTATGCCAGGTATTTCTTCAAAAAGATCATGGTCGGGCATGAGCCACAAGCTGCATTTGATACACCGAAAAACAATGAGAAAAAGCCTCTATAAGCAAGTCTAAGCTTGCCATTTGGCCAACTTTTCATGACAGTAGAATTTTATTATTATTTGATCTTATTGTGAAATATTATTGTTTAAGTCGGGAATTTTCACAAATAAAACACTGATTTTAATAGAAAGTACACGCTTTTTTTAGGATATTGCGACTTGTGTCGGCTCGAAAAAAGGTTGATTCTGGCCGTATTAACACAAAATTAATTTGTTGGATAAGTAAATCAGCAACCGCGGAAATCTTTGCATTGAATTGGCCTGATTTGCGCCTATCTTGGCTTTAACCTTTTTAAATTTATTCTTGATTTATATGTCCCAAACAGCTGAATTAATCCTTGATGGTCAAAAGTACGAGTTCCCCATTATTGAAGGAAGTGAACATGAAAAGGCGATAGATATTGCAAAATTACGTGACCAGACGGGATACATTACAATTGATGCAGGTTACAAAAACACAGGCGCTACCAAAAGTGCTATAACATTCTTAGATGGTGAAGAAGGTATACTAAATTACAGGGGCTATTCGATTGAAGATCTGGCCGAAAAAGCTTCATTTCTTGAAGTAGCTTACCTTTTGATCTATGGAGAACTTCCTACCGAAAAGCAGTTTGCCGAATTTGAGCATGCCATAAGAACCCATACCCTAGTCAATGAGGATATGCGGAAAATTTTTGAAGGATTTCCGGTCAATGCGCATCCAATGGGTGTTCTTTCATCGCTGGTGAGTGCCATGAGCTCGTTTTACCCGGAAACATCAGAGTCTAATACAGAGGAAGTTATACAACTGCACATCATCCGTTTGCTTTCCAAGCTGCCGACAATAGCGACATGGTCTTACAAAAAATCACAGGGACATCCGGTAAATTATCCGCAGAATGACCTCGATTATTGTTCCAATTTCCTGAACATGATGTTCTCGCTTCCCGTTGCGAAATACAATGTAGATCCGGTTGTTTCAGCGGCGCTTAACAAATTGCTGATTTTGCACGCAGATCATGAACAAAACTGCTCCACCTCGACGGTCAGGCTGGTAGGTTCCTCTCATGCCAACATTTATTCTTCTATTTCTTCGGGAATCAGTGCATTGTGGGGGCCGCTTCATGGTGGGGCCAATCAGGAAGTGATTGAAATGCTCGAAGCAATTAAGAATGATGGTGGCGATACGCAGAAATACATTGATATGGCCAAAGACAAGAGCAGCGGTTTCCGTTTGTTCGGCTTTGGGCACCGTGTTTACAAGAATTTTGATCCAAGAGCGCGGATCATCAAAAAGGCTGCTGACGATGTTTTAAATAAGTTGGGTATCAATGATCCGGTTCTGGAAATCGCTCAGAAACTGGAAAAAGCTGCATTGGAAGATGAATATTTTGTTAACCGCAAGCTTTATCCGAATGTGGATTTCTATTCTGGTATCATTTATCGTGCTTTGGGAATCCCTACCAATATGTTCACCGTCATGTTTGCAATCGGCAGGCTACCGGGTTGGATAGCCCAATGGAAGGAGATGCGGGCTAATAAAGAACCAATCGGTCGCCCCCGTCAAGTTTACGTAGGCGCCCCCAAAAGAGATTTCGTTTCGATAAGCGAGCGATAGCACTGTCTTCCTCAGCAGGTATCTTTTTCTTCCTGTAAGGTTACTTTGTCCTCTTGAGCGAAGTCGAAGGTCGATACAATTCTTTCGACTTCACTCAAGGAGAGATCTATGGAGACAATCTTTCTATCTCCCACAAACCCCTTTCACTTCTCGTATAAACCAGCCGATCATGTAAGCGGCTTGGGCGGCCTTGCCAAAATTCGATATAGTCCGGAATTAGCCTGTAACCACCCCAAAATGGTGGCCTGGGCACATTCATCCCTTCATATTTTGTGTCAATTTCCCTTGTTTTTTCTTCCAGATACGCACGGTCAGGAATAATCTCACTTTGAGCCGAAACCCAGGCCCCTATCTGACTCCCTCGCGGCCTGATCGAAAAGTATTCGTCTGATTCGAAATCAGTTGTCTTCTTGATCCAGCCTTCCACCCTGACCTGCCTTTCCAACTCCTTCCAGAAGAATGTAAGAGCTGCCTGGGGGTTGGCTGCCATTTGTTTTCCCTTCTTGCTTAGGTAATTTGTAAAAAAGGAAAAGCCCGTTTCATCCAGGTCTTTAAGCAATACAATTCTGCCCGATGGGCGGCCGTCTGCCACTGTGCTGAGCAACATTGCATTGGCTTCAAAAATGCCGGATGCAATGGCCTCGTCAAACCATAATCTAAACTGTTTCAATGGGTCAGCATTCAAATCCTGCTCCCTCAGTCCTTTCAAGTGATAATCGTGCCGGATTTTTGCGATATTATGGTCCATTCGGTGTGAATATGTTCAATGTTAGGATTTCAAAAGTAGCCATTTCAGAGGAAAGATTATTAGATTTGTAATCCAGAAGAGACGTACGTACGAAACAAGAATCACGATGGCACAAGAACAAGAAGAAGGGGTCAGGAGCGAAGAGCAAGAAGACCTGGAACAAAAGACGGTCGACACCCTCGAAATTGATCTTAACAGTGAGTTGACGGAAGAGCATGAGGAGGAAACGCCAGATGTTGATTATAGCCAACTGTCAAAGGAACAGCTGGTTAACTTGTTAGAAAATGAATTATCGTCGATTCAAAATGAAGGCTTGAAACCAGCTTCTCTTAAAAAAGCGGAGGCAGTAGCCAAGGAAATTCGTCCGGTTCTGGATCAAATCAAATTGAAAGATCGGGAAGCAGCACTAAAAGCATTTGTGGCTGATACAGGTGGTGAGGAAGGATTTGAATATAAATATGACGCAGAAACGCAGAAAATAGATGCTTTGAGCCGGGAAATCCGGGGTTTGAAAAATTCATTTTACCAAGGCCAGGAAAAGGAAAAAGAGAAGAATTTCAATGTCAAAACAGCTCTTCTGCAACGTCTTCGCGCTCTCCTGGACGATGAAGGAACCAGGGAAACGGATGCTACCGGTTTAAAGTCGAGCTGGGAAGAATTTAAGAAGATTCAGGACGATTGGAAACAGGCTGGTAATATCGCTTCTCCTCACAATGGAACGCTATGGGCTACTTACAATGCATTAATCGATCGCTATTTCAGCAATCGGAATATTTATTTTGAGTTAAAGGAGCTGGACAGAAGACGCAATGCGGATCTCAAAGCTGAATTGTGCGAAAAGGTAGAGGAGCTTGGTAAGTCTCTGGAAAGCAGACCAATGACCAAAGAGATCCTAAACGAAGCCAATCATATTTTTGAAGATTATAAACATTTAGGTCCTGCTCCAAAAGAGGATCAGGAGAAGTTGTGGCAGCGGTTCAAAGAGGCTTTGGATGTGCTTTACAATGCACATAGAGGGCAATTTGCTGAGCAGAAGAAATCGATGCAAGAGAATTTTGAACAAAAACTTAAAATTTATGAAGCAATTGTACCTTTCACCACATATAATTCTGGGAGCATCAAAGAGTGGAATGGAAAGACCAAGGAGATCATGGCATTCCAGGATCAGTGGGTTGCGTTGAAAGGGATTATGCCTCGCGAGGAGGGTAAAGATCTTAGCAAGAAGTTTTGGGCGGCACTTAAAACATTCTTCAACAACAAAGGCGAATTCTTCCGCCAGCTTGAATCAAAACGAGAGCTAAACCTGGAACTGAAAACGGAACTTTGCGTGGAAGCCGAGGCAATTCTGGCAGCAGGTGAAGACAATCCTTCAACTACCCAGAAAGTGATTGAATTGCAGAAACGCTGGAAGGGTGTGGGACAGGTACCTGAGAAATTCAAGGATACCATTTATGATCGCTTCAAGAAGGCATGTGACGCATATTTTGACGGTAAACGGGCAAAAAATAAGGGGGTTGAAGAAGAGTTTGAAATCAACTTGAAGCGTAAAACTGACTTAATGGACCGCATTGAGGCGGCGGCAAAAAGTAAGGATGAATCCTCGCTGAATTTGCTTAGCGCGTTCAAAAGCGAGTGGTCTTCGATCGGTTTTGTTCCCAAAAAAGATATGCAGGCGGTGCAAAAACGATACATTGCTGCAATCAATACCTATGTAAGCGCCATTGGCCAATTGTCTACGAAAGAGAAAGAGGCAGCTGTTCTTGAAAGTGAGGTAGAGTTGGTAAGGGATGGAGAAAGCAATCGCAATCTTTACAGAAAGGAAAGTGACATCAGGCGCAAGGTGACGCAGCTTGAGAATGATATCGCTTTATGGCAGAATAACATTGAATTCTTCGCCAAATCAAAAACTTCTGACAAGCTCAAAGCAGAATTTGAACGAAAGATTAACAGTGCGGTAAATCAGTTAGAAGAGCTAAAACACCAACTGACTATCATTCAGGAAGCAATCTGAATTTGAACAAAAAGTCAGGAAAAAATCATTCAATATATTGCATTGTATAAACCTAAGCGCTACTTTTGCACCACGATAACCGAATAACCAGCGTTATCAACATTTTTTAAAAGCCTCCATAGCTCAGCTGGTAGAGCAACTGACTTGTAATCAGTAGGTCGTTGGTTCGATCCCGACTGGGGGCTCATAGAAAAGCACTTGACAGCAATGTCAGGTGCTTTTTTTCTTTTCTGGCATTTTTATTACAGATTTTTCCATAGAATTCGCAGTTTATAGGCTATATCAATGAATAGAAATTGTATTTTTTTAAAGCTAAAATTCTTACGTTCAATGTGCTTCGCGTTTTTCGGCTGAATGGGCGTAAAATTCCTTTGGGTTTAATTTGATACGTTTCATTAAAATTGTACTTTTGCACCACGATAAGGGGAGAAGGCCAAGGTTGGGATTCCGTAACTCAGCAGGTAGAGCAATATAACGCGCGGCGTCCGCTTTTAATGTATGAGTCCTGGGTTGGCATAAAAAGGGGAAACAATGTGGTTGAACAGAAAAAAATCATAAATAAGATTCCGTAGCTCAGCTGGTAGAGCAATACACTTTTAATGTATGGGTCCTGGGTTCGAATCCCAGCGGGATCACCAAAGCGCCTCAACAGGCGCTTTTTTTGCTAATCCTCTTGCCTCCGCTGGTAGAGCAATACGTTTTTAATGAATGGATCCTGGCCGGGCGGCCGGTGCCGTTCGAATCCCAGCGGGATCACCAAAGCGCCTCAAAAGGCGCTTTTTTTTTGCTAATCCCCTTAATTTGTCCGTCAGGGCTTTTAGAAATCATCCCTAAATTAGCAAATCCACCTAATGCTAAGTTCAACCGGCTATGGAAGTCAACGAAAATCATGTAGTCAAAAAATATTTTGCTAATATGTGTCCGGAAACGTGCTATGCAATGTACTATATCAGAAAACATGATGAAAAAATTTTTATTACTTATCCGTGAAGACATTAACCGACTTTCGCAATTTTCTGAAGAGGAAATACAACAGGATATTGCTGAAATGAATAGCTGGGTCGAAGAATTGATCAAATTTGACAGCTTCATTTCTGGTGAGCCTTTGGAAAATGATTATCAATTGGTTGGTAAACAGGTAGAGACAGACGGGTTATTCATTGATTCAAAGGAAGGAATCAGCGGCTACCTCATGATACAGGCAGAAAGTCTTGAACAGGCTGCTGCCATTGCAGAACAATGCCCTCACATTATTCAGGGTAAGATCACCATAGAAGTACGCCCAATTATGGAGATCCCCCAATAACCGTGAACGAACAACTTTCCCTCCTACTTTCTCAACTCCACCGCAATCATTTTGGTAAAATGGTTGCGGTTTTGATGTATCATACCGGCATTGATGACATCGCGGCAGCGGAAGATATTGTTCAGGAAGCATTTGCAATAGCTTCCGATAAATGGCAAGTGATTGTCCCCGATCAACCGCAAGCATGGTTATATGCGACGATCAGAAATATGGCATATAACAGTTTGAAAAAGGAAAACCAAAAACAGGCTCTTCATGGGGATTACCTCGCATTTGACCCTCAGCTTGTAGACGAACACGACTTACTAAGGATACTTTTTGCCTGTTTGCAACCAGCTTTTCCACCCAAAGTCCAGTTGGTAATTGTTTTGAGATATGTCTGTGGATTACGTGTGAAACGCATCGCTGCACTGCTGGCATCCAACGAGGATCATATTTCTAAAGTAATCTATCGCTGGCGTGCGCAGAATAAATCTGGATACTTCGTTTACGCGGGTATGTCAACCGAGCCGGACGAGCAGAAGGTTAGAATGGCGCTTAAGGTTTTGTATGTAATGTTTACAGAAGGCTATCAACTTGCGGAAGACGGTAGTTTTACCGACGAGGCGCTTTGTGAGGACGCCCTGAGCTTATTACAGGAAATGATGAAGATGGGTATTAGCTCTAATGGGAATGTGAAAGCATTATATGCATTGCTGCTGTACAATCTGGCAAGAGCACAATCACGAATAAATCAGCTTCATGAATTAAAATCGCTATCTGAGCAGGACCGACAGGGCTGGAACAAGGAAATAATATCTGTTGCGAACCATTACCTGTTCCTTTCGCAAAAGGAATCATCATCTGTCAGCGCGTACCAATTGGAGGGTGCGATCGCTTACTTGCATACGCAGGCTCGAAGCTTCCAGGAAACGGATTGGCAGGGATTAGCCAAATTATATGAAAAGCTTGTATTGGTCAATTCATCGCCTTTTACAAAGTTAAGTCAGGCTGCGGCTTTATATTTTGGTGGGAATGAAGCAGGTGCAATCACAATCCTCAATCAACTCAAAGCAAATCCATTTTTTCAGAATTATCATCTAATGTATTGCTTTCAGGCAAAAATATCTCTCGACAAAAATGATATTTCTGCCGCGAAATCCTTTTATAAAAAAGCGCTGACCTGCCAGATCAACGCTCTTGAGAAGCAATTTATAGAAAAGGAAATGGGTTGCTGACGAAGTTCGATTGGCGGAAACTTCATCCATTCTTCTCAAAACAAATTTATTGCTAATTTGTCTTCAATCAACATTCCTTAAAAAATGGGCTACAGAAAATTCTTTACCAAAACACTGGAAAAGTATTACCCCGGTAATTCTGATGCGTTACGCAAAGAGATTGACGTAAGATTTTATAAAATACAAAAAGATGTTGCTTTTGCGCTGACATCGGGTAATCCAATTGATCGCCGCCTCGATTTCACCGCATACTTCCTTTCCCTAATCCAGACATTGGAAAGTAAAAATCAATCATTTGACCTGATTAAAGAGATTTGCCTGGAAATAACCTACGACTACGTATCTCCAAAAAACTCGTTTCAGAAATGGTTGAAGAAGATTCCAGCGCGAATAATTGGTTTGAAAATTTCGAAAATAGCTTTGAAAATATTTAAGAAAAAAATTGGCAAAACGGGACACCCGGATGGTTTCAGAGCTGAAATAATCACGGATAAAAACGAAACATTTGGCTTAGGTTACGGAGTAAATATCCTCGAATGTGGCATCTGCAAGCTTTTTCAGAAACACAATGCTTCAAAATACGCTTCCATTCTTTGTGAGGTCGACAAACTAACTTCAGAGCTCGCCGGTCTCGAATTGATCCGAACCAGTACCATTGCCTATGGGGCGGAAATTTGCGATTTCAAATGGAAAAGGAAAGTGTCTATTCCTCATCGACGCCTTCAAAATAATTTAACACGGTCATGACAGGAAGCGTGGTCCTATCAGCCGCATTTGACATTTGGATGATAGCCCGATCAATGTTGGTTTTATCAAAGCCGATGAAATGGCCTTCAATCGTCTCACCAGGTCTGACCTGGTAGTTTATTGCTTTGTCAATGTATTTCGAGGCCCGTTTTTGCAAGCCGGTAAGTTGTGGTTCAGACATGATCATTTCCGATTATGAAGCTTTTGCAAAAGTAAAAGTTACCTGAACGTTTTTAATGAAAATCATGCCGCCAAAGCGGATCCGTCATTTGACTACAACAACCATAGATTTGGCTACGTCTGCTTTTTAGGTGAGACCGACCTTTGCAGAAACTAAAAATAAATACAAATGAAAATCGTGTTAACAGGTTCCCTGGGACATATCAGCAAGCCCCTGACCGAAGAACTGCTTCAAAATGGACATTCGGTTACTGCTATCAGCAGCAACCCTGAAAGGCAAAAGACTATTGAAACATTAGGCGCGAAGGCAGCAATTGGTTCATTCGAAGACGTTGATTTCCTGGCCAATACTTTCACTGGCGCAGATGCAGTCTATACCATGGTGTCTGCCAAAAGTTACTTTGATCCGGAGTTTGATCTATTGGAATATTATAGAATGTTGGGCAGGAATTACGCCGGGGCGATAGCAAGGTCAGGTGTGAAACGTGTCGTAAACCTGAGTACCATCGGCGGACATTTGGCAACGGGAAATGGGATCCTCGTCGGTGCGCATAACGTTGAACTGACTTTGAATGCATTGCCGGCCGATGTTTCAATCACACATATGCGGCCGGTTTCCTTTTTCTACAATTTGTATGGTTATGTACCGATGATAAAGGCAACCGGCACAATCGCTACCAATTATGGCGCCGACCGGATGATCCCATGGGTATCGCCCTTTGATATTGCTGAGGCCGTTGCTGACGAAATCCAAACCTCCTTTACCGGAAGAAGGGTGCGATACGTAGCCAGCGAAGAGCTTACAGGCGAAGAGTCCGCACGCATTATTGGTCCGGCAATTGGAATGCCTGACCTAAAATGGGTATTGATTTCGTCCGAAGAATCGCTCAGCCAACTTATTACAGCAGGCATGAATAAGGAAATCGCGACCGGATTGGTGGAAATGTACGAGGCACTTTATACCGGCGTGCTGGCGGAAGACTATGTAAGAAATCGGCCCGCTGTGATGGGAAAAGTGAAGTTGGCAGATTTTGCAAAGGAATTTGCGGACGCTTTCAAACAGAATTGATTAACTTGTAATATGTCGAATATGCCAATTCATCGGTTCAAAACCATCAGCGAATTTCACCAGTTCAGGGGATATCCTAAGCCGGAACATCCATTGGTGAGTGTTATTAATATGGAAGAGATTAAGCGTTTGCCTGCCAATGAGATGGGTTTGGTGAAGGACTTTTATTCCATTGCATTGAAACGGAATTTCAATGTGAAAATGAAATATGGCCAGCAGGATTTCGACTTTAATGATGGCGTAATGTTTTTTATGGCTCCTGGCCAGGTGCTCAGGCTTGAAGTTGAAGCAGATACTGCGATACAGCAGTCGGGATGGATGTTACTGGTTCATCCCGACTTTCTGTGGAACACACCTTTGGCCAAAACCATTAAACAATACGAATATTTCGATTACTCGGTAAATGAAGCCCTGTTTCTTTCAGAAAAAGAGGAGACGACCATTTCGGGAGTTATGCAGAGCATTCAGCAGGAGTATCGTTCCAATATTGACAAGTTTAGTCAGGATCTGATCATCGCCCAGATTGAATTGCTGCTTAAATATTCAGAAAGGTTTTATCAACGTCAGTTTATTACCAGGAAAATAAGCAATCATCAGATCCTGGATCGTCTGGAACACGTAATTACCGAATTCTTCAACAGCGATGATTTGATCAAAACCGGATTGCCCACAGTTCATTATGTTGCTGAAACGCTTAACCTTTCACCCAATTATTTGAGTGGGATGCTCAAATTGTTGACCGGGCAAACCACGCAGCAACACATTCACCACAGGCTGATTGAGAAAGCAAAAGAGAAACTATCGGTTACCAATCTTTCGGTCAGCGAAATTGCCTACGAGCTAGGTTTTGAACATCCGCAGTCTTTTAGCAAGCTGTTCAAAACAAAAACTAATTTTTCCCCATTGGAATTTCGACAGTCATTTAATTGAAAAAACCGATTTGGAACCGAAAGTCAGTACCGGATCGGTCAATAACTGCTTCTAAATACCAGTCATCTTCTCGCCGGCCTCTGTATAGCGGTCGCCTTGTATCTCGATCTTGGCAGCAGCATCCTCGATATGAATAAGATCTTGCGGAGAAAGCGTCACATTTGCCGCCTTTCACCGTGCCCGCTACCTCTTCAATAGGCACAGTTGTGTTTGCCGTCCGCCGCTGCCTTCCACCCGAACTTGGTCGCAATCTGAACCTCGCTGCGAAAAGGTGCCAATGCATCTCCAACCAGTTCTTCATTTATAAATGGTCCGTATACTTCGGCAGTGTCAAAAAAAGTAACCCCTTTCTCTACCGCTGCCCGGATCAGGGCGATCATTTGCGTTTTGTCTTGTGGCGGGCCGTAACCGAAACTCATCCCCATGCAGCCTAAACCTATGGCCGAAACTTCCAGGCCACTACTTCCTAATTTGCGCTTTTCCATATTTTCTTATTTTGGATTACCAAGAACGTCGTCATCGTGTGATGAACAATACTGGTAATACCACTGCAAAATTATGCCACCGTTGACCTGACTTTTGAACGAAAAATCAACAGAAGAGTAATGATTTAAAATATTTCAAAGGACATTTCCTTCAATTAGTATGATCTTCTCGACCGATTCGTCTTTCAAATGCATATGCTTCAACCGGTCCGGGTCGTCTCGATATCCTTCAAAACTTTTCCGATCTGTAAAAATGACAAGGTGAATTTCATAAGGAAAGCCTAATGTTGTGGCAACGACCGAAGAAACGGTTGGGCGTACACGGTAGACCAATTCCCCATTGTGCCGTTGAAGTAATGGCAAAACCTGGTCTTCAAAAAAGTGAAAGGCACTTTCTTTTCCTTCCTTTATAAAAATAAGCTGAGTATAATAGATCATTCTAGGTGGTTGGAAGATATTGTAAGGAAAAGTTTTACAAAAACGCAAATTTTTGCATATTACCAATGCCATTATTTTAATCTTGGCAGCCACATTCCCATCGTTGCCCCAAATATCCCAATACACATCATGACTGTAAAAGTCAGAATAACCGCAGATGTAACAATACTAAATTCCCTATGCTGACTTTTCTGAGCGTACAAATACATCTCTAATACGATCAGCGAAAGCGGAACTGAATAGGTGATGATGGATAGTGTCGTCAGGAAAGGGCCTGTAAACGTTTCAGGATCGAAACCGGCAGGGCCGCCGTTGACCAGCAACCAGAACATCAATCCCACCCTGAAAAACCAGACGCCATTCACGACCATAAACAGCCGTAACGCCCAGCTTCTGTGTTTTTCCAATTGCCTGGACCGGGCATATCTGATAGCCAACAAGGCAAATGAAATGATATAGATGGCCTGAACGCTAATGCTGATGCGCTGTGTCTGATCCCCTATTCCCCCGCGTGTCCATACCATGATAAGCCCTGCACTGCCAACAAGGATTGCAAGAATTACATATACCCTGCCAAGCCAACGATGAAAAAGTGGTAAGTGCCTGCGTATTTGTGGAATGAGTTGCAAAGGCCCGCCAATTACTAGTATCGCGGCTAATAACACATGCAGTCCTACAATTAAATTCCCTTTCAAATCTCCTTCCACATAGCCGTGCGGAAGTACCTGGTTCCATTTTTCGAACGCTCCGGAGAAAGCGCTTTTGCCATAAAATGATACGATATAAAACGCAAATATCCATTGACCAATCGTTGCGACGGTTAGCCAGGAGGCGGCTGCAAAAGTCAGTATTTTCGGGACAAAGGATGTTTTTGTTTTTTCGGAGTGTAGGATGTTTGCTTTGGTCATCATAATCGAACGGCCGGTTAAGTTTTATTAAACTTAAGGTCGATGCTGCCTTCGCTGACTAGACAAATGTCCATTACGGATGAGCGGTTGTATTGAGGTGTGGGCGTTTGATTACTTTCCTATCCCCTTAATCTGCTCAAATGCCGCTGCGTGATCCCCAGATAAGAGGCAATATAGCGTAACGGTACGTTCCGGACGATGTTTGGTTTCTCTTTCAAGAACTTCAAATAACGTTCTTCGGCGGTTAAGGTAGCCATGTCGTTGATCCGGTTTTTATCTTCCTGAAGGTGTCTTTGCAGGATACGTATCGTATAATCCTTCTGCGTAATACTGTTTTTTGCCCCTTCGTCCACATCATCTCGGCTGATCCTGAGCAACTCACAATCCGTGATACAATGCAGGTTTTCGCCGGAAACCGTGCGGTTCATAAAGCCCGTGTAAGAGGTAAAAAAACGGGGACCATTATTCAGGTCCGTGGTGATTTCATTACCTTCCTTATCCATATGAAAGTTTCGCATATAGCCCGACACGATGAAATTATGGAATTCGGGTATTTGTCCGGCCCGATCAATAATCGTATCTCTTGAAACAAAAACCGGCTTGAAGGATCGGCGGATTGAGGCCTTATCAGATTCCGGCAACGTTAAAATCTCTTCGATATAATGGAAGAAGCCAAGGTAGTAATGCTCCATGTGATGGTGTTGAACAGCAATGAGAAACAGCAAAAGTAATTTACATACTATTTCTGGAACTTCGAACGCCACCGCTGGTTGAATGCCATGTTCAGACTACTAACAACATTCGCAGGTCCCCAGCCCGTCAAACATCCTTTATTCCACAACCAGCCGGTACTGCCGACTCTGCCCTCGCTCGTCAACTTGCAAAATATAAACCCCGGCAGACAACGTCTTAGGTAATTTCAATTCCATTATCGCTTTCCCGCGGCTCACAGTTTCCAAGGGATAAATGCGCCCGCTTACATCAGAAAATTTTAAAATCGCCTTTTCCGGTTCATCCAACCTCAACTGAAACCGGCTTTGGACTGCTGGGTTTGGGAAAACCACATAAGTCTGGTCAATCACTATCGCGGCCCAGGAATAGGTTGTCGTTTTACCATTGAAATCCACCTGCCGCAGCCTATAATAGCTAGTGCCCTGGTGCGGAAGTTCGTCGCGATACTGATACGAATGCTTTTGAGAAGCCGTTTGATCCGATGATACTTTGGCCAGTGATTCAATTTGCCGGAGATCGGTACTTCTTTCCAGTTCGAAAAACGCGTTGTCGATTTCATCAGCTGTTACCCAAGTTAATTTCACCGATCCATTTGGTTCTTTTTTCGCGGAAAAGCTCACGAGGTTTACCGGCAGGGAAGATACATTAACAGTAGCAGTTGCTACCGCGGAACAAATGCCAAATGTCCCGGTAACTGAATAGTTGGTATTAGTCACAGGGCTTACTGTTATCGCAGCAGTTGTGGCGGTGGTCGACCACACATAAGTATCAGCAGCGGATGCGGTGAGGGTTGTGCTGCCGCCTGTTGTAACAGTCAAGCCCGGATCGGCGGCGATACTGATTGAAAAGTTAGGTGTTTCCGAATTTTCATAAGCGCCCATATCAACCCTACCGTTGAAAATGCGGGTATTTCCAGCCAGATCGAAGTTCCCGACCGTGGCTGATGTTGTTCCCGGATTTCCATTATTTTTAGCTGGGGAACATGCAATAAGCCTTAGGTCACCAGGAGTTCCCGACAATGCAACGGGTTGACTAATGAACTTTGGATTTACATTCAGATTATTTGAACCAGCGCCACTCCATCCGCCCTGAACAATGCTGTATGAGATTACTGGATTGCTTGATGACTGATTGGCTACCTCGCTGCTGTTTCCCCACAAAATACTGTTGGTGACGGCTGGCGACGCATTGCTGGTGTTAAATAACCCGCCTCCCGAACCCGAAGCATCATTGCCAGAAAAACTGCTATTCAAAATTGTAGGGCCCGATGATTCATTGTACATGCCTCCACCATTGCCGCTTTCATTGATTTGAAAAGCACAATTAATCAAACCGGGAGATGAAAAACTATTACTCATTCCACCCCCGCGAAGACCATAATTGTAAACAAAAGAGCAGTTGGTCACACTTGGGCTCGAAGAATTATTATCTAATCCGCCGCCAAAATAGGCCTGGTTTACTTCGAAGGAGCAATTGCGGATGGCCGCATTGGATCTATAATTCAATATGCCTGCGCCGTAACTATCTGGATAGGATGTGGTATTACCGGCCACATAAGTAGCAGACCCCAGACCAATGGTTAGTCCGTCCAGAATGGCTGTTCCGTTCAGTTCGCGCCCTACAGCGGTGAGGTTATTGACTACATGATATACATTGTTTTCCAAATTATTGTCCGACTGGATTTCACCGCTCAGGATGGTTTCATTATCACCAACGTACAGATTCCGGTCCGACAGGGCCAATTCATCTCCCTTGAATCCTCCATAAACGGCAAGATTATTTCCCATTACAAACGATTTTGTACGTGGGTCAATGGGATTTGCCTGACCAAATGCATCAACAGAAGGAGTATAAGTACCTTTTGCAATCCAGATTTGTGTGATTTGCGTACAACTTTTAGCAGCGTTAAGGGCAGATTGAAGTGAACTAAATGCAGTTGCCCACGACAGCCCATCTCCGACCCCCGGCGGACCGGATTTAACATATAGGATACCGGAATTGCCAATCGGACAACAGGAATTTCCTTCGTCGACCTGCCCATCGAGGTCATTGTCTTTATTATCACAAATTTCGTTTGCTCCCGGGAAAATGCTGGCGTCGTTGTCGTCCAGATCGCCATTGCATGCGGTGACGCCGTCATTATCCGTGTCCACATTGCGGGCGGCGCTGAAAACGGTTGCGATCAGATCCGGTTTGCCGTCCGGATCGCCCGTAACCCTGGCACTAGCGCAAATACTGCCCAGTAGCAATATGCCGGCTACATGGGGTGCGGCCATTGAGGTGCCGCTGGCATAAGCATAACCTCCGTTAAGCCAGGTTGAGGCAACATTCACGCCCGGCGCGCTGTAATCGACAGGTGCATTACCAAAGTTGGAAAAGCTTGCCATTTTGTCCGTCATATCCATGGCAGAAACCGTGAAAATGTTGGGCGCATTCACCCGGGCCGGACTTCGGTAATTCGCAAAAAGATTATCGTTTCCTGCCGCAACCACTACCCTGCATTTCAATGACAAAGCCAAAGTTGCCTCATCCGTCGCCTGATTGGGTACACCGCCAAGACTCATATTGACCACGTCAGTGTTCAAGGCACGGGCCGCCACATAATTTATTCCAGCAATTACCAGTGAAGACGAAGTGGTATTCTGATCCGAAAATACCCGCACCGCAATGACTTCTGCTCCCGCTGCCACTCCGATTACCCCTATCCCATTATCTTTTGCGGCTATGGTACCGGCCACATGCGTGCCATGCCCGTTCGCATCAGCAGCGCTAGAGCCGATAAAAAATGTGGAAAGTGATGTATTTACGTTTAAATCAGGATGGGTAATATCGACGCCTGAATCGATAATCCAGACGCGTTTGCCGACGCCCGACGCCCCACCCCCTACCCGGCTGATACCCCAGGGCGTGCATTGGGAGTTTGGATCAATTGTGGCAGCCCTATCCAATGTAACGGTGACGGCGCCGCCCGCCATGGCCGCTTTCAATGCGTTCCCAGATTCCAATGACATAGACATAACTGGGATCGTTACCAGCTCGGCATTAGGTCCTGCGCCCATACCCGGGGCTGTCCCGGGTACATTGTTCAAAATAATTACTCCCACAGCCCCGGCTACCTGTGCATTATATGCCTTTACGCTATATTGGCATGTGCCCCTGTCTATCACAGCTATTTTGCCCGTAATTGATTGTATAGGCGCGCAACCCAGGCCTTGGGTTGCAGCACCAGAACCATCATTGACCAATGTGGCTTCACCGGTTGCATTGGCAGTTGGCCCAAATGCAGCCAGACCAACTGCATTGTTCGGTACCCCGTTCACGATGATAGCAGGCCCGCTACAATTCCCGGCCAATGGCATTGTCACAGGCGCACCCCCGGTGGAGAGAAAAACTGGCGAATCGGGCAAAATATATTCCACTTGGTCATCTTTTCGGAGCCTTTCAAGTTCCGCTCCGGTCAAGCCGTTAATTGCAAATCCATTGAGCGCAGTTTCGTAAATGTGAAGTATTTGCTTTCCGAGAAGTTTGTTTTTGACCAACGTTGCGGCAACCTCTTCCCGCATCAACCGTTGACGGGTCTGTACCGATTCCGCGGCATTCAACCGCTTGCCAGCTACCGCATTTCTCTTGTATACTACAATATACTGTCCTGTATTGGACTTGTCTGGCATGTCAATGTTTTGTGCAGATTTACGGAATCCCTGGCTGATGCCTTTCAAATTGGACATTAAAAGGCATAGTATTATCGGCAACGCCCTAATCAATATAAAAAAAAGTGAGGAAAGTTGGGTCATAGATTGGTAGGTTGTGATGTAGGAAAGGTTGAGGTCTTACGTCGGAGTACAAGTTTATTTAATAAAGGACAATTTATCTAATGTAAGAGGGTCAATCAACAATCGACCATTTCTTTTGTTATTGCCGAACGATAGTATTTGAATATTGCATACTTATTCTGATAATAAGGCTAAGTATGCAAACTACCCCACCAGTGACCATCATTAGAATTAGAAAACAGACGAAATAATGTCAAAAAACATCTTCCTAAGCATTATTGCATATTTGGTAATGCAATGTACATTCGCCCAATCAACATTACCTGTTGCTTCGTCCGGAAAAACTATTTTTGGAAGCAACGCAAAAATTGGAAAATACGCTGACATTCGCGGTATCAAAATGTATTATGAAGTTTATGGTACCGGCAAACCTCTGCTGCTCATTCATGGCAACGGAGGTTCACTCGAAAACTTCAAAAACCAGATCCCTTATTTTGCTAAAAACTATAAGGTTATCGCTGTCGATAGCCGGGCTCATGGAAAGTCGGTTGATACGGGTGACTCGCTCTCGTACGAAATGATGGCAGACGATTTTGACGCGCTGCTGACCAAGTTGAGCGTAGACTCCTGCTACGTTATCGGATGGAGCGATGGTGGGATTAATGGATTGCTGTTAGCAATCCGTCACCCCGAAAAGGTGAAAAAAATGGCCATCACAGGTACAAATCTCTGGCCGGATACCACTGCGGTCGTGCCATCTGTTTTTAATGAACTTGTAGCCGTAAATGACAGTCTCGCGAAAGTAACCCCCTCACCAGATGTGAAGGCATTGAAAAAACTTTTGAACCTGATGGTCTTCAATCCACACATCTCAACGGCCGACCTAAAAATGGTTAAAGTCCCTACCCTGGTCATTGGCGGCGATAATGATGTAATTTTGCCAAAACACACAATGGCCATTGCCAATGGCATTCCGCAATCTTATCTTTGGATATTGCCCAATTCAGGGCATTCAACGCTCATTGTTTATAAAGAAATGTTCAATCAAGTAGTCGCAGATTTTTTAAAAAAGCCTTACAAAAAAGTAAAGGGTATGTCCCAACTTGAATAACCAAACGTAGACTGACTACTTCAACGAAAAATATAAACAGTCCTCCCAAATTAAAAAGTCATGTCATTAAGTGAAAAAAATACATTCGTAACGCAATCCTCCTCGCCGGTATCCATTGCGGTTCTGCCATTTCTAAATCTTAGTAATGATATTGAGCAAGAATATTTCAGCGATGGGGTCACAGAGGAAATTATCAATGTGTTAAGCCATACCCCCAATTTAAAGGTTGCAGGACGCACTTCGTCTTTCAGGTTTAAAGGCGACAATCAGGACTTGCGCCAGATAGGCGAGCAGCTGAATGTGGATCATATCCTGGAAGGAAGCGTGCGCAAGTCGGGAAACAGACTGCGCATTACGGCCCAGCTTGTGAAAGTAGCGGACGGTTATCACCTATGGTCTGAGAAGTATGACAAAGAACTGGAAGACATTTTCGACATTCAGGACGAGATCGCGCAGGCCATTTTGAGGGAAATAAAAGTGCAGTTGCTGGGTGACGAGCCTGAAAATACCTTCAAACGATATACCAATAACAGTACGGCTTACGAGCTGTATCTGCACGGCCGATATTATCACAATAAATTTGCAGGGCTGGACGAGTACAACAAAGCCATCGGCTATTTCGAATCGGCCATTGAAATGGACCCGGAATATGCCATTGCATACGCCGGGATCGCCTCTTGTTACCTGAATATGTGGTTTTACAGGCACCTGCCCGACACGTACGCATTGCCACTCATGAAGCAAGCGACTGAGCGGGCTCTTTCATTGGACAGCGGCATCGCCGAGAGTTATCTGGCTCTGGCTCGTATGCAATTGCTCTACCAAAGGGATTTCGCCGGCGCCTCCGCTTCATTCAAAAAAGCATTGGAACTGAATTGGAATACCGCAGAATTGCACAGTCAATATGGTCTGTATTGTGGCCTTACCGGCAACTACGCCAGAGCCGAAGAAGAAACTTCCCTCGCGTTATCGCTTGAACCGTTTTCTTTGATTAATAACTTTTACGCCGGGTACGTATACTGGATTACGGAGAATTTTGAAAAAGCTATTGCGCAGGGCAGAAAATTGGTTGCCCTTGAACCTACTTTCTGGGGTGGTCACATGATCGTTGGCCTGAACCTGATCACATTACAAAATTACCCCGAAGCCCAGGAATCACTGGAAACCGCGTTGGAAATTAATTACAATGGCATTACGCTCAGCGCCTGCGGTGCTTTATTCGGCTTGTCCGGAGAGACTGAAAGCGCATTGGACATTGTTACCCAAATGACCTCTCTCAGCAAAACCCAGGTCGTATCCAATTACGACATGGGAATCGTTTATGCGTCGACCGGCGATGCGGATACCGCCATGGGATATTTTGAAGCTGCAATCAGTCAGCATGAGTCACCCATGCTGTTTTTTAAATATATCGTCAGGGATTGGCTTTCAGGCGAATTATACGACGAACGTTACGGAGCGCTGATCAGCCAGATTGGCGGGTAACGCATTTTCCTTTCTTTCAGTATTTAAATATGCCTTTGATACTGCCTTAGGCAAGTTCCTCTTTAGGGAATTTTGGGGGAAGAACGAGTACTGCCGCCCAAAATCTCTAAGTGGGCTTTACATCATTTTTAAGAGTATCAGTAACTAAGTATCTGGGACAGTAAACTAAGCATTTGGGACAATAAACTAAGCGTTTGGGATAATAGCAGACATTAGTCTTTACGATTCTAGCGATATTTGATTTACGTAACAAAACCTCTATTACTTCTTCAAGATATGATTACTCTACCCGCAGTGACTGCCGAAGCCGCTGATGTTTAAACTTAAATCAGTTCCCCAGCCCCTTTCCATTCTGATGGTTGCGATTGTGCTGGCCGCCATAAGTACCTGGCTGATGCCAGCGGGTCAGTACAATAAGCTTTCAATGGTCGACAATAAATCGTTTTCGATGACTGGGGCGAACGGTGATACCCTTTTACCGCTTACTCAGAAAACATTGGATCAACTCGGTTTGCGGATCTCGGTCAATAAATTTATCAATGGCGAAGTACTGAAACCGGTATCTGTTCCCAATACCTATCGGCAAGAAGCGAGCAACCCGCAAGGTTTCATTAAAGTCATTCAGGCACCGATCAAGGGCATTTATGACAGCATAGATATCATTATGTTTATTCTCGTCATGGGCGGTTTTGTTTATGTTTTCAATGAAACCCAGGCGATTGAAAAGGGTATTGCCTCACTTTCGCATGCTATGAGAGGACGCGAGCCGGTCCTGATCGTAGCGCTGACCATCTTGTTCGCTTTTTGCAGGGCCAGTTATGGGATGGATGAAGAAGCACTCATGTTCTATCCGATCCTGGTACCTGTTTTCCTGGCAGCCGGTTACGATTTACTTGTTCCTTTCGCTGTCATTTTTGGCGGAAATACAGTCGGCGGTATCTCTGCATTTTCCAATCCTTTTTCAACTATTATCGCTTCCAATGCAGCCGGTATCAGTTGGAAAGACGGCATTTACGAACGTTTGATCCTTTTCACCCTGACGACGGCTTTGTTTACCTGGTACCTACTGCGCTATGCTGCTAAAGTGAAAAAAGATCCGTCCACATCACTGGTTTTAAAAATAGACGGCGTCGTAAAACCGCCGTATGAAGTGCATATCAGCAACCAGGATGTGGCCGAGCAATTAGGATTAAAAACCAAGATGCTTTTGCTAATCTTCCTCGGTGCATTTTTGGCTATGATCTATGGTACGATGTTCCTTCAATGGTGGACCTTGGAATTGTCAGCACTTCTTTTTGGGGCATCGCTTCTCGTGGGATTTTTGGCAAGAATCAACGAAAAGATATTCATTACGCAATTCGTAAAGGGAGCTGAGAGCTTGCTTTCGGTCGCCTTTATTGTGGGCGTGGCACGGGGTGTTACCATTGTTTTGAATGATGGCCACGTAAGCGATTCCATCCTTTTTTATATGAGCGGGCTGGTTACGCACGTGCCGCCGGTCATTTTTATTCTGCTGCTGTTCGTTTTTTTCTTTTTCTTTTCGCTATTTATCACATCCACTTCTGGCATGGCGGTACTCACCATGCCGATTATGGGAACGCTGGCTGTCCTGATCAACATTCCCGGAAGTGAAATTGTGAATGCTTATTTGTACGGAATGAACCTCATGCTTTTCATCTCACCCACCGCTATGCTTCTGCCGTCGCTCGCTCTGGTGAATGTGAGTTTAAAAGTCTGGATACGATTTATTATGCCGTTGCTGTACGTCCTGTTATTAATTTGCGCAGTGTATTTGGTAGTTAATATGTATTTGTAGTGTATGGCTGTTAGCTGAGAGCTATTAGCTGTTAGCTATTAGCTTTTTGAAATCGCCTGAAATAGTTTATCTGCAAACGTTCATGCGAAACACTTAAAATTATGAAAAGTACCATGTCATTTTTAACACCCAAGAAGCTAAAGGCTAACAGCTAAAAGCTGATAGCTTGTGGCTCATGGGCAAAACAAGCACAATGAAAAAATCAATACTACTCATTCTTTCTGCACTATTCCCGTTCCTACTCCAAGCCCAATCCAAGCCAGCGGAGGGTGATATATCGGTACAGCAAACAGTAGTAAACATGTTTGCCAAATTAGCTGATCAGGATTCGGTTGGCATTAGAAATTACTGTACTTCGGATGTGGTATTATACGAAAATGGCCAGATCTGGACTTTGGATTCTCTGATTAAAAAAGGAATTACGGCCAATATCGGTACCAACTTCAAACGCACTAATAAATTTGATTTTATCAATACAACAATCAGGGAGAACACGGCCTGGGTGAGTTATAATCTTTATTCTGTCATGGAGAGAGGCGAGCGAAAAACATCCGTGCATTGGATGGAGACCGTGATCCTTATCAAAGAAAAAAAGCAATGGAAAATTAAAGTACTGCATTCAACACTGATAAAAAGGGCCTAAATACAATTAACTAATCAAAATGATGAAATCTTTCCGACTAACATTCCTATTGCTCTCTTTAACAATCGTTGCAAAAGCCCAGGTTGAACTTTCAAAAAAAGGGCAGACCGCCATTGTCACTTACGAAAAGTATTTCGAAGAGAACAAAGACGTGCACCTCAAAGAGTTTTTGGAGCTGGTTTCCATGCCTACCGTATCCTCACTTCAGGCGAACAGGCCTGATATCGACAAAGCCGCAGCCTGGATCGTAAAAAAATTACAGGCCATCGGAATGACCACCGCCCAGGTGATGCAAACCGACGGGCCTCCCGTTGTGTACGGAAGCTGGGAAGGCGCCAAAGGAAAGCCAACGGTGCTGATTTACGCGCATTATGACGTTCAGCCTGTAAAAGAATCCGAATGGACAATTCCTCCTTTCGAGCCAAAAGTTGTAGACGGAAAAATATTCGGGCGTGGTACCAGTGATGACAAGTGCGGGGTAATGATCCCGATATGGGCGGTGGAAGCCATCCTGAAAAAGGATAAGGCGTTGCCCGTAAATGTAAAATTCCTGTTCGAAGGAGAGGAAGAAGTTGGCGGGCCGAACCTGCATAAGTTTATGATAAACAATAAAGAATTGCTGAAAGCGGATTTCGCATTGAATGCGGATGGCGGACAATACAGCGAAAGTATCCCTTCCATTTGCATGGCCTTCCGTGGCTCCGCGCAACTGGAATTCAACGTGAAAACTGCAAACTATGACGCTCATTCCGGCTCATTTGGAGGCAAAACAGCCAATGCAGTAAAAGCTACCTCGGAGATCATCGCATCATTTTATAACAAAAATGGAAGCGTGGCCGTAGCCGGATTTTATGACAACGTGCCCGCAATAACCGCGGCAGAAAGGGAAATGATCGCCAAAGTACCCTACGATGCCGCGGCTGATATGAAAGAGTTAGGCTCAACGGCTGACGTGGGCGATACCAATTATACAGCCCTCGAAAAGCTGTGGTATCGCCCTACGTTGGAAATCGTTGGCATGCAGGGCGGCTACACGGCCGTCGAAGGTTTTAATAACATTATTCCCGGAAGTGCTACTGCACGGATTACGTGCCGGTTGGTGGGCAGCCAAAAAGGAGATGAGGTGATCCAAGCCATTGTTAAGCATATCGGAAAAAATACACCGGCAGGAGCAACAGTTACCTACAAATTCAGACCGGGCTGGGCACACCCCATCAAATTTCCTTCGGATAATAAAGCCTACAATTATGTAGCCAATGCTTTAACGACCGTATTTGGGCGACCGCCCCTGCAAACCGGCGAAGGCGGAAGCGTAGGTTCGCTGGTAGACATCAAGGAAGCACTTGGATTGGACGCTTACTCATTTGGTGTTGCCATACCCGATGAAAGGTACCATGCGGCCAATGAATTTCTGAGACTTTCCAGCATCCGGAAAGGGCAAATGTTGTATTGCAATTATTTCATGTATGTAGGCGAGCAGGAGGATAAAGCAAAAAAGTAGAGCCCTTGAAAACCAAATAATGCAAAAAACGCTAAGCCCTACTACTGTCACCGAACGCCAAAGCCTGCTAGACGTACTGCGCGGCTTTGCTTTACTCGGTGTGCTGCTTGCCAATATGGTATCGCATTCCGGCTACTTCTTTTTATCGAAAGCTGGGAGGGAAGCATTGGGAACAACCGAAATCGACCATTACGCACTTTCCATGTTCCTGGTTGGTTTTTATATCTCAAAAAACATGATCTATGGGAATGTCCAGGCTTTTCGTCCGCTCATAAAAAAGGTGATGATCTGGGGGGCGGTGATCGGGATCCCCTGCAACATCGTGCTGGCTGTGATGATGACCACGGAAGCTTATTATGAACTTGAACCGATTGGAATCATTCAGCCGATCGTATATGCATTAGGTGTACCGGCACTATGCCTTTTTTATGCCGCCGTATTTGCTTTATTATTCGAAAATCCTACTTGGAAGCAGCGGTTAATGATTTTTGCGCCAGTCGGTCAGATGGCGCTCACCAACTATCTGATGCAATCGGTGATTTGCGCATTCATTTTCATGAGTTATGGATCAGCCTTAGAGGCACAGCTTGGCCCGGCCAAGCTTGCGCTCATCGCATTTACAATTTACATTGCTCAGCTCATTTACAGTTCGATATGGCTGCACTATTTCCGCTACGGCCCGGCGGAATGGCTTTGGAGATCATTGACTTACCGAAAATGGCAGCCGTTTCGGAAAGAATTGTTTTAACCCTTTCAACCATCCCGTTTATGAATATCATTGTTTTCAAATAATATGGAAAAATCTTATAGATATCTCGGCTATTATTTACTGCTATTCATACCCTTAATTTTCGCAGCTTTTTACAAATCCTACCTCGTAAAATTTCCACATTACGAGATCAATTTTGACAATACTATCCATATCCACGCATTCCTGGCGTCGCTATGGGTGCTGATGCTGATTGTCCAGCCTTTTTTAATTGTCAATAAAGAACTAGCCTGGCACCGACTGGTCGGTAAGTTGTCATATGTCGTTTTTCCTTTGCTCATTCTATCCTTTATTCCGGGAATTGCTAAGCTGATCAATTCAGGAGAAACGATCTTTATTTTTTTCCCAATAAGCGATTGCCTTTACATGATCGTACTTTATTCACTCGCCATTTTCTATAAAAAGAAATCGCCGAAACACATGCGATTTATGATCGCTTCCTCGCTGGCATTATTAGGCCCGACGATTGGAAGAATTTTCCCAAGATATTTTGACATGAGTGAAGTGGATGCTCAAACCGTTCAATATGCAATTACATTTTCTATTTTATTCGCATTGATACTAATGGATCGAAAAAATAAAAGAGATTATAATCCCTATTCAATTGCAGCAGGTTTAGTTGTGATCCATGCAGCAGTATTTTATTTTCTATTTTTATAAAAAAGAAGACGAAAAATCATGAAAAAAATAACATTCCCCCTCCTCCTTTTTCTCCCCTCCCTCCTTTTCCTCATATTATTCAACAACCAAGTAAAAGCCCAGCTATCTTCCAAACAAGTTGATTCCCTGGTGCAGAAAGCGATAGAGAAATTTAATGTGGCTGGGGTAGCGGTTGCGATTGTAAAGGATGGGAAAGTGATTCATGAAAAGGGTTATGGTGTAAAGTCTATTGAAACTAAAAAGCCGGTTGACGAGCATACCAATTTCCAGATCGCTTCCAATAGCAAGGCGTTCACCGCCGCAGCCCTGGCTATTTTAATTGATGAAGGAAAGCTGTCCTGGAATGATAAAGTGAAAACCCACATTCCCGAATTCAAGATGTACAATGAATATGTGACCGAGAATTTTGCGATTGCGGATTTGCTATGTCACAGGAGCGGACTGGGTTTAGGTGTGGGCGACCTGATGTTCATCCCCGACGGGACGGATTTTACGATCAAAGATGTGTTAACCAATTTTCAGTATTTCAAGCCCGTTTCCGGATTCAGGACGCAGTTTGATTACGACAACCAACTTTACATTGTCGCCGGTGAAGTGATCGCACGGGTAAGTGGCATGAGCTGGGGGAAATTTGTGGAAACAAAAATCCTGGCGCCGCTTCAAATGAACCAAACATTCACTACGCCAAGTGCTATCAAGGACAAAACTAACCTGGCAACGCCGCATTCGACCGACGCGGGGCCAATTCGGACCATTGCATTGTTTGGGGATATGATCAATGGTGCGGCGGGCGGCATTTTATCCAATGTAAATGATATGTCAAAATGGGTATTGATGCAATTGAACAAAGGAAAATACGGGAGCAGTTTAGAAAAACAACTTTTTGCTGAGGCGAGACAACGTGAAATGTGGAAGATCCATACGGTAACGGGGATCAACCGCGATCCGCGCTACAATCAACATTTCGGCGGCTACGGTTTAGGGTGGAACTTAGCCGATGTGAAGGGAAATTTGCGGGTATCGCACACGGGAGGTTTGCCGGGCATGTTGTCCAATGTCACAATGATCCCCGACTTCAAATTGGGTGTTATCATTTTAACAAACACCGAAAGCGGCGGCGCAGGGCTATTTCTTTCAGTGAACCAATCGATAATCGACAGTTATCTTGGCCTGGACAAAATCGACTGGCTGGAACGCTATGGCAAAGACTTTCAGGCGCGCAAAGGCAGTGCGGACTCTGTGACGATTAAGGTTTGGCAAACCGTGTCTGCTGCCAAAAACACGCCAATTAAATCGGCGGATTATGTAGGCGTTTATGAAGATAAATGGTTTGGCAAAATCGAGATATTCTTAAAGGGAAATCAGCTGTGGTTCAAGGCATTAAGATCACCCAAACTGAACGGCCCAATGCAGTTTTACAAGGCCAATACCTTTGCCATCAAATGGGAATACCAGGATATGAATTGTGATGCGTTCGCAAGTTTCAGTCTGGATGAAGAAGGTAAGGCGCAATCTATCAAAATGAAAGGCATTTCGCCCAATATCGATTTCAGCTTTGATTTTCATGATCTGGATTTGCGGAGGGTTGGGAAGTGAAATATGTCATCCTGAGCGCCCATTTTTGTCATCCGACGCGCACAGTTTTGTCATCCTGAGCGCCCATTCTGTCATCCTGAGCGCCCATTTGTCATCCTGAGCGCCCATTTGTCATCCTGAGCGCCCATTTTTGTCATCCTGAGCGCCCATTTTTGTCATCCTGAGCGCAGTCGAAGGACGCCACTGGTAAGTACAATGCCAAGAGGACATGGTGTTGGTAAGGAACGTGCTTCGACTGCGCTCAGCATGACAATTGGTAATTCGCATGACACGTAGTGCCCAGCATTCAAAAAAATGTGAAATAAAAAGCAAAATGACCCTTCATACTTCCAGACCCCGCATCCAATCGATTGACCTTTTGAAAGGGTTGGTAATGGTGATTATGGCGCTTGATCATACGCGCGATTACTTTCATCAATCGTCAGCGCTATTCGATATGACCAATCCTGCCCATGCTACTGTACCGGTGTATCTGACGCGCTGGATCACGCACTTTTGCGCGACTACATTCAGCTTTTTGGCAGGGATATCAGCTTATATGTCTGGCAAACGAAAGACCAAGGCCGAACTTTCCAGCTTTTTGATCAAGCGCGGGCTTTGGCTGATATTTCTGGAACTCACGGTGGTGTCGTTTGCGTGGTATCTCAACATTCATTTCAAAAATGTGGATCTGGCAGTGATCTGGGTGCTGGGGGCGAGTATGATTTTCCTGGCTGGCTTCATCCATCTTCCGAAGAATGCAATTCTCATTATTTCATTGTTGATCATCTTTGGACATAACATCTTAGATCAATTACATTTTGAAGGCAGCATTCTTTGGGCAATCATTCATGAAGTGTATTCTGTAAAACTTACCGATACCCTCACACTTACGATCGTTTATCCTCTAATCCCCTGGATTGCCGTGATGGCATTGGGCTATTATTTCGGACAATTTTACGATGCCGCTTTTGAAACAAGTCGAAGGAAAAAGCTTTTCACCATGATCGGTTTCTCTGCGATCATTGCGTTTGTACTGATCCGATGGGCAAATGTATATGGAGATCCGGTAGTGTGGCAACATATGCAAACCACAGGGCGGACGGTCATGTCTTTCATGAACCTCAACAAATATCCGCCTTCTCTTTTATATCTGTTGGTAACGCTGTCAATGGCATTCCTGTTTCTGGCCAATTCCGAACAATGGCGCGGAAAGGTTGTTGATTTCTTTTGCGTATTCGGGCGCGTACCTTTTTTCTATTACATCTTACACCTGTACCTCATCCGCGTCCTCGGCCTGATCGCCGCAGAGTTGACTGGTCATGGCTGGGAATTGATGGTGCAGGAACAATTTGATGTTGACCTCAAAGATTTCGGGTTCAACCTCGTGATCGTTTACTTCATCTGGATCGGGATCATTTTAATACTTTATCCACTTTGTAAATGGTTTGATAAGTATAAACAAGCCCATAGGGAACAGTGGTGGCTTAGCTATTTATAACCAGCTGAAATTCCGATATTTATGGTATTGCTCAACCTCCTTTACTGATGACAAAATTGCTGACTTTTCTGAGCCTGGTCTTCTGTTTTTCGATTGGCTTGCGAGCCCAACCGGGAAATGTGGACAGTCTCAAACTGTTGCTCAAACAATTTCCGCAGCAAGATACCTTGCGGGTGCAACGTTTGAACGGGCTCTCTTTCCAATTGTCGCGTGTGGACCCGCTGGAATCACAAAAGATTGCCAATGATGCGATCAAGTTGTCCAAACAGCTGCATTATACGGCTGGCGAAACTACCGGGATGCTCAATATAAGCCTCGCTTACACATCCCAGGGCAACTACGTACCTGCGTTAAAGGTTGGCCTTGCCGCGCTGGAACTGGCAAAACGCACGGGAAACAAGAAGTTGGAAGCGCTGGCCTACCTGGGACTTGCCCATACTTACCAGCGATTGAGAAATAATGCTCAGGCCCTTCCTTATGCCATGCAAGCCCTTAAACTAAGCCGCTCAATCAACGATTGGCTCGGAATCAGAAGAAGTCTGAATATTCTCGGCACGATCTACGCCACGGCGGACAACCTGCCGAAGGCGATCGATTATTACAAACAGGCCCGGCAAGCTAGTGTTCAGGATAACGATCTTTTTTATGTTGCGACTATGGACGGTAACCTGGCCGAAATCTACGAGTTGCAGGGTAAATACGACCTTGCTTTTTCCCTGTCATTGCGGACGGTTCGTTTCATGGAAACGACCAATCGCCCGACAGTTGCCGCCGAATTTAAGCTCATTCCGGCTACTGCCTTCCTGCATACCGGCCAGCTGGACAGTGCGATCATTTATGCAAAACAAATATTACTGGTTACCGAGCCGCTTGGTATCAGGAACCAGAGCCGCGATGCGCATAAAATCATGGCCGATGCCTATGCCGGTCGCAAGGATTATGCCCGCGCCTGGCCACATCTGCAAAAGTATGAAGCTTACCGCGATAGTCTCGCCGGCGAAGAAACTACCCGCCAGGCAGCCGTGCTCAAGTATCAGATCGAGCAGGAAAAAGCCAGAAACCAGATTGAAAATTTAAAAAATGATCAACAGTTACAGGCACTCCAACAAGAAAAAGCGCAAAATGAAGGAAGGGTTCTGACCTGGTCACTGATCACCGGATTGGTTATTTTTCTGGTGATTGGAATGATACTCTACCGAAATAACAGGCAGAAGCAGCATGCCAATGTTGTTTTGCAAGAAGAAAAACAAAAAGTGGAAGACACGCTCGATGAACTGAGAGCAACTCAGAAACAACTCATTCAATCCGAAAAAATGGCTTCGTTGGGCGAGCTAACCGCCGGTATCGCTCATGAAATTCAGAACCCGCTAAATTTTGTAAACAACTTCTCAGAAGTAAGTTCTGAGCTGATCGAAGAAATGAATGTGGAAATCGAAAAAGGGAATTTGGAAGAAATAAAAACGATTGCGAATGACATCCTGGAAAATCTTGAAAAAATAAACCACCACGGAAAGCGGGCCGATAACATTGTAAAGGGAATGCTGCAACACAGCAAAAAAAGCAGCTCAACCAAAGAGCCAACAGACATTAATGCATTGGCGGATGAATATTTGAGGTTGGCTTATCACGGATTTCGGGCAAAAGACAATGCCTTTAATACGACGTTAAAAACAGATTTTGATGAAACAATCCTTTTGATTTCCATTATCCCGCAGGATATAGGAAGGGTTGTTCTAAACTTATTGAACAATGCTTTTTACGCCGTTCACCAAAAAGTACTTCTTGGGTCTGGCTATGAACCGATTGTGACATTGAGCACCAAAAAACTGGGCGATAACGTGCTTATTAGAGTGCAGGATAATGGCAGCGGTATCCCGAAAAGAGTGTTAGACAAAATCTTCCAGCCTTTCTTCACGACCAAGCCCACCGGGCAGGGAACAGGATTGGGCCTATCGCTCAGTTATGATATTGTCACAAAGGGCCACGGTGGAACCCTGCAAGTGGAATCTGCTGAGGGCGATGGAAGCACATTCGTAGTTAAATTATAATTCAACGTACCCTTATCAATGAAAAAAGTTAAAAAAGTGACCCTCAAACACCTTCTACCTTGCCTTCTGCTATTGGTAGCATCAGGTATGAACGTAAGTGCCCAAATCACCATCGATCCCGAATATCTTTCAGTGGCAAATGGGATTGCCTCGCCGACGGTGAACGATATTCTCCAGGACCATTATGGGTTACTCTGGCTCGCCACCGGAAACGGTTTGCAGAAATACGACGGTTACCGTTTTGAAACCTTCAAAAATGTGCGCGGCAAATCCAATAGTCTGCAGAACAATAACTGCTGGGATCTAATGGAGGATCCAGACCACAACATCTGGGTGAGCAACGAACAAGGTGTGTCTTATTACGACCGGAAGAAAAAAGAATTTGTCAATTATAACATTGGCACCATATTCAGAAATATAACGGGAAGCGGAGCGGGCAGATCGTTCCGGATGATAACAGACAAAAAAGGGCAGGTGTGGGTGACTACAGGCTTGCTAGAACTTCTGAAATTAGACCGCGCCTCCCAAAAATGGGAATACGCAAAGTACGAAGGCGACAGTATCAATCAGCAGTCTCACCAGGGAATACTTCTGGCCATTACCCAGGACGCAAAAGGTGGTATCTGGATAGGCTCGGCAGTTTACGGCCTTATGCATCTTGCGCCCGGTGACGACACTTTCAGGTTCGTGCAGCCACATTTATTTGGTCATCTTAAAACTGATTTCAACCAGATTTCGGCCCTTTACTTCGATGTGAACAACATCCTCTGGATCACCGCATCCGATGGGGTCTACAAGTACGACCCGGCGCTGGGCACTCTGAAAACGATCAAAATATATACCGAGGGTATTCAGGGCGGCTGGGCGAGCTGGAACCGGATCGGAGCAGACCCTTCCGGAAATATCTGGGTTGCCAATAACTTTCACGGGATACTTAAATTTAAAGGAACTTCCGACCAGTTCGAAGAAGTAACCCTGGCAGGAAAAGTGAAGGTTCCAAAGCATGGCTGGAACATTACGCTGACCAACTTTATGGTGGATCGCGGCGGCGTGTTCTGGTTTGGAAGCTTGGAGTTCGGGTTGCTCAAATACAATCCGGTCAGCAAACCTTTTTCAGTGATCGCGCGAAAAGATGGCGACCCGACCGGTATTTCCGGTATTCCGTATAGCCTGCTCGCGTCCAAAGCCAAGCCGGGGACATTGTATGTGGGTACAAAAGGTTACGGTTTATCGGTTTTTGATACAAAAACCCAAAAAGCACAAAAGGTCACATTTGATGTCGTAAACGATATGTACGGCGGCTCTGTCAGGTCTATTGCGGAAAATGACGACGGAACATTGTGGGTAGGTACCTGGGGTGACGGACTGCTCAGGCTGGACAAAAATTACAAGGAAGTAGAACGATACAGTTACCAATACAAAAGCCGGGAAGGTATTGCTTCCGGTAAGGTGCGGGTGATCAAGCCGGATCAGAATGGTCGCCTGTGGCTGGGAACTGCCGACGGCCTGGATATATTCGATCCCAAAACAGAACAGTTTCAAAATGTGGTCAGCACCGATCACTTGAGCTATCCGCAGGAGCTGGTTGATGAGATGGAAAAACTGTCCGAAACCGGTCAAAAAGTGGCAGGAATTGAGGGTGTGACAGAGATGCAGAATAAATCCCGGAAAGTGGAGATCAAGTCTGCGGGAAAATATGCGGTGATGGCCGTGGGAGAGGGTGACCCGGCAGGTCCGGCAGATTACGGATGGATAGAGGGCGCGCCAAAGGATACGATCTGGAAGATGGCGTCTTTCGCGCAATCCATGCACGCGGGTGGAGCGGCGAAAAACAGGATCGATATTAAAATACTGGACCTCCGGCCAGGAAGTTACACGCTTCGCTACACGACCGACGATAGTCACAGCTATGGAAATTACAACGAGCCCGGGCCTGACGTGAGCTCTGTTTATGGTATGCGACTGGTGAAGCTGACGGACACGGACGAGGCTTTCCTTGAAAAACGGTTGCATCCTGAACAACTGCGTGAAAAATCGATTACGGGCAGTGATATTATTGATATTGAAATCGGCAAAAAGTATGTTTGGGTGGGTGCGCTCGAAAAAGGTTTTAACCGCATCGACCCCATTTCAGGTGAGGTTAAACATTTTATGCACGATTTGAAAAACGAAAACTCGCTGGCTGACAATGCTATTGCGGATATCTTTGAGGATGAGGAGGGAATCGTCTGGATCACCAACCGGGCCGGTTTGAACAAATTCGATCCCAGGACCGAAAAATTCACACTATACAGCGAAGCCGACGGTTTGCCGACAGACAATACTGTTTCGCTCTTGCCCGGGCAAAAAGGGGAAATTTGGATATCCACTCAAAACGGACTTTCTCAAATGATTACCAATAAGGCTTTGGGTAAGGTGATGTTCATCAATTACAATTCCGCCGACGGTCTGGGCAGCGACGGTTTTGGTACTTACCTGGTGGCTGCAAAAACTGCTGACGGCCAATTTTATTTTGGGGCCGACCACGGGTTAACCAGTTTCAAAAGCTTTAAAGGAAACGATACCCCGCCACCTATCATCATTTCAAACCTGCTGATTTCCAATAAATCTGTTTTGGATATGAAGGAAGATTCGCCTGTAAAAGGCGATCTGCTGAATACTGAAAGCGTAATTTTCGCTCACGATCAAAACAATATTGGTTTCGAATTCGCTGCACTGCATTATGCCAACCCTTTGAAAAATCAGTATGCACATATGCTGAAAGGTTATGACAAAGATTGGATTTACGACAACCGGAATTTTGCCAGTTACACCAATTTGGAACCAGGAGACTACGAATTTATGGTGCGTGCTTCCAATGCTTATGGGGTTTGGAATGAAAAAGGAAAAATACTCAAAGTGACCATTCTGCCTCCTTGGTGGCGTACCTGGTGGGCCTACGCAGCATATGTGATCGTTTTAGCATTGCTGATTTTTAGTGTTAACAGATATATGCGGGAACGGATCAAAACGAAGGAACGCGAAAAAAGCAGGGAAAGGGAATTACAGCAGGCACGGGAAATCGAAAAAGCCTACACCGAATTGAAAGCCACTCAAAACCAGCTGATCCAATCGGAAAAAATGGCGTCGCTTGGTGAACTGGCAGCAGGTATTGCACATGAGATCCAAAACCCGCTGAACTTCATCAATAACTTCTCGGAACTGAACCAGGAGCTGTTAGACGAAATGAAAACCGAACTGGCCAGCGGCAATGTTAAAGAAGCGACAGGGCTTGCCAACGATGTAATCCAGAACCTGGAAAAAATCAATAACCATGGAAAACGCGCCGACTCAATTGTAAAGGGAATGCTGCAGCACAGCCGGAGCAGCAGCGGTATCAAGGAACCGACGGACATCAATGCATTGACCGATGAGTATATCCGGCTGGGTTACCACGGTTTACGTGCAAAAGACCAAACCTTTAATGCAGCCATTAAAACCGATTTTGACCCCTCCCTTGAAAAAGTGGGAATGATCCCTCAGGACATTGGACGAGTGGTTTTGAACCTACTGAACAATGCTTTTTATGCGGTCCAGCAAAAGCAGAAAGAACTTCCAGAGTCTGATTATGAACCTACTGTGACAGTGAGCACCAAAAAAACGGCCAATAACGTACTGCTGCATGTGCGGGACAATGGTAATGGTATCCCACAAAGAGTGGTAGATAAAATCTTTCAGCCTTTCTTCACGACCAAGCCCACCGGGCAAGGAACCGGATTGGGGTTATCACTAAGCTATGACATTGTAACTAAGGGACATGGCGGAGAATTAAAGGTTGAAACCAGTGAAGGAAAAGGCTCTGTGTTTATGATTATATTGCCTATATGAAGGATCGATAGCAAAAACCCGGACGAGTTAAGGGAATTAGCAATAGTCCCGCAAAATATGGGAAGAGTGATCCTGAACTTGCTGACCAATAGTTGCCACGAATGCACGAATGGGGCACGAATAAAACCCCATATTTGTGCAAATTCATATATTCGTGGCTTGGCATTTGACAATTCATCGAGAAACACCAGCGCCTAGAATAAAAATGCGGATTTATTCGGAACGCAATGATTTCACCGGATTCGCCAAAGCTGCTTTCAAGGATTGATAAATCACAGTCAGCCAGCAAATGACCAATGTCAAGGCGCAGGCGGCAACGAAGATCCAGGGACTGATGTCGGTTTTAAAAGGAAAACCTTGCAGCCAGCGGTCCATGGAAAAATACGCGATCGGGATGGCGATGGGGAATGAAAAGAGCACCAGTTTGGTAAAATCTTTGGATAGCAGCATGACCACGCTGGAAACGGAACCTCCCAATACTTTTCGCACACCAATCTCCTTCACCCTTTGTTCGGTGGTAAACGTCGCCAGGCCAAACAATCCGAGGCAGGCGATCAGGATGGTCAATGCTGAGAACGCAGTAAAAATCTGTCCGCGAAGCTCGTCGGCGCGGTAGGCCGACTGGAAATCCTGGTCCAGAAAACGGTATTCAAACAAACGGGCCGGATAGGCTTGTTGCCATTTCTGGCCAATGTAAGCCATCGTTTCCTTTGTATTTTTTGTGCTGACCTTGACGTGAATGACCGGGTTCGCCCTGCGATAGATCATAATCAGAGGTTCAATGGGATTATAAAGCGACTGTTGGTGAAAATCCTTTACAACACCAACCACCAAGGCGGTCGGTGGCGGGTTTTTTCCATCGGCAGGTACTGTTCCCAGCATAATCTTTTTACCGATCGGATCTTTCCAGTTCATCCGTTTCACCACAGCTTCATTGATCATCACGCTATTGGCCGTATCAGCTGGCAATTCATCCGAAAAATTTCTGCCCTGAAGCAGCTTCATTCCCATCGTTTTCACATATTCATGATCCACCAATGTTGGTTTAAAAGCCATTTCCTTCATTCCCGTACTGGATTCTACGGTGAAAATAACACGTCCTCCAATGTTGCTAACCGGCGATGATGCCGACGCAACACTCTTCACATTTGGATTATCCAACAAATCCTTCCGGAACGCATTATACCTGGCTTTCGGTTGCTCTCCCTGAAAATCAATCGTTAAAACCTGATCCCGGTCGTAACCCATATCCTTGTTGCGCATGTAGTTCAGCTGCTGGTACACAATCCAGGTACAAATGAGCATGACCATGGAAATAGAGAATTGGGTAACGACCAGCGCTTTCCTGAAAAAACTGCCTCCTCTTGCTTTAAATGACCCTTTCAATACATCTGCCGGCTCGAAAGCGGATAAATAAAAGGCCGGATAACTGCCGCTGATCAGGCCTGTAAAGGCTACAATAGACAATCCAATGATGATGAACTTTGGACTCAGTAATTCCATATAGCCAATTTCTTTACCCGAAACCGTATTGAAGAACGATAGCAATGCGGCTACCAGGATCAGACTGGAAACCAGGGATATCATAGTTATTAATACCGATTCGGTCAGGAATTGGGCGATCAATGCACCTTTTAGTGATCCCATTACTTTTCTTAAACCTACTTCCTTTGTACGACGGGCCGATTGGGCTGTCGCCAGGTTCATATAGTTGATGCTGGCAATGAGCAACATGAAGAATGCAATGGCGCTAAAAGTATACACATACCCAATGTCGCCATTGGTTTCACCATCAAATTTGGAATAAAGGTGAATACTCGTGAGCGGCTGCATCTGGTAAGTAATATGGATGCCCATCCGCTTGAATATGGACGACATATACTTCTCATAAAGTCCTGGAAAACCGGCTTCCAGTTTTTTGATATCCGCATTTTTTGCCAATAGCAAATAACTGTTGATGTAAAATCCACCCCAACCGTCGGCGTTCCGCTGGTTTGCATCAAGCGACATCAACGCATTGAATGTCATGTGGGAATTTTTCGGAACATCCTTGATTACACCAGTTACCTTATACGAAGTGGTATCGTCGGTGCGCAAGATCTGTCCTAATGCATTTTCCTGGCCGAAGAACCGTTTCGCAACTTTTTCTGTCAGCACCACACTGCCAGGTTCGTCCAATGCAATTTTAGGATCGCCTTCCAGGAATTTATAGGTGAAAATATCGAATATCGTAGAGTCGGTGGAGTAAACATCTTCCTCATAAAAGCGCTTTTCACCGAGCTTGAACATGGTGCGTCCCCGGCCGAAAAACCGGACGTAACTCTCTACAAAAGGATAATCCTGCTTTAATGTTTTGACCAGTGGAGGCTGGGTGCTCGTCCATTTATTGATCTTGTCCGGCTCCCGGATGTAGGAAACAATCCGGTAGATCCGATCGGCCTTTTCATGATAACGGTCGTAACTTAGTTCATCCGACACATACAAAAACAGCAGCATGCCGCAGGTAACGCCAATGGTAAGACCAAGAATGTTGATCAGGCTGTAAAATTTATCCTTGACGAGATTGCGAAACGCAAGTTTCAGGTAATTTTTTAGCATAAGAATAAGATAAAGGGATAGAAGGAAGCTGCAACTTTCATGCCTTGTGGTAACTCTCATATTGCTAGATAGTTACAGAATTTCTTCAATTTTTTCTGTCCGAAATTGAACACTCCTGTACGCCGGTGAACGAAGCAATTTTGCAGCACGCTACTGCTGATCTTTGATTCGGGCTAGCTATTAGTACAGTATTCTCGTTGCATTGAAGGATAATTTTGTTGCATTTGACATTTAAAAGGCTTAGCCAAGCAATTCTGAATCCTGGAAACTGATAACTTGCAGATTCCAATGAACAATAGGGTAACAACTCAGGATTGTCGGTCGAAGCAGTCCAATTTATTTGTGAGTTATGATCAGTGCATTTTTATTAGCCATCAAAAAAAAGACATTCCTTTTCTTCGCAGTCTGCATTTGTATGACTGCCCTTTTCTTCACCCCGGGATATTCCCAGCTCAAATCGGTTGAAGGACTAAAAACGCAGCTCTCGAATCATGAACAGGAAGATACCATCAAGGTAAACCTGCTGAATGAGCTCAGTTACCAGGACCAATGGTATAACTTTTACGGATCGCTGGCATATGCAGAAAAAGCATTGCAGATTGCTGAACGACTGTATTACAAAAAAGGGATCTCCATCGCCAGGCACAGGATCGCCCATTGTTATTGGGCACTGGGAGATAGTGACCTGTCTATAGACCAGGCATTGAAGTCGGCGAACATAGCCGTGAAGGAACGCTTTTATTCCGCCGCCGGGGAAAGCTACCGGATTTTGGCCATCAACTACCGCGATCAGCAGGACCTTGCCAAAGCCCACATGTACATTCAAAAAGCAGAGCAGGCCGCTGTCAAATGCGGTAATTTTGATTTGCTTTCCAGAGTATACAACACTTGGGGCGTAATTGAATATACCCAGAACGAAGATGAACTTGCGTTGGCCCGCTACACCAAGTCCCTGGCGATTGTGGAAAGTCATCATACCCTCCGGTTTCATTTATCGCAGGTTTATTCCAACATTGGGGAAATGTATGCGAAGGAAAAATATAATGATCCGAAGCTGGAATCGTACTACTATGAAAAAGCATTGTCTGTCGCGAGGAACACCCGGAACAGGTCTGCCGAGGCAGCCATTCTGAATAGCATTGCAAAAACATTGATCAGAAAAAACAGGTTTGCGGAAGCCAATGAATATCTGAACCAATCCCTGACGCTTGCAAGGGAACTGAACGTAAAAAGGATCATCAAAAATATCCTGCTGACTTTTATAGACCTGAAAGTGCGGCAGGGTAAATCGGTTGACGCCCTGGAATATGTTGAAAAATATTATGCGGTGCGCGACAGCCTGCTGAACGAGAAGAAGACCCGGCAGATTGTGGAAATGGAAACCCGTTTCGATACGGAAAAAAAGGAACAGATGATCCTGTTTTTAGAACAGCAAAAACAGATCCAGACAATCTGGACAAATATCTGGATTATCGGTTCGCTGTTTCTGCTAACTGCAATTGTACTGGTTTATAGGTTACATCGGCTGCGGGCCCGTAAGGCCAAGCAAATGCTGGACGTCCAAACCGAGCTTAACAATAAACTCAAAGAAACCGACCAGTTGAAATCCAGGTTTTTTGCCAATATCTCACACGAATTCCGTACGCCCCTTTCGCTGATCCTGGCGCCCGTTGAAGAAATGATCACCTCCTCGTCATTGCTGATATCTGATAAAAACAATCTCCGGATGGTCCGCAGGAATGCAAACCGCCTGCTCGACCTTGTAAACCAGCTTCTGGATCTCTCAAAGATCGATGCCGGAAAAATGAAGCTTCAAATGCAGGGCGATGGATTGCAGAATTTCCTCCAGGTGTTGGTCGCATCTTTTGATTCTTTTGCCGAAAGCCGCCTCATTCATTTCAGCAAATCCATACAGGTGCCTTCGCGGAATGCGTGGTTTGATAGGGATAAATTAGAGAAGATCATTAGCAATATCCTGTCCAATGCATTCAATTTTACCGGTGCTGGCGGTTTTGTGACCCTTTCCATCCAGGTGACTAATGATTTCGCTGATATGCTGATCGAGGTTACGGACACCGGCAAGGGTATTCCAGCAGAAGATCTGCCGCATGTTTTCTCTCCATTTTACCAAACCAGACGCATGACCGATGACAGCCAGCCCGGATCTGGGCTGGGACTGACGCTCGTTGCTGAACTCGTGAAACTGCACAAAGGGAAAATCAACCTGAAAAGCGAATTGAACGTCGGCACGACCATTTCGATCACATTACCATTCCGAAAAGAAGATCTGGATTTTGAAGAAGTAATGAGCGTTGCTCCTGCAAAACTGGTAAATCCCGAAGTTGAGTTTAACGAATACATTACGGGTAAAGCAGAGGTCAATGCGCACGGATCTGAATGCATTCTGATCGTGGAAGACAATAAGGAACTGCGGAGTTTCATTGCCTCCTGTTTTGACGACGATTTTAGGATTTTACAAGCGGAAGATGGCGAAGAAGGCCTAAAACTGGCCATCGAGAAAGTGCCTGACCTCATTATTTCGGATGTTATGATGCCAAAAATGGATGGGGTTATATTGACCGAAAAACTAAAAACTGACGACCGCACAAGCCACATCCCCGTCATGCTGCTCACCGCGAAAACCAATGCCGATTCGCGCATGGATGGTTACCGGAGCGGCGCAGATGATTATCTGGCCAAACCCTTTTCCACGGAAGAATTGCGCGTTCGGGTGGCAAACCTGATTGAGTTACGGAAAAAACTGGCTTCAAAATACCGGAGAAATTTATTGGCACCAGCGGAACCGAACAAAATGGTTTCGCTGGATGACAAATTCATGATCAATTTAAGCACACTTATTGAGGTACATCTCAGCGATCCTTCGTTCGGCGTTGAGCAGCTGGCGGAGGAAATGTGCATGAGCAGGACCCAACTTTTCAGGAAGGTAAAAGCATTAACAGACATCTCTCCCAATGAGCTGATCAATGATATTCGATTGCAGCGCGCAGCTGAAATGATCCGTTTCAAAGCCGACTCGCTTACGCAGATCAGCTACGCCGTGGGTTACAACGAGCAGTCGTATTTCGCGAAACGTTTCAAACGAAAATTCGGTGTTTCTCCCAGTGAGTATGCCAATCCGTGATCAGGATTTTCTCAATTTCTGTGAGTAATGAATAAATCCTTACTGGAAATTTCAAGGATAATTTTAGTAAAAAAAATAAAAGCATTAAAACCGGCCCCGGTCAGATTAAGTAGGTGCGGTTTTTTATATTAGCTGTTCATTTCCAATCATCTGACCAAACTCCTCTTTTTGAATGTTTCAATCGGCTTCCCGGTATATTCCTTTTCTTTTAATCCTCCTGAATGTTCCCCAGGCAATTGCGCAATCCTGGCTTACCGAATATAAGGAACACCGCAAGTTCGACGGAGGTTATATCGTCAAAAAAGTAGCCATTCCTTGCCGGTCTTATGAAGCTTACCTGGTTGACGCAAACGGTAAAAAGCTGACGCCTGCCTTCCGCGATATTGCTGATTTTTACGATGGACTCGCCGAATTTGTACCTATGCAGCAGGATTTGGAAGGCTTTGGTCTTCACGGTTTTATCAATAAAAAAGGGGAAATTATTATCAATCCCATTTACACAGGCACTGATCATTTTCAGGATGGAAAAACCTGGGTTATTTACCGCGCCGGGAAACAATTTGGCTTATCATACATTGATACACAAGGGAAAACGATTTATAAAGTTCCGATCCATTATTTCAATAAAGATTTTATGATTTCCAAAGCAGAGGTGAGATTCCTTTGCAGCCGGGATACCAGAGAAGATGTGATCTGGTGGCAGAAAAGGGACTTTTTCATCCTGAATTTCAATTTTAGCCCATTCATTGAGAATGAGATCAAGAAGTCAAAATTCATTTACCATTTCCTTTATAAGGGCAAATACGGCATCATTGATAAAAACATGATCCTGAGAGTGCCGGTTTCGTTGGACGATATTGATCCAACTTACGAATTTTCAGGCCAGGGAATGGAAAGGGTGAAATATGGGGACAAATATGGTTATATCAATGTTTTCAACGGCGATATTATTGTCCCTTTTATCTATTCCGATACCCGCAAGCCTACTAATGGATTATTTTGGGTAAAAAAGAATAATAAATGGGGCTGTATTGACAAAACCGGTAAAACCAGAATTGCATTTCTATACGATGAAGCCACTGGGTTTACTGCCGAAGACCGCTCGGCAGTGGCCATCAATGGAAAATTTGGGCACATTGATAAATCCGGAAAAATAAGAACGCCGCTCAAATACGATTTCGCTTCGTACTATAATCACGGCCGTTCTATGGTCAGGATTGATGATAAATATGGCTACATTGATACCACAGGCCGGTTTATCACAGAGGCTATCTATGACGAAGCATTGCCTTTCGATAAAGTGACAACCAATGTCGAACGCTCCTGGCTGAGGTATCAGTTGGCGCTCGACGGAAGTGAAAAGTTAGTTGGCTTTTCGTACAAGCTCAATGCCGTTTTCATCCTCATCGCATTGTTCATCTACGTCCGCATTAACAGCTTCCTTTTTAATCGCTTCAAGAAAACAAAAGCATTAAAAGCCCAAAAGTAATTTGGCACAATTCCCCCTCTGATTTGTCGGTTTTGCACAGTGCCGAGAGAATCGATTGATATTAGTTTTGATCAATCAATTCTAAAACATATCTCACCCATGGCAACTAAGCACAAACTTTCCCCGAATTTTTGGTTTGATAACCAGGCCGAAGAAGCTGCAAATTTCTATGTTTCGATCTTCAAAGATTCGAAAATCACAAAAACTACCTATTACGGAAATGTTGGCAACGACATTCATGGCCAAAAAGCAGGCAGCGTAATGACGGTTGAATATGAGATTGAAGGTCAGCGGTTTGTAAATTTAAATGGCGGTCCCGTGTTTCGATTTAACGAATCCATTTCTTTCATCGTGGACTGTGAAACCCAGGAAGAAATCGATTATTACTGGGAGAAACTCGGAGATGGCGGCGATCCCAAAGCGCAGCAATGCGGCTGGCTTAAAGATAAGTTTGGCGTTTCCTGGCAAGTTGTTCCAGTGATGCTGGAAGAAATGGGTTCTAATCCCGACGATCCAGGATACCTGAGGGCATTCGGAGCGATGATGCAGATGAAGAAAATGGATATTGCAGCGCTCGAAAAGGCCTACCGCGGAGAATAACGCGAGTACTCAATTTTCTTCTGTATCGCGCGCTTTTCGCTTTCCGTTTTGGCCATTGAAAGTGCTTTTTCAAAATGCTGCTGGGCTGCTTTGTTGTCAATTCCACTGTAAAGCTCGCCCAGCAGCAAATAATAAAAATGGTTGTCTGTTAATCCCAATTTCACCGCTTCCTTAATCGCTACTCCCTTTCCTTTTGCTTTCGATAATGCATAAGTCCGGTTCAAAGCTGCTATGGGCATGTATTGGATTTGCAGGAGCCGGTTATAGTACTGCAAAATGCTTTCCCACTTTTCGTTCGTATCCGCTTTTTGGGTATGCCAATAAGCAATGCCTGCTTCCAGATGATACCTGGATAACCTGTCGCCACCCGCAGCGCAATGCAGAAAATAGCCACCTTTACTGATCAGATCAGTATTCCAAAGATTAGTATCCTGCTCGTCGTACAACACAAGCTCACCATCACCATCCAGCCGCGCAGCAAAGCGCGAAGCGTGAAAGCACATGAGAGATAGCAATGCATTGACTTGCGGTTTGTTGGTCAACTTATTTTCAATCAACATGGTACATAAGCGCATTGCTTCCAGACAAAGCTCCTTCCGCAGCGTTTCATTTTTGCTGACAGAATAATATCCTTCATTGAAAAGCAGATAAATGGTGGTTAGGACTGGCTCCAACCTATCTTCAATGTCGCCTGGAGCGGGAAGTTCGATGGTGATTTTTTCTTCCCTGAGTTTTTCCTTTGCTCGCAAAAGTCTTTTATTGATGGTATCCTTTCCCGTCTGAAACGCATCGGCGATTTCTTGAATACCGAAACCGCATAAAATGCGGAGCGACAAGCCAATTTGTGATTCAGTGGAAATGGCGGGGTGACATACCGCAAACATCATTTGCAACTGGCTGTCGTTAATATTCTGAGGCGAAAGATCAATGTCCATCTCCTCGAAATCCGAAGCATTTGTTATGATCTCAGGAAGGATCTTTTCTTGGAAAATGGCATTCCGGTGCAGATGATTTTTCGCTTTATTCTTCGCAACGTTGTAAAGCCAGCCCGCCGGATTGGCCGGCACCCCTTCAATTCCCCAGGACTGAGTCGCTGTCAGAAAAGTTTCACTTGCAATATCCTCCGCAGTTTCCATATCCTGAAAACCAAAGCGGCGGCACAACACAGCGACAATTTTCCTGTACTCAGTCCTGAAAAGATGCGGGATCAAATCCAATTGCTCCATCTTGGGTCCCCGGGCCGAAGCCCGGGGGTAATTGATTTACAATTTTACTGTTGTTGATGCAAGGCTGATATTTTTCGGATTTCTACTGAATTTCCGGGGCCATTCAGGATTGGACAGGCACTGGCCAGTTCAGTTGCTTCTTCCAGGCTTGCCGCTTTGACGATAATGAAACCGGCAATCGATTCCTTAATCTCTACAAATGGACCGTCAGTTACCACATCGCCGTATTTGAGGACTTTCCCTTCCACAGACAAGCCTTTACCTCCGCTAAATTTATTTTGCGCTGCTATCCCTCCTACCCAATCCTGGTATTGTTTCATATAATCCTGCATTTGCTCCGGCGACGGCTGCGCGTCTTTGGTGAGCAGGTCCAGACGCATAAAAATGATGTATTCGTCCATTGTTCCTAATGTTTATTTTGTGATTGACATTGGGACATAATTAAGCAAAACCACTCCGCTATCAAAGGTTTTGGTATCCACCAAGTTAAGGTCGAGTTTGCTTTTAATCCCAGTGAATAACGGTGTACCCTCTCCTATTGCCACTGGATCGATCATAATCCCAAAATGGTCTATCAACCCTGCATCTGCCAATTGAGCCACAATGCTTCCGCTGCCCAATATGGTCATTTGCACATTCGGATCAGCTTTAAGTTTCTTGATCTCTTCAATCAGGTCGCCTTTAATCAACCTTGTATTCTCCCAATCAACGGATTCCAAAGTTGTTGAAAACACGATTTTAGAAGATTCGTTCATGCCTTTTGCTACTTCCGGCATACTTTCCAATGCCATCGGCGAAGGCCACCAGCTTGCCATTTGATCATACGTGGTTCGACCAAATATGAGTATTGATGTCCGCGATTCCATTTTGTCGGAAGCGAAACTGCTTTCCTCCCCTCCATGCCGATGCCAGCTGATATCTCCATCGGCCCCTTTGTAAAATCCATTCAATGTCAAAAAATTAAATGCGCTTAACGTTCCCATGTTTTTAAAGTTTTGCTAATGTAAATAGTCGTTTCACGATCATTACAAATGAGAATGAAGGAATGGGACATGGGACATGGGGTTGAGACAGGCTCAACTGGGAACCGCTGTCTTCGTCTGCCCCTGTTAAAATAACGAGTGACATACTGATTGGAAAGCGATTGTCCAAGGATGAGCTAGCTAAAAATGCCAATCATAGCACCAATTTTAAAATTCCTTGACATTCAATTACCCCGGATATCAATTAAGATTCAAGTTTTTCTCACCTGTTACCAAATACCACTACATTTTGAGAGCAGAATGTCACGAAGGTTAGGTTTTTTTAGCGAGACCTATCTGAGTCTTGATGAGGTGCAATAGTCAGAAAGCCTAAAATACCAGCTCAACTTTCCCCTACCGCAGCAAATTCACAACCCCATTGTGATCAATCACCGTTCCATTATTAAGCTCCACTTTAATTTTATACGGATATACACCAGCCGCTGAGAGCAGACCCTGGTAGGTGCCGTCCCAGCCTGAGGATGGGTCGGAGAAGGGGAAATTGGTTTTACGGAATATAATCTCACCCCAGCGGTTGTAAACCGTCATTTCCCGGATCATTTTCACGCATTTATTGCCGTAAACAAAAAAGATTTCATTCATCTCGTCTTGATTGGGTGAAAATGCCTCGGGCGCTTCAATGCCGCAAGGTTTTACATACACTTGTACTTTGGCATTCTTTTCACACACTGCATTCGGATCGGTAACTTGTAAAAGAAACACGGTCGAAGCCTTGGGTGAAGCCCACGGACTAGGGCAATTGGTACAGGATAACCCAGGTTGCTGCCAGTAATATCGGTATTCGCCCGCGGGTTCGACCAGCGATTGTACCTGCACGCTGTCGCCCTGCGTAATGGAGAGTGTCGAGGATACGGACAAGTCAATGCTGATCACTTCCAGAATGGTGGTAACAATGCTGTCGCAACCGGTGACTTGCCGGATGTTTCTAATATAGGTTCCGGACGTTGCGAAGGCGGTATCCCCTACCACAAGACTTTCTCCTTCACAAATACTAATATTTTGGGTGTAATTCCCCACAGGATTTACTTTGAGCGTCAGTGTAACCGTACTATCGCAGACATTGCTTTTGCTTACATTCCTAACAAATGTACCGCTTGTGCGATACACCGTGTCACCCACTGCAACTGATTCGCCCTCACAAATCGTGTCCGAAATCATTGCCCCAGTCTTTTTAAATGTCAGGGTATAGTCCAGCTTCAATGCGCAAGATTCATCCAGACTGCCCAGCGGCGTTAGTTTAACGTCATATTCATCACCCAGGCGGGCGTTAACCTGCACATTTTGAGTGGTTTCGCCATTGTTCCAAAGATATTTGCTGAATCCAGCGGGTGCCATTAATGTAAGAAAACCACTTTCATCCGGACAATTGGAGGCCGCTTTAATCTCTGATTTTAAACATTCCGCGTCAAAATAAGCATAACCATAATGCCGCATCCTTGTACAGCCATGTACCGTAACGACAATGCTAAGCGTTTTGCCCACAAAACTTCTAAGGTCAATCGCGCCGGTAGTCCAGTTACGGTATTGAATATCACCCGACGATTCAAAGCCATCGACGGTATTGGCGCCCTGCAATTGGATGTTATAGGCGCTGCATGGAAGTTCCTCTCCGTTGCTGTCGAAAATCAGAATATCAAAACCCGGCTTTTGATAGGGCTGGTGATTAGCTCTTCCATCGAGTCCGGTATTTTGCAAGACTACCGCGAATTTGTACTGGAACAAGGTATTGTCAGGCGTTACCTTATAACTAGCGTGTATCCTGCTAAAATGCCCTCCTTCTACGACATTTCCAATACGAATGGAATGTTTGCTTCCAGGAGCAACCATGGGAATGGAAGGAACCTTCGGATCGTTACCATCGCTGATGCTAGTCACATAATGTTCGTTGCTGTGCGTACCGGTGATCTCAGGTGAGAAATTTGTCTTCTGATTTTCATCGGTCACAGTACCGTAACCCAGCACCCAGCCTGCTGTGTTCCCCTGATCAAAACCTATATTATTGCAATCCACCTGCGCCAATGCAGGATATGAAAAAAGCCAGACAGTCAGCACACGTATAAATTGTTTCATCAAATAGCAGTTTGCACTACAATTTACGCATTTTGTAACCACCTCGTTGCAATTCAATTTATTGAAAAAAGAGGATTATAAACAAAATAATAGGAGACAATCATAAAAGTTTGGGACTTTGCCTCGAAAACAATGCTTTAAATGGGCCAGATGCGCTTTTCTTATCTTTTAAAGCAGTATTTCGCAAGATCACAGTACTTCTTATCTGTTGCGGTCAAAAACAATTTTCTGTTTACTAACTAAACCATTAACCGATTATGAGCGTACGCACTTTTCTGCCCTTTTTGCTTCTTTTAATGCTAGTGCAGCAAGCCCGGTCTCAGGAAAAAAAATACAGCATTGTAATTAAAGGCGGGCACGTGATTGACCCAAAAAATAACATTGACACGGTCATGGATGTGGCGATTGAAGGTACGCCCGGCGGTACCGATGGAAAAATCGCGCTGGTTGCCAAAAACATTGATAAAAACCTTGCGGTTCAGGTGGTGGATGCCAAAGGGCTTTACGTTACACCTGGGATCATCGATATCCACGTCCACTACTTCTGGGGAACCGATTTAAAAGGGACCTACCGCAACGGCCCGAATGCATTGCCCGCAGACGGATTTACTTTCAGGTCGGGAGTTACAACGGTTGTTGACGCAGGGAGCTCGGGTTGGAAAACCTTTGAAACATTCAAAAAACAAACCATTGATCTTTCCAAAACACGTGTACTGGCAATGCTAAACATTGTAGGCGAAGGTATGGCGGGAAGTAAATTTGAAAACAGCGTTGAGGAAATGGACGCGGCAAAAACCGCCGAAATGGCAAAAAAATATCCTGACGACATTGTTGGCATTAAGCTTGCGCATTTCAGCGGCCATGACTGGACGCCAACCGACCGCGCATTGGAAGCAGGCAAACTCGCCAATATTCCTATTATGGTCGATTTTGGCAGTGCCAATCCAGTTTTATCCCTTGAAGAATTGTATCTTAAAAAATTCCGGATAGGTGACATCTATACGCATTGTTTTGGCGGAAACAGCAATAACAGTGGAAAGGGGCGGGAATCTATTGTGGACGCTGTGGCAAAAAAGGTTAAACCTTATGTGATCGAAGCGCAGAAAAAAGGCGTCATTTTTGATGTGGGCTTTGGCGGTGCTAGCTTTCTTTTGGCGCAGGGACAACCTGCGATTAAGCAAGGTTTTTATCCAAACTCCATCAGTACCGATCAGCATACCAGCAGCATGAATGGCCCGATGAAAGACATGAACAACATTATGTCATTATTTATCGCAATGGGAATGGATTTAAAAAGTGTCATCGCCGCGAGTACCTGGAACCCTGCAAAAGAAATTAAAAAAGAAGAGTTGGGAAATCTTTCTGTGGGCTCGCCAGCCGATGTTGCGGTACTCAATCTGCGCGACGGAAAGTTCGGTTTTTACGCACGGGATGGAAAAATCGAAGGCAAAAAAAGGCTGGAAACGGAATTGACGATTAAAGGCGGAAGCATTGTTTACACGCTCAATGCCTTGGTTGATCCGATTAACCTGCCGCCTCGCACACGTCCGGATGCAGCACCTGCGACCCCTGCTCGCCCGTGACCATTTTGCTGCAAAAAAGCCCCGGATTGAAACCCGGGGCACTGGATTGGTCAGGTCTCTGGCCATTTTTTGACTTTGCCAGTGCCGGTGTTGTCACCGGCAACATATCGCTAAACAGCCTTCACAATCTTCATTTCCTCAGGATTCCAGTTCACGACTGTATTTTCAAAGTAACTCTTATTGGAGAGCAAAGCCGGTCCTGCCGCACGCATTCCAAAAACGGCGTGCTCCACAATGGTTCTTTTACCACGCATGGCATCGAAAAACAATGCAAAATGGTCGAGACGGTCGTCATAACCCTGCGGAGCTTTGTATTCCTCCGTTTCTGGTTCAGACATCTCGGTAATTGCAGGATATTTGGTTTGGTATTCGGCTAGAAACTTTTCCTGTAACTCTTTTGGGAATGTATCAATGGTGTAACCCGGCGCTTTTGCCATTTTTTTCTTCTTAACGGTCACCGTATTTCCCTGCAATGTGATCTGCCCGTCGGTACCTACAAAACGGAACCCTGATCCTCCGCCCGACCCGTCGGCAAAATTTACCCGCAATGTCAGGTTGAATGCGGGGTGGGATGCGGTTTTGGGATAATCATAAATACCTACCATCACATCCGGTACATCGCGGCCATCTTTCCAATAGCGAAGCCCACCGCTAGTCATTATACGCGTCGGGCCTTTGCTGTCCAAAATGTAGTGCATACCTGAAAATAAATGCACAAAGAGGTCACCCGCTACGCCAGTTCCATAATCCTGGTAATTTCTCCACCGGAAGAAACGAAGCGGGTCATAGTCCATTTTTGGGGCCTTATTGCTCAGGAATCGGTTCCAATCCACGGTTTGCGGCGAAGCGTCCGGCGGAATGGAATATTGCCATGCTCCCTGGGCGGAATGCCTGTCATAATAAACTTCCACAAAATTCAACTCACCGATTGTACCGGCTTTGTAAAGCTCTTTCACTTTGTTATAAACAATGGAACTTACGCGTTGGCTACCAACCTGAAATACCTTTTTTGAATCATTCTGGGCCTTGATCATTTCATACCCCTGCTCGATCTTGTGAACCATCGGTTTTTCACAATAAACAGCCTTTCCGGCTTTTAATGCTTCAACTCCGATCTGAGAATGAAGATGATCAGGCGTGGCGAGAATGATCGCGTCGATATCTTTTCTGCCCAGTATTTCGGAATAATCGCGCGTGGTCTGAATGTCTTTTCCAAAAAGCTCTTTGGCACGGACCAGGTGGCCATCGTAAACATCCGCAACTGCCATCAGTTTGACGCCAGGTATCATCAGGGCGGTACGGGTATCCCCCATGCCCATGATGCCGGTACCGATACATGCAATCTGAATCTGATCATTGGCAGCAATTTTTTGGTTCAGCCAGGGCAATTCGTGTGAATGAGATTTCACCGATTTCCCTGCGAGCATGTCGTGCAGAGGGCTGGCAGCCAGGATAGCGCCACCTGACAATTTTTTGATAAAGTCCCGTCTATTTTTTTGAGAATGATGAGGCATAGGAACAGATGTATAATGTTGACAATTACAAACCATGAAAATACTATTATTCGGGCAAATCGGGGGCATTAGGCGGCAATAAATCATCTTTCCCAAAAAACATCCGGAAGCGACTTGCGCCAATTGAGATTAATATTACTTTTGCATCCTCATCCTCGGCCAGGTGGTGAAATTGGTAGACACGCTACTTTGAGGGGGTAGTGCCTTCGGGTATGGGAGTTCGACTCTCCTCCTGGTCACAATGCAAACGGCATCCGGAAATTCCGGATGCCGTTTTTTTATACCTCAATTTTTCATGAAGTTTCAATTTTATCTGAATATCTCTAACTTACGATATATTCAACGCAAGCCCCTCATAATCACTTGAAAGATTTCTCCATCAAAAAGGCAATCTGGATATTTTTTTTTCCTGCCAGCCTCATACACCTCAGTGATGCAGCCGTTGCCCAATGCAAACAAAGACTGAGCGAATCGACGAAACGGAATGTCACGTACCAGGATATTCCGCTTCAAGGGAAGCATGAATATCTCACATTTTCAAATTCGGGACGGGAGAAAATGTTTAGCTATCACAATGAAGATATCGATCTGGTCTTCCACGTTCAGATGTTCACAGAAATCAGGTTTTTCTCATCGAAAGGTGATTTTTCGCTCTTCACAACCACGTCCGACCGAACACGCTGGAATCGTTGCTTTACCCTTTCAGCCCCGCTAACTTCGCGTGAGCTCGAAAAAATGAAAGGTATCTTCAAAATTGAGATCATTCTTCCGGAAGATCACAAAGTTTTTAGTTTTGACACTAATAAGATTAATATGCTTGAAAAAGCCGTTGCCTGCCTGTTCTAATTACAGTCAGATATAAAACAGCTCTTTGTTCAGCAATGTTACGATGTGCTTGAAATCATCTGCATTGGCTGCAAAATCCATTTGATTCACATCAATTTCCAAAATTTTCCCATGATCGTAGTTTCGGACGAAATCATCATAATAATGATTGAGGCTTGACAAATAATCTGTGGAAATATCCGCTTCGAAATCCCTGCCCCGCTTTTTGATCTGCGAAACTAACTTTGGAATATCCGCTTTAAGATAAATAAGCAGATCGGGCTGGGAAACCGTCCTGATGATCGATTCAAATAACAAAAGATAGGTTTGATAATCCCTTTCCGTCATCACCCCGGATTCGTGAAGGTTCCTTGCAAAAATGAAAGCATCTTCATAAATGGTCCGGTCCTGAATGATCGTGGCATAAGTTGTCGCCCGTATCGTCTGCACCTGGGCGAACCGGGTATTCAAAAAGTATATCTGAAGATTGAATGCCCAGCGATCCATATCCTGATAAAAATCGGCCAGGTATGGATTTCCCTCCACTGCCTCATACATCACCTCCCATTTGTAATATTCGCCCAGCATTTGGGTCAATGTGGTTTTTCCTGCGCCGATATTACCAATAATGGCGATGTGCATAAAGAATGGTGTTAAAGTGAACGGGATGAGTGTTGCAAAAATATGGATTTCGACGGACGTGATGCCCGGGAGCAACTGCTTTTTTTGATTTCCGTTAAACTGGTCTTCTTCGTATATTTGCGGCAGATTTGGAGTATTTGGGCCGCGTTGGATTGTTGTACACCTGTTATGAATTTAATAAATTGAAGCAATGAAGCCTTACCGGGTTATTTTATATTATTGTTACTCGCCTATCGCCGATACTGAGTCTTACCGGGATGAACATCATGTTTTTTGCGTTCAAAACAACTTATTGGGGAGGATCATCATTGCCCCTGAAGGTTTAAATGGGACCGTATCTGGTACTCCCGAAGATTGCGATGCTTACATGCATTATGTTCGCTCAGACGCACGTTTTGCCCATGTTCAGTTTAAAATTGAAGAACATGATACGGTTGCTTTTCAAAAATTACATGTGCGGGTTAAAGATGAAATAGTCAACTCCGATCTGGGGGTTGATCCACTTGTTCGCACGGGAAAACATTTGGAACCATCTGACTTCAAAAAGCTTATCAATGATCCCGATGTGGTGTTGGTCGATATGCGTTCCGATTATGAGCATGAAGTCGGGAAATTCAAAGGGGCGATCACATTTGACATGCATAACCTGCGGGAGCTTCCGGATCATGTGCATGAAATTGAACATTTGAAGGATAAAAAAATAGTTACGTATTGTACAGGTGGCATTAAGTGCGAAAAAGCAAGCGCTTATTTGCTGGATCAGGGATTTAAAGACGTTTACCAGCTTCATGGTGGTATTATTCGGTACGGACTGGAAGAAGGCGGGGAGAATTTTGACGGTAAATGCTATGTGTTTGATAACCGCATAACTGTGGAAGTGAATAGCTTAAATCCGACAATTATATCGACTTGCTTCATTTGCAATGAATCCTGCGACCGGATGATCAATTGCGCCAATGCGGAATGCAATACGCACGTACCTGTTTGCCACAAATGCGGAGATGAAATGGAAGGTGCCTGTTCCCCGGAATGCAAGGCCCATCCGGGAAAGCGAATTTATGACGGTACCGGCTATTATGTAAGCCAAAGCAACCATTATCATCCATTGCAGGGATTGAAAAGCCAGAAAAAGAATATAAAGAAACTGAAATTGGCGGAAAGACCCGCTTCGGTTTAAGTACGATCCAATTGTTTTTCCAGGATGAAGTCATTCATCCAGTACGGGCCAATGGGAATGTCTTTTTCAGCAACTACCTCATAACCCATGCGTTCATAAAAGGTTTTAGCCTTATTGAATTTGTTTACATTCAGAAATAATACTTTCCCGCCAGCCAATCTGACGTAATTCTCTGCCTCTCCCAGCAAATATTTGCCTGCACCGGATCCTTGTGAAGATGGAAGCAGATAGATTTTATGTAACTTAAATTTTCCAGATTTCTCTTCCGAAACGGATGCGAAGCCCTCAGGTCGACCATCATTCAGTATGATCATAAAGTGCTGGCCCTGGTTAAATTGCTCCGTCAACGCTTCATGAGAATATATTTTTTCGAACATATAATCGATTTGTTCCTTGCTAAGGATTTCACCGTAAGTTGGTTCCCAAGTTTTTTCCTGGATGGCGATAATGTCCGGGATGTCATCCAGGGTGGCATGCTTTATTGTGAATGAAGGCATATTGCGTAAATTTGACTCTCAAAACTGCAAATAAATATTTTATCCACTCAAAAACCACATTACTTCGTCCGAGTCCAAACCCTCTCATTCTGACTGCTGGCAAGTAGAATTCTATGAAACCCCTCATTTTAGTAACTAATGACGACGGAATAACATCCAAAGGAATCCGAACACTGGTAGATGTAATGAAATTGCTCGGAGAAGTCATTGTTGTAGCGCCAAATAGCCCTCAGTCCGGAATGGGCCACGCAATTACAATAGGCGAACCGTTAAGGCTTTATTCCACACATATTTTTGAAGATGTAGTTGAATATGAATGTTCCGGTACGCCAGCCGATTGCGTTAAGATCGCTAAACATTATGTTTTGCTGGACCGCAGGCCCGATTTGGTAGTGAGCGGTATTAATCATGGAAGTAACAATTCTATTAATGTTCTTTATTCCGGCACAATGTCCGCAGCGATCGAAGGGGCGATTGAAGGAATTCCGGCCATTGGTTTTTCACTTTGTGATTTCCGGGAAGACGCCGATTTCAGTCATTCAATACCTTTTATAAAATCAATTACAGAAGCTGCGTTGGAAAATGGCATACCCAACGGCATTGCGTTAAATGTCAATATCCCCGCCAAGGCCGATCTGCCGATCAGAGGAGTAAAAATTTGCAGACAAGCGCACGCCAAATGGCAGGAAAAGTTTGATTACCGGGTTGATCCCAACGGAAGAGGGTATCTTTGGATGGCGGGTGAATTTGTCAATTTTGACACTGAAAAAGAAGATACCGACGTATGGGCACTGGATAACAATTATGTTTCAGTGGTGCCGTGTCAATATGATCTGACAGGATATGAGGCTGTAAAGACGCTATCAACCTGGGATTTGTAATTTAAAACTTAGCTATGGCATTAGTAGGGAGTTTATTAAAAAAAGGAATTCATTTTAGCAATATTGTTGCCAATCGCAGAAAAGCGAGCCTTCATCAGCAACAGAAAAAAACACTGGCCAAACTTTTGGCCAAGGCACGATATACCGAATTTGGTGAAAAATATAATTTCGACGAACTGTTATCCTCCATTCTTTTTGGTGAAAAGGGTTCGTTTTACGAGCAGTACAAACAGGCTGTCCCCATTTACGATTATAATAAAATCTTCAATGAATGGTGGCACAAATCGCTTGAAGGGGAAAAAGACGTGTGTTGGCCTGGCGAGATCAAATATTACGCATTAAGTTCAGGAACCTCGGAATCCGCCTCGAAACACATTCCGGTCACCAAAGCAATGTCCAGGGCAATACAAAAGACAAGTATACGGCAAATTCTTTCCTTGGGCCACTACAAAGACCTCCCCAACGACCTTTACGAAAAGGGTTTTCTAATGCTTAGCGGGAGTACCAATCTGAATAATCAGGACAAACATTTTGAGGGGGACCTGAGCGGGATACAGATTAAACAGATCCCTTACTGGTTCCGTCCATACTACAAGCCAGGCCAAAAAATTGCGGCACAGCAGGATTGGGGACTGAAATTGGAAGAAATAACTAAGATAGCACACGAATGGGACATTGGTTTTATTGTCGGCGTTCCGGCCTGGATACAGTTGTTGATGGAAAAGATCATTGCCTATTACAATGTGAAAACCATCCACGATATCTGGCCTAACTTGCAGGTTTTTGCCCATGGTGGCGTGTCTTTTGAACCATACCGCAAGGGGTTTGAGAAACTATTGGCACGACCACTGATTTACATCAATACATATCTAGCTTCCGAAGGTTTCATCGCCTACCAGACCAGGCCGGGCGCTCAAGGCATGGAACTGGTTTGCGACAATGGGATATTCTTTGAATTTATCCCTTTCAATGAGGACAATTTCGACTCCGACGGCACCATGTTGCCAAATACTGAAACGTTGATGATCGACCAGGTGGAAGAAGGTAAGGAGTATGCGTTACTCTTGTCCACCTGCTCGGGAGCCTGGCGGTACCTGATTGGCGATACCGTGAAGTTTGTCGATAAAACGAGGGGTGAAATCGTCATCACGGGCCGCACAAAGCATTACCTCAGTCTTTGCGGAGAACACCTTTCCGTGGATAACATGAACAAGGCCATTGATTTGGTTTCTGATGAAATGGGGCTTACCGTGAAAGAATTCACTGTAAGCGGCGTGGAATACGGCACCATGTTTGCCCATCACTGGTACATTGGCGTGGAGGAAGATAATGTGGACACGGAAATGATCAAGAAAAAACTGGACGCCAGATTGGCCGAACTCAATGATGATTATGCCGTAGAGCGGCGCCATGCTTTGCAGGAAGTGCTGGTGACCGTACTTCCAAACGAGGCTTTCTACGCCTGGATGAAATCAAAAGGAAAATTGGGTGGCCAGAATAAGTTTCCACGCGTCTTCAAAAATTTTCTGATCGATGACTGGAAAGGGTTTTTGAAAAGTAATGGCTACATTCCTGAATAGCCGACTTCACTGCAAAAAATTTGTATAGGCAATCTGACAGGCGATGAGAATGAAAACCACGCCTGTCACTTTGTTGAAAATAGTGACCACTTTTGGGGTAAAAACCCTTTTCAATCTGTGTGCAAACACTGCCATTGCACATTCTACCAAAAATACAACTATCACGCTCGCTCCGAAAAAAAACAGCACCTGATTTAGATCATAGTGCAAATTCGTCCGGATGTATGAAGCAATGGTTACCCAGCTTATAAAATTCACCGGATTGAGTCCGTTCAGCAGGAAACCGGTAGTAAAGTAGTAAACCAGATTACCCAGACTTGTTCTTGGATATGCAATCTTCGGCTGGCCTCTGATCAGGTTATTTAAGCCAAGAACGACCAGGAAAATGATGCCTGTCCCAGCCATCCACTTTCTGAAATCCGGAATGTCGGGTAACAACGCTGTGCCGAAAATTGCGAAAAAAACGAATACGATATCGCAGACAAACACGCCGAAAGCGATCTTGATACCTGTCCAATAGCCATTATCCACGCTATTTTGAACCAGAGAAAAAAAGACGGTGCCAAATGTCAGGCATAAAGCCAATCCGGTAAGCGTTCCATAAAATAAGGATTGCAGCATGTCAGATACCTTTCAGACGGGCTGTCATTAAAATGGCACAAACCGAGAGCGAATCAGTAATTTCTGACTTCATCACCATATCTACCGCATCTTTAAGCGATACCTTCCTTACCTGCAAATCTTCGGTATCTTCTGGCTCGGCATTCATTTGTGTTAATTCTTCTGCTATATACAGGAAACCTTCCTCGTTTGTGGCAGAATTGGAAGTGTGAATTCGGGCTAGCTTCGTCCATTTTGCTGCTAACAGACCTGTTTCTTCTTTGAGTTCCCGTTTGGCAGCTTCCAGTACATCCGTTCCAAGCAAGCCGCCGCCTTCCGGAATTTCCCAGGAATATTCGTCAATTGCATACCGATATTGTCCGACGAGATAGATATTATCCTCCTCATCCAAAGGAATCACACCGATTGCCTGGTTTTTGAATTTTACCAATCCATAAATTCCCTTATTACCGGACGGGTTAATGACATCGCGATGACTGAGTTCCAGCCAGGCGTTTTCGTAGACCGTCTCCGAAGAAAGTGTTTTCCAATTATTTTCAGTGGATATAACCCGCATTTTCTTAGTAATTTTAACTCCCGGACTTCTATTCAACGATGCAAATAAACCAAAATAAGCTAAAACAACGTCTCATCCTGCTTTCTTTTGTAGCAAGCATTCTGCTGACGGGCTTGAAGTTTTTTGCATACTATATTACTTCTTCCAATGCAATTTTGAGTGATGCGCTGGAATCCATCATCAATGTGATCGCCAGTGGTTTCGCATTTTATAGCATTTACCTTTCTTCTCAGCCCAAAGATAGGAACCATCCTTACGGGCATGGCAAAGTTGAATTTTTCTCAGCGGGTGTCGAAGGAGCATTGATCATCATTGCCTCCCTGTTTATCAGCATTGAAGCTGTTCAGAAATTACTCGATCCTCAGCCTATCCAAAACCTCGCACAAGGATCTGTGTTTATTCTCTTTACCATTTTTGTGAATACGGCAATTGGGTATAAACTGCTGGTTGAAGGCAAAAAGGTCAATTCCCTCGCATTAGTTGCCGACGGACGCCACCTGATGACCGATAGCATCAGCAGCGTCGTTCTTATCCTCAGTGTTGGCCTGATCATGCTAACCGGATTTCTCTGGATTGACAGCCTGGCGTCTTTGTTATTTGGTATTTTTCTGGCATACAACGGTTATCAGCTCACCAGCAAGTCGGTAGCAGGCCTGATGGATGCGGTTGACGACGATCTGCTGGAAAAAGTAGTCCAGACGCTTCGCGACAATAAAAAACCGGACTGGATTGATGTGCACAATTTACGGGCGCAACAATATGGCTCCGACCTGCATATCGATTGTCATTTAACCCTGCCTTATTACTGGGAACTTCAAAAAGTACATGAAACAATTCATAACTTTGAAAACGTCCTTAAAAGTAGCCACTCCGGCGAAACGGAGGTTTTTGTCCACGCCGATCCCTGCCTTTACCAATGTTGTTATTTTTGCAAGATAGACAATTGCCCTGTCCGGCAGCATGCATTTGTACAGGATATTGATTGGGACGCCGCCAAGCTGGTCAAAAATGAAAAGCTCTATACTGATGCCCAAATTCACATTCAAGAATAACCATAAATCTAAATTCTAACCAAAATGTACGTTTCCCGTCGCGACTTCCTGAAACAAGCCGGAGCCACTGCGCTAGCCGCTTCCGCCTTTACTGATCTGTTTGCCGAGCAGGCAGCCAAAAAATTATGGTTTGACATTTCACTTGCCGAATGGTCACTCCACAAGGCCCTGTTTGCGAAGAAATTAGCCAACCTCGATTTCCCTGAATTAGCTAGAAAAGAGTTCGGTATCTCCATTGTTGAGTATGTAAACCAATTTTTCAAAGACAAAGCCGAAGACAAAACGTATCTCGCCGATTTGTTGAAAAGATCAAAAGACAATGGCATTACCAATCACCTGATCATGATTGACGGTGAAGGCGGCCTGGGCGAGCTGGATGCGGCTGTTCGTAACAAAGCAGTGGAAAATCATTACAAATGGGTTGAAGCTGCCAAATATCTTGGCTGCAAAACGATCCGCGTCAACGCATTTGGAAAAGGTACCAATGAAGAAATCGCCAAAGCTGCGGTGGAGGGGCTTGGTAAACTGGGAGAATTCGCAAAAAAGACGAATATCAATGTAATTGTCGAGAACCATGGTGGTTCTTCGTCCAATGGTCAATGGTTATCGGGCGTGATGAAGCAGGTTGACATGAAAAATGTGGGCACATTACCTGATTTTGGTAATTTCTGCATTACCAGAAAAGCGGGCGGCTGTGAAGAATCGTATGACAGATATAAGGGAACAAAAGAATTGATGCCTTTTGCAAAAGGTGTAAGCGCTAAAACCTACGATTTCGATGAAAAAGGAAATTGCATTGAAACGGATTATACCAAAATCCTTAAAATCGTAAAAGACAGCGGTTTTAAAGGCATTGCAGGCATCGAATACGAAGGAAGCAAACTTGGTGAGTATGAAGGTATAAAGGCTACAAAAGCGTTGCTTGAAAGAGTTGGACCGACTGTTTAGAAATTATCCCGCTGGCCTGACCTCATTTTTGTCACACTGAGCGCATTTGTCATACTGAGCGCATTTGTCATACTGAGCGCATTTGTCATACTGAGCGCATTTGTCATACTGAGCGCAGTCGAAGTGCTCATACGCCCTGTAAATGCACTTCGACTGCGCTCAGTGTGACAATCTCCTTACATCCCCAAATAGCTCAAAAACTCCTTTTTCGTCGCCTCTTCCTGGAATTTACCTCCATAATAAGCTGTAACCGTTGAACTTCCAGAATCCCTGATCCCTCTTGACTGTACGCACATATGCTGCGCGTCAATCACGATGGCAATATCCTCTGTTTGAAGTGCTTGTTTCAATTCATTTGCGATTTGTACGGTCAGTCTTTCCTGAACTTGCGGGCGTTTTGAGAAATACTCCACGATCCGGTTCAGCTTTGACAAACCAATCACTTTCCCGCTGGAAATGTACGCCACATGCGCCTTTCCATATATGGGTACAAAATGATGTTCGCAATTGGAAAAGACCGAAATGTCCTTCTCCACTAACATTTGGTCATACTTATATTTATTATCAAAAAGCGTTATCGAGGGCTTATTTTTAGGATCCAAGCCGCTGAAAACCTCTTTGATAAACATTTTTGCCACCCTTTTAGGCGTTCCTTTAAGGCTGTCATCAGTCATATCAAGACCGATAATCTCCATGATGTGGCGAAAATGCTTTTCGATCAATTCAATTTTCACCTCATCCTCCAAAGCAAAAGCATCTTTGCGCATGGGTGTCTCAATGGAAGAAAATACGTGATCATCACCCATCTCTTCTATCTCTAAAAAGTCAGTCGGCTGGATATTCGACAAAGTTCCGTTCTGTTTCATATAATCTAACTTTCAGGATCAGACCTGAATCAATTTTTGGTCTTAGGATTGAATAAATAACGATCGCTATATTTTCAGCTGAGGGATTAAGGCTACTAAACTCCGCAACGTCAAGATTTAAATTTTTGTGATCAAAACGGTCGATCACTGATTCCTTCAAAATGGCGCTAAGGACTTTCATATCAATTACATAACCCGTTTCAGGATCAACTTCGCCGGTTACCTGAATGATCAGTTCGTAATTATGGCCATGAAAGTTGGGATTATTGCATTTACCGAAAACCAATTCGTTCTTTTCATCCGACCATTGCGGATTATGAAGACGATGAGCCGCATTAAAATGCTCCTTTCGGAACACTGCCACCTTTTGCACCATATAATAGTTGTCTTAAATTTAAATCTGCCTTAAAATGTCGTAACAAAGTCTGTGTCCAACACATTTAAAGGCTCCGAGCCTGAGTGAAAATGCTCATAGGAGTCACTTGCTATCGGTTAACAGCGTAACCGATGATTTTGGTTCACTCGATTTTGAATTGGTAAAAATGATCTGTTTCAGTACAACCAATTTTAATTTATAAAAAAAATAAAAAACTCGAAATGGAATGTAAATTGCGAACATTATTGGCCTAGGGCTGGCCTTTTCAGTAAATTTTGAGTACTCTTTATAAAAATACCATATTATATATCTTTCAACCCTGACCAAATAATCAATCAGAACCTAAATGAACAAAAAGAATAGTTACCTGGCCCCCCTTTTAATCATCGGTGTTATTTTCTTCATAATGGGTTTCGTCACTTGGGTTAACGGAACTCTGATTAGTTTCTTCAAAAAAGCATTCAGCCTGGATAACACCAGTTCTTACCTCGTCACTTTTGCATTTTTCATTTCCTATACCTTAATGGCCGTCCCTTCTTCCTTTGTGTTGAAGAAGACAGGTTTTAAAAATGGCATGTCACTGGCATTGCTTGTGATGGCCGGAGGAACATTAATTTTTATTCCCGCCGCCGAAATGGCTTCTTATCCGCTGTTCCTGGTTGGTTTGTTCACGATTGGAATTGGTTTAACTGTTCTTCAAACAGCTTCCAATCCTTATGCAACCATTCTCGGACCGAGGGAAAGTGCTGCGCAGCGGATCAGTTTTATGGGTATTGCCAATAAAACAGCCGGGGTGATCAGCCAATTGATCTTTGGTAAACTTTTACTTGCAGGGGCTTCTTCCGTCGACCCAAAGGATGAATTGGACAAGGTCGTGTTTCCCTATATTATCCTCACGGCAGTTCTGGTTGTTCTGGCGTTGGTAATTCGCTTGTCCAAAGGCTTGGTTGAAGTAAGTGAAGAAGAGGAAGAAACGCCTTCTGCTGAGACACTGGTAACGGTTACGAAAACCAGTATTTTCCAGTTTCCCAATCTTGTTTTAGGTGTCATAGCCCTGTTTTGCTACGTCGGCGTGGAAGTGATAGCAGGGGATACGATTATTAATTACGGCGTCTCACTCGGATTTCCCGAGGAAGAAGCCCGGCTCTTTGGAACATATACCCTTTATGGAATGATGTTTGGGTATATACTTGGCGCCTCACTAATCCCAAAATACGTTTCTCAGCAAGCCTATCTCAAATTCTGCGCAGTTCTTGGTCTGCTTGTTACACTTGTAGCCCTTTTCACCACAGGATTTACGTCGGTCGTCTGCATCGCCATTTTGGGTTTTGCAAATGCGGTGATCTGGCCTGCATTATGGCCGTTGGCATTAAGCGGATTGGGGAAATTTACCAAAATAGGTTCTGCACTTCTTGTAATGGGTATCTCCGGAGGTGCTATCGTTCCGCTTCTATATGGCGGCATTGCAGATTCCATTGGAAGTACCCAAAAAGCCTATTGGATCATGATCCCCCTGTACATTTTTATTCTCTACTTCGGGCTTGTTGGCCACAAAAAGAAAAGCTGGTAGTTCATGACGATTTCAACTCCCGGTCGCATTTGTTTGTTTGGTGAACATCAGGATTATCTTGGATTACCCGTCATCGCAGCTGCTATTTCGCGAAGAATTAGCATTGAGGGAAATTATCGCAATGATGACAAAGTGATCCTGCATCTCCCGGATCTAGGTTTAAAAGAAGCGTTTTCATTAAGAGATACTTTTCCGTATGTGGTGCAGCGGGACTATTTCCGCAGCACGATCAATATCTTAAAGAGGAAAGGCCTGCTATTTTCCAAAGGTTTTGAATGTGTCATTCACGGGAACATTCCCATCAACTCCGGTACTTCCAGCTCTTCCGCATTGATTGTTTCGTGGGCTCATTTTTTGGATAAAATGAGTGATAACCCAATGAATTTCTCTCAAAAGGAATTGGGAGAAATTGCCAATGCTGCCGAAGTGCTCGAATTTGGCGAACCAGGCGGTATGATGGATCACTATTCCACGGCAATTGGTAATGTGATTTACCTTGAATCCACGCCCATCATTCATGTGGAAACGCTCAGGCCACAACTCGGAACGTTCGTGCTCGGCGATTCATTGGAGCCAAAAGATACATTAGGCATTTTGGCCCGTTGTCGTTATGGGATGGAAGATGTGATCAGGAAAGTAACTTCCTACGATCCTTCATTCTCCATTTTCACCACACCTTTTGAACAAACACCTGACTATAAAAGCCAGCTGACAGAAGATGAGCTAAGCCTTTTGTGTGCCAACATTGAAGACCGTGACATCCTGCTTCAAGGCAAAGAGCTATTATCTGAAAATGACAATGAGCCTGTCAATGAGCTGTTTGATGAAATTTTCGGCGACCTTTTATATAAACATTACAAAAATCTACGCGACCACAAACGCACCTCAACCCCCAAAATCGAAAGAATGATGAATGCGGCATTGAATGCCGGTGCTTTGGGCGGAAAAATCAATGGGTCCGGCGGGGGCGGATGCATGTTCGTATATGCGCCTGCCCGTACCGAAGAAGTGGCTGAGGCCATTGAAAAAGAAGGTGGAAAAAGTTACATCATTACAGTCGATTCTGGAACACGCGCTGAAGCTTAGTCATTAAATGCACGATTGTAATTCCGATTGTGTTTTTGTTTTAAGACCTTTGTGGCATACATTGTAGCCAATACAATCCATGACAGTGATTACAGCTTCAGAACAAAAAACCAATCTTTACTGTCCATCGCTGACAGCATATAAGCGGCGCGAAACCATTACCATCAACATCGGGGATATTCCAATGGGCTCCGCCTACCCTATCCGCGTTCAATCCATGACGACCGTGGATACAATGGATACGCAAGGTTCGATTGATGAAGTAATCAGGATGGTGGACTCTGGCTGCGAGTATGTTCGTATTACTGCACCAAGCGTAAAGGAAGCTCAAAACCTCGAAAATATTAGAAATGGACTGCATAAGCTCGGCATTTATGTGCCGCTGATTGCAGATATTCATTTTACACCCAATGCGGCGGAACTCGCCGCCCGCATTGTTGAAAAAGTCCGTATAAATCCGGGCAATTATGCCGATCGCAAACGCTTTGAGATCATCGATTATACGGACGCTTCCTACGCCGCCGAACTGGAAAGAATCAGGGAGAAATTTATTCCGCTGGTCAGAATCTGTAAAGAATATGGTACTGCCATGCGCATCGGTACCAATCACGGTTCTCTTTCCGACAGGATCCTGAGCCGTTATGGGGATACACCGCTGGGAATGGTGGAATCCGCATTAGAGTTTTTACGAATTTGTGAAGAATTCAACTATTACAATATTGCGCTTTCCATGAAATCCAGCAACACGCAGGTCATGGTGGAAGCCTATCGATTACTCGTTCAGCGGCTGGATCAGGAGGGTTTGAAACCATACCCCTTGCATTTGGGGGTTACCGAGGCTGGTGAGGCGGAAGATGGCCGGATTAAATCTGCTGTCGGGATTGGTACTTTACTGGAAGATGGAATTGGGGATACCGTCCGCGTTTCGCTAACCGAAGCGCCGGAAAAAGAAGCGCCCGTTGCCCGCGATCTCATTGAACGTTATACCAGCCGCTTACCGCATGACTTTATTGAACCTGTTGATCAATGTCCGATCAATCCTTTTCAATATGTCCGGCGGGATACGAGAGACGTGTATAATATTGGGCATTTGAATGTGCCGAGGGTTATTGCGGATTATTCTAAAATTGAGATTCAGAGCCTTGATGATTTAAAAAGCATCGGACATTTCTTTTTACCTGTCCCGGATAAGTGGGCAATGAATGACCAGGGAGCGGATTATATATATACCGGCAAAAACCCGGCTCCATTCATGCTACCAAATGGCCTGAAAGAAATTCTTGATTACGAACAATGGAACATTCACGCAGATCGAAATAACAAATTTCCTTTATGGTCAATAAATGCCTGGAATGAAGCAGTTAACGTTTCCAATCAGTTAAATTTTATCGAAGGAGACATCCACTCTTTTGACCAAGATTTTTTAGAGAAAGTAAGCGACAATAATAACGTCGTGCTCATCGCGCAAACTACCAATGCACACGCAATGCCCGAGCTGCGAAGGTTTTTTTATACGTTGACGAAATTGAAAATTAAAGTACCGGTTATTATTTGCCGAGCATATTCAACCAATCTGGGCAATAAGCTTACCTTGTATTCTGCAACGGATATTGGTGGGTTATTGGTCGATGGATTTGGCGACGGTACATTGTTGTCCCCGATTTTCACCGAAAACGCTGAAAAGAGCGAACGAATAAAATCGGCTGCTGCATACAATTCAATCGCATTTGGCATTTTGCAGGCTGCGAGGACTAGGATGTCCAAGACAGAGTATATCTCCTGCCCTTCCTGCGGCCGCACATTATTCGATTTGCAGGAAACTACCGCAATGATCCGCAAGCATACTGAGCATTTGAAAGGTGTAAAAATTGGCATCATGGGGTGTATCGTAAATGGTCCGGGTGAAATGGCCGATGCGGATTACGGATATGTGGGTATGGGAAAGGATAAAATTGCTTTATACCGCGGGCAGGAAGTGATCAAAAGGTCCGTTACTGCCGCCAGGGCGGTGGAAGAACTGATTGAGCTAATCCGCGAAGACGGCAGATGGTTTGAACCTAATGAGCGTGAAATATTAGTTTGAGAATGTGATTAGTGGCGATTTAATCGAAATAACATGAAAAAATACTTCCAACTGGGTGATGTGTTCTATTACTTCATCCGGGTCTTCAAGAAAAAAGACCCCAATGCACCCGATTCCTTTAACCTTCGCATGATGCATGGGATCAACCGTATCTCCATCGTCATGTTCCTGATTTGTCTAATTGTGATGATTGTCAGAGCCTTAACAAGATGAACCTCGAAACCCTGCGTGATTACTGCCTGAAACTGCCTGGCGTGAAGGAAGAGCTTCCCTTCGGACCCGATACGCTGGTATTCAAAGTAATGGGCAAAGTGTTTTTGTTAACGCCGATGGACACAGTGGCCGACCAATTCAACGCCAAATGTGATCCTGAAAAAGCGGAAGAGCTAAGAGAAAAATATCCGGACGTAAAGCCCGGATATCATATGAATAAAAAGCATTGGAACACGGTGTACGTGACTGGTAACATTCCTAGCGAAACGCTATTTAGTTGGGTAAAAGATTCTTATGACCTGGTAGTAGCAAGTCTGCCGAAGAAAGAGCAGGCAGCCCTATTGTCACACTGAGCGCAGTCGAAGTGCGCTGCTGGCAAGTACCGCACTTCGACTGCGCTCAGTGTGACAAGGTCGCACAGTGTGACAATCTACTACTTCGCCGCTTTCATCTCTTCATCCAAACGCTTACTAAGCGTTTCGCAGACGCCTTCTATCAAATCTGCCATGCTTCTGTCGTTGGTAGCGGTAAGTAAAGTATCTGCAATACCGCTCATTAATTCAATGTAAAACCGCTTCATTTCGAAAACTTCCATATCCTTTGTCCAAAGGTCAATTTTCAATGTTCCCCGGTGATAATGGTCCCAAACTGCTATTGCAATTGCACGTGTATCATTAATTCCTTCATTCGGATTGTCGGTAGCTTCCCAAAATATCTTTTCCGGTATGTTTTTATCGTCAAGCTCAACAGTGAAATGTATTTCTGATTTTTTCATAGAAGGTTTAAAATTTTCACAAAAATAAGCAATCGAGGTTACCGGATACTTTTATGTCCTAATTTCCTGATTTGCTAAACACCTTTTTAAGCAGATCATTTACCCTTGCAACAGGATCCTCGCGGATTTTTTTCTCTTCCTGCGCAATCAAAGTATACAGTCCGTCAATGGTTTTTTGTGTCGCATATTCTTTCAAATTAGGATTTACCTTTTTACCCAGCGGTAACTGATTGTAGGTGCTGACAAGGTCTTTATAGTATTCCGTGGCCTTGTTCAGGTTCAAAGTGCTATCCACAACCGGGAAAAAAGTTTTAAACAAGTCCTCATTTGTTGTCTTCTTTAAATACTGCGTGGCCGCATCATCCTGGCCTTTTAGGATACCTAACGCATCAGGCACCGTCATCGAAGTGATGGCCTTGACAAAGATTGGCTTTGATTTTTTAGCCGCATCTTCCGCTGCTCGGTTTAATGACAGAGTAAACCTATCCACTTCCGCTCCAAGTCCCATTCTCCGCAATGTCTCGGCAACTTTTTGTGCCTCAGGCGGAACCGCAATCTTGATTAATTCATTTTTAAAAAAGCCATCTACCTTTGAAGCTTCCGCGGAACCGTTGCTTATCCCGATGTTTAAAGCCTCTTTCAATCCCTGAACAATTTCGCTCTCGCCAAGCCCTGTATCATTCTTCCCACTGACCTTATCCAGTACTTTTCCTAAATTGATTTGAGCCGTTGCAGCAGTGCCGTAAACGGTCAAAAATAGGATGATTGCTAAGATTTTCTGTTTCATTGCAATTGGTTTTGTAATTAATTGACTATGCTTCAAACGTACTCAATAACGATTAATTTTACTTATTTTTGGGAAAATAACGGTCTTCCTTAACCTCTTTCCACATGACCATTTCTTCCCCCACGGCAGAAGTTTTAACCATCGGTGACGAGATTCTTTTCGGTCAGATTACAGACACCAACACACAATGGATTGGAACTCAATTGACTGACATTGGCATCAGGCCGGTCAGGAAAACATCTGTTGGTGACAATAAACAAGATATCCTGAACGCCTTTAAAGAAGCGAGCCAGCGTGCGAATGTGGTCATTGTGACGGGCGGTCTCGGGCCAACAAGGGATGATATTACCAAGCACACATTTTGTAAATATTTCGGTACGGAGCTGGAAATCAACCAGGAAGCATTGGCGCTCATCACCGAATTCTTCGCAAAACGCGGTCGGGTTATGACCGAACTTAATATTCAGCAAGCCGCACTTCCAAAGAATTGCACCTACATTCCTAATCTGTGGGGTACCGCGCCGGGTATGTGGTTTGAAAAAGACGATGTGATTTATGTTTCTCTACCGGGAGTTCCCTATGAAATGAAAAGCCTGATGGAATTTGAAATTCTTCCGAGGCTAAAAAATCGTTTTTCTACACAAATCATCCAACATAAATCCATTCGTACGATTGGCATAGGCGAATCTTTCCTGGCCGAGAAAATTGCTCCATGGGAAGATGCGCTTCCAGCTCACATTAAACTGGCATATCTTCCTCATTTTGGGCAGGTAAGGCTTCGCCTGACCGGAACGGGAACAGATCAGGCTTTACTCGATGAACAATTGCAGGAGCAGGTTTCGCTGGTCCTTCCAATCATTGGTGAGCACGTTTTTGGCTTTGACGCCGATGAACTGGAGACAGTGATCGGAACGTTACTGGTAAACAGCCAGGCCACAGTTGGGACTGCAGAAAGTTGTACAGGTGGCTTTGTTGCTAACCAAATCACGGGTGTCCCAGGTTCTTCAAAGTATTACGAGGGATCTGTTGTTAGTTATAGTAATGAGGTCAAAATGAATGTACTGGGTGTTTCCCGGGATACATTGGAGGCCTTTGGAGCTGTAAGTGAGCAAACTGCCCGTGAAATGGCCGAAGGCGTAAGAAGGCTTTTGAATACAACATTTGCCATCTCAACTACCGGCATTGCCGGTCCCGATGGTGGCACAGCAGAAAAGCCTGTTGGGACAGTATGGATCGCTTGTGCTACGCCTGACGAAACATTTACCCAATTGCTCACATTGAGAAACAACAGGAAAATCAACATTGAGCTAACATCCTCATATGCCCTCAACCTTTTGAGAAAAACAATTCTAAGCAGTAATCTAGCTGAAAAGAACTGAACAGTCCATTCATTCAGGTAATAGAGCATTTACCTGTTATCAGCGAAAAGTGTCGATATGAAAATAGTAGAAATGGTAATGCCTCCGATGGGCGAAAGTATTATGGAATGCACGGTTCTTCATTTGCTGAAAAAAGCAGGTGATCCGGTGTCCATCGATGATTCAGTAATGGAGGTTGCCACAGATAAAGTAGATACAGAAGTACCCTGCCCCTTTACTGGCAAAATTGTGGATTGGCTGGTTAAAGAAAACGATGTGGTAGCAATTGGAAGCGTGGTCGCAACGATCGAAGTGGCAGATGAGGATTACATCAAAACGCCCGTCTTTACGCCAGAACCAAAGGAAGAAGTATTGGAAGTGGTAGAAACGGCTAGTTTGCTTGAAAAAGATTATCAGCAGGTGGTTACAAAAAAAGCTGAGCCTGTTTTTGAGCAAAATGGAAACAGTACCTTTTATTCCCCGCTCGTTCTCAGCATCGCCCGTCAGGAAAACATTAGCTCTAACGAATTAGAGAAAATCCACGGGTCCGGGTCAGATAATAGGGTAACCAAAAATGATATTCTTGCTTTCGTCGATCAGCGCAAAACAACGTCGGAGGTGAAAGTTACGACTTCCCTGAACGGCAGCAACGAGATCATTGAGATGGACCGCATGCGCAAGATGATCGCACAGCGGATGATTGAATCCCGAAACATTTCGGCACACGTCACGTCTTTTATCGAGACTGATATGACCCCGGTTGTGAACTGGCGGGAACATGTTAAAAATGAATTCAGAAAGAAAAGTGGCGACAGCATCACATTTACGCCCATATTGATTGAAGCCGTCGTGAAGGCGATCAAAGATTATCCAATGATCAATATCTCGGTGGAAGGTGATAGGATTATCAAAAAGAAGGACATTAACATTGGTATGGCGGTGGCACTGCCCGACGGTAACCTAATCGTTCCCGTCATTCATCGTGCCGATCAGTATGATCTCGCCGGATTAGCAAAAAAAGTAAATGACCTGGCCAAAAGAGCAAGAGAAAATAAATTAAAAGCCGACGATGTTTCCGGCGGCACGTACACCGTCTCCAATATAGGCGCTTTTGCTAACTTAATGGGTACGCCCATTATCGTCCAGCCACAAGTTGCTATCATGGCTTTTGGCGCAATCAAGAAGAAACCGGCTGTGATAGAAACTGCGCAAGGCGATTTGCTTGGGATCCGCAGCATGATGTTCATTTCGCATTCGTACGATCACCGGGTGGTTGACGGTTCGCTGGGTGGAATGTTCCTGAAACGGGTAAATGATTATCTCGAAAATTTCGACGTTCACAGAACCATTTTTTGATGCTGACACTGACCCTAGACATGGACGATGTCCTGGCTGACACGCACGAAAAGCTGATTAATATTGTCCTGAATGACTTTGATACTACATTGAATGAGAAGGAGTTGCGTTCCAAAGCGCTCAGAGAATTACTGCATCCCAAACAGCTCACCAAACTCAATAAAATTATTGATACAACTGGTTTTTTTGCTGACATAAAAGTCAAAGAAGGTGCTGAGGATACCGTTTACAAATTGTCTAAATATTACGAACTGTATGTTGCCACGGCCTGCATGGAATTTCCGACCTCATTCAATGACAAATTTAATTGGCTGAAAAAGCATTTTCCCTTTATCCCCTGGACCAACATTGTTTTCTGCGGCTATAAAAGTATCCTCAGGTCCGATTATCTTATAGACGATCACGTTCGCAATCTTACTGCATTCAAAGGCAAAGGCATCTTATTCACCGCCCCGCATAATGTAAAAGATAATACTTTCAAACGGGTTTCCAGTTGGAAAGAAGTATCCGACCTTTTCTTACCAATCCCATGAAACTACTACTGATTGAAGATGAGCCCAAAACCTTGCAATCCATTAAACAAGGTTTGGAAGAGAATGGATATGAGGTGGATATCGCTTACGACGGACTCATCGGCAGACAATTGGCCAAGAATAATACTTATCAACTTATCATCAGCGACATTATCATTCCCGGCATCAATGGCATCGAACTGTGTCGGGAAATAAGGACATGGGGTGATGAAACTCCTATACTAATGCTTACGGCGCTGGGAACAACAGACGATAAAGTGACTGGCCTGGATGCAGGAGCCGACGATTACCTGGTTAAGCCATTTGAATTCAAGGAGTTACTGGCTCGTGTCCGCGCATTGACGAAAAGAGGTGCTACCGTTTCCCATACTGCCCAGGTGTTGCGCTTTGCTGATCTGGAAATTTCGCTGGACGCTAAAACGGTACATCGGTCCGGTAACAAGATCAACCTTACCGCGCGCGAATTCAATTTGCTGTTATACCTTATTCGGAATCAAGGCCGTGTCATTTCGAAGGTTGAAATTGCAGAACAGGTCTGGGATATAGGTTTTGATACCGGTACCAATGTAATAGAAGTTTATGTAAATTATTTACGTAAAAAAATTGACAAAGATTATCCCGTCAAATTGATCCATACATTGTTCGGAATGGGCTATGTGCTTAAAGTAGAATAAGATATGCAAATCCGCACCCGACTTACGGTTCAGTTTTCCTTGCTGGTAAGCGGTATTCTTTTGATCACTTTTTTGGCGATCTACTTTTTTTCCTATTCCAATGTGACCGAAGATTTCTACGATCGGCTGCGTTCAAAAGCAAAATCCCAGGCTGAATTGCTCCTCAAAGTGCAGGTACCTCTGATCAACTCGGAAGTACTCAAAGCACTCGACGAAACCAATCGCGATCTGATCTACGATGAAAATATTTTCATTTTCGATGAAAAGAACCGTCTGATTTACAGCAATACCACCACTCCGCAAATCAAGGCGCTGCATGTTTCGAATTATTGGCTGGATGAGATTCGAAAATCGGGCCAAATACGATACAAGGATGGTGATTATAAGGTAGTTGGACTGTATTATAAATATCCGTTCAACCGCGCGGTGGTTATGTTAGGTGCCAAAGATTTGTATGGTCAGGCTAACCTCTCCAATCTTAGTACCCTCCTCACTGTTCTATTTTTCATTGTCACCATCATTGTCGCTTTGGTGGGCTGGATATTTTCCAAACGTGCATTGAGGCCTATTTCCAAGGTTATGAATGAAGTAGAAGGGATTCTGCCCCAAAAACTGGACACGCGACTGGCCGTACCCAATCAAAAAGACGAGATCGGCCGGCTCGCTACAACTTTTAATAACTTGCTGGACCGCATTGAAACGGCGTTTCAAATGCAGAAGATTTTTGTGGCCAATGTTTCACACGAACTCAAAAATCCCCTGACCAAAATCCGTTCGCAATTGGAAGTTAGTATGCTCAAAGAAAGAAATCCGAGCGAATATCAGGTGACTATTCAGTCGGTGCTGGAAGATATTCAGGAGCTTGCGCAATTATCCAATACACTATTAGAATTGGCAAAAGTAAGTGAAGACCAGCGCGACCTGCTGACAGAAACCATCAGAGTTGACGAGTTGCTCCTGGATTGTCGTGTTAATCTCGCCGAAGCAAATCCGTATTATAACATTATTCTCAATTTTGACGAATTACCAGAGGATGATACCTGGCTGGAACTGGCAGGAAATTCAACCCTACTTAAAACCGCTTTTCTGAACCTGATGGACAACGCTTGTAAATTTTCCGACGACCATTTGGTAAATATCAGCCTCCAATCCACAAGAGGTCAGGTTAGCCTAGCATTTTCTGATAATGGAAAGGGTATTCCAAAAGAAGACCAGAGCTTGGTGTTCCAGCCATTTTTCAGAAGCGATAATACAGCCAATATCAAAGGTTACGGGATTGGACTTTCGTTGGTAGAAAGGATTGTCAAACTTCACAATGGAACGATAACGATCCGTTCCAATGAACCAAAGGGCACGACGTTTCAGATTAGTTTTTCAAGACTCTAAGGAAATTCTAACTCGTAATTAACGCCATTTTAAGGATTACGTGATTTATTTGTATTGTCGCAACAGAATCTCGTCTGCGGCCTTTCAAAGATTTCATTTTTTGTGGTGTTAATAAGCAAACTTGGCAGGCGTTCTTCACGTCTGCCAAAGTTTTTTTGTGGGAGCACCACCTCCAGTGTGAGAGCCCTTCGACTGCGCTCAGGGTGACAAGGCGATTGTCACCCTGAGCGCAGTCGAAGGGCTCTCATTTACATGGCTTGCGCTTCACTAGACCTTCTTCCGAATCTCAATAATCTTCAGCTTATTAAGGAGCTTGATCACCGGATAAGTCGGATCAACCTCAAACCATTTTGAGCCGAAATTGATTGAATTGGGCTTTTTATGATGGTTGTTTTGGAAAAGCTCTCCCATCATTAAGAAATCGAATATCAATGAGTTCTTGGATTCATCGGCGTTATCAAAGTTCTGATAGCCGTATTTGTGACCACTCCAGTTGACGATTGCACCGTGGATGGGGCCCATTAGCAGGTGAATTGGTAACAGGAAGAAGAAAATCCAATGCATATCCAGGTATACATATGCAAGCACATAAAAGGCAATGTATAGTACACCCCAGCCAACCCGCGACATCCATGAATCACCCAGTTTCTCCATGAAATTCCATTCCGGATAATTTCTTTCAAAACGGGTTTCTATTGCCCGCTTACGGCTCAGCACTGCATTGTAAATATTTTTAGTTTCCCACATCATCGTGAAAACGTTTTTTGTATGATGCGGAGAATGTGGATCTCTCTCGGTATCACTGAATGCATGGTGCATCCGGTGAAGAATGGCGTAGGCTCTTGGACTTAAATAGGAAGAACCCTGAGAAAGATAGGTCAGCAAATAAAAGAAACGTTCCCATGGCTTGCTCATTATGAACATCTTATGAGCAGAATAGCGGTGCAGAAAAAAGGTTTGGCAGAATAAGGATAAATACCAATGTATTACAAATACAATCAGAACAATATACATGGAACGAAGTAAAATTAAAAAAACAACTTTGCACAAAAGTAAGCCGCGATGCTCACAAAACCGAAATTTGAAATGTGATTTTGGAATATATTTGTTCGGTGGAGCCCTTAAAATAGCATGCCAGAATGCCGATCACTGAATCATAAAAGCGTAACTCAGCAGATTTGCCCCCATTTGCAAAGCCTTCCTCCGCATCTCTTCCGGATCATTATACACACTCTGGTCTTCCCATCCATTTCCCAGGTCCGTTTCATAACTGTAATAGCAAACCAGGCGGCCTTGCCAGATCAATCCAAATCCCTGCGGTTGCTTGCCGTCGTGCTCATGCACCTTTGGAAGACCTTCCGGAAAAATGTATTTCACCCGATAAATCTGATGGTCATACGGCAGTTCGACGAATGAAAGTTCTGGAAAAACTTTCTTCATTTCCCTTCTTATAAATTGATCAAGACCATAGTTATCATCCACGTGTAAAAACCCTCCTGACAGCAGATAATTTCTTAGGTTTTGCGCCTCAGCATCCGTGAAAACGACATTACCATGCCCGGTCATATGGACAAATGGATAGGTAAAAATATCCGGGCTGCCTACTTCCACCACGTCTTCGGCAGGGTTAATGTTCATTTTCAGTTCCGTGTTGCAGAACTTGATGAGATTAGGCAATGAAGTTTTGTTGGCATACCAATCTCCGCCACCGCCGTATTTGAGTTTGGCAATTTTCAGCGACGATTGCGCAAAAGCCCTGTCAGCAAGACTCAAAAAACCAAGAAGCAATAAAACTTTGAAAATGAAAATGGATCGGGGCATCATAGATATATTTTTATTACAGGGCTTGCGCCAAATTAATTGCATGGCAGCCTGCTACTGCGGCTGTTTCCGTACGAAGACGTGTTGGTCCCAATGACACCGTCGAAAAGCCCTGTTCCATGGCAAGCATTATTTCACGTTCGCTAAAATCACCTTCGGGGCCTATCAATAATAAGGTACGCTTATTTTTCTTAACCTTACTAAAAACGTGTTCCACTTTGTTCTGCCCCGGAACATAAGCTATCAATTTTGTCTCTTCGGACGCATTCCTTATGAACGAATCGAATTTATTATTTACTGTAATTTCCGGTTTATAATATTGTTGTGATTGTTTCATTGCGCTCGCTGCAATGCGATTGAGCCGGGTTGTGTTGACTACCCGATTTACTGTCTCAGGATTTGTATGTTCAGTAATAAGAAAATCGATACGTTCCACTCCTATTTCGGTCATTTTTTCAACCATCCATTCATTGCGTTCCGCCTTTCTGGTCGGTGCCACAGCGATGGCAATTTCAAAATCCCTCCTCGCTACAAATATTGTTTCCAATACTTCATAGCCAACTTTCCTGCCCTGAATATTAAGCACACATTTTTTCAAAAACCCCTTTCCATCTGTGACATGAATCATGTCGCCCGAGCCAAGCCTGAGCACCTTAGTAGTATGTTTTGCTTCTTCCTCATCCAGTTCAAAAAGGTTTTCTTCCGGCTGATAAAACAAATGCATTGGCTCTCAAAAATTAGTTTAACAAGGCGGATTGCCCTTTCAAAAATATAGAAATTATCTGCAATAAATTCAAAATTCAGACACTACCCAGACAGCATATATTTCATATGGCTAAACCGCCCAAGAATTGAACCTTAATGCTATTTAATACTATCATAACAATATTTCGGATCCAGTTTAATTGCTTTTACCTAAAAAAACAGGAAATAGATGGGTTATATTAGTGAGCAGTGTTATGAGAAAAATGCATTTTTTACTGACAATACTACCACGCACGCAATAATATTCTGCATAAGCCTAATTTTTCTTATGTTTTATTTTTGGGAAATACATTTTTACATTAATATTGTGCCGTTATATTTATTCGTCACCACTTTATCTAAGTTTTATTATGTCAAAATCCAAGCTGGAATATATTTGGTTGGATGGCTACAAGCCGACCCAAAGTTTACGCAGCAAAACCAAAATTGAAAGCGATTTTAGTGGAAAACTTGAAGATTGCGGAATGTGGTCGTTTGATGGTTCATCTACCGAGCAGGCGCCTGGCGGTTCTTCTGACTGTTTATTAAAACCCATTTACATCATTACTGATCCACAGCGCAAAAATGGTTACCTGGTGATGTGCGAGGTACTCAATGCTGACGGGACTCCACACGAATCAAACGGCCGTGCAACAATTGAAGACGGTGACAACGATTTCTGGTTCGGATTTGAGCAAGAATATTTCCTTTGGGATATTGAAACCAACAAACCATTGGGCTTTCCTGCAAATGGTTACCCAGGCCCACAAGGGCCATATTACTGCTCGGTCGGAGCAGCCAATGCATACGGTCGTGACATCATTGAGGAGCATTTGGATGCATGTCTTGAAGCCGGATTGAATGTGGAAGGTATCAATGCCGAAGTAGCGGCTGGTCAGTGGGAATTCCAGATCTTCGCGAAAGGTGCGCAGGAAGCTGGTGACCAGATCTGGCTTGCACGTTATCTCCTTGAAAGAATTGGTGAAAAATATGGTGTTTCGATCAACTGGCATCCAAAACCACTTGGAGCACTTGACTGGAATGGTAGCGGTATGCACGCTAACTTCTCAAATACAACTTTGAGAACAGCAGGCAGCAAAGCAACATTCGACAAAATATGCGAAGCTTTCCGTCCGGTAGTAAAAGAACATATCGAGGTTTACGGAGCGGATAACCACCTTCGTTTAACTGGAAAACATGAAACTGCAAGTATCCACGATTTCAGCTACGGCGTTTCAGACCGCGGAGCTTCCATTCGTATACCCGTAATCGTTCCTGCAAAAGGATGGAGCGGATATCTGGAAGACCGTCGTCCGAACTCGGCTGCTGATCCCTACAAAGTGGCTGCCCGCATTATCAAAACTGTAAAATCAGCAGTTTTGTAATTTTTTCAAAAGCTTTTCAACGAAAAAACCACCGGATGGTGGTTTTTTCGTTTTATATCATTTCAATCAATCTTCTTCCTCGCTGCCGGTAAACGAATACATTGTAGGATCCAGCTGAACCCTGTCAGCATTGAACACGGCAATGAATTCATCGATTACCTTGTCGGTAATTTCAGTTTTGTTCAACCCCACTTCCAGACCGACGCCATATTCAAATTTATCATCGATGTCCACGTGCTCGCGAACAGTGATTTCTTCGTTTTCTTCAATTTCCTCAATGAACTCCGTCAGAAGCATTTCGGCGTCTTCTTCGTCCTCGGCGCTGATTTTATAATCATCGGGACGCTCATCCTGAGATACATAGTGCGGCATTTCTTTTTTCAACCGCTCCAACGCCTCATCATATACCAATGTAGAATGGTGCAGGCGAAGCGTATAGATCAATGCGTCATAAATCACCTCTGCATTTTTGTAAACTCCTATGAACTGAACATGCGCGTGCTCGTTATTTTCACCCTCATCTTCAAATTCGTCGTCTACATAAATAAAGTTTGCACTTTCCGCTTTGCATTCCTTTCTCAGCTGAGCAATTTCTTCTGGATCGAATCCCGGATTCATAATTTTGAGTTTTTTGCCTTGGTTTCTAAAAAATTATTCCAAAAATAGCATTTCGCGGTATTTTGCCAAAGGCCAGTCCTCATCATCAATTAATAACTCCAATTTATCCACGTGATATCGGATCTCTTCAAAGAAACCTTTTACCTCTGAACCGTAATATTTTGCCCGTTCAAAAAGGTCTTCAATGTTGTTCGCAGTCTTTCGGTGCTCGGTCATTTCATGCACCAATTTTTTGATCACCACTACGTGTGAAGAAATATCCCGGATAATTTCCTTTATCGGTTCCGCCTCTTCCAGCATTTCTAAATCTGTCAATGACCTGGCCGTCTGCGCGAGTTTGAATTGATATTTCACGACCGTGGACACAATGTGGTTCAGGGCCAGATCGCCAATTACCCGAGATTCGATCTGTAACCTTTTTACGTAATTCTCTAATTCAATTTCGTATCTGGCGTGCAACTCTCTGGAAGTAAGTACGCCAATCCTTTCAAATACTGAAATTGTTTTTGCGGTTTTGTAGGCATACAATGCATCATAAGTATTGCTTATGTTACTCAATCCCCTTTTTTGAGCCATTTCGATCCATTCCTCGGAATAACCATTCCCTTCGAATAAGATGTTTTTCGATTCAGTAAAATATCTTTTCAGGATCTCGACCGTCGCCACCTTTTTCTCCTCCCCACCTGCCATCCGTTCATCCATTTCTCTTTTAAAATCAAAAAGCTGGTTAGCCACAATCGTATTCAAAACGATCATAGGCGAAGCACTGTTCTGTGAACTTCCCACCGCACGGTATTCAAATTTATTTCCCGTAAAACAAAAAGGCGAGGTCCTGTTGCGGTCCGTATTGTCCCTTTGAAGATTCGGGATGCGGGTCAACCCCAGCTTATAATAAAAATTTTCTCCCTTTTCGAGGGTTATCTCACCTTTATTAACCAAGTCTTCCAGCATGGTAGTAAGCTCGTTACCCAAAAATACTGAAACAATAGATGGTGGTGCTTCATTGGCCCCGAGCCTGTGTTCATTTCCTGCTGATGAAATGGACGCACGCAGAAGATCCGCATGATCATGCACGGCTTTTACCACATTCAATAAAAAGGTAAGAAACCTTAAATTTTCTTTCGGTTTCGAGGTTGGGGCGAGCAGGTTAATTCCGGTATCAGTGGAAAGTGACCAGTTATTATGCTTACCACTTCCATTAATCCCCGCAAATGGCTTTTCATGAAACAATACCTGAAAATTGTGCTTATCACCAGTCTTCCGCATCAGATCCATAAGTAATGCATTGTGATCAATGGCCAGGTTGACTTCCTCAAAGGTAGGTGCGCATTCAAATTGCCCTGGCGCGACTTCGTTATGTCGTGTCCTCACCGGAATTCCCAATTTCAATGCTTCAAACTCAAAATCCACCATAAATGCATTGACTCTCGGAGATATGGAGCCAAAATAATGGTCATCCAATTGCTGCCCACGCGCCGGGCTGTGTCCGAAAACCGTTCTGCCAGCCATCAGGAGATCCGGCCTGGCATAATAAAGCGCTTTGTCGACCAAAAAATATTCCTGTTCAATTCCCAATGTCGGTGTTACCTTATCCACATCACGGTTAAAAAACTGGCATACGCCAGTCGCCGCCTTATCGAGCATGACGAGCGATCGGAGCAGCGGCGCTTTATAATCCAATGCTTCGCCGGTGTAGGAAATAAAAACGGAAGGAATGCACAAGGTCTTCCCTCCTGCGCCATTATCCATCAAAAAAGCAGGTGAACTGGGATCCCAACCGGTGTAACCTCGTGCTTCAAATGTGGCCCGCAAACCCCCGCTTGGAAAAGAAGAAGCATCTGGCTCCTGTTGAACAAGCGCACTCCCTTTGAATTTTTCAACGGCCTTTCCGTCAATGGTCAGATCGAAAAATGAATCATGTTTTTCGGCGGTGGTTCCTGTAAGCGGCTGGAACCAATGGGTATAATGCGTCGCGCCCTTCGAAATCGCCCAGGATTTCATGGCGGCGGAAACTTCATCCGCCACTTCCCTATCTATGGTAGAACCTGATCGTATTGCATTTGAAATCTTGCCATAGGCCTCCGCGGACAAAAGGGTTTTCATTACGTCGTCACTGAAAGTATTACTTCCGTAAAGGTCTGCTACTTTCTCAGTTGGAGGGGTTAATATGGGGGCAACGCGGCCTTGGGCAATCTCAAAAGCCTTGGAACGAAATGTCATTTATTTATTGAGTTATATTAATTCTCCCCAAAATTATTTATTTAAGGATAGCTACAACTATTCTGCCCTACATTTTCATTATAAGTTACGCCATTAAACATAGGTAAGCGCATTTTTCGGAACTTTGCAGATTCCCGACAGACACCAATGCGTAAAAGATTAGAATTCGTTGCCCTTTACGGCATAAGCTGGGTCGTGCTTTTCCAGCTTTTCCGGATATTATTTCTGGCTTACCATTACAAAAGGACATTTGAACTTCCACCGTTGCTGTGGTTCCAAAGTGCCCGGCATGGATTGCAAATGGACATTTCCTTTGCAGCCTACATTCTGGTTATACCTACTTTATTGCTCATTTTCACCACAAAAAAATGGGAATGGTACCGGAAAGCGTTGAGGATATTTAGCTTTATCATTGTTTTCCTGATCACATTACTTGTGGTCACGGATCTGGAATTGTTCAGGGCATGGGGTTTTCGGATTGACGGTACTTCGTTACATTATCTGGAAACACCCGTCGAGGCCTGGGCTTCCATGGCGGCTGCACCGGTATTCGCACTTTTGGTACTTTTCGCTAGCCTGTGCTTTATGATCGACAGGATATTTGCAGCCCTGATCAAACGGGTCGTAGGTGCTTTCAAAAAGTCGGGTTATCTCTTCACCATTCCTGTTTTTTTGGTTCTGACGGGCAGCCTCATCATTCCAATTCGCGGTGGTTTGCAACTGGCCCCGATGAACGAGAGTGCGGTTTTTTTCAGTGACAAAAGCTTTGCGAATTATGCCGCCGTGAATGTGCCATGGAATTACATGAGCTCGCTTTTAAATGCGACCTATTCAAAGAACAACCCTTTTTCGTATTTCCCCGAAAATGACCTGAATACAATGATTTCCCCACTTTATCAAAAAGGCGGAGAGACTATCCAGGTTTTGGACACGACCAAGCGTTTGAATGTGGTTGTGATCATTTGGGAAAGCTTTACGGCGAAAGTTGTTGGGCATTTAAACGGCGTGAAAGGCGTTACCCCACAATTTGACAAGCTTTCGAAAGATGGGATGCTCTTCACCAACTTATATGCGAGTGGCAACCGCAGCGACAAAGGAATGGTGGCGATATTGAGCGGCTACCCGGCACAGCCTACCAACTCAATCATTAAAATTCCGAAGAAAACAATGTCCTTACCCTCATTGCCAAAAGAATTTCATAAAAATGGCTGGTATACCTCATTCTATTATGGAGGAGAAACTGAATTCGCCAATATGAAATCGTATTTCCTGCAGCAAGGTTTTGACAACATTATTGATAAAAATGATTTTGAGAAAAAAGACATGAATTCCAAATGGGGCGCACACGATCATATTGTTTTGAATAAATTACTAAATGACCTGGATGCACAGAAAGAGCCTTTTTTCACAACGCTATTTACATTGAGCAGTCATGAACCATTTGAAGTGCCCGTAAAAACTGCGATCCCTGGCAGTGACCCTGAACATTTGTTTTTGAATGCCCATCATTATACAGATGCCTCGATTGGTGATTTTATTGCAAAAGCAAAAAAGAAACCTTGGTGGTCAAATACACTTGTGATCATCATTGCGGATCACGGGCACCCGTTGCCAGAAACCGACCGATCCAAACCGGCTGAATTTCACATTCCAATGCTTTGGCTGGGCGGGGCTATTGCCAATAAAAAGATGAAAATTGACTCGCTTTGCTCACAAACCGACCTGCCGGCCACGTTGCTTAACCAGCTGCATTTGCCATCGGGTCAATTCCAATGGAGCAATGATATTTTCAAAAAGGACCGCAATCCATTTGCCTATTTTGTTTTTAACAATGGATTAGGCTGGATCAAACCCGGCGGATTCCTAGTGCGTGATAACATTGGCGGCAACATTACGGAGAAGGGCGGCAAATTGGACAATGCGGACGAGAAGCTGGGAAAAGCCTTTTTACAGGCATCCTTTACAGATTATTTAAGACGTTGACCGCAAAAGGTGTAATTTTGCAGCATAATTGAAAATAATGAAAAAAGTCGCATTCTACACATTAGGCTGTAAACTCAATTATTCCGAAAGTTCCTCGATCGCCCGGATGTTTGAGCAGAAAGGCCATTCCAGGGTTGAATTCAATGAAAATCCGGATATTTTTATCATTAATACCTGCTCGGTTACCGAGAATGCAGATAAGAAATGCCGTAAAATCGTTCGCGAAGCGCAAAAGATAAATCCGGACGGTTATGTTGCAATCATTGGCTGTTATGCGCAATTAAAACCCAAAGAAATTTCTGAAATACCGGGCGTGGATGCTGTTTTAGGAGCAGCTGAGAAGTTCCGGCTTGTGGAATTGATTGACACTTTTGAAAAAAAACCGGTCGGGCAACCTGCACAGATTATCGCTTCCCACATCGACCAGGCAATTGAATACCATACTTCTTACTCTTTGAATGACCGCACCCGTACTTTTCTAAAAGTACAGGATGGCTGCGATTATCCCTGCGCATATTGTACCATTCCATTGGCAAGAGGCAAAAGCAGATCGGATACCATTGAAAATATTGTGAGAGCAGCGTATGAAATAGCTGCTCGCGATGTAAAAGAAATTGTGCTTACAGGAGTTAATATCGGCGATTTTGGCTTGCAGAATGGTGAACGTAAAGAAACATTTCTGGATCTTATCAAAGCTCTGGCCGATGTTGAAGGAATTGTCAGGTTCAGGATATCGTCCATCGAGCCCAACTTGCTAACCGACGAAATCATCACATTTGTTGCGCAATCAAAACGTTTTGCACCGCATTTTCACATTCCGTTGCAATCCGGTTCAAATAAGGTGTTGGGATTGATGAAGCGGCGTTACAAAAGAGAATTATATACGGAAAGGGTCGCCAGAATTAAAACCCTTATGCCTGATTGCTGCATCGGTGTGGACGTTATCGTAGGACATCCGGGAGAGACACAGGAATTATTTGAGGAAAGCTACCGGTTTCTGAATGATCTCGGCATTTCCTATATGCACGTATTTACTTATTCCGAACGAGAAAATACAACAGCCTTGGAAATACGGCCGATCGTTCCTAAAAGTGTCCGGGCCGACCGGTCAAAAATGTTGCACATTCTCTCTGAAAAAAAGAAAAGGTTTTTTTACGAACAACAAATCGGGAAAACGGCGACGGTACTTTTTGAAGACGAAGTTCAGGAAGGTCAAATGCTTGGTTTTACAGAGAACTACATTCGCGTAGCTGTGAAGTATGATCCGATGCTGATCAATGAGACGAAGGAAATCCGTTATGATCATTTGAACGGATCAGGATTCATGGAGGTTACAGAACTCGAAGAAGTGCTTTCAACACCATAGCCGTCAACCTGAGCGTTTTGGGTTCGTCAGGACAGAGCCGGAGGCTCGAACGATATCCTAACAACGGATTTCAATCCGTTGACCGCAGGGCAGAAGGATAAGTAAAGCCTTAGGCCAGATCCAAAGTAGTCATGTTGCCGGTGCGCCGGTGCGTTATAAACGCAGAAAGCCCGGGAAATCCCAGGCTTTTTGCATTTATAACGTCGAGTAAACTATGCCTCAACAAGGAACTCATCATGTTGGCTGATATCAAGACCAGCAGCTTCATCTGATTCAGAAACGCGAAGCGGCAGGATAAGGTCAGTAACTTTCAGAAGCAGGAATGAACCAGCGAAAGCGAAAACAGATACACCAACCAGCGCAATGACGTGGTTGATGAACAATGTCGTTTCACCAAACGCAAGTCCCTGATCCACAACCAGTGAGTTCACACCGCTTGTAGCGAAGATACCTGTCATCAACATACCAACCATACCACCAACACCATGGCAAGGAAACACATCAAGTGTATCATCCAATGTAGAACGGGTACGCAAATGAGCCACATAATTACTAATAATGGCAGCAACAGATCCGATAAACAATGCGGCAGGAACCGTTACAAAACCAGCAGCTGGTGTAATCGCTACCAAACCGACAACCGCACCAATACAAAATCCAAGGGCAGAAACTTTCTTACCTTTTGCAGAATCGAAAAGTACCCAGGCAAGACCGGCAGCACCGGCGGCAGTATTGGTAGTTGCGAACGCAGACACTGCAAGAGGACCGGCTGTCAAAGCTGAACCAGCGTTAAATCCGAACCAACCGAACCAAAGTAAACCTGTTCCCAATAGAACGAAAGGAATGTTAGCAGGCGGCAAAACGTGATCTTCCATTAATGACTTACGTCTTTTCAGGTAAAGAGCGCCGGCAAGTGCAGCCCAACCAGCAGACATGTGAACAACAGTTCCACCAGCAAAGTCAAGTACACCCATTTTGAAAAGGATACCATCTGCATGCCAGGTCATATGCGCTAGCGGAGCGTAGATGAAGATGCAGAAAAGGATAATGAACAGAACGTAAGAACGGAAATTTACTCGCTCAGCCATTGAACCGGTTACCAATGCAGGCGTGATTACGGCAAACTTCATTTGGAACATTGCGAACAAAGCGAAAGGAATTGTTCCCCAAACTGGTCCGTCCAATACGCCTTTAAACATAAAGTGGGTCATTGGATTTCCGATGAAACCACCAATGTCCTCACCAAATGCAATACTAAAACCAACAACTACCCACAGTACACTAATTACACCCATCGCGATAAAGCTCTGAAGCATTGTGGAGATAACATTTTTGTTGTTCACCATTCCTCCGTAAAAATAGGCAAGGCCCGGAGTCATGAGCAGTACCAACGCAGAAGAGACAAGCAGCCACGCTGTGTCGCCCGAATTTACGCCTTCGGTGACAATTTGTGTCGGAACATTGGGCACGAAGGCACCGAGGATGCTGATCACCAACAGGATAATCAGTGGGATGAATTTACCTTTTTTCATTGTTGTAAAATGTGGTTATTAATGTAGATTAAGAAGGTATTTGTTAACGTATTAGAATTTGTAAATAAATGCGAGTCCGAAAGTCGTCTGGCTGTTTTTGGTGAAGTTGCCATCAGAATCTTCAAATTGTTGCTCTTCGCCAGCCCCTGAAACCTTTGGATAAGCGTCCAGACGGAATTCAGGTTTTAGCAGAATGTGTCCGTCGGCCAGGGTAATGTTACCAGTCAATGTAACAGAGTTAACCTTTGTCCCTAATCCTGCGCGGGTTAGCAATCCACGAACACCATTGTCGTTGTTGAAATATTCATAACGGGCACCGATACCAAAGTTATCAGTCAACGCACTGTTTGCGTAAACGGCGACTCCACTCCATGATTCCGAATCAGCTGGTCCGCCAAATCCCTGGTAATCTCCTTTTTGGCTACCATATGCGGCATTTAAGCCAAGCAGGAATTTTTCAGTTATTTGAAAGCTGGTGGTAAGGTCAAACATCTGGTAAAAACCTTCGGGTTGTTGTCCCAAGCTATCTGTATTGGCCTCGTTGCTGCCAATGTAGTTCAGATAAACGTTCCAGTTATCAACAGGTTTAAAATATAACTGGCTTATAATTCCTTTTGCGCGGTTGTTATCCCCTAATGCATCCACATTATTTACAACACCCACCATTAAAGAGGCTTTGTCTGAGAAAGCATAAGTTGCTTTCAAGCCAGCATGGTAGAAAGGTCCATTGTTGAAAAGATTTGATAGAGAATAATTAAAGTTGGCTGGGGCATCGATCACCTCATAGCCAATGTGGGTTCCGAACTGACCGGCAGTCATCGAGAACTTGTCTGTGAATTTGTAAGTAAAGTAAGCTTGTTTAATAGCAAGTGCGGTGCTGAATAATGCATTTCCGTAATTACCAAGGTTCGCATTAGGACCGAATGTCAGATCCACGACGGCTTCGGATTTGCTGTTGGTGTAAACCACTTTTGTTTGAACCAAACCCAACGAGAATTGTCCCGATCTCTGGTCGAACACCCTGGCGTTGGTTGCTCCCATATTGGACCGGGATGCTGGCTTGTTGAAGTTGGCCATATAATAAGAATCGAGATAGCCCGAAAACGCAAAAGTACCCTTTGCATCTTCCTCTACTTCGGCTACAACTATTGTATCCGCTTTGACCGCTATCTTATCCTCACCCGACTTCGGAAAACCCAAAAAAGGAACCATCAAAGATAATACTGCACAATAGACTTTTTTCATAATTATATTCTGTTTAAGTTAATACTACTCTCCGGCTGGATTTATGGATCAAATATTGTTCTAAAATTATATTTATCAAATAATCTCAACAAAATTTATACAGAAAAATACAATAATCATTTTTTTGTGCTCTTTTTTATTAGATTTTAAACATTAAAATTGAAAAATAACAACTTTAATAAGAAAATTAATATTCTGTATTCGGATCATTAAACAAAATTTTCTTAATAATCCTCCACAGGCATTAGTAAGAAATTTTATTATTATAGTGCCATTTTGCTTGGTGTTCGAGCACAAAAAAAGCCCCGCAAGTAGCGGGGCTCGAAATCTTATTTGGTCATTTAAAGCTATTCTCCGTGCATCCAGGCTTTTTTAGCCAATAATGTATCATCCTCTTCTTCATGGTCAGGATCGGGAATGCAGCAATCCACCGGACAAACGGCAGCACATTGAGGCTCTTCATGGAAGCCTACGCACTCGGTACATTTATCTGAAACAATGTAGTAAAATTCATCTGAGACAGGGGACTGTTTTTCTTTACCGCTTACTAAGGTACCATCGCCAAAATCCACCTCATCCAAACTTGTCCCATCCCCCCAGGTCCACTCTACACCTCCCTCATAAATTGCTGTATTGGGGCACTCTGGCTCACACGCCCCGCAGTTTATGCACTCATCGGTTATCATTATAGCCATAGTCGCCGGATTGTTTATATTTGTTACTATTTCTTCTGTTTAGATTAACAAATATAACTATTTATAGTTTCCCAACAATCAGAAAAATTAAAACCGCATCTGCAATTACACTTTTTATAGTTGAATTAGAATGATATCGCGCACAAGGAGAGTCGAAGCCTTTATAAATCTTGGCAGAATAATAAACGAACCTGCCCATAAAGAGGTGATTGAAGACTGGGTCGATCAGGCAAAAAGTAAAAATAACTGGTTTACAAGAGAGAATGTATTCATGTCGTTAAAGGCCATCGCAATACAATTTCTGGACGAAAAGAAATTAATAAGCTGGTCAGAACGATATCCGGAGCCTGCTTCATATAAAAAAGTCGGGGTTGTGATGGCTGGTAATATTCCAGCAGTCGGATTTCACGATGCGCTTTGCGTGCTCATAAGCGGGCATACATTGCTTGCGAAACAAAGCTCAGACGATGAAGTACTAATTCAGGCGCTTTTAAAGAAGCTGACTGAGATTGAACCTGACCTAAAAGATCACATCATTTTCGCTGACCGACTGAACGATGCAGATGCATATATAGCCACTGGAAGCAATAATACGGCACGTTACTTCCATTACTACTTCGCAAAAAAACCAAATGTGATAAGGAGGAACCGCACTTCTGTTGCTGTGCTTAACGGCTCCGAAACCACTCAGGAACTTGCTGCACTTGGACGGGATGTGCTGCAATATTATGGCCTGGGCTGCCGCAATGTCTCCAAACTTTTTGTACCGTCTGGATATGATTTTACCAAGTTTTACGAATCCATAGCAGATATGGAAAGTACCTTCCTGCACCATCATAAATACTTCAATAATTACGAATACAATAAGTCGATTTTCCTCATTAACCGGGTGCCGCATCTCGATAATGGCTTTCTGATGATCACCGAAGGAGATGCACTTGTTTCACCGATCAGCGTACTGCACTATCATCCTTATGAAACCATAGACGAAGTGGAGGCGCAGTTGTCGGATATGCAAGATAAGATCCAGTGTGTGATCGGGAACGTGAGTCTCCATTTGCCCGGCTCTCTGGATTTTGGCTCGTCACAGCAGCCGGGACTTTCCGATTATGCCGATTCCATTGATACTATGCAATTTTTGGCAGAGCTGAGTTAGAAGCCGGCTCGCTGTGGGCAGACACCCATTGGAAAAAGTCCGGGAGGATCGTCGACCAGGTTTCGGAATTGTGGCGACCATCCTCAATTTCGGTATAAAAAACATCCTGATTCCATCGGTAACCTTTCTTTTCAAGCTCAGAAATACATTCTAGTGTATCTTGTACAGAATCAATGACGCCATCACCATCCCGGTCGTCGTACTCATCGAGAGACCCACATTGAAACCAAAATTTTAAACCAGCCTTAGCTTCGGTATTGCGGATTTGGGCATGCATAATGCGGTCGGAATCGCTGTATCCCTCATCCAATGCCTTTTGCCTCCACCATAACGAACCGGAAAAGACCCCGGCCCTGGAAAAAACAGCAGGGTGGTTCCAAACCATATCCAAAGCCATCAAACCACCCAGAGAGAAACCCGCATACGTAATGTTGGTCAGGAGGACATTGTAATTCTCTCCCAGAAAAGGCAGCAACTCCTTCAAAACAAAATCTGTGGTAGCCATTGCCTTGTTACCCCTATCAGCATAATCTGCCTGAAAGGCTGTTCCATATTCATAGATTCGGTCAAAATTGGCGTGAATACCGACTACGGCATAAGGATGAATTACCTGCGTTGAGATCAACTCATTTAAGGTGTCAACCATATTTAAAGCATCGAAATCCTGCCCGTCATTAAACAAGATCAGAGGGTAAATTCTTGACCAATCATACCCGGCTGGCAGATTTATTGTGACGATAACCTCCCTGTTTAGATAGGTCGAACAGATTCTTTTGGTGTCGGATATTATCGCCGGATAAGGCTTACTCAAACTCACTTTTCTGATGATTATGCTGAATTTAAACGTGCAAGGTATTAATTTGCTTCCTATGAATTGTTTTGTATATTTCATTTATTAAAAAATATAAACCCCCTTCATTTGGACGAGAAGCACATCAAATACTATTCTCATCATCTCGATAGAGACATTGAGATGCTGGTATACGGCAATTGGGGCTATCCGGTTTTACTTTTTCCAACAACATTGGGGCGTTACTATCAAGCCAAAGACATGGGCCTGATAGATTCAGTAAGAGGCCTGGTCGACTCGGGCAAATACAAAATATATTGTGTCGATTCCATTGATGCGGAATCCTGGTACGCGAAACACATGAACCCGCAGTACCGTATCCTGAATCATGTTCAATATGATAAATTTCTAACCAATGAACTTGTGCCTTTCATCCGGCATGAATGCAATGTTGGGAAAATCGGTGTGGCGGGATGCAGCTTTGGAGGGTTTCATGCAGCCAATTTTGCATTCAAGCATCCCGAACAAGTGGCTTATATGGTCAGTATGAGCGGCGCTTTCGACATTCGCAGCTTTACCGACGGCTTTTACGATGATACGGTCTATTTCAATAACCCCGTCGATTTTATGCCTAATGAACAGGGTTGGCGGTATGGGCATATGAAAATCGTGCTGGGTACGTCGGATTGGGATATCTGCCTTGCTAGCAATATTAGAATGTCGAACATACTGAATACCAAAGGAATAGACCACTGGCTGGACATTCGCGGCTGGGAAAAGCACGATTGGCCGCTATGGAACAGCATGTTCCCGCATTACCTTTCCCGCATTCTTTAAAAGATTAAAAGCAAAACGAAAAACCTTGTTATGAAAAAAATTGGTATTCTGTTTGGAATGGAAAATACATTCCCAAACGCATTTATTGAAAGAGTAAATAGCAAAGCTGTGGACGGCATCATTGCCGAAGCTGTATCAATAGATAAGGTAGTACAAGCCGGCCCAACCGATTACGCTGTAATCATTGACAGGATTTCGCAAGACGTTCCTTTTTACAGGGCCTTCCTTAAAAACGCTGCTTTATGTGGTACTGCGGTTATCAACAACCCATTTTGGTGGAGCGCCGATGAAAAATTTTTCAATAATGCATTGGCGGAGCAAATAGGAGTACCCGTTCCGAAAACGGTGCTCCTACCTTCCAAAGAACGCCCTGAAAATACTTCTGAAACATCGTTCCGTAACCTTGCATTTCCGATGGCCTGGGAAGAAATTTTCCAATATGTTGGCTTTCCGGCCTATATGAAGCCGCACGATGGAGGTGGCTGGAAAAGTGTTTACAAGGTTTTGAACCCACAGGATATGTGGTATAAACACGAAGAAACCGGTCAGCTGGTAATGATGCTGCAAGAGGAAATCGTATTCGATGATTACGTTCGCTGTTATTGCATTGGGCAAAAAGATGTGCTGATCATGCCCTACGAGCCACGCAATCCGCATCATTTGAGATATGCCTCTGAATTAAAGGCGACAGGCGAAGAGCGTGAAAAACTACTTGCAACCATTACGGATTACACATTGAAATTGAATGTTGCATTGGGATATGATTTCAATACAGTAGAATTCGCTGTCCGCGACGGCATTCCAATTGCAATCGACTTCTGCAATCCTGCTCCCGACGCTGATATTTACTCAGTGGGCCGCGATAATTTTGATTGGGTTGTTGAGGCAGCTGCCAATATGGCGATCGAAAGAGCGCAAAAGCAGGTTCCAGGAAAGGTTAATCTCACTTGGGGCACATTCATAAGTAATGCTGCGGCAGCTCCTGCGGCTTTGGCGCCCACTTCTACTCCTGCTGAAACGCCCGCGACTGATGTCGCGAAAGAGGTTAAAGTGAAAGCCGTTGTTCCTAAAAAAGCGGTGGCTGCCAAGCCAGTAGCTGAGAAACCTGTCGCTGAACCAGAACCGGTTGTTCCTACCAAAAAAGCCGCAGCAACCAAAGCACCTGCGAAAAATTCTAAAATAAAGAAGTCTTAATTTATTGATTCAAAGCTTATATGGCCACTTTCACACTAGGAATTGAAGAGGAATTTCAGACTATTGATCCGGTTACCCGCAATCTGCGCTCACACATGTCCAAGCTTGTTGAGGATGGCAAAATCACCCTGAAAGAGCGTGTGAAGGCTGAAATGCACCAGGCGGTGGTAGAAGTGGGCACTAATATTTGCCATAATATTCAGGAGGCACGCGAAGAAGTTACTTACCTCAGAAAAATGATCCTCGACCTGGCAGCCAAACAGGATCTGCGCGTGGCAGCGGCAGGCACCCATCCTTTTGCGGACTGGGTCGACCAGCTGATAACGCCTGATCCCAGGTATGATGAAATTATCGATGAGATGCGGGACGTGGCGCGGGGTAACCTCATATTTGGTCTTCATGTGCATGTGGGAATCGAAAGCCGGAACGAAGGAATCCAGATTATGAATGCGGTGAGATACTTTTTACCGCATATTTATGCATTATCAACTAATTCACCCTTTTGGTGCGGGCGCAATACTGGATTCAAATCCTATCGCTCCAAAGTATTCGATAAATTCCCAAGAACAGGTATTCCGGATTTTTTCTCCAGTGCGTCAGAATACGATGAATATGTGGAGCTGCTGGTCAAGACCAAATGCATTGATAATGGTAAAAAAATATGGTGGGACATTCGGGTTCACCCATTTTTCAACACCATCGAGTTCCGTATGTGCGACGTACCCATGCGTACCGACGAAACGATTTGTCTTGCCGCGATCATGCAGGCGCTGGTGGCAAAAATCCACAAACTGCACCGCATGAACCTGAGTTTCAGGCCATATCACCGAATGCTCATTAATGAAAATAAATGGCGTGCAGCCCGCTATGGCATTCAAGGTAAGCTGATTGACTTTGGAAAACAGGAAGAGGTTGAGTATAAGATCCTGGTCGTAGAGTTGCTTGAATTTATAGATGACGTGGTGGATGAATTGGGAAGCAGGAACGAAATTGATTACATCCACCAGATCATGGAAATGGGAACGGGCGCTGACAGGCAACTTGCTGTGTATGAAAAGACGGGCGATATGAACGCAGTAGTGGATTATATTGTAGAAGAAACAAAAGTGGGACTTTAATCACAAAAATCCCTAAGCAAAAAGACTCAATGACACCTAACAATAAACATTTCCGGATTGCCATTCTGGACATGTACAATGGCCACGACAACGAGGGCATGCGTTGTATCAAAAATATCATCGCCAACTTTGGTGTAAACGAGGCTGTCCATGTCGACTTTACCGTCTTTGACGTGAGGCAGAAGCTCGAAATTCCAGGTTTGGAATTTGACGCCTATATATCTACTGGCGGCCCCGGCAATCCTTCGCCGGTTGGAGAAATTTGGGAAAAGAAGTTTTTCAGTTTTCTGGATCATCTGCTGCAATTCAATGCAAAACGGCAAAACCGGATCAAAAAGCATCTTTTCCTAATATGCCATTCTTTTCAAATGGCATGCATTCACTGGGAGTTGGCCGGAGTAAGTAAAAGAAGGAAAACATCTTTTGGTACATTCCCCGTATACATGACGAGTACTGGAAGAAAAGATCCTTTGCTCCAAGGATTAGCAGACCCGTTTTGGATTGTTGATTCCCGTGATTTTCAGGTAACTCAGCCCAATCCGTTTATGATGGAAAACACGGGTGCCAAATTACTTTGTCTGGAAAAAATAAGGCCACATGTTCCGCTGGAAAGAGCTGTGATGGCCATTCGTTTTTCCAATGAAATCGTGGGTACACAATTCCACCCGGAAGCGGACGCGGAAGGAATGCTCCGCTATTTTCTCAGGGACGATAAAAAAACAAGCATTATTTCGGCTCTCGGTGAAGCCAAATACAATGATATGATTGAACACCTGAATGATCCCGACAAAATATCTTTGACCGAATCTCGGGTCATCCCTGCATTTCTCAAAAATGCATTGAACAAAACTTTTCCCCTGGCCTATGCATAAGCAAGCCCGAGAAGCATTTAACCGTTCTTTTACAGAAAGCAAATACCAGGATTTTGTCGCATCGTTTGAATCTGCTTTTCCAGGGCAGCTTGATTTCCGCGTTGCCGAAACGCCGGTTTTTGTACCCAAAGAACTCAAAGAAAAGATCTTACAAGCTTCGGACGAGATTATCAGCACATTGCTTTCACCCGATTTCAAAGAAAAGACGGACAGGGCTGTTCCTGAGGATCAGAATGTGCCTGGGGAAAATGCGCATACATCTTTTTTGGCGATTGATTACGCCATCTGCAGAAATAAAGCAGGCGAGCTTGTCCCGCAATTAATTGAACTACAAGGATTTCCATCCATTTTCGGTTATCAGGCTTTTCTTTCCGAATCTTTCAAAAAATTCTTCGATATCACGGAAGGTTTTGAATATGTTCTGGGTGGTGAAGATTATGAAGGTTACGTTCAAAAACTTAAAGATCTGATTTTAGCTGGCGCAGATCCGGAACAGGTTATTTTATTGGAAATTTATCCGGAAAAGCAAAAAACAAAGGTTGATTTTGCGGTAACCGAGGCAATACTTGGCGTGAAAGCCGTATGCTACACGAAGCTAATCAAAGAAGGAAAACGGTTGTTCTACGAAAAAGAAGGTAGAAAAATCCAGATTAAAAGGATTTATAATCGCCTGATTTTTGACGATTTGCAAAACTACCCTGACCTGGACACCAGCTATCACTTCACAGACGAGGTAGATGTCACCTGGGTCGGTCACCCAAACTGGTTTTTCAGAATAAGTAAATTTTCCATGCCATTTTTAAGCAGTCCCTACATTCCCGAAACCAAATTTGTGAGTGACTACCAGGGCAACTTCCCGGATGACCTTGAAAATTATGTATTAAAACCGCTTTTCTCTTTTGCTGGAGCGGGCGTGCAGTTGCATATTTCTGAGAAGGATCTGATTGCTTTAAGAGATCCCGAAAACTATATTTTGCAGAAAAAAGTGACCTATGAACCAGTCATTCAGGCTCCTGATGGTTTGGTCAAATGCGAGATCCGGATGATGTATGGCTGGAATGATGATGCGCCGAAACCAGAACTACTGATCAGCCTCAGCAGACTTAGCAGGGGAGAAATGATCGGCGTACGCTTCAATAAGGACTTCACCTGGGTCGGCGGAAGCGCGGGCTTTTTTGAAACATAACATCAACCCAAATTGATCTTTTCATAAGATTTATACTTTATAAAAGTATTAATAGTCTAGAATGTACATTACACATCGCCAACTTTTTTTTGACCATTTAGCACAAACGTCAGACTATCCGCTCGCCATTGAGATTGAAAGAGCCGAGGGCATTTATATGTACGGCCCGGATGGAAAATCCTACATTGACCTGATATCTGGTATCGCTGTAAGCAATGTTGGCCATCGTCACCCGAAGGTACTTGCCGCAATCCATGCACAACTGGACAAACACATGCATTTGCTGGTTTACGGTGAATATGTTCAAAATATCCAAGTCCGACTTGCAAAGGCATTGACGGATACATTGAATTTACCAGCACAATTTCCCTCCCCTTTCGGACTGATTGATCATGTATATTTTACAAATTCAGGTACGGAGGCTGTGGAAGGGGCTATGAAACTGGCTAAGCGATTCACGGGCAGAAGCGAATTCATTTCTTGTTTCAATGCATACCACGGGGCTAGTCAAGGGGCATTAAGCTTGGCAGGAGCTGAATTTTTTAAAAGAAATTTCCGCCCGCTACTTCCGGGTATTCAGCACATTACTCATAACTATTTACCCGATCTTGAAAAAATTTCACCCAAAACTGCTGCGGTTGTAATTGAAATCATTGGCGGAGAATCGGGCGTTCGCATTCCGTCTAAAGAGTACCTGGTTGCATTGCGGAAGAAATGTACCGATGTCGGTGCGCTGCTGATTATCGACGAAATCCAGACTGGCTTTGGACGAACAGGAAGCTTCTGGGCATTTGAGCCATTTGGAATATATCCCGACATTTTGCTGAGCGCGAAAGGAATGGGCGGTGGGATGCCGATCGGCGCATTCATGGCGTCGCAGCAGATTATGGAGGTTTTAAAAAACAGGCCTATTCTCGGCCACATTACTACGTTTGGTGGGCATCCGGTGAGCTGTGCATCTTCTCTGGCAACATTGCAGGTAATTTTGGAAGAAAACCTGGCGCCTCTGGCCATTGAAAAAGGTCAACTCTTCAAATCGCTTTTGATCCATCCGAAAATTATAGACGTACGGGGTATTGGGCTAATGCTGGCAGCTGAAATGGAGTCGTTCGAAACGCTTAAAAATACCATTGACCGGTGCATTGGGAAAGGTGTCGTTACCGACTGGTTTCTATTTTGCGATAACGCCATGCGCATCGCTCCTCCACTCACAATTACCGAGGAACAAATAAAGGAATCTTGCGCCATGATACTTGACGTTTTGAATTCCTGACATTTATTGACCAATCGACGTTCATTGTCCGATCTTAATATTTGAAAAAATACACGCAAAACTCCAATCTCATGAATTATTCAATTGCAAATGAGCATTTAAAAATCACGGTTCAGGAGACCGGTGCAGAATTGTGCCAGATCCAATCAACGGTAACTGGTAAAGATTATTTGTGGAATGCCAATCCAAAAGTCTGGGCAAGTTACGCCCCTGTGTTATTCCCGGTAATTGGGGCCATTAAAAATGGTTTTGTTAGCTATAAAGGTCAGGAATATGCTGTACCACGTCACGGTATGGTCCGGAATAACGCCAATGTGAAGTTGGTAAGTCAAACCAACAGCAGCCTGACATTTGGTTTGAAATACAGCGAAGAAACGCTGGCAGTATATCCTTTCAAATTTGAATTTCTGATCACCTATTCGCTTGAAGGCAGTCATGTTATCGTCCAACATAAGGTGATCAACCATGGGTCCGACGAAATGCTATTCTCTCTGGGCGGTCACCCTGCATTCAAATGTCCACTTCACGAAGGTGAAACTTATGAAGATTATTATCTTGAATTTGAAGCAGTTGAAAACGACTCAACCTGGCTGCTGGAAAAAAATGGCTTAGTAAGTAACGAAACCCGTCCCGTACTTGAACATACCAATGTCCTGCATTTGAACTCACACTTATTCGATCACGACGCGCTTATTTTCAAGCATTTAATTTCAAATCAAGTAAGTCTGCGGAGTACAAAATCCGGCCAGGTTATCACATTACATTTTGAAGATTTTCCATATCTGGGAATCTGGGCGAAGCCAAACGCACACTTTATTTGCATTGAACCCTGGCTGGGAATTGCAGATAGCGCGGATTCGGATCAGAATTTTGAAAATAAAGAAGGTATTCTGACACTAGCGCCAGCGGCTCACTTTCATGCAAACTATACCATTGAAATTAACGAATAGCCCAATCCGCGGTCACAGAATATCTCAAATACCTACAACTCCACTGACAAGAGCTCATTTCCAAGCCTGTGAAGCGCCATTTCAATTTTTTTCGCCTGCGCTGGTCGCGGTTTTTTCAGGCCTGAGGCATAGTGGTTGAGCAACTTTTCATTAATCCCAGTTAATTTTGCTATTCCCGTCTGATTAAATATTCCTTTATAATACTGCAAAAAGCTTCCCACATCCAGTTTCCATACCAGTTCATACTCACCTTTCAGTGCAGCAGGAATATTTTTGTCATCGAAAGATTTGACAATTTCTATACATTCGAGAATGGACTGTTTTACTTCCTCGATGGTTTCTCCACCCCCATTGATTTTGTCTACATTGTCGCCGTAAGCCCAGAAGAAATCCTTGCTTCGCTCTATAATCACTCTTATCTTTTTCATAACAACTATATTAATTTCATTTTTTTGACGGTTTGCAATCGTATTCCCTCTCCAATTTCCTTTGATCCATGATACGCGACAACATAGGTCTCTTCTCCCTTCCTATAAACGTAGTGGCTTCCCCTAGATCTAATACAGACCCAACCATTCCGCTTTATGATGCGATGAAACTCAGAAGATTTCATAGATAGTGTGGTAAAAGGTAATATTTTTAAAGGTATATAATAATATACCTTAATCAAAGCTTAGACCATAAAAAAAGCTCCGAAAAAATCGGAGCTTTCTTAACTTCACAAATCGCTATTACTTAAACAGTAGCTTCGATTTGAGCATTTAATTTATCTTCCAAAGTAGTTTTAGGTACTACACCTACCACTTTATCAACTAATTGTCCTCCTTTAAAAATCATCAATGTCGGGATACTGCGGATACCGAATTTGGCGGGAACAGAAGAATTCATATCTACGTCCATCTTACCAATGATTGCTTTTCCTTCATACTCACCAGCCAATTGCTCTACAACCGGTCCGATCATCTTACAGGGGCCACACCATTCTGCCCAAAAATCCACAAGTACCGGTTTGTCGCCCTGGATAAGTTCTTCGAAGGTGCTATCGGTTATTTCAACTGCTTTTCCCATGTTAAAAAGTGTCTAATGTTATTTTATAAATCTGGTATGATAAGGATTATTTATATCTAAAAGTTCCTGATTTACGCTACTAACACGATCAGTTCAGAGAGAATTTAACACCATGAAACCCTCTCAACTCTTTGAACAGTTCATTGGAGGGGGAAATGCGGTACCCGCGAGACAGCATCTCAACTTCCAGGTGCGTATCAGGATCTATCACCGTCATATTCACCGAACAGGCACCAGGATGGCTGTTGAATGTATCGTTCAGTAAGTGTATAAATTGCGCGTCGATTTGATCTAACGTAAGGTTGATCTTAATTTTTTTACACATTTTCTCCCTGATTTCTGGCAGCAACTGAATCTGGGATATCTTAAATTCAAACTGATCTTCCTGCTTCCAACGGTTCTGGACTTTTCCTTTGATATACAAGAACTGGCCTACCTGCATATAGTTTTTGAAACGAATATAATCCTCGCCTCCAAGCAACATTTCCATGGAACCCTGATAATCCTCAATCTTAAAAATCATAAAGTTGCTCCCGTTTCTCGACATTTTTTCTTGTGAACTGGTAACAATTCCTGCGACACTGATCTCTTTTCCAAAATATCTCGGAGACTTTTCGCCGTCGTTGATTTCCATCACCTTTTCGAGCGTACAATTACAAAAATTGTCAAGCTCGACCCGGAATGTATCCAATGGATGCCCCGAAATGTAAAACCCCACTACCTCCTGCTCATAGCGAAGCTTGACCAGGTCATCCCATGGAGCCATAACCTGCGCCTTGGGCTTTGCCACATCCGCTCCGCCACCTGAGTGGCTGAATAAGTCAATAGCGCCACCACCCTGAAACTTATTGGCATAGCGAATCAGCTTTTCAATAAATGTGGCGTTTTCGCTGGCGTCTGACGCAAAATACTGGGCTCTGTGGTATTCTGAAAAACAGTCAAAACCACCCGCGTAAGCCAGGCTTTCCAAAGTTTTTTTATTAACCGTTCTCAAATTCACACGTGTCATAAAATCGAAAACATCCTGAAAAGGTCCCTTTGTATTCCTTTCCTCGATTATCGCTTCTACGGCCGCGTCCCCGCTTCCCTTTACCCCGGCTAACCCAAATCGGATTTCATGCTTCTTATTCACATTAAACTGGCGATCCGATTCATTTACATCAGGGCCTAATACTTTAATTCCCAGATTTTTACATTCCTCCATGAAAAAGGTAATCTTGTCAATGTTCCCAAGAGAACTGGTCAAAACCGCCGCCATGTACTCGGCCGGGTAATGTGCCTTGAGATAAGCCGTTTGGTATGCAACAAAAGCGTAGCAAGTCGAGTGGGATTTGTTGAATGCATAGGATGCAAAGGCTTCCCAGTCCGTCCAGATCTTTTCTAGTTTCTTGGCATCGAGACCATTATCTGTCCCGCCTTTCATGAAATCACCTTTGAGCTTATTCAGCGTCTCAATTTGCTTCTTACCCATCGCTTTCCGCAATGTATCCGCCTGACCTTTTGTAAAACCAGCCAGCTTCTGCGAAAGAAGCATTACCTGCTCCTGATAAACTGTAATGCCATAGGTATCAGACAAATACTCTTCCAGTTCCGGTAAGTCATAGGTTATTTCCTCGTGACCATTTTTACGGCGTATAAAGTTTGGGATGTATGCGATCGGACCTGGGCGGTACAATGCATTCATGGCGATCAAATGCTCAAAACGATCCGGAATGAGATCGCGCATGTGCTTTTTCATACCATCCGATTCAAACTGGAAAATCGCGTTGGTCTCCCCTCTCTGGAATAATTCAAAAACCTTCGGATCGTCCAACGGAATGTCGTCAATAACGATATCCTTATTATGGTTTTGTTTGATCAACCGCAGCGCCTCTTTAATGATCGTCAGATTTCGCAAACCCAGAAAATCCATCTTGATGACTCCTGCATCCTCAATGATTTTTCCCTGATATTGGGTAATCAGAAAATCAGAATCTTTTGAAGTACTAACCGGAATAATTTCGGTTAAATCGCTCGGTGCAATAATGATCCCGGCAGCATGGATACCCGTATTTCTCACAGTACCTTCCAGCCTGCGAGCCTCTTGTAAAACACTCGCCTGCAAATCGTTACCTGATGCAATGGCCCGCATTTTTTTCACATTATCTAATTCATCCGGCGCAATGCCCTCTTTTTTTGTTAAACTCCCCTCTCCTTCGAGCGGTGCTGTGAAAATCCTGTTGAGGGTCATGTTGTAAGTCGGTTTATCAGGAACCAGCTTAGCCAGCATGTTGGCGTCGGAAAGCGGAAGGTCCATTACCCTGGCCACATCTTTGATCGCCGATTTGGCTGCCATTGTACCATACGTAACAATTTGTGCAACCTGATTGTAACCATATTTTTTTACAACATAATCAATCACTTTCTGACGGCCTTCATCGTCAAAATCGGTATCAATATCAGGTAATGATATCCGATCAGGATTCAGAAAACGCTCAAAAAGGAGGTCGTATTTGATTGGGTCAATGTTGGTAATACCAGTCGAATATGCGACTACCGATCCGGCTGCGGAACCACGGCCCGGGCCTATAAATACGCCCATCTTACGCCCGGCATCAATAAAATCAGCGACGATAAGAAAGTAACCCGGGAAACCCATGTTACGGATTACATTCAATTCGAAATTCATCCGCTCCTCGATTTCCGGCGTTATCGTTCCATATTTCCGTGCTCCGCCTTCAAATGTGAGGTGTTTGAGATATTCCCATTGATTCAAAACATCAGCAGTAAGTTCCTTTTTCCCAGCCATTTCCGACAAGGTATGCGTCTTGAATTCTTCGGGAATCGGGAAGTTGGGTAACAGAATATCTTTCCTTAAATCAAGGGTTTTTATTTTGTCAACAATCTCATTGGTATTGTCCAGCGACTCCGGCAGATCATTGAAGAGTGTCAGCATTTCGCTGGTCTTCTTGAAATAAAACTGGTCGTTGTAAAAAGCAAATCGTGAGCCTTTGGGAATTCCTTTGTCATCATCGAAATCTTTGGCGGATGGCGTGCTTTGCTTATCACCTGTATTAATACAAAGCAAAATGTCATGAGCATTCCAATCATCGCGATCCACATAATGCGAATCATTGGAGCAGATCACCTTCACCTTATACTTCTTAGCAAATCTAACAAGTACCTCATTGACAATGTGTTGATCACGAATGTCATGCCGTTGAAGCTCCACGTAAAAATCGTCACCAAATAAGTCCAGCCACCATTTGAATTCCTTCTCCGCTGCCTCTTCCCCCAGCCTTATGATAGTTTTAGGGATGACAGCACCAATACAACATGTGGTCGCAATCAAACCTTTGTGGTATTTTACAATCAGCTCCTTATCGATACGGGGATATTTACCGTACATACCCTCCATAAACCCCAGAGAGCACATTTTGATCAGGTTCTTATAGCCTATCTCATCTTTCGCAAGAAGCAATTGGTGAAAACGAACGTCCTTTTTATCCTTTGTGAACTGGCGGATGTTCCTGTCCTCGACAACATAAAATTCACAGCCAACAATGGGTTTGATACCTTGCTTGTTACCCTCTGCCACAAATTCAAACACCCCAAACATATTACCATGATCGGTAATTGCAACAGCAGGCATATTATCCTCTTTTGCTTTCTTGAAGAGTTTTTTGATATCAGCAGCGCCGTCGAGCAACGAGAACTGGGTATGGCAATGTAGGTGTGAAAATTGCATTGGGTGGGTTTTGAAAAGACTGGTCAGACTGGAAAATCAATGCTCAGCGGCATGTTCATACAATACATAATTCATATAATCGGTAAAAGGTTTAAGGAGTCCGATTCCTTTTAAAACCATTGCTCCAAAGTCCCTGGAGGCTACCTCTTTATCGCTGTACTTATGTATAAAAAAAAGCTGCTTGTGTTTTAAAAGGTCAATTTCCGGATGTTCCTTTGAGTAGCCTTTTGGCGTTGTTTTCAAAACCTCACCGTGTATTTCAGGGAAGTATTCCCGAAAATCATCCTTACTAATAATGGCTTTCAATTCATCCGCATTATAGTCGATTTCCTGACGAAATCGGGCCAGCTGCTCGGTCGTCGTTTCCCACATTCCTCCACCTATAAATGTTTGATCATGTGGCTGCACCTGAATATAATAGTCAATTTTTCCAGAACTCTTTCCTCCCGGACCGATTCCGGCACTCAGGTTATTTTTATATGGCGCTTTATTTTTGGAGAACCTGATATCCCGATTGATACGTAACAAACACTCTTTTACCTGCAGATTACCAAGGTCCTGAAATTTGCCAACTTCTGTAATAAGGTATCCTACCAATTGCTCCATATCCGCCTTTGACGCATCGTATAACTTCCTGTTTTCCTGGAACCAGTCCCTGTTATTATTTTCTGCTAATTGACTTAAAAAGTGAAGTGTTTTGGAATCCATCGTATGTTAATGAAGCTATAAAATTCAAATTTACTACGTTTTGTGATTCAATTTAACGAATTTTGGCGATTGAAAACGGCTGACGCTCCTTATAAAATATAACTTGCTGTATGCTATGAAGCTGCCATCCTAGTTCCAAATCTGTAATTGCAAACAATTTTAAATGGCCAGAATTCTTACAGGCATTCAAAGTAGCGGAAGGCCGCATTTAGGTAATATTTTGGGAGCCATTCTGCCAGGCATTGAGCTTTCCAAAGATCCAAATAACGAATCCTTCTTTTTTATAGCAGACCTTCATTCTCTCGTCTCCTTAAAGAGCGGGCCGGAACGTATGGAATATGTAAGAGCGATCGCAGCTGCCTGGCTTGCATTTGGTTTTGATGTAAAAAAGAATGTTTTCTGGCGTCAATCTCGCATTCAGGAACATACCGAACTTGCCTGGTACCTGGATTGCTTCACGCCGTTCCCAATGCTGGCAAATGCCACTTCATTCAAGGAAAAATCTGAAAAGCTGGCGGATGTCAATGCTGGCCTTTTTATGTATCCTGCCTTGCAGGCTGCTGATATTTTACTTTATAACGCCAACATCATTCCGGTGGGCAAAGACCAAAAACAACACCTGGAAATGACCAAGGACATTGCCAGCCGTTTCAATTTGCTGGCTGGGGAAGAAATTCTGGTGCTGCCTGAGTCCCAGATCGATGAAAAAGTGATGACCGTTCCTGGTATTGACGGGCAAAAAATGAGTAAATCTTATCACAATTACATTGACATTTTCCTTCCCGAAAACGAACTGAAAAAAGTCCTCAAAAAAATCGTTTCTGATTCGACTCCACTCGAAGAGCCGAAGGACCCGGACTCGGATATCACATTCAAGATATATAGCTTAGTCGCTTCCGAGGCCCAAGTTGAAACCATGCGTCATGACTACTTACAAGGCGGTTACGGTTACGGGCACGCCAAACAAGCTTTGTTGGAATGCATGCTGGAAAAATTTGCGGAACCACGACGCATCTTCAACTATTATATGGAAAACGATGATGAATTGGAGGCCATTTTAATTGACGGAGAGATGAAAGCCCGCGAAATTGCACAGCAGACCATTCAAAAAGTCCGTAAAATTCTAGGTTATAGTTCATGACCGAGGCTGTTGATACATTGATCCACTCTGATCAGGAGCTGTTTCTCTGGCTCAATGGCCATCACGTCCCTTGGATGGATACCCTGATGTACTGGATCACGTTCAAATACACCTGGGTACCCATGTACCTGATTTTAGTTTTCTTCTCCATGAAACCAGGCGCCAGAAGAGGCCTGGGAACCATCTTAATTGTCTTGATCTCCGTCGTAATTGCCGATAAGATCACTTCGGGACTTATGAAACCATACTTCATCCGGTTCAGGCCATGCCATGAGCCAACATTGCAAGGTATGGTGCATCAGGTGACCGGGTGTGGCGGATTATATGGATTTGCCTCCTCACATGCATCGACCAGTTTTGCACTTGCGACCACATGGTTTGCCTTATTGAGGCCAAATGTTAAATATATTGGCCTTCTTTTCGTCTGGGCATGCATTTATTCATATAGCAGGGTTTATGTTGGCGTTCACTATCCAGCCGATATTGTGATTGGTGCTTTGATTGGGTTACTGGTAGGTTGGCTTATAATTCAACTTTATCATATCTTTTTGGAAAGATATAATCGTATTTAACTGATTTTCTTTAATTTTGCGGAAATTTTAGTCTGTCCATGGGTTCATTTAATACAGTAAAAATATTTTCGGGAAGTCAGTCCGAGTATTTGGCCAAGGACATTGCCAGGTATTATGGTAAGGAGCTGGGAGGCTACACTTTACGCAAATTTAGTGATGGAGAGTTATCCCCAAGCTTTGAAGAATCCATTCGCGGTTGTGATGTTTTTTTGATACAATCCACATTTCCGCCAGCCGACAATTTATTTGAATTGCTGTTAATGGTCGACGCTGCTAGAAGAGCTTCGTCCCATTATGTGACCGTCGTCCTTCCGTATTTTGGCTACGCCAGACAGGACAGAAAAGATAAGCCGCGGGTAGCAATTGCGGCCAAAGTTGTTGCCAATCTACTCACCTCTGTCGGTGTAGATCGGTTGATTACCATCGATCTGCACGCAGGCCAGATCCAGGGCTTTTTTGACTTACCTGTTGATCACCTTGAAGGCACATCGATTTTTGTCCCTTTCATTAAATCTCTGAACCTGAAAAACTTATTGATCGCATCTCCCGACATGGGCGGCGCGGCGCGGGCACGAAATTTTGCTAAGTTTTTGAATGTGGATATGATCCTTTGTGATAAGCACAGGAAAAGGGCCAACGAAATTGCAAGCATGCAGGTGATCGGTGATGTGGAGGGTATGGATGTAGTTTTGGTAGATGACCTTATTGATACCGGCGGAACACTCTGCAAAGCCGCAGAACTGATTCTTGAAAAAGGGGCAAGTTCGGTTCGGGCGATTAGCACCCATGCCATAATGTCGGGTAAGGCACATGAAAATATTGCCAATTCTGTGTTGGAGGAATTGATTGTTACAGATACAATTCCTTTGAAGCAGCACAATGATAAAATACGCGTATTGTCTGTTGCAGAGTTATTTGCAAAAGCGATAGGCCGTATTCGCGACCATGAATCTATTAGTTCATTATTTATAAATTATCAGTAAATTTTATTTTATTTAAACTTATTATTAAATATTCTTATGAAAAGTCTTGAGATTGTAGGGTTTAAAAGAGCGAATCTCGGCAAGACGGAAGCCCAGGAATTACGTTCACAGGGTTATGTTCCGTCGGTGCTGTATGGTGGAAACGAGCAGGTACATTTCTATGCACCGTCTATGCTGTTCCGCGAGTTGCTTTTCACGCCGGATATTTTTAACGTTACGTTGAACATCGAGGGTACATTATATAATGCCATTCTTCAGGAAAAACAATTCCACCCCGTAAACGATTCGCTTATCCATGCGGATTTCTTGCAGGTAGTTGATGGTAAGGAAATTAAGGTCGATGTGCCTGTAAAATTGACAGGTACTTCTTCGGGGGTAATGAAAGGTGGTAAGATGAACCAAAAATTGCGTAAATTGCGGGTACAAGGTTTGGCTGAGAACATTCCAGACTATGTAAATGTTGATATCACTGATCTTGATTTAGGAAAATCTGTGAAAGTTGGTGCAGTTAAAGCTGAAAATTATGTTATATTGACAGCCGCAAGTAACCCAATCGCATCAGTTGAGATCCCACGTGCACTTCGCGGTACACTTGGTAAATAAGTATTTTATTTTTCATGGCTAATAGATGCAAACGTGCCGACCATTGGTCGGCATTTTTGTTTATAGCCCTTCCTCAATCTGCTTCACCAAAACTTGGTTGATCCGGACATAACTTTCTTGCGTCCAACCTCCGATATGCGGCGTTAGTATTACTTTTTCCGACGCCCGTAAATAATCAAACGCTTCTTGCTGCGAAGGAGTAAGCTTTTTTATCTTTTCATTCTCTAATACATCCAGGCAAGCCCCTTTGACTTTTCCGCTTTTTAAACCATCCACCAGCGCATCCAACTTCACGATTTCACCTCTGGACAGATTAATCAGGTAAAATGGCTTTACGAAATTCCGAATGAAAGTCTCATCAATCAAGTAGCGGCTTATTTCAGTGAGTGGAATGTGCAGGCTCAAAATGTCGGCTTCGGTCACAATCTGCTCCAAAGAAGACGCTTCCGCAAATGCGTCTCCATAATTGTCGCGATATTTATCGTAAGCAAGCACTTTACATCCAAATCCACTTAATCGTCGTGCAATGGCGGTCCCATTGTTACCATAGCCAATGATACCGACCGTCTTATTCATCAGCTCCACGCCCCTGTTTCCCTCTCTTTCCCAGGTTCCTTTACGAACTTCTCGGTCTGCTTTCAGGATATTGTTAAAAAGGGCCAGCAGCATTCCCAAAGCATGCTCAGCAACAGCGTCACGGTTTCCTTTTCCTGCATGAAACACTTTGATCCCCATTTCGCCGGCTACATCCAGATCTATGAGATCCAGGCCCGCTCCTGCCCTGGCAATGAACCTGAGATTGCTGGCCCCGGAGAGCATTGCCTTGTCCAGATAGGTTTTACTCCGAATGATCAAACCGTCAAAATAAGGTAATTCCCATTTAATCTCTTCTCGATTGTATTCGGGATGATAGTCGAACTTCCAGCCCCGATCGTCAAGCATTTTAAAAAGAGACGGATGCATGGAGTCTGCAATCAGGATTTTCATGTGAGCAAAGGATTTTTTGTAACTTGCCGGTCAAACTTTTGGCAAAAGTAATATAGAATTACTCCGCAGAATAGATTCAACAGCATTTTACCTCCATGAACGACCAACATATCGATAAACCCATTATAGGAATTACAATTGGCGATTACAATGGCATAGGGCCCGAAGTGATCCTTAAAGCACTCGAAGGAAATCAGTTAGCACGGCTTTGCACACCTATTATTTATGGCTCCCTGAGAGTTTTGAATCAATACCGAAATCTGTTGGAAATGAAAGACTGGGCGCTTCACGGTATTCAGAAGGCAGACCAGGTGAACCCCAAGTTAACAAACGTCATCACCTGCTGGCACGACCATCAGACCGAAATCGAGCCGGGCAAAATTACCGCAGAGGCAGGTCAGGGTTCATTAGCTTCTCTGAAACGTGCAGTAGAAGACCTGAAAGAGGGCAAAATCCAGGCACTCGTGACAGGCCCGATCAATAAGGACAACATTCAAAGCGAAACGTTCAAATTCCCGGGACACACAGAGTATCTCGCACAGGCTTTTGAAAAAGAGGATGCCTTGATGTTTATGGTATCAGACGATTTGAGGGTTGGCGTTTTGACGGGGCACATTCCGCTTGAACAAGTTAAGTCCCATATCACCCCGGAAAGGCTTAGTGCCAAGATCGAGCAAATCCTGCAATCGTTGAAAGGGGATTTTGGCATAAAAAAACCACGTCTGGCGGTTCTAGGACTTAATCCTCATGCTGGCGAAAATGGCCTGCTGGGTAATGAGGAAATCGAAATCATCCAGCCGGTTATCAAAACATTTAAGGAAAGAGGAAATCTGGTGGTAGGTCCATTTCCTGCAGATGGTTTTTTCGCTGCGGGAACATACAAACAATATGACGCAGTACTGGCGATGTACCACGATCAGGGGCTGGTTCCCTTCAAAACCCTTGCTTTTAATGAAGGCGTGAATTTTACAGCTGGTCTTTCCGTGGTACGGACTTCGCCCGACCATGGGACTGCCTACAATATCGCCGGTAAAAACCTCGCTGAACCAGGCTCCTTGCTGCGGGCCATTTATACGGCATGTGACATTTCAAGATTCAGGATATTTGATGCTGAAATGGAGCAAAATGCTTTAGTATCCAAACCCCAACCATCCGAAAGTCAGCATCCGGCCAAATCGGGTGGAAAACAACGATTTAACAATTAATAAAAATGCTAAAATCAATGACCGGGTACGGTGTATCCAATATCGAATCTGATTCCATCAATGTAACCGTTGAAATCAAAACCCTGAACTCAAAATTCCTGGATATTTATTGCCGCATACCCCGAAACTATTCAGAAAAAGAGATTGAAATCCGCAACCTTATCACGCAATCACTGGAACGCGGAAAGGTGGAGTTCACGCTGGCGGTGCAGCCTATTGGAAAAACAATAGCTTCTACTTCCGTCAATCGGCAATTGGTTTCAGCTTATTATCACGACCTGACATCAACGGCCAATGACCTTGGATTTGCGCCGGATACAACTGAGTTATTGCGTATCGCGCTCCAAATGCCAAATGCATATAACAACGAAACGGTTGATGATTCGGGTAAAGAAAATGACTGGGTGCAGGTCAAAGTAGCTGTTATGGAGGCCCTGCGCAAATGCAACGTTTTCAGGGAGCAAGAGGGCAAAATGACTTCGGATAAATTTGGAGACTACATTCAAACGATTCAGACGTTACTGGACGGCGTGGCTGACCAGGATAAGCTCCGAATTCCAGCGGTGCGCGAAAGGCTAGAAAAACAAGTAAGGGAATTGTTATCTGACGACAATTTTGACCCAAACCGCTTTGAGCAGGAGTTGATTTACTACGTTGAGAAATTCGATATTTCAGAAGAAAAAATACGTTTGGCTAATCACCTTACCTATTTTATTCAAACTATGAAAGCTTCGGAAAGCAATGGTAAAAAACTTAACTTCATTGCCCAGGAAATCGGAAGAGAGATTAATACCATCGGTTCCAAGGCAAATGACGTGTCCATCCAGCACCTGGTGGTACAGATGAAGGATGAGCTGGAAAAGATCAAGGAACAAACCATGAACATTATCTAGGCGAATGTCGCGCGGGAGGTTATCGCATTCTTTTTTCCAAAAATATAATACTTGCTTACTTGCCCAAAAACTATTGGGCTGCGAACTGGTCCACGACAGTCCCGATGGGTTAACCAGCGGGATCATCGTCGAAACAGAGGCTTACCTGCAGAACGATCCGGCCTCACACGCTTACAACAGGCGAACCGTGAGATCTGAACCCATGTACGGGATTGCCGGCACCATTTACATCTACCTGATTTACGGCATGTACCAATGCTTTAATGTGGTCAGCAATCAGGAGGACATTGGAGAAGCCGTACTGATACGCGCTTTACAGCCCACGAGAGGAATGGATTTGATGTATTTGCGCCGCTTGATCGTTCCCGGCAAAATTATCAGGCCGATACAAAACAAAAAAATCAGCAATGTAGAACTCTGCAGAGGCCCTGGAAAGCTGGTCAAGGCAATGGGTATTGAACGTGCCGTGCACAACAACCTTCATTTGTCGGAAGGCCCCATATTTATTACGCCTCCAATGAAAGAAGGTTTCGAGATCGTTTCTTCTCTACGCGTCGGTATTAATGTCGGTGTTGACCTTCCCTATCGCTACTACATTAAAGATAATGTTTACGTGAGTAAACATTCGTAAGCTGCATCTTATCAAATTCAGATATACATTACAATCACAAATATCCGGTAGGGTTTAGGATTGATTTTTTATATTTGGATTGCAAAACCCCGTATCTCAACGAATACCATGAAATTCTTCCACTCTTTCCGGTTCTTTCGGAAATATTGCCGGCATGGTATCAGGATGTTATGAGTGATCTCTGGAGACTTCTCATTTTCTTCTTTCTCTGCGCTTTTCTATCCGGAAGTGGATGTACCTCATCGGGGAATTCAAAGTCAAAATCCGAGACTCAGGAAGCCGTACCGAAGGAGAACTTTGCGGAAGACACATTGACGATCATCGAATATTACGATTTAGGAGCTGCTTATCTCTTTATTGATGCGGAGAAATCAATGTATTATGCCAAACACCTTTTATTTCTTTCCCAAAAACATCAGTGGAGTAAAGGCAAAATACTGGCCTACAATCTATTAAGCACCTACTATTTGCTCGACGGGAGTTATGATATTCTTCGTGAATTGTCCAATGAAACGATGACACTGTCCAAGCGATTGAACATGCCGCTGTACACGGCCCATGCCAAACGTTTTATGGCAGAAAGCTACTCCGAATACAGACAATGGGATTCAGCAAGAATCAATTACGACCAGGCGATTAAGATTTTTACAGATCTCGGAGCAGACAGCGCCCGCGCCCTGACCATCGAAAATCTCGCAAATCACTACCGCGACAAAAGCAAATATGAGCAAGCAAATCGCTACTACGACCAGGCTTACCAGATATTTGGAAAATTGAATTCCGATTGGGGAAAATCTACGGTACTTCAGAGCAGGGGTTATATGAATGTGAGGCTCGAAGAGTTTTCCAAAGCGGAGCAATATTTTAAACAAAGCCTTGAACTTTCTAAAAAGGTAGATAGCAGGTATGGTGAATTAAATACGCTGAATGATCTTAGTAACACTTATTATAAACAAGGGGAATATGATAAAGCGATTGAAACCGGATTAAAAGCCTTCGAGCAGTCTAAGATCTACCACTCTACGCAGCAGACGAATTGGGCATTGGAAACCGTTTCGAGGGCTTACAAGGCCAAGAAAATGTTCAAGGAGGCACTGGCATACAACGAAATGGTAAGCCACAACCGGCGGATGGTACACGACGAGTATGTGGAGCGCCAACACACCATGTATCAGCTGACCTATGAAAATGAACTTAAAGATTCGGCAATTCAGGAGAAAATTATCAGCGAGCAAAAGAATATACAGACCGTTTTAACAATTTTCTCTTGCCTTATCATCGCATTTGCCACATTTCTCTGGTTCAACAATAAGAAATTACGGAGGAAAAACGCGGAGATCAGGGAAGCCATGATTCAGGGGCAAACGATTGAACGTAAGCGTGTTGCCGCAGAGCTTCATGATCATTTGGGCGGAACGCTGGCCTCTCTCAACTGGTATTTGTATGGGATTGACAGAAAGGTGCTTTCGCTGGAAGAACAGAAGATTTACGACAGTGTACACCAGATGGTTGGTTCTGCCTATCGTGAAGTACGCAGTCTTTCGCACAACCTGATGCCCGCTGAACTGGAAGAACACGGCTTGATCATGGCATTAAACCGGCTCATCGATAAACTAAATGAGAACAAAAACATTGATTTCAAATTTAATCTTTCCGGACTGAATAACCGGCTTAACAACAAGATCGAATTTGAACTTTACAGCATTGTCCTGGAATTGACCAACAACATTATGAAACATTCCGGAGCGAATAATGCGACCATTGACCTCACCGAAAATCTCAAAACCATTTCACTGACTGTAAGCGACAACGGCGTGGGTATCATTGATGCATCGCGGCAGGGTATTGGTTTGAAAAATGTGAAAAGCCGGGTAGAAAGTGTGCATGGAAAAATTCAAATACTGAACGAGAAAAAAAGCGGTACCAGGGTTGAAATAGAGATACCCAAAGTCATCACCCGCTAGAATGCGATACCCTAAAACAGTACAATGCTTTTTGCCGTTAGCATAGAGGAAAAGAACAAAGCACGCATGGACATCACCGAAAAGGTATTGGAATTTATATCCGGATTAGAGCAAAGTCTTCTGGAAAATTCCTTTAATAAGCTCTCTTTGGGCAATTACAAGGGCACGAAAGAAAATCTCAAAAATATCTACGTCAAAAAAGTCCTGATCAAGCGGGAGGAGAAGCTCAGCTTTACATATCGTTACAAGACCAGGGATATTGTTAAAAATTACGCTTTTGATGAGGCAAAAGATTTATTAAGCGAGTTGATTGGTGCTCACTTTCACGTTGCAACGCTCCTTACCAGTACTTTCGATTTGCAATTTGAAATCCAAAATAACAAAAAAGTTATTTTCAAAAAGACGGAAACAACGGTCCGCGAAATACCGTCACAAGATCACGACAAAGCGAAAAACCGGCCGATTACTCCTCAGGGAAAAGGTTACCTGCAGGCTTTAAAAGTAACAGACGATCAGGGCAACGTACTGAAAAACGCGCAGGATAAGTACCGACAGATTAATCACTACATCGAAATCCTCAGCACCCTGATTAAGGAAATTCCAAATAAAGAATTGCTGAAAGTGGCGGATATGGGCTCCGGAAAGGGATATCTGACCTTTGCATTGTATGATTATCTCCAAAACGTATTGAATGTCCGTGCGGACGTGACGGGCATCGAGTTCCGGCCTGATCTGGTGAACTTATGCAACAGTATTGCCTGGAACGCTAATTTTAGTAATCTTCATTTTAAAGAGGGAACTATTGACGCATTTGATAGCGCAGGTACCGACATTCTGATTGCGCTACATGCCTGCGATACTGCAACCGATGACGCTATTTACAAAGGAATTATGGCCGGTGCCGAGTTGATCGTGGTAGCTCCATGCTGCCACAAACAAATTCGCCGGGAGATTGAAAAAAACAAGGCAAAGAACGATATACAATTCCTGACCAAATACGGAATTTTTCTGGAAAGGCAGGCAGAAATGGTAACCGACGGCATCAGGGCAATGGTTCTTGAATATTTTGGATATAAAACAAAAGTTTTTGAATTTATCTCCGACGCGCACACACCAAAAAATGTAATGATCGTTGGCGTGAAAGATCATAGAAATACAGCCGACAAGGAAATGATCCTTGATAAAATAAATGAAGCCAAGAAATACTTTGGTATTGAATACCATCATTTGGAAAGAATGGCAGGTATTTAACCTTCTCAAAAAGCCTCTTTCCCCCTCTGTTCTTAATATTTGCAACTTTTTGCGGTAACCTGATTCATCATATATGTGGAATAAAATAGCAACTTACATTATCCGTTACCGGCTGGCGTGGGTTGCCATAGTATTAATTACAACAGTCTTCATGGCTTTTGAAGCCAGCAAAATCGAACTCTCCTATAATTTCGCCCGGATTTTACCGTCCAATGACCCCGTCGAAAAAGAGTACCAGGATTTCAGAAAATTATTCGGTGAAGATGGCAGTGTAATGGTCATCGGGTGGCAGGATCCGCAGCTTTTTGAAGTAAATAAATTCCGCGACTGGTGTAAGCTCTCACAGGAAATCAAGGCTACACAAGGAATTAAGAATGTGCTGTCGCTGGCTAATGTCAATAAAATTGTGAGGAATGACAGCCTTTCCCGCTTTGATTTCGCTCCGGTAATCAAACAAATTCCATCTACGCAGGCAGAAGCTGACAGCATTAAAAAGGAAATTGTGAACCTCCCGTTTTATGAAGGGCTTATCCTGAACAGCAAAAGCAGTGCTACGCTAATCATTGTAACCTTCAACGACAAGGAGCTTAATTCCAAACGCCGTCTGACCATTGTGGGTGACATTGAAGCGCTTGCTGAGAAATTTGCCCAAAAGTATGAGACCGACCTGCATTATTCAGGTATGCCCTATATACGGACTATTAATATGAAGAAAATCTCTCATGAAATGGAGTTATTCATGGGACTCGCTGTTTTCGTGACGTTATTGATACTTTGGGCATTCTTCCGGTCACTCCGCCTCACAATTCTTTCAATTGTCGTGGTTTTGATTGGCGTCGTATTTTCCGTAGGGATATTGCATCTTTTCGACTATAAAATCACTGCATTAACTGGTCTGATTCCACCGCTGCTGATTGTAATCGGCGTTCCTAATTGTGTATTCCTGATCAATAAATATCAATCCGAGCTTGTTGCGCACAGTAATAAAGATGAAGCATTGAAGGAAATGATCCGTCAGATTGGGCTATCTACCTTTCTGGCGAACATGACCACCGCGATTGGTTTTGGGGTATTCTATTTCACAAACAGCATTTTGCTGGTAGAGTTTGGTGTTGTGGCGGCGATCAGCGTCATGGTCACTTATGTACTTTGTCTGGTATTGCTTCCAATTACTTTGCATTATATGAGCATACCAAAAGCGCGTCATTTGAAGCATTTGGAAGGCAAGTGGGCTATGGGCTTTTTGAGAAAGATTAATTTCCTCGTTCACCATCGCAGAAAGGAAATCTACATTGCTATGGTGGTCATGATTATCGTTTCGGCTTTTGGAATGACCAAGATCAAAACAATCGGTTATGTAGTGGACGATCTTCCCAAAAAGGATGTGGTGTATACAGATCTGCGCTTCTTTGAAAAGAACTTTAATGGTGTTCTGCCTTTCGAAGTAATGATTAATACCAAACAGCCCAACGGAATTTTCGCTGATCAAGCCGAAGCATTGTATAAGATCAGGTCTTTTCAGAACGAAATGGCCAAGTTTCCTGAGTTTTCAAAACCGCTGTCAGTGGCCGAAGCTTCCCGTTTTCTTTATCAGGCTTACCGTGGCGGGGATTCTAAATACTACGCTCTGCCTGGGGTTTTGGAACTCAACAAACTTACCAATTACGTCCAGGGAAAACAGGGAGCCACGAAACAGATTAATGCATTTCTGAATGATGATAAAAGTGTGACCCGGGTGAGTTTTCAGATGGCGGATGTTGGTTCTGAGCGCATTAAGGTATTAATGCAGCAAATTCGTCCAAAAGTCGATTCGATTTTCAACCCCTCAAAATATAAGGTTAGTCTCACAGGTCATAGCCTGGTGTTCCTGAAAAGCAACGATTATCTGTTGAGCAATCTGTACGAGAGTCTGGCGATTGCAATTGGCCTTATCGCCATTGTTGGTATGGTGCTTTTTCGCTCTGTCCCAATCATCCTACTTTCAAAATTACCCTGCTTAATTCCCCTGGCATTGACAGCTGGCATTATGGGCTATTTTGACATTTACTTCAAACCAACCACTATTCTCATTTTCAGCATTACATTCGGTATCGCCTCCGACGGTACCGTTTATTTCCTGACGAGGTATCGGGAAGAATTGTATAAAAATGGACTAAGCCCATCGAATGCGGTTACCAGATCTCTTTACGGCACCGGGTTAAGTATGATTTACACCGCTGTAATCCTGTTCTGCGGGTTTTCCATTTTCTCCGCTTCCAGCTTTGGCGGTACCGCTGCCATGGGCGTCATGGTATCCATCACATTGCTGGTTGCCATGTGTACCAACCTGATATTGCTGCCAGCACTCTTGCTATCTATTGCCAAAAGGCAGGGGAAGGATGTAAAACCAAGCTAACTTGGAACAGGTATTTCTTATTTAATAATTACTTCCGGGATCTTGTCAAAACTCTGATCCATCCATTCCTCCGGAATGTCGTCGAGCGCTTGTTTTAATTTATTTGCCCACATTTCCGAAATGGCCTGCAAATCTTTTTGCTCGTAACGATGCTCAACAATCGCAAAGCTGTTTTTCTTATAAAGCACCACATCAATCGGAAAATCAACATCATTATTACTAACCCGTGTGGAATCGAAAGATAGGAAACCGGCTTTTAATGCCTGTTTCATCGTTGAGTTCTCATTCAGCACACGGTTCAGGATCGCTTTGCCCTGCCCCGAGTTTCCAATAATAACATATGGGGAACCTTCATCAAGCTCCACCCAATTGCCTTCCGAATACAATAGGAACAGCTTATGCTCGACGTCATCTTTGAGCTGGCCTCCAACAATAGTGTTCAGGTTAAATTTCAAACCCGAACGTTCCAGGTTCGCCTTATCTTCATCTGCCACCCGCTTAATTTGTTCACCAAACGCATTTACAGCCTTGTAAAGCTTGTTATAAGTTACGCCTTCCGTAATCAATTCTTCAAAATAATGTACTGCTTTGTCCCGGACCGAGCGAAGGCCACTCGTCATGATAAACATGGAGTAATTATCCTTTTGGGTAATGTACATTTTCTTCTTGACCGTAGTATTGGTACCTGCGGTGATCCGTGTGTCAGCGATTGCAACCAATCCCTCCTTTACTTTTATTCCTAAACAATACGTCATTATTTCTTTCTTTAATATGCCGGGCAAACCTCCTCTAAATAGTTAAATGTTACCCGGCTCCTACTTAAACCAGGGTCAAAAGTACCAAATTGAGCGATGAGGAGGGGAAAAAAATACTTTTTTCATAATAAATTTTTAACATTGCCCAGAAAAGAAACGAATCATAATGATCGAGACCGCCTCCCTTTTTCCATTATTGGATCAAGAACTTATTGAACTTCTGAAATCTCTTTCGCCGGATGATTGGAACAAAAAAACCGTTGCCAAGCTTTGGACTGTAAAAGATGTAGCAACACATTTGCTTGATGGCAATTTAAGGACTATTTCTACGATGCGGGACCAACATCAGGTAGCTCCGGACCGAGAAATCCATTCCTATTCTGATCTGGTCGCTTATCTCAACGAGTTCAATGCGGATTGGGTAAAAGCTACCAGGAGGCTCAGCCCGGCAGTTTTGATTGACTTGCTCGAAACAACTGGTAAGCAATATTCTGAGATTATGCGCACGCAGGACCTGGATGCCGACGCAATCTTTTCAGTGGCCTGGGCCGGGGAGCAGGTTTCGAAAAACTGGTTTCACATCGCAAGAGAATACACCGAGAAATGGCATCATCAGCAACAAATCCGCGAGGCTGTGAACAAGCCAGGTATCATGACGAAAACCCTATTTTACCCCTTGATCGAAACATTTCTGCATGGACTTCCGCATACTTACAGAACAACCGACGCGCCCAATGGCACCGCTGTGAACATTTGTATATTATTAGGCGAGGAAATGCATTGGTATCTGATCAAAAGTGAGGAAGGCTGGCAACTTAAAAAGGAATTTACTGGAGAAGCATCATCAAAAATCCATTTACCAGCAGATACAGCCTGGAAGTTGTTCACCAAGGCAATGTCACCTGCCGAAGCATTGGAAACCATTTCGATTACGGGAAATCAGTCACTTGGACAAACTGCATTAAAACTCATCGCGGTGATGGCTTAGTGGGTAAAATCGAGATTTTTCATTCATAATAAAATTTTACACTGTTAGAAATTGCGTGAAATGATCTGAATGCTATTATTCAAGGTATATGGTGTTATGAAAGCCTCTACATCCCTTCTTGCGTTAATGCTGTTACTTGGGAACTGTAACAATCACCCCTCTCCTTCCAAACAAGGTAACGGTGATAAAAGCGGAGCGAGTTATCTGGCTTTAGGCGATTCATACACCATTGGAGAAAGTGTTCCGCAGGAGCAAAGGTGGCCCGTGTTACTGGCTGATGCGCTAAACAAATCTGGTAAACCTGTCCAATCGCCATACATCATCGCAAGATCAGGTTGGACAACCAGGGATTTACTCAACGCCATTCAAAATTACACCCCGGAGAAACCTTATGATATGGTATCGCTCTTGATAGGCGTCAACAATCAATATCGGGGAAGAAGCCTGGAAGAGTTCCGGACGGAATTTCATGAGTTATTGATAAAGAGCATTGGATACGCAGGCGGCGAAAAAGAAAATGTATTTGTATTGTCCATTCCTGATTGGGGCGTAACCCCTTATGGCACAGCCAATCGCGAATCCATCGCAAAGGAGATTAACAATTTCAATAGCGTAGCAAAAGAAGAATGCAAAAAGGAGAAAATTCTTTTTATTGATATTACACCCATTTCCCGGACAGCGCTGAACGATCCCTCCATGATTGCCAGCGATAATCTTCACTTTTCAGGAAAGATGTACCAGCTTTGGGTTAATGAAGCTTTGGGACTGGTTAAGTCTAAAATCTAAATTTGATGTGATCGTATTATAGCCGGTTCTAAATTCATTTTCTGATCCTGCTCCTGCAACTTTTATTGTCAGGGCAGGATTCTTTTCTGTGAAGTCTTTGTGTCTGTTTTAAGGGGTAGAATGATGTAAAAGCAGTCTTACCTGCATATCTCTTTATCCTCGATATGAAACAAACCAACATTGGGAATTACCGCTGGGTTATCTGCGCATTACTATTCTTTGCAACCACAATCAATTACATTGACCGGCAAATTCTTGGATTACTTAAACCCACTCTCGAGGTAGAATTCAATTGGACAGAAACTGATTATGCCAATATTGTAATGGTCTTCGCAGGCTTTTATGCACTGGGATACATTGTTTTTGGTAACATCATTGATAAAATAGGTACAAAACTCGGATACTCCATATCCATCATTATCTGGAGCGTTGCGGCGATTTTGCATGCTTTTGTTAAAAGTACATTTGGCTTTGGAGCGGTCAGGGCGCTTTTGGGGTTAGGTGAATCTGGTAACTTCCCAGCCGCAGTGAAAGCTACCGCGGAATGGTTTCCCAAGCAGCAGCGTGCCTTGGCAACCGGTATATTCAACTCCGGTACCAGTATCGGAGCAGTAATGGCCCCAATTCTGGTTCCCTGGCTACTTGGCGCTTATGGCTGGCAGGAGGCTTTTCTGATCACTGGTGCACTCGGATTTATCTGGCTGATATTTTGGTGGTTATTTTATGAAATCCCGTCCAGGCACAAGAAGATCACCCCTGAAGAATTCGCATTTATTCACAGTGATAATGAGATTGTTGAAGGCGAAAGTCAGACGCCAATCCATTGGACGAAGCTGCTTCAATTGCGCCAATCCTGGGTTTTCATCGTCGGCAAATTCCTTACTGACCCGATTTGGTGGTTTTTCCTTTTCTGGCTTCCATCCTACTTCGCGACCACTTTTGCGCTGGACCTCAAAAAGCCAAGCATTCACCTGGCAATTGTATATTCTGCAACCACATTCGGAAGCATTGCGGGCGGCTACTTATCCTCATATCTGATCAAAACTGGCTGGGCGCCTTTACGGGCCCGTAAATTCACCATGCTGATTGTAGCATTTGCGGTACTACCTATAATTCTTGCGCAATTCGCAACCAATGTATGGGTGGTTGTTGGTATTATAAGTCTTGCAACCGCCGCGCATCAGGCTTGGAGTGCCAATATTTTCACCACCGTTTCGGATATGTTTCCAAAAAGAGCAGTGAGTTCGGTGGTAGGAATTGGTGGTATGGCTGGCTCTCTTGGTTCTACTTTCTTTCCATTGGTCGTGGGCGCGCTTTTGGATTATTATAAAGGACAGGGGAATATTGGGGCCGGGTATAATATTTTATTTATTATTTGTGGGCTGGCCTATATGGTGGCCTGGGTGATCATTCATTTTCTGACCAAGAATATGAAACCAGTTGAAGAATCGTTAAAAGCATTATGAAAAAGTACTGCTATCCTATTTTCTTTCTCGCCATTTCTTTTACATTATTTTATTGTAAAACAAATAAGAAGACCGTAACCGGACAAACCACTGCCGAAGCAATTCAAAAGCAGGAAGCGCCGGTTAGCAAGCCGGGGCTTTCCCCATTCATTGCGCCTGAAAATACCATTGCAAAAATGCAGGTTGAAGACGGCTTTGAAGTAAAACTCGTTGCCTCCGAACCTTTGGTCAGTTCACCCGTTGCGATGCTTTTTGATGATAAAGCAAGAATGTGGGTGGTGGAAATGACAGGTTATATGCCTGACACCATTGGTACCGGCGAAGACATTCCGAACGGTAACATTGTAATCCTCGACGATAAAAATCATGACGGCGTTTACGATGACCGAAAGGTTATAATCGATTCCCTGGTACTTCCCAGAGCCATTTGCCTGATCGAAAATGGCATATTAGTGGCCGAACCGACTAATTTATGGTTTTATGAAATCAAAAATGATCAGGCTGGAAAGCGTGTTTTGGTTGATGATAAATACACCGAAGGCGGAAATGTGGAGCACCAGCCAAACGGACTGTTGCGAGCCATGGATAACTGGATCTACAATGCGAAATCCGACAAACGTTACAGAAAAACCGGCAACAAATGGGAAATCGAGCATACCCATTTCCGGGGCCAGTGGGGAATTTGCCAGGATAATTACGGAAGGCTCTATTATAATAACAATTCCCAAAATTTGCTGGGCGATTACTTTCCTGCAGGACTTGGTGCCTCTAACAAAAACCAGCGCGGCGTGGCAGGATACAATGAAAAATCCGTCACCGACAACAAAGTGTTCCCATTGCACCCTACGCCGGGCGTCAACCGTGGTTATATGAAGGACGTGCTGGACGACAGTCTCCGCCTGAACACATTTACTGCTGCGGCTGGGCCGGTCGTCTATCGAGGCGACTTGTTCGGCAAATCATTTGATTTCAACGCCTTTGTTCCTGAACCGTCCGCAAATCTTATCAAACGCAATGTCTTGGACCCGAAGGGTTATGTGGTCAAAGGCAAGCAAGCATATAAAGGAAAAGAGTTTCTTGCCAGCACTGATGAGCGATTCAGGCCTGTAAGTTTATACAATGCGCCGGACGGTGCCATGTATATTTTAGATATGTACAGAGGCATCATCCAGCACAAAACGTATCTGACGCCTTATCTGAAAGATCAGATCGGAAAAAGAAATCTTACCCAGCCACTTTCCGCGGGCCGGATCTATAAAGTGGTACCCAAAAATACCAAAGCAAAACAGGTAACCATTCCAGAAGGAGCTGGTGACCTGGTCAAATTACTCGGACATGCCAATGGTTGGGTACGCGATCGCGCGCAGCAGAAATTGATCGACGGAAAATACAATCAAACCGTTCCTGCATTGCGTGAGGCTATCAAACAGACTGAAAATCCATTACTTGCGATACATGCCTTATGGACGCTTGAAGGACTTCATTCTTTAAAAACCGAGGAAGTATTGGGCTGGCTGAGACAACCGGATTGGACATACAGAATGCAGGGATTGGCAATTTCCCCATCCATCCTGACCCCTGGTTCCTATCAGCAGATCGCCTCCGCATTTGACGGAATGGTGAATGACAATGACACGCTTGCTGCCCCTTACATTGCATTCCTTTGCAAGAGCATTGAGAAATTTGATTTTAATGTTTCACAAAACCTGCTAACCAAACTCATCACCAAATATCCTGACAACCGATATGTGGCCGATGCGGTGATCAGCAACCTGCAGGATCGTGAAGAAGTGTTCCAGGGAGAAATTACCGCTTCCCTTAACAATGCCGAAGTAATTTTTAACAAGCAATTAACCCGGGTCATTACAGCTGTAAAAAGCGCACAAAATAACCGTGATCCCGCAATGCTCAAAAAGCAATTTCCCAAAGGAGAATTACTCTTTACTTCCATTTGCCAGACCTGCCACGGCCCGGACGGCAGCGGGGTAAAATCTCTGGCACCCCCATTGAACCAGTCGGAATGGGTAACAGGTAACAAGGATAAGCTTATTTCCATCGTCCTCTTCGGCCTTACCGGCCCAGTAAAAGTGGCCGGACACATATACCAAACCCCCGAAGTGAGCGGAGATATGCCCGGAATAGGTTACGACAAAGATATGCCCAGCGAAGACATCGCCCAACTGCTCAGCTTCATCCGCAAATCCTGGCGCAACAATGCTGACGTCATCACCACGGACGAAGTCACCAAAGTCCGTGCGAGGTTGACAGGGAGGGAAAAGGCTTTCACCGAGGCTGAGCTGAATGGGATTTGAGAGAGGGAAATGAATTAGTGATTGACTTATAACGCAAAAAGCTCGGTTTATCCGGGCTTTTTGCTGTTTTCTATACATCACTAAGTTTTGCCTTTGATATGGCAGAAACATAAAGAGCCCGACTGAGTGGATCAATTATAGATTCAATAAAATAGCCAAATTCATTGGGCTCTGAATCCTTTTGATTCCCTTTTCTGAGAGCAAATTGGACAGTCCATCCAACAAATATTCAATTTGCTCATTTCCCATGAAAACGATATTATTTTGAAATCTTTCCTTTTTCCCTTCCAAAGTCAGCCTTAAAATTGGAAAGCTATCAATTAAGAATTGAAACTGGCTGTTTGAAAATTCTATTTCTTTCATTATCGTATTTGTTTTGGTTCGTATTCTAATCCGAGCGCTTTGGCTCTATTTAAGGCTTTGTTACCTTTCCCAATAGGATACATGAGTTCTCCTCTCGCTTTTCCAAAAGTACTTATGACTTTGCCATCTGAGTTTACAACAACTTTCGCACCAATGCCGTCATATTTAATACTACCGTTGTTCTGACTAGTAACCTTTTTTGGGTTTCTGACTGCTTCTAGCATTTCGGAAGCCTTCACTCCCCTATGCAGACCCTGTCCTTATTTTATAATCAAATAACTTAAAAGCATCCATCGCATGTCCGCATACCAGATGGGCGAATGAGGGGTCACCAGTATCCGCATCAATCGCGAACGGTTCTATATATTGAGCCTGTAGCGAATCCCGAATGACATTTTTATACTGGTAACTTTCCTTTTCAATGGCATCATATCCTCCACTGATATAGCCAAATGTCTCCTTGGAAAGCAAATTGGAGCCTCGCCAGAAATCTACAGTGGACAGATAGCGTATCAAAGGATTGTTGGAAAACGTCAGGCTGGGGGCATCATAGGTAAATACCGTCTTTCCCTGATTGACGTTGTTGGAACTGCCAATAAATTCGGTTACAGTGGTATATAAAACCGGGCTGGTTTCGAAACTAGCTGACCCATCCACGATATCGGATGATACTTTAATCACATATGCATTTTCAGCCAAACAGCCATTAACTGAAAGTTCGCTGTGCGAGTAGCCCAGAGTCCAGAAACTTTCAGTTTGAAATGGATTTAGCCGGATGAAGCCGCAGCCATTACATTGCTCTCCTCCATATTCATAAGATTTGATCTCCTGCTGACCTTCCACATTATTAATGACCCTCTTTACCCGCAAACCGCCTGCATTGGTTGCCACGCCAGCCCACCAGACCTTATTTCCTTCGTATTCAAACTCTGTTGAACCTGATGTTGGAAAAGTAATTTTCTTTAAGACATAAAACTGGGTTGTAGCCTCATTCGGATCGCGGACGGCTGCCCCGGACGAATAATTGGTTTGCCCTCCTCCTTTTGCTGTCACCAGCACTTTAAAGTTTCCAGGAATCAAGCTGCCATTTGAATTAAAACCATTGTAAAAACCCCAGTAATCAATGCCCTTCAAATCGACGGGATTATTTGGAGCGGCCTGGACGGGCTCATTGTATTCAAAACTATGCGTTTCCGAAGTTGCTCCTGCCGGGACACCAAAGCGCTCCACCTTGGTCAACTTATAGCGCTTGGTATCGCCCGAATATAGTGCGTGTGAAAAAGAATGTTTTTGGATCAGATTATTGGATGCGTCATATACTTCCATGAATTTGAGCTTGTTAGCCTCAAAAATATTAGGTGATGTACCCCCGGTTTCATAAGAAAATGAAACTTTACCATTGTCCCACTCAATGGATTTGAGCATGGTAACATAGTGCGTGGAGGTTACAATTCCCTGGTAGATATTAATCTGCGGGAATGCATTTACAGCAGCAGTCACAAAACTGTTAATGGACTGCGGCGGATTGCCCAGATCGAAACTGCTGATTTTACCTAAGTCGGTCCTGGTGCTGCTGTTGTGATATATTCCGGCCGCATACTTCAAAGTGATATGTTCCTTGCCTCCCTGTGAAATGATATCGGTTAACAGCCAGCTGGTAGTAAATGACCGACCGGCATTTTTCTGGTCCGGAATCGTACTTTCCACAACGTCCAAATTTCCAATTGAACGGCCATAACGGTACGTAGCACCGTCTTCATCAACAATATCAAAATACGTGAAGGCCGAATTGAAGGATGGAGCATTAGACGAAATCTTTATTGGCCGGAAAGGCACGGTTACCGGTTTATTGTTCCCAGTGTAATTTCCATTTAGGTCAAATATGTTCTTAAGCATAAACTTGCCGCCGCCGGAGGGAAAGCTGTAATAAAAAATATCGGGTTGAAGATCTGAGCCGGAAGCCGTTTCGTCAGCGGCGAGTTGCTGCTGGTAAAAGCGCCTGGCCGCGTCGGCAGCTTGTGTTGTTGTACCGCCCAACTGCCCTGACGGAATGATTGCTGTTGGCGTTAATGCAAGCTCATCCGGATCTCCTATGACATTTCTCGAAATCCTCCCACCCGCATTCAGCGACCAACCTAAACCAATTATCCCACTGTTCTCCCTTGGTTTGAAGCCGCCTGCATGGTAGGATATGGAAATTGGAAGTTTAAGTTTCCCCGTGTTGATCGTATAAAGAGGAACATTAATCTCCGGCACTCCGGTAATGTGACCGACCGGATAATCGCCATACCGCTGGAAGGCAGCAGACTGCGGGGAAGGCGGAGTAACCTTGGAGAAACCGCTTTCGGCCTGGATGGCGTTTGGTTCATTGTCCAGGATTATTGCGGTGATCGGATCATGCGGCGTTCCCGGATCAGAAAGCACCTGAGCCAATGCCGGGCCACCCAACAAACAAAATGGAGAAATAAAACTAAATAAAATGTGTCTCAACATCACTTGGAAGGTTTAAGTACAAAATAGGACCATGAGGCATTCCGCAGTAATTTTTCACTACTAGGCGGAAGAGGGCCTTAGTACTTAGACGTCACCTGTTTCAATCGGTCACTATTATTTTTAAAAATATTTTCAACTGGTTGTTTCAACCCTTAGGCGTAAGTTTGTGGAAAGCCATAGTGCTTTTAGCCGTTAGCTGTTAGCGTTTAGCAGCAAGCAAAAAGAGCTAAAAGCCAAAAGCTAACCGCTAAAAGCCCCCAAAATGCCCAACTTCGAAACCACCGCCCCCATTACTATAACCTGTCACAAATGGCTTGCTCCAAGTCTCCAGAAGGAGGTTAGCGAATTCGGCTTCACGATCATCGAAACTTTTGTGACGGGTGTGCGTATACGTGGGACATTGAATGATTGCATTCGACTTAACCTCAACCTTTTTTGCGCCAGCCAGGTGCTATACAGCCTCGAGACCTTCAAGGCGAGAAATGCGGATGACGTCTATAAATTTTTGTCAGATATCGCCTGGGAAGATATTCTGCTGGACAACGGCTATTTTTCAGTGACCAGCAATGTGCAGAATCCTACCGTCAACAATTCCATGTACGCCAATGTGAAAGTGAAGGATGCGATTGTGGACAGGATCAGGTCGAAAAAGGGTGAGCGGCCATCATCCGGCCCCGACTTATCCTCGGCCGTAGTCTATTTATATTGGAAGGACGAAGATGCTGAGATCTTTATCGATACTTCGGGCGATTCGCTGGCCCGGCATGGATACCGAAAATTACCCGGGAAAGCTCCGATGCTGGAAGGATTAGCGTCCGCTACGATTCTGGCAAGCAATTGGGACAGGGCATCGGCGTTCATTAATCCCATGTGCGGTTCAGGAACATTGGCGATTGAAGCGGCGCTTATTGCCACCAAAAGCCGCCCCGGGCTGTTTCGCAATAACTACTCATTTATGCATTTGCACGGTTATGATCAGGAATTTTACTATGCCGAACAGGATAAGGTAGAAGCACAGATCATTGAGGTACCTAACCTGCGCATCATCGCCACCGACCACAGTGTGGAAGCGATTGCGTTTTCAAAGAAAAATGCGATTGCGGCGGGCGTGGCCGATATAATCGAATTCAATGTTTGTGATTTTGCAGACACGGAAGTACCCACCGAGCATAAGGGCGTACTTTTTATCAACCCCGAATACGGCGAACGACTGGGTGAAGAAAAGGAACTTGAAGAAACCTACGGACGGATTGGTGACTTTATGAAACAAAAGTGTGGAGGATATTCGGGGTATGTTTTCACGGGCAATATGGACCTGGCCAAAAAAATTGGACTGAAAGCAAAGCGCAGAATTGAATTTTATTCGGGTAAAATAGATTGTCGTTTGCTCGAATATGAACTTTATCAAGGAACGAGGAGAGAAATTGTTGAATAAGGCAACGTTGTTTGGCACAATGTTTTAACAATAAAAGCATAATCAAACAGCAATTTGTCATGAAACAGTCACAGAATTCGGGGACAAAGACGCAAAGTCAAACTTCCCGACAAAAGCCTGAAAACAAGGACAATTTGGACAGCAGGCACAAAGAAGAAGAGATGGTGAAAGGTGATCATATCACTAATAATGAAAAAGAGCACCGTAGCCAGGGCAAGCAGCAAAAGCAAAGCCAATAAAGATTATTTGTGTTTATTGTGATTAGATTGAATAAGCCGGGCCCGTATTTTCGGGTTCGGCTTTTTTATGGCATGGCGAACTGAAATCCGTGTTTTCCGGAACCAATCGTCTTCCCAGGTTGCCCCGGAAAAACCAAATTTGCCTTGACATTCACAGGGATTTCGATCTGCACATTTACCATTCCATTTTCTCTCGACCATTTTGTCTTAACAACCCCGTATGGCGTCTCGTAAGCCGTTTCAGCGCTGGTAAGATCGCCCGGAAATTGTGGCTGAATGATCAATTGTTTATACCCAACCGAACCTTCAGCCTGCCTGATCCCTCCTATCCCCTCGTAAAACCACTCCATCAAATGCCCCAGCATTAAGTGGTTATTGGAAACATTCCGCAGTGCGGGCCAGCTCTCCGTCAAAGCCGTCGCGCCATGTGCGAGCTGGTACCCGTAGCCCGGGACATCATTGCGGTTATTCATTTTATACAAAACCTCCGCTGCACCGCCTTCTGACAATACTTTTACCAGATAATGAAAACCGACGTCCCCAGCCGTGAGAACATAGTTATTGTCTTTTAATGATTTAACAAGATTGTCAAAAACGGCTTGTTTTTCGGAAGTTTCCACGAGCCCAAGATATATCGCCATGGCATTGGCCGTCTGGCTGCCGGTAGCGTATTCTTTGGTGACGGGATTAAAAAACTTTTGATTAAATGCTTTCCTAATCTCGGGAGCAAGCTGCTGATACTTTTTATGATCTCCGGTTTTACCCAAAATACCTGCGATTTGGGCCAATATCGTCACATCATAATAATAAGTTGCGGTTGGCGTCAGGCCTTTTGGTGTTAGCTGCGATTCGCCCATTGTGCCTGGGCCCATATCAAACCAATCGCCCAGTCCATGCATTAAAATGTGCCCGGTAGCTTTCGTTCCAAGGTAATCCACGTACCTTTTCATCATCTCGTAATGATCTGACAGCAAATTTCTGTCGCCATACCATTGATACGAATACCAAGGCAAGACAACCCCCGAGCTTCCCCACTCCGGCGAATCACGAAAACCGCCTTCGAATGGAACAAATTCGGGTACAATGTCCGGGATTAAACCATTATCTAATTGCGCCGACTCCATGTCTTTGAACATTTTCCGGTTCAAATGCTGCATGTCCACATTCAGCTGGATCGAGTTGCCCATCAGGTAGGTTTCTTCCAGCCATCCCAGTTTTTCGCGGTGCGGACAATCGGTCACCACGTGGGCAATGTTGCTTTTAATTGCCCAATTGATAAGGGTATATATCTGATTAAAAAGCGCATTGGAACATTGAAAGTGACCTGTTGCAGAAGCAGAATTCCGAACATGCAGCGACCGTAATCCCAATATAACCGGTAAGCCCGACGGATTTGCTTCTCCTTCCGGAACCGCGCCTTCAATCTGGATATACCTGAAACCATAATAAGTAAACCGCGGTTGCCAGGATTCTGTCTTCTCTCCCCGTAATGTATATTGATAAAAATGAGGGTAACCGGAAGCGCTTTGGTTTATGTCCCCTAAATCGGTGATCAACTCGCCGGGCGTAATCTTCACACTCGAACCAGCCTTTCCTTTGACCGTCAATTGAGGGATTGCCGAAGCATTCTGTCCCATATCATAAACCCAAACGCCAGGTTTCGGCTGCGAAATTTTGGCAACCGAAAAGGTGTCCCTCACCGCCATCGGATAGCCGACCTGCGCAAGTAATTTCTCCTCTTTCACAACAATTAGAGGCTTTTTCCATTTGCTATCATCAAATCCGGGCAGGTTCCAGCCGGGTTGCTCCCTGGTCGCGTCGTAATCTTCTCCTCCATAAATGCTTGTAAAAGTGATCGGACTTTCTGTTACTTTCCAGCTTTGGTCGCTCACCATTTCCTGTTTCGTCCCGTCCGTATATTCCAGCACCACTTTGCAGATCATTTTGGGATTTCCGTACGCAACCAGCAGCTTGCGATAACGTTCATTGGGAACATTGTAAAAACCGTTGCCTAGCATCACGCCGATCGCATTTTCTCCCTTTTTCAAATTGGAGGTTATGTCAATGCTGTTGTAATAAATGTAGTCTTCATAATTGGTCCAGCCGGGAGACAGAAAATCCTTTGTAGCGTTTTTACCATTGATACTAAGCTCGTAATGTCCGAGCCCTGAGATAAACGCCGTCGCTTTTTTTAAGTTTTTGGGCACATTAATAGCTTTTCGGAAAACAGGCAGCGGATGACTTCCTGACTTTCTTTTTCCAAAATTTGGGTCATTATGCGGAACATGGATACCGGGCAGGACGCGCATGGAATCTTCCCAGGCCGTCAATGCCAGCCATTTTGCATTTCCCCAATCCGTTGCTTCCAGCAATCCCATCTGCCAGGAAGCAACTTCGCTCCATTCCGACTCTTTTCCTGACTTATCCCAGGATTTCACCTTCCAGAAATACATTTTTCCTGAAACAAGCTGCTTGCCCGAGTAAGGAATATGAATGGATTGGTCGCTGGAAATCTTGCCGGAATTCCAAACAAGATTTATTCCTGTATGCTGCTTTTCCGGCGTTTCTGAAACAATAATCTGATAAGCTGTTTGTGATTCATTTCGTGCATCAGAGGTCAATTGCCAGGAAAGCGAAGGGCTTTGCGTTTCGATGCCCAACGGATTTTGCTGGCTCTCACATTTAAGATTAATGACCTTAAACTGGCCATATCCTGAAAGTGAGATGAAAATGAATGATATAAAAGATGTTAATAGCTTCAACATACAGTAATGGTTTCGATACCCAACAACTTACCTAGCTTATTGATCTTGGCCGAAATATGCCCAACCCCGACAGCGCAATGGTGGGCCGGCCCATGGCTATTCCAGTTCTCCACAAACTTTCTGGCGCCGATAGAAAAACGGTAGCGGCTGTTTGTATTTCCAATTTCCAGGATCGCCCCAGGCACTGATTCACCTTCTGCTATCAGCAATTGAACCTTTCCGTCGTAGGTTTCTACAACGGACAGTAAGGTAACCGGGCCATGTTTCACGCTCATTTCCACCGACAAACCGTTGCCTACTTTGCCATGATATACATGGAGCGGTCTTACTTTTGTTTTACCTTCTGCAATCGCAATGTGACCCGGACCGTCGTGCCCCATCAGTACCACGTCGTCGATAAAATCCATCGCATAATATTCAGTAAACGAGCCTCCTGCGCCAAAGCTGTCCATGATTTTCATGGCCTGCGCATTTTTAATTTCATACTCTCCGGCAACCGGAATGCCGCTGGCTGTTAAAAGCGAGTTCCCCAAAATGACCGAACTCATCGAATCCTCATTCATGACATTGCCTGTCCCTTTGTGGTAGTAAGCCATAGAACCCAGCTGATACCTATTCACAAGACGTTCCAAGGCTACCGCCGTTCTGGCCGCACGTTTCAATTCTTGTTCTGAGCAGTCGGACTGGACGTCGAAGGTGGTTTCAAAACGCGTAACCATATCTCCAATTTGCACGTCTGTAACTTCCTGGCGCAAAGCCGAAAGTTCGTCGACCTCGATTACTTCGATATGTCCTCCAAAAACGGCGCATTGCCGCGTGAGATCGGAGTAGATGTCCAGCATGCCACTGTAATAATTGCCCATAATCCCTAATCTGTTGTGCGCCATGACGTTAGCAACACCTGCGGCAGCTATCCAATCCCGCACTTCATCCCAGGCCAGCGGATCATTGTTCAGCATTCCGGTGATTTGGTAAAAAGGAATTTGGGAGCGATTAAAAACATTAGCAATCTCGGGCACAGGACAAGCGGAACAGTACGCAAGCCACTCCCCAGTCATTTTGGTGCGATCGTTGAGACTGTTAAACCACTTATAATCTATCGCCGCTTCAGGAGCGAGGTTAAGAATAATCACCGGTACTTTTGCCCTTCTCACAACCGGCAAAACAGTAGAAGAAAGCGCATAAGTGGTAACATATAAAAAAATAAGGTCCACATCCGCCTGACGGAACGTATGGCCTGCATCCAATGCTTTTTCAGGGGTGTCGATTAACCCCAGGTTGACGATCTCGGCACCATATCCGGTCAGCTTTTCTTCGACCTCGTCCACATAGCCTTTCAGCCGTTCTTCCAGACCCTCAAATTGCTCCCAATATGCCTGCAAACCGATGCCAAAAAGTCCGGCTTTGAGGTGATATTTACTTTGTACTGACATATCAAAAAATACAAATCTGTATTATAAAGGACTGAAAGATAATGCACGCATTTTAATTTTATTTATTGAGTTTTCTTGTTTTAAATGCATTTATTTACAATTTAATTTGTAAAAATAGGATGGAAACAAGTTTGCATCCAATGAATAAACTGGCTCATTATTTGCACATATTGATATGGAGCTATACAGAAAATACTTTGATGCGGAGCAGCTTGAAAGGCTGGCGGACTCAGAGCCAAACTGGGGTGTGTCAATCCTGAACATCGGACATAACCTTCATCCTGCCCAGAAACCTTACCCCGATGCAAACCATCCTGAGAGTTACCACTTCAATTGGGACAAAGGACGGGTGATCCATGAATTCCAGATCGTTTATATCTCCAATGGCAGCGGTATTTTTGAAACTGAAACGATCCCGCCGACGCTGGTGGAGGCTGGTACCGCATTTCTGCTGTTCCCCAATGTATGGCATCGGTACAAGCCAACCATGGAAACAGGCTGGGAAGAATTCTGGGTCGGATTTGGCGGTAATTATTCCGAGTATCTTATGCGGCAGGATTGTTTCAAAGCAGACAGCCCGTTGATTAAAATTGGCTTCAACTCGGAGTTATTGAATGTATTCATCCGACTTGTTCAAACATTGAAATTCGAGGGAATTGCGTATAAACAAATATCATCGTGCCTGGTCATTCAATTGCTGGGGCTGGTGTATGCTTCCGCACTGATGACCGACCAGGCGCAATCCTATAAGGAAAAACTGGTGCACCGCATGCGTTACAAGATTCATGAAAATTGTGCGGGGGTGATCGATATGGAAAAGCTGGCGGCGCAAAGTGGCGTGAGTTATGGTTGGTTCCGTAAGGCATTTAAAGAGGTAATTGGTACCTCTCCCGGCCAATACCACTTAAATCTTAAAATCGAGAAAGCCTGCGAAATGTTGCGGGAAACGTCTTTTTCCATTTCGGAGATCGCCTACAAGGCTGGATTTGAATCCGAATTTTATTTTTCAAGAATTTTTAGAAAAAAAATGACCGTTACGCCGTCTGCTTATCGGGAGGGTTAAAATCTTATTGCTTTTGCATTCAATTTTCCATCCTGCAAGTCGTTCCTAAGCTGACTGGAAAATAGCCGGGCCAACGTTGCAAAATACCGAATAGATGAGACTATCTGCTTTGTTAATTTTTCTATTGCTCTCCGCAACATCCTGCGAATGGATTGGAAACTCGCCCAGTTTTGGGGACGATTTTGTGACCTATACCATCCGATCTGGAAATCACGACGCTGATAATACCATTAACACGCCATTTACTTCCAAATCAATGCATTTCCAGGCGCTCTTTGACAGTAGCTGTATTTACAAAAATGCGGTCGCAGAGAACCAGAACGACATCAACAAACTATACGGTTTCTCTGATTGCAGTTCTCAACATCAGAACAATAGCGCGCGCTTTGGCTGGAACTGGCGCGAAGGCGCGATACATATCTTCGCATATGTATATGTGAACGGCCAGCGCATGGAAAAAGAATTGGGTACGGCCGAGCTCAATGAGCCGACCAGCTTCAAGATCGCAACGCAAGATAATGCCTATCTCTTCACTTTCCACGGCATAGAAACCACCATGCCGCGCCATTGTTCCGGCGGAGTCGGGATCGCTTACAAATTGCTGCCTTATTTTGGTGGAGATGAACCCGCGCCGCAGGATATCCGCATCAAAATCAGGAATTTATAGCATTTGCGTACACAGTAAAAGATTCAGGAGCGACCAGTACCACGCCGGAATCAATTTGCTCCGATAATGTACGTTCCCCATTCCACTGTTCGTCCGAGGAGGCGATCAACTTTTTCCAAATCCCCTTATCTGCGGGAAATGAAGTTTCTTGAACAGATCTGGAGAAATTAAGAATCGCTACAACATGCTGTTCAGCAGATATGCGGCCCATCACAATCAATTCTTTTTCAGGAAATGCCTGCACATTCAGATCATCGCGATTTGTATTTGCCAGCGCAGGCTCTATTTTTCTGAGATTGATCAGCTTTTTATAGTATTCCAATAAAGTCCGGTGCGGTTCCTTTTGCAGAAGCTCCCATTGAAGTTTAGATGCATTGAATGTTTCTTCCGACATGGGGTCTGGCGCGTCGCCTTCCAGGTGAAAGGCTGCAAATTCCTGTTTTCTGCCTTTGCGCACTGCTTCGGCCAACTCGGGATCGGTGTGGCTTACGAAGTATTGAAATGGATTTGTTTCACCCCACTCTTCTCCCATAAATAAAAGTGGTACATAAGGACTAATCATTACGGCTCCGGCTAGCAGTTTCTGCATTTCAAAACTCACTAACTGGCTGGTACGCTCTCCAAGCATACGATTCCCAATGTGATCATGATTTTGGGAAAAAACTACAAATTGCTGCCCGGGAAAACCGTCTGCCTTCACGCCGAATTTCCTTTTCCGGTGCTCCGAATAAATGCCATCGTACACGTATGCGTCTGCATAAGATTTTGCAAGAGAAGTAATCGGCTCAAAATCAGAATAATATCCGCTGCGCTGCTGGCCCGAGGACACGCGCAATGCATGATGGAATTCATCAATCCATTGCCCATCCATCCCGTAACCGCCTTCCTGCACCGGTTTGATAAACCGGGTATCATTCAAATCCATCTCGACAATGAGGTAATGTGTTTTCCCGGTTTGTCTGGTCAATTCGTCAGTCCGGTTCCTGATCTCCTCTAAAAGATGAACGGGACTGAAATCTTTGATGGCGTGAACTGCATCCATGCGCAGGCCGTCGATATGAAAATCGCGGAACCACATGAGCGCATTTTCGACAAAAAATTGTCGCACTGCATCGCTCCATTCATCATCAAAATTGAGTGCATCGCCCCAGGGTGTATGATAATTTTCAGTAAAATAAGGCCCCAGCTCAGCGAGTATATTTCCTTCGGGCCCCATATGATTGTAAACCACATCCAGGATTACCGCCAGGCCTTTTTCATGACTAGCATTGACCAACGATTGCAGACCCCTTACCCCACCATAAGAATCCTGGACACAATACGGAAATACGCCATCATAACCCCAATTACGGGAGCCTGCAAATTGCGATACGGGCATGATTTCAATAGCCGTAATACCGAGGTTAACCAGATAATCCAGCTTGCTTTCTATAGACGTAAAGGTACCTTCGGGTGTGAAGGTACCTGCATGCAACTCGTAGATGATGTATTGGGATAGCACTGTATTTTGCCAATCCCGGTCCGTCCAATTAAAATTCTTGACATCAACAGCCTTGGAGGGTCCATGAATGCCTTTGGGTTGGGACAAAGAGGCGGGATCAGAGACAATGACGTCATCATTGAGCTGAAACTGATATAAATCACCCGGCTTCAATTCATTGGTTTCGAGCAGCCAATAGCCATAAGTCTCCTTATTCAATACCAGTTTTTTCCCGGAATCCACCAGCAATAGCTGGACATTTTCGGCCTCCGGAGCCCAGACGAGAATGTGCGCTTCTTCAAACTCATTGAAACTTACACCCGGCATACCGGTCAATACAGCGTCAACAATCATATTTTTTGTCCTTCCAATGCATGTTTAAAAACCATAACTGACCGGCTATCCACAATGACGGAACTTCCGGCTTTAACAACCTGGCCATCATTGCTGACACAACTATTGGCTGTATCAATCACCTTGCGCCATTGGCTGCCGTATTTTTCCGGAGGCAAAATGTAATTAACGGGTTCATAATGAGCATTGAAGATCATATAAAAACTATCGTCATAAATCGGCTTGCCTTTCGGGTCCATATGCCTGATCCCTTTTCCATTCAGGAAAACGCCCAGTGACTTCGCATGATCGTGTTTCCAATTTTCTTCCGGCATTTCCGTTCCTTCGGGTAAAAACCAGGCGATATCCTCTAATCCTTTTCCCTTGATCGGCATTCCGCGGAACCAATGCTTCCTTCTAAAAGTAGGATGGGTTTTAACAAAGGCGATGAGCTGCTGTGTAAATCTTAACAACTTCTCGTCAGCCTGCTCCCAATTTAGCCAGGAAATTTCATTGTCCTGACCATACGCATTGTTATTTCCACCCTGCGAGCGTCCCCACTCATCGCCTGCTACAAGCATTGGCACACCTTGCGATAAGAATAGCGTGGTAAGGAAATTTCGCTTCTGTTTATTTCTCAAATCAAGGATTTCCTGATCAGTAGTAGGCCCTTCAACCCCACAGTTCCACGACTGATTATGAGACTCTCCATCCATACTATTCTCACCATTTGCCATGTTACGCTTTTCATTATACGACACAAGATCGTTCAATGTAAAACCGTCATGCGCGGTGATAAAATTGATGCTTGCGGTGGGTGTGCGGTCCTCTGCTTTATACAAATCTGAGCTGCCCGTGAAACGCTCGGCAAACTCTGCCAGCATACTGTCTGCGCCGCGCCAGTAGTCCCTGATACAATCGCGGTAACGTCCGTTCCACTCCGCCCAACCGTTTGGAAACTTACCCACCTGATATCCGTCGTGCCCAATATCCCAGGGTTCTGCAATGAGTTTTACCTGCGATATCACCGGATCCTGGTGAATAATATCAAAAAATGCACTTAACCGGTCGACTGCGTGCAATTCCCTGGCTAATGTGGACGCGAGATCAAAACGGAAACCGTCGACATGCATTTCAGTGATCCAGTAACGCAGGCTGTCCATGATCAATCGTAAAACGCTGGGAAGCCTGGCATTCAATGTGTTACCAGTTCCGGTATAGTCCATATAATATCGACCATCCATTAACCGGTAATACGACATATTATCAATACCCCTGAATGAAATCGTCGGGCCCATTTGGTTTCCCTCACCGGTATGGTTGTACACAACATCCAGGATCACCTCGATACCCGCTTTGTGCATTTCCTTTACCATATTTTTAAACTCGACCACCTGTTCGCCATGGGTACCCGTACTGCTGTACCTGACGTCCGGTGCAAAGAAACCGATCGAATTATAGCCCCAGTAGTTGGTAAGTCCTTTCTCCTTCAAATGTCGGTCGGAAATAAAATGATGGACGGGCATCAGCTCTATGGCAGTAATGCCTAATTTTTTCAGATAATCAATGCTCGCGGGATGGGCAAGGCCGGCATAACTTCCTCTGATCGCCTCGGGAATGTCGGGATGCAAGTTGGTGAATCCTTTGACGTGCGCTTCGTAAATGATGGTATCGTGATACGGTATCCCCGGCGGCTGAACGTCCTCCCAGTCAAAATGATGGTCGATTACCACTGATTTGGGGACGTAGCAGGCACTGTCCAATTCACTATAACTCAAATCTCCGGCCGGATCACCGATAATATATCCGAAAAGCGCATCATGCCATTGAATGGTGCCCGAAATGGATTTGGCGTATGGATCTATCAATAACTTATTAGGATTAAAACGCAGCCCGACCGTTGGCTCATACTGACCGTGAACGCGATATCCGTAAAGCTGGCCCGGTTTAAGTCCGGGTACATACACATGCCATATATGTTGCGAAACTTCCTTGATCTGAATTCTGACATTCTCTGTCAAACTATCCGGCCTATCAAACAGGCACAGCTCCACGTCCGTTGCATTTTCAGAATACAGGGCAAAATTCACTCCTTCATTATCCCAGGTTGCTCCGAGCGGGTACGGCTTGCCCGGATAAACGATTACATTATCAAGTTTGGATTGATCAACTACTTTTTGATTGGCAATTTTCCTCATATACCTCATTTTATGTTCACACTATACCATTATCCACCTAGGAACTTACCGGAAGCAAATCCTTTTTAACTAAACATGTGGAGTGGATTGTTTTGAGAACTATAGTGTTATAAAATTATGCCAAGCCTATTGTCGAGCATTTTGAAAAACCATTTGTTCATCGCATGATCGCGACCCGGAAGTGGGTATATTAATTGACGAAAATTGTACAGGAGGAACTGGACTAAACCGCATTACATTAACAAAAATGACTAAATTTCCGGCTCTTGTCCATTTTTGACCCGAAAACATGATTCTGATTGTCGATGACAGGCCGGAAAACATTCTTCCTTTGAAAAAAATCCTGGAATTGCACGATTTCCAGACGGACAGTGCAGAATCGGGTGAAGAAGCCTTAAAGAAAATCCTCAATACCAGCTATTCCGTTATCATTATGGATGTGCAAATGCCAGGTATGGATGGCTTCGAAGTCGCGGAGGCTATTTCGGGATTTAGCAAAGCGAAGGATACCCCAATTATCTTTTTGTCGGCCATTAACACCGAGAAACGCTTCATTACAAAAGGTTATAGCTCTGGCGGTATAGATTACCTCACTAAACCCGTTGATCCGGATATCTTGCTGCTCAAAGTCAAGACATTTTATAAGTTATACGAACAACAGCAGGAATTAAAGGCGATTCAGGAATCATTACGGAAAGAAATTGAGATAAGAAATCGGGCACAGGAAGAGCTGGCGGCAAGGATGCAAGAACTGCGCTTCATTCTCGAATCGCTGCCGCAGATTGCATTTACCATTAAAACGGACGGAAAGATCGAGTATGTGAATGAACATTGGTTCCAATACTCTGTCGACGCAAACACTTTTCCGCAAATCCATTCCGACGATGATGTTTGCGAACGCTGGGATGCACATTTTCAGCGGGGGCTGGAATTCACCAGTGAGGCTCGGCTTATGCATCTTGACACCCGGGAATACAAACATTTTCTGCTAAAAATCATCCCTATCTTTCAAAATGGCGTGATTATCCGTTGGGTGGGCTCTTTTACCGATATTCATCAACAGAAAGTGGCGCACGAGGTGCTGGAAATGAAAGTCGAGATCAGAACCAGGGAATTGATGGCCAAAAATTCGGAATTGGAAACTACTAATCACGAATTGCAGCAATTTGCCTGGGTGGTCTCACACGACCTGAAAGAACCTCTTCGCAAAATTCAGACATTCAGTCATCTGATTAAAGATAAATATTTGAGCGGCAATGCGGAGGCAACGTCTTACCTCAACCGTTTGATCAATTCGTCTGCAAGAATGTCCAGGCTGATCAGCGATTTGCTTGATTATTCACGGCTTTCTGTCAAAGCATTCTTTCAGCCAACCGACCTGAATATTTTGATCACTGAATTGCTTTTGGATTTCGACGAATTGATCCACGAAAAAAATGCAGTAATCGACATTGACCGTCTTCCCATCATTGATACCATTCCAAGCCAGATCAGACAGGTTTTCCAGAATCTATTGGGTAATGCATTGAAATTCTCGAAACCGGACGTTTCCCCTGTGATTTCAATCACCTATGACCTGATCGAAACCAAGAATACGGATGGTGTTATTTCGCCGGATGGAGAATACTGCCGGATTGCGATTGAAGACAATGGGATAGGATTTGACGAAAAATTTCTGGACAGGATTTTTATCATTTTCCAGCGGCTTAATAACCCCGGGAATTACGAAGGCACCGGCATTGGCCTGGCCATTGCAAAGAAAATAATGGATAAACATAATGGCCTCATTTCTGCCCACAGCGCGCAGAACCATGGCGCTAAATTCATACTGGTACTGCCTTTGGTTCAGGAAAAGGCGGCCAATGAAACCCAATCTGAAAATCAGTACACCGAAAACCTATGACAAAAAGTTCTAACTCAATCATTCAACAATTACAGATTGTTTTTTCTTTTTCCATTCTCCTGCTCTTTTTCAGCCTTCTGGCTTCGTATTACAGTACCCAAAAGCTGATCAATAATTCGGAGCTGGTGAATCACACCAATGAGGTGCTGATTGAAGCCGAAAGCATTATTTCTTACATGAAAGATGCAGAAACAGGCCAGCGGGGCTTCCTGGTTACATCCGACCCCGTTTTTCTTGAACCCTACAATGGCGCCTACGCGAAAACCACCACCAGTTACAACAACCTCACCAATCTTACCGCGGACAATCCAACCCAGCAAAAGTACCTTCGGGAAGTCAAGGCGCTTTATGAGGCCAAGTTCGGGCAGATGCAGAACATCATTGATAAGGCCAGGAAGAACAACAACTTCCTGAATGATAGCGAAGCACGTTTGAGAGAAATGGTGAGGGGGAAAAAGATCATGGACGACCTTCGGCTGGTGGTACAAAGAATCAAAGATGAAGAAAGTCAGATCCTGGCTTTACGCCTGGAACAACAGCAGATATACATTGACTACACGCCCATACTGCTGGTTATTGCTGCCCTTATTTCAATTTTAATCACCGTATTTGCCTATATCCGTATCAAAAACGATATGGACAAGCGAATCGCACAGCAAAGGCAGGATGAAGAGAAATATGAAGAAACCAACAGACGCATTGGCTACATTGAGAAAATAACCCAGCAGGTTGCCGACGGTGATTATTCAGTGAGAAGCGAAGATAATGATGAAGACGACCTCGGCAGAATCTCGATAGCATTGAATTCCATGACCGGATCATTAGAGCAAACGATCACGGATCTGCAGGCCAAAAATTGGTTACAGACAGGGGCGGTCCGAATCAGTGATGCGATCAGAGGGGAAAGGGTTTTGAAAAAACTGGCGTCCAATCTGGTCAATACGATCATCAGCTATGCAAATGCCCAGCTTGCCACGTTCTACATCCTCGATTCCGGATGGAATTTCAAATTGGCGGGAGCTTATGCCGTGCAAAATGCCCCCGAATTGATCGTCGCTGGCAAAGGACTGGCGGGACAGGTTATTGAAAGCAAAAAGTCACTGATTGTGCGGCAAGTTCCCGACAATTACCTGAAAGTTACCTCCACATTGGGTGAGAGCAATCCGGCGGCGCTGGTGATCTTGCCACTGACTTATGCCTATGAATGTATTGGGCTGATTGAGATAGCGTTCCTTCAAATGCCGGACAAAATGGTGATCCGGTTTTTGGAGGAAAACCTGGAATCGATCGCAACCGGGGTTAACTCGGCATTGGACTATCTGAAATTGCAAAATTTCCTGGAAGAAACGCAGGCACAGTCCGAAGAGCTACAAACCCAGCACAATGAACTGGAAAACTTGAATGCGGAGCTAGAAGCGCAATCCCAGAAATTACAAGCTTCCGAAGAAGAGCTTCGGGTGCAACAAGAAGAGTTGCAGCAAACCAATGAGGAACTGGAAGAGCGGAGTGGCTTGCTGGAAGAAAAAAATCTGGAAATCCAGAAAAAAGCTGAAGAACTGGAATTGACCACCCGCTATAAATCAGAATTCCTGGCCAATATGTCGCATGAGTTGCGAACTCCGCTTAATTCTATTTTGCTGCTCAGCAGGCTTTTAGCGGAAAATGATGAAAAGAATTTGAACGAGGAGCAAATAGAATATGCGACGGTCATCCAATCTTCTGGTAACGGCTTATTGGGTCTGATTGACGAAATTCTTGACCTTTCAAAAATCGAGGCGGGCAAAATGGAGCTCGACTATATTTATGTTTCCCCAAAAGAAATCAGTGATGACATGAAATCCCTTTTTGCCCCCATTGCAAGGGAAAGAGGGCTTGACTTTGAAATTGTGATCGAGCCAGGTGTTCCCGCGGTGATCGAAACAGATAAAATGAGATTGGAACAGATCCTTAAAAACCTGATTTCCAATGCGTTGAAATTTACGTCCCGCGGGTCGGTAAACGTAAACATCAAAATGCATGAGGGCCATGACAACACGATCTGCTTTGCAGTAAGGGATACGGGTATTGGGGTGGCGACGGAGAAACAGCAACATATTTTCGAAGCCTTCCAACAAGCAGACGGTTCAACCAAACGAAAATATGGCGGTACCGGACTAGGCCTTTCCATCAGCAGGGAATTGGTAAAATTGCTTGGGGGAGAAATTTCCTTATCCAGCGTTTTAGACCAAGGCAGCGAGTTTCAAGTAATTATTCCTATCTCCTTAACCCATTCCCTGCCGGATCAGGAGAATACGAATTTTTTCATTGGTGAGCAGGATGAAATGAAACCAGTGAAAACCGAGACAAGGTTTGTCAGTCCCATTATTCCCGAGAATATACCCGACGACCGCAGCCACGTCATTGAAACAGATAAGACGATCCTGATTATTGAAGATGACACCTTATTTGCGAAATCGCTTTTGGAATACACACGTAAACAAGGTTATAAAGGGATTGTGGCTGTGAGAGGCGATGAAGGTTTGCAACTAGCCCAAGCCTTTAAGCCCATGGGTATTCTGCTGGACATTCAGCTACCCGTCGTCAGCGGATGGGAAGTGATGGATCACCTCAAATCCAATCCTGAGACGAGGCATATACCTGTACACATTATGTCGTCCCACCGGATGAAAAATGAAAGCCTGTTAAAGGGTGCAGTTGATTTTATCGACAAGCCAATGGTTGGTGATAAAATACAAGAGGTCTTCAAAAAGATTGAACATGCCATCAATAATGAATCCAAAAAAGTATTGATCCTGGAAGATAACTCCATGCATGCCAAGGCATTAGCCTATTATCTGGAAACTTTTAACATTAACTCAGAACTCAAGAGCGACATAACCGAAGGAATTGAAGCATTGAATAGTACACAGGTGGATTGCGTCATTCTGGACATGGGTATCCCGGACAAGAAAGCTTATGACACATTGGAAGAGGCGAAGAAAAATCCTGGATTTGAAAATATTCCCATCATCATTTTCACGGGCAAAAGCCTCTCCATGTCGGAGGAACTGCGGATTAAGCAATATGCGGATTCCATTATTGTGAAAACGGCCCACTCCTACCAGAGAATGCTCGATGAGGTGTCGCTATTCCTGCATGTGGTGGAGGAAAATAAGAAAGACACCAAGAAGCTGTCGGGGCAGAGGAAGCTGGGCGGGCTTGGAGAAATCCTGAGCAACAAAACCGTTTTGATCGCCGATGATGACGTCAGAAATATCTTCTCGCTTTCCAAATCCCTGGAAAACTATAAAATGAATGTGATCACGGCTTTGGACGGCAAGGAAGCGCTGATGAAACTGGAAGAAAATCCAGGGGTAGATGTCGTTTTGCTTGATATGATGATGCCCCGGATGGACGGTTACGAGACGGCAAAACGGATCCGTGAAAATCCACAATGGCGGAACCTTCCGGTAATTGCAGTGACGGCCAAAGCGATGACAGGTGACCGGGAGAAATGCATCAATGCCGGCGCCTCTGATTACATAACTAAACCGGTTGACATTGACCAGTTGATGTCGCTATTAAGGGTTTGGTTGTATGAGAGGTTTTGAATTTTGAATGAGTGAATGATGATCTTTACCTCCAATGAATAAGAAAAAAGTTTTGATTGTGGATGATGATGTGCGAAATATTTTCGCTTTGAAGGCTACTTTGAAAGCGAAGGGATTCGATTGCATTTCATGTTCCGGGGCGCCGGAAGCGTTGGAGCTGCTTCAAGCGGAGCAGGAAGTCGACGTGGTACTGATCGACATGATGATGCCCGAAATGGACGGTTATGAGGCGATTCCGCTGATTAAAAAGCTGGGTCAGGGAAGGCATATTCCGGTGATTGCGGTCACTGCGCAGGCTATGGTCGGAGATAAAGAAAAATGTTTACGGGCAGGGGCTGATGACTACATTTCAAAACCGATCGACGTTGAAAAATTATTGCATATACTGAGGGCTATTTAAGGGCAGCGAAATGATTGACGAGGAGGAAATTGACCTTTTATTGAATGACTTGTTTGACCTCTATGGCTACGATTTCACAAGTTATTCGAGAGCTTCGTTAAAAAGACGGATCGTAAGGCTATGTTCTCTTGATAAATTCCCCAGCTTCGCCGAATTACGATACCACGTCAAAACTGACCCCACTTATCTGAAGCGCTTTGTTGAGGAAATTACGGTCAATGTAACTGAAATGTTCCGGGACCCTTCTTTCTACAAATCGCTCCGGGACGATATCTTACCCATTTTTGGGACAAAGCCGTTTATCCGGATCTGGCATGCGGGCTGTTCCACTGGTGAAGAAGTTTTCTCCATGGCGATTTTGTTGAAAGAAGCCAATCTACTCAAGAAATCACTTTTATATGCTACCGACCTTAATCCGAGCGTATTGGATAACGTCAGAAGAGGTATCTTTCCACTTACCCAGATGAAGCAATACTCGGAAAGCTACATTTCCTCTGGGGGTATCAATGATTTTTCCACTTATTACACGGCCAATTACGGACAGGCCAAATTCGATCGCGAGCTATCCGAGAAGATTATTATCTCCACGCATAACCTGGTATCAGACAGCTCATTTAATGAATTTGACCTTATCGTTTGCCGGAATGTGCTGATTTATTTTGATAAAGATTTGCAGGACAGAGTGTTGAAACTGTTCGATGCCAGCCTGGGCACATTGGGTTATCTGGCGCTTGGGACGAAGGAAACCCTGAAATTTTCCGCAGTACAAAATAAGTTCAAGCAATTGAATAAGGAAAAGATATGGAAGAAGATCGCCTAGAAACGTCTTGCCAACTGCTGGTCATCGGAGGATCTGCCGGAAGCCTTGATGTACTTTTCAAGCTGCTTCCAAGATTAAAAGCTGGGTTAACTTTCCCTATTGTCGTGATTTTACATCGCCGTAATTCCGTGGAATCCTTCCTGGCTGAATTGCTTGCATCCAAAACCGTGCTTCCTACCCGGGAAGTGGACGATAAAGACCCGGTCGTTCCAGGCAATATATACCTGGCACCTGCCGACTATCATTTGCTGATCGAGAAAAACCGCACCTTTTCGCTAGACTACTCGGAAAAGGTAAATTTCAGCCGTCCGAGCATTGACGTTACGTTTGAATCGGCTTCGGAAATTTATGGTAAAGCGTTGGTGGCACTAATTTTGTCGGGTGCCAACGAAGACGGGACGCAAGGCATGTTATGCATTCAAAAAAGAGGAGGCCGGACGATCGCCCAAAAACCTGAAAGTGCTCAGATGCCATTTATGCCCCAGAATGCCATTTCTCGCGGTGCTGTGAATTATATTCTTGATATTGAGCAGATGTCCACATTTATCAATGAGCTCACTTAAATTTCTATATCACTCAATATTATGGCGAAGCCTAATAAATTATATAGCGTATTATTCAACAAATGCCCGAGATGCGGCGTAGGCGACTTCTTTATTTCCAAAAATGCTTACAACCTCAGGAATTTCGACAAGATGAACAAAAGTTGTCCGCATTGCGGGGAAAATCTGGTACCCGAACCAGGATTTTATCAGGGCGCACTCTACATGAGTTACGCATTTTATGTGGCCTTCATGGTCATTTACTTCCTGATATTTGTCAATTTTTTTGAGCAATATCTTGACTATTTTCTCATCAGCATCATCCCTGTCCTCATCCTGCTGACTCCTTTATTTTATCGTTTGGCCAGGAGGTCGTGGCTGGCGTTGTTTATTAAACCTGCGTCTAACGAGACAATTTGACCCTTTGGTGCGAAAGTGGACGTTCGTAAAATATGCTAAGGTCTCTGGCCGACACTACCTTTTTCCTGGCGGGGTTGTTTTTACAGGAGTATCATAAATTTTGGAACGGAAAATACCGTTCTGAATCTTGATTTTGCTTCCGTTTTGACTGTGTATTGCCTCGCCGGTAAATGACCCTTCCACAACCTTATTTTCTTTATCCAACCGCGTTACCCGCAATCTGCCCGAGCCTCCCATCGCTGGGTCAACCACATAGCCTTCTGTACTGCTAATGGTATAAGCCAAAATCACTTTGTTCAGCGGATTGAAGTCCACATCCTCGTTCAACTTGATATCCTCAGGAAAGAACAGGCCCAATGCAGTACCTGTTTTGTCAACATCCTGCACGCCTACGACAACCACGATATTCTGGGCAATGGTGGCGGCTACGGTCGAATTTTCACTATTAGCCACATTCGAAGTCCAAACCTGGCCGTCGATTTTGGCACCGAACACGAATTCAGGCTCCGCATCATCATTTTTACAACCTGAAAAGCAAAGAATTGCGACAATTACAAAGGGTATCTTTTTCATAACATTTTTGATTACACGATTGTAAAATTCAAAAATGTCGCGGACTGGAAAAATAGTTAGGCCTAACGATATTCAGGCTCCTCGCACAACTCAATAATAAAAAATCAGAACATCATTGCCTCACAACTTTTCGCATGTCGGTACTTCCCGAGTCCTTTGTAATGCGCATGGTGTACAAACCTGCGGGAAGCTCCGCAGTGTCAATGTTATATGGTGCGTTCGTGATTCCATTTTTTGAAAATTCCCTTGCCAGTACTAAAACTCCCGAAATATTAAAGAACTCGATTTTACGCAATGGCTCTCTGTCCTTAATTTGGATGATCAGATTGTTTACCACCGGATTGGGATAAACGGAGGTTAAAAGATCGAGGTTTTCAAATGAAACATTGCGGATCCGACTGTAAGCATAAGTGCCGTCCTTGTCCGTCATTTTTAGGCGATAAAAGTTAGTACCATTTTGAGGCTCAAGATGCATAAAAGAATATTTCCTGATATCCTTGCTTTCTCCGCCAGCTGCCATGTTGGCAATCACGGCCCAGTTCTTGCCTGAGTCGGTACTGTGCTCAACTTTGAAATGATCGCTATTCACCTCAGCGCTGGTCGACCAGGTTAACAAAATAGCGTTTTCCTCTTTTTGGGCCGAAAAATCAACCAACGTAACGGGCAAGGCATCGCAAGCCGATTGTACTTCTTCCACCGAAGAACAGCCCGCTTTGTTATTTTCTATTATAATCAATTCGGCATCAGCGGTGGCCAGATAGGCGCAAATTGGCACAACAGCGCAATTTTCAAGTTCGGGATTATCAGCAACGAGCAGCAAGCGGCCGATTGAAGTCAGGCTGGATAGTCCTGTCAGACTGTTGATTAATAGATTATCAACAATACCAAAGTCCTCGGTAATTGTTTCCAGCGCATCCAGGCCGCTTAGATCCAGCATATTTTCATTTCCTTCAATCAAGAACGAGCCATTGATTGTTACCAGATTTTCAAGTCCTGTCAAATCCACCAGCGACGCATTTCCCTGGATATAAAGGTCGTAAACCTCGGTAAGGCCTCCCAGCCCTTCCAGATCAATCAATGAAGGATTACCCAGAATGGACACATAACCTTCAAAGTATATGCTTTCCAGATTGTCCAGGCCGGTTAATTTCGTGAGCAAGGGGTTACCAGCAATATCCAAATCCCCGTCAATGGCAGTAAGTGCCGCCAGTGCAGTGATGTCAGCAAGTACGGAGTTCCCAAGCAGGGATAATCCAAATCCACCTATCGATTGCACTTTTTCCAGACCGGTCAGGCTTGTCAGCGACGGAAGAAGTAAGATGCTTACTTCTTGCCCGAAAGATTCAACATTATCCAGTCCGGTGAGGTCTGTGAGTGCTAAATTTAAGAAGAGCTGCAAACCTCCCCTGACTTCCGTCAATGAGGTCAACGCGCTCAGGCTCGCCAGTACCTCGTGGTCGGAGATAACCATATAACCGTCAATGGATTCCAGCTTTTCGAGGCCATGAAGACTCAGCAGCGATATGTTAGCATCGAGTATAAAGTCCCCTCCAATGGTTTCCAGATTATCCAGCCCCGAAAGATCTTCCAGCGCATCATTAAAATCGAAATAAAGATCGCCCCCAACCGAAGTTAAGCCTGTCAATCCCGTCAGGTGCAGCAGGCCCAGGTTATTGGTGATGTCAAAATCGCCAGTAATGGTTGTCAGACTTTCCAAGCCGGTCAGGTCGGTTAGCAGGTCGTTGAAACCAAATCCCAACCCCCCGGCGCTGGTAAGGGACATGGTACCCAGGCTGGCCAGGAGGTCATTTCCGCCGATACCAAAATAACCAGTCACCGAAGTAATTTGAAAAAGCCCTTCTAAGTTGACGAGTGCATCATTATTTTGTATTACCAGATCTCCCGGAACGGTAGTGATACCAGTCAAACCATTGAGATTTTCCAACAACGGATTGTCCTCTACAATCACATTGTTGCCAACACTTGCGATGTTTTGAAGGCCGGCAAGGCTGGTAAGCATTGGATTTTCTAAAATTTGCAACGATCCACCTACATCTACAAGGGTGCTTAGAGGGGTTAAATTGGTAATATCGTCCCCTTGAATGACAAGATTTCCTTCTAGTACGGTACAATCCGTGTAATCAGTCAGAAAAGAATTAATCGAAGCCTGATCAGCAAAATTAAGATCGGTGGGACATTGGGCGAGGGCGGAAAAAGGCAGTAAAAGCGCGACGAGGGCGTAGATTTTAATCATAACGGAGGGTTTGGTTGAGTAAATCTGCGGTAAAATACAATATTTTACCGTTATCTGCCAAACCTCGTTTCCCGCCGCAATAGTTCCAAATTTTCGCCGATTGTTGGTCAGGAAACCCTTGCTGGCTGACTTTGCTTTTTCAACAATAGCGCGCTGATCAAAGAGACAAGCAAGCCGACCGGAAGGATTTCCATGTAAGTCATCAGGATGATCATTGCAGGGTTCTTGTACATTTCTTTGTAACTGTTCAATTCAACAATCTGCTTTTCCAATTCCGCGCCTGAAACCCCTTCAGCCCGAAGCTCTTTGAGCGTTGCGTCAGTAAACTTGTCCATAAAATCCGGCACGAAAAAGTGATAGTCTATATACCAGGCAATTACATACATAGTGGAAGCAATGAGCGTAATGTAAAGCCCGATCTGAAATGCCTTTCCAAACGAGACCAAGCCGTGGTTATACTTATCGCGGAAGTTTTTGATGCCAACAAAAATCAGGGAAAATGAAAGCAGCATGGAGGCATAGCCGACAAGCATACTCCCTTCAAAGTTATCCCTCGAGGAAGACCAGGCTATCGAGGAGAGCATAAAAACGGAGACAATGGTTCCGGCGATTAAGCCGCAAGTGATTACAACTTTTTTCATAGTTTCTAAAAAGTTAGGTAAATGTGATGTGCAAAATTGAATCCTTACCGCCACTCGCTACTCATACTTTTGGGTGATTTTGCGCCGAAAGTATGTTTTTCAAACTAAAGTGTGAATGTCCTTTATGGAATGAGACTTAATCTTTTCGCCTTTTCTACCGCTTGCGTACGACTCTTTACCTCCATCTTTTCAAAAAGACGGGACGAATGCGTTTTTATAGTGTTCAGGGAAACAAACAATCTTGAAGCAATTTCCTGGTTACTCAGACCATCGGCCATCAACTGCAATACTTCCAGCTCGCGTTTGCTAATTCCAAGCTGGAGCATTTCGGCCTCATTAAACATGAAGTTCCCGTCGGAAACAACCAAGACTTCTTTCTCGATTACGATCGTCTCAACGCGCGGGTTGGTGAGTTTAAGTGCTAGCCAAATACCAAGTCCGGTGAAGATGAGCGCAATGCTTCCTGCATAGATTTCAACGATGTGATTGACAATCAAAAAACGGAGTTCCAGCCACTTCAAGAGAAATAAAAGCAGTGCAAGCGATAAACCGTAAAGAATAACTTGCCTGTTTTTAGCAAAAAAACGGAGCACCATGCGAAATGCATTTTAGTGGTATCAAAATTAAAGCTTTTTCGAAGTTACAAAGCTTTAATTTGCCACACCCATCCTCCTCCCCTTTCCTCCCTCTCCTCCCTCTCCTCCCTTTCCTCCCTCTCCTCCCTCTCCTCCCTCTCCTCCCTTTCCTCCCTCTCCTCCCTTTCCTCCCTCTCCTCCCTTCCTCCCTCTCCTCCCTTCCTCCCTAAAACCGTTAAATTTCGAACCTATATCTTAGGATTAATAATCTGATTAAGCCCTTGACACATCTCTTTGATCCGAATGTAGGACTCGCGGCTATTTTCATTTTTATCCAGTTCAATCTCCAATTCCCCCGGCGAGGCCTCATAATCAAATTTTGTCCGATCATCCAATATGGTGGTAAGATCAACATCGTCGTCATAACGAATGCTGCTTGGCGCGATCCGGCTGTTTATAAACCTTTCAACTTGCCGGCTCTTGCTTCGGGGAAATGTTGCGGTGTATCGGTAAACATTGTCACTATCGACCACCTTAATGTCAATGTTATCCGAATTACGACAGGAGACCAGGGTGAAAATAATCAAGCAAAGTGTGATTGTAATTTTTGTTTTCATGGCTAAAAGTGTTTTGCAAGGTACTATGCAATATACAGTAGTGAGATTGTATAAGCAAGCAACTAGGTGAATATTAAATGCAGAGTTGCTTGTGGTAAGCTTTCTAGTCGTTGATTACAAGTTTCCTAGTTACGCTTTGATCGCAGTATACTATCCTCAAAAAATATGTCCCAGACGAGAATTTGCTAATGTCAAGCTGATCTTGCGGATATGGCCAGTTCGATACAACCTCTCCCTTGACGTTTATCAATTCCATTTTCTGGAAGCCTTCTGCATCTGGCAGGCTAACCTTTAATATGTCGGAAACCGGATTAGGGTACACTAAGAGCAATGATTCGTTCATTAGCTTTTCAAACTTTACCATTTTGATTAAGCTGTAACAGTAAGTTTGATCTAAATCGATCATTTTGAGACGGTAAAGCACTTCTCCTGCGATGGAAACAGTATCAATGAATTCATAGGATCTGATAGTATCGGATATAGCCGCAGCGTCACGAGTTCCTATCACTTCCCATTCCTTTCCGCTACTGCTTCTTTGGATTACAAATAAATCGCTATTGAATTCGCCATTTGTTTCCCATTTCAGGCGGACACTTTTTTCGAGCTTTTCAGCCTGAAAGCTGATCAATTTCACAGGCAAGGCTGCGTCATTTTGATATCTGGCCAGTGCGAAGTCATAGTCGGTGCCCTTTCTGGCATATCCTCCTACGATGATCCTCGCATTTTGTTGTAACGCTATGCAGCTTCCGAAGTCGAGACTACCAATAAAATCCGTGGAAATCTTGCCACTGTCCCCAAAGCCCAGATCTAAGCTGCCATTACTATTGTAGCGGCATAATGCAAAATCTACGGTCGATCCATTGTTTTTTGCTGTAAAACCAGCGGCGAGAATTTTGCTGTCAGGCTGCAAAATGAGCGCACTCCCTTCATCATCGGTATTATCGAATGAGGTAATCACAATACCATCTTGTCCAAAAACAGGGTCAAGTTGCCCATCGGATTTGTATCTGAGAAGTAAAAAATCCGTGTACCCATACTTCACAGCCTTGGTTTTACCTAAAACCAGTATCCTATTATTCGGTTGCACCGCAATTGCGGCAGCGACATCATTTTTTCCAATAGCAGTTTGTACAATTCCTCCATTTCCAAAGGAGTTATCTAACAGTCCGTTCTGTGTCAGTCTTATCAATGCAACTACATTTGAAATTTCGTCCTGCGCTGCATTTATTTGCTCGGTATAACCGGCTCCGACGATTTTCCCGTCAGACTGCAATGCGATCGATCTGATGGATTGCACCAAACCCGCTTCTCCGATTTCTACAATTACTTTTCCCTCGATACCGAATGAGTCGTCAAGCGAACCATTGGCGTTGTATCGTGCCATAGCCATGTTAAGGTCATTGTTCACAGCATCCTGAGAATACCCTGCTAGAATAATTTTGCCGTCGGGTTGCAACAAAATGATATTTGCCACTTCACTGAATTCGTCTCCAAAATCCGTGCTAACAATTCCGCTGACTCCGAAGGTGAGATCCCGGGCTCCGTTTGTTGTATACCTCACCATTGCAAAATCATAGCTTAGCCCATTCCATGAGTATCCAGCCGCTAAGATTTTGCCATCGGGTTGAAGAGCTCCTGAAAATGGAATATCTTCTTCCGGACCGACAATGGTTTTAACGATTCCATTTTGGCCGAATGACTGGTCAAGGGAACCGTCTACATTGTATCTAATTAGGGTAAAATAGCCCTGCTGATAAGACGGGACACAATATCCGATCAAAACAACCTTTCCGTCGGGTTGAATCAAAATTTTGTTGGTAGCATTTCTTACCTGATCCACGTCGGTCACAACTTTACCTCCTTGACCGAATGTAGGATCCAGTGCTCCTGATTGGCCGAACGCGTCATTCCATAGCAGGGTAATAACAAATAGTAATGCTCTTTTCATTTCCGAAATTGTTTTTGTGAAAGATGTCGGAAACTATCTGGTCAGAACTATATTTTTCGTTTCGATGATTTGCCGGTATGATGTTTTATCCATCGGCGTAATGCCTCCATCTGATTGGCAAAAACAACCTTTTTACTACCTTGTAATTTCGCTGATTATTAGAATATCAAATTCACCAACTCCTAATTACCTAAAAATGATTTCCAAAGTATTAGCTTGCATACTTTTATCGTTACTGTGCCTGACCAATTCCCACGCCCAAACCAAACCCAACCCAGATTCCCTCTACATCCGCGAGCATTACAATAAGATAGAGCGGATGGTGCCTATGCGCGACGGGGTCAAGCTTTTTACTGCCATTTATTTACCAAAAGATATTTCTGTTGCGAAAACTTTCCCGATTCTGCTGAACAGGACACCTTATGGGGTAGCTCCTTATGGGGAAACGCTTTTCAAAGCAAACATCGGGCCGAGCATGTATTTTGCCAGGGATGGCTATATTATTGTATATCAAGATGTTCGGGGAAAATTTATGTCAGAGGGAGACTTTGAAGCAAATCGTCCCATTATCCCTAATAAAAAGTCCAAAGCGGATTATGATGAGAGCTCGGACACTTATGACACCATTGAATGGCTCCTCAAAAACATTGAAGGAAACAATGGTAAGGTTGGGTCCTGGGGAATTTCGGCTCCGGGTTACTACACCACCATGACGGCCATCGACGCACACCCTGCATTGAAGGTCGCGTCTCCGCAAGCACCTGTAACCGACTGGTTTATGGGGGACGACCGCCATCATAACGGCGCATTTTTCCTGATGGGGACTTTTGCGTTTTTATCATCATATGGCGCGCCGCGACCTGTTCCCGAACCGAAAGGCGCGCCGCAGTTCGCAGCTTACGGCACGCCGGATTCTTATGAATTTTACAAAAATCTCGGGCCGTTGAAGAATGTAAACGAGAAGATATTCAAAAACCAGAACCGCATCTGGAACCAGATGATGGACAACGACACCTACAATGACTTCTGGAAAGCGCGCACTCCGGTACCACATTTAAAGAATATTAAATCTGCCGTAATGGTGGTTGGAGGCTGGTTTGATCAGGAAGATCTTTATGGCCCTTTAAAAACGTATCAGGGCATTGAAAACAATAAACCGAAATCTCCAAACATGCTTGTCATGGGGCCGTGGATTCATGGGGGCTGGGCGCGCGGGGCGGGAGAAAATCTGGGAAACATTCGTTTTGGTTCTAAAACCAGTGCTTTTTATCAGAAAGAAATTGAATTTCCCTTCTTCAGTCATTATTTGAAAGAAACACCCGATCCGGCTCTTCCAAAGGCCTATATATTTGAAACCGGATCTAATGAATGGAAGAAGTATGACCAGTGGCCGCCTAAAAATACGGTAGAGAAAAAGCTGTACCTGCATCCAGATGGCACATTATCATTCACTCCGACCATGACTACCATGCAAGTGGGCGCCAAACCTAATTTTCAGGAATATACCAGCGATCCGGCCAAACCGGTCCCGTATACCTCCGAAATACGGATCATTCGCGGAAGTGATTTTATGTATGAAGATCAGCGTTTTGCTGCCACCCGGCCAGATGTGTTGGTTTTCCAATCAGAAGTTCTTACTGAAAATGTAACCATCTCAGGGAATGTCTTTGCCGATCTGTTTGTCTCCACAACCGGAACGGATGCCGATTTTGTAGTGAAATTGATTGACGTCTATCCCGGTGATGCACCCAATGACAGCCCGATTAACCCTAATATGAAAATGGGAGGTTTTCAGCTGCTGATCCGCGGCGAAGTAATGCGTTCGAAATTCCGGAAGAGCTTTTCACAACCGGAACCGATGAGGCCCGGAAAGATTGAAAATGTAAAATTTGATATGCAGGATGCGGCCCACAATTTCAAAAAAGGCCATAAGATCATGATCCAGATACAAAGCTCCTGGTTCCCGCTCGTGGATCGCAATCCTCAGAAATTTGTAAACATTTACAAAGCTTCGGAAAAGGATTTTCAAGCTGCCCAGCATCGCGTTTATTTGTCCGGGAGTAGCTCTTCCTATGTTGGGGTTAGGGTTTTGGACTAGCTTGTTTCACGCACAAATCAGCTCCAACTGCCTACAATTTGAATTCGTCGATCTTCCGGTATAATGTAGCTATGCCAACCTCCAAAAGCCGCGCGGCTTCGGCCCTATTACCTTTTGTATAATTTAAGACTTTTTGAAAATGCAACTTTTCGGCACTGGCGAGTGAAAATGCCGACATACTTTTTATGCCACCATTGCGGCCGTGAAGCAGTTCAATCGGCAGACTTTCGACGTCGAGTTCCGTTCCGTCCGTAAGAATGACGCTTCTTTCGATCACATTTTTGAGCTCGCGGATATTGCCATTCCAGGAATTGGCTTCCAACGCTGAGATAAATCCGGGGGATAATGTCCTGATCTTTTTATTTGCTTTTAACCCAAATCTTGAAGCAAATGCAATCGCCAATGCTTCAATATCTTCAACCCGCTCCCGTAATGCCGGAATGGTAATTTGAAAAACGGATAATCTGTAAAATAAGTCGCTCCTGAAATCCCCTGACTCAATTTCCTTTTGGAGATCACGGTTCGTTGCGGCGATGACGCGCACATTCACTTTGGTGGGATGGGTTTCGCCAATCTTTATAAATTCACCGGATTCCAGCACGCGCAGCAATTTGGCCTGCAACTCAGGAGCAAGCTCCCCAATTTCATCCAGAAAGATAGTACCTGCATTTGCTTCTTCAAAAAGCCCTTTTTTGTCACGGATAGCCCCTGTAAATGCGCCAGCCTTATGTCCAAACATTTCACTTTCCAGCAAATCCTTCCCAAAAGCAGAGCAATTTATTGCGACGAAAGACTTCCTGGACCTATTGCTTGCCTGATGAATGGATTGGGCAAAAACCTCTTTTCCAGTTCCAGTTTCGCCTAATAACAAAACCGTTGTATCCGTTGGTGCAACGCGTTTTGCCAGGTCGATGCTTGCTTGTATCCTTTTCGATTTACCAATAATCGAGTCAAACGAGAACTTATCGCCAACCTGTTTTTCAAGATTATTAATCCTCTTATTCAGCTCGGCCTTTTCCATTGCCTTATATAGCAGCGGAACGATCTTATTGTTGTCGTCGCCTTTTGTGATGTAATCGAAAGCGCCGTTTTTTATAGCCTGGACGCCATCAGGAATGTTGCCGTAAGCCGTCAGCAAGATAACTTCTACAAGCGGGTGCTTTTCCCGCAAGATTTTTAGGAAATCAACACCGTTGCCATCTGGCAGCTTTACGTCACAAAGCACCACATCAATGTTCGATTGATCAAGTTTTTTCAGAGCTGATTTTAAATCCCCGGCTTCCAGTACATCGAAGCCTTCGAGCTTGATAACGCGCCCAAGCAATCCCCTTAACTTCTCTTCATCGTCAATGATCAGAACTTTATTCATTTGGGTAAGATCTTAACAAGGCAGGAAGGAATATTGGGGCGGGCTAAGAATAATTATTTGGATGCAGGCAACATTGCCAGTAATCAAAAATGGCTTTGAACCTTTGCTTTAAGTCCCTGAAACTGTTCTCCTTTTTGAAAAAACCCTGAATAGTTGACTCATAAGCCTCGTCAATCACCACAGGGTTGTCGGCAGTGCTGAGAAATATAAATGGAATGGCCTTTTTTCTCAGGTATTCATTCGTGTCGATCCGATCCCTGAGTTCCAGTCCGTTCATGACAGGCATGTTGATATCGCAAATAATCAGGAACGGTTGTTCCATTGTTGTTTCAAGATGTAGTAACGCCTCTAGTCCGTTACCGAAGAATAGAAGCTTGTTGGGAATTTCCAGTTCCTCTATCACACTTTTAATTAAAAACTGATCGTCAGCATCGTCTTCTATGGATATGATCGGTCCTTTTATTGACATTATGGGGTTGTTAAGTTATCGGCTTTGCGGTAAATATCGCATTAATTCGGCCTAATACCAATCCAGCTTCACTTGCAAATGATCCGTTGCGAATGGGGTTTAATTCTAGGTATATGTCACAAATGCTTCATCTTCATAACACCACAACCACTTTTCATCGGGTTCAGCGGAAATGACCACCGGATGGCCGGTCTGATTGAAATGCTGCGTCATGTGCTTGGCGGGAGAAGTGTCGCAACATAAAGTAACCCCGCAGGTCTGGCAGGTGCGTAGATGAACCCAGTGCCCACCGACTCTCCTACACTCCTCGCATTGATTTTCAACAGGGGTTTTGATATCTGTTATTGCTTCAATGTGTTTACAAATCTCCCCCATTACACTTCACTTAAATATTGATGAACAAAACTAATCGACATAGAACCCTCTCCTACTGCGGAGGTAACCCGGTTCATCGCGCCTGCACGCACATCTCCGGCTGCAAAAATACCCGGTGAACTCGTTTCCAGCAAATAAGGGTCACGCTGGGATTTCCATATCTGCTTAAAATTGACATGACTTTTCATATCCCGCCCGGTTTCAATAAACCCTTTGCCATTTTTAATGATTTCAAGGCCGATCCAATCGGTATATGGCTTTGCACCAATGAAAATAAATAGTGCATCTGCCGGCACCGTTCGCTCTTCACTGGTATTCAAGTCCACCAGTTTCAATGCTTCCAAATGATCGGTTCCCGATGCTTCAACAATTTCGGTACAGCCCATAATGGTGATATTGTCCGTCCCTTTAATCTGGTCGATCAGATAAGAGGACATGGAGGATGTGAGATCGTTTTTACGGATCAGTATGTAGACGTTTTTCGCGAATTTGGACAAATACATCGCAGCCTGACCTGCAGAATTCCCACCTCCGAGCACATATGCATCCTTATTCCCGCAGGAAGAGGCTTCGGTGCTCGCGGCTCCATAATAAATTCCTTTGCCCGTAAAATCCTCGATACCTTTTGTTTCCAGCTTGCGATAATCCACGCCGGTCGTGATTACCACGGCTTTTGCATTCACCTCATTGCCATCGCCCAAAACAATGGTTTTATACTTATCTTTTAATTTAATCTCCTTCACAAACTGGGGAGATAGAAATTCAGTACCGAAACGCGTTGCCTGGGTGATTGCACGGCGCGTTAGTTCGGCTCCGCTTAACCCAGTTGGGAAGCCAAGGTAATTTTCAATTCTCGAACTGGTACCAGCTTGACCACCAGGCGCTTTGCGCTCGATCAGTAAAGTACTTAAACCTTCGGAGGCACCGTAAACGGAGGCTGCCAGACCCGCGGGACCGGCCCCGATTATTACAACATCGTAAATCTGCTGTTTTGTTTTCGCATTCAACCCGATACGGGATGCAATGTCAATCAGGGATGGAGTTTTCAATAAAGAGCCGTCTTCGAAGACCACAGCAGGGAAATCTACCGGACAAAGGCTATTGGTTGCAGCGATCTGTTTCCCAATCTCATTGGTTTCGGCATCCAGCCACGCGAAAGGCACCAGGTTACCTGCAAGGAAATCCTTAATCTCGTGTGCTTTGGGCGAAAATTGATAACCTATGACTTTAATACCTTTGAAATCAGGTCGATAATTGGCCTGCCAATCATGCAGAAGTTCGTCGATAGCTGGATATAGCTTTTCCTCCGGAGGATCCCAGGGTTTCATGAGATAATAATCCAGCCGAACATCATTAATGGCTTTAATTGCAGCTTCTGTATCCGAATATGCGGTCAGCAGCACCCTTTTGGCAAAAGGAAAAAGTACCATGGCTTTTTCCAAAAACTCAACGCCTTGCATTTCAGGCATTCTTTGGTCCGAAACGAATATGGCGACTTCTTCACCTTTATTCTGAAGCTCCAATAAGCTCTCCATCGCCTCGGCAACTGAAGTTGTACTTAAAACCTTGTATTTATCCCTATAATGCGTTTTAAGATCACGGCTTATAGCTCTCAGTACCTGCGGATCGTCGTCAATTGAAAATATAATGGGCAAACCCATAGGAAGATTGTTGTTAAGATTTAAATCAATTTATCCATTAATAGGGAAACAAACCAGAAATTCTGTTTTTCCCGGCTCAGAAAGAAGCGTTACCGAACCATTGTGCTGCTTTACGATCCTTAGCACCACATCCAACCCCAATCCGGTCCCTTTACCAACTGATTTGGTTGTGAAAAAAGGGTCAAAGATCTTGTTACGGATTGTTTCGGGAACGCCCGGACCGTTGTCTATGATTCCAACTTTCACAAAATCTTTTTCCAGGCGGGTGCAAATTTCCAATTCGGGATCGGGCTGATTCTCCAAAGCATCGATCGCGTTGTCGATAAGGTTGGTCCATACCTGGTTAAGCTCGCCTACCATTGCTTTGATATGCGGCAAATCAAGATCAAAATCCTCAGTGATCTTAATGTTACCTTTTTTCAGTTTGTAATTCAGCATCGTCAGCGTGTTCCTGATCCCGGTGTGGATGTCGATCACCTCCTTTTCCCCGCCCCTGTCCATGTGTGTGAAGGTTTTGACAGAACCTACCAAATCGGCAATCCGTTTGGAAGCCTCCTGAATGTCCGCCACCATCCGCTCCGTCGTCAAGTTATTGTTGATCCAGAGCAATATGGGTGAGAAGTCGTTCTTGTTGATTTTGTTTTTCAAATCTTCAAGATCTTCCTCTGTAACACCAAATTCAACCAAATTATCAGCGATATCCTCGCATCCGTTCACTTGATGGTCGTCCAGCCAATCCAATATCTCATCTTCCCGTTGTGAACGCTTCATCATGCTCAACACAGGCCGGTCGGTATTGGCAAGAATAGAAGACATTTTGTTATTAATCAGGTCGACTTCTTCCGGGGACAAATGAATGGAAATCAGTTTTTTGAAGTCGTCGGGCTGCATTAGCAAATGGTTTTTCAGCGAAACCGAACCCCGGACAATGGCAGCGGCGGGATTATTGAGTTCGTGCGCAAGGCCTGCTGATAATTTTCCAAGCGCCATCATTTTCTCATTCTGCTGTTCCAGTTCGGTGAATTCGCGTACACGGGACGTCATTACGATGACAAGTGCCTGCGTCAGCTCGTAGTGCGAGACGATCAGTTCCCGCATTTTCTCCTTGGGAAATGTCATTAATTGCGTTAGTTCTGTGCATTGACCATAAGCAACGCCGATGGTACCACGCGAAAATGGAAGCATACCAGTCACATATCCGGCAGCAAATTCCGCAATGAAAAGTTTAGCATTGTTCTGAATGCGGTAAAGCTCAATTTTCCCGGATATAATGACATGTGTCCCCATCAATGGTAACCCGGGTTTCGTCAGGTATTCGCCTTCCTGCAATTCGTAATGATTACTTTGATCAATCATCCATTGCAACTGATCCTCGGGTACATCCTTAAAAATTTTGATGGCTTTTAAATCCTTTGCACTTATATCCTGCATGAAAAGTAAGGGTTGTCGTTAAGTCAGTCTCTAATTACGTTAATTAACAGAATTTACATTCAAAAAATTTACGTTAAGCTGACGAAATCGACATTCAGCCGACTTATGCTGCGCTGCCGGTCACGATGCGGGTATACATCTTGTATTCGGGAAAAACATCGGGAGAATCGGTAAGGCTAATTTCAACCCAATCGCGATTATTCTGATGCACAAATGCTCCATTAGATGATGGAAACAGCGATTTCAACATATCAATCGAATCCGGTTCCAGGGTAATTTCCTCATGCCCAAGGTCGCTTGCATGATAATGTCCCCTGCAAAGGCCGATGGACGTTTCGAATTCTATCTTGATCAAACTCCCTGAAATTTCCGGCTGCATAACCTCCACAACGATCTCTTCACGCAAGTCTTCGGCAGTTCCTAAGGTCTCTTCCTGGTCACCCAAAATATCGATAACACTCATATTGTTTGGATTTTGTTCAAATGATAATGGTTTGATGGTCAAAAATTGTTCCTGCGGGTGCGTGAGTGCTGCCCCCGACCGGTGGAAGGGTTATTATTCAAGACGGGGGCGAGAAGCCAGCGTTAGCTATCTTGGTTAATATCAAATCGGTATGATTATTTTATCGTGATTTTTTGACTGATTAACATCAGAATTTAGTCAGATTCACTTCTGACTGATGCAAAAGTCATCACCTAGTAAATCCAGAACCATGGGCCTTACCAAATACAACGAGAAACGAAAATTCGATAAAACGCCGGAACCAAAAGGAGGAGAGGCGAAATCGGAGGAACTGATATTTGTAATACAAAAACATGACGCCAGCCGGTTACATTATGATTTTCGCCTGGAAATGGACGGTGTGCTGAAAAGCTGGGCAGTACCCAAAGGCCCTTCGACCGATCCAGCCGTGAAAAGACTTGCGATGATGGTGGAAGACCATCCGTACGATTATAAGGATTTCGAAGGTATCATTCCGGATGGAAACTATGGCGCCGGAACGGTAATGGTTTGGGATTATGGCACTTACGAACCATTGGAAGATGTCGATTCGAAAGAAGGCAAGGAAAAATTGCTGCTGAAAGAACTTGCGTCTGGTTCGGTAAAGATCAGAATGCACGGTAAGAAGCTAAAAGGTGAATTTGCATTGGTAAAAACCAAAGGCATGGCCGAAAATTCCTGGTTGCTGATTAAACATAGGGACAAATTCGCAGATGAGGCGGACATAACAGAAAAAGATAGGTCGGTAATTTCGAGGAAGACATTGAAAGGGATTGAGGAAAATCCGGGTGAGGTATATGGTGAAAAGGAGTCGGAACCTGATACTAAAAGTAAAACGAAAAAGGAACCTAAGAATACGAAAAGCACCGCAAAAGCAAACGAGGTGTTAGAGGAGAAATCTGAAGAAGAAAAACCTGAGGCTAAAAAAAAAACGGCGGACCTCCTGAAAAGCGCGCCAAAAAGTAAATTTCCTGAAACATTTATTCCAATGCTTGCCACGCTGGTCGCCGAGCCGTTTGATGATCCAGGCTGGGAATATGAGGTCAAATGGGATGGTTACCGTGCCATTGCTTACCTCAATAAAGGGTCTGTCGAACTTAAATCAAGAAACAAAAAATCCTTCGTCGACAAATTTTACCCGGTTTACGAAGATCTGAAGAATTGGAAAATCAATGCTGTTTTGGATGGTGAAATAGTAGTCATCAACGAGAAAGGCCATTCTGATTTCGGCGCATTGCAAAATTGGCGGAGCGAGGCTGATGGGCAATTGGTTTATTATGTGTTTGATGTGCTCTGGCTGGATGGCAAAGACCTTACGCAGCTACCGCTGACGGAGCGAAAGGCGATTTTACAAAGCATTGTAGATGATGATAGCCCAGTAAAAATAGGTTATAGCGTTGCTGCCGAAGGAACAGCATTTTTTGATGCTGCCCGCGAAATGGGACTCGAAGGTATTATTGCAAAAAAATCCGAAAGTGTATATGCCCTGGGGATTCGTTCGAAGGATTGGCTAAAAATCAAGATTAACAAACGCCAGGAGGTGATTGTCGCAGGCTATACCCACAATGAAGGCACGTCCAAACCATTCAGCGCCTTGTTGCTTGCAGCTTATGAGAATGGTGCTTTGCAATATGTTGGCAAAGTAGGGACAGGGTTCAGTGACAAGCAGCAAAAGGAGATGCTGACACTTTTTAAACCCCATATAATAAAAGAAAGCCCCTTCAAAGAAACGCCGGATTATAATAAACCTTCACGCTTCCGCCCTAATCCGCCAAAAGCGAATGCCACCTGGCTGAAACCCGAATTGGTGTGCGAGGTAAGCTTCACAGAAGTAACATCTGACGGCGTTTTCAGGCATCCCTCGTTTGAGGGAATGCGGGATGATAAATCGGCAAAAGATGTAATAAGGGAAATTGCAAAATCCACCGAAGAAGTTGTAAATGAAACAGATAGCACACCTGAAAATGAGGTAATCAAAAAACCTTCCAAGGCCAAGCGAAAAACATTGCTTAACCCAAAGGATGAAACGCAGGTTAGGAAAGTAAACGGCAATGAGCTGAAATTCTCAAATCTCAGCAAAGTATTCTGGCCCGACGATAAAATCACCAAGCGCGACCTTATCAACTATTACTACCAGGTCGCACCGTTTATCCTCCCCTATCTCGAAAACCGGCCTTTGTCCCTGAACCGTTATCCGAACGGGATCAATGGGAAGAGCTTTTATCAAAAGGATGTTACCGGAAAGGTTCCGCCCTGGATTGAAACAACTCCGTATACCGCAGGTGATGATGATGAGCAAAAGAATTTTATGTTAAGTAATGATGATGCCAGTCTTCTCTACATGGCCAATTTAGGCTGTATCGATATGAATCCCTGGAATAGTCGAATAACCACGCCGGATAACCCTGACTGGTGCCTCTTGGATCTGGATCCCGATACTACCAATACTTTCGAACAAGTGATACTTACCGCACAAACGATCAAGCAATTGCTGGACTCCCTTCAGGTCGAAAGTCATTGTAAAACTTCCGGATCAACAGGGCTGCACATTTACATTCCGCTTGGCGCCAAATACAGCTATGACCAGTGTCAGATGTTTGCACAATGGGTGGCTGGCCAGGTGCAGCAGGAACTTCCCGGTTTTACGAGCGTGGAGAGGATGACAAAAAATAGGAAGGGCAAGTTATACATTGATTATCTGCAGAACAGGCCGAAAGCCACATTGGCCGCACCTTACTCAATTCGCCCGAAACCAGGGGCTACGGTATCCATGCCGCTGTACTGGGAAGAAGTGAAAGAAGGACTTCAACTAAAAGACTTCACCATACACAATGCAGTGGAGCGGATCAACGAGGTAGGCGACTTGTTTAAACCTGTTCTTGGAAAAGGGATTGTTTTAGAAGATGTAATTGCAAAGATCGATCTGAACGAACCAGCCTGATGAATAAGTGAACCAGCAGACGACATCATTGCCCATGCGTCAGTGGTTACATATGCGGTAATTTTACCAAGTATTTTCTTCTTTCTGGTTGTTTCTTACCGATGGCTAATTGAGGGTAACCTATTAATCAACAACTTTGTAGAACAGCTCATTTAGTATTTTGTTTGTAGCGGCTTAATAAAAAGGACCACACACTATTTTATAAAGCTATACACACACTTACTCATAAACCGCTTCTGGTTCCTCCGCTAATTCGCTTCAAGTAAACCTTTCCTCGTAAAAGATTAACTTTCTATATTTGAAGTCGTGATATTTGATCGTAAAAGATCATTATCCCTTTTCTTCTTACGATACTTAGTTTAATGGTGAAATACCAAAAGTGGTTTGTCGGGTTAATATGGATCCTTATCATAACCATCGTCATCGTTTTTTGGGCCACAGCTTACCGGTTTTCCTATAACTTCCCTTATTACGACGATTTTCAAAACATTATCCAGTTCGTATATAAGTATCTCAAAGCCGACGGCATTTGGATGAAACTGTCGCTTCTTTTTGAACAAAATTTTGAGCATCGCGTTCTTTTTGCCAAGCTGCTGACCTTATTTCAATATTATTTTACAGGACAGGTCAATATTCAGTGGCTTATCATTTTGGGAAACCTAAGTTTGCTGGGCATTCTTTTTCTTTTCTGCAAATACTTTTTCAGAAATCAACTAGCACTAATTTCCCTCTTTTCAATTACCTGCCTGCTTTTCCAGGTACAACATTACGAAGACACCATTTCCTGGGCTACTTGCAGCCTGCAACACGCACCGTGCATATTTTTTTCACTTTTGAGCTTTCATATCGCGCTCAACCGGGGCAACTTATTTCTTGGCGCCGGTTTGGTGTTAATGGCACTTTTTACAAGCGCCAATGGATTATCCAGTATTTTAATCTGGCTTGTAATCGTTTTTTTTACAACTCAGGATCGTAGAAAGATGGTTATCCCATCTCTGATCCTGGTAACGCTCACACTGGTTCACCTCACTACCTTGACTATCCATTCAGGCTCGCTGGTTGAGCATGCGACAAGCAATATCCCAGTCAAATTTATTCTTCTCCTATCATTTGCCGGGCAGGTGGCTGACGTTAATATGATAGGTCATATCGCTCCGAGTGTCATTTTAGGTGCTATTTTCCTGACTCCGCTACTTATAGTTTGCCTTCAGGTTGTAAGGGGGAAATACCCGCCAATCACTGCCCTGCAATGGTTTTGCGCGGCGGGGATAGTGACATTGTTATTTGTCGCTTTTCTGATCGTGTTCGCAAGGGGCGTCGAACCTGATTTTATAGGTTACAAAATGGATCGGTACAAGATATACGCGGCATTTTTTGCAGTCCTGGCGATTGGTTTTTACGATCCCTACTGGTCGGTTCCAAGGATAGGAGCGTTGATGAGATTTGTCATAGCGGGATCGTCTCTTGTCTTTTGTGTGGGATCTTATTATGCATATTATGGCAACATTGTCAATTACAGAAATACAATTGAGGCCAATGAATATAATTTTTTATGGAGCAAAACAATCTATTACCCAATCATTTACCAAGATCCGACTACCGCCTCCTATATGGACTTTGCCCAAAAAAGTTTTTTTCACAAACCACCCGAAATCAACGATCTGGCTTTTGCAGAAATCAGTTGGGGGAATATTAAGGATTCAGTTATCATTGAAAAAATGGAGACGAAATCAACCATTACGTTTGCGAATAGCGAATGGGGAGATGAAACTGGGAAAACAGAAGCCCTGTATGCCGTAGCAGTAGACCAATCGACTACACAGCCCAAGTACCTTTTTTCCATTGAGAACCATTACGGACGTGCCTACAAACAATTTTATATTTCTTTTAGTAAGCCCATTTCCCCAGGATTTAGTTGTGTGATTTATAAAAGAAAACTTAACAAGGGCGCATACGACATCTATTTGGTGGAAATAAAAAAAGGCCAGGTTGCCCGGGCCTTAAAAATGCAAACGATTATAATTTAGATCAGCGTTTCTGCCATTTGCAGGAAAATAACGCGTGTATAATATTCAGGGTCATATTTTACAAGTACCTGACTTCCCTGCCTTATCGAATCGTATTTAGAGTAAGACAATACTTCCGTCATCTCGGCTTCAAAGTATTCGCCTGCTTGTGGTTTAATTTGTACCCTTACCTGGAACTCGGGTAGGTTGTTTAAATATTCACCGGTAGGCTTAATGTTGAGTACCGTAGCATTCGCTTCAACACCACCCTTAAGGATTCGCTTCTTCCGCTCATTTCGTATCCGTTTCCGTATCGATGAAACTATCCAAAATGCTATCATGCAAATCAGTATAATCGTAGCACCTATTGCTCTGTTGTTGCTTTCCACGGCTTTGATATGTTTCGTGTTGTAGAACAAATAAAGCATTTGGTGTTACACAGAAATTGTTTTGCTTATTGAACGGCTCCTTTTCTTAGTTAGTGGTAGTTAATGCTTACTGGTAGTTACAAATCCAGCAACACTTCATCATACCAGTTTAAGAAATTATTCTGTTGCCTCTTCCGTTCGCAACGTCTGTGACTGTTTTGCAACTGGCATCTGATTGTAATCGATCCAGTAATGACAGATGGTTTCGAGTAGGTGGCGGAGCTCTTCAATATCAATAGGCTTGATCATAAATGAATTAGCCCCTGCCTTGTAACATTTTTCTATATCCCTGTCCTGGCACCCAGCGGTAAGAATAACTACGGGGACCGTTTTCCATTGGGTTATTTCATTGTCGGGCGTCTGCCTGATTAACTTTAAGAGTTCGTAGCCATCAATTGCCGGTAATTTCAAATCCAGGATGATCACGCCCGGCCTTCGGCCTTTATACTCCGGTGCTGACTGAAGAATCAGAAATTGATACAGTTCCTGCGCACCTTGAAAAAAACGTAAATGGTAATTAGGCAGGAATTTGTTAAAAACATTTCGAACTAAAAATCTGTAATCAGCAGAGTCTTCTACCAGATAAACTTCCTTTTTGTCCATAGTAATTTTGCAGATATTTGATAACATTAAGGTTTAAAATGGTAACTCAAATGCTAAAAGATCATACCAGGCAAACTCATCTTCAACGATTTCAATTCATCCGACAGAAGTCTTTCTGAGCTACGATCAGCAGATTACAAAAAAAAGCAAAGACCGATTAAATCGGCCTTCGCTTTGTCTGTTGATGAAGATGTTATTTTAGTGCAACACTTTTTCAGCGTCACGCAATCCTTTTATCGTATCGTGGCCAGTTTTCAATGTCGCTTTTTGCGTTGCGATTAGTGTGTGCAATTCTGGCGTTAAGTCATCCGACATTAATGCTGTGTCGTAAGCCTTCTGAGCAGCGTCTTCTCCAAATTCTGAATTATCAAGCGATGTTTGTCTGTCGTCACTGCTAAAAACAGCTCTAACGTCCATCCACGTTCTGTAAAGCTTCCCCGAAAGCATCGTACCAGTTGCTGGCTCTCCGCCTAATGTAATTACCTCAGACGATAATTCAGATGCAATTTGACGGCTTTGGTCAGCTAGTTGATTATACAATGTTCGAAGATCCATATCCGTCTCGTTCGTTTCATCATATGCTTTTTGATACCCGACAACCCTGTCATTATTTATAAGGATCAAATCATTTAATACCTCTATCATTTCTGAATTTTGTGCCATGACTACATATCAATTGGTTATGTCATGCTTATGAAAATTATTGTTCCAAAGCGCCAGAAGCCGGCAATACACAGCTCTGCTGAAAATTTGGGGAGGTTTTTGCGCCGTATAGCCAAAATGGTAAGGTATAATTTGAAGACTAACTAACCAGCACTAAGCTTTTTCCTGACCTTACTAAGAAATTCCGGGGAAAAGCCAAGGTAAGATGCGATGTAATGTTGGGCAACGCGTTGGGGAATGGTGGGGTAACGGTTAAGAAAGTCAAGATACTTTTCAACTGCACTGGTTGAAATGGTACGGAAAAGCCTTTCCTGTGTTTGCGCCAGGTTGCGTTGAACCATCAGCCTAAACATTCGCTCAAACCCGGGCGACTGCGTTAGTAACTCTTCCTTATTTTCTGGCGAAAGTGTCAGGAGTTCGCAGTCTTCTAAGGTCTCAATATACATATGACTAGGTGTCTGATATTGAAAACTAATGATATCGCTAACCCACCAATCTTCAATCGCAAACTGCAGTGTCACCTCAGCGCCCGTCCCATCTATATAATAAGTACGGATGCACCCTTTGAGAAGGTAAGCTTCAAACTTGCAGACCTCCCCTTCCAGTAGGAGAAAAGTCTTTTTTGGGAATTTTTTAAATTGAAGTAATGAGTCGAATAGAGCAAGGTCTTGCGAAGAGAAAGGCATGCACCTTAATGCATAATCATTAATTTTTTCAAACATACATCCGGTTAATAAATCCTTTTGAAAAGCAATGCCAAAAGTATACTTTTTCGGGATTTTTAACCGGATGCTATATGTTCGAACTGTTATCTTAGAAGCATTTAAAGCCCTTCTATTCCAAAATTCGACGGTTAGCAAGCCTGATTTCGTCGGACGAAATGGTATGCTGACGACCGGGATAGATGGAATACGTAACAGACGCGTTCATTCTTTCAAGTATTGCGATCGTTTCCTTCACCCTTGACACCGGGACGTGCGGATCAGGATTACCCGTGGAAATGAAAGTCGGTGTATCTAAAAAATCACCATTGTAATTCCCTTCATTCAATTCCTGTCCAATCAATCCTCCTGTGAAAGCAATAATTCCGCCATATCGCCGGGCGTTTCGTGTCACATACTCCAATGTAAGACAAGCTCCCTGTGAAAAACCGGCGAAGTAAATATTTTCAGTTGCAATGCCGCCTGATTCAATATCCGCGACAACCTGACCGATCAGCACCAATGCCGAATCCAGCGCGGGCTGATTTTGTATCACCGGCGCCATAAAACTATTAGGGTACCAGCTACTATTTGTCGCCTTTGGCGCGTAAATGGCCATCCCTTCCAGGTTCAGATTACGTTTCAGGGAAATAATATCTTCTGCCGATCCTCCCCGGCCATGAAGCATGATGATCGCTTTTTTAGCTTCTGCGATAGGTGGACCGCTGGTTAAGATCTCTTTGCTATGGGTGTACATCTTAAGGTTAGTTCAGTACAGGAAGCACTTTTTCAATTTGTGCCCTGCGAGGTTCGTATTGTGGTGGAAGCATTAAACCTGAGCCCAATGTTTCAACTGTTTCGTCTGTCTGGAAACCTGGATTATCGCTGGCAATTTCAAACAGTACGCCGCCTGGCTCACGGAAATACAAAGAATAAAAATAATTGCGGTCAATTTTATCGGTAATCTGATAACCTGCCTCTACAATCTTTTCTCGGAACTCCATCAAAATGTCATCATTGGCTACCCGAAACGCCACGTGATGTACTGAACCCCCGGCTACATGACCTGCCCGTTCACCTGGTGCTTCTACCAGATCGACAATAGCGGCATTTTCTACGGCATCTGTCAAAAACCGGAATCTGTTTACATGTTGTTCAACCAACTTGTATCCAAAGATATCGGTGAGGATTTTAGCTGTATCCTCAATTTTGTTACTTGTTATTGTGATATGGTGAAAACCACGCGTGGCCACCTCAGCAGATACTTCATTGGTTTCCCAGGGAGTCCGGTTGTCTGCTTTTTTTGGAACTGTCAATTCAAATTTCAGTCCGTCCGGATCCAGGAAAGTCAGATATTCTTCCCCAAATTTTTCGGATGCTTTATTATAAGTGACGCCGTTTGCTTCAAACCTGTTAAGCCAAAAATCAAGGCTTCCCTCAGGAACCGAATATCCGATTTCAGTAACCTGCCTTGTGCCTCTCCGGCCCGCAGGAATCTGATTCCCCCATGGGAAGAAAGTCAGGATTGTGCCAGGAGTGCCTTCTCTGTCACCGTAATAAAAATGATAGGTGTTTGGATCATCAAAGTTGACTGTTTTTTTAACCATTCTTAATCCCAAAATACGGGTGTAGAAATCATAATTTTTTTTGGGATCACCAGCGATGGCTGTAATGTGATGTATCCCGTTGATTGTATTTTCCATGTTCTTATTTCGTTTTGTTTTGCTTTTAATGAAACAAATTTATCGCATCAGCCAAGGTAAAAGCATTGAACTAGGACAAGAAAAAGCTCAGGCCGGGAAAAAATGGATTTCCATAGAATGCCTTTCCGAATAATCAATTGCCATCATTGCTACACAGATTTATTGCTGATATTACATATCTTCCATTTCTCATTTATTAAAAATCTGAAAATATTGCATCAAAAGCCCTGATTATTTAAAAGCCGGGCGCCCTTTATAAATTTTTGGCTTTTTGCTTGGATAAAACCCCTTGAAATCTTCTATCATTTTAATTACTACCTCGTTATGAAAAAAAACCTACCTCTATTATCATTTGTTTTTTTACTGCAATTCAGTTCCATTTTATTTGGACAAGTCACAGTAACATTTCCTTCGGATCGCGCAGTATTTCAGCGAAACAACTCACATGAAGCCAGCGTATACATTGGTGGGTATATATCCGAACCATTTGAAAGAATAGAAGCCCGATTTGTTTCGCTGGACGCTTATACAACAGCGGTTCCAGTCGGAGACGGTTGGGCCGTCGTCGATAATTCCATAGAGGCCGGCCATTTCTATGGGTCCATGGTCGTCCGCGAAGGTTGGTACAAACTCGAAGTAAGAGGGGTCAAAAAGAGTGGCCTGACGGTTTCGACAGCTATCGACCATGTGGGGGTTGGCGAAGTTTTTGTCATAGCCGGGCAATCCAATGCCACGGGCGGTGATCAAAATCCAACAGGTCCGAGCGCTCAGCACGATCAGGTCAGCAGTGTTAACTTTCAGAACTATAACGCCGGGACGCTTACTTCTTATTCTTATTCCAACACACAATTACCTTGTCCGGAATATGTTCACCTGGACGCAAACACCAAGACGGCACCATTTGGTAATTATGCCTGGTGCTGGGCTTCCTTCGGTGACAAACTTTATGAAAAGTTCCACGTCCCTATTATGATTTTTAATGCCGGTTGGTCAAGTACAGGCAGTGCCAATTGGCAACAAAGCATTCCAACTAATGGAATTACCAACAGCGCGTTTGGCTTGCCTTTTCCCGAAGGCCAGCCTTTTGGACACCTGAGGCTAGCACTGAACAATTATGCGGCACAGCTAGGAATAAGGGCCATCTTATGGCACCAGGGTGAAACAGACAATTATCTGGAAAAAGTTAATAATGCGCCAACCGATTATGTGAACAACCTCTGGCAGGTAATCAGTGCTAGCAGGACGGTCTCAGGAAAGGAAAACCTCGCATGGGTAGTTGCACGAGCTTCCAGATTTACCATAAACAACCTTACAACAACGTCGCAACATGTGATCGACTCCCAGAATAAAATTATTAACGAGGACGAAAACTATCCATATGTGTATCCAGGACCTGAAACCGACCCGTATTACGGCAAAACTTACAGGGGGGGTGACCAGATACATTTTAGAGGAGATGGGGTAAATCCTGATAATAGTGATGGAATTGTCTATTCGGGTTTGATCCACCTTGCCGGATTTTGGGCAGATCAGATTACCGCTGATTTCATGAACCAATCACAGCCGTATGCCGCAATACCACCGCCAGCTGTCTCCGCATCATATGCAAACACTGGTTTGCAAATTACTTTCACAGCACCAGGATCCGGGTCATATAACTGGCTGGGAGTAGATTGCAATCAATCGGAAGCCACTTCCCAGTCATGGACGGTAGGCGCAGGAAATTATAAACTCAAGATGACAGATAACAATAATAATACAGTGTATTCGCCGCGATTATTTGTCTCCAGCTCTTCATTGCCTGTCACATGGAAATCGTTCCATGTAAAGACAAGCTATTCTGGCCGTGCGTTGATAGAATGGTCAACTGCTGCCGAAATCAATTCCTCTCACTTTGAAGTGGAGAGAAGTACCGACGCGATATCCTTTAAGTCGATCAAAACAGTAAACGCTGCGGGAGAATCGAAAAACGCGATTAGCTACCAATTTGAAGACGAGTATCTTCCCTCAGGCACGTATTACTATCGTCTGAAACAAGTGGATTTGGATGAGAGATTTGAATATACCAGGATTGAAAGCGTGAAGGTCAATGCAAATTTTGCTGCGAAAGCTTATCCCAATCCGGTTAAAGAGAAATTAACTATCGAAGCAGGCGAATCACTTGGACAAGTCGAGGTAATTGATTTAAGAGGTGTAAAACGGTACACTTTTGACACAAGGCTTAGGACTACGGAAGTTAATATGAATTCGTTCCCAAGCGGGCTTTACACAGTCATTGTCAACGGGAAAATTTTTAAGATAGCAAAATAAAAAGGTCATCAATAACATTCCGGTACTTGCTGCCGGAATGTTATAAAAATGTCTGCTAAAACTTCTTAAAATATTCGAGCGGCGGGCCCACCCTTTCAAACCCATGCGCTTTTCTGAAATCGTCCTGCTCTTTTTCACTCTTGCCTTTCATGGCGCCTGCTGATATAGCCGTAAAAAAATCCTCCATTTTCCCTGCTGGCTGGAAAGAGATAATCATGCGTGCAGTACCCTCTCCTGTCTTCGTAAATGTGTGAGGCACACCCCGCGGCCCGAAAACGCTGTCCCCGGCTTTTGTCTCGTAAATCTCATCCCCCACTTTCACTTTGAATTCTCCCTCCAGTATATACCACCACTCATCCTGATCTTTATGGGTATGAAGCGTAGGTCCGCCATTTTTAACACGGGTCGATTCAAAAGTATATAAATCGCCGTTTGTGTCCTTTGATGAAATTTTGGTGAAAAACATATCTCCCTCCAGGAGTGATATCGCCTGGTCGAACCGATCTTTCCCATTGGTCACGGCGAATCCTTTTTTGGACCTGTCCGGGCTGAGAAGTCGGCTTCCTGATATAAAATCGGGCGCAAGTGGCAATGCAAGGGACAGTTTGAGAAATTTGCTTCTTTTCATAGCATTTGTTTGGTTCGATCGGATTAATTGAGTGAAAGATTTTAGATGATTGGTAGCAAGAGGAGGCAATATCAAATATAATAACCCCTATTTACAATTCCATTGCATTTTAGTAAACGGTATTTAACTTAATGTTAGATCATTGGGTTACGTATGTCCTTTTGGCGTATGCCAAATACCTTCAGCGACAAATTGACACAAAAAATTTTGCTGGATGACTTTTTGATCACAACCCGAAAGCTAAACGCAATCGCTATGGATTCCTTTTCGACCATGATTATCGGCGCAGTGGACAAGATCAAGAACGCCGTTGTTAAAATTGATACATACAAGACCGTAAATGGCAAATTACGGCCCGCAGGCTCGGGATCAGGCTTTATATTTTCTTCTGATGGATACGTTTTTACCAATAGCCATGTGGTAGAGGGTGCAGAGAAAATAATGGTGAGCCTGCTTAACGAAAATGAAATTGAAGCCAATTTGATCGGAAAAGATCCCGATACCGACCTGGCCATTCTAAAAATATATGCACAGGGACATTCAGTCGCTAAGTTGGGCGACACAAGCGAACTTCAGATTGGCCAGTTTGTAATTGCAATTGGGAACCCTTATGGTTTTCAGCATACGGTTACGACTGGTGTTGTGAGCGCCTTAGGCCGGACATTGCAAACGCAATCCGGGCGGATGGTCGACAATGTGATCCAGTCTGATGCAGCACTCAATCCTGGAAATTCAGGCGGGCCGATGATTAACACCGATGGCGAAGTGATTGGCGTAAATACTGCCGTGATACAAGGCGCGCAGGGTTTGAGCTTTTCGGTAGACATTAATACAGCCAAAGAAATCGCCCGGCAGATCATCCGCGACGGGAAGGTTTTCAAAGCATTTCTTGGCTTGCAGCTGCAAGATGTGCCGATTAACGAAAAAGTGCGTCAGCATTACAAACTGTCCAACCGTGGAGGCGTTTTCATCACTAAAATAGAAGCAAATACCCCCGCATCACGGTCGCAATTGCTGGAAGGGGATATTATAGTTTCCTTTAACAATAAGATAGTAACCAATTCCAACGAGTTATTTAAAGAGCTTACACATAAGGAAATCCTGGATATCACGAATATTTCTGTGCTCCGGCATACCGAGCTGCTGAGCTTTATTATAGTACCGGTTGAAAAGAAAGGTTAGGTTTAAGAACAAAGAAAGGATGGACTCGCCCGAGCCCATCCTTTCCCCATGAAATCTGTAAAATCTAGCTAATTTCCTGTAAGGCACTCACGAACAGCTTCATCTCATCCTTTGTACCAATACTTACCCGGCACCAGGGTTTGTCCTGAATATCCATTGCTTTGACGATAATCCCTTTATCTACCATTTTCTTCAAGAATTCTTTCCCGGGCATATTTATGGGAAATATCACAAAGTTGGTAAAGGAAGGTACATATTTGTAACCCATTGTTTTCAGGTTATCATACAAATACGTCTTGGCTTCCGTATTCATTTTTCGGGTACTGTTCTGGAATTCAACATCATCCATGGCAGCAGAAGCCGCATAAACAGATGTGCAGGCAATACCTGAACCGCCACCTTTTGCTATTTTCCTGATCATTTCCAAAGTCGACGGCTTGGCCGCGATGTAACCCACCCTAAGGCCTGCCATTCCCATAATCTTCGAAAAAGTACGAGCGATGATCACATTTTTGTTTTCTTTCAGCAAGCCAACCATACTCGTATTATCCGCTCCTTCAACCAGCTCAATGTAGGCTTCATCGATGAAAATGGGCACTTTTTCGGATACACGGCTACAAAAATCCATAAGCGCTTTTGTAGACGTAACCGCGCCAACCGGGTTATTTGGATTACATATGTAGATCAGCTTCGTATCCTTGTCGATCGCTTTTTCCATGGCGTCCAGGTTATGCGACCAATCTGCATTGCAAGGCACTGGTTTCCAGGTGGCGCCAATGGATTCGGCCACACGGATCAGCGACATATAAGTTGGATCAGCTGAAACTATATTTCCTCCATCCTTGAACATCGCAAGCGCTGTCTTTTCTAGTAAATCGCCGGAACCATTGCCCATCATAATGTGGTCTCCTGAAACTCCTTCCTTCGCGGAAATTTTTTCAGTGAGGGATTTCAATTCTGTACGTGCGTACCGGTTTCCTTTTTCGATGGAGTCAGAAATTGCCTTTCTGGCCATTGGCGGTGGGCCATATGGGTTTTCATTGGAGCCAATTCTGGCCATAACCTTTGCCAAATCTGGTTCCTGGTCCAAAAAATGTCCGCGAACCATCGGACTGTAAAAAATGCGATTGGATTTGTCGAGCCTTAATGGCGTTCCGGCAAATGCTCCCTCAGCGATGAAAGGCGCTGCCGCCATAGCCCCAATGGTGGCAAAACCTGATTTTAGCAAACTGCGACGATTGATTTTCTGTACCATGATAAAATGATTTGGTGGTTTGAACAAGTCGGGCAGTGCGGCTACCGGAATATTTTGCTTACGGCGGGATCTACAAATAATCTATTGAGTATTTGAGATTTATAAATATAATCATTTACAAGAACAGGAGAAACAAAAAACATCTTAAATGTCCAGGAATTTCGTCCGTTGTGACAATATTTCTATTCTAAATATTTAAAATTCTATTATGTAACTCCAAGACGCAATTTCTTTGTGTTGCGGGAATGAAAAAGCAGCCAATTTTTGTTAGCTGGATAATGATCATAATAGATACGATATGAATTGGGTCACAATTAATAGTGAAGAAGAAGTAGAAAGCATTTATAACTCGGCCGACTATTCCATTATTTACAAGCATAGTCCGCGCTGCATGACCAGCCTAATGGCTTACCGTCAGCTTAAAAATGATGTCAATGCTGTCCAGCATTTGGACATGCCCCTTTACATCGTTGATGTGATCAGCAATCGCAGAGAGTCAATGGCAATCGCCAGCAACTTTCAGGTACAACATCAGTCTCCCCAGATACTTGTCGTGAAAAACGGGGAATGTCTTTATGACGCCTCACACGAAGCCATTTCCCTGAAACAAACTTTAAGCTTTGTGCCTGTAACCAATTAGTCTTCTGATGGTGCAATAGACGTTAGAAGAGTTGTTTTAATTTCGCAAAATTTCAATATGGATTATTTCCAATTAAATGGATTTATTCCATATATTTGGAAAACATTACATCAACGGATATGGAAAACCTGCATCAAGCAATTGTATCAGAGGAAATGGTCTGGTTATGGTACTATGATGAATATGGGGGAAAACATATCAGAGAACTTTATGATCGAGAGGCCAGGGAGTATGTTAAAAAACTTGGGCAGGAAACTGTCAAGCAAAAAATTGATTCAACGGAATAACAAATTACACTTCATTGACAATTGCACTTCATCATCAATTTAAATGCAAATGAGCAGCCGAAAGCTGCTCATTTGCATTTAAAACAACCCAAAAAAGACTACGTCGCCAGCGGTGGCCCCGATGGGATGAAAACTTTCTCTTTTTTGTATTTAAACTTATATTTTTTCGCAGTGAACTTGGCAGTCATATATTCTCCCATATAAATTGAGCCGGTCATCATATCATCTTTAACCGAGCCCGAAAATAAAAAGGTGATCGCATCGCCGATCTGGCGGTCAGTGCTGCGCATTTTAAATTCATTTCCCTCAACAGTTCCCTGCATTTCCCGAACGCTGAATTCCCCTTTATGCGATCCCTGAAGCCAGTTGCCGTCCTGTTCGATGATCAGCGAATGTTTGCTCGTACTCGAAAAGAATTCGATATCAGCCTCCCAATGTCCTTTCAAAGAAACCGATGCCACTTCCATTTCAGATTTCTTTGGGGCCCTTTTTTGCGACAAAACTTCAACAATCCTGGTGGCCACAACTTGCTCATCACCAGGCTGCATTTGTCCGGTCGTAATTGAAATAAAAGTTTCTTTTTCATTACTGCCGCCGCCCAATGCAATACGTGGTTTGGTGCGTCCAAAAAGCTCAGCCACTTCCTCACCTGTGATATTTAGTTTGGCAGCATCCCAGGCAACCCGAAGTACAGGTGTTCTGTTAGATAGTTCTTTTGGTTCAATGACAGTAGTTTTAACGGATTCAATGCCAGAGACTTTCTTGGAAATGCTATCCAGCCACGATAACCATCTTTTCCATTCCCCAGCGTGATCCCTTTTCGTCCAGGCTTCCACGGCCGCTACCATTCCCATTGTTTCCTCCCGGCCGACTTTATTGTCGCGTCCCGGACCATGGTGAGGAGCACTCGCCTGCCAGGCCGACATTAGCAGATCTTTTCGGCCTAAAGCCAAACCCGCACATTGCGGTCCGCAAATTGCTTTTCCGCCGCTGTAAACGACTACATCCGCGCCCATTTTCAAATGAATATTCGGGATTGTAAGATCCTCCGCTGCCGCGTCGATCAGGATAGGGATATTTTTCGGCTTGGCAATTTTAGAGATCGCCTCCAGGGACATTGGTCCGCTCATGGATTGTGCACACGCCATCAGATAAATCTGTGCGGTACGAGGACTGATCGCATTAGCCAATTCCTCAATAGAATCGACGGTTATCAATTTCACACCCACATTCCGAAGCGCGTGGTCATAAACATTGCGGGAATATCTGGGAACAATTACCTCTGTTTTTTCAAAACCAGACAAATCAGGAATACGGATGAGCTTTTCAGGGTTTCCACCTGTCACACAAGCAACTGTCACATGCTTCAACCCGGCTGCACAACCAGCGGAAACGAGGCCCCATTCGGCTCCTGTCAGTTCAGCCAGACGTTTGCCAGCTCCAAAAGCGAGCTCATCGTACTGCACAAACACCTGCGCAGCGGCATCCATGGCAGCCCTTACTTCGGGCCTTTCCACCGACCCGCCAATGATGGTAAAAGTCCCGCGGCAGTTGATGATCGGTTCAACGCCGATTGCCTGGTAAATTTCTTTGCTAGCAGCCAATTTCGGATCGGTTTTTTCCGGCTTTTGAGCTGATTTGGTTGGGAGCATGACCGTTCCGGCGAGGGGAAGCAGCGATAAATCTTTAAGCGCTTGTCTGCGTTTCATTAACTTTTTCAATAGGAGTTCGGGAATATTGGGTGATACAAAGGATGTCTTAACCAAATATAGCGAATCGCCGAAAGCAGAACTATCGATTGAGGAAGAACTCACGGAATTGGACCATTTCGTTCTCCTCCGTTTCAAGATATTTTTCAAAAATTTTGCTTCCTACCTGCTCTGAAATTGCTGAAATGCCAACATCAATTAGCCTTAATCCATTGTCGGTCAGTAAGATGTTGTCAAATGCCAGTCCGCCGATTCCGGAAGGGCGTCTCAAATCCCTATGCACGAAACCAGCGCGGTGGAGTTCGCGCAACTCGTCTTCAAATAGATCCAGCCACAATTCACGGATACTCAACTCATATGCCCGAAAGTCAATAGGCTTTAACCGCTCCATCACCAGCATTTCAGCACCCAGGTCCTCGTTGAAATCAAGTCTGATAAATTTGACCATCAGCGCATTGACATTGTTCGCAAACCTCATTTTTCCAGCCTCCGAGCCGATATCCGACCGGGTGTCACCTACAAAAAGCTTTGCTACTTCTGTTTCTGAAAGCGCTATTACAATGTTATTGGCCCCAGCTGAAAGCCTGTTGTGATACTTCATCATTACGCCAGCAATTTTATAAATGCAAACAACAGTATTCCAGCGTCAGATGCAACATTTAAGCTTTCTTAGAGTAAGTTACATTGTAAAGATAATCCGGTATGGCCATCGGAATTTTATATTTTAGGCGCAACCGGGAATGTCAGAAAGTTTGTAGAATATCGGCAAACCGCGCTCCTTACCGATCCTGACATCCTCATCTGCTCCTTTCGAAACCCCATCCATGCGCAGAATTGCATCGCATTTTTGCAAAAGACGCTCTGCAACCGGATACACTATTTCATTATAAGGCGCATCTCCCGGCACTTTCGAACCTGCGAGATGCAACAACGGCAACGCAAGCCATTCACCGATCACAGGCAAGTGACCAGCCCTGAACAAATCGAGGGTAACCGCTTCCAGGTTCGACAAATTCTGCCGCATGAGCGCTGGGTCATCGTTTGTACCCGAGCGATAAGGCCCCGCTACAAGTATCATTAATTTTTTCATCATTAATTATTTAAGTTTAAAAAATTCCAATCGACGGGTGAAGCGATCTGCCCACTTTTAGTATTTATTTTATGGCTAATAGACGCAAACAAAAGTATCAATTTTGATTATTATTGATTATTTTTGATCAAAAGTAATAGTTTAACATGAATTTCCAAGAGAGAAAGAAAAAAATCCTTACCGCCGTTTACGAAACAGGCAGCCTATCTGTGTTCGAATTATCCGAAAAGCTGGCAATGTCTCCCGCTACGATCCGGCGTGACCTGCACGATATTGCTGAAGAAGGTTTGCTTTTGAGAACTCATGGCGGCGCAATGAAGCCTGAAAATCCGATCCTGACCAGTTTCGTTGAAAAAGCTGGTGTGCGTGATGCTCAGAAGGACCGCATCAGCAAACTCGCAAGCGAGCAGGTTGCAGATGGGGACACTATTTTCCTCGATTGTGGCAGCACCGTTTTCCGGATGTGTACTTACTTGAAAAAGAAAAATGACATCAGGGTGATTACCAATTCACTACCCATTCTCGCCGAACTGATTGACATTCCGTCTATCAGCATCAACCTCATTGGCGGAGAGCTTGACAAATCCAGAAAGGCTGTGCATGGCGAGAAAGCCATTCAGCATATTGACAGCTATCATGTTCGGAAAGCGTTCGTCGGCGTGGATGGAATTTCGGCAGAAAACGGCCTGACGGCGCACGGGGAACACGAATCCAGCATCACCTCCGCCTTTATCCGCAATGCGGAGCTGGTTTTCCTGCTCACCGACTCCTCTAAAATTGGAAAGGACAGCTATATCAAATTTGCAGCATTATCGGACATCACCTGTCTCATCACCGACTCGGAGATCAGTGCTGAGAACGAAAACAAGCTGGCGAAGAACGGCTTAAAACGGCTGATTATCGCTATTCCTGGGGTATGAAGACACCGAGACAATACCTTATCACGCGCTTGTAAAGATCGATTTGAGAACGGTAATCAGATCTTCAAACCTATCGGGCTTGGTGATAAAATCCATTGCCCCTAACTTCTTGGTCAGTTCGATGACATTGACATTGGATGAAGTTGAGAGAATAATTACCGGAATATCCCTGAGTAACTCTTTCCTTTTAATCTCTGAAAGGAACTGTTGCCCGTTCATAAGAGGCATATTCAAATCGAGGAAGATTACGTCGGTTCTGATTTCTTTCCTTAATAGTTTGTTGAGAGCCTCGCCAGCGCTATCAAATGCGAGGCAGTTTACGGAATGTGTCGCCTTTTCAAGGGCATTCAAAAAAATTTCCTGGTCATCTTCATCGTCATCGATGAGAAGGACATTCTGGTACAACATTCAAGGATTCGTTAGTAGTAGGGTTGCAAATTATAAATATCTGCGGTTGCTCTAATAATTTATATCTTTTATCTTTTGCCTACTTCGCGTTGCCACACCTAAAACAAACCATTTATGTCATTCCAGGGATATCTCAAAACCATTAAATCAAAGACAGGCAAAGGCCCGGACGATTTTAGAAAACTCGCCGCTGAAAAAGGCTTTACCGAAAACGGACAGATCAAAACCAGCGTAAAGGCTGGTGACATAGTAAAATGGTTGCAAGCTGATTTCGAGCTGGGGCAGGGACACGCCATGGCGATTTACGCCTTATTAAAAGGTATTAAGGATGAAACTAGCGATTAGAAATGCAAACCAATGATTCCATTTCATTTAACTCCTGACCTAGTTCAGAATTTTATTCAAAAAGGCTATCTCAGGCTTGATAATGCATTTTCAAAGGAAGTTGCCGAAAGAGGCTGTTCCTTGCTTTGGAAAGATACCGGCTGCAATCCCGACGATCCCGCTACCTGGACGAAACCTGTAATCAGGTTAGGCGAGTATGCGCAGGAACCGTTCAGGGAAGCCGCCAATGCACCATTGCTACATGCCGCGTTTGACGAGTTAGTTGGTGCGGGAAAATGGCTTCCGCGTAATAGCCTGGGAACATTTCCAGTGCGTTTCCCGTCCCAAACTGATCCAGGTGATACCGGCTGGCACGTTGAGGCCAGTTTTCCTGGCGATGAGGTGAATGATTATTTTAAATGGCGAATTAATGTCAGGTCGCGTGGCCGTGCACTTCTGATGTTGTTCCTATTTTCAGACGTCGGTCAGGAAGATGCTCCCACGCGCATTCGTGAAGGTTCCCACCTGGACGTGGCCCGAATCCTCGAACCATTCGGTGAAACTGGTTTAACCTTCATGGAACTAGCAGACAAACTCCCGGCAACCGCTGGCAAGCCGGAAGTCAGCGCGACGGGAAAAGCCGGGACAGTTTACTTGTGCCATCCATTTCTTGTCCATTCTGCACAGCCTCACCACGGGAAAAACCCGCGTTTCATGGCCCAGCCGCCACTCCTGCCTGCAATGGATTTTGAAATTTATGATGAGGGTCATGACTATTCGCCTGTTGAATTCGCTATTAGGCGTGGGATCGGGTTATTCTAGAAAGAATTTCGGCTGACCAATATGCGAAACAGCACATTGGTCAGCCGAAAAATCGAATTAAAAAGTCAAGCTATCTAATATCATCAAACTTCCCCTGACTCAAATCCCCGGTCTCAAATCCCTTTTTAAACCAATACATTCTTTGCTGCGAAGTCCCGTGGGTGAAGGCATCCGGTACGACCCGACCTTGTGACTCTTGTTGTAATTTGTCATCGCCGATTGCATTGGCCGCATTCAACGCCGACTCAATGTCCCCCGGTTCAAGGATTTTACTCATTTCCTGGGCGTGATTGGCCCATACGCCTGCGAGGAAATCAGCTTGTAATTCAAGTTTAACAGACAATTTGTTATATTCTGCTTCGCTAAGCCTGCCGCGTTGCTCCTGCATTTTTTCGCTAAGCCCCATCAGGTTTTGTACGTGGTGCCCAACTTCATGCGCGACGACATATGCGACCGCGAAATCCCCCGGCGCATTGAAACGTTCGCGCAATAGGTCACAAAAAGAAAGGTCAATATAAACTTTATGATCCGCCGGGCAGTAAAATGGCCCCATAGCCGAGGATGCGCCCCCGCAGCCGCTCTGCGTAGCGTCTTCAAATATTTGAAGATTTGGTTTCTCATATTTAGCGTCGTTCTCGGTGTAAATCTGCGTCCAAACATCTTCCGTACTTCCAAGCACGGCAGTGACAAAATCGGCGGTTTTATCGTCCGGCCGCGGGCCAGGCGGACGCGTTTGTGCCTGCTCCGTCTGCGTTCCTTGGATGTTCGAAAGAATTTCTCCCGGATCCTGACCGGTTAGCAGGCCAATGGCCAAAACGATAATGGTACCAATGCCGCCTAATGCAATTTTACCACCGCCAGACATTCCACGGCGATCTTCTACATTACTACTTCTCCGTAAATCCTGCCAACGCATGTGCTTATATGTTTAGGTTGAAAACTATTAATAATATTATCTAAATAATGTGCCACAACGATAAGTTGTAAATGTAATTATCTCTGAATTATTCTGCCTTGTATTATTTATACAAAATCTTAAATTATATTTTTGTTAAAGTGATCCTGATTGTGCTATGACTTTGGCTAAACTCATTCTTCTTTATTTGTTTGCGTCTCTTCTTTTTTTCTCCTGTTCACCCGAGCTGCCCGAGGATGTAGAGATCGCAATGAACGAATTGCCGGAAGAACTGGATTACAACAGACATGTCAAACCCGTCCTTTCTGATAAATGCTTTGCCTGCCATGGCCCGGATAAGGCCAAGCAAAAAGCGGGTCTAAGATTGGATATGGCCGAATCAGCATTTGTAAAACAATCCAAAAAATCAGGAAGAGTTGCAATTAATCCGGGCGATTTGGCCGATAGCGAGTTCTTTCACCGCATTGTCTCAGCCGATCCTGAATATATGATGCCCACACCGGAGTCGCATCTGGCACTTTCAGCCAAAGAAAAGGCAACCCTGATCAAATGGATCCGCGATGGCGCCGAATACAAACCGCATTGGGCATTTGTAAAGCCTGAAAAATCAAAAATCGTGAAAGTATCTCACACCAATCTGATTGTCAATGAGATAGATCATTTCATTTTCCGGAAACTGGAAGAAGAAAAGCTGCAGCCATCTGCCCAGGCTGAAAAGGAAATATTGTTGCGCCGCGTGTCGCTCGATCTCATAGGTTTACCGCCAACATTGCAAGAAACGGATGCTTTTCTAAAAGACAATTCGGCGAACGCCTATGAGAAGCAAGTTGACAGATTGCTGAATTCTCTACATTATGGTGAAAAAATGGCCGTCGATTGGTTGGATCTCGCCCGTTTCGCGGATTCCCACGGCTACACGGTGGACCGGTTGCGGGATATGTCGCCTTACCGGGATTGGGTGATCAATGCATTCAATAAAAATATGCATTATGACCAATTCATACATTGGCAGTTAGCAGGCGACCTGATGCCCAAGCCCACTCGGGATATGCAAATCGCCACGGCATTCAATAGGAACCATCAGCAAAATATGGAGGGCGGTATTGTTGAAGAAGAATTTCAAACCGAATATGTAATCGATCGCACCAATACATTTGGCGACGCATTTCTCGGATTATCAGTGGGGTGCGCCAAATGCCATGACCATAAGTACGATCCGGTTTCTCAGAAAAACTATTATGAGCTGTTCAGCTTTTTCAACAATGTAAAGGAAGCCGGGCAGATTTCCTGGGACGACGCCTTACCCACACCGACATTGATGTTGCCAACCGCCGAGCAGGAGAAAATGCTTGCGTTCATTCAATCAAAAATCAGCAGCCAGGAAAAAATATTAGTTGAAACAAAAAGAAAGTCGGAACCTGCTTTTGAACAATGGATTAATCAGCGAGAATATAACCATCTCACGAGGCAAACAATCCCTGAATCGGGATTACAGGCTTTTTATAATTTCGAAAATGTCGCGTTGAAAAACACCGTCAATGCAAAGCAAAGCGGGACAATGAAACGGGAATCGGGCCAGGATGGTGGTATGCCCGAATTTGAAAAGACCAATTACGGCAAGTCGCTTTTATTGAATGGCGACGTTTTCCTCGATCTTTCGCCAGCGGGGGTTTTCAGAAAATCCGAAGCATTTACCATTGGGATTTGGGTAAATATTCCCAAAGAATTAAAAGAAGGCGTAATCCTGCATAAGAGCAATGCTGAGCGGCTGTATAACTTCAGGGGTTATCATTTATATCTCAAAAATGACCGGCTTGAACTCAACATGGCGCATACAGCTCCGTCCAATGCCATCACCAAAGTCACCAAACGACCCGTTCCAAGAAATCAGTGGATCCAGCTGACCATTGCCTATGACGGTTCGTCCAAAGCCGAAGGTTACAAATTGTATATCAATGGAAATGAAACAGCTACGGACATTACCATGAACCAGCTGACCAAAGATATTTTATTCAAGGGAGAAAATCAGCCTGGATTGCAGATTGGCGGCTGGTGGCGGGGACTTGGGTTTAAGGATGGCAAAGTGGATGACATCGCGATTTATAGCAGGACATTAACCCCATTCGAAATTAAAATCCTGGCACGTAAACAGAATTGGATTGACATTGCTGCCAAATCGCCACAGCAACTTTTACCCGTTGAAAAAAATACATTGAGAGCGTTCTACCTCTCGACCATTGACAAAGAAACAGTGAAGTCGAGGCTGGAACTGCAAAAAGCGAGGACATTGCAAAGTGATTCCACAGAATATATCCGCGAGCTAATGGTGATGCAGGAAATGTCAAAACCCAAACAGGCGCATGTTTTGATCAGGGGAAATTATGATGCATTGGGAGAAAAGGTTTTTCCCGGAACACCTGCTTCTATTTTTGCATTCCCAAAAAACCTACCCAAAAACCGTTACGGACTAGCGCAATGGCTTACACACCCGGATAACCCGCTGACTGCCCGTGTGGAAGTGAACCGTTTATGGCAAAATTTCTTTGGAACCGGTCTGGTCAAAACCACCGAAGACTTTGGAAACCAGGGAGAAATGCCTAGTCACCCCGAATTGCTGGATTGGCTGGCCGTAACATTCAGGGAATCGGGATGGGATATTAAAAAAATGAGTAAGCTGATGGTAATGTCAGCTACGTATCGCCAGGACTCCCGCGCGAGCCGTGAAGCGAGGGAGAATGATCCTGAGAACAGGTTATATGCCAGAGGACCGGCTAACCGGATGTCGGCAGAAATGATTCGGGATAATGTGTTGATGGCGAGTGGATTATTAAATGAGAAGATTGGTGGAAAAAGTGTAAAACCATACCAGCCCGAAGGGTTATGGTCGATCAACAGCAGCAACTATGTTCCTGATTCCGGCGATGCAGTCTACCGGCGAAGCCTCTACATTCTTGCCAAAAGGTCGGTGCCGAATCCTACCCTTTCCACTTTTGACGCCACTTCTCGAAGCTTTTGCTTAGTCCGCAGACAGAAAACCAATACGCCTTTGCAAGCATTGGTTACATTAAACGACCCGACATTTATTGAAGCCGCAAAAGTATTGGGTGAACAAATGACAAAAATTGCCGACGGCAAAACCGCTATCACCAATACTTACAGGAAACTGACCGGCAGAAAACCGCCTCAAAAAGAAGTAGACTTGCTGTTTACCTTACAGAAATTGGAAGAAGACAAATTCAGAAAAGATCCAAAAAAGGCTGCTGGCTGGCTTGCGACCGGCCAATATAAAGTTGACAAAAAGTTGGATTCCGCACTTTTGGCAGCCAACAGTGTTGTTGCAAGCACCATTCTCAATTCGGACGCCTGTTTAACCAAGAGATAAGTCATGCACCATCATCACGCCGAAGAATTCAGGCTGCATACCCCCGACTTTAATGACCTGCATAAAAAGCTCGATCGTCGCAGGTTTTTGACCAAAACCTCGCTTGGGTTGGGTGCATTGGCTGTGGGATCGTTGTTTGGATTGGATAAACTTCATGGCTCGGCGTCGCGCAATGCGCCTGCCTCAGGCGATCTGGAAGCGGATATTCTCAAAGCATTGCCGCACATTGCGCCCAAAGCAAAGCGGGTGGTTTACCTGTTTATGAGCGGCGGCCCTTCGCAATTTGAAACATTTGATTATAAACCCAAACTGGTTAATCTGGCGGGTCAGAACTTACCAGATTCGGTTAGGAAAGGGCAGCGGCTGACGGGAATGAGCGCCAATCAAAGTGCGCTGCCAATGGTACCGTCGATCTATAAATTTGGTCAGCACGGGAAAAGCCAGACCTGGGTAAGCGAGCTTTTGCCATATACTTCGCAAGTGGTGGACGACTTATGCATTGTTAAATCCATTTATTCCGAAGCAATTAACCACGATCCGGCGATTACCTTTTTCCAAACTGGCAACCAGCTTCCCGGCAGGCCTGCCATTGGCTCCTGGGTGAGTTACGGACTTGGAACAGACAATAACAACCTGCCTACATTCATTGTTTTGGTTTCAAAAAATGCACCGAAAGACCAGCCTCTTTATGCAAGATTGTGGGGAAATGGCTTTCTGGAATCCAGACATCAGGGTGTTCAATTTCGCTCTGGCAAGGATCCGGTCCTGTTCCTGAATAATCCGGAGGGCTACGACGGCACCGACCGAAAAGAAATGCTGCAATATCTTGCCAAACTAAACCACTTGCAAAATGATTCATACGGCGATCCCGAGATCGATAACCGTATTGCGCAATACGAAATGGCATTCCGCATGCAAACGTCTGTGCCTGAGGTGATCGATACATCTGACGAGCCCGATGAGGTTTTTGATTTATATGGTCCGGAAAGCCGCGATCCTGGTACTTACGCAGCGAACTGCCTGCTTGCGAGGAAGTTGTTGGAAAAAGATGTGAAGTTTGTTCAGCTATATCACCAGGGCTGGGATCAGCATGGAGGATTACCGAAAGGCATCGCGAATCAATGCAAACAGACCGATCAGGCGACCGCTGCGTTGATCATGGATCTGAAAAGAAGGGGTTTGCTAGACGATACGCTGGTGATCTGGGGCGGAGAATTCGGCCGGACTGTTTATTCGCAGGGTAAATTAACGGCAGACGATTACGGCCGCGACCATCACCCGCGATGTTTCACGATGTGGATGGCGGGCGCGGGTGTTAAGGCGGGAATCAGCTATGGCGAAACGGACGATTTCAGCTACAACATTGTGAAAGATCCCGTGCATGTACACGATTTCCATGCGACATTGATGCACTTAATGGGTGTAGATCATGAAAGATTGACCTACAAGTTTCAGGGGCGCAGGTTTAGGCTTACGGATGTACATGGGAAAGTGGTGAAAGATATCCTGGCATGAAAGTTACTTTTTCGAAAACCCCGGGTAACGTCCGCACATTCTCGTCTTTACATCAGGCAAGCGTATGAAAAAACGCGCTTAAAATTAACGTTTCCTGAGCAATGAAGCTATCTTACTCATATCTAGGCTTTTCCCTGATCTTCCTGACCGCGTCTCCAATGACCTTCGCTCAGCAGGCCAATGTAAACCTGGACTTCAACCCGCAAAAAAATACGGAAAACCTGGTTCCTTATGGTGGAAACATCATATCTCCCGAAGTGCGCGATGATCACACGATTACATTCAAGCTCAAAGCACCTGACGCTACCAAAGTCGAGCTCACCGGCGGACCGATCCTGCTGGCGTTAAAATCGAAAGCCAACATTCCTTTTGTAAAGGGAGCCGATGGCTTTTGGGCGCTGACCGTCGGACCGGTGAAGCCCGATATTTACGTTTATCGGTTTATTCTGGATGGTGTGTCTATTGTTGATCCGAACAATACCTTCACGGGAACTTCCAATCAGCCCGGTTACAGCAATGTCGTGGTACACGACAGTAAGCCAGCATATTATGACGCGCTAAACGTTCCTCATGGCAATGTTACCCGACATATTTATCATTCGGAGGTTCTAAATGGTGAGCGGGAAATGTTCGCTTACACGCCTCCCGGTTACAATCCGAAAACGAAATACCCGGTTCTGTATCTGGTGGGCGGAAGTGGAGAATTGGCTTCAGGTTGGATGCTCGATGGCCGAGCTAATTTTATCGCTGACAACCTGTTAGCGGAAGGCAAGATCGTTCCGATGATCATTGCAATGCCTAATAATCAGGTTCTTCACAGAAGTGATCCGGACCATGTTAACAAAACTCACAAGCTTTTTGAAGACGAGTTGAGAAAACAGATTGTTCCCTTAATCGACAAGCAGTACAGTACAATTAGAGACAGAAAGGGTCGTGCTCTGTCAGGACTTTCAATGGGTGGACGTCATACCGAAGCCGTGGGTTTCAATGCATTGGACTTATTCAGTTCTTTTGGGATTCTCAGCGCAGGCGACCTCGAGCCTGAAAAATTGAACCCTTCATTCTTCAATGATCCAAAGGCGAAGGAAAAAGTGGATTACTTATTGGTCGGGCTGGGCAAAGGGGAATCGGACTCTGCGGTTGGAAAACGATCTGCTGCTACCCACAAAGCATTGGAAAAAGCAGGTTTCAAACACGAGTATTTCATTGGCGGCGAAGGAGCCCACGATTGGGGAACGTGGCGACTTTTGCTGCATGATAAGTTGCTGCCTAGTCTTTGGAAAAAATAGGGAAATCAGGCAATCAAGTCTCAGCAAGATCCTACACAAGAAATATTTTTTAAATAAAAATTGGTGAAATGGCATATCTAAACATTGATTCAATAAAGGAACAAACCTTCGATGCCATAGTGGTGGGCACGGGTATCAGTGGTGGCTGGGCTGCCAAAGAGTTGACTGAGAAGGGATTAAAAACACTGGTATTGGAGCGTGGACGGGATGTGAAGCATATTGTGGATTATCCAACGACTAACATGATGCCCTGGGAATTTGAGCATCTCGGGCAACCCACGCTCGCAATACGAGAGGCAAATCCCATGGCAAGCCAGCACTACATTTTCCGAGAAGATGCAATGCATTTTGTCGTCAAAGACGCCGAACATCCATATGTTCAGGATAAACCATTCTCATGGATGCGCGGCTACCAGGTAGGCGGACGTTCGCTGTTATGGGCGCGACAAACCCAGCGATGGTCCGACTTCGACTTTGAAGGACCAGCCCGCGATGGCTTTGCAACGGACTGGCCTATACGTTATGCTGACATCGCACCATGGTATAGTTACGTGGAGAAATTTGCAGGCATTTCAGGAAATAAGGATGGGTTACCTCAATTGCCCGACGGCGAGTTTCTGCCTCCGCACGAAATGAGTTGTGTCGAAAAACATTTTAGCGACCAGACGGCCAAAAATTACAAAAATGCCCGCCCGGTTATCATCGGCAGGGCCGCGCATATCACAGACCCACAGCCTGTACACTTGCAGCAAGGCCGGGCGAAATGCCAGCACAGGAACATGTGCCAGAGAGGCTGCCCTTTTGGAGGGTATTTTAGCACAAATGCATCCACCTTACCCTGGGCCGAAAAAACGGGTAATCTCACATTAAGGCCGCATTCGGTGGTGCATTCGGTGATTTATGATGAAAAGAAAAAGAAAGCGACTGGCGTAAGAGTCGTGGACGCATTGACGAAAGAAATGACGGAGTATTACGCAAAGATCATTTTCATCAATGCTTCTGCGATTAACTCAAACCTGATTTTACTTAACTCAATTTCCAATCGATTTCCAAACGGATTGGGCAATGATAGCGGCGTTTTGGGTAAGTTTATTGGCTTTCACAATTATCGCGGACGTGTTAACGCAGAGTTTGATGGGTTTCATGATAAAACAACAGACGGCAGAAGGCCCAATGGAGCTTATATTCCGAGATTTCGCAATGTATTCAAGCAGGAAACTGATTTTCTCCGAGGCTATGCGGTGTCTTTTTCTGCAAATAAAATGGGCAATTCGAATGCCGGGATTGGGGACACGTTAAAGGAAAATCTTTTCAAACCCGACGAAAGCGGATGGAGCCTGGGCGCGCAGATGATGGGAGAAACGATACCCAAAGAGTCAAATTCTGTACGCCTTGACCCTACATTGAAAGACCCATGGGGCATTCCGCAGCTCCGCATGTCGGTGGATTTTGATGATAACGATATGAAAATGATAAAGGATTTTTATACAGAACTCAGCGAAATGCTTGATAAAGCAGGTTTCACCAACATTAAAACATCCGATACAAACAGAAAACCCGGAAGCGAAAATCATGAAATGGGTGGCGCAAGAATGGGAAAGGATCCCAAGACATCACTACTAAACAAATGGAACCAGATGCATACAGTGAATAATGTATTTGTAACTGATGGCGCCAGCATGACATCGACTTCAACCCAAAACCCATCCCTGACCTATATGGCGCTCACGGCGAGGGCAGTGGATTATGCGGTGAAGGAGATGAGGAAGGGGAACCTATGAATTTTGAATGAGTGAATGAGTAAATAAGTCCGCCGCGGAATGAGGATAATAGAATCTCCAGTACAACGGAATTAATTCATTCACTCATTCAAAATTCACTCATTCACTCATTCAATCATTCACTCATTCACAATTCCCTTATTCCACCTTCTCAAATTCAAAATTCCCTTTAATATATCTGTTTAAAAAAGTCCCTTTGGAGAATGCAGCCATCATAGACTGATACACTTCCAGAGGGACTTTTTTGTAATCATACACCATTCCTGAAACATAAACCACGCGCAATGTTTCCTTGTCACCGTCGTAAATAAGCCTGGATATGACAGAGGATGGCATGGTCAGCTTACCTTAATTGAACTCTTCCAATTTTGCCCGCAATTCCGAAACCGGTTCGGATTTAATGCTTGAGTCTTTGAAAGTCGTGTTTGCATTCACCCAATCACTATGAAAGGCCTTGTTTGCTTTTTCATCAACGGCCAGCACTGCACCGTTTAGCGTAATTCCTGCAAACAAACCTTTGCTCCGGGAATAGGAATAAACTTCTGCTTCCAGCTTGTAATCTGTTTGCGCCGATGAACTTCTGCCCATTGGCCCTGCTGCAACCGATAAGTCCCCGCCGAGGGTAAAACTCCCGTACCAATGTCCATAAGTGTTTTGCTGTTTTTGAAAACCAACACAAGATCTACGGACTGCACGCCGATCTGTGCGCCGATACTGCCACCGGCTATTGTAATAAAAACCGGGTCACTCCATTCACCATTCCCGCTTTTCACCATAGCCAAACCGCGTCCATACTTTCCACCCACCATTAAGCCCGCATTGATCATTTTAAGAATGATAATCACACCCTTCGAAAGGTTCAGCAGCTGCGATGGAATGTTCTCTTTCATTTCGGTAAAATCATTTAGGACCGCAGTAGCAGCCTTGATCTTGTCATCTTCTTTATTCTGCGCGAAAGTTGGAATTGACGCTACCAAAAGAATCAGTGTCAAAGCTTGCGATTTCAGCGATTTTAGCATTTTAATAGACATAATTTGAAATATTAGTGGTTATGGTAGTTGGATAAAAAGTATCGTGCCGGGCATGCAAAAAGTCAGATTGGATACGCGGAAAACGGACTTTTATAGCCATTTTTGTTTGTTTCCGAATTAAGAACGTATACGAAGGACGTTTCTTTATTTTGGTACGGTTTTGTTGATTTATATTCAAATCTTTTCAATCAATTTATCATTATGGATGCCAAAGCAATCAGCCTGAATGAGCAGGAAGTGAAACCCGTTGTGGACCTCTTGAACGACTATCTGGCCAATTATCATATCCACTATCAGAAATTAAGGGGCTGCCACTGGAATATTAAAGGCCAGAATTTTTTTACCCTGCACGTCAAATTTGAGGAATTGTACACCAATGCACAGCTGACCATTGATGAAATCGCAGAGCGGGTACTTACCTTAGGCAAGCCGCCACACAGCCGTTTCGTGGATTATATCAATGAGTCTGCCATCAAAGAGATTGATACCATTGGCATGAAAGACCTGGATATGGTGGATGCGATTCTGGATGATATGGCTAAATTGATTGGCCTTGAACGCGAGCTGCTGGAAGCAACTGACGAGGCAGGAGATGATGGTTCCAATGATATGGTAAACCGCTTTATGCAATTCAAGGAAAAAAATACCTGGATGCTACGGTCTTTTGCAGGTAAGAAATAATATAAATGCGCCCGATCCCGGATTTTAAACTAGGAAAAATAAGCATTTTGAGCCCTTTCAAGTTTGCCGGAGATCCATTGCGGTTTCTCCGGCAAGGCTTTGATACCTGTGGCGATACCTTCCGGCTCCGGCTCTTCCGTGAATTTGTGGTCAGCCGCGACCCAGCCTTTTTCAGGCATATCCTGCAACAGAATAATAAGAATTTCAAAAAGGGCAGTTCCTCTAAAATGCTTCGCCCCGTATTGGGCAATGGCCTGGTGACCAGTGACGGGGATTTTTGGCTTCGTCAGAGGAGATTGGTGCAGCCTGCCTTTCACCGGGAAAGGTTACAGGAATTATTCCTTGCCATGGGCCAGCTTACGGCTGATTTTTTGCTTGAAATGGAAGCATTTAGGGGCAAGGAGGCAATAGACATTGATGCCAAAATGATGGGTATCACTTCTGATATAGCGCTGAAAACGCTATTCGGAAATATGACAACCGAAGATAAAGCGCAGATTTACCATCAGGTAAGCCGGACGCAACGCTATCTTGTTACCCGTGTCCGGCGGCCATACCGGGTACCATGGATGGCATTGAACGGGGAAGACCGCCGTTTCAGGAAAGACTTGGAATATTTCAACAGACTGGTTTTTGAATTTATCAAACAAAGACGCATTTCCGGGGAAACACCGAATGACCTGTTGCAATTGCTGCTGGACAGCACCGATGAAGATACCGGGGAACAAATGAACGACCAGCAGATCCGCGACGAAGCGATCACCATGTTTGCAGCCGGACACGAAACGTCAGCTACCGGGCTGAGCTGGTTACTTTGGGAGTTGGCTAAACAGCCCGAAATCGTACGCAAAATCAGGAAGGAAAGTGAGCTATTTGATGACGTACCCTCCTTTTGGCAATTGATGCAAATGCCTTATACCAGGCAGGTTGTGGAAGAAGGCCTGAGACTTTATCCACCGGCATGGACGATGACCCGGGAAGCCACGGCGGACAGTGACATTGAGGGTTACCAGCTTACAAAAGGTACTTCTGTATTCCTTTCTGTTTTCGAACTGCACAGGAACCCTAATCTGTGGGACAATCCACAGGCATTTAATCCTGATAATTTCAGTCCCGAAGCAGTTAAGAACCGCGCAAAATTTAATTACCTACCATTTGGTGCAGGACCGAGAATCTGCATCGGGCAGCAATTTGCGATGATGGAAATGCAGCTGATCCTTGCCTCGCTGATCAAACGATTTACTTTTGAAAGCGATGTGTCACATCCGGTTGGAATGCATCCGCTGATTGTACTTAAGTCTACAAATGGCATTAAATTGTATGTCCGCTAAGACGCTAATTCTCAACGTTCACAATGCATAACACCATTATCCTTTATCTTTCGCTGATTATCGCAGACTTCCTGGAAAGATTTTGGAAATGGCGCCGGGTCATTGGCTCCTTCGCGTTCATCATTGTGATCCTGACCTCCTGCGTCATTGCTTACATCTCCAATTCCATTATTCCGGGCTTTACATTGCCATTGGGGTTCCCTTGCTTCTGCCCTCTCGATCCCATTGCTGATTAACAACGGACAACCGTTTCCGCAGCGTAACCTGATTTCGTTTATCACATTCGTAGTGATCCTCGTCACATTGGTTTTTCAGGGGTTAACCCTGCCTTTTGTGATCAAATGGATGAACTTAAGAGAAAGAGATTATGACATTACTTCCCCGGAACAGGACGTGATCATCAGAAGAAAGCTCGCGCAGGCATCCCTTGATTTTATTGACGAAAAGTATTCGGATGAAATACCCCGCAATGAATTATTGCAAGGTCTTAAATACAAACTGGAAAGCGATATCGGATTCCTCAACCATGTTAAAGAGGAAAACCCCTTGCATTCTGGCCATGACTACGTGACCCAATTTCAGGTGATTACCAAAGAATACTTGAAAAGAAGCGCATACTTCTTCATCAGTTCAACAAAAAGGAAATGTTTGAAGATGATGTGATCAAGCAGCATTTATTGCAGCTTGATTTGGAAGAGGAAAAAATCCGGCAGCAATTCCTGCACATGGAATAATGCTGCCGAAAACTATGCGAGTCCGTACTCGTGAACCGGATAAACGGCCGATACCATCTTGTGTTTGCCGGATTCGCGGTTGAAAAAATAATCCAGCCTGCCGAGATTAATCCCTGCAAAACCCACCTGATTGATCGTCGTTACCTTGCCGTCCAGGTTCAAAATATCTTCCGGGGCTTTCATGAAAGTATGCGTATGCCCGCCAATAATGAGATTGATATTTCGGGTTGATTTAGCCAGTATTTGATCCGAAACCTTTTCCTCTCTGTACTTGTAGCCCAAATGGGAAAGGCAGATTATCAGATCGCAATGCTCCTCATTTTTCAAAATCGAAGCAACTTCATTGGCTTTGGCGATTGGATCTGTATAAACCGTTTCGCCATAATTTTTCTTATTGACCAATCCGTTCAACTCAAGTCCAAGCCCGAATACACCGATTTTTATCCCTTGCTTTTTGAAGATCTTATACGATTGGATTTTGCCTTTTAACTCCGTATTCTCAAAATTGTAATTGCTTACCAAAAAGGGAAAATTGGCATGCGGCAGCTGCTTAACAAAACCGGCTATCCCATTGTCAAAATCATGATTACCCATGGTTGCCGCGTCATAACCCATGTCGCTCATCACCGTCATTTCCACCTCACCGCCATATAAATTAAAATACGGTGTTCCCTGAAAAACATCTCCTGCATCCAGTAAGAGCACATTTGGTTGTTCTTGCCGGATTTTCTTGACCAATGCAGCCCTTCTTGCCACGCCACCCAAACCCTGGTTGCGAGAGCCATCCATCGGGAACGGTTCAATGCGGCTATGCACATCATTCGTATGAAGAATGGTAAGCTGGACATTTGAATCCCTGCCAAAAGCAGTAAATGGTACAGTCCCCAGTGTAAATATCGCCGCAGCACCTGCTCCTTTTTTCAGGAAATCCCTGCGGTTAGTTTTTGTCAATAATAATTCTTCCATCAAGTTGAGCAGTTATTTTTTTTCCCTGAGCCGTCAGATCGTTAATGTTGTCAAGCAATGCATCCCTTAATTTGATTCCAATATCCTTTCTCTCAACCGGCTTTTTCAGAAAGTCCAGTTCGTCTCCGCCATCAGCCAGATAATCATACGTTAGCAAATTGTAGGTTTTATTGATGTCAAATGGCTGATTTCCAATGGTGATATCATATGCTTTTCCATCTTTGATCTTAAGCCGCATACCTGAAATCGGTTCGCCATCTTTTTTCACGATAAAGTCAATGAGTTGCTGAACCGATGCACCAGTTAATTTCAACGTGACCATCTCATTTTCAAAAGGCATTAGCTCAAAAACATCTGAAACCGTGATATCCCCTTTTGGAAACGTGCTTCGCAGGCCTCCTTTTGTTGAGAATGTAAATTGAATGTTCGGATCTTTTTTCAAGCCTTCTTTCAGCATTGCATCCGCAAAATAATTGCCCATCAGCGTTTCCGGCTGTCCAGGCTTAGTCAGCGCCTGCTCTGTTTGCCCGATCACCTTGTCCATTTCAGCCTGCATTTTTTCTTTATAAGGAAGGTAGTATTTTACAATCGACGAGTCCTCGCCTGCCTGCTGATCAATGCCGTATTGTTTGTACTCATTTTTCGACAGCGTCAGATGTTTCTGGCAGGAACATATAAGGGCAATCCAAAGGGGTACCGTTAAAATGAAGGGTCTGAAATGAGTCTGAATTTTCATGAACGCTGATTTGAACTACTAAATTAGCACGTAATATCCGGATTCGACTAGCTAGCGTACCCGTTTGTTGACTTACCAGCCATTAAATCGGCGCTATAACCCCGAATGGCTGCACCCGAAGGACGCGGTTCGCGGGCCATTCAGCACATGCAATTTTTCAAAATTCTAAATATTGGTGAAACACAGCCTATTATTTTTGGAAACAACATGGTTCCAATTACATTTGTCAAAATGCCTCATACTTACGGGCGTCAGAAAATTGCTTTGAAGGAAGGATAAGAAACTAACATCAACTATGCACAAGGAACAACTGCTTACTGCCGACTATATTGATTCTCAGATAGGAAATGTGATAGAATATTACATTCGCTGGGAATTTGAAGAGGATCCCTTCTTTGGAAAAGCCAGGATCAAAGGGTTGGTCGACGGGGATACGGGAGGATTGAAAATTATTTGTGACATCATTGAAGGAAGCGATCTTGAAATGGCTTACGAACAGGAAGAAGTATTTATGGCTTCAGAAAACCACCCGATTTACACAGGAGCACTACCCGAGATTTACTCGGCAAATTGGGTAAGCACTGACGGAAAGAAGAAAAAACAGATCTTTATTTCTCCACCCAATGAGAATGCCAAGGAATTTGCAGTCACTCAGACGAACAGCAAAGTAATTGTTAAAAGGATATATTGATTTAATTTTTGATAATCTTCTTTGTCAAAACCCTGTCCGAAAACTCTGCTTTGACAATGTAGAGTCCGCTGGCGTAATGCGTCAGGTCGAAATCGTAAACATTGGTAGCTACATTACCATTAGTCAACTCCTCAGCAATTTTCTGTCCGGATGCATTGTAAATCGTTACTGATTTCAGGTTGGCAGGATGCGGATAGAACTGCACGGAAAACAATCCGCTGGTTGGGTTTGGTGATACTAAGAACCCTGCTTCTTTCAGATTTGGATTCACGGTCACCGTCCGCAGATTGATATCGTCCAGAAAAACATTGTTCTCATTACCATTCGTATTCAGGAAGGCCACCAATACCTCGCCCTGGCCAATGAAATTACTGATATTGATCTCCTCTCGTCTCCACTCACTCGCAGCCGGCGTAAATGCGACTCTCGTAGCAGCACTTCGCGTGATCAGCGTTGATCCCCATTTTTTGTAAACACTGGTATAGGTCTGGCCACAATCCGTACTGATCATCACCTGAAGTGTGTCCCACACATTACTTTGCGCCGAAGTATTAGTATAAGTTGCCGCAGCCACCTGGAAAGACACAAACGCTGAATCCGTTCCCGCAATGTTCACTGTCGGAAGTCTAAGATAATCCCGTTGGCCAACCGCTTCATTATCGAAATTACCGATTCTTACGGATGCAGTTCCTGTTTTAGCAGCCGCGGTCGTTTTCTCCCAGGTTGCGCCACCATCTTCATTCACAATATCCCAACCTTGCGGCGGGAATAAACCTTCGAAACTTTCTGTCACCGGAGGATTGATCGGCTCGTAGTAAATGAAATCCAGTGCAAGGGCGTCGTTGGCAGTATCCTCGTCTGCCGCACCATTGGGGTTAGAGGTGTAAATGCTCAGTACATGGTTCCCTTCAACGGTTGTCAATGTGGGCAAAGTAACCGTCGTCTCCGCATAAGTTGCGAGTGAGCCCGTCCAGGTGAAATTTACCACAGTACCATTGTCTATGACAGCATGGATTATTACGGAGGTCAGCGTTTCGCTGCCTTTGTTAACCAGCGTAACACTCGGCGTGAAGGTATTTGTACACAATCTCTGATCAGGCTGTAAAATGCTTTTTAACGATGCATCCTTGCTTTTTACATCCACAGGCGTACATCCATTAGAAAAGCTCAGCAATGATCTGTAAGTATTGAACGCCTCTTCCATTCGCGCCACCTGCATTTTCGTAAACATCGCCAGACAGCCATCCGATGTGTAATCCATATAATTTTGGTACATAATACCTGGAGAGTTTGGCGTGCAATTGTCGGTTACTATGCCCGTCCGGCAGGTCGTCGTGCTATTGGCTTGGTTTGGTGTATCATCTACCTGATCGGTGCCTGAGCAGGAGCCATTATCATCGCCCCAAATGTGATATAAATTAAAATAATGGCCCAGTTCGTGGGTCAAGGTTTTACCTTCATTGTAATTGGTTGCCGAACCGCCGGGCAAACATGCCAGGTCTATTGCAACGCCCTGCTCATCCTTCACTCCATCGTCCGGAAATGTTGCATAACCTAAAGTACCGCCAGACAAATCACAGATCCAGATATTCAGATACTTATCCGTATCCCAGGCATCGGCCCCGCCGGATTCAGCATGTTTTACCAGATTAGTAGTATAATCAAATGAGCTCCTGGTGGTAGTGTAACGGACGATACCTGTTGCAGGCGCATCGTCGGGAGCGCGTTGCGCCAAACAAAACTGAATGCCTGTTTTTCCAAAAAGTGATTTGAAATGGGCCGGAATAATGGAGAGGTTTTCATCTGCGCCCGCATAGTCTTTGTTAATCCTTTCCAGCTGCGTCATAATTTGCGCATCCGTAACCAATGCCTGGCTTTGGCGGGTCAGGACGACGTGAAATACAACAGGTATGGTAACATCTTCGGTTGATTTGAGGGACTTTCCAGACCTGATTCGATCACTGATGATTTGTTTCAGACGGATTTCCCGCTGATCGAACATCAACTTTAATGAGGGCTGATCGACAAACCTTTTACTAAGCAGCTCCATGGTACCGCATTTATCCTGCGCGATCAACACGGAAGAAGGAAGAATAAGCAGTAGTGGAATAATCAGGAAACAAATAAAAATAGGTATAGTGTATCGCATCAGATGTATGCAGGAACGGATTGGAAAATATTTATTTGGGCTTAAATCGGCTGGCGCAGGCGACTGGCGCAGGCGAAATACTCAATCTAGTACGTAAAAAAAATGCTAAATGATGCGAATTGTTAATTATTTAATTTGTTTTTAATTGACATAATTGTCCTCCAATGCGCATTTGATCCATACACAACGCATGCCAGCAATGCAAAGAAAGATCATTCATATCGACATGGACGCTTTTTACGCATCGGTAGAACAGCGTGATTTTCCTGAATACAGAGGAAAACCGCTGGCTGTGGGCGGCTCCCCCACGGGTCGGGGTGTGGTGGCGACGGCGAGTTATGAGGCCCGTAAATTTGGCGTCCGTTCGGCCATGTCGTCACGCAATGCCATTCAGCTTTGTCCGAATATCATTTTTGTTTCTCCTAGATTTGAAGTGTATAAAGCCGTTTCCAGAAGCATTCGGGAGATCTTTTCGAGATATACGGACTTAATCGAACCGCTTTCGCTGGATGAAGCATACCTGGATGTTTCGGAAGATAAACTGCAAATCGGTTCGGCATTGGAAATCGCTAAACGAATTAAGAAAGAGATTTTTGAAGAATTAAACCTTACCGCTTCGGCTGGTGTTTCGATCAACAAATTTGTTGCAAAAATCGCCTCAGACCTTGATAAACCCAATGGATTAACCTTCATAGGCCCTTCCAAAATCGAGAATTTCATGAATAACCTGCCGGTTGAAAAATTTCATGGAGTAGGAAAGGTTACGGCCGAGAAAATGAAAAGTATGCAGCTATACACCGGCGCGGACCTCAAAAAGCTGTCTGAGGATGAACTCGTAAAACGTTTCGGGAAGACCGGACACTTTTATTATCAGATCGTGAGGGGAATTGATGACCGTGAGGTACAAACGCACCGCGAAACAAAATCGCTGGGAGCCGAAGATACATTCACTTACGACCTGACCACCCAGGAGGAAATGTATAAGGAACTCGACAGAATCGGCGCGATTGTCTTCAATAGGTTGCAGAAAAATCAGCTGAAAGGAAGGACCGTTACGCTCAAAGTCAAGTTCAGCGATTTTACCCAAATTACAAGAAATCAATCATTCAATCAGCCAACAGGCGATCTGGATACAATCATTGAGACTGCGAAACAACTGCTTGATAAGGTTGAAATGAACGATAAGCCGGTGAGGTTGCTGGGCATTTCACTGTCGAATTTCCAGGAAATCGAGGTTAAGTCCAGAAAACCAAAGAATCCGGAGCAGCTTGAATTGTTTCCATGATTGCTTACAAAAGCAATGTATCTACCCGGAAAGCCAGCACTTTGTTTTCACAGCCAGACCAGGAGAAGATCGTAAAACGACCATCCTGCGAAGCAACCAGCGCAATGGAATCCCGCTGATCGAATACAAACTGAGCAGCTGATAAGTGTCTTGTCCCACCATTCTGAACCGGGTGGATCACCTGTCCGACATTGCCTATAATCGGTTCGGTAACCAGCATTTCTTCCACTGGGGAACCTTCGGCAGCCCGGCCGATCTTCGCGCCAAATGCCAGCAATTCGTAACTATCGTTGATGATTGTAGCACCATCAACCGCAGTTAACCCTGCCAAATTGCTGATAGCCGAACTAAATTGATTTTGCCATGAAATCGGATTGGGTTCCGCCAGATATCGTTTGTTCAATTCTGCTAACTCCGAAAAAGCAGGCTGAACATGATAGGTAATGGGATGTATAATTGAATTTCGCCAGGTTTCTTTGCCCTTTGGAACAACCAATAAAATACCGCCGCGCTCGTGGCTTCGCATGGAAACCGCGAGTTGCACCAGCAAATTGGGCGATTCATTCCAAAGCGGTCTGGAACCAAAACCGATCATAGAATTGATCACAGACGGACAATCACGGACTTTTCCGCTTTGTTCGTTCACAATTTTCACCTGATCGCCTTTCAAGACCGCAACATTAACGAATTTCCCAAACCCATCCACCCTGCGATGCTTAATGACCAGCATGCCCGGTTCGATAACCTCCAATACGAAACACAATCCGGGAATAACCCTTGTAGTACCCCATATGCGCAATTCGTCACCATCCATCCAAACACCCAAATGAATACCTGAGCGTTCTACTGCGGGTGCAAGCTTGGTTAGGACATTGGCTGTCAATGAAAGTTTCTCAGCAAAAATCAGGGGATGCTCCGCAGATTCAGGCGGCAAGTAGGCAATGGACACCTTGGGTGACCTACCCTCCTCACGTCGCAAACTCGCCCAAAAAGTTGTATCGATGATTGTTTCAACGATTTTAGCATCGGGCTTGGGAGCCAGTTCGTGCTCGTAATATTTGCCAACCGAAATATGGTGACGCTCAAAATGAGCTGCTACCAGCGCAGCCACAGAACGCGCAGCTTTATAGGTAGATACCGGTACTGTATCGCCGGTTTTGATGTTAAATTCTGGATTATCCGTCATTTCGCATTACCTGAAATTTTGAAAAGGAGCAGTGTCAAAGGCTGCAACGCGGTTGCAACCCGCGTTGCAGCGCACTTAGGTTGAATTGAAGCCGAGTTACTTGGTTGAACAAAGACTTTTCTCAAAAAGTTGGGCTGCCACAATCATTTAAACCCTGAAAGATCGTTCTCTAAAAACGCACTGAGTATTTTTTTTCACACATTCAATTAAACCCTACCCACAATTTTTGGTTTCCACACTGATATTGAATTGCTTCCGAAATAAATAAAAGTGGCCCTTCAATATCGAATAAATTTTATCAAATGTTCTTGCAACCAATCCGTAGAGTATTGTATCATTCAAAACATGCCGGTAAATAATTTGCCGCGAACATTTGTTAAAACAGTTAGAAGTTATGCTTGATTTTCTGAAAAATATACCTTGCTTGCAACAATCCCGTTATTTTCTCAGTATAAGAACACAAAGTTGTAATAATCAAATTAAGTGTTCGGAAAATCCCGTAAAGCCTGACCTAAATCTATAAATCAAATTCGGGCTTCTGATTTAAGTTCAATTCCTCCCTTCTCTGAATCTATCTTTAAATAGTGTCCGGGATTAACTAATCCTGAAAATTTTGTTGCTTGAATTACAGAAATTCAAGTCATTCTGATACCAGGCGTATATAGTTTTTGAGAGCTTAGAAAATACAATTTTTCATTGGTTCAATTATTTAACAACAGGCAGTGCTTCACTGCGATGTAAAAAAGAAAAGCTATCGATAAAACATTATACGCTACACTAAACTGTATGATTAATGAAAAGCATCTCCGTAGTAATTCCGAATTTTAACGGAAAACATTTGTTCGAAAAATATTTTGAGAACAATTACAAGATACTCAACGGACTTGGTCCCAAAGTTCAGATCATCGTGGTGGACGACGCCTCCACAGATGACTCAGTCAATTATTTAGAAGAAAATTATGGCGACAACATTACCATAATCCGCAAAGAAAAAAACTCAGGTTTTGCGAATACTTGTAACCTGGGAATCAAAAAAGCCTTTAATGACCTTATCTTCCTGCTCAACACAGATGTGACGTTGGAAGAAGGTTATTTCGAAAAACTTTACAAATATTTTGAGCTCGAAGATACTTTTGGTGTGATGGGCCGCATCATTGGCATGGAGGATGACAACATTCTGGATGCCGCCCGGTCTCCCAAAATTCTGGGAAGGAAGATCAAGCCAAGTAATTTCTTTTATCTGCAGGATTCCGACAGCCTCACCCCTACATTCTACCTTTCCGGCGCCATCGCATTAATGGACACCAGGAAGCTGAAAGCCATCAACGGGTTCAATGAGATGTTTAATCCCTATTATGGAGAAGATCAGGAAATGTCGATCCGGGCATGGCGATTGGGCTGGAAATGCTATTACGAGCACAACGCGGTATGCCGTCACGAGGTATCTGCAAGCACTAAAAGCCATAAAGATGCGAATTCCATCAAACGGATTTATTTCCGCAATCGCTACTACATGCATCATTTGCATCTGCACGGAGCTGATCTGAATCTATATCATTTGCAGGTTGTGCTAAGCGATGTGCTTCCCAGTATTTTGACACTTCAATTCTACAAAGCCCAGGCATATGTTGATTTTCTGAGAAATATGAATGAGCTAAAAATGAAGAAAACCGCGTTCAAGAGACAAATGAAAATCCATAAGTCTAACATTGGGATTATCGACGTTATCAAGAATATTCATATCATGCTTAAATACAAGCAGGTAATTAAATTATAGTCACCGACGCTACTCTAAACGGATAAGCAGTAATTTGCATCCCCAAACCGGAAATTTAACGATTTCCGGCTTTTACTTTTTAGGCACACCCCGTGTTGCCACCTTTTAATAATGAAAACATACTTCCGATTATTATCCTTTGCTCAACCCATTGCCCGATTTGCTTTTCCATACGTCTTTTGTACAGTTCTGGGGGTCATATTCAATACATTAAATCTGGCGCTTCTTGCTCCGCTGCTCACAACCTTATTCAATAACAATTCTGCTGAGGCAGAGCTGGTTACCAAGCCAAATAGCTGGTTCGATGTTACCGGGTTGCTCAATTATTACGCGCAACAAGCCAACCTCACGTATGGCCCGCATGGGGCTTTGCAAATCGTCTGCGGTATCATTGTCGCTTCCGTATTGCTATCCAATGTCTTCAAATACTTTTCGCAAAGGATCATGGAAAATCTCCGGATCCATACCTTGCTGAGCTTGCGCAAAAAGGTCTTTAACAATGTGATGAACCTGCATGTGGGCTATTTCAGCAGCCAGAGAAAAGGGGATATTATTTCAAAAATCGCTTCCGACGTACAGGTAGTACAGTTTTCCGTCACGGGAACATTACAGGTTGTTTTCAAAGAACCCCTGCAATTACTGGCCTATATCTTCATGCTTTTCGCTACTTCCGCAAAGCTTACGTTTTTCGCTATTCTGGTTATTCCAATATCCGCGTTTCTGATTTCCAGGATCGTAAAAAGATTAAAGGAACAGGCAAGCCAGGCGCAGCACCTTTTTGGTTTAATGATCAGTTACCTCGACGAAGCATTGTCTGGAATCAAAGTGATCAAAGCATTTAATGCTACCGAGGAAATCAAGGATAAATTCCATCAGGAAAATGTCCGCTATTCTGAACTTGGACGTAAGATGGCACGTCGGCAGCAGCTTAGTTCTCCGGTTTCAGAGTTTCTTGGCGTAACCATGGTCGCCATCATTGTGCTTTATGGCGGCTCCTTAATTCTTGATAATCAGTCGGAACTGAGCGTTTCTAAATTTGTAGCCTACATTGCATTATTCTCCCAGGTGATGCGTCCTGCCAAAGCAATCACGGATTCGTTCAGCACGATTCACGCGGGTATTGCAGCAGGCGAGCGTGTTTTGGAATTGATTGATGAAAAGCCTGAAATCAGGGACGCCCCGGATGCTGTTGATATTGTTGAATTCAATGAAGGTATTAAGCTCGAAAATCTCTCTTTTTCTTATCCCGCCCGGCCCGTTCTAAAATCAATTAATGTTGTGATACCGAAAGGGAAAACGGTTGCCCTGGTCGGGCCGTCTGGCGGTGGTAAGTCTACCTTAATGGACTTAATCCCGAGATTTATCGACGCGCAGGATGGTGCAGTGACCATTGACGGGATCAATGTGAAACAAATCAAACTGGAATCGCTCTGGTCGCTTTTCGGATTTGTCAATCAGGAATCCATGCTTTTCAATGATACGATTTTCAATAACATTGCATTTGGTAATCCGGATGCTACCTTAGAGCAAGTGGAAGCGGCTGCCAGAGTGGCGAATGCCCACGAATTCATTACGGACACCGAAAATGGCTACTGGAGTAACATCGGGGATCGGGGTATGAAGCTTTCGGGAGGACAAAAACAAAGGATCTGCATTGCCAGGGCAGTATTAAAAAACCCGCCGATCATGCTTTTAGATGAAGCTACCTCAGCATTAGATACAGAATCGGAAAAACTGGTGCAGGAAGCCCTGAACAATCTGATGCAAAACAGGACGTCTCTTGTCATCGCGCACCGATTGAGCACGATCCAGAAAGCGGATAAGATACTGGTTTTGGAAGATGGGAAAATTGTTGAGCAAGGATCTCATTTCGAGCTGATCGCACACGGAGGCCTCTACAAACGGCTGATCGATATGCAGACATTTAATGAGTAGTTTTATCAATTAGTGAATATGTTCAAAAAGAGAAATCTGATTTCCAGGCTTTGGCTGAAACATACGGACAAAATCCGTTACAAGCAGTACAAGTGGGAGTTAAGAAATCAGAAACAGTTGGCATTTGCTAACTTCATTACGGAGGCGGAAAAACTAACCAGCCCCGCAAAAATTAAAAAATACGCCGAGCAAAATGGCCGTATCAGGCTGAGTCACAGCGGCAATGCCGGCGATATAATTTATGCGTTGCCTACCATCGAAGCCATTCGCAATTTTACCAATGTTAAAATAGAATTATATCTGCGCTTAGGCCAGCCCCTGATCCTTTCGGGTTACAACTCACATCCATTGGGAAATGTGATGATGAATCAGAAAATGGCAGAAATGCTGATTACCCTTCTGAAACCGCAGCCCTACATTGACCTGATCGACATTCATACGGATCAGATTATCGATATCGACCTCGATTATTTCCGCGCCGGAGGCATACCCTTGGATAAAGGCAACATTGCCCGCTGGTGCAGTTACCTGACCGGCGTCAATCCGGTTTTATGGAAGTCATGGCTGAATGTAGAACCTGATAAAAGTTATTCTGATACCATCGTGATGGCCAGAAGCGAGCGTTACCGGAATTATACGATCAACTATAAATTCCTGAATGACTATCAAAATATTGTGTTCATTGGGGTAGAATCGGAATTTATTGATATCAAGAAAACAATCCCTCACATTCAGTGGGTACAGGTCGATGATTTTATGCAAATGGCCCAAATCATCGCAGGGGCGAAGTTTTTTATCGGAAACCAATCATTTCCCTACTCCATTGCCGAAGGCCTGAAAGTCCCGCGTATCCTGGAAACTTCTTTTGAAGTGATCAATGTAGTGCCTGAAGGCGGAAATGGATACGATTTCTTCTTCCAGGAGCACCTTGAATCGCTGGTCAAAACGCTTGATGAACAAAAATAAACCGTTTTGAAAAGCTGATTGTCAGATATGGATTCAAAGAAAAAAGCAGCTGTTGTCATCCCCATTTATAAAACGGAGCTTTCTGCATTTGAAAAGATATCTTTAATGCAATGCCAAAAAGTCCTCTCCAATCATCCAATCATCGCAGTAGCCCCGGAAGGGCTCGACTTATCAGAATTGGGAGCCGGTTCGAATTTCAGCCAGATTATCACTTTCGACAAAACATTCTTTCAGGGAGTCCAGGGTTACAATAGCCTGATGCTAAGCGCCAATTTTTACGAAAAACTCAATGATTTCGAGTTTATTTTGATTTACCAGCTGGATGCTTTTGTGTTTAGCGATTCGCTCCTGCTTTGGTGTAATAGCGGATACGATTACATTGGCGCTCCCTGGCCCAAGCGGCTGGCAGAGCCTGACATCATCAAAGCCACGAAAACCAAACTCATTACTTTCTATCATCAGTGGCGCAATACCATAGAAGACGGCTTGCCAAGCCAGCGTCAATTTGATAATCAGGTAGGTAATGGCGGATTTTCTTTGCGAAGGGTAGAGAAATTTTTCGGATTGGCCAGCCGAATGCAGGAAAAAATAAATGAATATCATTTGCGCACCGAACACCAGTTTCACGAAGATGTATTCTGGAGCATTGAAGTGAACCGCAAACTTCGCAGGCTCAAAATCCCTTCTTTCAAAACGGCCTATAAATTTTCCATTGAAAATAATCCCGAGCGGGGCGTAAAATTTAACGGTGGTAAACTTCCTTTCGGCTGTCATTCCTGGGACCACCATCTCGATTTCTGGAAACCTTACCTAACCGATTTGGGATACAAAGTTTAAGTAATGCTTCTATCCCGCTTTCTCCAAACACGCCAAAGGTCAGCGTAGACCTTATACCATTTAAAAGGCCCGAAAATACGTGAATGACGTGCATTCCAAATGATTGCAATTAATTTGTCATACGAACTTCCTAGGTTTAACTGCCTGTTGAAGAACATTTTAAAGGCCCGTCTTTCATAACGCAGCATCATTTTTTCATCCAGTCCGTCCACATTCACTGGTAAATGCCGACTCCATTTTTTATGGATTTTCAGTATGGCATCTTCCCATTGCTTCGAAAACGTTCCCTCGGAAAAATGCTTTAAAAGGATATCATAAGTGACCGCTACCTGATGCTTTTGCCCTACCGTTAGTGAAAAATCGATGTCGTAACCATGAAAGCCAGTCAATAGATTTTGATCAAATGCCTTTGCTGGCAAAATAGATTTTCGCGCGCACATCCAGCAGCCATCAATGGTTGCCACCAGCGAAAGCCTTTCATTTTTTGGATTCCGATGGTCAAGAAATTCTTTCTTGCCTCCATATTTAAACCCCTGGATCAAATTGCAGTAGAACTGACCATTTATTTCTAAATCTGCATTGTACCAGCTGGAAGGTACCAGCGATTTATACCCTCCGCCAGCAATACCAAAAAGGCCCAATTCCTTATTTTTTTCGAAAATCTCGATAACCTTTACTCCCCATTCCGCCGTCAGCATCTCGATGTCTTCATGCATAAAGCAAAGATATTCGTACTTAGCACGCTGAATTCCAAGGTTATATATTTCACAAATACCTTTTTGATCCTGTGAATTGTCGAACGCGATGATTTCGTATTTTGTCCCAATGGTTTTCTCAATATTCTCCTTTACGACAGATAAATCCTGGGGGTCGACAGAGCATATTATAACAGATATCATGAAGCGTAAAGTTAATAGTTTAAGTAGAATCCGCCCCTTCATCGTGTTTTATAACCATTATCAATTCCAAGAATTATTATGAACCGCTTGCTTCTCGTCCTATTACTCATCGTCAACACGACCGTCTTTGGCCAGGTAAAATTAGCGCGCCTATTTTCCGATCACGTTGTATTACAAAGGCAAAAACCAATTCCGGTTTGGGGTTGGGCAAAGGCAGGCGAAAAAGTAAAAGTGGCACTGGCTGGTCATACGGCCGAAGCGAAGAGCGATGCCTCAGGAAAATGGATGGTTACAATTAAGGCATTGGAAGCTGGTGGCCCGCATACACTCTTAGTAACAGCGAAGTCGGGCAATTCAAGCATCAGTGATGTGCTGATCGGAGAAGTATGGCTTTGCTCCGGACAATCCAACATGGAATGGCCGGTACGGGCTGCGAATAATTATGAAAAAGAAAAGCAAAACGCCGAATTTCCCCAAATTCGACATTTCAGGGTTGAACATTTGGTAACGCTCACGCCGGAAAAGGATCTCAAAACCGGCGAATGGGAAATAGCTTCCGAGGAAACAGTTGGTGGCTTTTCAGCGATCGGCTTTTTCTTCGCCCGCGAATTATACCAAAAACTGAATGTTCCTATTGGTATCCTGCATTCATCCTGGGGTGGTTCGCAGATCGAAGGCTGGATCAGCAAAGAAGCCATGATGGCTGATAATGAATTGAAATCATACGCGCAGACCATGCCAAAAACATGGGAGGATGCGGATTTGGTAATGGGAGCCAAACTTAAAAAGCAGCTTTTGAAAAGTGAGTCTGCAATGCCTACTGCAGAGGATGAGAAAAAATATGTATCTGGCAATGCTGATTTTGGAAACTGGCAAAAAGCAGCCGATCCGATTGGACAATGGGATTGGAAAGGCTTAATGGGTTTTCGGGGTAAGGGTTATATGGCCAAAGAAATTGAACTGGCCGATGACATTGTCTCTAAATCAACCATGCTGACATTGCCTGAAAATGACAGTCCCAATGAAATTTTTATCAATGGAAAATTGATTAACGAAAGCGCATTGAAAGGCGTCCGAAAAATACAGATCCCGGCCGGCAGCTGGAAGGCCGGGAAAAATCAATTGGTCATCAAATCGGGCAATATGATCTCAACTCCCTGGTTCGGTCCCGGTTTTATGGGATCTGCCAATGATCTATATATTGAGGAAGGTGCTAAAAAAATAAGCCTGTCGAAAGATTGGTATCTCATGCCGTCGTTTGCCGAGAAACATGAGTTCGCACATTTGATGAACAATGTAGGAACGACCATTTACAATGCCATGATTGTGCCCCTGCTGCCTTTTGCAATTCGCGGAAGTCTTTGGTATCAGGGCGAAAGCAATGCGGGAAGAGCTTATCAGTACCGTCAATCGTTTCCTTTAATGATCAACGATTGGCGCAAATCATGGAACGATAACTTTTCATTTTATTGGGTACAGCTATCCAGCTTTGGAAGCGACCAAAGTAGCAATCAGGGAAGCAATTGGGCCGAACTGCGCGAAGCGCAAAACATGACATTAAGCCTGCCCAAAACCGGGATGGCCGTCAGCACTGATGTAGGCAACCCCAAAGATATCCACCCGACGAATAAGCAAGATGTGGCTCACAGGCTGGCGAAAAATGCGCTTAAACTGGATTATGGGATGGACATTCCATACGCATCACCCCTTTTCGACAATGCGCAATTTGATGATGCAAAAGCTGTAATCTCCTTTAAACATGCAGAAAACGGATTAATGGTCAAAGATCGCTATGAGTACCTGAAAGGCTTTGAAATCGCTGGTGACGATAAGGTCTTTTATTACGCGAAAGCGGAAATTCAGGGAAATAAAGTAGTGTTATCCCATCCCAAAGTGCCCAAGCCTGCGGCTGTGAGATACGGCTGGTCGGATGCGCCCGAAGACGCCAATCTGTACAGCACCGACGGCTTTCCAGCAAGTGCGTTCAGGACGGATAACTGGCCGGGGATTACGGAGAAGGGGAAGTTTCAATGATGTCAATTTTGAATGAGTGAATGAGTGAATTTTGAATGAATGAATGAATGATTGTTTTTATGGTTCGATTTTTCGTTTTGTGTGTTGCGGTTGGTTCGGTTCTCATTTTTGGGGCTTATCGGTTTAATGGGGACAAAAAAGCTTCCGGGAATGATTGGCCGGAATATCTCGGTGGGCCTGACCGTAACCACTATTCCACGCTGACCCAGATTAATCCGGAGAATGTTAAAAACCTGAAAGTAGCTTGGAGCTATTCCATGCCGGACTCGGGTCAGACACAGGCTAATCCAATCATTGTCGATGGCATTTTGTACGGCGTTACGCCTGCCGTTCAGGCATTTGCATTGGATGCTGCCACGGGAAAACAGATCTGGATTTTTGGTGATAAATCAAAAAACAGCTCCAATACAAGCCGCGGCCTCACCTATTGGCGTGATGGGGACGATATCAGGATCATGCATGCTATGGGTGCTTTCCTGTACGCACTCGACGCCAAAACAGGAAAAATCATTGAAAGCTTTGGAGATAAGGGGAAAATAGATTTGCGCACGGGACTTCCGGACGTTGCTAAGAACAAATACATGGTTTCCAACACGCCAGGGACCATTTTTGAAGATCTGATTATTATGCCGATCCGGCTTTCTGAAGATTCCGATGCCGCACCCGGCGATTTGCGCGCATTTAATGTGCGCACCGGTAAATTGGAATGGACATTTCACACCATCCCTTACCCTGGCGAATTCGGATACGAGACATTCCCCCCAGATGCGTATAAAAATACCTTTACCGGAGCAGCCAATAACTGGTCGGGAACCGCCATAGACCGCCAGCGGGGCATATTATATGTTCCTACCGGCTCGGCGGGATATGATTTTTATGGCGCGAAAAGAAAAGGAGCTAACCTTTTCGCAAACTGTCTGCTCGCATTGGATGCCCGGACCGGCAAGCGCCTCTGGCATTACCAGACCATGCACCACGACATCTGGGACCGCGACCTGCCAGCACCTCCTAACCTGATTACGGTAACCAAAAACGGTCAGAAAATCGACGCAGTTGCGCAGGTAAGTAAGCAAGGTTACGTTTTTATCTTTGACCGCGTTACAGGAAAACCGCTTTTCCCAATTAAAGAAGTAACTGCTCCCTCAAACGCACTTCCCGGCGAATTCCCCTGGCCTACCCAACCTGTGCCTACAAAACCGGCTGCTTATGCACGGCAGGCTTACACACTTACCGAAAAAGACATCAGTATCCATGCGCCTGACCACGATTCCCTCGTCATTAAATTCAAAGGATATAAAAAAGCATTATTTGCAGCGCCGAGCAAGGAAGGGACCATTATCATGCCCGGTTTCGACGGCGGAGCAGAATGGGGCGGAGCCGCTGCCGATCCGGATGAAGGCATTTTATATGTCAATAGCAATGAAATGGCCTGGATCCTGACTATGCAGGATAAGCCAAGAGAAAGCCAATTGTCGAGTCTGAGCCCCGGCGAGAAAACGTACACCACTTATTGCGTCACCTGCCATGGCCCGCAGCGGAAAGGAAATGCTAAAAGCGGCTATCCATGTCTGGTGGATATTGGCCAGCGCCGAGACAGGGCTTTTGTAAATCAATTGATCACCACCGGAAAAGGCATGATGCCAGGTTTCCCCATGCTTACTGCGAAGGAAAAGCATTCGCTGATTGCATTCCTGTTTGGGGATGAAAAAGTAGAGGCTGCATCGGCTGTCCCTGTATCAAAAAAGACCTATCTGCCTTTTGAAAGTACTGGTTACAATAAATTTCTTGACGCCAACGGCCTTCCGGCCATATCACCTCCCTGGGGAACATTGAATGCAATTAATTTAAATACAGGCGAGTACCTTTGGAAAATCCCCTTCGGCGAAGTAGCCTCTTTAAAAGCCAAAGGTGTCCCCACAACCGGTACCGAAAACTATGGAGGCCCGGTAGTAACAGCCAGTGGGCTTTTATTCATTGCTGCAACCAAGGATGGCATGTTTCGGGCATTTGATAAAAAAACCGGAAAGCTATTGTGGGAAACCGTTCTGCCGGCAGCCGCTTTTGCAACACCTTCTACTTATGAGGTCAATGGAAAACAATTTGTTGTGATTGCTTGCGGAGGTTCTAAACTCGGGACTAGAAAGGGAAATCAGTACGTGGCATTCGCCCTTGAATAAATAATAGGGCTCCTTCTGGCTTTGAGCGAGTGTTGTACTAAACCGTCTGGATCCAACTCAACATTTTCTTGCGGCCAGCCGCATCCGGCAATTTACCTGTTCCGGCAGAAATGTTGTCAACGAGATGTTTGGCATCGGATGTGCCTGGGATGACGCAGGTAACGGCCTCGTTGCTAAGGATAAATTTGAGAAAAAACTGCGCCCAGCTTTTAATGTCATAATCTGCCGCCCACTCCGGAAGCTCCTTACCTTTCACCGCCCTGAACAACGCACCCTGTTCAAATGGCTCATTAATAATCACTGCTACCCCATTGTCCTTAGCGGCATTGAGCAGGCTTTTTTCTGCATTTCGCGAGCGGATTGAGTAGTTGAACTGGACAAAGTCAACGGCTTTCGATTTTACAATTTGCTCCAAACGAGCGTGGGCAGAGTCGGTATAATGGGTTATCCCAATGTATTTTACTTTTCCCTGTTCTTTCCAGGATTTCAAAGTGGTTAAATGCGTTTGCCAGTCCTGTAAATTGTGAATCTGCATCAGGTCTATTTTGCTGCGCTTCATTTTTCGCAACGAATCGTTCATTTGCATGATCCCCTGCTCTTTGCCTGTTGTCCACACTTTGGTGGCAAGAAAGAAATGGTCATTCATTTTAAGCTCGTTGGTTAAGTCGCCAATTACCTCTTCTGCCCGGCCATACATCGGTGAAGCGTCAATGACTTTGCCACCTAATTCATGCATTCTAGACAATACCTCTTTCAATGGATTTCGTTCAATAGAGTCGTTGCCCACATCAAACTGCTGCCAGGATCCAAGTCCTACTACCGGAAGCTTTTCTCCTGTCGATGGTATTTTTCTTTCAATCAGCATTTTCTGAGCGTTTTCTGCAAATGATAAATTGCGTTCGAGCATTATTGCCGCACCCGTGGCTGCAATTCCTTTTAGAACTTCCCTTCTTGAAAAAATAGGCCTCATTGTATCGTGGCGTCGTTTGTTGATGTTCAAGTTACATAACAAAAAGTAAAAATGAATACCAAAACGGCTAAAAACAGAAAAGGAGCCAGGTAGAAACCAGACTCCTTTTACTCAATTTTAAACCAAAATCTACTCTACTACTTTTTCTCAATTGTGACATTCACCTTGTAATCTTCCAGCTTTGGTGATTGGGTCGTGTCTGGATAAGGAAGTATTTCGCTTACCCGGATAACGTAATTCACGCCACTCAAAGCAAATGTTTGGAAATCTGCATTCTTATCGCCTTTGAATGTCAGGTTTACATCCGTCTGGTTGGTACCGTCAGACACATTAAATTTAACCTGCGCACTACCCATGTGAATGCAAACGACATTTTTAGGGCAACGGCTATCGTTAACTTCCCGAAGTTCTACTTTCAAATTGTCGCCAGAGGTAGCAACGGTGGTTAATTGGCGGTAAGGGATACTTGTACTTTTGAGTTCAGATTGCGGAGCTGCCTCTTGTTTCTGATCACAGGCAACAGCAGCCACCCAAATCAGTGCAAATAGAATCGTTTTTTTCATGCTAAAATATAATTATAATGATGAAAAGAAACATTACTGAAACGATTGGTTGTAATCACAAAACGATATTCTGAAATTTTACAAATCCAATTCGCCTGCCTGGAATTAACTATCATAGGTAGTCCAGTGTTCCCCTTCTACATGGTGGCCAGCCAGATTTTCACTCCTTTTCTGCCACCAAATAAATCTGCGCATCGCCTAATTGATAAGGCACCATTTCTGTCGAATTATAGACATCAATCGTTTTAAGGCCGTGTTTTCGCAGCAGCCTCCTGATCTCCGATAATGTGTATACGTAATGTTTAAACGAATGCTTCTCAATCCGGTCAGGTTTGGTATAAGTCAGTTCCGTGATCATACAGCTTTCCCTCATGTCATATGAATTGCTGATATCCATTACCATATCGCCGAGCACAAATTGTTTGGTTTTCGGGAAGTTCACGAGGATGCTTTCCGCCACCAGCCCGGAATTAATGACCAGCCGAGCTCCGGTTTTCAATGCAGCCGACACGTTTTGTACAAACAGGTTCATCCCATCATCATCAACATACCCAAAACTATTGCCGAGGCAATAAGCGGCGTCAAATTTTTGCGAAAATGTCGTGGTTAGGATATCGCCCTGAATCACGGTAACAGGCAGATTTTCAGTCGCTAACTGATCCCTAAGCGTGGAAATAAATTCGGCCGAAATGTCCAGGCCGGTAACATTGAATCCCCTCCTCGCCAGCGAGATTGTGTGCCTGCCGAATCCGCACGGAATGTCGAGTATGGAGGTTACCTTGTCCCCAAATACCTTCAAAAGGAAATCAACTTCATTTTCGGTCCAATCCGGAACTGCCGCACGCTCCCACATCTCACAGTTCAGGCCGGAGAAAAATGTTTCATACCAATTGTCTTCAATAATTGCAGTCATGAGCGAATGTAAATCTGGTTCGTTTATTTTGAATCAAAATTACATGCAGCGATTAGGCGTGAATAGTAAAAATCTGCCAAAATCAGTGATGCGTTCTCTTTACCTCTACAAACTGCTCATCCTGCATTCCGTCGTTTTGCTGTAAAAAAGTGGTTGGGGTAGTATCTGCGAAATTCCTGAAATCTTTAATCAGGTGCATCTGATCGTAATAACCACATTCATGGGCGATCACTGTCCAATTTTTTTCAGGAAAGCGCATCTTTTTAAGGATCGTATTATTGAACCTAAAAAGCCTGAAGAAGAATTTAGGAGATGTACCTACCTGCTCATTAAAACGCCTTTCAAAATTGCGCAGGCTCATGTTGGCAGCAGAAGCATAATCGGTCACATCCAAAATCTTACCACCCGAGAGCAACTGGTTGGCAATAGCTGTGATACCATCATTGATTTGGATTGTTTTTTGTTTTTTGAGATAATGGAACAGGAAATGATCAGCAAATTCAGCCATCTGAGAAACATCATTTGCATTTAATAACTTGTCGTGCAAGACCCCTGCGGTTTGACCAAAGACTGCCTCACCTGAAAAAATGTTGTTGGTAAGCTCTGATACAGGTAACCCGAAAATCTTCGAAAATCCATTTGCTTTAAACTGTACAACGAACGTCTTATATACGCCTTGAAATGATAACAAGCCGTTGCTCCGCGTCAGCAATCCAACTACCCAATTGGCATTGTTCATATTTTCTTTGCCAAAAACCGAAACTTCATAAACCTCAGGCTTGTCAGCCAGATAAAACACCAGGCTCGTTTCATTGCTTGCAGGCCAGGTTCCACCAAATGTAACTTGCTCATCCCCCGAAGTGGACAGGATGTAATGATCAACAAAAACTGCAACGGCTGGATGCGGTTTTATGAAAAAGTTGGTAATCATTATGCTATTGCTTATTTGGAAAGATTTCGAGAACAATGCCCTATGAAGTTACGCAAACAATAGATTATCCGACCTAGTTGAGGCATTTTTCAATGTTTATGTACGCAAGTCAGTAAGAAATGCCCGCGATCTAATTTTATAGGCAAGACCTACATTGCCCGAAATGAATCTCGTCAAACGTGCCAATAATCAGGAACTATGAAATTTAGGAAACCTTGGATTGCCGCTTCGTTTCTGATGTGTTTAATCCAGTGTGAAAACTCTTTTGCGCAAAAAAACAAAACACAGTCCGTCCGGACAAAAATCAATACGCCCGAAGAAGAATTGGCCGGGTTTAAAGTGCTGCCGGGCTTTGTAGTGGAATTGGTAGCCAGTGAGCGGGACAGCATTGTTAATCCTGTTGACCTTACTTTTGACGACGCTGGAAGACTTTGGACACAAACAGCCCGCATGTACCCGCTGGATCCTATTGCCGACATTAAGTGGAACGATCTGCTGAAACTGATGGACGATCAGGAAGCGCAAAAAAAACACCCGAGCTTTAAACGGATCCTCAATCTTTATCAAGGCAAAACAAAAGGTACCGACAAGATTATCGTCATTTCTGATCTGTATGGTAAAACCCCCGCGAAAACGACTATTTGGGCGGATGGGCTCACAATTCCCATGAGTATTCTACCGTATAGGGATGGCGCTTACGTGGCGCAGGGATCCGAATTGTTTTTCCTGAATGATAAAAATAAGGACGGCAAAGCTGATGAGCGCGTCCCAATGCTCACGGGATTTGGATTTACAGATACTCACACCATGACGCATTCATTGGTGCGCGGCCCGGGCGACTGGATCCATTTCAGTCATGGTGCTTTGAATAAAGGCGAGGTAACCTCCCTGAAAAGCGATGCCAAACTCAAAATTGATTTCAGCAAGATTGCCCGGTTCTCGCTTGATGCTAAAAAGCTCGAAATCGTCAGTGTCGGCTTAAATAACATCTGGGGATTTCAGCTGAGGCACAATGGGCAATGGTATGGTTCGGAAGCAAATGACCTCGGTTACTCCGTAGCGCCAATGGATCCTGGCTCAGGCTTTCCGGGCATTGGGAATGACCATATCCGGCCTTATCAGCCATTTATGCCAGCATTGCACGAATTCCGCGTGGGCGGCACAGGGATTTCCGGTACTGCGTTTGCCGATGATGCCTCCGGTTCGTTTCCCGATGAATATAAGAATGTGGCCTTTCTGGCAAATCCAATAACGAGCACGATCAATGCTGTCCAAATTATTCACAATGAGGATGGTACGGTAACGGCAAAACATTTACCTGACTTACTAACATCCGAAGACGACTGGTTCCGGCCCGTTAATATGGAATTCGGCCCGGATGGCTGTCTTTACATGGCCGATTGGTACAACAAAATCGTTTCGCATAACGAGTTACCCACCACCCATCCCGACCGCGACAAGACGCACGGACGCATCTGGCGGATCCGGCATGTGAATCAGAAACCGAGGACAATTCCCGATTTTTATGCCACACCGACCGCTGAACTAGTTGAACATCTTAAATCACCATCGCTTTGGGAAAAACGCGCTGCCTGGCACCAGATCACCGATCGGCCGGAAGCTGAGACAAAATCACTGTCACCTGCACTGGTTTCCCTCGCTTTCGACGCCTCGCAGGATGCCGTAACGCGCATTCATGCATTGTGGTCATTGGAAGGGATAAAGCATTACGATGAGAGCGTCATTTCAGCATTCCTGAAATCACACGATGCTGACATTAAACGGGAGGCCATTCGTTCGCTAAACAGCTTTCCGCTGCAACCCTTGCAAAAAGTCCCTGATCTTAAAGACCTTATTGAGGATAAAAATCCGGCTATCCGGGCGCAGGTATTGCGAACAATTTCGGAAGCTGACAAGGCGGACCAAAATGTAATCGGCTTGTTGGTTCAGGCTTCCAAACCCGAACTTGGCGGTAATGCGATGGGTGGTGGTTATGAAAGAAAACAGGAGCGGTTTCTGGCCAGAAAAGCATTGGAACAATATCAGGATGAATTGATGAAGTATGTAAATAGTGGAGCCGCGGATCAGGCCCCGGCTGTAAACATGCTCTGGGCCGTTCAGGCGCTCCCTGACGTCCAAAGAGATATTGCTTTCCTGAAATTTTGGCCAAAAGCAAATGTTTCTGCTCTGGATGAATCGTCTTTTGTGGCCATTGCCGGAATGTTGAAAAACAAGGGCATTTATCAAACAATTAAACCGGTTATTGAAAATCCGGCCAATGCCAGGACTTACCTCACATTTGCGCTTCAAAACCAGTCACAAATCCAGTCCGACGAGCTTTCCAGTCTATTGATTGGCCCGGTAAATACTTTGCTGAAAAGCGGTTCCCAGCCGGATGCAGATCTGGCGCTGGATGCGATCGGACGATTTAAAGTCCCGGAGTTACGGGAAGCTGTTATTGCATTGATGAATGATGAGAGCTCAGACAATACCCTGAAATTAGCATTAAAAGCATTGGAAGGGGATATTAGAAATCAGGAAGTCTTTGGGAGGATCTCAGCCGACAAAAAGCAAAGCTTTGAAACACGTACTTCCGCATTGAACACATTATTAAAAATGGACGCGGCAGCCGGCGAACAAGCAACATTTAAATGGATTCCAGAACTCAATGCAACTCAAAAAAGTGACCTGGCCAATAGCCTATCCTCATCCAGCCAGGGTTCAGCTTTACTTGTTCGTTTGCACGAGAAAAAACTGATTGAGCTTTCAGCATTCAATCTCCCTGCTGCCGAACGCATTGTCAATTCAAACAAAAATGACAGCCGGGCAACCGTTATCCTGAATGCTGTAAAAAAGCGGGAGGAGGAAAGCAGGATTGCATTCAAAGGAAAGTTGACGCGGTACATGGCAGTGGCTGCAAAGAACAATGGCGATGCTGATGCTGGAAAATTGCTTTTTCAAACCTGCTTATCCTGTCATCAGGTGGGTAATAAAGGACAAAATATTGCACCCGCCCTGGACGGTTCGGCCAACCGGGAAAACGAGGCTTTGCTCACCGCGATCCTGGATCCCGATGCTGCGGTGGAGTCGGGTTATGCGGTTTACCGGATTCTCAAAAAAGACGGTTCGAGTGTGGAGGGATACCTTGTTAATAAGGACAATCAAGGCACGACCGTTGCTTTTATGGGTGGCGCAAAAATGTTTATTGAAGCCAATGCCATTAAAAGCCAGGGATTTTTGGGCGGACGATCCTTTATGGTAAAAGGGTTGATCGATGGTTATTCCGACAAGCAGGTCGCTGCTTTGCTTTCCTACATTAAAACTTTGAAATAGTGCGCTGAGCTCATCTGCAATATGTCGTCGAAAGAAAAAAGTATATTGATACTGGGGTGTTTTGATACCAAAGGCGAGATCTTTTCTTACCTCAGAACATGCATTCTAGCTAAAAGTGAGCGGGTGATCACCATGAACACCGGCGTATTGGGCACAACGGATTTATTTCATATTGATTTCGAATCTGATGTCGTCGCCTACGAAGGCGGCGGCAATATTGCCAGCCTCGGAGAAGCCCGGGATCGTGGGAAAGCCATTGATATTATGGGCAAAGGCGCTGCCAGGATCATTTCCAAATTGGTAGCCAATGGAGAAATCAAAGCGGTGATTGGAATGGGTGGCGGCGGGGGTACTTACATTGCACTGGCGGCGATGCAGGAAGTTCCGTTCGGTATGCCGAAACTTTGTCTTACCACGTTAGCAGCAAAAGACCTTTCGCGCCAGATCGGTAACAAGGATATTACCCTGATGTCGTCCGTTGTGGACGTTGCAGGAATGAATAACATTTTGCATTTGCTGGTTGCACAGGCCGCCGCCGCGATTTGTGCGATGGCCAATGTAGAAGTCAAATCGCATCGCAATTCAAAAAGCATTGCCATCAGTATGTTTGGCAATACCACCGAATGTGTCGACAAATGTACGGAACTGCTCAATAAGGCAGGTTATGAAGTACTGGCATTCCACGCGACCGGAGTAGGTGGAAAAACCATGGAATCATTAATCCGCGGAGGCATTTTTGACGCAGTATTGGATGTTACCACCACCGAATTGGCCGACGATCTATGCGGTGGCATTTGCAGCGCAGGACCTGACAGGCTCACCGCAGCCGCAGAAATGGGTATCCCGCAGGTGGTAGTTCCGGGCTGTATGGATATGGTCAACTTTGCGCATATGGATACTATTCCGGTGCAATACAAAGATCGAAAGCTGTATAATTGGGCACCGGATGTAACCTTGATGCGGACCGACTTGGTAGAAAACGCAACATTGGGAAAACGATTGGCTCTCAAAGTGAACGGCTCCGCAGGACCGGTATCCATTGTTTTACCATTAAAAGGCCTGTCGCAAATCGACTCGAAAGGCGGGGTATTTTACTGGCCGGAAGCGAACGAAGCATTGTTCAGCGCCATCAGGGAAAATGTGAATGATCAGGTAGTAATTCACGAAGCTGACTTGCACATCAATGATCCCGAATTTTCAGCTATCCTCGTAAAAACGCTTTTGGATTTGCTTGCCAGGGCCGATATCAGATAAATTTGTCTCCTAAAACAGTTTCAGCCACATTAACAGCCACGAAAGAACATTATGCCAAATCAATGGACAGGTAAGGGAAATCCATATACAAAACAGGAGGTGCGCGATCGTTTGCAAGCCACGCTGGATCAGGGAAAAGCCATTATTGCTGCGGGCGCGGGAACCGGGATCAGCGCCAAATTCATCGAAAAAGGCGGAGCTGACCTGATTATCATTTACAACTCTGGCCGGTTCAGAATGTCAGGACACGGTTCCACCGCAGGCCTCATGGCATATGGCGACGCCAATGCGGTAGCAATGGAAATCGGCGAGTTTGAAGTACTGCCTGTGGTGGAAGAAATTCCTGTGATCTGCGGCGTGCATGGCTCGGATCCGCGTCGCAGAATGTGGCACCATTTGCTGAAAGTAAAGGAGATGGGATTTTCAGGGGTCAATAATTTTCCCACACATTCCATTGTCGACGGGCATTTCAGGCAGGTTTTAGAGGAAACCGGGATGGGTTTTGACAAAGAAGTCGAAATGGTCCGTCTCGCCACGATGATGGATCTGTTTTCCATTGTCTATGTCGCAACTCCGGAAGAGGCGCGCCAAATGGCCAAAGTAGGTGCCGACGCGATCATTGCGCATGTGGGCACGACCATCGGCGGTTCAGTAGGTGTGGTGAATGCGACGGTAACGATGAATCATGCCATCGAACAAACCCAAAAAATTGCGGACGCGGGCAGGGAGGTAAATCCCGATATATTTTTCCTTGCCCATGGTGGTCCAATTAACACGCCCGACGATGTTCGCGAAATTCTCTCTAAAACTAATGTGCACGGCTTTGTAGGGGCATCAAGCCTTGAACGCATGGGCGTAGAAAAATCCCTTACCGATCTGACAAGGGATTTTAAATCTATTACACTTAAAAATCCATAGGATCAGCACGGTCACTCCCCAATCTTAATTGGCACAATTTTAAATTAGTGATCGCGACTTCATAAGACGGACACTTAACGCCTTCACAACATGGACGAAAAAAACTATACTGGTACAATCCCTGAAAACCGGGACGGAGTCGTCATCGATTCGGAAAGCATTCAAAATCTGCCGGACGAGCGCTCGGCCAGGATGTTATATGAAACCGCGCAACGCCGTTTGCTCGATGTGAATGATTGGAATGGGATCGCCACCAAACTGCTCAGCAAGTTCCAGTTAACTGATAAAAACGGTGCATATCTGGGAGCGCCCGCGGAGGAAGGTAATTATATCAAAATCAATATCATTGGCCCGGGAACTGCAACGGGCGACGGCTATGATTGGGTAAGGGTGGAGTCGATTGAAAAATACGCTAGTGACAATGTTGAAAGCATTGGAATGCGCGTGAGGCCGGCCGCTAACCCGACTGAAAGTGCATCTGACATTGCACACTTTTATACGGATGACTCCACCAGCACTTTTACCATTACAAGGGAAGGCACAAAGGTCACGGCGGCAGTTTACGACCGGAATATTAAGGTCAATTCATCTTCAGAAAGCCTGCTCGACCAAGCCAGAAATTCGTTGATTGGGTTAGTGGGAAAAACTTTTTTTTCCAAAATTCAATGGCAATACTTGGCCACTGCCTGGGTAGAATTGTAGCCTTTTCTGGCACGCGATTTATAAGACAAGACCCATCAACAAACTAAAAATGATTTTATGGAAAATTCGGGGAAATACGCGTTAGTTACCGGGGCGACAAGTGGGATTGGTTTGGAACTGGCTAAATTATTTGCGAAAGATGGCTACAATCTGGTTATTGCAGCAAGGGATAATGAAGAACTAGAAATCACTGCCAATGTGCTCCGAACCGAAGGCGTGGAGGTGGTGACCATCGTAAAAGACCTTTTTGACCGAGAAGAGGCATTTTCACTATATGCCGAAATCAAGCAACAAGGGATTGAAATAGAGATATTGGTTAATAACGCCGGTCAGGGTGTTTATGGCAAATTTGAGCAAACGGACATTGACCGGGAATTGATGATCATCGACCTGAATGTTGCGTCGCTGGTCATTTTAACCAAATGCTTTTTACAGGATATGATTGACAGAAACTCGGGAAAAATCCTGAACCTCGCTTCCGTAGCCAGTAAGTTGCCTGGCCCGTGGCAATCGGTTTATCATGGGACCAAAGCATTTGTGCTTTCTTTTACCGAAGCTGTGCGGGAAGAGCTCAAAGACACAGACATTACCATTACTGCTTTGATGCCGGGAGCAACAGATACCGACTTTTTTGCAAAAGCGGATATGCTCGAAAGTAAGGCAGTGCAGGATGAAGGCGCATTGTCCGATCCTGCCGATGTTGCGAAAGACGGTTACGATGCATTAATGGCCGGAAAAGATAAGGTAGTATCAGGATTCAAAAATAAATTGCAAATGGCAATATCTGCTGTGACGCCAGACAGCATGGTGGCGCACCAGATGAATGAGCAGCAAAAACCGATTGAGCTAGGAGAATAGCATAGCAATCCTGAAAAAATAATGAGGCCGGAAATCCTGAATTTCCGGCCTCATTATTTTTAAACGCGATAAAATTAAAGCTCGTTATTAGCAGCTGCCGCTCGATCAGTGACGGACCCTACCAACCCGGTTGTCGCTTCTGTTTCACTTTCGGAACCCTTTTTTAATTCTTTATTATTACTTCGTGGAAAGAACCGATCGGCAAACTGAGTAAGCGTAGTGACAGATCCCGGCATGATACCTTTGAGGGCAGTAACAATCTTTCCCGTCGCCGTCAGTACTACCTCATTTTCTCCATCTTCAATTGCTTCTATGATTTCTTTGGCGGCCGTTTTGGAATCCTGTGCCAAAAATGGCAAAGAATCCGCCAGTTTGAACCATTCGTATTCACTTTCATGATTACCTTTTACAGATACATTTCTCGGACTTCCTGTTCGCATCAGATTAGGAATGACCGTCGTAACCTGAATGTTATCCTTCTTCAATTCAGCACCCATACCTTCGGAAAGTCCGACCATTGCAAATTTGCTAACGCTGTATGGAAGCATATGTGGCACGGCAATCTTTCCTCCAATGGAACAAATATTGGCAATCCGGCCCTCTCCCTGAATCAAGAAATGCGGAATAGCCGCCTTCATAGTATACAATGCCGACCACAAATTAGCGTCCATAACATGTTGGTAATCTTCAATTTCCATCACATTTTCCGGACCGACAACCATAATTCCCGCATTATTGATGAGGACATCCAGGCGGCCAAAATGGCTAATCACTTCCTGAACAACTTTGTTTGCTTCGGAAGCATTGGTCAGATCTGCGCGTATGGCAAGGATTTCTGCTCCTTCCAGTTCAGGATCGAACTCTGCCTTTTCAAGCTGATTCTCAGTTCTGGCACAAATAGCAATTTTAGAGCCCTTTGTAGCCAATACCCGCGCCATTTCCAGCCCAAGTCCCCGCGATCCGCCCGTAATAAGTACCACCTTATCCCGAAAGTCATACCGCGTCATCTTCGTATAAACAATCTTCGCCAAAGCCGCCAACCCAATTCCCGCCGCAGCCATCCAAACCCCCCGCGAACTAACCCCCGAAAACAAATCCAAATTATTTTTCTTCATATAAGCAGTCATTAACCTTTCAATCCCCTTCCTCCCTCTTCCCCTTATTCCCTTTCCACCCTCTTCTTTTCTTCAAATCGGAAAATAAACACTAAACCTCGACCCTATCCCAATCTCACTCTCGGCAAATATCGCAGCACCATGGTTGGCCACTACCTTTTCGCAAATGGCTAGACCGATACCGGTTCCTTCATATTCACTTTTGCTATGCAGCCGCTGGAATACCTGAAAGATCTTTTTTCCATTTTTAGGGTCAAAACCAATACCGTTATCCGATACAGATACCTGATCATAGGCTCGTGCGCCGATCTTCGGATGCACATTTGGTGGAAGATTGGAAGTTTTGATGATTGTCCAATCAACCCGTATTTCAGGACATACACCCACTTTCCTGAATTTTAATGCATTACCTATTAAATTCTGAAACAGCTGGTTAAGTTGTCGCGGATCCCCTTTGACGGCCGGCAGCTCCGAGACCTTCACGACTGCACAAGATTGCTTTATAGACACTTCAAGATCAGTTATAACGTCCGATACGATCGTGTTCAGATCTACCGATTTGTGTTGTATCTGGCCTTCATTAACGCGGGAAAAAACAAGCAAGTCGTTGATAAGTATGGACATGCGCCTCGCGGCAACTTGCATTCTGTCAAGATATTCGCTACCGTCACCTAACTCCTGACCAAATCTTGTCTTAAGCAGGTCGCCAAATGATATGATCTTGCGGAGTGGCTCCTGCAAATCATGACTGGCTACGTAGGCAAATTGCTGAAGATTTTCATTTGACCTTTGAAGCAATTCATTACTATGAACCAACTCTTCATTGATCGCTGTATATTCGACATTCAAATTTTCCAGTTCGTAGTTGGTACTTTCCAGATACGCGATGCGATCTTTTTCGTCCTTTTCAAACGGCACCTTGCCATTGATATTGACAATGATCCCAGAGAAGCATTCAGCCTTCCCGTCGCTGCCAAACCCAGCCTGACCTTTCCAATTAACCCAACGATATGGTTTTTCGTCAGATCCGACCCGGACTTCAATATCCAAAGAACCTTCTGATCCTGCGGTCGTTGCGCCCATGATGGATTTTCTCACGTTTTCGCGATCATCGGGGCAAACAAGGTTGAGCACTTCATCAACAGAGACAGTATCATTTTCCGCAAGCGAAAAACTGCGTTTGCATTGTTCGTTCATCCAGAATTGCTGACTGAATAAATCAAGTTCCCAGCAACCTACACCTGCCAGATTCAATGCATTATTGAGTCTGGCGGTTTCGCCCGGTCCGTCACTACTGAAAGGACTTTTGAGACTAGTCATGGCAGATCCGTTTGAAACGATAATACTGGAATACATTTTTAGAACTATTTCTTTTTGAATAGTATATAAAAAGTGTTCCTTGAATCCAGTAGTTACAAAAAAGATTGGTCTTGCCTTGTTAATTGTTTATCTGTAGATCCTTTTGTTCCATTCCAAAACTTTAACTTACCATTGAATTCTTAAAATAACCCATTAAATCTATTTCATAATGAAGAGGATTAATTATTTCATGATTGCCATAGTGGCGATTTGCACATTGACGGCTAAGGCGAGTATCGAAACAAAAGCGATCGATTTGATTGGTACCTGGAAATATACGGTATCCAATGTACCACCCGAATACGAATCGGGCACCATAACCTTCCAGCAAAAAGGTGACAAAATAGTCGGATTTGTGGGAGAGGAAATGACGGAGCTGAAAGACCTGAAGGTTGATGAGCAAAAAATAACATTTAAACGTGACTTTGAGGGGAGGATCCTCATTGTAAATCTGGTGATGGATGGTGAAATGCTCAAAGGCAATATTGTCGCCGACGATGAGGAATACCCGATCACTGCCGTAAAGGAAATCAAGAAATAAATCATACCAGGCAAATTATCCTAACCCAACATGATCAAGTCCTCATTCATCCTTTCTACTTTCCTTTGTTACGTTCTTTTCGTTTCCCAGTCATTTTCGCAAACCAAAAAACCGGACAGTAACCGGTTTACCAAAGTAGTGCTGGCCCAAAGGCTCGAAGAACCGATCCAGTTTCAGATTCTGAAAGACGGGCGCGTACTTTATGCTGAAAGAAAAGGCAAATTGAAAGTATATGATCCCAAATCAGGTGAGCTGACATTAGTCGCCGAATTTGCCGTAAGTACAAAATATGTTAGTAAAAAAGGCGAGGTAACAGAGGGAGAAGACGGTATGCAAGGCGTGATCCTGGACCCGGATTATGATAAAAACCATTGGATTTACATTTACTATTCCGTTGCCGGCGACGATGCGAAGAATCTCCTGGTCCGCTACGAATGGCATGGAAAAGAACTGCTGGAAAGCTCCCGCAAAGTGGTGATGGAAGTGGTGGTTCAAAGAGAAGAATGCTGCCACGTAGGCGGCGGGATGGTTTTCGACAAAGATAAAAATCTATATCTGACCACAGGCGACAATACTTTTTCCCGCGCCTCCGATGGTTTCGCTCCATTAGATACCCGACCTGGCGAATCGGCCAGGGATTCGCAGAAATCGTCGCCCAACACCAATGACCTGAGAGGAAAAATCCTGCGCATTCATCCGGAAGCTGATGGTACATATACCATTCCAAAAGGAAACCTTTTTGAACCCGGCACCCCAAATACCCGTCCGGAGATTTACACGATGGGTAACCGCAACCCATGGCGTCCGACCATTGATTCAAAAACGGGCTGGCTGTATTGGGGAGAAGTGGGGCCCGACGGTTCCCGGGATGATCTTGAGAAAAGAGGTCCGCAGTCCTATGATGAATTCAACCGCGCAAAAGGGCCGGGTTTTTATGGCTGGCCATATTTTGTCGGCAATAATAAGGCTTACATTGAATACGATTTCGCAACCAAAGTATCCGGCAAACCATTCGATCCGGAACATCCTGTAAACAATTCGCCGAACAGCAGCGGCTTAAAAGAATTGCCAAAAGCAACACCTGCATTCATTTGGTATTCCAAAGCCCAGAGCCAGGAATTTCCATTGATGGAAAGCGGCGGTAACAGCGCCGTGGGCGGACCGGTTTTTCGCAAGGCTGATTTCCAAGATGCCAAACGCATTTTTCCGGATTATTACGAAGGAAAATGGTTTATTACCGATTGGGTAAGAGGCTGGATCAATGTGGTGGAAATGGATGAAAATGGCGATTACAAATCCATGGAGCGATTTCTGCCCGATTTGAAACTAAAAGGACCGATTGACATTAAATTCGGGCCGGATGGCGACTTATATGTACTGGAATATGGCAATGGCTATTTTAAAGACAATCCCGAAGCGGAGCTGATCCGGATCGAATACAATGGTGGGAACCGCAAACCGCAGGTGGAAGCAACCGCGAGCAAAACAGCCGGGGCGCTTCCTTTGCAAGTGATCCTGTCGTCGGAGGGTACCAAAGATTTTGATGAAGGTGATGCATTGCAATACAATTGGGTCGTAACCAAAAACGGTGCTGCATACAAAACCCTGACAGAAGCAAGTCCCAGCGTTACATTCGCCACATCCGGCACTTACAAAGCTACATTGACGGTTACCGACAAATCGGGTGAAAAGAATACCAAATCGGTTGAAATCAAAGCAGGTAACGAACCGCCCGTCGTGAAATTCACCATTACCAAGGGAAATTCCAGTTTCTTTTTCCCTGGAAAAAGCATTGATTATGAGGTAACTGTCGCAGATAAAGAAGACGGCAGTTTGGTCAACAAAAAGATTTTGCCTTCGCAGGTTTCTGTAAGCACCAATTACCTTTCCGAAGGTTTCAATTTAACCAAAATTGCCCAAACACAATTAAGCGTAGATGCCTCTGCACAGTATGCCACCGCAATTTCGGTTATCAATAAAAGCGATTGCAAAGCCTGCCACGCAGTGAAAGAAAAAGTTCTTGGGCCTTCATTTACAGACATTTCGGTCAAATACAAAGGAGATGTTTCCGGGATTGCGGGTTTATCCAAGAAGATATTAGCAGGCGGTTCGGGCGTTTGGGGAGATGCCTTCATGCCCGCCCACCCTACCATGGCTGAAAGTGATGTAAAATCCATCGTGAAATACATTATGAGCCTGTCGGACGCCCCAAAACCAGCCAAAACACTTGCAGTTAAAGGTACTTATGCTACTGTTGTTCCGAAAGGCGAAAACCCCGAAGGCAGCTTCATTTTCCGGGCTGCTTATGCCGATCGGGGAACGAAAACCGCCGCTTCCCAGGCATCCGAAATGACGGTGGTACTTCGGAACCCCATCGTGCCGGTTTCCTACGCTGATCTTGCAAAAGACATCCGCTTCACCAACGACAGCACAGTCGCCATGGTCGCTAGTTCCGGCGGATTTCTGCGATTCAAAGACACGGACCTCACTGGTATTAAACAAATTGAAATCGTTCGCGCGCCGGGCCGAAGCGCCCCAACCCCTCCTACCGGAACCATCGAAGCACGGATCGGAGCAGCAGATGGCAAACTCCTAGGCAAATTTTCAGGTGAATACGGCAGCAAGATTATGATCGACGTTGCGACCGGCACTGAGAGCGGGGTTAAGGATGTTTATTTTGTGATGACAGGCGCGCCGATTCGGGTGCGGGCGGTGCGGTTTGGTGAGGGGGAATGAATTGCCAGACAATCGGTTCTGCCATGAAAAAAGTCCGTCAACAACTCATTTGTATTGTACTCCTGTTGCCATTCATTCAATCTTGTACCGATTGCGATACGGTCGACCAGGCAATTACTGCACCGGTACGATTTGCGATTGTGAATGAAAAGGGCGAAAATCTTGTGTCAGATCAAAATGCCCGCTACCATCCCGATTCTATCAAATTATTGGCCGGAAAAGAAAATACTATCCAAAGCAAAGCGTATAATTCCGTTTTAAACGTCTACGTATTTGAAGCCTATCCACCGAATAATGCATCCGGACGGACCGACCTGATTCTGTATTTCAATCAGCTCGATACAGATACGCTCACTACTTTCTATACGCATCAAAAAAACGATTGCAGCAATTATTATAGCTACAATGGTTTCACGCATAACAATAAGGAAATTGAGAACCAAGGTGTTATCCGGATCGTGAAACCGAACTGAACATAGTTTAAAAAGAGATTTATGCAAGAATTACAAAAAATTCCATCTCCCTGCGAGTGGGCAGGTGGCGTAAGTGCCTTTGAAAAACTGACAGATGTATTTTACGCCAAAGTCTTAAACGATGATTTGCTCGAACCTATTTTCAGGCATATGTCGCCGGAACACTCCCGCCATGTCGCCCATTTTCTGTCTGAGGTTTTAAAAGGTCCGAAGGTTTACAGCGAGGAGTACGGGGAGGATGCCTTGAAACATATGGTTGGAAAGCACATTGGCAAGCATCTGACCGAGCAGCATCGCAAACGCTGGTCCGATCTGTTAATGTTGAGCGCAGACGAAATAGGCCTGCCCGATGATCCCGAGTTCCGGTCGACCTTTGTCGGACATATCGAATGGGGAACGCGGGTTGCGGTCATCAATTCGCAATTGTCTGAAAACCCCACTACCGATCGGCATCACATTCCGCAATGGGGCTGGGGTGAAGTTAAAGGGCCATTTGAAGTTGTGGGATCGCTATTTGAGAGAAAACCGGATGAAAATTAGACGAAAATAATTGCTGAATTCACCGCCCAACTGTGAATGTAGATTCTAATCCAGGTGGAATCGGAATATGGCGGTTTCAAATTTTTACTTGCAAAGTCAGATAAAAACTCCTGCCGTCGGAAGGAAGTATGCCTGGCCCAGGATAGCCTGTGGCCCTTCTGGTGAAATACATGGCATTGGCGAGATTGTTGATGCTGCTTTCAACCCTGAAATTTTTGATTTCGTAGGAAAAACTTACATCCATGATCTGGTAAGCAGGTATCAGTCCGACAACTGAGGAGATCCCGCCGTCACGGGCGTTGGTAGCGTCCGAAAACTGATCTGTCAGATGGGTAAACTGAATTGAGCCTTTAAGATTCTTGTAGGCCAGCTTGAATCCGGTTTTCAGATTTACTTTTGGTACAAATTCCACTTGATTACCCTCAACGCCCGTCATTTTACTTTTTCTGTATTCTGATTGTATAAAGGCAAAATTCCCAAATAGGACTGCGCTGAAATTCCTGCTATCTGGTGAAAATAATTTGTAAAAATCAGCCTCTGCATACGATTCGAGCCCTAAAATCACAGCTTGTCCTACATTGGTGCGAAGCCTCAGAATGCGGTTGCTTTCATCATAGAACTGGATTTCTCCAATGCGATTATTATAATTGAGATAAAAAAAACTAACGTCGTAATTGAAAACGGACGTTTGCCTGCTCCTAACCCCGATATCTACGGAGTAACCTTTTTCATCCTTCATGTCCGGATCAATGACGGACGATGGATTGGCAATACGCATATCGCTGAATGTAATCGACCGGTAATTTTGCGAAAAGTTACCGTAGGCTTCCACCAGCTCAAATGGCTTGTAACTAAGTCCGACTCCTGCCAATAGGAATTGTCTGTTATTCTTCCGAAACTCGTCCGAGCGCGTAATGTTGATTACATTGCCCGCCAGGTCGCGTTGAATGGTGCCATAATATCCATCTGCTTTCGTGCTGATGTACTCAAACCTGACCCCAGGCGTGATTGAAAACCTTTCGCCCAGATAAAAAATGTTCTCCGCAAATAATGAAACATTCCTGTTTGGAAACTCATAATCGTAAGTAATGAACCGCTCGGGCTCTACAAAACTGAAATTGGCATCCTTCCCGTTGCTTCCCTGACCTTGCAGGCTATGGTTGAATCCATGGTAATATCGCGCACCGGCCAATAATACCGATTGATTTTTAGCCAATGAATAACGTTTTAGGTATCGAGCTTCCGTTCCCCAGTTTGTAAATTCCCCTTTGATCAAATCCCGTTCACCGTTGTCATCAATCGTCGCAACACGGTTGGGCCGAAAACCGAGCGAATAGCGATGCGCGCTCAATCCAAAAAAGCGCAGGTTAAAATCCGAAGTAGCATTGAATTTATGGTCAAAATGCACGGCCAGCATATTCCAGCCCACATCAAACCAGTTTCTCTCCCGGATCGTTTGTCTTGGATTTTGCGCAAACATGGCATCTGAAAGTCCACCGGGTTGTTTGGCCAGATAGTTCATATGCGTCACATCCAACCCGACAGACGTGTTTTCCGACAGTTTATAATCAATGTCCGTATAAAAAGTATAGTTATTAAAAAGCGAATTCGCCCGCCAGCCGTCCGCTTTTTTGTATTGAAAAAATGAATAATAGCTGAGCTTCCCGACCGTTCCGCTCACGCTGGAGAAAGCATTGTAAAAACCGAACGAGCCTATACTTTGACGAGCCACGGGCTCAAATTTGCGATCAGCTACCGGCTTCCTCATGACGAAATTGATTAGTCCACCGAATTGAGTACCATACTGCAGTGACGCCGCGCCGCGAACGATCTGGATCCGACCGACCGCCTCCACGGGCGGGGTATAGTAACTTTCAGGATAGCCCAATGCGTCCGCGCTGATGTCGTGCCCGTTTTGCCTGACATTAAAATTGGAAGTCCGGTTGGGGTCCAGGCCGCGGCCCCCGATGCTCAACTGCAAACCGCCACCTTCATTTTCCCAAATGTTCAGCCCTGCCACACGTGCATATATTTGTCTTGCATTATTGGTCGATAGGTTGGCCACCAATTGTTCAGGATTAATTACTTCCGATTTTTTCCCTTCATATATCCCCATATTTTCCACGCCCCGAAGTCTCGAAAAACCGAAATCTGTTTTCTTTTCCGAAACCATAATCTCATTGAGATTTTCGCTCCGGGGATAGACAAAAAGTTCCAATACCAAATCTTTTCCACGAATTGAAATCTCCCGAGTAACAGGCTTGAAATCATCCAATATCATCTGCAAAGTGTACTTGCGATTGGCCAAAGAAAGGAATTCAAAGTGGCCCAGACTGTCTGTCATTATTTTTTGATCACCATTTAAAAAAACCTGACACCCCCGAACTGGCAAGCTATCTGCCGCGGATTTAACAATGCCGCTCAAACGGTGCTGACCATATGAACAGATTGAAATCCAACAAAAAATCAATGTACTAAAAGCCTTTAATTTCATCATTTAAGGGTAAAATCCAGGGTTTGGCACGGAAGGATTCGGTCTCTTTCGCCAGATCCGTTTCAGGATTGATCATTGGCTTGCCCAACCTCCCATTGAGCGCGACATACGAATCCACGAAAACCTGCGGGGATTCATAGCCCTTTTTGGAATAAAAATCTTTTAAGATGTGTGCGTATTGCAAAATCATATCCGGCTGGGTGGCCATCATCTTTTCCTGAAGAGTGGTCAAAAACTCGGTGTTGTCGACGGTTACCTGTTTTCCGCGATCATCTTTTACCAAAAACTGGGCATTTCCAGCCTTCTCCATGAGCATCACCCGCCAGGAAAAACGATACCCCTGCTCCGTCCAGAAAAGCTCTCCCGGATAAAGCAAACAGCGAAAGGGGAATGTGAGTTGGAATACAAAAAACACTGAAAATCCAATAAACAACCACTTATTAGCATTGGCAGAAAATGTATATGACTTCTTTGAAGCCAGAAAATTTTGGGGAAGCTTGAATAGTGCGCTGACTTTCGCAATGACTCGTTGATGGAATTCAGGGGAGAAAAAGATCAGCGCGGTGACGATCATAACATACGGAAACATGCCAATTGGGAACAAGATCGCGGTAATTGCGTGGAATACGACTACCGTTAAATATGCAAACAACCTCGTCCTGCGATTGAGCAGGAGAAAGACAATTGTCAGATCATAAATGCAGCCAAACCAGCTGAAAAGATAAGCTGTCAGGTCATAATTAAATAAAAAGCCAATGACCGGCATATCGTTCCGGGCAGGTAACCAGATTTTTAGTGGCAGCGCTTGCAGGAGCCAGTCACTGTTGAGCTTGGCCAGGCCGGCATAAAAATAGAGGATGAAAACCAGCAACTTAACCACATCCACACACCACTTCGGAACCAAGCCCGCTTGTATTTCCGGATTTCGGTACGCATCCACGGAAAAACAGACATAGGCAGGAAGAAAAACCAACAGCAGGCAAATTAGGCTTACAAAATAATAATGGTTGAGATACGTGCTTTTATCGATGAGCTCAATGTACGTGAAACTCAGAAAAAGTGTAGTAACGGAGGACCTGTAAAATAATCCCAGCGCTACAAAAACAGCCGAAACTGCGCAGACTGCAAACAACAAATAGGTATAACCTCCCAAAGGTTTGACCCATTCAAAACCATAAAATGGAAAAAAATACCTGGGCTTAATATAAAGTTCGTCTATCCAGCCTTTGCTCCAAAAGCGCACGATGCTTGCGAAAAGCATTACTCCGACCAATATCCTGAGTACCGCCAATGAAGCTGCCGCGGTTTTCTCTTTCAGATAAATATCGATGAATGCAGGCACGCTTGACGCTGGTTTTTATTAGTCCCCGTCGTTATCGGTGTAGGTAATGGTAATGCTCATCGCCGATGTCATATCCACTTTTAGCATCCGGACCGCCTTTTGTAATACCGTGTACACGTCCTTCATTGCCTGGTTATTTTCAATGACCTGTTGGTGCAGATCAGGCCCCAATGCATCGATCTTTGCTTTGCTCGCCGCAAATTGTGCGTTGATGATTTTACTGAGCGATTGCCCGGTTGCGCTGTCCTTAGCCCCCAATGCATTGAGGTATGATTTGAATGAAGGTCCCTCAGCGTCGGTTTTGACACTTTTTCCATTAAAAAAATCCTCCACAGCCTGGTGGGCGGTTTGTGCCAACCTTTTTGAAATATCTTTTTGGTAAAAAGCCTCCACTTTATCTGCCGCCACTACCCCGTTCAGCATTGCGCCGGATGGAATTCCAAATTTGCCGGACCGGATATAACGTTCATAATGAAGCACATAACCATTAACAAGCTCTCCCATCGGCGAGCCAATATCCGTTCCTGTTTTGGTAATAAACTCGTTGTGATAAGCGCCGTTCCAATCTGTGATCACAGCAGTCAGCAGTGATTGCATATGCTCGGTAACGCGCTTGATGTAGGCAATGCGTTTGGCGCCAGCGTCAGGTGCCGTGTAGAAAGCTACAATTGCCGCGTCGGTCGTTCCCACACCATTGATAAGATAATCCAGCGCTGGAAAACCTTGACGGTCGAAAGAAACCGTCGTTTCCAGGCTGGATGAAGGATTTTCAATATTGGCCAGGATACCCTGTACATGGGTTGGATAAATGTTATAGTAACTTCTGATCGCTCTTTTTGCGCCCGGGCCGACATCAAAAAGTTCGGCTTTCTGCCACTCATTATAAGCCTCTATCCATGCTTTTCTAAGTTCAACGAGCGAAGCGGTTTCCGGTTTGGCAGCGAATGCATCGGATTTAGCAGTCAATGCATCGAGCTTCAGCTTGAAACTTGAATAACTTGGAATGATGATATTATCTGCCCAATGCGTCAGAATAGCTTTCCTGTCTTTTCCCTGATCAACGGGTTCAGGACTGGGCGTATCGGTGCCACTTCCGGAACAGCCGTAGGTAACCAACCCTACGATAAGGATCATTCCTGCATTTAACCGGCTAACTCGTATCATAATCTTATAACTTGAATTTCGCCTTGATTGCCTCTGACGCAGTATTGATTTTGGCAGGAGTTAAATCCCAAACGCCACCTGCTGTGCCTACAAGTCCTACTAACAGACCATCCGAAAATGCGGCTGTTCCACCATTTACATTCAAAAACCGCAACGAGTAGATAAAGCCCAGGCCTTCACCCATTGCGTGAACGCGTGCCGCATCCGTGGTTGCGGTCAGGTATTTTCCCAGGTAACCTACGGCTGCGCCAGCAATTGCCTTTTCCATTTCGGCTTTGATAAAGTCAGCCTGCGCTTTCAATTCGGTCTTGTCATTATTTACAATCGCAGCACGTCCTTTCAGGAATGCAGGATAAATTTTGGCATAAGATGCTTTGTTGTATTCCCAAATATAAGATCCCAATGCAAATTCGGTCGTACCTCTTTTGTCATCTGTTGATCCTGCCAGATACACAGGGTTTAGGGTGAGCAAACCATATGCTTCGTCCCAGTTTTGTTCCAATTGCGTGTAAGGCTTACCGGAAACAACCGCTTTGTTGTCTGCATCCAACCCTTTTGTTAGCAGAACGTTAGCGATATAATCGTACTGAAGTGCTCCGATCAAAGATTTCTGAATAACCTGGCTAGGCTCAATACCTTGCGCAGTCACCAAATAGTTTCCGATTTTACCAGCTTTTCCTGGAGCACCTACGGCTCCCACTGATTTGCTCGCCTCAGCAAGTTGTCCAAATGTAGTTTCAAAATTAGCCCTAACTGCGTCTGCATCAGCAGTTGGCCATGACGTGGCAACTGTGCTGCGAAGCTGCACACCCGAAGCATTTAGTTTTGTACTGTCCGCAAAAGCGCTTCCAGTATTGGCAAACATATTTTTAAGGACCGTTGCATCAATTGGTTTAAGACCACTGATCGACGAGCTCATATAGGAATTTAGCGCCTGGAACATTTTGTAACGGTTGTTACCATTGCTCAGGTCGACTGTCGATTTGGCACTTGCATCCACAAACGGGGTGGTATAAGAAGTAGTGGCCGCCAAAGTCGGATATTCGATTTTCGCACGCAATGGTGTTTCGACAATCGGGGTTGGCTCGTCGGTACCGTCACTGCACGATGTGAATCCGAAGATGGCTAATGCGACCATGACATACTTCAGCTTGTTAGTAGTTTTAAGCATTGTATAGGGGAATTGATTTAAAAAGATAATGGACTGGATGTTTATTATTATCTGGACTGATTATAAGCTAATTCTCAAAAAAAAGCGGTTAAATGGTTTTATGGAAACGTCGGATAGAATGGGTTTGCTTGAGTTAAAAACATTGTTTAGTAGGAATTCATATCAGCGATTTCCTGCTGCGAAATAACTATTAAATTCCGACTTTATACTCATTCTAAATAAAAATACTTGAAAAAATAGGTTGCAGACAAAAGGAAACGAATACTTGCCGGTCTTGCTATTTTTGTAAAAGGAGGTTTCGTTATGCTGACTGTTCATCCCCAATACATCAAAGACTCCAATGGTAATAAGTCTATGGTTGTGATTCCTGCCGCTGAGTTCGACTCTCTCATGGAAGAACTTGAAGATATTCGTCTCTACAATGAAGCGAAAAAAGAAGACAAAGGAGAGCGCATCTTATTTTCGGAATAATTGAAAACAGGAAAGAAAAAAGTGCCTAAATTCACCGTCGTCTTATCGAGGAAAGCCCAAGGGCAATTGGACAAGCTTTCTGATAATATTGCCAATCCCATCATTATCGCATCATTTGCGGTGCGATATACCCAAACATATAAATCATTTTCAGGTGCAGGATTATCTTAACTGGCTTGTCCGCCTTTTTCCTTTGAGGCTCGGAGGCTGGACGTAGATATCAAAAGTCATGGCAAGGCCTGAAGTCCTGATGGGCACTGCTCCAGAAATGAGTTTGGAACTGAGGTTTTTGCGATATCCGGCGGAAAGCTCCACACCCACATAACTACCGATTTTGCGATTGTAGGTCAAACCCATATCAATGTCGACACGGCGACATACATCCGGCTCGTTATTTCCGAGTGGGTTGAGGTAATAAGTCCTGGTGACTGATTCCGCTTTGATATATAAAATATCATTGGCTGATAGGTTGTTTCGCCACGCAATTCTTTTGGGTAGCATTACTTCAAAACCGCCTTGTTCGGAGTAGTTATAATTGAGAATGAATATCGGCAAAATGGTTGTTCTGAAACTTTGATTTACCATTATACCAGCCCCAACCTCCTTATTCACCGATTTCTTCCGCAAGAAAGAAGCCGACATTGTGAAATTAATTGGGATTTGTTTGAATGAAAGCTCAGCGATATTACCGCTTCTATTCATGTGAGAAGTTGTGATCAGCCAGGAAGTGCTGTCGAGTTTGATCAATGAATTTAGGTCCAGCCCATAAGAACGGAGGTTCCAGCCCTGCATATTTTTGATCGGATTTTCTCCTGGTGTTTTTAGTTCAAATTGCTCCGTTCTGTAACTGGGACCGAGCAAAATAGTTACCCGTTTGCTTTTCACAACGGGAAGCCAGGCTCTTACGTAAATCTCTTCGTGGGTGAACTTTTTAATACCGGAATTGGAAAACTGATAAACTTTGCCCGGTGCGTGGGTGCTTCTGAAAGTAAGCCATTTGGAAGGCGCCATACCCGGTAAGCCGGGCTTCGACAAGCCGGGCTTCGACAAGCCGGGCTTCGACAAGCCGGGTTTAAGTGATTGACAAATTGCATTGCCTGTGATCAGGCAGAGGAAAAACACAACAGCCTTCCGGTAGTCAATCAGCATAAACTTCTAAAAATGAAAATGTTATTGGGTAAACAGCACTAACGAAACTCTGCTTCAAACTTAACCTGCACTTGGACGGAACAAATCCATATTCGCATTAAGTTCCTGATAGTTAGCGAGTAAATTTTGTCGAAACATATATGATTGCTCCATATACTTATCATTGAAGCCGATGGTTTAACGTGCTACGATCCACCAGCGTACATTCACTGTTCGTTCGCGAACATAAAAATCTTCAAAGCCTAGGCATAACCCTCCCAATTAGCTCAAATCAACGTTTTTAAATTTTGGCATGTTATTTTGCTCTGGTATTATTACTTCCCTTTATTTTTTCTAAATCCTTACTTATGCTGCGAAACTATATAAAAATCGCATTTCGAAATCTTTGGAAAAGCAAAGGATATACGGCAGTCAATGTTACCGGGCTATCCGTTGCATTTTGCATCTGCGTATTCCTGTTTCTTCTCTCCTATCTTCATTTCACATTCGATTTATTTCACAGCGACAGCGACCGGATATTCAAGGCTTATTTTGTAGAGAATGATCCGGAAAGACAAAACCGTTATGGCAACATGGCACTCCCGGTTATGCCTGCCTTAAAGGCTGATTTTCCTGAAATTGAAGGCGCTGCAAGGATCATGTCAGGCAGGCAAAGTGCGGTGGAAGTGAATGGGAAATATTTTGATAAGATGGTCGTATTCACAGATCCCGACTTTTTCAAGATCTTTTCTTTTAATCTCATCAAAGGAAACAAAAGCAATGCACTGACTAACCTGAGCAGCATTGTGATCAGCCAGAGTATGGCGCAAACTTTGTACGGAAACAAGGATCCAATCGGAAAATCGATGATTGTGGGCGGGGGTAACAGCCGAAAACAATACATCGTAAGCGGTGTGACAGACGATGTGCCTTTCAGTTCGTCAATCCAATATGACGCGCTGGTCCGAATTGAAAATTTGTCCAATTATTCGACTAATAAAAACAATTGGGAAGATAATTCTCATGCCCTGTACGTCAAACTGGCTCCCCATGTTGATCAGGCGGTATTTGAAGGCAGGCTAAAACCTTTTACTAAAAAATACTTCGCATCTAAAATAGACGACCTGACGAAAAAAGGCGCCAAACCCGATCAGTTGGGCGATATCTTCGCTTTGAGGTTACAGAAACTTTCCAAAGTCCATTTCGACAAGGAGATAGCGGGTGGCAAAGGCACACCTGTCGCTGTCATATATACGCTTTTGGCCATTGCAATTTTCATCCTGCTGATCGCCTGTATCAATTTCATTAACCTGAGCATTGCCCGCTCATTCACCCGAGCACGAGAAGTAGGTGTTCGCAAATCATTGGGAGCGCTTAAAAAACAGCTTTTTGTTCAGATATGGGGCGAGACAACAGTGATCTGTCTGGTCGGATTTCTGCTTGGCGCTCTGCTAACCTATACCCTTTTACCCACTTTCAATGCCACTTTTGGGTCAACACTCACATTCGATTCCATGTTGCAACCGGGCTTCATTGCATTGATCCTGGCTGTTTTTGCGGTTGTAACTTTTGTGGCGGGCGGGTACCCTGCGTGGCAAATGGCCAAATTCAATGCCGTGGAAGTTTTAAAAGGAAAAGTATCGATGAAAAAGCCGGGAGTCCTTCGTAATTCCCTTATTGTAACCCAGTTTGCTATCTCGGTCTTACTGGTTTGCTGCACCATTATTGCCGTTCAGCAAGTTGATTACATGAAAGCTATTCCTCTCGGATTTCAAAAAGAACAAGTGATCAGTATCCCCATCGGATACCAGCTCAACGGACGGCAGGTGCTGGCCCGGATGCGCAATACATTGGCCAATGATCCTGGTATACTTTCCATAACCGGAACCAATGTAAACCTCGGCCGCGGCAAAGACCACGTAAGCTCCCGGACGGTGATTGGTTTTAAATACAAAGGAAAGGATGTGAATACTGACATGCTGTTGGTTGATTACGATTATCTTAAAACCCTGAATATCAAACTGAAATCTGGTCGTGATTTCGACCGGACCTTTGCAGCCGACTCTTCCAAAAGGGTGATCATTTCCGAAGGTATGGCCAAAATGATCGGCGAAAAAAATCCCGTGGGAATGTTCCTGGGCGACGATTCGGATAGTACCGGGGCCAAATCGGAAGTGATCGGCGTCGTGTCCGATTTTCATTTGTATTCCCTGGCCGATGAGCGCAGACCTTTGACCATGCACATTTCCGGCTCGGAGTCGATTTACTACATTTTCGTTAGGGTCGCGCTAAAAAATCTCCCGGCTTCAATGGAAAAGCTGGAAAAAGTTTGGCGGCAGGTAGCACCCGAAGCAGAATTCATGGGTTCGTTTCTCGATGATAACCTGGACAGCTGGTATCAGAATGAGCAAAAACTATCAGAAATATGCAGTCTGGCTTCTGCAATCGCAATTTTCCTTTCCTGTCTCGGCTTATTTGCCATCGCATTAATGATCATTGAACAACGTACCAAGGAGATCGGTATCCGGAAGGTAATGGGTGCCAGCATTCCCAATATCATTATGGTGCTTTCCAATGATTTTGTAAAATTGGTTGCGATATCCTTGGCGATCGCAATCCCGATTGCATGGTTCGGAATGCAAAAATGGCTTGATAACTATCCGGAGCGCATTGAACTGAGCTTCTGGGTTTTCGCATTGGTTGGACTAGCGTCAATGGCAATTGCCTTTGTAACCGTTGGCATTCACACGGTCAAAGCTGCATTGGTCAACCCTGTCGAGAGTTTACGGAGCGAATGAGGAGAGCCGTTGCCAGGAAATACTTACTGGATGAAAATCAGGTTGACAACTTGGGCATTTTATAGCCATTGTGGTATTCCTTCGCAATCAGCTTGTTGGCCTCATCGTCGGTAAACTTGCCTTTTTCTTTGTCCCAATATATTTTCTTGCCGGTCCTGAACGCAATGTTGCCCATTTGCGAGAAAATAGCGATGTCCGCGCCGATTTTCACAGGCGCATTCAAGTCCTCCATTTTCCTGGATTTAACGACTTCAATGAAGTTTTTGGCATGCAGGTCCAGCCCATTGTCCGAGGATTTCCGAAGCGCAACAGCTTCCATCTTTTTGCCTTCCGGGATTACTTCCCAGCCTTCCCTATCAAGCACCAATGTTCCGTTGTTTCCAATGAATGCAATTCCGTGCTGGCGGTTGTAAGGTCCATCGTCGATACCAATTGCGTGTTCCCATTGAATGTTGAAATCGTCGAATTCGTAAACCGTCGTTAAAGTATCCGGCGTTTCAGCACCTGAATCCGGGTTGGCGAATTTGCCTCCGGCTGCCATAATACTGTTCGGAATCGCGGCTTTCATTCCCAAAAGCGCGTAATCGAGCAAATGGACGCCCCAGTCGGTCATCAGGCCGCCGGCATAATCCCAAAACCAGCGAAAATTGAAATGGAAACGATTGGGATTGAATGGTCTTTTCGGAGCCGGCCCCAGCCACATATCATAATCCACACCCGCTGGCGGCGTACCATCCGGTAGTTTGGTAATGGGCGTTACCCAACTGAAATATGACCATACTTTCACCAGCCGGACTTTACCCAACTTCCCGGAATGCACAAATTCCATTGCATCCCTGAAATGTCTCTGGCTCCGCTGCCACTGACCCACCTGCACCACGCGGTTGTATTTATGTTGCGCGGCTATCATACTCCGACACTCGGCAATCGAATTCCCAATCGGCTTTTCTACATATACATCCTTTCCGGCCTGGCAGGCTTCCACCATCATCAGGCAATGCCAGTGATCCGGCGCACCGATTACCACGGCATCAATGTCTTTGTCTTCCAGCAACTTACGATAGTCGGAATAAGCTTTTACCTTGACATTTTTGGCAGCAAGCTCGGCGACGCGTTTATCCAAAACATTTTTATCGACATCGCACAGGGCGACACATTCCACACCCGGATTTTTGAGAATAGCCGTCAAATCCGACCAGCCCATTCCATTGACGCCAATCGCGCCGACCCGTATGGTATCAGCAGGCAATGCCAATACTGGAAAAGCCGACAGCGAGGAAGGAATGATGGCCGATATCCCCGCGCCTGCCATGATTGCGGAGGCTGAGCCTATAAATTTTCGTCTTGAGTTTGTCATATCCGGTAATTGCTTTGTGATTTCTACACTATCATAAAAACACCACTATTGCAAATTATTACCCATGATTGATGGAATACATTTAGTGGCTTGAAGTTGAAAATCAAAGGGAAATAACCTTTTTTTCCCGTGCAGACTGGTAAGCCAGGTGCACCAGCCGGGTCGTTTCAAGATTATCCATGCCGGTTGTTTCCGCTTGCGCCGTTCCGGCTATTTCGGCAAGGATATTGCGGTTGCAATCTACAATGGAGGAATGTACAACAGCATAAGCAGGATCTACCCAAGAGTACATGAGGGGTTCTGCATTGGTAACCATTGTCCCCATACGCGTTGTGGTCCTGATTTCAAAGTTTTGGAGGAGCTCAATTGTTCCAAGGTCACCCTCCACGCGCACCAGCGTTTGCGGGAATGTTTCGTTCTCAGCAATGGTCGCGTAAGACATTTCAACGTAGCAGGAAATGCCGTTCCGCATGCGCAAAAGCACATTGGCAACGTCCTCGCCCCTAATCTCCTGATTAACCCGTGCCGTATGGCAAAATAAGGATTCAGCCTCTCCGAAAAGGTATCTTGCAATATCCAGCACATGCGACCCGATGTCGGTTAATATAAATTCATCCAGTTCTTTCAAAAATGGCTGGTTGTCAAAAACCGGAAAACCTGAACAGAATGCCACATTGGCTTTGAATACCTTACCAATCACACCGGAACCAAGTATTTCTCTCAATTTTCTGATGGGGGCCTGGAACCGAAAATTCTCGTGCACATAAAATCCCACATTGGCCTCTTTACAAACCTTTACCATGTTTTCGGATGCCTCCAGAGTTGGCGACATTGGTTTTTGGCAAATCACATTCAGGCCGTGAAGTGCGGCTTTGGTTGTAAACAATTCGTGGGTACCCACATCGGTAATGATATCTACAAAATCAAGTTCGGCGGCGTGATTCTCAAAAAGCTCATCCACGTCGTCATAAACATGCTCCACATTGAACTGGTCGGCGAGAGCCCGGGCCTTGTCCAATGTTCGGTTATAAAATGCGATTGGTTGTACGTTCTCCAACTCACTCCAGCCAGCAAGCTGATAGCCAGACCAGAATCCAGTACCTAAAACCGCAAACTTGTAGATTTTCATACGAAATTCCTGAGGAGTCGGCATACCGCTGCCTTGTCCATTCGTGAATTAATGATTGGTTTTTTATTTTTCGTTCAGAATTAACGGCACATTTCCCTTTCCTCCAAGCACAACGATTTTCGCATTGGGAGAAGCCGCCAATTCCTTCTGCGCTTTAATGCTCTCATATTGCAGCTGACGATCCGTAAGACTTAATGCGATGATCGTTTGATAGTCAGCGATACCTCTGGCTTCCACACGCTTACGTTCTGCTTCTTGTTTTTCTTTTTGCAATACAAATTCCATTTTCTGCGCGTCTTGTTCCGCATTGATCTTCGATTCAATGGTCTTCTTCACCGATTCGGGCAGATTGATATTACGGATCAATAGTTGTTCCAGGATCAGGCCGCGACCTTTAAAATCCTTATCGATTGTCTGATAAATCCGGTTCTGAAACTCGTCCCTTCTTTTGGAATATAGCGCCACTGCATCATAATAAACTGCATTGTCGCGGATCCGGGTCCTGGTAATAGGACGAACAATTTTGTCCTTGTAATCCGTACCGATTCCTTTGTAAATTGCCGGCGCTTTGTCCGGCATGATCTTATACAATACCGTCAAGTCGATTACCACTTCCAAACCATCTGCTGAGAGAACCCGAATGGCATCATCCCCCTCTATCTCGCCTTCCTTCGCGGTTGCGGACATGGTGTAATTCTGGGTTTTTGTATCAAAAACGGCCACATCAGCCAGTGGATTAACAAAATTGAGCCCGTTTTCCAATACCTGCGGACTAACTTTTCCAAAAAGTGACTGAACACCAATGGTACCCGCATCAATCTGACGAACGGATGAAGAAAGGATCCCGAGGATAACGATGGCAACACCTACAATTTTGAAAATAGGTGCATAACGGTAAATATTGAGTGTGGATTTACTTACTGCAAATCCAGCAAGGACGATTAAAATACCAACTACAACTAGAAACATGGGATAGTTTGTTAAATCTTAATGTAATTAATGAAATAATAATCAATGCATTCCAAATCTGTGCCCCAGCTTAAGGCCTGACTTTATGGCTGTTTAATCAGGGTTCATCTGTAAGTCCATCCCGATAAACCACTTTCCCATCTAATCCCTTCAATTCAACAAATTCAATTTCACAAAGACCATTTGACATGAATCCCAGGCCGGCGATGAGTTTGGAGGTGTTTTTATACGTTATGGTGAAGATTTCCTTATTGTTGAGCGTAATTCTGGCATGGCGGTTTTTGACAATCAGCTCAATGTCCATCCATTGTTTGACGTCAAATCCCAGAGAAGCCAGGTCCGTTTCCTTACCGCTAATGAATTTTTCACCGAACTGTACCATTGCCTCGCTCACGCAACCCTTGGGAGTGATTGTGAAAAACATCGGATAGCGCTGGGTAAAGATTTCGAGGGCAACGTATGGACAGAAGTTTTTCCTCACTTCTTTAATTTTCACCCTGGTTTTGAGCGTAAAATTATCGCTGCTAACATCTATTTTACCCGGAAAAAAGGTTGATACATAAAACTTCTCCTTGGTGATATCAATCTTGTTGTCAGTCAGATCCTTCGCGGTAATTCCAAAATCCACGCCAGAATGCGCATTGCTAGTTGTAATGTACTGTGGCATTCCGCTCAAATTATCCTTGGCAAATAAAAACCAGCGGTCTGTAGGGATACTCACGTCAATCGCTTTAATGACGGAATCATTGGCGATTAGTTTGGCGATGTGATAACCAGGTTCAAAGTAAATATCGGTCAGCGTGTAGTTGTTTTTAAAAATCCTCACCCGCTTGCTCGAATCCCACGATTGCTGGATAAAAAAACTATCGGCCACTACGTCATCCACATTATATTGAAAAATAACAGTGTTAGGAATATTGTCGGCGGTTGTTTTGCGCATGGAGAATGAAGCTTTCTCGAAATGGGCCGACCGCCTTGACAATTGCATAAAGGCCAAAATGCCGATTGCTGTCACTATCAGGCCGGTTAATGCTAATTTGAGGGTTTTATTTTCGGGTTTTGCCTTTTTAATCTTTTCAATTTTAGGGTCTTCAAATGCATTTTCCGAAAGCTTATCATTTTCACCCTGTTTTAATGCCGATTTGTATTCCTGCCAATTCTTAAACCCTGAGTATTTGGAAATGGCATCCAGCGTGGCAATTTGAGGTAACCTGCTGAATTGGCCGCTTAACAATCTCTTAATGGTAGAGCCACTGATTGATATGCCCGTAAAACGTTCTATTTCATTGCCAACGTGATCAAAATCGCGCTGCGTCAGGCCATCCAGTTTTTGATAGCCATTCTTTTTGAATATTCCAATAAGGCATTGTTTGACTATGTCTTGTTCGGTCATCGTCTTAACAAGTTGTTAATCTATTTTTTGAGCTTTTGACGGACTTTGCTGAGCTTTTGATTACAAAGTTCGCCATTTCCAAATCTACCTTTATAAAATATAATCACCGGAACGAACGATGAAAAGACCTGCCAGACTTGGACACATCTTCTTTGGAATTTCAATCGTGTTCTATGGAATCCAACAGTTATGGTATGCCGATTTTCGCGCGGTTCAGTTTCCTGCCTGGCAGTCGCACTTACCTTTGCTTCCTGTGTGGGCGTATTTTACAGGCGTTGGCCTAATGCTCTCGGGCGCGGCCATTATTTTTGATAAAAAGGCAAAGGAAGCATCACTGATTCTGGGTTACAGTTTTCTCTTTCTGTTTTTGTTCGTACAGGTTCCCTATGAAATGTTTGGTGAAGTAAACAGCAGCCTGCACCTGGGACTTTGGACCAATGCATTAAAGGGCCTGGCATTGTCAGGAGGTGCATTTGTGATGGCTGGCACATTTCATAATCCGGGGTTACCGACATCGCCGCTGGTCAGGCTTTCGGAAAAGATCATTCCTTTTGGGCCGCTGTTTTTTTCCATTACCATGATCGCTTTTGGGATCGACCATTTTCTCTATGCCGATTTTGTTTCCACGCTCGTTCCCGGGTGGCTTCCCGATCGGCTATTTTGGACGCGGCTGACCGGGGTGGTGTTAATTGGATCGGGACTGGCTATTACATTAAAAATAAGAAGGGGTGTTGTTGCAATGCTGTTCGGCCTGGTGCTGTTTCTTTGGGTTATTACACTTCATATTCCCAGGGCTGCCCAGGATCCGTTTACTGCTCGGGGTAATGAGGTATCCAGTGTTTTCGACGCGCTGGCGTTTTGTGGGATTGCATTCGTTATCTCGCTAGGTACCTTGAAAAGCGACTTATTGGAAATCTTTCACAATGATTTTCGATAAGTCGGCCCCGATCAGGACAGCTTCATCAAATTGAAGGCCGTGCTAGCGGCCCGTTGTTGCGAATATATATTGGCCAGATAACCGTTGAATAACAATCCCAGGAATATTGAAGATATACAGTTGGTGAAGGATATATTTAGGTAAATCAACCCTGATTTTTACTCACGTTACCTGTTATATCCCTATGTCCACTCCATTCGATCTTATTGAACCAGACCGTCCTGACTCACTGGCCGGGGCCAAATCTCTCATTAACCGCGCCATCCGGGAAGGTGTTTCCTATTTCCCTTCGCCGATCAGCTGGCGGGATGAAGTGCTTTACTTTCTACTTCCCGACCGGTTTAGCGATGGACAGGAATCTACCCGGCCCATGCTGACGCGTGAGGAGATCGCCGAACTGCGCCAAACACCCAACCGTCCGGACTGGGATTGGAATTTATGGTCCGATTCGGGGGAAAGATGGCAGGGCGGAACGATTAACGGCATACGTAATCAATTGGGATACTTAAAAAAGTTAGGCATATCCGCCATTTGGATCGGCCCGATCTTCAAACAGCGTGCCAGGTTGGATACTTACCATGGATATGGCATCCAGGATTTCCTCGATGTCGACCCGCGTTTCGGAAACAGGGCGGAGTTAGTAACCCTGGTAAAGGAAGCTCACGACCAAGGAATACGTATACTATTAGACGTCATTGTAAATCATTCCGGCGATAACTGGGGATATGTAGCACCTGATAATGAGTTGAATACAGCTCAAAATCAGCCTCCTTACCAGGGATGGGCCAATTACTACGGCAATCCTGACGATGAAAATATGAGAAAGTGGAAACTGGCCTGGCGGGACGAGGCGCAGGCGGGATTTACGACAGAGCCATCGGACATTATCTCGCGGCACGAAGGAGCCTGGCCACTTGAATTCCAATCAAAAGATATTTATACCCGCGCCGGAATGGGCGACTTGGGAGAATCCAATAACATCAGCGATCCGCATGCCCAGCATAAGCGCACCGATTTTCTGGCATTAAAGGATTTTGCGCTCGACGTTCCCGGAACATTGACCCAACTAATCCAATGTCTGCAATATTGGATTGCATTGACCGATTGCGACGGCTTCCGCATCGATACCGTTAAGCATATGGCGCTGGAAGAGACCCGGAATTTTTGCGGCGCGATCCGGGAATTTGCAGATCTGATCGGAAAGCATAACTTCCTTTTAATCGGAGAGATAGCAGGCGGGGATAATTTTCAGGACATTGTGATGGACTATACCGCCATGATGGAACGGAACCTGAATGCAGCCCTGGATATCGGAGGTGCGCGGCTCACGTTATCATCTGTGGCCAAAGGCCTCGTCAATGGCAATGCTTACTTCCATATTTTCAACCAGCAAAGCCAGGGCTTCGAGTCGCACCGCAACTTTGGCGACCGCCATGTTTCTATCTTGGATGATCATGATCATGTTTTTGGGAGTAAAATCCGGTTTTCTGCGGAGGTACCCGACGATTTCGCCGTGAAAGATTATTATGTGACCGTGCCAGTTGCCATTCAACTATTTACACTCGGTATCCCATGCATTTATTATGGTACCGAACAGGCTTTTGCCGGACCAGCCAATTCGCAGGCAGGCAAGGTCCAAAATTGGCCCGGGCACGACAAATATCTTCGGGAAGCAATGTTTGGTCCCTCACATCCGCGTGCGAACTTTAAGCTGGAATTGCAAACCCAATTGGATCAACTCGACGAATCCCTACCCGGCTTTGGCCCGTTTGGTACCGCTGGTAAACACTGCTTTGACGAGAACAGCCCGGCTTTTGTGCGCATTTCAAATCTTTGTGAATTAAGGGCGGGACATCCGGTTTTACGGCTAGGCCGTCAATACCCAAGGCAAATTCAGCTTCCGGGCACGGGTTTCGAATTTCCGGCGCCGGGTGAAATTGTGGCCTGGTCACGGATCCTATATAATCAGGAAGCGCTTTGCATCGTCAATCCCAATGGTGTAAATGAGCGGGGCGGCAATGTGGTGATCGCTGGCGAGCTTTCGCCAACAGGTGTTGAGTATGTTGTGATTGGTAACACAGCCCAGGCGGCTACCGGACCAGGCTATACCGGAACTCACTCTATTGGATCGAAGCTGACCGTGAAAAGAAATTCACCTGGCGAACCTGCATTTATTGAGATCCGGAACGTCCAGCCAGCAGAAGTAATCGTTTTGATTAAAGATACTTTCGCCTGAAATTCCTTTACCCACTGGTTATCCAAGATTATTTCTTATCAATAACCGCACTGATCATCCCTCTGGCCGGCACTGTCAATCTGATCCCCGAAGCCGTTAATGCTGATCTTGGTTTCAATGTCGCGTAGTCTGCCGGGCCACCTGCAACACCCTGCGGCACAATATTGTTGATCATAACCTTTCTGGAAAACTCACCGTTGTCATTACTTCCTTCCAGACTGTACCAATAAAATCGCTCGCCAATCTTGAAGTTTTTGATTTTCACTTCCACGGTTTGAGGAGAGGCCGTCAGGTTTACAAGATTTACATTCACCTGACCTGATGAGTAAGTAGATGCATAAGCTTTAACATTGGTATTTCCAGTATTGAGTTCACTAGCCACCAGCCGGTCCCCCATCATTTTTTGAAGAAAATACAAATAGTAGAATGATGGCCTCGGCGTCCATTTGGGAACGCCAGGCTCGTTTCCGTCGCTAAAAAGTCCGTGATCATCACCTTCTGCCCAAAAATTCAGCAAATCCCAGCGTGCCGCCAGGCCGTATTTGTTTGTCAGCGACTCGCCCAATACAATTACGGCGAATGCCCCGCTCACATTGGAAACCTGCTGTTTGGATCCTCTTGCCCACATATTCCATTCCGTCATTGCAATGGGTTTTTGTAGAACGCCATTCTCAGCAATGGTTTTAGTAACAAAATTCATCATTTTGGAAGGCTGGGACAGCGCCGAGCTCAGCACCACCGCAGCAGTTGAATTCTGATCATAAGGCGTAAAATAATTGTGGACAATGTAAAAATCGGCCCGGTTATTTAATTCCGGAAGCATGGTGGCATTCCAGGTTTTGGTCGTCGTCACCTGCCACGCTTCCGTTTCTGATTCATACATCACTGCCCCAATGTAAATTTTCGCCCCAATTTCGGCGGCCGCTTTTTGCATGGAATCAGCAAAAACCTTGAAATGCTGGGCATATAACTTGCCGGTCAGATATTCTGGCTGGCCATCTTTATTTTTAGCAACATCAATGCGGTAACCCCACTCCCAATCGGCATAATTTTCATTCCCAATCTCCCAAAATTGCGTACGCCCTTTGTCGTAACGCACCCAATTGGCAGCCAAATGTGCGGCGGTTGCAACCGGATTGGCACTGGTACCATATCTGGCATAACCATAATTTACCGTAAAAACACCTTTATTTCCGCTCTTACTGCACATTTCATAATAATTATCAAGCGAAGCACGCCAGTTGTCGTTGGTCATACCATAACCAAAACCCGGATCTTTCTTGGAGCCATCGGCTCCGGTCAAAAGCATTGGAACATCGGCAGGCAGCTTACCCGGCGACGCATTCCAGAAATATACGTCGCTGCCACTGCCCGCCGGAAAACGGATAATGTTCGGTTTAAGGTTGGTGATATGAGTCATGAACAATGGTTCAGTGACCATTGGGGACATCCAGATATTGGCATTATGCCCAAAAATCGTTTGCGGGATTTTGGTAACCACTTTGGACGCATCAATGGTAACCGTTCCACTGACCGACGCTGGTGCTTTTTCGTCTAAGAAATTAGGGATAGCGAAAACCTTTTCTGCCCAGCCGTCCATGAAAAAGCCCATCGTTTTGGCAATTTCAGGATCCACGGCAGGTTCAATAACTTCTTCCTTCGGCGGATCCACCTTTGCTGGAACAGCATCGTCCTTGCATGATACCGCTATGATTAGCAGAAGCATGCAAGGCAACGCCAGTTCGTATTGTTTTTTAAGCATAAAATTCTTCGAAATGTTATTGTAGCCCCACGTGATCAATGAAGATCGTTCCGGCCCAGCCTGCTTCTTGAAATGCGAGGTCGGTTAAGGTAGCCGGACTTCCAAGATTTGCCTTTGTCAGCTTGAATTCCGTCCAAACACCTTCTTTCACTGTGATTGGAAATGCTTTTCCGCCATTTGCAGACACATTAATGACCTTATCTTTGGTACCAGGTGTTCCGAAAATCGAGAAAGTAATCGTCGTGTAAGCAGCAGTTGCCACGGTTCCGTTTGCAAATTTCAATGCGCCATAAGTCCCGGCAAAAACCACTTTGGCAGCGGCGCTTCCGTCACGGACATTCTCCGTGTTTGCAAAATCGAATGTTGCGCCCCAGCCCCAGTTTTGCCATGAATTGACCAACGCGTCTTCATACATCGCATATTTCAATGCGGCCAGATCGGGCAGGTCGTCTGTGAATTTCAATGCATCCGCCGACTCGATCATCAATCCGGAATAGGATACCAGTGTGATTTTGCCTTTGTTAGCACCTTTCGGGATTTTCACAACCAATTGGCCGGCTGCTTTGCTCACAAAATTGGTAACCGGCGCCGCTAATCCTTTGAACAACACGCCCATGGTCAGGTCAAGGTTGGTACCAGTGATGGTCAGGTTTTTTTCGCGTTCGGCAACGGCTGGCGTAAAGCTTTTAACAGCTGGTAATGCAATCACCACATCAGCCTCCGTTTCAATAGTCAATGGCTCGGTACCACCAGTTGAAAAAACAAGCGGGCCGGTTTCTGCTCCAAACGGAACGGTTACCACCAGTTCATTCAGCTTTTGACTTACAAACTGTACCACGGTCGTGTCTTTCGCGAACGTGACAGATTTGACCCAGTTGAGGTATTCGCCCGTAATGGTAATGTTCTCTCCCGGCCTTGCCTGCGCGGGTACCTTATCGATTTTGACGGCTACTTCGAAGCTCAGGATGGTTTTGGAAATGATATCTCCCTGCGTAGTTTTCAGGGTTACCAATCCTTCTGAGGTTTCATTGGGTACTTTTAGCACGATCAGTTCGGGCGATTGTTTCACAAATCCAGACGCCGGAACGCTTGCTCCCGTCAGTTCAACAGAAGTTACTTTATCCAGATTTTTTCCGATAAAACTAATTTCGTCACCAGGCTTCACACCCGACGGGCCAAAGCTCAGCAACTGAACTTCACTTGTTGTCCCAACTTCCTTGTCATCGCAAGCTAACAGCAATCCAAAAAGCGTGACGAAGCATATCACGGCCCAAAAGCGTGGATTAAATATGTTTTTCATTTGAATGTTTTTAGGGCTATTTTTTGAGAATTTTTGGCACGATCCGGAAGTTGTCCAGCGAGATATCAGCGTCCAGGTCCCCGCCTCCGTGAAACAAAAGTCGGGTGTAATAACCCTTTGGACTCACGCTGAGCTTCACGCCCAGCTTGTCATAGCTTGCAGCTACCTCTTCAAAAGGAATAATCACTGTTCTCCATTCTCCTTTTGTATCGTAAGGAGGAGCCCATTGAAATGCATCTGTAACAAAGTCATTGGTCAGGCCCACATTGATTTTCAACATGTTGTTGTTGTAAGGTTTCAATGTATTGACCTCAAATTTCAGGTTGTAATCCGATGGTTTCAGGATGGCTTCATCCGGTACATTTTTACTGATCGCCCCCATTGCATCCGGCGGACCACCCGCTACCTCTTTCCAGTTCCAACCGCCTATTGCCTCTTTCACGCGGATGTAGTTGCCATTGATCGCAACCGGATCCCCGGCAGCGGGTTTAGTAACTACATACTTCTCATTCCACCAGCCCGTGAACGGGTCGCTGCTTAAAAAAATGTTGCGGTTATCTCTAAACCAGAAATCCGATTTTGTTTCCCCAAAATTGGTCTTCACCGTCACCTGCCCTGGAAGCGCACCTTCCGGCACACGCACCTGCACGATCTGATCAGTCACTGAAACCAGTTCTCCTTTTACGCCACCTGCAAAAGTGACGGTGAGCGGCTCATAAAAGAAGTTTCCGTTGATAGTAGCAACACTGGCCGTGACCACAAATTCGCTGTTCATGTTGGCCACAACCGGTTCGCTGATCTGTACCTCGAAGTCGTGTTCCAGTATTTTGCCATTTGTAAATGTAATTTTCAATTTATTGGTGATTTCCTTTGGCACCATACCCGGCACACTAACCAGAATTGTCTTATTGGTAATGTAAGTTGGTGTTAAAATGGCTTTCTGATCATTGAACCAGATTTCACTGGCACCACCCAGATTTTCACCGACAATGGCAATCAGGTTACTCTGAAATGCCCCTACCAATAATGAATCGGAAGAAGCCGGATCGGTGATCCGGATGTAGGTAATTTTGGGCTCGCCGTCATTCGGCAGGTCGTCCTCCGAACAAGATATCTGAAACACTGCCACAAGTGCCATCAAGGCAAAAAGCAGTACGGATCTATATGTATTTTTCATCTTGAAATCGATTAAGATCAATGGATTTATTTGCTGTAATAATCAACAGGCGCTTTTTGCAGATTGGGTGCCTGACTTAACTCCGCAGAAGGGATCGGCAAGAGAAAATTCCCGCTGTTCGCATCAATCGTCCGCTCGGTGGTTGCCCAGGAAGTTTTGGTAAACGTCCAGGATGTTGGATTTGGAAAATGATCCGGCGCGGTAAAGAATATGCCGCGGTCCTGGCTATTCAGGATCGAATAGGCTTTGGCCGCATTGTAATAATGCAGACTTACCAAATCGTACCAGGCCATTCCCTCCATTGCAAATTCAACCAGACGCTCCTTGAATATTACGTCAAAAGTGAGCGGTCCGGCAAAAACGGGTAGTCCGGCACGCATATGTACAAGGTTGAAGTATTTCAAAGCCACAGGATCGGCAGTGGAAGCATTGTTTCCCAAAACCGCCTCTGCATAAATCAGGTACATTTCCGAAAGACGCATCATGTAGGTGTCATTGCCATAATTCTGTTGTGCCGATAATCCGCCTACGTCTTTTGCTTTGCCAGTTATGTACTTTTTGATGGCAATAAAGTTGTTATCTGTGCCAGTAAATGGAAATACAAGCTTTTGCTCACCGCCCGGAATCGTCTGCGAAATTTCGGGATAAGAAGCGCCCGGCAACATGAATGTCGCTTTAAGCCGCTGATCAACAGTACGTCCCTGCATTCCCGTGGCAGTAGCCTTAATACCTTCATACTGGCTCAGCATCCACCAGGTAGCACTTTTGTCGCCACCCCAGCCATCACCATTTGCAATGTCCGGACTGTAAGCCAGATAGGCCGGGGTAGAATTTTGAGTACCCCACGCACCAGGAGAATATACCCATTGCAATGAAAACAAAGATTCCGAATTGTTATCGTAAGGGAATAAAAACAAGTCCCCATAGTTTTTCAGCAGTGACAACCCGCTATTGGCGATCACCCTTTCGGAATAATATTTGGCGCTGTCCAAAAAAACCTGGTTCCGCTGCCCCGCGCCACCTGCTTCCACACCTGAACGTGTGAGATAAAATCTGGCAAGCATTCCTTCCGCCGACCATTTGGTAACCCGTCCCGGACGCAAAGGCGTAGCAGGCAGGTCTTCTGCTACCTGGCGCATTTCGCTGGTCAGGAATTTCCAAACGCTTTCAGGGGTATTGCGGGAAACGCTGGTATCTGAAAGCAATTCGAGATTATTTTCGATGATAGGCACCGCACCCCAGTTCATCACGAGTGACCGGTAGGCCACGGCCCGCATAAACCGCGCCTCTGCAATCGCCATTTTTTTGATAGTGGGAGAAACAGCAGGCCCTGCATATTGGTTAATGTTGCTGATCGCAAGGTTCGATTGTCCGACCACGATAAAAAACGACCGCCAGGATGAACCATTTTCAGGCGTGTTTCCAGTAGTGTTGAAAAGTACATTACCACGATCATTATAAGCGGAAAATGCTGTCCCTGCCCTAAAATCGCCCAAATTGTAGGATGCCTTATCATTGTAATCAAACCATACTTTGCTATACAACAATGCAGTAGATGCCAAAACCTGATCGTCGGTCTGGTAAAAACCAGCGTCCACGATGGAATCGACGGGCGGCCTTTCCAGGAAATCTTCCGAGCAGCCACTTACAATGAATAGTGAGGCAAATAGCCCTGTTCCGTAAATTATGTTTTTAAGATTTTTCATCTGAATCGATTTTAAAAGTCAAGGCCAAGGCTAAAAGTATAAATAGGAGTCAGCGGGTAGCGGCCGTAATCGAGGCCAATCGCCTGATTGGTCGGTCCGGAATCCCTTGATACATAAGCGCCTACCTCCGGGTCAAATCCCGTGTATTTGGTAAACGTGAGCACATTCTGCGCACCCACTGTCAACCTCGCTCCCCGTACAATTTTTTGTTTTGTCAGGAATGCGGCTGGCACGTTGTAGCTCAGCGAAACGTTTTTAAGCCGGATAAATGAGCCGTCTTCCACCCATTTATCGGTATGCCGCGTAAAATTCCCGTTCGGACCGTTTGAAATTCTTGCTACATCAGTTCCGGGGTTGGAAAGCACCACTTCACCGCTTTCATTGGTGGTTGGTTTGGCATAATCCATGGCATGTTCCAACAGGTTACGGCTCAGGTTAATGTTGCTCGCATTCGTGTTGAGTTTGCCGAGATAGTTGTAAATGTCGTTGCCATAGGTACTTGTGAAAAGCAAACTCAGGTCAAAACCTTTGTAAGAAAAGGTGTTGGTAAAGCCTGCAAACATTTTTGGCCAGGGGTTACCGATGTTTGTGAGATCTTGCTCATCGATTTTACCGTCGGCATTAAGGTCCTTAAATTTCACATCACCTACCCAGATGTTATTGACATTGGTTGGCATCCGGTTTCCATTGTTATCCACGGGCACCGCGCTGCCGTCAATCTCGGCAACACTCTGGAATAAGCCTTCTTCCACATAGCCGCGGAATAACCAAGGCGCCTTACCCACTTCCGAACGCTGCGTCCAATCCTGTAACCACCAGGAAGTACGGTCTACAAAAGCACTTTCGGAGTAAAAGGATTTGATTTTGGTTTTAAAGCTGGAAATGTTCAGGCTGCTCTCCCATTTGAAACCGCCACGATTGATATTGATCGTATTAATGGTAAAACCAAACCCTTTGTTTTGCAACGCACCAATATTGACCGTCGGCGAGCCCACAGCACCGGTACCATTTGTTCCCATATACCAGGGCAATGGCTTTTCCATCAACAGGTTATCAGTATTTTTGACATAATAATCCACTTCAAACTGAATCCTGTTTTCAAGCAGGCCTACATTAATACCAAAGTTGACGGTTTTAGTTTCTTCCCATTTCAAACCAGGATTACTGTATTTTGTTGGTAAAAACCCTGTTGTTGTGGGGGTAGCGCCCGTTCCCAAAGGAGAATATATGCCTCCACCGCCCTGGTTACCAGTTACACCTGTTTCAAAACGCAGTTTCAATTCACTGACAGCAGGTACATTGAAGAACGCCTCCTGAGAAACCCGCCATGCCGCAGAAACAGACGGGAAAAAGCCCCATTTGTTTTCTTTACCAAAATTGGCTGAACCGTCACGGCGCACTGTCGCCATCACAATGTATCGGTCTGCATAATTATAATTAAGCCGTCCCAGGTACGACTCCATCGCCCACTCACCCGATCCGCCTGAATTACTGGATGTAAGTGCATCACCAGCAGCAAGATCCAGAATGTCGTTGGTCAAGAAACCGGTACGTGTGGCACCCACATTCTTATAAGTCGATGCCTGCGCTTCATGGCTAACCATTGCATTGATGCTGTGCTTGCCAAACTGTTTGTTGTATTCAAGCAGCTGGTTCCAGTTATAATAAGTGTTTACACCGTTTCCATTTGTCAGCGAAGCTGTTACATTTCTCGCCCAGCCAATTGCGTAAGTAGGGATATAATAAGTGGAATTTGAGAAACCCAGATTGGTATTGAATGATGACCTCAAATTAAGACCTTTCATAATTTCGATACCCAAATTCAAACCGCCCAAAAATTGTCTTCTTACCAGTTTATTGGTTGTCAAGTTGGCAATTGCGATTGGGTTAACTGGTGCAAATTGGTTCGCGCCATTGTTTTCGTCGCCTCCACCCCAGCTTCCGTCCAGATTTCGGACAGGTACTTGCGGCGTAAGTTGCAATGCGCTTGCAATCACGTTTTCCTGGCTGGTCGTCAGGTTATCATTGGTTTGGTTAAAACTGAGGTTAGCGCCAATAGAAGCCCATTTCCTAGGTTTATTATCCAGGTTTAACCTGAATCCATACCGGTTAAAGCCTGAACCCAACGCGACACCATCCTGTTTCAAATATTCGCCCGACAGATAATAAGTAGTCTTATCATTACCGCCACTCAAACTCAGCTGGTGCTTATTCATCGGTGCACTTTTGAACAATTCCTTTTGCCAGTCGGTACCATTTCCTAGCAATGAAGGATCCAAAAATTCCTGAGGCGTTTCCCCTCCTGCCAATGCATGGTATTCGCCCACCATTTGAGCGTATTGCTGCAAGTTCATCACATTCAGCGATTGCGGCGCGGTCTGCAGGCTGTATTGGTAGCCATAAGAAATTTTGGTATCGCCCGATTTTCCTCTTTTTGTAGTTACGATCAAAACCCCATTGGTAGCCCTGGAACCATAAATGGCCGTTGCCGAGGGTCCCTGCAATACTTCAATAGACTCAATGTCGGCAGGGTTAAGTCCTGCAAGCGGATTAGAAGAACTTTGCGAGCCAAAAGAAACCGATTGACCCGGGATCTGAACGCCATCAACGACATATAAAGGCTCATTACTACCGCTTATGGAGTTAACCCCACGGATATTCACCGAAATCCCACCACCCGGCTGCCCTGAGTTTTGGGTCACATATACACCCGCCGCACGTCCCTGTATGGCTTGCTCAATGGTCGTATTAACAGTTTTGCCAATGTCTTTGGCCGAAACAGACGTTTGTGCAGTCGTCAGATCGGCGCGTTTCATTTCACCGTAACCAACGACAACCACTTCTTCCAACGCTTTGGTATCCACTGCAAGTGTCAGATTAATAACACTTTGCGTTCCCACGATCACTTCTCTTGAAACATATCCTACAAAAGAAAAAATCAGAACAGAGCTGGTACCAGGAACAGCGAGTGAAAACCTTCCGTCAGCGGAGGTTGTCGTTCCTTGGGACAATCCTTTAATCACGATACTAACACCTGGCAACGGTTCCCCTCTATCATCCGTAACCTTACCCGTCACGTCCGCAACCGGGAGTTGATAGGCCGTTACCTTATTAGCCAGCAGATTGGGCGCGCCGAGATCATTCTTGCCAAAGCTAGGCTCCGGCATTGTTTCCTGCTTATTCACAGGCATTTCGGTTTGTTCCGCGTTGGTTTTGCGTTTTTTAACCACAATGGTTTTATCAATGATTGAATAGCTCAGAGGCTGATTTTCAAAAACGCGGTCTAGCACCGATTTCAGCTCCTCACCGTTCACCTTGATATTTACAGGGACCGTTTTTCTTAACAACCTGTTGTTGTATAGGAAGTTATAGCCGGTTTGTTTTCTGATCTCCGTAAAAATCTTTTCCAAACCGCTGTTATTCTCGTTAAGCCTAACGGTTTGAGAATATACGCCGGCTGAAACCTGCGTAATAAGCAAAAATGAGAGAAATGCAGTGAGCTTCATAATTCGTAAAGCATAATTCATACTTTTACATTTTTTAGGATTAATTGTACATGGTTTAGTGTCTCTCAAAAATTCCTGACTGTGTCAACCTGAATTGCTGCTATACTGAGTCCGGCCAAAGATTTCAGTGTAGATTTTGCCACTTCGGACTCCAATCCGAAGTGTTTTTTTTAGTCGACCAGCATTACATCGCTCAGCTGTCGTTCATATATCGTTTTAGTTAAATTTTAATTAGCTATTCATTGTATATCAAGCTGCTTACTCCGCCGCCATCACTTCTACCTGATTTTCCTTCACATTAAATTTCACCCCGCCGCCTTCTTCCAGAATGTTCAGCACATTCGAGATCGCCACTTTTTTCGACACATAACCGGTAAACTGGTCTTGCGGCAAAGGCCCCTTGTAAACCACATCCAGGTCATACCAACGCGAAAGCTGCCGCATAACCTCACGGATATCTGTGTCTCGAAACTTGAAAAACCCTTTCTGCCACGCAATGGCACTTTCGGTATCCACTTTTTCAACCGCAATCGAAGAACCATTTGAATTCGTTTGGTTTACAATAGATTGCTCTCCGGGATGCAGGCGGACCGGCGTACCCAACTTTTTGGAGTTGTTACGAACTGCATACACTTTCACGCTGCCTTCCAGCAAGGTAGTCTTCACCGCAGCTTCGTCGCGATATGAATTAACATTGAAATGCGTACCAACAACTTCAATAACCTGGTTGTTACAAACAACCATAAAAGGAACTTTGCGGCTATTCAGACGATAACGGGCTACTTCAAAGTAAACCTCCCCGGTAATTTCTACCTTCCGTTCGTTGGCGTCAAATGTTGCAGGGAACCGAATGGATGACAGCGAGTTAAGCCACACTTTCGTTCCATCCGACAGGTTGATCTGGTACTGTCCTGCCTTAGGAGTTGTGATCTGATTGTAATTTTCGGGATTGTTTTTCGTCGGTTTATCCATTTCAGGTTTTGAATAAACCAGCTGGCCGTCGGTCACTTTGTATATCTGGATATTGGACTGAAGGGCGATTTGTCCATCGACGGCCTCATTGAGATTGATCTTCGAACCATCCGCCAGCGTCAGCATGGCCCTGTTACCCCCGGGTGCACCCTCAGTCGCTATAACCGGCTGAGGGGCTGTAACCGTTGGGCTACTTTGTTTGATGAAGAGATAATAACTGCCCAGTCCGATGAGAATAAAAACGGCCGCCGCCGAAAACCTCCGAAAATATGGCCATAAAGTAAAAATAGGTGTTTCTTGTGGTATTTCACGGATGTCTGCCTGATCGAGCCTCGATTCTATATTTTTAATCAGCGCATCATTCTGATTTTGCATTTCCAGGATGGACCGCAAGTCTGCCATGCCGCCGTACTGTTCTATGACCAAGTCTGCTTCCTCTGGCGAAATGGTATGGAACCATTTCAGGAACAGCTCGTGCTCTTCAGGAGAGTGCCGGTTTTGAAGGTACTTTTGTAAGAATGCTTTGCAGTCAAAGGATTTGCCGTCAAAGGATTTGTAGTCGTTTTCTTCCATATAGCGAAAGACGTACGAGCGTGCCAAAAGAACCCCTCGGCATTAAAATATTTTTACTTTTTTTTGAATTTATCGAATAGGTAGGATTAAATACATGAATATCAGCAGATTTGCTGTAATTTCTCCATGCCTGCGAAGGTATTCTCTCACAAAACTATTGGCCGCATAAAGTTGCTTTTTAACAACCGATTTGGATATCCCAAGTCTTGCTGCAATCTCATCCAACGAAAATTCCTCTTTCATTTTGAGTTCAAAGATCTGCTTCCGCTTTTCGGGCAACATGTTGATAGCGTTTTCCGCAAGCTGGTAGCATTGTCCGTAAATGACCTCGCTATCTGCATAATCCTCGCTTTCTTCTGAAAATGGGGATGTGAGTGAATGATACTTCTGCTGGATTTTTTCTTTTCTTAAATGGTCTAGTAACAGGTTTTTGGCCGTTTTGAACAGATAAGGTTCAAATAACTGTACATCCTTCAATCCATCCCTATGATCCCAAATTTTCACAAATGCATCCTGAACGATTTCCTCGCTAAGGTCGTGGCTTTTAGTAAATAAATAAATGTATTTCAGCAGCCCGGAAATGTACGACTTGTATAACGCCGTATAAGCTCCCCTGTCCCCGCTCGCACAGCGATCCAAAAGCACCCGCTCATCCGAAAATTCCCTCATTAACTACCTTTAATTCAAGTTGTTGATTAGATCAAACAAAAAATATAAATGTTGTTTTTTCAAAAATAGCCAAAGTTTAACAAGCCATCATCACATTTATTCTATAATTTGTTCTATGCAAATTACTTAATAAACGGGAGTTAATCCAATGGAATTGTTGAAACAAATTAGTTATGATCAAAAATAAAAACTGATTATTTCTTGTAAATAGCATTCCCAAACCAGGCCTCAACATTCAAACTGACCTAACAAATCCTAACCATGCATAAAATCTTACTTGCTGTTTTCCTGCTTATCGCTGTGCTCACCGTAGAAGCGCAGGAAATAAAAGAAAAATACCGCCCCCAATTCCATTTTTCGCCAAAGGCAAATTGGATGAACGATCCCAATGGGATGGTTTATAACAATGGGGTTTACCATTTGTTTTTCCAATATTATCCTGATGATAAAATCTGGGGACCCATGCATTGGGGCCATGCAACGAGCAAGGATATGGTGTCCTGGAAAGAAGAGCCGATTGCCCTCTATCCAGACTCGCTGGGTTACATTTTCTCGGGAAGTGCGGTGGTAGATGTTCAAAACACCTCCGGTTTCGGAAAAGATGGGAAGGCGCCACTGGTCGCTATTTTCACACATCATAATCCCATTCTCGAAAAACAAAAGACCGGAAAGCATGAGTATCAGAGCATTGCATACAGCCTTGACGATGGAAAAAGCTGGACTAAATACAGCGGTAACCCGGTATTGCCCAATCCTGGCATCACCGATTTCCGTGATCCGAAAGTGAGCTGGTATGCTCCTCAGAAAAAATGGATCATGACATTGGCCACCAAGGACAGGATCACGTTTTACTCATCGCCAAACCTGAAAACCTGGACGCGGGAAAGCGAATTTGGTGCAGATGCAGGTGCGCATGGTGGCGTCTGGGAATGCCCTGATTTGTTTCCGATTATGCACAATGGAAAACAGGTTTGGGTTTTGATCGTGAACATCAATCCCGGCGGGCCAAATAAGGGCTCGGCAGGTCAATATTTTCTCGGTGATTTTGACGGAAAAGATTTTAAAGCCTATTCCAAGGAAACCAAGTGGCTAGATTTCGGTGCGGATAATTATGCGGCAGTAACATTTGGCAATACGGGCGACCGCCATGTTCTCTTGGGTTGGATGAGCAACTGGCAATATGCCAATCAAGTCCCTACCGATCCGTGGCGCAGTGCGAACACCATCGCCCGCGACCTTGGCTTGAAATCGGTCGACAAAGAGATATACCTCATTTCTGTCCCAGTCAAAGAGCTGGACGCATTGAGCACGCCCGGTTTTTCTCAAAAAAGTATGCAGGTAAAAGGCCAGGTAGATCTTACAGAAAAAGCCAAAAATGCTACGGGTCTTTTCCGGCTGGATTTTGATACAAAAAATAATGCTGATTTCGCAATTGTGCTGGCAAATCAATCTGGGAACGAGCTGGTAATTGGCTACGACAAAGCAGCAAACCAATATTACATCGACCGTTCCAAATCCGGAAAAACAGATTTTGAAAAAGGCTTCGGCGAAAAGCATACAGCGCCCAGGCTTGCAAAAAGCACAACCATTTCCCTCACTTTGATCGCGGATGCAGCATCAGTCGAGCTCTTCGCCGATGCGGGACTTACCGTCATGACCGACATCTTCTTCCCCGACTACGCTATGACGAAATTGTACGTTAAATCTGTTTCCGGAATCACCATCGACAACCTTAAATATTCAGGTATCAGGCCGTCGATGGTTTTAAACTGAAAGATCGGTCGGGGAATAAATTCGCCCTAGGGCATAAAAAAGAGGGCCGAATTTTCATCCGGCCCTCTTTTCCTTCTAATGTTATCGAACAATAATGTCTTGTGCTTTCATATCCAACGCTGTCTATGTATAGAATGTGCTAAAATTAACACTTAATTCTGAGAATTCTACACAATCTCAAAAGTGTTGCCAGATTTGAACGTACCCAAAGTAATATCGGTCTTTGTGTATTCTCTCGTCCAGACATTTCCAAGCCCTGTTAATGCGTGCCGGCATGTAACGCGTATTTCGATTTTAGTATGAGGCGTCGTTGTTAAAATTCCTTTTAGATCACTATAAGTAATAAACCACAATGCAAAATCTGTACTGGCATTGCTGGAAAAAACGACCTTAAAAGGAGCGACATGCGGATAATGGTCCCTCAACAACGGCAGCGGCACAGTGCGGTAATTAGTTGCTCCGTTAGGTCCAAAAGAAACTAACTTTTGACAAACTTCTACTTTGAGATCATATGCTCCAAAAAATGATTTGTTGACGATCTTGAATGCACAACAAAGTCTCAGGGTCGGATCAAGATCATCTACGTGCAGCGCGATTGAGGGGCCTATCTTAATATGTGGCCGAAAGAGAAAAAGCAATATAAATAAGAATACAAAAGAAGTAATAAAGCCGGAAACTAAACTTGCCGAAAAATCCGGAGTGAAAATGTGGTTCTTAAAAAAATAGACCATGTCGAAGGGGTTATTATTTATCCCGGTCAATGTAATTAAGAATTCCTCGATGTTTAGTTTCGATTTCCCTGGGAAGTTATTCGATTATTTAAAGGTAAATTCCAGAGCGCTATTACACCGTTTTGGGTTATTTTTAATTTACCGTCATAGCATTATGGCACATAAGGCCTTCCGGCGATCTTTGCAATCCTCAGGCGATTATATTGTTGCAAAAGGATGGGGCACAGGTTGTAAATGACATTGCTCACCAGCATCAGAAACGCCGTCGGGTAATGTTGATGATAGGCCGCATGGGCAGTGCTGAGCAGAAAAAAGATAAGACAATGAATATGATAGCGCTCGTACATATTCACTGTCTGCAAGAACGATCCGTAATTGCGCCGATCCTTGATAACTCTGTGCGTATTGCTTTTTTTTCGGATCGCAGTGTTGATAAAATCGCCGTCCTGGACAAACTTTCTGACCAGGCGGACGCCAAGCCGTTCATAAAATTTGCTTACAGTGCTTAACTGGTACCAGCGCAAAGGAATCATCGAACCCGCAGTGCTGATCAATAAAAAGGCGATCAGCCAAATCAGATTTGGGTTGGCATACCAATATAAAACAAAGACCAGAAAGGCAAGAATGGTCCAGACCAGATTGATCAATTGATTGACAAGCGTCATTGGATTTCGTTTGCTAATTACCTAACCGCTGCCGCCGCAGGTTTCGGCGGAGCAGGAGCCGGGTTCATCGCAGCAATATCCACACGATAAGATACTGTCGTTGCAGTTGGGAAATTGGCGGGTATTTTTTGCGTCACCTTTCCAGTCGCCACCCATTCCGTACCGCGGGTAAGTAATACACCATAATCCACTGAACTCATGCCGACAGGATCATGGCCGGTAGCATGATGAAAAACCTTTCCTTTTTTATAATTCAATACCATTACCTGCGGCTCGTCGTATCCGGTTCCCTTATTGTCTTTTTCCGAGCGCGCGGTCGCCAGTACTGCCATATTTTCGCCAGGGCCGCGTAATTGCGCATATAATTCGTCATTTTGATGTGCCCAAACGGGCGGCAGGCCCCTGGTGATCGGATGGTCGTTCACCACTTTCATTTGGAATGGCAGCTTGGCCCCATGGCTTCCTGCGCTTCCCGGTTTTTTGTCTTCCACCAATTTTCCATCCACATAATACCAATACGCACCATCTTTCTCGGTCCGGTTACGCCAGCCGCCTATACCTATCATCTTGTTATACTCAGCCCATCCCGGAAACGAGTTATTGGCGGCATGAATGATTACCAATCCACCGCCATTTGCCACATATTGTTCAAATGATTTTTTAATTGCGTCCGGCCAGCGTTCATCTGGCACATCGTAGTTCAGAACAATTGCCTTGTAGTCCGAAAATTTGGGCATGAAGCTGCTAAAATCTCCGTCTTTTCCGGGTGCGCTGACGACAGTTACTTCAAATTTCTTGGATTCCTCCAAAAGCATTTTTAAGATAGGTGTTCCCAGGTCCCAGCGGTGATATGGATTTGTTTCCCCGTCCAGGATCATCACTTTGATCGGGCTTTGGGCTTGAAGCAAGAAGCCGGAAAAGAGAAAGAACGCACAGATTGTTAAATTGATTTTCCTCATGAGTATTTGGTTTTTAAACATTGATTTCTAGTTTAAAACCTGTCACCCACGCCTTTTTACCCGCGTTTAAATATTTAATATATCGTTCTTCATTCTGCAATATCGCTTTATGATAAATACCCTTTGGCTTGTTCCCGTCAGATAAAGACCCGGGTGGAAACAGAAAGATCGGCAATGAATTCAGGCCCGAAACAAAAATGTATTTATTTCTCAATAGCAGGTTGCATTAAACAAGCACAGATCGTCAGTACAACTGCCAAGAATGCTGAAAACGTCCTTATGGAATGCAGTCTGTTCCAAGGGCCCTCAAAACGGAGGCGCGCCTTTGCGGCTTCTGCCGAATCGAGTGAAGACAGGTTAATTTTAGCGAGCCATTCATTTAGCGGAACATTACCTCCTATTGTCACGCCTAATACTCCAATCAGGTAAATGACGGACGCGGCAAGCAAAAAGTAAAAGCGCGGTGAAGGGCCGCTATTATTGTAATGCAGGTAAGTACTGACAGGCAACAAAACAGCAGTCCCAATAAAACTTGCAAAAAACAGCGGATTCAGAATGGCTTTGTTAATGGCTTGCATAGCCGACAAATAGGCAAGATCAGTTAATCTGCCCAAACCAGGCGATACCGAAACGGAATAAGCGTAAAGCAGTCCGCCAATTAATGAAGTGCTGACGGCCGTTATCAGAAGAATGATTGTTTTGGTTACCATGTTTTTCTTTTTTAAAATCCCAAATGCTTTCCACAAAAATCAGCACGGTGCGGATTGGAAAATAGAAGAAAAACGACAGATATCTCTTTCGGAGCATGGCTTTTGGCGGATTCATTCTATTTTTTGCACAAAAAAATTTGAAAATTGCGTTTCAGAATGCAAATTGACTATTAGCCATAGAATAAGAAAATGAACTACCGCGAAATTCAGCCGCCAGACTATTTAGAGGATTATGTCAAATCCTTTTGGGTGTTTGACTGCGATGAAACGGCGAGCTCTTATCATTCCTTTCGCCTGGCGGCCGATGGAAGTCCGGGTCTGATATTTCAGCACAATGATTCAGGGGCTTTTCATAAAGAAGGCAAAAAGCTTCCTCCGCTATTCCTCTATGGGCAGGCTACCAGCTGTTATGAAGTGAAACTATCCGGAAAATTCAGGACGATCGGAGTTTACTTCTATCCAGATGCCTTGAAATCCGTTTTCGGGCTCAATGCAAACGAACTTACCAATTCCTGCATCAACCCCACCCAAATATCAAACGGTTGCGAGCAAGATATCTCCGAAAAGTTACTGAATGCTGATTCGACCGACCAGCAGATTGATATCATCTGTAAATATCTGTTTGCCAAGATCAAAAGAAACAGCTCGCTGGCCGACCAGGCCATTGGATACGCGTTGCGTCAGTTTATTGGATCCAATGGCAATGTGACATTGAAATCCATTTTAAGCGTATTACCTGTTTCTCCCAGGAATTTCGAGCGCAAATTCCAGCAGCAGGTGGGTATGTCACCCAAACTTTTCCTGAGGATATGCCAGTTTCAGGGAACGCTCGCCAACATTGAGGATAAATCTTATTCCAAATTATCCGATGTCGCCTTTGAGAATGGCTATGCCGATCAATCGCATTTCATCAGAAGTTTCAAGGAATTTGCCGGCATTTCGCCTGGTCAGTACCAAAAACAGACTTCCGGACTGTTTCAAAATCTTTCGGGAATTGCGGGATAAATCGCTGGTCAAACGCTCATTTTTTTACATATCCACAACCGCCACAGCCACCATATTAAAAATTTCCCTGACGGTACTGCCTAGCTGCAGCACGTGGATCGGCTTCTTAAGACCCATTAACACAGGCCCGATCTTCTCGATTTGCGCGATTTCTTTGAGCAGGTTATAAGCAATGTTTGAGGAAGATAAGTTCGGGAATATCAAGGTATTGGCGCCCGTTTTACCCAGTGGCGAAAAGGGATAGGATTCTTGCAGCAAGTTCAAATTAAAAGGCAAATGCGCTTGCATTTCACCGTCGACAATCAGATCAGGACGTTTCTCGCGCAAAATTTTCACCGCCTTCTGCATTTTGAGCGCATCCTCGCCTTCGGCACTTCCGAATGTTGAATAGGACAGAAAAGCGATCTTTGGCTCCACATTCAATTTCTTAACCTCCTTCGCCGTGATTTCCGCAATCTCAACCAGTTCTTCGGCTGTCGGACTAATATTAACGGTGGTATCTGCCAGGAAAATCGGCCCGAAACGGCTCATCAGGATATACATTCCCATGATCTTATTAATACCCGCCTGTCTTCCAATCACCTGAAGTGCAGGGCGAAGCGTCTGGGGGTAATTGCGCGTCAGGCCGGAAATCAGCACATCGGCCTTCCCAACTTCCACCATGACGGCACCAAAATAATTGCGATGCAGGATCAGTCCCTTTGCGTCCGAAAAGGTCATGCCCTTGCGCTCCCGTTTTTTGTAAAGTATGGACGCATAATCATCCACATTTTTCGCCTGCCTGCTAGATCGCGGATCGATAATCGTTACTTTCTCAATCACCAGCTTATGTTCGCGGATAATGCGGTTGATTTTAATGGCGTTGCCCAATAAGATCGGAATGGCAATTCCCTGTTCAAGTACTTCCTGAACTGCACGGAGCACCGTCAGATTTTCTCCGTCGGTAAATACTACCCTTTTTGGGTTTTGTTTTGCCTGGTTGATAATGCCCCGGATCAATGAGTTATCCAATCCGATCCTACTCGTGAGTTTATGGTTATAGGCTTGCCAATCGGTAATCGAAGTACGGGCTACACCGCTTTCCATCGCTGCCTTTGCGACGGCAGGTGCGACGGTGGTTAACAAACGCGGATCGGTTGGTTTTGGCAGGATATAACGTCTTCCAAATGTAAGATTGGTTTCTCCATAAGTCATATTCACAATTTCAGGTACTGTCTTTTTAGCCAAACCCGCCAATGCTTTTACCGCAGCCAGCTTCATGGCTTCATTGATCGTCGTCGCCCGCACATCCAACGCGCCCCGAAAAATGTAGGGAAAGCCTAATACATTATTGACCTGATTCGGATAGTCGGAGCGGCCCGTCGCCATAATGATATCCGGACGCACTTCCACCGCATCTTCGAAAGAGATTTCAGGATTTGGATTGGCCATAGCAAACACAATGCAATCAGCGGCCATCGATTTCACCATTTCTTTGCTCACCACATTCCCCACAGACAAACCCAGAAATACATCCGCTCCTGCCAGCGCGTCCGCAAGTTTCCAATCCAATGGTAATTGATCCTTTACATACTTATATTGATTTGGAACCAGGTTAACCCGCTCAGAATGGAGCAAACCGTCTTTGTCAAAAACAGTAATGTTCTCTTTGCAGACACCAAGCGCCACATATAAGTCAATGCAGGCGATGGCGGCGGCACCTGCGCCATTTACCACCAATTTAATCGTGGTAATGTCCTTTCCGGAGATATCCAAAGCATTGAGCAATGCCGCTGCGCTGCAAATCGCTGTACCGTGCTGGTCGTCGTGCATGACCGGTATGGACATTTCTTTCCGAAGCCGTTCTTCGATTTCAAAGCAAGCCGGGGCCGCAATGTCTTCCAGATTAATTGCCCCGAAAGTCGGTTGCAGGATCCGAACGGTGCGCACAAACTCGTCTATATTTTTAGTGTCCAGCTCGATGTCGAATGCATCGATATCGGCATAAATTTTGAATAGGAGACATTTACCTTCCATTACCGGCTTGGAAGCCTCGGGGCCAATGTCACCCAGGCCAAGCACAGCCGTTCCGTTGGTGATCACCGCGACGAGATTCCCCTTCGTCGTATAATCGTAAACGGTATCAGGTATCCGGCCAATTTCCAGACAAGGCTCCGCGACTCCGGGTGAATAGGCCAGCGAGAGGTCACGCTGGTTTGATGTTTCTTTGGTTGGTCTTACTTCTATTTTTCCCGGACGCCCTTTTGCGTGATAATGCAGCGCGTCCTCTTTCAGTTTTTGCGTATTCATTGCGGTTGGTTTATTCAGAAGGTCAGATTATTTCAAATCCTGCCATTCAGCTTTTGCCTAAATTAGCTGATCCTTTCGACCTTCCCTACTAAAAATACATAGCTCAGAAACCCTGCCAGGGAGAGGCACCTAGCGGAATGTGCTTTTATATCGCCGGACTGGCTAACTTCGGGAAATTAATAACAATAAAGCTCTATAGATATGCTCTTTACGATGAAGCATTTGGGGGAGATCAAGTCCGGGAAAATCACCCTGGCTTTTCGCAAATGGAAAAAGCTGGCTGTGAAAAACGGAAGCAGGGTACAGACGGGCATTGGTCTGGTCGAAATCTCTGCCCTTTCTGAATGCAATCGAAATGATATATCGGAGCAGGATGCCATTCAGGCAGGTTTTCGGGATTCAAAATCGTTGCTTGCTGCCCTAGACAAATTTACCGAAGGCAGTATTTATAAAATGGATGTCAAGTATTTCAGCGAAGATCCGAGGATTGATCTTCGGGAGCAACCTACGATGCCGGATGAAGAATTTGAAGCATTAAAAGAAAAACTCACCCGACTGGACCAGGCAAGCAAATTGGGTAATTGGACCATAAAAGTCCTCCGCGCCATCCAGGAAAATCCTAAACTACGCGCGGCTGATCTGGCCGTGAAAGCTAAAAAAGAAAAAGAATGGCTCAAACTCAACGTCCGTAAACTGAAAAATCTCGGCCTCACCATCAGCCACGAACCCGGCTATACCCTTTCACCCCTGGGCGAACATTATCTTGAAAGGGTTGGCACTAGAAAGGCCTGATTCCAATAGATACATTACTTGCAGTTATCGTCTTTGAAGGAATCCCGCGAGTTCACATAAGAACCCTTATCCTCGCAGTCGTTTTTTATATATTTATCATAGGCTTCCACGACCTTTTGACAATTGCCTGCATTTTTGTCGGCGAAGTATTTTTCCTTTGCTATATCTATTTCGGTAACCAGGACATCACACTGTATATCGCCTTCCATGTTGCCGCCACAGCCATTAATCAAAGGAAAAATGCACAAAATAAGCGCATAACTAATAAAACCTCCGCCTCGGAATTTCATGATTTTCAACATTTATAAGTGAGACGTCGGCGACGTTATGAAGCCGACTCTCAAAGTAAATGAAGTTGCGGTGCAGGCTCAATAGTTAGTTGTAACGATTTATATACCAATCAGTTGATTATCACAGCCTCCCCAATCCCCAGTCCGCTCAATTTCTTTAATTGTGATTCAGCGTCGCCGACGATCACATAATTCATTTTGTCGGGGGTGATGTATTTCCCGGCCAATTCCTTGATCCTGGCAAGCGTCATTGTCTTTACAATCTCTTGTCGCTGTTTTGCGTAATCATACGGCCAGTTGTAAGTGCTGATATTTTTGAGCATACCCAATTTTGCATTTCGGGTTTCGAATTCCCTCGCGCTGCTTTTCGAGAGAAAACTTTGGGTTATTTCAAGGTCCTGCTCGGTGAATGTGTTGCCATAGTTTTGCAGAATATCTTTCACGAGCGCGGCCGACTCATAGGTTACATTGCTCCGCACACCGCTTAGCACCAAAAAGTACCCGGAAGTAGCGGAGGCTTTAAAGCCAGACTGTATTCCGTAGGTATAACCCTTGCCCTCACGCAATTGCTGGGTAAACCTGGACGCAAAGCCGCCGCCGCCCAGAATGTAGTTCATCACCTGCAAAGGATAATAGTCCAGATCGGTTGCTTTCACAGCCGGATAACCAAAAAATAGTACGGACTGCTTCGCACCTGGCACATTGGAGAAATACAAAGTCGGCTTCGTAAGCTTCGTCAGGGCTGGTAACATAGGTAATGTTACTTTCTTCTCCTTCCAATCTGTATTCAGTTTCTCCACTGCTTTCACAGCCTGCTCTTTTGAAATATCCCCTACAATATGAAATGTGCCTACGGAAGGAGATAAATAGGCTTCATAATATTTTTGAAGGTCGGCCATTGTAATGGATTTCAAAGATTCTTCCGTACCCAAAATGTTCTGCGAAAGAATGTTTTCAGGACCATAAAGGATCTTAGTGAATGCATTGTCTCCAATTGCATTGGGATCGGCCTTTTCTTGTTTGATGTGGTTTAAAACCGCAGCCCTGGCCAGTTCCAGCTCTTTTTCCTCCCACCTGGGCATTAGGATTATTTCCTTCACTAGGTCCATCACCGCCTGATAGTTTCGGGCCAACGCGCTGAATCCAATGTTCATCTCTTCTGGCGCTATTTTCACGGTAATAGATGTCCCGAGGTTCATCATCGCTTCTTCAAGCTGCTCGGCCGTTTTGGTCTTGGTACCTTTTGTAAGCATTTCAGCCAGCAAGTTCGCAACACCTGTTTTTTCTTTACTATCCAATAATTGCCCGCCCTTAATACTTAACTGCGCCTGTACCAATGGAATCTCTTTGTCCTCTATCCCAAAAACCCTTAATCCTTTATCCAGCTTGGCGTCCCAGATTTTCGGCACAGTTACTTGCGGACTTTTACCGTATGGAGGCTCCACAGTGCGGTCAAATGAGGACGGACTTTTTGTGTAAGTGGCCTTAATGGAAGCATCCACTGCCTTCTCCGCTCCTTCCACGATTTTCTCTTCTTCGATCACGGCGGGTGTCGAACCCGTCAGCATTAGTTTGGACTGTCCCTTTGGCACAAAACTGGTGGCTATAAAGTTTTTCCCTTTGATATACTGACTATAAACCCGCATCACATCTGCGGCGCTCACGCCCAAAATGTTACTGATATCCTTTTTGACAAATCCAGGATCTCCTGTAAAGATCTGATACTGAGCCAGCAGGAACGCCTTACCCAGCACATTGGATATTCCATTATAATAATCAACTTCAACCAACGCTTTGATCCGGTTCAGGTCACTTTCCGAAATTCCCTCTTTTTCAAATTTGGTAAAAGCAGTATTCATCGCGGCATTGACACTGTCCAAGCTCACATTTTCATAAGCCCTTACTTCAAAAATCATCTGCCCCGCCAGTTCTGAATTGTAATTATATGCCTGCACCTGATCCGTCAGCTTTTTCTCTTCCACTAATATTTTATAGAATGGAGCCTTTTTCCCTTCCGTCAGATATTTCCCTAAAACTTCGAGCGGATAGGAGTCTGCTGCATAATTGGGAGCAGTGGGCCAAACGAGGCTTAGCTGGGGGGACTGGGCGAAATTATCTTCATAAAACAGTCTCTTTGTACTCGAAAGGGAAACCGGCATTTTTTTAACTTCCGGGATCGCCTCCCCTTTTTTAATCTCTCCAAAATACTTTTGAACCCAGGTTTTCGCCTGCGCCGGATCAAAGTCCCCCGCTACCACCAGCGTAACATTATTAGGTACATACCAGCGGTTGTAAAAATCCTTCACATCTTGCAAGGTTGCATTTTGCAAATCTTCCAGCGAACCGATCACCTCCCAGTTGTAAGGATGGTTCTCAGGATAAAGATTCATGTCAATAACTTGAAAATTAAAGCCATACGCGCGATTATCGTACGATTGCCGCTTTTCATTTTTCACAACCTGTTTTTCCTTGGCTAAAACAGGATCACTTACCGTGTTGATAAAATACCCAAGCTTATCCGCCTCAGCCCAAAGCATTTTTTCCAAAGCGTCATTCGGGACAGTCTGGTGATAAGTGGTAATGTCCCGGTTTGTAAATCCATTGGCACCGCTGCCTCCAATCCGCGAGCTCAGCCTATCTAAACCCCCTTTTCCTAGATTTTCAGATTCCAGAAACAGCAAATGCTCAAACATATGTGCAAATCCTGTCCTTTTAACCTTTTCCCGTGAAGAACCAACATGGGTCGTCAATGCGACGGCCACAACCGGATCCGAACGGTCGATGTGAAAGACGACCGTCAGGCCATTATCCAGTGTGAACTTTTCGAAGTTAATATCAATTGCATTTTGGGCTTTCGCCTGTAAGATGCATAGGAAAAGGGTTAGGGATAAGCCAGTTCTGATCATGTCAATAAATTTTTTTCTGCTCAAAAACCTTCGAAAACAAATGTCTCTTTTACCGGCGCTTTTCTTGGCAGCAGCTCGGGACGAACACTGGCCTGGTAAACAAATGATGCAACAATGATCGCAGCCTGTTTCAAGTCATCGATCTGCAAGTGATCGTAATCGTCGAGATTCGTATGATGCGTCCTGGCTTCATAATCCATCGGGTCCTGGATAAACTGAAAACCTGGAATTCCTGCCCAGTCGAAGGAAATGTGGTCGGTTGATCCCGTGTTTTTTGTCGTGACCGTTTTTGCACCCAGATCATGGAACGGCGTAAACCATTGTTCAAAAATTGGCTTGATCGCAGTATTATTTTGACTAAAAATACCCCTGATCTTTCCAGTGCCATTATCCAGATTAAAGTAAGCAGATACCTTCCCATTCTCCGGTTTTGGCGTGCCATCCGCATTCATAAAATGATTTTTAACATAATTATAGGAACCAAAAACCCCCTGCTCCTCGCCGCTCCAAAGCGCAATACGCACAGTTCTTTTTGGCTTGATATTCAAAGAATCCAGCAAACGGACCACTTCCATCATGACCACACAACCCGCAGCATTATCAGTAGCGCCCTCGGACGACTGCCAGGAATCAAGGTGCCCGCCCAGCATGACCAACTCTGATTTGAGCGTAGGATCCGAGCCGGGAATTTCAGCAACAACATTATAACCTTTGGTATCTTCTGTTGAAAATTTGCTTTTTATATTCAGCGATATTTCCACTTCATGACCGGACTTTATCAGTCTCGCAATTTTTTGTCCGTCGTCAAATGCCATAGAAACCTGTGGTAATGTTTCGGGCGCATCCAATTTCTGACCCCCATTGGCTTGTACAAGGACCGGCCCGTTTGTATGTCCCTCTTCTGAATGGATGACTGCGATCGCCCCCGATTTTTTGAGCATTTGGGCAATCCTATCCATGGCTTTATGATATTTCATATAAAATTCGATCATGGGCCGGGTAACATGGTACTGGTCCTTCATATTGGCGAGCGTACTATCCGAAAAGCGTTCAACGGATGCTTCCTCCACAGGTTCCCCACTCGGCTCACTGTTTGCAACCAGGATAATCTTGCCTTTGAATTCATTCAAATGTTTCGTGACGTAGGCGCTATCCCTTAATTGAACGGACGAAAGCACAACCACTTTTGCCTTTTTCAATCCTTTGGTTCCCACAGTCCATGGAGTCGGATAAGCAATGACAGATTGCGGATAAGGTGCAGTGATTGCAATGCTGAATTCTTCCGGCTCCCATTGTTTGCCAAACTCACCCCATGGTTCGAGCGCCACATTTTCCAGTCCCCACTTTTTCATGGTTGCCACCGCCCAGTTGCTGGCCCGTTTGAAACCAGCAGAATTAGTGAGCCGTGGACCCGACACATCGGTAAGGTAATGAGCCAATTGAGGAATTTGTGAGCTTTTGAGCTCAGCACGGCGTATGGCGCCGAAAACTGCCGTGTCAATCGCCTCTTGCTGCGCATAAACGCTTGTACCCGTAAGAATTAACACAGCAAACATGGATCTGAAAGAGAAATTTTTCATTTTGTCTTGATTAATTAAAAAATGACTATGCCTTACCTGGCGCATTCAAACACAATCTACTCTAAACATTTTTCAAAACGTTGCCTGCGCTCCAAATTTGATACGCAAAAAGCGATAGGTAGTAAAATGAAACGTTACCTGACTTATACCTTTTGCATGAAAAAACCTCAATTCCACCTCCTCAATCAGCATTCCGGGCTCCTGATCTCCTTTTTCGCTTTTATTCTTTTGGTTGCTTATCAAACCAGCAAGGAAGAAGGCCGGACGTGGAGCGTTTACAAAGCAGACTCCCACAGCACCAGCTATTCTCCTTTGGATCAGATCAATACCGCCAATGTTACCCGACTTCAGCCAGCCTGGACTTTTGCTTTAAAAGACATGAAAGACGGCGCACGTCCAGGCAGCGCGGAATGTAATCCGGTCATTGTCGACGGCGTCATGTACGCGACTTCCGCGAAGCATTGGGTTTATGCAGTGAATGCATCAACGGGTGAGCAAATCTGGTCTTTTGATCCGTTTGCGGGTGCGGAAGGTGGCGGCGTAAGTCGCGGAGTAACTTATTGGGAAAGTGAAGGCGGTAATGAAAAAAGGATTTTGGTAACGGGCGGGGATAACCTTTTTGCGTTGGATATCAAAAGCGGAAAACCGATTCTGGATTTTGGCAAAAATGGCAAAGTAAGCATGAATGTCGGGTTAAGGGACGATCCCAAAACCATTTCTGTCATTCCCACTTCCCCTGGTATTATTTTCAAAGACTTGTTGATCATGGGCGCGGAAGTGTCCGAGTTATATGGCGCGCAGCCTGGTTACATCCGGGCCTATCATTGCAAAACCGGCAAGCTCGTCTGGACATTCCATACTATTCCATTGCCAGGCGAACCGGGTTATGAAACCTGGCCAAAAGATGCTTACAAATATGCGGGCGGCGCCAATGATTGGGGTGGCATGAGCGTAGATACGAAACGAGGAATGGTCTTTTTGGCAACCGGCTCACCTACCTATGATTATTATGGCGCCGACCGTAAAGGCAAAAATCTGTACGGAAACAGCGTGGTCGCATTGGATGCCGCAACCGGAAAATATGGCTGGCATTTTCAGACCGTCCACCACGACCTTTGGGATTACGACCTCCCCTGCCCTCCAAACCTGGTAACCGTTAAAAAAGACGGTCCCGACGGTCGGACCCAAAAAGTGGATGCCGTGGCGCAGGTAAGCAAACACGGTTTCATTTTTGTTTTTAACCGTGAAACCGGAGAACCACTTTTCCCGATTGAAGAACGCAAAGTACCTGCATCCAACATTCCCGGCGAAGAAGCCTGGCCCACCCAGCCATTTCCGCTGAAACCGAAACCTTTCGCAAGACAGTTCATGACAGAGTCGGATTTAACGCATTATACCAATGCTGGTCATGATTCTATCGTGAAAAAATACCGCTCCATGCGGTATGAAGGCCTTTTTACTCCTCCCGATCTGAAAGGGACTTTAATGCTGCCTGGCTCCCGCGGCGGTGCAGAATGGGGAGGAGCAGCGATTGACCCAACATCGAGCGTATTGTTTGTTAAATCCAATGACTCCCCCGAAATCGAATCCATGAAAAAGGTTGATTTGGAAGAGGCATCGAAGAATATGTCTGTTTTTCAACAAGGAAAGTCTCTTTACATGACATATTGCGTGGCTTGTCACGGGAAAGACAAAAATGGGGATGAACCGACTTACCCTTCATTGATTGGCTTACGGAACCGGTTGACGAGGGAAGCCGCATTGGATAAAATCAAAAAAGGAGCAGGGAAAATGCCTGCTTTTGCCAGCGTTGTCAAAGGAAAAGACAAAGCGATTATTGCATTTTTGTACGAAAGAGAGCAGCATAGTACCAGTGCTGTGACCAAATTTGAAACAGGCAAAACCAAACCTGGCGCAGACAAATACCTGAATCTCACCGCTTACGGCCACTTCCGTGACCCAAATGGCAATCCTGCCCTCACGCCACCCTGGGGAACATTAAGCGCTGTTAACCTCAACACAGGGGAATACGAATGGCAGGTACCGCTGGGCAATGATGAAAAAAGGCAGCAAAAAAATGGCCCGGAAACAGGACAGGAAGGTTCTGCCGGACCGATCGTCACAGCTGGCGGACTCGTTTTCATCAGCGGCACCAACGACAAAAATCTCCGTGCATTCGATAAGAAAACGGGCAAACTGCTCTGGAAAACGGAACTTCCAGGGATCGCCAATGCCACCGCATGCACCTATATGAGCGGCGGCAAGCAATATGTTGCATTATCCGTCGGGGGTACGAAGGAAAATCCTTCCGGGTTTATCATGGCGTTCAAACTCCCGTGACCTTTGCCGGCTACAACGGGTATTCACTTGCAAGCTGTTGATGGTCAATGGATTCCTGTGAATTTCAAATGGGACGACACCGCCTTTCACGCATTGGAATTGAAAAGAGGTTTTGTCCTCAAAAGAATACGTACCGGCAATATGAACGTAACATTGGTACAGTAAACCGCCTGGCTCATTGGGTTGGGGTTTAGAAGCTGTTAGCTGCGGCCGTCGCACGGTTAGCTTTTTCGAAATTGCAGCCAGTCATCAAGCTAATCGCTAACAGCTAATAGCTTTTCACCCAGCTTTACGTCTATTTTTGTAGCTTCCCATTTCCTCATGCCTTTTTTGAAAGACTTTTTTCTCAGGACTCGACATATTGCTTTTTACGGGGCGCTCATGGCCATTCTCGTTTTCGTTTTGAAATGGCTGCAATGGAAATTCCTGATTGTTGATAATTCGCTCGAAATATACATTGGCTTAATTGCCATCTTTTTTACTGTATTAGGTGTATGGGCCGCCATGCAGCTTATCAAACCCAAAATCCAGACGGTCGTAGTAGAAAAAGAAATATTTATTGAACCGCCGACAGAATTCGAAATCAATGAGGATGAGTTGAGAAAGCTTAACCTCAGCAACCGCGAACATGAAGTATTACAGCTGTTGACCAAGGGTTATAGTAATACTGAGATCTCTGAGACCTTGTTCCTATCATTGAGTACCGTGAAAACCCATGTATCCAGCCTCTTTGTAAAAATGGATGTTAAAAGCAGGGCGCAGGCCATTGAAAAAGCAAAACGGCTGAAAATAACTGCGTGAAAAACCTGGACTTTAGTATGAAATCGGTCGGACAAATGCAATCGGTACTAAAGTATGAAGTCAAAAACTAACGTCCATCTTAGTTTTGCCCTGAACCTAATGCAAAAACAATGAAAAGAAATGTATTGATTTTCGGACTGATCCTCGGTGTAATCCTTTGCGCAAATCTGGTGTACATTGTAGACATCTGCTACAACCACCCCGACTTTGTAGGTAATGATGTCGTTGGCTACACCGCAATGGTTGTCGTTTTCTCCCTCACCTTTTTTGGTATCAGAAACTACCGCAACAAAGAACTTGGCGGCTTCATTTCGCTAGGAAAAGCATTTAAGACAGGCGCACTCATTGCGCTGATGGGTTCAACCATTTATGTCATCGTCTGGCTGTTTTATTATTATTTATTTGTGCCCGATTTTATGGATAAATATATTCCGCACGTATTGAAAGATGCCGCCCGAAACGGGGCCACAGCCAGGGAATTGGCATCTACAAACACGGAAATGCAAAAGTTTAAGGAAATGTATAAGAACCCACTATTCATCGTCCTCATTACTTATGTGGAAGTCTTGCCGGTCGGCCTTATTGTTTCGCTGATTAGTTCTTTGATTTTGAAAAAGAAAGCGAATGTGTAAAAGCTCCTCCGCCTTTCCGGACTCTTTTTGCACTATACAACCATCTTATCAAACACTTTCCGCTGTTCTGCCAGGGATTTGACTTTATCATCGGGATTGGTATGACATTCCAACAGTACCCAGCCTTTGTAATCCATTTTGATCAGGTTTATAATCAGCTCGGGGTAAGGATAATCCGTCCTGTCCAATTCGCGAACATGAATTGTGTCGCCAAAATATTGTTTTACAAGATCAAAATTGGATTGGAACCCTTTGCCGTTCAAATCCTGCGGATTACAGTTCCAGCAGATCTTTGCGTTTTTATGATCGGCATATTCCATAATCTTTTTAGTGTTGGGCAGTTCCTGTGTTTGCTCGCCGTGCACTTCCAAGCGCAGTTGCTGCCCAAAATCAGCGGCATAAGCCGCCAGTTCATGCAACGACTTTCCAATTTGCGCAAGGGTCTGCTCCACGGGCACATCCTTGTGCAATGCATTGGGTTTCACCTTAACCCCGGTCCCGCCCACATCGGCACTCAGCCGGATGAACTCTTTAGCACGTTCGATGGATATTTTGAGCTTTTCCTGATCAGGGAAGTCGAACTGCTGGTTCGTTCCCAGGCCGACGATCTTAACCGGGCTGTCTGCAAATTTCTTTTTCACCTCGGTCCGTTCAGCGGCCGTAAGCTCAGGCATTACCTTATGTGCGTGCTCCACCCGCAGCTCCACACCATGGATGTGGGTTTCCGAAAGGTTTTTGATGATCGTTGGAACGTCCCAGTCTTTTCCCCACAGGTAGGTAACAAAACCCAGCTGCATTTGCGGCTTTTTTTGCAGCGCATTTGCTAGCAGGTCCGTAGATAACACCGTTGCACCTGCGAGGAGCGAAATTCTTTTCAAAAATATGTCTCTGCCTATCAACATCGTTTTGTCTTTTAAATGGATAATCTAAACCAGAAGACAGAAACCTGTTAAATATCATCGGATACCATGACATTTCCATGCAGCATATTAAATATCGGGATGTTGCTTGTGGATTTTTTGGAATGCCCTGATCAAAACCTCTTTGATTAATTCCAGTTTCATTGGCTTAGCCATATAATCGTCCATCCCAATGCTCAAACAATTATTTCTGTCTTCATTCATCGCATTAGCAGTTAACGCAACAATATAGGGTAGCGGGCCATATTGCTCCCGGATGACCTTTGTTGCTTCGAGACCGTCCATTTCAGGCATTTGCACATCCATTAATATCACGTCATAAGAATTCTTCGCCAACCTGGCCAGCACTTCGGCTCCGTTGCTGGCGATCTCAACCTCATATCCCATCTTTTTGAGCACATAACGGATAAACTTTTGATTGACCAAATTATCTTCTGCAACCAGAATCACCAACGGATACTCGGCCGCAAAGTCTTCATGAAGCAATACCTGTTTTTCTTTTATACCGGACAATGCAATGGCTGCCATGCCTTTTTCTGATATCCGGCTGCTCAATTTGGTCATGATGTGAAATTGAAACACTGAGCCAATCCCATATTCACTTTTCACGGAAATCTCGCCACCCATCAGCCTGATTAATCTTTCACTGATCACCAAACCGAGGCCAGTTCCGCCATATCTGCGATTGACGGAGGAATCCACCTGTGAAAATGCCTTGAACAAATTGGAAAGATCGTCCGATTTAATCCCGATCCCTGTATCCTTCACGATAAAGCCAATGCCCATTTCACCGTTGGCCGCTTCGGAATGCTTAAAAATGTTGACAGAAACTTCGCCCTTAGCCGTAAACTTGATGGCATTACTGATCAGGTTTGTCAAAATTTGTTTGAGCCTCAAACTGTCCCCAATCAGGAATTCCGGCAGATCTGGGTCAATGTGGTACAATAAGTCAATATTTTTCTTCGATGCCGTCAAGGCAAAAAGGTCTTTAATCTCTCCAATCGTCAGTCGCAGCTCATACTCCCGCTCTTCCAGATCCGTTTTTCCGGATTCTATTTTTGAAAAATCAAGAATGTCGTTAATCACATTCACCAGCGTCTCCCCGCAGCTTGCGATTGTTTTGGTGTATTCCCGCTGTTCATCGGTCAATTCTGTTTCCGACAATAATGCAGTCATACCAATAACCCCGTTCATGGGCGTCCTGATTTCATGGCTCATGGTAGCCAGAAAAATGCTTTTAGCCTGATTGGCACGTTCAGCTTCTTCTCTGGCAAGCTGTTCCTGATCGTGCTGTTCGTGCAGTTCCTCTGCTTGTACGCGCAGTTCTTCGGACTGCGACTGCAATTCTTCATTCAGTAATTGCAGATGGTCCGATTGCGCGTGCAATTCCTCGCTTTGCTTTTGTACGGTCGTGGTCCGCTCTTCGACCAATTTTTCCAATACCGCTTTTTGCCTGATCATCGCGTTGACGCGGTACCTGTGAAGCAGATAAGCCGAAGTCAATATAAACAAAACTGCCGCTAACCTAAACCACCAGGTTGCCCAAAAAGGCGGTGTAATAATGATCGCCAGACTGTCAGTACCTCCTATCCATTCTCCTGCAATGTTCTGGACCTTCACTTTAAAAAGGTAACGCCCCGGCGGCAGGTTGGTGTACACCGCCGTATTTTCGTTACCCACATAGTTCCAGTCCTTATCAAACTTTTCAAGGATATATGCGTAGTTTTTTTGGTTTGAAATATAATCCAGGGCTGCATAATCCAGGGAAATGAAGGATTGGTCATGTGAAAGTGTGACCGAGCGCGTTTCAGAAATGTCCTGCGACAAAACGGACTCCATATCTCCGCTTTTTGCGGCGGTAATATCCCGGTTGAATATTTTGAAACGAGTAATTACGATGGGATACCGGCCATTGTCCTGGCTGATCTGGCTGGGATTGAATTTGTTAAAACCATTTACCCCGCCGAAATACAAATTACCCTCACGGTCTTTATAACCCGACTTTTGCTTAAACTCCTTTGCCTGAAGTCCGTATGCGGTGGAATAATTCTGAAATTTTTCAAGTTTCGGATCAAATTTTGACAACCCTTCATCGGTGCTGATCCACAACATTCCCATAGCATCTTCGACAATCGCTTCTGTCACATTGTTAATGAGACCGCTCTCAGTAGTATACTTTTTGAACTTGTGGCTTACCGGGTCAAACCGGACGAGCCCTTTTAGCGTGCAAAGCCATAAGATCCCGTTACGGTCTTCCACCAGGCTGTTAACGGAACTGTTGCTTACTGTTTCATTCCCTGAAACCGTAAACGCGGTAAAGGTATCCGATGCTTTATCATAACGGCTAAGCTGACCGGAACCTGTGCCAAGCCAAAGGTTACCCTTACGATCAGTCAGAAAGCAATTGACGGTATTGTCAGACAGACTTTTGGAATTGGAAGGATCATTTAAATAATGCTTAAAAATCTTTGTCGCCGGATCATAGGCATCAATTCCCTGACCGTAAGTGCTCAGCCATATTTTATGGTCAGGTGTCTTTGCCAGCGCGTATATATCATTATTTTGTAGACTGGTGGGTACTTCGGGCTGGTGTTTGAAAACGGTGAACTGGCGTGTCTTCGGATCAAAGACACTCACGCCCTCGCCCCAGGTGCCGACCCATATGTTTTGGTCATCGTCGCCGATAATAGCCAGAACATAATCTCCCGAAATCGCATTGCCTGATTTATTATGCTGGTAAGCTTTAAATTTTTGGGTTTTGGGGTCAAACAAATTGAGTCCCCCGCCGTCCGTACCGATCCACAGGTTCCGGGCGTCATCCTGATAAAAACAGAGTACAGAATTATTGGAAATGCTATTTTCGGAAGAGTTATGTTGAAAATGCTCGAAGCTGTTATTGCTTTTATAAATGTTGATACCGCCGCTGTAGATACCCAGCCATAGGTTGCCCTGCCGGTCCTTATAAATGTAATCAACTGAGTTGCCTGCAATGCTGCTTGGATCGATTTCATCATGCTTGTAAGCCGCGAAAGTCCAGGCTGTGGTATTTAGAATATTGAGCCCTCCGTTTTCAGTCCCGACCCAAATGCTCCCATTGTTTTCATTAATACTCGTAACCGTATTAATTGATATCGATGAAGGATTCTCCGGGTTGTTTTTAAAGCGACGGAATGTTCCGTCATTCGATTGATAGAGGTTGAGGCCACTCCCATACGTTCCGATCCAGATCCTGTTTTTACTATCCTGGTAAACGCATCTTACGTCATTTCCGGACAGCGAAGTTTCCGAGTTAATATCTGTAATAAATCGTTTGAATAGGCCGGTATGCTGATCCAGCAGGTTCAGGCCCGATGAAGTCCCTGCCCAGATACGTCCTTCCCGATCACAAAAAACGGTATTTACATTATCATCACTCAGGCTTTTCTCATTTTTCAGATCAAACTTGTAATGGGTAGTTACGATCTGCTTCACGGGATCAAAAACGTCGAGTCCGCCGGTGGTCGCCAACCATAAGTTACCTCCCTTGTCGAAAACAATCCTGTTGATGAAATTGCCGGCAATGCTTGTTTGATTCTTTTTGTCGGAGAGGTAATGTTTAAAGAGCCCTTTTTTCCGGTCGAACCTATTCAATCCGCCTCCGCTTGTCGCAATCCAAATATTTCCGGACCCATCTTCTGCAAGGCTTGTTATAACATCATTGCTCAGGCTGTTCTGGTCTTTTTCATCATTCTTATAGGTTTTGAATTCCGTTCCGTCGTACCTGTTTAACCCACCATTTGTTCCAATCCAGACAAAACCTTTCCTATCCTGAAATACGCAGTTTACATGATTATCAATCAGTCCGTTTTCCGAAGAAAGATGCTTAAAATGAAGAGGCTTGCTTTGCCCGAATGCTACTGCTGACAGCCCTTGCAGCAGCCATGCATAATAAAAAAAGCACAAAAATAGCTTCATGTTTTTTCTCGCCAAACGTAAAATTACTTCGTAGATTTTTACGCGGTAATATACGTTTAAAAAGCGCTTGCACACTATTTTCTCAGGAATTTGATTTGGGTCCGGCGCCTGTTCATCACCCCTGATCCGCTTAATAAGTTTAGAAGTTAATCTGATGTAACTTATTGATTATTAGTTACCTTCAAAACTGACTCCTTCAACGTTCATCTCATGGAATTCCCAAATCTTTCCGGGCTATTCGTAGTCAAACGCAAACATAGAGCGGTTATCTTTTCTATTTTACTGGTCCTATTTTCGGGGGTCACTTATGTGTTTGTTTACATTCCGGAAAACCAGAGAAATCTGGAACAATTACGTTTCCGCAGTCTGCAAACCATTGATAACAACGTACATTCCAAAATCGATAATTCGGTTGTCCTGCTTAACCAGCTGCTGGAAACATTTAAAAACCAAAGGCCAGAGTATAATTACAATAAAGATACGCTGCGGGAATATATCAGGACTTACCCCAATGACAAGTTCAAAGTGAGTCAGGTCGACTCCATGCCCGCCACAAGCGAGGTATTGAAGACGGATAGTCTTTCGTCCACAATATTTAGCAATAATGAGATAACTGTTATGCTACAAAAAAATCAGCATGTAATCAGCCTCAAGTATTACCTTAATCGATTCATCGAACCCCTATTACCGGCCGAGATCTTTGACCAGTATCTCTTGCTGGATTCCGCAGGACGAGTACTTTACCAGACTTTTCCGAGTGGGGTTACCGAATTAAACAGGGATTCGCTACAAGGCCATAATGATGCCTTTTTGCACAGGGAATTGGGCGAACTGCGGTTAGGCGGCTCAGATTACCGGTTCTTCACCCAACGTCTGAGTATTGATAAGATGCACCAGATCATGATCCTTGGGCTGTTAAAAACCGAAAATTATCAGCAGTTAAAAACTCAGCTTCCGGAAACATTGGTGTTGTTACTGGCGATTATTGGAATTGCAATAATCGTTACAATGCCCTGGGTTAAACTTTTTCATTTGGGCAATCGCGAACGCTTGACGACAACGGACGGCATCCTCTGCTTTCTACCCGCAGTGATCCTGATGTCAATTCTTGCTTATGGTTTTGTGAAATACAACGAATTCCTCAGGCCAGACAGCGAATATCCACAAACAATGAAGAAGACACTGGCTGATGGTATTGAGAAGACATTCATTTCCGAAGTCAACAACGCCTATGCAATAGTCCATGAAATGGATAAACTAAGTCTCACATATAAATACAACGCGGTAGATATCGGTGCATCTCCCGACAGTCTGGATTCGAAATCCGCTTCCGATAGTGTGCGTTCATTGAGAAAAATCCGTTTGCTTTCGGAAAAGTTAAAGATAAGCCAGGTCTTCTGGCTGAATCACAAAGGCGATGAGGTATTGAATTGGACCGCTGGCCGCAAGAACGCTCCTTCGGCTAATTACGCGGCAAGAGGCTATTTCAGGCAACTTGTAGATAAGAGGCCCTATTATTTAAATGACAACAAAGCCAAGACCTTCTCTCTTGAACAGGTAACTTCCTGGACCAGTGGAAGGTTCACATCAGTTTTGTCCATCCCATCCTGTAAAGAAAACATTTATACCTCAATCTCATTCCGGCTGGAAAAATTAAGTGGCAAGTTGGTTCCTGCCGGATTCTCCTACTGTATCATTGACAAAACAGGGAAAGTCTTATATCATGATAATCAATCGAAAAATCTGAATGAAAATTTGATCAATGAGTTTTCCGAGAATGAGAAACTTAGCAACGCAATTATTTCGGAAAACGAAAAATTTTTTGTGACAAAATATTTTGGCAAGGAATATAGGGTCTTCATACGGAGTATGAAGACTATTCCTTATCATATTGTCATTTTTGAAGACACATCAATTCATAATTCCATTGAATTAAAAATCATAACCTTTATTCTATACATGCTGGTTGGATTATCTATTTTCCTGGCATTGGTATTCATGATCGCGCTGTCCACCAACTCATCTTTCTGGATTAATGGCACATTCGATTTCACTCGATTTGGTCCTAAGAAAGAATATCATTACCAATACTGTTTAAATATTATCTGGAATCTGTTTAGCATTGCATATCTGGTGGTATTGTATAATTATACCTCAATCCTACAATTTCTTCTTATTCTTTTTGTGACAATTTCGTTTAATATAATTTTTGAAAACTATCGTCTGTTCGTATGGCGCAATATGTTGGGTGATAGTTTAAGTTTGATAAGGGTCAGGATTTTCTTTATACTTTTTCTCGCAGTAGTCGCACTTAATATTGTCGCTTTAATCAAAACTGAAAACAAAATGCCGTGGATTTTTCAGTTATGGGTATTTCTGTTTGGCCTGCTATCCACTTTCCTACTCTATCTTCTTCCAAATAACAATTCTAAAAAAATATTTAACCAATATGGGTTTGAAAAGAGTTTTTCTTTGATGGTATTTACGCGATTGATCATTATTATTGGAATTCCTGTTGCGGCGTTTTATGTATCTGTCTATAACAATGAAAATATGTTATTGAGCAGATTCAGGCAGAGTTCATTCATAGCCGAAAATATTTCAAAAATAAATACACAATCATCCGAGGTCGAGTTTAATGGCGCAGTTCCCGATGGTGTATGGATTAATAAAGTGAGCCATTCCAGCAATAGCTCGTATAAGCCAACGTGGGATAAAGAAAGCGAAAACAAGTTAATTGGTTATCTGACCGGCGGAATAATATCAAGCGACTATCAAAATCCAAAAGGATTTAAATACAATAATTTTGAAGGCGGCAAGAGTGAAACATTCTTTTCAGATTCCAAAGCAGGCAAGCTAAGCTTATTAAGTCTTCCACTTGGCTATTCTTTCCCAAATTTTGTTGCTGGATCTGCAAACTCTCCATATCATGCATTTTATTGGTTAATGGTAGCCCTAGCGCTTGGTATCCTGTGGTACACCTTTCATAAGGTACTTCTCAAACTTTTTGGGTTGGATATTTTATTAGATCAAACGACAAATGACTTCGATGGGATTTTCAAAAAAGATGACGGGCGTAATTTGTTTGTTATTTCTCAACCCAGCATCATTGCTGGCGAAGGGACAGTGAACGAGATTTGCAGACTCATAACAAAAGGTGTTATCAAGGGAAAAGATAACAGGCATTTGCACATTGACTGTCCTGACAAGAGCTTTAAGCCATACCACTTTACGGACATGAGCTTAGCTCCTACTTCAGATGAAAACCCTGAAAAAAATAAACGCTGGCAAGATCAGTTAAGCACGATATTTGGAGAATTCAAACCATTCATTATCCTCGCTAATTTCGAAAACAACATTAGCAATTCTTATTCCAACCAGCTAAAATTTGATTTAATCGAAAATTTAGTTACCAATGACCGTTCAAGGATTATCGTTAATTCCGCGATTAATCCATATCAATTTTTTGAATCGCTTAGTACTGGAAGTTCAGGCGCCCTTGATGCAACCACGGGATCAGAACAAGTTTTGGCTCGATGGTCATCATCACAACGCCACTTTAAAATAGTTTTCAAGAATATGAATGCCATAAAAGATAGTGCAGGGGCAACGCCAGATTCCTCAGAGCAAAATTCATCCAGAATTACGAATAATCATGCCTTTTCACAGTCAATCAGGCGACCAGTACAAGACAGCCGGAGCAAGTCTAAATATGACAAGAACATTAAGATAGACTCCGATACCTATAATCTAACGGAATCATTGCCTGACTCTCATTTTCAAAATTTATGGATGTACTTAACCAGTGAAGAAAAATTCCTTCTATATGATCTGGCGGAGGATGGCCTTGTAAATACACACGATAGTCGAAATTTGTCTATTTTAATCAGCAAGGGTCTGATGGTACAAACTGAATCTGGAATCAAACTTTTCAATGACAGATTCAGGAATTTTGTCCTTGCTGATATTGGTAATGCTGATGCCGTAAAAATAAGGAAACAGATCAGTGAAAATGGAACTTGGGTTCAATTGCGAACACTACTGATTATCATTTTAATAACCTCGTTCGCCATCGTTTTCGCATCCAATCAAAAAGTATATTCTGCTTCATTAAGCTATATTACGGCTATATCCGGCGCTGTCGCAGCTGTCATTCAGTTCTTTTCATTATTTAAGGCGTCGGGAAAGTGAAACCTTCATCTTGACATCTCATCCACGCATCTTCGCAATTTCTTGCACCAGATCGAAATGTACCAGCACAAGAGTCATTAAACCCGCTTTTGACAACCTTAGGTAATGTTCGAACAGTGCAATTGACTTACAATAGGGCACGATATTTTTGTAAGTTGCTAAATAGATTGAAAATGATGTTAAACCTTGTTCCTATTTAGCAGCAATGAGTATTGAACCCTCTAAATCACAATTCAACACCTTACCAAAAACTTTGACTGGCATCCAGGGATTGGATGAAATCACCCAGGGCGGTCTTCCTGAGGCCAGACCAACCTTAATATGCGGCGCAGCCGGATCCGGAAAAACCCTCTTTTCGATGGAATTCCTCGTTCATGGTGCCGTCATGTATCATGAGCCAGGCGTTTTTATTGCCTTTGAAGAGAAAACCGACGAACTTTCCATTAATGTCGCCTCCCTCGGGTTTGACCTTCAGCAGATGCAGGCTGACAAGCTGATCAAGCTGGATCACGTTCGCATTGAGCGCAGTGAAATTGAGGAGACTGGTGAGTATAACCTGGACGGTTTGTTTATCCGGCTGGGGTATGCAATAGACAGCATTGGTGCCAAACGCGTCGTTTTAGATACAATCGAAAGCTTATTTTCCGGACTTACCAATGAGGCTATCCTGCGAGCAGAGCTCAGACGGTTGTTTGAATGGCTGAAAGAAAAGAAGGTAACTACCATTATTACCGGTGAAAAAGGCGACGGAATGCTCACTCGTCAGGGTTTGGAAGAATATGTGTCCGACTGCGTGATCATGCTCGACCATCGGGTTGAAAATAAAATTTCCACCCGAATTTTACGCATCGTCAAATATCGGGGCTCCGTACATGGAACCAATGAATATCCATTTCTGATCGATGAGGAAGGCATTTCCGTGTTGCCCGTCACCTCTTTACTTCTCAATCACGAGGTTACTTCCGAACGGCTTTCATCCGGTATTCCAGAGCTGGACAGGATGCTTGGAGGTGAAGGATTTTTCAGGACCAGCAGCATTCTTGTATCCGGTACCGCTGGGACAGGCAAAACGAGCATTGCAGGAAGCTTCGTCAATGAGGCCTGCTTGGATGGAAAGCGAGCCATTTACTTTGCTTTTGAAGAATCCCCTCATCAGATCGTCAGGAACATGCGTTCGATCAAGATCGACCTCCAGACCCACATTGATAAGGGCCTTTTGATTTTTAGCGCTTCAAGGCCAACGCTTAGGGGATTGGAAATGCACCTGTTATCCATTACACGGCTGATCGAGAGATTCAAACCTGCTGTAATTGTCCTGGATCCTATCAGCAATCTCATCACTGTTGGCTCGGCGAGTGAAGTGAAAAACCTCCTGATAAGGCTTATAGATTTTCTGCAAGCCTATCAAATAACGGTCATGTTTACCTCATTGGCATTGGGTGACAAGCGGGCGGAGCAAACAGATGAGAGCGTTTCGTCCCTGGTGGATGCATGGCTGCTTCTGAGGGACATTGAATCGAACGGTGAGCGCAACCGATGTCTTTACGTTATGAAGTCAAGGGGCATGAAACACTCGAACAAGGTCAGGGAATTTCTGATTACAGATAAAGGACTCAGGCTGGTCGAAGTTTTCGTCGGCCCGGATGGCGTGCTTACCGGTTCGGCAAGAGAAACCCAGCAGCTATTGGAGAAAACGGATGTTGCCCTTCGCGACCAAGCCATTACGCGCACCGATCGCGAGATTGAACGGAAAAGAACGTTGCTTGAAGCAAAAATAGCGTCAATGAAAGAAGAATTTGAGTCTATAAAGGAAGAGCTCAATAAAACTTACATAGCGGATAAGCTTAAACAAAGTATCCTGGACGAAAATAAAAAGGAACTGACCCAAAAGCGGGATAAGTCGATATAAACCCTTCAAAGTTAAACATGGAAGAACAGGAAGAAATATGGGAACTCAGACTGTATGTCGCGGGGAAAACAACCCGGTCGGTGGCAGCGCTCACCAACTTGAAAAGATATTGTGAAGAGCATCTTAAAGATAAATATGTCATTGAGGTAATTGACTTGCTGGTACAACCACAATTGGCGGAAGGTGACCAGATCCTGGCCATTCCAACACTTGTAAAAAAGGTACCTGAACCTATTCGCAAGATCATTGGGGACCTCTCCAATGAGGAAAAAGTATTGGTTGGTCTTAACATTCGTCCCGCAAATAAAACGGAATGAATAGCGAAACCCAGCCCCAATCTGATGAAGAAGAGGAGCGCTATGTGCTGCGCTTATTCATTATAGGTGCTTCCCTGAATTCCATGAGGGCAGTAGCCAATTTGAAAGAAATTTGTGAAAAATACATTAAAGACAACTATTCCCTTGAGATTGTGGACGTACATCAGGAGAAGTCGATCGCTGCGAAAGAGCAGCTCATCGCGCTTCCAATGCTGATTAAATTAAGTCCCAGTCCGGAGAGAAGGTTGATTGGTGATATGTCAGACACTCCGAAGGTCTTGAAAGGCCTCGGAATTTCTCAGATGTGAGTATGAATACAGTAAAGACCTACGAAGAACTGATCAGGGAAAATGAGGAGCTTTCCCTGCGCCTGGAAGAAGCTACCGAGACAATTACGGCGATCCGTACTGGTCAGGTGGATGCCCTGGTCGTCAATGACGAAAGCCTTGGTCACCAGCTCTACACGCTCAAAACTGCTGACCAGACTTACCGGGTTTTTATTGAAAAAATGAATGAAGGCGCTGTCACGTTGAATGAGCATGGCGTTATTCTTTATTCCAATTCGATGTTCGCTTCAATGTTGGAAATACCCTTATCTAAGGTTGTGGGTTCAACTTTTAAGTCTTTTATACCAGCCGAGTATCAGGAGCTTTTTCAAGTACTTTTTCAAAATGGCTGGGTACAAGATACTAAAATGGAGCTGGCGGTCCGGAAAAGGGATGGTCTCGTCCCGTGTCAGTTATCTGTCACTACCCTGCAATTGGATGAGGGCCGCTCTTTAAGTGTGATTATTACTGACCTGACAAGTCAAAAAGACATTGAAAATCAGCTGAAAGCGAACAATAAACGGCTGGAAGAAATTAATTCAGAGCTGGAAGCCAGCAATTATGATTTGCAACAGTTCGCCTCCGTCGCTTCACATGATCTTCAGGAACCTTTGCGAAAAATCCTGATTTTTTCCAATATGCTTAAGAGTAGGCACGATGAAGATTTTCCTGCCGAAAGCAGGATACAGCTTGAAAAAATCGTTTCGGCATCGTTAAGAATGCGTGCCATGATCTCCGACATTCTGAACTATTCCAGACTATCCACCCACTTTGACAATTTTGAGCAGGTCAATCTGAGAGAAGTTGTGATGGAAATTTTGGAGGACTACGAAATTCTTTTAGCCGAAAAAAAGGTAGAGGTAGCCATTGGCGATCTACCTGAAATTCAAGCAAACCGGGCCCAGATCAAGCAGGTTTTTCAAAATCTCATCAGCAATTCAATCAAGTTCTCTAAAAGTGACCAGACGCCTTTAATTGAAATTAACCCGCAACCATCAACGCAACAAGCCACGCCAGGATCTGATGAAGACCCTACCTGCACAATCCTGATCAGTGATAATGGCATTGGCTTCGACGCGGCTTATCAGGAAAGGATATTTTCCCTTTTCGAAAGATTGAATACGAAAGATAAATACGAAGGCTCCGGCATCGGGTTGGCCATCACTAAGAAAATCGTTGACAAACACAACGGCACTATCTTCGCTGACAGCGTCCTTGGCGAAGGAGCCCGGTTTACCATTAAGCTTCCAATGAAACAGCAGGTGAAGGCCAACTTGAACAATCGAAATTCCGTCTCCACAAGATCCAATGTCCACCCAGCGTAAATAGTTTTTAGCCCTGGAGAAGGAACATGATTTCAGTTTGCCATTTGTTTGGATCTGGCTCATTATCCGGATCAATGAGATAAAATTCTGTACGCCCGCCCCATTCGACGAGGCCTTCGGAAGTTGTCGTTTTCTCTTTCAGACCCTGCGTTTTGATCCAGCTCTCCAAAGCCATATGCCCTTCCATCATATTTTTAAAATCACCCGTGTAGACAATGCTGGCATAAGTCCCTGCTGGAAATGCGCCGCCTACAATGCGTCCGTCACCCTGAACAAGTGCATGCACCGTGAACCCCACTTCGCATCCCATTTCACCTTGGACGTTCATGGATTTATAATGAAAAAAATCAACGCCCGCAGGTTCTATACGATGATGATTCATCCATTCCTTCACTTCCGGGATCAATGGCGGAAGTATATTCGGGATATCACGCTGGTGTACGCTTTTCTGGATCACAAGATAAGGGCGTTCCGGGAGATGCTCGATTTTAGGTTCTGAAAGCATGACGTCTGATTTAGTTTTTCAATCACAAATATATTGCTTCGTAAAACTACCAAAAGGGTGTGATTGCGACATTATGCATGGCTAATTGCGACATTTCCTAGTTGGTGCGCCTGGACTCTTCATCAGAGCTCAGACGCCGTTGCCTGGCCGCTTTTACCTGCTGATTGCCAAAGGAATAGGTAATGTTGAGTAAAGCCACACGGGTATCAAAGGTCAAAACTCCGCTTTGCTTGCTGCTTGGCGTATCAATCCTGGGCCGGTAACGGTTGGAATGAAAAACATCCTGGACACTAAGTTTTAACTTTAACGTGGATGTAACGGTCCGCTGCAATCCGAAGTCCATAGCTCCCAACCAGGGCGAAGACCAGATCCCGTTTACTGAAGGCGTACTTACCCAGCCATTCAGTTCTGCCGTCCAGCGCTTTCCCAATGTGAACGCGTTGTTGCCATTCAAACGTCCCGAAATGTTTTCAATGTTGAGCACGGTGCCTTCGTAACTGTATTGAAAACGGTTATAGTAACCCATCAGATTGGTTTGCAGCTGCCAGCCTTTCACCACCGTCACCGGCCAGCTGAGCGTAGCGTTGTATCCCGACGAATGGTCCAGGTTTTCCGTCGTCACATAGGACTTATTACCTTCAATTGCATGGATCGTGAAAAACATGAGGTCGGTAGTATAATTAGCTCCGATTGAAGCGAAAACGCCATTTTTCATACCAAGCTTTGCTTCAAACGCATGCGTAAACTGCGGTCTGAGGTACGCATTGCCCTGATGATATGCATACGGATCAACATATCCCCGGGCCGGGTTTAAGTTCTGGTAATTGGGCCGGTCTATGCGGTAGCTGTAGGAAAGTGTAAGGGTCTGCTGTTCTGAAAGCGGGCGCGATACAAACATACTTGGAAACCATTTCAGGTAATTTTTGATGATATTTTGATTCAGCGTCAGCGATTTACCTTCCGAGTGCGTATGTTCAGTGCGCAACCCTACCTGTAAGTTTGTTTTTCGCCATTTTCCCGATACGCTCACAAAACCTGCATTGACCCTTTCGGTATATTGGAAATGATTGGAAAGCTTTGGATCCGGAACCAGCACACCGGAGGTTCCACTGCTCAACTCGAGCACGTTATCCGTTTTCACCGACGCGCTTTTCAACCCGGTTTCCAATTTCCAATTATCCTTCAAAGGCCTGTTATAGGCAAGCTGCGCTGTGCGGATATCAATTTCGGTGGGTTGCGTGATGAGTAGGTTTGCAACCGGGCCAATTTCATTTCCCATGTTAATAACCGTCTGCGTCTGCAAACTATTGGCAAATTCCCTGCTGAAATGCCCCAAATCAAAGTCTGCCGTAAGCTGTCCACCCTTTTCACCAAAAGCATGCTGCAGGTTCACATTACCAATCTGGTTTTGAGAATAGGTATTATAGGTTTTTTTAGTTGAAGTCTGCAGGTAGACAGGTGTGTTCTCCGCGCGCCGGAAACTAGCGCCAGCCGGCCCAAGCTCGCTGTGTTTGCTCCAAAGGCCTGTCCAAACGACACCGATCGTTGTATTTTTAGAGGGAGAGAAATCGAGTCCGGCCTTTGCATTCTGCCCGAGGTCGCGAAACGAAAGGCGGCTGAATTGCGATACCAGATTTCGCCTTCCTGGCTCATCACCCGTAGCATCCGGCTGATTACGGTTTAGGTCAAAATCCCAATAATTGCCACCGCGATTGATGCTGTAGTTGCCAAACAAATTGAATTTAAGGGTACGGTGGTTTAATTGGATGCTTCCCCGCTCCCGGTCGAACCGCCCCGATCCGGCACCTGCGGAAATCGTCGCATTGGTGCCGATACCCGCATTTTTTTTGAGTCGGATATTGATAATACCCGAATTGCCCGCCGCATCATATCTGGCAGAAGGATTGGTAATCAATTCAATTTTATCAATATTATCGCTGGACATTCCACGCAGCATCGCAATCACATCCTGGGCCGATAAATAGGTTTGCTTTCCATCGATTTGGACGATGACCCCTTCCTTGCCGCGCAATTGCAGCCGCTCGTTCTGATAGTCGACCGTCACACCCGGCGATTTTTCCAATACCTCCAATGCAGTACTCCCACTGCCCACAATGCTGTTGGCTACATTTACTACCATGCGATCCAGCTGCTGTTCAACAAATGGCTTCTTCGCCCGCACTTCCACCTGGCCCAGTTGGCCAGTCAGTTCATTCAATGTCAGCAAAGGCATCGTTACCGGTTGGCCTGATACGTCGATCACCGCCGAATGCACTTTTTGGTAACCGACGGCAGTTGCGCGTACGAGATACCTGCCCGCCCTGACATTGTCGAATGTGTAAAATCCCTGCTGATCACTTGCAGTACCTTTCGAAATACTGGAATCGCCATCGGTCAGCAAGGCAACATTTACGAACGGAACAGGCTTTTCAGACGCATCCCGGATAGTCCCGCTTAGCGTGGTTTGAGAAATAGCCTGAAAGGGCGACAGATAGAACATCCCGCCGAGCAGAAGCAATAGAGTTGTTTTCATGTGTTTGAGAATCAAGCATTTCGCTATCATTCAAATATACGAGTCCAGACAAGCGTATAGAAACAATTCAGGAGGAATACCATGCATTATTGATTGAACGGCGGAAAACGTTGAGGGAAGCACGCCAATTTCGAGAGGTTAATACCATAGTTCTATCGGTGACCCGTTTTGATCTATAATCTCTCCGACGCTGCAGGGGGGTTGTTGCTCTTCATATTCTAGAGATGATATTGATGAGCTGTTAGATAGAAAACTGGTTGATTTCATTTTGTATCAGCGATACAAAGTTTTGAATTCGCTGCTTTAAGATTCGAAAATTCTGCCAAAAAGGATTTTAATTTTTATATACTTTTTGCGAGAAGTTATGGTAGGTTCAGGCAGACTGTCCTTTTAATCAATTGCTGTATGTTACAGAGTATCACACTCAAGGTCTGGCCAAGCGCTCCAACAATTGAATAGATGAGCTGGGGACTAGTGGATATAATTGCGCTATCATTTCAATCATCTCCATATAAAACGGCCCATTTGGATTGGCTGGAATATCGGGAAAAGCTTTATTGATCTTAGGAAGGAATGACGTGTGCCCCTTCTCCATCATGAAATTTGCCGGTTGTCTAAGACGAACACCATTACAATAGGTAAATTCTCTTTCAGCATTGAATGGGAAAGCCGGAAGGGCAAGACACATCTTCGCGTAGAATTGGTCTATCATTTGCTGTAAATCTGTTTCTGACTCTTTTGCCATTTCGAGGTGGGAATAATTGGAAGAAAGTCCCATGCTCGTTCGAAGCAATCCATCATCTTTCGACAAAAGGTAAGCAATGCAATAGATAGGGTCGAAAATCAAATTTTCCAGTGAGTATCGTTCACCCTGTCCATGCACATAAATGTTTTCAAATTGGCCGTTTTGGAAAGCCCCATTATCGTAATCAAGAATGCCAAATGCGCTTACACTTCCGCCATCTCTAAGAGCCTTTACGATGGTTTTCACAGTTTCACAATTTGAATTGCCTTTGCTACCGGAAACAAAATAAAGCCTATGGGGCAAACTATTTTTATTCTTTGGATAATGGGCATCAAAAATCGCTTGATAATATTGGAGATCACGGTCACTTTCGGTAAAAATTTGCCTGTGGTTTTTATAATCAATGCTTAATGTCGGGAGAAAATCGGTCAGAATATTAAGCGCGTCGTCCTTATGAATGCTGCGGAAGATAGTAGGTTCACCGTTTCTTATTTCGAATATGCTATCATCTGGCGCAATAGCCACCGTAGTCGGTGAGTGTGTGGTCATTATTATTGACACGTCTTTTTTGGTAATAAATTCATCTTGCAATATACCTAGCATCATTTGCACGAATTCAGGATGCAGATGTGCATCGGGTTCGTCGAACAATAGCAATTTTGGGTAGGTGATTATTCCTCTAAAATATATAGAATAAAATATTTTCAAGATAATGCCAAAAATCTTCGACTCGCCTGATGACAGCTCGTTGAATTGAAACGGTGTGTTTAGGCGTTGATTTATTAGGCCAATTTTCGGGGTTTTGTCATTGTGGTATTCCGTAAGAGTAGGTCCCGTTAATCGAAAGCCAAGTTCATTACGGCTAAGTATTCCATTTAACGTTTCAAGCGGTGGTGGGTAATTTTTGACAAACTGTTCATCCGAAATAGCCTCCCCAGGTAGCGAGTCTGTTCCAGCCAAGGCATGCTTCACCCTATTATCGTATCTACGACTGATATATTGGTCATGTAAATTTCCTAATGTTATTTGAGAAAGCCGGAGACCAGCTACAAGGTCGGGGTAATACTGACCTACTTGTGAATCCCTGAATTCAGTCTGCATGATTGCCTGGCGACGCCTAACTTCCTTAACGGCTTCCACGTTGTCAGATGTGAGGCGCTCTTCAATGCATCGTTGCTCTTTCAGTTTATCATTTGTTTCTGAGTCAAAGGGCCAAGTTCCCTCAGTAAGTTCGTCGATAATACCAATATAAGCTTCTTCTGTACTCAACATCTCTGTCCTACCTTTATCTAATGCACTGTCCATGAGATCATGTTCCAAAATGAAATCAATCAATTTATAAGTGGAATCGTCAACTTGATTTCGCGGATATCCAGGTCCCGGTGTTGTTGACGGAAGTAGTTTATTTGGTGTGTCTAAGTTAGAGAGATCGGCCCGATCAAAAAACGAAAAATCGTTACTAGGCCGCCACTTGCCTTCGGGTATCGATTTATTGTCATAGATAAGCATCGCACCAGACTCTACAAATGCCTCAAGGAAGTGTGTTTTCCCACTTCCATTCTTTCCAGTAATAATTGTGAGCTGCGGCAAAACAACTGGATTTGAAAATGGGAATAGCGATTTGAAACGGTCTGGAAGGTTGATAATCATGGTCTGGGTATGTTATGATTGCACAACCAAGAGAAGGGGTATGACTATAATAGCTACTTCAAAAACTTACTATTTCGTGCTTAAAAGTTAGCTCTTGGTCAGAGCATCACTGCAACGATTTTTTTTTGTCCGCTTTTGAATTCCATGACGAGGTGCTACCGAGCTTCTCTAATTCCTCTGAAAGAATGACTGTCAAAATTTCTGCGCGTGCACCGTTTGTTCATTGTCGACATCAATAAAATCGGTTCGATCAGCAGAAATGATGTCAATATTGGCAATGTGGAAATAGCTGTCGATGAGTTATCTAAGGATGCTATCCGGGATTTAATGGGCAAATGGGGTTAACGCCTCCAATGTCGAGAGGTTAAAACCATAGTTCTATCGGTGTTTGACCCTGTTTGATCTATAATCTCTACAACATTGCAGTCGGGATTATTGCTTTGACTATATTTATTATAAAAAAAGCAAGTAAGCCCCTTATGATAAAACCTATCTACAAACTTGCGCTATCCATCGCGCTGAGTACAATTGCTTTATTATCGTTTGTAGGCTCATCTCCTATCAGGGACATCCGGCTGCGGCAGGCTTACAATCAATCCGACACACTGCCGAAACCCACTCTGCCCGAAGGTGCGAATCCAGAAGATCCGGATTGGGCAGGCATTGACCTGGCGCCGAAAGCACCCGTCCAGCCACTCGAGGCAGCCGAAGAACAAAAGCTTTTCCTCTTGCCACCCGGGTACAAAATAGAACCTGTTTTGACCGAGCCGGCCATTCAGCAACCCGCCGCCATTAGTTTCGATGGCAATGGCCGCATGTATGTACTCGAATTGCGGACTTATATGCTGACGGCAGATTCCAAAGATGAATTGCAGCCGACCAGCCGGATTTCCAGGTGGGAAGACAAAAACAACGATGGGGTTTATGAAACAGGCACCACATTTGTTGACAGTCTGATTTTCCCGCGTTTCGTACTGCCATATGGTAAAGATTGCATCCTTACGATGGAATCGGATCAGGACAATGTGTTCAAACACACCGATACCAATGGCGATGGCAAAGCCGATAAGAAAGAGTTATTTACCAATAAGTATGGACGTTCGGGAAATGTCGAGCATCAGCAGGCTTTTATGTATTGGGGAATGGATAACTGGCTTTACAGTACCGTAAATGCCTTTCGCATCAGAGAAACCCCGACCGGCATTATCCGTGAAAAAACCGGCACCAATCGCGCCCAATGGGGAATTACCCATGACGATGCGGGAAAATTGTGGTTTCAGGGCGGGGCTAGCGGTCTTCCCTCCTACTTTCAGTTCCCCATTCATTATGGAAATTTTGAAGTGCCTGATGAATTTGCCAAAGGCTTCGATATACCCTGGGGAGCAGCTGTGAAACTGGCTGATATGCAAGGCGGAATGGACGAAGTCCGCCAACCAGACGGCTCGTTGGCCAGGGTTACCGGCGCGGCTGGCAATGACATTTATCGCGGGGACAGGCTCCCGGCCACTTTAAAAGGGCAGTACTTTTACGGTGAACCTGTTGCCAGGATCGTCAGGCAGATCAATCCGGTTGTAAATGAAGGACTTACGACGCTTCACAATGTTTTTCAGGATCAGCAATCCGAGTTTTTGCGCTCAACGGACCCATTGTTCAGGCCAGTGGATATGACGACAGCACCGGACGGCACTCTATATATTACCGATATGTACCATGGTATCATCCAGGAAGGCCAGTGGACGCAGAAAGGCACTTACTTACGCGCCAAAATCGAACAATATCAACTGGATAAAGTGGTTGGACTAGGCCGGATATGGCGGATTTCGTACGAAGGAAAAGAACGTGATAAGGCAAGACCAAACATGTATGCAGCCAGATCCGCCGAACTTGTAAAGCATCTTGACCACCCGAACGGCTGGTGGCGTGATGCGGCGCAGCAGGTTCTTGTGCAGCGTAAAGACGTAGCAATTGTGCCGCAACTAACTGCAATGGCACTTTCAGATAAAAATCCATTGACCCGAACACATGCGCTCTGGACATTGGAGGGTTTGGGTGCATTGAAAACCGATGTTGTTCAAAAAACACTCAAAGACGTCAATCCGAAAATGAGGATTCAAGGGTTAAGGACGGGAGAAAGCCTGATCAAAGCTGGCGACAAAACACTGGAAGCCAATTTCATCAACGCATTGTATGATACCGATACCGACGTGCAGATCCAGGCAATGCTCACCGCAAAATTCCTGAAACTTCCAGGATTTGAAAATGGTATGAAGTCAGCCATGGCCAGCAACAAGGCGGCAGGGGTAAAACTTGTTGGTGAACAAATCCTGAACCCACCGAAGCCGCGGAATGCAGGACCGGAGTTGACTGTTGCTCAAAAGACCCAGATTGAAAATGGAACATTGATTTACAATGAGTTATGCTCACAATGTCATGGCAATAGCGGCATGGGAACGCCAGCCGGAAATGGAAGGTTACTCGCACCGGCGCTTGCGGGATCTGCACATATGCAATCGCACCCTGATTACGCGATACGCGTGGTACTTCACGGATTGGAAGGTGCCATTGATGGCAAAACTTACGCGGGAGGTTTGATGACGAGCATGAAGGAACAGCCTGACGAATGGATAGCGGATGTGCTTTCATATATCCGCAATGGTCTATCAAATGACGCATCCCTGATATCTGCGGAACAGGTTGCTAAAGTCCGCAAATCCACGGCAAGACAGCAGGGTTTGTACCAATATGCCGAATTGTACAAATCGGTTCCGTACGAACTGATGCCGAAGGAAATGGTCGCCACAGCCAGCCATACTGCTTCAACCCGCATTGGTGGGAATGTGTCGGCTGCCAGCGCATTTACCTACGAAGGCTGGTCAACCGGAGTCAGGCAGGAAAAAGATATGTGGTATCAAATCGAATTTCCAACCGAAATATCGATAGCCGAGCTACATTTTACAGCTTCGCAAACGATCAGAAAAGGTTGGAAACGGCCGCCCGGGCCGCAAACCAGCCCAGCGCCTTATATCCAGACCTATCCAAGGGTCTTTGCTATTGAAACGTCTTCGGATGGAAAAAACTGGCAGGAAGTAATACCCGAAATCAAAGGTGTTAACGGAGAGAACATCATATCCCTGAATGGCAGCAAAGGGAAATTTTTAAAGCTGCGTCTCCGCGAAACCGTGGCTGTCGACCCGGATGAAGTAGCCTGGTCGATGCGGCAGATGAAAGTATTTGCGCTTGCCATGCCGTGATTTAAGCTCAAAACCCTATTTTGAAATGATGCGCATTACCTGGCCGCCTCCCGATGCCAGCTTCACCTCCAGTACGTCCTTGCCAGTAATATCTTTTATTTTCTTCGTCAGATGGTTCGGATCAGTATCCGGATCCGGCGCATCTGAATATAATTCCGCTTGAAAATTCCCCTCACCCAGAAAATCCATATTGACCTTTATGGTCCTGGTCGTGCTGTTGTTGATCGTCCCAATATACCAATCCTTCCCTTTTCGGCGCGCAATCGTGAGTACTTCGCCCAATGCCGCATCCAGCACCCGGGTTTCATCCCAGGTAGTCGGCACTTTTTGAAGAAAATCAAATCCTGGCTGACCTTCGTAAGCCTCCGGATAATCTGCGGCCATATGGAGGTAACTTTCCATAACCACGTACATGGCGAGCATGTGGCAGCGGGTCCCAATCATCATTGGGCGCACGTAATGTGTTTTGAAAAGATCAGGCCTTACCGCCCTGAAACCGCCCAAATGATAGTCACTGGCACCGGCTAGCAAACGTGTAAAACCAATATCCAGGTCGTGCTCGGGACTGATACCAGCTGCAAGCCATTTGTTATTTTCGTAATTGTAAGTCCCCTCACGGGTAAACTCGTTTGGATACGTGCGACTCAGGCCAGTGGGTTTGAAAGATCCATGAAACTGGATAAAAAGCTTGTGTGCAGCCGCGCTGCTAAGAATTTCTTCCTGTATTTTCACCATTTCCTGATCATCCCGGTCCATAAAATCGACCATCATTCCTTTGATCCCCCATTTTTCAAATTGGGTAAACGCGGCTTCCAGCTGCGGGTACAGCGCCTTCCAATTAATCCACACGTGAATGCCTACTCCTTTTTGCTTCGCGTAATCGCAAACCTGCTGCATGTCCAGGGAAGGGACGGTTTTGGTAACATCCGAAAATGTACCAGGGTCGCCATAACCCGGACCATTCGTAGGGTACCAGGCAATACCGCCGTAGCCAATCACGGAATGATATTCTATATGGTTTCTGGCGCAGAAATCGATGTAATATTTGTTGGTTTCAAAATTGATACCGGGTGAAATCGTGGAATCTGGAAGGACGTCGCCATTCCACCAGTGAAACGAGGTTTTACCGGGTTTGAGCCAGCTAAGATCTTTAAGTTTAGTCGGCTCGTTCAAGCTTGTTATGATGTTGGATTCGATCAAAGCGCCTATCCGGTCACTGATCAGCAACACGCGCCAGGGGCTCTGATGCGGGAGCACAGCTTTTACCTTTATTTCCTGTTGCCCGGGCCACGGCGATAGCTGGCTTTTGAGTGCCCCATTTTTTTTGACCAGATACATTCCTGCATAATCTCTCAAACTCGCCTCCGTAATAGCCAGGTATGTTTTGTCCGAAAACTCAAACAGTGCAGGCATATCCATCAGCTTGTTTTCAGGCAGCTCGGTCAATGATTGCTTTTGGTATAACCCTTCGTGGCTGCTTGTGTAATTGTCGAATAAAAGCGTGGTGACTTTCGGACTTCCGACGATATTAAACCAGGTATTTTCGTCTGTCAAGGTATATTCAGACCAATTTTTTTGCACCGGAAATTCATAGCGAAAGGCAATTCCATCATTAAAAGCCCTGACCACCAGGTTTAGCTTCCTTTCACTTCCCGCCGGATGCACCAATGGTATGATTACTTGACGGTGCAGGTCACGAACGACTTTCGTCTTACCGACAGCAAGTTCATAGTTTTCATTCACATCACTAAAAATAGGTTTTAGCGCTTTGAGATTCGTCCCAAAATTGCCGCCTTCCTTAAACTGAAGATTAAGTTCGGAGTCATTAATCAGCAATTTCCCCTTATAGCTTACCTGGTAAAGCGGCTTTTCTTTTGTCAGTTTGAATGCAAAGACAAGCTTCCCATCCGGAGATTTAAGCGTGATCTTATTTTGCGCCAGGACATTCACTCCATGGCAGAGTAAAAACAGAAGCAGGGCTTTAAAAATGGAGCTCATTGCGGCGAATTCAGGTTAAGATTTCTTATTTCAAAAATGAGGTAAGGTAATGTTTAGGTAAGCAAACATTCATCCATTACTACCTGCCTGTTAAAATGCAAACTGCGTTGTTGCTTTATATAAAAGGTTTATACATTACATTTGGAATTGCCGGATCAAAACCTCTTGACACTTTAAAAACTTCAAATCATGCATCATCACAAAAAACTTTCTTACGCAGCCCTGGGATTGGGCATTTTGTTTCTGAGCTTCATTATCATTAAAGAAGAGCCCTGGAACCCGTTTCAGCTTCTGGAACCAAAAGCATTGGCCGATGTCATTACAGATCCGACCCAGCCGCAGCCCCTTATCATCAGCGTCGGCCCGGCTGGTCTGATTAAAGGCGCCATCGAAGCTAACCCGGCCAAGGACAAAGAAAATCTTGAAAAGCTTCGCACCAGGCTGTCCCAGGAATCGAAGACCAGGCAAGTCGTAATTTATTGCGGCTGCTGCCCATTCAAAGACTGCCCGAACATCCGGCCTGCATTTAGTTTACTCAATCAAATGGGTTTCAAAAATCATAAGCTCCTAAATCTCACCCAAAATCTGAAAGTCAACTGGATTGACAAAGGTTATCCAATGAACTGATGGCCACAATTTTGCGAGGCGTGTAGGATGATCAAAAACATTACGGTCCAGGAATTCTTTAATCTGACAACAATGGTTGCGCTTGCAGACGTACGGACACCCGCGGAATATCAGCACGGACACGTACCAGGCGCATTCAATCTTCCGCTTTTCAGCAATGAAGAGCGGGTACTGGTTGGCACAACCTACAAACAGATCGGCCGGGAGCAGGCGATCCTTTTGGGTTTTGACCTGACAGGACCAAAATGGTCAGGTTTTATCCAGGATGCCTTGCTTATGGCACCTGGGAAAAAAATCGGTGTTCATTGCTGGCGCGGCGGGATGCGCAGCGGCGCCATGGCCTGGGCATTGGATCTGTACGGTTTTGAAGTTTACCTGATTGAAGGCGGTTACAAGCATTATCGGAGATGGGTATTGAACCAGTTTGAAAAACCCTATCATCTGCTCACGCTGGGAGGCATGACAGGTTCGGGCAAAACCCGGATTTTGCAGGAAATGGAGATGTCAGGCGCACAAATGATAGACCTTGAGAACCTGGCCCAGCATCAGGGTTCGTCGTTCGGGAGCATGAACAAAATGTTGCAGCCCACGCAGGAGCAGTTTGAAAATAATCTGGCTGCCAAATTGAATAACCTAAACCATGACCGCAGCATTTGGGTGGAAGATGAAAGCCATAACATTGGCAAGCTTTCCGTACCTAATGCCTTTTGGGACCAAATGACTAGCGCTGTTTTAATCGACCTAAAAGTTGAACTGGACCAGCGGGTAAGTGCGTTGGTAAAAGAGTACGGACAGCTTGATAAAGATTTTCTGGTTGCCTGTACGGAGCGGATCGGAAAGCGTTTAGGCCCTGTCCAGACCAGGCAGGCAGTTGAGGCAATCAGAGAGGACCGGATGGAAGCGTTTATCCGACTGGTGCTTGTTTATTATGACAAATCATATCGCAACAGTCTTATCAGGCGGAATTCAGATCAGGTTTTTTCAATGAAGCTAACTGGCGATCCAATGAAAAATACTGCTGAGCAAATACTAGAATTTATCAATACAATTCCGGCAGGCAGGATATAATTCAATTCATGGACGTACGAGACATTAAGCTTACACATTATTCCCATGGCGCCGGGTGCGGCTGCAAGATTAGTCCGGCAATTCTGGACAAGATTTTGCATAGTTCCGTGGCTCTCCAAGCTGATCCGCGCCTGTTGGTCGGCAACGACAAACGCGATGACGCGGCTGTACTGGATTTAGGAAACGGAACGGCATTGATTTCGACTACCGATTTTTTTATGCCTATCGTTGATGACGCTTACGATTTTGGTCGAATCGCATCAGCCAATGCGATCAGCGATGTGTACGCAATGGGTGGAAAACCGGTGCTCGCCATCGCGATTTTGGGATGGCCCATTGATAAATTGCCTCCCGAGGTTGCGCAGAAAGTACTGGAAGGATCCCGCGCCATTTGTGCAGAAGCAGGCATTACCCTGGCTGGTGGCCACAGTATTGACTGTCCTGAGCCGGTTTTTGGACTGGCCGTCAGCGGAATGGTTGGCATTGCGCAATTAAAACAGAATTCCACTGCAACAGCCGGATGCAAGCTCTATCTGACCAAACCCTTGGGTGTGGGCATCTTGTCCACGGCACAAAAGAAAGGCCTGCTTTTACCACAGGATGCTATGATCGCCTTGGAGAGTATGGTTACTTTGAACAAGTTAGGAGAAATGTTTGGTCGGATGGACGGTGTAAAAGCCATGACGGACGTAACAGGTTTTGGTCTGCTCGGACATCTCTGTGAAATGTGCGAGGGAAGTCAGTTGTCAGCGGAAATACAGTTTGATCAGATTCCCGTTATTGAAAGCCTGCCCTATTACCTTGACCGAAAATGCTTTCCGGGCGGAACACAGCGTAACTGGAACAGCTATGGCCATAAAATCTCAAATGTGAGCGACGATCAGCGATATATTCTGGCAGATCCCCAAACCAGCGGTGGCTTGTTAGTAGCTGTTTCTAAGGAATTTGGAGGTGAATTTGAACAAACACTGTCGGATCTTGGTCACCATTTCAATTCCTTTGGGTTTTTGAAAGTTCAGGATAATGGGCCATTAATTAATGTGACTTAATCGATAAGACTTTTGTACCGGACGTTGCTCAGATACTGACTTGTAATTGACCCTTTTGCACCTAGCAATTGCGTGGGTGTACCTTCAAAAACTACCTTTCCGCCTTTCGTACCACCATCCGGGCCCATATCAATGATCCAGTCGGCATTTTTGATCACATCAAGATTATGCTCGATCACGATCATTGTATTGCCCGAGTCGACCAGGCGGTTCATAATGGAAAGCAGGTGACTGATGTCCGACATATGCAAACCGGTTGTCGGCTCGTCGAGGACATAAACGCCACTCTTTTTGTGTAGCTCGCTGGCTAATTTGATCCGCTGGCATTCACCGCCTGATAAGGTGCTGAGCGGCTGGCCGAGAGTCAGGTAATCGAGCCCCACATCGCTCATAGCCTGTAACTTATGAAGAATGTCTTTTTGGGTAAAATAGTCCAAAGATTGCAAAACGGTCAGTTCCAGAATATCGGAAATGGACTTACCATCCAGCTTATATGCCAGTACTTCTTCTTTAAATCGTTTCCCTTCACAAACTTCGCAGGGTGTTTTGATTCCGTCCATAAATGCAAGGTCAGTGTAGATCACGCCGAGGCCCTGGCAATTTTCGCAGGCACCTTGGGAATTAAAACTAAATAACGATGCGCTCACGCCATTTTCCTTTGCAAAAGCCTTGCGCACATCATCCATCACACCCGTGTATGTAGCCGGATTGGAGCGCGTGGAGGTACCTACTGCCGACTGGTCGATGACGATTGCTTTGGGATGTTGTTTCAAAAACACATGGTTGATCAGCGAGCTTTTGCCTGAACCCGCCACGCCGGTTACGACCGTAAGCACACCTGTTGGAATATCGACACTCACATTGTGCAGATTATTGATTTTGGCATTTACCACCGAAAGTTTTCCTTTTGGTTTGCGGGACTTTTCTTTAACAGGCAATGATTGTTTGATAAAACGGCCTGTGAGCGTATCGGCCTTCACGAGTTCGGCAAAGGTTCCTTCAAAAACAATTTGCCCTCCCTTACTTCCTGCATGCGGACCCACGTCGACAACGTGGTCTGCCACTTTGATTACGTCCGGATCATGTTCAACAACGATCACCGTGTTACCCTTGTCGCGGAGCTTTCCAAGGAGCTCGTTCAGCCGGTGTACATCCCGGGGATGCAAGCCGACGCTTGGTTCATCGAAAATATACATCACGTCGATCAGGCTGCTGCTGAGGTGTTTAACCATTTTCACCCGCTGCGATTCCCCTCCCGACAATGTACTCGTTTCGCGGTCGAGGCTGAGATATTCAAGACCAATATCCACCAAATGCTGCAATCTTTCGCATAATGTCGCGACCATGGAAACAGCGATCTGATCTTTGATCTTACTTACCAATGAAAGCAATTCCGAAACTTCCATCGCCGCCATTTCAGCGATGTTCTTCCCGTCAATTTTGCAACCCAGTGCGGCCTGGCTCAGCCGTGCACCTTTGCAGGACGGGCAAGGACCGAGAGCAATGTAAGGAGCCACCGATTTCTGGGTGCGTTCGGATAAGGTTTTAATGTCCCTTTTGATGTATGCCTTTTCAAATTTTTCAATCACGCCCAGATAAGTGGCATTCATGGATCCGCCGCCCACCTGTAATTTGAATTTCAGGTCTTTGCCGTAAAGTAGAAGGTCCATTTCTTCCGGAGAAAAGTCGGAGAGCTTTTTATCGTTATCAAAAAATCCCGACGCGGCATAACTGCTTTTTTCCCAGGTCGCAAACACCGGAACCTGCACGGCACCTTCATTGAGCGACTTGTTCATATCGAGAAATGAATCAGCGATAACGACCATTTTCTTCCCAATCCCATTGCATTCAGGACACATTCCGGTGGGATCGTTAAATGAAAATGCATTGGAACCGCCTATATGCGGCACACCAATCCGCGAAAACAACAGCCTCAGAACAGGAGAAATATCCGTTATCGTTCCCATTGTTGAATGCGAATTTCCTCCAAGCCTGCGCTGGTCGACCACAATGGCCATGCTCAGATTTTCGATAGCGTCGGCATGCGGCTGGGCATACTTGGGAAGAAAATTGCGAATGAACATACTGAAATTTTCATTCAGCTGACGCTGGGCCTCCGTAGCAATGGTATCAAAAACAATGGAGGATTTCCCCGATCCCGACACCCCAGTGAAGATGGTAATCTTACGTTTAGGTATGCGGAGCGACACATTTTTAAGGTTATTCTCCCGTGCTCCACGGATTTCGATATACTCCTGGGCCATGTTCGTATTTTAAGTTTTGTTGATTTTACAAAACTAGAAGATTTGATCAAATCCAAAATACTCCCTTTTAGCTGCGGTTATGCAAATGCAACTTCATTCCTGGTTGTCCGGAACATTCTCCTGTAATCGCTGGGCGTGATCATGAGATTGCGCAAAAATATACGGCGCATGGAAACGAGGCTAACTAATCCGGCCTTTCCGGCGACCTGTTCTATATTTAAATCACTTTCTTCCAATAATTTACGGGCCATTTCAACCCGGAGTTTTTCCACAAATTTCGCTGGCGTTAAACCGGTCTCCCTTAGGAAGACCCTCGCGAAATTCCTTGGGCTCATGTTGCTATGCGCAGCCAGCTGTTCCACACTCAAATCCTTGTCCAGGTTTGCGATCATCCAATCCTGAATTTTGCCAAAAACACCATGTTCGAGCTCTGGCTCAGGCAGTAAGTCTCCGAATTGTGATTGGTAACCGGGGCGTTTGAGATGCAATACCAAATGTCGGGCAACGGAAACTGCAATTTCGCGGCCGTAATCTTCCTCTACCAAAGCAAGGGAAAGGTCTGTCGCCGACGACACGCCGCCGGACGTATAAATATTCCCATCCCTGATAAAAAGTTGTGAGGAATCGACGCGCACATCCGGAAATTCACGAAGTAATTTGGGCCCTTTTTCCCAATGCGTGGTGACTTGTTTATTAGTAAGCAACCCTGCCCTGGCCAGCGCAAAAGTACCGACACAAATGGACCCTATGCGACGCACTTTGGGATAGATATCAGAAAGCCAGTCATAGAAGTCGGATGATTCTATGGCTGGATTTTCAAAGTTATAACCTGCAATCAGCAGTGTATCAATAGGTTGCTGAATGTCGTCTCGTTTGGTTGGAGAGCTAATGGTAATACCTGACCGCGTCACGATTTGCTCAGAGCGGTCAGCAGCCACTACCAGTACTTTATACGCATTTTCAAAACCAATTTTTTCATAAACCGCTTTGGAAGCCTGAAAAAAGATATCCCCCGGACCTGCTATTTCCAGCAATGGCAGGTTCGGGAATGCGACGATTACAATGAGCTTTGAATGCTGGACTGCCTCCATTTGGCGATTTACTCTGGTGTATTTACGAGCTCAGAAACAAGTTCGGAAATACGGTTTGAAATACCTACCTCATTGTCGTACCAGGCAACGACCTTCACAATCTTGCCAATGCTTTTTGTTAGTGTTCCGTCGACAATGGATGAGTGGGTGTTACCTAAAATGTCCACTGAAACAAACTGTTCCTCCGTGTATTCGAGCACGCCTTTCAGCTGATTTTCTGCATATGATTTCAATACATCATTGATTTCCTGCGCCGAAGCCGGTTTAACAAGATTAAGCGAAAGGTCGACAATGGAGCCATCTACAACTGGAACACGATAAGAAAAACCGTCCAATTTGCCTTTCAGGTTTGGTAATACGTCTCCAATTGCTTTTGCCGCGCCAGTGGTAGTTGGGATAATGGATTGCGTCGCAGCCCTGGCCCTCCGCAAATCACGATGTGGCGCATCCTGCAATACCTGGTCGGCCGTGAAAGCGTGTACCGTACTCATATAACCCGACTCGATCCCAAATTCTTTATCCAAAATGTGCAAAACCGGGGCGATAGCATTGGTGGTACAGGAAGCCGTTGAAAAAATATCTTCTTCCGATGTGATCATGTCATTATTAACACCGCTTACAATGGTTTTCACACCACCGGTTGCGGGCGCAGTAATCAGCACTTTTTTTGCACCGGCGGTAATGTGCAGTTGCGCCTTTTCTTTTTCCGTAAACCGGCCGGTCGACTCTATTACCACATCTATTCCGAGATCTTTCCAGGGCAATTTTGCCGGATCTTTCTCGCTCAGCAGAACAATGTCTTTTCCGTTAACCCGAATACTCGTTCCGTCTTCCGAAACCGGACCGGGAAAATGTCCGTGCGACGAATCGTACTTCAATAAATGCGTAAGCGTCTTTATATCAGTCAAATCGTTAATTGCTACGACTTCAACATTTTCCTTGTTTTGCAACGCACGTAAAGTCATGCGTCCTATTCTTCCAAATCCATTAATTGCAATTTTCATATCTGTAAATTTTAAAGTACTATCCGGAAACCAATCTCTCGAACGTCTCCGAATTAATACGCGAATTTAACAGATTTGCAATTTGTCCGAAATGACAAAAAATATACTAATTCTGCCAAAATGCTCAGCGATAAGTGGTTTCCTGAACTGCCAGCAGGAGAGTACATTCCAGGGTGTGACTAATTGGGTCACTAAAAAGGATTCATTGTGCCAAGCCTATTATTTAGACTAATTATCGTTAGCTTTGCGTACTTTGATTTGACAAAGAATCCTTCGCAGATAACCCAGGTCTCAATAATTTGTGTTTATATGAAAAAACTTCTTATAGCCGTCTATATTTTATTTGCTTTCGCTGCCCAGGCACAGCAAAATGTGCTTTTGGATCAATCGTTCTGGAAATCCTCCCCGGATGTGAATGCAGTGAAAGCAGAAATTGAAAAAGGTGCAAATCCTGCTCAATTCAACAACAATATGTTTGATCCTGTGGTGCTGGCAATCAATGCCCAGGCTCCTAATCCAACCATTGAATATTTGATGACCCAGCCGGGTAATACGGTCGACAAATTAACCCACGATGGGCGCATCTACATACATTGGGCTGCCATGCGAGGCAATATTGAGTTGATGGAATACCTTATTGCAAAAGGATCAAAAGGCAATTTTATCGATGGACATGGCGCTACGCCGATCAATTTTGCAGCAGGCGGCGGTCAGCAGAATACCAAAGTTTACGATATCTGCCTGGCAAATGGTGCCGATTTGAAAAAGGACCTCAATCATGATGGCGCGAATGCATTGCTCATAGCTGTGGCCAATGATAAGAACCTTGCGCTAACCAATTATTTCATCTCAAAAGGCCTCGACTTAAAAAGTACCGATGCTGCGGGTAACAATGCATTCAGCTATGCCGCCCGTGCCGGTAAAATTGATGTATTGAAAACGCTTTTGGAAAAAGGTGTTCCAGCAAATTCAAACGCAATTTTGATGGCATCACAGGGATCACGCGGTAATGCGAATCCGATTGATTTATACCAATATCTGGAAAGCCTGAGCCTGAAACCGACTGTGATTGGGAAAAACGGAGAAAATGCGTTGCACGCAATCGTTCGCAAACCTAAGCAGGAAGAAATTATCAAGTATTTTTTGGGTAAGGGTGTTGATGTAAACCAGGCAGATGAAAATGGAAATACCGTCTTTATGAATGCGGCAGCCAGCAATCGTGAAACGGCAACACTTGACATTTTGCTTCCTAAGGTAAAGGATATCAATCAGGGTAACGCAAAAGGCGTGAGCGCATTAGCCATGGCCGTCCGCAGCAATTCACCCGAGGTGATCGGTTACCTGATTGACAAGGGAGCCGATATAAATATGACCGATAAAAATGGTGATAACTTGTCACTTCATCTGGCGCAATCTTACAATGCACAAAAGGCCGATGATTTTGATGCCAAAGTGAAAGTGCTGCAAGATAAAGGTTTCAAACTAACTGTTCCTGCAAAAAATGGCAACACGATGTACCATGTGGCGGTTGCGAAAAATGACCTTTCACTGGTCAAGAAACTGGAAGCATATCAAATTGATGTGAATGCCAAAAATAGTGAAGGGATAACTGCTCTGCACAAGGCTGCGATGGTTTCGAAGGATGATAATATGCTGAAATACCTGATATCCATTGGTGCAAAAAAAGACATTGAGACCAACTTCAGAGAAACTGCCTATGACCTGGCAGGCGAGAATGAAACGCTGTCAAAAAACAATGTTACTGTTAATTTCCTGAAATAAATTTCATGTCCAACTTACTAAAAACGGCGCTAATAATTTTGGGGCTGACATTTGCCGGCCCTACTGCCACATTCGCTCAAAACACAGGAAACAGCAAATACAAATGCATGATTCAAATGACGAATTACATGGGTGAAGGCGCCTATATCATCATTTCGCTCATCAACAGTAAAGGCGCGTATGACAAAACATTATATGTACTCGGCCCGGATAAAAAATGGTATAACAGTCTGAAAGAGTGGCATAAATTCAATGCCAAAAAGCCCGCTAATATCAGCGCCATCACCGGGGCGTCGGTTACAGGAGGCGACCGCAGCGTGAATGTTTTCGAAATTGATAATGCTAAAATCAATGCAGGATATAAAATCCGGTTTGAAAGCGCGGTGGAAGACAAAGATTACCATGTAAAAGACCTGGAAATACCTTTGACGACGGAAACACTTTCCGCAAAAAGCGAGGGTACCGGCTACATCCGCTACGTCCGGTTTAGCCCCAATTAATGCTTTATGACCATTTCTATATGGAGATATAGCCACCTTGCACTGGCTGTATCTTCTTTTCTTTTACTGTCCCTCGCTTCTGTAACTGGAATAGTGCTGTCATTCCAGCCATTATCGGAAAAAGTCCTGCCCTATCGCACCAATCATTTCGACGAGACCACGCTCGCACAAACACTTCCAACATTAAGAAAGCAATACCCGGAAATCAGCGAACTAGCGGTTGATAAGAACAAATTCGTCAGCATCAAAGGCAGTGACACCGACGGTAAGAAGCTCGACGCCTACATCGATCCGCAAACCGGCAAAATTTTAGGTTATCCAACCCCAAAAAGTGCGTTTTTTGAGTGGGTAACTGCATTGCATCGTTCACTTTTTATTCATGAAACCGGCCGGTTTTTCATTGGACTGACCTCATTTTTGCTGCTGCTGATCACCGTTTCCGGCACGATGCTGATTATCCAGCGGCAGCGGGGATTGAAACGTTTCTTCACCCGCATTGTCCGTGAAAACTTCGCTCAATATTTCCATGTCGTCCTGGGACGCTTGTCGCTTGTCCCCATATTCATCATTGCATTAAGCGGGACTTACCTGTCGCTGGCGCGTTTTGGATTCATTGAATCTCCCAAAGTGTCATCCGAGGTGGATTTTGACGCAATCAAAACCGGACCTGCCAAAAATCCGGCTGATTTTGAGATTTTCAAACAGATAAGGCTACCAGAAGTACAGACGGTTGAGTTCCCGTTTTCAGAAGATCCCGAAGATTACTACACATTGAAACTTCACGACCGGGAGGTTACTGTAAACCAAATAACTGGCGAGATATTGAGGGAGATTAAATCCCCAACTTCTGCATTGCTCACTGAATTAAGTGGGGATTTGCATACCGGTCGGACGAGCGGCATATGGGCTATAATACTTGCAATCGCTTCGGGCAATATTCTTTTTTTCATTTACTCGGGTTTTGCGATGACCTTCAAACGCAGAGCTAGTCGGGTAAGAAACAAGTACGGTGCCGATGAAAGTGAATTTATTATTCTCGTTGGTTCTGAAAATGGCAGTACGTTCGGGTTCGCCAATGCCATTCATCAGCAACTGACTGCGGGAGGAAAATCGGCTTACGTCACCGAACTAAACAATTACAAAGTCTTCCCAAAAGCATCGAACATGATTGTGATGACCGCGACTTACGGACTGGGCAACCCGCCAACCAATGCGGCTCATTTTGCAAAAATTTTTGAAAAGCACAAACAGCCTAATCCTGTCCGCTTCTCGGTGGTAGGCTTTGGATCGCACAGCTATCCTGACTTTTGTAAATTCGCTTTTGAAGTCGATAATGTATTTGCCAGGCAGGATTGGGCTATTCCAATGCTCGAAATCCATACTGTTAATGATAAATCCCCCGACGAATTCAGTCAATGGGCTGCTAGCTGGTCGCAGCTGGCAGGAGTCGCACTGTCCATTTCACCCAGTTTGCTCATAACGCGGCACGAGAGTCTGCAGGAATTGACTGTGATTGACAAAACAGAGATTACCAGCTCAGGCGAGTCTTTCCTAATCAGTTTGCGCCCAAAACGCCGCTCGAACTTTACTTCTGGCGATCTTCTGGCGATTTACCCAGCAAACGATCATCGGGAACGGCTTTATTCTATTGGAAAAATCGGGACAGACATTCAATTGAGTATAAAACTGCATGCGCAGGGTCAGGGTTCAAGTTATTTAAATCGTCAGGATTCAGGTAACACCATCAGCGCACGCATTGTGAGCAACGGACATTTCCATTTTCCGGAAAAGGCAAATTCAGTTATCATGATTTCTAACGGAACAGGCATTGCGCCATTCCTAGGAATGATCGACCAGCAAACGGCAAATGCACAATGTCATTTGTACTGCGGTTTTCGCGATCAGAAGTCATTTGCGCTTTACAATGCTGCCGTTCAAAAGAATTTGGAAAAGAAAAAATTAAAAAGCTTGCACATAGCATATTCACGGGATGGAGAGAAGCAATACGTGAAAGACCTGCTTACAAAGGATGAAGCTTTTGTGGCGGATACTCTAAAAAATAACGGCGTTATCATGCTTTGCGGATCCCTTTCGATGCAAAACAACGTGGTCGCGTTACTGGATCACATTTGTCAGACCCGGCTGGGTAAAAGCGTAAGCTTTTATCAATCCCACGGCCAGGTCCTTATGGATTGTTATTGAGATTTGTATTTTGTAATATCGAAATTTCTGGAAGTAAAAACTTTGCCGTCGTCTGTAATCATGACGCAGCTGAACTCCGGAAAACGGTTAATCAATTTAAGTCCTGCCTCTTCGCCCAAAACCATTATCGAAGTGCTGAAACCATTGGCCTTTTCGGCACTTGGACCAAAAACGGTCACACTGGTAACTCCCGTAGCTGGATATCCAGTCGCGGGATTGATAATGTGGGAATAGCGTTTTCCGTTGAAAGTCACATACTTCTCATAACTTCCCGAAGTTACGACCGCGCCCTGGCGTAACGGTACCACCGCAAAAAGTTCGCCCTGATGAACCGGATCATTGATGCCAATGATCCAGTCGCTACCGTCCGGCTGCATCCCCCAGGCACTCATGTCTCCCGAACCGTTTACTATACCCGAATTAATCCCCTTTTTCAACATCATTTCACGACATTGATCGGCCGCATAACCTTCCCCCAAGGCCCCAAAACCAATCTTCATTCCTATCATTTTCAGGAAAATGGTTGAATGTTCTTTGTCCAGGATAATATTTTGGTAGCCTACCTTTTCAACGGATTTCCTGATAGCTGCGGCTGTTGGCATCTTAGTCATGGAACCATCGAACTTCCAGATCCGATCCATCGCCGCAAAGCTAATGTCGAAGGCACCGTTGGTAAGCTTCGAAAGTGCAATAGCCCTTGCTGTAAGTTCAAAAACTTCCTGATCAACCTTGATTGGGCGAATTCCTGCATTTGCATTTACCTGCGAAACCTGGGAAGCGGGAATCCAGTCGGATATCAGATTTTCTATCCTGGTAATTTCTGCAATCACAGTATCAATGTTCATTTCCGCCGCCAACGAATCCTTTGCCACAATGGTAATGTCGAACCGTCCGCCCATCAGCATGGTAGTACGTTTTCGCACAACCTGGGCATGGGAAGCGAGACAAAAGAAGATGAGAAGCATCGAGAAATAGTATTTCATCTCATTCATTCAGGAACTAAATATGTTTCATAATATGAAATTGTATTTCAAATATTGGAATTTTTACTGACATTTGTTTCGTAACACACACTTAAATGGTTATCATTTCCAAGCGAGCGATTAATGTATTTGCTGAAACTGAGCCGCGAGCAACCGATGCGCTTCTGCAGAATATGATAGAGTAGATGCAACACAAATTACTTTCAGGGGCTAGGCTATGGAAAACGACAAACTCAGTTACTCAAACGAAGGAGAATACGAAATCGCAATGAAAGAAATACTTGCCCTGATGAACAAGGGGGAGGGAAATCTTTCAAAAAATGAAGTTTGGAAGCTTCAAAAAATGGCTGTTGCTGCGGAAGAATTTGAGGATATCCACTACCCGTTGCCAAAACCCAAAACCATCCCCGAAATGGTTGAATTAAAGCGCTTTCAACTCAAATTAACCCAAACGGCATTGGCTGAGATGCTTGGATTGGGAACGCCAAAACTTTCTCAGATCCTCAATGGAAAACGTGAGCCGGATGTTCCTTTCCTGAAAGCAGTTTATCAGAAATTAGGTGTGGATCCGGGGTTTTTGCTTGATAATGCCTGAATTTCAACGGTCGGCGTACTTATCCTCTATTTCATTCTTATTTTGCGGAATGAGAAAAACCTTTACTATCAGCCAGGTAACTGAACTTCTCATGGCATTTTCGGTACTTCCCAAACAGTGAATATCTGGTCGTTGATTAATTTTTCAACCTTCCCATCGGGGCCTTTGACGAAATTTAGTTTCCAATTCATGATCCTTACAAATAACTGGGTTTCAGAGGTTGCACCGAGTTCCCATTTATCCTGGCCGGGAAGCTGAAGGTAGAGTTTCCCGGCGTTACGGCTAACGGTCAGGTGCCATTTCGCATCGCCGTAGTGGCCGATTAGCAGGTCACTTTGCGCATTGTCAAGGTTCACTTCGGGTAGACGCTCCACCAATGGCGTGATGGCATTATACCAAAACCGGTGCCACACAGGCGAGCCCCAGCCAAAGGTAATGCCTGCCTGCACAACGCAGATTAGCAAAGTGCCAAGCAACGTCATTCTATGAATGCGCCTCACGCTAATCCAATCGTAAATAAATAAGGGGATCAGGAGTAAATCCAGATAGAGAAACCTGATAAATATCGCGTATTGCAATCCTGGCAGAAAGCGGATCCGGTCCACCGCAGCCTGCAAAATGATTACAGTTGCCAGAAGAAGCAACCGCTTATGAGCCCCGATATTCTTTTTGCGCACCCACATACCCCAGGTAAAGAAAATCCCGAAAAGCACCAGGCCCTGTAATTGAATAAAAAGGATATCAAACTGTCCGTCGGCCTCCGGTGGGTTGTTGACAATTAATGCACGAACTGTAATAATGACCAGAGAAATCCAGACCAAAATGCCAAATATGAAACCTATTTGGCCGAGTTGCCTATGACGTTTTACATTATCATTTGCTATCAGCAGACTTTGCGCCAGAAAAATTCCCAGCCAAGCGGTCATAATGACTCCATGTACATGCAAAAACCAATGTACTTTAATCTGCCCACTTGCGATCATCTGATAATCAGGGACAAATCCCAGCATAACCAGGATTGGGAACACAATGGCCATGGCAACGAAAAAGTAGCGGCCCGTCCTTTTTTTCGTTAAAAGTCTATCCATCCCTGAATGAATGTTTTCGTTTGGAGCGTCTATCATGACTTTGGAAATGTGGTTACATCAATTTTGGAAAGGATATACATTAAATATTGCATGACACTGTCGAACGAGAACCAGCAGATGGCCAGGAAAACGATCCAGTAGATACAGCTCAGGATGAGCAGGAGCGGCTTTTCATCTAATAAGGAAAGCATGTAGGTTTTCATTGGATTTCGGATGGTTGAGTTGTTGGAAAACTTTCAACCAAAAGTAAATAGGCTGATCAGGCAGGGGTTAACACGATCAGCCCTCAATGTAACAATCTCGTAACCCTCAAATAGCAGGAAATTTTCCAAATGCTAGCCTTGTAACGCTCGTAACAAAAGCTGTAACAGTGGTAACCGATGGTAGTTATACGTGGATAAAAAGCGCTACTTATGAGCACGGTCCAGTTCTGCGACAAATGCAGACGGCGACTTGCCGTATTGCTCCTGAAAACATTTAGAGAAGTAAGAATGCGAAGCAAACCCGACTTGATCGGCGATCTGGGATACCGTACCGCTGTTCGCAGATAGCAATTGCGCAGCGCGTTGCAGTCGGACGGTTCGGATGAAATCGCTGGGTGACTGGCCGGTCAAAGCTTGCAGTTTGCGGTACAATTGCATCCGGCTCATACCAATCTCTCTGCCAAAAACCTCGACACTGAAATGCTCCTCGGCCATATACCGCTCGATAATCGCCATGGTACGGTTCAGAAACTGCTCATCGGTAGAAGTAATGGCAATATTGCTGGGCTGGAGTGTGACCTGCCGAGTATATCGTTCTTTGAGTTGTCGGCGTCCTTCTATGAGGTTATGAACCCGGGTCAGCAGCTCTTTTACTTCGAATGGTTTAGTCAGGTAATCATCAGCGCCTGTTTGCAGGCCGTGCAATTTATTTTCACCCGAAGCTTTCGCAGTAAGCAGAATTATAGGAATGTGGCTGGTTTTTTCGTTGGTTTTCAGACGTCTGCAAAATTCAATTCCGTCCATCTTAGGCATCATAATGTCGGATATAACCAGATCGGGAATGTGCTCCTGCGCCAACGAATAACCTTCCATGCCATGGATCGCCTTCAATATCCGATAGGCCGAATGCTGCGTAAGCGACTGGCAAATGAAATTGCGCAGGTCCGCATTGTCCTCCACGACCAACACTAGCGGCGCATCCGGGTTTGCATTTCCGCTCACTTGTTGATTTTCCTGCAATGCGAGCGGCTCATATATATCCGAGATGGATGAAACCTCTTGTGAAACCGGGTTAAAGAATGCTTGCTGTTGCCCGAGCTGGCCAGGGTGTAATAACTCCAACGGCATAGATACCACAAACTGACTTCCCTGACCTGCTGAACTTAATGCGGCAATGGTGCCCCCCTGAAGTTCCACCAATTCCCGTGTAAGCGCCAGACCAATGCCAGACCCTTCCTGCTCACGGGCAAGAGAATGGTCAACCTGATGGAAACGGTCAAAAATTCGTTCGAGTTGATCGGGCGGAATGCCTGTTCCGCTGTCTGTAACTTTTAATTCGGCCGATACAAATGGTTTTTCGCCTGGCTTCTTCTGTATTTCCGGAACCGGGGCCAATAGCATTGATAAGGAAACCTGGCCATTGTCGGGCGTGAATTTGAAGGCGTTGGAAAGCAGATTATTGAGAATTTTTTCCAGCTTATCTGCGTCGAAGCTCAGCCAAAGGCTTCCCTCGGGAGCGGTGACCTGAAAAGCGATCCCACGGTTCTCGGCAATAGCGGAAAAAGAACTGGCAATGCGATGTACAAGATGAATGAGGTCGCCCGGCTGCGTTTTTAGCTGCATCTTCCCTGCGTCCAGTTTCGACAGGTCCAGCAATTGATTGACCAAATGTAACAACCGCCTTCCATTCGTTCGCATACTCCTAAATGGTTGGGCATAGGGATCATCATCAGGCATATTGCTAAGCCAATGCTCCAACGGACTAAGAATGAGGGTTAAGGGCGTGCGAAACTCATGGGTAACATTGGCGAAGAAATCGGATTTAAGGCGGTCCATTTCGAGCAACTGCTGCGCTTTCATTTCCCTGATGTTGAATGCACTTTTTGCACGTTCACGACGAAGTAAAACCTGCCAGCCACCAAAGAAAAGCCCTGCCAGCATAAGAACATAAACAGCAAAAGCCCAACCAGTACGCCACCAGGGCGGTGAAATAAATATCATAATGGACTTTTCAACCCAAATCCCATCACTGTTAGCAGCTCTTACGCGAAGTTTAAATTTTCCCGGCGGAACATTGAAATAATTGGCAGTACGTTCGGCACTCACCGGACGCCATTCCAGATCGTAATTTTCCAGTTTGTAAGTGTATAAATGAAGTTCAGGATGCCGGAAATCGATGGCTGCAAAGTCGATGGAGAAAACGTTCTGGTTATAGGCCAGCTCCACGGATTTCGCAGGAAGCGTGATCAGTTGATTATGAACCCGGAACGCAGAAAAGTGGAGTAACGGTGTGATCGGGTGGTGTTTCAAAAGCACTTTCGGTTGAAAATGAAAGTACTTTTCCATACTTCCAAAATAAATGCTGCCGTCACGCCTTTTATAACTTCCTCCAAAAAAGAAATCTTCACCGGGCGAAATGCCGTAATTGGCTCCAAACCAGCGCATAGATCGCCGGTTAGCACTAATTGCTGCAATACCATTAGGCATTGCAGCCCACAAATTGCCTTCATTATCCTCGACAATTGATCTGACGAAAGAAAGTTGTTTGCCCGAGCCAGGATCAATAAAAGGTACGAAAACGCCACGCTTACGGTCGTACCGGTGCAGTCCGAGGCTGGAAGCCACCCAAAGTGTGGCGGATGCATCTTCTACCAGTTCAGTAACAATACTCCACGCTAGAAAATGTTTAAACTTTCCGGTTGCACGATCCATCAGGTTCAGCCCACCGCCATTTGTTCCCACCCAAAAGGCGCCCGCATGGTCTTCTTTGACTACAAGGATATAATCATTACGAAGAGAAGTGGTATCCCGCTCCTGGTGGCGATAATGTATGAATTTTCCGGTTTTAGTGTCCAGTTTATCCAGTCCCCCTGCTGTCAATACCCAATTTGCTCCGCTGCGGTCCTGGTAAAAGCCAGCTGCTTCTCCGGGGCTGATGCTGGCCATGTTTAATGAGTCGTGGAGATAGTGAGTAAACTTACCGTTTGTTAGCTGATATTGATATAATCCATTATTCCAGGTTGAAATCCAGCGATTTCCTTGCCTGTCCGAATTTAGCCGTGTCACATGATCGGTCAAAAGGCCGGTTTGCCTGGCAGCTTCCCCTAGCCATTTTCCCGCTTCTTTTGTAACAGGATCGGCTGCTGTTAATCCCACAATCGTCCCGATCCAAAGCGTACCCGAAGTATCTTCCTGAAAATAATGGACGCCCGAGGGCATTTTCACTTTTGCAATCGGACTATTTGTGGTCACAATCTTGATAAGATGGCCTGGAATGGTCCCCATCCAAAGCGTACCGTCACGGGTAAGGCAAGCAGAAAAAAGGTTAAAATCAGGAAATCCGTCCGCGGGCGTTGCATATTTTGTCACAAGTCCAGACGCTGGCTCGTATCGGTTTGCGCCTGCATCAAATGTACCAATCCAGATCGCGCCTGCTGCATCTTCCTGGATAAACCGGATTCCGCTTGTAGGAAATGTCCGAAGGTTCTTTTCTTTTGGAAAGGGGCGGCTGAGCTTGCCACTGTGTTCGTCCTGAAAAGGATATCGGGTAAATTTGCCCGATTTGCGGTCCATTGTATGCAAACCATCCCCACCCGTCCCCACCCAGAATGTGCCGCGACTATCCTCAAAAATGGCCAGCACCCTGTTTTCTATGAGGCTGTTCGCATCGCCAGGTTTGTTGAGATAGCGGGTGAATGTATTTGTCTTGCGATCGAGTTTATTCAAACCTCCCTCAAAAAGCTTGCTACCGCCCTGATCGCCGGTGCCTACCCAAAGTGTGCCTTGCCTGTCCTCGTAAATACTGCTCACATGCTTGTGGCTCAGCGTCCGGGCTTTTTTTGCAACTGATAAATACGGAATGAATTTTTCGCTCGCTTTATCTAAACGGTACAGCCCACCCACCGTGCCGACCCAGAGGTTACCCAAATGATCTTCAACCAGCGCACTGATGACATTGTCTTCATATTTGTATTCCTTGCGCTTGATAACCTGATAGTGCGTGACTTTGTCTGTTCGGGGGTTTAGACAATCCAGTCCTGAATTCCATCCGCCGACCCAGATCAATCCGTCGCGGGTAGGACAAATGCTCCGGATATTATTGCCTGCAAGAGAATTGGCATTTTTCGGATCATGTTGGTAAACTTTCCAGGTATAACCGTCGAAACGCATCAATCCTGAACCGGTAGCAAGCCAAAGATATCCTTGCGCGTCCTGACGGATATCCGCTATTTCCTGCGGATCAACACTCGGTGGCATACTAACCGTTTCAAGGGCAGGGTTTTGTGCCCAAAGCCGCATCCCGCTGAATAAAAAGAGCGTGAATGCAAGCAAATAGCGGATAGCAAATTGGATCATGATGATCTAAGCAAGATTCGCTATTAAGCTACCTTATTTTTCTTTGAATCAGGCGTTTAGAGTAGGAAACTTAGGGAGCGGAATACAATGAGGAAATTTATTAGTCCTTCGATATTTTCAATGACATCAGTGTGACCTCGGACGATTCCAGAATTTCTTTGAATTCGGTGTCATTTTTAAATGCTAGTTGCGCAATGCTTCGCGTTTCATAATTGGCGGTAAAGGAATCTTCCTCGAATGGCCATGGGGACACAATAAGGTGCTGGTCATCTCTTTTCCATAATTCGTAATGCGCACCACCGGGGCCGGTGCTGATTTCAATCTTTCGTTCTTCGGGCTGGATCAGATCCTGACAAATCAATAGGGACATGGCATCGCAAAATTCAACCAATTCATAACTCGCTGCTATTTCTTCAGAAGTTGTTTTCGTCTGTCTGATCCATTCCTTTTCTCTTTTTTTTAGCGCGGCAAAATATGTTTTGGCGGATGGTTCTTTTCCATACAGGAATGTGACATGTCGTGCGATTAACAACGCAACATATAAGCCCTTTTCAATAGCGCGTGCCAGCAAATGATCACATTCTTCCTTGTTAAATTTATTGGCTTTAAAATTTTTCGGCCCGCCGGATTGTGTCAGAAGATCCGAACTATTTAACTCGTTGCTCACATCGTCGTGCTCTGCGGTGGCAATCAGCGTTTCAACCCATCTTTCCGGTTGTTTGCTTCTCTTCCAATGGCCGCAAATCTGGCCTGCCAGCAGTCCGTGGGAACGTTGCAAAATAATGGACCATCCTTCTTCTGTGTAAGTTACAATCATGAAATAGGCCTAGATTAAAAACGTGCCACATATGTATAATTTCCGGCACTGCTGGATCGGGAAGATGTGTTGCGGCACCTGGAAAAACAGGAGAAGCTGAATCCGGCGAAAACATTCCGCTCTAAATAAATTGTCTATTTGATTTCGGCCACACCTTCGGAAACTGCGGGAAACTTTTTAAATAATGCACCGTCATGGCCAGGGATAATGAATTTGGGATCTGTCACCATGGATTTCATTCGCTCAATCGCTTTTAAATATCCCGGCGCATCAAAGGTGCCGCCGGGAGAAGCAGGTGCCGGATGTTCCAGGTTATAATAAATCCAAATGTTGTCAGAGGCGAAGATAACCTTATTACTACCTGTATTGACCAGCACATATTGAGAGTCGAAAGTATGTCGGGACCCGGTATACACGGTTATTCCCGGCAGGATTTGCTTATCATCTCCGTCAACAAGCGTCACTTTGCCATTTAAGTTTAACTCCACTACCTGTCGGACAGTCTTTTTGTCAAAGCCGCCGTTTTGGCCCTCCTTTTGCCAGGCGCCTCCAATGAAATATTCGTAGTCCTTCTTCTGCATCCATAATTGAGCATTGGGGAATAAACTTATTCCATCGAGGTGGTCCCAATGCGGGTGACTTAAAATAATATCAGTAACATCTTCCGCCTTCACTCCTATTTTTGAGAGGGCAGAATCAGGCCTGATGTAACTGGTGAGCTTAAATTCTTTCGCACCTTCGTTATCGCCTAAAAAACCCGCATCTACCAAAATGCTTTTTCCATTACCGCCTTTGATCAGCCAAACCATGAAGTCGATCTCAACTTTATCCGTCTTTGATCCGCCATCAGCCCAGTCACCGATTGTAAAGGGATAAGATGAATCTGCAAATTTTACCGCATAGACCTTATAGGTTGGAGTTTGTGCATGGATACAATGCAGGGAAAGCAGCATTGGAACAATCAGCATTAGCTTAATTTTCCGGTAGGAGAAGCTGATCATATAGAAAAGGTTCTGAAGAATGAGTAATGCCAATTTACTCAACTGATCCTAATTATTATACAAACCGGTTCCTTTTCCATTTAACACTCACGGTGGAGCCTTCCGCGAGAAATACAGAATCAGGTTTAACATTGTTTAAAAACGCAAAGTCCTTGCCGTACATCGTTTCAAAATTACAGTCGATTTGGTAGCTGGTCACGTCATTCACGTTCCATCTTGGGTGCTGCACGGCGTATTCCTCTGAGGTTCGCTCGTCCACCCTGGTATATCCGTAGTAATGTTCAAATATAAATTCCTCTTCGCTTCCGACTATAAGAGGCTTATTTATTGCCTGTGCCTCGGCGTAGATGCTTTTCCACTCCTTATCATTGATCCACTGATACTTAACCCGTTTGACATTTTCGTTAACCGTCCAGTCATGCGTTGTTGGCACCGCTACATAATGCTCTTTATAAAGATAGTTTGCGACCCAGGCTACAAACCGGTTTGGTACCGTTTCATTCACGAAAACCACACCGCGACGCACTTCACTGCCTACTTTGCGGGTCACGTAAAATCTTAAATTGATTTCCTCAAAAGTCCCAAGAAATGGAATTGGCAGGCCGAATATCCGGGTATCCCTGAAAAGAAAACCGACCAGGCTCACGAAGGTTTTTCCGTCATGATAATCGAGTTCCGTGCCCTTTGGCAGGTACGGTAAAAGTATTTCCGGTCCAATGCTGTAATTGGCCATGATCAGGTTTTCCCACTTTGCATTTAAAAAATTGGTCACAATCTAATTTTTGGGTATGTTAAAACTAACAGAACTTTGACACAAGTAATTTCAAGTATTCAAATTCTCTCGATAATCCCTCCAAAGAGCCGGACGCCTAACAACTGTTTTTTATTGACCAATGAAATGTGGTCCTTTTAATATTGCGTTCCTATGTCATTTCTTGATTTCTATCAAGTGCGGAAACCGAAACACTTTTCTATTTTTGTTTTTCATTAAACAGAAAATTTAAGTACACGATGGAACATCGAGCTGCATCGCTTCGGCCATTTATTGGGGCAAAAGATTTTGAAGTATCCAGGCGCTTTTATCGTGACCTGGGATTTGAGGAGACTGTGCTGGGTCCTGATTTTTCTGTTTTCAAAATCAAACAGCTCGCTTTTTATCTGCAAGATTCTTATGTGAAGGATTGGATAGATAACACCATGATCTTCCTTGAAGTCGATGATGTTGACCGTTACTATAACGAACTGCTTGCATTGAACCTGCCCAGCAAATATGAAGGGACAAGATTGACACCTATCCAAGTGGATTACTGGGGCCGGGAATGCTTCTTGCACGATCCCTCTGGGATTCTCTGGCACTTTGGGCAATTTAACCAAACCAGCTAAATGGCCTATACTTACAGAGGTTTTGTAAGTATTGACCACCAAATGCATAAAACTAGCCCCAACCCCAAAATCCTTTGTTAACACCCTCCCATCCGACTGTCAACCCGTTTTTCACGCCTTTCGAAGGATCGATAGCAGATTATTCCTTACCCGATAAATTCCCTTCGCCATTCAATTACATTCCTCATCCGCTGAGTTTACCGGCCGTTGAAATGCTCCAGTTACATCTGGAAACCCAGCAGGATTGGCAGCATAACTTTGGATTATCGGATGAGGCAGGAAGCGTAATTGGTAAAATGTTTGGCGTGTTGGTGGTCAGGACCGAGCGAAATGAAATTGGGTACCTTGCAGCGTTTTCAGGGAAACTTGCGGGAGGAAATCATCATGCCCGATTTGTACCCCCAATTTTCGACGGAATAGCCAAAGGGGGGTTTTTGAATGCGGGGATGATAGCGCTTTCCAGGATGAATTCCGAAATCAGGATGCGGGAAGATCAGAAAAGTGAATCCCACGAGACTCAGGTTAGGAATTTGAAAGTATTGCGAAGAAACCACTCCGTTTCCTTACAAAATGAGATTTTTGATCAGTATCGCTTTCTGAACCAGACTGGCGAGGAGTGCAGTCTGCGCAAAATCTTCGTCGATGCTTCTTACAAAAATCCACCTGCTGGTGCCGGTGAATGTGCCGCGCCTAAATTGCTCCAATATGCTTTTCGGCACAACATGAAACCGATCGCGATGGCTGAATTCTGGTGGGGCCTGTCCCCTAAATCCGACTTTTGGAAACACGGCCATTTTTATCCCGCATGCCGCGAAAAATGTGCGCCTATTCTCGAACATATGTTGTCTGCGACGGAAACATACGCGGAGCCAACTTTATCTTAATGCGAAGTACCGGACCTCGATGCCGCCTGTCACCTTACAATCGCACCCAGAACATCATCCCGCAGCTGACGGCTGATGGGTACCTGCTTTCCGGCGATCAGCAACATATTGCCTTCGACAGCATTCACTTTGTTGATGGCTACAATAAAGGATTTGTGTGTTTGGAAAAACCCGCGTTTGGGAAGTCGCTCGGCCAATGCTTTGAATGTGCTGTGGGTAATGACCTTTTTCCCGGGCATGTGGATGATCACATAGTTTTGCATGGCTTCAAGATATAATATTTCCTCAAAAACGATTTTTTCCAGACGGCCATCGGCTTTTACAAATAAGTAGGCGGGCTCATTTTTATCATGAAGCAAATCGAAATAGTCCCGCGCTTTGTTGGCTGCTTTTAGGAAACGTTCGTAGGAGATAGGTTTCAACATATAATCAAGCACGTCCAGCTCAAATCCTTCCACCGCATATTCTTTAAAAGCAGTGGTAAAAATCACCTTAGGCGGGTTAACGCATGACCGCAGAAATTCAATTCCGCTGATATGAGGCATTTGTATATCCAGAAATAATAGATCAACAGATTCCGTTTTAAGCATTTGGCCAAGCTCCATGGCGTCTTCACATTCACCCTTCAAATCCAAGAACCTGGTTTTGTCCACATACGCCCGCAAGCCTTTGCGGGCGTATGGTTCGTCGTCGGTGATGATGCAGCTGATCGGTTGGTTCATATCAGAATATCAGTTCAAGTTCCGCTGTAAAATGGTCGCTCTGCTTTTCCAATAGTAAATGGTGCCTTCCGGGATACAGAAGTTCAAGCCGCCTTTTCAGGTTTTCAATGCCAATCCCTCCCTTTTCAGCACGGGCATGATCCAGCTCGGGCAGATCGTTTTCAACTCTGAATGTAATGCCGTCGCTGCTGCTGGTCGCGGCGATGGTAATGCCATAATTCCCGCCGACATATTTAAAAGCATTTTCAACCAGCGGTAAAAATAACAGTGGGTAAACCTGTTGATCGCTCAAAGTCGGGTCGAATTCTGTTTTCAGTTTCATTTTCTTGCTTGTTCTGACTTTGTGCAATAGAATGTAATTTTGAAGATAAGCCAGTTCCTCCCTCATAGTAACCTTTTGCTGGCGGTCGTAAAGCTGATAGCGCAGCAACTCGGATAATAACTCAATGCTTTGCTTTGCGCCGGGCACATCGTCATCGATCTGAAAATAAATGGTATTCAGTGCATTGAACAAAAAATGAGGATGATATTGCGCCTTCAAAAATCTTAGCTCGGTCTGCAAATTTTCATTGGCCAACTTTTCTGAAAGCAACCGGTGCTGCACATACCCTTTCAGATAAGTCCGGCTGCGGATGATGCCATAATAGATTAAGGTATAAAGTAGTGGAATTGTGTTGATGGTGGCCATGTCATTCATTGATAATCCGTCGTCGGTAAGCGCCGTAAATGGCAGAAGGATCCCGTTTGCAACAATCACTGACATCGCTACCACCATCAAAAGCTCTTTGCCAAGCGATGCAGAATCCGCCTCACCTGCTACGCGATGCCTATCGGTATAGTCGCAAATCCTGCTCACCCCAAAGACGACAACGTATCCGGTAATGATACTTATTCCTAATTCAAGTGACGTAGTGAGTACCGGTCTTTGCCAAAAATGAAACGAGGATCCTATATCCTGCAAAAGCCTGATCGTGAAGTAATTGATAAGCCCGTAAATCCCAGGAAATACAATTTTGAACAATCTTTTCATTAGCTAAACCAGTATTCTTTCCACTACTTTAATGCTTTTGGGTTTGTCAGTTATTTCCACCTTGCCTATTAATTTTTCCATGGGTTTCATGCCAAACAGGAACCGCATAACCGGATAAGGCTTTATCAGCAAATGAAATATTCCCATTGTAAAAAACAAGGTGACGCCAACGGTATAAATGTATTTCATCAGCACCGTATCCTGATTATTACGGGTAATATAGTAAGCTAAAATGACGATTATGGTTTGGTGCAGGATATAAAAAGGGTATACTGCCTGATTCAGATAATTTAAAGCGGGGTGAAAGCGGTTCAGATATTGCTTTCCATAGCCCACCAATCCGAGTACCCAACTCCAGGCTATGACCGGGCTCAATGTCCGGAAAATAACGCGTCCCCACTCGGCCATAAACGCATTGTCCGTGTCAGGAAGCAGCCATAAATAATAAAGGGGAATAAGGCAAAGAAAACCAATGGTGATCGCGAAGCGACGGTTTCGCTGCAAACTGTTCATGAGGGACGGCTGTAAAATGCAAAAGAAACCGGCTAGCAGAAATAACAGCCAATAAACAAAAAAGCAGCCATCCTGAATGAGGTTATTGGTTTCGGGGAATTGCTCGCTTAACATTGTATACCAGACAATGGACGGAAGAGCCAGCACATAAACCCATTTGCCTTTACCCAATACATCCAGAGACATTCTGAACTTACGGCTTTTCTCAGACATCAGCCACATAAAAACGGGTGCAAAAACGATATCGTAAACAAACAGGTAAACAATGAACCAAAGGTGGTGCCAGCTGAAACTTCCCTTTGGATAAGGCTCGAACTGAAACACAGTTTTGTAAAAATCCCAATAATTCCCGCTAAATCCCTGTGTAATGCGCTCCAAGTAAATCTGAGGCGGCACAATGATGAACATCCCGACCAGCAATGGAATGAATAACCTCGTAAACCGCATTTTAATAAAACTCACTGCTGTGCGGCGCTGCATCATATAATAGCTGACCGTTCCCGAAATGAAGAACAGTAGCGGCATGCGCACCAAATGCATGAAATAATTAGACATTGCCATAAGCGGACTGGTTTGCGCATTGCGAACGTGCCACCATTCGTCTGATACGTAAGGCATTGCGGAGTGGAAAATGAGGACACCGGCAATGGAGATGATCCTTAACCAATCCAGGTAGCTTTGTCGTTTGGTAGTTTCCATATTTCTTTTTGTTTTTTCTTCAAAAGAATGCAATGCAGGCTTTCCGATGAGATTTCTTTGACCAATTGCAGGTTATTGGTGACATTCAGGCGGTTTTTGGTATATTCCATTTCGCAACCTTATCTCTATGAAACATCTGATACTCCTGGTGCTGATCAGCGCCACAATGCTTTCCTGCAACACCAAACCGAAATATGAAACCATCATCCGCAACGGAACGATCTACGATGGCAACGGTGAAAAGCCCTACACGGCCGATGTTGGGATCAATGCAGATACCATAGCTTTTATAGGCGACTTGAAAGATGCGAATGCCGCCAATGAAACCGATGCAAAGGGGAAAGCAGTAGCTCCGGGATTTGTCAATATGCTAAGCTGGGCTGTCGAATCCCTGATACAGGATGGGCGCAGTCAAAGCGATATCCGCCAGGGTGTGACGCTGGAAGTAATGGGCGAAGGCACTAGTGCAGGACCGTTTAATGCAAAGATGAAACGGGAGTGGCAGGCGGGGCAAGGGGACATTAAGTACAAAGTAGAATGGAATACGCTGGGGGAATATCTGACTTTCCTCGAAAAGAGAGGCGTCAGTTGTAATGTCGCCTCGTTCATCGGATCCGGGACTGTCCGAACCTATGTGGTGGGTGAAGATAACAGGAAGGCGACTCCGGCAGAACTGGATAGCATGCAATTACTGGTGAAACAGGCCATGGAAGAAGGCGCTCTGGGAGTCGGGTCTTCGCTCATTTACCCACCCGATTTTTTCGCAGATACGCATGAGTTGATCACGCTGTGCAAAGAAGCCGCAAAGCACGGCGGCATGTACATTTCGCATATGAGAAGCGAGGGAAACAAGCTGGATGAAGCCGTTGAAGAATTGATTACCATTTCCAAAGAGGCCAACATTCCGGCGGAGATATACCACATTAAAGCAGTGGGCAAAGGCAACTGGCATAAAATGGATGGCGTCATCAAACGCATAGAAAAAGCCAGGTCGGAAGGGTTGCGGATTACCGCAGACATGTACACTTACGAGGCTGGCGCGACGGGACTTACTGCCGCCTTTCCTCCTTCATTGCAAGATGGAGGCTTCGGGAAATTATGGCAGCGTTTGCAGGATCCAGCCATCCGTTCGCAAATGAAGACGGTCATGAAATCCAACCCCAAAGAATGGGAAAACCTGTATTATGGAGCCGGATCTCCTGAGAATGTGTTGCTGCTTGGCTTCAAACAGGATTCTCTCAAAAAGTTCACAGGCAAATCACTGGCGGCAGTGGCGAAAATAAGGGGTACTTCTCCTGAGGAAACCGCTATGGACCTGATCGTCCAGGATAGCACGCGGATCGATGTCGCCTACTTTTTTATGACGGAAAGTAATCTGAAAAAGGAGATCGCATTGCCTTGGGTCAGTTTTGGCTCGGACGCGGGAAGTTATAGCCCGGAAGGCGTGTTTCTCAAATCGCAGCCACATCCGAGGTCTTATGGAAACTTCGCCCGGGTGATCGGACATTATGTTCGGGATGAAAAGATACTACCGCTGGAAAAAGCCATTTATAAATTGGCAAAGCTACCTGCCACCAATTTAAAACTCAAAAAGCGCGGCGAATTGAAAGTGGGTAACTACGCCGATGTAGTTATTTTCGATCCCGAAAAAGTACAGGATCACGCCACTTACGACAAGCCGCAGCAATTTGCTTCGGGGGTCTCCGATGTGTTTGTCAATGGCGTGCAGGTTTTAAAAAATGGGGAACATACCAATGCCAGGCCGGGCAGGTTTGTGAAAGGGCCAGGATTTGCGGGAAATCAATAAGCTAAAAGATTTGCCCGGCAATGCGAAAAGTATTGGAATGCGCTTCCAGAATTGTCTTAAGCTGGGGCGAGTAACCGCCGCCCATGCTGCATTGCACCGGAATACAATGTTTCCATGCCATGCGGAATACGATTTCGTCGCGTAACCGGCAACCCTGCACCGTGCAGGACATACGACCAATTTTGTCCGTCTGCAGAATGTCCACACCAGCCTGATAGAAAATAAAATCCGGCTGAACTTTCTCAATTAGCATAGGCAGCGTCCCTTCCAACCTGCCAAGATATGTTTTATCGTCTGTCCTGTCCTCAAGCGGAATATCCAGGTCACTTTTTTCCTTTCTGAAAGGGTAATTATTCTTGCCATGCATCGAAAAGGTAAATACCCGCTGCTGATTGGCGAAGATATTGGCCGTTCCGTTTCCCTGATGAACGTCCAGGTCAATGACCAGTATCTGCTTTGCCTTCTTATGATCAAGAAGGTATTGAGCAGCAACGGCCTGGTCATTGATCATACAAAATCCCTCGCCGAAATCGCGCCCGGCATGGTGCGTACCACCGGCAATGTTGAAGGCGATTCCAGTGTCGAAGGCACTGAGCGCACCTTTTAATGTTCCGTTCGTGATCCGCAGTTCCCGCTCGGCGAGCAGCGGTGTCTGCTCAAAACCAATCCTCCTCATTTCCTGCTTACTGAGCTTTCCCTGCACAAAGCAGTCCGCATATGCCCGGTCGTGCACCGCATAAACCGCCTGCATATCAACAGGTTCCGGGTCAAAGAAATCGGATTCTTCCGCAATACCTTCCCGCAATAGCTGTAAAGGCAGCAACTCGTATTTGTCCATCGGAAAGCGATGGCCTTCCGGAACGGGATATTTATAAATGGAATTGAATGCGATTGGAAACATATCGTTACGAATCCGACCTTTCTTGGGCCTCCGAAGTGATTGGTGTAAAAAAGTTAACCAAATTACCGTCCGGATCCCTGAATGATAGCGAACGATTACCCCAAGGCATGGTTGTTGGCTTTTGAACGACGGCATCGCCGAGAAATTCGGCGAGTTTTAAATAGGTATCATCAACATTATCAACCCGAAATTCGATGATAGCGGAACGGTTATTTGCCGCACTGGCCACTTTATCTCCTCCGAATAGCGCCAGTGTGCGAATGCTTCCAATCGCTAATGTTGCCAATGAGGTACGTAATTCGGCGAAATCATCTGTATACTTCGTGACCGGCATACCGGAGATTTTTTCATAAAACGGCACGAGTCGGTTAATGTCAGCGGTAATGATCCGCACGGATGAAAAATTCATAATGGTATTTAGTTTGTTGGTAGGACAAAGTAAAACATCGCCTGTGACAACCCCATGTCAACAGCGTTTCATATCACTTATGTCCAGGTCAAAAACCGTACGATTCGGCGATCGTTCGTCCGCTTCCGAACACTATAAGGTTTGATCAAAAATTTTAAAGTTTTATGAAAAATATTTCTAACTATTTAAAAATAAGATAGTTATATCCAAGGTTATTATCGAAATGGCGTGTGATCCTTGATATGGCACAGCCTTTTTTAATATATAGTCAACCATGAAAATTAAAATAATCAATCTTTAAAATTAAATAGCCATGAAAATCACAATTAAAACTTTCGCATTTGCATTCGCATTTATCGCTTCAACCTTCGCTGCCAACGCCGAAGACAAAGAAACCAAAGCATCCAAATTTGGAACCGGTATCTATCCAACCAAAAACGGAAAAATCAACGTCCTGGTGAACAAAGCTGACGCTGAAAGCAACACCGTTCTTTTATTGAGAAATGAAAACGGAGACGTTGTATATCGTGAAACGGTCGGCAAAGACAACCAAAAATTCGGTCGTTCTTTGAACATGGACCAAATGGAAGCCGGCCAGTACAAATTGGATGTGATCAGCGGAGACGAAGTCCAAACCAAATCTTTCCAGGTTTCGGAACAACAAACTGAAAGAATTCTGACTGTTAAATAGTCACGCTTTAAAGGTTCAAGTAAAAAGCTTCCGGGTTACCCCGGAGGCTTTTTTTGTGGTCGATGTTGCCAAAATCGTTATAACTAACTATTTATCAGGCAGCTTAACATCGCGTACTTTGAACACCTAAGCGAAGGACGCAGGGCTTTTAAATCTTAACCAGAATATCATGAAATTTCGAAACCTGAATCTGATCGCGTATGTGATTCTATTATGCGCTTTTTGCCTGACCAATAGTTGTCAAGAAAAGGAAAAGGATTTTGATTGCGAGGTTCAGGAGAAAGAAATCGAAACGGCCACCAAAAATTTCTTTGCCAATCAAAATCCTTCGAATTGTCAGAAGGTGTTAGAGGCTTATGATCTGTACCTATCGAAGGACTGTGCGGATAAAAAATCCTATGAAAACTCGAGGGATTCTTTCAAACAAAATTTCTGCAAGTGAAATGGCGGGGATAAAAACTTATCCATACTTGAAATCTGTTTTTTCATAAGGGTCAATCATCGGCGGGCTTTTTGGTCCATTGAATGATTTTGGGTTTCACGTTTTGGTCGGCACATTCCACAATTTCCATAATGCGTTTTTGTCGCGTCTCGGGCCGTTTGGCCTGAACAAGCCATTGCAAAAGATTTCGTTTGTCGGTCTTGCTTAAACTTAAAAAGTAGTTTTTTGCATTAGTTTTTTTTCCAAGCTCCTCCTCCATATCCGCAGGAATTATGAGCGCTTCGGCATCATCCAGGATCGACCATGAGCCATTTTGTTTGGCGGTTTCAATGCTATCAAAACCGGCTTTTGTCATCAATCCTTCGTCAATGAGGCGCTGGACTTTCTCTTTGTTGATTCGTGACCAGACGCTATTTGCTTTTCGTCTGGTAAAAAACTGCATGTACCGTTCTTCATCCAAAGGCTTCGCCAAACTATCTATCCATCCGAAACAAAGCGCTTGGTCGACAGCTTCGCTCCATGTCAGCCTCTCATTGTTTGGCTTTTTCTTATAGTAAATCAGCCAGACCGATTTTTCCTTATCATGATGTTTCTGCAACCAATCTCTCCATTGTTGATGGTTCACCGGACAAAAAGTATATAGCTCTTTTTCAGTCATGATCTTCTGCTGGCTTTCACCAAAAGTAGCAACTATTTTTATAGCGAAAAATCATGAAGAATCGGCGACTGCCTGCGAAAATTCCAACCCGGGAAATCCGAACAGTAGCGATCCTGCGAACTGATCATTAACTTTATTTCTTACTCAACCGCCTAACCTGCCATGATTCGGGTGACCAAAGATTTGCCGTAAAAGCCCCCGTTGTCTTACACCGGGTCAAAAACTAGCTTTTATCAGCCACAAGCATTCCCACAGCATCTGCAATCTTAAGTTCCGAGAAAGACAATGGGGAAAATGGCAAGAAGCAGGCCTGAGAAGAAAGATTCATAAAACCGTTTTGCGGAACAGCGATAAAAGTAGATGTGTTTTAATATATTTATAAATCCACATAAAAGATTTCTGCAAGATCTTAAGTCTTCCAAATAATCAACCAAAAAATTACAATGAAATTTTTCGCAAGGCTCCTCTGCACATTATTAATTATCAGCCTGTTTTCGGGCCAGGTTTTTTCCCAATCTGATCTTCCGAAGGACTATCTAACAAAGGAATTTCGAGCAGGGCGGCGGGAGGCTTTGAGAAAATTAATGCCCGATAGTTCTGCTACCGTGCTTTTTGCATATCCGTTGGAGGTTTTCTCCAAAGACATAAACTATGCTTACCACCCGAATCCCGATCTGCTTTACTTTTCCGGATACAAAGAGACCAGCGGTGTTTTGGTGATATTTAAAAATATGCAGCACGACGCCGACGGCGATTTCAATGAGCTCTTTTTTGTACAGTCGAGAAACCCGGCGCAGGAACAATGGACAGGAAGGCGTCTCGGTATTGAAGGGGTAAAAACGCAATTGGGCTTCAAAAGGGTTTACAATAGCGATGAATTTGCCAAGTTTCCGGTTGACCTTAAAAAATTCAAGCTTTTTCACGACGTCATTCCTCGTAACACAGGTAATATGAACGATTTATACCGGGCATTTACCGAAAAATCCGGCGTAACGCCCGTAGACGAAGGGTTACTGAAAGACCTGGTATTTACCAACGCAATGGCCACCCCTCAGAACGTCGCCGCTGCTGCTAAGCGATTCATAGAACCAAAACTTACGTTGGAAGCATACAAAAACAACTCACTGATCCAGAATCTGTACCGCCAACCCGATTCTTTGGGTCTGATGGCATTCAGGGCTGGCTATCAGGCGCAATATGGCGGAATTGCCAGCTTTAATAGATTTACAAACGATTTACGGGGCATTAAGACATCAGAGGAACTTGAACTTTTGCGTAAGTCAATCAAGCTATCGAGCATTGCACACGCGGAGGTAATGCGGGCTATAAAACCCAATATGTCTGAATCGGAGCTGGAAGGTGTGTTTTTATATGTTCATAAAAAATACGGGGCCGAGGATGAAGGTTACCCGCCGATTGTGGGCGCAGGTGCAAATGGCTGTATTCTGCATTACATCGAAAATGAGGTGACGACGGTCAACAATCAGCTGGTATTAATGGATGTAGGCGCAGAATATCACGGTTATTCCGCTGACGTTACCCGTACCATACCTGCTAACGGAAAATTTACAGATGAGCAAAAGGCGATTTATCAGCTCGTGTTTGACGCCCAGGAAGAAGTTTTCAAGCTTTGTAAAGCTGGGGTGCCATTTGCCGATTTGAACAAAAAAGCCCAATCGGTATTGGCTGCCGGACTGATCAAACTCGGGATTATCAAAACGGCAGACGAGGTGAATACCTACTATCCCCATGGCTGCTCACATCATTTGGGTCTGGATGTGCATGATAAAGGTTCCTATAAAACATTGATGGAAAATATGGTAATCACTGTCGAACCAGGTCTATACATTCCCGAAGGCAGTCCTTGCGATAAAAAATGGTGGAATATCGCTGTCAGGATTGAGGACGACGTCGTGATCGGAAAAGACAAAGGCACAATCCTGTCCCTGGACGCTCCCCGGAAGTGGGACGAAGTTGAGAAAATGACCCGTGAAAAAAGCTTTTTGGATGCGGTGAATTTGCCGCTGCTGGATAAGTAATAAAATTTGTTGGAAATTTCTGTTTCGTTTATTTCGTTTGTACATTTGGGAAACTTACTCAAGATGGAAACGGTATTAGAAAGGCCAACAAAACGGGAACAAAAAATGGCAAGCGAAACGGTTGCAAACTTTACTTCGGCCATATCCAGGCGAAAGTCGGATAATGTCAATATTAGAATTCATGAGAGCGAAGAGTCGTTTATAATTCCCAGAAAAGCCCTTGAATTTCTTTCTTATATCTTGTCAATCATGGCCGAGGGAAAGGCCATTTCACTGATACCGTCTGAGTCTGAGTTGAGTACACAGCAGGCAGCCGACATGCTCAATGTATCCAGGCCGCATATCGTGAAGTTGCTCGAACAGGGAGTCATCCCTTTTAAAAAAGCGGGCAGTCATCGAAGGATTTTACTCGAAGACTTGATGAAATATGCCGGGTTGCAAAAAGAGACAAGAAAGAAAAATCTAAAATTCCTTTCAGAGCAGGCCCAGGAATTAAATCTTGGTTACGAATGATTCATTCCGCAAGGTTTGTAGCAATCCTTGACGCATGCATTCTGTATCCGGCACCAGTACGTGATTTGCTTATGCACCTTGCCGATGTGGGTTTATACACGCCTAAATGGACTGACAAAATCCATGAAGAATGGACGCGTAATTTGTTGCAGAACCGACCTGACATTGCATCGAAACAGTTGCAAAGAACCATTGCGGCGATGCAAAATACCTTTCCCGATGCAAATGTGTCCAATTACGAATCGCTCATCGAATCATTTAAGCTGCCTGATCCGAACGACGCTCACGTACTTGCCGCAGCGATTCGCTGTAAAGCAGACGTGATTGTGACTGCCAACATGAAGGACTTTCCAAATAAATATCTACAACAGTTTGATATCGAGGCTCAACATCCAGATTTCTTTATATCGAATCTGATTGAACTAAATCCGGAATGTGCATTGACTGCCTTCAACAATCAAATAGGAAATTTGCGAAATCCACCCATGACCGCACACACGGTGCTTGATAAGTTAAGGAAGGCAGGACTACAAAATACTTCTGAAAGTCTGGATCAATTGTGGTATTGCGAATAAAGCACTACTTACAACCGTAACAGCGACTTCCACCAGAAATGCCCAAAGCTAGCAAATTAGTCCTCCTAATCATCAAATCCGGATCGAAGTCCGGGATTTGATCAAATCTTTCAATTCCCTCGAAGAGTTGCACAGGCCCATTACTTTGCCTTCTTTGTCGATGACCAGATGCGTCGGGAATTGATTAATCTTAAGCGTGTCCATCACATAATCATTTTTATTGCCGATCACATGGTAGTCGAAGCGTTTCTTGGTCAGGAATTTATTTAATGCCTTTTCCGGATCCAGGGCAATGCCCAGGAAAACGACATCATCGCGGTCTTTGTTTTTAGCCACCATTTCATTCAATTCCGGCATTTCTTCCACACAAGGCACACAGCCGATAAACCAGAATTTCATCACCACATACTTGCCAAGCGTATTTTTCGGATTGTAAACCTTACCGTTTAAATCTGTAAAATTCAGCCCGTCAAGCGGCTTTCCCCTCTTTTTGTAAAAATTGTAATCGGTAAACGCCTGGCTTCGCAATTGATTTTTAATGTTGTCTTCAACATTGGGTTTGAGTTTTTCCAACTTGTATTGAATTACCGTATCCCGCGCCATGTATTTGAGGACTACATATTCTCCCGTTTTGTACCTGGCCATGAAACTATCTGCCGGCATTGGTTTCGAATCGGTATTGAATGTCTCGAAGTCCTTATAAAATTTGACGTGATTGGAATAATACGACCAAAAGTGGGCAAAATCGGACATGGCCATCTCCGTTCCGGCAACCGGTGTTCCGAGTTTGTCTTTGTCCTCGGAGCAGCCCGCAACCCATATAATACTCAGCAGAAAGATTGTTATCGGCAGTTTTGAAATCCTTTCCATAGTTTCTTAAATCAAAGTAAATTTAGAATAATATATAATAAAATTATATATATAATAAATCTACTTATCAATACTTAATTATTTCTTCTGTCAGGAATCCAGTCCACAGTTTTTCAAACCAGCACCTCATTTCTCATTGCCGCAGGCCCTTTTCCAAATCTAGTTTTAAATGCGCGGCTGAAGTGGGAAGCGCTTTCAAAGCCACTTTCAAATGCGGCTTCGCCAACCGTTTTATGCTGGTTACTTAGTAAATGTAATGCGTATTGCAGCCTTTTTTCAAGCAGCCACTTGCCTGGTGTGCAGTTAAAAATCTTTTCAAAATCCCTTTTAAATGCAGACAGGCTGCGGTTACTTAACTCAGCGTAAACGTCGAGTTTTAAATTATAACAAAAATTATCCTCCATGACCCGTTGCAGCAGGATAGCCTGCGGACGATGAAGTAACGTGCAGAAATACGACAGAAGATCCTTGTTGACCGCATTATCTGCAATATTCAGCACCAGCTCTTTGAATTTCAATTCCAGCAATGATGGGTCCGGATCTTCCATCCCGGCAAAATAAGCTGACATCGACAGAAAGAAACCCTGTAGCATTTCACTGGATTCGAGAAGCATGACGGGCTCGTGTTGCTGCTCGTATTTCTGGAGCGGCTTAGTCCGGGAGTACAAAGTATCGCAAATGAATTGGTCAGGAATAAAAAACAACATCACACAAAATCCGGTATCCATCAATTGTTCCAGGATAAAACCGCCCTTTCTCACAAACACGCAGCTATCTTTCTGAATATGGTAACTGCCCCTTGCGGTATGCCAGGTCTTTTCGCCGTCGATCACATAAAAGAGGTAATTGTATTGCGTCCACAGATCAGCAAACCGGGTTTTCATCAGCCGGGCCTCCATCGGGCAATTGAATGCGGTAATAAGTGATTGTCCGCAGTTGAACTGCCGGTAATAATTTGGATGCTGCAGTACACGTTCAAAGAAGTTAACCATTTGTCGCACAGACTGTTTAAGTAATAAACATTGAGTAAGATAAGATTTGAATCAGATTACAGCCGTTTAATAGCTGGACTTTGCAGGCAGAAAATTGAACGTTGAAGTCATCAGCATCAATCTGAGGATCGGTAATATTGTGCCTTGAAAATAGTGCATATTTTTCTTAATTTTTATTACACAAAACACAAAACATGATGAATGCAAACAAAGCACTGTGGGAAAAAGGCGATTTCACCGTACTCGCGGACACTATGAGGGAAAGCGGCTCAGCACTTGTTGCACAGCTAGGCGTTACCCACGGCCTTAAAGTTTTAGATCTAGGTTGCGGCGATGGTACCACTGCCCTACCAGAAGCACAGTTAGGGGCGGATGTACTTGGTGTAGACATTGCAAGAAACCTGGTTGCAGCTGGAAACGTCCGTGCAAAAGCAGCGGGACTTACCAACCTGACGTTCCAGGAAGGCGACGGAACGGATTTGAGCGAACTCGCGGATGATACGTTGGATCTGGTTGTCAGCATCTTTGGCGTTATGTTCGCACCGAGGCCATTTGATGTAGCGAAAGAAATGGTCAGGGTTACCCGTCCGGGCGGCCGGATTGTGATGGGAAACTGGATACCCGGCGACCCAACGCTGGTTGCGCAAATATTAAAGATCAGCTCGGCATACACGCCTGCGCCACCGGAAGGCTTCATCAGCCCGATGTTGTGGGGTGTTGAGGAGCAGGTCATTGAGCGGTTTGGTGCAGCTGGGGTGTCAAAAGAGAACATTTCGTTCATTAAAGACACCTTCACTTTCAATGCCTCCTACCCCACGGCCATACTGGTAAGTAATTTCAAAAACTTCTATGGCCCCACGATGAATGCTTTCGAAGCGGCAGAGAAAAACGGAAAAGCGGCTGATTTGCAGCGCGAACTGGAAGCATTGTTCGCCAGCCAAAACACTTCTGGGAACGAAGCTACGACATCTATCCCAGCTAAGTTTCTGAGGGTTACCGTTCAATGCTGAGGTAATTGTTTTCATTTATTAGCCAATCAAAAAAGGTCCTGCAAACTACTGGTTTGCAGGACCTTTCTCTAAGGACTTAAACTAACGCTAATATCTACTACTTAACTTATAATATCCTTTACAACCTTCCCTGACACATCCGTAAGCCTGAACCTTCGTCCTAAGTGCTTATAAACGAGCTTTTCGTGGTCAAGCCCGAGCTGGTGAAGCACAGTAGCCTGGAAATCATGGACGTGCACTGGGTTTTCAACAACATTGTAGCCGAACTCATCCGTTTGCCCATACGCAATGCCCGGCTTAATGCCGCCTCCTGCCATCCAGATGCTGAAACAGCGAGGATGATGGTCGCGGCCATAATTATCCTTGGTAAGTTGCCCCTGGCTGAAATTGGTCCGGCCAAACTCACCGCCCCAGATTACCAGCGTTTCATCCAATAACCCTCTTTGTTTCAAATCGGTAACCAATGCTGCTGAGGCCTGATCAACGTCTTTGGCCTGTCCGGTAATATCACCAGGAAGGTTGGCATGCTGGTCCCAGCCCTGGTGGTATAACTGCACAAAACGCACGCCATTTTCTGACAGCTTGCGGGCGAGAAGGCAATTTGCGGCAAACGTGCCTGGAATAAGGCATTCAGTACCATATAACTTAATGATATCATCAGGTTCCTGCGAAATGTCCAGCGTTTCCGGAACAGCGGTTTGCATCCGGTAGGCCATTTCATATTGCTTTACTTTTGCGATGATTTCCGGATCACCCAGTTCGTCATAGGCCAGTTCATTCAAAACCGACAATTTGTCCAGCATTTTGCGGCGATCCAGTTTGTTCATGCCCTCGGGGTCGCGGAGGTACAATACAGGATCATCGCCTTTCCCAAACTGAACGCCCTGATGAATGGAATCCAGAAATCCATTGGACCACAATTTGGAATAAACACCCTGGCTATTACCCTTGCCTCTTGATATGAGCACGGTAAATGCGGGAAGATTTTTATTCTCGCTCCCCAGCCCATAACTAAGCCAGGCGCCCATACTCGGGCGGTTACCCTGCTGCGCACCCGTTTGAAAAAATGTAATCGCAGGGTCATGATTGATCGCCTCCGTGTGCATGGAACGTACAATGCAGATATCACCCACAATTTTTGCGGTATGCGGGAACAGGTCGCTGATCCAAGCGCGCGACTCCCCATATTGTTTGAAATCCACAAAAGATCCAACCAGGGGCAGCGCTGCCTGATTGGCCGTAAAACCCGTAAGCCTTTGCCCGCCGCGAACGGAAGCCGGAAGGTCCTGCCCCATCATTTCCCTCAATTTGGGTTTGTAATCAAAGGATTCCAGCTGAGACGGTGCCCCGTTTTGGAACAGGTAAATAACCCGTTTCGCTTTCGGTGCAAAGCTTGGAATACCTGGACTGAAAATAGGACCATCGTCTGCATTGTTCTGCGTGAAAAGGTCAGGGATCAGCAGGGAGCCCAATCCGATACTTCCCAATCCAAGACTAAGTTTCGACAAAAACCGCCGCCTGTTGAAGTTGAGAGAATGTTCCCGGATCTCGTTTTCCATAATCGTTAAGTTTTCGTGATCGCCTCTTCAAGGTTGTAAATCGTAGAAATGACGCGCATCATGGCTACCAGTAGCTTTTTGTCTGCTTTATTTGATTGCGGATATTCTCCCACTGAAAGAAGTCTTTCCGCTTGCTTAATATTCATTGATTTCGCTTCGCCAGCATAATATTCAGTAAGGACAGCGATCTCTTTGTCAGTAGGCGTGCGACAGATGATCATCCTGAATGCTTTTGTAATTTTCGCTTTCGTCTCCGATTTTTCACTCAATAACCTGTCTGCCAGAACCCGTGAAGCTTCCAATACAGTTGGATCGTTCATCATCACCAGTGCCTGCAATGGGGTATTGGTTTTTTGTCTGCTGATCTCGCACAAGTCGCGGTTACTTGCGTCGAATATTCCCATGGACGGAGGAGGGACGGTGCGTTTCACGAAAGTATACATGCCGCGACGGTACAAACTAGCGCCATGATCCTGCCTGTATACAGATAGCATCACGTCACCGCCCGCAGTGGCACTTTCCCACAGGCCTTCTGGCTGGTAAGGTTTCACACTTGGCCCGCCAATGGTCTTCACCAGCAACCCGCTACTGGACAGCACCAGGTCCTTGATAAACTCTGCCTGAATGCGGTATCTCGGAGATCTTGCAAGATAAATGTTCTCAGGATCGGCATCCCTTTTTTCAGGAGTTACTACCACCGACTGCCTGTAAGTTGCCGACATAACGACCTGTTTCACAAGCCTTTTCATATCCCAATTGTGTTCCATGAAATCCACGGCCAGCCAGTCGAGCAAGGCCGGATGGGTGGGCAATTCTCCCTGCATCCCAAAATCTCCGGATGTTTTTACGATTCCGCGTCCAAAGAACTCCTGCCACATTCGGTTAACAAACACCCTTGCAGTCAATGGGTTACGTTTGTCAAAGAGCCACTGTGCCAGGCCGAGCCGGTTTTTAGGGTATTTTGGATCAAAAGGAAGTATTGATTTGGGAGTTCCGGGTTGTACTTGATCGCCATATGCATTAAAAACACCTCTTTTCAGCACATAAGTCTTTCTGGTCGTGTCCAAATCACCCATGACCGAGACGATTAACCGACTGGTATCCGGCTTATTGACAAATTTCAGTATCGATTTGACATCCTCATTGCTGATCTCCATCATGGGTTTCTTCGCAAAGGACTCGGGTTTACCGACCGATGGGTCAATGGCGGTATATGTTGCCCTCATTTCATTCACATTATTGAAAAAGGAGAACATCTGATAATACTCCTTTTGAGAAAACGGGTCGTACTTGTGATCGTGGCAATGCGCACATTCCATAGTTACGCCGAGCAATGCCTTCCCAAATGTGTCGCTGCGATCCGTGACATAGGTAATTCGATACTCTTCCTCATCCACAGCGCCTTCTTCTGTGATTTTGTGGTTACGGTTGAAGCCCGTTGCCAGCAATTGTTCTTTATTGGCATTCGGAATCAAATCCCCCGCCAGCTGCCAGGTAATGAAGTCCTTGTAAGATATATTTTTGTTTAAAGCATGGATCACCCAATCGCGCCAGGGCCATTGCGACCGGTAATTATCCATCTGGTAACCGTAAGAATCAGAATAACGGGCCACATCCAGCCAAGGCAAAGCCATTCGCTCTCCATACTCCGGACTTGCCAGCAACTTATCGACGACCTTTTCATAAGCATTGGCATTTTGATTGGCGACGAAACCGTCCATCATGGCCAAAGTTGGCGGTAAGCCGGTCAGATCGAGGCTTAATCTTTTGAGCAGCCGCTCCTGATCAGCTTCCTCGTTGGGAGATAATCCTTTTTGTTCCTGCCGGGCCAGGATGAAAAGATCGATCTCATTTTTACTCCAACCTTCTTTTTTGACAGCGGGTAACGCTGGTTTTTTCGGCACCGTAAATGCCCAATGCTTTTCATACTTCGCGCCTTGTTTGATCCAGGCTTTTAGCAAATCAATCTCATATGCCGACAGCCTTAGATTCGAAGACTTAGGCGGCATTTGCATGCTTGTATCGGTGGTCGATATCCTGAGATACATCTGCGACAATTCCGGTTTTCCCGGGACAATTGCATGTGCGGAGGGATTTTCCTTTAATGCCCGATAAGCCTCCTCGGCAATGTCGAGCCGCAAACCTGCCTCCCTTTTGTTGGCATCAGGGCCGTGACATGCCAGGCATTTGTCGGAGAGAATCGGCCTTACATCGAAATTGTAGCTGATCTCATTCGGAATACGCTCGGGTAAATTGTCTTTTGAAGACCCTGTGCATGATTCCAGGAAAATTATAGCGTACAGTACTGCAAGAAAAGACCCAAGATATTTCACACGCATCACATACACTTTATTGCTTTCACTTTCACGATTCTGATCCCGCATAGACAATTCGAATTAATTAATATCCTGGATTTTGATCCAGTGCCCCGATTAAGATTTCCCGGTTGGGAATTGGATAAATCAACTTATCAGGTGTAACATTATAACTGGTAGCTGGAATATAGGATTCTCCTTTATGGGCTTGCTTAATATACTCCCCATTTTTCGTCATTACATCTATGGCTTTCCCGGTCCTGACAAGATCCAGCCATCTTTTATTTTCAAATGCAAGTTCAACCCTACGCTCATGCAGGATAATATCCCGTAAAGCAGCCTGAGTAGAAGAAGTGACAGCCGCAAGTCCGGCCCTGGTGCGAACTGGGTTCAGATATACTAACGCATCAGCTGTCTTATTTTGCTCATTCAATGCTTCTGCAAGGGAAAGCAAGGCATCTGAATATCTGTAAATGGGGAAATTGTCGTCGGTATTCTGTTCCAGGGCGTGCGGGTGCAGATACTTTTTAATGTAAGGATAAGCACGTTTGCCAGCAGCCATCTTGTATCCTACCGGACTCTTAATGGCGTCAATTACCATATCACCGATTACGCCCGTACCCTCCGCAATGGCAATAGAAGCCTCCAATCGTTTATCACCCGGCTCATAAGTCCCGATCATTTCAAAGGTGGGGACATTCCATCCGCCGCCCTGACGATTTTGGGAAGCGATGCCGGTAATGATCTTTACATCAGAAGATAATGGTAAAAACGGGTACACAAAATCACTGGCCTGCAATTGATTGCCCTGTTGATATTGAATTTCAAAAATGGATTCCTTGCTATTTTTGTTCGCTAAGCTAAAAGCCGCAGCATAATCAGGAAGCAATGCATATCCCATCTGGGTGACACTTTTTAATTCTGTTTCCGCCGCTGCAAAGTTTTTTTGCACTAAATAAACATCTGCCAGCAGCATCCTTGCTGCACCCTGTGTCGCGCGGCCGTTTTGAGGAAATGCGGGTACAGGCAATTTACTTATCGCATCTTTCAAATCTTCAATGATTACGTTATAAACCTCGGCAACAGATGACCGTGGCACATACGCGTCACCGGCACCCTGGACAGCTTTCAGATAAAGCGGCACACCACCGAAATACCTTACCAGGTCAAAGTAAAATAGCGCACGTAAAAATTTGGCCTGACCGGTAAATCTGTTGACAGCGTCAGGGCTCAGGCCGGCAGCAACGATATAATCCAGAATGTTATTTGCTCTTGCAATACCGACGTAAAGGCTATTGTATTTGCTGGCAACCAGTCCGCTTACATTTTTATCCAGGAAGAAATCTGCATCTTCCCTCTCAATATATTGTCCGCCCCTATTGGTGTTATTGAACTCAATATGGGTATTATCGGAACGCATCTCACCCATTGACCAGTCCGAAATGGAGCTTTTGGCATTTCTTGTAGCCGCGTATGCGCCGACCAATGCCTGCTCAAATTGCGCCTCAGTTTTATAAAAATTGCCTGAAGTGACAGAGCTTTCGGGCACACGGTTCAAAAATTCCTCCGAACACGCCGTCAGGAACAATGTGGTTAACGCAAGTATATATATTGACTTTTTCATGATTGAGATCTTTTGAAGATTAAAAACTTAAGTTAACACCCAACGCCACAGTCCTGGGAATCGGATATGGGCTGACATCCACACCTTCTCTCAAACCGTTAAGCCCATTGAGACTGGCCTCCGGATTTGCACCTTTATATTTGGTCAGAATAAATGCCTGCTGTACACTAATGAAGATACGGGCCTTACTTACGTATTTAGTCAATGCAGGAAAAGTGTAGCCCAGCGTCACATTTTTAAGCGTTAAATAAGAGGCATCAAGCACTAGTCTGTCCTGATTGCTCCTCGGAAAAGAGGTAGTACCAGATAGCGAGCGCCCAACAATTCCTGCACCCGGATTTTCTTCTGAGCGCCATCTGTCTTTCATGTATTTTTCAACATTGAAGATCCCTTCCAGTGTTTCCGACCATTCGGCAAGTGAATAGTACATTTTGCCCCCATATGATCCCGAGAAGACCAGATTCAGATCAAAACTTTTGTAAGTGAGGCTATTGTTGATACCGAATAAAAACTTTGGACTTGGATTACCGATGTACGTCCTGTCCAAGCTATTGATGACACCGTCAGCATTTAAATCTTTCATCCGCATTGTCCCGATCTGCGATGTGCTGTGCTTGGGCTGAGAGTCAAATTCGGATTTAGTCATATAAATCCCGTCAAATACGTAACCATAGAACTGGCCCATTGGATTTCCCACTTCCGTTTTCCATATATCAGAAGAATATTCACCAATTCCTCCGATGGGCGTATTGTTGGTGCCCAGCTTGATTACTTTATTGCGGTTTATTGAAATGTTAAAGTCGGTACTCCATTTCAGATCGCCCACGAGGTTTTTGGTTGTAACACCTGCTTCATACCCCCAAAAATGGAATTCCCCGATATTATCCTGAATGTTCGAAAATCCCGCGCCATTTGGAATATCAACCTGATAAAGCATATTTTTTGTGCTTTTGTTGTAATAATCCAGGGTTAGGGAAATCCGGTCTTTAAAGAGCCCGATATCCAGCCCGACATCCATTCCACGCGTTGTTTCCCAGGTAAGCAGCGAATTACCAATAGAAGAAGGGCTTCGTCCCTGTACCAATGCGCCGCCAAAGACATAATTGGTTGAATTGATGTTACCAAACTGGCTGTAATTACCAATGTTGAAGTTACCCGCATCTCCAAATTCAGTCCTTAATTTCAAATAACTGACCGATCTCCATCTTTGGGCAAAACCTTCGTCGGAAATAATCCATCCTGCTGATATGGAAGGAAATGCACCCCAACGGTTGTCAGAACCGAAGCGGGAAGAACCGTCCCTGCGTATTGATGCGGAAAGCAGATATTTACCTTTAAAATTGTAATTCAAGCGGCTATACAATGATAACAACGACCATTCTGTGGCATTACTGCTTCCACTTTTGAGCGCTGCGGCATCGATCCAGCTTACCGCATCATCCGGAAAACTGGTGCCGGTAAGGGTATTGTTTTCCTGTCTGAACAACTGGGCCGAGTAGCCGACCAGAGCTTCAACCGTATGATCTCCGCCAAAGGTTTTGGCGTAGTTGAGCGTGTTCTCGGTTAACCAGGATGTATACTGATTTGTCTGATAGGAACCAGTTGCGAGTTTGGGTGCATTAGCAAAGATTGTTCCGACTGTTGATGGGCTGAAAATACGCTGCTTTCTGTTTTCAATGTCAATAGAAACCGAGCTTTTGAACCTGAAATCTTTGAGGAACTCTACTTGTGCATAAGCACTGCTGAGTAGTCTGGTTGCGTTTGTGACATTTTTAGTTTCTTCCAAGGAACGTTTCCAGTTTGGAAAAGTAAACAAGCCGGGTCCTGTAAAACTCAATTTTCGCGAGCCATCGGGATTAGTATCATCCGGAGAAAAAATGGATGGCGTAATAACAGCTGCATAAATCAGGCTATAAAAATTGTCCGAGTCCGGATTATTGCTTGTTTGGTAAGTTGGCGCGATGTTGATCCCTACTTTTATCGCTTTGTTAACCTTATATTCATTATTTGACCTGAGAGAGAAACGCTGAAAATCTGTGTTGATAATTGAGCCCTTCTCTTTATAATACCCCAGGGTTGTTGCAGTGCTGAAATTATCCTTATTCGATAGCAACGTCAGGTTATAACTGTTTTGCCCAGCCGGCTGCAAAAGCTCTTCGTACCAATCCGTGTCGGGGCCGGAATATGCTTCCGGATTCTGATAAAGCTCCGGTATGCCACCTGTCCAGCCCTCATATTTTATTTTATCTTCAAATATGGCTTTTCTGTCAGCCAGGAATTCTTTTGCATTCATCAGCTTGGCCCTTCCCCGCTGCGGCACCCTCGCGACACCGTAAGTAGCGCTGAACTGTATGGAGGTCTTTCCAGGCTTAGCTTGCTTGGTGGTGATAAGTACCACTCCGTTTGCTGCCCGGGATCCGTACAAAGCCGCGGCCGATGCTCCTTTCAGTATGGAAAAGCTTTCAATTTCATTGGGGTTAATATTATTAATTCCTCCCACAATAGGAAAACCATCAACGACGTACAGGGGATTGTTACCTGCATTAATTGAAGCTGCTCCCCGGATACGTATGGCAATGCCTGCACCAGGAACACCTGTCGACTGATTGATCTGCACCCCCGCCACTCTTCCCTGAAGCTTTTGTGCAAATTGCCCTACCGGCTGATCTTCCAGTTGCGCCGCCTGTATTGTAGCTATCGAGCCGGTAACTTCTCTCTGTTTTTGGGTTCCGTAGCCCACGACAATAATTTCTTCAAGCGCTCTATCTTCTGGTTTAAGACTAATGGAAATACTGGTTTTGTCACCGACTGCAATTTCCTGGCTTTGATAACCCACAAAACTGAAAACGAGTATCGCATTTTCGTCGGGAACCTGAATGGAATATTGCCCGTCGGTATCGGTTGTACTACCTGTCTGAGTTCCTTTCAGAATCACGTTTACACCAGCAAGAACCAGCCCTTTCTCATCGGTAACCTTACCAGTTGTTATACGTTCAATCGCATTTACAGACTGAATTATGTCGGGTTGCGGGCCTTTATCAATGAGATTGCTTTCTGCCCGGCTGGTTGATAATACCACTTTTCTGCCCACCAGTTCATACTCCACTTTCAGAGGAAGCAGCAGATCGGCTAAGACCTGCGCCAACGTCGTATTGTTCTGATGAACAGATACTTTTCTCGACGATTCAATCACCTGCGAGCTATATACAAATCTGACGTCTGTTGACTTTTCAATGTCGGCAAACACTTTCTTAATCTCCCTATTTTCTGCGTTTAGGCTAAGGCGTTTATCCAGATATTGCTGCGCGTTGGAGGTATGGGCGTATGAAACACCTACTATCAATATCATGAATAAACATTGGGTCAGAGAAAATTTCATGAGTTCGAAGCCAAATTGTCGGGTAGCATTTATTTTCATAGTTTTGTTAAAGGTTAAAGGTTCTGTTACAGAATTTTCTGAATGGTTACTTTGGCGAGCGGTCATTCAGTTTCTTTGCCTTCGGCAATAGTTCGCTATTGCCGATTTTTTTTATTTTTTTCAGGTCATTTTGTTAAAGTTTTAGGGTAAATCGGGATTTATAAACTGCTGCATCCACTTCCGTTAATGGCAATTTGTCCATCTACAATCTCATAAGTTGCGCTCACCGTCTTGCACAGCAGATCGAGCTTTTCAAATAATGTTTCTCTGGAGAAAGTTGCTGTGATCCTACATCCCTGAAAGCTTTGCTCATCAAACTGGATTGGGATACCATACCCTTTCTCTAATTCTCTTATGATTACAGGCAGAGGTACTTCATCGTAATAAAAATTTACGCTCTTGTTATCCTTGTTTACCAGTATTGGATTGGCTACCAATGTTTTAGATATCTGATGTTTATCTTTTTCAAAAAAAGCGGCCTGGTTAGCCGTGAGTATGACACCGTTTTTCTCCATCGCATTTGCAGAAATCGAGGGTTTGGTTGAGTACACCGACACCTTGCCTGATTGTACCTGAACACTTATTTTTTGGTCGTGATCAAAAGATCTTACTACGAATCTGGTCCCCATTACTTTCGTGACCATTTCTCCCGTGTAGACCATAAACGGCGACGACCTATGCGTCACAGAAAAACTTGCTTCTCCATGGAGGTAAACTTTCCGGTCGCTGCCAGAAAAAACGGATGGATAGCTAAGAGAACTTTGCGGACTTAAAACAACGATTGAGTTATCATTCAGGACTACTCGCAATGGTTTATCCGTATCATTTTTTGCCTGCGCAAGACTGTTTTGCATAACCTCAGAGATTGAGTTCTCAAAATTCCCATCCTCAATGGGAAGCAAATACCAGGTTAATCCTATAATAAATACGATAACCGCAGCTATGGCGGAAGCTCTCATTAGATTTGGGAAAGACAACATTGTCTTTGTGAAAACTTTCACCTCGGAATTCACAATCTTCATGTTGCGCGCGCTGTGTAAAAATTGCTCTACCTCCAACCTTATTTCCCTCTTACCTACTTTGTCGGTATGAACCTGCGCGGTGCGGATAATCTGTTCGGCTTGTTTCATAACCTCTGCCTTGTCTGGAAAACGCTTCGCATAAGACGGCCAAAAGTCATTGCTATCGCTGCGTCCTTGCACCCAATCAATAAAATCCTGGTCATCTACAAAATCTTCCAATGTGTAAGACATATAATTTTTCATATCGAATTCTTGAAAGCTTTATAAGTAACTGCTAGAATATATTTAGGATCGCACCGAAAAATAGAAGCATCAACATAGTTACCGGCCAGTTTTTGCGAAAATTATTGATAGACTTTTGAAAAAGGTTATAGGCGGATTGTCGTCCGAGATTCATCACATCCGCTATTTCCTCAAAATCAAGGTTCTGGTAGAACTTAAGATACAGCAATTCCTTTTGTCTGGGCGGGAGGCTATTCATGATCGTTTCCAGCTTACGGAACTGATAAACTTCCCGCTCCTCCTCGATCATCCGAAAGTCGGCCGCAAATTCTACGGAAAAGGAATAGTCCTCACTCAGGCTCGATTGAAGCTTGTTGTGTTTGTCGCAAAGTTCTCGCAACATGTGGTTTTTCAGGACCATTAAGAGATAAGCGCGAACGTTTTCAACAGAAGATGTGGTTTGTTGAACCTTCCAGAGGTTTAAAAAAACTTCCTGAATAGAATCTTTCACAAATTCTCTGTCATGATGCAACCGCATTCCCCAATGGTAGAGGTCACTATAATATACATCCAGCAGTTCACCGAGTGCATATATATTGCCTTGCCGGTAATCCTGCCAAAGCTGTTTTCCCTCCGAATTAGTAAGCCGTCTGACCATAACTCATAACATATACAAGCTTGAGCCAATAAATGGGAAAACTTACCCCTCGAAAAATGAAGAAATTTATATTTTTTACAGAAATATTAAAATATAATTGGCTGTGGCAGCGGGACAGTGGTGAAAGACTATTTCGCATTTTCCTCGAAAATTGACATTTACTTTAAAATGAAACATCTCTGTTCTGGTTTGTAGCATCTGTGTTCTTCAAACGTATACGAGACTGCTACTTTTGTTTCCGATTTGTTGGCCAGCAGATCTGAACTGTTTCTGATAACAAAAATTAAAAAGACCATGAAAATTACTTTTAAAGCATTCATTTTTCAATTCGCCCTGTTGTTTGCGTTGCAGGCCAATGCGGATGATAAAGAAACCAAAAATGCCAAATCCTTCGAATGGGTGATCTTTCCATCGAAAGACGGCAAGCTCAGGGTGAATATTAATAACCATAAGAGGGAGAGGATGTTGGTACTCATTAAATGTCAGGAAGGTGAAACCGTCCACAAAAATTATGTCGGCCGGACACGCGTTAAAACAGCGATCAATTATGACCTTTCGGAACTGAAAGACGGTGATTATAAAGTCTTAATTTACATCGGGGACAATGTAGAAATCAAAGATTTTCACATAGGCCCGGTGGCTACCTTTTTGCCGCGCCATCTGACGGTTTATTGATAATGTTGTGAATTGAAGAAACTTTTAAGAGAACGTTTTTCAAAAGAAATGAAATTACAGCCAAGAGACACATCAGATGAGGTTTTCCTTCAGCGTGCCGTCAAGCTCATTGAAGATCATTTGACCGATACTGATTTCACAGTTGAAACATTCGTATCAAAAATTGACATGGGCCGGCTTCAGGTGCATCGAAAGTTAAAAGCCCTTACCGACCAGTCTACGAGTGAATTTATCCGCTCTATCCGTTTGAAGAGAGCTGCCAGCCTTTTAGAGCAGGGCTTCGGCAATGTAACCGAAGTGATGTATGAGGTAGGATTTAACCATGCATCGTATTTTGCCACTAATTTTAAGAAGATGTTCGGTATCAACCCCAGCGATTATCGGCAGCACATGATCACTTCCTCCGGGCTAAATGCTTCGCTATCCATTGATTTTGATAGCGAAGCCTCCTACTAAAATTTTCGTATCGGCCTGACCTTTGCCTTCACGGTCCTGAAATTGTAGACCTCTTTTACAGAAACAAAATTGATATAAAAAGCCTGCTGCAAGTTCCGTTCTGAGGAAGACCAGTAAGTGGCTTCACGATCGATTTTACTAAATCCGCCGACCAAAGCCGCATTCCCTCTCAATGTTCCAAGCTCAAAAAAGGAAGGGATATACCAGTCTTTAAAGCCATTGATCTCCAATCCGTTACCCTTAAATCTGTCGCCCATTTGATTGGGACCAGTTGCCTGGACAGATATTTTCCTTGTATTTTCAATCCCATCCTCAAAAGAAGTCCCGATCATTCCATCGGCTCCCCATATCAAATACTGCGGCTGACCTTTTTCATCTGCTAAATCCTCCTTTGCGGCAATAAGCCCGTGATTTCCTGAGGGATCAATTTCAAATACTCTTCCGCCCCTAAAATCATCGCCCAATGCTAGCTTCAAGGCAATTTCGATTTCACTTTTAAATTCATTTCGCTTCGCGGAGGTAGCAATCGCCTTCAACTGATGTGATCCGGGATCCAGATCTCTGGCAGTCCACGAAATTTTATAGGGACGGGCAGCGACTGAGCCAATGCTTTTCCCATCCAGAAAAAATTCCACTGACTTAACGTCGCCCGTTGCACTCACCTCCAAGTCATAGGCTTTGTTATATGCTAAATCGGATGTTGGTACCGGGGTCACAAATGCGACCGTAATGTTCTCATCGGGAAAAGGCAAATCCTTATCGTCTTTCGAACCGGAACAGGACCAAAAGAACATCAATGCAAAAGGTAGAAAGGCGTTTTTCATAGTTCATGGCTAAGCTTCATTGGAAAATCCAGCGAAGCTGTAAAGATATTGCCAGGCAATTCTTTGCAGGAACACGTATGTTTCAAATGGCAATAAAAATGGTGTTGGGATAAAGTAATACCGATGAATAATAAATTCACGCGCAGTTATTCATCGGTTGTAGCGGTAACAGTTTAATTTTTATTTTTGTAATAATAAATAATTGATATACAATTCATTACCACGAATAAGCAACTTGGCATTCGCACTCATTCCTCAAATTCACAGTCATGCAAAGAACAAACTACCTGAAAACTGCGTGCCTTGCCGGTACGTTTGTCATTCTGTTTCTCATTGGTTGGGAATCCTATCTTCGCTCGCAGGGATTCACCTTGTCATACAACGATGATGAAAGCCTGTGGGCGAATGCCAGGAACAGGATTTATGACACATCGCCGGCTGCACCGGTCATCGTCGGTACCTCGCGTGCCAAGTTTGACATTGATCTTAAAACCTGGAAAAGCATCACCGGAAAAGTCCCGGTACAGCTGGCTATCGTAGGGACCAACCCACGCCCCGTCCTCCGCGACCTGGCGAGCGATCCTGAATTTAAAGGTACTGTGCTGGTCGATGTCCTGGAAGCGCTTTTCTTCCAACCCGATGGATCATTTATGGAAATTTCGGCCAAGAAACGGCTGGATTATTATCCGCGTTGGTCGCTTTCACAGCAAGCCGGTTTTCATATCAACCGGCAACTCGAAGACCATTTAATATTCCTGGACGAGGAACGGTTCTCGCTGAATTCGCTCTTAAAAAGGCTTCCTATCGAGAGCAGGCCGGGCGTTTTTGTATTTCCCAATTTCCCCATTGATCTGGAATATGCTTTGCCAGATGGGCAATTGACCTTTACCGACAATTTTTTGAAAGATACCACCGCCCTTCGTGAAATGACGGATGTATGGACAAAGCTAGGACTCACGAATACAAAACGAGGGATTGGCGGTGACACATTGACTCGGGTTATCCAGTCTGTCGCGAAATCAGTCAATCAAATTCGGGCGCGTGGTGGTCAGGTTATTTTTATCCGCTTCCCATCCAGCGACCCGGTTTGGAAGGCTGAACAACAGGCCTATCCCAGGGAGCTTTATTGGGAGAGGTTGTTGAAAGATACCGGCGTCACTGGCATTCACTTTAAGGATTATCCTGAGCTTTCCAAGTATGTATGCCCTGAGTGGTCGCACCTTAGTCCAGCCGATGCGCGGATTTTCACAAAAGATCTAACCAGGATTATTGAGGCCAAAACCAAATGGCCGTTACAAAATGCAGTTTCTCAGAACATTCCTTAACACCACAAGTCATGGTTTTTAACTCGTATACCTTCATCCTGTTTTTTGTGCTCCTGCTTGTGCTGCACAATCTTCCGTTCTCCTGGAAAACCAAGAAAATCAATCTTCTGGGAGCCAGTTACCTTTTCTATGCGCTTTGGAACCCGCCCTTTATCCTGCTGCTGTGGCTATCGACTGTGGTTGATTTTTACATGGCGAGATTGATTTCGGTTACGGAAGAAAAAAATCGCCGTCGGCTTTGGCTGGCGGTAAGCCTGGTGTTGAACCTGGGTATGCTGAGCTATTTCAAATACGGCGGATTTCTGCTCGAAAATTTTACCGTATTGATGAATTCAATGGGAATCGCATTCCAGGCCGCCAAACCGGACATTATTTTGCCTGTCGGAATTTCCTTCTATACGTTCGTTACATTGTCCTACACCATTGACGTATACCGGCGTAAGTTCACACCTGAAACGTCGATTTTAGATTTTGCTCTTTTCGTTACTTACTTTCCTCACCTGGTAGCCGGACCGATCGTCCGTCCGGAAGATTTGATCCCGCAATTCAAGGAACCGAAAAAAGCGACTTCCGAACAAATGATCTGGGGATTGTTCCTTTTGACACTGGGTTTGTTCCTGAAAGTGGTGATTGCAGACGGTTGGCTCTCCGAAACATCAGACCTCATTTTCAGCCTGCCATTTCCCGTCAACCCGCTCGACGCCTGGTCGGCTGTACTGGCCTTCTCGGGACAGATTTTCTGCGATTTCAGCGGTTACTCCACCTGCGCAATTGGGGTATCATTATGTCTGGGATTTAAGCTGCCCGAAAATTTCCGGTATCCCTACGCATCCATTGGCTTCTCGGATTTCTGGCGTCGCTGGCACATTACCTTGTCCACCTGGCTGCGCGACTATCTTTATATTCCGCTTGGCGGAAATCGGGTAGGTCGTTTCAGGACCTACGTTAATCTGATGATCACCATGTTATTGGGTGGCTTGTGGCACGGTGCTTCCTGGAATTTTGTGATATGGGGCGGCTTGCACGGTATATTTCTTTGCGTGGAAAGATTGTATCAAAATTGGTCAAAAAAACGGCGCAAATCCGCTGTGGTAGACGAGGTCGTATTACAGGCAACGGTGATCCCCATACGCAGCAAAAATGTATCCAACTTTATGCTCGCACTATTAACTTTTTTCCTGGTAAACGTAACCTGGGTATTCTTCCGGGCGCCCGATTTTCAAAAGGCCATGCTGATGCTGCTTTGCATGTTCGGCGTTATCACCGAAGGACCTAAGATGCTCAGCACGCCTGATATGCTCAAAGTCGCTATCGTTACGGTGGCGCTTATCATTTCGCACTGGAGTATGCGTGACCGTTCTGTGAAAGATTTATTCAAATCGCTGCCCTGGTGGTCCTCGGGAATAATATGGGCTATTATGCTGATACTAATTGTCATGACCCAGAAAAGCACTGGTTCATTTATCTATTTCCAATTTTAATTACGGAGATGTCGAAGGGCGGTGCAGTTGAAACCGCCCTTTGAACATTTATAACTGATCGGAAAAGCTGCAAGTTACTTGAACATCTTGGTAAGATCATTCAGATCGACATCGCCGTCACCATCCTTGTCCAACCCGAGCTTCGCGCCCATGCCACCGATATTTCCTCCCAATCCACCTCCCGAGGTCGCATTGCCACCTGACATGCCACCACCGGTTAATGATCCGATCAGTCCGCCCAAATCGAAACCGCCTGACCCACCTTGATTGCCTCTGTTACCCAGCTTGCTCAATACCATTGGAATCAGGGAAGCAGCAATCGACGCGGCTGTACTGCCATTAATGCCAAACTTTTGCATGATGTTTCCGGTAAAATTGTTTGAAATCTGCTGCACCGCCGGGTTACTTTCTGTCTGCCCGTTTCGCACAGATTCAAACAAACTATCTACCTGAGATGGGTCTCTAAGGTTGCTAAGACCATCCACGATGGAGGTTTGGGCCTCCTGCATAACGGCTTCGTTGTGTTCATTCGGCACAGCCTCATTTTCAACAACTGTTTGTTGTCCGTTTTGCTTTATCAGATTAAACAATTCATCAAGCATGATTTTTCAGTTTAGATTTTGAGAATTAAAATTTAAACAAACCATGCCAGGGGCAATTTGGGCCGCGTTTGGAAATTGATTTTCCACTTTTTAGACCCGTCTGTAACTGGCTTAAATGTTTTGGTGCAAATTTTCTTTTCACCCGTAAAAAAAGCTTGTAAAGGTTTCGGCTCATTTTCTAGTCTCATGGTTACATATTATATTTGGAATAAGCATTTATTGCCCTTTCCACCCTCCATAACTTCATGCAAAATCTTTTACGTCTACTTCGCCCTGGTTTTTTGACCTGTGCGCTTTTTTTTGCCCACTCCATAACTTCCAAAGCCCAGGATTGGGAACAAGTGACCAAGCTCGTGGCCCGTTATGCAAACGGCAATGCGGCATCAATTGATAATATGACATATGGAAATGCTGTCAGTGTTTCCGGCAATTATGCGGTGGTCGGCGCTGTCAATGACGGGGTTGATGAATCCGGGGGTAACCCAATGCAATCGGCCGGAAGTGCTTTTATTTTGTATAATGACGGCGGCATTTGGAAACCATTAAAAAAATTGACCGCACCTGTGCGAAGCCTTTACGGACGCTTTGGTTGCTCCGTGGCTATCAGCGGTGATTACATGATAGTCGGGGAATCTGACGAGCGGCTCGACGGATCTCCGAAGGGCTCTGCTTACATTTTTAGGAAAGATCAGGGAGGAGCAGGCAATTGGGGGTTAGTCAAAAGGCTCCACGCACGCACTCGGAGTAGTTTTGACAGCTTCGGACTAATGGTTGACATCAGCAACGATTTCGTTGTCGTGACATCGCGTTATGATGACCTGGACTCGGGCGATGGCAGTTTTCTGGATGGCTCAGGGGCCGCGTTCATTTTTCAGAAAAATCTCGGTGGCGTGGAGAATTGGGGACTGGTGAAGAAAATTACTACAAATGTAAGGGCACAATACGACTATTTCGGATATGCAGCGGCGATCGATGGGGACCAGCTGATCGTGAGTGCGCAAGGAGGAAGCGAAGCCGTTTCGGGTGGAAGCACATTGTCCTTTTCAGGAGCGGCTTACGTGTTTCGCAGGGATCAGGGTGGCAACAACAATTGGGGACAGGTGAAAAAAATTACCCCTGCAGTGCGTACTGATAACGATAATTTCGGGGTTGGTGTCGATATCTCCGGCGATCATATCATCGTTGGGGCCAGTGGCGAAGATGAAGACGCGAATGAACAGAATTCTATGAACGATGCTGGCGCCGCATATATTTTCGCAAAAGATAAAGGTGGCGCTGGTAACTGGGGACAGGCGAAAAAACTAATTTCTAATACCCGTGGATACAACGGCACGTACGGCGAGAGTGTTGGAATTGGCAAAGACATTGCAGTAGTCGGCGGCAGAAGGGAGAACATGGACGCCAAACAAGAAAACTATATGTATGAATCCGGCGCAACCTACATTTATGAGCGGAATACAGGCAGTGAAAATAATTGGGGGCTATCGGCTAAATTGTTTCCCTCCACACGCGTCCCTTCCGAAAACTTCGGCATCTGGGTAGCCCTGGACGGCAAAACTTTATTCGTTAGTTCGCTGGGCGTTGCCAGAGAACCGGGTGACCTGAGCACCGTTTCATTCCCGGGCGCTGTATTCGTTTTCAAGCAGCTTAATTCCCTGCCCGTTACCCTCGCGAGTTTTGAGGTTTCGAAGATTGAGAACCAGGCATTATTGCAATGGACTACGTCTGCGGAAACCAATACCGCTTATTTTGAAGTACAAAAAAGCCTGAATGCCAGAGATTGGAATCCGATTGGCATCATCGACGCCGCGAGGGAGAGTAACAGACCATTGCATTATACCCATTGGGACTATAACATTGGCGTCGGCAGCATTTACTACCGCCTAAAAATGATAGACCGCGCGGAGGACCACCAGGATGGAACCTTTACTTTCAGCAGCATCCGCAGCCTGCTATCAAAAGACAGGGAGGCGTTGGTTGTATTTCCGAATCCGGCAGTGAACAGGATTTTCATCAAAACCACAGATTTCAACAAGAGCTCATCCATCAAGGTCTTGAATAATGCAGGCCAAATGGTTTATGAAGCTGCCATCGCAAATGGGGAAGGCATTTCCACCGGGAATTTCTCGGCAGGCATTTACTATATTCAGCTGAGGAATGTGGACGGCTCAATAGCAACGCAGAAGATTACGGTGAATAAGTAAGCTACCTATTGCCGTCTGACTAATTTATCTCTGCAAGCACAGGTTTACTTTGCATTGCCTTCGCGGCTTCATAAGGCAAATGGTATTGTTCGTAAAACTGCTTTTTAGAATCCCTATAACTTGTTACCACGCCAATGATGCTCATGAATTTGATGTAATACCAGGCCAGGTCAATTTGATGCGGCTTGAATCCGCTCCGTGCACTTTTGGGAAATAAATGGTGGTTATTATGCCATTCGCCTGCAACAATGCCAGGCCAAAGCTGATTGACTGAACCATCCTTTTTATTGTAATCAATACCATCGCGCTGCACAGCCTCCCCTTTTCCGTGCCCTTCATAATTGAACGTCCGCACCCCGACTGCCCAGAAACCGGCCGCTCCAAATAACGTACAAGCAAGCGCATGACCGCCAACCAGATAAAAAATCAGGTACCAAAACGACCAATTCATGACCCAGGAAAAAATGGCATTGCCAGGGTTAAGATAAGACCCCCATTTGAGATATTGCCGGTAAGTATTACCTGCAACACCGGTGTGTCTCATCAGCAATTTTACCCGGTTGTATTCAGGCTCAGTCAGATTTGTCGCGATAGGCTGATGATTTACATCGGCCAGAAAACAGTACAGAAAACCAGCCTGTGCATTGTATGGATCACCGGGCTGATCGGATTTTGCGTGATGGACGTGGTGGGAAATGACGTAGATTTCCTCAGGTATCATGCTGATTGTGAGGTTCTGTGTGAAAAAGCGCCAGAATGCATTCCTGAACTTATAAGCCCCGTGTGTACAATACCGGTGGTGCCAGATGGTACCGTGCGTCCCCATGATAATCATGCTGTAAAGAAACGCCGCCCCCAACATCCAAAAGCTGAAAAATTTGAAAATAAACAGTAACAAAAATGGAACCATGCAAAGCACTTTCAGCCAGCTCATAAACGGCAGCCAGTTCTTCCGGTCTTTAAATACATTCAATCTGGAAAAAAACTCACTAAAAATTTGCCCGGCACTTGGCTTGACCAATTGGCCGGTCGAATCTTGCCATCCGTATGACGGGCGACGGAGGACAATATCAATAAATGTCATTAGCGTTATTTTAGGTGATTAGCTCGACCGGATATACAATAATTGATCCAAGCGGATGTTTTCCCAGGATCGATATATTATATCAAAGGTAAACCGATAATTTGAGGTAACGGGAGAAATGTAGGTTTGCCTCTTGAAAATCCGAAAATCGGCGACTAAAGTTATTATTTGCTCTTGGACTTCTCAGGTTTCCGTCCAATCCTCGATCCCTATATCTTCGAGCCGGTCAAAATCGCTAATATTTCTTGTTACGAGGGTTAGGCCGTTAAAAATAGCTGTTGCGCCAATAAGCAAATCAAAATCGTCTAGAATCTTTCCTTTTGTTTTTAGTCGTGCTTTTTCCCTCGCATAAATGTCAAGTGCGGGAAAAATGGGAATTACGTCAAACTTCGTTTGAAACGTTTCAAGGGTTTGTCTGTTCTTTTCTGTGTGTGTACTTTTTTCAACTCCGTATTTCAGCTCGGCAATTGTGATTTCAGATACGACACAGTTTCGAAAACCAACTTCGTCAATTTTTGCTTTGAGATTGAATTTCCCATTTAGGAAGTATGCACAAATATTGGTGTCTAACAGATACTTTTTCAAAAGTCAATGGATTTGCGGCTAAACTCTCTGTCTTTTTTCAAATCCTCTACAAAATCATCAGCCGATTGGTCAAGTTGCAAAGCGCCAAACAACATTTTCCAAGATGTATCTTCGGCTTTTTTTGTAGTCTTCATAGACTTTGACAGCTTTGCAATGAGTTCTAACTTATTATTAGGACTTAGCCCTTTTAGCATTGTAAAGTAGCTGTCAATCAGGGCTGTATCAATATTTCCTGTCTTCATTTTTTGTCCTTTAACACATTACAAATCTACAAAAATATTCCTGCTGCTAAGATTGGTGTATTAAATATTGTTTGCAAAGTCCGAATCAACAAATGTTAAGTTTAGCCATATACCGGTGCTTGGGAGATAAATCTTAACTTCTAAAATGCGGATTATTATTTCTTTGATTTGTTTTGCCGCCGGGGATCGGCTGGATTTTAATGGCTTTTTAACTTGCTTTTAACGTGTAATTAAGGATAACATGCGGTTTTTGTATTCAAGTTAACAAAGGGTCACTTTCTATGAATAATCTAATTTGACACACTGCAGTCCCGGATGTCCAAAAAGTTAAGGAAATATATTCTGCCGCTGTGCATTTTTTTGAGAGGCGTATATCGCTTGTTGCCTGCCCATTCCTGCAAGGTTCAGCTTTGCTATGCACCAATAACCCGTTTTGAAAAATCAGAATGTGCCGGATTTGACCCCAACATAAGCCTGGCGATTCTTAATAAACCTTTTTTGCAGGGTACTAAAGAAACTGGGAATCATTCTATTTATTCGGAGGAAAGTGACGTAGAAGATGGCAGACAACGAGGCGGTACCTGCCTTTCTTTCCACATTGGTTTTATACATCTTCTCAACGCTGCTTTACACTTCGGGTCATCAGGATCTGAGAATCTTTCAATCCAATCTTACTACTACTAAAATCCTAATTTAATTAACTAGAAAAACAAAATCATGAAGAGAATTCTCATGTTCATCAGCTTGTGCACATTGATGCTCCACACAGGCTGTGAATCAAAAAAAGAAGAAAAGGAAGAAGAGGTTAATTTCCTGGTAACCAGTCCTGTGGAAAAAGACACGCTTGTAGACAAAGAGTATGTTGCCCAAATCCGCGCCATCAGCCACATTGAATTAAGGGCCCTGGAAAAAGGCTATCTGCAAAAAATTTATGTTGATGAAGGTCAACGTGTAAAGCAGGGACAGCTGATGTTCCAGATCATGCCGATGCTTTATGAAGCAGAGCAGCAAAAAGCACAGGCGGAAGCCAATTTCGCTGATGTTGAATATAAGAATACAAAGTCGCTGGCCGATAGCAATATTGTTTCGAAAAATGAACTTGCGATGGCAAAGGCAAAGCTGGATAAAGCCAAAGCGGAGCTGTCGCTTGCATCGGTGCATTTAGGCTTTACAAAGGTAAAAGCACCTTTTAATGGTATGATGGACCACTTTCAGGTAAGGCTGGGAAGTTTGGTAGATGAAGGTGATTTACTGACTACCCTCTCCGACAACAGTAAAATGTGGGTGTACTTTAACGTACCAGAAGCCGAATATCTTAATTATCAGAATGGCCTCAAATCCAACAATAAGGAAGTAGTGAAATTGAAGATGGCTAACAATGAGCTATTCGGTCACTCGGGAGTTGTGGAAACAATTGAAGCGGATTTCAACAACGAGACTGGTAACATCGCTTTCCGGGCAACATTTCCTAATCCAAAAGGACTGCTGCGGCACGGAGAAACCGGTAGTATCATCATTACCACTCCCTTAAAAAATGCATTGATCATTCCTCAAAAAGCCACCTTCGAAGTGCTCGAAAAGAAATATGTGTACGTAGTGGACAAAGACAGCAAGATCCAATCAAGGGAAATCACCATCGGAGCAGAGTTGCCACACGTTTTTCTTGTTCAGGGTGGCTTGAAAAAGGATGACAAAATTCTGCTGGAAGGCCTCAGGCAGGTGCACGAAAACGAAAAGATCCACTACAAATTTATGAAGCCGGAAGCTGTCATTTCCAATTTAGGCTTGTATGCTGAGTAGTTCAACATTTTAAAAGAAAAGAACATGTTTACCAAGTTCATACATAGGCCAGTATTTGCCATCATAATTTCGATTATGATCGTCTTTATAGGTGTACTGGCTATCAAGAAATTACCTATTTCGCAGTTCCCCGACATTGCCCCGACAACAGTAAATATATTTATTGCTTATCCCGGGGCCAGTGCCGACGTATTGGTTAAATCCACGCTGATCACCCTCGAACAGGCGATCAACGGGGTTCAGGATATGCGGTACATTGCAACCGATGCAACCAGTGCAGGGGAGGCAACGCTCCGGATCATATTTGAACCCGGTACGGATCCGAATGATGCCGTTATCCGGGTGAAAACGAGAGTGGATCAGGTTATGCCGCTTTTGCCGGAATTAGTTCAGCGTGAGGGCGTTGTAATTACCCCTATTCAACCGAGTATGTTGATGTACGTCAACTTGTTCTCAAAGGATAAGGGTATGGACGAAAAGTTCTTATTCAACTATGCTACGGTAAACATGATTCCGGAAATTAACCGCACCAAAGGCGTAGCCCGGACTCAAATATTAGGTAGTCGCCGTTATGCCATGCGGGTTTGGCTTAATCCTGACCGGATGCGTGCCTATAAGATTTCGGTGGAAGACGTAATGGAAGCCATAGGTGAGCAAAGCGTGGTAGGTCGTCCCGGAAGGATCGGTCAAAGTTCCGGAATAGCGGCCCAATCGCTGGAATATGTGCTTACCTATAAAGGTAGATTTAACAAACCGGAAGAGTATGAGAATATCATCATCAGAGCCAATGCAGCAGGTGAAAGCATCCTTCTGAAAGATATAGCACGGATAGAGCTGGGCAGTGAGTTTTTCGATATTTACTCAAATCTCGATGGCCACCCTTCTGCCGCGATCGTACTAAAGCAGAACTATGGTACGAATGCCAATGATGTGATTGCGGCCGTAAAACTCAAACTCGATATCATGAAAAAATCTTTTCCGCCGGGAATGGATTATAAGATCAGCTACGATGTATCTCAATTCCTGGATGCATCTATTGAGCAGGTGATCGATACCTTGCGGGATGCGTTTTTACTGGTTGCCCTGGTCGTATTTGTATTCCTGGGCGACTGGCGGTCTACGGTGATTCCAATTCTCGCGATTCCGGTTTCTTTGGTAGGATCTTTTTTTGTAATGCAATTTTTCGGAATCTCCATCAACCTCATCACGCTTTTCGCACTTGTATTGTCGATCGGTATTGTGGTAGATAATGCTATTGTAGTCGTGGAAGGGGTGCATGCCAAGATGGAAGAAATGAATTTTTCACCTTATAAAGCCACCCTGGAAGTACTTCGTGAACTCGGTGGCGCTATCATCGCGATCACTTTGGTAATGACCGCGGTATTTGTACCCCTGGTATTTATGTCCGGCCCGGTTGGTGTTTTCTATCGGCAGTTTTCCATAACGATGGCCAGCTCAATTGTAATTTCGGCAGTGGTGGCCCTGACGTTCACTCCTGTGCTATGTGCGATGTTATTGAAAAATAACCATGGAAAACCCAAATCAAGAAATCCCCTGTCCAGGCTGCTCGACAGTTTTAACCGTGGTTTTGAAAGGGTTACGGGCAAATACGTAGGCTTGTTAAGACTAATCGTCAATCGAAGAGTGGTTACCATCGTAATTTTATTGGCATTCTGCGCCGGGACCTATTTCGTAAATGTAATTCTGCCTTCAGGCTTTATTCCAAATGAAGACCAGGGCACTATCTATGCGATTGTCCAGACCCCCCCGGGTTCTACTCTGGAAAAAACGAACGAGGTTTCTCAAAGGCTTCAGAAAATTTGTGAAGAAATTGATGGAATCGAATCGGTATCGTCTCTGGCTGGTTATGAAATCATGACAGAAGGACGTGGATCCAATGCGGGTACTTGTTTGATCAACCTTAAATCATGGTCGGACCGAAAACAGAATGTGAAGGAAATCATGGAAGAACTGGAAGAAAAGACAAGAGGTCTTGGTGCAGTTGTTGAATTCTTTGAACCACCAGCGATTCCAGGTTTTGGTACTTCAGGAGGTTTTTCAATGCGTTTGTTGGATAAAACAAGCGACACGGATTATAGCGAGTTTGATAAGATAAATAAGGAATTTATGGAAAATCTGGCAAAACGGAAAGAGCTTACAGGCTTGTTCACGTTTTTCTCAGCCAATTATCCGCAATACGAGCTGGAAATAGACAATAAGCTGGCGATGCAAAAAGGGGTATCCATTGGAAAGGCAATGGAGAACCTCAACATTATGATCGGCAGTACCTACGAACAAGGGTTCACACGGTTTAACCAGTTCTTCAAAGTGTACGTACAGTCTGACCCAGGTTTCAGACGACTTCCATCGGATCTCTTAAAGCTTTTTGTGAAAAACGACGCAGGGGAAATGGTGCCTTATTCTTCATTTATGAAGCTTAAAAAAGGCCAGGGCCCCAATGAGATTACCCGATTCAATTTGTACAATTCATCGGCGATTCAGGGTCTTCCCGCGAAAGGGTATACCACTGCGGATGCTATTCAGGCCATTAGAGAAGTATCAGCTAAAACATTGCCAAAAGGATACGATATCGCTTTCGAGGGGCTTTCTTATGACGAAGCAAGTCGGGGAAATGAGTCTCTTTATGTGTTCCTGATCGTGTTGGCCTTTGTGTACTTCGTGCTTGCTGCTCAATATGAAAGTTTCATCATTCCTTTGGCGGTTGTGTTGTCTTTGCCGGTTGGGGTATTTGGTTCTTTCCTGCTGCTGAAACTCATGGGTCTTGAAAACAACATTTATGCCCAGATCGGATTGATCATGCTGGTTGGTTTATTGGGTAAAAATGCCGTACTGATCGTCGAGTTTGCGGTTCAGAAGCGACATCAGGGTGAAACCATCCTAAATGCAGCCATTGAAGGCGCCAAGGTGCGTTTCCGCCCGATCTTAATGACTTCGTTCGCTTTCATTGCAGGTTTGATTCCATTAATCGGTGCGTCGGGCGCGGGAGCCATTGGAAACCGTACCATCGGTGCTTCGGCAATGGGTGGTATGTTATTCGGGACAGTTTTCGGGGTTATCATTATTCCGGGACTGTACTTCATATTCGGTTCGCTGGCCGACGGTAGAAAAATGATCAAAGACGAAGAGGACAGCTCATTGTCTGAGCAATTTGTCCACGCGATCGACGCCTTCCCAGTAACTCAAGAAACTCAAAATGATGCGCAATAAAAGACAAATAAGGGTCGGGATCGTACTCCTGACCTTGATATATACCGGATGCAGTGTACCGCCAGTAGTTCACAGATCCGAGAACAGAACGACGCCTGTGAGCTATAATGGCTCACAGGACTCTACCAACACAGGCAAATTGAGCTGGAAAACCTATTTTACAGATCCTAACCTGGTCGCACTGATTGACACGGCTTTCAAAAACAATCAGGAACTGAACATTACCTTACAGGAAATCGAAATTTCCAGGCAGGAAATCAGGGCCAGAAAGGGGGAATACTTGCCTTTTGTCGGCTTGGGCGGCGGTGCAGGTGTGGATAAGATTGGCAGGTACACCAACATCGGTGCGAGTGAAGCCACAACGGACATCAAACCAGGAAAAGAAACGCCGGAATTTTTGCCGGATGTCCAGGTAGCAGCATTTGCACATTGGGAAGTTGACATTTGGCACAAACTGCGAAATGCGAGGAAAGCAGCGGTATCAAGATACCTGGCTTCTGTGGAAGGGAAAAATTTTATGATGACCAATATCATTTCGGAAATTGCCAATTCCTATTATGAATTGCTTGCACTGGATACGCAACTCGCTATCATTCAACAGAACATTGAAATTCAGAATAATGCGCTGAAAATTGTGAGAATGGAGAAAGAGGCCACGCGGGTAACAGAACTGGCTGTCAAGAGATTTGAAGCGCAGGTATTGCACACGCAAGATCTGCAATATGATATCAAACAGCGGATTACGGTAACTGAAAATAGAATTAACTTCCTGTTGGGCAGGTATCCGCAGCCGGTTCTGAGAAATAGCGCTGGTTTTGCAACTCTGCTCCCCAATATTATTCAGACCGGTATTCCGTCGCAATTGCTGCAGAACCGTCCCGACGTGAGACAAGCTGAAAACAACCTGGCCGCAGCCAGGCTGGATGTGGAAGTTGCGAGAGCAAATTTTTATCCGAGTCTGAGTCTAAACGCTACTTTGGGCGTTCGAGCGTTCAGCCCGTTATATATTGCGAGATTACCAGAATCCCTGGTCGCAACGCTGGCAGGTGACCTGGCTGGGCCATTGATCAACAAAAATGCGATCAAGGCAACTTATGCCAGCGCGAATGCCCGCCAGATCCAGGCGGTTTATGATTACGAACGGACGGTTTTGAATGCTTACATTGAAGTTGCCAATCAGCTATCCAACATCGGTAACCTGGCCAGCAGCTATGATCTGAAATCGAAAGAAGTGGATGCATTGACCCAATCGATCACCATCTCAAATGGCCTTTTCCGTTCAGCCCGCGCAGATTATATGGAAGTGCTACTAACCCAGCGAGATGCATTGGAATCGAGATTCGACCTCATCGAAACCAAAATGCAGCAAATGAGCGCCACGGTCAATATATATCGGGCGTTAGGTGGCGGGTGGAATTGATTAGCTTTAATGAGAAATGAAAGAGGCCGTCTCGGTATCCGCGGCGGCCTTTTTTGGATATTTAAAGAAAAAGAAACGATTTCGCTCGAACTGAACTGCTACATTTTACCTATTTCAAGCTGCTTGCAGATTACGTCACATAAAAATGGATCAAGTTGCGGATGGCGGGGAACTGTTGTCTTTTTACCAGTTAGCTCATTTTTGAAAATATCGTGTTTGGAACCATTTCGGTGCAGGTAGCATGAATTTTATTCCAGATGCCTGATAAATTTGCTTCTCTTGATAGACATCAGGCAAATACGAATTCCTCTTTTGAGATGACATTACCAAAATCCTCCTCGGATCGCATATCTTCCATGTAGAGTTCAAGTGCGTCCTGTATATTTTCCAAAACTTCCTGACGCGACGTTCCCTGAGTAACTACCGCAGGTATCTCCTTGATAGATCCTATCAGATACTCGGCTCCCTGTACAATTAAAACTGTTAGTTTCATGAGCTGTAAGCGTTAACAACTTATATCTTCTTTAAAACATAAAAATAACGTAAATCCACGAAATTTCGCTGAAAATAGCCAAAAAGCACATTCTACTACCTCCTCTGAAACAAATCCATTCGATACTGCGGTTCGGTCTGATTTTTCAAATGGATCAGCGGCTTGGACATTTCATCTCCCGAAGTATTGATGAAAATTTCATGTACCTGGTCACCGGTAAGCGGAAATTCGTCTACAAGCGGTGTCCAATGGACCAGCAACAGTTTGCCGCCGGGCAATAAGGCACCGTTGATTTTCTCACGCGCTGCGAGCAGATCTGCTTCACTTAAAAAGTACCCTACTTCTGAAAGCAGGATCAAATCAAACTTTTCATCCGGAAAATCATTGGGTATCTCCATTTCCCTGACAGTAACGTTCGAATATTCTGCCAGTCGTTTTTGTGCATTTGCAACAGCAATGGTACTTGAATCTACCGCAAGCAGTTTTTGGCACCTTTGACGGAGCATTGAGCTCAGCAAACCATTGGAACAGCCGATTTCAAAACCACTTGCATAAACGCCGTCGGGAAGGAATAGCATTGTCTGGTCGTATTTCTTTCTCTCGTATTCGCTTTCTTCGAAGTTCCAGGGATCCTGATTTTGCGTATACAAATTGTTAAAATAGGAAGCATCAAGCGTCTTTTTATTTTCATCCATCAAAAATCGTACGTTCGTTTTCAAAAAATATTTCTCTTGCATTGCTAAAATGGGCAATCATTTCTTCGGATAACCGGAAACCATCCGGATCGTCATCAATTAAATCGGTGATCTGGGACTGGTGTGCATCCAATGCTTTTCGTTTGATCTCTAATACGTTCCTGATATCGACACCGCAGATCTGCATCTTCGAGATTAATTCAATATCCCTAACGTTGCCCATTTCCCAAAGCCAAATCGGATACTGCAATATTCTGGGCTTGACATCTAATCGCAAAACGGCCTCAGTTAGAATTTGAAAACTGGCGCGATGGTCTGGATGCGGATCATTCTGCCAGGGAATAAAAATGGTCTGAGGTTGATGTTGCCGAATGCAGGCCATCATCAATCGCACAACAGATTCAAAATAAAGGCTGTCAGCATGAGGGACATTTCGATCTGGCAGAGACAAAAAATCTACATTTTCTTTTTTGCCGCCGAGTATCTCCACCGCATGAATAGCTTCCAGCTCCCGAAGTACCCTTAACCTCGGAGCAGGATATTTTTTTGAATTGGGATGAGATAGCGTTCCGTCACTGACAAATACAAACTGTACAGTAAAACCTTCCCGCAAAAGCAGCGCTGCCGTGCCCCCGCATCCCAAGGTTTCATCATCTGCATGAGGTGCAATGACCATGCTATCTCCAAATGAACTGGCTGGAACGGTAGGTACATCCGCCATTTTTTTCTCGAAATCCACTACCGGCTGGCTGTCCATTAGAAGGCTGCCTTGATGTGATTCTTCATATTAACTGTGTAGTAACATTTGATAACTCAGCCGTAAAGCAAATACCATACCCGACGAAATATTAATGATTTAATAACACAGTCATTACAATGGCCTCTTTAAAATCTCAGGAAGTACGGGGTGCTATGATTGATCTGTTAATGTTCAACTTAACAATATCTTAATACAAAATTAAATGCACAATTATCTACTTTAAGTAACTTTCGGTATATTAATCAGTGTACCATGAGAAGAATATTATTGTTTGCACTAGCTCTAAGTCAGCTTTTTAGCTGTAAATCTGAGGATACGCCATTGCCACCAGAACAAGATCTGGACGCGCTTTACCAACAATTTCATGGCCGATACAAAATCGTCAGCGCTGTCGCTAGTGAAGCTTTGGATGTAAATTTCGATGGAAATCCTTCAACAAACTTATTAGCGGAAATAGATGAATTGCGAACTGGGGCACAGACAGAATTTTATTCACAGGTCAATATTCCGAGATCGTTCAATGCCACTCCCAAACCATCGTTTCTCTTTATTCAAAATTGGCCCGAACAGTTTTTGCGGCTGGAACAGGGAAAGGTTTGGGACGGAATAGCAATAATTCCCTTTAACAAAGATTATACGTTCGACTTCGATATGAAGGTTCTCGTTCGGGAATTCAGCTTCTCAGAAGACCTCAAACAGTTGATCGTTATTCCGGATGATTCTGAAGATCCTGTATTCAAGCTGTCAGCTCCTAAAAGCGTCACTGTATTGAATGATGGGAAGCTTGTTGTAATTGCAACGCGCAGACTCTATACGAGTGACGGGGTTAAAGAAGTAATTGTAACAACAACGTACGAGCGCTTTACAATGGCTACCTAGTTCCCGATCGCAGAGCTAATTCAGGCAGGCGCTTAGATACTAGTATGAACCCATCATTGACACATAATAATTTGCACAATGTAGGGAGATCATCAATAGCATTTCCTTGTCAGATAAAAGCTCAAAATCATCCGAGGTTGTTATTTGATGCTCGTAACTCATTTTATTCCATTTCACAGAAGGTTTCATTATTAAAAGTTCAATTCCTTCTTTGTCCGCAAGTGTATATGACTCTTTAAAAAAACCTTTATGTTTAAAAACATAACCTTTTTCGACGTGGTGATGAAAAGTTTGAATGACAATTTTCCCGTTCCAATTCATTTCGAACTTTAATAGCACCTGTCCCCTTTCTTTGAGTTCAATTGTTGTACCCCAAAATCCTTTTGGTTCGACCTGATAATTGATGTTGTTTGTCAGCTCAATTAAAGCGTCAAATTTGAACCAACTTTTGTAAGAAAGTTTTCCAATCAATTTCTCAGCCTTAATCAAATCAAAATTTAATGAGTTGTTTGGTTTTGCTTGATATTCTGCCATATCGGGTTAACATTTAATTCATTATGCTGCCTCAAATAACTCAATTTTGTTGCCCTCTAAATCAAGAATATGAACAAATTTTCCATAATCATAGGTCGCGATTTCATCCAACACAGTCACCCCTTCCCTTTTCAACTCTTCTACGAGTGCTTCAATGTTTTCAACCCGATAATTAATCATAAAATCCTTTGTTGAAGGCTCAAAATATTTGGTCTTATCAGCAAACGGGGACCATAGCGTATATCCTTTCTCAGCCGAGTCTCCGTCTTGTATCCAGTCAAACTTCGCTCCGTATGGGCTTGTCTCTAACCCGAGATGGGTTTTATACCATTCATTGATTTGCTCTGTGTCCTTGCATTTGAAAAAAATGCCGCCAATTCCTGTTACTCGTTTCATTGTGATTAGTTTTTCACTAAATATACACTACTTACTGACATTTTCCTTCCTGAAACGCCAGCCCCGGCGAGACCGTAAGGAACACCAGGATTTGTCAGTTAAATGATCTCCTGAATTCCAGTGGGGAGAAGCTTGTTTTCGTCTTAAATAACTTACTGAATGATTGCGGGTGCTCAAAACCCAGTTCGTAGGCAACTTCGCTCACAGTTAAGCTGGTCGTTGAAAGCTTTTCCTTTGCTTTTTCAATGAGTTTTTGATGAATATGCTGTTGTGCATTTTGGCCGGTCAGGGAACGCAGCATATCACTTAGATAACTGGGAGAGATATTGAGATTGTCTGAAAGAAAATGAACGGTCGGAATTCCCTGGTTTATAGACTTTTCCTCGTTAAAATATTCGTCTAAAATTTCTTCCAGCTTTTGCAGCAGATTGTTGCCTGATGCCTTGCGGGTAATGAATTGACGTTTGTAAAACCTGTTTGCGTAATTCAGCAATAATTCAATCTGGGAAATCATTACATCTTGACTGAATTCATCGATCCGGCTGCGCAACTCTCCGTTCATGATGTCAAAAAGCGATAATATCACAGCCTTTTCCTGGTCCGACAAATGCAATGCTTCATTGGCGGAATAGGAAAAGAATCCATACTGACGAATCTTTTTTGCCAAAGGGTAATTCAGCAGAAAATCCGGATGAATCAATAGCGTAAACAGCGAACAACTCTCGGTCACATTAGTGTCATCGGCCTGATGACCAATGATCTGGCCAGGAGCCGCAAACAAAAGTCCGCCCTCATCAAAATCATAATAATCCTGACCATATCGCAACTTTCCGCTGAGTTTTCCTTTTAAGGCTATTTTATAAAAAGTCAGCATATGCGAATGTCGCAGCTTTCTGAGTTCAATCGGCGTTTTGCTATTATCGATCAAGCTAATCAGCGGATGCAGCGGCTTGGGCATACCAAATGCCCGGTGCATTTCAGATAAGGAGTCGAATTTATACGGGGCGTCTTCGTTTTTCATTTGGTTTGAGTTTTAAATTATCGCCTGAGCAGCGTTTGAAACTTCCTCCCACTCCTCCCAGATTGCCAACCGCTCAGCGTAATCCTTACGCACCCAAGGCAAATTGTGGCTTCCAAGAAAGAACCGCAGCGGCGGATTGGGCGAATCTACCATCTTGAAAAGCGCCTGTGGTGTTGCGGCTGGATCGCCTCTTTCCAGGTTCCTGATCCCGTTGATAAACTGCTCTTTAAAATCCGAGTAAATGTCCATTCCGGCAGCAAATTTTAAAGACTCCTGACTCCCAAATTCCGTCGCATAAGCACCTGGCTCTATGATCGTTACTTTGATCCCAAACGCTTTGACTTCCGCTGCCAAACTTTCGTGAATGGCCTCGAACGCCCATTTGGAAGAACAATAGTAGCCAATCACCGGAAGTACTACGTGCCCGAGATTACTGGAAGTGCCAAGTATGTGGCCATAACCCTGTTCACGGAGCAAAGGCAGCGCTGCCTGGATAACGGCAAGGGGCCCGAAAATGTTCGTGTCGTAAAGTGCCCGAACATCGTCCGCACTAGCTTCCTCGATCGTACCAACCAATGAATAGCCTGCATTATTAAGCACAATATCGAGTCTTCCAAAATGCACGTGAGCTTGCGCCACAGCAGATTTCACCTGCTCGGTGTTTGTAACATCGAGCTCCAGCGTTAACACATTTGCGCCAAATTTTTCTTCGAGATCGGCAATGCTTGCCAGCGAACGCGCGGTTGCCGCAACCTTATCGCCACGTTCAAGCGCAGCCTCAGCCCAAACGCGTCCAAAACCGCGGGAGGCGCCCGTAATAAACCATACTTTATCAGCCAAAGCTGTGGCCGGCGCAATGCCAGCGGTTGAAATTTCTTCTTGTTGTGCCATCATTTTGATTTTTTGATTTAAGTACAACAAAGGTCTACCTTGGCCGCTGGCCATTTGTAGCCTAATCGCGGGTTTTCGTAGCCAAAATGAGAATCCAAAAAAATGCCTGCAAACCAATGATTTACAGGCACCTATCTTCTAATTTGCATCAACAATCCAAGTCTTGTCGCAATCGGCTACTTCTTTGCTTCCCTGACCGCTTTGATTGGGAAATCTCCGTATTGAGATGAGATCAGGCCGGTTAATGTGTCGCCTTTTTGAACTAAGCTGTATTTGAACACGCCGTTCTGGTTTTCAGTTGAAAAAGTTACTTTTCCCTGATCCATGGTCAGATCCTTAACTTCCTGTTTTTCAGCGGCCTCGACGTATCCTACCGTTTTGTTATCTTTTTGTTCAAATTTGAGAAACCCCGATTCGTATTCCGCAGGAACGTCGCTGATCAGATATTTCCAGGTGCCTACCAGGTCGTCGGCAGTGATTGATCTTGTCGCAGCAATTGAAAAAATACCAATGGCAATGACCATCAAAAAATGATACTTAGTTTTCATCGTGGATTAGTAGTTTAAAGTTTGAAGTTTCAAATGTGATTGAAAAATAAATATAAATCCTGATTTTGTGCAAAGATTTTATGAAACAAGGTTACGAGAGAATCTCTACATACCCCTCCGTTCCGTTCACCCGGATCCGCTGTCTGTCCTTGATCAGTTTCGTAGCATTCTCCACTCCGACCACTGCCGGTAATCCATATTCACGAGCGATCACCGCTCCATGGGTCATCAGTCCGCCTACTTCGGTAATCAGACCTTTGACGGAAACAAACAATGGTGTCCAGCTTGGATCGGTAAATGTGGTGACTAATATATCCCCATCTTCCAGATCGGTTTCCTCCATCTTCAAGGTCACACGTGCACGCCCCTCTACTATTCCCGAGGAAACAGCTAAACCGACAAGCGCATTGTCGGGAAGATTTTCCCGCGCATACGAACCTCCGATGATCTCGCCATCAGACGTCATAACGCGTGGCGGAGTTAGTTTTTGATAGGTTTCGTATTCGGCTTTTCTCTTTTCAATGAGCTGATCATCCACTTTATTAGTGCGGACCACTTCGCGAAGTTCTTCAAAAGTAAGATAGTAAATGTCTTCTCTTCTCCGAATAACATTGGCCTCCAAAAGTTGCCCGGCTTCTTTCAGTAACGCCTGCTTATAAACGAAGTAGCAATTGACCAGACCATATTTTGGATATTCACGATAACCACTCAAATTCCGGATAAGGCCGATCATTCGTTTTGTTTCTTCCGCCTTTCGTTCCCCGTCCGGTAGTTGTCTTAAGCGGTCTAATAACTCTTGTTCTTTTTTCAAAGCCTCCTGTCGCCCTTGCTCAAATTTCCGTTCCCCTGCATTCGGCTCGAAGTTTTTGATATGACTTAGAATTAACGGGAGAAGCGTCGCTGGTCTTTCAGCCCAGCGTGTCCTGGTAATATCGATTTCACCTGCACATCGCATTCCATATTTGCTGAGGAAAAAATGGATAGCGTTGCGGGTTTCCTTTCCGCCGTTTAATTGAAAAAAATCTTCCAAGAATTTATCGTCTTTCGCAGACTTCAAAAATTCAATTACGTCCGGAAAGGGACGGACTACATCTGCGACATCCAATAGCGCCAGCCCCATTTCGGAAGTAACATTGTTCGGCACAGATTGGGCAAGCGTGTCTGCAGCATTTTTCTCACCTAACCATTCATTCATTTTTTCATTGACCCATGCTGAGGCATTCATTCCGGTCATAATCACATCAAAACTTTGCGGATGATGTAAAGTCTTCTTCAATTGCTGGATATCTTCCAGGATAAAATCAAAAAGATCCGTTCCTGATTTCGCTTTGATGTTTTGTTTTAATGCTTCCAGCCCTGTTTGACTACGATTGATCAAATCAGACACGATTGCCGCCGGACCGCCTGGCAAATCGTATTCGTTTAATGCCTTATAATTCGGGAGCGATTCAGCTTTTTTGCTTTTGTCGTTACTCGGTTCGTTTTGATTATCGACAAGCGATTCTTCAAAATATCCCCGGTTAACTATGGTGGTCAAGGCGTCTTTGATGAGCGGGTCGAATTTGCCCAAGGTGTCTATAATCGTATGCCTGCTCTCGGGCGAAGCCAGCATCGACGTAACATCAACAAACAACCTTCCACCGGCTGTCCGCATGGATGCAGGCGTTGTTAACAGCCAGACCGACAATCCCAATGGTTTCATCGCATCTGTCATCATCTGCTGGTGACCGACAGAGAGGTAAATTTGCACGTTATTCCCCGGGTCAATTGCTTCGGGGATCGGGTATAAAGTAGTGATCGGTCGGCTCTGGACAATGTAAAATTTATCATCAGACAAACACCATTCAATGTCTTGGGGGCTGCCGAAATGTGCTTCAATCTTTCTGCCAATTTGGGCCAATTCCAAAATCTCCTCATCGGTTAGCGACTGATCATGCTGCTGCTCCGGCGCAATCTCCTGTTCTTTGGTACCGCCTTCTTTCAATGCATAGATAGCAAGTTTTTTGGCCGAGATCTTTTTATCGATAATGTTGCCCTCCCGAACATTGTAATGATCCGCATTCACCAATCCGGAAACCAGTGCCTCACCCAAACCGAAGCTGGCATCAATGGATAACACTTTCCGATTACCATTGACAGGATCAGCTGTAAACATAATGCCAGCCGCATAGGGGAAAATCATTTTCTGAATAACGACTGACAAATAAACCTTTCGGTGGTCAAATCCATTTTGCAGACGGTAGGTAACAGCTCGGTCGGTAAACAGCGAAGCCCAGCACTTGCTAATGTGTCTCAGGATTGCCTTTAATCCAATAATGTTTAAATACGTATCCTGCTGGCCTGCAAAGGATGCTGTTGGCAAGTCTTCCGCGGTCGCGCTGGACCGTACAGCGAAAGCATCCTCTTCACCAAATTTTGTGAGGTAATCTGATATTTCGTCAACTATATCATTTGGAATAGAAATGCTTTCAATGAGCACTCGGATCTTCGCACTGACCTCGCGGACCGAAGACCGCTCTTCTGCTTTGAGACCTGATAAGGCGTCCAGCAGGATGTCGAGCTCCTGATTGTTTTTGGTTACTTTTTGATATGCATGAGTGGCAACACAAAACCCATCAGGCACCCATATTCCCGGGATCTTTGACAATTCGCCCAGGTTAGCACCCTTACCTCCGACAACGGACAACATGGATCTGTTAATCTCCCGAAAACCGCGTACGTAAATGTTCATATTTCGTGGCCTTTTTATGATGTGGAAAGCCAAAAATATGGGGAAGGAAGCATGAAAACGCGGTTTTTCAACTATAGTTTTTGATGCACAATACCGCAGAAAGTAGGGACGTTATCCATACAACCAGCCGGTTTTCAAGGGGTTGTCATCAAGTAACTGGTCAGCTTTTTTATCAGCCCGTCTTCTAATTCAAATACATCGCAGAAAACGAGGTTAAGTACCGTCCCATCCTTTTTTGTTGCCTTGACGGTTCCCTCAGCGATTACCACATTGTCTTCCTCGATCATCCGGGTCACTTTAATAATAGGCTTGCCCGTAAAAGCTTCATTTTCTATTTCTTTATCGAAAGCAGCTTTACCCTTGTGAAGATATGCGCCCGGTAATTCCCAAATGACATCTTCCGTCAGGCAGGAAAGTATTTTCGCATGGTCGGTTGCATTGAAACCTTCCATGTATTTGGTGACCGTCTCTTTGTTTTTGCTCATGTTCTGGATTGGTTGAAGTTTAGAAAAGTTGGTGAAGCTGCTCAGGATGAATGTGAAGAAGAGCAACATGAATTGTATGAATTGACGTGTAGCCATGATGTTCAAATGTTTAAAGTTAGCGGGTTACTAAAAGGTTATTTAGGCGATCGAACATACTGAACCAGCTTTGATAGGCACCTGTTTTTCTGGCTTCACTTTCTGCGACAGTCTGATGCAGGGTTACCTCGGTTTTTTCACCAATGGAAACAAATGTGACGGTAGTGACAATGGCCTGTGGCCAGTCTTCCGGCTTTCCTGCATTGTTAGCTGTCACAACATCCCCTTGTTCATTGCTCAGCGTCATCGTCAGAACCAATTTCTCAGGAGATGACACCTCATGATAAACACCTTTTATCCAGCAATCTCCATGCACGGGATCGTGAATGCAAGAATGAAATTCACCCCCAGCCTTCACTTCAATGGATCTATATTCAATGGTACATCCGTCGGGGGCGTACCAGTGTTGTAATTGCTCCGGGTCCGTCCAAGCCGCGAAAACGAGCTCACGTGGCATCGAACACATGCGTGAGCAAAAGGTCTCCTTTATTTGTCTTCATTGCTTTTGTTTTTTACTTCCTTCAAATAGCTACCTAATTTTTCAAATCTCCTGGTCCACAGTTTTTTTGATTGTTCTATCCAGGTCTCCACTTCATCGAGTTGCTCTAAGTGCGCCTCGCAGAATCGTTCCCTTCCGCTTTTTGTAATCATAATCAGCCCGCAATCCGCCAGTATTTTCACATGAAGAGAAACTGCCTGCCTGGTCATATCAAATTTTTCTGCGATCGTATTCACATTGTAAGGCCGGGCTACATCAGGTTGAGCTGCAATAAGATTGATAATATCACGTCTCGTCGGATCGGCTATTGCCTGGTATACGTCTCGTCTGGCTTTCATAATCTGCAAGTAAGTGCTTGCAAATATAAGCGCAAGGATCTGCTTGCGCAAGTAGCTATGGAAAAAATGCAAAAAAGGCTGATTGTGGATAACAATCAGCCTTCGTCATTTATACTCCAATAATTAAGCAGGAATTTTCCTTGGCTTTTCGCGCTCCCAGAAACGGTGCTGGGAAATGGCCAGGATAAATTTATCCACCAAAACCCCCGCATCTTCGCCAATTACTATACCCTCTCTAACCACAGTTTCATCAGAAAACTCAGCAGGGATTTTCTTGCTGAAATAGGTTGCTTCCACTACCTGCATCGCCGAAGCATCAGCTGCGACCGCTTTACAATGTTTGAAAGCCTCATTCAGAAAATGTACCGCATCCGCGTCTGCCTCAACGGTAGCCACACTATTGGTACCCCCCGGCACGTACACTGCATCGTAAAACACCGAAGCAGCAGTCAAAAAACTATGATCGACAGGAATTTCTACATCATTTTTAGAGATAATATAGTTAAGCCTTGGCGCAATTACCTCAACAATTGCACCTGCCGCTTCCAACGCATCTTTGACAGTTTTAAGCGATTCCTCATCCACTCCATCCGCTGCGAGGAATGCAATTTTCCGCGTTTTAACACTATCCTTCGGCGTGTTCGCCATACTTAGCGCAGCCGATGATATAAGAGAACCTTTAAAGATAACTGAATCAAAATCCGCCGGATTTCCATCTGCCGGAATGCTGTGATTCATAGGAAGTTCAGGATCCTGGGGAACAGATATCCGAAGCGCAAAAGCTACTTCTGCGGCTAGGCTCTTATCGATCATTGACAATATCCCGAGCATCCTTTCACGAATGCTTACGGTTTTAAGTTTGCCCAGCTCAAAACTCAATGCATCCACAATGTGGTTCTTCTCTGGATCAGACTGGCTGTTGAAAAACAGGCGCGCCTGACTGAAATGATCGAAAAAGCTTTTGCTCCTAGCCCTCACTTTTCTGGCATCAATCCGCTCGGGGTAAGTCGTAAATCCACCTTCGGATGCCTTGGCTTGTAAAGGAAAGTTGTCACCGATTTTATTGGGGCCGTAACTGGTTTTTCCTCTGTTAATCGTCTGCCGCATGTGTCCATCGCGCTGATTATTGTGCACTGGCACAACAGGCCTGTTGATTGGAATTTCGTGGAAATTGGGGCCTCCCAATCTGAGTAACTGCGTATCAGTGTAAGAGAATAGCCTTCCTTGAAGTAAAGGATCATTGGAAAAATCGATACCAGGAACGACATGCCCAAGGTGATAGGCTACCTGCTCGGTTTCTGCAAAAAAGTTATCCGGGTTACGGTTCAAAGTGAGTTTGCCAATGCGTTGCACGGGCACCAGTTCCTCAGGTATCAGCTTGGTTGGATCCAAGAGATCGAATTCGAATTTAAACTCATCTTCTTCCGGAACGATTTGCACGCCAAGTTCCCACTCTGGGAAATTACCACTTTCGATCGCGTCCCAAAGGTCGCGGCGGTGATAATCAGGATCTTTTCCAGAGATATTTTGCGCCTCGTCCCAAGCCACAGCATGAACGCCCAAAAGTGGCTTCCAAAGAAATTTCACAAAACTTGATACCTCTTCCTGATTTACAAAACGGAATGTATGCACACCGAAACCTTCCATCATCCGATAGCTGCGCGGAAGCGCCCTGTCGCTCATCACCCACATGATCATATGTGCGGATTCGGGCATCAAAGAAATAAAGTCCCAGAAAGTATCGTGAGCCGAAGCGGCCTGCGGCATTTCACTATCCGGCTCCGGTTTAACCGCGTGGATCAGATCTGGGAATTTAATCGCATCCTGAATAAAAAACACGGGCATATTATTGCCCACTAAATCAAAGTTTCCCTCCTGGGTATAAAATTTTACTGCAAACCCCCTCACATCCCTTGCCAGATCAGAAGATCCGCGGGAGCCAGCGACAGTAGAAAATCTTACAAAAACGGGGGTTTCAATGGCAGGATCATTCAAAAATCCAGCTTTGGTCACGGCGCCCATGGGTTCATAAACTTTAAAAACACCATGTGCCGCCGACCCGCGTGCATGTACAATGCGCTCCGGAATGCGCTCATGATCAAAATGAGTAATCTTCTCCCGAAGTATAAAATCTTCCAGCAATGTTGCACCTCTTTCCCCAGCTTTCAGGGAATTTTGGTCATCATTGATTCTAAGCCCGTGATTAGTAGTTAAAAATTCACCATTACCATCAGCCGTATGAGGCATTAGCTTTGATGTCTTGTCATTGTCCGGCTGTAAAGACGGGTTTTCCAAATCTTTTTTTGTTGCCATTTCTATTTTTGATTGTGGGTCAGGCTTCTTCTGCCGCTTTGTAATTGACTTCATTTTCTGCTACCTCAGTAAGGAGCTCATCTGCTTTTTTCTCCTCGGCAAGGGTTTGGGCCAAAATATCAGCCACATCGTCCAATCCTAATGTTTTGGCAAGTTGTGTCAGGCCGCCGTAAGTGGCAATTTCATAATGTTCTACTTTTTGTGAGGCCAATATAATTCCTACATCCCTGGTGGCAGTACCCTCATCAGTACCCTCCACGATGCCCTCGGCTTCTTTGGAAAGCCCTTCCATTGCATCGCATTTCTTGGCAATTGCCTTTTCTCCAAGCATGTCAAAAATGACTTCCAGCCTGCTTACATGCTCAATGGTTTGATCCAGATGATTTTCAATTGCTTGCACCAATTTTGGTGAACTTGCAGCCTGGATCATCTTGGGAAGTGCCTTTACCAGGTGATTTTCAGCCCAATAAATATCGCGAAGACTATCCAGGAATAATTCATTTAACGCAGGCTCCGCCTTTGTCGATGTTTTAGTTTTAAATTTTGGCTCTGAGCCTGATTCGATGTCCATAGTTGAAGATGGTTAAGTTGCCTGCCCTCTACAAAATGTATTCCCGGCAAAAATACAACCCCGTATTATCCCATTAAATCTTCAGCGTGGGCAGTTTCTTTGCATAAAATTGATTACTTGCCTTCGACTTCAAAAGATCTCTAATTTTTATATGTTGAATTCAACCCAACCCTCCCAGCCCAAACCATTGGCGTGGATCAGGGTTTGCGGGGACGCTCCTTACTTTGAAACTGAACAGGGAGATAGCTGGATCCCTATCGGACAGAACGACGCGATCACCTGGCCGGACTTTCAGGGGCTTTTCAGAAGAAAGGATGTTGCCCGGGTTGAAGGCCATATGGCATACCTCGCAGCCCACGGCATTACCTGCATCCGGATGATGATGGAATATGGCCAGACTGAAAACCGGTATCTGGAAAAGCCGGTTGGAACATTTCAGCCTAATATGATCCAGTTCTGGGATGACCTTTTCCGGCTTTGTGAGCAATATAAAATACGGGTCCTATTAACCCCATTTGACACATTCTGGATGGCGAGAAGGTGGAAATGTCATCAATACAATGCACTTTCGGGCGGGCCTTGCAAAAGCAAATGGCAGTGGCTTACTGATGAGGGGATGATAATGGCTATCAAAAACCGCTTCACTTTTTTTATTGAGCGCTGGGGTGCAAGCGGCGTAATTTTCGGTTGGGATTTATGGAATGAAATCAACCCGCTGAACGCAGGCAAGAGTTTAGAAAACCTATATCAATATATTGACCAGATCAGCGCACACATTCGCGAAAAGGAAATGCTTTTGTATAAAAAACCCCGTCCGCAAACTGTATCTGTTTTTGCCCCTTTGCAAAAAAAGCATGCGATGGACGACATCATCTTTCGACATCCAATGCTCGACTTTGCCTCTACCCATTTTTACCAGACGGGCTCAATAGACTATCCCAGAAATGTGAACGCAGCGGCAGTCACAACCGGGAAAATGGTCAAAGAAGCATTGCAGTTGCTCCCTCCAGGACGCCCTTTCCTAGATACTGAACATGGGCCGATCAGCTATTTTCGCAGGCGCAGGCGCGGGTTACCGGAAGCATTTGATGATCTCTATTTCCTGCATATGCAATGGGCGCACCTGGCGGCGGGAGCAGCGGGTGGTGGTATGCGCTGGCCTTACCGGTATCCGCACACATTAACGCACGGCATGCGCCGGGCGCAGCTGAACCTGGCACAATTTGCCCGCCTGATCGACTGGCAGAATTTCAAACGGAAGAATTTGAATGATCAAATCTCCGTTATTGGGCCGAAGGTGCAGGTTTTTGGCTGCGGGGATGCGCATCAGGCGATAGTATGGATACTGACATCGGCCGATGAATCGCTGCTAACATTATCGGTACCAGGTCTTGCCGATGGCGCATATATCGTTCATTTCTGGGATACACTTACCGGCATTTTGAGCAGTAACAACATTATAAAGCAGGACGCAGAGTTGTCAATTCAATGTCAAATGACTACTACTAATCTGGCGCTGGCCATCCGCAGGCAGCTATGAATTGGTTTCATCAATCTGTCCATAGTGACGAGGTATCCTTCTGATCGAATACATATTTTCCGATTGAAGTTAGGGTTGCGTCGGGCGCTGGTTGTTTAAGGTATGTTGTTAAATCCCTATGAATTCTTTCCAGCGAATAAGGTCGCATTAAGCCTCTTGCCCCAACGGAGCATTCAGCCAGATGCATGCTTTTAAGACAAACTTCATTTATAACCGTCCGCGTCATATTGATATAGGCAAGAAGTTGCCCGGTTTGATCTGCGGAAGATTCTGTCTTTTGTGTAGCCCGGCCCAGCCACAAATTTCCAGTTTCAACCAAATAAGCGATTTCGCCCATTCTTGCTCTCTGAAAAGGATCGTCGGTGCGGTTAAGTTCTTTCAAAAATCGGTGGGTTTCTTCCATCATCGCAATCGCCCCGCCAAGCTGGACAGCAGCAAAACGAATGGCGCCGCCAGAAAAATACGGTTGCTGATAATATGCGCCAGGTGGCCCCAGCAGGTCGGACTGATCAAGAACAATTCCTGAAAAATCCATTCTAAAACTGGCAGAAGCACGCATGCCCAGTGGCTGCCAGAAACTCGCGTCCGAGACGATTTCCTTCACTTTTGCTTCCGGGATAATGCACATTTGCCAACCTTCTGTCTTTGTCGATATGAGTTCTCCGGTAATCAGTGGGCGCTGAATCCATCCTGCGCCGGAGCAAAAGGTTTTGGCGCCGCTAAGCTTGTATTTTCCATTCCCGATGTCGTGAATCTTTACGCCATCACCATCCTGGGTATTCCAAACACCGAACAAGCACTGTTTGTTAAAGACTTCACTGAAGTACGTATCCTTTTGTTGTTGATCCCCAAATAAACTGATCAAGAGCAGTGCATTTGCATGGCCTTCATATATTCTGCCCACAGGAAGGCTGGCTGATCCCAGCATAATAAGAACATCAATTAATTGGCTGGTGTTGAATTCTTTATATCGATACGGATTTGCCAGCAAGGACATTTCCAGAAGTCCTGCTTTGCGGACCAACTCAAATTCCTGTTCTGGGAATGCCCCCTCCCGGTCGCTTGCCTGAGCATGTTTTTTAAGTTGTTCTATAAGTGATCTTCGAGAGAGAATGTCCATTTAAATGCCAGTAGCTGATACGCAATGCTTACTATCATTATCATACCCAGGCTTTAAAAGTTGCCGCATCACATAAATGGCATGGATTTAATAGAGAGGCCACGAACACATTTATTCACTACATGACTGAAATTTTCGCGGCACGGCAATCGCCGGAATTATTGATAAATAAAGACCTTTTCAGCAGTTGCCCGGCAAACCCTAACTTAAAGATTTGTGTCATACTCCCCGTTCGCAATGAGGAGGATAACATCGTCAAAGCATTGAATGCCTTGCGATTACAAATGGATTGCTCGGGGAAACCCTTCCCCTACAAACACTATGAAGTATTGTTGCTGGCCAACAATTGTTCAGACCAGTCGGTTGTTTTGGCCAGGTCGTACCAGAAACAACATCCAGGTTTTAACCTTCATATTGAAGATATTAAATTACCTGCTCCGGTAGCCCATATAGGCACGGTAAGACGGCTGCTGATGGATGCTGCCTATGAACGCTTTTCGATTATCAACAAACCTGAGGGTGTTATTGCGAGCACGGATAGCGATTCGGAAGTAGATCATCATTGGTTATACCAGACCTTGACAGAGATTAGGAAGGGCAATGATGTGGTAGGCGGCAGGATCCTGACAAAGCCCGATAAGAGTATTTCCCGCCTGTATTATTTGCGCGACATTACTTATAAATATTTGGTATCCAGGGTTGAAGACTTGTTAGACCCGGTTGTTAACGACAGATGGCCCAGGCATTTCCAATGTTTTGGGGCCAGCTTTGCTGTTACTTGCCGGATGTATGATTTGAGCGGCCGATTGCCGGTTGTACCGTTTTTAGAAGATATGGCCTTTCATAAATCGCTGATCAGGGTAGACGCCAAGATCCGCCTAAGTCCGCTCGTCCAGGTTTCAACTTCGGCCAGAATACAGGGAAGGGTCGATTTTGGGTTATCGATCCAGCTCAAACAATGGGGTGAAATGACCGCGGACAGACACCCGCTGATGGTGGAGCCAGTGGGATCGCTGATTTTGAAACTCAATGCAAGAAAAACGCTTCGCGATGTGTGGAATGCCCAGTTTACCAATCCTCAAACGTTAGCCCAAATTGGCTCATTGCTTGGTTTGGAACCTTACTGGATTGAAGAACAGATGGGAACTAAACGTTATTTTGGCGAGCTCTGGGAAAGCGTTGAAGAAAGAATAGAAAAGGAAGGCTGGTCGGAGACCTGGCCAGCGGTGGATGTGGTGAAAGCAATACCACAGCTAAAAAATGAAATATTCAGGATATCCAGTCAGTTGCAACTTCGGTTGCCGGAGCGTAATATATCCAGCCGTAAGTGATTAATTGAAAACTAAAAGATTTTGAAACCAGAAGAGATTGATCGTGTAATTGAAATGGCCTGGGAAGACAGAACGCCTTTTGATGTAATCAAGGCGCAGTTTGGGTTAAGCGAACAACAGGTAATAACCCTGATGCGCCGGGAAATGAAGCCGAGCAGTTTCAGAATGTGGCGGAAGCGCGTTCAGGGCCGGGTTACAAAGCATCTAAAATTGTCAGAAGTCCAAGATTACCGGTTCAAATCCAGCTTGCAGAAGCTAATCAGCGCAAACAAAATCAGCAAACGCCCTATCAATCTGTGATTGAGGGATTGGCTTAAGCATGTTACACGCTGCAACGGCGTTCTATTCGGTAGTATCAAACCAATGCTGTGTTATCTTATTATTAACCCCAACCATCCGGCGCTGCAAACGTTAACTTTGCAATTGGAAACAGGCGAAACTATTTATGACACGTGAAAAAACAAAGGTTGCTACTATGAAACTGTTTGCTGGGCTCTCTCTAATTCTCAGCCTGCCGGCCGTAAGTCAAACTAACGAAGATTTACCGATCAACAAGATCCAGGTCATCGGATCTCATAATAGTTACAAGCAAGCAATTGATACCGTTTTGTTTAGTGTGTTTCAACGAAAAGACTCTGTTTCAGTCAGCAAAATCGACTACGAGCATATCCCGATCACCCGGCAGCTTGACCTAGGCCTTCGCAATCTTGAAATAGACGTATATCCCGATGACAACGGCGGTAAATATGCGCATCCGAAAGGTCTTGACATGGCCCCTGGGCAAAAGCCATATGATCCGGAGGGTAAAATGAAACAACCCGGATTTAAAATTCTGCATGTTCCAGATCTGGATTTCCGCAGTCATTACCTCACATTGATTGATTGCCTAGAAGATCTGAGAAAATGGTCTGATGCAAATCCCGACCATAGCCCCATTTTCGTCACTCTGGAAGTGAAAGGTCCATTGGCGCAGGGCAGTGGTGTGGCAGCAGCAGTGCAAGGAGTCTCAGCAAAAAACTTCGACGAGCTGGATAAGATCCTGATGGACAACCTTGGCAAAGATCACATCATCACGCCTGATATGGTAAGGGGCAAGCATGAAAATCTGGAAAGCGCTGTTCTTCAAAATGATTGGCCAACCCTGAAAAACTCAAAAGGTAGGTATCTCTTCATTCTGGACGACTCCGGCGCAAAACGGGATTTGTATGTTGCAGGACATCCATCTTTGACGGGACGGACCATGTTTGTAAACGCTGCTCCGGGCACACCTGAGGCAGGTATGATGATCAGGAATAACCCCAGAGCAGCAGAAATTAAAGACCTTGTCAAAAAAGGTTATATCATCCGCACCCGCGCCGACTCAGATACCCGGGAAGCACGTGTCAATGACAGGAGTTCATTTGAAGCTGCCTGCAACTCCGGTGCGCAGATCATCACCACCGATTATTATATGAAAAGCACGCATTTCAAATCGGATTACTCCGTCAGCTTTGAAGGTGGCACCTATTTCCGGCCCAATCCGCTATTTTAAGGACTTTTTATCAATGCCGTAAAAGAAGGTTTGTAGTTCTCCCGCGAAGATTTCAGGCACTTCCAGGGCAGCAAAGTGACCGCCTTCTTTCATTTTCGTAAAGCTGACCACATTTACAAAGCGTTCCGCCCATTCTTTGGGAAACTGGGCTTCCCGAGGGAATGTTGCAACGCCGGAAGGTACGTCGGATTTCTGTAAAGGTTCGGCCCCGCTCCATTGTGCTGCGGCATCCACCTTGTACATCCGCATAGAAGTAGCAATTGTCTGCGTAACCCAGTAGATCATGATGTTGGTGAGCAATTCATCCTTTCCTCCGAAAGCATCTTCCAGGATATCCGGAGAAGCACCCGCAGTGCCAAAGCTGATAATCCAGGATGCCAATCCGGCAGGCGACTCATTCAGTCCATATGCGAGCGATTGCGGTTTGGTGGAATGTACCATCGCATATGCCCCTTCGCTGTACCACCACTCCTGCACAAACTCTGCAAATTGCTTTTCGGCCTCAGTCATAGTAGCAGGGTCTTCCTGTCCCATTGGGTAACCAAGGTCAGTGAAATGGACGCCGGCCACCACATCGGGATATTTGGACGCCAATGCTTTGGTTACACCCATACCCACGTCCCCGCCAGCTGCATAGAATTTCTCATAGCCTAGATTTTCAGTCATGAGTCCTTTCCATAAATCAGCAACCGCTTCGCTCGTGAGAGCCGTTTTATCGGAAAATCCAAACCCTGGAATGGATGGGATGATCAGATCAAAACTCTGTACGCCTTCGGTCAGTAGCGGAATAATCTTGTGAAATCGGTAGTAGCTGTCGGGCCAGCCGTGTGTCAATACGAGTGGTTTTGAGTTTTCGCTTTTTCCTTTGACATATTGAAAATGGATCTTCACCCCATTCACATTGGCGATGTATTGAGGATATATGTTAAGCGCTTTTTCCTGTTTACGCCAGTCGTATTCGGTGAGCCAATATTTCACCAGCTCTTTCAGGTATGCCTCGCTGGTGCCGAAGGTCCAGCCCGAGCCTGTTGCTTCGCCCGGCCAGCGGGTATTTTCCAAACGGCTTTTTAAATCATCAAGCACTTGTTGTGGGACTGATACTTTGAATATTTCCGTGTTTTCCATTGTTGACATCTTTTTGTTTATAAATAAGAAATAAGTTGGCTTAATCGTGATGAAGCGTAACAAGCGAAAAGCCTTTTCCGGCCGCCAGTTATTTTACTAAACAAAGGTATTACTGCGAAAGAAGGCTTTGCTAGGAAGAATGGCGGGAATAATGGTAAAAACTGCAGTGAGAAATTTTACCTCCGGCGGTATTCGGTGGGCGTCGTGTTTGTCAGCTTTTTGAACGACTTGTTGAAATGTGAGGCATCTTCAAAACCCAGCCAATAACATATCTCTTGTATGGATAAGCTGGTCTGTTTTAACAAACTTTTAGCTTCCATCATCACATATTCGTCAATAAATGTCTTCGCTGCTTTTCCTAACTCAGTCTGCAAAACTTCGCTTAGATATTTCGATGTAATATTGAGTTCATTTGCATAGTAGGATACCTCCTTATGCTCCGGAAAATGCTCAGCAACCAACCTTCTGAATGTCTGCGTGATTTTTTCCCCATTTGAAATAGAACCGTTTTTAGGCTTCCCGTCCAATTTAGTATGAAAGGAATCGGTCAACATCAACAGCGCATACACAATGCCCGGGATGGCACTTGGCTGGTCTTTTAATTCTTTCAATAAATTAAATAGCGAAGCCATCTTGTCGGTCTGGTCGGCTGTCAAACTGATGACATGCTTACCACCGTGAAAAAAAAACGGCATTGACTGTAAAAAGGAACTGCTTTGCATACCGTTAAACAATTCTTCTGTAAAATAAACGGTATCGTGTTCCGCAGTATAATTACCCTTCCATTGGCAAACCAACCCCGGCCCTATTGTCATCAGGCATCCGGTTTTCACGAGATAATCCGTGCTGCCGATCGTGAATACGTCTCCCTCACCCGAATACGTGATTCCCAGCCCATAGGTAGATGTTCGGAAGGGAAAGTTGACGTGGGCATTTTTATAAGTTTGTTTGTCGGCCAAAAAGTATGGGGCATAAAGGCTTTCTGAATTCTGATGTTTTAAAAACTCGTACAGGTTAAAGGATTTTAGATTAAGTTTTTGCTGCATGTCGGTTATGTACTTGTTGGCAAGGCAATGACATTGTTTTTACTATTAAAAGCAATTTTTCAATTCAATTACAGGCTTGTCGCCTTAATTCCACTAGCTCTCACAAGCCATTTCAATAGCCTCAATTGGCCTCTAACTAATCAACCCCGAAGCGAGAGAAACAGCTCGTAATATGCTTTCACCATCTTTTCCCAACTGTAATTGTCCATGGTGAATTGTTGGAAGTTCATTTTGTGAGCCTCAAAACCTTCGGGATTTGCTATCAGCTTATTAAGCTTAGAAGCCCAAATGTTTGAATCCTCAATGGGTAGCAAAAAACCATTTTTTTCGTGCTGAATGGCGTCGGGAATACCGTCGATGTTCGCCGCGAATACGGTGGCTCCTGCCAGGGCTGCTTCCAGACAAACCAGGCCAAAGCCTTCCATATCACCATTTACCGACACATTTGGCATAATGAAAGCGTCTGAAAATTTTAGTATCGCTTGCTTCTGCTCTTCCGGCAGGCGGCCCAGGTGCCTTACCTGTCCGTCGGCCCCTGGTATATCCAGTAATTCCCGGATTGCACCGGCATCGGAACCGAAACCCAGAAAAAGCATAATTTTCTGACGCAGGTTTTCAGGCACAACCGACAATACACGTTCCAGAATCTTCGGCTGTTTGTCGAACGGCCCGATGAACAAAACGATAAACGAACCATTCAGCTTTGGAACTACCTCACGAATAAACCACGAAAAGCCCTTTCGTTTAACCGGTCGACCAATAGCAAGCAGGATAAGCTTGCCAGGCGGAATGGCATACTGTTTCAAAAATTCGGGCTTTGGCCAGGACAAATTATGGGAATCGTCACTCCTTTGGTCCACTCCATTGCTGATAACGCTTACCTTATCTGCTGCAATTCCCAGGGCAATCGCGCGGTCCGCCGTGGCGCGGCTTACCGCTATTAAATGGTCAAATTGATTGAATTTTGGAAGGACGTGTTTCCGGTAAATCCCGCTGGGAAAGACAACGTCCAGACCATGCAGTGTTACGGTTCGTTTCAGGTGCTCATATCCTTTGTGCCAGATACAGAATGTAGCCAAAAGGGCATCATTAAAATGGATAACCTGTATTTTGGGATGTTGCTGGCACACTTGCAGGATCCTTTTCCTCAATTGCAGAAAAAAAAGTACCCTGCTGCCTGCTCCGTCATAGACAATGCGATGGACATTACAATGCCGCTGCATCCCTGTAATGAGCTCAAAACTCTGCTTTTCCATACCCCCCACCGACGGTGGAAATTTGTGGCTGACAAACAAAATCTCCATAGTCCGTCAAACAGTGCTTTTTTTCTTGTGTATGATTATAGAGTATAAGAGAACTCCGACCAATATCCAGAAGAGTTGCCGGGTGCGCCGCAAGGCGGAAACAGAAATCCAAAGCGGAATGCTCGCAAAACCGATCAGCGATAGCATCATCTTATTTCCCAACTCCTCAACACCCAGCTGGCCCGGAATAAAAGCCCCTGCGGCTTTAACGGCTATTACCCCCATATCAAGCACGAGGGAATCGACCAGTGAAATCGGATAGCCTAGAAGTTTTAATATGATGTAGAATTCCAGTGACCCAATGATCCAGTGAGAGGTAAAAAGGGTAAATGCAATCGCCAATTCTTTGGGATATTGGCGGTAAAAGCGACTGATCTCCAACCAAACTTCCATCATCCTCGACCTGAATCGTAGCCATTTGGCGTTTGTGCCGGCATATTTCAGCCACATGCTGCGCCTGAACTTCACTAGTCCATAAAACCCCGCGGCCAGTACCGCACAAACCACGGCAATGATTGCGAGGGAATGTGAAGGCCATGGTTCAGAGTCCAGCTTGTGGTTGAAAAGAAGCCAGGCAATTGCACTCAACAGCAGACAAACCTGGCTGGTAATCATGAGCAGCCTCGACACGACGACGGAGGCAACCACAGTCGGTGGATTAATTGCGTAAGGTTTGAGTAAGACGATTTTGAGCATATCTCCACCTGCAACACTAGCCGGGGTGAACATTCCGAATGTTTCGCATACATGCCGGATCACAAAAAGTCCTGCCTTGGGAATGCCTTTTCGGGCGTCGCTGAGGCAATACCACCAGCCTAGCGTGGCAAGCGAATAGGCGACAAAGGTGCTGAGAATCATCCAGCCAAAACCGGCCCCCGCCTTCATCAATGCAGCCTTCACCTCCGCGGGATCTATGACTTTAACATACTGCCACAGTAAAATCAGCACGCTCACTAAAAGCACTGCCTTGATAATCTTAATAGAACGCGGAGAGATTTTCAAGCCCTTTCATTTTCAATAATCAATGAAGCCAACTCAACCAGATCATCAAAGTAGATTTGCGCGAGTTCTTCCCAGTCAAACGCTTTGATATATTCCAGGGCATTTTTACGCAACGTCAGGCGCAAAGCTTCGTCTTCCAGGATAACGGCTATTTTCTCTACAAATGCATCCGGGTCGTCAGCCTTGCATTTGTAGCCGTTGAATCCGTTGGTAATCATGTCCTTACTTCCCCCACCGTCGGCAATAACCGGCACTAGTCCGGACGCCATGGCTTCTAATACTACGTTTCCAAATGTTTCGGAAATAGATGGGAAGATAAACAGCGAAGCGGATGCATAAAGCACAGACAAGCTGCCATGATCTAACTGGCCCAAAAAGATTGCATCAGGCATCCGTCTCTCACATTCCTTCCGGGCAGACCCATCCCCGGCGACGACCCAATTGTATTGAATACCCTTTTCTTTGAGTTTCGCGTAAATCGCTATCAAAGTTTCCAGGTTTTTTTCCCAAACCAAGCGACTCGCAAACAATATTACCGGACGATCATTGCCTGTTAATTGTCTTATATAAACTTCATTTTTCTTGTTTGGAGAGAAGAGGGTCGTATCTATTCCCCTTTGCCAGATTTTAATATTTTCCTTCGGCATCCCGCTTTCGATCAGCTCGCGTGCCAGTGTAACCGAAGGGATATATATTTTTTGACAATATCCGTAAAATTCATTCTGAGTTTTTCTGAGATAATTTCGAACCGGCCGTATCAGGAAAGGAAAGTATTTGAAATAGTAGCTGATATAGCTGATGAAATGCGTGTGATAGATGCTGATGACCGGAATATGTCTGCTGCGCGCATATTTCAAACCAAAGTGGCCCAGAAGCGATGGTGTTGCAATGTGGATCACGTCCGGTGCGAACCCATCAAGCTTACGCAAGAGTTCTTCGGTGCTGAAAGATGGAATGGCCAGTTTGTATTTCGGGTTCAGCGGGATTGGCAGTGTGGGAAGTTTTATACATTCGAATTGATTAATCCTGTCAGCTCCGCTTCCACAAACAAAAAGAAAATCAAATCTCCCGGCATCAATCCGGTCAAGAAGTTGAAACATCGTTCTGCTTGCGCCATCAAAATCTGGCACCAGGATTTCGGCAAAGAAAACAACCTTAATTTTTCTCATTCAATATATTTAAAACAACTAAGGTAAGAGATCACATTCTTTTTAAAGTGAACTGTATATTAATTCTCGCCATCACCTGGAAATATAACATATATTTTAAAATAAGTGCATTAAGATAATAACAGGGTAATGTATACCTGGCATACCGGTCACATGCTAACGGTAATTTTGTTGCAGGTCAACTTTGATTACATGTCTGGTCAAACCAACAAAAATCTCATTGCACGCCACTCGATTTGGCTCTCTCTTCTCTTCCCTTTTTTAATTAGCAGTACCGAATTCAAACGGACATCCGTTGAAACGCTTCCTTCCCTACTTAACCTTGCCCACCTTAAAAGCGGCAATCTTTCAGTAATCTCATACAACATTGCAGGCCTTCCACAGATCATTTCGAGTGCCACCACGGACCGAGCAGCGAGCACCGAAGAAATTGGTCGAAAACTCAACCGGTTTGACATTGCGCATGTCCAGGAAGACTTCAACTATAACCGGTTTCTCTATCGGGCAAGCGAGCATAACTTCCGGACGATTACGAAAGGAAAAGTGCTGTTCGGAGATGGATTAAATACCCTTTCCAAATTTCCAATCCACAATGTGAAACGGATCAAATGGAATGACTGTTCAGGTGCGGATTGCCTCACACCCAAAGGTTTTACATATAGCCAATTGGAAATAGCAAAAGGTGTTTTTATCGATTTTTACAATGTGCATGCCAATGCCTATAACCATTTGGCGGCGGCAGCAGCCCGCCGGAAAAATATCATGCAGCTGTCGGACTTTATTCAAACGAATTCGATCGGAAATGCGGTGGTCGTGATGGGTGACCTCAACGGGCACTATTCTTACGGGCACGACAACATCGGCTTGCTGACCACTGGGCATGGTCTCGAAGACTCATGGATCGTGCTCAAAAACAATGGAGCATTCCCGGTAAGTTCGCTTGATATGCCAGCAAGCAATATCCTTGCCCTGAGTGATTCATCGGAAACAATAGATAAAATCCTCTATCGGAGCAGTCCCGCTATTCAACTCAAAGCGGTAGATTACCGACTTGAAAACAACCTTTTCAAAAATGCGGAAGGATTGCCCCTCTCCGACCACCACCCTGTGAGTGCCCGCATCATGTGGACAACCCACATTCAGGACCAGCCCCGGTTGACCGTCTCCGACAATTAACCCTGATTGGTTTTTTCAGGATGATCAACCTTCGTCTCCCCCATCTCCATCATTATCCTCGCGATCTCTATCCTTAGACCTGTTGAGCCTGTATGAAAAGGTGACCAGGAACTGGCGTGCCCGCCATTGAAACTCTGAACTGGAATAGTATCCGGCATTCTGCACCACCTGGCGTTGTTTTCTGGTATTAAATAAGTCACGTACGCCGGCCGTAACGGTGGCCCTGCCTTTGAGCAAGTCGCGCGAAAGTCCCAAGTCAATAAAATATTGCGCAAGCTCGCGCCCCTGAGTGGTTTTTCGGGGTGCTCTATAATTGAATGATAATTGAAAATCCAAACTTTTGAAGAGCGTGACCCGGGATGAAATCCGGCTTGTCCATGAATAAGTATCGCTTTTTAATAACCGATCCTGATAAACCCCTTCATTAATTGCCCGGAATATATTGGCGTTTGCCGTCCATTTCCACCATTCGAAAGGATCATATGTCAGGTTAAATTCAAATCCATAAGAGTCTCCGGTTGATAAATTGACAGGTCTGATGGTGGTAAAGCCCGTTGAGTCAACCGAAGTAATATTTTCGACAACACCCAACCTGTGACGATAATAGACACTCGACAGTAATGTCCCTTTTGACATGTTAAGCAAATGCCCTGCTTCAAACGAATGGGTATATTCCGGGTTTAGCAACGGATTACCCAACCTGAAAACGCGGGAATCACTAAAACTTGAAAATGGAAGCAGGTCCCTGAAACTTGGTCGGCTTAAACGATAACTGTAACTTAACTGCAGTGTCTGGGCGTCTTTGAGTTTATAGGTAAGGTGTAGGCTTGGAAACAGGTTGAAGTATTTGCGGTGGTTAGCCTCACTCGTCTTTTTCAGCTCGGTCTGAATATCTGAATATTCCCCACGCAAGCCCGCCTGCATGAAAAATTTGCCGAATTGATTGCTGGCCATCAGATAACCCGCATGGATTTTCTCATCATAAGCAAGCCGGTTATCGAATTGGGGAAGAATAACCCAATTGCCTTCCTCATTTTGCTGCTGAACCGAGAAGTCATTGTCAAGCAACCTGATAGAACTTTTGAGCCCGGTTTCAAGCTTGCCATTTTTCCCAAATGGATATATATAATCCAATTGAAAAAGGATGTTCTTTTCATCTTCAGTATTGTAGGAACGCTGCATAAGATTGGCGAGCCCTTCTGTTGTACTCTGATTAAACTTTGCAGCCTCCGTTTCGTCGCTCACAATGTACTTTGCCGAAAATTCGAGGCTCTGACCTTTCTTCTCAAAGGTTTTACTATAATTAAGTGCTGCTTCAAGGTTGTTTCGAGGTTCTGTTTCTTTTTCTGTGCGTACTACTGTTCTGGTTAAGTTGTTATTGAAATCAAAGTCACGGTATTCTAGCCTAGAGTTATTACTGTTTTGGGAATTCCGATAAGACAAAGTCCCGGTAAGCGTATTTTGGTCATTGACAAAATAATCCATCCCTACCATGAAGCTATTGGAATATCCACCCCTTGTCCGTTTATTAACCTGCTCGTAAACAAAACTTGTATCGGCGCCATTGTACACTTGCCGGGAAGTTCCTTTACCCGGGCCTTCCCGGTAGATGTTCCCGTAGCTCGCAATTAGGTTGACCTTCTTTTTGCGGTAGTTGACGTTGAATGAACCGCCAAAGTTGGACGGATACCCTGCTGTGGCAGTGAATGATCCGTTCAATCCGTACTTGATATTTTTCTTCATCACGATATTGAGGATCCCCACTTCGCCCTCGGCATCATATCGCGACGATGGGTTTGTAATGATTTCTATGCTCTCAATCAGGTCACCGGGAATCTGGCGAAGCGCCTCGGCAGGGTTCATTCCCACCATCCCGGACTGTTTGCCATCAATCAAAATCCGGACGTTACCGCTTCCGCGGAGCGCTACATTGCCATCCACATCTACGGTAACCGAAGGCATGTTGTTTAAAATATCAGAAGCGTTGCTTCCAAGATTGCTCAGGTCCTTACCGACATTGAAAACCCTCTTGTCAAGCTGCAAATCCATCTGGCTTTTTTCCCCTGTCACTAAAAGCTCTTGCAATTGTTTTGCATCTGCATTCAATGATATGATTCCCAAGTTTACTGCCTGATCCTGAACGACTACACTGGGTACAATCTTCTCATTGAGGCCTAAATAGGAGATTTTGAGGAAATATTTTCCAGGTTCGGCAGGAATAGCAAAATTCCCCTTTTCATCAGAGACAGCGCCTCCAATCAGTGCAGAATCCAGTGATGAGTAAAGGGCGACGTTTGCAAAAAGAATGGGCTTGTTATTGGCTTCTTCAAGGTTGCCGCTGATGATTAAATCATTTACCGGCACATCTTGTGCGAGAATGGAGTTTAACCCGGACAACAAAAGAAGTATAATAAAATAAAAGGTTTTCATTTGGGTGGTTCAATTAAGTGAGTCAGTCGGTTAGTCAAACCCCAATAAGAAACGGATCAGACTGATGGAGTACTTGTTACCAGAAAATTTCACACCAGCAACGCTTCTTCTCAAATGATTTTCTGCGCAACCAAGTCTTACCAAAGATGACTAGTTTTACCGTCATGGCAAAACTAATCAACCTTCATTCCTTCAAGAAATTCTTTCAATCCAGCTCAACGGGTGGGATCATCCTGATCATTTGTGTGATCATCTCAATCATTATTGCAAACACAAGCGCCGGACCTGTCCTCGAAGCATTTCTGGCTACCGAAATCGGGGCGGAAATGGCTGGCATTCACCTCCGGTATCCTGTTTTGCTCTGGATCAATGATGGGTTAATGGCGATTTTCTTTCTGTTGGTAGGCCTTGAAATCAAAAGGGAAATGGTGGAAGGAGAACTTTCTTCTTTCAAAAAAGCGTCTTTACCAATCCTGGCAGCAATCGGGGGAGTAATGATACCGGCGACGATTTACTTCGCTATTAACACGGGCACCGAAACGGCTGGTGGTTGGGGGATACCGATGGCAACCGACATTGCTTTCGCTATTGCCGTCATTTCAATGCTGGGAAAACGTGCGCCGTCTTCATTAAAAATATTTCTTTCAGCATTGGCGATTGTTGACGATTTAATGGCGATACTGGTTATCGCCCTATTCTATTCCAATAAGATCCATTACAACTACCTTTTGTATGCGCTAGGGATTTTTATTTTCCTGCTGCTCCTCAACAAACTGAAAGTCAAGAATCTGGCTGCATATCTGGTCCCTGGACTTTTTATCTGGTATTTTATCCATCACTCAGGCGTACATGCAACCATTGCGGGTGTGCTGACTGCGTTTGCCCTGCCGACTACCCCGGACTCAACCGAATCACCTCTGGAAAAGCTGGAACGTATCCTCGTCAACCCCGTCAATTTCGTCATTATGCCCATTTTTGCCCTTGCAAACACCAATATCAAGTTCGAATCGGGAATGCTGCAAGGACTGACCACCGCACTTGGGCTTGGCATTATCGCCGGACTTGTTACTGGAAAGCCAATGGGCATAACACTATTCTCATGGATCGCTGTCAAGATTGGGATTGGTAAAATGCCAAGGCATGCTTCCTGGATGCATATCATTGGTGTAGGGATGCTTGGAGGAATCGGTTTTACAATGTCCATATTTATTGCCCTGCTTTCTTTTTCCGGACAGGAAATAATCCTTTCGAAGGCTAAATTCTCCGTATTAACCGCTTCGGTTATGTCTGGTATTATTGGCTATGTCTGGCTGAGTATGGTTGAAAGTGAAAGGAACAAATCAAGGACCAGAACGACCAAATTATAAATGGAATCGCTTCATGAGGCTATGCCATAATCAACGTTCTTGCAAATCTTAACAATTCCTGTTTTTCCTGCAAAGTTCTTTGCAGGGGTAACTGCGCCAATCCAATCAGCCGCCTGATGATTTCGATACCTGCGAACTGATTCAGTGTAGCGTAATCGATTTGATTGATGGAGCTATACCTATCCAATGTAAAATCGATTAATGACTTGCCTTGCCCCGCCAGGTGCAGGTGCGCTATCATGACACCCAGATCAAACCCGGCCGGACCATAAAAGCAGAATTCGGGGTCGATAATTTTGATCCCATGCATTGTTTCAAGCCAGCTTCCAGGATAAAAATCTCCGTGCAAAAGGCAGTTTCCGGTAGAAAGATAGATTTGACCTAATCGCTCAACCTCATTTTTTAGCTCCTTATCATCCTTATAAATAGCGGCAACAGCCTGCAATCCTGGCTGGACCGAATCCAGATCAAAGCCATTTTTTTCCATGAACGGATATAAAAAAATGTGCTCATGATTAAGCGACCTCATCGCACTGTTGCTAAAATTTTCCCCTGGTGAAAGGCTGTAAAAATTCTTATGCAAGCTGCCCAAAAAATCAGTCAACTGCGTAAGTTGAGAGATTTCGATAACCTTAAATGAATTATACAGAAACATAAAATCACTCGCCTCGCCCAGGTCTTCCAAAGCCATGATATTGTTGACCTGATCAACGCCAATGAGTTCCGGGGTAAACTTCGCAATGAATGGGTCAACCTTTGTCGTTTGATAAAAAGCGCCTTCCATTAAAACCCGCTCAGCAGGTGCAAGGACATTCGGGTATTTTTCGACATATCCCCTGGATTGCTTAATGACGAAAGATCTCTCACGGGTAGTAATTCGCAGAACATAATTCATATTCCCTTCGCCCGGCACTGAAACCTGACTGATCGCTTCATTGCTTGATAACCATTCCTGGCGCTGCAAATAAATTTCCAGCGAAGTAATATCGTTTGCGTCCAGAATAAACATGTGTGGCTGTCTAGGGTAAATTATGAATCAAAGTTTTTCATTTTTTGCGTCCAGTCGTATTCTTTGAATTTCAATGAGTAGTCTGAAAAATCCTGGCTCAGGTATTTTTTCAAAATGATTCTTATTCCCTTATTTCCGCCAAAGTCAGCTTTGAACCATTGCAATATCCTGCTGACCATTACCTGTTTTTCCAGCGAATCGATCTGCGTGTCTGTTTTTAAAAACGATGATGCGGCAATACTAAGTTGTTTGTCAATTTTACTATAATCGTAAAAAGCAATCGGCGGACAGCTGGTCGCACCACAGTTTAAGGCAAAATGAATACGGTAATCTATTTGTGAAACCGCGAGCTGCTTAATGATCTTGCCCGGGAAAAACTGCGGCAGATAGCCCAGACTAAATTTGGACCGATACCTTCTCAGGATTCCATGTTCGATCTGGTCAAGACTCAGCCTTACCCCGCCAATGGTGATCCGTTTTTCTTTAAAAATAGCAGGTCTGGTTTTCTTCTCCTTAGTTGCAAGAATCTGAAAATAGGCGTTATAGATGTTGATCCAGAATGTTTTACGGGCATCATCGTTGGACAGGCTCCAAATCAGACTATCGGTTTCTATTTTCGCCAAAACCTCGCGAAGACTATCAACGGGTTCATCCATCTTTACCTGCAAAAGCAGTTTTCCGGATAAATCCACCAATTTCCGGTCAGGCTCCTTGTTAGTTTGACCGGTCACAGGCAGTAAGCCAATTCCCCATAGGGCCAAAACAATGCCTGCTATTATCCATATCCATTTTAATTGATTCATCATTAATCCGTCAAAATGCTGCACCAATTACCGAAGCAGACTTTAAATTACAAATCCCGTTCTTTTTACAAAACTATTTACTGTTCGCCCCCGTACATACGGACAGTAATATTATTTAGATTGTTCAACCGGATTATGCCGGTACACTTATGAAGCTCAGTGTAATCATTCCCACTTATAATGAGGCCGCCAACATTGCTGGTCTTGTCAGGGATTTGTACAGATATGCTGGTGAACAATGCATTGAAGTCATTGTATCGGATGGCGGAAGCAAAGATGCTACCATGGACATAGCTGCATTAGCTGGCGCCAGCGTGATCAAATCTCCCAAACCGGGCCGAGCAGCACAAATGAATTACGCCTCCCAATTTGCACAAGGCGACGTACTTTATTTTGTTCACGCGGATGTTGGCATACATCCCGATTATTTTAAAGACATTGAAAATGCAGTCTCAGATGGTTTTGATGCCGGTTGTTACCGCTTTCGCTTTGATTCTGACCGCGCGATACTCAAGATTAATAGTTACTTTACACGATTTAACAGGCTGATGTGCCGCGGCGGTGACCAGACCCTTTTTGTTACCAGAAAATTGTTTGATCAGCTTAATGGATTCGACGAGTACCACACCATTATGGAGGACTACGATATCATCATCCGGATCTGGAAAATCGCGCGGTTTAAGATCATTCCCAAGGAGGTAATCGTTTCTGCCAGGAAATATGAGAACAATAGCTGGCTGCGGGTACAACTTGCCAATCTGACCGCGTTTACCATGTTTTATTTAAAAAAAGAACCGGCCAGCATTGCTTTAAAATATAAATCCATGCTGGATTACCTGTGAGAACCCGGCATACTCAATCTTTATAATTCTCATTTTCGTATATAAACGATCATCTTAACCTGCCAAAAATGAATACCTACTATAACCCGGAAGACCTGAAAAAATTTGGTTCAATTGGGGAATTCCAAAAAGAACTGGCCGATAAATTTTTCTCCTATTATGGCTCCGTTTTTGCCGAAGGTGCACTCACAGCCCGGGAAAAATCACTTATTGCCCTGGCTGTTTCGCATACCGTCCAATGTCCTTACTGCATTGATGCCTACACCACAGATACCCTTGAAAAAGGATGCTCGGAAGCAGAGATGATGGAGGCTGTGCACGTGGCGGCCGCCATTAGAGGTGGGGCGACTTTGGTACACGGTGTTCAGATGATGAACAAAGCAAAAGACCTTTCGATGTAGGCAACAGTCGGCGTTTTTGAACAAAATATTGATCCAATGAAATCACTCAAGGCAAGCGGGCATGTGTTGGCGGATTCTGCATCGCAAATCAAGACATTGCATGACGAGGTTTTCGAGAATTTGCATCTGCCTCTTTTTGAACAAAAGCTGGAAGCCGCATCTCTGTTTCCTTTGAAAGCAATACGCACTACTACCATGCAGATCAATGTGGGTAAAATGTGCAATCAGATCTGCAAGCACTGCCACGTGGATGCAGGTCCCGACCGGAAGGAAATCATGACCAGGCATACCATGCAGCAATGTCTGGATACGCTTACGAATTCTGAAATTACCACCGTTGATCTCACAGGCGGAGCGCCCGAAATGAATCCGGATTTTCGCTGGTTTGTTCAGCAACTTACTGCACTTGGCAAGCACATCATCGTACGCTGTAACCTGACCATTATCGTTGCCAATCCAAAATACCATGACCTGCCAGACTTTTTCAAGGAACATGGGGTGGAAGTGGTCAGCTCGTTACCCTTTTATAATGCCGATAAGACAGACCGGCAGAGAGGTAAAGGTGTTTTTGCGGATTCAGTAAAGGCATTAAGGATGCTAAACGCAAGAGGTTATGGTGTAGAAGGCAGCGGGCTTATTCTTAATTTAGTATATAATCCAAATGGGGCATTCATGCCTGCCCCGCAGCAAGGCTTGGAGCGCCAGTTTAAAAAGGCACTGCTTGATGAATTCGGTATTGTATTTAATGAGCTTTTTGCAATTACCAATATTCCTGTCAGCCGTTATCTGGACTATTTGATCAGCTCCGGCAATTATGACGGCTACATGGAAAAACTTGTTAATGCCTTCAATCCGGTTGCTGCAACCGGTGTCATGTGCAGGTCGATGGTTTCCGTCGGGTGGGATGGCTTATTGTACGATTGTGATTTCAATCAAATGCTGGACATGGAATTTGCCCCTGAATACAACCACATCAGCCGCTATAATCAGGAGTTGATAGATCACCGTGAGATCCTGACCGGCCAGCATTGCTATGGCTGCACCGCAGGCGCAGGTTCCAGTTGCGGCGGTAACACGATCTAGCCTCTTACTTATGACCAGTGCTGTTATCGTTTTTTTGAAGAATTTGAGCCTGGGGAAGGTTAAAACCAGATTGGCAGCGACCATTGGCGACCAAAAAGCCCTTGATATTTATGGCCAGCTCGTTGCACATACCTTAAAGCAGGTCAGCCAGACCGAACAGGACGCACTGCTTTACTTCTCGGATCATCTGGATAGCGATCTGCCACAAATCGAAAAACAATTTTCCCTTCGACTACAAAAAGGAGATGATTTGGGAGAACGGATGTCAAATGCATTTGAAGACGTATTCGATTCACCTGCCCAGAAAGTAATGATCATTGGAACTGATTGCCCTGGTTTGGATTCATCCATTATTGAACAGGGCTTTGATGCCCTGGATGCGCATCAGGTTGTGATAGGGCCGGCGACTGACGGCGGTTATTATCTTCTTGGCATGAAAAACTTCTACGGCTGTCTCTTTGAAGACATCCCATGGAGTACCTCCAAAGTACTGGAATTGACACTTAATAAATGTGCTAACCAGAAGCTTACATATACTTTGCTTAAAGAACTTTCAGACATTGATAATGAAACTGACCTTCGTTCTTGGAATGAATTGCAAGGGAATGATCTGTCGACACGCATCAAATACTGATAAACCTCGCAATGGTTAGCCGAAATTGTTGCGCTTTACTAAAGTAACTATAAGGTAATACCCCTTCAGCTTATATATTGGTTTGATTATTATAATTTGACAAGTGAGGTTTGAAATTTAAAACTGTAACATGTCAGCAACACCCCGCCAAAATTCGATCGAAGAGCCTGGCAAGCTTGCAATTACAGATTTAAAAACCGGCCTATCCAGTCAGGAAGCAGCGCTGCGCACCGAGCAATTTGGCCTGAACGAATTAGAACAAGTAAAGCCCGAAAGTATCTGGTCCATCCTTTTACGGCAGGTTAACAGTGTCATTGTCTGGATCCTGGCAGCGGCTGCAATCGTGTCCTTTTTCATTGGAGATACCCTTGAAGGCTTTGCGGTGATTGCGGTGATTTTGATCAATGCAATGACCGGTTTTATACTCGAATACAATGCCCGGCAGTCCATGGAGGCATTGCGAAAACTGGACACTACACCAGCCAGGGTACTGCGTGACGGAAAAATCAAAGAAGTCCCTTCCGATCAGTTGACAATGGGCGATATCCTGATTTTAGAGGCCGGTGACCTGATACCTGCGGATGCGCGCATTTTAGAAGTCAATCAGCTGACGGTTGACGAATCGGCACTCACGGGCGAGTCTGTCCCTTCTCAAAAAAGTACGGATCCGTCGGCCGAAGACACGCCACTGGGCGACCGGCACGACTGGCTATTTAAAGGAACTGCTATCACCAATGGAAACGCCAAAGCGTTGGTGACCAAAATTGGACAATCTACTGAGCTGGGTAAGATCGCAACCATGGTTAGCGAAGCGAAGCGCACGGCCACACCCCTGGAGGCGAAACTGGATGCATTGGGTAAAGTGCTGATCTGGGTCACACTCGGCATGGCGACGCTATTTTTAATCGTTGGATTTTTGAGAGGGCAGGAGATTAAACAGTTGATAGAAACAGCCGTGGCATTAGCTATTGCAGCGATTCCGGAAGGCATGTCCGTAGTTGCCACCGTTGCGCTGGCCTATGGGATGCTTCGCCTGGCTGAAAAGAAAGTGATTGTAAAACGGCTGTCTGCCGTTGAAACATTGGGAGGGACCAATGTTATTTTCACCGACAAAACCGGCACACTTACCCAAAATAAAATTGAAGTTCAAACCTTGCGTGTTGCTGGAAATGATTTTACAATTCGGCTGGATACAAATAATGAGGGTGCTCGAAAATTGGAAGTCATTAAGGGTGATCAGGAGCTCATCCATTCTCCCGATTTTGAGATGTTATCCCGAATCGGCGCTCTGGTTAATAACGCACAGCTGGATTCCAAAAAATCAGATCGGAAAGAATTGGGTGACCCTGTCGAAGTTGCCTTGCTTGTGTATGCACGAGCTTCTGGTATAGATCTTCACAAGCTACATAAGGATTATAAACGTCAGGCCGAACAAGCGTTCAGTTCCGACACGCGTATGATGGCTACCCTTGACCTGGTCGGAACGGACTACTTTATTGGTGTAAAAGGCGCGGTAGAAGAAGTCTCTGCACTTTGTAACTGGGATAATCCGGAAGATAGAAATAGGGAACTTGAAATATCCGAGGCGATGGCAGCTGACGGGCTTCGAACCCTTGCGTTCGCGTACCGGCAAACTGATCGCAAACCGGGCGAAAACTTTACAAATGACGAAAAACTGACCTATGCGGGGCTGATCGGCTTTCTTGATCCGCCGCGTAAGGAAGTGATTAAATCTTTAAATGCATGTCATGAAGCGGGTATAAAGGTTATTATGGTTACTGGTGACCATCCGGCTACTTCGCTGAAAATCGCTAAACAGGTCAACCTGATAGGACCGGAAGAGCAATTGGTGATCACGGGAAAGGAGCTCGAATCATTTGACTTTTCATCTGCGGATGATCAAAACAAAATGATCCAGTGCCACGTATTTGCCCGGGTAAATCCTGCGCAGAAACTGGATATGATCGATTTCTACCAAAAACAGGGGGACATTGTCGGCATGACCGGCGATGGCGTGAATGACGCACCTGCATTAAAAAAATCGGATATCGGTATAGCGATGGGGCTGCGCGGAACTGCTGTTGCCGCCGAAGCAGCTGACATGGTTTTGAAAGATGATTCCTTCGCATCCATCGTGCTCGCAATTGAGCAGGGAAGAGTGATTTTTGAAAACATCAGAAAGTTCATCGTTTTTCTGTTGTCCTGTAATATGAGTGAAATTTTTGTTGTCACATTTGCAGGCTTTCTTAATGTGGGAAGTCCGCTCCTACCGTTGCAAATCCTTTTCATTAATATCATTACAGACGTTTTCCCAGCACTTGCATTGGGTGTTGGCAAAGACAACAAGAAACTAATGAAATCTCCACCAAGGGATCCAAAACAGCCCATTCTACAAATGGCAGATTGGAAACGGATTGTATTTTATGCCCTCGTTATGACAATTTCTGTACTGGGCGTTTACTGGTATGCAATCAATCAATTAGGGTTGAGCCCGGAGGAAGGAAACACCATTACATTTTATGCGCTTTCACTGGCACAGCTGCTACATGTATTTAACCTGTACTCCGGTAAACTGCGTTTTTTTAGCAACGAAGTCACACGGAACAAATTTATCTGGATGGCGCTGGTTTTGTGCATCCTAATTATGTTTGCAACCAACTACATTCCCTTCTTCCGACAAATACTTTCGCTTCAAATCATTGACATTAATTCCCTCAAACTGATATTGGCTGCCGGGATTGTTCCTGTTTTGGTAATACAAGCGGTGCGCATATTATACCCCATAAAATAATACAGCTTAGACAGGCAATCAAGAATAGATCTTTCATTTAACACCTTTAAACAAAAAGATTATGAAAATTGAAGACGCAAGTTCTGAGGTGAAAACTTTAACGCCGGAATTATTACGAAAAATGAATGCCTACTGGCACGCAGCCAACTATCTATCCGTCGGCCAGATATACCTATATGGTAATCCGTTACTAAAAGAAAAATTGACGCTTGAACATATTAAGCCGCGGCTATTGGGACATTGGGGTACCACGCCGGGACTCAATTTCATTTATGTCCATCTCAACCGTATCATCAAACAGTACGATCTGGATATCATTTACGTTACCGGCCCAGGGCACGGCGGGCCTGGACTGGTAGCCAATACCTATCTGGAGGGAACTTACAGTGAGGTTTATCCGAATATCAGTGAGGATGAACCCGGAATACAGAGGCTTTTCAAACAGTTTTCATTTCCAGGCGGCATCCCAAGCCACGTGGCACCGGAAACGCCTGGCTCCATCAACGAAGGCGGTGAACTTGGTTATTCGCTTGTCCATGCATTTGGGGCCGTTTTTGATAATCCTTACCTCATCGCAGCATGTATCATCGGAGACGGCGAGGCCGAAACCGGGGCACTGGCAGCAAGCTGGCATTCCAACAAATTTTTAAATCCCGTGCATGATGGAGCGGTACTCCCAATACTGCATTTAAATGGTTACAAAATTGCAAATCCTACCATTTTAGCAAGAATTCCAAAAGAAGAGTTGGAGCAGCTTTTTCGTGGTTACGGTTACAATCCCTATTTTGTGGAAGGCGATGACCCTGATACGATGCATGAATTGCTGGCTTCGACATTGGATATCGTAATAGAAGAAATCCGGGAAATACAGAGTGACGCGCGGGTTTATGGATATAAAAAACGCCCGGTTTGGCCGATGATTATTTTCCGTACACCAAAAGGATGGACGGGGCCAAAAGTAGTGGATGGGCTTCAAGTAGAAGGTACCTGGCGTGCTCACCAGGTACCATTGGCGGAACTAGCCACCAAACCCGAACATGTTCAAATGCTCGAATCATGGCTGAAAAGTTACAAGCCCGAACTGCTGTTTGATGAAAATGGAAAACTAATCGCTGAACTCGCCGAACTGGCCCCAAAAGGAAACAGAAGAATGGGGGCAAATCCTAGTGCCAACGGCGGATCGCTTCTTGTGGACTTGAAGATGCCGGATTTCAGGGATCATGCAGTGGCAGTCCAAACCCCAGGAAACATTACTGCCGAAGCAACTTCGGTGATGGGAGGATTTTTGAGGGATGTGATGAAGACAAACTGGAATGAACGGAATTTCAGAATATTCGGGCCGGATGAAACGAGTTCTAACCGCCTTTCTCATCTTTTTGACGTAACCGAAAGGACATCCACGGCTGAGATCATCCCGGGAGATAACCATATTTCACCCAATGGCCGGGTTATGGAAGTGTTGAGCGAACATCTTTGTCAGGGCTGGCTGGAAGGTTATCTTTTAACCGGCAGGCACGGACTGTTTTCCTGCTACGAAGCGTTCATTCACATTGTGGATTCGATGTTTAACCAACACGCGAAGTGGCTTCAGGTTACCAGAAACCTTATGTGGCGCAAACCAATCGCATCGCTCAATTATCTGCTGACATCGCATGTGTGGCGACAGGACCATAATGGGAATAGCCATCAGGATCCGGGATTTCTGGATGTTGTGGCCAATAAAACGGCTGATATTGTTCGTATTTATCTGCCGCCGGATGCGAATACACTGCTTTCGGTAACTGACCATTGTCTCAGGAGTCGGGACTATATCAATGTGATCGTTGCCGGGAAACAGCCGGAAATGCAATGGCTGGATATGGATGATGCGATCAAACATTGCACGGCTGGCTTGGGTATCTGGAAATGGGCCAGTAATGACGAAGGCTTTGAACCCGATGTGGTCATGGCTTGCGCCGGAGATGTGCCCACGCTTGAAACCATAGCTGCTGTTCAGATTCTCAGGGAACATTTGCCTGAATTAAAGATTCGTGTGATCAATGTGATAGACCTGATGACGCTCCAACCCGAAAGTGAGCATCCGCATGGTTTGAACGATAATGATTTTGACATCCTTTTCACCAAAGACAAACCCATCATCTTTGCATTCCATGGATATCCCCTGCTGATCCACCGTCTGACCTACCGCCGCACAAACCACAAGAATCTCCATGTACGAGGCTACAAAGGCGAAGGTACGACCACAACCCCATTTGACATGGTTGTGCTCAATGACCTGGACCGTTTTCATTTGGTCAGCGATGTCATTGACCGGCTGCCTGGTTTAGGCGCAAAAGGGGCATATCTCAAACAATTCCTGCGAGATAAGCTGCTCGATCACAAAGCTTACATTGAAGTGCATGGAGAAGATATGCCTGAGATATTGGAATGGAAGTGGGAGTTGGGGGTGATCAAATAATAATTGATGAAGGATTTTCTAATTGTTATCTAATTAGCTAACTTCATAAAAATTGACACCACTATATCAGCAATGAGCGAAAAGTTTATCAGGGATATCTTTTATTATGAAAACTACTATCTTGATTTTTTTGAGGAGTTGAAACCCGAAGTAAAAAAGAAGTTCAACTGGACATTTCAACTCATTGCGACCATTGACAAAGTGCCTGAAAAATATTTCAAGCATATGACTAACTCAACAGGAATTTATGAAGTCAGAGTTGAAGTTGGGTCTGACATTTACCGTGTTTTCAGTTTTTTCGACAAAGGAAACCTGATTGTACTGCTAAATGGATTTAAAAAGAAAACGCAGAAAACGCCTGAAAGTGAACTAGACCTGGCAGAAAAACTTAAAAAGCAATACTTCAATGAGCAACGAGACTCTAAATAAAAAGTTAACATCCTTTTCCGCACATTTGGACGATCAGTATGGAAAAGCGGGAACGCATGAGAGAGACCAATACGAAGAAGAATTTGAAGCCTTCAAATTGGGAGCAATGATTCAGGAATTGCGAAAGAAACAAGGTTTGACACAAGAACAACTTGCCGACAAATGCGGCACGACAAAAACCTACATTTCACGCATTGAAAACAACGCAAGCGACATAAGGCTTTCCACTTTGATGCGAATTGTTAGGGAAGGTTTAGGTGGAAATTTGAAATTGAGCGTGACGGGCTGATCGTCTACCTCAACGCGAGCGCTTGAACAGTTTCGCTTGACATAATGATTGACAAACACATTGGCGAATAAGGGAATTGGCTTAAATAACCACTCTTTGAACCGACGAAACACCATTAAACCTCTAATCTACGATACTGAAAAAAGTAATTGACAACCCATATGGCCACCATAAATAAAACTACGGAAACAAAAGTCGACGTGATTGATTTTATTAACTCATTCGTTGACAACGAGCCAAAAAAACAAGACAGCTTTCGCCTCATAGAACTGATGCGGGAATGGTCGGGTTTTGAACCAAGAATGTGGGGACCGACCATGATAGGTTATGGTCGTTACCATTACAAATATGCAAGCGGACACGAAGGGGACGCCATGCTCATTGGCTTTTCCCCTCGAAAGGCCGAGTTCTCCCTTTATGTTATAGATCCAGGCAATGACAATAAAAAGCTTCTTGAAAATTTAGGGAAATATAAAATGGGTAAAGCCTGCATTTATTTCAAAAAGTTGGCTGACCTTAATCTCGACACATTGGAAAAACTCTGTAAAGCGACAATTAAATACGTAAATGAAAATTACGAGTCCGCTGATAAAGAGTAAGGCACTACCACTTTGGAATAAGCACGGATCGCTTATGCACGGCACATCGAATGTTTTTAACATTTGCATAACATTCACGATGCCAACTTAACTTTTTGGTAAAATGCGTAAATGTAGTTTTACAGAAACTAAAATTCTGTTAAAATGACTATCCCTTTACGTTCTTGTCTCAAAATCCTTCTTGCTGGCTGTGTGATTAGTAGCTGCACAGACCACGATTTCCCTTCTGAAAATTATCCAGATAAGGCCGAAGCCTCTAATGCCGCGTTACTTGCTGAGGTGAGCGGCGTGAAAGTTTACAATGGCGGTTTTGGATCTGCGATCGTGCAGGACCCGAATGATCGCATGGCTTTCTATTTGTTAACCGACCGCGGCCCTAATATCGATGGGACGGTTGCCAATTCCAAAGTTTTTGCTTCCCCTGGTTTCGTTCCGCAGATCGGCAAATTCAGGTTGATTGGCGATCAGCTTGTTTTGGAAAAAACCATCAAACTCAAAAATGAGAATGGCGTAGATCTGACAGGTCTGCCTAATCCGGCCGGTTTCGGTTTTAGCGGCGAAACGGCTTTGGATATGATGGGCAATATCCTCCCAAACAGCGTCGACGGACTTGATTCGGAAGGCCTTGCAATGGCACAAGACGGTACTTTCTGGGTCAGTGATGAATATGGCCCGCATTTGGTCCATTTTGATGCAATGGGTAATACCATTGAACGGATAAACCCATTTGGAAATGGAAAAGGCGGAAGAACTATTCCTTTGGTTTTTGCGAAAAGAAGGCCCAATCGCGGCATGGAAGGACTGGCGATCACACCTGATGGCAAAACGCTGGTAGGAATCATGCAGTTTCCACTTTACAATCCTTCGTCTGCAGCAATTGCGGGCTCGCTGGTTACGCGCATTTTGGCTTATGACATTGCCAGCGGAAAAAGCAAGGAATATGTATACCTTATAGAAAAGGCAAATCTTCAGGCGAACAGCGAGATTGCTGCTATCAGCAACACGACCTTCCTGGTTTTGGAGCGGGACGGAGAATATGCTACTAATGCCAATAAATCCACGGTTGTAAAAAAGGTTTATAAAATCGACATCGCGGGTGCCACAGATATCAGTGATCCTGCCAATACCGCTAGTGGTAAATTATACGCGGGCTTAACCGTAGAACAGCTGAAAGACGCTGCAACATTATCAACAAACGGAATAGTACCTGTCAAGAAAATGCTGGTTGCCGATCTGATGACGGACATTCCTTCTTTATATCCGCACGATAAGGCGGAAGGTATTGCCATCATCAATTCAACCACCATTGCCATTGCCAATGACGATGACTTTGGCGTGGTGGGACTTGGTACATATGCTCCGAAAATTCTTCCCAGTACCGGCGCCGTCGACCGCAATACCATTTACTTCGTGAAGCTGAAACAACCGCTTTGGTAGGTTGTATCCATGAAACCTGCTATAATAATCCCGCCACCCGGTGAGTGCCAAAGTTTATAGAATCATCGAACGGGCTTTTTATAGCAGGTTTTTTATCGTATTTCCTTTAATGTTAGGCCAGCGATGTCTTCCCATCGGTACAAATGAAAAGTTTTGTCATCACTCATGGCGATGAAAAGCCCTTTGGTGAAATCAGTATTCAAGGGTACCGATACCATTTCTGAGCCGTCGCTTTTGTTAGCGGATACCTTTATTTTTTTCAACAAAGGGTGGTTATTTGGATCCTTGGCATCCCCTTCACGCGGAAATATCTGAAAACAATTGGCACCCTGGTCTGAAACGACAATGTAGCCGGTGGTGTCTGTTAACTGATAAATAGAGATACCCTCATGGTCTTCGGTAAAACCCGTGGTAGCAAACAGCGCGAGTTCTTTGTTTCCTTTTTCAGGATCGGCATAATATTTTCGCACGCCCTTGCCCTCATCCGAATAATACACATAGCCGAGCTCATCATCTACTGCAATCGATTCTATCTCTTTCAAGCCGCTATATGCTCCAAATTTACGGACCAGCCTGGCCTTGACTCTCCCTTTTCCGTTGTCTTCCAGCAAATATTGCCACAGGTAAGTCCCGTCGGTTGGCCCGGATTTCCGGCCTGTGATCGCATATATGTTACCTGAATTGGCTTTGTAAAGTGCAATGCCCATCAGGTCCCTTTCATTCACGCCCTTTTCCCCTGTAAAAACTTCAATTCCTCCCCCATCAATCGGAAGCATATCAGGCAGGGAGTAAATCCGCAGCTTGTGCGTAAACCGTTCGGTAGTGACAGCAATATCCGTTTTCTTACCCTTTAACACGAACCCATATTCAATATCGACATTATCCGGCCGTTTCAGGCCCCGTACTGTTTTGTTTTTTTGAAGCTTTCCGTGCAGGTCGAAAACGTATAAGCCACCGTCCTGGTCCTTGTCAGTTCCGACGATCAGGCTGGCTGCGGGATCAGCGGGATTGATCCACACTGCCGGATCGTCTGTGTCGTGGGCAACGGTATCTGTAATGTAAAGTGGTTTTAAAACAGCGAGAGAATCGTTTGCACGTTCACTGCCGGTCGCCCTTTTGGCAAGCTGCTTTTTGTCCCCGCAAGAAAAAAAACATATTCCCAGGCTCAAAAATAAGATATTCGTTTTTTTCACAAAGTCAGAATTAAAAAACCTCCCGGCGCTGCAAATGCTTTTGCCGGGAGGGAGGATTTGTTATTTTGTTCCAAATGCGCCTGCGTAATTGGCAGGTGCCGGGGATTTGTAAGTAACTCCATTCACCACAATGCCATCGGCATACAAGCGGGCAAAATCTGTCTTACCCTTACCCAATGCGGGAGATCCTGCCTGCAAGTGAAAATCCCAGGCTGTATCAAAATTTGCGTTGTTGGTCGCAGTCGTCAACGGATAATTTACAAATTTCGGGTCGTTTTCTCCGGCTTTGGTCGAGATCATGTCATTAAGCCCTTTCACGATTTCGGTAGAAGGCTGGAACTGGTTGGCAGTAACCTGGTCGGCGCCGTAGTAAAATGTGTTCGCAATTACCGAACGTTTATCCTCCGGTTCGCCCGCATTTCTTTTGATTCCATACCGGTCATTCGCAAGCAGGTTGTTATACAAATCTGCGCGCACGCCCGCTTCAAGCCAGATCGATCCTCCTTTGGTAGTAGGTCTTCTCCATCCAGCATTGATAATCGTATTGTTATAACCCACTACATAAGCCTGGGGGCTGCGCTCACCCGAATTGGAAAGTTTCAGCGCATTGGTATTGGGGCTGTAAACAACATTGAATGCGACATCGGCCTGCACGCCAGACTTAATGTTGATGGCATCACCGCCGGATACGCCCGTTGTATAGAACATATTGTTGGCAATGATCACCTTCCCGCCTTCAATATAAAAACCGTCTTCATTGAAATTCCGGATGATACTGTTCACCACGACAAATTTTCCAGCCAGATTCATAAAATAGGCAACCGGAACGTGTTCTCCCGCTTCCGCTTTGTAAAGCTGTGCTTTTACGGATGGCGATTCTTCGGTAGTCACTGCGCCGCCGTATTCCAGAATGGTGTTGCTAAGGACTAATTCTGTCGAGTTTGGTCCTGCAATAATACCGCCCCAAAGGTTTCCAAATTGGTTCGCTGCCGTTTTCCATGCATCTGGCACCGTAAATTTCACAGGTTTCTCCGCAGATCCCATACTGTAAAGGTTACCCAGCACGACCACTTCCGGCTTCACAACCGAATCGCTGAACAATACCGTTGCGCCTTCTTCGATGGTCAATGATTTTCCCGCTGGAACAAGGATGTGCCCAGTTATCTTGTAGGTTCCTCCCTTGGTCCAAACACCAGAAACTTCACCAGATACGGATTCCTGAACAACTGGCGGGATCACCGGTGTCGGCTCACTTGTGTCGTCGCTGCATCCTGCCAGAGCGAAAATCGCGAGGCTGGCGGCTATCATTGTGCTTTTCATTTTCAGATTGTACATTTTACTTGATTTTATGTGAATTGTTTAAAGTTTAAATCGTATCCCCAGCAGGTATGACCGCTGGTAAAAATCCTTGCGTACGAGCGTCCTGCCTGCACTGTTCTGATTGGGAACATTTTCATTCGCAGGGCTTCGGCTTTTCATATATACTTCCATCGGTGTATTGAGCAGGTTATTGGCTTTTAAAAATATACCCAGACCATTTTTGAAGGTTTTTTCAAGCGATGCGTCCATCTGTACAAAGCCTTTTTGCCAAAGGTCGTTGTTTACAAACTGCGCGACTGTGTTGATACGGTCACCTGTATACGAGCCGGAAAGTTGGGCATCGATACCTCGTTTCGAATCCTTTAATAGTACCGAGAGATTGGCTACATGTGCGGACTGCCCATACAGCGGCCTCGTCTGGTCTACATTGATCGTTTCCAGGTCGCCAATGGCATTTCTAATCCTTTTGGACTTGGGAGTGGTGATCTGCGAATGGGTATAAGTGTAATTGGCCTTGATCCCGAGTATCTTGAAATATTTGATATAATCAATTTCCAATCCATAATTGGCTGCATTTCCAAAGTTGCCCGGCGCGTAATAAATGTCCTGCCCGCGATTTGCATCCCGCTGCAAAGTGTACTCGATCGGGTCTTTAATGTGTTTGTAAAAAATCCCTAACATGATCTGCTCAGAAGGCTTTGGAAATAGCTCATAACGCAAATCAATGTTATCCGCAATAGCCCTTTTCAGATCCGCATTGCCGCGTTCCTGATATTCTTCCTGCACAATCCGGTAAGGCACAATTTCGAAAAAGCCCGGCCGGTTGAGCGATCGGAAATAAGAGGCCCGAAGGTTGACATTCTCTCGCGTTTTGTATTTCAAATGAAGGCTCGGCAATAGATCCGTGTAAACCTGGCTTCCCTCCGGTCTGTCTTCACCTATTGGAAAAAGCATTTCATACCCCTGATCGGTTGCTTCCACGCGGAGCCCACCCAATATTTCCAATGTTTCAGAACTTGCTTTGAACTGTATATAACCGGCTGTTATCTTCTCGCTGGCATCATAATTCAAGGCTGACGCGACAGAACCACGGGGATTTTGGATCACCCAACCTATTTGAGCATATTCGGTAAAGTCAACGCCGTATTCATCAAATGGACGGGAAGGGCGAAGCTGATAATTATTGTAAAAATTGCTTCTTGTTTTGTCCCGGTACAATCCCCCTGCCATCAATTCTCCCTGCATCGCGCCAATTGGCATAGTGTAGGTCAGGTTCAGATATCCTGATAAATCCCGGTCAGAATTATGCTCCCATCTTCGGGTGGCGTCATCCACGGTTGTGCGCTTTTCGATAAAATTCTCACGGATTCCCAGCAAGGGTACAGTTACATTGTCGGGTACTTCATTGGTTGCCTTCGAATAAACGGCCGACCATTGCAATGCAAACTTGTTGGACAACTGATGCTTTCCCTGAAGCGTACTATTTAATATCTGCTGTTTGGTCAGTCTCGACCGGGTTGCAAATCCGAGGGTAGCATTCCCGCGGATCGGATCGTAGCCGCCAATGGTCAGCTGGGTCGATTTTACGTCTCTTACCTGCACATTGGTCAGGTTCATGAATGCATTGTAGAACTGGATCTTATGTTTCTCACTGATCCGAAAATCAATTTTCGAATGCAGGCCATATCGAATCTGCTGTTCCGAATACTGCCTTTCATTCATTTTCGTCAATGTTTCGCCTTGCAGCGTATCCACGGTTTGGGAGTCAAAAAACAAGCTATTACTTCCTCGATAGGTATTCTGATAGCTTCCTGCCAACAAAATGCCCAGCTTATTATTCAAATAGCGGTTTCCAATAGCAAGGCTTCCAAGCAGGTTAGGAGCGGGTGATTTGGAATGATAATCAATGGCTGCTTTCGAAAAATCCTGGGGCGTTGCATTGTATTGGTTACCATTCTTCTCGTAAGGTGATTTCGACTGAATATTACGAAAATCGAAACCCATAAAATCACGCTGCACGAACAATTCATTATATCCGGTAGAAACATTGGCAGATAAGGTAAAATGGTCCGGCGCATCTTTCATCACCATATTAATTGCCCCACCGATCGCATCCCCTTCCATCGACGGCGTTAAGGCTTTGTACACTTCCAGCCTGTCCAAGAGATCGGACGGGAAAATGTCCAATGGCACATAGCGGTACTTGTTGTCCGGGCTGGGGATTTTCACACCATTGACCAATGTATAATTGTACCGTTTGTCCATTCCGCGCAGGATAGCATGCTGCCCATCCCCGTTGCTGTTACGTTCAATGCTTACGCCAGAAACCCGTTGAATAACATTGGCAACAGTCAGGTCAGGCGATATCTGGATCGTTTTACCGGAAACAATGTTCATGACCTGACTCGCATTCCGTTCCAAAGACCTGGCCATATTGTCACTAGCTCCGTCTTTTTTACCAAAAACCGCTATTTCATTGAGTTTCAAATCGCTGGCCGTTTCAAGTGACAGATCCAGCTGAACTACTTGATTGGCGCTTATTATGAAATCCTTTTGCAGCAAAGCATAAGAAATATGGTGCGTAACCAGCCGGTAGGATCCGTTTTTGACATTTGGTATATTGTAAGTCCCGTCCATTCCCGACACATCATGGAAGTCGGTGCCCTCTATGGTAACCACCACACCCAATGCAGGCTCCCCGGTGGCGGCTTCCAGTAATTTCCCTTTCACGGTACCTGCATGAAGTATTACCGAAGTCAGGATCGACAATACCAGGCATGCATAAATTTTATAGATCATGTTTCAAATCGCAGACGGTTGGAAAATCAAGTCACTGCGTTTTTTGCTTTCCGGCAATGACGCTGCGAAGGTGATAAAAGAATGAGTAGGCTGCCCAATAGCGGGCGTTACAAAAAAGCAGCTGGGCGAAAATTGGCGTTACAAAAAAGATTGAGGCAGTACATAAAGGTATTACTTGGTTAAAAATCAGTTAGTTACAACAATAATTTTACGCCATTAACATTATGTTACCTCAATGTTAAGCTAATGTTACCAGCCTAGATTGACTGGATATAGGTAGAAATATTGTCGCCTTGGGCCAGGTTCAGCTTTTTGCGTAAACGGTGCCGCATCACCCGCAAACTATCCTGCGAAACACCAAGTAAAGTGGCAATGTCCGTGGAAGTATGGTTCATTTTGATCAGGGCGATCAGCCGCAGGTCGTTGGAAGTGAGTGAATCTGTCTGCTGCTGCAAGCGGTCGAAAAATGATTGGTGTACCTGTTCAAAAATCGTTCGGAACTCTTCCCAATGCTGGTCATCGTTCAGTCCCAGCCTGATCTTTTCCGAGAGCTGTCGGATCTGTTTCTTCTGGTCACGCTTTTCCTCCTTCCCCAATTCTTCCAACTTCGACTGCAAATCTTCCAGCAGCTGATTCTTGCGAATGACATGTAGGGTATAGCTACTCAATTCCTTTGTTTTGATTTCCAATTGCTGCTTAAGATTTTCCTCCTGCAACCTTTTATTCTGTAATTCTACTTCCATCAGCTGGCTCTGCGTTTCAAATACCTGCTTGTTTTGTGCATGAAGCTTTTGTTCATTCTTGAATTTCAATCGTTGCCTGCTCAGGATTAGCGCAGCGATTAAAATGACGAGGACCACCACAACCCCGGTCGCAATCGCAAATACAAGGTCTGCCCTCCTCGCCTGGGTCAGTTTTTCAATCTCGTTGTCCTTTTTTTCAATGTCATAAAGCGTTTGCAGCAGAGCGAGTTGCTTATTACTTTCTTGCGAATAAATGGAACTCAGAAACTCCCTGCTCAGCGCCAGGTAATAAAAAGCGCTGTCGTTTTTATTCAGGAAATTGTATCCCTTCGCAATGTCGTTGTACGCGCCCGAAAGCTGATAAAATTCGTCTTTCCGCTGCGCCAGTGCCAATGCCTGAAAACTAAAAACCAACCCTTTTCGATATTGCCCGGTTTTTCGCAGCACATCTCCCAGGTTGTTCAGCACCTCAATCTGAGCCCTTTCATCTCCGTGTTGCTTATTTAATGTGTAAGCCCGGTTGAAGTTGGCGTAAGCCGAATCGTAACGTTCCTGATCTTCATAAATGCTTCCCAGGTTCTCGTAGATTTTAGCGGTCCCTTCCCGGTTGTTCGCGTGCTGGTAAGCCTGAAGTGCCTTGTTCTGAAAATAGAAAGCGCTGTCGTAAAGCTGTTTTTTCTCATATAAATGTCCTATCCTCCCAAATATCCCTGCTTTCCCGGCTTCACTTTTCAAGTCCTCATAATATTGCAGTGCTTCTTCATATTGTTTTCGGGCCAATGGACTCTGCCTGTTCCGGTAATAAAGCTCCCCGATTACGCCCAGGTTTTCTGCCAGCAGGCTTTTATCATTTCCGTTTCGATAGATTTTATCCGCTTTAAGCAGATAATCAAGTGATTGCGGGTAATGTCCTGAGAAAAACAATATCCGGCCCATTTGCTGAAGATAACCCGCGGCTTCCAATTCCTTATCATTTTTAATAGCCAGATTGTACTTTTCTTTTGTTACCAGAAGCAGGGAGTCGGGCCGGGAGAAAGTGCTTATAATCCGTTCGCTATTGCTTTCCGGATCCGGGGACAGGTCTTCCTGTGCGGGGCAAATGCCCGCAATCATGCAGCAGCTGATCAACATTACCAGGCAAGACCTATACCTCATCTACAAGACAGTTTTACACAAATCTAAAAGAAGCATTGTACCCGTATTTTACCTGAATGTTACGCAATCGTGAATATAGGACGGTTTTGGTTTCGACATTAATAAAAAAAAGGGATCAAAACCTAAAATCCATATTTGAAACAGTACCAAATGACCAATAATGTTTATCAAATTGTCAAAAGAGCATAGCGTGATAGCCGGTTTCCGGCGAATTGTAAATTAACTTTTGCATAACATTAAAGCCGCTATCTTGTTAAGAAAGTCTGCACATGGATATATTTTTAATGGTGCTCGGCGGGCTTGGCCTTTTCCTGTTTGCAATCAATAATTTGTCCGATACATTAAAAGATTTGATCGGCAACAAGGCGAACAAGTGGTTAAACCTTTTTACAAAGAATTTAATAGCCTCGATCCTCACCGGAACCGTAGCGACCATCCTGCTGGATTCGTCATCGGCAGTAATTATCATGACGATCGTGCTGGTCAATACAGGAGCATTGTCATTCCGGCAATCGCTTGGAATTGTGATGGGCGCTAATATCGGGACCACGTTTTCCAGCCAGCTTATTGCGCTGGACGTTGGGCAATATTCGCCAATCCCAATTTTTCTCGGTTTGGTTTTCAGCTTTCTTGCCAAAAGCGAAAAAATTACCAAAACGGCACGTGTGGTTTTGTTTTTCGGTATTTTATTTTTTGGTTTATATACAATGGAGAGGGCTGTTGAGCCATTGAAAGATCATCCAGAATTTCTCTCCTGGATGGAAAAGCTGGATAATCCCCTGCGCGGCACATTGATAGGTGCATTGGTTACACTTGTGATCCAGTCGTCCTCAGCAACAGTTGGGATGGTGATTACATTAGCCAAAAAAGAACTCATCCATTTACCCGGCGCAATAGCGGTTATGTTAGGTGCCGAATTGGGGACCTGCTCGGATACTTTACTTGCAACCATCCGGTCGGATAGACAAGCGGTGAAGACTGGACTCTTCCATTTGTCCTTCAACATCATTTGTATTGCTGTTGGACTGGCGGTATTTCCATTATTTAATAAACTTATTGAGTGGGTTTCAGGATCTGCCGTGATAGAACAGAAGATTGCTAATGCGCACATGATCTTCAACATTGCCGGAGTAATTTTGTTCTTACCTTTTATTCCGATGGTCGAAAGATTGCTTGATCGCTTGCTTCCTAATAAAGAAAAAGTACCGGAGAATGAACCGTCTTTAACCACTGGTTAACGCAAGCTACAAACGTCGCATTCGCGTCTCTAAGATTTGGCTGTTTTATGGGGGATATTCAGAGCAAATAAAAACAGAGTCCTTCGCTTTGATCAATTCACTGAATAATGCATCGTAATTACCCCTGATTGAAGCGTTCTTGATTCAAGCAATTTCAGGGAACTGATGGTTTCGTGACTGTCGAATAGCCTAATACCATTTCCCAATATCACGGGATGCAAGGTGAGTTTGTACTCATCTATCAGCCCCAGATTCATGAAACTTTTGGCGAGACCGGGGCTGCCGAATATCACCAGGTCTTTGCCTGGTTGTTGTTTGAGTCTGTCCACCTCTTCTACAACATTCTCTTTGATCAAAGTAGTGTTGTTCCATGTCACTTCGTCCAAAGTCGTTGAGAACACTACTTTGGGAACATGCTGCACCCATTGAGCATGTGCGAGCGATTGTTTACTGGCATCGGGGTTGTTCAATACAGTAGGCCAATAACCTTCCATCAATTGGTAGGTAGTCTTTCCATATAAGGGAGCGCCCACTGTTTTTACCAGTTCATCCGCATATTCTTGTAATTCTTCATTATAGGTCAAAAAGCCCAGTCCGCCATTGACATCTCCTGCAAAACCATCCAGCGAGATGTGCGCAAATAAAACTACCTTTCTCATTGACAGCCAGGGGCTTAAAAGTTATAACAGATAATTGCTCATCTAAAATTACTAAGGCTGCATTGAAAAATACAGCCTTAGTAAAGAAATAACAGCAAAAAATCTATTGTCACCAGCCTGGGTTCTGACCCAGCGCAGGATTCCGGGTGCGGTCTGCTTCCGGAATGGGGTACAAATATTTTTTATCGGCCCATTCACGCGCTCCCGGGTTCCATATCACTTCACCCGAAGTTCCTTTGGAAAGCTGCAATCTTCCTACGGCAGTTGAGGGACTAACATCCACAAATGCAATCCCTGGCGTCGTAGAAGCCGGTTTGGTTCCCTGATAGAAGTAAACGTCTTTGGTTCCGTCACCATTAAGGTCATACTCCCCCAAAGCAGGAACGTACATTCCGTTCATCGGCGCGGTCTGGAACAATTCGCCCAGCTTCCATCTTCTCAGGTCGTCAGGACGGAGGCCTTCAAAGATCAATTCTGTACCTCTGTCGCGAAGTACCTCCAGTAAGACGGGACTGGTAAACTTATTTGCGAAAAAAGATACCATATAGGGATCCGCTACCGTGGGCACTGTGGTGAGCGTAACTCCGGTAATGCCGGCTCTTTTGCGCAAAGCACCGATGGTGGCAGTCCAGTCTGCGGCAGTCATTTTGTCCAGCTCGGCCAATGCTTCTGCTTTGTTCAAAAGTACTTCTCCCCAGCGCATGATGATGTGCGCATTGTCATTACGGCTTTCGTCATCGTATGGAAAGCGCTCGTCGTAGCTCCATTTGATTGGTTGGTATCCAGTATAAGTCTGGCTGAAATTTGGTGGGGCAACTACGGGGATACCATTCTCAGTCCTTTTATAATCTCCTACGCGGATGGTCTGTTTTAGCCGTAAATCGCGGTTTTTTACCTCCTCCACAAAAGGAGTGGTCAGATAGCCTGCTTTGCTTGTAAAAGGTGTTCCGTCCAGATTGAGATAGGTATTGACAAATCGGCGTGTCAGACTCGGGCGGTTACCATAAGTAGGGCTGATAAACCGGCGGTTGGCCGAGCTGAAAACCTGCAGACTTGCGCTCAATGCAACCGAAAGGATTGTCTCGTCTGTAAAAGCAGCCTTGGCAATGAATAGTTCGCGATAAGCCCGGTCCGGAGACACGCCCTCGTGCAGGGTGAAACCTTTTATATTGTTTGATTCTTTCACTACTTCCTCATACCAGGTGTTGGCAGTGGATTGCTTGTTATACTCAGTGTGGTATTTGCGGAAAGATGCTTCAAAAAGACAGATACGCGTTTTGTACGCCCGTGCCACATTCTTCGTAATCCTCGTAACGCTTGGGTCGGAAGTTAATGTGATGTTTTCAATCGCGTAGTTCAAGTCGGCCAATACATTATCCATTACCTCGAACCGGTCTGTGCGGGGGCCATAAAGCGCCGCCTGATCATTCACATCAATTGTTTTATCAATCCATGGCACATCGCCAAACCTTTTTACTTTGTCAAAGTAGAACAGGGCACGGAAAAACCGAGCGACCCCCATGTAATGCGTTTTGGTTGGTACCTCACTCTTCTCAGCGTTTTCAAGGAAATAATTGATATTTCGAAGCGGTATCCATGCATTCAAATCCCATCCCGAGCTAGTGATCGGGCTAAGTGCATTGGGTGCGAGGTAATTGTCAACGCCGTTGCGCGCTACCAGGTCCGAAATGTCGTCGTCCTGGAATACACCCACGTCCGTATTGGGAAGCAAGTCGTAAAATGAATTGGCATACAAGTCCAAACCACCTTCTGAACCAAATACGGCTTCATTGGTGGCCGTATCAACAGGCACTTCGGTCAAATCGCAGGAGCTGGCGCTGCCCAGTAGCAACAGGGCCAGGGTATAGTTAAATATCTTTGTCGTTTTCATGATTGATTAAAAGTTGAGTGTCAGACCCATTGATACGGCTTTCAGCATTGGATAATTGTAACCGTCTCCGGCAGTTCCCTGAGGATTGCTCAGATCGCGGTCGGATCCGTAAATGTTTGTTACGTCAGTATCACGTGTCCATTTGTACATCGGCGACCAGGTCCAGATATTTTCTGCTGACAAGTAAATTCTCAGATTGCTCGCGTGGATTTTCGAAACAATGCGGTCTGGAATAGTGTATCCTACCTGAAGGTTCCTTAGCCTGATGTATGCAGCATTCTGCAGGTAACGGTCGTTGGCGACCTGCAAAGCCCGGCCAGTGCCCTGCGCTGTGTAGCCAACAAGACGTGGCAGGTATGCGTCGAAATTACCAAGCTCCTCGCGGAACATATTATCCTGGTGCCAGCGTGGGTATGCATTGTATGGGCGGTTATACTGTCCCCAAAAACGCGCTTCGGCGGATGGGTACCAATCCTGCTTCATAACGCCCTGGAAAAGTCCGGCTAAGAAAAACCCGTTCCAGTCACCTGAAAGATTTAAACCGAATGTGTAGCGTGGCTCCGAGTTCCCAATAATCGTTTTGTCACCCGAATCCCCTACCCTGTTCAAGCCCTGATAGATCACATTGTCGCCGTCCAGATTTCTGAATTTGATATCTCCCACATAATTTTTGCGGGTATTGGTGTTCGGAATGTTGGCCTGAGAAGGCGATTCAGCTATTTCAGCTGCCGACCTGAATAACCACTCCACACGGTACCCCCAGATTTCCCCGATGCGCTGTCCTTCGTAGTAGTCAGTCAGATTTTTGTCCGGGTTATTGTATTTGGTAATAATAGCTTTCGAATCGGCAAGGATAAACCGAGCACTATAATTGAATGGTTTGGATGCCATCGTGAAATGGTCCGCCCAGTTGATGGAAAGCTCCCATCCTGTCGTGTTTAAATCGGCGTAGTTGCCTTTCGGAACATTGGTACCGTAGATATTGGGGACCGTTGGACCGTTCGTGAACATATCCGTTGTCCACCGGCGGTACACATCTCCGACAAACGTCAGGCGCTTATTCATACTGCTGAATTCAAGACCAACATTGCCGGTTGTAGAAGTTTCCCAGGTAAGTCCATCGGGAACCACGTTTGGCTGGCGTGTTGCCTGTGGCCTTATTCCATTGATAACCCTACCGGACTGTCCAATCGAAAATCGCTCATTAAATGTGTACGGGTCGATATTTCCATTTCCAAGCGAGCCATAAGAAGCACGCAGTTTTACATTGGAAAGAACCTTGGGGCTAACCTTCCAGAAAGGCTCTTCGGAAATTCGCCAGCCAGCTGATGCAGACGGGAAAAATGCCCATTGCTGGTCGGTGGGGAATTTGGAAGATCCGTCATAACGCCCGTTGATTTCGAGCAGGTAGCGCTCGCGGAAGTTGTAGTTCACACGGAAAAATCCTCCTGCAATCGCCCATTTCTGATAGCCCCCATTTGTTACAATACTCTGTCCCAGGGCCAGGTTAATGTCGTCGGCACCGGAATAAACGATCCCATTCCGCTGGGCAGCAACGTTGCTGTACACAGATTGCTCGTAGTTGATACCGGCCAGCAATGTAAGGTTATGGGATTCATTAATCGTTTTAGAATAGTCAGCATAGAAGTTCGTCGCCAGATAATTGGTCGTCCTTTTTCTCTGCATGATGTCATTCGTATTGGTCCCTGTGTAACCAATCACGCCTTTCGAACGGCTGTAAGGTACCTGCACACGGTTCTGCTGCGTACCAATGTCAGTGCTTTGGAATGTTACGTTTGCACGTACAGACAAAGCGTTATCGAAGAACTGCGCCTTTGCAGCAATCTGGTTTTTCAAAAACCGCTGGGTGTTATCAATGCCACTCTTGGCGAGATAATAGTCTCCGACTGTGTAAGCTGCTGAAAAAGACAATGTTCCGTCAGGATTCAGCAAAGGGGCCAGTGGGTGTCCTTCATCGGCAATATTCCGGTAAATACCGCTGCCTTCTCCTACGTTTAGTGGCTGATGGTATTTCTGGGACGAATACTCGGTGTTGTTATCAATGCGCAGCCACGGAGCAACCTGGATGCTTCCTTTTGCACGTAAATTGTACATCTGGTAATCATCCGAATTGTAACGGAACAAACCACTTTGACCATTGTAACGGCCGCTCAATAAAAATGTAGCCTTGTCGCTCCCGCCGGAAATGGATAGGTTGTGATCCTGCGCACTGAAACGCTTCTTGTATAGCTCTTTATACCAGTCGGTACTGTAAAAATACTGGTACTCACCAGTAGTAGGGTTTACTTCTATTCTCGGCAGGGACGGATCTTCATATCTTCTCTTAAGTTCGGCGAGGTAGGCCGGTGAAAAGCTGATCGTTTTGTTGATCGCCGTCGGCGTACTTCCATTGTCATTCCACCTCGACCATGCATCGCTGAATCCCTTAGCCCATGGATAGGAATCGGTAATATTATCAGGAACCTCGGTGGGTGATTTGATTGAATAATTGGCTGAGTAGGATACAGACGTCTTACCCTCCACCGGCATTCTTGTTGTGATCAGCACCACGCCAAATGCCGCCCGGGCACCATAAATGGAAGCCGAAGCGGCGTCTTTCAAAACGGATATACTTTCAATATCGTTGGGGTTCAGCACGCGGGGGTCACCTTCCACACCGTCGATCAATACCAGTGCATTGCCGCCCTGTCCGATTGAAGTCGTCCCGCGGATGTTGAAGCTGGGCGACTGCGTTGGCTTTCCATCCAGCATTCGCAGGTTAAGATTGGGAATTGCACCTACAAGTCCCTGCGCAATATTTGGAATGGGGCGGTTTTGAAATACCTCCGGCCCTACCTGGTCCACAGCACCGGTCAGGTTCACCTTCTTTTGCGTTCCGTATCCTACAACGACTACCTCGTTGAGCGATTTTGCATCGGCAATTAATTGTAAATCAATCGTCGATCTGGTACCTGCACTGACTTCCTGACTGAGGTAACCCACATATGAAAAAACCAATACGGCTCCTTCGTCCGGAATGCTCAGTGTGTAGCCTCCATTTACGTCTGTTACAGTTCCTGTCTGACTGCCTTTAATTACGACATTAACACCCGGCAACCCTTCGGATGAGGTTCCGTCTGTTACTTTGCCACTTATCTGGCGTTCTGCCTTCGCAGCTGATGCATTCAAGTTAGACGATATTAGTGCCCTATTTGTCTCATAAGGGGTCTTTGCCCAGCTTTTACCGCCAATCGGAATGATCAACGCAAAGCAGGCGAGCGATTTGATTAAGGTGTTCCCTGAAAAAGGCCACCGATGCTTGCAGCTAAACATAGCGTATAGTTTGTAGAATAAAATAGGAGATGGATGAGAAATAAGATAGAACTCCTTAACGCCGCAAAATTGAATAATTCCTATAACAACTGCTTTTCAGAAGGCGCTATTTAACAATTTGATAATTTATTGAATGGTGAGGGGCGATTGATAATGACTGATTTTTTATTTAGCTAATACTGGGGTAACAGGAGAAAGCCATCTTTGCTTTCATGAAAATACTCAGTTTCATCGCCTTGATTTTCCTGACCTGGATATTGTGGCTTCTGGTATCCCAATACCTTTTATGTGCTCGTTTTCAATTCGACGACCCTATCCCATTCGAAGGCCCCGTCCTCTTTAATCCTTACGATTCAATAAATGCCGGCGACTGGGTGAAGTGTAACTTTCACGCACATTCAAGGGCATGGGAAGGCGTTACAAATGGACACGGAACTGCCGAAGAAGTACATGAAGCTTACAAGGCATTGAACTACGGCGTGCACTGCGTGTCCAACTATCACCATATCGACACCACACATTCTTCCGATCCGGGTTATATTTCTGCCTATGAGCACGGCTATAATATTAATAAAACGCATCAGCTTGTCCTGGGATCCGAAAACGTGCAATGGCTGGATTATCTTTTTCCTCAATCCGTCCACAACAAGCAGCATGTATTGAAACACCTCAGCGAATCCGGCCGGGTAGTGATCCTCAACCACCCGGCACTGAAAAACGGATATACCGCCGAAGATCTTTCCCAGGTTAGCGGATACGACTGCATGGAAGTCCTCAGTCCTTCTGTAATCTCGACAAAGCAATGGGACGCTGCGCTTTCTTCCGGCAAAAAAGTGTTTATTGTAGGTGACGATGATACGCACAACGCCCCAGCCAAAAAACGGCTCGGCGAAATGTGCACCGTCGTCAATGTGCCTGACAGATCAGCTGACCATGTCTTAAATGCGCTAAAAACAGGAAGAAGTTACGGGGTAGTAATCGGCGCGGGACAATCGCCCGACTCGCTCCCGCTTGTGAAATCATTTGACGTCAATGGCGACTCGGTATTCATTGTCACAAGTAAGCCTGCCAGGGAAGTAACATTAACCGGGCAAAATGGAAAAATACTCGCTTCGGGAAATCACACCGACAAAATCAATTTCAAAGTTTCCCCGGATGACCATTATGCCCGGGCAACTTTCAAATACGAAAACGGCACCGCACTTTACCTGAACCCTGTTTTTTTCGTTTCAAAATCAGGTTACAGGAAATTAGGCGCTTACGAAGACGGGGGTGAAACGACCATTTTCCGGGCGTTAGGAGTGGGCGTCCTCGCACTGTGGGCGCTGATAATTTGGAATGGCCTGCCACGAAATAAAAGTCAAAGATTTAGCAGGAGGAGATTGTCATGGAGATAATACCTTTGCCGGTTCACATGTAAATGCACTCATGCCTCTGATCAGCAGCAATAGGTTTTCCGTTTTCTGGATTATGATCATTGCGACAGCCATTCGCTGCATTGTCGCTGGCAGCCTTGACCTTGGAAATGATGAAGTTTACTACTTTACCTACGCAGTCCAGCCCGACTTGAACCATTTCGACCACCCGCCGCTGGTAGGAATCTTAATACGGCTTTTCACATTCAATCTGCATCATTACGGCGAATTGTTCATGCGGCTGCCAGCCATTGTGGGTGCGGCCATTAACACCTGGCTCATCGCGAAATGTGGCAAGCTCGTCCGCAATGAGAAGGCGGGCATTATCGCGGCAATCCTCTACAACACCTCCATTTACACCAGTATCGTATCGGGCGTTTTTATTTTGCCCGATTCCGTCCAGCTCGTATTCTGGCTTCTGGCATTGTATGCAATGCTACAAAGTGCTCATACAAAATCAGATAGCATAAAAAATAAGCAGATTCTGTGGGTAGGTTTTTGGGCAGGGCTAGCGATCATGAGCAAAGTTCACGGCGTTTTTCTGTGGGCTGGTTTTCTCGGATTTATTACTTTTAATAAACCAGCCTGGCTTAAAAACCCATATCTGTACCTATCTGTTTTAATCACCGCAGTCATTATTTCTCCAATCCTGATCTGGAATATGGACAATGATTTTATTACATGGCGTTTCCATAGCGAAAGGGTCGGGCCCACCGATTTCGGGATCAGCTGGAAATCATTCTTAAAAACCACATTTGGCCAGATCCTATACAATAACCCATTTCAGTTTGTGATTTTTATTCTGACCATGGCTGCGGTCCTGAATAACAAATGGTTTGCAGATCGGACTCAGGTACAGCTTCTGCTTTGGAGCAGCCTGCCGATCATCCTTTGTACCACGCTCGTTTCCCTGGTTCGGGATACGCTTCCGCATTGGAGCGGACCAGGGTTCGTTGCGTTAATGATCTTGTCCGCTGCTTTTGTTGAAAACGGTTTGTCCCATGCAAGAGGAAAATTATACCATCAGTTGTTGAATGCTTCCTCCGCTTTGATTCTTTTCGTCATTCTGGCAGGCCTTCCGCTCATTCATTTGTATCCTGGAACAATGGGCAAAAAATCCTTTCCAAATATTGGAAATGGCGATGCAACCCTGGATCTCTATGGCTGGGACGCCCTTTTGCCGTCTTTTAAGAAAATACGAGAAACAGACATTGCAGGGAAGGTCATGTCCCCCGATGCGCCGATTGTCGTGCACAAATGGTTTCCAGGGGCACATTTGTACTACTATGTCGCTTATCCTCTGGGAATGAACCTCCTGGGAATGGGTAAATTAAGTGATCTGCACAAATTTCAGTGGCTCAACCAGCGCTACGACGCGATACTACCAGGGGACAATGCCTACTATATTTCGCCATCCAATAATTTCACTGACCCTGTAGCGATTTACGGCGACCAATTTAAAACTTATGAAAAAGCGGCTACCATCGTACAGAAAAGGAATGGCGCGACGGCCAGGAACTGGTTTGTATACCGGCTGAAAAATGCCAAAGGAGATGCTCCAATGCCCGAGTCTATTCAAAGTGCAGGGCAGGATAATGTCCTTATTTTCAGTAAAACGAGCGGTTTCCGGCACAAGTCCATTGAACCAGCTATTGCCGCGATCCGAAAAGCCTGCGTACAAAACGGCTGGGACGTACAGGTCACAGAAAACGCTGCAATGATCAACTCTAAATACCTGGCCCATTTTAAAGTCGTCGTGTTCTTATCCACCACAGGCGCTATTTTAAGTCCTTCACAAAAAACGGATTTTGAAAAGTATATTGAAAATGGCGGCGGATATGCAGGTATTCATTCTGCCGGGGACACGGAACATCATTGGCCCTGGTATCGCACCTTACTTGGGACGCTGTTCCGCGACCATACCTTCTTCCCCACCCACATTCCCGATGGCGAACTTTTAACAGAGAGTCCCGCCCACCCGGCAAACCAGGGACTTCCGGCAAGATGGCATAAAGCAGATGAATGGTATAACTTTCAAGACAATATCCGCGGTAAACCCGGTTTTGAGGTTTTACTAAGCCTCAATGAAAAGTCGTACAGTTCTATCTGGTATAAAATGGACGGCGATCACCCGATCTCATGGACGCATTCAGTGGAAAAAGGCAGAATGTTTTATACCGCTCTGGGACATAATAAAGAGACCTTCACAGACGATAATGCCATGCGACACATCATGGGAGGCATCAAGTGGGCGGGAAAGCTGGACTGATCAGTTCGGTTTCAGGGAAGAACCGGATCGTGACTTAATGATTATTGGTATGCATCCCGTAGCGGCTGCGAGGGTCACAATAATATCAAACAGGACGCTCACTGTGACTGCGGCTTGCGTAGGAATCACTAAAAGCTCCGCACCCTTCAAAAAAACAACTTCCCTCACTCCTATTCCGCCGACGCTGATTGGAAGTGTTGATGCCGCCGATGAAATCAGAAACAAGAGATTGTACTTCCCAAAATCAGTATAGACCTGTATGGAATAAAGTAAGATGCAGATGCAGAAAATCTGTGCAGACTGAACGACGGATGATAATGCGAGTAGCTTGCCAAGACGCGGGATAATCTCAGGAAACCATCGTTTACCTGCCAGCCAGAATACAATGCAACCAGCCAGGACAACCGCAAAAGTTAAAATACGCAGGTTTAAAGACAAGTAAGGCATTGAAAAGAGCGCAGTAATCATGACCAGCAAGACCAAACCGATCAACCTGTCCCAAAGCAGCGCCCGGGTGAGTAGCAGCGTGCCTTTGTCCGGTGAAAGTCTTTTTAGGTGGATCAGCTTGTAGGCATCACCGCCAAGCCCTCCCGGCAAAAACATTCCGTAAAACATGCTGACCCAGTTTAGCCGCATGCCTGAGGCCTGGGAAAGAGGCACCCCTATTGCATTTAAAATGGCAGTAAGCCTCATCGCACCGGATACCCGGGAAACGAGGTACGGAACAAACGATAATAATAAGGCAACTTTGTTGGAGCCTTTCAATGCCTTAAAAAGACTTTCCCGGTCCGTTTGCAAAAAAACCCAGTATAATAGCGCTCCGGTAGCCAGCAGCTTGGCGGCCCATTTTAAATATTGCTTCAATCGCTTTGCTCTTTTCTCAGGTGAACCAATCCAATGTAATCGCAGGCATCATGCCTGGTGGCCGGGTTAAGAAATTCGAATTTTAATTTTGTCGTATCGAAATCAGGAAAAATATAGGATTCTTTGATTTCCAGTTGACTTTCCTGCGCCAGCAAATTGATACTTTGCATGGGTGCTGCAACCCAAAAATCCGTTTGTTTCGCAAGCGTATCGGACCCGGCATCCTTAAAGAAATACTCCGAGTAGTAATGCATGGAGGGGCTTTTCCAATCCATCATGTACACATTTTTCAGTGGGATGTCCAACTGTCTGATCCTGGCTGCAATCAGATGTCCGGCCTGAAGTTGCTGAATTTGTACATAAAAATTTCCATTCATCAAAAGGTTGGCGAACAGGGAGGCGCAAAAAGAGATCATGACCAATTTATTCACAAAGGTGCGGTTATACCTCCATTCACAGATTAGCAAAACCAATGCTGATGAACTAAGTATCAGGACGCCGATATTTTTTATCGGGAAGATATAGAAGTTAATAATCAGGCCAAACAGCAGCATGAGCACCGCTACAAAGTTCTGGACAATCATCAGCCATTTGCCCTCGGCCTGCGTAGAAACAACTTTTTCAAGCTCTCCCGCAATAAGGATCGAAAAGAAAGGAAAAAGAATATTCAGGTAGTGCGGCAACCGAAAGTTTGAGGAAGTGAGGATAGCGAACATGATGACAATCGTAGTCCAGCACATGATCTCTTCGCCCTGAAGAAATGTGAATTTTGTTTTAACTAAAAATAAACCTTTCCTAAAAACCGCCCAATATCCCAGCAGACACCACGGCAGCAACGCCCAGAGGAGTGAATGAAAGAACAGAAATGGGTCGCTACCGCCGGAACTCCCCCAATTGACACCCTGCAGACGCTCGGTATTTTGAAAAAAAAGTATGAATGCGACCCCGGAGATATTACCCATGCCCCGGATCACCTTTTCGGGATGAAGATCAAACTGGAGATAATAGCAAAACAACACGGGACTTATAAAAATAAAGAACAACGGAACTGCCCATAACCATTTTAAAGAGCGAATGAACAGCCAGTTTCGCTGGTACAACACCTGCGATCCGACGGCAATCACGGGCACAGCCGCGCCCGTCATACCTTTTGTCGCAAAAGCGAGTGACAGAAATAGTGTACCCAAAATCAGGCGATCGATGCGGCTGGTGAGGGTGTATTCGTATAATAGCCAAGTAGCGCTAATGATGAACGAAAGCAGGATCGCGTCCATCCGCACATCGTTGTGCGCAAGAATGTACGCCTGAGATGACACCAGGACCAAAACTGCATTTCTGGCCGCATTTTGTCCATAAAGCCGACGGGCGAGCCTGAAAGTTGCATATACTCCTGGTAGGGCCAACAAAAAAGTCGGCAGCTTATACGACCACGTACCGACGCCCAGAAGCTCGTCACCAATAGCCGATATCCAAAACAAAAGGTGTGGCTTGTCCAGATAGTCGTGGCCGCGGTCAATCAGGTCTACGTAATCGCCGGTGAGGTACATGTGCATGCCGATCAGTGCATGGTGTGCGCTGTCGTCGTCAAAAAGCGGTATGCTGAGTCCAAAAAAGTAAACGGCCAGGATCAGGATAGCGTAGATATAAGGAACGTAATTGAAACGTGCCATTCGCTAAATGCTTAAATCCTCTGAAACCGCGCTTCCTTTTTGTTGCAGGATTTTTCGGATCAGATAGGGGGTTTTGCCAGACCCTTCGTAGTAAATGCGCATTTGTATCTCGGCAAAAAAACCCATCAGGATTATGAATACCCCTGAAAGCAGAAGCATTAGTGCAGATACAATCCATAGTTTTTCCAAGTGATCGGTGACAATGTAGGATATGACCTGGGATAAAATCAGCAATACACCGCCAAGAACGGACGCACCGCCGATCGCTCCGAAAAGATGCATGGGTTTTTTCATATAGCGCTGCATATAAAGCATGAGCAGCAGGTCACCAAGTACTTTGGATGTCCTGCCGAGGCCATACTTTGAGGTTCCAAAAAGTCGCCTGTGATGTCTGACGGGCATCTCGGTCATCCGTGCACCCATCATACTTGCCAGAACCGGAATAAATCGGTGCAGCTCCCCATACAACCCCAGATTTTGGGCGATTTCCCGTTTGAATATTTTTAATGTACAGCCATAGTCTCTCAGGTGTACGCCGGTGAGCGTACGGATGATCTTGTTTGCGATCCTGCTCGGAAGCTTGCGAAAGAGCCAGTCGTCCAGCCGGTTGGCGCGGTAGCCGGCCACCACGTCCCAATCGCCCTGAGAAGCCCGGACAAACATCCGGATAATATCCTCAGGATCATTCTGGAGATCGCCGTCAATTGTGACCACATACTTGCCATCCGATACTGATATACCCGCCGCCATGGCGCTGGTTTGTCCGTAATTACGCATGAGCACCACAATGCGCAGCCGGTCGTCAATCTGTTTCCTTAACACCTCGACGGTCTGGTCTGTTGAGCCATCGTCAACGGCAACGATTTCGTAGTCATAACCAGTCAGGGCAAGCCTGATAGCCTGGAGCAGATGTACTATATTATCTTGTTCATTAAAAAGCGGTATTACCACGGAAATCAACCTGGCAGCGGTCATAAAAGAAAATTTACTTAACGACCGGGAAACATGGAAAATAGCTGGCTGGTTTATTGAATACTGACTCTTAACAATTTGTTAAAAAATCCTTGATTTGCGCTAAACCTTTAATAATTAGATAATCTTCCAATAACACTCGGTTCACGGCAGTTAGCATTTCGGGTAAAACACAATACAATTTTTTACAATCGCATATTTGAGGTCATAAAAAAAGGCCGCTCCGGTGAGCGACCTCTTTAAAAGCGTTGTGAGGTTTTTAAAAATGAATTACCCGACCCTCGTTTTGGGCTTGCTGCTTGGTATACTGCACGCCGCTGGTCTTAATACCCTGCTTATTCAGAAGCGATATCGTTCCACCTTTATTGCCCAAAGCAAGGTTGCTGGCAGCAGGAATAATTACTTCTAATGTCCCTGCAGCACCAATTGTGGCATTATTAATGATAAAAGGATTGCGTAGCCGGTCAAGCAACTGCCATCCATCCAGGCTGATCGGCTCATCCGTCGTATTCATCAATATAACTTTTTCCTTACCTTCTTCATTCCCTTTCGGATTGACGAGGGCACCTACGATCACAACATCTCCATCGACATCAGTTGGCTGGTCAGGATCTTCTCCGGTTCCACTGGTAATCCTGTGCCCGGTAACGTCGTCCGTATGCAGGGTGGCTGGGTTCAGCGTATTAAACTGGCTTTGGAAAGCCAACAGGATCACAGCCCAGCGGTTAAGTGAAGGAAAGTAGAACAAGATACCTCCGTCCTGATAAACACCATTATCCTTATCAAAACGCCCGGTCGGGTTGCCTTGGTTCATATGGATATCATGCAAGCCCTGATCCTTGATCTCGGGGAAATACCTGTCCTTTGCGCTGGTACTTGGCCACTGCTCACCAAATGCAAAAATCCGTGCGCCTTCGTCCCCAAAAGTTTTATTTAACAGGGCTGTCAGCTTCTCTTGAAGGTCGTTGTCCAACCCGGGGGCGTTATTAGGAAGAATTACCATCTGGTTGAAGTCAACAACCAGGTTTCTCCTGAGAAAATCCAGGCCGAACTGGCGGCGGCTATCCGGATCATTGATGTTATAAGTCCCGTTTTCCGGAAACGCTGCAAGCAGGCGGTCGCACAATTCATGCTGAAAATTTTCGTCGATAAACGTCATCAGCATAGAGCCGTCCTGCGAGCGGACGTTGACAGCGATACGATAAAAATCGCCGCCTGTATTTAGCTTAATTTCATAATGATTTGCGTCCGGTGCCATCATGCCGCGTTCGAACGTTCCAATAAACAGGTGATAATTTTTTAAGCCCATGTTAAGTTGGTTTTGTGTTTAAAAACAGCCAAATGTCGCACTCCCCGGTACTTTTAAAACTACCTTATAATCAATTTAACATTCTGTTTACCAAGTGGTTCAGAAGCAAACTGAATATAGTACAACCCAGGCGTCAAGACTTGTTTCGACTGAACTGAGAATGTATTTTCACCTTCCGCTTTTGAAACGGTTGTATTGACTGGCACTCCTGTTATGCTAAACATCCGGATAGAATATTGGTCTACATTGTAACCGACAAGCTTAAAATTCCCCTGATTAGGGTTTGGATAAACCGCAAACTGTGATGGATTGGAGGCTGATTTAACGGCGATTATCCTTGAAAATTCTGACCTGCCATCGAAATCAACCTGTTTCAACTGGTAATAATAAATTCGTCCGGCCCCGACATTTGCATCATCGAAATCATAAGTGCTTTGCTGGTTTGTCGTCGCCTTACCCGGAACGGACCCGATTTTCTCAAAATGCTTTCCATCCGTGCTTTTCAAAACATCAAAACCCATGTTGTCCTCTTCGCTGGATGTTTTCCAGCTTAACCTTATTGTTTGCCCGGCGGCAACGCCATCGAATGAGATGTACTCAACTGGCAGTGACTTGTCCAGACTTAGCCCAATCAGCACAGGATCATGGTCAGCGGCCCTGAATTGGTCGGCACTGTATAAGCTGGTTACCTGTCCCGGGGATTTAAACTCCGTATTGTAGTCCATTACACCCGGCTCATCGGCATTGATATGCCACTTGGCAGCCCCGGTTACCTGCCTGGTTAATGTGGTATTTGCCAATGCATGGTCAAGGGAGCCAAACTGCCCGTCGAACACGTACGAATAGGAAGTTGCTGGGAGCTGATTCTTATATCCTGCCGCTTCCAGGATCGTGAGCGGCTCTTCCTTTGCATAAGCATTCAAATCACCGAGGATTAAATAATCCGGATCTGTGCTGCCGGTAGGTTTTCCCGCCAGCCAGGCAGCCAGGTCCGTTGCCTGCCGGCTCCGTGTCCCGTTTGACAATCCTTGTCCGTTTCCAGTGTCCTCATCGCCTACTCCTCCCGAGCTGGATCCCTTGGATTTAAAATGGTTGACCACGACTGTGAACTCTTCGCCATTTGAATTTTGGGTAAAAGTCTGCGCCAACGGCCTGCGTCTCACCAGATCAAAAGCCGCACTGGTGGACAACGTTGCTGCGTTCCCTTTTGGAGTTACTTTATCCGTTTTGTAGATGAACCCTACTGTAATCGCATCTGTCGAAATCGGATCACCAGCGCTTGCCGGATCTATAAAGGCATAGCTGCCACTTCCTTCCAGGTCAGCATTCAGACCATTTACAAGGTCTTCCAGAGCTGTTGTAGGCGTGGCGCCGTTGACCTGGATTTCCATTAATCCAATCAAATCCGCACCCGACCGGATCAATGCCTTAATGATTTTCGTTTTTTGCCGTTCAAATTCCGTGGCGGTATTCGCTCCGCGGTACGTATCACCGCTGACATCCAGGTCCACAAAATAGTTCAGCACATTGGCGCTTGCAATCGTAAGCGACGGTGTCCCGGAAACCGCGCCTCCCGTCAGAGCGGGTACAGCGACAGGACGGGGATTCGAGGGCAAAAAGTTGACACCGGTTGCGGTTTGCATGCGGTAACCTTCAAGCCGCTCGTCCAGGATCCCGGTAATACTGGCAACCTGGTCGCCGCCCCTCAATGTATTGGATGCGCTAAGCGGATTTCCGCCGCGTCCAAAAATAATCGGATCGGGGTTTTGACGCGTGCTCCCGTCGTCCAGCAAAATTTGTCGTTTGGCGTTTTCGGCCAGATAGGCAGTGTATCCACTTGTGCTAGGCGCATTGAACTGAGTAAACTGATCCAGCCGCGCATCGGTATCCGGCTGGTTACCCGGGCCTTCTGCCGAAAGCAATACCTGTCCATAGCGTCCCAGCTCAAAGAATTCGGTGACCGTGAGATTGCCAGTTGTCGCGCTCAATTCGGCCAGCATCCCCTCATATCGTTCCAGATCAGCAATGCTGGCGACCGGCATTTTAACAGAAACCGGGGCAGGCAATGCGACTGGCCCCAGATTGGTAAAGCTGGTCAGCGATGTTATCTCCGTCAAACGTGTGGTAACGCCGCTGGTTGTGCTTACAAAATCTACTACCGTACCCGTCAGGCTCACTTTATCTCCCTGATTGGGGGTTACCACCCCCGTTGCGTTGGAAGCAACATTGAAAACGAATATTCCTTCCGATGTAGCCGGATCTCCGTCAGCATCCGCATCTTCTTCCTGCATATAGAAACCATTCAGCCCGGTTGACCCAAAAAAAGTTCGGGTAACCACGCCTTCAATCGTGAAATCGCCCGTCAGCGCCGCCAGCTGTCCGCTTCCCTGGATCGCACTGATCTTCGTTGGCAATCCCTGAGGAGCGATGGTGGTAAAATTCCAGGTTGATGCATCGGTGATACCAGCAAAGTCATTATTGGCGGCGTCGCTGAATGCCCCGGCCGACAAAGTTACCGAGTACACCTTGCTATTGAGTAAAGTTACACCCGATATTGTAACAGATGGACCATTAACGGTAACATTAGCCGATTGGATATCGATTACCTCGGTTGTGTTATCGGTTGTGTTGGTAATCGTAAATGCACCAGTCTTTTTAGAAACACTTTCAGAAAAAGTCAGTACCAGATTCGCTGTCAATTGCACATTCACAGCATTATCGGCCGGATTAAGCGTGCTAATCACAGGTGCAGTAACGTCCGGTCCCGGAATGCTTTCATCAATAGTTACGTCGTCCAATGCGATGCGGTCGCGGCTGCCGGTGGTACCTACGGAAGATTCCCAGTACACCCATCTTAATTGTACGACACTCTGATTTTCGAGTGCAGCTGGAAGTACCAGCGAAAATGACTGGGAATGCCCGACGATATTCCCCGCAGATGAATAAATGTCAGATGCAGTACCTAAATCAAAGAAATTGCCGGAATCTCCAATCCTGTATTGAAGGGCCAGGCTGTTGTCACGGCTAGCCTGTTGCTGGATCGTCCGGGCCGTCCATTCAACCAGGATATTTGTTTTCCCCAAAGTATTGACAGAGATCACTACCGCACCTGCGGCGTTTGATCCGGAAGCAAGCATTGCAATCCCATTTTCTCCATTCGTTCCTGCGTTTAGCCAGCCACCAGAACTTGTGTTGGTTAAGTAGGGCAGGTCACCATTTCCCGGGCTTGCTGTTCTTGTAGTTGGAATGCTGCCGGTGGTTGTCCCGAAGCGGTGAACCGCTACGCCGGCCGGAAGTGTCGAACCTGAGATCTCGGTAAAGGAAAATGGTAGGGTTTGGGGAGGCGGTGACGTTTGTGCAAGCACATTCGAAGCCAAAAGGAAAATCCATGCTGGAACGAGTAAAAGACCGAAGTTTTTACCGGATAGGTATTTGATCATATGTAATGTTGATGAAAGTGAAAATTTGATTACTTCGCTTTACGCGTTAATCGTTTCAGTATGTCCGACAGTTGTTGCGGTAGTCGGGGTGATAATGGTCGACACATAGCGCCACTCGCTGACAATCTTACTTGTGCTGAATTTTGCCAGAACATATCCTCTCCGGGATGCATCCAGGTATTCCAGGTCATCCACCAACAATGCCAGCGCCTGCTCAAAACCGCCAAGTGAAGCCGGATCGGCACCAAGATATTCTTCAAAACCCGGCGAGGTAACCGAAGATGTGGCCAGTTCGCGGCCTGCCTCCGTTTTGTCATTCGCTTTCAATTGGGAATACCATCCATTGTGTGAATCTCCCGACAGCGCAATTAGCTTCTTGCCCTTTGCCATCGCATATACGATTTCTCTCTCAATCGGATAACCGTCCCATGCATCGAGGTTGTACGGCAGCACCGTTTGTATCCGTGCAATCTCCTGAGGTGTCAAAGAAGGATCGTTGGCCAGGAAACGGCCTTTAATCTGTGTAAGCTGGATTAAGAGGGTCTGGAACATCTTAAATGTCGCCGGAGTAGCAGAGCCGGTAGCATCTACCTCACCAACGATCTGGACGATCGCCAAAAGCAGTTCAGCAGGAACATACATTTTACCCATCAAAACTTGTTGCCCAAGAACCTGCCATACGCCTTTACCAGTCCCAATTGCGGATCCCAGCCAGGTAAGCTGTTCTTTTCCAAGAATTGTACGGTTTGGATTAAGCCAATCTTTCTGGAAAGCCGCTGCGTCTAATCCCGTTTGGGTCAGATAATCTGCATAAGAAAGTTGCTCATCGCGACCAATAATCCGGGTGTCGAGCATGTGCAGGTCCATAATATTACCGAAAGAGAAGCTCCGGTAAATTTTCGCATCGACCAGTGTTCTTACTCCAATGTACTCGTGATAGGCTTTGATCGCCCGCTCCCTTCTGGCTTCGAAACTGCCTTCATTTTGGTTATGATTTTGTGCACCGTCTTTGAACGCATCATTTGCAACCTCGTGATCGTCCCATACGCAAATGAATGGCTTTTTCTGATGCGCCAATTGCAATTGCGGATCGCTGCGGTATTGTTTAAAGCGGGTGCGGTAGTCGTCCAGGGATAGGATTTCATTCGCCGGAAGGTGAAGACGTCCCAGTGCGATTGTGTTTGGGTTGGAACCGTACTGGCCGGCGCCGTATTCATAAATGTAATCGCCCAGGTGTAGTACAACGTCGGCCTCGGAAGCTGCGATGGCCCCATAAACATTGAACAACCCTGCCGGATAGTTGGAACATGAACACACTGCCAGCTTCACATCTTCCATTTCACCGGCCTTGGCGAGCGTTTTTGTTTCCCCGGTCGGCGATATCACATTGGTATTTGTGATGGCGAAACGATAGTAGTATTTGGTGTTTGATTTCAGGCCACTAATGTCAACACTTACTGTAAAATCATCATTGACTGATGCGTCCAGCATTTCGGTTTTAATGATTTGTCCAAAACCAGGGTCGGTAGCAATATCATAGGTAAGGGTTACTTTTTGGGAGGAAGCGTTGGCGGGAGAAACCCTTGTCCAAAGAATGATCTGACTGTCGGTCGGGTCAAAACTGGCGACGTTGTAATCAAAGCTGCCATTCTGATTGGGATCGTTAGGGTCGGGAATGTTGTGATCAGTGCAGCTTCCAACCAGGACAGTTGATAAAATAACACCTCCTGCCCCCAGCACAGAGCGTTCCAAAAATTTCCTGCGGTTAATCGTAAAGTTACCTTTCATACAATTATGGATTATTGAGATTAATCCATAAAGCTACCTTCCCATTGTTTCCAATATGTAACCACAAGTTTAAATTGCTGTTAAGCGATCTCTTTTCACCTGTAGGGATGAGAAAGCCGATAGGCTGGTCGCTAGCAAGATTTGCCCGGCTCACAATAAATCATAACATATCGTTAATCTTCATTAGCCCCTTATGGAACGGTATTTATTAAGGTTAGGCGTTCCAGAAACTTCACCAACATTCGTATGCCAATTTTATTACTTGCCTTGTTACTAACCAATCTATCTACGATTGCATTTTTGGGCCTCGAGGTCTACTTAGGCCGTGAATGGTACTTACATAAAGATATCATCGGTGATCACGATTACGCCCAGCGCTGTTTGATTGGTGCGTTTGCTTTACTTGTTTTCATGTTATTTGGGAAGGCGCTGATCCGCATCCTTTTGAGCAAAGGTGGCAAGGGTGTTGATGAACCCCGGGCAGAACGTCTGAAAGACCAATCTAAACTGCAAAGACCAGATGGAAGCGTAATTAATATTGAACAGGGAGGAATGAAGGGTAAGCAAACCATCATCTTTATCCATGGCTGGAACTCAAACAGCATGCAGTGGTATTATCAAAAAAAATATTTCAGCAGTAACTACCATCTTGTACTGATGGATCACCCCGGTTTGGGCAAGTCAAAACGGGCTAGTAATAAAGATTTCAGCCTGGAAAAGCTGGCTGCTGACTTGGACGCGGTAATAGATGAATCGGACGCGAAGGATCCGATTTTGTGGGGACATAGCATGGGAGGCATGACCATTTTAACATTCTGCAAAGTTTACAAGCACAAAATGTCGAAAATCAAGGGCATTGTCCTGGAACACACCACTTTTACCAATCCCACCAAGACATCCATTTTGAGCAAATTATTGACCACCATACAAAACCCAATATTGAAGCCTATCTGCTGGCTGATGATCCTGCTATCCCCTATTTTATGGATAAGCAGGTGGATGAGTTATTTCAATGGCAACATGCTGATCATGACCAGATTTTTGACTTTCGCAGGGACGCAGACGGGTAAGCAGCTTGATTTTGCCAGTTTTCTTGCCGCCATGGCGCCACCAGCTGTTACGGGCAGGGGTGTTCTTGCTATGTTTGATTATGATGCATCTGACATTCTTTCCGGAATTCAAGTGCCAACACTGGTTATTGGGGCAAACAAAGACCGTTTGACAAAGAACGAAGCTAGTATCAAAATGAACCTAAGCATCCCCGGCTCAAAGCTCGTGACATTACAGCCGGCAGGGCATATGGGACTTGTTGAACGGCACCAGGAAGTAAATGAAGCTGTGAGCCAATTTTTCTCTCCTGTCATAGCAGGTCTTACCTGAAACTTCTAGATACCTAACAAAAATTCAGCCTGACAATCATTGATTGCCAGGCTGAATTCCGTGCAGATTAATCATCTCATCGGCCAAAATCAATCATTCCTCAGTAAAAAACCTGAGTTTAACGTATTGACGATCATGATTGACCATTTCCCCTTCCGCTATTTCTACTGTTTTACCTTCCAAGTTCGATTTTATATAAAGATCAACAGCAGGGATTTGGCTGTGCGAGACAACCTGGCTTAATTGATTTTTCTCATTGAGGGAAAAACTGATTACAATGATCCCCTTTTCCAGCTCGGCAAGATCGGAATTTTCTACTTTAATGTACCGTCCGATTTGCTGCCCCAGGTTTCTGTCCAGCCTGGACGAAACTTGCTTTCGTGGTGAATTGTTCTCGGCCTCAGCAGCAAACGGAGCAAGAAACATAGTTGTGGCAAGAATGACAATCAGAGCCATCGTTCTGGAAAGTCTTTGGCATAAGCCGTTCATAAAATAAGTCGTTTTCATAGCTAATATTTGTTAAACCTCCTAGTACATCCAAAAGGCGGTACAAACGTAAAAATCTGCAATGAAAGTGCTGCGGTTAAATGAGTTACTGGTAAAATTCTTGAGTTAGTGGCAAAAAAATGGCATATCCCTGCCAGGTTTTCAAAATTTAACTTAACAAAATCATAATTTGGGAAACTGCTTTTCGCTGAGTATAACGTCTAGTTTTGCTGCCTTGTAATGACTTACACCGGCGAATTATGAAGGTATTCTACTGCTGTTTAATCACACTATCTTCTGCGCTCCCTGGAATTGCCCAGACCAGTGACTCACTTCAAACTGAGATGCTTAGTCAGGTAACTGTCACGGCCAACAGGACCCGGGAGAAATCCTTTGAGACCGCCGGATCTGTATCAGTAATCTCCTCTCAGGCTTTACAAACTTACCAGCCACGAACGACACCGGAGGTCCTTATGGGAGCCACCGGGGTTTTTGTTCAAAAGTCCACCCATGGTGCGGGATCGCCTTTTTTACGCGGATTGACCGGAAACCAAACACTGATCCTGTTCGATGGGATCCGCCTGAATAACAGTACATTCCGCTACGGGCCGAATCAGTACCTAAACACCATTGACCCTTTCACCATTGACAAAATAGAAGTCTTGCGCGGCGGAGGTTCTGTCGCTTACGGATCCGATGCATTGGGCGGCACGCTTCAAATTTTTAGTTTTGATCCGGCATTTTCAGAAAAACCGGCTGTTCACGGTAAAGCGGTCGCACGGTATGCAACCGGCGAAATGGAAAAAACATTGCGGGCGGGAATAGCGCTTTCCGGCTCACGTGTCGCATTCTCGGGAGGCCTGAGTATCCGGAATTTTGGCGATCTGATTGGCGGGGATACCACCGGTAAGCAATCACCGAGTGGCTACAAAGACCGGGCTTTTGACGCTAAATTGGTTTTTGGCCTGAGCGATTCGTGGACACTCACATTGGCCCATCAATCAGTTTCTCAAAAACATGTCCCGCTTTATTACCGCTACAAACTTGAAAATTTCGCTTTGAATGAATTCAATCCGCAAAAACGTTCTTTAAGTTATTTCAAATTAAAAGGCACTACCTTAAATAAATTGGCTACCGAAATATCGCTGACCGGATCATGGCAGGCAACCAATGAAGGGCGGCTCAGCCGGAAAAATGGCAGTAACAGCCTTCGCACTGAAACGGACAAGGTGCAGACATCAGGATTGATCTTTAATGTACAATCTGATATCACTGAATTCTGGAAAGCAAGTTCAGGTATTGAAATTTACAATGATCTTGTAAACAGCGATAAGGTTGATCAGGTTGCGGGTGGTGATCCGGTTGCCAGCCGAGGTCTTTATCCGGACGACAGCAAATACCTTAATTATGCTATCTATTCACTTCACCAGTTGAAATTGGATGCCTGGCAGTTTACGTTCGGTGGCCGGTTTAATGGTTTTCGTATAAAAGTTGCAGACGAAGTGCTGGGTAATGTGTCTGTAAAGCCACAGGCATTGGTGGGAAATGCATCGATTTCATACTTACCTCAAGAACATTCCAATTTCTACACATCTTTCCACTCAGGTTTCCGCGCACCGAACATTGATGATATGGGAACGCTGGGCATCGTTGATTTTCGGTACGAGCTGCCTGCTTATGACCTTAAACCAGAGACATCTTACAACTTCGAAGCAGGTTATAAATACCATTCAGGCGGGTTAGCCCTCAGCGCAGCATTATTCCAGAATAATCTTCGCAACCTGATCACGCGCGTGAAAGTGGCGGGAGAGAAAATTGACGGAATAGATGTGTACCGAAAGGAAAATGTAGAGCGCGCTTACATCCGCGGCGGAGAGCTGGAAGCAGAATATGTGTTCAGCAACTATTGGAGAGTGTACGGGTCGGGAGCTTATAATTTCGGCAAAAATGTCACCAAAAATGAACCGGTGCGGCGCATTCCGCCATTAAACGGGCGGTTTGGACTTGAATACCGAAAAAAAGGATGGTATGCCCGTCCGGAAGGATGGTTTGCAGATGATCAAACGCGATTGGCAGCGGGAGATGCCGGAGATAACCGCATCCCAAAAGGCGGCACACCTGGCTGGGTAGTTATTAACCTGATGGCAGGTTATGATGCAAAACATTTTGCGGTTAACGCTGTTGCCCAAAACCTTACTAATAAAGATTATCGTACGCACGGGTCGGGGATCAATGGCGTAGGCCGGAGCCTCTGGCTGACTTTGACAGGAAAGTTTTAAAGACGCATTTTCTCAATACTACCCATAACTCACCATGACACGACATTTGAAATTCGGACTTTACTTGCTGCTGGCCGGCGTATTCGCCTATGGCTGCAAAAAGAATATCAGCTCAACCGGTCAGCCGGAGGAGCTTGCCCTTTTTAAAGAGCTTTCGTCAAAACGCATCAATTTGCCCAATGGCTGGTCACTCACGCCGGTTGGCAGAAGCCTGGATCTGGATGACCTGCCTTTGAACCTCGTGGTTTCTCCGTCGAAAAAGTACCTGGCAGTTACTAATAATGGGCAAAGCACACAGAGCATTACCCTAATTGATGCCGCTTCGGAAAAAGTGCTGGATTCGGCGGGAGTAGCAAAGTCATACCTTGGCCTTGCTTTCAGTCAGGATGAGAAAACAATTTATGCATCGGGCGGGAATGACAATAAAATTTTGGTATTCAAAATTGAAAATCAGCAGCTTGTCCCTGCTGAGCCGATTGAGCTGGGCAAACCCTGGCCAGTGAAAATTTCCCCAACCGGAATATCAGTTGACGACGCCCAGAACAGGATTTATGTCGTGACCAAGGAAGATAGCTCACTTTACATTTGTGATTCTCAAACCAAAAAAACCATTGGTAAACTAAATCTGGGCGCAGCAGCTTACACCTGTCTGCTTTCCAATGATAAAAAAGAACTTTATGTTTCACTTTGGGGCGGCTCGCGTGTTGTGATTGTGAATACGGAAACGCAGAAAATAGCAGCCGAAATTGCCACTAACAAAAACCCAAATGATTTACTATTGACCAAAGACGGCAAATTTTTGTACGTAGCCAATGGCAATGACAACACTGTCGGACTCATTGACCTTACAAAACGTCAGATATCAGAGACATTAACCACATCTCTTTTTCCAAATGCACCCGTCGGAACGACTCCCAATGGCCTGGCGCTGAGCGAGGATGAGAAAACATTATATATAGCCAATGCCGATAACAACTGTCTTGCGGTATTTGATGTAGAAACCAAAGGACGCAGCCATTCCATCGGATTTATCCCGACCGGCTGGTATCCGACCGCTGTGAAAACGATTGGTTCGAAGATATTTGTTACCAATGGAAAAGGGTTTTCTTCCAAAGCAAACCCCAAAGGCCCAAATCCAAACTTATCGAAAGTCCCGCAGCAGGTAGGGCCTAATCCGCAGGCTTACACCGGCCGGGAGCAGTACATTGGAGGTTTGTTTAAAGGTACTTTGTCGATCATCGACGCCCCGTCAAAGGAAACACTTTCCGCCTACTCACGTGTGGTTTATGCCAACACACCGTATACCAAAAACAAGGAGTTAAATGCAGAAGGGGAAACTGGAAACCCGATCCCGATGAAAGTAGCCGACAATTCGCCAATTAAATATGTATTTTACATCATCAAGGAAAACCGGACTTACGATCAGGTTCTGGGAGATATGAAGGAAGGAAATGGCGATGCATCACTTTGCTTATTTCCGGAAAAAGTAACGCCAAACCAGCATGCAATCGCCCGCGAGTTTGTGCTGCTCGATAACTTTTATGTGGACGCTGAGGTAAGTGCCGACGGGCATAACTGGTCTTCTGCTGCCTATGCTAATGATTATGTGGAAAAAAACTGGGTGACCAGCTACGGCGGTCGTGGCGGCACCTATGATTATGAAGGCAGCAAGGAAATCGCTCATCCGAGGGACGGCTTTATCTGGGACCATGCGTTACGGGCAGGCGTTACGTTCCGCAGCTACGGCTGGTTTGCTGACGAAGGGAAAGCCAATATCAAAACGCTTGAAGGGAAGTATTGTCCAACATATAAGGGGTATAATCTTAACTACATGGACATTGACCGCGAAGCAGCCTGGGAAAAGGATTTTGATGAATTGCTGGCTGCGGGCAAGCTTCCGAGGTTAAATACACTCCGGTTAGGCAACGACCATACTTCCGGTGCGAGTGTTGGGAAACCAACGCCATTTGCGGCTGTGGCAGACAATGACCTGGCCGTGGGGCGTTTTATTGAACATCTTTCCAAAAGTAAGGTTTGGAATGAATCAGTAGTATTTATCCTGGAAGACGACGCCCAGAATGGACCGGACCACGTGGATGCCCACCGCTCGCCTGCATATGTTGCCGGGGGCTTCGTGAAAAGAGGTTTTGTAGATCATACCATGTATTCAACCTCAGGAATGCTCCGTACGATGGAGCTGATCCTGGGCCTGAAACCGATGAGCCAGTACGATGCAGCCGCTACGCCCATGTGGAGATGCTTTAATAAAACAGCAAATCCAGCCACTTTTACATCCAGGGAAGCAGGGGTTGACCTTGCACAGAAAAATATGGCAGTGAACTCCAATTCCCGCCAATCTGATCAGTTCGATCTTTCAGTACCTGATGCCATTGACGACCTTATTTTCAGCCGGATTGTGTGGCAAACCGTCCGTGGTGAAAAGAGCATCATGCCCGCGCCGCGCCGGGGTGCTTTTGTCAGACTTGAAAAAGGGGATGAGGATGAGGAGGAAGGATTTGACGAAGATTAATCGAAATCTGACAAACCATGAAAAAGTACCAGCTCCTGATTGTTGTATTTCTCGCAAGTACGTTGCACGCCGCGGCGCAGAAATGGGTCGCCAATGCACCGTCGGGCAAGGAATATCCGCAGAAAAATGAAACTGGGAAAACAATCATTCCCAATGGACGGTACCTCACCCCTGCCGGAAAGCAACTAACCGTCGCACCGCATCCCTACGGCCTCGCGTTAAGTGCTGATGGTAACATCGCGGTTACGGCCAACTCAGGCATTAATCCGTTCTCAATCAGTGTATTGAAAAACATTTTGAGCGAAAATCCAATGGTGAGGCAAATTCCTGAAGGGCCGAAAACGGATAAAGGAATTCTGGAAGCCTGCTTTATGGGTTTAGCGATCACGCCGGATAACAAATCGATTTATGTTGCTGGCGGCCAAACCAATAAGATCTTCGTTTTTGATATCGAAACGGGCAAGAATAAACTGACTATCAACTGCCAGGCGACTGAAAATGGCAATAAGTACAGTCACGGCTACATTGGCGATATGGTGCTGACCAAAGACGGATCCACACTTTATGCATTGGATCAGATCGGGTTCCGGATGATGGTGATCGACACCAAAACCAATAAGATTGTCAGCAACATTCCCACGGGCCGGTACCCGTTCGGGATCTGCCTTTCGCCGGATGAAAAGCGCATTTATGTTGCCAATGTGGGTGTTTTCGAATACAAACCTTTCACCGATCTTGATAAAAATAACCTGAAGGGAACCGCGCACGAATGGCCTTCGTCCAAATATGGATCGAAAGAAATGAAAGATGGCGTTCCTGAGAAAGGCGTCCCTGCATTAGGTGACCCGAATGTATTGGAAGCATTCTCTGTATGGAGCTACGATTTGACAGGCACGAAACCTGCCGTTAAAGCCAAGATTAAAACGGGTATCCTGGTAGGTCAAATGGTGGAAGATTTCCCGGCCGTTGGTGGAAGCAGCCCAAATTCACTCGCCGCTACCAATGAGTTTGTATTTGTCAGCAATGGGAATAATGATTGCGTTTCGGTTATTGATATTGCAAAAGATACTGTTGTCAATACCTTGCATCTCAATCCTGAGCCGCGGCTTGGCTCACTTCGCGGACTTATTCCTTTTGGCGTAACTGTTTCGCCGGATCAGAAAAGGCTATTTGTCGCCGAAGCGGGAATTAATGCAGTTGCTGTTATTGACATCCCGACGATGAAAGTACTCGGACATATTCCGACAGGCTGGTTTCCGAGCAAATTGAAAGTAAGCCCGGACGGCAAAAAGCTCATCGTGAGCAATGCGAAAGGATTGGGCAGCGGACCGAATGGAGGCAAAAATTATAAACTGGGCATTGAAGGAAGTTTTATCGGAAGCCTGATGAAAGGCACCGTTTCCGTAATCGATATTCCGGCAGATAGTGAGCTGCCTAGTTTGACTAAAAAGGTGCTGGACAACAATTATACATTCACCCAGGTTTCGGCTAATTCTAAAAATCCTGTCCCGGTTTATCCGGGTGCGACCGAATCTCCCACTAAGCACATTGTCTTTATTTCAAAAGAAAATAGAACTTATGACGAGGTTTTCGGGCAGCTCACTTCCGGAAACGGGGATTCGACCATAGCGAGATTTGGGTTGAAAAGAAACTTTGAAAACAGGAAAAAAACATCCTCGCTAAAAGGTGTGGATGTGATGCCAAACCACATTGCCCTGGCCAGACAATTCGCGATTTCGGATAACTACTATTGTGATTCCGATGTTTCCGCTGACGGGCATCGCTGGCTGGTAAATACTTACCCCAATGAATGGGTCGAAACCGGGACTGCGGCTGCGTATGGGGGTGGCCGTAATTTGTTGGACACTTCTTCCGCTCCGGGAAATTTGTCATTTTACGGTTCTGCGGGAAGCATTTATCCGGAAGACTATAACGAAGCCGGTTCGCTTTGGGACCATTTGCAGCGGAATAAGAAGGATTTTTTCAACTTCGGTTTTGGGCTGGAAATGGCTGCCAATTATTCGGACAGTACCATGAAGCATATTGGTGAATTGTATATGGCCAATTACCCGGTGCCCGCGCCGATTTTTGACAAATCGTCGAAGACATTTCCCAGCTATAATATGGCAATACCGGATCAATTCAGGGCGGATGTTTTTATAAAAGAGTTCAAGGAAAAATGGATCGGCGACGGTAAAACGCTGCCTTCCATGATAACACTTATGCTGCCCAATGACCATGGAACGAAGGAACGACCGGATGCAGGCTTTCCGTTCGGGGAAAGTTACATGGCCGATAATGATCTCGCTTTGGGCCGTACAATAGAATTTCTATCGCACACGCCATATTGGAAAAATATGCTGATTGTGATCACCGAAGATGATCCACAGGGTGGCGTCGATCATGTGGATGCGCACAGGAGCATTCTGATGACCATTTCGCCATACATGAAGAAGAATTATGTTGGAAAGCAGCATTACAGTTTTGGCAGTATTTTTAAAACATTCTGGCATATTCTGGGTATTCCGTACCTGAACCAGTACGACGCCACGGCTACGGATATGAATGATCTGTTCACCGATAAGCCTGACTTTACGCCTTACAATGCTGTTGCCATCGACCCGCGTTTGTTTGATCCTCAAAAAGCCCTTGATCCGTTTGATGAGAAATTTGACTGGAAGGCATTTTCGGAATCTGAAGAAATGGACCGGACCGAAACAATGCAAAAAAGGCGAGCAGAAGATGATGAAGATTTGCGGAAGAAAAGTTATCGGCAAAGGAAGTCAAATTTAAGTCGTCCAAAAGAGTAAATTTATAGTGCAATTGGCCTTGCTCAATAAATTATACGCTGCCAATGTACCGTTTTCTTCTATTTCTTTTAATAGCTACGGCTTGCACAAATCATAAAGGTTCATCGTTCGATCCTTTTCAATATGATGCCGAGGCCTATGAAAAGGTCAAATTGAATTACAAGATCACGGGCAAAGGAGATACTACTCTATTTTTTATCCATGGATGGAATTTAGATCATACCTACTGGCAAAATCAGGAGGCTGAGTTTTCCACCTCTTATCGTTTGGTATTGTTCGACCTGGCAGGCTGCGGATCGTCGGGAAAAAACCGGAAAAATTGGACGGTCGAAAATTTTGCCAGGGATATTTCATCTGTGATCAACAAAGAACAGCTCAACAACGTAGTGTTGGTCGCGCACTCCATGGGCGGAGAAATTGCATTGGATGTTGCCGCAGCCACCCCTGGTAAAGTAATTGGAATTATTGGTATAGATAACCTAAAAAACGTCGGGATGACTATTTCGAAGAAAGATCAGGACGGGATGCAGCCTTATATCAAAGAATTTCTTGCCAACTATCCTAAAATAGCCGAAAAAATGGCCAGAGAGTTTACCGTTTCAAAGGATAGTGCAATCGTTCACAGGCTGGTAAATAGTTACAAATATGCCGATCCTTCTATTGCGGTTCCATCGCTCATGAACCTGTATCCCAAAGCTGCCAAAGCAAAAGACAGACTACTTACAATGCCATTTACGATGAAATTTATCATGAGCACTAACACGCCATATGACGAAAATGCGCTTAAAAAATATTGCAAAAATGGCTACCAAATCATCACTATCGACAGCTCAGGCCATTTTCCAATGATTGAGCGACCCAAACAGTTTAACAAAGCATTGCATCAGATTTTACAAACACATTAATTTGTGGTTTGTCAGGCACCGGTGCCATTGTCTTTGCTGTCCTTGTTACGTATGATTGAATAAATATCAGTTCTTCTGTCTTTTAGATTTCGAACACTTCCAAATTGATTTAATTCCCGCAACATATCAATATCAACGTCGGCAATTAAAATCATTTCTGTATTTGGGGTTGCTTCTGCTTTTATTCCGTTAGTGGGAAATGAAAAATCACATGGGGTAAAAACCATGGACTGGGCATATTGAATATCCATATTGTGGACCTTCGGCAAGTTGCCAACACTGCCGGCGATGGCAACATAACATTCATTTTCAATAGCTCTTGCCTGGGCGCAGTTTCTTACCCTCGAATAACCATTTTGGGTGTCGGTCAGGAAGGGTACAAATAGAATATTCATACCCTCATCGGCTAAAATGCGGCTTAACTCGGGAAACTCAACATCATAGCAAATTAGGATACCTATTTTCCCGCAGTCGGTATTAAACGTTTTTAGAGTGTTACCGCCCTGCATGCCCCATATCTTTGCTTCATCCGGCGTTACATGCAACTTTTCGAACCGTTCAATGCCGCCGTCCCTTTTGCATAAATAACCCACGTTATAGAGACTATGGCCAACGACCTCCGGCATACTTCCCGTAATGATGTTGATGTTGTAGGAAATGGCAAGCTCAGAAAAGCGGTTAACAATTCTCTCCGTATATTCTGCTAACTTTCTTATTGCGTCCGGTTCTGCGAGATGATTGTAATCCGACATTAATGGGGCATTGAAAAATTCAGGAAAAAGGGCAAAGTCACACCTGTAACCCGATACCGCATCCACAAAATATTCAACCTGCTGCATGAGTTCATCAAAGTCGTTATACAACCGCATTTGCCATTGTATCAAACCCAATCTGATAATTGACTTTTTGAACGCAGCCTGATCTGAACTTTTCTCATAGTAAACATTATCCCACTCAAGCAATACGGCATATTCATTGGAGTCCTTATCGCCTTCAAGATACCCTTGCAATATTCTGGCAGGGTGGAAGTCATTGGACAATTGGAAATTTAAAACAGGATCGTGTATATCCTTGTTTCGAACCTTATCAATATACTCTTTGGGGGACATGGAATCGGAATATTGATGGTAATTTGGGATTCGGCCACCAAATACTATTCCTTTTAAATTTAATTCCTCACAAAGCTCTTTTCTGTAATCATACAAACGCCTTCCCAATCGCAGGCCGCGAAACTTAGGCCGTATAAATACATCGATCCCGTACAAAACATCTCCTTCGTTTGTGTGGGTCTTAAAACTGTAATTTCCCGTGATCTCTCTATAGGTATGTTTAGAGTCAACTTTGTCGTAGTCTACAATAATTGATAATGCGCACCCGGCCAGTTCATTATCTACTCTTATGCCTACTTGCCCCTCGTGAAAAATGGTGATCAGTGTTTTGATGTGATGTTCTTTCCAATAGGCATTCGCCAAACTGGAATAGGTCTCTATCATCATTTCCTTAATCTCCCGGTAATCTTCTGGTTTTAGAAAAACCAACTCAATATTTTCAATTGATTTAATGTCTTTTGTAGTTTCCATGGTGTTTCACGCCGTTTTACCTGTCTTTTGCAGGGTGAATGACGGGGATTGGGTTGTTATAACCGGTTGATTTGAAATGTTTACTTGCAGATTGTGTTGTATAACAAACGGTGAATGCCAACTTTTTTGGCGTCTTCATAATAAAAGGTCCATCTAAAATTGCGAACAATACAGAGAAGTAACAAAGAAACAACCCGGAAGTTTCCCAAAAAAGGAGGAACCGGGAATAGATGTTTCCCAAAGGTTGGCTTTGCAAGAAATAAATCACAATTTCAATGGAAACATCGTATCTAATTCTTATATATAACTACTCCATTATGGCTACGCAAACAATCATCCCCAAAATCTTGCCTTCGCTGGTGTTTGACAACCAGGCAGAAGAGGCCGTTAATTTTTACGTGTCGGTTTTCAAAAATTCCGGCATCATTAATATAATCCGCTCCGCTGAGGGGCAGTTTGTTCCCAAAGGCCAGGTAAGTTTGATCGCATTTTATCTTGACGGGCAGGAATTCCGGGTGGCAAATGGCGGGCCCACCTTCAAGTTTAGTGAGGGATTGTCGATCTATATGAACTGCGAAACACAAGAGGAAATCGATGAAGTATGGGAAAAATTGCTGGAAGGCGGCCAGCCGCAGGAGTGTGGATGGCTAAAGGACAAATTTGGGGTATACTGGCAAATTGCACCGTCGATCCTGTGGGAAATGATGAAAGACCCTGACACCAAAAAGACACAGCGGGTATTGAACGCGATTTATCAAATGCAAAAACTCGATATTGCGGAAATTCAGCGCGCCTACAACGGAGAAAGTCCCGAACCATAAATAATCATTTTCGAGCAGGCAATGCTCATATTCGTTCGAACAGCTGTCTGCATTTTGTCCGGAAATCGCAGATATATGGCTAAGAATCAAACAAGATTTATTGATTGAACAGGCAACTTTGGGATATGGGATTGCGGAAAATGATTTAATAGAAAATCACATTCCAAATGACTTCGAAACCAAAAAATTTAATCAATCAATCAATGAAAAATAAAATACCAATCACGCCAGGGGCCAATTTGGCGACCATTTTGGCCACCTTGTTTTTAATTATACTTCCGTTTTTAGTAGGGACTTGGATAAGCAACTATACGCCCTATTTGGAAGGCAACAGTTTTCAGAGTTATGTAATAATTTGGATCGTTACTTCCATTGTCACTGTCGCGATTGCGTTGCCATCATTTAAATATTTCCATCAATCTTTTGAGAAAATTCCGGTTGGTGGAATATTGCTTTTTTTACTAGCGTGTCCAATTATTGGAATATATGGTCTAGCTTCCGCGCCCGACCTCAGCCTTAAAATGCTTGAACACCCAGAACGAGAACATTTTAGGTATAGTTTGCTCTTTATAGCAGAAATACTTTTTGCGGGCTTTATCCTATTTCTATTTAGAAGTGAATTATTAACAATAAAAAAATCAATCAGATGGATAATGACTGTGATTTTTATTATGGTCTTCGCAGAATTTACCTGGGAGTTCACGCACCACTATTTATATCCGGAAGGACTAAGGGAATGGTTAGGCCAGGGTAAAAACGCCGATGAATTTGGGAAAAATTACGACAATTTCAATGCAATAACATTTGGATCGATTGGACGATACTTTCAATTCATATCAATAATTTGGCTTTCATTATATTTATACAAGTTGCGTCAAATCAAAATATGGAGTCCAATCATACTTATACTAATTAGCTTATTGGGTATTGTCTCAGCAACATTAATCCTTGTTACTAAAATGAACCTTCCGAAGGGATTTGAGTTTTTATTTCTATTCTTTATTCCAGGAATACCTTTTATTCTATTATATTGGTTAGGGGTTGCGCTGGTGACAAAATTCAAAAAAAGTGAAATACAGCCTGAGAAAGACCATGCCCCACGCGCTTTTTACTCCAAACTTTAAATATCTGGCATTGCTGATTGTCGTTATCAAAAGCGCGGCTGGTTTTGCGCAGCCCACCCCTTTCGATAAGAAGTATGTCGATAGCGTTATCGTTTTGCTACCCAAAATGTCGGACAGCAAAGCAAAAGTGGAACAATTAAGGCTTCTAGCTTCGATGCATTTGATGGTGAATCCCGCTTTGACGATCAAATACGCAAAGGAAGGCACAGCGATAGCGGAAAGGATTGACGACCCGGTTGGTGAAATAGGGTGTTTGGCACAATCGGCGTTCTGCTATGCGCAGAGCGGCGAGTGGGTCAAAGCAACAAATGACGTGAATAAGGCCATTCCACTGTGTGAAAAATACGATCCCGCCAAGCTTATTTACATGAATAATATCATGGTCATCGTTGCTCACACAAAAGGAGAGAATGAAATGGCATTGCAATATTCGCTTAAAGCACTGCGCAATCCTGCCTTCGGATCCGGCCCGGAAATTAGCAACTGGCCGACTTACATGCAGCTCGGGCGAATCTATTATATTCTGAATAGGCTGGACTCTTCCAGATATTATGCAGACATTATCTCCATGTATGTAAAAAAGTATGCAAAAGCAATCCCCGACCTGGCCAGAAATTCGTACATATTGTTTGGCAACCTTGCTTTCAGTAGTAAGGATTATCCATCAGCCATTAAAAATTATCATCTGGCCCCGGATGAAATTGGCCTTGCAAAAACGTATCAGATTTTAAATGAGCATGATTCAGCCGTTTTTTATGCAAAAATTGGTCTGAAATTCAACCTGATACAAAAAGATCCCCTTGGAATTCAGGAGTCTTCCAAAATATTAGCAAAAGAGTATGCGAAGTCAAATCCGAAAGAGGCTATGCGTTACCTGCAAATCTATAGTGACTCCAAAGATTCGCTCTATAATTCACAGAAACTGAGACAACTCGAGCAACTCAAATTAAACGAACAGGAAAATAAATTCGAACTTCAAAAAAGGCTGACGGCGGATAGAAACCGGTTTATGCAATTGTCTTTGGGCGGAGTTCTTGCATTTTTCCTGATCCTGGCAATCATACTCTGGCGAAACAACAGGCTGAAACACATTGCAAACCAAGAACTTGAGTCAACCCTCGAAAAGCTTAAAACTACACAGGCCCAGCTTATACAGAATGAAAAATTGGCATCTCTTGGGGAGCTTACGGCCGGTATCGCGCATGAAATTCAAAATCCGCTCAACTTTGTAAACAATTTCGCTGAGGTTTCGGTGGAGCTAGCAGAGGAACTGGATGAATCTGTAAGTCAGGGTGACACAAAAATGATTCAAGCATTATCCCATGATTTGCGGCAGAATATGATCCATATTGCTCAGAATGGCCAGCGTGCTTCTGACATTGTTCGGAGTATGCTGGAACATAGTAGAACAACAACCGGCGAAGCGCAGTCCACCGACCTGAATAATCTGGCGGAAGAATACTTCAAACTGGCCTATCACGGCATTAGGTCCAAGGACCCCGATTTCAACATTGAGTTTGTTACGGATTTTGACGAAAACTTAGGACAAGTCAAACTGGTACCCCAGGATATCGGTCGGGTTTTATTAAATCTTTACAGCAATGCCTTTTATGCAGTAAAGAAAAAACAAACAGAACTTAACTATGCCGAAGGTGACCAGCCACCGACACTTTGGCTGAGCACCAAACGGTTAAAAAATTCCGTCACTTTAAAAGTAAGAGATAACGGAACAGGGATTCCAACGGAAATTCTTCGCAAAATTTTTCAGCCATTTTTTACGACAAAACCTACCGGCCAGGGAACAGGATTGGGATTAAGCCTTAGTTATGACATCATCGCGAAAGGTTATGCAGGTGAAATATATGTTTCTTCTGAGCCCGGTATTTTTACAGAATTTGTCATTTGCTTCCCCGTTAATTAATTACAAACATGGTCAATATTTTGGTTGTTGACGACGAGGCGCAGATGCAGCCTTTGATGCAGCTGAGGTTCCGCCGTAAAATTCAGGCAAATCAGTATGCATTTCTTTTTGCCACCAGCGGCCGCGAAGCATTGTCGATCATTAAGAATCAACCTGAAATAGACGTTGTGCTGCTGGATATTAACATGCCGGACATCAACGGACTGGCGCTTCTTGGGCAGCTTTCGGAGCTGCTGCCGTCGTCCCGGACTGTAATGGTATCAGCTTACGGCGATATGAGCAATATTCGGACGGCCATGAATCGCGGCGCTTTTGATTTTGTGCTTAAACCAATCAATTTTCAGGATCTCGAACTGACCATTGACAAAACAGCCAGGCATGTGGGTCAACTTCGCGAATCCATTCGCACGGAAGCAATTGCTAACCTGAAAGCCCGCTTTTTTGACAACATAACCCATGAGTTTCGTACGCCGCTCACATTGATCCTTGCCCCAGCGGAGCGACAGCTGCAATCATCTGCGTTATCCGACGCAACGCGCCAGGATTTATTAACCATTGAGAGAAGCGCGCATCATCTGCTCCTACTGATCAACCAGCTTCTCGAACTTTCAAAACTGGAAGCCGGCAAGCTTGCCATTGTTGAATCTCCTGGTAACGTCGGTTCATTTATTGGTCAGTTGGTAGAGTCGTTTAGGACAGCGGCTGAACACAAAGGGATACTGCTCTCCTTTCAAAAAAACGATATCGATAAGTTATTTGTGTTTGATAAAAATAAATGGGAACAAATTGTCAATAACCTGCTTTCCAATGCATTAAAATTTACAAAAGGCGGTGGGAATATAGATGTTGAAGCAAATTTGTCTGACTCGATGAATTTGAACCTAAGTGTCAACGACACAGGGATTGGCATTTCAAAGGATAAATTGGACCACGTATTTGATCGCTTTTTCCAGGTTGATGATTCGCAAACACGTGCATACGGAGGATCTGGAATCGGACTGGCTTTAGTGCGCGAGTTGAGCAACCTGCTGGGAGGGAGCGCCGAAGTGGAAAGTCAGCCTGGCATGGGAACGTCCTTCAGGATCCGATTACCGTTAAAAAAACTGAATGAGTCCTTTTTGCCGGCACCGGAAATGTCCCAAGCCAGTGTGCCCGAACCAAACCTGTCTTTCCATGGCTATCAACCCGGCGTTATGGAAACAGACGTATTGCATACCGCAAGCCTGGAAACGGATGATCCAATCGTTCTGCTGGTGGAGGACAATGCCGAACTATTGGAATTCATGCGCGGATCACTAAAAGACAAATACCGCGTGCTTGTAGCCGAAAATGGCAGAGAAGGTCTGATTATCGCTCGCAGAGAGCTGCCGGATGTTGTGATCAGCGATGTAATGATGCCTGAAATGGATGGCTATGAGCTCGTCAACCAATTGAAAAATGACGCTCAAACCAGTCATATTTCCGTGATTTTGCTCACCTCGCGCGACGCACAGAACAGCCGGATGGTCGGGCTTACTGCAGGAGCAGATCATTATATTTCAAAGCCATTTCATTTATCAGAATTGGAACTGAGGCTCCAAAACCTGCTCAATCGGCAACAAAAAATCAGGGATCACTTTCAACGACGTTTATCCCTTACCGACACGTCGGCCGCCATATCGTCGGCCGCCGACACTTCCGCCATAGAAACCGAAATGCCCAATCCTTTCGTACAAAAATTGCACAATCTGATCGACCATAACCTTGACAATAGTGAATTTGGACCGGAACACCTGGCGTCAGAAGTTGCAATGAGTATCCGAACGCTCACCAGAAAATTGACGACCTTAACGGGTATAAGTCCTGCCAGGCTCATCAGAATTTACCGGCTTAGGAAAGCAGGAGAGATGCTTCGAGCAGGCGTCTCCATTTCAGAAAGTGCATATGCCGTAGGTTTCGACAGTCCCTCCTACTTCGCTACGGCATTCAAAGAGTACTTCCAAAAAACACCCACCGAGTACGTGACGATGATAAACTGAAACGCCCAAAATTATTTCGCAAGTCACAATCGCAATGTGGATGATTTGGATGATGCTATATTATTACATGGGAAGTTGCATTTGCGCTATTGCTGATGCTGACAAGATAATTTCTGCCTGTTCCTTCACGACCGGAATAAATGTTGAGAACTGAACTTCATTTAATCGCAATTTGGTTTTACCCGACAATCTCGTTTGCAATTCATTTGCAGTATTAGCATCCGTAAATTCAGCATAAGAATAATCCCCCGCGGTCACCGTAAACTGCTTAACATTGTTTTTGCTGAAACGTGTGTAGCTGTTGCCATTCAACATAACCGACAGACTATCCTGTTGAAGGCTATCCAATATGTTATAACTATCGGTTGACGTGAATGAAATAAGCTTCGGGCAAGTAATAAGCAGGCCAATTGGAATGTTTTGAGGATTAATATTTTCAATACCGACTTTTGCCACGCTGAACACGATGGAAAGTTTGCCATCGTTAACCGAGTATTTCAGTCATAGAAATCTCTCCTGCCGGGGTTTGTTCAGCATATAGAATTTCCTGAGTGGCGTTTGTTTCAACATCAGTACAAAAAATAGCTTGTTTGTTATGTGCTCTTTGGTAGCATGAAACAGTATTTCGCCGTCTTCCAGAATGATGACGGAGTCAATCAAATCGTCTAAATCACGGACCTGGTGGGTAGAAATAATCAGGATTTGATCGGGCCGGAATGCCGAAGAAAAAACAGAGCTTCGCTAAAATTCGGATAAAATGGGGCATAAACCTGGATGAATTCGTGGATAGACATCGGTGGCAAATAACATTCTTCGGGTATCAAAAACAGCTGTTCTAAAAATTCGGTTTTTCGATAACGAGGAATGAATTCATTGACCCGACAGCTGCCTTCAGAAGGGAAAAGAAGGCCTGCCATGTTTTTTATTAAACTTGATTTTCCAGCGCCATTCTTCCCTAACAATCCATAAATTTTACCAGCAGGGAGTTTCAGGTTCAGGCCATTAAAAAGCCGTTTCTTTTTGCTGAATAGATAACTAAGATTTTCTATTTCGATCATGGCTACGAATTATATAAAGTGCTGATCGTTATGCTCAACCAGTAAGCCCCAACGATCCGAAAATTATTATCTTTCGCCTGGAATATGGACGACATTTGCGAAATGTCGCTTATATGGCGTTAAGTGGCCTATCATTGGGGATGGTTATGGAATTAAATAAGAAGAATAAAATTGCCAGGCGTGTCAGGGAAAGTCGGGCTGCGAAGGGATTGACCCAATTGGAACTTTCCGACATGAATGGAATCAGCCTGCGGTCTATACAGCGTATCGAGAATGGAGAAGTGCAGCCCAGGCTGTATACCGTGAAGGTTTTGGCAGAACACCTGGATTTTGTGACGGAACCATTTGAGCTGGAAGATGCGATAGTCCCTCTGGTGAAAACCATCGACAAACCAGAAGTGGTGCGAAGGACCAATAAAACACAAAAAATCATTTTGACAATCGGTGTTGCGTCCGTGATCGTACTGCTGGTTTCTGCGTACATCTTTCAATCACCAACTTTTCCGGAAACAGCCTTCGAGGCGGCTTTGCTTTGGGCAGCAGTTGCAATATTTTATACGATGATCGTTTTCCTGATTTGGCGGTAGGTTTAAGGTAACTGCATGTCGACCTGATTACGTCTGGTAAATATTTCGCAAAAAATGAACACACTCCTTCAAAATCACCTAAAAAGCCAGATTCCTGGCCTAAGTGACGGCGAGCTCGACCGGTTCGTGAGAATGTGGACGATCAGCAAAACAATCAAACGGAACGAGCTTCTTTACAAAGCAGGCACCAGCGAAAACAACATTTACTTCATCGAGGAAGGCGCAGTCAAAATTTGCCACGAATCGGATGAGGAAGAAATAATAGTCGAGTTCGGATATAAAAACTCCTGCGTTTTTAATTTGCCTTCATTTATCACCGATTCCCCTTCCGAATTCTACATTCAAGCCATTAAAGCGACGCGTTTAGTAGGAATTTCAAAAAGCAATTTTCTTAAAATGCTTGTAGAGAGCCCGTCCTTGTCGGCACACTGGCAAAATAATCTTGAAAAACAACTACTTAACTTCGCACAAAGAGAAATAGATCTATTGAGCAAATCTCCGGCCAACCGTCTTCGACGACTCTACGACAGAAAACCGGAGATATTCCAGCACATCCCCAACAAACACATCGCATTGTATCTCGGAATGAAACCAGAGACGCTAAGCAGACTAAGGAAACGTTGATCTCCATCAATATTTCCGACGAAAACGTCTGCTAATTTTACATGCTTATCACAGGTCACATCACTGGATATTTGTAAAATGAAAAACAAAATCGCACTTGTAACCGGTGGCACCTCAGGCATCGGAAAAGCTGTTGCCATGAAATTTGCATCAGCAGGAGCCAAAGTCATCATTACCGGTAGAAACATCCTTCGGGGCGAAGCGGCGCTGGAGGATCTGAACAAGCATTGTGGAGATGCAACCTTTATCAAGGCAGACATGTCCGTGCCCGAAGACATTCACCAACTTTTCTCAACCATCCAATCGAGCTATGGACGGCTGGATTTTGCCTGTAATAATGCAGGGACCGATCAAGGAACAGGCGCACTTACAGCTGATATTGCGGAGGAAGACTTTGATATCCAGCTGAGAGTCAACTTAAAGGCTGTCTGGTTATGCATGAAATCTGAGCTAAACATGATGCGAAGCAATTCTGCGGGCGCTATTGTCAACATTTCTTCAATTAACGGCTTAGGTGGCACACCCGGTGCAGCCGCATATTCTTCTGCAAAACACGCATTGATCGGCCTCAGTAAGTCAGCTGCACTCGAGTATGCAAGCGATAAGATCAGGATCAATGTCGTTTGCCCGGGCATGTTTAATACGCCCATGCTGGCACGAAATATGACAAAAAGCAATCCTACTGATCCAAACGCAGTCAAAAGTCACTTCGAGAAAAACATTCCCCTCGCCCGGATTGGAGATCCTGAGGAAATTGCAAATGCAGTAATTTGGCTCTGCTCCGACCACGCTTCCTTTGTGACTGGTCATACGATGGTGGTAGACGGCGGGATGACCGTACCATTCCGTTAGGCCGGTATGCAAGTGATGAGGCATGGGTACTTGCATGTGATGATAGCAATCACTCCAGAGCCGTGTTCCCTTCGGTGTACTTTAGGTTGTACTTGAGATGGTTGAGGCGCCAGCCGCTACTGGTCCGCTCGGCTTTGATATCATAGTCGCCCACAAACGTGCGGGTCTTGCCTTTCGTGGCAGCCGCCCGGTAATGCGTTGCGACGGCGTACCCAAAAATATCCGCCTGATCCCCCTTAACCGTAATAAGGTAATGCCCGCCTTGGTGGTGTATCGCATCAACACCCTGAAAGCCCTGTTCCCAGCCGTCGGTAACGGCCTTCGCCGTCATGGTTGCAGGTGGCCCGCCGCCGTTCGACTGCATATCCAGGTAGACATTCGGTGTAAACACTTCATTGGCAATACCCGTCCAGTTCCGGGAGTCGGTGTACATGAACAGCCGATTGACCAATTCCGTCAGTTGCTGCTTATCCCGTACTTCAGTGAAATCCTCTTTGTTCTCACAGCCTGTCAAAAGTGACAGACTAAACATGGCTACGAATAGGATGTTTGCCTTTTTCATGGTTATGGATGATTAGTGATCTTACTCTTCCAGGTGTTATGATGGTTTGTGTATTCTTAATTTGATTAATGCAGTTTTTGAAAAAAATCAGTAATTGCTGCCGCCGCTTCTGAAACCTGTTTGGGCTGGTCGTAAAAGTCCATTTGCGTACCCTTCGTCCAGAGCAAATCCTTGTTGGTGTTGGGTATATCCTTAAAGAACCGTTTGGCATTGTCGGGCAATACGGCCTCATCGGAGTGAATCATCAGCACGGGTAAGTGAAGGTGCTTTGCCGTCGGCATCGGGTCGAAAGTCAGCCATCCCTCCCAACTCATGACGGCAAATTTATCCGCACTCCATTCGGGAATAGCGCCCCGGTCAGAGTTAAGATAATAGTCGAATTCTTCCCCGAACATGGCCGCATCTTTATCGGTCGTACTAATTGCGGGGATGTAGTCGACCTCACCGGTTTCGGCAAATTTCTTTTTGGCCGCCTGCGCCTGGCTAATTTTTGTTTTGATTGCCTCGGCACCACCGTATATCGCTTCAACCGATTCGGCATCGTGCAGCCATGCCGCAACCGTTGCCAATGCTTTTACGCGTTCGTCCTCGGCGGCCAGATTGACCATATAGCCCGAACTGGCACAAACCGAAACCAGAAAAAGATGATCGGGGTCGACGCCTTCTACCGTTTGCAGGTAGGTAATCGCGTTTTTGAAGTCGGCCGTTTTGGCGGTAGGACTTTCCCAGAACCGGGGTTGCCCTTCGCTTTCCCCAAAGTAACGCGGGTCGATGGCCAAAGTGATGAACCCCTGTTTTGCCAGTTCTTCGGCGTACAGCCCACTCATTTGTTCTTTTACAGTAGTCCACGAACCGCCGACCAAAATAGCGGGGTATTTTTTATCGAAATCGAAATCGTCGGGTGTGTAAAGGTTTCCTGCCAGTATTAACCCATCACTGTTGAATTGAACTGCCTGTACCATCTGCGTTGCGTGTTTAGATTCAATTGCAAGATGCGACTTCCAGGCAAGGTCGTGCTAACACGGTTCAACGAATTACTGACAAATTTCAAAGCATGTGCTTTCAAAGCCTCTGCGTTTCCCGGTATTGACGTGGCGTAAGACCTGTTCTTTTTTTGAAAAAGGCGTTAAAATGGGTGGCCTCGGAAAAATGAAGCCGAAACGCAATTTCTTTGGCCGAAAGCGTGGTTTGTTGAAGCAAGGATTTGGCGGAGATAGTCAATTGATTCTGAATAAGATTGGTTGCGGTGCTGCCGGTAATTCGTTTGACAACCGCATTTAAGTGATTCGGGTGAATCCTTAATGTATTAGCATAAAAAGACGTCTGCCTAATTTCAGCGCCTGCCGTTTCGGCGGTCATGGCGGTTTCAATCAGCGATTGAAAGCGGGATACCAACAATATGTCAGCGGTTCGGCTGGCCTGCTTACTGACCTGATCGAAGTGCGATTGGTTGAAATAGCGCTTTGTTAGTATGAGTAAAAGTTGCGTATAAGTTTGTATGTGCAGGAATTTATCAGCACGGTCAGACACATATTCGTCAAAAATCCGCTCGAAAATCTGCGTCACGAACACCATGTCGTCTGCCGAAAGGTCGAATGGAATTGACTGGTCGAGCCTAAAGAAAGGAAAATCCAGGATAAAGTTTTTCCAGGCTGGATTCATGACCAGAAAATCCTGGCCAAACATGATGTACCAACCTTTCCAGTCGGGCAAAACATCCCAGGAAACAGTCTGGTAGGGTGAGTTGAAGAATAGGTCAGCTTGCAGGGGCTGCCCATTCACTTCTTTATTTTTGCCGGCATGACGTAGCGCTACGGCATAAAATTCGTGGCGAAACGGGGCTTGTTTTGCGTTTTCGGTTTTTGTTTTATCTTCAAATCGCCTAATGTCAAAGAAGGCATACTTAGGCGGTGGAATATTGATGTGCCTGCAATAGTCTGGGAGGGTTGTGATTGTTTTCAATGGAAGTCAGGCTACCGAGGTGTTAGGTATTCAAATCTAATTAAATTTAAAGAATGGATAAAATCCGTAACCACCGATGGTCTCATGAAACCCTCATTCCTGAGACGCCTATCCCCTCTTTTTATGGATACCGGATGTTTTTTGTTAAATGAAGTCAGTTTCCCGCTATGATTTTTTTTAATAGCAACTCTTTTCGGCTGCGGGACACGTTAACAATTGAAGCATCACTCATCACCAAATACCCTCCTTCTCCCTTAACATATTGATCTATTTCGTTGATGTTTACCAGATAGGAATTGTGTACCCTGATGAAAGGATAATCTTCAAGCATTTCTTCCATGTCCTTCAGATTACGTGAAGCTGTTAATTTTGACTTATCCCTCAGGTACAGGTGTGTGTAATTTCCATCGGCTTCGCATCTGACGACCGATTCGGCCAGTACCATTTTAAAGCCTTCAAGGGTCGGGATGGCGATTTTATTGACTGATATGGCAGGTTGCCTGATTCTTTCCAATAAAATTTTCAATTGGTGGGGCAATGGATTTAAGCTTTTTTTAACAGCTTTTTGAACAGCGAAACGGAGCTCTTCCCTGTCAACAGGTTTTAACAAATATTCCAATGCACTGAACCGGATGGCCTTGATCGCATATTGATTATAGCTTGTCGTGAAGATTAGTTGGAAGTTGATATCACCCAACTTTTCCAGCAGTTCAAACCCATTAAAAAAGGGCATTTCTATATCAAGAAAAAGTATTTGAGGCGGGTTTGCCCTCAGCGATTTCAAAGCAGATTCAGCAGAAAAACAGATATCAATGATCTTTACATTCGGGCAGTATAATTCCAGCAATGTTGCCAGCGATTCGCAACAATCAGGTTCATCATCCACAATGACTGCACTAACCATTCCATCTGTTTTGAAACTACTCATAAGCTTCCATCAGATTTTTGTATTGCATTTTTAAGATCACTTTTGTTCCTGAATTACTTCCTTTGTCATCCAGTATATCTTCAATATCGAAAAAAGCATTTTCACCTGATAGCTGATTTAGAAGGGCCAGTCGGTCAACTGTAATTTGCATGCCCATGGATTTATTTTCTCCGGCAGATTTGAGTTTTAATTTGGCAGCCTGTTGCCGCCCCAGGCCATTATCCGTAATGATGCAATTCAAAATTTTACCATCAATGCTCAGGGCTATTTCAAGATCTCCAACACCTTCCTTATGCATCAAACCATGCCAAATCGCATTTTCTGCAAAAGGCTGCATGAGCAAGGGTGGAATAAATATTGTGGCTGAATCAATGGTATTCATGAAAGTAATGCGGTAGTTAAAAGCATTTCTAAACCTTAGCCTTTCCATTTCCAGGTAGAGGCGCAACATATCCAGCTCGGCTTCCAGCGTTATTAATGTTTTTTCGGAATTCTGCAAAACCAATCTGATAAGCCTGGAAAATTTAGTGAGGTAATCTGACGCTTCTTCCCGATTATTGACAAGAATAAACCGGTTAATTGAACTCAGACAATTGAAAATAAAATGTGGGTTCATTTGAGCGCGAAGTGCTTTCATCTCAAGCCGCTCCGCTTTTTGCAGTAATTCGGTTTCCTTACTATCATTTTCCATTTGCTGCACTTGTAAATCTTTTTTAAAACGTTCCGCTTCCAGTTTGACATTTCTTCTGGAAAGTGTAATGTTCCTGAATATAACGATTGCCAGCAGCAGCATAACAACAATACTCCCGATCAATATTCTTGTTATGGACGATTCTCTTTTTAGCTCCTGCTCACTGATTATTTTTGCTTTGCTTAGCAATTCAATTTTTGCCTGTTGCCTTTCGTCTTCTACGCTGCTTCTGAATGCAAATAGCTTTCCTTTAAACTGGTCATTTAATACTTCCGATTTAAGTTTTGTGTACAAGGAGAGGAAGTGATAAGCACTGTCGGCTTTGCCCAGGCCATTGTAGATATCAGAAAGCAAGCCACTTGCATCGCGTATTACCGGCCTGGCCCCCGCAGCGTCAGCTATCGCGTAGGCTTCCGAAGCATAGCCAAGTGCCTTTTGGTACTGCTTTTTACCGATAAAGGCTTTGGAAAGGTTAAGCAGATTGATCACCACATCTTCCCGGCCGTTATTATTTCCGGCAACAACCATGGATTTTTGAAATTTCGGTATGGCTTTGTCGTAGTGAAATTCTTTCAGGTCTATTTCACCGGAAACAGCATCCCCGTACTGGCCACGAGATATTCGCAATGCCTTGTTTACATAAATATGTGCGGAATCAAGCTTTTCGGTATTGCTGAAAAGGCGGGCCATATCCGCATAAAGCGAAAATGGTTCAAATACCGTTTGATATAAACGCAGGGCCTGGCGGTAATAACTGAATGCTGTTTCATTATCGCCAACCTGGCCATACAGACTACCAAGATTGTGCAAGGAACAGGCCATGCTTACATTATCGCCTGTTTTGTTTCGTATTGTGTAACTTTTTTGTGCCCTGTCCAGCGCAGTTTCGTAATCACCTTTTGCGCCATAAGCAAGACCAAGTAATGTGAGGGCTCTTGCTACGCCATCACCTCCCGGTTTGTCATGTATCCTGAGGATGGGTATTGACGCTTCCAGTAGTGTTATGGATGAGTCGTATTTGCATTGGTGAGATAACAAATCAGCCAGATACAACATAGACCATCCGGTATGATACGCGTCGACCCCTTCAAACGCTGCTAACGAACGGCGCATGAGTCTTTCGGCTTCGACGTTTTGAAGGTTTACTATTTTTGTTGTGCCAATAGAAAACCACGCAATGTCAATCCCTTTCTGATAATGAATGGCGGATGATTCTTCTAATGCTTTTTGTGCATACCATGCAACAGAGTCGGATCTTGTCCATAAACAATGTTCTGCTATTTCATTGAGACAATCTATACGAGGCCTGCCTTTCAAAGTCGGTAAGATTTTTAAAAGGCTGTCCACACCGGCTTGCTGTGCCTTGGAAACAGAAGGCAGCAAAAAGATCAAGAGTATAATCCACTTTTTTAGCATCACTCTCTTTATAAAAAAATTGAAGTAGCGGGTTGGGTAATCGATCGAAGCGGGTTGGGCGCGAGGAAATCAAGCAAATTAAAATTAATGAAAAGCAGTCGGCAATCAGCTATCGGCTCGCGGATTATTTATGCGATTGCCGATGGCCGAATGCCGATGTTTTCATTCCGTCAATGTTCTATTTTTAGCTTAACAGCCATTTCTCCGATTTGTCTTCCTTGAACCAGGCCTATTGTAATAGAAGGCGCATAATGGAGCCCGCCAAGCAGCCTTGACCTTCCAGCGTATTAGGCAAATGGCTATGTCAAAAAGAGATCTACTCCAAATAGAGCCGATATCTTTTTCTGTAAAGATTTACCTAACGGTATATTGATAGCAATTACTGGTCAGCACGACCGCGGAGGTTTGCTGATTAACGATCTGGAAGTGAATGTCGAAGGTTGTGCCCGCGGGAAAAGCCGAGATATCACGAAAAAGGTCCGCAGTGCCAGCACCCACATTATCCGTCAAAATGGCTTGCGCCACAAGGCCTTTACCGAGCGTCAGCCATGTTGTACTGGTGCAATTGCCATCCAGGTTCGTGTCTACGGCTCGTTGAAGCACGTAGTTGGTATTGGGTTCCAATCCCTGTATGGACGTGCCCAGATTGATGGTGAATGGTTTTTCGGGGAACTGCCGAAATTTCACGAAGCCAGAAGCATTGCCTGTTCCCAGAAGCGTGACATCCAGGTTGAAGTTGGGCTGTGGGATTTGGTGATCTGTGCAGGAGTTTGTCAGCAGTATACAAACAAGTAGCAAGATCGGGGGCCGCATCAACCATCGAGTGTGTTTAAATCGGTTCATTGAAAAATAGGTTTTAGATTCGGCCGAAAAGAATAGGCGTTTGAATTTCATAGCAAAGGTTTTTAAATTATTTAGATCCTTTACGAAATTATTGACCCGATAACAGGTCTCCTAAGCACAATGTGTAGTTGGATCAATGGGTGTATAGACACCTGGTTTCGGTGCGTGGTTGAATTTTTGGCATGTTCAAAATGAGCTTTTGGATATGGCCAGTGCGCTATTTAAATCCAAAATGATTTCCGATCTTAGTAATGATATGCATGACCGGCTGGATATTCTGAAAGCAGAAAATGAAAATTAATGCCTTACCTCCGATGCTATGAAACTGGATCCTGAGCAGTTAAGTCAAACCGACTTCGTTTTGCTCGATACCCTTGGCCACATGGAAATTGTGCCTTTCGTTCAAGAATACATAAAAAAAAGGACCCGCTTTTCTATTTTTTATATGGTGATCAACATCGTCCTTCTGGCGTGCGTTGGCTGGTATCTCGGGAAAAACGTGGGCAGTGGCGCCTTTTCATTGGAGGCCGGTCTCTCACATCTTTCCTACGGCTTGGCGTTCGCCTTCGCGCTGATCCCCTTGCACGAGTATATTCATGTACTTGCCTACAAATCTCAGGGTGCAACAAAGACGTCATATGATGCGAACCTGAAAAAGTTTTATTTCATGGCCATCGCAGACAAGTTTGTTGCCAACCGGAAAGAGTTTCAGATTGTCGCACTCGCTCCGTTTACGGTCATTTCCATCGCATTGTTACTGCTGATGTTACTCACGGGCAAGCTTTGGACACTCACTATTATGACCATGCTGCTGGTACACGCAGCTTGTTGCTCAGGTGACTTTGGCCTTTTAAGCTATTTCGATTTTCACCGCGACAAGGAGGTGCTGACCTATGACGACAAAGAAAAGGGTATCTCCTACTTCTATGCGAAGGCCAACATTGAAAACAACGCATGGATCTAAAAAGTTACGGACAGACCAAAGTAAGATGTGAAGAGCTCACCGCCGCACGATAGCCTCATAGCGGTTGGCAACGGCGTCAATCTGGGATGGATTACCATTTAGCGTATGATCAAAAAACGCATCTAGTAGGCTGATGGTTGCCGTATGAGTTTTTGTCGATTGTTGACCAACGCTTAAAAGGTACCCTGCCAACAGGCGGGCAGGAGGTGCTAACAGGAGCGGGACATCCGTAAAACTGTAATGATCGGCGTCTTCCAGTTCGTATCGATACCCACCTCGAAATTGCTTGAATAACAACTGATTGCCTGCTTCGTATCTTGCGAAACGACCTATTTCATCTTTATTACTTTCTATTATTAGAAAAGGACGATACCCAGTCGATTTGGGCAATCCGCCATACAAGGTGCCATCTATATTGACCGCTGCTTTAATTCTTGAATCATGAGCCATCGCAGCGGCACCCGTGGCACCACCGAAGGAATGACCAGCGATACCTATCCGGTTCAGGTCAAGTGAAGTGAAGAAAGTATTAGTGGAAGAATTTTTATTTTCTAATTGATGGAGTACGAACTGCACATCTGCAACACGAATATCGAGCCGGTTTTCCATAAACCCAAGTCGGTCGGGAGCCTCCGGTTGAAAGTTTTCAATCGTAGTGGCTAATTTACCGTTAGCCAGTTGAGTAATAGCGGCTTCATAGGGGTGATCAAGACAGAGAACAACGTAGCCATGACTAGCCAGGCCAACAGCAAGGCTGGTATAAAATGCGCGCGCGGCTCCATAACCAGGTAGAAAAAGCACAACAGGCCACTTTCCCCGAGCGCCTGCCGGTGTTGCATTTATTATCGCATAAGTATCAATTTGATCGTAGCGGTCCAATAAAAAGCTTGGTATAACACTCACCTTTGGCGGTAAGGTACGCAACCCATCCAGATAAAGTGAGTGGATGCCTTTTAAGTCCCCCTGTGCTGGATACCAGGCTTGAACAATTACATTTCTCTTGTCAAAGGGGTCTTTGGTTATTTGTTCAGTTCTAGTTGAATCTACCCAGCGAAAAACCTGGGTTCCAACAGCATACTTGCCCATAGGCTCTGTTAAACTAGGAACAGGCAGAAAAATAGCCCAGGGCACCAAGGTAACGACCAGTAAAACCCCTAAGCTAATGTTCTGAAGTTTTCGATGTAATGCTGCGTTGACGTAAATTATGATTATCAACAAACAGATTTGCAAATAGGCTGGAATGTATTGCCAATAAAAACCTTTCCAAAAAAATTGAATCACTAATAACAGGGCCAATAAGCTTATTGAGACGGTGAGTATGCCATTGGCCCGATTAGCAGAGACTATTGCATAAACCGTAGTTATCAAAAGCACTACCAAAATCAAGATATCCAAGCTATTCATTGGTTATTAGAAACAGTTTTAAGAAAACTTTACGATGGATTGTTCGCAGTAAAGATCCGAACAGAATCACGGAAGTGGACTACCTACCCCCCTCCATTTAAACCAGCTATCAGCTACGTCAAATGCTCCGCGCCAGGCGGTAACTGTCACAGTTATCGGTAACGCTTTTGTCATTGAAGAGAAGCAAGCAGGCTAAAAAATAAAAATTTCGTCAGTTGAGTAAATGGACTGTCTCTTCACATTTTGAGATTTTCACTTATCATTAATATCAGGCTTCTTAATTCATCTATATGCATATACTGCGCTTAACTGTTTCGATTTTCGTTTACCTGGTGCCGTTTTGTGTTTGTGGCCAAATCAACAATCAGCTCAAAGCTGAATTAGATAGCATCTATCATGTCGATCAATTGTACAGAGACATCTTAGACAATCCACCGAAGAAGGACTCGCTGGCGAAAGTACACAACTTATCCGGGCAGGAGGTCGATCAACGCATTTTTGACAAAATGACCGAGATTGACCACTCTAATATAAAACGGGTCAAAAAGATCATTGAGCAGTATGGATACCCTGGCACTAAGTTGGTTGGCTCTCCCACAAACGAAGCTGCCTGGTACGTTATTCAGCACTCGGAAGATATTTCTGAATATTTCCCCTTGATTGAGAAGGCTGGAAAAAGCAAAGAACTACCCTTTGATTTAGTGGCTATGATGCAAGACCGGCTACTCATGGGTCAAGGGAAGGAGCAGCTGTACGGCACACAAGTACGATGCGAAAATTCGGAGTGCTATGTATGGCCAATTGCCAATCCTACTCAAGTTAATCAACGCAGAAAACAGGCAGGATTTAAGACTACAGTTGAACAAAATGCGAAACGTCTCGGAGTAGCGTACAAAATTAGGACTTTACCTAAGAAATAGAGAAATAAGGCCTATTCATAACGGGCAGCAGCCGCGAGTAAAACTCAGCAGCGCGTTTGGGCGCATATAAGTTTTTCGAAGCATCAGGACTGATATCAGCGCTGAAGAGATGCGTCCGGTTCAGCTATTGTTGCATTGATGGAGCGTAGTACAGCAATACGGCACCACTAGTGAAGGCGTGCGTCTTTATCAATTGCAAAACCACTTCGTCTGCCAGTTCGTCAAATAAAGGCAAGCCTTTTCGCGCCACCACCGGGTGGACCATCAGCTGAAATTCATCTACGAGGCCGAGGTTGATCAGGGCAATAATCAGGCTGCGGCTGCAAACCAGAATATCACCGCCATCTTCTCCTCGGAGCGCCAGCGTTTCCGCTTCGAGGTCGCGGGTAGCAACCTTTGCGCTTTTCCAATCCACACTTTGCAAGGTGCGGGAAAATACGATTTTGGGGATAGCGTCCATATTCATTGCAAAATCATCCATCGATTTTTCTCCGCTAGGGTGTTCCGCCAAGCCTTTCCAGAACTCCATTAGCAGATAAGTTTTCCTGCCGTACAATGCAGTACCGGCATTTTTCAGGAGCTCACCGTAGTGATCGTGCACTGCTTCGTCGGGCGAGACTGCGGTGTGATCGCAAAAACCGTCGAGCGTCATATTGATAGCGGCAATTATCTTTCTCATACGTGATCAAATTTGTTGATAGGTTTTGAACAGTAGCAAAAATAGCTAACTGCAAACAGGCACTATTAAATGTATTTGCCTATTCATTTAAGCGGTAAGCCTAGGTCATTAATATCATTCACCATTGGTATCACCTGCGTCCCGATCAGCTCAATAGCGTTCATTAATTGATCGTGTTTCATGTTCGCCGTGTCCATTTGAAAACTTACTCTTGTAAGCCCGCCTAATGCATCGCTGTGGCGTTTTATTTTTTCGGCAACATCCTGCGGACTACCTAATAAAAATGCGCCAAGGGGGCCTGCTTGTGCATCAAATCGTGGCCGTGTTATAGGTGGAAAATTGCGGTCTTTCGCAATACTTCCCGACATAGCAATTTTATACCCTTCATACATTTCATCTGCGGCCTGCTTACTGTTTTCTGCCACATAGCCAAAGGCATGCATACCTACAATTAGCTGCTCAGGTTTATAACCGGCGCGCAACCCCGCCTGGCGATACAAATCAACCAGCGGACGAAAGCGATGTGTTTCACCACCAATGATTGCAACCATTAAAGGCAACCCCAGCATTCCAGCTCTCACAAAAGACTCAGGTGTACCACCTACGCCTAACCATATAGGTAAGGGTTTCTGGACCGGTCGCGGGTACACGGGTTGATTGTTCATCGCCGGACGAAATTTTCCTGACCATGTTACAAATTCATTATCACGAATTTTAAGAAGCAGCCCAAGCTTCTCCGCAAACAAGGCATCATAATCCTGGAGGCTCAATCCAAATAGCGGGTACGCTTCAACGAAAGAACCACGTCCTACAACCATCTCCGCTCTGCCTTTTGATAGCAAATCTAACGTTGCAAAATTTTGAAAAACCCGTACAGGGTCGCCGGCACTAAGCACCGTAACAGCACTGTGGAGCCGGATACGTTTAGTGCGTGCCGCTGCTGCTGCCAAAATCATAGTAGGTGCAGAGTCAAGAAACTCTCTACGATGATGCTCGCCAATGCCGAATGAATGCAGCCCCATTTTATCGGCGTGCTCAATTCGGTCCAGCAACTGTTCCAAAGCCTCCACATCGTTGTCGTTTGAGTTATCATCAAACTTTGCTGCAAAACTGTCAATTCCAATTTCCATATATCTTCTTTCTAATTTTTATTAATGAACCGGAACCACAAAAACACAAAGTTTCACGAAGGCTTTTTTACTCTTCGTGCCCTTCGTGACATGGTGGTTCAAAACTTCGAGACGGTTACAATTCCAATCCTCATGAGACCTTCCATGTCGCGAACATCTGAGTTGGCGATCCAATAACCTTTTGGCATAATTGAAAGTTTAATTAGTTTATAAAAAATGTTAAAGTGTCGTACTTGTTTTCATTCCCTTTGTTTGTTTTGCCCGGCGAATGAAGTAAAGCAATGTTAATGGCACTACGATGTGCATTACACAAAGCACTAATGAATAACCCATAGTTACACCAGGTATAACTGTAAATGGGCTGAAAAGTGAAAGCACCATGAGCACAATGGCAACGATAGAAAATATCTTATAACCATTGTTTGTAAATTTTTCAAACAGGAAAAACACAAGGCTTCCAATTATTGATGGAACGATTGATGCCATGATCACAGGAGCAATCGTCATTGGCTTATCAGGCTGCGGGTATATCGTATCGGTGATGACACCTGCGCCATGAAAAATAAAAAATAGAATTGCGTTGATTACCGCCGATGTGATGCCTGCCAATAGCCCGGCAACAAGAGATTGCTTGATGTCTAATTTTGATATCATTGTATTTGTTTTAATTTGTGAGGTTTGCTTTTGATGTGAAGAGTGCAGGATTATAGAGGCAACTGGCAATTAATTACTTGTGATGTTCTCCAGAAGAGCTGCCTTTGGAGCAGCTTCCTTTTGTTGCGCCTGGGCAGATGCTGCTGCAATCCCTTCTGCTTTCTGACCTTCGGGCGTAGATAAGTCTGAATATAATTCAAACAGGATGCCGTAGGTTGACGTGATTACTGCTCCAAGGTCGCGAAGCCTGTCATATGTTACGCTATTGGCAAGCGGCGTGCTTGTCCCACTTGCATCGGCAACTACCTGAACATTGTAACCTGCTTCAATTGCACTTACTACACTATGAAAGAGACATACATCTGTTAGCAGTCCCGCCATCACCAAATTTTTGCGGTTGAGGTTTTTAACGGCGTCAACAAATGCGGGGTCGTGAAAGGCATTTAGTGTACCGGCACGACGAACGCGATTTTTATAACCTATCGGTGCAGCCTTTTGTATCTCCGGCAAATTGGTTCCTAAAAACTTAAGGTTTTCGCGTGTGCTGGTAATTACCATAGGGATCCCAAGTTCTTCACCTAACTGTGCAAGGAGTGCTGTGTTTGCAGCAACTGACTTTGCGGGAAAGCTGCCAACCATGGCAAGTACGCCGGGTTGATGATCAACTAAAACAATCGCAGCATTTGAAGGATTGAATTGTATATATTTCGTTGTCGCGTTCATTTGATGAATTTTTTGTTTTAAAATTTTACTGTACAAAGGTGCATTCGCGGAGGGGCCTGTTGCAATGACAAACAGCAAGAAATTGGCTTGACATTTGTCAAGAGACGAGATATGAAACAAGAAGAAAGGAATACTATATTAATGCGCCTTATTGCGGATGCGGCTTATTGTTTCAGGAGAAACGCCGAGAAATGAAGCAATCATGGTTTGAGGAAAACGTTGTATCAACGCAGGATTGGTTGCCACCAGGTTTAGATATCTTTCTTCCGCGGAAAAACTGATGGCGGAGTTGATTCTTTCCTGCGATGCAATTTGATAGTTATAATCCATTGCGCTTAAAACGGTAACGAAAATGGGGACAGTATCTACCAGCTCCCCGAAGCCTGCTTTCGTTAGCAGCAAAACATCAGCATCTTCTACCGCTTCAATGTTATACTTGGAAGGCGTCAGCATGGTAAAGCTTTCCCTGTCGCCAACCCACCAGTTTTCTGTGCACAAATTTACAATATGCTCTACGCCCTTTTGATCGACGCTGTATTGTCGTAATGCTCCCTTAACTACAAATATTGCATGCTTGCTAACTTCGCCTTCCTGCAACAGGTATTGGTTCTTGCGGAAATGTTTTGCGATAAACTTCTCTTTTATCAACTCAAAATCATCATCTGTTACTTCTGTGGATGCATATTTATTGATGTAGTTTCTAAGTTCTTGGTGCATGAGAAAAAAGTGAAACTTAAAAATTGATTGTGTTGCCGCTTACGCACCAAGTTACAAATAAGCCTATACACAACCATCATCCTTCACGAAACCCCCATGGTTTATTGGACTTTAAGGAGCCAGGTTATTCTTTTCTATAAAACCCCGCACTATGGCGACCAATTCAGACGGAGATTCAAGCGGTAGCAGATGTCCAGTTTCCGGAACCTCATGAAACAACGCCGACGGAAAGTATTTTGTGAATTCCTGTTTTAGAAAACCTGACGAAAAGTTCGAATCCTTTTCGCCACTTACGATTAACGCCGACAACATCGCATCGACACGCAAATTTGAAATATCCTCGCGGGATCCTATTTCAATCCAGGAATTCCAGGCATTGTAGGTTGCCTGCAAATGGTCATGGATGACTGCTTCCTTCAGCAATGGGGAGATCGTTTTAAAAGTAGTTTTCTCCATTAACTTTTCCACGGCAGGCCGGTTAGCAAATGCTTTGGACAAATTTATTCTGTCCTCCTCACTCATTGGCTCCGGCGTAGGCGGGGAAGGAGCAATAAGAATCAGGTTTTGAACGCTTTGCGGCTGATGAGCTGCAATAAAATATGCAATCTTACCACCCATTGAATGACCAACAAGTGTGAAATGATCTAAGTCTAAACTCTTTAATAGCTGCATGACCAGATCCACACTCGCCTTTACGGAGATCTGCCCGGAAGGAGCAGCGGAGTCTCCCCAGCCCGGGAGATCGGGTGCGACACAATAGAACTGATCCGACAACCCTTCCATCACAGCTGACCATGTCCTGGAAGATCCTCCAAAGAAATGCAGGAAAACAAGCACCGGATTATCCGGATCTCCCTGCGCCAGAAAGTTTAACGTGGATGATTGCGTTTGCATGATCAGATAGCTACTTTAAGCAGGGCCTCACTTGTTGTGATCTCGAAAAGTTCTCCGTGCGGGAAAATCGTAATTTGCCCATATTCCTTTAAAAGCATCTTATAAGCATCGGCGACTGGTCTGGGGTTTCTATCCAAATCATACAATCCACAAGCATTTACAGTATCGTTCTTTTCCGCAAGTTGCGTGTCCCAATCAATCTGATCCGTGAGACTGTACCAGGTAAATCCAAGAACCGGTACACCGTCCGAACGCATTCTGAGAATATTTACCCATTGCTTCCAAAGCCACGTTGGGGCCTGATCCGGGAGAAAAGTATTGGTCTCCGTATGCATCACCGGCTTTTTATATCTGTCATAGTAGCCTTTTGTGATCTGGTACCAGCCCAGGACATCTTCTGCGGTGCAGATGCTGTTATCGGGTTTCATTATTTTTTCGTTGCGTCCATAGTAATCATTTCCCATCACCTGATAACCTGGCGGCTCTCCTTTCATAAACCAGTCATATTCATTCCTGGTCAAGCCATTGTCCATCAAATAAATGTAAACCTCTGCATCGGGAGAGTAAGCATAAAGCAGATCCAGGGACAGCAATCTCTGCTTATTCAACAATTTGACTTCGGGGGACTGTTCAGCCTTTGCCTCATGCATATATTCTGCCGACTCACTTTGTACTATGATGGCGTCGGGGCGAAATTTTACGATGCTATGCGTAGCCAGAATGCTTGCCGCTACGATATTTTTCAATGCTGTGACAAACGCCTCATCGGACTTAAGCTGCTCGTTCCAAAGTCCATCCTTCGCACTCGCTTTTGCGGTTACATAAATCTCATTTACCGGTGTATAATATCTGACCCAGGGATATCTTTTGGCCACGGCACCGGCATAATCAGAGAAATGAATGGGCAATTCAGGATTTTGAAAATCACCAAGCCAGTCAGGCAAGCCGAAATGCAACAGGTCCAGGATCGGCGTAATATCTTTTCGTTTCAGTTCCTTCATCACCACATCCGCGAAGGTCCAGTCATACTTACCCGGTCCCAAATGAATCTTATGGTAAGGTAAACCGTACCGAAGCACTTTCAATCCGAGCTCATTGACCAGCTCAAAGTCCCTTTTCCAAAACTTGTAATGCCCGCATTCGTCCATCTGATCACGGCGTATTTTACCATGACCGATTGTCGGGTAGGAGCATTCAATTCCTGTGGCAAACATAAAATTCCGATTGGACCCGTCGGGAAGCCCGGAGCCGGACTTACCGGTTGCTCCCCCGTACTGATCGCCGGAATAATGGTCTTTCCCTCGCTTCTTTTTAATAATATCAAGAAAACTTTTGCTTTTCATATCTGTCTGTTTTCATCGCCTGACCCATCGTGAAAGGCGAATAAATACCTTAAGATTTCAACTTCATTAAAAATCTTTCCGCAATACGCAACGACAAAGCCATGATCGTAAGGGCGGGATTGGCGCTAAGCGCGCTTGGGAAAATCGAATTATCTGCAATGAAAAGGTTTGGTATGTCAAAACTTTGCCCATCACTGTTTACCACGGCATCTCCAGCGCTGTTTCCCATTCTACAGGTACCAATCGTATGTGCACCCCGATTGAAAGACCAGGCTTTTTCGGCGCCAGCTACATCCCAGATTTGCCGCATCGTTTTTTCCGCGTGCGCCGTCAGCCGATTTTCGTTCTCACCGAAAGTAAAATGAATTCGGGGCTTTGGTAATCTTCGTGCATCCAATTCCTGTGAGAGTTCCAGATAATTGGAAGGATACGGGAGGCATTCGCCGAGTATATTGATCCCGGCTACATGGTTATAGTTTTTCATATGCCCTATAAGGTCCTCTCCCCAAAGTTTCTGTCCCCTGGCCAGCTGAGTTGCATAAGTAACGGGCATGACCCCAATGGATTGCAATAAATAACCACCCGCGAAATCAGCATCTGCCGGACGGTGATTTTGCTCAGAAATCAAGGCTCCCGGTATGCCTTTGTACGGATGAATTTCTTCGTCAAATTGGCCCCATAGCTGAATACCGGTATGCGCCATGAAGTTTTTTCCAACTTGACCGCTTGAATTGGCGATACCGTTATACAGAAGAAGTCGAGGGGTTTCTATCGCGCCGGCACAAACAAACACGTGGCAACATTTCTGTTTCATCTCGGTACCATTATTCCAATAAATTACCCCGCCAACTTTTCCTGATTGATCCAATTCAAATCCGGTAACGAAGCATTTTGAGCGAACTTCTGCACCGTAATGAATAGCGACGGGAATATAAGTTACATCCATGCTTGCTTTGGCTCCGATGTTGCAGCCAGCCTGGCAGAATCCGCGGTTGTTACAAGCGTTACGCCAACCCACGTCCTGTTGATAATACCGGGCGGACAGCGCAGCATTTGGCGCAGACACAGTCCTGATTCCCAGTGGCTTGCAGCCCCGCTCCATCAACATCGCCGCGCCGTTCAACGGCAATGGAGCAAGCGGATAAGTCGTTTTTCTTTTTGGCCCCCAGGGATAGTCAGCGGGACCCGAAATGCCCAGAAACTGTTCCAATTCATCATAATAATTTTCGAGGTCCTGATACCCAATTGGCCAGTCAACGCCTTTCCCAAAATGGGTATGAAGAAGAAAATCGTCTGGCTGGGGCCTTGGAACATAGGCAGTATAGTGCAAAGTTGACCCGCCAACGCCGGTCCCGGAATTGTTATTGCCAAACGGCAACGGATCACTGCCCGCGCTCAGCCGCTCGTCGTTCCAGAACAATTTGGATTGACTTACCTCATCGGTAGCAAAATCTCGGGTCGGGTCCCAGTGCTCGCCCGCCTCCAATGCCACCACTTTCAAACCTGCTTTGGACAGTTTTGCGAGTAAAGGAGCACCTCCAGCGCCGGTTCCAATCACGACCGCATCTACAAGGTCAGCGTTTTTATATCGGCGCATTTTCCAGTCCAATGTTATTCCAGCCGTTCGCATCCGCGAATGACGCGTCCCCAATCTCTTCTTTTGCAGTCGGGTGACTGTAATATAATTCAACCAGAACTCCGAGCAGCTCCTCGAAGAATAGTTGTGACGGGACTTTTTGCCAAATATTACCAGCCGCTTCTCCGAATTGAACTGACCGTATAACATCGTGTTGACTGTTCTTATCTAACTCGATAAAATGCTTTGAAAATATCAAAACAGCCGTTTCGTCGAACCCGGCTATCCCCTGACGAAAAGCTTCTTCATCGGCTGGCATTAAATCATACCTCCATCCGTTGCCCTTCCCCTCAATGAGATATTGATCTAAAAGACCCGGCAAATCTACCGGGTGCGGACGATCCTGCGGTTGGGGTATTAGCCTGCTGCAAAGTGCTTGTAATGTTTGAAAAGCACCGGTAGCAAAAAAGGACGCTTTGGTGGTGGGCTGTCTGTTGAGTCTTTCATCAAGAACTTTTCGCGTGTTATCGCTCACTTGATCCGTTTGCAAAACATCCTTAACCCAGCCGGATTTGTCTCGCTCATTTAGCATATTAGTCGCTCGACAATTTTCCGCCTGTGACATGTATAAAACTTCCTGTCATAAAACTTCCATCGTCCGAGGCCAGCAGAATATAAGCAGGTGCAAGCTCCTCTGGCTGGCCTGGCCTTGCCAGCGCAACTTCGTGTCCGAAATTTTGAACCTCTTCAATGGGCATGGTGCCGGGGATCATGGGTGTCCATATTGGCCCTGGAACCACGCAGTTCACGCGGATACCTTTTTCGCCAAGGTTTAAGGCCAGCGATTTGGTAAAAGAATGGATTGCGCCCTTGGTAGAAGAGTAGTCTATCAGAATTGGAATGCCTGTCTGCCCAACAATACTTCCGGTATTGATAATGGAATCGCCTTCATGTAAATAAGGTAAAGCAGCCTGGGCCATAAAAAAATAGCCAAGAATGTTGGTATCAAAAGTTCTTCGGAGTTGCTCTTCTGTGATTTCTTCAAACTCCTTTTGTGCCATCTGATAGGCCGCATTATTGACCAGAATATTTAACGAACCAAATTCAGCTACTGTTTCCAAAACTGCTCGTTTACATTCTTCTGAATGCCGCAAATCGGCTTTTATTACCAGACATTTGGTGCCCCGCATTTCACAAAGCCTCTGGGTTTCGTCGGCATCGTCGTCATTTTCGTTGTAAATAATTGCAACGTTTGCACCTTCCATGGAAAATCCAATGGCCACAGACCGACCGATCCCTGAGTCTCCGCCTGTGATGATTGCAACCTTGTCAACCAATTTCTGAGCTGGCTTGTAATGTAGAAGTTCTGTTTGTGGTACAGGATCCATTTCGGATTCCTTTGCAGGATAGGGCTGCTTTTGACCGGTAAATTCTTTGGCTTTTGGATAATGTCTCATTGATTGAAGTTCAGATTGTTTCTTTTCTAACTGCAACAAAATGCGTGCCGCCTAAGCATATTAAGCCTAAGATTGCCTGAACGTCTATTATTATACGCAATACACATCAGAATTGGCCTGCCGACGGAGTCACACTGATTGATTCGATAGTCATTTCGAAGTCAGGCCAAATCTAACGATACCTGTTTCTAATTATCTGCTTATAATGACAGACCCTTTTGGCCTGACAGTATTAGGAACAGGTATTTGAACCGGCTCCATTTCTTCAGTTACCATTCCGTCAGCGGCAATTTTCAAAGAATGTAAAAAGTTGAAGTTGCCAATGCTGAAGTCCACGTTTGTATGTTGATTGACTATAAACAACTTTTCTTCCGCTGAAGAAAAAACTATCGAGAAATCCTGACTTGTTTTGAACGCTACACCTCCGGGTCCAGGATAGATAGGCCCTGAATTTTGGAGCTCGAACGTTTGTATGGACGAAGGAGCCATGGGGTTTGAAGTGTTGTATACTTGTACGGTATTATCAGCTGAATTAAGAACGTACATCCGGTCGCCTGCTTTATTGGTACGGATCCAGCAAGCTGCTTTTCCGGCCGCTACGGATGTTTGAAGGGTTAGAGCGCCAGTGACACCATTGATTGCATACACATTCACCATTCCTTGTAGCGGGTTACCCACATATAATACGGATCCTGACGGATGCTGCCATAATCCCAATGCTGTGCCGTTCATGCCTGGTACTACATAAGGCGAACCGGCTACCGGGGTTAAATTACCCGATCCGCTGATTGTAAAAGTGCGTAGGGTACCAACCGGGGGCATCAACATAAAACCAAGGAAGTCGGTGCCGAACAAAAATTTGCCGTCTCGGGAAACCAGTGCATTGGAAGGAGAAGTACCTGCTGTCGTTTCAAATTTCGCACCTGGAACAGGAGTCAATTTTCCCGCACCATCGATTGTAAATGTTGAATAGTTTGGGAGCTCCGGAGTAGCATGCAAGGGGTCTTGACTCTTGTTGAGTACAAATACAAAATTGCCGGAAACGTCTATTACCACAGGGGTTTGCCCATTGGATGGGAAGGGTGATCCAGCAACATGCTCCAGTGCTCCATCGGCTTTTATGCTAAACACCGCAATTGTATTGCTGCCTGAGTTTACAGCCATAAGGAATTTCCCATCTGCGGATACCCTTAATTCATAATCAGAATCAAGTGGTCCCAATATTTGCATGGGGTTACCAACGCCTGATCCTTTGGTAAGAAAAGGACTGCCCACCAAAGGTTCCAATGATCCATCGTTACTAACCTTGTAGGCAAGTACTGCATTTTGGTTGTCTTCGAAGTTATTGGTTTGTATATAAAGAATGTCAGTACCAACAGTCGGGTTCTCGTGGTCCATGCAGGAAAAGAGTACCACAGAAAACAAAAGAAGAAAAAGTGCGCGCCTCATAGTTATGGAATTTAGTTGAAAATGATCAAATTATTTAAATACTCGATTGAATAATTCGAAGCTGAGTTTTGCCAAAATAGCAAATACTGTTCCACTCATTTTGAAATGAGGAATGAACCTTGCGCTCTAAGTTTTATCCCACTTTGAGCAAATGTGATCTTTAAAATAGAGGCTGTGGGGAATTAAATTGCTGAATATCAGAATTATGTATGTCACATTATCCCTATTACAACCGGGAAATGTATAAGTCTTGCGTAGATATGTATAAGCCCAATTCTGTCTTTTGTCAGAATTTTGCTCTTAGTGCAAGAGTCCAACCAAAAAACACAAAAAAAAATGTCAAACATGAAAGATACCGTATCGGAAAAAAAAGTCAGCTTTGAATCTAATTCAATAAAAATTGCTGCAAATCTTTTCTATCCAGCCGGTTTTAAGCAGGGAGATAAACCTACACCGGCAATCGTTGTTGCACATCCAGCCGCTGGGGTGAAAGAGCAAACCGCTGAGCTTTATGCAAAAAGCTTGGCGGAAAAAGGATTTATCACTTTGGCTTTTGATGCAGCTTACCAGGGAGAAAGCGAAGGAACGTCACGCGGCCTGGAAGACCCTTCGCAAAGGGTAGAAGATATTAGAGCTGCCGCAGGCTTTTTAACTACGATAAAGGATGTAGATGCTGAAAACATAGGGGTTCTCGGTATATGTGCTTCAGGTGGTTATTCGATCGTCGCCACTGCCACGGACCATACTATAAAGGCACTTGCAACCGTAAGTGGCGTTGATTTAGGCGACTGGAACAGAAAAGGTTCTGACGGGAAGCAAGACCCTAAAATTATCCAAGGCATGCTTGATGCTGCTGCTGCTGACAGAATTGCGGTACTCAACGGAAAAGCCCCAGGCACATTTCCCATACGCCCAACGCCAGAAGAAGCCAAAGCCGCAGGAAGCATTACCTACGAAGGTTGGGAATATTATTGTACCGATAGAGGTCAAAACCCCAGACAATCCAATTTCACTCCTTTAAGTAGTGTAGAACGTATTGCAAGTTTCTATTCACCTGATTTTGCTTACTTAATTGCACCACGACCAGTATTGATGATTGCAGGAACGGATGCACAGACCTTATGGATGACAAAAGATGCCTACGAAAAGGCAAACGAGCCAAAAGAATTGTTTTTAATTGAAGGTGAGACACACGTTTCACTCTATGACCATGTTTCACAATCTGTGCCAAAACTGGACGAATTTTTTAAAAAGAATTTAAATTAAAATACTTGTTCGGACATAAAAATTATTGAAAGTGTAAAAGCCAAAATCTCTACACTTTCAATAATCTCTTTACCAACAAAAGTTTTGTAAATAGACAATGACAAATAAATTTGTAGAACTCCCATCTATAAGCGAAGCACATAAGGTATTTGGGTACGATAAACCCAGGCACCCGCTTATTTCATTGGTTGATTTGACTCATATGAAACCTGAAGTAATTGCATTAGAGGCCTCTTACCAAATGGCGTTTTATACCATATCCTGCAAGCACTTTGAAGGTGCTTTCAAGTATGGGAAATCGCTTTACGATTTCAATGAAGGCACCCTGATTTTCACCGCCCCTCATCAAGTTGTGAGTGCAAGCCACAATCTTCAAATGGACGAAGGTTGGGGCTTGTTTTTTCATTCTGATTTAATTAACGGTACGGCCCTTGGTAGAAAAATAAACCAATACGGATTTTTTGGTTACGAGGCCAATGAAGCTTTGCATATTTCAGACGATGAAAAGCAAATTTTAAAAGATTGTATTGAAAAAATCAAAAAAGAATATTCGCAAAATATCGATAAGCACACAGAAGCCTTGATTGTAAGTAATCTGGAATTACTTCTGAATTATTGTAATCGCTTTCACGACAGACAGTTTCTTACCAGGAGTAAAGTAAATAAAGACATTGTTCAAAGATTTGAACACATATTGAATGAATATTTTGCACAGGAAACATTAATTGAGGCTGGATTGCCCGACGTTAAGTTTTTTGCATTCCAATTAAATCTGTCACCTAACTATTTATCCGATTTGCTGAACAGGTTCACGGGTAAGACAACACAAGAACACATACATCTCAAACTTGTTGACGCTGCAAAATCGCTTTTATGGAGCACCGAAAAATCAATTAGTGAAATTGCTTATGAACTTGGGTTTGAATATCCCTCACATTTCACAAAGGTTTTTAGAACCAAAACAGGACTGACACCACAACAATACAGAAATACAAATTAAATCGAATAAGAACAGGTTTTTCGGTGGCGAGATGGCGTGAAAATATCTACAGACGGTTTTACCAAGGCGCGTCGATATGCCAATTACAAGGACGGCTTAAAAATTTCCCACTGATGACCAAAAGGATCTGAAAGATGGCCCAACCTGTAGCCATAATCCTGATCGGCTACCTCATAAATTATTGATGCCCCTGCTTTTACTGCAAGTTCAAATACCTGGTCCGGATCTTCAACCTGCAAACCGATCCTCACGGGTGTGCCATTTAGTTTTTCAGGACTAAAATTACCATGCTCTTCCGACTGATCTGCAACCACGAACCTGGCGCCCATTATTTCCATCTCTGCGACCACCGATCCATCAGGTGCGGTATTGGACATGAGAATATTAGCACCGAATGCTTTCTGATAAAATGCAATTGCTTCTGCTCCATTTCCTACCGTGAGCGTTGGGACAATGATTGCCTTCATAGTTTCTTTTTTGTTATCGATTTCATACCTTATCCTTTACATCGGCCCGCAAATTAACTATTTCAATTTATCGTCATGACATGACTTGAAAACTGTTTTAGAAGAATCTGTAATTTCGGAACAATGTATGTTTTGCAAAAAGGCTTATCCGGGTTTTTGTAGTAATACTCCAGATACTTTTCATTGTTCAATCTGAAGCTTTTAAACGACATCACCTTTGTGATGATCGGGTGTTCAAAATCAATTTGAAACTTTTCAATGGCTTGTTTTATTGAGCTTACGTTTTCTTCACTGAAAGTGTAAACGGCAGATCTATATTTAGATCTCATTGAATGCTCTGAAGTACAACTGTGCGTGTGAAGGTGAACTTCAATAATATTCTCGAAAGAAATTAAATCAGGATCAAATTCCACGACAACGGCTTCTGAAAATTCCGTCAAACTCTCATCTGACTCTATCCAACCCTGGCTTACGTTTACGACTCCTTTTAAAGACTGAAATATCGCTTCAGTGCACCAGTGGCAGCTTCCTCCCAATCCGATTTTGACTATGTCTGGCATGAGCCTAACTTGTTTATGAGTTCAAGGTATGCAATTTCACCGACGACGAGGCTATCTAAAACTCACTCCTGAAACGCTCAGCAGGGTAAGGAAATCAATACCTGCATAATTCGCTTCAAATAGTCATTATTTTTCAACGAGATCGCAATCCGTAACCAAGCCGTCGGAGGTCAGATGGACGAGTATATAGGTGTCCGGCTTATTGGACTTCAATTGGTAAGTTACTATTTCGCTTACGTCGCTTTCGTGGCGTTGAATTCCCCGGCCTGCGACGTTTTCTGAATGAATAAAAGTTAATGATTTCAAAGTTTCCGGCTCTCGCATTCCTCCTGCAAAATCGCGTTTGGCTCCCAAAGTGAGGCCTGATGCTTCTTCTAATATTTTACCACCCTTTACCATAGCCTGCAAAGCCGCCATGATTTTGGGTGTGCGTGACGGATCAGGATCGGCATTGGTTTTATTGGCATCGGCAAGCGGCCCAATACGTGGTACTGTCCGCTCATAGCCTTGGTCTTTGTCTTTAAGCGTGAAGGCAGTCACATTTCCATTAGCGTCGGGATTGAAGATCACGGAAACATTCCGGTCAGTCGATGTAAACGTATTATTAGCGACGGGCACAAATTCTTCATCAATAAAACCATCTTCGATGGTAAAAAGCCGCTGATTCTCAGCGTCAAAAGTGACAATTCGATTGTTAAATAATTCATATCGACCTTCGAAAGCCGTTAAAGTTTTAGAATCCACATCTACTGCGGCCGGTTTAGCGCTCTTTACAGGAAACCCATCCCAGTGGTAATAGTCAGCGATAAAATCAACAATCCTGCCCATCATAAGCGAGTTATCATTCGCATTGATCATGATCACAATGCCTTGTCCTTTGTTCACACTAGCAGTAAGTAATGCATCAAAACCTTCGTCGCGCCCATTGTGACCGAAGCGGAGCGTAGTACTGTCACCCTGCAAAAAAACACCAAGTCCATCCCTGTTTTTCTGATCTGTCAACATTTGGCGGGTCATGGACTGGGATAATACACTTTCTGATTTTCCAGCATATGCATTCTGAATACTAATCGCGAATCGAGCCAGATCGGACGGCGTAGTCCACAATCCCGCTGCTGCCATCTCAGGATAAATGTGCCAGCGACCTTCCACTAAACTTCGATTGTTATAGTGACCGGTTGCCGTCAATTTTGCCAGTTCTGGAGGTAAAGGTTGTTGGTAGGTACTATTTTTCATACCAAGTGGCGAAAGCACATTATTTTTCATGAATTCCGGAAAAACAGCGCCAGTCACATCCACCATCAGTTGTTGCATGACGGTATAACCGCCACCTGAATACCTCCAACGGGAGCCCGGAACAAAGTCTACGCGAACCGGTGGTGTGTTGGCTGGGGCTGTCCCATCCAGAATCTGAACTACCGAAGGGATCTTCGCGCCCACAGCGTATCCCGGGAATCCGTGTACAGTAAGACCGGTAGTATGACTGAGTATCCCGCGCAGTGTTACCTTTTTGTCATTTGTAAATTCATTATCAGGAACTTTCCAACTTTTAAGTTTTACGTTAACATTCTCATCCAGAAGAAGTTTATTATGTTCAACAAGATACAGAGCGCCCATAGCCGCAACCGATTTACTAACCGAGCCTGCCTGAAACAAGGTGTTCGTCGTGACAGGCACCTTTCCATCCTTATCAATAAATCCATATGACTGAGCCTTCAAGATTTTTCCGTCCTGAATGATTGCCAGGGACAAACCGGGAATACCCCGCTTCTGCATTTGGCTCCGGATAAAATCGTCCAGATCATCCGCGTGGACGTGAAATACAACGAATAGAAAGGAAAGAATCAGAAAGAGGCGTTGGTTTTTCATGGATGGTTTGGTTTTGTTTTCAAGGATTTTAACCACCGCAGTGGCGGCCACTGCGGTGGCCGCCACTGCGGTGGGCCACAAAGCTAAAAGTTTCTATCGTGTCGTCTGTTAATGACCTGTAAAAGAAGGTTAACGAAATGTAAATGCAACTGTCTTACAAAAACGCTCCATTCCTGGTACTGCCTCATACCCTATCTTTACCGTCAACCTTATCTGGCATCGGACGTTTTATGACACTAATTATTGTGACCCTGAATGCAATCAACTGATTACGGAAAACACTATAATTTCAGAAGAATAACCGCACAATAATTGGATAACCTCATAAGTTACTGATTATAAAGCCTTATGCAAACTACTCTCCGCATCTGTCTATTCTTGTTAGTTGCCTTTACACCAATGTTCAGTCCAACTGGTTTAGCATGTAGTATGTGCAAGGTAACAATCAATGGTAAAACCTATTTAGGTAATAACGAGGATTCTTGGAGGACAGGATCACGTATAAACTTTGTAAATGCGCCTGTGGGCAAATTGGGGGCATTATATGTGAGTTACAGCGATCTTTTCCCGCAAGGCGGAATGAACGAAGCCGGGCTGGCCTTCGATGGACTGACGATTTATAAGGAGAAAATTAAAGTTGATTCATCAAAAAAAACAGTTACCAATTTCTCCCAGTTCGTTACGGAAATTATGCAGACCTGTAAAACTGTTGAAGAAGTGGAGCAATTTGCGATTCAATATAACAGGCATATTATCAGCAATGGTCAACTATTTTTTGCAGATAAATCGGGGCATTATCTGGTTATGGAACCCGACACACTGATTTTGGGGAATGACGACAAATATATTATTGCCAACTTCTGCCCATCTGTCACACCCGAAAAAGAGCGACTAGATTGGACCCGATATCGAAGGGGCCGTGAATTTATTAATACACACCAGTCGGATACAACTGCTAATTATTGCCTTGCTCTTGTAGATACAATGCATGAATGCCGTGAAAAAATGGGTGATGGCACCATGTATTCATCAATCGCCGATCTTCAAAATGGCGATTTCAGGTTGTATTTTTACCACGATTACACCAAAGAAGTTACATTCAATTTGGCAAGCGAACTGGCAAAAGGAGATCATATTCTTGATATAGTCTCCCTCTTTCCTAAAAATGCTGAATATGAAATATTAGCTGGCTACAAAGTCCCACAGAACGACAAACGCATTTTTCTTTTTCTGCTTTTCTGTGGTGTTATTTTTGCTTTTTCTGCCGTATACTTTTTAATCGGTTATCTGATAAGCCAAAGGAGGTTGACCCGGTTCCCGGATTCATATTTGGGTTTTAAGCTGTTGTTATTTGTAATTAGTGTTCCAATGTTATACTATATGTTCCTGCTTGTGAGAAACCCTGGCATATTTTATAGCCAAGCCCCATATCATGACATTCAGTTTTCATTAAAAAATATTGTTGCATACCTGCCTTTCATCCTGATATTACTTATTCTCCCTCTCTTAAATGTTAATATTAAAGTCTTTGCCAAAAATATTTGGCGAATGCCATCTAAATTGCTGTTGACACTAAATAACCTCATTTACCTGATGCTAATATTTTTGTTCATCTACTGGGGGTTTTACGACGTGTTGTAAAAATCCCACCTTCACTTGATGCAGCTGTTTTTCTGGAAGCTCACTTACATAGAAATCCATTAACCGAACTTAAATTTTTCATTCTCAAAACCCTCTTTTACCGACAATGCATCTAAATCTCTATTTGAAGAGATATTGTACTTACCTAAAAGATAAAATAGCAGCAGAATGAGCGCTATTTGTAAATGCTGTAACCTTTTTAACCTCGCGGAGTTCCCAATTAAAATTGCAGGGATAGCTCCTTATTAAATCATAAAGCGCTAAGTACCATTTCTTCTAATGTTTGAAAAACCATGCTCATTGGCTACGCACGCGTTCCGACGGCAGCGGCCGACCGCCCAGGACCAAAACTTAGCACTGCAATTGGATGCCCTTAAAACAACGGGTTGTCAGAAAATCTTTCAAGAAGAGGTATCCTCAGCAAAATTGAGACCACAACTCCAAAAGATGCTGGACGTCGTTCGTGAGGAGGATACCATTGTAGTTTGGAAATTGGATCGACTAGGTAGGTCTCTTAAAGGATTATTCACACTGATAAATGACTTTCAGAACAACGGAATTGGATTTCGAAGTCTAAATGATGCTATTGATACGACGACAGCTCAGGGCTGATTAGTTTTTAATTTATTTGCATCACCGGCTGAATTTGAACAGGACATGATACGCGAACGAACGAAGGCTGCTCTGGCTGCTGCTCGTGCCAGGGACGTTTAGGCGGACGACCCAAGGGGCTTACTCCTGAGGCGAAAGCAAAGGCAGTTAATTCAGTGTATGTCAGCAAGATGAACACGGTCGCCGAGATTGACAAGTTGTTTCCTTTGAGCAGAGCGACAGTTTACCGATACTTAGCTTGGCAAAAGGAACATATCACTTAATTATAAAAGACTTGTACTGAGCCAAAACGGACGTTTATCGGGACGTTAGGTTATCATTCTATTTCGCTATCAAACATTGCATTTTTGAATAGATTAACGCGCATGAAATCTGTAACTTTATTAAGTATCGCTAGCTAGCAGCACATGATTTTACGTAATAAAGTGACCTATCTCCCTCACGCCCTTAAATCAGCCGCTCATCGCAACTTTTGTTACGTTAGTAAGAGTCAGATTTACCCATATAGCGTAAAGAAACATAGAACTATTATTGACTAACTATCAATTATTTAGTCGGCAATAGTTCCGCAAAATTGCGTACAATAATATGTTGGGTGCGCCACCAGGCGGAACAGAGTGAAAGCCATTGTTCGTGTGACAAACCGACCGGCTCCAAATGGGTTTCTGAGCTTCCATTTCCGGGTTGCAGGCTTTCGTTTCACCATTTTGGTCGAACACATTTTGTAGATTTACCTATTGTTCCAATTTTAAAGACCATTCCACAAATGGATATAATTTCTAGATATGCCTGGGTACTATTTATCGGAGTGATGGTAGTTAATTATTTTATGATCAAATCCCGGGTCCAAGAACACATTGACAAAAATCCTGATCTTAAATCCGGATATGACAAAATTTTGAAGGCCATTTTTATCTACGGAACTATTCCTGGGTTTATCATGGCCATTGGCAGCTTAACCGGACGAACAAATTCGGTTTACGACTACTTCCATCCAAGGACGCTTAACCCTTTCGTTTTGATACTCCACTTCTATATCATTGTTATTTGGATTTTGGCAGTTCGTTGGATTTACTTTAAAAATGGGGCTGATATACTGGTTCGACATCATAAGGTTTTAGCCATTCGGGGATTCGGTGATTCGGTTACGCCGACATCGGCAATCATAAAAATAGTTTTTGCTCTTGCCCTTTTAGGTGGAATTGTCGGCATGACAATGCTGTGGTTCGCCGATTTTCCAGCGAAAACTTCTATTTTTGATAGGGCTTTTAACGGGCAAATTCAGTATTATTACTATAATTATCCTAAATCTAACCTACAAACGTGAAAACCAGGCGCACCGGACTGAATCCTCGATACTCTGCATACTGCTTTCTTCTTCTGCCGTTTGTTTTTTCTTTTCAAATGGCTCTCGCCCAGCAGGGTAGTGTTTCTTCTGGCGGCAATGCAACTGGAAGCGGGGGCTCGGTCAGCTATTCTGTAGGGCAGGTTTTTTATATCAGCAACACCGCTGCGGGTGGGACGGTGAGCGCGGGAGTACAGCAAGCCTTCAACGACGCCAATTTGCCGGTAACGCTGATTTCCTTTGAGGCATTGCCCATAACCATCGAAAACCGCCGGCAAGTGTTGATCCGCTGGGAAACTTCTTCTGAATTCAACAATGACTTTTTTACCATTGAAAGAAGCGTTGACGGTACCACGTTCGCTGAAGCAATGCGTGTAAGCGCCGAGGGCAACAGCACGACGCTGAAAAAATATAGCTGGACAGATCCTCTCCCACATCCCGGAACCAGTTACTACCGCCTCAAACAAACTGACTTCGACCGCACTTTCGCTTATTCCAGAATAAGAGCTGTGAGAACCCAAAATATGACTGAAACACTCGTTTATCCTAATCCGGTGAACAGCTATCTGCATGTAAGCAACGCTAAAACCGAAGTTCGGAGTTATAAGATCTTCGATTTAGGTGGACGATTGATAGGAGACAGCCAACTCTTGAAAGAAGGTATAATCAATGTGAGCCAGCTTTCGCCAGCCGCTTACATCATCCAGATTTTTGGCAAAAGTGTAACAGAACATTTCACGATTATAAAAAACTAAATGATGGCAGCAACTTTACGTAAAACGAGTGCGATATTAACTTTAATCGTTTTCATCGGGATAACACTCCATGCCCAGGCTCCGGAAAAAATGAGTTACCAGGCGGTGATCCGGAATGGCGCAGGTGAATTGGTTGTTAACCAGACGGTCGGAATGAAAATCAGCATTCTGCTAGGTTCCGTTGCAGGAACGGCCGTGTATGTGGAAACCCATACGCCTGGTGCCAACGCGAATGGATTGGTCACCTTGTCTGTTGGCACTGGTCTCGTCGTCACGGGATCGTTTTCATCCATTAACTGGGCCAGCGGGCCGTATTTTATAAAGACGGAGACAGACCCTGCGGGTGGCACAAACTATACCATTTCCGGAACGAATGAGTTGCTGAGTGTTCCATATGCGCTGTACGCAAAGACAGCTACAACAGCCGGAACCCTCGCATATGGAGACTTCTACGCATTGGCACCTTCTGATAATGCAGCCACACTTGCCCCAGGGTCGCCAGTGGAGTTTCCTAGCGATGGAGTTACCAGCCAGGGGATTCTACGTAATGATCCCGCTACATTTTTGTTGCTTGAAGCTGGTGTTTATCAGGTATCTTTTCAGGTGAGTGTGGACGAGCCTGGTCAGTTGATATTAAGTCTCGACGGATCTGAGCTGCCGTATACAGTAGTGGGCAGGAACACGGGAGCTACTCAAATCGTTGGCATGGCTCTTATCGAATCAACTTTTGGCTATTCTACATTGCAATTGAGAAATCCATCTGGCAGCTCCCTGGCATTGACAATTACACCATACGCCGGAGGAGGATTCTTTGGCTATCCTGTCTCTGCACATTTGGTGATCACAAGGCTCCGTTAGTTTGTCTGGATGGATGCTTCCTGAACATACTTCACATTCCCGCGGAAGGTAATTCATCATGTCCAGCAAAATGGCTGGAATATTAGCATCCTGCGAAATTGGTTCTTGGTCAATACCAATCAATGGATTACAACATTAAATGTGTTCTTTTCCAGGCCTGAGCTTATTTTAAGATAGTACACACCTGGCACGACCTTGCCTTTTGCCTGGATGACCACATTCCCGGATTTAATTTCACGGTTTACAGGAATCTCAATACCGTTTATAGAGAACATTTTAATCGTTTTGTTGTTCGCGTCGGGCAATTCGAGTGTAAAGTTTCCGTGATTTGGGTTCGGATAAACATGCTGGCCATTCTCGCGGCCGTTGGATTTAACGGCAATTATTTTGGACAATGCAGAGGACCCGTCAAAATCCTGTTGTTCCAGCCGGTAATAATAGGTTTTGCCTCCCAAAATGTCCTTGTCAACAAATGACTCGGTGGTGAGTGCGGCCTGGTCGCCATTTCCTTCGACAAAACCAATGGGCTTAAAGTTTCTGGAATCCAGGCTTCTTTCAATCACGTATCCTTTATTGTTCACTTGGTCGGTCACGGACCAGTTTAGCCGTATGTCGTCTTCCAAAGCCTCGCCTGAAATAGAGATCAGGTGTACAGGAAGGGAACTGCTGAATTCGACTTTGTAGGCCAGGTCTTTTGTAAAATCAGGCAATTCCAGGATTAGCGGCGCCAATGCATTGGTGCGGCCGTCGGGAAGTTCGTCGGGATCATGGGTAATATTTGTAACCGGAAGCGAGCTGCCCGTGACAGGATCGAAAAATGTTACCTTATAGTTTCCTGGTTGCAATCCCTCGATCTCAAGAGAAGCATCAGAAACTTCGGCAATGGTTTGCGGTGCGGCCCAATCGCCGTACGCGAGATTGTTTATGTAACCGTAAGCGTTTTCGACGCCCGTGTAGCCAAATGCTTCCACGGAATAAGTCGGCGATGTTCCTGTAAACACAATCTGACTGAATTGGACCCAGTCCTGCCCTGTGTTATTAAAACGTACTGTATGCGTTCCAGCAGGAATGTTGTTCAATGTATAGGTTTGTGCTGAGGTGATGTCCCAGTTCGTGACAGTGCCCCCGTCAACTGAAACCTCAAATCCTTTTGTACCATAAGTGGAGAATCCACTTACCACCAGTGAGGCACTGCCTGATTCCACGAAATTAAGCGTGAAACTTAGATCGCGGTTACGGTTGCCCTGATACGACCCTTGGATGAACGTATTCAGTGTTGTTTGGTTGGAAGCTACGCCGTCGGCGGAAACCGTACTGATGAACGGGTTCGGCACGTTCGTTGCTCCAAAGTCAGAGACGCCCGGCACTACCGTTACCGAGCCTGAAACGCTTGGTGCACTTGCAAACCTTAGTTTTTCAGGTGTCCCGTTGTTGGTTTTTGCCAAATCAACCCCCTCCAGAAATGTTGCCAGTGGCTTGAAAACAGACGATAAGTTTTTAATTTCTATGTAGGTGTCCCAAAACCAAAACATGGCGGGCGAGGCGCTCATCATACTGATCCACATCGCTTTACGGACATGATCCCCCCAATTATCGGGATGTGAGCCGTCGGTTGGATAAGCAATGCCGGTCCCGAACTCTCCATTCATTGTCGATTTCCCAAGTGCAGCAAATGCCGGTATCCGTGTATAAATAGCCTTCTCGATCTGATTGCTGTACGTATGCCATTGAAGTACGTCCATATCAACGTTATCTTCCATGAGCGGAATGGTAGAATCGTCGCCGCCGGAGCTGGTGGACACAAGGTGCCTGTTTACGTCAATGCTTTTCAGGTACTGGCTCATTTCGTCGTGCCAGGCATCAATGCCAGCATCGGTTCCGCCGGTAAATTCAACTTCGTTAAAAAGCTCCCAACTCAATATGGCCTGGGAATATCCCCAGCGCGCAACGATGTAGCGATACAGTTTTTTAGTTTGTTCTTTTGCCTGGGCATTTGTGAAAAAATCCCCTGGTTGCGACAAAAAGCCGCCATTTGCCGTATTATACGGATTCCCATCCCATTCCGGGTTCACATTCGTTGAGAACTGGCCATGATGCTGTAATACGAGTTGCATGTAAATGCCGTTTGCCTCGTGAGAGCTGATCACATCATCCAGCAATCCAGCTGCTTTCTGACTGTATGCTCCCAGCCCACCATACCAGCCCGACCAATGTGAAGGGCTCCATTCAAGGGCCTGACGTGCAAAATCGGTCAGCCAGTAACGGGTCCAATTGACGCGATTGGGTGCGAGCCGATCCGTGATCCAGTCATCGTAGAACTTGGTAAGGGTTCCAGAATTCCAGCATAAGTTATGGCCAACCGGATAGTAAGGATCCTGGTTATCAAACCGTAAAAACTGCTTATTATCAGAGTCAATTCTCACAAATCCTTTCGCATTGCCCTGCGTCACGTTGAAAGCTATGGGTGCTGACCAGGTCGTAGCCCCGTCGTTAATTCTGACGCGTACCGAATACGCTCCGGGCACCGTTGGAGAGTAGCGTAATTTCCATTGCTTTTGAGCATCATTTTCAGTTGCATTCCAAAAAGTCGGTGAAGACTCCTGGAAAGTGACAGGAACAAAGAAAAAGCATGGCACAATAAGAGTACTACCGCCTGGCAGTGTCACCTCTGCGTCTACCGCGACTATTTCCGGGTCATTTGGCTGTGCATAAGTCTGATCGACGCCAAAAGAGAGTTCAACTTTCTCGAACGTAACAAATGCAATCTTATTTAACTGAGGGTTAGTAACATTGCCTGCTTGGCAAAAGGAAATCAGAGCTGTCAGAGCAGCAGCAAGGGTGTAGATATTTTTCATAATTAATTAATTTATTTATTAATTATATAGTACTATTTTACAGATATCGAAAACATTTCGTACAACAAAGGACCTACTACGATCCGAGCTAGCTGGCTGAATATGAGGTAGATGAAAATATTTTGTTAGATGATCATCGTATGATTGGGAGCCTATGGAAGTCTTACGTCGACTTGTTTTGGAGATATTTTTCCAAAAATGCCTTACTGTCAAACAGTTTGTAGTCTTTTTCATCCATATCCCGAAAGACGTGGAAGTATCGAAAAAGACCCCCTCGACATTAAAATTATTTTAACTTTTTTTTGAATTAATTAAATATCAAGAAACAAATAGATGACTTTCACCAGCTCAATTGCCATTTTGACCTCAACATTCGCTGATTTTTACCACTAAACCTCTGACCAACCAGTGCAACTTTGCATCACACTTTTAACTAATCTGTTATGCAACGTCGAAAATTTTTAACAAAGGCCACAATGGTTTCAACAGTAGCGCTTACAACTGTGGGCACATCCTCTCACTCACAAACAACTTCCAAAGCACCTGAAAAAGGATTTCTTATAAAAGCCGGCGAAACACGGTTTGGAGAACGTACACCCTTTCGGGTTGTCAATGCCAATGACTTAAAGGTATCCTCAAAAGATACCGCGGGGAGTGTCTCTGTATTTGAGTATGTTGGTAAGGAAAAAATGGGACCTCCGCTTCACATACATTTTAACCAGGACGAGATCTTTTATGTCGTTGAAGGAGAATATCTGTTCCAGGTTGGGAGTGAAAAAATGATGGTTAAAGTCGGCGATACAATTTTTGGTCCACGAAACGTACCGCATACTTGGATACAGATGTCGGATACCGGGAAGTTAGTATATTTAGTACAGCCTTCCGGCACAATGGAACAATTCTTTTCGGAATTGAATCAGCTTAAAGGTCCACCAAGTGAAGATCAAATACAGAAAATTCATATGGAACATGGCATGAAAGTGCTGGGGCCGCCTCTGTCATTAAAATGAAATATGGATGCTATTTTTGACTATCGATCTCCTAGCCCTGGTTTACGTTGCTACGTAAGGCAGTTACAGATTGTAGGCTGTTCATTTCCTGAGTCGATGGCTGTCCTACCCGTAAAATCCTACTGGCCACGAGGCGAAGACTCGCTAGCATTTTACCCAAAAGATACCGAAGAAATTGAATATGGCTTTGATGGAAAGTTGCTTGGAAAGCCCTGTTCAACACTCAATGGTCAATATACGATTGTAACGAACCGATATGTCGGCCGAAATTTTATGGTTTTCCAAGTACAGTTTCAGCCGGGAGCCTTATTCAGATTAACAGGCATTCCGGCCTGCGAATTAACTAATTCATTTTTGGATGCCGAGGCAGTCTTCGGCAGTGAAATACGGCGGGTGAACGAACGATTAAGCTATACGAGCCACTACACTGAGATGATTCCAATCGTCGAAAATTTTCTGTTTTATTTAATTAACCGTACCAAACCGAGGCTAGAGCAACCTATCGATAAAGTAGGTCTGTTTATGCTTCAGAACCCTGGTACAGTTTCGTTAGAATGGCTGGCTGATCAGGCTTGTTTGAGTACCCGGCAATTTTATCAAAATTTTATTCAGCGCACGGGTGTTAGTCCCAAACTCTATAACCGCATTATCCGCTTCGATAAAGCCATGAAAATGAGCAATGCTCAACCCAGAAAAGATTGGCTGAGCATTGCCGTAGAATCGGGATATTATGATTATCAACACATGGTACGCGACTTTAAAGAGTTTACAAAGCTCACCCCCAATGAATTTTCTCAGCACGAAAATCATGCTCCTGAGCGAATATTTGGTCGTAAGGAAGGATAAGCATATTTCAACACTGTCCCAAAAAACAAAAACCCTGTAAATCATTGATTTGCAGGGTTTTGATTGATTTTGATAAGCTATCTGGCTAGCAACATTTTGTCAGGAAAAGGGATCAATCATATCCATGTTTTAAATTTCTAATTGAGCAACGGTTAAACTTAAATGACAGTAATTTTTAGCCCAACCTTACCCTCTTTTGGAAAAATAGCCTTATAGCTATGTTTATTTTTTAGCGTGGGAGAATCCCATACTTCATTGTCTTCAGACCTGTAATTAAAATTAAGTTCTACCCCTGCACCTCCCCTTTTAATGACCCTTGCTATTGTAACGGCTGATGGATGATGGTAATTTGAGCCGTTGGTGGAGATAAGGTATTTATTGCAGTCAAATTTTTCAATCAGTTCTGGGCTTGTATTGTGGGCACTGGCATGATGAGAGAGTTTTACCAGATCAACCGGTGCTTTATCGTCATATAATTTATTCAGGGAATCAAGCACAACACTGGGGAATGAATCCCCGCCAAAGAAAACTGTCTTTCCTCCAAAGCTGCCCAAAAAAGCAATACTGCTGCCATTTGCCGCAGCTTTATCTTCATGAAAATCTTCATCGTTCAATGCATTTACATCTGGTAAAAGGCCAAGATGTTCTTCATCATCCTCCACATCAGGAACAGGCAATGCTCCAAAACCTGGTACCATCCCTGCATCTTTAACTTCTTTCTCCCATTTTGGTCTGAGATCTACAAGGTTTTTAATTAATGGAGAAAGCAATGTTATTGTCATGCCGCCGGGCAATTGTATTTTTGGAAGGTCTCCTGAACCTGGTATTACCACAGCTTTCTTCCCAAATGCTTTATTCCAAGTAATATTATGTTTAGTGATAGTAGCAGTGAGTCTTTCACCTTGTACTGGCCCCAATACTTCATCCTCATCTTCCGGCAGATGTTGCCAGCCGTTGAACCAGAAATCATCCACTTCAAAGGCTAGCTCTTCTTCTTCTAATAAAGACAATATACCTTCAATATGATCTCGGTCAATATGTGTAACAACGATTAACTCAAAATGCCGCTGATCTTCCGGTAAGGCTTTAATCAACTTCCTGATATCGGCTTTGGTACCGCTTGTCCCACCATCTATCAGTATACGATGGGTTTTGCTATTGTTACCATATTCTATCCAGATACAATCGCCATAACGTGCGGGCAAAAAATTAACATCAAATTTCATAGAGCAGTTGTTATTTATATTAAAATTTTATCTATCAACCGTTTGCGACGGTGTCCCATGACTGTTTTTTTGCTGGATCCTATTGAACTGATCTTACACTTTGATCTTCTTCGGTGCCCTCATTCCGGGTTCAGACGGGGAAATGCCGATAAACGTGGTGGTTTCCTGACTGAAATCGGTTACCCCAAGATAATCACCTATTCTATCGTGTGCTTTTTTGATTTCATTATCCTTTTGTTCAGAATGATACCACAGTTGCGTCAATCCTTTTTCGAGAAGGCGTAATCCCTCGGAATACACTGGTACTCCTTCTCCGGCAGCCTGCAGTAATCTTTTCCTGATCAAGTCAATATCGTTTTTTGTTTTTTCTTTTTTATTCAGCAATTGTGTAGCGTGAATAATCGCTCCATCAGGCAGCCATGGAAACCAATTGGCGAGATTATTCGCCCAGTCATGCAAACGCTCAAGCTCGCCTATTTTCAATAAAAAATAACCACCAATAGCAGCCGCGACCGGGTTAACCATTTTTTGATACAGCAATTCTTCTGCTTCTGCCGCATTACTGAGTTTCTTAGCTTGCCGTATTTTACCGCTTGTGAGCAATGCAATTAATGTTTCCGCTTTGAAATGATCCGTCGATACAGTAACATCAATCGGGTGGATCTCTTCACCCTCGCCTTCAGCTAGTTTTACCAGGCAATTTAAATCATTTCCCGGAGGCAAGCTTACATAGAGGTTTGGCATGGCTCGCCCGCTGATTTCGAGAACGCTTAGCAGATCATCTGTACGGTAAGTAAATACATTTCCATCCCTACGTATCCTCTGGCTCATAAACTGCGGAAGCAATTTCTGCTGCCACTTACCATCACTGAATTTCCATATTTTACTATTGACCAATTTTCCCGGTTCCTTGTAATACTGAATGGCCTTCATATCCGTATCCCGGATTGATTCAATTGAAAAGCTTTTATTGAGATACGCCCACTCATGCGATTCGTGCGGGCTGTTATTACCTATCTCGATCGTGATCTCTTTCCGCTTTCCTTCCTCTAGCTCAAATGTTTCATCTTTTTGTATGCCGGAACTCATAGAAAGCCTCAAAGTGTAAGTTCCTGGCTGTAAATCATTTATAATAAATTCATTTGATTCATACCATTGGCTCCATATAGACTTTAGCGACTTGTCAAATATCTCAATAAGCTTGGGTATCCTTTGAGAATCGGGCATGAACGTTGTTACTCTTACCGATACATTTCCTGGTATTTTATCTGTAGCGCTCATTTGCAAACAAGTTTTACTTTTTTGAAAGGGGGAATCAGCGAGGCCTTTTTTGTATTATTTTTAAAATTATCACCAGCCTGAAAGGTTGCACCCAGTTTATAAGTTGCCGCTTTAACATTTAATTTCCACTTATCGACCATTGGTATACGACTGAGTGTACCCGTTTCAACATCTATATCTTCTACACAAGTCAGTCCCGCAAGTGCTAAAGCTTCATCAGGGGTACAGGAAACTTCCAACCATGCGATCGGGGCATCTTTTCTTTTAATGATATCGGTTGGAACGCCACAAGCTATTTGGCAACGTTGTTTAAAAGATTGCTTGCTGTTAATTAATTCAAGCAACATGTGAATATTGGTGCACAACCCACTGGTCTCTATCAACCAATCATCATTTTCATCCTGCCTTGCCACAAGCCCGTCAAGTCCGCTAATCACTGCCTGTACAAAATAGGTCGGCTGGTTTTTTTTTCCATAAGCGCTTTGGCCCGAGGCTGTCGCTTTCAGCGTGAGGTGATTTTTACTTTCCTCAGGGTTAAATAAGGAAGGATTTTCGATTGGTGGTACTGTCAAGTCACTTTCTAGCATTCTGAGAGTAACCTGTCTGCAGGCATCCACCAGGAAGATCGGTGTTTTGGCTTTACAGGAATAAAAAGCGTCACGTGTGTCATCAAAATTAAAAGCTCCCAACCAGGGATTCTGTGGTATTGCGCCAAAATCATCCGCCAGCAGAAAGTGATATTTTTTTTGAAATCCATGCCCGCAATAATAAAACAGGGCCACATTATCTTCATCCTGATCACACCTTGCCTTCCACGAAAAATACGCTTTATGAATATTTGCCAGGCTAGCATTCTCGATATTTAAACCTGGTAACACAGGCGCGGAACCAGGTGGCGGACTAAGTAAAATTTCTATGCTACCCAACTTCTTGCTCCATACATTTTTGGTATTATACTCAACCATCTTTTCGTACAAAGACACAACAGAAGCCATTGGTGAAGTAAGCTGGCCTAGGTCCTCTAATTCAGGAAATTGCTGCTTAACGCTGGTGCCTCCTTTTAGAAACGGATAACCACCTACACCAATCATTAGTACATGTGTTTTAGCACCTGCTTCGCCGGCATTAAATTCTTGTATCATAGTTGTTGCTTCTAAATGTGTTCTAGGTAGATGGGATTGTTTACCGTGTCAATGCATTACTTAAAGCTTTGCTTGTATAGCCAGAATGGGTCTTCGTTAAATCGTTCCCAATCTTTCAGAAGCATTTCCAGCAGTAAAGTAGTGTCTTGGTCGAAAACTTGTTTTGATGAGTCGTTCTGAACGGGTTCTGTTACCGACGGTACCAGCAGCGCACGCTCCCGAACCTTTATCAGGTGTTTGATCAAATTATAACAAAGGGTAAACTGCCCGGTCGCAACAACAGCAGCTTTTTCGTCATTACCCCGGCTATGTTCATCAAACCATAATGTAGTTGCTACCAAACGCGCTTTTTCTGCTACTTGGATGATTTTATTCGATGATTCCAGCACCGTTTTGCCGCTCAAAGATTCCCTCCCGGCCAAAGTATTACCGTTTTCCTTTTCCGAATGCTCCTCTCTATTCCGGGCATTCTGTTTAACCAGGCTCAAATCATAAATTGCATTGGTTACGACGATATTGCGGAATTTGTCGTCGGAAAACAACTTGCTGTAATAATGCGCCCGGATCTGTCTTAAATAGACATCCGACGTAATCATGAAAACCGATTTGAGCCTGGCTTCTATCATCTGCGAGATCAACCCAAGGCGCAGCTTTAAAAAATATTTTACATAGCGAAAAAAAATAATACCCCACGTACTCTTGGTTTGATGCACATTCTCTTTGGCAGCCTTCGCTTGAAACCTTGAATACAGATTAATGGAAAATGCAGCCAGGAGCGGGAGTAATACCAGTGTCAAATTTGGCTTCCAGCCGTAAAAAACCAGTCCCAAAATCGTAATAGGAAAAAGTCCCGCCAGTAAAAACAGAAACCGTTGTATAAACCTGACAGAAAAATTATTTAAAAATGTTTTCTTCTGCATGGGCAACGTAAAAGCGTCCATCAGATAACTGGTCACATCACAGATCAGGATCATATCAAACGGTTCCCGTTTATTTTCCACCCTGCGTTGATTAGCAAGCAGTATGCTGTCAGTGGCCTGGTTGTCGGCGATACCTCCGTCAAGCAATCCAAAGCGCTTGGGATTGGATTTAAAATCCTTATCCTTGAACAAATCCTCTGGGTTATCTCGGGTCGAAAACGGGTTTTCCCGGTAGTTAATCGCACCTGTAAGTGTTTTTGCATCAAGCTGGGCGTGAGTGAAGTCCTCTGGAAATAGCATAGGCTCAAATCCACCTGGAAAACAAGATGATGCAGCCAGCATATCTGATAATCTGACCTTGCCAAAGATCTCAGAGGTACCGGTCTTGAAGTGGATATAGCTGTTCCCTATTTTACCCTTGCTTATGGATTCATCCGGATGTTGCGATTGGAACCTGAAACTTAGTCCGTTTGCCAGCTCGGTCGAATTCACGCAAATTTCCTCTATATGAGTAGACTTCAATTCTGAATTCAAAATATCGAGATGCTGTCCGGGAAATATCAATTCATTATATGCCATGGAGAAGGCGTTGATCAAATTGCGGCTTTTCTCCGGATGGTTTTTCCATATCCCATCGTTATCCAAAAGTTCGAAAGCCTTGGTAATCACCCGCTCACCTTCCAGTGTTTCAAGTAGCAGATGGTAGATCTCATGGAATGAAGTTCCGCTGCAAATTCCTGCCGCATATGCGAGATTGGCAATGCTACCGCCGGAAGTAGAACCAATGAATTTAACCCTTTCCAGCAGAGAGGTATCCCCTGATTTAAGTTGATTGAGGTAAGCAATTGCTCCGAGGGAAAATGCCGCAGCACGAAATCCGCCTCCGGACATAGCAAGAGCTATATTTTTCATTGTGATGGTCGAGGGTTGCAGAGTCGTTAGCTACCGGAAATTCGCCATTATTTCTGTCTCATAAAACTATTTCGAGATATTATGATTAAACGGTAAAAACCGAGGATTCTGGTAAAAAATCTTATCGCAGGACATCATAAATCGAGATCCATCCTAAATTGTGTAAGTAATAGCTGATTGGTCACTCATGGGTTATTTCTTCGTTGCCGAGAGGTTCTTTGCATTAGATCCAAAATATAGGCCGACGAGTTGAAATGAATTCTATTAGTGATTAGTCCAATCTGGAAAAAACTTCATGTCAAAAGGGTCTGCTTCCAATTCCTTTAATTTTTAGAGGAGCCACTTTTGATAATCGGCGCTCCTGAATGAATTTTTGAAGTGAGGAGCAAAAATCGTTCAAGCCTCTTCTTGAAATATTAACAAGACAAAGTACCGAGAAATTAAATGTCGATTCCATCGCTACTATCGCATTTTTATATGTTATTTTGAACAATTAATACATTTATGTGCCGAAATGGTAATACATAACAGATGAAACCCCTTGTTCAAAAATTGCCTTTAGACAGTAGCACCTCATTTGTGGCCCGTTCCTACATGACCCCGTTTTTCGAAACGCCCTGGCACCAGCACGAGGAATATGAACTGCTGATTGAAGCGGTCGGGAGCGGGTCTGCATTTGTTGGTGACCATATCGGAGAGTACAGCGCAGGAGATGTGTTTTTGTTGGGTAAAAATCTGCCCCATTGGTTCAGAAAAAAAGAACCTGATATGATTTGCAGCGCCATCGTCGTGCAGTTCCGGGAGGATATTTTTGGAGAAAACTTTCTAATGCTTCCCGAAATGCAACTGATCAGGAAGACGCTCAGTCAAGCTAATCAAGGCATTGTTTTGAAAGGAGAACTTAGGGAAACAGTCGGACAGACCCTTCGAAGGATCGAATCGCTCTCCGGGTTTACGCAACTATCCGCACTGCTGGACTGCCTGCACCAGATCAGCATATCGGATCAAATCAGCTATCTGACACAGTCAGCCATTATGAATTTCTCCAAGCAGGACCAGGACCGCATCCACAAGGTCTTTGAATACACGATGCAAAATTTTCAGAAAAAGATCCTGCTCGAAGATGTCGCCAGTCTTACCCATCAAAGTGTCTCCGCATTCAGTCACTATTTCAAGAAAAGTACCAAGAAAAATTACATTCAATTCCTGACCGAAATACGGATTTCCCACGCCTGCAAACTGCTTGTCACGACGGAGAAGTCCATCACAGAAATTTGCTACGAGAGCGGATTTCACAACTGGTCCAATTTCAGCAAGCATTTCAATAAGATCGTGCGACAGTCTCCTATGAAATACAGAAAAGAATACATGCAGACAGCTGGGAAAAATAAGCTCGGCGAAGGATCAGCTAACATTTGATTTCGCACTAATCACCCAGATCTGCCTGCGGTACATCGATTACACCACGCTCGAAACTTTGGACGTAGCCGTTTTATACAATTCACCCACCTTTTGCATCGATTTGGCCAGTTTCTCTTTTGAAGCCGCCTGATTTTTCCAAACCTCCATCAAACGGTCCGTAATCTGCCTGCCGGTAGTTTGCTCAATTTCAAAAACCCAGTCATTGAACCCCAGGTCATAATACATTTGTCCTTTGATGGTATCTTCCGGCTGCCTCAAATAGAAGAAAAGTGTTTTATTCGCTGCCGCGATAATGGGTGAATGGCATTCGAAGCTCAGTACCGAAAACGCTTTTTCATACACTGATGCTGCTTCATCGGGCAGCCAGTACCCGCGTTTGATCACAAATGGTTTTACATCGTCCGGAAGCGGATTAATGAGCAATTCATCCATAATTTCTACCTGATAGGTCATTTCAGGACAAACGAGCACTTTGTTTCCGGTTTCCCGCACCCAGGCAATAATGGCTTCCCGTAGCTTGGCGTGATCCGCCTCCTTGTATTTTTCATTCGTTTCTTCGACCTTTTTGATCCGCTCCTCCGACCACCCCGAACGGCTGGCAAATTTATAATAAGGCGTATATCGTAGTCGGGGAATCGCGCAAATGAACTTCCCGGGCGTCAAACCCGCGGAAGCCAGAAACGCATCCGCTTTTTGTTTGTTCGCAATGTTAAGATAAAATGTCGCGTCCGGAGCAAATCCGATATGGTCTCCGGCAATGCCGTTTTCTTTCAAAACACCGATGGAAGCAGTTTCCCGGGTATAGATGAAGCTTGCTTTTTCGAGAAGCGTTTTCAGTTTGGGATTGATTTGCTGGATCGTCGTGCCGAAAACGCCATACGGTTTGCCCGTGGCTTTCACCCAGGCTTCCAGGTTCACCTGGCCGACAATGCTCGGGCCAGAACCGTGAAGCATGAAGTCATTGGTTTTGAAAGCTTCGGTAACCTCCGGGTTATTGACGTTCAAAGCCTCGTCCACATCCCCGTAGATGATTTTCACTTTTGGAAAATTTTTGTTCAGCATGGCTTTCACATCCTCGCCCCGGCTGCGTTTCCAGAGTGTAACCTCCACCTCGGGCAGGTAAGTCTCCAAAATATGCAGCAAACCGGGTGTATGGGTAATGTCGCCAATGTTCACATCCTGCCAACCCGATACGACCAGGATTTTTTTTGTCTTAGCCAATGCCGCGGCCATCGCGGGGTGAATTAAAAAAAGGCCCGAAGCGGATACTGCACCCAGCTGCTGGAGAAATTTTTTTCTGTCCATTTGAATATTGAATTGAATGTTTTTTAACTAACTTTTTAATGTTGGATGTCGTCAGAATAGCAATAAAATGCCGCTCAATAACCTGGATTTTGTTCCAGCGTAGCGGAAAAATTCGCGTCAATTGCGGATTGCGGAATTGGGAACAGTTCATGTTTTTCGAGGATGGAATTCCGTGTTGAGGCCCTGATACTGTATTTTTTTACCCGCTCCACCAACTTACCCATTCTGGAAAGTGTCCGGCGACGCTGCTCTTCTACGATCAATTCCCGGGCGCGTTCGTCCAGCAGATAGTCGATTGTCATTTCACTTGCCAGTGCTGGCTTGGCCTTCGCGCGGTTACGTACCATGTTGATATCGGCTGCCGCATTGACCTGTTCTCCTTTACGAATGTACGCTTCGGCACGCAATAGGTAGGTTTCCGCCAGCCGCATCACCGGATAGTCTTTGAATGTTTTGCCATAAGTATTGTCGGTAGTTTGTCCCACTTTCCCTTCGATTTTTCGGATAGTAGGATATATTGATTGCATCGTATCAATTTCACCAGTTAGCTTTCCAACGAGTTTCCCGAAATAGGAAGATGTCGGATTGGTGTATTTATAGTTTCGCCTGATGTTATACGGAGAGTTCCGGATATCAGTCGAGAAATTATCTTTCCATATATCATAAATAAAATAATTGGTAGGCCTGATCCAGCCCACGCCCCTGCCCATCGAATCCACCAGTACCATGCCAGATTTGCCAGCCGGATCTTTAAGATTAGCATAAAAAGGCCCCCAGGCCCTTAGCCAGTGATTTCCTCCCGCGCCCCCATTCGTTTCGCCATAAATGCTGGATACCGGCCTGCCGCCAGGAGTCTGGTCCTCGATCTGCAAAGCGTAGATTGTTTCCAGGTTTCCGGAACTCCGGTTGATGTTTTTATCTTTAAATAAATCTGAAAAAACATCGCCGGGAAGATCTTTATCGCTCCCGAACCTTGTAGTCATTAACTGATAAGTCCCCGACGAAATAACCTTTGTGGCACTTTCGATCGCCTTGTCATATTCTCCCAAATTGATAAAAACTTCGGTCAGCAAATGTTCAGCCGCGGCCTTCACAATCCTCCCTTCCTTACTCTTGTCAACGGTGGCCGGGAGCCATTGCGAGGCAAAGAGCAGGTCATTGGCAGCTGATTGGTAAACTTCTTTTCGGGTGTTGCGCACAAAGTCCGTTTTGGGCCCGGAGAATATTTGCTCCACAATGGGCACGCCGCCGAACAAATTGGCCAGCAGGTTATGGGTGTACGCCCGGAAAAATTTTGCTTCCGCAATCACCGCATTCTTTTCCGCGTCGCTTGCCCAAATTGCGGTATTTTCAGGTTTTTCGGCATAGGTAATAATCGTATTGGCCCTGGATAGCATTCTGGTGTAAGCCCAGTCCCAGTAATACTGCGCTCCCTGGTAGGTGGGTGTGAGCGTTACATTGTAATCCACAAAATTATAGGTGGTCAAGGCGGGCGTACCCACATCGGTTCCCATATTCATAGTCACCTGCGCATGCAACCCATCCAAACCGGCGAATTCTTCCCGGGCGGCAACATGCAAGGCGGTAATGTAGCTTTCAAATCCGGGCTTGGTAGTCAGTACCGCGTCCGGATTCAGCTGGGCGACCGGGACTTCGGTTAAGAAATCATCCTTGCAGGAGCTTCCTGAAAAAACCAGCCAGAGTGCTAGTATCCCAATGTAAAATCTTTTGTATATGTAAATTTTCATGATATCAGAAGTTAAAAGCTTAGGTTTAAACCCATGGTAATGGTACGCGGCGTGGGATAGAAGTTACCCTGCGTATTGTAACCGCTTTCGGGGTCCGGTCCGAGCCAATCCGTAAAAGTCAGCAGGTTTCTTCCGCTTGCATAAATCCTTAAACTCCCCACATGCAGCCTGTTAAGCAGTGTTTTGGGAAAATCATAAGATAAGGACACATCCTGTAACCGCACAAAATTCCGGCTCATGTAATAGTTGTGCCCCAGCGGATTGGTGTAGCTCATGCCCGGTCGCGTCGCAGACTTATTTTCCGGCGTCCACCAACCCGCGTCGATCATGTTTGCAGGGCGCTCCGGATAGTTGCCGGCACCGGTCGGCGCATTGCGGATGTCGAGTACGCTCAGCGACTGGATCCAGCCTTCCATTGCATTGACAAACACAGACAAGTTCAGATTGCCATACCGGAAATTGTTTGTCACTCCCCACCGGACTTTGGGTTGAAGCTGCCCCACAATCTTCCGGTCATTGGCGGCATCAAACTTCCCGTCCCCATTCAAATCCTTAACCCTCACCCAGCCCGGCTTGTAACTCGTGGTGGGAAAAGCATCGCCGTCCTGGTAAATTCCATCAAACAGATAGTCGTATGCAATGCTTACCGGCTTGCCGATAAACCAGCGGTTTCCAAGATCATCGTCTTCCTTGCCGTCGCCATTGGTATCGCTGTTGTAGATATGCACGATCTTGTTCTTATTGCCCGAAAACACCACATTACTACTCCACTCAAACTTGGCCCCGCGCAGATTAATGGTATTGAGTGTCAGTTCAAAACCTTTGTTATTGGTGGCCCCAAGGTTGGTCAGCACCGATTTGAAACCGGTTGTAGTCGGCAATGCGCGGCTCAGGATCAGGTCGCGTGTATTCATATTGTAATATTCCACCGTTCCGCCAATGCGTCCTTTGAGTAGTTCGAAATCCAATGCAACGTTCGACGATAGGGTCGTTTCCCATTTCAGGTCGGTATTGGCCATATTGGATGTGTAGATACCCGTCGAAGTGGAGCCGCCGTCGCCGAAAACGTATTGGCTGGTCCCGGATAAGGCAAGCGATTGATAGGGACTTATGGCCTGATTGCCTACCGACCCATAGGATACCCTGAATTTGAGCAAATCAATGGCGGAAATCTGTTTGATAAATGGTTCTTCAGACATGACCCAGGCCAATGCGCCAGAGGGAAAAGTGGCGTATTTGTTGTTGGCAGCAAACACCGAACTCCCATCACGCCTCACTGTAAACGTTGCAAGATAGCGCTCTTTAAAACGATAGTTGAACCGGGCCATGGACGAAATCCCATCGGATGCTGCACCGTCCGACCGGCTGATCTGCACTTGTCCGAGATTCAGGTTGTTCCAGTCCAGCGCATCATTGGCCAGCGGCGAAGCGCTCGCGCTAGTGGATTCCCAGCCCATATGGTTGCGTCCGTACAGCAGCGTTACGTCCAGGCTGTTATTATCGTTGATCTGGCGATTGTAGGTCAGGATGTTTTCGACCACCCAATCGTAATCCTGGCGGTTCACCTTACTGGCGCTGGTGGTGTTGACGAGTGGGCGCTTACTATCCTGCCGGTTGAAATTATAATTGTGTGACCATCTGAGATTAGGCGAGAAATTAAGACGATAACTCAATCCCTTGATAAATGGAATGTCGGCCACGGCAAAAAAATTGGAAAACAAATTCTGGTTGATTTCTTCATTCCTGTTCAGCAACCCGGCCATCGGATTGCCAATGAGCTGATCCTCTGGAACCGGAAATTGCGTTGGCTGCGTTTTGGCGTCATCATGGTAAAGCTTGCCGTATGGACTGGTCCAATAAGCGTTGTAAACGCTTGCCTCCTGCCCGGACAGATTTCGGTTGATGTAGGTGGCGTTGACGCCGATTTTCAGCCAGTCCGTAATCTGATTGTCTACATTCACCCGGAACGAAGTCCTGATCGAGTTATCATTGTAGATCAATCCCTTTTCTTTCACAAATGCTGCTGATAAATAATAAGCGGTTTTGGCAGACCTTCCTGATAAGCTCAGGTCATAGGACTGAATGCCCGCATCTTGTGAAATTTCCTTCCAGGGATCAATCGTCTTCCCGTCCCGGTAGTTTTGAGCTTCCGTGGAGGTAAGGTAGCTTTCGATCTTCGCGGGATCGGCTTCCAGGCCGGTCTGGCTTCTCAGGTCGAGCGTTTTCTGGACGTATCGTTCAGGCGTAAGCAGCTTCATTTTATAACTCCAGTCTGAAACGCCGTAATAGGAGTTGAAGCGGATCGTTGGTTTTTCCGTTTTGCCCATTCTTGATGTGATCAATACCACTCCATTGGCGGCGCGTGATCCGTAGATCGCCGCGGCCGACGCGTCTTTAAGCACTTCCATCGACTCGATGTCATTTGGGTTAATGTCGGCCAGACTGCCGTTAAAGAAAATGCCATCCAAAACGATCAATGGATTATTGCCTGCCGAAATCGACCGCTGCCCCCTGACCAGGATGCTCCCGCCCTGCCCCGGACGACCATTGTCAATAAACTGCACACCGGCAACGCGGCCCCTGAGCGCTTGTGAAACATTGGTCGTAGGCAGGTTTTCAATGGTTTTCATATTAACCTTGGACACCGACCCGGTCACATTTCTGCGTGACTGCGCGCCATAACCGATCACGACCACTTCTTCAAGCGACTTCAAATCAGGCTTTAAGGTCATATTCAACTCGCTTAAACTTCCAACGGCGGCCTCTTGCGTGGCATACCCGACAAACGAGAAAACAAGGATTGCCGAATTATCCGGTACTGTTAGCTTATACCTGCCAGCGGCATCGGTTGTGGTTCCCGATTGGCTGCCCTTCACCAGAACGCTTACACCGGGCAACCCTGCGCCCGTTTCATCCGCGACAGTTCCCGTGACCTGCTGCTCGATAACAGGTGGATTGTCCGCGTTAGCGCCGTTTAGGCCCGTTTCGTTCTGCGGGCTTAGGACAATGCGGTTGCCAACGACCCTGAACTGAATGGCAAGCGGGGTCAGCAGTAAATTCAAAATTTCTTGTAAAGGCTGGTTAGTAACCTGGATCGACGTATGCCGTTGGGCTTGTATCGCACGGGGACTATACATAAACCGGATGTGCGCATCATTTTCAATCTTAGTTAAAATCGATTTAACCTCCTCATCCTGCATCCTGAGTGTCAATCGCCTTTCCAGCAATTCCTGGCCATAGGCATCCGATGCATAAGCAATGCTTGCGCACACGATCAGAAAGAAGAACTGGGTCAATGAGATTTTCACGATTTTAAGACATAGGTCACGTATTCGTAAATGACTTTCCATACTTTTGATTGTTTTTGTATGATTTGAAGATTAGGCAAAAACTTCCTTTTCAGCTGTTTGCAGCAGCATGATGCGAAGGGACTTTCCGGGCCGGCAGTGGGACAAGCACAGCCGGCCTTTTTGTGTATTATTTGGTTTGTTTCAGCATAGAATAGGGTTTAGATGATTGCACTTATTTACATCCTTGCGCGTCGAGGATGATCTGCCCGTCGACGATCTGGTATTTTGCACGGATTGTTTCACAAATCAAATCCAGCTTTTCAAATAATGGCTCATCGCCCAATGATGCATTCAAATTGCAGTTTTGAAGCAGTTGCTTGTCGAAAATGATTTCCACGCCATAGGCCTTTTCAAGTTGATCGAACACATCGGGAATGGATGTTTCGGAGAACTCAAACTTTTCAACCGGAGCTTTCGCATCCAGGATTACCGGCTTTTCGACAAGGGTTTTGACCAATTTGTCAGCTGATTTCGTAAACACCGCCTTTTGATTTGGCGTCAGCACCAGATGCTCAGCAGGCATTGCGTAGCGGTTTCCGGCCGTTTCACGAAAAACGGTCACTTTTCCGGTCCTGACAGACACCGATACCTCCGGGTCCGTAGGGTTAGCGCTGATCCGGAAACTGGTCCCCAGGACCCGCGTCACCAGACTGCCGCTGACCACCAGGAACGGTTTATCAGGATTTCTTTGAATGTCAAAAAATGCCTCGCCGGTTAGAAAGACCGTTCTGTCTTTCTTCCCAAAATCCTCGTCCACCGTAAGTTTTCCGCCTTTTTCCAGGGTTACGACGCTACCGTCGGCTAAATGGATGGTTTTGATATCCGCGGTTTTGGTTTCGGAGAGCACTATCCCTTGATCCGGTTTAGCATTTTGTCTGTTCACACCAAATATTCCCCAGCCCAGGCCGCATACCAGCAGCAACATCGCCGCAACGCGGAACCAGGATTGCTGATAAATAGGAGTTACTTTGCGCCTGGTCGTTTGACTAAATATCCGTTCAAGACCAGCGTCGACGACCTCGGAGGAAAGTGGCTGATCATCCATTTGCAGTGCGATCACCATTGCTTTTGCTTGCCTTATTAACTCATTCTTTTCGGGATTGAGTATCAGCCAATTCTCCCAAAACGAATCTACCAGATCCAGTTCACCGAGCACCCAGCTCCGAAAGTACGGATCCTGAACAAAGTCTTCGGCCAGAAATTCTTTGTAATTTTTCATATATAAATTAAAACTTACCCAAGTCTTATAGGTAATGAGGCAACTCGCTGGTTGCAATACTGGAAAAAAGGGAGAAATTTTTAGAAATAAATGAAAAGGCCAGTTAGCAGGGCCAGAAGCCAGTTTTTTCTGAGTAAGCGAAGCGATTCGTAAACAAGATTTACGGCAGACTGGTGATTGATGGACATGATTTCCGCGATTTCATCATAACCCATCGACTGATTAAAGCGCAGGTAAATCGCTTCGCGCTGTCTTTTGGTGAGCGTGCCCAGGTGGTATCGGAGCTTATTGAGGTTTTCGTGCTCGGTCTCGTGTTCTATCAGGTGCGTTTCAATGTTAAACTGACTTTCAAAATCAAGTTCGTCATCGAGTTTGGTAGCGAAGTTGAACCAGGTACTGCGCTTTTGTTCGCGAAAAAGCCGGCGGCGGTAGGCTAGCAACAAATAAGACTTTACAACCTGAACATCATCCAGTCCCAAACGCCGGTTCCACAGGTCTATAAAAAAATCCTGCAGGCAATCCTGTGCGAAATCCTGATCACGGACAAGGCGGATCCCATATTTGAGCAGTATTGGATAAAATCGGGTGACCCATCGCCTCAAAAGCCATGTTGTCGCCTTTTTTGAAGTCCTGCCAAAGCAAATGATCCCCTGCCAGATCGGCGGAAACGAGAGGAAGTTCCTTGTGATTGATATCCTTCGGCATTGGCATACCGCAAAAGTATATTGCTTATGCATATTTATAAACTTATTGATTAAAAATTGTATTGGATAAAGGACTTTGCGTCAAAATCAGCTTCATAACCTTGCATGAATGCTATTTGAAAAAACACGATTCCGCAAATGGTACACACATCTCAGTGCGGTAACATACATGTCGATCCCCGTAAAATATCCGGGAACTTCCCGATGGATTTCCATAAATTGCCTTTTTAACCAAACACCTCTCCGCATGGCGCATACTACCTCCAACCCGAAGATCCACGAAGGGCGCAATCTCAAGCGATTCAGAGAAATGCTCTCGATCAAACAAGATCATCTCGCCTTCGAGCTCGGCGAAGACTGGAACCAGCAAAAAATCTCTCTACTTGAACAAAGAGAAAAGATCGATTCTGACATATTGGAACAAGTTGCGGCTATTTTGAAGATACCGGCTGAGGCAATCCGGAATTTTGATGAACAACAGGCAATCAACATTATCTCAAATACATTCCAGCAATTTCATGACCAATCAAGTGGCGTGAATTTGCAGCCTACTTACAATGTAAATCCGATCGAAAAATGGATAGAAGCTTTGGAGGAAAATAAACGTTTGAATGCAGAACTGCTGAAAGCAAAGGATGATCAGATAAAATTGTTGGAAAGGCTGATTGGGGATCGTTAGTGGTATTATCTTCATTCCGATACTGAATCATTTGAAACTATAACACCGATGAGCGAATCTGACACTCCCGCAACGTCTTTGATACAAGATGTTGTGCAAATTTTACAGCTAGCCCGACAGAAGGCTTATAGTGCAGTAAATAGTGAAATGGTAATAGCCTATTGGAAAATGGGAAAGCGGATCGTGCAGGAAGAACAGCATGGAGAGCAAAAAGCTGCCTATGGAGAGGCAATCTTGAAAACGCTGTCCATTGCACTCACTGCTGAATTAGGGAAGGGTTTTTCCTATGCCAATATTCGTAATTTCAGACAATTTTTTCTTACCTATCCTGATGAGGTAATGTGCTACGCAGTGTGTAGCAAATTGTCGTGGAGCCACAACCGGCTGATTATGAGAATAGAAAACTCAGATGCACGGGCTTATTATCTCAAAGAATGTGCCAATCAAACGTGGAGCACGCGAACATTGGAGCGCAATATTAATTCCTTGTATTATCAGCGTTTACTTTCTTCGCAAACCAAGTCAGACGTCTCGATTCACGATCAAGACTCTGACAAAATTCCCGCAAATGAATTCATTAAAGACCCCTGCGTTTTCGAATTCCTGAATATTCCAGAACCGGTAAATGCATTGGAGCAAGACATTGAAAAGGCTTTAATCGGAAACTTGCAACAATTCTTACTTGAATTAGGAAAAGGATTTTCATTTGTAGGAAGACAATTCAGGATTAGTACAGAAACAAGTCATTTCTACATTGACCTGGTTTTCTACAATTACCTTCTTAAATGTTTTGTTCTTTTCGATTTAAAAACAGGCAAGCTTACACACCAGGACACCGGGCAAATGGATATGTATATCCGAATGTTCGATGATCTGAAAAAGCAAGATGATGACAATCCTACAATAGGAATTATTCTTTGCACTGAAAAAGACAAAACTGTTGTGAAGTATAGCATTCTGAATGATAGCAAGCAGCTATTTGCTACTAAATATATGCTTTATCTGCCGACAGCGGAAGAGTTGATTGCGGAGATTGAGCGTGAGAAAAGGCTTATTAAAACGCAGTTGAATGAAAATGCTTCTCGATAAATTCAATGAAATATCATAGTTGTAGCTCTGATATACACTGCTGCTGATTGCTACAACGTCCAGCCCAAATTGCAGAAATACCGTTTTTAGCTCCCGTCTTCTTGTCTGGGTGCTGTAATATTGTTTGCAATTCCCCAATTGTAAATATTTTCTAAAATTGGCATAAAAGATTTCCCAATTTGTGTCAAACTGTATTCCGTCCGTGGCGGGATTTCGTTATAATCTTTTTTATCCACCCACTTGCTTTGCATCAATTCTTTTAATTGCTGGATAAGCATCTTCTCGGAAATATTAGGAATTGCCTTCCTGATTTCATTGTACCGCAACGACCCATTTTTAAGCTGCCAAAGGATAACTATTTTCCATCGTCCACCAATGGCAAGCATGGTAGAAGTAATAGGGCAGTTAATCGTGATTGCCTTTTCGTTGACGTGATTGGTTGAATTTGTCTTTCTCATTTTATACTTACCAAATTGTATGTACTTCCTTTTTAGGCAGTAAATATATTGGCTTCTACCTTTGTTTCCTAGTAATCAAAAAGCAAAAAAATGATAACGAAAAATTTGAAGGACAAAACCATCATTATCGTTGGTGGCAGTTCGGGCATTGGGTTGTCTGTTGCCAATCTGCTGGCTCTATCACTTTTACCGGTGGTGTTTCTACCGATAGACCGATCACAGGGGCCTGGGTTTCTGGCTTAGCTACGGCTTCTGCGGAGCAATTAGCAAAAGTATTGGTTATGGAATTTCCAACGATTCGTTTTAATGCCGTTGCACCTGGCAATACAGATACACCCATGTGGGATGGTATTATGGGAGAAAATAAAATCGGAATATTAGCAAATGTAGCTGAAAGACTACCTTTTAAAAAAATAGCTTCCGCTGACGAAGTTGCCTCAGCCGCAGTCTTTTTAATGTCAAATGCTTCTATTACTGGCGAAGTAATCCATGTTGATGGTGGTTCAAGATTAATCTAATAACTAACAAAATCTATAAAAATGAGAAACATAATTTCCGCACTCACAGCAATTTTATTTTCAACTGTCGCCATCGCGCAAAGTGGTTTAATAGTTGGTGAAAAGGCACCAGATTTTACAAGAAAAATGGTGATTTCTTAGTGAAGCTTTCTGCATTTATCATTGGGCAAGATGACAAAATTTCATATAGGTATTTTAATTCAAACCCTTATTCAGACCCAAATAGTAATAATCGGCTATCCGTAAATGAATTGTTAGAAAATTTATAAATCATTTAATAAAAATAAAAAATGACAGAACAACAAATCGCAACAGCATTAGACGAATTAGTGTCTTTGGTTGCAGAAGGAAAACCAATGGAAGCCTTTGAAAAATTTTACCACGAAAACCTGGAAAAAACAGATTTGGATGGAATAACACATCAAGGCAAGACTGTAAATGAAAAAATCGGGCTTGACTTATTATCCAAAGTAACCGCAGTCCGGGACTTCACGGCTGTCGGAAAAATTATAAAGGGCAACCGTAGTTTTCTGGTTTGGTCGCTGGATTTTGACCACGCTAATAATGGTGCTATTAAAGTAACCCAAGTCGCTATTCAAGATTGGGAAGATGGTAAAATTATCCGTGAAAGGTTCATCGCCTGATACATAAAGTTTGTTTAAAAGGCAAGAAACAAAGCGTGACATCCATGCGCAACGTTTTCGTAATCCGGAAAGAATATCAATCGCAATAATCCTGGACTTTTCAAGTCAAAATCGGTTTCACCGCTTGATATTCACATTGTAGTCGACGTTTTCGGGCAGCTTATCTTCCAAAGCCACTAGGTATAAACAGGCTCATTCATCCGATTACCGTTTCTGGCCGATAATTTTAAAGTAATGGGCAGCCCCGGTTACACCAGTTTCGGGACATGCAGCAGGTGCGTCCCAGGTCCTTGTGTATTTTTGCGGGACGGCTCAGATTGGCTGTCCTGCTAATAATAAAATGGCGGTCACTGTACTTTTTTGAAACCGATTTTTGAAAATGGGTTTCAATGCAATTCATTTCAAAAGGGGGGGCAGAAACTCTCCGTCCGGCAGTGAAGAAAGACCGTCACGGTTGCCAGCAACACCGACGAAGCGCTCGACGTGACAAACGTCCCCGGTGCGACATTTCCCAGGGCGCCGACATGGTGGTAGGGTAATCCTGGACATGCTTCACGTCCCGGCCTCTTTCCAGAGGCGTTTTCAAACGTTTAGCATTGCCTACCGAAACCCCAAAAGTTTCTCCTCCCAAAGCATGAAGTCGTTCAATGGCCCGGGTTGCAACCTTCATAATGTAATACCTGATACTTTGTGTTTTATTGGTAGAAGCCTAAGCGACTTCGTTTTCATTCGTAGCGTAACCCTACTTATTTCCTGCTCAATAACCTTTCTATTTCTTCCAGGGATTGCCCCTTCGTTTCAGGTACCCGTGTCCTGACGAATAGAAAGTAAGCAAGACAAATTAGAGCATGGATCAAAAATGTTGCCGACAAACCAAAATACTTGTTCATCACCGGAAAAAGGGAAGTAGTGAAAAAATTGGCGATCCATAAAGCCAGGGTTGCCATTGCCAATGCATTGCCACGGATCCGGTTAGGAAAGATCTCCGACAATGCCACCCAGGTAACGGGGCCCAGTGTAGCGGAATAAATGGCAATGAATGCAAGGACGAAAATCAGCACCCAAATGCCTGGTAACTGCAAATAAAAGGCAGTCGACAGTGCCAGCGCATCTATAAAAAGTAAAAATGACCCGTATTGAAGCAATTTTTTCCGGCCCGCACGGTCGATCGTGGCAATGGCGATGAAGGTGAATATAAAATTAATGACCCCGATGATAATGGACTGTAAAAACGCGGAATCCTGCGCCATACCAGCCTTTTTGAAAAGTTCAGGCGCGTAGGAAAACAGCGAGTTCTGCCCAACGGCCTGGGAACATACGGCGATCACAATGCCGATGAAGACAATATGCCAGACGTCCTTTTTGAACAGGTCAGAAACCTTTGCAACTGACTTTTCTGCAAAACTGAGTGTAATCTGATCCGACTCCGCCCTGGCATAGTTTGCCCCTCCGATCCGCGCCAGGATCTGGTCTGCTTCCGTATTTCTCCCTTTCCCAATAAGCCAGCGCGGACTTTCGGACACAAAAAACAAGCCAAAAAAGAAAAACAATGAAGGCGCGGATTGAGAAGAAAACATCCAGCGCCAGTTATTTTCACCCGTATTAAGCAGCAGATAATTAGACAGATAGGCTAATAAAATGCCAATCACAATGGATAGTTGGTAAAACGACACCATCCGGCCGCGCATGGCAGAAGGCGAAATTTCGGCTACATACATCGGGCAAACCAGCGCAGCTGCACCGACCGCCACTCCACTCAGCATCCTGAAAAACACAAAAAGTGGAAACGAACCAGCCCAACCAGTACCTGCACCGGTTAATGCAAAAAGTACAGCACAAAGCATCAGCAACTTCTTTCGCCCCAGCGTTTCGCTCAGCTTACCCCCAATCACAGCGCCGATCGCAGCACCAAGATTAATGCAGCCCACCGCCCAACCCGTTTCAAGCTCACTAAGCCGAAAATGGTCGGCAAAAAATGAAACAGTACCGGAAATGATCACCAGATCGAACCCAAACAACAACCCACCCAAAGCCGCAATGGTACTGATGAGGTAGACGTAACCCTTGTTGATTTCGTAGTTGCCGGTACTCACATCACGCCCGGTCGTTATTGTAACTGCCATAGTAGCTCACTTCAAAGATACATCCCCCTCCTTACTCAGAAAATCTGCTCCATCCTCGACTAAGCCAGCAGTATCCCAGGTGAGCAGTGCTTCGTCCGGTACGATCTCAATCGGTGTGATGCTTGCCGACGATGAAGAGGATTCATTGTAACCAATGTTTGTAGATCGATTGTAACACGATATCATTGACCAGCGTGGATTGTCGGATAGGTTGGCTTCGGAACGGTGCAGGATGTTGCTATGAAAAAACAGCACATCACCGGCTTTGAGCTCCACATACACCCGCTCCATGGTTTGCAATGCAAGATCCACATAACGTTGCGAAGCACCTACCTGTTCTCCCGAAAAGCCATGCTCCACCCTACCCATTTTGTGAGATCCCTTAATGACCTGCAGGCAGCCATTTTCCTCATTGGCGTCAGTGATTGCAAACATTACGGACATCATCTGGTCGGGCAGCAGGAATTCGTTTTTATACCAATACCCATAATCCTGGTGCCATTCCCACGCCCCGCCCACCTTGGGTTCTTTCTGCATCAATTTGGAATGGTAATGACATACCGAATGCTGCTCATTTCCTGGCTGGCTGTCCAATAACTGGTCGACAGCGGCAACTAATGTCTCGCCACGAGTCAGTAATCCATACACATCATCGCCGGGTTTGTACCAAAGCGAGAGCTTGCTGCGCTTGCCCGCGCTATCGTTTACATTGATCGCGTGCTTGCTGATCGCGCTGTCGTCAATAGCAATGGAATACAATTTGGCAACTTCATCAGCATTGTAAAATCCCCTGACGATCAGATAGCCATCTATGTTGTACTGTTCAATCTGGTCGGTAGTCAATGTTTGCTTTGGCATGTTCTTGTATGTTTAATTTCGTGATTATTCTGCTGTTACTTCAAATAATTTTCCGTCGTATAATTCATCAAGCTTTACATTGAACCCGGATTGAGCCAGCTCTTTTCCCGTTCCCGAGGCAACGTCCTTTTCAGTCAGCGCCTCCACAATCCGGTATCGTTTGGCGGGATCCAGATATTGGATAGTCACCTGCCGCTCCCGATCCGTACCGCCCTGCCGGAATACGCCGATGGTGCCCCCGGATTTGGACTCTGTATTAATCCGCTGAAACCCGTCCCAAGCACCTTCTTTGGGTTCGCCAAAACCCGGCAAATCCTGTCGGTAGGTCATGATTTGATGCCGGTTTTCCATTAATTGCAGCCAATCGGCATACCCCCGATACTTTTTCAGGTCGTCGCCGGACAGTTTTCTGGGATCGCCCAACATAATAGGCAATGCGCCTGCCAGTGATTTAATGTGTAATGCCCAACCCTCGTCCTGCATTTCTGGATTTCCGATTACCAAAGCCGTTGCTGGCACAGCCGGCGAACGCCACCATGCCATGTTTCGCACCCGCAAGTCAACGTGTGTTCCCGGCCCGTAAAAATTGGAGAGCCAATCACCTTCGGCATGTTTGAGCATGGCGTAGTCGATCAGCTGCAGCCCGCCCATCGTTTCAAAAGTACAATCGATAAAGAGCGACGGTTTGGCCACATGAAGCTCGTCAAAAAGCTTCCATACCTCTTCGTAATTGGCATACAGCGATTCGTGATGGTCGCGATGCCCCGGATGGCCCTTTGCATAACAGCCCGTTACCTTATTACCAAATCGGTAAGTGCTGGTAACGACCGTAAAATCCAGTTTCAAATATTCCAGGCCGTATTCCAGGGCCAGTTTGAGCAACACATCTTTGATGTATCCACGCCAAGGCGTACCAAAGCAGGCTGTCCGCATATTGAGGTCATCTTCGTGCAGGTTGGCAGGCTGCTGCTTTTCATCCAGCACAAACCACTCCGGGTGCGCTTTGTAGACTTTACTGTCAGGCGATGCGCTGCCTACGCTGACCCAGAGCCCCGGCTTCATGCCCAGCGATTTGATATAGTCAAAGACCGGCTTCAAACCATTGGGAAATTTTTTCTTGTCAATGAGCCAGTCGCCATAGTTATCGGCCCAGCCGTCATCGATGATGAATTCCTTCATTCCGGCATCTGCGGCTGCCTTTGCAAGCTCCATCACCAGCTTTTCGTTGATATTTTTGCGAAAAGGCATCCAGGTGTTGTAAACGAACGTCGGCTTCTGCGCCAGTTCGCATAACCTTATGCCCATGTGTTTTCTTACGAAATCAGGTACAGTGGTGTTCAGTATCTCATCCGGGTCTCTGTGATTGTTGTAGACCATGGTAAAAACCTGCGGCGTCACGAAGGATTCGCCCTTCCGAATGTATTTGCGAAATGGATAGCGGGCATCTTTGTGGGTCAGACCGCTCAGGATCACGGGTTCGTCCCAAAATGCAGAGGTATGTTTCACTACACCCGACGCTTCATTTCCAATGACAATCCCCTGCTGCCAGTCACTGTTATGCACAGTCACCAATGCATCCTGCATATTGCCATCATACGGGCCAATAGAACGACGACGTCCGTAATCGTGACAAATCCAGCTGAATGTAGTTGCATGGTAAGGCGTGACTTTAAACTTCTCAATATCAACAGATTCCAGCTGGACATCCTTGTCTGAAAGATTTTTAATAGCGAGGTGTTTACGGATAACGGGTAAATCGGGATACAGTAAGTAGCTAACTGTAACCTCCACCAGATGGTTACTGCTCAAAAGTGTCACCGCAGCGCCATTTCCCAACTTTACATCTGTGATCTTCTCAATATTCTTTAAAGTCCAATCACCCAGCCCGGAGTAGACTTTACTATTGATCTCAAACTGAAATTCCGGGCTTTTTTTATCAAAATATTTAAAATCGCCCTCCACGGGTTTGTACTCAGAAGTGAAGTAATGCCCACCAGATGCAGGCAGCTGGATCAGCCTCTTTACAAGTCCGTTGTTAAGGATCAGCTCAGAAGCGGTCCATTTTGCGTAAATGTCCTGAGCGGAGAGGTTTGTTGAGATGATTAAATAACATATAAATAAGAACAGCTTGGTTTTCCCGGCCATAAGCAGCGATTTTCAAATCTTTTACAGTTGTACTATTACCATTCAAAATTCATCTATTCCGGGAAAAATCAACTGAACGATTTTACTCTAAACATGGATTATTATACCTTTGATTTTAAGTAAGCCATTTGGATAAATTCGTACAGCGTGATGAGGAAAAGCAGAGGTTTTGAGGGAGAATTGATCATTGAGGTTCCGAAAATGGCCGTTACAAATTGTGAGGAACTTCCGCTCATCCGGTCGCTGTTCATTTCCCGTATGGGCTTCTATCCCAAAGCATTACACCACTATTACCAGCGACCAGCCGGTATTTCGCAGGTGATCCTGCTCTACTGTACGGATGGAAAAGGCTGGATCCGGATCGAGGACGAAAATATCAACATGCAAGCGGGTGAATTATTCGTCATTCCAACAGGAATACCCCATTCTTATGGCGCTGATGCAAAAAACCCTTGGAGTATTTATTGGTTTCATTTAAATGGAAGTCAGGGAAATGATGCTGCCTATGCGATCATGGGTTCGGAAAATCAACCATTTCGGGCTGTTCAGGTAGGTTTTTCGGATGAGCGTAATGTGGTGTTCAAACAGATCGCGACCACGTTTTTGAAAGGGTACAGTGCCGCCAACCTGCTGCTCGCCAACCTGTCATTGCCCTACTACCTGTCCACATTCATCGCGCCGGAGCATTTTAGCCACAACAATAACATCACACCCCAGATCAATGCTACCGATCGTGCTGTAAAATTTATGCAGGATAATCTTTCCCACGCCATTACACTGGATAATATTGCCCAGTCGGCACATCTTTCGATCTCTTTTTTTTCAAGAAAATTCAAACAGGATACGGGCTATGCGCCGATTGAATATTTCAACCATCTCAGGATCCAGAAAGCATGCCAGCTACTCCATTTCAGCGATCTTCGCATCAATGAAGTAGCCTCCCGGATCGGAATTGACGATCCGTTTTATTTTTCAAGATTGTTTAAACAACAGATGGGCGTTTCACCGGTGCATTACAGGAAAAACAAGGGGACGGACGTGCATTAGCCATGAATGATGCCTGTACTTTACCTGGAAACCCCCGTAAATTATCCCTACACTTCCCGACATATTTACATAAATTGCTTTTTTAACCAAACACCCTTTCCACATGGCACATACTACCTCCAATCCAAAGATCCACGAAGGCCGGAATCTCAAACGATTTCGGGAAATGCTCTCGATCAAACAAGATCACCTCGCATTCGAGCTCGGCGAAGATTGGAACCAGCAAAAAGTCTCGTTGCTCGAACAGAGGGAAAAGATTGATTCGGATATTTTGGAGCAGGTTGCTGCTATTTTGAAGATTCCTGCTGAGGCGATAAGGAATTTTGATGAACAACAGGCAATCAACATAATATCAAATAATACTTTCGACAATTGTGCTCAACCAGCCTCTGTTTTTAATAACTCTACAATCCATCCAATTGACAAAATGATACAACTTCATGAGGAGAAGATTGCTTTGTATGAGCGGATGTTGAAGGAGAAAGATGAGATGATGGGGCGGTTGGAGCGGTTGATTGGGAAGTAGAAAAAACAGCTTAAAGCTCCGGAGGAGCTAACTGTTTATAGAAAAAAAATCAAAGATCATAAATTTTTGGCTCCATCGGGGCCTCCTTGGAATTGGAAATAAATCAGGAGGCCCCGCTGGGGCCTTGCAATAAACTTGATATATACTTCTCTATAAACAGGAAGCCGCTCTGCGGCTACGCGGATTCCAATGACGTAAGCCAGTGGGTATTTTAGTATTTTTCTGCTCTGAGAGGCGATCTAAAAGGATTTTATTCGGTCAGAGTATCAGGAAACTGGCGTATTATCTTTCGTTTTGTTGGAGAGAACGCTGCAGATGTAGATTATCACTAAACAGGAGGTACTATTATGGCTTTATTTGATCCAGCCCATGCGGGCGAACTTATTCGAGAAACCCTTGACGGGATTTTTGAGGAAATAGGGCAAAAACTTACAGTTGAGCAGGTTGCCGCAGTATTGGGGACAACCCGTAAAACGCTGTCTGCAATTATCAATGGAAAGTCTGCGGTGTCGCCAGAAATGGCAATCCGTTTAGGTGCGGCATTCCCTAACACGGATGCCGAGTTTTGGTTAGCCGTACAGAAAAATTATGATCTTGCACAGGCGAGGAAGCGTGTAGACGCATCTAAAATTCGTGCAATATGGCAACCGAAGGCGTTGCAGCCTGCATAAACATCGCAAATTATGTTACCTCAGAGAATAGAGAGATTGTTTGATTTCATTGAGTATTTGAATGAGCTGATGTCGAAGAAGATGATGGGGCGGTTGGAGCGGTTGATTGGGAAATAGCTGACAATCAGCATGGAAATCATATTGTGTTTCGATGACAATGATTTTTCTAGCAACTTAGATTGCTGTATGATAAAATTGAGGGAAATGAGAACAGGTATTGCAATGACACAGACCGAATTCATAAAGACCTTTGAGGCCTTCCCGGCAAAGGCGCGGCTATCTATTGCAAAAAAATACAGGATCGCATGATTGATCAACTCTTTGAAGAACTCGACGCAGAATTGCCTGATGTAGAAATGTCTTCCCAAGAGATCCAGGATGAAATCAATGCGTACCGAAATGAAAAAAACCAAAAAGCTTATTACATAATTACTGGAGATGAAGATTTATTAGTTGTAAGTGAGTATCAGAATACAAAAATCATTACAATGAGCCAATTCATTAATACAAGCTCAGGAACATTATCTTAACAAGATACTTCAACCAACAGTTAGTAAGATCAGCGACATAGATATTAGGAAACTATAATTCCCACAATCCATTAACGCCCCCTCTTCCCAGTCTCAAAAACAACCATATTTGTCACGATACGGGCGTAGTGCTGGTTTTCAAAATCGCTGACGGCGTGTCCGGGCTGGCTGTAAAAAATCCAGCCTTTTCCAGCAGGCATGTACCAGGCCGATCGGCTTTGCATCCACTTTTTGCCACTTTTGTCCTGCATGATCATCCCCAGCAATATCGTTCTGGCGGGGTTCACATGCAAATTGTGGTTCAGAAATGCTTCTGTTCTGGACAATACGAAACCGTCTCTCTTTTCTTCCTTTTTCCGTACGTCTGGTGTGAAGGAAAAAGTTGAATCGTAGCGGATTTTGTTCGTGGTGATGAAATGTTTCGGCGCAAGGTTTACGACAATCATATCAATGTCGCCGACATACTTATATCCGCCAGATTCCACCTCTCCAGTTGGCAGATCCAGGTCAAGAAATGTAAACCATGACGCATTTTTCCTTTTCATCGAACTCACCGAATGGTGAAGACAAATGAGCCGCCCGCCATTTTGAGTATAGTCAATAAAGGCCCTCTCGGCGTCCGGGTCAAGGTCTTTGTGAATATAAATCACAACCGCACGAAAGCCAGTAAGCGAGGCTGGCATTTCAGACTGCACCACGATTTTACTGTCCAGATTTTCATAATCTTTCAATGCCCCGGCGAGTACTTCCATGGCTGGAATTTCGTCCGCCACAATCAGCACCTGCTGTCCATAACCCCGGCAGATGGTCAAAGTCGATACCAATAGCATAAAGAATGTCTTTTTCATTTTGCTTTTTAAGTTACTATTCCATGTCCGCCACGCAACGAAATCCGACGGTTGCACAACGGTCCAGTCCCGGCCAGGTGAGCAGGTACTTCGCGCCGAAATTGGTTTTCTGAGCGCCCTGATCGGCATACCACTCGGAAGCCCGGTTGATATACCAGGCGCCGCCCCGCAAAATACAATAATCGTTATATCCGTCGGTACGTTCGCTTTCGGTCATTTGCCACACGTTCCCGCTCATGTCGTAAAGGCCTGTTTTTGTTTTGCCTTTTTCGAATTGCGTAACTGGCGTTGTAGCCGACCATTGTCCTGTATTGACCAAGGTTGAGTCCAACGCGTTCCCCCAGGGATAAGCCGTTGCCTCCTGCCCATTCTGCGCAGCCCATTGCCACTCGGCTTCGGTGGGTAGTCGCTTCTTTGCCCATTTGGCATAAGCGCGCGCGTCGTGGAGATCAACATATGTTACCGGATGATTCTCCAGTCCTTTGGAAGGCTTGCCATCTTTCCAATGTTTGAGGAAATTTTCCGGATGCTCGGGTTTGTAGCCGGATGCTTTCAGGAAAATAGCAAACTGCGCATTGGTTACCAGCTTTTTGTCCATTGCAAACGGCTGCAATCTAAGAGATACTTTCCCGGTCGTGATCTCATTCCGGGTTTGGCTGTACGAATAATCCACATAATTACCGATCGGGTAAAAGCCACATTCCCGCTGGCGAAAGGCAAAAGTCATATTGACAGAATCCGCAGATACAGGAATACGGGACATTTCCTTCGGGATCAGGCTTACTTTGTATTTCTCAGTCGCATTGACTGGTTTGAGTGTATGCGCTGGAAGCGCAAATGCTGTACTGAAATCTGCCTTCTCAAACTCGACAGCTTGTTTTTTCAGGAACGCGTAGAATTCCGGAGAGCATTCGTCCTCAGGAATACCCAGTATTCCGGCTATGGCTTTGGGCTTGAAATCTGCGTAGATACTGACTTTTCCTTCTTCCAGGGTGGTCAATATTTCAGCTCCGCTAATGAGATCGAAATACCGCATTCCTTTCACATACTCCTGCTCAAAAAGCTTCCCGACCGTCCCCTGCTCCTGCCGGTTGATGACCGTCCAAAGTGTTTTAGTCCCCAGCTTCCACTCAGAAGCAAATACGCGGTTTAACTTGATTGGAAAAAGCGGTGTCCATTCGCCTTCTGTAAAAAAAGGAGTGTATTGACGCAGGACGGGCAGTATAGCTTTGTAATAGTACTTGTCACGCGGGTTCAATGGGTTTACCGTCCCAAACACATTCTCCCAGATCACGAGTCCGCAGCCATTGACCCATGCATTTTGAATGAGTGTTGATTGTTCATGACTGAACCGTGATAGCCGGTATATCATGTGTTTTTGTTCCAGCCAGCGGTTCCGTACCAGGTGCGGCACTTCGCCAAATTCCAGGTTTTTGTATTTTTCATTCCAACCCACTTCCAGCCACGACTGGTGTACCAGGTTCAATGCTTCGGGGTTGATAGGAATCTCAGACTGGAATATGGCACCTTTTTTAGCTTTTTGTAAATCATCAAAAAAACCGTCTACAATCGAAATCGTATCCAGGTACACACCGTCAGCGCCTACTTCCTTCACCATTTTTAGCAGTTCGTCCTCATCCCGGATCCCCTGCTTTCTGGCAATGTTGTCCCAGGGATTGTAGGCGATCATTAGCTTTTTGCCCATCGCATGCAGCTCCGCGGAAAGTTTTTTCAAACCATTGATTCCGCCGGGCAAATTCCGGTAGAAGTCGAATTGTGTTCGGTCGTCGAAACCCAGCTGGGGATAAGTCGGCCACAGCACCACTACGTCCACGCCGCCGTATTCATCTTCATACTTTCGCAGACAAGCCCGAATGTCGAAATTCCCGTTCCGATCGTAAAGAGTCTTTTCATTGGCCATCAAAAAGAAGGTTGAATACGCATTGGAAGCCCATTTGAAGTCAGGGTTGCGGTAATTTTCGTCCTTGTAGTTCAAATGCCGCAGCGTGGAATCCTTCCAGGCTCTGAGCTCATTTCGCCAGGCATCCCATTTCTCGGGGCCAGTGGGTGCTTCGATCAGCTGGTAATGTCTTGTGGTGAGCCCCTGGGACTTGCTCACCTGCGACCAGCCCGCGGTGATCAGGAAAAAAGAAAAAAATAAGGAAAGAAAAAGCGGCTTATATTTTAACATGTTTACTTCTCAATATTTACATTTAAGCTTCCAGACTGGGAAACATCTTTTTTATCGCCATTTAATTTTCGGCCATTTACTTCTACGTTTTTCAATTCAATACCTTGTACGTGATCCATTACAAAAGTTGGCCGCGCCTCATCATCAGGAAGTGTCACCGATACATTGGATAGGGTGATTCCTTTTGCATTCCTGATATAAAACCCACTCGCAGGCAACCTGGTACCAAATGTCAGACGGTTTTCCGGGTAGCCTTTCACGTCTTCCTTTATTTGTGACGGAAAAGTTTTGAGAAGGTCGGCATTTACAGCGATCCGGACTTTAACCTGAATATCGGAAAGACGGATATCCTCCACAGGGCTGCCTTCCAAACCGGCAATGATAGATGGAATGACGCTCCTGCTTTCTGCATGGATATTCTGTATGTTGATGTGCCGCATGACGGAAGGCTTTTTATCAGGATTCATAAACCGTCCCCCAACGCGGATGAAGATCGGACTAAGCACGTCTGACATGACAACATTCGAGATATTAATGTTTTCAACAACTCCCCCGTCCACACCCAGAATGACAATGCCCGTATTCACACTCTGCTCGTCGGGATGATCCACCAGATCCGGCGTCATTTTCCAGTGACGGTACCCATTGAACGAGGCTTTTTTTACGATGCAATTGTTTACTGTGATGTTGCGAAAGCCTGTCCGCGAGCCGGTACCAAACTTAATTCCGTTGCACAGTGATGAGAGTATGCAGTTGGTGACCGTGATATTTTCGCAGAATTTGTCCAGATACTCACTTTTAAAACAAAGCGCGTCATCCTCGGCATCAATGGTGCAATTAGAGATTGTAACATCCTTTGCGTCCATATCCAAACCATCGCAGTTCCAATTGGACATGCTTCGAAGGTAAATGCCATCGACATTGACTCGCTCACAACCAGAAATAGAAATGGTAACTTGTGCCGAATTGAGTACCTGAATGCCTTTGAGCAGAACATCGGTACAGCTGATAAAAAACAGATTTTTCGGCCTGCCATCTTTATTCAGCCCCAATTGAAATGCCTTTCCATCGCCAGCACCCCGTATGGCTCCCATTCCATAAATGCCGGTATGCGCCGCACCGTTCGCGATAACAATCGCCTTCATGCTTTCCACATACAGCCCATTGTGGGTGATGGTGCCAAACTTTTTCGCGGCCAGGATCGAATGGTCAGGGTAGTCTGCCGGATCATAACTTCCTTGTAGCACAGCCCCTGGCATCAGGTTCAGGTATACATTGGATTTGAGGAAAATGGTGCCGGTAAAATAGCGACCGGCTGGCACCACTACCTCTCCACCGCCCCCGGCAAAACACCGGTCAATAGCGGACTGAATAGCCTGGGTATTGAGAAATGTACTGTCCGTTTTGGCACCGAAGTCAGTGATATTATATTGCTGGGCGCTGATTTGCAGCGACGCCAGCATCACCAAAAGCCCGCAAAAAAGGATCCTGATTTTCATACTTCTAATTAATTATTGTCAATCCATACATTCGTAAGCGCCGCGATCTGGTGCCGCTCCCTTTGGCCGGCTATTACCCAGGATATCTCTCTGACTGTAAAGACCTTTAACCTGATTTCCCTGATCGATAGCCGGACTGCCTTTTTTTACCTTAAAATCTGCATTCGCATAATCTGTCGACGGACGGACGAATTGTGGATCGGCCTCGATGTCGCCTTCACCCTTAAAACCCACTTTGCCATTGAAATAAATGTTATTAGCATAAATCTCCGTCGGATTTTTCGGCATAGAATTGCACTGACCGCCCTCCCGCGCATACATAATGTTGTTGATGATCTTTACGTCGTGGCACTGGTTGGTGAAAATATCCGGGTAATTCATCACCGTACCATTGTGATAGGCCGTGTTATTAATGATATCCACATGGTCGGCCTTGAACGAATGAATTCCCGACCCGCCGTTATTGAAACTGACATTGTTTTCAACCAATGTCCGGCCTGTATAAGCCTCCTCGGCAGTTGGTGCAGGTGCATCCTGATTACTGTAAGCGTGCTGGTTTACATCAATAATGATCCCATTCCCGTCGCTCAGCCTTTTTAGCTGGACCCAGGGAACAGTGGTTTTATTGTTGCTGACAATGTTGTTGCGAATAAAGTTTTTGTAGGTAGCAATTCTATCACTGTTATACGGTGTCAGAATGCTGATCCCGCTGCCTGCATACATCATGTACCAGGCATTGTTGAAAACCACATTGTTTTCGATCATGACATAGTCTGCCTGAATGGCGTTAATGCCGCCGCCGGGAAAATCGTGCGCGGTACAATGCCGGATCGCGACGTGATGCGGAAATCTGGATTCTTTTTTGGGGCCGCCAATTGTGATCGCGTTGGTATTATACCCGGCATAATAGGGGTAGTTTTTTCCTCCATTGATATGCTCGTTGTAAACGGCCATCGCGCCTTCGTAGGTAAGATTGGCATTGTTGCCCGCCAGTTCCAGCCCTTCCAGCACAATGTAAGAACTGTTGATAGCCACTGCATTCCAGACGTTTCCGGAAGCCGTAATTTTGGGCTTATGCCCTTTCAGCGCCTTGAATGTAATGTAAGCACCGGCCTTTCCGGACTTCTTTACGTTCAATATGGCTCCGGAAGTGGAATGGTATGTCCCGTTCATGACAAAAACCGTGTCGCCGCCCTCGGCAATATCAGCTCCTTTCTGAATGGTACGAAATGCCTTGGCCTCGGATTTACCATTGTTTTGATCATTGCCATTCGGTGAAACATAGTAATTGGCTGCAAATGCTGTTTTGAAAAAAAACATGGCTAATAGCATGCAAGCGGTAAAATTCTTCATCGTCATTTATGGTTGTTTATTTTTCCAAAGCTTAAAATCGTCCCAATAAACTCTTACCGCCCGGCGGAACTCATCGGGCCTTTTTATTCATGATTGCAAAAAAGCCGGACGGGGTAATCCTGGAACCAATCTTTAACATTTTCACCATCCCCACAGCAACATCGAGCTGATCAGCCTTCATGGCCTTTAATGTCTCTTTGACAACCTGCGCAGGCTGAATACCTTTATTGGTTTGCCCTCGCCGGTCCCGCGCCCCTTTATCCAGATCGGTGTCTACAATCGGGGGAACCACATCGAACACTTTCACCCGGCTATTCTGCAACTGGTGCCGGAGAGATTTTGTAAATGAAATCATGGCCGCCTTTGTCGCGCTGTAAACAGGCATGATCGCCAGCGGTACCAAACCCAAACCGGAGGAAATGTTTACAATCGCCGCATCGGCCTGACTCATTAAGTGTGGTAATAGCAAAAATGTGAGATGAACTGGCGCAGTGAAGTTAGTCTCGATCTCATTTTCATTTTCAAACACCTCCGCCAAATTGTCCTGGTCAACCCGGAATTCCCGTTGGATACCGGCGTTGTTTACCAGGATGTTTAACTTCGGAAAATCCCGGATCAGCCATTGCGCGAAGCTCTTACGCTCATCCGACACGGACAAATCCACTTGCTTGATGTGCAACTGAGGATATTTCGTTTTTACATCTTGCAACAAACTTTCCCTTCTGCCGCAAATGATCACCTCGTTCCCCTCTTTTAAAAATGCTTCGGCCAGTTCAAGCCCAATCCCGGAGGCACCGCCTGTGATCAATATCGTATTACTAGAAAGGTTCATGCGCCGAGTGGTTAAAAGTCGATTTCAATGAACAATTTACAGTTTATTTGCCTCTTCTCTGTTCATAGCTGCGACTATTCCGTCATCATCCCAGGATCATCCTACCATAAAGGATTCTGTACCAAAGCACCTGAAATACTGATCTCCCCCTGCGGAATGGGATAGAGATACATTTTGGGTGTAAAGACCCGATCTTCTACTTTGGTAGGTATATAAGTAAAAGTGCTGTCGTTGCCATTCGTTGAGCGCTTCTGCCTAATTCAGGTAGATCTCAGGGTAGCGGATGATAATCCAGCTGTGCACGCCGGTATTGTTATTGAGCAGGTTAAGGCTTTCGATCTGGTATTTTCGCAGATAGTAGCCCGTTTTGGAAGCATCGATAATTGGCCTTGCGTCCAAACCGCCCGCCCAGAGCCGCACTTTCCGCTGCGGCGTGCCGAATGTGCTGTTATTGGTAATGATAGACATAGCAAGACGCGGATCGCGGTTCGCATAGGGGTTAGCAGCCATTGCCGGATCATTCCAGTTAAACTTCACAGCCGTAGTCGCATTGACCTTCACTTCGTATGCGTCTACCAGGTCCTGTGAAGGCGTATTGCCGCTGAGCCCGAGGTTGAAGCCGATCGGGGATTTGTTCTTTTCAAACTGGTTGCTGGCGCCGTTGCGTCTGGTAAAAATAATTTCGTTGTTGTTGAAGGTATTAAAAAGCGATTTGTAATTCCCCAGATTTGGAAGCGCATCGGCGTCGATTACTGCCTTTGCAGCTTCAGATGCCGCTTTTCACAGACCGGAGCCTGTTTTCGGCCTGATTGAAACAGTATTCTCTTTTAGTATGAATGAGCAGGCCGCGATAAATTAGTCCATTTTTTCGGGAAAATAATCCAGCTTTTTTTTGCTTCCCAGACGTCAAAGTGCGTCCATGAGCCCTTTGATGTAGCCAATCCCAAACAGATTCCCTTTCATTTCATAACCAAAATGATCATTGCTTTCCCCGGCCATAGTCGGTACATGATCCGAGCGGAGCGGCCCTTCAAATTCAATTTCCCGATAAGCTTTCATCATTTTAAACATATCCGTCGGACCGTTGTCGTGAAAGGTTTCGCGAAAATCTTCCGGCGTGCCTCTCACATCACGAATATGTACGAAAAAGATCTTTTTCTGCCTCCCAAATTCATGGATCAGCCCGAACACATCCTCATTCATAGTGGTATAGGTGCCCTGGCAGAAGGTAAGGCCATGGGAGCTGCTATCTGAGAACGAAAGGGCTTTCCGGATTGCATCTGCGGAAGTAAGTATCCTGCTGATGCCATGCAACGGGCTTATCGGCGGATCGTCGGGATGCAGTGCCATTTTTACACCATTGGCTTCTGCAACGGGCATTATCTGCTCGATAAACCAATGGTAGTTCTCCCAGATCTGGCTTTCGCTGAATGTCCCATGTGAGGAGACTGGCTCAGTCTTTGCTTTTTTCATTGAAAACCCGCTTACGACCGCTCCGCCTCTTTCCGGCAAATCAATATCTGTCCGGTACCAGCCCGTGGCCATAAAATTGTAGCATAACAAGCCGATGCCGAGCTTTCCCATGTTTTCGAGCATCCGGCAGTAGCGCTCAATGTCTCCCTGGCGGCCATCCAACCCGAGCTTAATGCGGCTCATATCGAACTGATCCCCTTCCACTCCGGTCAATTTGAACCCATTGGATTCAAAAATAGCTTTTGAGCGTGCAAGTGACTCGTAGTTATCAATCGCAATATCGCCGGTAAGTTCAGGAGCGAGCTTAGCGATGGCATGCTCAATGCCCATTTGCCGGCAAAGCTGCCATTTTTCATCCGGCGTATTTCCAAAAAACAAAAAAGAAAGAATCATATTAAAAGTATCCTCCCCGCTCCGTAATGGTCTGAATTGATTCTCCGCTGTGAACCCAGCCGAAAATCTGTTTTTCGTTTTCACGGATCTCTTCTGCGCGAAGTAAAACCTCGTATGCAATGTCCCGTGGAACGATCAGCACGCCGTCAATGTCTCCCAACACAACATCTCCTGGTTTAATGGTCACATTGTCGATCTGGATCACTGTCTGAAAATGGGTGATCAGACAACGCCCCAGGCTGCCGTTTGAGATCCGATATTTATAAAAAACGGGAAAATCAGCTTCGAGGATCTGGTGCGTGTCGCGTATGCCTCCGTCCAGGCAAGCCGCCTTGATGCCTTTCTGCTTGGCCGTAGCGGTCATCACGCCACCCCACATCGTCGCCTGCTCGTCCTTGCTCGAATCCCAGATGACAAATGCATTCTCATGCATGGCATCGAGCATTTGGGTACGGAATTCCATTTCTCCGGTGATTTTAGCATTCGGCGCACTTTTAACGGTAAAAGCCAGGCCAGCCACCGTCCGATATTCCCTGAGTGGCACAATCCGGTTCGGCAAGGCCTGGTGCAGCAGACAGAATTCACGTAAAACATCATTGACTGCGCCTGTGTAGAGCTGCTCAAACCGATCCAGCAATTCGTTATCCGGAATCGGGAATGGCTTGGTCGAAACCGTTTCCCGCTCCGCAATAAACCGTTCCAGGTTCATCATTCCTACCTCTTTCCGGTACTGCTCAGAACCCGACATACTTGTATTTGTGTGATTTTCAATGTTCATATTCATATCGTTTACAATTTTATCAATCTTTTAAACTCCCGCATTGGACAAAAACCCACCGTCGACCGGAACGATGATCCCGGTAACAAATCCAGCTGCGTCATCATTGATCAGCCAGTTCATGCAACCAAGCAGTTCGGCCGCCTCGCCAAAACGTTTCTGAGGCGTGTGGCCCAGCACGCTTTCCGCACGGGCCGTTTTGGAACCATCTTCATTGAACATTATTTTCCGGCTGCGATCATTCAGGAAAAATCCGGGCGCGATCGCATTGACGCGAATACCTGCGGGCGCCAGGTAGGCCGCCAACCATTGCGAAAAATTGGCAATACCAGCCTTGGCAATGCCGTAAGCCCCTACTTTGGTCAACGGACGGAAGCTGTTCATGGAAGCAATGTTGATGATCACGCCCCGCTTATGCCTTGCCATTTCTTTACCGAAAACAAAGCTGGGCAGCACCGTGCCCATGGTGTTCACATCGATCACGCTTTGAAAAACGTCCATATTCAGATTAAAGAAGCCCTTCACGGAACCGTCATCGAGCAGCTCACGCTCATCAAATTCAGTGGTGTTGGTCAATGCTTCCATTTGATTTCCGCCTGCGCCGTTGATCAATACCGAACAGATCCCCAGCTCTCGTTGGATAACCTCTTTTGCTGCCCGTACAGACTCCTCATTCGCCACATCGGTGGGCACTGAAATGGCCACTCCTCCCGCAGCCCCAATCTGCTTTTCCACAATTTGTAGCTTATCCAGGTTCCGTCCCAGTAAAGCGACGTGATAGCCCTGCCGCGCGAGGTCTTTCGCCATTTCGGAACAAAGTGTCCCTCCTGCCCCGGTAACCACTGCTATTTTTTGAATTTCCATGCGCTTATTTTTTGATCCAATTTTGAATGTTATGGTAACTGATATTGGCGACAAGCTGCTCTAAAACGGCCCGGTCATCGGGCAGTTTACCCTCCTCTGACCATGCCCCGATCAGGTTGCACAGGATGCGCCGGTAATAGTCATGCCGGACAAATGACAGGATGCTGCGCGAATCAGTCGTAAAGCCGATACTGGTGCTCAGCAGCCCATAGCTGCTCAGTGCAATCAATTGCTGGGTTATACCTTCCTGATGGTCATTGTACCACCATGCCGGGCCGAACTGAACTTTCCCCCGGACATGATCCTGCGAGAAAGAACCGGTGAGAGAGGCGAAAACCGCATTATCAGCCGGGTTCAGGGTGTAAAGGATTGTCTTTGGTAAAAGCTCAACCGTATCCAGCTCATCCAGAAAACGACTGATCGCGTGCACATTGACCGTATTTCCGATACTAGCATAGCCGCCAGCGGGTCCGAGCCGGTTGCGCAACCGGGTACTTGTAAAACGGTTGGCACCAATGTGCAGCTGCATTTTCCAGTCCCTGGCTGCGTATTGCTGCCCCAAAAAGACAAGCATATGGGATTGCAACCTTACCAAATCCGCTAAGGCGAGTACCCCATCTTGGATGAGTTGCATGAATAGCAGACTTGCCTCTGACTCGCTGGTTGAAATGAAATTGAACCCGGCATCAAGGGAATGATCCGAGAGCAGACAGCCTGCCTGGTCGAAAAAATCAAGTCGGTTGACAACTGCTTCTTTGTATGATTCCAGGTTATTGATTTTAATGCCTGTCTGGATCGCTAACTGGCCCATCCAATCTGGCTGGAACGAAACAATGCTATCGCCACGAAGCGAGGGTAAGCAGGTCACGCCTGTCTCCGTATGTGCCAGAGCCTGATGGTGTTCCAGACTATCGAGCAGATCATCCGATGTACATAGCAACTCTACGTTGAAACCTTTAAGAATGTCTAGCGCCCTGAACTTGTCTGTTGCCAGGAGCTCCTGACTGGCGTCCCATATGTGGCGAGCATTGGAGGTGTTCAAAAGCTGGTAAATGCCAAAGACCTGCTGCAATTCCATGCATGACCAGTGAAAAAGCGGGTTACCCACAGTATGCGTCAAACATTCGGCCCAAGCCAGGAACTTCTCATAATCGGTTGCCTCCTTTCCGGTAATCAGCGCCTCCGGAATGCCGTAAATGCGCATTGCCCGGTGCTTATAGGGATCATTTTGTACCCACAGCTGATAGATATTGTCAGCGCGCTGATTGGTCGCAAGTGGCTTGGGATCAACATGGTTATGAAAATCGATAATGGGCAGCCTGGAAGCCACTTCGTAAAAAAGCACCTTTCCGGTGGAATTGGTTAATAGCGAGTCTGGCTTAAACATACTTTTTACTTGATGTGGACCAATGATGCGTCAGCGATCAGGATCGGTGCGTCGTAAACAGGTATATTCATGAATGTCAACTTATTTCCGTCCTTTTTCCATTGCGATTGTGGTATTTCGTAAATGCTGCCCGTAATGATGTCCACATAAACCGGCTGGGTGATCTGCGCAGTCAAGAATGTAAACGTGATGTTTCTTAATCCATTGGTGTTCGCCGGAATGGCCTCGTCCGACCAGATTGTAAAAAGCTGCTTACGGGTTGTCGCATGTTCATATCCGTAAACAGAAATACTCCTGTCCGTACTTTTAGAGAATTTAATCTCGTCGGCAGCCGTTTTGGCATTGCTGTTGAAAGTCTGGTTCAGGTTTTTAAGGCGGATCAGCGTATCGTCAAAAATGGCAGCGATATGCTGCATAGCATAGTAAGCCATTTTAGGCCGAATGGCTCTTTTGGACGAATCAGATTCGATCAATCCCTTTACATTCAATTTCTTGATAGGCCCGGCTGTGACCGCATAATTCATATCGATGATACCCAGAATGCTCGATTCGATATCGTGGCCCAGGTCACCAAGCATTCTTCGGGTATTCCATTTGGCCTGCGACAGTTCAGTCCAGTCGTAATCGCCCAATGCTCCACGCCCGCCGCCGGAGAATGACGGCGAGCCATTTTCGCCCTGCCGTAATTTCACTAGTGGAGCGTATTTGTCAAGTACTCGTCTTAATTCGGCAACATGCCCGTAATTGGAGTCAGGATTGTAGACATAGTCGTGGTACGTCATGTTGTCAAAAAGGCCCATTTTGCCTTTTACATGAATATATTTAAAAAAAGCATCCGCGTACCTCAGGTCAATGTGCCCCATCGCCAGGCCCGAAATGCGCGCCCCGGGCTGTATCCTTTTAATGATTTCGGCCGTCCGGATGTTCAGGTCTGCGACTTTTTCGGGTGCATTGATTTCATTGTCGCCAAAGTTCGGCTCGTTCCAGACTTCCCAATCCCGCACTTTGCCTTTGTAACGCGTCACCAATGCGGCAACCCATTTGTCCCAGGCTTTCAATGCTTCTTCTGAGCTGGGAATACCTGCGCTCAAATTGATACCTCCACCTCCGGCGTACACCGGATTGCCGTAAGACGTTTCGAGCCAGGGCTGAAAACCACGACTGGCAGCATCGTCGATGATTTTATCCAGCCACGCCCAGTCGTATTGGCCTTTCACCCGTTCTGTTTTGGCCCATCCGGCCTGCATCCGGAGCCTTTTAATGCCCAGTGGGGCAATGTATTCCTTATACTGCTCATAATCGGCCATGTCCCGGTCGAGCGTTTCACAACCCAGTATCCAATTGGAACTAATGATCTCGTTGGTGCTTTTTGCCTTTACCTCTCCGATCTTTTTGAACGAAATTTGTGCGCCAACTGGCTGATTCTGTGCACGCAGCATGTTAGCTTGCGTACAGATGCTAACCAGGAAGAAGGCACTAATAATTTTAAAGTATTTCATCAAATCGAATTTAAAAACAATAAAGACAAGCCCTTACCTTACACTTTTACCGCTGCCACGTCGATAGAAAACGGCTGCCGCACCCAGACAGATTATTCCTGAGCCAATTGCCAAACGGCCACTGAGGTTACCGGCCGAGGGAACACCCATGAAAATAAACATGGTCCCTGTCACCAAAAACGCAAAGGCATACAACATCATTAGTCCGGTCATGACCGGGGACTCGTCGACATCACTCACTTTCGGCGCAGGTTTAGCCAGTTTTTTAAAGAACTCGACTACCCTGACATTGTACTCGCGGTCTCTGGAAAGTACCAAACCAGACCCGAGAAAGACGGTAATGCAGACGACAATCTCGATAAAGGTGGCCATTTCCCAACTGATCTGGGTATTGAGGTTCAGAGCAATCCCGGTAGCAATGCCGATCACCAAAGTTGCAATGGCACCCCAGGGTTGCGGCCGCCAGAAAACGATCCCCATGATTACGGGTATAATCATTGGAATAGAAAAAATGCCCGTCAGATACTGGTTGGCCTTAAATGCGCCTCCAAACTGGCCGACGTAAAGCGCGCCAAACGTAACGACCAGACCTACCGCTAATGTCATCAAGCGGGCAACCCAAAGTGTTTCCTTAGGACTGGCATGCTTGCGAAAAAGCCGCTGATAAATGTCGCGGGTAAGAACACTTGCCGTGACATTGTACTCGGCACTAAGTACGGACATTGTGGCAGCAAACATTGCCGAAAGCATGAGGCCCATAATCCCTTCCGGTAATAATTTGAGGCAAAGAGCCACATAGGCCATCTCAGGGTTTTCCAGCTCTGGCAGAATGACCCTCGCCGCTACGGCCGGGAACAGGAATATGACCGGGAAAACCAAAAAGAGCCCTGCGGAAAGCCAACCGATCTTTTTCCCGTCCTCCTCTGTTTTGGCACTATAAAACCTTTGAATGAATGTCCAGTTGCCGTTGTATTTGATGATGATCAGAATGTAATAGACGAAGACGAAGAACGGCGTTCCTTTTTTCCCATTCAAGAACTGCATATTATCCGGGATGACTTCCTGCATATGTGCTATCCCTCCGGCTGCATGATATGCAAGCGGCACCAGTATCAATGTTGAAAAGAACAAAATCACAAACTGGACGACATCCGTTACAATTACCGCCCAAAAGCCGCCGATCACGGTGTAAATGGCCACCACAAGCCCGCAGAAAATGACGGCAGTCTCAAAGGGTATTCCGGAAGCTGCGGTCACAAATATACCGATCGAATAAAGTTTGAGCATATCATCGAGCACTTTCAGCAACACGCCACTCCATGAGAATATCTGACGGATCGGTGCATTGAAACGCGTTTCCAGATACTCCACCGGACTGATAATCCCGGCTCTTTTCCAAAGTTTGGCATAGACGAAAACTGCCAGTATAGAAGGAAATATCGTGCTCCAAATGAGCGTGATAGCTACCAAACCATCAGAATACGCTATCCCGGCATAGGCGACAAAAACGAACGAACTGAATTTCGTCATGAAATTGCTGATCCCGCCAGCGAGCCACGAAATGCCGCTTCCGCCCTTGAAGTAATCGCCGATATTCTTGACGTACCTCCCCAGAAAAATGCCTATCCCCGACATTAAAACCATGTAAATGATGATGGTGATGTAGTCCAGGGTATGGAGTTTGTTCATGTTAGTTGGTTAAGGACCATTTAAATACTTAATATTTTAAATTGACCTGCGATTCGTCAATTTGTTATTTCTTAGTAACTTTAATAAGTTGCGTTTAAACTACACTACACTTATGTTGAAGGAACAGGTTATTAATCAAATAGATACCCTTTCGATCGAGGAGCTCATGTTAATATATGGCTACATCGAATTATTAAAAGGTCGCCCACAACTGCCTTCGGGAACGAACAAGGCGCATTTGCAAGTAAGAGAAGCCTTAGCTGTTCTGAAAAATGGCCTCTCAAATGACATTCTTGTTTCCCGGGAAGAAAGGATATGAATCTTTTCTTTGATACTTCGGCATTGGTTAAATATTATCTTCCAGAAGCGGGTTCGGATAAAGTTGACCAACTTATCGGCTCGACCGAAAATCACGTCTGGCTTAGTGAACTGCTCAAAACAGAATTCTATAGTGCCCTTTTTCGCCGCTTTCGTACCGGCGAACTTAGCGCTATCCAAATTCAAAGTGCAATAAACGGATTTGAAATTTCGATTCAGCAATTTCATATCCAGCCGCTTAATTCTCTTGTACTTCATGAGTCAGAAAAGTTATTAAAGACAGAAGGAAGAAAGTATCCGATTCGCACATTGGATGCGTTACATTTTTGTTCATTTCGTTTGCTGGCTGATTCTACATGGGCATTCGTCACAGCTGATACGCCTTTTGCGGGCTTCGTTTCAGGGTTGGGTTACCATGTTGTCAATCCCCTGACTTCTTAATGGAGTAATGCAGCTTCCGCAATTACCACCGGGTAATCCGGCACCGCTATGCTTTTAAAGGTCGTCTTTCCGTCTTTTACTGACCAGTTTTCTTTTGGGACCGCATAGGTCTTTCCCGAGATCAGGTCTGCTAGGACGGGCTCCTTGAATTCTCCCGTAACTGTAATGTCAGCCATTCGGGCGTTGTAATTTTCCGCTGGGCGGGCTTCGCCACTCCACAATGTAAGCAGGTTACTTCCTTTTTTGCTTTTATATTGGAACGCATACAGGTTTTCCTGATTGACCTCCGGATTACCTGGCTGCAACTCCAACTGATCGTCAAAAAGTGAAAACACGTGCTGAGCAGCTTTATAGGCCATTTTGGGTCGCTCGATGGTTTTGTCAGAATTGGTCTTGAGAATGCCTTTGGTATTGACACCCACCATATGATCACCAGCCGCATAGTGAATGTCGCTGATCGTGAACAGGTTGGTAGCGATCCCCCGGCCATGGTCGCCGAGCATCCTTCGCAAGTCCCACTTGGCTTGTGTCAGCTCCGTCCAATCCTGATCACGCAAGGCGCCGATCGTCACTTCCTTAGGCGTTGAAGGCGCCCCGTTTTCTCCCTGCATAAAAACAATGGAGGGCTTGTAACGCCAAACTAGCTCGCGAAGCTTTTCTATTTTTGGGTAAGATTCATCTGGATTGTAGGCGTAGCCGTGATAGGTAAGCAGATCGATGTATTGCAGACTGTCGTTCTCTTTCAGGTAGTCCATAAATTCCTTCATGAAATCAAGGCGTGTAACGCTCGCCATTCCAAGCGCAATCAACTTGGCTTTTGGCTGGACAGATTTAACGATCCTGGCCGTACGAAGGTAAAAAGCACCGATTTCGCGACCGGTATGCGTTGGGTTCAGGTCTGGCTCATTCCAAATTTCCCATTCAGGAACCTGATCTTTATAGCGTGTTACAATGGCGCGCACCCAATTGTCCCACGCCTGCAATGCCTCCGGCGATGTTGGAATGTGCCCGGCCAACCTGGCATCCCCTCCTCCCTCGTAAATTGGATTACCATATGAAAGCTCCACCCACGGAAAGACCCCGCGCGATGCCGCATCCGGGATCACGGCGTCCAGCCATTTAAAATCATAAACTCCTTTGATCTTCTCACACTTGGACCAACCTCCCTGCAATCGTATACGCTTCGCGCCCAGTGGGCCGAGGTAGGTTTTATAAGATTGATAATCGGTATAATCCCGGTCGAGCGTCTCTCCGCCGATAGACCAGCTACTTTTCCCGATCTGTTTCGCATCCCGCGTTTTAAGTTGCCCAATAACTTTCCATGGGTACAATGGCGTTGGTTCGCTACCGTCGACGGAGGCCATAAAAACGCTTCTGGTGCCATCCGATAAACCATTAAAAACGACATATTTCCCGGTATTGTCCCAAGCCGGATGCGCGTCGATACGGAACTCGCCCTCCGCTTTGGAAAGAAAAATACCGGCCAGTTTCTCTTCGATGCCCGTTTCTGTGTTGAGCAGACGAATGGGCACCGTTCCGTCGCCGGCGGTTACCATTTCGCCCGGGTAGGCATCCGTGACGATGAGTGGCAAGCCTTTCGGGTGATAGGAAGGGTGACCCGAACCCGGCTGAAAGACCGTTTTTAAGTCGGTGCCGTCGTAGCGGGCAGTGATCAGTTCCAAGCCAGGCTTACCACCGAGTTCGAGGTTCATTGAGATATGATCGCCGTCCGGCATCCAGTTTACATGATGCCCGCCTTTTGCCCATTGATCGGGTGTAACGGCGGTTTTCAAGTCCGAGCCGTCGGCTTTCATAGTGATCACCGCTCTCTTCCTGGCTCCGCCTCCTACCGGCGACCATTGAACTGTGGTCAACAGCCGCGTTCCCTGGGGGTTCCATTTAACTTGAAAACAATAATATTCGAAGTCTTGCGGATTGGAAATGGCTATGGAAGGAACCGACCTGTCATAAATATCCTGGATCGAAACCAGCAGTTTTGACTTACCCGAGTCTGTATCGGTGATGAAAACCCCGTCATCATTTGGAATTCCGACATTTCGGGCGGCTAGCTCTTTTGGAATAATCACCCCATATCCGATCTGCGCGTACCTGGATTTGATCAGATTGTGACTGGCCAGCTTTTTCCCGTCGCGGGAGACCATGAATACCGTTCCGTCCAGCCGCCGGGACACTCCTGTGAGCGGATTCAGTTTGACGGCGAACGCTTTCCAGCTGCTTATATCAACATCATTGAAATACAATTCCTGATCGCTCGCGCCCCATTGCACCTGGGCTCCCAACTGCATTTCCCAACCCCGCGAGGTAGTCACAACGCGCTCAACGCCGGATTGAAGGTCAACCAGCACCACCTCACCAGCATCTCCAGGGGCTGGCGTATGATCCTCATAAGGCATGCGGAACAGCGCCATGTATTTCCCGGATGGGCTAATGGGGGAGGTGTCAAAAAAACGATGGATGATCCTGCTAGAGGCAATTTTCACGACGCCATTGCCTGCTTTTAAGTCTGACATTTGAGCCAGGCTGTCGCATATATTTGCCATGGGAAATATTGCCGTCATGATCAGCAACTTGATGTATGAGAATTTCATTTGCTATCTTTTATTGTTTTTGAACAGCATTAATATCCCGGGTTCTGAGTCAGCGTTTTATTCAGTTCAAGCTCGCGCAATGGGACTGGATAGAGCGTTTGGAACGATTTGGCCGGGTAACCCTTTTCGGTCATGACCGGTACGAACCTGTCTGTCCTTTTCAGATCGAACCAGCGCTGGCTTTCGAATGCGAATTCTACGCGGCGTTCTTTTTCCAAAGCGAGCCGTACGTCTGCTTGTGTGGTTACTGTCAGCGCGGTCAACCCTACCCGCTTGCGTATTTGGTTGATCCATGGCAGCGCGGCAGCGGTTTGTGCTTGCTCGTTCAAAGCTTCGGCATACATTAGCAGTACGTCGGCATAACGCAGGATGGGATAATCCACGTCCGATTCTCCACGAATGATGCCTGTCTGCTTAAACTTGATCGGGTAAGCCTCGTTAATGACCGTGCCGGTTGTATTTGCATAGGATGTGGCAATCGAGGCATTTTTTCGTACATCGCCTGCCTCGTATGCAGCGATCAGATCGGCTGTTGGCTTATTCACCCCATCACCGGGCCCGCCCGTCACTCCGAAGTCGGGCGATACTGCGCCAAAAGGTGTCCACAGGGTGTAAAAACCTCCTCCCTGACCGATCTGGCCTGTTTTATTCTGGACTGCCAGGATTACCTCTTTGTTGTTGGCAAAAGATGTGGACGCTGCAAAAACGTCTGTGTAGTTGAGCAAAAGAGAATACACATTGGCGTCCACTACTTCTTTCAGCTTGGCAGCTGCCGGCGTATATTTTTTCTGGGTTAATAATACTTTTCCGAGCAAGGTTTTGGCGGCCCATTTGGACGCCCTGCCAGCATTAGCCGCGGTGATCGTAGTTGGCAGCTTTTCTTCGGCCGCAGCCAGATCGCTTTCAATGAGCGCGTAAACCTCGGTGCCTGGCGAGCGGGCTATGTTCGCAGTAGCGTAGGGATCATTGATCTCGCTGGTGACCAACTGAGTATCACCAAAAAGGCGAACCAGGTTAAAGTAGAAGAATGCGCGCAGAAAACGCGCTTCTCCCTCATATTGGCTTTTTAGTATTGGGTCAATATTTGCTTCACCAATGCGGTCCAGGATCGCATTCGCACGGCCGATTCCCTGATAATGTCCCAGCCATGCATCGCGGAAATAAGTGTTTGACAGTGAATAGTTAAGGTCGTCGATTTCAAAGCCAATGGCGCTGACCGGCGTGCGGGTGTAGCCATACTCAGTGTTGTCGGTGGATACTTCCCCCAGCCAGATGAGCGAGCCGCCGCCTGTTCCGTACAGACCGGCATGCTTGAATGTGGCATAAGTACCGACCACGGCGGTATTGTAGTCAGCTGCGGTTTTGTAGAAATTGGCCACGGTACGCTCTGTTTCAGGCAGAACCGAGAGGAAATCGCTGCATGCGCTCAGCCAGAAAGCTAGCATGGAGAAGCATATCATTTTTGTTTTCATGATGATGGTTTCAGAATGAGAGATTGATACCGAGTGTGTAGGAACGTGCAATCGGATAGTTACCAAAGTCCGAACGGGACGCCAGCAGGTTATCATTGGACACACTCACTTCCGGGTCATAACCGCGGTAGCCTGTAAAGGTCAACAGGTTGGTTCCGGTCGCATATACACGAACGTTTTGTAGACCGATACGCTGGGTCAGCTTTTGTGGCAGCGTGTAGGCCAGTGTAGCGGTGCGGATCCGCAGATATGAACCATTAAAGAGGTATTGAGAACCGTAAACCGTGTTGGTGTTCTTGCCACCTCGGATCGTTCTGCCAATCCGGCCGTCGCCTGGCTGCTCAGGAGAAATCCAGCGATTGTCGTAGACATATTTGGTATTGTTCTGTACACCGGCATTGTTGATCATGAAGGTTCCGTCGTAGATCTGGTAGCCGATCATGCCATTCGTAGCGATGTCCAGGCTCACATTTTTGTAGGAAAATGTATTGTTGAAGCCAAAGAAATACTTGGCATGCGGGCTGCCGATTACCTCCCGGTCATTGTCATTAATTACGCCGTTTCCGTCAATATCCTTCCACTTTACGTCGCCTGCTTTGGCAAGGGGCTGAGCCTTGTATTCAGCGACTTCCTGATCGCTCTGAAAAATGCCAAGCTGCCGCCTACCGAAGAAAACGCCAATCGGGCTGCCTACTTGTGTGACGTGGGTGTTGGCAACCTGCCCGTTTGCCGTACTGAAAATCCGTTCAGCGTCTGTGCTCATGGCCAGCACTTTATTACGGTTGAAGGTAATATTAGCATTGGTCATCCATTTGAACGCACCTGTTGTGTTACGGGTCGTTAGCGCAAGTTCAAGGCCTTTGTTCTGTACTTCACCCAAGTTTACAACGGCATTGGTCAGTCCGGTCGCGCCTGGTGTCGAAATGTTGAAAAGCATGTTTGTATTGCGCTTATCGTACACGTCGGCAGTCAGATTGATCCTGCTATCCAATATAGAAAGGTCAAGTCCCAAATCAAGCTGTTTCATCGATTCCCAGCCGAGCTGCGCGTTGTTAAAAGAGCTGCGCGCGAGTCCGGGCGTGAGGGCATCGCCAATGATGTAATGGGCGTTGGTGAGCTGGCCGATAGCGCGGTAATTTCCAATGGCGTTGTTACCGGTCAACCCATAGCTCGCCCTGAATTTGAGGTCGTTGACAAACCGCTGCGATTTCATAAAAGCCTCTTCAGATACGCGCCAGCCTACGGAAGCGGATGGAAAAGTACCCCAGCGGTTGCTCTCCCCAAAACGTGAGGAGCCGTCGCGGCGAAGTGTGGCCGTAATCAGGTACCTGTCGTTGAAGGTATAGTTGGCCCTGGCAAGTAGCGATAGGATCGTATAATCCTGAATGCTTTCTGTTCCGCTATTGACAGTCCCGCCATTGATATTGGTGATCAGATTATCCGGAAAATTGATGGCGTTTGCAGTAATGGCATCGCTCGTTTCACGCTGGGCGGTGAAGCCGCCAACCAGGTCAATGGTGTGCTTACCAAAAATCTTTTTGTAGCTTAATGTATTCTCATTGAGCCAATTGACGCTTTCTGATCTTGTAGCAGTTGCCGACGCTATGCCGATCGGCGCCGAAGTACTTAGTGTAGACGGAACCCATACCTGGTTTTTGAAATAATTTAAATCAGCACCAAAAGTGGTACGAAACTTGATATCGGCTGAAATGGCAAACTCGGCATACGCATTTCCCAGCAACCTGAATTGAGAAGATGGATTTTTGTATTCATTAGCAATTTTAACCGGGCTTTGAAAACCAGCTGAGCCTTCGGGAGCAGGGATTTCGTTTCCGTAAGAGCCGTCGGCACGGTATACGGGCACATGTGGTGAAATTCCCATGGCCGTTTGGATGATCCCGAAGCCACCGTAGTGCCCCGAGAAAGGCAGGTTGTCCAGTGATGTGAAGCTGGGCAGCAGACTCACCCCTACCGAAAGCCGCTTTGAGACTTTGGCGTCCACATTGGCCCGGAAGCTATACCGCTTCAAACCGGTGTTGACAATAATTCCTTTTTGATCAAAATACCCCGCTGATATGGCGTAGCGTACGTTTTCACTACCTCCCTGCGCTGCCACTTGAAAATTCCGGATAGGCGCGCTGCGAAAAATCTCATCCTGCCAGTCTGTCCCTGCGCCTAGCGACGCGGGATTTTGTAAATCTACCGGAATACGGAATGTAGCAGGGCGTGCGCTGTTCGGGTCCGTAATTTTACCGGTCAAGACATTGTCTAAATAACCGTTATTGCGGCCGTCGATCGTAAAACGCGCGAATTCCTCTGCATTCATCATATCGATCTTGTGCCCCAGTTGCTGAACACCCGCATACGCATCCACCTGGATTTGCGCCTTGCCTGACTTGCCGCGTTTGGTAGTTACAATGATGACGCCATTAGAGCCTCTCGAACCATAAATGGCTGTTGCAGAAGCATCTTTCAGCACGTCGATGCTTTCAATGTCGTTCGGGTTGATGGTGTTCAATGGATTTCCTACCCCTGCTCCCGAAATCGGGAAACCGTCAATGACAAAAAGCGGCTCATTCCCTCCCGATATAGACCCAATCCCACGGATCAGAATATTGGTATTGCCGCCGGGCGCGCCTGACGAACTTGATATCTGCAATCCCGCTACCTGCCCTTGCAAAGCCTGATCGAAGCCTGAAACGGGTGTTTTCACAATATCCTTAGCCGAAATCGATGATATAGCGCCGGTCAAGTCTTTTTTCTGTTGCGTGCCATACCCTACTACGACCACTTCGCTGAGAGACTTATTGTCCTCTGCCAGCGTGACGTCAATCTGCGTGCGACCGGCAACATTGATTTCCTGGCTGACATATCCTACATAGGAGAAAACCAGCGTAGACGAAAGCCCTGAGGCCTCAATCGAATAAGCTCCGTCGGCATTTGAAGAAGTGCCCTTTTGCGTCCCTTTTAATACGATACTCACTCCCGGTAGCTTGGTACCGCTCTCGTCGGCAATTTTGCCCGTTATCGTTTGGGCAAAAACAGAACCTGTCCACAGCAGCATGCACACACAAAGCCACCGGGCCGACTTGCTGATAAAGATTGTTTCCATTGGATTACTTTGTTTATATACTTCAACAATGATGAATAATACTTTCACATTGCAATAATAATAAACAAACCAATCAAGGCAACATTTTTAGTATAATAAATTTATTTTAATTAAAATTTTCAAGAGACGATAGTCACATTATAGGTCAAATATCCATGTAATACACAGTTAATCAACGAATTAATCTTCATTTCGAAGAAATAATCTAAAGTGTTTGTTTTCACAAAAATAGTAACGAACGTTGTGTCAACCACATCTATTTCCTAAATTTACTCTCATAATGATAAAGTATGGTACAGGTAATTATTAAGGCGCTGGACATTCTGGAATTGGTTGCGCAACGCAGCGGGCAAGCTGTGACGCTTACAGAGATCTCGCACGAGTTGCAGCTCAATCAGGCAACCGCGTCCAACATCATCAATACGATGATTACCAAGGGGTATCTGGAACACGTGGGCAAAAAGAAGGGGTACCGGCTGGGACTTGCTGCTTACCGGCTCACCAACGAGGTGAACTACGAGCAAGACCTGGTTAGTGCCGCTCGCGAAACGATGAGTCAGCTGACAGCTCAGCTGAATGAGTCGTGCCTGCTAGGTGTTTTAAGAAATCAAAAGAGGTATATCCTGCATGCCGTGCATTCCACGCAAGACATACAGGTACAGATCCGTTCGGAGCGCAATGTATATGAAACGGCCAGTGGACGGCTGCTACTTGCCTACCTGCCTGAGAAGGAGTTGGAACGTTTGATTCTGCGCAACGGGCTGCCTGATCCCGAACTCTGGGAAGGTGCTGCAACCAAAATGTCCCTCCTCGAAGCGCTGATCAATATCCGGCGGGAAGGCATTTGCACGACACATTTGAAAAACACGCAGGTGCGGGGCTTTGCTGTGCCGATATTTGCCAATGCAGTGGTCGCAGCGGGATTAAGCGTTTTTCTGCCGGAATACCGTTGCTCGGCAGCCCGGCAAAAAGAAATTATCCTGGCGCTGCGCGACGCGGCGATGCAGATCAGCCAGAAACTTGGCTAATGCCCGGCACCTTTTTTGTTGGGCATTAGCCATTATTGCGGAAGTGATTTGCCTTCACATTCTTCATTACCAGTTCAACCGTTTCTTCTATTCGTTTTTGTTTTGTCTCTGGTCGCTTCAGCATGAAGCTTCATCCACCGCGTTTGTGTAGTTAACGCTTGGTTTCCCACTCTCTTTTTTATAGATAATGAGCCAAACAGATTTCTCTGATTGGTGATTTTCCTTTAACCATTTCCGCGATTCCTCTTGTGACTTGGCATAGAAAGTATGTACGCCGTCTTTTAATTCCATGATTGCCAACTCAAAGTTTTGGCTCCCAGCCCTTTTCGTAATCGCGGCTCCAAAGCTTCTAGGCTTCTTCGTCTCCCACAATATGCCCATTGGACGGATCGAGGAGCCTGGATGTATCAGGTCCGTTTCTTGCTGCTAGTAAAACTATCAATGTTTTTAGTGTGATAGGAGTCCAAATTTTTAAGTGTCTGAATTAACAATTCTCGTTGTTCAATGTTCAGTTCAGCCATTACATCCGGGATTTTGGAAAAACCGATGAAGATATTATAAAGCTTTTGTCTGCCATTCTCGGTAAGGGAAACCAACTTTTGCCTTTTGTCGTCTTGGTTTATCTTTTCCGAGACCAGGCCTTGATTTACTAAACGCTTGATAATTTCGATGCCCGTAGTGGAATCGATCATATTTGCATCGATAGCCTCTTTCTTCGAGCAGGACTTTCTATAGTCGATATGCGCAAGAATCGCAAAATCGTCTTGACTTGCCAATTCATTTTCCAAGAGTACGGGTTTTGTGTAGTATCGGATGAATTTACTTAACCTCCATACAAGAAAAGCCGCATCTGAACTCTTATACGCATAATGATGCGCTTCCGAATTTTTATCAAAGTAGACTTCCAAATCCGCTTCTTCATTCTTTTCTTCGACTTTGCCCTTTGCCAATAGCCAAAACGCAAAATCTGTGATATCCGCTTTCTTGCTGATAGTGAGATAGTTTTCCCATTCAATGATGAGCGGTAAGTATGAATTTTTTACTTCCATCATTTATTTATAACTAAATTGTTGTAAATATAAAACTAAATTGTTTTATATTTACTGCATGAATGACAGCGGGTCTCAGCTTTCTGACCTTCTAAAAATTCAAAGTAATCACTATTGACTTCATAATAGCCCTCATTTAGACATAACTTATTATATCCAGTTAAAAACAATAGTCCGTCGACAAATGGAAAAGTCAGTCGCTGAAAGGTCAAATCTTCAAAGTCCTCCAAAAAAATTAAAATGGTGGCATTGTGTAATGATATTTTTTGTAGCAAATATCATTTCGTTCATTCCGGCAGGATATAATGGCGACGAAGCCTTTTACAATAATTTCAGTCAGCCAAGTGTGGCACCTCCAGACTGGCTATTCGCACCCATGTGGCTGTTTCTTAATATTACATCCCTGATTGGCCTCTACACCATTTCAAACTTACCCGCAAACACAAAAAACCGGCGTTCGATCATTTTGCTGGAATACATTGCCTGGATTTTATTTGCCATTTTCACATTCCTCTACTTTTACCTAAAGAGCCCGATACTTGGAGCTGTCGACACGCTCCTGGGCTTACTAGTGGTTGTACTTGTTACAATGATGAGTTATCCAATATCAAAAAAATCATTCTGGTGCTTTTTACCGAGATTGCTTTGGCTGATTTTGGCTGGATATGTTTCGGTCTGGGTTGCATTAAATAATCAAGATATTTTCCTTAGCATTGGTCCTTTCTTAAAATAGATTGCTTAGTCATCGAAACAGCAATTATCTCTATTATTTTACTTCGGCGTTTCAGGAGGTTCTCTCCAATTGATCTTATCTCATTTTTGGGGCCGGAAGTTAAAATCCCGGACGTCTACCAAACCCTTGGATTCCTTCTTCCATTTCGCCCGCTATATGATGCTAAAAATCCTCGACACTAAAAAGGCCCGCGGAGCCCACACCAACTACTCTCAGAAAGCTGCGTCTTGATTCTTCTGATGCTTTTCTGTGTTGGGACTGGTCCAAGAGGTTTTTTATATCATGCATGATAGGATCTGGTTAAGTGTTGATGGTAATGTTAAATATTTAAAGATCATTTAAGCAACCACCTAAATGTCTTCAGCTGCTGCTGATTGAATGTCGCCCTTAGCGCCTCACCCGCCGAAGAAAGCCTTTTTTCATCGGTTTCAATGTGCGTAGTCTGCCATATCGCCCGGACGGGCCTTTGAAGCGTGATGCGGGCATTAGCAGGTTTGCTGCTCATATTCCAGAACCGGGTGATCAGTCCGTTTTCAATGCCGCCTTCGGCAGGTTTTACGCTCCATAGCAACATATTTGGATTATCAAGTGAGAGCAGTGAAAATGTGAGATCGTCACTGGCCGAATTGGTACCTGTAATGATCGCCGCCTTCAACGGATTTTGGTGTTCGAGCGAAAACTTCATGGCAGTAAGCGGATCAAATTCTTTCTGGTGCGCCTGGATCGCGAATTGGTAGAGGAAGTCCTTTTGGCCAAACTGGTCTGGAATGCCCAGCATGGCCGTATCTTTAAGTGAATCCGTGCGCCCGCCGGCAAGGGCATGAAGCTGTGAAGATGTTGCATCAAGCGAATCGGGCGTGCTGTTACCTAGCTTAAAGAAGCTGCAATCCACATTTGATAAACTAACCCCGTAATTTTTCTCACTCATGTCGGCAAAGTGGTTAAATGTAAGCCAATCGTATCGCGCATTCTGGCTTGCGTAATGGCCACCATTATCGTCGGTTTTGACCGTTAATACTGATCCAAGCTCTTCGTGGCGGGTGGTAGGCTGCTGCATATCAAAGGAAAAAGCCCAGGTTTTGAGATCTTTATAATTGGCCTGAATGCTATCTTCTATCTCAATTCTGGGGCTGTCTTTAAACAGGGTCACTCGCACTGTATGTGGGAGCGGATTACCCGATATCGCTTTCCAGGTTACCGATACCGGCCCTGCGTTTTCGATCACCAGCGGACTACCCTCGTCAATACCCGTCGATCCCAGATCGTTGAGGTATTTACCATCGATGGCTTTCACTAACTGACGGCTGTTTGCAAGACTGTCTATCAGCTCGGTAATCACACCCGACTTCCGCAGGCGGATCCGGTAACGCGTGTTTTTGAGGTAATCGCCTGAGAGCGTTGCAGCTGCCGGAAAGCGCTGGCCTGTCCCCTTCCTGATCTCAAATACCTTATACCCAACTGATGGAATATTTTCGGCGCGGATGCGTAAATATTTCCTGCCGCCTTTGATCATCAACTGGCTGGGCACTTCTTTGTTGCTTTGAAGGTCAACCACCTGAACAGGGAATGCTCCGTCGTATAACAGATCGGCGACGTCATGACGAACCCAGTTCAATGGATTGAATACATAAAAACGTGGATTGGCTGATTGCCTGAGCTGCTTACCCAGTGCTTGCGCGGCCTGATTGAAGAGGGAATCCGTGTAAGCTGTAATGCGTTGCTGTATTTTGATTTGCCATTGAGCCCGCTCCTTTTGCGAAACAGGTCCATCGGCGGTCCAGTCGTGCTCCCAATAGAGTCCGAAGGACTCCCAGGCTGTATTTTTGGCATTATTCAGGTTTTCACCAAAGTGCTTGTCGCGGATTGAAACAATGGAAGCCATTGCCTCGGCAGTGCGCAGTTTTTCGGTCGCGCGCCTGACTCGGGCCGTCGTTTCGTTCATAGAAACGCTGTATGTGTCCCATTCATTTCCATAGCTCAGCGATTCGGAAGGCAGCTTGGGATAATGCTTATTGATATCTTCGAAAAAGTCTTCCTCATTGGATACCCGTACTTTCGCTTGGGCCGTTGTGCTCTTTTTAGCCGCATTGATAAACTGCGGCGACACATAAGTGGCCAGGTCGTCCCAGCCATATCCGAATGCTCCTGCCGCATCGAACGGGTATTTCGCCTTGCCTGCTGCTGAATCACCCATGGCTGAGAGGAGCTTAATGCTATGCAGCAGGTCGTTATCGATGTTTTTAGGCTTTTTGTCCAGCCTTGCTTCGGCGTATCCGCCCAGCGATGTATTGCTTCCCGTGAGGTTGTACCATTTCATGATCACCGCAGACCCATCCAAGCCGGTGTAGTTGTATAATTGATGTTTTCTACCGGTAAAACTGCTTTTGAGCATGCGGCTGGCACATCCGCAAATGCCTTTCCAGCTGTATTTCGCACCGGAACCTGCCCATAAAGCACTCAATCCAAGCGGCATGGTTTGGTTTTCCATACATACGGCCAATGGAAAACGAACCCCAAAGCTGCGCTCCATCATACCTGCATCGAACATTCCGCGAATTACTGCTTCCGTCGGCTGGGCGCCGTAAGTGCTCACCAGCGAATTGAGCGGCACACTAATGTGACGGGAGCGGATTGCACTGACGAGCCGGTCAAATTGCGAAGGAGAGCGGTACTTTTTATATGCATTAACCCAAAAGCTGCCATCACAATTAAATCTTGCCTGATAATCCTCAGGCTCATTTTTACTGGAATCGATCTGATCTAAATAATAATCCAGCATATGTACGAATGCAGAATCGTATTGGGCTTCATTACCTGTCCACATGTAGTCAGTATGATCGTCATTGGCAATGTAAAGTCGCTTGGAGACCTGCTGGGCCCTGGTTTGACCGCAGAATAACAATACAACTACGCCAAGTATAAAAACCCTCATTTCTGGATCCGGAAAAAATGTGCTAAGATTATTGAACTTCCGTGACCTTACCACCCACCGTGAATGTCTCGCCTACGACCAGCATCTCCTAATATGCCATGAAATTGAATAGAATGATGTCGTGCAAAACAGAGAAATTTCCCTCTGCCTTCGGCTCCTCTACGGTCAGGATGAACGCCCCGGCGCGACGGGTTGTTTTCCGAGGCAGCTCTATCTTTGAGGATCCATAGTCCGAGGTCCATCACAGCTTTTACCCGGACTGAATATTATTGCTGGAACCCAATATTACCCGCTACCGCTTTTTGCCGGGTAAAGTCATTATTGTCGGTAGTGGTTTGCCTTTACGTTTTTCGTTGCGAGTTCAACAGTTTCTTCTATTCGTTTTACCAACTCAACGTTTCTCCATCTCTAAAAAACCCGCCACTTGGTCCATTGTCCGGAATTGTAACGGCCCAAATCACACTTTTTGCTCCCTCACTGACGGGTCGTGCCCCATAATTTTCAGTGCCTGCATAAGTTGCTGTGAAACCAGGGTCAACGGAATTGATTTTAATTTTCGTGTCTTTAAGTTGTCGAGCAAGTTTTACGGTTAGGCCATTCAAAGCCAGTTTTGTTATGCCATAAACCGGAACTTTACTGAAATGATTTGCCAAACCAAATACCGGGTCACCAAACGAACCTGCACCACTTGAGACATTTACAATTCTTCCGTTTTCACTTTTTCGAAGTAATGGCTCAAAAGATTTTATCATTCTCCAAGCACCTAAAAGATTGGTGTCAATAGCTTCTTTAATAAATTGTATGTCTGCCGAAAGCGGCTCACCATCCTGGTCAAAGAATGCTCCCGCATTATTTACAAGTACATCAAGTTTCCCGAATTGTTTTTCAATATAATGAGCAAGCTGCTCAACGCTTTGGTCGTCTGTAATGTCCAAAGCCATTGCAATTACATTTATTTTTTCAGCAAGCTCTTTTACTTTTTCAAACTCTCGAGCTGTTATAATTACTTTATAACCCAGTTCTTTAAGTTGCTTTGCAGTTTCGTAGCCAAGTCCCATTTCCCGGCTGACGCCTGTGATAAGTGCGAGTTTTTCCGATGTCATAATTTATATATTTTAATATATGGTAAAATAGGACTTTCTTCAAGCAATCGTCCCGCAGGCGGGCGGCAACGATTCAATACAGATAAGAATACCCCGACATTAAGAAGTACTAACTATACTTTTGGCTCCCAGCCCTTTTCATAATCTCGGCTCCACAGCTTCTGTGCCTCCTTATCTCCCACAATATGCCCATTTGACGGATCGATTTCAAGGCTATGCCCTACCCGCCAGGCAATGTTGCCCAACTGCATGGACAGTACACTCTTGTACCCTATTTCAACATCACAATTAGGACGTCTGTTGTTTTTGATCGCATCCAAAAAGTCTGCGGCGTGAAGACTATCCATGCCCAGGCTTGGACTGGCCGTGTTTCTACCAGCCATTTCGCCCTCACCAGCAGCTTTGATCTCTTTTACTAATTTCCCGTCCAGATCATACACCTTGTAGCTGTCGCCTCCCGTATCAAGGCTGCCATTTTCACCGTAAAAAATAATTCCCCGGTCGAGGCCCTCGATCTTACGGCCGTTAGAACTGCGCGATTCCCACATCAAAGAAACCCTGTTTGGGAAATCCATGATAATCACCTGGGTATCGGGTGTTTCCCAGTCATCCTTAAATTCGTAACGTCCACCCATGGAACTCACCCTGATCGGGTAATCAACCCCCAGCCCCCATCGTGCTACATCTACCTCATGGGTGCCATTATTGAGTGCTTCGCCGGTCCCCCAATGCCAGAACCAATGCCAGTCGTAATGGATCAGTCCTTCTTTGTAAGCCATACGCGGCGCTGGGCCTTGCCATAGCTCATAGTCGAGCCAGGAAGGCACCGTGCCTGGTTTGAGATTTGTTGCCTTGCGTTTATTGGTGTACCAGGCTTTGGCCATATACACCCGACCAATGATACCCTTATGCAGCTCGTTAATCCCCTGGGTCAGAATGGGCGCTGACCGTCGTTGAGCCCCCATTTGTACGACTTTATTATATTTTCGCGCGGCTTGTACAGCCAGTTCCCCTTCTCTCGGATTGTGACTCAATGGCTTCTCAACATACACATGCTTGCCTGCCTGGCATCCCATGATGGTGAGGGGTGCATGCCAGTGGTCGGGTGTTGCAATGTAAATCGCGTCAATAGTTTTATCTTCCAGAATCTTCCGACAATCTCTTTCCGACTTAGGGTCCGCAGTAGGTTTTATTTTTTTGATGAATTCAATGGCTTTGGGGATCGCCCTTTCATCCACATCACAAACAGTACCGATTTCGGCACCTTTCTGACCTGCGAAGGTCCCTCCCATACTGTTGCCCCGACTGTTCACTCCGATAGTTGCCACCCTGATCAATTCATTGGCCCCGATGATCCGGCGATAGCTTTTCGCACTGAACCCCAAAGCAGATCCACCGGTTGCGATGCCTATGGAACTAATGGCGGCATTTTTAATAAAATCACGTCTGTTTTGCATGAAAGATTCTTTATATTGGTTTGCTCCTTTTATTTCTGAAAACTAATGAAAAATACTTCGTGCCTCGCTCTTACAGCATTTATATTTGCCGCGGCGCTGACTTTGTCGCCTTTCATCACATACGCTTCTGCCCTTAGCAGATAGGTTTCAGCCAATCGCATCACCAATTTCGAAGAGTCGGTTCCAAAATGTGCATCTGGGCCGATGAGCCTAGATTTACACAAGTATACCTCTTAATTCTATCCCTTGATAGTCATTTTCGACAGCGGATTGAATTACTTTCTTGAAAGACCATCCTGGACACCCAAGGGTAGAAAAAGACAAGCGAGGTTTGTCTTTCAAAACATCCAAAAGTGACCCAAAGGTAGCCGCCACCGCGAGGGATGCAGATGACTTAAAAAATTCACGCCTGTCCTTTTTAAATTCTTGTTCCATTGAAATGGAATTTAGTACCGTCTCTATTCCAATTTAATCGAAAGGGTTTCCCCCTTAGAAGTTAAATTGGTGTGTTGAATAAGATGGCGGTTACCCTTTCTGACTGTTATCTCATATTCTCCGCTGAACGCTCGTACCATATACTGACCGTTGTTGTCGGTAACACCATTAACATGGGTTGTCCAAGCTTCCGAAACCAGATGCTTGAATACTTCCCCCTGTGGCCGTATATGCCAGTCCCTGTCCCACAAAGCCGCTGCCGGTATCCAGTGAGCTTTCTCCCAAAAACCCCACTGCATAAAACCTATTGTAGCCGGATGGCTAAATATAGCGGTCATAAAGTCGTGCATATAACGAGCCTTGAAATCATCGTCGTCACTGGTAATGTCAAACTCGGTGATTTGAATGGGAAGGCCGAACATGCCGAAACGATCTAATTTTTTGATTATAAATTCGATGCCTGGCGGAGTTCCTCCAATGTGCGCCTGCTCTCCGATACCATCAATCGGGGCGTGGTTAGTAATTAGATAGTTCAAGTTGTCGTAAAAGTCTTCGCTGCCCCGACCTTCACTATGAAACATGGTGTATTCGTTTAAAAATAACTTTACACCGGGTGTGTTTTCACGGGCGGCCAAAAACCAGTTCACCAACTTCTTTCTTCCTCCCAAAGCATCGGTAATATCGTGGTGGGCGAAGGGCTCATTGACAACATCCCATTCAACAAATTGCTTCTTCATTACATTCGTCTGATCTTGGATCAAATCCAGAATGCCAGCGTCCAGTGCATCCGTATCCTCCTTGAATCTTACCAGGTTGGGTGAATGCTGCCATGATGGCCATACCATCACATGCCCACGAGCCGGTATTTCATGTGCGGTTAGCCATGCTACGACCTTCTTGGTCTGTTCATGATTTGACGTAGCCCAATACTTTGACTTCATCTCATTTTCAAAAACGACTTTGTTAAAGTAGCGCAACAGCGTATCTCGGTATTGCTTGGTCTCAGGGTTTAGCGTATCCAAAATCAGCTTCGAGTTTGTTGCGGTTCCCCAGCCAAAGGCAATCTTCTTGAGATTTACCGAAACCAAAGCATCTGGTATCGGTCTACCATTGCTGTCAAGAATTGTAATTTTCAAGTCACCTTTTCGGAACTTTTCAATACGCGCTTCTGCGGCCTTTCGCCAGGGTGCATCGGGCGCATCGCCATCGTAATGAACAATACTTCGCGGTAAATCACTCCGCTTTTTAGTTTGCTGGTAATTAATCAGCGACACATCGGCCAGTTCAAATTCCTGAGGGAAGCCACCGCATTTTATAACCAGCGATAAGGTTCCCCTTGGCACATTTTTACTAGCAACGAAAGGGATTTGTGTTTGAAGCCATTCTGAGCCGAACGAAATCCCCCGCTCAAGCAATGGGGGCCATTCGTACTTGCCCGCAATTGTTCGATCTAATGATAGTTCAATGAAAGACTCTCCGGTTTCCTTTTTGCTTTGCAACGAACGGCTGTATAACGAAAGCAGCAGTACATCACCTTCGCGAACAGCCTCATCTATGGGGTAGGACAAGGTAAAGCGCTCAAGGCCCGCCTCGTTGCCGGTGTCGATGTGATAGGCTGACTTAAATGGCTGGTTGTTTACAATGACCTGTCGAAAGGTTGCTTTTGGTGCGCTTTTTGTATTTGCAGTGAAAGCCAACGAGTCGGCGGGAAGTATAGATACCTGCGCCCCGGCAGCCGTTATACTGGCAGCCGTCAACAACATAAAAAAAAAGTAATTGAACATTTGATAATAATACTTCACTAGTGGTTACAAATCTGGATTGATCAGAAACTCGGTACTTGGAAACGGAAAAGTGTAATCGGCTTCCGTGATTGAAGTAAGATTCAATGCTGTTTCCGAAGGATCCCGGTCAGAATTAGCCTCTTTGACCATTTCCAGCCGGACAAGGTCGAAAAACCGCGTGTTTTCGGCAGCAAATTCCCAGGCACGTTCTTGTACGACTGCCTGGGCGAAAGCTTCGGCGCTCAAACCCTTCAATGGTGCTAAACCAGCCCTGGATCGGATGGCATTGACACTCGCATAGGCAAGCTCGTCGGCGCCGCCCGAACGCGCCTTGGCTTCTGCATAAATTGTGAGCACGTGAGCGTAACGTATTAATGAGATCGGCAAAGATGATTCCCAGGTTACTGGTGGACTGCTCGCATTGATGAAGCGTTTTTTGTAATACGGACGCTTGCTGCTAAGTTGCTGCCAAGTCAATACAGTTCCGTCGGCTTTTTTATAGGTATAAGCGAAGGTTGCATCTTTCCTCGCGCCCTCAGGAAAATTTTTGAAAAAATTCAGTTCAGCATAAGCTACATTCCAGCCACCGATGTCATTAGGCATGTAGTACTGACCGAGAAGCGAATTAGCTGTTGTGCCGTTGGCTTTGTTTGTGGTTACAGCAAATACGTCTTCCACATTACCAATTTTAGCAGGATCATTTTCAAACAGCGTAGCAATAGAGGGCACCAGATCAAAGCCGTACAATTGTTTATTATCAATCACTTCTTTGGCCTTTGCGGCCGCCATCGCGTATTTGGACTGGTTTTTGACCGGCCAACCAGCCTGTGTCAGATACACGTCCGCCAGCAATGCTTTCGCCGATCCCAAACCCGGCCTTCCATAGTCCCGTTTAAGATTGGGCAGCAAAGTTTCGGCCTTGGCCAGGTCTGCCTCGATGAGTTTATAAGCTTCGACGGCGCTGGATCTTTTAATTTTGAGCAGCTCCATTGAGAAATCCGGATTGGTGATCAACGGAATGTCCTTATAATAACGAACCATCCAGTAGTAGCTCAAAGCCCTAAGAAAGTGTGCTTCCCCAGCGATGATTTTAATCCGGTTGGCATCGCCTTTTGTTTTTTCATAGTTGGCAATCACATTATTGGCGCCCTGGATGGCCTTATAACAACCTTGGTAGATTGGTTTGGTCGCCACCTCGTTGGTGCTTACATTCAAAATTTCAAACTCGGTTTGCAATTGTGCGCTTGGCGGGCAGGTAATGTCGTCGGCGCCCATCGCGGCATCGGCCGCCGCACCCCCGTTGAAACCATATGTCCAGGTGTAAGCCAGACCTTTGTAGGCTCCCGTCAAAGCACTTTCCAGGCCCGCTTCGGTTTCAAGTACGCCAGTACCCACCACTTTCCCCCGAAGGTCCTCCTCGAGAAAGTCCTTGCAGCCCGAAGCAGTGATGAGCAACACGCCAAATAGCAGAATAGTAATTGTTTTCATGTTCAGGTTTTTTTAAAAAGTCACGGACAAGCCAATCGTGTAGGTCTTTGCATTGGGATAAGAGCCATAATCGACCCCCTGGTTCAGATCTGTAGTCGTTCCCACCGAATTGGTTTCCGGATCGATGCCTTTGTACTTGGCGAAAGTGAGCAGGTTGGCAACCCTGACCGACAATTTAATATCCTCGATCTGAGGGATCACTTTCGGGATGTTGTAGGACAAGCCCAGGTTTTTCAGTCTGATAAAATCTCCTTTTTCAAGAAACATGGTCGATTGCGTCTGAATTTTATTGCTGACGCTGAATGCCGGGAAATCAGACGATTCATTCACACCAGGAATGTACCTTTCCTGTATTTCAGATAAGATCGCCTGCCGGGTATCGCGCTCGGCCATTAATGCTGCTCCGCGCGAGTAATTCAGCTTATCTACACCAAAAATCCCCTGGAAAAAAAAGTTCAGCGTAAAATTTTTATAGGTAACGGTATTGTTGAAGCCCGCCGCCATTTGCGGTATACCGCTGCCAATAATCTGAAAATCCTCCGCGCCAATGAGCATATTTCCATTCAGGTCCTGATACCTGGCATCGCCTGGTTTATTGCCGAATGTAGCCGCTTCCTGCGCTTCGGATGGTTTCCAGGTTCCCAGGTATTTTAACCCCCATATCGAACCTAGCGGTTGCCCAGGCTGATATACAAACTCGGGAGCAGACGCGATCCCGGATACATTGGGGGAAGAAAAAATGCGTGTCGCTACATTGCCTAGAGAAACTACCTTGTTTTTTACTTTGGAAAAATTGAAGTCTGTTTTCCATGACAAGTCGTTCACTTTCAGGATCGTCGCACCGATTGAAAATTCCCAGCCTTTGTTCTCGATCTCACCCAGATTGGATGCAATGCTGCCTCCACCAGCATACAACGGCAATGGACGGTTTAGCAGCAGGTCGGTCGTATTTTTGATAAAGTAATCAAACTCCATATTAAGCCTACCGTTGAACAGTCCAACCTCCAATCCAAGGTCCCGCTGTGTGGTGGTTTCCCAGCGAAGGTCTTTGTTACCTGGATTACCGAGTTGGATACCTGACGACAGTCCCGTGCTGTTGAAGGCGTAGAAAATGTTGGTAATGTAGCCAGATTCGGTCGCATACGGACTTATTGCCTGGCTACCTGTTTTGCCCCAGCTGCCCCTCAGTTTTAGAGTGGTAAACAAATCCAGGTTTTCAATAAAAGGCTCATTGGCCAGGTTCCATCCTAAGGCCACGGCGGGGAAGGTACTGTACCGGTTATCTCCGCGAAATTTGGAAGAGCCGTCGCGCCGAACCGATACGGAAAGCAGGTAACGGTCCTTCAAAGAGTAGTTCACCCGCCCCAATAGTGAAAGCAACGACCATTTGGTGAAGTTCGACCCGGTGGTGAAGGCGCTTGCCTGGCCAAGATTGTCATATTTCAGTTCAGGAAATTTCAGTCCGGTTGCATTTGCATTAAAATAGTTCCCCGTAAATTCCTGTGTTTCAAAAACAGCTACTGCATTGATTTTATGGATGTTGTTGATAACACGGTCGAAATTCAGGGAACTGGTACTTTGCAGGGTGAGCTGACGACCATTGGATTGTCCGGCTGTCGGATTAAAATTCGTCACATACTTTCCGCTAAACGATTTATTGGTCAGCGCCAAATAATCCACCACATATTGCACGTTGAGGGATAGCCCTTTGATGAATTCATATTTCAAGCCTCCAATCGCATTTATAGATGATTTTTCCAGAATATTTTCCTGATCGTAGATCAATGCCAGTGGATTGGGCTTATTAGAACTGGTCGGGTCATTGATCGTATATGTTCCGTCAGCCCCGAACGCCGGGGTGGTAGGTGCCCACGATAAGGATTGCACAATCGGGTTACTGGACGATCCGGTCCGGATTTGGGTATTGAAGTTGGTCGACCCTGCGCCAAAGACATTCAGCCTGAACGACAACTTGTCGTTCAACTGGGTGGTCATGTTCGATCTGAGCGAATAACGCTTGAAGTACGAGTTTTCGACTACCCCGTTTTGGTTCAGATAATTTGCAGATATCAGGAACGAGGTTTTCTCAGTGGCCCCGGAAATGCCCAACTGGTGATCTTGTCCGACAGCCTTGCGAAAAATGTCGTCCTGCCAGCGAGATCCGCCATTTTGGGTAAATGCATTGATTTGTTCCTGAGAAAATGCTGGTGCTAGGTTGAGAGCTGTATTTCGTTCATTCACTACCTTAGCAAAATCCGCCGCGCTAAGCACATCATATTTTTTTATCACCTCCGACTGATACATCTGCCCCTGATAAGTAAGCCTGAGCTTACCCTTTTTCCCACCCTTGGTAGTGATGATGATCACACCATTTGATCCCCTGCTTCCGTAAATGGCCGTGGATGAAGCATCTTTCAGCACTTCCAGTGTGGCGATGTCGTTGGGATTGATCAGATTAAAATCCGCACCCACATAACCATCGATGACATAAAGCGGCTCGTTACTTCCCAACGCAGAGTTAGCCCCGCGTATCCGGACGGTCACATCAGCCCCCGGCGCGCCAACTGTGTTGGTCACGATGACGCCCGGAGCCCTACCCTGCAATACCTGATCGACCCGCGAAATGTTCTGTTCTGAAAACTTGTCAGTCGAGATCGAAGATACGGCACCGGTCATATCCGATTTCCTGACGGTACCATAGCCGATCACCACCACCTCTTCGAGGGACTTGTTATCAACCTTGAGGGTAATATAAACCTTTGTTTGGCTGTCAACTGTAATTTCCTGGGACAGGTAGCCGACGAAAGAAAAAACAAGCACAGGCGAATTTTCGGTGGACGCAATCGTATAGGTTCCGGCAGCATTGGTGGTCGTTCCTTTTTGAGTGCCTTTGAGAACAACACTAACACCAGGTAAGCCCGCGCCATTTTCATCGGTAACTTTTCCCGTAATGTCTATTGGAACCGGCACGTCTGGTATTGACTGCACGGAGCTTCCGAACCCTGTCTGGCCCGTCGCAGGGGTAATAATAATGTACTTACCTGACACATCATAAGCGAGCTGATTCGGCTTTAATAGTCGGTCAAGAACCTGGGAAAGCGGCTCGGCTTGGGCAATGAGACTGACTTTGCCTTTACTGTTGATCAGCGATGGCTCATAACTGAACTTGACATCCGATGCTTTTTCAATTTTTGACAGCACGGCCGCAAACTCCTGGTTTTGAACATTCAGGGACATAGGGCGGGTCAATAACTCCTGGGCGTGGCCTTCTTTGGCGGCACTCACCCCCACCGTAAGTACGGCAAGAAATAGCGGGATGCAGGAAAATTTAATCATAACCAGAATAACCCGAAGGGGTGGTCGAAGTTTTTTCATACTTTTGAATGTTTTGTTGGTTTAATGGAAATTGGATCTGCAACGCACTTACTGCATCCGGCTATGGATGTATTTGGGCCGGTAATGCTGGAAACATTACCGGCTTTATTATTAAACTGGGGGGTAACGATAATTAAGGGCTTATTTCGGTGATCGCTGGGCTTTGCTTTCGATAATTACCTGCGTGTCGACGATTTCGTAAGCCAGGCCTAATGTTTTGCAAACAATGTCAAGCTTCTCGTACAGAGACTCATCCTCCATACTAACGGTGAGCTCTCGGCCTGCAAGCAGGTCGCCATCGTATACGATTTCTACGCCATATGCCTTTTCCAAAACGGTAAATATCTCGCTAACCGGCGCATTGTTAAATTCAAACAATGGTTCCTGGCTCGCAGGCGAAAGGAGTACCGGTTGCTCAACCAGCGTTTTGCTGAGCCGCAAGTCGTCTCTTGAAAAAACACCCTGCTGGTTTGGTGTCAACACCAGTCCTGTGCGCTTTGCATTCTGCGGATTATCTTCAAAATCTTTTTTAGCAAAAACGGAAACAAGCCCCGATCGCACGGCCACGATGACCTTCGGAGAATTTTTGAATGCTTTGATCCGAAAACTGGTACCGAGCACTTTGGTTACCGTTTCGTTGGCATATACAAGGAAGGGCCGATCCGGGTTTTTCTGGATATCAAAAAAAGCTTCTCCGCTCAGATAGACCACTCTCTGGTTCTTTTCAAATTGACTGGGATATGCCAGGCGGCTTTTTTTCCCAAGGCTCACCACGCTGCCGTCGCTGAGGCGAATTTGAAGCGTCCGGTCCGAATTGTTGACCTCTTCTACCAGTCCATTTTTCGTTGACCCGTAAAAAGCTTGCTGATTGGCATCCGTGCGACCGGAACGCAGCCACCAAAGGGAAGTACCAAGCATTATCAGAAAACTGATCGATGCCGCCACCCGCCATACCGACCATTGACTCCACAAATCGCGGGCAGGCGTTTGAATACGACGTTGGACATTCTCCCAAATCTCCCTAGCAAATGCATCATGAGAAATCCCGTGGTTCACGGTATTTAACTCCTGCACCAACGTACGAGCAGCTAATATCTTTTCGGTCTGATGGGGATTATCGTCCATGTATTGTTCCCAAAAATTCCGGTAGGATGAAACTTCATCAAGCACCCAGTTTTGAAAGGTTTCGTCGAAAGCAAAATCTTCGATATCGAAGGATGAAAAGTCGCGGGGCATAGAAGTTGTTTTCTGTACATGTACCAGTGCAGAAAACAACTTCTATTAATCCATTTTTTTCAAAAAATTTTTAAAATTTCTTTGTAGACAGAAAAGGCAACCGGAAGAAGAAACGAAAGCAGGAGCAGGTCACGAAGCGTTTTTAGTCCAGTGTAAATAAATTTGCAGGCCGACTGATAGTTTACGCCCATTACCTGCGCTACCTGTTCGTTGGTTAATTCCTGAAAAAACCTGAGATGAAGGGCTTCTTGCTGGCGCTTGGGGAGCTGCTTCAAGGCGTCTGTCAGTTGCCTGGATTGCCTAGATACGGTTTCTTCCCTCAGTATTTTGTTTTCGATGGTTTCATCGTCTGCGGGGAATTCGTTTTCGGGGAGGGGTTCGGTGACTGTGTGCCCGGAGCTCCTGATTAGTTTATAGCGTAATGCTTTGAGAAGATAATGCTTAATAGAATGGGCATTGGCAATGCTTTGCCGGGATTCCCATAATTCCACGAAAAGATCCTGGATGCAGTCCTGGATCAGGTCTCTGTCCCGCGTCACTTTAAATCCGTACCGAATAAGTTGTTGAATATGCTGCTGATATAACAAATCGAAGGCGTCTCTGTCTCCCGCCTTGAAATCTTGCCAAAGCCTTTGCTCGTCTTCCCAGTCGCGCGATCTTGAAATCGACATCTTTATTTGCATATCCTGGCTGGCCTTCTTGTTGGCAGAAGGACTTTACGATCAAATTTGCACCATTTTATTTTAATAGTTCCATAACACTATCATTATTATGAGAATAATCTTTGTAATTCATGGAAATGACAATGCTGCCGAAGATAGGATAAGACGAGGTGATCGCCGACGCTCAAATTCTTCACATCGAAGCGCACAGCATATACGCCTTACCTTTGGAACCAATACTGCGCAAGAAGTCAACGAATACTTCTTCGTATCCTGCTCAGCGAGGACTGTGTGATTCCCAGGTAAGAGGCCAGATAAGAAAGCGGGATACGGTTTGCAAGATTTGGGAATTTTTCCAAAAATGAAAGGTATCGCTCTTTTGCATCTTCCGACATCATTGGGCTGATTTTGTTCACTTTATCTGCCAAACCTTTGGCAGTTATTTTAGAGATGATATTATCCCATTCTATGATGGTCATTGACAACTCTCTCATTGCGTTCTTTGACAGAATAAAATATGAGCAATCTGTAACAGCCTGGATGTATTCGGTCGATGGAATCTCTTGATTGTAGCTGTTGATGTCTGCCAGAAAATGATTCTCTTCCATGAAGTACTTCGTAATCTCTTCGCCTTTGTTATTGTAATAACAGATCCTCATGATCCCATTGAGCAGAAAAATAATCTCGCGCGGTATTCTCCCCGCTTCCTGAAAATATTCGTCTTTTTTGATTTCCTTAAACACAACCCTGCTTTTGATTAAATCAATTTGGGTTGGGTTCAAATTGCCGAACTGCAATAAGTAGTTGATGAGTGCTTCCATAACCAACAATTCCATTGGGGTTAATTCATTTGGCTCATTACCATTTTGTCAAATTGTTTATCCGACAAGATCCTTCTAAAAAACAGCATCAGTTTTGCCCCCGAAGCACCGACGTATCTCGTTTTCGGATTCTTTGCTTCGATCCCTTCCTTAATGAGCTTCGCAATGACGATCGGTTCGGCAGCGTCTTTTTCTATTTTCTCATACATTTTGCTTACCCCTTTGGCCAGCTTGCCGTACGCCGTTTCTCCAGAGACCTTCATCATATACTCGGTCCCGTGTCCGATCATCTCTGATTTTGTACCTCCCGGCTCAATCACAATTACGTCAATTCCGAAAGACTTTACTTCTTTACGAAGTGCATCGCTCAATCCTTCAATCGCAAATTTACTGGCATGATACCAACCGCCCATGGGCAAAGTTACCTTGCCGCCCACCGATGATAAATTCACGATTTTACCGAAATTGTTTTTCCGCATTGACGGCAACACCAATTGAATCAGCCGGGCCACGCCGAAAACATTTACTTCCATCTGATATTTTGCATCCGATATCGACATATCTTCCAATGCACCATAATAGCCTGAACCCGCATTGTTTACCAGGATATCTATACTTCCGGCTTCTCTTAAAATTTGCTCAACACATGCGACAAGACTTTCTTCCCTTGTGACATCCAAAGAAATCGGTTTTATTCCGTATCCCTTCAAATCCTCCATTTTTTCTATTCTGCGCGCCGCACCATATACATTATAGCCATTCTGTGCCAAATATATTGCCGTTGCCTTTCCAATTCCTGCCGAAGCCCCTGTGATTAAGACTGTCTTTTCCATTTTTTTTGATTTTTGATGTTCAACGGGTCAAAGGTGCTATATGCAAAAATGGAATGATTTGTCATTTGGCAAAAAGGGATTTCGTAGTCTTTATCTCGCAACCCCATTGCTTAAATCAACTCCTAAGCAAAAAAAGTTAAGAGGGTAACACGAAAAACTAATTAAAAGACTGCCGAAATTCCACGGGAGACAGCTGCGTATTGGTCTTAAACAATTTGCTAAAAGACTGTGGATAACCGAAGCCCAGTTCATATGCAATTTCGCTCACAGACAGATTGGTCCCGGAGAGTTTCTCTTTAGCCACGGCAATGATCTGATCGTGAAGATGCTGCTGGGTACTTTTACCAGTTTCTGTTTTTAATAAGCTGCTCAGGTAATTGGGCGAAACATGCAATGCATCGGCGATTTGCAATACAGTTGGAAGTCCTTTTGTTGCCAATACTTTACTTTCAAATCGGTCTGTAAGCAAGTTTTCAAGCCGGGTAAGGATATCGTGGCTGCTGACTTTGCGGGTGGTAAACTGGCGCTGGTAAAAACGGTCGGCGTAGTTCAACAGCACTTCCAGCTGTCCAATAATGATGTTCTGGGTAAACTGATCAATATGCAAATGATATTCCTGGCGAATATTTTGCATGATTCCTGTAATAATCGATTCTTCCTGCTCAGAAAGAAACAATGCTTCACTGACAGAATAGTCAAAATACGCATGCTGCTTAATCGACTTCGCCAGCGGTGTATGCCATAAAAAATCGGGATGGAAGAGCAACAACCATCCCGAATGGTCAATAATTTCATCAGGTCCCGCCTCAATGCCGATCTTTTGTCCTGGCGCCATGAATGTCAGAACGCCTTCGTCAAAATCATAAACCTGCTGGCCGTATTTCAGTTTTGCATTAAAATTCCTTTTCAATGCAATGGCATAGAAGTCGAGGACCCAGCTGCGGGGATGGTTGCCCGACAACTCACGCATATCTTCAAACTGCAACACGCTGACCAGCGGGTGCGCCGGCCCCGGCTGGTTTCGGAAATGATGAAACTCACTGATGCTTTGGATGTGGTAAAGTTGTCCGTTCGTCATAGCACAAGATCGTTATTTCTGGTGAAAAGCAGCTGCAAAGTCTCTGGCAAAATCAGTTGTTTTCACATTGCCTAGTTTGGCCGGACGGTTTACAAAATAATCTTCTGCAATGAGCCCGCTGTGATGGCCCGCCTGCAGTTCTACCAATGTTGCTGCCATGTGCGGCGGCATGCCCGCAGCTTCCAGCCGACTTTGTACCTGTTCACCCGGAACCACAATCCATTGCAGGTCGGGCTTTCCGATTGCTTCCCCCAAAATGCGGGCTACTTCGTTACATGTAAGTTCATCACTCGCGACGTACCGCACGTTTCTGCCCGGAACTGCATTTTCCAATTCCTCGGCCACAGCAGCGGCAATGTCTGTCGGAGCAACCAGAACGGTACGGTCGTCCCCGCCATAATTCGCTGCCATCACGCCCGCGTTTTTGATCGACGGAATGAAACCGAACAAGTTGTAGTAGAAAGAAGTTGGGCGCACGTGAGTCAGACTGACCTCGCCGGGAAGTGTATTGAGAATTTGCTCCAGATAGTAAGCGCCCGCAATCCCGCCATTCCCCTTATCCAGATGCGCGCCCCAGCTGCTTAAATTCACGACCCGTTTGACGCCGGCCTGGCGAATAGCCTCCGCATAATTATTCCCAATCTTGCTGAAATGTGCAATTGGATCCAGATGAGGGTCAAAATAACTGACCGGCGGGACCATCGTATAGACTGCTTCGGCGCCTTTGAATGTGTCTGTCAGAAAATCGGCGTCTTTTACCGAACCGATCGCCGCCACAGCACCGATCGCCTCAATGGGAGCCTGCTTATCCGGGTTACTACTGATTAGTGTTACCTGATGTCCTTTTTTTACCAACTCTTCGGCGAGCGGTTTACTAATATGGCCTAATGACCCTGTGACAATGATTTTCATCGTGTTTTTAGCTTTTGATTTAAGTAAGCAAAATTCAGGAAGATTTGACGGGTACACTTATCCAAATCTATGCTTGTCGTATCAAAACCTATGCTAGGCATTCTCCTATTTCACACGAACATTTGCCCAGCCTGTCACACTTCCCCTGTCCTACTCCCAATACTTCGTGCGTCGTACTATCAAAATGGTAATATGAAAGGATGGCTATTTGAATAAATACAGAAATACCCAATATTTATCCCTCCCAAAATGCACAACCACGTGATGCACTCAAAATTGCGGCAACATATTGAAAAACTGGTGCCATACTGTAACCGCCAAACCAGACCATATGGGCCTGACGACCACTCATAGTAGTCGTAAATCCTGGAAACTTTTTCATTTGTGACTAAGCGCCAACCTTCTTTCAATCTTTCTTCTGCTGTTTTTCCGACATAAAAGTAGCCTATCCGGTTAAAGACTTTCTTTAAATTGCTTGAAAGTGATTTGTACATTTCAAGTGAGATTCTGTTATCTGAGACTGTCCCAACTCCGGTAAGGTTTATAAAAATGCCTTGCAGCCCGAAAGCTATATGGATGCAGTGAATAAAATGAAAGATATTCCGAACGACCCAAAAGTTATGTCAGCAGTACAATGGTTGATCACTGAATCTAAATAAAGCCTGCTCACCCCATTTGCAATCGGGAGTGCCACCTGGATTCCTGGCTATCTAAGGGCCTGGCAGGCAATGTCCGTATGCTATCTCAAAATCACCAGTGGCTTGACGATCGAATGAGCATCGTTTTTTAATCTGACAAAATATTTTCCGGAGGATAAATGGAATGTGTTAATGAGGATTTTGGTATTGGACAAGTAGGTAACCTGCAAAGGAAAGTCCCTCCCATGAATATCCGTCAATGTCAACTTATCTTTCCCTGGAATTAGGATCTCCGATTCCAGGACAACTTGGTCATAAGCAGGATTGGGATAAATACTTGCCAGACTTGTAGAAGTAGGCTCTGTTGCGAGGACTGTTTCCCGGAAAATGGGCAGATTGGCAAAAGACTTTTCAAATAATACACTTTTTACGGTGGCTTCTGATGCACCCAGCCAGTCGGTCAAGATGCTGGCATACACCTGTCTGAAATCATTTTGTATTTTAATATTGTCCCCATCCAGGTCTTTGAGGTCAGGGTTTTTTCCGATGGCCTGGGTTTTGACACCGGTGCCGAAAACGAGTAACGGCGATCCCCAGCCATGATCTGTCCCCTTGCTTCCATTTGAAATGGCCCGACGGCCAAATTCTGAGAATGTCATCCCGGCGACTTTGTCATCCTTACCATTTGCTTTGAGGTCATCCATAAACACCTTAATGCCGTCGGAAAGGTATTTCAGCAAGTTAGCATGCTCCCCCTTGGTGGTGTCGGTGGCGTCCACCTGCTGGGAATGTGTATCAAATCCGCCGAGGGTAACGTAATATATTTTGGTTTGAAGGCCTCCTGAAATTAGTCTGGCCACTATTTTAAGTTGCTCAGCTAATGGATTGCCGGTTGCATAAGTCACAAGATTTTTTCCCTTATCTGATGCCGCTTTCAATTGACCAGCGTACGCTACTGAGGATGTTTGTTGCTGCCGGATATAGGCGGTATATTTTCCCGCCGGCGTATCAGGTAATGTACCGGGATCTATCACCGGCTTGTCTCCGACAATTCTAGCAAAAGTATCCGGGTCTTTAATAGCAAGTGCACCAGAGGCCCCGCTCGTGTTGAAAGTAGTAGAAGATATTGATGAAATCTGAACGGCTAGTGGATCAGGGAATTCGGCGTTCGGGAATGCATCAGGGAAGTCTTCGTAGCTTTCTTCAAGATATCGTCCCAGCCATCCAGACGTTGAAAGTTGATCCGACTCCACTGCGGTGTGCCAAATGTCGCTGGACCGGAAATGGGAAAAGTTTGGGTTCGAATAACCTGTTCCGTGTATGATAGATACTTTCCCTTCATTGAAAAGGGTTTGGAGACCGGTCATGGATGGATGTAACCCTGTCTGGGGCAAGCCATTTAATTTCAAAACCTTATTTTCGGGAATGGCAATATTTGCCCTGAAACTATTACCTGTATACGTACTGTACTGGTCAAGGGGAAGCACCATATTCAGGCCGTCGTTTCCGCCGTTCAACTGGACTACGACCAGGATTTTATCGTTTATCTCGGCCAGTTCCAGCAATGCCTTCATGAAAGTAGAACTGGCGTTCGTTTCCGCTTTGGCCATATATCCATCCAGCACCAATGGAAGAAAGAACGACGATGTTGCATATTGAAGAAAATCACGACGTTTCATGGCCGGGGAGTTTAGTTGTGAAGTAAGTTTTTAACATTTTGTGTCCCATATCATCTTTATCCCATCTGAAATTCCGCGAGACGAAGTAGGTATTGGTACATGTTGTCGATTTTCCTTTTTACCGAATTTCTTTTCAAGATATCACCCTGATTAGAAATATATTGGTTCCACTCCACACCCCATTCGTAGCGGGGTAGGCCAGGAATTAATATTTCGTCGATTAAATAATCCTTCTGGCTTTGTGTGAGGTCAAAAGCAAATAAATAATTGGTCAATTCATTGACCAGGACTATTGGGTTGGATGGATCTGAGACCTTCTTTGCTAAATCCAGCGAGTTGATGTTTATTTTTAATGCAGGTATACCTTTAATTATAGCATCTGAATATGCACCTCTCAGAGCCAGCGTGGTGGAATTGATCCAGAGTTCATAGAAATCGGTATCATAATAAGGCTGCCAACCAAAAACAGTTGGCTGGTCAAAAACTTCCATTTGCAGTTCCCTTGCCTTGGCGGCAAGATATTGTGTAAAAAGATCATACGTTCCGCGGTCCTTAACCGGGTCCGGGACATTTTGGTTGAAGTGGGAAAGCGATCCGATCACGAGTTCCAGAGGTGATTTGATCTGGGAGCCAATTAATTTAGCATCATAAAAATGTTGCGAATTAAAGAGTTGCGATAGTACCGGCTTTATCTCATAATCGTTTCGGAATAGGGCAGCCAAAGGTTTAATCACCTCATTTTCAATCAGCGGTGAAATTTCAGCTTGCACAAACCAGCGGTAAATTTTGCGGACAATAAATAATGCGGTTGCGTCCTGGCGTAAGATCATATCAACCAACTCACCGAGCTCCAAATCCCCCGCCGACGTACCATTACGTCCTTTGATGACCGTGTTCTGGTAATGAGATGAGAAAATCTTATTGCCCGTATCGTGTCGTAGGGCCCGAAATTCTACGGTGACTTCCGCGGATGCTGTGTTCCTAAATCCTACCGGGCGCCAGCCTGTCAACACTCTAGCCGCATTTTTTACATCATTCTCATCGTAATTACCTTGCCCGATGGTAAACAATTCCTGCAATTCCCGCCCATAATTTTCATTGGGTTTCCCAACCACATTCTCGTTGCCATTCAGATACCACAACATGGCCGGATCCTTCGTGATGTCAATCACAAAAGTCCTAAAATTGCCTAGTGCATGTTTTCTCAATAATTGGTATTGACCGTAAATAAACCTTGCGTCCGATACATCAGTAGCGGTTGAAACAAAATGGTTTTGCCAAAAAAGCGTCATCTTTTCGATAATATTGCTCTTTTGCTGTAACATTTGTCCGATCCACCAGCCTTTGATGAGAGCGCACCTGATCGCATCATTTTTATTTTGTTCCATCTCTTCTGTGGCCGGATAACCCCAGGGCAAGTCATGAAACGTTTTATTTGCCGGATCTTTTGGAGGGCCAGGGGCAGTAGTTTTGGAGAGAAGAAATCCAACAACCGTTTCAGTCGTTTTTCCGGCTAACTGCGTAATACTTTCTTGTGAGCTTCCAAAGGTAATTCTTCGCAATAGGTGGGCAGCCTGCCGCGCGGTCAATGGGTTATCGTATTTGTCGAGCAAAGCCATATTCACAATCTGGTTAATGGTACCCAATGTTTGTGAGATGTGAATTGCAGTTAAAGGTTTAATTGGGGATACCGTTTAATTTCTTTTATACCGTGATACTGTTGGAGAAGCGACGACTACCCGAAATGTTACCAATCCACTTTACAATTTCAATCCAGGTACTGCGCGCTGCGCCGTACCGATGGCAATGTCCTTATTTGCGACTATTAACTTCTTTGGGGCATTGATAGAGCCGAAAAATTCGAATAATTTCGAACAAAAGCTAAAGGCATTTCTGACCTATGCCAAACGGGAATATACTATTGGCAAGCAAAAGCTGCTATCCTCAATTTATCGACATGGTCTGATGCATAGTTTCTTCACAAAAGTATCAGGCACAGAAATTTTCTTCGTTCCAGATAACACTAGCACTGATATGCTTTCTATTTCTGACGACACAATCACACTGAATGTAATGGCTCTCTACCGCGTCGTATCACAGACGTTCTATAAACTCTCGGCAAGCCTGGAAGCCCGAAACCTGATGCAAAGGAACATCCCCGCTGTATTAAATATGCGGGAGGATTCGGTTACATTGATCGAAAAGCTCAGGTGCGATGGTTTTAAAATCGATTGACCGGCACAGGTGATTGTCGGCGACTTTCCGGCAAAAAACCTTCATCAAGCCGTTGGCTATAAATAGCTTAACAATAATAATTGATATATCCCCGCGGTTCTACATTTAATTGCTATAGACCATATGGAAACTAGTATGCGAAGCAAAGCCAGGGAAATATTGGGGTATAAAACCTTCCGTCTATGTCTTAAAAGCGCGGTAATTACAACGGCAAAGGACATCAATTTAACCTAAGAAAAGTTATGCCCCCAGTTCTTTTAGAAAGAGATATAGCTAAAGCAAGAATGAGTACCAAATAACGGAGGTTCCGTGCGACTAAATAAAACAATGCAGAGGTTTAAAACAAACCGATTTTACATCATTTATTTCAGTTCGTTTCCACGTATTTGTTTACAAAACTAACCCAATCTACCCCAAACGGTACCGTGATGTACTTACCAGTTGGAGTGATTAAAATTTTTGTCGGATAGCCTAGAACCTTAAATGATTTTTCGATCTTGTTATCCGACATAGCTACTGGAAACGAATACCTCATTTTTGTCATATACACCATAACCTTCTCCTCTGTGTCTCGACAGGCAATTGTTAGAAGAGTAATGTTTTTTGATTTTTTGACGGCTGTCGAGTCATAAAATTTTTGCAAAGCCGGATGTTCCTCACGGCATGGTTTACACCAGGTTCCCCAAAAGTCAACTAATATCCATTGGCCAGAATATGACTGACTTGAAAACTGATTTTTAGCCAGAAGTTTCAAGGTAACGGGAGGAGCTTTAATTGCCGACGCATCAATTCCTTCTTTCCAGTAGTCACCGAAACTTGTACCTGGCATAACTTCCCCGTGAACAGCCCTTAAATTTTCTTTAAATGAAGGTTCCACAAGTGCCATTTTCAAAAGCGTGATCATAACTTGCTTTTTATCCGTACTTGCGGTGATAAACTTTAGATATTCATCCTGAAATCCTTCTTTTTCATTGCCCCAAAGCATTCGCATGTCATAGAAGTATCCAGATTGATGGTTCTTATCAACGAGATCAGGGCTGTATTCAAATGCAGCTTTTAGCAGGGTTTCTTTTTGCTGGGGGTCAGTCGTTTGTTCTGATTTCAAAAAATTAACACTGGCAAATAAAAATCGGAACCACGCTCGTTTATCCAGATCGGCTCTGCTGGATGAGTCAGTTACAATTACTTGCCCCTGTCGAAGGCGAGCCTCTAATTTATTAGTTAGTCTTAGTGACAATGCGGTCAATTCGGAATGTCTCCGTATTACATTCAGTATACTCAAACCATATCTGCCAGCCCGGTAACGATAAACGTCATGTCCATCAATTTCTGAAGTAATGAATTCATTTGTCAGCCTGGTTAACTGTTCTAAATCGTTTGCAGCTTCTTGAACTTTAATCAGCAAAAACAAAGGTTGTACTTGTTGCTTTACAAGTATCGAAGTGTCTACGAGCATTTTATCCAGAATTGGCCTGGCAATCCATCTTCGTTTTGCAAGGATTTCCTGCGGAGCTTCGCCTTCGCCCGATCGTTGAACAAAATCCTGTGCGAAGCTATTATGAATTAAAAACGTTGCAGTGGGTTCATATTCCGGATTGGATGCTAGTTTTTGAACATTGATGAACGCTGCATTTATATTTGGACTCTCATTGGTGAATCTCTGAAAGTTGTTGAAGTAGTCTCCCGCAGACAGCTTTGGTAATTCAGGTTTCTGAGCCTGGGCACAACATAGAAGAATAAAAAAACCAAAGCTTGATAATACTATCTTTTTCATGGATGAATTACAGTTCAGTGATCATTAATCCTACCTGAATATCACTATTAAATGCACCTAACTGCAAGTTCATTGTATAAGGTTTATAGTAGACTGTGTTATAAGCTAATTTGTTAAATATTTACTTAGACTAGTTGAAATAGCAAGCCTAAAACGATTCCCGGTTAAATGCAATTCTACTATCGATTACCAGCTGCACCGAGTGTTGCTGGTAATCTGTACAAAATGGCAAAAAGTGAGCTGTGCTTGTATAAAACGAAGAACTCTCCAAAAAGCGCTTTCAGGGTCGTGTTCTGTTTATTGATGCTTAATATGAAAGGTTTATCCGAAGTTCAAGTCAATCAGCGTCAGAGAACCCTCCAAATTGAGACGGTCATCTTTCTCTAGATGCCAAGTCACGTCGCACATTTCGGACGTTATTTGAGACGTCTGTAGTTTAACTTTTCCTCAAATTTTAATGCTTGTCCAATTACATGATTAGCTTGTCAGTTTGCACAAGTTAGCCTGCGAATTAGGGATAAATTATTTCCGAGGTATCAATTGAAAGTTATATTCCGTTTTTTCTCCAATGGATGCAGTACAACAATTGTTAGTCTGGTCTCCGTTTTTCCAGATTTTATCCACATCGTAATTCCATTGAAATTTTGGATTTTCAACCGGTAGGTAGGGAATTCAAACATTAAGCTTGATATATTTTTTAGGGACGTCAATAACCAGCTCATAATTTCCATTCTCGTCGGTATAAATTTGCTTCACAACCTCTATATTAAAGTCCCACAGTCCACCTGCCACTACTAAAATGCTATCGACTGCTTGGTGATTTTGGTCAGTTACCTTGCCATAGATGACCGTTGTGCGGTCCTGTTTGTTGCACGATATGAAAATACATAGGATACAAATCAAGGAAATCGCGGGAAGGAACACGTTGATCTGCCTATCTAAGCTGCGCAAATTATTTTTTGGCTCCATAAGAGAAATTTGTTATCAGCATTGACTTTGAAATTTACACGTGCTCGTTATCCCTTATACATAGTTCGGTAAGCAGCTTAAATACTCATTTATATTGCTTAGCGTTATCTCAAAAAACGCTCTTTTCATGCGACGGGCGGGTATATGACGTGAGCTGGCTGAGATTCCATGTCACATTCAGAGGTTATGAGACAGGTTCAATGTATGATGATTTGATTAAGTAACCTGCTTCGGGCTCATTACCGTTGTCTTATTAGCACGCTGTCAATGAAACAAATCTTCCTAATCATTGATGACTATTCAAAGACTTAACTCGCACGTCAATCAGCCGTTATTAGCCCGATAGATAGATTAATCAATTACTTACCTTTCGCACAACAACCTTTTTTGTCTCACCGTCAATTAAAAGAAAATACAAGCCATCGAGCAGATGGCCCATTTTTACTGTATTGCCAGGCGACCATTGTTGTTTGCATACAACTTTACCATCAGCATTTATAATGATTAATATCTGCGGTTTGCTTAAACCCCTTAAATTGAACTCGTTGCTGGTTGGGTTGGGATAAAGAACTATCTTTCCCTCCGACTTTTTTACAGAAATAATTTTTGAATACTCAAATTTCCCATCAATATCACGCTGTTTGAGTCGATAATAAGTGGTTGGTAGTGGGTTTACATCTGCAAAATGATATACCTTTTTGGTCTTTGATTCTCCACCACCATCTACAAAACCGATTTTTTCGAAGGTTCTCGCGTTGGCACTCTTTTCAATGTCAAAACCTTCATTGCTTATCTCTGAACTAGTTTCCCAAGATAGCACGACACTGTTTTCCTGTATATTCCCAATGAATGTGATCCATTTTACTGGCAAGGCAGAGCAATCACTCGCAGAAGCTTCGTCACCCTCGATTAACCAGGTTTTTGTGGTAGTTAGGTTGCTGCGCGCAGCCTCGGCTTGGGTTCGATATAGCAAGTTAATAGAACCGAGGGAGCGGTTGTTTGGTGTCGAGGGATTTGCGTTCCATCCGATCAGGGTAGCACTGTAATTATTGCAATCCAAGCCAGAATTATTTAGCATATCACTTAAAAGAACATATTGATTGAGTGACCAGCCACCCAAGGACTGATTAAAGGAACTAGCACCGTTAAACATCCCACCCATACTACTAACATTAGCGGTGTTCCAATTGCCAATCGGTTGATTAAAGGCAACGCCAGCACCAAACATGTCGTCCATATAGTTCACGTTGCTGGTATTCCAGTTACCGATGGGCTGGTTAAACGAAGCCGTTATCGAAAACATGGCAACCATCGTTGTCACGTTGGCTGTGTTCCAATTCTCGATTGGCTGGTTGAAGTTTGTCGCAAGTCTGAACATGGCGCTCATATCGGTCACACTAATGGTATTCCAGTTGCCAATGTTGGCAGGGCCATTCAACTTGGTACATTCAGTAAACATGCCTGACATGCTTTTTACTCCTGAAAGGTTAGGCAAGTCAGTAGCGCTGACGCTCAGATTGGCGCAACCGGCAAAAGCACGCGTCATATCCGCCCATGCTACATCTCCCCACTGCCCGACATCGAGCAGTTTAAGCCTGTCTCCGTTATTATTAAAAAATAGCATTGGGAAAGCACCTCTAATGCGAATCGTATATATTCCGGATGCATAAAAATCATGGGTTACGCCACCCGTCACACCGGACTGGTCGTAGATGCCGTCATTATTCCAGTCTATTTCATAATTGTAGCTTCCTTCGTAGGTTGGAATTGTGATGGATGTGCTATTCGAACTGCCAGGGTTATCAGTTTTCCAGGTAGTGATGAAGGGTTGTTGCGCCAAAGCATTCGAAGCCGCTGAAAAGATTAGGCACAACAGGATCCAAAGCAGCGCGGAATTTCTCAAGGTTAAGACTGCGTTATCTTTTAAGTAAAGTAGAGTATCGTACATAAGCATAATTAAATTGACAATAGAGGCGACATCCCAAATGAAGGCAAAACAAAGAATACGACAAAGCAAGTCTAAACTTTCGTTTAATCTCAGGTAAATATCTTAAAGCCGAGCGCATCTTCTAACCTGTTCCCTAAGCTTACTGCAATTTAATTCTTATTAGGGGATGCTTCAAAACCTCCAATCGTGATACCGGGTATCGTAAGTCAGCAGAAAATTTCCGTGAATCAGATTTCGGACGTTCCGTGAGACGAACTATGAAGTTGACCACACTGCCGGCTATGGCCACATTACAACTATACCTATATGCACTCCATCGTGCGTCAATAACCCAGGTTTCCGTAGAGCATTGGTAGTTAGAAAGATATTTTACAAACAACTTTTTTTCTACAATTAATATAAGAATCCATGTTAATGACATCATCAAATATCGGTTCTAATTTAGGACGCCATTAATCAGGATATCATTCTGTTTTTAACGATTTTACTGGGTCAAGCAGTGCGGCGCGTATCGCCTGATAGCTGACTGTAAGAAGTGTAACGGCTAATGCGCCCAATGTTGTCAGCACGAAAATCCACCACGATATTTCCGTGTGGTATTCGTAACTCAACAGCCATCGGTTAAGCATGTACCATGCCAATGGAATGGAAATAAGGCAGGAGATGATCACCAGCAGCATGAAATCTTTGGACAGGAGTGCCAGCAGATTAGGAAGCGATGCGCCAAGAACTTTCCTGACGCCGATTTCCTTCGTCCGCTGTTCGGCCGTAAAGGAGGCCAGGCCAAATAATCCTAAACAGCTGATCATCACCGCTAAACTGGCAAACACAGAGGCTAGTTTGGCAATGCGCTCTTCGGTAGAAAACTTTTTTGCAAACTGATCGTCGGCGAACCTGAAATCGAACGGACTTCCCGGATTAAGCTTGTGAAAAACGGCTTCAACCTTGTCCAGCGATTCACGGGCAGGCAGGGCGGGGCTGAGCTTGATATTGATCACATTTGCCCAGCCATAATTAACCATAAAAAGTGCAGGTCCCACGGGTTTAAATGGCGAATCCATCAGCATGTCTTTGATCACACCCACCACGGTAAAGGTTACCCCGTTCCATTTCATGTATTTCCCGATCATATCCGACGGTTTTCTGAAACCCATATATTTCAATGCGGCTTCATTCATGACCATCCCCGTGGAATCTGTCGAAAATGATCTGGAAAAATCCCGGCCTTCCACAAACTGCCAGCCGACTGTTTTACCAAAATCATGGGTAACCGCAACGGTCGAAAAATTATCTTTAAAATTCGGGTCTTTACCTTCCCACTCAAAACCTCCATTGTTAGAATTGGTATGTGTCGGCGGCGTGGACGATGTGGACATTTCGACGACCGCCCCTGTTTCCAGCAGGCTTCTTCTGAACACATTATATTGCGTACACAGCTCGGGAGTATTGATTTCCACATCGATCAACCCACTACGATCGTAACCGATGGGACGGTTTTTCGCGTGTTGGATCTGGCGGTAAACGATGATCGTACCAATGATTAGCGTTACCGAAACCGTGAATTGCAATACTACAAGCACCTTGCGCGGCATTGCTGAAAAACGGCCCAGTGAGAATGTGCCTTTCAATACCTTGATCGGCTGAAAAGAAGACAGGTACAACGCGGGGTAACTTCCTGAAATGAGACCCGTAATGAGACAAAATGTGATTCCCGCCAGCCAGAACCTCGGACTAGTCCATAAGAATAGGATCTGCTTGTCGGCCAGTGCATTAAATGCAGGAAGCAGTAAAACCACCAATGCAATTGATAAAACAAATGCGAAGGCCACCACCAGTAATGATTCGCTTAAAAACTGCCCGATCAGCTGGCCGCGCAAGGAGCCGATCGCTTTTCGGATGCCAACTTCCTTAGCCCGCTTTTCGGACCGGGCAGTACTTAGGTTCATGAAGTTGATGGACGCCAGCAGTAATACAAATGCGCCAATGATGCTGAATAGCCACACATACTGGATACGGGCCGTCACATTTCCCGTGTTATCCCAGGTCGAGTACAAATGCCACTTTTCCATTGGGTGTAGAAAAAGCCCGGGTTTCAGGTAGGCAGTATGCGGCGCATGTTTCAATTTAACGCCTTTGATTTTTTGAGATACGGACTCAAAATTGGAATTTGGATTGATTTGCGCCAGGATCTGCCAAGAATTGTTGTCCCACTGCTCGCCTTCCAAGGCCACTTTGACCCAGTTTTGGGTTGACACATACAAATCCCACGGCGCAATGAACGTCAAGTCGCGGAATTCGGTGTTGTAGGGCAGATCTTCATAAACGCCGGTCACTTTCAGGTTCAGCGCATTATCAAGCTTTACGATTTTGCCAAGCGGATTTTCTACGCCAAAAAGTACATGCGCCACTCCCTCGGACAACATGACCGAATTCTGTTCTTTTAATCCGGCGCGGGTCCCCTGAAGCATTTTCAACGAGAGCATCTCCGGAGCTTCCGGACTAATGTAATTTCCTGTTTTTGTAAACTTTTTTTCTCCATAAGCCAGAATGTGCTCATCGTTAAAAGACGACATTACCACATATTTAAAATCATCCGCATATTGCGTGCGAAGCTCGTTCCCAAGCGGCGCCGGCATGTATTCACCATGATATTGCACACCTTCGACTGTGACGGTTTGCATTACTTTGGCTATCCGGTCATAGTTCTGGTGGTATTTATCAAAAGAAAATTCATCGTGGACCCAAAGTCCGATGAGCACGGCAATAGCTATTCCTGCGGAGAGGCCGCCAATATTGATAGCGGAATAACCTTTGTTTTTGATGAGGTTTCGGAGTGCGACTTTAAAGTAGTTACGGATCATGACTGGGCTGAATGAATAGGTTTTGGAATATTGCTGCGACTCTGTGCTTTTGGCAAAAGGCCGCATAAGTTTGAAAACATTTAAAATATAGCGTCGGCTGGCCCGAGCGGTGCCGACGGTACGTACCCAATGCTCGTACATTTCCAATAAGTCTCCCTGCACTTCTTCGGAAGCATCGGGATGTGAAAATCGGGCGATGAGTTTGGTGGCCCAATGTGGGGGAGCTGTCTTTTTCATTTAACCGTTTGTTAGCTGAAATTCGGACGGAAGCGTGCTCCAAAGTTCATCGCGAACAGTTTTGACTTCACTCAAAACTTTTTGTCCTAATGCCGTGACCATAAAAAAGCGTTTTCGCCGCCCGCCGCGCTCGGCGGTTGCCCCGCCCATGACCGATGTCAGGTAGGCTTTTTCTTCCAGACGCTGCAAGGTCGTATGCACCGAGCTGAATCCGACTTGCCGGCCGGTTTTGGTTTCAAGTTCCTGGGTCACCGTCACCGCATATGCATTCTCACGCAGGCTGGCGACTGTCAGCAAAACAATCTCTTCAAATTCCCCGAGGAATGTTCGTTTCATATCAAAAGCGATTAACTCCGATAATGTCGATCAAATAGTATACCAAAAAATCACTCAATGTTAAATGTCTAATTTACAGCTATATAGCTTTAATCTTTAAAAAAGCCAGTGTCCAGATTCGAACAGAGCGAACAAAAGAAATGTATGTTTATGGCTTTTGTTTGTGCTAACTAATTCTTGAAAAACATATGCAGTGACATGCCATTGAGCCACTTGCTATTTTTCACCAGACAGGCAGTTTTCAAGAAATATTATCAAAATTAATCCTGAACAAGTCAACCAAAATTATATTCCCATCAGCTACGATTGAAGAATTGGGAATGAGCCTGATACCACAAAACTTCAGGTGGGCACTAATCAAGGAAAACACAAATCAAGAACCTTTACCAGATCCCGACAGATGAGCCAAACGCATTCTCGATTGTCCGGACCGGTCGGGGTTGTTCTCTGCCATTGGAAGTAATCTTGTCAAAAGGAGGAATTGATTACAGCGCAAGTAAACGCATCTTCACAGCTTCCATCTTTGATCATGAAGGAGTAGCCGGTTTTGAATTTGTGATATCGCCTGAACCGTTGTTGAAAAAGCGCCGTACACCGGAAAACCTAGAGGGCGTAAACATAAAACAGAAGCCGGAAAATTAACTTGTTTCAATTGAACACACCTTAATCAGTAGTCCGTCCTAAGCCAAGGATTGATCAGGTTACCTGATAGAATATAATGCAAAACCGTATTGCCTACCTAAGTGAATAGGGAAACAACATGACTTTTTGAAGAAAAAATGAAATGGCGGAAAGTGTAGTGAATGTTATGAGCCATCACACCTGATTAAAGTACTGTTGCACCAACGTGCGGTAATGTTCGCCAATCGGGATTTCATGCACCTGGATTTCGATGTCCTGCTTGGTGTAGGCGGTGACTTTGTGTACATTAATTAAATACGAGCGGTGAATACGTATAAAGCGATCGTCCAGCAATTTCTGAAAGGCAGAGATGCTATATTTGATTTCGTGCTTTTCGTCAGGCAGATGAATAGTGATGTAGTCTTTAAAGCTTTCAATGAACAAGATGGAGTCCAGCAGTAACTTTACCTGTTTCCGGTTCTTTCCAATGAAGATATAGTCTTTCCGAGGTGTTCTGGGCAAATCAGGAAGCGTCTCGGACCGCTGGCTCAGGAACTTTTCAGTGGCCTGAAACAGGCGCTCGAAAGTAATCGGCTTCAGCAGATAATCTACTGCGTTCAAATTAAAGCCGTCGAGCGCATAGTCCCGGTACGCAGTAGTGAAAATAACGTTGGGTTTATGGAGCAGATTCTTGAAAAAATCCGTCCCCTTCATCAGTGGCATTTCAATGTCTAAAAAAAGCAGATCCACTGGTGTCTGCTGCAACACCTTCCTCGCTTCCAGGGCATTAGCACAAGCGTCCACTACTTCGAATTCCGCTAGTTTCTCCAAATGGGTGGCAATCAACTCGCGGGCAAGTTCTTCGTCGTCTACAATCAGGCAGGTGTAGGTCATAGTGTTTTCAGGTCTAGCGTAACCATATAAGTATCCTTCGCTTCGTCCAATCGCAGTTGGTGGGCTTTGGGATATAACAGTTCAAGTTGCTTTCTGACATTTTTCAGGCCAATAGGCGGTTTTGCTTCGCTATCCTGGGCTGCATCAGTTGGGATGGTATTCTTGATAGAAAAGACAATTGTGTTTTTATGAGCATGTAACATGATGTCAATACTTGCCTGGTTGATCTCCTGGCTGACGCCGTGTTTGAAGGCATTTTCTACAAAAGTCAATAGCAATAAAGGGGCGATCTTCATTTCCTGCCCGTAAGATGGATTAAATGTAACGGCAACCCGCTTTCCGTAGCGTATTTTTTCTAAGGTCAGGTAGTTTTCGATCAGCTCGACTTCCTTCCCAAGTGGTACGTAATCTTCGTTACACCGATACAGCACATAGTCTAAGATATCCGATAATTTACTGATGACCTCGGGAGTTTTATCCGATTTTTTAACAGCCAGGGCATAGACGTTATTCAGCGTATTGAATAGAAAATGAGGGTTTAGCTGGTGCTTGAGGGCCGTAAGTTCAGAAGTCTTTTTCTGCTCGTTGATTTCCGAAAGGCGCTGCTGGTCGCGGTAAAACTGAAAGAGCAGCATCAATACGGTAGGCGAGAAGAAGAAAATGGCTTTGCTGGCGGTAAGGGAAATATCAGTAATCCGTTCGAACATGGATTGGTAGCCAAATGCTTCAAAACGTGTTGCGTAGGATTGCGGGTAAGCAGGTTCAAAGTAATAGTAATTGGCCGCGTGGTAGCCAACTGCGGCAATGAATAGTAATAATATCAGCAAAATGCCAAAGACAAAAAACCGCTTTTTGTTCAGAAAATTGGGGATCAATCCGTAGAGCGTGGTGTAGGCGACTCCGATCTGGAGCAAAGTTATGAGGGACATTGCCCCCACCAGGTGCATAGCGTTGCTGTAAAACACCTGATTGGTCGTGATCAGGTGGAATAAAAAGATTACCGCCCAGAAAATCAGGTTCCTGAGTAAAGGGGTGTCCCATCGATGGTATAAACTTGCTAGGGTGTTCATTGCGATGTAGCAAGGTAACGTCAAATAAGACGATACTAAACAAAAGTAGTCAATTGAACCATGCAAGGCGTCAGACAGGCGGTTCGCGTGGATGTAAACCATACTTCCCTGCTTAAACCTCCGCTGGCTGCGCCAAGTGGCGATTGATCTACTTTTCGCTTGCGCGAAGGCTTTCCTCGGTTCTTTTACAGTCGTACCGATTATTCGCCTTACACAAATCCTATGACAAGCCGCCCGATCATCTTCATCGCTGCCTGCCTCTTCGCTTTCACCGTCTGTTCTAACGCCCAAACAATTACCTCCATAAAGGGCAATGTTATTGATACGGGAGGAGAAGCCGTTTTAGGTAACGCAATCATTATCAATCCTCAGGATTCCAGCATTGTCAAGGGAACATCTTTTCTAGAAGGTAAATTTGAACTCTCCGGGTTGGATCAACAGCAAGTGCTTCTAAAAATCACTTCCCTTGTATTCCCCGATACTTACCTGACCGTTCTTTACGAAGGCAGTGCCCAGGTAGATGTAGGAAATATCATATTGCGGCGGTCCGCCAATGAATTGAAAGAAGTGGTCGTGACGGCCAAGGCGCCCTTGGCACGGGAAAGAAGCGATGGATCGATCGAAATAAATATCGAAAACACCCCCCTAGCGACAAGTACTTCGGTCGATGAGATACTGAGCCGGTCTCCCGGTGTGGTGTACGATGCCGAGGGCCAGATCGGTATTTTCGGGAAGGGGGACGCAATACTTTTTATTAATGGAGTCCGGGTATCCAGCGATCAGCTGTCGACCCTTTCGCCCACCAACGTTGTCAGGATCGAAATCATTACAAATCCCGGCCCTCGCTACGACGCCCAGGGCAATGCGGTGATCAACATCATTACCAGGCGTAATGCCAACGAGGATGTCCGGGCCATGCTAAAAAACTACCATTCGTACAGTAAGTTTGCCGGGTATGACAACCGGACCAACATCGACCTGGGCTACGCTAAGAGAGCCTGGTCTGTGAACGGCAATTATGGTTTGCAGCTAGGTAATGACCGTATGATATTAAAAACGACCCGTGTCCGAAACGCGCCACACGATCTTTTTAGCTCCGAGCTCACCACCGACTGGCAATACAAGTACGATAATTACTCCAACTATGGCCTGGGCCTTCAATACGACCTGGACCGAAACAGTTACCTGTCTTTTCAGTACACCGGGGCTTATGAAAAACTGGGTGGCCACCAGCTGAGCTCTAATACCATCGTCGACCACGAAACCGGACTTTATACGAGCACTTTAGCCTGGGATGAGTTGTCGTTGGACAATACATTCAATGCCAACTACGCAAGGGATATTGACAGTTTAGGTTCAAAACTATTTGTTGGGTGGCATTACGCTTCCTACCGGCACTATTTCGACAACAAAATACAGCAGTCGGGAACCGTAGCAGGGACGGAGAATACGGCGTTAATCAACAATGTGGGAGAAGGCAACATCCGCATTCTGAGCATTCAGGCCGATTACGCCAAGGCTTTTAAAATGGGTGGCACCCTGGAAGCTGGCGGCAAGCTGGCATACGTAAACAATTACTCGTTCACCACTTTCCTGAACATCAGCAAAAACGGAACGACAACAAAGGACGACAAGCTTTCAAGCGATTTTGACTACACAGAGCGGGTGCCTGCCGGATACGTTAACTTCCGGGGCCGCATCAGGAAAGGCTGGGACTATAGCCTAGGAATGCGGGCAGAATTAACCGACTATACGTTGCTGACCAGTGTTAAAGAGGGAGCCGCACTCAAAGACCGGTACGTTAATGTCTTTCCCAATGCTTCGCTGACCACCAAATTTTCAGAGAAGGTCAGCGCTTACTTCACCTTTTCTTCCCGGATCGACCGGCCTTCGTACCAGTCGCTCAACCCATTCGTTATTTATCAGGACAGCTTCACCTCCATTCAGGGGAACCCCAGCATTCAGCCCTCTCAGGTGCATGCTTTCGAGCTCGGTGCAGCCTTAAATAATTGGAGTATGAAGACAGGCTACAACTATACCCTCAATTTGATCAGCGGCGGTGCTTTTCAGGCAGAGCATGATCCGCGCGTGTACATTCTGCGGAGTGCCAATATCCGCAAAGAACACGCCTACTTTTCTTCGATCAGCAAAACGGTCAACACAAAGTGGTGGAACTCTACGAATACGGCGAGCATGAGCTACAATAATGCTATCGATAATGCCGGGGTTTTTGCAGGACGAGCCAAAAAGCCATATTATTACCTATACTCTCAAAACCGCTTTAACCTAGGTAACTGGATCATGCTCTACGCCACGGCATGGTACCAAAGCGAAAAGCAAGACGGCATTTATTTACGGGAAGATCAGTCGTCGGTCAACATCGGTCTGGAAAAAAAATTCTTGAAAAATGCATTGACCTGCAATCTCGAAGCTAACGATCTATTTCACGGGGTACGGGCAGCGGGAGAATACAAGCTAGGCTCCACCGACATCGTGTACGGCAGAAAGTACAATGCCCACTACGTCCGAATCTCGATTTCGTACAATTTAGGTCGTTTAAAACAATCCAGCTACCGGAACAAGGATGTAGGCAAATCTGAGAAGGAGCGAGCGCAGTAACTTGATTGCTACTCACTTTTTAGCGATCTCACAGGATTCATTAAGGCAGCTGTTACGTTTTAAAAACTGACCGTAAGGGCAATTCCTGCCGCCAGCGTGTTGAGCCGTGTCATTTTCTTAGAGTACGCGAAAACTCATTTTAACCGTAAAACTGCTGCTACCAGACGGAGCCGTGAAAGATGAATTTAATCGTTCCGGCGACAGAGTAGCTAGTGCTGCCTCTTCTGGAAAGTGCCAGGGCGAAGCCTTCAATAAAAGTTGGGCAGATTGCCGTTTAACAGCGCAGCCGGTAAAAAACAAGTTGCTGATAATTGTCAATATTACCAACAAATGATGGACAAGCTTCTTTTTCATTGATTGTTAATACGGCCGAGCGAATGATAAACCTAATCGAGAAGTTAGTTCTATCTCGTCACAATCTCAATCTCACCGCCAGTTTTAAACAACTCATGCGGAACGAAATAACCACTATTCTCTTTTCCGTTCACTTTTATCGCTGTCAATGCCCTGCCATTTCCCGGTTTTTTGATCGTGATAACCTTCCCGTTGCTGGTTCTCCATTTAACTTCGTCAAAAAGTGGAACTGTTACCAGGTATTCCGGATCTGTGGCCGAAAACGGGTATAAACCAAGCGACGTAAAAACATACCACGCCGACATTTCGCCCGCATCGTCCATCCCGCAAAGCGCCAGGCCGTCTTCCCCTATTCCGTAAAGATTGTTCAGTATGTTGTCGAGCTGCTTTTGCGACTTTTCGGGTTTGCCGATAAAATGATAGGAAAACGGCGCTTCGTGATCCGGCTGGTTGCCGTGGCAATACTGGCCCACCATTGTTTCAATGTTCCGCGCAATGTGATTAGGATTCCAGGGCACGGTAAACAGCGAATCCAGCTTGGATTCAAAACCTTTCGGACCGCCATACAACGCGATCAATCCGGGCATATCGTGCGGCGCAAAAAACGAAACCTGCCAGGCATTTGCTTCGCGGTACATGTATTCATAGTAGGGATATTGCGGGTCAAAAGGCTTGATCCAATCACCATTGGCAAGCCGACCGCGCATAAACCTTGTCGAAGGATCAAACATATTTTTGTAATTCTTCGAACGGGCCATCAGGATCCTGTAATTGGCAGTGTCGCCGAGGCTTTTTGCAATTTGCGCCACAGAATAGTCATCGTAAGAATATTCCAGCGTTTTGGAAACACCGGCAGCGGCTTTGGTTTCCACCTCGGGATTGGCAATGTCCGGATCGGGAATGAAACCCAATGTTTTGTATTCCTTAATGTAGGGACGTGCGCCGCCTTCCACATTGGCGTTTTTCAAAAGAATTTCATAAGTGCCCTTTATATCAAAATCATCGATTCCGCGCAGATAAGCTCCGGCAATGGATGACGCACCGTGATCGCCATGGAAAAAAGTTGGAATAAAGCCTTTTTTGTCCCCGACATCCTTCATGGATTTGATCACATTCAATGTAACCTTTGGCGAGATCAGTCCTAGCAGCACATCTTTATTGCGGTAAGTGTCCCATAATGAGGGTTCTGTATAATAATCAAAGTCCGTTTTTGCGACCTGCTTTTTGGCATCTGTAAACTCACCATTCACATCGCTGCGTAACGCTGGCCACAAGAACGAGCGGTACAGGCAGGAATAAAGCATTTGTTTTACCTTGTCCGTTCCGCCTTTTACCTGGATCAAGGATAGCAATGTTTCCCATTTTCCAGTGGCTTCGTTACGGATCTGGTCAAAGGTTTTTGTGCCAATTTCTTTTTCCAGGTTTTCCTTTGCATTCGCTACACTGACAAACGAAATGCCGATTTTAAGCTCCACGGGCCCTTTACCATCCACTATATGAATGATTGCGTAACCTGTCTTTGCTCCTTCCTCTTTTTCTTCCAACCTTTCGATATTCGTATTCAGGCTGGCATAGAAGTAAACTTTCTCACCCGTTTGCTGGTAACCTTGCACCGCATTGTTACCGACCTTTTCAATATTCCAATTTGAGATTTTATTATTGGCTTTGGCCAGATCAAAAAGGATTTGCCTTCCCTTACTGTTTTTGTATTCGTATTGGTGAAAGCCAGCCCGCAACGTAGATGTCAGCCTTACATTAACCTCATAATCATCCAGATAAACTTGATAAAACCCCGGCGCAGCGCTTTCTTTCTTATGACTGAACCGCGAGCCAACCTTTGCTCCCGGATTCGATAAAGGCAAAACCGGAATGTTGCAAAGGTTCCAATGTCCTTTATTGGTGTGGGTGAAGGCCAATATCAGCGAATCTTCATATTCGTATCCCGCTCCCGAGCCGTATTCTGTCATCGGGCTCAACTGCACCATGGCATTGGGCAACGAACTTCCCGGAAACGTCAGCCCAGCCCACGAACGCCAGCCTTCTGGCAGCTTATAACCTAATATTTTCGGATCAGTGAGCGGGGCGGTACCGATGAATGTGTTGACATATTTTGTAAAAACAGGTTTTTTCTGGGCCTGAATTTTGTTGCAGGCAACCAGGATCATGATTGCAAGATGAAAAATCGTCTTGATTCGTTTTGTGGTCATTGCAGATTTTGTTTGGCTTCTTTTTCGTGAGTTGCTTATTTGTCAGGGTGTGTTTGAATCCGTTTTAAGCACAGGATTTTGCCGTAGCGCCTGCATGAATTGCAAAGGCGATTTCCCATATTCCTTTTTAAAAATTTTGGAAAAACTGGAACTGCTCTGCAAGCCAATCCTTTCCACGACCTTGCTCAACGGAATGTCTTCATGCGTCATGATCTGGATCGCTTTTTTGAGGCGGACAGTCCGGATAAAATCCCCAACAGATTGATCTGTAATGCTTTTGATCTTTTGATAAAGCTTGGTACGACTGATATACAGATGCTTGCATAAAAAATCAACGTCCAGTTCGGGATCTTCAATGTGATCTTCAATGAGTTTCAAAAGCGTTTGAAAAAAAGACTTATCCTTCTCTGAATGCACGAGTTCGGTTGCCTCTGAGAGATGATTATTAGTAAATCTAGATTTCAATTTTGCGCTTTGCTCGAAAATGTTGTGGACTGTAAGCAGCAGCAGATCAATACTTAACGGCTTAGCAAAATAATAATCAGCACCCGATTCCATTCCTTCGATCTTGGTAGCCAGCGCATCTTTTGCTGACAGAATGATGAACGGAATGTGACTGGTTTCAAACCGGTCCTTTACTGCTTTACAAAGCTCTATCCCGTTCATTCCAGGCATCATCACATCACTTATAATCAGGTCAGGCACTTTTTCAATAGCGATTTCCAATGCCGTCTGACCATCTTCGGCTTGGTATATGTAATAATTTTTCTCAAAAGCCTGTCTGAGAAAAGTCCCGAGTTCCTCATTGTCATCCACGATCAGAATGCGCTTGTCAACCGGTGAAGGCGCAGAGATGCGTTCCCGATCAGCTTCGGTCATCGGCATTAAAACAGAATGATCAACAGCTTCCAGCCGCACTTCCGGGCCTCTTTCTGAGGTTGCTCTTTCCGCTTCACTGTAATTTTCATCGCCCAGAGGGATTCCAATAATGATCTCTGTCCCTTTGTTGCGCTCGCTGTAAACGTAAATGTCGCCTTTATGCAATTGGGTGAGGCTTTTTACCAATGCCAGTCCAATACCGGAACCAAGATGGTCCCGACTGATCCGGTAATAGCGATCAAAAATGTGGGTAATCGTTTCACTTGAAATACCAATGCCCGAATCCGCAACGCGGAAATACAGGTATTTTTCAGCGCGATGCGATTCATTCAGCAGATCAAAACCAGCATTGAAAGAGGGTTTGAAACGCTTGATGTCCGTAAAAATCTCGAAACAAACCTGCCCTCCCCGCTGGGTGTATTTGAATGAATTGTTTAAGAGGTTCAAGAGAATTTTTTCAATTATATGGACGTCCAACAAGCCCGTTAGCGGCACATCTGCATGGTTTTCAGTGTGGTCAATGAATTCAAGATCAATGTCTTTGCTGTCAGCTACATTTTGGAATTCTGTGATCAAGTTCCAGCAAAACGGATTGATTTTCAATCGCTGTACCTGCAGTTTGATCATGCTGTCTGCCACCTTGCGGAAATTCATCAACTCACTAATCAGGTTAAACAACCTTTTCGCATTGCGCAGCATCAGCTGATAGGAATTATCCAGGACTGCATTATGGTTCTGGCTGATCAGATTTTCCAATGGCCCCAATATCAATGTCAGCGGGGTCCTGAATTCGTGCGAAATGTTGGTAAAAAACGCAAGTTGCTGTTGAGAAAGCGCTTCGCGCTGCGCGTGGATTTCCTCCCTTTTCTTTTCATTGATCGCGCGCACCTCCATTTCCCTCTTCAAGCGATACCACCTTGCCTGGTAAATGTAAATGCCCGAAATCGCAGACAAAACTAGCAATGCATAAACAAGTTTTGCAAAGACCGATTTCCACCATGGCGGCGTCACGAGAATTGCAATTTCTGCGCTGTTTTTACTCCAAACTCCGTCGTTATTAGTTGCCTCCACGATCAGCTTGTAAGCCTTGTAATCCAGGTTACTGTATGCAGCGGTTGGCCGCCTGCCGTCCGTATAATTCCATTCATTGTCAAAGCCGGCCAGCTTGTACCGGTACTTGCATTTCATGGGATTGGCGAAATGCATGGCGGAAAAGGCGACCACAAAATTGTTTTGTAAATAGTTAAGCTCGACTTCGTTATCATAACCCACCGCCTCGTGAAGCGTATTTTGCAAGGAATCTTCCGCAGCATACACGGGCCTTTTATTATTGATTAAAATATCGGTCAGGATTGGTTTCGCCTCAATTTTGTTTGCCCGAATCTGTTCGGGATAAAAGTAATTTAAGCCATTGATCCCGCCGAAATACAGCCTCCCATCCGCTCCTTTGTAAGAAGCCCTGATTTTGAAGCTATTTCCCTGTAAACCGTCATTCTTATCGTATCTGATCACCTTTCCATTGGCCGGGTCCAACCGTTCCAGTCCATCACCACCCATCCATATACTTCCCGCGTTGTCAGTTTCAATGCTTTCAACATCATTAAAAACGCCGTATTGAGACCCAAACGAGCGGAATTTGTGGGAATTGTCTTTTGTATCCAGTGAAAACCGGTTCAGCGCACCTCCGATCGTGCCGACCCAATAAGTGCTGTCGTTCTGGCGGCTGATCGCAGTAATGTAATCGGAGCTTAAAGAGCCTGTTTTTGCGGAAGCTTTATAATAGAAGGCCTTGCTGATATTTCCTTCCCCATCGATTAATAGCTGCTTAACACCCTGTCGGCTGGAAACCAGTAATTGGGGCTTGGTCTCGTCTGGCAAAATGAAATGTCCCTCGGTGTACATCTTAACACGATGTTGGCCAGCCCCATCTTTCCATATCACGCCAAAATTATCCAGGTTGCCAAACCAGATATTCCCGAAACAATCTTTGGCAAGCGTGTTAATATTAATCTTGGGAAAGCCATCATATCCCGCAGGTTTCCACAGCGTTTTCCTGTCAGGCCGCAATATCTCAATCCCTGCATTGCTGCCGATCCACAAGTTATGGTCATTATCAAAAGTGAGCGCAGTAATCTCGTCATTTTTCAACCTTACGGGCGCATTGTAGGTGTTGTAAAAGGAAAATCGCTGCGTTTTCAAATTGTATAAATTAAGCCCGTTCGCGTTTGTCCCGATCCAAAGGTTATCCCCGTCTTCCAGTACCGAACGGATATGGTTTCCACTCAATGAGTTAACCTGTCCGGGAACATTGTGAATGGTATAAAAAAGCTTTTGATTCAAATCGCAATAATTAACGCCACCACCGGAAGTCCCTATCCAAAGACAGTTTGAACGGTCAATGAAAGAGCTGAGCGACGCGCTGGAATTCAGGTTATTAGGCGCGCTCTTTTCATTGATTGTCTGAATAAAATTCAGCTGATGGTCGAGCCTTGTCAGGCCATTGCGCGTATTGATCCAGTAATCCCCGTTTTTGCCGACCGAAATTTCCAACACCAGATTAGCTCCATGGATCATAACCTGCTTATTTACAAAAAGAGCGTCTTTGTCCCCGGTTCCCGACTGTTTTTGCCTCACCAGAAATACCTTATTTTCAGAAGCTAGCAGCAGATTATTTTGGTTGTCAAAAAACACCCTGGATAAATCGCTATCAGGCAAACCCTTCACGGGAACCTGTACAACCTCCCGCCGGTCATCCAGTCGCCATATTCCCTTATTACTTGCAAAGTGAAGGACACCGTGGCGATCAGGTTTCATGTCAAAAAAGCGGACGCCCATCGGCAGGCTAATCTTCTGTTCTTCCAGACGATTACCATTAATCTTAAACACCTTAAATGTGTAGTCCAGATAACCGTAGATCAGATCACCAGCAGGTTTGAAAAACTCCCAAAAAACAGGACTGGATGAAGCTTTATCCATGCCGAAATCCGTGAAAGTTTCGGTATTGGGGTTAAAGCATTGTAAACCACCTTCCGTGCTGAGCCAGATTTTGCCGTCATCGTCCGGGAATAGCTTGATAACCCGGTTTTTGAAAGCATTATTCAGTGGCACATTACTATTGTAAAACTTTCTGATGGCGTATCCGTCATAGCGGTCCAATCCGAAATTCGTAGCCAGCCAAATGTACCCTTTACTATCTTGCGCGATATCATTTACATCCGTATGGGACAGGCCCTCGTCCACAGTAAGATAGCTGAATTTGTAGGGAAACGGCTGGCAGGAAACCGCGTCGGCGGTTGAAAGGCTGGTCAAAATCAGCAATATAAGCCGCCCCGTCATTCTCACCACTAGTGATTTTATACAATTCTGTATCGCCTGGATCATATTCGCAAAGCAAAAATCATGTTAATACCTGACTACATCAATGACAAAATCAATAAATGTACATCAGATCAAAAGATATGGATCCTGCGACAAATTTATAGTAATGTATGGCTTATGGCATCGGACCAATTGATCTTGAAAAAAGTACGTAAGGGAAAATAAAATGGACATCCACGTAATTCATCAAGCCCTTAAAACGCGGTAATTTGTAATATCTGCCGAAGCAACTAGACGAAATCAAGGATTTACGGAACGTGATGAACACTAAACTTACCAATATCACCTGGTATCATCACGTTACGCTCCTTAGTAAAATCAGCAACCCGGATCAACGAATGTTTTTTATAAAGTTATCATCCAAAAATAGATGGTCTAGAGATGCAATGCTGACTTACATAAGAACGACCGGGGCCGGGTCATCACTGACATCAATATTACCGAACTGACCAAGACAATCTCCCAAACCTTTTCAAGTATATGAATTCATTTAACATTAACCGACGCCGGTTCATTCAGGGCGCAACCGCATCACTGGCGCTGTCAACCCTCAACGTCAACGGAATGGACGAAATGCATGCCGATGAACCACTTCGCGTTGCCTTGATTGGAACTGGCTGGTATGGAAAAAGCGATTTGTTCCGCCTGATACAGGTAGCCCCTGTTGAAGTGGTTGCACTTTGCGATGTGGATAAAAATCAGCTGGACGCCGCCGCAAAGCTGGTTAGCACCCGCCAGAAGTCCGGAAAGACACCAAAGCTTTATTCAGATTACAGGAAACTGCTTGCTGAAAATAAACTGGACATCGTTTTAATCGGATCGCCTGATCACTGGCATGCATTGATGGCCATTGAAGCTGTAAAGTCCGGCGCGCACGTATATGTTCAAAAACCGATAAGTGTGGATGTGCTGGAAGGTGAAGCGATGGTGGCAGCTGCGCGCAAGTACAACAAAGTAGTACAGGTGGGCACGCAGCGGAAAAGTACACCGCATTTAATTGAAACAAAGAAAAATATTGTTGATAAAGGATTGTTGGGTAAGATATCGCACGTGGAAATGTGCTGTTACATTCACATGCGCGCCAATGGAAATCCACCCGTGAGCGCCGTTCCGGATTTTCTGGATTACGAAATGTGGACGGGTCCGGCCCCGCTCCGCCCCTACGATGGAATTCCCCATCTACGCTGGTGGCGTACGTTCAATGAATATGGTAACGGCATCATGGGCGACATGTGCATTCACATGTTTGACACGGTTCGTTGGATGCTGCAACTGGGCTGGCCCACCAAAATCTCTTCCCAGGGAGGTATTTATGTTCAAAAAGAAGGCAAATCCAACATTAGTGATACCCAGTCCGCTGTTTTCGAATACCCTGAACTGAACTGTGTTTGGCAGCACCGCACCTGGGGAGGACCCAATAACCCGGAATATCCCTGGTCGTTTACGCTTTATGGCGAGAAAGGCACGCTTTGGGCAAGCACCATGAAATACGATTTTATCCCTCAGGAAAAAGACGGGCAGAAAATCCATAAGGATGTGATTTATGAAAGGGAAAAATATCCGGAAGATCTGACAGAAGCCAACATTGAATTGAATGCGGCACCGGCAACGCGGCTTCATATGATCGATTTTTTGTCAGCCATTAAAAACGGAACGCGTCCTATCGCCGACATTGAGCAGGGGCATATCTCAACGGCGAGTTGTCTTTTAGCCAATATTTCCATGCAAACCGGAAGGCCCATTGTGTACGATCCGGTAAAACGCCAGATCGTTGGCGATGTAGAAGCAAATGGCTTGCTGGCACGTCCCTACCGCAGCCCATGGATTCATCCCGATTATAAAAACGTCTAAATCTTCAAGCGAAAATGAACACATTGAAAACGGTTCCTTTATTGGGAAAACACGCCTTTGAATATGTGAAACTAGGTCAGCAGGAAATCCTCAAAAACTTGTCCTTCAAAAGGTTTTATTTGATGGTAAGACAAGATTTTCCGTGGATAGCAACGATTATAATTGACCTGGCAAATAACGCGAGCACCAAAAATCCCGATGCGCTCGCTGAATACACCTATTACCTGCAATCGATGAAGGCGCTCTCGGAAATATCGATTACAGACAAGAGTGCCTTTACCCTCCTAAATGCAAAATGGCTGTCAGAACTTGGAAGGCAACCTGACCGTTTGCGCATTATTTACGATAAAGATCAGGATTTCATTGAGTATCCAATAAGGATTTCCCTGCTGGAAAAAGAAAAGATCGTAATCCAGATTAAGTAATGATTGCCGCTTGTCTGAGGTCAGGGCAATTGGAATTTGATTAGTTAATAACCAATAATCTATGAATTTGATCAATAAACTTGTTGTATGCTTTGTACTACTTTCGGGACTGTCCGCCCAGATTCGCGCGCAAGACAAGCCGTTTGATTTAGCGTCTCCAAATGCAGGTTTAAAAATATCAATTGGCCTGGGCGATATAATCTATTACGCTATTACAGGTAATAATCAGGAATTGCTTTCAAAAAATGCCTTGTCCCTAACACTGAAAGGCGAGGTGCTCGGCGAAAATGCTAAACTGATTTCCTTACCAGCATATTGAATCCATTAGCTGGAAGCCTGCCGACAAAACGGCAAACCTGCCGCTTTTGATAGATACTAAAAAACAATATAGCCTCACTTGTTCCAAGGCCTCCGGCCGAGTTGTAGCTCGGTCACTATACCCCACCGGCCCGAGGCCTAAAATAGTTTGTCCGAAGGTTTACCTTCAAACGAAAGCGTCACAGCAATTTATCGGGCGTAATAGGGAGCTCTCTAACCCTTTTTCCGGTAGCATTAAAAACAGCATTGGCGACCGCGGCGGCTACACCCACAATTCCGACTTCACCAATTCCTTTAACCCCCAGCTTATTGCCAAATTTATCTTCCTCTCTGATAAAAATGGCTTCCATTGTTCCGATATCCAGATTTGCCGGAACGTGATAATCTCCTAATGACCGGGTCACGAAATTTCCCCAGCGCGGATCCACCACGGACTCCTCCGTCAGCGCCATACCGATTCCCCATACATTGCCTCCGATGATCTGGGAACGTGCTGTTTTTGGATTCAGGATTTTTCCTGCCCCGGTTACAGCCAGAAATCGGGAAACTTTGACCATTCCAGTAGAAATATTCACCCGGACCTCTGCGAAATTGGCATTGAAGCTGTGGGACGAATAATCTTCCGCATTTTCCGGTGGTTTGGAATCCGCCCTGGTTTGTATATTATCAACTTTTTCAGAAACCATTAATTGCGCGGCAGTCGGGCGTGTAAAAAACTGTTTTCCCGATCTGGCGATTAGTTCATCGGTGATTTTAATGCAGGCATCATTGACCACATTAGCGTAACTGGTTGCTCCTACGGACCCCACAGCTCCGGCCGCAGGAGGGAGATCGGAATCACCGATTTTGACGATAATTTTATCAATTGGCAAATCCAATGAATCGGCCGCAGTTTGTGCAAGAATCGTGTAAGTGCCTGTTCCAAGATCCGCGGCGGCCAGTTCAATGGTCGCGGTGACATCTTCTCCATCCCGTTTTAATTTCACAATTGCTGAACTCGGCCTTTGATGTGCGGGATAAGTGCCGCAGGCAACGCCATATCCGATCAGTTCATTTCCCAGCTGGTTCTGGCGGGGCTGTGCTTTCCGCTTTTCCCAGCCAAAAGCCTTTGCTCCTTCCTGCAAACATTGAACTGTCGTTCGCGACGACCACGGTTTGCCATTCGAAGGGTCACGTTCCGGTTCGTTTTTAATGCGCAACTGGATAGGGTCCATATTCAGCTTAAAAGCCAGTTCATCCATGGCCGATTCCAGCGCAAAACTTCCTGTGGATTTTCCCGGACCGCGCGTATAAGTCGGTAGAATCATGTTCATCGCCACAACGCGATAACTGATAAGCAAATTGGGCACATCGTACATTACCTTCGAGCAGTCGCCGCAGGGTTCTACAAATTCTTCCTTAATAGCGGAGTGCGTTGTGATTTCATGCGATAAAGAAGCTAGCTTTCCGTCCTTTGTTGCCGACAGGGCCACTTTCTGGTAATTTCGCTGGCGCAGTCCCACTGAATTCACCATTTGCTGGCGGGTAAGGGCGAGTTTAACGGGTCGATTGACCATTTTCGCAGCCACCGCGGCAAGTACCAGGTTTCCCCACTGCCCGCCTTTAGAACCAAATCCGCCCCCAATGTAGGGCGATATAATTCGCACATTTTCCGGCTTCAGATTAAGAGTCGATGCTGCGGCGTTTTGCGCGCCGTTTATTATTTGCGAACTGTTATAAAGGATCACATTTTCACCTTGCCACTCGGCAATGGTAGCGTGCGGTTCCAGCGGATGATGGTGATAGATGGGCGTCGCGTAAGTTTCTTCCACTTTGAATTCAGCACTGTCCAGCGCGGCTTTTACGTCGCCACGCTTTTCATCCTCCTTGTCTTTTGGCTTAGCACCTTGCTGATGCAGTTTTTCGAAATCAGTTTTTGCCTCTTTTTTCTCATAATCCACAACGATCAGATCTGCTGCATGCCTGGCTTGCTCAAAGGTTTCAGCAACAACGAGACCTATATGTTGTCCAAAAAACTCAACATCAGGGCTCTGCAGCATGGATCCGCCCCGTATCCCGCCTTTTAAGTTCAGTTTTGGAGCGTTTTTGTAAGTAATGACCGAGAGCACACCAGGTGATTTTTCCGCAGCCGCCGTGTCAATATCTTTGATCCTTCCGGCTGCAATGGTGCTTTTAAATAGCACCGCATAAGCAACATTCTTAACCGGATGGTCCGTAGAATAGTCTGCTTTTCCGGTTACTTTCAATATCCCGTCAATGCGGCTGACGGGAGTACCCGTTACTTTTTCTTTTTCTTGCATGGGAATTCTGTGGTTATAGCTCAGGATTTGCCGCCGTTGATAGCCATTTGAAGGGCCAAGACAATGCTGCGGTTTCCAAGTTCTACTTTAAATTTATTGTGTTCCAGTGGCTTTGCATCCGCCATCTCCGCCTCGGCCGCCAGCCTGAAATTTGCTTCGGTCGCCTCCTTTCCGACGAGCATTTTTTCTGCCTGAAAGGCCCTCCATGGCTTGTGCGCCACACCGCCCATCGCAATTCTGGCCTGTGCGATCTTGTTGCCATTCATTTCCAGTGCGGCTGCCACCGATACCAGGGCAAATGCGTAGGAAGCACGGTCGCGGACTTTGAGGTAATAGGATTTATCAGCAAAATTATTTTTGGGCAACTCAATGGCCGTAATGATTTCACCGTGGCTCAGATTGGTATCTTTTTCGGGCGTATCCCCTGGCAAACGGTGGAAATCCGCCAAAAGAATGGTTCGTTCCTGGCCGCTTGCATTCCTGACTTTCACAACGGCGTCCAGCGCAGCCAGTGCGACGGCCATATCAGACGGATACACAGCAACGCATTTTTCGGACCAGCCAAAAATGGCATGCATCCGGTTAATGCCTTCCATCGCGCCACAGCCTGATCCTGGCTCGCGTTTATTGCAAGGCATGGCCACGTCGAAAAAGTAGGAACAGCGTGTCCGTTGGAGCAGGTTACCACCATTGGTCGCCATATTCCGGATCTGTCCCGACGCCCCCGCAAGTATGGCCTGCGTCAACAGCGGATAATTTTGACGGATCAGCGGATGATTGGCCGCAGCAGTGTTCTTGCCCAGGCCGCCAATAGAAGTTCCACCTTTGTTGGTTCCCGAGGATATGAGCTTTATGTCAGCCAGCGCCAGTCGGGTGATGTCGATCAGCTCATTTGGCTGCTCCACATCTTCTTTCATCAGATCCAGCAAATTGGTCCCGCCTGCCAGAAATTTCGCATCAGGATTGGCCGCCAGCATTTTTGCAGCGGCGGTAACGTCTTTTGCATTAGTATATTTAAATGGTCTCATGATGTCCTGTTTGTGATGTTACCCTACCCCCTGAATTCCCAAGTTTGTGCAACCTCTTTCCCGCTATGCACCTCCTGAATGGCCGCTACAATATTCGGGTACGCGCCGCAGCGGCATAAATTTCCCGACATTCGCTCGCTGATTTCTTCGTTGGAAAGCTTGATAGGGGATGCTGTTTGACGGACATCTTCGGTCACGCAGCTTACTTCACCATTTTTGGCTTCGTCCATTACAGCCACCGCAGAGCAGATTTGCCCGGGCGTGCAGAAGCCACATTGGAAACCATCATGTTTGATGAAGGCGGATTGAATGGGATGCAATTCATTGCCCTGCGCGATGCCTTCAATTGTTTTTACCGATCGCCCCTCGCAGCTTGCGGCTAATGTGAGGCACGACAGTACGCGGCGTCCATCCACAATCACGGTACATGCGCCGCATTGGCCGTGGTCACAGCCTTTTTTAGAGCCGGTAAGTTCCAGTCTTTCACGGAGGGTGTCGAGTAACGTCATTCTGGAATCAACCATCAGCTTCTTGGCTGCCCCATTGACCTTGAAAGATAGATTAACTCCGTTTTCAATGTTTGCAGGCGAAAAATCGGATGATGTGAGGGCGCTGAATGGCCTGGTCAGCACCTGCTCTGCAACGGCCGACTGCCAGGCGAGCATTCCTCCCCCAGCCAATGTCATTAATTTCAAAAAATGCCTCCTGTTTACGCCATGAACCAGAATTTCGTTCAGGTCTTCCGGCATCAGATCTTCGAACAGTTTCTTCTCGTCCTTAGTCAGTTGCGGTGATTCGTTTTCTTCCATCCTAATTGAATTTGTGGAATCTTGATATAATTTAGAAAGCTTGGGAGGAGTAATTACTACGCGAATGGATCAAAGAGAAATTGAAACTTTCGACGGCGAGTTGTAATCATAAACATTGAAATAACTGTACCAAACCGCAAGCATTCTACGTAAAGCGCATTGATTTAAAATCAAAACAAATAACATCGATTTCTGTGACCAGGAACCTTTCCCAAATGCATCCAGGTACACAACACCTATGCTCGGTAGGTTACATCGCAAAGCCTGTAAGATATCCGGGCACTTCCCGGGAGTTTTATATAAATTGCTTTTTTTAACCAAACACCCTTTCCACATGGCACATACTACCTCCAATCCAAAGATCCACGAAGGACGTAACTTGAAGCGTTTTAGAGAGATGCTCCAAATCAAGCAAGATTATTTGGCATTTGAGCTCGGCGAAGATTGGAACCAGCAAAAGGTCTCTCTACTTGAACAAAGAGAAAAGATCGATTCTGATATTTTGGAACAAGTTGCAGCGATTTTAAAAATTCCGGCTGATGCGATTCGGAATTTTGATGAACAACAGGCTATCACTGTAATTTCCAGCACTTTCAACGACAACTCTCAGCTAGGTACGCTGATCAATAACTACAACAATCCTATTGATGCGGTCTTAAAACTTCATGAAGAAAAGATGGCACTTTATGAGCGGATGTTGAAGGAGAAGGATGAGATGATGGGGCGGTTGGAGCGGTTAATTGGGGGGAGGTAGTTGAGATTCACATGTTAACAACATATGGTACATCATTCAGGATTGTATAACGAGATTCGTTTACCCTGCATTCTAATAGATCTAAATTCTGAACCCATTTTAACCTCACCATCATAGCAGAGATTTTTCAGAATTCTCTATAAGACAAAATGAAGTAAAATGAATACGATATTTACAGATTTTGGTGTGATGGTAAATCTGATTGGAAAACCAATTACATCTACCACAAAAAATTGCCAGATAGGAACAGCATTAATTCGAACCGACTTTTAATGACAGTATCATACTAACTTTTCGAAATAGACAGTTGTTACTCTTATTCATAGTCAGATACCATCAAGTCGCCTTGACTATACTAAATTTAGAGATTGATTCACGCATTGGTTCACCTTTCAGAAAATATTTAAGGCAATTATGAGTAAATATTTAGAACTAGTCAAAGTCCTTGACAAAATCTGTTACGAAGCACCCGCCAAGAATACCCGATATAACCTACGAGTTGCTACTTCTGAGCAAATCAGTAGTGCCAGAGCACGAGCATTTATACACTTATTCCTAAAGGTAAAATTTGGTCAAATAGACTTTTCCGAACGTGAAAGGTTCATTACCGACGATATTGATGATGGTGGAATCGATGGCTACTACATAGACAAAGACAAAAAAGATCTATTCATCATACAATCGAAATTTCGTACGAACGAGAAAAATTTCGAAAATAAAGAGATCACTCTCGAAGAAATACTATCGATGGACATAAATCGCGTCACGTCGGGCGAACATAGTTACGAAACTGGTGCAAAATATAATGGTAAAATACAGGCATTCATTAGAGAACTGCAAGAAATATCCGACTTACCTAGATATAATTACAGAGTAATAATTATAGCTAACGTCAAAAATTCACTACAAACAAGCATAAATAAAATAGTCGGATTTAATGCTGAAATCTATAACTATGACAGATGCTATCAGGAACTGCTTTTTCCACTTGTGTCGGGTACTTTTTATAACGTATCAGAGCTCAAAATCACTATAAATCTAGAAAGTACCAACACAGGACATAGAATTGACTATAATGTTAAAACTCAGTTTGACGAATGTAATGTTAATGCATTTTTTGTTCCAACTTTAGAAATTGCAAAAATCGTGTCGCGATATAAAAATTCGATACTTAAATTCAATCCAAGAAGTTATTTAGACCTTGCTGCTGGAAGCGTAAATAGTGAAATTGAAAAATCAATAAGAAAAATTAAGACTAACGAGTTTGCTCTGTTTAATAATGGAATAACAATGTTATCGGATCACACAAAGCACAGTGATAAAGTTGGCAAAAGAAATAAGGCTGAAGTAATGGTAACAAATCCGCAAATAATTAATGGCGGACAAACCGCATATACATTAAGTCGGATTTATGAAACCTGTCTTAAAGATGGATCCCCACTTGAAATTTTTGAAGACAAAGAGGTACTACTTAAAATAATTACATTTAGTGATGAAGGCGATCCTTCGGCTAAAAAAGCAGGAGAAAAACTATCTTTAATTGAAGAAATATCAAAAGCAACAAACCAACAGTCTCCTGTAAATGAAGCGGATAGAAGAGCTAATGATAGAGTTCAGATTGAATTACAGCAGAAAATATTTGAAGAATTCGGGTATTATTATGAGCGAAAACGCGGTGAGTTTGGTGATGGAATTCGAAACGAATATATATCTAGAAACATGATAATTGATCGCGAGCTATTTCTGAAGGTGTGTTTAGCGGCCCAAGGAAAACCAAATGAATCACTATCCGGCCAGCTCAAGTTATTTATTCCATCGAAATTCTCAAGTATTCTACCAGACTCAGATTCGTACAGGAAATATATGTTTGCTTATATAACCTATGTTCAGTTACCAAAATACAAATCCAGTACTTCCGGACTCGCAACATCCTATGGAAGGTTTGCAGTAACAACTATCGTATCTCAAAAGTATGTATCAACACTTAGCAAAGATGACTTTGAGAAAGTAATTGACCTTGAAATTAATCTGTGATTAAAAAATGGGACTCATTTCAGAATTTCGCAAGATCATCTCCTAAAAATAAACGATATTTTCATGAAGTTTTTGACAAGACAACTGGCAATAAGATCATTGAAGCCAATTGGAGTGCCTATTTTAAAGGAACAACTCTCCAAAACGATTTAGTTGCATTTTATCAAAAAAGTAGCTAGTAATCTTTAACTTAATTATCGTTAAAATTTATCTAGATGAAATGAAACTAGGAATAAAAAACAATATGATAAAGAGTATTGAGTTGACTAATATCCGACTATAATAAATAAGCCAATATTAACATGCATATTATTTATCCCACCCTAACCCCAATCAACTCAACCCCCAAAACCTCCTCAATCCGCACAATCGTCTCAATCGTAAAATTGCTATTCCCTTTCACCCAGGAATTCACAGTTTGAGGCGTCACCTGCAATTTCTCCGCCAAATCCTTTTGGCTCATTCCAAGTTTTCGCAATTGGGCGAGGATATTAATCGCGATAATCCTCGACTTTTCAAGGGCTTTGGGATTTTCGGCTTTGCGGGCTGCGCGCTCTTTCCATTTGCTGGATTCGGCAGCGGTGACTGATTCCAATTTTTGTAATATATCTTCTCTCGTTTGCATAGTCATTCAAAATCTATGTATCCCCAATCTTCTACGGTTTCAATATTCAGTTCTTTCAAAAATCTCATGAGCACATTTAGCTTTTCGAGTTCTTCTTTTAAATGTTCGCGCTCGTTCATTGTTTTTGTCAGTTTGATAGCGCTGCCGGAGATTACAAAAAAGTCGTAGTTAAGTCTAACAGCGTAAATTCGGAGCCACGATTTTGCGCCTGTTCCGTAGGCTTTGCTTTTTTCATTTACGATTTTGATTCTCGCAGTTTTATCCAATGGCTTGAAAATATCTCCCAGTCTCTTTTCCAAATCCTGTCCTTGTGCTACGCTCAAAAGCTGTTTTTCAAATGCATCGGCTTCCGACATTGTAATAGAAACAGCCTGGCTTACTGAGCAATAACCGTAAAAATCTTTAACCAGATCCTGCTCGTGCGTGGTAAAAAATGCATCCAAATACTCCGAATTTTCCCAGCAGTTGAATGTGCGGTCGAATTCGTTTTCTTCATTTCCTTCAAACCGAGCCGCCCAAAGCGTCTCGGGAACAATGCGTATAAGCTCAACAATCTTCATGGATACTACCGCACGTTTGCGGGTCGATAATGTGTGTATAAACTGTCAGATACGAATTCTCAAAGCTAGCGAAATTTTCAAAAAATCAGATTAAAACCTTATTTTTAATATGCGTGCTGAGGTAGCCCCCATCAAAATTGGCTTTCAAAGCAGCTGCAAAAACGATCCTGACATCAGCACTTGCGCCTGAAATCCCTCCTTTGGAAACTTCAAAAATACCTAGCACCCGGCTGGCATTGTTTAATAGCAGTATCTTGAACTCTTCAATAAATTCAAGTGCGACGGAGCTTCCGCTGTCGGGGTTCCAGCTTTGGATCAGTACATTGTACGCATCTCTGGACTATGCTATTTTAGGACGCTGGCTTGCTTATGCGTTGGTTTTGTAGATAAACTCAATTTCTGCTACCTGATACAAGTTTGAGACATTCGCGAAGCTTTCCATCATTACCTTGGTCGAGATAGTGATTGAATGAATTATGGCGCTCCATTCAGGCGCTGGGCAAGCAAGTAGTGGAAGCAACGTAATAAAGGAAAGGCCGGCGGGGAAAGCCCCATAATTAGGTTTCCCAAAATAGGCCGACTGCTTCGCTAAGCGCACACTATTTTCCGGGGAGGGATATGTGAGTATCGATTAGGCTATTTAAGGTGCATTATGTTAGGTCGTTTTATCTCGGTTAGCAATTTTGAGAATAAAAATCAGAAAGGCAGCTATTGAAAAACCCAATAGAACATATTTAAACGAGCCATTGATGTACATGGCTGACGCGAGGGTGACCCAAAATCAAGATGTTTAAATAGTAAACAGGTTGCAAATCAATTATTTACAAGCAATCTGGTGAGCACTTTGAAGTCTGTGTATCGAGTCTCGATTTGCTCACCAGAATTTTGTCACCAATTGCATAGTTTGACACTTTTTCAAAAAACAAAAACCCTGTAAATCATTGATTTGCAGGGTTTTGATTGTTTTTGGTAAGCTATCTGGTGCACCCAACGAGTGCAGAACCTTGCAAGCAATTACCTAATTATAAGCACGTTACGTTTGGCAATTTTGGCTACTCTCGATTTACTCACCGGAATTTGTTGGACTGCAAATCCTAGGATAAATATAATATTTTGGATGTTTTAACGCAAGATAATGGCTGAGAGTCACCACTAAATGTCTATTTTGTTTCCCATAACTTACATTCCCATGCGTCATAACTTTTCTTATGTTAAATAGAAGTTTAAGAAAATCTATGATCTCGATTTATCGCCTCACTCCTACCTTCATGTTTGCGGTCACACCCAACCTTTCGAAGCCCATTAAGCTGGAGATCTAAGTTCTGATCATGATTGGAAACCCTGGCGTATCCGAATATCATTCAATCATCTCAAAAATTCAACTCAATATAATAATTTGAGACGTTGATTTTTGAGATAACATTTTAAGACTGACGTACATGAAGTTCGGGCATTCCCATTGAATTCATTGCGTTTCACTAAAATCCGACATTAATCTAAATACTGTTCGAAACTGGACATTTACCATACCTGCATAGCTCTTTACGGTATCCCTAGGCTGATTGGTATCCATGGCACAATAGTTGGACTTTGCGTACAGGTTCGGAAATCTAAGTCACTTATAACAGCCTACTCTCTTGATACAAAACCATATCAAAATGGCCCGACGCAGTCTGGGTCAGAACAAATGGTACTCTGCCATTACAATAATTGGTTTGGCTATGGCACTCACCGTGGTCCTAATAATCGGACTTTACATTAACAATGAGTTGAGCTTTGACCGTTTCAACCAAAAAGCAGATCGTATATATCGAGTTAATAGTGACATCAGTTTTTCACTGCAAGGGTTACAAACGGCTGCTGCACCTACGCCACTCGGCGCGACTTTAAAGCGGGACATTCCAGAAGTTGAAGAAGCTGTCAGACTTGGCATCTATCAAAGCTGCTTAGTTAGAAGCACTCGTGAAAATATCCGTGAACAGGCTGTTTTACTTGCCGACTCTACCTTGTTTAACGTCTTTACGCTGCCGGTGCTCGCCGGCAATCCAAAAATGGCATTAGCCCAGCCTAATTCCGTTATCATTACGGAACGGATGGCCAAAAAATATTTTGGTACAGCTAAGGCTTTGAATAAAGTTTTGATTTTTAACAACCAAGAATCAAAACAAGTGAGTGCTATTACCAAGGACATACCGGTGCGATCGCATTTTCAAGTAGATTTCATTTTACCACTGTGGGAAACTAAAAATGCAAAAGTCGATAAGGGGGGTAATCATATTTTTAATACCTATATTTTACTCAGGCCAGGGACTAATCCACGAGCAGTTGAAGCCAAATTTGAAACGATATTACAGACCTACATGGATCCTGCTCTCAGGCGGTTCTTTAACACATCATTAGCCGAAGCACGAAAGAAAGGAAACTACTTTCGATATTCATTGATGCCGCTAACTGATATTCACCTACATTCCACAAGGGCAGGCGAGCTAACGCCAAACGGCAGTATAGAGTATGTGTATATCTTCACTGGTATCGGATTGTTTATCTTACTGATTGCTGTTGTCAATTTCATTAATCTGACAACGGCCCGCTCCATTAAGCGAGCCAGGGAAATTGGAGTTCGGAAGGTACTCGGATCTAACCGAAAAGGTTTGATATCGCAATTCTTGTCCGAATCCGTGTTGATAGCTTTCATATCCATGCTCGGTGCATTGGTAATGGTCTTGGCCTTATTGCCTCTTTTTAATACTTTGACTGCTGAAAGTCTATCAATATCTGAGCTCCTGAATATCCCAAGCGCGATCGGGCTCTTGTCGTTCACGGCTTTAATTGGCATAATGGCAGGTATTTATCCTGCTTTTTATCTCTCATCGTTTCAACCAGCTACCGCTATAAAAGGCATACTGGGATCACTGCCCAATGGGCAAAACCTGCGCAGCTCGCTTGTTGTGTTTCAATTCGCAATGTCCGTGCTGTTAATCATCGGAACTTTACTCATTAACCAGCAGATGCATTTTATCCAAAGAAAAAACCTGGGTTTTGAAAAGGAACAGATTCTCATCCTAAAGACAACAGAAGTCCCTGACCACCAGCTTCGAACTTTTAAGGAAATTGCATTACAGAATAGCAAAGTAAAAGCTGCGACGATAAGTAGTTTTCTTCCTGTTACCTCCAAACGCAGCGGCGATTATTGGTATCCCCAGGGTCAGACTGATCAGAAATACTCAGTGATTATGCAGGAATGGGAAGTAGATGACGACTACTTGGCAACCTATAAAATGAAGTTACTCCAAGGCCGCTATTTCATAAAGGGGCAGGTGACTGATTCAGCTCGTGTAGTAATTAACAAAAGCGCTGCCAAGCAGCTTGGCTATAAACAGCCGGTAGGCAAAACCATTCACAAACAAGGTGGTGAGCAGTTAACAATTATAGGCGTAGTCAAAGATTTCCATTACGAATCGCTACGAACTAAGATTGAACCCTTGTGCTTTATGCTGGATACAGATATTGTCGCGGGCAGAAATAGTGATGCGCTATCGTTAAGACTGGAAACCGAAGATATGGTATCCTTACTATCCGCTTTGGAAAGTAAATGGAAAAAAATATCACCGGGCCAGCCTTTTGAATACTCTTTTTTAAATGAAAGTTTTGACGACATGTATCGGACTGAACATAGGGTTCAAGTGCTTTTTACAGTATTTACAACAATTGCTATCCTCATTTCCTGTCTGGGTTTATTTGGTCTGGCCACATTTACAGCCGAGCAACGCACCAAAGAAATTGGTGTTCGAAAGGTGCTGGGGGCCTCAGTGGCAAGCATTGTGACACTACTATCTAGAGATTTTCTCAAACCTGTACTATATGCCATCCTGATCGCCTCGCCAATTGCCTGGTATATGATGAACCGTTGGTTGGAAGACTTCAGTTACCGGATCAACATCGAGTGGTGGGTGTTTGTGCTGGCGGCGGGGCTAGCGGTGGGTATTGCCCTGATTACGGTCAGTTTTCAAAGCATAAAAGCGGCATTAATGAATCCTGTGAGATCGCTAAAAAGTGATTAGCCTCAAAATGAACAATGGTCACCTGACTACTTCCTGATTTAGGTAGGATAACTTTTGCCTGATATCCAACAACTATTAATGTCTGTCATGCCGCTTTCTGATATTTTTTGATGGCATTCTTTTTAATCCAGTTTGACAGGGTTGCTTCCGTCACCCGGTAACGGTCTGCAATGTACTTTTGACTCGAGCCATTGAGCAGCAATGCTTCGATCTCAGGCCGAAACTGATCAAGTTTGCTTTTTCCTGGCCCAGTTGGCCTGCCTAGTTTGATTCCGGATAATTTTTTGGCTGCGAGAGACTCTTTCGTCCGCTTGCTGATCAGGTCTCTTTCAATTTCCGATGCCATGGCAAAAACCATAGCCATCACTTTACTCTGGATTGAGTCATCAAGTTGCCAAGCACCTTTCACTGTGTAGATCCGGATACCCTTCTGCATGGCGATTGATATTATTTCCATCACTTCAAGCATAGATCTGCCAAGTCTGGAAAATTCACTAAGCAATATCACATCTCCTTTTTTAAGCTCATCTAGAATGGGACCTATTTTGCGGTTACGCCAAGAAACTTTCCCGGAAACTTTTTCCTGGACAAACTCGACTTTTCCTAAATTTTTCTCATTAGCCAGGTGCAGTATGTCGGCTTTGTTCTTTTCAAGGTCTTGGTCCAGGGTCGAGACACGTAAGTAGGCGATATTTCGAGGCATTTTTAAATGATTAGATGAAAACCTAATTATCAGATTTATTTTATAACAATAGCAATGTAATATTAAAGCCTTTTTGCTAAATTATCCTTACTGTTTATACGAACGTTTATTTTATAATTTTGTGCTACTACTTTCTCCCCAATTGTTAGGGCAAAGCGAACACCACGGTAGGTATCAACTTATTCTGCCATCACTCATAGAAGCGGACATTCCCGGCAGAATATGTCCGAAATCGTACAAAAAAATTTGGCTTTTCATTCTTACAGACGCATACAGCTACTTTTAGTGATTAGGTATAAAAGTTGAGTACCTCAAGATCGCATACATTCAAACACAAGACAATCATGTTAGAAAACTATGTAAAAATCGCTTGGCGAAATCTCTGGAAGCAAAAAAGCCATTCAGCAACCAACATAATAGGTCTGATGGTGGCCTTTAGCGCCAGCACGCTACTCTTGCTGTCGGCCTACTTCGAGTTCTCCTACGACCGCTTTCATAAAAACGCTTCTTATATCTTTCGCCCTTACTTAATATTTAACGAGGCTGAAAGCACATATAAAGCGGCATCAGTGCCTTATCCATTCATTCCCACACTGAAAGCAGAGTTCCCTGAGATCAGTAAAGCAACTCGCTTTATAGCATCTAGCGGTAAAATCTCCTACCAAACGAAAGAGCTAACAAAAGACATCCGCTGTGCGGATCCAGATATACTGACCCTGTTTTCATTCCCCATGCGGCAAGGAAACGCCAGTACAGCACTAAACAGTCTGAGTAATTTAGTTATTAGTGAAAAGATGGCCAAGGATGTATTTGGAACAAATAATCCGCTAGGCAAATCTGTACTGATTAGAGGGTTTGGTGAACCCAAGACGTTTATTGTTACGGGCGTTGTGGCTGATGCTCCGGCAAACTCGTCCCTGCAATACGATGCTTTTATCCGCATTGAAAACCAGCCTAATTACACCGAAAATAAGAGACAATGGAATAATCGGAACCACACCGCCTATGTAAGCTTGAAGCCAGGCACCAGCCCCGAAGAGATTGATAAACGGCTCCGGGCCTTTGCCAATACCTACTTTCAGGAACTAATTCGTGATCTGACCAAGAACGGTGCCCGGCCGGATGAACATGGCAGCGTGGTGACAGTAGGAATGCAACCACTCACAGATGTTCACTTTAACACCCATTTAACAGTGGGCCAACAGACAGGTCGGAGATATTTGTACATACTTATAACTATCAGTACAGTTATTTTATTAATTGCCCTTATCAACTTCATTAACCTGACTCTCGCTCAATCATTCACTCGGGCTCGGGAAGTTGGGGTACGCAAATCCTTAGGTGCGCAGAAAAGTCAGTTGTTTGCGCAATTATGGGGTGAAGCTATACTTATTTGTAGTCTAAGCTTATTGCTAGGTGTTGGGTTAGCGGCTTTGCTGTTACCCTATTTCAATACGCTGTTTAACGCCAAACTTTCACTGGCTCTGCTGACCAACCCGCTAATGATATTAACTATTGCAGTTGGATTAGGACTAATTACCTTACTAGCAGGAGGCTATCCAGCCCTTCGAATAGCCCGTTTTTCAACGGTCAATGTCTTAAAAGGAGTCCTTACCAATGGTAAGCTAAGTGGACTGAGAAACAGCTTGATTATTACTCAGTTTGCAATTGCCTGTACCCTCATTATATGCACGTTTATTGTCCTTCGCCAACTGCATTACCTGCGGGATAAGCCATTGGGATTTATTGAAGAGCAAGTGATTAGCCTCCCCGTGGGCGATGAAATAAACGGAGTGGCTGCGTTACGCCAACTCCGCAATCGGCTGGCCAACAACCCCCAGGTTATGGCTGTCAGTGGTACGGCGATAAACATCGGTAGCGGCCTGGACGGAGGCGAGTCACAGAGCCGTATGGGGTTTATGTTTAACGGAAAGGAAGTTGTAACCGATTGGTTACGAGTCGATTATGATTATTTGAAGACATTAGGCATACACCTTCAGGCTGGTCGCGATTTCACAACCTCGTTTGCAACAGATTCCACATCAGCCGTTCTAATTAATGCCACAATGGCCAAAAAACTAGGTCCAGGTAACCAAGTTGGTACGATTTTCAAAGCTGGCGAAAATGACAATCCTTATCAGGTTGTCGGCGTTATTGACGACTTTCATTTGTATCGCCTACAAAATCGAATTGAACCGATGACGCTACATTTGCAATTCCGTGACCCGATCCAGTATATTCTGATCCGGACCACGCCACAGGGAATGCTATCAGTCATGAAAACTCTTAAAAATGAATGGGGACAAATTGCGCCCAAATCAGAATTTTTAGCCTCCTTTTTGGACGACAATACCGATCGTTGGTATAAACAGGAGGAACGTCAATCACAGATGTATGGTATTGCAGCTGGTATTGCGATATTGCTCTCTTGCATGGGGTTGTTTGCTATTGTTATATTATCGACCGAGCAACGAACCAAAGAAATTGGTATTCGGAAAGTATTAGGCGCATCGGTCGCCAGCCTAGTGACCTTACTGTCAAAAGACTTTCTCAAACTGATCGTAATCGCCGTTGTAATTGCCAGTTCCCTGGCTTGGTATGCTATGAACCAATGGCTGCAGGACTTTGCCTATAAGATTGAGATGGAGTGGTGGGTATTTGTTGGAGCGGGTCTGCTGGCCATTGGGATTGCTTTGCTGACAGTTAGTCTTCAAAGCGTTAAAGCTGCGCTAATGAATCCAGTAAGGTCACTAAAAAGTGACTAGCTTCTAGGAAACTAATAACCTGCTTTCGTTGCAAACATAATATAAAACTTAAGTTTTCTAATAATAGACCATGTCAACCACATCCTGTTGTGACAAGCGTGTTCCGCATTTATTGAATAACAGTCATGTCGTGATATAATCATTTTTATTGTTCAGATTTTCGCACTAGTTGTTCGTTTTAGAACAAAAAAATACGTTTTTAATTATTGTAATATCCTGAAATTCAATTTTTTACAATATGGCATACAATTAGTAGATGTAAATTTTCAATTTTATAATTGTTTGTCATGAAGGGTTTCTCATTAGTCTTTTTTTTATGTTTATCGCATTCTTGGACTGTTGTATTGAGCCAAAGTAATCTTCCTTCCAAATTTGTAAACGTTTCTGGCAAAAAGATGGCTTATAAGGCTTTCGGTTTAGAGAATCGTAAACCGGGCCAGGCAATTATTCTATTTGAAAGCGGGTTAGGAGCTGGGGGTGATAGCTATGAACCTTTGTTTACAAGTTTAGAAAAAGCCGCATCAGGAATTGCATATGATCGAAATGGAATTGGCCGCTCTGAAATTGACTCTAGTTGTTGGTTTGGTGTTCATTGATCCTACTGACTTTATGCTGACCAATGAAGAAGATCAACTGGTAAGAACAAGGTCGAAAAGTGCCATAGGATATCAAAAACTATGGCAGATCCTGCTAAAAAAGATGGAGAGCGATACCCTTACGCCGGTGGGTATTCGTTATGAAATGAGCCGACAATACAACGCAAGTGTGCCAATTTTTTTTAAAGAATATCGATCCATATCTGCTCTGCCCCCTATTCCAACTACAGTATTTATTGCTTACAATAGACGAGTCGAGCAACACGAATTGGCTTTGAGTAAGGAATTGAAAATTAACTTGAAACCTTGGTTTAAAGAGCTGGATCAACTACGCATTCAGCATTATGCCCAAATGATAGAAAATAGCCCGCAGAGTCGTTTAATTCTTCTGCCGCAGTATAGCCACGGAATCCATCAACAAGATCCTATACTGGTCAGTAACGCAATCTTAGAGGTACTAAAAACAATTGGCCCAAAGCCAAAATAACGTTCCCTTGATTAGGAGACGGTTATTAAATTACATTTTGACGAGCATATCCCCGGCTTCTCTTAGCACTCTTATACAACAAAACGCTCCTTTGCAAGACTGTGATCTTCCTATCCATCAGAGTTTATATCCGTCGCACAGATTGGACGTTATTTGAGATATATGGAATAGCATCGATTCTGGTGACCAAACAGAGAATGCTTTTAGGACGACGATAACGCACAAATCCCATTTTCATACTTCTATCACCAAGACTTCGCGCATGCCGATGAAGCCGCGTTAGAAGTAGCTTTTGCTTTGATCGCATCAATTGATATAAGTTGGAAAGAATTCGATGATTGTATTCGAGGGAACTTTGGGAACAATAATGAAAACATAGCTAACTCCATCATCGGTGCAGATTCCACACGTCATTGTAGCATTTATAATAAGTTTATGTTTATCACAGTCGGCTTCAACTGTTTGATTTACCACGTACGTTTTTCCGCCCCCGTTCACGCTGATAACAATCAAACTCTTAGATTTGAAATCAACCTTCTTTCTTAGGTAGATGATATAAAGCTTTTCATACATGTCAGATTCATCCTGAATTATGTTGTAGTCCAATTTGGTAGTACCAACATGATTTAAATAGGCTCCAGGATTCAAGTCGTCATTGAATAGTTCGAAATTAACAGGACCGCCCTGACAGCTGTATACGAAGGGCGACTCCTCGTGGCATGCAATAAAGGCCAGGATTGACAGGCAACAGAATCCAACACTCAGCAATAACCTTAAGAACATAGCAATATCTATTTTCCGAACCGTTAAGCAGCTAAGCCTCACGTAGTATAACGCGTATGTATAAATAATCTTATTCGAAAACTATGTTGGAACACTCTCGCAAAACGCTCGAACCTGATATCGCGTCCCATGCCCGTGTTATCTATTCCGATGAATTAGATTTCGGACGTTTCGTGAGATAGTGCTTCTCCGGGGTTTAACAGAAAAGGAGCCAAAATTTCACCGGTTTTCGTCAAAAACAAGAGTCCTATTAGTAAAGGGCAACATCCGCGAGTAAAACTGAGCAGCGCGTTAGATGGATCATATATGTTTTTCGAAGCATCAGGACTGATATCCGTGATGAAAATATGCGTTCGGTTCGGCTATTATTGCTCAATGGAGAATAGTACAGCCGTACCGCACCACTGGCAAAGGTGTGCGTCTTTATCAATTCTAAAACCACTCCGTCTACCAGTTCGTCAAATAAAGGCAAACCTTTTCGCGCCACCACCGGGTGGACCATCAGCTGAAATTCATCTACGAGGCCGAGGTTGATGAGGGCAATAATCAGGCTGCGGCTGCAAACCAGAATGTCACCGCCATCTTCTTCCCGGAGCGCCAGCGTTTCCGCTTCGAGGTCGCGGGAAGCAACCTTTGCGCTTTTCCAATCCACACTTTGCAAGGTGCGGGAAAATACGATTTTGGGGATAGCGTCCATATTCATTGCAAAATCATCCATCGATTTTTCTCCACTGGGGTGTTCCGCCAAGCCTTTCCAGAACTCCATTAGCAGATAAGTTTTCCTGCCGTACAATGCAGTACCGGCATTTTTCAGGAGCTCACCGTAGTAATCGTGCACTGCTTCGTCGGGCGAGACTGCGGTGTGATCGCAAAAACCGTCGAGCGTCATATTGATAGCGGCAATTATCTTTCTCATACGTGATCAAATTTGTTGATAGGTTTTGAACAGTAGCAAAAATAGCCAACTGCAAATCCGTTACCGCGGCCATTTCAAACATATTCAGGGGGTATTTGAGACGACTTTGAAACCTCAATCTGATTAAAAGGTGGTCAGCTATTGGATGGGGGCTCTTCCCCACCTATTTTGGCACCGCGCACGTTATCTCATTTAAGCCATTGAAGCTTTCAATATTTGTTAAGCACTTTAAAGGACTGGGCGGGTCGGCGCCTTATTCCACTTTATTATCCCTTTGTCCGTTTGATGCGGGCTGCAAGGGAACAAAATAAGTTAATAAATTATGTGTTAGTGGTTTGTCATGTTATTTCAATTACCATGTAGTATTTTCGGGTCGATCATAGGAATAATATTTATGTTAATCTTCTCAAATCGTCAACATGTATGACAACCGTCTACTCAACTTTAAAATTCCTGTTTTGTAATTGGCAGATGTTGCTTGCTTCCCTTTTCGGCATCGCATTTACAGGCACACATTCCTACGCTCAGATTACTGCTGCGGATTATGTAACCACCTGGCAAACCGATGTTTTAGGAGTTTCCGGTCCTGACCAGATCATCATTCCTGCAGTCGGGGAATACACCCTTTACTATGAAAGTATTCCTGCTGGTATCTCCGGGACCCTGCCTGAAACGGGGACATTTACCGGGGTCCAAACCATCACATTTCCTGCCGCAGGTAACTACCGGGTGGCCATCAAACCCGCTGGCTCCGATCCATTCCACCGTATCTGGTTTGACGGAAATATCGACTACCTCAAATTACAAACCATTGAACAATGGGGGACGACAGCCTGGTCGTCGATGTCCTTTGCTTATTCTAGTTGCTTTTTTCTCACTACCCTTCCGGAGACGGACATGCCCGTAATGACCAATGTCACTTCTACGGAGTATGCTTTTCAAGGATGTGGGTCGCTAACCGGCTCATCAAATATGAATAACTGGGATGTGAGCAATGTCACGAATATGCAGCATATGTTTAACAACTCCCCTAACTTCAATCAACCCATCGGTGACTGGGATGTGAGCAAAGTGACCAATATGGAAAATATGTTTTCGCAAGCAGATGCCTTTAACCAGCCGATCGGAGGCTGGGATGTCAGCAGCGTCACGAATATGAAGAGAATGTTTCGCGATGCTTCTGGTTTCAATCAACCCCTTGATAGCTGGAATGTTGGCAACGTAACTGATATGAGCGAGATGTTTTTTAGAGCGACGTCTTTTAATCAACTTGTTGGTAGCTGGAATGTCAGCAATTTGACCAATATGCAAGCTATGTTCAGAGGTGCCCTGACTTTCAATCAACCCGTAAACAATTGGAATGTTGCCAATGTGACTGATATGCAGGGTATGTTCAGGGATGCAACAGCTTTCAACCAGCCTCTTAATAAGTGGACATTTAATCCCGCTGTGGCGGCGAACACCATGCTGAATTTTAGTGGTATCGACTGCGGAAATTATAATACCACCCTAATTGGATGGGCAGCAAATCCTGCTACCCCTGTCGGGCGTACCATTGGGGTGAACGCAAGAGTCTATGGTTTGCCAGCGGCAGACGCGCATAATTTCCTGGTCAACAGTAAAAATTGGGTCTTATCCGGTGACGCCTATGATGCCTCATGCACCAGCCTGCCTGTGATACTAGTATCCTTCGTGGCAACAAAGCAGGAATTTTCTTCGCTGCTGACCTGGTCAACAACTGAGGAAACTAACAGTGATCACTTTGAGGTACAAAGAAGTGCAAACGCTCAAAATTGGAAATCGATCGGCACCGTAGCTTCAATTGGGGAAAGCAAGACGCTCCAAACCTATAATTTCAGTGATCTCATTCCTTTTGGCGGAATCAATTATTATCGGCTACGAATGGTAGACCGAGACGAAACGTTTGCATTCAGTCGTATGCAGGCCGTGGAATTTCCTGGAATGCCTGTGTTAGGCATATATCCCAATCCCGCCAGTGACAGACTATTAATCGGTAATTATCCGCAAATCAAGCAGATCGAGCTATTCAATAGCAAAGGCGTAAAGTTGCTGGAAAACAAAAAGGTGACTGCACAAGGAATTGACATCAGTAAATTGTCGCCGGGGCTGCACACAGTAAAAATGGTCTCCACAGACGGTATTATCCAGACAAGTAAGCTTGTCATTTCCCGATAACTCGAATTGACTGTCAACCGATTCCAGTAACAAAGGGTTCCTTGCTGCTGGGTTGCTGAGACAATTTCCGGACTAGCGGACAACATTACTCTATTACCGGAGTAGTCTACTTGCATATTGGCCTGTCAGCATGTCGTATTACGGAGGAAGCAATTAGCATTCATTATAAGGCCTGTTATCCGAAGGCGAATCTGTCAATCTCACAAAAACGCTCGAATGTGAGACAGGCCCCTTGCCTACTTGTCCAGATCTGCCGCAATTTTCCGACGTTTTAAGAGACGGTAAACTCCATTCAAGTGTTGAGTATGTCAAAGATCATTTTTATGGAATTGGTCTATAACTTATCTAAAATGCTTATCAATAGTAGCGCTACGTTGCCAGTATTTTCTTAGGAAGAAAAACTTCCTATAACACTCCTGATTGATTATGTTAAAAATTAGATTGTTCAACTCCGAACAACATCTGTTCGGAATTGAAAGCAAAATCGGCGGCTCAGCTATGCTCAAAGGTTTAAGAGAAAGTAATAAGCCGGACACGTAACAGTCAGCGGGGCTATATACAAACTAAATCAGGTAGAGCATTAAAGTACTTATGCAATCAATGGACGCGATCAACTAGCGTTTTACTTGTTTTTCTCCTATTATTTTTCGGGCCTAAGTGCATCGCGTGCCTCAATCGGAAAATCGGAAATTAGAATATCCAATTTTTGAGCATTTACCTTGGAACGATAGGCATCTGCATGCAATGGTTTTCCACCGCTGCGGATATCCTCACTTACATCTGCCATAATGAGCACATTTTTCTGCAGGAGGGCGGTTATTAGCTTTGCCGGGGTTTTTGTGGTAACGTAAGCTATGCGTCTACCGTTGTGAACGGGAATTTGTTCAAAGCTTTTCCAAGCCTCGTCTGTTTCTATTAAAGCCGATAGTAGGACATTTTGACTGATTTTTGCTACCTGAGCGGTAACTTCATTTTGGAATGTTAATACCAGCATCCGATTTTCCAATTTGTGCTTTTTCACTTGCTCTAAAACTTCCTTATGAACAGGCGCTTTGATATCAAGCATCAAATTGATGTTTCGGTTGCCTATAAATGTTAATACCTCATTGAATGTAGGGATGTGATCACTGGTGATTGTTCCATCTTTTGTTTTTAGACGAAGGGAATTCAAGTAACCATCGCCTAGATCTGCCAGTTGGCCCTCCCCATTGGTGGTGCGGTCAATGCTTGGATCATGCATTAGGTATAATGTGCCGTCTTTACTTTTTCTTATATCGATTTCAATGACCACTGTGTCTGCCGCGAACGAACTGGCTGTAGAGTTGAAAAGCGTCATTGAACTTTCAGGATATTGAAAATATAAACCACCTCTATGTGCAACAATCGAAACCTGAGCATTTACGCTGTTCATAATGCATGAAACGAGAAACAAAAAAAGGTATCTAAAACTTTTGGCTGAAGATGAGGCCAACCTTCTGATTGTAACCATAAATTGGACGTTTTTTGAGATAACGTTGGTGTCATGAAGCCTCCGTGGAATTTTTACGGCTGACCAATCTTAAACCTCGCCTCTAATTAACAAAATTGTTATACCTACGGCGACAATCAATGCTATGACTGCCCCTTTGAAATTATTGGCCCTAACTATATTGCCTTTGCCAAAGATCAACCTCAATAGTATGTCAATGTCGGGCATGGAAAAAGTTTTTTGACTCTGGCTCCTGAAAATTGCAAAGAAGCTACTCATTGCCTTTGGAAGTTATTTTGTCAGAAGGAGCAATTGATTACGGTGCAAGTAAACACACATTTACCGCTTCCATCTTTATCATGAAGAGTGGCCCGCTATGCGTTGGTAAAACTAGGTATGCGCTAATAAGCAAATATACAACTGCTAATATGAATTTAGCCCGAAACTATATCAGTCAGACTTCATCCCTTGATTAACCCGGTTAGTAAGTTCAGCATTACCCATTTGAAATTAAAAGTATATTTGATCAAAAACCAATAATCAAGGTGTTCGGGAGACGGAGCTAATAGTAAATAGATACTTTGATATCCCCGTTTGTCAACGGAAAAGTGGTTTTTGTTTACCGGGTCTTCATCCAAACCAGAATTATAATTTTGAATTTCATTTTTTTAAGCGCGTCTCAAATGAATACCTCAACAGTAAGTTATACTACAAATGGAGCAAAACCTTCCAAGAAAAAAGCACGATATTTTTTTCTTGTTATGGCAATTCTCTTTCCTGTCGTTGCTTTCTTAGGTTTTTTCCCAAGTGCCCAGATGATGAATGAAGGAGCACTGGAAGTTCATTGGATTACCCACGTTCACAGCGCTGTAATGACGAGTTGGTTATTACTGTATTTAACCCAAACCATACTCTCAGTTACAGGAAATCTAAAATACCATCGTCGTCTTGGGCTTTTATCTGTTGTACTGGCGGTACTCGTTTTCCTTATGATGGGAGTCGTTTCCTTTAACATTATTATTGTTAATCATCCTCCTGAAGGAAGTTTCCTTTTTGATTTTCTATTCACTTCCTTTTATGAAATGTTAGCCTTTGCTCTATTTTTCACTTGGGGTATGTTGTTTAGAAAAAAAGACCTGAGCGCACACAAGCGCCTTCTAACCTTGGCATCCATTGTTTTGCTCGATGCAGCGGTCGACCGCATACAATTAAGACAATTGTTTCCCTCCTTTGGCTTAACATATCCAGCAACAAATTTTATTTATGCTGACATTCTTTACATTCCACTCTTTTTGTACGACCTGGTCACAATAAAGCGGATTCACAGAGTCACTTTAATTGGTACTGCCATTGTTTTTGCTTTCCAGATTGCAGTATGTACTTTTTACGGCTCCCCGTCATGGCATAAGTTCTGGTATGTTCAAACGAAACCACTTGTGAAAAAAGTTGTCGAAGTTGCCCTTACAGACGAGCAGAGCACTCATCTGCTGGGAAACTATGAGAGTAAAATAGGTAAAATTCACATCGGCCGACAAAATGGCAAACTTTACGCTCAGTTTGATGATGGAAAGAAACAGGAAATGGGTGCAACTTCAGAAACTGAATTATTTCTAAAATTGGAAACGATGGAGTTCTCTTTTGTGACAGGGCCAGAGGGAAAGGTGATGTCGGCGGAAGCTAAACAAATAGGACGAACCTATAAAATGATCAAGGTAGATCAGCCGTGATTGGTAGTCTTGTTAATTCTTGCAAGTTGCCGAGGCTTTTGTTTATTATAAAATACAAAACACGAGCACATACTTGATGCTAATGGTTTATAAAACGCTCGAAACTAAGACACGTCTACCCTATTGACCGTGGTTCATTTTACGTCGCACCAATCGATCTTTGGTGAGACGGTAAATGGTCCTCATGAGTATAAATTCCAATACGCTACCTAAAAAAAAATAAACTTGCATTGCGTAATTTGTATTGACGTGCGTCAATCGGCCCGACGGAGGTCAGCAGTCCGGAGAAGTCCAGTTAATAACCAACTTTAACTATGTTATGAAACACCTCAAAATGAAAAACCTTATTTCGGTAGTGGCAGTGACTTTTATTGTGTTATTGACGGGTTGCGGAAAAGTACAAGTCAACTTTAAAGAAGAGGAAAAGAAAATTACATTTGCCTGGACAGACTGGTCAAAAAAAGCATTAAGTGGAAAGCCCGATTCACTTGCTTACTATTATGCTGACGATGCATTAATCATAGGAACTGACCCGGAATTCATAAATGATAAAGCAGAAGTAACTAAGATCTATGCAGATGCACCTACCAATTTTGAACTGGACATTAAATGGGATGATGAAGAAAAGCCAAACATTATTCAGTTTTCCAATGACGGAAGCATGGCTTATTCCTTAGATGGAAACGCAGTTAAAATGCCCGATTCTACCGGGAAAATTCACACGGTACATAACAAGGTGTTACACATTTGGAAGAAAAATACAGAAGGAAATTGGAGAGTTTCATTACTGATGGTGTATCCTCAAAGAAGTAAATAAGCTTTTTTATTACATGACATCTTAACAAGATTGGCGATGAGGACTCAACTCAGAAATACACGCAGAGCGTTTCTCAAACAGTCTGCAATGACCGCAACAATGTTCCCTCTTTTATTTTCCTGCGGAGAAAGTTATAGATCATCCAACTCCTTGTTCGATCAGGACGCAATTAAAAAGTTTAAAAAAAGATTCAGTGGGCAAATACTTCTTCCCGGTGATGCAGACTATGAAGCCAAACGTTGGTCACGCGTTATTAACCCGACAATGGATAAACATCCCACAATCATCGCCACCTGCAAAAAAGAAGAGGATGTGGTTAGAAGTGTTGACTTTGCGAGGGAGCATCAGTTAGAAATTGCCGTACGGTCAGGCAATCATAGTAATATGGGGTGGGGTACTTGTGAAAAAGGCATGGTGATAGACCTTTCGCAAATGAAGCAGATTTCGGTAGATGTGGATAAGAGAACGGCTATCGTTGCCACAGGTGTCACTGCCCAGGAGATTTTGACGGCTACGGCACCTTATGGTCTTGCGCCAGTATTAGGTGAGTGTGGCAGTGTGGGTGCCGGACTTGTATTAGGTGGAGGACTAGGCTGGCTCGCGGGAAAATATGGGGCAACCTGTGATAACCTGATCTCAGCAAGCATGATAACCGCAGATGCAGAAATACGGAAAGCCGATTCTACTACGAACCAAGATCTTTTCTGGGCAATACGCGGCGGTGGCGGTAATTTTGGAATTGCCCGTTCTTTCGAGTATAAATTACATCCTGTAAAGGAAATGCTTGGTGGTAGTTTCTTTTACTCTATTCATAAGGCTCGTGCTATCGTCAGATTCTTTAACGAATTTATGTCTGCTGCTCCGGATGAGTTACAGGCAGACTGTTATCTCACCAGTGAAAAGTGTTGGATAGAGTTTGTTTTCTTCGGTGCCCTTGATGCGGGCGAACGTTTGCTTGACACCTTCCGTACGTTCAGTAAGCCTGAACAGGATTCGGTAAAACGAAGACCTTTTGCTGAGGTGTATAATATGTCTGGCGATTCATCGGCCCCGGTCAAATTCAACTCATGGAAAGGGACTTATATAGAAGAATTATCGGATGAGGTAATCGAATTGGTGTTGAATCGTCTTGCACAAACCCCTCGCTCGGGCATAGGTTTTTTCAATCTTAGTCACTATATGCACGGAGAAGTTTGCCGCGTTTTGCCGGATGCCACTGCATTTGAACTTCGTAAAGCTGGTGCTGCACACCTTGCGTTCGACGTGACCTGGCAGAATTCAGCTGATACCGCAGCGTGCATGTCATGGCACAATGAGACATTTGAACGTTTGCTACCTTACTCCGGCGGGCGTATTTATACCAATTATATGAGCGTCCCGGGTGGATCAACAGCGAAAGCCGTGTTTGGCACGAACTTCGCACGTCTTGTGCAAGTGAAGAAAAAGTACGACCCTGATAATATTTTTCATCTCAATCAAAACATTCTTCCTGGTTAAGAACTGTGCCTATTCTGTAATGAGATGATTATCCGTAATGAGATGATTAACCAATAAAAAAAGAATGTCTAAAAGAAGTAAGAGAACAATTTAAATAGCACGCACATCGATTTATTTAACTGAACAACCCTTTACCCCGAGTAAGTCGCAAACCTATCGTTATCGTTTCTCATAGCTAAAGTCATTCTCATAAAACGTTCTAACGTGAGACAGATCAAAGTCTTGTGTCTAGATCCACCGCACATTTCGGACGTTTTGCAAGTCTCTGTATTGTGGAATTTATGTTAATTCTTTTGCCGATTTTGCTCCTTGGCTACGTAACCAATCTACCAGGTCCTTTGCACCTTCTCGCTCTGCAGCATCTAAGGGTGACAGACTTTCCCAATCAGGTATCCAATTTATGTTAGCTCCCTGTTCCAGCAAGAAAGCAGATGCTAATTTTTGTCCACCGTGGCATGAACCCCAAAAAGCGCGGTCTATTTCTTCCACCTTCGGTCTAGAATTTTCTTTGAAGTAACCTTCTAGCTTGTCCATTAGTCCAAGCGTAGCTACATCGGTTAAATTGGTATGCGCGCCTAATTGCACAAGTCGGTGTGCAGCGTTCCATTGGCCGAAAGCCCTGGCATCCGTTAGTGGAGTTCCACCAGCAATGACTGCTCCTTCTGCTTCTATATTTGCGCCTGCTTCGATCAGAGCATCAAGCGCATCAATATCATCGCTGCTTGCAGCCCAATGGAGTGGCGTTTCAATATGTGGACCGGTAAACTGAGCATTAACATCTGCGCCAGCTTCCACAAGCGTTTTAATCGTCTGTGCTACGTTAGGGAAGTGACCAGGCCAGTCTGTCGAAACGTGCAGCAACGTTCGGGACATGCCACACGGGTCATTGTCTCCAAGCCTAGCTTTGGAGAGTTCAGGATTATTGGCTAATAAAAGGCTCAGCGCCGATACATTGCCTGTTTGAATTGCGTTGACTACCGCAATAGCAAGCGGGTCTCCTGTGTCGATATAGTTCATGTTTAAAAATTTAGTTACAACATGTTTTCTGCTCTTGAATAGGTGGACAATTCACGGACCCATAAGAACAAAATACGCAGCAGTCTTCCGCAAGCGGTTTCAAGACGACTTTGCAAAACGTGCATTCATAAAAATATGTACAAGCACTGGTTGGCATTGTTTTCATTTCTTCATGTCCGCAATTTGGGCATGTATAATGGATTTCGTTGTGGTGAGCATTGCTAATAGTATTTCTAACAATTTACGAATACTTAAATAAGGGTCTATTGTTGTCTAACAAAACCCTCCTGGTTGAGACGGATGTACCTATCTCAATGCAAGTCGTACCGGTCGCATGAATTGGAGGTTATGTGAGGCTAGTTATGCATCAACCTGCGAAGGTACTATTCAAGTCTTATTATACACTTTCGAAATCAGGTGGGTTACACTGTAAGCATCCCTGATTTTGTATGCAGCTTGAAAATCATAAGACGTATTGTGTACTCTGGAAAACATACGAATTACAGCTTGTCAGCTAAGTTGTATTTTGTCTTGGTTGACGGCATCCAAGGATACGTCTT
>NZ_JAASQJ010000004.1 GCF_011762185.1 Dyadobacter arcticus
AAATCAGGGATGCTTACAGTGTAACCCACCTGATTTCGAAAGTGTATAATAAGACTTGAATAGTACCTTCGCAGGTTGATGCATAACTAGCCTCAAATAACGTCCCATACGTGCTGCTTATACGACCTGCATTTAGGTCGGGAACAATCAACAAGGAAGGAGGGGGCTGTTTCCTAACTCTTCGTTCGAAACGTCCTGCATGTTTATCGCCACCAAGTCCCTTGAGAATTGCTCAGACAGTAGTGTAGAAATTCGAATTGTTCACCTTTGAAACGCTCGTAGGCATTATAATAACTAAAATTGCTTCCTAAACGAACGCTCAGAGCTGTGCGAAATCGATATCGGTTTCCTAAGATGGGAGCCCAGTATGAAACCGTAAAACTCATCGCCGCATACATTCCATCGTACCGGTGTCCCGGCGAGTTAGATTAAAGAGTAATACCTCGGCATTGTCTTTTGGCTAATCAATCAAAATGCGCAAAGTTCGTGTGCCTCCTGCTTGAAACCAATTACTTCGTATAGGGTTCCCGCCGGATGTCTGTAAAGATCAGGGCCAAGAGGCGGCAATACCGTGTAGGGAGCTGAAGTCATTGAAATTGGTGTTACAAGTTGCGGCTGGAAGCGCAGAACGTCATGCCCCCTGAGATGGCGTCTTTTTTCGATCAAAGTCCCATTATTTTGCAAGTCGTCTGCACCTCCCAGGAATAACGGATTTACGTGATGTACATGAAATCTCGCCGGGTCAAAATCAGGATCTCTAAATCGGCGCCATTCCAGTTGCATTCTTGCCTGCCTTGCTTCCTGATCGTCCCTATCCGCCGAAGTCCTGACGAAGTTTAGTGAACTTGGTGGCCCGAGTTGCACTGCCCAACAGATTGGATATGCGCGAAGATTTCTGCGCTGTCTGCCCATTCGCTCCAAAGCAGTCTCGACATCCGTTTCGACGGCAAGTCTTTCAACTCCGCGCAAAGATGGCATCGCGGCAATCCTTCTTCTGACTGCCCTGGAAAAAACCCGCCGACGCTCTATTTGACCAGGATCCATTTCTTCGGGAATGTGATACGGAAGGTAGACCGGTGAGAGACCGTACGGACCAAAAGGGGAATTCGACATTGACGGAAGGTAGGAATCCCGAATCGCCTCGATCTGCCTTTCCGATGTTGCCACACCAACCTGGTATTCGATCATATCCAGAATGTGGAAATAATGAGGAGTGAATACAGCACTCCACCCTTCGCCGATCATGCTCTGCTGACGGCCGGTTGTTAAAAAGCCAGGAGAAGATCCCCCTCTCGTCAAGGTGGCAACCGGCCTTTCTGCCTCAAAGACAGCCTGATCTCTATTTCCTCTGATCCGCGCCCTGGCAAACATAGCGTCAAGACTATCATCCATCGCATCTGGTACGTAAACAGGTGCTGAATAACTGGACGATGGGCTGGTCGCTGCGGTGCCCGTACTCGCTCTGTACCCACCGCCACCCTGGATTACCCTTAATGGCGGTCTTGCCGGGGCCGGTGGACGAATCACGGGTGCCGGCCGGTAAGCCAATGCAGCTTGTCGCTGCACATTATAAAATTTCCCTTCACCTTGCTGCAACGTATGTGTCAACTCGTGAGCCAGTAAATGTTTCCCTGCATTACTTTCGGGATTATATTTTCCCCGGTTAAAAAAAACATCATTTCCAACGGTAAACGCCTGGGCATTTAGTTCCTGGGAAAGTTGTATTGCAGTAGAGTCTGTATGAATTTTGACACTTGAGAAATCGCTCCCAAACCTGCTTTCCATAAAACTTCTGGTACGCTCGTTCATCGGGCTGCCACCGCCGCGGACAGACGCGATCTGACCGGACACAAAACTGCTGGCGTCCCCCGCCCCTTGTGCCCCGGTTGTCTGGATAATAGGCGTGATGTTGAAAGGTTTCCTTTGCAAATGCTCCTCTTCATGGGCACAAGTTGCACATTTCCGTTGGATACGTGCATCGCTGCCACCTGACGTGGGATCATGCGTCGCCGACATACTCATTACATGGTCCGCAACACGATCGGCCTGCTGCTCAAAATGGTCATTAGAATCACCTATGGTCAGCTTGGGTTGGATAAGAAAACTCCGACTGGTATCTGCGGAATGCAGTGCAGCAGGCCCGGCTCCCTGTGACCTTGCTGATATTGTAATTTTTTCTGACATACCCGTTTTTTATCTTACAGCTCTTCTGACTTCTACAATATTTCCCGTTGCAAAATCCATTATCGTTGTGATGTTCACGAGCCGGCCGCTTGGATATCTGTACGTGGTTGTCACTTCCCTCAGCGTCGAGCCTCGAACGGGGGTCATAGGCGTTTCACTTACCAATGTGGCCCCCAATAATCGTTCCTGAGCTGCATAACCGGCCCGGTGTGCTACTGGAAATGCCTCACCGAATATTTGTCGACGATACTGCTCTGTCAGCTCATGAATCAATTGCACAGCTGAATTGTCGCCCATCTGGCTGTGACTTGACGTATTTCCAAACATGTCAACATCATCCAGGTCGACCCGAGCCAAATCGTAATTTCCCACAATCACATGCTGGTCACCTGCCCGCCTGGAAGTACGACCTCTCATAAAATCAACTGTGACCGTTCTTCTGTCCGAAATAATAGTCCTAAGAGTGCTTAACAACTCTGTCGCGTCCCGGGTTGGAGGACCCTGTATGTCTGTGGCGGCAATGGAGATCTCACCGGTTGCGGATGCAGCGATCCTGAATTGGACCCCAAGAATTTGATTGACTATGCTCACAAAATCACCACTACTTCCGGTGGCAATCAATTTTCTCTTGATTTTTCCTCCCCCCTGCTGTACTGTGTGCGTCAGCTCATGCGCCAGCAAATGTTTCCCTGAATCGGAATCCGGATTGTATTTTCCCTGATTGAAGAATACGTCATTTCCAACGGTGAAAGCCTGGGCGTTCAGGTTTTGGGAGAGTTGTATGGCGTTGGAATCGGTGTGGATCCTGACGCCCGAGAAATTGTTTCCGAACCTGCTTTCCATAAAGCTCCGCGTGCCTTCGTTCATCGGGCTGCCGCCGCCCCTTGCAGAGTCGATCTGGCCGGACACCGCGTCGCTGGCAAACCCGCCGCCGTCGGCCACGCTTTTCTGGATGATCGGCGTAATATCTAACGGTTTTCTCTGTACCTGTTCTTCTTCGTTGGCACAAGCCGCGCATTTTCTCTGAACAACGACGTCCGCACCCGCAGACGTGTGGGTATGCGTTGCCGACATGCTTATTACCCGGTCTGCAACCTGGTCCGCCTGCTGCTCGAAATGGTCGTTTGGGCTGCCCATGGTCAGTTTGGGCTGGATGATGAAGGCCCGGCTGACCTCTCCGGAATGTAATGCAGCTGGCTCAGCTCCGTTTGGTTTTGCTGCGGTGGTTTTTTCTGACATATCATTTGATGTTTCAGTTATCCCTGTATTTCATGGCTTTTGCTACAATGTTCTGCCTTCTTTCAAATATTCTTTCCGGATCCCCTTCATTAAATCATCCGAAGAAATGACCGTCGATTCTCTTTGCAGCGCCATCAGCGAGGCAAATTGCACGACGTTGAGAATGGAACCTCCGGCAAGTTCGTACTGCCGGGATATCTGGTCAAGGCTGATCGATTCGTCCAGGGTGACCGATGGGCTGAACGTGCTTTTCCAGAGTTTTAGCCGTTCCCCCGGCTCCGGTTTCGGGAAATGGATGATTGACTGTATCCTTCTTGTAAATGCTTCGTCGATGTTGTGACGCATATTGGTCGCCAGAATGGCCAGGCTTGGGTAATCTTCCAGCCTTTGCAACAGGTATGCGATCTCCTGGTTGGCATATTTGTCGTGCGAATCGCTGATGTTTGTCCTTTTTCCAAACAGCGCGTCGGCTTCATCGAAAAACAGTATCCAGTTTTTGTTCTCTGCCCTTTTAAACACTTTTTCCAGGTTTTTTTCGGTTTCTCCGATGTATTTGGAAATGACCATCGAAAGGTCGATCCGATAAACATCCAGGTTAAACGTTTTGCCGAGCAGCGTCGCTGTTAAGGTCTTGCCGGTTCCCGGCGGGCCGTAGAACAATGCCTTATAGCCTGGTTTCAGCTTGTTTTCCATACCCCAGTCATACAGCAGCGTCCTACCGTGCTGCAGCCATATTCTTATCTCGTTCAACTGAACCGAGGTGATCTCGTCGAGTACCAGATCATTCCAGGTCATTTTTGTCATGAGCCGCTTAGCAGGAAATTCCATGCTGAACTGCGGCGTACGGTGCTTCCCGGTCGTGAAGAGGTCGATAAATTCTTCGGTCATAACCAACCCGCTGCTGTTGGAAGGCTCGTTGCCGGACTGGCTGTTGACATACAGAATGTTATGGGCAAAAAAGAAATGCGTCGGCTCGAACGTCTGCATCATCCTGATCCGCTTGTCCAGATCGTTGCCTACGGTAATAAACAATGCCGTTTCAATCGTCGGGAGAAAGCCGCCATGTTGATTTCCCTTAATGCCTCCAAACTCGGTGAAGCCCCTTTTCAGGTTATGATTGGTCATAAAAAAGGCATCCAGTAATTGCGGCTGAATGTGCGGCAGGAGGGTCAGGACCATAATGAGCCTTTCTTCCGGCGTCATTTTATAATGCTGAACAAACTCTGCGTAAATGGACTTGTTTTCGGAAAGGTCCGGCGGGGTTGCAGATACTTTTGAGACTTCGGCCTTATTCTGGCTGGGTACCTGGTTGCCGCTGAATATCCTTTCAAGAAATCCCCTCTCTTTTTCCCGCTCGCCCTCCGCAGGTACCGGTTTCTGGATGTAGTTGGAAAGCCTGATATTGACGACCTTCGCAAACCATTCCACTTCGTCCCGCAAGCATTGGGCGTTTGCGAGCACAATGTCCGTTGCCGCAGTTTGCCCGTTTGTATTTTCTACCATTCTGTTTCGATCGGTTTTGATATCCATGAAAAATTGATGAAGGCAAACCCCCAGCTGATCTTGCCCAAAAGCACGTCAAAGGCCTTTCTCTCCACGCGCAGTTTCCACTGGCTGCCTTCGTCGTACAGAATCCCGTTGCGGATGAGGAACGTGGTCCTGAAACCTTCCACCGAGGTGTTGCTCAACGGCTTCCAATGAGCCTGTACCGATCGGATCAGATCGTCGGCTTCGGCCAGGTCCGCGTCCGTCAGAACGGTATCGCGCGGCACAGGCTCTTGCAGCGAGATTCCGCATAGCAGCTTTCCGAAAGTGAGTTCGTGCTCCGCGGCACCTGTTTCGCCGGTAGCGATATAATGCAGCAAATGGACTGCCTGGTACCTGGCCTCGCGATTTTGAAATGCATTGTTTGCAAGTAATCCTGTATTGGTAAAAAACTGCGGCAGAAATGGCGCCAGCAGGATCAGCCCCGCAAATGGGGTCAGCAGCTTCTGATATGCTTCTTCGTTATTTTTTTGTTCCAATGCATTTTCTGGCCAGTCTTTTTCAGGAGAGTTTTCAAATACATTTTCGTCCGCAAGCTTCATTTTTTCGATCACCTCCAATCCCAGGATTTCCTCATATTTTCTGAGCATCTTTGGCAACTGCACGGTCGTCATTTCCGCCAAAACAATGCCTGAATGACTAGCCTTTTCCATTAGCATGATGAGTAGCAAACTGGTACGCTGATTTTCCGTCCATTGTTCGTGGGAAAATTGCTTTTCCAGTTCCCTCACCGTCTTTTTTGTTTCCTCCAAATGAATATCCGAAAGGAAAAGAGATACCAAAGCATTAGTAAGAAGCTGTTGATCCACCTGTAAAAGCAGTCTTCTCAGCGACAACCTGCTAGACGAAAGTTCGGCCAGGTAATGCCGGAGCTCTCTGGGATTGTTTTTAAAGATACGTTCGAAAACCAGGTTAATGTCTTCTGCATCATGCGCCGCCCACCACGGATACTGCCCAGTTTGCAGGAAATACCGGAGCAATGTGATGTCCGAAATCCCGGGATTTAACCCATCGTGGTTTGAATCAGGCCTGAATGCCTGTTTCTGCATTTGCTCGTCGAGTTTCCGGGTCAGCTTTTCGCGGAACTGCGCTTCGAAATCACCGATAAACAGCTTGCCGAGGTCGATTTCAAGGTGGTCGATCCATATTTGCTGTGGGCCGTCTCCCAGCAGGTTGCAGGCTCGTTCGATCTCCGGCAAGATCCATTCCTGCCAGTAGCTGCTCAGCTGGTGCCGGACATGAAAGCTCTGTTCCTGGTTTTCCACTTCCAGGTCAAGCCTAAGCTGGTTCACGATATGTTGACGGCCTTTTTCCAATGCCTGATTTAAGGTTATTATTTCACTGCCGGCGGCGTTTTGTCGCCGGATGTTCCGCAATCGTCATCGCAATGCCCACATTCAGTAATCGTATTCAGTACCGCGACCAGCTCGTTCACAGGCTTGTATTCCGGGAATGGATTGGTCGTGAATTCTTCCAACCAGGCGATGTATTTGGTCTCAAATCGCTGCATCTGACTGATACCTACCCATTTGATCCGCGCTTCAATGTGCGCCGGAACTTCAGTCTGAATGGTTTTTTCGACAAAGTACCGGTAGTCGCTGTTTCGGAACCTTTTTGCCCAGCAAGGCAGCAGGATCGTCACCCGGAACGAGTAGGGGTCTTCATTGTGGTCGCAGGCATTCTCCTCACAATACAGGTCGAGCTGGTAGGAAAAGTACTTCACCAGTGCGTCACGCTCCTTTTCCGCCTCCGCGAGTGTTTCGTAAAAACGCGTCTGCGCCAGTAATTCGCCCTCTTCATTCAAGATCTCGTAACTGAACTTGCTGTTCTCGCGGCCGCTGGGATCCGGCTTGTTCGACTCGGTGTGGGTAACCAGCCTGTAATAGTCAGGCTCCGAACCGTACTCCCGAAGATCGCCCAGTCGTTCGTTCAGACGTTCATAGCGTCGGAAAGTCAGCAGCGATATGGTTTCCTTCCCGGTTTTATCAAAAAACACCTTTTGAAAAAGAATGCTTATGTCGATATCCAGATTGGCTTTTTCACCTTTTTTGACAATTTCCAATACCCAGGGTTCATCATTGTAGCATTTCTCTGCGGGTATGCGGCTTACCTTCACCCGGTATACAGGCACGTCCACCTCGTCTTCCACGCCTTTGTTGAGATCGCAGAAATCCAGACAGATTTTCAGCAGTTCCACCCGTTCTGCGGGGACGTCGTCGTTCGTTTTTGGATCCGTGAAATCAGCATAAGGCAGCACAGTATCGAGTTTTGGCCGGAGTAAAATGTGCTCGACGAGGTGCATTCCCTCATTATCATTGATTTTGCTGACGATTTCGATGATCTCGTCGATCAACTCGTTACGACTGTTCCTAGTCGGAAATTCAGATCCGGAAGCAATTTCATATCCTCCCTTGTCGATGAGGTCAAATGAAAATACGCCGATCTGTTCTTTTTGTTTGCTGCGCTGAATGCCTTTGATCCGGTCGTGGAGCAGGTAGTTTTTCCGCGACTCGGCCTGTTCGAGGATCAGGTTCATAAATTCGTCCACGCAGCATTCGCCGTCCTTTACCTCGTTGGATGTGAGTAATGTGGTGCCCTTGTCGTTTTGAAGATAAAGGACCACAATGCCTTCGCCCTTGGGCGTCAGTTTGGGTACCATTTCACCTTTTGCATTTTTGACCTTCACCACTTCCTTGAAAAGGTTGCCTGGTGCGAGGATATGCCGGTTGGTATTTTTAAACCCAAGTAACCTCCCGATCCGGCGCTCTGCGCCGGAAATGTTATCGGAATCCCAGATATGCTCGGCATCCAGGTAGTTGAATCCTTTGCCCCGCTGGCTGCTTACACGCTGGTAGTCCTGCAGAAAGCGGATTTTGTCCCCGGTGATTTTTTCTTCTGTCTCATTTTTCCAGACATAGCGCGTAAGTTCTTCATATTCTGAAAAGTCTTCATCAAAGCGGGCCAGCAAATGGTTCAGGAACTTGTTTCTTCTTTTGTAAAACAATCCCTCCGGTTCGATCAGATGTTTCACGATTTTCGAAAATTCGCTGAACACGTGTTCGTCCGTCTCGCCGGGTACCGGGTCATAATCCAGGATCAGGTCGCGGAAATTGTTGATCTCTTCCAGTGAATGCGAATAGTAAGTCTGTTCCACTGTTTCGTCAAATGAAAACAGGTCGTTCAGATGGTTCAGCTGGCTGTGGTAACCTGACAGGATCTGTTCAAAAAACTGCAGATAGCCTTTGAGCTGATACGTCTGGATTGTGCGCTTGTCTTTCGGGTTTTTAGGTAAAACCTCCTGTTCGCCGGTTCCATAAACCATTGGCAGCGAATACTGTACGGGATAGTAATCCTCGATCTCCATATTTTCCCCGACCATAATGGGAAAGTCGTTCTGGTAGCCGTTGAGCTTGTAGGCCTGGTCCTGCGCTTTGAGGTCTTCGAAACGCTTCGCCGGCCGGTCGATCCGGCGATCGGTTAGCTTGCCGGTGTTATAATTCGTTACCGAACTTTTCTTTAAAAGAATGAAGCTGGAATTCCGCAGGTCAAACCGCGCGACTTTTCGTTCCTCCCGGAGCTTTTTGAGCCAGCGGTCAAAATAAATGCTGATATCCTTATTGAAATCATCGGCAGCCTCTTTTGGAATGTAAAAATTGGTAACGGCCTCTACGCCGTCGATATCGGAAATGGCATTGATCAGGTCCGACAACCGGAGGTCGCGGAAAAGGTCGGTGTTTTCTAGCTCTTCGGTGTCGATGAACCCGTTTCGCAACGCCGGGCCTTCGAAAATTTCTTCCACGGTATAGCCTTTGGCCATCATTTGTTCGATAGTGTAGAAATTCAGCCGTGGCGCAAAGTATCTGTAAATGGTGAATGCCATCTGTGCCAGTACTTCGTCGGGCTCGACGTTCTCTTTCAGGACAATGAGTCCGCTTGCTGTAAAATCATCATAATCGACCGAGGTAATCGACAGGAAATCTTCGCACAGATTGCGCCGGCGATTTAACTTTTCGATCACGCGCTCGCGCACTTCCTCCCGTTTTCCGGCTTCGATAATGTCTTCCTCGTACTCGACGATCACATTGAACAACCCTTCCAGTTCCAGGATCTTGCTGGTGTCCTTGCCCAATGCAAGGTAGCCAAGTACAACTCCTATTTCTGTTTTGACAAAATCGATCAGATCGCCTATACTCTTTTTGAAGTCAGCGATATCAGCCTTTTTTGTAAGCTTCAAAAGGACAGGATAGTAAGCATCGATATGGTCAATGATCGCCAGTTTCAAACTATTCCCTGAGCCGGCGGCGCGGTTGGTCAGGATAATGTCTTTCCATTTGGCATTGAGTGCGTCGAGTTTACCGTTGTATGTTGCTAACTGCGCAGGTGTCAATTCCGATTTTTTTATAACCTGATCGGCGATCTTTTTAATGCGCGCGACAATTTCCTCGCGGAGTTTTTTTAATGTCTTTTCGAAGGTGGCGCCCTGTTTTTCTTTTGTCCGATTTTCTTTGATACCGGAAGAATCGGGATCAATGGTGAGGAGTCCGAAGCAGGATTCTCCCTCGCAATTTTTTTTGGCCTGTACCCAGTCGTACTCAACGTAGATCGGCACTTCGTAATCCTTGCTAGGCTCGATCCAGGCATTTCTCACGCCATCGATGTCAATGATCACCTTTCGCCAGTCGCTGATCGTGACCGGGTTACAATGCAAAATCTGCCGGGCGGTATAGAAAATCCTGCTCCACATGTCACTGCTCAACTCAGAGGGCGTGAGCAGGTCTTTCATATCAAAAGATGTTCGGTAGGCGAGGTCTGTGATGGCATAACTTACCGCTTCCAGAATGGTAATGCCGGGATCGGAGGTGTTGTATTCTGTCCAGGTTTCGCCTGCCAGCTTTTGAATGTGTTCTATACCTTCTTGTTTCAGAAAACCGAAGTCTTCCGCGGTCAACAGGGGATTAGATTTAAGGAGCGTAATTTCGTCAGTCATGGCTCTGAAATGAATGATCGGGTGATCAGATTTGGTTTGCTGGTTCATTTTTCTTCTGGCAGGGTTTGAGCGGGGCATCGTCTTCTTCCAGCAGGATAATGTGCTGCGGTGCCGAGACCAGGATCGAGCGGGCTTCCGATGGTTCTGCCATCGTGGTAAGGGTGAAATCCGGGAATGCCTTCATGGTACCAAGCAGGTCGGAAATGCCCAGCTCCTTCACCTTTTCGATAAACCATTTGATCACCGCCAGCATCAGTTCCTGTTCCTGCTTCGAATAGTTGTTCCAGTACAGGACCAGCCTCTCGGCGATTTCGACCACATTTTCGCTCTGGTCGCGGATAAAATCCCATACTTCGTCGGCCACGTCGGTTTTCAGCACCGGCTGCTGTTCGTGCAGCAGGTATTCCCGCAGTATTTTTTCAATGCCTTCCAGGAATGTGTGGCTGCAGCAGTTGCATTTGGTCACATACATCATAAAATCGCTGACGTAATCGACATAGCACCGCTCCTCGATGAAATTGATCACCGCCGAGGCATATACTTTTCCTGTAAAAGGCACGTCAAGTTCCTCGCTGAATACCCAGGGTGTCAGAAACTGTATGACCTCGTCGTTCAGCTTTTTGAGATAATATCCCTTATCCACTCCCGGCCGGAATTTGACGCGGAATGCGAGCAATATCTCTTCGTAAACCGGGTTCCGGGCGTGGACCTTCACAAAGGGCGAAGTTCTTTTGAGCAGAAACTTCTCAATGTCGAGCATAAGCCGCCGGCTGGTTCGCGGCTGAAGAATATTCACTGAATTCCGGTTACGCATGTTGGCAATGGGGATCACAGTAACGTGTCCCGGCGCCACCTGTGTGCCGCAGCAGACTAGTAAGTCGGCTATTTTCTGGGACTGCTCACGGTTTTTCCGCGCAAGCCCGATCATCGCTTTTGCGATGACCGAATTGTTATTTCCGTCGGTTGCTGCCGGTACATTTTGGTCGGCAAAATCAAATGCATTGTCCGTCAGGACGATGTCGCGGCAGTTGCAGTTCGGATCTTTATGGGTAATGCATTTGACTTTGAAAATATCCGGAAAATATTCCAGGACGAGCTTTTCGTAATCATGTGCGGTAATGGCGCGGTCCTTATGCCGCAGCCGTTCGCTGGCGCGCATCCAGAATTCTTTTCCAATTTCTTTCGGTACCGCTCCGTAGCTTTCAAAGGGCTGCTCCACCTTTTTCACGGCGGCCGGTTTGTCAACAAGCTTTGCGACGGAACCGGCAGGAAGTGGTTTTGCGAAATGGGAGGCCGCATTGTCCTGATCTTTGAAAGTGGCCTTTACGGCCTGCGCTACGATGTTGATAATATACGGAAACCGGTGGCTGTCGGCATCTACACTGATGCAAAGCCAATGCAGGCCCGTGGTGAGCAGCGTATTGTTACTGGTAGCGTCTTCCGGGATGTCGAGCAGGATGATCCCGGTTGTTTGCAGGCCATAGGTATTGTCGGAAATGACGTGGCTGGCAGGTAGCGGCAGCCAGTAATTGTTTGACAAGTATGACCAGTGGATAGGAGGGACGTCCTTGTCATCGTCCATTCCCGAGCCTTCGGCAATCTGAAAAAGCAGGGAAAGGTTCTGGGGAGGATTCAAATTCCCGATCCCGATGTAGAGGTTTCCCTCCTGCATGATATACCCCGAATATTGATTTTGCTGTAACAACGAAAGATTCTGGCTGGTGGCTTTTCCTGCACGACCCAATGCAACGGCACGTGCTCCCGATATGGCCATAACATTTGGCAGGGCGTTCCGCAAATTGTTCGTATTAAACTCATTAAAGCGGACCGTCCCTCCTGCACCCAGCATACTCCCCAAATCAATGCTCGCAGGTTCCAGGTCCTTTTTCAGCACATCTGTATTCAGTCCGAGCGGCCGAAGCCCGAACTTGAATCCGGGCAAAATCTGGTTGCCCGCATACACGATCGGACGATCTGCGCCGGAACCGACCTGGTAGGCCATTTGCATATTGCCCAGGTGATGATTGACGGCGTAGTTCTGCGTAACGTCCGTTTCAGCAGCGCCAAATGGATATACATGGAAAAACTGGTCGAACTCCGGATTGATCTGTTTCGTGTCCGTGGTGTAGTCCACGGATATGCTGTTCAATTTTGAACTCTGCGCTATTTTTTGCGCCAGTTCGAAGTTACCACCAACCAGGTCCGGTTTTGAAAGCCTGATGGAAAGACCATCCTGCTGGACAACCACTTCCGGATTCGCACCACTTCGACCCAGGCCCTTCCCATCCTGCCAATGCGTTTCCAGGGAATCTATTTTAGGCGAAGTGTACCGTTTGGCAGCGATTTCGTTGCTTCTTACTTCAAGTATGGAACCATGGTTTGGTAATAAGGTAAATGGGTAAAAAGGCTTGTCCGCAGGCTGTACGCCCTGCTCATTTTCAGTGACTACGCCGGTATGTCCTTTCACCACTATATTCAGCTGAAAATCCTCGGGCTTTCTGAATGCCAGTGAATCAAACAGCGCGGTATCAATTTCCTCTGCATCCTGATCGAACGTGATTTCCAATACCGGCTCGGTAGTTGCGTAATGCACGTGAGTATGGATTTCGGGATCATAGGGGATTAATCCGGGTGCCTCTTTGGGCAGGAAAATGTGAAATATCCCTTTATCAAAAAAGAAGCCGTTCCAGTCAAACGTACTGACGTGTCCGCCGTTGGTCGCAATCCAGTTGTTTCTCAGTCCTTCTGGCAGGCGTTCTATTTTCCTCCATTTTTTCTCAAATGTGCCATTGATGAAAAAAGCTTTTTCGGTGAGCGAACTCCCCGTGAGTCCGGCAACCTTCATTGTCAGTTCTCTTTGTCCGCTGCCCAGCCTGAGCTGAGGAGATGCCATGGCAAATCCTGTTTTTGCATAGTTTGAGCCTTGCAAGCTCTGAATGGAGCCACAGCTGGTAAGCCTGCGAACTGCGTCGGCCCCGAATGGATGCCATTTTGGTACTTCTTCCTTAAATGGTTTCCCAAAACCGTCGGCCGAGTTCGCGACCGGTCTGGAATAAAGACGGCTCCGTTGAATGGTCGTTAATGTGCCATCAGCCCCGGTAATGCTTCTGGTTTTTGTCTCAATAAAAACGGTACTGATCTCTTTTACGTGTGCTTTGTTCAATACCAGTTCCCGATCGGTTTCGTATACCAGCTCCACGCCGGTATCGTCCTTTCCGGCCGAAAGCTCCGTGCCTTTGGAGAGTGCAAAAGCGTCGGTGCCTTTGGCCAATTCGAAAATGAGGTTCACGTGATCGGGCTGGGCGGGCTTTTCGGTCAGGTGCAGAATATCCCGGTAATAGTAGTTCAGGTGTTTTTCTGTCAAACCGTTCAGCTGGTCCTGAGCCAGTTTGAATAGCTGCAAAAACGCAATAAACAACGCCATATGAGGCTGGTGGCGCGGGTATTTTTCCAATGAAAATGCCAGGTAATCTTCCACATTGCCGGCGATCTGCGTTATCACGCCAAAGCAGGCATTAAAAATGGTGTCGATTTCCAGTGAGGCATGAAAAAGCTGGTCAGCCAGTTTCGTGCCTTTGTATAAGGTCGTGTTGATCAGAATGTCGTTGTCCAGTCCCCAAAGGCTGTCGTCAACCGGTTCAAATTCAATGTCGAGGTCGTTGCCATTGTTGACGAGCATGGCCGATTTGCTCAGCACATACACACTCATGATCTGTTTGCTCAATGTCGAATGGATGGCCAGTTCAATGTCTTTCCGCAAGGGAAAATCCAGGCTGCTGCGGGAAGCCCATTTGTCCAATGCGGTACAGATACCGATGATCGGCTTGAACAATGCTTTGAAAATCCTGATGCCCGGGCTTTGCTCAAACTGGTCCCTGGTTTCTAGATAGTCTTTCTGTACCTGCGCGAGATCAAACTGCGCTACGGACGCGGCAAGGACGGTGAGGTCATTTCTGAAAAATGAACGCCAGCTTCCTTCGTCCGGGCACTGGTCATCGGGCAGTTTGTAAAACCGGATATGGCTTGCGTAATTTTTTGCAAAATTCAGCAGGTCGGTAAAGCTGCGGTCATCGATCCTGGCATATTCCGGGGCAAGGGCTTTCAGAAAGCGGGTCAATTGACCCGAACCCTCCCTGGGGATATCAGTCTGGCATTGACAGTTTTTCATAATTCAAGATTCGTTGCTTCTTTGATGTAGAATGGGTACACATAATTGTAGCGGGTATTGGTGGTCACAATGCGGAACACCACCGAGATTTGAAGAACACCGTCAAATACAGAGAATTCCGAAGAAACAGAGTCCACGATAATGCGCGGCTCATGCAGTACCAGCGCATCGGTCACGATCTTTTCGATCATGGCCTGGTTGGGCGTATTCATCACCTCAAACACATAAGGCTGCAGACTGCAACCGAATGTCGGCTGCATGACGCGCTCGCCGAAACGGGTCGAAATAATGATGTAGATACTGCCCTGGATATCGATAATGGCGTCGTTGGTCTCGTCAAGACCAAGAATATCGGCTTCTCCCGAGAGCATTTGAACACCTCCGATGCTGCATTGAAATCTGGGCGGGAAACCCCAGCCGGTACCGAGAAATGATTTATCGCTGGTTGTCATGGCATTCATGGTTTTTTATAATAGTCAAATGCGGGTTCATCCGCCAATAATCACAGTCAGGAAACCCGAAAATAGTTGTCCGCCGTGCTCAGTAGGATCGCCTACCCGTGCCGCCGGCATTCCGTTGATGTTGACTTTGGCGGAGCCTTTCTTTACGGAATTCTTCATAGCTGGTTCCAAAGGGCAGACAAGGGCATCCCCTTCTCGCAAAGCCGGGCTCTTGCCAATGTTCACGTCCGGGCTTCCTGGTGAAAGGACTTTTCCGGGACCGTGCGGAACAGGTGGCGAGCTGCCCGTAATGGGTCTGGGACAAACGTGTGTATCGACAAATCGGGCTGCTGCTGGCATCATCAGTTCAGGTTAATGGGTGTGCCTTCTACAGTTACTGTCTTTTTTGAGGTAATCGAAATACCGGAAGTGTCCATTTTAATGGAATTTCCAAACTCGTCTTTTATCTCGATCATCTTCTGATCCATGGTGAAAGTTTTTTCCTTGCTGGAATCGCGGCTTCCGACGGGCACGCTGATGACCGTCTTTTTGGTTTTATCATCAAAGATCACCTTCATCCCTTCCCGGCTGACAATGCCTTTTTTCGGATTATTTTCTTCCGGCTCAATGGGTGGCGTCATTTCCTGGCTGTGCAACATTCCCAGGATCACGGCGTCGCGCGGGTCATCATTTACAAAGCCCAGGATTACCTCGTCGCCCTTTTCCGGCCTGAAAAAGAACCCGCGGTTTTTGCCTGCGTCGACGGTCGCTACCCTTGCCCAGATCCCGTCTTCTTTCACCGAGATCGTCGGCAACTGCACCTGTACGCGGAACCCTTTTTCGGGGTCATCGATTATGGCCTGTACCACGCCGATCTGCAGCCCGTTTATTCCCGGAAGCAAGCCGGATGCCGCTTTGTCGACCACATCTTCTTTTTTGTAAAACCATTCCTCTGCCCAGCCGAACTGGATATCGGTCAGGAAACCGCCATTGAACTGATGAAGAATGCCGGTGATCAGCACTTCTCCGTTAAAGCGGTCACCTACGCCTTTCAGCTCGATTTTCTGTCCGGGTTTGAGCAGCGGCCTTCCTTCCACCCGGAGCCTTCCGCAGGCTTTTGCCAGGTGTTTTCGCATGGCAAATGCATTGGTCCAGCCTTTAATATCTTCGCTCACATTACCCGAATGCGTGAGGTGCAATTCGGCACCCAATATTTTCCCCAAGTCATCGGATGAAAGGTTACCCGTTTCGGAAAGTGAGAATTTCCCCGTCGCCGTTTCGGAAAGCTCGTGGGCATTATACAGCCAGGAAGCTGCCTTAACCGTGTCAGGCTGACGGCGCAAATCCAGTTCACCCTCAAATTCGATGATATTGTTCTGCCCGCCATAGGTAAATGTGACCCCTGAATCGTCGGACATTGTCGGCGTTTTAATGACCATTTTGCCATCGTCGGTGAGGACAAACATCCCGTTCGCTTCGGCCCGGGTCAGGATAAAATCCCAGTCGGTAGCGTAATACTGGACGATCTGCTTATGCTCTGCAACGGTAGGCTCCACGTCTTTTTTCAGCGTACTGCCGATGATCTCCTCAAACACCGCGCTGTCTTTCAGTTTTACTCCGGTGAAAGCTTTATTTTTCCGGCTCACAGCAAGCTTAATCGCCTCATCCTTGGCCTCAATTTCCAGAAATGATCCATTCCTGATTCTCACGGCGTGGCGGATGATGATGCCTTTGAAGATAGTGGTCGGATTTTCATCATAACCGAGCTGTATCTCAATTTTTTTACCCGGCTTGAAAAGGTCCGAGTTGCTCCTGGGAAAATCCCTTTCGGCCACGCTGCCGTCGTCGATAATGATCTTGGCCGTCGCAATTTTGTTGTAAACCTTCGAAACCGAAAAACGCATAATGGCGATTTCGTTGGACAAAGGGGTATCGTCGATCAGGATCTTTTTAGAAACCCTGTCAGTGGGATTGGATCCCGAACCCAATAATGCTGCTGGAAAGCTCATTGTTTTGCAATCGGTGGAAGTGTTAACAGGGTACCTGCTTTCAATTTTCGAAAGTTTTTCAGCCGGTTGACTTTCGCTACCTGGATGTAGTAACGCTGGTCGTTATACGTGTTAAAAACAATAATGGACAAAATCTCTCCCTCCACCACTTTGTGAACGTGGGTAAGGTCCGGGGAGGAGAGCATTCCCAGGATCTGGCTGAGCTTGTCGTTCGTGAATTCCTCAAAAGTCGCCTTGATCTTCGCTCGCAACGGAATGCCAGTCTGGTCGAAGAGCGTGTACTGGATGTCGGAGGTTTTCATCTGGCATTTGCAAATGAAAGTACCCCACTGAACGATCAGGTAATTGGGCTTGTGGATCAGGCCGTTCATGAGCGTTGTTGCTTCACGGAATAATGCAATCTGAACGATCAGGGGTATTTTGGGCGCATTGGTACCCGTACCATCGAGCGTGAATTCCAGCGAAAAGGTCCTGGCCCGGCTCTTGATGAACTTAGCGCCCTCTCCCTGCACCCCGTTGGTACAAGGCTGGTCGTACTCCACCGTCTCGCTGATCGAAAAGCTTTCCGGATTAAACATCGTAATGAACGGTAACCCGACCGGAATAACACTGTCCCTCATCACGGGAAGGATCTTCAGATTAAGAAGCATCTTTTTCCCAAATTCTGCTGCTGTCATTATCGTTCCTCGCTGTTACGGATGATCTCGAGTACTCTTTCAACAATTTCTTCGGCGGAAGCCCCGCCGCCGCCTGCTCCCGCATTCGCGTTTTCAGGGGCGCAATTGCGCGGCTCCTCGCAGACTGTCGCTTTCACGACAACCTCATTGATATGGACTGCCATGGTTATATTCTTTTAAAATTCTGATACGCAAATTCCAGTGTTTCTACGACTACTTCGTTGGCATTTGCCTTGAAGTCAGACACTTGCCATTTAATTGGAAAAGCATTGTTCACCTGCCAGGAGGTCATCGGGTTACCTGTTTCGTCCATGAGCTGGATCGTAATGGTACACGGTGAAAAGCTGTAATTGAACAAGTTAAAATAGCTGTCGAGCGCATTGTCGAACCAGGCGATCAGGGCAGAGCTTTTGAGCATACCGCGTTTCAGGATCAGGTTGGGATATTTCGCCCGCTTAGGAAATTTGTAACTGAACTGCGGCACAGCCCCGTCATGAACTTCTTCCAGCTCGATTTCCACGGTAAGGCCATTGACCTCCTGAAACCGGGTATCATCTTCTGTAACACCATCAATGCCCTGAAATTCCACTTTGAAATAAAACCCGACAGGTGGATAGTACGCTCCCATAATAACTAACCATTTGTGATCGTGAGGCCTTCGTGCGCGATTTCGATGGATTCGACGGCGATCTCATTTCCGGTTGCTTTCAAGCCGGGACCCTCCACCTTTACCGGAAAAGCCTGCTTCACGTTCCATACCATCGTAGGATTGTCGGTTTCATCGAGCAGGCTGATGATCAGATCTTTACGGCCTATGGTATTGAGCTTGACGGTATTCAGCCAATTGTAAAAGGCGTTGTCTCCCTTGATAATGCCCCTTTTCAGGGTAATGTTGTTTGCTTTCTGCAATCCCGGCATTTTCATGGAAGATTGCTGAGGTGTCAGTCCGTCGCGGTATTCAATGACTTGAATTTCCTGGGTAAGACCACTGACTTCGGAAAACGCTACGCCCAAAGTTGGGTCTGAGGCATTCACTTCTTCTACCTTGAAGCGAAATACGGGAAGTGGATATGGCATTGTGTTGAAAATTTTTGGTTAAAAAAATCGGTTTGGTATTACTTCTCAGGAAGTCTGCATCAGGTGCGAGAAACGCAGGATGATAAATTCTGCCGGACGGGCCACCGCCATTCCGATCTCGACGATCATCCGGCCTTCGAGGATATCGACGGCGTTCATCGTTTTGCCCAGGCCTACCCGCACAAAGTATGCTTCTTCCGGCTTAGCGCCGGCCAGCGCGCCCTGCTGCCATTTCTGGTACAGATAGTTGTCGCACATGCCTTTCACCTTCACCCAGGTTGATGCAGTATTAGGCTCAAATACAGCCCATTGAATCGATTTTTTGATGGATTCTTCCACAACCATGAAAAAGCGGCGCACATTGATATACCTCCATTCGTTGTCGTTTCCATTCAATGTACGCGCACCCCACACGACCGTCCCGAAACCGGGAAAAGTGCGGATCACGTTGATGGATTTCCCTGTGGTAGCGTCGATATTCAGGTTTTCCTGCTCGCGATTGGATATGTCCACCACCGGTTTGACTACATTCCGAAGTCCCTCATTGGCTGGCGCTTTCCACACTCCCTTAGTGTTGTCAACTCGTGCATATACCCCGGCGATCGCACCGGAAGGCGGCAAAACCACGTGAGCCGATTTCAAAGCATCCTTGATCTTCCCATACAAAGCGGCCCCTTTTCCAATGCTGGCCACTGTTTTATCTTTGTAATCCGGGGCGGGTGTTCCCGTAGTCGCTTTTTTGTGGCTGGTTACCTTCACCGTCTCCAGATCGAATCCGTAGCCGTAGGTTGTTTCCAGAGTAGGATAGTATGCAGCGGCATAGCGGTTTACCTCAACCGAGCCAACAGCTGCATTACGGATAATAAGGACATCGGCACCAATTGTCCCGCTCGGATTTGCCGGTGTTTCGGGAGTGACAACCTGCGGATCTATGAGTGCAAAGCGATCTTTCAGATTGGAAGCCTGATCGGTCATTTCTTTCACAATCGACCCGTATCCGGCCACATTCACAGTACCCATTTCAGGCACGCAAAGAATGGTAGGTTCGTCATAGCCGGCAATGAGTCTCAAACCCAGCACCAGTTCGTCCGCATCAATTCCCTCGTCAGAATGCACATTTACCGGGACAATGTAGCATGCCCCGCCGCCATTGTCAAAATAGTGCTTTACGGCATAGTGAAGGTTGTATTTTTTCAGTTTGGCCGGTACTGTTGCTACGGTTACTTCATAGTCCACCGTCGTGCCGGTGACAGTACCGTCGTCGGTTTTTTCACTGATGGCGATCGTAACACTGTCAGCTGCTTCCTGCGGCGCAATGCCCTGACCCTCGGGATTTTTGGCGGCGTAGTAATGCAGGAATTCAGACCAGTCTGCAATTTTCTGGGCTTTCATGATCAGGTCACCGTCAGCATATCTTTTTGCTATTTCAGTGTAACCGATGAATGCGGGGATAGCAGAATCAACTTCTGCAACGGAGGGCGGTATGGTTGATATTTCATCAATGTACACACCCGGTGTGGCTAGTTTTGTTATCATGATTGACGATCAAATGTTTATGGTTACTTCTGAATAAAACTTGCTATTTTCTTCTCTCAGGACACTAAGGTCTGGAATGGACAGGTTGCTGATCTTCTCTGGCGTTGTCGACATGTCTTTGAGGCTGATCTTAGCGAGTACTGGCGGGCTGCCCCGCATGAGGGGGTCTTCCCTTGACTCAATTTCCGACACCGACGTGAATATGGCGAGTTTTGGAGTAGGGGTAACCCCTGAAAATACAGTGCTGGAGTCAGAGATTTCCACGAACGGTGATGTCAATACGTTGCGCTCCATTCGAATCGTGTAACGCCAGAATGTTTTCCTCGCCGTTAGCTTCAACATGTATTTGGGACGGGCAGGACTGAGCGAAAAATCGGTTTCCAGGATCTGGTAGTTCGGTTGTGCGTCTTTAAAAAAGGCTTCGAATACCGCAAATACGTCCGTCCTGTTGCCACCATAAAAGAAGGTATCTTTCACAGAACCTGATACTTCCAACTGATACCTGCCCTCGGGCAGCGAAGAGAGGTCAAATGACAGTAAGGTTTTTCCATTAGTCCTGGTGGCGGATTTAGGAACGACCAGATCGGCTCCATTAACTGCAATAACCTTTACCGCGTCCGCACTTACGACACCCGGCATTTCGTATGCATACGCCGAAGTCCGCAGGCGTATCAGATCATCGGTCAGATTTACAGCGGGTTGTGTACTGAGACGTAAATCGTCCCTGGCATCGGTATTGGTGGGCAAATTGTTGAAATAATAAATCTGTCCCATCGATAGCTCCCTAAATGCAACCTCGGAAAAGCTAAGCACTCCCTTGTTTTTTAATGACAAAATAAAGGTGAGCCTGGTATCCGATTTTGGCTTCCGGACAACTGAAAGAATGCTCGGTGCTGTTTCTGTTGTTTCCGAAAAAAGTTTAAAACCGTTTGGCACACGACGGAAAACCATTCCAAACTGCCGGATGAGTGCCTCGGTTGTTTTTGTACAAAGAATATCGAAATCCTCCTGTACCGCCGGATTTGGCGACGTCAGGTTTTGTCCGTTTCTGTAAAAGCTGTTGCGCACCGCAAAGCTGAACAGTTCAGTATACACAGATCTGATCATGTTCAATAGCATTGAGAATTTTTACCTGGCATTCAGTTCAACCGATCTCTGAGACCGATTTCCACGATTGGTTCTACCACTTCTCCCTGGGTTTCGAAGAAAGTGAGCATCCTGACTTTATAAAGAATATAGGGAAGGTGTTTTGTGCCCAATGCAGCCCACATATTGTTCTGCTGTTCGAGTGTAAGGGTATGTATTTGAAAATCAAGCCTTTCGATGAGCCTCCATGGCCGGGTGGACGGTTCGGAAACGCTTGCATTCATACCGGGATACCGGTCTTTAGTAAAAATTGGATTTGCCTGGAAAAAGCTCACCACATTTGAAATATCGTGCAGGCTTTGTAAGTAATCCACGGCGGTAGCGGCGAAAAGCAACTGTAAATTCATCGTCACCGGCGCTCGGAGCTTCATCAGTTGATCGTCGTCCATTCTCACAAAAGTGGGTCTAATACCTTCCAGCCGCTCTTCTTCCAGATTAACTAACGTCAGTTGGATATGCTTTTCCGTATCCACCGTCGAATTCCCGGATGGCGAATAAAACCCGGAGATCCTAAGAAATGAACTCACGGATGGATAAATCAGCGGCTCCTTATTGAAACAATAGGTCGATAGCTCGCTCTTCACGAATTCGAAAACAGTCCGTATCATAAACATCTATTAATGTGGTGATTGCTGCAATAAAGCTGGCTTTCATTAAATTTAATCTCGGAACACTTTGCTAAACTCAGAGCCTCTCGCAAACTTGGCGAAATTTTCGGATCACGTAAATGAAAAATACAAAGTGGGTTAAATCAATAATAAGTCCGAATGAAGCGTCATTCAGGATAGCCCGAAATTTATGGACATTAAAGAAGCGGGTAGGCTGTATTTTATATCGAACGTGTATGATATATCAATATTACTATTTTTTCACTTTCCGTCCATATAAAAAAGTTTGTTATTATTAAACGGTTATAGCAAGCAAAGCTATTATAAGATTTAAAGTCTTTTAAAGATCTTAGTTCAATTGGCCAAAACAAAAACCAGTTGATGCAACAGCAACTAACGTATGAGCGATTTCAACAATGGGATGTTATGAGAGTCTCCACATCATGAATCACTTCCTGATTGTCAGCAACTAACCTTTTTGAATGAACAAATCGCAGCATTAGTTGGAGCCGATTTTGCGGCAGGAATACTTGGGACGATATGAGACATTGCTTAGGCACATGCGCGACTTCATCAAATGGAAATACAAGGAGATCAGCTACCATACGACGATGAATTACAAATTCAGTGGAAATGATGAAAGCAATTTTGACAGGAAAGCGGGCCAGGAATACCCCAAGCCCGCTTTCCACATTAATTTAGCTATTGCTAATCTCTTTAATCAGCTGAACCCAAAATCATTGCACGTTCCTGATAATTCATATTTCGGATCTCAAATCGGTTTAATATCCTGGGTTTTGCACTAAAAACCCTTCTTCGCTGGAAGCCCCGTCGACTGCTCGTTGAGGAATCGGGAACAATCTTTTGTTAACATCCTTATCGGTTTTCCCCGTCCAATTACCCTCGTATTTGCCAAACCGTATTTGATAATTTCGTCTAAATGCTTCCCAGTAGAGCTCGAATCCCGATTCGCGAAATAGTATATCAAGATCAATATTTTTCAAGGCATCCGGGGTCTGATCAGGTCGGGCATTTCTAGAAGTTCTTAAGGTATTTACATCGGCCAAAGCCCCGGCATTGTCACCATTTCTTAACTTGGCCTCGGCACGCATCAAATAAATCTCTCCTAGGCGGATCAAAACCAGATCAACACTACTGTAGCTACAGCAATTGGGAGCGGTGTGACTGAACTGATACTTTGAAAATCGGTAACCTGTATTATGTAAACTCCCCGGGGCGCTAAAATCAACATTCAGTGTATGGTTAACATAGGTTAGGTTTGCACCACTAGTTCTTCTATTGATAACGGGATATATCCTTACCTTACCATCGCCGCAAGTCAAAATATTACCTCCTCCGTCCTTTCTTGGGCCCCATATAACACCACGAAGTATTCCCCTGTCCATTTCAAACTTTGTGGCCTCCACACAGTAATAATGCTCAGAATCATTGAGTGGAGTTACCCCAGTTAAGTCTTTAAGTTTATCAGGGACAATTGTATTTTTCTTAAAGAAACGGGCATCGGCATCGGCAGGATCAACATTGCCGTAGGCATTTACCCAAGTCTGATAAAAGTCAGGTGTAGCTGCTACCGCGTCCGTTCCACGTGTATTTGGAAATTCAGGTCTCGGAATTTGATCACCGGATATGGGCCAATACGCCCACCGCTGGTGGTCGGTTTCAAGTACCCCTCTTTGGTCAAGTGCGAATATAAGTTCAGGATTGACGTGATTATCATCACTGAACAAATCAAAATATTCAGCCGACAATGAATAAGGTCCAGAAATGATGGCGCTGGTATATTGTATCACCTTATCCATATCCTCTTTATTAAATTTGGGCGTACCATAAGGATCGCGATAAACCGCAGCATTCAAATACAAGCGGGCCAACAATGCCCTTACGGCATTTTGATTTATCCTACCCGGGTCCTTGTCTTTTTTAATTACATCAACAACCGACAAAAGCTCGCTCTCGATATAACCAATTGCTTCTTGTCCCCGAAGAATTTCAGATCTTTCACCGGAGAGCTCTTTTTTGAAAACGACACCCCAATTATCAAGTGCCAGCATATTAAGGTATGCCTTCATGGCGACCATTTCGAAATAACCATCTTGCGCACTTACATTACCATTTTCACTTTCTGATTTTAGTCTTTCCGCAGCGATTACCGCTCTTGATAAAGTTAAGGTAATATTCGTCCAGGTATCCCCAACTAAGCTGTTACTAGGGGTCATAAGATGCTGGTGAACCGCTATAAACTTGCCACCATCATACCAGTCCGTTCCTCCCCGATAGGGAAGGATGCCTTCATCAGAAGCAACTTCTTGCAGTCCAAAATTGCCGGTATGCAGCCACACACCTTGCCGGAGAAGACCATATACCGGTGCTACTGACCCACTTACAATTTCCGCTTGGCCGGTACCTGTCAGAGACTCATCGAGAATCTCTTCATCTAATGTGGTACAACCGAAAAATGCCAATAAAAGAACCACTATTGTCAGGCTTGTATTAAATCTTATATTTTTCATTTTGATTTGGTTATGGACGTGATCTTAAATGATGTGTTTGTTTTCTTTTAAAATGTTACATTAAGACCGAGCACAAATGTTCTTGCCCTTGGATACGTAAATCGGTCAATGCCAAAAGTTTGGATTCCACCAGAAGCCGATCCCGTATTAACTTCCGGGTCAAAACCTGAGTAATCGGTTATTACAAAGAGGTTTTGACCAGTTAATGTAAGACTGGCTCGTTGGAAGACATCCGCCAATCTGCTCCCAGTTAAATTCAGGTTATAGGCCAGTGTAGCGTTATTCAATCTTAAAAAAGAACCATTCTCCAAATAACGTGTCGACACAATATTGGCATTGGTCAACGCCTCATTTGGGTATTGGATGGCAAAATCCGTAGTGTTATTGGACTTGGCCAATTGCGACCTATTGAACAGGGTCATGGTTGTATGGTTGAAAATTTTATTTCCTGCTACACCATTGAAATTCAAACCCAAGTCAAATGTTTTGTACTTCAAGTTTAAATTATATCCATAGATTAATTTCGGAATCGCACTGCCCACTACAAGACGGTCATTGTCCAGTATTTGACCATCTCCATTGGTGTCCCTGAATGCGTTCTGGCCGTTATCCGCATTAATTCCGTCGAACTGATACATATAGAATGCCCCTAACGACTCATTGTTGATATAACCATTAATGGTCGCGCCCGATTGGCCAGAACCTTGGGCTGCACCTGTTGCCAAGACCGCATAAGGGGAATTTTGCACGTTATTTTGAATATAGGTCAGGTTACCACCAATATTATAAGAGAAGTCACGTTTTTGGTCGCTACCGTAGTTCAGCGTAAGTTCGATGCCATTGTTCTGAATAACCATACCCGGGATATTGTTCCAGTATGTAGAGGTAGGCTGAACAGGGTCTGACGGAACAACTTCCAAAAGTATATTGGAAGATTCCTTATTGAAGTAATCCAATGTACCGGTCATTCTGGAACCAAAGAATGCGAAATCAATTCCTAAATCTATTTGGGTGGATACCTCCCATTGTAAATTCGGGTTTGCTAATCGCGTATATATAATCCCGTACGGATAGCCTTGCAATGAAGTAGCGTCGGTATCAATAGGATATGTACTGACACTTCCGGCGCCTGTTTGTAATCGCTGCTCTAAATAACTGGCTTTTGTGATTTTGGAGGGAATCTCCTGGTTACCTGTTCGGCCCCAACTTGCTCGTAATTTTAAGTTATTGAAAAACGAATTGTCCATAAAATTTTCGTTGCTAATGTTCCATCCCAATGCAAAAGAAGGAAAATAGCCGTACTTGTTATTCTCTCCGAACTTGGAGGACCCATCGGCACGAAACGTACCAGTGAACATGTACTTATTACCATATACGTAGTTCACTCTGCCGAAGAAAGATTGCAGCTCGTTTTTAAGGGCGTCCGAACTTACCGCAGTAGGAAATGCTGTTGTACTGGTATGGTCTTGATAAATAGGCTCAATATTATTATTTGCAAAACCGCGGTATGTAGTTGTTCTGGTTTCATCCAAAAACTTTTGGAAAGAATGTCCTGCCAATACAGTAACATTATGAACATCCTTGTTCCAATTATAGGTAAGCGTATTTTCAACAAGTTGATTGGTATTTGAATTGATGGCAGCATCCAATACCCCATTAGAAATATCAGACTCATTGATAACTGCCGGATAGGGTTTGTACTGCTCATTCCTATTCGTGGCGGAATAATCAACACCGAAATTTAACTTATAAGTAAGGCCGTCAAATATCTCTATAGATGGTGAGAAATTCGCCAAAATCCGGTTATTAATGGCTTTGTCACTAAATAAATCATATCTGGCAAGTGGATTTAAGGCATTTGTGTTCAATAGGGTAGGTTTACCGTCTGTGTATGGAGCAACCGTTGGGTTCAAACTCAGCATATCACTGATGGTTGAAGTAATGCTTGGGCGTAAATTTTCGGTGTGGGAGGCCGTAAGATTGTAATCAATATTTAATCTGCCATTGAATGCCCTTTGATTCATATTCAATTTTCCCGAATAACGTTTTAGCCTGCTATTCTTCAAAATTCCTTCTTGATCCTGATAACCGACTGATGTGAAGTAGGAAAAATTCCCACTGCTGGCACCGCTCATCGACAAATTAAGATTATTTGATACACCCCTTTGGGTCAATTCATCTTGCCAATTCGTGTTTGCATTAAAGTCTTGCAAGGTTCCGCCGGTGGCCACCACTTGGCTGCGAAAAGCGTCGGCATCAAAAACATCTATTGTATTGGCTATGGACGACACAGCGGTGGATGCTGCAAAATTAATTTGCGGTTTTCCTTTTCCTTTCTTAGTGGTAATTACTACCACACCATTTGCTGCCCTCGAACCATATACCGCTGTTGCACTGGCATCTTTTAGCACATCGATACTTTCAATATCGTTAGGGTTAATAAAGTTTAGGGGATTGGTGGGAACACCCGTAGAGGAATTGTCTAACAAAAATCCATCGACCACATAAAGCGGCTGTGTTCCCGACCGCAAACTACCGATACCCCTGATAATTATATCTTGTGCTGCCCCAGGTTCGCCACTATTTGCTGCAATGGACACACCGGCCAATTTACCCTGCAACAGTTCACCTGGGTTCGTTACCACGCCCCTATTAAAACTTTCACTATTAATAGATGAAATGGCGCCAGTAACGTCTGACCTTTTTTGGGTACCGTAACCAACTACAACAACCTCATTCAATTGTGAAAGATTGGGGTTTAATTGGACTACTATTGATGATTGCCCGTTCACTGAAACTTCCTTTGAAGAATATCCCACGAAAGAAATTTCAAGCATGGCATCGGAATCGGCATCAATAACAAATTTTCCATCAGTATCCGTTGTTGTGCCTCTTGTCGAGCCTTTAACAATAACCGTAGCACCAGGTAACGGTGCTCCCTTGTCATCCGTGACCTTACCCGAGATTGGCTGGGCGGCGGATACAACATCCGATAGCGGATCAGCTATTGTGACAATCACCTCCTTATTCATATTGTTAGAAAACGCATGGGACGGTACATCGCAAAATCCAGCCCAGGATATCAAACATGCGGAAGCACAGATGATTTTGGATAATCGTAATTTTGAATTCATAAAATTTTAGTATTGTTGAGACAGAAATTTTTTAGTCACTTTATTAATTTATCTAGCTCTAAAAGTAGTCCGACCGTACTAGAGTAAGGTTAAAAATGCGTTAAGATTGTATTAACAATAATTGCAAAAAGCTCCTAAGTTCTGGTAGCTAATGCGTCAGGAATAGGCTCGCGGGTTGTTTCACTGAAACTTGAAAGGGACGCTCCGATAATCATGTACCCAAACCCTGTCTGCGACCTGATCAACCTGAATTTTAAATGTGATTTACCAAACATTACTTTCACTGACCTCCGGGGCAGGGATATTCCGCTGCAAACAAGCGAGCCTTCTACCGGCCGGCTTGTGATCCTGGCAAGTCACCGTGATCTTAGTTCCGGAATTCAATGGGGAAAAAGTCAGTTCTTCTTGCTTTATGAAAGAAATGCGCACAGGTTATTAAACAATTCACCTATGAGAAAATTTCACATTTCCTTCGCCCTCCTATTGTTTGCCTGCCTTGCCTCAGCGCAAAATGTAAAACCTTGTAAGCCATGCGAGGAGTTGAAAAACCTTCAACTGCCGGATGTTACGATTTTGGTTGCTGAGGCCAATGCAGGGGATACGATCCGCAATCCAAACGCACCGTGGATCCCAACTGTTGTCATACAAAAGCCTTTCTGTCGCATACTAGGCAGGATCAGCAAGGAAATCAATTTTGAGATCTTGTTACCGAACGAAAGTAATACACGTTTCCTGATGTCAGGAGGAGGCGGTTTTGTTGGAAGCATCCAAAACGAATTCCGGGGTAAGATCGATGAGGGATTTGTAACTGCAGGCACTGACACAGGTCACGAAGGAGGTAGCGACGCAAAATGGGCGTACAACAACATGGAGCGACAGCTCAATTTCGGGCGGCTTGCCATACATCGTACCGCCGTGGTATCGAAAGCCATTATGCAAAATTTTTATTGTGCAGCACCTTCCAAATCGTATTTTGTGGGTTGTTCGCGTGGGGGCGGACAGGCGATGATGGAGGCCCAATATTATCCTGAGGATTTTGATGGGATTGTAGCCGGGGCACCTGCATTTGGATGGCCGGCAACAGCTGCGAAATTTTTGCAGCACAGCCAATACAATTATCCAGACTCAAACGAGCTGAGGCCGGTTATCTCAAAAGATAATCTCAAACTTTTACAAAAGGAAGTTCTTAAACAATGCGACCAATTGGACGGATCGGCTGATGGGATTCTGAACAACCCCGGTAAATGCAAGTTCGATTTTTCAAAATTACCGGTATGCGCTAACGAAAAGCCTGGAAGCGCATGTTTTACAAAAAGACAGCTTGCGGCAATCAAGTTGATTTACAGTCCTTTGATTGTAAATGGCAAACAGATTTACCCAGGTTTCCCCTTTGGCGGAGAAGCCGAAGAAGCTTCCTGGGACCCCTGGATAACCGGGTCAAGCTCCTTCTCGCAAAAACAACCCAGCCTGCATCATATGTTTTCTACAAACATTTTCAAGTATCTTATCTTCAACGATTCAACCTTTGATTATTCAAAGTATAACTTCAAGAATTTTACCGCGGAAACTGCCTATGCTTCATCCTATCTGGATGCCACCAGTACTGATTACAGCGAGTTCAGAAAGCGAAATGGTAAGATTATCTTTTTCCATGGATGGAATGATGCGGCACTCTCGGCAAACGCAACCATTGGGCATTACAATGAGATATTAAAAAGCGACAAAGACGCGCAATCTTATTCAAGGCTGTTCCTTCTTCCAGGAGTTTTGCACTGTGGAGGCGGCCCGGGTTGTGATAATGTGGACTGGGTCAGCGTGATCATTGATTGGGTAGAAAAATCAAAGGCGCCCGACGAGATCGTTGCGTCGAAAGATGTTGGGGGCAAGATTACCACCAAGAATATTTTGGCTTATCCGAAAGAGTAGGGTTGCTGGCAAAGGCGACACATTTAAGCCAAGCAAAAGAAATTAACCAGGAACTTTTAACGCCCTATAATCTTTCTAATTCTAAGCTTACTCTGAAAGAAGAATTATGAAGAAGATAGGATTTTTATCGTTCGGGCATTGGGCAAACCACCCAGCATATAACGCCCGGACAGCGAGTGACACATTGCTTCAATCCATTGACCTGGCGGTTGCCGCCGAAGAAATCGGTTTGGACGGCGCTTACTTTCGTGTACATCATTTTGCAACGCAGCTGGCATCGCCATTTCCTTTGCTTTCAGCTGTTGGTGCCAAAACAAGCAAAATAGAGATTGGGACGGGCGTGATTGACATGCGTTATGAAAACCCACTCTATATGGTGGAAGACGCCGGCGCCGCGGACCTGATTTCGGAAGGACGATTGCAATTGGGAATCAGCAGAGGATCGCCGGAACAGGTGATCGACGGCTGGCGTTATTTTGGATACGAACCCGCTGCCGGAGAAACCGAGGCAGAAATGGGACGCCGTAAAGCATTGGAATTCCTCGAAAGGCTGAAAGGTAAGGGATTTGCACAGCCCAATCCGTACCCAATGTTTCCAAACCCGCCGGGCTTGCTCCGTCTGGAACCATACTCCGAAGGATTGCGGGAACGCATCTGGTGGGGAGCCGCTTCCAATGCTACGGCTGTGTGGGCGGCGGAAAACGGGATGTACCTCCAAAGTTCCACCCTGAAATACGATGAAGGCGGCAAGCCTTTTCACGTGCAGCAGGCGGAGCAGATCAGGCTATATAAAGAGGCGTGGAAGAAAGCGGGGCACAAACGGGAACCAAGGGTTTCAGTAAGCCGGTCTATTTTCGCACTGATGAACGATCAGGACCGCATGTACTTTGGGCAGGAAGGCAGAGACCGCGACAAAATCGGAATGATCGAACAGGGCAAAAATGCGATTTTCGGCAGAAGCTACGCTGCTGAACCAGATCAACTTATTAAGGAGCTGGCGCAGGACGAGGCTATCCAGGAAGCAGATACGGTTCTTTTGACGATTCCAAATACGTTAGGGGTTGATTATAATGTGCATGTGTTGGCCTCGATTTTGGAGCATGTGGCGCCTGGGTTGGGGTGGCGTTGAGATTTGGGTGTTTGGCGACTTGCAGTAGTTTCCTATATATCAATTGTTTCTATCTAGATTACGAAGGCGCCTCAAAAGGGCGTCTTTTTTTGCTTTATTCGGAAAGGTCACAGAATATCTGCCCATATGTTTTTAAGGTCGCGGATGGAAGTCACTCTTCCAGCCTTCACGTCCTCAATGCCTTCTTTAATGGCATTTAACACTTGAGGGTCCGAAAAAAAGACATCAGTTTCAGTACTTTCATCAATTGGCGTGAGTAAAACTGATTTCTTATTCTTCCCCCGGTGAATAATCACCCGTTCCTTCTCGGCCAGATCCAGATAATCCTTTTGCTTCCCCCGAAATTCCCTTGCTGATATAATTCTCATCGGTGTACGAATTTGTGTACACGAAGATAGGAAGATTTTGTATTAGCGCGAAAATTAGCATGAAGGACAACTGAAAGCTCAGCATTATGGTGATACCAGGTAATTTGTGCAAGTGCCGCTTGCACAATTGACCGGTCAGGATATGCTTTGACTAAGGTTTGCTCCGCCTGTCAATTATTGGTCTGTTGGAATTGAAACAGTGAGATCCCCATATTCAATGACTGGTAAAAGCATCTTGTTTAAAATGGTAGTCGAAAGCCGCTCGAATAAAATTCCCCTTACATTTCCAATTGAAACCCTAGCGATGACTTCTATGATCTCTTCCGGGATTTTAACGGAATCGTCTGGATACGAAATCAATACCGCTGTCAATCCGGGAACATTATAGAAATTATTGCTTTTGAATGTTACTAATTCCAAGCCGCTCTCTGCTTCGATCAAGCGGACAGATACTTCGCATAAAATCACTTCTTGTTGGAGCTCCGACCCGGTAACCAAATTGTTGATACTAATATCGAAGGTTACGGTTTTTCCCACCATTTCCGGAAGTTGATCATGAACCTTGTAGTCATTCACCGTAATCGACTCGATTTGTATAGTCATGGATGTCAATTTTATCTAAACACTAGATTCCGTTCAGCCTTAATTTTGCCATTTTGAGCTGGTTTTGGTGGCAGATAGTAAATGGAGAACTCATTCTCAAGCAAAGAAAACTCCCCGGTAAACCTAGCCGGAGTAGATCGAGTTTTGCTTTTTGGGTCTTCAGTAAATTTTATAGATCCTGATAAAACAGCTGATTCGAGCGGATCGGAGAGAAACAAGTCAGCTTCCGGCAAGTATTCTTCGGGAATCGCTTCAATAGCTAATTCATTACCGATAAGCAGACCATCCTTGCTCTCGCTAATTTGCAAAAAAATGACATTTTCAGGTTTAGTGTATACTAAGCGAACATCTATCTGTCCCGTGACTAACAAAGATAAACGAGACTTCGAAATTGGCGTTCCGATATACATATTAGTCCCGTCTTCGAACATCTCGACCAGTAGACAAAGATAGATTTCCTGATTCTCTCCACTTGCAGTTAAAAGATGCGCCTGATCGTAGAAGAGCAATATTTCAATAGTTTTTAACTTCATTATGATACCAATTTACAGTTATTGGAATATTCGAATTCAGTTGTCGACCACCAAGTGAAATGGTTTAAATCCTTCGTTGTTTGCAGAACAACTCCATCTTTTTCGTTAAGAACCAATTCCCCGATGGTTGAGTTTCGAGATTTGAATATTGGCATTTTAAGAATTTGCCTTGCTTTATCAAGTGTTTGCCATAACGACAGGCCCTTTGCTTCGCAAAGCTTTGTATAATTCTTTTCTGGATATAAACGCTTATGCGAGTAGAAGTCCCTTTCGCTAACAGGATTACTGCAAATTCTGTAAAATTTAAGACCGCGTGGTTTAATGGCTTCAGCCGGAGGACAATTTTCTGATAATTGTTCAGACCAAGCCATTATTACTAATTTTTGTAAAATAATTCATAACTAATCCTTCTTTTGGCATGTGGCAAAATAGATTCTAAGCAACTAATTTGAAAGGAGACAAGTGTTTGAATTTTTGGATGAGTATCACATTCCCTAACAACGCCTTTATTTCGACATGGATTACAATAGCTTAAATCACAAATCTCCCCTTTACCACACTATCAAAAAAATTGTATTTTATTAGCATTGAGCCTATCTCCCCACAACCAACCGCTCTAACCTCCCCATCATCTCGTCCTTCTCCTTCAACATCCGCTCATAAAGCGCAATCTTCTCCTCATGTAGCTGAATAATCTTTTCAACCGGATGTAGGTTAAAGGTGCCGAAGTTGAAGGAGTTTTCGACCTTGTCAAATGTATTGGCAATAATATTCACAGCCTTCTCTTCATCAAAATTCCGAATCGCATCAGCTGGAATTTTAAGAATAGCCGCAACTTGTTCCAAAATGTCGGAATCAATCTTTTCTTTTTGTTCTAATAGAGAAATTTTCTGCTGGTTCCAATCTTCGCCAAGCTCGAACGCCAATGCATCTTGTTTAATACTCAACATTTCCCGAAAACGCTTCAAATTGCGCCCTTCATGGATCTTTGGGTTGGAGGTAGTATGTGTCATGCGGGAAAGGGGTTTGGTTAAAAAAGCAATTTATGTAAATCCGGCGGGAAGTGCCTGGATATTTTACGGGCGGCCCGCGTAGGGCATAGCCAGGTATGTTACCGGGGCGTGTGTCCAGTTTTCATGGCGACACTGCACCCCGGGCGGCACGATTATTATGCAGATCGGCGCATATAATGTTCATCAACAAACCAGGAAAAAATGGAAGAGGATCAAAAGGCAAATGTGCTTGAAATTGAAAGGCAGTTTGATGTGGACGTAGAAACACTCTTCAAGGCTTGGACGGAAGCAGAACAGCTCAAACAATGGTGGCATCCAATGGGTGAGTCGCTGACGGATGTGAAAAATGATCTCAAGGAAGGAGGCGAAGTCGCTTATTTCGTAGGCGAGGCGGGATTAGAAATTACCGGTACGTACAGCGAAGTGTCACTGAATGAAAAACTGGTTTATTCGTGGGTTTGGAACATGAGCGACGAGGGCTCCGAAAACGGTTATTCGCTGAATGTCAGCTTTTCCGCCGAGGGTGATGGCAGTAAACTGCGTGTGATCCAGGATGGATTTTCGAAACCAGAGATGCTGAAAACGCATCAGGATGGGTGGGATAAAGGTCTGGACGATCTTGAATCGTATCTGTCCGGCAGTATCAAACGCGCCGATGCAGGTGAAACGCAAAACCAAACGTCCGAATCTGAGCAACCTCACAATGATAACCTGAAAAGTGCCGAAGGTATGTCCGACCGGTCGGGTGGTTATAATGAGGCGCCGGAACAGGTTAAGGTTGGTGGAGGGTGAGTGAAGGGCGGTCTGTGTAGGAAAGTGGGAAGAAAGGGAGGAAAGGGATGAGGGAGGAAGGAGGAAGGGGCAATTGGCTTGATGCTGATTGCCCCTTCGTTTTTTAAGATTGGCAACGACTGCCTACTTCACAAGTGTCGCTTCCAATTCTACCGATAGCGTTTCGAAAAGCGTTTTTACTTCGACGACGGTCGAGACTTGTTTGATTTCGTTTTTGGCGATCCACTCGGTGAATATGTCGAAGCACGAGAAAAACTCCGGGTGGTTGGTCGTGTATACATTCAGGCGGGCGATGTTTTTGAGTTCGAATCCGGCCTGGCTCACGACCTGTTCCAGATTATGTATGGCCAGGAGCAGCTGGGTGCGCATATCTGCGTCGCTTGATGTTCCGTCGGGATGCACGGCGGCTTGGCCTGCGCAGTATAATGTGCTTTCGATTTGCTTCACTTCCACGCCCTGATTGTAGGAACGTTCGTCCTGCCATTGCCACGGGTTAATGATTCTTTTTTCCATTTTTAAGTTTGATTGATTTACTGTGCAAATCTAGCGATCAATTGGAAAACCACCCCGTGACCTACCTCACGACTTTCATGTGCGGCAGGTCACACTACAAGTCCAGCCTGCTAAGCGTCTCGCGGGAAACACCCAAATAGGCAGCCAGTTGCGTCTTGGGCAAGCGTTGCAACAGCGAAGGGTGCTGGCCGACAAACTGCTTGTAGCGCTCCTGTGCGCTGGATGTCATCAGGGAAAGAATGCGGCGCTGGCCTGCCAGAAAGCCGGCGGTAACTTTTTCCAGAAAGAAATGCTCGATTTTGGGCAGACCGGTGCGTAATGCATTGAAATCGTCCAATGTCAAACACAGCGCCTCGGTATCTTCGAGGCATTCCATGGAAAGCGTGGCCTTTGTGCGGGAATAGTAGGCTTCAAAGTCATTGTCCCACCAGTCTTCCATGGCGAAGGCAAGGATTGATTGTTTTTCAGTTTCCTCATCGGTATACACCAGCTTGGTCAGCCCCGATAGCAGGAAATAATTGTAGGGTACCAGCTCGCCCCGCTGCACCATAAACTGATGTTTTTTGAACTTTTTAAAAACGAAATGCTTCTCGATAAATGCGAACTCATCGTCCGTTAAAGGCATGAGCTTCTCAATATGTTGCCGCAATTTCGAGTACATAAAATGATAAGCCAATTGGGAGGCCTAAATATTAGGGAATTCGGTCTTTATTCAAATCAGACGGCCTGAATTTTCAGAAATATTCGTTGATGGCAAGTTCCGTCACGAATTCGTCACGCCTTAGCCAGCGAGCGAACATCGGCTGCTACAATACTCAGGTCATCATTGAACTGGTGACCGCCGACGGAAATTTCACGAAAAGTCGCCCATTCAAGTTGCTGCCTATACATGGCTAGCTGGGCGATTGGAACTTCCTCATCGTCGTGACAGTGGTAAAAGAACAATGGTATATTCTTGTCAAGTTTTTCTGCAAAATCCTGGCGTAATTTGAAAGGTTTCACCCAATCTTCGCTTCCCTCCCAGAAAGGCGTTGCTACCAGGAAAACGGCTTTAATCCTTCGCTCAAAGCTGAATTCGGAAAGGCACGCTAACAACATGGAAGCGCCGAGTGAGTGGGCCACTAATATTACACCGTCTTTGCTTTCTGATATTGCTTGATTGATTTGCTGCCGCCTTCCCAGGTCCGGCGATCCGTCATCAGGTAAAAAAGGATAGTGGAAGACATACGACGGCTTCAAATAGCCTTCCAGCGACTCGACCAGTTTTTTGTCGGCCTCATAGTCTTCCATTGATCCCCCGCCGTGAAAGAATATCACTTGATTTGCCATCATTTCATTTTAGCATACGTTGAACTCATAAATTAAATAATTCTTTTTAACCGGTTTTCAAGTCATGCTAGAAAAGACCTGAAAAAGTTTATTGCTTATTTTTTCCCAACTGTTTGCGCGTATTCCTTTCTGTATTTCATAGGCGACTATCAGGTTCTTCTTTTCTGAACCAATGGGGCAGGTTTTTACCCAACAAAAACACATCTCCTGCGCTATACTCTCCGATGTGATCACCAACAAACGCTTAGCCGCTCCCGACCGCTTCTATCAGCAGCTCATATTCCTCGTGCTAGTGCCAGGGTGTTTCGAAGAAAGGCGTCGTGTAGGATCGTGCCACAAATGAGGTGCTATTGTCTAAAGGTAATTTTTGAACAAGAGGTTCATCTGTTATGTTTTACAATTCCGGCACATACTTATGCCAGATGTTCAAAATAACATATAAAATTGCCATAATAGCGATGGAATCAACATTTAATTTCCCGGTACTTTGTCTTGTTAATATTTCAAGAAGATTTTAGCTATTATTGAGCATTCGAACATTTTATATATGGAAACAAGACTTAGTATCACGGATAAAACTGATTTTGAAAACGATGGGTTTTTGATCAAGCGGAATTTTTTTAGTCAGGAGGAGATTGAGTTGCTTTATGGCCTGGCGACTGATGAAAGTGTAACAAGCCACGCATTCGATTTGAAAGATACAGCCGGTAACCGGACCAAACTGACGCTTTGGTTTACACCTGGCGACGATTCTTTCGGGCTTATGTCGCGATCGGAGCGGATGGTGAAGGCTGTGGAGCTACTGCTCGGAAATGAAGGCGAAGTTTGCCATTTTCATTCAAAGGTTATGCAAAAGGAGCCTAAAAAAGGAGGGGCGTGGGAGTGGCACCAGGATTATGGTTATTGGTACAAAAATGGGTTTCTATACCCGGAAGCGATGATTTCAGTGATGGTAGCCCTAAGCGATGCTAACGTAGAAAACGGGTGTCTGCAAGTTTTGAAAGGAACACACAAAATGCAGCGTTTTGAGCATTCATTTGTAGGCGAGCAGCAAGGAGCAGATCCGGATTTCGTCGCAGAAGCCGAAAAAAACAGTGAACTGGTTTATGTGGAGCTAAAAGCGGGAGATACTCTTTTCTTTCATAGCAACATTCTCCATCGTTCGGATGCCAACCTGTCGGACAAACCCCGGTGGTCGGTTATTTCGGCGTACAATTTATCATTCAACAAACCGTTCAGGGAAAAAAACACGTCGTGCATTGAACCTGTGAAGATGGTTGCGGACAGCCAATTACTGGAAAGCGGGAAACAGGTCGTGACACAAGCGGATTTTTTGAGCAAGGATGCTGAAATCACATTACAGGATTTAAATCGCTCTTAATTGGGATTTTGATGCGCATTGAACTTGAATATCTTCCTGTTCTGCCTGAAAATAAATCGGTTGGTATTGGTTGCGTAGGTGCGGGCTTTATCATGGCCGACTGCCAGCTGGTAGCCTACCGGAATGCGGGGTTCAATCCCGTGGCCATCACCTCGCGAACATGGGCGAACAGCCAGAAAGTAGCGCAGCGGCACCAAATTGGAAAGGTATATGCGACTTATAGTCAAATGTTCGCCGATCCGGAAGTGGAGGTAGCAGACATTGCCGTGCCGCCTGACGGCCAGCTCGCGGTGGTGAAAGAGGCTGTCAAACACAAAAACATCAGGGGGATATTAGCCCAGAAGCCGCTGGGGATGAATTACCAGGAGGCTTTGGAAATTGTCCGGATTTGTGAAGATGCGGGTGTGGTATTGGGTGTAAACCAGAACATGCGCTACGACCAGTCGGTAAGGGCTTGCAAAGACCTGTTAAACAAAGGATTACTAGGAAAACCGGTATTTGGCTCCATCGACATGCGGGCCATCCCGCACTGGACGGGCTGGCAGGCGGACATGGGCTGGCTTACCCTACGGGTGATGAGCATTCATCATCTGGATACCTTCCGGTACTGGTTTGGCGACCCCAAAAGCGTTTATTGCAGTGTCGCCCAGGATCCGAGGACGATTTCAAAATTTGCCCATGACGACGGTATTGCACTGTACATTCTCGAATATGAAAATGGCATGCGGGCTTCGGCCTGGGACGATGTGTGGACGGGTCCTGCCCGCGAAGGTGCTGAGGAAGACATTTACATCAAATACCGTGTGGAAGGCCTTGACGGATTGGCCAAGGGAAGTATTGGCTGGCCGAATTATCCTGCGCATAGCCCAAGCACACTGGATTTCACCTGCAAAAGTATGGCAGGATGCCAACGTCCGCGCTGGGAGGAAGTATGGTTTCCGGATGCCTTTGCCGGGCCGATGGCCCAATTGCTGGTTGCATTGGAACAAAATAACGAGCCTGAGATCAGTGGGAGGGATAATTTGAAAACAATGGCCCTGGTAGATGCCTGCTACCTTTCAGCCAGAGAACACCGGGCCGTTGAAATTGCAGAAATATATTCTTGAAAATGATCTTATGATTCAGGTTGGAATTTTTACCGGTTATTTCCCTTACGATCTGGCCCAAACGGCTGCCCGGATCCGGGAGCTTAATTTCAATACCGTGCAGCTGGACGTATCGTTCAAGGACATGGATTTGTCGACGAATGCTTTTGATGCTGCAAAGGCCAGGAAAATCAGGGATACTTTCAGAAGCAGCAACTTACCCATCTGTTGTATTTCGGGTTATACCAATCTGGTACATCCGGTACCAGCAAAACGCAAGGCAAACCTGGACCATCTCAGGCAGATTATACGCTATGCGAATGAACTCGGATCTCCCTATGTGATCAGTGAAACAGGGACATATCATGCAGAAAGTGATTGGGTTTCGGATCCAAGAAATAAAACCCAGGAAGGTTATACGGAATGCCGGGACGTGATTGGTGAGATTGTTGCCTTTGCCCGCCAGCACGGCGTAACATTCTGTGTAGAAACTTATGTGAACAATGTCATCGGGTCGGTGGAAGAAACCCTGCGGTTGTTTGCCGATATCAACCATCCGAATCTGGGACTGTTGATGGATCCTACTAATTACTTCGAAGAGCACAACATTGGGGCGATGGACCTGACATTAAACCGGATTTTCGACGCATTATCAGACAGAATCAAGATTGCGCACGCCAAAGACGTCAAGCTGGCCGAAACTTCGGTGGGCGTGTCAATGGCTGATATCGATGGCGACGAGGCGCATGCACTCCGCGGCGTGGGAATGATCGAGTTGCCTGCACCGGGATTGGGTTCGCTGAACTACGACTTGTATCTCCAACGACTTGCCCGGCAACATCCCAACATCCCAATCATCATTGAGCACCTGGAAGAGGCAGATGTGCCGCGAGCCAAACAATTTATGGATGGCAGATTGCTTGCCAATGGCCTCTAAGTCAGAGCAAACCAAATATAAACCCGTCAGAGAACTTATTTCAATATGACAAAACGTAACTACCGTTCGCTGGCTGGTTTCTGTTCCGCGGCTGTTTTAGTGGCATTACTCATTGGTTTTGCGCCAAGGACACCTCAGCCTTCTCATGTAGAAGACGAATGGAACCACTACGGTCATGACGCTTCCAATAATAAATTTTCTCCCCTCTCGATCATCAACACCACGAACGTCGGCCAGTTAAAGGAGGTTTGGAGTTACCAGGACAGCAAAGACGGGTCCAGCATTTTGTTCAATCCCTTAATCGTAAAGGGCAAAATGTTTGCCTTTATGCCAAGCGATAAGCTGGTGGCCCTTAATCCTGAAACGGGAAAACTCATTTGGGAATTTTCTCCCGACAGTACCGATGTGAGTACCTGGACCAGAGGGGTAACTTTTCACCCGGGAAAAAGTGGCAGACAAGATGCGCTGCTTTTTGTGTTCGGGTCAACGCTTTATTCGATCAATGCCTCCACGGGAAAGTTAATCCAAGAATTCGGGGAGCAGGGCAAGGTTGATTTTTATACTGGGCTATCCGTTGAGCCGGCCATGAAAAAGCGGGTGCATGTTACCGCCAATGCGCCGGGGGTTATTTATGGGGATTTATTCATTGTGGGCTGCAAGGTTCCCGACGAGCTTCCATCTACATCAGGCGATGTGAGGGCTTTTAATGTCAATACCGGGAAGATGGAATGGGTTTTCCATACCATCCCACGGGAAGGCGAATTCGGGTACACGACCTGGCCCAAGCATGCACGCCAGAAAAATGGGGGCGCTAATTGCTGGGGCGGCATGGCCCTGGACGAAAAACTCGGCATCGTTTATGTCCCTACTGCCTCGCCGTCCTTCGATTTTTACGGGGCTGACCGTGAAGGTGAAAACCTATTTGCCAATTGTTTACTGGCACTGGATGCCAAAACGGGCAAAAGAATATGGCATTTTCAAACCACGCACCATGATCTATGGGACCGCGATAACGGATCGCCGCCTAACCTGGTGCAAGTAAAACATGACGGCAAGCTGATCGACGGCGTAGCATTGGCGACCAAAATGGGCTACGTTTTCCTTTTCGACCGGAAAACGGGTAAACCGTTATTTCCAATCGAAGAAGTGCCGGTACCGACCAAAAGTGATATGCCGGGCGAAAAACCTTGGCCCACCCAGCCAATCCCAACCAAGCCCGGCCCATTTTCCCGTCAGGGTTTTAAGCCGGAATATTTCAGTACCATCACTCCTGAGGTTACCCAATTTATCAAAGACCAAATCGCAGAAAACAAATATAATACCGGCATTTACGAACCCCCTGGCCTGAATGGCTCACTCATTGTCCCCGCTGCGCATGGCGGTTCTAACTGGGGAGGCGCATCATTTAACCCCAATTCCGGGGTTATGTTTGTCAATGCGGTGGATATGCCCTGGTTTCTGCAACTGAAAGACATTAAGTCCCTGAAAAAAGACAATGATGAAAGCGGCGAAAATCTTTTCAAGATGTATTGCAGCAGCTGCCACGGTGCAGATCAGAAGGGTACTAATTTCGGGCCGGATATTACTTTGAAAGTGAAAAACTATGTTAGAAAGGATCTTGAAAATTTTATCAAGAAAGGTGCAGAGCCAATGCCTTCCTTTCAGCATTTACCCCAGCAGCAGATCGACGCCATCACGGCTTATCTGAAAGGGATTAATGCGCCCGCCATTGCCAAAACACCAGTTGAAAGTGAAGAATCGGGGACGAAAGAGCCTTACGGGTTCTCAGGATACGAATTTTTCAAAGATCCGAATGGAGTTCCTGCAATCAAACCGCCGTTTGGCACTTTAAATGCTATCGATCTTAATTCCGGCGAAATTCTGTGGCAGGTTCCGCTTGGCGTGGATAAAAAGCTGGCTGCCATGGGCATTAAGAATTCCGGACTGTTCAACCGCGGCGGCGGGATCGCTACCGGCGGCGGGCTTATTTTTATCGGCGCCACGGTAGACCAGATGTTCCGCGCCTTCGACCAGAAAACCGGAAAATTGCTTTGGGAAAAAGAACTGCCGGGAAACGCTACTGCTGTCCCGTCCACGTTTTCGATTGGGCAAAAACAGTATGTCACGATCGCGGTCAGTCCTAATCCGGGCAAAGGCTATCATGGAGGTTATATTACTTTTAGTCTGGAATAAGTAAAATATACGATAGCTGTTATACGCTGGTTGTATCGCTTCGATCCAAGCTCATTGTCAGCCAATCACTCTTTTATCTTTTGCAACAAACTTTGCAAACGCCATCAGAGCACCTGCCACCATGATATTTCTGAAAATATTTACCATTTCAAGCTCTTTTTCTCTGTCCAGATTTGCAGACATTAAACCGGCGTCCAATTCGTGGCCCATTGACCTGGGCATGTGGACCAGAACTGCCATTAAGATAACGTAAAGGGCCATCAGTACATAGCTCAACTTGTCGTACTTGCCGATTACCGCGCTGATTATGAAGGCACTGATGCATACCAAGGTAAAATAATTCCAGAAAAGCGGGAAGGGAATATAGTCGGGAACGAATGATGCCCCCACTTCTGGTTTGCCTAAATGCAAGCCCACATACAGCAAAAACGACAGCGGGAAAATGTATCTCCCCAGGTTCAGAATTTTATCCATCTGGTAGGAGATTTAATTTGTTGGAAATGGAATCAAGGGACGGATTTCCACCGAGCTGTTTGGGTATTGAAGGATCGGACAAGTCTTGGACCACTCCTGCACCTCATGAAAACTATCCGCTTTACAGATTAAAAAACCGGAAACCAACACGCTGTTTGCTTCTTTGTAGGGATTGTTTGTATCGCCGGCCGAACTTACGATCGTTCCGTTGTACTCCATGGGAGCGGTGTGCACCAATTTGCCCTGCATGGCGATACTGCCAATCCAGGCTTGCCATTTGGGCATGTCTTCGGCCATTTCCTGTGAAGTCGACAGATAGGCATTTTCAGCACTTGCATTTCTGAATAATAAGAGATACTCTTTCATTGTCTGAAGATTTGATTGTTGTTAATGAATCAAATTTCTGCAATTAAGATCGTATCGATGATGACAAAAGTCTATGTTTTATAAGCCGCTGAAGCCAGGCGTTAGGCCGATTGCGTTTCCGTTCCTATACGAATGCGTGGTTCAGAAATGCTACCAGCGGTTGGACGGTTTCCAAACTGGAAGTAATGTCAGCCAATGATTTCTCGGAAACCAATGCCTGGTCCGAAAGATTGGTAACAGCGTAATAACCTTTCATTTTCAAATACTCAATCGCTGGACTGTTTTCTTCAAATCCTTTTGGGGCGCGGCTCAGCGTTTCCGGTGATTGTATCCCATTCGCATACGTTTTCAGAAACGGCCCGGCTGATACCAATTTTTGCCATTCGGTAAAGTTATATTCAATTTCTTGCCTGAATTTTTGCAAATCCTCCGGCATTGGCATGTACGCCCCGCCGCCGACAAACGATGCACCGGGTTCCAGTTGAAAGTAATAACCTGCGTGGTTCCCTTTTTTACCACCAGCATTGACGATCAAAAAGAAATTGGTCTTGTACGGGGATTTGTCTTTCGAAAAACGGATATCCCGGTTGATCCGGCTCATACAGTTTTTAGCGACCAGGTTTGCAACAGCAATGTCCTGGTCAAAAGCGGAGATACCATCAATCAGTTTCTGTGAAAAATCCAGAAAATTGGCCCTGGCGAGCTCATAGGCCTTCCGGTTGTCGTCGAACCATTCTTTAACGTTGTTTTTTTTCAGGTCTTCCAGAAATTTCAGGGTTGCTGCTTGTATCATACGTGTTTGTCAATTAAACGGGCTAAGTCTTAGAGATGCTGGTGAGACAAAAGTCCTTATGCTCCCTAATCTCATAAGCATTATCTCCGCTTGCTTTACTGTCCCGGCTAGTTGAGATTTCCGCCGACGGGCAAGCGGCTTGGCACATTTGCGGGAACCGATTTGTCGAAAGAATGGTCGGTGAGCGCACGCAGGAATTCCACCAGATCACTGCTTTGGGTAACCCTGGGTTTAAGCAGCGAGTCGAGCTGGTTGACTTTTACATTCGAATTAAGCGCAGCTCCGCCATCACGCACCAAGTCGTAAAAATTAAGTACCTCCTCCAAAGTCTGTTGTTTTCCGCTGTGCATATATGGTGCGGTGAGGGAAACGTTACGCAAGGTCGGTGTACGGAATGCATAATTGTCATCCTGCCCTTTATCCGAAAAGCCTAGTTTTTCATTGTCGACCACACCGAGCACGTGCGTTTTGTAATCGCTGAACATGGGCCCATTATGGCAAGCATTGCATCCATTTTGGAGGAAAAGGACCATACCCCGTTTTTGGGCGTCACTCATCGCCGATTTTTCCCCTCGCTGATATCGGTCGAATGGACTGTTGTTTGCCAAAAGAGTTCGTTCATATGCTGCAAGGGCCTTACCCAGGTTTACCGCAGTGACGGCCAGCTCTGTCTTAAATGCCTCCTTAAAAGATTTGTTGTAGGTTGGGATTGCCCGAAGCCTGGCAATGACACTATCTATGGCATTGGTCTGTGTAAACGCATCGCCGCGCATTTCCTCGAAAGTGCTGATCGGCATCAGCGACTGATTTTCCAGCGACTTTGTCCTTAAATCATAAAACATCGGCGCATTCGCCGGATCGTAGTTACTTCCCTCGTCAATGCCGTTGAATGCCACATTCAGAAGGGATGGTGAATTCCTTTTGGTTAACGGGATTTTACCGGATGTTGTAAAGTGTCTGGTTAGCCCCTGCCCTTGTGCTCCAACGCCCAGAGGAAGTTCCAGCCCATCCGAATATCCGAAATTCGGGTGATGGCAGGTTGCACAAGCAACATCTTTATTCCCTGAAAGGACGGGATCGTAGAACAGGAGCTTGCCCAAGGCGATTTTTGCGGCAGTTTGGGGATTATCTGCGGGGGCGTCTGTCATTAGAGGAAGTGCCCCAAAGCTTTGCTGAGGTGCTACGACCAGTTCTGCAGGCTGGCAGCTGTAAACGGATAAGACGTAAATGGCTGTTATAATAATAGAGCAGGTGGTTTGGAAAGTCTTCATGATATAATGATTAGAATGCATACCCGAATGAAAGCGCAAGGTTGTTTCGAAGCAAAACAGCACCGTTTTCTGGTTTAAACAGCGCCCTGTAGTCGATTCCAATGCGGTAATCGGCGCCGACCCGGAAGCCGAAACCCAGCGAAGCGGAAGGCATGATGCCGGTTAACCGGTCTTCAACGGTCTTGTCCGAATAGCGAATGACAAGTTTTTCTGTCCAATACTGCGCACCAAGACCCAATGACGCAAAAAAGGCTCTTTTTGACTGGTAACGAAAACCAGTCGCTACCATCATCAGGTCCGCGGTCATTGCACCGCTTTTTCTTCTGAAGAAATGACCATATCCAAGCTGGGCGAAGAGGGTATTTCTCGACTTAGTCAGCTCCTTGCTGATTTCACCGCGCATACCTGCGCCTTGTGCATAAAGGTTTGATTTTGGCAGCTGAGGATTGACGAGCCCATCGGCGTAAAGCGCGTAATTGAACGGTTTTTGGGCAGTTACTTGTGTTACCGCAAATGCTGCAACCACGATGATAAAAATGGTTTTCATGAGATTGTCTGTTACATGGCACAAGAAATCTGCTCAGACTAGTTCGCAGTCATGTGCCAATATTAAACGATTGGGTTGCTATTCGTCCAGCCAGGTTTTGAATGCAGGGGCTTTTTCGCGGCTGACCAGCACATCCTGAGCCGTTTCCGGACGCAGGTCTACTTTAAGTTTTCCGTTAAAATAGGTATGGATCTTCTGAATCGCCGTGACCCTGGCAATGAATTGCCGGTTGAGCCGAAAGAAACAGAGCGGATCCACCATCGATTCTAATTCTTCCAGGGAATAATCGATCAGAAATTGCCTTCCGTCGTTTCCAACCAGGCACGCCAGTTCATTTGCAGTGTAAAAGTAGGCAACCTGCTCCTGGTGAATCGGAATGAGCTGTTCTCCATTTTTGACCAAAAACCTTGTTTTATGCGTTCTGCGACGTATTTCGAGGCTTTCCAGCAATGAATCGATTTTCTTGGCATACACCTCCGGCGCGAAGTCCTGTTTAAAGTTCTTGTATTTTTGAATGGCTTCTTCGAGCTCCGGTAATTTGATCGGTTTCAGCAGATAATCAATGCTCTTGACGCGGAATGCCTTGATTGCATATTCGTCGTAGGAAGTCGTGAAGATGATCGGGCTGTGTGCGGGGAATGATTCAAAAATCTGAAAACTTAATCCGTCGGAAAGCTGGATGTCGGAAAATATCAGATCTACCTTCTCACCCGATCTGAACCAGCGCTTCGCGGCCTCCACACTTTCCAGCACACCGGTAATCTCTATACGCAGATCGAGTTTTTTGATTAGTTTTTCCAATCGTTCGGCCGCCGGGTATTCGTCTTCGATGATCAGGGCTTTCATGGGTACAAGGAATGTGTTTCAAAATCGGGACAAATCGAGATGCTAAATCAGCTGATTGATCAGAGGTATTTTCACGGTAAAAAGTGCCCCATCCTCGATCACTTGCACACGTCGTTCCGTCAGCAGACTGTACCTGTTAATGATATTCTGCAGCCCGACACGCGTTGACTTCTCAAAGATTGTCTTTTCCTGGATATTGTTTTTTACCACCAAATACTGATCACCTTCCTGATGAATGCTGATTTTCAAAGGGTTTTCTTTTGAAACCACATTGTGTTTGATCGCATTCTCGATCAGCATCTGAAGACTTAGCGGCGTGACGTGCTGCCGGTATGTTTCCGGGGCAATATGTTTCTCGACCAGCAAATTATCCCTGAACCTGATTTTATTGAGATACACGTATGCATCCAAAAAAGCGATTTCTTCTTCGACCAATACCGTATTTTTATTTCGACTTACCAACACGTAACGGTACACGTCCGAGAGGCGTTCGAGATACTTCTGGGCATCTGTGTTCGTGTCGTCAATTAATGCGGCAAGCGTGTTCATACTATTGAAAAGAAAATGCGGATCGAGCTGGTTTTTAAGGACTTCCAGCTGGGACTGCACGCCTTCGCGCATCAGGGACTCTGTTTTCCGGACATTCGCTTTCCACGCTTCAAAAAAGTAAATCGCCTCGTAAACCAGGTAGACAAGCACCGTTGGGATCACGCTGATCCGAAAGCCCATCAGGTTGCCTTGTTTGTGCAGGATGCCTTTGCACAACACTTCGTCCAGAATGAAGGTCGCCGCCAATGTATAAATAAGGGCCATTACCGACTCCAAAAGTAGTCTTTTGGTCGTTTCGCTATATTTGGGGAACAACCGGCGCATGCTTACAATGATGTACCGGTTGCCTTCCCAAAGCGCCAGTGTCGTAAAAAACGAGATGACCACGGCAGCAAAATAAGTGTTGTTCATTTCTCCAAAATCTTCAAAATGAACAATCATTGGTATGGCGAACGAAAAGAACGGAATGCCTACGAGCCGCAGTTTCAGGTCATTCAGTTGATACTTTGATTCAGTCATCGTTTCCAAAAGCAATATTGTAAATGGTTCAAAAAGAAAATTTCAAGCCTCACATGCGGTATTACTTAACGTTACAAACCTAAAATTCGTAAATAATTGGTTGCAAAGGCTGGCGTCCCAAAATTAAATACATGGAACGCAGCCTAAGAAACGGAATGTCTCAGAATGTGAAGCGCACCATTGGGACAGGGAAAAATCCTTGCTGGTATTCCGTAGCAATGCTGTTGGTCCTCGCATTATAAGTTTGCTGAAATATGTTTTTGTTCGCACTCACATTCTGCAAGTCAACGGCGACTTCGAGGGTACTCCGGCGCATTTCTTTCCGGTAAGCGAGGCGGAGATCTGTGCGGAAATAGGCACCTTGTTTTTGTGAATAGGCTTGATTTTCATCATAAACTGCCTCGCCACGTCGGCGGGATGCGTCCAGGTTAAGTGGGGAGGTATATTTTCCGCCCACAAACGATGTTTTAATACTGGCACTCAGCACGCTGCTCCGATTACGCCCCACCTTAACTTCCTTGCCGGCCAGCACATTGACAACATACCGGCTGTTGAAAGCCGTATTCCGTTCTACACCGTCGCTGCCTTTGTATTTGGAATCGAAAAGGGAAGTAGTCACCAAAAAATAGTATCCCTGGCTGAAATATTTCTCCAATGTCAGTTCAATTCCAATGTTCCTGCCCGTTCCCTCATTGACAAGGCTGTCCTCATCATCGTTAGCGAAGGTGCTTCCTGAGTTCAATGTTGAAAACGAGGAAATTCTTCTTTCAACCGGCACATCATACAGGGATTGGTAATAAGGCTCGATTTTCAACAAAAGGTTTTCAGCAAGCCGGTTTTCGTACCCCAAGGAAAAATGGTGGCTTCGGGTAAAGTCGAGGTCTTTATTGGTATAAGCAAGGCCGCTCTCGGTTTTTGTTTGCACAAAATACGTGTAAATGTTTTGTGCCTGACTGTTCAAACCGTATCCCAAACTAACCGATTGCCCGTTTCCGAAGGAGTACTGCAACCCGAATCGCGGTTCGATAGCAAAATTGTCGTTGAGGCTGAAATGCTGCGCGTGAAGACCCAGGGTCATCTGTAAGTTTTTTGTCATTCTGTATTTCCACTGCCCGTAAGCCTGTGTCAGAACGGTATTTTCTCCTTTTACATCGACCCGCACAGTATCAAACCGCCCGCCTCCGAAGATATCCCGGTTATACAAGTCGAAACTGAGCAGATCTGACGTGACGCCTCCGTAAAGACTGTGCTTGGCGTTGACTTTGTGCCGCACATTCAGGACAGCGGATGTTTTCCTGGTCTTAAACCTGGCCTGGCCACTAGCAAATGCTTCACGGGTGACCACACTGATTGAGTCTCCGCTGAAATCCTGATCGGTATTGCTGGTCCCGAGTGTCAGCTTGGCAAATGTTTTTGGGGAAAGATTGTATTCGTAGCTAAGTCCGAGAATATTGGTCTTGTATTTCACCCGGGTATTTTCATTTTCGTTTCCATATAGGTTGGTATCTGTAGTATCCACGTCGTTACCCAGGAATTCGACGTCGCTCTGCCCCAAAATACCAAACACAGAAAGTTTGCCTTTTTTTCCTGTTGGGACAGATACTTTGAAATTCAAATCCTGGTAATTGGGGACCGCACTTCCTGTTCCAAAATTGATACCCAGCGCCTGAAAAAGGCCCAGCGTCGAATACCGATAATTAATCAGGTAGGAGGCTTTTGAGTTTTTGGAGAGCGGTCCTTCCGCGCCTGCTTCAAAACCATTGAAGCCTACCTGGCCAAGAAATTCGTGTTTCTGGTTGTTACCGTCACGCATCCGGAGATCAAACACCCCGGAAAGGGCATTGCCATACTGCGATGGAAAAGCGCTCGTAATAAAGTCCGATTTGTCCAGCGTATTGTTATTGAGCAAACTTACCGGCCCACCCGTGCTGCCCAGGGAGCCAAAATGGTTCGGGTTGGGAATGTTAAGCCCTTCCAGTTGCCATAGCATCCCGGCAGGGGAGTTACCGCGAACCACAATGTCGTTACGTGAATCATTGCCTGACACGACGCCCGCAAAATTCGCGGCCATCCGCGAAGGGTCACCCAATGCTCCTGCGTATCGCTTGGTGTCGTCGATGTTGAAAGACCGGCCTCCCACGAGTGCAAGCTCATTATTAGTTTTGCTTTTATCGCTCTTTCTGTCTGCGGTGACAACGACCTCGTCTAGCGAACTGACCATTTCTGTCAGCATTACGCTGACAATCACTTCTTTGCCCGCGGTGACGATCACGTTGGACAGGCGGTTTTCCTCATACCCTACGGAAGAAATCCGGAACGATTGCCTTCCGGTGGGTACGCCTGTGATCTGGAATTCTCCGTTTACATCCGTGATAGCACCCTGCGGGTTTTTTCCCTCCTCCTGAATAAGCAAAACAGACGCACCGATGACCGGCGACTGAGTAACCTCATCGCGGATGATACCGCGGACTGTTTGCGAAACTTGTTGGGCCGTCAAAGGCCTCATTGCCAAAAGCGAAATAATGAGTAGTAGGTAGTTCTTCATAGCCTGTTCGTTTATTTATTGACAAAACAAATTTGACGATAAGGCATCGTTACTACAATCCAAAAAACGGGTAACCGTAAAATCGGGGGGGCGAAGTGACGATTATGGAGGTGTAACCGAAAAAGGGAATCCATGTACAAGACTCCACCGTAATTGGGATTTGCTAATTCAGCAACCCAGCGCTCCATTGCAGTGCATAGGCGGTTTTGTAGTATTTTGTTTTGAGTTCAATCAGTTTTTGTCTGGCTTCCAACGCTTTATTTTCCCGGCTATTGATCAGGAAGAGTGAGCTTTCTCCATTGGAAAACCTTATTTCCTCCGCTTTTACCAGTTGCTGATAATTGGCGTAATTTAGGCTTTGCAGGTCAATTTGTTCTTTGAGGATATTGAACTCGTTATAATATTTCCTGACTTTAATTTCCAAATCAAGCTGCTTTTTCATTTGTCCCAGGCGTGTCTCCTGAATTTTGAGCTGAGCCTTTTTATATTCTCCACGTCCAGCCGAAAGCCGCAAAGGTATTTCGAACTTGAAACCATACTGGTAGTTATTATCGAAGATTGCGTATTCTCCGGCGCTGGCCAATGCATTGTACCCCTTGCTCATATGGTTGTAACGGAAGTCGGCTTTGGGTAAAAGCTCCTGGAATTTGAGTTTTTTCTCAATATCCAGTGCACGAAGTTTAAAATCGTAGGTCCTTAGTTCGGGATGCGATTGTGAGGCAGCAGAAAGCAGGCTAGCCAGGTCCAGGTCGAAGTCTTTGATATTTTGCGTATTATCCCAGTCGGCCGGAGGGATAACCGTGTCGGGCAAAGTATAGGGTTCACCGGTATCACTCCATAGAAATGCAGAAAGCTGCAATCCTGCATTGCGGAATTCCAGCAGGTATTGATTTTGTTGGTACTGAAAGCTTTGAAGTTGGGCCAATGTTTCAATGGTATCAATAGCAGCACGCTCGCCATTCAGCAGAGACTTGCGGACAAAATCCTGCCTTTGCGTATTGACTGCCACGTTCGCCTGCACGACCAGATACTGATTATAGTAGCTTACCCACTGCCAGTATGCATCCATAGCATCCATGAGCAAGTCATTCAGGACCAGTCTTTGCTCGGTGTCGGCCAGCGACCTGAAAATCCGGGCCTGTTTTAGGAATGCACGCCGCTTATCCATCAGCAAGTCCCGGGCAAGCGGAACGCTCACACCGAGAAAAGCCGATTGCCCTTTCGTCATCGTCGGGTCGAGCCGCTCTCCTGTGTAATTGTCCACTCCGCTGTGCACCTCGATCCCATACCAGGTTGGAATGGTGATTTCGGGCGATGTCCTATTATAATAGTTAGTGCCGTCAAAGCGTTTGCGGGAGACATAAGCGCCAAGAACGGGGTCGAACCCGCCGCGGGCGATCAGCAGGTCGGCCTGCGCTTTGTCAATGTGGATACCAGCCTGCTTTGCGACCGGATGGAACTTCCGGACGAGCTCCATCACCTGCGCCGCGTTCAGTGTTTTGGTAGAATCCTGTGCCGTGGCCGCATTTAAAACCGCTAATCCGACCAGGAAACTCAATGTTATTGCCAAGCTTTTCATAAACAGGCCTAGTTTATTTTTCTTTACCCGGATCTTTCGGCCCTGGTTCTTTCAAAGTGTAGTAATCGGGGGGGAACCCGTTAATGTTCCGCCAGAGCTCATACCATACCGGCACATCTTTCAGCAGCGCGATGGCCTGCGCTCCTGTTCCCAGTTTCAGTTGCTGCGGCCAGGGCCGGTCAGCGGCGTCTTCGGCCACAAGCACCCGGAACATCCCGTTCGCGCTAATCGTATGCTCGAATGCGACCACCTTTCCCCCGAAAGTCCCATAGCTGTTCTCGGGCCAGCCACTGAAGATGATGGCTGGGAAACCGTCGAACATAAACCTGACTTTTTGCCCGATGCTGATCAGCGGAAGGTCTACCGGGCGCACGTACATTTCAACTGCATAATTGACCCTTGTCGGAACGATCACCGTAATCCGTTCCCCATCTTTGAGTATCTCGCCGATCCCGGCTTTGTTGGCCTGGACGATCTGACCGTCCTGCGGTGCCAGGATTACATACATGCCGTTCCGGATGGTGTAATTGGCTACCTGGTTTTCCAGCTTCGCCATTTCCCCTTGTCCGGAAGCGATATTGCTCAGGCTTTGCAGCCGGTCGCCTTCCGCCTTGCTGATCTTTTCGGCATACTCCTGCTGCACACCGTTTTGTTCGATCTCCACAATGATCATCTCCTGCTTAGTCTGGGCAATTTTATTTTCAGCTGCTATTTTTTTAGCCAGGGCATTCTGAAAAGTGGTATTGCGCTGCTGAAGCTGGGTTTGAGAAACAAGCCCCTGTTCGAACATCTTCTGCTGGCGCTCGTATTGATCCTTGGTCAGGTTAAATTCATTGGTGACGGCTTCCAGCTCTGCCTGCTCGCCGGTCAGCTTGTTATTGAGCTGGCCCAGCTTGTTTTCGAGTTGCTTGATTTTGAAGGTTTTGGCTGCCTGCAATGCTTCCATTTGTGAAACCGATGTGGCCGCCTTTCCCTTATAGAAATTGATCGAACCTTTTTTTGCTTCTACCTGCTGCTGGGTACGGCTGACGAGATTGGGGTCCAGATAATCCTCTTTGATCTCCGATATCTGCATGATCGTGTCACCTTTTTTTACAAAGTCGCCCTCCTTCACAGCCCATTTGACAATTTTGCCCGGAATCGGGGAATTGATATTTTGGGACCGCTGCTCTTGGTAAAGCGAAGTGATGTCGCCCCGGGCTTTGATGTTTTGCGTCCATGGTAAAAAGAGCGTCAGTCCAAGTAGGGCAATAATACCGTAAAACCAATACCTGACCTTACTCTCCTGATCGCGCAGGTAAATGGCATCGAAGGATTTGAGCGGGATTTTATAATTGACCTGATCCATTTTCGATGTTTCGGGTTATGGTTGCTGTTGCATTACTGAGCATAATATGGTATTCGCACCGTTGCAAAAATTCAGGGTCGTTGCTTGCAACGACGACCGTAGCCTGGTTTGGCTTACTTAACAGGTATTCCATCATTTTCTGCTTTTCAAGTCCTGTCATGCCTTCCCACGGATCTTCCAGCAACAAAAGGACTGGATTGTCCAATAATGCCCTGAGCAGGGATATGCGCTTAATATACTGACTAGGCAGGTTTTTGCCGTTGGGATCGACCTGGGTCTCGAATCCCTCAGGCAATAAATCCAGAAAACCGGCAAGCCCTGTCTTTTCGGCCAGACTGATAATTTCCTCTGAGTTGATGTGGTTTCGGCCTACAATGATGTTCTCCCAGACCGAGCCAATGAATATATCTTTCTGATTGAGGTACATACCGGTTTTCTTTCGGAGCGATGGCAGCCTGAAATTGCTCAGAGGGACTTTATTGAACAGCAAAGAGCCCGAGTATTGTTGAAAGTGCCCGCCCAGAATTTTCAAAAACGTAGATTTGCCTGACATGTCGGCGGTAGAAACACCCACCAGGCTCCCCGCGGGAATGTGGATATTCACATTGCTGAATATGCTTTTGTCGTATTGAAATGAAAAGGAAAAATCAATCAGGTCGATGCCGACGCCTTTGTAGACGGAATCCAAGGTAACATTTCCTTCCTTTTCGGAAAGATTTTCGGTTACAGTCGCCAGTTTTTCCAGGCCAGTTGCCACATCATATACACTGTCCAGATTGATGATCAATTTCTCCACTGCGTCAATGACAGTAAGTACAACGATTTCAGCCGCAATGAATTCACCGACATTGAGTTGCTGGCGGAGCAGAAGATAAGAGCCTCCTGCCAGCATCGCCAAAGTGATAGCTACTTTTGTGAAGACCAGGGTTTTATACTGAAAAAGCAATACCGAGAAGTGATCCGTGCGCGATTGCAGGTACCTGCTCACATTCGTATCTGTTCTCGTGAGATTTAAATGGGCGTCATAGCCAAGCTTAAATGGATTGATAACCCTTGCCATTTCTTCAAGCCAGCTCACGGTTTTGTATTTGTTAACGCTCTCTTGTAAGCTGGTTTTTAGTCCATTAGCGCCAGTTAGTCGGAAAATCAATGATAACACAAAGATCAGGGTCAGTCCGAACACAATGAAAAAAGGGTGATAGAGAGCTAGCAAAACCAGACCGAAAATGATCTGTATACTGGCCACTGGAACGTCCAGCAGCAGCTTGGACAATCCCTTTTGCACATTAAGCACATCGAAAAAACGGTTTACCTTTTCAGGAAGGTAAAAACCATCCGTTTTCATCAGGTCGAAGCGCGGGATCTTGTCCGCGAACTCAAAAGCATAACGCGTAAATATCTTCTGCTGGATTTTTTCTATGATCTTCATCTGATTGATCTGCATCAGACCGACGGCGGCGACTCCGATCACCACCAGAATGATCAGTACATAAATAGATGTTACCATTGATGCCCCCAACACAAACCCAATAATGGCTTGAATACCAAGGGGAAGGCTTAGATTAACAAGGCCGCTCAGCATCGCATAAAAGTAAATTGCTCCAACGTCGGACCGGTCCAATAAGATCAGGTTCCATAATCTTTTAAAGGGATTTACCTTTTCCATAGAGGGATTGTTTTCTAATCACAAATATAATAGTACTCTAATAAATAATAGTAATACTATTATAAAAGAAAGTAAATATTTTTTTATTGATATAATAACTATTGATGATTGATATTTTACTATTTTCGTTTAGTTATAGACGCCACATGGATTTTCAGGTCAGTTTTCATTTAAACGATAAGGTCTTTTTAAAAGACCCGGAAAGCAGCGAGCTCGGCAAGCAGCTCATCAAGAGTGCGATAGACCTGATCTATGAGTTGGGTTTTGAACATTTTACTTTTAAAAAGCTGGCTGCCGAAGTCAATACAACGGAGGCTACTGTATACCGTTATTTCGAGAACAAACATCGTTTATTGTTGTATATTCTCAACTGGTACTGGCGCTACATGGAGTTCCTGGTCATGTTCAAGCTGCAGAATGTCACGGATAGAAAGCTGAAATTGCAGACCATTATTGAGCTGCTGACACAAGAACTTCCAGAAAGTAGCGGTACAATGGATTACAATAAGAGATATCTGAATCAGATCATCATTACAGAAAGCAGTAAAGTGTATCTTGTAAAGGAAGTAAAGGAGATCAATAAATCAGAGGTTTTTAAGCCATATAAAGATCTGTGCGCGAAAATCGCTGAGGTAGTCAGCGAATACAATCCTGATTATAAGTATCCGAGATCATTAAGCAGTACACTGATTGAAGCGTCGCATCATCAGCAGTTTTTTAGCAATTATCTACCTAAGTTGACCGATGTGAACGGGTCGGAAGAGAAAAACTTTACTGCCGGGTTTTTAACGGATTTACTTTTTAAAGCACTCGGAAAATAGATGGTTTGTTTCTGTAATGTAATGATTAACCAGGTTGGCTTCCGTTTCCCAGCAAACATATTTTTCCCTTTTTTATTGATCTTTCTTGCTTTCCAGCATAGTTTCAGCCAGCAAAAGACAATATGGAAAATAGGAGAGGCTGATAATTCACCGTCAGGAATGGCGCTGGCGCCTGACCAGTTTAAACGTTTTCTGGAAAAGGATTTTGGCTATGAGGATAATTTTTTTCTGATAGGCCTATCAGATGCTCAGAAAGACTGGCCTTATGTGCTACCCGGACCAGTGAATGGATGGGGTGGTACGGGTAATACTTCGGGAATCAGGTCCCACTTTCTGACTGTTTTATTTGACATTAAAGACAAACCGGCTTCCGGCAAATGGGAGTTAGTGGTAGATATTTTGGAGACAGATTCTATTTCCGCGCCATTTTTCAAAGTCGTTATCAATAGTAAATCGTGGGAGTTTAAGCTTGCGAAAGGATCTGGTTTTAAAGACCCTGGTAGATTCTCAGCTAATCCCAAAGAGCAGCTTATCAAAATTGATATCCCGTCGGAGCTGATCAAAACAGGTACCAATGAAATTGTAATGACGACCCTGCAAGGCGGATGGCTCGCATTTGACCAGCTCAAACTGGAAGGCCCTGCCCCGGCTCAGCTGTCAATGCCCGGCAAAGTGTTGCTCCGGAATGTTAAAGCTGCTGAATATGAGTTGAATGTGGACGGAAAGCAGGTGCAACCTTTATTGATCGATGTAACGCAGCTGAAAGGCGAGCCGGTGATTGAGGTTAAGCTGGATGGAAAATTGATTTTGAACCAAAAAGTAGAACAGCAACGCTACATGCTCGAGGCGCCTATGCCTGCGGTTACCCAACCCAGGTCAGGAACATATCAGGTTTTCGCAGACAAACAACTTATCAGCTCCGGAAAGATCGAGCGAGGTAAAAAGAAGTTTCGAACGCCAGCGGGTTATGTGAATACGATGCTGGGTGCCGGGCATTCGAGATGGATGATTGCGCCCGGCCCGTGGATGCCTTTTGGAATGGTTAAGTTGAGTCCTGACAATCAAAACGGTGGATGGCAGGCGGGATATGATCCTACTTTTGAGTCTATTGGTACATTCAGCCATATTCATGAATGGACGATGACTGGGTTGGGTGTTTTCCCCACTGCCGGACCACTGCAAGTCAAAATGGGTGATCAGAATAATCCGGATGAAGGCTACCGGTCGCGAATCGACAAAAGCAAGGAGGAAGCGCCATTGGGTTATTATAAAGTAAATTTAACCGACAATAACATCACTGCCGAGCTCACCGCTACAACTCGTGCGTCATTCCAGAAATATACTTATCATGAAAGTGCGGTCGGACGCGTGATGGTTGACCTTCAGATTCCAACCGAATATGGGTATAAAATCAAAAACGTCAAGGTCGACAAAGTGAGCGCACAACGCATTGAAGGGTATTGCGATCAGCTTTCAAACGACGTCTGGTCCGGCGGGATCGATCAGCAATATAAGGTGCATTTTGTCATCGAATTTGACCAACCTATTAAAAATCATGGAGTTTGGCTAAATAATGAAGTAAAACAACAAACCAACCTTTCGGCTGACAGTGCCAGAAATGCTGGCCTGTATTTTGAATTTGATACAAAGGAAAACAAGGTTGTCCAGGTAAGGTCGGGGATTTCGTACGTGAGCGTCGAAAATGCCTTGCTCAATTTGAAAACAGAAATTTCAGATCCATTTGGCTGGAATTTTGAGCTGGTTAGGGGCAACCAGGAGAAGGTTTGGAATGAACTGCTTGGGCGCGTATCCATATCCAGCAATGACAAACGGGAAAAGGAGCGTTTTTATACCAATATGTACCGCTCACTCGCAAGCAGGAATACATTCAGCGATGTGGATGGGAGCTGGCGGGATGCCGATGAGGTGGTGAATAAATTTCAAAATAAAGATGACGTGGCATTGGGTTGCGACGCTTTCTGGAATACGTTCTGGAATCTGAACCAGTTTTGGAACCTTGTCACGCCCGAATGGTCCAACAGGTGGGTAAAATCTCAATTGGCCATGTATGACCGCGGAGGCTGGCTGGCAAAAGGCCCGGCAGGTATGGAGTACATTCCGGTGATGGTGGCCGAACACGAAGTGCCGCTGATTGTTGGCGCTTACCAAATGGGGATACGCGGCTATGATGTGAACAAAGCTTACGAGGCCGTCCGAAAGATGCAAACGACTCCTGCTGAATCGATTGGAGGTGGAAGGGCAGGCAATGAGGATTTGACAACATATCTGAAACATAGGTATGTACCTTACGATGAGGGCAGGTTTTCGAATTCACTGGAATATAGTTTTGACGACTATTCAGTTTCCCAATTTGCAAAAGCATTGAATAAAAAGGAAGACCATCAAAAGTTTGGCAAAAGAGGAAACTGGTGGAAAAATGTAATTGATCCCAAAACCGGTTTTGCGCGGATGAAGGATGCAAAAGGTAACTGGCTTGCAGATTTTGACCCTTTTAAATCTGGTGCAAATCATCATTATGTTGAAGGAAATGCCTGGCAGCTGACATTTTTTGTCCCGCAGGATGTGCCTGGATTAGCCAGTGCGATGGGCGAAGCTGAGTTTGTGAAAAGGCTGGATTGGGGCTTCCATGAAAGCGTAAAATGGCGTTACAATGGCCCAAATGACCAATATTGGGATTACCCTGTAGTTCAGGGAAACCAGCAGTCGATGCACTTTGCATTTCTGTTCAATTGGGTCAGAAAGCCGTGGCTGACACAAAAATGGAGCCGCTCCATATTGGATCGGTATTACGGGTACGAAGTTTCGAACGCCTATCTGGGGGACGAGGATCAGGGGCAAATGAGCGCATGGTTTGTGATGAGCGCGCTCGGGATTTTTCAGACGGATGGAGGGACCCGTGTCGATCCTATCTATGAAATCGGAAGCCCTATGTTTGAAAAATCTGTCATCAACTTGGGAGAACAATTTGGGAGAGGTAAAACCTTTATTATTGAGGCGAAAAATACTTCCCGAAAAAATGTTTACGTGCAAAATGCAGTATTGAATGGCAAGCCGCTCAAAAACTTCTGGTTCAATGCTTCTGATTTATTAAAAGGCGGGTCCCTGGTTTTAGAAATGGGCCCGGTGCCCAATACCAATTGGGGAGGTGGGGTACCTCCGGTTGCGAAATGAGGTAAGCTAGTTGGTGCTCCAATTTTGACGGTTGGAAGCACCAAAAGCCTTATTCAGAGAATATGTAAATTAGTTTTCCTTTAACTCGCCTTCCCAAACCCCCGACGCCGCGGTTTCCCTCGCGAATTCTGAAAAATCCTTTGCTTTTCTTCCAAGTGCCCGGAAAACGTCATCAGTAATGTATGCGTTTCTGCCATCTAATACTTCCTCAAAAAGATAGCTGATGAACCCGATTGCGTCTTCCGGAACTTCGTATTGCCGCATCATTTGCTGATAATCCTGGCTGCTGATTTGTTCATAATGGATGTTTCTGCCTGTGGCAGAGGCGATTTCCTGGACAGCTTCCTTAAATGTAAGCAGGCGTGGCCCGGTAACCTCGTACAATTTTCCGTCATGGGCAGTATTGGTGAACGCTGCGACTGCGATATCTGCAATATCATCCACATCTATAAATGGTTCACCCACATCACCCACGGGCAGCGTCATGTAGCCACCGGCAATAGGATCCAGCAGGTAGCCTTCGCTGAAATTCTGGTTGAACCAGCTTGCCCGGATGATCGTGTAATTGACACTGGCATTCATTAAAACCTGCTCGGTAAGCTGCGCTTCTTCCTCGCCACGGCCAGATAAGAGCACATATTTAAGAATCCCTGCTGTCTTTGCCGATTCAATCAGCGAACTTACCACGTCGACGGCGCCGGGAACGGCCAGATCGGGTTGGTAACTGATGTAGATCGCATCCATCCCTTCCAATGCAGTGCCCCAGGTTGAACTATCCAGCCAGTCGAACGACGGTGTTGCGCTGCGGGAACCAATCCGTACCGAAATTCCTAATTGGCTGAGTTTCTCAGCTACCCTCCTGCCTGTTTTGCCTGTCCCGCCAAGCACTAAAACCTGTTTTGTGTTAATCTCCTGAAAGTTTTTCATGTTCCTATTTTAAATTGAATATTAATTTCATTTCAAAATTAGGATGACCTCGATGGGCAAAATAGAACGAAAACGACAGATTGTCCTGTCCGGCTGAAATGGCAGAAATTAGGTCAGGTAAAAACAAAAACTAATACTTTTGCCTCTTAACATGATTTTGATAGTATATGAAGAAGGAGAAAGAATCGATTGATGTCAAGATCATACTCGCCTTTGCAGCCATTTATATTATTTGGGGGAGCACTTACCTGGCGATAAAAATTGGCTTAGAGGACATTCCACCCTTTCTCATGGCCAGCATGCGGTATTTCATTGCAGGTGTGCTGATGATAGCCATTCATCTGATCAGGCAGGGAGGCGAATCAAAAGGGAATTTGTTCAGAAACATGGTTTTGGGAGCCTTCCTGCTCACATTTGGTCAGGGCGTTATTTTTTGGGCAGAGCAATATCTTTCTTCCGGACTCACAGCGGTGTTTATTGCAACCCTTCCAATTTGGTATATCGTAGCAGACAGGAGAAACTGGAAGGGATATTTTAGCAGCAAACTTACATTGGTTAGCATTGCGCTGGGGCTGGCGGGTATTGTGGTTTTGTTTAGCGGGCAGACCATTACCAATGGGCAAGAATTTGGAAATAAGACTATTATCGCATCATTTGTAGCAATCGGATCATGTATATGTTGGGCCGTGGGATCACTTTATTATAAATATAATCTTTCAGGCGGGCCGCTATTCTATGACGTAGGTTATCAATTGATTGGAGGTGCATTGTCTTGTCTTACGATTAGTTTGTTTTTGAATGAAGGCGCAGCTTTTAATTTGGGCGACGTTACCACAAATGCCTGGGGCGCACTGCTATACTTGTCCATAGCAGGATCAATCATTGCTTTCACGGCTTCCTATTATCTATTAGCCCGCAGACCGGCTGCCGTGGTTGGGACTTATGCTTATGTAAACCCGATCATTGCGGTCTTGCTAGGCTTCTTCATTGCCGGCGAAACCATCACAGCCCGCCAGATTATCGCCATGGGTATTATTTTACTTGCTGCCTATCTGGCGAACAAGGTTAAGCTTGAAAAGGTATGAGTGATTGGCAGATGCTTTGAACACGAACCTGGCGCGTAGTAGTGGTTTTCCGGTTAATTCCTATTTTTCAGAATATCCTCAATAGCAAAAACTTCTCCATTTCTGATCACCGTTTGCACATTCAGGACGTCTTTAATATTCTTCAGGGGATCTCCGTCAACGATCACCATATCAGCGAGTTTCCCACTCTCCAATGTCCCCAGATCCTTGCTCACACCCAATGCTTCGGCGGCATACAGCGTAGCCGACCTCAGGGTTTGGAAGGGTGTGACGCCCCCGTCGACCCAGCTTTGCAGTTCGGCATGGTAGCTGATTCCCGGATGAATGATCGGGGAATCGGTACCGGGCGTAACGTGCCCACCGCGGTCTACCATGGTTTTGATTGTTTTTTGGATATTGGAAAAGGTTGTTAAAAATGCAGGGTTGATCTTGGACCGCAGAGCAGTTTGTTCTTTGACCTGATCCAAAATAGCTGGCGAGTAAAATGCAGCAAATTGCTTATGGTTAAAAAATGCGGCGTCTTTGTTTACAAGCATGGACATCCCGCCTTGTAATGAGGCTGTTGGCGTAATGTTCATGCCTGACTTGATCAGCAACTCCGTCACATCCTGGTACGACTTATTCATTGTAGACAGTTTGGGCGAATAGCCTCTGCGGCTTGTGGCACCAATATGCTCTACCGCGTCCACGCCGTAACGCATGGCGGGGTAAATTTCATGAGAGGAAACCGGGATCCCAATGGAATGGGCGAAACTGGTAATTCGCTGCTGCATCACATCAGGCATCCGCACATAAGTTTTGATCATGTCAAATTCCAGGCGCTTAGCCTTTTCAAGTTCCAGTTCGAGTTGTGCACCTGCAACGTTACCGACATTCATGCCGTAGTAAATGCGGCTGCCATCGAGGATTCCGCCGGTATAAAAATTTCGCGGGCCAATCCTGCGGCCACTTGCCCAGGATTCCTTCCGCTCGATCACGTCGTACGGATCGCCTCCGGTTTCGCGGGTTGTTGTAATGCCATAGCCCAGCCATAACCTCCCCAGCTGTTCCCCAGCCGTGGCCGACTGGTGCGTATGCATTTCAATAAGTCCGGGAATGACGGTTTTTGTGGAAGCGTCAATCAATTTCCCGGTCCTGCCCGCTTTATGCGGTTCGATTTTTACGATCCGGTTGCGTTCAATAAACACATCCACATTGCGCTGGTAACCATCCGTTTTGCCATTGAAAAGCTTTCCGGCGTGAATAACATATTTTCCGATCGGCTGCTTTACCATATAATTGAGGCTCATTTGGATCGTTTCGGTTGCCCCGCTTAGAACCGATACTTTTTTGAGTACATCGGTGGCCATGAATACAATGCTTTTAGAATCGCCTGTCCAGCTCGGGTTTTCTGCCAGTTCGTTTGTTAAGCGGCGCGGTGCTGCGAGCAGATCACCTTTTTCATTCACGGCGACGATCCAGAGCACACCATCCATCGAGAATGCAAATTTGCTACCATCCGGCGACCAATAAGGTCCGTTTTTTCCGCGCGTTGATAAGGTGCGTTCGTTGGCTGGCGTCGTGTAGCGGAAGCTTTTGTCTTTTGTCGAAATGATTAAAAACTTGCTGACGCCTTCACGATACCTGGTAGAATAGGGCACAAGCGATGACACCACAACATACTTTCCATCAGGTGACCAACTAGGCTGTGAACCATCAAAAATAGGTTCATATAAGTTTGTTGATTTGCCGGAAGCAATGTCAATCACTTTCATAGCAAAACGCCCGAAAACGGATGGATCTTTCTGATAATAAGCGATTTGCGTGCCGTCGGCAGAAAATGATGGAAGAGTTAGCGCGTCTGGCGCGTCGAGTAGCAAGGTGTCTTTACCTGAAACGAAATCGCGGCAGTATAAATCCATATTTCCCTTGCGGTCGCTGAGGTAGGCGAGTCGCTTCCCGTCTGTTGACCAGGCCGGGTCAATTTCAATAAATTCATCATTGGTTATCGGGAACGGTATGTCACTGCCTTTCTTGAGAATGTAGAGATCGCCCAAAGCGGTAAATGCAATGCTTTTTCCGTCCGGAGACACAACCGGGCCGCGGATACCTTTTACTGGCCGGTTTGTTTTTGCATTGAAGTCGTAGATTTTGGTTTTGTATGGAGTTCGTCCTAAGGTCATTTGGACTTGGAATGGAACTGCCGAGCCTTGTTTTTCGCCCAGTTTTTTCCTGACGATCTTACCATCCGAGGCATACAAATATTCCGTATCAGAAAGCCACGAAACCTTAAATGGAAATACATCTTCGTCGGGTTCGGATAAGGTTATCCACTCGCCACCACCCAGCGTAGCCATATCCAGCACTGTTTTTCCTTCAATAAAATTGTGGAAAATAATCTTGGGCTTACTGGGATGCCACATGGGTGCACCAAGCTTTCCCGTGGTGGTCAGGAAAAGTTTTTCTTTCCCGGAAGCCTCACGTAAGGAAGTCTCCATCATGTAAATGCCAGGCGCAGAGGTACGTTCCGAAACATAACTCAATCTGGATCCGTCGGGCGAGAAGGCTGGGAAATAATCATTGCCCTGATCATGCGTGAGTTGCGTCAGCTTGCCACTTTCGGGTTCAAGTTGCCAGATATCGTAATTGCCACTCCTGTCTGACGAGAAAACGAGCTTTTTGCCATCGGGTGACCAATACGGTTCGCGGTCATCAAAGGTGCCAAATGTAAGCTGAACCGGCGCGCCGCCATTTTTATCAACAGAATAAATGTGAAAGTTACCATCCCAGAATGCCTGAAATGTAATTTTTGAACCATCTGGCGACCATACCGGCTGACGGCAATCGCCCAGTTCGTCGGTTAACGCCTTGGCATTGCTGCCGCTCACAGGAATAGTGAAAATAGTCCCCTGTAAGTCCATCGCAATTGTCTTCTTATCAGGCGAAAGTGCAATTGCGATGTTGGTACCTTCCGTAAGCGTTACTTTTAAGGAATCGGTCCTTGTGTTAGCGGCCGTAGTATTGATATTCAGTCCAACCAAACCAATGCAGGCGAAAGTCAGGAATACTGTTTTAATTTTTCGAGAGAAGGTCATCCGGCTTATTTCTTATAGAGTAGGTTTATAAAGATAAGCCCCTGACTTGTCGAAAAGACCCAATTTCAGCAGATTTTTTCAGCGGAACTAGCGACGTACTTAACAACCGGCATAACTATCATGTGGTGTTAGAATGAACCGGGAAAATCCTTCAACGAAACATCGCTGTTCTTTTTTGAAACATCTCTGTTCCTCTCAAAAATAGAGAGCAGCTACTTTTGAGAGGATCGTCATGAATCTGCGCAACCCCGTCACCCGTATACGCGTATCCCAAGATGAAGTGATCCTGATTCCCAGACTACATCTACCGCCATGAAAAATAGTAATCTTTATTGCCTTCTGCTATGGATCTTTTTGTTTGCCTTTTCCGCCGAAGCGCAGCAAAACCAGGCCAAAGTGCTGGAAGAAAAGCTTTCCCGCACACCAGCGGATACCAACAGAGTCAATTTATTGCACCATTTGTCCTATCAATACTATATATGGGGCGGTGATCAGGAAAGAATTAAAATGTATGCTGACGAGTGTTTGCAATTGTCCATCAAACTGCATCATACCTACGGTATTGCATTGGCGTATAATGCATTGGGCAGATACTATTTTAAAACCAATCAGAACCAGCAGGCCCTGATGCATTTTGAAAAGGCCCTGAAATTTTATCAGCTGGTAGGGCGAAAGTTAGGCCTTGCCGTTATTTATAGAAGTATCGCCATGGTGAACCAGGATATGGGAAATTTCGCCAAATCCATGGAATATTACTTAAAAAGCATCCGCATCGGGGAAGAGATCCAAAACCAGGAGATTATTGGCAATACGTTTCAGACCATTGGCTTACTGATGCTGGATCAAAAAAAATACGACGATGCCCTTTGCTACCTTTTTCAAGCATTATCCATTCATCAAAAACTAAAAGATGACAGAAGCAAGGCTATTACATTGAATGCGATCGGGCTGGTGTGTCAGGAACGCAGGCAATATGCCAGGGCCTTGCATTACCTGAACCGGTCGCTGAGGCTTTCTGACTCGCTCGACCTGCCACAAATCAGGGTTACCAGCTACAACAGTTTGGGCGCAGTGCTTTTTTTTCAGAAACGGTATGATCATGCTTTCGGCTATTACGAAAAAGCGCTGAACCTGGCCGCGCCACAGAGTTATCAGAAGCCAATGAGCATTGCCATGGATGGCATGGCTGATGTTTATCTGAAAAAGAATAATACTGCCGAAGCCATCTACTATTACCAAAAATCTCTGGAAATCGCAGAGGCAGCCGAGCTGATTAAACAGAAAATTGAGGCGCACGAGGGATTAATGACCGCTTATGCTACTTCCGGTGATTATCAACGCGCCTATCTTCATCAATCGAATGTATTGTCATTGAAGGATTCAACATTTACGAAGGAAAACGACAACAAAATTGCCCAGCTGGAAGCCTCATATGAAGTTGAGAAAAAGCAGGCGGAAATAGTGCTTCTTCATAAAGACCAGCAACAGGCCAAACTCGTTAGAAATGCGATTTTGGCGGGTTTATTGGCTTCTCTTGTCATTATTGGCCTGGTTGTAAACCGGCAACGGCTAAAAAACCGGCAGAACCGGCTGCTTTTTGCAAAAAGCGAAGAGATCACTGGTAAAAATATCCAGTTGGAACAACAGGCAAAGCAATTACAAAAACTCAGTCAGGTAAAATCAAATTTCTTTGCCAATATCTCGCACGAATTCCGGACCCCTCTTACGCTGATCCTGGCACCTATGGAGAAATTGCTGACAGGCAATCTGGAAAGTGGGCAGGCAAAAGGCTATTATCAGCTGATTGATCGCAATGCCCGGCAATTACTCCACCTCATCAACCAGCTGCTGGATTATTCTAAGCTGGAAGCCGGTTCATTGAAAGTAAAGCTGATCCGCGGAGATGTCAATCAGAGAATGAAAGCGACCACATTTGCATTCTTTTCCCTGGCCGAAAGCAAACAAATTCACCTTCATTTTCGCTCCGAATTCAAAAGCATCCAAGCGCTTTTTGACCCAGATTTGTTGGATAAAATTCTTAATAATCTACTGTCCAACGCCTTTAAGTTTACGCCGCCCGAAGGTCATGTAACCGTGAGCGTCGCTTTGTTGAACACGCCTGATGCCGCGCAATCGCCTGCCAGGCAGACAAACCGAAGCCTGGAAATTACAGTAAGAGATACCGGCATAGGCATCCAGGAGAAGCAACTGGACCAAATATTCGACCGGTTCTTTCAGGTGGAGGGAACTCAGGTTGTTGAGCAACAGGGGACGGGAATTGGCCTCGCGCTGGTGAAGGAGCTTGTCAATCTGCACAATGGTACGATTTCCGTTAAAAGTGAGGTAGGGCAGGGTACCCGATTCGCGGTTCATCTGCCTTTGGCCGAGTGTAGCTTCGAGATCAAACAATTGGTGGATCAGCCTAAAACTGAGTCAAGCTTTGGATGGTTTAAAGAACAAGCAAATGGGCATTTTGCGCTTCCTGTCTTACCGCTTCATGTTGAGCAGAATAATCAAAAACCGCTGATGCTAATGGTGGAAGACAATGCTGAAGTAAGGGAATTTATAGGCCGCAGTTTTCTGGAGAATTTTCGGGTAATCGAAGCTTCAGATGGTGTGGAAGGATTAAAAATAGCCCAGAAAGAGATTCCGGATATTATTATTACTGACCGTATGATGCCGCTGATCGATGGTGTTGAGTTTTGCCGGCAATTGAAAAACGATGAGCGGACCAGCCACATTCCCTTGATCATGCTCACCGCCAAAGCCTCTGAAACCAGTAAAATCGAAGGGTTGAAAATTGGCGCGGATGATTACATCCTCAAACCATTTAATCTGTTGGAGTTGAAAATAAGAGTGGAAAATCTAATCGAACAGAGAAAGCAGCTCAGAGAACGATTTACCCGGGAAGTGAGGTTACAGCCCAAAGATATTGCGATCAGCTCGGCGGATGAGGTATTTTTTCAACGTGCAATCCGGGTCATTGAAGAGCATATGGCCGACACAGACTTCAGTGTCGAAACATTTGTGAGTAAAGTGGGTATGAGCCGGGTGCAGGTGCATCGTAAGCTGAAAGCCCTCACCAATCAATCTACCAGTGAATTTATCCGTTCCATCCGTTTGAAAAGAGCGGCGTCTTTGCTGGAACAACATTACGGCAGTATTGCTGATGTGATGTACGAGGTAGGGTTCAATAACGTGTCGTATTTCGCCAGCAATTTTAAGAAAATGTATGGCGTCAACCCCAGCGAATATCAGCCTTATGCTACGGCTCAGGCCGAGCGGGCCAATTCGAAGAGCAAATAACCCTTTTCATTCTGCATTTCTACACGAAAAGTTTTAAGGGAAACATATCCGTTTTTCTTTGAAACATCTGTGTTCCACTCAAAAAGAGCCCCCCGCTACTTTTGATTCAGATTCATGGCCAATGAAATCTGAGTTTCATCTTTTTTTTATCCTAATTTTTTAAAATGAAAAAATCATTAAGTAATCAAGTATTAGCCACGACGAAAGTTTCAGGCCGGAAATTAGCAGAATGCCTTGTGTTAGGCATGGCCATTTTCTCAGCGAGCATTTTATTTTCTGGCTGCAAGGAAGATTCTAAGGATGACCAGGAACCGGTATTAGACCAGGAGCTCAGTAAGCTTCACATTGCAGTTGCGCCTTTTGCAGATCTCGAAAAGGCAAAGAAGGCGGGATATGATACGGATGTGACGGGATATCGTACACAAATGGGACATCACTATCTGAATGCCGGATTGTTGGACGACAAGTTTGAAATAGACAAACCGGAACTGATGTTATACGCGCCTTATGGCAACGAGCCGATGAAGTTTGTGGCGGTAGAATATGCGCAACCCATCAAGGATATAAAAAATCCACCAGCTGTTCCCGAAGGATTTACCGGCAAGGATGATAAATGGGAAATCAATACTGAATTTAACTTATGGACGCTCCACGTCTGGACTGAATTGGACAACGAGAACGGCGTGTTCGCCCCGCATAATCCGAAATTGAAGTAAAATAAAAAATAGGGGAAGGACTTACAAAGTCTTCAAGACTTGGCAAGTCATTCCCCTATTTTTATTTAAAAATTAAAATTAACCCGCGCGAAGATATACCTTCCATTCACGCCCATCTGCTGAACACGCCGAGAATAGACAAACCTTCCAAGGCTGACATTCCCTGAATGTGTATGCCTGTCCTGATAAACATCAAATACGTTATTTGCCCCAATCGAAAGGTTAATGCCTTTTAACAGATCGTAATTCAAGGCAATGTCGGTTACGATTTTCGCCCCAAATGTCTGGTCCAGCGATTCTTTCTTGGTAGTCAAAGTGTTGACAGGCCAGGAATCCGGTTTGGTAGGATCAATGGTTGGGTCCCAATAAGAAACTTCGCCAAAGCGCACGCCGCGCAGCATTACCCCGAATTTCCCTGTTTTGTAATTGATGGTCAGGCTTTGCTTGTTTTTAGGGCTGGCGATTTCAAAACGGCTTAAATCCTCCCGGTTGAAATAAGTGTTGACCTGATTGGTTTCCTCCAAAATAGGGGACGCGTGAATGATAGGTTTGTCGCTTGCATCTTTCTTAACTTTATTTTGAATGAATGTCCCTGCCAAAACTGCCCTTATAGATTGACTTGTTCCAAATTTAGTATTGTAAGATAAAACGCCTTCTAATCCCCGGGATCGGGTATCAACGGCATTGGAAAAGAAATTAGCGGTTGTAGCATTGGCCGCCGCTAGTTGAGCTTTTAATGCTGCATTGCTCCCGTCATTGAAATTATTAGTCAATACAATGCGGTCGTCAATGTCGATCTGGTAAGCGTCCAAAGTCAGTTCAAATGCATTGTTGATCTGGATTGTAGTTCCTACGGTAAAACTTTGGGAAGTTTCCTGCTTCAATTTTGGGATACCCAGGATTTCGGCTGGTTTGCTGTCGTTGGTAAATGTCCCGCTTTCCTGGGCAACCTGCTGACCGTTTTGTGTTACGAACAATGTATTGGTTTTGGCATAGTACCGCTGTTGCAGCGAAGGTGCGCGGAAACCGCTACTGGCCGAGGCGCGTAATGCAATGCCGTCTGTGATCTTGTACCGGGTGGCAACTTTGTAATTCAATGTATTGCCAAAATCCGAAAAATTCTCAAAGCGCAATGCAGCGCTCAAAACCCAGGCTTTGGTAATGTCCTGTTCCACGTCAATGTAACCTGCCACGCTGTGACGGGAATGGGAGCCGGCATTTTGAGGGAAGAAACCTGAAAAAACCTGCGCGCCTGCCGCAACCCCGGCAGCAACGTCATAGTTTTTATAAGAAGCTTCTTCACCGGCTGTAATCGTGTATTTATCAGTTCGCTGTTCCGCACCAACCGCAATATTTAATCCATACAAAACATCGAACTTTCTGCCTAAATCCAGGTTGATTGTATTTTGGGAAAACGCATTTCCTCCTGCATCAAACGTGGTTTGCAATTTGCCGGCCGCTACTGCCTGGGTATAGTTGACGGAATTTGAAATCTCATAGTCGAAATCGTTTTTGCCAAATGTGTTACTCAGATCAAATTTCCATTCCCCCAATTTGCCACGAATGCCCGCTGCCGCCGAAATGTCGGTCACGTCGCTGTTGATCTCAGGAAGAAAACCATTGGGATAAAGAGCGAGCACATTGGTCCGGACAGCCGCTGGGACGCCATTGGGATAGCGATAAAACCCGGCTGCATTGCCCTTTTTGTTATTATATCCGCCAAATGCATAAATTTCAATGTTGGTTGAAACCGGAATATTTGCATTCAAAACCACGCCGCCACCGTTGACCTTCGAATTTCCAATCCGCATATCGAAATCTTCGCGGGTGAGGCCCTTTTCGCTGAGCAGCGCGTCGTCGACCACTTTTCCACCGACGGCTGGGAAAATCTGGCCTGTGTATGTACCAGTCCGGTTGGTTGCTTCCCGGTTTACATATTCACCTGTAATGTTCAGAAAGCCTTTTTGGCCGATTTTGAGCCCATAATTCAAACCGACCTGCGCAGTCCCTCCGTCGGAAGTTTTGACAGAAGCATTCTTACCATTGTTGAGGATATAGTTTTTATCATAACTGGTTGCATTCTGACCGTAAGAAACGTTACCGCTCAACCCAGTGCGGGTTTTTAAAATGATGTTGATAACCCCTGCAATAGCATCGGAGCCATATTGGGCGGCAGCGCCGTCCCTGAGTATTTCTATTTTATCGACCGCTGTTGCGGGAATTGCATTCAAATCGGTGCCGACTGTTCCGCGATTAACGGTCCCATTAACATTGACCAATGAAGACTGGTGCCTTCTTTTTCCATTTACTAAAACCAAAACCTGATCGGGACCGAGACCACGCAGCTGGGCCGGATCAATGTGGTCGGTACCATCAGAAATGGTTTGCCGGGACGATTGGAAGGATGGCGCAATGTAAGTCAGGATCTGATTAATATCGACCTGGCCAATGTTGTTGGTAATTTGTGAAATTGGGATGATATCTACAGGTACGGGGGAGTCTATACGCGACCGTCCGCCACCGCGTGAACCTGTCACGACAATTTCACTAAGATTTCGGGTCGAGTCTGCCGGAAATGTGCCGTCGCCATTTGTCCCTTGTGAGAATGCGGATAAAGTAGCGGCAAGCACTACGAATAGTGTTAATGATTTTTTCATACTTGATTGTTTATTTGTGGATAATTAAAATGAAAGGTGAGCTCCCGAGTCAGGAGGATATTGAGCAGAAAAGGGGTGGGGATTCCGGTTAAAAATGATTATTGGCCGGAACAGGGAATTCATGCACTTCATGTACCAGTATCAAATTCATTTAGAATAGCTTTGTTGCTGACAAGTGTTTCGGATTCACCAAAGGACAAATCCGAAACAAAGGTAGATGCGGGCAATTTTTGATAGGAACACAGATGTATCAAAGAAAGACAGAGATGTTTCTTTGATCAACTTTTGATTGAACGGAGTTTACTTATTGGGTTATGATGAATGGGAAAATTGACGGAGTTGGCAATAAAACAGAATTCGTTTGCCTTTTGATGTAGATCCATGGATTTTTCGATCATGGACGCGTTTTCAACCGTCACAATGGGGTTTAATGTTACTTCTTTAAATTTCCCGCTGCCGTTAGCACCTTCAATCATAATCGCTGTGGCGCTATCCTCATAGTCGAGGACCACAACGCCTGCCTCGGCGCATAAATGCAGATACCAAAGCATGTGGCAGGATGAAATAGAGGCAATCAACAAACCTTCCGGGTTATGTCTATTCCTATCACCGCGAAATGCAGGATCCGACGACCCTAAAATCTCGGGTTTATTTTCAACCCTGATGACATGGCTTCGCTCATACGATCTGTAATCCGAAGTTCCGGTGCCCAAATTGCCCGTCCATTCGACGGTGAGTTCGTAATGATGTTCTTTGGCCATTGTTTATTATTAAATTTAATTATCCCACCATTCCTTCATCCAAGCTTCTGATACTATTTTACCTTTTTCAAAATCATCCACAACGATAATCAATTGATTGGCGTGGTCGCTGTATTGGGTCAGGATATTCACTTGGGCATCTGCCAGTTTTTTGCAGAACATTCCCAATTGTCCCGGGACATCCTGACGCAATTTTTGGATAATAACCTCATTTATTCTTACCACTTCTATTCCAACGCCTGCTAATACTTCTTGTGCACGCTCAGGTTGATCTACCAAAAAATGAGCCATTGAAAATGTGCCATTTGAAAACACGCCGCCACCTTCGAGGCTAATGTTATTCCTGCCTAATGTCTCGCCCATCAAAGCAAGCATTCCCGGCTTATTCTCTAAAATAATTTCTAAGTCTTTCATTATCTAATTTTTTTATTACAAACTAAAACGATCCGTTACATTTACACTTCATCTGAAAATGAACTATGGATGCTGAGGAAGATTTTGTAACGATAACCAGCCTGATCTGTGAGGCGTCAAGAGCAAAAATGCTTTGGAATTTGCTCGATGGCAGGGCTTATACCGCCGGGGAACTTGCCATTGCGGCAGATATTTCGGCTACTTCCGCAAGTAATCACCTTGCAAAGCTATTGGAAGCCACAATTGTGAAAGTTGAAATACAGGGAAGACATCGATATTATTCTTTTTCGCGGCCCGAAGTTGCCTATGTGGTAGAATCTCTGGCAATGCTTGCCACGCATCGTCCACAAGAGAAAGCGGAAAAAGTAATTAGCCATAAGCCAGTGAAATTTTGTCGTACCTGTTACGATCACCTGGCGGGTTTTGTTGGTGTAAAATGCACCGAAGCACTTGAATTTCAGGGATATATTGAAAAATCAGGTATTGCATATACTGTTTCTGACCGAGGTTGGGATTGGTTTCAAAAATTGGATATCTCAAAGAATGATTTCAAAAATCCCAGACGTCCTTTGACCCGACAATGCCTGGATTGGAGCGAACGGCGGCCACATCTGGCGGGGCAGCTCGGAGCACTGTTATTGGAGAAAATGTTGCAAAAGGATTGGTTTAGGAAGGCCCAGTTTTCGAGGCACCTGACACTTACCTCACTGGGCAGTCGGCAACTTAGTGAGCTGCTTGGATTGGAAATTTCGTGAAGTAACCGTAATTCCCTTGTTATTTATTAAATTTTTTAACCTGGTAGCTTATACCCGTTATGATACTCATTCTCAATGAGTTTATTGGCCGCGGCATCGTCAAATCTTCCTTTTTGGGAATTCCAGTTAATTTTCTTTCCGGTGCGGTAGGCAATGTTTCCCATTTGCGACAGGATGGCAACATGAGAGCCAACCTGTATCGGAGCATTCAAATCTTCCAGTTTCCTTGACCGGATCACCTCGATGAAATTTTTGGCATGCAAGTCTAGTCCATTGTCCGAGGATTTCTGAAGCATCACAGCCTCCATTTGTTTTCCCTGTGGTACTACTTCCCAGCCATTCCTGTCAACAATGAGTGTACCGTTGGCGCCCATAAAGGCGATTCCATGTTCCCGATTGTAAATCCCTGCTCCATAGCCAATTGCATGTTCCCACTGAATATTGAAGTCTCCAAATTCGTAAATAGTAGTAAGCGTATCAGGCGCATCGACCCCGGAATTAAGGATCATGCCGCCAGACGCGGTAACACTTTTTGGCGCACCAGCTTTCATTCCGAGTATCGCATAATCCAGCAAATGCACACCCCAGTCAGTCATAATGCCGCCAGCATAATCCCAATACCAGCGGAATTTCCCGTGAAAGCGGTTTTCATTAAAAGGTCTTTTTGGTGCGGGGCCCAGCCACATATCGTAGTCAACACCTGCTGGGGTTGCACTATCCGGAAGGCTTGTAAGCGGCGTACCATAATTGAAATATCCCCAAACCTTGACCAGCCCAATTTTACCGAGCTTACCCGAATGCACAAACTCAATTGCATCGCGAAAGTGCTTCTGGCTTCGCTGCCATTGTCCTACCTGCACCACACGCTTGTAACGTTCCTGCGCTGCCACCATACTCCTGCATTCAGCGATTGAATTTCCAATCGGTTTTTCAACATACACATCCTTTCCCGCCTGACAAGCCTCTACCATCATCAGGCAATGCCAATGGTCTGGTGACCCGATGACCACCGCATCAATACTCTTATCTTCCAGAAGCTTACGATAGTCACCATAAGTTTTCACTTTAATACCCTTCGCTGCCAGTTCGGCGGCCCGCTTATCCAGCACATTCTTATCTACATCGCACAAGGCAACGCATTCAACACCTGGATTTTTCAGAACAGCATTTAAATCCCACCAACCCATTCCATTTATACCAATACCAGCAACCCGGATCGTATCAGCCGTCGAAAAGATCTTCGGAAAAGCCGATGCCGAAAAAGGTAATGCCGAAGTAATCCCCGCCCCAGCGACCATCGCCGTAGCTGAACTGATAAATTTTCTTCTGGTGGTTGTCATGGGATGGTGGGATTTAGGTAATGATAGAACATTATAAATGTAAAGAAATATAATGCTATTTGATTGCTTGAAAGCAATTGAAACGATACGTCTAAAAAGGGGAAACTATTGATGAAATGCAGCGACTACGACCGAAATCAGTCAGTGTGCGACTGAGAAGTTTAAATATTACGCGGTGCTGAGGAGAATTATTTTTTGAGGCTACTCCAATCTGCGTTTTTGAAGACCTTGGTCATTACATAATCAGTTTTTGCTTGCGCGCCTTCCTCAGGAGATGAGAACTGACGGTCGAGCGGGTGTTTTGGGTTGTCCGCCGCTTTTTTTCTTTTGATTACCTTTTCCATTTCGACCAAGATTGTGTTAGCAATGTTAAATTTTTCTGAGCGAAATACCAAAGCCCTCGTAGGATTTGTTCCGTTCAAATGGCTCGAACTGAAAGCCATTAAAGCCTTGAATAAAAAAACATTGGGAAGCTGTTTTAAATTCACGCGCTATTGCGATTTGATCGAGGCGCGTCCGGGTAGGGGTACTTCCTGAAAAAACTACTGTTGCGTCCTGTGAATGGGTAAAAGGGTTGATACGTTAGTGTGCGATTACGAAACAATAATTTAATGTAATGATACAAATTGGTGCAAACATCATCAAAGGGACACGTTAAAATAAAAATCCTGTAATCATCGATTACAGGATTTCTTTTCAAAAATCAAAAAATCACTTGATAGCTACCGGAACCTCGGTGTTATCCCACCGGATTACAAAGCCGCTGGCAGTCACTTCATACATGAGTTTTTCGTTCATTGAAGCACTTTTACCTGGCTTGGCTTTAACAGTTAAAACGTCTTTTGCAGCGTCCTTGGAAGTGTCGCCTCCCCGTTTGATACCCCACTGACCAGTTTCGGAATTGAATATAAATGACCATTCAGTTGCACCCGGCATAGCATATAGGCTGTATTTTCCAGCCTTCAACGCCTTGCCCTCTACCATAATGTCCTTATCGGTTTCAAAAATAGTAGCTTCGTTGGCGCCTGCCCGCCACACTTTGTCAAAAGGAACAAGATCACCGAATATTTTGCGGCCCTTCACGGACGGACTGGAATAATTGATTGTTACTGTTGCTTCGCCTACTTTTCCTGTTGCAGTTTGTGGAGCACTTGGACGGCTGGCTTTATCTCCCTGCGCCAATATCGCCGTTGATACGAACATGCACATCATTCCAATAACGAACCCTTTTAACATCATTTCCTTTTTCATGTTATTTCTTATTTTGGTTTAAACTAATCACTTAGAAAATTTAATAAATATCGTGAATTCTGACAATATCTGACCTGCTCTTCTTATTCTTGCCAAAATTGCCTGGGATGACAAAGGTTAGGAGGTAAGCCTTAACTTCGCCAATCAAATTCTTAAAGCTCAACCTGAATAATACAGATTTAATGGATGAAATATCGTACAAGCTTAATGCTGAGGAACTCTACTATGGCATGGTAGATGTTGCAAAAACCCGTCTGATTACCAAGATTTTTAAGATCCTAAGCATGGTTTTATTGGGTGCCATGGCTTTTGTGACCGTTGTCACCATGAAAAGTGGGAGTTTTAATATCACTACTGGATACGTTATTACCATTGTTTTGGCCTTATACGGTTATTTTTTGCCGGAGATTTCGGCAAAAGTCCAGGTTCCGACTATTGTTAAAAACAAGGCACCTCTTTCGCAGCAGTTAAAGCTAAACTTTTATAAAACCTATTTTAGCCTTTCCGGAGAGACATTTAATCATAAGATAAATTACCAAAAGCTACATTCCGTGGTTGAAACAGATGATTTTATCCTCCTGAAAACCGCCGAAGGCAGTGCAGATATCCTGCCAAAACGGGCTTTTTCAACGGATCAGCTTCTAAAATTCAAGTCGATTCTGGGGGCTGTCGAGGGGTTGAAAGTAAAATTGAAGTAATTGGGCTTGCGCCGGAAATCTTGTACTGGCTAAGTCAGAGGAACACTATCGTCTGGTAGTTCTGCGAGACTTAGAGATTCGCTGATAATCGGGTTTCACGGATTCAAGTTTTTCAATATTACTTTCGAATCTGATCTGTCGATACTTTTTCAGTTCTTCTGCAATTTCCTTTTTTCTGTATTCACATGAACAGCTAAGCCTTTCTATTTCAAGGTTTTTGATTTCATCAGACAAATTCGCCTCATACCTTTTCTGCTGATTTTTTAACTTAATTTGATCCGCTTGCTCATTGATTAGCATTGCAGTATAAAATGCTATTGCAGGAGATATTAATAATCCGAACGAGCGGAAAGAAATATCTGCTATAATAAGATTGATCAAGGTTGCAAAAGATGCTGAAAGTAATACTTCAAGATCCGGTTTACCTCGGGGCTTGACAATATTCATTAGCCAGGTATCGAATCCCTCAATTTGCGTAAATCTTCCTTACTTCCCAGGTCAGAAACTTCGATCCAGGTGTCGCTGTTTCTGAGTTTGACCTTGTAGGCTCCTGATTTGCCAAAGAATTTAATGAAGATCACGACTAGCGAAAGTATGATCGGGATGGATGTAATAATGATATTAAACGTCATCGTCAAACGAAGTTAGTGGTTGATAATAATAATCTTAACTTTCAGATGACCTGCATAAAAATGCAGCAGATCAAAAGGGAACGATGAGCTTCATTGTACGGTAACAATGAGCCCCTAAGATAGTGATTTTTGCTAATGTAAAAATTCTTTTCCCCGACTTTTTCAAAACTCAACCAACGCCCGAGTTACATTCTCGGAAGGGTTTTCAAACCGGATTTTCAATCCTGTTTTTTCGGACAATTCGTCGACAAGTCTTAGTCCAAGTCCGCTTAGACCCTGATTACCATCCTTTTGGCTGAGGATGTGTTGGTAAGTTTCCTGGCTGAATGCCGGACCTGTATTTTCGATGGAGAGAATTTTGTACGTTTCGCTGCCGTTCAGTTTCAGGCTGATGAGACTGTTTTCGTCCGCAGCTTTAATGGCGTTTTGTAGTAAGTTTCTCACAATCGCCTGAAGGTAATATGGGTCGGTTTCGACCATCAATTTACCTGGGATATTGTTGTCAATCTGGATTTTCTTCGACTCAATGTTCAGTTGCAATAGTTTGAGACATTGGTCAGTCACTTGCATAACTTCCACCGGTTGAATGTCGGCCTTGAACTGGTTGATTTGGGTTTTTGACCATAGCAATAAGTCTTCCATTGTTTCCAAAAGAGATCCTGTTGCCAACTGGATTTTGTCACTCAGCTCGGCTTTTTGCGTTTCATTCAGCAACTTTGGATTAAGCTGCTGTAATTTCAGGAACTGGTGCACCTGACTGATCGGTGAGCGCAAATCGTGACTGATAATGCTAAACAGCTTCGCTTTTGTCAGGTTCGCTTCTTCTAGTTCCCTGATCAGCTTGGCCATTTCGCGGTTTTTTTCGTCCAGTATCTCCGCATTTTTTTTCTTATTCCGATAAATTATCCCAAGCAAAACAAGGGACGATGCCAGGAAAGAAAGCCCGGAAATCAGCCAGATCCGCTGTTGTCTGGCCTCATCAATTTGTAAGTTTTTGATTTCAATCTGCTGCTGTTTATCCTTGTTTTGATAAAGCGCCTCCGCATCGGCGATGCTTTTTTTGGAAGCCTCCGTATACAGCGAATCTCTGAGTGGAATATACTTTTCGTAATAGTTATTGGCTAGCTGCCATTGCCCGGTCCCGGCATAACATTTGGCTAGTGATCTTAATAACTCAACATAAATTTCCCTGGCCCACTCCTTGCAAAAAGGTTCTGAGGCTTTTAGCAACGGAAGCGCTTTCTGATATTCTTTCTGCGCCATATATACCTCACCGTTCATATAGGTTACCTGTGACATGAGATAGTTATTGGCCCATTTTTCGGCAAGCTTGTTGGCCCTCGACATATAAATGCGCGCGCTGTCGGGCTGCTTCTTTGTCAGGTAGTAATCAGCAAAGCCCAGATCAATGGAAATCTTATTACTACGGCTCCGATCCGATCGATTGGTAGGATCGATCATATTTGCAACACTATCATAATACACTTTTGCCTTTTCAATATTCTCCATGCTCAGGTAAACGTCCGTCATATCCTTGTAATGATGGGACAAGAATGTCTTGTTTCTGACAATGTATTTTCTGGCTTCGAGACTGTAATAGAGCCCTTTTTCTGGCTGGTTTAGTGAGATATATAGTTCCGACAGGTTCATAATATCGGCAACGATCAGCTCTCTATCCTTAATCTGACCATTTTCGATCAATTTTTTCATTGATGTGATGGATGCAAGCAGATATTTGATCTGCGTTTCATACTGTCCCAGCAGAGAATAATAGCTTGAAACGGCTACATATAATTTTACTTTATCTTTTTCAGACCTGGTTGTATCAATGATACCTAAGATTTCTTTTAATATCTCCTTGCTCTGCGCGGCTCGACCTGCCATATTGGAATTAATGTACATCAGTCTTGAAAGCGCTTCCCGGACCCTCGCCGGGCTTTTTGCTTTTCGGGCATTTGCTACTGATTTTTCGAGATAGTAGAGGCTGCTGTCGGCGCCACGGGCTCTCTGATATTCGAAGGCCACACCTAAATTGAAATCAAAAATAGAAAGGTAGTAGTAATTGTTGGCTGGAATGATGGAGTAAGCATAATGCGATACGGTTTTTACCTGATCGTACTCTTCCCTTTGATAAAGCGTGTCGCAAAGTGTAGCCAGCGCTTCAAGTTTCGCAGTGGTCGTTTTGTATTTTTTAAGATCGGGAATAAGCTGTGCATGGCCAATCCCGGAAAACGCGCAAAGCATTAACAGCGAAAGTAACGTTTTTACCATGTTAAAATCTCAGTTTGGCGATGGCCGAGCGATACGTTTTTCCTACTGGGATTACAATGTTGTTGCATAAAAGCTCTGAATATCTTAACTCCCTGATTTGTCGGACTGAAACGGCATAGCTGCGATGCACACGAAGAAAATTTTCGGAAGGGAGTTGCTCCATAAAATAGGATAGAGAAGAAAGCGTCATGTAATTTTTGTTCGAAGTGACGATCTTGGTGTAATCCTGCATGGCTTCCAGATAAATAATGTCTCGCTGCGCCAGCCTTACATGATTATGCCCCTCCTTGATCGTGAGCATATCTTTTTCAAACAGCACTTCGTAAGCCTGCGATTTCTGTTTCATCTCCCAATATTCCCTGATCTTCCGCGCAGCCTGGGCAAAACGTTCTTCTGAAAGAGGTTTTAAGATATAATCCAGCGCAGAGAGTTCAAATCCCTCTAATGCAAATTCCGGATGAGAAGTAATGAACACTGCCATCATCACATGCTCTCTTACTTTTCTTAGGAGATCGATACCGCTGATATGCGGCATTTCAATGTCCAGGAAAACAAGGTCAGGCTTGATATATTGCTGGGCTTCGAAACCCTCAAGGGCATTTTGAAAGGTGCCACAATTGGTGAGGAATGGAAAGGCTTTTGAGAATTCAGTAATAAAGAGTAAGTCCAGCGGGTTGTCGTCAATCGCTATAAAGCGTATAGTAGGAAGCGTACCCGTCGTCATGGAAATTTAGGATTTACTTCCCTAATATATGTAAAAGCGGCATTGATACATACCGCTTTTAGTAAAAATGGGTAACATTACGTATCATATTGAGTGAGATAACCGAGTGTTAAACTGAAGAACCCACATCCAGTGTAATGGCCATTGTGAATGAACTCCCTCATGGCTGACCAATACTTCATCAACCATTTCGTAACCAGTAATGCGGCCACCACTTTTTTCAATATCATTCTTTGCGTGGTTGTATAGCTGTACCCAATTCTTCGTCGATTTTAGGTCCATTTCAGGATCATTACTGTATCGCTGAACCAGGTAATGTTTAAAACTCTCATCGCTAAGCGAAATCACCGAATGTTTTTCAATTTCCGTTTTCATAGTTGTGTACATTAAATTTTGGAAAATAACAGATCATGCAATTATTAGTATACTATCAAAAATGTGCCAGAAATAATGTTTAAGGCTAATTATCAGACGTTTGCCACCGTTCGATGCTTCAGTGGAATTATTGCTTTCGACTTTGTAAGGATGTGCTGCAAATGAGCATTAATTATGTGGATACTTATATCCAAAATGGTGTAAATTTCTGCTTTCATTCAGCAGGGATTCATTCTTTATATTTCCGTTTTCAATTCTTTGTAAATTAAAATACGATAGCGTTATTTTTGGATTACAAAAAATAAAAATGCTATGAATGATATATTGGTCCGTTCCGCAACGATCGGGGAGCTTTCAACACTTTTAAATTTTGAACAGGGCATTATCATTGCCGAAAGACCATTCGATGAGACTTTGCTTCCCGGTGACTTTAATTATTATGATCTTGCCAAACTGATCATGAGCGACGAAGCGGAAGTGGTGGTGGCTGAAATTGGCGGCGAACTCGTTGGAAGCGGCCACGCAAGAATACTGGAAGGCAAACCTTATGTTCAGTTTGAACGCTATGCATTCCTGGGATTCATGTATGTCGTACCTGAACAGAGAGGAAAAGGAATTAATAAACTGATCATCAAGGCATTGGTCGATTGGGCTAAAAGCAAGGGCCTTGACGAAGTAAGGCTGCACGTTTACGATGAAAATAGTCCGGCAATAGCTGCCTATGAGAAAGTGGGTTTCAAAAAGATCCTTACCGAAATGCGTCTGACTACGGACATCTAAAACCTTCAAGCCATGAAGCAACCAGAAGCATTAACGAAAGATGAACCTTTATTTTGGTCGACAGGCATTGCCAGCGATGTTTGGGAAATGTTTGTAGCTGCCAAAACCGGCGACCTTGAAACCATTAAAAAACTAGTCGAAACGGATGGTTCGTTAGTTCGCAGTTGCTATGATTACCGAAATGCAATATCCTTTGCGGTACAAGAAAATCAGTTACAAACAGTTGCTTACTTCCTGGAAAAAGGTGCGAATCCAATCGAATCAGGCACCAGTGACACATTATTGCAAATTGCCAGGGATCGGGGTTATGTTGAAATGCAGGGGCTTTTGGAAAAAGTACTACAAAAAGAAAAAGGTTCTCCGATAGGGGAGGAAATGGGCCGATTAATCCGCGAGCGAAACGCGCATGCAGTTAGGGAAATGCTGGATTTACGTTTAGAGAATATCAATGCGGTTGACGACCGCGGAAACAAACCGATGCATTGGGCGGTGATGACACGCAATATCGAAATGATCGATCTCGTGCTGTCTTACGGGGCAAATATCGACGAGAAACGGCCGGACGGTGCCCGCCCCATCCAACTCACGAATGGCGACTATCATTATCGCGGCTGGCGCGACGTTCCTGATAGTGTAACCTTGAAACCCAACGACATTTATCTGCACCTGAGATCAAAGGGAGCTTACATCAATATGTGTATGGCTTGTTTAAAAGGGGATAAAACAAGGGTAAAAGAATTGCTGACCGAGGATGCATCCATTGTAAACCGGCTTTCCCAGTATGGTGGCTATTACCCCGGAGCTGGTGCGCCGCTCAAAAATGCAGCGATGGCGGGTCATATTGATATAGTGAAACTGCTGCTCGAAAATGGGGCTGATCCCAATTTACCCGAGGAAGGCATAGCGCCGATGGGTCATGTATTGCATTCTGCGGTGGTGCACGGACAAATGGAAATTGTAAAATTGCTGCTTGCGCATGGTGCGCATCCTAATGTGCCTGTGGAAAGTTCGGCCGACACTTTAAGTGCGGCAATCAGGCAGAAAGATGAAGGAATGATTGAATTGCTATGTTCTCACGGAGCCGCCCGAGCGGTTAACCTGCTTGCATATTATGGGGATATCCAGACAGCTGCGGCCGTTTTCAAAGCGAATCCTGCTCTCGCCGATGATCCGGTAGCCTTGGAAGATGCTGCAAGTGAGGGACAGGAGAGTTTCGTCAGGTTAATGCTTAAATATAAGCCCGATCTTCCCAAAAGGATTGGGGTAGGGGTTGCGAGTCAGGGTGGCGCTGATCCCATAAAGTCTTTGGAATTAGCCGAGTTGCTCTTTGAACATGGCATGAATCCGAACTTTTCAAATTGGCTGGAAATAAGACCTTTGCATCGTTTTGCGTCTCGGGGGGATATTGTAAGCGCAAAACTCTTTCTTGAAAAAGGTGGCGAAATTGATGTTATAGACAATGAAATTTGCTCAACACCGCTTGGTTGGGCCGCCAAATCCGGACGCATGGAAATGATTGAATTCCTTCTGGAAAAGGGAGCAAATCCAAACTTACCTGCCGACAAACCCTGGGCGCTGCCGATTTCCTGGGCAAAACGCAGGGGATATAACGAAATAGTCGCGAGACTTGGTAAGTCTTAAAGACTTGCCAAGTCTGCGAAAAAAAAATTAAAAAGATGATAGAACCGATTTTTTCCCACGCAGAACCCATGTTGCAGGTAGGTAATGTGGCGGAGACTGTAAAGTACTGGCAGGAAACGTTAGGTTTTCCAAACCAATGGACCTGGGGCGATCCCCCGACTCACGGGGGTGTTTCCTGGCACGGCGCATTTATTCAGTTTTCAGATAATCCTGAAAGTAATGGAAAATCACATGGAGAATCCATTTGGATGCGGGTTAGCCATATTCAGCAGCTTTATGCGATGCATCAGGAAAAGGGAGCGAATGTGGTAATGCCGCTTGCACGCCAGCCTTACGGTTTCGACGAATATATGATCAAAGACCTAAATGGCTACTACATCGCATTTGCCGCGCCAGCTTCGGGAAAAGAAAGTAAGTCCGAAACCCTGCCAGACTCGGTGAAAATATTAGGTCGTCGACCTACGCCGGTTGAATACCGAAATCTTTTTGCGGCTGTTGGGTGGGCCAACCCTTTATCAGATGACATATTACAAAAGCAATTGGATCTGATGCAATATGCAGTGGTTGCGGAAAACGCTGAGAATGGTGAAGCAATTGGCTGCGCCTTGCTATTTGGCGATGGATTTAGCTTTTATTATGTCAAAGACGTCATGGTGCATCCTGATTGGCAGGGCAAAAGAGTAGGGACTGCTATGATGCAGGAAATTTCCCGCTGGCTGAACGAAAATGCCCCCGATAAAGCGATGGTCGGTCTTTTTACCGGGGAAAATTTGAAGCCTTTTTACCAGCAGTTTAATTTTGGTACTGCTTATGGAATGGTCAGGACAATCTACCAGCCAAATCCATAATCTTCACCATGGTTACTGGATCCGCCCCAGAACGTGCCGTGTTGCCAATCAAAATAAATGGCATTGATCGGGCCGCTTGTCCTATGTTGGTAACTTAGCTTGTAACTCTTTTGAGAAAGTTCTTTTCTGGTCCAATCGGGCATTGCCTGATTGAGAATGAGTCCGCCCGGTATTTTTTCGTGCTCCCCGAAGCTGCCATACATTTGAAGCGTTTTGAAACTTGGAGCTTCCGTCGATTCCTGCACTGTCATTCCAAATTCCACAATATTCAAAAAGAATTGCAGCAGCAATTGATCCTGCTCGTCACCCGCCTGTTTGGCAAAAGAGAGAAACGGTTTCCCATCCTTCATCGCAAGACTAGGTGTAAGGGTAACCCTCGGCCGTTTGCCCGGTTCAACCACATTGAATGGATTTTCCTTCGCGTCCAACACAAACGACTGCATGCGCTGACTGAGCCCAACACCCGTATTTCCTGCAATACACGCAGGTACCCAGCCTCCGCTTGGCGTAATGCTCACCACCCAGCCTTCTTCGTCCGCAGCTTCCACCGACGTGGTACCTGCCGTGAATTCCTTCATAAACTGCTCACTTGGGCCGTTTTCATTGCGATTGGTTGATGCATGAAAGTTCCCCCAGGTTTTGATTTGGTCGAGATAAGGGTTCTTTTTGCCTTCGAATGGGTAGGGGTCACCTGGCATTACATTGGCATCATTCTTCTCCAAGTCTATCAATTTGATGCGCTCTTTGGCATATTCCTTCGACAATAAACCTTTCATCGGTTCTTCTGGCGCAAATGCCGGATCACCGTAATAAAAGTCGCGGTCCGCAAAGGCGAGATTCATAATCTGGTACAACGTGTGTACATAACGGGAAGAGTTATACCCCATGCCTTTCAGATCGAAATTTTCGAGCATGTTCAGCGCCTGTAGCATTACAGGGCCCTGCGTCCATTGCTGCATTTTATATACTTCAATGCCTTTATATGTAGTCATCAACGGTTCCTCAATTTTCACTTTCCAATTCGCCAAATCCTGTTCCGTGATCAGTCCGCCTTGTTCCTGCGTGCCGCGCGCGATTTCTTTGGCAATATCACCTTTATAAAACCGGTCATATGCTGCGTAAATAGCCTCTTTTCTGGTTTTTCCTTTTTTCAATGTTTGTTGTTCCGTATCAACCAGCTTTTGTAAAGTGGCCAGCAAGTCTTTTTGAACAAACATTTCACCTGCGTCAGGCGCCTCTCTTTTCTGTCCCAAATGCGGCAGGAACACTTTGGATGAGTATGGCCACTTTTTGATTTCAACTTTGTCGCGTTCGATTGCATTGGCAGTCTGGCCTTCAATCGGATAACCTTCCGCCATTTGCATGGCTGGGGCTAGAACTTCTTTCAAACTCATGGTACCATACTCCGCCAGCATGGTCATTAATCCGCCTGGCGTTCCCGGCGTTGTTGCCGCCAGAGGGCCATATTCCGGGGGATATTTCATGCCTTTTCCTTTATAAAATTCGGGAGTAGCCCCGGTCGGCGCCACACCCATTGCATTGATGGCGATCACCTTTTTAGTTTTTGGGTTATAGATCAAAGCCTGCGTTTCACCACCCCAGCTTAGCACATCCCACATGGTACAAGTCGCTGCCAGCATTGCGCATGAAGCATCGATCGCATTTCCACCCTTGCTGAAAATCATCGCCCCGGCAGTTGCCGCCAATGGTTTTCCCGTGATGCCCATCCAATGTTTTCCATGAAGCGGCGGTTTTTGGGTAGTAACAGGGAAGTTGTTGAAGGATTGGGCCTGCGATTGCAAACAAGCCGCCGCAAGAAGGAAAGGGGTGAATAGAAGTTTTAATTTCATGAGTAAGTGGTTGAGTGTTTTTTGGAGTCGGTTGCCCGCGAAATGTCAATATTAAATGTAATCAATTTCGGGTAAAAGGGAAAGATGGCTCAATCCCGCGCAGCAACCTGGTAACAATCTCGTCATTATAAATCACTTCCTGAGCGTGGGCTACTGAAACCGCGCCACTTTCGTTAGTTGGATTAAGGTAATGGATGTACATATCCACGTGCTGGCGTTCTAGCGTGAGTGGATCTACACCGGTGCTGATTACGTCTTTGATGAGTTCTTCGGCCATTTGAGGGAATGTAGTTTTGCGTTGTTTGCTGGACATGACCGTGAAGTGGTTGATGATTTGGCCCGGCAAAAAACGGTGCCGCACTTTCCGTTGCTCAACCCAAAAGAGGCAATTGTGTTCAAACAATTACGATAGCCACAGCCGTTCATCGGTATACGTAGCAATCTAAGGCGCAAAATACCGACAAATAAACATTGTCGATGCATCGCACCTCTTTTGAATTGAGCATCGTACACGTACGGTGTATGTTTTGGATAACCAAGAAGAACGATCAGGCGGTAAAGTTTGGAAAATGTCTACGGGTTATCGCTCTGGTAGTGAATATTTTATGGGATGTGAATGTGGGATTTTTCATTTATTTAACGGTTTCGAGAGATGACTAGACCGCACATGCTGCTTTTGACCAGTCGTAGTAAAATAGACTGAACTATGGCACAGAAATTTTGTTCAGCACTTTATAAACCGTAAATTTAAATCATCAGCAAAAAAAATTGTCATGAGAAAACCATATCACTCAACGTCTCCACAATCAATACAAGATTCCATTTTGAAAGGCGCCATCGCTTCAGCGCGTATTGAAGGAGTAGTTATTTCGGAAAAGAATGCACAAAAATCGCTCAAAAAAGTGCTTTGTGAAATCAAAAAAGTTGGTTCATAAGGCTAATCATTGGCTCATAGTTTTTATGTGCTACCTGTTGAACAGCTCTTACATATTCCTGAAATTTATTTTGATCTAGCTGCGTCCAATCTGGTATATCCGACCCATGTTTCCTAAACATTAGATTTGCTAAAACGCGAGATGTGCGACCGTTTCCTTCTCGAAATGGGTGAATGAATAATAATTCAGCGTGAGATCGGGCAACATGTTCGATTAACTCGGAAATACTGGTAAACTTTATTGAAAATGTTTTCAAAAATGCCTTTTCAAATTCGTGCATAATCTGTGGCAAGAATTGTGCAGAGGCAAATAGAAATCCTCCTTTTGAAAGATTAACATTTCTCCATTTACCGGCAAAATCATACAAGTCGCTCATTGCCAAGCTATGGATGTTAAGAAGATACCTGCAATCGAATTTAGTCTTTCTGCTCAGTTGTTCCGTCAACATTAGTTCGGCTTTGAGAAAGCCTTCAAACTCCACAACTGCAATTTCATCTGCATTTATTAATCCTAATTTGTTTACTGGAAATTCACCTTGGTCGAATGGAATAAGATATCTCACTTATAGTATGTGTTGACGAATAATTACGATCACTTTTATTTTGAAATTATTAATTGTTTTGCTGCGTGCAGCGGTCTTCAGACCGCTGCACGCGGAGTCGTAGTCGGAAGACTACGACTAACTTCTTAGCAGCCCTGGCTAATACGAAAGATATTTAATCACTTACTTCAAAACAACGAAGCCTGCATATACTGCCCTTCCGGCATTCCCAGTAGTGGAAACCTTGCAACAGTCTCATATTTAGCACCATTGATCAGCGATCTTCTCATTAACTTTATTTCACTAGCCTCGAATGATGCTTGAAATTCGCGATATAGCCAATCCATTACCGCGCTTTCGGTTTGCGGAGCAGTCATATTTCTCGCAACGGTGATATGTGGATCATCACAAAAATGATATTCTGCTGGCGCCCATTGTTTTACGTGGTTTCCGACTTCATTTCTCAGCTTTTTCACAAATTCAAGCACTTCCTCAGATGCATCGGACTCCAAATCAACATAAAATGTACCGTTTTCATATTTGTTGAATTGTGTCAGTGCGATCTGAAGAGGCGACATATGCCTGGCAACTTTTGAAAATCCCTGAATGATCCGATCGACTTTGCTCTCATGGATCGTGCATTTGAAAAGCGTAAGATGTGGTATCAGATTGGCAGCGTAGTGGCAACCGTAGTTCTCTTCAAAATATCGCTTTACGTTGTGAATCAGCGCTTCCGTGACCTTATCGCACGAAAGTACCAGCAGATATTCATACATGTGATGCCGGATGTTAACCAGCGTATTCCAGTGGTTGTTGTTGATGTGAACCCGTTTCATAGTATCATTATTGATGAAGTGTAATTACTTTGTAAAAATAGTAATTGGTATTTTAAATATCAAATAAATGATCTTAAAAATATCTATAATATTTTCGATAATAGGTTGAGACCGGGCAAATTGTGGGAATTTTAGCTGGAAATGGCGATTATTTGAGGTCAACGTTTTTTGGGGTAGTAAGGATTTTGTCAACGCACTTTGTGGACGAATTCGATTGGATAACTTTGTTCTACTAATTCACGAAAAAATATTATTAAATATGGAGCATCACACCATGGCACCCGCCAATGCGCATCAGGATATTCCGGGAAATCCTTCGACTGCAAAATCTAGTAATGTAAAATTGAATGATAGAAGCAATGGAAAACCCCTGCGTTTGCTAAGTGAGGCGGATTGGAATTTCTGGATTACAAATGGGTACATCGTTATAAAGGATGCGGTGCCGAAAGAGCAGGTTAAGAAAACGGCCGATTTCCTCTGGGAGTTTGAAGAAAAAGATCCAAACGATCCCGAAACGTGGTATACGCCGCCCCGCGCCGAAATGAAAATGAAGGAATTGACTAATACGGGCATGGTAGAGGTCTATAATCATCAAAATCTCTGGGATAACCGCCAGTTTCCTAAGGTGCATGAGGCTTTCACGGATATTTGGGGAACGGAAAAGCTATGGGTGACGATTGACCGTGCCAATCTCAACCTGCCTTTGCGGCCTGGATTCGACTATAAAGGCTTTATCCATTGGGATTATGATCCGGAAACGAAGCCGCAAAATGTACAGGGCGTACTGGCGCTGGCCGATCAGGATGATGAAAATATGGGAGGTTTCCAATGCATTCCTGAGCTTTTCAGGACTTATGATACCTGGAAACTGACGCAGCCCGAAGATCGCAACCATTTCCAGCCGGATACCACTGGCTTTGAATTGGTTAAGGTGAAAATGAATGCGGGTGATTTACTGATTTTCAATAGCGCACAGCCGCATGGTATCCGGGCTAATCGGAGCGAGAATAAAGTACGCCTGGCGCAATACATTGCAATGATGCCTGCCCAGGAGGACTATGAAGCGCTGCGTCAGTGGCGGATCAATTCTTGGAAAAACCGCGAGGCCCCGGAAGGTTATGCGTTTCCCGGCGATCCCAGAAATTGGGAGAAGATAAAATATGAGACGGCGGAGTTGTCGGATCTGGGAAGGAAGTTGCTGGGGTTGGATCGGTGGTAGGAGGTGATGCAGCTAGTTGTGTAGGAGCGTAATGTTAGCTGAATTTGTAATAAATGTAAGACGTCAGAGGCTATCCTTTTAGTTAAAGAATATGGCAACGAACTACTTGCAAACCTTCAATAGAACTTTATTATCAGCTGATTTTTAGGGAGTTATTATCATACCAATGAATAAATGAGTGCTTTACGTTAACTCAATTGCGAATCAAAGTTTGAATGTTAAAAATCACATTTGTGCAATCAATCACAAATGAACATTCATTTTTTAACACACCAATTGAGTATGAAAAGAATTACTTTATTAGCATCATTTATCTGGCTTTTCAGCTTTGCTGTATTAACTGCCCAAACTATTCCGCCGACCGGCGGAGGGGCTGCTTCGCCAAATCCTCCTGCCTCCTGGACGGGTCCTACTGCGTCGACATCGAATAAAACGAACTATCAGGGAAATGCTGCCCAGGTTTGGACTAGCAATCCGTTGCCTGGTGCTCCCGGTCAGGTGAACACGACTTTTTTAAGCTTGTATTCGAAAAATAGTGACATTTCAGGCGCATTTGTTACACTCACTGGGCTCGCACCAGGATTCACATACGAAATTAAGTATGATATGATGTCTGCGGCTGCGAAAATTGGAGCTTCTAATACGGATTGGGCATATACTGGTGAAATTGGTATTTTTAATAGTACTGCTCAGGGATGGAATAACATTGCCAGCGTCAGCAAACAGCACCAGTTTACAATTGCGGATCGTTCGAAGTGGCTTTCCAACGTGTTTACTTTAACGGCAAAAAGCACTACGGCAATTCTAGGTTTTCGAGCATTAGGACAAACTGCGAAGGGTTCAATTGTAAACCTTAATATTAACCCAGGTGCGATAAAGGTTGTGTGTGGAGTCAATCCGCAGGTACCATTAAGCAAGACCAGCGTATATAACAAATGCTTTCAGCCGTATGCCAATCTTAATGACGCATTTACCGGCGTTGTACCTCAAGGATGGACGTTGCATTGGTTCACAAATAACACTCATTCCGGAGGGGTCTTGTGGTTTCCAGGAATTATAAATACGCCTGGTGATTACTATGCTTTCTTTTATAACGGTACTTGCTACAATACAAACCTCAGCACGGCGAAAGTTACAGTTAGCATTAATCCAGCGCTTCCCAGCGATGGTCAGGTTATACTTAGCAAAAGTGCTATAATTAACGAGTGCCCTGTTACAACAACAGTGAATCTCAACAATGCATTTACTGGTGCCCTCCCAGCAGGCGCAACTCTTTTGTGGTATACCAATCCCACCCATTCCGGATTGCCGGTTGCGGATCCGGCGCATGCCTCAGTTTTGATCAGCACCTATTACGCATTCTATTATGATGTAGGGAATGATTGCTACAATACTGCTAATTCCACTTCATTTGTAAAAGTGACCAAGAGGCCCTGTGACCAGGCAGCGCCCTCTTATTTTGGGTTGAACGAAAATTCTGAAACCAAGTCAGACATTGTAATTTATCCAAACCCGGTTAGGGATGAGATTCAAATCAAGACAGCTGATTTAGATCAGATTTCCAAAATTCATATCTATGATTTAACAGGTTTGGAAGTTTACAAGTCGGGAAAGGTACCTACCCGGACCATTAATGTGAAACACCTGAGTTCGGGGACATATGTGGTAAAAATGTCTAAAACAAACGGCACAGCCAGCAGCTATAAAATCTTGGTTTCCAAATAAAAAGTAATATCTCTACCAACGCCAACCTGTGCTCAGGTTGGCGTTGGTTTTTTGGTATAGTTATTTTGCAGTTATCCTACTCACTAAACAGCTCAGCCATGCCGGAAATATGTGATTTGGAAGTCTTCAAAGACAATCTCAAAAAGGTTTATAAAAACAAGAAATTGGAAAAAGTTGTGATTGGGAAAGACACCAAAATAAAATCTTCTGAGAAGGAATTTAACGATAGTATTTCGGAAAAGACATTGAAGGATATCTCGCGACATGCAAAAGAACTCTATTTTAATTTTGGTGAAAATGACGTTGTCTCGATGCATTTAATGCTTCATGGACAGTTGAGTATGCCAGACGATGTGCCTGAAAAGTTCATTATCGCATTCATTTTTGAGGGTGTTAAACCGTTGGTTTTGAGTGATTACCAAAAGGTGGCCAATGTTACCCTTAATCCGAAAGAGAATAATGTCGTAGACGCACTTTCAAAGGAAATGACTGCTGAATGGCTGGAAGGGCAATTGCAAAAGAAGAAGGCGGCGATCAAAACAGTTCTGACAGATCCAAAAGTGATTGGAGGAATAGGCAATGCTTATGTTGATGAAATCCTCTGGGAAGCCAGAATCGCCCCCGATTCCGTCGCTATGCATATTCCAAAACGGCAAGTACATCAATTGGCGAAAGTGATTACAACCGTTATCCACGATTCAATCAAAAAAATCAAAGAGACGCATCCCGACATTATCAGCGGCGAGATTCGCGATTTCATGGCAGTACACAATCACAAACGCAAAACCAGCCCGACTGGGGAAGAGATTTTAACCAAGCAAGTTGGGGGAAAAACGACTTATTATACGAACGAACAGGTGAAGTATTAAAACTTTAAATTTCAATAATAATCCAATGTCAGGCCACGTTCCTGCTTTTGTAACCGCTGTTATAAAACCTTCAACTTAATCCTTACATTCAATGAAAGCAACTCCTTTGTTTGTCTGCTTTTTAGCGCTTGCTTGTGTCAATGCATTTGCGCAGTATGGCGGGTCCAGGATTCCAAACGGGGAACCATCTAGTTTAAATTTTACGCCTGATGCAAGAAGCGCGGCTCTGGGAGAAGCAGGTGTGGCCTTAAACGCCGATGCGAATGCGACATATTGGAATCCTGCAAAACTTGCATTCGCTGAAAGGGATTTCGGTGCAGCCGCTTCTTATACGCCTTGGTTAAGCTCTTTGGTAGAGGATATGTGGCTTGGATATGCCAGTGCGTACAAGAAGTTAGGCGAAAAACAGGCGATAGGCGCATCAGTCAAATATTTTAATTCTAAAATTTTTTATGCAACCGGTAATTCTAAAAATGGCTCCGATATAGCCGTCAGTGGGATGTATTCCAGACACTTAGGACAGAATTTTTCGATGGGGTTTACTTTAAAATATATTTCTTCAAACATTGGTACCGGTGTTATAAATATGATCGCTTTGAAACCGGGACATGCTGCGGCGGCTGACCTCAGTGCTTATTATCATAAACAAGTTAGAAGCGGGGATTCGGGGGAAGATTTTAACTGGTCATTGGGCGCAATCTTATCCAATCTTGGCGGGAAAATAGATTTCGGTGCGGGTGGCGAATATTTTTTGCCAACCACTTTGAAAGTGGGCGGCAGCATTTCGTACACAGCCAGCGGAAAGCATCGGTTAAATGTAATTGCAGACCTGAGCAAGCTGACGGTGCCCACCCCAAACAACATTCAAAATCCAAACCTACAATCATCATGGCAGGGTGTCTTACACTCGTTTTCAGACGCTCCCGGCGGATTCAAGGAAGAGATACAAGAAATTGCCCTGGCCATGGGGGCGGAATACTGGTATAAAGACATGGTTGCTTTGCGGGGAGGGTATTATGGGGAAGATAAAAGAAAGGGCGATCGAAAATTCGTGACAGCAGGCGCAGGTGTGCGCATTTTAAAGAACTACACGGCCGACTTTGCATATTTGTTTCCTGTAACTCAGGGGAGCCCGCTGGCCAGAACGCTTCGGGTATCAGTTGGAGCCTATTTTGGCGGATAAAAAGGGAGACGGCTTTCTCAATTGTCATTGTTAAAAGAACGATCTTTATTTGAAAGTGCATGCAAATTGTAGCGCGTATAACGTATTGCGTTCAATTTTGTCAAGGTGCGTTCGTCAGTTGGAACAGGGTTTGTATCAAACTGAACAGGGCAGATAATTTTCTGGTAAATTGGGTTTCGAATGAGAATTTAATTGACAATTTTTTGATTGCTGTGAAAAACTTAATACGCGTTGTGATAACGATTTCCATTCTTAATTTTCCTGTTGCGGGGCAAAAGGTCTTGCAACAAGAAAATTGGAAATACGTCGCCGGCAAAGAAAATATTAAAGTTTATAATCGACCTGTTTCTAATTCTAAAATTAAGGCACTAAAAGCAGAGATGATTCTTGATGCAAGTGCATTGGAAGTCGTTGAACTGATTATGGATGTTGCAGCTGCAAAAAGGTGGGTTTGTCATACCAAATCTTGTGAATTAATTCGCAAAGTTTCGGAAAATGAACTGTACTACTATACTGAAGTAAGCCTTCCGTGGCCGCTTGATAACCGGGATTTTGTTGCTCACATCAAAGTTTCAGAAGATCCGGTTACCAAAATTGTCACGGTGGATGCGCCCGCCGTTCCGGGATGGGTTGCCAAGAAGAAAGGAATTGTCCGTGTTGATCATTCAATTGGGTTATGGAAAATTCAGCCCATTTCAGCAAAAAAGGCAAAGGTAGAATATGTTCTGCAGGTGGATCCGGGTGGCGCGATACCCGCGCATGTTGTTAATATGTTTGCAAGCCAGGGCCCGATCGAAACTTTCATAAACATGAAAAAGGAACTGAATTTAAGATCCCTTAAACGTGCTGAAAATGGCAATATAAGTCCGGTCAACAACGCACCAACCCGGCATTGACCCCAATGAATTTATAAGTAGGTCTTCAACGAGCGATACTTTCTTACTGAAATGGTTTAAGATTTACGACAGCAATCATGGGAAAAGGGAAAGACCTTTTTGGTCACTACAACGATCTCGCGAAGCAAAAAGGGCCGGGTTCTAAGGAAAGCGCTTATGCAGGTGTTTTGTTTCAGGCGCTGTTGATGGTTGGCGAACGCAAAACCTTCGAACTCCTGGAAGAAGCCGATGCACAAGGCAAAAAACTCAAACTCCAATACCCGGAAGAAACTAAAAAAAGCGCTGCACCCACGGGAATTATTCTGGTTTGATCCCACCAGTCGTATAGCCAGGAAAGTGGGTGGTCAATTAATAAGTGGAATTGGTGTAACGGAAAATGAAATTTCGGACAGTTCGTGTAACTTGTATGGATATTTATCCAATTGCAAATGAACAGTTTAGCTTCAAGTAAGCCACAGTCCAAAGCGCCGTCTGTCCACTGGGAATGGTTTCAGAAATACAAGCTGTACCACATTCCGTTTTGGATTGGCTATAATTACCTCTGGTGGGTGGTGGCAATGGGAAATCCGCTGACAGCCGCCAATAACATTCTGTTCACACCCCTGGCTTCAAAATTTATTTTCTATCTGGTTTTTCAGACACTCGCCGTCTATTTCAACCTATATTACCTCATTCCGAAGTTTCTTGAAAAAGGCCATTTTGCGACATACATGGCCTGCCTGCTGGTAACTATCGCCGTCACCGCCTCGCTGATCGTGCCGGGCTATCACATGGGCGCATACATGGCGGGCATGACTTTGGAAGAATTATATGGAAAAGGAAATTATGATGTGATCCACATGGTGGTAGGAGGGCCACTTTCTTCCACAATAGCCGTGATTACCCTGGCCATGAGCATTAAGCTGACCAAAAACTGGCTTCAAACCCAAAGAAGACAACAAGACTTGGAAAAGGAAAAGTTGGAAACGGAGTTAAATTTTCTCAAATACCAGTTCAACCCACACTTTCTCTTTAATAGCATCAATTCCATATTTTTTCTGATCCATAAAAACCCGGATATGGCCTCAGCTTCGCTGGCGAAATTCTCCGAGTTACTCCGTCACCAATTGTATGAGTGTAACGACCATGAAATCCCGCTTAGTAAAGAGATTACTTATCTTGAAAACTTTATTGAGCTGGAAAAGCTTCGCCAGAACGATAACCTTCAGGTGAATTTCGAATTTGCAAAGCTGGGAACAGAACACCTGGGAATCGCACCTTTCGTCCTGATGACATTTCTGGAAAATGCTTTCAAACATGTTTCCAAGCATAGCAACGAGGCAAACTGGATCGAGATCAAACTAGCAGTTGAGAACGAAAAACTCGGCTTTTTTATCGCAAACAGTACTTCACACGACAACGGAAATGATGTTGTGAACTATGGTGGTATCGGTTTGAAAAATGTGCGCAGAAGATTGGATCTTATTTATCCGGGAAAATATGAATTGGATATCATAGATAAACCAGGAAGTTTTGAAGTGCAATTTAACGTGATACTGGAAATTGTAATGTTAACGCCGACGGCGCAAATTGCTTAAAATGAACCAAATAGATGATTAGATGTGCCATTATCGACGACGAGCCTCTGGCGAGGGAAGGGCTTGCAGATTATGTCCGCGAGGTGGATTTTCTGCAATTGACTGGTACCTGTGAAAATCCATTGGAGCTGATGACGATGATGGACAAAACCCAGGTCGACCTGATTTTTCTAGATATTCAAATGCCAAAAATGAACGGGATAGACTTTTTGAAAATCGTACAGAAACCGCCGATGGTGATCATAACGACAGCGTATCCGAGTTATGCATTAGAAGGTTTTCAGCTGAATGTGCTCGACTATTTATTGAAACCGATCACATTCGACCGGTTTTATAAATCCGCCAATAAAGCCAAAGACTACCATCGTCTTCTGACCAGATCCCATTCTACGGAAGTCAAAGGCGAGATTGTTGAGAACTACTTTTTCATCAAATGCGGCAGCAAGTACGAAAAAATCTTTTTTGAAGACATTCTTTTTATTGAAGGCATGCAGAATTACGTGACTATATATACGTTGAAGGGAAAATACATTACGCTGCTGAATCTCAAAAACTTGGAGCAAAGCCTGAGCAGCCGGAATTTTATCCGCGTCCATAAATCCTACATTGTATCCATTAGTAAGATCGAGGGTATTGAGGGTAATGAAATATTTATCCTTTCCCAGGTAGTACCCATCAGCAGGAATTACCGGGAACAGGTTATTGAGCAGGTTGTTAACAGCAAGTTGCTCGACAAAAACAAGGGCGTGTAATAACGCTATTTAATTTGGAAAAGGATCTTTACGAAATCCTGATTCTTTTCCCGTTTTTCGCTTTTTGTGATGTCTCTGTCAAAAGGACGGTTGACGTTATTGGAAGCAAGATCTTCGAGCCGTGTATCCACGATCAGATCGTAAGTGCCAGACTTCCAGCTTTCTGTTGGAACGAATAAACCCGTTTTCTCCTCATTTCTGAACTGCCATTTTCCAGGCGTCGATTTGCCTTTTTCATTGGTAACTTGCAATACCTCATCCAAAAGTCCGTGGTCCAGCGGTTCCTCAAAATCAACCAGCAATGCCGCAGGGGTTAAGGATTTGGGTACCGTTATTTTCCAGGATTTCGGCATTGGTGAGAGACTGTCGCGGCCCACAGTAATAAATGACTTACTATAAGTTTGATCCAATGACGCGCCCTGTCCATCTTTCCATTTTTGAGAAATCATAATCCTGTAACCCTGGCTTTTCTGCATCGGAGCGCCCAGCCGTTTATTGGGCTGTAAATCGCGTTTGATCCTGCCAGGGTCCACCCACAATGTTAATTGCGTCCGATCCTCATTCCAAAGTTCTGGTTGAAGATCAAGGAATGCGCCTTTAACGGTATCCGCATCAATTTTCAGCAAAACAACATATTCGGCCGACTTTCCTTCCTGCATGGGCTGAGAAAATTGCAGATAGATTTTGAGCAGGTTTTCGGGCAATGTATCCTGCGTTGGATAGATGGCCAGGATTTTCGGCGCTTCGGAGGCTTCGGGTTTTGGTACTGTAAATGTCACAATGCTTTCTTTGCCAGAAAATATCTCATAATGCATTCCCCGCGTGAATGGAATGAGTGGGGTAAACATAATCACATTGTTTTCAATGCTGGCTTCTCCGAGAATCGAGGCGGGGAAATCGGAACCGCTCGTGCCTTGCAGGCGGATAAAGATATTTTCAGGTGATCGGCCGATATTATTGGCAATTGAAACCGAAACTGCCTTTCTATCCTTCCAGACAATGGTCGCTTTTGCCGTCTCCTGATTAGTAGAGCAAGAAATGAGCAGGACAATGACAAAAAAAGTCAGGCTACACATGACGTGCAACCTGACCCTTATAACATTCAATTTCTTAAAGATAGCGTTCACTCGAAGTCCAAAGATCAAGACTGCCATTTGATCTGCGTTGCAGCAAAATCATCCGAGAATCGTCCAATTTATCCATCTGGATTACATTGGTGACTGGCAGGGATACGAAATCGACACCTGCTGTGGCGAAACTTTCCTCTACCGGAGTGGTCAGCGAGCCCTGATATGCCTCTATGCTTTTGTATTTTACTTTAAATACAGGTCTGGCCGAATTCGCCATCATTAGGAAGGATTCATTGCCTTTTTTGACAGTGACCATATCAATCGGCTGATTTCCGCTGCCCATCTCGGCTACCGTTCTGCCTTTTACGTGCGTACCTGGTTTTAATTCATCCATTGGGAAAAGTACAAGCGGCGTGCAGGTATAGCTGGCTACCAGATACTTTTTGCCATTGATGTCAGCGGTGGTGAATGTCTTGATGGGCGCGAGTGTTTCGTATTTTCCATGCGCCGCATGATAAATTTCCAACGTAGCCGCATCTTGCTTATCCGAAAAAGGAAAAGGAATGCTGCGGAAGGTGGAATTGAATTGCTGTCCCGAAAGCCCGCTTACCAGCACTTTCCCATCTGCAAAACCAATATCCGAAATGGCCGAGACGCGGATTTTATTTCCACGCTGGTCTTTTGCGTCTTCAGAAGGAACATTGTTCAGCGCCAGACTTGAAAAGGGAACATTCTTGGTGTTTACCGCCTCAATTTTGTCACCCATTATTTTAAATAAAACAGGCGTTCCGTCACCGCTTTGAACAGCACAGTAAATCGTTTTTGAAACCGGATTCACCGCAACGTCCTGGATCATAATGTTTTCTGCTGTCGTTCCGAGCAGCGCAGCGATTTTTTGGTCAATGTTCTTGATTTCAACCGCAGCCGCTGAACTATTTGCAGCTGCATCTTTGGTATCCATCGCAAAAACCATCCCGCTTTTCGAGTCACCGATAAACAGTACGCCATCCGGACCGAAAGTCAGCGCGCTGATTGACTTTATCTCAGGTGTACCCACTTTAAAGCCGTATTTGGCTTCCGCAAACCGGTTCGTATTTGCCAGCAACGCCACTCCCGCGCAGAGTACAGCCAGCCCAAAATACATTTTTTTCATATCCGTTTAGTTTAGTGATTCGTGTCTGCTCCAAGTTAGTGAAAAGAAGGTTTGCGTATCGTTCTTACCTGTTCAAATCAATTTTTTATTATTAAACTCTACTGTTATTTCCCTGTTATTCAATGCCTTTCCAATACTCCCGGTCTATTTGATAAACCGCGCAATGATCCAGGTCAAATATCCTGTTTTCCACAAAACGGAATCCCAGTTTTTCATAGAACTTCCGCGCTCTGAAATTTGACTCCAGAGGATCTATGATGACAGCGGTTACGGCTTTGTCAGTAAAGCAGCGGTCCAATGCGAGTTGCATCATGATCGTTCCATATCCTTTGCCCAAATCCTCGCTTTCGCCAATCCAGATATCAATAGCACGCAGATTATTGGAAATATCGCCCCAATAATGTGTTTCTTCAAGGGCCGGGTCTATAATCTGGATAAAGCCTATGGGCCTTCCTTCCAATTCAGCGATCAACTGTTCGCGCCATTCAGGCGTTTTCGGCAATTCCGTTTCCCATACCCAGTCGTCATTCGGATCCGACGCAATGCTATGCGGCTGCTCGTCCCAGTGTTGGAGCAGGGCGAGATCGTCGAGGGTTGCGGGTCTTAATGTGATCATTGGCTAGATGAAATTAAAAGGAATTAGACCGCCTAATTTAATATGTTTGTTCATAATTGAAACAACCTATCGATTGTAAAGTGGATCAAGAAACATGCATTGGAAAGTAAAAAACTTAAAATATTGAGACAGGCTCTAATTAAGGCACAAAGAATCGGACGGGTAGAAAAGTTTGATCAGGAAGCGTTTATAGGAGAATTGAAACGAAAATTTATTCACTGAATACTCCCAAGTCAAAATACATTAGTTTGGTGTCTTTATTTCGATTAGTATGTTCGGTAGGAAGTTCAATGAATCCATTTCTTGTATAGAAGGAAACGGATTGCAGATACGCATCTACAATGATAAATCTGCAACCGGTTTTATTGCCAATAAAAAACGAGTACTTGATCGAATTAATTAATTTCTTCCCAAAGCCGTCCTTCTGGAATTTTTCGTTGATCGCAAACCGCCCGATCTTTACCGCTGGGTAGCTAGATTTTCGCTTTGTAAAAGGAAATAAATTTTTGACTCATTAAGGAAAAAATCGTTAAGATCTTCGTCTCCACAATCGAAATACTTAAAATCGTAGTCATCAGTTAGCCTAGTGAGGCCATCAATCATTTATTACTTATTTTTTAGAAAATGAAGCAATAAATTCAGAATCGTTTTTGAGAGCAGCAAACTCCTCTGCCGTAGCCTTTTTTGTCCTGTTGCTAAAAAGCTGGTTATTGAATTTGAGAGCAGCTTTGCCTCGTAGTACTGGTGTCTCTTTTATAGGGCGTGCCATAGTATGAGTTTTGAGTTTTTTTGTAAAGGTAAAATATATTGTAGTTTTTTAAAATAACGATCAATCCTATTTCTCCCCAACAACAGCCATAACCAGCGTCGCCGCATTCTCCGCAGCAATCTCATAAAAAGTATCCATGTCAGCCTTCGCTTTATGATTGGCTTTATCGCTCAAACTGCGGATAATCAGAAACGGTACATTTTGCAGATAACAAGCCTGGGCTATGGCGGCGCCTTCCATTTCGGTGGCTGCCGCATTCAGATCCTTCATTAAACGTTTGGTGACGATTTCCGAAGAAACAAAAACGTCACCCGTTACAATAATGCCTTTTTTGACTGCCGGGGCAACGTTCCCCTCGTCGCGGTTCACTTTGGTGAATTTTAATCCTTTTGAAACAGCCATTGCTTTTTGCACCAATGCGGAATCACAGCTGAAAAATGCCGGATTTTCCTTTTGGGTAAATGGGTTTTTAGTAGCCCAATACTTCATGCCATCATCACTCAATGCGCCAAAATCGTGGTAACCGACCTGCGTTCCGATCACAATATCACCCGGAGACAGTGCGGGGTCAACGCCTCCCGCTATTCCTGAGAAAACAATTTCTCGGGGTTTGAAATGCTGGATCATTAGCGTGGTTGTGATTGCAGCATTCACTTTTCCAACCCCGGTTTGCGCCAGAACAACGGCCCGTCCGTTCAGCTTGCCTTTTGTGAAACGGACATTGCTGATCACGGTATCTTTTGGGTTTTCCATTTTCTTTTGCAAGAGAACGAGTTCAGGTGGGAAAGCACCCAGTACGCCTGTGATGTCTTGGGCTGCAACAACGTATGGGGAGGAAAGGAGGAGGGAGGAAAGGAGGAGGGAGATGAGGAGTTTTTTCATTGTTGTTTTAAAAAATCAGGGCTAGAATGGCGAATAGGTCAATGATGATAAGTGCGATGCTGATTTCATGGGCCCTTCCGGTGAGGACATGCAAAGCTGTCCAACTCAGAAATCCCCAGATAATGCCTTGGGTGATTGAATAGGTAAATGGAATCAATACCATTGCCAGAAATGCAGGAAATGCTTCATGAAGTTGGTTCCAATCAATTTTAATCACGGGTTTCATCATAAAAACACCAACCAGAATCAATGCGGGAGCGGTTGCAATGGCGGGTATTGCACTTAATAATGGAGATAAAAAAAGAAAAGGGAGGAAAAGAACAGCGCCGGCAATTGCAGTTAATCCCGTCTTTCCACCTTGTTCAATACCCACAGCCGATTCAATGTAAGCAGTTCCGGGGCTGCTTCCGGCCAATCCGGCTATGGTAGTTGAAAATGCGTCAACAATTAATGACTTGCGCATATTTCTTGGCTCGCCATTTTCGTCTAGTAAATTGGATGCTTCTGCTAAACCGACAAATGTGGAGAGGCTATCGAACATATCAGTAAACACAAATGCTAAGATAATCGGCGCCAGGCTCCATTTCAGGGAGTTAACCAGGTCCAATTGAAAGATCAGGCTGAAATCCGGCATGGCAATCAGGTTGCTGATCGTGATCACCGGTTCAGTGCCGCCCCAGTATCGCCCAATCGGCCAGGCCAGAAGGCTGGTTATCATAATGCCGATCAGAATGCTGCCCTTAATGTTTCGGATCAGCAAAACCACAGTGATTAAAAGTCCTGCAATGAACGTCAGCGTCGACGCATTTAAATTTCCCAAAGTGACCATTGTAGCCGGACTCGCCACAATGAATTTGGCATTTGCAAAACCAATTAATGTTATAAAAAGGCCAATACCCGACGCAATTGCATAGCGCAAGGGTTTTGGAATTGCCTTTACAATGTAAGACCGGATGTTAAAAACAGATAGCAGCAGAAAAAATACGCCCGACCAAAACACAGTCCCTAACGCAACCTGCCAACTCAATTTATCATTCAAAACCGCCGTATAGGTGAAGAACGCGTTCAGTCCCATTCCCGGAGCGACGAGGATTGGGTTATTGGCATAAAGCCCCATCATCAGGCTGCTAAAAAACGAAACCAGGATTGTAGCTGTTAAAACTGCCGAAAATGGCATTCCGGTCTGACTTAAAATCGACGGATTAACCACGATGATGTAAGCGGTTGCCAAAAAAGACGAAACACCCGCCAGAATCTCTGTGGACACGGATGTCTGCTCGTTTTTTAGCCCGGAAAAAGAAAACATAGGAGTGTGGTTTATCTCAAATATATTGATTTTAATCGAATTGGAAGGATTTAGCAGCTTACGTTTTGAGTTCGGGGGCCGAAATTAAACTGATATCTTCAAGTAAGTTTGAAACGTCCGGCGACTTTTGGACATGATCTTATAATCCGTTATTACATGTCGCAAATTGTTAAAAATCAGGTCAGGAAATGGGGAGTTGTTTCATTTGTGGTCTTGTCCCTGGCGACTCTCCTGCTTACTGGCTACACGCATTACGAGGCGAACATTTTCAATCAACCGGACTCCACAAACCTCAATCCCTTTGTAGAAACCGGCTTTCCATACATTTCCACGTCCGTCGATGCACGCAAACTGGGAACGGCATTTCCAGCCGACAACCAAGCTGCCCGTACGCTTGCATTGCAATTAGGTGATAGCGCCTATGCCTGCTTTGACACGGATCTGCTCAGATGGTCGGTAGCATGGACAGGTAAGTTTTTGCCAATGGTACTAATGGCCCAAATCTCGTACAAGAACTTTTTCAATAAAAATAACGGCATTGCAAAGCTGACCGGTGAGGCGAAAATAGCGACGGGGCCTTACGCAGGCTGGACCGTCGGTAAACCTATTTTCAGAGATGGTAAAACCACATTGGACCAGACATGGAAAGCTTTGCCGGCGGAACAGGCAAGATGGAGCGGTGTGTATGTATATGGAAATCAGGCGATACTGTCTTATTCTGTCGGAGATAGCAAGATTTTTGAATTACCGGGCATTGCCAAATTCGAAGGGCAGGTTGCTTTCACGAGAACAATACGGGCAGAGCATATTGCCAGCGATTTATATATGACAGTAGCCGAAATCAGCAATGGCACAAGCAGCGAGGTAAAAGGTAAAATTGCATACGTCTATCAGGGAGCAAATAAGGATTCGGTCACCGCGATAGGTATTGCAGGTAAAGGTGCTTGGCAGCCAGAAGTAACAGATGGTAAATATCTGACGGTTAAGGTGCCAGCTTCGTCCAAACAATCCGAAGCAATGGTTTTGATCTGGAAAGGGCCCACGAAATCCATTAAAGCATTTGAAAAGCTGTGCCGTATAAAACCCGCAGCATTACCTGACTTCGCGAAAGGCGGGCCTACGCATTGGAAAGAGACAATTACTACAAAAGGAGTAACCGCGCCGGATACTGCGGCATTTGTGACAGACCAGCTCACGTTACCGCTCGCAAATCCGTGGAAACGCAATGTTCGTGTGGCCGATATTGCGTTTTTTAAAGATGGCAGGGCAGCGGTTGTGACTTTCGAAGGAGATGTGTGGACGGTTGATGGCATTACCAAAGATTTGGCAAATGTAAAATGGAAGCGTTTCGCTTCCGGTTTGCATGAGCCAATGAGCATTGAGGTGGTGAGAGACACGATTTACGTGTTTGACCGTGGGGGGATTGTGAAGTTGCACGACCTTAATCAGGACGGTAATGCGGATTATTATGAGAACTTCTCTAACATTATGCCCCAATCGGCAGAGTCGCGCGAGTGGGCAGCCGACCTGGTATATGCGCCTGACGGAAGTTTTTATGTTGCCAAAGGCGGAAGCCTGAGTAACGGCCCTGGAATGACGTCGATGGCAGTTGGTAAGGGTTTCAGGACTGGTTCAGATCAAAATGGTACCATTTTGAAAATTTCTCCGGACGGCAGAAGATTTGAGGTCATTGCCACCGGTTTGCGCGGGCCATATCTTGGTTTGCATCCGGAAAACGGCACATTAACCGCCACCGACCAGCAGGGAAATTTCGTTCCTTCCACACCAATTTATGTAATCAAAAAAGGTGATTACTATGGCGTACCTCCCACGGCGCACCGCAGTGATAACCCTCCGATAGCACCGCCATTAACGTGGATCCCTCACAGTGTCGACCGGTCTAGCCTGGGACAGGCTTGGATTACCGGAAATAAAATGGGGCCATTGAACGGCAGTCTGATCCACTTTTCTTTCGGAACGCCGGGGTTATTCCGTGTTTTGATTGACAGTACTTCCAAAATTATGCAGGGAGGGGTATCCTATATAAATGCAAGCTACCCGGCACCCACTTCAAAAGGCGCGATAAATCCGGCGGATGAACAATTGTATGTGACGGGTTTTAATCTATGGGGATCGGCTTCGGTTGGGATCAGTTCCTTAATGCGGCTGAGATATACAGGCAAACCAAGTTATATGCCCAATCAGTTTCGGGCTGGTACACAAGGCGTTATCCTTGGGTTTGATTCTGAGCTGGATAGAGCCGCAGCAACCAATCTTGCAAGTTTTGATGTGAAACGATACAATTATAACAGAACCGAAGAATATGGTTCAGGGCACTTTAAGCTCGATAAAAGCACAGGAGAAGAAATCATGCCTGTTGCGGGGGCGTACGTGTCGGCAGACGGGAAAAAAGTTTTGTTGCTAATTCCCGATATGACCGAAGTAATGCAAATGGAAGTGGCTTATCGCTTATTGGCCAAAGACGGAAAAAAAATGAACGATCATTTTTACTTTACCGTGAACAGTTCAGATGATATTAACCTTAAAAAGTACGGTTTTGACAATGTCGACCTGGCGCTTTTAACGGCAAAAAAAACGGAAATGGCTGCACAACCCGCAAGAGTAGAAGTAGCTTCGATAGAAAGAGGGCAGGAGGTATTTCAAAAAATGGCTTGCGCAGGCTGTCATTCCCCAGGAACCAAAACAGATGGTATGTACGGGCCGCCATTTAAGAATTTGTACAAATCCCAGCGGATTTTTGACGACGGTACCAAGGTTTTAGCAGATGAAAGTTACCTACGGGAATCCATTTTATCCCCATCCAAAAAGATCGTAAAAGGCTACAATGAAGAAATGCCGTCCTTTGTGGGTGTGCTTTCGGACTCGGAAATTGAATCCGTTATTTTATACATTAAGTCGCTTTCGGGGAATTAAGGCAACTGATCATTTATTTTTTCGTCTCAGCGTCGCCGTCACCTTTACCTCGTGCCTGGGATCGGCGCTGTTGTAGTAGCTGGCGCCATCGGCTTTGTTGTAACCAAAATTAAAGGTAACAGTCAGTTGGTCGTTATCCCATTTTCCCTGCGTTGCTCCCAGCAATGTAAAGTTTGGAACTACCTTCTTACGCTCATCTACCGGGCTGAAACTGAAATGCAATTGGTGCATATCATCCTTTTCCACAGCACCGCTAATCTTATACTCTTCGGTCCCCAATTTGCTGTTAACCGTGGCAATGCCGTCAAAATTGTTGTTGTATCTCGTGGAAAAAGCCCTGCGTTTCCAGCGTTTACCTGCTTTGTTCTCTCGCTCATCGTCTGTCAATGGCACAAACACTTCGAGCGTAATGTTTTTCCGGACTTTATCAGGATCTGAAAAGGAACCTTCCCACTTTCCGACGAGCAGTTTTGCGTCTTCGTCTTCACTATATGCCCAGGGGCTGTTCCGATAGTCAGACCATTTGCTGTAATAATATTTGCATTCATAAACACCCCAGCTTATTGCGACACCTGCAACCAATAGCAAAAGGCATCCCCATTTATTTCGATTTTGCATTGCGTTAGACGAATCTTGAAGTTGAACATTCATTTGTAAGCGATTGATTAGCAATCAGCTTTTCCATAATAGGACTGGATTAGTAATTGATGGTCAAAATTAATCCGGCCAGCCGACCGCTTCAAGATGCAATAGACCAACTGCGTTTTAAATAGATGAAACTGTTTAACTTGTAAGGGTTAACGCTCTTTTTCGAGGTCAGTGAATTGTAAATCGGGTTCTAGTCAATTCTGTTTTTCGATATTCGTGAATTTAACTAAAAGGCTGTCTTTACTGCTATTTCTGTGCTGCTGCCTTTGCGGCTATGCACAAAACCCTGCGGACAAATTTCGTGTGCTGGTTTTAACCGACATTGAAAATGAGCCGGACGATACCCAGTCCATGGTACGTTTTCTTACCTATTCCAATCAGTGGGATGTGGAAGGACTTATTGCGACCACGTCTATCCACCAGCAAAATAAAGTTGCCCCGGAAAAAATCAGGCACCTTATAGAAACCTATGGAAAGGTACGTGCCAATCTTCTCCTGCATGAAAAGGGCTTTCCGGAAACCGCCTACCTGTTGAGCATTACCAAAGGCGGTATACCTGAGTTCGGAATGAAAGCTGTCGGGAAGGGGAAAGATTCTGAAGGGTCGGAGTGGATCATTAAAGTGATTGATGAAAAAGATGATCGGCCTGTTTGGATACCGGTCTGGGGCGGTGCGAATTGCCTTGCGCAGGCGCTTTGGAAAGTGAAAATGACGCGTTCGCCGGAGGATTTGAAAAAGTTTGTTTCCAAGATCAGGATGTATACCATTTCTGATCAGGACGATACTGGGCCGTGGATCAGGAAAACCTTTCCTGAGCTTTTTTATGTAGGAAGCCCCGGCCACCACGCTGCTGGCGGTTATCATTTTGCAACCTGGTCCGGAATCAGTGGCGACAAGTCTCACGGGCGGTTTCCCGGAGTAAATTTTGACATTGTCGACAACCTCTGGCTGGATGAAAATGTGCGAAACCACGGGCCGCTTGGTGCTGAATATCCGTTTACACAATACATCATGGAAGGGGACACCCCGTCATTTCTAGGATTGATCAGCAATGGATTAAATAATCCTGAGCATCCGGAGTTTGGTAGCTGGGGTGGAAGGTATGAGCTTTATACACCCCGAAAAATGAAATATTTTTATGAACCGGAAACGCGGCCAATCTACACCGACGCGATGGACGAAGTAAGAGGGGTGGACGGCAATCTCCATAACAATAACAAAGCTACAATCTGGCGATGGCGCGCAGCTTTCCAAAATGATTTTGCAGCACGGATGGATTGGACGATCAAGCCGTTTAAGGAGGCAAACCATCCGCCAAAAGCGGTGTTAAAACATAAGAATCTATTGCAAGCAAAAACTGGTGAAAAGGTTACATTGAGTGGTGAAGGCTCGCAGGACCCGGACGGGGATTTGCTGAAATATGAGTGGATTTATTATCCGGAACCAGGTAGCTACGTGAGCAATAAGCCATTGGGAGTCAACGATTTAAATGCGGTTACCACTTCTTTTATCGCACCTGTGGTAACTCAGCCTGAAACCATCCACATTATTCTTTCTGTAACTGATACCGGCAAGCCGAGCCTGACCCGGTATCAACGGGTAATCGTTACCGTATTTCCCGAATAGGTTCAAATCAGCGGCACTAATCCGTCCGAAGACTTTTTACAGGATTCATTAATGCTGCCTTGATACTTTGAAAGCTAACGGTTGCAAGTGCAATCAATATTGACATTAGCCCGGCAGCTGCAAAAACCCACCATTCAAGTTCGATTTTATACGCAAAACTTTGCAGCCAGATTCGCATCACGTACCAGCCAATTGGAGCAGCGACGATGATTGCAATGCCTACCAATTTCAGGAAATCAACTGAAAGCAAAGCGACTACGCTGATGACAGAAGCTCCCAGGACCTTGCGGACACCAATCTCTTTGATCCGTTGCTGGGCTGTGAATGTAGCCAGCCCGAATAAACCAATGCATGCAATCAGTATCGCGATGCCGGAGAATGTTAAAAACAAAATCCCCCTTTGTTCATCCGATTTGTATTGTTTGGCGAAGGCCTGATCCAAAAAACTGTATTCAAATGGCTGGTTTGGATTTATTTTGGTAAAAACTGATTTGATATAACCAATGGTCGCCTGGATATTTTGCTGCGGTACCTTGATAAACATTTGATCCGCTCCGGCCTTTTTAAAAACGATCACAAGCGGTTCGATCTGGTTGTGCATCGAGCGTAAATGAAAATCATTAATAACGCCCGTGATCGGCACTTTTCTGATATTTACTTCGATCAGGCCATCGTTGATACTTTTCCATCCTAACCTCTTTAGCATGGCTTGGTTGACCAAAACGGCATCAGAAGAATCATTGTCGAGCTCGTTCGAAAAGTTACGTCCTTCCCTTACCCGCATTTGCAGCACATTCAAAAAGCCCGCATCCACATTAAAATATTCTGTGCTAACAGGCACTTCTTTGCCCTTGGAGTAAAAGGAAAATGTGCTTTTATTATTTAATTCTCCGCCAATGTTACCATCCGTCAGGCTTATATCTCGGATCAGCGGGTTTTGCATTAATGTACTTTTCAAAACATTCGAAGAAAGTTGGGCGGATGGTGCACTGAGCGGAATGTTGATCACCTGCTGTTGGTTAAACCCTAGTTCTTTGCTGCTCATGTACTGCAACTGCTGGTAAACCACAATCGTCCCTATGATCATGAACATGGAAATCGAAAATTGCATTACTACCAGGGATTTTCTGAGCAAAGCACCCTGCGTCTTAGATGCCGCAGCACCTTTCAGGACTACGGCCGGATTGTAATTGGATAATATAAATGCCGGATAAAGCCCGCTGACCAGGCCCGTGAAAAGCGTAAAAGCAATGAACAAGCCAATTGTTTTGGGGCTAAACAAATCAAAATGAAGCGTTTTTTCTGCAACTGTATTGAAAAATGGCAACAATAAATAGAGCAAGACGACGCTTGCCGACATGGCCAAAAACGACATCAGCATCGATTCTGCTAAGAATTGTCCAATCAGTTGAAAACGTTGTGAGCCGACGGCCTTTCTTACTCCAATCTCCCGCGCGCGTCCCGTTGCACGGGCAGTTGCGAGGTTAATGTAGTTGACAATGGCTATCAACAGAATGAAAAAACCGATCAGCGAAATGGTATAAACAAAACGCATGCTGCTGCCATTCTCTTCACCAAGCAAATGCGAGGATTTGAGATGCATTTCACTCAGCGGCTGAAAAGTGATTTTAAAAGAAACCTTCTGGTTGCCCTCATCTCCCACTGATTTTGCAATATATTTTTTATAAAAAGCCAGCATTTTGCCTTGCAGTTTCGACGCGGTTGCGGCATTATCCAGCATAATGTAAGTCAGTGTATTGAAATTCCCCCAATTATCAGCGCCCACCTGATTTATAGTGTTATTGAAATACGGTAGGATGACATCGAATTTGAGGTGATGATTGCCTGGCAGATCTTGAATGACTCCCGTTACGGTAAATGGAATGTTATCTTTCACAAGGACCGTCTTGCCAATCAGACCGGCGGTTTTACCAAATAGAACAATGGCGAGTTTTTCAGTAAGTACCAAATTATTGATACCATTCAATGCTGTTTTTGCATCGCCTTCAATGAAATCGTAATCGAAAAATTCAAATAAGGAAGAGTCGGCATAGATCATTTCCTTCACATTAATCGCATTTTCCCCATTCCTGAAAATAGCTTCTCCGGGTTTGATCCGCAATGTGTTTTTTATTTCAGGATATTCGCGTTGCAGGGTTGGGCCGAATGGCGTGGCAGCCATTGCCATCTTATATTCATTATCGGCCCATTTTATATCAAGATTTAATCTGTAAATGTGGTCTGCATTTTGGTGATGACGATCAAAGCTCAACTCATCATTTACATATAAACCAAGGATTATTGCGGAGGTCAAACCGCAGGACAAGCCCACCAAAATGAGGATACTGTATGTTTTGCTTCTGACCAGGTTCCGCCAGGCGATTTTGAAATAGTTTTGCAGCATAGCAAGGTTGAAATAACGCTTTTACCACAAGTTAAATTAAAATTTCGTGCCGCCTGCTTTTTCGCTATGTAAAGCTCTGAAATTCAATAAATTAATAGGTATAACCCTGTGCGATTTCGGACGTTAGTTTTTCCTGATCCGATCACTTTCATCTTTAGAGGTAGTGCGGGAACCCTGGCTTTTCACTTTGTTGTTCCCGAATGAACGCGAGTAAGTCAGTTTCACGATCCGCGTCCGGGCAGATTCTGAAACATACACGAAATTGGCCGTAAGGTCGAAAGCTTCACGGGTAAGTCCGCCGAAATTACCCTTTACACGCATTGATTTAAAAATATCCGATACTGCCAGCTGAAAACTTCCGCCATTGTTTTTAAGCTCCTTCTTCAACCCTGCATTCAACATCCCGAATCCCCTGATCCGCTTGGATCCCTCATAAGCAACGGAATTGTACCAGCCCGACAACTCGAATGAAACACCACCGGACAGCGAAAAAACCTGATTGCCATTAAAATTATAAGCAGCATAAGTCTTTTCCATTTTATCCCGGGTATGGTCCAGCTTGAACTGCCGCAAGCCGCCAATGCCTGTGAATGACATATTCCACCATTTAGTAATTGAAATCGGCAGGTTTGCCTGGAATGTCAGATTGTTTTGGTAAACCATATTTTGCGGAGCCTGATACAAAAGGTCCCGGGCATTGGTATCATCCAGCTGATACAAAACAATCGGATTTTTGTCCCGCGACGCTGTTAAAGAAAAGGAGTAGCCCGTGTAGTTAAATCCAAATTTAAGGTTGTTGGTGATTGTCGGCCGCAAAGTTGGATTTCCCGTCATCACCGACATTGGGTCATTGTAAAGCAGGTAAGAGGATAGGTCATTAAATGAAGGCCTGGTAATTCTTCGGGTGTAGGAGAACTGCAATTCTGAGCGCTCATTCAATTTCCTTGAAAGAAATAGACTTGGGAACAGCTTCCCGAGGCGCCTGTTGATCTCGTTTTCCTCCTTGTCCGCATCCGCATGCGTATAAGCATATTCGTAGCGCAAACCTGCCACGAGACTTGTTTTTGGATTGATCATTGCATTAACAGACAAGTACGCCGCGCCAATATTTTCCTGCATCTTGGTATCATTCGTGTACCTCGAACTGCCGACCCACTCATCGTCAACTAAACTCAATATTCTGGATAAAGCCGAACTGGTGGTGTGCGTCCCCTTAATACCGGCTTCCAGCTTTATTTTAGCAGAAAATTGTTTGGCATAATCCATCTTCAAAACAGCAACCCGGATCGGCGAGCGTGCGATACCACTTTGGCGATTGGAGAAAATAGAGCCTTCCGGGATAGTCTCATTGCCGCTTTGATCGTAAAAAGTGCTGGATCCTTCCGTCGGGCTGTGGCTGTTGTAAATCAGGTAATCAAAGTCAATGTTGAGTTTCTCGTTATCCCGGATTTGTTTTTCAAGATAAGCGTTCAAGATTGTATTGTTCCACTTCGCTTTTCCCAAAACGTCGCCCTTCATCATGAGCGAAGAATCGATTTCAAGCCGAGTGTAATGGCCATAGTTGTAAAAATGACGGTTTGAACGATTGGTACTGTACGTCAGGTTCGCGCCTAATGTCGTTTTGCCGAAACTGGTTGCCAGGCCTGCGGTTGCATTATGGCTGTTGGAGATTGCTACCTGTGTGCTGCCAGCCTCAACATATAACTTTCCACCGAATAAAGGCATATCCTGGCCACCCTTTGCCGACCAGCCGTCTTTAAAATGATCACGGACAAATGAATAAGAGGCATACATATTCAGTTTCGCCGTGTTATGGGAAACATTCATGCTCCCCGTGCCTTTCTCCGCCCAACCATAGCCGGCAGTGGCCGACATAGATCCAGTCGTGCCTAAATCTTCCCGCTTTTTCAACACGATATTGATCATGCCCGCCGAGCCTTCTGCATCGTATTTAGAAGGTGGTGTCGTCATAATTTCGATCTTCTCGATGTCGTTTGCGCTCATCCCGCTCAGCATTGCCATAACCTGCGACATGGGTAGCCGCATCAGTTTCCCATTCAGCATGACCAGCACGCTGCTTTTGCCATTGAGCGCAATGTTGCCGTTACGCATATCCACAAATACGCCCGGCGACCGTTCGAGGACTTGCAATGTGGAACTTCCTTTTGTCATCAAACTGCTTTCAACATTGACCACCGTGCGGTCTATTTCCTGCTGGTATAGCGGTTTTTGCGCCTTCACAACCAATTCACCCATTTCTTGAACATCTTCTGCAATAATCTGATCTCCAAAAGCCAATTTTGCGTCATTTTCAGCTAATAGAAAGGCTGGCAGGTCAGTCGTTTTATAACCCACAGCGCTGATGCGCAGAAAGTAATTGCCAGCAGCGACGCTACCCATCTGAAAGCTGCCCGATTCGTTCGTCACGGCACCCTTCACCAGGGAACTGTCGGCTGGATTCAGAAGCAAAACATTGGCATACAGAACCGGTTGACCATTGGCGGTTTTAAGTTTACCGGTAATTTGAGAGAAAGCATGTTGGGTTAACAAGCCCAATATCAGGCTGATGTAAGTCAATTTCATGGCGGTGTTGTTTTTTATAGTTTTTTGCAAACAGGCCAGCATGGACTGATCCATGTTCACCATTCAAAACAACAGAAGTAGGTTATGCCAATGAAATCGGAAGGATAACAGGTCAGGGAATATTGATGAAATGCATGTAATCCTGAAATATCTTCAGGTATAACCGAAATCTGGATCCATCATGATGCCATTTTGAAAATAGTCTTTTGATTTTCAATAAAGAGTAAACCTGGTAAACATTATTGCAATGCAGATTTAATATATTTGTTCAAGCCGCAAATCTTCAAACAGATCTTTAACAGACAAGAATGGATGCATTGAACTATTTGCGTAAGGAGATTAAATCATACTTTCCCGAATCTTCGGAGCTGATGCTTTCGAGCTATTTTGCCAACCATCCGAGATTTAATTTCTATTTCAAAATAATTGAAAACGAACGCTATCTCCTTTACCTCAATTGGGACGGGGACGACCTGCGTTACACGTTGAAGTGCCTGGAATTCAATGACTGGGAAACTTTAAAAGGACTGATCGATTTCTATCCAAGCGCCGGATCAAAGGCATTTAATATTGGTAAGCCTCGGACTGTGATTTCGTTTTTATATCGTGAAGAGGGCCGGCTGGCTGCGCTGGAATATAAGGGTGCCATTAACCATCAAACCGACTCCCCGGAAATATCGGGAAATCAGTTGCTGCGTGGTATTGATCCGTTTCCAAGGTAAATAAATACTCCACAGACAAGTAAATCACCTGAAAACGGCCCGGGAACAATAATTATAGCATGAGTGCAGGTCGATTTTGCTACACGGAGACTTGTGTTTGTAAATATCCGTCGGCTATTGAAATGGAAATGAATTCAGAAAAAATTATCATTCTTGCGGGAGCGACAGGAGATTTGGGAAGCAGAATAGCAGACTTTTTGCTTTCAAGCGGAGTGATTGTCAGAGCGTTGGTCCGCAAGGGAAGTTCAAGTCAGAAGGTTGTTGAACTCAGACGAAGCGGTGTCAATGTTATTGAAGTGGACTACGGCAATAAAGTAGAGCTCACGAAGGCCTGTGAGGGCGGGTTTTGTGTGGTATCAGCATTATCGGGAGTGCGTGAGGTAATTGTTAATGCACAAACGAAGTTGTTGCATGCGGCCCTGGCAGCGGGAGTCCGCCGTTTTATCCCGTCCGATTTTTGCATAGATTACACAAAACTGCCAATTGGCAGCAACCGAAACCTGGACTTGCGCAGAGAATTTTGCGATATTCTCGAAAAGGCACCCATCGAGTCGACCTCAATTTTAAACGGAATGTTTTCTGATTTGCTGACTGGCGAAGCGCCCGTGGTGCTTTTCGGCATGAAACGGATCCTGCACTGGGGTAGCGCAGACCAGCTGATGGATTTTACGACCATCGAAAACACCGCGGAATTCACGGCTGCCGCTGCATTGGACCCGAAAACACCGCGTTTTCTTTACATTGCAGGAGAGGTAGCCAGTATGAAAGGACTGAAGATAGATGCGGACGTAGCAACGGGAGAACAGTTCCGTATGCTTCGGGTAGGCGGACTTGGGATGCTTGCTACGATGATCAAAATTAGCAGAACGCTTTTTCCAAAGGAAGACGAGGTGTTTCCGCCCTGGCAAGGCATGCAATATTTGCACAACATGCTTAGCGGATTGGCTAAAATGGAAAAGCTGGACAATGACCGGTACCCACACATCAGATGGACACCGGTGAGAGAAGTACTTGCACAACGATTAAAAAAATGAATATGACGAAGACATTGCAGATTGCGAATGGCGTTGCCCTGGTAATCACGATAATAATGAATTACGTATCCAATACAGGCGTCTTCAATGGCGCAACAATGGCCTCTGTTTCAGATTCATATCATAACTTATTTACACCGGCTGGATATGCATTTTCTATCTGGGGAATTATTTATATCGGGTTGATTGCATTTGTGATCCACCAGAGCAAGGGGCTTTTTTATGCTGGAAAAACACCAGCCCTGGTTGATACGATCGGCTGGACATTTGTTGTTTCCTGCGTTGCCAACTGTCTCTGGATCGTGGCTTGGCTTTATGATTACACGGGTACCTCTGTTCTGATCATGATTGTGCTGCTCCTATGCCTGATCCGCATTGTTTTGAGAACGCGAATGGAATTTGATTTTCTTACGCTCAAACAAATTGCGCTGGAATGGTGGCCTTTTGCAATCTATTTCGGCTGGATCATCGTGGCATTTGTGGCTAATGTTGCGGCCTATCTGACTAAAATCAAGTGGGACGGATTTGGAATCCCAGCTCCCAATTGGGCAATTATCATGATTGGAATAGCATCATTGATCAACATCTTACTAATCTGGCTCAGAAATCTCCGGGAATCTGCCATGGTTGGAGTATGGGCCCTTGTTTCCATTGCAGTGGCCAATTGGGATGTTGAAAAGCTAGTGGCTTACGCGGCTATTTCGGCGGCAATACTAATTTTTATTAATGTCAGTGTGCACGGTTACCTCAACATGGGAAGGCATTTTATTGTGAAGAATAAGCGGTTTTAGGTTTTTGAGGAATTTTTAAAACTAAAAGAAATCCATTAATCCCGGATGCGGCTGCATTTTAGAATTAGTTTTGGAGGGTTAAAAAGCGTATCTTACGAGATGGATAATAGATATCAGGAAGGTTCAATGATCACAGCCATAGAGGCACCATTAATCCAACTTGTCATTATTCATTACATCAGGCGGATTTATTATTGCGAGAAGGTTGGCGATGAGAACCATAAATTGCTTTCTTATTTTGAGAGAGAACTTATTGCTCCCTTAGCATAATATGAAGCATTAAATGCAAAAATTTAGTTATGAAACCAACGCCAGAGCAACTGAGGGACTTTTTTAAGTCAGAAGTATTTCACACCGATCATCTGATTGAATCAAATTACGACCAGGCTATACAGGAATTTTATCTCCGGTTTTATCCTGAATCCGACTTCGTTAAGCCGGTACCCAATCCAAGAAAGTGGCAGACAACCTATGTTAGGAAATATTCAGTCAAAGCTTTTTTAAGGACAAAAGACGGGCTTATTCATCATGTAATTTTTAAACAAGGTTCAGGTGCAAATCAGATCCTTAATTTTGACGGATCGACTTGGGAAGGTGATCATAACCTGCTGGATGTTTGGCAGGAATATTATGAGTCTGACCAGAGTTTTGAGTTAAGGCACGGCTAAGTGTTAAGGCACTTGCAAACATTTGTATGGAAAGGCATTACCTAATAAATCCCTCTGCTGAAACAGCGAAGGGATTTTTTAGTTAATGCGTATACTGTACTCCGTTAATTATCCTCCGCTGGATTTGCCGTCTTTTTTCGCTTTTTTATCTGCTCTTTTCTCTTTCAGATTTTTTTCAGCTTTCTTCTTGTCGCCCTTCTGCACTGCTGTTCCTTTTGCCATAATATTTTTGGTTTATTGTAAGGTAAACCTTTTTACCGGCAATGCAGGCCTGTCTTTTCCGCAATGGAGGACGTTGTCAATCCCTGGACCAGATCATTGGCGATTAGTTTTGACGTGGCGCGATTGTTTAATAAATTCAAATAATGTAGAATACCGGGCGTTTGTTATAGGAACGGCTTCCCGAAATTACTCAGATTTAAAACTCTTCTTCTCTCACTTAGTCATTCTACTACGCGTTTTAAAATTGATACAATGAGACCTCATGAGAGAATTAAATTTGCTGCACTCGACAAAAGCCTGTTTTTTCCAACATTGAAGAAAAGGGTTGACCAGTACTTTATTGAAAATAAAAAATCCAGATTTGCTAACAAGACAATGGTGTTCAAAACCATTATTTTGATATCCGCTTACATACTTCCTTTTGTGGTAATGCTTGTTTTTACTCCTCCACTTTGGATCAGCCTTTTTCTCTGGTTGGTCATGGGATTCGCAGTTGCAGGCATAGGAATGAGTGTAATGCATGACGCCAATCACGGCGCGTTTTCATCCAATGCAACAGTGAACAAATGGCTGGGTTACACCATTAACCTGGCAGGGGCGGGCGTTGCTAACTGGAAATTGCAACACAATATTTTACACCATACATACACCAATATCGCCAGGATGGATGAGGATATTAAGGACCGCGGGGTGATTAAACTTTCTCCGCACGAGCATGTGCACCGCTTTCACAAGTTCAAATGGTTTTACGCCTTTTTCTTTTACGGGATATTAACATTGTACTGGGTGGTACTGAAGGATTTTATTCAATATCATCACTTTATTAAGTCAGGGGTTAACCGTCAGTCGGGGAAGGAAAATCAGGAAATGCTGACCGGATTGGTGATCCTCAAATTATTGTATTTCGTCGTATTGTTTGCAGTTCCTGTTTTTGCATTTCAAATCCCTTTTCTGGAAATATTGGGAGGATTCTTATTAATGCATTTTGCTGCCGGGGTTGTATTGACAGTCATCTTCCAGCTCGCGCATTCCGTTGAGGGTACCTCCTATCCTTTGCCCAATCAGCAGGGAGTTGTGGAAAAAGACTGGGCCATCCATCAACTGGAAACCACCGTAAATTTTTCTCCGGGAAACAAGTGGCTGGGCTGGTATATCGGCGGACTTAATTTTCAGATCGAGCATCACCTTTTTCCTAAAATCTGTCACGTCCATTACCCCAAACTGGCCCCGCTTGTGCGGCAGACAGCAAAAGAATTTGGTCTAGACTACCTGGAAAATAAATCTTTTTTGATAGCTTTAAAATCTCACATCACCAGTTTGAAAAGGTTTGGGGCTCCGCATTTAAATGAAGCAATAGGTTAATTCCATTGCAAAGGGCCAGCCTTAAAGACTTTTCCTTTTTTCATATGTCTTTCCTGATCTCCCTTTATCATAAAACCTGCTACAATTATGACCGTCCGGTTTTTCTTTCGCCTCATATATTTCGCCTGAAACCGGCCGCCCATTCCCAGGCGATTATCAACAGTTATTCGTTTCATGTTGAGCCGCAGGAACATAAGGTACACTGGCAGCAGGATGTTAGCGGTAATTTTATAGCACGGGTCGATTTTGATAGGTCTATGGAAGAAATGTCTGTCGAGATAAGGCTGGACGCTACATTAACACCCACCAATCCATTCGATTTTTTGATTGATGACTACGCGTTAACGGCACCTTTTTTTTACCCGCCCCAAACCAGGAATGACCTTTGGCCATATCTCGAAATAACAGATTACGGCTTTTTATTGTCGTCGCTGGTATCCAGGGCACAAAACCTCCGTGGCGATACCATCAGTTTTTTGGTGAACCTTAACAATCTCATTTATAAAGAGATCGCTTACAGCACAAGAATGGAAGAGGGTGTGCTGAGCAGCGAGCAAACCTTGCAAAATGGCATTGGCGCCTGCCGCGATTCGGCCTGGCTTCAGGTACAGGTACTGCGGCACCTGGGGCTGGCAAGCCGTTTTGTGTCAGGTTATCTGGTACAGATTCTCGAAACCGGTGGCACCGGCTCTGTTGACTTGCATGCATGGGCTGAAGTGTACATTCCCGGTGCAGGCTGGATTGGTTTGGATGCTACCAGCGGCTTATTTGCCAGCGAGGGCCACATACCATTGGCATGCAGCCCCCGCCCCAAAGACGCAATGCCTGTAACAGGCACTACCGGCCCCACCATCTCAACCATTCATTACGAAAATACCGTTTCGTACAAGGTGATATAGCTTAGAATAATATCTTCAAAAAGTGCTTAGGGCGTGTCTACTCCTTGGGTTTGTTTGTGGCCACCATACTCGCAATCTTCCATTCCCCATTGATTTTTTCGAGAAACCGGGCTTCTGCCGTATTGCTGGTGATCTTTTTCTCCTCGTTTTCGGTCTGTTGACTGAATGTCACGAATGCTGCATTTCCGTTTACATGGATATTCCAATCGGTGCGAATGTTATTGTTTTTGTGCGGCTTGGCATTTGCCCATCTTTGATCCATCGCTTTCCATAGATTGTCGCCGGTAAGTAACATGCCATTGTAAAGAAATGATGCATAAGGCGTTTTCACCCAATGACTTAGGTAGGCCTTGTAATCGGCATTGTCGCTGGCCGTCTTTTCGTCTTCAATGGTTTTTACAATCGCCTTTTCATCAGCGGTTTGGGCAAAAGCGGCATGAACACAGATACTGGACAGAACGAAAATCAACAGACGCTTTTTCATGTTTTTAAGTGTTTTTGTGAAAGAATTGCTTTGAATTGATAGCCAAATGTGCAGGATATCAAGGCGTTGAAGCAAACGTCGCAATGTGGGGAGAGGCGATCATTGAGTGAAGTACGCTAACTCTTGAGTGAACATATCACACGTTATTGCAGCTGGCCGATTTTACTTCCCTTAGAAACAGCATTAACTCCCTCAAAAAAATACCTGGTTCACCCGGTGCCTGTATTTAGAATGAAAGGAGAAATGCTACATTTAGGTTTAAAATCAGGGTATTATGAGCAAACTCATCTGTGTCGTTATGTTTGTGGCAACGGCTTATTTGAGCTACGGGCAGGCGGGAAATCTAATACGCGAAAGTGACAGTCTGATGCGGATCTTGCCAATGTTAACATCCGACACCGCCAGGGTCGATGCCTTAGTAACAATCAGCAAGACCTGGATTTCTAGAGATCCGTCAAAAGGGATTCTGTACAATAAAGAAGCCATCGCCCTGGCCGAAAAGATCAACGATTCCGGGAGAAAAGGACAAGCAATGTTGGTGCTGGGTTATCAGTATAGTGTTTATGGCCAAACTGCGAAAGCGATCGAAACTTTACAGGAAACGATCCACTTGGCACAACAAAACAAAAATTCGCAACTCGAACAAACAGCAGTAGCCTTTATTTCCACCGCTTACAGCAGGCAGGGCGATCTGGAAAATGCACTTAAATACGCGTTGCAAGCATATCAGCATTTGTCAGCAGGCCCGCCTCAGAATCCTAACGAGGTCGAACATTATGCGGGGGCTTCCATGAACCTGGGCGAAGTTTATTTGCGTCTTGGTATTTTGGATTCGGCGTATCACTATATCAGCCAGAGCTATGGCCATGTGGAGCAAGCGAGATTGACCAACCGCTACTTTGCTTTTCATATCCCACTTTTGATGGGTGAAAATATCCTCAGGCTCAATCAGCCTCAGAAAGCGCTTGCATACATTAAGGAAGGCCTTAAGAATGCACAAAGCCTCAATGATAATACAGGCATTGTCGAAGGACAGCTGAACCTCGCCAACTATTACCAGCAAACCAACCAACCTGATTCTCTTGTATCCAATGCATTGCGTGCGCTCCATGGTGCGCAGCAGCTTAAAAAGTATGAGGCGATCAGGGAGGCGAGTTCAATGCTCAGAGAATGGTATGAGAAAAATAAGGATCTTAAAAAAGCACTTTATTACAACGACATTACCAATGCTGCAAAGGATAGCCTGATCAACAAAGACCAGATCAAGGAAGGTCAGAAACTGATCTTCAAAGAACAGCAGTACCAGGAAAAGTTGACAAGCGCACGGACTGCTTACCAGAACCGGCTGATTGTTTATCTGTTAATTGGAGGACTGGCGATTTTCTTACTGGTTGCGGTGATCCTGTTTCTCAATAACCGCCGCAAGCAAAAAGATAACCAACTGCTGCAAAATGAGATCAAACTGCAGGAAGCGGAATTTGTAGGCAAGCTGGCGGAAACAGAAATGACCGCATTGCGCGCGCAGATGAACCCGCATTTTATTTTCAATTGCCTCAATTCCATTAAGTTATATACGCTGGAAAATAATTCCGTAAGTGCGTCTGAATTTTTGACCAAGTTTTCACGGCTGATCCGATTGGTATTAGAAAACTCTCGTTCTGAAAAAGTTACCCTCGACAATGAGCTCGAAACCTTGCAGCTTTACATTGAAATGGAAGCCATGCGGTTTAAGAATAAAGTGAAGTATCAAATTCAGGTTGATGAAAACATTGATACCCAATACATTGAAATTCCGCCATTACTATTGCAGCCTTACGTGGAAAACGCGATCTGGCATGGTCTGATGCAAAAAGAAGAGGGCGGGACATTATCTATTGCGGTGAGTCTGGTGAATGAAAGCACTTTGCAAGTTAACATCACGGACGATGGAATTGGTCGCGCCGCCGCTTCTGAGCTGAAAAGCAAATCGGCTACCCGACATAAATCATTTGGTCTTAAAATGACCTCCGAACGCATTGGGCTGATCAATAAATTGTATAATTCGGAAACACAAGTCAGGATCCTGGATCTGGTGGACAGCGAAAACCAGCCGGCAGGAACAAGAGTGGAAGTGAACATACCCGTGTAAATCATGAAAGCAATCATCATTGACGACGAACCTGACTGTGTGCGGCTCCTTGGGCTGCAACTAAAAATGTATTGCCCTCAGGTAAAGGTGGTTGCGGCTTGCACGGGAAGTGAAGAAGGCCTGGACGCCATTCGTGCTGAAAATCCGGACCTGGTATTTCTAGATATTGAAATGCCCAAAATGAATGGATTTCAACTTCTGGAAATGGTAGGTGACCTGGACTTCGCGGTGGTCTTCGTTACTGCTTATGACAAATTTGCTATTAAAGCCTTTAAATTCAGCGCGATAGATTACTTACTTAAACCTACTGACGCCAAGGATTTGCAAGCAGCAGTTCACAAAGCCGAACGCACCCTGCGCACCGATAACCGCCAGATCGATCTGCTCAAAGAACATCTCAGGCCTGCTCATAACATATCCAAGCCCTTTCCTGATAAAATCGCCCTGCCGCACCAGAACGGCGTGGTGTTTGTGGAGTTGAAGAATGTGCTCTATTGCCAGGCCAATGACAATTACACCTATTTTTTCCTGCCAAATGGTCAGAAATATCTTGTTTCCAAGACATTAAGAAATATTCAGGACATTTTGGAAGAACGTAATTTCCTGCGGGTAAGTCGTCAACACCTCGTCAATCTCGATCACATTGCGAAATTCATGAAAGGCGAGGGCAGCTATCTGGTTATGTCCGACGGTTTCAGTATTCCCGTTGCAAAGAGCCAGAAAGATAAGCTTGTGGAACGCTTCGGCTGGATTTGAGTAAACTTCCACGTAATTCTGTTTTTGAGGTTATCACAGAAAATCTCAATTATGTTCTTTAAAAACAGGATTACCACGCTGCTGCAAGTCATTTTATGCTTCGCATGGATTGTTTCCGCAAATGCACAGGACAATAAAATTGTAATTGAAGTTGATCTGGCCAAATCAAAGGGGCCGATGAAGCCGATCTGGGCCTGGTTCGGGTACGACGAACCTAACTATACCTATATGAAGGACGGCAAAAAATTGCTTTCCGAAATTTCACAACTCAGTAAAGTGCCTGTGAATGTGCGGGTTCACAGTCTTTTGGTAACCGGCGACGGAACTGCCGCCCTGAAATGGGGATCGACCAATGCATACACCGAAGATGCCAGTGGGAAATCAGTTTACGACTGGACCATTGTTGATAAAATATTTGATACCTACATTGAACGCGGTATGAAACCCATCGCGCAGATCGGGTTTATGCCAGAAGCACTTTCTTCGAAACCACAGCCTTATCGCCATTTCTGGAAACCCGGGGATAACTACAACGACATTTATACCGGCTGGGCTTACCCGCCCAAAGACTATAACAAGTGGGCTGAACTGGTTTATCAATGGGTCAAACATTCGGTGGCCAGATATGGGCAAAAAGAAGTGGAAAGCTGGTATTGGGAGCTTTGGAACGAGCCTAACATTGGCTACTGGAAGGGCACGACCGAAGAATACATCAAAATGTATGATTACACGGCTGACGCGGTAAAACGTGCTTTGCCAACTGCAAAAATCGGTGGCCCCGAAACAACCGGGCCATCCTGGGATAAGGCGCAGGCCTTTTTGCAGGCATTTCTGGACCATGTTACAAACGGAAAAAATTACGTAACAGGCAAAACGGGTTCGCCGATTGATTTCATCACATTCCATGCAAAAGGTGCCCCCAAAGTCGTCGATGGCCATGTGCAAATGAATATGGGAACACAATTTCGCGACATTGACAAAGGTTTTGAAACGGTGGCGTCTTATCCGACATTGAAGAAATTGCCGATTATCATTGGCGAATCGGATCCCGAAGGCTGCGCGGCTTGTTCGGAAGACCTGCATCCGCAAAATGCTTACCGCAACGGAACGGTATATTCGAGTTATACCGCGGCTTCTTTTGCGCGAAAGTTTGATCTTGCCGAAAACAGGGGTGTCAACTTATTGGGAGCAGTTACCTGGGCGTTTGAATTTGAAGATCAGGCCTGGTTTCGCGGGTTCCGTGATTTGGCGACCAATGGCGTCGATAAGCCGGTGCTTAATGTTTTCAGGATGTTTGGGATGATGGAGGGAAACCGGGTGGAAGTGAAACAAAATCTTGCCTATGATTTCAAGAAAGTAAGGGATGAAAGCGTTCGCGACCGGCCCGATGTCAACGCTTTTGCAACAAAGGATAGCAAATCTGCGGCCATTATGGTCTGGAATTACCACGACGACAATTTACCGGCGCCAGATGCGGAAGTGGATTTGAAAATCAACGGATTGCCTTCTCAAAAACTTTTAATGCATCATTACCGCATCGACAGCCAGAATAGCAATGCTTATGAAGCCTGGAAAAAGATGGGATCTCCAAAAAGCCCATCGACTGAACAGATCGCGAAGCTTGAAAAAGCGGGACAGTTGCAAATGCTGACTTCGCCAGAATGGATCAATCCAAAAAATGGTGTGGCGAACATTAAAGTACTGCTGCCAAGGCAAGGCGTTTCGCTTCTGAAATTCAGCTGGTGATTTGCAGTGTTGATTTTGAATGTCCTGCATTATCAAATTGTGAAGTCAGTACAGATATTAGATCGCTTCCTATTTTTGTATCCAGCACTTTTCATCAATCATGAGAAAATTATTTATATTTTCCTTCCTCTGCTTCGCGATCATCGGTTGCCGCAATGGAAAGCAAACGACTACAACTGCCCAAAGTCAACCCACTGTTACTACGATAGCATTTGGTTCTTGCAGCGATGAAAAGAGGCCACAGCCGTTATGGGACGATATTATTAACCAAAAACCGGATGTTTGGATTTGGCTGGGAGATAATATTTATGGCGATTCGGAAAGCATGGATACCCTGAAAGCGAAGTACGATAAACAGAAGTCCAATCCGGTTTATAGTCAATTAAGAAAAGCAACAAAGGTGATTGGCGTGTGGGATGACCATGATTACGGAGTGAACGATGGCGGGAAGGAGTATCCCAAAAGAAAAGAGAGCCAGCAGCTTATGCTCGATTTCATGGATGTACCGGCCGGCAGTCCTTTGCGAACACAGGAAGGGGGTTACTCTTCGCATGTTTATGGTTCCAACGGTAAAAAGGTGAAGGTGATCTTGCTGGATGGAAGGTATTTTCGGGACCCCTTAAAAAAGAATGGAAAGGACAATGTTGCGGATCCCTCGGGAGATATACTTGGAGAAACCCAATGGAAATGGCTTGAAAATGAACTTACTGGTTCGAATGCCGACATCCACATAATCGGCTGCGGCGTGCAGTTCCTGGCAGAGGAGCATGTTTACGAAAAGTGGGGCAATTTCCCCACTGCCCGGAAGCAGTTTCTGGATTTGCTTGGCAAAACAAAACCAAAAGGAGCAATGCTGATCAGCGGCGACCGCCACATTGCCGAACTGGCAAAAGTGCGTGTTCCCGGCCTGGATTACGATTTGTACGACATCACCAGCAGCGGCCTGACCCACGTTTCCAAAGCGCATGAAGAACCAAACAAATACCGAGTAGGAAACATGGTAGCAGAGCTAAATTATGGCTTGATCGCCATAGATTGGAACAGCAAACCGCTGAAAGCAACGGTTAAAATAAATGGTGATAACCAGGTCACCTATCTGACGCAGGGGATTGTTTTTTGAGGATAGCCGTTATCATACACCAATATAACCTCTTTGCAATCAGTAGTTTAGATACCGAATGTGCTTTGTGCTTAACACGGTTCAAGAAATGAATCAGGTAGCAACCATTCATGGATATGTCTGATAGCCGCAGGGAATTTATCCGAAAATCGCTCTTGCTCTCCGGGGCTGCGGGGCTTGATGTACCATCCGTTTTAAAAGAGAAATCCCCGGTTGCGCCGGATGGCGACCGATTGGTTCTGTTAGGAACACAAGGCGGTCCATTTATCCGATCCTACAAGCAGAGCCCATCCGCGAACCTTATCGTGTACAAAAATGCGCCTATCGTGATCGATGCAGGTTATGGGGTTACGTTTAAACTCAGGGATGCAGGGGTTAACCTTTCGGCCTTGAAATATATTTTCATCACCCATCATCATTCCGACCACAACCTCGAACTTGGCACATTGCTTTACAACGCCTGGATTGCCGGGTTAAAGGAACCTATTCATGTATACGCACCCGTCGGTGTAAAGCATTTGTTACATCATTATTGGGAATCCAACAGCTTTGATATTGACATTAGGATAAAGGACGAAGGCAGGGCCGACATCCGAACATTGGTCGTCAGTCATGAAATAGCAGAAGGGACACTTATAACGAATGCTGATATGGAAGTCAGCGCATTGAAAAACATCCATCCGCCTATTACCGAGAGTTTCGCGTTCAAATTCAAACTAGGTGAAAAACGCGTAGTCTTTTCGGGTGATACTGCTTATTGTGAGCCACTTGTATCATTCGCTTCCGGGGCAGATTATCTGGTTCATGAAGTCATGAATGGGAAGGCAGTGGAAGAAATGGTGAAAAGACGGCCCAATGCGAGTAAGCTAAAAGCAAGTATCCTCTCACACCATACGCTCGCAGAAGATGTAGGAAAAATTGCGCAGGAGGCAAAAGTAAAGAACCTCGTATTAAACCATTTTGTGCCACCCGACGATCAGACACTCACGGACCAGGTCTGGATCGATTCAGTCCGCAGTACGTTTCCGGGGAACATCATTGTTGGGAAGGATTTGATGCAGCTTGGTTTGTGAGGGGGGATTTCGCTTAGGCTGTATGCCGGGCACGGCTTCCCTATAATTTTTCAGGCGCACTGCATATGAATTATCTTTTGCTCGAAAACACTTATGAAAGTGATGGGAAGAAGATTACTATTGTCCTGCGGAATGTGATGAAGGAGAATAAAACGATTGATATAAGCCCTTACAAAAAGTACATATCATTTAGGCGCAGCACCCAATTCTTTCAGACGGTTCCGCGATTCTTCACTCTTAGGATTAATCATTAAAACCTTTCTGAACCAAACAATTGCATCTTCCTTTCGCCCCAATGCCTCATACGTTTTGGCAAGCGTGATCAGCGGAAGGTCACGGTCGGCGAATTCGGCGGCATTGTTTTCAGCCATAATCCGGGCGTCCTCGTACCGTTTCATTGTGTATAATTGATTGGCAAGAAAGTCCATGGATATCCAGTCAATGTAGTAATGTGCGGTATCTTTTTTCATGACTTTGTATTCGGCCACAGCTTCGCCCGCGCTCCTGGAAGCCATCATCGATTCAATTACTTTATGCACCGGCCGCTTCAAAGCGACAGGTTTATCATAAAGTATTTTCATGAGATTGGTAGCAATCCCAAAAAAATGGGTTGGTGAACTGTTGCAAAGAAATACAACCAGACTATTAGTAGACGGCACCCTGATCAGGAAGGAAATGAAGCCTTCTGTCATTCCAAGGTGGTAATTGGCGAAAACACTGTCTTTTGGAGTGTATTTAAAGTTTTGATTAAACCATCCGAAACCATAACGCCACGGCTTAATACCTGGCGTAAACATGTCATCGGTCAACTTTTTATTGAGCAATGTATTGTTACTGATCCCATTGTGTAATTTAAAAAGATCTTCCACGGTTGAATAGAGATCGCCCGTACCCATTGTGTTGGACTGGTCCCGGAAATCAGAACTATTGTAGCCGCCCGGAATGTAGTCGTAGCCGGTAGCACGTTTTGCAACGATCTGCGTGTGGAGATATGAGCCTGAATCCTTCATATCCAGCTTATCGAATATGTCTTCTTTCATCAATTCCGCATACGATTTGCCCGTGACTTTTTCCATGATATAACCGAGCGTAAAATAACCCCAGCTGCTATAATAGTAACTGCTTCCCGGCTCGAAAACCAGCGTGGAATCCATGTACAGCCTTGTGTATTGTTCCCTGGTAAAGCTCTGCCTGCTGATCCGCGGGAAAAAGTCTTTGATCACATCATAATTCGGCATGCCGGAAGAGTGGCTCAGCAGCTGGCGGATGGTGATCCGCTGCCCATTTTTCGCTGAAAATTCGGGAAGATAATCGGAAATCGTTTTGTCCAGGTCAATCAACCCCTTTTGCACCTGGATCAGCATCAGCATGGAGGTCAGGGGCTTGGATACCGAGCCAATCATGAATTTGGTATCCGTTGCATTGGGGATGTTCCATTCGCGGTTCGCAAGCCCATATGCACTCTTGTAAATAACTTTTCCTTGCTCAGCCACGAGAATGCTGCCGTCAAACATATTATAATCGTGGTAGGTATCCATGAGCTTAGCCAGCTTTTCGGCTTTGTTTTGTGCAAAGCAAATCACGGACGGCAAAATCAAAAAGCATGGCAAAATGAAAGCACATTTTCTCATTTGACCTGGGTTTAAAAAAGCAAAATCATTGAAAACAGAAAGGGTAACTATCAAATATACAGATTATATGTAAACTACTTAAAATGAGCATACTAACTCTGGACGGAGTGGAATAATTAGCAAAACGAGCGTAATAGCGTTACCTTACATGAGGGACTTTTGTAATCCCAAAGCATTAAGAATGAAGCAACCGTTTGGCTGTCTGACACTTGATTCTTATTGATCAACGTTTTAAAGGCTGCTGTGATGAAGGTTACCACTGCTTCAGTAATTGATATCCTATCGCGATTGCGCGTCTATTTTCAAAGGAACAATACATTAAAAGGTACTGCGGACGAGGAGCCGTTTCGCTCCGAATTGTACAGCACCGACCAGATGGACCGCCACGGAAGGGTGGTGGCAAGGTCTCATAAGCTGCTGAAAGACGCCTGTCCCGACCAGCTTTTGAAAAGGCTCGACGACAACGAAAAAACCTTAATAGAAGTCCGGAACCTGCTGGTGGAGAACATCCGGCAAGGTGACATTATTACTCCTGGCGGAGAATGGCTGCTGGATAATTTCTACCTGATCGAAGAGCAGGTGATCATTGCCAGGAAACATTTACCAAAAGGTTACAGCGAAGGATTGCCAAGTCTTTCCGAAGGGATCTCCAAAGGAATGCCCCGCGTTTACGATATTGTCCTGGAAATCATTTCCCATAGCGACGGCCGTGTCGATCTCAAAACACTTGGAAGCTTTATTGCCGCCTATCAATCCATTACTTTGCTCACATTAGGCGAGTTATGGGCCATTCCGATCATGCTCCGGCTTGCGGTGATCGAAAATCTGCGCAGGGTTTGCGGCAATATAGGATTGGATATGGTGGATCATAACCTGGCCGATTACTGGGCGGATAGAATGATCGCCACCGTAAAAGAAGAGCCAGCCGACCTTATCCTGACCATTGCGGATATGGCCCGGTCCAAGCCTGTCCTGGCAAGTCCGTTTGTAGCCGGTTTTACCAAAAAATTATTAGGTAAAGGCCCAGCACTGGTTTTGCCATTGAGCTGGATGGAACAGCAATTGTCTGCTGGCGGGTCGAGCAGCAATGATCTGGTAAGACAGGAAAATCAGAAACAGGCAGCCGATCAGGTTTCAGTCCGCAATTGCATTGGAACCCTGCGTTTCCTGGGAGCAACCGATTGGCGGGATTTTGTGGAAGCGCTTAGCAGTGTGGAACAAACGTTTCGTTCCGATCCGTCGGGTACTTATCCGCTGATGGATTTTGCTACCAGGGACAGGTATCGCCACGTGGTCGAAACGCTGTCAAAAGCATCGGGTTTGTCGGAAACGCAGGTTGCGGAGAAAGTGGTGGAGCTTGCGACGGTCCAAAAAAACAGGGAATCCGGAAAACATGCCCACGTCGGTTATTATCTGATAGATAAAGGCATAAAAGACACGGAGTTGGCAACGGGCGCAAAGTTTAACTGGGCGCAGGAGCTGATACGAAATGTACGCAAGGTCCCCGTTTTCATTTATCTGAATTGTATTGTGTTGCTGACTTGTCTTTTCGCCGGAGGCATGTTTTACCTGGCATACAGCAGTGGAAATTTTGCCAAAACAACCCTGATCTGGATTGGTTTGCTCTCTGTTTCCGGAGCGGCGCAATTGGCGGTTTCGCTGGTTAACTGGCTGTCTACCATTTGGGTAGGTCCTAAATTGCTTCCTCGGATGGATTTCTCGCAAGGCATTCCGGCGGAATATTGTACCCTCGTGATCGTGCCCACCATGATATCTAACGAGAGCTATATTGAAGAGCTCGTGGAATCATTGGAAATACGTTTTCTGGCCAATAAGGAAGCAAATCTGCATTTTGGACTGCTCACTGATTTTTTAGATGCGGATACCGAAACTACACCGCAGGATGGAGCATTGCTGAATCTTACACGAACGCGGATTGAAGCGTTGAATGATAAATATAAACTGGAAGGCGAGGATATCTTTTTCCTTTTTCACCGTCCGCGGACATGGAATCCCAGCGAGAGTAAGTGGATGGGCTATGAGCGGAAACGTGGGAAATTGTCGGCATTAAACGCATTGTTAAGAGGTCGGGGCGCGAATGCATTTTCATTGATCAGCGGCGATTACACCATTCTCAGGCAGGTGAGATATGTGATTACGCTGGATTCGGATACGCAGCTTCCCCGGGAGGCCGTATGGAAATTCGTTGCGACCATGGCACATCCGCTAAACCAGGCTATTTATAGTAAAACAGAAAGGCGGGTAACCGAGGGATATGGCATTCTTCAGCCTAGGCTTGCTTCGGCACTAGCCAAGACCTCCGCGTCGCTTTATTTGCGTATGCAGGGCGACGTTTCAGGCATTGACCCATATACCCTAGTATCTTCGGATGTGTACCAGGATCTGTTTGGCGAAGGTTCATTTATAGGTAAAGGCATTTATGATGTTGATGTCTTCGAGGAAGCATTGGATGGTGTTTTTCAGGAAAACCGAATATTAAGCCACGATTTGCTGGAAGGCTGTTATACCCGCTCCGGTTTAATCAGCGACGTGCTTTTGTACGAAGAAAATCCCGCACGTTACGAAACGGATGTGCGGCGGAAGCATCGCTGGATCAGGGGTGACTGGCAGATTGGCGCATGGATGCTGCCTTTTGTGACCGGAGCCAATGGCCGGTTAACGAGAAATAAGTTGACGACATTATCGCGGTGGAAAATCCTGGATAATTTACGGAGGAGCCTTCTGTCGTTGTCGCTCACATTGCTATTGCTGACAGGCTGGCTGATTTTACCCTATCCCTGGTTCTGGACATTGGCGGTGACCATCATTATTTTGATGCCCGTCATGATCGCGGCGGGATGGCAGCTTGTCAATAAACCGCTTGATTTGAACCTGAAAGCGCATTTTTCAGAGGTAGGTATCTCTGTGAGGGATACTCTGATCCGTTTTGTATTTGGTCTGGCAGTACTTCCTTTTGAATCATTAAGATATACAGACGCGGTTTTCAGGACGAACTGGCGGATGATCGTATCGGGTAAAAAGCTTTTGGAATGGACACCTTCTGCGACTGTTGCAAAAAATGCAGGCGGAGATTTGGGATCGGTTTACAAAAGTATGTGGATTGCGCCATTGCTTTCGCTGGTATGCATTGCAGTGCTGCTTGCTACGGATCTGGAGGCGTTGCTGGTTGCTTCACCGATTTTGCTATTGTGGCTTCTGGCTCCTGCAATAGCATGGCGGTTGAGTATTCCGGAAAAAGAGGAATCATTGACCTTACCGGAGGAGCAGGTTGCATTCCTGCACAAAACAGCCCGAAAAACCTGGCTGTTTTTCCAGCAATTTGTGACGGAAACCGAGAACTGGCTGCCACCAGATAATTTTCAACTCCAACCCGTTCCGGTGATCGCGCACAGGACTTCTCCCACCAACCTCGGGCTGGCATTATTGGCGAATCTGACAGCATATGATTTCGGTTACATTGCGGGTGGAGAGCTTGTAGAGCGGTGCCGTCAAACATTGAATTCAATGTCGCGGTTGGAAAGATATAATGGACATTTTTACAATTGGTATAATACACAAACCCTGTTACCACTGGCTCCCAGATACGTCTCCACGGTTGATAGTGGCAACCTGATTGGTCACCTGCTCACATTGCGGCAGGGGTTTCTCGCAATAGCTGTCGAACCTGTTTTTCATGAGCGCATTTTTGATGGTTTCAAAACAACGGCAGGAATTATTAAAGACTTTTCTGGAAATCGGTCATCATTGATTGATCAAATACTGGGTTTGCTGGAAGAAGCACCATCCGAAGTAAACTCAATCAGCTTTTTGAAAAAGCGTTTGGATCGGCTTTTCACTTTTGCCAATGAATTGGTTTTCAGTCAGGTATCCAGAGGAACAGATGCCGCTAAATGGTCTGAACGCCTTTTAGCGCAAATTGTAAAGATCAAAGATGACTTGGCGTCGCTGATTCCCTGGGCCGAAATGCTGCCTGTCCCCACCGGACTGGAAAAGCTACGGTTCATGGATGAAGTACCAACATTGAAAGCGTTATCCGAACGGAAAGAGATGTTTGCCCGAGAGGCAGATAATTATTCCGGAGAAATGTTAAATGCTGAAAATCGCACCTGGTTAAACGCAATGCTTACTGTTCTTGAAAAAGATGATAGCGTGGCCATGCAAAGGCTGCTGACCTTGCAGCTATTAGCGGAGACTTGTGAGCAGCAAAGTACCGTTGAATACGATTTTCTTTTTGATAAAGCCACCTGCTTATTAAGGATTGGGTTTAATGTTGATGATCAGCGGAAAGATGATAGTTTTTACGATCTGCTCGCATCTGAGGCCAGATTGGGCATTTTTGCAGCCATTGCACAAGGAAAACTGCCACAGGAAAGCTGGTTTTCTCTTGGCCGGCTTCTGACGAACTCTGGCGGCGATCCGATATTGCTTTCGTGGAGCGGTTCCATGTTCGAATATCTGATGCCTCAGCTGGTGATGCCTTCCTATGAAAACACTTTGCTGCATCAAACCAGTAAGGCAACCGTGAAACGGCAGATTGATTATGCCCAGCAACGAGGTATCCCCTGGGGCATCTCCGAATCGGCTTATAATACGGTCGATGCCAGCATGAATTACCAGTACCGCGCATTCGGTGTGCCCGGATTGGGATTAAAGCGGGGCTTGGAAGAAGACCTTGTGATCGCACCCTATGCTTCAATGATGGCGCTTATGGTTTCCCCGGCAAAGGCTTGTGCGAACCTGCAATTGCTTTCAAATGAAGGATTTGAAGGGGAATATGGCTTTTATGAGGCAATTGATTATACGCCCGGACGTGTCCCGAGAGGCAAAACCCACAGCATTCTTTATTCTTTCATGGTGCACCACCAGGGAATGGGATTTTTGTCATTGTCCTATTTACTTTTGAACAAACCTTTACAGCAAAGATTTACCGCTGAACTGCGTTTCCAGGCAACATTGCTGCTGTTACAGGAACGCATCCCACGCGCCACATTATTTTACGCCCACACCGCCGACCAGATCGAATCGCAAATATTGACCAATGATTCGGAGATCAGGAATGTCACTACGCCCAATACTGCAATGCCTGAGATCCAGCTTTTGAGCAATGGACGCTATCAGGTGATGATCAGTAACTCGGGCGGGGGGTATAGTCGGTGGAAAGACATTGCGGTGACCCGCTGGCGGGAAGATACTACGCGGGATAACCGGGGAACTTTTTGCTACATTAAGGATGTGGCAACCGGGAAATTTTGGTCCAATACCCATCAGCCGGTAATTTCAGAACCCCGGTCTTATCAGGCATTATTCTCCTTGGGCCACGTTGAGTTTACGCGTCAGGATCACGGGATTGATACCAAAACGGAGATCGTGATATCGCCTGAAGATGATACTGAAATGCGTAAGGTGAAAATTACCAACCGGTCGCTTACTACCAGGATTCTGGACATAACCAGTTACGCTGAAATCGTCCTGGCGAGCCAGGCGTCGGATGAAGCTCACCCGGCATTCAGTAATTTGTTTGTGCAAACGGAAATCATCGAGCAGCATCGGGCGGTTTTTTGCAGCCGCAGACCGCGGTCCGTAGAAGAAAGGCCGCCCTGGATGTTCCACCAAATGGAAGTGCATGGTGCCGTGGTGCAGACGGTATCCTATGAAACCGACCGCATGGAATTCATCGGAAGGGGGAAAACCCTTGCAAACCCACAGTCCATGGCTGCGGAAATGCTCTCGGGTAAGTCCGGAGCTGTACTCGATCCAATTGTCTCGATCCGGTATCGCATTAGTTTAAAACCCGGGCAGACAGCCAGCATTGATATGATTTATGGGATTAGCGAAACCAGGGAAGCCTGCGAGGCACTGATGCATAAATACCGCGATAAGCATTTGAAAAAACGGGCTTTTGAGCTTTCCTGGACGCATAGCCAGGTGCTTTTGAGGCAAATCAATGCAACCGAGGCAGATGCCCAATTATATGATAAGCTTGCATCCTCGATCATTTATTCCAATCCGGCATTGCGTGCAGACGCCTCCGTGATCAATAACAATTTTAGGGGACAGTCGGGCTTGTGGAGCCACTCTGTGTCAGGTGACCTCCCCATTGTACTGGTTCATATTTATGACGCTGAGAGTTTGGAACTGGTGAGGCAAATGCTCCAGGCACATGCTTACTGGCGCCTGAAAGGGCTGGCGGTAGATCTTGTAATATGGAATGAAGATTATGGTTCATACCGTCAGGTTTTGCAGGAGCAAATTCTCGGACTGATCAGTTCTGAGATCGTTTACAGCATGAATTACAGCAAGCCCGGTAACATCTTTGTGAAATCGGCAGACCAGATATCTCCCGAGGACCGGATACTTTTTGAAAGTGTTGCCCGTGTTATCATTCAGGATAACAAAGGGACATTGTCGGAACAGATTAACAATTTACTCACGACCGAAAGAGTATTGCCAGGATTGCTGATACCCAAGAGCAAGGCAATGCCGGAATCGCAAAGCCGGGTTTCTTTGCCAAAAGATCTGCTGTTTTTTAATGAAACAGGCGGTTTTACAGCTAATGGCAAAGAATATAAGATCATTACAGATAAAAATAAGACCACGCCCGCGCCCTGGGTTAATGTAATTGCAAACCCCGATTTCGGGACTGTTATTTCAGAAAGCGGCTCTGCCTACACCTGGGCTGTGAATGCACATGAATACCGTATCACGCCATGGAGTAATGATCCTGTCAGCGATGTGGGGGGTGAGGCTTTTTATTTATTGGATGAGGATACCGGCTATTTCTGGTCGCCGTCGCCATTTCCCGCAAGAGGTGCTACACCTTATATCACAACTCATGGGTTCGGGTACTCAATGTTTGAACATACGGAGCAAGGAATTTTCTCCGAAATGTGTGTTTTTGTTGATAAAGCATTGCCTGTCAAATTCATTGTTTTAAAGATAAAAAATGAGTCCGGAAGGGAGCGTAAACTATCTGCAACCGGCTTCATGGAAATGGTTTTGGGAGATATACGGTCTAAAACGGCCATGCATATTCTTTCTGAGCAGGATCCGGAAACAGGGGCTTTATTATTAAGAAACAGATATAACACCGCTTTTGCCGAACGGGTCACGTTCTTCAGGGTCGATTCACCAAATGCCACAGCGACAACCAGCCGGTCAGAATTTATTGGTAGGAATCGGGGCCTTGAAAATCCGCAAGCGATGCAGCGGAAGAAGTTGTCCGACAAAACAGGTGCGGGTCTGGATCCTTGCGCTGCGCTGCAGGTACGATTTGATTTGCTCGATGGTGAGGAAAAGGAAATTATTTTTCAATTAGGGAATGATGAGAATGTCCAGGCGGTAAATGCGCTGATTCAAAAATTTGCGGAAAAAGATCAGGTTATACAATCATTTAGGGAAGTAAAAGCATATTGGGAAGATGTTTTGGAAGCCGTTCAGGTCACAACCCCTGATACAGGATTGAATCTTCTGGCCAATGGCTGGCTTACCTATCAAACGCTCGCCTGCCGGATCTTTGCGCGAAGCGGATTTTACCAGTCTGGCGGCGCATTCGGGTTCCGCGATCAATTGCAGGATGTGCTTGCCCTACTGAGTACGCAGCCAGACCTAGCAAAAAAGCAAATATTGTTGAGTGCATCCCGGCAGTTTGTCGAGGGAGACGTGCAGCATTGGTGGCATCCGCCAGAGGGACGGGGCGTCCGTACACATTGTTCCGATGACTTGTTGTGGCTGCCGTATGTAGTGGAAAGGTATGTGACTGCGACCGGGGATTTCAGCATTTTGAATGAGTCCGTCGGATTTTTGGAGAGCAGACTATTGCAGCCCCAGGAGGAATCCTTATATGACCTGCCAGTTAGTGGAAATGCGAGTGGAACCTTATATGTGCATTGCATGCGGGCGATCGAGCACGGTCGGCGTTTCGGCGTTCACGGGTTACCATTGATCGGAGCGGGTGACTGGAACGATGGAATGGACCAAGTGGGTAATAAGGGGTTTGGCGAAAGCGTGTGGCTGGCTTTCTTTCTGTACGACGTGCTGATGCGTTTTGAAAAAGTGGCGACCCAGTTCGGGGACCCGGTTTTTGCGACTACATGCAGAACGGATGCGGTTCAATTACAAAAGAACATCGAAAGCGCTGCCTGGGACGGCGAATGGTACAAGCGCGCCTGGTTCGACGATGGCACGCCGCTGGGATCGAAGCAAAACCGCGAATGTCGGATTGATGCGATCGCGCAAAGTTGGGCCGTACTATCGGGCGCTGGTAGTGACAGCAGAAAGATCCAGGCGATGGGTTCATTGGATAAACATTTGGTGCGAAGAGATTTACAACTCATTCAATTACTTAATCCACCTTTTGACGAGAAAGACGGCCTTAACCCTGGTTACATCAAAGGATATGTACCTGGTGTGCGTGAAAATGGGGGTCAATATTCTCATGCGGCGATCTGGTCACTGATGGCGTTTGCGGCTTTGGGTGATCGGGAGAAGGTTTATGAGCTTTTTAGTCTAGTTAACCCGGTGAACCATGCTTCAAATGCAGCCGCGGTGAAACAGTATAAAGTGGAGCCTTATGTAATGGCGGCAGATGTGTATGCCAATACTTCCCACAAAGGAAGGGGAGGATGGACGTGGTATACGGGTTCATCGGGATGGATGTACCAGTTCATTACAGGCTCGCTGATCGGTATTCAGTTAAAGGAGAACCGGTTACAGTTGAAACCATGCTTTCCGCTCAACTGGCCTTCGGTTCAAATCAAATACCGATTTGGAAGTGCTACATATCAAATCACTGTTTTTCAGGTTCAGGATAAAGAAAACTCCTGGTGGAAAGCAGATGATGAAAGTGGCGATGGCGATACGTTGTTGCTGAAAAATGACGGAATGGAGCACCGCGTGGACGTTTTTATTGGAATCCTGAACAACATTTCAGCATTACCTGAAACAAGAATGCCTCTAACTGTTTAGGATAGAGGCGTTCTTGTGAATGAGTGAATGGCTTTATTCGCTTCTCAGGGATGTTACGGGATTTGTTAGGGCGGCTTTGATGCTTTGGAAACTGACTGTTAACAGTGCAATCACCAATACAGCGGCAAATGGGATCAGGAAGAGCCACCATTGTATATCTGTTCGGAAGGCGTAACCGTCGAGCCATTGACTTACTGCAAACCAGGCGAGTGGCGTGGCAACTACAAACGAAATCGCGATGAGGATTACAAATTCGCGGTACAACATTTCCACAATGGAAAACACCGATGAACCCAATACTTTGCGTATCCCTATTTCTTTGGTGCGTTGTGCGGTGGTGAATGACGCCAGCCCGAATAATCCCAGACATGCTACCAGGATTGCAAGACCGGTAAAAATGCCGAACACTTGCCCGAAACGTTGATCAGCCTTATATTGTTCATTGAACCTGTCGTCGAGATAGGCGTATTCAAAAGGATTTCCGGGGAAAAATTTATTCCATTCTTCGCGTACGCTTGCTACTGCACCATTGGCAGGTCCTCCTGCCATTTTTATCGAAAAGTAACCACGCAAATCAGGTATCAGGCGCAGGATTAGCGGCTCGTAAGCGTCGCGAAGGGATTGTTGATGGAAGTTATCGGTTACGCCGACGACCGTAAATATCTCTCCCCAAAAATCGATTTCTTTTCCGATAGCGTCCTCCGGATTGCTGAAACCCAGCTGCTGGATGGCCATTTTGTTGAAAACAACGGCTTTGGGGTCCGAGCCAAATTCTTTTGAAAAGTTTCGGCCGGCGATCAGTTTCAGATCGTAGGTTTTCAGAAAATCATAGTCAACACCGATAATGCGATATTGTTTTCCCTGACCTTCGTCGGTTCCTTTCAAACGGATCCCGCCTGCATTCCAGTCGGAAGCCTGTCCCGGAACGACGGTGGAAGCGGTGATGCCTTTGACATTGGATTGGCGCAATAACTCATCTTTAAATGCTGCCAGCTGACGCATATAGGTGGAATCATCAGCAACAATAGGCGGATTGACAACCAAAGTCTGGTCGATATTAATCCCCAGGCTCTGCGCTCTCATGTAACGGATCTGTTGAAAAACTGCCAGCGTTCCTACCAATAAGAATAATGACGCGGCGAACTGAAAGACAACCAGCGACTTACGAAGTACAACGCCCTGACGGGTCGCGAGTACTTTTCCTTTCAACACGGCAACGGGTTTAAAACCGGATAAGATAAATGCGGGATACAAGCCTGAAAAGAATGCGCCGATCACAAACAGTCCGGTGAGCGGGAGCCAGAACATCTTACTGCCCAGCAACGCAAAGGAAAGTTGCTGTCCGGATATTTCATTGAACTTTGGAAGCGCCAATGCAACAAGGATTAGGGCTAAAATCACTGCCAAACCATTCAATAAAAAGGATTCCGTCATGAATTGTCCAATCAGCTGGCCGCGCAGGGAACCTACTGCTTTGCGTACACCTACTTCCTTGGCCCGGTTGATGGCCCGTGCAGTCGCGAGGTTAATGTAATTGACCCAGGCGATTACCACTATAAAAAAGGCAATGCCCAAAAGAAGATAGACCGTTTTTCCGTCCCCATTAGCCTCAGCCTCCATCATGAGGTGGGAGTACAAATGAATATCCCTCAGCGGTTGCAGAAGGTAAACAGCGGCTGATTTGTATTTTTTATGATCGGCCCCGGCCAGTTTGTCGATCAGGGCTGGGAATTTCGCCTCGAGGGCTTTTGTGTCTGTTCCCGGCCGGATTTTGATGTACGTCAAGCAGCCATCCCACTGCCAGGCAATGTCAGGATTATCGGGTTTAACATCGGCTAAAAATGTAGCATAGGACATCAGCAATTCCGTTTTAAAATGGGAATTGGCAGGCATATCTTTGAAAACGCCGGATACTTTAAACGGTTTCCGCTTGTTTCCCTTAATGGTTTTGCCAAGCGGATTTTCCTTTCCAAAAAGTCTTTTTGAGAGGGATTCGGACAACACAATCGTATTGCTTTCGGCTAGCGCGGTTTGGGGATTACCTATCAACAGGGGATAGGAGAATATGTAGAAAAACGAAGAGCTAGCGACGAAGTAATTTTCAATTTTGATACTTTTGTCGCCATAATCGAGCAAGCTTTTACCTCGCTGCAGCAGTTTTACATAATCCTGTACTTCCGGAAAAGCATCTTTAAAAGAATTACCAACTGCATACGCGCCAGCAGCCCATTGTGTACTCAGTTTTCCTTCATTATAACGGTCTTGCTGCACGCGGTAAATTTGGGCGCCGTTTTTGTGAAAGTTGTCGTAACTCAACTCAAAAGCAACGTATTGCAAAATGAGCAAACAAGCCGCCACACCCAAGGAGAGGCCGACAATGTTGATAGCTGAAAAAGCTTTGTTGCGGAGCATGTTCCGCCAGGCAATTTTGAAATAGTTTTTGATCATGGCTGTTGCTGGTATCAGCAACGTCAGTGTATAAAATCGTACCTATTTTGTAACTATCTTATTGTTAACCAAATAGTACAATTGTCGGTAATAAGAACGTCCAATTTCGAACGTTTTCGCTCTTCATTGGACGTTTTTCTCAACTATCATATATTTGATGTCAATTTATACTTTTGAGTTAGCCAAAACGCTTCCAAAAAATGGAAATAACCTACTTAAGCGACCGCATTCCCACAACAGAACAGGTCATTGAACTTTACACCAAATCTGCTTTGCCAAGGCCTGTTGGCGACTCTCAAAGGATCCAGCAGATGTTTGAAAACTCGAACCTGGTTATCACAGCATGGGACGCAGATACACTGGTGGGCGTTTGTCGCTGCATTACTGATTGGGTCTGGAGTTGCTATCTGGCTGATCTCGCAGTCGATCCGGAATATAAAAAGAGTGGTATTGGTAAGAAGTTGATTGAGCTGACGAAAGAAAAAGTGGGGGAACAATGCATGATTTTACTGCTTTCCGTCCCTACCGCCATGGAATATTATCCTAAAATCGGGTTTGTAAAAGAGGATAGAGGTTTCACCATTTATCGCTCAAAATGAGATTGGGTTATTTAATGTGTCCGATGAATCACGCTCTGGCCGGAAATTAAATACTATTTTTAGTTCATGATAAAACATGAGCAACTATCAATCCGGGTTGCAACCATCGAGGACCGGGAAATTATGTATGACATGGTCTGTGGCCTGGAAAACAAATTTTTGAACCGCGATGATTTTGATTTTGCTTTTAAGAAAAATTTAGGTAGTTCCCACATCCGGTATTTTATCGCTTACTATTCGGGCAAGCCGGTGGGAATGGTAAGTTGTCATATTCAACCTTTGCTTCACCACGCCGCATTGGTTTCTGAAATCCAGGAAATGTATGTAGTGCCAGAGTATCGCTCCCATGAAATCGGGAAAGCGCTCATTGCGAGAGTAGTAAAGTTTGCAAAAGAGCACGGCGCCATTCAATTGGAAGTAACATCACGCGATATCCGCGAGCAGGCCCACCGTTTTTATCAGAGAGAAGGTTTTGAAAAATCGCATGTGAAACTGGTGCGTTATTTCAGCAAAGGCCAATAAAAAAACGCCAGGTCAGCGACCCGGCGTTTTCTGCATTACCCTAAACCTTCAACTGCCATTTAATATCTGTTTCTGCGGTCACGCGCCCAATGATCGCCTCTGCGGCTGCTTAGTCTGCGTGTATCAGCCATTAATCGTTCCAAATCTTCCCGCAGGATCCGGGCTTCCCGAGGAGATACTCTTCCGTGGTGGCTGTACTTTCTTTCTCTCGACTCAATTCTTTCATATTGCGCCATCAGTGCATTCGCTTCGCGGGAGCTCAATGTGCCGCGTTGGATTCCGCTTGCAATTTGCTGCCGGGCTTCTCTCTGCAGATAGTTAATGTCGGACATCGGTTGGCGACGGTGGCCGTCATTACGGTATCCTTCGTCACGGCGGTCTCCGTCATTTCGGTAGCCGTCATTGCGGTTGTCATCATACCTGTCACGATCATTGTTTCGTGGACCGTATTGTGCGGAAACCGAAGTGAATCCCAGTGCAAAAATGGCTGCGGCAATAAGTATCTTTTTCATAACTAATAAATTTTGAGGTCCTAAATTTTAAAGTTCATGGGTTAGAGAGCGGCCGGGGACATAGGTTTAAATAGCCCTTGTTAACGATTGTTAAGGGAAGAGAAGTTGTTTAACCGGCCAAAATCAACGATTTTGATCTGCCTGATGATCAGGGTATTTATGCCTGATTTTCCCTGAAAATAGATTTAAATTTTAAGCGGCAACAGTAATGTTTGCCCTGATCGCTTCCTGTGCTTCCGAGAGCACATCTTCAACTTTTCTTCCCGCGGGTTCAATCCCGGGAAGGATGGTAAAGGTAATCCGGGAGAATGATTTGAGTGGGAATATTCCTTTTGGATTCATGGCGCCGGTACCGTCAATCGCGACGGGCACGATCAATGCATCCGGTGCACGCTTCAATAAAGTGGCGACGCCTCCAATGACAAATGGCTTCATGATACCGCTTGCTGTCCGCGTTCCTTCCGGGAAAATAATGGCAGAAGATTTTTCATCATGGATCAGCTTACCCAGCCTCGCAATTTCTGCAATAGCCTGTTTGCCGTCCTTGCGATCAATGATCGCGGCGCCGCTTTTGCGGAGATTATAGGATATGCTGGGAACGCCTTTTGCAAGTTCTTTTTTGGAAACAAATTTGGGACGGAACTTCCTCAAAAACCAATAAACCGGGGAAACGTCGAAGGTGCTCTGGTGGTTGGCCACGAAGATGATCGTCCGGTTATCAGGTACAGTGAATTGCTTGCGAAGGTTAATGCTTGCGAATGTGAAGTAAAGCCCGTAAGCCAATGAAAAATTAAGCGCGTTCACCACTGATCGGTGCGCTTTTTTACCAAAAACATTGAAAGCAATGACCTGGGCAACATGAAATACCAAAAGTGAAAATCCAAAGTGAATCAGGTAGATACAACTCAAAAGGTAATCCAGGGCTTTTTTCATTCTAATTTTTCAGCAAAAATAGTTTAAAACTCGTTTGTTTATCCATATTTGCGGGATTTGAAATGATAATTATCGTGTAAAACTTATTGATAATTACCGTTATTTGTAAAATATTATTTGGTGTTTAAAACGAATTAACAATGGACCTCGTACTTTCAGCAGAACGGCTCGAAGTCATGCAGCATATAGGAAAAGATCTGGATGGATTGATGGTTGAATACCTGAAACCTATTGATGAAAACTGGCAGCCTTCGGATTTTTTACCGGATTCCAGAGATGGGAATTTTGCTACCGAAGTAAAGTTATTGCAGGAAAGCTGCCGCGATCTGCCTTATGATTATATCGCCGTTCTGATCGGAGATACCATTACCGAAGAAGCTTTGCCAACTTACGAATCCTGGCTTGTGGACGTAATTGGGATCAACCAGGTGGATGAGCCAGAATCAGGTTGGGTGAAGTGGGTGCGCGCCTGGACGGCGGAAGAAAACCGCCACGGGGATCTTTTAAACAAATATTTATATCTCTCCGGCCGTGTTAACATGCGCGCAATGGAAGTATCTACCCAATATCTCATTGCCGATGGTTTTGACATTGGTACCGACAGAGATCCTTACAGAAACTTCATCTATACTTCTTTCCAGGAATTGGCGACCAATGTTTCGCACCGTCGTACAGCTACATTGGCCAAAAAATTCGGAAATCCGCATTTGTCTAAAATTTGTGGTGTCATTGCATCGGATGAGATGCGCCATGCCAAGGCTTATAAAGCATTTGTAACAAGGATCCTTGAAGTGGATCCTTCACAATTGCTCCTGGCACTGGAAGACATGATGAGAAAGAAAATCGTGATGCCTGCGCATTTTATGCGAGAATCGGGGGTGAGAATAGGGGATACATTCTCCCATTTTTCTGACGCAGCGCAACGGTTAGGAGTTTACACAACCAATGATTACATCGAAATTCTGGATTCCCTACTAATAGAATGGGAAATAGGGTCGGTAAGGGATCTTAATGAGAAAGCTGAGAAAGCACGCGACTACCTGATGGCGCTTCCTTTGCGATTGAGGCGAATTGCAGAAAGGACCAAAATACCCGATCTGCAATACGAGTTCAGCTGGATCAGCTGATGATTGATATTCGAATGATACAAGCAAAACGTCCTCTGATCTGGACGTTTTGTTACTTAAGAAGCATTACAGAACCCTTTTTCCGGATAGTCTGTCCCTTAATAGACGTTCCTTCAATTTCCCAGACATAAGTTCCTGTGATCGGTTCGCCACCTTTGAATTGACCATTCCAGCCATTATTGAGCTGATTGGTAAAGAACACAACCTGCCCCCATCGATTATAAATCTTAAAATACCGGATCGATTCGATTCCCATGATGACAGGTGTCAGTATTTCATTGTTCCCATCGCCATTGGGTGTAAATGCAGTAGGGATATTAATGCTCTCACGTCGCTTTATAGCCAGGTTAACTCCGCCCGTTCCTGTGCAACCCATGGCTGAAGTAATTTCAACGGTGTAGGATTGATCGTCCTGCAAAACAGCAATGGGGCTGGGACTCGCAGGGTTATTCAGTCCGAGAGCCGGCGACCACGCAAAAATGGCATCATTCGGATTAGTGATCTGAGGTGAGGAAGCAGCGAGCTGAAAAGGCATGTTATATTCCACAATGGCATCTGGCGTAACATTTACTTCAATTTTCGGGGCCACATTCACATTAACTGTATCTGTTTGCATGCAAAAACCTTTTGAAGCGGTGACAACATATTGTGTTGTGGAAGGCGGCGCAGCAACAGGATCTTTCGAAGCAGCATCATCCAGGCCAGCGCTTGGCGACCAAGCAAATGCCTGCGCATTTCCAGTGGTTAAAAGTGTCACGGACTCACCCGCGCAAATGGTGGTATCCGCCATTGTCGCGACTGTAATGTCACTATTGAATTGCACGTTAACATTCTTGGCAATCGTACAGTTATTTCCATCCTTCACATAAACCCTGTACGCTGCAACAGGTACTTTGAAGACATTATCCATTGTGTAATTCACCGAATCGATAGAATACTGATAGGGTGGAAGTCCAAGGCTGCCGGTTAATGTGAGAGTCCCGTCGGTACCCGTTTCGCAGTTGCCCGCAACTACCGAGGTAGCGAGATCCAGATTGCTGATAACGGCCTGCTTTCGATTATATAGGGGATTACCGCAAACATCGTTGGTCACAGTTAAGGCAACATTTTTGCTTCCTCCACTCTCCCAGCTCACAACATAAGGCCCCATTCCTGAACCGGAAATCACCCGGGCGCCATCCCATTCCCACTTAAATGTGTAGCCAGTGCCTGGCGCTGGAATGATACCTGTGTATGTGATGGTTATATTTTTTGGAAAACCGCAGCTTGGGTTGGGTGAGATAGAAAAGTCTGCATAGGCATTGATATTGGCAATAAAGCAGATATCCGAAAACGATTGATCCACATCGGCTTGGGAAAAATATTTGTTATTGAATGCGAGATAAGCGAAATTGGCCGAGCCCGATTCGCAGGATACCGACTGGTCATCCCGGAAAATGAAAATGGGTACACCCGCTTTTCCTACATACCTCCCGTCCGAATCATCATATGAGGCAAAGAGCATATTATCTACGTAGACATCCATAATGTCCGTTTGCCCATTCCTCGTGAATGTTAGGAGGTAATACGTGGATTTATTAAAAAATGGACAGGCGCCCGCGATTCCGTATGGATAAAAGTCGATGCAACGATCGGAAGAGCCGTCTTTATCCTTAAAATAAATTCCCTGATCGGATCCGCCATTGGAGAAATCGATGATCCTGGCCCAGGTTCTGCCCCAATCCGTTACCTTAATGTACATTTGAATGGTGTAATTGTCGGTAATCGCTCCTTCGGTATTGGGATACATCAGGCCCCAGTTCAGGTTGTTATGATAAACAGTCCGCTGTACGCCGCAGGGTAATACATCCTCCACAAAACTTCCCGGATCTGCTCCTGCCGCACAATTACCCAGCGCTTTGAATTGCTCCACGTCGCTGCCGCATTCAGGCTGTGCCACTTTGAAATCTTTGTAAAATCGATAGGTATGCTTAATCGTCTGGCCAAAAGCGACGGGTAAGTAATGTGTAATGAGAAGAAGTGTGAGTAAAAATTTTAATTTCATAGATCAGCCACTGCCATGCCAAACGTGAGTAAGAAAACGGTTTTAAAATTACGGTAAATACCACAAAATCGATGACGCGTCATTATCTTTTTGATCATTCGCATCGAAACAAAAAGAGAGGCCCGCATCCAGGCCCCTCTTTAAACGATTTATTGGCAAATATATTTATTGGCTGATCGGTTTGATCCGCTCTGTTTTGATCATCAGATTTTTGCGAACTTTAAGATCATCCCTCAGCGATTTTCTGAACGTTTCCACCGTTTTGGAAGCGGCAACGCGCGATCCTGCTGATGCTGGAATGCCCATCACGTCCAATGCTTTTCTAAATAAAGTCTCGTTTTCATCCCCGAATGCCTTGTAAGGAACCGAGGAATCTTCGACAAAATAATCAGGTGTCATCCCATCAACCGTTCCATAATCCGATTCGCCATTTGCATTGGCCGTTTGTCCCAGCATTACATATGCTCCCCACTTCCAGCGGTCGAGGTCGTCACTGATAAGGGATCCGAACAGGTTTTTGCCCGCCGTATTTTCCCCGATGGTGACCACATTCATGTAAGGTTCTAAGCCATTAATCACTAATTCGCTAGCCGAGGCAGTGCTGTTTGAAGTCAGCACAAAAACGCGGCTTAGACTGCTGCCTACGTTGTTGGCCTCACTACGGAAATTGTAGTTTAACGCATCGACACCGTTGGTTTTTTGCCAATAAGCAATGTATTTGTCATTCCATTGCTCGGTGTAAAATGTCTTTGAAGTCGAAACATTCTTTCCAATCAGTGAAGCAAGTGTCTCGGCAGAACTAATATATCCTCCTGAATTAAAGCGTAAATCAAGTACCAGCTCATTCACGCTTTTGGCTTTGAAATCGGCAAATACCTGACGAAGTTCATTGTCATATCTGGCTTCGTCTGCACTGGTTCCTGGAACAAATTGGGTATAAACGAGATAGCCAATCGTCTTACCATAAGCCGACTTGGAAATTACGCTTGAAAATGCCACGGGATCCTCAGTAACTTCTGCTTTGGTAATCGAAACGGTTTTCGTAGTTGCAGATATAACTGTGCCCGCCAATGCACCCAGTGTAAAAGTTGCGGTTTCATTACCTCCAAGCAGCGTCGAATAATTGCTTTCGGTGAGCTGCGTTCCGTTTACTTTTAGAAGGATATCACCCCGTTTCAGGCCGGCCTTTTCGGCCGGACTGTCCTTTACCACATAATTTAAGAATATTCCAATGCTTGACTTACCGCTGTCGATGAAAGAAAGGGAATAGCTGAGCCCGAAAATTTTGCTGATGCCATTGAATTCATTTTGAAGCGCATCAATATCGTCCGTCACAGACGAAAAGCGGTCGACGGTCTCGCGATTGTATACTAATTTTTCGAAATAATCATAAGGCGCAATGGTTGAATCCAGACTTTCCCTGGCAGGCATATCCTTATACCAAAAGTACGCGTCATCCATAATCTCATACAGCCAGCCGTTAATCGCCTTATAATCAGTAGCAGTCGTAGAATCCTGCGTACTCTCGACACCAGGTTCAATTTCCTTATCCTTGCAACTCACTACCAACGCCGCAAAAACCAGGAAGTAAAGAAAACTTAACTTTTTAAAGTGTAACATAATTAGTCGGTTATTTAAATTCAGGTAAACGGCTGCGTCATATGCGAAATTTTGTTGGAATGTTGTTTAACGAATCATATTTACAATACGTATGTCGGGGTGGTAATGTGGCGGAGATGTGGAACAATTTTGAGTGGGACGAAAACTTACCCCAAAGGCTTAAAGAAGATTTTCCTTGTCTGCTTCCATAAATTCTTATCAGTAACTAACACTGCTTTCACCTTTGATAAAGGTGTTATTGGATAAACCAAACCTTCCTATTAGGCCTATCACAATTCAAAAGAAGGACTAAATCCCAGTCAACCCGCGGAAGAAATTCCGGGCAATCAAAGCATATTCAAAAGGATTAGCTTTTGAAGGATCTTGTTCGGCTTCCAGGACAATCCAGCCGTGGTAGTCACTTTCTTTGATTATGGCGAAAAGGGAAGGAAAATCAATGCAACCCTCCAGATCTCCTGGCACAGTAAACACGCCATTTTTTACGGCAGTAAGAAAGCTAAGTCTTTCGTCGTGAACTCTTTGCAGGACGTTTGGACGAACATCTTTTAAATGGATATGGGCAGTCCTGCCTATGTATTTTGCCAATGCGGCCACAGGATCTTCGCCTGCAAAGTAAAAGTGCCCGCAATCGTAATTTAGAAATACATTTTCAGCTTCCGTTTCATTGAGTAAGCGGTCGGTTTCTTCCATGGTTTGGATGCAGGTGCCCATATGGTGATGGAATGCCAACTTCATACCTCGGTCACGCGCGATTTTTCCCAATTCATTAAGTCCAAATGTAAAACTATCCCAGTCATCTTTGGAGTCGAGCATACCTTTACCTTCAAAAACAGGAACATTCATTTGACCCTGGCAGCTGTTTCCCGTTTCGCCACCTCCGATCACTTTCGCGCCCATCGTTTCCAGGAAATCCAACAATTCAGTGAAATTCTTCCGGTTTTCAGCAAAGGTTTTGGTGGTCAGTTCATAGCTGTTCCATTGGTTGCAAATCTGTAAACCCCTCAATTCCAATGCCTTTTTCAACACGTTGGTATCTCTTGGAAATTTGTTACCGACCTCGCATCCGGTAAACCCGGCCAAAGCCATTTCGGAAATGCATTGCTCAAAAGTATTGTCGCCGCCCAATTCAGGCATATCGTCATTGGTCCAGTTAATAGGAGCAACCCCAAGTCGTATGTTATCGAAGTTCATATTTTTAAAGTTAAGGGGGGAAAGGGAGGAAGGGGAGGAAGGGGAGGAAGGGGAGGAAGGGGAGGATGATTTTTTTTCCTCCTTCCTCCCTTTTTTCCCTTTCCTCCCTCTTCCCCCTTTATAAAAAAATCCGTTGCGTTTTCTTGTTTTCCGTATATGTTTCGAAAGCTTTTTGGACGGTGGGGGAGGTGGAGACTTCTGCCACGGGTACTTCCCACCAGGCGTGATAGCCTTTGACAGTTCGGTACAGGCTTGTTTCAATGTAAATAACGGTTACCCGGTCGCTGGTTTTTGATTGGGCAAGTGCTTCTTCCAGAGATTGCTGATCGGTGGCCCGTATCACATTGGCGCCTAAACTTTCCGCATTTTTCGCCAGATCAACAGGAAGGAAGTTTCCGGCCAATTGTCCTGAATTCTCATCCCGATATTTATACATGGTGCCAAAGCGTTCACCACCAATGCTTTCCGAAAGCCCGCCAATGCTGGCATAACCATTATTATTCAGAAGCAAAATTGTGAATCTCACCCCTTCCTGAATCGCCGTCACGATTTCGTGGTTGTTCATCAGGTAACCGCCGTCCCCGCAGATCACATATATTTCCCGGCTCGGGTCAGCAAGTTTTGCGCCCAATCCGGCGGCGATTTCGTAACCCATGCAGGAGTAACCGTATTCCAGGTGAAAGTTTTTTGGATCCGTAGCACGCCATAATTTATGCAAATCTCCCGGCGCACTTCCCGACGCATTGATCATCACATCGCGATCATCCATGAAAGTATTGAGTGTACCAATTACAATTGCCTGGTCGATTGGCGGCATGGTACCGTTTCCTTCTGCATAAATCTGCGTAACCTCATCATCCCAGGCTTTGTTTATCTCGGCAATGTGATGGCGATAAGCCGGTTCGACTTCATAGCTGCCCAATATTTGAGATAACTCTTCAAGAGATGCCTTCGCATCGCCAATTACTGGCAATGCTGCGTGTTTAAATGCATCAAACTCGCTGATATTTAGGTTGATAAACTTTACTTCCGGATTCTGGAAAATGGATTTGGAAGCGGTTGTGAAATCACTGTAACGTGTACCAATTCCAATTACGAGGTCGGCTTCATTGGCAATATCAATGGCGTATTTGGTGCCGGTAGCGCCAAGACCTCCAATGCTGTACGGCGCATCATATCTTACCGCTCCTTTTCCCGCAAACGTCTCACCAACCGGGATGCCTGTTTTGGTCGCAAAATCGTGCAATACGGCGCAAGCGTCACTGTAAATTGCACCGCCACCAGCCACAATAACAGGATTTTTAGCTGATTTTATCCATTCTGCGGCCTTCGTCAATGTCGCAAGATCAGGTCTGGGGCGACCAATATGCCAGACTCTTTTTTGAAATAATTCTTCGGGAAAATCATAAGCATGCGTTTGCACGTCCTGAGGCATGGATAAGGTAACTGTGCCCATTTCCGCCTGTGAAGTAAGCACGCGCATGACTTCTGGCAACGAGTAAATCAATTGCTCAGGCCGGTTTATGCGGTCCCAATATTTGGAAACGGGTTTGAAACAATCATTTACAGAGATATCCTGGGTCGAGGAACTTTCAAGTTGCTGCAAAACCGGATTTGGTTCGCGGGTGGCGAAGATATCTCCGGGTAAAAGCAAAACAGGCAATCGATTAATCGTCGCCAATGCTGCACCGGTGAGCATATTAGTTGCACCCGGACCGATGGAGCTGGTACAGACAAATGCGCCCAGCCTGTTTTTGACCTTTGCATAAGCTACCGCAGTATGCACCATCGATTGCTCGTTACGACATTGGAAGTAGCGAAAATCAGGGTTTTCCTGCAAAGCCTGACCTAGTCCCGCGACGTTTCCGTGTCCGAATATGCCAAAGCAGCCTCCAAAATAGGGTTGCTCTGTTCCGTCCCTTTCAATGAATTGGTTTTTAAGGAATAGGATTATAGCCTGCGCTACGGTAAGTCTTTTGGTCATGATTTATATTTATTAAATTCCTGCGCTTTGCCAGTGCAACCAAAGAGGTCGAACTTTTTGAGCATAAATTTTTTGTATTCTTCCATAAAGATCTTCCCTGGGGTAGTTGGCGCAAATTCGTCAGGCTTGTCCCTGAAAAATTCCCTGTTTACCATCGTCCAGAGTAAGCGGGTATCTGTGGCAATATTTATTTTGCATATACCCAGCGGAATCGCTTGCCTTATTTCGTCTTCCTGAACTCCTTTTGCATCGGTTTTCAATGTTCCACCGGCTGCATTGATCCTTTCCACTACTTCCGGAATAACATTGGAGCCACCATGCAACACCAGCGGAAAGCCGGGCAGGCGTTTTTGTATCTCTTCTAAAATTTGAAATTGCAATCCTTGTCCGCCTGAAAATTTGTAAGCACCATGGCTGGTGCCGACCGCAATCGCCAGACTATCGCAATCAGTCGCTTTCACAAAATCTTCTACTTGTTGTGGATTAGTATAAAATGAATGCGCAGCATCAACGGCCAAATCGTCTTCCACTCCCGCCAAAACGCCCAATTCGGCTTCTACACTGATGTTTTTTGCATGCGCACGGGTTACCACTTCGCGCGTTCTTTCAACATTTTTTTCAAATGGATCATGGGACGCGTCGATCATGACTGAGGTATAACCGCCTTTTTCAATGGCATCAAAAATATGCGCTTCGAAGCCATGATCCATATGGATTGCAAATGTAACATCCGGATAAATCCGAGAAGCAGCCCCGATCATCGACAGCAACATGTCAGCATTCGCGTAGTCTCTCGCAAAAGGCGTCGTTTGCACAATAAATGGCGCATTAGCTTCCTGAGCAGCGGAAAAAAGACCATGAATCTCTTCCATAAAAAACACATTCACAGCCGGAATAGCATAGCGGCTGTAACATTGGTGGAAGAGTTGGGTCGTTGTCAGGAGCATTTTCGTTTGAGCTTTTAGCTGTTAACTCCTACCTACCAAAACACCGTATAAAGTGCCGCAATCACTCCGCAGATCATGATTGATCCGATGACAAAGCTTCTGCCGGGACGGAACATAGATGCGTCTATTTCTAACCCTTTTGGGTTGTCTTTGCTATTGGGATCTGCCAATGTCATCACAATGATTACACCGCAGAGGATCAGAAATATGATTCCCATGCGATCCAGAAAAGGGATTTCAGGGGCAAGAAATTTACCAGCTGTGGACAATGGAATGGTTAACAATGCGGCGGTAAGTGCTGCTGCGGAAGTGGTCCGTTTCCAGAACATACCCAGAATGAAAATGGCAAATACACCAGGTGTGATAAAACTGCTGTATTCCTGAATAAACTGGTAGGCCTGATCCAGTACCCTTAGCTGCGGCGCAATCAGTACGGCTATTCCCATCGCAACGTAAATGGTATACCGACCCATTTTAACAAGTTGTTTTTCAGTGGACTGCGGCGCGATGTATTGTTTGTAGATATCCAGTGTAAAAATGGTTGCGATGCTGTTTGCTTTTCCGGCTAGGGACGCTACAATAGCCGCTGTAAGTGCGGCAAAGGCCATTCCTTTTAATCCGGCAGGCAATAAGTTGAGCAAAACAGGATAAGCGTGATCCGGTTTGACAACCCCGGCGACATCCAGCATCTCTTTTTGGAACATACCGTTTTGGTACAATACAAAAGCAGCGATTCCTGGAATAACCACGATAATTGGAATAAGTAATTTCAATAACGCAGCAAACAAAATCCCTTTTCTGGCTGTAGGTAAATCAGCACCCAAACTACGCTGGATAATGTATTGATTGCAGCCAAAATATGCCAGGTTATTAATCCACATTGCACCAATGATCACTGATAATCCCGGAAGATCTTTGTAAAAAGGGCTTTCCTTTGGCAATATCATATGAAAATGAGAATCAGCCTGATCGCGGAGCAAACCCAATGCATTAAAAATCCCGGGTGCGTTGAAATGTATGGAAACCAGATCCAAAGCCAGATAGGTCGTCACCAGGCCACCGGCGACAAGCACAATTACCTGCACCACGTCGGTATACCCAATGACCTTCATCCCCCCAATTGTAATGATCACTGCAAAAATGCCTAATCCGAAGATGGCATAATTGAAATCAATGCCAGCTGTCACTTCCAAGGCCAATGCACCCAGATAAAGGATAGAGGTTAGGTTTACAAAGACATAAAGCAAAAGCCAGAAAACGGCCATGATTGTTGCAACTGTCGGACTATACCTTTCCCGCAAAAATTGAGGCATGGTATAGATCTTATTTTTGAGATAAACCGGCAAAATAAATAATGCTACAACAATTAGTGAAGCGGCTGCCATCCATTCATAGGACGAAATCGCCAGCCCAATTGCAAACCCGGAGCCGGACATGCCGATAAAGTGTTCTGCGGAGATATTGGAAGCAATAATGGAAGCCCCGATTGCCCAGAAAGTCAGGGATCCTTCGGCAAGAAAATAGTCCGTTGAACTGACTTCCTTCGCGCTCTTTTTCTTATAAATCCAATAGCCATAAGCGGATACCCCAATCAGGTAAATAAAGAATACGACATAATCCAGTGACTGCAGACCGGTATTGGACATAAGGGGGACGGGTTAGGATGCTGTGGTTTGTGGTTGTTCGGAGTGGTTTGGTGTTGTCATTTGTTGTCAGGTATGGTCATTTGTTGTGGTTTGGAGTGGTTGTTAGGAATTGTTATTTATGGTTCGGTGTGGTTCGGAGTTGTTTTTGACTCGAACTTAAAATCTTCCATACATTAACAATGCATCGCGAAAGCTAGGTAAGAAAACAATACTTGACAAAAAATGACTACGCTTGACAATGCCGAACAACCTTTAACAATCCCAACAACCCCTTACCTCATTAGCCAAACATTCCCCTACCTAAACCGTTGCAAACTGCAAAATTTCATCCATTTTCACATTTCTGCCTTCGGTAAGGGATTTCTTCGCGGCAATACCGATTGCGGTGGCCATCAGCCCGTCGTGCGCATCTACCGGTGACGGTGTATCCTTCAGCACGCAGTCGATGAATGATTTCAAACAAACCCGAAAAGCAGTCTCATATCTCTCGAGGAAGAAATGCAGCGGCAGAGAACTGTGGCCGCCGTTTACATCAAAATGGATCAAGGTATCAGCCGTGTTGTTTTCTGCTTTTGCCATACCTTTTGAGCCAAATATTTCCAAACGCTGGTCATAACCGTAAACGGCCTTTCGGCTGTTGTCAATGACCCCAATTGCACCATTTTCAAAAGTCAAAACAATAACAGCCGTATCAATATCCCCGAATTCTTTGATCTCGGGATGGATTAGCGCGTCTCCTTTTACAAACACCTCCTTAACCTCGCTGCCAACAATGTAGCGGGCCATATCGAAGTCGTGAATGGACATATCAAGGAAGATACCACCGGAAGTTTTAAGGTATTCCACAGGCGGAGGCGCTGGGTCGCGGCTGGTAATGCGCAGGATATGCGGATCTCCTATTTTTTTGGTTTCCACCAATGCTCTCACATTAATAAAGTTAGCGTCAAAACGTCTGTTGAATCCCAACATGAGCTTGACCTGATTTTCACTAACCGCTTTTTCTGCTTCCTGTATTGCTTCCAGTGTCACGTCCAGAGGCTTTTCACAAAATACATGCTTCTTTTGTCTTGCTGCCGCTATCGTGTACGGAACGTGAAATGGGGTAGGGGAGCAAATGATAACCGCTTCAACATCAGGGTGATTAATCACATCATATGCGTCGGTGGTAATTTGCGCCACGCCCAGGTTATGCGCAAAAGCGTGTGAGGCCGCGGACAGATCGGACGCAATGATCACCTCCGCATCAGGCATATGGTGCACCAGGTTACTAAGGTGAATCTGACCTATCCGGCCGAGCCCAATTACACCGGTCTTAAGTTTTTTTGTCATTTGTTTGGGGAGATGATTTTTTTTAGCTAACAGCTAAAACTTTCTGTTCCATTCTTTAAGCCACCGCTCGATGACCACTTTTGTTTGAGTAAAGAATTCTATGGCGTGCTTGCCTTGTCCATGAAGGTCGCCGTAAAAGCTTTCTTTCCAGCCTGAAAAAGGGAATTGCGCTACCGGGGCGGCCACACCAATGTTGATTCCGATGTTACCTGCCTCAGCCTCGTGACGGAACTTTCGGGCGTTCAATCCGCTGCTGGTGAAGATGCAGGCCATGTTACCATACCTCCCTGAATTGATAAAACGGATGGCTTCATCAATGGTATTGATATGAACAAGACTCAGGACGGGACCGAAAATTTCGGTTGTAGCCAGTTCGCCATCAAGCGGAATGTCTTCGATAATAGTTGGTTGAATAAAGTTACCTCCCTCAAACCCGCTCACTTTTGTATTCCGTCCGTCTACCAGCACACGCCCGCCTTCGCTAATTCCTTTGCTGATCAACGACTCGACGCGGGTTTTACTGTCTGCCGTGATCACAGGGCCCATTAAAACATCGCTTTCCAAGCCAAACCCGGTTTTTCTGTTCTTAGCGGATTCTACCAAACTATCAGTAATATCCTTGTGCTCGCCCACGGTAATGATGGTGGATGCCGCAAGACAACGTTGCCCCGCGCAGCCGAAAACACTGTCGATCACAATCTGGGATGTCATTTCGATATCGGCATCTGGCAGCACAATTACCGGATTTTTCGCCCCGCCCTGCGCCTGGACGCGTTTGCCGTTTGCTGCACCTTTGGAATATACATATCGCGCCACATTGGAAGAGCCTACGAAGCTAATTCCTTTAATAACAGGGTGTTCCAAAATTGCGTCAACCACTTCGCGAGCGCCATGTACCAGGTTCAATACCCCTTTTGGCAGATCAAGCTGTTCCATCAGCTTAACCACTTTTGCCATTGTAAGCGGCACTTTTTCGGAAGGCTTAATGATATAGCTGTTTCCACAAGCCAATGCATAAGGCAAAAACCAGAAAGTGATCATGCCTGGAAAGTTGAAAGGCGCAATGCATGCGCAAACCCCAAGCGGCTGTCGGATCATGTATTCATCGATACCTTTTGCAATATCTTCCGAAAATTCACCCTGGATTAATGTTGGTGTTCCGCAGGCATTTTCAACATTCTCAATCGCCCTGGTCATTTCGGCTTTGGCCTCCAAAAATGTCTTTCCCGATTCCAACACGATGGTTCTGGCAATGTCGTCGAGGTTGTCTTCCAATATGGTTTTTAACTTAAACAGATATTGTACCCGCTTCGAAACAGGTGTATTTCTCCATTCCTGAAACCCTGAAACCGCCGCCTCAGCCGCGTCTGACAAATCTTGTCGATTGCCATACGGCACCAATGCCAGTACTTCCTGACTTGCGGGGTTTAAAACATTTTCAAAATGATCGGAATGGCTGTCCACCCACTGGCCGTTGATATAATTTTTTAATTTCTCCATTTACTTATTTTTATTTTTTTGTTTTTCAGACTTGCCAAGTCTTTAAGACTTTGCAAGTCTACCTACAACCCACCGTAACCTTCAACAAACGCCATAACCTCATCATAAGTCGGCATGAAATTTGCGCAGCCTTCGCGGGTTACGATGATCGCGCCGCAGGCATTGCCCATTCTCACACATTTATGAAGCTCCCAATTATTTAATAATCCATAAGAGAACCCTGCACAAAATGCATCACCTGCTCCCAATACATTCAAAACCTCAACAGGGAAACCAGGAACTTTGACCTCCTCTTTTCCCCGCTGGAAAATAGAAGCACCTTCCTTTCCTCTTTTAACAACCAATGTATCTATACCCGAAGCAAGGATTTCCTGGATTGCGTTTTCAATGTTTCCGCGTATTTCGGGGGCCGATATCTGTTGATGTTTGATCAACAGCTGATCCTTGTCGATCAGGAACGTGGCCAGGATCTCTTCTTCTGTTCCCACTACAATGTTGAAACTACTTAGGGCGGCGCGAATTGTTATTCCAAATGCCCTCGGATCAAACCATTGGTCGGCACGGAAATCGATATCCAGAAGCCGGATTACATCATTTTTCTTGGCGAGTTCCAATGCAAAGAACATAGCAGTGCGGCTCGGATCTTTACTGAATGCGGTTCCCGAAAATGCAGCTGCTTTGAAATCCCCGAAAGGAATCGCCGAAACGTGGTCTATATTCAGATTGATATCGGCACAATTTTCGCGGTAGTAAACCAGCGGGAAACGATCGGGAGGCTCAATGCCCAAAACAACCGCAGAACTTCTGGTGCCTTCGATGGTTGGCACCCATTCAGTGATAATCCCTTCTTTATCCAGGAAATGTTTGATAAAATTACCAACCTGATCATTGCCTATTCCCGTTAAAATCGCGGTTTCCAATCCAAGTCTGCGGCTTCCGGTAGCGATGTTCAAAGGACAGCCGCCAACAAACGCGTTAAAAGCCTTTATCTCTTCAAAAGCGCTACCTACATTGGCCGAATAAAGATCAATGGAAGAGCGGCCGAGGGTAAGTAAGTCGTATTTTTTCATGGGGGAAGCTGTTGCTGAGAGCTGTTAGCTTTTAGCTTTTAGCTGTTAGCTTTTTTTAATATTATAGTTTATGATAAACTTTCGAGAAATGAAGTAGCTAAAAGCTCCATAGCCTTCACACATTCATTTTAGCCGTCACGATTGGTAGCCTTGGATCTGATCCTTTCCAGGTTCCGTAAATCCAGTCGTGGTCCGGATCGGAGGTGTTTGCGAGTGATTGGTCGCTTCCTGCCAGAAAATTCAGATAATAAACATGGTAACCATGGCCAGCAACCACGGGATGATAGCCTTTTGGTACAAGGACTGCCTCATTATTTTTAACCCTGACGATTTCATCAAGCGAACGGTCGTCGGTATAAACCTGCTGAATGGCGTAACCTTGGGGTTTATCGATTTTATAAAAATATATTTCTTCAAGATTGGCTTCGATCAGTGTGCCGTCGGAAGCAACTTTGCGGTCGTCATGTTTGTGGGCAGGGAAGGAACTCCAGTTGCCGGATGGCGTGTAAACTTCAACACAAACAATTTTATGACAATCAAAACCGGGTTCCAATAAGCTGTTAATTTGGCGATTGGCATTGTCGCCGCCACGGTATTCGATGGCTGCTTCTTCCGGGTGTTTCATTCTCGGCGGGTGATCTTCGTCAGATGCTACTTTGCAGATCGCAATGTCAGTACTGGGTGATTGGGCAGTTAATGTGAAATTAGTATTTCTTGAAAGGTACATCGCGTGGCCAATTCCGCTGAAAACATCTTTTCTGCCATTTCGCGTTTCCCAGGTTTGACCGGCAGCCTCGACTTTGAAATTGCCGCCAAGCAAAACAATGCAGTATTCATGTTCCCCTGTGTTATCCGAAATTTGTTCGTTAACATCCAGTATTTTAGCCTCAAAGTTTAAATAAGTCCAGCCTGCCTGTTCGGCCGTAAGCGAGTGGTAAGTCTTATCGTTGGCCCTGGGTTTAATCAGCAAGTCGCTCATTGAGGTCGGATCAAATACATTTGCACAATGATAGTGTTGTATAAATTAAATACAAAATGTAAATATGTTTATATCTAATGCAAACGTTTGAAAAAATTTATAAGATTTAATTGCTATAATTCAACAAATGAATTCTTCCCGCCCCGTTACCATTAAAGACATTGCACGCCGTTTCCGGTGTTCTCCTTCCACCGTATCGAGGGCTTTGAACGACCATCCTGCTATTAATGAAGACACCCGAAAAAACATTCAGGAATATGCAAAAGAGGTAGGTTATCAGCGCAATGAAGTCTCTTTGAGCCTGTTGAATAAGAAAACCGCCTCGCTTGGGGTGGTGGTACCGACGATCAGCAATTATTACGAAACGGCGGTCATTGAAGGCCTTCATACGGCGCTTCAACCGCTTGGTTACACCCTGAATATTTGTGTAACGAACGAAAATTATCTGCTTGAAAAGGAATATCTCTCCAAATTGCTTTCAAACCGAACGGAAGGGATTTTTTTATCCGTATCCCAGGAGACCTATGACTCAGGCTATTACGAGCATCTGGAAAGTGTAATCCAGCGAAAAACGCCTTTGATTTTTATTGACAGGGAATATGAGGATTTTGAAACGAGCCGGGCGACCGTGGATGATTATCATGGCGCATTCGCCGCGGTGGAACATCTGATCAACATTGGCTACAAAGAAATCGCACATTTGAAAGGGCCAAACGGCCTTACCGTTTCCGAACAGCGATTTAAGGGCTATGTAGATTGTTTGAAAAAATACGATATGCCAGTTAGGGATGAATTGATCATTAACACCAATTTCAAAGTCGAAAGCGCGATTGTACCGACCAAGCGATTGCTGGAAATGGCATCACCGCCCGATGCGATTTTTGGTGCAAATGACCAGGTTGCAATTGGCGCGATGCGTGTTGTGAAAGATAAAAACCTCAAAATACCCCAGGATGTTGGTCTTATCGGGTTCGATAATTCTCCGATTTCAGCTTACACTTTTCCATCTTTAACAACTGTGAGTAGGCCTGGCCGGAAAATCGGCATGGAAGCCTCCCGGCTATTCATGAACCAGATCAATGGTTCCGAGGATTTTCTGCACGAAAGCATTGTGCTGCCCTCGGAGTTGGTGATACGGGAATCGTCGCTGCGGATTTAATCTTTAACTTCCCTTTGAAATGCTTAATTTCGTAAATGGAACAAATGGAAGTTAGTACCAAGGAGTCGGACCGTTTTATTGGTCTTCAGGCTGGGGCAGCACAATTCAGGGTATCGGCAATTGGCGAGGACAAATGCAATCTTTCTTCTTATAATCGCCGTGATTATTTCAAAGTAAGCTTAATTCTCAAAGGTTCCAGTGAACTGATGTATGCCAACCGGGGCATTGAAATCAACGGACCCGCGTTGGTATTTACAACTCCGATCGTGCCCTATTCCTGGGAAGGAACGGGCGAATTGCCCGTTGGGTACTTTTGCCTGTTTGATAACGAATTCCTGCACACGGGCGGACGTATGGAAAGTCTTCAGGAATCCAGTTTATTCAAGGTGGGCGGCGATCCGGTGTATTTTCTTGATCAAGATCAGGCCGGATACCTGGAGTCTATTTTTGCCAGAATGCGTCTAGAAGTGGACACGGACTACCTTTATAAGTATGATATCATCCGCAATCAGCTCAATCTGATCATTCACGAGGCTATCAAAATGCAGCCCGCGGTCGCCTATTTTACTCCTCCCAATGCCGCCGCTCGCATTGCAAAACTCTTCCTGGATTTACTAGAAAGGCAATTTCCGGTAGATTCTCCCCGCAACACTGTCGCATTCAAAAAGGCTGGGGATTATGCAAATCAATTGTCTGTGCATGTAAACCATTTGAACGCTGCTGTTCAGGAAATTACCGGCAAGTCCACCACTACGCATATCAATGAACGGATCGTAGTAGAGGCGAAGTCTTTACTGATTTACACTGACTGGAGTGTGGCTGACATCGCTTTCAGCCTGGGTTTCGAATATGCTTCCTATTTTAATAATTTCTTCAAGAAACATGCCGAATTGACTCCGCTGGCTTTTCGCAGAGTACTTTGAAAACTATAATTAATGCTTTGAAAGGTTTAGCGGTGAAGTAACAGCCTGTTCCTAATTTTGCTAATATAAACAACAAACATGAGCAAAATGAAAAGGATCAATTTAGGAAGTCAGGGTCTTGAAGTGCCGGTCGAAGGGCTGGGTTGCATGGGGATGACTACCATTGCAGGCGGGGACATTTACGGAAAGGCAAATGAAGAAGAATCCATCGCGACTATTCATCGCGCTTTGGAACTAGGTATTAATTTCCTGGATACTGCCGACCTGTACGGGCCGTTGCTGAACGAACGCCTGATTGCAAAAGCAATCAAAGGAGACAGGGAAAAATATACGATCGCGACCAAATTTGGCTTCAAAATCGACGATAACGAGCAGCTAACCTGGGGTTTCAATGGAAAACCTGGGTATGTGAAAAAGTCGATAGACCGTTCGTTAAAAAATTTAGGTACGGATTACGTTGATCTATACTATCTCCACCGCCTCGATCCCGCGACCCCAATTGAAGAGACTGTGGGTGCAATGAGTGATCTTGTAACATCGGGCAAAGTGCGTTATATCGGACTTTCGGAAGTTTCCGGCGAGACGATTCGGAAAGCACATCAGGTCCACCCCATTTCAGCGGTGCAAACAGAGTATTCCCTTTTCGAGCGTGAACCTGAAACCAATGGTATTTTGGATGTTTTGAAAGAATTGGGCATTGGATTTGTGGCTTACTCTCCGCTGGGAAGGGGATTTATCACTGGGGAATTGAAAAGTCCTGACGATTTTGCTGAAGACGATTTCAGGAGACAGATCCCCCGCTATCAAGGCGAGAATTTTTATAAAAACCTTGATCTTTTGAAACAGATCCAGGCAATGGCTGAAAATAAAGGAATAACGCCTTCGCAGCTGGCATTGGCTTGGGTAATATCCAATGGTGTAGTCGCGATCCCAGGCACAAAGCGCATTAAATACATTGAAGAAAACGCTGCTGCTGCTGATATTGTGCTGACTTCGGAAGAAAAGGCGAAGTTGGAATCTATTATTCCAGTGGGCGTTACGGCAGGAACACGTTATGATGCACAGCAGATGCAGTCTGTAAATGTGTAGACGTCTGGCTTAGGCCAATGATTTATCTAATTGTTTTGGTGTGCGGCATCCGGTATTTCATATCAGATGCCGTTTTTTTTTACTGAAAAAATATTTTTAAATATCCGTTACCGATTGATATAGGTGACGTCTAATAAAATAAACAGAGTTGCACCATAGTAACTTTTAAGTTACCTTTATCATGAGGAAAATTAGAGAAGTTGTTGCATACAAACATTATTTTGATGAGTTTGTCAAACAACAGCCAAAGGAAGTAAGGCGCAAAATTTATAGAGTTATTGAAGCAATTGAGACATTGCAGCATATTCCATCCACATTTATCAAACATTTGCAGGGAACAAAAGGACTTTACGAGGCTAGAATAATGCTAGGCTCCAATATTTGGAGAGTATTTTGCTTTTTTGATGATGACAAAGTTGTAATCCTTCTTAACGGATTTCAGAAAAAAACTGAACGAACCCCTAAAAGAGAAATCGAACGAGCTTTAAGGCTGATGATAGAATATTTAGAAGCTAAACGTAACGATAATGGATATTAAAAGTTGGAGTCAAATAAAAGACGAAGTTTACGGTGTTAAAGGAACCGAAGAAAGAGATCTTCTTGATAGAGAATTTGAAAGTTTCAAGATTGGATTACTTTTAAGACAAGCGCGTGAAAATAAGGCACTTACTCAGGCACAGTTGGGTGAGATCATCAATAAGAAAAGAGAATATATTTCTCGAGTTGAAAATGACGGGAGCAATCTGACTTTAAAAACACTTTATGAAATTGTTGAGAAAGGACTTGGAGGAAAAGTGAAGATTGAACTGGAGTTTTAAGTCCTACACATCCTGCCTCAAAACCTCCAAAGGCGGCCTTGACAAAATGCCCCGGCTATTGACTAATCCGATGAAGACGGTCATCAGGGATACAAATAGAAATACGCCGATAACCGGTAGGATTTCTGGCTTGAATTCGGCATCGAAACTGAACTTTGCGAGAGACCAGCTTCCGGCGGCCGCTATGAGGATTCCGGTAAATGCTGCCAATGATCCCAGGAAGAAATATTCTAATGCTGTGATGGCAAATATCTGTTTCCGGCTTGCGCCAAGCGTTCTGAGCAAAACACTTTCCTGCAATCGCTGGTACTTGCTGATCAGTACAGAGGAAATCAAAACAATGAGGCCGGTAAGTATGCTGAAACCAGCCATGAAACGGATCACAAATCCTATTTTATTGAAGATATCATCTAACAAGCGTAAAACCAATGCAAGGTCAATGATGGCAATGTTAGGAAACCTGCGCACAATCGCCTGCTGAAATGTGGCGGAAACTTGTGGATTAGGAACATGGGTCAGCATCGCATGAAACTGGGGCGCATCCTCTAAAACTCCAATTGGGAAAACCACCAAAAAATTGGTCTGAACCTCGCCCCAGTTGACTTCTCGGAAACTGGATGCAGTTGTTGTCATTAATGTTCCCTGCACATTGAAAACTAATGTATCCCCCAACTTAATCCTGCTTCTGTCCGCAAAACCTTCTTCCAGGGAAATGGGAATAAGACCGGCCGATTTGTTGTAAACCCCCTGCCATTTTCCTTTGGTGATCTTTTCAGAGGAGGTTGTAGAATCTCTGAAGGTAACTCTGTATTCTCTGCCGAAGATGCGCCTTGACTGTTCTGCTGTGCTATCTCCTTCGAAATCTGCTGCTGTTTTTCCATTCACCTCTTCCAGCCGCATGTTCACAATCGCAACGCTCTGGTTAACAGGCACTCCCTGGGCTTTGGCGATTTCTAGTATGCCTTCCTTCTGGCTTCCCTGAATGTCAAAAAGTACAATATTAGGCTGATTTCCGCTGGTAGATAACCTCACTCTTTCGAGCAGGATTGTCTGGATAAAAAATAATGTACAGATCAGCGAAGTGCCGAGTCCGATGGAGACAATCAGGATGGAAGTTTGGTTATTGGGGCGATATAAATTAGCCAGTCCCTGTCTCCACAGATAACTCCATGAAGTGGGAAAGAACTTGCGCACCAGCCAGGTAAGCAGTATCGCAATGCCATAGAGCACCAAAAATGCCCCGAGTATGCTGATGGTGAAAATTAAAGCCTCTATCCAGGTCCTCATTTGCAAAAATGCGAAGCCGAAAATGAATAGTACTATTAAAAAGTATAAACCCCACGTAACTGGGTCGCGTTCCAGCTTGACGGGATCAGAAGATACTCTTAAAACATTCAGTGGTGAAACCCTGCGGATGGATAGCAACGGGGGCAAAGCAAAAAGTACGGATATAAGAACGCCGATAGCAAGCCCTTGTCCAATAGCCAGCCACGAAATATTGGTAGTGAGTTCAAATGGCAACAGGTCTTTAATAACGATCGGTAAGAACTGCTGAATCGCTGTTCCCAGCAAAGCGCCAAAAACGGAGCCAATGATGCCGATTCCAATGATCTGAATCAGATAAATCATAAATGCCTGACTTCCTTTCAGACCTAAACATCTGAGGATCGCAATCGAATTGAGTTTTTCACGGATGTAGATGTGAATGGCGCTCGCTACGCCAATGCAGCCCAGCAGCAATGCCACAAAACCGACCAACGCCAGAAACCGGGTCAGATCCTGAAACGAGCGTCCGGTGTCTTCTTTTTGTTCCTGGACCGTATTATAGTCGAGATCATATTTTTCAAAGCGTGGTTCCAGTCTTTTAACCAAAGCCTCTACATCGGTTTTTACAGGGAATTTAAAATAATACCTGTAAGCGATCCGACTTCCTTTTTGCATCAGGCCAGTTTGATCAAGGTAACGCATTGGAATGTAGACCGTTGGCGCAACAGAACTGGTAATGCCAGTTGAGCCCGGCGCTTTCTCCAAAATCCCCGCAATCAGAAAGGTAACCCGACCAATTTTGATCGAATCGCCTACTTCTGCCTGGTATTGCAGCATTAATGTTTGGTCCACCAATGCCTCTCTCCCTGCACGGAAGGTATTTTCTGCGCTAACCGGAATGGTTTCGAACTTTCCGTAGTAGGGGAAATCTCCTGAAATCGCTTTTACTTGTGCCAACCGATTACCCCCGTTTCTTGCAAAATAAACCATGGATGCAAAGCTCCGCTCCTCTGACCGATTCTTACCCAATGAATCAACCAGTTCCTTGGCTTTGCCATCGACAGCACGATTTCCATACAATGCCAAATCCGCGCCAATAAGCGTAGCCGCCTGACTATCAATATTTTCTTTGAGGTTATCGCCCAGTGAATAAATCGCTACGAGCGCAGCGATCCCCAGAATAATGGAGGATATAAAGAGTACGAGTCGGGAGCGGTTCTTGCGACTATCGCGCCACGCCATTTTTAACAACCAGGATGTATTTATATTATTTCGCATATCGATGTGGGGGTTAGACTTGCCAAGTCTTAAAGACTTGGCAAGTCTGAGCTTAATTTACCGCCTTTGATCCGGATAATCCGCTGCGTTTTGGCAGCCAGTTCGAGGTCGTGGGTGACGACAACCAATGTTGTTCCCGCTTCTTTGTTCAGGTCAAAAAGCAGTTTGACGACCTTCTCGCTGGTTTCGGCATCCAGGTTACCGGTGGGTTCGTCGGCAAACAGAATGCGTGGCTGGTTGGAAAATGCCCGTGCCAATGAAACACGCTGCTGTTCCCCGCCGCTCAGTTGAGTGGGATAATGATGTCCCCGTTCGGCCAAACCTACTTTATCCAGCAAATCCATTGCCCTGGGTTTCACATTTTTCTCACCCCTTAATTCAAGCGGTACCATTACATTTTCAAGTGCCGTCAGCGTGGGCAGCAATTGGAAGTTTTGAAAAATAAAGCCGACATATTGGTTTCTGACAGCGGCAAGCTGGTCTTCGTTGAGGCCATTGAGCTGGGTTCCGTGGAGTTCAACCGTACCGGAAGTAGAGCGGTCGAGGCCGGCGCAGAGACCGAGAAGCGTCGTTTTGCCACTTCCTGATGGCCCGACAATAGACATTGTTGAGCCTGCTTCAACGGAGAAATTGATATTGTCTAAAACGGTCAGTGAGCGGTCCCCGCTTTTATAAATTTTGCTTACTTGTTGCAAATCGAGTACGATATCCATTAATTATCTTTAATGTTATGTTTGCGTGGTGCTAAATTTGGGCAACTTGTTTTATCCTAAATTGGTTCTTTTGCTTTTCCGTTACACATAAATATAGGTTAAACGGCGTTTAAAACTCAATGAATGGCCTTCCGCGAATGGCCTTCCGCGAATGGCCTTCCACGTTTTTCTTTACCTCAATATCATGACCAATCGATTCTTCCTAGTTATTTCATCTCTGATCCTGAATACTATCCTGTTTTCCTGCAATAGCGCGAACAAGGAACAAAACAAGAATAAACCTGATTCAGTACAGGAGACGGCAAAAGAGCCGTTGGCGAAGAAAAAAACAATTGTATTCTTTGGTAACAGCCTTACTGCGGGTTACGGGCTCGACGATCCAGGACGGGCATTTGCGGGCTTGATCCAGAAAAAAATCGACTCGCTCAAACTGAATTACAAAGTCATTAATGCAGGTATCAGTGGAGAAACAACCGCCGGAGGTAACAGCCGCATCGATTGGCTTCTGAAACAACCTTTGGACGTTTTCGTACTCGAATTGGGAGGTAACGATGGTTTGCGTGGAATTCCGGTTTCGGATACCAGGAAAAACCTTCAGACTATTCTTGATAAAGTTCATACAAAATATCCCGACGCAAAACGGGTGCTGGCTGGCATGCAAATTCCGCCCAATCTTGGCCAAAAATACGCAGCGGAATTTCGGGCTGTGTATGCGGAAATTGCTGAAAAGAATGACATTATACTAATTCCTTTTCTGTTAGAGGGAGTTGGTGGCGAGGCAAAGTTAAATTTGCCCGACGGGATACATCCTACCGAGGAGGGACATAAAATTGTTGCTGAAAATGTTTGGAAGGAAATCAAGGGGTTATTGTAAACATGCCATTACCGCGCATCCAAATATAGTGCTATCAAAAAAAGAAAGCCTGAAAGCTGTTAAAAACAATGCTTTCAGGCTTTTATAATAAAACTTAATGGATCTAATCTCTACACAACCCTATCGCCACGAATCACACGAAGAATTATTGCCACAACTGCAATCACAAGCAAAACGTGAATGATGTTGCCCATTCCGAAACTTGCGAATCCAAAATAGCCGATCAACCAAATGATTACCAGGATGATAGCTATTGTATAAAGAAGATTTCCCATTGTTTTGATATTTTGAGTTAGAGTTATTGTTAGTTGTACTTGAATAATATCAATTTAAATGCCAGCAGTTTTCAACCCAAATAAGGCGTCATTATTCCCCGGATTCTACAATATTTGCGGAATTCTAAAAGTATTACCCCTTCAAGTTGTAGAAAATACTCACAAAGTCAGTTTTAGAATGAAAAAAGAACTGTTTCGATCCCTTATTCTTTTTTTATTTATTTGCTCAACGTCTCAGGCAGCGGTAGTCGACACGGTGGATACATATAGTGCTGTCATGAAAAAAACTTTTAAGACGGTCGTTATCAAACCCGACAATTATGCTTCTCTTTCCGAGCTTCCTGTCGTATACCTGCTGCATGGTCACGGTGGTAATTATGCCAATTGGGTCAAAAATGCAGCTGGTTTTCAAAAGGCAGCTGATTTTCACAACATATTAATTGTTTGTCCCGATGGGGGTATTGGCAGCTGGTATTGGGACAGTTCTGTGGATCCACAATCGCAGTATGAGACTTACATTGCCAAAGAACTGGTCGCATTCGTGGATAGTAAATACAAAACAATTAAAAGTCCAAAGGGGAGGGGAATAACCGGACTTAGCATGGGAGGACATGGGGCATTGTACCTTGCATTGCGTCATCAGGACATTTTTGGGGCAGCCGGGAGTATGAGTGGCGGTGTGGACATCAGGCCTTTTCCCAACAATTGGGATATGGCCAAAAAACTGGGCAAATATGCTGATCAACCAGAACGCTGGGAGCAAAATACGGTGATTAATATGCTGCACCTGCTCACGCCCAATGCATTGGCAATCATCATCGATTGTGGTACCGACGATTTCTTTATCAGGGTGAATGAGAATTTACACGAACAATTGATGTACCGAAATATTCCTCATGATTACATTGTCCGTCCGGGCGCGCACAATTGGAACTATTGGACGAATGCAGTGCAATACCAGCTGCTTTTTATGAGTAATTATTTTTCAAAAAAATAGCTGCGCTTTTTTGGAATAACTGGATATACCATTTTTAAATTTCTCTAATTTACATTTGCAAAAATAGTCCTGACCTAATATTTTATTTTACTATTCAACTAAATGAGCAACTATTCCCCGTCTGTGCAGTCCGATGCCCCCAAGTTTACGGACAATAAATATTTGGTAACCCTCGCCTTTGTCACGTCTCTTTTTATGTTCTGGGGGATTGCCATTACGATGGGCGATGTTTTGAATAAACACTTTCAGCATGTTTTAAGCCTTACCAAAACACAATCAGCATTTGTCCAATTTGCAATCTTTGGAGCATACGGGGTTATGGGTATTCCGGCGGGATTGTTCATGAAGCGTTTTGGCTATAAAAACGGCGTGCTTTTCGGCTTGTCACTTTTTGCTATCGGCTCATTTCTGTTCGTTCCTGCCGCGGCAGCGGCTTCTTTTCCATTCTTTGGCATTGCACTTTTCATTCTTGGTTGCGGTATTTCCACTTTGGAAACTGTGGCGCACCCTTTCGTGGCCTCTCTGGGAGACCAGCGGACGAGTGATATGCGGATCAACTTCGCCCAGGCATTCAATGCATTGGGTACGATCATTGGACCGGCGGTTGGTTCCTATTTTCTTTTGAGAAATAATGTTGAAGGAGGCACCGACCTTACTTCTGTAAAGACCTTGTATATCGTTATTGGAAGCGTAATCGCGACAATTGCAATTTTGTTTTCATTCGTAAAGGTGCCCGCTCTCACAGATCCTCACGTAGCGGCTGATCCTGCCGCAGCAAATGTGGATACACATCCTGAAAAAGGCCTTTTCGAACACAGACACTTTAAATGGGCTGTTCTTGCCCAGTTTTTTAACGTCGCTGCGCAGGCAGGTACCTGGGCTTTCTTCATTAATTATGGTCACGAAAAAATGGGTTTTACCGACGTCGTGGCGGGTAATTGGATGATCCTCTTTTTCGTATTGATGCTTACCGGACGTTTCGTTGGTACCTTCCTGATGCGCTACATTGCACCGCATTCCTTGCTTGCGATTTTCGCTGCCTGCAATATTGTAATGTGCCTAATTATTGCTCAAAGTTTAGGCTGGCCATCATTCATCGCATTGCTCATGCTGAACTTCTTTTTCAGCATTATGTTCCCGACGATTTTTAGTTTAGGGTTAAAAAACCTGGGCGCACATACGCAACAAGCTTCTTCTTTTATATCAATGGGTGTTGTGGGCGGTGCCTTTTTCCCTTTCGCCATGGGCGCGGTAGCGGAAACAAACGTTGCGCACGCCTATTACCTCCCGATCATATGCTATACCGTGATCTTCTTCTTTGGATACAAGTTTTATAAAGTACAATAAAAGCTAAAAGCTAAAAGCTAATAGCTAATAGCCAAAAGTTCATAGCCAAAGCATTAGCCAAAGCGTTTTCCTTAAATCTTAAGTTTTCATAAAATGAATCTTTGGGGTATTGACCTGGGTGGTACTAAAATAGAATGCGCAGTCCTGGACTCAACCAGGAACCTGGAAGTGGTTGCTAGAATGCGGCTTCCGACAGAGTCGGTCAAAGGTTATCAACATATCCTATCTCAGATAAAGAGATTGATTGAGATGGTTTCGGAACAAGTGGGTGAGGGGCCTACCAAGGTTGGCTTTGCTACTCCGGGCGTTTTAGAGCCGGATTCACAGCTGATGAAAAATTCAAATACGATCTGCCTGAATGGTATGCCGCTGAAAAAGGATTTACAGGAAATTCTCGATGTGCCTGTCCAGCTTGCCAACGATGCCAACTGCTTCGCACTGGCAGAAGCGCTGATGGGCGCGGGCAGAGAACATCATACTGCGGAAGTCGTTTTTGGTGTGATCATGGGTACTGGCGTTGGCGGCGGATTAGTAGTAAATAATAAAATCATTTCCGGACACCACGGAATTGGTGGTGAATGGGGCCATAACATTCTGGAGGAGAACGGCGAACCTTGCTATTGCGGAAAAGCAGGTTGTGTGGAGCAGGTAATTTCGGGGCCGGCATTAGAGCGTTTTTATGAACGGGAAAGTGGAGAAAAAGTTACCTTGAAGGTCATTATGGACAGATTTCATGAAGGAAAAGATGAATATGCCAAAGCAACCATGGAGCGGCTGCTGGAATATTATGGCAGGGCAATATCGACATTGATCAATGTTATCGATCCGGGCCTGATCGTGATCGGCGGCGGGGTAGGGAATGTAGACTTGCTTTACACTGCGGGTTATGATCGCATCCGGAAATATATTTTCAATAAGGGCGTGGTTACTACGCCGATCATGAAACCGAAGCTGGGAGATAGTGCAGGCGTTTTCGGAGCAGCGTTATTGTAAGAAACTGTTTTTGAATATAATTTAATCCTTCCTGTTTGGCCATGACAACAGCCGGAACGCTCCAGCGCATAAAATCTATTGATACCGTTCGAGGCGCCATTATGGTCATCATGGCACTAGACCACGTCCGGGATTACTTTCATGAATCGGCATTCACAGCTGACCCGACCGACATTCAAACCACAACCGGTATCTTGTTTTTTACGAGATGGATTACACATTTCTGTGCGCCATCCTTCATGTTGCTTTCAGGAATTTCTGCCTATTTATCCGGGCAAAATAAGTCAGCGTCAGAAACTTCTTCTTTTTTGATAAAGCGTGGTTTCTGGCTCATTTTAGTAGAAATCACTTTCATGACTTTTGCCTTTTCCTTCGATATCACTTTCAAAACCATTTTTCTTGCCGTGTTATGGGCATTGGGATGCAGCATGATACTACTGGGCATTTTGGTCCGTTTCGCTTCCCCGAAAACAATCCTAATTGTAGGATGTATCCTGATTTTCGGTCATAACTTATTGGATTATGTGAAGGTCGTGGAAAATTCACCTCTGGACATTGTCTTGAAAATTTTCCTGACGGGTAGGGGCACATTCCTGCCGCGGGGCGACGGCGGCGTGATTGGATTTTTGTATGTTATTCTGCCCTGGGCTGGAATTATGATGTCGGGATATGGGTTGGGAACACTTTACACGAAAGGGTTTTTACAAGAAAATAGAAGGAGGACGTTACTGATTACAGGCGTAATCCTGACAGTTCTTTTTCTGGTTTTGAGATTTTTAAATGGATACGGAGATCCTTCACATTGGGCACCGCAGGATACGAGTTTAAAGACTTTCCTGTCCTTTTTTAATGTAAGTAAATATCCGCCTTCCTTATTGTTTACATTAATGACCCAAGGCCCGCTTCTGATCGCACTCAGCCTCACTGAAAATTCCTCAAACAGGTTGGCCAAAATATTCAGCGTATACGGAAAAGTGCCATTTTTTTTCTTCATGACGCATTTTTATCTGATCCATACGCTGACAATGATAACTGTGCTCTCGTCCGGATACACCTGGGAACAGGCATTGGATGATAAACTTTTCTTCAAATTCAGGCCATTTGATTTTGGATATGATTTGGGCACGGTTTATCTGATCTGGATACTCGTTGTGGCAGCATTGTATTTTCCCTGCAAATGGTTTGGGGAATACCGGGCCAGAAATAAAACTTGGTGGCTTAGCTATCTATAAATCGTCAAATCCCAATAAATGAAGTATCTATATCTCATTTTCCTGTTTCTTGGCCATCTGGCCTGGTCTCAAACTACAACCGAAAACTATCCGGTCGACCCAGCTTCCGAAGAACAAGCCGGTGTTCCGAAGGGTGAGGTTTTGAAATTTACATTTGATCAATCTAAAATCTTCCCTGGAACCTGGCGGGAATACTGGATTTACATTCCAGCACAGTACAAACCAGAGCAGCCGGCGTGTGTATATGTAAACCAGGATGGTATCCAGTGGAAAGCCCCAACGGTTTTTGACAACCTCATTCATAAAAAGGAAATGCCGGTTACCATTGGCGTATTTGTAATGCACGGCAGGGTTAAGGCTGCTAATGCAAGTGAAGCAAATGATCGGTTCAACCGTAGTTTCGAGTTTGATGGCTTGGGGGATGCCTATGCCACATTCATTCTTGACGAAATTTTACCAGAGGTAGAAAAGCGAAAAGCAAGCGACGGAAGGGTCATCAGATTATCCAAAAACGGTAATGACCGGGCGATAGGCGGTTCGAGCAGCGGAGCGGTTTGTGCTTTTACGGCAGCTTGGGAAAGGCCGGGAGCATTTTCCCGCGTTTACAGCGCCATCGGAACGTATGTAGGTCTCCGTGGCGCGGACCGTTATCCGACCCTGCTGAGGAAATATGAGCCCAAGCCGCTTCGAATCTATTTGCAGGATGGCAGCCAGGATCTGAACATTTATGCGGGCGACTGGTGGATGGCCAACCAGACTATGTTGCGTGCGCTGACTTTTGCGGGATATGAGGTCACTCATCAATGGGGTGAAGGGGGGCACAATGGAAAACATGGAACGGCACTTTTCCCGGAAGCTATGCGCTATTTGTGGAAAGGCTGGCCTGAACCAGTCAAAATGGGCTCCTCTCAGAATCAGGTTTTATCGGGTATCCTTATTCCCGGACAAGGCTGGGAGTTGGTAGGGGAAGGATACAAATTTACAGAAGGGCCGGCGGCTAGCCAGTCGGGTGAAATTTTTTTTCAGGATATTCCTAACTCAAAAACCTATAAGGTAGGCATTGATGGAAAGCTGAGTACAATGAATGAATATTCTCAAAATGCCAGCGGAACTGAATTTGGCAAGGATGGTCAGCGGTATGAGGTAGCCAAGAAATCACTTTCCATCGTTCGATACGATGCCCAGGGCAAAAAGCAGGAGATTGCAAAAGAGATCGCTGGCAAGGATCTGACCATCGCGCAGAATGGTAACGTGTATGTTACTGTTCCGGATGGACGCGAAAAACCGAGTATAATATATCTGATAAAACCGGGAGGGGAAAAAGAGGAAGTCGATAAAGGCCTTTTGTATGCAAATGGGGTTACTTTGTCACCGGATCAGACGCTACTTTATGTAACAGAATCCACCTCACATTGGGTTTGGTCTTACCAGGTCCAGCCTGACGGAACATTGAAATATAAGCAAAAATTTGGCTGGCTGCATTTGCGGGACAACGAGGAAAACGCCTGGGCCGACGGGCTTACTTGCGACCGCGAAGGCAGAATTTATGTAGCTACCAAAGCAGGAATACAGATTTTAGATCAGACCGGAAGAGTGAACGCGATTATCCCTACGCCCAACGGAACTGTTTCCAATGTTGCATTTGGCGGCAAAGATTTCGATGTATTGTATGCGACAGCCAACGACAAGGTCTACTGCCGGAAATTGAAAGCCAAAGGTGCTAATAACTGGGATTTGCCAAATAAACCAGACGCGCCAAAATTGTAGATGCGGAATTATGGTCTGCCATTTTTTTTCGAAACATATGTGACGCTTTGAATGGATTGACGTCTAAAGGATATCAACCATACAAACCCACGAATTCATATGTCGCGTAGTTATTCCCAAGTTTACATTCACTTCGTGTTGGCCGTAAGATATAGGCAAGCCATCATATTGCCTCATTGGAAGCAAACACTGCATAACTTCATTACCGCCATTACCCAAAACAATGGTCATGATGTGCTGGCGATCGGTTCGATGCCAGATCACTTGCATTTGCTGGTTAATCTCAATTCCGTACAATCAATGTCTGATTTCATGGAGATTGTTCAGAAAAAAAGCAAGGAATTTATCAACCAACGTAACTTCACGCCCATCCCATTTGAATGGCAAGAAGGTTTTGGAGGCTTTTCCATAAGCATTTTGGACATTGAAAAAGAAACCAGGTATGTCTTTAACCAGGAACAACATCACCGCCACATCAAATTCAGGGCCGAGTTTATAGCTTTATTGCGGGAATGGAAAATTCCCTTCGACGACCGGACTATTTTTGAGGATCTTATTGAATGAAATCAGGGGATGTATGGACCACCCGGTACACCCCAGCCCCATTTGGGCATGGGTTCGTCCGGATTCATTTCTGTGCTCTCTATATTCGAGTTGAGCACCGCGATGCGCGTTCCCCACTCAATATAGGCCACAAAAGCGGACCGGAATTCAGGGTCATCAGGGAGATTGATCTCATCAGCGGTTTCTAGTAGTAACGCGGCCCACCGTTGCCGGTGCTTCTCGGTAAGATGTTTGGACAAATGCTTCTGGATCATTTTAAAGTGGCTGCCTTCTTCAGTACTGTACATTGCCGGTCCGCCAAAAACTTCCGCGATAAAGTGCGCCACGTGCCTTTGATGTTCGGTCGACATATGCTTGAAAACCGGCTCCAGCAATTCGTCCGTCAATACTTTTGTATAAAAAGCGGTCGTCAATTCCTCAAAAGCAGGCATTCCACCGGCCCACTCATATAAGGTTGGAATTGTTTTGTTTTGATCTGTCATTATAGTATTTGCTAATTGAAACAATGCTTTACCACTCCATAACGACGCCCTCAAATCCATCTAGCTTATCAATTTCCAGATTGATTGTGCCGTTTTTCCAATTGAACTTGACGGGTTTATCGGAAGTTAATGCGAAAACCTTGCTCGGTTTTTTGTCGGATTTAATAGTGAATTTCAGATTGTAAATTGGTAATGGTTCGAAATAGGTGTTTCCGCTAAAACCAGTCAGGTTAATCAGATGCAGGATCATTCCCTCGCTGGCATGCCTGTCTTTATTACTGACGGTATTCTTCGCGAATTCCTTTAAAATAGTTTCAACTCGGGCAGGAGCATTGGTCTGTAGGGTTTGAGAAGCTTCCGGCAAAACATAATTGATTGCGTCCAAGAGGATGTTTTTGTGTTCCTGATAGCCATGCAAGTAGTAAATTTTTCCAATGTTTTCCGGCAAAATAATGGCTTTGCTTTTCTCATGATTCTTAATTCCCATTGCATAATAGCCAGTCGGTTCATGGCCGCCAATAATTTCAGGTGGGCCTGGCCTTCCTTTCGCTAAAACAGGAAGTAATCTTTGGTCAGCGCCCGAAAGATCGTAAAGGCCGAGATTGAACTTCCAGAAAAGCATCTTTTGACCCGCAAAACTTTTAAAGATTGTCTTGTTATCAGGTACCAGATAGTTGCCGGCGCCATTATTATCTTTATTTTCAATCTTCGCACCAAATAAGTCCAGTAATGTCTCGGGGCTATCAAATAGCGTCCGGTTGGTTGCGATCAAATTAGTCCCGCCTTTGCTGGCGTCTTTCAGAATCTGAATCGCTTCCGGTTTGAGATAAGTGATTTCGGGAAGGATGAGAAGTTTGTAGCCTTTCATTTTTTCGGCAAGATTTTCGATTTGCCCGTCTTCAATAATGTCGAATGGAATGTGGGCTTCCCGTAACATTAACTGGATACCCCGATATTCCTGCATGGGATCGCCATTGGGCCAGGCACCAGGCGCAATGACGGCGACTTTTGCGATTGATTTATACTTACCAAAATAAGGTTCATGCTTTTTATGAAATGAATAGACTTTCTTTAAAACCGCGTAATTTCGTTCATCCTCATAGCCTCGCATATCTCCCATCATGCTCATATCCAGGCCTGAACCATTTGCAATGTTCTCGTAAAGCCTGATCTGCACTTCCTGCGGTTCAACGGCATTGTATCTGGATTGAAATGATATCTGCTGGATGCTGGCGTTGCTAATGATATGATTTGGAAATGAATTGATAGCATTACCCACATTGTCGGAGGCAGAATATGGCCAGTAAGGAAGGGTCGTCATGCTTTGCGACTCATGCCGGATGATATCTACAAATTTGTCTGAATAGGTACAGATTGCAATCTGTTCATTTTTGGCCTTGACCAGCCTGTGAAGCCGCTCCGACCAATCTTCGACGGAATGCTTTTTAAATTCCAGGTATTTCTGAAATAATGGATCAGCCTTATTTTCGTCCGTTGGCAAAACTTTGCCACCGGAATATGCTGCAAAGCTTTTTTTGTCAAAATCGTTCTGATCGATGCCGTGATACTTTCCCTCGTACGGATTATTGACCTGATAACCAGGCATGTTAAGGAAAATGCCATCGATCGGAAACATATCAATAACCTCCTCAATGATTTTAAATGCTTTTTCCTGTACATAGGGCGCATTGATGGACACGACGTACATATCCGTATTGATAATCCGCTCACCTTTTGGGGAAAGATAACACCAGTCCGGATGCGACTTGAATATGCTTTCATGGACCCTGCTGAAATCAAAACGGACGATTACCCTAATGTCTTTTTCGTGGCATTTCCTGATCACTTCACCCAGTACATTGTTTTTCATGAATGGATTAGTGTAGTGAAAGTCCAGCTTCGTGGGGTAAAAAGCCATGATCCCACCAGCATTGATCAGCAATGTATTGGCTGAAAAAGAGATCAGATCGGCTACAATTGAATCGGCATTGATGGTTGCAGCCTCATAGGAAGGCAGGTTCATTTGAATGACCCGCAGGTTATTTCTTTTCCACCACAAATCTTCACCTGATGTATTTTGCGTGAGGGCCGGAAACAGGCAAAACAGTGTGCAAAGAAGTAAAAAGACTTTTTTCATTTATAATGATCGATTAAGATAAAAAGCGGCCCGCTATCTTGCATCTGCTTTGTGCAGCATTCACTCGAAATGCGACCGACTGGCCTGGTTATTTTATACATACACAGGTAAAGCTTTCTCAACCAAAATAGCAGGAAATTGATTAGGAAAAGGGTTTTGACGCTGATTCTTATTGGCATTTTTTCGATTCATTCTGCACAAGGGCAGGATAACTGGTTCAAACGGTTTGTACAGAAAACGATTTCTGACACCACATCTCCGGGAGAATCCAGTTTCAGAATATACCCGACGCTAGGCTATTCTCCGGAAACAAGTTTCGAATTCGGCTTATCCTCTCTCTTCTTATTTCAGGCAAAAAAGGACACGTTAAACCGCCTGAGCGAAATTGCAGCCTTTACTTTCATCACTTTGGAAGCCCAATATGGTATCTGGCTGGACAATGCTATCTACGGGGACAAAGACAAGTGGTTTTTTCTTGGAAGAACGAGATTTCAAAGATTTCCCCTGCTGTATTATGGTATTGGCCCTCAAACACCGGGAAAGGATCCAGCATTAATCGACGCTAATTATATTCTGCTTAAACAAAGGGTCTTAAGAAAGATAATTCCTAATCTTTTTGTGGGACCCGAAATTGATTATCAGCAATTATACAACACACATTTTAATCAACCTGATAATCATGTTTACGATAAACCAATTGGTACCGACGGTACGCGGAATATTGGCCTGGGGGCAGCATTGGTTTACGATAACCGGCACAATGTGTTGAATGTCCGTAAAGGATTTTTTGGGGAAATTTCATTTTTAAAATACGCACCCGGATTGGGAAGCAATTATAATTTTCAAGCTGTTAATTTGGATATAAGGTCTTCCCACCCGACAAACGTGCGAAACGTGCTCGCCTGGCAGGTTTACGGCAGCTTTACTTCTGGTAATGTGCCATTCAATCAGCTTGCACTAATGGGCGGGGAAATGATCATGCGTGGCTACTACTATGGAAGGTATCGTGATAAAAATATGATTGCCACGCAGATAGAGCACCGCTGGCTTCCGTTTGGTTTTAGCAAGCGCATTGGGGCGGTTGCATTTGCAGGCGCAGCGGTGGTAAGTCCTAAAATTACTTCTTTTGATACACGCTATTTGCGTCCTTCGGGAGGTGTTGGCATCCGTTATTTGCTGTTTCCTAAAAAAGACATATTCCTTCGTCTGGACGTCGGTTTTACCAGGGAAGGCCCTGGCTTCTATCTTTTTACCGGTGAGGCATTCTGACGATTATTCCCGGTGACGGTAAGTGAATGCGACCAGGAAAAGCAAGATTCCCACAAAGCCCAATGCGATTGATAGTGATGTCAATTCTGCAATAAAACCGATCAAAGCAGGTCCCGCTAGCTGTCCTGAATAGCCCAGGATGGTTACTCCTGATAATGCGATAGACGGCGGGATATTTGGAATACGGCCTGCGGCTGTGAAAAATACCGGTACGATATTGGCTGCACCGAATCCTACAAGTACAAATCCAATCAATGCTGCCGGACCCCACGGCAGTAATACTGCGATCAAAAATCCTGATCCTGCAAGTAGTGTACCATATAAAACAACTTTGCCTGGACCCAATTTGTGAATAATTCCATCGCCGGTTAACCGCATTACGGCCATTGCAACTGAAAATGAGGCATAACCTACACCAGACCAGGAAGGGTCAAAGTCTCGTGAGAATTGGAGAAATACCGCACTCCAGTCCAGTAATGAACCTTCTGCGAGAAAAACAATGAAACACATAACCCCGAGAAAAAAAACAGGTCCTTTGGGAAGAACCAAACTCGTACTATCCATCGTGGCTTCTTCCGAATGAGGGAGCAGGTGCTTGAATTGGGTTGTGGTAAAAATGATAAGAAGACCTGATATACTTACTGCCGCGACCGTTGGAGACAAACCGGCTTTGATTAAAAAACCTAGTCCAATTGAGCCTATAAGCCCTCCCAGGCTAAACATGCCATGAAAAGAAGACATAATATGGCTGCCATGTTTTTCCTGAACAAGCACTGCCTGCGCATTCATCGCAACATCTATCGAGCCAATACCGGCGCCAAAAACGAATAGGGCCGCAGCCAGTTGGTAAGAAGAGTTAGCCAGCAATAGAAGTGGTAATAGCAATGCAATGATCATTGCTGCGATCAGGGCAATGTTGCGGCTTCCGTATTTGTTGATCAGCATTCCGGTAACTGGCATGGTCACGATAGCGCCAGCGCCTAATGAAAGAAGTACCAATCCAAGATCAGCCTCGCTAAGTCCCAGCCTGAGCTTGGCAAATGGCACCATCGGCGCCCAACTGGAAAGGCCGATTCCACAAACCAGAAATATGATTAATGTTGCTTTTCTTGCACCGCTAACCTTTAATGTTTCATTCATACTACCAGTGAATTGTGTTTTGCAAATTAATGCAAATTTGCATTAATTTGCAAAACACAATTGTGATTATGATCAAGGAAAAACGTTTTGCTTACATTCTTGACAAACTCCGGGACAATGATCAGGTAGCATTCGCCCAGCTCAGCACCGATCTGCGTGTTTCCGAAGATACGATCAGAAGGGACATAGAAGCGCTGTCCAGTAGCGGGTTACTGATGAAAGTTAGGGGCGGCGCAATACCGCGCTCGCATAATCCGCTGTCTTTTAAAGAAAGGATTGGCTATCTGAAAGATGATAAGGAAATCATCGCACTCAAAGCGCAACCGTTAGTCAAAAGTGGACAAACCGTTTTTTTGGATGGTGGTACTTCCGTTCTTACCCTGGTTTCACTTTTGCCGACTGATATTAAATTGACTGTGATAACCAATAACACTGCCATTATTCCTGCACTTACTGCATATCAGGGAGTTCGGTTAATCTTGCTGGGTGGATCATACCTGAAAGAATCAGAAACAATTGTGGGTTTGACAGCAATCAAAATGGTCGAAAATTTTCAGGCTGATTTATATTTTATGGGAATATGCGCGCTGGATACGCAAAGAGGCGTTACAGCAAATTATATGGAGGAAGCGGAACTGAAGCAGGCAATGCTTAGGCACTCCGGAACGGCAGTTGCGCTCAGTACTTATGATAAGCTCGAAACCTATGAAAGTTACCGCGTCTGCCCCATTGAAAGCCTGGATTATATTATTACTGAGGTTGATGCTTCGAATGCGAAATTAAAATTGTTCCGGGAAGCTGGGGTGAAGATTTTGTAGTTAGACTTACCAGGTTTCCAAAACCTGGTAAGTCTGTTTTTACTAAATATTCTTTTTCTTCGATTCTTTTACCGCAAAATCAACTGCACGGGCTGTGAGCGCCATGTAGGTTAATGATGGATTTACGCAGGAAGCCGAGGTCATTGCGGCACCATCTGTTACAAATACATTTTTAACCGAATGAAGCTGATTATTGCCATTAAGAACTGATGTTTTAGGATCGCGACCCATTCTGGCTGTGCCCATTTCATGGATAGCCATTCCCAGGTAAGATCCGTTATCATGGGTTTTCACATTTTTAAGCCCAGACTTTTCCAGCATCTCGGCCGCATCATTCATCATATCCACCCGCATTTTTTTCTCGTTTTCACGAAGGTCAGCGTCAAATACGACGGTAGGGATGCCGAATTTGTCTTTCTTTTCCTTACTGAGGTACATGTAATTTTCGTGGTATGGCAATGTTTCACCAAAACCACCAAAACCCATTGTCCAGTTACCTGGAGTGGTAAGTTCATCCTTGAAATCGGCCCCAAACGCAAGCTCAGCCACATTTCGCTGCCACCCCTGACGACCGCCGCCACCCTGGTATCCAAAGCCGCGCAAATAATCACGTTTATCTGACCCTATGTTCCGATAACGGGGAACATAAATTCCATTGGCACGACGACCGAAGTAATATTTGTCGAGGTCACCTTCCCAAACGCCGCTCGCACCTGTTCTGAAATGGTGGTCCATCAGGTTATGTCCCAGCTCTCCCGAGTCATTGCCCATTCCATTTGGAAAACGGGCAGAAGTTGAATTCAACAGCAATGCACTGGAAGCGATAGCGCTGGCACATACAAAAATGAGGTTAGCAAAATACTCCTTCTCTTGCAAGGTGGTCGTGTCTACAATCCGAACTCCCGTTGCGCGTCCGCCTGATTTTTTAGCGTCGTAAATGATTTCCCGCACCGCGGAGTCAGGGCGCAAAGTCAGTAAACCCGTTTTTACTGCTGGCGGCAACGTACTTGATTGCGTACTGAAATAGGCGCCGTACGGACATCCGTATGAGCAGCGGTTTCGGTACTGGCACGGAGAGCGGCCTCCTTCCAATTGTATTTTGGTAGGTTGGGATAAGTTTGCTACCCTGCCTATGGTCATGTTACGGCCTGGGAATTCCTTTTCAAGGCGTTTGCGAACCTCTTTTTCAACGAAATACATATCCATGGGCGGAATGAAATCGGAGTCAGGCAACTGCGGAAGGCCGAGTTTTTCCCCTGAAATCCCTACATGCTTTTCAACATAGGAGTACCAAGGCGCAATATCCTTATAGCGGATTGGCCAGTCAACGGCAACCCCGTCTTTCAGGTTTGCTTCAAAATCAATATCGCTAAGCCGGTACGACTGACGTCCCCACATGATCGATTTCCCACCAACAATGTTCGGCCTGAACCAGTCGAACCGTTTTTTCTCTTCGTAAGGAGCGTCCATATCATTCATCCAGTATTTCTCCGTCATTTCATTGTACGGATAATCGCGGGATAAAAATGGGTGGGTTTCCTTTTGCTTTACGGTAAGACGTCCATTATACTGGGTTTCCCAAGGGGCTTTCAGCGCATTTTCATAACCCGTAACGTGTTCAAGATTCTTGCCTTTTTCAAGCATTAAAACTTTAAGTCCTTTTTCGGTAAGTTCCTTCGCAGCCCAGCCGCCCGAAACGCCCGAGCCGATCACTATTGCATCGTAGGTTACTTCCTTTAATGCATCTATGTTTAGATTCGCCATTATTAAATGAGGTTTTAGGGATTACTCGCGTTAGAAAGATATAAGGCCCAGCCTTTCTGGCCTTTTGGCATAGGCCAATCACCGTCAAACCGGCCAGGGGTGGGAAGGTAGTCCAGTGCCTGGGTTGCGCCAATTTCAGATGTGAAATAGCCTGTCACGGTCAGTCCTTTTACTTGCAAAAAGAATGGCTTGTCTGAAATGGTAGTCTTTTTGATAATCTCTGTTTTCTGAACTGCATCCAATGCAGAAAAGCCTTTGCTGTAAATTTCCTTACTAAGTGCATCTATCTTTTCGAGACCTGTAAAGAATGTCTTTTGTTCTGCGAGCGGATAACAGTCTTTTATAACCCTTAAAATAAACTTTTCGGCACCAGCAGCTTTGGCTCCTGGAGTGCTGGTTGTGGGAATTATGGTGTCGGCTACATCGGCCAGGAGCGTTTCCTGGGCATCTGAAACTAGAATTGATGGGCCAAAATTGAGTTTTTCGCCCATAATTCCCGCCATCAAGGGTGCCGAAAGGCTACCGCCTACCAGCATGGTTATTCTTTCAACGGCTTCTCTACGATTCATGATAAAGGATTTAATGTCAATTAAAACACCACAATAAAATATTCGCTAAATATAATGTTCCCTCAGTATAGATAATATAATGAATTAACAAGTTGTCAAGTTTTGAAAACTACTTTTCAAGTCGTAGAACTATCAGGTGATTGCAAATGATCACTCACAGCGGAGGCTTATCAAAGTAAAAAGAGTTGGCTTTTTTCCGAAGGCTCAACCAATGTAACCGATCGCTAATCGAATTTTATATGAGCGGGAGAGAAGAAGCATATTTGATTAATATTCTGAACCGAATAGTGCTAAGAACTACGCCATGGTGCCCTACCTGGCCAGCTATTCAAAAGGTTAAGTAATAGAGGAACGTTGAGTAAATAATGCAAATATCTTCCCTGAAATTTCAGGGAAGATATTTTTTTTGGAAGGAAATGGAAAATTTATTGAATGGGGTAGGAGTTGCCCTCAGAGATAATTAGTACCTGTTTTCGTCTTCTCGGATTGTATTTGACATGAACCTTACTCCCAATTTTGAAAAATTGGAGCTGCGTTGAAGTGGCGTAAATAGTCACTTCAGTTACATAGTTCCGCTCATTTTCAGGGTGGATTTGTAGGCCCAGTCTTATCGGTCTTAAAGTTTGACCTTCCGTAGGTCTTATCTGTTCCAAACTAAGTATTGTTGCTGTCGATCGTATTCCAAACTGAACTAGAAATCTAAAATCCCTGGCCTTTTGAAGATGCAGAAGAAATCTTACGAGGGCAAATATTGCTACGGTAAGTGTCGTAACGAACAGTTTCCAAAAAGTGAAAGAGTGCATTGTCTTTGATTACATTGACTGACGTTCAAGGAAGTCGAAGGTCTGTCATTCACCAAAAGAAATGAGCCTGTGGTTAGAAATATCTGATTACCGGGTGTTAGAGTTATTTTCAGGTAATGGAATTAGTTTGAAATTGAAGCAAATGAGAAGTCTCCGTTTTATCGTGGTAGATCCTGAAGATTTACTTGACTTCGGGAATATATAACCTGTGCTGAATTGCATAAACAATGAGGTCGGTGGTTCGCTTTACCTTTAATTTTTCCATGACGCTCCTATGGTAATATTGCACCGTGTGGGCGCTTAATTTGAGATCAAAGGCAATTTCTTTAATTGTACGACCACTGCACACCTTTTGCAAAACCTCCTTCTCTCGTGGCGAAAGATGAAGAACGACCTGATCATCTGAGAATACGCTATTGATCAGATTTTGTCTTAAATCACTGCTTATATACTGTTTGCCGTTGGCTACTTGCTGGATTGCTTCCTTAAACTCTTCAAAAACGATCAGTCTTGAAAGGATTCCATTTGCCCCTCTTCTGATCGCCTGTTTAATGGATTGTGCGTCCGTCGCTGAGGAAAACACGACGATTTTCATATCGGCGGAAAGTGTTGCTTTGCACGTTTCCAATAAATCTAATCCGTTAGGTCCAGGCATTGTCAGGTCCATCACTAGTATGTCGGGCGGATTGTTGCTTCGAATATCCAGGAATTCCCGACCATCTGTATAGATTTCTACCTCGCTTACCTCCGGGACTAAAAGCATCAGATTTTTCAATGCGCTGATCAACAGCATGCTCTCATCCACTAAAATTACATCCATAGAATTATTTCTAATTACTTAGACCTAGTTGGATAAACCTCTAATGGCACTAGTTACTATCATATGTGCCTGAACTTGCGAGATGAAGAATATTGATAGGTTGATCTCTGTTGTTGCTTGATATATTAATGTAATTATTCAATTAACTATGGCTGACTGCGCCGTAAGCAACAAAAAACTTATTTAATGGTAGAATAATGATAAAAATAGACTTTTTTGTAGCTATAAATTTATTTTTCGTAGCTAGTATTTTTAGCTTATACCCCAAAACTGAGGGGTACAATAATAGTAATAATATGCGGGTTTTTTTTGAGTTAATTAATGATAAATTTGCAAGTAACTAGTGGTTCTACATGTAAGTAGTATAGCTATTATCGAAGTTATTTTATATCAACAGAAGCAGATTTAGTAATCATCGCAATTTTAAACCATCATGAAACAACCTTTACATCAGCCCCAAATCCAACCGTGTCAGCCGTCCTCCTCCTAAAATTGAACTGACCTTTCAAAATAACCAACACCACCATAATCTGATTTGCCAATCCTAACTGACGTACAACGTGGTCGGTTGTGTTTTGCTGTGCAGAAAACCTACGTTCCTTTATTCAAATAATCATCTACTATTTCATTCAAATTTTACTATTATGAAAAGCTCTATCACCCGCCTGATTCGGAAATTACGCTTGTTGTCACTTTTCGCTTGTGTGACATTAATTGCAATGGCGCCGGATGCCGTTGGTCAACAATATGTTTCTTCTACGACAGTTTTTGAAGGCTCTAATGCGCCTGCAGACGCCATAGTGACCAATGAGGCCAATGTAAACAACGCTCCGGACGGGAACGTTGCCACCATTTTTGTTGAAGGAGTAACCGTCAATATCGCTGGCCTCCAAGTAACGAGGTCAAGCAATGCCCGGTTAGTCATGACATTTAGTCCGGGAATTGCCGCCGGTGTTACAACTTATGTTCGCATAAGTGATTTTAACTCCGATGTTATAGCTCTCAAGGTGGATGAATTGGTTGGTGTGCTTGGCCTGCTGAACACCGGTGCACTTACCTTTTCCTCTAATGGAGGTGCAGCTACGACTGGTACTTTGGTTAGAAACGCCGCCAATGAGCTTTTTTTAGCTATAACACCGCCAAACGCCTATACCGCTGTTAGCATTGGATTAAATTTTGCTGCGGCAGCAACTGTTGGTCTTGGAAATTTGTCCATGGACATTGATTATGCCGTCGCATATACCAACACAACCTTTACAGCTTGTGAGTCCATTTTGCGGTTCACTAACTCCGATCCTGAGGCCACAGGTGTTAGTCTATCATTGACAGATGCACTCAAGGATCCGGAAGAAGCAATAGATGATATAATTAATACGACGAACTTTTCCACTCTTCAGACAGGTGAGGTCACCGCTCTTGCGCAGATATCACAGGTTATAGATTTGACCAAAACAGTTCCGGGAACTACCGAGATAGTTGCAACTGTATCCAAAATTGGCCTGCTGCTAGATGTATCAGCCTTGGGGAATATTTTTATTCAAGCAAAGCTCGGCAATGCCTTTGTAGGTCCCCGGCGGACCCTTTCAAGCCTGCTACTAGGGGTGAATTTACTTGATTTTAATAGTTCGTCGCTAGTAACTGTTGCCTTTGCGCCGGGAACTAGCTATGATGGTATTTCTATAACAGTTGGCGGAGTAGTAGACGTTTTGACATCAATAAACATTCACGAAGTTAGTGCTCGCTCTCCGGTCACTTTTACAGGCGGGCGTCTATTGACTGGTCGAGCAGGCACCATAATCAATAGGAATCTGATTGATGCAACACTCAACGTTACACCTAGTCTTCCTGGATTCTCAATTGGATGCGGAGCTTCCACTAGTTTCACATACGAATTTTTTGAGGTTACAGGGCCTGCTGGTGGTAGAGTTTTGGCCGGCAGTTTGCCGCCGTCGTTTGCATTGACTGGTGGCACAACCGCCCTGTTTGGTACACCGGCAGAAGGAGAGTTTGGAATATTTAACTTTGATGTACAGGCTACCAACAGTTTCGGACAGTCAGCAATTACTACTTTCGTACTTATTCTTGAAGACCCACTCCCCGTCAACCTAGTTGAATTCAACGCAAAACCAGAAGGTACAACTACACTACTCTCATGGTCTACAGCTTCTGAATCCAATAGCGACCGATTTGATGTGGAACGCAGCCAAAGCGGAAGGGATTGGGAAAAAATTGGTTCGGTTAAGTCCAATCAAGAAAGCAGCGATCTGAAATATTACAGCTTTTCAGATAACAAACCACTCGATGGACAAAATCTTTATCGGTTGAAAATGATTGATCTGGATGAGACATTTGCCTACAGCCGCATTGAAAATGTGAACTTCTCGTCAACAGCGTTCTTGTATCCGAATCCGGTCGTCGGCAATGAAAATTTGAACATCAATGCCACGGATTGGACTAAAGTTAAATCAGTGAAAGTGATTAACGCGATGGGAAAAACAGTGTTTGAAGCCAGCAACGCGCTGTCTACGGGAATTAATACTAAAAATCTTGCAGCAGGTGCCTATTTCGTGAAGATGGTCCATATCAATGGAAGCATTACCACGCACAAATTTGTAAGACAATAGTCCTGTTCAACACGATACACATGCAAACCGCTGAGTTATCTCAGCGGTTTGTTTTTATTTTGCAGCTACACAAATCATTTGTTTAGTTGAGTAAAGATTTACTTGTGGATCGGTATATTTGCGCACAATCCGCTTAAATAGTATATAGACAACGTTCAGTAAACAATATGGCAGGAAGAAGAGGCAAAAAAGCCAAGGTTAAAAAAGTTTTCATACTCTTGTTAAAATGGATTAGCGCTATTGTCCCTGTCTGCGCATTTATTTACATCCTTTATTATTATAAACAATTTGACTTCTTAAAGGCCAAACCGGTGATCACCTCTAAAACAGAGGTCATCAGCCAGCCAGACTCTTCTAGTCTAATTTCCATAGAAGCGAAAGACAGGGTATTGAAAAAAATTAAAATCCTGGAAAATGAGTGGCATGCTGTTGGCGGAATCGCCATTCACAGTATGAACATCGAGAACACCGCTGCTAAACGTTTGACAAGCGTTGAAGTTGAATTCAAATACCTCTCGGATACGCAAGCTGTGCTCACCTCCAAAATTGTAACAATTAAGACCTCCATCGCGCCCGGAAAGTCTGAAAAAGTCTCTGGCGTTAGCGTAGGTTATGTCAGCGGCAGTGCGGTAGGCTGCGACACAAGGGTCGTGAATGCAAGATTTTAGTTCGGCTATTGTGGATTGATTTCCTCACTTAGGTCTTGACAGACAAAGTTTTAGCTGGTATAGTTTTTGAACAAATCTATCAGATTTTAAAACCTGACTGACTATCAAAGATCATGACACAGCTTCTTCAAAGTATCTATTTATTGGTTCCCTACCTATTCTCGATTATTCTAATCGGAGCTACACTGACAGGCATTTGGCTTGTTTTTCAATTGAAGAGATCAGGCTCTTCGCAGCAATTCTCAGTAAGTGACCAACTGTTTATGAAACGCAATGCTGCTAGGTTAAGAAAGATACAACTTCACTAACAAGACATAAAAAAACATCCCTGATGCAATGCAACCGGGATGTTCGATTTTACTCAACGTTATTGAAAACCTAGCTCGGTTTCCAAACACAAATTTAACAATTTCTTCACGTATAATTGCTCAATCGCAAGAAATAATAATTTTTATTACTCTTGTAATCCAATAAGTTAAGCATTTCCTATGCCTCAGCGGTTCGTACGGCAAGCACTGCATTTACGAAATTTTTCATGTCATCCGATGTGTACTGTTTTTCAATAACATCATACTCCTTCTCTCCAATAGAGAAATGCTTTCGGGGATCATCCGAATAATTTAATCTATTGGATGCATCTTTGTACAGATATCAGACTCAATTTTTCTTTATACTTTTTAAAACTTACATCATGGGTAAGTCAGCCGCATCAAATGCAGAAGGGCAAAAAAAATCTATTTCAGATAGCAAATCCACCGAACCAGAAAACCTCTTTTCCGATATTCTAAGAGAGAATGAGACTGATGAGAAATTGCAGGAATTGGCTGAGAAGCTCTCTACCGAATGGAATAAAAAAGTGAAGTCAGCGAAAAAACCAGATCTCTCATTTTCTAAGTTTCAAGAAAAATTGAAGAAAGGCAAACCCTAGTACTCATACCAGTCCCCCCACCAATTTTGTAGCTTTTTCCGCAACTCCTCCTCCCTGGCATTCAACCCTGGCTCAAAAAATTTTGTGCCTTGAAGCTCGTCCGGCAAGAAATTTTGTCTGGCGAAATTACCTTCAAAGTCATGCGAATATTTGTAATCTTTACCATAGCCAATCTGTTTCATCAATTTGGTAGGAGCATTCCTTAAATGTAGCGGCACAGGGAGGTGCGACGTATTTTTTGCTGCTTCCATCGCATTGCTGATTGTCATGTAACTCGCATTACTTTTTGGGGAAGTAGCCAAGTAAATAGCCACCTGCGAGAGTATAATGCGACATTCCGGGTAGCCGATCACGTTTACTGCCTGCATGCACGCATTGGCCATGATCATGGCAGTGGGATTGGCATTACCAATATCCTCCGAGGCCATGATTAACATACGCCGGGCTATAAACGCAGGATCTTCGCCAGCAACGATCATCCTTGCCATCCAATACACCGCAGCATTCGGGTCGCTTCCGCGCAAGGATTTGATGAAGGCGGATATAATGTCATAATGTTGCTCGCCTGACTTATCATACCGGGCAATGTTTTGTTGCGCTACCTCGGTGACCCATTCATCCGTAATGTCTATTTTTTTTGCCTCACCTTTTCCAAGAACCGCTAATTCCAACAGATTCAACAGCTTTCGCCCGTCACCTCCAGAAAGACGCATAATCGCATCATAAGAACTGATTTTTATGCTTTTTTCTTTGAGCCACTGATCTTTTGTCAAAGCCCGTGAGATGAGATCTTTGAGTTCTTGTTCTCCAAAGGCTTCCAGAATATATACCTGGCATCGCGACAAAAGCGCGGAATTGACTTCAAATGACGGATTTTCGGTAGTAGCCCCAATTAATGTTACCTGCCCTTTTTCGACGGCGCCTAGAAGTGAATCTTGCTGACTTTTATTGTAACGATGAATTTCATCAATAAATAGGATAGCTGGAAAAAGCCCGGAAGGCCGCGCCAACACTTCCCGCAAATCCTTAACCCCTGAACTAATTGCGCTTAAATTGTAAAATTGCCGTTTAGTCGTTTCTGCAATGAGCAAAGCAAGGGTCGTTTTCCCTACGCCGGGAGGTCCCCAGAAAATCATGGATGGGACGGTATTTTGCAGGATGGCCCTGCGCAGAGGCCCCTTTGGACCCAGGAGTTTTTCCTGCCCGACAAAATCGTCCAGCGTTTTCGGGCGCAGACGTTCGGCAAGGGGCGTTGTTATCAATGTCATTCAGCGTATTCTCGTTTGTTAATGATCAGTTCTTTTTTAACACAAAAAAAGCGTGGCATAGTTCGCCACGCTTTGATTCGTATTTTAAACCAGACCGGATGTCAGAAAGTCAGCCTGTCCAGGGTCATTTGCTTTTTCAGATTTCCCAATGCGCCAAAGACAAGGTTATAAACCGATTGAATGTTAATTTTCATCAGGTCGGCAATCTCGTGGTTGTTTAGGTTCATATAAAACTTCAAGAAAATTGCTTCACGCTGGCGACGGGGAAGTCCGTTGATCGCTACATTCAAATGTTGATTGGTTGACTCAAATTCTTCTTCTGAGATCAGATGGTTTTCATGGGAAGGGGTGTTGATATGCCAGTATTCAACAGGGATATCTTCATTGCTGGTATGCTTCTGTTGTGCATTCAGGTGGCGTACCAACTTCCTTTTAATTGACGCCATAAGATAAAACCGAACGGAAGTGGTGTCACCCAGCGTCATTCGGTTTCTCCAGAGTTCCACAAATAAGTCATGGATGCAATCTTTAATCAGGGGCTTGTCGATCGTAAACTGCGAACAATACTGATAAAGAATGTGAACGTAAGAGCGGTACAGGCATGCATAAGCATTTTCATCGCCTTTTCTGAACTGATCCCAAAAACAGAGTTCTTCTTCTTGCTTGTAGCGTAGGTGAGCCATTGTTTGTACAGGATTTTGATTGGGGTTAGGAATTTGATACTGCTGCAATAAGGGTCATTATTACACTTGTAAATATATTTATAAAAAAACATATTAAAAAAATATTTTCACCAGAAACTTACATATCAAAGATTAATGATGCTATTCGGGAAATTATGTAACTAATTAAATACTGGATGGTACAAATTCAAATTTTTCGCCATTAAAAAGGCCTTTATCACTCAGTTTTAATGACGGTATCACTAACAAGGCCATAAATGAAAGTGTCATAAATGGCGACTTTAAAGAGGATCCCAGCCGCGTCTTGGCAAAGCTATCCATGCCTGTATATGTTGCTGCAACCTGATATCCGTCCAGATCAGACATCAACCCAGCTATTGGCAAAGGGAGCAAATGCTCTTCAGATTCACCAACCGCCGATATTCCACCCTTTTCTTCAATAATAAGGTTCACCGCTAATGCAATACTTTCGTCGTCACAGCCCACACATATAATGTTGTGTGAATCATGCGCAACGGATGAAGCGATTGCCCCGTGTTTTAGACCGAAGTTTCGGATAAAGGCGATGGCTGGTTTTGCATTTTCGTAACGATTAAGCACAATCAATTTGAGCACATCGCGCTCGGTATCGGAAACCAGGGACTGACCGGTCCGTTTTGCCTCTAAAATCAATTCATTTGTGATAAGCTGACCTTCCAAAGCCTCTATTACCCTTACTTCGGAAGAAGGTTTTTTAGTAGGATAATTGAAGTCAGAGGCAATTTTTGCAGTGCAGCTAAATTTATTTGGATGCCCGCTGCGTAAATCGGGAAGTTTGGTTATCCCATTTTCCGCAACCAATTCGCCATTGAGCCATGTTTCCAAAATATTGAAATCCGTGAGGTTATCCACGAGAATATAATCTGCCGGATCATTCACGCGAAGCAAGCCTACTGGTAACCGATAATGAATGACCGGATTTATGCAGGCTGCTAATAGAACATCCCAAATGTTATAGCCAAGCGATAACGCACGCTTTACCAACAAATTAATGTGGCCTTCGACGAGGCTGTCCGGATGTTTATCGTCTGAACAAAACATGATTTTGTCAGGAAATTCGGAAATAAGAGGGATTAGAGCGTCAAAATTCCTTGCCGCGCTGCCTTCCCTGATCAGGATTTTAACGCCATATCCGATTTTCTCTTTTGCTTCCTCATAAGTAAAGCATTCATGGTCAGTGCTGATGCCTAATCCTGCATATTTTTCGGCTGCATCTCCCCGCAGACCAGGTGCATGGCCGTCGATCACCTTATTATGATACTTAGCCCAATCAATTTTCGCCATCATATCAGGGTCGTGATGAAGAACGCCAGGAAAATTCATTACTTCCGCCAAATAACCAATTTCATCCATCGCCAGTAACCGACCAACCAGTTCAGGATCAATGACGGCTCCGGCCGTCTCGAAAATAGTAGCAGGTACACAGGAAGGGGCACCGAAACAAAATTTAAAGGGAACACGTCTGCCGTCCTCAATCATGTACTTCACACCATCCACGCCGAGTACATTGGCAATTTCATGCGGGTCGGAAACCGTAGCAACGGTTCCATGAACAACTGCAAGCCGCGCAAACTGGGACGGCGTGAGCATTGAACTTTCAATGTGTACATGCGCGTCGACGAAGCCGGGGAGAATATAAGGGAGAGTTGGATTTTCGGGTGCCAGGTACTCAATCTGCCGGATCACTTTTTGGTCAATGCGAAGGATTCCTTCCTGAATGTTTTTATTTATAATATCAACGATGTTGACTCTCATAAGGCGGCTTGGAGATTTGGCAAATGGTTGGAAATAGCGATTTTACGAAATTCCTTCTGATAAATTAAAGGGCTTTTCCCGGTATGTATTTTGAAGTACTTATTAAAATTGGCGAAATTGTTGAAGCCGCTGTCGTAGCAGACCTGCGCGACAGGTAAGTGACTTTCCGAGAGCAACTTACAAGCATGGCCAATGCGGAGTTCGAGCAGGAACTGGGAATAAGTTTTCCGGCTGCGGCTCTTGAAATACCTGCAAAACGAATGCGGGCTGATGTTTGCAACCTCGGAAATCTCTTCAATGGAAATTTTCTTTTGAAAATTACTGACCGAATACTGGTAAATGTGGTTAAGCCTGTCCGTGTCGAATGCATCAAATTCGTGCTGATAGGGCGTATCGGAAAGCAACTTTATTTCTGGGCAGTGCGCCAGCGCCTCCAATATCTGCAATAGAGAAATGATTGGGTTGCCCGTAGTTTGGTTCAACAATCCTTTTAAAAGTGCCTTGACATTTTCTGTTCCTTTTCCGGATATTTTCATTCCCAATCTGGCTTTTAAAAGAAGTTCGTCGATCGCTTTGTTTTCCGGAAGGGTTAGGAAGGGTTTTCCAAGAACATCTTCCGAGAAATGGACGACGGTTGCCTGGGCGTAAAGTTTGCTCTCGCGATGGAAGTATTTTTCATCGCAGCGCCAATAATGGGGCAGATTAGGGCCAATCAAAAGAAGATCACCGCTTTGGAAATTCTGAATATTGTCCCCGACAAACTGTGTTCCCGAGCCTTGCTCTATGTGTATTAGCTCTAACTCAGGATGATAATGCCATTGATTGTAAAAATAAAGGACTACATCCTGCCTCACACTGAATGATTTCCGTAATCCAGTGTGGACTTTTAGCAACTGAGGTTTCACAAATAATTACACTTTTGAAGTGATATTCGGTAATATTTGCCAATATAGTTGAAATATTTGCCACCATAATGATTTTGGGTATTGAAATATTTATGTTGTTTTGTTAATAAGTTACAAATGCACCTGCCACGACCATTCTGTATTAATTTTTGCTAAGATATGGCTTCACAGCTTTTGAAAATTCACCCTTCTGATAATGTAATCGTTGCTTTACGAGATATTTCGGCAGGCTCAGATGTGTCCTGGGAGGGGGCGCATTATGGCTTGCAATATGGCGTTTCAGCCAAACACAAGTTTGTCACCGAAGATATTGAAACAGGCGGGGCCATCATTATGTATGGTGTTTTGGTAGGGCGAGCAACCCAACCGATCAGAAAAGGAGAGCCCATTACGACATTCAACCTGAAACATGATGCGCATGAATACAGCACTGCTAATCGTCAGCCCTATTCCTACGTTCAGCCGGATGTTTCAAAATGGCAGAACAGAACATTTAAGGGATATAAAAGGGAAGATGGCAGGGTAGGTACTTATAATTACTGGCTGGTATTGCCACTGGTCTTTTGTGAAAACCGGAATGTCTTGATCATGAAGGACGCCTTCGAGCGGGAATTGGGTTATGCGCAGACTGATATGTACCGGGAGCAGGTAAAAGAATTTTTGCATTTATACCAGGCTGGTGATATGCGCAGGATCAAAAGCCTTGAACCGTTCACCGGCGCTCCAATTGAAGCCAAAAAGCCTACGCGCCCCTTTGTTAATGTGGATGGTGTCAAGTTTTTGACACATGAAGGAGGCTGCGGAGGGACCAGAAGTGACGCCAATACATTGTGCGCGCTATTTGCGGCTTACGCCGTTCACCCAAATGTAGCCGGACTGACAGTGTTGAGCTTGGGATGCCAAAATTCAGAGCTAAAAACATTGGAGGATGAAATTAAAAAGCGTGATCCACACTTTAACAAGCCATTCTTCGCATTTGAACATCAAAAAGGGACGGAGTACTCATTAATGTCAGGTGCTATCAAGGAAACATTCATGGGGCTGACGAAGATCAATCAATTTGAAAGATCGGATGCCCCGTTGTCAAAACTTTCGGTGGGTTTGAAATGCGGTGGCTCAGATGGTTTCTCCGGAATTTCGGCAAATCCGGTTCTGGGACACTTGTCGGATCTGGTTGTAGGTTTAGGTGGGCAGACATTACTCGCTGAATTTCCGGAGCTGAATGGTGTTGAGCAGGAGTTGCTTAACCGATGTGTAACCGAAGAAAAAGCTGCGAAATTCGAAAAATTGATGCGTGATTACGCAGGAAAAGCGGAAGCAGTTGGGTCGTCTTTTGCATTTAACCCCTCCCCTGGAAATATTAAAGATGGGCTGATCACAGATGCAATTAAATCCGCTGGCGCAGCCAAAAAGGGTGGTAATGCATACATCTCCGACGTTTTGAACTATACAGAAAGGGCTACCGATTCAGGTTTGCAATTGGTTTGTACTCCGGGCAACGATGTAGAAGCTACAACCGGACAAACGGCCGCGGGAGCCAATATTATCCTTTTCACAACAGGACTAGGAACGCCAACCGGAAACCCAATCTGCCCGGTTGCCAAAGTGGCAACCAACACAACATTGGCCAACAGAATGCCGGACGTCATCGATTTTGATTGTGGCCCGGTTGTTGATGGAACGCAAAGCATTGAACAAAATGCCGAAGCATTGCTTGAATATGTAATCAAAGTGGCAAGCGGCGAGCTGACCAAAGCGCAGCAATTAGGTCAGGATGATTTTATCCCCTGGAAGAGAGGAGTTTCGTTATAATTAGGCATGAAACAGGCCTTTAGGCCTGAATCCATTGCAGCTGGCTTCAGCCAACTGATCACAAAAAGCTTTTTCTTATAATGTTTGATTTAAGTGGTAAAACAGCATTGGTAACTGGGGGCGCAAGCGGCATTGGTTTGGCGATTTCCAAAACTTTTGCAAAGCAAGGCGCCTATGTTCATATTCTTGAAGTGAATATCGATCTCACCAATCAGGTTGTAAACGATATTTTAGCAGAAGGCGGGCAGGCCAAAGCGCATGTGCTGGATATTTCTAAGCAAGCAGATGTAGTGAATGTGGTCAATTCAATCGCAGATTCACATCCAATCCATATCCTGGTCAACAATGCGGGTGTAGCCCACATTGGTAAGGCGGATACTACCGCCGAAATTGACTTCGACAGGGTTGTGAATGTTAATGTTAAAGGGGTCTATAACTGCCTGATGGCAACGATTCCGCATTTAAAAACAAATGGGGGTGGAGTAATTTTAAACATGGCTTCCATTGCCGCAACGGTAGGAATACCCGAACGTTTCGCTTATTCAGCGACCAAAGGAGCAGTGTATTCCATGACATTATCGGTTGCAAGAGACTATCTGAGCGACGGAATCCGCTGCAACAGCATTTCCCCTGCCCGGGTACATACGCCTTTTGTGGATGGTTTCATTGCAAAAACATATCCGGGCAGGGAAGAAGAAATGTTCGAAAAACTTTCCAAAACCCAGCCAATCGGCCGAATGGCAAAGCCGGAAGAAATCGGTGCATTGGCATTGTACCTCTGTTCCGACGAAGCAAGCTTCATCACAGGCTGCGATTATCTGATTGATGGCGGGTTTGAGAAGTTGAATAACTAGGGGCCTTTGGCTATTAGCTTTTAGCTGTTAGCCACTTCTTTGCTGTATTGAAACAATTATCTTAATAAACAAAAAAGCTAAAAGCTAACCGCTAAAAGCTCTATGAAACTCTTTCGATTTGGTGCATTTGAACAGGAAAAACCTGGTGTAGAACTTCCTGATGGTACAAAGCTGGATGTGTCCGCTTTTGGTGAAGATTTTAATGAAAAATTTTTTGCTACCGATGGGATAGTCCGGCTGAGTGAATGGTTAGAAACTAACCAGGCTTCTTGTCCGAAGGTTGAAGCTGGATTTCGATATGGATCCTGCATTGCACGTCCGTCCAAGATTGTATGCATTGGCATGAATTATGCCAAACATGCGTATGAATCGGGTGCAACTGAGCTCCCGAAAGAACCTATTATTTTCTTCAAATCCACTTCTGCATTGTGTGGCCCTTATGATCAGGTAATTATTCCGAGAGGATCGGAAAAAACGGATTGGGAGGTGGAACTGGCGGTTATTATTGGGAAAAAGGTCAGTTATGTGGAAGAGGCGGATGCATTGGATTATGTTGCAGGGTATGCCGTTCACAACGATTATTCCGAGCGTGCCTTTCAAATGGAACGGGGCGGACAATGGGTAAAGGGTAAAAGCAATGACACTTTTGCGCCATTGGGCCCGTATCTGGTCACGCCTGATGAAGCGGGGAATGCAAATGATCTGAGTCTGTGGCTTATTCTGAACGGCAAAAAAATACAGGACAGCAGCACATCGGATATGATTTTTCATGTGCCGTTTTTGATAAGTTACCTGAGCCAGTTCATGACCTTACTGCCCGGAGATGTAATCACAACAGGGACTCCTGCTGGTGTTGGGTTGGGTATGAAACCACCTGTTTATCTGAAACCAGGCGACGTGGTTGAATTAGGGATTGAAAAATTGGGAGGACAAAAACAAGAAGCCGTAGCCTGGAAAGCATTATGATGATAGATAGCCATCAACATTTCTGGATATTTGATGAAGAGCGGGATTCGTGGATAACCCCCGAAATGGCCGCGATCAGGAAGAATTTTTTGCCTGAAGACTTGAAGCCCATTTTAAAAGCCAATGGCATTGACGGTTGTGTTGCCGTGCAGGCTGCGGAATCTGATTCGGAAACCGAATTCCTGCTGCAATTGGCTGAAGCCAATGATTTTATTAAGGGAGTGGTAGGCTGGGTGGACTTGCGTGCACCAGACTTATATGATAAACTGGAAAAGTACTCCCAATTTGAAAAATTGAAAGGATTTCGTCACGTAGCGCAGGGACAGCCGGAGGGTTTTTTATTAGAACCGGATTTTATGAAAGGTGTCGGTCAGCTGGTCGCATTTAACTTTACCTATGACATTCTGATTTACCCTAACCAAATAAAAGAGGCATTCAATTTCGCTGTGAGGCTTCCTAATGTTCAATTTGTATTGGACCATATTGCGAAGCCACTGATTAAAAAGGGTGAGATTGTGAGCTGGACCAATGATATGCGGTTATTGGCCGAATTGCCCAATGTACAATGCAAGGTTTCGGGAATGGTAACAGAGGCGGATTGGCAGGATTGGGAAAGATCAGATTTCAGGCCTTACCTGGATGTGGTTTTCGAGGTATTTGGACCAGATCGCCTCATGTTTGGCTCGGACTGGCCGGCATGTCTGGTAGCTGCTCAATATGAAGGAGTTAAAGGTATTTTAACAGATTATCTGAGCATGTTTTCGGATTCGGACATGCAGAAGGTAATGGGCAAAAATGCAGCGAGCTTTTACAATCTGGACTTATAGTTTTTGATTATGAAAAAGTATTGTCTTGCCGTAGATCTTGTCAATGACCCCCAAATGATTGAGGAGTATGAAGAATATCACAAACAGATCTGGCCAGAAATTGAAAAGAGCATTAAAGATGCAGGTATTTCCCAAATGGAAATCTACCGGCTCGGCGAACGTCTCTTTATGATCATGGAAACTGAGGAGGATTTTAGTTTTGAAAATAAGGCCCAAATGGATGCTTCCAATGCGAAAGTTCAGGAATGGGAAGAACTAATGTGGAAATACCAGAAGGCATTACCTTCCGCGAAACCAGGAGAAAAATGGGTTTTAATGAATAAAATATTTGCCCTTAAAGAATAGCGGAAGGATAGAGGAACTAGCATTCAAACAGTTTGGTCAGAGCCGGTTATATACTTTTTATTTTAGGCATATCCTTCATTCTGATGGCATCGCAGCCGCGGCGGGCTGTGGAAATCAAAATCATGAGTTTCAATATTCGTCATGGATTGAACTTGTCCGACGAACCTAATCTGAGGGATATACTAAGGATCATCAGTGAAAACAAACCAGATTTGATTGCGCTCCAAGCCGTTGATAGTCTGGCAGATAACGGCAAGGTGCAGTTTCAGCTTCGGCAAATCGCAGCACAGACTGGAATGTATTACTTGTACGGTGTTGCCGACCGGTATGACAAGGGAGCGCAGGGTGTTGGTATCCTTTCAATATGGCCATTTGAAAAAACACAATTAATTGATCTCCCAAAAACAGCGGGAGCAGATCCAAAAGTTTTGTTGTGCGGCCTTATCAATGTGACAAGAGGTTTAACATTCAGGTTTTGTAATTCCCGGCTTGAATATGCATCCGTCATGGATCGGGCTTTGCAAGCAGCGTACATTAATCAAATGCTTGTCAATAGCATTCAGCCTGTGTTAATTGGAATGGATATGGGTGCGCGACCAAATGAACAGCCTTACATATCTTTCAGGAAAAACTGGCAGGATGCGGCCCAGGGATCTCAGTTACAGACTTGGAATGAAGGATTGCCAGGCGACAGGTTCGATTATATTTTTGCTTTACTCAACGACAAAGTGCGTGTCAAAAACTATAAGGTAATCAGAAATTATCCGCAGGTTTCTGACCACTATCCCATCCTTGCCACCATTGAATTTTGGTAAAATGAATTACTCCAATCTAAAAATAGGCTTGTTTATTCCCTGTTATGTGGACCAATTTTATCCGCAGGTAGGTATAGCGACGCTCGAATTACTTGAAAAACTGGGCTGTACAGTAACATTTCCGATCAGTCAGACCTGCTGTGGACAGCCGATGGCAAACTCGGGATTTGAACATCTCACTACATCTTGCGACAACCTGTTTTATGATCTTTTCGCAAAATGTGATTATGTGGTATCGCCGTCCGGAAGCTGTGTATTGCATATAAAGGAACATTTAAAAGCGGAAAATAGAATCGACGAATCCAAAGTGCTCAGGAAAAAGGTGTACGAGCTGGTTGAATTTATTACGGATGTTCTAAAAATAGATTCGATTGAAGCTGAATTTCCTCATCGGGTGGGCGTCCATCAGGGATGTCACGGGCAGCGTGGACTTTATCTTTCCCAAATGTCAGAGCTAAATGCGGAGCCGTTTTCGAAACCATTGACTTTGTTGAGGAAGGTAAAAGGATTGCAGTTGATCGACCTGGACCGGACGGATGAATGCTGTGGTTTCGGTGGGACTTTTTGTGTGAGCGAAGAGGCGGTTTCAGTAAAAATGGGCAAAGACAGAGTTTCAGACCATATCCGTCATGACGCAGAATACATTACCGGTTCCGATGTGAGTTGCCTGATGCATTTAGAAGGGATTTTAAAACGCGGCAATTCCAAAGTGCAGGTTAAGCACATTGCGGAAATATTAAACAGCGCCGTGAAAAAACAAATACCGGTACCCATAGAATGAGCACCGGCATTTTACAAAGTTTACAGAGGTTTCAGAATCTGAGAAGAGCCTGTCGTTTAGTTGATTGAAGAAACAACGCGGCTGGTTGTAGTCAAGATATCAAACGATTGTGAAGCTTTCTCTTTACCGTCCGTGATTTCGAAGGTATAAGTACCATCAGCAAGGGTCGATAAATCAAAATATTTCAAATAGTTTGCTTCAATGCGTTTGTTTTCTGTAAAAAGGACATTCCTTTCTGTGTCAAGAATACGCACTACAACATTATTGGAAATTGAATTATTATATGAAACGCGGAATTGCATTGGTTTAACCTGCAGAACGCTCAGCTTCGTTGAAGCTGTTTCGGTTTTTTCTGCGGTAGCGATGTTGTCCTGAGCATTGGATTTCAATGCAGAACCTGATAGAAGCAAGCCAGTTAAGGCAGTGATAATAAGCGTGTTTTTGGTTTTCATAGGAGTTTGATTTTAATGTTGTCTAAAAAAAGTTAAATAAAACTTATTTCAGACTCCGATACACCGATCGAAAAACTTTGTGATTCAAATGTATAACATATTGTTTTACAGAAAAATAGGTTTTTTATCGATTTTAAAAGGTTGTTTATTAAACAATTTGTAAACTTAGAATAGTACAATGAATGTGAAAAGTACAATTCTTATTCTTTATAAAATACTATTAAGAAATTGTTAACATAACTATGTCTAAGGCAATTATTGAGCACGCAGTCGCTTCGGAAGTCTTTAATAAGGATGAGCCATACGTAAACTGGCACGACGAAACCCTATGGTTTGTGCGTCAAAAACGGGATAAATCTTCCAAACAGCTACCTGAATGGGAGCAATTGAGGGAGGCTGCATCGGGCATAAAAAATTATGTCCTGTCGCATATGGATGAACTGCTAGTCAGTTTTGAGCAAAAAGCCAAAGAGAATGGCGTGCATGTCCATTGGGCAGCCGACGCTGCGGAGCATAACGAAATTGTGTTGGGTTTGCTCCGGCAACATCAGATCGGGAAGATGGTGAAAAGCAAATCCATGCTAACCGAGGAATGCCATATGAATGAATTCCTGATCCGCAATGGCATTGATGTGATCGATACCGATCTTGGAGAAAGGATTGTGCAGTTGAGAAATGAGCCGCCAAGCCACATTGTTCTTCCCGCCATACATTTGAAGAAGAAAGATATTGGTGATCTATTTCATGAATTTCTGGGAACAGAGGCCGGCGCGACGGATCCCCAATATCTGACCGAAGCTGCCCGGCAACATTTGCGGGACAAATTCATGACGAGACGGGCCGCATTAACAGGTGTCAATTTTGCAATTGCAGAAACCGGCGGATTTGTGGTTGCGACCAATGAAGGCAACGCAGATATGGGAGCCCACCTGGCCGATATCCATATTGCAAGTATGGGTTTTGAAAAAATCATCCCAAAACAGGAGCATTTGGCTGTTTTTCTGAGACTACTTGCCAGAAGCGCCACCGGCCAGCCAATTACAACTTACAGCAGCCATTTTAAAAAGGCTCGCGAGGGCCAGGAAATGCACATTATCATTGTAGACAATGGCCGGACGACGCAACTGGGCAGACCCGATTTCAGGAATTCACTTAAATGCATCCGATGCGGGGCGTGCATGAACACTTGCCCGGTTTACCGCAGAAGCGGCGGGCATAGTTATCATAATGCGGTGGCGGGACCGATCGGATCTATTTTGGCGCCGAACCTGGATATGACGAAGAATGCAGATTTGCCGTTTGCAAGCACATTATGTGGAAGCTGCTCTAATGTTTGTCCTGTCAAAATAGATATTCATGAACAGCTTTATAAGTGGAGGCAGGTATTGGTAAAAGCCGGGTACGTGCCGCAGGTCAAGGGAATAGGGGTGAAAGCTATGTCTATTGTTTTGTCGCAGCCGCGATTTTATCAATGGTCGGGCAGGCTGGGTAGGTCTGTGATGAGGACGATTCCATTTGTCGTTAACAACAGCCTTAATCCCTGGTACAAACAGCGGGATATGCCGGAGCCGCCAAAAGAAAGTTTTAGGGATTGGTATGTCCGTAACCGAAAAGAATGATGAGCACTCGAGACATTATCCTGCAAAAGATCAGGGAAAATAAGCCTTCGGAAATACCTATGCCGTCAGCAATCCGTTTTGAAAGTCATTTTGAAAACACCGAAAGCAAGTTTATCGAAACTTTAACGACGATTTACACAGAGGTAATTGTTGTAAAAAACATGGCTGAACTTGCGATAAAGGCCGAAGAGCTTTATGGCAAAGTTGTCAACAAGGCGACAACGATCCCTGAACTATCCAATTGGGCCGATTTCAGTCTTAACGTTTCCGATCCTCACGAACTGGAAACCATTGAAATGGCCATCCTTAAAGCGGAGTTCGGTGTTGCTGAAAACGGCGCTGTCTGGATTTCGGATAATTATCTCCAGCATCGCGCTTTGCCCTTCATTACCCAAAACCTGGCATTTGTTATCCCAAGAAACGCGATTGTCAATAATATGCATGACGCTTATGACCGGCTGAAAGAGACGACGGGCTGGGGATGCTTTATTTCCGGCCCTTCCAAAACCGCCGATATCGAACAATCATTGGTAATTGGGGCTCATGGCGCCAGAAGCATGGTGATTTTTTTGATGGAAGAATTTTAATTCAGAATGGGCCAGCTAGTCACCTTACAACCGTTCGAACAGGAAATGGCGACGCGCCTTGCCGAGCTGGCGAATAACCCGAAGATTGTCGCTAAGATGCGGGATAATTTTCCGCATCCCTATTCGATTTCGGACGCCTATTTCTGGATCAGTTTCTGCAACAATCAGAAGAATAACCAAAATGTTTTTCGGGCCATCCTTTATCATAATGAATTCGTGGGCGGGATAGGTGTTTTGAGAGGCGAGGACATTTATCGGAACAATGCTGAAATAGGGTATTGGCTTGGAGAGCCATATTGGGGCCTGAATATCATGACCGAAGCTGTTCAGCAAATGACGGCATGGACTTTTGATAATACAGATATCACCCGATTGTCAGCAGGCATTTTTGAAACCAATCCTGCTTCCATGAAAGTGCTTGAAAAGGCCGGATATTATTTGGAAGCCATTCACAGCAAAGCAATCCTAAAATACGGTGAGGTTTTTGATGAGTATTTGTATGTGAAGCTGGCGCCGTCCTTCTAGCTGTTTTTTTAGTGTTAAAAATAATCGGTTATCGGGTTAAGGACGCTGATTCTTCTATTTTTGCAAAGTTTCTTATCAATGACGTTCTCACGATATGCCAAAAATAATTGTTGCAATCGATGGCTATTCCAGCTGTGGAAAAAGCACAACTGCGAAACTGGTTGCAAAGCAATTGAACTACCCCTACATTGATACCGGGGCAATGTACCGCGCTGTCACCCTGTATTTTATCCAGAATCACGTCAGTCTCACCAATCCAAAGGAAACAGAAACCGCTTTAGATAACATTCACATTACTTTCCGTCGCCAAAGTGAAGCCGGGCGCAATGATACCTATCTGAATGGGACCAATGTGGAGGATGAGATACGCAAAATGTACGTTTCTGAAAAAGTAAGTGACGTAAGTGCGCTGGCAGAGGTGCGGCACGCATTGGTTGCGCAGCAGCAGAGAATGGGGAGAACAAAAGGTATTGTCATGGACGGGCGTGACATTGGAACCGTCGTATTCCCACAGGCGGAACTGAAAATCTTCATGAACGCTGACCCGCTGATCCGGGCACAGAGAAGGCAACTTGAATTGCTGGAAAAAGGAGAAGTGATAGGATTGGAAGAGATTTCAGAAAACCTGAAAATGCGGGACTACATTGATACCCATCGTACTGAAAGTCCGTTGAGGCAAGCAACGGATGCAATCTATCTGGATAACTCTTTACTTACATTGGACGAACAAGTTGAAATGGTGGTAAGGATGGCTGACGAACAGATAGGATTATCGCTTCGCCAACGTCGAAGCAAAGCATAATATGACAGAGGTTGATTACGATTATCTCATTATAGGACAAGGACTTGCCGGAACGTCCATTGCTTTTCACCTGCTCAATCTTGGCAAACGGTTTTTAATAGTTGGGGACTCTTCCTTACCCTCATCTTCCAAGGTAGCAGCCGGAATATTCAATCCCCTAACCGGCAAAAAGCTCGTCAAAACCTGGCTTGCAGACGACCTCTTTCCGTATGCCAGAAAATTTTACTCGGATCTCGAAACCAAGCTAGACACCCGGTTCTTGCATGAAGTATCGATTTATCGCCCGTTCAGATCGATTGAAGAACAAAATACGTACTTAGCGCAGTCGGCAGATCCCGTTATTGCGCCATATGTTTCGGCAAATCCCGATTTAGTTGACGTTTCCGTGTACATCCGGGCTGCTTATGGTGGTTTGGAAGTGGTACAATCGGGCTGGGTGGATTTGCCGGTTTTGCTGGAAAAAAGCAAAACCTATTTCTCTGATAAAGGACAGTTTAAGGATGAGAAATTCGAGAGCAATGACCTTCAAATTGAAAAAGATCACATTGTCTGGAAGCAATTGAAATTTAGTAATGTCATTTTCTGTCAGGGGTTTATGGCTTTGGAGAATCGTTTTTTCGACTGGCTTCCATTTGCTCCTGTTAAAGGTCAGATCCTGGACATTGTCACAGAGAAGCCAATAAAACAGTACATCATTAACCAGGGAATTTTTATGCTGCCGATTTCCGAGTTCGTTATGAGGATTGGTGCGACATATTCCTGGGATCCACTGGATTGGAATGCTACTTCGGAAGCCACCGACGAATTGAATGCTAAGTTGAAATTGCTGATCAAAAGTCAATATTCAGTGGAGTCAGCAATGGCAGGGATCAGGCCCTCGGTGCAGGACAGAAGGCCATTAATCGGTGTTCATCCGGAATACGGTAATGTTTCCATATTCAACGGCTTAGGCACAAAGGGCGTTACACTGGCGCCTTTTTTCGCAAACGAACTCGTCCAGCACCTTGAAACGGGCAAAGAATTGAATTCGCTAGTGAATATTAATAGGTATTATTCGTTATATTTCCGTTGAAGTCAGCCTTTGAATTATGAGCATTAGATTTATACACAAGTTCACCTTAACGGTCGGTCTTTTGGCGGTTTTAGGATCATTTACCAAATCAATAGCACAGCGCTATCCTTCTCAGGAAACGTTTGGAAAAAATCGGGTCCAGTACAAAACCTTCAGCTGGAAGATTTTCAAAACCACCAATTTCGAGATTTATCACTATCAGGGAGGTACCGCATTGGCGAAACTAACTGCCCAATATGCGGAGAGTGAATTTGATAAAATCACAGATATCCTGGGTTGGACGCCGTACAGCCGCGTAAAAATCTTCCTTTACAATTCCCCCGCCGAGTTGGAACAAAGCAATATGGGACTGTCAACCCTTGACAATCTGAATGAGCAAAAGTTAGATCTGTCGCAATCTAGAGTGGAAGTTGCCTATACTGGTGATCAAATCGGCTTCCGGAAAAAACTCGTCAAAGACATTAGCCTACTTTTTGTTTACGACATGCTTTATGGTGGGAACATGAAGGAAGCATTACAAAGCTCATTGCTTCTAACGCTTCCTGAATGGTTTATGTCGGGAACGGCGGCTTATATATCAGAAGGCTGGTCCCCCGAGTTGAATGATTACATGCGGGATTTTTTCAAAAACAGAAATGTAAGAAAGCCCACTTTAATGACTGGTAATGATGCAACATTGATTGGCCATTCGATCTGGAATTATATCGCCGAACGTTACGGAAGAGACAAGATATCAGACATTTTGAACCTGACGCGGATTATCAGGACTGAGCAAACCAGTATTACGAGTACGCTGGGAATACAGTCATACAACCGTTTCCTTCGCGACTGGCGCGCCTACTATCTAAACCAAAACAAGAACGCAGAACAGTTTTATGCGGATCCGAATCCAACCTGGAAATATAAGCTTAACGAATTCAGTGCTTCTGATGCGAGCGCAGTAATCAAAGTATCTCCTGATAAAAAATTCACCGCTGTTAGTGAGATCAAAAATGGCAGATATAAAGTGTATTTATTTGACAGTGAGAGTGGTTCCAAAAAAATAATTCGCCAAGGTAAGCTTGATTTCATCGGTGGGCGTGCGAAAACTCAGCCACCGCTTTTGGGTTGGTCAAAAAATAACACCCTGGCCATTCTGGCTTCTGAAAATGATCGCAAGAACTTTTATTTATATGAAAATTTAGGCACGAAAAAGGTTAAAATTAAACTGAAACGTAATATTCGCGGCTTGGATCAGATTGTTGATATGGACATATCCCATGACGGAACAATGCTGGCAGTAAGTGCGGACAAAGGCGGTCAAAATGATCTTTTCCTGATCAGCGTTGCCCGTGCTTCGGCACTTCCATTGACTAATGACCTTTACGATGACCTATCTCCACGTTTTGTGCAGGGATCGTCACGAAGAGTTGTTTTCTCGTCAAACAGGCCACTTGATTCTCTTGGAACAGGTGATAAAGGAAGCTATAAATCCATTACTTCTCCGTTTACCATATTTGAGCACGATGGGATTCCAAAATCTGAAAATCTGCTTAAATTAGTTCAGGCTGATACCAAAACGAAGATATTGCCTGTCTACGCCGATGACAACGACTTGGTATATCTTTCGAATGGAAAGGGTGTCAATAACCTTTTCAGGTATAACCGCGCCACTTCGACCAATACTCAAATCACCAATTATATTCAGAGTATACGGAATGCTGATTTGACAATAAAATCTGGGGGCGCATTGGCTTACACTTATTTGAATGATGGCTATTATACGGCTGCATTTAAGAATGGATTTGATATCAATACAATTGTTAATACGCCTTCATTGAGTGCAATTGCAACTAATCCTTCGGGTGATCCGAAGGCCCCGGTTTTAAAGTCCGATTCAGTGAGTGTTGCCAAACCAAATGAAGCGCCGAAGCTTGTTTTAAAGGACGATGAAGTTGACATTGACAATTATCAGTTTGATGAGGATGTTCTGAAAACCTTTGAGTCCAGGAGGAATCGGGGTACTTTCCCGACAGCACCAAGTGCACTATCAAGATCAAAGGTTACGCGTGAAAATATTGCCGTTAAAGGACCTTATGCCTACAAGGGATTATTTATCACCAATGATGCAAGCTCAGATTGGCGCATTGACCCTATCAGAGGATTCGGATATGCGCAATCCATTTCTATGAATGACCTTTTGGAAAACCATATCATAAAGGCGGGGCTTTTCATATCATCCAATTTCCGAAACAGCGATCTTTTTGCCGAATATTCCAACAATACTTATCGGGTCGACTTCGGCGTACGTATTGACCGCAAAAGCTTGTATGTGGATACCGAAGGCGCTCCTCAAAAATATCGGTTTAACCAGCTGATGTTTACAGCGTCCTATCCGTTCTCGACGACAAGCCGGTTTTCGCTTTCGCCGATGTATGCTTCAACCCGCATGATAGATGTGTACATTTTACCAAATCCGGATCTAGCTTCAAGCTATGGTGGTTTGCGAAGCGAATATGTGTTTGACAATACGCGGGTTAACGGCATGAACATGATGGAAGGAACGCGTTTCAAGCTCCGTTACGACATGTACCAGGGCTTTACCAATGGCAATGAGAGCTTTAACCGAATTAGCCTGGATTTTCGTCATTATCAAAAGATCCATCGCGATCTGATTCTTGCGGTGAGGGCATCGGCAAGTCATTCGGGTGGTAAGGCGCCTAAGCAAAATATACTGGGCGGAATGGAAAACTGGCTCGGTAACAAAAAGGAAACCCGCATGGGGGATAACCCACTTAACTTCCAGAAGGACAACCGGGATATTTTCTTCGCCGACTTCGCTACCAACCTGCGCGGCTTTAATCTGAACCGTCTTTCAGGAACCAGCTATATGTTATTAAATGCTGAACTCCGCATTCCGCTGGTTAAATATCTGTATCGCGGCGCCATTACTTCCAGCTTCCTGCGGAACTTCCAGATAGTTGGATTTGGGGATATTGGAACAGCATGGACTGGAAAGGGACCATTCAGTGAAAATAATAGCTTGAATACGCAGATCATTGGTAGTGAAGACGATCCATTTAGAGCAACTGTTACTAATTTCAAAAATCCATACTTAATGGGTTACGGAGCAGGCGTGAGAACGACACTGTTCGGATTCTATGCGAAATTCGATTACGCATGGGGAGTTGACAATGGATATACCAATAAAGCAATTCCTTACGTAACATTAGGTTACGATTTTTGATCAAAAACATCAGTATAAATATATTCTGAAACGGTTATAAAGATGGCAAGAGATGATGTCTCCTGCCATTTTTCGTATCTATAAAGCAGTTTTTTTAACTAATTGCATGAACACACATTACACAGTGATCCGCTTATGTCTTTTGTGTATTGCCGCCGCTGCCACCCTGGGATCGGCACTCGCGCAAAGAGAAGTTTTATACGAGCAATACGTCCAAAACCCGATGTCCATTAATCCGGGATTTACAGGTGTTAGGGAGACCTTCAATATGACGGCGATGTTCAGGAGAAAATGGTTCAACATACCCAATTCTCCGTCCAGCCAAACATTTGCCGCTGATGGGACATTCGCTTCTGGCAAATTCGGCATTGGGTTTCAGGCATTGAATGACCAAACCAGTTACTTCACCACCACGGGTTTGTCAGCAAGCTTCGCCTTTCATTTAGGTATTTCCGATGATTGGAAACTTGGCCTGGGCGCTCAGGGCGGTATCAACGTTTTGCCAGTTTCCGATCTTTCATTCAATAGTACAAACCGTGCGCTTGGCAGTTTCGGGTTGGGTGCATGGCTTCGTTCCGACAAGCTATATCTTGGAATTTCAAAACCGGAATTGTTGTCCCAGACATTTGGAAATCAGGCTATCAATAATTTTTACAGACGTCCATTGTATGTGATGGCAGGCGGAAGCTATGATCTCAGTGAGGACGTCATGATGCTTCCGCATATACTTTTTATTCAGGAAAAGGACCATAAGTTGCGGGTTGATTTTGGCTCCCGTTTCTGGTTTAATGAAAAAGTTGGGATTGGCGCTTCGTATCGGATTGGAGGAGGTTATAATTCATTTTCTGCAAAGGTCGACTACCTTCAATTGTCTGCCGAAGTGCAGGTTGGGAGAAATGTCAGGCTGGGTTATTTCTACAGTACCAGGCAGGTTGAACAGATCTACACGTCATATTCAGGTCCGAAAGGAATTCATGAGCTGATGCTGAAATTTGTACCAAACCCCAATGGATTTCAGAAATATTAAGGGTTCGGAAAGCGTTGAGAGCGTTTTTAGGAACAAGTTAAAAGGAGAATTTATTCGTAATGTTTACATAACTCTCGTACCTTTGTTCGATCAATGAAATACTCACTTTTGTGATGGATAAATACACATATATAGCAAATTCCGACGCCGCTTATATTGACGAATTATACAATTCTTATAAGCAGGATGCCTCTTCGGTAGACGAAGGATGGCAGAAATTTTTTGAAGGTTATGACTTTTTTCAAAAGTACCCCGTTAACGGTAACGGACATACAAATGGGGTTGCAAATGGCAAGGAAACGGCTTCAACTGCAAAGGTAGATCCTTCCCGCATTCGCAAAGAAATGGAGGTTGTCCATCTGATCCGCGGTTATCGGTCAAGAGGTCACCTGGTTTCCACGACAAATCCGATTCAGAAAAGAAAGGACCGACAACCACAACTGGATATCGCAGATTTTAATTTGGGAGCCGAAGATCTGGAAACGGTTTTCGAAGCCGGAGTTGAAGTCTTTGGAAGGCCGGCAACGCTTCGTGAGATCGTCGATTCACTAAAAACGATTTATACAAGAAATATTGGTTTCGAATACCTCTACATCCGGGACCGCGAACAAAAAAGCTGGCTTCGTAAGAAAATTGAAAAGGAAGCATTGAATATGACTTTCTCTATTGACGAGAAAAAGCATATTCTCTCCAAGCTCAATGAAGCCGTTGTTTTTGAAAATTTCCTTCATACAAAATACCTTGGACAGAAGCGTTTCTCGCTCGAAGGAGGTGAAACAACAATTCCTGCACTCGACGCTATGATCAACAAAGCCGCAGAAATGGGCGTTGTGGAAGTGATGATCGGTATGGCGCACCGTGGCCGTTTGAATGTTCTTGCCAATGTGATGCAAAAGACATACGGACAGATTTTCAACGAGTTCGAAGGAAATTTGCCCGATCAGGTGTGGGGTGATGGTGATGTGAAATACCATATGGGTTTCGCCAGCCAGATTATTACCAAAGAAGGTAATAAAGTACATCTTAAACTTGCACCCAATCCATCTCACCTTGAAGCCGTTAATCCGGTTGTGGAAGGTTATATCCGCGCCAGGGCAGACGGAATGTATGATAGTGATTATGACCGTGTTTTGCCTGTTCTTATACATGGCGACGCGGCGGTAGCTGGTCAGGGAATTGTGTACGAGGTTACGCAAATGTCGGCCCTGAATGGATATTATACTGGTGGAACGATCCACTTCGTAATCAATAATCAGGTAGGTTTCACCACTGACTTTATTGATGCAAGATCAAGCATCTATTGCACTGATGTCGCTAAAATCGTCGATGCACCTGTCCTCCACGTTAATGGTGACGATCCGGAGGCAGTTGTTTTCTGTATGCGTCTGGCCGTTGAGTATCGTCAAAAGTTCAATAAAGATATTTTTATAGATATGGTTTGTTATCGCCGTCATGGTCACAATGAGGCGGATGAACCGAAATTCACGCAGCCGGTTTTGTACAAATCGATTGAAAACCACCAGAATCCACGCGAAATCTATCAGAAAACGCTGGCTGAACGTGGAGATGTTGATGCGCAGCTGGCAGCCAATATGGATAAGGAATTCAAACAGCTTCTTCAGGAGCGTTTGGATATGGTAAAGCAAAAAGCTTTGCCCTATACATTGCCGAAGTTGGAACAACAGTGGCACAGCCTTCGCAAATCCAAACCAGAAGATTTTGAGAAATCGCCTGAGACCGGTGTGCCTCTCGAAACGTTAGAAAAAATTGGTAAAGCATTAATATCAACTCCTGAGAATTTCAGCCGCTTAAAGCAAATAGATAAGCTACTGAAAGATCGGGAGCAGATGATATTTGATAAAAAAGAGGTGAACTGGGCAACTGCTGAATTGCTTGCCTATGGTTCTATTCTCGTGGAGGGGAATATTGTTCGGTTAAGTGGGCAGGACGTTCAACGCGGCACATTCTCTCACCGTCACGCCGTCCTGCGGGATGTAGAAACAAACGATGCATATAGCAATCTTGAGCATATTCAGGAAGGCCAGGGGCCATTCATGATTTATAACTCATTGCTTTCCGAGTATGGCGTTTTAGGTTTTGAATTTGGGTATTCAATGGCCAATCCAAATGCCTTGGTAATATGGGAAGCGCAGTTTGGTGACTTTGCAAATGGTACCCAGGTGATCATCGATCAATTTGTTACATCCAGCGAAACCAAGTGGGACCGTTGGATAGGTCTGGTGATGTTGCTGCCGCATGGATATGAAGGCCAAGGTCCTGAACATTCCAATGCACGTCCGGAACGCTATTTGCAGCTTTCTGCAAACTACAATTTGATTGTCGCGAATGTCACGACTCCTGCTAATTTCTTCCATTTGCTGCGCAGGCAACTCAAATTTCCGTTCCGGAAGCCGTTGGTGGTGATGTCGCCAAAGTCAATGTTGAGGCACCCTTTGTGTGTATCTTCGATGGATAGCCTTGTGAATGGATCGTTTCAGGAGACTATTGGGGATAATTTTGCAGTTCCTGAAAAGGTCACAAAAGTGTTATTTTGTACAGGAAAGCTGTATTACGAGCTTTTTGAAAAACAACAGACGGATAAGCGAGATGATGTTGCGATTATTCGTCTTGAGCAAATGCATCCGTTCCCGCAAAGTCAGATTGACGCGCATTTAAGTAAATATGAAAATGCAAGTGCGTTTTGGGTGCAGGAAGAGCCGTTCAACATGGGTGGATGGACGTTTATGCTGAGAATGTATAAAGGTGCCAAACCACTCCAGGTTATTGCAAGACAATCAAGCGCTTCTCCGTCCACTGGATTCTCAAAAATCCATGCGAAAGAACAGGCAGAGATTATTAACAGGGCTTTTGAATAAAATTCCTATAAATTTTAGATTTTAATTCGATAACAAGATTGCACGTAAAATGGCTGAAATTGAGATAAAAGTACCGCCTGTTGGCGAGTCAATTACCGAAGTTACAATAGGAAACTGGTTCAAAAATGACGGCGATTTTGTAAAAATGGATGAGGTCATTTGCGGGCTTGATTCTGACAAGGCAACATTTGAGCTGACTGCGGAAGCAGAAGGTGTTTTGCATATCAAGGCGCAGGAAGGGGATACCCTGAACATTGGTGACATGATTGCAACGATTGAGTCTTCCAACGGGGCTTCACAGCCCGCAGCTCCAAAGCAAGAGGCAGCGGCTCCGCAAAATGCTGCGCCTGTTGAACCCGCCGCCGAAAAGTTGGAAGATAAAGCCGCTGAACCTGCGGCGGCCGCCCCAATTGCTGCCGCGCCATCGGGTGCCGCGCCAGTTGCTGCCGCACCGGGTAAAGCCTACGAAATGAAGGTGCCTGCGGTAGGCGAATCGATTACGGAGGTTACCATTGCTTCTTGGAGTAAAAAAGATGGCGATCATGTGGAAGTGGATGAAATCCTCTGCGAACTGGAATCGGATAAAGCCACATTTGAACTGCCCGCAGAAGCCGCCGGCACATTAAAAATTGTTGGAAAAGAAGGTGATATCCTGGCTATTGGGGCTGTCATATGCACTATTGAACCGGGAGCCGGTGCTCCCGGAGCTACGGCTCCGGAAGCTACAACAGCCGCTTCTTCGCAACCAGCCGCATCAAACGCTCCTGCTGCTTCTTCGGATAAAGGTTATAATGAAAAACACGCATCTCCTGTCGCCGCTAAAATTCTTGCGGAAAAAGGAATTGATCCAAAAGATGTGAATGGGTCGGGTTCGGGCGGCAAGATCATGAAAGACGACGCTTTGAAAGCGGGTAGCAAACCTGCTTCTGCGCCTCAGCCGGCCAGTGCGCCTGCAAAAGCAGCACCCGCAGCCTCGGCTCCGGTGGGAGCGAGAAGTCAGCGTCGCGAGAAAATGTCTTCGCTTCGTAAAACCATCGCACGCCGCCTTGTTGCAGTTAAGAACGAAACGGCCATGCTAACCACTTTCAATGAAGTGGATATGAAGCCTGTGATGGACTTGCGCAATAAGTTTAAAGACAAATTCAAGGAAAAACATGAAGTAGGTCTTGGGTTCATGTCATTCTTCGTGAAGGCGGTGACTGTCGCTCTGAAAGACTTCCCAGTCGTTAATGCTAGCATAGACGGTGAGGAAGTGGTTTATAATGATTTCAGCGATATTTCGGTAGCTGTTTCAACGCCTCGCGGATTGGTGGTACCGGTTATCCGTAACGCGGAAACATTGTCATTTGCGGCCATTGAAAAGGAAATCGTTCGCCTTGCAGTACGTGCACGTGATGGTAAGCTGGGACTTGACGAAATGTCGGGTGGCACATTTACCATTACCAATGGCGGAACATTCGGGTCAATGCTGTCAACACCAATCATCAATGCGCCGCAATCGGCTATTCTCGGGATGCATAACATTGTTGAACGTGCGGTAGTGGTTGAGGGTCAAATCGTCGTACGTCCGATTATGTACGTGGCACTTTCCTACGATCACCGTATTATCGACGGGAAAGATTCGGTTAGCTTCCTGGTTCGTGTTAAACAGCTTTTGGAAGATCCGATGAGACTGTTACTGGATATGTAACATCATAACATTAGTTCAAAGCAGAGTTTGGGAGACCAGACTCTGCTTTTTTGCTTTCCAGACATTCAAATTAGCTTTGGATTCTCTTTGTGCCTTTCTTTATCCCGATCCGTTTTTTTCTCAAGATTTTTCTCAAATGCTTCTGTCAGGTTAATCCCAGTTTGATTGGCCAGGCAGATCAGTACCCATAATACATCTGCCATTTCATCGCCCAGGTCTTTTCCCAGATCTGATTTCTTAAAGGATTGATCTCCATAAGTCCTGGCCATAATTCGGGCCAATTCGCCCACTTCTTCGGTGAGGATCGTCATGTTGGTGAGTTCGGAAAAGTAACGGACGCCGTATGTTTTGATCCAGCTATCGACTTGATTTTGAGCTTCTTGGATAGACATTTCTGAATAAGTGATTTATATTCTGTTTTTTGAATCGATAATGATGGTCACGGGACCGTCGTTGAGGAGGGCTACTTTCATATCGGCACCAAATATTCCGCATTGAATGGGTCTTCCAATTTCTTTTTCGAGTAAACGAATCATTTCCTCATATAATGGTATTGCAGCTTCCGGCTTTGCTGCTTCAATGAAAGAAGGTCGGTTTCCCTTTTTAGTACTGGCATGAAGGGTGAATTGACTGATCAACAGAATGTCACCAGACACCGATTTTAGATCCAGGTTCATCTTCCCTTCATCGTCGCTGAAAATCCGCAGACCTACGATTTTCTTTCCAAGCCATTCGATATCTTCATTTGTATCGAGATGTGTAATGCCCAATAGAACCAAGAATCCCGTCTTAATTTCCCCATTCACTATTTCGTCAATGGTTACCGATGCGCTGCTGACGCGCTGGACTACTGCAATCATGAGAATAAAACTATCATTAAAAACTTATATCAAAAATAGGGGTAATTGATTCGGTTCTATCTTTTCGGGAAAAGCTTTGCTTGAAGCAGCCATTTGCAGGCACGTCATCATAAGAATATGCCAATACCACTTAGTAATTTTAAAGTTATTTCGTAAACCAAAATAGAATATATTCTACGAAATGTTTAGATTCGATTAGTCTTATATTGGTTACTCATCAGAACGATATATGAAAAGATTTGAATACCTGGTCATTTTAATTTTGCTGCAACTAACTGTAATCGACCCTGTTGCGGCACTTGATGGTAGCGGTAGCATCACGTCTTCCGGCAAGACGAGAAGTTTTATTTTTCATGCACCTGGCGCGACGGTTGGTTTGAATCTGCCATTGCTTTTTGTTTACCATGGAGATGGTGGGTCCGGTGCGGGCATCCGGAATTCGACGGAATTCAATACCACTGCTGATAACAATAATTTTATAGTCGTATATCCCAATGCAGATAGCGACGGGAGTGGCTGGCACCGCGCCATTGACCAGACCAAAGATGTTAGATTCACTTCTGACCTAATCGACTATTTCTGTTCGACATACCATATCGATGCAAAGAAAGTATATGCAACCGGGCATTCTGCCGGGGGATATATGACTTATAACCTGGCGGTAAATCTGCCGAGCAGGGTCGCCGCATTTGCTCCGGTCTCTGGTAATATGTACGCCAACAATGGGGATTATGCTTATTTTACCGGGCCAAATTTTAAGCCGGTGCCAATCCTGCACATTCACGGAGATCCCGATAATGTCGTCGCCTACCCTGATCCAAATCACACGCCAACGGAATGGAATGAATGGCCACTGACAAGGTTTTCATACTCTAATTGTCAAAAAACCACTTACACCCTGCCAAACGATGAGCTGGTTCCCAATGTAGTTTCGAAGCTCAAATTCTGTGTCGGGAATCCACCGTTGGTAAAAGAAATCTCCATGATCAGAGTAGTAGGAACCGGTCACGGTTGGCCAAAAACGACCGGATTTGATCCAAACCAGGTGATTTGGGATTTTGTAAAAAACTATAATATTCCTGATGCGCAATCCTGTGCGGCTGTTCCGGAGGTTCCTACATACGCAGAGGGTACAATTCACTCTAATGGACGGACCATACTTGGTCCGTGTGAGACGGCCTTTATTCCAACTGGCGTTAATTATTCGCTAGCCGATGACTGGGAGTTTCCTGCGAATATTAACGGTGACCCGACGCACATTAACGATGAACTTTCTGCTCAGATCATTCAGGCTAACCCAAATACAGTCAGGATACAATGGTATGCGAATAGGGCCAGCGGGTGGAAATCGTATTCCATTGCAGACCTGGATGTGGTAGTAAGCCGCTTTCGCAATGCCGGCATCGTCTCAGTTCTTGAACTTCATGATGTAACTTGTTCAGATGACTACACAAAGTTCAATGCTACGGTGATGACCTGGTGGAAACAGCAGGCAGTGCTTGACCTACTCGACAAGCACAAAGGTTTTGTGATTTTGAATGTAGCCAATGAATTTGGCACGGTTCAATGGGCTTCTAATCCTGCAGCAGCTCAGGTTACCTGGGTTAATTTTTATAAAAATGTCATAACCGATTTGCGGAATGTAGGTATTGAAGTTCCAATCATGATTGACGCGCCGGATTGCGGTCAAAATCTGGATGTTGCCTTGCAAACCGGATCGGGATTGAAAACGCACGACCCTTTACACAACATTATCATGAGCGTGCATGCATACTGGTATGCCGACAATGCAGCAGCTATGGAGGCAAAGGCCGTGCAAATCGCGAACGCCCAGTTTCCGATTGTCCTTGGAGAAGTAGCGAATATTCAGGATGCATTTGGTAAGTGCTCCAGTGCCATCCTGGCTTACACCGATCTGTTGCGAAGCTGCAAAACGCATGGAATTGGATGGCTGGCCTGGACCTGGACAGACGATTGGTGTGACGGTGTCAATGGACGAAGGATCAGCACAAATGGAAATTATACGAACCTATCTGCTTATGGTCAGGCAATCATCAACAGCCCGGATTTTGGGCTGATTACAAATGCGGTAAAAATGGACGTTGCCTGTTTGGGCGGTCCATTACCGGTTAGTTTGATTTCTTTTAAAGCAGAAGAAACGGATGCAGGAGATATTAACTTGTCCTGGAAAACGGCTGAGGAGATCAACTTCAAAGGTTTTGAGATCGAACGCAGTTTGAATGGTAAAGATTTTTCCAGAATCGCCGCAATCGCGACGAAAGAACTTCAATCACAAAATACTTACGAGTACATGGATCGGGGCTTGAAGCAGGACGTAGGTTACTACCGCCTGAAAATGGTCGATCTTGACGGAAGCTATACTTATTCCAGTGTGGCTGTTGTGATTAGGAAAAGGGATTCAGAACTAACAGTATACCCGTCCCCAGCGCAGGATTTTGTACTTCTGAATGCGCAAGAGCATGATTTTCCCGCAAAAGTGAAAATTTTAGACTCGAATGGCAGATCAATTATTTCTCAAATCATTCAGAAAAAGGACGAAAAAATAAATATAGCGAGCCTCGCCGAAGGGTTGTACATTGTGGTCATGAATGACAAAGTCGTGGGGAAGCTTTTGAAATAATTCCCGTGAATTCATGGAACGATGAAAGACGAACGCATATCTGTTTTTGACATATTTAAAATCGGTATTGGGCCTTCCAGTTCTCATACTTTGGGGCCATGGCGGGCTGCACAGCTTTTTCTGGAAGCTTTAAGTTCAAAAATTGGCTTGCAAAATGTGCAGTCGTTAAAAGTGCATTTATATGGATCTCTGGCCAAAACAGGTAAGGGGCACGGGACGGACATTGCTGTCATACTCGGCCTGAGTGGTTATGATCCGGTCACAGTTGAAACCGCTTCCATCGATCAGATTCTCAGTGACATTGCAGCCAGCCAAACCACCCTGCTGCATGGAGAAATGAAGATTGGCTTCTCCCCAAAAGAGGATGTGATCTTTCATAAATCCGAATCACTTCCTTTTCATCCCAATGGCATTACCTTTTTCGCAGAATGCGGGCAGTCCGGCGGTTTTGAAGAAACTTACTATTCGATTGGCGGCGGCTTTGTGATTCAGGAGGGAGAACATAGCGAGGGTAACATCAAGCCAGTCGAATTGCCTTATCCTGTTGATTATGCCTCGGACCTGTTGCAATGGCACCGGGTTTCCGGGAAAGAGATTTGGCAGATTGTTTTAGAAAATGAACAGGTTTGGAAGGATGAAACTGCCATAAGGAGTGATTTGATGAACATCTGGAAGGTCATGCAGGAAAGCATTTTTCATGGCTGTCAGACTAGCGGTATCCTTCCCGGCGGACTGCAGGTTCAGCGACGGGCAGCAGCGTTAAATGAACGATTACTCAAAGGAATCATGTGCACCGAATGTGACGAATGGGTGGATTCGATTAGAGAGAGTGGCGCAGGATTTAACTACACGCTCGATTGGGTAAGTTGTTTTGCATTGGCGGTTAATGAGGAAAATGCTTCTTATAGTCGTGTCGTTACCGCTCCTACCAATGGTGCAGCAGGCGTTATTCCCGCAGTTTTACAATTTCACCTGGCCTTTTGCGGCGGCACTGACGAAGATATTTTCAGATTTCTTTTAACCGCCGGCGAAATAGGAAGCATATTCAAAAAAGGCGCTACCATTTCCGCTGCAATGGGTGGTTGCCAGGCGGAAATCGGCGTTTCTTCTGCAATGGCGGCAGCAGGCCTTGCCCAGGTTTCGGGCGGTACAGTGGAACAATGTTTGATGGCAGCCGAGATCGCAATGGAGCACCATTTGGGAATGACCTGCGATCCGGTTGGTGGATTGGTTCAGATTCCCTGCATTGAGCGAAATACGATGGGTGCCATCAAGGCGATTACTGCTTCCCAATTGGCTTTACAAAGCAATCCGCAGGATGCGAAAGTTTCGCTGGATAATGTGGTGCAAACCATGTGGCAAACTGCTCTGGATATGAATCACCGTTACAAAGAAACCTCCGAAGGCGGCCTCGCCATCAACATTCCGATCAGTTTGAGCGAATGCTAGCAAGATTGTCACTACAAGTTCAGTAGCAAATGCGCCAGTCCAAAATAAACACCGTAACCGATCAGGTCATTGGCCGTGGTAATGAATGGTCCTGATGCGACGGCGGGATTAATACCAATTTTTTCAAGGAGAATGGGCGTAATGGTTCCCATAAAAGAAGCAAGGAAAACGACGGACATTAGCGCTGTTGAAACTACCAACGCCAATTGCACATCATTGCCTATCAGCAGGTTGAATCCAAATACGATGATACTGATAATGAGTCCGTTGATAGAAGCGACGGCGAACATTCTAATCAGGCGCTGACCAACAGTGGTATCAAGTCCTGTTTTATCGGCGAGGCTTTGCAAAATGATTGAAGAAGTCTGGATACCGACATTTCCGCCCGTGGAGCCAATAATCGGAATAAAGGCGGCCATTGCTGGTACGATTTTGAGATCGCCTTCGAAAAAACTGATAAATTTCGCAGCTAATATTCCCCCCATCATTCCGACCAACAACCAGGGTAAACGTGCTTTCGTTTGCTGCCAAATGGTATCGTCCTCCTCTACATCACCCGTAATACCCGCCATCGCCAGTGTATCCGAACTCGCCTGATCGGTAATCACATCGATCACGTCATCAATGGTGATACGTCCGAGGAGCTTACTTTGTACATTCACAACGGGCAATGCATCCAGATCGTAACGTTGCATAAGCTCCGCCACTTCCTCCGCCGGCCGGTAAGTTTCCACAAAAATGACATCCTTGTCGTATAAGCTTTCGATTTTCGTGTTTTTATGCGCAAGAACAATTTTCTTAAGCGAGAGAATACCTAATAATTTCCCAAAATCGTCCACTACATAAACGGAGTATACTTTACCAACATCCTCCGCCTGTTTTCGCAGCTCTTCGATGCATTGATTGACAGTCCAATTAACATTTGCCTTTACAAGCTCTTTCTGCATCAAACCACCCGCAACATCCTCATCATAATGTAAAAGATCCAGAATGAACCGGGCCTGCTCGCGGTCTTCAAGCAACGCAATAACCTCTTCTCTGACCCGGATCGGCTGTTCATTCAGCAAATCCACGGCATCATCCGAATCGAATAGATTGACAAATTTGGATATCTCTTCGGAATTGAATGCTTTCAGGAATTCACGTCGATCATTTGGATCCATGTCGGCCAGAATAGCCGCACCGGTTTCAATATTAAGCTGACTAATCAGGAATTTTGCACTTTCTGTTTCCAGCTCGTACAACAGACTGTTAATGTCCGTTGGAAACAGATTTTCCATCTCCGACTGGATGGTGGCGGAATCTTTTCTCTCGATAAGTTCCTGAATATGATCTACGTATGGCTGGGTTAATTCAAAGGTCATGTTGAGGTAGCTTGGCGATTGGTTGGCTTTTTTAGCTCATAGCTATTAGCACTTAGCTTTTAGCTTATTTTTTGGCGTCAGGGCAAGGTATTGAAGTTATCCGGGCAGCCTTTGGGCGATTTGGGTTAGGATTACGAAATCGCTGACGGCTAACTGTTCGGCGCGTTTCGTGAGCAGCGGATGGTCGGGGAATTCGCCTATCGGCTTCAAGGCGTTTCTTAATGTTTTTCTTCGTTGATTAAATGCTGTTTTAACCACCCTAAAAAACAGTTTTTCGTCGCAATCCAGGTCAGTAACCGCATTGCGCCGCAGTCTGATCACCCCGGACTGCACTTTTGGTGGTGGATTGAATGCACCTGGGGGTACAGTGATCAAATAGTCGATATCGTAAAAGGCTTGTAATAGCACGCTTAAAATGCCGTAATCCTTATTTCCAGGCGGCGAGGCAATTCTTTGAGCTACTTCTTTCTGCAGCATACATACGACCTCGGGTATCCTATCCCTGATTTGTAAGGCGCGGAAAAAAATCTGTGAGGAAATGTTGTACGGGAAATTGCCAATGATTGCGAAGCTTCCCGAAAAGAATTCGTCCGGATTGAATTTTAAGAAATCGCCTTCAATAATCCTTGGCGCAAGTTCTTCGTAGTTTTTTTGCAGATATGCCACCGATTCGACATCAATCTCGATCACATGCGTTGTAAATGCGGTCTTATTTAATAAGTACTGGGTCAACACACCCATACCGGGACCAATCTCCAAAACCTGCTCATAATCGCCATGTCCCGACAGCCCGTCGACAATTCTCTGGGCGACAAAAAGGTCTTTTAAAAAATGCTGGCCCAGGTGTTTTTTAGCCCTGACTTTGGAGTCGTCCCTATTTTTATAATTCATTTTCACGAACCAAAATTAAGGCTTAATTCGTAGATTTATTGAATAAAGAATTGCGAGGAAACTTAAAATTACATTGTCCAGAACCATGGAAATGATTTTGTCCAACACTGACTGGCAGACTATACATGCTACTCTTCAGCATCTAAATCTGATCGGGATCACATTTTCACCAGACTTTGTCATCCGCAACATCAGCGCACATGCATTGATGAAAACAGGTTGGCAAGAGTCTGATTTGGTGGGACATAGCCTTTTTGAAAAACTGATTCCCGGGGATGAGGGTCAGGAAGTAAGGCAGATGCTGGAAGAGGGGATTCAGGGCATTCGCAAGCTGGAACAAAGGGAGATTCCATTTCTCGCACAAAAGGGAACATTACGCACATTCTCCATCAATTCGGTGCTGATGCATCGGGAACATGATGAAGTGGAATGTGTCACACTCGTCGGCGATGACATCACCCGCCGCCGCAGAATGGAATCGTCCATTGCCAAGTCTAATTCCCAACTCCAAGATCTGGTCGATAATACCAGCGATCTGATCCAGCTGGTGGCAATTGATGGCAAATTCATTTTTGTCAATAAAGCCTGGCGGGAGGTTTTGGGTTATGGTTTGGATGAGATTGCTTCAATGCGATTGGAAGATATCCTGCATCCGCAACACAAAGAAGAGGCGCTGGCCCAGCTTAAATTGATTGAACAAGGTAATGCAAACCCGAATTTTGAAGCGGTTTTTTTGAGCAGGGAAGGCAGGAAAGTCTTCGTCTCGGGAAGTGTAAATTGCCGGTATGAAAACAATAAGCCCACTGCATTCAGGTGCATATTAAACGATTTTACTGAAAAGATCAGGGCGGAGAAGGCACAGAACCTGTATTACAGCATTGCCAACTGGACGGTTACCACCCAAAATCTCGATGATTTTTACCAAAGTATCCATGAAGAGCTTGGAAAGATCATCGATGTCAAGAACTTCTTCATTGCACTTTACGATCCGAGCAAGAGCTTCATTTATTTCCCTTATTATGTAGATCAATATTTCAAAGGTAATGTGCGGTTTACCAAACGTAAGCTGGGAAATGGCCTGACCGAATATGCCATTGCGTCCAATAAACCCCTTTTTCTTTCAGACGAAAATATTGAACAGCTTGCTAAAACCAACAGTCTTTACCTGTATGGCGTAACCCCCCGGCTGTTGCTTTGCGTGCCGTTGCGGATCGGGGATAAGGTTACCGGGATCATTGGGGTTAAGTCTTATGACGATCCAAATATGTTCGATACCCGTGACCTGGAACTGCTGGAATTTATATCCGGGCAGGTAGCGATGGCGATTGCCCGCAAGCAAAGCGAGGAGGAACTGAGCAAGTATGTCGCAAGATTAAACGCGATTTTCGACAGCAGCTCACATTTGATCTGGTCCGTCAACAAATCGTTGCAACTCACATCATTCAATAGAAATTATGCGGATCTGATCCAGAATCAGCTGGGCGTGAGGCCTTCGCTTCAATCTAGTGCCGAAAAATTTGGCTGGCGGATGGTGGGTAATAATAATCGCAGGACGCTTGAAACGAAGTATCGGCAGGCATTAAGGGGAGAAGCACAGTATTTTGAGTTCAGGATCGACCGAAATGACGGGGGAGAAATGTGGCTGGAATTTTACCTTAACCCCATTCATTATGCGGATGGCATGATTGAAGAAGTATCGGGTATCGCACGTGACATTACCCGAAGAAAAGGAGCAGAATTGTCGTTAAGACATAGCGAGGAGCTTTTCAGGGGGATTTTCGAAAACCTTCAGGACATTTATTGCCGGATCGGCAGAGATGGCGTGATCACCATGGTCAGTCAGTCGGTGCTGAAAAGACTGGGTTACCTTCCAGACGAAGTGATCGGACACAAAATCATTGAGTTTTTTCAGGATAGGAAGAAAATTCATTCAGCATTGATCCGGCTGCGTAAAACCAAAAGCCTGCGGAACCTTGAAATTACGATGTACCGCAAGGATGGTACAGAAAGGCAATTTATGATCAATATGCTCTTGTTTACCAATGATAAGGGTAAACCGACCGAAGTAGCTGTGCTGGCGCGGGATATTACTGAGCTCAAACGGAACGAGCTCGAATTGCTTAAAGCAAAGGAACATGCGGAACGATCCCTGAAAGTGAAGGAAGGGTTTCTTGCCAATATGAGCCATGAGATACGGACTCCAATGAATGGTGTGATAGGGATGATTGACTTATTGGGCGAAACGCCGCTCGATGTGGAGCAGAAGGATTATGTGCTTACCATTAAACGCTCTTCTGAAACGTTACTGAATATTTTGAATGACATTCTCGACCTTTCGAAAATAGAAGCGGGGAAGATGGAGCTGCACGAGGCACCGATTGCGGTTGAAGAATTGCTATTAAAACTCGTCTCGCTATTTGGGCAAACAGCCAAAAGCAAGAACAACACATTAAGCTACCACATCGCCGCAGATATCCCCAAGTTCATCATTGCCGATCAGACCAGGTTATTGCAGATTCTTTCGAACCTGACCTCCAATGCGCTGAAATTTACGGAAAATGGCTCGGTGAAAGTTTTCCTAACATTGGTAAAAAAGGACGGGTTGTTTCACAAAATCAAAGTGGAAGTGCAGGATTCCGGTATTGGTATCAGTGCTATGGACCGGCAAATTTTGTTTACATCTTTTACCCAGCTTGATAATTCGTCCAAGAAGTCTTTTGGCGGGACTGGACTGGGGTTGGCCATTTCAAAGCAGCTTTGCGCGCTGATGCATGGTGAAATCGGCGTGGAATCCGTGGTAGGAAAGGGAAGTACTTTCTGGTTCACGTTTGAAACCAAGGAAACGACCATTGCACAGGTAAGCATCATTGCCCCGGTTGAGGAAACCCCAATCGAAAACGTCTTCGCTGATTACCATCCCCGGATTTTATTGGTGGACGATAATGCGGTGAATAGAAAGGTAGCCAATGAAATTTTGAAAAAATCGGGGTGTTCCGTTGACCTGGCAGATAGCGGTTTCAAAGCGATTGAAATGGTCGGGTTACAGCAGAAATCGGCAGCGCCTGGGTACGATATCATTTTTATGGATATTCAAATGCCGGACATGGATGGTGTTCAAACATCTCAGGAACTGAAACAGCGATATCCCAATCTGCTGCCGCCAATTGTCGCCATGACGGCTTACTCAATGAAAGAGGACCGTGACCGGTTTATCAGTCAGGGTATGGATGATTACATTCCAAAGCCTATCCGCGCCCAAACGCTTGTTCAGAAAGTAAAGGAGATCCTGCGCAGCAGGGAAGGCAAACAGCCCGAAACCGTGCAAAAGGAAGCCGTTCCGGGACTTGTTTTACCGATCCTGGACAAAGAGATTATCGACCAGCTCAACGGAATTGGGGGAGCTGACTTGGTCTGGTCGGTTTTCGAAGACTTTGTAACCGAATCGAATGAATTGGTTGATGGTGCCCTGGAAGCCTATGATAAAAATGACATTGCTACCATAAAAAGTAATCTGCACACATTGAAAGGCAGCGGTGGAACGGTGGGTGTATCGCGGGTGGCCGAGATTGCACGCGATGCGGAATGGCGTCTGAAGTCCAACGATACCAGCACTTTATCGGAAGCGCTCCCGCTGCTTAAAAACGCCTACAACGAATTCCTCGATCAATATGAGGAACTGCTGAAAAAATGGCTTAAATGAATAATTGAAGCAAAAGCCCGGAAATCTTTCATTCTTTCAGTCGGCTAAAAATACGATTTGGTCTATGATTTAATGTACTTCTGTCGATTGTCAAGGCATGTAGTAAAGTGTGATTAAACTTTTGCATAAGAGCGTGCTCTAAACTGCATTAAACCTTTACAGAAATCATGAACAGACTTACATACATCGCCCTTTTACTTCTTCTCAGCTTCGCCATTTTTCAGAATGCGGAAGCACAGAACGCGCAGATCACTGGTACCGTGCTGGACAGCATTAACCGCTCAGCGGTTGTTGGCGCATATGTAGCCGTGAGCCGGAATGCTCCTAATGCAAAGCCGGAATACATCACTACTGATATTAACGGAAAATTTACTTTTACCGGCCTCACCAAACAGGTCTCTTATCTTGTGAAAGTTTCCTACCTCAGTTATAAAGATTTCACTCAAAACGTTACCATTATCAATGATATCCAGGATCTGGGCACCGTTCAGCTGACCGAAGCGATAGCAAACCTGAAAGAAGTGAAAGTCATCGGTCAGGTTACGGCAATGGAGCAAAAGGGTGATACGACCCAATTCAATGCGGCCGCCTTCAAAACAAATCCTGACGCGACAACGGAAGACCTTATTCAGAAAATGCCTGGCATCACTGTGACCAACGGAACGGTGACCGCGCATGGCGAAACTGTAAACAGGGTCCTGGTGGATGGTAAGCCATTTTTTGGCGAGGATGCAGCGCTTACATTGAAATCCCTGCCTGCGGAAATAGTTGATAAGATCGAAGTCTTCGATAAGCTGAGTGACCAGGCGCAATTCACCGGATTTGACGATGGTAATGGTCAGAAGACGATCAATATCGTCACCAAGGCCGATCGCAAAATGGGTCAATTCGGGAAGGTATTTGCGGGTTATGGTCTCGATAATCGCTATCAGGCCGGTGGAAATGTGAGTTTTTTCAAAGGCAACCAACGTATTTCGGTGATTGGCCTTAGCAATAACATTAACATGCAGAATTTTTCCAGCCAGGATCTGCTAGGCCTGACCGGTAGCAGCGGCGGTGGTGGAGGCGGAAGAGGTAATGCAGGTGGCGGCGGCGGCGCATCTAACAACTTTCTAGTCGGAAATCAAAGCGGGATAACCGGTACCAATTCTTTTGGTCTCAATTATGCCAATAAGTTTGGCAAGAAAGTGGATGTTTCGGGAAGCTACTTTTTCAACCGCACTGGCAATACCAATGCGCAAACTACTGAGCAGGAGTATTTTTTATCAGGAGGTCTTGGTAATCAATTTTATAATGAAAGCAGCAGAACATCCAGTATCAATGCGAATCATCGGCTGAATTTCCGGCTGGAATACAACATTAATCCTAATAACTCCCTGATCGTAACGCCACGGCTGAGTTTTCAGGATAATAACTCAAATAGTTTGAAAACCGGATTAACGACATTGGCCGATGGCAGCAATCTGAACAGCCTGGATAATACCCAGCGCAACCTGAACAGCGGCTATAATTTCTCCAATGACGTTTTGCTCCGCCATAGCTTTGCAAAAAAAGGCCGGACTGTGAGTTTCAATGTCAACACCCAACTGAACGACCGGAATGGTACCAGATACCTTTATTCCAAAAACTTATATTATAATAACCTGACCTCACCAGACTCTCTGATGGCTAGAATGATGGGTGACACGACCGATCAAAAGAGCTACACGTATTCAAACGGGACAACCTGGGGTAGTAACATCATTTATACAGAACCGATCAGCAGCACTGGTCAATTGCAGTTCAATTATGGACTGACGCTCAGTAACAGCAATTCCAGCCGGGAAACATATAATATGAGTTTTGATGAAAATACTTACTCAGACCTGGATACATTGTTATCTAACAATTTTGATAACCGTTATACTACAAATCGCGCTGGCATAGGTTATCGTTATCGTAAAAACAGCTGGTCAGCGAACTTCGGAGTGGATTATCAAAATACAGGTTTATACAGCGAGCAGCTTGCGCCCAATGACACCAAAGTAGATCAGTCATTCTCCAATTTTTTACCAAATGTAATGTTGAGCTATCGTTCCAAAGAAGGTACCCAGTTCCGTGCATTTTTCCGGAGTTCGACCAACCAGCCTTCGATCTCGCAATTGCAGAATGTAATTGATAACAGCAATCCTTTATCACTCACGGCCGGTAACCCCAATTTGAAACAGGAATACCGGAACAACTTCAACGTCCGTTATTCGCTGGCAGGGGCAAAAAGACCATACAGCTTGAACGCCATGGTTTTTGTTACCCAAACCAACAATGCAATTGTAAACTCCACATTCATTGCGCAGGAAGCTACCACCTTACCAAGCGGAATTGTACTGGAACGCGGCTCGAAACTAACCTCGCCCATTAATGTCGATGGAAGCTGGAATGCCAGAACATTTCTCGCTTACGGAAAACCTGTCGCACCGTTAAAATTGAATGTCAATCTCACAACGGGCTTCAATTATGTGAGATCACCCGGGATGATTAATAATGTGGCCAACTTTTCCAATACTTATGCCGTTTCGCAAGGACTGGTACTGAGCAGCAACATTAGCGAAAAGCTTGATTTCACAGTTTCTTATTCTGGTAATTACAACATTGTACGGAACACAATTCAGCCCAATATCAATAACAATTACTACACCCAGGGGATTTCCGGCAGGGTTAACTGGATCTTTGGAAAAGGTTTTGTGGTTCAAAGTGACATCAGTAATCAGTCGTACCGGGGATTGGGAGCAGGCTATAACCAAAACTTCACTTTATGGAATGCAAGTGTTGGCAAGAAGTTTTTAAAAAACAATGCTGGTGAACTGAAACTGACGGTTTTTGACATACTGAAACAGAATAACAGCATCAGCCGCAATGTTACTGAAACTTACGTGCAGGATGTTACGAACCGGGTGTTGACGCAGTATGCCATGCTGACATTCACTTACACATTGAAGAATTTTGGCAAAATGCCAGTGAATGATAATTCCCGCAGACGTGAATTGGAAGGCGAAGGTGGTGATTTTCGCCGGAGCGGCGAAGGTGGCGGTGGCAGAGGTCCCGGATCTAATTAAATATTATTCCTGAATCCTCATATCAAGTGCAAAGAAAATCCCGGAACGGTCATCGCTCCGGGATTCTTTGTTACTATCAATATCGTCTCGCTTACTTCCTGTCAGGAAATGGAATAATCAATTTTTCACCTCTTTCGGAAAAGTCACGGGTTTTACCGTTGGCTTTCATGATTGCTTCTTTGGTAACACCATATTTATTGGCAACCACCCGAAGCACATCGCCAGGACCGACCGTATGCACCGCCTTAACCTGAATTTTCAATTTAGTAATTCCCGATTTGACGTCAGAAACAGATGAATTCAGTCCTTGTACCGTTGCTGTTTTAAGGTTATACCTGGAAGCAATGCTTGAAAAAGTTTCTCCGCTTTGAACGGTATGTGTAATTTCCTCTCCTCCTACAGATGCTGCTGATATCGCAGGCTTTTCTTCTTTTTCAGGTTTTTTAACTTCCTCTTTCGCTGGTTCTTTTACTGTTTCCTTTACCGCCTCCGCTTTTTCATCCGTCTTCGCAGCAATTGGGGCGGGTTCATCGGTAATCGGTTCTCCTACTGTTTCTTCAAGTGTTGAGTCGACAACAACGGACGTAAGTTCCTCTGAATTGGAAGAACTGTCAGAAATATATTCGTAACCCACATACAGCATCGCCAATACCAAAACAACCAAAACCAGTAGTGTGACAATAGGTAAATTTGACTTTTCAGTAGGACGGATGTTTCTTTTTTTGGGGAATTCGTCTTCCATGGCCGGGTTGGTAGTCAAAATTTATTGGAGTTAATTTTATACGAAATTACTAAAGACATACTACTTTACAAGTTCATTTCTCAATTCCTCATTCATCGCAGCGACTTTTTCTTTTAAGCTTTGCTTGAATAAATCGAGGCGTTTTCCGACCTCCTGATCACTCGTTCCGATAATCTGCGCCGCTAGTATTCCCGCATTTCTCGCTCCGTCCAATGCAACTGTTGCGACCGGAACACCCGACGGCATCTGCAGAATGGAAAGCACTGAATCCCAGCCGTCAATAGAGTTACTGGATAGTACCGGAACCCCGATAACAGGCAAGGAAGTAAGCGATGCAACCATGCCCGGAAGATGGGCAGCGCCACCCGCGCCGGCGATAATGACCTTCAATCCGCGATCCCTTGCCGAAGCTGCATAATCCAGCATTCGCTCAGGCGTCCGGTGGGCTGAAACGATTTCCATTTCAAATGCGATACCCAGTTCCGAAAGCGCGTCAGCGGCCTGCTGCATTACCTTTCTGTCGGAAAGGCTGCCCATGATTATTCCAACCATTGCTACTGTGTTAAGATTTTGTACTGATAACCCTGATACTCTTTTTGACAAAATCAACCTTTTCCTTCAAAGCATTAATATCGGAATCCATAATGGTAATATGACCCATTTTTCTGAAAGGCCTTGTAATTGCTTTCCAATACAAGAACGGAAAAACCTGTTCTGTTGCCAAAAGCGTTTCCATGCCTTCATATTCCGCAAGACCCTGAAAACCGTCTTCACCAAGCAGGTTAACCATCGCCGATGGCCCATAAGCATATGTACTTCCCAAAGGTAGGTTCAGAATAGCGCGCCAATGCTGCTCGTACTGGGAAGTTGCATTCGCGCGGATGGTATGGTGGCCGCTATTATGCGGACGTGGTGCAACTTCGTTGATAAGTATCTCGCCCTCTTTCGTCAAAAACAATTCAACGGCTAGCAAGCCCACAATTTGAAATGCTTCGGCCGTTTTTCGCGCAATTTCCTGTGCTTTCGCATCTGTTGATTGTGCGATTTCGGCAGGTGCAAACAGGTATTCGACAAGATTATGTTCGGGATGAAAAACCATTTCCACAGTTGGGAAAGTCGCTACTTCACCGCTTGCGTTCCTGGCTACAATAACGGCCAGCTCTTTCTCAAACGGAATGGCTTTCTCCAATAAACCGGGTTTGTCAAATGCTTTGTCCAGATCAGCCTCCGAAGTGAGGCGTTGTACGCCACGGCCATCGTACCCATCTTTACCGAGCTTGTGAAACGCGGGCAAAAACGCGATATGTCCCAAAACATCCGCCCGGTTTTCGGTTAGTATGAATGGTGCGGTCGGGAGATCGTTATCCAGATAAAATTGCTTCTGAATTCTTTTGTCCTGTATCAGGCGAATAACGGATGGTTGCGGATAGATCAGTTTTCCCTCTTTTTCCAATGCTTCGAGCGCGTCAACATTCACCTTTTCTATTTCAATCGTAATGATGTCCAGGTTTTGACCAAACTCGTAAACAGTTTGATAATCCTGTAAAGAGCCTTGTTGAAAGTAGGGGGCGATTTTCTTGCAGGGAGCATCAGCATCCGGATCAAGCACGTGGATATCAAGATTCCAGTCCACAGCAGCTTGTAAAAGCATGAGTCCAAGCTGGCCACCACCAAGAATTCCGATTCGGGAAGAAAGCATTGATGCGTTAAGTGATGATATGCAAAATTGGCTTAAAAAGCGCTAACATAAAACCGCAATCCAATGTTTCCGTCAATTTTTAAGAAATTCGACAAGCTATCTTGTTATTTCAATAACCGGATCAGTGTGATCTCAAGAAGGAGAAAGAAAAGGGCAGCATACAGGAAATATTTCCAAAGTGTAGTGCCCATGTTTTGTTGTTCAAATGCAGTTGAAAAAGCATCGTCATCGATCCGGTCGAAGACCTGGACGTTTTTTTGACCTGCAAAAACTGCCCTAAGTTCATCAGGCGAAAAATATTGGAGCTTGGATTCAGCATTGTTATGATTCAATGCGATGATCTGCTCTGTTTTTGTGCCGTTTACCAATTCATAATACCCTGCCGTAAGTCCCTCTCCTAACTGATCGCCTTCCGGGATTTCCAGCAAAAGCTGATTACCCGTAATGCGTTGAACCGGAATGAGTTCTGTCTTATTCCGCCTTAATTTAAAAACAGGATTAGGCCCTGCATCATTAATGGTTAGGCTGATCGGATTCTCGTCGAATGTATAGGAAGTTCTTTGCGCCCTCACACTGGATGCCGCGATTTTGTACATGATTGGGACAAAAATGGCGTGCTGTGCCATGCTGCCAAACTGTGGATTTAATGGCGCGGCAACAAGGTAAACCTTTCCGTTTCCTGCCGAGACTTGGTTAAGATAAGTCTGTCCGTCGCGCATGGCAAGTAACAACTGGCCAGTGTTTCCCCAACTCCAAACGGGAGAGGCGGAGGGAAGATTAAGATTGATTTCCTGGCGGACTGATTCTTCAAAAACATCACTAAAAAAGGGGTTATTGCGGTCGGGAGCAGCAATTTCAATAAGTGCGGGGCTTGCGTTTCCGGTAGAATTCAGTCCATTGATGCCGAAACCACTCAGAAAGCGACCATAATTGTCTGCATTAGGAGAAACGGGAGGCACAATGGCAAGACTACCGCCTTTCCTCACAAAATCCTGCAAATCCTGCGGCAATGTACCAGATAGCGAAGCCACACTTTCCAGGATCACCAGATCCGAACTTTTGATCAGCCCGGGATCAACGTTCTGCGCACTGAAACTTTGTAAAGAAAACAAACTGTCATTGTCATAAACATTCTCGATATAGTTTCCGCTGAATTTCTCACCATAGATATGCAGCACCCGGATCAGCGGCGAAGAATTGAGGACAAAATAGTAATCATTATCAAAAGTGACTGGGAAATCGTCAAAGGTGATTTGACCCTTTTTAAAACCTTTTCCTTTTAGATTGAAGTTAAACTTCGCGGTCGCAGTACCATTTGCAGGCACATTAACCGACGCCGTGGATGCCTGCGTGTTATCCAAACTAAGTTTCAAAACCACATTTTTTGCTTCCTCTTTGCCGGAATTGCTCACCTTTACGAACAATATGTTGTTTTGCAACTCACGGATAAATGGCGTGTTAAGCCAGGCTGAGTCCACAAACACATTTTTCTCCACCTCCGCCTGCACCGGCACCAGGAACAACTGGTTCGTTGTATCTGCTTTCAATTCCGACAGGTTACCTGCTGTGCTTTTCTGAAAGTCGGAAAACCAAAAAAACTGGTTCTTGCCAGAACTTTGATGACGGGCAACCAGGTTTTCCTGCCTTTTGTAAATCTGATCTAAAGTCCTTGGTGTATTGGAAAGACCAATGGTCGTAAGGCGGTCGCGCAGTTTTTCGGCTGGATATAGGCCCTGCTCCTGCGCAGAGAAATCATTGGTAATGAGTTGAAGGGAAGTAGCATTCTTGAAAATACCAAGCAGCTCGCTGAGTCGGCCGGTAGCAATATCGAGATAACGTTTGTTGTTAAGCTCGGTTTCCATGCTCATGGAATTGTCAAGGTAAAGACTTGTGATCCCTTTTTTATCGATGGCCACTTTGCTTTCTGCCGGAAGGAATGGTTGGGCGAAAGCCAGCGCCAGACAGGTAACGGCCAAAATGCGCGATGCGAGCACCAGCCAGTGCTTGATCTGCCGCACCGACCTGGTCTTGGTTTCTACTGCTTTCAGAAAGGCAACATTCGTGAAGTAAACTCTCTTTGTACGTCTGAAGTTAAAAATGTGTATGGCAATTGGAACGGATACAGCCAGTAATCCCCACAAAAATGACGGAAAAAGAAAACTCATTTAGCTTTTAATATTATCGTGTTTCAAGGAACATCAGGGATACCCAACCGCGTATTATGCATTCGAATGTTCAACGCTGTTAGCAAAGACAAATTACACTAAATTCTTCTAACTACTTTTTATTTCCAGGGCTTTCTGATTGTCAGCCGCTTTTCTCTAACTTTGTACTTCATTTTCGGAAGCCCCAAAGTGCAAGTTTCATCCGGAAAATCAGATTTGTCAATTTAATTTAAGTTATGGCCAAAGTATCGGTAAATAAGCACCAACCAGTCTATCAAATGCCTACGAACCCGGCTGCGGTTCGTACTAAGAAATACGCATTACCAACAAAAAAGTACATTACCCTGGCCATGCGGTACTTTTTCAAAACGCAATTGAAATGGGGCGTTATACCGCTGGCGCTTATACTTATTAATGCAGTACTGAACCTTACAGGCGTCTATCCCAATCTCTGGATCTACATTACCGTTTTTGTTGGAGCTGTTTTATATGTGCTGTTCTGGCTGATCCAATTCACTGGGATTACCCAGCTCGCGCAATACAAACCCATGTTCGAGAAGTTTCAGTATGAGATAGATAATCGCCAGATCCTGATGAAGCTGAACCAGAAAGAGGGTAGCGTGATGAAGTGGGAACAGATCCAGGAAGCGTACAAAGACAAAGACGCGTATGTGTTGGTGATTTCAAAAGGTCAGTTTGTTCACCTGCCTTTTAGCATTTTCACTTCCGAACACGATATTAAAGTGTTCGAGCGCATTATGAAGCAAAAAGAGCTTTTAAAGAGCTAAGAGTAGCAGTTTGAGTTCCCAGCCTGGTTTGTCCCGACAAATCAGGCTTTTTTATAGCCCATTTTTTTAACGGTTCCATACCCTATTTTGGAAAAAGAGCAAATCGAAATCTGGCCTATCAAGGAGCCGGATAAGCCAATACTTCGGCAATTATATGAAGAGATTCGGGCTCAAACATTTACCTGGCTCACCAAAGAGCAATTGGAAACCGGCACATTTGACGAGGATACCGCCGGGGAGAAAATCCTGGTTGCGCGTTTTGAGGGAAACATTGTAGGCTTCATATCCGTTTGGGAGGCCGACCGCTTTATCCATCACCTATACGTGCGTAAACCCTATCAGGGACAAGGTATTGGACAGCTTTTGGTACTGGCTGCACAGTCGGATATCCGGGGAATCATTACTTTGAAATGTCTTGTCAGGAACCGCCAGGCGGTGAAATTTTACATCAAAAACGGCTGGAAGGAGCGATCCAGGGGCGTTTCTGAACAGGGAGGATATATTTTATTTGAGCTTAAACCCCCTCATTTACTTTAAGCTTGCCTCCTGATGTTCTTTGCCAAATTTTTTCTCACCCGCCTTTATTTCGATGGCCAGGTGATTGGCAGCGGGTGGGATAGGACAATTGAAGCCATCACTATAAGCACAGTAAGGGTTGTATGCTTTGTTAAAATCCAATGTGTAGGTGTTATCCTTTAAATCGGTGGTTTTCAAATCCAGATAACGTCCGCCACCGTAAGAAATCATGCCATTTGTTTTGTCCTTGAAAGGAATAAAAAGATAATCCTTGTACTTGGCATTGGCTTGTAAGCTCAGGCTGCGGTATACATTCAACGATTGTTTTCTGCCATTTAGCCTGAACCTCAGCGTGCCATACTTCACATAAGTTTTCTTGACGCCGCTGTAAGTGGGCATTTCAAAAGCTTCACTTTTACTTTTTTCGAACCGGGCAACTACTCGATAAGATGAGTCGGGTTCGAAGAATTGCAAAAAGCGTAAGTCAGCTTTTTTAAGGGGAGAATTGGATGAGTGAAGAAACTCTTGGCGGTACTTTTCCCTGAATGCTTCGGTCTCAACCGTAAAGCTTTGAGCACATAAAAAAGAAACCGGGACGATTAGTAAAAGCAGTGTGTTTATTATGTTCTTCATAGTGGGAAAAGGAAATCCGGCGGAATCGCTACTCGACCGTCCGCCGGATTTTATTAAAGATATTAGAAATAGTCCGTTTTTCGATAATTTATTGAACGGAGACTTTCCGGATTTTTGATTCGTCAATGTTGAAATGTTTGACCACAGCATTATAATCCTTGAAATCAACCGAGCCATTGGTCCTCGCCGCAAAATCAGCTGGAACGACAACAATTCTAAATTCCTGGTTCTTAGTATAGTCATCTGTTAATGTGCTCAGGGTAACGTTACCATCCAGAAAGATGGAAAAATCATTTTTAGTTTGGTCAAAATTGTAAGTCAGCAGTCCGCCAGCTGTAAAGAAAGCGGTTTGCGGAAGCAAACGATATGCTTTCAAAGTTGTGTTGCCTGACGTTACATCATCCCAATGAATATAAACCAAAACCGCATCCGATTCCAGTACCGTTACTTTTGCATCCGCATAAGAAAGCGAATATTGGAACTGGTTCGCTGTTGTGAAATTTACATTCACCAAATCAAAAGTCGTGCCTGTAACATCTATGCTTCCTCCATCTGCTCCCTGAGGTCCGGGAGGGCCTTCCGGGCCAGTGCAACCTTGGAAGATGGCGACCAGAATAAGTAGTAGGGGAATGAGTTTTTTGTTCATGATTGCGCTAATTAAATTGAAAATGGATAAAAAATTTATTTTTAGATGTAAATGCAATTATAAAGTTTAATTCCGGATCGTGCATTAACGGTCGTTAACAAAAGCACGCCAGGTATGGTATAAATGCAACATAGTCTCAAACTAGGCGCAACATCAGTTTATTGTTTTCTTTAATGATATAATAATTTGCGTAGATGGCGGATACCTGTTACTTTTCAACCCGACAAAAGTATTCAGTTCAATAATTTCAAATAATTTAAAAAAGCAGGTGATATGATTAATAGGAAAGCAACAGCCGTTTGGAAAGGCACAGGAAAAGAAGGTACAGGTACAATGAGTACACAAAGCACTGTCCTTGAAAATACCCAATATTCCTTCAATACCCGTTTCGCCGATGGCAAAGGGACCAACCCGGAAGAGTTGATAGCAGCAGCGCACGCAGGATGTTTTGCAATGAAATTGAGTTTTGAACTCAATGCAGTGGGCTTCACTGCGGATGAATTGAATGCAACGGCTACGGTTTCTCTTGATCCTGCAAAAGGCCAGGTGGTGAAAAGCGCAATAGATTTGAAAGCAAGAGTTCCTGAGATCTCGGCTGAGCAATTTGCCGAAGTTGCCGATAAAGCAAAGAAAGAGTGCCCGATCTCGCAATTATTAAATGCAGAGATTACATTGAATGCGGAGTTGGTTTCATAGGTAGAGTGTCACACTGAGCGCAGTCGAAGTGCGTTGCTACTTAGCAGAACCGTCCTTCGACTGCGCTCAGGATGACAACCTACTCAATAAATAAATCACTCGCAATCCGGTCCGCAAACAGTTTCCCCGCACTGGTGAGGAATAGCGAGTCGGAATCCTCCCGGATCCAGTTAAGGCACGCCATTTTTTCAAGATCCTTTTGATGGGCGGTATTGAAAATTCCTCCCGACAACTCTTCGAGTTTATCTTTATTCACGCCCCATTTGGTTCTCAACCCGGTTAACAGATACTCATTGGTCTGATCCGCAGCAGACAATATTTCATGCGTTGCAGGAATGAGGTTTTGGCGAATGGCATCAATATATTTAACATTGTTCGAGACATTGTATTCCCGGCTAATACCATTATAGGAATGTGCGCTGGGCCCTACACCCAGGTAGGGCCTCTGCTTCCAATACGAACTGTTATGTTTGCTATACTGCTCATGACGGGCAAAATTGGAGATTTCATATTGCTCGTATCCATTTTCCGCAAGCGTTTCAACAAGAATTTCGAATTGCTGGGCAGCAAATTCTTCATCAATGGGTCTGAGTTTTTTCTTCCTGACCCAGCTGCCAAATGCGGTTTGCGGTTCAATGGTAAGGCAATAGGCTGAAATATGAGCAACATTCAGGGCGAAAGCCTTTTGCAGGTCAGTTTGCAGAATGGTGTGATTTTGCGCGGGAATGGCGTAAATCAGATCAATGGATATGTTTTTAATTCCGATCTGCTGTGCGGTACAAACGCAACTTTCCGCCTCATTGGCAGAGTGAATGCGGTTCAGGAATTGAAGATGCTGATCGTTAAATGATTGTATGCCAATGCTTAACCGATTGATACCCGCTTCGAAAAGCTGCGACAATTTTGCGCTGTCCAGGTCGTCGGGATTCGCTTCCAGCGTGATTTCGGCATCGGACGCTACATGGAAGTGTTGGTAAACGATGCCAATCAAAAATTCGAGCTCCGCTTTGTCAAGTATTGACGGGGTACCTCCGCCAAAATAAATAGTTTCAAAGCTTTGATCCGGCAGATAGGATTTTCGCAGCTCGATTTCCCGGGCAATGGCATCCACCATCGCCTTTTTAGTAGAAATATTCGTGCTGAAATGGAAATCGCAATAATGACAAGCCTGCCTGCAAAATGGAATATGAATATATAAATGCATTACTTCGAACTTTTCTGCCACTCCCAACCAACCTTCACACCGGCCCAAAGATTATCTTTTGGCGCACCATTATAATACCTGTTTCCGAAAGCATTGAGATCATAACCCAGGCTGTAAATCCCCGCATTGACCTTTTCTGCGGATACAGAAAGTTCACTGTAAAAATGCTGACCCCAGCTCTTCTTCCAGCTAATGCGACCAATCCATTGATTGTAAGCCGTATTCTTGACGGTATTGGCATCATTCAAAAAAAATGAGCCGCCGTATTGATAGGTAATGTAGGCTGAAAATCCATATTTGAATAAAGCATCCAGGCCGGAGGTTTGAGATAACCTTGGAATGCCAGGGATCAATTTGCCGGAAAGATCAACCTCTCCCTGTTTCAAATCTTCGAAAGTGTACCTGGTCCATGTGCCAGTATTCCAAAGTTTTAAAATTAAAGGCAACTCGGGATCTGAAAGGATTTCATAAGCGATGCTCCATTCCAATCCTTTCTGACGTGTTTTCCCCGCATTGATAAAAAATTCTGCCCCGGCTTCATTGGTTCTTCTTACAATCGTTTCTTTTAGGCCGAAATGGTATAGGCTGAGTTCACCCGTAATACGTTTGCCCAGCCGACGGATGCCAACTTCTGCATTTGCACCTCTCTCGGCTTCAAGAGCTTTTCGAAAGCCACCAGCCGAAGGCCGTACTTCTTGCAGGGTAGGGGGGGAGAAACCGCCGCTGTATGAAGCGATAACCGCCCAATTTTTACCAATAACCTTATTTGCCGCGAACCGGGGCACAAAAATACCATCGAAATTCTTTTTGTCTTTGTTGTAAGGAAGCGCGACAAAACGCTCGTATTTATATTTGAATGTGTTATAACTCACTCCTGCACTCAATGTCAGATCCGTAAAGAAAACAGCTTCCAGCTGACTGAAAACAGATAAGTTAGTGGTTCGTAGGTCCTCTACCGTTTGTTGTTTGTCCGGGCGACCTCCTATATTGTCATAATTCCGCTGGGCTGATTTGCCATACTGCCATTCAAATCCGCTGGTCCAATTAGTTTTTATGTCGCAAATCTGGGCCCGGTTTTGCCAGATATTCCGTCCGCCAATGCCATTTTCATCCCTTTTTTCATAATTGGTGATAAATGGATTGGCAAAATCGGTATAAGTAAGGTATAGGGCCGTGGATTGCGTCCAGGTGTCTGAAAGAGGCAGAATGTAATTACCACCCAGCAAAGCGAGTTTGGTATAAATGGCGGCCTGTTGCGCCTCACTGCCGGGGACATTGGCCGTGGACTGGCGAGCCAGTTTCGGGTTATTCTGGTATTGGGCAAGATTGATACCACCTGGAGTTTCATAATACAAATCAGAATATATGCCGAGTAACGACAATGTACCATCTCCAACTTTCGAAGACGATGTGAACCGAATGGCATCTCTGGTCATCCCACTGTGATTGCGATACCCATCCTGTTCGCTGTGGCCATATTGGATAGAAATATCCCCGACCTGGATGGTGGAGTTCCGGCTTTGGAAACCATATTTTCCAAAACTGATGCTTTGTTCAATACGATTTTGAAGGTTATTGTCGGGATGGCTTTGTAGGAGGACAACGCCGCCTGTACCCGCGCCATAAATGCTGCTGCCTGGACCTTTAATGATTTCCATTCCCTGCACCGCGTTGTAATCCAATGAATTGAGTGGCGTATTTCCACTTGCGTCCGTAAACGGGATCCCGTTCCAATAAAATTTGACATTACGTACACCGAAAGGCGAACGTATAAGGCTCCCGCGAACGGAAAAGCGGTAGCTCCCTGGCGAGCGTTCTTCCATTTTCACTCCCGGAACGGTATTGACCGCATTTGCCCAGGTATTGGTCGAAAATCTCTCCAATGTTCGTGAGGTAAGTAAGCCTACAGTTGCTGTTGTAGTCAGCGGGTCGGCCCTGGATTCGAATGCGTTGATTGTAATTTCCTGTAATTCACGGGCTTTCAACGTATCCACCGGAATTTGTGAGGTAGCTGAATTGGCAAAGATTGGAATCGCGACTAATAGGCCAGGAATGGAGATTTTTTGCATATAATAAAACTTGGGTCGGAAAATACAGGCTATGACGTTAACCCGCCGCTTTATTTCGAAGTTCAAAATGCAGCTGCTTTGAGAATAAAATTCTACAACGGTTCCATTTGAGCGCGTATAGTGGTCTGGTAAGATTTTTTTACCTTCTTTTTCATTAATAAGTTAATATATTAAAAATTATCACCTGTTAAAAAACCTCGATTATGAAAAAGATCAATTGGATGGTTGCTTCTTTGATGCTCATGGGAACACTGACGTTCACAAGTTGCTCGGAGAAGACGAAGGATTCTGCCAATGAAACTGTGGAAGAAGCCAAAGAAGATATGGATGAAAATGTTGCAGAAGCAAAAGCAGACATTAAAGAAGCCGGAAATGACTTTGAAGCAAAAGTAAAAGCGGATAAAGCCGCATTAAAGGAAGATATCGATGATGCAGTTGCTAAGCTTGATAGAAAAATAGAAGAAGCAGACGATAAAATGGATAAAGCTGCTGATAACGAAAAAGCGAAATGGAGAGAGCGCAAAGCTGAACTAAATGAAGAAAAAGAAGATTTGAAGGAATCCTGGAAAAAAGTTGAAAATGAAACCGCCGATAAGTGGGATTCTTTTAAGGCCAGCACACAGGAAAAAATTGCTAAGGTGAAAGCAGATCTAAAAGATTAAATGTATAGGGATAAAAATTAAACAAAAAATGCTCCGACGAGGAGCATTTTTTGTTTGGCTAGTTCATAGGTAAATGAATTTCCGTCATCATACATCGAGCGGAGCCGCCGCCATTTCCCTCGATCACCGCCAGGTCGGTATGCACCAGCCGCGCATAATCACTCAGCATTCGTTTCTGCTTAGCAGTTAGTGAGTCGTAAGCCTGCGTGGACATGACCAAAAATTTGTCGGATTTATTGTTTCGCACCATCAGCATATTCCCTGCAAAGTGCCGCACCTGATCCAAAGAAATTTCAACAATGTATTTGTTAGTTTCTTCCAATGCTGCTCTCACCATTAGCCTCTCGTCCAGATTCTTAATGGCTTCGAGACAAACGACCGCAAAGATATCCCCAACGCACATAATGACATTGGTATGATAAATAGGTTTGCCATTTTCATCTGATGCAGAAAACGACACGATTTCGTACCCTAATGCACCGGCAAATGCCTCTAAAACCTCTGGATGCGTCCGTGGTGACAGGCAGGCATAAGCAATTTTGTAGCGACGGTCTAAAACCATACTTCCAGTACCTTCAAGGAATTTCCCTTCGGATTCAAAGTGGGTGAGGTCGATGATTTCCTCAATATTGAAATCTTTCTTAAGGGCTTCAATAATATCAGGTCGTCGCTCGGTGCGACGATTTTCGGCCAGCATCGGATAAAGTACAACTTTTCCGCTCTGATGAAAAGAAACCCAATTGTTAGGAAATACAGCGTCCGGACGGTGATTTTCTTCCGTATCGTCAAAAATGTGCAGATCAACCCCGACATGTTCCAACTGGTCGACCATTAAGTCAAATTCTTCCCTGGCAGCCTGCTGGGCGGTTTCTCTTGTATTATCTGCAAAAGCTTCCTGCTGGAACTCATTGCTTTGGGCAGTTTCTTCATTAAAGCCAAATCGCACCGGCCTGATCATCATGATCCGGGAGGTCGATTGGGGCTGAATCTGAACGGATGATGTGATGGTTCGCATAGAAGTTGGTTTTTTGTTTAGTAGACTTGCAAAGTCTTAAAGACTTGGCAAGTCTGGCAAGTCTGGCAAGTCTAATTTACAAAAATTCGCGAAGCAATGGCATGCTCATGCAATGTGATCCGCCTCTTGCTCTCGAAAGTTCTGCCGAAGGAAGCATGATGAAGGTATCTGCTAGTGTGGAAGGTGAAAGTTCATCTGTTTCAAACTTTTCCAGCAGATCTTTGGCGGTGATAATTTTGAAACCTTCTTTGCGAAAAGCATCCAGCGTCTTGTCGTTCCGGTCATAACCGATCACAACCCCATCTTTCAACGCGAGTAAATTACATGAATCTGTCCATTGTTCACGCTCGCCATATGGGAATTCATTTCCACCGGAATAGATAAATTTGACCGGTTCACTTGCACCGAGATCTTCCGCACTTATTTCGGATAAAAGGTCTTCGAGGTTCTCGATTTCTCTTGGCTGCTTCGCGTTTCCCTTCCTGAATTGTAAAATCCTGAACTCGCCGCGATTATCGGCCGGAGCAAAGAAATGGAGCACGTCTTTCTTTTTAGCTTCATCCCCCAATCTGGCGAGTGAACCCAGCAGCACCCAAATGTTTTTTTTCACCTGGGTAAATATGGTATCGATATGCATGTAGTCCCTTTTTTTCGGGATTTTGATTATGGAGATTTTTTCGACAATATTTTTATCGAACAGAATTTTCATTACCTGCTGCGCGGCATAAAGAGAAGTTCTTTCACTGCAACCAATTAAAAGGTGCTTGGGGGAGACCATCATTACGTCTCCGCCTTCCAGGGTGCAGCGGTGAAAATCACTTGCTTTTTCATCGTCGGGAAGAAGGAAATGCCTTTCATTTTCCGGTATCTCAATCAGGTTTTCCCGGATATGCTCAAAAAGCGGATGATAAAAGAAGACAAATTGCGCAAGAATGGATTCTCTTGTTCTTGCAGCCTTTGCCGGCTTGTTCAGCAGAATATGATCATTGATAACAATACCAATATCCCTCGTAAAAATCAGGTTTGGTAAAGGTGCAAAGAGCATCCTTTTATCTGAATATGAACCAGATATGAAAATCTTGGCAAGTTCGTGCGGATCGTAAGTGTATAATTCTTCCTGAATGCGATAAGAGCACCTTTCGATACCACAAATGGCGGCTGTTAATTTCACCCTTGTTTGCGCGTCTTCCAGTATCTCTCCCAGCAATCGCTGAATATCAACCACACAATCAGAAGCAAAGTAATTTTCCGAGCCCGGAATAAAGAAAGAGCGCGAAGGGTCATTGTCGATCTCGCCAACCCGTCCTTTGATCTTGTCTGGATCAAGAAAGTAGAGGAGCAATTTTACATAATAATCGTATTCACCCCGCCTCATTGTATCCAGGTGTACTATATCTTCAAAAAGCCAGTCTTGCGCCTTGCTGGGCACCACTTTTCCCAAACCTCGGTCCGGGCTGTGAATGAGCAGTCTTTTTAATGTGCCGGTTTCTGATGAGACTTTAATGGCGGAGCCGGAAGCTGATCCTGTTGTCATAAACGAGGTATTGGAAAACCATGGATTGCAAAGTAATTGTTTCTTAATCAATTAAAAACTGCATTCTTGTAACAAACTGGTTGTCTGGGTATTCGATTTAGAAATATGCAATTGGCGGGAACAACATAGCCTGCAAATAGGTTGTAGATTATATATCGCAGGCGCATTTGACCGTATATCATCATTTTCTTTTACGCCGAAAGCATGCTACTTTTGCGGTAAATTACCAAGAACTGTATTTTAAGTATAAAATCAAATATGCTCTATATTAATGACTTACATGCCTCAATTGAAGGCAAGGAAATATTAAAAGGCATCAACCTGGAAGTGAAAGCGGGAGAAGTGCACGCTATCATGGGGCCTAATGGTTCCGGCAAAAGTACCTTAGCATCTGTTTTGGCTGGAAGAGAGGAATATGAAGTTACTGCTGGAAATGTCACATTTGACGGAAAAAATATTCTTGAAATGGCTCCTGAAGATAGGGCTGCAGAAGGTATTTTCCTCGCATTTCAATATCCTGTTGAAATCCCGGGGGTTACTACCATTAATTTTCTGAAAACTGCGGTAAATGAAATCCGCAAATATAGAGGTCAGAGCCCGCTGGACGCTGCACAATTCCTGAAAATGGTTCGTGAGAAGGCTAAATTGGTGAGCATGAACGACTCGCTTCTTAAACGGGCCCTGAATGAAGGGTTTTCAGGCGGCGAGAAAAAGAGGAATGAAATTTTTCAAATGGCTGTGTTGGAACCTAAACTGGCTATTCTGGATGAAACTGATTCAGGTCTGGACATTGATGCATTGCGTATTGTTGCTGAGGGAGTTAATTCCCTTCGTTCTTCCGAACGCGCGACCATTGTAGTGACCCACTACCAGCGTCTGCTGGATTATATTATCCCTGATTTTGTGCATGTCCTTTACAAAGGTAGGATTGTGAAATCCGGGCCTAAGGAACTGGCTTTCGAGTTGGAAGAAAAAGGTTATGACTGGATCAAGGCAGAAGTTGAAGCAGTAAGTTAAGTATCAATCAATTGTCAATGAGTATCGAAACGATAGATTTAAAAACCAGGCTTATTACAGATTTTCACGCCCGTGAGTCAGTAATGAATGGTGAAGCTTCGTCTGAATTCCATCAGAAAAAACGTGCAGCCCTTGCCCAGTTTGATCGGTTGGGATTTCCTACGATCCGGAATGAGGAGTGGAAATATACCAGCGTAAAAGACCTGATTAGTGCTTCTTACAATTTTAATGCTGATACTACGGTAGGTTTGTCAGACCTGGAAGATCTGCGAATTCCGGAACAGGATGCTAATATCATTTATTTTGTGAATGGGCATTATGCTGCCGGTTTGAGCAAAATGGTATCTCCTGAAACCGAAATTACAATCAGTTCTTTACCAGAAGCTTACAAGAAAAATCCGTCCTTAGTTAATTCTTATTTCAACGAATTGGCAAAGGAAGAGGTAGATGCGTTCACAGCATTGAATACGGCGTTTGCCCAGGATGGAATTTTCATTCATGTGCCAGACAATCAAACTGTTACTCATCCGATCGTGCTGCGCTTTGTAAGCGATGCCCGGGAGCAGAATGTGGGAAGCCAGCCAAGAAATATCATAGCTGTCGGCCGCAATGCACATGTGAAGATTGCGGAGGCATTCAGGACTTTGGGAAGTGCGCGTTCATTCACAAATGTGGTTACCGAAATATATGTTGGTGTAGAAGCGGGCGTGGAATACTATAAAGTGCAAAATGAAAGTGAAAATGCTTATCACATTGGCACCACCCAGGTTCGCATGCTTGATCGCTCACAATTTTATGCGGGAACAGTCACTTTGAATGGTCGTTTCACACGGAATAACCTGAATATTATATTGGACGGTGAGCGTTGTGAGGCCCATATGTACGGTTTATACTTTCCGGACGGAACGCAGCACGTTGATAATCATACGGTTGCAGATCACAGAAAGCCTAACTCGGAAAGTAATGAGTTGTATAAGGGTATCCTTCGGGACAGGTCGAAAGGCGTCTTTAATGGTAAGATCTTTGTGCGTCCTGATGCACAGAAAACCAATGCGTTTCAGTCGTGCAAAAACATTGTGCTTTCACCTGAGGCGACGATGAACACCAAGCCGCAGCTCGAAATTTTTGCGGACGATGTGAAATGTTCACATGGAACTACTACTGGCCAGATCGACGAAGAAGCATTATTTTATATGCGTTCACGCGGGATTTCAAGACCGGAAGCCATGGCGCTTTTAATGTATGCTTTTTGTGCGGATGTGGTATCTCAAATCAAAATCGATTCGATTCGGGAGTATCTGGAAGGCGTTATTGCCCAGAAACTCACTTCGAAGTAAAATATTTCCCGGAATCTCCGGCACCTGATATTGCTGCCCAACCTTCAATTTTTTGGGTTGGGCTTTTTTCTTAAACACGAATGACGATGAGCAATTCCCTTGATATAAATTCCATCAGAAATGATTTTCCCATATTAAATGAGGTGGTAAATGGAAAGCAGCTTGTATATTTTGACAATGCGGCTACTACACAAAAACCGAGATTGGTACTGGACGCTCTTGCGGGTTATTATGAGCATTATAATGCCAACATTCATCGGGGAATCCACCATTTAGCCGAAAAGGCGACCTCTGCATTTGAGCAGTCGCGACGAAGATTGCAGGCATTCCTGAATGCAGCCTATCCTGAGGAAATTATCTTCACTTACGGCACCACCGATGGGATCAACCTGGTCGCATCAAGCTACGGCAGGACATTCTTGAAAGAAGGCGACGAAGTGATTATCTCCACAATGGAACACCATTCGAACATTGTTCCCTGGCAAATGCTTTGCGAGGAACGGGGTTGCGTTTTGAAAGTGATCCCTATCAATGACGATGGAGAGATATTGATGGATGAATATGAGAAATTGCTCACGGAACGCACCAAAATCGTTTCTGTCGTGCATGTTTCCAATTCTCTCGGAACAATTAATCCTGTCAAAGAAATCATTGAAAAGGCACATGCAGTAGGGGCCAAGGTTTTAATCGATGGCGCCCAGGCAAGTTCCCATCTAGAAATCAATGTGCAGGATCTTGACTGTGATTTTTACTGCCTATCCCTGCATAAAATTTACGGGCCGACCGGAATGGGGATTTTATATGGAAAGAGGGATTTATTAAACGCGATGCCACCATACCGTGGGGGAGGTGAAATGATCAAAGAAGTCACCTTTGAAAAAACCACTTACAACGAGCTCCCTTACAAATTTGAAGCGGGTACCCCGAATATCGCCGATGTGGTAGCAGCAAAATTTGCATTGGATTACGTCGATAATCTTGGCAAACCGAATATTGCGGCGTATGAGAACAAATTGCTGACTTATGCCACCGAGGCAGTCGGTGAGATTGATGGTTTGAAAATTATTGGCAAGGCAAAACACAAAGTGAGTGTGTTATCATTCGTTATCGACGGCATTCATCATCAAGATATTGGCGTGTTGCTGGATCAACAAGGAATTGCAATTCGGACGGGGCATCATTGCACCCAACCGCTGATGAATCGTTTCAATATTACCGGAACCTCGCGCGCTTCTTTTGCTGTTTACAACACGATTGAAGAAATTGACAAGCTGATCCGGGGCTTGCATAAAGTGAAAAAAATGCTTGGATAATTTTGCTTAAATTGACCCATCCCGGGCCTTCCTATCAAAACTAAACTACATACACATATGCCCAACACAATACAAGAAGCAAAGCGTTATCTGGATAATGCAAAGGAGATTTTGAGAGAGAAAGCCGGAAAGGAAGATGGCTACTATCAGGACAAAAAATATGTTAAGCTGGCAGGACATGCTGCTTACACAGGTGTTTTGGTTGCCTTGGACGCGCTATTTGACAATAATACCAAGCGGAGGAAAGATGTCGACTGGTACAAAGAGCGGATCGCAAAAATGGATAGAAAGGCTTTGAATGCTTTCAATGGGGCATATGACACGCTTCATTTGGCCATGGGTTATGACGGAAATTTGGTAGCCGAAGTTTCAACTGCAGGGATAAAAATGGCGGAATCGTTGATCAATTGGGTGGAAACTAAAACAGCTGTCGCATAATTAATAGGACAATGACGATAAACGCGATACAGGACGAACTAATTTCGGATTTTGAATTGTTTGATGACTGGGAGAGCAAGTACGAGTATATCATTGATCTCGGAAAACAGTTTCCCCCGCTGGAAGAGCAGTACAAGACGGAGGAGAATATTATTAAAGGCTGTCAATCCAAGGTTTGGCTGAATGCTTACATGGAAGGGGATCTTTTGAAGTTCGAAGCAGATAGCGATGCGATCATAGTGAGGGGATTGGTGAGTATGCTGGTTAAAGTATTATCAGGTCATACTCCCGAGGAAGTCTCTAGAGCCGACCTTTATTTTATGGAAAGAGTGGGTCTACACCAACATCTTGCCCAAACAAGATCCAATGGGTTGGCGGCAATGTTAAAACAAATGAGAGCATACGGATTTGCATTTCAGGCTAAATCCATTAACGTTTAAATGATTAATATATAACTCCACAATGTCAGATTCAGAACTAAGGGAAGAAGTAGTAAAGGCCATCAAGACCGTGTACGATCCGGAAATTCCGGTTGATGTGTATGAGCTGGGACTGATCTACGATTTAAAAGTTTTTCCCGTAAACAATGTGTTTGTTTCCATGACACTTACTTCGCCATCTTGTCCATCCGCAGGAACATTGCCCGGAGAAGTTGAGCAGAAAATCAGGGAAGTAGAAGGCGTAAACGACGTAAGCGTCGAACTTACATTCGATCCGCCATACACAACCGAAATGATGTCGGAAGAGGCCAAATTGGAACTAGGGTTCATGTGAAACATGACTTCGGCTGTCGGTTATGGTATTTCGGCGCTTAATTTGAAATAATAAAAAGCTAACAGCCAATCGCTAAAAGCTAAAAAACAAAACGATAACTTAAAACAACAAGAATATGTACCCACCACAATTAGTGGCCCCAATGAAAGCCGAGTTGGTTAATGTTGGTTTTCAAGACCTTACCTCTGCTGAGGAAGTTGACAATTTTATGCAGAATACAAAAGGAACAGCTTTGGTTGTTATCAACTCAGTATGTGGCTGCGCGGCAGGCGCTGCGCGTCCGGGTGTGAGAGCGGCTTTGACAAGAAGCGATATCAAACCGGATCACCTGGCTACGGTTTTCGCGGGTGCTGACTTAGAGGCTACCGCCAAAATGCGCGAGTATACATTGCCTTATCCTCCGTCGTCACCAGCCGTGGCTCTTTTTAAAGATGGGGAATTGATCCATTTCGTGGAGCGTCATCACATTGAAGGCCGTTCAGCTGAAATGATTGCACAACATTTGCAAATGGCATTTGAAGAATTCTGTGCTGAGGAGGCATAATTTCGCCAGGTCTAATTAATAACGGCTACTTTCGAATAACTCAGAGAGTAGCCGTCTCTTTTTTCAATACCTTTTCAATATTTCTCTACAATGCGGGGACATCGTTTTTCGAAATTCATACCAGCGGAGCAAGGCGTAAATAGCAAATTTGATCAGCTGTTCGATATTTTCCAGCAATTGCTGTTAATGACTTCTGGAGATGTAAGCGAAGCTATGTCTTGGCTTAGCGAGCTCGACCGCCAATACACCTTGACGAATGATTCGTATGGTATCGGCGATTTTTTTGACGACCTGAAAAAGAAAGGTTATATCACTGAAGAAAAGGAAGAAGGAAAGAGTAAGATTGTAATGACACCCAAAGCCGAAAAAAGCATCCGGAAAAGTGCTCTGGATGAAATATTTGGAAAACTCAAAAGATCAAAAACAGGCGGAAACCATCATACGCCGCATTTGGGTGTGGGAGACGAGCTAAGCAGCGACATCCGCGACTTTCAGTTTGGTGATACGCTCGATCAGATCGCCATGACTGAATCCATCAAAAATGCACAGGTCAATCACGGTATAGGTGATTTTATGCTGATGGAAAATGACCTGGAAGTCGTTGAACGGGAACAAAAAACAACGACTGCGACTGTCGTAATGATCGATATTAGCCACTCGATGATTTTATATGGAGAAGATCGGATCACACCTGCCAAAAAAGTTGCGCTTGCATTGGCTGAGTTAATAAGAAGCAAATATCCAAAGGATTCATTGGACATTATCGTCTTTGGAAATGACGCCTGGCAGATCCAGATCAAAGACTTGCCTTATCTGGAAGTAGGCCCTTACCATACCAACACGGTAGCCGGGCTCGAACTTGCAATGGACATTTTACGCCGCAAAAAAACCCGTAACAAGCAGATTTTCATGATAACCGACGGTAAACCGACGTGTTTGAAAGAAGGTATCCGCTACTACAAAAACAGTTTTGGCCTTGACAGAAAGATCATAAATAAAACCCTGACATTGGCAGCGCAGTGTCGTCGACTGGATATTCCGGTCACAACCTTCATGATTGCGACCGATCCCTACTTGAAACAGTTTGTGCAGAATTTCACGCAAGTTAACAATGGCCGTGCCTATTACAGCAACCTGCAAGGACTGGGCGGATTTGTATTGGAAGATTTTCAGCGCAATCGCAGAAAGAACGTCAAGTAACGCTTATTACTTTTTACCAATAGAAATCATATTCGCAAATAACCGGTACGCTCCGGTAACACCTGCTGGCAGCTCGCGAAAGAAGGATAATCCTGTATAAATGTAATGTCCCTTACCATATTGGGCATAGAGTACACTGCCATCTTTTGGGGTTTCATCTTTGTCATTTGCTGAAAAAATCGCTTGATAGTCTTTCTTATCCCACTTCTGGGCAAAGTATAGCCCTCTCTCCTGGATCCAACCCTGGAAATCTTTTTCAGTGATTTTATTGGGGTAGTTCAAAAGCGGGCTTTCGGGATTCAATGGGCGCATTTCAGCATCTTCTTCTGTAACTCTTTCCCTGCCAAGCTCAATGTTAAATGGCCCGATCTTCTTTACTTTCAGAGCAGGTATGGTGTATTGAACGACCATTGTCCCGCCATTTTTAACATAATCCATTAATTTCTCTTGATAATTGGGCAGATAATCTTCTGTATTGTAAGCCCGCACACCCACAACAATGGCATCAAAACCATCCAAGTTTTTGGACAAACCTGCCTCATTGAGCATGGTTACCTGACAATCCATCTGGCGTAAGGCTGTGGGTACATCATCCCCGGCGCCAGCAATGTAGCCAATGTTCTTCGCGGTGGTTTTTACATCAATTTTTGCCAACCTTGCTTCGGATACGGGAAAAATGGTTTGACTCGGGATATGCGGATATGCAATGGTTTTAATCGATTTGTCGTAGGTTTTTCCGTCAATTGTCGCAATAGCTTTAACCGTAATTTCTTGATTACCAACTGGTGGTGTGATCAGAAATGTGAAAGATTGTTGCTGATATTTGTTAGGCAGATCGAAGTCGGCGGATTCGGGAACCGACTTCCAACCAACAGCCAGTTGTAAACTCACGGAGCCTTTCACCTGATCATGTTGTGCCTGCACAACCATTGTAATCGTTTTCGGATCTGCGGAGGAGAAGATGTAAACGGGTTCAATAATACTTGCGGTCACCGCCGGCCTAATTTCAAACGGTCGATAAATTTCTCCGTCCGCAGGATCTGTAAATTTGTAGATCCAGGGTCGTGTTATGCTGAATATTTGCCCGCCGATCTCGAAATTAAAAGTTGTCTTTGTTTCAGGCCTATTCTCGGGATAACCTATATCCTGCTGATTATCAATCTGAAATGTTCCTTTTTCCAATGGTTTTTCAAGCCAGTAGGGTTGACTGATTTTCAGGTTCGAGGGCAAAGTGGGCTTAGATTGAAAGGAATAAATGTTATTGATATTCAAAGTGAGATTTGACAGGCTGTCTTGCCCTTTTCCTGTGAAATTCATTGAAATAAGCTTGACCGGATAGTCGGATCTCTTTACGACTGAGATGCGAACAGATACATTATCGCCGGCAACAGCAGAAAAATTATCCGGATTGGTTTCAAACCACAAGCCCGCACATTGCAGGATCAAATCCTTAACTTCATCTATTTTTGCTTTGATATATGTGTCAGAAGAATCGAGCTTACTCAGTTCTGCATTCACTTTCAGCAAGTCGGGGATTGATGCAGACGGTTTGCTGACGGAGAAATTTTTGATAGTCTGAGAAACCAGCGTTTGTATCTTTTCGCCTCCCTTAATTCTTTTCCAGGAAGTATCAACGCCATCAAAAAGGCTTTTTTCGGCTTGTTGCCCTGCTTTGTGTAAGAAATAATCTGTTCGCAATCCGCGCTGGGGTGAACTGCCAAAACCCTGGCTTTTGTGCTGACTACGACTTTGCGCAGCGATTTCGGTATATGATTTTCCTAGAACAGGATTGAAACCACCGATTTCAATGGAAATGTATGGGTTCTTTTCTTCGGTAGGTTGATTATTGGTAAAATTGGGTGTGTAACTGTTCCAAACCACTCGTTTTGCCTGCCAGGGTTTTACAAATTTGAGCTGCTCCGGATATGCTTTGGGATCTGCTGCCAGCCCGAAACCTTCTTCCGCCAGATATGCTGAAGTCTGATGGTGTCCGTGGCCAGCGCGTGGATCGGGCGGGAATCTGGTGATGATCACGTCCGGACGAAACTTGCGGATCATCCACACCACATCGCCCAATACCTTGTCCTTGTCCCAAAAATTCAATGTTTCCTCCCGCGTTTTTGAAAAACCAAAATCGTAGGCCCTGGAAAAAAACTGCTGTGCGCCGTCGATCCTTCTCGCTCCCAATAATTCCTGCGTCCTGATCACGCCAATGTTGTATCCTTGTTCAGCGCCAATCAGGTTTTGACCGCCATCTCCACGGGTTAGTGAAAGATAGCCAGTTCTAACCAACTGATCTTTCGACAGATACGAGAGCATTAAAGTATTCTCATCATCGGGATGCGCGGCAATGTAAAGCACCGAACCCAGCACATTAAGCTTCCTAATATTTTGAAAAATTTCACTCGAAGAAAGTGAAGGAACTTGGGCAGATAATTTTAATGTGAAGAGGAGTAGGAGGAAGAAGGAAAATCTCTGCATGTCAATTTAGATTATGGTGGTAATGTTCAAATGGTCCAGGTAAGGACATAATCATCAAAATTTTCATACTGCACACGGACCATTTCAGAACGATTTTGATTTATTAGGTTAACTTCAATCAGGCCTTTTTGGTTGCCTGAAAATGAGTTAGTGAGGATATGTTTTTTTAAATCCAGATCCAGGTTACCCGCATATTTAAAAACGGATTCCTTTGCCGACCAAATGGTGTGGAGCAGAACGTTGTTTTCAAGATCTGCCCAATCCATTTCTGTTTCGTGCAAAAAGTAATCGGCGCCTTTTGCAATTGACAGTTTAAGTTTCTGAATGTCAATGCCAACCGGGTTATTTTTGTCCAGATACACCGTCACATACGAACCGGAATGCGACATGGAAATCGACGTTTCATCGCCAAGAATAAAAGGTTTTCGATGATCGTCGTAACCTATCTCCACATTTCGTTTCATCATGTTGTTCAGGAGAACGCGGCAGGCGAGCCACTCCTGTTTCCTAATATCGGTCTTTTTCTCATCGAAGACTTTCTGATCTGCGACTGACAAATGGAGTAAATTCCGCATTTCTTCCCAGGTTTCGGTGACCTGCCAAAGTCCGAGCAATGCATCTTCTGAAATCCTTTTTATATAACTGATCCCCATTATTGTTAATTTTGATACCTCAGCAGGCGCATTGCACACAGCCTGTTCTAACCTGATATGTGGCCTAAGAATAAAATAGCACGCAACGTTCTCAAATCCTTCCTTATTTTTTTCCTGGTGATCGGATTATTGTTTGGGTTATTCCTTTGGCGAATCCATGTTCCCGCACCCAAGCTTGAAAGTACTAAAACTACCGAAAGTTACAAACGCGTAAAGGTGGCAGAAAACCATTATGCGATCGGAAATTGCTGGCTTAAAAAGAATAAATACGGCATTTGGGAAATGTACCTGGAAGGCGCACCTTATGAACGAGGGCTGATCTACGGCATTCTCGCAAAAGAGTTAATGGAAAAACAGGAGGTGCATTTTGTAAGTCAGATCAGAGAATTGATTCCCAGTAGATTTTTTTTACAGGTTTTGAAAGGATTTGTTGGCTGGTTCAACAGGGATATTTATAAATATATTCCCGAGGAAAATCAGCAGGAAATTTATGGCGTATCCCAATCATTTTCAGACCGGTTCAATTACATCGGCCCCAAATATTACAGGATCCTGAACTACCACGCGGCACACGATATCGGGCATGCGCTCGCAGACCTGAATATGGTGGGCTGTACTTCATTTGCCGTGAACCACGCATTGTCAAAAGATTCCACATTGCTGATCGCCCGGAATTTCGACTTTTACATGGGCGATGCCTTTGCAGAAGATAAGCTGATCGTTTTCTTGAAACCCGATAAGGGATATAAATATGCTTCTTATGCCTGGGCAGGTCTTACAGGTGTTGTGTCCGGCATGAATGAAAAAGGCATCACAGTAACCTTGAACGCATCCAAATCGGACATGCCATTCACGGCAAAAGAGCCGATATCGATCCTGGCCCGGCAGATTTTACAATATGCGGGAACAATCGAAGAAGCGAACCGCATTGCGGCTAAAAGCGAAACTTTCGTATCCGAATCACTGCTGATTGGGTCTGCGGCTGACGATAAGGCCGTCATCATTGAAAAATCACCGCAAAAAATGGATGTTTACGATTCCGGCAAGGATTACCTCGTTTGCGCCAATCATTATCAGGGCAGTGCATTCATGAATGATTCTGTCAACATTGAGAACATTAAGGATACCGATTCCAAATCGCGGTTTGATCGCATGACGCAACTCATGGGCCGGTCGTATCCAATGGATGTTCAGGGCGCTGCGGCTATTTTGAGGGATAAAGATGGCGTTGACGACAAATTCATAGGTTATGGTAACTCCAAGTCCCTAAACCAATTGATTGCACATCATGGAATTCTATTCAAGCCGAAAAAGAAGGAAATGTGGATTTCAACACCGCCTTATCAGCTTGGTGAATTCATTTGCTACAATCTTGGAGACTCATTTTCGGGAGAAGCAGCATTGGGAAGTATTGATTCATTGCAAATTAAGGAAGATCCGTTTGTAAAATCCATTGACTATAAAAAGTTTGAGGCATTCAAAGAGGTAAGGCATCGGATCAGCAAGTATGTGCTACTGGATGTTCCTTTTGAGCTCTCATCTTCCGCGGAAAAGGCATTTGTAGCCAATAATCCCAGGAGTTATCTCACTTATTTGTCATTGGGCGATTATTTTAAGAAGAAAGAAAGCTTTAAAAAAGCAATAACCTATTACGAGCAAGCTTTGAAGCACGACGTATCCTCATTAAATGAAGAAAGCGAGATCAGGCGGCGGATTGCTGAATGTAAAAAGTTTAAGTATGCATTATTTTCTTCCAAACCCGATTCTAAATGACCGATATGCACCATGATACCCCTGAGCATAGGCTAAAACATTTGTTATCCTATGTCGGAGATCATTCGCCACATTATCAAAAGGTTTTTCTGGAACATCGTATAGACATTGATTCGATCGTCATTGCCGGAGACCTTGTAAAGCTGCCGTTTACAACGAAAGATGATTTGGCTGCCGCGAACGATGATTTTTTATGTGTACCAAAAAGCAGGGTCGCCGATTTTGTGACCACATCCGGCACATTAAGCGACCCGGTCGCATATTACCTGACCGACTCGGATATCGAGAGATTGGCAACCAATGAGGCGGAATCATTCAAATGTGCAGGCGGGAGCGAAACGGATATTTACCAGCTCATGACCACGATAGACCGCCGTTTTATGGCTGGTCTGGCTTACTGGATGGGAGCGAGAAAGATGGGGGCCGGAATGATCCGGGTAGGGCCAGGTGCTCCTTTTTTGCAGTGGGAGTCGATACAGCGTTTTTTCCCGACAGTTATCATTGCGATTCCATCATTCATTCCAAGGTTGATTGACTATGCGACTGCCAATAATATTGATTTTCAATCTTCCAGCATTAAGTCGATTATTTGCATTGGTGAACCGATCCGAAACCCTGATTTTACATTGAATGAATTAGGTAAAAGAATTACTTCTCAATGGAATGTGAAATTGTATTCGACTTATGCTTCCACCGAAATGGGCGCAGCATTCACCGAATGTGAAGAAGGAAAAGGAGGACATTTAAACCCGGACCTTCTGATTCTGGAAGTAGTGGACGAGAACGGGAATGCAGTAAAGGAAGGTGGATTGGGTGAGGTGGTGGTGACCACGCTTGGGGTGGAGGGAATGCCGCTTCTACGTTACAAGACCGGCGACTTATGTCATGTTTATTATGGTCCCTGCAACTGCGGTCGGACAAGTCCGAGGTTGGGGCCGGTAGTGGGGAGAAAACAGCAAATGATCAAGTTTAAAGGCACAACGATTTTCCCGCCTGCGCTTTTCGATGTGCTTGATATGGTGAAGGAAATTGACTTGTATCAGGTAGTAGTTTCAAAAAATGAGTACGGTAATGACGAAATTACGGTGCTTCTGCCTATGAATTTACAAACGGCAGTTTTCAAGGAAATGCTTCACTCTTTATTCAAATCGAGACTTCGTGTGACGCCAATTTTTGACTTCGTTACCGCTGAAGAACTTACCTTCCGAATATACAAACAGGAGAAACGCAAACCTGAAAAATTAATCTATATTTGAAGCCTTTATTACCATTTTAAAATCAAATTACTACAATGAAAAAGTATATCTACGCTCCCCTTTTGGCCATTTTGGCAATGTTTTCCCAAGTTTCCCATGCACAAAGAGTTGAACTGAAATCCGGCGATCTCGATGCTTTGTCAGGTCAGAAAGTAGTGAATATCGAGTACGATTATTCCCAGTTTGGCGTAGGGAAGTTTGCAACCGAGCAAGAATATCTCGATAAAAAATCGGCCGAGTACAATGCCAAAGAAGCTGGCCGCGGCGATAACTGGAAAAAATCCTGGGTAGCCGACCGGAAAGCACGCTACGAACCGAAGTTCGAAGAACTTTTTAATAAAGGAATGGAGGACAAAGGCCTGCAGGTTGTTCAATCGCGGCCGGATGCCAAATACACATTTATCGTCCATACCAACTTTGTAGAACCGGGTTTTAATGTAGGTGTAATGCGTAAAAATGCTTATGTAGACTATACCATTGACCTGGTTGAATCGGCTAGTAAAACGAGTAAGGTTGCAGAGTTGGGTATGCGGAATGTGCCGGGAAGCATGGCCATGGGGATGGATTTTGATACAGGCGCGCGTTTGGCCGAATCATATGCAAAAGCAGGAAAAACGCTCGCATCGTTCCTTGATAAAAAACTCAAATAATCAATGTTCCTAAATAGTCTCTAATCATGAAAAAAATGTTATTCTTTGCCCTTTTACTGTTAGGTGCCGGATCTGTTTCGGCAGACAATACCATGGCGGATCTTTTCGCCGGAAAAACGAAACTTGTGTTTCTTGGATTGGATTTTACCCAGGCCAAATATGTTGGCGCAATAGGCTTTACTGATCCCGCTGCCATTCAAAACCAGCATATGGTGAGCTGGAACAACCTGATCGAAATGGAGCCTAAGAAGTTTTCACTTCAGAAAGCATTCAATCTTAAAGACGATATGTATGCTTCCAAAGTAGAGGATATGATCAGTTACAACAAATCAGTAAATGTTAAAGAGAACATTACTGAGTCGGAATATGCCATTACGGAAGATCAGGTCAAAAAATCGGTTGCCAAATATTCATTGAGCGAAAAAGACGGTGTCGGCGTCGTCTACGTGGTCGAATCACTGAACAAGATCACCGAAAAACTGAACGTTTGGGTGACTTTCATCGACCTGAAAACCAAGAAAGTACTTTATACCGAAAAAGTAGAAGGTAAGGCTGGTGGCTTTGGATTCAGGAATTACTGGGCCGGTGGTGTTTACAAGGTGAATCAGGAAATAGGCTCTAAACTCTATAAAAAATGGAGCAAGTCTTATAAAGCGTAGAAAATGAATAGAATTGTTTATTTTTAAAAATCAGATTTTATTACCGATACCATAGCATTTTTTTGTAAGCTGTGATTTGTTTGCCGGTTTGGTGAACGCTTCACAGCTTACTGTTTAAACTGATAACCCAATATTGTGCGATTCAGGCCTTTGATCTTCTCGTTGCTCATTTCACTTCTTCTTTCAGGGTGTGGCAAAATGCTTTATCGGGCGGCCGATAAGGCTTTTCAGAAAGGTGTCAAGGATCAGCCATACGACGCAATCATCGTTCCCGGATTTCCTTACAATGGTCAAAAATGGGATATGGTGCTGCAAATGAGGATCCATTGGGCCTATTATCTGTATTCAAAAGGCTTCACCAAAAACATTATTTTTTCAGGTTCTTCCGTTGCCACTCCCTACATTGAAAGCAGGGTGATGGCCACATATGCCGAAGCGCTGGGTGTTCCAAAGGAACATTTATTCACAGAGGAAAGGGCGCAGCACAGCACCGAAAATGTATATTACTCTTACAGGCTTGCAAAAGACAATGGCTTTACAAAAATTGCGTTGTCCACCGACCCTATCCAGAACAGTTACATGCGCAGGTTTATCAAACGGTTTGACTTGCCCATCGGATTGATGCCAACAGTAATCGACACACTTAAAATATTGAATCTTTATGAACCCAAAATTGATCTGACGCATACAAAAAGAGCGGATTTTCAAAAGCTATCAGATAGGGAGAATTTTTTCGAGCGTTTCAGGGGAACAATGGGAAAATACATCGAGTGGCATGAGGAGGACCTTAAAACGAAAAAACTGCGACGCAAATACAAAAACAGGATCGTACCCTCTTCTGCAAAGAAAAAAGAACCTCAATAGTTTAAAATGAAAACAGAATTGTCGGCCGTTGAGGCCAAGTATGAAGCACAAAAAATAGCGTTCGGGCCGATGTATTTTCAGTCGGTTATTGCGCTGAGGGATTTGGGGATTTTACAGTTTATAAACAGCAATCGCAAAGGGGTTAGCATCGGTACAATAATTGAAGAACTGCCGGTTTCAGAATATGCGGTGAACCTGCTTCTTGAGGCGGCTGAAATCTTAGGGGTGGTTGAGATTGAAGAAGGCGTTATTAAAATTAGTAAGATCGGGTTCTTTCTCTTGAAAGATGAAATGACCCGGGTCAATATGAATTTCATGAATGACGTGTGCTATCTGGGTGCCAAAAGCATGACGGAAAGCTTCGTCAAAGGAAAGCCGGAGGGATTGAAAGTGCTGGGCGATTGGCCAACCATTTACGAAGGGTTATCCATACTCCCGGAGCCAGCCAAAACTTCCTGGTTTGACTTTGATCACTATTATTCGGACAATGCTTTTCCGAATGCATTAAAAATCGTTTTCAAGAAAAATCCAAAGATGCTCTTTGACATTGGAGGAAACACTGGGAAATGGTCGTTTGCATGCTGTAGACACGACAGCCAGGTGGCAATCAAAATATTGGATCTGCCCGTTCAACTTAATGTTGCCAAAGCCAATGCAGCTGAAAAAGGACTGCTTGAAAGGATTGATTTTCACCCGATTGACTTACTTGATACTGAGCAAAAAATACCTCAGGGCGCAGATGTGATCTGGATGAGCCAGTTTCTGGATTGTTTTTCTGAGGAACAAATAGTACAAATCCTCGAAAATGCATGCCAGGCTGCGTCAGAAGACACTACCCTGTTTATCCTGGAACCATTTTTTGATAACCAGAATTATCCTGCTGCCCATTACAGTTTGGTAGCAACATCATTGTATTTCACGATTATGGCAAATGGTAATAGTAAAATGTACCGTATTGGGGTTATGAAAGAACTGGTTTGCAGGGCAGGTTTCGATGTGGTTGAAATTTATCCGTTGATCGGGGATAGTTACCATACCATTCTGGAATGCAGGAAAAGAGCGTGAGGAAAATCCTTTTCGATCAAGCATTCGTAAATAATTAGTAATATGAAAAGGGTAGTTATCATTTACTTTTTAAGTCTCCTGACTTTAAGTACGTCAGGACTGGCCCAGGCTGACAAGAATGCTTTTTACAAGGCATTTTCTAGCGGGGAGGAAGCGACAATTAATAAAGTGCTGGCAAGCCTGGAAAGTGAAGAAGCCACATCGAGGGTTAATGCTTACAAAGGTGCTTTGACCATGAAAAAGGCGGGTTTTGTGAAGGGAGTTGGAGGTAAGCTCAAAACCTTTAAAAACGGTGTCCATTTGCTTGATGACGAGATTAAAAGCAATCCCACCAACGCGGAATTCAGGTTTCTTAGGCTCACTATCCAGGAAAATGCACCGGGCATTTTAAAATATAACAAAGAACTTAACGAGGATAGGCAGGCCATTGTAAAAGGTTACAGCCAGCTGGATCGTAAACTAAAATCTGTAATTACAGACTATGCCAAAGATTCAAAAATTTTGAAGGAAGCCGATTTGAAGTAATTGAATAAATGGATTGATTAAATGGGAAAAGTACTCGTCGTTAACTACTCGCAATCCGGACAGTTGCATGAGATCATCAGTAATTTTTTAGCGCCCTTCGACCCTTCGCAAATTGAGAGATTAATTATAAAGCCGGTAAAGCCCTTACACTTTCCCTGGAAAAGTGAGGTGTTTTATGACACCATGCCAGAATGTGTCTTAGAGGAAGCAATTCAATTAGAGCCTATTAGTTATGGCTCGGAGAAGTATGATCTCATTGTGATTGGTTACCAGCCCTGGTTCCTGTCACCATCCTTACCCATCACGGCACTCCTCCAAGATCCCGCATTTCAGAACAAAATGAACGGAACTCCGATTGTAACCATCATAGGAGGAAGAAATATGTGGCTAAATTCTCAGGAAAGCATCAAAAAATACATCCGTAAAGCCGGTGGTACTTTAGTCGGTAATATTCCCTTAATGGATCGCGAGCCAAATCTGGTCAGTGTACTTACTATTTTCCACTGGATGCTGACCGGGCGCAAAGAGCGAAAATGGAACCTCCTGCCTATGCCGGGAGTAAGTAAGAGCGATATCGACGGCGCCGGCCGGTTTGGTACAATCGTGAGTAATGCGCTCAAAACGAATGAATTCACAAATCTGCAAAAACAGATACTTTCTCTGGGCTTAATTAATATTCCTACCGACATTTGGTTTATCGAAATGCGCGGGAAGAAGATTTTTAAGATATGGGCGGGGCTGATCAAGAAAAAAGGAACCACACCCGAGAAGCGGAAATTTTTCGTCAATTTGTTTAAATATTACTTACTAATAGCTCTTTTTGTAGCATCTCCGATCATATTGACATTCTATTTCGTTTTGATAGCGCCTTTTAGCCAAAGTAAAATAAAGAAGGAAAAAGACTATTTTTACGGAGTGGGCTAGTAGAAGAATTTAGAGCACATGAACTTAATAGAGTCAATACTTACCAGTACAATGTCAGAAGCATACATTACCAGAGCTGCTAAATTTCTTCCGAATGAATCCATACCCAATGAGGAAATGGAGCAGTATTTAGGATTTATAAACGGCAAACCCTCCAAATCAAAATCGATCGTTTTAAGGAATAACAGGATTAAGAGCCGATATTACGCTTATACGAGGGAAGGAGAGCCGACACATACCAATGCCGAAATGGCCGCCCTGGCGGTCAACAACCTGTTTGCTTCTGATCCTGAGAAGATCAAGAAGGTTGACTTGCTAAGTTGCGGAACGTCCAGCCCCGATCAGATCATGCCTTCTCACGGGGTGATGATCCATGGTTGGCTGCCTGAAACAGGTACGATTGAGGTGGTTTCGCCGTCCGGTGTTTGCTGTGCTGGTATGCATGCGCTGAAATATGCGTACATGTCCATTAAGTTGAAAGATAAGAAAATGGCTGTTGTTGCGGCTTCCGAGCGGTTTTCGCCTTCTTTGCGTGCAGAGCAGTTTGAGGAGGAAGTGCAGCAATTAATCCGCCTTGAACAAAATCCATATGTATCGTTTGACAAAGATTTCTTGCGCTGGATGCTTTCTGATGGTGCGGGGGCTTTCTTGGTTGAAGGCGAACCGAATCCAAATGGCCTGTCCCTTAGAATTGAATGGATTGAGGGGTGTTCATTCGCCAATGAAGAGGAGGCTTGTATGTATATGGGTGCACACAAGCTGGAAGACGGGACTTTAAAAAGCTTCAAGGATTTCTCCAATGAAGAGATTCTTGAAAAGTCAATTTTTAGCATTAAGCAAGATGTCAAGTTGTTAAGTGAAAAAATTGTAAAACTTGGGTTTTCAAACCTGAAAAGTATCCTGGACGAAAAAGGAGTGGCAATGGATGATGTCGATTATTTCCTGCCACACATTTCATCTTATTTTTTTGAAAGTAAAATAGAAGATGCCATGATTGAAATTGGAATTCCCGTCCCCAAAGAAAAATGGTTTACGAATCTTGCGTCTTTGGGAAATGTGGGAGCGGCATCTATTTATATGATGGTTGAAGAAATATTTAATTGCGGATTGCTTAAAAAAGGCGAAAAGATCCTGTTAGCAGTGCCTGAAAGTTCAAGATTCTCATATATGTTCTGTTTGCTGACAGTTTGCTGATCGCATGGCAGCTAGAGGAAACAGGTGACAATGGAGAATATATTTTTGTTAACTTGATGTATTAATCCAACCAAATTTCTGTTTTGAATCCCTGTCGACATGAAAAAGGAAGATTTACCACAAGAGCCCGGCCCACTTTCCAGATTGACCCGGGAATTGTGCTATGTCAAAAATGAAGAGGGAAAGTATGAGACTGCATTGAGCAATGGCTGGGACGTGAAAAAGGATGCGCTCGACAGTGCCTGGGTTGGAGTGAATGAACGGATTGAGGAAGCGAGACAAGCAGTATTCAATGGGGAAAAAAGCCCGATTTACTATTTTATGGAATTGAGATTAATGGATGTAGGAGTACTTTCAGGTTATACGGGATATTTTAGCATCTTCACGAAGAGACATTTAAAACCCTCTGTTTTCAAGAATCTCAGCGAACGCAAATTGGCTAAATACGCCAGTGCTTTTGACATTACTGTAAGTGAGTTGAAAAATTTTAAAGGTTGAAACAGTGAATATTGATACCCCGACTGACGCATTTCGTCATATACAGACAGCGCATTGCGAAAATGGAGTAACAACTGCTTTGCTCCGCCATCAAGGTTTGGAATTTATGACCGAACCGCTTGCTTTTGGAATGGGTTCCGGCCTTTTTTACATTCAGATTCCCTTTCTTACGATAAATAACGGGCCGGCTATTTCTTTCAGGACTATGCCTGGGGCTATTTTTAAAAGAACATGCAAATCGCTGGGAGTAGAGGTTACCCGCAAGAAATTTAGCAATGCTGCTGCTGCTGAGGCATTTTTAGATTATAAAGTGAAAGAAGGCGTTCCTGTCGGCTGCCAGGTTGGCGTTTTCCACCTGACCTATTTCCCCAAAGAATATCGTTTCCATTTCAATGCACATAATTTGATTGTTTACGGACAGGATGAGGATCGCTATTTAATCAGCGATCCTGTTATGGAAGATGTAACGACGCTGACCCGCCCTGAGCTGACCCGCGTTCGTTTTGCGCAAGGGCCACTGGCTCCGAAAGGCCATATTTACTACCCCGAAAAAGTTAAACCAATTACTGATGAAATGATCCGTAAGGGCATTGTCAGCGGAATCCGCCGCAATGTGCGCGATATGCTGCGCATTCCGGGGAATTTTGCAGGTGTCAATGGAATCAGACATACTTCGGGGAACATTCGCAAATGGCGTGATAAGCTCGGTCTGAAAAAGGCAAGCTTATATCTCGGTCAAATTGTTCGGATGCAGGAGGAAATTGGCACAGGAGGCGGGGGATTCCGTTTTCTTTACGGGGCATTTTTGGAAGAAGCTGCGGCTTACATGCAGGATGACCGCATTGCCAACATTTCCGAGGATTTTACAAAAGCAGGAGATATGTGGCGCGCCAGTGCGATCAAAATGGCTGGTGTATATAAAGGAAGACTTACCGAACAAAAAGATTTCAATGAAATCGCCGATATGCTGCTAGATATCCGTCTGGTAGAAAAAGAAGCATTTCAAAAACTTTCCGGACTCAACCTGGGAAAGTGAGCACCTATGGAAATTCCCGTATGCATTGAAATCCAAAGCGTTTCAAAAAGATATAAATCTTCTCAAGAGAACAGCCTCACCGACGTTTCAATTGACATTGCTTGTGCCGATGTTTTCGGTTTGCTGGGGCCAAATGGTGCCGGGAAAACAACGCTTATCTCTATTCTCTGCGGCATCATTCCCCCAACTTCCGGCCAGGTTCATTATTATATGAACGGTTCACAGATCTCAGATGCCAAACGTAAAAGCAAAATAGGTTTTGTTCCACAGGAATACGCGTTTTACCAGGAACTAACGCCAAGGCAAAATCTGGATTACTTTGGAGCAATGTACAACATTTCCAAAAAAAGGCTGGAAGTCAGGCGTGAGGAGCTTCTTGAAATATTGGGTCTGGCGAAGTCCGCAGATAAAAAAGTCGGTACATTCTCGGGTGGGATGAAAAGGCGGATCAACTTGGCCATTGGCATCATTCATGAGCCTGAAATCCTATTTCTGGACGAACCTACCGTGGGGGTGGATGTGCAAAGCCGCAATGCCATTATCAGATATCTGCAATTGATCAACGAATCAGGCACTACTATCATTTACACATCCCATCACATGTCTGAGGCAGAAGAATTTTGCAAACACATTGCGCTCATTGATCATGGAAAGGTTATCGCTAAGGGTGAATTAGAAGGTTTGAAAGCTGCAAACCACGTTTCCAGTTTGCAATCCTTATTTATCAACCTCACTGGAGAGGAGTACAGGGATTAATTATGTTCAAAATATTCTCATCGCTGCGCAAAGAGTTTTTACTCCTTATCAACGATAAAGTTGGTCTGGCTTTGCTATTTCTGATGCCGTTGCTATTAGTTTTTATTATTACCATCATTCAGGACAGCGCCTACAAAATGGTCAATGAAAACCAGATCCCGCTGCTGGTCGTGAATCATGATTCCGGAAAAGAAGGGAAGAAACTGGTAGCATTGTTGGATAGTTCGGGTCTGTTCAAAGTAGATTCTCAAAATGGGATTGAGCAAAGTTCATTAAAGTCGGAATTGCTTTCACGCGGCAAATTACTGGCATTATACATTCCAAAGACTTTTTCGGCTGGACTGGAAAGCAATGCTGAAGATGTAAGTACGATCCTGATGGAGGACCTGGGACTGGAACACGATACAATCGGCCAGGCAAAAGTAGAAATGCCGAGGCTCTCGTTTTACAATGATCCGGTTTTACAGGAGAATTACAGTTACTCCGTAATGGGCATTATCCAGTCATACATGAGTGTTATCGAAAATTCACTGATGATCGACAGGATGTATACCAATATGGATTTGGGAGACAAATCGGCGGTATTGAAAAAGAAGATGATATCCAATCGCGTGCAGATTAACCAAATTGTCGCCAGCAACAATAACTCAACCGTAATTCCCAATTCCACCCAACATAATGTACCCGCCTGGACGATTTTCGCGATGTTTTTTATGGTGGTATCTCTTGGTAGTAACATTGTAAAGGAGAGGGTTAGCGGAAGTTTTCTCAGGCTGAAAACGATGCCTACCACATTTATGCTCGTCATGTTCAGTAAAATGGCCATATATGTTCTCGTGGCTGTGTTACAGGTTGCCCTCACGTTCTCAATGGGAATATGGATCTTGCCAAAACTAGGACTTCCGCAACTGACTGTTCCTCAAAACTTTATCGCCATGGTAGCCGTGATCTTTGTGAGCAGTATGGCTGCCGTGAGTTATGCTTTGTTAATAGGATCACTTTCGAGGACAGAGCAGCAAGCCAATGGTTTTGGCGCAATCTCGATCATTATTTTTGGAGCAATTGGAGGTATCCTGGTGCCCACTTTTGTCATGCCGGGTTTTATGCAGTATGCCAGCAATTTTTCGCCTCTGCATTGGTGTCTTGAAGGCTTTTATGTTTTATTTCTGAAAGGCGGAAGCTGGCAGGAATTGAAGTATGTATTTTCCTTTCTTGGCATTTTTATCCTGATATGCCAATTAGGTACCTATTTTAAGCTGAGGTTGGAAAGAATTATTTAAGTTTGAATTTCGCGGAAGGCAAATCATCAATTTGTAATGGATATAACTAGTTTAAAACCTATTCTCAAGGGTCAGATCGTTCAATATTTAAATTTATTAGACATAAATCCGGCAGATATCAGGGACGATGAACCGTTGTTTGGCGGCGATTTAGGACTGGACTCTATCGATTCACTCGAACTGGTTGTACTTCTTGAGCGGGAGTATGGCATCAAAATCACCAATCCAGCAGAAGGACGGAAAATTCTTGTTGATGTTAACCACATGGCAGAATATATTCTTGCCAATACCAAACCCGCATGAAAAGGGCACTAGTGACCGGAATGGGGATCATTTCCGCAATTGGTGAGAATGTAAACGAAAATCACAACAGCCTGCGCAATGCACTGACGGGCATCCACAAAGCGGCCCATTTTGAATCTCATTATTCTTCATTGTTACCTTTCGGTGAATGCAAGGCCAGTAATGAAGAATTAAAGGAAACTTTGGGTTTGCAGGATAGCGTCGGGTACACCAGGACATGTTTGCTTGCAAATAATGCATTTCTGGAAGCGATCGGGGACGCAGGTCTATCTCCGGAAGACTTATCTTCTTTTGATACTGCCTTAATATCAGCAAGTACGGTAGGCGGCATGTGCCTGACGGACCAGCTCTACGAAGATGCTAACCTTAAATCCTCCGGTTCTCCCTATCTGGAATCTTACGGCTGCTCGGCGCATACCCTAAAACTCATCAAGAGATATAAGATCCGAGGTTTCACAGATACCATTAACACCGCTTGCTCATCATCTGCGAACGCAATCATGATGGGTGCCAGGCTGATCAGGTCGGGAAGGGCAAAAAGGGTGATTGTGGGAGGAGTTGACAGCCTCGCGAAATATACAGTGAATGGCTTCAATGCATTAAAAATACTTTCGGAGTCGGCATGTAAGCCATTTGATGAAAACCGAAATGGCTTGAATCTGGGTGAAGGAGCGGCTTATTTGGTATTGGAATCAGAGGAAGCTGCGGGAAGTAAGAGAGTCTATGCAGAGGTTTCCGGATTTGGCAATGCAAATGATGCCCATCATCCATCTGCAATGTCCGATAACGCGATTGGCGCGGTCAGTTCCATGCGGGATGCGATACAATCGGCCGGAATTAGTTATGACCAGATTGGATATGTGAACGCCCACGGAACGGGTACCCAGAATAATGATGAAGTTGAATTATACGGTCTCAACCACTTATTCGCAAAAATGCCGCCTTACAGTTCCACGAAATCTTTTACAGGGCATACGCTAGGCGCGGCGGGCGCGGTGGAGGCTATTTACAGTGTTTTGAGCATTGTTTATTCTGAGTTATACCCCAGCCTGAATGTTGAATCACCGATTGGAACCTACCATTCAACTCCTATTTCCTCATTTTCAGATAATCATGCTATTAAATTCGCGTTGTCCAATTCTTTTGGCTTCGGAGGGAATTGCACGTCACTGGTCTTTGGGTCGGTAAGCTAGCCTTCCTCCATCAGATCGGTCAGGATTTTTTGAGCGGCAATGGAGATGATTGTCCCAGGCCCGAAAATCCCTTTTACACCTGCGTCATACAAAAACTGATAATCCTGCGCTGGAATCACGCCGCCCGCAATGACCATGATATCCTCTCTGCCCAATGCCTTTAATTCAGAAATAAGCTCCGGAATAAGCGTCTTGTGACCAGCTGCAAGGCTCGACGCACCAATGACATGTACATCATTTTCCGTGGCTTGCCGTGCTACTTCCTGGGGTGTTTGGAAAAGAGGGCCAATATCCACGTCAAATCCCAGATCGGCAAAACTCGTGGCGATTACTTTGGCTCCACGGTCGTGGCCATCCTGGCCCATTTTTGCAACCAGAATGCGTGGCCGCCGCCCTTCCATTTCTGCGAACTGATTGGACATCTGAAGGGCCAGCTTGAAATTTTCATCGTCAGAAGCTTCCGCCTGGTAAATCCCTGAAATTGACCGAATGGTCAATTTATAACGTCCGAATTCCTTTTCCATCGCATCCGAAATTTCACCTAATGTAGCCCTTTTACGGGCCGCATCCACCGCCAGCGCCAACAAATTGCTGCTCATATCCTTGCCGCCGTCCCGTCTGCAGGCATTAGTGATCGCTTCTAAAGCCAGGGTAACTTCGGCCGTATTTCTTTCTTGTTTTACGAGATTTAAGTTGTTAATCTGAGCCTGTCTGACGGCAGCATTATCAATGTCGCGAATGTCGATCGGTTCAGAATGCGGTGTTTTAAAACGGTTTACGCCAACGATAACATCCTTTCCTGAATCGATCCTCGCCTGTTTTCGGGCTGCTGCCTCCTCAATACGCATTTTTGGAAGACCCGTTTCAATTGCTTTCGTCATGCCGCCAAGCCCTTCTGCCTCTTCAATGAGCTGCCAGGCTTTTTTCACGAGTTCATCCGTGAGATACTCCACATAATAAGAGCCTCCCCAGGGATCAACAGCGCGGCAGAGATCCGTTTCGTATTGGATAAATAACTGGGTATTTCGGGCGATTCTTGCTGAAAAATCGGTTGGTAAAGCCATCGCTTCATCCAATGAGTTGGTGTGCAGTGATTGCGTGTGGCCCATTACCGCTGCCATCGCTTCGATGGTCGTTCTGGCCACATTATTAAAAGGATCCTGCTCGGTAAGACTATATCCACTGGTTTGGCAGTGGGTACGCAATGCCAGTGATTTCTCATTTGCAGGATTGAACCGGCTTACGATTCTGGACCATAGCAAGCGCCCCGCCCTCATTTTGGCAATTTCCATGAAATGGTTCATTCCAATGCCCCAGAAAAAAGATAGCCTTGGCGCAAAATTGTCTATCGAAATGCCAGCGCGAAGTCCTGTGCGGATGTATTCAAGTCCGTCGGCAAGGGTATATGCAAGCTCAATGTGCGCGGGCGCGCCTGCTTCATGCATGTGATAGCCACTGATGCTGATTGAATTGAATTTCGGCATGAATCGCGAAGTATAGGCGAAAATATCTCCCACAATCCGCATGGAAGGCGCAGGAGGGTAGATATAGGTATTCCGCACCATAAACTCCTTCAAAATATCATTCTGGATCGTGCCGGATAACGTTTCCTTCCTGACTCCCTGCTCTTCTGCTGCGGCAATGAAAAAGGCCATTATCGGTATTACTGCACCATTCATCGTCATGGAGACAGACATTTGCTCCAATGGGATCTGGTCGAAAAGGACCTTCATATCTTCAACAGAATCAATCGCCACGCCAGCCTTGCCCACATCGCCAGTCACCCTGGGATGGTCAGAATCGTAACCTCTGTGCGTCGCCAGGTCGAAAGCAACGGAAAGCCCCTTCTGGCCTGCATTGAGGTTTTTTTTATAAAAAGCATTGGATTCGGCGGCGGTAGAAAAACCGGCATATTGACGGATCGTCCAGGGGCGTTCAAGATACATGCTTGCATATGGGCCACGCAAAAAGGGAGGAAGTCCTGCCCCGAAGCCCAAATGCTGATTTTCTATGTTATCCTCCGACGTGAAAACCGATTTCAGCTTGATCCCTTCTGCGGTGACAACGGTCTTTGGCTGATTTACTGAATTTGCTACTTCGTTTCGAACCTCAGCGGGTATGTGCTTGAAATCTGGTTTCATAAACTTGCAGGTCTACTTTTGAAGCACTCCGAAAGACTTTTGTCGTGCGAAAGAAAAGGGCTTTCCGTTTGAGGCGGATTTTTAATAAGGAGATCAGTGTCTTCGCCTGGTTCAGTAAATTTGTTTACACCTACCATTATTCCCTTATTTTGCGAGGTTTGGATTTTTTGAGTCAAAGATCTACCAAGTTCTTCCTTAATGAAGCCCCTTTCGAAACACTCAACTAACCCACCTTTTTCCTCGATATCCAGAAAAAGTGACCAGGACTGCTCCGCCAAATCGATCGACATTTTTTCCAATAAATAAGAGCCTGCCGCGGGATCAGCAACTGTTCCAAAAGCACTTTCATGATAAAGAACCGAGGATAGATTGCGTGCTACGCGTCCTGACAAATCATTGGGAGAAGCAGCATTTGCGACATATCCAGAAACGGTAAGCGCGTTACAGCCGCCAATAGTGCCGCTCATAGCTTCCGACGACGCGCGGATCATATTTGTAAACGGCGCAGCTGTGCTGCTATAAAATGAGGAAGTCTGAGCCTGGATAAACGGGTTGGACAGCTCATCAGGCAATGCGTAGGCGCGGGAAATATTTCGCAGTAAAAACCGGAATGCCCGCAGTTTCGCGATTTCCGTCAGGTATTGCGTTCCAATGGAAACCGAAAAAAGCATTCTGTTGAAAGCACCGAGTGGCGAAATTCCTGCATCCGTCAGGTGGTCCATATAAGTAACGGTTGCCGCAGTGGTGAAGGCCAATTCCTGCACGGGATCTGCGCCATTGTTATGATACACATGCGTTTCAACCATCACAGGTCGGAACTCGCGCATATTTTTGGTTCGGGTCAGTACAGCTGCCACTGATTCTATCCGGGTTTCGAATGATTTTCCATAACGCATCCAGTCAGCTACCGGGTCGAATGCAATCCCGCCTTTCAAATAGTAGCTGGCATTCTTGGAGATATGCGAAAAAAGATCTTCCGGATTTTCAGAGGTCTGGAAATATATTGGCGTATCAGTCAGGCGGATTCCATGAAGAAGCTTGGGGAATTCACATTGAGACAACGCATTGTGTCCAAGATTAATGAGCGCAGCATCCGCACCGTTTTCCAGTGCATTTTTCAATGCTAAGTTGGTTTGCAACGGATGCGAAAATTCCAATTCAGGTACGTTGAGCCAACCGGGCACTTTCTTCTGACATTGCTGCATGGCGGCAACTTTTTCCGCATCCAGGTCTTCATATGTCGCATACGAATTGAACCGTAATCCTGAACCAACGTCCCAGCTTGTCGCCGAGCCGAACTTTTCTTTCAGCTCTTTTTGCGCCTGTTTTGCCCAGGCATTCTTATCCATTGGAGCAAAATCTGAAAACAATTGGTCAGACATTTTGTCGGTTAAGCAGGATGTTAAAGGATTCTTGCTATGGGCAAAGCTACAAATTTGAAGTAACAATTTTGAAGGCCAACCCGTAACACAATGACTGACAAAATACTACAATTTAATTCCGCGGTTATTTATTTTAAGGCTTGGAGAAAGATACCATTGATGTTAAATTGAACCTTGGTTCAAACTTGCGGGATCAGGTATTTTCCTATCTTTGCCGTCCCTAAAAACAATGAAGTACTGAGTTTTGGTAAGCTATACATTGGAAAGAACGAACGCATATAGAGAAGTGGACCACATTTGGGATGCCTGCCTGAGAGTTATTCAGCAGCACATTCCTGACGAAAGTTTTAGAACGTGGTTCGAACCTATACGGCCGTTGAAGATCTATGGTAAAGTGCTTACAATTCAGGTTCCAAGCCAATTTTTCTACGAATGGCTGGAAGACAATTATGTTAATCTTCTGAGGAAAGCATTGGATTACGCGATCGGGCGGGATGGTATGTTGGAATATTCCATCATTGTGGATAAGGGCAATGAAAAGCACCAGCCGCTGACCATGAATGTTTCTACCCAAAAATCACCGGGTTATTCCAAGCAGGATAATTTTGTAAATGATCCGCGCCTGGGTTCCAATCATCGGGAGAAAGACCAGGATTCGATGAACTTGGATACTTACCTGAACCCGAATTATTCATTCGATAATTTTATTGAAGGTGATTGTAACAGGCTCGCAAGATCTGCGGGCTTTGCTGTTGCCCAGCGCCCTGGCCTGACTTCTTTTAATCCGTTGATGATGTACGGAGGGGTAGGATTAGGCAAGACCCATTTGGTCCAGGCCATTGGGAATTACATTATGAATCATTTTCAAAATAAGCTGGTGCTTTATGTATCTTCCGAAAAGTTTACCAACCAGTTTATCAATTCAATAAAAAACAATACCCTCCAGGATTTCACTGACTTTTACATGAAAGTGGATGTGCTTGCTATCGACGACGTGCAATTTTTGTCTGGTAAGGAAAAAACGCAGGATACTTTTTTCCATATTTTCAATCATTTGCACCAGCTGGGTAAGCAGATCATCATGACCAGCGATAGGCCTCCGAGAGAATTGCAAGGTTTGCAGGACCGTCTGTTATCGCGTTTTAAATGGGGACTTACTGCTGATTTGCAGGCACCGGATTTTGAAACCCGGATTGCGATCATTCAGAAAAAGATACAGTCTGAAGGGATTTTAATTGATTATGATGTAATCGAGTACATTGCCCATAGTGTCAATTCCAATGTTCGTGAATTGGAAGGTGTTATTGTGTCTCTCATGGCCCAGGCTTCGCTGACCAGAAGGGAAATTGACGTGGAACTTGCAAAAAACACTTTGCGTAACATTGTCATGAATGAGAGCAAGGAAGTGACGATTGACACCATTCAGGAGGTAATTGCAGATTATTTTCAGGTTACGATAGCCGATTTGAAAAGCAAAAGCAGGAAAAAGGAAATCGTCTATCCACGTCAGATTGCAATGTTCCTTGCCAAAGAATATACAGACCTTCCATTGAAGTCCATCGGTTACCATTTCGGTGGTCGGGACCATAGTACGGTGATCCATTCTATTCAAAGCATTAACCTTTTAATGGACGAAACGCCGGACGTTGATGAAACTTTACAGAAGCTTCGCAGTTACTTTAAGTAAAGTCTGACGTCTAAGTATCAGGTAGTATATGTTTTCACCTGATCATTCGTCCTTTGACCCCTCTCCTGATTTCCCGTTCGCAGATCAATGATGCCGCATGGAACAAACTAATTGAACAATCCGGACAAGCTGTTGTATACGGTTTTACTTTTTACCTGGACCTGGTCTGTGATGATTGGAAAGCGTTAATATGGGCCTCAGAAGGCGATTATCAGATCGTTATGCCGCTTCCCGTCCGTCGGAGATTAGGAATTCAATTAATTCATCAACCATTGTTTTGCCAGTATCTGGGCTTATTTTCCAGATCTGAACTCACAGCTAGTCAGGCCGAAATTTTTCTTAGATTGCTTTCGATGCACTTCTCGTACATTTCCTCCTATCATTTCAATCCAAATAATTATCATCTGTTTTCTGACCTGACCAGTCAATTCAGGGAATTTGAATTTCATACCCAATTTACGCATTGGCTGCACTTGGCGAAAGATTATAAATCAATCGAAAAAGGGTATACAACAGATCGTCGTACTAATCTGAAAAAAGGCAAAAATGCGGGGTGGGAAATTCTGGAGAGCAGCAACATTCATCCGCTGATCTATTTATTCGTTCAGAATCATGCGGCCAAGATAGCTGGCGGGGTAAATCCGAATGCTTACGATCGTTTGGAAGCGATCTTCGAAAAATTAAAGTTGTTGGGAATTGTTGAGTTGCATTATGCCTGTAAGAACGGAGTTATCCACGCTGGCATCCTGATCGTTCGCTGCGCAGGGAAGTCCATTTATTTGTTTAATGCTGCTGATGTAATAGGCCGAAGATGTAATGCTAGAACATTTCTGCTGGACGCCTATTTTTCAGCAAATGCTGGTAACTCCATCATTTTTGATTTTGAAAGTCCTGAAATCCATTCTATTGCTGGATTTTATAAAAGTTTTGGCTGCGAAGCAACTCCTTTTCTGAAAATCAGAAAGAACCGGCTGTGGCTGCCAATTCGCAAATTGCACAAATGGAGGGAAAAATGGTTGCTCAAAACCAGGTAAGGTCTTTCCTAAGCCCTTTGTAGGATTTAAGGTCCATTTCCAGCGAACCAATCACTAATTCCACTTCCGCTTTGAGTGGAATTTTGTTCGAATCGTCCGAGACCCAAAGCCGCATCGCGCCTTCGCCTTTGAAGAATTTATTATCAGGAATAAGTGGATTGAGCCTCAAAACGCGGGTTCTTCCAAATTTGGTTTTAATCACATCCTTGCCCACATAACGCACTCTCAATTTGTAAACCTGACCATCAAAAAATGTAGGTATTTCGATAACTTCTCCCTCCGCAACCTTTTCGAAATTGACGGTTCTGAGAAAGAAATAGCCACTGATGATATCGTGGATATTATTTGGGACATCAAAAGTTTTGGTTTCGTCCTTAATGGAGGAAATGGCCTGGTCTTTATTGTGATTGAAGTAAATCTTTTCTTCTTTTCTGTATTTGTTTTCCTGGATCTGGCGCTCAAACATGTGCGGCAGAATGGCCGTAGTATCGATATAAGACCGCCAGGAGTCCCTCACATGGGAAATAAGGTCAAATGCGCCAACTGTTTTGCCTGAAACATTTACCCTGAAACAGGGCCGGCTATTGATCGTGGATATGGATTTGGAAACTTCTACTTTGGCTTCCGCTGCATTGATAAACCCGTAATGCACCCGATATTCGACGCGTTCGCCAGTTACAAAACTATTATTCGCGACAACCCTGGTTTGCTTGTATTTTTCTTCGAATTGCCGGAAAGAAATAAAAAATAGAAGTGTGGAAATGGCTATTATGATGTAAGATCTCTTCATGCTAAAAAAATAGTATTTACATAGAGGGGTAATTCTCCTTTAAATAGGCAAGATATTTTTTTAAATCTCCTCCAAATTTATTCTCGAATTCTTCAAGAAAGATATTTTGCCTGGACTTATAGGTCAAATAATTGATAAAATAGGCATTATTAGGTAACTGTGAGTCACTCAGGCCATTTTTGGGTTTAAACGTCCGTTTGGTAGACAGAAGTGTGTCGGCATCAGTCAGTATCTTAACAATCATTGCCTTTTTCAATGAATCCTTCCTTCGATCGGGCGACATATTATTGCCAAATGTTTTGTAAAGACTATCCAACTTTACGGTACCTCTGAGCATGTGGCCTGAGTAGGCATCATTGTATTTTTTAGAATACTGGTATGTACGTAATTGCGGGGAATCCAGACCATACTTGTACTTCAAAAACCGGATTGCACCCTGATCACCCACAAAACTGGCCAGATTCTCATTTAATTCCAGATTATTTTTCACAAAAAGTGTTCCATGTGTCAGTTCATGTAATATGAGATTGGCCAGGCTCCCATCCCTTCTCTTTAACATACTCGAAAGAATAGGATCCTTAAAATAACCCAATGTAGACCAGGCGGAGACGTCACCAATATCGGTATCTAGCCCCGTTGTGATCAGTTCTTTTTCTTCTCGAACGGCTCTGGTGGAGTCGAAATAACCCTTGTAAGGGAATGTTCCGACAACCGGGAAATTCCATTTGTAGGGCACAATTTTATATCGCTCGGAAGCAGTAATGAGCCAGATGAGCGGCTTACCATGCTGGTTGTAAAATGTAGTATAATTATCAGAAGGTTTCAACCCAAGCGAGTCAACGCCAAATTGTTTGATTTCCAGAATCAACCTGATCCGGCGTTTGAGGGAGTCGGGAAATGCAGGATTGGCTAAGACATCTTCAACTTCTTCCACATTGGCGAGAATGCTGATTTGTCCTTTCGCCTGCATAACACCGTAACTAAGGATATCCCGGTAGTAAATTCCAAGCAAGACAATAATAAACAATAAGGCAAGCAATATTCTCTTTAACACTGATTTGATTTTGTAAGTACCGATGCGCCTTTTTAGCCGATTTCCTTGCTGCGCAAAATTAGAAAAAAAGCAATTGGATTCTGGCGTATTATAGTATACGCGGCAACCGATCGATAAGTTGTTTGCGCAGTATGAAAAATAGATTCATGCTTCCACTCAGATATTGCTTCATTGCGAAATCCCTACCTCATGCAATGAAAATAAAATACCTTAAAACACTTAGTCTCGGCTACCTTCTGGTCCCCAATCTGATTTTCTTTTATTACTGGACCAACACGTTTATCGCCACAATTGGCATTGTAATGCTTCTTTACACATTTTACGATAGTTTGAAAGACTGTGATTTTCATTCCTATGAAATCCTTACGATGAAGCAACTTGCTTTGTTAGGGGCGGCAGCTGCAATGCTCACCTTTGTCTCGGGAATCACTGGCTTGGCTTACCAAACATTTGACCATTGGTGTCACAACACCAAATTTTATGAACTTTTCAAAAACGATTGGCCGATACGCATTCCGGAAAAAGGGCCGGTGATTTCCTATTACTACGGCTATTATGTCGTTCCTGCACTCGTTTTTAAATTTTTGGGAGATATTCACGAGATTGTCATCATCGTTTGGACCCTGCTCGGCTTTTACATTGGACTGGCCTGGGTGTATCTCGTAATGAATAAAAAATTGATTTACACTTTTCTGGTTATCTGTTTTGGTGACACGCCCCATGTGATCAAAACTGTTGCTTATAAGGTTACAGGACTTTGGTACACAAGAGGGGATTTTGCAATTGAATCCTGGTCTAATTTCGAAAATCTGCTTTGGGTGCCCAATCAAGTGATACCCACAATGATCGTTGCAGGTATGTTCATTTTTATGCTCAAAAACCGAGTTAAAAACGAGTTGATTGTTTTTCCGGTTGTACTAATCTTCTGGTGGGCTGTATTTCCTGCATTTGCAATGGGCCTCTTTTGCGGAGTTGTCATTTTGCGCCAGTGGGTGCTGGATGGATGTCAATTTAATCAACAATTCATGGGCAGGAAGGTAATCTTGCCGATTCTTGCTGCTATCCCGGTCTTACTTTTCCTGGTATCCCACAAAATGGCCCCAATTTCTGGTTTTGTCTGGCAATTTCCTTATAGTCTCACGGGCAGGATTGCGGAGTACGTGATCAATATTGGAATCAACTTCATCATTTTTCTTCTATCCTACCGATATTTCAGAAGTAAGTCGGAAAACCTTCTGCCGCCCTTTCCATTTTATTTGCTAATTACCTTTTTATTGATTTTCCCGGTTTATCGCATTGGTAAAGTGAATGATCTTTTGTTCAGAGGACTTATGCCATATTTATTGATGATTGGGATGTACGTGTTTCAGTCATTTGCGCACCGCTCCAATTTGCAATCCCGAAATGTGGTAACCAAATCAATCATGCGTTTTATGTTGTTCTTGCTTCTCGTGCTATGTTCATTCATTTCAATCGGAAGGGTTTTGAGAGCATTGAAAATTAACAAGCTAACCAAAATGCTCCTACCTAATCACATTGCCTTTGAACCCATTCCTTATGATGCTTACAAAAACATATATGAAGTGTTAAAAGAGAAATGGTCACTGCGAGAAGCTGATCAATATCTCGGAAAAAGTGACTCGTTTTATGAGCTTAAAATTGCGCCTAAAACGCCGATAAATAACTGAGATGGGCAGCTTGGTAATTGATAATTTCAATTTTCGGCAAAGTCAGCAAATCAGGCTGCAATTGCTCCTGAAATTATATTTTTAAAAGAAAAACAGGTTGTAATTCTGAGCAAAATTCGATATTTTTACAACATAGTAAAGACCCGATTTCAGCGGTTTTTGATAAGCAAAAGCCGCTTTTTTATGTACAAACTAAATTTTTTGTAACCATTTTATGGCACAACCGAACACGGATAAAGACAACAAATTAAAAGCACTGCAGACCACACTGGAGAAGCTTGACAAAACTTATGGAAAAGGAACTGTAATGCGTCTCAGCGACAGTAAAGTGTTAGATATCCCGGTGATCTCAACAGGATCTTTGGGTCTGGATCTGGCACTTGGGGTAGGTGGGGTACCGCGTGGGAGGGTAGTGGAAATATATGGTCCGGAATCATCTGGTAAAACCACTTTATCCATGCATTGCATCGCCGAAGCTCAGAAAAAGGGCGGGCTGGCAGCATTCATCGACGCGGAACATGCTTTTGACCGGTCTTATGCAGAAAAATTAGGTATTGATACGAGTAACCTGTTGATTTCTCAACCGGATAGCGGTGAGCAGGCATTGGAGATCGCTGAACATTTGATCAGCAGTGGTGCCGTTGACATCATCGTTATCGACTCCGTCGCTGCATTGGTGCCGCGCGCAGAGCTTGAGGGAGAAATGGGAGATAGCAAAATGGGCTTACAGGCTCGCTTAATGTCCCAGGCGCTTCGTAAGCTTACAGGTGTGATCAATAAAACCGGCTGCTGCTGTATTTTTATTAACCAGCTGCGCGAAAAAATCGGTGTAATGTTCGGTAACCCCGAAACAACAACCGGTGGTAATGCATTGAAATATTATGCATCTGTTCGCCTGGATATTCGCCGCGTAGGGCAGATCAAGGAAAGTGCAGATCAGATATTAGGTAACCGTACCCGTGTGAAAGTTGTTAAAAACAAAGTCGCACCACCATTTAAAGTAGTAGAGTTTGATATCATGTATGGTGAAGGAATTTCCAAAGTAGGGGAAATCATTGACCTTGGCGTTGAGCTTGAAATCATTAAAAAAGCCGGATCCTGGTTCAGTTACGGAGGAAATCGTCTCGGTCAGGGCCGTGACGCTGTAAAAGCACTTTTAAAAGACAATCCTGAATTAATGGATGAATTGGAAGGGAAGGTTCGAGGAAAAGTTAATAATGATCCCGATTCTTTGATCGATACCAGTGAGCCTAATTTAGTGGATGAAGGTGCGCCGTTATAAACATCGCAGTTCAAGTACTCATAAAGAAAATGCCCGGTGTGTAGCCGGGCATTTTTCAAGTATTTTATTTAGAAAGGCTTCCGATCGTCGTCATCTTCATCAAAATCATAATCCTCATCCCCCGGTCCTGAAAACATGCTGCTTACCAGGTCCTGGAACTTCATACCCTGATCCAGAGATTGCTTTCCAATCAGAGAAAATTCCGCCATCCCGTGCAGCGCAAACTCCATCATGAATAACTTTTCGTCTGCATCGGAATAGGCACTTAGCATGTCCACGAAATCGTCCAGGCCGTCGATTGTTTTCAATCTGGCCATATACTCGCGATCCGTCATATCGCCGGGCATTTCCATTTCATTCCCAGCACCGAACCATTCAATTACTTTCGCGTATGGATTGATCTTGCTTTTCTTGCTCTTCTCGGGATCCGGGAAAAAATTCAGGAATTGCGTGCGGATTGCCTTGCCAATCAGATTCTGCGCGACAATGACGGGACCTTCGACTTCGCCTTCGTAAACCAGCTCTACTTTGCCACATATGGCGGAAACTACACCATAAAGGTCTGAAATGCGGACGTAGGTAATGTTTTCGCCATTAATCAGCGCCCGCCTCTCAGCAGTGCTTAAAAGGCTTTCGTAAGCGGAAATGGTAAGTCGGGCCGAAACCCCGCTTTTGCTGTCCACATATTCACTTTCCCTCGCCTCAAAAGCGATTTGTTCAATCAGCGTCTTCACCAGCTCATTTACCTTCACCAGACTTTTCTGTTCAGGTTTTACAACAGCTTCTTGTTCCGTAATCTTCTTCCCAGTTTCAATTGTCTTGGGATAATGTGTTACGATCTGGCTTTCAATACGGTCTTTTAAAGGCGTTACAATGCTGCCGCGATTGGTATAATCTTCCGGATTGGCAGTAAAAACAAACTGAATATCCAACGGAAGCCGCAACTTGAACCCGCGGATCTGAATATCACCTTCCTGTAAAATGTTGAATAATGCAACCTGGATACGCGCCTGAAGATCCGGAAGTTCGTTGATTACAAAAATACCGCGGTGCGAACGTGGGATCAAGCCAAAATGGATAACCCTTTCATCAGAATATGGAAGTTTCAATGTTGCGGCTTTGATCGGATCTACATCACCGATAAGGTCAGCTACTGAAACATCCGGAGTTGCCAACTTCTCTGTATATCGATCATCGCGGTGAAGCCAGGCAATGGCTGTATGGTCTCCGTGATCAGCAACTGCATCTTTTGAGAAACGGGATAGCGGCAGCAAAGGATCGTCGTGCAGTTCTGAATCTTTTATGTAGGGAATGTATTCATCGAGCAAGCCTACCATCATCCGGGCAATCCGTGTTTTGGCTTGTCCGCGCAAACCCAAAAAATTAATGTTGTGCATGGATAATATTGCACGTTCCACATCAGGAATTACTGTCTCTTCATAACCCCATATACCTGGAAAGATATTTCCCTTATTTCTGATTTTAGTGATTAAGTTATCCCTTAACTCCTGTTTGATTGAACGCGACCGATAACCTGCTTTTTTAAGTTCGCCGAGCGAATGGATATTTAGTAATTCGGAACTGCTAAGCTGTGAGTAAATCATGTATTCTTGGATGGATTAACGCGCGTACGCAACTGAACGCATTTCCCGGATCACTGTAATCTTGATCTGCCCGGGATACTGCATTTCTTTTTCGATTTTTTGTGAAATATCAAATGAGAGCATACCAGCTTTTTCATCCGAAACATTATCTGCATCAATAATGACGCGTAATTCGCGACCGGCCTGGATCGCATAACATTTTTCTACACCTTCAAATGACATCGCCATATTTTCCAGATCACGAAGCCGCTGAATGTAAGATTCCATCATTTCTCGGCGTGCACCCGGGCGTGATCCAGAAATGGCATCGCAAACCTGAATGATAGGGGATAAAATGCTCGTCATTTCAATCTCATCATGGTGAGCTCCAATTGCGTTACACACTTCGGGGTTCTCTTTATATTTCTTAGCAAGTTCCATGCCCAGGATCGCGTGCGGAAGATCTGATTCTTCCGGCCATACTTTTCCAATATCGTGCAGAAGTCCAGCTCTTTTGGCCAATTTAGTATTAAGGCCAAGTTCTGATGCCATTGTAGCACAAAGTTTTGCCACCTCACGTGAATGTTGAAGCAAATTTTGTCCGTAAGAAGACCTAAATCGCATGCGGCCGATCATTTTCACCAGTTCGGGATGTAAACCATGTATGCCCATATCGATGACCGTCCTTTCACCGATCTCCACGATCTCGTCATCGATGTTTTTACGTGTTTTTGCAACGACTTCTTCAATCCTTGCAGGGTGTATCCGACCGTCCTGTACCAGTCGGTGAAGTGACAGCCTGGCTATCTCTCTCCTTACGGGATCAAACCCGGAAATTACAATGGCTTCCGGCGTATCATCCACGATAATCTCCACTCCGGTAGCGGCTTCCAGAGCGCGGATGTTGCGGCCCTCTCTACCAATGATCTTTCCTTTTATATCGTCGTTTTCGATGTTGAAAACCGAAACGCAGTTTTCGATTGCATGTTCTGCTGCGGTGCGCTGGATGGTCTCGATCACAATTTTCTTCGCTTCTTTTGTCGCAGTGAGGCGGGCTTCTTCCATTGCACTTTTCACATAAGAGCCTGCCCTAGTATCGGCTTCCGCTTTAAGCGCGTCCACCAATTGATCGCGTGCCTGATCTGCGGTAAGATTTGCGATTTTTTCGAGTTGAATAACTTGTTGCTGTAAGGATTTTTCAGCCTCTTCCCTGCGCTTGGTGGCCGTTTCAAGTTGTTGCGTAAGGTTCGTTTTGAGCGTTTCCAGTTCATTTTCGCGACGCTTGTTCTGCTCCATGGTCTGGTTCATACTCTGTTCGCGCTGTTTCAGCTTTTGCTCATTGGTCTGAAGAATGACCCGCTTCTTATTAGCATCTTCTTCAAATTCTGTCTTAAGACGCAGGTATTTTTCTTTTGCTTCAAGAATACGGTCCTTTTTGATGTTTTCGGCAGCACTCTCAGCGTTACGCAGAATTTCGGCTGCCCTTTCCTGGGCCTCTTTGTCTTTTTGGTCGAAAGATCTCTTGAAAATGTATTTACCTGCGAAAATACCTACGCCTATGGCAATGATATCAGACAGGATGATGATGAAAAACTGAGAATTTGACATTTTAATTAAGGTTATATATAGTTGGTTTTACCAAACTACACCCGCGTCAAATGCCGAAAAAGGAAGATATTGAAAACTATAAAGAAGATTCTAAATTAAAGGTCACGTGTATAGCCGCTTAGCTCTCAATCGCACTGGTTACTGTTTCATCCAGTTTTTCAACTCGGTTCTTAAAAGCCATGATTACATTGTTCATTTGCTCCTGGTTCCTTTGCAGTGCTACCAAACACTCAATGGACGTAAGGGCAATTGCCTCAATATCGCCGTATACTTTTCCTCTTAATTTATGCTGTTGCACACGTTGCAAGAAAACCTCATACCCTTCCCTGTAGAATTTCTCCTGATCCGCCGGAACGCTCAGTTTGAAACCTCTGTCCAGCAGTTTTATAAAGACAGAAACATCAGGATTAGGTATTTTGCTTTTTGTCATAAGGTATCTTCAAGCAACTTAATGCACTTATCAATCTCTTGGATAGATCTTTCAACTGTCTCTTTCAACTCGGCAATTCCGCTTGTTGGTGTCAGCTTACTAGTGACAATTTTAGCGAAATTTTTGGACTTATTAAAGTCTTTTTCCAAACTAGAGTGTTTTTTCTTCAATTCCTTTGCTTCTTCCTTGAGTTTGATATTCGTCGAACGGAGCTCCGCATTTTCCCGCAAAAGCTCTGAATTTGCCCAACTCAATTTTTCCTTTGAGTTGATTAGGAACTCGACTTTTTTTTCAAGGTCGGATAACTTGTGTTCAATAATGCGTTCAATGCTCCTTTCCATTTTCGAACCTTAAAATTTCCGTCAAAGCAAATTTATCTTACGTCATTTTCGGATCACTGCCTCAAACTCACGTTCGTATGCCGAAATTAATTTTTGCATGGATTTATCAATCACCTTGTCTGTTAATGTCTGCTGGTCCTCCTGCAAAATGAAACTGATTGAATAGGATTTTTTCCCGTCCAGGTTTGCGCCTTCGTAAACATCAAAAACATTTACAGAGCGAAGCAGTTGTCGTTCTGTCTTATATGCGATCTGCCGCAATTCTTCAAAGGTTATTTTTTTATCCACAACCACCGAAAGGTCCCTTCTCACCTCAGGAAATTTTGAAACTTCTTTGTACTCAACCGCGGAGTTGTACTGACGAAGCAGATATTCCCAATCAAAGTCAGCGAAAAAGATCTGAGCTTTGATGTCTAGCTTTTTAGTCAGTGTATTTTGCAGCAAACCAAAAGAAACGACCGGTTTTTTGTTAGCTAAAATTGTAATGCCATATTTGAAGATAACATTATCGGCCTCTTGCTTTTCAATTTCTTTAATTTTTAAAGCCGTAAGTACCTGATTAACTAATGCTGCAAGATCATGAAAAACGACATCACGCGATTTCTCAAACCAACTTTCCTGTTGAAAGTTACCGGTCAGAAAAATGGATAGCCTTTCTTTTTCGACAAACTTCTCGTTGACGTCATGATAGGTCTTACCAAATTCGAAAAGTTTCAGATCGCGCTGGCGGCGATTGCTATTGTAAGCAATTACTTCAAGACCCGAAAAAATCAATGTCTGGCGCATTACCGAGAGATCCTCGCTCAGATAATTAAGAATCTTGACTGGGTTACCCAGCAAACTTTCACTATTTAAAGTCTGATATTCGGGTTTGGTCAGCGAATTATTGATCATTTCATTGAATCCATTCGCGACCAGCAATTCGGCCACACGCAGTTTTAATTTTTCGGGATCATTAAGAGGGAAGTCGGAAAGGAAATCAGAGCTCATTGCTTCGGAAAGCTCAACCTGCCCGAAGCCATAAATGCGAAGGATTTCTTCAATCACATCTGCTTCTCGCTGCACGTCGACGCGGTAAGGCGGGACAATGGCAGTGAATGTTGTTTCGGTTTCATTCTCAATCGCGATATCCAGGCTGGTAAGAGTGCTCTTTATGAATGCCTTATCAAGCGATTTTCCAATGAGCCTGTCAATGTTACGGTATTTCATTTCAACCCTGAAATCCTGAACCGGATACGGGTATATGTCGGTTATTTCCGATGACACAGTTCCTCCGGCAACTTCCTGAATCAGCAAAGCTGCTCGTTTCAATGCGTAAACCGGCATGTTAGGGTCGGTACCCCGTTCGAAACGGAATGAAGAGTCCGTTTTTAAGCCAAATCGTTGGGCGGTTTTGCGCACCCAGATCGGTGAGAAATAAGCTGATTCAAGAAATATAGATGTCGTTTCACTCGTCACGCCGGAGGTAAGTCCGCCAAAAACGCCTGCAATGCACATGGGTTCCGGATTCCCGTCGGTACCTTCATTGCAGATCATCAGATCAGTATCTGAAATTTTTCTCTCAATTCCATCCAATGTAAAGAATGGCGTATCTGACGGTACGGTCGTGACAATGACCTTCTTTCCTAAAATTTTATTCGTATCAAAAGCATGCAAAGGCTGGCCTAATTCATGACATATATAATTGGTAACGTCGACAATGTTGTTGATGGAACGTATGCCGATGGTTTGTAGCCGCTGTTTAAGCCAGGCTGGGGATTCGGTAACTGTCAATCCAGAAATACTCAGACCAACGTACCTGGGACAAGCTTCTGTATTTCTGACTTCAATCTGAATTGGGGAACCTTGATCAGATCCCATGTACCACACTTCTGATTCAGCAGTTTTATGAGTGAAAACCGGATTGTCAACATTAGGCAGGTTAACAGGACGATTTAAAACGGCTTTCAAATCTCTGGCGACACCAAAATGGGAGGCAGCGTCAGCACGGTTTGGCGTCAAACCGATTTCAATCAGATAATCAGATGAAGTCCCAAAATATTCACTGGCGGATGTTCCATTGGGTAAGTCAGTATCTAAAACCAGGATGCCATCGTGCGATGTGCCAATGCCAAGTTCGTCTTCCGCGCAAATCATTCCTTCCGATACAGCACCTCGTATCTTTGATCTTTTCAGAACCAGCGGCTGATCGCTGCCAATGGGATGAAGCACAGCGCCTACCGTAGCGACGATTACTTTTTGTCCGGCTGCAACATTGGGAGCTCCGCAAACAATTGAAAGTGGGGTTTCAATGCCCACATCAACAGTGGTAATGTTAAGACGATCTGCTTCCGGATGTTTTTCGCAAGTAAGGACTTCTCCAATTACCACCCCGTTCAGCCCTCCTTTGATGGATTCAATTTCTTCTATTCCTTCGACTTCCAAACCGGTCGCCGTCAATAATTTACCGATTTCTTCGGGTGTTTCTGTGATTTCAATTAAGTCTTTAAGCCACTTATAAGAGATCTTCATGCAAATGCTTTAAAAAGTAGAAAGACAGACATTAAAGAGTCTGTCTTTCTACAAAAATAATGAAAACTACTGAGCGGGTGCTACATCATAGATGAATTGCTCGCTAACAATCTTGCCATCAGCGACTTTGTATATCGAAATTTCTTCCATCGGCGACCTTCCAATTCCTTTGAAGGTGACATCCATGGTAAGGCTAATTGCGAAATAGTTGCCTGCTACAACCGGGTCGGAAAGCTCCTGGCCATGAAACTCTTCGATCATTGCCTGAAATTGATTTCCTTTCTCAATTATCTTATCCAATCCTTGTACCCAGACCTCTCCGGGAGATCCTTCTGGTTCGATACTGATTGCATCGTCAGCATATAATTCCTTTTGTGCGTGCTCATATTTGTTCTCGCGGCATAGTTCTACAAGGCGTTCTGCAATTTCGGTAGTTGTCATGATCTGTTGTTTTATTTGGACGGTAATGTAATATTTTAGAAATCAGTAGTTCAATTATTTAAATGAATAATTCATTAAATTTCTACTTGTGCACAGACGCCTCTGTAAGCTCGCCTGCCTGAACTGCTACGGTTAAAACGTTTTCTTCAGGCGGTACCGGGCAGGCGTACGTTGGCTGATAAACGCAATAAGGATTATATGCTTTATTAAAATCCAGTAAAATGGTGTTGTTTTTGATTTCAGAAATGGGATAATCCAAATAACGGCCACCACCATATGTTTCTTTTCCGCTTGTGACGTCTTTGAATAGCACGGAAATAACATTCTCATTTTTTAACAACAATAACTTTTGAGCCTCGCCGCCGATTGTAAAATTAGCATAGCCGTATTTCTCATATTTTTCGGAAGTGCTGTCTGTATATTTTATAACCACTTCTTTATCATCCTTCATGTAAGGAGTAATGTTTGCCCGGATTCGAAAGGACAAGTCCGGCTCAAAGTAATGTAATCCATGAAAAGCCTCCTTATCTGCAATCGGAGAATCCTTTGCAGTTTTGAATTGTTCATCCTTCGCTTCCCGCTCTTCGCGGATTTTTGCCTTATATTGTTCGGGGTTAGCAGCTATCAAATCGTCGTCAGCAGAGCTGGTCGTTCCCGAGAAATTTTCGACGACAAAATAGGCCAGAATCGCTATTAGCATTGCGATTGTGCTGTAACGGATCAGTTTATTTTTAAACATAATGGTTCAATATATTGTAACAGGTCTGCAAACTTACGTGATAAGACAGCTTTGAAAAAGTATCGGATGGTTATTTACTTTTTTATGATAATTTTGAAACTTCACGTCAGGCCTTTGGGGTATGTTGATTGAAATATCCCTAAATTGACCTGGCAAATCATTAAACAAAATACCTGACCCGTCATATGTCATACACAAAACGAGTACTCATTGCTGAAGACAGTTCTGTTATTCAAAATCTGGCAAGGAAGATTCTGGAATTTCAACATTACGAAATTACTTCTGTCAAAAATGGAGAACAAGTTTTGCAACTCCTTGAAAAAGAAGATTTTGATATCATTTTGCTGGATATCAATATGCCTGTGATGGATGGGATGGAGTGTGCGAAAAGCATTCGCAAATTGCCGAATGAAAAAACGGCAAAGACACCGATTGTAGCAATAACCGGTAACGCCAAGAATTATTCAGAAGAAGATTTCAAACAAGCAGGATTTGATGATGCGCTGATGAAGCCTTTGAATTTTGACCGTCTGGTTGAAGTGGTGGCGCATTTGACAGAATAAACCTAATGAGGATTACATTTTTAGGAACCGGCACATCGCAGGGGATACCCGTTATCGCCTGCGAATGTGCCGTTTGCCGTTCTACTGACCCACATAATAAGCGTTTAAGGACTTCCGTCTGGATACAGGAACAAGGTAAATCTTTTGTCATTGATACCGGTCCCGATTTCAGGCAACAAATGCTCCGGGCAAATGTGAAGCATCTGGACGCTGCCATTTTCACCCATCAACACAAAGATCACACAGCCGGACTCGACGATATTCGCGCCTTCAACCATATCCAGCAAAGGGATATGCCATTGTATGGCCGACAAGAAGTGCTAAATCAAATCCGCAGTGAATTTGCTTACGCTTTCTCTGAGAAACGATACCCGGGTGTCCCTTCCTTTGATCTTCATCCAATTCAAAATGAGCCTTTTGAATGTGATGGCGTATCGTTTACGCCAATAGAAGTAATGCATCATAAACTTGCCGTATATGGGTACCGAATTGGTGACTTTACTTATGTTACGGATGCCAACTTTATTTCAGAGCAGGAGCAGGATAAAATCAAAGGCTCTCAAATCCTTGTTCTGGATACGCTCCAAAAAGAACCGCATTTATCCCACTTTACACTTTCCCAGGCACTAGACTTAATTGATAAATTGAATGTGCCGCACGCTTTTTTGACGCATATCAGTCATAAACTTGGCCTTCACGCCGAAATTGAAAGCGAACTCCCGCCGCATGTGCATCTTGCGTACGACGGGTTGGTTTTGAATTTGTAGACTTAGACTTACCAAGTCTCAAAGACTTAACGATTCTCCATATATGCGACGAGACTTGGCAAGTCTTTATAAACCTTCGCTAATAAACTGCATCATCAATGCAGTCAAATATCCGCCGTAAGTACCTATGGCATAACCTAATATAGCTAACAAAACACCAACCGGGGCCAGGGACGGATGGAATGATGCCGCCACGACCGAAGCAGAAGCAGATCCGCCCACATTAGCCTGGCTACCGACCGCCAAGAAGAAAAAAGGTATTTTCAGCCACTTACAAACCCCGATCAGGATAATGCCATGAATCGAAATCCAGATAAGCCCAATCGCAAAAAGTCCTGGATTGTCAGCCACTGCGCCAAGATCCATTTGCATTCCTATGGTGGCAACCAGCACATACAAAAAGACGGTACCGAGTTTCGAAGCACCAACATATTCCAGTTTTCTAACGGGCGTCAGTGAAAGCAATATTCCAATGAGTGTGGCAATTGATATGACCCAGAAGAAGGAAGATGTGAGGCTGTATTTGGCAAGAAACGGAAAATTTTCAGACAAATAGGGAGTGATGATTTCGGCAAGACCGTGTGCAACGCCTGTTGCGCCAAAGCCTGCAGCAGCAAGAAAAATGTAATCCCGCACCAGAGGAATTTTTTCATTGCCTAATTGTTCCGAATCCAGATGATCCTTGACCTGGCCAACCTGACTGCTATCCGCCCCAAGCCATTTGTCGATTTTTGCCGACATTCCTGCCCCGTATATAAGCACAGCCATCCAAAGTTCTGCAATCAGCACGTCCACAGCCACCATCTGCGAGAATAACTGGTCGCTTGGCTGGAAAACTTCCTTCAATGCAGTTTGATTCGCGCCGCCACCGATCCAGCTTCCTGCGATGGTTGCCAAACCACGCCAAACCGCATCTGCTCCTTCGCCGGCAACAGTCGGCGGACTTATTGATCCAACGATCCATAGCGCCGTTGGCCCGCCGATCATGATTCCCGCCGTTCCCACCAGCATTGCAATGAGCGCTTTCGGACCCAATTTTGCCAGCGATTTCCAATCCATGCCAATTGTGAAGAGTATCAGGCACGCCGGTAGAAAGTATTTGGAAACAACGGGATAAAGTTGTGATGTGATGCCATTGATAATACCCAGTGAATTCAGCACCCCCGGGATGAAATAGCACAAAAGCAATGGCGGGATAACGTTGTAGAATCGCTTCCAACCGGCGCTTGCCAAAGAGGCTGTGTAGAAAATCGCGGCAAGTATCATCATCAGTATGCCGAGAACTACGGCGTCATTGGTAATCATCAGATCGGCAGGGTAAAATCAGGTTGCGGGTAAAAATAGCCTAGTTTTAGTGGATTCAGGGTTATCGTTACTATATAGCGAGCTCATTTTTTTAAAACCCTGAATACTATATCCATAGGGTTGTTAAAATGAATTTTTCTTGCGATATTTTACAACAACAATATTCACCGGAAATTTAAGATTGTAAACTATGGCCATGTACAATTTATCGGTTAATGGTAAAAAAGTAAAGGTGGACGTGGAGCCTGATATGCCCCTGCTTTGGGTTGTAAGGGACTTCGTTGGATTGAAAGGTACAAAATTTGGCTGCGGAATGGCATTGTGCGGCGCGTGTACCGTTCATTTAAATGGTCAGCCAGCCAGATCCTGCCAAACGCCCGTTTCGAGCATTGGGAAAAATGACAAAATAACCACAATCGAAGGCATCGGCGATGGTAAAATGCATATAATCCAAAAGGCATGGATTGAAGAGCAAGTCCCGCAATGTGGTTATTGCCAGTCCGGACAGATCATGTCTGCGGTAGCACTATTGAAGACGACACCTAAGCCGACGGACGCAGACATTGATTCTGCAATGAGCGGAAATCTTTGTCGCTGCGGTACCTACGACCGGATCAGAAAGGCCATTCATAAGGCCGCCGAAGAAATTCAGATGTCTGAATCCGGGATCGGCAAAATGTAATCTTTAAGTTATCACAAATCCTTAGCTACAAAGACATTGGAAAATATACATGGCTCACGCCGGGATTTCATGAAAGTAGCTGGTTTAACTTCGGTCGGGCTGGCACTGGGAATCTCGGGATTTGCAAAAGACGCTTCCGTAAAAAAGATCGCAACTGCGGTTTTGAGATTGGAAATTAATCCCTTCATCATTATTGCCACCGATGGAAGTATAACCCTGGTAAACCCGCGTCCGGATATGGGACAGGGATCTACCCAGGCGGTTCCGTCGTTATTGGCAGAGGAGTTAGGAGTGGAACTCGAAAAGATCCTGATCATCCAAAGTGATGGACAAGGTAAATATGGGAGCCAGACATCAGGAGGCAGCAGTTCCGTAAGAGAATTATGGATGCCGATTAGAAAAGCCGGAGCAGCAGCCAGAGAAATGCTTACAACGACTGCCGCTAAAAGATGGGAGGTCCAGGCATCGGAATGTGTTGCGGAAGACGGAAAAATCCTGCACAAGGCCAGCGGAAGAAGTCTGACATTCGGAGAACTCGCGGAGGATGCCTCAAAATTGGAGATACCCAAAGAACCAAAGTTAAAATCTCCGAAGGATTTTAAGATCATTGGAAAATTTAATAAAAGACTCGATGTTCCGGACCGCGTGACTGGCAAGGCTGTTTACGGAATTGATGTGGATATTCCTGGAATGGTTTATGCGAGTATTCTGCACTCGCCCGGAATTCACGGAAAAGTACTCTCAATTGATGATGCTGAGACTAAAAAAGTTAAGGGTGTTTTGAAGGTCATGAAAACAGAGCGGACGATGCCGCACCGTACGTCGGATGCTGTGGCAGTAATTGCTACTGACTGGTGGGCGGCTTTGAAAGGTAAAAAGGCATTGAATGTAAAATGGGATAATGCGCAGTATGACCAAACTGTTAATACCGCCAAATATTTTGAAGCGACTTACGAAGCCGCTAAAAAGGACGGGATCAATTTTGAAGAGAAAGGCGACTTTTCGTCCAAGTACATTGCTTCGAAGGAAAAAATTGAGGCAAATTATGAAACCCCATTTCTAGCGCATGCACCCATTGAGCCTGAAAACGCAATCGTGCATGTAAAAGATGACGGGTCGGTAGAAATCTGGGCACCCGTACAAGGACCGGACTGGGCGTTGAGGGACGTTTGTGGTTATTTGAAATTGAAGCCTGAGCAGGTAAAGATCAACGTGACCTTATTAGGAGGGGCATTTGGACGCAAGGCTTACCACGATTTTCTCCTGGAAGCTTGTCACATTTCCAAGGAGCTCAAAAAACCGGTTAAAGTGATCTGGACACGGGAAGATGATATTACCCAAGGACCTTACCGCCCAGGAATGCTCAGCCATATGCAAGGTTTTGTGGAAAACGGAAAGATCACCGGATATCATCACCACGCCATCGGCGAATCGATAGCCGGTCAAGTGTTTAAACAATTGAATGAAAACGAAGCGGATCCTTGGCTAAGTGGGGAATTGGCGACTGAAAATAACAAATATCAATTCAGCGCCGCCTCCAAAGTGAGTTGGACTCATGTGAAAACGGACATTCCAGTGGTTTGGTGGAGGTCGGTTTATGCTTCTAATTTTGGCTGGGGACAGGAATGTTTCATAGATGAGCTAGCCCATCTTGCTAAGAAAGATCCATTAAAAGCAAGATTGGCAATTCTTTCGGACGATCGATTTAAAAAAGTGTTGGAAACGCTGGCCGAAAAAGCGAATTGGGAAGAGAAGCTACCTGAAGGTACTGGCAAAGGATTAGCTGTTTTCAGTTCGTTTGGCAGCATTTCTGCCTGTTGTATTACTGTTTCAAAAAAAGATAAGGGAATTAAAATCGATAAAGTGGTTTCCGTGCTGGACTGTGGTTACTATGTTAACCCCGACAATGTCAAAGCCCAGACTGAAGGGAACATTGTGATGGGAATTACCGCCGCGATCAAAGACGGGATTACATTCACCAATGGCGTTTGCGATCAGACTAATTTCCATCAGTACAATGTGCTAAGGTTAAAAGAAACGCCTGTCATGGAAATTTACATCATTGATAGCGGATCTAATCCTGGCGGGGTAGGTGAGCCTGGCTTACCTCCGGTTGCACCTGCATTAGGCAATGCTGTTTTCGCTGCAACAGGAATGAGAATTCGAAAACTACCCTTTGATATTAATAACATTGCCTGAAATGGCGCCTGCCGTAAATGGCCTAGAATGAAAAAAGTAGTGGGCAAACCCTTGGTCGACAAAAAATATCAGCTGGAAAAAATACAGGCCAAAGGCGGATGGACATATGTGGTGATTGCCGAAATTCCATTGGATAAAAAAGGACCTTTTGGCCAGGTCAAAGTGAAAGGTAAAATTGATGACTTTGAAATCAGTAACTACCATTTGATGCCGATGGGCAACGGACATTTATTTTTACCGGTGAGGGCCGAAATAAGGAAGAAAATTAGGAAGCAAGCAGGGGATTGGGTTCATATCATTTTGTTCGTTGACAACTCCCTACTGGAAATTCCGCAGGAATTAATTGATTGTTTACAAGACGAACCGGTCGCCTATCAAAACTTCATGAAGTTGCAGGAAGGCGCAAAAAAGGAATTCCGGGATTGGGTGTATGCTGCCAGGCGAGAGGAAACGAAAGTCGAGCGAATCGCGAAAATGATCGACTTATTATTAAAAGGACAAAGATTAACCAATACTAAGCCAATTAAATAACACACTAAAAATGAAAAACGCTTCGCAGCTTGCTTGCGAGGCGTTTTTCATTTTTTTATGCTTTCTTTCTATTGTCTATTGTGCCCCGTCCGTCTTAGCTCTTTGGACAGCAAATTCGCCTATCTTGTGACCACTGGACAAGCCAGCCTCACAATCAAAACGATAATGGATTAGGCCGTAAATACGAGAAACCGAAGCTTCCGCAGCCATTGCATCCAACTTCTGTTTTTCAGAAGGAAAAATAAATGCCAGCAATTCAGCGGCTGCCCCGGAAAAAGTCGAATGTCCGGATGGATAAGAAGGGAAATTAGGCAATCCAACAGAAGTTTTCACCCTCTTGCTTACCTGATTTGGGCGCGGGTAGTAAAAATAATATTTCGTATCCCAGCAGCCGATCCCGGCATCCTGTAATGTTGTTCCCAGTAACGCCAGTGTGCGGGCAGTTCTTACTTCACTAAAATTATTCTCGTGGCACAAATTAGCACCTCTCTTATGCCAGTGGCCCGGAGGCGTATAGCTACCAACACCATCCGACCAGAAACTAGCGATTTTTGCCTGTTCACGCGTCTGGTTTTTGGCAATTTCCAATAACTCGTCCATGTTTTTCTTAAATTCCGCACTTCCCATAGTTGGAGGCGGTACCGGACGGAGTGTCGGAACAGTCTCTTTACTGAAATTCCAGGGAGTAACCAAACCATAAGTCGGAAGCATTGGCGGACGGGGCGGGAATTCCTGACTTTCCCAAGGTACCGTCGTACCAATTGTCTTTGCATTCGCAATCATCTCGGCTGTTTTTGCCTGGTTATTGGCAGTGCTCATTCCGTCGGTTTTCGCACGTGCCATCACCTTCGCACCAACTGCTTTCCCAAGTTCCGCACCGGCGATAATGTCACTTTCAACATTCATCCCGGCCCAAAGACGGCTGTTTTTATGTTGTGCAAGCTTTTCTTCCAGATAAGGAACTTCGCCAGGAAACATTGCTTTTAGAACTAAAAAGGAAGCTTCTGCCACTACCGCGTCTTCGGATGGATAAGATGGAAGGTCCGTTACAGGCAGCAGCGACTTCAATGATTCGTCCAGCTTCGAAGGCGCTTTTCTGTTGTATTTAAATTTATAATTCCAGGCACTTACCAATGCATCATATTGCGCTACACTCAGATAAGCCAGCGCACGGGCCGCATATGGTGGGTTAGCAAAAGGGAACTTAGGATCAGCCAATGGATTTGCAGCATCCGGCAGTGGGTACTTTCCATCCGGCTTGGATGCAGGCGGGCTGTTGTAACGTGCAGCCAACTCACGCGCGATTTCATTCCATCTAAAAACGGCCCCGGCTGCCCAGTAATTAACCTGCTCCTTTTGTATCGGCGTAACAGCGTCAACAATATCTTTTAATTTCTTGAGTTCCGTCGTGTAATAAGGCGATGTCGTAGCCTGTGGTTTGGGAACAACCACTTCACTGGAAGATGTTAATACATACGGTTTCCAGGTACCTGCATTTTCATCCAGGCTGGACGGATTATTCATTCCGGCAGTTGGTTCATCAATGGTTTTAGTACAAGAAGTGACCAGTCCAACCACTAATGTAAGAGTGGATAAGATGAACCTGATGTGATTCTTCATATTTATATTTTTAATAATGAAATGTGTCATGTAATTATTTTTTTTCGGCTTTCGCAAAACGGAACTGGTATAGTATGCCAGCTGAATAGGCAGTGCTTTTGCCCATATTCGTTCCATCTACAACATAAACTGCCCGAGCGTTAAGTCCGAAATTTTTAGGTTGATACTTGGCATAGAATCCAACAGACGTTGTTTTCATATTATTGGTGGGAAATGGCATATCATTTCTACGGATAAAATCTCCACCATCGCAGGCACCATATTCCACATATCCCTCTGCCTGAAGACCACTTTTTAAATAACCCAGGCGGGCGGCCGCATCATATGCATTTGGGACGGAGACTCTATTGGTGTTATAAAGTTTACCATCTGACTGGTACGAATCCCGGTCAATGTTAATCTTGCTTCTGAAAATGTAACTTCCTGATGCTGTGAGGTAAACACCGCTTTTGTGACGGTAGCTCGCCAGCAATCTTGCAGTCGCGGTTTTGCATTGCAATCCGATTGACATTGGTAAAAAGTCGGGAATGTAATCGCCAACCGGGATCGATGCGCCGACAATTGCATTCAAGGAAAGGCCGGATTTGTTGATGAAACGGTACTTAATCCAGCCTGAAGCATCCTGAAAACCTTTTTGCCATCTCAGGTTACCTGCACTGGTTTGTGTCCAGATGTATGGGACAGCGGCGATGATATTCAGGTTTTTGGTGATGCCTACAGCCAGCATTGGCATCACATTCTGGGTGGTATGCGTACCAATATTAAGGTTTTCCCGCAGCAATGAATTTTCCCAATATTTATCCCAGGAACTATTCGTATAGGACACTGCGACACAAGCTATGTTCTTCGCCATATAGATGGCATCATTCGGCATTTGGGCGAAAGCCGCGGACAAGGAACCGATCAGGATGAAAACCAAAATGATCAGATTTTGCTTGCATTTTTGTAAAGTATAGAGCATATACAATGTTTTGAAAAATTGAAAATCAGAGATACTGGGCTGTGTAAAAGCTCAAATGATAGTTACTGTAATCCTGGTTTGAACAAAAACCAAAATCAGCTTACTCAAAAGAATTGAATCGGTTACAGCCGGTTTGAAAAAAATAAATCAGGCACGCTCAGGTGGAGGAGTTCCAAGTAACGCCTTAAAAGATAGATATCTTACATCAGACGGAAAGCCGGTTTTGGTAATTGGATCCGGAATAAACACCGAATCTGTGAGCTGAAAAGAAATGCTTTCGGAGACATAGTCAGTAGCCAGATTGCTCAACTGCTTCAATATTTTTCCAAAAGGGCTTTTGGGAAGATCGGTCTGAGAAGCATCCACGGCTTGCATGGCGTTGGCCAATTCAAAAAAATGATCGCGGGCGGGCTGATTGGCTTTTAGTGTAACGTAAAGTGTATCGTTCTGATGAAGGACCTCGGTAGGATTGTAAAATTGATCATCATGACGAACCAAACCCTTTATATGCTGAGAAACTTCCAGATCGCCAGAGTAGGGTAGAGAAGGGAGGTACATTTTAATTTGCTTCCAGTTGTCATGCCCATTGGAAACAGAAGCCGATTGAAAGTCTCTTTCAAAGAAGAGGATAGCAAAACTTAGCCCAAACGTGTTGTAGAGCAATAAAACCAACAAACCTATGGGTACTATGTTTTTCAATGCATTAAAGGATTTCTAATCAAATGTAATCATATTAGTTCAAAATTTGAAACATCTTATAGGATTTCATGGGCAAAGTTTTGAACAAAACGTTTGTGGTTTTAGCCTTTTTTAACACTTGAATTACTTTTATCAGCGCAAAAAAATACCAATTTTTATGAAGAAGTCCGATATCAATCCAATGCCTCCTTTTTTCGACCGCTATATTAATCTGGTGGAAGATCTGGATATTTTTGAAGCTTTCAATCAATATTCGCCCGAGACAGTGTACGGTGATCTGGCGAAGTTAAAGGAGCTTGGCAATAAGATTTACGCCGAGGACAAGTGGACCGTGAAGGATATTTTGCAGCATGTGATAGACAATGAGCGGATTATGTCTTACCGGGCTCTGCGGTTTTCAAGAAACGATCAGACAACATTGCCAGGGTACGACGAACAAGTATTTGGCGCAAATACCATGGCTGATCAAAGAACGATTGACGATTTGATGGAAGAATTTAAAACGGTAAGGTTGGCCACGATCGCATTGTTCCGTAACATGGATGAGACCATGATCGTGCGTTTAGGGATTGCATATCAAACACAAATATCGCCGTTGGCATTGGGATTTGTGATTTTGGGTCATCCTGTTCACCACATGAATGTGATTCGAGAGAGGTATTATTCATTGCTTTAAACTACCGGAGTTGTGCCAACGCCTCTTCCACTTTATTAACCGGAAGCAGGCAAGTTCTGTCATAACAGATGTATATGGCAGTTTTTCCATTGATATCCGTTTTGTCTAGGAGCAATGGAAGATCAGACGAAGTGGCAGTGCCCATTACTATTTTATTGGGGATGAAAAAGCGGTCAAAATCTTTGCGAATGGCATCCGCGTCTTCTCCTACTATCGCAATTTCAACGGTAGGAACCGCTCGCAGGCAATATAATGCGGCCCAGTTTGTCACCCATTGAACTTCTCCCAATATTAATTTGCTCATTTTGGAAAGCATTTTATCCGCTATTTTGCCGTAATCTTCCCTATCCAGCATTGTGCCAAGCAGGTAAAGATTCTCGGCCATGATGGAATTGGATCCTGGGATAACATTGTCGAAAAGCTCTTTCTTTCTAGCAATCAGCGCTTCGGCGTGCATATCGGTGAAATTGAAAAAACCCTCAGACTGATCATAAAAACTGGTTATGGTGTAATCGGCCAGTAATTGAGCATTTTTTATCCAAAATTCATCGAAAGTGATTTGGTAAAGTGCAAGGTATCCCTGGATAATGGCAGCGTAATCTTCAAGAAATCCTGTTATTGTTGCAACTCCGTTTTTATAGCTATGTAATAATTTACCATCCATGGTCATTCCATCAGAAATAAAGCGACCCGTTGCAATCGCCAGATCGCGGATGGATTCGTCACCGAGGGAACGGTAGCAATCACATAATCCTTTGATCATAAGCCCGTTCCAAGAAGCAAGAATTTTGTCGTCCAAGCCTGGACGGATTCTTTCAGTTCTTTTTTGAGCCAGTTTGTCCAATGCATGCTGATAGCGCTCCGAAAATTCCTCAGCCATGACGCCTTGGCTTCCTGCTACACTTTCTACAAAGTCGGTGAGATGCAGATGATTGTATCCATCCTCCCAATTCCCTTTTTTCGAAATACGGTAGATTTTGGAAAACCATTCGAAATCCTCGGCCAAAGTTTCCTTTAATTCCTGCTCGGTCCATATGTAAAATTTGCCTTCAACTCCTTCGCTGTCAGCGTCAAGCGCAGAATAAAATCCATTGTCTGTACTTAGCATTTCCTGCCGCAGCCAGTTGATTGTCTTTTTTATTCTGTCGGCATAAAGTGGGTTTTTGCTTAATGCGTAGGCTTCAGCATAAGTGCTCAGCAGCTGCGCATTATCATATAACATTTTTTCAAAATGCGGGATAAACCATTCATCATCAACCGAGTACCGCGCCCAGCCGCCTCCAACATGGTCGTAGATCCCGCCCAATGCAATTCGGTTTAACGACAGTTCAAGATGCGCTAACGCTTCCGGATTCTGGCTAATGTCGTAGTAGCGGAGCAGAAATTTATAAATAGATGGCATCGGAAATTTGGGCGCCCTGTCCATTCCTCCTTTTTGTGTATCGAAATTTTGTTGCAGCGATTCAAACATCAAATCTAAATCTGCCAAGTTGTATTCGCTTGCAGACTCTGTGAGACCAAATTTTGCACTTTCAGAAATAACCATATTCTGAACGAACCCCTCAGCGGAGTTGGCCAGCTCGTCGTAATGATTCTGATAGGCGTTGTTAATGCTTGTCAATAATTGAACCCAGTTTTGAGCAGGCAAATAGGTTACGCCGTAAAAAGGTTTTGAATCGGGAAGCAGAAAAACATTCAGAGGCCAACCTCCACGTACACCCATGGCCTGTACCGCATCCATATAAACAGCGTCGACATCCGGCCTTTCCTCACGATCGACCTTAATACATACGAAAAAATCGTTCATTACCGCAGCAATTGGTTCTTTTTCGAAGCATTCACGCTCCATTACATGGCACCAGTGGCACGCAGAATAGCCAATGCTTACTAAAATAGGTTTGTTTTCGTCTTTCGCTTTTTGAAGGGCTTCATCTCCCCAGGGATACCAGTCCACAGGATTATGGGCGTGCTGAAGTAAATATGGGCTTGTTTGCTGGCTAAGACGGTTCATAAAAAGTGGGATATATTATTGAACAACCACCACTTTTTTGACGATTGTCTTTGATTTGCTTGTGAACCTGACAAAATATATACCAGAAGGCATACCAGGAAGCGCGACAGTTTCCTTATACTCGCTAGAAATAGATTTGAAGTTTTTTTCAAAAACCGATTGTCCTTTGGTATTCAGGATGGAAAGGGCAATATCTGAAATTCCATTTGCGGTCGTTAGAACAACATTCATATCTGTCCTGAGCAGGTAGGGGTAAACATATGCATCCGACAAAATGGGCTGAGTCGAAGCGACTACATCGTTTAAATCGAATTTGCATAGGAAGATTTCTTTGCCTTTTAATGAGATGCTCTTTGACCAATTTTGATGGGACACAACAATATCGGTTGTCTGATTATCAGCAGCATAAGGGTTTTGCGCTGCAATTAAAATATCATTTCCTTTTACAACACCCCTCCAAACCGGCGTTTGCTTTTCCATTAGGTCCCGCGCGGACTCGGGAATGACCAGTTGGTAAACGCCTTCGAACATATCTTTAAATAACGAAAGTCTGTAAAGGCCTTTGATAAAATATTCATATGGAGCGTAGTTTTCCTGGCGGTCGCTCGGGAGGAACGGATTCTCCCATAACCACAACCCCTTTGCCCCGGAAAAGAACGGGAAAATTGCCGTTGCCTCAGCCATGAATGGCGTAATAAGCGGCGTTTTAGGATCATAACTATCATGCACGCGCATCCAGACAAATGGAATGACGGGCTTGTCGCTCCAAGCAATATTTGACTCGATATTAAAAAGTAAATAAGACAAATAGTCCTTGCCAATCGGATGATCGTAGCCGTAATAGTAATAAGGTGAAGGGGATAGGAAGTCCAGCGAATTGTAGTAACTGCCTCCGACTTTGCCTGCATTATCCTGCGTCAGATAATGCGTACGGGCAAGGTTTGTCGTCCAGTCCTGCCAGCTGTTAGAGGTGATATTGAGCCAGGTATTGCGGATAGGGACATCGCTGTAACTCGTAATTGTGCCCTTAAAACCTTTGGCTCTGAGCCTGTTAATGGCCTCGGTATACCACCACCTGATATCCCGTTTGTAGGCGATCAAAAAGTCAGCATTGGATAAGTTGCGATAGCTTTGGGGAATCTGATTATTGCTTTTAAGTGCGAGAATGTCCCGATCTTCGCGTTGCATGCGCTCAATGTCCAGGCAAATGATGTCGGTTTCGAAAATTGTTGATGCATAATTGTCCCAAAAGCTGCGATAAGCAGCGGTATCATTTCCCCACGGACTGCGTAACACATTATCAGCCCAGGGCTGATTTCCGCTGGAAGTAGCCACGCCATACCAGAGAACTGCCCTTTGCCTTGCACTTATGGAACTGGGCTCGGGTCCGCTAAATGCGGAAATATGGCTGAAACCGTGTTTCAACGGCAGAGATTGCGTGTCACCGAACCTCGGGCCGCTGTAAATGATTTTAAAAGGAAGAGAAAATTCGGGAAATTTATTCCATTCAATGGAGTTGTTAACAGTGACCGGATTTAGCACATAACCGGGCTGACAATCCTGTGCAAAAATGTTGGAATATAAACCGCAGGATAAAGTTATCGCTCTGTATAATACTTTAAAATAGATCTTAGTATAGTGGATCATAAGATTTGATCAGACAAATTCGTTAATTTGCAGTGTGTGTAATTTTCACTTTTCCGTGAACCAAAAAATGCCTTGAAATATAAAATGTCTCGAATATGAAACGATTACTGCTATTTACCCCACTTTTTTTTGCAATAGTGCTATCAGGTTGCGACAAAGACAAAGATAAGAACGAAACTCCCACGCTGACAGAAAAGGATAAAATACTGATTAACTATCCCTGGCGTATGTCGACTGTTACAGACCTGGCGGGCAAAGACATTCCTTTGAATCAGTTGAATATGCAAACGCAGGCCATTAAGGAAGTAATGGACATTCAATTCCTGCAAAACAATGTGACTAAGGCGATCGATCAGAATTCGAAACAGGTAATCAATGGAGGTACCTGGTATCTCACCAATGAAAATAAAACATTGGACATTAAAATATCTGGGTTTTCTGGTGAATTTGGTGTTGAGGAGCTAACTAACAGTAAGCTAAGATTGAAGAGTAAAATGCCAGTGAGTGGTGTAGAACAGGAAACAATCATGGTTTTTGCACCGGTGATCAAGTAATTGTAATTGTTAAGATATATTGTTTTGGAAAAGCGGCGGATAGAATCTGTCGCTTTTCTTATTTTGTAGGAAATTTGAATGAATGGAAAAGAATAATCGCACCATCGTGAATGCGTGGTGCATGTACGACTGGGCCAATTCAGTACATGCTCTGGTCATTATATCCAGCATATTTCCGGTTTATTTCAGTGCCACCGCGCTGGGCGCCTCAGGAACTCCGGACACTAATTTTTTCGGATTGCAAATCAAAAGCTCGGTGCTTTTTTCCTATACCGTATCTGTCTCTTTTTTAATCACGGCTTCACTGGTTCCCCTATGCACGGCGATTGCGGATTTCACAGGAAAGAAGAAACGGTTTATGCAATTCTTTTGCTATACAGGAGCGATCAGCTGCATGCTCCTATACTTTTTCACAAAGGATACCTTAATTCCATCTGTATTCTTATTTGGTTTGAGCCTGATAGGGTGGAGTGGAAGTATTGTATTCTATGATTCATACTTACCAGAGATCGCAACAGAAGATAAGTTTGACGCCTACAGCGCCCGGGGCTTTTCTCTGGGTTACTTGGGCAGTGTTTTGCTTCTTTTGTTCAATCTCAGTATGATACTGGCTCCTCAGTTTTATGGAATTACGGAAAAATCCGTCCCTGCGAGAATCTCTTTCCTGACTGTTGGCTTGTGGTGGATACTTTTTGCGCAGATCCCGTTCCACTATCTACCAGCTGGTAAAAAGAAAGAAAAGAGGGATGGAAATTGGTTATTTAATGGATTTCTAGAACTAAAAAAAGTGTACGGCCGATTGAAGGAACAGCCTTACCTGGCCAAGTTTCTCAGCGCTTTTTTTATCTACACGATGGGTCTGCGTACCGTTATGTATGTGGCTACAATCTTTGGAGCGACAGAATTGAAGCTGCCCTCGCAAAGCCTCATCATCACCGTTTTGCTTATACAACTGGTCGGCATTGCTGGGTCATACATATTTGCTTGGTTATCAGGTCAAATTGGTAATATTTATGCATTAATGATCGGCGTAGCCATCTGGATTGGAATTTGTGCGGGAGCCTATCACACAACGGAGGCAAGGGAATTTGATATAATCGCCTGTACGGTAGGAATGGTGATGGGAGGCATTCAGTCACTGTCCCGGTCTACCTACGCCAAGCTGATCCCCGAAAACGTTACGGATACCGCGTCTTATTTTAGTTTTTATGATGTGACCGAAAAGCTGGCAATTGTTTTGGGAACATTCATCTACGGAGCAGTCGAACAAATGACCGGCAGCATGCGCAATAGCATTCTCGCTCTGCTGGTAATCTTTATTATTGGCCTGCTTTTACTCTATCGCATTCCTTCCAGAAAGGTTTACCATCTGAAATTGGATCATAGAGAAAATTAGCCTAATATCGTGATCCCGGATATTTCCTAATAAAAAGTCTTCGAAGGATGTTAGCTCAGCTGGTTCAGAGCGCCGCCTTGACAGGGCGGAGGTCAGCGGTTCGAACCCGCTACGTCCTACCAATTAATTTGTCGACCTTAAACAAAAGTGACCCGCATCCAATAGATACGGGTCACTTTTTTAATATAAAGTTTTATTAAAGCGTTCTCTTCACTTCACGGAATTCAAAGCTTTCAATGATATCACCTACTTCTATATCGTTGTAGTTTTTAACACTTAAGCCGCATTCATAACCGTTTTTAACTTCCTGAACATCGTCTTTGTAACGTTTCAGGGAATCTATCTCGCCTGTGTAAAGCACGATACCATCGCGTACCACGCGGATTTTATTGTTCCGTTTTACAAATCCGTCCGTAACATAGCAACCTGCAATGGTTCCGATACGGCTGATTTTGAACACTTCGCGGATTTCAATATTTCCGGTAATGATTTCTTCAATCGTCGGGGCAAGCATACCGGTCATGGCGTCTTTGATTTCGTCAATTGCTTGGTAGATAACCGAGTAATGTCTGATCTCAATTTGATCCTGCTCGGCCATTTTCTTCGCATTTGAAGATGGACGTACCTGAAACCCTACAATAATGGCATCAGACGCAATGGCAAGGTTAACATCCGATTCGGAAATTTGCCCCACCGCTTTGTGAATGATGTTGACCTGAACTTCCGAAGTCGAAAGCTGCAATAACGAGTCAGAAAGTGCCTCGACAGATCCATCCACGTCTCCTTTTACAATGAGGTTCAGCTCACGGAAACTACCGATTGCCTTACGACGGCCAATTTCTTCCAGCGTAATATGTTTGCGGGTCCGAATGGATTGCTCTCTCTGGATTTGCTCCCTTTTGGTCGCAATGTCACGTGCATCTCGTTCATTTTCGAAAACATTGAAGCGGTCACCAGCTTGCGGAGCCCCGTTTAAGCCTAATAACTGAACCGGCATGGAAGGACCGGCTGTTTTCAACTTTTTGCCAAGGTAATCAGTCATTGCTTTTACCTTGCCAAAGTGCGCTCCTGCCAATACAACATCGCCTAATTTTAATGTTCCGGTCTGAACCAGGATAGTTGTTACATATCCACGCCCTTTGTCCAGAGAAGCTTCTACAACAGTTCCTATCGCACGACGTTCCGGATTGGCCTTTAATTCAAGTAGTTCAGCTTCCAGCAAAACTTTTTCCAACAATTCGTCAATACCCATTCCAGATTTTGATGAAATTTCCTGCGTCTGGTATTTACCTCCCCATTCTTCAACCAGAAGGTTCATGTTGGCAAGCTCCTCACGGATTTTTTCGGTGTTAGCTCCCGCTTTATCTACTTTACTGAATGCAAATACAATCGGTACATTGGCAACCTGCGCGTGATTGATCGCTTCACGTGTTTGAGGCATGACGCTGTCGTCAGCTGCAATCACAATGATAACAACATCCGTAACCTTCGCTCCACGAGCACGCATCGCTGTAAAAGCCTCGTGACCAGGAGTATCCAGGAACGTTACCTGCTTACCCGTTTTTGTTTTTACACTATAAGCGCCAATGTGCTGGGTGATCCCACCCGCCTCGCCACTTGCAACATTTTCCTGACGGATATAATCAAGAAGTGACGTTTTACCATGGTCAACGTGACCCATGATGGTAACTATCGGAGCCCTTTCTTTTAGGCTTTCTTCGTCATCAACTTCTTCCTGTACATCATTTTGAACTTCTTCCTCGGCCGAGATGAAGGCAACTTCGAAGCCGAATTCATCGGCAATAAAAGTGATCGCCTCGGCATCCAAACGCTGATTAATGGATACGAACATACCCATGCTCATGCAAACCGAAATAACTTCCTGAACGGTGACATCCATCAAAGATGCCAGGTCGTTTGCAGATACGAATTCGGTTACGCGAAGTACTTTTGTTTCCTCGTCTCCAAGTCCATTAGGATCATTTTGATCGGCGCGGTCGCGGCGTCGGTTTCCTTTTCCGCGTGCCATATTTTTGGTGTTACCACCACCCATACGGGCCATTGTTGCCCGTATATTATCAGAGACTTCTTTGTCAGATACTTCTTCCCTTTTACCGCCTCTGCGATTACTGCCTGGGCTTGCCGGACGGTTGTTAGGGCCGGTTTTAGCAGCACCCGGAGTTCCCGTGCCAGTAGCAGGTGTAGTTGTGGTGCCACCAGGAGTGGTAGGCCTGTTTCCAGTTCTGTTACCCGCAGGCGTTGTAGTTTCCCTTGGTTTGCCGGTGGCCGGGTCAATTTCAGGGGTTGTCGTTGTCGCAGGCCGTGCTTCTCCTGCAACCACTGATCCGTCGCGGATTCTTTTCCTTTTACGACGACGTTTTTTATCAGCCGAGGCATCACTGGATGCAACCGGATCTTTTTTCTTAATCTTATCCGACGGCAGCTCAATTTTACCTACGACCCGGAGACCGCGCAACTGCTCACCCTTCGCTTCTATCAATTCAGACTCACCAGCAGGGACCTCCTCTTCGGCAACTTCTTTTGCTTCCGTTACAGCAGCCGGTGTCTCAGTATTTATATCATTTAGTATTGCCGGAGCTTCAATTCTAGGTTCAGGCTGAGAAACTGGTTCTTGATTAACAGGTGTTTCAGCTTTTACTTCTACTGGTTCCGGTTTTGCAACAACTTCTACCGGAGCTTCTTTTTCTGGTTCTTTCTCTATCGTCGCCTCAACTGGAACTGGTTCAGGTTTTACTTCTTCCTTCACCTCAACCGGCGCAATGCTAGCTGGCTTTTCGACAACAGGTTCTTTTTTCGGCTCCTCTACCTGCGGTGTAATTGGTTGCGTTGGTGCAGGACGCCTGGCATCCAGATCAATTTTTCCGATGACTTTAATTCCGGGAAGCCGGTTTTCAAAAGCAGATTGCCCTGCCGATGCCATTTGTTCTTCAACGACCGGCTTTTCCTCAGGTTTTTGTGCGTTGCGGAAATAAAGGATTCCATCAACATCACTTTTGACTTTGTCTTCTTTAATCTCGACTGGAACCTCAACAGGGGCAGCGGGTCTATATGTAAGAGAAGATCTCAGATCATCAGATTTGAAGTCTTTTGCAAGAAATTCGATTTGGTCAGCATTAATCTTTGTATTCGGGTTACTCTCCACCTTATACCCTTTAGCAGACAGATGGTCCACGATCGTAGTAATTCCTACGTTCAGGATCCGTGCCACTTGGCTAAGGCGCATCATTTTATCTTCTGCCATATTAGCAATTAGTAGAAAAAAGTTTTGCATTGCTGGCAGGCTCGCCCAAATGGTAAACCTGCCAGATTTTTTTATTCAAATTCTTTTCGAAGAATTTCCATGACCTCGTCTACCGTTGCTTCTTCCAAATCGGTTCTTCTGACAAGCTCTTCTTTATTGAGTGCTAGTACGCTTTTCGCTGTATCTAAACCAATTTTGTGGAGTTCACTGATAATCCATTCATCAATTTCATCAGAGAATTCTGTAAGATCCACATCTTCGTCATTCTGCTCTTCAATATCCCTGAACACATCAATTTCCATTCCAACCAACTTACCAGCAAGCTTAATATTCTGCCCGCCTTTTCCGATGGCCAAAGAAACCTGATCTGGTTTTAGGAAAACGGAAACGCGTTTTGCTTCACGGTCAATTTGCATTGAACTTACTTTGGCAGGGCTCAGAGCCCGGCTGATTAACAGTTCAAGGTTATCTGTGTAATTAATAACATCGATATTTTCATTTCCAAGTTCGCGTACGATGGAGTGAATGCGGGAACCTTTCATCCCAACACAAGCTCCTACCGGATCAATTCTGTCGTCGTAAGATTCTACGGCCACTTTTGCACGTTCCCCTGGCTCACGAACAACACGTCTTACCGAAATAATTCCATCATATATCTCAGGAATTTCAACTTCAAAGAGCCTTTCCAGGAAAAGAGGGGAAGTTCTAGAAAGCGTTATTTTTGGTGAACCATTATTCATTTCAACTTTGTGGATGATAGATTTCACCGATTCCCCTTTGCGGAAACGATCTTTCGAAATCTGCTCGGTGCGTGGGAGGGAAAGTTCATTTCCTTCACTGTCAATAATAATCACCTCGTGTCTTAGAGTTTGATAAACCTCACCGGTTATCATTTCTCCAACCTGATCTTTATATTTTTCGAACATGATTTCTTTTTCCATGTCCTTAATTTTCTGGATCAGCGTCTGGCGTGCAGTCTGAACAAGTCTGCGGCCAAATTCCACGAGTTTCACTTCTTCCGCAACCTCTTCCCCAACTTCAAAGTCACCCTGAATTTTACGCGCCTCAGCCAATGGAATTTTATTATAGTCCCAGATGTCTTCGGAGTTATCGTCAACAATCTCCCGAGTGCGCCACATTTCAAGGTCGCCGCTCTCCGGGTTGATGATCACGTCAAAATTGTCGTCTGTACCGTATTTTTTGCGAATCATTGTCCGAAACACTTCTTCCAAAACACTGATCATAGTTGGACGATCGATGTTTTTAGAGCTTGCAAACTCCGCGAATGACTCAATTAATATTCCGCTATCCATTGCTTGTGTAAAGAATATTTGCTGATACTAAGTTATACATATTATATAATTGATTACAAACGGGTCAGGTAAATCCGTTTCGCAAACTATTTAAAAGAAATCTCGATCATTGCCTTTGCAATATCAGCCAATTCCACGGTGCGAATCAACGAACTATCTTCAACGGGAACTTTGGATTTCTTTTTTGGTAAAGGCAACTGAAGAGTTATTTGGCTATCGTTTGCATTCGTTAAAGTGCCTTGTAAAATCTCACCGTTTTTAAGAGTCAGCTTCAAATTCCTTCCCACATTCTTTTGATATTGACGGGGGAGAATGAGCGGCTGATCCAATCCTGGCGAAGATACTTCCAGCGTGTAAGCCTCGGTAATCAATTCCAATTCTTCAAGTTGCTTGGCAAGTCTTCTGCTGATAGATGTGCATTGCTGGATGGTAATCCCTTCATCACTATCAACAAGGATTGTTATTTTCTGACTTACTTTGGAAGGCTTCATGACAATGTCAATCAAAAAGCAATTGCCATCTTCAAGAAGCGGATTCAGTAAAACTTCTAAGTGTTCCTTTAATGTCATGTAAGGCCTACTGCAAATAAAAAAGGGGATTAAAGCCCCCTCAATCAATCAATCAATCTAGAATCGGATGCAAAGGTAAAACTATTTTATCACATGTACAAACCAGGAAAAGTCTTCCTGTTTGACTTCCATCACCTATTTTTAGGAAATAAAACGGATTTAGACAGTCGATGCAAGGATTAAAGAACTTTTTGTGGTTTTTATATAAATGTTTTGCTTTTTATACGGTGATCGTTTACGCGCTAATCCTTTGGATACCATCTGACGGCTGGTTGGCAGGTTTCATGATGATGTCTTTTCCTGCCGTGATCATTGTGCATATTTTGTCGGTACTGATCTGGTTTGTGATAGATAGAAAAAAGGCGCTTTTGCCGATCACGCTTCTCGCTCTTGGCGGTATATTCGCTTCAAGGACTTTCTCTATCAATAGAAAACCTAATACCAGTGCGACTGCTGACCATTCATTTTCTGTTTTGAGCTATAACACGCGTGTATTCATGAAGAATTCGGATCAGAGAGAGCCTACGGTAAAGGAAGATATTGCATCCATGAAGGTCTGGGTACGGGATTTAGGCGCGGACATTATTTGCATGCCTGAATATTATGAAGATGAAACCAGGCTTTTTAATATAAATGAAACATTGCGATCGGGAGGTTACAAATACAGTGTGAAGTATAGTGAGGAGATCAGGAAAGGCAGAAATTATTATACTGGGCTGGCTCTGTTCTCCAAATACCCGATCATTAATGCAAGAGATACCATTTTTCAGGCTCAGAACGGGCTTGTCCAGGCCGATATTGAAATAAAGAATGATACAGTCCGTATGATCGGGGTGCATTTGTACTCCATGACACTAAACCTGAGTAAGCTGGCCCATGAGAAAGAAATGGAAGGCATTAGGGCCGAGGGCAAAACCACTTTTAAAAGGATGAAAACCGGCTTCATGCAGCGTTCAAAACAATTGCAGGTGCTCGAATCGTGGATTGCCGAATCTCCCTATCCCGTTATAATCTGTGGGGATTTTAATGAGGTACCGTATGGGTATGTTTACGGGAGATTAAGAAAAAGCATGAGGAATGGTTTTGAAGAAAAAGGTGAAGGGTTTGGTTTCACATTCAACCATATCCCTTATTTTATCCGGATAGATCACCAGTTTTACAAATCGGATCAACTGAATATGCTCGACTTCAAGACGCTCAATCAAGTCAAGTATTCTGATCATTACCCGATTATGGGAATTTATCAAATTCAAAAAACCAACCAGTAAATCAGGATAGCCTGATTACCCACTATCTGATACCCAGACTGTCAAGTTCGTTGGCTGTGATGGTAGGGGGGAAGATGCCCTGATCCAGTTTTCTCTGCACAAGCTGGCCGGTCTTTCGAGCAAGCTCCTCAGTTGCGAAACCAGATTTTCCAGGAACTCCTGGAACGCTAGTCTGCTCAATCACTGCGGTCGTATCTTGATAAATGCGATATCCCCAGCCGGTTTCTTTTTTAAATGCTTCAACCCTGAACTGAGAAAGGCCTTCGTCGTTGCCGTTTGAAATTCCCGTCCTGCTAGGAAGGAAAAAATAAACCGCAACGGCGAAGGCCAATATGCAAATAATCAGGAGACTGATTTTGCTACTTTTAATCACTGATTGTCGTCATCATTAACAGGCGCAGCAGGATCAAATGCCCATAAGTCATCAAAACCGCCTGAACCGCTAGGACTTCCAGTGCCGAAATAACCTGTGTTACCAACCGTGAACCCTGCTGCAAATCCTCTCTGATCCGCAAAGGAAGACATCTCGGTCCAGGTATTTGTTCCGGGAACATATTCCCAAACATCAGATTTTCCTTCGCCACCAATGACGTATGCTTTTTCGTTAATAACCAGTGCCGTAGCAAACGCTCTTACCGGAAAATCTTCTTCTGCACTGTCATCCGTAAAGTCTATTCGTACCCATGCCCCAGTGCCGCTATTGCCAGCAGGATCAAAACTGTAAACATCTTTTGTAGAAATGCCAGAATTGCTTCTTCCGAATCCAACATATGCTTTTCCGCCAATCGTGAATGACAGGGCGCCACTACGCTTTCCGCCAATGAATGTGGCTATTGATGACCATTTATCCGTTGCAGCGTTGTATTCGTAGAAATCCTGGAAATAATTGCTTCCATTGTAACCCAATCCTACGTAAGCACGGTTGTTGGCAACAAACGAAGTAGCATATTGGCGTGTTCCCGGATAATCAGCAACCGCTTTCCATTTGTTTCCAGCAGGATCATATTGGTAAAAATCCTTTTTATAACCATTATCGACAGAAGTTGGACCTTCATATCCCGTTCCCACATAAGCTTTTCCATCAAGGACAAACGCTGTCGCGCCATTTCTGCCAGTTCCTGGAAACGGAGCTGCCTGCGTCCATATCTTTGTTTGTGCATTGTAAGCCCAAAAATCTTTGACACGCGCAACGGTCTCATTGGTATAGCCTGTGCCGATATATCCCACGTCACCAATAACAAAACTTACGGCACCCGTTCTTGCAGATCCGCCAAAGCTAGGTAGTCCCTGACGGTACCAGTTACCTGTTTTCTCCGCTTCCGGATCGTCTTTATTACAGCTTATTTGAACAAAAGTGGTAGAAGCAACTAGAATGGCTAATGAAACTTTTCTTAAAGTATTAAACATGAAAATTATGGTTTGACTAATTGTTACAGATGAATCCAGAGAAAATATTTTCAATTTTGGGTTGAGACCAGTAGTCAATAAACGCAAAGCGTTTTATTGAAAATTTTTGCAAACATAACATCTTGAACCTGCTAAGTAAAATTATAAGATGTTTTTTGTCCAAAACTTTAACCGGTCAGTTAGTTCTAACGCAAAATTAAAGGCAATGTTGCTTGTTTTTCGGAGTTGTAACCCCAAGTTGCTTTTAACCTTACTGACTTGAAATAGTGGCGGCTATTTTACGTTTCTCAAATGGTTTGCCACTTTTTTGTTGACCCCTGCGTATCCCATTGAAAGCCTCTGACAAGCTTTACGTCCACTCTTGAGAATCTGTTGCAAGCTACTTTCTGATTTCTATTTGTCTAATTGTTCCATTCCATGTTGTATTTAAGTACACATATGATAATTTTGCACTTTTTACTGTTATTGCTCTAAATGAAATTTTTCTCTTATTCCTCTAAAGGATTCTCAACAGCTTCTAAACTTCTGTTTATCATTTGGGTTTCGTTTTCAATGATGGCCTGTGAATGGGGCGATCAGATCAAATCGCTGGTCCAGCCCAATCCGGATGATTTTGCTGTTTTGTTTTCTGATACTGCAACCGTTCAGCTTTCAACCGTACTTACTGACTCATCCTTTACAGGCGCCCCTTCCAGATTGTTGGTGGGCAGATATATAGATCCCTATTTCGGTAAGATTCAGACGGCATCTTTTTTTCAGCCGACGACTCAAACAGCTATCACTGTTCCCGTAGCTGCTGAATATGATTCACTTGTACTCTCACTCACTTATGACAATTATACTTACGGGGACACCACCAAGCAATTAAACCTCTCCGTTCATAAGGTTTTAGCCGATATTCTCGATAAGGATGCATATTATAACACCAATTCCACGGCCTTTGAAGAAACTCCTTTGGGAAAAGTAAAAATAAATCCTACGCCGAGAACCACAAAAAGACTTATAATCAAGCTTTCGGATGTCTTGGGCAAGGATATCTTTGAAAGGGGAAAAACCAACCTCATCACATCCAATGAAGATTGGATTAATCTTGTCAAGGGGATTCTAATAAAAGGCGGTGCTTCGGACAATGGAGCGGTTATTGGTTTCAGATCCGACCTCGTATACCTGCAGCTTCACTACCGGATTCCCGATGTGGATGGCGTCAAAAAGGATTCCAGTGTATTCAGGTCTAGTGCTTCCTACAATCAAATTCTGGCTGATAGAAGTGGCACCATTGTTGCCAAATTGCCTGCGAATCAGAGAGTGGCTATACCTTCCGCTCAAACGGGCAATATGTCCTTTATCCAGGCTGGCCTAGGGATCATGACCCGTATAGATTTGCCGTCGGTAAGAAACCTGAGATTTACCAAGTACAGTGTGGCTAACCGGGCGTTTCTCAGGATCACGCCCAAGCAGTTTTCGGTGACGGACCAGTTAAAAGCACCGCCGCAAATTTACGTTTTCAGATGCAACAAGAATAATGAGTTTTATCTGGGTGGTGACGGTTTTCCACTTGCACTGACCAATCTTTCAACCCAACAGCCTGTTGCAATTTCAGCTAATTATACCGTTGACGTGATTAACAACAAGCAGTATTATCTGCTAGATCTAAGTTCCTATGTTACAGAATTACTTACGAGTGAAACAGGCGACGTTGGTGGATTACTATTGCGAACTTCGGCTTTCAATTCAGGCAGTAACAGGCCATCCACAACTTATCCTTCAGCAGATACTGAGTTTACCAACGGGCTTAACAGACTTGTGATTGGCGATCAGAAAAGTAGCGATCCAGGTGTAAAACTTGAACTATATTATACAACCGTCAAGGTTGAATAAATTGCTCACTAAGAATTAAAATGAAGGCTGTCCGAAATACGGGCAGTCTTTTCTTTTTTACATAATCACCCCGTTTTTTGGTAGAATTTTTTCGGGAATTTTATCTGCTTCGATCAATTGCAAAAGATTGATCTCAATGCTGCGGGATAAGGAGGTCATAGGGATGTCGTTCGGGCTGTTTTCAAACGGATTTTGCAGAATGTAAGCGATCCATTCCACATAGAAAAAGAGGAACGAAATGATGAAGGTGATAGGAATTGCAATTCTGCCTATACTTTCAACAAGTCCCATCGGCAAGATTAGTGTGAAAATGAATATCACCAAAAGAACAAAAAAGCTGTACTGAGTCGGGAAAATCGTATTCTTAATCCTCTCACACTTTCCCATTGAGTCACAAAGCCGCTGTATCGTCTGATCAATGTTCTGATACAACAATGTTTCAATTTTGCCTCCCCGATGCAAATCAGCCATTTTGAATTGGATGAGATTAAGGATGGCATTCGGAATGTTATCCTGGGCAGCAGCATAATTATGTTCTTCGCTGTTAAGGTGTAGATCGGCGTAGACCAATACAGGATCTTTCCGCAGCGAATTCGTCAGGGCGTAACACCAGGCAATCTGCAAATGAGCAATATTTGAGATAATAGCGTCCTTTTCCTCCTCTGGCGCAGAAACAAATGCTTTTGATTGCCTGACCAGCGTACGGCTGTCATTTACTATCTCTCCCCATGATTTGCGGGCTTCCCACCATCGGTCATAAGCAGAGTTAGTCCGGAAACCAAGCAATAAGGAAAGGGCTGTTCCGAGAATGGTAATAATAGAAATAGGAAAAGAAAGGAAGTGCCATTGTTGATAGCTAAAAAGGTAGAAAACCAATGTGGCATAAGCAGTTACTGCCAATACCCCAGCCCAGATCCCTTTTAAAAGTCTCCATACCGAAAACACTTGTTTTACATACATGATCTCAGATCAATTATTTGTTTCAAAAGCTAATTAAAAAAGCGGAGCCTGATTTCAGAACAGGCTCCGCTTGGACACTATCTTATTTCAGGCCAGAACCTGCTGTCCCGGACTATCCGGATCTTTTTTCTCTTGGACGTGCTTTTTACCCAGTGCTATTTTTTCAATGGCGACAAACAGAACGGGTACTACAAAAATGGCAAGAGACGTTGCAGCGAGCATACCGCCAAACACCGTCCAGCCAATTGTCTTCCGTGATTCGGCCGCGGCGCCACTTGCAAATGCCAGCGGCAATACGCCCAGGATAAAGGCCAGAGAGGTCATAATGATAGGTCTCAAACGCAGTTGTACCGCTTCAAGTGTAGCTTTGACCAACTCCATACCACCATCCACACGCTCTTTGGCGAACTCGACGATCAGGATTGCATTTTTTGCAGCCAAACCAATCAATGTGATCAACCCAATTTGAGCATAAATGTTATTTGAAAGATTCGGGAGCAATGTAAGTGTAAGGATAGATCCGAAAGCACCGATAGGTACAGCAAAAAGAACCGAGAATGGAATGGACCAGCTCTCGTAAAGCGCGGCGAGGAAAAGGAACACAAATACAATAGAGATCGCAAAGATTGTCGTGGTGCTATCGCCGGCTTTGATTTCTTCACTACTCATACCCGAGAATTCGTAGCTATAACCTGCGGGCAATGTCCGCGCAACTTCGCGAAGTGCTGCGATGGCCTGGCCGCTACTAAATCCTGGTTTTGGCGTTCCGTTGATCTCAACTGAACGATAAATATTGTAGTGAGAGATTAACGCCGGGTTTTCCACAACTTTGGAAGTAACCAAAGCACTAAGCGGTATCATATTCCCTTCACGATTGCGCACATAGAATTTTTGAATTTTATCCAAAGAAGATCTATAGCTGCTGTCCGCCTGCACCATTACTCGGAAATTTCGCCCGTAAAGGTTGAAATCGTTCACATAACTGCTACCTAATAATGTTGAAAGCGAACTAAACACGTCAGAGACCTGCACACCCAGTTTCTTGGTTTTATCCCTGTCCACATCAAGCTGATAACTTGGGGTGCGCGCATTGAAAAAGGTATAGGCCATCGCAATTTCCGGCCGCTTGTTAACAGCCCCAAGAAAACCACGTACCACTGTTTCAAACTGTTGAATGTTGTCCGAACTTGTCGATTGCTGTAATTGGAAAGTGAAACCCGAGGTAGCACCAAGTCCTGGAATAGCAGGAGGAGCTATGGCAAGTATCCTTGCTTCCTTAATGTTAGCGGTACGCTTCTGGATTTCTTTAATGACTGCTTGCACGTGGTGTTCAGACCCTTCCCGGTCGGCCCAGGGTTTTAAGTTCACGAACATCGTCCCAACATTGGATTTATTGGAAAAACTTACAATATTCAATCCTGCCAAACCACCCACAACCCTCACCTCCGGAATGGAAGAAACTCTTTGCATGATATCTTTGATCATCGCAATGTTGCGCGTCGTCGAAGCAGCTTCCGGCATTTCATAGGTAACAAAAAGCCTTCCTTCATCTTCCACAGGAATAAATCCGGATGGTTTGTTTTTAAATAAAAAGAATAAACCTACAAACAGGCAAACCATCATGACAAGTACCAGCGGAGTGGCCTTGATCCATTTCGCAACGCCTCTGGTGTAACCGCGGGAAACCCGGTCAAACCACCTGTTAAAGCCTTCAAAGAACTTTTCGAGCCAGTTTCTCCTCTCTCCTTCGCCTTTCGAAGGTTTCAGCATAATGGTGCATAAGGCAGGAGTTAACGAAAGCGCTACAAAAGCAGAAAGTAATACCGATACTGCAATGGTAATAGCAAATTGCTGATACAGACGGCCTACAATTCCTGGAACAAAGCTTACCGGAACGAATACCGCAGCCAGAATAAGCGCAATGGCGATAACTGGGCCGGAAATATCCTTCATAGCCTGCACGGTCGCATCCCTGGGTGACATTTTCTTTTCATCAATATAATGCTGTACCGCTTCTACCACTACAATCGCATCATCCACCACAATACCGATTGCGAGAACGAAGGCAAACAGGGTTAATGTGTTGATTGTAAAGCCAAACGGAATAAAGAAAATGAATGTACCGATCAGTGAAACGGGGATGGCAAGAATCGGGATCAATGTTGCGCGCCAGTTCTGTAGAAACATAAATACCACGATCACGACAAGCACCATCGCTTCCGCAAAAGTTTTCAATACTTCTTCAATAGAAACCTTTACAACGGTAGCCGTCTCCGTGGGAATTACGTAATCAATGTCCTTTGGAAAAGTCTTTTTCATATTTTCCAAAGCACTGATCACGCCTTCGTAAGTGTCGAGGGCATTGGCACCGGGAGCCTGGTAAATCAAAACAAAAGCGGCGGGTTTTCCGGAAACAAACGCATTTACGCCATAATCAAACTTTCCAAGCTCTACCCGTGCAACATCCCTTAAATAAACAATGCTGCCTTCCTGCGGGCTGGATCGCACAATGATATCTTCAAACTGCGCCTTGGTGTTTAACCGGCTGTTAGTCAATACGCTGTACTCAAAACTCTGTGTATTGGGCTGAGGATTTCCACCGACCGTACCCGCTGCAATCTGTAAATTTTGCTCTGCCAGGGATGCGGTAATGTCAGCAGGTGTCATTCGAAGGTTAGCCAGTTTTTCCGGATCTAACCAAATCCGCATACCAAAGTCATCGGCGCGGGAAATAATGTCACCAACTCCCTTTACCCGCTGGATCGCATCCTTTATATAAATATTAGCGTAGTTACCAATGAACTGAGCATCGTGCGTGCCATTTGGAGAGTACAACGCAAGGGCAAGCATAATGCTGGGCTGACGTTTACGAACCGTAAGTCCCAATCTTTTCACAACATCGGGCAGGGTAGGCTCTGCAACACTTACCCGGTTCTGCACGTCAAGCGCCGCAATGTTCACATCTGTACCCACGTCGAAAGTCACGTTAATGCTGCTTTGCCCGCTGCTGGTACTGTTGCTGGACATATAAGTCATGCCCGGAACACCATTGATCTGCGTTTCAATCGGCGTGGTGGTCGTCTGCTCCACCGTTTGGGCATCCGCGCCCGTAAAGTTGCCGGTAACGGATACGGTAGGCGGGGTGACATCCGGATATTGCGCGATGGGCAACGTGGTAAGTGATATTAAGCCAACCAAGACCAATACAACCGACGCGACGATGGCTGTAACCGGCCTTTTTATAAAAATATCTGCAATCATTTTTGCTAATTTTTAATAGTAGAAAGGAGTGAAAACTATTTACCTTCTTGGATAACAGCCCCTTCCCTTAAATTCTGAACCCCTTCAACGGCAATTTTCTCACCTCCTTTAAGTCCTTCTTTTACAATGACATTGGGTCCGATAGCTGTGCCCAGCACGATTCTACGCTGAGTAACCTTGCTGCTGTCGCCCGCCACGTATACAAAATATTCACCTAATTGTTCGGTCACCGCTTTGTAAGGAATCAATACCGATTTGCCTTTTGAATTGCTCAGCACACGAACGGTGCCGCTCATACCTGCGCGCAGCTGATTGGTTTTATTTGGGAAAATAAGGCGTGCTTTAATACTACCTGTTTGCGTATCAACGGCCCTGTCGAGGAAAGCAATTTTGCCGCTCGCAGGGTAAATGTCGTTCCCAAATTTCAATGTGAATGTTGAATCAGCCGGTTTCTGGCCTTTCATCAGATTAGTAAACCTGTAAATTTCTTTCTGATCTACATTAAAATCCACGGCAAGCTGATTATCAGTGGAAACGGTATTCAATATCGTTTGCCCAGCTGAAACTGCTGCGCCTACCTTAACCGCTGAAATGCCAATAACCCCGTCAAATGGTGCCTGAACTCTGGTATAGCGGACGCTCGTCTCCACTGCTTTAATGTTTGCCTTAGCCGCGTCAGACTGCCTTTTTGCGACTTCCAAAGCGGCGTCAGCATTGTCTACCAACTGTTTTGCTACCGCATCATTTTTTTCCAATTCATGATACCGGTCTGCATCTTTCTGGGCTTTGGACACATTCGCTTCCTGTACATTCAGACTTGCTACAGCCTGATCATAATTAGCGTTATAAAGCTGAGCGTCAATGGAATACAATAACTGACCTTTTCGTACCCTGGCACCATCCTTAAAATGAATGCCCGTAATGAAGCCAGTTACCTGCGGACGAAGTTCAATTTCATTCAGCGGGACTACCGTGCCTGGATATTCATCATAGTAAGAGGCTTCCGAAGTGGTTACTTCCGTTAGGGTTACCTGTACAGCCTGAGGTTGCGCGGGCTGCTGCTGTTCTTTTTTCCCGCAGGAGAACAGGGTCAAAAGGGACAAAGCAGCCGTGTAATATTTCATTTTATTGGAAACCATATTATCAGGGTATTTTCGATTTAGCAATGGGTAAACAGGAGGTTATTGATAGTTAAGCTGGCCGAGCGCTTTTTGTACATCTATCTTGCTTGCAAGTACCTGATACAATGCATTATAATAGTTGATTCTTGCCAGTCGCAGATCCGTTTCGGAAGTTACTACTTCCAGGTAAGTCTTAATCCCGGATTTGTATTGGAGCTGGATCACATCATACACCTCGCGGGCAAGGTCTACGTTTTCCTTTTGCGCCAATAAATTGGTCAGGTATCCTTTATAATTGGCAAGCGACGAGGCATATTCAGAATTCACATTGTTTTGCAATCCTTTTATATCCCAGTCGAGTCGCTTAACCAACAATTCAGCCTGACGTGTGTTTGCTTTCCTTTTTCCGCCCTGATAAAGAGGGAGAGAAAGCGTCAATAAGCCAAAAGAGTTGGGGTAATTTTTATTGTAAAGTTCTGCAAACTGATTGTTCTGGAAATTGAGGTTGTAGGCACCGTTAAGTGAAATATTCGGCAAGTAGCTCCATTTATTGTATTGAAGATTAGCTTCCAGCAATTTTTTCTGGGTGGTAAGGATCTGATATTCGATTCTGGCATTCAAGTCCACAATCTGCAATGTATCCAGGGAAATTTCCCGTTCCATTTGCAATGTATCGTAGCTAATATTCAATGACTTATCGATCGGATAACCCATCAAATATTTAAGATATTCCAATTTTGCCTTCAATACTTCCTCGTTACTCTTCTTATTGGCCTTGGTATTATTGAGAGAAATCGTCGCACGCTTAAAATCAATCTTATCTGCAACACCCGATTTGTACTGATTTTCCGCATCCCTCAAACTCCTTTCCAACCTAACTATATCTTCGCCAGCAACGTCAATTTGCTGGGTAGTGGCCAACACATCATAAAAAGCTTTTGAAACATTCACCGCCAGATCGGTTTTGTTATTGGCCGTATTTTGGCTGGCCGCCAATTGAACATTATTCCTGGTCTTGTTGGCTAGCAGCACATCTTTATTAAAAATTTGCTGCGACAATGTAAACTGTGCCGCCGAAATGTTACTCACACCTAGTTTAACCGGATTGCCTGCGATAATGCTGGTTTGTACGATAAAATTGTGTTGGAGGTTGTAATTGAAATTGATTTGGGGGTACCAATCGGCGAGTTTGCTTCGGATCTGATTTTCGGTAATGCGCTCATCTATTAACGATTGCTGGATCACCGGCTGGTTTTTAATCGCATAAGCCACTACTTCCGGCAATGTTGCCTGTTCCAGTACGGGCGCCTCCTTTGTGCTTTCTTGAATAACCTGTGCAAAAATGGGGGAAATACAATTCATTAACAGGAATGCCGAGCCAAATGCCAAACGCATTATCTTCTGTGGCTTTGACCAATACTTCATGCAAGTAAAATGTTTGGATAGAGAAATGATATCTGACGAAACGTTTTGTAACAATCGGTGACAATATGTAGCAAGTGCCACACTCCCGGTTCCCCGATTGTGTTTATTAAGGATTTAAAAGCCGGAATAGTTTCAAAGGATAGCCTAAAAAAAGCAAATAATGATGCTGTCTCTTCGAAATGTTAAATTTTAGAGCGGAATTATACCGGTTTGACAGATACCCTAAGCAGATTTGGGCGTGACACCTGTTTGAGGCCAGATTTTTTCAATGCACCATGCGAAAGCGATCACCAGTGTGCAGCCGATTAAATTAAGCCAGAGAAATGCGGTAAGATCGAGGATGTAACTGGTCACCACGAATATTTCCCCGATGATGCTGCCCCAGAAAACAGCCCTGCTATTGATGTTCTTGAAATAAAAGGCGACGAGGAAAATGCCAAGGATAACCCCATAAAAAAGAGAGCCGAGAATGTTAACAGCCTCAATCATACTGCCCAGCCGGGACGCATACTGCGCCACAAAAATGCAGAAAACGCCCCAAAAAAAAGTGGCCCAACGCGATGCAGCGACATAATCATGGGAATCATTGTCTTTGCGGACCATTCGTTTATAAATGTCCACCACCGTGCAAGAGGCAAGCGAATTATAGGCAGATGCCACTGAGCCCATTGACGCAAGTAAAATAACGGCAATCAGTAAACCGACCATCCCGACGGGCAGATAGTCAATTACAAACCGCAAAAAAATGTAGTTAACATCATTGGTATCACCTCCATTCGCCTTCGAAAGCAACGTTTGTGCATCCGTCCTTACCTTGCCCACGCTCGCCTCCATTTTTGCCAAAGTATTGCGGGAATTTTCTATCGCTTTTTCGTCCCCTCTTTTTAATGCATCGGTCAATGCAAGGACTTGCGGCCGTTTTGTTGCCTGGATCTGGTTGTGCTGGCTTTCAAGCGCATTGTATTCCGAAGCGTATTGGGTGGTTTTAATTTTATCAACAACCGTTTGGTTAAAAAATAAAGGCGGCGCTGTAAACTGGTAGAATGCAAAAACCAGTACACCTACTAAAAGGATCAGGAATTGCATCGGGATTTTTAGTAACCCATTCATAGCCAGACCCAACTTGCTTTGACCTGGTGAACTGCCCGTCATAAACCGGCCAACCTGCGATTGGTCCGTACCAAAGTAGGAGAGTTGCAGGAAAAATCCACCGATCAATCCAGACCATACATTATATCTGTTATTTAAATCAAAAGTGAAATCAATAAGATTGACCTTGCCCATCTTGCCTGCTACATGCAGTGCGTCGGTAAATGAAACTTCTTCGGGAAGGAATTTGACGACCATGACGCCAGCCACGACCATACTCACCGTAATAATCGCCATTTGTTGCAAATGCGTATGCGAAACCGCCTGCGAGCCCCCTGAAATGGTGTAAAGCATTACAATTCCACCTGATATGATATTTGTCCAGGTAATGTCCCAACCGAGAATTGCGGATAAGATTAGAGAAGGTGCATAGATCGACAAACCGGTTGAAAGTCCGCGCTGCAAGAGAAACAGGAAAGAGGTAAGGGCGCGGGTACGAAGGTCGAACCGGCCTTCCAGAAATTCATAGGCCGTAAAGACTTTTAGCTGGCTGAATTTGGGAACAAATGTGATGCAGAGTACCACCATCGCCAGCGGCAGACCAAAATAGAACTGCACAAACCGCATTCCGTCCGTATAAGCCTGGCCGGGAGCGGATAAAAAAGTGATCGCACTGGCCTGGGTAGCCATCAGCGACAAGGTCACATGGTACCACGGCATTGATTTTCCCGCAAGCAAAAAGGAATCCATGGATTGCTTTTCACGGCTGCGGTAGATACCGTAAGAAACAACAAAAATTAAGGTTAGTGAGAGTACAATCCAATCAAGATAGTTCATTGAAAGTGGGTCATGAATAAATAGAAGAGGATGATCAGCAGAGCGAGCGTGCCTATCATTACAATATATAGTTGCTTCCAGGTGCTGACAAAAGGCGGAAGCCCGTCGCGGGAAATGCTATCTTCCGAAAGCCCGTCGCTGTCCGGCGGGTTATTTTCATTCAATTCCATGGCGTGAGCAGTATTTATCAGAGGTTCAAAAGTTTGTGGGTATTGTACCACAAGCAAAATTAGAACGGTTTTTCCATTCTTTTAGCATAGCTGGCGCGCGGAATGCCGAACTTCTGTTTCTCGTTCCAAACAGGATACAACAGGCTAGTTAGCTAGTCAATAATTATTTATTTTCCGGGAATATTACAATGAATTTAAACTTTCTGTTGTGAAAAAGAACTTTACGATCCTGTGTTGTCTGTTTGGTATGCTAAGCCAATACGTTTATTCACAGCAACTTCCACCCATATTCGATAAAAGTTTCGAAAGCCAGAAGGATTCGCGTGTCCGGCAATACCTAACGCCCAGACGCATCGTCTGGACATCGGACAAGACATCGACCAGTGTTGTCGACGCACAAAACCTTTTGAAGAAGGGAACCGGGCAGGCGGATTTAGTCCACAAGAACTTTTGCAAACTGATCAGCAATGAGCAGGAAAAGCCAGGCATTCTGTTTGATTTTGGAAAAGAAATACAAGGCGGAATACAGCTCGTAACCGACCAGCCTTCTAACCAGAAGCCTATACACGTCAGGATTCGGTTTGGGGAATCGGTGAGTGAGGCGATGTCCGACATTGATACCATTCAGGGTGCAACCAATGACCACGCCATGCGGGATTTCGTTGTGGAAGTTCCCTGGCTCGGCGTCATGCAGGTAGGGAATTCAGGTTTCCGTTTCGCAAGAATTGACCTGATCGATCCAAACCGAGAATTACAATTAAAAGAAGTGCGGGCTATTTTTGAATACAGAGATATTCCGTACCTGGGATCATTCAAAAGCAATGACGAAAGGTTAAACCAGATCTGGAACACTGGCGCATATACGGTGCACCTCAACATGCAGGAATATCTGTGGGATGGCATCAAACGCGACCGGCTGGTGTGGGTAGGGGATATGCATCCGGAGGTGATGACGATCAATACCGTTTTTGGTAAAAATGAAGTAGTTGCTAAAAGTCTGGACCAGGCACGCGACATTACCCCATTGCCCGGCTGGATGAATGGGATCAGCGCTTACTCCATGTGGTGGGTTTTGATCCACCGTGATCTTTATAGAAACCAGGGAGATCTTGAATACCTTAGGAAGCAGCAAAAATATCTGGTAGCCCTGCTGGACCTTTTGATCGCAAAAACAAAAGACAACAAGGAGAACCTGGACGGAACCCGTTTTCTGGACTGGCCTTCCAGCGAAAACCCCAAAGGCATCCATGCCGGACTTCACGCCATGATGGTGATGACATTGGAAGCAGGTGCCGAACTTTGCACCATTCTTGACGAACCTGCACAGGCAACCAAATGCAAGGCAACCGCGACCCAGTTGAAATTGTACGTTCCGGAAGTCAATGGTTCCAAACAAGCCGCCGCCCTTTTGGCATTGGCCGGATTAATACCTGCCGAACAAGCCAATACCGAGGTGCTTGCCAAAGGCGATTGTGAAAATTTCTCGACATTTTACGGATACTATATGTTGCAGGCCAAAGCGAAGGCAAAAGATTATACCGGCGCATTGAACTGCATTCGAAATTATTGGGGTGGAATGCTGGATATGGGGGCAACCACGTTCTGGGAAGACTTTGATCTCGCCTGGACAAAAAATGCCGCGCCGATTGATGAACTGGTACCTGATGGAAAAGACGACATTCACGGCGATTTTGGTGCTTATTGTTATAAAAACCTTCGCCACAGCCTCTGCCACGGCTGGGCTTCCGGGCCCACTTCCTGGCTCACCGAACATGTTTTGGGCGTAAGCGTATTGGAGCCAGGCTGCAAAACAATCCGGATCCAGCCCAATTTGGGCGACCTCACCTGGGCGGAGGGCACTTACCCGACGCCGCTTGGGATTGTTAAGATAAGACATGAAAAACAAGCCGATGGTAGCGTGAAATCGACGATTGACGCGCCAAAAGGAGTGAAAGTCTTACGTTAACCTAACATTCCGCCTTTAATGAAACCTCATTTTTTGCTTATCCTTTTTTGTATTGGTGCTTTTGAATCAAAAGCCGTCGGCCTGACAGCCAGATATCTGCGATGTGAATACAAAGAGAATCCTGTTACAGATGTTACCAACCCAAGATTGAGCTGGGAGCTGGCATCGGATGAACGCAATCAGGTTCAGACCGCATATCAGATACTCGTAGCATCATCCCGTGATGACCTGACCGAGCGAGACGCAAATCTTTGGAATTCAGGAAAGGTAGGCGGGCGTCCAACTTACCAGATCGTTTACAATGGTAAGCCACTCAAATCCCGTGACATATGCTATTGGAAAGTAAGGAGTTGGGATAAAAATGGCGTTGTGGGTGCGTGGAGCGAGGTTTCAACCTGGGAAATGGGATTGCTTTCCACATCCGAGTGGAAAGGACAATGGATAGGTCTCGATCTGGATCATTTGGGTAAAGGCAAAACCTATCATTTGCCGCCAGCGCCATATTTGAGGAAGGAGATTTTTGTAAAAAAAGGATTAAAAAAAGCCAGGTTATATGTGACGGCTTTGGGTTTGTATGAATTTAAAGTTAATGGTCAAAAAGCGGGTGATGCCTATCTCACTCCCGGCTGGACGGATTACGACAAACGTGTCTATTATCAGACTTATGACATTACCGGGACGCTCAAAAGCGGCGTGAATGCATTGGCTTCGCAATTGTCATATGGCTGGTATGCGGGCTATCTCGGGTACTCACTGTTAGTTCAAAATCCTGTGGTCAGGGCATTCTATGGAAAAGTACCTGTTTTGAAGGCACAGATTGAGATTCAATATGCCGACGGAACCTCGGAAACATTCAGTACCGATCAGAGCTGGAAAGCCAATCAGGGCGCATTACTGGAATCTGATCTTTTGAATGGCGAAACCTACGACGCAAGATTAGAACACCAGAATTGGGATAAGGTAGGATTTGATGACAAGAGCTGGAAAAATGTGGAGGTATTTGCAGATAAAGCCGACCGTAAGATTCAGGGTTATCCCGGTCCTCCTGTGAAAGTAACACAGACACTTAATGTAAAAGCTATCACTGCCAGACCTGACGGTTCTACCATTTTTGATTTCGGGCAAAACTTTGCTGGAATAGTCCGGCTCAAAGTAAAGGAGAGGGCAGGGGATACCATTCGGTTAAGATTTGGTGAAAAACTCCATCCCGATGGACGTTTGATGACTGAAAACCTGAGAATGGCCAGGGCGACAGATACTTACATCCTAAAAGGCGATCCGGCCGGAGAAACTTGGGAGCCAAAATTCACTTTTCACGGATTTCAGTACGTAGAAGTAAAAGGATTGTCTGGCAAAGCGGACCCGGAAACGCTGACTGGCTTAGTGCTCGGATCGGACACGCCCAAAGTAGGCTCATTCGAAACTGATAATGCGATGGTCAATCAGCTTTATAGCAACATTGACTGGACGCAAAGGGCTAATTACATCGACATTCCTACCGACTGCCCGCAACGGGACGAGCGCGTGGGTTGGACGGGAGACGCGCAGGTATATGCAAAATCGGCCACTTTCAACCGTGATGTTGCCTCATTTTTCACAAAATGGGTAGTCGACCTGAATGATGGCCAGTATGAAAACGGTGCCTATCCATTGTACGCGCCGAGGCCTAATTTGCGTAAAACAGATACCTTTTCGCCAGGCTGGATGGAAGCAGGGATCATTTGTCCATACCAGATCTACCGCGCATATGCCGACACCCGGATGATCAGCGAAGGATGGACACATATGGTCCGCTTTATGGACTTTCTGGAAAAGAGAAGCAAAGGTGGTTTTGTATTTAAGGAAGGCGCATTCGACGACATTGATCCGAAAGGAGGCTTTGGCGACTGGCTTTCATTTGGCAAGAAAACTCCACCCGATCTACTGGCTTCCTTCTACTATGCCTATTGTGCGGATTTAATGACAGAAATGGCCGATGCAATTGGCAACGAAAAAGATAAAAAGCGCTTCGCAGATACTGCCGCCGCCGTTAGAAAAGCTGTTTTGGAGCATTATACCGACGGAGAAGGAAGGTTTAAATGTGACGAAAAAGCCTACGGAAACGGTGCAGGTTATGTGGATGGTGCGCTGGGATTTACAGGCCACACGCAAACCACCTATGCCAATGCGATTTACATGCAAATAATAAAACCGGCAGACATGGCACAGGCAGGTAACTTCCTTGCAGCGCTTCTCAAAGAAAATGGGAACAAACTTGGAACCGGTTTCCTGGGTGCAAAGCCACTTCTACCCGCTTTATCGGCAACAGGCCATTCAGATCTCGCTTATCAACTATTTTTAAGCAAAGAATTCCCTTCCTGGGGATTTGAGGTCGAAAATGGTTCCACCACGATCTGGGAACGTTGGGACAGCTTCACCAAGGAAGATGGCTTCAAGTACAATGCAGCCATGAACTCATTCAGCCACTACGCATTTGGGGCGGTGTGCGAATGGATGTTCGGGAATGCGGCAGGAATACAGGCAATAACCCCGGGCTTCGCGGAATTCAGGATCAGGCCCGAAATTGCACCCAAAGGAATGAGTAAGGAAGGTATTGGTAAATTAAAAGCTTCCCTTCACACCGTCAATGGACAAATAGTCTCCGAATGGAGCACGAATGAGAGCAAGCTCACCTTCAAAGTTACGGTGCCGATCAATACATTGGCACATATATATGTACCTGCCGATTCTGTTGCTAAAATTCAGCTTGGTAACAAAAACCTTTCGGCAAGCAAAGAACTGAAAGTGACGGGCAGCGAGCAGGGATATGTAATTGTAAAGGCAGGATCGGGCACATATGATTTTAAGGTAAGCCACTAACCTGTTGATCGAGGTTAGCGATTTATTTCTTAACTTTTGCGGATAAAAAATTTCCTCAACGTTAAACATCCCAATATATTAATGACCTCTGGCAAAAACGGCATATCTAACTTGCTAATCAAATTTTGTTATACCTTCATTTTCTTTGGTTTATCAATCTTTTCCGGTTTTGCGGATTCCTTCCAGCAAGAAGATACGCTTCAAAACAAAACTTATAAAAATGCCTGGGTCGAATTAGCAGGTTACGGGTCCAGCGCATCACGTACCCCTTTCTGGTTGCACGCCAATCAATGGGGAACGGTTCCTACGTCAGGGCAAATATTAAGCCTTCGCGCCGGCTTCGAAGGCAGGCGCCAACTTTCAAAGGATACTTCTTCTCGCGGCTGGTCTGTTGCTTATGGCGTTGATCTTGTGGGTAACCTCAGCGAGCATAGCAAATTGCTTGCGCCCCAGCTTTATGCAGGCATTGCATTCAAAGGTTTCCAATTGACCGTCGGTCGCCGCAAGCAATATGTGGGCTTTAACGATCACGAATTGGGAACGGGAGCCTATATGTGGTCGGGTAACGCCTTACCAATCCCCAAGATTCAGCTTGGGTTTGAGAATTACACCCGCCTGATTAAGAATTTCTTATACTTCAAAGGTTTTTATTCTGATGGCTATATGGACAAAAACCGTCCCGTCACCAGCGAACTAAAATTTCACAACAAAGCATTATTTGTTCGGATTGGAAAGCCAAATGGGAAGGTTCAGCTGCACGGCGGATTCAACCATGCTGTTCAGTGGGGTGGGAAGAGTCCATACTTCACAGAAAACGGCCGGATGCCTGGCGGAATTGGTAATTATTGGTACGTTGTAAGTGGTTTCAAACCAAATGGCAAAGTCCAGGGCGCCTCAAGTTTTGACAACGGGAATCGAATAGGAAATCATGTAGCCAGCTTAGACGGAGGTTTGGAATTGAATCTGAGATCGGTTAACATCCTCTTTTACCGACAAAATCTTGTTGAGGATGGCTCCTTATTTTATCTTAATAATGTGAAGGACGGGCTAAATGGCATCACGTTTACATTTAAACCTATTGATGCAAGGAACTTCACTTTGAACAGGCTGACATTGGAGCTGCTATATACAAAGAGCCAGGGAGGAAGCACTGTTACAGACGGAAATGGGATTCGGGGAAAGGATGACTATTTCAATAACGGTCAAGTCAGGGACGGCTGGTCTTATTACGGTAGAGGAATAGGAACTCCCTTTATTACCGCAGGCACCGAAAATACCTGGCCAAGGTATGCTGACTTTTTTACCAATAATAACCGGGTGTGGGTTCTTCATGCAGGCGTGCAGGGCAAGTTGAGTTCAGCAACCTGGACTACGAAATTATCCTATTCCAGTAACCAAGGAACTTATGATCAGGCTTTTGAGAATAGGGCCTACCAATTCTCAGGTATACTCGCCGTAGCTCAGCCTGTAAAATGGCTTGGCGGCTCTACCATAAAAGCCGCCGTTTCCGTCGATAATGGCAAATTGTTTGAAAATGCAGTTGGAGTGATGTTGGCTTTCCGGAAGGATCTGGCATTTTAGTAGATCTGCCTACTCCGCAACAACTGAAAGCCGATCAATACAAATCTTCAGACTGTCCCGCCAATAAGGGATAGCAATATTAAATGTGGCTTTAATCTTCGATTTATCCATAACAGAATAAGCAGGGCGCACCGCCTTGGTCACATACTCCGATGTCTTCACAGGATTTAATTTAATCTGCGTGACGCTGATATCAAAGACGGCTTTCGCGAAATCATACCATGATGTGACGCCTTCATTGCTATAATGATAAATCCCGTACGCATTGCTACCGGATTCAATGATATCCAGAATAGCTCCCGCCAGATCAATTGCATAAGTAGGTGATCCCACTTGGTCAACAATCACACCGAGCTGTTCCCTCTCTCTCCCAAGACGAAGCATTGTTTTTACGAAATTATTTCCATACTCGGAATATAGCCAGCTGGTTCGAATGATAAAGTGTTGAGGCAAGATATTGGCTACTGCAACCTCACCTTCCAGTTTAGTCAAGCCGTAAATATTTTCCGGATCCGTCGGGTCAAGCTCTGTCAGTAGTCGCGGAACGTTGCCCTTAAAAACAAAGTCGGTGGAAATGTGTATCAAAATAGCACTGTGCTTAGCACAAGCCTCCGCAATGAAGGCAGCACCATCCCGGTTCACCCTTCTGCAGATATCCTGCTCGTCCTCGGCCTTATCAACCGCAGTATAAGCTGCACAGTTAATCACAAATGAAGGTTTCTCTTCGGTGAACAAAATACCGAGTAGGTGTGGATTTAAGATATTGCCAGCTTCTTCCGAGGGGAACGAGATATCTGTTATATTTCTTTCAGTAGCTACTTTTTTTAAACAACTTCCTAACTGGCCGGAGGCACCGAGAACTAATATTTTCATTAGGTGTTAAATAACGTTTTGGCAAAGGTAGGGAACAGCTTATCACGACAAAATCATTTACGAATAAATACCTTTTTGGCTACCATTTTTCCATTGATGGCCTGGATGTTCACTATGTATGGTCCAGACAACGAACTCAACTTCGGGAGCCTGAAAGTAAAGCACTTAGCATTAATTTGCTAGGTGCTTTACTTTCAGGCTCCCGAAGTTGGGAAACAGGTGTTAATTTAAACTTGTGAAGTCCTTAAAATTTATCTAGGTTTATTACCCAAGTCTATTTGTTTTCGAGTGTCTCTTGTCCATAATTCAATTTCTGTTACCCTGAGTTTTTTCTTAAAATTTCGGAAGGGCCTCCATAGATCGCGAAGCGATGTTTTGCATGTGCATGGCAAGTAGAAAACTACAAACATGAAGACGTGGCAAGTAGAATTACTTCTCCCAAGACTTACCTTTACTATTTGGAATTCTATTCGGGGTATAAGGCCTTTCTCAACATTTAGGTGCCTACATGGCTCAATACGAATCAGGAAAGTTTTTAGATATGGTTAACCGCTCTAAATGCAGAAGAATTGAGCTACCGAGGGAGGAAATGTGATCCAGTCGCTGAATCAATCCAGTTAGAATGGATAATAATGAAGGAACATGAAAGCAGGGCGTAAGACCAGCATTATCCACATTGGAACTATATAAGGCTGCAAAAATTATATAACATTTAATCACTGATACATGAAAAGATTAAAATCACAAATGAAGAAATGGTTATTGGAAGACCGTGGAAAGATAATTATCGATCAAACTTCTAGGGCAAGGGTTTTACAACTAATTGAACGATTGCATCCCTATGATCCAGGGATAAATTTAGTCAGAATTGGCGCCAATGGTGATGGTGGATACTTGGTTCCCGACGACTTGGAAGGAATTGATGCGTGTTTTTCACCCGGCGTTGCGGTGGTTAGTGAATTCGAGATGGACTGTTTCAAAATGGGAATGCAGCTTTTCCTTGCCGATAAATCTGTCGACGCTCCAAAACTCTCGCTGGATGCCAGCAAATATCACTTTTTGAAAAAACATGTCGGTTGTACTAATAATGATGAATTAATTTCATTGGATAGCTGGGTAAATGATTTCTACGATAAAACGGAAACAGAGCTCCTGCTGCAAATGGATATTGAAGGAAATGAGTATCTAACCCTTGCCGCTGCATCCGACAAACTGTTGAAACGTTGCAGGATTATAGTCATCGAGCTTCATAATTTGCATAAATTTTGGAATCCGGAATTTTTCAACCTGGCAAATGAGGTAATTAGTAAAATTATGCAGACTCACACATGTGTACACATTCACCCCAATAACTGCTTTGAAATAGTCACAAGATTGAATGTAGAAATTCCACCCATCGCTGAGTTTACCTTCTTGCGTAATGACAGATTTACTAAACGGATTAGGCAAACCAAATTCCCACATCATTTAGATTTCGACAACACGAAGAAACACCATATTGCACTTCCAAAGCAATGGTTTACAAAATAGTCTCATTTTTGAAATCAGATAAACTAGCGCACATCATGGCAAATTCACTTTCATCTCTTCGAATCCTGCTCGACTTTGACGTGATATGAATTTGCCGTGATATCTGCATTGCAACCTCATCGGCTACCAGGCTATAAACTCGCCTTCCTTTTTAGTGAGGCCATCGAACATTGATGCTGAATGAGGTGTAAGCTTACGTGAACGAACGCTTATCTTTGATTCAGATGTTACATTTAAGTAGGCACTTCTCTTGAAGAATATTTTCTCCTAACTTTGAAGAAGCACATAAGAATCAAAAATACCATTGAGGATAAAAATAAAAGATACAGGGAAAATTTGTAGCCATCCGAGATGTCGAATGCATTGAAGACGGATTCAAAAAAACCTGGCAGGGACAGGCTTCCAGCATGATTAATTAAAAAGACACACCAGTAACAAAAAAATACAAGTGATATCATAACTACTATTTTAATTACACTGTTATAGGCTTTAACATTGTCAATCAGTCTTGGTATCTTGGCTCTCGGATCTAATATTTCCCAATCAGTAAAGATCATATAAGCGATTATATTGGAATAAAATGGGATATTATACATTAGTAAAACTATGAAATGAAATACTACTGCAACTGCAATAAAGGACCTGAATATCCGGACATGGATGATGCTAAACAAAAATCCTAGTTCAAGTAGTAATGCAGAATAATCCATTACTTTCCATAAGATATGATTGTGAATGTGTAGAAACCAACTTGATAACAATTCTTCCCGGTCTAGTGAAAAATAATTCTTTATCAAATGAAACCTCACAGCTTCTGAATGCCAGTTCGGCCATCCGCTTAGCAGCTTCTGAACACCAGCCGTAAACATTGAAAATCCTATTGTCATCGCCAACAGAAAGATTAATAGCGAATTATTATGTTGAGAATTATGGTCAGTCAATTTAGGAGGTCGTTTAGACAGACTTTCAACAGAAAAGTGGTCTCCCCATCCAGCAAAGCCTAAGAATATTGGCGCGATAATCCATAGCAGTAAGTGGTCAATCTTCCCAAAAGAATACCAGAAATTGTGACCTAAAATCGATGTTAACGAGAATAGTAATGATGTCCAGCGAGCGTGAAAGCCAAGAAACATGAGAAAAAAGAAAATTACATTAAGTAGTGTAAGAGCATAAAAGAAAGGGTATCCTGGAAAGCCATGAAAAATTCTAGCTAGGCTTGCAGTTGGGGGAGAAAAAAAATAGTCTAACGCTCCTCCAAGCCAAGTATAAGATGGGAGGCCAATAAACGAGATAATCACTACACAATACAAAACCCTAGTTAATCCTAAGTAATGAGCATTAATATAATAGGAATTCTGTGCGTACGGCAGTAGCTTCGTCATGGTAGGGATATGAATACGCTTTTTACATTTGTTAGTTCTGGTTTCATTTTATCTTCAATTGTATTATAAGTCATATCACCCTTTTCAATTAGTAGGACCTTGAATTCTTTCGAAGGATCCATTAAACGCAACTGGCGTTGTGCAAAATAAATAAAATCTCTCCTCCTTGAATATAATTTGGGATTGTTTTTATAATTCTTTTCATTTTCTAGGATGACGTTAAGGAAGTAGTTTACGTGTTTGTAATATAAATTTGAAAAGAAGTCTTTTTTGTCCAACTTCATGCGCTGTCCATTGCCTGAAATAGCATAAAGGTTAACAACGGGTATAATTGCTTCCTTGTCAATTTTGGGTGCACCTGTGAAGCCAGGAAACACAAGTGAAGGATAGATGATTATATACCTATGTAAAATGAATTGCACAACAAGTATGCAGAGGTAAACTAAAGGGATAAACTTTCCCTTGAAAAGCTTTGTAGAAAGGTACTTCATGATAGAGGAGGAGGTAAATGCATAGTATTTTAATTTTCGGAAACAGCGGTTCGCAACTTTCAACTACACAAAATGTTTTAGATAGAGTTCATGGGGTACTATGGCCATTACTTGGTGATTCCTACAGTTAACCGTTATTAATCAATGCTAAGTACTCCTTCACAGACCGGCTTTTTAGAAACTCATTCCCTACCTGCTACTGGCCACCTGCTGAAAAATGTTGCCGACCATCACATTCCTCCTCAATTACCTCTGCCAAACGCTTCGTCGGTTTAAGAAGAGGTATTAAACTTAACTGAAGGTAAAGATCTGGGGAGGATTGGAAATGTCACTCGAATATAAACAATTTAAATAAAATCCAGTATAGTGAGATTTTAAGACAGCCATCAGAGTGTTACTAATTTGCCGGGCTTTATCATCTTTGTATTTGCCTCTTAATATTTTTCCATACTCAGCTTCTCTTGCGGCTATTGAGGAAAATGCGATGGTATAACTGAATGATATCGATGCAGCTATTAATGACGTAATTATCAAACCTATTGAAGACACCAGGCCTGTCTCTACGCCAAGGTATACTGCTATTACATACACGGGGCCAGTGCCATAAATAAAGGGGTTAGGAGACCTTCCGCAAATATAGAACTGCTTCATTCCTAAGTAGCTTAAAGCTATTGATATTCACGCAAATTATCAGAAAAGTTCCTAAATCAGCCAGTAATGTGTAGGTTCCAGGCCATGGAAGATTTTCATCAAGCAGATTAAAGCAACAGAAAATAGTTGCATATCCCGCAATTGCAATAACCCTGCTGTAACGCGTTTTTACTATGTCCTCAACCAAAAATGCTAAACGGCCTGATAGTCGACTGGGAGATGTACAAAGAAACATATTATAAAAAGGACTTAGTATCAAAAAACTAAGGGCAGGGATGATACGCTAAACCCGCCTCGCATAGATATTCCAAATTGAAGAGTGGCCGAACTCAATCCCAACGATCATTATCCGGCTCATCAGATATCCAGAAATTACAAAAAAATATCAATCACTGCAAAGCCACCCTCAAAATATGGAATGCTAAAGTGGAAAAATATCACTCCGAGAACAGCAATGGCGCAAGGCATTGATATTATACCCGAATTTATGGGAGAGCTTTGTCATGTTCTACTTTATTTGTAAGATGATGTTTTGTTTGTTTAAACGAAAAGCCTAATTACAGAACTCCGGTATCAGGCTTTTGCAAATAAGTAACACAGAGGAAAAGCAAAGGAAATGTGACTAGGATTCTAAGAAAAAATGTGAAATCGTTATTGACCCCGACCTAAAATCATAACCTGCAATGTTCTGAAAATAAGTTGAACGTCATTGACAATACTGTAAGACTTTAAGTATTGCAGATCATACTTCAAACGCTCTACATTCTTCGCCATCGTGTCTGCATAACCCACATTAATCTGCCCGATGGAAGTAATTCCGGGCTTAACTGTTAATAGGCGTTGAAATTCATGAGGCTCAGCTTCCATGAGCATCTCTACATCATATTTAAATAACGGACGAGGGCCTACGACAGACATTTCTCCCTTTAGTACATTGATAAACTGTGGCAACTCGTCTAATCGTGATTTGCGAAGAAAACGTCCGATCGGAGTTATTCTTGGATCATCGTCACCTTTCGAATGTTGTAGTCCCATTTTATCGGCATCCACATGCATACTGCGGAATTTGTAGATGTCAAACATTTCACCCCATCTCCCCGAACGTTTCTGTTTAAAAAATACCGGACCTGGAGACGTGATTTTGATGGCAAGAAAAACAAGTAAAAATATGGGAGCTCCCAATATCATTACCACAACAGAGAACACCAGATCGAAAGCCCTCTTCGCAGTTTGTTCATTGAAACTTGAAAACGGTTTAGTATTGACCTGGATAATCGGATACATATCATGATACTCGATAGTAGCCATATTTGTCATAAAACCGCGAAAATCCGGAACCAGCCTTATTTGAGTTTTGTGTCTTTCTCCTATTTTAATTATTTCGCGTACCTGATCATCATTTATCTCATTAAGGCAGCAGTAAAGATAATCCAGCTGTTTTTCCTTAATTAGAGCCTCTATTCCATTTACTTGATGGAGGTCACTCAGTTCAAACATACCGTAATACTTGTATCCGAGCTCTTTGCGCTCCGAGTAAAATTCACGAATTAACTTGGCGAGATCACCTCTTCCCACGATAGCGAAACGATTGAAGTTGTATCCAGCCTGCCTGTAAAGTTTCAAAGAAACAACAGCTGCTCCCCTAACCAAAATTGACAAAAAGCAAAAAAGACAATACGTCATCAAAAATTGATAGCGGCTATACTCTTCACCTTGTTTGAACAGGTAAAAAAAAGCCATCATGATGGAAGCGTGGACACCTAATGCTTTGAAGAATTTGCCTAACTGATTATTGAAATGATAAGAAAGACGGGAAATTTTGTAGGTTTCCAAGGTAAGGATGATCAATATCCAAACCAGGTTGGCAACAAGCAGCAGGTTTACATAATGATTTTGAAAAATCTCAGCAGCCTTATCAAACCGAAAAACATAGGCTGAAAAAAAAGAGATATTCAATAGCAGCACATCTATCCATAAATGGGCCTTTGGAAGAACTCCCGGGTAGTGATTTTTCATATAATACGTTGAGCAAGTTTCTTGTGATCCTTAGTAATTAATGCTGAACAGACAATTACTGGATTGAATACAGTTCGCAAATTCAGATACATCACATATGCTAACAAGTATAGAAGATTAATATTACTTTTCCAAGTTGGTCGAAACAAATATCGCCAATTTAAACGCGTTTTGGGCTCAAAGTAAGTGTTAATGGACGTAGCAGTGTCGACATTTTGGGATTGTCTTAGTCAACTATAATCCATTCAATCCAGTCTTACTATTATCGAGGCTGTGTATTTGGTATTGAACTTCTTAATTAAGGGTTGCTTTTATGTTCGGCCTTTTAGAGGCTGCCAATTCTAGGCAGAACAAGAATAAAAAAACCGTGTTTGTAACGAAATACCTCTTCATGAGTCTTTTGGGTTCCTGCATCAGGCGGAATAACCATTCGAGGCTTGTTTTTTGCATCCACACCGGCGCTCTTTTCTGTAAGCCTATCATTACTGGAAGTGCCCCCCCAATACCTATCATTGGCATTTGTATTTTCCCCTTCATCCGGGCCATCCATTTCTCCTGTTTCGGGCAACCTAAGGCAACCACTAGGAATTTCGCGCCACTCCCGTTGATCATATCTACGTGCTCGGCTTCTTCCTTAGGTGAAAGCTGGCGAAACGGGGGACTCAGCATGCCCGCAGTATTCAGCTTTGGATGCTTCTCGTCCAGAAAGGCTTGATTTTTTACAAGCATTTCATTCGAGCCTCCATAGAAAAATACGGGAATGCCTTTAATTTCCGATTGTGCTAGCAGGTCTGGCAGTAAGTCCATACCGCACACGCGGTCTTGCTTCTCGCCATAGAGTAATCGCATTCCCCAGGCCAGGGGCATACCATCAGGGGCACAAAGATCAGCAGAGTTGACAATGGTCGCAAAATCCTCGTCCTGATAGGCTTCCACAAGCATGTGAATGTTAGCTACACATATGTATGAAGACTTCTTTTTGTTAATCAACTCCAGAGTTTTGTCAATAAACTGGGCGTAGGTGTGAGAACTTACTTTGATACTGATAAAATCCTTTTTCATCGTTGAGTAGATAATATATTGCCTAACAGGTCTAACCCGTTCGCACCGACAGGTTTCTAGGCATTATTAGCGTTAATTTTCTACAAATTTAGCACCGATTTTATCAAATTCCACCTGTTCCCAACCTTTCCATTGTCTCACTTCATCAGGGATATCGGCTTTCCGTGCATCTTTCGCAAGGGTAGCTTTATTGCCTTGGTTCGACGTTTGAGATATTGAACCTTCAACGATATATCCGGAACCGGAGCTGATAGCATTCACGTTCAGAAAGTAGTTGCCGCTGACATAGTTTACTCGCTTTTTGCTATTCGGCTCAAAGAAGTCGGTAAGGTGCGGATACTTTTTCGTGTATAAGTCAGACCTTATGTCGACTGTTTTGGTGAGCTTGCCTACGATATCTTTGTTTTCTAAAAACGTTTGCTGCCACTTTTTATCACTCCAGGGATTGTATGAAAATGCTCGTCTGCAGTCAATAAAGGCGTTAGATGTAAATCTACTATCACTCCCTCCGTTTATATGAACAGCTCCAAAGCCGCTAGAATAGGAAGAGCCAGAGTTCACGAACAGGTTATTTGATATGGTGAAGCCTCCACTTCCATCGTCCACGTAGATAGCTGCAACCAGCGGGCTTACCTTATTTGTGACTCTTTTAAAAATGTTGTTCGCTATCATCGTTCCTGTCGCTGACGGGTCTCGCCCAGTATAAACCGCTCCCAGATCACCAAACTCCTGACAGACATTCGTAATCCGGTTATAAGAAATTACATGATCATTACCGTGAAAGATTATTGCCTGGCCGGGTGCCTCGCTAATATCGTTGTTTTGGATTTTAATGCCAACTCCTTTGATAGTAATAGCGGGTGAATAGCTCCTGTAAAGTCTGGAGAAGTTGGTGACCGCACAATTTTTCACAGCGTTTGCAGAAGCATCTAAAGTCTTTCGGTTCCCACCACTCAGCGCAATTCCACCAGAACCTGTGTTTTCAATTTTACAACCTATAATCTCAAATTTTTTGCAGCCGCTCCCGTCTATTCCAAGTAGTCCGAAATTTTTAAAAGTACAGTTCTCGATCAGGATGTTGTTCGTTCCCGAGACCTTAATTGCTGAACTCCTGCCGAGCCTGAAATTTATACCCTTGATCTGAATGTTTTCAGCATCGTTTATACTAATTATTGGCTCTTTCAAGATCGATAGCTCACATGTTGAGAGATCAGCTTTTGAATTAAGATATACATAAATCTTTTTAGATTTGGGATCAACAACCCATTCCCGATCAAGGCTAAGTTCTTCAAAAACGTTGTAAAAAAAGAAGGATCCTAGCATTTTGCTGTCGCCGAATCGTTGTCTCTCCTTGGTTGAAGCTGGTTTGATCATATACTTTCCTTTATCGGATAAACCGAGACTGCTATCCTTGGCATCAAATCGGGATACGGGCAGGTTGTCATACGCCCAATTCCGACTCAATGAGCCAGCTATCCACACATCAGGTATGGATTTCCATTTGGTCGCCTGCGAATTGTTAATGGTGAAGCTGGCTTGATCTTCACCCGTTGCTTGTGCTGCGGGAAGTACTGTCGCGATTTTAATACTGCTATCCTTGGGCCAACGTGCTAATCTAGCCGGATTGCTATTGACAAAAAGTTCAATAGCCGATGCCGTTCTTGGCTGCCCAAAGCCGTTTTTATGCAAGGTAATGTCTGATGATGAATAAGGTCCAAGGTCTAACTCATAAACGTTCCCACGAGATTTTTCCGGTAGTCGCCTAAGTACATTTTTATTCGTCACCAGTGAGGAAGACGAACTTTCAAGTTTGATACCCCCGCTCAAAAACACCTCCTCATTGTTGTAATTGGTCAAGAGCAAATGCTTTCCATTCTCTAGCGTCTCCTTTGAAATTTTGACACCTTTTAGGAGTCGGTAAGTACCTCCTCTAAGATGGATCGTTGTAGAAGAATTAGCCGGTAATGGGCCAACTAAATCTATTGCCTTCGTTAGGCTGCGCAAAGGCTGTTCTAATGTGCCCTTGTATGTGTCATTTCCTTCGCCAGACACAAAAAAGTCAAAATGCTTTGCTGGAACCTGGTCAGCATCCGCGAACGGAAATATCAAGGAGAACAACAGTATACCAACGAGTTTGATCATAATTATTTTATTTCACTTAAAATTTATAGAAAATTAACAATCCAAAATATAAACTATTTTGAAATAAATGATAGTGACATATCAAATTAAAACTAGGTTATTGCAATTAAATTCTACAAATTGTGAACAGCTATTTGCGAAGTAATTGTTGCCCACATTAAAATTGTCCATTTATGAAACGAATCTTATTTTGTATTCTTTTGATCATTCCACTTGTTAACTCGGCTGCGACTTTCAATATTGCGGATGGTGACGTAAATGCACTGGCTGCTGCAATTAGTGCATCCAATAATAATAACGAGCCAGATGTTATCAATCTAGCTCCAAATGGAGTATATGTTCTCACAACCGTGAGATATACTTCCAGCAGTGTTTCCAGCTCAGGTTACAGTGGCGAGCGGGGTTTGCCAGCGATTGCAGGAGATATTGATGGTCTTGACTTGACCATTAACGGCAATAACGCTACACTATCCAGAGACTTGTCATCGCCGCTGTTTGGTTTGTTGTCAACAAGAACCAGAGCTGATGTTATAATTAACGACCTGACATTTTCTAATGCACTCGTAAACGCGCAGGGAGCCGGCTTATTTATAGAATTTAAAAGTACTACCGAATTAAATAATTGTAAGTTCATCAATAATGAATCTACCTTGAATGTGGAAGGTGGTGGCGGTGCAGTATACGTAAAGAGTCTGAACTTGTTAGGTGTTAATAATTGTGTTTTTGAGAATAACAGAGCAGTCAACCAGGGAGGTGCATTAAATGTGTTGTTATCCAACCTGTTTTTGACTGGAAGCAGATTTAGTAACAACTCGACGACTGGAACAACGGGAAACGAGCAAGGAGGCGCAATCTATAACGATGGAGCCAGAGGGGATAATGGTGAGTTTATAGTTCGGAACTGCCTTTTTGAGGGAAATATCACTTTTTATCAGGGTGGGGCCATGTTTACTTACCCCTATAATAATAATAGCTACGAAGTTACCGACTGTATTTTCAACAACAATCAGACGAGTACCACAACAGGAAATGGTGGCGGATTTTTCTTTAGATCATCGCGAGTGACGATCGGTGATGCAGATTATCCTTATACGGCGATACCCGCAAATTCTACTTTATTTTTCAAGGACTGCATATTTGATGGGAATACGTCCAGGCAAGGCGGGGGCTTGTGGTTGGATGATGGAAGACTTACAGAGCCGATTTCAAATTGTACCTTTAGAAATAATACAAGTATCACGCAAGGAGGTGGAGTTGCTCTTTCTACTAATGTCCCTGTTGTATTTTCTTCATGTACTTTCAATGGCAATCGGTCTAATCAAGGTGGGGGGATCGCCATGTCGGGAGCATCTTCATCTGTTGATATGATCAATTGCACCTTACAAGGAAATATCGCGAATCAGTATGGCGGGGCGATCGTCGCTCCTAAAAATGGCATCATCATAAATATCACTAACTGCACTATCGCGAATAATCAGGCGAACAATCCAACTAATGGACAGGGAGGAGCTATTTTCTCGGGAGGTAATGGAGGAATTAATCAATCCTTGACAATCAAAAATAATATTTTTTATAATAACACTGTCACTAACAGATATGGGGGAGGAGGAGATCCTTCATGGCGCCATTGCAACTGTCAAATGGCCGACGGCGGAAACAACATTTTCTTCCCGGAAAAAATCTTGCCCAATATTACAGGAAATACATGCGTGGCAAACCCCGTAATCCTGGATGCAAAAGCAAATGCTCTTGCAGAGAATGGGGGAGCTACACAAACTATGTCACTTAGGTCAGATAGTCCGGCAATAAACGCCGGTACCTCAGTAGGAGCGCCAACAGTTGACCAGCGGGGTATCGAGCGTGTAGGCGCAAATGATATTGGTGCATATGAATTTGAAGGCTCGTTGCCTGTCAAATTGATCTCTTTTGAAGTAGAAACAGAGGGAGCCACAGCCTTGCTGGAATGGCGAACATCCGAGGAATACGATGTGAGTCATTATGAGGTGGAGCGTTCTTTAGGTTCGGTATCAGGCTTTAAAGTAATTGGTAAAATCGAAGCGAGAAACGAACCTGGCTCGTATAAGTTTGTGGATTCGGAACTTGCACAATTGCTAAACAGAAATGTTGACGTTTTTTATAGGTTGCGAGTTATTGATCAAGATCGCAGCTATACATATTCTAAAATAAGGCAAATGGATTTTGATGTAGGATTGGATGGATCTTCCATAATACTCTCGCCCAATCCAGCTTCTGATTTATTGAATATTAAATCTGAAATCGGTAGAATTGAATCATTTAAGATTTACAATGCGGCTGGAAAGCTAATTACGGAAGGAGCAGGTAGCAATACTAATGAGCTAAGCGTAGAAATTAATAATTTGCCAGTTAATACCTACCTTATTGAAATCACAACCTTATCTGCTAAAAAGACATCGAGGTTTTTCAAAAGTAAATAAAAGTCCACTATCGCAAGTCAACATTTCTATAACGATACCATTCGAAATCTCAAAAACATGAGGGCTCAGACCAACTCTGTCCCGTGATGTTTCCTGAAATTTTGGCAGCTGCAATCTTATAGGATGATTAAAATATGCTATGTTAAACTGTTTCCCAATAACATTCCTGCCAATTTCTTATTGCGGTACTTTCTAAAAACTAGATAACAGATTCGTAAATATGCTTAAGTTGAAGATAGTTTTTTTCAGGAGTATATTTAAGAAGGAATTCCTGACGGGCCTCTCTGGCCATTTCACCATTATCCTCAGAGATTATAATTTCTATTTGATTGGCTAACTGTTCAACATTACCGGCTTCAAATAGCAACCCATTTCTTCCGGGGCAAATTAACTCGGGAATTCCACCCATTTTCGAGCCTATGACGGGAGTCCCGTTCGCAAAGGCTTCTACCACCACCCTGCCAAAAGGTTCATGCCACTCCGAAGGAACGATAAGTGCTTTCGCCTGACTCATGTAACGATAGGTTTCCGATAGGGAAAGCTTACCCATGTATTCAATGGTTTGAGAATTGCTTCCAGCCAAATCCCCTTCGCCAATCACAAGTAACTTTGTTGTTTTAGAATTCAGGAGGTCCCATGCTTTTACCAAAGTGGATATTCCTTTCTCCTGGCTTAGGCGCCCGACATACAAGATATAATCTTTTTTGTCATACGAGCATCCAGGGTCTGTCGAAAGACAATTTGGCTTTATCCTGATTTTGTTCTCCTGAATACCTTGGGCTATCAATTTTCCTTTAACGAACTTGGATATTGCAATAAATGCATTGACCTTACGATTCCAGCTGTCAATAGAATTGTGGACTGCCAGCATAGCGGTCACAGCTGCAGATGCTGACTTACTTCCCCGATAACAGTTATGTATGACACCGTTTAAGGGTATTTTTTTTCCGACGCATTCTGTACAAACATGGCCATCTCTAAAGAGTAAAGCATTTGGGCACATTAACCGATAGTTCCTTATGGATTGGACTACAGGAACTTTTAGTGATTGTGCAGCATAGTAAATTGATGGAGATAGTAACGGAAAAAAATTCTGAACGTGCAAAATTTCAGATTGGTGAGACCTTATGAGTTTTTTGACTTCTTTGTAGGAACTTTTTGACCAAATAGAATTAATTGCGATCGAAAGCTTTGACGAGTTCAGATCGATTGAATTATTGTTCATTTCGAGACTTCGGACCTCATGTCCGTTCTGGCTCATAAGATTTTCTTCTACCAAACGGGACTCATCTTCACCGCCGCGAACCTGATATAAATTATGAGCTGTCAGAATTTTCATGGGGACGGTATCAATGGGAATTTAGGAGATTGACGATTCTTTTCAGCTGCGGCAAGCAAATCAACTTTGCTTTCGATTTTTATGCATTTGGAGGCGATACCCATAGAGACCCAGAAAATTATAGCGCCCATTGGATTTTCCAGATAAACGTCAAAGTTAGAATTAATCAAACCGGCAATTACAAGTAAAGTAAAAGACCATGCTAGCGTCGGTCTTTTCTTGGAAAATAATAGCATTGGAATCGCTTGCCTAAAAAAGCAAAACAAAACAAACAGCCAGCCAAACAAGCCAATTATGCCGAGCCTACTAAAAATGTTGATAGTATAGTTATGAGGGTGTTTAGTTTTTCGTTCACTGTCCTCATCGTCTACCGCGAATTGTTCGAATTGACTTAGTAAATTCGGCCCAAGCCCTAACCCAAGCCACATTGTGTTGGGATTTTCCGTCACCTCACCAATCAACGTGCTCCAAAACTCCATACGCCATTTCTTCGTTCCCTGAGTTCTACCCGCATTGTTGGTGTCTGAACTGAAAAGGCTTATAATATTCTCTCTCAGTTGAGTAATACTTATTTGCCTGCCACGGGAATCCGGTCTAACATCTGCTATCTCAACTCCCGAAAAGATTATAAAAACTGCAAAAATCAGAATGTAAAACGAACTGATTTTTTGATGAAAATTGAAGTGCCTAAAACCTATCAACAAAGCAAAAGAAAACGCCACAAACCCGCCTCTATTGAGGCTTGCAGTCGAGATTAATAACGCCCCACACATGAGGTAATAAAAGTTTTTGTATTTGATTATTTTGCTTTTAGAATTAGATATAAGTAAAGTCATAAATAGTACCAAATAAACTTGAATATCCCCACTTTTAGTTGCAAATAAAGCCACGCTTTCATAAGTGAATTCGTTTAAAGTTGGTTGGAATAGGCTTTTAATAATCCGAATTAGAAGTAATGAGGGAACCACGTATTTAATGCAATTTAAAAGTGTAATTCTCAACTTATGGAGACTTTTCTCGGAAATGTTATAATAGCCTATTATGAAGAACAAAGAATAGTAGATCATCGCAAAGTCGCGAACTGCCTCGAGTTTATAGGTACTTACATTGATTGCTAGGTTGATTAGGCCAATAAGTATGAAAATAATAATGAAATAAAATCTTCTCATATCCAATGCCTTATTTCTCAATTTGAGTAGACCAATTAGCAAAAATATTTCTCCTATATAAACTGGTGTAAATGGAATGTGCAAGGTGGCATATATTTTCCCGATTAATAGGTACCCCATAAGTAGATAGATAAAGAGATTTTCTATATACCAGTTTCCTTTCTTAGGTGATTGAATCATGACTTTTTATATGCTGTTTGGTAATCTCACATTCATTTAACACTTATAAAATGTAAGTAAAATTTTCCATTTCACTCAGATTTGCGCTTTACCTATTATAATCCATAATTTAGGGAAAATCAATCGGATATAGATGATAGTGGCTCTGAAAATAGCCATGAACAAGCCTGTATGTCGCTTTTCGAAATAGAAGATCTCACGCGGATTTTTTGCTAAGGGCGTCTTGAAATGGCGGAGTCTCTGTCGTAGGTGATATGCTGGATTGCACCAAATAGGCAATGACTGATGTCTGTCACACACCGCTACTACCTTTGAAGATATAAAAGACATTATTCCAAGGTCTTTTGCTCGAAGACCGTAATCAACATCTCCGAGAGTATGGCGGTAGAATGGGTCAAGCAAACCCACAACGTCATAAACATGCTTGGGAACCAAGACAACATTGCCATTGAAATAGTCACAAAGCATTGGTAAACCATCAGGCTTCAATCTTTGTTTGTGTTTAAGCAGATAACCACTATAGGAAATACTCGTCCTATCACCGGATTCACAAACTCCACATATTATGCTCTCATGTTTCTTGCTAAGAGAGTCTGCAAGCAAGGTCTGTAGACTGTCGCTTTGCAAATTTGTATCATCATTTAGCCACAAATAGAAATCGCTTTCTAATTCCTGGGCTGCCTGCCATGCCTTTATCATACCTTTATTCCAAAACAGATTCCCGTCTCCCCGAATTAGTTTAACTGCTGGAAACGCCGACTTAACTGCGTCAGCGGTTCCATCTGTAGACTCGTCATCGACAAGTATGATCTTTGGATCTATACCTTCAACCGAAATAATTGCTCTGTTTAGAGCTGCCAGACATTCTATAGTATTCTGCCTCCGATTGTGACATGTCATTAGTATAGATATCCGTTGCGACATTTTACATTGTAAACTTGTTGTACCATATATTTTTGCCTATCAAATTCCGTTAATTGCCCCTTATGTGAGAATGTTGAGTTATTCCAGCGGTCCAAATATCTATTTTCTTAATTCTAAATCTGCGTAGGTCATGTCAATACGACGAAGTGCAAACCATATGAAATTTGTTGCGAGCAACATTTAGCTAAACAGTTGACTAAGCCGTCAACTCTCTATCCCATGAACTTTGATACCCTTGTCTGATAATATTTAGCACTCTTTCAGTTTAGCGAATTTTAATACTTCAAGCTATTAAATTCTATTAAATCAATCTTTTAACAACGAACTTCAGCAGCTCCGTAGCTGAAACTATCAAAAATCTTAATTTTAGGATCATTTTCTCAGACCAGCTAAATTGGTCAATTTGATTGGTATATGTAATGAAAACTCTTTTTAAACCTATAAGGTCGCGATTCGAATAGAAGCCATGCGCTACACTTTTTACAAAATAGCTAACGGTTAATATTGACAATTTGAAATCTAAAATGTTCGCCGAGTACGCAATTATTTTTCCATAATATTTGCAGATGGAATCTAAACTTTGCTTGCCCTTTAGGCTATTCATTATTCTTTCATCTCCATTATGGTCAATAAAAATGGACAGGGATTTCTGAATTAGCGCAATTTTAGGATCTTGCAAAAGTACCCGGAACGTTAGGTCGGAATCTTGATAACAAACTAAAGATTCATCGTAGCCATTTATGGTTTCAATCAGCACTTTGCTATACATCCAACTTTGAGTGCTTCCCTTAAGGATTTTAGCAACATAACTTGCCAAAATATTCTGCAGCACTATATTGGGTGGAGAATAAGAAAAACCTTCAAGAGAATTATAGTAAAATCCACAAGCGGAGCAGTCCGCTTTTTCCTCCTGTATGGCTCTTAATTGGATTGCTATTCTATTCTCAAGCATAAGGTCATCAGAGTCGAAAAATACTAGATATTTACCCTTAGCCCTCTGGTAACCATAGTTCCTTGCTGATGGTGCTCCACCGTTTTTTTTTTTATAGTAATATACTCTCTGCTGCAGTTTGTTTTCGTCAATATATGCAGATATAATCTTTTCAGACCTATCAGTGGATCCATCGTCGACAATTATTACTTCGATATTTCTATACGACTGATTTATAAGAGTCTGAAGTGTAAAAATTATTCTTGTTTCTCTATTAAATGTAGGAACCACTATCGATACTAGATCCATGACTTTTACGGATATTTGTTGAGATTAGTAATAATATCACTGGTAATATTGTATTAACTAAACTTAAGCCGGTGTGAGTTGTTTTCGCAACTTGGCATAGGCCCTTACTGAAAGCAAATAATGTCGAAGAAATACTACCAGCAAAGCGTCTGGTATTGACGCTGTTGAGCTATTTTTTAATACGTACCAGCTTTCTCTAAGTCTAGGGCGCAAGGCCTTGAAATATGACCATAACATCGTCAATCTTGACGTCTCAGCCAAGAATCCTGCTTGTCCTACACCGACTCTTTTTTCTTTCTTTACGAGTTCGCTTAACTTACCGCGTGCAGGATGAAATACTATTACATCCTCGCAATACCTGATTCGATACCCCTTTTTGTTTGCCAAAGTTCCCCACAGAAAATCTCCACCAGACAATAGTTCGCAATTAAATAGACCTACCGTCTGGAATAAACTTGCATAGGTGAACATGTTCGCTGTTGCGGCGGTACCGTTGTTAAGAACGTATCCTTCTTGATTAAAAGCATAGAATTTATCGTAAAGTTCTATGCGATTTGGTTTATCCGAAAGGTAAAATAACTCAATACATCCGGCAATCCTAGCTAGTTCTGGCCTCGATTGAAGGGCAGCTACTGCGTTCCGAATCCAGTCTTTGTGCGGCACACAATCCGAATCGGTAAACCCTATTATTTCTCCCTGGGCTAGTTTAATAGCCGCGTTTCTAGCTGCATAGGAGCCTGCTTTCGACACCGTTATTATCGTACAATTGATAGGTATTTCAAACGATGGCGAGTGATAATCATTTGGACAGTTATTAGCAACGATAATTTCAAAATCTGTTTTTGGAATGCTCTGACACGCCAATGCAGTGAGGCACTTTGACAGTCTATTCCAATCTCGGTAAGTAGGAATGATTATTGACACTAACATAAATTAAAAGAACAAGGAATATTCAGAATGTTCATTTTTTTACAGTAATCTCAGGGATTCCACTAAGCTCACATGCAGTATGTGAAAACGAACTCCAGTGGGACCCTAAAACTTTTTGCGTTTTCGATAGCGAAAAGAGTTCGACTACCGCTCTTCTCATCCCCGGATTGGTATTTCTTACAGCTGGTTCGCTACCGGTGCGAAGTGCGTCACCAAACGTTCTTTTCAATAGTACTTTAACACTATCATCATCGGAAGCAAGATAAAAATTGGTCAATGGATTCATGTTTAACTGATGCTTCATTCGTTCCACAAACAGCTCGATAGGACTATTTTGAATAGATTTGACGTTATCGGACCTTCTTATATGAACACCTACTGTGTGATTGTTGAAGGATCTGGTTTCATCAACAATTTCTTGTCTAATATCAAAGACTGGTACAAAAGACTCGTATATATTTGGATTAGGGTAGAAACGGGTAAAAGATGCAAGTCGGATATTCTTAAGGGGGATCAACTCGCTAAAACTATGTTTTGCATCCCCGAGCATTTTTACTTTCTGGCTATCATAAAAATGTTGACTAAAAACTTTTCTTACAATATCAGGAAAAAAGAGGTTAGCTTTTCCTCCTTGGCGCAGTAGAAATGGTGGTCGATTACATTCCACCATATGGACACCATTCATCGATTCAAATAGTTCGGAAAAAGGGCAATTTAGTTCCTTATTTCTTACCCAATAGACTTCTAGGCTTTGACCTAAATTATTAGCGAGGGATATGGCGGAGTCGATAGCTCTCATTCGGTTGCATAAACCCAACATCGGATACAACTTGATCATATACAGTTCCAGTAAACTTTAAGACAGAAAAAATATTTGGACAACAACTTTCAACACTGTACTCCTTCTCGCATTAACCCTAATCTTTTATTCTCTTAAGAATTATATTCCACATGTCAATAGCTAGTTCTTTTTGCTCACTTGAGGCTTTTTTTAGTTTTTCATGGACTCTGGTATGGCACACCGGGTTAAGCAGTAAATCTAGTTTTTCGGACAATAATTGCTCATTGTTATTTCGGGGGTCGATAAGGCCCTCCGAATACTCGTAGTCTTCCATTAATGCCAGGTACTTGTGGCTCCATCCAACACATAGGCACGGGACGCCTTGAGATAATGCACTTACCAGTCCATGAAATCGCGATGTAACCACGCCAACGGAATTGCCAATTATTCCTTTAACCTCGAGAGGATTTTCAACGGTCAATACGGGTATAATTTCGTTCAGGGACTCATTAGTCTCCTCTGCAATTTTAAGATCCTTAACTCCTTCGTGAATTAAAAAAAAAGGATTTTTTCCTCGCTTTTGAATAGTGGATATGATCGTTGTCAAAAATTCTATATACAGTTCTCGACTTTTAAACGTACTTGATTCTAGTAGTTTGTTGTTAGGGATAATGGCAAATTCACATTTTGCTGAGTCAAAATTACTAGGAAGAATGCCTGATATCAAGTTCGTGAAGTCAGGTCGAAGATAGACATGACTTTGCTTCGCCTTGATATCCCTTATGTACTTATAGGAATACTTATCTCTGGCAAACACTAGTTGAGTATTATTAAGTATAGTCGCCATTTTTGCTCTCAGGAGTGGTTCTTTGAAGGGACCGAAGGCTTGCGACAGCATTATTATTTTTTTGCCTTCACCGGACCATCGTTCAACATGATTAGCCAATCTCGTTCCAGCTTTGTCAGCACCCCAGAAGTCTCCGAATGCAAATCCTGAACCGTCCAGGACAATATTTATGTCTTTTTCTAAAACAAAACCAATAGATTTTAGCATACTCGAAGGAACCAAATTGCCCCAGAACGCGGCATCAATTCCATATTTCTTCATGTTAAGCTTAGTATATATGCCTACTTTCCTCTGATTGGCAATTGAAGCATCGCCTCTTTTCTCCATCACAAAGAGAGCCTCCGGAAGCTCTAGCCTCAATTTTTCTAAAATTGCATGTAGCATCAATTCTGCCCCCTTGTTGTGAAATTCAACTCCGCGTAGTTCTATTATGTAATTTTTCATTGCTGCTAATTGTACTTCCTGATTTGATGTAAAGGTCTTTTCTCTGAATATGCAATGAGCCCGTCCGGATCCGGATAACCTATTCCCATACACATTATCGGGCGCTGATAAGGTTTGAGGTTCAGAAACGAGTGCATTTTACTTTCACGAGCTTCAATGTCTGGCCAATTGATAGAGCAGCTGCTGAGATCCATACTTTCAAGAGCCAGCATAAATGACATCGATGCCAAAGAAGCGTCTATGTATATAACATGCCGATCTCTTTCGTCGAAGTAAGCATCCAAATTTCCAACGAGAACGATCATTACGGGTATCGAATGACCATAACCCGAAGTGCCCATGGGCAGTTGAACTACTTTTTTCACCATTTCCGGATCATCAAAGATGCGAAATTCAAAGGGCTGTCTGTTACATGCGCTGGGAGCTTGATTTGCAGCCAAAATGGCGTTGTCTATCAGTTCTCTTGGAACAGGCTTGTCTAAAAACCAGCGCACGGACCTCCGCTGTTTACACAAATCATAGAACTGGGCATAATTTACGTTATTAACAGGCTGCTTGGCGCGGTGATATGGAATTGACTTAGCTGTCTGAGTTTTGAATGCAGTTGAAGGCATTTCATTAATAATCCTTTTAAAACGAGCTTCCTCAGTAGCAATAACCGGATGGGAGAGATTAATTGTACTAAAGTATTCGTTAAGCACATCGTAAAACCACTTTATCTGCGGATTCGCCTTGTCATCTTTACCCAGGTTCCAAATTGCTTCGAAACTGTCAATTGTTTCGGTAATGTATTCTTTGCCGAACAAGTCTCTCCTGGGTTTCATAAGAAGTCCCTTCTCAATTCGGTGCGTATTTCTTATCAGCAAAAAATAATTATTCTTTGTTTTTTTTGCCTCATCGATATGCTGGATTTTACCAGCGAGTACGGCCTGTATTTCCCTGTCGAATGATCTGTCGAAGAGGAAGTAATACAGCACTGATAATTTGCGTGACCGGACGGATAATCTTGAGAAACTATCATAAATTATTTGCCTGACTAATTTTTCAGAGCGCTTTAATAATTCTTTAATCATAGCTTTTTCTTTAAAAATTTTAATTCTGCAAACTGTGCTTTAAATTCCTTTCCCATGATCAGCCAAATAGTGAGGACGTAGCTTACGAATAATATTGTCCCCGTCACAATATAGTGTACGTGAAAATATTCGTGAAAGATGCTGGAAATCACAAACGCCACGATTGCACCAATCCAAGGTGTTTTCACTGCTGAAAAAAACTCCAAGGCACTTATCTTGATATTTAGAAGATTGTTAAATGTATACTGAGCAAGTATCACAGCGAACACTTTATTTATGAGAATTGCGTAAGCAGCACCCACAATGCCATAATAGTAGATTGAAGTCATAAGTATGGGGATGTAAATTACGGCTTTGAAAAGCTGCAACTTTAATTCTAATCCTGGTCTACCCATTCCCCGGATGAGAGCTGTGTTGCTATTTACGAGCATATGAACCATAACAGAAATTGACAAAATCTTCAAAGGAATAACAGAGTCTTGCCATTTGTCGCCAAAAATATTAACGATAAAAGGACTGCCAAGTGCAACAAAAAATACCATAATTGGATATATAAAAAGACTGTTATAATTGACTACTTTCAAATAGTATTTTTTGAGCGATTCAGGATCTGACTGCTTTTTTCCATACATAGGATACATGACATTATTAATAACTGCTATCATTCTTCCTCTAAAAGTGTCAGTTAGCACGAACGCAAATGTGTAAGATCCCAGCGCCTGAGAGGCTAGAAGTTTGCCAATTAAAAGATAGTCAATGTTATTAATCAGATAATTAATAACGCCCGTGCCGGTCGTGTAAACACCAAATCCAAAAACATCTATAAAGGCCGAGTAGGACCAAATTCGCTTGGGAATCCATTTGGTGGCACTGAAATACAGAGGCATTGCAATTGCTATCGAGGCTACCGAGTTGAATGCTAGTGACCAAATTCCGAATCCGCTAAAAGCTAGAATCAGGGAAAGGCTTCCTGCGATGATATTGGAAACGTTATCAATGAATGCCATTTTCTTAAAGTCCATTCGCTTTGTAAGCTGCGCTTTATGAATCAGGTTAACCGGACTGGACAAAATACCAAGACTTATAACAGGTATCAGCTTTGTAAGAATTGGTTGATTATAGAAGCTCGCAGCCAATGGACCGACTAGAAAACTCGTCAAGACATATAGAAGCACTGACCAACCTAATCCAGTCCAAAAAGCGGTGTGAAAATGTTCTTCACGCAGATTCTCATCTTTTTTTTGAATGAGAGCCGCGCCTATACCAATATCAGTTAACACTTGTACAAAGCCAGAGAAAACAGTTGCCATTCCTACAATTCCAAATTGCTCTGGAAATAGAAGTTTAGCCAAAACTAATCGGATGACGAACGTAAATGACTGATTTACAATAAGCTGTATTGCATTCCATAAAATCCCATTTACAACTAACTTTTTCGCATTATCCATTCACTGAGTCAGCTAGATTAGCAAAAAAATGATTCAAGATCTTACTCAAAGTAATTCATTACTCCGAAGCCTTCCTTCAAGAGCAATTGATCTTTCTGAAACAGGCGGAGATCAGCGGATGCCATGTCTTCGATCAATGTATCAAGAGTATGTTTTGGTTTCCAGCCCAATTTCTCATTTGATTTGGTAGGATCTCCAATGAGCAACTCTACCTCAGTAGGGCGGTAGTATCTGGGATCAATTTTTAGGACGACAGAACCAGTTTGCAAGTGTGAGCCGGTTTTTATATTAAGTTCCAGTAAACGAGAGTAGTCAACAGATGAAATCACCCCCACTTCTTCGGCTTCATTTCCACTAAAGTCTAGTTGAACACCTAGAAAGGCAAAAGTCTTTCTTATAAACTCTCTTACTCGGGTTGTAACACCGGTTGCAATCACAAAGTCTTCAGAGGCTTCCTGTTGTAAGATAAGATACATTGCTTCAACGTAATCTTTCGCATGCCCCCAATCTCGTTGAGCATCTATATTTCCCATATAAAGGCAATCCTGCAAACCCAAAACAATTTTAGCAGCGGCCCGAGTAATTTTGCGAGTTACAAATGTCTCGCCACGTAACGGAGACTCATGGTTGAAAAGAATTCCATTAGAAGCAAACATCCCGTAGGCTTCACGATAATTGACAGTTATCCAATATGCGTAAAGTTTTGCCACCGCATAAGGAGACCTCGGATAAAATGGTGTTGTTTCTGATTGTGGAACTGCCTGAACCAAGCCATAAAGCTCTGAGGTTGAAGCCTGGTAGATTTTCGTTTTCTCAGTAAGACCTAACAGTCTTACTGCTTCCAAAATTCGAAGTGTTCCAATTCCATCTGCATTTGCCGTATATTCAGGCATTTCGAAGCTAACTTGAACATGGCTCATGGCTGCCAGATTGTAAATTTCATCGGGTTGCACTTCCTGGGTGATACGTGTTAAGTTCATCGAGTCGGTCAAGTCGCCATAATGCAACTTAAATTTGGGGTCAGTTACATGCGGATCTTCGTAAAGATGATCAATTCGCTCCGTATTGAATAGTGAACTTCTTCTTTTGATGCCATGAACGATGTATCCTTTGCTTAGCAAAAGTTCAGTTAAATATGCACCGTCTTGTCCGGTCACACCAGTGATTAGCGCTACTTTTGACATATTTGAGAAATTAAGTAGTATATTATAAGTTTAAATAAGTGTTCGCATGGTTTGATGTTCACTCAGGCAATAAATATTTTGATGTTTCAAAAAGTCTCGGTAAGCCAAATTGATGCCGTCACTCAACTCAATTGAATGATGCCAGCCAAGCCCATGCAGTTTGGAGACGTCCATCAATTTCCTTGGAGTTCGTCTGGCTTGGATTTGTCCCATCTTCGAGTATAGAATATGTGATAGATGTATGTAACGAGATAGCAACTTAATATTTTAGCAAAGCCTTCTAAATTTTGTCATTACAATTCACATAACTTAATCATTTTTCACAAAGCACGATTCATTAACCAAGCCCACGTAGCTTGTCCGAAGTAGTACTATTCGATTTCGCGAAATAAAGTTTGTGGATTAATTAGCTGTTCCGATGTAACAACCGGACTTCTCGAAGGTGAAATTAGCTCGTAATGGGCAACTTCTTAAAAGGATTGGTCGCAAGAATAAATTTATCATATAGCGTTGAGTAGTTTAATCTTATCAAATAGAAACATTAGCAATGCAATTTGAACTTCGTTATCTGAAAATAGTTCTATTTCTAATGGTCTGCAAATTTTTAATTGCATTTTCTTTCAGAATGCAATTAAAAATTTGCAGAATCTAATTGCCAAATGGATCAACTCCTAGTAATCATTTTGCGCAATTTAGTTTCTAAGGTCTGAATTTTACTTTCCTGCTCATCTCCGTAATAGCCGTACCCGTAACCTCCGTATCCGTAACCATATCCGTAGCCTCCTCCATATTTAACACCATTAAAAATGATCGAGAGATTTGTGAAGCGGTGAGCGCGCTGCAAATCACTAATACGTTCTAAATGGTCAAGTTGGGTATAATTAAAGCGGACGAGATATAATGTGGCATCAACATATTTTTCTATTAAAGACGAGTCGGTGACCAAACCAAAAGGCGGCGAGTCAATCAAGATATAATCGTAATGTTCGCGGAGCTCTGCAAGTAAGATTGGAAGCCGCCCGTTACTAATTAATTCGGATGGGTTAGGGGGGATAGGTCCACTGGTTAACACGTCAAATTTTGGGTGTATACCGGTGGGCTGTATAAAGTCTTCATAACTTCCTTGCCCGATAAGACAATTCGATATTCCATGTTTATTGAGAACTTGCAACCTTTCGTGCAAAGTAGGTTTTCTAAGATCTAACCCCACCAAGAGCACTCGTTTGTCAGAGTATGCCAAGCTGGCGGCAAGGTTAATACTTACAAAACTTTTCCCCTCCCCGCCAATCGAAGAGGTAAACATTATTACTCGACAACTGCCATCACCTAAATATTGAAGATTTGTCCTGAGTGCACGAAACTGTTCGGCAACGGCACTTCGACTTGTCATCTTTATAATCGCTTCAAGACCTGAATTCTGATCCTTGACATCCTTCATATGTCCAATTTCCCCCATTACGGCCGTTCTCGTAGTTCTTTCAATTTCTTCTCGGCTTTGTACTGTGTTGTTAAGCAGCAACAAGAGGTTGACAATTAGTATTGGGAGAATTAACCCTGCGATGCCGGATCCAAGCCAAACAAGAGCTTTCTGTGGCTTGATTGGCGAAGTTGAAGCTAACGGAGCGTCCACAAGTCTACTGTCGGTCACTGTCGCTGCATATCCCAGCGCAGTCTCTTCTCTTTTTTGAAGTAAATAAAGATAAAGTCCCTCTTTTATGCTTTGTTGTCGCTTAATACCGACATACTCTCTTTCTTTTTGCGGTATACTACGTAGCCCTGCGGAAAATCGACTGTTGACCCCTTCAAGGCTACTCTTGGTTACATCTAGTCCTCTCCTTAAATTTTGAACATTCTCTCTAATTGCCTGGCGAGTATTGGCAATTTGAGTATTAATTGTGCCCAACAAGGGATTACCGGCTTGCGTAGTTTGTGCGTACTTTTCTCTTTGTATTTGTAAGTCGTTGTATCGTGTTAGCAATGAAACTAGAATCGGGTCATTAATCATATATGTTGCTGGCGCAGGCGATCCCTCTCCAGCATTTTTTATGTAATTATCGACACTTTCCAAAACACTGATTTTAATATTTACGTCATTCAGCTGCGCATCATTCTCCTTGATATTTTGGAGATACAAATTTGATTCTGCGCTAATGTCTGTGAGGCCTTGGTTTCTCTTGTATGATTCGACGTCCTTTTCAACGTCCCCTAACTCTCCCGTAATTAGCCCTAGTCTGGATTCAATAAATTTCAAAGTATTACTTGCCTCACTGTTTTTGTCGTTGAGCGAAGACTGAACATATACATCCAGTAATTTGTTGAGCACATCCTTTCCGCGTTGTATAGAGGCGTCTTGAAATGTTAACTCTAAAACCGTGCTTTTGGGGTTGGGTTTTAGAATTTCAAGACGGCTTACCATGTCACTAGTAAGACTTTTTACATCTTTAAATCTAACCTCTACATCTCGATATATTGACTGTGAACCCTTAAAAACGGTAAAAAGCCCCCATGGGTTGCGAAATTTTTGTCCGTACTTAAATTTTGTTTCTTCATCGTTGATAGTAAAGTGATTGTTATCAACAATATGAATTTGCAAAGGATTGCTAAAAGCAAATTCAGAAACAAGTTCGGGCTTGATGAGGACTGGGGAGCTGTTGTATAAGTCAATAGTCTTGAGACCATCCGCCGTCTCAAAACTAACATCAAGCTGTAACTCGCGAATCGTTTGCTCCATAAGAGACTGAGACTTTAAAACCTCAATTTCGTTCTCAACGGACTTGTTGCCGCCGAACTGAGCCATTTCCTCAATAATATCATTGCCGCTGCCACCAATTCCTTTTTGTTCATCTTTAATCAAAAGCTTAGCCTTCGCGAGGTAAATTGGCTGAGTAATCTGAAGAAAGAAAAATGCAGAGGTTAGGGCTAGCACAAGACAAATAGGGAACAGGAACCAATATCTAACGTATCCCCGTACATAGCCATGTAAGTCAAATTTCTTTTCTTCGTCGTCAAGTTGTTCCTGGTGCAATTCGTTGTAAGGAGTATTCATAACAGACAAGTCTCTTAAATTAGTTGAGTAAATTATTTGATCTAGCAGGTATGTGTAAAACCTTAAAACCTTAGTCTATATATTATTAAAGTGGCGGCGGTTACGATGCTAAGAATTAGTGGAGCCAATTGAACCACCCTGTCCGTAGTGTTCATTCTCGCTTTGATAGGCTCTACGTATATTACATCATTTTTATGCAAATTATAGAACGGAGATTCGAAAACGTCCCTAGAAGTAAGATCAACTCTTGCATACTGTCTTTCGCCCTTTTCCTCACGAATTATCAATAGGTTGTTTCGTTTTCCATAAATTGTTAGATCTCCAGCAAGACTCAAAACTTCGGGAAGAGTAATTTTCTCGTCAGGAATAACATACACCGCCGGTCTAGCAACCTCTCCCAAAACTGAGACTTTGAAATTAATATTTTTGATATTCACTGAGGGCTCTTTCAAGTATAGAAGCAAGCGGCCACGTATGGTATCTGCTGCCACTTGTGTACGCAAGCCATTGAGATGAATTTTACCGACTAGTGGAAGTTCAATATTACCATCACTATCAACTAAATAACCAAAAGGTTGGCGGGCAGAGGAGCCTAAGCCGTAGCTCACTGAGGTAGAAGAAAATTCATTGGCCGAGTTGAAAATCGCGTTTGCCTCGGGATTTAAGCTGCCGACGACAATAGTAAGCATATCGCCAGTTGTAATAACAGGAACATAGTTTTGTACGATTTTTGAAGAGGAGATCTGCATAGTGTCCCCTTGGAAATATACAATCGATCTGGGTGATACGCACGACCCTGCTCCTAAGATTATCGCCAGACAAGCGATAGATAAAATAATAATCGGAAATCGGAAATGTAAGAAGCTTGAATACATATAAGCGGCGTTGAATTCTAAAAATTTCAATTAATATATTGATTATCAGTTAATTAATAATTGTCAGCCATGGCGACGAGAAGGTATTTCCAATTGTGTCCAGCACTTCAATTGATTCATCCTTCGTCAATTTTCAGAATATATACTCAAACTTATCTTGTTAATGTTCAATGCTACGAACACTGACAGTTATCACAAATATAGAATAAATTCAATTATCTCCATCAAATATTTATAAGTTTTTCGTTTTGAAATGGATATGTTAGTATCCAATTATCACTATTAAGTTTCTGAATCATGTCTACGTGCTGGATGCGATGTGCATCAGTGCCTAAAAAAGTTATCAAATCGTTTTTTAACAGCCACTTTGCCATATTTGCGATATTAGCTCCATAATAACCTGATAAGGAAAGAATATTGACTTGTAATTCACAACCCCCGTCGGCTAGCCTTTTGTAGATGGATGGATCTGAAAAGAAATATGTGTAACGTTCAGGATGCGCTAAGACAGGCTGATAACCTTTGGCAATGATTGAAAACAACGTCTCGGGCGTATTCATTAATGGTGTCGAATATGGCAGTTCAATCAAGAGACGTTTACCCGGAAGTGTTAATAGAGGAGCCGATGAATTTAGCAATTCATTGAAATGTTCGTCAATGAAATATTCGGCCGCTGCGTCGATATGAATCGTCAATCCTTCATCCTCACAAGCTTTACGAATATCTTGAAGTCCAGTAAGAATGTTTTCAGGAGTGTTTTTATAACAGTCCCACATAATGTGAGGCGTAGTCACAATATGTGAATATCCTAATGACTGCATTTCTCGTAACATTGAGACGGCTTCTGAAATGGTTTGGACGCCGTCGTCGATTCCAGGGATCAGATGTGAGTGTATATCTATCCCGATACGGCTTAGGTCAAGATGGACACGTTCTTTTTTGTTGAAAATCCAGTTGAGCATATGAATCGGCCTTACAATTTAACCAACTGTTAGCTAAAATCAAGACCGTGATTTTGTGATTGTAAAACTTGGACAAATTTAAGATAAAAAATGCGACTATGGACAGAATTTTATGCTGAAAATCTCAATTTTACCGAGAACAGTATAATTTGTCTATCCAGTTGTAAATTTCTTTTAGAAGTTTTTTTCAGTTTTATATTCCTCAGAGGTTTTTCGCTCTCCTAGTTGAATAACGGAATAAAGGCAGCAGATCGGATAAATGGAATACTCGTTATAATTCAGAAGTGTTTTTGAAACAAGGGGGCACCTCGCATGATAAATGAATGGCCCGTCCAAGGAATTTAATCGCGTAGTTAAGTTGTATTTGCCGATTATCATTATTGCTAAAATCGCCGAGACATGCAAATCTGGCACGCTGAATTCCAAAGTTTTTTTAGAATCAATCGAATTTCCGAGAAGTAGTTAGGATAAGTCCGCTGGAATTATTGAGTAGCTTGCCCGCATCAAAAGCAACGGTTGCACCGATGTCCCATTTATTTCGAAGTGGCCGTTTAATTTCGATGTAGGCACTGAGCTGCTTGACTGGTTTAAAAGTCTTACTCGTTTCGTGCGTACCAAAATTGTTAGAGTAGGAAAACTTCGCATATGTGCTATACTGGCCTAAATCCATATTCATACCCACATGCAATGCTGCTGTTCTATTGTTTATAAAGTAATTTTTTGAAGGCGAAGATTGGCCGGTTCGGGCTTGGTCAGCAGTAGTAAAAAATGGGTTGCCAAGGCCTAAACCCATGTATGACCAACCTGAGTTATATAAATAATGGTTTGCATAATTCTCATTACCAGTAGGTGTTGGCTTGGACCAAGTTTCCCCTGCCTGGTTTTTCGTGTAAAGAAATTCGAAAACCAATTGATTCCAATGAAAACTTTTCTTTTTTGCCACTTTGTTACGAAAACTTATGCCATTAATACCATCAGCAATATTGGCGAGGTAATAAAGAGCGCCAACCTCATAAAAACTTTGGCGATAAGCACTTATTTTTATTTTGTTAAATTCTTGTTCAATCCGCATATCAAAATTACCGGCATGATTACCTACCTTACTGAAAGCCCAATTTTTGCCTAGCACTACCGATTGGTATTTTTGCCAACCCGTCAAAATAAAGGACTCGAAAATTTCCGCCTCATGTCCGTAAAATACTTGATCATTAAATCCACCGTAAAATTTTAATCGCCAGTTGGGCTTTCCAATCCTAGCATAAAATGCTTTTTGGTGAAAGTAAGTCACCGCGCGGTCAACTCGTTTTCCGTGTATCGTCTTCTCCCCAAGCCACCCCTGCGCATAAAGGCCCTTAAAAGCAAAGATCTTCCCAAAGATAGGGATCGCGTAAAATTCCGGAATAGCCAGCTGTACTTTTGGGATACCTAATGCATTACCGGAAATAGCAAAATTACCAGTTGTCAGAAGCGTATCTGTAAGTCCGAATGTCTCTTTCATCCGTCCGCCTTTCAATTCAAAAATTCCAAGCTTAACTTTTGCATAGCCCTCGACCAGAATTAATTCTGAGCCTTTTCCGCCGTTGGCCCTGCCTTCAAAGCCGGCACCCCAATCCAGTAATCTCACCTTTACCGTGTCATAATCCTTTTGAAATGCGCCGATTAGGCTCACAGACGGGCCGGATAGGGGAAAGCTGCCAAACTGATTGCTGCGCATCCAGAATGGTACATGGTCGGAAGTGAAAGAGGTTTGTGCTTCGAGTTTTGCCTTGAAAGTCTTGGATTGGGATCGAGCAATTACAGTTGTCAGAAGCAAGACAGCAGATAATAGGACTTTTTTCATACGTTGAGTTAAGACGTCTATGCTCCTAATGTAGGGAAAATCTAATTTGATCCAGAATTTTTCAGATATTATTAACAACTCACCCCTTCTCCACCTCCTTCCTGGTACCGGGACAGATCCGTAAAAAACCGGACTATTCTGTCTCAAATGCCCAACCGTTCCTTCATCTACCAATGGTCATCTCGTAATTTGTAGAAGTAGTCAAACTTCCTACACAAGTGCAGGAGTGCAATGTTGAGATGACTGCTTTTCCTTAGTCATCACGAACATCGTACACACCGGTTAGTACAATGACGGGCATATTGCCAAGCCGCTGCCAGAAGCAATAAATAAGGATTCTTCATTTAACAGCAGTAGTTTTTCCCTGATTTAGAATTTTTATTCATAAATCATTCTCAGGAAATGGTATCAAATTTATTAACTACAAAAAGATATATGAAAAAAGGGGTCAATTCAATTGGTGTTATTTTATTGTTAATCGTCTCGATCGTCGTTCCTTCTTTTGCGCAGGACGGCTGGATTTCTATTTATAACGGAAAAAATCTGGATGGTTGGAAAGTGGGGGCAAATGCCAGTTCCTTCTCCATTGTCGACGGGGCTATCAAAATCGCTGGTCCACGTGCCCATTTATTTTATGATGGGCCGGTTAAAAACCATGTGTTCAAAAACTTTGAATTTAAGGCTACTGTAAAAACCACCGCTGGCTCAAATTCCGGTATTTTTATCCACTCGGTTTATCAGGAAGATGGCTGGCCATCAATGGGTTATGAAGTACAGGTTAATCAGTCACACACGGATTACAAGCGTACAGGAAGTTTGTACAATGTGGTTGATGTGAAAGAAACCTATGTGAAAGACGATGAATGGTATACGGAGTACATTAAGGTCGAAGGCAAACACATCACGATTAAAATCAACGACAAAACGGTGGTGGATTACGAAGAAACCGATGTTGACAAGAGGGAAGGGGATATGAAGACTAAATTCCTGAAATCCGGCACATTTGCGTTGCAGGCGCACGATCCTAAAAGTGTAGTTTATTATAAAGACATTATGGTTAAGCCTTTGACGGAATAACGCGTCGTTAAAGATGAATGAAGCCGTTCTTTTTGAATCTGTATTGGATCGCCTCCCGAAAAAGGGAGGCGAATTTTATATGGTAGTACCCGATGAAATTGCTGTTCAATTTGTCGAGGGCCGGAAACCTGCCAGGGTCAGGTGCAAATTGAATGACCTCGTTGAATTTCAATGCGCGATCAGGCCAAGAGGTGGCGGTGGGTTTTACATTAATATAGGTACGCCGCTCAGGCAGGAAGGTAAGTTTGTTTTAGGTCAGAAGCTTTTCGCCAAAGTCTGGAAGGACGACAGTGAATTTGGCCGCGATATGCCTGAGGAATTGTTTGAATTGTTGGAAATGGATGAGGAAGGTAAAAGACTTTTTTACGAGTCACTGCCCAGCCATCAGAGGGCGGTGATTTATTACGTCGCTGGCGCTAAGTCGGTGCAAATACGGATTGATAGGGCTATTATGCTCGTTAATCGCTTGAAGGGCAAGACTTGATAAAGGATAAGTCATTAGTAGTCATTTATTGTCATTGGTAGTCATATATAGTAATGGGTTGTTCCCAATCTAACTTAACGATACCTGACTACGAATGACAATTTTTGACTACTAATGACTACCAATGACCGTGAGTGCCACGCAACCCTTTGAGCTCCCCGTTTTCTGTTATCATTTTACATTCCGGCCCGTTTTTTTTATATTTGTTCAAATCAAGCGGTTTGCTGACTGGGAAAATTTGAAGTCAGCTCTTTCTATAACACATCTGCGGATTAACGTTTTTGCGGATTTTAAAAGCTGAATTTTGAATTTCAACGAATTTGAACTCCACGAAGACGTGCTTAGCGCCGTGGATTCCATGAACTACCAGGCTGCAACACCCATTCAGGAACAAGCCATTCCCCATATACTCAACGGCAAGGATCTCCTGGCCTGCGCCCAAACCGGAACCGGGAAAACTGCCGCCTACCTCATTCCAATCCTTGATAAGGTCGCCCACGAATCCAGTCAAAAAACCGGTGCATTAATATTAGTCCCCACCCGCGAACTTGCTGTACAAATTGACCAGCAAATCCAGGGGCTTGGCTATTTTGTTGGTGCTACGAGCATTGCGGTTTATGGGGGAAATAAAGGACCGGAATGGGACCAGCAAAAGAAAGCGCTGACCCAGGGAGCCGACATTATTATTGCAACCCCCGGCCGTTTGATCGCACATTTGCAATTAGGTTACGTGAGTTTTCAAAGTATCAAACACTTGGTGCTTGATGAGGCCGACAGGATGTTGGATATGGGTTTTTTAAGTGATATCCTTAAAATCATGAGCTTTCTTCCGGCAAAAAGGCAAACGCTAATGTTTTCAGCAACAATGCCTTCCAAGATCGGTGAGCTAGCCAAACGCATCCTGCACAATCCCGAAGAAATTAGATTAGCCGTATCAAGGCCTGCCGACCGCATCGATCAGCAATTTTATCTGGCTACGGATGAACAAAAACTACCACTATTAATCCATTTGCTCAGTAATGTTGAAAGTACCAGCATGGTGCTATTCACTTCGCGCAAATCTAATGTGGAGCCGATTGTCCGGGCATTACGTAAACTGGGTAAAGGTGCGCATGGGATTTCATCCGATTCAGAGCAGGCGGAGCGTGAAATCGTGTTGAGAGATTTCAAAAATAGGAAATTTCCGATTTTGGTAGCAACCGACGTTTTATCGAGGGGTATTGACATTGATAATCTTAGTCACGTCGTTAATTATGACGTTCCCCGCGATCCCGAGGATTATGTTCACCGGATAGGAAGGACAGCCCGGGCCGAATCTAAGGGAATTGCCATTACTTTTATTAATGAGCAAGACCAGAAGTATGTTTTGAAAATCGAACGGCTTTTTGAAAAAGAAATAGAAAAAAGAGCTGTTACGCAGGAGCTTGGCCTTGGTAATGCCCCTTTATTCGAGCCAAAACGTTCCAGGCCGGCCACTAGCAACAGACGAAAATCTCCGGGAGGCAGACCAGCCGAAAAGAGTTCATCGAGGCCCAAAAGGCATAAATCAAAGAAAGAACAAAATAGTAACCCTTCTCAGGCGTAGCCTACATTCAGAGTTGTCCGACTTTGGCAGCAAAAGGTTTAGCATATTGTAATTATATCAATGTTTGTTGTAATGTAACCAATGATATTAATATGGTATGCGTTTTTTCCTTTTCATTTGCTTGCTTCAATTGTCATGAATGAACTTAAATTGATAACTGTTGGACCGATTAATCGATTGGATAAGAAATTATAGATTTAGCATTACTGATCCCCCCATTGTGACCATGGAGGGCTTGTTTTCGCTCCTATTACTTTTGGTTTTAAGTTTTGCTGCCGTTTCTTTTCACCTGATCCGGATCCTTTTTAATGCGCCCGTTGACTTTTCAATGGATTGGAATTTATTTCTGAGCTGGATCCCTATTCTTATCGCTTTTTTTGCAGACAGCCTCACCAAAAGATTTGAAGACATCCCGTTTTTACTAATGCTTTTGAGCATTGCCTGGCTTGCATTCTTTCCCAACGCTCCATACATGATCACTGATCTGGCACATTTAAGTGTTGATTATCAGCGTGATCTGACCTGGCATGATACCATTATGCTGTTTTTCTATGCAGAAGTAAGCCTTTTCAATGGCTTGGTCTCATTGTATTGGATACACAGGGCCTGGAGGCGCGTTTTTTCCAAAAGGACGGGCAATATTTTATTAATCCTCAGTTTGCCGACCGCTGGCTTTGGTGTATACCTGGGTAGGGTAAGAAGGATGAATAGCTGGGATATCATCCACGAACCAGGCCTTATCCTTAAAAACTTGTTTGAAAGTATCCTCGACAGGACCGCATTGGTTTTCAGTTTTGAAATTGGAATGCTTCTTGGCGTGTTGTACCTCGTACTTTGGGGAATTATTCGTTTCAGGATCAGATATAATAAGAAGAACTAGCACAATTATGGCAAAATGACTTCTTTTGCCCGATAACAAATTTTTATCTTGGATAGCATGCAGATTTCTGAAAACGTAAAGGAATCTTACTCAACGCAATACGATCAGAATCTGGTTGAATGGCGTAATACCGGTGCCAAATACAAGGCGCTTAACATTGTTGCGCTATCAAAAAATATCAGTTTCAAAAATGTGCTGGAAGTAGGGGCGGGGGAGGGAAGCATTCTGCAATGGCTTTCGAAATGGGATTTTTGTAGCGACATGAATTGCGTCGAAATATCTGAAAGCGGCATTCAATTGATCAAGGAGAAGAACATTAAAAACCTGAACGACATTCTGTTGTTTGATGGCTATAAAATCCCTTATCCGGATAATCATTTTGACCTAGTATTTTGCTCCCACGTAATGGAACATGTTGAGCATGAGCGTATTCTGTTGAGGGAAATCAAACGCGTATCTAAATATCATATCTTTGAAGTACCCATTGATTTTTCTTTTTATGTGGATAAAAAATTAAAGCATTTCCTTTCCTACGGACATATCAACATTTACACTCCAGCATTATTCCGGTTTTTACTGCAATCGGAAAACTATCAGGTTCAAAAAGACATTTGTCATTTGTATCATGACGAGGTGATTAAGCCATTGTTTAAAAATAACGCTTCCGGCCTTTACATTACCAAGCTGAAACATGCAATTCTGAGGCTATTTCCATATTTTTTAGGAATTAAACCCAATTCCTACGCAGTCCTGACATCCAAGACGGAGAAGGACTTATCTATATTTTAAGTGTTTTCCGGCGTCGTTCCAAAACTTCCTATCATTTATCAGGACGAATTCCTGGTCGCGATCAACAAGCCACACGGTCTGCTAGTCCATCGTTCACCCATCGCCGCAGACGCAGACCTATTTGCAGTACAACTTCTTCGCGATCAGCTCGGCCAGAAAGTTTATCCAGTTCACCGTCTCGATCGTAAGACAGGCGGCGTGCTGTTGTTTGCGTTGAATGAGGAAATGAATAGCTTTATGCAGCAGCAGTTTCAGGAAGGTAAGGTTGAAAAAGTGTACCATGCAATCGTCCGGGGCTACACCGACGACAGCGGGATAATAGATTACCCCCTAAAAAAAGATGACGGCACCATTCAGGATGCCGTCACAGATTACAAAACGCTTCAAAGATCAGAAATGCCTTTCGCCATTGGGAAACATGCTACCTCCCGATATTCTCTTGTGGAATTGCGACCAAAAACCGGCCGCATGCATCAGCTAAGAAAGCATATGGCCCACATCTTTCATCCTATCATTGGCGACCGTCCACATGGCTGCAATAAGCAGAACCGATATTTTAAGGACATGCTTGGGATGGATACAATGTTGTTGCACGCAGCATCGATCACATTCACTCATCCTAAATTTCAGAAAGGAACACAAGTTCACGCCCCTTTCAATCCTCAATTTTCGAGAATGATTAACGAGCTGGATTTTAATTGGATTGGCCAGCCGGATAAGGCGTGAACTTAACCACCGCGTTATCCTGAACCGGTACTGTTCTGAGATAGGCATAAATTGCTTTCAGATCATTTTCTTTCATGTGCGCATACATCATCCACGGCATAGGCGTATTGGCGCCATTTGGTGCAACCTTGGGAGGAACGTAATTGGAGTCGGCGTAAGCTTGGAACCGTTTTACGAATGCTTCCTGCGTCCATGTCCCAATTCCGTCTTTCTTATTTGCAGTAATATTGGCCGAAACCGCCAGTCCCGTAGGTAGCTTGAATTGCATTCCGCCTCCAAACTCAGTGCCCGGGACCCGCGCGCCTTTATCATGCTTGCTATGACATTCCACACAACCTGCTGCCAGCACCATATATTTTCCATAAGCAACTGTATCTGATTCCAACGGCCGTTTGCCGGGGTTGGCTTTCGATGGCATCGTATTGAGCAGGAGATTGACTGGAAAATCAGCCACAGATGTGGGAATATCACGCTTGACAGGCGCAAGCGACCTCACATAAGCAATAATGCTGTAAAGATCTTCCTGATCCAGCTGACCATAACCATGGTAGGGCATTACCGGAAACAAAGCGTGACCATCCCGGCTTACACCAGTGGTTACCGCTCTGAAAACTTCACCATCCGTCCATTCACCTATGCCGTAAGGGGTAATGTTACGTGAATAGAAGTTACCAGGAAAGCCCATATCAGCGCTGAATTTTTCACCGCCACCTCCAAGGTCGCCAGGCACAAGCGGTCCTGCGTACAAGCTCATGTCCCGGGCACTGTGACAGTCCATACAAACGGTGACATGATTAGCCAGGTATTTTCCACGCTCGATACGCGCCGGGGTTTTTTCAATGGTAATTTCCTGCGGATCGCCAACATCCGGCAATGCTGTTTTGACATAGGCAATCCCAGCAAGCGCAAAGACGACCAGTAGAAGCAGAATAATGCCGGCAATCTTGAAGAATTTTTTCATAAGCAAGTGAGGTGGTTGAGTTAAAGAAGATTATAAAGTTTGAAAGCAAGAAAATGAATTTTTGTACTGTAAAAACGTATACATTCAGTCGATTTTTTTCAAAAATAATTCAGCTCCACATGTCCGTGGATTTTTAAAAGTGCTTGCAACGTATTTTTGCAACAAGGTGTCTAAAAGAAAATACAAAATCTCACCTGTCTGGCTATGAAAAAACCCCTACTTTTTGCACTCTTGATTTTTATTTCCCTATCCTGCATCACTGAGAGCGAACCTAATTTCAACGGTATTAAGTTTGATGGGACTGGCTATAAACCCATTTATTCAACGGTAGAAGATCTCGCCAAAATTCAGGTTTCCGCGCCTCAGCCGCTGGTTCAGCCAGGCAAGATCTATGTGTTTGATCCCTATATTTTTATCAATGAAAGCGGAAAAGGCATTCATATCATCGACAATTCAGACCCGAAAAACCCTCAGAACCTGTCGTTTATAGCCATTACCGGTAACTACGATATGGCTGTCAAAGGAAACTGGCTTTATGCAGATAACCTTTCCAATCTGCTCGTCTTTGACATAAGCGATCCGAAAACACCAAAGCTTGCCAAAACCATTGCAGACGCCATTCCCGTCAACAACTACCCGCCTTTTAACAATATTTATTTTGAATGTGCCGAGAGTAAAAAGGGCATAGTAGTAGGCTGGGAGAAAGTACCAATGTCCGAGCAGCCCAAATGTTTCCGTTAATCCCTTCTTCTTATTTTTAAAACTTACGGACATGAAAAGAAAAATAGTCCCTGCATTATTCCTTGGCCTCGCATTATTTGGACTCATCATGCTGCTTTCCGCTTGTGACAGCGCCGACAGCAGCAGTGAACTCAGCCCGCAAACCGGCGCCGGCGGCTCGATGGCCCGTTTTGCGATCACCGGCAACACACTATACATTGTTTCGAAGCAATCTCTGGAAGTGTACAATATTACCGACGGCGGTAATCCTGCTAAGTCTGTCAAAAAAGATATGAGTGTGGGCATTGAAACCATTTTCCCCTATCAAAACAACCTTTTTATCGGAGCAAATGATGGTATGTACATCTATAACAACAGCAACCCCAATAACCCCGTCTTTTTGAGCAAATTCACGCACGTGCAGTCGTGCGACCCTGTGGTAGTACAAGGCAAGTATGCATATGTTACCCTGCGAAACGGTGTGGTTTGCCGTCCTGGAAATTTGCTGAGTTCCTTGGACGTGGTGGACGTAAGCGATCCAACCAACCCCATGCTCGTCAATTCACAGGCAATGGATTCTCCTTATGGACTTGGCGTCTCAGGCAATAAATTGTTTGTGTGCGAAGGAGAAAAGGGTTTTAGGGTGATGGATATTTCAAATCCGGCTTTACCTGTTAACAAACAATTTTTTCAAGATATACCTTCCTATGATGTTATTGTGAGAAACAAACATCTCATAGTAACAGGCCAGAAAGGGCTTTTTCAATACCAATTCGATGATGCTGGCAGTTTTCAATTGTTAAGTAAAATCCCGGTTTTATGAGATTACTTTTAATTCTGGGAGTTTGGCTGGCATTGGGTTCGACAAATTTGCAAGCGCAGATTGATGCATTCAATGCGAAAAGTCATGTCATCATCAAATACTCGCCGCTGCCCATGTTTGATCTGGACAATACTATTCAATTCGGGGTAGAGGTTCCTTTGGGTAAAAGCGGCCTGACCATTCAGGAGGATTTGGGGTACGGGCATTCCAGTTTTAGCATGTGGTATCGAGAGACCAGCGATGTTCCCAATAAAGCAACATTTAAAAGCAGGACGCAATTGCGCTATTATTATTTTGACAGACGACGGGTACGGGGCTATGTAGGCGGAGAATTTTTATATAAAAAAGTAGTTTACAGAGAGAATGAGTGGGTTGGGATGGATTGCTCCGGATTTGGAGGCTGCAATTATTTTGAAGAAAAAAAATACAAAGTCGGTCGGTTTATTGGTGCAGGGCATGCACGGTTAGGTTGGCAGTTTTATTTTCCCAGCCGTATGACAATGGATTTATTTACTGGCTTGGGCTGGCGAAAAATCAGTGTGAGAACCATTACACCTGGCCTGGAAAATACAAACATTACTATTCCCGACGAGTTTTGGACAAACGCAAATCCCAACACAAAAGATTTTGTTCCAAGCCTTGTGCTAGGCTTTCATCTCGGGATTGTGCTGGGAAAGTTCGATAATTAACTCTTGAATTCCAGTATTTTAAAGGGAACTCAGATAAATACGGAAAGATCATTCACCCCCAGTTTTCTGGCAGTGGTGAACCCTTCACCAAATGTAACGCCAATGGCATGCCCCATTTCTCTGGCCCTGGAAATGACAAATTCAAGAAATTCAGGTGTTGAAATGTAACTCTGAGGCTCATTATCTCCTTTGTAATCAGGAATAAAAAATTGACTTTTAAATGCCCGGATTGCCTCTACCTTTTGATCGTGAAAAGCGGTAATGTCAACAATGAAGTCAGGCTGAATGTAACGGTCCTGGATTGCATGAAAAACTTGTTTTGGTCGCCAGGCATCTTGTTCGTTACCTTGTTCATCAAAAGTTTTTACCATTCTCAAACCTGAGTAAAAACAGCTATCAGATACAAGTTGTCCACCTCTTCCATGGTCCGGATGGCGGTCGTAGATTGAATTTGTGATAACAATATCAGGTTGATACTTTCGAATAAAAGGGATGATTGCTTTTTGATGAGCTTCATTATTGGCAAAGAAACCATCCGCCAATCCAGCATTATCTCTTACCGAAATTCCCAATATGGCAGCGGAATCTTTTCCTTCCTGAATCCTTCCTTCCGGTGTGCCTCTTGTTCCAAGCTCGCCACGCGTCAGGTCTACAATACCCACTTTTTTACCCAGGGCCATCTGGGATAATAACGTACCTGCACAACACAGCTCCACGTCGTCGGGATGAGCTGTGATGGCGAGAATATCTAATTTCATGTGATTTCAGATTATTTAATGCGAAGTTTCTGGCCAATGCGCAATGTGGAACGGGTAGACATCCGGTTGCGCCGCGCGATGGAAGAAATGCTGACGCCATACTTTCCTGCAATAGATCCAAGCGTATCGCCAGACCTCACCTTATGCAATATGGAGCGGCTGTATGCAACGGGCGCATCGCCAGATTCGAATTCGCTTTTGGTGGATTTGCCACGGAGATGGTCCCAGACACTGCTGGTTAGCAAAAAGTGATCTGACTTAATCGATGTATTATCCCAGTCAAAAATATTACGCGGATCGAATGGGTTACCTTCGTAACGGTTCTCGTAATGCAGGTGAGAACCGGAGCTCCTGCCTGTATTTCCTCCCAAGCCGATCATTTCGCCGGCTCTAACCAACTGACCTGATTCTACCAATTGTTGGGACAGGTGGCCATAAAGCGTTTCCAGCCCATTGTAATGTCTTATTACAACAAACTTTCCATAACCGCTGCCATCCCAGGCAACAATTCTGACCATACCATCATAAGTACTGCGGACCGTATCACCCGTTTCAAGGTCTAGGTCGGTTCCATTATGCCAGCGCCCCCAGCGATAGCTAAAATTGGAAGTGGTTGGCGTTCGCGTCATCGGCGTACTCCATTTCCGGTTAAGCGCATCATTATAAAGCGTAAGATCTACCGGTTCATCGAATTCCAATGCTTTGAGGCCATATGGATTGATCGTGCGGGCATCCCATATCACATAATATTCGGCTGCCTTTACCCATTCATCGCCTACCTGCAAAGAATCCACAACTTCAACCACATCCGTTTCACCTTCATCAATGGTGGTGGTGTCTTCGCTAACGATTGGATTAAGTGGCTTAACAGGTTCAAATTGGCTCTGAAATTTTAGATTGGATGTTTCTACCTCATATTCATCCTCAGGCTGAGGAGCGGTAGCTTTTGTAGTAGGTCCTTCGTTAGCATTGTTTCCGGACTGATTAATTTTTGGATTTCTTTTGAACTTCCCCCGCTCCTGCGCTTGCGAATCCCAAGTGGTCATACACAAAATCAGAAAAAGGCTTGCTAAAAAATTTACTTTCATAGTACAAAATGGATCAGACTACATGCACCTTTTTGAGATGTATGTAGTCTGATAAGATTTTAGGGGTTGGGCAAATAATTAAGCTATTTCTTCAATAATCGTCTCTACTTCACGCTCCATTAAAAACCTTTCAGCGTCCAGTGCAGCCATACAACCGGTTCCGGCTGCGGTTACGGCTTGTCTGTAAACATTGTCCTGTGCATCACCACAAGCGAATACACCCTTAATATTAGTACAAGCGCTTCCTTTAATGGTTTGGATATACCCCGTTTCGTCCATATTCAGATAACCCTTGAATATATCCGTATTTGGTTTGTGACCGATTGCTACAAAGAAACCAGTTGCATTCAAAAGTTGCTCCTCGCCGGTTTTATTATTTTTTACCAAAACAGATTCCAGCTCATCTTCACCATTCAGTTTCACCGTTTCTGTGTTCCAAAGAACTTCAATGTTCGGTAACATTTCAACTCTTTTTTGCATGATCTTTGAGGCACGCATTTCATCCCGGCGAACCAGTAAGTACACTTTATTCACCAATTTGGCCAGATAACTTGCCTCTTCGGCAGCTGTATCACCGGCGCCAACGACTACCACATCCTGACCTCTGAAAAAGAACCCATCACAAACCGCACAGGCCGAAACGCCTCTTCCATTCAAACGTTCTTCACCGTCCATTCCAAGCCATTTTGCCGATGCACCGGTAGAAATAATCACCGATTCAGCGGTGATTTCATGTTTGTTATCAATAATCACTTTATGCGGATAGTCTGTAAAATCAACCGCAGTGGCCAGGCCGTAGCGAACATCCGTTCCGAAACGTTTGGCTTGTTTTTCGAAATTGATCATCATTTCGGGGCCGGAGATTCCGTCAGGATATCCCGGGTAATTGTCAACCTCAGTGGTAATCGTCAGTTGGCCACCCGGCTGCGTACCTGTGTATAACACCGGATTCAGTCCGGCTCTGGAAGCATATATGGCAGCGGTGTAACCGGCAGGGCCGGAACCGATGATAAGACAAGAAATTTTTTCAGATGTCATGTTTATTAAATACTAAATGTTAATAACGATTCTTCCGCAATAAATTGAAATTTTGGAAGGCCCTGACCAGGCATTATTTAGTGTGTAAAAGGAAGCAATTCAATGATTATCTTCGTTGTATAGAACATTGGCTGATCGACAAAAGTGCGAAATTTCAGCTCTTTATGCAAATTGAGTTAAAGAATCCGCCATTCAATCCGTCGGTTCTTCTGGCGGCTAAGTTCCGAATCATTAGGTGCCACCGGCTTGGTTTCTCCATACCCTTTGGCAACAATTCTTTCGTCGCCTATACCGGATTTGTGCAAATATTGCTGAACCGATTGCGCCCTTCTTTTTGAAAGTTCCAGGTTTTCCGAATCGGAGCCGACGTCGTCCGTATGACCGGAGATTTCTATTTTAATGGCTTTATTTCGATTCAGGAAATCGGCCATTTTATCCAGTTCGACTTTTGACTTATCGTCCAGATCGAATTTTCCGGTTTGAAAAAAGATATTATTCAAAACTTCCGCCCGGTCTTTTTCAATGGCTTCCAAAGGAATATCCAGGTTTACGAAAGATGCAGTATCGCTAACAGCAAAAGACAGACTCTTAAAAAGATAACCATTTTTGGAAACATAAAATGCGTATTCGCCACCACTGTTAAGCACGGCCAAAAACGTCCCTGTTTTGCTATCCGATGTAAAAGCACCCACTTTTTGCTGCGTTTTCAAATCAAATAAATCAATGTCTGACGCTAGCGCTGCGCCAGTCTTTTTATCAAAAATTTTTCCTTTTGCATAACGGGTCGGAACGATCATTTCCTGCAAAGTTGCTGGCACCGCAAAAGTGTACAGCAACGACCGACCTTTCCCTTTATCAGAGTTATCATCCGTGTAATATGCCTTTTCACCATCGGAAGCGATAAAAAGACCAACCTGATCGGATACGGTATTAAGCGGATAGCCAATGTTCCTGGGCGCGGACCACACCGTATCGACACGCTGCGCAATGAAAATATCAAACCCGCCCATGCCAGGCAGACCGTTGGAAGCATAAAACAGTGTGCGGCCATTCGCGTGAATGAATGGCGCATTTTCGTCATCGGTCGTGTTAATGATCGCCCCGAGGTTTTTGGGGGATGTCCATTGTTTCTTTTCATTGAGGCTGGTTACCCAAATGTCCCGTCGGCCCTGACCACCTTTTCTATCAGAAGCAAAGTAAAGAATGTGCCCATCAGCGGAAAGTGACGGCTGCGATTCCCATTCCCTCGAATTGACCTGGTCGCCCAGATTGACCGGTGCGCTCCAATCTTTTCCATCTTTTTGGGAAATATAAAGGTCGCAGCTGCCATAACCATCCTGCCGGTTGCAGGCGGTAAAAACCAGCGTTCGCCCGTCGGCCGAAACACTGCAGGTACCTTCGTTATTAGTTGTATTGATAGAGGCAGAAATTTCCTGAGGTTTTTCCCAGCCAAGCGTGACTCGGCCAGACGTGGCCCGGCCGCCTTTCTTGCGTTGGGTAATATAGATATTCTCATCCCTGTTTTCCGTAAGACCAGTGAAAATCAGTGTTTCATCATCGGCGGTCAGGACAGGAAAATACTGGGTGCCAAGAAAATTGACCGTATCTCCCAATGATCTTTTTTCGATTTTCAGGGGATTTTTGATCGCTTCCTGAGCAAAGCGGGATGAAGCAATAGATTTTTCGGCGAGACGGGAAAGACTTGATTTGGCAGGGAAAAGCGGAAATGCTTTTTGAAAATAAACCTGCGCAGAATCGTATCGTTCTGCTTCGAAATAATGTTTGCCCATCCATTGGAAAGCAGGCCCGGACTGCGGGGACGTAGGTCTTAACTGAATGGCTTTGGAATAATACTTTTTAGTGAGGTCTGTGTTTCGCTGCAATTCGTAGATCTGGGCCAAACGCAAATTCACATCATAGCTGTTTGGCTCCTGCTCCAATACATTTTGAAAGAGCGTTATGGCTTCTGGTAACTTCCGGTCCTGCCATGCTTTTTGTGCTTTTTCATATGTTTCCCGGCCCTTTCTGGATAATGTAGCGTCCTGGGCGGTGGCAAAAAAAGAGGTTGTGAAAACTAAAAAGCAAAGTATATAAAGAACGCGTTGCATTACGGAATGTTCATGAATTTGTGCGTTTGTAACGACATTTTCCACTTTGGATTGCCTTTAATATAGTCAATCATCAAAGGCAGCATTACGTCCTGCTTACTCCATTCCGGCTGCATCAAAAGCGTGCAGTCACGTGAAACCAGCGCAGCATGTTCCTCAGCAAATTCAAAATCACTTTTATTGTAAATAATGGATTTCAGCTCGTTTGCATTCCTATATATGTCCGGATGCGGGGATTTAAATTTTTTGGGTGAAAAACAAACCCAATCCCAATGTCCCGTGAAGGGGTAAACGCCAGAGGTTTCAATGTTGGTTTTAAAACCCGCCTGCTGCAAAGCGCCCGTCAGGTTATCCAGGTTATACATCAAAGGCTCGCCGCCAGTAATGACAGCCAATCGTCCCGGATATTTCAAAGCACCCTCTACAATGGAATCAACTGCATATTTAGGATGAATGTGCGCGTCCCAGGATTCCTTGACATCACACCAATGGCAACCTACATCACATCCACCCAACCTGATAAAATAGGCCGCCCGACCGCTATGCTGCCCTTCACCCTGCAAAGTGTAGAAGGCTTCCATGACCGGAAGTTGGTTTGTGACAATAGGAGAAGTTTCGGTAAGCAAAATTTGAATGAGGATTGTTTTGAAAAAGAAGAACAAACAAAAACGTCTGAAAATGCCACAAAGGTACGAATTTCAAAATTGTGCAATTCCATGTTCGATCTTCTATTTAGTCGCATATTTGTAAAATGAACACAATGCCTATCCATCAGCAGGAAGTGATTTGCGCACTGGCCACACCGTCGGGAGTCGGTGCAATCGCCATTGTCAGGGTTTCGGGTCTCGGCAGTATCACGATTGTCAATGCTATTTTCAAAGGGAAAAATTTGGAAAATGCGGAGACCCATACCGTGCATTTTGGTACTATCAATACGGATACGGAAATTATCGATGAGGTATTGGTAACCGTCTTTAAATCACCAAAATCCTTCACAAAAGAAGATTCCGTCGAAATTTCCTGCCATGGCTCGGACTATATCATTCGCCAGATCCTGAAATTGCTCATTACAAAAGGTGCCCGGATTGCCAAGCCCGGAGAATTCACCCAAAGAGCATTTCTGAACGGCCAATTTGACCTGGTACAAGCCGAAGCCGTCGCGGATTTAATCGCCGCGGATTCTCAGGCCAGCCATAAAACGGCGTTGAATCAATTAAGAGGAAGCTTCTCGAAAAAACTGGCTTCCTTACGTACCGAGCTGATCCATTTCGCATCATTAATAGAGCTCGAACTGGACTTCGGCGAAGAAGATGTGGAATTCGCTGAGCGTGACGATCTCCGCCGGCTTATTAATGCATTGTTAGAAACGATCGCGCCGCTGATTGATTCCTTCGATTTTGGAAACGCAATGAAGGAAGGTGTTCCTGTTGCCATCATCGGCTCGCCCAATGTTGGGAAATCAACACTTTTAAATGCATTGCTTCAGGAAGAAAAAGCCATCGTAACCAGCATTGCAGGCACAACACGGGACGTCATCGAAGATACCATTGTACTGGGAGGTCTGAAATTTCGCTTCATCGACACCGCAGGCATCCGTGAGACGACCGATCTGGTCGAATCCATTGGGATAGAACGTTCAAAAGCAGCGATGGAAAAGGCAGATATCATAATTTTTCTTTTTGATAGTGAAGAAACGTTACTTGAAAACAAAGCATTGGCGAAGCTGCTTCCTGTTGATAAGGAGATTCTATATGTTTTGAATAAAATAGATGTAAATCAAGCAGACACGGAAAAACTGCTTGCCCTTGACGAAGAAATCGTACCTATCTCAGCCCAAACGCAATCTGGCCTACCCCAATTAACGAGCAAATTAGTGGCTCTCGTCCACGGCCAATCGGCGAGCGATACCGTCGTAACGAACGCCCGTCATTACGAACATCTGGTAAAAACCCATGAGGCGTTAACGGAAGTGATCAACGGATTAACCTTAGGTGTTACCGGTGATTTTCTGGCTCAGGATATCCGACTTTCCCTACATCATTTGGGGGAGATTACGGGAACTATTGTGACGGATGATTTGCTGGATAACATTTTTTCGAAGTTTTGTATCGGCAAGTAATCAGGTATACTAAATTATACTTGGTCTTCGAAGATTTCATCCGTCTTGGCACCCTTATTTTGTATTGGATTATACTATGCAGTCACTGATTCCAACGAATACAGTCAAAATGGACTATGAGCCAGTAATTGAGGTATTTGCATGTATTTTACCCGCTCTTTAAGGGTTGTGTCAGGTGTGTAAATCAAAGTCTCTTTACTGATTTCTATGCGAGATCCACACAATGGTAAGTTGCCCAATATTACGTCTGCATTAACATTCCAATAATTTATAATACATCAGCTATTTTTTCATCTTATGACTAAAACATTATTATTCATTATTTTTTTAGTTTCCATCATTAAAATCCCGCTTTGTGCGCAACAAAGTGTTCAGGTAAGCGGCTCGGTCCAGGGAAGTGAATCGGGGGCAGCCTTTCCAGGAGCCACAGTTCAGGTAAAAGGAACAACAATCGGCACCACTACGGATGCGAGCGGAACATTTAAACTCAGCATTCCTGCTACTGCTACTTCGCTGATCTTTTCAGCCATTGGGATGCAGACGATCGAGGAGCCCATTTCCGGCCGAAGTGTCATCAGCATTTCACTCAGCTCAAATTCAGAGGTACTCAATGAAGTAGTCATTACTGCGCTCGGATTAAAAGGAGAGCGCGACAAATTTGCATCTTCCATTTCCACATTGGAAGGAAAGGCAATCACCCGGACTGGTGAAACGAGCCTGCTGACAGGATTGAGCGGAAAAACTTCCGGCGTTTTGATTACCCGTAATGGCGGCGATCCGGGCGCTGGTGCTTACATTCAGATCAGAGGTCAAAACACAATCAACGGAAGCGCTCAGCCTTTGTTTGTCATTGACGGAGTGCCGGTGAGCAATGCCAGCGACAACGCAGGAACAGCTGCGAATAATGGGATTATCCAGCAATCGCGTATCAATGACATTAACCCGGAAGATATTGAGCGGATGGAAGTCTTAAAAGGCGCATCGGCTGCGGCTTTGTGGGGAACGCGGGCTGCAAATGGTGTGATCATCATTACCACCAAAAAGGGACGGGATACCAACGGGAAAGTCAACATTACATTCAAATCCACAGTATCTTTTGACCGCGTGAACAAAATGCCTGCGTTGCAGCGCACGTATGGGCAAGGTTCTGCAGGACTTTACCAGCAAGGTAACCGCAATAGTTTTGGTGACCTGATTGCAAGCCGCTCCGGTGGCGCTGACTCTTACATCAGCGATCCTGCCGCTGCTGGTTATCAAGGAGTTGTTACATTTCCTGATGGTAAAAGCCGATATGCGATCGCGCCGGGGACAGCAGCCAATCCCCACGGCGGTAAGAATGATTTGAGCACCTATGATCATACTAAAGATGTGTTTCAAACCGGCCATTTTACGGATAATAGTCTCAACATCAGCGGCGGAGATAGTAAGTCAACTTTTCTGGTGAGTTATTCCAATCTCAATCAGGACGGCGTGATCAAGGCTTTCAGTAATTACAAACGCAATACTGCGCGGGTAAATGTTGGTAGTCAGTTTACCAGCTGGCTTCGTGCTTCGGCCAATGTGGGTTATACTAAAGTGCAATCTTCCAGGGTCCAGGAGGGCGATAATGTAGAGGGTATCATGCTGGGCGGTTTGCGGACGCCGCCTGATTTCGACAATGCCATTTCCGCGGGAACATTCATTAATCCGGCCGGACAAGTTTTTAACGATGCGCATGTTTCTTATCGCAATCCATTGGGAAAAGATTTGAGCACCATTTATTCAAATCCTGTTTGGAACATCAGCAACAATAGAAATACCAGTGACGTCGACCGGCTGATCGGGACATTGCAATTGGATATCACGCCGGTTTCCTGGCTGAATATTACCGGCCGCACGGGCGTCGATAACTTTACTGATAACCGTTTGGAGCGTTTTGCAAGAAATTCAGCATTGTTTGCGAATGGTTTTTTGTCTAAAAACTGGATCTCAGAAAAGCAGTTTAACACCGATGTTTTTGCCAGCGCAAATACGACTTTCAACAATCAGTTCAGCGGTTCGCTGCTTGTGGGCGTCAATTACAACAGCCGCAGACGTGCAACACTTTCCGGCGCGATCAGCAATCTCATCGTGCCGACAGCCCCGGATATACTAACCAATGCACTCAATTCCAATCTGACTGCAAACAACTACAACTCCCTGATCCGGACTTACGCATATTATGCCCAGGCTGATTTGCAGGCCTATAATATGTTCTTTTTAACACTGACCGGCAGAAATGAAAGTGCATCCACATTCGGATCAAAAACCAAAAACAGTTTCTTTTTCCCTTCCGCTGCATTAGCTTGGCAATTCACGAAATTGAATGCGCTGGAAAACAGCGGTGTTCTGAGCTTCGGAAAACTCCGGTTAACCTGGGGGCAAGTGGGCATCCAGCCGCAGCCCTATCAAAATTTCACCACTTTCGGACCTGCGTCTTACGGCGATACATTCACCCGCGGGCTGAGTTCGGCCAGCGCATTATATGGCGGCGGATATGTCCGTAGCACTACGGCCGGCAATGATTTCTTGCGACCCGAGCGAAAAACGGAGTCGGAAATAGGTGTTGATTTAAGGTTTTTCAAGAACAAGGTCACATTCTCGGCCACAGCTTATAGCAACCGCACCAAAGACGTAATTCTTGCATTGAATATCCCAAGTGGCACAGGTTACACCATCCGCAACATCAACGCTGCTGAACTCTCTAACAAAGGATTGGAACTGGATGCAACTGCTAATGTGCTTGTTAAAGGTGATTTTACCTGGAATTTGTCTGCGAACTTCTCGCTTAACCGCAGCAATGTGGTTTCGCTGGCTGGTGCTTCCGTTTATACTTTGCCCGACAGTTACATGCAGAATTCTTCTCTAATCCCTGGGCAGCCATTCGGAATTTTTTATTCAACCGATTTTCTTAAAAATGAATCTGGCGCATTAGCACTTGATGCGAATGGGTTTCCGCAGGGCGGCACGCAAAACGAGATCATTGGAAATCCAAACCCAAAATGGCGTGGCGGTTTGGGAAGCACATTTGCTTATAAAAGCGTGTCCCTATTCGTTTTGTTTGATCGCATTGCCGGTAATGATTTCTTCAACGGAACGCGCGGCTCGCTTTACAATTTTGGAACACATGGTGATCAGGGTCATACAGTCATAGCTCCGGTCGGCGGCCTGAAAGATGTGAATGGAAACACCATTGCAGAGGGAACGGCCTTTCAGGGGCAGATCAAGGATTTTGGCGCCGGGCCGGTTGCCATCAATCAGGCCTGGTGGCAGGGACGCGGAACAGCTTCGACATCTGCATCTTACAGGCAATTTGTAGAAGATGCCAGCGCGTCGCGTCTGCGAGAGATCACTCTCACATACAGTTTAAAAAGCGCAGCCTTCCGCCATTTCACGCATTTGTACAACGTTGATTTCAGCCTGACCGGCCGCAATCTGGTTTTGTGGACTAAATATACAGGCACTGATCCGGAAGTAAATATTTCTGGCGCCGGACTGTCTCGCGGTCAGGATTGGTTTACAAATCCAAATACAAAATCGCTTCTGTTTAGTGTCCGTGTCATGTATTAATTCAGTATCAATACTTCCGAAAAAATCTTCGAGATCAATAACATATCAAGCAAAATGAATAAATTATTTGCAATAAAAATAATAATGGCGTTGCTGGTCACCCAGTTTCTTGGAAGCTGCGAACAAAGTTTCGATCAGCCCGACATTCAGAATAATCCCAATGCAGTGACCGATGTGAATGTAGCGACACTACTTGCAGGCACCGAACTGGGTGTATCCATGCTACACGAAGACACGGACGTTCGCATAGCATCCATGTGGGCGGGTGAACTGGCTGGCTTGTCGCGGGCGCACCAGGGTTTTGGTCAATACATTGTCTCTTCCCAAAGCTTCAGCTGGAATGTGCTTTATCCTGTTGCCAGCCAGGCGCGTTTGATCCAGGTTAAGGCAGATGCCTTAGGTGATAAATGGACGAAAGGCGTTGGTCAGGTTCTGGAAGCATTGGTCATTGCCAAAGCGACTTCGCTATATGGTGATGTGCCTTACAGTCAGGCATTCGATGAAACCAATTACCCCACCCCGGCATTTGACAAACAAGCAGACATTTACAAAGCGCTTCAAACAACATTGGATAATGCGATTATCAATCTTTCAACGCCGTCCGGCCTCGCTTTTGCCCAGCAGGATTTTTTGTATAAAGGTAATGTAGCTAAATGGAAAGCCGCTGCCAATACGCTCAAAGCCAGACTATACCTGCATACTGCGGAGTATGAAAATGCAATTTCCAGTGCCGCCAAAGGCATTAAAAGTAAAGATGGGGATATGCTGATTCCACACGGCACAAGTCTGGGCGTTGACCTAAACCAAAACTATGATTTCTTCCGGGTCAACCGCGCGGGTGATACAGGGTTTGATGGCGCTTATCTGCCTAAACTAATGCAGTCACGCATTGCATCCGGAAATACCAAAACGGATGAAACTGCGCTCTATAATTATTATTTCAAAACCGGGATTATCGCGCCGGGCAGTTTGGATGCCAATACAACTGACGGTGCATTTATGGCCAATTCGCCGCATCCTATTTTGACTTACTATGAAAACGAGCTGATCATAGCGGAGGCGCAGGCGCGGAGAAACGCGACATCAGAATCATTAGTCGCATTAAATGCAGTTCGTGCTGGATTAGCAGGCGGTTATCTCAATGGTGCGACGATAGCTTCCACGGGACGGAAATATGAACCTTATACATTAAATGATTTTTCGGCGACTGGAATTGCAAATCCAACCAGGGCAGCAACGGTTCAATTGGCATTGCTAAATGATATCATTGCACAACGCTACATTGTATTTTTAATGCAATATGAGGCATTCAATGATTACAGGCGTCTGGCCACAGCGACTCCTATTGTGCAGCTGCCCATTCCCTTATATGTTGGCAGCCGGAAACCGCAGCGGTTCATTTATCCGCAAAGTGAAATTGCCACCAATCCGAATGTCCCCACTCCCTTGCCTGATCAGTTTACAAATGTGCCTATTTTCTAAAACCGCCAGCCCCAGTTGATCATATATGTGGAGCAAAAAGATACCTGCATTGTCTGAGAATACAACATTGCGATATGCCAACTTCATCGCGTTGTATTTTGCTGAGGGACTGCATATGGGCATGCTCTTCGTGGGTATTCCAGCCTGGCTGGCCATGCAGGGCAAAACCCCAACTGAGATCGGCGGATTTGCGGTAGCTTGTTCACTTCCGTGGACATTCAAATTTGTCGCTGCTCCGCTAATGGACCGCTACGCCTATTTGCCCATGGGCCGAAAACGTCCCTGGGTGATCGGTGCCCAATTGGGATTAACAGCCAGTTTCATTGCATTGGCATTCGTACCAGATCCGCTCAACAATTTAGATTTATTGATGGGTGCAGCATTTCTCGCCTCGTTCTGCGGCGCCTTGCAGGATGCTGCCACCGATGGAATGGCCGTAGATGTACTCGCCGACCACCAGCAGGCCCGCGCTAACGGATTCATGGGCGGGGCAAGAATGATCGGCAGCTCGCTTGCATTGGCCGCTGGCAGCTGGATTTTGAATGTACATGGTTTTACAGCCGCCATTCTGGTGATTTCTGCAATGGTTGGCCTGATGACATTGGTGCCGATCATATTACGTGAACAACCTGAAGAAAAAATTCTTCCTTGGGGACCCGGAACTGCTTCTTTACAAAATCGAATATATCAGGGCACAAAATGGGCAACGATTTTGAAATCCCTGTACAGCGTCTTTCGGTTAAGGGATTCTCTGCTGGTTGCCCTGCTCATGTTCGTTTCAATGGGCTCTTATAATTATTTTGAAACATTGCTGCCCATTTTTGCCGTTAAAATCACCGGCTGGACTAACACCCTTTATTCCCAGGCATTTGCTACTGCTGATTTGATTGGCGGTATTGCAGGTCTATTGATGGGAGGCTATTTGATTGAGCGGTTTGGAAAAAAACGGATGATAGGCATTTACTTTTTTCTGATCATGTTGATAACAAGTGCACTCATTTTGTCGAAGTCCTACTGGGAAAATAGCACATTTCTTTACGGTTTTATTATCATTTACCGGTGGCTCAATGCATTTGCTAAAATCGGTGTTTATGCCATCGCGATGCAATGCTGCTCCAAGAAAGTTTCCGCAAGCCAATTTACTTTTTATATGACGCTGGGTTCGCTGGGTTCCATGGTCGGTGCGACATTAATCGGACCGATGAAAGAAAATTTCAGTTGGGACGTGACTTTTTTTCTGTTCGTGGTTTTTTTAGCATTTGCCTGGATCATCATGTATGTTTTGGACATTACAAAATTGACTAACCAGATTGAACAATTTGAAGTGACGGAAACCAATCAGGAAATCGCTGTAATTTAGCGTGGTATGACGGTATGATCATTAAAAAGCAACATTACTCTTACAAAAATCCCTACTTCCAATCCGGCTTCGTAGCAATTATAACACCAATATAAACCAGTGTAAAAGCCAGGCAGACTACCAGAGGAGCGGCTGGAATCCACAGTAGAATGTTGGCTGCGCCTATTTTTCCAGCGCTTTTCAAGCTGAAAGCAATGACCACTACCACTACCAGGACTGCGCCGATGAGGTTGATGATGTCGTTATGGCTGGTACCATGTTGCAATGTGAGGGCATCGTACAACGAATTGGCGATGATCAGCAGGATTGCGATAATGTTGACACTTAGTGCTGCGGTAAACCAGAACATGAGCTAGTTGAGTTAAGGGTGAAACTTGGTTTTGTTAAAAATTCGCGAAAAAAATCCATTCTAACGATCCGTTAGAATGGATTGGCAGTGACTTTTTTCATGGCTAATGTATTTCATAACGCTTGTGCAAATATGCGCCTTCATCTATCCATCGGAATGATTTAATGAGGTAGTGGCAGCTTCTAACTATCGAACGGTAAATTTCGGATCAGGCCCGACTTTATCTCTGTGTTGCTTGGCCGGGACATTTCGCCGGTTAATTTTTAGGCCCTGCCGTTCAGTAACTTTATTTTGATTATTTAACCTTATTTTGGACTACTTCGGTCAAATAATGCAAACTCAACGCATGAAGGCCTTCCTTTCAAATGGCAGAATGCCAATATTGGAAAAGTTGAAATCCAGATCTGTCAGTTTGGTTGGGTTTTTAATACTTCTATGGTTGCCGGGCTTCTTGTCTGCCCAATCAATCTTCCAAAACATTAAATGGCAGGATGGTCTAAGTGCCAAGCAGGTAAGGTGCCTCTACAAAGACGCTACCGGGTTTCTTTGGATTGGGACTTCCAATGGGTTGAACCGTTTTGACGGCGCGGTAGTAAAGCGGTACAAAAGTGGTCGACACGAGAAAAATCTGTTTATCAACGCTTTACATCCTATCGACGGTCAAGACAAGTTACTGCTTGGACTTAGACAGGGCGTTACCATTTTTGATAAAAAGACAGCCACTTTTTCAAAGGACGCGCGGTTTGACGCATTAAATAACTTGACGGTGGTAACCATAGAGTCGGACCCATTGGGCCGGCTATGGATTGGGACGACTTCACGGATCTTTATCTTTGAGTCCGGTAAATTATGGCCAATTGCCCAGCTGATGCCAGAAGCTTCCATGTTTGGAAGCAATGATTTCTTCCTTTCTGCGCTGGTACTTGATACCGCCCGGCACGGCTTCTGGGTCGCTGGCCGGACTCCTGTATTTATAGATTATCAGGCGAAAAAGGTTTATTCGAAAGCTAATAATGTACTGAAGTCTCCGATATTGGAGGTCAATAATGTTCATGCACTCGCCATTGACGGCAAAAGCAATGTATGGTACGGCTGCGATGACGATCCGTCCCTGAATTTCTGGGATATCAAAACAAATCGCGTCCAAAAATATTTAAACCTCGATGGCAGGAAGATAAGCGAAGGATGCAACCATCTTTTTGTAGATCACCAAGGAAGGCTGTGGATATCGACCTGGCTTTTCGCGGCTTTTATGAAGGAGCCGGGGAAACCCATCAAAATGCTCAATTATAGTCAGAATCAGGAGTATACCATTGGATATGGTCATTTCCGGGATGCAATTGAAGACGCTGAGGGAAATATTTGGCTGGGGACAATCAACGGAGTAAGCAAAAGCCAGGCCAACTATCCATTAACCTCCATTTATCAATTACCCAATTTTAAGTTTTTCCTGGAAACGGGGTTTGCACACGCCAATTACATCAGCGTAGATGGCAGTATGATCATGGCCTGCAAAGAGGACGGGATTGTTGCTTATAATACAAATGACGGAACATACAGACGTTATGCAGTTTCGGACAAAGAGTTAATCAAAAACAGGTTTGTCATGACTGTTAAAGCAGGCGACACCTGGTGGTTTGCTGGAAATGATGGCATTTACTATCTCGAAAAAGGGGCTTCCCAACTTAAAAGCTTCAAAAACATAAAAAAGAGTACGCCGACGAAGTATGCCAATTTTATTTTCGTGGATGACTTTGGGAAGATCTGGTTCCAGATCGAAGGTGATGCGATCTACCGACATGATCCCGTGCTCAAAAAAACGGACCGTTTTGATGGAAAGGATGAAAAGTTTGGACGCTTTGTCTTCGGCAACTGTGATAGTTTTGTAAAGCTCAAAAAAAGCAACCACGACATCCTGTTCTCCATGCCGTGGAAAGGATTGCTTAGGTTCAATCACGACACCCAAAAATTTGTCTTTTCCGCATCTCATGGCGTTCAAGATCTTGACATCCTTCAAATAGCCGAGGACGACCAGGGCGCCATATGGGCCTCAGTAGGTGGGCGAGGTATCCTTAAGATGAACACGGAAGGGGAGGTGTTGGATAGCATTAACTCTGCTAACGGACTTTTCTACGATTACATTACGAGCATTGACATTGATGCGAAGGGAGCGGTTTGGGGCGCCACCCGCGAAGGGTTGATGTTTTTTAATCCAAATACCAGGGCCGTCACCAAAGTCGACATCGATCTTGGAAAAACACTTCAGGATTATTTCAATTTTGTAACCATTGCCCAAGGGAAAGTTTACGCAGTGATGCTGGACCACATTGTAGTTATTGATCCTTTGCGTTTTGCAGGGATACCGGTAAAAAAGCCGCCTTTCATCACTTCAGTTCAGGTTTTGGGGACGGAGAAAGTGAGTTTGCAGAGGAACAATCTACTTGAACTTGAACCCGATGAGGACTTTATCACCTTTCAATATGCGTCTTTAAACCATCGCGATATCCCTTCGCTCCAATATAGTTACCAGCTGGAAGGCATTGATAAAGGGTGGGTCAATGCTGCGCGGTCGATTACCGCTTCTTACACCAACCTCTTGCCGGGTGACTATACTTTTAAGGTGCGCAGTACCAATCAATTTGGTGCCTGGATGAATTCTGCGAGGACGTTGAAAGTATTTGTAAGGCCTTACTGGTGGCAAACCTGGTGGTTTATAGCGTTTTGTTGTTTGATGTTTTTTGGCAGTTTATTTTTTGCCTACCGGGCTTATCTCAGGCGAAAACAAAAAATACGTTTTGACAACACCATCGACTATTTTGCAAACTCCGTGTACGGCGATAACTCAGTGACCGAAATCTGCTGGGACATTGCCCGTAACTGCATTTCCCAAATGCGGTTTGAAGATTGCGTGGTATATCTGCTCAATGAACAAAAGAATATTTTAGTGCAGCAGGCAGCTTATGGCCCCAAAAATCCAAAGGGATTTGAAATTGTAAACCCTATTGAAATTCCAGTTGGCAAAGGGATTGTTGGTGCCGTGGCGCTTTCGGGCAAGCCACTTATCATTTCGGATACGCGAAAGGATGATCGGTATGTGGTTGACGACCTGGCGCGGCTTTCTGAAATTGCGGTTCCGATATTACATGAGGGCAAGGTGATTGGCGTGATCGACTCGGAGCATACCAACCGCAATTTTTTCCATGAAAAACATCTTAAGACACTAACTACCGTTGCGGCGATCAGCGCTAATAAAATTGCGGAAGCCCTTGCTAAGTCGCAGGCGCACAAGCAGGAACTGATGGTGTTGGAAATTCAGAAGATGTTGGCTGAGAGCCAGTTGATGGCGCTCCGGGCGCAGATGAACCCTCATTTTGTTTTCAATTGCCTTAATAGTATTCAGGAATGCATTGTCACTCGTAAATATGCAGAAGCCAGCAAGTACTTGAATAAATTTTCCAAGTTATTCCGGTTGGTATTGAATAATTCAGGAAAAAAACTGGTCAGTCTGGAAGAGGAACGACTGGTTTTGGAACTGTACCTGGAATTGGAATTGATGCGTTTTGAGCAAAGTTTCAGTTATCAGATCGTATTGGATCCGCGGCTCGACGAAAACCAGATCTTGCTGCCTTCCATGCTACTGCAGCCCTATGTAGAAAATGCACTTTGGCATGGCTTGATGTCCAAGGATGGCGACCGCCAGATGCTGATTGAGTTTGTCATGATCGATGAGGATACGTTTTTGTGCAGGATTGACGACAATGGGGTGGGCAGGAAAAAGTCTTTTGAATTCAAAAGTCAGAACAGCAAGCCCAAAAATCATAAGTCGATGGGTTTGGCCATTTCCAAAGACCGCATCGATATTCTGAGCCTGCAAGGTAACCACGCCAGCGTGCGGATCATCGATAAATATGATCCGGAGGGACACGCCACCGGCACTTTGGTTGAAGTAGAATTATCCACCTATTTGAAAACCCCTTAACATTTACTCAATGATCAAAGCACTTATTATTGACGACGAACCAAAGGCCAGAAACATTCTCAACTATTACATTGAAGATTTTATTGAGGATATCACCGAAGTCCGTCAGGCCGAATCGGTGGATGCGGCGCTCGAAATCCTAAAAACCTATCGCCCATCCCTTGTTTTTCTGGATGTGGAAATGCCAAAGAAGAATGGGTTCGATTTTCTAAGATCCTTCAAAGAGCCTGGATTTGAAGTGATATTCACAACCGCATATAACCAATATGCGATCCAGGCCATCCGTTTCAGCGCGCTTGATTATCTGTTGAAGCCGGTAGACCCTGACGAACTTAAAGCTTCGGTGGAGCGATTCCGTGCCAAGATGGCGCCGGGACAGCAGAATAAGGTCTTATTCAATAACCTGGCGGATAATATGACCAAAGGGCATCCGAAAGACTTTCGGCTGGCGATACCATCCAAGGACGGCGTATTTTTCCTGACCATCGACCAGATCATCCGGATGCAGGGCGACGGCAATTATACTTTTATTCATTGCAAAGACAAGAAGCCGATCGTTACCAGCAAGACCCTCAAACATTATGAGGAAATGCTGGAAGAGTTTGGTTTCATCCGTACGCATAAATCTCACCTGGTCAATCCTTTACACATTGTAAAACTAGCCCCGGACCGCGATTGCCTGATCTTGACCGATGGTTCGCAGATCGAAATTTCCCGGAGGAAAAAAGAGGACGTCATTGAAATGTTGAAAATCCGATGACTTTTACCATTGCCTAAATAAATGTTACCGCTCAATTGTTAAGGCTAGGTTGCCGTTTGGGAGGCTGTTCCTTTGTAATCAAATGGAACTTATCATCATTCAAATCTCGTATCTGGTGCAGGCGGGCGTAGTTTTACTACTTCTCATTATTGCTTTTAAAATCATAAAAGCTTTGAAATCGGCACCTCAGACCGTCGCCCAACGGATCCTTAAACATGGGTCTGAGGCGAGGGCAAAAGTATTGAGCACAGAACATGTGCCTGGCCTGCAAGACCAGATTAAGCTGCTATTGCAGGTAGAACCTAAGTCGGGAAGAAATTTTGTTGTAGAGATCGTTGCTAATACACAGGACAATGATGTTATTGAACTGCACTGTGGTTCCACAGTTTCGGTTATGTATAACCCAATCAATCGCCAGCAGGTGGTTTTAACCGGCAAGCTTTAAGGTCTGAACTGCGTGCAACACTGGACGGCCCGTTCAGGGATTTACGATTTACTTGTTATGAAAAAATCAATACTACTGGTTCTTTTAACCCTTATATGCTTTGGAGCCAGGCCGCGCAAGATAAGCTGGGTTGCAATCGGCGATTCGATTACATACCTCAATGATCACAAAGACGAAACCGGAAATCGGGTCACAAAAGGTTTTCTTACGCTGATTTCGGAGAAATTTCCTAATGTTGAGTATGTCAATCAAGGGCATAATGGCTGGACATCGCTCAACATTGCGGAGAAAATAGAGTCGATCAACTTGGTTAGCGCGGATGTTTATACCGTATTTCTGGGAACGAACGATTGGTGGCAGGGAAAGACCTTGGGCTCGATTTCGGATTATGAAGATCAAACAGGTACACGAACGGTATACGGTTCATTTCGGGTGATTATCAATAAGTTGAAGATGTTGAATGAAGAGGCCAAGATCATCCTGATCACACCGATGCAGCGAGGGGATTTCGTATATATTAATAATATTAAAAACAATGCGTACGGATCCTACAAGCCCAAAAAAGAGCAAACACTCGAACAATTTGCCGATGCCGTCGAGGAAATTGGCGATTTAGAGAAATTTCCAGTGGTCGATCTATATCATGACTCTGGAATGACGATGGACAATATCGTGAATTTCAAGAGGCTGAAAGATCCAGGCACAGGCGAATACAAAAATTACACCTACCCGGAATACACTAACATCCCTTTCGATCCAGAGAAAGACGAATATCCATACCCCGTTGAAGCGAGCAACATGACCTATGACGGTCTGCACCCTTCCGATAAAGGCTATGAAATCATCGCCAATATGCTGATTGAAAAGTGGGAAGGGCTTAAATAGTGAATTGTTTCAAGCTGGCGAGCAGATTGTACATGGCGGTATTAATCCCATTGTTGTCGGCCTTTAAAATTTTGAGTTGATCTTCCATTTCAGTCTGTTTTTTCTTATTCGTTTCTGCATTCACGATAATCTCTTTTGCGGTAATATCGTCATTCTCTTTTGCTGTCAGTCGTTCGGGGCTATGCACGGTAGAAATGCCGTCGAGATTGGTGATTTTGGCAAAATATTGGTTGTCCTGGCATTCAATGGTCAGATCAAACCGGACGTATCCGTACAAAGCATGAATCACTGGGACGTAACTGGTGATGCGCAGTTTTCCTGAATTCGGATCTTCAAACGCGACCGCATTTTCATAGTTACCGAACGTTTTGGATACCCAATCCTGGACCTTCTTATAAAGTTCGGCTTTGGCTAAACTGGGCTTTCCTGAATCTGAGTAAAAAATGTTTTTTTCCTGATCCAATGGCAGCAGGCCTTCCTGTGCGAAGGAGTAGCTGGTCAAAAAAAGAAACAAAATTGAAATGATGATGTGTTTCAAAATGGAAGTGGATGATTAGCGGGCAAATATAGGGAAAACATTTTCCGTCTGCGGAATAGGGGATTTTGGTTCGTATTAGTTTCAAAAGTCGGATCAATTGGTTACTTTTAAACTACACTAAAACTCAACATATGATGACCCGATTAAAAAACCTTACGCTTATTTTTGCAGTTTTGCTGCTGGCCTCTTTCACTGCCCTGCACCACGGCTGGGCCGATTACGATCAGACTAAGCCAACAGATTTCAAGACTAAAATCGAAGAATCCATTTACGAAAATCCGCATGTGCTTGCAAAAGTGAAGTACAAAAAGGAATTAATTACCGTATTTCTGGCTCCGACCAGCCGCATGACTGACCGTGGATTGACGGCGGATATGATCACAAAAGGCACTTCCGTTCAATTGGTTGCCTATCCCCACAAAACTGAAAAAAATCAGATGCGCGCCGAGCGTATTTTTGTCGATGGCAAGAAATTTGAATTGCGCTAACCGTGCTGGAATTTCTTGACTGGCTTGAAAAATCCTCATGGGCGGTTGGCATCAGGCAATCATTGTATCTATACCCGGTATTGGAAATCATCCATATACTGGGTATAGTTATGTTGGTGGGTGCTGCTTTTCTCTTCGATCTCCGTCTTTTAGGTCATTCCAAAACTTTGCCGGTAACAGACCTAGCAAAGCATCTGTTGCCCTGGTCTCAGAGAGGTTTAATCCTGATCGTACCCTCCGGCTTACTGCTTTTCATCACCAATGCCCAGGCCCTGGGAACTGACTTCACCTTCTGGCTGAAAATCGTATTGATTGGTGTCGCCGCGATGAATGTCTGGGTGTTTCACCGGTTTATTTATAAGTTTCCAAACACCTCCAATGATTCACTGGAGCTTCCAGCTTCTTCTAAAATTTCTGCGCTGATTTCGATTTTAGTTTGGATTGCGGTGATTGCTTGTGGGCGGTTGCTGGCTTATTGAACCGGATAAAAAGGCATAACAGCACTTTGAAAATTGAAAGCCTGGAATGTGGGTTTAATTTTTAGTTTCAGCTGAAAATTAAACGATATCTAGACATGGCAAATACCTATCACCAAATGTACGCCCAGACGGTTTTTGCAGTCAAGTATCGCGAGGCAAGAATTCAAATTGACTGGAAGGCTGATCTTTTAGCTGTGATTGGGAATTTGATCAACGAAACCGGAGCAAGTACCATCATTGTAAATGGTGTTGAGGATCACGTTCACTGCTTTTTCAGCATGAAACCATCACAATGTGTTTCAGATATCATGAAAAGTGCCAAGGCAAAATCTTCGAAGTGGATAAATGAGTCGGGGTTATTGAAACGGCGTTTTGAGTGGCAGATTGGTTACGGTTCTTTCACTTACAATAAAACGGACATTCACAGAGTGTTTAAGTACATCGAAAATCAGGAAGCTCATCATAAGAAACAGTCTTTCAGGGCTGAGTACATCGAAATGCTGGTTCAACACGGAATCGAATTTGAGCACCGACATTTGTTTGAGGATTTGCGGTAGTTCTCAGGATTGAAATCCTGAGTTAGGATATCGGTCGTGCCTCTGGCACTTGCAGATCATAAAGTGCCAGAGGGACGATATACTTCGGGCCACACGTCCTCAGGATTGAAATCCTGAGTTAGTATATTGGTCGTGCCTCTGGCACTTGCAGATCACAAAGTGCCAGAGGGACGATATACCTCGGGTCACATGTCCTCAGGATTGAAATCCTGAGATATCACAATGGTCGTGCCTCTGGCACTTGCAGATCACAAAGTGTCATAGGGACGATATGCGTCGGGCCACATGTCCTCAGGATTGAAATCCTAAGTTAGTATATTGGTCGTGCCTCTGGCACTTGCAGATCACAAAGTGTCATAGGGACGATATACCTCGGGTCACACGTTCTCAGGATTGAAATCCTGAGTTAGTATATTGGTCGTGCCTCTGGCACTTGCAGATCACAAAGTGTCATAGGGACGATATGCCTCGGGTCACACGTCCTCAGGATTGAAATCCTGAGTTAGTATATTGGTCGTGCCTCTGGCACTTGCAAATCACAAAGTGCCATAGGGACGATATGCCTAGGGTCACATGTCCTCAGGATTGAAATCCTGAGATATCACATTGGTCGTGCCTCTGGCACTTGCAAATCACAAAGTGCCAGAGGCACGACCAATCTCCTAACTACGGAATTCATTCCGTAGAAAAACCCCGATAAGGATATACAAAAAGCAAATAACCCTTACCTTTGCGGCATAATACCATACCATGATATACTTTTTTGAAGACACCCAAAACACTGTCTTTGCGTTGCAAATAGGGCGACCGCTGGAAGACATCGATATCTCAAAATTAAGCTGGCTTTTTGGCGGCGCAGAACTCCGGGATGAGCAAACCATCACGGAGTTTTTTGTTGGTCCCCGTGCTGCAATGATTACGCCTTGGAGTACCAATGCCGTGGAAATTACCCAGAATATGGACATCCAAGGTATCGTCCGCATAGAGGAGTTTAAAAAGGTTGATTCCGATTTCAACGGTTTCGACCCAATGCTTTCGCAAAAGTACAGCGAACTGAACCAGGATATTTATACCATTAGCATAAAACCGGAGGCGATTCAGGAGGTAGATGACATTGCTGCTTATAATAAGCAGGAAGGACTTTCTTTGAGTGATGAGGAAGTTGACTATTTGAACAAACTAGCGGAAAAATTAAACCGCAAATTGACCGATTCGGAAGTATTTGGATTCTCACAAGTGAACTCCGAACATTGCCGCCATAAGATTTTCAATGGAACATTTGTGATCGATGGCCAAGAGCAGCCAATATCCTTATTCAAGCTGATCCGTAAAACTTCCGAGGCCAATCCGAATTCAATTGTTTCGGCTTATAAGGACAATGTGGCTTTTGTAAAAGGCCCGGTTATCCAGCAATTCGCGCCAAAACAGCCGGATGTCCCTGAGTATTATGAGATTAAAGATTTTGAGTCGGTACTATCATTAAAAGCCGAGACACATAATTTCCCAACAACCGTCGAGCCATTTAATGGTGCTGCTACTGGCTCCGGCGGTGAGATTCGGGATCGATTAGCCGGCGGACAAGGTTCTTTGCCTTTGGCGGGAACCGCGGTTTATATGACTGCGCTTTCCCGTCTGGAGGACAATCGGCCTTGGGAGAAGGGGGTTGAGGAAAGAAAATGGTTGTACCAAACGCCTATGGATATTCTGATCAAGGCCTCCAATGGAGCAACGGATTTTGGTAATAAATTTGGCCAGCCGCTGATTGTTGGATCGTTACTTACTTTCGAACATGAGGAACAAGGTCGCAAGCTTGGGTATGATAAAGTCATCATGCAGGCCGGAGGTGTAGGATATGGAAAGGCAGATCAGGCTGAAAAATCAACTCCTGAAATCGGCGATCAGATCGTCGTAATGGGCGGTGAGAACTACCGGATTGGAATGGGCGGCGCAGCGGTTTCCTCTGCTGATACCGGTGCTTTTGGATCGGGTATTGAATTAAATGCGATTCAGCGCTCCAATCCAGAAATGCAAAAGCGGGTTGCCAATGCAGTGCGTGGGATGGTTGAAAGTGGCAACAACACCATTGTCTCCATTCACGATCACGGTGCAGGTGGACATTTAAACTGTCTTTCTGAACTTGTTGAGGAAACCGGCGGAAATATTGATCTGGATAATTTACCAGTCGGTGATCCGACACTTTCGGCAAAAGAAATTATTGGTAATGAATCCCAAGAACGGATGGGATTGGTGATCAGTAAGGAAAATCTGGAAACGCTGAAACGAATCGCGGATCGCGAAAGAGCGCCGTTGTATCAGGTGGGAGAGGTTACCGGTAATCACCGATTCATATTCCAATCGAAGAAAACCGGGGCCAAGCCAATGGACCTGGAAATGGAAGATATGTTTGGCAGCTCGCCGAAAACGGTCATGGCCGACAAAACCATTGAAAGAAATTATGAGCCGATTACTTATGAAATCGACAAGCTGCATGAATACCTCGAACAAATGCTTCAACTGGAGGCAGTTGCGAGCAAAGACTGGCTTACGAATAAAGTAGATCGTTGCGTAGGCGGCCACGTCGCTAAGCAGCAATGCGCTGGACCTTTGCAATTGCCTTTGAATAATGTCGGCGTAATGGCATTAGATTTCCAGGGAAAAGATGGCATTGCTACTTCAATTGGCCACGCACCACTTTCAGCATTGATCGATCCGGCTGCTGGAAGCCGCAATGCAATCGCCGAATCACTTTCCAATATTGTTTGGGCACCGTTGAAAGACGGATTAGCAAGCGTTTCGCTCTCTGCAAACTGGATGTGGGCTTGCAGGAATGAAGGTGAAGATACACGTTTATACAAAGCCGTAAAAGCATGTTCTGAGTTCGCCATCAGCTTAGGGATCAATATCCCGACTGGAAAGGATTCGCTTTCGATGAAGCAGAAATACAAGGATACCGAAGTGATTGCACCAGGAACGGTAATCATTTCCGCGGCTGGACATTGCGATGACATTACTACCGTAGTTGAGCCTGTTTTGAAGAAAAGCGGCGGGGCAATTTACTATATCAATTTGTCGGTAGATACCTATAAATTGGGTGGCTCATCGTTTGGTCAGATCCTGAATAAGATAGGTGATAAAACGCCCGATACTATTGATGCGGCTGCGTTTAAAACTACTTTTAATACAATTCAAGAATTAATAAAAGCGGGAAAAATCCAGGCTGGTCACGATATCGGCAGCGGCGGTTTAATCACGACTTTGCTTGAAATGTGCTTCGCAGACCGCGATTTGGGCGCTTCCATTGATCTTTCAGCTCTGGGAGACCAGGATATCATTAAAAAGCTTTTTGCCGAAAATATCGGAATCGTTTTCCAAGCTGATGAATCTGCGGAATCGGTTCTTGCGGCGACCGGAGTGATTTACCATAAAATTGGGACCGTTAATCTTGCGTCGACTTTAACGGTGAAAGATGCCTCTGGAAAATGGGATTTTGATATTGATCATCTTCGAGATGTCTGGTTCAAAACCTCCTATCTTCTCGATAAAAAACAAACTAAGCCAGAACTGGCCAAAGAGCGTTTCGACAACTATAAATTCCACGTATTGCGCTATAAATTCCCTGCTCAATTCGATGGCAGAAAACCGTTAATTGACGAGTCAAAACTTCGTCCAAAAGCAGCGGTACTTCGGGAAAAAGGCAGTAACTCCGAGCGGGAATTGGCCAATGCAATGTATCTGGCTGGTTTTGATGTAAAAGACGTCCACATGACCGACCTGATTTCCGGTCGTGAAACATTGGAAGACATTCAATTTATAGGCGCAGTAGGAGGGTTTTCAAATTCGGATGTTCTTGGTTCTGCCAAAGGTTGGGCCGGGGCTTTTCTTTACAACGAAAAAGCCAGGATTGCACTTGATAATTTCTTCAAACGAGAGGATACCTTGTCAGTCGGGGTTTGTAATGGTTGCCAGCTATTTGTAGAACTCGGGTTGATTAACCTGGGCCACGACGTGAAACCCAAAATGCTGCACAACGCGAGCGGAAAACACGAAAGTATCTTTACCTCACTGACTATCCAACCCAATAAATCGGTAATGCTTTCATCACTGGCGGGCAGCACGCTCGGCGTTTGGGTTTCCCATGGAGAAGGACGTTTTGAGTTCCCGTATACCGAAGACCGTTACAGCATCGTCGCCAAGTACGGCTACGAAACTTACCCGGCCAATCCGAATGGTTCAGGATTTAATACTGCGATGCTTTGTGACGAAACAGGCAGGCATCTAGTAATGATGCCTCACATTGAAAGATCGTTGTTCCAATGGCATTGGGCGAATTATCCGGAAGGGCGAAAGGATGAGGTTTCTCCCTGGATTGAGGCGTTTGTGAATGCGCGGGAGTGGGTGGAAGGGAGGTAGAGGTTTCCTTGCACCGGGATTCATCCCGGTGGCAAGGTGAATCAATTATCATCATCATCAGTAATGCGGTTTTCAAAATACTCTGTGAAGTAATAACCTCCAGTCTTAGGGGGACCTAAAAACCTCAAAATATTTAGCTTGCGTGCTTTGCTAAGCTGGCGTTCAATTGTTTTCTGCGGCTTCCCAAGCCGGATTGCTATTTCACCTGATTTAAGCCCTTCCATCTTATTTACGAGCTCAACTATTCTCATAATTTCAAGTTTATTTGCGTTTTTTAACCGGTCGAAATTTCCATCTCCAATTTCTTTATCAAATAGGCGATTTACAATTTCAATGGACACCGGAGATATCTGTTCATGATCCACTCTACTTTGGGATATCTCACTTACTCCCTCACTTACTCCCTCACTTACTCCCTCACTTACTCCCTCACCATTAAAAACAGGAATAGGAATTTTCATTTTAAAAATATGGCCCTCGAGAAATTCTGGCTTTCTTCTGCCAGCATAGGACTTGGTATGAAAGGCCACGTTCCTTGCTCCTGAACCAAGTTCCTCTGCTCGGCCAAGCTGAATAAAAAACCTGACTATGGTTGGATTCTTTGGAAAAGTTTGTCCCACCAGTAGATCAATCAAACCATCGCCATTCGGTTTGTTTGCATTTTCGGTCTCTACGGAATCCCTACCTATTATAAGCCGACACGGATTAGCGCTGGTATATTCGCGATGTACAATCATGTTCGCTACCACCTCTCGAAAAATGGCAGTTCTCAAACTAATTCGTTGATTACCTTGAAGATGAAACTTATCAGGAAGATGTTTACCAACAAAAGCCAGCAACTGCTCATAGGCCTCAACCAGATTAGTTTGAATGTATGCCCTGTCATCGTATCGAAAGGCATTAGCTATTCTGACTAATGCATCAATCTTGTAATGCGGAACTATATCTGTGATTACTTCGTCTTTGCCGAAAAGCAATGCAGCAGCGAGTGTATATCCTTCTTCACCTGTTTGATAGTCTCGTTTCCAAAGTCCCGCTGATTTCAGAAGTTGAATGTTGTCCAAAGCTAACCATGGATGATCTGCATAATTGCTGCGAATAAGATTCCTCACTTTTGCAAAAAGATCTTGTTTGAAATCCTCAAACTTCAAGTAATGTAGGATAGCGTTTTCACTATAACGCGTATTCTTTCTACTAACAAGTTCTGCGATTTTTTGTGGCTCTCTTATTCTTAAATCGGCGTCTCCGACTCGAAGGTAAACAACGTTTGATAACCTATGCACCTGAGAATCTGCAGGTAACTTTATATGAATAATCCAATGTTCACCAATCATGTATTTGTTCGGAGTAACAACATTTGGCGGATTAATCTTTTGAGGATCATTTGAAAGATTAATCAGGTCTTTGATCATTTTATCTACTTGTTCCGGTAAGATGCCAGTTACTGTGCCTATATCACTTACGCCAAGTAAAATATCTCCGCCTTCGTTGTTCAACATTCCACAAATCGTCTCGAACAAGTTTTTCGGTAGTGCGAACCTGGCTTCCTTAAATTCTAGTTTGGTGCCTTCACCTTGTTTCAATAATGCGTTTATTGTTTCTAGTGCCATTTTGAATAGATATGATATCTCGTCATACATCTCAAATGGGAAATTGTACCGGTTTTTTGCGAGCGTTTACTGAGTGGCTATCCTGTATTATTTTTCGGTCAATTTGTTTTTAGATTCACGCAGCTATCTTGTCTTGTTCACCGGGTTGAAACCCTGGCTTAGGAAATCGGTCATGCTTCTGGCATTTGTTACAACGCAAAGTGCCAGAGGCACGACCGATCTCTCTAGCACCGGGATTCATCCCGGTGAAAAGATAAAAAAGAAAATCCCCAAAAGTGCCAGCGGCACGACCGATACCCATCAAGTAGAAAATCCACAGACCAAGATTATATGAGTGCATCTTGAAATATTTTATTCAAACCTTAAACATTTCAGTTATGCATATCATACTAGATACCAATATCATAAGGCAAGACTGGCGGCAGAATTCAAAACCCTTTAAACGGTTGATCGATTACTCCGTAAAAACTTGGTCGCCAATTGTGCTTCCAGAGATAGTGATGATAGAAATAGGTCGTTTATATGAGAGAGAGGTCGTGAAAGTTTTCTCGAATTTTCGCAATGCTTTTAACGATCTTTTGAAGCTCACAAAGAATCAGCCTGTACAATCTCTTGAAGTTCCCGAATATGGTATCGCGCGGATTGAATATGAACAGTATTTGAAAAGGCGACTTGGCCAATTTGAATTAATACAAATTTCCCCAAGAACCGATGCTTTACCCGACATCATCACACGTTGGAGTGAAAACCGAAAGCCTTTTAACCTTGAAAATGACGCCTTTAGAGATGCTATTATTTGGTCCTCGATTGTTGATTTTGCAAAGAAACATGCTTGGGGTCCAATTATCTTTATTTCCAGTAATGTGTATGATTTTGCAAATTCAAGCCAGGACGATCTGCATTCTGATTTGAAAAATGAAGTCGACATGTTAGGCTTAAAAGTCAAGTTCTTTAAATCCATAGTTCAGTTCAACGAGGTTTACGTTGACCACATGGATTTCCTTAATGAGCATTGGTTAAAGGAAAATATTGATTGGGATTTGCTTAATACAGGCGTGTTGGAAGGCGTGAGTGGAATCCACTGCGGATTCTATTTTGAATATTTTGGTCGAATATTTACGAAAGATTTTGAAGGAAATCTTAATTATGATGTGGTTGAAGCTGCTTATGATGGAACTGCTTCTACATTTGCTGCTGACTGGCATGGCGATGATGAGTATTACGTGTGGATGAATTTAGGAGGAATAGTTGTTATCGATTATTTAATTGATGATGAAGTTGTCATCAGACTCAAAGCATACTTTCATACTGAAGTCAGCATCGAAATTAAGGGAAGGCGGATTGTTAAGTACGAGGCCAATTATTACGAGGAAAATTCTGGTTTGGCACTTTACGTTTTTCCAGATTAATCCTTGTTGGCTGCAAAGCACATAACGTTGACGGCCGCACGGATGCCTACCATATTTGACTTTCGATCAGATAATTTTGAAGAAGTTTTGGAGATTCTTAATCGTGCAAAGTCAGGCGCTGATTTGAAAGTTAGTGAGCTAGCGGCTTTGAAGGCTTGCTTTAATAATTCTCTGGTTGGGACTTCTAAAATCCTACATTTTGTCAATCCTGAAAAGTTTGCGATTAGGGGTAGTAAAGTTTGCAATTATGTTCTACAAAAAGAAAAGCTTAGCAGAGGTATATACAAACCAAAGTATTGTCTGGCATATCTAGAATTTACAGCCAAATATGCGCGTTAGAAGAATTTGATGAACTTCATGATATCATGATTTCAAAAATGGGATACCATATCACGCCTTTTAGAGCAATAGAGTTAGCAATGTTCGGAAGTAGAACTCCCGTGAAAACCCCGCAGTCATTTCTTTGCCTACGAATGTTGCCAGCATTAAGACGAATCCCGCGCCGCCCCTACCGTTAAAAAATTCCCCCTCCCCCAATTTGCATCCCAGCAATTTTCTCCCGAATATGCGTCCTCCAAAAAAGTAGTCTGTATGAAAAATCTTGAAAGTTTTGCCCTGTTATGGTGTGAGGACCGCGAAAGCGCCTCGAGTGATGATTACTTCGCTTGGACACCTTAGGCAGGGCATTTTTTTATCCAGCCATCCAAAAAAGTAATCGTAATGACAAACAAATCAAACTCCCCCGAGTCCTCAGACTCCACATGTATGGCCTACGGTGAAAAGGTCAAAGAATTGTTGAGTGCAAGCTCGCCCGATGCGTGGTGTGATCATCTTTGGGCAATGTACGGCGGATACGTCCTCGCCCAAAAGGAATTGGGGTACAGTGCTGACGCGACGAATGTCTACTGGTCGTTCCGCGATCTGCTGTTTTTCTTTGAAGGGCTCCCGGAGAAAAAAATGAATGAGCGAATGAGTGAATGAGTGAATGACTGAATGAAATTGCTACTCACGTTCCACTTATTTCCTACACTTCAATCACCAACATCATGCTAAACACCATCAAAGACAACCTCTGGACCCAATTCGGCGCCAGCATCGACATGCTAAAAAACGCCATCAATCTTTGGCCGGATGAATATTGGGAAACCGATAAGAGGTTCTTTTACATGACTTACCATACCCTGGTATTTCTGGATTACTACCTAACCATTCCTCCTCCAAACGTATTTTCGTCTCCACTGCCTTTCACGTTTACGGATTGGGAAAATGCTCCTGCGGATGCTATTGACGACATTATACCTGACGAGATTTACAGTAAAGCTGAGCTATTGGATTACCTGCAATCTTGCCGCGAAAAGTGCTATCAGGTCGTTGCCAGCCTCACGCCTGAGAAACTGGAAGAACGTTGGATCGAAGAAGATGGCGATATGGATTACGCGGTGCTGGAAATATTGCTTTACAACATGCGCCACGTTCAGCACCACGCAGCGCAATTGAATTTGCTCTTGCGGCAGAAGATTGATGATGCACCGCGTTGGGTTTCGCGGGCTGAGTGAATGTTTTGGGAATAAATGGGTGTTAAAGCCTAAATTTGCCACGCACAGCAATCCCTGGTAATGTCAATCATCAGTATGTTACAAATTAAACGAATGTCAGAATACACGCTGGTGATCAGCCCTGATCAGCGCGTGACTGGATTAGTGCGAAAATTAAAAAAGCGTCTGCAGGAGCGACTTGGTCGGAATTATGGAAGCGTGAATTCGCTGGGGCACATTACGCTGATCTATTTTTTGGCCCATGACGAAGATTATCCTCTCATTTTGGAAGAGTTTAAGAGGGTATTGGCAGGACTGGCGCCATTTAAGGTTGGCCTTTCGGGATTTGATGCGTTTACTGACCGGCCTGAATGTGTTTTTTATGTTAAACCAGATGATGATTCTGCCGATAGAGTTCTGGCACAATGCAAAGAAATAGGGACCAACTTCAGTAAATTTTTGCGACGGAACTATACGGATAAATGGGACATTGTCGCCAGGAAAAGCCCGCACATGACCGTGGGTCGTGACCTTACCAAATTGGAGATCGAGGAATGCAGAGCGTTATTCACTGAAAGTTTTATCGAATCCTTCCAATGTAACTCATTCGTGATCCATAAACTCAATGAAGAACGAGGACAGTACGATGTCATCGATGCTATTCCGTTGCTGGGCCACGAATATATGGTAGGGCAGCAGATGCGGTTGTTTTGAGATTGAACTATTTACAAATCAAGCGCTTCTTGTTTCGCTCACTTTGTAAATTTTGGCCCTAATCATCCGGATGTTATTGAATTCTTCAATGACCATTGTGTCGTCTGCAGGAATAATACCCCTCTTAATCCAATTGCTCACTGTTTCCGTGTTTTTCACGTCAAAACGTCTGCAATATTCTTTGATGGTCACCCACTCTGTTAAATCCATTACATGGCCTTTTCGGATCAGGACCTCACTGCCAATCTTGATCGCCTCGTCCGCCTCATCCATTAATGTCAGGATTCTGGCTCGGAACTCATCTTTTGTTTCCATATGTTGTTTTTTGTATCTATTCCCGACCTTCCAGTAAATCAATGATTTTGGTCAATTTGCTGACCTGATCAAGAATTTTATCAATTTCATCAGCTGTCAGCCATTTCCAATTATCTCTGAGTCCCTGTTGCAGCGCCGCCCTCAGCATTCGCCATTGAAATAAGTCCATATATTGGATTGTTAAAAATACAATTTGTTATTCAGCATAACAAGTTTTTTTGGAATGACTGTTAAATCAAATCTTACGAGCGAAAAGGTTAATGGTAACAGGATAAAAAATGAGTTTTGAATGAACGGTAGTTCTTATTTATTTTAAGGAAAAAGTAGGTAGGGGAATGTCGGAGGTCCAGTGAGACAAAGGGTCTGGACAATTTTTAAATTCATCGAACCTTTCTCATATTAACTGTCCAAACCAAACCAAAATCTCTTGGAACAATACTCCCTCGCCATCATGCCCGGCCCTGAAATCACCCAGCAAGTGGCGGACATGAAATTGCAATTTCGGACTGCCATTGGTCGCAGCTACGGCAGCGCCAATGCGGAGGCGCATATTTCACTCGACGGCTTTGAGGCAGATGAGAATGATTATCCTTATCTATTGGCCGATTACAGGCGGATTATCTCAGAATTAACGCCGTTTGAAATACAATTTGTGGGCTTCGGTGATTTTGACAAGGGCAATTTCTCGGCTTTTTATATCAATCCTACACAAGAATCTTCCGATGCAATCAGGGAGCGGAGCGGAGCGGTTATGACGTTGTTTGATAAAAAGCTAAAAAAGCAATACACACGAAAATGGGCAGATGAATCGAAAAACCCGCATATGTCAGTTGGGCGACGGCTGACTAGGGAGTGGATATCTTTGGCATATTCGCTGTTTTCGGATTACGAAGCCAGTTTCCTTTGCGACTCGTTCGCAATCAGGAAGTTCAATGAAAAGCGGAGGCAATATGATGTGGTGGATGTGCTTCCGTTGCTCGGGGGAACTACGCCGTTGGTTCAGTTAGATTTGTTTCAGCCGTGAGCCTGATACGTCCAAGGATCGAAACGATATCAGAAAAGAAACTGGTCGGCCAGCGCATGAAAATGTCTCTGGCAGATAATAGAACATTCGAGTTGTGGAGCAGATTTATGCCTCGCAGAAAGGAGATAACGAATAATATTTCGATCGACCTGATTTCCATGCAGGTCTACGAAGAAGATTTCTTTTCGCCACTCGGCATCTTCGAAAAATGGGCTGTCGTAGAGGTTAGTGATTTGGATAACATACCATTTGGCATGGAATCGTTCGTTCTGCCAGCTGGTAAGTATGCGGTGTTTCTTCACAAAGGAGGATCCGAGCGATTTCAGAAAACGTTTAGATGGATTTTTGAAATGTGGTTGCCTGCTTCGGAGTATAAAGTTGACAACCGCCCGCATTTTGAATTGCTTGGAGAGAAGTATAAGAATAATGATCCGGAGTCGGAGGAAGATATTTGGGTCCCGATTAAGGAAAAAGATTAGCCCACCTTCAACCATCCCGTAATACTCAGCCGGGCCTGATTCGTCAGCAACACTTCATGTTCCAATTCACTGCTTTTGAAGAAAATACTTTTTCCAATGGTAGGAGCGATATCCTGTTCGTGATCTCCCTGGTAAATCCGCAACTGGCCGCCGTCTGCTTCCTGCCAATCTGCATTTAAATACGTAATCATAGAATATTGCCGGCTGGGATCGTTGCGGAATTGGTCGAGGTGTTTTTTGTAAAAACTGCCTGCGGGATACAATGCATAATGAAATTCGTAACCCGTAATGCCAGTGTAACAAGTGCTGTTAAGGTAAGTAACAAAACTGTCCATTAAGTCAAAAAACTCATTTTCAAAAGGGTCATTGTGCTTACGGTCAAGCCAATAGATCATATCACCTCGGTACAGTTTGTCGTGGAGTACAATCTTTTCATTCCCGGTCCCTGCCGATTGAAATTGGTTTTTTGTGTACAACGCTAATAGGTTACTTGTCAATTGAGAAGCGAGCTCAGCAGTCAGAAAATTCTCCGCTATCCCAACTTTGTCATCAATGTAGCTATCAATGAGGATATTAAAGGCTTTTTGCAAAAGGTGAAAGGTTGGATTTGCTTATTATCGTGTTCATGAAGATAGCGCTATTAATTGTCAGGCGCGAATCGTAAATTTATTCGATATATTAGTACGAATAAATTCCATCCTTCTCTAAGATTGAACAACCGTTGAATTGTTTATTATTTCAATCTTATAGTTATGCTCAAAATTTACAGAGGTGTATCGACCAAGCACCGTACTTACTGCTTCCTGCTCCTCATTTCAATTATTTCAAAAACAGCCTCAGCCCAGGTAAGTCCATTCATTCAGGTCGATCAGTTTGGATATACTCTTAATGCTGAGAAGGTTGCAGTTTTAGTTAACCCGATTGTGGGTTACAATGCAGCATCATCCTACACCGCGCCTCCGACAGCAACAGTCCGCAACAGCACTACCAATAACATTGTTTTTACTGGACCGGTCACAGTCTGGAATGGTGGCGCAACCCATGATCAGTCGGGCGATCAGGGTTGGTGGTTTGATTTTTCAGCATTTACAGATGTGGGCTCGTACTATATATATGATGCCGTAAATAACCAGCGCTCTGCCGTATTTGACATTGGTGCCAATCCCTACAACAACGTCATGCTGGCGGCCTTCAAAATGTTTTATTATAACCGCTGCAATATGGCGAAGAGCGCTCCCTATGCCCAGCCCAAATGGACGGATTCCAATAATTTCTTGAATGCATTACAGGACTCGCATTGCAGGTATATCTCGACTCCCGGCGATGCTTCGCTGGAAAAAGACCTCTCCGGAGGTTGGTTCGACGCAGGTGATTACAACAAATATGTATCTTTCACGCATAGCCCTATGCATGACCTGCTTTATGCGTACGAGGAAAATCCATCCGTTTTTACCGACCATTTCAACATTCCCGAAAGCAACAATGGTGTGCCCGATTTGCTTGATGAAATAAAATGGGAGCTGGATTGGCTGTTCAAAATGACGAATGCGGATGGAAGTGTCCAGAACAAAATGGGCAGTAGGAATTACAGCGAGAATGTTTCGTCGCCTCCAAGCGCTAACATCAATCCCCGTTACTATGGGCCAACCTGCACTTCGGCCTCGGCTACCATTGCATCCGTTTTCTCCCACGCCTCCATCGTCTATGGAAACCTTCCGGCTTTTGCCACTTATGCTGCTCAATTACAGGCCAAGGCGGCCAGTTGCTTCAACTATGTGTTGCCTTTGTATGCCAATTCTCAATTGCAGACCAATTGCGACGATGGAAGCATTGTAGCGGGCGACGCAGATGTGAATCTGGACCAGCAACGGAATATGCTGGTAATAGCGGCTGTCTATCTTTTCGAAAAAACGGGCGATAATGCATACCACCAGTTCATTATCAATAATTATGTATTAACAACTCCGATAGCTGAAAATTTTTGGGGCGTGAATGCGACCGAGGTGATTGAAGCATTATTGCGGTATACGAAATTGCCCAATGCGGATACCAATGTTAAAAATGCGATTCTTAATGAAGCCCGTCCGGGCGTAGAAGGAGATTGGAACAATTTCTTTGGCTGGAATACGCTGGATCTTTACCGCGCTTACATGCCGGATTGGTCATACCACTGGGGCAGCAACATGTCGAAGGCGGATTATGGGAATCTAAGCAAAACAATGGTCAAGGCCGGACTGGGCGTTGCTGCAACCCAGAACCGTAAAAGCGCCGAGCAGCTGCATTATTTTCATGGGGTTAACCCGCAGGGAATTGTATATTTGTCCAATATGTACCAGTTCGGGGCCGAAAAATCGGTCAATGAAATATACCATACCTGGTTCAATGATGGTACCATTTACGACAATGCACTGACTTCCCCTAACGGTCCTGCGCCCGGATATGTGTCTGGCGGACCAAACTATGATTACAGCATTAACTCGCAAACGCCTCCCTACGGTCAGCCTCGCCAGAAAAGCTATCTGGATTTCAATACGGGCTGGCCGATCAATAGTTGGGAAATTACGGAACCTGCTATTTACTACCAGGCATCTTACGTACGATTGCTGGCCAATTACGCCCTTGCAGTGGAAGACGCGCTGCCTGTAACCCTGGCCGATTTTTACGTAAAACCGCTCGACGACGGAAAAGCGCAGCTCTTTTGGAAAACAACATCAGAAACGAACAACGACCGTTTTGAAATCGAGCGTTCCGTCGATGCGGTCGATTTCAGGCTAATCGGAGAAGTGAAAGGTACCAATGCCGACAGCCAGATCAATCATTACACCTTTACAGATCCCGAATTATCCCAAACCACCGCCTATTACCGGCTCAAACAGGTCGATTTTGATGGAAAATATGCCTATTCGAAAATCGCCGCGATTTACCGATCTGATAGAAAGGGTTTCAAGATCGCGCCCAATCCGGTGACTGATTATCTTGACTTAACATTGCCCGCCGAAGCCTTGCCCGCAAATGTGACTTTGACCAACGTTTCCGGGCAAGTTGTTTTTCAAAAACGATCAAATGCCTCATTCCGCGTTCCGATGAACCAATTGGCTAGTGGCATCTATATTTTGAGTGTATCAAAGGCGGGCGAAAAGGTATTTCATCAAAAAGTTTTCAAAAACTAATACCAGAATAAACAGACTGCATTAGTACAAAAGCGCGCACGCCTACTTTTACTTCAAACCTTTCGTCATTCTGATATGAGTTTGAAGCTCCTATTGCTGGTTTACCTCGGATTTATATTCAATGCATTTGCTCAAAAGAAGGATAATAGCATTGCGGCAGCTCTCCCAGCTGGTCCTGTCGTTCTGTGGCAGTTTTCGGACTTGCAAAGTCTTGGAAATCAGCAGATAACTTTATCCTATGTTGGTGAAAAAACAATATTTAGCGAAATTTCCGACTCTCCTGCCGCTTCACTAAAAAGGGGAGGAGACGGGCGCAGTGTTGCTTTCAATGGAAAAGGTTGGCTTTCAGGTGACGCCAAGTCGGGTAATGTCATTTCTGGTGAAAATTTTACACTTGCATTAAGGGTTAAGCTTTCCAAATCCGGCGGGTTGATCAAAACCAACTTGTGTAGCATTATCCTGCATCCCAGTGGCTTACTGCTTGCGCGGTTGCCTGTCAGCGACAGTGCGGGTACACTTTCCCGCGAGTTTCCGCTCTCATTTCTTGAATTTGATAAATGGTACGACCTCGTTTTAAGGGTTGATCATGGTAAGCTGAATTTCATTGCAGACGGGATTGTGCAGTTTCAGGATCAGTTTTCAGAAAAATTGAAGGTTATTGATGAAGATCCCTTGCTCATTGGTGCCTGGCGCATTGAAGAACCGCCTGGCGCTGCTTTGCCGCAGGCGGCCAAAGATTGGCTTTACGAAAGACCGTTCAAAGGCGAAATCGATCATGTGGCAATATGGAACAGGGTCTTGACCGACGAAGAGATAGCGAAACTTTGTGATGTAAAGGTGATCACGAAGCCTTCGAAAGAAACAGAAGTTCAAAAAACGCTTCGGGCCTATTCGGATTTTCACAATGCCTCCAGATCGAAAAATGTACGGGAAGCAGAAAAATTGGGCCAGGTTATGCGCAAATTCATGGTTACCGATCCGAAACATCCGCTTTACCATCTTTCAGCACCCATGGACGGTCTTTTTGATCCGGCGGGCGCATTTTATCACAAAGGACAATACCACGTTTTTAGTTACCGTAACATCGTAGGCATCCTTGCCAATTCGCCGCTGGCGCATTATGTGAGCAATGATCTGATCCATTGGAAAGATCAACCGATTGCAATCTGGGCAGATAGTGACCTGGACGAAAAGGGCATTTGGCTCGGCAATGTGTTTTATGACGATACCAAAACGCCCACCATGATTTACACCGCTCTTGGCAAAAAAGGGAAAATCGCGGTGATGGCAAAAAGTCATGATGACCTGCTTTCATTTTCGGAGAAAAAGCCGGTTATGACCAATCTCGTGCATCATGATGGACATACCTGGAAGGAAGGAAATACCTGGTACAGCATTACCGTAAAGCAATATTGGGGAAAATTGAATGGCAAAACCGGCGACGGAATCATGCTGCTATCCTCGCCTGACCTTATTAACTGGACAGAGTTAGGGGAGATTTTCAATGTGCCTGCGCATCCAAAACCTGCCGATGCCAATCAGAAAGATGGCCTTGCAGAATTCCCTTATTTATTACCTTTTGGGGATAAACATGTGTTAATGGTCGGGACGCGTCCGGTGCGTTATTGGATCGGGAAGTACGATAAGAATATTCCTGCTTTCATCCCCGACGAGCCGCAGGGAAAGCTTCTCGATTTCCTGAATTATTTCAATTGCTTCAATCCATCCGCCGTCGACTTCAAAGGGCCGGAAGGAGCCGAACGGAGGATCATCATGGCGATGAACATTAACATGATAGGTAATACGGCTGGCATTCCCTGGTACGGCGTGCATGTACTACCACGGATACTGACCCGTGAAGGCGACAGGTTAGTGCAGGAGCCAGTGCCAGAAGCAAAAATGCTAAGAAGTAAACATTACCAGACTGCACCCATAAGGATACATGATGGCAAGTCAGAACCGATCAAAAATGTAAAAGGAGATGCCCTGGAAATCATTGCCGAGTTTCAGCCGGGAAGCGCAAAACTTTTTGGACTTATACTTCGATCTGGATCAGGAAAAAAGGAAGATACCAGGATTACATATGATGTCGCCAAAGACGAGGTTAGGGTAGAAGGTGGCATAAAAATTACGTCACCTTACCCGGAAATAGGTCACTCTATCGCACATTACACTCCTGGCCAAAAAGTAAAGTTTCATTTGTTTCTCGACCGTGCATTATTAGAAGTGTTCGTCAACGGAGAGGCTGGAAGCGCTGTTTTTGAAGGCGCTACCTTGGATTTGCAATATTACGTTTTTAGTGAAGGTGGCGACGCAAAGCTTATTTCGCTTGAAGCATGGGACATGAAACCTGCCTGGGAGCAGTAATTGGTTATTTGGTCGGATAATCCGGAATGTTTTTACCTAAGTAAATATTCCGCTCGCCTTTGAACATACTACCAACATCCACGAGCTTCATGATGATGCCGCTGCCTCCCCGATTTTCCAGCTTATTCCGCTTTTCGGTAGTCAGTAACGGGTCGTCAGAAAAGACGAACTCATCAATGTAGTATTCGTTTAGCCCTGGCTCTTTTAAGGTAATGTGAATGTGGGCGGGTTCTCCGCGGTCAGGGTAGATGCCGGGCCGCAATGTGACGAACTTGTATTCGCCCTTTTCATCGGTTTTTAGCCATGCGCGGATATACCCGTGCCTTTTGGCCCAGCCTTTTTCATCCCCTTTTTTTGGATAAATACCAGCCTCATTGGTGTGATAAACATACAGCACCACATTGGGCGCGGGCGTTTTCCCGTCCGATTTGTATACGATCCCATTAATGCCCAGCGGCTTTTTTCCCTTCCAGGTTACCTCAGGCAATTTTGTGAAACTAGGGAGTTTTTCAAATGGTATTGAATTTTCAAAAATAGCCTCACAACCTTCACAGGGGCCGCCCACTCTCTTTTCGATCGAAAAAGTGAAAACCCAGATCGTTGTCAGCACAAGAATGAATAGGGCACATAGTCTTTTCATCGCATTTGCATTTTGGTTGATAAACAGATTTGTTGTGCGCAAAGAACAGACATTGATGATGAATCGGAAAATAAAATAGACGAACTGCGCGAAAAGTAGATGTGTCGGGTCAGATGGTGTTGCAAATACCTGTTTGGATAAAAAATAATGGCATTCGAGGGTGAAAATAGAGAAAAAAGTAGAAATTTGGATTTGCTCTATGACCGTTAAATAAATTGGGGTTAGTGAATGTGTTTGATTATTAACGGGATATGTTTTTGATTTAGAAAAAAAGGATATTTTAGCAAGACAATTGAGAGAAAATGACTAAGAGTGTCAGCCAATTGTTTTTCGGATTGCCTGCCATAGATTTTAACTCCCCGTAACCCCTACCGAAACCAATGAATATGAGTGTACTCTATGTTGACCATGAAATCAATAATCTGAATTCATTTAAGGCCACTTTCCGCAGGGACGCGACGGTTTATATCGCCAATTCCACTAAGGAAGGATTACAGATCCTGAGCGAGAAGAAAATTGATGTCATTTTTGCCGACCACCAGATGCCCGGCATGACCGGACTGGAATTCCTGAAACTAGCTTCAAGTCAATACCCCGGATCAACCCGTGTATTGCTGACTGGCAATGCCTATACGGATGAATTCAAAATGGCTGCTGATCAGGGATATTTTCATACCTATGTGAACAAGCCCTGGGACGAACATCAGCTCAGACATTTAATCGTTTCTCCTTCGGCTTGAAAAGCGTTTTCTGATTTAACTCTATTTTCCGCCTTTTTCAAATGATTCTTCCTGTCAGACAATGGATGGGCAGACGATTTATGTATAAACTTCTCGAAAAGCTTCCTTCTGATTCTGTGATAAAAAATTGCTTTGCGAATATTTGTTGAAAATATATTGATTACATTGTGAAGTCAATTTCTGACAATTATCCTTCATCCTTTGCCGAAAGGCCAAATCTGAACAAATGAAAAGAAGAGATTTCATGCAAATGTCTGGTATGGGAATAGGCGCTTTAATGCTCCCCTCGGTGCCGGTTATCGGCTGCACCGTTTCCGCCGAACACTTACTGGAACCGTGGATGGACGCTCCCGCCAAGAAGAAGCTCACCGAAATTGCATTGAATGCTGCCAAAAGCAAAGGTGCCACATATACAGACGTCCGGATCGGCAGATACTTACAGCAGTACCTCTTTACACGTGAAAAGCAGGTTCAAAACATTGTTAATGCAGAATCTTATGGCATTGGGATCAGGGTAATTGCCAATGGTACCTGGGGTTTCTCGGCCACCAGCGATGTAACTCCCGATGGTATCGCCAAATGTGCAGCCACAGCGGTTGAAATTGCAAAAGCCAATTCAAAATTTCAGAAAGAGCCTGTTGTATTGGCCGAACAGAAAGGGGTAGGGGACAAAACCTGGAAAACACCTATCGTTAAAAATGCTTTTGAAATCCCCATCCGCGAAAAGATCGATCTTTTGATGAATGTCAATAACAAAGCACTCGACGGCGGGGCAAGCTTTGTGACTTCGAACCTATTTTTTGTCAATGAGCAAAAGTATTTTGCTTCATCCGACGGATCATTCATCGATCAGGATATTCACCGCATCTGGCCCACATTTACCGTAACCGTTACTGATAAAGCTGCGGGCAAATTCAAAACGCGCGACGCCATCAGTTCCCCGATGGGTATGGGTTATGAGTATCTGGATGGTATCGCTGCCGAAAAAATCGCTGGTCCAAACGGGCTGGTAGGTTACCGGAATTCCTACGATATGATCGAGGATGCGGTTACAGCTGCCAAGCAAGCCAAAGAAAAAATAGCTGCCAAAACGGTCCAGGCGGGCAAATACGACCTTGTTCTGGACCCAAACCATTTGGGCTTAACCATCCACGAATCCGTTGGCCACCCGACGGAACTCGACCGTGTGCTGGGTTACGAAGCCAATTACGCGGGTACCAGTTTCGCGACATTGGACAAATGGCAATCTAAAAATTTCGCTTACGGAAGCAAGCTGGTCAACATTGTGGCTGATAAAACGCAGGCGCAAACGCTTGGCGCAGTCGGTTTTGACGATGAAGGCGTGCCTTGTAAGGAATGGGACATTATCAAAGATGGAATCCTGGTCAACTATCAGGCGATCCGCGATCAGGTTAAAATTATTGGTGAGAAAGAATCGCATGGATGCTGTTATGCAGACAACTGGAATTCGGTCCAGTTTCAGCGTATGCCAAACATTTCCCTGAAACCGGCTGCTGAAAAACGCAGTGTGATGGATATGATCAAAGGCGTTGAAAAAGGGATTTACATTATCGGAAGAGGATCTTATTCCATTGATCAGCAGCGCTATAACTTCCAGTTTGGCGGACAGGTTTTTTACGAAATAAAAAACGGGGAGCTTGCAGGCATGCTCGATGATGTCGCTTACCAGTCCAACACCCAGGAATTCTGGAACTCGTGCGCACAACTTTGCGACAAGGACGATTACCGCACATTCGGCTCATTTTTCGACGGCAAAGGCCAACCCGGCCAGGTAAGTGCTGTTTCCCACGGCAGCTCCACGACGCGATTCAATGGGGTGAATGTGATTAATACGGGGAGGAAGATTTAATGTTGAATGAGTGAATGAGTGAATGAGTGAATGAGTCAGCCATGGAACGGGAATGACGATTTTTTTATTCACTCATTCAAACTTCAAAATTTAAAAAACCATGGCAATACTAACCAAAGAAGAGGCAAAGAAGATAATCGATAAGGTGCTGGCATTTTCGAAGGCCGATGAGATTAGTGTCGGGCTTTCCGGGGACCGGAGTGGCAACATCCGGTACGCCCGGAACTCCGTTTCTACCAGCGGCGAGACGACAGATCTTTCGCTTTCGGTTACCTCTGTTTTTGGAAAAAAATCAGGAACAGCTACAATCAATGAATTTGATGATGCCTCATTGGAAAAAACGGTAAGGCGTGCCGAGGAAATCGCGCAGCTGGCTCCTGATAATCCTGAATATATGGCGATGCTGGGGCCTCAGAACTATCAGGAAACCCAAACATTTTCTGAAAGTACCGCAGCAATTAATCCCAATTTCCGTGCACAAGCTGCATTCAACAGCATTGATCCTTGCGTGAAGAAAGACCTTACCGCCGCAGGTTTCTTGCAGGATAGCGCAGGTTTTACTGCAACCGGCAATAATAAGGGACTATTTGGGTACAATAAGTCGACCTCGGTGGATTTTTCCATTACCGTTCGCACAGCCGACGGGAAAGGTTCGGGTTATGCCACGCGGGATTACAATGATGCTTCCAAACTTGATACAAAATCTGCGACAGAGATCGCCATGCAAAAAGCATTGGCATCAGCAAATACCAAAGCATTAGAACCCGGCAAATACACTGTTATACTCGAACCTACTGCCGGCGTGGATTTGCTTCAAAACATGATGCGGAGCATGGATGCGCGGAATGCAGATGAAGGCCGGAGCTTTTTGGGTAAAAAAGGCGGCGGGACAAGGTTAGGTGAAAAACTCTTCGACGAACGTGTCACCATTTACTCAGATCCGATGAACCTGGAAATTCCGAGTTCGTCATTCAGCGGAGATGGCAGGCCTCAGGAAAAAGTAGCCTGGATTGAAAACGGTGTCGTGAAAAACATGTATTACTCTCGTTTTTGGGCTCAAAAACAAGGTGTTAAGGCTACTCCACCACCATCGGGATTTATTTTTCAGGGAGGGACAGAGTCATTGGCCGATCTGATCAAAGGCACGGAGAAAGGAATACTCGTGACCCGGTTCTGGTACATCCGGGCGGTCGATCCTCAAACATTATTATATACCGGACTTACCCGCGATGGTACATTTTATATTGAAAACGGGCAGATCAAATACCCCGTTAAAAATTTCAGGTTCAACGAAAGTCCGGTGATCATGCTCAACAACCTGGAAGCAATTGGTAAGCCGGTACGCGCCAGCGGCAACCTCATTCCGCCATTGAAAATCAGGGACTTCACATTTACGAGTTTGTCCGACGCTGTGTAACGCGTAGTATAGCTTACCTTTCAACCAATCTCATCACGATTAGCAAAACATTTACACCTTGAAAAGAAGAGATTTTGTACAACTGGCTGGATTGGGAACCGGAGCGTTCCTTTTACCCGGTCTCGCAATGGGCAGAATTGTTTCTCCGGAAGCATTTCTCAACCCCGGAGATGATGTCGCTGTTAAGAAAAAACTGGCAGATGCTGCTCTCAACGCCGCCAAATCTAAAGGCGCGTCTTACGCCGATGTTCGGATTGGCCGTTATCTCAATCAATTTGTAATTACCAGGGAGGACAAGGTCCAGAACATTGTCAATACCGAATCTTATGGAGTAGGTGTGAGGGTTATTGCAAATGGTTGCTGGGGTTTCGCTGCGGTAGTAGATGTAAAAAGCGAAGCGCAAATGGCGAAGGCTGCGGAGGATGCAGTCGCCATTGCGAAAGCCAACGCCAAGCTCATGAAGGAACCTGTGCAGCTTGCGCCGCAGAAAGGTTTTGGAGAGGTTAGCTGGAAAGCACCGATCAAGAAAAACGCCTTCGAAGTACCTGTAAAAGAAAAAGCAGACCTGCTGCTTTCCGTGAATGCTGCAGCCATGGCAAATGGGGCTAACTACGTGAATTCCATCCTGTTCCTGGTCAACGAGCAGAAGTATTTTGCTTCTACAGACGGCTCCTACATTGACCAGGACGTTCACAGGATCTGGCCTATTTTCAATATCACTTCTATTGATCCAAAATCCGGGAAGTTCGAAACCAGAAATGCCCTGAGCGCCCCGATGGGCATGGGTTACGACTATCTTCAGGTGAACCCAAAAGACAAGGTTACCGGTGTGACCACCCGTTATAATATGGGTTATGACATGCTGGAAGACGCCACCGCCGGAGCAAAACAAGCCAAAGAAAAACTGACTGCAAAATCTGTTGAAGCTGGAAAATATGACCTGATCCTGGATCCTTCCCATTTGTGGCTAACCATTCACGAATCTGTAGGTCACCCACTGGAACTTGACAGGGTACTCGGATATGAAGCCAATTTTGCTGGAACTTCCTTTGCTACGTTAGACAAATGGCAATCTAAAAATTTCCAGTATGGCAGTAAGCAAGTCAACCTCATTGCCGACAAATTGCAGGTAGGTTCGTTGGGAGCCGTTGGCTGGGACGATGAGGGGGTTAATACTAAGAAATGGGACTTAGTGAAAGACGGCGTGCTGGTGAATTACCAGGCGATCCGCGATCAGGCACATATAATCGGTGAAAAAGAATCGCACGGCTGCTGCTATGCCGATTCGTGGAGTTCGGTGCAGTTCCAGCGTATGCCCAATGTTTCGCTTGCTGCGGGAAAAACACCATTGTCGGTGGACGACATGATCAAAGATGTTAAAAAAGGCATTTACATCATTGGCGACGGTTCATTCTCAATTGACCAGCAACGTTATAACTTCCAGTTTGGCGGGCAATTGTTCTATGAAATCAAGGATGGAAAAATTGCAGGCATGTTGAAAGACGTTGCGTATCAGTCCAATACCCAGGAATTCTGGAATTCTTGTGTACAGGTTTGTGATGATAAGGATTATCGCCTGGGTGGTTCGTTCTTTGATGGAAAGGGTCAGCCTTCGCAGTCGAGCGCTGTTTCGCACGGAAGTTCAACAGCGCGTTTCAACGGAGTGAATGTGATCAATACAGCTAGGAAGATTTAATGAGTGACCCAGTCAAAATTCACTCATTCACTCATTCACAAATTCACTAATTCAAAACTAAAACACCATGTCAATCATATTAACCGAAGCAGAAGCAAAAGCATTATTGCAAAAAGTATTAAAATATTCCAAGGCAGACGAATGTGAAGCGAATATCCTTGGCGAGGAAAGAGGTAACCTGCGCTATGCAAGAAACCAGGTATCCACCAGCGGATCGCTTGTTAACCAAAATTTATCCGTTCAATCGGCTTATGGTAAAAAGGTTGGGGTTGCGACCATTGATGAATTCAGCGATGAATCCATAGAAAGATGCGTGCGCAGATCAGAGGAACTGGCCCAGCTGGCGCCCGAAAATCCAGAGCATGTTGGTGTTTTGGATCCACAGACTTATCAAAAATCAAGTGGGTTTTTTGAGTCAACTGCTGCCGTCAATGCCGATTTTCGTGCAGATGCGGTTATGAAAAGCCTTGAACTTTCCCGCGCTCAAAACCTGACTGCGGCTGGCTTTTTGGAAAATCAGAAGGGTTACACTGCCATGATGAATTCCAAAGGTTTATTCGCATATTACCCAAGCACGAGCGTCAACTTCACATTGACGGTGAGAACGCCTGACGGAAAAGGTTCAGGTTATGTAGCAAGAGGATATAGCGATGTTAAAAAGCTCGACACCGCTGCGGCAACCAAGATTGCCATCCAGAAATCCCTGGGCTCAGTGGAAGCAAAGGCATTGGAGCCGGGCAAATACACGGTGATTTTAGAGCCTACCGCGGCAATCGTGCTTCTTGAAAATATCTATTTCAATTTTGATGCAAGAAGCGCGGACGAAGGCAGGTCATTCCTGAGCAAGCCGGGCGGAAAGACCAAGCTTAATGAAAAAATTGTCGATGAGCGCGTCAATATTTACTCCGATCCATCGAACCCAGACTTGCCGGGGTCTCCTTATTCGGGCGACGGGCAGCCTGTCAACAAGATGAGCTGGATTGAAAAAGGGGTTGTGAAAAACATGGTTTATTCGAGATATTGGGCGCAAAAGAATAATGTGAAGCCAGTGCCTTTTCCTAGCAATGTGATTATGGAAGGCGGGACGGCGACGATGGAAGAAATGATCAAATCGACCAAACAAGGGATTTTGGTTACCAAACTCTGGTATATCCGTGAAGTCGATCCACAAACATTGTTGCTTACGGGCCTTACGCGCGACGGTACATTTTATATTGAAAACGGCGTGATCAAACATCCGATTAAAAACTTCCGTTTCAATGAAAGTCCGGTTATTATGTTGAATAACCTGGAAACATTGGGCAAACCGGAAAGAGTGGTAAGTACAGAATCGGACCGGAATTACTTAATTCCGCCTATGAAAATCAGAGAATTCACATTTTCATCACTTTCCGACGCGGTTTAGGTTGATGGGTTGATAGGGAAGCATGAAACCATTTTTCTTTACAAGACTTCAATACACTTCTGGAAATTGGGATACAGACCAGCGGATGCCGTCCAACCTGCTGCATTCGCTGGTCGAGTACACCACCGTACCCATCGACGAGAAGGAAAAAGTAGTTCAGCTCAACAGCAATGAAATATTTAAAAGCCCATTCTGCTATCTGAGCGGTCACAAGCTGGTTGAATTTTCTTCTCAGGAACGGGACCATTTCAGGAGATATGTCCAAAATGGCGGTTTCGTTTTTGTCGACGATTGCAATCATGATATCGACGGACTTTTTGCCAAATCCTTTGAACAGGAAATGGAACGCACGTTTGGGGCGAAGGCATTAAAAAAGATCCCGAACAACCACCCAATTTACAATTGCTTCTTCAAATTTGAAGACGGCCCGCCAACCACAACTTTCGAGCTAAACGGCTGGGGCGACGACCTTGTGCACGATTATTTGAAAGCAGTTATCATCAACGGCCGGATCGGGGTATTGTACAGCAACAAAGATTACGGCTGCGAATGGGATTACGACTTCCGCAACAAACGATTCCTGGCAGTTGATAACACAAGGTTCGGGGTCAATATCGTGATGTATGCGTTGACGGCGTAGAAAGGTTCGGGGGTGGTCAGGAATTAGCGTTCGGCTATTTGTTATGCTTTTGTCTTTTTTAGTCATTTATTGTTAAAAATGTTATTCTGAGCCTAGTTTGTCACCCTGAGCGGAGTCGAAGGGCGTTACTCATATCAGCAACGCCCCTTCGACTCCGCTCAGGGTGACAGGAGTTCAGGATGACAAAGTCATATAAAAAATATTCACTGCTTGGAAACAACCGACACAACCCATTATAAAACCCTCGTCGCCAAGCTACCGCTTCTCAAAAATGAAATTGCCAAGGTGATTGTTGGGCAGCAGGAGGCAATTGACGAGATATTGATTTCTTTGCTGGCGTCCGGGCATTGTCTGTTGGAAGGCGTGCCGGGTTTGGCGAAAACCTTGATGGTCAAAACCATGTCGGAGGCGCTGCATATGAGTTTTAAGAGGATCCAGTTTACGCCGGACTTAATGCCTGGCGATATTGTGGGCACTGAAATCCTGGAAGAAGATCACGAAACCGGGAAGAAGTTTTTCAAATTCAACAAGGGCCCGCTGTTTGCCAATGTGGTTTTGGCCGATGAAATTAACCGGACGCCTCCGAAAACACAGGCTGCATTACTCGAAGCCATGCAGGAAAAAAGCGTTACTTATGGCGGAACGAACTACGAACTTCCCACGCCTTTTTTAATCATTGCAACCCAAAACCCAATCGAGCAGGCTGGAACCTATCCATTGCCAGAAGCGCAGTTAGATCGGTTTTTGCTTTATATCAAACTAAGTTATCCCGACGAACAGGAAGAACTGAACATACTAAAAGGTACCACCGGCTCATTCCGCCCGCAAATCGACCGCATCCTTTCTGATATTGAAATTGGTGACCTGCAAAAGCTGACGAGACAGGTACATATCAGCGATGAACTGATTGTATGGATCAATAAACTAGTCCGCGCTTCGCGACCTGAGGGAAGTCCATCCGATTTTGTAAAAGAATGGTGTGACTGGGGAGCGGGCCCGCGCGCGGGCCAGGCGCTGGTACTTTGCGCAAAGGCCCGGGCTGTCATGAATGAACGTTTTTCGGTTGTTCCGGAGGATATCCATACGCTCGCTTACCCAGTCTTACGGCACCGCATTGCCATGAATTTCAGGGCCGAAGCTGAAAATATTACGACGGACCAGGTGATAGGCGAGTTGTTGCGGGCCGTGAAGCCTTAAATACAGACAAAACATGCCAAAAACCACCGGGCTTCTTGCTTCCCATCTCATAAAATTGAAAAACCTGCAACTGACCGGCAAGCTGGTGAGTGAGGAGTTGATGTTGGGTATACATGGGAGCAAGCGTTCGGGAATCGGGGTTGAGTTTGAACAATACCGGCATTACCAGCCTGGCGATGACCCGAAACGAATTGACTGGAAGCTATTTGCGCGGACTGACAAGCATTTAATCCGTGAATCTTCAACAGAAAGTGACCGACAGATCCGCTTCGTGCTCGATTTGAGCGGCTCGATGAATTACGTTGAGAATGGGGTCAGCCGCTTGCAGTATGCGCAGATATTGCTCGCCTCCCTGGCCTATCTGTGTTACATTCAAAATGATCAGATGAGTTTGTATACTTTAAAAGACGGCGAAGTCCAGACTTTGAGTTCGACCGGGTCAGTTTCTTCAGGTAGGCAGGCATTTCAAAAGATATTGGTAGGACTTGAAAAAACAGTTGCAGGCGGCCAGTGGGTTAATGTGGCAGAGACATTGCTTAAATTCCCGGAACTCCAGACCAAAAAGAAAGAACAATTGATCTTCGTCAGCGACTTTTTGCAGGTCGACGATGAATGGCTGAAACTGATCCGATCCCTTGCCAATCCGCATCGGGAAATTGTCATTTTTCAGATTTTAGGTGATCAGGAAGTTAGCTTTAACCTAAAAGGATTTTACAGGTTCATGGACCTGGAAACAGGCCGGGAAATTGAGCTGGATGCAGAATCGGTCAAAGAAAGGTTCAGGGATTCGATGGAATTGTATCTGACAGGTTTGAAAGAACAATTGCAAATACCGCACGTGCATCTGGTTTCTGCGCGCATGAGTGACCCAATCGGGATGATATTGAAGACATTTTTAACAAAACGAAAAGGATAATGGAATTTCTGCAATCTTCCTGGCTTTGGGGAATAGCGGCGGTAACAATTCCGGTGATCATCCATTTCTGGAATCAGAAAAAGGGCAAGACCATCCAATGGGCTGCCTCGCGCTGGCTTCTGGACAAAACAACATTGAACCATCGCAGCATTCGGTTGCATGAGATTCCGCTGATGCTCATCAGATGTTTGCTGGTAACATTACTTGCATTGATACTGAGCAAGCCACTTATCAATTGGCTCACCAATTCAGCCCCAAAACAAACAATCCACCTGGTCCAGCCAGAACAGACTTTGGTCAGCAACTTTCGCTTTGAACTCGAAACGGCATTGAAAAAGGGCGAAAAAGTATATTGGATTGGCCCGGAAGTGAGAGCGGCAGACGATCTTTTGAATGTCCCTGATTGCAAAGAATGTGGAGCATATATGCAGCAGACGATCAATCAGTTAGTAGGTATTGGCCAGAATTTAAGACTATACATTCACGCAGGCCGATCTCAGGCGAATCAAGTGAAAATTTATGTTCCAGGTCATTTTGAGCTGTATCCGTTTGCAGATTCCGCGGGGGAAAAGCGGGAGCCTTTGCAATTTCTCAGGGACAGGAAATTGACGGTCTTATTGCGATATCGAAATAATACGGAGCAAAAAACGGTCTATGCAGGTTTGCAGGCTTTGACTGATGTTTACCAAATTCCTTTCAAAATTGATATGATTGCAAATGCTGGCGAAAAATATGATTGGATACTGACCGACAGCGTTGACAATGACATTAACCTGCAGGCATTGTATGTTTTATCTGGAAAAAATAAAAGAGCGGAACTCCCGGGCAATGTGTACCAGATACCAGATTCTCTGCGGTTATCTTCTTCTGAACTGGTTGCGAACGGCAGGTTACCAGAGTGGATGGGAGATATTTTGTTAAATCATTATAATATTGGAAATGATGATATGCCATTGAGCAACAGACAATTGAAAGCATTATTTATCCAAACAAAGCCTATCCAGGAAACAAAAGCGGATCAAATACTGAAATGGCTATTGCTAATGTTCGTTTTGACAGTGCTTTTGGAACGCTGGATGTCGTTAAGAAAAAATACAACAACTGCGTATGCTTAGATTAGAAAAACTGGTCAGTAATGTTACCAATCAGCTTTATGTCACCGACGCGATCCGGTGCATTTTGCTGGCAGGATCGACTTATCTGTTGGCGGCTGTTTTTTCTCAATTATTATCCGTTCCAGCAGCGCTTTTCGGACTGGCAACAGGGATTTTTATCACAAGAATTTACCAAAAGAAGAGGCCGAAAGCCATCAGTCTCATTCATCGCTATTCTGGCGAAACGGAATATAGTCTGCATTTGCTGGAAAAAGAGGAATTGAACATTGCGGAAAGAATGCAGCTTGAAAGAATAGCCGATCGGGACGCAGTTTTTCCATTCCGAAAGTTGTACACGGACATCGGCTGGTACTCTATTTTGTTGATGCTATCTTTTGCTTTTTATTGGTTTTATCCAAAATTTCAAACGACTTCGCAAGAATCTTCAAATGCAGTGTCAGAAACAGGCATAACATTAAGGAAAAAGGATCCGCTGGTTCCGCCTGTTTTCCAATCTGCGGAGGTAACTATTCAGCCGCCTGGTTATACGAATCTACCAAAACGACAATCGGACGACTTGAATGTCAGCGCCATTTACGGCGCAGTCATCAGCTGGAGTGTCAGCTTTGATGATCATGATAAGCTGGCCGTAAAGCTGGCCAATAGTCGGGGCGAGGAAGTAGCTTTCAAGAAAGTGAAAACAAAATTCAATTATAGCGACCGCCTGACCGGCTCCGGATTGTATTCCATCAAAGCATATTGGAATGATTCATTGATCTATCAGTCAGACTTTTACAAGCTGGAAGCGATACCTGATCTTGCCCCAAAAATAGAGCCGGCTTCAAAGGAATTGTATCAATATCATCATCTGAAAGACAGCAAAACCATTCAAGTATCAGCAAAGATTTCCGATGATTTTCAGGTGAAGCAGGCATTTATTGTGGCGACCGTCGCACGGGGTTCGGGAGAGAATGTGAAGTTTCGGGAAGTAAAGCTGCCATTGTCTGGCAATTTCAAGCAGGCGAATCTTGAAAAAAGCATTAACCTGAACGCGCTTAATTTCGCCCCTGGCGACGAGCTTTACTATTATTGGGCAGCCGTGGATAACAAGCAGCCGGAGGCGAATTTTAGCAAATCAGACACTTATTTTCTGGTGTATAAAGACACCTCGCAGGTGGAGGAAGCGGAGCTCGCTACGATGGCCGTGAACATGATGCCAGAGTATTTCCGCAGCCAGCGACAGATTATTATCGACACAGAAAAATTGATTGTCAGACGGAAAAAGCTTCCCAAGCAAGAGTTTAATTCGATTTCCAATGAAATTGGTTTTGACCAAAAAGTGCTCCGGTTACGCTATGGGCAATATTTGGGGGAAGAATTTGAGACCAGCATTGGCGGTGCGGAGGCCGGAGGCGACGTGGTCGATGCTTTCACGCATCATTCGGATGGGACTGGGGAGGGGGCAGAGCAGAGAACGGCCGAGCCTACCGAGGCCCAACCAGAACACCATGATCATGGAAATGCCCAGAAAGTAGAGGAAGCGAAAGATCCGCTGGCGGCTTTGATGGAACAGTACACGCATGCCCATGATAATGCCGAGACCAATACTTTTTACGAACAATCCACCAGAAGTCTGCTAAAAATGGCATTGGAACAAATGTGGCAGTCGGAGTTGCATCTCCGCATGTACGAGCCTGAAAAAGCATTGCCTTTTGAGAATAAAGCATTGGAATATCTTAAATCCGCCCAGCGAAAAGCAAGAGCTTATGTCAAAAAGAGCGGCTATGATCCGCCTCCGATCAAAGAGCAGGAGAAAAGGCTGACAGGAGAAATGAAGGAGCTGGCGACCAACCTGGATTCAAAAAAAGTATTGGATTCGAAACGAACTCAACAGCTTGCAGCTGAGGTGCTTGGGTTTCTTGATTATAAAATATTAAATAAAAACCAGCAGGCGCGGCTGCAACAATCGGGATCGGCATTAAGCCAACGGCTTATCGAGAGCGGACCATTTAACGGCGGTTTGCAGAATTGGCCAGTGATTGCATTATTACAAAAGGTTGTAAGCGGTAAATCCCTGAGTACGGAAGAAAAATTATTATTGAAAACCGAATTGTATCCATTTTCTGTGCAATCGGTGCTGAGCAGGCAAAGCTATTCGAGCGACACGAAACTGGAACAGGCGTTCCGGAAAGAACTCCGCTGACGTGAAATTGAACAAATACGAATGATCCAATTTGATTTTGACTGGTCAGATTTACTGAATAAGCTGATTCTGGGATTTGCGCTCGCGATTTTGCCATTGCAATTGTGGATGATGGTGTTTAGAAATCGACCTTTGGGTAAAATCAGTCTTTCGGGTCGTTTGATGTTGCGTTTGCTGCTGAATATTATGCTTTGGCTTAGCATTATCGCCTTTATTGTGCAGCCCAGCTTTACGCGGCAGGCATCTTCCCGGATCCGGATGCTATCAGCGTCGGACGTATCAGTGGCATTTACGGATCATCTTGCGGATAGTTTGAAAGCAGAAAAAGCGACCATTGACGAATTGGAAAAAACCGGTGCTGATACACTTTTGATCGTCGGCCAGAATTTCCCGGAATCTCTTTTTAGTACGTTAAGACAATTGGAGCATCAGCCTATTATTCGGTGGGTACCGTATTTCGCTGACGATCAATTGCAGGGTTTGCATTGGAGCGGAATGGTGAGAAAAGGGGAGATGCAGCAGGTTTTCGGAAGCATTAAGTCGTCACAAAAGCAAGTTATCAAAGTCAAATACGGCGATAAGACGCTTGATAGCATTGCATTAAGCGCTGGTTTTACCGATTTCAGATTAAAGTTTCCGGCATTTACCCAGGGTCGCACCGAAGTCGAATTGACGTTGGCAGACAAGACGATAGATACATTGCGATTTTTTAGTCGGCCATCGGAAAAGCTGACCGTTCGTTTCTTGCTGGATAACCCGGATTTTGAAACGCGCAACCTCGCTACCTGGCTTGGGAAAAATGGGAATGCTGTAAAGTATGAGGTTAAGTTGTCGAAGGACTTAAGTGCTAATGAAAATATCAATACGGCCAAGGAACCTGATATCATTGTCACAGATCCCTTAAATGCATCCGACGCTTCGATTAAGAAAGCTTTGAAAAATGGGAAAAGCGTATTTTTTGTCAATCTAAGCAATGTCCCGGCAGAAGTTCAGGGTATTAATGCGGCATTGCGTACCAAATTTCAGATCAAAAAAATATCGAATGAACCGACAATACGCGTCTTGGCAGATTTGAATGCGTTGCCCTATCACTTTGTCAGATCAGGTTATCAGTTAGGGTTGCAGAAATTACCCGTAACGATTGAGAAAACAATGGGTAATGTCGGCGTGAGCCTGCTGGCAGAAACTTTCCCAATGCAACTGGCTGGGGATAGCATTGGTTACGAGAAAGTATGGAATGAGATCCTGGCTTTAATAAGGCCGGTTTCTGCGAATAATGTAGAGATCACGGCGCCGGTTTATGCAGGATTGCCTGCGGATATTTCGGTAAACAACTTTCGTGATTTCAAAAAGCAGCTCCTTATTGGATTAGATACGATTTTTGTTCAAAAATCATTTTTCAATACAAAATCAGGTTCCGCGAAATTTCTGCCGACTGAAACAGGCTGGGTAACATTGCGGGACTCTGTTCCCGCTGAGCTATTTGTGCAGGAAATGGGTAGTGGTTTTGATATGAGACAAATGAGCGATTTTGTAGATTCCTATCAAAACCCGATCCATTCAGGAGCGACAAATTCGAAGGTTTTAGAAAACAAAATTCATAAGAAATTACCGGATTGGTTCTGGTTTACCTGGCTATTGATCTGTTTTACAGCACTTTGGGTAGAAGCTAAATTTTAATTTTTCTCTTCCGTATCCAGATCGGCCGGCGTCACTTGCAATGGATAAGGCACGAGGTAAGAATTGGGTTCATTGATCTTGTAGCCATCATTGAGATATTGTTTAGCCTTTTCAAAATAAACCTGATTTTGCTTATCACCGGTTGCTTTCAGGATCAACGCCATATAGTAATTGGCGGTTGGATGCTGCTCGTAAAGTTGTAAACATTCGCGAAGACGTATTTCTGCTTTATCCAGATCATTGTTGAGGTAATGCATGATCCCGAAATACAGGAGCGTGTTATAATGGATGTCATTTTGCCCTTCACCTCTTTTTTGAGTTGCAATGTCTTTGAGGAAGTAGCTTTCTGCTTTTTCATAATTCTTCAAACCGGTATGCGCCATTGCCATGAAGAATGAAAACGAGTGATCCATTGTGAATGCATTCGGCATCATCATTTCGGCTGCCTCGAAATCTGCGATCCCTTTTTCATATTGTTTGGCAAAAATACAATGCAGGTAACCGCGATAAGGTAGCCACCGCCGGGGTTCCAGTTCGACAGCTTTATCAATGTTCTCAAAAACCTTCACCACATTTCCGGACAGGACATACGCCAGCGCTCTTTCCTGGTAAGCCTCCGATATGTTCGGACAAATAGCAATCAACGTATCGAAAGTTTGCACCCAACGCATATCTTCCAGCCCAAACTCATGGGCGCGTCTCGAATAATGCTGAAATAGGCTATCCTGGACTGATTTTGAACTGCAATAGGGTTTTTGCTGGGCTAGGAGATCCGTGTAGGTAGTTAGTAGTAAGGCGATTAGGATGATTTTCATAGCCAGGGGGTTGGGTATCGTAAAAATAACACTAAAAGTCTCAAATGCTACTGACATCATAAAGAGCCGGAGGCTCGACCGATACCCTAACAACGGATTTCAATCCGTTGACGCCGAAGCAGATGATAAAGCAATAGGCCAGACCTAGTAGCTCTGTTACGGTGCTCCGGTGCTCTGCCACTCCGGTACTCCGGTGCTCCGGTACTCCGGTACTCCGGTAGTCCGGGTTGAAACCCGGAGTTAAGATATCGGTCGGACCTCTGGCCCTTTTGACGCGTTCCAAGCGACAGCGCCCGTGTTGTTTGGTAACCAAACGCTTCTTACTTTTGGCAAAACTTCACACTAAGCAACTTTTTCCATTAAGAATGCACCTGGCTGCATTGAAACAACTTCTAAGAGATAGGTCGGAAGAAATGAGTGAGGATCAGAGGTTAGAGGTTTGGAAGAAAATTGAAGCATTACAGGATGTGATAGAGGTATTGGAAAAGCTTTCAAAAAAGTAAATAACAGGGATATGGAAACGAAATCAGAGTTGACCTTAGAAATTGAGCGGTTACTGGCTGGGGCGGATGTGGCGATAAAAGAGGCAACCGCGTATTTGATCAGCCAGGGCGAAGTGGTTGACCTGTCTGATTGGGTTACTATAAAAGAATATTGCAATCGATTTGATATAAAAAACGTCGAGACGGTAGTTAACTGGATCAGCCGTGGGATCATTCCTGCTGAAAATGTTCGAACGATCGAAGAATTCAATAATATCAGACTGATTAAAGCAGTACCATATAAGATTAAGGCTACTTTGCCTCTTGACTAATGGTCTTTCGCTGGCGAGAACACCAGCAACGGCAAACCACCGACATAGGGGCTACTCCGACCTCAAACTCTTGATCGGATTCATCAGCGCCGCTTTAATCGCTTGAAAGCTAACAGTTAGCAATGTGATCAGCAATGTCCCCAGGCCGGTTAAGATGAAAATCCAGAAGGAGATTTCAGTCCGGTACTGGAATTTTTCGAGCCAGCCATTCAGGAAATAGTAAGAGACCGGCGCGGCGATCACAAATGCGATGCAGACAAGAATGACAAAATCTCTCGAAAGCATTCCCCATACATTTAAAACGGTGGCGCCAAGCACTTTTCTGACACCAATTTCTTTTGTGCGCTGCTCAGCAACGAATGAAGCAACCCCAAATAATCCCAGACAGCTGATCAATATTGCTAACGCGGAGAAGAAACTGGTCAGCTTGGCAATGCGGACTTCGTCGTAGAACTTCCTGTCGTAATCCTGGTCCACAAAATGCGCTTCAAAAGGGATTGCTGGGTCATATTTCTTGAAAATGCTTTCAATTTTTTGCAGAGCTGCGCTGCCACTTAATCGCGGATTTATGCGAAGGCTGATGACGCCGCCCATGTCGTTGGCCAGACTGTAAACGAGCGGCCTTACTGGCTCATACGGCGAATCAACGATCATATCTTTCACCACACCGATGATCTTGACGGGCGTTCCGAACCAGGTAAGGTTTTCTCCAACCGGATTTTTGAGGTCCATGAATTTTACGGCAGCTTCATTGACAACCAGTCCTGATGAATCGCTTGCGAAGTCACGGCTGAAATTCCGGCCGTCTGTAAATTTCCAGCCAATGGTCTCTGCGTATTCGTACGAGACATTGTTATAGCTGAAATCTGTGGACAGTGATGGGTCTTTATCTTTCCAAACAATCCCGCTTGTCGAGGCCCAGTTGTTGGTAGCTGGACTATTGGATTCGGACATTTCGATTATCGCATTGTTACTTTTCAGCTCTTGCCTCACCACCTCGAAATGCTTATGGATCTCGGGCGTCCATAAATAAACCGTCACCAAACCCTCCTTGGAATAACCCACGGGCCTGTTTTTAGCAAACTGGATCTGCCGGAAAACGACTGTCGTACCAATAATGAGGACGATTGACACGGTAAACTGAACGATTACCAATGCCTGCCGGGGTATCGCAGCAAATCTCCCTGCTTTGTATGTGCCTTTTAGAACCTTAATCGGTTGAAATGACGAGAGATATAATGCGGGGTAACTTCCGGCAATGAATGCTGTGACTAATGTGAAGCCCAAACCCAACATCCAGAAAACAGGACTGGTCCACAAAATTTCAAGTTTTTTATCCGCTACCTCATTAAAAAACGGAAGCATGAGCAGGACAAGCAACAATGAAAAAGCAAATGCGAAGGCAACGACCAGCAGCGATTCGCTCAAAAATTGGGTAACGAGCTGGTTTCTCACAGATCCAACGGCTTTTCTAATTCCAACTTCCCGCGCCCGCTTCTCGGATCTTGCTGTGCTTAGGTTCATGAAGTTAATACAGGCGAGTAGCAGCACAAATGCACCAATCATCCCGAAAAGCCAGACATTTTCGATCCTGCCGCCGATTCGATGACCGTTTTTGAAAGTGGAATAGAGATACCATTTGTCCATTGGGTTTACGAAAACGTCCGGTTTGAATTTGAGCTGTTCGGTCCGGATATTTTTCTTCTTAACATCCTTTATCCGGGCAGAAACTTTATCCACATCGGCCTGCGCGTTCAATTGGGCAAAAATCTGAAAGTTATTCGGCCTCCATGGATCTTCCATCGTTTTGATGGAAGGGTTTTCAATCTCGTAAAGCGACCATGGCGCTACGAAAGTTAAATCACGAAATGAAGAGTTGTAAGGAAGGTCTTCGTAAACACCTGTTACCTTGACATTCTGGCTGTTATCCATTTTAATGACTTTCTCCATTGGATCAGCTTCGCCAAAAAGCGCGTCGGCCACGGATCTGGAAATCATGATGGAATTGGGTTCTTTGAGCCCAGCCCAGGTTCCGGCAAGCATCTTTAATGTGAGCATTTCCGGCGCGGCGGGCTCGATATAGTTTCCGCTTTTGCGCACTTTTATGTCGCCAAATGCCAGAATGTGCGGAGAAGTCCAGCTGGACATGAGAAGATGTTTGAAATCGCTGCCATATTTGCTGCGGAGCTCATTACCAAGAGGATAAGGAATGGCGGCTTGCGTGTAGGTAATTCCATTGCTGGTTTGGTGCTGCATTACTTGCACAATACGGCCGTGGTTTTTGAAAGATTTGTCATACGAAAGTTCATCATAAATCCATAGTCCAATCAACATCGCCACCGCCATGCCCATGGCAAGTCCGGCAATGTTAATGAAGCTGTACGCTTTGTTTTTGACCAGCGTCCGGAGCGCGATCTTGAAATAGTTTTTTATCATTTCAGGGCTGAATAAATAAGTGGATGAATAAGGACTTGGTTTTCTTTTTATAAAATAGGGCTGCATATAGCTCAGGGCCGCAAGCAGATAAAAGAAGCGGGCTTTCCTTGGGCCTTTGGATTTTGTTTCAATGGCAAACACTTCATGCAGATCGCCCATCACATCTTCGCGAAAATGCGGTGCAATGAAGGTTTTGAGCAATTTATCAATCCACTCAGGAGGCTTCCGCCCAGGAGGCTTCCACCCAGGGGGCTTAGTTTGATCTTTTTCCATGGCTACGAAAAGCTGAGTTTGGATTGGAGCTTTTCCTGCGGGATCGATTGCCACAGTTGTTGCCGTATCTCCTGAACTTCCAGTAATGCCCTGTTACCGTAACTGGTGATTGTAAAAAAGCGCTTCCTGCGGCCGCCTCTTTCGGCAGTAGCTCCGCCCATTTCGGAGGTGAGGAATCCTTTTTCCTCCAATCGGTACAATGTTGCGTGAACAGCGCTTAATGTAATAGAGCGGCCTGTGGCTTGCTGTATGCTTTCCCAAACATTGACACCATAAGCAGGATCAGTGCTGGCGGCGACTACGAGCAGGACGATTTCCTCAAATTCTCCCAGGAATGTTCTCTTCATAAAACCAGAAGTCTATTAGTTTTAATTATGCAGAACAAATACTTTGCCAGATCACGAGAACAATGTCCAGGAGCTGGAAACGATGATTTTGGAATATTTTTCTGTTCAAAAACGGACAAGGAATATTTGTATCGGACAATTTTTAAAAATAATTACTTGGCAACTGTAACGAATTTGGAGGTCAGTCGTCTTTGTATTTGAAATGGATTTACAAGCCTTCAACCAACGTATCCTTCCTGTGCAGGGGCGCCTGTTCAGACTGGCGCAAATGTTTCTTCGCAATCGCGAGGAGGCGGAAGATGCCATTCAGGATGTGTTGCTGAGATTGTGGACGAACAGGTTACAACTGGAAAGTTATCAGAGCATTGATGCATTGGCGGTTCAAATGACCAAAAATCTTTGTCTGGACAGGCTTAAATCCCATCAAAAACAAAAAATGCAGGATGGTGCGGACGTAGCGGAAGTGGAGGCGAATGTCCTTTCACCACATAAACAATTGGAAGACAGCGACAGCACAGCATTGATCCATAAGTTGATCGGTGAACTGCCGGAGCAGCATAAGCTGGTGCTTCATCTGCGCGACGTGGAAGAATATTCATTTGAAGAGATCGAGGAAGTAACAGGGCTGACCAATGCAAACATTCGGGTGATCCTGTCGAGGGCGAGACAAAAGCTCCGTGACAATTACCTTAAAGCAAACGACTATGAAGCAGGATATTGAAAAGTTACTGGAAAAATATTACGAGGGTGAAACCACCGTCGAGGAAGAAAAAGAGCTGAAAAGGTATTTTCAAAATGAGGACATTCCAGCTCATCTGAAAAGTCACACGGCGCAGTTTGGCTATTTTGTTGAGGCAAGAAACGAGTTTCCATCGCTTCTTTTCAGCAGCGAACTGGCCGCAAAATTGGATCCACCGAAACCGGGTACTGTCCGGCAATTCGGCAGCTGGCTCATCAGGATCGCCGCAGGCTTAGCATTACTGATTGTTGGTTTTACCGGCGGCTGGCTATTTCAGTCACGTTTAGAGCAGGGCGATAATGTGTTCCTGGCCAACTCAAAGGACATCGCTTCTCAAAATGCCATGAAGGATGCGCTGGCTTTCGAAAAAATGAATGTTAACTCGGCCAGCGAACGAATTCAGGCGGTGAACCAGAGTTATGAGTTGTCGAATGTAGATAAGGACATTACGCAATTGCTGATCAACACCCTCAATTTTGATCCGAATGTGAATGTCAGGCTGGCCGCATGTCAGGCATTGCAGCATTTCGGTAATGAGCCGAATGTGAGTGAAGCATTGGTGCAATCGCTTGCCATTCAGACAGATCCGAACCTGCAAATCACATTGATAGAGGTTTTGATTTCTATAAAAGAAAAAAGGGCACTCGTTCCTTTGCAGCAACTGGTACGTAACCAGAAAGTAATGGAAGTGGTGAGGATCAGGGCAGAACAGGGCGTTAACCAGCTCAGCACAGCGGACGTTTAAAATTTTAATCAATTATATATTTTAATCAAAAACCATGAAAAAAGTACTTTTAATGAGTATGGTGCTCTTGTTGTGCCTTACAAAATTGCAGGCACAGGAGCGCGAACACAAGACGAAGCTTGCCAATACTAAAGACAAAAAGGTAACCATTGAGATGGCGGGCAGCAATGTAAAGATCGAAGGTTATGCTGGCGATGAAGTGATCATTGTGGCCTCGTCGGGCGTTGAAGCTGCTCCGGAAAGAGCGAAAGGATTAAAACCGCTATACAGCACAGGTGTCGACAATACAGGTCTTGGACTGTCGGTAACTTCGGAGGCCAATGGCGTGAAGATTGAAAAAGTAATGCGAAAGGATGCGAAATATACGATCCGGCTCCCTAAAAACGTGGCGCTGCTTTTTCAGGAAACCAACTGGCAATCCTCCAAGCTCAACATCAGCGGCATGGATGGCGACCTGGAAATCCGTACCAATGGAGCGGACATTAACCTGAATAATGTAACCGGCCCAATCGTGGCAAATACGACGAGCGGCAATGTTAATGTTGTTTTTTCAGGGCTGAATCAAAGCAAGCCTACTGCCATATCTTCAATCAGCGGTGAAATCGACATTACCCTTCCGGGCACCGCGAAGTCGGATATGAAGCTGCGGTCGATTAATGGTGAAATGTATACGGACTTTGATCTCGGTACGAAAAGCACAAAAAACGGACTTTCCAAAGTAGGCGGAGGCAGTAACATTGAAGGTACTACAAATGGTGGAGGCGTTGAGGTTCAGCTGAATACGATCAGCAGCAATATTTATATCAGAAAAAAATAATCATCACTTTTGCATCTAGCGTCATGAAACAAAGCCTAATCATTTTCATCCTGACATTATTGGTAAGTCAGTTATTTGCTCAAAAAATTATCGAAAAACACATGCCCTACAAGGATGGGCAGACTGCGAACCTTAACCTCAAATTCGCTGACAGCATTCAGGTGAGGTATTGGGATAAGCAAGAAGTTTTTGTGAAAATCAGGGCCGTGATCAACAGCAACAAGCTGAATGATGCATTGCTGGTGAAAGGTCACACAACAACTGATGAGATCGTCCTGGAAGTAGATTTTGACCAGGAAATGATAAAGCAGGGAAAAGCAGAAGATTGTCCGGGTAACAACAGAAGCACCTGGAATGACAAAAATGGAGAAAACAGACACTATTTGTGCAAGGAAATCAATTACCAGGTTTTTTTACCCCGCAATGCAAAGCTCAAATTGGAAACAATTGACGGCAACATTGACATTCAAGGCACGGGAACGCCGGTTTTTGCGAAGACGATCAGTGGCTATGTGGATATGAGCTGGCCCAAATCAAAAGGCCTCAATGTAGCCATGAAAACCATTACAGGCGAAGTATACTCCGATTTTGAAATTGATTTTAAAAACAAGAAACAGAAACACCCGATTGTAGGGTATCTGCTGGAAGGTACCTCCAATGGCGGCGGCCCTGATGTGAAGCTGGAATCGATTAGCAATGATGTTTATCTCAGGAAAAAGGAATAGTTCACGATCAGTAAGATTTACAGCATCGAAGAGAAGTTCTCACAAGAGCTTCTCTTTTTTTTGTAAACAAAATAGGTAAATTAGTCGAAGACAACTTCTTGGCTATTCTTTCACTGCTCCTATGAAATTAATTTTTACGGTATTAATACTTTCCTTCATCATAAATGAGGCGACATTCTCACAAGATACTCCGAAGGCCCCGTCGAAGCCCGCAGCGGTAGTGACGATCACTTCCTTCATCGAGGGAATGAAAAAATATGAAGGCTTTTTCGATTTTTACTACGATGAAAAGGCAGGCAAATTATTTCTGGAAGTCGATAAGCTGGACAAGGAATTCCTGTATTTTTCCTCATTGACGGATGGTGTGGGCAATGGTGGTCCCGAAAGAGGCCAGGCGTCTTCGGCGCTGGCAAAATTTGTGAAAGTAGGCCCGAAAGTCCTTTTGATTGAGCCTGTTACCAGTTATCGCGCCATTTCCCAAAACTCAGCCGAAAAGAAGGCCGTAGAAAACGCATTCGCCAAATCAGTGATATGGGGTTTCGCGCCGGTTGCGACGGAAGGGGAGAGGCTGCTGATCGACATTACACCATTTATTATTCGTGATAGTCAGAATATTGCCGGACGGCTGGTCGCTCGCAGGGCCAATGCGCCCGCGGGCGGGACGTACCGTGTGGATGAAACGCGTTCGGTTGTTTATATTGAAAACACGAGAAATTTTCCGAAAAACACAGAATTTGAGGCGCTGATCACATTTATTGGTGGAACTCCGGGTGGCGGTTTTGGCGGCGGCGGTGGCGTTGCGCCCGACCCGACGGCAGTTACAGTTAATATGCACCAGTCGTTTGTAGAGTTGCCTGATGACAATTATAAAACACGGAAATTTGATCCCCGCTCTGCTTTTGGCATGTTCAGTTATATGGATTTTTCTGCCCCGATGTCAGAGCCTATCGTAAAGAGGTTTATCAGAAGACATAGGCTTGAAAAGAAGAATCCGGGCCCTGCGGCCAGTGAGGCGGTTAAACCAATTATCTATTACGTTGATCGAGGCGCTCCTGAGCCTGTCAAAACAGCATTGATCGAAGGAGGCGTGTTTTGGAATGAGGCATTTGAGGCGGCAGGATTTACGAATGCATTTCAGGTCAAAGAACTTCCCGAAGGTGCTGATCCAATGGACATTCGGTATCATGTGGTGAACTGGAGCAACCGGAGCGGCAGCCCGAGAGGATTCTCTTATGGCTCTTCATTTGTAGACCCACGAACGGGCGAAATCATGAAGGGCGTGGTGACGTTGGGCTCCGATCGTCACCGGCAGGATTACCTGATTGCGGAAGGTTTATTACAGCCTTATGAGGATGGAAAACCGGCGAGTAAGGCCATGCAGGAACTTGCAATGGCACGGATTCGCCAGTTATCGGCGCATGAAATCGGCCACACACTCGGTTTTAACCATAATTTTGCGGCCAGCCCAAAAGACAGAGGCTCTGTCATGGATTATCCTTTTCCCAAATTCTCTTTGAAAGCCGACGGGACGGTAGATATCTCGGATTCTTATGCGAAAGGCATTGGAAGTTGGGACAAACGTGCGGTAATGTGGGGTTATACTCAGTTTTCTCAGGGTGAAAATGAAGAACAAAGTTTGGAGAAAATCATGCAGGAGACTTTGAAACAGGGTTTTCTTTATATTCCTGACATTGGTGGAAATGCGCATCCAACTTCGCACCAATGGGACAATGGTTCCAATCCAATCGATCAAATGACCAATATTCTGGCTGTCAGGAAGAAAGTGTTGGATACGTTTTCGGAAAAAGCGATCCGGAAAGGAGAGCCGATGGCGACATTGGAAGAGGTTTTGGTGCCCGTGTATCTTCTGCATCGTTACCAGATCGAGGCAGTTGCGAAATCGGTCGGCGGGCTGTACTTCACGCATGCAGTGAAAGGCGACGGGCAGATTGTGACCAAAATGGTGGAGCCCAAGGAGCAGTGGCGCGCATTGGAATCGTTGCTAAGCACAATTTCACCCGACGCACTAGCGATTCCTGACGCATTAATCTCTAAAATACCACCCCGGCCAAGCGGGTATCCGGCCAGTATGGAAATATTCGACCGGCACACCGGCCCAACGTTCGACCCGATCGCAGCCGCGGAGACTGCCGCCGGAGCGACATTATCGTATCTATTTGATCCTGAGCGCGCTGCGCGCTTGATCGAATACAATGCAAGAGATGAAAAACAGCCAGGCCTCATGCCTGTGATCGATAAGATCATTGAAAAAACCTGGAAATCGCCACCATCGACCGGTTATAAAGAAGAGTTGCAGATACTCGTGAACAACCTCTCACTAAAATATTTATTAAAATTAGCTTCGGACAAGAAAGTTGCTGAAAACGTTCGCGGGGAAGCGCTTCTGAAAGTGGATGAATTGGGTTTGTGGATGAAGGATAAAGTCGCTTCTGCTACACCGAAGCAAAAAGCAAACCTGCTTTTTGGTCTGAGTCAAATTAGAGATTTTACTGAAAATCAGGGAAAATTTGAGTCTGCTGAGGTCATTGCTATGCCTCCCGGCGCACCCATTATGGGACTGATGGATTTTCTAAACTGCTCGGAATCATCCCAGCATCACCCCGATTTTCTTGCCATGCCAATCCGGGAATAATGCCTGATCGTTGCTGATTTGCAAATGCTGGTCAGCTACCTCGCTGAATACATTGCGAAAATCGGTGGTTACCGGTAGATCACGACCGTCTTCCAGGTTTTCGGGTGCCAGTGCTTGCATATTTCCATGCACAAGGCCTCCGTTGACATTATTTCCGATAATAAAATTGCACGAGGCCCTGCCGTGATCGGTACCGCCCGTGCCATTTTGTTTCACGGTACGCCCAAATTCTGTCATCGTCATCACCGTGACGCGGTCCTGAAAAACCTCCAAATCCGTCCAGAAAGCCAAAATGCCCTTAGCAAGATCCGCCGCATTCCGGGCAAAAACACCCTGTTGCGCCCCTTGGTTGAAATGTGTATCCCATCCGCCCGACTCCGTAAATGCGACTTCTAACCCAACTTCCATTTTGATCAGTTGAGCAATTTGTTTTAAAGAATTCCCAAAATTTGAATTAGGATAAACTGCATTGTTAGCAGGTTGATACTTAGGATCATAGGAAGCTTTCAGCATTTTGACTGCGTCAAAACTTTCTTTTCCAGTCTCTTTGAGTAGGTTTTGAGAGGTTTGGGCATAAAGTTCTTCGAAAGAGCGTGCCGCCGTGGACGCACCAGTCGGATTCCCTTTCATCTGAATAGCAAAGTCACTAAGCTTACTAATCGCAAGCGAAGGATTATCCCCGTACAACGCGCGTGGTAAGGAAGAAGTAAGGCTGATCGCCTGAAAAGGGGTTGCAGTTTCATGGCCCAGGAGACCTACCGCGCGGTTGAGCCACCCACTGGCTGTTCCTTTGTTAAATGGTGTCCCCGATTCCATATAATCCTGGGCATCAAAATGAGAGCGTGTGTTATTGGGTGACCCAATTCCATGGACGATTGCCAGCCTTTTTTCACGAAATAATGGTTCAAAAGCATTCATAGATGGATGCAGGCCAAAATTCCCATCGAGATCCACAAGAGCAGGCTGGCTTCCGTTCTTTGCAGCAGAAATGAATAATGCAGGCCTTGCGGCTTTCAAATGCGGATCATTAAACGGCGTGACGGCCATTAAGCCATCCATTGCGCCGCGCTGGAATATGCATACCAGGATTTTTTTCCTTTCAAATGGCCTGGTAATATGGTTGCCAGCCGCCACGGTCCTGGACAAAAAATGCGGTATGCCACCCATTCCCACTCCGAATAGGGCAAGTCCGCCTGATTTCAAAAATCCTCTCCTCGTTGCCATAAGCATTATTTTATAAGTTTTGATTATCTGCGTTGAAATTCAGGCGAGCCTACTGAAATACCCGCAGGGTTTGCTTTTACACCTGGTATTTTGCCCGATTCAATGGCTAGTCCAAAGTTGATGCGGTTGAGCAATGCGCCGGTGTTGATCCAATAACCGGCATAGTCGGGAAAGCCGGTCGGAGCCTGGTAATGGTATATATTCTGGCCAATCTTGCTGGCCCACGTATACAGCTGATAGGGCTGACGAATTTCGGCATCCAGGCCTCTTACTGCGCTGATTACCAGCTCAAAAGGTGATTTCGTTTTTACTCCAACTGCTTTTTTATCCCAAAATTCAGGCGCGTAAACCATGGTGGTAAGTACCGCTGCAATGCTCCCGTCTTTGGTTTGAAATGTATGGACCATTTTGTCGAGCAGACTCTGAGGCGGATTGTCACTAACAAATCTGACCGCTAATTTCTTGCAGATAAATCGGGCGGTAGATGGATGATTCGCCAGCATGGCCAGCAATTTGACCCCTTCCTGATAACCTTCGACTTTGCCAAATTTCTGACCTAGCACCTGTTTTTCTCCTGCATCGTGGCGGTTGGGCGTAAAGAGGAAATCGCCTATGCGAACATAACCCTTTGCCTGGTTCCTGTCCATGCGCTCCAACCTTTTCTGAACCATTTTTCCATAAGCATTGCTGTCCAATGGGTAGACCGTCCAGCCCGTGAGAATGCGGGCTGCCTCGGTAACATCCTGCTGGGTGTAGCCACCATCTACGCCTAGTGTATGAAGTTCCATCACTTCCCTCGCATAATTCTCATTGATTCCCTTTGTCCTTTTTCGTAAAGGCATTGGTTGCATTCCGGGCTTTTTTCCGCTATTTCTATTGGTATCTGCGGATGAACTGCTAAAATTATCGAGATAATACAGCATCGCAGGCGACTGTGCCGTGGCGAGAAGGAGGTCACCGAATTTCGCGGTCGTCATAGGACGGATCACATCCCTTTCATAGGCTGGAATAAATGGGGCGCACTGGTTTTTCGAAAAAGAAACGTTGAAATGATTGAACCAGAATTCTGTTAGTACCTCGTGCAATTGGTTATTGGAGTAAGCCGCCCGCCATATTTTTTGATTAATGAACTGACGCACCAGTTCTTTTTGTGGTTGATAGCCATTGGCTTTCATGTAAGTGGCCAGCAAAGCCCTGTATTCGCTTTTCCCCGCGGCAGATAAAGAATCTTTTTTAATAACCCCGTCCTTAACAGCCATTTGCAGGATCCGGGCGTTCCGGGGGTAGGTATTGACTACCTCACTGTTGTTTAATTTCAGCGCAGGATATTGTCGGAGCAGCTCGTCGAGTGTATCGTCTGGAAGTCCGCCTTCCAGCTGGAGTGCAAACCAGCGCTCCGGGCTTATTTTCATAACATCTTTGATTTGTCCTGTTTTTACACCATACGTAAATCTGCTCAGTAAATGGGCCACTGCTTGCTCATCCGTCAACCCTGCTTGCCTGTAGGGAAACTGGCCTGGTTTCAAGGCATTTTCATTTCTGAAAGAAACGATTAAAAAACTTAAAGCGACAATCAGCGTCCAAACGAACCAAAGTTTTGTTTTCCGTTTCATAGCCCTAAACTTTGAATGATAGTAGGTGTTAGACAGCAGGTTGTAGAGAAAGTTTAACCTGCATTGTAAGGATTTGACAGAGAAAAATGCTGCCCCCATTGAGGACAGGTTACACCCCGTTAAACCGGGAGTGTCACCACAAAAAAAGGAGCGTATTAAAATGAATAAATTATAATTGCAATCAGTTAGATGAGTAAACCTCTGACAACTAATCTTAAAAAAGTTCTTTATCTATTAATCACTTAAATGCCCGTATGAAGACGCAAACTAAGTATCTGGACGAGATTAACCGCTTGCTCGCAGACTACCTTCTCGAAATTGAGAAATCGGATCTTAAACCTCTGTCCGCACAGGTTTACCAGGTTCAATCGAAGAATTTCGTGAGATGGATCAATGGTGAATTTACACCAGGCGAAGTTAAAAAAGCCAAGCGCCTGAAAGACGCAGGAAACTAGTCTTTCGAAAAGTTGCACACAATTTACTTAGCGTTCCTCAATATTATCATGCATATAGCAGTTAGCGTTAGCGATCAGGGCTCGCTTTCAAACATTAAACTGCTTCTCTCTCCGCTGCAAATCTCAATCTCCGCAGGCTCTCAATAAAAATCCAATAAGGTGTAAACAAAACACCTTCAGGTAATAGTTACCGGAAGGTGTAAGATATACTCAACGTTTGTTACATATTTCGGTAAGACCGGATCCGAATCATTGAATGTTTCCTCCGCCCAACCAGAAATACCATACAATTATACAATACGAATTATTTATTAGATGTAGTTTGCTATAATTTGTATTGTAGCAATTTCTCTACAATTTCTATTGTGTTTTTAGGTAGATTTAGCGATACCCAAAAATCCGCCGGTTTGGAATTTTGTTAGTACATTTGGATTCCGTTGCCCTTCGTATACAGATGATAGTACAACAGATTAGACTATAAATCTGCGCGCATGAATTTATCATTTTTGGAATGGCCTGTACGGAAACAGTTGACGGAGGAGACGGATACCCTGCATAGGGCCCGCATTAAAGTTTTATCCTACGCACTTCATCTCAGGCTCTTTACAACGGGCCTTCTCTTTGTTTTTTACCTCTCTCAGGAGAACCCAATACAAACGATCCGCACCGGCATCTTAATGGGCGTGGCGATTTTATTGTATCTAGCTGTCTCAATGGGTTTTGATTGGCGCAAAGCGATCCACATTGCCGTGCTTATTTTCATGGCCATTATCTGGACAAATTTATTCGCCTCGGATAATGGATTGCACCTCGTTACCCTTCAATATGTCGCCATCATCAGTACCTGTGCATTTTATGGCCTCGGAAACTGGTGGGGGCTTTTCTATTCAGCCGCTTCCCTGATTCCTTTCTTGATCTACATTGGTTTAGGAAACCATATTGGTATTTTGTTGCCCTGGGGCCCAGAAGGCGCGGGGAATTTTGGTGTAGGGATATTGCTTTTTCACAATTTCTTTTTTCTTATCCTGATCAACTATTACTTTTTCAATTCCTTTTACGAAACCATCCAAAAACTGGATTCAAGGACGGTTGAGCTGACGGAAAGTCTTAGGTCCCTGGAAGATTCCCGCAAAACTCAGGAAGAGGAACTGAGCCATCAAAAACACTTGCTGGCCAGTATCTCACACGACATTAAAAGTCCATTGCGGTTTTTGATGACTACTACCTCCCGCCTTGCGAGGAATTATCCCGACCTGCCAACGGTAAGGGCCATCAGCCAGTCGAGTTACAGGCTTTACAACTTTATGAAAAACCTGCTCGAATACACCGAATTCAGATATAAGAACAATGGTTTGAATTTTGTGTACCTGGACGTGAATGACCTTGTGGAACAGAAATTCAGCATTTTTGCAAGTGAGGCAGAAAGCAATTCCAATGCGCTCGTGAACGGCGTGGAACCTGGTGTGATCCTGAAGAATAATCCGCAGCTGGTTGGGATCATTCTTCACAACCTCATCGACAATGCGAATAAAGTAACCCATGATGGAACCGTTGACGTGCGTTCTGTGGATTTCAGAAATGAACTGCACCTGGTTGTGAGCGATTCGGGGCAGGGGATGGACCAGCGTATCATGGACTGGATTAATGGTCCGAGCAAAATGCCGGGACCTGAGCATAACGCACAGAGCTTTGGAATGGGACTTTTAATTGTGAAAGAATTGAGCCTGCTTGTCCGTGCAAAACTGCATGCCGAGCCTAATTTTCCTTCCGGAACGTCGGTTCATATCATTTTTTCAAAAAATAATCTAAGTAGTGATCTTTCTACATGAGAAATTCTGGATAATCGCTTACCTTTAAATAAGTATTTGAAAAAATCTCCGTAGCCTTAATGAAGACAATTCTGCTGGTAGAAGACCATTCCATTGTGAGTATGGGCGTGAAGTTGCTTATTGAAGATTTTCTGCCGTCGGTCAACATTATCGAGGCGGGAAGTTTCAATGAGACTCTAAAGCATCTTCAATCGAGGTTCTTTGATCTGGTTGTTCTTGATATTAAAATCCCGGGGGGCGAAGGATCGAAAATGATCGACAAAATCAAGGCAATCCAGAGTAAGGTCAAAATTTTGGTTTTCTCTTCCCAGGACGAGGAGCTGTATGCCCTGCATTATTATAAAGCGGGCGCAAGCGGATATTTGCCAAAAGATTCGTCGAACGATGAATTGGAAAAGGCCATTACGTCCGTTTTGAACGGAGGAACTTACATCAGCAGCGTGGTCCAGAGCCAGCTGATCAATAGTACAATGCTCGAAAGGGAAAGTAAAGAAAGTCCGATAGAAACGCTGTCCAACCGGGAATTGGAAATCATGGATATGTTACTCGTCGGCAGGTGGACGAAGGACATTGCGATTGATCTGAACATTAAAGAAAGTACCGTCAGTACCTATAAAGGCAGGATCTTCGAAAAGCTTGACGTGACCAATATCCTGGAACTCTTTAAGAAAGTTGAGATCTACAAAAAACAAAAAGAAAAAACACATTAACTGCCCATTTGGCGTTATAACAACCTGTACCCTAAGTACCTGTTATCATTGGACTTTAATTTTTACAAAACAAAGAATTTACATTAATGGAAAGGGCTGTTAATTATTCCAAATCGACGGAGCTACCTTTTTTAGGCGCTGTTTTCTTGACCGTCGCTGCTGGGTCCGTGTTATGGACTTCAATTATTTACTTTATAATTCACTTCATTTTTATCAAGTAAGCAATCGTTACGTTAAACTGTTAAAGAAAGTTAAACCGGTCCTTTTTCAATGGCCGGTTAACTTTTTTTAAGATTCCCGCTGCCATTGCTTCAAGGCACAGTGAATAGTTTTGGATCCTTATTCAACAGATCCAAAACGCCTTATTCATGACAACGTCTTACAAAAAATGGAGTAACCTGGTCAGCTGGTGTGTATTTACCATTGCATTCCTCACCTACCTGCTTACAATGGAGCGCACAGCCAGTTTCTGGGACTGTGGTGAATTTATTGCATGTGCATTCAAGTTACAGGTTCCCCATCCGCCCGGTGCCCCGTTTTTTCTGTTAATAGGGCGTCTGTTTTCCCTGCTGGCGTTGGGCGATGTTACCAAAGTAGCCTATTGGGTCAATATGGTATCGGTGCTGAGCAGCGCCTTTACCATTTTTTTTCTATACAAAACCATTGTCCTGCTGGCGATCAAATTAAAGAGGAAATCGCCGGCTAACTTGACAGAAACAGAAATGGCGCTGACATTCGCTTCCGGGGTTACGGGTGCATTGGCGTATGCCTGGTCCGACTCATTCTGGTTCTCAGCAGTCGAAGCCGAGGTGTATAGTATGTCCTCATTTTTTACCGCAATCGTGATTTGGGCCGTTTTCAAATGGGAAAGCATGGAGGATCCGGCAACCGAAAACCGATGGCTCGTCCTGACGGCTTACCTTGTGGGTCTTTCCATCGGCGTCCATTTGCTGAACCTCGTTACCATTCCGGCACTTGCATTGGTTTATTATTTTAAGAAATATCCAGAACCGGGCTTTTTGGGTGCCTCCATAGCTTTTTTGTCCGGATTGCTGATTTTAGGGATTATTAACTCCGGCATTATTCCTGGGCTGCCTGAGCTGGCAGGAAAATTTGAAATATTCTTTATTAATGCGTTAGGCCTTCCCTACAACTCGGGTGTTTCGATTTTTATCATTCTATTCCTGGGCGCATTGGTTTGGGGCATTCGCTACTCGCATCGGACTGGAAAAGTGTTGCTCAATACCGGATTGCTTTCACTAGCATTTGTGCTCATTGGCTATTCTTCCTACACGCTTGTGCTGGTCCGGTCGGGTTACAATCCACCGATCAATGAAAACAATCCCAGCGGTGTCCTTCGCTTTGTTTCTTATCTGAAACGGGAACAATACGAAAACCGGCCATTGCTATATGGGCCTTCATTTACCTCCCGCCCAATCAGTCAGGAGCGGGGTGCGCCGGTTTATACCAAAAAGGATGGCAAGTATGTGATTACCGACTACCGGCCAGTGTATGGCTACGAGCCGGGCGGCAGCATGCTGATTCCGCGGATGTACAGTTCGCAGCCGGGGCATCCGCAGCTTTACCAGCAAATGACCGGATTGGCGGAAGGCCAGAAACCAACCATGAAGCATAACCTCGCTTTTATGTTCTCGCACCAGATCGGGCACATGTACTGGAGGTACTTTCTCTGGAATTTTGTCGGGCGTGAAAGTGATCAGGAAGGCGCAGGTACATTGCTTCCCTGGAACGCGCTGAAATCTTTTCCCAGCTCAATTATGCAGAACAGGGGGCATAACAACTTTTTTATGCTCCCATTTCTGCTTGGAATCGCAGGATTGGCTTTTATTTATGCCAAAGGGCGTAAGGACCTGCTGGTGTTGGGATTGCTTTTTGTGCTGACCGGCGTAGCGCTCGTTATTTACCTCAATTCTCCACCCACCGAGCCTCGGGAAAGAGATTATATATATGTCGGCTCATTTTATATTTTCTGCATTTGGATTGGCTTCGGCGTCATGGGAATCGCCGATTTTTTCAAGAGAATTATTAAAAAACCATCACTTCAGACTGCCCTGGCCATCGCCGCGAGTATGTCCGTTCCGGTTATCATGGTCGGTGAGGGCTGGGACAATCACGACCGGAGCAATCGTTACCATTCCGTTGATTTCGCGCGCAACCTTCTAAATTCCTGCGCACCAAACGCCATTCTTTTTACAGGTGGGGACAATGATACATTTCCATTGTGGTATGTCCAGGAAGTGGAGGGTTTCCGGACGGATGTCCGCGTTTGTGTGCAGACCTTCGTCGGGACGGACTGGTACATTCAGCAATTGAACCGAAAGATCAATCAGTCCGATGCGCTGCCATTTACATTGGATACCAGTAATTACCTCACGGGCAAAAATGAATACATCCCGTTCTATGAAATCCCATCGGTCAAAAATGGGATCAATCTGAAAGAATATCTCGAATTAGTCAAACAGGATAACAAAGCAATTCAGGTACCGCTCACCAGCGGCGAAATGACATCTATTTTACCGTCTTCAACTTTGTTTTTACCAATAGATAAAAAAAAGGTCGGGGCGATGGGTATTGTTAAAAAAGAGCTCACCCCGTTTTTGACGGATACCATGAGCTGGAAAGTTGGCGAAAAGGATTTGTACAAAGGTGATCTGGTCATGCTGGATATTATTGCGAGCAATGATTGGAAAAGGCCCGTTTATTTCTCTTCAACGATGGGTTCGTCCCATAACCTGGGATTGCAGGAGTACTTACAGCTTGAAGGCTACGTATACCGCCTGCTGCCTGTGCGTGTGGAAGGTGCGACTGACGGGTATGTGAATTCGGATGTGATGTATGAGAACCTCATGAACAAAACCTACTGGCGTGAAATGAACAATCCCGATGTATATTACGACGACGCCTACCGAGGCGCACCGGTGGTAACTGCCCGGCTATCCTTTTTGCGCCTTGCGCAACAGCTGATCGCCGAAAAGAAAATGGAGAAGGCCAAAAAAGTGGTGGACAAGGCCATGGCTGTCATGCCGGACGATACCATCCCTTTTGACCAGATATCCGCAGGTTTTATCGGCCCGCTTTTTGAAGTCGGCGAAAATAAAAAAGCATTGGATTCCGCCCGGATCATGGCACTGAGGTCGGATGAAAATCTGACGTGGATCAAGGAAAACGGTGGGCAACGGAACAGGGATGTGAATATTGACTTGTTTATCCTGCAAAGCATTGTGCAGGAATGCCGGAGGGCGAAGCAAGATACTGAGGCCGAAAAGTATGACGCCCTGTTCAAGAAACATTTGCTCGCATTTAACATGTATACCGGAGAAAAGTAACGCGGCAAGGTTATACGGACGCTTGTTAGCATATCTCCGTCATTTTGCAGGCGTGCATTAGAAAGAGGAATATCGCTTTTGATCATTCGATGCCATGTGAACATCTGTTTGCATGGCATTGCTTTTTTATAGAAAAATATTTTGTAAAAACTAATTAGGAATTACTACAACATTCAATAATGAGAATATCATTTTTCCATTTATTTTTATAGCCAAATGTGCCTATACCCTTCATGCTAATCAGTCGTTCTTTGCTCAATTTCCGTTGTTTCTCTCGCTTAAGCTGTTGGCGCCCCCTAGGCATGGTATGTCCATCCCGGATATATTTTTTTATGACTGAAGCTGCGCTGCTGAGAAGCCCTCCGGGATAATCAGATTATTACATAACCACCTATGACTACTACTGACGTAATTCCCCTTATTGCAGACCCAAGTTTGGAATACTATGAACAAAAGGCCCTCGAATTATTTGCTGCTTGTAAGTCTGTGGATATCAATACAATTCAGCACATTCGCAAATATCACCCTAGTCCTGAGAAACTAGCGACAATCAATAAACCGATAACGGGTTTCGGCCTGGACGATGCGCGTGTTATTCTGGCTCGACAGCATGGCTTTGAGGATCCAACCAGGTTTGCCGACCATATTTGCGAGCTTTCAAAACTGGCATCTGAGGTCAACTATTTTGAACAGGCCGTAGAGGCTGTCATCAACGGAGAGACAGCTGCATTGCGCGCTTTGCTGGATGCCCGGCCCGGACTCACATCTGAACGTTCGACACGCGCCCATGAGGCCACGCTGCTCCATTATGTGGCTGCAAACGGAACTGAAAATTTCAGGCAAAAGACGCCTGCAAATATTGTCGAGATCGCCGAAATACTACTGTCGGCGGGAAGTGAGGTGGATGCATTAGCAAAGGTTTACGACCAGAAATGGAGTACGACTCTTGATTTGACTGTTTCCAGCGCTCATCCAGCCAAAGCCGGTGTTCAGTCGGAGCTCGTTGAAAAGCTGCTGGACTATGGCGCTGCAATCAATGGGATAAATGATGACGGGTCGCCGCTTGCCAGCGCCATTTATTTTCAACATCCTGCGGCAGCGGTAACCCTGGTGGCGCGTGGGGCGAGGATAGATAATGTGGTGACAGCAGCTGCTATGGGCAAATGTGAAATGCTCGCCAATTATCTGGACGACACGGGTAGGCTGGTCCCGGACGCACCTTTGATCGACATTGGCTGGCTCGATGGGATTAAGTCCCCGCAGGCAAACCTGGAACTCGCCTTCGTATGGGCGGCGATGATCAACCAGCAGGAAACCGTTTCTTTTTTACTCAATAAGGGGGTAAGTCCTGCGGCCCGCGACCAAAGGCAGTGGACGGCACTACATTGGGCAGCTTATCTCGGATATCCGGAGATTGTTGATCTGTTGCTTCGGAAAAAAGCCCCGCTGGAAGCCCGAAATGAATTTGGCGGAACGGTACTCGACCAGACACTTTGGGCGACTGTGAATGAAGGGGTGGGTCCGCACCACATTGAAATTGTGAGGAAATTAATTGAAGCAGGTGCGAAAATCCATTCCTGGTGGCTGTTTGCAGGACTTACCCCGCCTCTGGACGAACGTGTCGCGGAAGTGCTTCAGCAATATGATCTTTAATAACATTCATGGCAAAACTTGTACTTGTTCTCTTTCTGCTCGTGAATTACACGTGCCTTCTTGGGCAACCGCTGGAAAAGCATGGGCTTCATTTTGATAAGCTTGCGGCAGTTTGGGATGAAGCCATACCTCTTGGAAATGGAACAGTCGGTGCATTGATCTGGCAGAAAGACGGGAATCTGAGATTTTCACTGGATAGGGCCGATATTTGGGATATGAGGCCGATGGCCGGCCTGCATCGGGACGAATTTTCATACAAATGGGTTCAAGGACAAGTTGCTAAAAAGGATTATAAACCTGTCCAGCAGTATTTTGACGCGCCGTATGACAGGGAACCAGCGCCCTCCAAGATCCCGGCGGGAGGACTTGAATTTGCTTTGCCGTCATCATCAAAAGTGAAATCGGCAAAGTTACTCCTTGCCAATGCAATCTGCGAAGTGGAATGGGATAGTGGGATGAAGCTCAAAACTTTCGTCCACGCCACGCAGCCGGTGGGCTGGTTTCGGTTCGAAAATATTAAATCCGCATTTTTGCCCGAGTTGGTTGCTCCGAAATACCAGGGAAAAATAGCGGCAGGAGGTGAAGTTAACTCGCTGGTAGGGGACGATCTCGCAAGGCTGGGATACAAGCAAGGGACCGTAGAACGTCAGAAAAACCGCATTGTTTACCAGCAGGAAGGCTGGGGAGGGTTTCGCTATGAAATAACGGTTGAGTGGAGAGAACCGAAAGCAGGAATTTTGGAGGGTGTATGGAGCATTTCATCCCAATACCCCGATCAGAAAATAAGCGTTGCAGCCTCCGATCATATCAAGACCGCTTTGGCCCGCGGTTATCATAAGGATTTCGACTCGCATAGTGCCTGGTGGAAAGGATTTTGGTCAAAATCCTCGTTACGCATTCCAGATCCGATCTTGGAGAAACAATGGTTTTTGGAACAATACAAATTTGGTTCAGCAGCGAGAAGAGGTGCTCCACCGATTTCCCTGCAGGCAGTATGGACCGCCGATAACGGCCGGATACCACCTTGGAAAGGCGACTTTCACCACGATCTGAACACGCAGCTGAGTTACTGGCCGTCGTACAGCGGCAATCACCTGGAAGAAGGCCTGGGGTACTTTGACCATCTGGACACCAACATTCTCAATTACAAACGGTACACCAAAATGTACTTTGGAACCGACGGCCTGGCAGTTCCCGGAGTAACTACATTGGATGGGACAGAAATGGGTGGCTGGATCCAGTATTCGCTCTCTCCAACCGTGTCATCCTGGCTTGCCCAGCATTATTACCTGCAGTGGCGTTACAGCATGGACCGGGGCTTTTTGGAAAACAAAGCTTATCCCTGGTTCAGGGAGGTATGTACGTTTCTTGAACAAATTACCGTGAAAAGTAAGGATGGAATGAGGAAACTGCCCATCGGTTCCAGTCCGGAAATCAACGATAACAAGCTGACAGCCTGGTTCGATGAAAATACGAATTATGATCTTGCGCTGATGAAATTCGCAATGGGCACGGCCGCGGAGCTGGCACAAGAGCTTGGAAAAGATGCTGAGGCGGCGCACTGGAAGCAGCTGGCTGCGGAATTTGGCGATTATGCAATTACCAAAAATAATGAATTGATGTTTGCGCCCTCTTTGCCATACAACGAATCGCATCGGCATTTCTCGCACATGATGGCGATCCACCCACTGGGACTTTTGAGATGGGAGGATGGAGATAAATCCAGGTCTATTATCAAAAATTCCATCAGCCTGCTGGAAAAAACAGGTCCGGATTATTGGTGTGGTTATTCTTATTCATGGCTGGCCAATATGAAGGCCAGGGCGAAGGATGGTGATGGGGCGGCAAAATATCTGGAAGTTTTTGCTAGGGCTTTTTGTTTGCCCAACAGTTTTCACGTCAACGGAGACCAAACAAAGTCAGGTCTTTCTAAATTTACATACAGACCGTTTACACTCGAGGGTAACTTTGCTTTTGCGGCCGGTTTGCAGGAAATGCTCATTCAGAGTTATGCAGGATTCATCGAAGTTTTGCCCGCAGTTCCGGCAGATTGGAAGGATATATCTTTTGAAAATCTAAGAACTGAAGGCGCTTTCCTGGTCAGTGTCAAAAAAGAAAACGGTAGGCTGTCAGAGGTCAAGATCGTCTCTGAAAAAGGGGGTTTGACGAACTTAAAACAGCCATTCAAAAAATGGAAAACAATTTCTGCCAGCGACATTCTACTCAGCAATGGAGCAAATGGGATGATCGAACTTGAATGCAAGCCGGGAGGATATATCGTGCTGCAAAATGCCGAATGACAACCCAAAACCCGCGCAGAGAATTCGTTAAAAGATAAAATACTGGTCATAATAAGTTAACAGTCAGATAATTACAAAATTTTTTACGATTGTTATTGAAACTATTTTAGAATAATCTGGACTTTGCGGCGAAAATGAAAAAGTGTGTCGAAAAATGTTGGTAAGCGTGATTCGGATACCATATCTTGCATATGATCTTCTCAACGATATTTAATTTTACACATGCTTTCTTCATCTTATCTGCCGATACGTTCGGTCCTGCTAGTCACGCTTTGGCTGGGTGGAACATCAGAGTTGGTGGCACAGAACACACTGGAATTTGTCCAGGACGGAGTGAACAACAGCTACACACCCCCTGTCCCTAAAGGCCCGACCTCCATTCCGCAGACGCTCTCTTTTTACCTAAACAAGAATGGGGCAAGCGATCAGGGAATCTACTTCCAGAAATCGGCAAAAGACCTTTCTGTCACATTCAGTTTTGATGATCAGCCTTATCTCACCGTTCCACAGCATGTTACCGGAATGACGTTCGGTGCTGCCTCCGGCGCTAGCAGTTCTCAGGTCAGATCCGTTTCCGTGGCGAATACTAATTACTACTATACAGATACAACGCGGACAATTTTCACCGCGCATCCGGATGGGCCGGTAGGACAGGGTGTGAATTTGTATGCCAATACAGGTCTGCAGGTTTTTTTGTCGGCCAAGCCGCTGTTGCTTTCCAATGCGCCCAAGTCTGATACGAGCCGTTATTATTATGGTAAAATCAGATTGCAATTTAGTCGCCCGGTTACGGATCCGGTACTATCCCTGCTGGGCCTCGGCGCCACTTCAAACTTTGGGAACAAACGCCTGGGTTTCGCCACAGAACTTGAATTACTGACACCGGCATTGACGCTGGCAAAGCTATCAGGAAACAAGGAAATACTTGTGGATGGGTCAAAACAGAAGATTCTACATTCCAAAACAGCCATTACCGGTAGTTGCAATACGGGCGCCGCTTGTGGGAGCGTGCTTATCAAAGGCACTGGCATCACCAGTCTGGTGTTTGGGGTTTACCTCCGTGCCGATGGGGGAGACGGAGTTTGGGGAACGGAAAAGGTGACCAATTCCGGCGATATGTGGCACATTACGCTATCTCTGCCTGATCAGTGAGTAGTATTGCCGTTTTTGCATCACTTTTAATCTTCGCACGATGCATCTCACCCCAGTTGATGAGTGATTGAAGAACAGGGTCCAGTGTGTCGCTATATTCAGTCAGCTCATATTCGATAATGACGGCTGGCTCGGTGTAAACATTTCGTTTTACAAACCCATTGAGCTCCAACTCCTTTAATTCATTGGACAACACCCTCGCTGAAATTCCGGAAACGGTCCGCTGAAGATCATTAAACCTTCTGTTACCTTCCGAAAGGGCAATAATCACGCGCAATTTCCATTTGCCACCAATCACATATAGGGCGTCACCAACGGCGCCTAATTTTCCATTACATTCCGTTGTGGAATGGGTTACTCTGTTTTTATCACTGATTCGCATGTGAGCACTAACTTAAAGGTTACTACTAACCTTTGGTATACTACTAATAATTTATTAGTAAAGATAGCTATTTTTGTGTCAAACAAATTGACTATGAAAGCAAAAAAAATAATTACCATCGCCGTCACCGTGATCGCTTCGGGAATGGTTATCCTTAGTGGCATAATGAAATTAATGGGCAGCGCAGAAGTGGTGGACGGGCTCGGGAAGGTCGGAGTGGGGAAGTACCTGACGATTTTAGGCTTAATGGAGATTGGCTTTACTGCCTTATTCATTTATCCCAAAACCATGAAAATCGGTTTCCTTTTATTGATCTGTTATTTTGCAGGGGCACTTGCCACCGAATTGTCTCATGGCTTGCCATTCAATGCATTGCTTCCTATGATATTGATCTGGGTCGCCGCTTTTTTAAGAGCTCCTTCAATTTTTCTTCCTGTTTCAGAAAAACCAGTCGCCATTTAGATAAAGACTTATTTATTAAATATGAAAGAAGAAGCCAGGATGTCGTTGTTCATCCTGGCTTCTTGTTAATGGCAGCAGCTGTCAGACTCACCTTTGAAATCATCATACTTATCATGGTGGCGCATCCAGTCCATGGTACTGTCTTCATTTCTTCCTTTTGGTGTAAGGTCAAGATAGTTGTGTGCGCCAATTAATATATCGCCGCCCCTGCCATAATTGGAATAACTATGATAAATGTTCCCGGCTTCATCTTTGAAGAACACACTCATGCCCGGTGACTCGGTCCCGGAATCGTGGGCCAGATATTCATAATTATAATATACCTCCCCTTTTTCAATTTGCTCTTCGGTGAAAGAAACATTGAAATCGTAATTGAAATCGCTCTCAGAAGATGATACCCATTTGAAATTCCACTCCATTCTTTTCTTGAACGCTAGCAATTTTGGAAGTGGTGCGCGGGAAACAACTACAACCGAAACATCGTGGTGTGCCAGATGCAGGTTTGCCCCATCAAGATGGTCTACCAGAAAAGAGCATCCGGGACAACCTTCTTCGTCATCCGGCCCAAACATAAAATGATAAATCATCAGTTGGCTATTTCCTTCAAAAAGGTCTGAAAGATTCAATTTTCCGTCGATTCCCTCAAACTGATAGGTCTTATCTACTTTTGTCCAGGGCAGGTTACGCCGCTGTTCGCTAAGTTGGTCGTTGAGTTTGGTTAGTTCTTTTTCTTTTTTTAATAAGAGCTTGCGCGCAGCGATCCACTCTTCGTGGGAAACAACCGGATGCCCGCTAAGGTGGCCTGAAAGACTTTTTTCTGAAATATCATTCAAGACTTCTTGATGCTTTTCCATAGTTCAAGGTTTTTGTTTTCACAAATTTCAGATTTAATATTAAGAAACACAGCGTCATAAAAGACGGATTTGAGGGGGCATTTGAGACATTATTTTTTCCCATGTTCACTACATGATGTTGATATTGTGGTGATTAGTTGTGTAATCGTAACCCATTTTTGCGGCATTTAAGGGACAGTACGGTTACATATTATGGGTTTAACTGTCCTGGTGACGCCTCAAGGCCGTTCATTTGCCTTTATAGAAACGCCTGGCAAGTTGGTATGATTTTTTGAGCTAATCTTAGTAATATCATAATTGTTAAAGATTAATCAACAAATATAAGGTATCATGAAAACTTTAAAATTAAACATTATGGCGCTTGCGATCTTAGGATCAACGGCAGCATTTGCGCAAACGACAACGCCATCGTCATCGACTCCATCTTCCACGACACCGTCATCAACGCAATCAAGTACGCCAGAGTCGACGAGTACAACACAGCCTAAAACTGTTCCGGGAAGTACTGTACAGCCATCTACGCTGCCTGGCGCAACTAAACCTGCTACAACGACGCAGCAACCGGCCACATCAACAACGCCTAGCACTTCTACGCAGCCGACAACTGTACCACCGGGAACTGTCCCTGACAGGACTACTTCGCCAACCACAACCAGTCCTGTAACGACCCCGCAATCATCATCGAATGTGCCACGGACGGGAACTACCACTCCTGGAAAGACTTCAACTTCAACAATTCCGGGAAGTACAACTCAGCCATCGAGCACAATACCATCGAGCTCTAATGTACCTGCGACCAATACGATCCCAAGTACAACTCAACCCTCGACAACACCTAATAATACGACAACACCTTCGGCAACAGTGCCGGGCAGCACAACAACGCCGTCCACGATTCCAAGCACTAGCACAACGCCAAGGAAATAATTGGATGGTTATTTTAGTCGTAGAGAGGAAGCCTGCAGCATTATTGTCTGCGGGCTTTCTTGTTAGAAAAATATCCGATCGTCATGCCTTCTGATAATTCAATATTGATTATCTGGCAGATATCGCGGACAAACATTAAGTTCGTAGAAAATATAAACATCTAAAAAACACCCACTATGAAACCATCTCTCCTGCTTCTTGTACTAATTACATTTTCAAGGACCTATGCTCAAAAAAGTGAAATCTTCAAGGGTATTGGAGAGATTGCCGAAATGGAGATGAGAAGTCACAGAAATGTGATCGACGCTTCCCGAATAGGCTCCCTTACCGGCGCATCGACAAACTTCGATGTTAAGTACTATCGGTGTGAATGGAATGTTGATCCGAACATATGGCAAATCGCGGGAAAGATTACCACGCATTTTGTAATGAAATCGACAGATCATGTGATTGCGTTCGATCTGGCAGATAATCTGACCGTTTCTACTGTGGAGCAGCGGAATATTTCGTTGCCGTTTACCCGCAGCAATAATACCATTACAATCACTTTTCCTGCATCGATTCCAGTGGACGTCAAGGATTCGGTCAGCATTTCCTATTCCGGCGTTCCCTCTTCTGCGGATGCTTACTTTGTAACATCGACTCATGGATCCGGCGCAACACTCGCGCCAATCATGTGGACATTGAGCGAGCCTTATGGTGCCAGAAACTGGTGGCCATGTAAAAACGGGCTCGATGACAAAGCCGATTCAATCGACGTTTACATTACTTATCCCTCTGCATATAAAGCGGCCTCGAACGGCATCCTCACAAATGAAACTGTGGCGGCTGGAAAAAGGACATCATATTGGAAACACAGATATCCTATTGCCAGCTATCTTGTATGCTTTGCGGTTACTAATTATCTTGTTTTCGACCATTCGCTGGATATTTTGGGAGATAATGTCAAAATGCAGACTTTTTGTTATCCCGAAAGTCAGGCCACATTTGAGGCTGGCGGTATGGCAGCTTTAAATCAGATTGATTTCTTCAGCAATCTTTTTGAAAAATATCCTTTCAGGAAAGAGAAGTATGGGCATGTTCAGTTTGGCTATGGCGGCGGTATGGAGCATCAGACAGCCTCTTTTATGGGGAGTATGAATGAATCCCTTATGGCGCATGAGTTGGCTCACCAGTGGTTTGGTGACAAGATAACTTGCGGAAGTTGGGAGGATATTTGGCTTAATGAAGGCTTTGCAACACACCTGGCCAGCATGTTTATGGAAAATAAGTATCCCGCAACTGCAATCACCAATCGCAAGTCCGAAATCACTTTCATCACCAGCAATACTGCGGGATCCGTGCGGGTTTCTGATGTTAATAATATCAACAGAATCTTTAATCAGCGGCTAAGCTATTACAAAGGATCGCATTTGCTGTTTATGCTGCGCTGGATTTTGGGCGAAGCGGTATTTAAGACAGCGATCAAAAACTATCTTCAAGATCCGGCCATCGCCTACGGATTCGCTACAACGGCAATGCTCAAAAATCATCTGGAAACTGCGAGTGGGAAAAATCTTAATTATTTTTTTGATCAATGGTTTACTGGAGAAGGTTTTCCGACTTATCATATTGATTGGTATCCTTCCAATAATACCGTCGAGGTTAAGCTCAATCAGACGACCTCCCATCCGTCTGTTGGATTCTTTCAATTACCGGTTCCGTTGCTTTTCAGAAATTCGGTAACCAATGAAGAGAAACTGGTTACGCTTAACAACATCTCAAACGGTCAGGTATTCTCCGAAAATCTAGGTTTTACAGCGGACCAAGTGATATTTGACCCGGAGGCATGGCTGATCAGCAGGAATAATGTATTGACGAAAGTTTCGAGCTCATTGCCTGTTACATTCAGCAATTTCAATGCCGCTTGCTCTGATAATGATGTCGAGGTTAAATGGGAGACCTCCGAGGAGGTTAATGCAGCTTATTTTGAGGTTCAAAAAAGCAGTGACGCGATACAATGGTATGCGATCGGGCAGGTTGAAGCCGCAGGAAATTCGCAGACTAAAATGGTTTATTCCTTCAATGACATCGGGGCAGGGACAAAACAGAGTTACTACCGGATTGCGGAGAAGGATTATGATGGAAAAGAACAATATACCAGGATCGTGTCATCTTCATGTGGCAATGTATCTCGCTTAAATGTTGTGCTGGCACCCAATCCAGTCAAGGACAGACTAATCTTTAATGTTGATAACCAACCTGAAAATTTAAGCGGGTCGGTATATGGTATCAATGGAATTGTCGCTGACCCGCGCCTGTCTGGGTTAATTATAAGGGATCACAACGAGATCGATGTGGCCAGGCTGCCGAGCGGACTTTATATTCTGAAACTCATATCAAAAGATCAAAAGACGGCGACTTCCACTCGGTTTCTGAAAGAATAGATATCAGGTTATCTCTGCCCATTGGTCTGGTTTTTATAATGTTCATTGCCAGATTAACTGACTTTCGGAAAACCTATCCGAAATTAAAACCAAGAATGGTCATGGGCAAGAAACTGAATATCAGCTTATTAATTTTTTTTCTGTGTATTGGATTGTTTGCAAAAGGTCAAAATGGTCAGCCGCAACCGAAGAAGAAGATTGTCTTTATTGCCGGGCCCGACAGTCACGGGAAAGGAGAACACGAGCACAAGGGCGGGTGTACCTTACTAGCGAAAGCTTTAAATAATAATGTTCCGGAAGTAAATGCAATGGTGATTGAAGGAGGCTGGCCGAAAGATATCAGCGTTCTTCAAGATGCGGATGCAATTGTGATGTACAGCGATGGGGGAGATGGCCACATGGTTATCCCGCATGTGGCTGATATGGACAAATTAATGGATAAAGGTATTGGGTTAGTTGTGCTGCACTTCGCATTGGAAGTACCGCAAGGCAATACAGGCAATTACTTCAAAAAATGGATTGGCGGCTATTTTGAGATCAATTGGTCGGTTAATCCTTCTTGGGAGGCTAACTTCGCAAGCTTTCCGGATCATCCCGTTTCAAGTGGCGTAAAGCCTTTTGGCATTATGGATGAATGGTACTATCACATGAGGTTTACCGAAGATCAGAAAACTATCAAACCTATTTTGCAGGCTTTACCGCCTGACAAAACACTGAACCGTCCCGAGGGTACCCATTCCAGCAATCCAGCCGTCAGAGAAGCCATTTTGGTCAAGAAGGAATTGCAGACCTTAGCCTGGACATTCGACCGTCCAAATGGCGGCCGTGGTTTCGGATTTACCGGCGGTCACGTCCATAACAATTGGCAAAATGATAATGTGAGAAAGCTGGTACTGAACGCCATAGCGTGGACTGCCAAAATCTCTGTCCCGGAACAAGGCATCAAATCAACAACTCCGAAGCAGGCAGAATTGGACGAGTTGACGAAGCGTATTAACTGAAAAATATGGGTCCAATATTGTATGATTTGTGAACCAATTATTTGCTGGCACACACATTCTTATCTGGACACGTTTTGAATCGGGTAGGCTTACATATACACATCAGAAGGCCTAAAAGTCATTTGGTAAAGCCTTCCCCAAGACAAATTCAGCTTTATTTATAGAAACTTCTTGCAATTTAATTTTCTTTAAATTTACTTTGTCTATCAATTTAGTAGATTTCTCTTTTGTTAGCCACCAGCACAAGAGAAAAAACATAATCATTTCACTCATGAATTCGATGAATGTATATTCTTCGCGCAGAAAGTTTGCGCCCACGGTGGTAACCAACCCGCAGCTCTTGCAATTTCTTGGATGTTGTCGCTGCTGTTGAATTATTCTGACGGAGCATAACATTGCGTTCGCATACCGTATATTTTCCTGTTACACAACTACAAACGTTTGTTAGGGCGACCGTTTTCACGGACTCTTGGACGGCGTGTTTTACAAATCCTATTATGAAGAAATTTAAAATTCTACTATTTACCTATGCATTTTCCCTGCTGGCCACGTCTGGCTTTGCTCAGGAAACTGCTGACAATAAGGTCATTATCACCGGCGTCCGGTTTGCATATCCATTGGTTGAAAAGTGGATCAAAGATTATACCGCCCTGCATCCATCATCACAGATTGTCATCGAAACCAGGACCATAACAGATCCTCAAAAATATGACTTACTCATTGAAGCCTACGATCAGGATAAGGAAGTGAAGGAAACGCGCGAATATATTTCCCTCGGTCGATATGCATTATTGCCGGTTGCCAATGCAAAATCTGCCTTTGCAAAAGAATATGGTGAAAAAGGGTTGAACGAAAAAACCTACAAACAGATCTTCTTCCATGATATCTACGCGGAGAAAGATAAGACACTGCCAACCGGCTACACCATTTACACCAGATTGCAGAAAGCCGGTGCGCCCTTGACATTCGCCAAATATTTTGGTTATGAACAACAAGACATCAAAGGGAAAGCCATTGCCGGTGCTGATGAACATTTGATTAAAGCTTTATTGAAAGACGAAACGGGTGTCAGCTACACAACGCCCGGGCTTGCATATGATCTTCAAACAAGAAAACCAGTGGAGGGGATTACGGTCATTCCGATAGATCTGGATGGAAATGGAAGGATTTCAAAAGAAGAAAAGGTGCTGGATAATCTGGACGGTGTGCTGACTAGCCTGGAAAATGAGAAAATTAAAAATGTACCGATAGAATACATTCATTTTTCTATCGATAAACACAATTCAAATCCAGAAGCCAAGAAGTTTCTATTATGGGTCGCGGCCAATGCGGACAAAGACCTTCGACAATTCGGCTATTTGAAACCTGACGCCAAACGATTGGAACAGGAAAAGGAAAAGCTGGAAAGGTTCTCCGCTGTAAAGTAAATTCCATTTCGTATATACTATACCGTCAATCTCCGTAGTTGGCGGTACAGTATCAACTATGCCAATTTTTTTCAATGCCCTAATTGTATAACTGCAATTCAAATTTTTATAACCCGCTTAAATTTGATGAAAAAATACTTGTACCTCATGCTTTTCCTGGCATTTACCCTTCTTTCTGCCAAGGCGCAGGATGCAGTGACCGGAGTTGTGAAGGATGCCTCCGGACAGACCATCCCTGGCGCAACCATTGTTTTAAAAGGAACTTCTAAATATGCCAGCAGTGACCTGGATGGCAGATTCAGCATTGCCGCACCCAAAGATTTTCCGTTTACGCTGCTGGTCAACATTACAGGATATCAGCAGCAGGAAATTGATATTTATGAACTGTCAGAAGAACCCGCGGAAGTAGTTCTGAAAACAGCCAATGTATTGGATGAAGTGGTCGTGATCGGGTATGGTACCCAAAAGAAAGGGGATTTAACTGGTTCTGTTTCTTCTGTCCCGCAACTTGCATTAAAACAGCCAATTAGCTCCTTTGACCGCGCTTTACAAGGAGCCGCAGCGGGTGTGCAGGTTACCCAAACTTCCGGTCAGCCGGGAGCGGCGGTGAGCATCCGGATCCGGGGTGGAAATTCCATCACTGGCGGCAATGAGCCATTGTATGTGATTGATGGATTTCCGGTTTACAATAGCAACGGTGATGCCAGTGCAGGCGTGACAAACGGTCCGAGCATCAATGCATTGGCCAGTTTAAACCCGAGCGATATTGAGTCCATTGAAGTTTTAAAAGACGCATCTGCAACCGCGATTTATGGTTCACGCGGCGCGAACGGTGTTGTGTTGATCACCACCAAGAAAGGAAAAGCAGGACAAAATACATTGACCTACGATGCTTACTATGGCACCCAGAAAGTCCTCAAAAAAGTGGACGTCATGACAAATGCCAAAGATTGGGCGATACTGAAAAATGAAGCACGCGCCAACTCGGGGAAAGCAGCTTACTACAGCCCGGAACAGATTAACGCATTGGGAGAAGGTACCGATTGGCAGGAAGAGGCATTCAGGTCTGCTTCCATACAAAACCACCAGCTTTCCATGACGGGCGGGGACGACCGCACCCGGTATGCGATCTCAGGTAATTATTTCAAACAAAATGGCGTGCTCTTAAACACCGATTTTGAAAGATATTCGGGCAGGATCAACCTGGATCGTGATTTCTCTTCCAGATTCAAAGTAGGCGTTAACCTGACGGCGAGCAAGATCAGTTCCCAGGTTGCGAATGATGGTATTGTGAATGCATTGCTTGCCATGCCGCCTGCTGTCAATGTTCGGGATGCGAATGGAAAATATACTTATCAAAGCGAATTTGAAACACCTCTGGGTAACCCGATTGCGACACTTGAAAAGGAGATCAATAAAACCACAACCTACCGTTTCCTGGGAAATATTTACGGTGAATATACCTTTTTCGACGGTCTGGTTGCCAAGGTTTCGTTTGGTACCGATATCCTCAACAACAAGCAAAACCGCTACATTCCGTCCGACATTTACCAGGGCGCCAATTCCAATCCGACTGGTAAAGCCTTTGTCGGGACGAAGTTTGCGTCTACCTGGCTGAATGAGAACACTTTAAGTTATTCCAAAATATTTAATGAAAAGCATTCGGTGAATGTGGTTGTGGGTTACACGCAACAAGCCTTCTCAACTGAAAGCGCGATTGCCGGCTCTCAATCATTTATTACTGATCAGCTGACCTACAATGATCTGGGTAGCGGATCGGTTTACACGCAGCCGACATCCGGGTCATCATCCTGGGCTTTGAACTCCTACCTTGGCCGTATCAATTATTCTTTTGACCAAAAATACATTGTAACCATTAGTGGCCGTGCCGACGGTTCGTCGCGATTTGGTAAGGATAACAAATGGGGATATTTTCCATCCGCCGCATTAGCCTGGAACATTTCACGCGAAAATTTTCTCTCATCATTCAAAACCATCAGCAACTTTAAACTGCGCCTGAGCGCCGGGATTACGGGTAACCAGGAAATCGGTCAGTACCTATCATTGGCGACTTTGAGTTCCAACACCTATTTCTTCGGCGGCCAGACTTACATTGGTTTCGCCCCAAACCGCATTGCCAATCCGGATCTGGGCTGGGAAACCACCGCGCAGTATGACGGCGGGATTGATCTTTCGCTTTACAAAAACCGAATCAATTTTGTTTTCGACGCCTACTACAAAAAAACGACCAATCTGCTGCTAAATGTGCCGATTCCCTATACTTCCGGACAGAGTACTTCCTTGCAAAATTATGGTTCTGTGGAAAACAAAGGGATTGAACTGGGCATCAACACCGAGAATTTGACCGGGCCCTTTTCATGGAATACCAATTTTGTTTTGTCGGTTAACCGTAACAAAGTCTTAACATTAGGGGACGGCGCCGACTATATCATTTCGGCTGCTAACATAGCAAAAGTGGGCCAGCCGCTGGGTTCTTTTTATGGGTATAAAACCAATGGATTGTTCCAGACCGGAGATGACATTGCCAATTTGCCGACCATCAATCCCGCAACGACGAAGTCTGGCGACCGCAGATATGTGGATATTAATGGCGACAAGAAAATTACCCAGGCCGACGACCGAACCATCATTGGAAACGCACAACCTAAGTTCCAGGGCGGGCTTACCAATACTTTATCGTTTCTCAATTTCGATCTCAGCTTTTTCTTGCAGGGAACTTATGGAAACAAGCTTTTCAATCAGAACAAACAACAACTGGAATTGCTGACTGGTCAGCAAAATGCGTCCACAGCAGCCTACGAGCGCTGGAGCCCAACGAATCCGACAAACGAAGTGCAACGTGCATTTGAAGATCCTGCGCCAGTTAACACCAGCAGATACGTGGAAGATGCCTCTTTTCTTCGACTTAAAAACGTAACTCTGGGATATAACCTGCCCAAAAGCATTGCTTCCAAGATCCACTCAAGCCAAATCAAAATTTACGTATCAGGGGCCAATTTAGTCACGTGGACTAAATACACAGGCTTTGATCCGGAAGTGAGCCGCAATGAGCAAAGTACGCTTAACCAGGGCATCGATTATAGTGTTTATCCATCCTCAAAATCGTTTTTAGCAGGTTTAACCATTTCATTTTAAGAGTGTTAAATGTTTAAATCAAATCTTGAATCCAACATTATGAAGAAGATACTTTTTATATTTTTAGGCATTTTCACATTCACTTCCTGCACGGATTTAAATGAGAATCCGTCCTCGCTGATTACCGACGAGCAGTTTTACAAAACTGAAAGCGATGCATTGGCCGCCGTAACCAGCGTGTACAATGCGGCGCTGAACAATGGGGGGCTAACCATGTACAACCGTCTGGTCCACCTCGCTTTTGAGATCATGTCCGACGATGCTATTGCGGGTTTGCGGGTTACTAATGCGGATGTGCGTACGATTTCGGTACTTTCGCATTCTACTACCAACGACCGCGTGGATGAGCTCTGGCGCGAAAGTTACCTGGCAATCAGCCGCGCAAACATTGCCATCGACCGCATTCCGCAGATCGAAATGGATCCCACTTTACGCACCAGGCTGGTGAATGAATCCAAATTTTTACGGGGGTTGCTTTACTTTAATTTGGTTAGGCTTTGGGGCGACGTGCCATTGGTTTTACAGGGAACAAGCTCATTGGACAAAGAGGGTATCCAGGTTGCCCGGACAGCCAAGGAGGAAGTGTATCAACAAATTATCAAAGACTTAACAGACGCAGAAGCATTGCCGAACTCGTTTTCAGGAGCAGATGCGGGCCGTGCGACGGGCGGGGCTGCCAAATCGATTCTTGCGAAAGTATACCTTACCCGCCAGGAGTGGGATAAAGCAGCTGCCAAAAGCCTCGAAGTCATTAACGGGGCTTATGGATACGATCTGTTTGAAAATTTTGCCGATGTTTTTAATGTAGCTACCAAAAATGGTAAGGAGCATATCTTCTCTGTTCAATGCAAATCGAACGTCAATGGACAGGGAAACCGGCTTGCTTCGTCGGCTACGCCGGTAGGGATACCCGGTGTGGCCTCGGCAGGTACCGACGAGCCGCATGCGGATGTTTACAAATTGTATTCGGCAACTGACAAACGCAGGGATGTCACCTTTTTTACTTCATTGGTCAGTCCGACCACCGGAAAGGAAATCACCTTCCCACCGCGTTTTTTTAAATATTTTGACATGGCGCAAATTGGTAACCCAACAGAATCGGCCAAGAATATTCCTGTGATCCGATTTGCGGAAGTGCTCTTAATTTATGCAGAAGCCATTAACGAAGGAACCGGCCCGACTACCGAGGCTTACGCAGCTGTTAACCGCGTCCGCAAAAGAGCAGGATTGACTGCTCTGGCCGGATTAACCAAAGACACATTCCGCGAAGCCATTTACCTGGAACGCCGATTGGAACTCATGTTCGAATTCCAACGCTGGTTCGACCTCGTGAGAACAAAACGCATGATCACAGACTTGCACAAAGCCGGTAAAACCAACGCCGCTGAAAAACATTACCTGCACCCAATCCCTCAAAGAGAATTGGATTTGAACCCGAAATTGGTACAGAATCCGGGGTGGGAATAGGGAATGAATGAATTGTCATGATGAGCGGAATGCATTGTCACCCTGAGCGGAGTCGAAGGGGCGTCGCCGACAAGCAGTAACGTACTTCGACTACGCTCAGCATGACAATAAAAATTGTCCTAAAAAAACTTAATAATTTCTTAGACCTAGATCAAATGAAGAAGACCACCCTAATTTTCAGTCTCTTCCTCTCGTTTATTTCCTTTACTACCTTCTCGCAAGGTAAAGAGAATACAGAAAAGCAACCCAACATTCTTTTCATCCTCGTCGACGATTGGGGGTGGACGGATTTGAGTTCGGCGGGGAGTAAGTATTATGAGACGCCAAATATTGATAAGCTGGCAAAACAGGGCCTGAAATTTACCCAGGGTTATTCGGTGGGGCCGAATTGTGCGCCAAGTCGCGCTTCGCTAATGACCGGGAAATACACGCCGCGTCATGGCGTTTTCACAGTCGGTAATTCGGATCGCGGCCAGTCTGTGGATCGAAAGCTGATCCCGATCAAAAATAACACAGTGTTAAACCCTTCTTTCACAACCATTGCCGAGGAATTCAAAAATGCAGGTTATAACACCGGATTAATCGGGAAGTGGCAATTGGGTGAGAAAAGTGAAAATGCCGACGCCCACGCACAGGGCTTCGACTATGTCATTGGAAACTCGGAAGGAACGCCGTCCTATTTTTACCCTTACTCTAAAAAGGGAAATGTCTCACCGCATGAAGGCATTACCTCCGGAAAAGAAGGCGAGTATATTACTGACCGTTTGACCGACGAAGCGGTGAAATTCCTCGACGCCAATCAGAAAAAGCCATTCTTCCTATACCTATCCTACTTCGCAGTCCATACGCCGGTTGAAGCGAAGGAAGATATTATCGCAAAATACAAAGCAAAAAAAGGCGACGAATATCATCATAACCCAACTTACGCAGCCATGATCCAAAGCGCCGATGAAGGTATTGGCAGGGTTTTGCAAACACTGGAATCTTTGAAACTGACCGAAAATACATTGGTTGTTTTCTTCTCGGACAATGGCGGACAGGGCGTTAATACAGCCAATTATCCCTTGCGTGGTTCAAAAGGAATGTTGTATGAAGGCGGAGTCCGCGTTCCATTGATCGTAAAATGGCCGGGCAAAACGAAAGCCGGATCGGCCACTGAAACTCCGGTGATTGGGGTTGACTTTTATCCGACATTGCTGGAAGTCGCTAACATAAAAAAACCATTGAATTCAGACGTGGACGGACAGAGTTTTGCGCCAATTTTAATGCAAAAAACGACACCTGCCCGGGATATTTTCTGGCATTTTCCTGGCTACCTCGAGGCTTACAAAGGTGACCAGCGAAATAAAGATGCATTCAGAACGCGGCCTACCAGCACGATTCGGTCGGGCGATTTCAAATTGCATGAGTTTTATGAAGATGGGCGCGTGGAACTTTACAATATCAGGGAGGATATCGGTGAGAGTAAAGATCTGTCGAAAGTCAATCCTGCCAAAACGAAAGAATTAAAGGACAAACTCGACGCATGGAAAACCAAAACCAATGCGCCAATACCCGCGAAACTAAACCCGGAATTTGCTCCAACCGCAACTGGTAATTAAACTTTTAAATAGAGAGCGTTATGAAATTAGGTTTAAAAATTGCGGCTACGGTAATCGCAGGATGCGTGGCCAGCAGTCAGGTTTTTGCCCAGAATAGTTCGCAACAGCCCTGGAATGGGAAGTTTGGAAAGACTTTGCAAGAATCGACGCCATTTAAAATTGAGTACAACAAAAAAGCCCCGAAAGGCGCACCTAATGTCGTCTGGATATTAATCGATGACGCCGGATTTGGTGCGACGACTGCTTTTGGCGGGTTGGTGGAAACACCTAATATTCAGAAACTGGCGAATCAGGGCCTTCGTTTTACGAATTTCCATACCACTGCCATTTGTTCACCTACCCGCGCCGCATTGTTGACCGGACGAAATCACCATTCCGCGCACGTCGGTTTGCTGACACCGGCTGCCGTGGATTTTCCTGGATATGACACTTATATCCCATTCGAAAAAGCCACCGCTGCCGAAATTTTGCGTGAAAATGGTTACAGCACTTTCGCATTGGGTAAATGGCATTTGACGCCGGTTACCGAAAACTCCCAGGCTGGTCCATTCAATCGCTGGCCGACGGGAAGAGGCTTTGACCATTACTATGGATTCCTGCCCGGCGCAACAGATCAGTGGCACCCTGAACTTTGGGAGGATGCGACGAAGCTGGATATTGAACCTAATACGAAACATTTAAACGAATTGCTGGCCGACAAAGCCATTAAATACATTGCAAACCAAAAATCTTTGGATGCAGAAAAGCCATTTTTTCTGTATTTGGCCACTGGCGCAACACACTCACCGCATCAGGTAGCCAAAGAATGGATCGATAAGTACAAAGGAAAGTTCGACCTCGGCTGGGATAAGTACCGGGAGATCGTGATTGAAAACCAGAAAAAATTGGGTATTATCCCGCAAAATGCCGTGTTGCCCGAACGTAATCCAGGCGTAAAAGAATGGGCGACCTTATCTGAAAAGGAAAAGAAAGCCTACGCGCATTTCATGGAAGTGTACGCCGCCTTTTATTCTTATACCGATTATGAAATCGGCCGGATCGTCAATTATTTGGAACAAATTGATCAGCTGGATAATACAGTTATAGCGGTCATTTTGGGAGATAATGGCGCAAGTAAAGGCGGTACCCAGCACGGTACTATTAATCCGCAGATCAACAGATTGCAGGGAGAAGCCCGCATTGACGCCATCCTGAATGCCAGCGACTTAATTGGTACCGACGAATCCAGCACGGATTATCCAATCGGCTGGGCTGCTGCTGCCAATACGCCTTTCCGCTATTGGAAAGCCGATGCCAATACCGAGGGCGGCACGCGCAATCCGATGATTTTATATTATCCAAAAGGGATCAAAGAAAAAGGCGGCATCCGTAACCAGTACGGCCATGTAATCGATATGCTGCCGACAACATTGGAAATCATTAAAGGCGAAACGCCGAAGCTGATCAATGGGTACAAACAGGAACCGATCGAAGGTACTAGTCTGGCTTATGCGATTGATAATTCAAAAGCGCCGTCTAAACATACCGTGCAGTATTATGAGATCGCGGGCGCACTTTCAATTTACAAAGATGGTTGGAAGGCTTCCAGAGGACATGATGTGTGGGAAGGATTGGAGGGAGGAACCGGTAAGGCAGATCCATCCGGTGGGAAAGTAGATTTCAGCAAGGACGTTTGGGAATTATATAACCTCAATGAAGACTTTAACGAATGCACGAATCTTGCCTCAAAAAATCCTCAAAAGCTGAAAGAATTGCAGGCGGTTTTTGATCAGGAGGCGAAGAAATACAACGTATATCCATTGAAAGATTTTACCGCGCACGATATGCCTGCGGGTAGGACGGTCTATGGTAAAATGCCCAACATTACCCTTTTTCCGGGCGTCGATAACCTTGTCGGGGTCAGCAGTCCCTTGTACGACGGACGTTCTTTTACTGCAAATGCAGAAGCTGAGATCGTTTCAGGGCAAGAAGAAGGCGTTCTATTTGCGGTGGGCGGGGATAAAAGCGGCATTAGTCTATTTGTGAAAGATGGCAAGTTTCATTATACCCATAAGACGTTGAAAGATGTTTTCAATATTTCTTCAACGACAGCCATTCCAAAGGGAAAAGTGAATTTTAAATTGGTTTACGAACATTCCGGCCCAGCCGAGGCAGGTAAGTCTATTGGGAAAGAGACGGTTTATTTGAACGATGAAAAGATAGGTGAAAGAAGCTTCACGGCCGCACAAGCGCAAATTCAAGGACCACGGAATTTTGATGGAACGGATGTAGGACGGGACCAGAAGACTGCCGTTTCGGATTTGTACAAGGCGCCGTTTATGTTTACGGGGAGGTTAAAGAAGGTTACGATTGCGTATCAATGATTGAGGTTGTCATTAATGGTCACGGGGTTGTCATTTGTGGTCAGGTATTTTTCGAAATTGTTCGGGATTGTGTAAAACAACCCATGACCAATCATGACAATTCCAAACATCCTCGAACCATCCCGAACTACCTCAAACCATTCCGAACTACCCCGAACCATCCCGAACCACCCTGAACTACACCGAACAATAAATAAACAAAAACCTAACCACTCATGACCAAACTTAACTACCTGCTAGCGCTACTGTTCCTGGCGTCAGCTTCCGTTTTTGCCCAGAAGAAATCGCCCAACATTGTCCTGATCCTGGCGGATGATATGGGGAAGGAATGCATTGGGGCTTATGGAAGCACCTATAAAACTCCGAATATTGATAAGTTGGCGAAGAATGGCCTGAAATTCAACTACGGATTTTCACAGCCGCTGTGTACGCCGACCCGCGTGCAGATTATGACGGGCAAATACAATTACAAAAACTACTCCCAGTTCGGTCACCTCAACCAGGACCAGAAAACATTCGCGAATCTGGCTAAGGAAGCTGGTTATGCGACCGCAATTGCGGGGAAATGGCAGCTTGGGGCGAATAACAAATTGCCAAAACATTTTGGTTTTGACCAGTATTGCCTCTGGCAATTAGACAAACCAAGAAGGGACGGAGAGCGTTATGCCAAGCCATTGATCGACAAAGACGGCGAGATCCTGAAAACGACAGACAATGATTACGGTCCGGACATTTTCGTGAACAATATGCTCGATTTTATCGAAAAAAATAAGGACGGGAAATTCCTGGCTTATTATCCGATGGCATTGGTACACGATCCATTCCCGCCAACGCCCGACAGCAAAAGCTGGAAATCGGACCCGGCCGGGCATCACAAAAGCGATACCTTAAACTTCCGGGATATGGTAACTTATTGTGATAAGAACGTGGGTAAGATCATTCAGAAGCTGAAAGACCTTGGCATTTATGAAAATACCATCATCATTTTCACGGGTGATAATGGTACCGGGAAGCCGATCTTTACCCAAATGAAGGATGGAAGTAAAATCCAGGGCGGAAAAGGACTGACGATCGACCGCGGCCACCATGTACCGCTGATCGTTAACTGGGGTAGCGGCAAATACAAAACCCACGAAACCGATAACCTGATCGATTTTACGGATATGTTGCCAACGCTCGCGGAAGCTATGCAGGTGAAAGTTCCGGCGGAATGGGATACCGACGGGCGCAGTTTTCTGCCGCAGATTAAGGGGGAAAAAGGCAAACCGCGTGATTGGATATTTTCGCATTATCAGCCTATTCATTCTGAGGCGGCTAACAAGAATTCGGCCCGGTTTATCCGGGACCGTCATTTCAAGTTGTATTCCGATGGCCGTTTTTATGATTTGGATAAAGATATCGAGGAAAAAAGTCCGGTTGCGGCGGGGAAGGCAGGGGAGGAAGGGGAGAAAAGGAGGAAGGTTTTCGAAGGCGAACTGGCCAAGCTTCCCGCTTGGAAATTTGGCGATCCTGGGGTGGCGAAGGTGATATTGCCGGGATTTGAACCCGATCCGGCGTTTGCGGAGAAGGGGGATTGAAAGTGAATGATTGAATGTGAATGAGTGAATAAATTTTGTCACACTGAGCGCAGTCGAAGTGCGTTCCTGCTTGGCGGTAACGCACTTCGACTCCGCTCAGTAAAACAAAAACGAATTACCCCAAACTATAAATGACCATAAATGACAACCAATGACAATCCCAAACTACACCGTATTCAAAAGCTACCTGGCCATCCTGCTGTATATGACGTCGCTGGACTCCGTTTTTGCCCAAACCGCCAAACCCAAATACAACGTCCTCTTTATTGCAGTCGACGATATGAATGATTGGGTAGGGCCCTTTGGCGGTTACTCGGGTATAAAAACACCGAACATTGATAAGCTCGCTAAAAAAGGGGTTTCTTTCACGCGGGCTTATTGCGCGGCACCAGCCTGTAATCCTTCTCGTACAGCATTACTGACTGGCGTGCGGCCTTCCACTTCCGGGGTTTATCATAACAATCAGCCCTGGCGTCCGGTGATGCAGGACGCGGTGACATTGCCCCAGTACTTTACCGCCAATGGTTATGAGGTGAAAGGCGCTGGAAAAATTTATCATAACACCTACAATGACGATGCTTCCTGGCCAACCTACTTTGAGATCCCAAAATCCCCTGAGCCGCCCAAGGCGCCTGTGAATGGTTTTGCGCATTTTGATTGGAGTCCGGTGAATGCGAAAGACGAGGATATGGGAGATTGTAAGATCGTGAATGAGGGTATTTCGTTTTTTGACCAAAAACACGACAAGCCTTTTTTCCTTGCCATTGGTTTCACCCGCCCGCATTTGCCCTGGTATGTGCCTCAGAAATATTTTGATATGTATCCTCTGGAATCCATCAAAAAGCCCAGAGTGATCGACAATGACCTGGGTGATGTACCTCCTGCTGGGATCAAAATCGCCAAACCTGAGGGAGATCATAAATTCATCGTTGAAAACAAACAATGGGAAAAGGCGGTGCAGGGTTACCTGGCTAGCATCACATTTGCCGATGGACAGATCGGGCGATTGCTGGACGCATTAGAGAAAAGTAAATATGCCGAAAATACCATCATTGTTTTCTTTGGCGACCATGGCTGGCATTTGGGAGAGAAGGAACATTGGCGGAAATTTGCCTTATGGGAAGAAGCTTCGCGCGTACCTTTCATCGTTTACGCGCCGGGTTTATCAAAGTCCGGCTCAATTTCCGAACGCACCGTGAACCTGCTGGATATTTACCCAACACTCACAGAACTGTGTAATTTGCCCAACAAAAAGGGATTGGAAGGGAATAGCATCGCCACATTATTGAAAAATCCTGCTGCGGAATGGGAGCATCCTTCGGTAACTACGCATGGATTCGGAAATCATGCGGTACGCTCCGAAAAATGGCGTTATATTCGTTATAATGACGGTTCTGAGGAGCTTTACGATCATGAAAAAGACCCTCAGGAATGGAAAAATCTGGCAAAAGACGAACAATTTGCAGCAGTTAAGACAAAGCTGGCAAAATCATTGCCTGCTGTCAATACAAAAGATGCCCCTACTGTCAAGGAAGGCAAGGAATAAACCTTAAACTGCCCAATAATGAAAAATTACCGTTATGCTACGGCAATACTGCTTGTTATGGCTTTTGCGCCAGTTTTGTGGATTCCGAATAGCGTTGCGGGGGAAATTGGAGATAAGAAGGTTAAGAAGAAATACAATGTATTATTCATCGCTGTCGATGACCTCAACAATGACCTGGGATGTTATGGAAATACTTATGTAAAGACTCCAAACATTGATCGCCTTGCGAAGCGGGGGGTTAAATTTAACCGGGCGTATACACAGTTTCCGTTGTGCAGTCCCAGCAGATCGTCGCTGCTTACTGGCCTGAGACCAGATGTTACCAAGATTTACGAACTGCAAACGCATTTCCGTAAAAACCTTCCGGACGTGGTCACGCTTCCGCAATTATTTAAAAACAACAATTATTACAGTGCCCGCGTCGGCAAAATCTTTCATTATGGCGTTCCAGGGCAAATTGGGACGGATGGACTGGATGATCCGATTTCTTGGGATGAGAAGGTCAATCCAAAAGGTCGGGACAAAACGGAAGAAGCTTTAATCAAAAATCTGACACCCGACCGGGGTCTGGGAAGCGCATTGTCGTGGCGGGCTTCCGAGGGTACGGACGATGAGCAAACCGATGGAATGATCGCCAATGAAGCGATCAAAATCATGAAGAAGAAAAAGGCCAGTCCTTTTTTTCTGGCAGTCGGGTTTTTCCGCCCTCACACCCCATATGTAGCCCCGAAAAAATATTTCGACCAGTATCCGGTCGCGACAGTCCCGTTACCAAAGGAAATCCCTAATGATCTCGACGATGTGCCGGAAGCAGCACTTTTTACCAAACCTTCGCATTGGGGATTGTCCGTTGATGAGCGAAAAGAGGCATTGCGGGGCTATTATGCCACCATTTCATTTATGGACGCGCAGGTTGGGAAAGTGCTGGATGCTTTGGACAAGTTGAAATTAACGGACAAAACGATTATCGTTCTTTGGAGCGACCACGGCTACAATGTTGGACAACACGGTCAGTGGATGAAACAAAGCTTGTTTGAAAATTCCGCACGAGTACCGCTCATTATTTCGGTACCCGGCGGGACCAAAGGAAAAGCCTCAGACCGTACTGTAGAATTGCTGGACATTTATCCGACACTGGCAGTATTATGCGGAATTTATCCCAGTCAGAAATTGCAGGGAAAAAATCTTACCGGGTTGTTGAAAGATCCAGCCGGACTATGGGACAAGGCGGCTTATACGCAGGTAAAACGCGGTGCGATAATGGGCAGAAGTGTCCGGACAGAAAGATTTAGATATACCGAATGGGATGAGGGCAAGGCAGGTGTGGAGCTATATGACCATCAAAAGGATCCCGACGAATTTACGAATCTAGCCAAAGACACCAATTTTATCATTACAGTAAGTGAAATGTCGGCGCTGCTTGGCAAAGTGTATCCGCCGACGCAGTAACCAATATAGATCTTCCTATGAAAGCATTTTTTGGCTTGATGGTTAGCATTGGCCTGCTGGCATTGCTGGGGACTGGTTTTGAAATCAATCGACCGGTTGAGGATATTTCATTTCAAAAAAATAAAAAGCCGAATATCGTCATCATCATTGCCGACCAATGGAATGCGCAATCGGTGGGTTATGCTGGTAATGCAGATGTGAAGACGCCGAATCTGGATAAACTGGCAGCCAGGAGCGTTATTTTCAAAAATGCAGTTTCGGTCATGCCGGTTTGCAGTCCCGCCAGGGCTAGCCTGCTCACGGGCCAGTACCCGCTCACGCACGGCGTTTTTTACAACGACCGTCCGCTTCGCAACAAAGCGCTGACCATGGCTGAAATTTACAAAGAGGCGGGTTATGCAACGGGCTTTATCGGAAAGTGGCACGTGAACGGGCAGCAGAATTTTGAAAAGCAATTCAGCGCCCGCAATCGTCCGGTCCCGAAAGATCGCCGTCAGGGTTTCGACTATTGGAAAGCGCGCGAAGTGACGCACGATTACAACAATTCATTCTATTTCGATGAAAATGATGTGAGGCATGATTGGTCGGGTTATGATGTTTTCCCGCAAACTGACAGCGCGATCAGTTTCATTGATAAAAATAAAGCAAAACCTTTTCTGCTGGTACTGGCCTGGGGGCCGCCGCATGATCCTTATGCAACTGCGCCAGAGGAGTACCGGAAATTGTATCAGCCGGAAAAGCTCACTTTACGGCCCAATATTCCTGATTCGCTTAAAGCAAAAGCACGGAAGGATCTGGCAGGCTATTATGCACATTGCACGGCATTGGATAAGTCGGTGGGAGATTTACTGACAGCATTAAAAAAGGCCGGAGTGGAGGAAAACACCATTCTCATTTTTACTTCCGATCATGGCGATATGTTGTATTCGCAGGGAAAGATGAGGAAACAAAAACCCTGGGACGAGTCGCTGCTGGTACCGTTGATTGTACATTATCCTGCGGGACTGGGTGTGAAAAAGCGTGAATTAACCCTTCCATTCAGCAACATTGACATTTTGCCAACATTATTGGGATTGAATGATTTAAAAATTCCAGCTGCTATAGAGGGGACAAATTACGCAGCAATCCTGAGCGGAAAAGATCAGCCGACGGGCGAGGAAGCCGCATTGATCCAATTGCCCGTGCCGTTTCATGAAAACAATTTTTTGAATGGAGGAAAGGAATACCGCGCAATCCGCACAAAACAATACACATACGTTCGAGATTTAAACGGTCCGTGGCTTTTGTATGACAATGTCAAAGATCCCTACCAACTCACAAATCGGATTGGAACTTCGGAATATGCGGCTGTGCAGGCTAAACTTGAAAAGGTGCTGGTAACTAAACTGGCCGAAGCGAAAGACCAGTTTCTGACGGCCGACACTTATATGTCTCACTGGAAATACAAATATGATGGTAAGGATAGCCTGCGTTTGCATTAAGTCATTGTTGTTAATTGCGTTGCTCAACAGTTATACGCAGCGGGCATCAGCACAGAGAAAAAGCACTTCTCAACCTCCTAACATCATTTTCCTACTTACCGACGATCACCGCTGGGATGCGCTGGGGGTTATGGGAAACAAGATCATTCAAACGCCCAATCTTGATGCGATTGCAAATCGCGGCATTCTTTTCCGGAAGGCATATGTTACCACGGCGATTTGCATGGTCAGCCGCGCCAGTCTGTTGAGCGGCCAGTACTTGTCCAGGCATGGTATTGCCGACTTTAACACCGATTTCACGTCCCAGGCACTTTCTCAAACCTATCCGGCGCTGCTAAAAAAGGCAGGTTATAAACTTGGTTTTATTGGGAAATGGGGTATTGATGTGCAAAATCAGCCTGATTCGCTTTTCGACTATTGGGCGAGTGCCAAGGAAGGACAGCCTGCTTATGAGCTGGTCAATAGAAGCGGAAAGGTTATTCACCATACCGACAGCGTAGAAAAAGATATCTCACAATTTCTCAATCAATTTGCTGGAAAACAGCCTTTTTGTTTGTCAGTCAGTTTTAAAGCGCCTCACGAGCTCGATGGTAATCCGCCGACTTATCCGGTTCAGGAGCGGTTTAAGGATTTGTATAAAAATGATAAGATTCCTGATCCCATTACAGCGGATCCAAAATTCTGGACCAGCTTTCCCGATTTTTTCAAGACTGATGCCAATATCGGCCGCGACCGCTGGAAACCTTTGCTTTCAACACCTGAACTTCGGCAGGAAACCACCAAAAATTATTACCGGCTCATTACCGGCGTTGACGAGGTCGTCGGGAACCTGGTTGCGCAGTTGAAAACATTGAATATTGATAACAATACCATCATCATTTTTATGGGCGACAATGGTTTCTCGCTCGGCGAGCATGGATTGGAAGGCAAATGGTTCGGCTTCGAGGAATCGATCCGGGTGCCGTTGATTATCTCTGGAAATGTGCTTCCTGATCATTTGAAAAAAACAAAAAACGATCAGATATCCCTGAATATCGACATTGCACCTACTATTTTGTCACTTGCAGGCATTCCGGTTCCTGCGCAAATGCAGGGAAAGGATCTGATTGGAATGCTGGATAAACAATTACCAGCACGAGAGGATTTTTTTTACGAACATACCTTTATGGGCAGTCCGCGGCTACCGAAGGTCGAGGGCGTTGTTTCAGCTGATCTCAAATACATGAAGTACACGGAGCACGGGTACGAACAACTTTATGACACAAAGAATGATCCGCATGAAACCGCGAACCTGGCCGCAGACAAAACATATACAAACCAAATAACTGCCCTTAGAAAACGGTACGAAGTCCTCAAAAAAGAAGCAAAATAACGTGAGAGTGCAAACGGTTTACGGCAAATTAATTTGCCACGAAACCCCAAACCTATCGTTTACCCAACCAAATTTTTTACTGAAACCATAATTGCCGATGGCCATCAGTGCCTTTCCACCTTCGAGTAGTTTTTCGTAGAGTTCCGTTATTTCTTCCTCACTTTCGCAGGAAATGAAAAGTGACATGGCTGGGGTAAAGGTGAAATCATGCACAGGACTGCTATCGATTGCCATGTATTGTATACCATTCAATGTGAATGTTGCGTGAATAATTTTCCCCTCCATTTCACCGGCGACATGCTTACTTATAGAAGTAATAGCGGAATCGGGAAATAGTGAAGTGTAGAAGGTTATCGCTTCTTCGGCTTGTCCTTCAAACATTAAAAAAGTGGTGATTTTTTGGGCCATTTGAACGTCATTTTTAGAGCTTAAATTACGCATCGCCACCTGTTGGCGCATCAGAAGCAATTATACCAAATTTTTTTGCCGCACATTCTTGCTTTGCTAAAAAGTTTATTTCATCTTTGTCTATCGAATTAGTAGATTTATTGAGAATGAAGGGAGAGGTTAGGCTCTATGATCTTCTGGCAACCTAGGACTTTTAAGGTGCCCCAACCTAATTCTAATGATAAATCTTAAGATCCAACCACCGGATTGAATTCTACTAAATGAAGCTGATCTTTTCAGGAAGATCTGGTGAACTGTATGGTTTTTAAGGCTGTGTTTTGTGATGTTAAAAATCCGGGTTGAATCTTATTCTAGCTATATAACTCAATGAAAATCAGAAATTTTTGTTCCTATGCAATGCTCATTGCATTTTCGTTCAATATCAATTTTTCACAAGCAAAATCCCTTCCGCTTAAAAACGGCATCTGGCGCGGCGTCTTCAAGGTTGGAGAGATTGAAGTGCCATTTAATTTTGAAGTCAAAAATGGCGCTGATGAAAAGCCTGTTTTCACAGCCATCAATGGTGACCGCAGGGATGATTTTCAGGTAACCCACGTTTCCGACGACTCGATCCGGGTTAGTCTGAACACCTTTGAAACAGCCTGGTTCGCAAAAATCCAGCCGGACGGCAGCATTATCGGGGTTCAGAAAAGTCTGGTTCCGGGGAATACCAGCCGGGTATATCCATTTGAGGCCCGGCCAGGGAAAGCCTATCGTTTCGTGGAGCCGGGAAAAGAAGTTGTACCGAAGTCGAATATTTCCGGACGCTGGGTTGTGAAGATTCAGGCCAATCCCAATGCGACAGACAAAGCGGCCCCTGACAGGGTAGCCGTTTTTGAACAAGAAGGAAACAAATTGAATGGCATTATCCTTTCCGTTTCGGGCGACAGCCGGGAGCTGGAAGGCAGCGTACAGGGCGATGAGTTTCTATTGTCGGGCTTCACGGGAGCCAGTCCGGCTTACGTGAGAGGAAAGATTAATAACGACAACTCCATCACTGGTTCGATTGGAGCCAGCGCAGAGCCCATCCGGTTCGACGCTGTAAAAGACGATAAGGCAGCTTTGCCGGATGCCTATGCACTTACATTCCTGAAACCGGGTTATGACAAATTCGACTTTACTTTTCCGGACATCAACGGAAAGCAGGTATCGCTCAGCGACGAAAAATACAAGGGTAAGGTAGTGATCATCGAAATCATGGGAACCTGGTGCCCTAACTGCATTGATCAGGTTACTTTTCTGGCTCCCTGGTTTAAAGAAAACAAAAGCAAAGGTGTAGAAGCAATCGGGCTGGCATTTGAGGCAAAAGATGATCCCGCATTTGCAAAAAACACATTGACTAAACTTAAAAACCGCTACGATATCCAGTATGACCTGCTTTTCGCTGGAAAAGTGGGAGGTAATGTGGTCGCGGAAAAGTTGCCTGCAATCGATAAATTCCTGGCTTATCCAACGACCATCATTGTAGGCCGCGATGGTAAAGTGAAGGAAATACACACTGGCTTTTCCGGAAAAGGAACCGGCCAGTTCTACCAGGATTATGTAAAAAAATGGAACGAAGATCTTGCCAAGCTCATCTCCGAGCCCCTTCCTTGAAAGGCAGGGCAATCGATTCGTTTGCGGCGGCCTGGCGGCGCCGAGATTGACTATTATAATAAATCACATTTTAGGATATGGAAATTTATTGTGACAATGCTGCTACAACGGCACTGGATCCTGAGGTAATCGAAGCGATCCTGCCTTTCCTGACACAAAATTTTGGTAATCCGTCGTCCACACATGCGGCTGGGCGTAGCGTAAAAGAGGCGATAGACCAGTCCCGAAACACGGTTGCGCGCATTCTGGGAGCCTCTCCCGGCGAAATTTATTTCACTTCCGGGGCGACAGAAGCCAATAACCTGGCCCTAACCGGCGCAATTCAGACTTATGAGATCAGTCACGTCATTACCAGCAAAATTGAACATAAGGCGGTGTTGCAAACTTTGGCCAGGCATGAAAAGGAAGGGGATATTGAAATCAGTTTCGTAAAGCTGGACGAGCGTGGCCACGTTGACCTTTATCATTTGGAAAATTTATTGAGGGCCAATCCGCGTACTTTGATCACATTGATGCATGCCAATAATGAGATCGGCAACATTACGGACATTCATGCGATTGGCGTTCTGGCGCTGCGTTACAATGCTATTTTTCATACCGATACCACGCAAACTATTGGTAAAGTGCGGTTTGATCTGAACCAAATGGACATTGATTTCCTCGTTGGCTCAGCGCACAAATTTCATGGGCCAAAAGGGATTGGATTTATTTACATTAATAAGAAACATAAGATCAAACCGCAGATACTAGGTGGCGGACAGGAGAATGGGCAACGCGGCGGGACGGAAAATGTAATAGGGATTGTCGGACTTGCCAAAGCCTTGGAAGTTGCCGACCGCGACCTGGAAGTGAATCAATCCAAAGTTTGCCGGTTGAAGCAATACCTGATCTCAAAACTGGCGATCAGTGGGATTGCTAACATTTGCTATAACGGTGATAGCAAGTCGATTGATAACAGCATTACAAGCGTCGTTAATGTTTCTTTTCCTTGTCTGACGACGGAAAGTATTTTTAAAAAACTCGATGCTGCTGGCATTGCGGTGTCGGGTGGGAGCGCCTGTTCCAATCTGGGTAATGGCAGCTCACATATGATCAGCGCATTGCCTTGCCAGCGGGATAAGGAAAATGTCCGCTTTTCATTCAGCAAATTCAACGACTTTGACGAAGTGGATTATATCGTGGAAACGCTTGTGGGCATTTACGGTTCCGAGCATGCCGGGAGAAAAAAAGAAAAGGAATTAGCCATTATTTAAATCAACGAGCCGCAATGAAAGATACTTTTCTATTAAAGATCATTTATAGAAACGCCGTAAGCCTTCACAAGATCACGTCAGTCGTTGAATCGGTAAAAGGGGCGAAGATCAAGCATCTCAATTTTATCAGCAGAGGAAAAACATTCGTCGGGATCATCGCCTTCGAAGTTACCCAGCTCATTGACTTTGAGCAGATTATCGTGCTGATCAGAAGAAATGGAGATATCTCAGAAATCGAAAGGGTTTCGGATCCAACTTTATGTTATTAAAGTATTTAGACCTGAAACCCTTCCTTATTTTCGGGTAAAATCAAACAGCGCTGGTTACCATCGCTTTTGGTTTTCTGTATTTATGCAGGTTGATCAAAAGTACACTGGCCAAAATGACGATCAATCCTGAGATTTGCATGGGTGAAATGGATTCATTGGCAAAAAATATCCCTAATAAAACCGCTACAACCGGATTGACATAAGCATAAGTACTCACTTTGGTAGCAGGTTGTACTTTCAAAAGCCACACATAAGCGCTGAAACCAGCAATGGACCCAAATATGATCAGATAAACGGCTGCAAGCCAGGCGTCGGTCGGAACCGTTGCAAGATTAAGTGTCTCGGCTTCTCCGGAAATGAAAATTCCAGGAATAAATGCAACCCCCGCCGCAAACATTTGCCAGGTAGAGTTAACGGTTGCCGAATTGGAACCAGACTGGTATTTGGAATACAAAGATCCGCCCGCCCAGGCCATGGACCCTAATACAACCAGCCCCATTGCAAAAAGATCGCGGGAACTGTTTAATGAGGACATACTCGCCATAATCTTCTCGCTGAAAAGTAATACGACACCTGCAAAACCAATCAGTAGCCCTATGATCGTTGACTTATTGCTCAGATTTTCAGACCATTTAGGTTTATCCAGCAACACAAACCACAGCGGGGAAGATGATACCATGATGGCGACCATTGCGCTCGGCAGGAATTGCTCGACCCAGATCACAATGCCATTTCCGACAAATAATAACAATAAACCCGTAACAATCGCTGGTTTGGCAATTTTATAGGAAAATATCTTTTCGCCCTGCGCAAGGCTCCATGCGAGCATCAACAAACCTGCAATGATGAAGCGGAATGCACCTAAAAAGAACGGGGGCAAACCTTCCAGCGCTCTTTGAATAAAGAAATAAGTGGAACCCCAAACAATGTAAACCGTGGCGAATGCCAGCACTACAAGGAGGGTAGACGGAGTTTTGTTTTCTGTTTGCATGACAACGCTATTTTTCTGGTATGACTAATTGTTGTTCTTCTTTTACTGTTTCAAGTACGATGGTGGTCCGGGTGGAAATGATATTGGGTATTTTGCTGAACGAGTTTCGCATTAAGGCCATTAGCGATGCCGAATCGGCGGTTCTCACTTTCACCAGATAACAGTCGTCCCCGGCAATGTGGTGTACTTCCTGAACTTCCGGGATCTTCGCCAGTTCTCTGGGGGTATTGCTGCTCCCCATTCCTTCCGACGACTTCATGGAAATGAATGCAAGCAGCTTTTGCTGCAATGCGGCCGGGTTGATGCGCGTGGTGTACTGAATAATGACATTCTTCTGTTCCAGCTTTTTAACCCTTTCTAAAACTGCCGAAGGAGCCATTTCCAGCTCCCGTGCCAGATCCGCATTGGAGATCCTTGCATTCTCCTGCATAAGCCGCAGAATGCTTAGATCGATCTTGTCTAATATTATTTCATTTAAATTCATGGCTAATAGATAGTGTAATTCGAATGATGTTCAGTTTTATGTGTGCTAACTTGTATATAGTTCACGTATTACAGTTCAAAGTTATTAAAAGTTCTCTTTTTAGTTGAGTATTCAGAATTATTTTCTATTTGGACTATGAGGACAGGTTTTGCAGGCTGAAATCAATAATTTTTCATATTTGTAAACAATATACTTCAACTCCAAACTCTATGAGAACAACTGTTTTGTACCTGTTTATCACATTGCTTGCCTCCGGCCCAATTGCGGTTGCCCAGATAGACAAAAAGGCAACGAAGGAAACAAAGGCACTTTATAAAAATCTCGGTCTATTGGCCAAAGAACAGATCCTTTTCGGGCATCAGCATGCAACCGAGTATGGTCACGGATGGTTTGGGGACGAGGAGCGATCGGATGTCAAATCGGTAACCGGCTCACATCCGGCTGTAATTGGCATTGATTTCAGCGGATTGTCGGGGCGTTCGCAAGACGCAATGATAAGAACGAGCGAGGCGCTGCGGAGGAATGTGTTGGATACGTATAACCGGGGAGGTATTACCACCGCTGCCTGGCATTTCTCCAATCCGGCTTCCGGTGGTGGGTTTTATTGGAAGGATTCGGTTTCCGTGGCTGCCATGGCGCTAATCAAGCCGGGCGGGTCGCATCATGAGAAATATAAGGAGATATTGAAAAACGTAGCCTCTTTCGCCAACTCGCTCAAAGGGAACGACGGGACATTGGCACCACTGCTTTTCAGGCCTTATCACGAATTCGACGGGGATTGGTTCTGGTGGGGCAAAGGGCACACCTCCAGGGAAGATTTCATTTCAGTCTGGCGATTTACGGTGAGCTATTTGCGCGATAGCTTGAATGTCCACAATTTCCTTTACACCTTCTCTCCCGACAATAAATTTAGCTCAGAAGCAGAGTTTCTGGAAAGATATCCGGGTGATGAATGGGTGGATATGGTAGGCATGGACAACTACGGGGACTTCGGCCGTGACGGTAAGTACAATCTGGAAGCAGGTTTGAAGAAATTGAAAATCGTTTCTGATTATGCCAAGAAAGCAGGCAAGCTGGCTGCATTTACGGAAACTGGTCTTGAATCAATCCCAAACCCCACCTGGTGGACAGAAACCTTATTGAAAACCTTAAAGGCTGAAAAAATGAACCTGGCTTATGTACTCGTCTGGCGAAACGATGCCAAAAGTCCCACCCATTATTATGCGCCATACCCTGAGCAGGTCAGCGCGCCGGATTTTATGAAATTTTACAATGACCCTTACACCGTTTTCGAGAAGGACCTTCGGAACATTTACAAGTGATTCGATGGATCAAAAACATATTGCTAAATGGAGGGTATGCTAATTGATGGCAATACAATCAAACTGCTGAGGATACCTTTTTCCTTTTTTCTGATGCCTCTCTTCCTGTTTGCTTACAGCCAGGCAGAGAACATATTGCATCACCAGGCGTTGTGGTCTTTCCTGATCATTCACCTGCTTGTTTACCCGGCAAGCAATGGCTACAACAGCTTTGTTGACCGTGACGAAGGGAGCATTGGAGGACTGGAAAAGCCACCCATGCCCACTATTCAGCTTTTTTATCTGACCGTTTTTATGGATGCCGCCGCAACCCTGCTGGCACTCATCTTCGTAAATGCATTGTTTGCGTTTTGTCTCGTGCTTTATATAGGCGCTTCACGCGCATATAGTTCGCGGCTGATCAGGCTGAAAAGGTATCCAATAGCGGGCTTTCTGACGGTCGCTTTTTTTCAGGGAGCATTCACTTATTATATGTCTGTGGCTGGTGTTTCGGGGAATGGATTGCCGCTGAGCCGTGAAAATATCTATGTGCTCCTGGGTTGCTCTTTTCAAATTGCCGGCGCATATCCGTTGACGCAGGTGTACCAGCACGAGCAGGATCTGAAAGATGGGATTACAACCCTAAGCTATAAATTGGGCTATTTGGGCACATTTCTGTTCACCGGCCTGATGTTTTTGCTCTGTAATGTGTTTTATTACTTGTACTTTACAGCTAAGGGCATTGGAATGATTTTTTATATTATCCAGGTATTCTTCATCCCCATCGTGCTCTATTTCGGCTACTGGTTCTATCAGGTTTGGAAAGACAGAAAGCAGGCGAATTTCAGTAATACAATGCGAATGAACTGGATCGCATCGATATGCATGAATGGTTGTTTCCTAGTACTAATCATTATCAACAGAATTCCTTTGAGTTACATATCAGCCATTGAAACCGCCGTCCCCGATCATTGCTATACGCAGGAAGCACTTTCCGAATTTTACATCAGATCAACAGACGATTTAATCAATAAAAGAAAGATCAGGATCGTAGCCGGTAAGACAGGAATTGAGAAACGGTACTCTGTTCTTTCTGATTTTGACCAAACGCCTGCAAATTATCAATTCTTCAACCAATCAGCCGACCTTCTTCCCGAACCGAATCTCACCCAAAGAATGCGGGTTTACCAGGAACACGCTACAAAGCTTTCCATCAAAGCCATTGAAAAAATCAGGGATTTTCATCAGATTAAACATTCGATTTCGCATTTAATTACCGTTACCTGTACCGGTTTGTCCGCACCGGGGCTGGATGTGGAATTGATGCGGGAATTACATTTAAAACCAACGATCCAGCGCAGCAGCATTAATTTTATGGGATGCAACGCGGCCATCATTGCATTGAAAAACGCGGATGCAATCTGTAAAAGTCAGCCCAATGCACGCGTGTTGGTGGTGTGTACCGAACTGTGTACCATTCATTTCCAAAAACAATATAATGACGACTACCTGCTGTCCAACCTGCTTTTCGGGGATGGATCGGTGGCGGTACTGGTAGATTCCAAACCGTCTAGGAATTATATACATGAAGTTGAAATCAACACATTCAATTCCATGATTTTGCACAATGGCTATTCAGATATGGCATGGCGGCTTTCGGAAACCGGTTTTATTATGAACCTATCCTCTTATGTCCCGGATTTGATCCGGAAAAGCATCAAACCCATGCTTGCGGCCGTAGGCCTGGAGCCGGACGATTACAAACATTGGGCGGTGCATCCCGGCGGAAAACGGATTGTGGACGACTTTGCTGCGGCATTGGAACTGGACAAATGTTTTCTTGCACCTACCTATAATGTCCTGAAAAATTATGGCAATATGTCGTCCCCAACGGTGCTTTTTGTTTTAAAGGACGTGATTGAAAAAGCGAAGCCGGAAAATCAGGGAAATCGCATTTTTGCAGCTGCATTTGGCCCAGGGCTAAGTATCGAAACCATGCAGCTCAGCTATGTTTAGGGCGAGAAGCAACAAAAAAGAATTGCTTGACCAGCAGGACATTCCCGCCGCCGACCTATTTCAAAACCTTCGGGAACTGGATTTTATCAACCATTGGCTGGGCGGTTATAACATTTCATTTTCCGCATTAAAGAAGGTTTTAAGAAAAGACCAGTCCTATATTTTGGCTGACATTGGATGTGGGGGAGGAGATACCCTCAAAAGGATTGCTAATTGGAACAGAAAAGCGAATTTGAAGCTGGAACTGTATGGGATTGACCTAAAACCAGTGTGCATTGAATATGCGCAGGTCAATTTGGAAAACAAATCTGTAAAGCTGATCTGCGATGATTACCGCAATCTTTTCAATCATCTGACAAAAGCAGATATCATTCACGCCTGCCTCTTTTGTCACCATCTCAACAATCAGCAGTTAATTGATTTAATGCAATTTGTGGCGAAACATAAGGCAATCCTGATTATCAACGATCTGGAAAGAAATCCGATGGCTTACTACTCTATAAAATGGCTCACGAGCCTGTTTTCCAAGTCCTATCTTGTCAAAAATGACGCGCCGTTATCAGTTTTGCGGGGTTTTAAGAAAAAAGAATGGCAAAGCATTATGCAGGAAGCAGGGGTTAAGCAATATTCTATAATCAATAAATGGGCATTCAGGCACGAGGTCATTGTTTATGGAAACAGTTTATGATTGTGCGATCATTGGCGGGGGGCTGGCCGGATTAGGTCTGTCCATTCAGCTTGCCGACCACGGGCTATCCGTTGTTCTTTTTGAAAAAAATAAATATCCATTCCATAAAGTCTGCGGCGAATACATTTCTATGGAAAGCCGCGATTTCCTGATCAGTCTTGGCTTGCCTTATGATCAGCTTGACTTGCCCGTTATCAATCAATTAGGTATCAGCTCCGAGAAGGGATTTATGCTGGAACACAACCTGCAATTGGGTGGCTTCGGCATTAGCAGGTACCACCTCGACGATCAGTTGTGCAAAATTGCATTGCAAAAAGGCGTCTCTGTTTTGCAGGGATGCCGGGTGAATGATGTAAAGGATATCGGTCATGAAACCTATGAAATTCAAACTTCACAAGGCAATTTTCAATCCAAAATTGTGTGTGGGAGTTATGGAAAGTATACGCCGCAATTCATCAACCTGGAAGGCAACAATTCCCAAAAGGAAAACGCTCCCAATAACTACATTGGAGTAAAATATCATGTTAAAACCGATCTTCCTGCCAATCGCATTGAACTACATAATTTCAAAGACGGTTATTGCGGAGTTTCCAAAGTGGATCAGGAATGGCATTGTCTCTGTTATCTCACAACGGCAAAAAATTTGCAGGATAACAGCAAGGATATCAGGGCGATGGAGCAAAATGTGCTGCATAAAAACCCGTTTCTAAAAAAATATTTTAACGATTCCGAGTTTGTCAATGCGCAGCCTTTGGTAATCAGCAATGTTCATTTCGATAAGAAGCAAACCGATTCGCAGGGGATATTTTTAATAGGTGACGCGGCCGGTTCAATTACGCCCCTTTGTGGCAATGGCATGAGCATGGGTATGCGGGCATCCAAGTTGCTCGCCCGTGAATTGGTTTTGTTTTGTGAAAAAAAGCAATCAAAAGAACAGGCAATGTTGGCTTATAAAAAATCCTGGGATAAGGCGTTCAACAGCCGCATAATGGCGGGTTATTATCTGCAAAACCTTTTTGGAAAGCGTACGACGACGGATCTGGCGCTCAGGTTCTTGTCAAAAATGCCTGGTTTAACCAATAAGCTGGTATCCTTAACCCACGGCCAGCCATTTTAAATGGCGCTTTTAGCTTCGCGCTTGCTCAAAAAGTATTCGAAAAGGTAGGTATTGAGCAAAAGCATCAGCATTCCATAAAAAAGGTCCTCGAAAGGGATTGTCAGAAAACGAAAGCCAATATTCTCGGCATCATTGTACCATACAACCGGCTCGTCCAGCCCGGTTCCCGTGAGAATACCATTGACAATAATGAATGGAATGATCAGGAAAAGATGTGAGAAGTAAAAGAGGCTCAGCCACTTTACTTTTGCAATAAACTGCAAGTAGCAGAGGAACAAAACGAGTCCAGCCGCTGTGGAGGTCGTATAATATCTCCCAAAAAACAACACCCCGATCATCAGCGTGAAGCAAAGAAAGAACCCTGTGATGAGATTTTCAAACCTGATCCGGTATTCACTGCCCCAAAAGATTTTGAAACAATAGTAGGTGAAAAGACAGGCGTAAGGAATGCAAATGAAAAACAGGATCTCTTCTATTGGTAAACCAAAAAGAGGGAGACCGATCAGATATTTCGGCGTAAATCCCCAAACGCCGATTTTTGTGAAGTAGCTATCCCAGATTATAAACGGAACTGCCGCAATCAGAATAGCAGGCCAAAGTGCCGACCATTTTTTATAAAGTGCTATTTTGGGATGAAATGAGAAGAGTAATGGGACGGAAATGGCGGCCAAATCGACGATCAGGTAAAGGAAATTCATCTGACAGCCGCTTTTTTTGCTTCACGAAAATATTTCAGCGGAACCCACAACATTCCAAAGCATTCCCCTTCCTGTTTGCCCAGATGTTTGTGGTGCATTTTATGAGCGCGCCGGATGGCCTTCAAATAAACAGAATCGGTATTCCTGAAAATTTTGAAACGCTGATGGATGAAAATATCATGGACAATAAAATACGCAAACCCATAAATGGTAATGCCGAGCCCGATAAAAAACAGGTAACTGAACCCCTGGTTTAGTCCAAGCCATAATAAGGTGATGCCAGGTGTTGCGAAGATCACAAAGAAGTAGTCGTTCTTCTCAAAGAAATCGCCGTCGTCGCGCTGGTGGTGGTCGTGATGCAATGACCACAAAGCACCATGCATCAGGTACTTATGCGCCAGCCAGGCCACACATTCCATTCCAACAAAGGCGGCAATCACAATCATTGTATTGATAATCCAGGGACTCATATTTTACGCTTCGATAGTCAACTTTTTACAGGTATTTTTTCAATTACTTCATTAATACATATCTTAAACCATTCAGTATAGGTATCGGGATTCTGACCCATATCGTCCTTAATATCAACTGGTTTCATATATTTGTAACTCATTGCTTCTGAAAGGTCCAGCTCAGGTTTTGCGTCCGAAATACCCCAGAATACATGGTCAAGTTCATTCTCGGTGAGGCCGTTCTCCAGGCTGGCGTGGTATTGAAATGAGAATAAAAATTGCAGGTCAGCATTGATCCCCATTTCCTCCTCCAATCTCCTGACCGCCCCGTGGTGTGCCGCCTCATCTGGCAGGGGATGACTGCAACAGGTATTGGACCAAAGTCCCTCCGAATGATATTTGCCAAAAGCGCGTTGCTGCAATAGCATTTCCCCTTTTGAATTAAAAATAAAAACCGAAAACGCGCGGTGCAGAACACCCTTCTGATGTGCTTCCAACTTAGGCATCAGGCCAATTTCCAGATCATTTTCATTTACCAATACTACCTGATCATTCATAAATTATAGAGTTATACCTTTCGGATGGCTAATAGACAGATTTCTTTGATGTGAACACAACAAGAAAACGTCACAAAAGGTCTAACTGATGCCGTAACAATGAACGAAACATCAATCCGATTTTATCATAATCCGGAATTCTGATGCGTGCGTCCATTACTTTTTCTGGCGGCGTCTGTTTAATTCGTAAAAAGAGCTTTTTATAATAATAGTAAGCCAGATATACGCCCCGACGGGCGCCTGATGGAAGTTTCTTGATGCCAATCAATGCCTGCTCAAAATCTTCTTCTATTTCTTGCTGGATCACTTCTTTATCCCGATCGGAAAAATGGCTGAAATTGACGCCCGGGAAGTACGTACGTCCCAAATCCATATAATCTGCTTTCAAGTCACGCAGGAAATTAACTTTCTGAAAAGCAGCCCCCAGTTTCATGGCATAAGGTTTCAGTTCCTGATAAATTTCATTGTTTCCTTCCGAGAACACCCTGAGACACATTAATCCAACCACTTCCGCCGATCCAAGAATGTATTCGCTGTACGAATCTGCGGTATGTTCCTTCTGGCGCAGGTCCGTCTCCATGCTTTTAAGAAACGTATCGATCAGCTCCCATTCAATATGGTAGGCATGCACTACATGCTGAAAGCTGTTCAGGATGGGGTTAATGCTGATCTTTTCACGGATCGCTTCGAGCGTATCAACCCGGATCTTGTTCATCATCAGCTCTTTATTATAGCCGTGGAAGCTGTCCACGATTTCGTCGGCGAGACGTACAAAGCCGTAAATGCCATAAATGGGATTGTGGAAATCCGCTTTCAGAAAATGGATTCCCAGTGAAAAGGAAGTGCTGTAAAGTTGCGTTGTCTTTTTACTACAAGACGCAGATAAACTGTCGTACAGGGTTTTCATGACCTATTTGTTTAAAAACTTCATTAATTCGTTCGCCGCAATTTGTCCGGATATGATCGATGGAGGTACACCTGGTCCCGGCACAGTCAACTGGCCGGCGTAGAACAGGTTTTTCACCTTCTTACTTTTCAGTTTTGGCTTAAAAATGGCGGTCTGCATCAATGTATTGGCCAGTCCGTAAGCATTGCCCTGATAGGCATTGTAATCGTGGACAAAGTCAGATACAGAATAGCTTTTTTTGAACACCACGTGGTTTCTGATGTTTTCCCCGGCAAACTTTTCAAGCCTGTCCATCAATATATTATAATAATTTTCACGAACGGGCGAAGGATCTTTCAAACCGGTAGCTATGGGCATTAATACGAAGATATTCTCGCTTCCCTCAGGAGCTACCGTTGGGTCGGTTTTAGACGGGCAGCAAACATAGAAAAGCGGTCGCGAAGGCCACTTTTTGTCTTCATAGATTTCAATGGCATGCTTTTCAAAATTCTCGTCAAAAAACAGATTATGGTGACGTAACCGTGCCACTTTTTTATTTACACCCAAATAAAACAGTAAACAGGAAGGGGCAAAAGTACGGCTGTCCCAATACGATTCGGGATAGGAGCGGTTTTCCAAATCCAATAGCGCTGTTTCAATGTGATGGTAGTCTGCACTGCCCACCACCGCATCGCTGCGATGCCTGTTTCCATTTGAATGTATGTGTGTAATCATCCTTTTATCCGTCTCTAGCCACTTCACATCTTGCGAAGTGGCAAATGTGACCCCTGCTTTTTCCGCAATATCCCTGAATGATCGGACCACTTTGCCAAATCCGCCCATTGGATAAAAAGTGCCTTGTTTCAACGCGGAGAAATTCATCAGGCTATATAATGCAGGCGTATCCTTTGGCATTGCGCCGAGGAAAAGCACAGGGAATTCAATGAGTGCCAGCAGCCGGGGATCCTTGAAATATTTCCGGACATGTTTACTGAAAGAAGTGAACACTTGCAGCCGCAAAGCGTCTTTAAACAATTTTAAGCTAAAAAATTCTGTGACGGAATTTCCTGGCTTGTAAACCATTTCATGCATTCCGGTCATGTATTTGAACTCGCCTTCAGTGATAAATTTGCGCAGTTTAGAAGCGCTGCCGGCTTCAATACTTTCAAAAAGCTCGCATATATCTTCGAAGTCTTCGGGAATATCCAACACATCACCCACACCAAAAATAACTGCGAAACCAGGATCCAGTTTTTTTAAATCGTAAAAATCACTGGAATCTGAGTCAAAGATCTTGTAAAAACGGTCGTAAACGTCGGGCATCCAATACCAGCTTGGCCCCATATCAAACAAAAAACCATTTGCCGAAAAAGTTCTCGCCCTACCACCAACTTGCTCATTCTTCTCAAATACGGTCACATTTGCCCCATTTTTTGCCAAGATAGCCGAAGCTGCAAGACCAGCAAATCCCGAACCAATGACTGATATTTCAGCAGGCTTATCACCTTTTATTATTTTGTTATGATGCATTCTTAATATTTAAAATTTCAATCAGCTGTTCGATCGTCTGGATGCACGAAATTTTATTTCGCTCGGCAACCTTCCGGGCCCTTTCGATGCCGCCCGAAATGCAGACGCTTGAACCTTGAAAATCACTCGCCAGATTATCCAACAGCGTTTCGGTCTGATCGTGGAAGGGGATGGTCAGAAACGAATAGATATGCGTCGGCTTTACCTGGCTGATTACTGTAAAAAGATCGTCATACGGTACGCGCGCACCCAGATAGACGACATTTTTTCCATATTGACGGATCAGGTAATGGGCAAACAAAAGTCCGATCTCGTGATCTTCATCTTCATTCAAAAATAGTACCCAGGTTTGGTCTGCCTCTGGCAGCCGCGGAAGCGAATCGATCGCCGCGAAAAGTTTTTGCCGGATCAGATTGGACAGAAAATGTTCCTGCGAGGGCAAAAGGTCATCTTTAATCCACATTAAACCTGTTCTGACGAGCAGCGGGTAAATGATCCTTTCGTAAGTTTTCCGCAGTCCAAGCCTTTTCACAGCATTGGCAAACAGCTCATTGAACAAGGCGGTATCATAAGTATTGATAGCGATCAAAGCCGTGTTAATGATAGCCTCAATATGTACATCTCCCTGAAACGATTCGGCGATAACATGATCAATTTCCCGCGCGAACTGCTCTTTTGTAAGCTGGCTGATCCTGGAAATTTTGAGTCCTTTATCCAGCAATGTGCACACATTCAACAGCTTTTTGAGCTGCGTGCTATTGTAGATACGTATGTTGGTATCCGTCCGCTCCGGATCCAGCAAATTATAGCGCTGCTCCCATATCCGGATCGTGTGCGCCTTGGTACTACTGATCCTTTCAAGGTCCTTAATAGAATACAAGGCCATTTGTTTAAAGTTTTTCAAAAATAATTAAACAAAATTATTTACCACACTTTATGCGGAAATATTAAAATTGGTTTCTACTTTTGATATTATAAATATCTTATATTTGATTTTATCAATATCAACTATTATGGGAAATCAGGATATCTTTTGGTCAGTTAATATAAAATTCCTACGCCTGAGGCTAAAATTGAGTCAGGAGGCAATGGCAGAGAAGTTAGGGATCAGCCGTGTGAAATTGAATGCGCACGAAAGCGGCAGGACGGCCAATCCAACTGTCGATGACCTGATTAACTTTTCCGAATTTTTCAGAATGAGCATCGACAGCATCCTGAAAATTGATCTGACGAAACTATCAGAACAAAAAATAAAGGATCTTGAAGAAGGCAGCGAATTATTTATGAAGGGTAATCAGATCCGGGTTCTGGCGATTACCGTGGATAAGGATGAAAAGGAGAATATCGAGTATGTGCCGATTCACGCGAAGGCAGGCTACCGGTCAGGCTATGCCGATCCTGAGTTCTTATCTGCACTTCCAAGATTTAACCTTCCGACCATTCCAAAAAACGGTACTTTCCGGATGTTCCCAACCATTGGGGATTCCATGCTGCCGGTACCCGAAGGAAGCGACATTATAACCCGGTACGTGCAGGACTGGACAGCCGTAAAACCAGAAACCCCGTGCATTGTTATCCTCCGGGGCGATCAGGATTTTGTGTTCAAACAGGTTACGGTCAATAAGAACGGGACCATGCTGTTACAATCTTTCAACAAGCAATATTTTGCCTATACCGTGCCGATTTCAGAAGTTATTGAGCTTTGGGAATATTACAGCTTCCACAGTAAGCAGCTACCGGAGCCGCAATCAGATATGCAGCAATTGATGCGGATGTTACAGGAAATGCAGAACGAAATTAAAGAGATCCGGGGCCGTCAACCATCCAAATAATTGGATAAGAGCTTATCGTTGAACTGGAAATTTTACAATTCGCGAAAATTGCCCGACCTGGTTTAATCATATTGTTAATTTACGGTTACAGGATTTTAGATGAAAATCAATGTAGTAATAGTACAGTAAAATGGCATTTCCGCTTAATCTAGTGTGATTTTGTTGTAGAAGTATTAATAAGCCTGCCAGAAATTTATTATGAAACAAATCAATATAGTTTAATGATAAATGAATAATATATTTAATTAGTACAATTTCACGCCCATTAAGACCCCTGAAAACCTCATATTGACCCCAAACTTCTCAGGTGTCGTCACAAAAAGAATTACTAATTTTTAGAGGCGTCATAAGTTTGTTGAGTAATTAAAACCCAACTCAACAATGTCCTCAAAATTTTTACGCTTCTGCTTCCTAGCTTCCCTTGCCTTAATATTTGACCAGGCCAAAGCTCAAAGCCCGACAGACCCCGCAATGGGTTTCAATATCTTTACCAAAGGTGACCTTACCGTAATGCCAAACGAAATCGAAGGGCCGGTTGCTGTTGGCGGAAATTTTTACTCCAATCAATACCAGATCACTTTCAACAAGAGCCACGGTGTGTTTTTCGTAGATGGTGTTTCCATCGGATTAGCAGTTCGAGGTGCCGTTAAACTGAACAGCAATTCCCTGAAAGTGGACGGCGGTAACTACATTAAAATCGGAAACGGTTTGCCAAATGACCCGAACTTCACAAACCTTAAAGTATGGTATACCGATGCAAATGGTCATGATCCAGGCGGTGCAATGCGGATTACCGCTGAAAATGGCGGTTACGATTCGTCACCACAAATTACGATCAACACAGGACCTACCGGATTTAAAAGTAATTATACAGTAAGTGCCAGCAACAACCCGGTTTTCGAAAACGTATTTGGGACAGGCGCTAACCAAATCGACATTGACGGAGCTTTTATGGCACTGATTAAAAAATCGATGCAACTGAAAGATCTGGCGGACAACCTTCCTATTCGTAAAGAAAACCAGTCAACAATCCCTGGTCATGAATTGGGGCCCTATCTTACCACCGGCATATTTGATCAAAACCCGGTTATCAAAGTAAATCCAGACGGACTAAACGTGCTGACAGTTTCAGCAGCGGTTTGGAATAGCATTCAGAACATCAATTTTGCAGATTTCCCGGCCGGGGAGCAATTGGGAACCACTGCCGCGCAATATGCTGCCAGCGGCAAAAAATTCGGTTTGATCATCAATATCGTTGATTTCCCAACTTTTTGTGCAGCCAACGGAGGAAGCAATGAAATCAGATTTCCTAACTATGGTTTGAGTGATGCGCAAAGCAATCTCATCATCTATAACTTTCCGGATGCGACGAAAGGACTTACTTTAAGGGGTAACCTAATCTGGGGAACGGTATTGGCGCCACAGGCGGACGTAGTGAAAAGGAACAACGGGAACCTGGTTGGTCAGGTGATTGCAAAATCTTTTATCCATAACGGCGACGAAATTCACTTCCGCCCATTCCTTCCAACGGTAGCAGATCCTATCGAGGATGCGATAGAAGTCGTTGCAACTTCATTGTGCTCCAAAAACGCAGGATATCTCGACTACACGGTTACACCTAACTATGATACGAAAGGAAAGAAAGTGAAAATCGAATGGATCGATTCGGAAAATAAGGTGATCCAGGAAGATATTGATCAGGAGCTGACAGGAAGGATATTGTTTCCTGGGTTTGCACTTGACGCAGACGGAAACGGAGCAGCATGGCCAGGCTGGGAGAAAAAGAATGGTAAATGGGAAGAAGTGATAGACCGTTACGGATCACTTCGCGAATCAGGCGCAACCATCCGCGTGACGATCGATCCCTGGAAAATCATTGACATTACATTTCCGGAATCAACCACAACTTGCTTCACAAGCCCTCCTCCATCAAACACGTTGCCGGTAACCTTATCAAGCTTTACTGCAAACAATGACAATTGCAATGCCAAATTGAAATGGGTTGTTTCCGAAGCAAAAGACTTCTCACACTTCGTAGTGGAACGGTCAGCAGATGCAAAAACGTTTAGCCCACTGGCACGTATCGATTTCAAAGCTGGCAAATCTGAATACAGCTTCTCAGATTCTCCTTTTGCATCTGAAACGATTCCTGCAAAATATTACTACTATCGTTTGCAACAGGTTGATACCGACGAAACGTTTGAATATAGCTCGATCCGCAGCATTGCAGCCGGAACTTGCGACGCGAGACTTTCGGTGGATTTTTATCCAAACCCTACACAGGATGAAGTCAATGTGAAAAGCTTCTCGCCGGTTAAAAAATTAGAAATTTTCACATTGGGCGGTAAAAAAGTTTATCAGCTGATGCCAAATCTAAATGCCACCGAAGTAAGCGTGAATGTTCAGGCTTTTGCACAAGGTTTATACATTATTAATGTAGTGAACGAAGAAGGAAAATATTCTTCAAAGCTGCTGAAGAAGTAAGAACAGATCTTATAGCGTTATGTGACACTTAAAAATGCCTGCATGTTTGCAGGCATTTTTTTTGTACCTGCCTGCTAAACCAGCTTGCGTCCTTTCCATTCATATTCAGGCCTTTGCGAAACCAGCCCGAAAAAGCAAACGTAGAATGGATAGATTATCTGAGTGATGGGAATGTAAAATATGGATCCGGGTTTTCGCAAAAAATTAAGGATACTACCCAGGAAAAACCATTCGGGAATGCATTTGACGGCTACTATTGCTAGATATTCCTGACCAGTCACCGCACCGGCCAGCCACAAAAAGCAACCGACAACCAATGAAAAGTTGCAAAGAAAAATGTAAACGGCAAGGATCAGCGGGGTTTTGCTCTGGTAATGTTTCCACTTACTTGCCCATCTTTTGCGCTGGCGGAAGAAAGCCTTCCAACTGGTATGTGCTTTTGTAGCGACAATCGCCTCCGGATCTTTCAAAAAATGAACGCCATCCGGATATCGCGCAGCTACTTTATGCATTAAAAATTCATCATCACCTGAGGCAATATGCTTCACACCTTCAAAACCATTTACATCCAGAAAAACCTGTTTCTCATAGGTGAGATTGGCGCCATTGCAAAGAGACGGATATCCTGCTGCAATCGCACTTGCGCCGCTTCCAATCAGGCTGGCGAATTCAACGGTCTGTAAATGATGAGCTAGCGTATTTTCTTTCAGAAATGTGACGGGGGCACTGATGAGTTTCGCGCCGGTTTCAGCATAATAGTTCGCAATGGAAAGCAACCATCCGGGTCCTACGCGGCAGTCGCCATCGGTAGTTACGATCAGGTTTCCTTTCGCCTGCATGACCGCCGTTTCGATGGCCCGCTTTTTCGGCGAAGTTGTCGGAATGTTCGGAAGTGAGATAACCCTGATATCGCATGATGTTTTACTGGCAAAACCGCTGACTATCAAGGCAGTGTCGTCTGAGGAACTATCGTCCATCACCAATACCTCAAATTGATTGGCAGGCAGCAGCTGGCTTGCAAGATCTTCCAATAGTACGCCAATGTTTTCCGCCTCATTGCGCACCGGAATAATAACTGAAATACGGACGGAAGAGATGTCTCTCGCGACAGACGCAGGCTTAATACCTTTCCAGAAAAACGTAATGGTGATCGTGAACACAGCATAGCTGGCGATGAAAATCCATATCAGAGCGATCATAACCTCCATTTATATTTCCAGATGAGGAAAATGCCGATCACAATAGGGCCCAGGACATTGACAACCCAGATCAGGAATGTGGCCGCGATAATCTTTTCAGCTGGAAGCGCATAGGATGCAAATACCAGCAAAGCCGTAAACTCACGCAGCCCGAGATCACCAAGCACATTGATGGCGGGGATTAATGTTTTGGCAAGAAAAATCAGAGAAATGCAGGAAATAAGATCCAATAAGGAAACACCTAAATCAAATAATGATAAAGCCATTGCAAACTGGCAAAGGAAAACCAGGTAGCGCAATGCACCAAATAGGGTCGAAAATCCGAGCTCGGAGGGGGTATAACTTCCCGCAATGTGCAGGTAAGAATGTGCTTTAATGAAAATCATTTTTCGTGGGTGCCAGTCGATGAGGGCCTTTCTGAAAAAGATGCCAACCAACCCAATAACAATGATGCTGATCAATAATGCACTGATAAGCTGGCTGGTCAATGCAGGAATGTCCAACTTATACTTCACATGAAACCATCCGATGGCCCCTGCCACAACCGATACATAAAATTGTATCCCATTGGAAATCAGCGCGGCCCCAATGGCTTCCAGCCGCCGATCGGATTTTAAGGAAGCGATCCGCCCGATGGTATCTCCAAGCTGGGCCGGTACGGCTACACCCACCGCGAGGCCAGTCAGTGTGCCCCTGAATGCATCCCAAAAATTTAATGGCATTACCTTTTGAGCCAGTTTTTGCCATTTAAGGCTTTCCAATGCCCAATTAACAGGAACCAGGATTATGATGAGCAATAAAATGGGTAAATGGTTAGGGCCTGGCTGCCGGACGGTTAATAGGTCAAGGAAAACGGCACCAACGTCGCTAATTCCTTTTTGTTCGTTTTGAAAAGTCCGGTATATGTAGCTCAGAATGAGTATTGTGACCGCCAGTTTGCCTATTGCGATCAGGCTGGGACGTATGCTTTTTTCTTTTGGCGGGGAGAGTTCGTTATCTTGCAACATGATCAAAATGCAGGAGAACGAAGCTACCGAAAAAGTAATTATTGGCGTTGATCCCGGTACTCAGATCATGGGCTATGGGGTAATCTCTGTGAAAGGACAGCAAATCTCTCTCGTTCAATATGGTGTGATTCATCTGAGCAAATATAGTAGCCATGAATTGAAGTTAAAGAAAATCTTTGAACGCATTACCCAGCTCATCGAGGATTACCTGCCGGATGAAATGGCGATTGAAGATCCTTTTTATGGCAAAAATCCGCAATCCATGCTCAAACTTGGCCGTGCGCAGGGTGTAGCGATGGCCGCAGCGCTTGCCCGCAACATTCCCATCGTAGAATATTCTCCCAAAAAAGTAAAACAGTCGGTTACCGGCAGCGGAAATGCTTCCAAGGAACAGGTGGCCTATATGCTCGAAAAGATCCTCCAAATGGAGCTGAGCAAGGAATTTATGGATGCCACCGACGGCATCGCGATTGCAATCTGCCATCAGTACCACGCGAACACCCCGGCTGCATTGTCTTCAAGCTCGTCCAAAAAAGCGAAGAAAGGCGGATGGGGCGCTTTTGTCAGCGAAAATCCCGGTCGTGTCAAATAATCCTGCCTAATTATTTAAACCGTTTAACATTAAAAAATTTTAATGGTACTAATTCTACATTTAGTGCTAAAAATCAAACGTTTGTTTAATAAAATCAAACAAACGCTTGATTTTTGTTTTTGAGGTGTTTAACTTTGTTTTATCAATAATGAAGAGCAATAATAATTAGCTGTTAATGAGGAAGTTAAGATGGAATATAATGCTAAGCAGTTACAAATTATAGAAGTGGCTGAGCAGTTATTTGCTCAAAAAGGCTTTGCCGGGACTTCCGTGAGAGACATTGCCCTGGAAGCGGATGTGAACGTTTCGATGATCTCCTATTATTTCGGCTCCAAAGAAAAACTCATCGAAGCCCTCTTCCAGCATCGCATGACCGAATCCCGTTCGAGATTGGAAACACTTTTGACGGACGGGGATCTGGTGCCCCTGCAAAAAATCAACATCCTGATCGACAGTGTGATAGATCGACTGATGGGAAATCAGTGCTTTCATAACATCATGCTGCGCGAGCAACTTTCGTCGGAGAGGACGCCGATTATTTCCGAGCACATTATGAACCTGAAATTGCGCAATGTTGAACTGATGCAGAAATTGATCAACGAGGGACAGGAAGCAGGGGCGTTTCGTAAAAATATCGACCTAAGCCTGATGTCGACAACACTTTATGGGACTATCAACTATGCGATTGCCACCCAGGATTTTTATAAGAAAATTAATAAGCTGGAATCAATGGGTGCGGAAGAATTCCAGAAGTATCTCAAACGCAGACTAAGCCAGCACCTGAAAAGTTTATTCAAATCGAACGTTACAAATGAACACAACATCGAAAATTAAAAGAATGATTGGGGTTGCAGCAGGAGTTTTCTGGATGCTCACCGCCGCGCATTCAATTGCCCAGACCGCACGCACAATTACGCTGGAAGACGCTATTGAAATGAGTTTAAAAAACAGTAAGCAGCTTAAACTTAGCCAAAGCAATGTTGATCTGGCCGGGTTGAATATCCGTCAAATTAAAGAAAACCAGCTGCCAAGTCTCAGCATATCAGGTTCTTACCTTCGGGTTAACACACCCAACATTAATCTGAAAATCAAGCAGGGCGGAAACGATAGTACAGGCGGGAGCACTACACCGGCAGTGCATCAGGCGATGTACGGAATGGCCAGCGCGTCTCTCCCGATATTTTCGGGTTTTAGGTTTAAATATGGATTAGAGTCGGCACATTACCTGGAACAGGCTGCCAAACTGGACGCGGAGTACGACCGTGATGCCGTAATTCAGAATACCATTGCCGCTTGCAGTAATCTATATAAGGCCAAAAAATCGGTTGACCTGGTTTCTGAAAATCTTTTACGCGAACGTCAGCGGGTGGAGGATTTTACCAATCGTGAGCGTAATGGCATACTTGCCAGAAATGACCTTATGAAAGCGAAACTTCAGGAATCCAATGTGGAGCTGGCGCTTTTAGACGCGGAGAACGATTTCAAAGTCACTGCAATCAATGTCAACCTGTTATTGGGCTTGCCTGAAAATACCGCAATCCTGGCCGATTCAAGTAGTTTTTTAAATTTGAAAGAAGAGGGTAAAGCCGGTGATTGGGAGCAAACAGCATTGACACACAGAAAGGACTTCGCCGCTAACGGCATTCGCCAAAAGGCAGCGGACACGGACATTAAGGTAGCCAAAGCGGATTTTTACCCGAACGTGGCGCTCACCGCAGGTTATGTTGCATTAAATATTCCGGGTGTTGCGATGATCCCAAATGCTGTTAATGCGGGGATTGGTATTAGGTACGACGTGGGTTCACTTTGGAAATCGAGCTCGAAAATTGCGGAGGCCAGGACGAAAGTATATCAGCTTAAAACTAATGAGGAAATATTGCTGGACCGCATCCACCTTGATATCAATACAGCCTATTACAATTATGTATTGAGTAAAAGGAAAATTGATGTGTATGCGAAAGCGGTTGAACAGGCCAACGAAAATTACCGGATTACTAAAAACAAATATGAGAACAGTCTGGTAACAACCACAGAACTGCTCGACGCGGACGTTGCCCAGGTACAATCCAGAATCAACTACGAATCGGCCAAAGCCGACGCCATCGTAGCCTACAAGAAATTAGAACAAGCCGCAGGCGTCATAAACTAGACATTCACTCATCCACGCATTTAGTCATTCAGTCCCGTCCCACGGGTGCCGTCCCACGGGGGCCGTCCCACGGGGGCCGTCCCACGGCGGATTCACTCATTCGAAATTCACACATTCACTCATTCGCTCATTCAGTCATTCAACATTAACGTATGGAAAACAAGCAAAATACATTAGAAACGGAAGAAGCACCGAAGAAGAAAAACTATCGCTTCATAATCATTCTTGGTCTGCTGATCGCGGCGGGCGGGACATGGGGTTTTACAAAATACAATCATGGATTGCACCATGAGGAAACCGATGATGCGCAGATCGATGCCAACATCAGCCCGGTTATCCCGAGAATTTCGGGTTACGTAACGGAGATTAAGGTTAAAGACAATCAAAATGTAAAAAAGGGCGATACGCTGATCGTACTGGACAACCGGGACCAGCTTATCAAGCTAGAACAAGCCAAAGCATCTCTTGCAGGTTCGGAAGGCAGCCTGGTTGTAGCCAACGCGACGACCAATGCAACCGCAGCCAGCGGGATTACCTATGAAGCAAATGTGAGCATTGTGGATGCGCAGATCGAAGAAGCGAAAGTGAATCTGTGGAGGGCAAACCAGGATTTTGCCCGGTATGAAAACCTTCTCAAAGATCATTCGATCACGCAACAGGAATTTGAGCAGGCTTCTGCTACCAAACAAAAGGCGGAACGTCAGCTGGCCGTATTGCAGGCACAGAGAAATGCTGCTGAACGTCAAGCAAAAGCGGCTGGAAAGCAAACCAGGGCTACTTCGGTACAAACCAGTGTTGCCAATGCGAACATTAAGGCGCGTCAGGCAGAAATTGCAAACGCGGAACTCAACCTTTCGTATTCTATCATTACTGCACCTGCCGACGGCCGTATTTCGAAGGTAAATGCGCAGTTGGGTCAATTTTTACAGGCAGGACAATCTCTTTTTAGCATTATTTCCACCAGCGAGCCGTGGGTTGTTGCCAATTTTAAAGAAACGCAATTAACCAAAATGAAGCTTGGGCAAACGGTGCGTATCCACGTTGACGCTTATCCCGAGCATGAATTTGAAGCAAAAGTGGCATCATTCTCGCCGGCAACAGGCGCAAAGTTTGCCTTGCTGCCTCCTGATAATGCGAGCGGTAATTTTGTGAAAGTGGTGCAGCGGCTTCCCGTGCGGATCGAATTCGCCAATGCACAGGATAAATATATTTCAGAATTGCGCCCGGGGATGAATGTGTTTGTAGATGTCGAACTGAATTGAGGATCAATATTTTGATCTTAAACCCATATTAAATGGAATTACAGGAATCATTGGTTGAATACGGTTTTCGCCGTGTGATCATTACCATTACGGCTGTACTGTGCGCGTTGCTGGAGATTGTGGATACGACGATTGTGAACGTGGCGCTCAACGACATGCGGGGAAACCTGGGGGGCACGTTGTCAGAAGTAAGCTGGGTCATCACGGCCTATGCCATTGGTAACGTGATCATTGTGCCGATGACAAGCTGGCTTTCGCAGCAGTTTGGCCGGCGTAATTACTTTGCAGCTTCCATCATCATTTTTACCGTAGCATCATTTCTTTGCGGAAATGCAGACAACATTTGGGAACTGGTGTTTTTCAGATTGATCCAGGGATTGGGTGGAGGCGCGTTACTCGTCACTGCACAAACACTGATCACCGAAAGTTATCCGCCTGAGAAAAGAGGAATTGCTCAGGCCATCTACGGATTGGGTGTGATCGTGGGACCAACATTGGGCCCGCCCCTTGGAGGTTATATCGTGGATAATTATAGCTGGCCGTACATTTTTTACATTAATATTCCTTTGGGCATCATTGCGGCCATGCTTACCCTTCAATTTGTAAAAAGTCCTCGTTTTTCTGTGAAGAAAAGCGCCAGCGAGATAGACTGGCTGGGCATCATTTTACTGGCTGTTGCCGTAGGTTCCTTGCAGTATGTCCTGGAAAAAGGCCAGGAAGAAGATTGGTTCAATGACGGGATCATTACCATCCTTTCCGTCACGACCGTTTTTTCATTTTTCTTCTTCATCTGGAGAGAATGGACCTACAAAAATCCCATTGTTAACCTCAGGGTGTTGTCCAACGGCAATTTGAGAGTGGGAACGATACTATCTTTTATTCTTGGGTTTGGCCTATACGGTTCAACATTCATCATTCCGTTGTACACCCAGGCCACATTGGGATGGACAGCGTCGCAATCGGGTATGCTGATGGTCCCGGCGGCGATTGTTACTGCCATGATGATGCCGGTGGTGGGGCAGCTCTTGCAAAGGGGTGTGAAACAACAATATTTGGTAGCCCTTGGAATGATATTCTTCTTCCTGTACAGCTATTGGGGTTATCTGATATTAACCCCCGATACAGGTAAAGATGCGTTTTTCAACATGCTGATTGTTCGGGGAGTAGGGTTAGGGCTACTGTTCGTCCCGATCACCACATTGGCATTGTCAACGCTAAAAGGACGTGAGATAGGCGAGGGCGCGGCATTTACAGGGATGATGCGACAACTGGGCGGATCATTCGGGGTAGCGGTGATCACCACATTTATGGCACGCCAGAATATGGTTCATCGCAACGACTTGGTTAGCAAGCTTGATGTCAACAATCCGGCCGTGCAGCAGCGGGTAGAGGCGTTACAGCATTCCTACATCGTAAAAGGCATGACTCCTGATATCGCATTAAAAAGCGGTTACAAAATTCTCGACTACGCAGTTACGAAACAGGCTCAGGTAATGTCGTACATGGATGTGTTCCTGTACCTGGGCATCATGTTCCTGATTTGTGTTCCATTTGTATTATGGACTAAAAGTGGCAAGACCAAAGTAGATGCCTCGGCCGCGCACTAGTCGTACACATTGATATTTTAAGTGTAGTGGTATTATTGAAGAAACTTCCCGGGATTGGGAAGCTTCTCTTATTTGGGAGATGATTATTGATTTTTTTCAACCGAAGTGTCTAGCTCAAATCATCTCTCCCTTTGAATTGCATTTGCCTTTATCTAATGACCGCCCTGCGTTAAAAGTCTCTAACTTTGACGAAAAATACCAACTTACGCGGTGCATCAAAACTACTATTTCTTAAAACAACTCGCTCCCAAGCTCGACAACGTGCTTTCGGGGAAAGTCTTTGTTGAGGCTTTTAGTCAGGAAAAGGACGAGTTGGTGATCGTATTTGCAGATGCAGGGCAGCCCGAGGAACTGATCAATCCGTTTTTTATCAAGGCAACATTAACATCCCGATTTTCTTGTTTGAGTTTTCCCGAAAAATTTGATCGGGCGCGGAAGAATAGCGTCAATTTGTTTACGGATTTCGGGAATGCGCAGGTCGAGGAAGTAACTGTATTTCAAAATGAACGGGCCATTCAAATTAGCTTTTCTGATCATAAGAAACTTGTTTTCAAGTTGTTTGGAAATAGATCGAATTTGGTCGGGTTTGATAATGAGGGGAATGTTTCGCAACTTTTCAATAATAAGCTCGCAGCCGATAAAGGGATTACCATTGAATCTCTAAACCGGAATATTGATCAGTCGTTTGAAGCCTACCTGACCAATGATCTGCGTCATGAAGCCCTTTTTCCGACTTTTGGCAAATTGGTCAATGGCTATCTGAATGGTTTGCTGGCGGGTAAGGAATCAGCTTTGGAACGCTGGAATGTGATTCAGCAGGTTTTGACGCAACTTGATAAATCGGAATTCTATGTGACCCGTGTTGATTTGGCGCCGGTATTGTCTTTGATCGAAACCGGGGAAATCATTCAGACATACACCGATCCGATAGCGGCATTGGATGCGTTTTACATTTCCTATATCCGACTGAGCGGGATAGAAAGGGAAAAGGCAGACATGATCAGGGCTTTACGCAAGCGTATTCAGCAGACAGAAAACTATCTTGAAAATACCTTTGAAAAACTGGTAGCGCTTGAAAATGCGGTTAAAAACGATGAACTGGCTAACATTATCATGGCCAATCTGGACCAAATCGTGGAAAGGACTGAAAAAGCGGAGCTGTATGATTTTTACAGGGACCAGCCTATTACCATTAAGTTGAAGAAGGATCTGTCTCCGCAAAAGAATGCCGAAGGCTACTACCGCAAATCGAAAAATGAAAAAATTGAGCTGAACAGGCTTAATGAGAGCCTGGAAGCAAGGGAGTTGGAAAAGGAGCATTTGAAACAACATTTGGAAGAGATCGAAGCCATTGAATCTCTTCGTGAATTACGGGCCTACATTAAAACCAATCAGCTCGATCAGGCAAAAGCTGTTGTTACGGTCAATGAATTGTTCAAAAAAGTAGAATTTTTAGGTTACAAGATTTTGATCGGCAGAAATGCCAAAAACAACGACCTGCTGACCAAGCAATATGCCAGTAAAGACGACCTGTGGCTTCATGCGAAGGATGTTACGGGCTCGCATGTGGTGATTAAAAACCAATCTGGAAGGACTTTTCCTGCGCCTGTAATCGAGCGTGCAGCGGAGCTGGCTGCGTTTTATTCCAAAAGAAAGAATGATTCGCTTTGTCCGGTAATTTTCACACCCAAGAAATTTGTCCGTAAACCCAAAGGATTGCCGGAAGGGGCGGTCGTGGTGGACAAAGAGGCGGTTTTGATGGTTGTTGCCAAAGGCGAGTGATGCTGGGGCATTTATTCACAAATGAATATTTTACAATTTTTTGACGATCAGCAGGCTTTGATTAGTCTTGGGATATGACGATCTTCGTGTGAAAATTGGAACAGGAATTTACAGTGCAGGATGCTTGAAAATCGTCGCTTTGTCATCATAGGATTTATTGCCCTGGTAGGTTTAATGTATTTGCTGCGACTTTTCTACTTACAGGTTCTGGATGAGAGTTATTCCATCGAATCTTCCAGCAATTCCATTAAACGCGTCATCGAAATTCCCTTCCGCGGTCAGATTTATGACCGGACCGGAAAGCTCATCGTATATAATACCCCCGTTTACGATTTATTGGTAACGCCCTACAAGGCGAGGGTGGATGATACCCTCCGTTTTTGTCAGGTTTTGGGCATCGAACGTCACGATTTTGACAGCCTAATGGCCGCAGCCAGTGCGTATAGCCGGGTTAAGCCGTCGCTGTTCCTTCGCCAATTGTCCAAAGAAGATTTTGCATCGATCCAGGATGTAATGGTCGATTATTCCGGATTTGAATTCGCCAAAAGTTCATTAAGGACTTACACCGCACCCACATTAGCAAATACATTGGGTTACGTAAGCGAGATCACCAAATCGCAGCTGGAAAAACAGGAAGAAACTTATTACCGGCAGAGCGATTACATTGGACAAAGCGGGGTCGAAAAAATCTATGAAAATGAATTGCGGGGCAAACGTGGTACCAAGTTTGTGATGCAGAATGTGGCCGGCGTTTATAAAGGTCCATGGAAAAATGGTGAATTGGACACCATGGCCGTCGCAGGGGAAAACCTTTATTCCGGAATTGACCTGGAAGTACAGCAATACGCTGACAGCCTGATGGTAAACAAAGTGGGAAGCGTGGTAGCGATCGAGCCCAAAACCGGGCGTATCATCGCAATCGTTTCCGCGCCCACTTATGATCCCAATATTCTGGCTAGCAGGTATTTCTCTAAAAACTTCGCTGCGCTGGCCCGAAATCCATACAAACCATTATTCAACCGTCCCGTCATGGCAAGCTATCGCCCGGGATCTACATTCAAATTAATCCAGGCGTTGATTGGTTTACAGGAAGGCGTTATTACGCCGGGCAGCGGATTTACTCATGCCAATTGCCCGATGCATTGCCACAATCATCCGGCCACAGGAACCGTTGCATTGGGTGTAATGCACTCTTGTAATCCTTATTTCTACAATGTTTTCAGGAGGATTATTTATAAAAATAACATCAAGAATACTTTCCGCGCTTCGGCTGTGGGGCTGGATAACTGGCACGACCGGATCAGTAAGTTTGGCATTGGCCAGCGGCTTGGGATTGATCTTCCCAGCGAATACAAGGGTAATTTGCCCAATAAAAAATACTATGATCGCTTTTATGGAGAGTACCGGTGGAAGTTTTCTAATATATACTCGCTGAGCATTGGTGAGGGCGAATTGCTGATCACTCCTTTGAAAATGGCCAATGTAGCTGCCATTATCGCCAATAGGGGTTATTTCTATACCCCGCATGTAATCCATGGCATAGGCGATAAGAAATCTGTCAATCCGGATTACCTGATCAGACACGATACAGGCGTTGAATCACATAATTTTGATCCGGTGATCGAAGGAATGGTCGGTGCTGTGGAGGGCGGAACGGCAAGGAGATCCAGAGTTGAGGGAATAACCATTGCAGGGAAAACCGGTACCTCGCAGAATAAAAGAGGGGACGATAGTTCGATATTTATCGCTTTTGCCCCGGTGGACGACCCGAAAATCGCCATCGCGGTTTTTGTGGAATATGCGGGTGCGGGAGGTTCTGCCGCTGCGCCGATTGCCAACCTGGTGGTTGAGAAATTCCTGGCCAGAAAAATCACCAACAAAGCATTGGAAGAAAGAATGCTGAAAGCGGACTTCATGAGCAAGGTTATCCTGCCGGGCGTGAAAAAACCTGCTACGGCTGATTCGACCAAAAAGAAACCGGTTACCCCTGCAAAACCTGTGGTGAATAAGCCTGTTGCGATAAATAATTAAGTCATACCAATAATTTCAAAACTTCAAATACTGAGAAATGGCTGAAAATAAACCCATTACCAAGAATGTAGACTGGGTGGTAGTACTTATTTATATTGCTTGCCTGGGGATTGGGTGGGTCAACATTTTTGCAGCTGTCTACAATCCTGAGGTGCATACGAGCATGTTTGACCTATCAAATAATGCCGGAAAGCAGCTAATGTGGATTGGTACAGCGGCTTTATTGGTGGTTTGTATCCTGGTGATCGACTACAAGTTTTACGAAACCTTTTCCTTTATCATTTATGCCATTATTATCCTGCTTTTGATAATGGTTTTGTTTGCCGGATCAAATATCAACGGTTCCAGGTCTTGGATTAAGATCGGTGCGTTTTCATTGCAGCCAGCAGAGTTTTCCAAGCTTGCGGTAAGTCTGGCTATTTCCAAATACCTGAGCGATCCGGCCATCAGCCTTTCCAGGAAGCTGAAAGATTATTATCCTATTTTAGGAATCATCGCATTGCCCGCATTTCTAATCCTTTTATCCAATGAAACGGGTTCTATGCTGGTTTTTGCCTCCTTTGCGATTGTGCTTTATCGCGAAGGCATGCCCGGTTTTATTCCTGCAATCGGAATGGTAATGGCTGCATTGCTGATCATTACCCTGCTTTTTGTCAAATGGTATATCGCAGCTGCCATCATCGTTATTGCGGGATTGGTGATCTGGCTGATGCCGGTGATGACCAGACGAAGGGGAGGACTTTGGGCAACGATCATTGTTGCATTTGTCATGATTGGGATTGTGTTCGGCGTTGATTTTTTCATGAATAATGTGCTCCAAAAACACCAGCGAGGCCGTATCATGGTGCTTTTAGACCCTGATTCGGATCCTCGTGGAATTGGCTGGAATGTAATCCAATCAAAAATAGCGATCGGGTCCGGCGGATTTCTGGGTAAAGGCTTTTTGCAGGGAACCCAGACTAAATTCGATTTTGTGCCGGAGCAAAGTACCGACTTTATTTTCTGTACGGTGGGAGAGGAACACGGCTTTGCAGGGACTGCCGTGGTTGTAATACTCTTTATCTCGCTGATTTCGAGGCTGGTTATTTTGGCAGAACGACAACGCAGCAGATTCGCGAGGGTTTATGGGTATTGCGTTGCCGGGATTATTTTCTTCCACTTTATGGTCAATGTCGGCATGACGATAGGCCTGATGCCCGTCATTGGGATTCCGCTGCCGTTTTTTAGCTATGGCGGGTCGTCACTGTGGTCGTTTTCGATACTCCTCTTTATTTTCCTCAAAATTGACGCGCAGCGTCCATTTACATTGTCGCGAGGCTAATCCTATAATTTTCCGGCAGCCATAATTATTAGTACCCAGCCTGCTATCAATGCCAATCCGCCGATTGGGGCAATTGCGCCAAATTTGGTGATGCCTGTAAAGCAAATGGCGTAAAGTGAACCCGAAAAAATAATTACACCTACTGCGAACGCATTCCCGGACCATCCTAATAATTTCACCGCATCAGCGCCGGCGCGTTGCATCAGCAGCCCAACCAAAACCATCGCTAGAGCATGATAAAACTGATATTTAACAGCCGTTTCAAAGGTTTCGGTCCTATTGGAAGCTTCCAGCATTCCTTTCAATGCGTGCGCGCCGAATGCGCCAAGAGCCACAGCAAGCGCGCCAATAATTCCTCCTGCCTGAATCATAAATTTCATATTATACAATTATTTTAGGAATGACAAATGCGATTAACAGACTGTAAACTTAAAATTACCGGCTGGCTAAGTAGGGTAAAGTTAGATCGGATTGAAGGGTAACCAACTGTTTGGTGCAATTTTATTATCTTGCGGGATTGGAAATAAAGCGGATACTTACTCACCGCTAGTTGTGGAAAAGATTTACAAAATGACGTTAGAACGCTTTATCCAGCTCTGGACTCATCGTTACAAAAAATACTCACACATTTTTACAGCCCAACTTCTGGGTTATAAAGCCATCCTTCATTTCAGGAGTATCAAGGTCAATTTACGGAAAGGTCAGAAGCTGGTTGCAATTGTCCGTACAGAGCATTTTGGGGATATTATTGCATCAGAACCGATATCCAGGTACGTCCGGTCGTTGCACCCGGATGCGCACATTGTTTGGTTTGTAAAGCCTGCTTATCAAAGTTTGGTGGCTTTTAATCCATCTGTCGATGAAGTGTTTACTGAATTTTGCGTCACCCAAAGGCAGGTGATTTTTGAGGCCAAAATCTTTGATGACGTTATTGAACTGCAGTTTCGTAATAATAACCACTGCCCGGTCTGTGATGTTTATTACGAAAATCCGGTTGCACAATCCCGGAGCATTAATGTCGACAATTATTTCAATTTTGGCAATTTACTGGAAGTTTTTGCCCAGTCAGGCAACCTGATTCCCGCAAAAACAATTTTTCCGGCCGACGACCAGCCCCGGCTTTATTTACAGGATGTGCATCGCGAAAAAGTGGATGCATTGCAATTGCATAAACGGTATGTTGTCCTGCATTGCCGTTCCAATTTTGCTCCAAAAGACTGGCCGACAGAACGCTGGGAACAATTGGTGGATTGGCTGGCCGAGAATTATGATTACGATATCATCGAAATCGGGCAGGAAAGTAATCTGCATGTGACAACAAAGGCTTACAGGAATCTCTGCGGCCCCTTGTCTATTCTTGAAACCGCGGAAGTGATCCGTCGGGCCAGCTTTTTTATTGGATTAGACAGCGGCCCGTCCCATCTGGGTAATGCGACCGGAACATTCGGTGTGATATTAATGGGTTCTCTCAATGATTTCCCACATTATAATCCTTATTCAGGGAAATATGGGCGACAAGAAAACGCCATCTTTGTGCGCAAACATGGCGTTCCCTGCCGAGAACTTTCTTTTGAATTTGTGCAGGATAAGGTAGAGCAGGTTTTGAGCAGAGGATTTGAAATCGCTTGATAAAAAACACTATCGAGAGCCGAAAATAGCACTTCCAACCCGTATAAGTGTACTGCCTTCTTCCATTGCGATTTCATAATCGCCGCTCATACCCATTGATAATTCCTTCATTTCTATGTGAGCGCTTTCATATTTTTTGAAAGATTCGAACAGGCCTTTTAATCCCTGGAATTCGGATCTGATGATTTCATTGTTATCCGTATTGGAAGCCATACCCATCAAACCAACAATTTTTATATTTTCAAGTGACCCGAGTTCAGAGGAATTAAGGATTTCAATCGCTTCCTCTTCGGACAAGCCAAATTTCGTTTCCTCCCTTGCAATGTACATTTGCAGCAGGCAATCAATGGTACGGTTGTTTTTAATCGCTTCCTTATTGATTTCTTTCAGCAATTTAATGCTGTCGACGGAATGTACCAGGGTTACAAATGTGGCAATGTATTTGACTTTATTAGTTTGTAGGTGGCCGATCATATGCCACTCAATGTCTTTGGGAAGTACCTCTTGTTTAGAAACCATTTCCTGAACCTTATTTTCGCCAAACCGTTTGGAACCGGCGGAATAAGCTTCCAGCAATGCTTCTACCGGCTTGGTTTTTGTTACCGCAATCAGCTTGGTTTCCTGTTTTAATCCCTTTTCTAATAGGGCAATATTCTCGGATATTGAAGGCATTGAGTGGTACTAATTTTTTGATAATTAATCGATTAAAGTAATAATTTAACTATTAGCGGCTAGAATTAGATGTTAACATATTTCAAAATTGAAAAAAACATAGTTCTTTTACCAACTAAATAAAAAATTTAACCTTCTGTATGGACTACAACCAGGAACAAAAACAAGACCGAAAGACACTGTTATGGGCAGCTTTGGCAGTTTTGCTATTGCTGAATTTGGTGCTTGTATACTTTATATATCATGAAAAACAGGAGAATCTCGCGAAGGACGAGATTATAACTGCAAAAACAGAAGAGGTTTTATCCATCAAAACCAAACTTGATTCCATCTCCGTTGAACTGGACATTAAGATAGCTGAAATTCAGAAACTGGGTGGAAGCGTCGACTCACTGGTTGCCTTGAAGGCGGAACTGGAAAAGGACAAGCAGGAACTAAAGAATGCAAGTACTTATTCGGCAGCCAATTACAATAAAAAGATTAAATCTTACGAATCGGTATTATCCGAGAAAGACGGAGAAATTTCCAGGCTTCGTGAAGAATTGGGCGTGGCAACTACAAAAAATGAGGAGCTTAACCAAAAAGTGACCGGTCTGGAAAATGAAAGGCAGCAGTTGGCTGATTCTGTCACCAATTATTCGGTACAGAATAAAGAGCTGAGTGAGAAAGTAAACATTGCTTCCGCGCTGAGAGCCGAAAGCCTCTCTGTCAATGCTGTATCTGCGAAAGGCAAGGAGCGTGAGGGGGGGAAATATAAGGCTAAACGCATTGACAAGCTGCGCGTGAATTTTAAATTAGGTGAGAACGCAGTGGCGAAACAAAATGAAAAGGAGATTTTCCTTCGCATTCTCGATCCGGATGGAGCAGTTCTCTCTGATATGGCTACGGGTTCCGGTTCGTTTATATTGAATGGCAAGGAAATGATTTACAGCTCCAAGCAAACGGTAAGTTTCACAAATACCCAACAATCCGTTGACATTTTTTACGGCCGCGGCGGCATCCCGTTGAAGGATGGAAAATATGCGATCGAAGTTTACAGCGAAGGTTTCAAAATAGGGCAGGGAGATTTCACGGTGAAATGATGTTTTGGCTGAATAACTTATAGTTATGTCTGAATACGGCTTGGAATTTTAAATTTCAAGCCGTATTTTTGCACCCTCATTTTGGTAGTTATGCCGATATGAGGGTTTTACATTTTAATAATTAATCAATTACCGTATGTCTAAGCAATATGAAACGGTGTTCATTCTAACTCCCATTTTGTCTGAGGCCCAGGCAAAGGACGCCGTTGAAAAATTCACTACACTCCTCACCTCCAATGGTGCTGTGATTGTACATGAAGAAAATTGGGGATTGCGCAAGCTGGCCTACCCCATCCAAAAGAAAAATTCAGGTTTCTATCATGTAGTGGAGTACACTACAACCGAAGGAAACGTGGTTGATGTTTTGGAGACCGAATTCCGTCGTGATGAGCGCATTTTGCGTTTTATGACTATCGTCCTGGATAAGCATTCGATTGCTTACAACGAAAAGAAACGTAAAGGACTGGTAGGAAGAAAGAGAGAAGAATCTACCGAATCTAAAACCGAAAACGCATAAGCTATGTCACTCGTAAACGAACCGGTTGAAAAGAACATTAACCGCAAAAAGTATTGCCGTTTTAAGAAAGCAGGCATTAAATACATCGACTATAAGAATCCTGACTTTTTGTTGAAACTGATCAACGAGCAAGGAAAGATCCTTCCACGTCGCTTGACAGGAACCAGCCTGAAATATCAGCGCAAAGTATCCCAGGCTATTAAAAGAGCACGTCATCTGGCGCTATTGCCATTTGTTGCTGATCAATTGAAATAATAAAGAAAGAGCTACAGAACAATGGAAATCATACTTTTAACTGACATAGCAGGAGTAGGCTATAAAAACGACATCGTTGCTGTGAAAGCAGGATTTGGTCGTAACTACCTTATTCCTCAGGGATTTGCGCTTTTGGCTAACCCTTCAAATCGCAAGATCGTAACTGAAAATGTACGCCAGGCAGCTCACAAAGCTGAAAAACTGAAAAAAGATGCAGAAGATATCGCATCCGCTATTGGTGACCTGACAATTGATATTAAGACGGTGGTAGGGGAAAGCGGACGTATTTTCGGCCGTGTTACCAATACACAGGTTGCGGATATTCTCAAAGCAAAAGGCTTCGAAATCGACCGTAAAAAAATTACCGTTGATGATGTAAAATCAATCGGAACCTATTCTGCATTGATCGACCTGCACAAAGAAGTGAAACACAAGATCACCTTAAATGTAATCGCACAGGAAGATTGATTCTTAGCTTAAGCAAAAAAAGCAGCCTTTCGAGGCTGCTTTTTTTGCTTAAGCTGTTAGCGATTAGCTTTTAGCAGGAATCCTAAGAACCTGCCCCGGATATATCTTGTCCGGATCGGTAAGCATTGGTTTGTTTGCTTCAAAAATGACCGGGTATTTCATCATGTCTCCGTAAACCGTCTGCGCGATTTTTGAAAGGGTGTCGCCTTTTTCCACAGTGTGATAAGTTGCGGCTGGGGCGGGTGTAGCTACTTTCAAGCGATCGTCTACTACCTTCACGCCTTCCACATTACCAACTGCCAATGCAATTTTCTCTGCATCTTCCTGGTTGGCTACCTCTCCTTCAATCGTCACTGTATCGCCCGAAGTTTTAACTGTCAGGCTGTTGTATTTAAGACCAAGTGCCTTTACATGTGCAAGCAATGCGCTTGCACGGACTGGCTCCGCATCGGGAGTTGGGGTAGCTGTTGCTTCTTTCTTGAAAATTTTCTCTCCCGCACCTGTTAAAAATGATAATAAGCCCATATTTTTAAAAATTTTGGTAAAGTGATGATTGAGCATTGTGAAACTCAATCGTTGGATTAATAAAGTTATGCTGAATAATAGGCAATTATTGTACCATCAAATCTGCATGGGCCCGGGTTACTGGTTTTAATTTTCAACTTTGTACTTTTGCAGCAGGTACAAACCATACAGACCTGTATTTCCAATAATGGATCGCATTGAATCTCTTGAAAGGCTGAGGAATGAGGAGTTTGATATATGTATAATTGGTGCCGGTGCCAGCGGTGCCGGGTGCGCACTGGATGCCGTTTTACGCGGATATAAAGTAGCATTGATCGATAGAAAGGACTTTGCATCCGAAACTTCATCCCGCTCAACAAAGTTGATTCACGGAGGTGTGAGATACCTGGAACAGGCTTTTAAAAAATTGGACTTTGCTCAGCTTAAACAAGTAAGGCACGGCTTGGAAGAGCGCCATATTGTTCTCAAAAATGCCCCGCACCTTGCCCGCCCACTGGCTTTGATGACTCCGGTAAACTCCTGGTTTGAAGGGTTGTATTTCAAAATTGGCCTTCAGATGTATGATGCTTTCGCTATTAACGATACCCTTCCGAAAAGTAAATGGTTGAATAAAACCGAAGTGCTCGCCAAGATCCCCACACTGGACCGCAAAAAACTTCACAGCGGGGTATTGTATTATGATGGCCAATTGGATGATGCGCGCTACTGTTTGGCATTGGTACAATCAGCCTCGGAAAAAGGGGCTGCCGTAGCCAATTATCTTGATGTTCATGGGTTTGGGAAGAATGGAGATGGGAAATTGAATGAAGTAACTGTAACAGACACACAATCGAGCAATCAGTTCAGTATCAGATCCAAAATGATCATTAACTGTACAGGTCCTTTTTCGGATAAAATAAGGCAACTGGCTAATCAGCAGTTAACTGAGCGGATCAGACCGAGTAAAGGGGTTCATTTGGTGCTGCCTGCCGAAACGCTGAATAGCGAGTATGCCATGCTAATCCCTAAAACTTCCGACGGCCGGGTCGTGTTCGCAATTCCTTTTGAAGGCGCGACGATGATCGGCACGACGGACACGGATGTGGACGACATGAGTACTGAAGCGTCGTTGAACGAGCGTGAAAAACATTATCTCGCAGATACGCTCAATCCATATCTTGCCCAAAAAATTGACATTAGCCAATTGAAGGCAGGGTTTGGCGGATTGCGTCCGTTGCTTTCAGCCGATCCTTTGCAATCGACGAAAAATCTGGTCAGGGATCATGAAGTGGAAGTGGATTCTGTTTCGGGACTAGTGAGCTTGTTAGGTGGAAAATGGACAACTTATCGCCTGATGGCAAAAGATACGATTGACCAGGCAGATGCAATATTTTTCCAGACAAACGCCTGCACAACAGATCAGCACATGCTTGCTGGTGGAGAGCATTACAATACAGAATTTTGGAAGGAGTTGGTTGAAAAATTTGATTTCGATGAAGACATCAGCAAGCATTTGGTTAAAAAATATGGCTCAAGGGCCGGTTTGGTTGGCGAATTAACATCAGCTGAGCCAGCATTGAAAGAGCGATTGGTTGCTAAATACCCATACATTAAAGCAGAAGTTGTTTATACCGTCCGAAATGAAATGGTGATCACGCCCAGGGATTTTCTGGCGAGAAGGACTAGGCTTGAAATTACTGATTGGCAGGAAACCTTAAACTGTCTTCCAGTTGTGACAGACTTAATGGCACGGGAATTGGAATGGGATGCAGAACAAAAAGGCATGCAGGCTGCGAGCTATGAAATGGAGATTCGAACATTTATTTCCAATGCCGGTTAAGCTACCAAACTCATCGCTATTTTAAGTATGTACATTACCAATACCGCCTGCATATCACCTCAACGGACATTTGACAATTCATTTTTTGAAGGGAAAATACAAGTTTACCGTGGCGACAGGTATACCGCGATTGAACCGGAATATGGGAAGCTGATACCCGCTGGGTTGCTGCGCAGAATGGGGAAGGCCGTCAGAATGGGTGTAGGGGCCGGTTTGCCTTTAATGCAAGATGCTGACGTTGAAGGCATTATCCTTGGAACAGCAAATGGTGGCCTGGAAGATTGCCTCAAATTCCTAAACCAGATCGTCGATTACAATGAAGGTACATTGACGCCCACTAACTTTGTGCAAAGTACACCCAATGCGGTGGCTGGTAATCTGGCATTGATGAGCAAAACCACGGGATATAATGCGACGCATGTTCACAACAGTCTTGCTTTTGAGGCGGCGCTGCTGGATGCTATTTTGTTATTGGAGGAAAAGAAAATCAAGAAACTGCTGGTCGGTAATGTGGAAGAAATATCCGATTATAACCATAATATCGATTCACTAAGCGGTTCCTTTAAAACTGGCAATTACACATCCGAAACTTTACTGACCTCAGATAGTCCAGGTTCGGTGAATGGAGAAGGGGCTTGCATGTTTGTAATTGGCTCAGAACCAGGTAGGGAAACAGTCGCGCGGCTTAGGGATGTTTGCCAGAGTAGTTATCTCGATGGCAACGAAGTGGCAGAAAGATGTGATGACTTTCTCCAACGCAATGGACTTGCAGCCGAACAAATTGACACATTGATCCTGGGATTCAGCGGAGACAACCGCACCGACTATATTTACGACAACCTGGCATCGCAACTCTTCCCAGCGAGTAATATTTACACTTACAAAAACATGGTAGGGAATTATCCGACTGCTTCCGCATTCGCTGCATGGCTTGGCGTTCAACTTTTAGGAGGACAGCAAATGCCCGCTGAATGCATTTACCAAAAGTCTTCTTCGGAAAAAGCAAAAAACGTGCTAATCTACAATCATTCGAAAGGAACTCAGCACGGCTTTATTCTGCTTGATAATCAATTTTAAAGAGTCGCTTGCTCCTTCATCCTGATCACTTTGGCCAAAGTAGACAGGATTGTATCATGCTTTCTCACAAAAGGGTTGCTGTGGTCCCAGACATATCCTGCCAGTACAGAACAGATCTGATTTTTGATGTCCTCATGTATGTCACGAGCAAATACAATGGTCTGAAAGTCACCGTTGTACCAGCCAGAGACATAACTTCTGAAAACATCGATTCCCTTTTGTATCACATCTTCATATTCAGTTTTCCAGTCGACAGCCTCCCCCTTCAAATGTTTGTCGACCATTTTCGCTGACAATAATCCCGATGCAGTCGCGAATGTAACGCCTGAGGAGAAAATCGGGTCGAGGAATTCGGTGCTGTTTCCGGAGAGTACGAAGCCTTCGCCATACATTTTCTTTACGCCAATCGAATACCCCAGAATGTGGCGGGGCTCAAATTTTAGTTCTGAATTTTCGAACCGGCCATTCAAATCGTCGAACTTACGGATAAATTCCTTGTACTTCTCACCGCCGTTTTCGGCCATGTCCATGATTTTCTCTTTGTCACCCACGATACCCACAGAGGTTGAGCCGTCGGAGAATGGGATGGCCCAGATCCATGACTTATTATCGTCAAAGGAGTGGACGAAAATGTTGTTACTAGCCTTTTCAGAACGGTCCTTGTCTTCTAAATGGGAAAAAATTGCACCCCGAGGACTGAATGCGGAAGGCTTGCTCAGATCAAATAATCTTGGTAAAACTCGTCCATAACCGCTCGAATCGATGATAAATTTACAGGTGATCACATGTTCATTGCCTTCCTTGTCTTTGTATTCGAGCTCTTGCTGCTCCGGGCCGCAGGTTACCCGGGTAACCTCACATTCAAAATTGATATCCACGCCTTTTGCCTGGGTTGCCTCTGCAAGTGTCTGATCAAAATCTGCCCGCTTCACCTGCCAGGTCCAGGTCCACCCCTTGGTATACTGTTCGGAAAAAAAGAATTCACATCGTTTCTCGCCTTTGATAAAAGCGGCCCCTGTCTTTTTCTGGAAATTGCGGGTCGCCACAGCGTCCAATAAGCCCGACTCTTCCAAATGTGTCATGCAGTTGGGAAGCAGACTTTCCCCGATCTGGAAACGCGGAAACGTTTCTTTCTCGAGAATGGTAACATTATAACCCTGTTTCTTTAGATAAGAAGCTGCAACTGTCCCCGCTGGTCCGGCACCAATGACTACGACATCAACCATTTGCATAATCAGGCATTTTTAACTTTTTGAACAAGTATATTTTTATCGACGAACGCAAAGCAGGTAATAAAAGCACTAACGGTAACCCCTAATATCCCATGTAGGGAAATGTTCTGGCCCGTAAGGTGCAAATTCGGGATTTTAGTTTTAGTGTTGATTTGGGTCCTGGCTGTGGAGCCCGAATCTTTTAATATCCCATAAAGAGAACCGTCGCGATTGCCAATGTAATCCCGGAAAGTGAGCGGAGAGGCGCTATGCACCGCTTTGATCTGATCGGATATTCCCGGAAATACTTCTTCCAACTTTTTGATGACCTGAATCTCTTTGGCTTTTTTAAACGCGAGATATTCCGTATCCCTCTCGCCCGGCTCTGCCACCGTACTCGATGTGTCGCTCCATCGCGCAGTTTCCTTCGCATTCATGTAGGTCATAATGGACATGGAATCAGCATAATGGTCGGTTCTGGAAATGTATGGCGTGCAAACAAAGTAAGTTTGCGGCCAGGTTTCCTCATCATAACTCACGCCGTCCCAAACATTATCAATGTGATGCTGGTAAATGTTGTAGTTAAGGTATTCAAAACTTTTTTCACGAAAAGATATATGTACAAGAAAGGTTGAAATGGTATTTTCAAGACCCTGTACACGGTTTTTATAGACATTCAAAAATCGTTCTGAACCAAATATGTCTATGCTTACTGCCGGATGAACATTGGATATGAATTGTTTACCTTTTACTGTTTCCCCGTTATCGAGTACCACTTCTGTAATTTCCCCGCGCTCGTTGTAACGTGCTGAAACTACTTTTTTGTGCTTACGAATTTCCCCTCCGTGCTGCCTGATCACTTTGCTCATCTGAATTGCAATCTGGGAACCGCCGTCGATAAACTTGTATGCACCAGACAAATAGCTTTTCATGATCAGCGCATGTACATAAAACGGCGTTTTGCCTTTTACACCTGCATATAAAAGGTTTGATCCCGCGAGTACATTCCGAAGTTTTTCATTGTCGGTAAGCGACGCAATGTAGTCGTGAGCATTGAGGCCAGTGACATTATCGTCCATTTGGTAATTTTCATTCGATACTTCCAGGTTGTACAGCGGAAATTTGCGGCATATCTCAATGATTTTGGCGCAGTAGGTTTGTATTGCTGTTTTTTCCTCAGGAAAATACGAAATCAGCTGTTCTTCAAATTTCTCAAAACCCTGGGCATACGGATACTCGCTCCCATCGTCAAAGCGGATGACGTCGAAATGGTCTTCATCCATCCTTTTGATTTTCAATTTATCAAGCACACCAAAATACTTGAAAAACTGGTAGAGGTTTTCTCCCTCATCCATGCTGCCGACATAATGTACACCGGTATCGAAAATACTTTTATCCCTACTGTAAACCTGAAGATGCCCGCCGATCTGATGATTTTTTTCGAGAACAATCACGCTGTGACCTTCCATCGAAAGGATATTGGCGCATGCTAGCCCGCCCAGTCCGCTTCCTACAATCACGAAATCATACTCCTTTTGGCCTGCGGAAGATTGCATTGAAAGTTTTTATCAAAAGTTGAAAATAGGCTTATTACTTTACGGAAGGCTGTTTTTGTTTTCTAAGAATAAAAAGCACGTTGGACGTATTGCTGGAATGCTCCTTCATTTCATAGCTAAGCTGATGTTTTTTGGCAAATTGGCTGATGTCATAGGATGAGAAGAAATGAAATTCCTCCTCTTTTTTATTAAATGAAAATAGCCCGGTTGATAATGCTTCTGTCGTCTGCGTTTTTTGATGCCGGTCTTTCAGATCAGTAATTCCGTCTCGAATAAAAATGATTCCGCCTGGATTCAGGGCTGCTGCACAACGACTAAGCAAATTAAGCTGTTTTTCTTGCGATAAATAATGAAGGATATCATTCAGGAAAATTACGTCTTGGCTAGCTATGTTAATTGTCATGGCGTCCTGAGCAATAAATTGCAAATGAGTGGTTTTGTTGTAACTATTTTGTGCAATTACAATTTTTTCGTCATCATAATCGATACCGGTAATAACCCGCGCTTCATCTTTATAATGTAGATAGAATGACAGATATCCGTAACCGCACCCGATGTCCATGATGGCCTTACGATCTCCTATCCATTCATTATAAGCCGTGAAATTGCTGCCTTCCAGTTTCCATTTTATTTTGAAATACCATTCCAAAACAGGCCCTTTAAACACATAGTTGGTGAAAATCTTGTGTTTCATAAAATCAAGATCCTCCATTTCATTTTCAAAAGCCTCAAATTGCTTCCTGAAATGGGTTGTAATGTTTTTTGTTTTATCCCGAAGCTGGGCGCCCCAGGAAACATCTGAATAATGAATGCGCGTCAACACGCGAACATTCAAAGCGCCAGGCCGGATCAAAAAGTCATTTTTCGGAAGGACGTCCGACGCGCCGTGGATGAGAATGGGCTGAATGTCGAGATTAAGCTGCTCGGCCAGATGAAAAGCGCCTTTATGGAAACGCGCGATCTTGCCATCCTCAGACCTGGTGCCTTCGGGAAATACCAAAACGGAGTAACCGTCTTCAACCAATTTTCGGACCTTCGCAATGTTCTGCTCCGGGCCGTCGTCGGTATATACATAACCTGCAAACCGGATGATGGGGCCGAAAAAGGGAGAATTGTAAACCCAGCCTTTTACCATTAGAACAATCTTTGGATGAAGCATTATAGCCAGCAAAATGTCCAGAAAAGAAGTGTGATTGGCAATCAATATGACGGGCTTATTCATATCCAAATTTTGCATACCCGAGAAATTCTTCTTCACATGCGGCCCGGAATAGATCACTGTTTTGGCATAAAAAGAAAGCGATCGGTTGATCATTGCCTTCTTCCTTTTCTTCGAGATTGGCAACAACAGAATGGTTACCATCTTGGAATGCAGGAAAAGGCAGCCGGAGAGGAAATAAGTAAAACTTGAAACACTGATCAGAAACGGCAGCATGGTCACCGGCGGCTTCTTGCGTGCTATCCGGTTTTGTACAAAGAAATCAAAAAGAACTGGCTGAAAAACAAAGGAAATGAAGAGGATGCAGACAATGCCCAACACGCTGATCAGGGAAATGGAATGGATGGCGGGATGTTTGGCAAAAAATAAAACGCCGGTTCCGATAATGGTAGTTGTCGCCGATAATGCAATGGCGGATTGGTAGGAGCGGAGTGTGTCTTTTTTAAACTTGTATTTGCTAAGCAAGCCATCCGTCACAAAAATGCTGAAATCGTCGCCGAGACCGAAGATGAAAGTGGTTACAATGACATTGACAAAGTTGAATTTGATCCCAAGAATGACGGCGATCCCCAATATCCAAATCCAGCTGATCACCATTGGAAGAAAAGATAACAATGTTAACTCTATCCTTCCATACACGATTAAAAGCGTAAAAAACACAATGGAGGCCGAAATCAGCAAAAGATAGTTAAAGTCGTCTTTCACCATAGCCAGCATTTCTCCTGCCAATTCACCCCGGTCAAAAATCTCCACACCCGCAATTTTTCTTAAATCACTTTTTACATTGGCGAGCTGGTTTTGGTTTATAATGATCGTAGAAATGAATGTTGTCCCCGACGCCTTGGAGTCGATAAGGTTATCCACCCCGAGTTCCTTATAGAGGGTATCCAATGAAACAGAAGTTTCTCCTTGCCCGGCGATCCAATGTTTGAAACCGTTGAATGCGTACCGGTTGAACCCATTTACTGCCGCCGCCTTATCGAGTGTTTGGAAAGTGGAATCCCGCCGGGTGATGTTCCAGAAATTATTCCAGCGCCTTGTCCTTTCGTTTTTGAGTCCTTGTGGTACCAGCAATGATCCGGGGGAAATGAAGCTATTGATATATCCTTTTTGTTGAAGCGAACTGAGCTTTTGATAAACTTCAAAATTGAGCTCCTCAGCCCTGGCTCTCTGCGCATCAGCTGCGAAAACGTAAATTCTTTTTTCTTTTTTTGGATCAATACCAGTAAGCGCTTCTTCCCGGGTTCGTAGATCATCGTCCTGAATGCTCAGGTTTTCAAAACCACTATCGAACTCCGTAAAACGTGCAAAATACAGGAATACCAATGTCAGCAAACCCACGGCTACCAGTATCGCGGGGCGCCATTTGACGGGCATTTTCGGAAATTCAAATGGCCTTTCCGTATGGGAGATCTTTTTATAATCAAAAGAAGTTGCATCCAGGATGATAGGCAACGCGATGAGTGTAAACAATGCTGCGCCCAATAAACTCAGGGAAGAAAATAACCCAAAATCCTGCAATACCGTCGAGTTTGCAAAATGTAAAGCGCTAAACGCCATGACAGTTGTAAAGCTGCCGGTTAGCAATGGCGCACTTACTTCTTTAATGGCCGTCGAAATAGAATGCGTGTGCCTCAGATGTGTGAAGAAGTGGAATGCATAATCCAGGAGAATACCAAAAATAACGGCTCCTGTTGCCAGTGAAATGCCTGAAACTTGGGGGCGGATGTACCCAATGAGCCCGAGTGCAAACATGGCGCCAAATAAGCCAGGAAGAATGATGTAGAGCGGGATCAGGAATTTGCGGTAGTAGATGATTAGCAACAATAAAATGCCCGCCAGCGCAAAAAAAGAGGTATAATAGGAATCATGTTTCACCTGAATTGCATTTCGGGCAGAGATTTCAAAGGTCCCGAAATATGTGAAATGATTGTAGCGATGCTGCCGGTTCCATTTTTTATGAAACGCTTCTGTCAGGTTAAATAGCGCTACGTTTTGATTGGAATCACCTGAATTATAGCTCGTTGAGCCAAAAACAAGCACTTTTTTCCGGTCGGCCGTGAACATGAGGCCATCGTCCATTACCATCCCGCCCGCGTTATTATTGGCATTCAGTTCCTGGTAATATCGCCCCGTAATGCCAAGGGGATCATTTAAAATGAATTTTTTCAGGAATGAGCCGCCGGGCGTCAGCAGTTGATTGTATACCGACGCAACCGACGAACGGATGGAGTCAGGATTGATCCTGGATTGGACATGTTTGTAATAGGCCGAGTCGATAAGTTGCGGGAAATGGCTGTACACATATTGATACACATCCTCCTGCACATTTGGCCTTTCGGAACGGATGTTCTTAATGTAGCCCTTGGTATACCTGCTTAGCGAGTCGGAGAATGCTTCTGCAATGAAGCGGGCATCGTCAGTGCTGGTTTCCGCAGGGATATCAATCGAAAAAACGATCTGGTTAATGATATTTTTACTCTCTACCAGCCGGTTGAATTCCTCGAAGCTTTTGCCTTTGGGCAAGGTAGCAAAAATGCTTTCAGAAACTCTGAGACGTGCAATGCCGGTTAAAAGGGCAATAATAATGAGAAGCAGACCAAGGAAGAAGGCGGTTTTGTGACGGGAAAGAAATTGATTCAGCCTTAACAAAAAATCTCCGGTCATTGAAACGAAAAACGTGAGTGCAATACAAAATTAAGCAAATGTATAATTCAGACAATGTCGGAACGGTGGCTGGACCCGGGTTTTATGGTTTGCCAAAACGGCAAAAAAAGATTTATTTTACAATACTAAATTACGCCATCCCTAAATGAATCGTATTTCGTTAGCTCAGATCGAGCAGTATGCTTTTGAAAAGAAGGAATTTATCTTAGCCGAAGACGACCTCAATCAAGTATCCAAATCCTTTGCCTTTTTAACTAATTTTTCCAAAGATAAAATTATATACGGGATCAACACCGGCTTTGGCCCTATGGCGCAATACCGGATTGAGACTGACAAGCTTAGTAACCTGCAATACAACCTGATCCGGAGCCATTCCAGCGGGATTGGGAAGCCGCTCAACGATATTTACGCAAGAAGTGTCATGATTGCCCGTCTGAATTCATTTTTACAAGCGAATTCTGGTGTTAGCACCGCGGTAATTAAACAATTAGTTGCATTTCTGAATCTGGGTATTACGCCAGAGATCTTCGAACATGGTAGCGTGGGCGCAAGTGGTGACTTGGTCCAACTGTCGCATTTAGGATTGAATCTGATTGGAGAAGGCTATGTGTACGAAAATGGCGTAAGAATAAAAACGGCAAATGTCTTAGCAGAAAAGAACATCGCGCCATTGAAAATGGAACTGCGGGACGGACTCGGTTTGATCAATGGAACGTCCTGCATGACAGGTATGGCGGCGATTAACCTGGTCTACGGGAAGCGGCTGGTTCAATGGGCCGTCGCCGCTTCATCCATGCTGAATGAGGTGATTGAAGCATTTGATGATTCATTTTCCAAAGAATTGAATGCAGTAAAGCACCATAAAGGCCAGCAGCTCATTGCCCAGCAAATGCGGGATTTCGTTGCCGGAAGCGGTATGATCCGAAACCGGGAGGAATTGTTCAAAGACGATACCGCGATGCAGCGCAAAGAATTTGAAAGGAAAATCCAGGAATACTATTCAATTCGCTGCGTTCCCCAGATTTTAGGACCGATATTGGATACGCTGCTATACGCCCAGGAAGTCGTTGAAAATGAATTGAATTCGACCAATGACAATCCGATTGTGAGTCCGGAAGATGACAATGTTTTTCACGGCGGTAATTTCCATGGCGATTACATTTCATTGGAAATGGATAAGGTCAAAATTGTTCTCACCAAGTTGTCGATGCTGATGGAAAGACAGCTCAACTTCTTAATGAACAGTAAGTTAAATAATAAGTTTCCCCCTTTCCTGAATGCGGGTACCTGGGGTTTAAACTTCGGATTTCAAGGTGTCCAATTTACTGCAACGTCTACAACAGCTGAAAATCAGGCACTTTCAAATTCGGTTTATGTGCATAGCATTCCCAATAACAATGATAATCAGGACATTGTGAGCATGGGTACGAATAGTGCAGTTCTTGCCAAACAAGTATTGGAAAACTCATTTCAAGTAATGTCCATTCACATCATGGCGATCTGCCAGGCCATCGATCTGCTGGATACCGAGGAAAAAGAAAGGTTATCACCCAATGCATTATCGGTTTATGCGCAGATCAGAAAATTGGCATTCTTCGTGAAAGACGATATTCCGCAGGCCGATAGCATCGCAGCGGTTTACGAGTATATCAAAGAAACTCCATTTCAATTATGAGCTGTGCATTGGTAACTGGCGCATCGAGGGGACTTGGCAGGGCCATTGCAGTTCAGTTAGCCAAAGATCACGGATTATATATCCTCGTTAATTACGCGTCCAACCAGGCTGCGGCAGAGGAAACGCTGGCCGAAATTAAAGCGGCGGGTGGAAACGGCGAGTTGCTGCCATTTAATGTTCAGACCAAATCGGAAGTGGATGCGGCGTTGAATGGATGGAAAGAAAAGAACGAAGATAAGTCGATCAGCGTTTTGGTAAATAATGCAGGAATTACCCGAGACGGGCTGTTTATGTGGATGCCTGAAAAGGATTGGGACGATGTCATGAACATTTCGACGAAAGGACTTTTTAATGTTACTCAGAATGCAATCCAGCAAATGCTAAGAAAACGAACGGGCAGGATTGTTAACATTGCCTCGGTTTCTGGGATGAAGGGGGTAGCAGGGCAAACCAACTATTCGGCAGCAAAGGGAGCAATTATATCGGCTACAAGAGCATTGGCCCAGGAAGTTGCCAAGCGCAAAATCACAGTCAATGCGGTAGCGCCTGGTTTTATTACCAGTGATATGACGAAGGATCTGAACGAGGAGGAATTGAAGCAGATGATCCCGATGAACCGCTTTGGAAAGGCAGAGGAAGTTGCACATCTGGTCAGCTTTTTAGTTTCGGATAAGGCGGCTTACATCACGGGAGAGGTCATTAACATCAACGGAGGGATTTATTAATAACCGATGAGCCAGCGAGTTGTCATAACAGGAATAGGCATTTACTCTTGCCTCGGTGAGAACCTGGACGAAGTGACAAAATCTTTGTACGCTGGTAAAAGTGGTATCATATTCGATCAGGTAAGAAAGGATTTCGGTTTTCGCTCCGCCCTCACAGGCATGGTGAAGGAGCCGGACGTTAAAAATTTTTTATCGAGAAGGCAGCGTTTGGGAATGCATCAGCCCGCGCTTTACGCATATATGGCCACACGAGAAGCATTAGAATTGTCGGGCCTGGACGTTGATTTTCTTGAAAAATCTGAAACCGGCATCATATATGGCAATGATAGTACCGCAGCTTCGGTTGTTGAAGCGGTAGACAAGGCGAAGGAAAAGCGCGATACAACGCTGATTGGAAGCGGGGCGATATTTCAGAATATGAATAGCACTGTGAACATGAACCTTTCGACCATTTTTAAGCTGAAAGGTATCAATTTCACATTAAGCGCTGCTTGTGCATCTGGCTCACATTCTATTGGGATGGGTTATCTGATGATCGGCCAGGGATTGCAGGAACGGGTTATCTGCGGAGGTGCTCAGGAGATCAATTCGGCCGCAATGGCCAGCTTTGACGGGTTGGGTACTTTTTCAATCCACGAATCCGAGCCTGGAAAAGCATCGCGGCCTTTCGATAGGGATCGGGATGGCCTGATCCCAAGTGGCGGCGCTGCGACAGTAATTTTGGAGTCATACGAATCAGCAGTGATAAGAGGCGCACCGATCCTGGCTGAGCTGATCGGTTATGGTTTTTCATCCAACGGCGACCACATTTCCAATCCCAGCATTGAAGGCCAGGTGCGATCTTTGCGCATGGCGCTCAAACAGGCCGGAATAGGTACGGATGATGTGGATTATATCAATGCCCACGCTACTTCCACGCCAGTGGGTGATAGTAGCGAGGCAAGGGCGATTTACGAGGTTTTTGGTGAAAAAGTCCCTGTAAGCTCTACCAAATCCATGACCGGCCACGAATGTTGGATGGCTGGGGCAAGCGAAATCGTTTACTCCATTCTAATGATGCAAAACTCATTCATCGCTCCCAACATCAACTTTGAGAACCCTGACGAGGACTCGGCCCGGATCAATATCATCCCACAAACCAAAGAACAGAACATTGATTGCTTCCTTTCCAACTCCTTCGGATTTGGCGGCACAAACTCCACTTTGATCTTAAAAAGGGTCTGATTTAATCAAATCTTACAGGCTACAACTTCTCAAGCGGTGACTTCCAGTACCGTAAATTTTGTATTTTTACGATCCCTTAATCGCCACCCTGCATTGGAATACAATGACCTAAAATTATTGTACAGCCGGGTAGCTAAATTTCAAAATTTACAAGTATTTTTAAACTATCGGTAAAGAAAAAGCTAATTTTGGTGCCATGCATGCTAACGACGTAAAAATGAGTTGGGAAGAAGTTGTTGAAGAAACCAGGGATTTTTTATCTGAGGAATTTGAGGTGGACCGGGGCCTGATTCTTCCTGAAAATAACCTGAAAGATACCCTGGACCTGGATAGCCTGGATTATGTGGACCTGGTTGTACTGATTGAAGAAAACCTGAACGTTAAGCTTACCGGTGAAGATTTCAAAGAAATTGCAACGTTCGGCGACTTCTTTCAGCTTGTCCGCAAGAAACTCGGACTATAAATAATGAGTCGTTGGGATGGTAAGACGAGAGGATCCCTGATCGGGTATAAAATCTTTCTGTTTTTCATCCATTTTCTGGGACTTAATTTCGCTTACCTCCTTCTGCGGATTGTCACTTACTACTATTTCCTCTTTGCCACCAAGCCCAAAAACGCCCTCTTAGATTTTTATCAAAACGCCCTTCATATTTCGGCCAGCGACGCCAAAAAGTTGGTAAGAAAAAACTTTTACATTTTCGGCCAAACCCTTGTTGATAGGGCTGCATTCCTACTTGGAAAGAATAAAGCTTACACCCACATTTTCGAGAATGAACAATACCTGATCGATATCCGTGAACGGGGAAAAGGAGGAATATTGCTGAGTGCACATCTTGGAAACTGGGAAACGGCAGGTAACTTGCTGAAAGGGCGCATCACTCCAACGATCAACATTGTGATGCTGGATGCGGAAGTTGAAAGCATCAAGAAATTCATGGATCTTTCAACCGGCGGATCGCGTTTTAAGGTAATTGCCATTAAAAATGATTTGTCCCATATTATTTCCATCCGCAATGCACTTATCAATAATGAGTTTGTGGCCATTCATTCGGATCGCTATATCGACGGTGCCAAATTCATCGAGCTTGATTTTCTAGGTAAAAAGGCCAAATTTCCTTATGGTCCTTTTGTGATCGCTTCGAAATTTGATGCGCCTGTCACGTTTGTGTTTGCTGCAAAAGATGGCAAATACAGCTATCATTTAAGTTCGACTTTACCCATTACCGAAAAAATGAAGCCTGAGGAAATCGCGCGGTTATATGTCGCTGAGCTGGAACGAAAAGTGAGGAAATATCCGGAACAATGGTTTAATTATTTCAATTTCTTCAATTGATGCTCATCACCAGGGAAGCTATCACCCAATACATTCCACACCGCGCGCCTTTTGTGATGATTGACAACCTGATCAATGCAACCAGGGAAAGGTTCGAGTCGGATTTTGCTATTTTATCTGATAATGTATTGGTAGAGAACGGGTTTTTGCAGGAAACCGGGCTGATTGAAAACATTGCGCAAACCTGTGCGGCTGCGTTCGGATATCTGGACAGGGAGGCGGCCGGAGCACCTAAAATCGGCTTCATCGGGTCGATCGGAAGGCTGGAAGTTTTTGAACTTCCTCCCGTAAATGCAACAATCCAGACGGTCGTATTCCCGACCCATCAATTGGGAAATATTTACCTTCTTAAAGGGGAAAGTTTCCTGGAAGGGCGTATATTGCTCGGATGTGAATTGAAGATTGTAGTTGCCGGATAACCCCTAACATGGAAAAGTATGATTGCGTCGGAAATCGAGATAGATATACGATTTAGTGAGACTGATGCCATGGGTGTAGTCTGGCATGGGAATTACCTCAAATTTTTTGAAGACGGTCGGGAGGCATTTGGAAGGGCATATGGATTGGAATATCTGAAAATTTTTGACAGAGGCTATTTCACGCCAATCGTGAAATCGGAGATTGACCATAAGGCGCCCGTGTTTTATGGTCAGGTGATAAAAGTGATCACACGCTACGTTCCTGCAAAATCCGCTAAAATTCAGTTTGAATATGAGGTAGTCAATATGACAACCAGGGAATTGTGTGCGGTGGGAAAAACAATGCAGGTTTTTCTGGATAAAGAAACGAGGGTGCTGGAATTGATCACGCCGGAATTTTACAGACAATGGAAAGTAGATAATGAGGTTTGACATGACCTATATTGGCGCGGAAGTGATCGTAAGCCCATTGGGAGAAACTGCCGAGGAGAATTGGCTTGCTCTTTCTGATGATCAATCGGGGATTACGCTGGTTGAGGATGTGGGATACAATCAGGAGAATATTTACTTATCTAAAATCCTTAGCCTTTCCGGCCAAAACAGGTTTCACCAATTGGTTGTCAAAGCGCTTTCTGAGATTCAGCAGCAAATTGATCCGCAAGTATTTGGATCCAAAAAGACTCTTGTTATCCTCAGTTCCACGAAAGGAGCATTGTATAGCAATGTAACTGACCAGTTTGAAAGTTGCGTTTCAGCTATTGTTCAACAATTTGGATTGGCGAATCAACCCGTTGTTATTTCCAATGCTTGCATTTCCGGCGTTTTAGCGATCAATACTGCAGGTAATTTCATTCGGGAAAAAATCTATGATAATGTAATCGTGGTCGGCTGCGACATCATTTCGGATTTTGTCTTATATGGGTTTCAATGTCTCTTTGCAATCAGCAACCAGCCTTGTGTACCATTTGACACTACCAGAAACGGGATCACGCTTGGCGAAGGCTGCGGTGCGGTGGTGGTTTCAGCTTCAAAAGAGATATTTCATAAGCAACCGCTGCAATTGTTGACAGGTACCAGCGCCAACGATGCGAACCATATTTCCGGGCCTTCCAGGACAGGGGAGGGCCTTTTCAGAAGTGTTACGAAGACCTTGCAAATGAATAAAGTCGATAAAGGTGAAATAGACTTTGTGTCAGCACATGGTACAGCGACTGTTTATAATGATGAAATGGAGGCCATTGCTTTTGATCGCGCAGAGCTCAGCCATATTCCACTCAATAGTTTCAAAGGGTATTTTGGACACACGCTCGGCGCTGCGGGCGTAATTGAAACTGCTGCTTCCATGCAAATGATTCGGAATGCCACTTTATTAAAAAGCAAAGGTTTTGCGAAGCCAGGCACATCTAAATTAATTAATGTGATAGAAAAAAATGAAGTGAAAAGCTTGCAGACCATCCTGAAAACGGCTTCTGGCTTTGGCGGCGGGAATGCCTCTTTGATGATCAGGAATTTATGAGTTTTATTACCGCATATTGCCATTTGACCAAGGATACCTGCTATGTTGATGGAGAGATCATTTCAAAACGGGACATCGATTCGGAAGATGCGTGGTTTAAGCAGATCTACAAAGAACAGGAGTTTGTTTATCCAAAATTTTATAAAATGGATATGCTCTCACAGGCAGGCTTTCTGGCATCAGAACTCATTAAACGCGCGAAACCTGGCATAGTTACCAATTATGGCGACGATGAGATAGCATTAATTTTCGCAAACAAATCGGCCAGCGCCGCAACGGATCAGCGTTTTATTAATTCTTATGAAAAAAATGGTTCGCCTAGCCCTTCCCTATTTGTTTATACTTTACCCAACATTGTATTAGGCGAGATAGCGATCCTGAACAAATGGTATGGTGAGAATATGTTTGCCGTTTTACCTAACTTCGTACCTGACTTTTTCCTCAATTACACACAGATTTTACTGTCAGGCAGCTCGAAAGCTGCACTTTGCGGATGGCTTGAAATTTTAGGGAACGAGATTGATGCATTTCTTTTTCTGGTTGAAAAGGAAGCCTCGAATGCGCTGCAATTCAATCACGAGAACTTAATGAAAGTGGCTGGCCAGAAAGAATCACCAATTAGTTGACGCTCAATCAAACGCTGATGGATACCTTAAAAGAAGATTTGAAAAAACAAATCATAGAGCAACTGAACCTGGAAGAAATTACGCCTGCTGACATTGCAGATGATGTTTTGCTATTCAACGATAGCGGTTTGGGCCTGGATTCTATCGATGCCCTCGAACTGATCGTTTTGCTTGAAAAGTACCACGGCATCCAGGTTACCAATCCGGATGAGGGTAAGGAAGCTTTCAAATCCATCGATACGATGGCTGAGTATATCCGCAAAAGAAAAAGCTGATCAACTGTTTTCAATGGGCGTTCGAATAACCGGTATTGGTATAGTTTCTGCGATTGGATTGACGGTTGAGGAAAATCTCAATGCATTGAATGAAAGCCGTACCGGAATTGGTCAGGTCGCGTTTCTGGATGCCGGGCGTGACTTATTGGTAGGGGAAGTGAAAGTGTCCAATACCGATCTCAAAAATACACTCTCTGTCGGCGCCGGGAATATCTCCAGAACTTCATTACTAGGTTTAAAAGCTGCCAGGGAAGCCTGGGGACAAAACAAGCACTCAGAAAAGATCCGCACTGGCATTATTTCGGCCACTTCGGTTGGCGGGATGGACCGCACCGAGGTTTTCTATAAAGATTATCTCGCACAATCAGATCCCAATTTTAGGCTTTTAAAAACCCATGATAGCGGCAGCACTACTGAGCGCATCGCTGCTGAATTGGGGATTTCCGGATACATTAACACACTTTCCACGGCTTGTTCATCCAGTGCCAATGCAATCATGCTGGGTGCCAGGTTACTGCTTCAGGGCAGACTGGACCGGGTTTTGGTAGGCGGATCTGATGCCTTAACCAAATTTACAATAGATGGTTTCCACTCCTTGATGATCTACGACGATCAATGGTGCAGACCTTTCGATGAATCGAGAAGTGGGTTGAATCTAGGGGAAGGAGCCGCTTTCTTATTGCTTGAAAGTGAAAAGAGCATTGAATTTTCAGGAAACAGAACCATTTGCCATGTAAGCGGCTGGGCGAATGCGGCGGATGCCTATCACCAGACAGCATCCTCGCCCGAGGGAACCGGCGCGACCCTTGCCATTAAAAATGCCATTAAAAAATCTGGAAAGTCGCTCAACGAGATTTCTTATGTAAATGCGCACGGAACAGGCACGAAAAATAACGACCTATCAGAATCTGTTGCTTTGAAGAACGTTTTTGGAGATTACGTTCCGCCATTCAGTTCTACAAAAGCCTTTACGGGGCATACCCTGGCTGCGGCTGGGGCCATCGAAGCAGTTTTTTCGGTGTTGTCTATTCAAAATCAACTTATTTATTCCAATCTAAATTTCAAGGATGTGATCTTCGAAACGGGTTTAGTACCAGTTACTGATCTTAAAAAGGGACAATCGGTTCATACTGTTCTTTCCAATTCCTTTGGTTTTGGAGGAAATAATTCATCATTGGTCTTTACAGATCACTTATAAAAATCAATCCGTGTTTTATATATCCGCCGCATCCACGATCTCCCATCAGCCAACATTTCAGAATGCGGGTTTCTCGGGTATGATCGTGCCACTAGCTGCGGAATCAATATTGATTAGCCCTGACTATAAGCGTTTTATCGAAGCGGGGTTATTGCGCCGGATGAGCAAAATCCTGCGAATGTCGGTGGCTTGTTCCAAAGATTGCCTCGAACAGGCTGGGGTCGAGCAACCGGATGCAATTGTGGTTGGAACAGGATTGGGTTGTTTGCAGGATACAGAAAAATTTCTAAACCATTCCATCACAATTGAAGGATTGCTCCCGCCAACCTCATTCATCCAGTCGACGCATAATACAATGGCTGGCCAGATTTCCCTGAGTATCGGAAACCATGGCTACAACATGACGCATACGCAGAATTCGCTGTCATTTGAGCATGCATTACAGGACGCCATGTTGCTTCTAACGGAAGGTGAAAACGATATTCTGGCAGGCGCAGCGGACGAATATATTGAAATCCTGACAGAGATATCATGCCACTTGAATGTCTATCCTAGATCTCCACTTACATCCGCGGCATCGTTTTTTTTACTATCCAGTAAAGAGAAATCGGGAACCTTGGCGCAGATTAAAGATGTTGCCACTTTCGGTCTGGTTAATAGTATTCCGGATACCATTTTGGCTTTGCTTGCTGAAAATGAAACCAATGCAGACGCACTAGACTTGGTTTTATTTGCTGGAAATATTTCAAATGATCTGACTATTGCAGGTGTTGATCCTGATAAAAGCTTGGACTACAAAAATTTGTCAGGCATATATCCAACGGCATCCGCATTTGCTCTACATTACGCGGTCGACCGGATGCAGCAGGATAAGTCGATCAGAAATGTGCTGATTTGTAATGCATTAATCAAAAGTAACCTGGGGTTAACGCTCCTTCAAGCCATTGAAGCATAACCTTGTCACATTTGTCTCTATCACCGTTCTTGCCCTGAGCGGAATTATTTTTTGGGAGACGGATTTTCTATTGCCGGTTTCGATCTTAATCATCCTGCTATATCTTGGCGTGACGGCATATGGCTCATTCAAGATACAGGCCAACTATTTCCTGAAATCCATCAATCAGGGAAAAACCAAATCCATTGCGCTTACTTTTGATGATGGGCCAAACCCAAATACAACGCCCAGGATTCTTGAAGTTTTAAAGCAAAAGAACATCAAGGCGGCCTTTTTTGTAATTGGTAAAAATGCGGCCCTTTACCCCGATATATTAAAGCAGATACACAATGATGGTCACACCATCGGGAATCATTCATTCAGTCACCATCACTTAATAGGTTTCTTTTCAAGTAAAAAGCTAAAAGGTGACCTGGCGCATTGCAATGAAGTGATCAGGGATGTGATCGGCAAAACGCCATTATTTTTCCGCCCACCGTTTGGGGTGACTAACCCGAGATATGCGTCCGTTTTGAATGATTTGCAACTAACTCCGATAGGCTGGTCCCTGAGGAGCCTGGATACGCGGGCAAAAAGTAAATACAAGATCATCAATAAGATTATTTCAGAATTAAAATCTAGGGACATTGTTTTGTTACATGATCACCTCAAAGTGACCGCCGATTCGCTGGAAGATGTTATTGAGCATTGTCTGCAAAAAGGCGTCAAGATAGTTCCCCTACATCAACTGATTCAAAAAGAGCCTTATGATCAAAATTAAATTAGAGATCATCCTTCTTTTTGTTTTTCTGAGTTTGCATTTGGCGGCCCAATCCTTCAAGCCAGTTGCAAATCCTGAAAAGATACTCGCCGAGCTACGGAAAACTTCCCAGGCGACAACCTCCATTCAGGCATCATTTAGTGAGGAAAAGCATTTAGCAGTTCTCAAAGATCCTAAGCGATCAGAGGGTGCTTTTTTTTATGCAAAAAAGGATAAAATGCGCTGGGAACAGAAAGAGCCTGTTCGGTATGTGATATTAATTAACGGTGATGAATTAAGGATTCAAGAGGGGGGTAAGGAAAAAAATGTAGGACAGGCCCGAAGAATGGCTGCACAGATCAAAGAGTTGATGATCGGATTGGTTAATGGTGATTTTCAGCAGAATAAGGCTTTTTCATTAAGCTGTCTGGAAAATGATGATGAGGTGATGGTGGTATTGACGCCGGTAAACCGACGATTAAAAAATATATATTCAAAAATATCAATGGTTTTCTCTAGACAGTCATCAAGATTGAAGGAGCTTTCCTTTTTTGAAAAAGGAGGCGACAAAAGCATTATGAAGTTTCAGAATGAAAAATTCAATCAAAAGATCAATGATGGCCTATTTCTGAATTTGTAAGAAACATTATTCCAAAATGCTGGAAAACGACTTATTTTCTATCCTCAAAATGGACCGGGCCGACGGAGAGATCGTTTCAGAAGTCAGTATTAACGCGACACACCCTATTTACAAAGGGCATTTCCCCGGATCGCCCGTCACTCCCGGCGTAATCCTGTTACAAATGGTTAAAGCGGTCATGCAAAACCATCTGCAGCGAGATCCTAGGTTAAATGCCATCAAAACATGCAAATTTTTGGAAATACTCAATCCTGATAAGACGAAATCTTTCAATATAAAAATCTCGTTCAAACAGCTGGAAAGGCTTGAAGTGGTTGCTACCGGCTATTCGGCTGACGTTGTTTTTTTCAAGCTGCAAGCAACATATCATTAGTTCGCAAGCTATCTCGTGATACTAAAACGGACACATTTAAATCCAGGCAAACAGTCCACCCCTTTTCATGACCCTCTCAGATATTCAGTGCTGCATTATAATTCCAACCTACAATAACCAAAATACGCTTCGAAGGGTTATTGACAGTGTATTGCAATTCGCTGATAAGGAAACCATTATCGTGGTCAATGACGGCTCCACGGACGAAAGTGTTTATACGCTGGCTTCATATGGTCTGAAATTGATGGTTTTGAATAATAGTGAAAACCGCGGTAAGGGGTATTCACTTCGGAGAGGGTTTCTGGAGGCCATCAAACTCGGCTATAAAAATGCCATTACAATCGACTCAGACGGGCAGCATCTGGCGTCTGACATTCCGGTTTTTATTGAAGCTGCCCTTCGGAACCCGGGTGCTGTGCTGATGGGCTCCCGCAATATGGAGCAGGAGGGCGTTCCCGGAAAAAGCTCATTTGGAAATAAATTCTCCAATTTTTGGTTCAAATTCGAAACGGGCATTACGTTACCCGATACTCAAACTGGTTACCGGCTGTATCCATTGGAACCTTTAAAAACCACAAAGTTATTCACCACTAAATTCGAGACTGAAATCGAGGTGATCGTGAAGCTGGCCTGGAAAAATGTGCCTATAATTCCGGTAAATATCAATGTCATTTATGATAAGAAAGAGCGCGTAAGTCATTTTCGGCCGTGGCGCGATTTCACAAGGATCAGCATTCTGAATACCTGGCTGGTCATCCTGACACTCCTGTATTACCTTCCTAAACGGCTTTGGATTGATCTACGCAAGAAGGGTTTGTGGAAGTTTATTCTGCACGAAGCCATCAAACCAGAAGAGTCTAATATGATTAAAGCTAAATCTATCGCATTCGGCTTTTTTATGGGTGTACTGCCAATCTGGGGTTTTCAATTGCTTATTGGGATCCCGCTTTCGATTTATTTTAAAATGAATAAAGTACTTTTCCTTACTGCGGCCAACATCAGCATTCCCCCAATGATCCCCTTTATCATTTTCGGAAGCTATCAATTCGGAGGGTTATTTTACAGAAACGGGGTCCAGCTAACCTCGGTGAAGGACCTCACATTGGAATCGATTCATGTCAATTTCGTACAATATTTTCTGGGCGGGACATTACTCGCAGTTCTCTTTGGCGGGCTGAGTTTTATCATATCTTACGCCTTGCTTTCTGTGCTGCGATCAAACCGTAGAAATGACTAGTTTTTGATCGCAACACCTCAATGTTTGTCTACAAAATTTCATAAAATCTATACGAATTAATCAAAAATAAGGCTTTTGCGATTTTGTTATGAGGTGTCATTCTCTATATTTACGGAATTATAAAACCTTTAACCAAATACTGTAACGCGCATGAGTAACATTACCTATTTAGTGCCGGCATTAGGTCTTATTGGCCTGCTGGTTATGTTCTTTAAAAGAGGCTGGGTCGTCAAACAGGATGCAGGGAGTCCTGAAATGAAAGAAATAGCGGATGCAATCGCTGACGGCGCCCTCGCCTTCCTAAAAGCCGAATGGCGTGTACTCATTGTCTTTGGTATCATTGTAAGCATTTTATTAGGTTATTCAGGCACGCTGGTTGCGAATTCAAGTGCCTTCATTGGTATATCGTTTTTGGTCGGTGCTTTTATTTCCGCTTTCGCTGGTTATGTAGGGATGAATATTGCGACAAAGTCGAATGTTCGCACGACCCAGGCAGCACGTACCAGCCTCACCAAAGCATTGGAAGTTTCTTTCACAGGAGGTTCAGTGATGGGTATTGGCGTTGCCAGTCTGGCCGTAATTGGTCTCGGAGGTCTTTTCATTATTCTCTATTCCGTTTTTGTAGATCCTGCCGATGTGAATGGCCTGGGTATGGAAAAGGTGCTTGAAGTGTTGGCCGGTTTTTCGCTCGGTGCCGAATCCATTGCGCTTTTTGCACGTGTTGGGGGTGGCATTTACACTAAAGCGGCTGATGTTGGTGCCGACCTTGTGGGTAAGGTGGAAGCTGGGATTCCCGAAGATGATCCGAGAAACCCTGCTACCATTGCGGATAACGTAGGTGATAACGTAGGTGACGTGGCAGGTATGGGAGCCGATTTGTTTGGCTCTTATGTGGCGACGATCCTGGCTACGATGGTTTTAGGACGTGAGATTGTTGCAGAGGGAGTGGATAATTTTGGCGGTATTTCACCAATTCTTTTGCCCATGGTGATTGCCGGAATGGGCCTGATCGCTTCGATTATCGGAATGCTGCTTGTTCGTGTCAGCGATGACAACGGCAATGTTCAGGGCGCGTTGAATCGTGGTAATTATGCTTCCGTCATCATTGTGCTCATCGTGAGTTATCCGTTAACCATGTGGATGTTGCCGGAAGGTAATCTGACAATCCGTGGTGTTGACTTTAATGCAATGGACGTTTATCTCGCTATTTTGCTGGGCTCTATTGTTGGCGCGATTATGTCAATGGTGACTGAGTATTATACTGCAATGGGCAAGCGCCCGGTGCAATCGATTGTAAATCAATCTTCCACAGGTCATGCTACCAATATTATCGGCGGACTTTCGGTGGGTATGGAATCTACCGTAATTCCAACGTTGGTCTTGGCCGCCGGAATTTATATCAGCTATGAATTTGCAGGATTGTATGGTGTAGCTATTGCAGCTGCGGGGATGATGGCAACAACCGCGATGCAATTAGCGATTGATGCATTTGGTCCTATTGCGGATAATGCAGGTGGTATTGCTGAAATGGCACATTTGCCCGAAGAAGTGCGTGGACGGACGGACATCCTGGACGCGGTTGGTAACACCACTGCGGCCACGGGAAAAGGTTTTGCTATCGCATCTGCGGCACTGACCTCACTAGCGCTTTTTGCAGCATTTTGCGGGGTAGCAGGAATTAATTCTATTGATATTTATAAAGCGAATGTGCTGGCGGGGTTATTTGTCGGCGCCATGATTCCATTTATATTTTCATCCCTAGCTATTGCAGCTGTGGGGCGCGCAGCGATGAAAATGGTAGAGGAAGTACGGAGGCAATTCCGCGAGATTCCGGGCATTATGGAAGGTACTGCAAAGCCTGAATATGACAAATGCGTTGCGATTTCTACCCAAGCTTCAATCAAAGAAATGGTTGCGCCCGGTTTAATTGCATTGATAGTGCCTGTACTGGTAGGTTTCCTTTTTGGACCTGAGGTACTTGGCGGCACGCTTGCCGGGGTTACCGTTTCAGGCGTATTAATGGGTATTTTCCAAAACAATGCGGGCGGTGCTTGGGATAATGCAAAAAAATCGTTTGAAAAGGGTGCTGTGATCAACGGGGAGACGTTTTACAAAAAATCTGAACCCCACAAGGCTGCGGTAACTGGTGATACAGTTGGTGATCCTTTCAAAGATACTTCAGGTCCTTCCATGAACATTTTAATTAAGCTTATGTCCATCGTTTCACTGGTAATTGCCCCGCACATTGCCGTTGACAAATCAGATGCTCATAGCTTAGATGTGAAAAAAACCAATCAAACTGTGACCGCTAAAGCCTCGACGGTAAAGGCAGCAGATAAGGGTGATAAAGTGTTTGCCTCTTATCAAGCTGCGAAGGTTTTGAATTAGATACTAAAAACGTGAGTAAAGGTGCTCGACATTTTGTTTGAGCACCTTTTTTTTGTTTAATAAGGACTGCAATCATTATTTTTACAAATACAAAATATCATAGGGAACTCTCAATGCTTCACAAATCAGTCATAAAACAAATCTTATTATCTTCTAAACCACAGTTGCAGGCTTGGGGAGTATCCAAGTTGGGTTTGTTCGGCTCTGCGCAGCGGGACACAATGAATGAAGAAAGCGATATTGATATCTTAATTGATTTTGAAGACGACCGGGAAACGTATAACAATTGTATCAACACATGTGACTTTCTCGAATCAGCTTTTCAGGGAAGGAATTTGGACATTGTTCACTAAAGGGGTTAAGTCCTTTTATTGGGCCACATATTTTAAGAAATGTTGAATATGTCTAAGGAATACGTTGAATACCTACGCCATATTTTAATTGAGTGCGAGTTCATCAGCTTGGCGATAACCGAAGAAACTCTCAGAGATAATTTCCTTCAAGATGAAGTTATGAAAAGAGCGGTGGTGAGGAGTCTTGAGATTATTGGAGAGGCGACCAAGAAAATCCCTGTTGACGTTAAATTATCCTGGAACAACATTGCCTGGAAAAATATGGCGGGCATGAGAGATAGATTATTCACGATTATATGGGGGTTAACTACCTCATAGTTTGGGATGTTGCAAAAAATATAATCCCGGACATCAAGCTACAGATTGGACAAATAATTTTGGAGATGGATTAAGGGAATGATTTTTGTTGAACAAGAAACCGTCGGGGACATGAGAACGGATTAACCTTCTAAACATCCCGGCAATTATTTCAACAAAACAGGAAATCATGAAAAAAGTATTTGTTCTGGCTGCATTGGTAATAGGATTGTCAACAGCCGCGTTTGCTCAGGATGCAGATCAGACTAAGGGAGAGAAAGCGGTAAGCGAAACGAAAGCTGCCGGGAAAAAAGCAGGTAAGGAGATTAAAAAAGACGCCAAGATCGTAGGTGAAAAAACCGAAGAAGGCGCAGAAGCTGTTGCTGACGGAGCAAAAAAAGGTGCAAACAAAGTAGCGGATGGTACTGAGAAAGCGTACGACGCAACTAAAAAAGGCACAAAAAAAGCTTATAAAGCAACCAAAAAAGAAGCAAAAGAATTGAAAGAGGATGTGAAGGATAAAACAGATAATAAATAATCTGACCTTAATGCATTGAAAAATCCCGGCCACATCAGCCGGGATTTTTTTTGCGCTTATAGATAGATATTCGTATAAAGAAGGTGGTCAGAACTAATGACGCAGGAATCGTAGGAACTTAAATCGGATCGATGCCGGTTAAGAATTTAATACTTTTAGGCCATGAGTCACAAGCAATACTTTTACCTTATTCTGATTTTAGGATCATTGGCGACCGTTAGTCCGTTTTCCATTGATATGTATCTGCCGGGTTTTCCAAGGATCGCCGCAGACCTTCACACGACGATTGATAAGGTTCAACTTTCCTTAACCAGTTATTTTATTGGAATTTGTTTCGGGCAAATGTTATACGGCCCGCTGGTTGATCGTTTTGGACGAAAAAAACCTTTATACACTGGACTTGTCGTTTACATTATCGCCTCTTTCGGCTGTTCGCTCACTTCCTCTGTCGATGCGCTTATTGGTATGCGCTTTTTGCAGGCCATAGGTGGTTGTGCAGGTATGGTGGCTTCTCAGGCACTTGTAAGCGATCTTTTCCCAGTCGAAAGAAGGGCAGAAGCGTTTTCGTCTATTACGCTGGTTATAGCCGTTTCCCCGATGATAGCGCCAACAGTAGGCGGATATGTTACATCTAATATGGCATGGCAGTGGGTCTTCATTATCCTGGCAGGGATCGTGAGTCTTATCGTTGTTGCAGTTTATTTTTTTCTGCCCACCGGCAAGGAACCTGACAACTCAGTTTCATTGCGTCCAAAAGCTGTGCTAAATGGATATGCAACGGTCATCAGGCAGCCGCAATTTGCCATTTACACGTTCGCCGGCGGGCTTGCCAATGCTGCTACTTTTGCCTACATCGCCGGATCTTCTGATGTTTTTATGAACATTTATCATGTTACAGAACAACAATACGGATGGATTTTTGCATTTCTGGCTTTTGCTATGATTGGCTCGACGCAGCTTAACCATTTGCTGCTCAGGAGGTTTAAGAGTGAGCAGATTATTAAAGCAACGCTGATTTATCAAAGCGTATTAGGTATAATCCTGATTCTGGGTATTTACAACAACTGGTTTGGTTTGCTGTGCCTGATCGGAATGATGTTCCTCTTTCTGACGGGACAAGGGTTGACAGGCCCCAATACTTCTGCACTGTCGTTAGCGCCGTTCAGGAAACACACTGGAAGTGCCTCGGCATTGCTGGGCAGCTGGCGGATGGGTACAGGTGCTTTGCTTTCCGGCGTAGTTAGTTTTCTTCATAACCAAACGGCCATGCCAATGGCTGGAACGATGGCCTTTTGTGTAATGGGCGGCTTGGTCATCCTGTTTACCGGAAATGCGGTTGTCAAACATCAGGCAAGAGGAAGAGATATTGAGGATGAAATTTCCGTTCTGTTGTAGAGATTTACAGCAGCTTCACCGATCTTATTGATTGACCAGGATCCCCAAACCAAAATGCTGAGGGTAGTTATAAAGCTTTTGCCCTGTGGCTTTGGCAAGATCTTTCACTGCCTGCCTGACAGCCGGAAAGCTTTCGGTATCGTGAAAAATCGTACAGTCGCTATGCTTGGCTGCCCATAATCCACACTCATAGGTTTCCTCGTAATTGTGGACAATGTCCACATGGGCCAGGTTATATCGTGAGTTATCCTGTGCAATCCAGTCTTTATAATCCGATTTGATTAATTCGATATTGGGATATACGGCAAGCTGGGCGCTGGTTTCAGCGAAATGCTCACTTTTATTGATGGTATGCTCGTCTCCCTCAAATGTGTCGACGCCGGTTACGGATTTGAAATAATTCGAAAATACGACTGACGAATACCCAAACTCTACGCCAAACTCAATGCACCGGTCCTTTTTAAGATCGAATTGATTGATAATATCTTCAATAATCAGCTCTAATCCTTTCCACGCAGAAACGATTTCAAGCATCTTCTCAGGCCTACTCAAGTGCTTTGGTTTATAGGGCTTAATGTCCAGTATGAAGTTTTCTCTGATGTAGGTTCTTAGTCCCATAGCTTTCAGCCTATTTCTTGCCTTGTACGATTTGTACATTTGTAACGCGGCCTTCTTCCACGACTTCGGGATTATGGGAGCAAATAAAAAGACCGACGAGCACCTTATCCGTCAAATTCTTCATTTCATGCGCGCCAACAGTCTGTAAGGGAGCGCCTTTGGCAGCTGCTCTCATGGTATATTCAGTCCCTTTTCGCTCCACCTGTGCGGTTTGAATATTCTTTTCTTTGCTGAAAATCTCATCTTCCGGATCTCGCATTTTCTCCCCTTTGGCAACCCGCCATTGCAAAACAGTAAGTCCGTCGCCATGGACTACTGCACTCAAATGCGATGCGTCCCCGTCAGTGGATTCTCTCACCATCCAACCTACTTTCCGGTGTGCGTCGGTACCTTTTCCGGTCAGCTCAAAATCTGCGGTTACCGTAAAATCGCCGGTCATTTCGCGGAACAAGTATTGAAATTCATCCCTTTCAAACCAGATATTATAACCGGCACCTTTCAGGATATATGATTTTGTCGCTGCGTCATATCGGGAAGAGCCTTCCAATTTTGGCTTGCCGATATCCGCGCTCTTTTCAAAAACCCCGATTTTGGCAGGGGCAAAGCTTGTTAGGACAACTATGGTCAGTAAAATCGATAAAAGGACTCGTTGTTTCATCAGGATTTAATGTTAGAATTTGGTAGGAACAGTATAGAACAGGATAGTTAATAAACAGGAAATGTGCATTATTGCATCAATAAATGTACATTTTTTTAGTTAATTATTTATATTGACGATAAAGAGTACACTGAATCCTGAACCGTATCATGAATTTTAAGTTAATATTTGCCTTTGCCTCTTTCTGGGCTTGTGTCGCATTGATTTTTCAATCCTGTAACCAAACCCCTTCGGGTCAGCCTGCTGAAGAAAAGCTACCCGAACTAGTCAGCTACAATTTTGATATCAGGCCAATCCTTTCCGATAAATGCCTGGCCTGCCATGGGCCGGATGCCAATAAACGGGAAGCCGGATTGAGACTGGATGTTGCGGAAAGCGCTTTCAAAGCATTACAGGAAAATCCAAAAGCCCATGCCCTTGTGGCAGGCAAGCCGGAGCTTTCACAGGCATACATTCGAATTGCGACCGAAGATACGTCACTTAAAATGCCTCCCCCCGCATCCAACCTGAAACTTAGCCAGCGGGAAGTAGACCTGATCGAGAAGTGGATCAAGCAAGGCGCGAAATATGAAAAACATTGGGCGTTTGTGGCTCCAAAGAAACCAGCCCTTCCGGAAGTGGATGACGAGAAATGGCCAAGAAACGAAATTGACCGTTTCATTCTTCAAAAACAAGAGCAAAAAGGTCTGAAACCAAATGAAGAAGCTGACAAAGAGCGGTTATTGAAACGCCTGAGCCTTGACCTGACCGGATTGCCGCCCACTTTAAAAATGATGGACGATTTCCTGGCTGATAATAGTGCTGATGCCTACAAGAAAATGGTTGATCAGCTTTTGCAAAATCCAGCTTATGGCGAGAAAATGGCGATTCACTGGCTGGACTTGGCCCGATATGCCGATTCGCATGGATATCAGGATGATGGTTATCGTACCCAATGGCCCTGGAGGGATTGGGTGATCCATGCTTTCAACAAAAACATGCATTATAATGATTTTGTAACCTGGCAAATCGCAGGTGATCTGCTGCCTAACTCGACAAAGGAACAGCTGTTGGCAACCGGTTTCAACCGGAACCATAAGATTACTGAAGAGGGTGGGGTCATCCCTGAGGAATACAGAACGATGTATGTGACGGACCGTAATGACCTGTTCGGGAAAGGGCTTCTGGGCGTCACGTTGGAATGTGCCCATTGCCACGATCATAAATACGATCCATTTTCCCAAAAGGAATATTATCAGATGTTCGCCTTTTTTAATAACGTCAAAGAAGTTGGGATTGAATCGGTTATTGGTGGTCCGGAGACCTATGCGAAGAAACCGTTGATGGAGATCAGCAATGACGATGTCAAGAATATCCTGACGTTTGTAAACAAGCCTGACACCAACCGACTGATCGTTTCTGTCATGGGCGACCTGGATACCACAAGGAAAACTTACATTCTAAAAAGAGGGGTTTATGACGCCTTAGGGGATGAAGTGCAGCCTGGAACACCATCCTCGATTTTGCCTTTTGATAGCAAATACCCTAAAAACCGCCTCGGACTTTCCAAATGGCTTTTTGACAAAAAGAATCCATTGACTGCAAGGGTTTACGTGAATATTTTATGGCAGGAATTCTTTGGAAAAGGGATTGTGAAGACATCCGGCGATTTTGGTATGCAGGGTGAATTGCCAAGCCATCCTGCATTGCTGGACTGGCTGGCGGTTGATTTTATGGAACATAACTGGGATATCAAGCGATTGGTAACACAAATGGTTACCTCCGCTACCTACCGTCAATCTGCGATCGTGACAAAAGAGAAACTTGGGGTGGATCCTGATAACATTCTTTTGGCAAGAGGCCCGCGCTATCGCATTCATGCTGAATACATTAAGGATCTGGTACTGGCAAGCAGCGGCCTGCTTAATAAAACCATTGGCGGGCCCAGTGTCAAGCCCTATCAGCCGGCCGGGCTTTGGGAAGGAGCTACCTCAGGCCGGGGATTGCTTTCGGTTTACAACCAGGATCATGGTGCAAGTCTTTACAGGAGAGGAATGTACACATTGATAAAAAGGACGGTGCCGCCACCGACAATGAGCATTTTTGATGCCAGTAACAGGGATTTGTGTGAGGTGAAACGGTTGAAAACCAATACCCCCTTGCAGGCATTGGTAATGATGAACGATCCGGCAGTATTGGAAGCGTCGAGAGTGCTGGCGACCAAGCTTTTACAAGAAAAATCTGACAGTAAGGAAAAGCTGAGCAAAGCATTTAGGCTCATTGTATGCCGCACGCCCAATGAAAAGGAACTGGAAGTTTTGACCAGTTATTACAACCAGCAGCTCAAAATCATCAAACCTCAAACCGCAGAAAAAATGATCGCAGTGGGAGAGTATCCAATGATAAAGAACCTGGATAAGAAGACATTGGCATCATTAATGCGGGTGATTTCGACGATTTATAATTTGGAAGAGACGATAACGAAGTCGTGAGGGAGCTGTTGGCTATAAGCTATTAGCTATTAGCCTGTAGCTTCGGTTAACTGAGTAATAACATTGGATTGAAAATGGCAAGAATCGTGATAGCAAACAAAAAAGCTAATAGCTAAAAGCTAGCAGCTAATAGCTCAAGAATATGGAAAAGGAAATCTTAGAACACGGGTTTAATTTTAATAGGAGACGTTTCCTATCCACCATGAGCCTGGGGATTGGCGGCGTGGCTTTGGGGTCATTGTTAATGCCGGATCTGTTGAATGGGAAAGGGTTGGAGGAGGACGGCTTGGCGCCAGGGATTCCACATTTTGCCCCTAAGGCGAAGAGGGTGATTTATATGTTCCAAAATGGTGCTCCTTCGCAACAGGAATTGTTTGATTATAAGCCCAAGCTGCGTGAGATGCTGGGCCAGGAAATTCCGCCATCGGTTCGTGGTACACAGCGTTTGACGGGCATGACGGCCAATCAGGCTTCTTTTCCGTTGGTAGGTTCTTTTGTGGATTTCAAACAATATGGCCAATCACAGGCTTGGGTGAGCAATCTCTTGCCCTATACTTCCAAAATTGTCGACGACCTCTGCATTGTGCGGTCTATGTATACCGAGGCGATTAATCATGATCCGGCTTTAACATTCCTTCAAACCGGTTCCCAGCAAGGAAACAGGCCCAGCATGGGTTCTTGGCTAAGTTATGGTTTGGGAAATGAAAATAAAAACCTTCCAAATTTCACTGTTTTGCTTTCGCGAGGAGTGGGTAATGGACAAGGAGTTTATTCCAAACTGTGGTCAAACGGTTTTCTGGACTCAGTTCATCAGGGCGTGCAATTTAGTAAGGGTGAAGACCCTGTATTGTATCTGCGCGATCCGGAAGGAATGGATCGCCATGATCGCCGGGATATGCTCGATAACCTTTCTCAGTTGAACGAACTGTCGTACCAGGAGTTCGGTGACCCGGAGATTACTGCGAAGATCAAGCAATATGAAATGGCTTATCGCATGCAGACTGCGGTGCCCGAGGTGATGGATCTTTCCAAAGAATCGGATGACATTATCAAGCTTTACGGCCCTGAATGCCTTGTGCCGGGCACTTATGCGGCCAATTGCCTGCTAGCTCGTAAACTTTCCGAAAACGGCGTTCGTTTTGTACAGCTTTATCACCAAGGATGGGACCAGCATGGAAACCTGCCTTTTGAAATAAGCAAACAGGCCATGGATGTCGACCAGGCGTCCGCGGCACTGGTTACCGACCTCAAACAACGGGGTTTGCTGGACGAAACATTGGTGATTTGGGGGGGTGAGTTTGGACGAACTAGTTATACGCAAGGCAAACTGACGGCTGATAATTATGGGCGTGACCACCATCCGAGATGCTTTACAATCTGGATGGCCGGTGGAGGAATCAAACCAGGGATTGTGTATGGAGAAACGGATGAATTGGGTTACAACATTGCGAAGAATCCTGTGCATGTACATGATTTTCAGGCTACTATCCTGCATCAGCTGGGCCTTAACCATGAAAAACTTATTTTCAAACATTTGGGAAGAAGATACCGGCTCACCGATGTTTCCGGTAAAGTGGTAAAGGACATTATTAGCTAATTACCTTCTAATTTATATAGTTACTCAAATTTTTCGGGTCGATTTTAAATGCATTTACGATTTAGGGTTTTTGCGGAACAGGTTTTAGTAGCTTCCAATATTTTTATTTTATTTCTGCTGCTTTTTGAGAACAAATTGGTTATTCCGGCCTGGCTGCAAACTGTGGGCCGCATGCATCCGCTGATCCTGCATTTCCCAATCGTAATTTTGCTGCTTGCGATGCTGCTGGAATTTTTTCGTTTCCGGGCCGATTATGCCACAAACCCTTTCTATAAGAATTTTTTACAGAATTTGCTTTTGGTAGGCGCCCTGTTCGCGGCGGTTACTGTCATAATGGGTCTTTTTCTTTCCAGGGAGGAAGGTTATGAGGGTGCGACACTTACTTACCATAAATGGACAGGCGCGGGTATTTTTTTCATCTCATCCCTTATTTATTGGGTCCGAAACACCAATTGGTATAAAGCACCGTTTGCCAAAACTGCTGCTTTTGTAACTGTCGTAGCTCTTATTATGACAGGACATTATGGTGCGGCATTAACCCACGGAACTGATTTTATCTGGGAGCCTGTCTTAATCGAAAAAGAAATGGCTGCTGTTCCGCTGGACCAGGCTGTGGTTTATACGAATGTGATCAAACCCATTTTCGATCAGAAATGTACCAGTTGCCATAATCCTGACAAGCTCAAAGGAGAATTGATCCTGACCGATCCGGAATCGATTTTAAAAGGAGGGAAATCCGGAAAGTTATTGGTTCCGGGCGATCCAAAAATGAGCCTGCTGCTGCAAAGGGTGCATTTGCCAACAGAAGAAAAAAAGCATATGCCGCCGTCGGGTAAGTCCCAACTTACTTTGCAGGAAATTTCATTGTTGGCATTATGGGTCAAACAGAAGGCGGATTTTAAGAAAAAGCTGACGGATCTGCCACCGAATGATTCATTGCGGATCATAGCATCGGCCTATTTGTTACCTGCCCAGCGGGAGGAAGAATATGATTTCCCGGCTGTGGATCAGGAGGACATCACAAAGCTGAATACAGATTACAGGACGATACTTCCCTTGGCCAGGGAATCGCCTGCGCTGGCAGTCAATATTTACAATGGCAGCGCTTACACTGTGAAGCAACTCGATGACTTAAGTGCAATTAGAAAACAGGTTATCTCTTTGAATCTCAATAAGATGCCTGTGAAAGATCAGGATGTGAAGAGTATTGCGCAATTTGAGAATCTGCAAAAGCTGGACTTGAATTTTACAAATGTTACTGCCCTGGGATTGAAGGAGCTTTCCTCTTTAAAACATTTGCAAAACCTCACACTTTCGGGTACCAAGCTGGATTTCAATGATTTGAAAGGGTTGCTTCCAAATCTGAAAAGTTTGAAAACCGTTGCTGTCTGGGATACGAAATTATCCGCCGCAGACGTGGAGCAATTAAAAAAGACTTATAGGAACCTGGAAATCCTGGGTGGTTTCAAGGACGATGGAATGAATCCTTTGCAATTAAATCCTCCTCAGGTTAAAAATAGCTCGACCATTTTCGCGCAGTCGCTTCCGCTGGATTTGAAGCATCCCATTAAAGGTGTTGATATTCGCTACACCACAGATGGAACGGAGCCGGACAGCATCAATTCTCCATTATTTGAACGTAAGACCGTTCTGACAAAGAGCCAAATCATTAAGGCAAAGGCTTACAAAAAGGGTTGGTATGGAAGCGAGTTGGCCACTTTTGACTTCTTCAAAAGTGCATATAATCCGGATAGTGTGAATTTACTGGCTCCGCTGAACCGGGTGCATCAGGCTGAGGGTGCAAAGACATTTTTCGATCATAAATTGGGTGTTATCGGTGCTAACAACCCCGCCTGGGCTAACAACTGGGCGGGAGTTAAAGATAATGATATGGCATTTGTCTCTGAATTTAAAAAGCCAATTCTGCTGTCGTCAGTGGGCTTGCATTATATGGTGGAAGAAGATACCGGAATATTCCCGCCGGAGCTGGTCGAAGTTTGGGGAGGTGATAATGCCGGGAATTTGAAACTCCTAACCAAATTCAAAGCAACATTGCCCGTCAAAGGCGACAAGCCAACGTTGAAAAGCATAGAGGGAACATTCAAGCCACAAAGTGTTTCTTATCTCAAAATCGTAGCAAAACCACTAAATAAAATACCGGATTGGCACCGCAGCAAAGGAAACAAGGCACTTTTGTTAGTCGACGAAATGTTCCTGAACTGATATAAATTTAAGCTTTTGAAACCCTTCTCCACATTTCTGCGCAGGCGCGCGCATTGTGATAGGGACATTTCCAAAAGTTGATCTTATCACCTTTCACAGGCGTTCCATCTTCTTTTACGGTCCCATACCATTCGCCTTTGTCATTATCAACAAACTCATTGATAATGTAATCCCAGCTTTTCTCGGCCTTCACTTTAAACTGATCCTCCTTAGTGAGTTGATAAGCATTATAAAAACCGACTAATTGTTCCGCAGCAACCCACCAGCTGCGGTCTGTTTGCAAATGTTTTGTCTCGGGATCAAATTCGTAATTTAGCGCCCCATCAGCACTCAATCCTTTGCTGGCGGCAGTCGCCATACGTATCGACTTTTGCTTCATTTTCTCAATCAGCTTCTCATCATGCAGAATTTCGGCGGTTTCAAAAAGCAGCCATGAAGCCTCAATGTCATGTCCGTAAGAAATAATGTTGTCCTTCGCTTTCCACTTTTCATCGAAGAACAATTGCATGCTGTCTGTCTCGGGATTTACAATGTGGGTAATGATTGCATCCAGCATGTCCGCGGTCTGCTTTTTAAGCTTTTTATCCGGCCATACACTGTATAGATTGGTATAGGCCTCTACCAAATGCAAATGTGTGTTCATGCTCTTGATCCATGGGCTTTTACTTAAAATATAATCATCAGTAGCAGACCAATCTCTGGAAAATGCTTCTCTATATCCACCGTTTACGGAGTCGAAAGCATGTTTTTCAATGACATTAAAAAGATCTATTGCCTTTTCCAGCGCAGGTTTATGGTGTGTTATGCGATAATATTCGCTGAGGCCGTACATGGCAAATGCGTTACCATATATTTGTTTTTTTGTTTCCAAAGGCGACCCATCTGCTTTCACAGACCAGTAAACGCCACCATGTTCAGGATCGAAGAAGTTTTTGACAAGTTGCTGATAAGCCCGGTCTGCAAGTGTGAGGTATTTGGCTTCTTTGAAAAGCCGATGCGCGAGCGAGAATGTCCAGAGAATGCGTCCGGTCAAAACCACTGAGCGATCTGAGTCTTTAATCGGTTGGTTTTCGTAATTCACCCGACCATAAAAGCCGCCCTTTTCAGGATCAGGGCCATATTTCTCCCAATAATCCAGAATGGCAACTAATTCTTTTTTAAATGCTTCGGGAGTAAATTCGGCCATGGGACTGATCTTTTTCTAAGAAAAAGCAACCGGCTGATTATTCATACTTATTAGCGTTTGGGCCCAGCTATTTTAACTGGCAATGATTCCTGGACAAAAAAACCTTCCAGTTGTCTGTCATTAGTTTTATACAAATCAGCGCTTCTTCCAAGAACCGAAGCGCACGCCAATTGGATCCCATCGAGAGTTCGAAGACCATTTACGCCATGCCTATTCAGGAGATAACGGGTTTGCCGGATTACGATTTCATCAATTAAAATAAATGAAAATTGAGAGTAATCACTCTCAAACAGGCTAATGATCTTTGCTGCAACCGAATGACTTAGCTCACCAGTGCGGGTCTTTTTCCAGAATGCTGATGCAAATTCAACTTTTGAAATCTCAGACAAATAAATTTTGGAAATAGAGTAGTTCTGAAACAAAAAGTCTAGTTCTTCTGTGCCCTGTTCTTCATGATATAACTTTATCAAAGAAGAAGTATCTAGAAACAGGTTCATCAATAAACTTTCCTGTCTTCAATGACGACGTCGCTTAAAGAGCCGCGATAATTTTTGAGTAGCTTACGAGATGCCAGAAACGAGAAATCGGATAGTTTCAGGCCTTTTTGATCCTCGGAATTTTGATGGATACCAGAATTGCCGGTTTGGTTTACATGTGGAGTTGATAGCATAGTTGTGTTTTTAAATTTTTACAAACGTATCAATTTTTTCCAATATAAAAACCCCCCAAATTTTGAGGGGTCTTGGTCTGCGTAATTCGGAAGAACAATATCAATCTCCCTGGTTTTCTTCCTGAGCCTCGTGATTATCTCCGCCTAGGCTGTAATAATTATTTTCCTCGTCTTCGTTTCCGACGATTTCGTTTTCATCATCAAGCTCGGAGCCGGGTACATCCAGGTCGTCACCTACCAGATCTTCCTCAAAGGTTTTTTCATTCCAATCTTCCGCATCCAATTCGGTAGGAGTTTTTGTGCGGGTGATGTCTTCCGGGTCGACATCATTATCGATCAGACCCTGGCTGAACACATCCTCATTTGCTGGATAGTTTCCGGGTAGATCGTCTGCAAATTGTTCATCATCATCATTCGGGCTCATAATAGTAAAGATTAAAGGTTACCAATTCATTTTCACTCAAATACATATTGAGCGATTATCAGTATCACAAAAAATTATTCCAATCACACGCGTTTACGGAAAAATAATGATCAAGCCAAGTAACAACCTTTCTATCCGAGGCTTTTATGGAAAGTTGAAATTATACAGTCCTCTACCAAATTATCACAACCTCAATTTAACCATTGCATGCAAAAAAATTTAATTAAAACAGCAGGCGCATTTTTAGCGTTGGCCGTCACCACAGGCCTGTTTGCTTATCAATCAATTACCACCATTCCCCTTTTTAACGATACTCGTTTTGCTCCTATCGAAGCCAAAGACCTCAAACTTCCCGAAGGATTTTCTGCTAAAATTCTTGCGACTGACCTGGGCGCTACACGGCACCTTGCTATTGCGAAAGGTGGAAGTATGTATGTCAAATTGTCCAAATTAAAAGATGGGAAAGGAATGTACCTGCTTCGGGATACCAATGGCGACGGAAGCATTGATGAGCAAAAGCTTTTTGCGGATTATCCCGGAACGGGCATATCCATCAAAAACGGCTACTTATATAGTTCATCCAACAAAGGGATTTACCGCTACAAATTGAATGATAAAGAAGAGATCGTTGATTTCGAAAATCCTGAAATGATCGTTGCAGGGTTAGTGGATCACGGGAGGGACAACGCCAAACCTCTGACACTGGATAATAACGGCAACATTTATGTGACCGTGGGTTCATACAATGACAATTGCAGGCAAGCCGGATCGGGAAAAGGAATGTCACCTTGTACCATTCTCGACTCGGCGGGTGGGGTTTGGAAGTTCAAAGCAGATCAGTTGAATCAGAAATTTTCAGATGGTGTGCGGTACGCAACAGGTGTTAAGAATGCAGTTGGGATTGATTGGGACAACAAGACAAATGCACTTTATGTAACGGTGCACGGGAGAGGGAAATTTGATGATATGTATCCGCAATACTACACTTCGAAACAGAGCGCCGAGCTTCCGGCTGAAACCATGTATCGTTTGAAAGAAGGCGACGATGCAGGTTGGCCGTACATTTATTATGATCATTTTCAGAATAAAAAGATGATGGCGCCGGAGTATGGAGGCGATGGTAAAAAGGTTTCAGGAGAAAAGGCAATTAACCCGCTCGTGGCATTTCCCGCACATTTGGGTCCTAATGCATTGCTGTTCTATTCTGGTTCTATGTTTCCTGCGCGCTATAAAAACGGCGCATTTATTGCATTTCACAGCCAATCTTCCGAATTGAAAAAAGGCTATATGGTGGCATTTGTACCCTTTGTAAATGGCAAGCCGGGCAAGTGGGAGATCTTTGCTGATAATTTCGCGGGTGTTGACCTGGTAAAACCTACCGGCCCGATCCAGCATCGACCGTGCGGATTAGCCCAAGGACCCGACGGCGCACTTTACGTGACCGATGACCTGAATGGGACGATTTTCAAGATTGATTACAAAAAGAAATAGAACTTGCCAATAATGTCATCGGGCAAATTTTTTGTCCCGTGACATTATGATACCGTTGCAAAAGCACGCACAGGAAATGTCCCAACTCCTTTGAATTTCGGAGGTACGGCGCTGAAAAGGTAATTGTTCGCAGGCAGCAAATCCAGGTTGCAGAGGTGTTCGACAATTAAAATATCCGCACCTAACAAAATGGTATGAACAGGTCTGCTCTTACCTCGGGTGTCGTCAATATTGTGACTGTCAATGCCTACGAGCTTAACCCCACAATCACGCAGATACTCCGCTGCCCCGGCGGTCAGGAATGGGTGATTTTCATAGTAAGCGTCCGTATTCCAGTTCAGTGACCAATCTGTTCTGACAATTACCGCCCTATTCCTAATTTCCCGATCCTTAAATAAAGAAATTCCGATTTCAAGTTGCCCAGCAGCATCAATGGTGATTGCATCGAGATTCGCAAATGCTTCCAATTCTACTTCGGACAAGTCCTTTCCGTGCGCATAGCGATGGAAAGGGCAATCGATATAAGTGCCTGTGTTGCTTACCATTTCGATCTTCCCAATCTGGAATTCCGTTCCTTCCTCGTACTTACCTCTGGAATCTTCCCGGCTGAGAAAATCACATATGATTGGAGCTGGCAGTCCTTTGTAGGTAATCAGTCCATCGAATATAGTATGACTGAGGTCAATCAGCTTCATAAAATCAATTTTGATTTAGAAGTCAGTATCTGGCTTTTCAAGTTCCATTTCCTTAATCCAAATATTCCTATAATAAACGTCATGGCCTTCCGATTGTAATTTCAGCCCACCGGGTGTGTCGGTAATACCTTTTCCACCTTCGTTACCTCCGTCAATACCTGAGTTCGGGCCTCCCCAAACCTGGCTGATTTTTTGGTTCGTATGAACTTTTTTACCGTTAAAATAAAGCGTAACCATAGGTTGTTCCACGCGCTTGCCATCCTTGAAACGAGCTGCACGGAACAGGATATCATATGAATTCCATTTTCCAACTCCGTTATACGCATAGTAAGGAGATTTGGATTCATTGATCACAGCAGCCATTCCATGTGAAGTGGTGTCGCCATCCAATACCTGGATTTCGTAACGGTTTTGAAGATAAACCCCACTATTGCCGCCTTCTTTGGTGATAAAAAACTCAACATGCGCGCGGAAATCCTTGAATTGCTTTTTGGTAACGATATCAGCAGAGCCATATAATCCGCCCACGGAAGCAGGGTCATTGCAGTTGATAACCGTTCCTTTATCCACAGGATCATTTACAACAGTCCATTTAATAGGTGCTGTTGCTTTCAGTCGTGGGCCTGCCCAATAAATCCATTTTTCGTCCAGCATTTTCCGGCTGCCGTCGAGATACACTTCTGCACCATTCGGCGCTTTCGTACCTACTCCAACCTGCGCGTGGCCACTGGAAATTGACAAAATAGCGAATGCCGCTTGTGCCAAGACTAATGCGCTTAACTTAGAAAAATATCGGTTCATCTCGATGGTCTGGATTAGTTAATAACCGGAAACCTCCGGCAACGGATATAAGCATAAGCATTTTTGTAATTACTCTTTTCTATCATCATTTTTTGTTTTTGTGGAACAAACACCTCACGAAATTGAAACCTACCCGCACCTGGAAACCTTATCTGCTGCCTCAGCCAAACGTATAGTAGATCTCGCTACTTACGGCACGGAAATGGTAAGACGAGGTGCTAATCACACATTTGATAAGATACTTGCAATAGCGAGAAACAAGCTACAAGTTACCAGGTTCCCGGATGTGTATGGAAGGTTTGTGGCGGTTCCGGGACTGGCACTTGTATTGATAGGCAATCTGCATGTGGGCGGTCTCAGTCGGTAGTGCCGCTTAAAGTTTCTCTTCAAACAATTTGAATATTCGCTTATATTCATCTGTCCAGGATGAGGCTTCCGAAAACCCATGATCTTCCATAGGATAGGATGCCAGCTCCCAATTGTTTTTCCCAAGTTCAATCAGTCGTTGCGACAAACGTACAACGTCCTGATAATGAACATTCACATCCACCATTCCGTGGCAAATCAATAAAGGATTTTTTAAACCGGCTGCATAGTAAATCGGAGAACTTTTGCGATAAGCAAGACTATCCGCTTGCGGCTCATTTAGGATATTGGCAGTATATGGATGATTGTAGGCTGCCCAATCCGTCACCGGACGTAGTGCTGCTCCCGCACTAAATATGTCGGGTGTTGTGAAAAGGGCCATTAATGTGATGAACCCGCCATATGAGCCGCCGTAAACCCCAATGTTTTTCGAGTTTATACCGTAAGTTTTTGTAAGCCACCTGGCCCCGTCTATATTATCAGTTAAGTCCTTTCCGCCCATAAACCGATAAATGCCCGTTCGCCAATCTCTACCATAACCGGAGCTAGCTCGATAGTCCAAATCAAGGACAGTATAGCCCTTATCAGTCAGCAAGTTATGGAACATATATTCCCGGAAATATTGGCTCCACCATTTATGCGCGTTTTGCAGATAACCTGCGCCATGGACAAATACTACTGCTTTTCCATTCGATTTTTTAGGTTCATAAATTCGTGCATAAATCGGCAAACCGTCGCTTGACTTGATCGTCACGACCTTCGCTTCACGCCAGGCATACGACAGAAATTCCTTTGAAACAGAATTGGTAATGCGTTCTGGTTGAACATTTTTTGAGGAAGAAGAGGGATTATCCATCCAGAATAACTCCCAGGGCACATTGCTTTTGGAATAGCGAATGGCCAATTTGGTTTCGTCGGGTGATAATGTTACTTCGTGGGCGCCTGGATTTTGTATAAGCCGTTCCCGTTGTCCGCCCGTTGATGCCATGCGGTATAAATGCTGCTCGCCAGGATGTACCTCATTGGTTATCAGATAAAATGTCTTCTTATCCTTTGAAAGTGTAACATTTTGAACTTCGAATTTCCCGGATGTAAGTGCTATCTTTTTGCCAGTCAGCACATCCACTGAATACAGATGCGAATATCCGGTTGCTTCACTCTGAAAGTAAAATGTGTGATCATCCAGCCAACCCGTTTCTCCCGCACTCAATGGATAACCCCCTATGCCAGGCCCGCCAATCCATGCTTCATCCCGCTGCCGATCCAATAGTTTCAATGATAAAGAATCGGAATTGAAGGTCATGATCCAGCGATCTTTGCCATCCAGAGAGCGAATAACTACAACCGCGTTTTCTCCATTTTCTGACCAGAATGGCCCATGTACAACAGTTTTTCGCTCCTTATTTTTCCAGGCTGAATCCTGTTTAGGATAGTCTTTCAGATAATCGGGCTTATCATGAATTCCGGGAATGTCCTTCATGCTGACCTTCCGGGCTGTATCTTTTTTAATATCATAAACCCAGAATTCATAATCTGAACCAGGAGCACCTACCTTTGTTCTCGCGGGCAGATCCTCAGTGAAACCGGATTCGGTGACATAGTTGGGGACAATGGTTGGCTTAGCAGACTTATCCATTTGCGTAAGCCGGTATGCGACAAACTTGCCATCCGGACTCACCAACTGATTGGACACATTCTTTTCGCCAAGGTAAATTTCTTTGGGATGCGCTGGCTTTTCGGCCTCAGTCGTTTTTTCGCCTGCTTCCTTTTTATCTTTCCGCTGTTTCAGTACTTCAAACATGGCGAGCTGATCTTCTTTGAGGAATTTCTCCTGCTCACCTGGTTTCGATTCCGGTTTTTTTGCCCCTGATTTAAAATCAGTTAGTTGACTAAGCAAGCCGGTTTCAAGGGATATGCTGAACAAATTATTGCCACGGGTAAAAATAATGCTTTGCTCATTTCCGCTGAAAATGGGATTAGTTTCGCGCTCGACAGTATTGGTTATCTGGCGAATCGCGAAATTTTGATACCCGATTAAATGTATATCGCCATTTTTTTCATAGAGCCGTAATGTATGCTGTCGATTATAAACGCCATTTCTTCCCGCCATCTTTTTTCGTTCAGCAATAGGGATTTTTGTTATTTTTTTGTCGGCTATTGAAAAGCCATACAAGGAATCAGAAGGATTTTTATCAGGATTCCAATTGAAATAAATGGTCCTGGAATCATCGGCCCAGGTAACGTCACTCGGTGAAGTGCCAATCCAAATCTTAGGATCCCGCATTATTTTTTCAACTGAAAGAGGGGTTAGTTGTTGGGCTGATGAGGTGAAAGTAAATAGTGTACTCGTTATAAAAAATAAGCGCAGAAATTGTTTCATAGGAGTAAAGGCAATGTATTTGAAGCTATATTAATGACCCGTATTTTCGCGGTCTTGGTAGGGAATGGATTTGATTAGGCGGATGTTGTTGTATTCTTCGATCACGACCATGTTTTCTTCCGGGATTATCCCGCGTTTGATCCAGTTACTAACAGTTTGCGTATTGGGGATGTGGAACCGCTTACAGTATTCGGCGATGGTAATCCAATCATGTAGTTCGTATTTCTTCCCATCTTTCGACAAGTAGTTTTGCGCTTCGGCCAATGCATCCCTGCTTTCAGATAACAGTGTTTGCAGGTCATCCTGAGTGTTGGTTATTTGTGGCATGATGCTATTACTACCTTTTGTTTTCCAATTCGTTTAAAACTTCAAGAATTTTTGAAATGACGTCCAGAATTTCGTCAACTTGATCGCTTGTGAGCATTTCAAGATTGTCCCTGAGATATTGGCGCAATGCAGCCAAGCGCATTCTGAGATCAAACTCGTTCATTGTGTGTGTATTAATGTAAATATAATCAAAATTGTTACGACACGTAACAAGTGCTTGTGCCCAATGAAGAATCGAATATAAAGAATTGCTATTTTTAAAGAAATCAGAAATTTGCAAATGAAGATTTTACCGTTACTTGTTGCCCTTGGCCTGACCATTATCTCCTGCAAAAACAAAATCATAATTCCGGAAAAAGGCGTTTCATTCGCGCTTAATGAGTATCGCAAGAAAACGATCGATAGCATTCAGTATGCAATTGAACTGGACATTCCCGATAAAAAAGCGGAGAAAATCATTGGCATAGAAATCATAACCTTCAACTTATCGTCACTGGATTCAGCACTTGTGCTGGATTTTAATTCCGATAGCTCCCACATTCTTGAAGTTCAAGCCAATGATCAGAAAGTTGATTATTACTTTTTGAATGAACACCTTGTAATTCAGACCAAGTTTTTAAAAAAGGGCGAAAATCAACTAAATATATCTTTTATCGCAGGCAATCAGTCTCTGAACAGAAGCGACGAATACCTCTATACGCTTTTCGTTCCCGATCGCGCCTCCACCTGCTTCCCACTTTTCGACCAGCCTAATCTGAAAGCAACCTATCAACTTACCCTGAAAGCACCGAAGGATTGGGAGGCGATTTCCAATGGCAGTCTGGAATCCAAAGTCGTTGAAAGTGGTAAGAGTATTTCTCATTTCGCGCCGACCAAACCCATCAGTTCTTATCTTTTTGCATTCGCTGCAGGCAAATTTTTTAGGGCTTCTAAAAAAGTGGGTGGCCGTGAAATGACAATGTATTATCGCGAAACGGACACGAGTAAGGTGAATCGCAATCGAGACGAGGTTTTTAGTCTACACGCGAAGTCGCTGGCTTGGCTGGAAAGGTATACGACCATTGTTTATCCTTTTGGGAAATTTGATTTCGTGCTGATACCCTCTTTCCAATATGGCGGAATGGAACATCCAGGATCTATATTTTACAATGAGTCCTCGCTTTTTTTGGATGAAAACCCTTCTGTTAACCGATTGCTTTCACGGGCAAGTGTGATTGCGCATGAGTCTGCGCACATGTGGTTTGGGGATCTGGTGACGATGGATTGGTTCAATGATGTGTGGCTCAAAGAGGTGTTTGCCAATTTTATGGCCGCTAAAATCGTGCACCCAAGTTTCCCTGAAATCAATCACAATCTGCGATTTTTGCTGGCACATTACCCCAATGCTTACGACATTGACCGTACCGCAGGAACGAATCCAATTCTTCAAAACCTTGGAAATTTAAAAAATGCGGGGACACTTTATGGTGCGATCATATATATGAAAGCACCGATTGTGATGCGCAAACTCGAAAAGATGATTGGAGAAAACCTGATGCAAAAGAGTTTGCAGGAATATCTCAAAACCTATGCGTTCAAAAATGCTCGCTGGGATGATCTGATTGGGATTATAGATAAAAACTCGTCGCAGGACATTGCGCTTTGGAGTAATGTATGGGTGAAGACCCCGGATATGCCCGAATACGAAATTGTAAAAGATGGTGTATCATTAACTCAGACGAAAGACTCTGTTTCAGGTCGGATTTGGGGCCAGCCGTTGGTTTCCAAGGAAATGATGGCGGATTCTCAAAAAATCGTTTTTCCTAACGCCGACGGTACAGGCTATGGCCATTTTAAAATGGATAGTGCCAGCAAAGCCTATTTCATTCAGCATTATGGAGATAAGGATTCCGTTTTCGCCGATCCGGTCTTTCGGGGAGCCATGTTGGTCAACATTTGGGAGGGGCTGCTTAGGGATGGTAACCCTCGCCCGGAATTGCTGGTTACCAATGTCCAACAAACCCTTCATAAGGAGCAAAATCCGCTACTGATCGATTATATGCTGGGAAATTTGCAAACAGCTTGGTGGCTGTTTTTATCCGAGCAGCAAAGGAAAACACATCAGAATGATGTTGAAAAAACCATTTGGGACCTCTTAAATAATACCAAAGACAAAGGGGTTAAGACATCCTATTTCCGGTCGTTTAAAAATCTGGCTGTGAGTGATGATGGCCTGAAAAAGCTGAAATCACTTTGGGACGGCCAATTAAATATTAAAGATCTTATCCTTTCTGAGGATGACAAGATTTCGCTTGCCTGTGAGCTCGCTTTGAAAAGTTCCGACGGGTCAACAGCGATATTGACTGAACAGTTAAAAAACACCAAAAACCCGGACCGTAAAGCTAAAATGCAGTTCGTTATCCCTGCTCTGAGTCCTGAGGAGGCCAAACGTGATGCTTTTTTTGAAACATTAAAGAAAGAAGAGAACCGGGAAAAAGAGGCTTGGGTATTAGAGGCATTGGGTTATCACCATCATCCATTAAGGCAACAATCCGCTATCAAATATTTGCGCCCTTCCCTCAATCTGCTGAAAGAAATTCAGCTGACGGGAGATATCTTTTTTCCAACCCGCTGGCTGCATAACACATTCTCAGGGCATTCATCAAAAGAAGCCGCCGACATTGCACAGGCATTTTTGAATGAAAATCCGGATTATCCGTATTTTTTGAAAAACAAGATTATGCAGGAAACGGATATGTTGAAAAGGGCGGTAACGGCTAGAAAAGCAGCAGTTGATTTGACCATTCATTAAAAGTAGTACTTTACCTATCAGCTTCTTTTGGTTAAAACTGGCCGCAAATCTTATGACAAACTCCCGGCGCAATTTCATTAAGAACAGTACCACATTAGCAGCCGCCTCTGCGTCCGGACTGAATCCGACATTTAGCTCGTCTTCGACTAAGAAAGATTACATCCAGGACGGCGGTATCCAGTTTTGCCTCGCCCATTTCTTTGGCATGGATAAGCGGCGCATCGAGTTATCCAAACAAATGCGGGTTTTGGGTGCAGTTGGAGGCATTAATCCGAAAAGTGTTGGACTGAATGATGTCAATCCCTGGGATTATGAAGCCGTGATGGCCGTCAAAGAAGCTTGGGTGAAAGTTGGCCTTACATTAAAAGTAATTGAAGGCCCACCCGCGCTATCTGAAAAAACGAAGCTGGCATTAGATGGACGAGATGAAGAGATCGGGCATTTCATCACATTAATGAAGAACCTGTCCAAGGCGGGAATTGATACCATTTGCTATAATTGGATGCCTGTGATCAGCTGGGCACGTACTACCATGGACAGGGTAAGCCGGGGCGGTGCGCTGGTAAGCGCATTTGATTATGAGGACATTAAGGATAAATCTGAAACAAAGTATGGCTCTTTTAGTAAGGAAACCATGTGGAAGAATCTGGAATATTTTCTAAAAGCGGTCGTACCGGAAGCGGAGAAAGTCGGGATGAAACTGGCATTGCATCCCGACGATCCACCGGTAGATTCTATTCAAGGTATTTCGAGAATCATGACATCCGCTGACGCATTTAAGCGGTTAATTGACATTGTGCCCAGCCCGAGCAACGGGATTACATTATGTCAGGGCACATTTGCAACCATGGGCGAGGATATTCCCTCGGTTATCAAATACTTTGGTAAAAAGGGAAAGATCCACTTCGTGCATTTTCGTGACATTCGTGGCAACAAAAACAACTTCGAAGAAACCTTCCACGACGACGGAAAAACGGATATGTACGAAGCCATGAAAACCTACTACGACATTGGCTTTAAAGGCCCAATGAGGCCTGACCATGTCCCGACAATGTCCGAGGATAGCAATGAACATCCGGGTTACAGCAACATTGGTGCACTGTTTGCGATAGGGTATATGCGCGGATTGATTGAATCGATTGCGAAAGGCTGAACGAATTGCGTGATTGGGCTACTATGAATTTTTAACCCATATACTGATCCCAAAAGCCTTCTTTAGGTTCGATTTGTTCCACAACATCCACATGCATTCCATTTGGGTCTATTACGGCGAAACGAAGCTGGCCCCAATCTTCTAGTTTTAAGTGATAGCTTATTTCCATTCCTGCACTAGCCATCCCGTCATATAAATTCTTTGCGTCGGCAACCTGAAAAGTAATGAACGCCCCATTTCCGTTCATGGCCTTTGGCGCAGGCGGAAAGCTCGGATGTTCCTCATTCATGAAAGCGAGCAGACTTCCTTTTTCTCCCGGGGATTGCATTAGTATAAACCAGGATGATTCGAAAAGTGTGGAAAAGCCAAACCAGCGCGTGTAAAATTCCTGACATTCCTTTACATCATGCGTTACAAACACAGTGTACACGTCTTGCAGGTTTTGAGTTAATTCAGCAATATGTTTTGAGTTGTTCATGACTTTAGCTTTTTGATGATGACTAGATCGTTTTTACAAAGCTCCGAATCTTGACAAAAGAAACATTGTAAAAAACGGACAAAATCATTTGTCAAGAGCTTTACCCGGTGTAATTCCATAAAGATTTGTGAACTCTTTGATAAAATGTGCCTGGTCGTAATAACCGTTCATGAGAGATTTGCCTGAATGTAAGATTTGTGAAGGCATACCTCGCAGGATGTTTTGAAACCGGACGACCTTACTAAAAGTTTTGGCTGAGTCGCCAATGTAAAAATGAAAGAGCCTTCGCAGTTGCCTGGGACTTAGACCAGTATCTAAACCGGTTTCTATGTTAACCGAGCCGTCTTTTGCCAAAATGATTGAAATGGCATTGTGTAAACGCGGGTCTGGCTGACTATCAACATGGTGTAGCAGTTCAGTAAAATATTTATCAAATATGATTTTGATTTGAGGATTTGCGATGCCAGGACAAAAATGAGTCTCAATAAAATGAGCTATTTGCGGGATAACTAAGTTCAGGCTTTCAAACCGATTACTCAATTCAGATGCATCGATCCGAAAAAGCTGCGGAAACATGGTCGGCAGAAACCGCACGCCAACATAATTGAAAGAATTATCAAGCTGGAATTCCGTGTATTTTTTGCAAAAACCCATCACAAAACTCTCCTCGGGATTATTAAGCTCAAAGAAAATATCGATACACCCGTCAGCAACAACGCGGTAGAAAAACGGATCATCCAACGGCCGGGAGGTTTTTAACTGCCAGTAGCAATAGATATAGCTTTGAATAGATTGATCTGGCAAAAACTCCTGATAAGTCACATTGCCAGCCGATTGCTTAACCGTCGGCTGGATAGGGTTATAGAGGTTTCGGATGTTTTTGATTAAGTCCAATAGGCTATTGTTGTAGTTCTACCCATTTTTCCTTCCTCCCAATCGATTGAATATTCCAGTAAGTCAAACTCCGCCAAATCCATTCGAATGGGCCCATTCGGAAATAATGCAGCCAGATGTAGCTGAAGACAACGTTCAATGTCCAAACGCAGGGAACGATAAGATAAAGCTGGTAACGGTCGAGATCGTTGAAATAATTGAAGCCGAAACCGTAGAAAATCAAGCCGCAAGTAATGTTTTGAAGCAGGTAATTACTGAAAGCCATCTGACCAACTTTTGCCCAAATGTTGAAGATCCATTTGAATAGGCCGGATTTGTAGAGTAACATGAGCAGCCCCAAATGCCCTATTGTAAGCCCAAGTCGCCGGATCTCATAGGTTTGGATCATGAACCGCTCCAAAAATTTGATCACATCAAATCTGATAGCTACTGACATTTTTAATTGGAAATAAATTAACGGGAATGCGACTAAATATCCCGCAATAGCAAAAAGAAGGTAGAAAGATGGCGTCCTTTCACCGGTTATGATTTTCAATTTATAAAAAGCAATACCAATAATCATGAAGATGAGGCAGTCGAGAAACCCGGTCTGATAAAAATCGGTGGCTTCCAGATAGGTATTTACGTCGGCATAGTGAGACCAAAGTGTCGCATATGAACCTTTGGTTTTTCTAACCTCCTTCGTTACCTGTTTTTTCTTGTTTTCAAGCTTCTGCCTTTCCTGAAACCCCTTCCACTTTTCGATAATTTCTTTTTGTTCTAATGTTTGTCTCCCGGGAGCTATCTTCTTTTTAATGATTGCCTCGGCAGCGATCTTATTTCTCAGCGGCTCACTGCGTTGATAGCTGATTTTAGCAACAAAAAATACCATCAAAATGCCGGCAATGAGGAACAAATACCTTGGTTTAATACTTCTGAGCGGGAATAGAAACAGGCCACAAATGGCGTAGGAATAGAGAATATCACCCGGCCACAGTATCAGATACGCATCAATCAGCCCGAATAAAAGCATCCAGATCAGCCTTCGATAATAGATTTCTGCGGCACTGTCAACATGCATATTTTTAGCTAATCGGGAGGTTAGCAGTACCATCCCTGCACCAAACATCATGGAAAAAAGTCCCCGCATTGACCCCTCAAAGAACATGTTGATGATCCACCATGCATAGTAATTCAGGCCGGAATATTCATTGCGGATGTTCAGATTGGAGACGGTTTCTTCCGGAAAAGCGAAGTAAGGAATGTTCATCAAAAGGATTCCCAGGAGCGCAAAACCGCGGACGGCATCAAGCACATGAATACGTTCGGAAGGCTTAACTGGCTGAATCAGAGTAGAGGTTTCCATAGCAGGAGGTGGGGGGTAGGCATTATTTTTTTGGGAATTTAAAGAAAAAAATCATTGCTTATGGACAATTCAGCATTTGTAAACGCCTACATCAAAGAATTGGAAACGGAATATACGTCTTCCAAAAAATGTCTCGAAAGAATTCCAGAAACGTCATATGCCTTTAAGCCACATCCAACCTCGATGGAAATGCGTTATCTGGTTTTATTAACAGCGGAAATCCCTTTGTGGATTACTTTTATGATAAAAGATGGCGAAGTGGATTTTGCGACCTACAAACGTTTTGAGTGGGAAACCAAAGAAGAGTTGGTTGCCCATTATGAAGAATGCTTCAAGGGAGCTATTGAATCATTAAAGAGCGTAACAGACGAAGATTTAAATGGTGATTTCCACTTGAAAAGTAACGGAAAGATCCTATTCACACAATCAAAATCAGAGGGTATAGCCTCTACGATTAACCACTGGGTGCATCACCGTGGGCAGCTAACGGTTTACATGCGGATCAGCGAAATCCCCGTCCCAAGTATTTACGGGCCGTCTGCTGATGATAAAACTTTCTAATTTCTTTCAGTTCGCCAGACCAATTCTGGCGAACTGTTCTTGTTTAAGGTCTTCTAGTATTGCTTTGGTAGACTCAAAATCTTTGTGCTGGAACGCCCGCAGCCCAAGTGTTTTGGCAAGACTCGCAAACATGATCCGATCATCGAAATATACACATTGACTTGGTGTGGCTTGGGCGATTCCCATTGCAAGCTCAAAAATCCGTGGATCGGGCTTGCGCATCTTCACTTCGCAGGATGATATAAATGCATCGAAGCAAGTGTGCAATTTGAATTTTTGAACGCGGTAATCATTCAATTCTTTCCCTTCATTATTAATTGAAATAATCCGAAAACCGCAATCCCGTTTCCATTCTTTCAGCCAGGCCAGCATACCAGGCAACTCTACGGATTGGGAATACATGAATTCCTTGAAATCTTCCCTGACAAAATCTCTTGGATGGTTAAAGATCACAGTATCAAGATATTGATCCAGCGTAATGCTGCCTATTTCATACACATTGAAAATGAAATTGTGCAGCTGGTCCATTTCCTTATAATCCAGCCCAAACTTTTCAGCTGCCAATATCCGGGATTCATGCCCCCAGCCATTGCTCAGGAGCACACCACCAATGTCGAAAAAGAGAATTTTGAGGTCGTTGACTTGCATAATTTATCTGTTGAATATTCGCATAAACCGCGATCGAATATAACGTATAACTAGTTTGGAAAAACTATCTGCCGGCCGCCAATTTGTGAGTAAGTATTGCTTTGGGGTAATCCAGTGCTTCACTGAAAATGAAAAAACCGTCTCAGTTATCTGAAACGGGTTCTTCATTTTATTCAAAAGGTGTAATAATCAAAAGCTGCTGCATTGTGGTAACCTTCACTTGATTGCCAGATTCAAAACCCAAATTTCGGAGCCATTCGCCGGAAAGTTTGATTTCAGGGACAAACTTTTCTCTGTAGAAACTTTGCCTGATTTTAGGCTGGATTTTGAGGCTTCGCACCTCAGGGCGCTTTGGTTTGACTGCTTTTGGGGATGGTTCTTGTTTTTTTGCTCGCATATTGTTTTTGATTTATCAAATATGCCTGGCGGTGCCGCGAACAGCAAAAACGAACTGCTAATCTGGGACTTGCACCCAGTCTCCGCCAGACGATATTTTCAGTGATTATTAGTTTTAAATGTTCCATTTATTACAGTTGTACTATTCGCACCGGCAATATATGAGATGACATTTTTGTCCTTTAAGTTTTGGTGGTAGGACTTTTCTATCGGCAGTGATGGGTTAACTAACGGTTATTATACCATTTCCGGGCTGAAGCTTTTGACTCGATCGATATAATACTCAGGACGACAATGCAAATGCCACTGACAAGCTGGTGCGAACGTCCAAGTTCGTACCCACTATTTGCAGGCCTCCGGCCGGTCTAACTTGGAAGAACGGCCGGAGGCCTGCAAATAGAAGGCACGAAGGTGACCTTCGCGCCAGCCTTGTAGGTGGCGTTACATTATTTTCAATTCCGTGTCCGGATTGGCACTGCTGTAAATGTAATGCTGCGGCTCGATCACAATTCCTGCCTTGACTGGATTGTTCCAGATATACCTTGTCCTTTGTATAATAAACTTCCGGGATACCAAAGAAACTGGATGATTACTGTGCTGCCAGAATTGAAATTCACACATCGGACTTGAACCTTTGGCAAAATACCTGAACATATAAAGCAACCACTCCTTTCGACTTTCCTGCGGATTTTCATCAATAAGCCGGATGATTTCCTTGGCGGTAAAGCTTTTGAAATCTCTGACTAGTTTCCCTACTTCACCGTCCTTTGCTGAGCAAATTAAATGCAGGTGATTGGACATAATGCAGAATTCGTAAACTTCAAGGCCTTTATGCTCAATACAATAATTGAGGTTTTTGATGATTTCATCGGCGTATTTCTTTCTGGTGAAAACGTCGATCCAGCCGACAACCGTTATTGTGACGAAGAAGAGTCCGTCTTTGTGAAACTTGTATTTTTCAGACATAGCTTGTGTTTTATCACTTTGACGAGCGTTATCTGGAAAAGTAACGGGGTTGGTGTAAGTTTTTTTCGGCAGGAGGCAGTGGAGTTTGTTGGCCGGAGGCCTTGGAATAGGAGGCACGAACCTGGAGGTTCGCGCTAGCTTCGCTTGTTTACTTCACCACCCTCTTCGCCCAGTTAATAATAGTCGAGTAAACTTCGTCACGGACAGCTTTTCGGGATAGGATCAAATCATGCATACCGCCCGGAACAGCTTGAATGCTATATTGCCCAACAATATTTCGTGCCTGCAAATCGATTTGCGCAACATTTATTACGGCATCGCCTGTGAACATCACATCACTCCATTTCTTTTCATCGATCGACTTTGCTGCATGCAGTACAAGAACGGGTTTGCCGATTTGAAGACCCTGAGCAACCTTTACCTGTGCTAAATGTACTGCCCTGATCCAGCCAAAATTAACCGGCGGCGCAATGTGCGGTTTGTAACCCAGGCTGTAAGACCATTCGCCATGCGCATCTTTATGCAGACTTTCGCCGTAAAGCGGACTCAGTCCTGCATCAATACCCATATCAGGATGTTTTTCTGCCCTTTTTACAATCAGCGGAAGCGCGGTTTTTTTTAGACCTGACTTTGTCGGCAAATCAAAAAGTGGGCTGTTCAGCAAAACTGCATCAAACAATTCTTTGCCATTTTTGGCGTCAGCATACAATGAAATGACGAGACCGCCGAGAGAATGTCCACTTAAAAGGATTTTTTCGGAACCCTCACTTTTGATAATTGCTAATGTCGTATCCAGATCGGCGAAATATTCAGACAGGTCCCGGACATTGTTGAATTTTTGATTGGAAAGCCATGATCTTCCATATTTTCGAAGGTCGACAGCGTAGAAGTTATAACCCTCACTGACAAACCTTTCTGCCATTTCTTCCTGGAAGAAATAATCATTGAAGCCGTGAACATAAAGAACGGCTTTTGTGCTTTTTTCGGGAGTCAGCTTTTTAACGATCGTACAGGTTACGCTACCCTCATAATCAGACGGTTGGACGATCGTGGCCTGTTTGAAGCCATTACCAAGAATATCCGCAAAATAAGTGATCTGTCCATAAGCATCACTAACGGACAAAAGCATTAAAAGTAAACAGCGGATTCCAGTTTTCATTCTTAGCAAATTATTCAATTTTCTTCAATTCTGCCCCGCGGTCTGGTTTCAGGTTCACTTTTTTGAACTCCTCATTTGTATTGTTTTCAATTGTAAAACCTTTTGCCATATCAACTTCAATGACGATCGAGTCCGTGGTGAAGTTGAAAATATGCCCGCCCGCTTTGTGATCGCCAGCCAGATAATGCAGATGAAATCCCGGAACATTGGTCCTTGCCAGATAAGGCGGGAGCAGGAAACCATTGCAAATGCCTTCGGAGTTTTTCAGATTGAAAACAGTTTGATTTACTTTGAGATGGTCGGGTAGAGTAGTGTATGGACGCTTGGCAGGCTTTTCAGCACGGGTCGTCATGGTTGCAAATTTGCCTTTTATCCGCAATGCATAAATGGAATTGGCATTCAGATTTTCCAATAAATATTCCTGCACCCTTTCGTAAGTCAAATCCTTCCCTGCCAGGTTGATGATGGTATCTGCATTGAAAAATTTGACGAATGCTGCGGAAGTGCTGTCCGAGTCAGGTACTTCTTTTACCGACCCATCATAAAGGATTTTGTATACATGGCCCTCATCCATCATCAATTCTCCGTCAATCCTATTAAATGTACCGACGCCAAAATCGCCTTTCTTTTTCAGTTTGCCGATCGTCAGGTCACCATCAAAAACGCCCGCCATCAATGCATCGATAATAGAGTACTGGTACATGAAGTCCTGCTCGGAATCATTATTTTCCGATTTTAAAGAAGTGTTTTGTGCTGACTTGCAAGCTGTGAGCGCAAGTTGTGAAAGGATTGGGATGGATATTAACAGGAATTTAAATGAAAAGATTTTCATGGACAGGTTCAGGGATTGCTTGGTAATGCGCATTATTACACAAATAGATGAAGATTTTTCTAAAACGCTAAAAAAGGCTTATGAATAGAATCTAGCCGTCAATATTTAGGAGTATCCCAGGGAATGCCCGGCAACAGTTGATTTTCCAGAAAAAAAAGGTCAACTTAAAACATCTGGTTTTTTGTTAATAATCACTCATTACTGACCATCCCAATGAAACAGCTTTTACTTTTCCTAGCATTGCCAATGCTTGCTTTTGGGCAGAGTGCACCTGTCACGATGTCTCCCAAAGCCGCGAAAATTCATGAAAAAGCGTTAACCATCGATACGCACGCCGATGTTCCCATTAATATGATGAAGCCTGGCTTTGATATTGCAGTCGCCCATGACTATGAAAAGGACAGGTCACAGATTGACTTTCCAAGAATGGTCAAAGGCGGAATGGATGGCATGTTCTTCGCTGTGTATCTGGGGCAGGGAAAACGTACGGACGAAGCCAATGCCGAGGCGAAGAAGAAAGCTCTTGCCATTTTTGATAAAATTCATGAAACCGCAAAGCTGCATCCTGATATGGCTGCAATCGCGACGACCTCCAAAGACGCTTACCGGCTGCAAAAGGAAGGCAAAAGGGCCATGTTTATAGGTATGGAAAATGGCTGGCCAATTGGGAGAGACATCACTAATGTCAAAATGTATTATGACCTGGGGTTGCGTTACATTACACTTTCACACGCATTGAACAATGACATTTGCGACTCTTCCACAGATGGTGATGGGCCAGAGCACAATGGGCTCAGTGCTTTTGGCGAGGAGGTAGTGAAGGAAATGAACAAATTGGGGATCATGGTTGACATTTCGCATGTTTCCGATTCTACCTTTTACGACGTGATCAAGTTGACCAAGGCGCCTGTAATTGCGTCGCATTCTTCTTGCCGGGCTATTTGCGATGTTCCCCGCAATATGACGGATGAGATGATCAAAACGCTTGCGAAAAACGGGGGCGTGATTCAGATTAATTTTGTTCCTGGTTTTGTAAAAAAACCATCTCAGCCGCATGAAATGTCGTTGAAGGCATTGCGCCTAAAAATCCGCCAGACCGATCTTTCTGATGACGACAAAAAAGTTTTACGTGACGAGATGAAGTCGGTAAATGAAAAATATAAGTCTGATATGCCTACCGTACAGGACGCGGTGAACCATATTGAACATGTGATCAAGCTTACCAGTGTCGACCATGTAGGCATTGGCATGGATCTGGATGGAGGAGGAGAGGTGGTCGGTTTGACGGACGTGAGCCAGATCGGTGCAATCACCGAAGAACTGGTTAAAAGAGGTTATTCTGCCAAAGACATCGAAAAAATCTGGGGAGGCAATATTATGCGAGTGCTCGATCAGGTGGAAAAATCAGCGGGTACCATTTAACTAATCCCAATGAAATGAGTGTATTAGAGAAAAGAGGCAAAAAATATATACATTTTAAGAAATAGTTTAATAAAATTGTAAATCTTACGACCTCTTAAAGAATATCATAAATCGAAATATTAATAAATGGCTAAGTCAACCGGAAAAGTAAAAACCAAGTCTGCAATTGAACCAGGTACAAGTCCGGTCGAAACCCCGGCTGGAAGCAATGCGGAAAATGTGCCGGGTCCGGTGTGGAATGCGGTAGAAGCGGTAAGCCGTTTTACAGATTTTGATATTCACCTTTTTCGCCAGGGGAAACATTTCAAACTATATGAGAAATTGGGTTCCCATGTGATGGAATTTAATGGCGTTGTAGGGACATATTTTGCAGTTTGGGCCCCTAATGCATCTTATATTTCAGTAATAGGAAATTTCAACGGCTGGAACAATTCCGGCCACGCGCTCACTACCCGTTGGGACAGCTCAGGCATCTGGGAAGGCTGGATTCCGAATGTTGGCGTTGGAGAAGTTTATAAATACTATGTCGTTTCTCAAAACGGACAGCATCTCGAAAAGTCGGATCCATTTGCGTTATGGTGTGAAGTTGCGCCGCGTACCGCTTCCATCGTTTGGGACACGTGGTATGAATGGGAGGATGCGGATTGGATGAAAATCCGCAAGGAAAAGAACAAACTTAATGCACCTATTTCAGTATATGAAGTGCATCTCGGTTCCTGGCAACGCGATCCGTCGGACCCGGAAAGATATCTGACATTTAAGGAAGTTGCAGTCGGTTTAGTACCATATGTAAAGGAAATGGGCTTCACGCACGTCGAGCTGATGCCTATTATGGAGCATCCTTATCCGCCTTCGTGGGGTTATCAGATCACCGGCTACTTTTCAGTCGCTTCCCGGATGGGTACGCCACAGGAATTGATGTATCTGATCGACCAGCTTCACCAGGCAGGAATTGGGGTTTATATGGACTGGGTACCATCCCATTTTCCGGGAGACGCGCATGGCTTGTTCCGTTTTGATGGTACTGCTTTATATGAGCATGAAGATCCACGCAAAGGTTATCATCCGGACTGGAAGAGCTATATTTTTAATTATGGAAGAAATGAGGTGCGTTCGTTCCTGATCAGCAATGCTATTTTCTGGCTGGATCGCTACCATACCGACGGACTTCGCGTGGACGCGGTTGCTTCCATGCTATATCTCGATTATTCAAGAAAACATGGGGAATGGATTCCCAATGAATTTGGCGGCCGGGAAAACCTGGAAGCCATTTCTCTGCTACGTGAAATGAATGTAGCAGCTTATACAGAATTTCCTGATACCCAAACCATTGCAGAAGAATCAACTGCCTTTCCCGGCGTCTCGCGGCCCGTTTTCGTAGGTGGACTTGGCTTTGGAATGAAGTGGATGATGGGGTGGATGAATGATACCCTGAAATATTTTGAGAAAGACTCTGCATTCCGCAAATGGCACCAGGATCAATTGACCTTTAGCCTGGTATACGCATTTTCAGAAAACTTCATGCTGCCTTTTTCGCATGACGAGGTAGTTTATGGAAAAAAATCGCTGATTAATAAAATGCCGGGGGATGAATGGCAGAAATTTGCCAATCTGCGACTGATGTTCTCCTATATGTTTACGCATCCCGGGACTAAGCTGATTTTTATGGGTGGGGAATTTGGACAGACATCCGAATGGAATTTTCAGCAAAGTCTGGACTGGCACCTATTGCAATCCGCGCCTCATATTGGTATGAAGGAATGTGTAAAGGCATTAAATCAGCTTTATAAAACAGAACCTGCCATGTTTGATTTTTCATTCTCCCACGAAGGATTTGAATGGATCGACACACAGGATCGGGAAAATTCTGTACTGGTTTTCGCAAGAAAGTCTTCGGACCCAACAAAAAATTTAGTAGTAGTACTCAATTTAACGCCAGTTCCGAGAAAGGGTTACAGAGTAGGGGTGATATCCGATGGCAGTTGGCAGGAGATTTTCAATTCTGATGCCCAGACATTTGGCGGAAGCGGGGTTATCAATTATGATCCGATCCCTTCTGAAAATCATCAGTGGCATGGTAAGGCCAATTCGCTGACCCTGGATCTCCCGCCTATGGGTGCGCTGGTATTGAAAAAGGAAAAATCAATAGGCTAATGGGTCACGCTATGTATCGCGGTAGTCAGACCGTTAGCTTAATTTGTTAATATTCGTAAGGCAGAGAACGACATCTCTGCCTTATTTTTTTGCACATTTCTTTACCTTTGCCCATCAAATCATCAGGAATCAAATGAGGAGCAGCCGATTAATAGTACTTTTTGTTTTTATAAGTTCATTCTCAGCATTTTCACAAAGTCTTTCGCGGGTTTCATCCGGAATCGATATGGGGGTAGGTTATCAGGATGCGGTGTGGGTGCCTTCCATTACATATCATCAGGAGTTAAGCCTGACTAATTTCTCCTGGTTTAGGATTGGCTGGGGTGTCAGGGCCTGGGGATATTATGCAGGCCGTACCAACCTTGTTCCTCAAAATTCAGCTTTTTCTGATGACACCTTAAAATTCGGCAAGATCACTTCGAATGGCGCGAGCTTTTTACTAGGTGCCAATTTCCGGTTGTGGAAATTTGATATCGGTGCGAATACGGATCTGGTTGGTTTTGCATTTGGGGTCAAACGGCGGGGTCTTTACACAAAATCGACCCTTTTTGAGGGTGAGGGCGCTGAATACTATAACGATTATGTCCCAAGCGGCCCCAGCACATTCAATGTGCTTCCCCTGGCACTCGATAAGCAAAACGGGCAATCGGAACTGTTTGTACGTTACTGGATAACTGATCGGATCGGTTTAAAATTGGGGTATGTGCATGGAAGGGTAACGTATAGCAGCGATGTTAAGCTTGATAATGGTCAAAAGCGCTTTTCCACCAGTTATGGCGTACCCTACGCCGCGGTTTCATTTCCTTTATATAATTAATACTGTTTTTAATGAGTATTGAGAAACTGGTTGACGCTCATAAATACAAGTTGTGGAAGGGCAACCTGGAAAAAAATGGTCTGGATGTCCATGGCGTGGATGAAATTTATACGCGGTACAATGGACATGGCGAAGTACTTTTTTCTTTATTAATGACCGACGCTACAACCCCAGAAGGAAACAAGATTCCACCAATATGCTTTTTAAAAGGCGAGGTTGTGAGCGTTTTGGTATGCTTTATAGATTCATTAACAAAGGAAAAACACCTCCTGCTCGTCCAGCAGCGCAGGATTTGTGACGGGTCTATGACATACGAACATCCGGCCGGTATGCTCGACAGTGAAAGCGATGCGGGAGCAGTCGCTGCTCGCGAGGTGTTTGAAGAAACAGGCATTGAAGTCAGTGTATCACAACTTGTAAAAGTAAATGACAGCCCATATTACCCCTCCACCGGCACGAGCGATGAGGCGATGTATATGTTCTATTGCGAGCTGGAACTTTCATCGGGCGAAATCAATGCATACCACAACAAAGTACAGGGAATGCTTTCCGAACATGAGTATATCAACACGTTTGTGGTTCCATTTGCTGAGGGACATCGCCTGATTACCAATGTAAACGGCGTTTTGCTGGACTACCTCTACCTGAAAGGCGTGGAAGACTGGGAGCTCCTCAAAAAATTATAGAGCCCGGTTTGAATCAAAAATTTCCAAAGTAATTACCAATCCTTTTGGTCAAAAATTAAATTACGGCCTATATTTGCACCCCGTTACAGGTTCATGGCCTGCATCAGCACCCATAGTTCAATGGATAGAATTTCGGTTTCCGGTACCGACGATATGAGTTCGAATCTCGTTGGGTGCACCAGATAGCTTATCAAAATCAATCAAAACCCTGCAAATCAATGATTTACAGGGTTTTTGTTTTTTGGGAAAGGGTCAAAATATGCAATTGTTTACAAAATTCTGGTGAGTAATTCGAGAGTCAGCTCAAATGGGAGTATTGACTCACCAGAAGTGGCGTAAAGTATTGTATGACAGCTAGTTTACCTCGTAAACATCTTGATTTTTTTGCGCTGCAAACCTACTTTTATTCACATAAAAAAAGTATGGTATGCTTAGTAAAACATTTAATCTGCTCTTTTATTTAAAGAAGCCTAAGAACTATTTAAATGGCAAGATGCCCATTTACTTACGCATCACAACGGATGGCGGCCGTTTTGAACTGGCTGCAAAAAGGGATTGTGAACCGGAGAAATGGAATCCGGCATCGGGAAGGATGGCCAGTACGAAACCTGACGTTCGAAGTGCGAATGCATATCTGGACACTCTGCAGACCAAGGTGTATGAAGCTCATCGGAAACTTATTGATTCTGGCAGGGAAGTAAGCGCGGAATCAATCAAAAATGTGCTGCTTGGGATAGATGATCGTCCGAAAATGATTATGGAAATCTTCTATGAACATAACAAAGAAATGTTCGCGCTCATAGGAAAAGATTTTACAAAGAGCACTTATAACCGTTACGAGGCAGCATTTAGAAATGTGAAGGAGTTCTTACTTTTTAAGTACAAAGCCTCGGATGTAAGCCTAGATAAATTGGATTACAGTTTAATCTCGGCCTACTCTTTTTACCTAAAAGGGAAAAGGAATATTTCCCATAATACCACAATGAAATACCTCGTGTATTTTAAGAAGATAGTCCTGCTTTGTGTAAAAAGCGGATGGATCGTCCGTGATCCTTTTTTCGCTTTTAGCATGGCTAAACAAGAAGTGGATAGGCGGCCACTGGATGAGATCGAGCTTGCTGCAATAGTTGAAAAAAAATTCACGAACGAAAGATTGCGGAAAGTTCGAGATATTTTCGTCTTCTGCTGTTATACTGGACTTTCGTATGTCGATGTTCAAAAATTGAAGCGATCAGAGATGATTGATGGCTTTGATGGCAGGAAATGGCTGTCCATAAAACGACAAAAGACGGATACGCCCTCCAAAATTCCTTTGTTGCCAGTTCCTTTAAAGATCTTGGAACGATATTCGGAACATATTCAATGCATCAGTCAAGATAGATTATTACCTGTAATGACAAACCAGAGAATGAATTCCTATTTGAAGGAAATTGCGGACGTACACTCGGTAATTGGTAAAGGAGATTGTTAATTTAGAAACTTAACGCAGCCGGTCATAGACCAAATGAGCTGATCCGTAAATATTCCTTTCCCAGAGCCTGGGGAAGCATGCTTTTTACATCATAATGATGCGTTTCCAGCACAGCGGCCAGGTGATAGACGTACACTACGGTAATGGCATTGCGCATTTGGACAGTTCCTGTAAGAAATAATCTCTCGGCAACAGCGAAACATTTTTTTGCCCGCTCCATTTTGCCGGTCAAAACCAGCCTCAAGGTCAGGTCTGCAAACTTTTGCATTTGGTCATAGATTCCCAGTTTTAAGCGCTTTTTCATTTGATTAATGCATTTTTAAAGTAATTTTTGAAAAATATAACCGGATTATTGCTGGCTGAAATATTCGGATAATGGGCCCAAAGCGTACACCGGGAAGGAAGAAAGGGCATTCAAAATGATAATGGTCAAAAAGAGGAATATTCCAAAAGTGGTGCTTTCTACTTTCAATGTTCCAGCCGTACTTTCCACGGCTTTACGTTTACTAAGCATCCAGCCAATGGATAAGGCGGCGATGATCGGTACAAAACGGCCTGTTAACATCGCCAGTGAGGTTGACAGGTTCCAAAAAGGGGTGTTGTCGCCAAGCCCTTCGAAACCGCTCCCGTTTCCTGCCACTGAGGAGACATACTCATAAAACATGGTCGATAACCCATGCGGCCCCTGATTGGAAAGCCATCCCAGATCATTGGTTGCTGCTGGGTCAAAATTGTAAACGTAGCACGCTAAGCCAGCGAGCACCATCGGTACCAGTATCTGGGCCACACTGGCAATCACAGCAAGCTGTATTTCACGGATCCCAAGCTTTCTGCCCAAGACTTCCGGCGTTCGGCCGATCATCAGGCTGCCCAGAAATACGGCAACCACCAAGTAGAGGAACAAATTGATCCAGCCCGTACCGAGGCCGCCAAAAAAACAGTCAATCTGCATGGCGATCAGCATAAATAGCCCAGAAAGTGGCATAAAACTGTCATGCATGCTTGCAATGGTCCCGGCAGGCACAGAAGCATTTTCGCCCGCATATAGCGCTGAGTAAAAGCTTCCGTACCGGACTTCCTTCCCCTCCATATTGCCACCGGAAATGTCTATCCCCATCGCGCCTATATTTGGATTGCCACGGATTTCCTGGTAAATAATCGGAATACAGACCATTATAAAGCCGGCGATCATCACAGCGAAAATCATCTTGGCGAATGCGTGGTTTTTCAAGTAAAAACCAATAAAAAAGACAAATGCGAGCGGCAGCAGCAGTACGATGATATAATGGATGACAAAGGAGATTTGATCAGGGTTTTCGAATGGGTGCGCGTCGTTGGTACCGTAGTAGCCCCCACCATTGGAGCCCAGTTCTTTAATCGATATCATGGCCGCAACAGGACCACTCGCAACGATAGTGGTGTCCCCCTGCATGGAAACCACTTGTTGGGCCGGATCAAAAGTCATCGGCATTCCCCTGAAAAGGAAAAAAACTGACACCAAAACGCTTAACGGAAACAGGATCCTGGTTGCGGAACGGACAAAATCAAAATAGAAGTTTCCCAACCCGGCGTCCGTTTTTGCTAGTGAACGTACCACGGCCACACCTACCGCCAGGCTTGCAGAAGCGCTTACAAATTGCAAGAACGTAAATACGGCAAGTTGGGAGAAGTAAGTGGCACCCGATTCACCCGAATAATGCTGAAGATTGGTACTGGTAATGAAGCTGATGGCCGAGTGCAGGGCCAAAGTCCAGTCCATAGAAGGGTTGCCTGCCGGGTTTAACATCAGATCACCTTGAAAGAGCAGGATAAAGAAAGCGTAAACCAACCAGACCAGGTTGAGCAGCAAAAAAGCGGTAAGATACTGTTTTAACCCCATCTCGGCATGAGGATCAATCCCGAGCCATTTGAAGATCCTGTCTTCCACAGGTTCGAAGAAGTCCGAGAAGCTTTTTTGCTTTGAGTAGACCTGGCTCATGTATTTTCCCAAGGGCCAGGAAAATAGTGCTACCACTGAAAACAGTATCAGTGATGCCGGTAGATTGATTTCGTCCATGGTTACCGGAAATAAATACGGCAAACGAATGCCGCTATGGTTATGAACGAAAGTAAAACTACCAAAAGAGGGAAAGGCTTTAACAGAGGCCGTCGCTTGGGTTTCATAACAAATTGTTTTAGTTGGATAAAAACAAATAATGGTTTGCCAACAGGAGTTGCAATTATGGCTCCAACGATATTGAATGATATATATAATGCTGATAATGAACCTTTTAATTTGTTTGTTCCGCCAAAGGCTCCTGTAAATGGCCTATCAAAATGTTTGCGGCTTCTCAAAATGATAAGGTAGCAGCCAAGCCCAGATCAGACGGAAAAGTCGGTAGAAGAAGATGATTCTATCAAAGTGGAATGCTTTATCATTTTGATAGGCCGAAATCAGCCAGTGAGATTCTTGAATTTACATAATATTCTAATAATCAAGTAATTACATTTATAGTAGTAAAGAGGAATAATGTTTGTATCCTATTCACCTATGACAAATTACAGACAGTATGCTGCATGTCGAGTTCGAAAAGCTAACCAGTTTCTACATTGAAGACGGTATTAATTATTGATGATGAAGATAAACTACGTTCCCTGCTTTCAAGGATCATCAAAGCCGAGGGGTTCGAAGTATTGGAAGCCTCTGATTGCAAATCGGGGCTGAGGCAGATGGAAAACCAGGATATCGACGCTGTTTTATGTGACGTAAGGCTTCCGGATGGCAATGGTGTGGAAATGATCGGATTGTTAAAGGCCAAAAATCGTTTGGCCGAAATTGTACTTCTTACAGCCAATGGGAACATTGGTGACGGGGTACAGGCGATAAAAAATGGCGCCATGGATTATATCGTGAAAGGGGACGACAACGATAAAATCCTGCCGCTGCTATCAAGGGCGGTAGAAAAGGCACATTTGGAAAAAAAGGTCCGCAAGCTGGAAGCTATTGTATCTACTAAGTTTTCATTTGATTCCATTATCGGGGAGTCACAGGTTTTGAAAGACGTCATCGGGCTTGCTAAAAAAGTCTCTCAAACAGATACCGTGGTATTGCTGACCGGAGAAACAGGTACTGGCAAGGAGGTGTTTGCGCAGGCGATCCATCATAATGGCGCTAGGGCCGCTAAAAATTTTGTGGCCCTAAATTGCAGCGCTTTTGGCAGGGAAATGATGGAAAGTGAATTGTTTGGCGATAAGCAAGGCGCTTTTACAGGCGCTTTCCGTGACAAGAAAGGGCTTTTAGAGGAAGCGCACAACGGTACCTTATTCCTGGACGAAATTGGTGAAATGCCACTGGAGCTACAGGCTAAACTGCTCAGGGTATTGGAAACCCACGAATTTATCAAGGTAGGCGATACCAGGCCAACCAAATCAAATTTTCGACTGATCGCCGCCACAAACAGGGATTTGAAGGCTGAATCCGAACAAAAAAAATTCCGGGCAGACTTATACTTCCGCCTGAACGTATTCCAGATACTGCTCCCACCGCTTCGGGAGCGGGTGAAGGATATTGCCTTGCTGGTTAATTTTTTCTTGAACCATTTCGCTGAGCAGACTAACAAGAAAAACCTGGGTTACTCCAAAGATTTCCTCAAACGCCTGGAAAGTTATGAATGGATTGGAAACATCCGTGAGCTCAAAAACGCGATCGAAAGGGCCGTCATTGTTAGCGACCAAGAGCTGCAGCCAGAAAGCCTTCCCTTTAACATCCAGCAATCTATTCCGTCCAAAAGCCATCATCTTTCGGCTTTTTCGATGGCAAGCATTGAAAAACTGCATATTCAAAAGGTATTAAATTACTGTCATGGAAACAAGGCAGAGACAGCGCGGTTACTTGAAATAGGGATCGCCACCTTATACCGGAAGATTGAAGAATATGGGATCCAGAAACAGGCGCATTGAAGCTGGCGAAGAGCACAAACCCGTAGTATTCTTTTGATAACGACTTCTCATTTTGATAGGCTTTTTCGTAATAAAATTTCGCCATTCACTATTTTAATTGCCTGAATAACAGTGTAATGAATGAAATGTTTTCAGAATGGTATGTAATTGGTATGCCTTAGTCTAAACAAGTAAAAAGTAATGAAACCAATATATCAATTAAAAAGAGGGCGGCTTTACTCAGGTAGAAAGTCCAACTCTTTGGTAATGCTGTTGGCCATCTATATGCTGGCTGCCATTACGGGCATGATTTACCGAATTCTAACTTAAAATCATATACCATGTTAACAATCCTCTTAGTGGCCGCAGGCAGTTTATGCTTCGTGCTTTTTTACGCAACAGTCAATTTTTTCGAAAAAATCTAGAAACTATGGCAGCATTATTCATTGTATCCATCGGCGTGTTTTTCTATATGTGTTACGTATTGATCAAACCCGAAAAATTCTAACTCCACCGGTCATGGCAGCAGGAAATGATAAGACAAAAAACAAAAATGAATTATGGGAAATACTGACCATTATTCTGATCTGGCTTATAGTCATTTCAATTGTCTATGTCATTTTCTGGAAAGTCAGGATCGCAATCAATCTTTAAAAAAATGAACACAGAAATTTTAGGCGTCATTGCCATGTATGCAATCACCATCCTGATGGCAATCCCATTTGGTAAGTACATTGCAAAAGTCTACGCAGGCGAAAAAACGCTGCTGGACCCGGTTTTCAATCCTATTGAAAATTTATTTTTTCGAATTAGCTCAATAGATCGAAAGGTAGAAATGAACTGGAAGCAACACATGGTTGCCTTGCTGACAATCAATTTTGTCTGGTTCTTGCTGGGTATGTTTGTCCTGATGAACCAGGGCTGGCTGCCATTAAACCCGGATGGTAACCCCGGACAAAGTGCCGATCTGGCATTTAATACCAGCATTTCCTTTGTGGTCAATTGTAACTTGCAGCATTACTCGGGTGAAAGTGGCGTGAGTTATTTATCACAGCTGTTTTTAATGTTCCTGCACTTTGTCAGCGCGGGAACGGGTATGGCCGCAGCGGTGGTATTGTTTATCGCTTTAAAGGAAAAGACGGCTGAAAAGCTGGGCAACTTTTATAACCTGATGGTTGTCTCATGTACCCGCATCCTTTTGCCTGCATCAATCCTGGTGGCAACCATTCTTGCCTTCAATGGCATGCCCATGACTTTCGAAGGGAAGGACAGTATCATTACCATGCAGGGCGACACCGTAGGCGTTTCCACCGGCCCGGTAGCGGCTTTTATTGCCATTAAGCACCTGGGCACAAACGGCGGCGGATTTTACGGTGCCAATTCAGCGCACCCGCTTGAAAACCCCAATTACCTGACCAACATGGTCGAAATGTTTTCTCAAATGATTATCCCGCTGGCTATGATTTTTTCGCTCGGCTACTTTTTGAAAAGAAAGAAAATGGCCTGGATGATTTTCGGCGTGATGACCGTTGGGTTTCTAGTACTGTGCGTACCAACGATTATCTGGGAAGTCCAGGGTAACCCGGCCCTCGCTCAAATGGGTGTCGACATGGGCGCTGGTGCCATGGAAGGAAAGGAGACGAGAATAGGTAGTGCAGCTTCCGGCTTTTGGAGTATAGCCACCACCGTTATATCAACAGGCTCAGTCAACGCGATGCACGATAGTTCGATGCCGCTATCGGGAATGATGCAGATGCTATCCATGATGACCAACGCCTTCTATGGGGGCTGTGGCGCGGGGATATTAAACTTCTTCATTTTTATCATCCTGGCGGTCTTCATCAGCGGTCTGATGGTCGGGCGTACGCCGGAGTTTCTGGGTAAAAAGATCGAAGGGCGCGAAATGAAAATTGCGATGATCGTAGCGCTTTTACATCCCTTGCTGATTTTGGCAGGTACTGCTCTTGCTGCCGCGTTTCCTGCAATTACTTCGGCAAACCTGAACAATCCAGGCTTCCACGGATTTAGCGAAATGCTCTATGAATATACATCATCGGCAGCCAACAACGGCAGTGGCTTCGAAGGACTTGGCGACAACAACCCCTGGTGGAACATTACCACGGGCTTTGTTTTGATCCTTTCCCGCTTCATCCCGATCATTGGGCCGGTTGCGATTGCAGGACTTTTGGCCAAGAAAAAATATATCCCGGAAAGTGCTGGTACGCTCCGTACAGATTCAGCGACATTCGGGATGATGGTTTTGGCCGTGATCGTTATCATTACCGCATTGTCATTCTTCCCATCGCTGACATTAGGGCCAATTGCAGAATATTTTAGTATGCGTTAATCAAACCTGATAAAATTAAATAACAGCTAGCAGCCAAAGCCAATCGCTAACCGCTAATAGCTAATAGCTCCAAAACAATGAAAAATCAAAATGCATCCTTGTTCCAAAAGGATCTGGTGAACGAAGCTTTAAAGCAGTCATTCATCAAACTTAACCCCCGGGTCTTGTTCCGCAACCCGGTCATGTTCACTGTCGAGATCGGTACATTCGTCATGTTTGCCGTCTGTATCTGGATCTTGTCAGGAAACACCACGCAGGGCAGTTTCGGTTATAATTTTGTGATCTTTCTGATCCTGCTGCTTACATTGCTGTTTGCAAACTTTGCCGAAGCAATTGCAGAAGCCAGGGGAAAAGCCCAAGCCAATAGCTTGCGTAAAACGCGTGAAGAGACGCCTGCCAAACTGGTCACTGATAACAAACCGGGCTTTGGCGTAGCGACCCAAAGTGTGATGTCGGCCCAGATGAAAAAGGGCGATGTCTTCATCTGCGAAGCAGGGGATAACATACCAACCGATGGTGAGATCATCGAAGGTTTGGCAACGATAGACGAAAGCGCCATCACCGGCGAATCAGCCCCGGTCATACGGGAAGCGGGCGGTGATAAAAGCAGCGTGACCGGCGGTACGAAGGTGCTCTCTGACAAGATCAAGGTAATGGTCTCCACTGCGCCCGGCGAAAGCTTTTTGGACAAAATGATCGCCCTGGTGGAAGGTGCAAGCCGCCAGAAAACGCCGAACGAAATCGCTTTGACCATCCTTTTGGCCGGATTCACCCTCGTGTTTGTGATCGTGTGTATGACGCTCAAACCCTTTGCGGATTACTCCAACACGCCCATTACGATTTCCGCCTTTATTTCGCTGTTTGTCTGCCTGATCCCAACGACAATTGGCGGCCTTCTTTCCGCCATTGGTATTGCCGGTATGGACCGGGCACTGCGTGCGAATGTGATCACCAAATCCGGTAAGGCTGTGGAAACAGCTGGTGACATTGATGTGCTTTTACTTGACAAGACTGGTACGATCACTATCGGTAACAGAAAGGCGACCCATTTTCATACTGCCAAGGGGGTTACCGATAACCACTTTATAAAAAACGCCGTGCTGAGCTCGATTGCAGATGAAACCCCGGAAGGTAAATCCATCCTGGAACTGGCCAATGCTTCACCTTCTACGTATCAGCTTAATGATCCAAAGTTTATCAAATTCACGGCCGAAACGCGTAGCTCAGGGGTCGATTTTGAGGATACGCGTATCCGGAAAGGTGCTTTTGACTCGATCCGCAACTTGGTAACCCAAGCTGGCAACCAGTTCCCATCTGAAATTGACGAAAGAGTAAAAATGATTTCCAATAATGGCGGCACGCCACTGGTGGTTTCTGAAAACGAGCGTGTACTGGGCGTGATCGAGTTGCAAGATATCATTAAGCCTGGTATCAGCGAGCGTTTTGAGCGCCTTCGTAAAATGGGTGTCAAAACGGTGATGGTGACGGGTGATAACCCACTGACTGCCAAGTTTATTGCTGAAAAAGCTGGTGTAGACGACTTTATCGCCGAAGCCAAGCCGGAGGACAAAATGAATTACATCAAAAGGGAGCAGGAAGGCGGTAAGCTGGTCGCGATGATGGGCGACGGTACCAACGATGCTCCTGCACTTGCACAAGCCGACGTTGGTGTGGCCATGAACAGCGGGACACAAGCTGCCAAGGAAGCAGGTAACATGGTGGACCTGGACAACGACCCTACCAAGCTGATCGAGATCGTTGAGATCGGAAAACAGCTTTTGATGACACGCGGGACCTTGACCACGTTTTCGATTGCTAATGACGTGGCTAAATATTTCGCCATCATCCCGGCATTGTTTATCGCAAGTATACCGGCGCTGCAAGGCTTGAACATCATGGGCTTGAACAGTCCTCAAAGCGCGATCCTGTCAGCGGTGATCTTCAATGCGGTTATCATTCCATTTTTGATCCCGCTGGCTTTGAAAGGGGTCGCTTACAAGCCTATCGGTGCAAGCGCGCTGTTGAGAAGGAACCTTTTCATCTACGGGCTGGGTGGTATTCTGGTCCCGTTTGTCGGCATCAAAGTGATTGACCTGGTAGTCAGTATTTGGATTTAGAAAATAATAAAAAATTAATAGCATACTAGCTAAAAGCTTCAAATCATGAAAACGAACATATTTCCCGCAATTAAACTGACCATCATTACTCTGATCTTTTTCAGCGTGGTGTACCCGGCGCTGATCTGGGCTGTTGCCCAACTCGCCCCTAACAGTGGTCACGGTGAAGTGGTTACCGCCAATGGTAAAAAATACTACTCCAATATTGGCCAGACTTTCACCGAAGACCAATATTTCAACAGCCGTCCGTCCGCAGTGGGCTACAACGCTGCTGGTAGCGGTGGCAGTAATAAGGGGCCTTCCAACCCGGAATATCTTTCGGTGGTGCAGGCCAGGATTGATACATTCCTGGTACATAATCCTGGGGTTAGCAAAAAAGACATTCCTGTTGAGCTGGTAACTGCCAGTGGCAGCGGGCTTGATCCGGACATTTCCCCAAAAGCTGCCCTGGTACAGGTTAAAAGAATTGCAGCTGTACGCAAGGTAGCCGAAGAGAAAGTCAAACAAATCATTGATTCGAACACTGAGAAACCATTGCTTGGCCTGTTCGGACCTGAGAAAGTGAATGTGCTCAGCTTGAACATTGCACTGGAAAAACTTTAAGATTAAACCTTTGGCCCCTACAAGCAGCGACGCGGGGGCCTGGGTCCTTTAATAGCGCCGCTACATTTATTTACACTACCATTTTAATGAAAAGTCTATTATTAAGCGCATTGGGGTTAGCTTTTTTGAACCCCGTTATGGCACAGGATTCGACAGAAACTGCAAATCCTTTAACGATCAGTGGCTACGCCGAAGCCTATTACAATTATGATTTTAACAGGCCACTTAACAACACGGCACCTGGCTTTCTTTACAACTTCAACAGGGCAGGGGAAGTCAACCTGAACCTGGGGTTTATCAAGGCTAACTACACCACAGAGCGGGTAAGGGGCAATCTGGCGCTAGCCACAGGAACGTACATGAATGCAAATTATGCAGCCGAACCAGGCGTGCTGAAAAATATTTACGAAGCTAATGTTGGTGTGAAGATTGCGAAAAACAGCAATTTGTGGATCGACGCTGGTATTATGCCGTCTCATATTGGGTTTGAAAGCGCGATCGGAAAAGATAACTGGGCAATGACAAGGAGTTTGGTTGCAGAAAACACCCCCTATTTTGAATCAGGGGTGAAGCTGGGCTTTACCACCAAAGACGAAAAGCTATATCTGTCGGCGATGTATTTGAACGGTTGGCAGCGCATCCAAAGGGTTGACGGTAATACCACGCCAGCATTTGGTACTCAGATTACTTACAAGCCAGCCGCAACGGTAACTTTGAATTACAGCACATTCATTGGAAATGATAAGCCGGACAGTTTACGCCTGATGCGTTACTACCACAACTTTTACGGCATATTCCAGCTCAGCGAAAAATTCGGTTTGACGGCAGGGTTTGATTACGGTACCGAGCAAAAGGCAAAAGGCAGCAGCAATTATAATAATTGGTTTGTGCCGGTGTTAATTGCACGCTATTCGCCTTCGCCCAGGGTCAATATTGCTGCGCGTGGTGAGTACTTCCAGGATAAAAACGGCGTGATCATTGCCACCGGGACGGAAAACGGTTTTCAGACCTTTGGCGTTTCGGCCAATATTGATTACGCGATTTTCCCAGGTGTGCTCTGGCGTGTTGAAGCGAGGAACCTGAGCAGTAAGGACCGTATATTTTTAGAAAGAGCAACCTCGGACGGGGCAGAAGGTGCTTCCAAAAAAGACAACTTCTTTTTGACAACTTCGATATCTGTTGCATTCTGATTTTATGCCGGGCCATAGGCCCGGCATTTAACTTTACACTATAAATGATCACACAATTTCAGGTAGATTATTTTTTTGCTTAACCCTGGTTACTAAGCCATTATTATTTTTAATTATAGCCAACAAAGATGTCTGAAACCAGTCCGAATGCACAGCACTTCTTGGACCTGATCAAAAGGTCCCGGCGTGGAAAGTTCAAGATCTATATCGGCATGAGCGCCGGTGCAGGAAAAACCTTCCGTATGTTGCAAGAAGCGCACGCACTGCTTCGAAATGGTATTGACGTCAAGATCGGATATATAGAGACCCATAACCGGAAAGAGACGCACGATTTGCTCGAAGGGCTGCCGGTTATTCCCCGTAGAAAATTGTTTTATAAAGGAAAGGAGCTCGACGAGCTGGATGTACAGGCTGTGATCAGCCTTCGTCCCGAGGTGGTGATTGTCGATGAGCTGGCCCATACCAACATTGAAGGCAGCAAAAATGACAAACGCTGGCAGGATGTGCTCGAAATCCTGGACGCGGGGATCAATGTGATCAGCGCGGTGAATATCCAGCATATTGAGAGCCTGAATGAAGAGGTCAAGGAAATCACGGGCGTTGAAGTAAAAGAACGGATCCCGGACAGCGTGCTGGGCGCGGCAGATGAAGTAGTCAATATAGACCTTACGGCCGATGAACTGATCACGCGGTTAAAGGAGGGCAAAATTTACAAGCCCGAAAAAATACATACTGCGCTCAACAACTTCTTTAAAGCAGACCATATCCTGCAACTTAGGGAGTTGGCCTTAAAAGAAGTGGCCAGCCAGGTGGAGAGGAAAGTTGAGTCTGAAATACCAAAAATGGTCGCCTCGCGCCGCGAAAAATTCCTTGCCTGCATCAGTAGCAATGAGGGCACAGCGCGCCATGTGATAAGAAAAACAGCCCGTCTGGCCAGTTATTACAACAGCAAGTGGTTGGTGTTATATGTTCAGACGCCCAATGAAAGTCAGGATAAGATAGCGCTGGACAAACAAAGGCATCTGATCAATAACTTTAAATTGGCCACCGAAAAGGGCGGCGAGATTGTACGGGTGCAAAGCGCCAACATTTCTGAGGCTATTATTGAAGTGGCAGAGCAGCGTGAGATCACGACAATATGCTTGGGTAAGCCACACATTACGCTTATAAAGGTCATTTGGGCCACCAACCTCTTTAACAACCTTTTGAAAAAGCTGTCTTCCTCCAACATTGACCTTGTAATCCTATCCTGAGCAAGAATAACATTTGAGCCGAAAATGAAAATAAAGAACAAACTGAGACTAGGGCTGGGGACCCTTTTTTTTCTGATACTTGCCTTAGGTTTGATTGCAGCCAAACACGTTTATATCCTTAAAGAGGACACAGAAAACATTCTGGCTGATAACTATAAAACCCTTGATTATGCGCAGCGCATGCTGCTTGCTGTGGATGAAATCAATACCAATTCAAAGGCATGGGAAATATTTGGTCAGAACCTGGCAAAACAAAAAAATAATGTCACAGAGGTAGGGGAGGCAGAAGCTACACAGAAGGTCCAGGACCACTTCGAGCTGCTCAAAGCAGCCCCCCGAAACAGCACATTACCTGGTTTAATACGAAAAGACCTGTCTGAGTTAGCCCAAATCAACATGCGGGCCATTCAAAAAAAGAGCGATATCGCTGTGGGTTCGGTCCGCTCAGCAATGGTTGGTATCGTTTTGACTGCAACATTGTCTATTTTGATTGCTTTGACACTACTGATCAACCTTCCTTCCAACATTGGTAACCCCATCCGGGAGCTTACAGAAAGCATTAGGGAAATTGCTGCTAAAAATTATTCCCAGCGTCTTCATTTCTCTGGGAAAGACGAGTTTGGCCAGCTGGCCAGTTCATTTAATTCCATGGCAGAAAAACTGGAAGAATATGACAGCAGTAACTTGTCACAAATCCTGATGGAGAAAAAAAGGACCGAAGCTTTGATCAACAACATGCATGAACCCGTCATTGGCCTGGATGAGAATAAAAATATTCTTTTCGCCAATAATGAAGCAGTCAAAATTACCGGGATGTCACTCGGGGACATGTTAGGAAAATCAGCGGTTGACTTGGCTGTTCAAAATGATTTGATCCGTGTTTTGATACAGGAGAAACAGGGTCACCACAATGGTATCAATTCCAATTCTGCTACGCCTTCACTGAAAATCTATGCGGACAACAAAGAAAGTTATTTCGAAAAAGAGGTCGTCGATATTACGATCATACCAACTGGGGAGCGCCTAAAAAAATTTATTGGCCAGGTAATCCTATTGAAAAATATTACCCCATTCAAAGAACTCGACTTTGCCAAAACCAATTTCATCGCAACGGTTTCCCATGAGCTAAAAACACCTATTTCGTCTATTAAAATGAGTTTGCAGCTCTTGGAAAGCCAGCAGACTGGCGCCCTTAACGAAGAGCAAAAGCAGCTGATGGAAAGCATTAAGGAAGACAGTAACCGTCTTTTGAAAATTACAGGAGAACTGCTGAATATGTCCCAGGTCGAAACCGGTAATATCCAGCTCAATATCCAGCAAAGCAGTCCGTATGCGATCATGCAGTATGCCCTGGATGCCGTAAAGCTTCCTATGGAGCAGAAGGAGATAGAACTGGTGGTGGAAACGGATGAAAATTTGCTTGATGTGAAGGCTGACATGGAAAAAACAGCCTGGGTGCTGATCAACTTTCTGACCAATGCGATCCGCTACTCCCAGCAAGAAGGGAGACTAGTTATCGAGCTTAGGGATGATGATAAAGCGGTCAAGTTCTCAGTGCGGGATGAAGGTAAAGGCATCGACAGCCGTTACCGAAACAAAATATTTGACAGGTATTTCCAGGTACCAGGTAGTTCAAAGACGGGAACAGGGTTAGGGCTTGCAATCAGCAAGGAATTTATAGAAGCCCAGGGTGGGGCCATAGGTGTTACCAGCGAGATCGGCATGGGCAGTACCTTCTATTTTGAACTGGCAAAAGCCTAGTCAGTATCACTTTGATAACGCTTATCAAAATGGAATAGTACCGCACCGGCAAATGTTAATTTTAAAAGAATCAACTATCTGGTTATCAGATAGTTGATTCTTTTTTTGGTAGCGACTTGGCATTGGAATGACCTTTTAATATAGGTTATTAAAACAATCTGAAACTAAAAAAATGATCTCGCAGCATAAAGGAATCAATTTAAAAAAACCAGTATTTCAATCATGGCATACATCAAAACACACAATCACTTCGGCCCAAACAAGCCTAGGACAATTCAGTGGCTATATTCAGCGGCAAATGCCGCTGCAAGTAAACCCGAAACCGGGCCAGCAGAAGACTTTGGAAGGGATCAATGTCCGTCTGGCGACAGCCAAAGACGCCGTTTTTTCCAAAATGATCACCGATGAAATGTGCAGCTCTGCCCTTGCAAGAGGTTGCGGTATTTCAAGGCGCAGTCCGAGGGATATTGAGGCCAAAATGAAAGAAGGCAAGGCTGTTATTGCAGTGACACCTCAAAATGAGTGGGTAGGCTTTTCATACATTGAAACCTACGAAAGCAATGAATTTGTCTGTAACTCGGGGCTGATCGTGGCACCGGCCTACCGGAATTGTGGCGTGGCTAAGACCATTAAGCAAAGGATATTTGATCTGGCCAGAAGCTTATACCCCAATGCCAAAATATTCAGCATTACCACGGGCGGGGCAGTTATGAAGATGAACAGCCGACTTGGGTTTGAACCGGTAACTTATGGTGAAATTACCAGGGAGAAGAAATTTTGGGAGGGTTGCAAGAGCTGCGTCAATTACCAGACTCTTGTAGGCAAAGGGTACAAAAACTGCCTTTGTACAGCCATGCTTTTCAATCCCGCTGAGGAACTTGAAGAAGAAGAAATCGAGATGGAACCAGAACACTATAAATAAAAATGAGATGGAAAATATGAAATCTGTTAGCAAACCAATCCTGTATTTACATATGCTGAATGCCGCATCTTTTGCAGTAATCACTTATGCAGTAATTTTTTGCAGCATACATCTTAAAGGGCTTCCAGAGCAGCTGCACGTATCGCGCATGGCCGGGATAGGACGTGGGGGACTTGTCAATAAAAGCATTTTCTGGGATGACGTATATTTGATGGTGGCTTCGTACCTGGTCATTTCTTTAATATGCCTTTACTTACGGGTTATTCCCTTCCGTAACAACAAGGGGCACGCTATGGCAATAATGGCATCGCTGATGAACCTATGCATTTCTTCGATATTTGCAGTGGTCATCGTTGGCACATTAAAACAAGTGACCCATTAATGAGAAAAGTTTGATTCAAACGTTAAAAGAAGGAGCAAAGCAGCACGTTTAAATGCTGCCTTGCTCCTTTCCTGTTTGCGGATTAAAACTGACCTAAAAGCCATTATGATTAAAAATCAAAACAGGCGGCTTGTATGCGTACATATGCAGCTGTTTTTCTAGTATCATAGCGGCCAGCATTTTATGCATGTTCTGCATATTGTAACCCTTTTCCACCGAAATAAACACCTCATTACCATATTCACCAGTTGCTGCTGCACTCGGCTCTGTAGGTTGTTGCCGGTCTCTGCCCTCTAGTTCCTCAGGTTTTAAAAGATCTGTTTTGTTGTATATAAGTAAGGTAGCTATTTGGTCAGCACCTATTTCGGCGAGCGTTTTTTGAACGACCGCGATCTGCTCTTCACAGGCCGGATGGGAGATATCGGCAACATGCAGCAATATATCTGCTTCGCGCACTTCATCCAGTGTAGACTTGAACGAGTCGATCAGTAGTTCAGGCAGCTTACGTATAAAGCCAACCGTATCTGTAAGCAGAAATGATAAATTATCTATTTGCACATTTCTGACGGTGCTGTCAACGGTCGCAAAAAGCTCGTTTTTGATATAGACATCGGCCTTGGAAAGGTGACGCATCAGAGTGGACTTGCCGACATTGGTGTAGCCTACTAAGGTAACGCGCACGATACCGTTACGCTGTTGTCGCTGGGTAACACTTTGTTGGTCCGTTTTTTTAAGCTTGTCTTTCAGTAAAGCAATTCTGTCTTTCATCGTCTGACGACTATTTTCCAATTCTGTTTCACCACTTTTGCCCAATTTCCCATCGCTGCCCTGATTCCCTTCGGCGGGCTGGTTGCGTGCCAGCCGCGGGTAGAGATATTGTAACCGGGCCAGCTGCACCTGGAGTTTAGACCTGGCGGATGTTGCCCGTTTATTAAAAACCTCCAGAATGAGTAATCCCCTGTCCAGGATCCTCACATTTGGAAATGCCTTTTCAATGCTCCGGAACTGGAGTGGCGTCAACTCGTCATCATAAATGATCATATCTACTGGATATGCCAGGATATAACCCCTTAATTCTTCCAATTTTCCTTTCCCTGTATAAGTTCTGGCATCCGGATGAAGCAAATTTTGAGTGAATAAACAAACCGTTTCGATCCGGATAGTTTTGGCCAGAAATGATAATTCATCCAAATATTCCCATGTTTTGGCAGCGGCTTGCTTTTGCGAGCTTACAGCCACCAAAATAGCCCGACGCGCAGGTTCAGTAGTAGCCTGCAATTTTTCCTTTCTTCCCATTTGATTTGATATTTAACGCAGAGTTCCTTTTGTCCAACGGTCTGCTTAGCCAAATGGCTCAGGTATAATCTCATTCCAAAGGACGGTTAGAAGATTTTTTAGACGTAAGGCGCTGATAATAAGCCAATAGCTAAGAAAGCTTTGAAATCAGTTTAATCTCAATTTGATAGCCTGTATCATTTTGATATTTTTTCGGCCCGATTTGAATTCTGATTTTTATATTGCCGGGTCATTGCATCATTCTTATGCTGAAATCTTAGCTAACCATAACAAGTATATTTTGGACCAACACCACAACATCAAGGAGTTTCACAAGAAAGTTAAATTGGCGGGCGTGATGCTGGCGACGGGCATCGTGTTCGGGGATATCGGTACGTCCCCGCTGTATACGCTTAATGCACTGTTTCATTCCGGGGAAGTTGTCGAGCCGGCAAAGGCGCTCGGTATATTGAGCTGTATCATCTGGACACTGACCCTGCAGACCACGCTCAAATACATCATTATCACCCTTACAGCCGACAATAATGGCGAAGGAGGCATTTTCTCCCTTTACACCTTAATCCGCAGCTATTTCGGCAGATGGTCGGTAGTGCTGGCAGTAGTCGGGGGTGCATTTTTGATTGCTGACGGGATCATTACGCCACCAATCTCGGTAGCGTCGGCCATTGAAGGGCTGCAAAAATTCAACCCGGAGCTTAATACTGTGCCAATTGTCATTGTCATTATTATTTTTCTATTCCTGATCCAGCAGCTTGGCACCCAGCAGATCGGAAAGTTCTTTGGGCCGGTGATGCTGATCTGGTTTTCTTTTATCGGGGTGATTGGTTTGCTGTCGATCTTCTCATATCCATCGGTTATCAAAGCAATAAACCCTTATTATGCTTATGAGCTGCTGATGCGTTATCCTGGCGGTTTTTGGTTTCTGGGTGGTATATTTTTGTGTACCACCGGAGCAGAAGCCCTGTACAGCGACATGGGGCATGTGGGAAGGAACAACATCCGGGTCAGCTGGATTTACATTAAAATCGCGCTATTGCTTTCCTATGGTGGACAGACCGCCTGGCTCATCAATAACGGAGTTGCCAATGATCTGAGCCCGTTCTACAATATTGTCCCGGAGGTAATTTATATCCCTTCGGTGATATTAGCATCCCTGGCCACGGTCATTGCCAGCCAAGCCTTGATCAGCGGCTGCTTTACGCTGGTCAATGAGGCAATCCGTCTTGGTTTATGGCCCAGAAACCGGGTCGTTTTTCCAGGAACGATCAAAGGCCAAATGTATATTCCGTTTTTTAACTGGTTCCTGATGATCGCCTGTATCCTGATGGTGCTTCATTTCCGGGAATCAAAAAATATGGAAGCTGCATTCGGGCTTTCTGTTACATTGACTATGCTGATCACGACATTTCTTATCTCGCTGTATTTAAGGATAAGAAAGGTCCCTACCATCGTAATCGCGGGGATCACTGCGCTTTTTCTGGCCGTTGAAGTCTCCTTCCTGATTGCAAATCTTCAAAAACTTCATGAGGGAGGCTGGATCATGCTGGTCATAGGTGCGCTGCTTACCGGCGTTATGCTGATCTGGTATTATGGAAAGACTTCCCAGGACAAACTTATCGAGCGGACCGAATTATCGCCGCTTGTTTTACAAAAGTTAAAAGACCTGAGCACCAATACCAAGATCCGTAATCATGCTACCAACCTGATCTACCTGACTTCGTCGGATAATCCGGCAAGCGTCGAAAACAGGGTGCTTGATTCCATTTTTCAGGCACCCGCCAAGCGGGCTGATATCTACTGGTTTCTGCATGTGAAGGTGACAGATGAGCCCTATACAGTGCAGTATGAGGCCAGGGCCTTAGCTGTCAATGACGTCTACCACATTGTTCTGCATATTGGTTTTCGCGTAGAGCCGAAGGTGGACCTGTTTTTTCGCAAGATCGCCGCGGAGCTCATGGCAAAAGGAGAGCTGGATTATGAAAAGACCGAAGAGAAGAAGTATGATAATCAGGATTTTGGGGATTACCGGTTTGTGATGGCCAATTCATTTTTATCCTATGATAACAATCTGCCTTACTGGCGGAATTTTCTAATCAAATCCTATTACAACCTCAAATTGATAGGGGTGAGGGAGGATGTGAACTTCGGACTGGATGCAAGCAATGTCATCGTAGAAAGGTACCCACTTGTATTTGCCAAGGCCGACGAGATCAGCCTTGAACGGATTTAGCATCAAGCGGTCCTATATAACGAAATGTTGTAAATCGAATATGGACAGACCTGGTTATCAATTGACGGCCAGGTCTTTTTTGTTGTACTTACTTGTCGCTCATGATCAGGGGCATGTTTCCTTTTCCCCCGATGATCACAATTTTTGAATTTGGAGACGCTGCCAGTTCTTTTTGTGCTTTGATGCTTTCATATTGTAACTGCCTTTCTGTAAGGCTCAGTGCGATAATGGTCTGGTAATCGGCGATCCCTCTGGCTTCCACCCTTTTTCTTTCCGCTTCCTGCTTTTCTTTTTGCAGGACGAACTCCATTTTTTGCGCATCCTGCTCGGCATTGATTTTAGATTCGATCGTTTTCTTAACCGACTCGGGCAAGTTGATATTACGGATTAAAAGCTGCTCTAAAATCAAACCGCGGCTCTTGAAGTCCTTGTCGATTGTCTGATAGATCCTGGTCTGAAACTCATCCCTGCGTTTGGAATACAGGGCAACCGCATCATAGTACACGGCGTTGTCGCGGATACGGGTCCTGGTGATGGGGCGCACAATTTTGTCTTTGTAATCGGTACCAATCCCTTTAAAGATATTGGGCGCTTTTTCAGGCATGATCTTATAGAGCACCGTTAGATCGATCACCACTTCCAGGCCATCGGCAGAAAGTACCCGGATGGCATCGTCCCCCTTCACCTCGCCTTCGTTAGTTACGGCAGACATGGTATAGTTTTGGGTCTTGGTATCAAAAATGGCCACTTCTGCCAAAGGGTTGACAAAGTTCAATCCGTTTTCTAAAACCTCAGGATCTACCTTTCCAAATACTGACTGTACCCCAATGGTACCCGCGTCGATTTGCCGGACGCCTGCTGAGACGATACCGAGAAGCAAAATTACAACACCTGCTATTTTGAAAATACCCGAATATCTGGAAACGTTATAGGAAGCGTTGGCCACAAAAAAACCGGCCATGAAAATCAGGGCTCCGATGAATAGAATAAACATGATCTGCAAAAATAAATGTGAAACATTATGTGTGATATATAGGCAACAAAGCCATGCCTTGACGGGAAGAATTTTATATCTGGCTTTAACTTGTTGATTATAAAAATGTTATAAAAGATGATCTTGATTTTATGTGATATGAAGCCTATCATTATGAAATGCTGCTATCATCTTGATAAAACTGTTTAGGATGAAGGTTGACTTGATTATTGCGGTGCTTTGTCCTGGATGGAGCTTACAAACCGTTAGCACTTCCTTTGCCTGTGGCGTCATAACAGTCAGGCCGAAACCATATCACATAAATCCAAAACAATCCATTCTGATAAGCACTATCATAATGATATCGCCTTTCATGAAGCGATTTTTACGTCAAATCGTAGTATAGCCTGTAAGGCCCTGTAAAACAGTCCATTAATCAATTGAAAATCGGAGGCTCGTTTTGGGCACAAGTTTATTAATCTTGAGAGCAGAAGAGAAAAATACAATACAGATAACTAGTTACAGAAATGCCTTTTTACATACATTATTCTTTTGACCTTTGGCATACACTGATAAAGCCAAACCCCGACTTTAAAAAAGAGAGAACCCGGTTTTTTTACGAAAACTTAAACTATGGCGCTAAATCGCTTGAAGAGATCGAAATGATTTTTCGTGAAGTAGATGTTATGTGTAACGCAATCAATGAAAAAACAGGCAGGACTATCAATGCAGATCAAATGTATTTAATGGTTATTAGCAGCATGAACAATCACTGCTATCCTGTTAATAAAGTGGATCTCGATTGGCTTTTTGAGGAAATGGACGCATTGCTATTTAGGCATATGCCTTTATTATATTCTTTGAAAACGTTCGATCTGCTTAATCAGCTGAAAGAAGCAGAAAACACAACGATGAGTATTGTAGGCAATACGGGTTTTAATAGGGGAAACACCCTAAGGACTGTATTAAACATCTTGGGAATCAGTAAATTTTTTGATGTTCAGTTTTATTCGGACGAAACGGGTATGTCAAAGCCTAATCCCCGCTCTCTCAACTTTTATTAGACGGTCTATATGAGTACTAGGTACTGGTCCTAGAAATGTCATCGAAACGATCTGTAGTGGTGTTAATTTACAGGGAAATAAACCTTATCCTTACGAGCGTGCCTTCGCCAGGCGCACTTTCAATATCCAAACTGGCGCCTAGCAGCTCACACAATTTTTTTAACAATAAACAGTCCTAATCCTCCACTTTTTTTCATTTGGGAAGCAGAAGGACTTTCAATTTGATCCGTCGAAGGTGGTGAACCAAGCGGGTTCTCAGATCGTCCGCCTTACTGGTGCGTATTGATTGGCTGAGCCAAGGGCTGAAGTATCTGATTACACGACAATGACAATCATGCCACAACCATCCTGACGAGCGGGAAAAAAATTATTATCCACTATTATTGCCGAAGAACTTTATAGTAATTGAGCTGCTCATTATTCGGGCGTGAATGCTTGGGCCTACATCATTGACTGACAGACTACTGATAGTTGTTTAAAACAACTATGAATAGCGGGTTTACAACTAATAGTAGCTCTATTTTAGCTGATTGTGAAAATGTGCCCCTATACCTTTGCAGTGTCGAAAATAAACAAAGCGATTGTATTTATGGAAGGAAAAATGATTGGCAGCAAAATTGCCAGAGCTCGAAAAGAGATCAATATGTCTCAAGCGCAACTTGCGCAACAACTGTTTATTAGCCCACAAGCCGTTGGGAAATGGGAACGCGGAGAATCAGCTCCTGACATTCTTACCGTTAACAGGCTCGCAGAAATTCTGCGCGTTGACCTGAACTATTTCTCGAATAACTCTCAACCTGCCAACGATGAAACGGTTTCTAAATTGGCCAATGAAAATATCGGGCAAACGAAACTTGAAATTGACAACCCCTCCGGCGAGCATGTGTTATTAGCAAACTTCAACGATAGCAACCTGCCTAAGAGCGATTTTGCGGGTGTTACTGCACATAAAGGGAACTTTAAAGGAAGCGCATTGCGTGCCTCCAGCTTCGCGGGTGCGGACTTAACTGGCAGTTCGTTTGCGGGCAGCGATGTGAGTGAAGCCGATTTTGATGGTGCTAACCTTACTGACTGTAACTTATCGGGTATTGACCTTAGAAATGCAAGTTTTAACAAATCTATTCTTCTGCGCACCAACTTCTGCGCGTCAGGTCTGGACGGAGCAACATTTAGTGATGTATCACTGACTGATGTGAAGCTGACCGCAACCGACTTAAGAAAAACAAACTTTGAAAATTGTATCTTCAACGGCGTCGACTTCCGGCAATCCGATTTACGGAAGCAGTGCCTGGACGGCCAGACTTTTATTGATGTCAAGTTTGAGGAGACGGTTCTCAATGAAGTTACGTTTAAAGGCGCAACACTCAAAAATGTCTCTTTCCGTTCGGCGCATATGTCTAAGAAAAAACCTATGTGCTTTGATGGTGCTACGATAGATAAGATGACTTGTGTTGTGCTCAAAGGTATGGGAGTCGATTTGTCAAACGTTATAATTATCTAAGGAATGGAGAATATGCAAAACCAAGCAATCCGAGTGGAAGGGCTGCGAAAGTCATACAAACAGCTTCATGTTCTGAGGGGTGTAGATTTCGAGGTGGCAAAGGGCAGTGTTTTCGCCCTGCTAGGTTCTAACGGTTCTGGCAAGACAACGATCGTCAAGATCTTGACCACCTTGCTAAAACATGACAGCGGAAATGTAACGGTAAACGGATTCGATGTTGCACTAAAGCCCGACGGCGTTCGGCAGTCCATTAGTCTGACAGGGCAGTTTGCAGCCGTTGATGAAATATTGACCGGTCGGGAAAATCTCATTTTGATTGCCAGGCTGCGGCACCTTCGCAATGCGCGCCAGGTCGCTGACGACTTGATTAAACGCTTCGGTTTGACCGATGCCGCCGACCGAAGGGCTTCAACTTATTCAGGAGGTATGCGGCGCAGGCTGGATATCGCCATGAGCCTTGTAGGAAATTCGCAGCTGGTTTTCCTTGATGAGCCGACCACCGGGCTGGATCCTGAGGCCCGTATTGAGGTTTGGAAAATTGTCAAAGAGCTTGCCAGCAGCGGGATAACCGTATTTTTGACCACCCAGTATTTAGAGGAAGCCGAGCAGCTCGCCGATCAGATTGCCATTCTCGATAAAGGCACGATCATCGTCAGTGGCACGCTCGCGGAGCTGAAAAAGCTGTTCCCGCCCGCAAAAGTCGAATATATTGAAAAACAGCCCACATTGGAGGAAATATTCCTAGCAATTGTTGGCAAAAACCAGGAAAATTAAATGGAAACGACACAGAGCTATTTTTTCATGGATATGAGCGTTATGCTCGGCCGTTCCATGCGCCATGTTTTCCGCAGCATGGATACCATCATTACGGTCACCCTCATGCCGATTGCCATGATGCTGCTTTTCGTCTATGTATTAGGCGGCGCAATCCAGACTGGCACGGATAATTACGTAAATTACCTATTACCTGGTATCATGCTTATTGCCATTGCAAACAGCATAGGGTACACGTCTTACCGCTTGTTTTTAGATATGGAGCGGGGAATATTCGAGCGTTTTCACTCCATGCCGATCTCACGTTCGGCCGCGTTGTGGGGACATGTGCTGACTTCACTGGTATCCAACGTAATTTCTGTTGCCGTAATCATTCTTGTAGCGCTGGTTATGGGCTTCCGCTCAACGGCGGGAGGACTGTCATGGCTTGCTGTGGCCGGCATCCTCGCACTCTTTACGCTGGCCCTGACATGGATTGCTGCAATTGCTGGATTGTCTGCAAAATCGGTGGATGGCGCAGTTGCAGTTGCCTATCCGATTCACTTTCTACCGTTAATCAGTTCGGCGTTTGTGCCAACCGCTTCTATGCCGGGACCGGTTCGGGCCTTTGCCGAAAATCAGCCTGTGACCTCGATTGTGGAGACAATCCGCTCACTGCTTTCCAATCAGCCAGTAGGCAATGAGATATGGGTGGCTCTTGCGTGGTGTGTTGGGATTATCCTGGTGGCCTATTTCTTTGCGAAGAGAGTTTACCAAAAACGTGTGTAACCGATATTTTGACGGTGACAGACAATTCAAGCGAAGTTTAAGCGTAGATATTGATTGAGGAATGGCGCATCGAGAGCACGCCATTCCCGGCGAACCTGCTGAAATATCATCAAAATAACATCGCAGCGCATGGGCTCAACATTTTAATTTCAAAAGAGGAACCGTGGAGAATTACTTAAGCATTATTAACCTCTATTTTGTCAATATTCTGCAAACTGGTAGTGTGCAATGATTTCAGGATTAGGCAGCTACTCAACAATACTTTTTTGACATTTGATTGCCGACGCTATAAACAGCATCTATAAGCCATTCTCAAAAATTAATTCGGTGGTATTTCTGAACTGTCCAAAATACATTCGTATCTAGCAAAATGCCTGTCCTAATCAAAGGAACAGGTGTTTAAGTTCATAAAACTTTAAAGGAAAGGCGTTTAGCTAGACTTGGCTTTTAAAAAAGTTGCGAACTAAATGCCACCTGTAGTTAGAGAAATTAATGAAACATTATTACTTCATTTTCATATCCTTATGTTCATTTTTCATTTGAAGACAATGTAGGGCGCAGGCCCCGTACTGCTTGTAACTCTCGTGAACCAGAAGAACTAGTTTTCCATTTTTATCTTTGACTTCGCAGGTGCCATTCATAGGAGCAGAAACAGTTAAGCTATCACTAGGACTACTTTGAACGTGATAAACATAATTGCCGTTTTTTGCTGCTTTGCCCAAACTTTTTCCTGTCTTGGCATCAACTAGATTTCCTTGTGAGTCAACATGGGCAATTTTAACTCCGGCAGAATCTTTGATCATTCCATCATGGGTCACCCAACCTATATGCTTTCCTTTGTCATCTGTGATTTTACCAGTAGCATCAATTGATGGGATAGGTTGTTTGTAATTTTGAGCAAAAGATCCTGATGCAGTTACAGTGATTTCGAATGCGAAAGAATGACCGAGCGCAAAAGCTCACCAATGCTGAGTCTGGAATTTCCGCAAAAAGGCGTGGGATTGCTAACAATTAAGTCTTTTGACAGAAACAGGTTGGGAGGGCCAGACCAGCATTTTGAGAAGTTTCTTGCCAAGTGTTTTTCAGAATTGAATGAAAAGAATGTCAAAAATCTGATCATTGACCTCCGTGAGAATGCAGGAGGCCAGGATGAATATGGACCGCTTCTTTATTCCTACCTGACAAGCAAACCATTCAGGTATTATGGGTCAATCGAGTCTACTAGCAAGGTATTTGGAAAGGAGGAAAATCCGTTACTTGCGACATTACAACCACATGCAGAGAATTTCGGCGGTAAAGTATTCATTCTAATCAATGGTTTGTCATTTTCAACCACTGCCGAATTTTGCGCTATCGCAAAAAGTAATGAACGAGCGGTTTTCATAGGTGAAGAAATGGGAGGTGGATATTATGGAAATACATCCGGTCAAACCATAAAAATAGAACTGCCGAATAGCCGCGTTCAGGTAATCATACCAAAGTTAAAATATGAAAATCAAGTCAGAGCGTCCACATATGCAGACCGCGGCATTATTCCTGATCACCAGGTAAGTCCGGATGTGCAGGACTACGTTGATGGCAGGGATTCATCTTTGCAATATACTTTTGATCTGATCGACCGTTCAAAAAAATGATCGGGGTATGATTTTTCATTCTACACTCCTAAAACTTTCAGGAATTCTTCTCTCGGATATGTGTCGCCCAAAGAATTTGAAGAAATCTTAAACAAACCAAGATCGCGGCTTAACCCGTTGTCTTCTTTAGTGTTGCAATTCCATATCTATTAGATTTAATAGTAGAATAATCCGGTGGTTTAACTGCAATCTAGCGATCTTAGCAAATTCCTTTATGAGCGCTACTTAACGCCTGATAGAGTTCAATATATTAAAAAGCATCTGCCTTAATCTGTAATTTGGATGTCAAGATCCAAAAAGACATACCGACGACCGTCTGTGGAGACATGTGACGAATGCCACACTTTCGTCGCAAAAATAGAGCGTGGCTGTTGCACAACTGCCAATATAAAAAGCCAGAACAATCCACACTTTAGCAGCTATTTGTATTGCAAGGAGGACTCAGCGGGGCCACACTCGAACCCTTAATGCGATTTCTGACATTTCTGGATACCCTGAAAATAGTGTAGAGTATAAGACCTATGATTTTAAATAATCTGTCTTTCAGGTATTTCCAGCTTGTACCCCTTCCCATGAACATTCGTTATTCTCAGCTCAGGATCATGGCTTAATTTCTTTCGAAGTTTCGACACAAACATGTCCATGCTGCGACCGGTGAAGACCCTTCATTGATCCAGACTTCTTGCATCAGCGTTTCGCGGGGGATCAGTTCACCGAAATTTTTGTGTAGCAATTCTTCATTCGACAATTTCGGCATCCCTGGCTGTTATCTTCGAATGAATCTTACCTGCAGCAATACCTGTTACTGACCTGGACCCTTTTTGGATACAACAATAAGCCATTTGGATACTTCGCTCTTTTTATACTGTATGACCTTTACATCATACAATTAAAACAATGAAAGATGAAAGTAACACTTATCACAGGAGCTTCGGCTGGCATCGGGGAAGCATTTGCAAAACGGCTTGCTGAAGAAAAACATAACCTATTACTAGTTGCCCGTTCCGAAAGCAAGCTTCAATCATTATGTGAAGGATTGATAGCTGAGTATAACATTAATGCTCAGTACATAGCCATTGATTTGACAAAGCCAGGCTCCGATGAAACACTATTTATCGAAATGCAAAAACGCAACCTCCAGATAGACTGGCTAATTAATAACGCTGGTATTGGCTCCGGAGGCGATTTCTTGGAGCATGAACTTAAAAGTGAAATTGACATGATGCACCTAAATATGGATGCAATGGTAGCTTTGACGCACCGTTTTCTTCCACAAATGCGGGCAGATAAAAAAGGCACCATTATTAATGTTGGATCGATGGCAGGTTTTAGTCCTATTCCATATATGAATGTTTATGCATCCACCAAAGCTTTTGTTCGGTCTTTTACCGAAGCATTACAGGAAGAGAACAGGCTTTTTAATGTTAAAACAATGTTGCTATGCCCAGGTGCAACCGAGACGAATTTTTTTGATGCTGCGAAAATTGGCCCTGATAGAAAAAGCAGTTTTTCTAGCAAAAAACTAGAAACTCCGGAGCAGGTGGTTGCATCGGCATTGAAGGGACTCAAAAGTAACAAACGGATCACCGTTTCAGGAATTCAAAATAAATTGAGTCGAAGGATTATACACTTTATTCCAAATTCAATAATACTCAAAATGTTTGGAAGACAGATGAGGCAAAATCTATATAAAATCTAGGATTTTAAAATAGAAAACCAATAATTTCTCCCTTTATTAATTATGAATCATTAACGGAAATTCAAACCTTTACTGACTAAATTAATATAAAAAACCGAGTTTATTTGGGAACGAGGATGTTGGGGAAAACGTTTAAATGGAAACCTGCAAAATAATATAATTTCAAAACAAATTTTCAAAAAGGTGAATACAAACACATAAACAGTTTGAAGTCTCGTTATTTTTATAAATAAGTTGAAATCAATAGCCTCTATGAAAAGAGATAATAGTACTCCTTTTGTAATTAACTCAATATCGCAACAACACCAAATACTGGCGATGCCCAAACCATTGCATCCATTGGTAAGTATATTGAAGTTTGAAGATTTTCCACAAACTATGCCGGAAATAGATACAAAATTTGTACTAGGATTTTATACAGTTACTATCAAAAAGAACTGTGCTTGTAAAATAAAATATGGGCAGAGCGATTTTGATTTTGATGAAGGAGTAATGTCGTTTTTCGCACCGAACCAAGTATTTGTACCTGAAGATAATCCATCATTACCAGGAGGGGGATGGCTACTTTCATTTCACCCAGACTTTATCAGAAACTATTCCCTTGAAAAAAAGATCAAGGATTATGGTTTCTTTCATTATGCAGTAAGTGAAGCACTCATTCTTTCTGAGCGGGAAGAACTTATGATAGAGAACATTTTTGCAAATATCGACCAGGAGTATTATTTACCAATTGACAATTTTAGTCAGGACGTAATGGTCGCTCAGTTAGAATTATTGCTAACTTATAGTCACCGCTTTTATAAGCGACAATTTAATATCAGGAGGACTATACATAGCGATTTGTTATCTAGAATGGAAGTAATACTATCTGAATATTTTAATAGCGATAAATATGGAAGTGACAAATTACCAACTGTAATTGATTTAGCAAAGAAACTAAATTTATCTCCTAAATATTTGAGCGATGCTTTGCGTAACTTAACAGGACAAAGTGCGCAGCAACATATACATGATAAGCTAATAGAAAAAGCAAAACAAATATTGACAACCACAAATTTATCGGTAAGTGAAATTGCTTATACATTGGGTTTCGAGTATCCGCAATCATTTAATAGGCTTTTCAAAAACAAAACGAAAGTGTCGCCTTTGGAATTCAGGCGGTTGTTTAATTAGTTTAATTAGGGTCCTGCTTGATATCTCAAATATACTTATATTATTTCATAAACAAAGCATATTAAAATTGAAAACCGGTTCAAAAGTCTATCATTATTTGAATTCCAATCCCCAAACGACGAAAAGTGCACGAAATATTTGTCTGGTTTAAAATGGGTGAACGAATTCAAATGCAACAAATGTAAACATGATAAATATTGCACTGGCAATAAGCCATTTGGTCGACAATGCACACGTTCAAATACAGATTCAATCGTCACAAAATGAAGGGAGGCATATTCGAGAATTTGACGACATGCATGGTATCAAGATTACCGCACCCTTTCAAATTAGTTCATTCGTAAGTGCCTAATTCAAAAGAATGATTTTCAAGCCACCGTATTCATAAAAGATGATTATCAGTTAAATGCCTAATTTAATTGAATAATTGACGAGAAGGCTATGCCTGCAACGCAGGTATTGGTCTGGAAACTGTTAAAAAATCTTCAAAAAATGAATTTTTCGTTTATTTAGGTGGTCGGAATATTGAAAAAGGTATGGCAATCCGAGTAGAAGTAAACCACACAGAGAATTTAATGAACCAGAAATGAATATTCTATTAAAATTAGAAGAGGCCGCAATATTTTTACTTTGCATTTTTTTATTTAGTAAATTGAATTTTGCATGGTGGTGGTTTCCTGCTTTGTTACTATTGCCAGATATAGGGATGATTGGTTATATCATAAACCCTAAAATTGAAGCTTTTCCCTACAACCTATTACATCATCGCCTGGTAGCGTCGTTGGTTGCTTTTTATGCCCTTACTTATGGGAATGAATATTGGCAATTAGGGGCGATCATTATATTTGCTCATATTTCGATGGATAGAGTTTTCGGGTATGGCTTAAAGTACAGCGATCGCTTTAGTAACACACATTTAGGAGGCATTGGTAACAAATAGAGATCTGATTCTTGCCATTATTGGAAAATAAATTTTTAAAATATGAGACCAACAAAGGTTATAACCGTAAACCCCAAGGATGGACAGGACTTGTCTGTGGTGGGTGATAATTATCGTTTGCTAATTACTGGCAAGGAAACAGAAAATGAATTTGCTGTGGTTGATATGCTGATACCACCTGGTGGCGGTCCGGGGCCCCATGCACATGCAACTTTTCAAGAAAGTTTTTATGTAATAGAAGGGGAGATAGTTGTGCGGTCAGAAACGCAAATATATACTGCAAAGGCCGGCGCATTTGTAAGTATACCCAAAGGTGGTGCCATTCATTCTTTCAAAAACGAAAGTAGTGCTACCTCGCATATTTTGTGCATTATTGTTGCCGCAGGCCTGGAAGAATTTTTTAAGGAAGTGGGAGAACCTGTTGCTTATGGTGAATTTTTACCGCCGCCAGTTATGGATGAAGCGGCAGGTAAAAAATTGGAATCAATTGCAAAAAAGTATGATCAGGAAATATATCCACCAGATTTTTTTTACAAGATGAAATAGCAAGTTACCAGTTCTCAGAGGGTAGCTCAATACATGCCTGAGAAATAATGTTATACGCGATGCTCTTATCCCTGAGGTTTGTAACTAGTTTAGAGCCTCGTCTCTTCCATACTCTTGGCGCTGATGCAAGAAAAACTAAGGAGTCATATAGAAACCATAGTACCCTTAACCAATGATGAATTTTCATTTATACTATCTCTTTTCACGGTAAAAAGATTTAAAAGAAATGAGTTTATCATTCAGGAAGGTGAGAGTGTTCGGTATGCTTATTTTGTAGTGTCAGGGCTTTTAAAATTGACCTATACAGACGATTCGGGAAGGGAGCATATTGTATCTTTTGCAATGGAAGAATGGTGGGAATCAGACTTTCAGGCTTTTTTCAAACAAACAAAAGCGTCTATGTCTTTACAGTGTCTTGAAGATACAATCGTATTGGGGCTTACATTAGAAAATTATGAGGAGATGAGTTTAAAAGTCGAAAAGATGCGAATTTTCTTGATCAAAATGTCAAATGCTGGTTTTATTGCTTCTCAGCAACGTATCGTATCATTACTTACCAACAACGCAAAAGAGCGTTATGAAAAGATGCTTAAATCGTATCCAGCCTTATTTCAAAGAGTTTCAAAAACTCAGCTTGCTGCTTATTTAGGGGTTTCGAGAGAAACACTTAGCAGATTTTCTTCGTAAGCATAGTAAAATTTCTTTTCAATTTGTGATGTATATCACGGCGCACTATTTTTTATTGTCACAATTTTGTTTCTCAAATTTTAAACAATAGAATTAAAACAAATGGAAAAAATAGCAACTAGTCCATGGAAATGGCAAGATGAACGAGGTTATGCCCAAGCAGTCGAAGTGAAGCATTCTGAAGGAACGCTCTATGTTTCGGGTCAAACGGCTATAAATGCCGAAGGGCAATCAAGTACCGGCGACATGCGAAGCCAGTTAACAGAGACCATACAAAATCTGGAGCAAGTTATCAGCGAAGCTGGTTACGAAAGCAAAAACATTGTGCGGTTGAATATCTATACAACAGCGCCGGCAGAATTGTATGAAAGCTTTGATATTCTTCAGGAATGGGTAGTAAAGCATGGTATTAAACAAGCTACCACATTGTTGGAGGTGAAAGGCCTTTTTGAAACATTAAAAGTTGAGTTGGAGGCTACAGTAGTGAAATAATAGCTTCTAATGCTATACTGGCTTGTAGCTCGTAACAAACGACCTACTGAAACAAAAGCTAAAGATGAATTTAGTTTGTATAGCAAAGCTATCATTATAAACAAAGACCTGACAGGTTTTGAGCTTGTCAAGTCTTTGTTCAAAAGCTCACCAACTAAAATATCTTTCCAGTACCTGTTTTAAAGAGATTGGTTTTTTACCTGTAAGTTCTTCTACTACTGGAAGAATAACATTTACGTGAATGTTTGCAACAAGAGAAGAAATACTTGTTGCGTATCCTGCAATAAAATAAGGAGCACTTGCATTTTTTAGGCAAGTTATATTCGTCAGGTGAGGAATTGGGGTAAACACCGCCGCACTGCCTGCCCAGCTTCCATTTCTTATTTTGCCATGTTCAAGCTAGCCGGTCGTAAATTCATCAGTAGTCATTCACGTAGGAACCAATAGGTGATGGTATAGTTCGTGGATTCTCTGATTCACCAAGGGCAATTTGCCGGTTCTGGAAAGTATTCTTCACTGAAAAATTTTCCTGTGGGCCCATCCTGACCAATCATTGCATATTTAGCGATACGTTGTCCCGCGTCTTCGGCTGTACTTGTGCCCTGATGATTGGTGAAATCGGTCTTAGTCCAACCTGGGCAAACCGCGTTAACTTTGAACGGAGTATTACGAAGCTCGTAAGCAAGATTGATCGTGTACATATTCAGGGCCGACTTAGACGATTGATAAGCCACAAACCTGGTGGGGTAATTACCATCTAAATCGGCGGCCAAGGTAAGTGAAGCCATGCTTGTGCTCACATTTACAATGCGTGGTTCAGGTGATCCTTTCAACAAATCTATAAACGCCTGCGTAACACTGACCACACCGAACACATTGGTTTCATAAACTGTTTTAAATTGATCGATGTTTGTTTCGATTGCTGATTGTTGGAACGCTCCCAATATACCCGCATTGTTGACCAGCACATCCAAAATCTTTGTTTTGCTGCCAATTGTTGTGCGGGCGACATCGATCGAATTCTGATTGGTTACGTCCAGTTGTAGGGCTTCAACGTTGGTGAGACCTTCTGCGGTTAGCTTTTCTACTGCCGATAAACCGTTTCCCAAAATACGTGTACCTATGTAAACGAAGAATCCGTTTTCGGCGAGCCGTCTCACCACTTCATATCCAATGCCTTTGTTACCCCCCGTTACTAATGCTGATTTCATTCTATAAACTGTTTTAAAAACTACCGAAGCAAAAGTAGTCAGCGGAAAAACAGACGGAATGGACAAATCATCTTAGTTACTGGACAAATCGCGCAAGTCTTCTAAAAATGTACTGACGCTCTTGCCGGTGTTCTTTTTGAACAGTCGGGAAAAATAATCAGGGTCATTAAAGCCCAGCTCGAAAGCCAGTTCCTTTACAGAAATGGTGGAGTAGCGCAGTCTCCGCTGCGCTTCCAGCATAAGCCGGTTGGTCATCCATTCTTTTGGCGAAAGGCCCGAGAATTCCTTTACAATACCATAAAGACCGCTTGTGGTCATAGCCAAACTTTCAGCGATCGTGAATACATCTTGCTGCTCGGTAAGGTGGGTTTCAACGGCCAGTCTGAATTCTACATACTTTGACATCTTAGGATCCGAAATATTATCGTGAACGCGATGCTCGAAGTAAGCACTGTTGAACTCAGTTAATAGTGCGTTCAAATGCGCTAAAATGATTTCGGCAGGTTTTTGATTTCCAGCTGAATGAAGCAGCTGGAATAAAATGGAAAAAACAGCCTTTACCCGCTGTTTGGAAACCGGGTCAAAGGTGATTGTGTTTGAATTTAACGGATCCAACAGGAACGGATAGGATTGTGGGAGGAGGGCTAATGTATTTTCATCGAATCCGATTTTATAACCTTGGGTGTCTTGATTCTTCGGTGGATTGGTGAAAATTTGATTTGGCAACCCAAAAACCAGTTGACTATCGGCGATGGTGATATCTTTTAAGTCTACTTTATAGGTTTCTGATCCTTGATCTATAAATACAAAACAATAATGGGCTAGCTTGTGCGGTTGAAGCAACTTCTGCAAGATATCTTCCGGTAGGGAAATCACACAATTTTCATTTACCGTTAGCGACAATTTATCGTGGTGTGTAATCCTGTTTAGCAATCCCTTCGTTTCTTGCATTTCTGGTCATGTATTTAATAAAAGTAACAACAAAAAAGGATTAGCTATTCGGCCACCTTTCGTCTCAAATAAACTTCCGTGGCTGTTGCACAAAGGATCGACTCGAAACTGAAATGGCTTTCAGGTCAGACATTAACCATAGATTCCGATCAGGATTGGCTGACTGCAAACCAAACCTGTATACAGATCGTTTTACTGAAACGCCCGCCTGAATGCAAGAGGGGACTGATTGGTTTTATTTTTAAATAACTTGCTGAATGACTGCAGGTGTTCGAAGCCTAGTTCATAAGCGATTTCACTTACTGTCAGGTCGGTCGTAGAAAGCTTTTGTTTGGCTATGGCGATCAATTTTTCGTGAATGTGTTGCTGGGTATTTAGCCCGGTCAGTGTTTTGAGCAGCCCACTTAAATAGTTGGGTGATATATTGAGTTTTTCTGAAACGAACTGAACAGACGGCGCTCCGTGCAGCGACTGTTCGTTTTTGTTGAAATAGTTATCCAGTAATGCCTCCAATTGCGAAAGCACGCGATGATTGCTGATGCGTCGGGTAATAAATTGACGGTTGTAAAACCGGTCAGCATATCGAAGAAGTCCCTCTAATTGGGCAATAATTATTTGATGCGAGAACAGATCGATGTTTCCCTGGATCTCCCGACCAATGTTTTGACTTATTCCATTGATGATTTCCTCTTCCTTTTCCGAAAGAAAAAGTGCCTCATGGCAGGCATAGCCGAAAAAATCGTAGTGACTGATGCTTTTCGATAAACTTGTATTCCAAAGAAAATCGGGATGGATGAGCAGCACCCAACCTGATGGCTCGGAGGTAGTATCTTCTGCTGTTTCCAGGCGTAATACCTGCCCGGGAGCTAAAAAGTACATAATTCCTTCATCAAAATCGTAAGGCTGCTGACCATACATGATCTTTTCATTCAAGTTACGCTTTACTGAAATCGAGTAAAAGTCGAAGACTGCGCTCGTTGCATTGTTTGCATGATAATTCGAAATGGCCGAATAGTCTACCAAGCTAACCAGCGGGTGAAGTGGGGAAGGCAAACCAGTCACCCGATGGAAATCGGTGATTGACTTTACCCTTAGCGGTGTCGTATTTGCCATTTGGGATTCAGAGTTTAGCTTTTGCATTTTGAATACTGGAATCCAACATCTTCAGTGTGGTATTTGGGGCAATCCGGCTCATCGCTTTCAACACTTTAGCTAAGCCGGGCTTGATTTCGCTAGTACCATTCACGATGCCCTTGATGGCAAGCCTGACCAATTTATCAGTCTTCATATTTACGCTGCTGTCCACCAATCCTTCAAACGGATCTCCCAACGAAGTGTCGGTGGCGGGTGGGGCAAGTTCAATAACCCTCACGTTGGTTTCTTTTAATTGTAGCCGCAAAACCTGCGTATAGGCGTGAACGCCTGCCTTGGCGGCGCTATAAATAGGTGACACCGGAAAAGGGATAAAAGCCAAACCCGAAGAGACATTCACGATCAAGGCCGATCGCCGGTTCAGCAAATGAGGCAGGAATTGATGTACTATCCGAATCGTACCGACAAGATTTATGTCGATTTCAGACGTGATATCCTCCAAGCTCATATTGCGGTCGCGCAGATCAAGGTTCCGCATGATACCCGCGTTGTTGATGATCATATTGAGGTTAGGAAACTGCTCTGTAACCAAGGTGCACAATTTTTCAATGTCTTCCGGTTTACTCACATCGCTTTGAAACGTATGGATATGTGGAAGCTCTGTTTTAATATGCAAGAGCTTCCCTGCGTCTCGGCCAGTAATGATAATGTCAGCAGCGCCAAGCGCCGATAACTGTTTCACCATTTCCAAGCCAATGCCACTGGTTCCGCCTGTAATCAGTATTGTACTGTTTTTTATGTCCATTTTTCTTGTTGTTTATACGGACAAAGGTCGGAAGTCCCTAGACGATAGGTTTATCCAAATCTATTTATGGTTTAGTCAAATATCTAGAAATTTGAGTCTTAATTCATACGGTAGTTAAAACAAACAATGGCAGATTTCAGATTTACTGCCTAATCGGTCCGAGGAAGCTGTGCTATCGAAATGATGGATGGAGGATCCAACTTAAACATGTCAGTTTGCAGACTGAGCTGAGCCTCAATTTTAGGCGCGATTGATTTATATCTGAAATATTAGCTCCCTTCTCCCGCATCGGTTTTTGTGATCACCTGCGTTCTGTGAATCATCCCCCAATCAATCATGGAATCGATCACATTTGCAATGTCTTTTCCGGAGTTTGTTAACCTGTACTCAATGAGCACCGGTGTTTGATTGTACACCTTACGTTCCACAATGCTGTTGATTTCAAGCTCCTTCAATTCTTTTGATAGCATTCGGGGTGTTATCTTTTCTGTACTGTCCAGTAAATCTTTAAACCGGTTTACGCCACGAAGGAGCGCTGCGATGATAGGTAATTTCCATTTGCCACTGATAACGTTTAACGTATCTGTTAAGGCCAAAATGTAAACCCGTGGACATTGCGGGCCTTTTTCACTTCCAATAAAATCTTTAAAGTCACTCATATCAGATATTCAGAATGTTCAGTATACAAAAGTATACTGATATTTTAGGATAACAAACTATACTAAATATATCAGGCCTGTTAACTTTGCTTATCAAAAACAAAAAATAACATGATATTAGTTACTGGTGCGACGGGTCAATTTGGTGGGAAGGCCATAGATCATTTATTGAAAAAAGGAATTGAGTCATCCGAAATCTCAGTTTTGGTTAGAGATGCAGTCAAATCAAAGGCTCTTCGGGAAAAAGGTGTTGAAATAAGAGTAGGTGACTATGCTAATTATGATTCATTGGTTGGTGCTTTTAGTGGTGTAGACAAGCTACTGCTTGTTTCGAGTAATGATCGGCAGGCTGTTGAAAACAGAACAGCTCATCATCTGAATGTCATCAAAGCTGCAAAAGAGACTGGCGTTAAACACATTGTTTATACTTCTTTTGTTAGAAAACCTAACTTTGAAGATTCCGCCATTGCAGTATTTCAGAATTCGCATGTCGAGTCAGAGGCTTTTTTAATGAATAGCGGGATCGATTATACGATCCTGCAAAATGGTATTTATCTGGAAATGATACCGGTCTTTTTGGGCGAAAAGGTTGCAGAGAAAGGCGTTATTCTATTTCCTGCCAGAGATGGTAAAGCCAGTTATGTACTTCGAGAGGAACTGGCTGAAGCCGCAGCTCATATTTTGGCTACGGATGGCCATCAAAATAAGTTGTACCAGCTGACCAATACCGCTTCTGTGTCTTTTTATGATATAGCTGAGGAGTTATCTAGGGTCACCGGGAAAAAAGTGTCATATCAATCTCCGCCGGTAGCAGAATTTGAATCAACGTTAAAAAACTTTGGTGTACCTGATCAGTATATCGGCATGTTTACCATGTGGGCTGTGGCATTATCACAAAATACGATGGATGCAGACGATAACACATTAGAAGGCTTCTTAGGCAGAAAGCCGACGTCAATGAAGCAGTTTATCGACCAGGTTTACGCAAAGGTTGGTTTTGAGACAGCCCCTTAGGTTTGTACAGGTTCCACTTATCTATCCCGTCTTTTAATTTAACCCATGGGAACGCCATTGGCTTCTTAATTCATCTTGCAACTCCGCAATCGCTTTCTTTTTATTCTGCTTGATCCGGTCAAGCCACGTTTTTGGGCCGCCGTGGGGGTTGTACCTGGAACCCCAATAAAGGATTTCCACCATGACCGGTACCAACTCGATGCCTTTGTCAGTGATCAGGTAAAGGAATTTTGAAGCGTTTTTAGGGGAGGTGACTTTGGATACAATTCCTTCGTTCAAAAGCAAGTTCAGCTTTTCAGTAAGTACAGCTGAGGATATTTTCTCATCTGAGGCCCGGAACTCGAGGAAAGAATTTTTGCCGTTAAACATGATATCCCGCAAGAGTAAAAGCATCCATTTGTCACCGAAAATTTCCACCGAATAATTGATGGGGCATGTTGATCTCCTCTCGGTAATTTTCATAATCTTAGAACAAAAGTAGTCTGTTTTATGAACTACTTTTGTTGATTTGCAGTTCATAAAACAGACTACAAAAATAGCTAAAATTTAATTATGGACTTTACAAACAAAAACGTCGTTATCACAGGCGGAACAACCGGAATCGGGTTGGCGACAGCAAAAGCCTTTATCAGCGCAGGGGCAAATGTCTGGATTACAGGAAGAAATGCAGATAATCTGCAAAAGGCCAGCACGGAAATAAACAGCCCAAAACTAACTACTGTCGTATCGGATACTTCAAAACTTGCAGACATTTCGGTTCTGGAAAAAGCATTTTCAAAAAACGGAAACAAACTGGATGTTCTTTTCCTGAATGCAGGAATTGGAGCATTTGAGCCGATCGAAAAAGTGACCGAAGCCAATTTTGACGCACAGTTCAGTACCAATGTGAAAGGTAATTTTTTCACGCTACAAAAATTCTTTCCCCACCTGGCAGATGGAGCATCCGTATTGTTCACTTCTTCATCGGCCGCAAGTGCTGCAAATCTGGGAACCAGCGTATACTCCGCAACCAAAGGTGCAATCAACAAGATTGCCCAAATTGCAGCTAACGAGCTGGCGGCAAGGAAAATCCGCGTAAATGTCATTAGTCCGGGAGCTATTGCGACACCGGGTCTGGATACTGTCGCAAGTGATGAAGCGAAAGAGTTTTTGGCAAGCGCCACCGCATTGCAAAGGCTTGGCCATCCCGATGAAATCGCAAAAACAGTATTGTTTCTGGCTTCTGATGCCGCAAGCTTTATTTCTGGAACCGAGGTTGTAGCTGACGGTGGTTACCATAGCTACGCATTAAAGTAAAACGGTAATATCTTTTACACATGGTAAAAATAAGCGGCATCTGCCGCTTATTTCCGTTTTCAGTAACTGGTTGATCTATTTAAGTAGGCATTTCCTAGTTGAGTTGTTAGTTGTCTTTCTCCCGGAATCTATTCATTCCCCTTTGATAACATGACATCTCAACCCCGCCAACTTTGCAACAGAAAACCCGCGGAGCTTATAACTTTTCTTTTACCTTATAGCTGATAGATTTCGTCGTGAATCTCACTTCCAGTATTTAGCCTGGATCTGTGCCTGATAAGGCATTAGCGCATCCAATAACTGCCATCCGTCTATCAGGGGCATATTAATATCCAGTAAGATGACTTGTGGCAGCTGATTATCCACAAGCTGTACCTTGATAAATGAAAGCGCGTCTACCGGATTTTGATAAGTTGTGAGTTTATCGAATAATCCTGTGCTGGATAAAAGTAGTTTAGCCAAAAATACACTTGTCGGATCATCGTCAATGATTAATACGTCCATGGTTATCTGCTTTACAACAAGGTTATCTTAAAGGTTGCACCCTGATCGGGCTGGCTGCTTACCTTAATTTGACCACCAATGCTCTCAATGTGCATTTTGACCAGATACAGGCCAAGGCCGCGGCCAGAGTGCTGCGGATGAAAACGCTTGTAGAGTTTGAACATGTTTTCTCCTACCTTCTCCAGGTCAATGCCTAGACCGTTATCACTGATTGTAATCAACTTGCCATGCCCGGCCGTTTCCTTTGCTGTCAGCTCAACCCGTAGTGGGCGCTGTTCAGCACGGTATTTGATCGTATTGGAAAGCAGGTTAAAAAAAATGCTGTAAAGATTGGCCTGGTTTGTTCGTATCAGAAAGCCGGATGGAATTGACACCTTCACAGTCCCCCTGCATTTGTTTATATCATCCCGCAGGTCTTGAATGACTTGGCCGACAATCTGCTCCAACAACACGTCCTGCTGATCTGGAAGTCCTTCTCTATTACGGACCGAAAGAATCATATCCAAATCTTTGATGACCTGGTCCAGCTGCTGAAGACTGCTTTTCACATGAGTATAAACCTCCTTATGCATGGCAGAATTCGGTTCTATGCTGCCAAGCGCGTCAACCAGCCCGATTGCGTTAGACATTGGACCGCGTAAATTGTGGGCGACCATGTAGGTGAACTGCTGCGATGGATTGGGTTATAATGACTATTTGGAGCAGCTTACTTATCTACTCTTTTTGAAGATGGCTAACGAGAATTTAAGTAAGTATAAGTTGCCAGATATTTGTGATTGGCAAAGTCTTATCCAAAATAATGGTGGTAATCTATTAGATCAGTATGAAAATATACTCAAAACGCTTTCCAACTCGGGTGGGATGCTAAGTAAGATTTTTGCAAATTCCTCAAATAAAATACATGATTCTTCTAAACTAAAAAAACTAATAGGGTTGATAAATGAGCAAAATTGGACATTAACTGGAACCGATATTAAAGGTGAGATCTATGAATCACTTTTACAAAAGAATGCCGAAAGTAGTGGAGCAGGGCAGTATTTTACTCCTAGGGCAATAATACAGGCTATGGTTAATTGCTTACAACCAAAGGCATTAGAAACTATCGCAGATCCATCCTGTGGAACTGGGGGATTTTTTCTTGGAGTATTAGACTACCTTGAAAAGCAGAGTCTTTCTAAGAGAGAGGTGGAATTTTTAAAGTTTAATACATTTCATGGTTGGGAAATTGAAAAATCTACGGCTAGATTGTGTCTAATGAATTTATATTTACATGGAATCGGTGATTTGGATAAGACGCCGGATATTCACGTGACAGATAGTCTTAAAGTGGATTTCAAGGAAAAGGTCAAAATAGTTCTTGCCAATCCACCTTTTGGCAAAAGTAGTAGTGACATCCCTACTATTGATGAACGGCAGGCGCATAAGGAAGGTTTTTTCTTAAGAAGAGATTTTTGGGTTACAACTAGCAACAAGCAACTTGCTTTTTTACAGCATATTGTAACTATGTTACAAGAGGATGGTAGAGCAGCTGTCGTTTTACCAGACAATGTTTTGTTTGAAGGCGGGGCTGGTGAGACAGTTAGAAGGCGATTGTTGGCCGAGCTAAATCTCCATACAATTCTTCGTCTGCCAACAGGAATATTTTATGCCCAAGGGGTGAAAGCAAATGTTCTTTTTTTTGATAAACAAGGTGATTCAGTAGAACCTGCTACAAAACATGTATGGGTTTACGATTATAGGACAAATATTCGCCATACTCCTAAAAAGAATATTCTAACTTATGACAGTTTAGGTGATTTTGTAAGCAGTTATAAGCCGGGAGATAGAGAAAGCCGAAATGAATCTTGGAGCAAATCCAATCTAGACGGCCGATGGAAAAAATTCAGCTACGACGAAATAATTGCAAGAGATAAGGTAAACTTAGATTTATTTTGGATAAAAGATGATAATATAATTGATTTGGATAATCTGCCGGACCCTGAAGATTTGATTAGCGAAATAATCGAGAATTTGGAAATTGCTCTTTCTAATTTTAAATCTATTAAAGAATCTATCTCTTATGATGGCTAACAACGTATTCTTAAGTTGGTCGGGTAAATTGAGTAATTCTATTGCATTCGCTTTTTACGAGCATCTGCCGTTTATTTTACAAAATTCTTCTTCATTCTTCTCGCCTGAAAGTATCGAGAAGGATTCCGTTTGGTTTAATAGAGTTATTACAGAACTATATGAGATTGAAACTGGAATCGTTTTCTTAACTAAGGAAAATATTAAGTCTGAATGGATTTAATATCCGACATTAAGGCAATAATCCAAGCACCTAAGGAGACTGCCATCCGCGCGGTTGATCACGAACGGACCTTAATGTACTGGAAGGTTGGGCAACGAATATTTGAAGAAGAGCAAGTGGGGAAGGACAGGGCCGAATATGGTCTTTACCTTACACAACTTATTGCGGAACAACTTGAACCTGAATTTGGTAGTGGATTTTCTAGACGACAAATTGAGCTGTTTAGACAGTTTTATCGTCAGTTCCCAATTGCGAATACACTGTATTCGCAATTGAGCTGGAGTCAATATAAGTTGCTGATTCGATTAGACACACAGGATAAAAGGGAGTTTTACATTGCCGAGACAGTTAAAAATAACTGGACGGTTCGTCAGCTTGAAAGGCAGATCAACAGTAGCTTGTGGGAGCGCCTACTATTGAGCAATGATCGTGAAAGTGTTTTAGCCGTTGCCCGAAGCGAACAGAACCCATCTGACGCAAAAGAAATTATCAAAGATCCGATGTACTTGGAGTTTTTAGGTTTGAAAAAAGGGAATCATCTTATTATGAGAAGGATCTAGAACAGGCAATCATCACTCATCTTCACGATTTTTTATTGGAATTGGGAAATGGCTTCGCTTTCGTAGCCAGGCAAAAAAGACTTCATATCGAAGGTGACGAGTTTTTCGTCGACCTGGTTTTCTATAATAGGCTTTTACAGTGTTTTGTGATCATAGAGATCAAAACGTCAAAACTTAGTCATCAGGACATAGGTCAGCTGCAAATGTATGTGAACTACTATGACCGTTTTGAAAAGAGAGATTTTGAGAATCCAACTATCGGAATACTTCTCTGTGCAGATAAGAACAATGCAGTAGTCAAGATCTCACTGCCTGAAGATAATAAAACAATTATTGCCAGTGAGTACAAACTGTACCTACCGAGTGAAAAGCAGTTGATTGATGAGATGAATAAGGAGATTGAAAAATTACAGAAAGAAGAATAACTTCATAATGGGCTCATTTTTCTTGCTAGTACTTCAAAGGTTTAATAATCAGTTAATTACTTAGGCCTATAATCTCTTGGCTTAATACGTTTACCAAATAATATTTTGTTGTATAACAGGCCTTATGTTCAGCGCGGCCACTTTTAGTCGGCGTATGTCTAATTAAGACAAGCCGTCATTCGGACCGCAGGCTCTTGACTGGGTCCATTCGGACCGCCTTTAAAGCTCTATAAAAAACTGTGATTAATGCGATCAAAAATGTGGATGCAAGCGTTAATATGAATACCCAAACATCAATTTTGATTTGGAACTTGAAATCCTGCAGCCAGCCGTTCATCACCCACCAAGCAATTGGTGCGGCAATGGCGAACGCAATCAGGATCAGGGCCGAAAACTCCTTTCCAAAAATCCAGAGCACCTCGAAAATGCTGCCACCTAGTACCTTACGGATGCCTATCTCCTTTGTTTTTTGGGCTGCCATAAATGAGACCAAACCATACAAGCCAAGCGCCCCGATGAAGATCGCGACGAAAGAAAATACCTGGATCAGTTTGAGCATACGTTCTTCGGTTTCGTAGAACCGGGCGATGCTTTCATCCAGAAACTGGGATTCGAAGATCTGATCGGGATATTTCGCCGTCCAGGCCTTTTCAATGGCCGACATGGTATTCTTTACATTCGCCAGATTCACTTTGATGGCCAGCACGGAGTAATTGGGATTGAAAGTGGTAATGGCTATGGCATTGATGTCTTCGTGGAAGGACCGGTCATGAAAATCTTTGACGACACCAACGATCGGGGCTACCATCGTTCCTCCATTTGCGGCAATGACCTTACCGATCGCTTCCTGAGGTGTTTTGAAATTCAATTTTCTGGTAAATGCTTCATTGACAAGAAACTCCCGCACTGAATCGGTCGGGAAGATATTTCTTCCTGCCGCAAGTTCCAGACCAAAAGTGGTAATATAATCTGCGTCAGCAGCTTTGATGCTCGTCGGGAAACTAACCTCTTCCGATTGATTGTCAAACCAGATACTGTTATTCCACGCCTCCGAGGAAGCGGGTGCCGAAAAACAAAGTGATACTTTTTCAACACCGGCAATCGCTGAAATTTCGCTTTTGAGTGTCTTCAATTTTACATTCGTGCTATCGATGCCCAGTGGAAGCATGATGATAGCTTCTTTATCAAATCCCAGATTGGCCTGGTTGGCATACCGCATTTGATTGATAATCACTACCATCCCAATGATCAGGATCTGAGAAATTGCAAACTGGATCACGATCAGTATCCGGCGTGTATTGAAGCCGCCGATACTGGCTTGCGACATTTTACCTTTCAACGCGGCGATAGGCTGGAAACGCGCCAGGACAAGACCGGGATAAGAACCTGCGAAAAAGGTCACTATGATTCCCAATATTAAAATAAATGACAACAATAACCTGTCAGAAAACAGATTAACGGACATTTTGGTATCAAAAAAGGAATTGGCGATCGGTAGGATCAGACATGCGAGAACCAATGCGATGATAATTGCAGCCGTTGAAATCACTAATGTTTCGGAAAGAAATTGCCAGAAAAGTTGCCCTTTACCGCCCCCCAAAACTTTCCGAACCCCAACTTCTTTGGATCTCTTGAACGCTTGTGCAGTCGCAAGATTGACAAAATTGGCGCATGCGGTGGCTATCAAAAACAGACCAATGACCGACAGGATCCATAAATTCCGCCTTTCCATCGGGCCGTCGTACCGGGAATCAAAATGGACGTCCGCGAGCTGCTGTAACTTATAATGGTGCACGTTTTTATTCGTTGGCCGGTATCTTTTGACATAACCTGGGAACACTTTTTCAACCTGGGATACTGTTACACCGGGCCGTAACCGGACAAAACACTGCATCACATCCTGGATGCCACCCCACGAGTCATCGCTGGCCAGCCACGGACTAAATGCTTTCAAATTATTGTAGGAGACATAAATACCCGTTTTCCGGTCCGAATTTTCAGGCAGGTTTTTCAAAACCCCTGTCACGGTGAAAGCAATTTTGTTATCGAACCAAAATACCTTTCCAATCGGATTTTCCTGGGCGAAATACTTTTCTGCGATCTTCTCGGTAATAATGGCCGTTCCAGGGGCCTCCAACGCCGTCGCCTTATTACCTTGTAGTAACGGAAAGTTGAAAATCTCAAAAAAATCAGATTCTGCAAATGCCAGATCATCCTTAAACTTCCTGAGCTCCTTTCCATTCTTTAGTGTAATGAGTGACTCTTCGAAAGTCGCGATCCGGGCAACTTTTTCTCCGAAAGTATAGTCGTTCCTGAAAACCTTGCCCAACGGAGCAGGTACACTTCGCTGGTAGTCGATATTGTCACGGTGCTGTTCGGTGACGATCCGGTATATCCTGTCGGAATCCGCGTGAAAATTATCAAAACTCAGGTGGTATCGCACCAACATAAAAATCAGGATCGCGCAGCTCATTCCCAGTGCAAGTCCCGCAATGTTGATCAGGGTGTATGCCTTGTTACTTTTCAGGTTTCTCGCTGCGACTTTCATGTAATTACTAAGCATGGCTATTGGGTTGGATTTTGAAAAATCGGCTGAATAATGTGGTAGGCGGCCCGGTTCCGCGATTCTCCGCCAAAGCCGGGGATGGATCAGAAGCATTATATCCAGTAGGTAAAGCCATTGCGCCGGCATGCGGCCTAAACGCGTACACCGTTGTTGGAACAGTTCAAAAAGGTCGCCAAGGATTTCCTCACGCAGGTGCGGGGCAGCGATCCTTTCAATGAGACGTTCGGCCCAGCGTGGTGGCAAATAGTTTGAAGATTTCATATCAATTGCCGAATGCAGTTTCTGAAATACCATCCCAAAGCTCATTGCGCACTCGTCGTGCCTCACGCAGCGCATGTTCGCCTGCCATTGTTATTATATAAAGTCGTTTACGTCGTCCGCCCCGTTCGGCCGAAGCCTCTCCGAACCGGGATTTGACCATCTTCTTCTCTTCCAGCCGCTGCATGGTCCGGTGCACAACACCCAGGCTCACGGGTCTGCCTAAACGTTTATTTAATGCTTCCAAAATGGCCACACTGTAAGCGTCATCGTAAAGCATGGCAATCGATAGCAACACGACCTCTTCAAATTCGCCTAATTGGGTACCTTTCATGTCTAATTTGAACTGGATTCCAAATATATCTTTTTACTTTGCATAGCAAATCAGAAGCCAGGAAATAAAATTGGTCCTAACTCGCTAGAATAGAAGATAATTGGAAATTAAAATTAAGTGTTTTGTCCGATTTTGGCCGCCTACTGTTCAGATTCGAACATTTGCTCGCATGGCTTATTCGGTTTAGATTGCTTGCCCGGCAGCAGCATCTTAAAGAGCCACGTTCTGTGCGGTTATAAACGTGACAAATTAATTATCGAGGCCGTGTTGATGGTACCGGGCTTTCATCCAATAGGGGAGAACCATTGATTCAGGTGCATTTCTGGCTCGCCTTGAACAAATCCTAGGTAAATAATTAAGTGCTTCTCTCTAAGGATTCGGTTAAATACTCGACTAATTATGAAAAAGGATCATTGAAACAGGAATTTGTAACCCTTATCGAAAAACAAAGGAATTTGTTCTCATAACAGGCCCTGAAATTAAGTAGTTTTTCTTCCATAACACCATGAGCTGACTAGGTGATGTAGAAGTACAATTTCCCGACGACTGACTAATGCAAATTCACCGGTTCGGAATTTGTCTTACAAAGTCAGTAGAGGGGTAATATTTGATACACTGAATTGTGAGATAACAATTTGAGACTGCGGATAAGTCGGTTGAGGTAAAATCGAGAGTCCAGGCTCAGCGTTGTCAGAAATGGAGGTTTTTTGCGACTGAGTTATGATTTAGTCAGATCATCAGTAAAATGCTCAGTATGATTTGGTTGAGCAAATTTGTCGCTATTATATGCCTGAGAGGTGCCGCGTGGAATAGATAGGGACTTCCAGTTCTCACCCATTACCATTTTACCTATAAAAACGATTTGACCAATATGGTATGGATAATGAGCCAGTTGTCTATTAATTGCCTGAATAACTGTATGACCTTGATTTCGTATAAAAATCTCCTTATTTAAATCTACAATGCTGATTTCTTCAAGGGCTTTAAACAGACATGCCCAACCACTATTCCAAATCTCAAATAATTGAGTTTTTGACTGAATATCATTTTGAAACTCGCTTTCCCGTTGACGCCAATCCTTTTCGCCATCGGCAGTAAGAAAGTCGGTCCACCTTGACAGCATATTGCCAGAGAGATGTTTTACAATAATGCCAATACTATTACTATCTGGATGAATTTGACTAAAAAGGGCTTCTTCGGGTAACTGATTAATGGTCTGCTCCCCTAACCACTTATAATACTGAAATTGTTTTTTAACGCTATCTAGATAGTCAGCAGATTGTGCATTGAAAGGGTTGTCAAGGGGACTTAGCATATAGTCTGAAAACAAATGGTAGATAATTACAAGAGCAATTCCGCATGAAAATACTCCATAATCTTACTTCACCTTAGTAGCAGCAAAGGATCAGGAACGAACTGGGCAAAGTGCGTTCTCCTTGTACAAAACCAAGAACTTTGCTAAAACGCTTCTCACCCTCTTGTTCTGTGTTCCGTCATTTAACATAAAAAGGGTTATCCGATTCCGAATTGGTCAATCTCACGAAACCCTCGTGGCTGTTGCACAACTGCAGTTCAAACTTCTTACGCTAGTTCAGGGTCGGATCATGTGAACGAAAAACCAAATTCTGCACCCAGAAGACAGGTGAATCTGTCCAATTGCTCTGAGAGGTAATCTTTGGCCTTATGAAGGGCATTTTCAGCTACCTTCTTAGGGTTACACTTCAAATATTTTTTAATATTAAAGGCAATCGCCGCCATCAGCATCGTTTTATGAGCGCCATCAATTCCGAGTACGGGAATCTTGTCGAGCCCATAATATTGTGTTAAGCTGCCAAAGACCGGTTCGACTGTTCCCTGCCTCAGACCTTTCATGCGTTTCCCGGCTGTCGTGTGTTGGCGTAAATAAGCACGCTGATATTCTTCCTCATAGATCGTCTTTACAATTCTCTTCGTGCCAGCCTTTGGAATACATTCCTGTTTCAATGGGCATGTCGTGCAGTCACTTCTTGTAGTCCAGTATGCCTTTAGGGGCTTACCTTCTGCGCTGTACTCGAGAGACCGAAACGGTAACTTTTTCCCATTGGGACAAGTGTAGGAGTCTGTTTCCTTATTGTAATCAAAGCCATCCACCTGCGGTCTGAACTTTCCGAAGACTGGAATCCATCCAGTGATTTTGCGCTTTTCCAGGAATCGATAATTGTATCCGTTGGAATAGCCTGCATCAGCCATCAGGTCAGTTAGTCTCAGGTGATTTCTACTGAGTCTATCCTGCAAGACACTGATGATTCTAGGTAAGTATTGGCTGTCACGACCGTCAGCAAAGTCGGCTTGGATATGACTTATCACCCCATGGGCAGCATCAACAGACATTGAACAATGATAATTGAATTTTCTCGTTTTGCCTGGTTTAATGGAGATTCTGGCATCTGGATCACGCGGGTTGTAATGTGTTTTATTGCTTAATAGCTGCGCTTTTCATTATTGGCACCCAGCCGATTTGACTTGGTAGCCTTTAAATTGTCTTGGTGCTTTGCCAGGCGTTTAAGTTGATTAGGATTCGCAGTCATAGCGGTCTTGTTACCTTGGTCACCTTCCTTTTCACCCCTATTGTCGGAGTCGACTGCTGTAAGATGCGCTTTAATTGACTGTGCCGGAACCCTCAATTCAAGGTTTTCTATTGATGCATTTGCTTTCACAGGTGCAGAATCGACGGCATGAGTGTGACCGGATACCATTCCTTTTTCAACGCACATGGCAAAGACCTTATCAAACAACGACTCGAAGAGCAAAGCGGGATATAGTTGCCTGGTCCGGCTAACAGTAGAGTGCCAAGGTAACGGTTCGTCAATATCATAGCCGATGAAGTACAGAATATCCATCCGCATTGAGCAATGCTCTAACAGACGACGATCAGATGTGATATTTTCCAGATAGCCTGTCAGCATCAATTTGAAGAAAACGACGGGATCAATTGATGGATTCCCCGTTTTGCCATACAGCTCGCGAGTGTCCCTGTATAAAAATTGCAAATCGAGCGTTTCGCTGAGCCTGCGATAGAAATTTTCCTTAGGAACGCGATCTGAAAGTTGGAAGCTGATGAAGAGCTTTTCCGAGTAATTTTTCCTTCCTTGCATTCCTGAAGTTACGAAAAAATTAGGTGTTCGAAAAGGGCGAAAATCGGCTAATTTAAAAATTAGAAAACATTTATCAGGTAAAAGTCGAACACAAATGAAATGCGAAAGCTGCAGAATAAATGATGTTGAGGTTGAAGAACTGGCTGATGAAGGAGAAAACCCCTACTACTTATGTGATCCGTGCTATGAAAGGTTGTTAAATAAGGCACTTAGGCCTCTGGAGTTTTTCAACCTCGCTGCAATACATGGGCACGGTTACTATTTACATGATGATTTCTATGACTATGAAACAGGCAATGCTACCCAACCACACATTGAGGTGATTGACGCAGGCAATTACCCGTTTCCTGACTTAGAGCAAATCAAAAATGACCTGAATCGCCTAATTGACTTATCATTTGTTCAATATATTACAGACGACATCATTATCGAACGGCTTTCCAATTTTGAGAAAACTGAAGTCATGAAGATAGTTGCCGAGAAGGTACTATACAATCGTGCAATCAACTACAAGGCGTACGAAATTGTTGGTAAGGTGGTAGGATTGGAGGCAGCAGGCTGGATTAAAAGTGAATGGATCAGCCGACGAGAAAACGAACTTTCAATCTTCGCAGAGGCGCTGGCAAAATGCCTACTATTTGAAGAGGCATTCGCGATCATTACGACAGAGCTTGAGAATGGCGATGATAAGTTTTTATCCGAAAATGTTTCAGCTCTAATCTATTTTAAAAATGAGAGGACGCTCGACTGGATAGAGAAGGTCAGCCACCGGATCACAAACGTCTCGTCTTTTTGGGGACAGCTCGCAGCGAGTTCAGAATTTAACTGGGAGCGGGCAACACAATGGCTAAGAAATGGTAGGCCTCTAAGTCTGATAGCTCTTGACGGTTTAATTTTTTGTACTAGTGCAGGAAACAGACAAAATCAATCTCTATGGCTGCGGGCCTTAGATCCGCGACTGGAAGGCGGCCCTAGCTCAGAAGTCATTGCTAATACGCTTCAAGAATATTTAAACGTGGATAGTGTTCCAAGAACAAAAAATGCGGTAAGTGCATAATTGACTCCTTATCAACAATCTATCCAAATTGACACGTTGATACCACAACGACTACTTCATGCACTAATAAAATCCATTATAATAACTACGCAATCAAATACCGAGTTGTGCAACAGCCACGTCCGAAATTTGCAACAAATCATATTTACAGCGAGATGTGCAGTCTCACGTTCGAGGGTTTTATGAGAAATTGGGAATCTGTTGAAAAAATTGAAAATCTACCAGATTAGTCAGTTATCTGATTTTTCTGACCAGAGCGCGCATGTCCTCAATTTGTATCTCAAATCCATCTACTTTTCCGGAGGTGTCTTTGGTAAATACATGATTGTTCGGAAATACTTCATAACAAATAAATTGGCCAGAAGAAGTAAAATGCATCTGCCATGCATCAGGCATCCTGCTGTCTTTTAAGTATAGTTTACCATCCTTGTTATAAATTTCAAGTTTTGTCGGAGAGCCCCCTTCGGCAAAACCATACATGCCAACATATTTGCCCATTTCCTGTGCACTGACTGAAATGTCCTTCACATTTGCCTTTTGGGCGGCCAGGCTGGCGGCAAAAAGCGATGGGGTCATTGTGTTCTTATCGGATCCATTGCTCAGCATGGTTACATACACATCTTCGGTCGGCAGGTATATCTCAAAAGATGAAAAACCGTTGATATTTCCGCTATGCTGCCATGCCTGACCATCTGCAAGCGGCTGTAATCCAAAGCCAAACCCGTAATTTGTTTTTTCGCCGTTGCTTAATGTAAAAGGTGTAACTGCCTGTTTGAAAGTTTCAGGTTTCAGTATCTTATTTTCAATCAATCCCTTTTGCCATTTAAACAGGTCATCCACCGTCATCATCAAAGCACCCGCCGAATAGGTCGCTGATGCATTCAGGTATTCAGCATTGCTCACAGTAGTATCGGACATTCCGGAATAACCTTTTACCCTGTTTTTTACGATTGTTAAGGGGTAGTCGAAAAATGCGTGATCCATTCCAAGAGGTTTGAAAATATTCTCTGTTAAGTATTCAGCGTAAGATTTTTGGCTCATTTTTTCAATGATAAAACCAAGTAAAATATATCCCGAGTTGCTATAATGATATCCAGTGCCGGGAGAAAAATCGAATGGTTGATTTTTGAAAATCGCGATAATATCAGCCGGTTTATTGTCCTTTTTACCCAAGTCCACATCAGGGTGTTCAATCTCCGTATAGTTTTTTATTCCGGAGGTATGCGACAGCAGATTTGCAATTGTGACTGTCTGGCCGTTTGTGGGGTAGTCGGGAACATACTTTTTTATGTCATCCTTCAGATCTAACAGCCCTTTTTCGGCCAAATGCAAAATGGCCACGGCTGTAAATTGTTTGGTCAGCGAAGCAATGCGAAACACGTGCGCAGTCGTCATGGGCACATTCAATTCCAAGTCAGCCATGCCAAATGCTTTTTTGTAAATAACTTCCCCTTTTTTGGACACCAGCATGGCACATCCGACGCTGTTGTTTTTAAACTTCGCAGCCAGCAATCGATCCAGCGTTTGTGTAAGCTGCTTACCTTCTGGAAATGATTGTGCGGTTGCGCAAAAAGCAATGGACATAAACAGCAGCAAGTTCGGTAGAAATTTCATATACGTCCCGTTTAGTTAGTTTAAGCTAATTAATCGGATAATCGAAAATGAAAACTATACCAAAACAAAAACTCACTGAATAACAATAAGTTATAAACTATAACTTAAAAAAAATGTCCGTTAGCGTACAGCATGTGTCCGCTTAAAGCTGGACTTTCATTTAACTGAGATTTTTGCCGAAAGGAAAAAGCACCTGATCAAAGTGTGGGTTTACACAGGTCTTGTATCCTACTAAGAAAGGCAAAGGTGTCAGTACCTTCATACAGGCTCAAAATTCTCTTTTTCCATGACTCGTATAAAAAAAGAACTGGTGGTGAATTCGGATTTGTGGACTAAAGTAGCCTGATGATTTTTTCATAGGATCGCTGTGTCATAAAACGTCCAAACAATGCGCTGAGATTTTGGCGCGAATGGGAGGGATGACTGTCTCACGCTCGAGCATTTTGAGACATTGGAACGTAAAATCCAATATCTTCGGCTCTTACCTATTTTTGATATAGATGAAACTAAATTTAACATATCGATTAGCAACCGAAGCTGACTTGCCCCGTATTGTCGAAATGCTTTTAGATGATCCTTTCGGGGCGTTAAGAGAAAAAGTGGAGCTAGGAAATATTCAACCCTACCTCATTGCTTTCAAGAATATCCGGGAAGAAAAGAACCACGAGCTGACAATCATTGAGTTGGATGGTGAAATTGTAGGAACATATCATTTAACGTTCAATCAATACCTCACGCACCAAGGTGGATTAAGGGCGCAAATAGAAGCAGTAAGAGTAGCATCAGATTATCGTGGTAAAGGTGTCGGCAGACAGATGTTCAATTATGCAATTGACCGTGCAAGAGAGAGAGGTTGTTATCTTGTGCAATTAACCACTGACAAAAAGCGACCCGAGGCATTAAAGTTTTATTATGAATTAGGGTTTGTAGACAGCCATGAAGGAATGAAGCTTAAAATCTAATAATGTTAGGAGCGAATTAAGTGCCAGTCTCATAAAACGTCCCCATCTGTGCGACTAGCATAGACCCCTCATGAGCAAAGGAATGAGCGTCTCACGTTCGAGCGTTTTGTGAGAGTTTGGCTAAGTCATTTCGAATTTACTTAGCGATCTAATCACCAACTAATGCCCTTGCGGAAATTAAAAAGCGGACACGGCTGTCCGAAACCGTACGACAAAGTCGAAAAAAGTGGCTCTTATGAGTATCCAGAGCCGGTTTCTAATCTTGGTATGATAGTTGACTTTCTTTCAGAGGGATCACGCTAAACTATTTCCATGACCATTCGCATTTACACAATCTTGATCTACTTGACCGTCCTTCTGGATGTCAGTGCCCAAGACAGATTAACGGTTATCAAGGCCAAAGCACTCGTCGACGTTCGCAACGGCCAACTGATTACACCAGCCCTGATATACTGCCGGCAGGGAAAAATAGAAAAGATAGATAACGGCCCTAACATACCTGCTGATGCAATTATCATCGACCTGGGAGGTAAATACCTGTTGCCTGGCTTGGTGGACGCTCACAGCCATTTGTGCCATGAATACCAATATGAATTAGAAAAGGTATCGGGAGCGAATATCGTAACAGAAACGACCATCACCGATAATGCCACGCGGGCGTTGATTGGCGCCCGCAACGCCCGGGACATGTTATTCGCGGGTTACACGACGGTAAGGGACCTGGGCAATTCAGGCGAGAATACCGACGTTGCATTGCGCGAGGCCATCAACAAGAACTGGCTTCCGGGGCCGCGCATTTACGCCGCAACCCGCGCTTTATCCCCGATTGGGGGACAGTTCAGTAAAATGACAGCGGATGCCCGAAAGGTTCTTGTACCAAAGGAGTATATTGAGATCTCCGGCGTGGAAGAAGCCCGCAAAGCAGTAAGAGAAGCGATCTTTAACGGGGCCGATTGCATCAAGGTCATCGTCAATAACAATCAACTCTCTCTGAATCAAGATGAATTGACTGCAATAGTTCAAGAGGCCAAGGTGGCCAACCTGAAAGTTGCCGCGCATGCCACCAACGGAGACCAGCCAGCTTTGAACGCCATCAACGCCGGAGTAAATTCAATTGAACACGGCTACACGCTGTCTGCACCAGTATTGAAATTAATGGCTGAAAAGGGAATTTATCTGGTGCCAACCGACCAAACAGGCGTACCAAGATACCAGCAACGCATCAAACGCGCACTGGAGGCTGGGGTTAAGATTGCGTTTGGGTCAGATATGTATTATCACGATGCACAGCGTAACCGGGGCGAAGTGACGGTCAGTACCTATCACGCCTATACTCAATCAGGAATGAGCAATTCGCAGGTTCTCCGTTCGGCGACGATGATTTCCGGTGAACTAGTAGCCGGGCCGGGAAAGATTGGACTTTTAGAGCCTGGATATTTGGCCGACATCATTGCGGTGGACGAAGACCCACTGATGAAGATTGAAACGGTTGAACACGTCGTTTTTGTCATTAAGGAAGGAAAGGTTATTAGCCGACCTGAATAAGCCCTATATCGGCAGTGACTGAAAACTTTAACAGATCATTTTGGAAACCAAACCATTAGCTATCAGAGCCAAACAACGTCACCAAATATTCAAAACTGGATTACTAAAATCAAATGGAACAATACCAATAATGCCGGCAATCCGAAGTCAATCAAAGTTAAACTGACGTCGAAAACCGGTACTGGGAGTTCAACAGTAGATCATTCTGCCGAAAGTGCCATCTATCCGGTTACAGTTAAATATATTGGTGACATAGTATCGATGACGGTTGCTGGCACGACGCTATTTCCCAATCAATCACATTCAGGAAAAATTGATCGAAAAGGCAAAAGAATATCTTGCTGTAACAAATTTGTCGGTTGCAGAAATTGCCTATCATTTGGGCTTCGAGTACCCTTACTCATCAATAAACTGTTTAAGAAAAAGATGAATGTTTCCCACCTGGAATTTCGGCAGAATTTCAATTGAGAGATGTTTATGCTCCGGCACAGAAGCGATTGAGGACCGTACGATCAATCAGCTTAACGTTTATACCTGCTTTGCGTTCGCCGCAGCACCTGTTAATTTTAATCGTTTATGATAGAAAATATAAGAGCAGGCCAATAGGGCAACTAATACAAGCATAAATGCCCAGTCTTTAAGAGGAAAGCCTGAAGCATAAAAAGAATAAGTCGCGCCGATCAGATCAAATATGAAACCCGCATACGCCCATTCTTTAAGCCGCGGAAAACCCGGCGTAAGAATAGCTATTACGCCAAATACTTTTGCTACCGCTAAGAAATGAAATACATATGGCCTGTACCCCATAGCTTCCATCATTTTTGCGCCGTCAGGATTTTCGATAAAGCTTGATGCTGCCGAAAAAAGCATCATGGCCAAGATCAACCCGGTTGAGATCCAGTAAATATTGTTAATTGTTTTCTTGTTCATGATAATTGTAAGCTGATCGATTGCCAAGGTACTTGCAACTTTTTGGTTTCGCAAATTTGTCTGTTACTTTTCGATCTTTCAGTTTCGTAACCGCCACGATCGAGATGACATGGTAGTCGAAAGGACCAGGAATTGGCTCGACTCAGGAAAGTACTCCGCGACGCACAACTTGAACGCGATATACTAAAAAAGGCTGTCGGCATTTTCTCCAGGAGCGATGGCAAATATTCCGGTTCATAAAAAATCACCAGAAATCATTTCCCATTGAGAAGATGTGCCTGGTATTTGGAGTGAGTAGAAGCAGATTCTACACTTGGCAGAACAATGGATTGTCAAAGACAGCCATTGAAATCAAATCCTTGACAAACCTATCTATGGCCCGCTGTCGGAAGAAACTTTTAAAATGAAATGTGCCGAAATTGGAATCAAGCAGCCGAAGTTTGATCTATCGTATTAACGCCTACCTTTAGATACTCTCGAAATTGTCTTATAATTAGTCCGAAAATTGTGACTGGTTTAAGTCATGATGAATAGGGGACCTTTTCTAATCTTTTTTTTCTAATGCTTGAAATAATTTACGGAGTATAAAATATGCCCTCATGTGGGGGTACCAATTGCCATATGCACCAGAAGTAATGGCGATGACCATATTTTCTTTGGGAACAACCACCAAATGATTTCCGCCATTTCCAGACGCCCAGAAATAGTTTACTTCTCTTGTTCCAAATTTTCTTTTAGATCTGTACCAAAGCATCCCATATTCGTCTGCCAAAGGATTATAGTTCCCTATGGCAGTAGAGTGTTCATTCAGTATACGATTCATATAATCATAATCGACTAATTGCTTATTTCCCCATTTTCCTTTATTCGCAACCAACAAACCTAACTTTGCAAAGTCCAGCGTGGAAATGTAAAGATTGCCGGCAGCACCAGTCTGATTTGCTGCGTTGGTGTACCAGTAAAACTCTTTAATTTCCAGGGGGTAAAAAACTTTTTGCCCGGCAAAATCCCTTAGGCTCATGCCAGATTTTTCTTCGATGATAGCTCCAATCAAAACAGCATTGATATCTGCATAAACCCATTTTTCACCTGGCTTGCTGGATAATGGAACGCTTAACAAATAGTTTACCCATTCGTCCTTTGCTACCCATTTTCCTTCACTACCCTCCGTTTTAGGGTTATCAGAATCGGCATCTAAACCTGAAACCATATTCAACAGATGAATCAGCTTGACCTTTTTATAATCTTCGTGCATAGAAGGGTACTTCTCCTTGGAAAAGAAAGAGTAAACATTCTGATCTAAATTTTGTACCAATCCGTCTTTAATAGCCACGCCCAGGAGCAAAGCAGTAATACTCTTTCCGGCAGACCGGATATCATGTATGTGGTTCCGCCAAAATGTATTGAAGTAATTCTCCATTACAATTTTATTGTCTTTAATAACAATCAATCCACGGAAATCTCTTTGCGTGAATTTAGAAATTGTATCAATAAGAGCATTAATGGAATCTTTGTTGAAACCGGCATCTTCCGGGTTAACGACGGGAAGATTGGAGATAGCTTTCATTTGTGCATATGTGGAGAACGATAAGGACAAAAGAAAGAGGATAAGGAATTTTCGCTTCATACTTCTAATAGAGTTTATTGAGCAATAAAATGGGATATCATCAATGGACATCCTTACAAATGGTGGTACGCGGATCTGTCCAATACTGAATTTGTAAAATCGCTACTGACAGATAGCACAATCTCGTAAAGAGTCTCATCGGTACGACTGGTTTAAGGCGTGATTAGAAGGGAACGCGTGTCTCCCGTTCGAGGGTTTGGTGAGACCAGGGAAATTCATCCGACTGTTCCGAAATAGCGTGTAACCTCGAATATCTCTATTTTTCTGCTCGGCAGCTATTTATCTTGGAAACAACTAATTTAGTGTCTCACTTTACGATCGGAAAATTACTATGAATAACTTTTCCTACACATCAAGACTAGGTTGTTTCTTACTAGCGCTGGCGCTCCTAACTGCTTGCAAACATAAACGGGACGTTGATCCCGTGGAAAACGTCCCGATCGGAAAAGCCTTTGTAACGATAGAGAGCGAGGAAAAAAAAGAAACGTATATAGAGGGTAATTCCGGTATTGAATCGCTAAACCTTGCTAATTTCAGCACTGAGAATGCTAATCCTGGTCACGGAGGAGGAATTTCGATCAATGGTAAAGATAGATGGGAATTTTACTTTTACTACAGTGAAGATGAATATTATGCAAATACCGGCAACTTCACTAAGCTTTTCCATTCCGGGCCCTTTGAATTCATTAAATTAAATAGAGATTTTAAATTTTTGAACATTAGAGGTGTAGAAATTATCAAGCGATATACCAATGCCGATGGCAGTGGTGGATATAAAAGTACCGTCTACCAGGAAGATTTATCGCCTCAAAAATTCGAGGTTACTAATGCCTATTTTTACAATGAAACATACGATCGCTTCATTTGGGTCGAAGGAACTTTTGAATGCGGGATAGGATATTTTGACGACATAAAGCCTGTCAAAGGGAGGTTCCGCATAAAAGTTCAGCATAATCTCGAATGATAAATCTAACTTTCTGAAATCTCAGGATATGATCGAATGCAAATAGAAGGAGAAGGAAATTTGTCCTGTCAGAAATAGAAGTTTAGTGACGCAGGATGGATGGCTTAGAGGTATAGTTGTATGTGGCCATAGCCGGCAGTGTGGTCAACTTCTCAGTTCGTCTCCAATCAATGCAACGATCTGAATACCCTGCGTAGGGAGACAGTTGTCTAAGGAGCGAGCTAATTGCGAATCATAACAATACATCAGGAATGCTGATATTGTCTTTGAAGTTTGAATATATTGCAGTTGGAATCAATGTGGTAGGTCTTATCCATGAATATGTATGAGAAAGTTTTTTACAATTTTGGTAGTGGCCTCATTGTGCCTTGTTACTTCGGTGGAAGCCCAGCATGCGCCATTTTGGGAGTTTGGTGTTCTGGCCGAGTATGGACAGGATCGGTATCAAAAAAGTTACGCGCCTGAAATATTTTACGAAGGTTCAATTACTAATTTTTCATCAAAGTGCTCCTGGTGTGCAGGTTTTTATCTTGAAAGGTCCTTGAATCCTCATTGGTCTGTCATAGGGCAAGTATTTTATGCACAGAGAAAGGTTCAACCACAGACCTTTTACTTCCCTAGCCAGACGGCCGCTCAGTGGTATTGGAGCGAAGTGCATCATAGGGGCGTTGCCGATGCCGGGTTGCGGTGGTATCTCAACCCGCAATCAAAGATTTGTTTTTTCGCAGAAGGCAAGTTGGGGGCGAATGTATTTATTTCTGCTGTGCAACACGAACAGACTTTTGGAAGAATTGTCCATTCGAATGTTTTCGGTTTTCAGCGAACTGCACCAATTGCGTCCTGCTCGCTGGGCTTCAAATGGTCGCGACTGACCGTCTCGGCAGAATACAGGGACGATCTGCTGGTCTCAAAACGGGACGATAAAAGGACAGGGATTTCGAGTAGGGGTGTTTTTGGAAAAGTTGCGTTTACGCTGATACGTAAGGACTCATAACATATTCGGCGCTATGTGTTCTTCAAATAAATGCAGGACAATTAAAATTTGGCTCCAACTGTGCTCTGATTTGGACTACGAATATTAAAGACAGCTGTCTTAGTTATGAGGTTTTTCTGAGATTGGCAGAATTTATGTTTGGATAATTGATTTATATTATTAAGAAAACACAGAACAAGACCCTGAGTGCCGATCTGTGAAAGTTCTTAGTAAAGTATAAGGAGAGAGCACTTTTCCCATTGCGTTCCGGAGAAGCTACGGTTCAGAGAAGCTGTAACTTTTACATTGTTTGATGAAACTGAGCCGTTTATGTTTAAATAAGATCTTCAATTTAGATATGAAATCAATATCAAGCATCATTTCGAATGCTCTTTTTATGGTGTTAACCATACTGACAAATTGTATTGCACAGAATAAAAAGGATAGTTCTCATTTCCCTACATATGAAGAAATTAGAGGGAATAAAAGTGAAATCATTGACTATGTGGCACCACATAAATCGAGTAGTGACTATCAGCAGGCGATTAACGAGACAAGGATATTAGACAGATATTGGAATGCATTCAACTATCCAGCAGATAGCACAGTGTACTATCTTAATGGCAGACAAATTAAAAGTGAAAAAGAAGCCAAAAAAGAATTAGACAAGCGATCAGCCAAAATTGAACGTGTGGTCATAGGAGCAGTTGGAACTAATGGGAAGCGCGAGGTTGAAATTGATTATCAGGTAAATCCAAAGATCTAGGGCATTAAAGCTTGTCGTAGGTCAGACTGATCGACTCCAGTCGCAATTAACTTCTGAAAATAGCATCACATCTGAACAGGTAGGCGAGGTGGTGTCTCACGTTCGAGCGTTTTGTGAGGATGCGCCGCAGCCTAATTTTAGAACGGTTCAACAACCTTTATGTCACCGACAATGTTAGCATTGAAATCTTCTAAGTCCTCAGCTGGCACCCTTAACTCGTTGTGAATTGTTCCGCCGACATTGTACCGAAAAAGTGACCAACGGTAAAAAACTAAAATTTTTATTGCTTCTTATTTTTCGTGGATGTAATCCATTTTGGGACTAAAAATCAAAACCCCGGAAAATTTCCCGGGGTTGATCAGTTTATTCAACAATTCTTAAAGTCAACTTTGCTTACACAAGTATGTGTTTAGCATTGCATGTGGTTTAATTATAGTTTCACGAATTTCAGGTTCTCTGTGAAATTCGCCCCCTGGATCACAATGTGGTAAAGCCCCGAAGCAAGTGATGAAGCATCAAGCTCATATCCGCTGGTGTAGCTGGCACTTGCCGGAAGCGAGAGCACAATCTTGCCACTCTGATTGGCAACCTGAACGCTGAAAACCTGATTCTTGTGCATGTTCGGATTGAATTTCAGCTTGCCGCTGGTTGGGTTAGGATATACGGCAAGAATATCTGACGAACTGATGATTTCCAAAGTCCGGATCTGGGAATATTCGAATTTACCATCATAATCAAGCTGCTTTAAACGGAAGTAATAATGCCCTCCCGCCAGGTCATTGATGGAGTACTGATATTGATGGGAGATTTTAGAGTCACCATTTCCGTCCACATAACCCACCTTCACGAAATTCCTGGCATCCGGGCTCATTTCAATGTCGAAGCCTGCATTATTAGTTTCCTCGGAAGTTTCCCAGGTTAGTGATGCATTGTTCTTTCCTTTCAGTTCCACATTGAAGCTTGCAAGTGTAACGGGAAGTGCCGTATTAATACCAAAATTGACGTTGGAAATATCAAAGAAGATATTAGGTGTATTCGCCATAGTCCTTCCTCCAATTAAAGGCAGATCCGCATTGCTGCTACTAGCAGCGACCTTTATCCTGCCTCTTATTGTATTTGCGGTTAAAGGAAAGATAATAATGGCAATTCCGTTGTTCGGGACGGCCGATGCCAGGGTCGTTGGAAATGTCAGTCCACCGTCTGTCGAAAGCAAAATGTCCACCAATTGACAATTGATTGTCAAAGGGTCATTGGTATTATTTACACTCCATAAAATTGTTTGTGGTGAACCTGCCAAATGGCTTCCAGTTAAACCGAGCAAACTTCCCGGCGTATCGTTGGTAATTAAAAATGGGCCGGAACCTGCGTCGACAGTGACAGTGACATCCGCAAACTCAACACCACTATCATTATCCCGCACCGTTAGTCGGTGGGTCGTGGCAATGCCTATGGATGGCAATTTGTCTCCTTTCACATAATTTGAGCCATCCAGGATCGCTGATAATCTCGGGTAGTACCTCGTTCCGGGATCTGCACTCTGACTGATTGAGATTGGAGCATAAGACCTAAAAAAGGGCGGCCTGGTAGGATCAGAGATGGTTGTTGCAGTGAGATCGGCCTTCTCAATGACGTCACTAATATTGGTTCCTTCCCAAGAATAACTTAAAACATCTCCGGCATCGGCATCTGTGGCAGAACCACTCAAAGCGAAGGGTGTTGACTTCGGGATCGTCCAGGTTGCCTGCATGGTGCTAATAACGGGTATCGCATTAAATGTTGGCGTTGATGTAAAACAGGATAGCCCGGAAATGAAAGCAGTAGCCTGATCATAATTAACAGTATGAAAATTAAGAATAGGGGCGTACGGTGCTTCATAGTCGTCATTTCCAACTAAACCATCTGCAGCATCGCTGTTGTCACAAGTATATCCATAACTCATTATAGTAGTCCCAGAACCAGGTTCAACCGAAGTGTCGAGCGTCCGCGTAGTGCATACAGGTACATTACTATTATAACTATGGGTCATATTAAATTGGTGTCCAATTTCATGCTGAATGAGCTGTTGGTCGAATACATCCGCGAAAGAACCATCGCCTACACCAGAAACACCTTGGCCTTTCGTACTAGGGTCGCAAACGGAACCACGAGACGCAATGCCTCCTCCAGAACCTCCGACATATCCAAGTACATGACCGATATCGTAGCCTGCCGTGACTACAAGGTCCAGATTGGTTTGGTTTTGATCCAACATCGCTTCCTGGTCATCGTTGTTGTACGGATCCGTGCCACTGTAAACAACCTCTTCACCAGTCACTAACATCAACGCCACGCTTAATTCCTTTCTATATACTGCGTTCAGGTTGTTGACATAGTTTGTTAGAGCAATGAAGGCCAATGCAGGGGTGGCGCCTTTCTGTGCAGTAAACTCAGCATTAGCCGCCATAGCTAGTCGAAAGGTCCTGAGATCAGTACCTGTGGAGGCGGTTGCCGAAACGCGTTCATTTTTACCATTTCCATTTAAAGCGGGCGTATTACTTCCGGTATCCAAAGTGCCGCACCGGTTATTCGATGTTTTGTTTTTTTCTGTTTTCGGACTCTGGGCGTCACGGGAGAAGTAGGCCCTGTACAGATTATCTTTTACATCATTGCTGGTTTTCTCAAAATAGACCGCATCGTTTTCCACACCCAAAATGATGGCATTGAACCCGCCTGACGTCATGTTAACCCGGATTGTATACTCTTTATGAGAATTTCCTTTCCCTGCATAAGTTTTAATGTCAGGATGCTTTACCGCTATCTCCGGAGCCAGGATCGGAGATTCAAATAGGTTAAAAGTTTCAGTGGTCCCGTTTGGCAATGGAATTTCTAAATCCAATCCTTTTGCTGTTTTACTTTTAAATTCCAGTTGAGCATTTAGCAAATAATTTCTCAGGTCCCCGGTCTTCAAGCGATAGAGGGAAAGTTTGGTAATATGTTTCGTTATCGACTGATCTAACCGCGCGTTAATAGGAGCTTCTGAAAAAAATCCTTTTTGCGCGAAGGACGACGAAAGGCTGGTACTTAGTATTGTCACGACGACAATAAGCCTGTGGTAGAATTTGAATTTCATGCAGTAGAGTTGTTGAATAGATGAAAAATTAAAAGTTGAGTAAGCACTATCAGTACCGTATGAGCTGACTGAGGTCTATGGCACGTAAATGTGCACAGTAACACAGAGGTTAAGGACGTCTTTACTAGTAAAATGATAGAATGCTTATGCGAATTTGCCCACTTTTCCGAATAAATGCTACCGGTTTTACTATATTTTACCTAATAATAACAATAGAATGCGGCAAAATAGGAATTTGGGAACTGTGGTTTTAGAACTTGTACAACTGATTCTATGAGCCCAAACGTAAATTGCTATACATTGCTTGGATTGTAGCTAGGACTTACCCGCATCAAACTATGATGGCAGTGCTTGGGACTTGAAGATACTTTTACCTAATCTTGAAAAATAAATTATCGGCTTCCTTGTTTTCTAAGACAGTACCACAAAACTTCCGTTCGCTGCCAGTGGATTAGACGAGAGAGTCCAGTATTAGTGGCTCCTCAGGTGTCAAGTTGCTAATAGTTATCCGTCTATGCCAGATATTGGTAAATCGTTTTGGGCTTGATAAGGCTTTAGGAATACCAAGAACTGCACTTTTCCTTCACCTTATTGGAAGTTCGTACAAATTTTCCACCTTGATTAATGATTCAGATTTTCGAATCACCATAATGTCCAAACGTATGATGGTTAAAAAGTTCTTTGGTGTTTATGCATTTTTACTTTTAGGCGCGCTTACTAGTTGTAAGGAAAAATCTGCGGAAAATCTGGTGCCTGACAGTAAGTTGGTTCGTATCTCCCCGGAATTTGAACAATTCCTTATAGACACAAAAATTGATACGGATTTGAATCCGGACGGGCAGATCAAATATGGAGAAATTAAAGGTATAGACAGCCTAACTATTTTATTTACTGGAAATGGCAAAAGTTTGGAGGGGTTGGAATACTTCACTGATCTCAAGTATCTGAAATTCACTGGTTACCAGCAGCCAACCGATGCAACTAATCGCTATTACTATGCTTTTACAGCCGGTATAGTAAAGGAGTATATTCCCACCATAGATACATTGGACGTGAGTAGTAACCTGCATCTGGAATCTCTGGAATGCTCAGGCAATTCAGATGGGGGTGGGTACTCTTCATCAATAGGTCACCTGAAACTTGGAAAGAATGTGTCACTGAAGAGAATAATTTCACGAAGATGCATGATGCAATCCCTCGACCTTTCAGGTGTCCCGAATCTCGACAATTTGGATATTTTGGAATGTTACAATTTAACTATTGTCAGTTTATGCGAAAATACAATGATCCGATCGCTGGCTTCAAGCCAGGTCCGGGAATTCTATATATCTCCTAAGCTTTTTGTCAAGCCAAGCTGGGAGACAGGAGGAGCAGTATTTTTTGAGTGTAAGTAGATGTTACATAATCGTTTATCGAATCAAGCCATTAACATTATGATGAACAACTATGGATAAAAAGTGCGAATTACTACTGTTACGATACGTTCAGTCATCGCTACTACCTAAGCGCCGTGAGTAGGGTGACAATGTATTAGGTTGGAGGGTTTCCTGAGACTGACGAACCTGAACGCCAAAAAGGCTTACTTAAAAGATATTTGCTTGACATGATATTTAATGATGCAACTCTTTTTTGT
>NZ_JAASQJ010000005.1 GCF_011762185.1 Dyadobacter arcticus
AGCTTGCTCAGACCAGTCGTTTTGCCGTCTGCAAAACCTTTCTCCCAGATTGGGAGTGCAAAAGTGCCACCTTATTTCCTATTCTCCAAATACAAAACGGAAATATTTTGAGAGATACTTCCAAAAAGTGTCGCAACTAATTGATTACCAAAAAAATAAATTTTAAAGTTTTTAGAAATAAAAAACGGCGCATAACAATGTGCGCCGTCCCCTTCATTTTTGCTAATATAATCAACTCCCGCAAGCTTCACACCCTTCCGGATCATCCAGTGAGCATTGCATATCAGAACGACTGTCACGAGGAATCGCTGGCTTCGCGTGCTCCTCCGCATACTGTGTGTAATTCAACTCCTTTTCGGCTATAACAACTGTTGCGGGCTCCAATTGAACTTCGGCCTGCTTGCCAACCGTAAATTGTACTGGGTCAGAAGCTGCTCGGGTGCGTAAGTAGTACATGCCTGTTTTAAGGCCCTTCTTCCATGCATAGAAATGCATCGACGTTAATTTGCCAAAATTTGCTTCCTCCATAAAGATATTCAGCGATTGGGATTGGCAGATATATGCCCCGCGATCAGCAGACATATCCAGTAAGCTGCGCTGCTTTATTTCCCAGGCTGTTTTGTACAAATCTTTGATATTCTGAGGGATGTTCGGAATTGGCTGTACTGATCCACTTGCACGCACCAGATTGTTTTTCATCTCCTCATTCCAAAGTCCAAGCCTCACAAGATCTTTAAGCAAATATTTATTAACCACGACAAATTCCCCTGAAAGAACCCTTCTTACATATATATTAGAAGTAAATGGTTCGAAACATTCATTGTTGCCCAAAATCTGGCTTGTGGAAGCAGTTGGCATCGGTGCAAGCAGCAAGGAATTGCGGACACCGTACTTAACCACGTCCTTTCTCAGTTTCTCCCAATTCCAACGACCACTTTCAGGTGTAACTCCCCACATATCAAACTGGAATACTCCTTTCGAAACCGGACTACCTGACCAGCTTTCGTATGGCCCAAGTTGCGTCGCAAGTTCCATGGACGCTTCCATGGCTCCGAAATAAATGGTCTCAAAAACATCCTTATTTAACTGACGGGCTTCGTCTGAATCAAAAGGCATGCGCATCATACAAAATGCATCAGCAAGTCCCTGCACTCCAATTCCGATCGGCCTGTGTCTTTTATTGCTTTTTTCAGCTTCTGGAACAGGGTAATAATTGAGGTCGATAATTTTGTTCAGGTTCCTCGCAATCACTTTTGTGATTTCATATAACCTTTTGTGATCAAAGCGCATAAAACCGTCTGTGCCTTGCTCTACAAACTTGGGTAATGCAATGGACGCCAGGTTACACACAGCAACTTCGTCGGGAGCAGTATATTCAATAATTTCGGTGCACAAATTGGACGACTTTATCGTACCCAGATTTTGCTGATTCGATTTACTGTTTGCATGGTCCTTATACAACATATATGGTGTGCCTGTTTCAATCTGGGATTCCATGATCGCAAACCACAGATCCTGAGCCTTAATTGTTTTGCGGGCTTTGCCTTCCAATTCATATTGCTCATACAATCTCTCAAACTCTCCGCTATGGGTATCCGAAAGTCCTGGGCATTCGTGCGGACAGAATAATGACCAGGTATCATTCGCCTCAACGCGTTTCATAAACAGATCGGGAATCCACAATGCATAGAAAAGATCGCGCGCACGTTGCTCCTCTTTTCCGTGATTTTTCTTTAGATCAAGGAAATCAAAAATATCGGCATGCCAGGGTTCCATATATATAGCAAACGAACCTTTACGTTTACCACCTCCCTGATCCACATACCTTGCAGTATCATTAAATACACGAAGCATAGGAACGATACCATTGGATTGTCCATTTGTTCCCTTAATATATGTACCCGTAGCCCGCACATCATGAATGCTTAACCCGATCCCACCTGCGGACTGAGATATTAGTGCACAATTTTTAAGGGTATCATAAATGCCGTTGATGCTGTCTTCCTTCATGGTCAACAAGAAGCAGGATGACATCTGAGGTTTTGGTGTTCCTGCATTAAATAAAGTAGGGGTAGCGTGCGTAAACCACTTTTCAGAAAGTAAATGGTAGGTTTCAATAGCAGACTGGATATCCTCCTGATGAATACCAACAGCAACCCTCATCAGCATATGCTGCGGACGTTCAACAATTTTTCCGTCAACTTTCAGTAAATACGACTTTTCCAGTGTTTTATAGCCAAAATAGTCATATGCGTAATCACGATCGTAAATGATGGTTGAGTCAAATAGAGAAGCATTCTGACGGATTACCTCATATACATTCTTTGCGATCAAAGAGGCATTTTCACCTGTTTTAGAGTCTATATAGGTATAAAGACGTTTCATTGTTGCCGAAAACGACTTCAATGTATTTTTTTGAAGGTTTGAGATTGCCACACGAGCCGCCAGAATAGCGTAATCGGGGTGCTTGGTCGTCATGGAAGCGGCGGTTTCAGCAGCAAGGTTGTCCAGCTCGGCAGTGGTAACCCCATCATATATTCCGGAGACGACTTTTTTGGCTACTTCTATGGGCTGAATGTAATTTGTGTCCAGGCCATAGCTGAGCTTTTCAATGCGGGCTGTCACTTTATCGAATTTCACAGATTCGCGGCGACCGTCACGCTTTATTACGTACATTGACATAAAAATATGTTGGTTTTTAGGAAGTGAGTGATGTTAATACTTGAAGTTTTATTCGGAGCTGATTTGTTTAAAATCTCTTGAAATAACATTAAAATAACCAGATTCACAACCCGCATTTGATATCGAAAATTGATTTATTAAAGGTGATTGAGGTTAAGAAATCGTTAAGAATCTTATAATTAGTGATTTAGAGAAAAAGACAAATGAAGAGATTCTATAAAAAAAAATCTATTTTTATTTATTCAAAAATTTGTAAACTTTTTTTAGTAGAATAGCTAAATATGCGGACCACTAATCTAAAATTAGATTTGATTGTCAGATAATTATACCAAAAATTCACATTTAAGGAAAAATAAATTTGTAAACTTTTATTTTTCGGTCAGCATTTTTTCTTTACAAAAGTTGAAACATTAAGAATAATCAGTCATTAATATGAACTACAAAATCAAGCAACAAGACAGGCGAACTTTCATGAAGAGAAGCTCCGGCATTATCGCAGGACTAGCAGCAGGCTCTGCATTGACCGAAACGCTGGCATTTGGAGTGGCTAAACCCCTATATTCTATTCCACTTGGTGTTTACGCAGGTTATAGCAAAGCCAACTTCCTGAAAGAATCCGGATGTACCTATATAGAAGAGTCCGTAGCTGGCTTTTTGATACCACCAGATGGGGACGAACAGTATGAAAAAAATCTTCGTCAGCTCAAATCCGAAAACTTCCCAATCAAATCTTATGTGATACTTCTTCCCGGGAGTCTTAAAACATTAGGGCCTGATGCAAATCATGAAGCTATTTTGCAGCGGACTGAGCTTGTTTTGAAAAGGGCAAAAGAATGCGGATCTCAATATGTTGTTTTTGGAAGTGGTACATCACGCATCATTCCGGATGGTTTTGACAGGGCTGTTGCAAAAGCACAACACATTGAGCTGACCAAAAAAATGGCGCCTCTGGCGGAGAAATATGGGGTAACTATTGCTGTGGAGCCGTTAAATAGGGGAGAAACCAATTTTATTAATAGCTTGTCTGAGGGAGTTGAAATAGTGGATGCTGTGAAAAGTCCTTCCATCAAGCTATTATGCGACATCTATCACATGCTGAAAGAGGATGAGCCTGCGACCGAAATTGTGAAGTATGGCAAGCACATTGTCCATTGCCACATTGCAGAAAAGGAAAGTCGTACTCCTCCGGGCGTAAAGGGAGACGATTTCAGGCCTTACCTGAGTGCCTTGAAAAAGATCAATTATAAGGGTGGTCTTTCCATAGAATGCTTTGTATACACCGACTTTGAAAAAGAAGCAAAAAGAGGGATAGAAGTTCTCAAGCAGCAGCTCAGTGAAGTTTAGCCCGGTTTTGACCTATTGCATTAATATTAAAAAAGATACCGTTTCAATACTTGGTTTACAAAAGAAGAATTTTTACTTTTGCAATCCTTTTTGAGAATTGTATCGAACAAATAATATTATATACCAATGAAAAAAGATATTCATCCCAAATATAGAGAAGTGGTTTTCTGGGATCTATCAAGCGATTTCAAATTCATAACCCGTTCTACGATAGAGACATCTGAAAACATTACCTGGGAAGACGGCAAATCTTATCCGGTATATAAAGTTGAAGTGTCTTCTCAATCACATCCATTTTATACTGGTAAAAACGTCTTAGTTGATACTGCTGGACGTGTTGATAAGTTTAGAAAACGTTATGGAAACAAAGAAGCAGAGTCAGTTGTCAGCTAATAGCTTTTAACATTTCGCTTTTTTCAGCAGAAAGAAAATGCAAAGCAGTCTTATGGCAATATGCCTGAGACTGCTTCTTTTTTTGTCCTAACCAATAAAATGACCGAACTTTGAAGGCACGTACTTGATTGAATTATGCCTGATATAGTCCTGTTCGACGACCCAATACTTCGCGTCCAGCTTTTACCCTTAACATATACCAGACCGATCGCTGCGATCCGTTGCGGGATCAGAACCATTTCCCAAAAATGGGAAGAAGCGTTGCAAACGACTGTCTCTTTTCAGACTGAAACATACCTAAGCTCAAAATTTCCAGCCAAAATTTCTGAAGATCCCCTTTTTATCAATGGTGCTTTATGCCCCAATGCAGAAATCGTACAGGAGCTGAATAGACTGGCACCAAGATCGGGCTTGATTTCTGAGAAAAATGAGATCCTTGCTGTCAGAACAGATGTATTCTGGAATGCGGCCAAAGGTGTAAATGGTATTGATTTAGCGACCTATACCGGGAATCTCACGCTGATCAGGAATGTGTGGGATATTTTCTCTTTCAATGGAGCACAGATTAAGGCTGATTTTGAAAGAATTACTGCCAGTAAAAGCTCCCTGCCCATTTCGGATCCTTTCACACATTGTTATAATCCCGACCAGATTTTCATCGAAGAGGGCGCTGTAATCAAAGCTTCTGTTCTAAATGCAGAAAATGGCCCGATCTACATTGGCTGTAACGCATTTATACAGGAAGGCTCCTTAATTCAAGGCCCTTTTGCCATTGGAGAAAGTTCAGTTTTGGCTCAAGGAACCAAGATTCGTCCAAATACAACGATCGGACCTTTTTGCAAGGTGGGCGGAGAAGTGAGCAATTGCGTATTTTTTGGTTATAGTAATAAAGGACACGACGGATACTTGGGCAATTCAGTCATTGGCGAATGGTGTAATTTGGGTGCTAATACTAACAATTCCAATCTCAAGAATGACCATAGCCTGGTAAAACTGCATAGCTACTTCACTAACTCGTTGGCGGATACGGGATTGCTTTTTTGCGGACTGATCATGGGCGATTTTTCAAAAGCAGGTATTTCCACGATGTTCAATACGGGAAGTGTTGTGGGCGTAAGTGTGAACGTGTTTGGCGCCGGTTTCCAGAACAAACACATTCCATCTTTTTCGTGGGGAGGGGCCGCAGAAGGAATTACCGAATATCGTTTCCAAAAGGCGCTCGAGGTTGCAAAAGATACTGTTAACCGACGAGGCGTTACCTTTGGGGGAGCCGAAGAGGATATACTTCGTAATGTGTTTGAAGAAACCCAACTGCAACGTTAATCGAAGCCTGACAATAAATCAAATCATCGTGCTTTTCAAAGATATTCCGGGACTTGATCACATCAAAGACACGCTAAAACGCTCCGTGCAGCAAAGTCATTTAGCGCACGCATTGCTTTTTGACTATCCAACGGGTGGTGGTGGGCTGGCGCTGGCACTCGCATTTGCGACCTATATCAATTGCGAAAATAGACGTGACGACGATGCGTGCGGTGTATGTGCATCATGCAGCAAAATGGCAAAACTGATCCACCCGGACCTTCATTTTATCTTTCCCGTTGCCACTTCCAAAAAAATAGACGGAAAAACCAGCGAAGCCTTTCTTCCATTATGGCGCTCATTTGTCCTCGAAAGTCCATATCGTGTGTTGCCTGACTGGCTTGATCATATCGGCGCAGAAAACAAACAGGGAAATATTTCTGTGGAAGAAGCGCGAGGGATTTTGAAAAAATTGTCCGTTAAATCCTATGAAGGAGAATACAAGATCCTGCTCATCTGGAAACCGGATATTATGAACGCTTCTTCATCAAATGCCATTCTTAAAATATTGGAAGAGCCTCCGGAAAAAACCCTCTTTTTACTGGTAAGCGATCAGTCTGATAAGTTACTCACCACCATTATTTCCAGGACGCAACGCGTTACCGTTTCCGCCTTTTTGGATAAAGACGTTCGCCATTTTCTCAATGAGCACCAGGTAAGTGTAAGTACAGCCAGCCAGATTGCCTATTTGTCAGATGGGAATTTGTCGGAAGCGTTAAAGCTGGTTCATGAAACCGAAGGTGACCGTTCGGGATGGTTTGCGGCCTGGATGCGCTCTTGTTACAAATACGACATTTCACATTTGGTTAAACTTGCTGATAACTATGACGTTATGAGTAAAGAAAAACAGAAAGGAGTATTGGAATATGCGTTAAGGCTTTTTCGCGACATGTTGGTATGGAGCAACGGAGCAGGGGAACTGTTGCGTGTCCCGGATGAAGAACTTACTTTCGTTCAGAATTTCTCTAAAACGGTCAATTTCGATGCGATGGAAAAAATGGTTGAAGAAGTCAATGTGGCCTGCTACCATATTGAAAGAAATGTAAGAGCGAAAATGGTTTTCCTGGATCTATCCCTAACATTTGGCCTCTTTTTTCAGCGCAAATGAAAAATTCCCTGCAAGTGATCGGGGCGACTGATATTGTGGATTTACCGGAATTGGGTTGGTTTAAAGTCCCCGTCCGCATCGATTCCGGCGCCGCTACTTCTGCCATCCATTGTTCCCGGGTGCGGCTCATTAAAGACGGAGAAAAAACAAGTCTGCATTTTGATCTGGATACTAAAAAAGGCGCCCCGCAACATTCGTATGTCGTGACAGAGTTTAAGGAAACTACCATACGAAACTCGTCAGGAATAGACGAAAAGAGGTATGTCATTAAAACGCGTATCACATTGTTTGGCAAAAAGATTCGTACCGAATTTTCCTTGGCTAACCGAGGCAAAATGAGTTACCCTATCTTACTCGGTCGGAAATTGTTAAAAAACAGGTTTATCGTGGATGTATCCCAAAAAAATTTGTCACACGCCAAGCGATCATCCGGAGCTATACGTTCCAAGGTAAAAGGTAAGTAAACCCGGAAAGACCCATATTTTATTTTATCAACATTCTATGAAAATCGCCGTATTATCAACCAATCCCAAACTGTATTCCACAAGGCGATTGGTAGAGGCAATCAAGCAAAAAGGACATCAGGCAGTGGTTATTGATCATGTTAAATGCTTCGTGATGATCGAGGGTGGCAAGCCCGCTATTATCTACAAAGGGAAGAGTATCCCTGACATTGATGCTGCTATCCCAAGAATCGGGACCTCAGTGAGTGCATTTGGCTGTGCTGTTGTACGTCAGCTTGAATTAATGAAGATTTTCACTACTGTTAAATCACAAGCCATCCTTCGTTCGCGTGACAAATTGAGAAGTATGCAAGTTCTGGCTAAATCCGGAGTTGATATTCCAAAAACAGTGTTTGCCAAAAACCCTGACCAGGTGAATGAATTGATCCATTTGGTCGGCGGCCCGCCTGTGATTATCAAATTGCTGGAAGGAACTCAGGGCGTAGGTGTGGTTCTGGCCGAAACAATAAAGGCCGCCAAATCCACCATTGAAGCTTTTTATGGGTTAAGGGCTAATTTTCTGATCCAGGAATACATTGCTGAATCCAAGGGCGCCGATATCCGCGCTTTTGTGATTGGAAATAAAGTGATTGCAGCGATGAAGCGCCAGGGTGCCGAAGGTGATTTCAGATCGAACCTGCACCGCGGGGGCGAGGGCCGCATGATCGAATTGTCGCCGGAAGAAGAGCATACAGCCATTGCTGCAGCCAAGGCACTTGGCGTTAAAATTGCTGGCGTCGATATGCTCCAATCTCACAGAGGGCCGTTGGTCATGGAGGTAAATTCGTCGCCTGGTTTAAGAGGTATTGAAGAAATCAGTGGCATTGACATTGCTTCGCTAATCATTAGTTACATTGAAGATAAGATCGTTACCGACGAAGGCGATACTGTTGGGGTTTGAAAATAGACATTATCCAAGTCATGCATATAAAAATAGGGACGCGAGGAAGCAAGCTGGCACTCTGGCAGGCGCATTACATTGAAAGTCTTTTGAACCAAGGTGGCGTAGAAACCCAAATAGTTACCATTGAAACAAAAGGCGATAAAATCCTTGATCGATCGCTTTCTAAGATAGGTAGTAAAGGTGTTTTTACAGAAGAGCTGGAAGATCAGCTGAGAAACGGCAGCATTGATATTGCCGTCCACAGCGCCAAGGACCTCCAATCGCAGCTGGATGAAGCATTTGAACTTATCGCTTTTACTGAGCGCGAGAAAGCCAACGACGTATTGGTAAGCCACGACCTCGATCTATCTTTAAAAAGCGGCAAATTATTTACAGTAGGCACCTCTTCAACCCGTCGCATTGCCCTTTTGAAGCATTTTTACCCGCACATTAGAACAGTGGATATGAGGGGAAATCTGCAAACGCGGCTTAGGAAACTCGAAAGTGGACAATGTGACGCGCTGTTGCTCGCTTATGCAGGTGTGCACCGCATGGAATATGATGATAAGATCGCTGAACATTTATTGCTGGATGAATTTACGCCAGCTGTTGGCCAGGGAAGCATTGCGATAGAATGTGCCGTTTCTCTGGCAGAAAAGAAAAAGAGTTTGATTAAAGCGCTGCTTAATCATGAACATACCGAAACCTGTCTGCTCACTGAAAGAGCATTTCTAAAACGGCTTCAGGGAGGCTGCAGCATTCCGGTTTTTGCACTGGCCACTTTGCATGAAGACAGCATTGACATTTTGGGCGGCATTGTTAGTCTCGACGGAAGAGAATTGATTAGAAAAATTCAAAGTGGTTCGCATGCATTTCCGGAAGAATTGGGAACTGCATTGGCTGACGAGTTACTGGAAGCTGGCGCGGACAGGATTCTCGCAGAAATCAAACAGCAGAATGTAAGTACATAACATTATAGCCAGTAAAAAGCCAAGGCCCAAATCTACGACAGATTTGGGCCTTGGCTTTTATAATAAGAGCGTCAATCCTTTTTAGGAAGCGAATCAGCAGGCGTTGCTGGTCTCGTAGGAATGGCACTGGAATCCTGCTTCATTGGAGTAATCGGAAGTGCTGGTCTCGCAATACTATCAGGCTTTACGGTGGAATCCGCAGGCATTATTATTGGCTTTACCGTTGAATCCACAGGCATTAACATCGGTTTTGCTGTTGAATCTGGACGTAGTGAATCAGGTTTTACCTGCATGTTGCTAGGCGTTCTCATTGTCGAATCTGGTCTCATACCAGACCGCATTGGCATGCCCTGTCCAGTTGGCCTTGCGGTACTGTCTGCACCAAGAGGCTTCATTGCTCCCTGTGGTCTTCCGCCAGGAGCACCTGCACCTTGTTGTCTGATTGTTGGAACAGTCACGGCAGGAGTAGTTGCATTCTGTGTAGCACCTCCGCCTCCGCCATCCATACCTCCGCCATCACTTTTCTGGTCATCGTTATTCACTGATTTCTTCCGGCGGGATTTTTGTTCCACAAACGTCATTTTGCCCAGACGGTACGAAAAGTTAACCCTGAATCCTCGGTTGAATAAGTAATTGGTATTCTCCTGAGTGAAAGTCCGGGATTCAAGACTCGTTCTCATTTTGAAAGAAGGTGCCAGGAAGTTTTCCATTCCGAAGCCAATGCTACCACGCTTGTTGGTAAAATCTTTCTTGATTCCAAAGTCATACATTCGGAAACCTGCTTGTGTTCCCTGCAACTGCACTTCCTTACCTCTCATGAATCCACCTGCCTGCAACCCCCAGCCATTTTTAATGTTAAGACTAGTCCTAACACGTCCGCTTACAACGACCCCGCTATTGGATGACTGAAGGGAAATATTCGGGCTATTGTTCGATAAATTGGCGTAATACGCGTCAACTCCTCCACCAATCTGCCATCTCTTGAAGAATGTCATGTTTCCAAAAACGTTCACACCATAGTTTTTCTTCGACCCAATGTTTCCATAAGTAGTCGTAATCACACCTTGCTCATTTGGAGTTCTGATGCTTTCGATAGAATTGTTGGTAAACCTGGCAAATGTGGAAACGTTGATATATAATGAGTTCTTAAAAAAACTGGTCCCCAATTCAACCTGGTCAGTTAGCTCTGGTCTCAATTCAGGGTTACCAACAGTAATATTCTGAGGGTTTGCCTGATTAATGTTCGGGTTCAGGAATTGAATACCCGGGCGTTGTAGACGACGGTTATAACCCAGCTTTACAGTTTGTCCTTTTCCAAAAGTTTGCGAAAGGTTAAGGCTGGGCACCAGATTGCTATATGCTGGAATGTTCAACTTTCCCTGTTCTCCTTGTGTCGCGTCAATGCTAGTATATTCATAACGTGAGCCAGCCTTCACCGTAAATCTACTTTTAGATGTATAGGTATAAGAAAAATATCCCGCAGCCACGTTCTGATCATAGTTCAAGCTACTTGCCGACTGCGGAGTCGCAATTGTGTTATAGTAGTCGAAATTGCTGACTACCTGGCGAAAAATACCTTTTCCTCCAATTTCAATCAATTGATTTTCTTTTACAGGTGTCTGATAATCAAGCTGTACAGTGCTTTCCTGGTTGTGACTACGATTGTTATTTCCCTGTGATCCCAAAAGCTCTCCAATTTGGGTGGTTGTTAATGCAAATATGTCGGCATCAAAATCATTGGTACGGTTGTTCCGGCTATACTGCGTTGAAATACTCAGTTCCTGTTGCGGCTTAGCTAATGTTTTAATATAATCCACATTAACATCCCATGTTCCTGAAAGGTCTTTTGTATTAACATCCCTGAAACTATTTGTGGTAACCCCATTACTCTGCGTATTGAATGTAGACAACTCCTGTGCGTTCCGCATATTTCTCATCCCATATCTCACATTCGCTGAAAGAGATGTTTTTGAATCGATTTCATAATCCCAACCGAAATTGTAAGATCCAAATGCCATTTTATTATTGGATTTGCTGGTTTGTCTGATCGAGAATTGGTCCACTTTACCTACCTGAAGGTTTTCAGATTTTCCAGGTTGGTTGTAATTAAATCGTCCGAATCCCCCAAGACTGAAACCCATTTTTCCAGACCTATAATTTCCTCTGAGCCCCAGGTTAGATCCCCTGTTACCAATACCCGTATCAAGGTTTAATGTTCCTCCCTGAATGGTGCTCTTCTTTGTAACAATATTGATGATACCCGCAGAGCCTTCTGCATCATATTTTGCAGACGGTGAAGTAATGACCTCCACAGATTTAATCATATCAGCAGGAATTTGCTTTAACGCATCTGCTACACTCGTAGCAATGATGGTTGAAGGTTTGTTATTGATCAAAACCCTTACATTAGAACTTCCTCTTAGGGATACGTTACCGTCCAAGTCCACCGTCAGCATCGGAACCTTTTTCATCACGTCCGAGGCGTCTCCTCCTCTGCTGGTAATATCCTTTTCAGCATTGTAAACAAGCCTGTCGACTTTTTCTTCAATTAATTGGGCCATTCCTACTACTTCCACCTCATTCAATTGCACAACGTCAGGGCCAAGTGAAATAGAACCCAGATCGAGCTCGGTACGACGGTCGATTTTGACGTCTTTAATTGTTTTGGTTTTATATCCAATGAATGAAATCAGGATCTTAAAATTCCCCGAAGCTACTTTTGTCATAGCAAATTCCCCCTTCTCATCGGTTGTAGTTCCGTCAATAGGTGTATTTGTTTTGATATCAACAAGCGCCAAAGCTGCAAACTCCACAGGCTTCTTACTTAATGAATCTATCAGGATACCCTTAATCTTACCAGTTCCTTTTGGTGTGTCTTCTGCCGTGCCAGGTATAACAGTTTGACGTTGCCTGTCGCCTCCGCGCTGAAAGTCACCGCCCCCGCCGCCAGGTCTTCCTCCTCCTCCGCCACCGCCGCCAGGAAACTGGGCAAAGGCCGTCAATGTGCTCGCCGATAAAATTGTCAGAAGTGCTAAATGTAAACTAAGTTTCATGGTTGGGTTGTCAATTAATGTATTTTTCGAGTTTCAAAATAACTACCAATTAAATTGTAATAAAAAGGGAATAGATGAAAATGGGGGGAAGTGCCGACAAATGGCCCGTTTCACACGATCAAATTGGCTTGCGCCCACGCAAATGCCTGTCTTTAATGCATTTACAAATCCCATGCCCAGTAGAATTTCCTAATATTCTGTTTGTACAACTATTGGATTTTGCATTGATAGATTGTCTCGCTCAATCGGTCGGCATTTCGGCTATATTGATCGATTGCAGTAGGTGTTTTGATAATTTACCTGTAAGATTGTAATTGTAATATTGCGTTTATACGCATATCAAACTAACTAATTTCTAAATGGATACGCGTGCTGCACGAAAATACCCGCCGTTGTTCTTACACCTTTTAGGATGGAGCTTTCTGGCCCTGTTCCTGATGTGGCAACCATTGAGCTGGCAGATTGTATTCCCGGTTTCTTTTTGGATCAAGCAGGTTGTGTTATTGGCACTACTGGTTTTTATATTTTATCTTAATTACTACATCTGGTTCCCAAGGTATCTTGCCAAAAATCGCTATTTCAAATTCATCATATTAAATATTGTATCCGTTGTTGCCCTCGCGGTATTGATGGAACAGGTGAAGATTTTTATTAACCACGGAGAGCAAATGGATCGTGCTTTCCGCATGGCAAGAGAAGCCAACGGCGAGAAAAAACATTCAGATAAGCTGGATAATTTCGCTTTGCTAACAGCATTAATGATCGTCGGGCTAAGTACTAGCGTCGCAGCTGTGCGGAATGCCCAATTGGATAAAACGTACAGGCAAAACTTGGAAAAAGAAAAGATTAATTCCGAGCTTTCATTTCTCAAAGCGCAAATTAATCCCCATTTCTTTTTTAATACTCTTAATAATATTTATGCATTAACGGTCATTGATGTGGAGGCGGCGAGGGAAGCGCTACATAAATTGTCACGAATGATGCGTTATGTGCTTTACGAAACACAGCATGGTACCGTGTTATTAAGTCAGGAAATTGCTTTTGCTCAAGATTACATTCAACTCATGCAGCTTCGGTTGACAGATAAAGTGACTGTACACCTGGATCCGCCAAGTCCCCTGCAGGATGTATCCATTGCACCAATGCTTTTTCTACCATTCATTGAAAATGCATTCAAACACGGCGTAAGTGCCGTTCAGCCCAGCCGGATCGACATTCAGATCCGTCAGCAGGGACATAAGATTTTTGTTGAAGTAAGAAATACTTTATTTACCGATAAGAGAGCTACACTGGATGACAGCAATGGAATTGGTCTTGCCAATACCCAGCGCCGACTCGATTTGCTCTATCCGGGGAAATACCAGCTAGAAGTGACTGAGAATAAGGAAGAAAAGGAATTCGAAGTACACCTTGAACTGGAAACTGCATGAATGCATTAGAGTGCATTGCTGTTGATGATGAACCCCTTGCCCTGGGACTTGTCTGCGCATTTATTGAAAAAACCCCTTTCCTAAATCTTTCAGGCAGATATTCGAGTGCCGTAGAAGCATTGCAGGCGATTAACAACAAGCATGTTGACGTCATTTTTCTTGATATTCAAATGCCTGACCTGACTGGCATTGAACTCGCCCGAGTACTTGAAAAAGCCGGGACCCGTGCTCCGAGAATTATATTTACAACCGCTTTCAACCAGTATGCCTTGGACGGTTTTCGTGTAGACGCTATTGACTATCTCCTGAAACCGTTTAATTATGAAGAGTTCCTGCGAGCTGCATCGAAAGCGCAGGCTTATGTCGAATTATTACAAAAAGCCTCCGCTGCATCAAATACGGACAATAAAGATGAATATCTGTTCTTAAAAGTCGAGTATCAGCTCGTAAGGATTGCATACGATGACATTTTATATACCGAGGGCCTCAAAGATTATGTGAAAGTGCATCTTAAATCGGACCCCAAACCGATTCTGTCGCTGACCAGCCTGAAAGCACTGGAAGAAAAATTGCCTTCTTCCAAATTCATGCGCGTCCATCGTTCTTTTATAGTAAACCTGGACAAAATAGGCGCTGTTACCAGAAATACAATTCAGATCGGCAGCATTACCATTCCGGTAAGCGATCAGTATAAAGAAAATTTCAGTCAGTTTTTGAGTAAATGGATGTGAGGGTTCCTAACACTACTCATTTCAGTTCCTCTGCCAAAAAGTGCCCGGTAAAGCTGCCCTTTACTTTTGCAACTTTCTCTGGCGTGCCTTCTGCAATGATGCGGCCTCCTTTCGCGCCGCCTTCGGGACCTACGTCTATGATGTAATCCGCCACTTTAATCACATCCAGGTTATGCTCGATGATTACCACCGTATTGCCTTTTTCGACCAGCTTATTTAAAACATGCAACAAATGTCGAATATCCTGGAAATGTAGCCCTGTGGTGGGTTCGTCCAGAATGTAAAGGGTTTTACCGGTATCCCGTTTGGACAGTTCCTCCGATAACTTTACCCTTTGGGCCTCGCCTCCAGAAAGTGTGGTAGCATGCTGGCCTAATGTAATGTAGCCCAAGCCGACGTCATTCAACGTCTGCACTTTTCTTAAAAGCCTTGGCTGATTTTCAAAGAAATCCAGCGCAGTTTCCACGGTCATATCCAGGATATCGGCAATCGATTTTCCTTTAAACCGCACTTCCAATGTTTCCCTGTTGAAGCGTTTTCCTTTACAGGTCTCGCAATTGATGTGAACATCCGGAAGGAAATCCATTTCTATCTTTTTCATCCCTGCGCCTTCGCAATCTTCGCAACGTCCGCCTTTTACATTGAAAGAGAATCGGCCTGGTTTGTAGCCGCGTATTTTGGCTTCCGGTAATTCGGCAAAAAGTGACCGGATATCTGTAAACAAATTGGTGTAAGTAGCCGGATTGGAGCGGGGCGTCCGGCCAATTGGTGTCTGGTCCACCTCGATCACTTTGTCGATATGTTCCAGCCCCTCTATGGATTTGTATGGAAGGGGTTCTCGTCTTGATTTATAAAAATAGTGGTTCAGCAACGGAAACAATGTCTCGTGGATCAATGAAGATTTGCCACTTCCGCTTACACCAGTAACACATATCATGGTACCCAATGGAAACGACATGTTCACATTTTTCAAATTATGTCCCGTACAACCTTTTAGCGTAATCGTGTTTCCATTCCCTTTTCTGCGCTTTTTTGGAACTTCAATGGATTCTCGTCCGCTCAGATATTCCGCAGTTAGTGACCCGTTTTTCAAGAAAACTTCCGGTGAACCAGCACCCACAACGTTGCCGCCGTGCCTGCCCGCACCAGGACCGATGTCCAGGATATAGTCGGAAGCGAGCATCATATCTTTATCATGCTCAACCACCAGAACGGTGTTGCCAAGATCCCGCAAACTTTTTAATGAATTGATTAACCTGACATTATCGCGCTGATGCAACCCAATGCTCGGCTCGTCCATAATGTACAGTACGCCGGTGAGCTGCGTACCAATCTGCGTTGCCAGCCTGATCCGTTGTGCTTCTCCACCTGAGAGCGTACGCAATGCCCGGTTTAATGTCAGATAGTCTAATCCTACATCCAGTAAAAAGCCTACCCTTTTCCGTATCTCCTTCAGTACCTCGTGTCCGATCACTCGTTGCCTTTCTTCCAGTCTGTCTTCCAGGTTAACCAGCCAATCCGCCAGCACACGTATATCGCTGTCAGACAATTCAGAAATGTCTTTTTGATCAATTTTGAAGTGTAACGATTCCTTTTTTAACCTTTTGCCATTACATTCCGGACAGGTTTGGGTAACCATAAAATCCTTTAACCAATCCTGAATTTTGTCATTGCCCGACTCCTGTTGTCTTTTGAGGAAATTGATAATGCCATCGAATTTGGTTTCCCATTCCGTTCCAGGATATTTTTTGGAAGGAACCGCAACCGCATCCTCACTTCCATATAATACTAGCTTGATAGCTTCCTCAGGAAACTTATCCAGCGATGTCTGAAGTGTTATTTTAAATGGTTTGAGCAGCACTTCCAGCTGCTTGAATATCCATGCTTCCCGGTATTCGCCCATTGGCGCAATGCCTCCTCGGCTAATGCTCAGCGATTTGTCGGGCATGATAGATTCCTCTGTGATTTCTTCAATCATACCAAGTCCCTGGCAGGTAGGGCACCATCCATAGGGTGAGTTGAATGAAAATGCATTAGGCGCCGGATCATCATAGCTGATGCCTGACTCGGGATCCATCAGATTTTGAGAAAAATAGTACGTTTCTCCTTTCTCATCCAAAACCATTAGCGCACCCTTGCCCTGCTTGATCGCCGTGGCCACAGATTGGCTCAACCTGTACCGGGATTGTGAATCCTCTTCCTCTTTCTTTGGAATAACACGATCAATCACAATTTCAATGTCGTGCACCTTATACCGGTCGAGCTGCATTTTGGCGGTAATTTCCTGCACCTCTCCATCGATCCGTACCTTCGTATAGCCCATACGCGTTATCTGCACAAACAGCTCACGGTAATGTCCTTTCCGTCCCTTTACAACCGGGGCAAGCAACGAAATTTTTTGTTTTAAAAATTGGGAAAGAAGCTGGTTGACGATCTGGTCCTGGGATTGCTTGATCATTCTCCGGCCCGTCACATAAGAGTAAGCCTCGCCTGCACGGGCATAAAGCAGCCGCAGAAAGTCATATATCTCAGTTACAGTGCCAACTGTGGAGCGAGGGTTACGGGAAGTTGTTTTTTGCTCAATGCTAATTACCGGTGAGAGACCGCTAATCTTGTCTACATCCGGCCTTTCCATTTCACCGATAAAGCCTCTGGCGTAGGAAGAAAAGCTTTCCATGTAGCGACGCTGGCCTTCTGCATAAATTGTGTCAAATGCCAGCGAGGACTTCCCACTCCCACTAATTCCCGTCACAACCACCAATTTATTACGCGGAATATTGACGTCGATATTTTTCAGATTATGCTCACGGGCACCCTCCACTTCTATTAAATCCTGACCCGCAAGTTCAGTTGCATTCAAATGTTCCAAGGCAAAATTTGGATTAATTGCTTACCAGATAAAAGCTTCATTTAATAGCTAACCACAAATTTAGGAGTTGAGTTGCATTAAATTTGAGTGAATCCATGCGAGAATTATGCAGGTTTTTTATTGCAGTATAACAAGACATCCGCCATATGTGCAATCGTTCCCAATTTGCACATTAACGAGAAATTTTTGACAAGTAACGCTTTGTTCATTATAATAAATATCTCCAAAATGCTCTTCACTGTACGGTATTATCCCTGCAATTTGTATTTTTGATATTATATTGATAATTACTAATACATTCTTAACACTTTAACTCCCTATTTTATGAAACAAAATTTACGAGTCTTTTTGACTTCCGTAACATTATTGCTGTGGGCTGTGCTGAGTACAAGCACTTCCTATGCACAGGAAAAACAAGTTACCGGTAAAGTATCTTCAGCGGCAGACGCGGCAGGCATCCCGGGTGTGAATGTCCAGCTGAGAGGTACCAACACAGGAACCGTCACAGATGCAGACGGCCGTTACTCGATCGAGGCGAAAGGAAATGATGCTGCGCTTGTATTCTCTTCTATTGGTTATATCAAACAAGAAGTAGTGATCGGGTCAAAATCGGTTATCGACATTACGTTAGTCGATGACATTAAAAGTTTGACCGAGGTGGTTGTAACTGGTTATGCTTCTCAGCGCAAGCAGGACATTACCGGTGCCGTAACGGTCATCAGCCCGAAAGAACTCACTGCGTTACCGGCGGCAAGCGTTACCCAAATGCTTCAGGGACGTGCAGCTGGCGTAACGGTTGGAAATGATAACTCACCAGGTGGTGGTACCATGGTACGTATCCGGGGTTTTGGATCTATTAACAATAATAGCCCGCTTTATGTAATAGATGGAGTTCCAACTCAGGGAACGCTGAACCAGCTTAACCCGAACGACATTGAATCTATGCAGGTACTGAAAGATGCATCTGCTGCATCTATTTATGGTGCACGTGCTGCCAACGGCGTTGTGATCATAACAACTAAAAAAGGAAAGCCGGGCGAGCCAAGCATTACTTTTGATTTTTATACAGGTACGCAAAGGCCTGGCAAAATGCTGGATTTGTTGAATACCAAAGAATTAGGGGAGTATCTCTACCAATCTGATCTTGGCGCAGGCAAAACCCCTTCGGTTACTTCTCCATCGGTGCAGTACAAGTTCGGACCAAATGGTGAGCAGACTGTTGCGGATTACATTTATCCAAACGTGTATGGTGAACTTCCTTCTAATTATACCTACACCAATGACATTGCTGATCCAGCCCTTGGAAAAACAGCATTCAACATTACAAAGGCTAACAAGGAAGGTACTGACTGGCAAGATGTAATTTTCGACCCGGCACCGATTTCAAACTATCAGATCGGCGCAACAGGCGGTTCAAAATCAGCCAAATATGCGATTTCGGCTAACCATTTCAAGCAGGACGGTATTTTGAGATACACCAAATACAAAAGGTACTCGATCCGTGCTAATACAGAATTTACAAAAGGCAGAATAACTGTCGGAGAAAACCTTACGTTTTCATATGACGAAAGACAGGGTATCACTAACAACGACGAAAGTAACCCGATCATGTTCGCGATCCGCGTTCACCCAATCATCCCTGTTTTTGATATCACCGGAGGCCCTGCTGCGTTGGGCGGAACCAATACATCGGCATTCAATGGTTTTGCAGGCAGTCGCGGCAGTAACCTGGGAAATGCCCCTAACCCGCTTGCGCGCTTGTATCGTGAAAAAGACAACATTACAAGAGCGACGCACGTATTCGGAAACATGTATGCACAGGTGGATATCTTACCAGGCCTTGTTGCACGTACCAGCTTTGGTCTTGAATACAACCAGTCCAACCGTTCTGAATATTTCCACAGGGATATTGAGGCCGCTGAGGCAAGAAACGCAAACAGCATGAACGTGATCAACAACTTGGACCGCTCCTTTACCTGGTTCAATACCTTGAACTATTCGAAAATAATAGGTGCCCACAACCTCAACGTGTTAGTTGGTACTGAGGCTGTAAAGACATACTTTGCAGGCTTTCAGGCGAGCCGAAGTGGTTTTGCATTTGATGACCTTGATTACCGCTACCTGGATGCAGGTTCAGCGGCGGGTTTGGCGAATGCAGGCGGTGGAGCAACACGAAGTGCATTATTTTCGCAGTTTGGTAAAGTCAACTACGGTTTCAAAGATTTGTTCCTGGCTGACTTTACATTACGTCGCGACGGATCTTCCCGTTTCTCCGAAGCGAACCGTTACGGTATTTTCCCAGCATTCTCATTGGGTTTGCGTATGACCGAATTGAACTTCATGAAACCAACCAAAAAGGTATTGGACGATTTGAAAGTTCGTTTCGGATGGGGTAAAACAGGTAACCAGCTTATACCGAACGTTTACAATGCATATACCCTTTACGCCCCGGATCCACAAAACAATGCTTACGATATCAATGGTACCGGAACATCAATCGTAGGTGGATTTGACCTTGTACAGTTTGGTAATGCAAACGGTAAATGGGAAACCAATACTTCTACCAACATTGGTCTTGATGCGGTTTTATTAAATAACAAACTGGAATTTGTTCTTGACTTGTACAATCGTAAAACGACTGACATGTTAACGCAGATCGCCATTCCAAGAACTGCTGGTACCGGTACTATTCCTTTTACCAATATTGGTGAAGTTACCAACAAAGGTTTTGACATCGGTCTTAATTTCCGGGATAAAAAAGGAGATTTCTACTACACAGTTGGCGTGAATTTTGGTCACTACAAAAACAAAGTGGTTAAACTGAACAATGACCCTAACTCGACCATTTTTGGATTCTCCACACGTCTTCCTGCCATGTCTGCTTCAAAAGCAGGCTACCCAATCGGCAGCTATTATGGTTACTTTGTTGATGGTGTTATTAAAGATCAGGCAGAAGCCGATGCGGCGCCTAAATTCGGATCGTATACACGTGAAGGTGTTTTCAAATTCAGAGATGTAAATGGTGATGGTATCATTACCGCTGCTGACCGTACGATTATCGGAAGCCCTCACCCTGACTTCAACTATGGTGTTAACCTGAACCTTGGTTACAAAGCGTTTGACCTTACTATCTTCGGACAAGGTGTTCAGGGCAACGAAATTTTCAACTATACAAGATACTGGACCGATTTCAATGTGTTCCAGGGCAACCGTTCCAAGGATATGCTTTACAATTCCTGGAAAAAATCGGGTGATGATGCCAAATTGCCAAGACTTAACTCAGGTGATGCGACCAGTCAGCAGGTTTCTTCTTACTTCCTGGAAGACGGATCCTATTTCCGTGTGAAAAACATCCAGCTGACTTACACATTGCCGTCGGTGCTCCTGAAAAAAGTGAAGATTGCTTCAGCGCAAGTCTACATTCAGGGACAAAATCTGTTCACTTTCACCAAATACACAGGACTTGATCCGGACATTAACCTGAGAAGATCTGGTAATGACAACGAGGACAAACACTTAGGTGTTGACGAAGGTGCTTACCCAGTTTCCAAATCATATCTTGTCGGTTTACGTTTTGGTTTTTAATCCTCTGATATTCACGAAATTTCATATAACAACAATGAAAAAAATAACCTTAATAATCGTCTTAATTGGACTGAGCTTTTCCTGCTCTGACAGCTTTTTCGATCTGAAGCCACAAGGCCGCGCGTCTTTGGAACAATTGAGTAACAAAAATGGTGTGAACGCACTGCTAATCGGTGCTTACTCACTGGTTGACGGTGTTGGATCCGGAAATACCGGCCGTCAGTCGACCGTTTCGAATTATGTTTTCGGTGGAATTGCCAGCGATGACGCAGTGAAAGGGACCGATGCGGGTGATCAGCCTGAGCAATCGTTCATTGAACAGTATAACTGGCTTTCTGACAATACTTACTTCCTGGGCAAATGGTGGCACCAATATGATGGTGTTGGAAGGTGCAATGAAGTAATCCAAATTGTTAGTGGTGAGCTGGTTAAGGATATGACCGATGCTGAAAAAACACAGGTGATTGCAGAAGCACGTTATCTAAGAGGTTTCTTTCACTTTGAAGCCAAAAAAATGTGGAATAAAATTCCATACATCGATGAAACGGTTTATGTTGCTGCTGATCCAAATTCAACCAAAATCCCGAATACAGAAGATATCTGGCCTAAAATCGAAGCAGATTTCAAGTTTGCTGCGGATAATTTGCCTGTAACACAAGCTCAAAAAGGAAGAGCTACTCAATGGGCTGCTAAATCGTTCCTGGCGAAATCATTCCTGTTTGAGAAAAAGTGGGCCGAGGCCAAGGCATTGCTGGACGACGTGGTAAAAAATTCGGGCAAAAAACTGGTTGCCAATTATCATGACAATTACAGAACAACCGGAAATAACAACAGTGAGTCTATTTTCGAAGTACAGTTCTCTGTCAATGATGGTACAAACGGAAATAACGGTAATGCGGGTGACAACCTGAACTGGCCCTATTCTGCCGGTGCTCCGGGACGCGGATGCTGCGGTTTTTACCAGGCTTCTCACAACCTTGTGAACGCATTCAAAACAGAAAATGGTCTGCCAATGATCGGTACGGCTGTTGACGGTTCGTTAGACACTTACAATAAGGTTGACCTTCCAAATGACCAGGGAATCGTTTCTTCCGCGGCATTCACATTGGATAAAACAATTCCTGTTGATCCACGCCTTGACTGGACAGTGGGACGTCGTGGTGTAAACTTCCTGGATTGGGGTCCAATGCCTGGATCAGCCTGGATCCGTGATCAGGCTTATGCAGGTCCGTTTACTGGTAAAAAGTGGATGTACTATCTGGCAGAAGAAAACAGCACCACGCACTCCACCAGTAAAAGGAATGTTAATAACAACTTCCGTATGATCAAACTTTCACACGTGTTGTTATGGCTGGCTGAATGCGAAATTGAATTGGGCAATCTGGCAGTTGCGGAAGGTTATGTAAACCAAATCCGTTTGCGTGCCAAAACAGGCTCTGTTCAGGATCCGACTGTTACTTACAAAGTTGAGCCTTATCCAGTAGGAACTTTTGCAAGTAAAGGAGCCGATTTTGCGAGAAATGCCACGCATATGGAGCAGAGATTAGAATTTGCAATGGAAGGTCACCGTTTCTTTGATTTGGTGCGCTGGGGAATCGCAGAAAAAGTTCTTAACAAATACAATGCGGAAGAAGCAGTCGCTGGAAAAGAACCTTCTGGACGTACTTTCAGCAAAAGAGGATATAAAGCGGGGAAAACGTTTACTGCTAAAAACCTTTATTATCCACTTCCGCAGGATGAAATTTTGAACAGCCAATTAGACGGGAAACCTACATTGACCCAAAATCCGGGATATTAATTCCAACAATTTACTTTTTAACCTAAACGAAGAACCGGCTCAAAAGGCCGGTTTTTTTATTTAATTTAACTTTGACTCTATTGTTGAACCTAAGAACTGATTGAAGAAATGAAAATCACAAACGAAAGCGACTACGAAAAAGCATCGGAAAGGGCTGACGAAATTTTTGGAGCAAAGAAAGGAACGCCAGAAGAGAAGGAATTGCAGGAAATCCTGAAGGCAATTAAGGACTATGAAGATGATTTTATTCGAATGCTGAAGGACAATGAGTGATGTGCACACCGCCTATCCTGTCGTAAAACTGCCCCATTACGACATTCGTTCTGCCACGATGTCCGATAAGTATTATTAAATTGCCCGGGCACGTCGCTTTTTTAATTGATAAATCACTATCGTATAAGCCAAACCGGCCAATGCAAAACCAGCCATGCAAAAGAAAACCAGGGGAAGGTTTTTGATATTATTTGCGAACAATGCCGCAGAAAGAAAGGCCCCAAGCCCAATGCCCGCTTCCAGACAAATAAACATTGTAGCAATCGCTCGTCCCCGATTATGATCCCCGCTCAAATCAACCGTCCAGGCAGAAATTACAGGCGATAGAATTCCCATTGCCATACCAAAAAATGCAGCCCCGGTTAAGAAAAGGGGAACAGTGTTAGCATAACCTGTAATAACCATTGCGGCAATTAAAATAATACACCCTACAATGGTTACGGGAATGCGGCCGCGTTTATCCGAAATTTTACCTGCAAACAAACGGACAAGAATTGAAAAAAGGGTAAACACCATAAAATAGAACCCACGGTTTTGCAATCCCAGGTATTCACTAAAATCTGGCGTTATTGTTGACACGGCGCCGAAACTGAAATAGCAAAGGAATGTGATCAATGCAGGACTGAAAACGTCCGGTTCGAAAACATCCCGCCATGTGATTTGAAAGGATTTTATTGATAGCGGCTGTTTTTCCCTCAACGTTTCTTTCATATTCAACAAAATGGCTATGGAAAGTAAAGCAAAAATGGAGGAAGTGTAAAATAGCGCATTTAAAGAAAACGCCTGGCTGATCATGCTCCCAACTGCTGGCCCAAATGCTGAACCCACGCCCATACACATGCCATGAATGCCCATCGCCTCACCCCTGCGGTCCGCTGGGACAATATCGGCTACATATGCCGAGGTACCTGTTGGCTTGAACCCCGTGGAAAATCCGTGGACTAATCGTAAAAGCAAGAACGGCATGACTGTGGTGAAAATAGGATATAGTAGTCCGCACACGAAACAAACCAATGAGCCAAATGCCATAACAGGAACCCTGCCGATCCGGTCGGTGAGTCTGCCGCTGAATGGGCGTGATAATCCGGCGGTTAATGTGAAAAGTCCAATGATTGCACCTTTGTACTCTGCGCCTCCCATTTCTGAGAGGTATCCCGGGAGCTCGGGAATAAGCATATTGAAACTTGACGAAAAGAGAAACGAACTGAGGCCCAGCAACCAGAATTGGGTCGTAAAAATGCTGGGGGAAGCGGTACTTCGCATTGCGCAAAAATACGATTTACTTCCAAAAAAAGCAGAAATACGACATGCGACTTTCCCCCTTCCCGCTTTTTTCCCAACTTTAAGACATGGTTCGTATATTCTACAAAGAAGGCAGAATTATTAAGCGGGAGAATGATTTCCGCGAATTAGGTAAGGTAAAAAACCTTGTCTGGGTCGATTTGCAGTCTCCGACCGCGGAGGAGGAAGAATGGGTGGAAAACAAATGCAATATCAGTTTTCAAACCCCTCAGGAAATTGTGGAAATTGAAAGCAGTTCCAGATTTTTCGAACAAAATGAGACTATTAACGCCAACTCCAACTTTCTGAAAATCGATCGCGATGGCTATGAAACGTATCCGGTTTCATTCATCCTGCATCAGAATGTACTCTTCACCTACCGACGCGGAGATTCCAAAACATTTGCGGATACCGTCAAAAAAATGAAGGTCAGTCCTGAAACGATTCAGGGCGGAGTGGATTTTATGCTCCTTTTACTCGAAACCCGGATCGAGGCGGATGCGGATTCATTGGAAGGTATTTCGCGGGACATTTCGTCTATTAGTAAGGATTTGACCCATGAACAAAAAGCACGGCAGGAGGTGTTGATCCGAATCAGTGGATTACAGGAAATAACCATGATGCTGCGCGAAACCAGCATTGATAAGCAACGCGTACTTTCCGGGATTTTGAGGAGTCAGTATTTTCCGGAAGACCGCAAAGAGCATTTGAGGATTATCCTCAAAGACATAAGCTCCCTATTGGAATACACCACCTTCAATTTTGAGCGACTGGAATATTTACAAAATACATTCATGGGTTTGATCAACCTTGAACAAAGCCAGGTGATCAAAATATTCACGGTTGTGACGATCATCTTTATGCCGCCAACGCTTATTGCAGGTATTTTCGGTATGAATTATGCCCATATTCCCTCAACCAATGAACCCTGGGGCTTCTGGATATCTTTGTTCTTAATGGTACTTTCCTCCGTGATCGTCCTCTTGTTTTTTAGAAGAAAAAAATGGATTTAATGCTCACGACTACATTTGACCACATCATCGTTTGTAAATAGCAAATCGGCCGTCGAAGAAAGCTAGCTTATAGAAAGGAATGGTTTTTACACCTGCCTTTGGGTAATAGGGCTCCGGCCTGAACTTGTAGTCCATTACAATAAAGTCAGCTCCATTGTTATGGGCCCAATTGGCCATTTTAGCGGTTGTCATCCCTTTTTTCTTCGACTGCAACTTGTAATTTTCGTGGGTTAGCAGTCTCGGATATTCTTCATATTCATTAAAAAAGAATGTTAATGGCACAAATCCCGTCTGCTTGTTGTCGATTTCTGGCCTTAGCCTTTTATAAGAAAACGGTAAATATTCCATAGTAAAATTCCTTTGAATGATCTGTATCATTCCAAAAGCTCCTACGACCAAATATGCAGCCAAGATCACTTTCAATGCCAAATTCTCGAAGGGCCTGATTTTATACAACTCATAAATCAGCACAATCATGAATGGCATAAAAAAAGTCAGATATAATGCCCCGTTTGCCTTGGTAATCAGCCAAAAAGATAAGAACAAAGTGAGAGAGTAAATCCTCAGTTTAACAGGAAGCATTGCCAGGTATTTCCGCTGATGCCAGAGCATGAATGTGAGCAGCAGAGAAGGTGCGATCTGTTCGGGAGAATGAAAGAACAACCGTGGATAAGTGACCAACTGAATCAATTTGGAATACCACCCCAATGCATCCTGCGTAGCCGGATCGTTGCTGAATTGGTAGTACCAGGTCGCAAAACCCACCTGCGCCTGCACAACATCAATCCAATAAAACACAATTGTAAAGCTACCAGCAATCGCAAATGCTATTGCATGTTTGTCATGCCGCGTGTATAGTAGGGTAACAAATCCGGCAACCAGAAATATAGCCCCATTAAGATGGCAGAGGAAGGTCATCCCTGCCAGGATACCAGCCAGAATAGTTTTAGGTAACCGCTTATTTTCTCCGTTTAACAACAAAAATGACCCAAAGCCCAATGCAGCCAGCATCATTTCCGGACGATTTTCAAAACTCATTTTTACCAAAAGCCGGTTGGCAAAAATTAGGATCAAAAAAGCGGGTAAGTACCAGACCCACAAACTTTGCTCTCTCTTTTTTACATAAATAAGCAACTCAAATACCAGAATGCAGAAGAAGATGAATCCTGTAAATTGCAGCACGGGCAGGTGATACCCGAAGATCCGGATCATCATGGCACCGAAAAACAGAAAAAGTTTGTGGCTTACCAAAATCTGACGTTCCCAACCCAAGAGCCCTCTAAAAAACTCAGATCTAATGATACCTGTTTTCTCGAGCCAATACGACTGTTCGCCAAACCAGGCATCATCGCCGGTCGGATATCGGTAAAAGTAGGTGAGAAGAGTTAAGAGAAGGAAAGCTGCTAGTATGCCAAATAATGTCCTTTTTAATATGTTGGGCATTGAGTACATGAGGCCTAAATAAATCTATAATTACGAAATTCGAAGAGCCGCCTGCCTGTTCTTTTTTCAAACCAATACAGCAAGGCATCTTTAAACCTGAATTTCTTTTTGGAGATGTCCAATTCCACTTTCCAATTTTGCTTCATGATCCTGTCACGCATCACCGCGGGGTGTGTGCCTTCAAACTTCTTGATTGAATCGAATTCACCATAATTAAAAATATCCTCCGATTTCAGGATTTTCTCCCATTCCGTATCATCATTCCAGAAACGGCTGACATTCTTCATCTTCGTTTTCATCTGGGCAGGATTTTTTACCCAGCCATAATGATACACAGCTGCACCTGAATGCTTGACATTCAGCTTAGTATGTCCTTTCCGAAAACCTTGGGCATCCCGAAAAGCGAATATTTCATGCTTACCTGTCTTATTTTCATTTCTGATGATGCGGATTTCCCTGCGGTACCATTTGCGGCTATCACCCACATAATCATAAGTACCATAAAAGTGCAGATAATCAAAAAGAAGCCCTTCAACCTCCTGGTTATCAACATGCTGTTTACAGGATTCAATGATAGCTTCATGGTATTTTTCATGTACTACTTCATCACCCTGAATATAAAAAGCCCAATCCGTATCGGGTGAAATTTGTCGCAAAGCCTTATCCGTTTCAACGGCAAGTACCTTACCTCCAGCTCTTAGCGACAAATCCCACTCCGACTCTACAATCCTGATTTTTTCCGACTTAATAGATCGGATCAATTCAAGCGTATTGTCTTCACTGTAACCCACGCTCACCAACATTTCATCCACGACCGGAAGGATCGACGTGATTGCCTCGACGATCGGATAGTCATTTAAAACCGCATTTCTTATAATCGTAAACCCTGAAATTTTCAAAACAGCGAAGAATTTTATAACCCTGATCGTGATCTTTTTTCAGGGTATTTAATGTGTTGGAAGCAACAAAGTTAAGTGTTTCCCAACAAGAATTTCTCTAAACAACCGTGGCAAATTGATCCTTTTCCCCTTGAGTTTTCGCCTCAAAGCATGTAGATTTGTCTTCCTTCGAAACTGGCTTTCTCAGTCAGGTTTAAGTTTTATCATATTACTCAGATCCCCGTAAATACACAAATTAACTATGTCTCCAGAACTCATTAGACAGGAACCCCTGTTGATCGAAGATCCATTGCGGTTCGTATTATTTCCCATCAAGCATTCCGATATCTGGGAAATGTACAAGCGCCACGAAGCTTCTTTCTGGACAGCCGAAGAGATAGATTTATCACAGGATATGAAGGATTGGGATAATCTGTCGGATGGAGAACGGCATTTTATTTCCCATATACTTGCCTTTTTTGCTGCCTCGGATGGCATTGTGAATGAAAATTTGGCGGTTAACTTTCTTAGTGAAGTACAATATGCTGAGGCCAAATGTTTTTATGGGTTCCAGATTGCAATGGAAAACATCCACTCGGAAACTTACTCGCTGCTGATCGATACTTATATCAAGGACCCTTCTGAAAAAGACCATTTGCTCCGCGCAATCGAAACCGTCCCATGCGTTGGTAAAAAGGCAGAATGGGCATTGAAATGGATTAACAGTCCGGTATTTGCGGAAAGGATCATTGCGTTTGCAGCAGTGGAGGGAATTTTCTTCTCCGGTTCTTTCTGTTCCATATTCTGGTTGAAAAAACGCGGCTTAATGCCCGGACTTTCTTTCTCTAATGAATTGATTTCCAGAGACGAAGGCTTGCATTGTGAATTTGCTTGTTTACTTTATACTAGGCATATCGCTAACCAGCTTGACCCTGCAAGAGTAATCGAGATTATGCTGGACGCCGTTGAAATCGAGAAAGAATTCATCACCGAGGCACTGCCGGTTTCACTCATTGGCATGAACGCCGAACTGATGAAACAATATATCGAATACATCGCCGATTTCTGGCTTGAAAGATTAGGATGCGAAAAGCAATTCGGATCCGCTAACCCCTTCGATTTCATGGAATTGATCTCACTTCCTGGCAAAACCAATTTCTTCGAAAAACGCGTTGGAGAGTATCAGAAAGCCGGTGTAATGAGCGGCGTAAAGGATAAGGATTCGGGGCATAAAATTTCGTTTGATTCGGATTTTTAATTTATTGTCACCCTGAGCGGAGTCGAAGGGCGTTACTTGCCAGCACCGAGCTTCGACTCCGCTCAGCATGACAATGCAAGCTCAGGATGATAGTACATTTTCCAATTCCCGCCAGACCAGCTCACTTTCATACCCTTTCCCCAGCGCAAACCGCACCAACTTTTGTTTCAGCCTAAGGGGATCCGCCTCAATCTTAACAAGCAGGTTTTTCTTCTTTTCCAGAAGCACTTTAAGTCCTTCAACATAAGCCTTATCCTCTATTTCATTCATTCCTTTTTCAATGCTGTAGCTGCTTAGTCCCCTTCGCTGCAATTCCTGCCGGATTTTCATCCGCCCCCAATTTTTAATCCGGAACTTGCCGCCCACGTAAGTTTTCGCAAACCGCTCTTCGCTCAGGTAATTCATTGAAATGAGCTCAGCGATCAGCTCATCTGCTTCATCTCCCCACACATTCCACTTCTTCAAGCGCAGCCGGACTTCGTCCTGCGTCCGTTCCTGGTAGGCACAATAAGAAGCCGCTTTTTGCAGGATAAGCCGATCCATGGATTGTTATTTTATATTAAATATTCTTTATGACACGCAAGAATAAAGAAAATATCAGTGATGAATAGCTATTTTTGAAATAATAAACGCCCCTAACCTACACCACGAAACCTTACCGCAATGAATTTCCAAAGAAGGTCTTTTCTTAAACTTTTGCCTGCATTACCGGGACTAAGTTTCCTCCAAAAACCTGAACCCGATTCGACTCCAGCAAAAATCTCGATGCGCTTTATCGTGGCCTCTGACGGTCATTATGGGCAACCTGACACGGATTTTAAAACCTTTCATTCGGATTTGATCAGTTGGGTGAACAGGGAAAAGTTACAGAAAGGGGTTGATTTTTTATTCTTCAATGGCGACCTGATCCACGATGATCCGACGTTGCTTTACGATTTCAAAAATACCATTTCAAACCTGAGCGTACCATTTTACGTCAGTCGCGGAAATCACGATAAGGTTGGCCTGGATGTTTGGCAGAGCACGTGGGGTTATCCTACCAATCACAGTTTTGCAAAAGGTGAGTATGCATTTGTAATTGGCGATACTTCCAATGAAAAAGGAGAATATGTTTGTCCTGACGCGACCTGGCTGAAAAATGAAATCGCCAAATACAGCGAAAAGAAAGGCATTTTCGTTTTCCTCCACATTACCCCAGCCAAATGGACTGTCAATGGAATCGATTGCAAGGAAGTAATCGAATTATTTGAAAAAACACCCAATGTAAAAGCCATTTTCAACGGCCACGACCACGACCAGGACAGCACCAAAATCTACGGCAAAAAACCTTACTTCTTCGACGGCCACTTCGGGGGAAACTGGGGCACCACATACAAAGGCTACCGCATTGTGGAGATTTACGAGGATCATACCTGGCAGTCTTATCAGTATAATCCGACGGCTGCGCCGGTTTTGAATACGTTTTCGGGGAAGAGTTGAGGGTTAGCAGTTTACGTTGACGGAAATTTAAACTACCAAGATTGCCGATCTCAATTATTAGAATTTACCAGATTTAAGTAAATTCGAAATCATTTCTAAGTTATACAGACACTAATAGCACGTTATGACACATACTCTCACAATTGAAGCGAAGAATGAAGCAGACTTTGCGCTGGTAAAAGAACTCGCTGAGCGCCTTGGACTTAGCACCAAAGAAACACATCAAAAACGCCTCTCAAAAGCCGAATCATTAGCATTACTTGACAAAGTCGCCGGAAGCTGGGAAGGCCCAGAAACAGGTGATGAGATCAATGAGATGATTCGCAATTCCCGACTTAGCGGGAATAGAGATGTCGAGCTATGAGTTTATACTTACTCGACACCAATATCTGCGTACACTTGCTCAAAAACGAATATGACGTCAAAGAAAAAATCAGTGACGTCGGAGCTGAGTGCTGTTATCTTTCGGAAATCACATTAGCAGAGTTATTGTTCGGCATTGAAAACAGTGCACCGAACCAGCGTGATAAAAATCGAGATCGCTTTAACTGGCTGGAAACGCTGTTTTGGGAAAGAATAATTTCGATTGGCGACGCACTGCATGAATTTGGAAAGCAGAAGGCTCATTTAAGGAGAAATGGTAGACCGGTAGCAGATTTTGACATTTTGATTGGAGCTACTGCAATAGTACATGATCTCACGCTAATCACGCATAATACGCGTGATTTCAAAAATCTCAACCACATTCAACTGCTCGATTGGATACGCTGAACAATAAACTCGACCAAAGTTTGATCGAGTTCATTGTTCAATTACCACCTTATCCTCGTCTGGCCCAGCTTTGTAATCAATGTGACTACGCGAAGATTATTCGCAATGTGCACGCGCATTTCAGGTGCAACATCTTCCATATTCTCTGTAAAAAGAAAAGCTTCGATCATAGTATTTAGCGAATTCACTATTTCTTCGCTACCGTCCCTTTTAAAAAAATCACTCACCACTTCATGTTGCAGCCTTAACATTTGGGCTTCTGCTTCTGACATGGGATTTTGGCCGTCTCTTGCACTCGAGTTGATGATCATTTGGATAGTGGTTATAGTTAAAAACTGTTTATGTTTTTCATACAAATACGGGCAAAAAAATTATTTTTTATACGTCACAGAAATATTGACGTCAAATCCGAATCGCTTTAAAATTGAAATCATTCTTTTTTGAGAGATACCCTGTTTATGAGTGAAATTGCGCCAAGCCATCACCAACTCACCCTTCTTCTCGTCAGGTGGTAAGTTTTTGTAAATGTTTTCCAAATACCAGGCAAACGCCTCTTCAATTGAATTAAATGACTTTGACATTCAAAGATAATATTTTGTATGAAAAACAGTCAAGCCCCCGAAGCATTATTTTTTAGAGGCTTGACTATAATGCTTATTCAACCTTTATCAAATGATTCTTCTTCCCTTTAGAAATCAACAAAAACCGATTCTGCAAAAGCGAAAAATCGCTCAGCGATTGTTCAGCTGACGTAACTTTTATTTTGTTAACACTTACCGCGTTCTGTTGAATGGCACGTCTCGCCTCCCCTTTTGAAGCATAAATCTCCGAGCGCGTTACAGTTGAAATCAGGTCTGTAACATTGGGACATTCGCTCCATTCATGAACCGTAATTTCAGTTTGCGGAACACCAGTGAAGATCGTGTCGAACTCATCTTCTTCAATGCTTTGCAAAGTTTCTAAAGTTGCTTTTCCAAACAAAACCTCGGACGCTTTTAGAACCAATTGATATGCTTTTTCTGAATGTATGCGTGACGTAAGCTCTGATGCCAAAGCTTTTTGCATAATTCGCAAATGCGGCTCAACGGCATGACCAGCTTCCAATGCTTCAATTTCTGCTCTCGTTTTTAAAGAAAAAACACGCAGATATCTCGGCAAATCTTCATCGCTCTGATTTAACCAGAACTGGTAAAACTCATAAGGCGACGTTTTTTCAGCATCCAGCCAGATATTTCCTCCCTCGCTCTTACCAAATTTAGAACCATCCGATTTAGTCAAAAGCGGCGTGGTTAATGCATATGCTTTGAAATAACCTTCTTCATCACCTTCTTTGCGACGGATAATTTCAGTTCCGGTCGTTATGTTGCCCCATTGGTCAGAGCCGCCCATTTGCAGCCGGACGTTTTTGTTTTTATATAAATGATAGAAATCGTAGCCCTGCAAAAGTTGATACGAAAATTCAGTAAAGGATATTCCTGTCTCCAGCCGCTTTTTGACTGAATCTTTTGACATCATGTAGTTGACGCTGAGAAACTTACCAGCCTCTCTGAGAAACTGCAAAAATCCTATATCCTTGAACCAGTCGTAATTATTGACCATTTCCGCAGAATTCTCGCCGCATTCGAAATCCAGGAATTGCTGCAATTGTTTGCGGATACCTTCCTGATTGAAACGCAAAGTATCTTCATCAAGGAATGAACGTTCAGAAGCTTTAAACGAAGGATCACCAATCATCCCTGTCGCGCCACCTACCAAAGCAAAAGGTTTATGTCCAGCCCGTTGGAAATGAACTAACAGCATAATGGTGGCAAGATTTCCAATGTGGAGTGAAGAGGCGGTCGGATCGAAACCAATGTAGCCGGACGTCATTTCCTTATTCAGCTGCTCATTGGTACCTGGCATCATAGCATGAAGCATACCACGCCACCGCAGTTCCTCGATAAAATCAATCGTCATTTGTTATTCAATTACTAATTTCAAAATCGAAGCGCAAAGGTAAATGTTATCGCTTTTAAAACTTTGCTAACCTGGTATGTTTTGAAAATCCGCGTCATTTATTATCTCAAATCTGTCTATTTTAGCAGGATTAAAAGATTTTTATGCATCATATCATCAGCAGAACCACTGAAAGGCATTTGAAGATGTTCATTTGCTTCACCTTATTTATAGTAGGGATTCATACAGCACAAGCGCAAACAACCTATTGTAATCCGATGGATATCGATTACAAATACAACTTTGAGCAACTGAATGACAAAATTAGCTACCGATCAGGAGCCGATCCGGTGATTATTAATCACAAAGTGGGCGGCAATAGCGAGTATTTCATGTTTGTAACCATTTCTGGGGGATACTGGCACTCCAAGGACCTTATCCATTGGAAATACCTGACCGCAAATCGCTGGCCTTTCGAGGATATGTGCGCCCCGGCTGCTGTTTCTGTTCGCGATACGCTCTTTCTTTTTCAATCCACATTTGAATCTCGCCCAATACTTTATTCCGTCGCTCCTGAAAAAGGAATTTGGGAATTTTATAATCGTTGGACGCCTCGTCTCCCTAAGGACATCGGGCCCTGGGACCCTGCGCTTTTCCACGATCCGGATACCGACAAATGGTATATGTATTGGGGCTCATCCAATGTTTACCCCATTTTCGGCGCTGAGCTGGACTATTCGAAAAGGCTTGCATTTAAAGGTCAGTACCAGGCCATGTTTTGGCTCAATCAATACGAACATGGCTGGGAACGTTTTGGCCCAAATCACTCGGATCCTTTCAAACCATTTACGGAAGGGGCCTGGATGACCAAACATAAGGGGAAATATTACCTGCAATACGGCGCACCTGGCACGGAATACAATGTTTATGCTAATGGTACATATGTTGGCAATGCTCCGCTGGGACCTTTTACTTATGCTCCCTACAACCCGGTTTCCTACAAGCCAGGCGGTTTTGCGACAGGGGCTGGGCATGGCAACACATTTCAGGACAATTTTGGAAATTACTGGAACACGGGTACAACCTGGATTGGCCTGAATTGGGCAATGGAGCGAAGAATTGTCATGTATCCCGCCGGATTTGACAAGGACGGCCAAATGTTTTCCAATACGCGTTTTGGAGATTTTCCGCACAAAATGACTACCAATACCTGGCAGGGAAAAGGCGACGGACTGTTTACAGGCTGGATGTTACTTTCCTATAAAAAACCTGCAATTGCCTCATCTACATTAGATACCACAGCGGCAAGCAGGATTACGGATGAAAATCCAAGGACATTCTGGGCAGCGAAACAAAATAAACCGGGAGAAACATTAACGATTGACCTTGAAACCGAACAGGAGATAAAAGCGGTACAAATCAATTACACCGATTACAAAACGGACATCTTTGACAACAAGCCGGAAAAGGTTTATACCCAATTTAAGATATTAACTTCAAAAGATGGCAAGAAATGGGACTTGGCAAGTGACCTTTCGCAGGAGCCTAAACGGGACCGGCCCTGTGCCTACATTGAACTGGCAAATCCTGTTCGTGCGCGTTATGTGCGTTATGAGCATATCTATGTCGCCTCGCCTATTTTGGCAATCAGCGAGTTCCGGGTTTTTGGAAATGGTTTTGGAAAAGTGCCGCAAACACCGAAAACATTCGCAGCGATCCGTCAAAAAGACTCACGTAATGCTGATTTGAAGTGGGAGAAAGTCTCTGGTGCGACTGGTTATAATGTACTTTGGGGCATTGCACCGGATAAGCTTTATCAGACCTACCAATTCTGGAATGATGAGCCCAACACATTTGAACTGAGGGCATTGAACGTTGGTGTTCCCTACTACTTCGCAATTGAGGCCTTTAATGAAAACGGGGTTTCGGAGAAAAGCTCGGTTATTGGCGTGAAATGACGCGTGCTATATCGGCTCCTCGTCGGGAATGAAAACAATGTTTTCGTAGATCGAAGAAACGGCGATTTCAAAGCCCAGCTTTTCGAATTGAATAACATCGGAAGGGCTTTCATAGGTTTGGAAAGTCCAGACATCTCGTTGATCTGTGCGTGTGTACAGCTCGACAACAAATTCATTTTGAGAAACAAGAAGATAATATTCCAGCGATTCTATCCGCTTATACCTCAACAATTTAAATCCTCTATCATAAACTGCTGAGGATTTTGACAAAACTTCGACAAGGATAGTGGGCTGCTTGACAATGTATGTTCCTGCAATGTCGTCAGGGGCACATGTTACTACAAGATCTGGATAAGGATAATACATCCCTTTGATTGCCTCGACTTTTACATTTTCAGCAAAAACATCGCAGCCACTTGGCAAAAATCTTCTTTCTAAAAGATTACGCAATCGCCCCACAATTCTATTGTGGTTCATAGTCGTACCAGCCATAGCAAAAATCTCTCCGTCATAATACTCATGACGGATTTCACTTTGTTCCTCCATTTCGAGGTATTCGGGTACGGTATACTTTGATCCTGCCATTTGTGCTAGTCCCATGTGTGTAGAGTGTTTACGTGAAGGAAGCAAATTACGGGATTGCTTGAAACAATCATAATTCGATTACCCTTCGGTGCCGAGCCAAAGCAGGGAACTGTCTCCATAGCTCAAAAACCGATATTTTTTTTCAAGCGCCTCTTTATAAATCTTTTTCCAATCCTCCCCCACAAATGCTGCAACCAACAGAATCAGCGTGGAGCCCGGCTGGTGATAGTTGGTGATCAAGCCTTTACATATCCGGAATTTATATCCTGGAAAAATGAAAATTTCAGTCTCCCCGATAAGCTGATCCAGGTGGTTAGCATCCATAAATTGAACTATTGCGGAAAGGGATTGCTCAGCCGTCGGCAAATCCACACTATTGAATTGGTAGGGATATAATTTTTCGATCCAAAATTCAGTCTTTTCCTGTTTTAATAACTTAACTCCAAACCAATACAAACTTTCCAGAGAGCGCAAGGACGTTGTGCCAACAGAAACAATCATCTCCGGGTGTAGAAGCAATTCAGTGATCAATTTTTTAGGAAAAACGATTTGCTCTGAATGCATTTTATGCTCGGTAATGGATTCAACTTTTATAGGAAGGAAGGTGCCTGCACCGACGTGTAATGTTAAGAAAGACTTCCTGATACCCCTGATATCAAGTTCGTTAAAGGTGTTTTGAGTAAAATGTAATCCAGCAGTCGGTGCAGCAACCGCCCCGTCGTGATCTGCATAAACGGTCTGATAAGTCTGTTTGTCCTGTTCTTCCAAATCCCTATTGAGATAAGGCGGCAGCGGAATCTCGCCGAGCGCTGTCACAATTTCTAAAAAACTGAATTCGCCCGACCAGGTCAATTGAACGTGGTTACGGTCATAATCAGCATAAGTAGCAGTGAGGTCTACCTGTTCGCTAACAACTTCAATGATCGCTTTTAATTCATCATTCTGTTTCCAGCGCTTTTTGTTACCGATCATGCACTCCCAAACACATTGATGCTTCACCAGCATGGCTTCGTTAATGATGCGCGTTGGAAGCTCCGGATGCAATAGTAAAATCTCGATAATCGCCCCGGTATCCTTTTTAAAATAGGCACGGGCCGGAATTACCTTTGTATCATTGAAGACAAGAAGAGCATTGTTGGGAAGATTTGAAGGTAAATCCGTGAAATGCTGGTGAGTAATGCCCCCGTTTTTATACACTAACAACTTGGATGAATCCCGCTGAGTTAATGGATAATGCGCAACGCAATCGTCAGGCAATTCATATGTATAATCGCGAAGATTAAGAGATCCTGAGTCCATCCGCTTCAAATCTTACAATTTATCTTCGGGAACCGGGGGCCATAGCAAGCGTATCGGAAGTGCAAAAACAAAGATGATCAACGCTAAACCCACATAATACAGCCAGGAGAAATCGAAAACATCCAGCTTGTATTGTGTACTGTTAATGGTTGCCAAGGCAAAAAGGCTGAATCCGATAATGGTATTGATAACAGCGACAAGGCAAAAAAGCCAGTTTGTTAAATGCTCATTCAGTTCCTCGCGATGATGCGACCAGACCTTTTTTTTGAGGATTGGAAGGTGGTCTGCATCTATCTTCGGAACGTGTTTTGCAAAGGCAGCAATGATGACATTATTAAGCAGGAAGAGCGCCATGATGATGTAAAAAATATGCTCCTTATCAACATATCTTTCTGCCAGACCGGTATTTGAGAAATCGACTGCTACCATGTCCGGAAATAAAGAATACGTCCAAAGCAGCGCGCCAATAACAAACAAGACAGACATCCAGCGCCAAACTTTGATGACAAAAGTTGTAATTTTCATGAATTCGTAACCTCAGAAAGGTTTTATTTCGCCATAGTAAATCAGGCCGCAAAATTAGGTTGGGGAGTTTCTAAAACCTAATTGAGAATCGTTAACTTTGGGGACTTACTCTCCTTTTTGCAACACACACTAAATAGTCAATGATTGAATTTGAATGGGATCAGAATAATATAAAACATGTTTGTGAGGATTATCCAGAAAGAAAAAACACGATATCAGATGTCGAAAGTGTGTTTTATGACCCAAATTTATTGCCAGTCGAGAAAAAACAAGTGGGGAGAGAGCAGAGAAGGTATGCTGTAGGATTATCCAGTTCAGGAGTTATTTGTTTTGTTATTTTTACTATTGGCGAGAGACGGATAAGACCAATAAGTTGTTGGCCCGCAAATTCTCAAACAAAAAGACGGTATTATGAAAACATTAAAGACTAAGACTGTTGCAGTCATAAAAAATAGTCACACTAAAGAGGAGATGGAAGAAATTGAAAGGGAGTTTTTGACTATGGAAAAATCGCCCTGCACAATTCAACAACTGATCGAAATGAGCCGCAATGAAAATTTACACAAAGACCGGAGATAAGGGAACAACGTCCCTGATCGGCGGCACCAGGCTAAGCAAGGCGCACGTAAGAATCGAAGCGTACGGAACTGTGGATGAATTGAATAGCTACATTGGCCTGCTTCGTGATCAGCACGTCAATGAAAACCACAGAGATTTTTTAAAGGAAATTCAGGACCGTCTTTTTACAATAGGCTCTCATCTCGCTTCCGAACCTGAGCAGACAAAACGAATATTGCCAGATTTGGAAGAAAAGGATATCCTTTTTTTGGAAAATGAAATGGATATTATTGAAGCGAAAATTCCTCCGTTAAATGCTTTCGTTCTCCCGGGAGGTCATCAATCCGTATCATTTGGCCATGTTGCCCGCACCGTTTGCCGCCGTGCCGAACGTGCTGTGATCCATTTACAACAAGGTGAAGAGGTCGAAGCCATTGTAATCCGCTATCTCAACCGCCTTTCCGACTACCTCTTTATGCTTTGTCGTGCAATGACTTACGAGTTGGAAGTGGAAGAAGTGACATGGAAACCCAGGGTATCTTCAAAAAAATAATTGTTATACTAAATATCGATTATTTACAGATTTAATTTTTTAAATTGCGTGACTCGGGTAAATCGAGACAACTCCCTTTTTAATAGCTTTTGAAAATTAAAATCCTGGCATCATGACAGCCGACACATTGCAAATTGAGGTTCAGCAGACAAGTAAATCGCGTCTGCAAGAGGTTGATTTTAACAACCTGGTTTTTGGACGGAACATCTCCGACCATATGTTTATCGCAGAATACCGCGACGGTCAATGGAATGATTCGCGGATCATTCCTTACGGCGACCTATCACTAAGTCCTGCAACCGCTGCATTGCATTATGGACAAGCCATTTTTGAAGGTATGAAAGCCTACAAAAATGAAGAAGGCGACGTCCTTCTTTTCCGAGCTATTGATAATTGGAAAAGACTGAACAAATCCGCTGAGCGCCTTTGCATGCCGACTATTCCTGAAGAAATTTTCATGAACGGGCTTACTGAGCTACTTCGTCTTGATGCAGGATGGGTACCTTCTCAGCCCGGATGCTCCTTATATATTCGCCCATATATGTTCGCAACTGATCCATATATCGGTGTTAAACCTTCTGATTCTTACTACTTTATCATTTTCACAAGCCCGGTAGGCACTTATTATGCTAAACCTCCTCGCGTGAAAGTTGAAACACATTTTATTCGTGCCGCAGAAGGTGGTGTTGGCGCAACAAAATGCGCTGGTAATTATGCCGGTTCCCTTTATCCAGCCAAACTAGCACAACAAGAAGGATATGATCAGCTGATTTGGACAGATGCACGTGAGCATGCTTATATCGAGGAGTCAGGAACAATGAATATTATGTTCCTTCTTGATAAAAAATTAGTAACTCCTTATGTATCAGAAACGACGCTCGACGGAATAACCCGTAAAAGCATTGTAGCCATCGCACAGCATTGGGGAATTCCTGTTGAGGAACGAAGGGTAAGTGTAAAAGAAATTATTGACGGATTAAAAGATGGATCTCTGGAAGCCGCTTTTGGAGCGGGTACTGCCGTGGTAATTTCTCCGTTCGCAACGATCGCCTATGAAGGCGTTGACTATCCGCTTCCTGAAATCCTCGAAGACTCCTTTGTTAATAAAGTAAAAACATATCTGACTGACCTCCGCACAGGCAAGGTAGATGATGTTTTTGGATGGATGCTTAAAGTATAGCAGTCACATTCCTAAAATATAGAGGTTAAAGCAGAGATTGTAGTCTTTGCTTTGACCTTTTTCTTTTTCAAACGAATGTTCTTGTCCCAGAATAATTGCCCCGAAATTCTTTGGGTGTACATCCATTCTTATTCTTGAAAATCCGATTGAAGTACGACAAATTGTTGAAACCACATTTATAGGCAATCTCCGAAATCGTGTTGGTCGTATTAATCAGATATCTGGAGGCGTGACCAAGTCTTATTTCATTCAAACTTTCAATAAATGTTTTACCAGTACGCTTTTTGATAAACCTGCTGAATGACACCTCCGACATTCCGGCCAGTTTGGCAACACCTGCTAGATTAATTTCCTTATCATAATTGTCACGCATATAGGCAAATACCTTTTCAATGCGCCTGCTATTGAAATTAACATTTTCATCCGTAAACGTGCTGTTCGACAGCGTACGCATGTTTCGGGAAACCGAGAGATCATGCAAGATCGACATTAGTTCGAGAATCGAATCAAAACCACTTTTCTGTGACAAAGCCTGAAATCTGGGCATGAGGCGCTCGATGGTTTCCCTTGAAAATGCAATCCCTTTTGCCGATTTCTCTAAAAGTGACCTTACAAAAAAAAGCTGATTGCGTTTGAGAAATTTGTCATCGAATAAGTCCCTGTGAAACTGGACCGTTATTTCTTGCACCTCCGGCATGCCTTCTTCCCATTTATACGAATGCGTCAGCCAACCGTGCGGAAGGTTATTTCCTACCAATACCAGTTCTGCATCATCAATGATCTCCGTATGGTCTCCTATGATCCGTTTAACGCCTTTTCCGGAGAGAATGAGATTGAGCTCGTATTCTTCGTGTGTGTGAAGTGGAAAATCAAAAATGGTTTTACTTCGTGTGAAAACAGTAAAACAGTCGTATTGAGTGAGGGGAGTAATTTCACGGTAAATTTCATTCATAAATTACCAGGTTGAGAATATGTTTACTAAGCCGACAAAGGGTAGATAATATACCATATGCCTATATCAAAATTAATAACAAAATTTGCATATCACTTTCTCGAATATCTGTTCATTCCGCGTATCTTAAAATCAATTGATGAATAAACCCCAAGAACGTTGAGGAGCCGATTTGCAAAATCCTTCTATGAAATTGAATCCAATTGACTTCCTTGTCATTATTGCCTACCTACTGTTCGTATTATTCGTCGGAATTATTCTTAGAAAACAGGCCGGGCGCAGCAAAAATGATTATCTGCTTGGAGGAAAGTCCATCCCTTTTTGGATGCTCGGGATTTCAAATGCTTCCGGGATGTTCGATATATCAGGTACCGCCTGGATGGTATCGATTATGTTTGTGTATGGCGTAAAAAGCATTTGGCTTCCCTGGCTTTGGCCCGTTTTCAATCAGATATTTATGATGGTCTATATGTCTGGCTGGCTGCGGAAGTCTAATGTCTCCACTGGGGCAGAATGGATGCTTACCCGTTTCGGCAATCAGAGACAAGCCCGATTGGCACATCATATTATAATAGTGTTCGCCTTGATCAGCTGTTTAAGCTTTATGACCTATGCTTTTGTAGGTTTGGGTAAATTCATTGAAATCTTTATCCCCTGGCGGGTACTCAGCCCTTACGTCCCATTTAACATTGCACCTGAAAATGTTTCTGATTTTTACGGCATTGTTTTCACTGTTTTCACCGTCTTCTATTCTCTTCTAGGTGGGATGAAAAGCATTGTCTGGGCTGATTTTATTCACTACATCATTATGGTGATCATTTCTGTTTCAATAGCCGTGATTGCGATGCTGGCATTGCAAAATGCCGCGAAACTTCCCGTTCCCAAAGGTTGGACGGACCTCTTTTTTGGACTAAATCTGAATGTAGACTGGAGTGGGAAAATTCGAGAAGTGAATCAAAAAATAATAGATGATAAGTTTTCACCATTTGGTTTCTTCTTCGCACTAATGACTGTGAAAGGCATTCTCGCAAGTCTCGCTGGCCCAATGCCCAGCTATGATATGCAAAAAATCCTTTCCACGAAATCCCCAAAAGATGCGGCATTAATGAGCATGATCGTCAACATCGTCCTATTGCCAACCCGATACCTTTTGATTATCGGTGTAACCGTTCTTGGGCTTCTATTTTTTGACCGGATTAACATCACAGGCCCTAACGGAATGGACTTTGAGCGCATTTTACCTGCGATTTTAAATAATTACATTCCTCCGGGCCTCCTGGGCCTGGTATTAGTCGGGCTCATGGGCGCTTTCATGAGTTCATTTGCAGGAACATTCAATGCAGCGCAGGCTTATCTCGTCAATGACGTATACCTGAAATCAGTTAATCCGAAAGCAAAGAATAAAGAAATTTCCCGGGTGACTTATTTAATTGGCCTGGCTGTAGTTTCCATCAGTATCGTGACCGGTCTGTTGGTGAAAGATGTAAACAGCACTTTGTTATGGATTGTATCAGCCCTATATGGAGGATACCTTGCCTCCAATGTTTTAAAATTTTATTGGTGGAGGTTCAATAGTAATGGCTTTTTTGCAGGGATGCTGGCAGGAATCATTTGCGCAATGTGCTGTCCGTACCACTTCCCAGACACATTACCATTGTATTATTTCCCCCTCATACTTTTAATATCCACAGTCGGAGCTATTGCAGGATCATTATTAACCCCGGCAACAGATATGGAAACATTGAAAGCATTTTATCAAAATATAAACCCCTGGGGTTTCTGGAAAACAGTTGAGATTGAAGTCAGAAAAGATAATCCTGCCTTTAAACCTAACCCTAATTTCCGTCTCGATATGTTCAATGTGATGATCGGGATCATTGCTCAAACTGCACTTACTTCCATACCTGTGTTCCTGGTTTTACTGATGCCAACGCAAACTGCATTGGCTATTACTGTCATGATTATTTGTGCAGTAATACTTTACAAAACTTGGTATCGCACTTTATGAAATGGCAGTTTAAACATGCCAATTATATAACTCTAACATCACGTATATAGGCTAACGGCATCTTTACACTTTGGTTAAAATACTGCATAGAATTTTTTTAGCAAATTGATGACCCAATGCTGTAAAAAAGTGCAATACGCGTCCCTTTCCACGTTTCTACTTTTCCAATATAAACTCTACATTAACATAGGGTTAAATATGTGTCACTTTTAGCTAAAAAAACACTATATATTTGTGTATGAAGCCGTGGTATATTTGACTTAATTTTTAGTATATTTCCCTGTATAAATTATTTCTTTAACCTATCCAGAAGTAAAAGTAAACGTATGAAAAAAAATCTACTCATTAACATGATGGTACTGCTCTCTGTGCTCGCTCTCCCGGGTTATGCACAGGATATGACGGTATCCGGAAAAGTGACTGATGCGAGCGGCGGAGACATTGCCGGTGTAAACGTAGTCGTAAAAGGTACCACCAGAGGTACTTCCACCAATGACAAAGGAGAATATAGTGTTACTGTCGAAAAAGGCAAAATTTTGACATTTAGTTACATTGGTTATATAACCAAAGAAGAAGTAGCCAACGCTACGATCCTCAATGTAGCTCTTGCAGCAGAAGCCACTGCATTGAATGAAGTAGTTGTGACTGCTCTCGGTATCAGCAGGGATAAAAGAGCGCTTGCTTATTCCATTACAGAAGTAAATGGCAGCAACCTTACTGCGGCCCGCGAAGCCAACCTTGGTAACGCATTAGCAGGACGAGTTGCAGGGGTGAATGTAAGCAAGATTGCTACGGGACCTGCCGGGTCATCCAGGGTCATTATCCGGGGAAACAAATCCTTGCAAGGCAATAACCAGCCTTTGTACGTAATCGATGGTATTCCGATGGATAACAGCAACTTCGGTCAGGCTGGTCTTTGGGGTGGATCCGATGAAGGCGATGGTTTGTCCAGTATCAACCCGGACGACATTGAGTCCATCACTGTATTGAAAGGTGCAAACGCCGCAGCACTTTACGGTTCACGCGCTGCAAATGGTGTTATTAACGTAACTACCAAGCGTGGAACCAAAAGAAAAGGAGTTGGTATCGAATTTGGATCAAATTATGTATTTGAACAACTTAATGACCTTTCCGACCTTCAGAAATCCTATGGAGCGGGTTCTTATGTCGAAAGAGTAGCTTCCAAACCTGCCAACCAGAATCAGGCATACGATTGGGGTGATGACTCTTGGGGTCCTAAGTATGACGGCAGCTCGGTAATCGGTTTCGATGGTAAAATGCATCCTTACTCTTATGGAGGTGACAATTTCAAGAGATACCTGAAAACAGGCCACGCCTTCACTAATAACCTGGCCTTTTCAGGTGGTAATGAAACCCAAAATTTCCGCGCTTCGGTTACCAATTTGAAAAGCAAATCTATTATTCCAAATTCAGGTTTTGACAGGATTAACATTTCTTTGTCTACCCAATCAAAATTTGGAAAAAGGCTAACATTGGACGCTAAGGTACTTTATTCGGAAGAAAAAGCTAAAAACAGACCAAATGTATCTGACTCCCCAGGAAACGCAATTCAAACACTGTGGAGAATACCTGGTGACATTAATGTGCTTGATTATTATGGCGATCCTGACAAACCTGGTGCAATTCCAGCTGGAGCCGACGCAGCAAGTCTTGGTATCTGGGGTAAAGAAGTAGGTGAAGAATTACAGCAAGCCAATAATAACTGGGGCCAAAATCCATATTGGACAGCTTATCAGTTCATCAAATCAGATCAGAAAAACAGGATCATCACTTCTGGCCAGCTGAAATATCAGGTCACAGACTGGCTGTTCATCCAAGGTCGCGTGGGATTGGATAAATACACCCGTCGTTCGGAAGGACTTACTCCTGAAGGAACTGGTTATCAGCGCGGTGGTGCAAGAAACCTGGGTAGCTGGAATGTTCAGGAATTGAATGCCGAGTATACAATTGGCGTAACCAAAGAATTTGGAAAATTTGGTATCACTGCATTCGGAGGTGGCAACAGGATGAGAAGAAAGTATGAATCCATCAACACTTATGGTAACGGCTTCAACGTTCAGTTTTTCCCCGCACTTAATAACGTTAAACAAAAATCCTTTGACTATTATCCAGAAGAATCAGGTATCAATTCCTTGCTGGGATCTGCCGAAATATCATATGATGGATTTTTGTTCGTGACTGCGACTGCGAGAAATGACTGGTTCTCGGTATTAAATCCAAAAACCAACAGCATTCTTTATCCTTCAATTGGATCAAGTTTCGTGTTCTCTGATGCGATCAAAGGTCTTCCATCCTGGATCTCCTATGGTAAGATCAGGGCGTCATGGGCACAGGTTGGTAATGTTACAATCGGGCCATACGCAACCAATTCGACTTATTCATTGAATGGAAACCCCCACTTGGGTTATTCAATGGCTTCGTTTTCTTCTGCAATGGGTAACGGTGGAAACATTCCAAACGCTAACCTTAAACCACTTACGGTGACAGAAACTGAGCTTGGTATTGACTTCCGCCTTTTTAACAACAAACTGGGTGTTGATTTTACTTACTACGATCAACAAACTACGGACGATATCCTGAATGCGACCATATCAAGAGCTTCCGGCTTTGGTAGTACTTCGGTTAACCTTGGAAAACTGCAAAATAGAGGGGTTGAATTGTTGCTGACAGTAACCCCCCTCAAATCTAGCAGCGTTACCTGGGATGTGACTTTGAATTTGGCGAAAAACACCAACAAGGTTAAATCCCTGATTGATGGGGTAAATGAACTTGTCATGGACGAACCCCGTACAAGAAATACATACGTGAAAAATATCGTGGGCCAACCTTTTGGTATGATCACCGGCCGCGTCCAGAAACTGTCTCCTGACGGCCAGCCCGTATTTTTCAGCGATGGACGTCCGGTAGGTTCTGATGGGTATGAAATCATTGGGAACGGTATCGCTAAAATGACAGGTGGACTTACCAATGCATTTAACTACAAAGGATTTGACCTTTCGTTCCTGGTTGACTTTAAAGTGGGCGGAGACCTGCTTTCAGGCACAAACATGAGACTTGACGCATGGGGAGTAAGCAAAAGATCATTGCAGGGAAGAGAAGGCGAAGCTCCGCTGACCGTTACAGGTGTTGTTCAGGAAGGCACAGAGTATAAGCCATTTACTAAAACCCTTACTCCACAGGAGGCTTACAATTACTGGGGTTCTGTGGGCGGTGAAACCAATGGTGTAACGACCATGTACCTTTATGATGCTTCGTTCGTGAAGTTGAGACAATTAACGCTTGGATATTCATTCCCAAAGAAATTGTTGGAAAAAACTCCTCTTCAAAATTTGACGCTTTCATTCGTAGGTCGTAACCTGGCTATCCTGTTCAAGAACACGCCGAACATTGATCCGGAGTCGACTTATGCAAATGGAAACTCACAAGGTTTTGATTACTTCGGATTTCCATCGACACGCAGTTACGGTTTCAATTTGAGAGCAACATTTTAATTACTGAACAATGAAAAATTTGAAAAGATATATAAAGTACGGTTTGGCAGTGGTATTGGTGACGGGTTGCGACACCAAACAACTCCATGATCTGAACATTAACCCGCAAGCATTGAATGAAGTCGACCTGAATTTCATATTCACTTCAACCGAGCTTGCCATCGCTTCCAATGGAACAACCGGTGATAATAGGTATATCGACTGGCGTACCAACATTGGCATGTGCGCTTACGCGATCCAGCATCTGGCCAGCTCTGGCGGAGGTATTTCTCCTGGAGACAAGTATACCAGCAACGCCGAAACCAACGCCGCGCCATTTGAATTTACTTACAATGACCAGTTGAAAAACGTTGCAGAAATCCTGAAACAATCGGGACCGGGCGGTTTTGCGGAAGGGAAGTATAAAAATATGCGTAATGCTGCTCGGATCATTCGTGCTTTCAGCTTTGCCCGTCTGACCGATTTTTATGGTAACATTCCTTATTTTGAAGCTAATCAGGGTATGGAAGGTATTTTTTTCCCTAAATACGATACACAGGACGCAATCTATGCCGATCTTTTGAAGGAATTGGACGAAGCTACTGCTGGTATGAACACCGCAAATGGTGATGAAGGTTTTGGTGACGCTGATTTCATTTACAAAGGTGATATCACCAAATGGAAAAAATGGGGATATTCTTTGATGCTGAGACTGGCAATGCGCATTTCAAATGTAGATGCAGCAAAAGCAGCAACCTACGTGAGCAAAGCAGCTGCTGGTGGCGTTTTTACCAGCAATGCCGATAATGTTTGGATTACCATGGCAGATGGCCCAAGTGAATGGGTAAACCAAAACGGTATTTCCCGTGCTTTCAATCCGGGAGATGGCGGCCAGCCTTCTTATCTGAGCGCGACTTTGATAAATTTCCTCAAAGGAACCAATCAAGCTGTCGCAACAGATGATGATCCCCGTTTGATGATCATAAGTGGTGGTATCGGCGACTGGACTGCATCTTCGTATACGCCAACCGAGCTAAATCCGGTAAAGCAGAAAGGAATGCCCAACGGATTCGACCAACCGATGCTGGACAAACTGGAAGGGAAAGCAGTTGATGTTTCTAAGACCTATTCCAGGATCAATGTAAAAATGTTGCAGGATGCAGATCCATACATGATCATGAACTATGGAGAAGTAGAGCTACTGCTAGCCGAAGCGATCGAAAGAAAAATCGGATCAGGCATTGCCGGAACCGCCAAATCACATTATGACGCCGGTGTAAAAGCTTCCATGCAAATGTATACACCTTACGATGCAACATTGACTGTATCTGATGCTGCTGCGGCTGCTTATCTGACAGCATATCCTTATGGTACTGCAAAACCTGCATTGGAAATGATCGGCGAGCAATTGTGGGTAAACAAATTCTTCAACTGGTGGGAAGCATGGTCCGACTGGAGAAGAACAGGATTCCCTAAGCTAACGCCAACCAACTATCCGGGTAATGTAACTGGCGGAATAATACCTGTGAGACTTCGCTATCCGACCAATGAAGTAGCTGGTAACCCGAATTACCAAACAGGTGCCACATTGCCTGATGATTTCATCACCAAAGTATGGTGGGACAAATAGTATAAATTAGTAGATATAATTCAAAAGATGTCCTGAATATTTTGGGGCATCTTTTTGTTTTTTATCCTAATTTTGAGATCCACGTGATTCTTATCAATTCTTATAAATATGATACAATCGTTCACAGCAGCGGCTGACAAGGATGCTGTTTTTGCAAAAGTTCAGCAGTTTATAGACGAACAAGGATTTACGGTAGTAAGTAAAGATCATTCCCGTCCGTGGGGTGGTTTTTTTGTTTTAGATGAAAGCGAAGCTCCTCAGTTCATTTCCACTTTTTTCCCACACCTTTCTCTGGCAGACTTTGCTGGTTATGAGAAACTCAGCCCTAAAATCCTCGTTGTAGCACCCAACAAGAGATTGTCGTGGCAATATCACCATCGTCGTGCTGAAATATGGAAAGTGATCGGCGGTAATGCAGGGATTGTGATCAGTGATACTGATGAAGAAACAGAGCTTCGTCAGCTACCCATTGGAACGGTCGTCGACCTTAAAAAAGGCGAGCGTCACCGGCTGGTCGGTGTAGACGAATGGGGATTCGTAGCAGAAATATGGCAGCATACCGATCCGTCGAATCCTTCTGACGAAGAGGATATTGTCAGGGTTCAGGACGATTTTGGCCGGTAAAATTTCCCTTCTCGAATAAAGCTGGAAGGTTTCAAAGATCATTTTTAGTAAATTTGGTAAAACGGCCCATCATGATGACACTTACAGTTGATATTAAAAAAAATTATGCGCTTTCTGTATTAGAGGGCCTCGAAAAAATAGGAGCTATCAACATTACCGAATCAGTGGATGCGTCAGTTGCAAAAAGAAAAAAAACTTATGACGCCATAAAAATTAGCCTCAGAGGTTATCGCTTTAACAGGGAAGATGCTAATGAACGGTGAAAAGTGCTTCCTTGACACTAATATAATTCTCTATTGCTATGCTGATGATGAGCCCGCAAAAATCGGACGGCATTGGAGATTGCAGGGATCACCCATACCTACGTATCCACTCAGGTTGTAAAAGAAACATGTAATATTTTGCACAAAAAATTCAAATTGTCCTGGCAGAGAATTGAATGGGTGGTTAATGAGATTGAGAGCAACAATGAAATTATTCAGGTAAAATTGCCAGCGATCAAAAGGGCGATTTTTTTAGCCGATCGCTATCAGTTTCAATGGTTTGATTCCATAATTGTTGCATCCGCGTTAGAAAGTGGCTGCACTGTCCTATACTCCGAAGTATCTGCAAGATGAATTCAAAATCGAAAACTGGTAATCAAAAATCCCTTTAAGTAGGATAGAAATTAATTAAGCCACCATGAAATTCGGAAAAGTTGATAACCCTGACGATGTAGATTTCAAATTACCGGAGGATTCGCTTGCAAATAAAGAATTGCTGAGTAAAGCTGCGCAAACAGGTAAACCGGATATTTACATTGGCTGCGCTAAGTGGAATAAAACTGATCTCAAAAGCTTTTACCCGAAAGGGACGAAAGACGAACTGGCATATTACGCCACTCAATTCAATAGCATTGAATTAAATGCAACATTCTACAATAACTTCCCGGTAGAAACCATTGAGGCCTGGTACAATAAAACACCTGCCAACTTTCGATTTTTTCCAAAAATCCATCAAGGGATAAGTCATTGGAAACGTCTCAAAGATGCGAAGGAACCAATGGATCTGTACCTGGACGGAATTTCTCATTTGCAGGAAAAATTAGGAATGATCTTTCTTCAGATGCCAGATAATTTTGGCCCGAAAAACTGGGAAATACTCAAAGCATTTCTGGAAGAATGGCCTTCCGGATTCCCACTTGCATTGGAATTACGCCATACCGGCTGGTACGACGGCTCGTTTAAAAGTGAGGACCTTTACGAAGTTTTAGAAAAGAAAAATATCACCCATATCGTTACCGACTCTGCAGGTCGACGGGATTTATTACACATGCGACTGACCACCCCGACAGCATTTGTACGTTACAATGGCGCCAATGTGGATTCGGATTATACGCGCCTTGACGATTGGTTCGAAAGGCTAAAGCTTTGGACGAATGAAGGTATCCGGAACATTTATTTTTTTGTTCACCAAAACCACGAGGAGGCTTCTCCACTGCTCTCTGGTTATCTGATTAAGCGGTTCAATGAAGAATTGGGTATGGATCTTAAAATTCCTTTGAATCCGGTTGCTGCGGCTCCACCGAAGCTCAATTAAACAACACAACATTCTATTTGAGTTCAAAGGATTTGCCCTGCTCAGGAAATATCAAGTTCAGACCCCACGTGTTAGCCACCGTAAGTTGATGCCTGATCGTCTGTTCGTTGTTTCCTGTCGGCTTGAGATGCGTTACGATAACATTCAAGTTTTTTAAAGATTCTTGCCCTGCAAGTTTTTCGAGATTACTCAGCTCTCTCATAAACCAATTGGGAGTTAAATGTCCATATAACCTCCTGTCTGGCTGGTCATTAGGATACGAAACCTCTAACAAAATTCCCATAAGTGTCTTATTTCTGACCAATGGGGCAACTGCCCGCCAGACCAATTCCATCTTATTGCTTTTTTCCACTTCATCAGTTCCAGTATCTCCGAAATAGAGCAGATAATTTTCACCATTTTTGATTAGAAATGCAGCGCTTTCGTAAGGATTGGAATGACTAAGCCTGAATGCCTGCACAGACATTTCGGTTTGATCGATGACTGTTAACTGACTTTCAGCCAACACTTTATAGTTATACTTTTCCAAAGCGGGGTTGTTTCCTTCATTTCCCATGTTTGGCCAGCTCTGCCAATTGAAATAATGATTTTTGATCGTTTCAATGCAATGTTCAAATCCATATAAATTCTTGACGGTATCATCCGTTGAATTGATAATCATGCCGGATAAATGGTCCAAATGCGGATGGGAAATGAAATACGCCTTGATGTATTTTTTCAAAACCTCATCTGCCGAAACCGAAAATGCTTTCCTTGAAATTGCCTTTTGAATGCCATGACTTAGCGTACCCGCATCCAAACAGATGTAATTGGTTGAACCAATTGGAGCGACCATGTATGCTGAAAGATTGCCATCATCTCCTCCACCCTTCACGCCCAGCGGAACAACCTTGAAACCGCCTTGTCCAAAACAATTTGCGGCAGAGAAAATTACAATTGCAGTAACGCTTATCCGTATTCGCATGATTTTATTAGGATCAGTTTTTAAGCCAACGGCTTCCACTTAAATATAGGAAATTGTTGTAAAACAGGCTTATTTCAACTCTGCATCCAGTGAAAGCAATTACCTTAATATTTCCCCATCAGCTTTTTGAAAATCATCCCGCCATCTCTCCGGAACGAGAGGTGGTTATGGTTGAAGAATATCTGTTTTTTAATCAGTATCATTTTCACAAACACAAGCTCTTCCATCATCGGGCGAGCATGCAATTTTACAAGCGCTTTTTGGAGGAAAAAGGAATGCGTGTTGAATATATAGAAGCGCAAGAAGTGCATTCTGACATTCGGAAGCTAATTCCTATTCTTAAAAAACAAGGAATTGAAATCCTTCATTATGCAGATGTTACGGATGACTGGCTGCAAAAAAGGCTTGTAAAAACATCAAAGCAGACTGGCATTGTGATGATCCAATATGACACACCCATGTTCCTGAATACCGCAGAAGACCTTGATAAGTATTTCATGAATAAAAAGCGGTATTTCCAGGCCGACTTTTATGCAATGCAAAGGAAAAAGCTGAATATTTTGGTTGATGAAAAGGGACAGCCGGAAGGAGGCAAATGGAGTTTTGATACCGAAAATAGGTTGAAATTCCCCAAAAATGGGACAGCGCCGGTTATCAAATTTCCCATAGAAAATGATATTCATCAAGAAGCGCGGGAATATGTAGAGCAACACTATCCGGATAATTATGGCGAAATCCCTCGTGAAATCCGCTTCCCAATCAATTTCAAAGAAAGCCAGTCCTGGCTAAACCAATTTCTGAAAAAGCGCTTTGAGGAGTTTGGTAAATATGAGGATGCAATGGTCTCGGACCAGCACTTCCTGCATCACAGCGTAATCACCCCAATGCTGAACATTGGCTTGCTTACGCCAAAACAGGTTGCTGATCAGGTACTTCATATGGCCAAATCCGAAAATATTCCCATGAACTCGCTGGAAGGGTATATCAGGCAGGTTATCGGGTGGAGGGAGTACATGCATGGGGTTTATAAGTTCAAGGGAAGCAGGGAACGGACACGGAATTATTGGGGGTTCGAAAGAAAGATCCCTGAATCTTTTTGGAAAGGTGAAACCGGCATTGATCCCATTGATATCGTCATTAAAAAAATTCTTTCAACAAGTTACTGCCATCACATTGAGCGGCTGATGGTGCTCGGGAATTTTATGCTGCTCTGTGAATTTGACCCGGATGATGTTTATCTGTGGTTTATGGAAATGTTTATTGATGCTTATGATTGGGTTATGGTCCCCAATGTTTACGGCATGAGCCAGTTCGCCGACGGAGGACTGATGTCAACTAAACCATACATTAGCAGCAGCAATTATCTGCTCAAAATGAGTGACTTTAAGAAAGGGGACTGGCAACCAATCTGGGACGGATTGTTCTGGCGATTTATGGACCAGCACAGGAAATTTTTCACCAAAAATCCAAGACTCGGTATGTTGATCAGAACTTTTGACAATTTGCCAGAAGAGAAGCAAAAAGCGCACTTGCAAAACGCCAACTCCTATTTGCAGAAATTGGACAACCTGGCATAAGTTAAATCAGACATACCTTGTAATTTAGGTCATTGATTTGCAACTATGATCAACATTACCAGAACAGACAGCAACAATCCTGATTTTCAAAAGCTGACCAATAAACTGGACATTGAGCTCTGTCGCATTTACAATACCCAACCAAAGGATTACGAAGAATACAACCGCATAACCGATCTTGGAACCGTTGTTTTGGTTTACTTCAACTCAGACCCGATTGCGTGCGGATGCTTCAAAAAGTTGGATGAAACGACTGTTGAATTGAAAAGAATGTATGTAGATAGTGCTTTTCGTGGAAGGGGCATCGGTTCAACTATGGTAAAGGAACTGGAAAATTGGGCAATGGGGCTTGGAAGCAAGGCTGTCGTATTGGAAACAGGTAAAAAACAACCCGAGGCGATCGCCATGTATCGTAAATTAGGCTATCATAACATTTCAGGATATAGTAAGGATACCGAAACGGACAATAGCGTCTGCATGAAAAAAACGTTTTGACCAATGCAGGTCTCCAAGAATGCAATCTAAAACCCAAATATCAAACCGATGAAATTCCTAGGTCTAAGAACAACAATTTATAAGGTCAGCGACATTAATGCAGCCAAAGAATGGTTTGCAAATGCATTTGAAACCACTCCCTACTTCGATGAGCCATTTTATGTCGGTTTCAATATTGGCGGTTACGAACTTGGTTTGCAACCGGAAGACGTCGCGACAACCGAAAAAAGTGACAATGTGGTTACCTATTGGGGAACCGACCAAATTGATTCTGAATATGAAAAATTGATAACACTTGGAGCCACGGCACACGAATCACCGAATAATGTGGAAGGGGATATCGTCGTAGCATCCGTCAAAGATCCTTTTGGCAATGTAATTGGGCTGATCTATAATCCTGAATTTACTTTGGAATAGCGCGTTATATGTGCTGCAAAATGAAATCAGCAGACACATTCAGCTTGGTATGAACCGCTTTAATGAATGGAATATCAGGCTTTTGTTTCCCATTCATGATTAAAGAAAGCTTTGCATCACTCACGCCAAGTGTTTTTGCAAGATCCTTTTGTTTAAGCCTGAGTTCATACATGCGGAGTTCAATCATCCCTTCAAACGTTCTGGGAGGTTCAATGTAGTAATGCTCCATTTCGTAGGCTTGGGCAGCAAGGGCCATTTTACGAATTTTTTTCAGTTCCAGTTCAGATAAATTAGCTTCTCCCCGGCGCATCAATTCATCTATCTCAACCATTGCCTCTTCATACTCAGGCTCAGTTTTGTATTTTAAATTCTTCATTTTAAAGGTTATCTGGATTTACCTTGTCGTACTGAGAGTGAGTTCCTATAAATTTTATGTAAACTGTACGAATTTTAAATGCAATCCGAACTATCATTCTAATGTGATTCCCCTTGATGTTAAAAACATACAGATCATTTCCTATTGCGTCCACTGAATTAAAAACTTTCTTAACGTCATGAAAATGAGACCAATTTGCTTTTTTTACTGTGGTATGCCAATTGTCTAGTGCTTCAAGGGATTCGTGATGTTTTCTGGAAAATTCCCTGATCATCCGGTGCTGATTACAACCATATATATCTTCAATAAGTGTGCGTCCCTAAAATTACAAAAAAATTAGCTCACCACAATTCATTTTAGAATTTCTAAAAAATGCTCCCGACTGACACCCGCCCCTTCTACGAACAACTTGCCTTCTCCCTTTTGTCAATAGGGTTATTAATGGTCGGCATTTATCTCGGGCAGGACATTGTTGTTCCACTCGCGCTGGCAGGACTTATTGCTGTTTTACTTCGCCCGGTGGAAGCCTGGCTGATGAGAATCGGGATTCCCAAAGTCATAGCAATCACGCTGGCTATTTTGTTTGCCATATTGATCGTATCAGCAGTGGGCATCCTATTGTCTATGCAGCTTGCGGATTTTTCGGATGAATGGCCGAAGCTTAAACGGAACATAGACGAATTTTACCGCGACGCCAGAAGATGGATCCGGAGGGAATACAGCTTTACGTATCGTCAGCAGGCTGCCTATCTTAAAAATGCGCAGGATAAAACACTCGAAAATTTGCAAGGCGCGGAAACCCTTGGCGTCGTAGCTGGCCCGCTTGGAACGCTGATCCTGATCCCTATATATGCCTTTTTGTTGCTTTACTACCGCACCATGCTTTTGCATTTCATGGTCGTTTTGTTCGCTGAAAAGCATAAGGAGAAAATCCTTGAAGGGCTAGGAGAAATTAAAACCATTATCCAAGGCTATATGGTTGGCCTGCTCCTCGAAACCGCAGTTGTTGCTGTTTTAAATTCAGTAGGCTTGCTGCTTCTGAATGTTCAATATGCTGTGCTGCTTTCGATTATGGCCGCTATCCTCAACCTCGTTCCCTACATTGGCGGATTGGTTGCCACCGCATTGGCGGTCATGGTAACATTCATTAGTCACCCTGAGATCGACACGATTCTTGGTGTTGTTGGGGTTTTTATCGCCGTTCAATTCATTGACAATAACCTGCTCATCCCTTTGATTGTCGGCTCGAAAGTCAGGATTAATTCTCTTGCGTCAATTGTAGGTGTTCTTGTCGGCGGGGCGTTGGCTGGTTTTTCAGGAATGTTCCTTTCCATTCCCGCCATTGCAATGATGAAGGTCGTATTTGACCGTGTCAATGGCTTGAAACCCTGGGGCATCCTCCTCGGTGACCAAACGCCCGAGCACGCGAATAATAATTTATTCAGGTTGGTGAAAAGGAAGAAGAGCAGCGACGGGACGTAAAAAAAGCAGACAATTAAATTGCCTGCTCTTGAAATCTTCCTTGACTTATTAAACTACAAATTGCTTCGTATCCACAACTGCCTTCAGATCGTGCAGCAGACTAAATAACCCGAAAAAAGTCCGGTTAATGTAAATGAAATGTTTAGAACCGCGGTTCACATTCATTTTCTTTAATTCCTTATCATTCGCATACTTCTCACCCAGGGCAGCTAATTTTCCAAAAAAAGTTTCATCCGAAAAATCAAAACTCTCTGATTGAAACGGCTGCGTCAGAAGCGTCAATACCTCCTTGAAAAGATTGGAAAAGTAAATCGTTTCTTCCCTCGTATCTTTCCCGGACAGGATTTCAAGCTCAAATAATTTCTCCCGAAATATCGCAGGATTGTTGAGATTCTCCGGTTCGGCAAGCTCAAAATATGGATTGTAAAAAGTTTCCGGAATTTCCTTAACGCACCCAAAATCAATTGCAATCAGGTTATCATGATCATCGACCAGGAAATTGCCTGGATGCGGGTCGGCATGGACTTTCCTTAATTGGTGAACCTGAAACATATAAAAATCCCATAATGCCTGCCCGATCTTATTCGAGATATTCTGGTCGGGATTGGTTTTACAGAATTCAGACAAATGCTTTCCGGTCATCCAATCCATAGTGATCACACGCTCGCTTGAATATTCAGGGTAATATTCCGGAAACCGCAAATTTGGTATGTGTGAACAAGCATTGGCAATTTCCGCGCTTTGTGCAATCTCCAATATGTAATTGGTTTCTTCGTTCAATTTTGTCTCAACCTCTTTGAAATACTTCTCCGAATCTTTCGCCGGAATATTGAACATTCTCATGGCAATAGGCTTCACCATCGCAAGGTCCGACGAAATGCTTTCCGCCACGCCCGGATATTGAATTTTCACCGCCAGGTCTCTTCCGCCCAAAGTAGCCTTATGCACCTGGCCAATACTGGCCGCATTGATTGCATTTGGATTGAAGGTATCAAAAAGGTCCAAGGGTGATTTACCAAAATACCTTTTGAAAGTCTTGATAACCAAAGGCGCAGAAAGTGGTGGTACTGAAAATTGTGATAAGGAAAATTTCTCAACATACTGCTGTGGAAGAAAATTTTTCTCCATACTCAGCATTTGAGCCACTTTCAAGGCGCTGCCTTTCAGGTTTTTCAGCCCATCATAAATATCTTCAGCATTGTTTGTATTCAGATTATCACGCGCTAAATCCGGATTGGTGATCTTCTCACCGTAATATTTTAAATAATTTCCTCCGATTTTTACGCCTGTCGTAAGTAACCTGGTTGCACGCTGTATTTTCGAAGTTGGTATGCTATCAATTGTCTCCATTCCTACCGCATCTTTTCTTTAATAATAAATTTTCCAAAGTCGATCACGCTTTCCAAAGGTGTGATATCAATCAGATCAAATGTTGCCCTGATTGACTTTTCAATAAATAAATCTGTTTTTTCAAAGCCAAGGGACTCGTCATCCAGGTAAAATCTCAATGTTACCAGCAACTGAATCCACGCGCCTTCCTCCAGAGCATCCTGTTGCGCTTTATGGATGCGTTCGCTTTTCACTTTTAGATAACCAGCGCTGATATCAGCAATGAATGCTTTGAAATGAGTCCTGAATTCTTTCAATTTTACAAGGCCATTCAAACGGTTTTTGCTATCCGTTAAAGCAAAGACCACATAACTTCTGTTGGCGGTCAAAATCTCAAAATAAGTATAGTAATACGTTAGCAGTTTGTCGCGAAATCCCAGCGTAAGCACATCCCCACTCTGATTGATCAGGCTAACCGCAAGATTGTGGAAGGTGACAAAAACACTTTTTTCGAGAGAATCAATAGACGAAAAGTGCTTGTAAAAGTCCTTTTCAACAAAGCCATTTTGTTTACAAAATAGGTAAACCGACTCGGGCTTCTTGTTGTTTTCCAGGCAGTATTGCATGAATAACTCGGTGATTCTATCGGCAGTAAGTTCCTGCGCAGCTGCCGGAAGCTCTTTTAATTTTGTTGCCATTATCTGTTTTGGATTAAATGAAGTGGTGACTTGTATTCAAATGAACGGCACAAAATACCTCCTCGTGCCTTGAACACACCTGTTTAGACAACAAAATAAATGCCCTTAAACATTCATTTAAGGGCATTTATTTTAATAAAAGTATCGGTATTTCCTATGATCAGCTTTTGAAGACATTGAGGTTTAAAAAGTCATTGCGAAATTTCCCTTTCGGATCGTATTCCATCGCTAGCGCCCGGAATTCCGCCATTTTATCGTAACGTTTTTCAAGAATTTCAGGGGATATCGTAAATAATTTGCCCCAATGCGGCCTGATATTATAAACAGAAAGCTCCTTTTCAATGATTGGAAGCAATTTGCTCACTGCCGGCCAATCCTGTTTCCAAGTAAAGTGAATGGCAACGGAGTCCTGTTTGTAAGCTGGACTCATCCACAAATCGTCCGCAGCAATGGTCCGTATTTCGGAAGTGAATAAGTAAGGTGTGATCTGGCTGCCCAATCTCGAAACTGCCATGATGGCGTCCACTGCGTGTTGTCGCGGGACAAAATATTCCGTCTGCAATTCCTTTCCACTGCTGGGCGTAAAACCCATCTTGAAATGTGGCATACGCTCATACCACGGACCAGCAACCCCCATTTGTTCCGTGCAATTTTCCGCGGATAACTCGGGGATCGGATGCAGATTTTTAGTAGCCAGTTTTCCACCGAAAAATTCGTTGTCAGGTTGCGTTTTTGTTGATTTAGACTTGTCCATTTTATATTTTACCCAAACCTCAGTAATGTCCTTGCTGGCCCAATTGGTAAATAAACTGACGCTGTATCCGCTGCCCTCTATTTTGTCGAAATTGTCTTTAAGTTGGTCCAATGGCACATTTTCATACACATACTGTCCCATTAAAAAAGTAGGCTCCATTTTGAGAGTTACCTTCGTCACCACGCCCAATGCACCCAGGTTTACCACCGCTGCATTAAACTTTTCACCATACTTATCCTTACTTAATTGTAAAACATCGCCCTTCGCCGATACCATTTCCATTGCAGTAACCGCGGTTGCTAAATTTCCATTTTTTTCACCCGAACCGTGCGTCGCAGTTGCGCAGGCGCCAGCCACAGAAATGTGAGGCAAAGACGCCAGATTGTGAAGTGCGAAGCCTTTTTTATGCAAAAAAGGGCTGAGTGCCCCATATTTTAAACCAGAATTAACAGTAACTGTTTTGTTTTTTTCATCTAAAACAATTTGCTCCTCCGCCCCTACCAGCGATATAAATTGATCCCGCGTATCCGCAATGTTATTGAAACAATGCCGCGTACCAAGCACTTTAACCTTACCATATTTTTTTACAGCTTCCTGAACCTGAGAAAGTGTTTTAGCCTGATCGAGCTTTTCTGTGCTGTATTCCAGGTTACCTGCCCAATTTTTTAACTTATCCACAGTTGATGAATCAGCTGCGACCTGACCGTCTGAGGCCCAACCGGGTGCGGCCCAACCGGGTGCGGCCCAACCATCTAATGGTGAAAATAATGGAGCTGTCATTAAAGCTGATGATAGTTTAATAAAGGTGCGCTTTTTCATTGGATATGGATTTTCCCTCAAATTAATTGAATATTTGATGATTTCAACCTTCCAATTCTGATGTTAAACATTCTTTTCGAGGACATTTTTTAAAACATGGATGGACTCTTCGAGCTCATTTTCATCCATACTTCCAAAACCCAGGCGCATTGCACTTAAATTTTCCGTCTGAAATAAAAGCGTTTGTGGCAGGTGAAGATTTTGCTTCAGACATGCTTTGCTAATCCGCATTAGGTTGATATCCTTCCGCCATTCCGTCCAAATGGCCAATCCTCCTGGTGGAGTTTTGAATGTTAGGAAATTACTCAAATGATTTTCAAGCAGTTCGCCGAACAAATCTCTCCGATGATGATAAACCTTTTGCGCCTTTTTGATGTGCCTTTGAATTTCTCCCTCGTCCAGCAGTTCCCCTAACGCCTGTTCCATCATTAAGTCGCCCTGTCTGTCGATAATGCGTCGGAGCTTACCCAATTCCAAAATCAGGTTTTCGGGTGCAACAATATAACCTGCCCTCAACCCTGGTGCCATTGCCTTGCAAAAAGATCCAACATAAACGACCATTCCAGCACCATCCGCACTTGCAAGTGGGAGAACCGGACTGCTATTGTAGTGAAAATCATAATCATGGTCATCTTCCAGAATGATAAACCGGTATTGGATCGACAGATTGAGCAATTCCACCCGACGCTCGGCACTCAATGTTACCGTGGTTGGATAATGATGGTGAGGCGTAATGTACAACATCCGTATGCGTGTGGTTTCGCAAAGTTTCCGGACCGCTTCCACCGAAATTCCCTGATCGTCCACAGGCACCGAGGCGATTTGAGCCCCAGCTTGTTGAAAAATCATATTGGCAACATAATAGCTCAGATTACCAACCACCACGTGATCGCCCTTTTTGATCAGGAGCATTGAAGCCAGATAAATGCCCATCTGAATGCCGCGCGTGGTGATAATGTTGTTGCTTCCAATGTGCAGCCCCCGCGTATTGTTTAGATAATCCGCAAGCTTCCCTCTAAAATAAATGTTGCCTTCTACATGAGAATAACTTAGATATTTTCTATTGTTTTTCCTTTTTAGTACACTCGAATATGCCTTTGCGAGCCTTTCCATGGGCGCAAGGCGCACGTCGGGCAGACCATCTGTAAATTCAAGCTCTACTTTCGAAAGTGACACGGGGCGATCCAGCAGCATACTTCGTTCAAAGGAATAACCGGCTTGTTTGGGATAGCTTACCAGATTTTTTGTATCAAAAGGAAGTGTCACCAAATCACCAACCTGGATTCTTTTGGCTACAAATGTTCCGCTGTTAGGCAATATTTCTATCCATCCTTGCGCATCCAGTTCATTATAAGCAGCGACAACTGTTTTTCGATGGACACCTAGCATTTCCGCCAATGGTCTTGTTCCGGGCAGTTTGACGCCCGATACCAGCACCCCGCGCTGAATCGCATTGATCATTTGGTGGGCAATCTGCAGGTAAACCGCCGTTCCGGAGAGCCGGTCGAGCAGGATTACATTTTTAAAAGGAATTTCAGCCGGACTATTCATTAGATTAAAACCGGGTCATATGAACGGGCCGGCAAGGTATTATCTTTACGGAAGAATTTAGCTTTTAGCTATTAGCTTTTTGGCAGCTACTTTTCGGACACCAATATTTTTATTATTTTGATAATCAATTAGATATCTTATGAAGAGATATTACTTTTTACTTTCATTTTTCTGTCTATCTCATTACGTTTCTGCTCAGGAAATTTCATTGGATCCGGTGACAGTCACTTCTTCGCTAATTGAAAAAAGGGCTTCGCAGACGGGGCGGAACATTGCGGTGATTAACGGAGCGTATTTTCAGAATTTGCCTGTTCACAGCATTGACGACCTTTTGAGATATGTTCCGGGGGTTGAAATTCAGGCGCGTGGGCCAATGGGTTCGCAGAGTGACATTGTTTTGCGGGGGGGCACTTTTCAGCAGGTACTGGTAATCCTGGACGGTTTGCGTTTAAATGATCCGAATACTGGCCATTTCAACAGTTATATCCCCATTTCACCCTCAGAGATCGAACGAATTGAAGTTTTGAAGGGAGCGTCTTCGGCTGTTTATGGGTCCGACGCAGTGGGCGGGGTAATCCATGTGATTTCAAAAACGTTTGCCGCAAAATCGTTTGCCGCCAAGACATTTGCCAAGACACAATTATCTGGCGATCAGGAGAATAATTTACCGGCTAAAACGAACATCAATGCAATGATAGCCGCCGGAGAATATGGCTTGAAAAATGCGAATGTGGGCGGTTTTTATCAAAAAAATAAATTTGCCATTTCAGGCGGCTTGCTCTCTAATAATGCTACCGGCGTTCAGCAACGCGGTATCAAAGGTTTTTTTCACAATAATACGGCCTCACTTTCCCTTCATTATGATCTTTCGCCGAACTGGAATGTTGCTATCAGAAGCGCTTACGATCACCGTGACTTTGCGGCACAAAATTTTTACACCGTCTTAAGGTCAGATACCGCTAGCGAAAAGGTAAAGACTTCATGGAATCAATTGAGGATTGGTTACAAAAAGAATAATACTTCATTTTCTCTCGACGGCGGCTACAAAGCCGTCCATGACCAATATGCTTTCAACCCACATGCGATTGCAAACAGTAGCAAATCGAAACTTTGGCAAGGACTTGCCGTTTTACAGCAAACATTAAGTCCGAAATCCAGCCTGATTGCCGGTATCAATTATCAAAACCGGAAAATTGCATCCAATGATCGGGGCGATCATGCTTTGAGCCAGCTCGCACCATTTGTATCTATTGTGCAGGTTTTTGGAGAGAATTTCACGATAACACCTTCTGTTAGATTGGATTGGCGGGAAAACATAGGTTCCGAACTTGTCCCGCAGATCAATCTATCTTACAAAAAGAACAGCTGGCAGATACGGGGAAGCGCAGGAAAGACAATACGCGACGCCGACTTCACCGAGCGGTTCAACAATTATAACAGAACATTAGTAACGGGCGGAAATGTTGGCAATCCCAATCTAAAAGCGGAACGTTCATTCAGTTATGAGGCAGGTGCCGACTGGTTTTTGACCAAAAGCAATACATCACAGTTTAAGGTATCGGGCACTTTCTTCCAGAGGCTTCAAAATGATCTGATAGACTATGTGACAACGCCTTACGCGCAAATGCCTCGCAAAGATAATCTTTCCAAAACAGGCACTTTTGGTCTGGCTTTGAATATTGCCGAAGTAAACACGACTGGATTTGAACTTGACATTCAATCGGTTAAGGCCCTCACCGCCAATCAAAAACTGATTTTTAATGCAGGCTTCACCTGGCTCGACAGCAAGAATAACAGCCAGGTAACTTCATTTTATGTATCCTCTCATGCCAAATTCCTGACCAATTTTTCAGCGATTTATCAGATTTCAGGATTCTCGCTCAGCCTGAACGGATTATATAAAAAACGCGCAACCCGGGAAGCCAGCGCCATCGAAGCAACCATTTCCAAAAACTACTTTATCTTGAATGCAAAAGCTGAATATGCGTTCCTCAACCGCACATTAGCGATTTTCGTACAGGCAGACAATGCATTCGATGTGCAATACAGTGACTTGCTGGGATCAAAAATGCCTGGGAAATGGCTGATGGCCGGGATTCGGTACAATCTTGTGAAGTGAAATTGAATCGTTATTTTCAGAGACTTCGTATATTTTTGAAAGCGATAGTTTCTTATGTTTTCTAATGTTCGGGTTTCCTTCATTTTATTGATCATCTGTCTGGCCCTCAATAGTCAGCGTTCATTTTCCCAATCTTCACTTTCGGATTCTTCCAAAATGAATGTTTACTTTTTGAGTGGCCTGGGTGCAGATAAGCGGGTTTTTAGCAAATTGAAACTCGATGATCAGTTTGTTGTAAACCACATTGAATGGATTAAACCGGAGAAAAAAGAAACATTGGCGCATTATGCAAGCCGGTTAATCGCGCAGATCGACACTACCCGGCCGTTTCAATTGGTTGGCTTATCTTTTGGGGGCATAATCGCTTCCGAAATGTCCGATATTATCCAACCTAAGCAAATTATCCTCATTTCCAGCACGCCGACTGGCATTCCAGTATCAAAGGGATATCAGGGGTTAATCAAATTTTTGTTGTTATCCCCATTTGCAGCACCCATTTTGAAATCGACGAATTCCATTGTTTACAAATATTTTGGAGCGGATACGCCAGAACTTCAAACCTTATTAAAGGCCATTTTGCATGATATGGATGGCAAATTTTTGAAATGGGCTTTGAACAGAATGAGCAGCTGGGGCCGCAAAAATAAGCCCGATCATTTGTTTCACATCCATGGAACGAACGACAAACTCATCTCCATTAAACTCGTGCAACCCGATGTAACCATCGAAGGAGCCGGACACTTAATGGTTTACGGCCAGGCCGACCAGGTATCGGTTATTTTAAACAAGCAGTTGAAATTGGGTAACTAATCCCAATCATTCACGAGAACAATTTTTCCAATATGCTCGCTGCTTTCCATTAAAGTATGTGCATCAGACGCAGCTGACATTGGGAATTGTTTATATATAACCGGCTGAAAATGGCCACTATCAATAATAGGCCACACTTTTTCCTTAATTTCCTTGGCGAGGGCTGCTTTAAATTCAGGCTCCCGATTTCTCAAAGTGCTTCCCGTAATGGTTAGCCGGTTTCGCATAATCAGACCAAAATCAATGCCATTGGCTATGTTACCATTCATTGTATTGATAAAAACCAATCGCCCGTCCCTTCGCAGCAACCTGATATTTTTTGGGATATAATCCCCTCCAACCATATCGAGAATCACGTCTACGCCAGATTCTTTGAGGATTTCCTCGAAATCTTCGGTTTTATAATTAATGCTTAAATCTGACCCCAATGCATTACAAGCATCACATTTTGAGTCACTTCCGGCCGTTGTAAAAACTTTTGCACCAAAAGCTTTTGCCAATTGGATAGCCGTGATGCCAATACCGCTGCTGCCGCCATGCACCAGAAAATTTTCTCCTGATTGCAGATTACCCCTTTGGAATACATTATGCCAGACTGTAGAAACGGTTTCCGGCAGCGATGCCGCTTGCACAAAGTCAAAACCATTTGGAATCGGCAAACAATGTCCAGCATTGGCAATTGCATATTCCGCATATCCGCCGCCTGTCAGCAATGCGCAAACCTGATCACCCTGTTCCCAATCTATCACCCCATCTCCTACTTGTTCGATTATTCCGGCAATTTCAAGTCCGGGAACGTCCTTCGAAGCATCCGGAGGTGGCGGATATTTGCCTTTGCGTTGCAAAATGTCCGGCCTGTTGACGCCTGCTGCATACACTTTGATTAGTATTTCATTTTCTGCAAGTACTGGGATTTCCCTATACTGCATACACAAAACATCAGGATCACCCGAACTGGTAATAACTACGGCTTTCATGAAATTGAATTGAAATACTAATAAATTTCTTTTCCAAAAGGGGTGAAAGAAAGACTCATCAGCTTGAAATGCTGCCTCGCAAAAGGGAGTCCGATAATGGTAATGGCAAGAATTATTCCAAACACCAGGTGGGTCAATGCGATCCAGATCCCTCCTATTAAAATCCAGACAATATTAAATATAGTAGAAAGACAGCCGGTATTGCCGGGAACTTCACGCACTTGCTGGCCGAAAGGAAATAAGGTAAGGAAGCCGATTTTAAAACATTGTATGCCGAAAGGGATTCCAATAATGGTGAGACAGAGCACAAATCCTGAAATCATGTATTCGAGAAAGACAATGAATCCGCCGAAAATAAGCCAGATAATGTTTCCGATTAAGTTCATGATGAGATGCGTTAAGTAAGATGGCTAATAGATGGCGTAAATCTAGTCTTGCCATTTATTATACGGCAGCGTTTTTTACAGACGGCGACACAGACGAACGGCTGGAAGAAATCGCGGATTGCCAGTTATCAATTTTTAAGCACCGGAAAAATTCTGTTTCCTCTATTTCTCTCACTCCGCCAGGCGGAAGGTCGCCCAAGGTGAGGTCTTCAATGCTGGCCCGCACCAGTCGCTTGCACCGGTGCCCGGCAGTCCGCACCATTTTCCTGATCTGATGGTATTTGCCTTCGGTTAATGTAATGCTCAGCCAGGTAGTGGGAATATGTTCCCAGGTTTCATTTTTATGTTTTGATAAAATTTCAGGTCTCGAAATGATTTCCACTTCGCATGGAGAAGTAACATATTCAACCCCTCCTTTAACCAGAATCCCAATGCCCAACCGTAGCTGTTGCAAGGTATCTTCACCTACATGATGCCCCACATTAACCCAATAGGTACGTTTGTGAGGCACTTCACCCATAAAAAGCAGACTAGTAACTCTTTTATTGGTAGTAAGTATCAGCAACCCCTCAGAATGACTGTCCAATCTTCCGATCGCATGCGTCCCTTCTGGAAAATCGAAATCAATGTCCCCCAAAAGCCGCACATCATCCGAGCTTACAAACTGGGAAACCATATTTGCGGGCTTATTGATGATAAAATACCGGTGCTGGGTTGAAGTCATGGGCAAAGGTACCTCCTAATGCCCTTTCTCATAATGCATTTTGAGCAAATCCTCTCCGAAATCGCTGGCAAGGTCCCGTACAACGGAATGTACGTGGTTGCCTCCGTTTTGGGTATTATCAAATTCGATCAAAAATGTGGGGCCGTGAATGCGGTAATAATGTCCGTGGCCCGGACCGATTTCAGCTTTTTCATCTCCCATCCAGGCAAAATGGATTTTGCTAAGGTCATTTTTTTCTAATTCGTCCCATTGCTGGTTTTTCAAGGTGATGTGGTAGCGTGTCAGATATATCATAATAAGGTTTTTGAAAATCGCTTTTTGCTCCGCTTTCATCTCACCCATTGTAATTCCCTGCATGCTTTCCAGGGAAGCTTTCCGAGAATTGGATGTAAAAATCTCATTGGGAGCCTTGGCTCCCAGGCTGGCTTTCTGATGTTGGGCTGCGTCCAGACTATTCAAAAGCTCAAATGCAAGATCCTGCTCTGCCTTCAAAATGCGCTTACCTTTTTGGGGAACATCCGCCAGTACTTGTCCCGGATTGCTTCCAAAAAAGCTCGGCGTGTAGGTTACTTCTCCTTTTATGGACGAAAAATGCAGGGATAAGTGGTGCCCTTCCATCCGCCAGCCCCAGGGATCATTCCCAGGTGTCCCGAAAACCAGAAATGCATAGTTTTCCGGATCGCGGTAGGAATCATTCGCTGGCCTGGTTTCTACAACTCTCAATACATTTTCGAGATCAATGATCTGTTCAGCTTTGCTGTATCCTTCCAGGCTCAATACAAGCTTTACCATCGCCATCGCCGCCTTTTCCTGGTCGGGGTTTAACTCTTTGAATGTTATTCCTTTCCTGGCCCTGGGAGTGAAATTCCAGTCAAACCGCATCGGATCATTGTAAGGCAATAAAGCTACCTTTTGCTGGTCCGAGCTCAGCGTTTTGAGAAATGCATTCGTAACTGCTGCCATTTCATTCGCCAGCTTTTCATCTTTCAGTTTTTCAGTCGCAAACACAGCATTTGCAGCAGCCAATCCAAGGAGCAGGAATGCCAGTATTATCTTTTTCATATGCATACGATTTAGGAATTACACAATGGTTTCTTCTAAAAGTGAAAAGTAAATCGGGCCGAGAAACTACCATCCGGTTTCCCACCATTCCGGGGAGCTGTTATCTTCCATTAAGGAATTTCCTTTCCCTCGTTATTGTAGCCATTGTATTTCCTACATATACATAGCGATAGATGTAAAATTAATTCGTCTATCAAAAACTTTATGTAAATTGATAATCGATTTAATCAGCTACAAATTACCCTCTCTATGCAAATTGAACAATTCGTTTACACCGACGCTTCTACAAGCGTCGCGTTTTCCTTCGTCCCCCAATTGCTCTTCGTGTTTGGAAACAGGGACATGCTCGAAAAAAGCAGTATAATCGCTCATTTATCCGAACAATTTCCGGAAGCCATTTTTTCAGGATGCTCTACGGCGGGAGAAATCGCCAACGTTTCCGTTCGGGATCACACCATTATCATAACTGGCATCCTGTTTGAAAATACCCTCGTTAAAAGTGCAAAAATTGCGCTGAACGAGATTCAGTTTAGCAGCGTTGAAGCCGGCCGACAGCTGGTGGAACAGTTTCCAAAAGAGGGACTTCGGCATATTTTTGTTGTTTCAGATGGCCTCAAAGTGAACGGGACCGACCTGGTCAAAGGTATGACTGAAGGGCTGGATTCAGAGGTAACATTAACTGGCGGCCTGGCAGGCGACGGATCTCATTTTCAGAAAACCGTAATCGTTGAACCTGATGGCACCGTTACAACCGAAAGCGTAGCAGCGGTAGGATTTTATGGAGAAAGCTTGTCGATTGGTTTCGGCTCGCGCGGCGGGTGGGACAGTTTTGGACTGGACAGGCGTGTTACCAGATCCAAAGAAAACATCTTATTTGAAATCGACGGCGAACCTGCCTTGGACCTTTATAAATCGTTCCTTGGCGACAAAGCCAAAGATCTGCCCGCTTCGGGATTGCTTTTCCCGCTCAGCATGAGGGATAGCGAGGACCGTGCGCCGGTTGTTCGCACTATTCTTGGTATTAATGAAATGGATAAAAGCCTCACTTTTGCCGGCGATATCCCCGAAGGATCATTCGTTCGGCTTATGAAAGCCAATAATGACCGGCTCATTACGGGTGCGGAGGAAGCGGCACATGCTGCCTCCGAAGGTTTGAAAAACGATCCTGAATTTGCGCTGCTCGTAAGTTGCGTCGGGCGGAAGCTGGTACTTAAACAAATGGTTGAAGAAGAAGTAGAATGCGTGTCCGAAGTACTGGCCGATCCGGTGATAACAGGCTTTTACTCGTACGGAGAGCTGGCGCCATTTAATCGCAACTCGCTATGCGAATTGCATAACCAAACGATGACAATCACCACTTTCAGAGAATCTTAAAATGCCTACCCTCGAAATAACAGATGTTAATTATCATAGGCTCTTAAAACGACAGATCAGGAAGTCGCTCCCTCCTGAACTGGCAGAAAGTCCTGAAATTCAGGACTTTCTATTGTCGGTTCACCAGGCTTACTCCGAATTTCAGGATGATTTAGGTAGGGTGGAATTGATTTTAGAGCAAAGTTCTGGTGAATTATTTAAAGCGAACCGTGAACTAAGCCGGATAGCACAGGAAAAAACTGAAGAGGCTGCATTGACAAGCAAACGCCTGGAAGAGGTCGTCAGCAGCATTACCGAAGTACTGGTTCAGCTTGACAAAAGCGGTAACATTATATACCTCAATAACGCCTGGGAAAATATTACCGGCTATACGGTGAGCGAGAGCCTTAACCGTAACTGGATGGATTTCTTCTCGGATTCAGCCGAAGAAATACACCAGATCCTGGAATCTGATTTACAGACTATTGAGGCGACGATCAAGATTTTCACTGCCAATAAAAAGGAAATTTGGGTGGGCGTTTCATTAAGTCACCAATACGCGGGTGATCAGCATGTCGGATACATCGGGACTTTTTCGGATGTGACTGAGCGGATTAATGCGGACAAAAAACTGAAGTCTTACATGCGTGACCTGGAAAGGATCAATGCAGAGCTCGACCAATTCGCCTATGTAGTAAGCCACGATTTGAAGGCTCCTTTACGGGCGATCAATAATTTGTCTGAGTGGATCGAAGAAGATATCAGCCATATGCTGGAGGGTGAAACCATCGATCAGTTCAGGCTGCTCCGGGGACGTGTGCACAGAATGGAAAGCCTGATTAATGGTATCCTGTCCTATTCAAGGGCCGGGAGGATTAAGACGGTCAGGGAAAGATTTGTGATCAAAACCCTTCTGGATGATTTGTGCGAAACATTCAGCAATAAGGGCACAGTGCGGTTTAATCTGGAAGGTAACCTCGATCTGATTTTGGATACCGAAAAAATTACATTAAGCCAGATCCTGCAAAACCTGATTTCCAACGGTATTAAATATAATGATAAGCCAGAAGTAGAAATCGCGATCGGCTGGACGGAAGATGCGACAAAATTCGAATTTTATGTTGGCGACAACGGCCCGGGAATTAGTCCCGAATTTCACGAAAGGATATTTGTCATTTTCCAAACATTACAAGCCAGAGATGAAATGGAAAGTACCGGAGTAGGGCTGGCTATCGTGAAAAAAATCCTGGACGAGAAAGGCGGCGTAATCCGGATAGAATCCAAAATGAATGAGGGGACGAAGTTTTTCTTTACCTGGCCAAAAAATGAAATCAAAGATCCAGAAGCATCTCTTAAAAATAACCCTTTTCAATAATCAATAGCTAAAACTCAAATGTCCCTTTCTAACCCTGTTGCGATGACCATATTATTGGTAGAAGACGATGAAGTAGATGTAATGAATGTGAAGCGCGCATTCAAGAAAAACAATATTTCCAATCCACTGATTGTAGCGTCCAATGGCATTGAAGCCCTGGCGGTACTTCGCTCGGAAGTTCCAAGACCACGAATCGTGCTGCTGGACCTGAATATGCCAAGGATGGGTGGCATCGAATTTCTTAAAGAAATTCGTCAGGATGCGGAGCTGAGCTCTCTATCCGTTTTTGTTATGACGACTTCTAATGAAGATAGTGATAAGATCGACGCTTTCAACCTCAATGTTGCCGGATACATTTTGAAGCCACTTTCTATGGACAGGTTTATCGCAGCGGTTTCAACATTAAATAGTTATTGGACGCTTTGCGAGTTTCCGGAATAATTTACTCAACACCAATTTGACAGATTTTATGGATGCATTAACGATTCTGCTTGTTGAAGATGACGATATTGACGCTATGAACCTGATCCGGGCTATCAAAAAGTCACAGGTGGAAATCGGCGAAGTCAAAATCTGTAAATATGCGGAAGATGCTTTGTTAATGCTCAATTCGTGGCAACCGAGCTGTATTTTTCTCGATTACCAACTCCCCAAGACAAGCGGCCTCGAATTACTTAAAAAGATCAAAACTACGGCACCCAATCTGCCGGTAATTGTCCTTACTTCCCAGGGAGATGAGCGCATTGCAGTAGAAATGATGAAAGCTGGCGCGACCGATTATTTTCCCAAATCCGAAATTAATTCTGAGAAACTAACGAAGGCTTTTCATACGATGAGCCAAATGCTAGAAGTTGAAAAAGGCAGGGAGGAAGCACGTCAGAAATTGGCAGAAAAAGAGGAGTTTATCAATAAAATCGCCCTGTTATCACCCAATATTATTTATGTAATAGATATCGAAAAATGGACTAATATCTTCCATAACAAACAGATCTGGAAGATCCTTGGCTACTCGGAAGATGATATTATGATCGATAGCTACAACGGCCTTTCACAGATCATCAATAACCAGGACCAGCTTACCTTCCGCAAACATTATCATTATATGCGGAATTGGGTAAAAGATGAAGATGTGGTTGAGAACGAATTCCGGTTGATGCACAAAGATGGTTCCGAGGTATGGATCATTACCCGTGAAGTTCCTTTTAAGCGAAATGAAAAAGGAATGGTGCAGGAGGTATTGGGAACTGCCATTGACATTACCAGCCGAAAAATAGCTGAAAAAGAACTCATTCAGGCAAAAAAGGACGCTGAGGAAGCTACACGGATCAAATCCGACTTCCTGTCCACGATGAGTCACGAAATCAGGACGCCCATGAACGGCATCATTGGATTTACTGACTTGCTGCTGACCAGCGATTTTGCAGGGCAGGACAGGGAATATCTGAAAATGATCAAATATTCTGCCGATAACCTGATGGTGATCCTAAATGACATTCTGGACTTTTCAAAAATTGAAGCAGGTAAGTTTGGTCTTGAAAATTTCGAATTTGATCTGAAAGAGAAGCTGGATTATCTCGTTAAAACATTCGAAGTAAGGGCCAAGGAAAAATCCGTTGACCTCAGCTTTCATTTCGATGATAATGTGCCCCATATTTTGATGGGTGATGCATACAGGCTTAATCAGATCCTGATTAACCTCGTCGGAAATGCAATCAAATTCACAGAAGATGGGTTCGTAAAGGTTTCAGTCCATCTTCACCAGGATTACGGCTCCAATCTTGATATCCGGATTGAAGTGGAAGATTCGGGGATTGGAATTTCAGAAGACAAGTTGAGTGCTATTTTTGAAAGTTTTTCCCAGGCACATAACAACAATGCGACCCGGTATTTTGGCGGAACTGGTCTTGGTTTGAGCATAACACGCAAAATCACCGAGCTCATGAACGGAACCATTACTGCGAAGAGCAAACTTGGCGAAGGTGCCACATTCAGCGTAATCCTGAATTTTGGAAAAGGCGGAACCTCATTTGAAGAAGAACGAATGAAAGCACCCGAGATCCTTTCGCTCAAAGGTTATCGGATCCTGGCGGCCGAAGATATTCCCGCTAACCAGATACTGTTGAAGCATTTACTTCGAAAGTGGGAAGCAGAATTCGTTATCTGTAACAACGGAAAAGAAGTGTTGAACAGTCTGGAAGACGGCAGTGAATTTGACCTGATCTTAATGGACATTCAAATGCCGGTCATGGATGGGATTACCGCTATGAAAAAGATCCAGCATAGTTTCCCGCAATATGCCCACATTCCGGTCATTGCATTTACAGCCGATACCTTTGCGCAGACTGCTCCGGAGATTGCCAGCTGCAACTTTACAGACTTTGTTACCAAGCCATTTAAGGCAGAAGAACTCATTAAGGTAATCAGCAGGCACTTGGCATTTACGAAAGCTGCACCCTCAGCCTTGGCTAACTGAACCTGACAGCAATTTGTCACTTCTTGCATTTACTAATTCCCCGCAATTCCGGTTCAGTTAAAACCTGGAATAACAATTAACTGTCTTTGTAACAATCTTTAATACATCTGTTGACGTATGTGCTTAAAAGATAGTTACATATGAAATCCGAAGCACGCGTCGCACTTATCGTCTTAACCATTATCCTGGGCGCATTTTTACTTACCCTTTCTGGGTGTTCCTTCAATCGGATTACGAGATCCAAGGATATACTTTATCAGCCTGCCGCAAGGTCTATTGCTGACCAGCATCTGAGTGTTTTCGCCCCTAAAAGCAAAAAGGAATTGCACGACGTGATCATCTTCGTGCATGGAGGCAACTGGAATTCAGGCCGAAAATCACAATACAATTTTATTGGAAGTAACTGGGCGAAGCGTGGCGTCGTTTATGTAATTATTGATTACCCGCTCAGCCCGTCGGCCAAGTACAATGAAATGGCTGAATCAACCGCAAAATCTGTCAAATGGGTAAAAGAAAATATTGCGGAATACGGCGGGAATCCGGAACGAATATTTCTGTCCGGTCATTCGGCTGGAGGTCATTTGGCTGCGTTGGTTTCCATAGATGATCAGTATTTCAAAAACCTCTCAATCGAAAATCCAGTTGTTGGAACAATCCTGATCGATGCCGCTGGATTAGATATGTATGGCTATTTAATGGAAGAAAAGTTTCCCGCGGGTAATACGTATCTCAATACATTCACAACAAATCCCGACATCTGGAAAAAAGCAACCCCACTTTATCATTTGCACAAAAACATGCCTCCAATGATCATCTACCGGGGGGGTAAGAGCTATCCTTCGATTATTGAAAGCAATGAAAAATTCATAAAAGCATTGCAGGATTACGCACCGGGAACGCCATATCAGATTCAGGAAAACAAGAAACATGTGCCCATGATTACGCAATTTTTCAATCCTTGGAATGGGAGGTATGGGGAGATTTTGGGCTGGATGAAAGGGGTTGAGGGGAGGAAAGGGATGAGGGAGGAAAGGGAGAATGCGGCGATTGGGAATTAGGCTATTGGGCTGGCGAGGTGATTTGGATAGTAAAATGATATATTTGCAACTCACAACCACGCACAACTTATGAAGGGTTATAACTACAAAAAAGCAGCTCAGTTAATCAGTTATTTTGCCGCCTACAATCAGGGTGCTATCAATAAAATGAAAGCGTTCAAATTGATCTGGCTGGTCAATAGGAGCGGTGTCAACTTTTGAATTTCAGAAAATTATAAAAGGGTTTCTGATAAGCAGGAGAATTGACGAAGAGTTCAAGGACGAGGTTAGGGAGCTTTTAATATTTTGATTTTTTATTTCAATTACCGTCGGCTTAAGCCGACGGCTAACAGAAAAAAGAAAGCCGCTCGAAATTTTCTTGTCGGATTTTCGGACTTATTCGTATATTTGGGAAATGAAAAAGTTTGCTTCGGTAACAGAAGCCTTTGAGTGGTGGTCTAAAAGCATTTATCCCAATCTGGCCCCCGATATAAAGAAAGGGAAATACACAAGTGCCTGGAAGGATTTCACCTATCAACAAGGGATTTCTGAAAAAAGAATGAAGGAAATATTATCAGAATTTGGAGATGTGGATGTGAAAACGGTTGTCACTTTTACGCCAAAATAAAAAAATTTGCTCACAATTAGTCCGAAAATCCGACTAGTTTTTATAAATAAAATGCCCGGAGTCTACAGTGTACCAAACTTAAACCTCCGGGCGAGTTCAGTCTATTAACAATTAAACTTTCACGAATCTATGAACACATTTCAGAATTCAACAAACGAAGAAACTAACGGCAGGGAAATGGATCTTATCGGCAACGAGCAAGTTCTCATAAAACAGTCTGAGATCATCAGGCAATTTTTCGCAACCGACGGTTGCGGCGAAATGATAGGGTCGCTTCACAGGATGATTGAAGATTTTTTGTTTACAGAAAATCTGAGCCGGGTGACTCCGGAAATGCGGGTGCATATCGTGAATAATCTGAGGGTTGCAAGTTTGGTGGCTAAGTTAGGCGATTGCAATAGTGTCAAACGGCGTTAATAATACGAGCCGGGTTCCCAACAACAATGCTATTAGCCGGAATACTCTTAGTCACCACCGAACCGGCACCTATTTTAACGTTATCTCCGATCGTTATATCTCCAAGAATACAAACATTGGCGCCAACGTCTACATTGTTGCCAATCTTGGGAGCGCCTCCATGGGTTCCGTCTGCCAACTGCTTACTACCAATTGTAGTGCAGGAACGCAGGATACAGTTTTCTCCGATAACCGTCCTTTGGTTAACGACTAAGGCCTGTCCATGATCTATTCTCAAACCCTTTCCTGCTTTAACCTTCCACGGTACTTCAATACATAATACCCATTCAACAAAAAATCTGTAAAACATTAAGTGGGGAAAGAAAACGATTTTTGCAGCCTTGTTGGCTTCTATCAGCTGAGCCAGCCTGAACATGGGCAATATAATTTTGCCTTTAATATTCCTATCATTTTTAGGTAAGTCTTGTAGTATGTAAGAGAACAGGTTCATTAAAGTTTGACTTATAAGTTGATAGTATTATGCTTATTTGATTACGCCCGACATTTGGCTACGCCCCGCCTCATAACATGCTAGCAAACAGAAAAAACCTTCGTTTCCGTAGTAATGTAAATTTTCCTGTTCTTCGCCAGATCCATTTGGTAACCACCGGTAAAAACTCCGAAACTGGGCACAATCGCCTGGTGATTGTCTATCACAAAACATGGAAGCCGGACGCTCTGCCGTCCTTTGCCATACGTTGTAAAGACAGGGTGAACATGTCCGGCGAATATAAATTTTTCTGAAATGGCTTCGACTTTGGGATGGTGGGTGAAGATGAAATCCCCTTCTTCAAAATCATTTAAATGCACTTCCAGATCAGCTTCCAGGAACAGACTTACCGGCAAAATATCGTGATTTCCGATCACGATCAGCATTTCAATGTGTTGATGCTCTGCCCGCCAGCTTTTAAAAAGCTCCCACTCGACATTGTATTGAGCATGGAATAAGTCCCCCAGGAAAATAATTCGGGTCGCGCCTGTGTTTCGGACGAGTTCGTTTAATCTTTTGAAATTGTTTTCAATGGCATTCGCTGGTACTGCGATTCCCTCTTTTCTGAAATGGGTAACTTTGCCTAAATGAAGGTCCCCGATTAATAAGGTCTGCGTTTCTTCCCAAAAAATGGCTCTTTGTGTCAGTAAAATAAAATGGTTTCCTCTGATTTCAATCTGCATTACTATACTGTTTGATCATTTTCTGGATCCGGTCATCCAGCTTTTCCGAAGTTAGCTGTTCGCGCAATCGATCCACCATAATTGGGAAGGAAAATGGCGTTGGTTTGATGGTTTGCTTAACAATAATTTTCTGGTTTGCGATCCTATCCAGCGCAAGCCGCATTCTTACTTCCTCTAATTGATACGTCAAAACTTCCTGATAAGCCTGTTTGACGAGCAGATTGTTGTCTTCATACTTGCTCACAACATTAAAAAGCAGCGAACTCGAAGCCTGCAACTGACGCGTTTTTATATTTTTTCCCGGATACCCCTGAAACATCAATCCGGAAATACCCGCAATTTCCCTGAATTTCCTTTTAGCCATTTCAGTCGCATTTACACTTTGATAAATATCATCGACCAGATGTTTGGTTGAAAAAAGGTCATTTTCAATGGCAATCTTTTCAAAATCAACATATTGATCACTTAATAACTCAAATCCATAATCATTCATCGCGACTGAAAAGGTGATGGGCGACAACTTACTAATGCGGTAAGCGAGGATAATTGACATCCCTTCGTGCACCAAACGACCTTCAAACGGAAAGATAAAAATATGATGACCTTCGCGCGTCTCACATTGCTCGATGAGCAGTTCGTCAGTTCTCGGGATCATTGAACGGCTTGCCTGTAATTCAAGTAAAGGTTTCATTTTGGCCAGTTCAAGCTCCTTATGAGGGTTTTCAATCGCGTCGGCCAAGCGTTCCCGAATAAATGTGGATAACTGAGAGGAAAGCGGCATCCTCCCGCCTGCCCAGCGAACCAAAAAGCCTTTTTTGCCTTCGGCCTTTTTTACTGACACAGTCATTTCGTGCAGCCTGACAAATTCAACGGTCATTCCTGCGAAGGTAAAAACGTCACCGGGTTTCATCCACGTCACAAAAGACTCCTCCACCGTTCCAAGATACTTGCCGCTTTGCAATTTCACATTAATACCGGTTTCCGAAACGATTGTGCCCATACTTAACCGATGCCGCAAAGCAACACGCCGACTGGTAACCTTATATAATCCATCGACCCGCTCTACCTTTTTATACTCATCATAAACCAACAAAGACGAACTCCCAGTGGTAATGTATCCCAAAAGCCACTCCCATTCCTGCCGGTTCAGATATTGGTAACCGTAGGCATCGCAAACTTCTTCAAACAATTGCGCTTCATCAAAACCTTCGCCCACAGCCAAAGTGATCATCCATTGGGCCAATACATCGAACGCATGCGCAACAGGCGGACGGTCTTCCAGCATATTTTTGGCAACCCCTTCCCGCAAGGAAACGGCCTCAATCAATTCCAATGCATTGGTCGGGCAGAAATAGATTTTGCTATCCACGCCCGGCCTATGACCACTTCTGCCAGCACGTTGGATAAAACGCGCAATGCTTTTTGGACTACCGACTTGAATCACAGTATCAACTGGCCGGAAATCCACCCCCAAATCCAAACTCGCTGTACAGATAACCAGTTTTAGTCTTTCATCATGCAGCGCCTCTTCCACCCAATCACGAATTTCGCGGTCCAGAGAAGCATGATGCAGTGCCATGATGCCTGCGAATTCAGGGTATTTATCAATAATCGTCCGGTACCAGATTTCCGTCCCAGAGCGGGTATTTGTAAAAAGTAATGTCGTTTTGCTCTGATTGACAACCTCCACAACCTGGTCAACCAATCTCGTCCCCATATAACCCGACCAGGGCAATGTCTCCACCCGGGGCGGAATAATGCTTTCAACTATGATCTTTTTATCTGTATTGGCTTTGATAACCACGGATTTACCAACCGGAAACTTCATTCCCAATAAGACATGCTTTGCCTCTTCCAAATTTCCAATGGTCGCAGAGATACCCCAAGTTTGCAGATCCGGTTTGAGGCTTCTTAATCTGGCTAACGCAAGTTCAGTCTGTGTCCCACGCTTGCTTCCCATCAGCTCGTGCCATTCATCCACGACAACTGTATGCAGGTTTTTGAATGTTTCGGAACTGCTTTTTTGTGCAAAAAGGATGTGCAAACTTTCCGGTGTAATGATCAACGCATCCGGCATCTGCTTTTTCTGATCGTTTTTGTCTTTGATGTTGGTATCTCCCGTCCGGATCCCAACACGCCAGGTCAGGTTCATTTCCAGGGATGCCGTTTCCATATTTCGGAATAAGTCCTTGGAGAGCGCACGCAAAGGCGTGATCCAAAGAACCTGTAACCCTCTTTTTGCTTTCAGTTCTTTATTGGCTTTTTCATTGATATGCCGGATCAGGATCGGCACCCAGAGCGAATGAGTTTTCCCGCTACCCGTCGGTGCATTCACCAACCCACTTTTCCCATCCAGATAAGCCTCTGCCGCCTCTCTCTGAAATGTCGCCCATTTCCACTTTTTGGATTTAAACCATTGTTCAGCGAGGGTATGTCCGGGGGAATTGGTCAAAGGATGAAGTGATTATATTGATTCTTGCTGTCTAAAATACTGTACCGGATGGATTCTAGCTATTTATTATATCCATTCCGTCAGTAGTTGCAATAATCATTTTCGCATTTGAAAGGTGACTTAGAATTGTTCCCCAGTTCTGCTGGAAGAATAAGTGCAAATCTCGAATAAGGAGATTTCCAAGTTTTAAGTAAACAACTTTGGCAGGTTCATTATCAAGGAGACAGCGATAATAAAAATCAGTATCCTTTGTGACGATTACTAATTTATGCTCCTTGGCATATTCCCAGATATCTCTATCCGGCCATTTTCCATTAATATCAATGACAAACTCAAATGCGTCTGTATTAAAGAAAGCAAAAAATTTGGGAAGATTTACATCAATTAGAAAACGAGAAGAATTCATTAAGCGGCGATCATTGAATGGTGCTCAGTATCCATGGTTTTTGCAGCAAATTGAATACTAGCTTTAATGTCCGCTTCTTCTAGAAATGGATATGCTTCTAGAATGTTTTCATAACTTTCTCCGGCTGCCAAATATTCGAGAACTGTCTTTACCGTGATCCGATAACCTCTTATCGTCGGCTTACCATTACAAATTGCTTCATTTATAGTGATTCTTTGAAGGTAGTTTTCCATCATTATAATTTTTGAGGCTTACACAAAAATAGCAAATCTTTGGCAATCGTCTGAACTGCCCAGAGGTAACGCGACGGTTTAAATTGATCAAAATGCTCAAACACGAGATCATATGCAAAAATCTAGCATTGCTCAATTGAAATCAAAATAGCTACTTTTGTCCAAATTCTGAGGGCAGGTGTAAAATGTCGCGGGATTATTTTTAAACACACTAACTTCAATCCCATCACACAAGTATGCTAAATAGTATCCAAATTCTTCGTGCCATTGCTGCCCTACTCGTTGTTTTCGCACATTTTGAATTTGTAAAACCCGCCGTTGGCGGCTTTGGTGTTGATATATTCTTCGTCATCAGCGGCTTTATCATGGCCTATATAGTTGATAAAAATCCCGATGCATTTTTATACCGCCGTCTTGTCAGAATCGTGCCGATTTACTGGTTTATGACCTTGTTAACCGTAGTGCTGTTTCTGTTCAAACCGACCTGGTTCCGTAACGTCATCATCAATTCGTACGCCGTCATAAAATCATTACTGTTTATTCCCTACCGGATTGAGGGCAGCGGCCCCATCCTTTCTCTCGGATGGACCTTAAATTACGAGATGTTTTTTTATGTGGTCATCGCTCTTTGCATTGGCTTTTTTGGGAGTAAAAAAGGCATGACCATTTGCCTGTTGTTTCTGCCACTATTTGTATTGGTTTTCAATATTTTCCCGCCTACCAGCTATGTACTGGCTTTCTATAGTGGGAGTATCGTTTTGGAATTTGTTATTGGGAGCCTGCTATTTTACTATTGGAAACAGGAAAAAAATGCCTTACCAACATCCGTTAAAAATTTAGGAATAGTCCTGGGAGTTCTTTCGTTTGGCTATTTAATCATTGCCGATCATCTCTATGACCCGCGCGTTTATCGTTTTTTAGTCTTCGGAATTCCCGCGCTATGTGTGACCAACATGTTCTTAATTTTGGAAGAAAAGGTTAATCCAAAAAATAAGGTGCATGCGCTCGCCATCTTATTGGGCGATGCCAGTTACGCCATGTACCTTGTTCATCCGTTTGTGATATACGCCTTTATTCGGCTTGTTTTCAAGCGTTTTCAAGTCGAAGGTGTTGCATTTGAACTGACAGAACTTATTGTGACGTTGATCGTCGTGTGCCTTGTCAGCATTGCCATTCACAAATGGTTTGAAAAACCAGTCATGAAAAAATTGAAACAATTACTGGACAGAAGATTTGATTCTAAAAAATCCTTAAACCTGTCAAAGTGAGGCTTCTAGACAATTAGCGATAAACCTCCAAAATCGCCTTCAACCCTTCCAGTGTATCTGCCTCCGCCGCCTTCTTATCCTTCCGCCACCGCAAGATCCTTGGAAACCTTACTGCAATTCCTGATTTATGCCTGGATGATTCATTAATCCCTTCAAAACCTATTTCAAAAACCAATTCAGGCTTCACAGTCCGCACCGGCCCAAATTTTTCTAATACACTTCTTTTGATGAAATAATCGACCTGGCCAATTTCTACATCTGTTAAACCAGAATATGCTTTTGCAAAAGGAACCAGTTTTCCATCATCTCCCCAAACGGCGAAAGTATAGTCTGTGAAAAGTTCGGCCCGTCGACCAGAGCCTTTTTGCGCATAAATCAGTACTGCATCCACACTCAGCGGGTTGATTTTCCATTTCCACCAATCGCCCTTCTTCCGTCCAACCTGATAAGTGCTGCCTTTCCTCTTGATCATAAAACCCTCGGCAATATTTTGTCGGGAAAGTGCATGCAGCTCATGCAGTACCGGCCATTCTTTGAAATCAATGAGCGGAGACAGATTGAATACAAATTGGTTAGGAGCATTTTTATGGATCAATTCCAATTCAGCACGGCGCTGCTCCTGGGTTAACCCTCGTAAATCAACACCATTGGCTTCCAGAATGTCGTATGCGAGAAATGCGACCGGCGCTTCTTCCAATACTTTTTTAGAAAGATTTTTTCTGCCAATTCTTGTTTGCAATACATTGAAGGACATTGGTTTATCATCCAGATAGCTTACAATTTCCCCGTCAAGCACCGTACCATTTGGCAAAACCTCGCTCAGAAAATGCAATTCAGGAAACTTCTGCGTAGACAGCTCTTCCCCCCGTGTCCAAATAAACAATTCATTATTTCGGTAGATGATCTGTGAACGGATACCATCCCATTTCCATTCGGCAAACCAGTCGTTTGGGTCGCCTAAGTCGGACACGTCACCTTCAATGGGGTATGCAAGGAAAAAAGGATATGGACGGGAAGCATTGTCATTTTCGCCTTTATCCAAAATGAGTTTTTCAAAAGTAGTATCCTTCGGGTCCCACTGCCCCATAACCCGATGGGCAATCACATTAGAATCCGTTTCCGTAGCTTCCGCCAATGCCCTTACAACCAGAGTTTGTGAAACACCAATGCGGAAACTGCCCATTAAAAGTTTGTTGAACACAAAAGTTTCATGCTGTGACAATTGCATCCAGGCCTGCACAATGTGATCGTGCTTTTCTTCGTCTGTCATGCCTGGCAAAAGTCCGAGGTAGTAAAACCATTCGGTAAGCGATTTGTCGGAAGCCAATGTTTGGTTCCTCGGCAAAAGCAATGAAATTGTTTCTCCCAAATCACCGACGCTATGGTAGCTTTCCTGAAAAAGCCACATTGGAATGTTTGCTTCCAATGCCGCCCACTCTTTAACCATCGTTCGATTTACTTTAAAAGAAGGTCTGCGCCCGGTGAATAGCGTCAATGCCCACAACTTGTCTTCATCCGATGCGGAAAGAAAGTATTGCTTCATCAACTCCACCTTTGCATTGGTTTTGTTGGTGCGGTCCAGGTTCATGAAAAGTTCTGCGAATTGTTTCATAAGCTTTTCACGGTTGAATCCTGTACTGCTTCTTCTTCCTCGCTTTCATCCTCATTGCCATACATGGTGTTCACTTCGCCAGCTTCAATGCCGTTTTCATTCAACCATCGCGAATAAATGCTTGTATATCCGTGCGTTACGTACACTTTTTCGGCTTCCGATTCTTTTACCGCTCTATTCAAATCCGGCCAGTCCACATGATCGCTCAGCACAAATCCCTGATCTACCGCACGACGATTTTTCGCACCTCGCAGCGCCATCCAGCCTGAACAATATCCCAATGAATAAGGATTGAATTTCTTGATCCAGGTACTGCTATCAACGGAAGGCGGCGCTAGAACCAATGATCCTTTGAACAATTTCCGATCTGTTTCCTTTGTTACCAATGTCAATTCTGGCAGATCGAAACCAGCCTGCCTCAACCTTTCATTCAATGTATAAATAGCGCCGTGTGCGTAAATCGTTTTATCCTGTAACTGAATGTTTTTTAAAATTCGCTGCATTTTACCCAAAGAATAACCCATCAATACACTGGCTTTTCCTTCTGCTTTATTTTGCGCCCACCAATGATCAATTTCTGTCATGACTTCCTGCTGCGGCTGCCATTTGTAAATAGGTAACCCGAAAGTAGACTCCGTAATAAATACATTGCATTTAACCGGCTCAAAGGGCACTGCAAAGTGATCGTCTTCTAGCTTATAATCGCCACTCGCCACCCAAACTTCGCCTTTATATTCAACTCGTACCTGCGCTGATCCAATGATATGTCCAGCCGGATGCAGGGAAAATGTAACGCCATTGATTACGAATTTTTCACCATACTCAACGGTTTGTAAAGAGATATCCTGCCCCAATCTCAACCGCAAAATCGGCTCGCTATCCTTATGTGACAGATAATGCTTACTTCCCCAGCGCGCGTGATCGCTGTGTGCGTGGGTAATGATTGCTTTGTCCACAGGTATCCACGGATCAATGTGGGCATCGGCAACGGTGCAGTATATACTTTTGCCGGTGAATTGTAAAAGAGGTTGTGCTGGCATAAAAGTAAAAATATTAAAAGCGTGCCATTTGTCTGATTTGCGCTCCAACGGCTTTGGAAATTAAATGCTACTTTTGAGTTACTTTCTAGGCAAGCCTCCGTCTAAATTTAAATCATCTTAACTACACGACTATGACAAAGAAAAGTATTGCAAATTTATTGCCGCCGCGTGAGGAAGCGGCACGCTATCTTGAAAACGCAAAACAAATCCTCAGCGAAAAAGCAGGGAAGAAGGATGATTTGTATGCAGACGTCAAATACGTCAAAATGGCTGCGGGAACGGCATATTCGGCCGCTCTGCTGATTTTGGACGAATATCTTAAGCAAAAAGAAGGTTTAAAATTTATCAAACCAAAAAGCATTGAAGACTATACAAGCAGGGTAAGAAAATATGACAAAAAGTTACTTAGGCTATTAGTTGATGTTTACGATGAGTTGCATATTATTGGTTACTATCATGGTACAAGATCCGTCAACACAATACAATTAGGCCTTGAAAATGTAAGACAAATGCTCACTTACATCTAATTCACTCCTCATAACCTATTATAATTTAAGCTCAACGCTCCTTCTATTTTATAATGTTGAAACAATTCTTTCTGATCTCTTTATCACTATCGATTTTCGGCTGCAATACTAAAAAATCAACCAAAACCGAAGAAAAGCGGACAACCGAAGCCAGCGACTACCAGAATCAAGTCCAAATAAAACACGCACAAGGCTTTACCATTGAATATTTCAAAGACTACAAAATTGCAAGCATCATCAGTCCTGCCGATACTTTGAAATACATTCTTCTCGAAAAAGGTACTCCCCGCCCAAAAGGTTATCCAAATGCGCAAATCGTAGAAATCCCGGTCAAAAGCGCTGTGGCCATGTCTTCCATGCACATCGGTTTATTTGAGTTTTTGGTATCCGAAAACACCCTGACCGGTTTGGGGAATTTGCAATACGTTTATTCCCCATCAGTTATCACGCAAATCAAAGCTGGCAAAATAGTGGAAGTAGGCCGGGATCAGGGATTGAATGAGGAGAAATTGATCGAAATGCATCCGGGTGTGGTCATTACTGTTGGAAGCCCTGGTACTAAATCGGACCATTATCAAATTTTAACACAAGCTGAAATTCCTGTTTTGGTTAATTCGGAATGGATTGAAAAAACGCCTCTGGCCCGTGCTGAGTGGGTTAAGTTGATCGCCGCTTTGCTAAATAAGGAAAAGCTAGTCAACGAAAAATTTGGGAAATTGGAATCAGAATATAACCGCCTGGCTGCATTGGCTGCTGGTTCCAAAGAAAAACCAACGCTCATTTCAGGCCTTAACACAAAGGATGCCTGGTTTTTGCCCAGCGGTGACAGCTATATGTCAAAATTCTTCCAGGATGCGGGAGCTGATTATCATTGGAAAGATAAGAAAGCAGAAGGCAGCCTGCCGCTGAACTTTGAAGCTGTCTATCCTTTTGCATTGGATGCCGATTATTGGGTTAATGTTGGTTTTAGTAAAAGCGATACAAAAAAGGATATTCTCTCGCAGGATTCACGATATTCCGATTTCAAAGCATTCAAATCCGGGAAAATGTATAGCTACAATGCAAAGGTAAACGACATGGGTTCCAACGATTTTTTCGAATCTGGAACGGTCAATCCACACATTGTCCTTGCCGATCTGATCAAGATATTTCATCCCGAAATTTTGCCAGAACATCGGTTGGTTTACTACAAACAGCTTCAATGATGGCCGAGAAAGAAAATAACAGAAACTGGATTCTCATTGGTCTGACCGTTTTGGCTGTTATTTTCTTTGCCCTGGACATTATGCTGGGTTCCGTTCAGATCCCATTTCGCGAAGTATTTAACATTGTTTTTTTTCAAAAATCAGAAAATACCGCCTGGCTTTTTATCATTGAAAAAATCCGTTTCCCGAAAGCAATTACCGCTATCCTGGCAGGCTGCGGGCTGTCCGTGAGTGGCTTGCAGATGCAAACATTATTCCGAAATCCATTAGCCGGTCCCTCCGAATTAGGTATCACCGCCGGCGCAGGTTTGGGTGTAGCCACCGTCATGCTGGCAGGCGGAAGCAGCGCCAGCATCTATGCGATCAGCCAGCTCGGCATTTCCGGAAGCTGGCTGATAGTAGGCATGTCTTCACTAGGATCGGGATTGGTTTTAGGACTGATCCTTTTGATTGCAGGGAGAATCCGGGACAATGTGATTTTATTGATTGTAGGTGTGATGATCGGTACGGTTACGCTTTCAATTATTAGTATCTGGCAGTATTTCAGTCAGCCCGAACAATTGCAGGAATACATTATGTGGACTTTTGGCTCGCTCAGCGCGGTAACTTCCTATCATTTATATGTACTTTCCGCCGTAGTCATTTTTGGATTAACGCTAGCTTTTATTTCCTCCAAATCGCTCAATGCATTGTTATTGGGAGAGAATTATGCAAGAAGTATGGGACTTTCTATTGGCCGCGCCAGATTGATCATTATGTTCAGTACCAGCATTTTAACAGGCAGCATTACTGCATTCTGCGGCCCAATTGGCTTTGTTGGTATTGCAATACCGCATATTACCAGGTCATTATTCGGCACTTCCGACCATCGCATCCTAATCCCGGCAACTTGTCTGACGGGAACTGTTCTCCTGTTGCTTTGCGATATCGTCGCCCAACTTCCGGGTACACAAACTGTTGTTCCGATTAATATTGTCACGTCATTGCTGGGAGCCCCAATCGTAATCTGGATCATTATCAGTCGCAACAACATTCGTTCGTCCTTCTCATGAACGATAAATTTCCATATCTGGCAACCGAGAATTTGGCAATTGGTTACAGGTCGAAAGGCTTGCCAAAAACCATATCCGACAAACTAAACCTGAAATTGTGGCCAGGAAATCTGGTTTGCCTCTTAGGCTCAAATGGTTCAGGAAAATCGACGCTGATGCGCACACTTGCTGGTTTGCAGCCAGCGTTGGCAGGAGAAATCTACGTCAAACAGCAGTCACTTTCCGACATTAAACCTGAGCATTTAGCGAGGCAATTGAGCCTGGTTTTGACAGAAAGAGTTGAAGTCGGAAATCTCACTGCCCTTGAAACAATTAATTTGGGACGAACACCTTATACTGGCTGGCTTGGCAGACTGGACAATACGGATAAGGAAAAGATCGAACAAGCAGTTTATTTTACGGATGTTTCAGCGCTTCTCGACAAACGAATTCACCAGTTAAGTGATGGAGAAAGGCAAAAAGTAATGCTGGCGAGGGCGTTGGCACAAGATACAGATATCATTTTGCTCGACGAACCCACCGCACATCTGGACTTGCCCAATCGGATTGAAATGATGGATTTGCTTCACACCCTGGCAAGAAAAACGAAAAAAGCCATCTTGCTAAGTACCCACGAACTTGATCTCGCATTGCAAACAGCCGATCATCTGTGGCTTTTGAAACACGACGGCCAACTAGTTACAGGCGTTCCGGAAGACCTTGTACTGAATGGTTCTTTTGAATCGGCTTTTTCAAAAGAGGGCTTCTCCTTTGACAAAACCTCCGGCACATTCAGCATTCGCAAAGCGCCAGGTTTTTTATCATTATACCTTGAAGGTGACGAAAATCTTGTATTATGGACAAAAAGAGCTGTAAAAAGAGAAGGCTGGGAAATAAGCCTGACTCCCAACACTCAAAATCAAATCAGGACTATTGAGGAAAATGGTATGCCAGTTTGGGAACTGCTTAATAGTCAAGAAGCGCTGAAATTAACTTCTATTGAAGCATTGCTGCATCATTTAGAAAGCAAAACAAGTATATGAAAATTAGTTAGTTTTGGGCGCCTGCTTTTAATATTTGCTAACTAAATAATTGATGATAATGACAGCATTGGAAACCGTAAAATTATATTATCAGTGTTTTAATCAAAAAAATTGGAACGGCATGCTCATCCTGCTCGACCCCGACGTACGCCATGAAGCAAATCAGGGAGAGGTGCGCATTGGCGCTGAAAAATTTACCGAGTTTTTACAAAGCATGGACGAGTCCTACGAGGAAATATTAACCGTTATGGTGTTACTCAGCGAGCCTACCGGAAAGCGGGTAGCCGCGGAATTCATCGTTAACGGGATTTATAAAAAAGCAGAGAAAGGCATGCCCGAAGCCTACGGACAATCTTATGTCCTACCTGCCGGGGCTTTTTTGGAAATAAAAGAAGGTCGGATCAGCAGGGTTACAACCTACTACAATCTGCCGCTCTGGATTGATCTCGTTTCAAAAGCCAAATAATGGATAAGCTGACATTCCTGCGAAAAACCGGTGCTGATATTGAGTCTGTCGCAAATGACTTGGGTCAGTTGCGGATTACCGTTTTTCATGATTATCCTTATTGATCATTCGAGGCTGACCAATGCATTTTTAGGTGAAGAGATCAAGATCACAAAACGGACGGTTTAGCGTCAAGAGCCAGAGGCTCGGTCGATATCCTAACAACGGATTTCAATCCGTTGACCAGGTGCTACGGGTTGAAACCCGCGGTTGAGATATCGGCGGGGCCTCTGCCCCTATTGCATTGCAATGTTACCGCTTCAAAACCCGATTAACTTCTTCCACCGAAACCCGGTCAGGCATGTTCCCGAATTGCTGCCGCACAAAAGTCAGCAACTGCGCCATTTCCTCAGAATTGATAAAATCATGCTTTGGCATTAAGTCATTGTAAGGTTTTCCTAAAACCTTGATTTCACCTTCCAAACCATTCGCCACAACCTGGATCAGTTTCCTTTTATCCTCAGTAACCCACTCAGAATTGACCAAAGGAGGAAAACGACTGCCATCACCCAGCCCATTTCCCTGGTGGCAAGGTGTGCAGTAAGTATTGTAAATTTTTTGCCCGGCCACTTTGGTTTCTTTATCCAGGTTATCATCAATTTCGTGCGGTGTGCGGATATTCCCATTCAGCTTATGTTTCTCCATTGCTGCAAGCTGCGCAGTTCCAAATGATTTTTTGTTTCCCTTAAACATCACCCGCCAGATCTTCCCTTTCTTTGAATCCGTAATGTAAAGCGACCCATCCGGGCCCTGCGCCAATCCCATCGGACGGGCTTTGGCGTCGCTCACATTAATAATCGGGTCCATACCCGCAAAACCATCTGCAAAAACTTCCCATTTCTCGGAAAACTTACCATTTACCCAGGGAACAAAACATACGAAAAAACCGGCCTGCGGATAAGGGGCGCGGTTTGTGGATCCATGGAATGCGATGAATGCACCATTTTTATAGCGTTCCGGAAATTGATTTCCAGTGTAAAACATAATGTCATTCGGCGCCCAATGTCCAGGAAAACCAATGATCGGGTTTTGGTATTTAGCTCCCTCCGCTTCCTTTTTACCATCGCCTCCATACTCCGGGTTAAGCATTTTCTTACCCTTCATTTGATCAAAAAAGTAATAAGGCCAGCCGAGATTAGTACCTTGGGTTACTTTCACGAATTCTTCAGCAGGTAAAACGGCGCTTTGCCAGGATGAAAAATATTCTGGAAACAGCCTGCGCAGATTGTCCCGACCGTGCACAACCGCATAAAGATTTTGATCTGCACTATTCCAGCGCATTCCTACAATGCTTCTCAAACCCGTAGCAAAAAGACTTCCGTCCGCTTGCGTCTGATTTAGTTTATCCGCGCTAAATTTCCAGATGCCGCCATGTTTTTCGAGATCCGGACATGGCGTTAAGCCGACGTTTCCGGGCTTACCGCCTGGTGAATTCACCATATCCTGGCAAGCATCGGAAGGTGCCCCAAAAGGAACATACAGATTTCCTTTATTGTCAAATGCCATTGGTTTAGTAATGTGCCAATGCGTCCCATGTTCGTGATCGTCGGTTAAGACAGTTTCATATTTTTCGCCCGGTAACAGCTGGCCGGGGATCAGTTTGCTGCGATAAACAACCAGTGAAGAACTATAATAGAGATAACCATTGTGAATCGTAATCCCGTTTGCAAGGCTGCTCTGATCCTTGTAAGTCCCGAAGTTTTTAATGATATCTGCCTTTCCGTCGCCTGTTGTATCGCGCAGTGCAACCGTTCCTCCCCCTTGCCCTTTTCCGAAATAGCGCAGCTTGATGTAAATGTCGCCATTTTCATTTACTACAATATGCCGTGCCTGTCCAGTACTGTCCGCGACAACCAGTGTTTCAAATCCATCGGGTATTGCCAATCCGCCATTATCGGCGTCGCCTGCGGGAAGCCTATCTTCCGGTTTCCTCGCCGCAATGATCAGGATGGTTAGCAGCCCGAAAATGGATACCTTTTTTAATATTCCTTTTGTTTTTTGATAAAAGTTCATGGTAATTAATATTTCTGCTTTTTCGCTCCCAAACCATTCAAATCCCATACTATTTTGCCGTCACGGATTGTCATTTCAACTTCCAATTTTTTAGTACCTGTAATACTGTTACCGCCCGAATCCGTAAATCCAAACTCCCCTTCCCTCACCCGGAATATCGCAAGGTCAGCCGCTCCGCCGACTTTCAGATTTCCCAACTCCTCATGCCCAATCGCCTTCGCCGGGTTCCAGGTCGCGATTTGAACAACCTGTTCCAATGATAATCCCAATGCCATAAACTTGGACATTACATTTGCCATATCTTTCATCCCTGAATTCATGCTGAAACGGTGGAGATCAGTCCCGAAAGAATTAGGATAAAAACCTTGTCTCACAGCAGGCATTGCCTGATCAAACCAGAAACCCGCGCCTCCATGTCCTAAGTCAAATAGAATACCTCGTTTCTTTGCTTCCAATACAAACAGCCTCACTTTCCCGTCGTCTCCAATAATCGGCATCCGCTCTTTGATATTTTCAAAAGAATGGGTGATCATATCTCCCGGCCGCATTTTGGCCAATTGGTATTCCAATGGATATTCCGGCAAGTGACATTCTACAAACAATGGTTTTTTGGATTTTGAAGCTGCTATAATAGCCCGATCAAATGGCTTCCAGTCTTTGCCATTATAGTGTCCGATCTTCACGCCGACAATGTTTTCAGGATATTTCAAAATCAATGCAGCCGTAGAATCCGCATTCATATCTTCCAGGTTTTGCTCCCTTGCCGCGCCCGTCATCCCTTCACCTGATATGTTCAAAAAAGCCAATATCCTCGTTTTGGATTGATCGATAACCTGCTTCTGAAAAAGAGGAAAATTACGCCAGCCGGAGGTACCCGCATCAACAACAGTAGTTACGCCTGCCCTGAATGTGAAATCATCGGGAGAAACGCTATTAACGCCATTTGCAAATAATCCAGCTTCCGGACCGACAAAAACATGGGTATGCGTATCAATAAAACCCGGGGTAATGTACAAGTCTTTGGCATCAATGATTTTGGAAGCAGAATCCGGAATTGAACTGGCAATCTTGATGATTTTCCCTTTGTCAATCAGAATGTCCAGCACTTTATCCACTTGATTACCTGGATCAATCACATGACCACCACGAATAAGTATCTCATATCGCTGCCCAAAAACACCGCTCATGCTCACCAGGACAATTGCCAGCGCAAAGATGCTTTTCCGTAAAAAAATAATCATATCAAAAGCCATCATTCACTCATTCATCATTCATTCATTCACTCATTCAAAATTCACTCATTCAAAATTCACTCATTTCTCCGTCTCCCACCCCGCCGACGCCGTCCCATTCAAATCCCAGACAATCTTACCTGACCGTAAAGTCAGTTCCGCTTCCAGTTTTTTGTCGCCTTTCATTTTCAATCTTCTAGTATCCAGAAAACCAAAATCGCCTTTTCTGATATTAAAAACGGTCACATCAGCCTCGGAACCAACCGACAAAGTTCCCAGATCAGGACGTTTGATAACTTGCGCGGGATTCCAGGTAACGCGCAAAATCGCTTCTGGCAGCGACATACCCATATTCAGAAATTTCGAAATAATATTATCCAGACCTTTCATACCGCCATTCATGCTTTCAGTATGTAAATCGGTACTGATCACATTTGCTTTAAAACCTTGCTGCAAGGATGGTATCGCCTGCCGCCATGCAAAAGCGCCGCCGCCGTGACCCACGTCGAAGATCAATCCTTTTTTCTGAACCTCGAAAATGAATGGTTTTACTTTCCCATTTTCATCAACAACCGTCTCGCGGTTTTGCGGTCCGTGCGCGTAGGTATGCGTGAAAATATCACCCGGACGGAGATATTCTTTGAAAAGCTTTTCAATAGATAACGGTGGCTGGTGTTCTCCAAAATCAACCATTACCGGCACATCCGCCAGCTTTCCAGCTTCCACCGCCTTCTGAACCTGCGAGTAATCCCCCCAATAATGCGCGGCCTTAATGCCGACAATGATGTTTGGAAAAAGCCTTTTAATCATATTCGCCACCATTACCGGGTTCATATCCGACAAATCCTGCTCTTCGTAGCGGCTCGCCATCCCGGTACCAACAATATTAAGCAGTGCCAAAACCCTGGTTTGCGCTTTATCGATCGTTTGCGCTTTGAATGTCCTGAAATTCCGCCAGCCCGAAGAACCGGCATCCACTACCGTAGTAACGCCGGTCCTGAATGTAAATCCGTCCGGCGGCAAACTTGTGGAAGCATTGGCAATGTATGCATCCGGGGTAGTACCATTAAAAACATGGGCATGCATGTCGATAAATCCGGGAGCGACGTAAAAACCTTTGACGTCAACCACTTTCTTGGCTGTATTTGCGGGAATGTCTTTTGCAACTTTCACAATTTTTCCAGCTGCAATGGCGACGTCCATTTCGCTATCAATGCTGTTTTTAGGATCAATTACGTGTCCGCCTTTCAAGAGCAGGTCGATATCCTGGGCGGAGGAGCAGGAAGTAATCAGAAGAATTAGCAGGTATGTCGGTATTATAACACGGCGAATATTTGGCCAATTATTCAATCGAGAGAACATTATTCCATGAGTTTAGGATAGACCGAATTCTCAATCCATTTGAGAATGTGATTTAAACAAAAATCCCGGTAGGTGCAAGTGAATTGTGTACGTGCACGCAATTTTTCCTAATCCCTTTACGATTGAATATCCAATGCCATCGCGGGATCTGTAATACCTGGCTTACCTGTTTCTACCCGGCCGGCAAAACGGCGTAAATAGCTACCTTCATTTTTCAATTTGACAGAGAAATCGTACCAGTTTCCACTAGCCGCCAGCAACCAGGTTTGCTGAAAACTTGCATTGCCTGTCACTTTCGCATCCCATGGGCCCTTATAATCATAAGCATTCGAGACAATGCTTATATCCAAGGCCGCTTTATTTCCAGATTGAACTATAATCGCAACCCCGCCCTTTCTGGAATCGTATTTCACAAGAATTTCAGCCTCGGGCACATTGGTATTTCCTGAAAAATGTCTGAAATAACCATTGGGACCATAAACTTCCAGGTTATACTCGCCACCGTCGGCCGAGAAGAGCCAGTCGTCGGTCAGAGATTTGTTGGGTTCGACGGTATAGCGCTTCGGAATCCTTTCTAAATGTTTCAGGTCGTAAACATGAAAAACTGCGCCGGCCTTTCCTGTATTGGTGAATAGCAAATTTATCTTCTTCACATCCCTGTCCACTTTGGCCTGCGTATTCAACTCATATGGTAACGCCCTGGAAAACTTTGTTCCCTTTTCCTGAAAAAGTGGCATAACCGTCGCGGGAGCCACAGCTTGTGGTAATTGCTTGGAAGCCGTTTCCAGATCTTCGTAATTCGCTGTTGCTGGCAATTCCGGGAAACGCGGGTCATTGGGATTTACAAAATCAAATGCCGAGCTAAGGTCACTGCTCACCGTGCGATGCCAGGGCGTGATAGCAGGAAGATGAATGTTAAAACGCTTTTCAAGAAACTGCCCAACCGAAGTATGGTCTGCCACCTGCGAATCTACCCAGCCGCCTTTGCTCCAAGGCGAAATAATGTACATGGGCACTCTCGGCCCCATTCCCCACGGACGTAGCGTACCGGAAATGGTATCTCTTTTATCCTGATAAACGCGCTTTCTTACTGGCCCGCCTTTGGCCATATCATCGGCATGGAAGGGATTCGGGAATTCGGCCGTGCCATTTTTATTGTTAAAATACATTCCCAAAAGCTCTACCGTCGACTTCCCTGCCAAACTTCCATCGGCATTGTAGGAAGGCACCGCCGGAGCAGGTAAATGGTCGAATAACCCGTCGTTTTCATCGAAAGTCAGGAAGAAAACCGTTTTGCTCCAAACCTCAGGATTGGAGGTAATTGCCGTTAATACCTGATGTGTAAAGTCGCCTCCACGGTTGGGGCTTGACGGTCCGCTTGGATGCTCGGATTGGCTTTGCGAAGGCAGAATCCAGCTTACCTGCGGCAATTTATTTTCTTTAACGTGTTTTGTAAGATCGTCCAGCGACCAATGTTTCATGCCATTTTCATGGATCGGAGACCCGGGTTTGGCATTGCGGAAACTTTCAAAAGCCAGACAGCCGTGCATTGCACCGTCCCAGTTATCCTTGGGATCCTGATAAATCCGCCAGCTGATCCCGGCTTTTTGCAGAACATCCGGAATGGTATCCCATTTGAATGCATTACCGCGGTATTTGTAATGTGGCGCCGGTAAGCTCTCGTCCTGCATTACCCAGCACCGCAGGTTTGTAGGTTCAGAATCGGCATCGGTACAATTAATCCCCGCTGCCCGTTTTTCAGGATTGAAATTGGAACCTGACCAGAAGACAATGCGGTTCGGATCGGTGCCAGTCGCTATTGAGCAATGGTATGCATCGGAAATTGTAAAAGATTCAGCCAATGCATATTGGAAAGGGATTTCTTCACGGGTGTAGTAAGCCATTGAAAACGGCGTCTTGAACTGCGGCCAGAATCCATATTTCCCCTGGTTCCAGGCGGCTTGCGTATCCGGAAAATCATGGGGCGTTCCATGGATCAACGCTGCGTTCATTGTTTTTTTATCTGCACGATAAGGCGGTATAACCTTCTTTCCATCCGATTGATGAAATGCTCTTTCGCCACTTTCCAGCGGCACAGGAAACCGGTCGCCGAAACCGCGAACACCTTTCATGGTGCCAAAATAATGGTCGAACGAGCGGTTTTCCTGCATCAGGATCACCACGTGCTGCACATCATTAATGGATTTGGAAGGATTATATGCATTCACTGCAAGCGCTCTCTGGATCAAAGGCGGCAGCATATTCAATGCAGCCGCTGCGCCGGTTGCGCTTGCCGAAAGTTGGATGAATTTGCGGCGGTTGAGATTTGGCATAGTTAGGGATGAAGTTATTGTTGACTTTCTTTTTGTTTTGGTTAACCGTTGGCTGAAGCCAACGGGAATTGATTTTGGGTGGTATTTGGTGTCGTGTTTGGGGGTATTAGCACAAAAAATGTTGTTCCTTTTCCAGGCTCACTTTCAAACCAGATCTTACCATGGTGCGCTTCCACAATCTGTTTTGAAATATACAATCCCAATCCAAAAGGCTGCTCACCAGCCGTACCAGTTCTTTTCGAGGCCGTAAAAGGATCAAATATGTTATCTGCAACTTCGGTGGGAATTCCTAAACCATTGTCTTTCACTGAAATAATGATTCCTTCGACGGTTTGTCGTGTCGATACTTCAATGCTCTCTCCGGTTGGGCTGAATTTAATTGCATTAACCACCAGATTATTGACAACCCGCAAAAGCCGGTCGCGGTCCGCCAGGATTTCGATTTCCACATTATCTTTTAAAATCAACCGCTGATTCTTTTCATTTGCCCTGAATATCAGTAAAGTAATAATCTGTTGCAAAAATTCGCCGATCCTAATTTTCTCCTTCCTAAGTTCTGACTCTTTGAAATTAAAGTCTGTCGCAAGCAAATCGCCAATCAATTTAATGCAGCTGTTGCTGGACTCGTAAATGAGTTGAACAAACTCTTTGCGCTCTTCGGCTGAAAGATCATCTTCCAACATTAATGTGCTGATCCCATTAATAGCACCGATTGGATTTCGCAGGTCGTGTGCCACGATTTTGATTACTTTAGCATAATTCTGATTGCTTAATTCCAATGCATCTGTCGTCGATTCGAGCTGACGAAATTGCATTTTCAGCACAGCATTCGTCTTTTTAGTTAGCCGCCCGTTCCTCCATAAGAATAAGATACTAAGCAGAGTAAGAGAACAAACCGCAATAAACAGCCGCAAAAGCCACGATTTATACAGCGATTTGTCTTGTTCGGATCTAAGTTCCTGATCCTTAACCGCATACTCAATATAGTCAATACCCGAATTTTTATCCAATTCGGCTTGTTCTTCATAAAGTTTTACCAACTGCTGGCTATAAACGTATGCCTTTGCAGTATCTTTTCGGGCGTCATAATAGTCGAATAATTTTTCACTAATAACCCTGGCATAAACGCGATAGCCTTTTTGCTTGGTTATTCCTAAGGCCTGTTCGTAATATTCAATTGCAGTAACCGGCTCCATTTCAAGATACAAATCACCAAGCTGAATCATTATATCCATGCTGAAAAAGAAAAGCTTCATTTGCAAGCTTCTTGCCAGGGTTTCTTTTAATAGTTTGATTCCCTTTTCCCGCTGATTATTGGCAATGTGGTCATTGGCCTGCAACTGGTCAATGGCTTGCTGCATTCGTACATCGTTGTATTTCAATGCTATAGCCCGGGCCCGCCTGATGTTTTTGTCTCTTACTTCTCCCTTGAAATTCTCCGGATACAGAAGCATGTAATTATAAATCGCGAACGAGGTAATGGAGTCGTGCACAATTTTATTCCCTATTGAAAGTGCCTGCCTGAAATTGCTGAGCGCCTTTTCATCCTTTCCGCTAATGTTGTAAACCATCGCAACATTCATCAGCGTCTGTACAATGTTCGAAGAGTCCCCAATCGCCGTGTACTGGTTATACGCTATATTGTAATAGCGCAGCGCAAGTTGGAGATTGCCTTTGATGTCGTGTGCAATGCCCAAATTATTATTTGCATCGGCTGTTCCCTTTGCATACTCCAGACGTACGGCTATATCACGCGATTGGAGCGCATAATAAAAGGTACTGTCTATATTTTGTTCATAAAAAAGAAGTGAAATTTTATTCAATGCATCAACATATTGAACACTATCCTTGATTTGAGGAAGCGTCTGTTTCAATTTGCGGATTATCTCTACCTGCCCAAAAGTGGTCTGGACGGTCAAGAGCAATAAAATCGCGCACAAAAAACGAGTTTTCATCGAACTGCAATTTCTAAAATCTAATTGGGCGAACTCTTAGAATAAATATTACAAATTGCATGCTAAATTGCAAGAGAAAATAACGGTGCAGGGTATAGGAGCGCTCGTGATTTGCCTGAGTGAATTATCCAAAATCAAACAACCCGCTATGAAAATCTTACTCGCATCATTGTTAGTTCTTCTAGCATCGCTATCGGGCCTGTCACAAACGCTTCGCCCGGATTTGCACAAGCCCGATTTATGGGAAATCAACAATCGCAAAGTCGAAACTTTTACGGACGGCGACAAAAAAGCGGTGCGGTTCGATGTTGCCGAAGAGGAAGGTTTTATGTTGCTAAAAGATTACACATTCTCCGAGGGAACGATTGAATTTGATGCAAAAGGCAAAAATGTCTTACAGCAAAGTTTTGTCGGGATTACCTTCTACGTCCAGGATTTTAAGACGAACGATGTTGTTTATTTCCGTCCATTCAACTTCATGAATCCGGATACCGTTCGCCGGCCGCGCTCGGTGCAATATGTTTCCATGCCCAATTACCCGTGGGAAAAGCTGAGAGCCGATTCTCCCGGCAAGTATGAAAATCGCGTAAATCCAGTCCCCAATCCCGATGGCTGGTTTCATGCGAAAATCACGGTGATTGGGAAATCGATTAAAGTTTATGTCAATAATTCCCCTAAACCAAGTCTGGAAGTAGAAACTCTGGGCAAATTCACATCCGGAAAAATAGGATTTTGGGCTGGGCCAATGTCTGACCCTTCTTTCGCAAATCTGGAAATTACGCCTGAAAAGTAGGGCAATTTGCGATCATTATCTCTGCATTAGAATGCATCGAACTGCTGCAGCAATCGGCCTTCATTGCCGTTAATTTTCTCATTTGCACCGGTGGCTTGATTTCTGATTGCATTTTTATGCGTGTCCATAGTTTTGTGACGGTTTGATTGTTTAATTGTTGGACTGTCCCGGATGTCTGAGGTTGCGTTACTCACCATCCGGGCTTTTTATTTCTTAAATTTGTAGGAAACTCGATTAAATTTCCCCAAATAAAAAGCCATTCAAGGCTCATATATTATAGTTGTTTCTATTTTGAAATTACCAAACTCGATAAGAATTTCCCTCATCCGCTTTTCCGATATTCCCTGATTATAAGTGTAATCCCGCCATGCAACAACAGGCTTACCTTTTTTTATATCTGGCGAAAGCGAAGGATAGATGTTTTTAATCCACCATTCAAATGCTTCGGGAACAGAGTTAAATTTCTTCATTTCAAAGGTACAAACAAAAATTCGAGTTTCCTACAAAGATATTTATTCAAATTTTTCTGCGTAGTCAGGTAATCCCTTACTCCATGCAATATAGCAGATTACACCGCAATCATTTCTTCGAAATCACCGCCGTCGCCTCAATCTCTAACAAAAACCCGTCCCTAAACAACTTACTAACCTGCACAAGCGTACTCGCGGGTGGATTTTGCACATTCACATATTTGTCCCTGACATTCCGCACGGCCTGGATCTGCGCTACATCCAAAAGAAAATAATTCAACTTCACCAAATCATTCATCGTCCCTCCGGCATCCTCGACAATGCTTTTAATGTTAGCAAAAACTTGCTCCGCCTGCTTTCCCATATCGTCTTTCCCAACCAGATTACCTTGTTTGTCCAACGCGATCTGGCCGGAGATTATGACCATTTTTGAATTGCCCAGATCGATGATAGCAGCGTGGGAATAGCCATTGGGCTTAGCAACAGTGGCAGGATTGCTGAATTTGACGATCTGGCCGAAACTTGTGCATGCAAGCAATAAAAGTGGAAGGATAAAAATTTTCATCTTATCAAAATGAGTTATGCTGATGGTTGACATTGTAGTGGACTTATGCCAAAAATGATACATTTGCTTTAATGGAACAAATGCTCGCAGAAATCGATGGGTTGAGAGACCGGCTCAATTCGCTTCGTTACCTTCAGGGTGACAAGATAGCCGCGTCTTTTGAACTTGAATATACTTATGAGAGTAACAGGATCGAAGGTAACACGCTTACGCTACTGGAAACGGCTGCCGTCATCGAGAAGGGATTGACCATTGGAGGAAAGAGCCTTCAAGAACACTTGGAGGCTATAAACCATGCATATGCTTTGGACTATATCAAGGAATTGGTAAGGGATAAAGTACCGTTCGCAAAACCCGAGCTTTTGAACATTCATAAATTGATTTTACAAAGCATCGACAATAGTAATGCTGGTAAGTACCGTAATGTACAGGTTTTGATCAGTGGTGCCAGGTACATTCCTCCCCAGCCTTACTTATTGGATGAACAAATGGAAGGTTTTTTCAATTGGTATTTGATCAATAAGGACATGCTGCATCCGGTAATATTGGCAGCGGAGGTACATGAAAGGCTTGTTACTATTCATCCATTTATCGATGGCAACGGTCGTACGAGCAGACTCTTAATGAATCTTATTTTACTTCAGCATGGTTATCCAATTGCAATTCTGAAAGGTGATTCAGACAATCGTATGAAATATTATCAGGCATTAGAAGACGCTCAGATCAATGGCGACAAATCGAATTTTCTTCAATTGGTCGCATTGAATGTAAAGGAAGTTTTTATCCGTATTTTAAGAATACTGGGGCAAACTGATTTGTAAAAGCTGTAATAAAAAAAACACTTAGCGATTTCTCACTAAGTGCTTCATTTTCAGGCTCCCGAAGTTGGGCTCGAACCAACGACCCTCTGATTAACAGTCAGATGCTCTAACCGGCTGAGCTATTCAGGAATCTTAATCCGGTTATTTACTCGAATTCTGGTGCAAATCTAAGGATTCAATTTATACAGCGCAACATTTAGCCTCAAAAAATGTCATGACTGCACCCGCTCTAAGATTAACTCCTTGACTTTCTTAGCGTCACCTTTGGTGAAATTGTTGATAATAATTTCAGGACGCATTCTCGGGATTACCCGAATTGTTGAAAAAAACATTCCACTTTCTACTTCCACACCTGAAATGTCCGAGTAGAATACAAAATTGTCGGTGCTTCTAAAAAGCTTGCTGATTTTAAATGTTACACCTTTTTCCCCGAATGTGATTTCATCAGGAAAAAATGGATTCATTAATCCACTGGCGCTATATCGTTCGCTCATAAGTCTTGGTTATTTTAAATGTTTATAAAGGTACATATACCACCTTTTTGGTCTCAAAGAATTCTTCTTCAAAATAGTTGGATAGCTCGTAAATACGCGATTTTCCTGTCAATTCTGACAGTTCCTCGGTAAGGTCCCCGCCTTTTAGATATAAAATCCCATTCCTGAGTTCATGAAATGAATTTTTGCTGATGTTCTTTTTAACCCATCCTACAAATGGATTAATGCGCGTTACTGCCCTGCTAATCACAAATTCATAAGAACCTTCCAGCTTTTCAGCCCGGATTTGCTCAGCCTTTACATTATTGAGCTTTAATGCATTGGCTATCTCCTTTACAACCCTTATTTTTTTACCTACACTATCTACCAGGTGAAACTGCGACTCTGGAAAAAGGATAGCAAGCGGTATTCCGGGAAAACCTCCGCCTGTTCCCACGTCAAGCATACTTGTTCCGGATTTGAATGGCTGAACTTTTGCGATCCCCATCGAATGCAGCACATGCCTTTCATATAATGTATCAATGTCCTGGCGTGAAATTACATTGACACGCGCATTCCAATACTGATACAAATCCTCCATCTGGCCAAACTTAGTGCGCTGGTCTTCGGTCAGGTCGGGGAAATATTTATGAATTAATTCCATGTTCTGCGTGGTCTTCGTCTGGTCAGGGTACGGATTCCGAAGACTAAGTAATAGATAAACAAGGCGAAATCCATCAATAAAAAGCTAAACCATTCCACGGTTTTATCCAGCTTAATGTTAATTATAATTAAGAGGAACCATTGAATGATCCACCTCACCCCAATCACAATTCCCAGGTATTGAAGAAATGAAACATTACGATTGATAAGCCCAAATGCCAATGCCCCCAGGCCAACGGCCCAAATTCCAACGTGAGTTCCCGACAGCATACCTAATAAAAACTTATTGCGAGGCTTGTAATATCTGCTAACAGAAATGTGCCTGTGTTTTTGACGAAACCAGTCTTTCCAGGTGGTTTTTGGTTTGGAATAAACAAATGAATCTTCCTCGATTGAAATGGTGGTATTGGCACTTGTGGAAACTTCATTCAGGAATATATCGTCGTCTCCGCCATATACATGTTTATGTGTATAAAATCCTTTATTGGCAAAAAACACGGACTTTTTATACAGAATATTACGTCCAACACCCATATAAGTCAGTCCGGCGAGGGCAAATGATAAGTATTGGACAGCTGTATAAAATGTTTCGCAGCGAATAAACCAATTCAGCAACCCCGCCTCTCTCGCATAAGGTGAAAACCCTAAAACGATTTCTTTGTCCTCAGTAACTCTGGAAGTCATTGCAGTAATCCAATGGTTTGAGGAAGGCCGGCAATCCGCATCAGTCATTAGGGCAATCGGATATTTGGCTTGCTTCATTCCTACTGTCAATGCGTATTTTTTAGGAGTTACATGGTCAAACTGATCGCTGATACGGATATAGCGAATGTGCTTCCATTGCTGGATATTCGCCCTAATAAATTCTTCACTTCCATCATCGGACCGATCATCCAGAAGGATTACTTCAAAATCCGGATATTCCTGTGCATCCAGCAAGGGCAGCAGTTCAGTAAGGTTCTCTAGTTCATTCCAGGCACAGACCAGTACTGTCACGCCAGGCATTGCATTGCCGTAATTTGCGCCTTTCCCGTAAAATGCCAGTCTTGTAAAAAAGAAGATATAATAGAATAACTGAACACACACAAACGCTCCCAGCGCATAGAGTAAATAATCGGCCACAATAGAAGAGAGAAGTAAAATTTTATCAAATTCAATACAAATATACAGTCATTGTCAGCAATGTTAGAGACCTGCAACCTATTTTTGCGGATCAGTAATTTAAGCATTTAATGAAGTTTACACTACAAGCTGAGGATCCAGGGTCGAAGGCAAGAGCGGGATTTATTGAAACGGATCACGGGGTAATACAGACGCCCATCTTCATGCCGGTAGGCACTGCGGGAACGGTCAAAGCAGTGCATCAGCGGGAATTGAAGGAGGATATCAAAGCACAAATTATATTAGGAAATACTTACCACCTCTATTTGCGGCCAGGACTTGACATCATCAGTAAGGCTGGGGGATTACATGCATTCAATGGCTGGGACAGGCCAATGCTCACGGATAGTGGAGGATATCAGGTTTATTCCCTCGCCGGAACGGGCCGGAAGATCAATGAAGAGGGTGTGGTATTTAAGTCACACATTGACGGTGGCGTACACACATTCACGCCGGAAAATGTTGTGGATATTCAGCGGACAATTGGGGCCGATATTATCATGGCTTTCGATGAATGTACTCCTTATCCTTGCGACTATACTTACGCTCGCCAATCAATGGACATGACGCATCGGTGGCTTCTGCGCTGCTGCGCAAGGTTTGATCATACCAACCCTTTATATAGTCACAGCCAGACACTTTTCCCAATTGTTCAGGGAAGTGTTTATAGAGACCTCAGAATACAATCTGCTGAATTCATAGCTGCATGTGAAAGAGAAGGGAATGCAATAGGGGGCCTGTCGGTGGGAGAACCAGCAGACATGATGTATGAGCTAACAGAGGTGGTTTGTGATATCTTGCCAAAAGAAAAGCCCAGATACTTGATGGGCGTAGGAACTCCCATGAACATTCTGGAATGTATTGCACTTGGTGTTGATATGTTCGACTGTGTAATGCCTACCCGCAATGCACGTAATGGCATGATTTTTACTACCGAAGGGACAGTGAACATCCGTAATGAGAAATGGAAGGATGACTTCTCACCGATTGATGCAGGGCTTGGCGGATATGTTAGTACTTTTTACAGTAAGGCATATTTGAGGCATCTGGTGAAGTCGGGAGAAATGTTGGGATCGCAAATCGCCAGCGTTCACAATCTAACTTTTTATTTATGGCTGGTAAACACGGCGAGGGAGAAAATTATCAACGGTAGCTTCCCATTCTGGAAGAAAGAAATGGAAAAAAAATTAATTCAGCGGCTTTGAAAGTTCAAAAAAGGGCGTTTCATTCGGGTAAATTTTAAATTTATTATCAGGAAACTTTTCCATTTGTCTCAAGTTCGGTTGATTAAATGATATTGTTAACCTATTTTTGTCGCACTAGGCATTTGGTTAATATGCAATTGGCCATGAAATAAATATATAACTTTACTCATAATTGACTACCGATCAATCCTAGTTAATCTCAATAACGCTAACTTGAATAGTATGAAAAAAGTATCCCAGTTGATTTGTTCGTTTGCCTTGGCGGCAATGATGGCGCTGCCTTCATTGGCACAACCACTAGAGCAACCGAATTCTCCGGATTACAATCCAAAAGCAACGTATGATGGCCCATACAAACTGAACACATGGTCAGTTTCTGCACACATTGGCCCATCAATGTTTTTTGGAGATTTAAGAGAATATGATTTTTGGCCTGTAACGAAAACCAATTCCGACAGCCATAAAGAATCCGGAACAATTCAAGGCGGTTTGACTTTAAATAAGCAGCTTTCATACTGGTTTGGATCTCGTCTTGATCTTTCTATTGGTAACCTTAGGGGTATGAAACGTCGGATGTATAACCGTTATTTTGAGGGTAATTATTTTGATGTTTCAGTAGCCGGAACGGTCAACTTGAAAGGGCTTTTAATGGGGCCCAATAAAATGAAGCGTTGGAAGGTTGATGCATATGTTGGTATAGGACAGGTTTTTTACAGTGCCGAAGCATATGATTTGACCGGTGGTGTAAGACTTCGCGATACTGGCAGCATGAACGACTGGATTGTTCCTACTGGGCTGAACGTGAACTATGAGGTGACCAAAAGGATTGATATTGGCCTTGACTTCCGTTTAAATCATACAAATTCTGATTATCTGGATGCTACTTACGGCGGTGATTATGATAGAACGCCAAACTCATTTAACATTGGTGACCAGAAAACTTCACATAAAGGAAATTCTGAATTAGATAGCTACGGTTACGGATCTGTTCAGGTAACATACAAGCTAGGTAAAAACCCTTTGAAAGTTGCGAAGGTAGATGGCAAATGGGATTACAAACCTGATGAAGGGGGGTATTATCACCTGCGATATACTGATCCAAAGGTGTTAATCAAACCACCGAAAATTCTTACGCTTGAAGAAATGGACTCTGTGGCAAAAGCCAATCGTCCAAAAGACATCGATCCAAGATTGTTGCTTGATACAGATGGTGATGGAGTTTCTGACTTCTTTGATAAAGAGCCTAATTCGCCTGCAGGAAGCGTTGTAGATGGTGGTGGTCGCGTTCTTGATTTTGATGCATATGTTAAAAATGCACTCAAAAATGGTGCAGCCTGCAGCGAAATTTTTGCAAACGTTAATTTCGATACAGATAAAAACACCATCAAACCAGAAGCGCAGGAAATGCTGAAAAATGTGGCGAAGTTGATGAATCTGAATGGTTGTCGTCTGCAATTGGCCGGACATACTGACCGTCGTGCTTCTGACCGTTACAATATCGCACTTTCACGTCGCCGGGTTGATGCCGTTAAAAACTACCTGATCAACGAAGCAGGCTTGACAGACCCGAGCAAAGTAATTGTTGATTACTTCGGATCATTCAAACCAATCGCTGATAGTGCAAGACGTGAAGGTCTTCAGAAAAACCGTCGCGTAGAATTGAAACTTCTTCCATAGTGATTAAGAGAATGAGATAAAAGGAAAGGCTCCCCGCAAGGAGCCTTTCCTTTTATAAAGCAGTCATAGTTTGACTATTACGTTTACTGACAATCCACATTATAATCGAAAAACAGCTTAATGAAAGAATACGATTACCTAATTGTAGGTGCAGGGCTCTGGGGTTCTGTTTTTGCACACGAAGCGACAAAAAGAGGAAAAAAATGCTTGGTCATTGACCGTAGAGCGCACACGGGCGGGAATATCTATTGTGAAAACGTTGAGGGTATTAATGTTCACAAATACGGGGCGCACATTTTCCACACCAATGATAAAGACGTTTGGGATTATGTGAATTCTTTTGTCGAGTTCAACCGGTATACCAACTCTCCCGTTGCCAATTTTAACGGAGAACTCTACAATCTTCCTTTTAACATGAATACATTCTACCAGTTGTGGAAGGTAAAAACGCCGGAAGAGGCCAAGGCCAAAATCCGGGAACAGGTTGAGGAAGCCGGAATTACAGATCCAAAAAATCTGGAAGAACAGGCCATTTCTCTGGTAGGTACCGACATTTATCAGAAATTGATAAAGGCTTATACCGAAAAACAGTGGGGCAGAAAAGCTACTGAGCTGCCAGCATTTATTATTAAACGGCTGCCAGTACGGTTTACTTTTGATAACAACTATTTTAACGACCGTTATCAGGGGATTCCAATCGGCGGTTACAATAAGCTGACCGAAGGTCTTTTAAAAGATGTTGAAACAAGGCTGGGTGTTGATTTTTTTAAAGAGCGTGAAGCATTAACATCGCTGGCTGAAACTACAATTTACACCGGCCCAATCGACGAATACTTTGATTTTCGTTTTGGACAATTAGAGTACCGCGGCCTTCGCTTCGAGAATCAGCTTTTGGATCAGGAAAACTATCAGGGCAATGCAGTAGTCAATTACACGGATGGTGAAACTCCGTTTACGAGGATCATTGAACATAAACATTTTGAGTTTGGGACACAGCCGAAAACAGTTATCACCCACGAATTTCCCGAAGAATGGGTGAAAGGTGCTGAGCCTTACTATCCGGTAAATGACGATAAGAACACTGGAGTTTTTAATCAATACAAGGCATTGGCTGCTTTGGAAGAAAATGTGATTTTTGGCGGACGGCTTGCAGAGTATCGTTACTACGATATGCATCAGGTTGTAGCCTCGGCGCTGAAAAAAGTGCGAGTGCATTTCGGCTAAAAAAAATGCGTTATCTTCTTCCAATCCCTGTTTATGTCAGCAAGACTAAGCAGGGATTTTTTGGTTAAAAAAAAATTACACTAAACGCGTTAATTAATTTACAACTGTCCGTCTAAATCATACTAACCATTCCTAGTATGTAATGAGCGGATCAAACTTAGAAATTGTTGCAACTCACAAAGGCAGACGTGAAAGTCTGCCAGTCGTTGCTATTTTGCAGGAAGCCTGGCAGAACAGATTATGGTTTATTTTTTCGTTTCTCTCCCTTCTGTTTATCGCTCATCTAATTCTCAGGTACACAACGCCTCAGTACCTGATCAGTGCATCCCTGCTCATTCGTGACGACTCACGCGGGACTGACTTTGGAGACGCAGCATTACTCGAAGGTCTCGGGCTATCACCTATTAAGAGTAGCGTTGATAATGAGGTTGAAATTCTGAAAAGCCGTGCACTTTTGGAAGAAGTTATAGATGACCTTCAACTGCATGTTCAATATTTCGCAACCGGCCACCTAAAAACAACCGAGATTTATGATAAGTCTCCTTTTCGGTTGCGTTTGCTTCAACCCGAGTATTCTTTAACTCCGGCTACGTATCAAATAGAATTATCTGGCATCAACTCCTACACACTATCAACTCAAAATCAGAGCTTTACGGGCACCTTCAAAGATTCATTACTTCTCCCGCAAGGCTTGGCAATACTTACCCGCACGCGTTTCGAACCATCTCATGACGACAAATATTCCATTGTAGTCAGAGATAAAGATGAAATCCTGAAAAATTTTGCGAATGCGTTATCGGTATCTGCTAGCAACAGAATGGCTAGCATTGTCAACATTAACATTACCGATATCCTCCCCGTAAAAGGAGAGGCAATCCTGAAACAGCTGATAATCAATTACTCTCAGGCCAGCGTAAACGACAAAAATAGAATTGCTGACAGCACACTGGCTTACATTACCGAAAATCTCAATGAAGTCACAGCTGAATTGAGCGCAATAGAGAAAAATATAGAACAGTATCGCAGTCGAAATCACCTGACAGACATTGCGGAAAATGGGCGTCTGTTACTTCATAATTCAGATCAATATGCGAAGGAAGCAAATCAACAATCAATCAGATTGGAAATAATAGAGTCTCTGGAAAAGTACCTTACGGAAAATCCGGAGCATGCTGTCCCTTCTTCTTTGTTTCAGCAAGAAAACAGCTTTACCGATCTCGCGAAAAAATACAATGAAATTCAATTGTTGCGTAAAAAAATACTGGCGACCGTCTCCGAGTCGCATCCTTCCATGCGTCCACTCGATTCACAAATCGTAACCCTCAAAGCAGACTTACGAGCTGGAATTATTGCCCAAAAAAATGAGCTGAAAGTTAGCATAATTGCATTGAACCGATTTACTGAACGTTTTCACCGTCAAATCAATCAAATCCCGGGCAAGGAACGGATGCTAGTTAACTATTGGCGGCAACAGCAAGTGAAGCAGGAATTATATGTCTATTTATTGAAAAAACGCGTTGAAACTGCTATTTCAAGGTCTTCAACCATTGCCAATGCAAGGGTAATTGATTTGCCAAAAGCAGACAAAATTCCGGTTAGGCCTAACAAGCAACTGGTATTGATGATGTCCGGTCTGATCGGATTAGCATTACCAATCGCTATACAGCATCTCAGAGCTCTTTTTAACAATAAAATAAGCAGTAAGGCAGAAATTGTCAACAGTTGCAACGTCCCCATTTTGGCAGAAATCAGTCATCAAAATGACTTTATCGCTGAAATCTTTCATTCCAACAAACGTAGCATTGTCGCCGAGCAGTTCCGGATTTTTAGGACCAATATTCTATTTATCGCTGTCGCTCAAAAGTGTCAGACAATTTTGATCACATCGGGGATGGGCGGCGAAGGCAAGTCATTCATTGCGCTCAATTTATCGGCTTCACTTGCATTATCCGGCAAGAAAGTTCTGCTCATTGAATTTGATCTTCGAAAACCCACATTGGCAGGGACATTGAACCTGAAAAAGTCCGGGTTCACCGACTACCTTATCTCTAATCAGAACATTGAAGATTTTCTTCAAGTATCCGGGAGCGATTACTCCTTTCACATACTTACCTCAGGTCAGGAGCCCCCAAATCCAGCAGAAATTTTGTGCTTTGCCAAGGTTGCGGAAATGATCCATGCATTCAAGAAAATGTATGACTACATCATTTTCGACACTCCTCCAATTGGTCTGGTGACTGATTCACAGCTTCTTAGCTCCTACGCAGATATTTCGTTTTATGTGATTCGTCAGCAATTTACATTCAAGGATCAACTGGAAGACGTTGCCGAAATATTCAAAGAAAATCGGTTGCCAAAATTGCATCTGATCCTAAACGGTACCCGACAGCTCCCTGATTACAGATATAGTTACGGATATATTGAGAAACCTCCAAATGCATTAATGAAGCAGATTAGAAAACTAAAACTTAATTCAAAAACCTCATGAAGAACATATACATCATTGCAGAAATTGGGCAGGCGCATGAAGGAAGTGTGGGGCTCGCGCACTCGTATATCGACGCGCTGGCCAATACTGGAATAAATGCAATCAAGTTCCAAATGCACATTGCGGAAGCAGAAAGCAGCATTTATGAATCATTCCGGATCCCGTTCTCCTATGAAGATGACACGAGATTGGCGTACTGGAAAAGAATGGAATTTTCAAAAACGCATTGGGTTGAGCTAAAAGAACATTGTGAAGTGAGGAAACTGGATTTCATAGTAAGCCCATTTTCAGTTCGGGCCGTCGAAACGCTTAATGAAATAGGTGTCGCTACCATTAAAATTGGTTCGGGGGAACTTGACGATTTTTTGATTTTGGACAAAATATCAGATTTGGGCAAAAACATCATCCTATCCTCAGGTATGAGCTCACTTCCTGATCTGGATTATGCAGTGGATTTTCTGAAAAGCAAGCATTGTTCCTTCGCGTTAATGCAATGCACAACCGCCTACCCAACCAGGCCACGCCAATGGGGATTGAACATGATTGCCGAGTTTAGCAAACGCTATCAAATCCCAATAGGCTTTTCTGATCATTCCGGGGATATCTATGCTTGTCTGGCGGCAGCAAGTCTCGGTGCTCGGCTGCTAGAATTTCATGTCACTTTCGATAAAAGAATGTTTGGCCCTGACAGTTCCTCCTCCCTGACTATTGACCAGGTACATAAGCTTGTAAAGGGAGTCAGGCAGATTGAAATAGGTTTAGTCAATCCAATTAATAAAGCAGATCCTTCAGATTTCAGGTCTTTGAAATCAATTTTCGGAAAGTCTCTGGCGGTAAACAAACCGCTTAAAATGGGGCACTTATTAGCCGTTGAAGATCTTGAATCCAAGAAGCCGGCAGGTTATGGAGTTTGTGTAAAAAGTTACAAGAACCTCTTAGGAAAAGCATTGGCAAAAGATGTCGACCAGTGGGACTTTTTGACTGAAAATCATTTTTCCTAATGCGAAAAATTTGTGTAGTCGTCTCTGCAAGAGCCAGTTATAGCAGATCAAAAACATTGCTTTCGGCGATAAAGGAGCATTCTAATCTGCAACTTCAATTAGTGGTAATGGCAAGTGCGTTACTAAATAAGTTTGGCCACGTCGCATCGAACATTGAGAGCGACGGGTTTGAAATCACCGCGATCGTCACGAATTGCCTGGAAGCAGAGTACCGGACGTCTGCTGCAAAAACAACCGGATTGGGGATTATTGAGCTTGCTACCATTTTTGATCACCTTAGGCCCGATGTCGTTGTAACCATTGCCGACCGGTTTGAAACCATGTCGACGGCCATTGCCGCCAGTTACATGAATATACCGCTCGCCCACATTCAGGGAGGAGAAGTAACAGGTAACATTGATGAAAAAGTAAGGCACGCCATCACCAAACTTGCAGACATTCACTTTGTCGCAACCAAAGACGCCCGGTCTCGAGTAATCCGCCTGGGTGAACGACCTGAAACTGTACATTTAACAGGTTGCCCCTCCATTGATCTGGCTTTGGAAACATTAAATACTGCCGCACCGGTTTCTGATCCTTGTTATTTGTACGGAGGCATCGGCTTGCAGCCCGATCTTTCCAATCCTTATTTAATGGTACTTCAGCATTCCGTGACGTCCGAATCAGAATGCGCCAAAATTCAGATCGACAGCACTTTGGAAGCTGTTCGATTGTTAGGAATGCCAACTTTATGGTTTTGGCCCAACTCCGATCCTGGAACTTGTGAAATAGCCAAAGGTATCAGAACCTTTCATGAACGGAATCCAGACTTACCTGTCCACTTTTTCAAAAATATCCCTTACGCGACTTTCCTGCATCTCATTCATCAATGTGCTTGTCTGGTCGGCAATTCGAGTACCGGTATCCGCGAAGGCGCGTGCCTCGGAGTCCCTACTGTAAATATCGGAAGCAGGCAATCCGGTAGGGAAAGGGGAAAAAATGTGGTGGATGCCGAACCTGAGACTGGTTCCATTGTCACAGCCATTAAATATCAACTAACGCAAAGTCGCTACACGCCCAATTTCCTGTATGGAGATGGGCATGCAGGTGTCAAAATCGCACAGATTCTTGCAGAGATACCTCTCACATTTGAAAAGAAAATAACCTACTAATGAACATTAATCCAAGAATACTTGCCATCATTCCAGCCCGTGGGGGATCCAAAAGTGTATCGAACAAAAACATGAAATTGATTGGAGACAAACCGCTTATTGCTTACACCATTGAGTCGGCTTTACAGGCAAAAATGCTCACCAAAATCATTGTTTCCAGCGACAATTTGGATACGCTCAATTTTGCAAGACAATTTACCGGAATTGAGATCCCATTTACCCGTCCCAGGCAGCTAGCGACAGATGCGTCACCAACAATTGATGTCGTGAAACATGCGCTGCTACATTATCTGGCTCATGGAATCTCTTTTGATTTTGTCGTATTGCTTCAACCTACTTCACCATTCCGAAGCTGCGATCTGATCGACAATGCGATTAAGCACATTATACATTCGCACGCCGATTGCCTCATTTCAGTCCAAAAAATTCCAGACCGATTTAACCCCTATTGGTCATTTGAATGCCAGGATAAGACCCTTAAGATGGTAGGCCCTGGCGAAAAGCTTATTTCCAGACGTCAAAACTTGCCAGACACTTTTCACAGGGACGGGAAAATTTACATTACCAGGACCTCTCTTATTATGCAGGGAAAATTAATAGGCGGGACGATCGCAGGCTTTATTGCTGACAATGAACCTGATATAAATATCGATACCCCCGAAGATTGGAAGAACGCACATATAGCCATGGAAAAATGGAAAACCATTCTAAAAAATCAATTCTGATTTTGATCACCAATAGTTTTGCGGCAATTAATGTGATACACAGCGGCCTGCTCAAAAAGTTAGCTGACAAATATGCGGTCTCTCTTATTTCCACATTGATTGGACAGCACGAAATTTTACAGATAAACGAGTATTTCAAAATCAATGTGAAGTTGTTGAATATTCGAGTTCAGGATGAGACTCGCATCATTAAATGCTTACGAAAAGTTGAAAAACTGCTATTCTGCATTGCATACGACATTAAGACCCAAGAAATCAAAATTTCAAAACAACCAGTCTTAGTTCGGGCATTGATACGCTTTCTGAAATTTTTTGCTTTTACCAGAAGTGCAACGCTGCTGGGGCTTATTCCTTTGAGGAAATTCATTATACTTTTTTCATCTCGGTTGTCCAGCCCGAAATCGTTGCGCAGCTATCACTTTGACGGCGTAGTTTCTTCGTCCCCATTGGATATCAGAGAAAATAGCATTGTGAATTTTTTAAAAAGACAAAACATAAAGGCGTTGGGGATGATTATCAGCTGGGATAATCTTACTTCCAAAGGCATCATCAATGCCCGACACGATTACTTGCTAGTTTGGAATCAACTGATGGCCAATGAATTCATTCGATTTTACTCAGTTTTTAAATTAAAAGAGAAAATCTGCATAACGGGCATTCCCAGATTCGATTTACATTTTCGGGATGGGCATCAGATGGAGGTAGAGCAATTATTCAGAAACCAATTTGCCATCTCTCCTTCTGACAAAGTGATCTTTTTCGCAACCAGCGCGGCTAAGCATTTTGTCAACCAAAAATTGATTTTCAACCACTTACAAGAATACCTGCAACTCCGGGAAAATATCATTCTCATTGTAAGATGCCATCCCGCCGACAACTTTGAACTGTATAAACCTTATTTGCATGAAGGCAAAGTCAGGATTTGGCATGTGGAAAATCCCGTAACTGATGCTTCGAGAATGTTCATGGAGTGGCTGCCGCCATTGGATTATCTTGATTCTCTGTCGCGTATGCTAAAAAACTGTAACGTGTGCGTGCAAGTCGCATCAACGATTCGGCTGGATGCTGCTGCTTGCGACAAACCTGTCATTAGCATTGCCTATGATGGCGATCAAATTTTGCCTTGGAGCCATTCGGTAAGGCGACTTTATGATTATTCCCATCAAGTTCCTGTAAATCAGCTAGCAGTCGATGATGTGGCATTTTGTAAAAACGACTTGTTTGATTCACTTGATAAAATTCTGCATGAAAATTACATTAAACCGGATTTACGAAAAGCCATCAAATCAATTCTTTACACAACCAAACCCGACGCTGTTGAATTCTCCATGAAATATATAGGAGAATGGCTGGATTGATCAGGGAAATAATACAAAAATGGCTGCTATCTGTATCGCTGACATCTGTTTTGAGCGTATTCTTCGATGAGTTGCTTCGCATTGGAGAAAGCCCTTTTCAATCGCTAGTCGTCCTTTCCTTTTATACTTATTGCAGTATAACCCTTTTTTCATCTTCTGCGCATAAGCTTTTCCACGTCATCAGCATTCCAATCATTACCCAATTCTTACATTTGTTTCAAAAGTACACATTCACGGCAGGTGCAAACTCGATCTGGCGCTTACTTCCATTCTTGTTGCTTGTATTCTATTTTCTCTACTTTTTTATCAGGAAAAATCCGAAGCTATCCCAAAGTGAAAATTTGTTTCTTGTATCCTGGATCATCGGAAACTTCTGCTATTTCCTGATCTCCCCCAATCTGCACAAAATCGTAATCGGAGGCTTTTTGCTGTACCTGATCACGTTGCCCATGTATTTCCTGTATTTCACGCATGCAATGCATGATGCTGACTTTTGTGCTAAAATCGAAGGCTATCTAAGTTTGCTATTTACAATGCTGGGTCTCGGAACTTTTGGATTGGTAATAGCGGCCGCGGATTATAAAGGCTCGGATAACTTATTGGCAACGAGGAATATTACAGATACCAATGTCACAATGGCTTATTTTATTTTACTTTGGCCATTTACACTACTTTATTGTCGGCAACGCATTGCTTCATTCCCCGCAACCCTATTCATGCTTTTCATTTTTTTAGGCGTAGTGGTTTTTTCATTTTCGAGAGGTGCAGTATTTATCATCATCCCCTACCTCATTGTCACATTGCTTTTGATAAGGGGCCAAAAGCAAATCTGGTGGCTGATTTTTGCCGTAGTAGTCGCATTGGTTTTCATTCCCGAGCTAGCAAACTTTACCGATCGTCAGGATCTGGCTTATTTCTGGCGGTTGCGGTTTGGCGATTTTCAAAATATCAGCGCAGCAATTGAAAAATTACAAACAGCAAGCGGTCGTGCGGAAATTCATGCCATCGCATATGGTCTGTTTCTTCAAAGCCCTTTATTTGGTCATGGAATTGGAAGTTTTGAAACCTTAGGCCCGGGGTATCGTGAAGCGCATTCCATATTTTTTACATTATTAGCTGAACAAGGCATTATCGGAATAGTATATATGTATTCCATTTTTTTAAGTCTTGGATTTTCTCTCATAAAAATTAGCTGCATCAATGTTAAATATGCACTTCTGCCCATCAGCCTGACCTTCTACTTGCTTTTTAATCACACAGTCGGAACCGTCTTTGTCATCATTCCCGGCAAAAGCGTAACAATTAATTGCATCGCCCCTATGCTTTTGCTCTGCCATTATTTTTATGCAAAAAGCAAAGTCTTGGAAAGAACCGCCAATGATGCGTAAAATACTAATCGTTGGAAAAATACCGCCGCCAATTGGAGGGGTTACCGTTCATATAAGCAGATTGGTAAGGGGATTGAAAGAAAAAAAATTTACGCGATTTTCCTTTTGTGACTTAGAACGAGACCAATGGTTTGTGATTATTTTAAAGATAGTACGCCATCAAGTGATCCATCTGCACCTATCCAAACCCTATCAACAGCTCATCTTCGCTCTTTTTTGCAAGATATTTGCCAAAAAGTTGATCATCACATACCATGGAAACTGGGGACGCTATGGGATATTTGGAAATTGGATGGTAAGCATGTCCGCGTGGCTAGCGTCCGTGCCGGTTGTTCAAAATGCGGGGAGCTTTCAAAAAGCAATATTTCTTAACAAAAATGCGAGGCGGATCTCCACATTTATATCGTCAGCTGACGTTCCAGAATTAAGCGAGCAGCAACTTTTTGTCCTGACCACATTTATCAAAAGTTATCAAATAATCCTTTGTACCAATGCCTGGAACCTGGCTTTCGATCGAAATGGGAGTGAAACTTATGGAATATCTGATATAATCCGACGTGTCAAAAGCGAACCGGATGTTGCACTAATCATATCCGACCCTTCGAAAAATTATGAGAAGTACATGAAGAGCACATTTGAAAATGTCCCTTCCAATGTTCTTTTCGTAACGTATGCTCATGATTTCCGGTGCATTCTTCGTATTTCGGACGCCTTCATCCGTAATACTACAACCGACGGGGTATCATTGTCTATCCATGAAGCGATGGAGGCAAATGTTCCAATATTTGCATCCGATTCTGTGGAGCGACCAGCTTTCTGCTGGCTTTTTAGGGATATTATGAAAGTTGATTTTCGGGATGCTATTGTACTGGCAGGGAATTTGTTAGATAGAGAAGCTCCTCAGATGATATACGCCGACCCGGTGGATGATCTTATTTCCTTATATAATTTGTACCTGGACAAAAAGTACCTGGACAAAAACGAGGTATGTGATGTGAACTGTCCGAAAAAAACAAAGGCATAGAAAAATTTCCATGCCCTGTTTCACACTATACACACACTATATTTTTAATATCTATATATCTCGTTTGATAATTCCTAAACTAAGTTTCAATATCGCAAAATAACAAACTAAAGTAATTAGAAAAAAACTTTCGATTGTGAATTTCTAAATTCTAGTAAGAAAATAATGGACAATTCTAAAGTCCTGCCCGGGTGTAAGAAGCCAGGGCATCAAATTTACGAAAATATTATTTAATTATTGGTCAAACTATCATACCTGATTACTTTCGCAGAAAAATATTCATCATAACTTTTATTCATGGAAGCGTTTTTTACGACGGATGCATTGATAAGTTTATTAACGCTAACTTTATTAGAGGTTGTTCTCGGCATTGATAATATCATTTTTATTACCATTGTCGCCGGAAAACTTCCAGCATCTCAACGAAAAAAAGCACAGAATCAAGGATTGCTTATTGCATTAGTACTTCGAGTAGCCCTGCTTTTTGCAATTTCCTGGGTCATCGGTTTGAAACAGGATCTGCTTACACTCTGGGGACATGGTTTTAGTGGCCGTGACCTAATCTTACTCGGAGGAGGACTTTTCCTGCTTTATAGTACCACAAAAGAAATTCACCATAAGCTGGAAGGTGAGACTGAGGACTTACCATCCGGAGAAAAATCCTCCAAGGCAACGATAACCTTTGGAGGCGCATTGGTTCAGATAGCACTACTCAACATTATTTTTTCTTTTGACTCGGTACTTACCGCGGTTGGCCTGGTAAAAGAGATACCTATCATGATCGCGGCTGTCGTTGCCTCAACTTTGATCATGATTGCATTCGCAAGCAAAATCGGGGATTTTGTAAATAATCATCCGTCCATCAAAATTTTAGCATTGTCTTTTTTGTTGATGATTGGTACCCTGCTGGTAGCCGAAGCTTTTCACTATGAAATCCCAAAAGGGTATGCGTATTTCGCAATGGCATTCTCCTTCCTCGTGGAATTGCTGAACATGAAGCTTGACAAAAATACCAAAGAGGGTCCGATAAAACTCCGCGAACGTGTAAACTGACCGACGAAACATGCGCATTAATCCCGAAACCGTTGAACGCATCAAGCAGACTGCCGATATCGTGGAAGTGGTGGGGGATTTTGTATCACTCAAAAAAAAGGGAGCAAATTATTCTGCCTGCTGCCCTTTTCACAATGAAAAGACTCCTTCCTTCAATGTAAACCCCTCCCGGCAAATCTATAAATGCTTTGGCTGCGGGGCAGGAGGAGATTCTATCAAATTCGTAATGGATATTGATGGCATCGGTTATGGAGAAGCGTTGCGTTATCTGGCTGGAAAGTACAACATTGAAATCCAAGAGGAAGAATTAACCGATGAAGAGACTATCCGCCAGAACGAGCGGGAAAGTCTGTATATCATTTTAAATTTCGCAAAGAACTTCTATCGCCAGCAATTAGAAGATAGTGAAGAAGGCCAGGCCGTCGGGCTAAGCTATTTTCGGGAACGTGGATTTACGAATGAGATTCGTAAGAAGTTCGAGCTCGGTTATAGCCTCGATACCTGGGATTCGTTTATACGAGAGGCACTGGAGAAGGGTTATTCGCCCGAGATATTGGAGAAAGCCGGCTTACTTATCCACAGAGAAGGAAGCCGTCCGGGAGATCGCCAGACAACAGGTTACGACCGGTTCAGGGGGCGGGTCATTTTTCCTATACACCATGTATCCGGTAAGGTAATCGCTTTTGGTGCCCGGATCCTAAAATCTGACAAGGCTAACGCAAACCAAAAGGGGGCGAATCAGCCAAAATATTTAAATTCGCCTGAAACCGATGTATATCATAAAAGTGACGTTCTCTACGGCATATTTCAGGCTAAAAACGCAATCCGCCAGCTGGATCATTGCTATCTGGTGGAAGGCTACACAGATGTAATATCGCTGCACCAGGCTGGGATCGAGAATGTGGTTGCTTCCTCGGGGACCTCGCTTACGGTAGAGCAGATACGTTTGATCGGCCGGTTCACGCCCAATGTTACCATTCTGTACGATGGCGATATTGCTGGAATTAAGGCCGCATTGCGCGGTCTCGACTTGGTATTGGAGGAAGGTTTGAATGTCAATGTCGTTCTTTTTCCCGATGGTGACGACCCGGACAGTTTCGTGCGGAAGGTTGGTGCGGAAGCGTTCAAAGTGCATTTAAAAAAGGCTTCCAAGGATTTTATCTCGTTCAAAACAGAGATTCTATTGGCGGATGCAGGCAACGATCCATTCAGACAGGCAGCGGTGATTGGAGATGTTGTTAACAGTATTGTCAAAATACCGGATGCCATTAAACGGCAGGTATTTTTCCACAGGACGTCAGAAATGATGAAGGTGGATGAGCAAATGCTAATAACGGAAGGGAATAAACAACTCAGAAAACTTCAGACTCAAAAAAGCCAGGATAGACGGCAACCATCCGAAATATCATCCCCAGAGGGCCCGAAGGATCTTGGGTCGTTTTCGAATGATGAATCCCGGCAGAATGCTGAAATTTCTGCCGATTTTTTCCCGCTGGAAAATGATTTTGCAGAAGCGCCGCCAAGAAGTAGGCTGCATTATCAGGAAGAAGCCTTTGTAAAACTGCTGGTTGTTTACGGAACCAAAGAACTTGAACCTACCATTAGCGTATGCCAATATGTATTGGGTCAAATAGATGGTATTGATTTCAAAGACCCCATTTTTCATCATTTGCTGACATTGTTCCGTGAAAATTTCGGTAGGAATCACGTTTTGCCAACTGACTATTTTTTAAATCACCATGAATCAGAAATCCGTGATCAAACGATAGAGTGGTTGACTGTCAGACATGAATTAAGCGATTTATGGAAGGACAAACATCACATTGACGTTCCTTTAGAAATTGATGTGCTCGACAAAACGTCTTTCAACAACATTCTAAGGCTTAAAAAGGCTTTTATTGAGGAAAAAATGAAGGTATGTCTGCAACAGGCAGTTCATGCAAATACTGGCGAAGAACAGGAATCCATCATGACTGAGTTCATGCATTACAAAAGCATCAGCATGGCTGCTGCGAAAGAATTAGGAAGTGTTATCGGTTAATCCTTTAATTATTTCAATATGAAAAATTCCTTGCGCCCACTTTTGCTGTTTTCCTGCTTTCTGCTTTTTAATTGCAGCGCTTCTTACAAGATCTTAAAACCGCAAAAGGAAGTTAATTTCCGACTTTCTGATTATTCTACCTTTGGCTTTTATGACATTGAAGCCCACGGCGACACAATTCCTGAAAATTTTGAAACGAACGTTGGTATTATCAAAAATGCCATAGCCGAGAACCTGCAGGCGAGAGGTTTGGATGAAGCCCGGGACGCAAACCTGAAAATCAACATTGCGCTTTCGGTAAAAGATCAATTGCAAACCCGACAAACTGATTTTAGGACCGAAGGATTGCCCAGGTATATGGGCCAACGTAGGTATTCCTGGAAAAGCGAAGAAGTTGTCATTGGGAAGTACCGCGAAGGGACTTTGATGATCGACCTGGTGGACGCTGCTAATAACAAAATGGTGTGGCAAGGTGGCGGCAGCGGAATTATCCCTGAAAAAAGTAAGAGCTTCACCGCTGATATCGATAAATTAATCAAGGAAATCATTGGCGATATTCCAAAGTAAAGACATATAAAAAGGGCTGCCCCGTCTAAAAAGCAGCCCTTAGAAATTCCTAATATTTACTACTAAGCATTGTTGTTTACTACACCGCGAACTTTATCGTTCACATTCTCAGCAACCGTAGTAGCCTTGTCTTTTACAGTATTCACGTTTTTCAAAAATCCCTCTTTCAGTTTATCAGCCAAAACAGACAACTCTTCAAGGCTTTTTTCATATTTATCTTTCGCGTTGCCACCAAGATCGTTAGCCCTATTTTTAATTAATTTGCGAGTATCCTTTCCGTTTTTCGGGGCAACCAACAGACCAATTGCAATGCCTGTGATCAGAGCACCAATTGAAGCGATCAAAAATTTTTGATTCTTGTTCATATGAATTTCTTATTTTGTGATTAAATGAATTGAACTGCTTACAACAAAAATATTGTGCCAATTTACCGGAAAAAGTCCAACTTGATTTACTTAAGGATGTTTGGTTGTCTGTTAGTGTTATTCGGCATAACCATCCCCTCGTCGACTTTTGCCCAATGGACAATCTACACTATAAAGCCTGCTATTCATATGCGGGCCGTTCATGCCATTACGCCAAGCATTTGTTGGATTGGCGGTTCAAAAGGTACCATTCTCAAAACACTTAATGGCGGAAAAACCTGGTCAACCTATAAGGTATCGGGCGCCGACTCACTTGATTTTCGTGATATTCATGTTTTTAATAGGCAAACGGCAATCGCTATGAGCGCGGGTCCTTCGGAAAGCGACAAGGCCAAAATTTACCGTACTGAGGACGGAGGAGAGAGCTGGAAGCTTGTGTACCAAACTACACAAAATGGGGTTTTTCTGGATGGAATCGACTTTTGGGACAAAAATAAAGGCATTTGTCTGGGAGATCCGATACAAGGCAGATTGTTTATCATCACTACCAATGACGGCGGCAAAAACTGGGAAGAGCAACCCTTGGAAAAGCGACCGGTGGCCGAGCCGGGAGAGGCCTGCTTTGCCGCAAGCGGTACTTCTATTTTAACAAATGGGAAGGGTCATGTCTACATTGGAACTGGTGGAAGCAAAATGGCCCGCGTTTTCAGATCCGAGGATTATGGACAGTCCTGGCAAGTATCATCCACACCTTTGCCAGCCGGCCCGACGAGTGGCATTTTTGGTTTAAGATTTTGGTCAAAAAAACACGGAATGGCGGTGGGTGGAGATTATAAAAAGACTGTTGATTCAACACAAAATGTATTAATGACCAAAGACGGCGGTGTGACCTGGCAACTTACGGGTATGACAAAACCAGGCGGACTTAAAGAAGTTGTAGCCCTTTACCACAAAACGGACGCCGTCTGGACAGGAGAAACTGAATTACGTTGGGATGATTATGCATTGATTGCCAGCGGCCCTTCGGGAACAAGTGTTTCCATCGATAAGGGCAAATCCTGGCGTAAACTCGGAAAAGAAGGATTTCACTCGCTCAGTTTTGCTGGAAATGTCGGTTACGGAGTCGGGGCAAATGGATTGGTTGGTAAAATTGAACGTGTATCCATGAAAAAGAAAAAGAGAAAATTGGCATTAGTAGAGGAATGACGGCAGCTCATATCCTGTCAATCAGTTCTTTTACTTTCCGAATTTCCCTACCTGACAAATGATCCGCAATGGCAGCCGCATGGTCGCGGCCGTTTTCTATAAATACTTTTTCAGTAAAAACGCCAGCCATTACTGTACCGCAAAGATATAAGCCGGTCACGTTGGTTTCGAAAGTATCGGGATCAAAAGTCGGCACTTTGGTAACTGGATCGAGTTCAACTCCGCATCTTGCGATTAAATGTTCATCGGGCAGGTAACCTACCAGCAGAAATACAAAATCAGCGGGAAGCCACTCTGTTTCACCGTTTTCAATATTCTTGATCTGAATTCTTCCCGGCTCAATGGCTTGGGTAATGCTATTAAAACGCGTGTGGATTTTCCCTTCCTTCACCCGATTTTTCACATCCGGCACCAGCCAATATTTCACTTTGGTCCGAAAATCGGCTTCCTTGTGAACTATGGTCACATTTGCATCGTGGCGGTACAATTCCAATGCCGCCTCCACAGATGAATTGGAACCTCCCACCAAAACCACATTCGTATACGAGTATCTGAACGGCTCATCATAGTAATGTGAAACATGCGGAAGATTTTCTCCGGACACATTCAGCATTCTGGGCACATCAAAATAGCCTGTTGCCAGTACCACATTTTTTGACTGAAAGATTTGTCCATCATTCGAATAAGTCAGGAATGTACCATCGGCCTGCTTTTCTGCACGGTCTACATCAATAAAAAGCTTGAAATTAAGGTGGAAGTAACATGCTACTTTCCGATAATACTGCAATGCTTCATTTCGATTTGCCTTTACATCCGAAATCGCAAACGGAATGCCTCCAATCTCAATATTTTCCGCAGTTGAGAAAAATTTCATCCGTAGCGGATAGCGGCGAATGGATTCGGTAAGATTTCCCTTTTCAAGGATCAGGTAGTCTAAACCACTTTTTGCAACTTCCACACCCATAGCAAGTCCGCAAGGCCCTCCCCCAATGATAATAACGTCGTATATGTGCATTTTTTTAATGGCTATCGGCTTTGGCAGTCGGTATTAAAGCTTCCTTGTACCTCTTTTAACTCTCTAATTTAGATATTGGTTTCTGAACTTTGTAAATTAGCTAACTGTTGAAATTGTTCAATTATAATCTTTTAGTTTGAAAGATACCGTCCACAATTTTGTTGGTAATCTGAACGAATGGGGAAAATCGAATACCCCTTTTCTGTTTTTCGTGGACTATAAATTTGAAAATCCAATTGCCTGGAAATTGGAAGATGTTGATCCGACTTCCATTCAATTTGATTTCAATGGGTTCACAAATCACTATTTACTAGCAAAAGAAGAGCTTTCTCAGGACTATTATTTCCATAGAAGACCTATCTCATTTGAGGAATATCAGATCAAATTTGATTATGTGATCAGAAACCTGAAGGCTGGAAATTCCTTTTTGGTTAATCTTTCAGTTCCAACAGCAATTAGCACAAATCTTACCCTTAGCGAGATTTATACAAATAGTGAAGCACTTTACAGGCTTTGGTATAAAAATGATTTTGTCTGTTTTTCTCCGGAAATCTTCGTCAGGATTAATGGAAACCGCATTTCCAGCTTCCCAATGAAAGGTACCATCGACGCGTCGATACCGAATGCGGAACAAGTGATTATGTCGGATCTTAAGGAAGCCGCTGAACATGCTACGATTGTCGATTTGATCCGAAATGACCTGAGCATGGTTGCAGAAAAGGTTTGGGTTGAAAAATATCGGTATATCGACAGGATTGAGACAAATGATAAAACACTTTTGCAGGTCAGCTCCGAAATTTCGGGTATTTTACCAGAAAGTTTTCGAGGCAAATATGGAGATCTGCTTTTGAGGCTGCTGCCGGCTGGTTCCATAACCGGGGCTCCAAAACCGAGTACATTGAAAATCATTGAGGAAGCGGAGGGCTATGACAGGGGTTATTACACCGGTGTGATGGGTTATTTTGATGGTGAAAATTTTGAAAGTGCCGTGATGATACGGTTTATCGAAAATCAGCAGGACAGTCTTATTTTTAAAAGTGGCGGCGGAATCACCGCGCTCAGCAATGCACAAAATGAGTATCAGGAATTAATTGATAAAGTTTACCTTCCTTTCAGCCATGTCCCACACACTGTGTATTGAAACAATCCGCGTTGAAAACCGTGAATTTAAACATCTGGATTACCACGAAGCAAGGTTAAACAAAACGAGAAAGGAACTTTGGGGTTTTACGGATTACTGGAACCTATCCGAAATGATTATCCTTCCCGACTGTATTGAAAATGAGCTACATAAATGCAGAATTGCCTACGGTAAAGAGATCGATAACATTAAATGGGAACCTTACGCTCCCAGAGCAATCCGGAAAATCCGGAAGGTTTATGATGATACCATTGACTATACCTATAAATACAATGATCGCGACGAGCTAAACACCTTATTTGCGCAGCGCGAAGACGCCGATGAAGTCCTGATCATTAAAGATGGAATGGTAACTGACTCCTTTTATTGCAATGTCGCTTTTTTCGACGGGGCGAAATGGTTTACGCCATCGACTTACCTCCTGCCTGGAACGCAAAGGGCTTTTCTGCTGGATTCGGGGGTTGTTGAGGAAAGGGATATTTCGGAGAACGAGATTTTGACGTACCACAAAATCAGACTTTTTAATGCAATGGTAGGCTGGGAGAATGCAGCTACGCTGGAAGTTGGGCTGATTGGTTGATTGTAACTAAAATTCAAAAGTGTAAATTTGACTATGGATATTCAGACTGAAAAGATCGAGCTGGCGAAGCGGTTGTTGGATACCGACAACGAAAGCATTATTGATGCTATTAAATTAATTTTTGAAACTGTTGATGAGACTGGCAATTGGAATGATCTACCGGAAAAGGTGATTTCGGATGTTGAGGAATCTATCAGGCAAGTAGATGCTGGTAAGGGCATACCCCATAATATTGCCAGAGAAACTTACAAAAAATGGCTTTAGAGATTATTTGGTCGCCACGCGCACTTGATAATTTTCACGACATTATCGCTTACCTTGAAGAAACTTGGAGTGAACAAGTTACAAAAGCCTTTGTCGAGAGGACAGAGAAACTACTGGCTTTAATTGCCAAACATCCCCGCATATATAGACAAATCTCTCAAAAGAACTCTGTTCGTGAAGCGTTAATAACAAAACACAACTTTTTGATCTATAAAATCTATCTAGATCGGATCGCATTGCTGGCCGTATTTGATACTCGAAAGCACCCAAAAAAGACGAAAATCTTTTTTAAACCCAAGAGATGAACTTATCACACAATCAATGACCTCCTTTTTCGAGGAAGAAACCACTTTATTCGCTGATTTGATTTTGCCGGTCCCGGTTCCTGCATTGTTTACGTATAGGGTGCCCAGGGAAATGAGCGAATTGATCAAAGTGGGTGCCAGGGTGATTGTTCAATTTGGGCAAAAAAGGGTTATTACGGCAGTTGTCGCCAGGATTCATCCGAATCCTCCGGTTAAATACCAGGCAAAGTATATTTTGGAATTGCTTGACGATCAGCCGATTGTAACTGCGAAGCAGCTTGAACTCTTTAATTGGGTCGCAGAATATTATTTATGCAACATCGGCGAAGTACTTAATGTTGCACTGCCAGCCGGCCTCAAAATCACCAGTCAGTCGAGAATACAACTTAACCCGGAATTTGAGTACGAAGACTTGCTGACCGATCAGGAAAGGATTGTCATTGAGGAAATTAAGAGACATCAAACCCTATCCTACGAAGAAGTAGAGAGGTTGTTGCAAAAATCGAACATTACTTCGATCATTAAGTCATTGGTTGGCAAACGCGCTGTCATTCTTTATGAAGAAGTTAAAGAAAGGTACAAGCCAAAAGTAGTCAAAAAAATAAGGCTTACCGCTTCATACATTACCCAAGAGGCTCTTTCCAAGCTTGCCGCGTCGTTGGAAAAAACACAGAAGCAGCAGGATATCCTGCTAAAATACCTGAGTTACATTCCAGTTTATAACAATCCGGAACTGAACCAAAAAGGACTAGATAAAGCCATTTTTGCCGTGGATGAAGGGATCTCGGATGCATCACTAAATACCCTTATTAAAAAAGGCATTTTTGAGCAGTTCGAAATTTTTGTCTCTCGATTTGAGGACATTCCAGCCGGTAACATGGCCAATATAACACTATCAGAATCCCAAAAAGAGGCTTCAAGACAGATCCAGGACTTGTTGGCAGAAAAAGAAGTTGTTTTGCTTCATGGAATCACTGGAAGCGGCAAGACTGAGGTTTATATCGAATTGATCAAGCAGGTTTTAGGAAGCGGCTCTCAGGTATTGTTTCTCCTGCCTGAAATTGCCCTTACTACCCAGATTGTGATCAGGTTAAGGAAGGTTTTCGGAGATGTAATGGGTATTTACCACTCCAAATTTTCTGACAATGAGCGTGTCGAAGTTTGGAAGGGGATATTGGACGGGAAGTTCCAATTTGTAGTTGGCGTGAGGTCCGCCATATTTCTTCCGTTTGATAACCTCGGATTAATCATTGTGGATGAAGAGCACGAAACTTCCTACAAGCAGCACGACCCAGCCCCACGTTACAATGCCCGTGATGTGGCAGTGATCATGTCATATATGCATAAAGGAAAAACATTGCTGGGATCTGCGACCCCTTCTCTGGAAAGTTACTATCACGCCAAAAGCGGGAGATATGGGCTGGTGGAAATGAAGGAGCGTTTTGGAAATGCGGCTTTGCCTACTTTTGAACTGATTGATACGAAAAAAGAAAAAAAACAAAAACAGATGAAAAATGAATTTTCATCTGTGCTCATCCAGCATTTAAAACATAATCTTAACCACAAAGAGCAGACTATTCTATTTCAAAACCGACGCGGATATTCTCCTTATCTGCAATGTGAGGAATGCTCCTGGATTTCTGAATGTCCCAATTGCGATGTAAGTCTTACTTACCACATGAAGGTTAAGGAATTGCGCTGTCATTATTGCGGGCATAAAGAGGAAGTGCCAAGGACCTGCCCGAATTGTGGTTCGCCCAAAGTAAAAACAATGGGTTTCGGCACAGAAAAGATTGAAGATGAGCTACATCTAATGTTTCCCGAGGCAAGGGTTCAGCGTATGGACCTTGATACTACCCGCGCGAAAAATGCTTATCAGCAGATCATTCAGGAATTTGAGGAGGGTGGGATTGACATTCTGGTGGGCACACAAATGGTTAGTAAAGGGCTTGATTTTGATAATGTCAGCATGGTTGGCATTTTTGACGCAGACAGGATCATTCATTTCCCTGAATTCCGTGCATCTGAACGTGCCTTTCAAATGCTGACCCAGGTAAGTGGCCGGGCAGGAAGGCGTGCCGATAAGCCCGGTATAGTTCTGATCCAAACTGCTAACCCATCGCAGAAGCTCCTCGAACGGATCGTTACAAATGATTATGAAGGAATGTATGAATCTGAGATCGTGGAGCGTGAAAAGTTCAGTTATCCGCCATTTACCAGATTAATAAAGGTCACCGTCAAGCATCCAGATGAGGCAACTTCGGAAAGAGCTGCTAAGATTTTAGCGGAAAAATTAACGTCTAATCTGGGTGCAAGCCGGATTTTAGGACCTCAACCACCTTTGGTTGAAAGAGTAAGAAATCAGTTTTTGTTCGATATTCTCATCAAACTTGAACGAGAAAAGATTAATTTTAAGGCGGCTAAGTCATTTATTCAGGAAAAGGTAATTGACACATTGACCGATAAGACATTAAAAAGCATCCAGGTTGTCATCGATGTGGATTGTTTCTAAAAACCATTACTTACTGCGTACTCATCTATGTCTTCCAAAAAAACAAGAATTGTTGCAACCGTAGGCCCCGCCTCTGAAACGAAAGAAACATTATATGCATTGGCAAAAGCCGGAGTCAACGTTTTTCGGCTTAATTTCTCCCACGGCACGCACGCCGATCACCTTGCAAGATTAACTACCATTCGCGAAATCAATGAAGAATATGGTCTGAACCTTGCGATTTTGCAGGATTTACAAGGCCCAAAAATCCGGATTGGTCTTGTCGCCGATAAGGAAGGTGTTTTAATTGAAGCGGGTAAAAAACTGATCTTATCTAATACCGAAGTTCTGGGAACAGCCGAAAAGGTTAGTACGCCCTACGACGGCATGTATAATGATGTAAAAATTGGCGATCGTATTTTGATGGATGACGGAAAGCTGGAAGTACTGGTTACCGGAATGGACGGAACCGACGTGGTTACGGAGGTGATTTATGGGGGTTATCTCAAATCAAAAAAAGGCGTAAACCTTCCCAATACCAGAGTTTCCATGCCATCAGTAACTACCAAGGATTATGAAGATCTGGATTTTGGCCTTGAACATAACGTGGAATGGGTCGCATTGTCTTTTGTTCGTACGGCTGCTGAAATCATAAAAATAAAAGAATATATTACCAGCAAGGGTAAAACGGCGCGGCTCGTTGCCAAGATAGAAAAGCCGGAGGCGATATTGAATATTGATGAAATCATTGAAGCTACTGATGCGATAATGGTAGCTCGTGGTGACTTGGGAGTAGAACTTCCCGCAGAGGAAGTTCCGATGATCCAGAAAATGATCGTCGACAAATGCAATAAGGCAGGGAAACCGGTCATTGTGGCAACTCAAATGCTGGAAAGCATGATCGAAAGTCCGCGCGCAACCCGTGCGGAACTAAATGATGTTGCTAACTCCGTTTTGGACGGCGCTGATGCAGTAATGTTAAGTGCTGAAACTGCCTCAGGTATGTATCCGCTGCTAGCCGTAGAAAGTATGACACGTACGATTGAAAAGGTGGAATCTTCTACTAACAGCATATATTTTAAACACCATGCCTTTGTAAATGAAAATTCCGGTACTTATAAGCTGAACGATAATGTTGTGATGAGCGCCTGTCGTCTTGCTCGTGATACGCAAGCCGCTGCGATTATTGGGATTACGCGCTCTGGCTACACTTCCTTCAGATTATCCCATCACCGTCCAAAAGCCAATTTACTGATTTTCACTTCCAATAAAGTGCTTATGAACCAGCTTGCATTGTATTGGGGCACCAAAGTATTCTTTTACGATCGTGATCAGGGCGTATCCACGGATGATCTAATCGAGGATATTAAGCTTTTCCTGGTTGAAAAAGGAGAATTGCAAAAAGGCGATGTATTTATCAACACCCTCAGTATGCCTGTTTCGCGGCAACGCAAAACGAATACAGTGAAATTGAGTGTGGTTGAGTAAAAAGAATATAGCATTTTATTTCAGGAAGCAGCAGGGTATCCCCTTGCTGCTTCTTGGTTTTCAGATATTTTACCGTTAGAAAATTGATATTCTACCGCAGGAAAAATAAGAAATACGGAAAATCAAAATTGATTATATTTGATACTAAGCAAACGGATCACCACCATGATAGCTTCACCAGTTCCGAGCAATGTTTTTCCAAAAGCCTCTGCGAAGAATGTACCCAACGTTTTGATTCATGAAATAATAGACGGCAAACCTTACTATCGGAAAGGTTATCGTGATGTATTGAACAGAACCCGGACAATTGACGACATATTGGGAACCAGCTCGCTACAAGCATTTATTATTACATATCTGCTCACAATCATTGTCAGACATTTGGATGAGAATCAATATACCTTTTTGACCAATGAAGCTGGACTTCATCTGGATAGGAAGAATAACCTTGCAGGCGACATTCTGATTTTTGAAAACAATCAACTCCCGATAGAGTTGATTAATAAAAAGTATATATCGGTAACTCCCAAAATTTGCATCGAGGTTGACACAAACATCGAGACCAAAGAATATTCTGAAAACAGTTACATAACCCTGAAAACCAAGAAACTCCTGGATTTTGGTGCTGAAAAAGTGATTTGGTTTTCAACTGAGCCTAAGAAAGTGATGATCGCGACCTCAGGTTCAGACTGGCAGGTACTGGATTGGAACCAGGATGTGATCATCTTGGATGGAATTATTTGTAACGTTGGAAAATACCTTAAAGACAAAGGATCTGAATTTGCATAAACTATACCTAACTAAGTCAACTCAGAAAACGGCGAATCATCCTTCGCCGTTTTTTATTTGCTTAATAACTAATAAAATAGTTTTGAAACTAAGTAAATAGTATTAACTTTGATTTACCGGTTTATTTAGTACTAAAAGATCAATTAATATGGATATTCGCACGCTTACCCGCGCTGAAGAAGAAATAATGAGGATACTCTGGCACCTCCAAAAAGCCTTTGTAAAAGATATACTGGCTGAGATTCCGGAACCCAAGCCTGCCTACAATACAGTTTCCACGATCATCCGGATTTTAGAGAAAAAGGAGGTTGTAGGTTACACCGCCTACGGAAAAACCCACGAATATTTCCCTTTGATCAGCGAGGAAGAATATAAGCGTTACGAGATGAAACAGTTGATGGTCAATTATTTTGACAACTCTCTCCCCAATCTGGTTTCATTCTTCGTGAAAGACAATGATCTCAAAACCAAGGATTTGGATGAAATTATGAAACTCATCAATGATCATAAAAACGACCAATAAAATCTGTTAGCCATGGATACTTTAATCTATTTCGGCAAGGTTAATTTGTATTGGATTATGCTTTACGCCTGTTACTGGCTCATGTTGCGTAACCATACTTTTTTTAAATGGAACCGCTTTTATCTTCTCGGGTCCTTATGCATTGCATTTACATTGCCTCTCATTATTTATCCGGAAACTGCTCCAACGCTTCCGGTGAACTATGAAATTACAGCCGCCGATTTCACATTTGCGCCAACGGAAAATGTTGAAAAGCCACTGATGACCTGGCCTCAGATAATCTGGCTTATTTACGGAATCGGTTTTTCGATTGCAACTTATCACTTGGCTTACCATATCCTGCAACTGAAAAAATTTTTGAATGCAGGTGAAATCATTGACTTAGATGACTGTAAAGTGGTGCTGATCGATTCCAATCACATTGGATCATTCTCATTCCTAAAATGGATCGTAATCAATAGAAGTGACTACGAAAACCACTTTGATTCGATTCTAAGGCACGAAATGGTGCATACTCATCAGTGGCATAGTTTAGATATTTTGTTTACCGAGGTGATGAAGGTTGTCTTTTGGTTCAATCCAGTGTTGCCGCTTTACAAGCGCTCTTTTCAGGAAGTACACGAGTTTCTCGCTGATGAACAAGCTCCAAATCGGGAACATTATGCAAAATTTTTGGTTGCCTACGCTCTTCACGCACCCGTTGCTTCCCTTACCAATCATTTTTTCAAACCATCACAAATCAAAAGCCGAATCCAGATGATCTACAAACACAGAACTTCGAAATGGTTATTGAGTACTTATTTGATCGCATTTAGTCTCATTGGTTTTGCGGCTTTAATCATCGCCGGTTGTGAACGCAAGGAAAATGACCAGCCCATCGCGGAAAGAAAAGCATTGGGTAAGGAAGCAATTGCTGATAAGAAGATCTTCACAGTCGTTGAAGAGCAACCCAAATTCCCAGGAGGAAATAAGGCGATGTTTAAATTCCTTGGTGATCATTTAAAATATCCTGAGAAGGCGGTGAAATCAAACATAACCGGAAGGGTATTCCTTTCCTTTGTTGTAACAGAAAATGGCGAAATAGCTGATATTCAGGTGTTGAAAGGGCTTGGATATGGCTGCGATGAGGAAGCGATCAGAGTTTTGTCTCAATTCCCAAAATGGGAACCCGGAAAACAGGGCGGTATCCCTGTAAATGTAAGGTATAACCTGCCCATCAACTTTCAGATTGAAGATGAAACTGGTGCAAACAAAGGCACTTCCAAATCCGGCCTTGTTCTCAAAACAAATGATGGTAAAAAACCTTTAATGATCGTGAACGGGAAAGTGATGAGTACGAGCGACCTTGCCAAAGTCAATACGGCTAACATCAAAAGCGTAAAGGTTTTAAAAGACGATTATGCACTGGTAGCATATGGCGATAAGGGGAAAAACGGCGTTTTGGAAATCGAAGTTGGCGATGCGCCAGCAGCGAATACACCGCGAACCGATGTCACGATCTCCGATGACAGACCAGCTATGAATCTACAAAAGCCAGCCGTTCCTGATCAAACGTCAAGCTCACTGACACAACTATCTATAAAAAGCAGTCTCTCTACGGCACAACCGCTGGTTATTATCGACGGTATCAAGCAAGAACAGCGCGGTTCAGCGGCGTATGAGCATTTGAACCGGGATGTTATCAAAACTATTTCTGTTGTAAAGAATCCTCTTTCAAATTACGGCGCGGAAGGGCGCGACGGCGTTGTTTATATCACTACAAAAAAGTGAAGCTATGGAAACGCTCCTCTATCTTGCAAAAATCAATGTATTTCTCGCCGTATTTTATAGCTGCTTTTGGCTGCTATTCCGCAAACACACATTTTTTCATTGGAACCGGTTTTACCTTTTAGGATCGCTTATCATTTCTCTAATACTTCCTTCCATTAAGGTTTCAGAAACTTATACAGAATCTATTCCGGCAGCTATTTATAACATTCCGGCGTCGCAGACATTGGCGGCTGTTTCCCAGGTCGAAAAACCAGCGCTGGACTGGACAACATTCTTGCTACCCATTTATTGCGCGGGCGTTATCGTGTTTCTTTCTCGCCTCCTTCTATCTTTTTATAAGCTTTTTATTACAATACAAAAAAGCGCCCGTCTTAATGTTGAAGGGCACACCCTTGTACTGTTGGATGAAACGCAACGGGTGGATACCAGTTCTTTTTCCTTCTTCAAATGGTTAGTTGTCAGCGCCGAAGATTATAAACACAATCCAGATGTCATTTTAAGACATGAATATGTCCATATCCGGCAATGGCACAGCCTGGACATTGTATTTGTTGAATTCCTGAAAGTGGTTTTTTGGATAAACCCGGTGGTTTGGTTTTACAAACGTTCGATGCAGGCCGTTCACGAATTTCTAGCGGATCAGCAGATTTCTGACCGTGATCAATACGCCAATTTCCTTGTGTCCTATGCACTTAATGTGCCTCAAACAACGGTTACCAATCATTTCTTTGATTCATCATTACTCAAAAGCAGGATCCGCATGATCTATAAAAATCCGACATCGCGCTGGTTGCTGGGAAAATATATTTTGATATTACCAATCACATTGCTGGCTGTTTTTCTTACTGCTGCCCGTGAACAAGTGCCTGAGCAAAGCATTCAGAATAAGGTTGAGTTAGTCCGGGATAAAATCGTCTTTATGAAAAGCGACTCTGTCAACATCAGCGGTTCCGTGATTGATGGAAAAGGCAATAAAATATCAGACGCGATCATTGTTCTGGCCGGATCAAAACGGGGTACTTCGACAGACATGGATGGGAAATTTGAATTAAATGCAATGCCTGTTGACGGCAGACTGGTGATCAGCCACGTAAAATTCAAGTCGCTCGAATTGCTTTTAGAAAAGAACAAAACCATTTATAGTATCACGCTGCATGAAGACGCTGCGGTCAATTCGGTCGCAGAGAAGTCCGGGGACAAATTTGTCAACTATAATGTTGGTAAATCAAATCAATCCACCAAAAGCGGGTTTAAAGTGATCGAACAAAAGCCACAGTTTCCTGGCGGGCATGCGGCCATGATAGATTGGCTGAAAGATAATATGAGATATCCTGAACGCGCCTTGATGGTCAATGTTGGAGGGATTGCCCTTGTTCAGTTTACAGTTGATGAGGAGGGCAAAATTGGCGACGTTGTGCTAATTAAAGGTATTGGTTTCGGAATTGACTGGGAAGCCGTAAATCTGGTAAAAAAAATGCCTAAATGGGAGCCTGCCATTCAGAACGGAAAGCCCGTTGCGATGACTCAAGCGATAGAAATCAAGTTTGACCTTGAAGAAGGGAGACTCAAAACAAGGCAGGGCTTATTCCTAAAAGTCAAACAACCGGAAAGTTTGTTTACAATGGACGACCTTGGAAGACAATTAAAGAAAATCTTTGATTTTTCAGTGCTTGAGAACGTCCCGACACCGGTTAAAAGTGACACAGTTCGTACTTCCCACGTAACCTACAGATACATTCCTTATCAAATTGCAACTCCGCGGTACAAGTATCACAAGCCGACCCAATACTAGAAGCGATCATGGCACGACTAGCAAAACTGGTCAAAAAGTCATTTGTTGAATTTGAATAATGTTTCGATATTTTCACATTCGAAACATTATTCATTTCACTGCATGTCAATTCTCAAAGCAGCCATCATCGGGGGCGGCAGTATCGCCGACCAAAATCACATTCCCGCATTAAAAACACTTTCGGATCAGGTTGAAGTCACGGCGATTTGCAGCCGCGATTTAAGCAAAGCAAAAGCGCTTGCAGACAAACACGATATACCGTTTGCATTTAATGATGCGGCCAAAATGTATGCAAGTGGAGGCAGGCCGGACATTGTCGTTAATTGCACTGCGAATAATCTGCATCACCCTTTTACCATTCAGGCGCTGGAAAATGGTTGTCACGTATTTTGTGAAAAACCTCCTGCGATGAACGGCCAGCAAGCCAGGGAAATGGCCGCTATGGCCGCTCACAAAGGAAAAATTCTATCATATAACTTCCAATTGCGCCAAACGGAGGAATACGCATTACTCAAAAAATGTCTCAGCAATGGTGAATTAGGAAAGGTCTACCACATTAAAGCCAACTTCCTGCGCAGACGGGGAATTCCAGGCTGGGGGAATTTTACAAACAAATCCATTCAGGGAGGCGGTGCATTGATCGATTTAGGCGTTCATATTCTCGATCTGGCGTTGGGAATTCTGGATTATCAGATACCTGATCGCATTGTTGCCAACACCTATGATTTCATTGGGAAAGCCGGTGGAAAAGGATTGATGGGTGATTGGGATCCGGAAAAATTTGAGGTCGAAGACGCTTGTTTTGCACATTTGTCTTTCAGTGATAACGCCAGCATATCGCTATCCTCCTCTTTTGCTTTAAATACCAAAATGCAAAAAAATGTAAACCTGGAGGTTTTCGGGACGCGCGCCGGGGCGCTACTGAACCCATTTACGATATATACAGAATTCGCCGGCGAGCTAACCAATATGGAGTTTCCACATCTTGAAGAAACAGATATTCAGCTTAAAAATACTGCTGCTTTCCTGGATGCATGTACAGGAAAGCAGAGTAACATTTGCAATGCAGAGCAAGGAGCGGTTTTACAGGAAATCGTCGAGCGGATCTATCAAAGCGCTCAACAGTAGCTTATTAATAAAACTGCCCTGAAAATTTAATTTCCAGGGCAGTTTTATTGGTATTTTATGATGGCTCTATTTTGCAGTTGCCATGACCATTTTAATGTCATTCTTCGCTCCAAGTTCCAGCACATCTACCAAATCCTGAACGGCCAGGTTTTTGTCAACCCTTAGCACAATGGTACGCTCTTCAACATTGGCAAAAATACTTTGAAGTTCTGCTTCAAGACGATCAAAAGGAATAGGCTCTTTATCAATAAAATAACCTTTATTTTCATCCACTGAAAGCGTGATCTGCTTTTTATACATCTGTTGTGATGCCGATGCTTTTGGTAACATCAGCTTGATCACATTCGGATTGGACATTGTCGAAATGATCAGGAAGAACAACAGAAGAAAAAACATGATATCGTTTAGAGAGTGCGTAAACACCTCCGGCACAAACCGGGTCTTGCGACGTATTTTCATATTTTTATATTTTACTTAGCAGCGACCGGCTTCTGTAATACATCCAGAAAATCGGAAGCAGCCATTTGCAGTCTCAATGCAAAGCCGTCGATTTTCATGTTCAATAAGTGATAACCTGCATAAGCAATCAGACCAATGATCAAACCGGAGCCGGAAGTGATCATTTTTTCATACATACCCCCAGCGATCGTGCTGATATTGAAGTCATTGGAAATTGAGATATCATAAAAGATACGGATGATACCAGAAATGGTACCTACGAAACCAAGCATTGGCGCGATACCTGCAATTACACCTAAATATGGCAAGTTGCCTTCCATACGCTGAATCTCAATCTGGCTTGCGTTTTCGATGGTTGTCTCAATGTCTTTGATTGGATATCCGATGCGGCCGATCGCGCGTTCTAATATTCTCCCGGATGCGTTCCGCTGGTTTCTGCAAAGCGATTCTGCTGACTTTAAATTTCCCTGCTGGATAAAATCTTTCACATTATCAATGACTTGCGGCTCAATTTTTCCATTCGCATTAATCCCCAAAAACCTTTCAATAATCAGAAAAAGGGTTGCCAGAAATAAAAGTCCGAGCGGCAACATGACCCAGCCCCCTTTTGCGAGAAGATCTATAACGGAAAGCCCCTGGTCAGCAATGGGTGCTGCCACGGTAGAGTCAGTAAGTGCTTGCAGAAGCATCATATGAGAGATAAAAAGTGAACGGTTAAGAGAATGAAATTGAGGTCAATTGGGTGTAAAAACAACTTTGAACATAAACGGAGCAAGTAACCCCGTATTGTTTAAAGGGCAAATATAGGAAAATTACTCTTCGGAGGGCTCTGCCACAACACCTTCAAGCACATTCTGAGTCCTGTCGTAAATATCCGATAACAATAGTGACGCTTCCAATGATTTAATGGATATCGAATCGGTTAGTTTGTACCCTTCAGAAGCAAGAAGCCAATGATTATCTGGGGTGCGGCGGAAAACTTCTGCACCTATATTAAGAGAGTTAATTAGAATATATTCCTGAAGGCTATCTATATCCCGGTATAATCTGAATTTATCTCCACGATCGTAACCTGTGGAGCCAGCAGAAAGCACCTCAATAATAATTGTAGGATTTGTAATTGAATTCTTATCCTTTTCGGAAAACTTGTCTGGCCCACAAACTACTACCAGGTCGGGATAAGTATACAATGTATTTGAAGGAATATGAATTCTCTGGTCACTTGAATAGCTTCTGCAGGATTGTCGGCCCTTAAGGATAGAATGTATTTCTCCTGATAAGTTTTCTTTAATACGGTTATGGCTTGGCGTGCCGCCAGCCATCATGAATATCTCCCCACGAAAATATTCACTTTTATAACTGGCCTTTTCTTCCATAAGAAGATAGTCGCTTTCGGAGTATGTGGTTTGTGCTACTGCTGACATCGCTGAAATGTTGTTTTAACAAAAATAAGAAATTAGTGCATGTATCTCTACGAGTTCTTCTTTACCTTTGAATTTGATACTATCCGATCGATTGCATTTTTGAAAAGTCTGACAAAACAATGGATTTCACTCAGCCTGCTGAGTCTCATGCTTGTAAAAGTAATGGTGATCCCTTTGTTATATCTGGACTTTGAGGTTCGACGAGACTACATTATCGCCAATCTTTGCGAAAACCGAAACCGTCCGCAGTTGCATTGCGATGGAAAGTGTTATCTGGCAAAAAAAATTGCCGATGCCAAGAAACAAGAAGAGAAGCAGGCAGAAAATGATTTCCTATCCAAACTGCTTGTATCCGCTACGGATCTTTCTGCTTTTCGTTCTATTGCCATCGCTCCTGAATTCGCTTTTACTTTTTTAAAGACTACCAAATTCAGTTTCGCTACTTCGTTTTGGTCGTCCAACAATATACGGGATATTTTTCACCCGCCCCTCTGCTGACCTCTCAGCTTCTGTTTTAAGATTCCTTATTTTTTTATTGCATTTCGTATTGTCCTCGCCCAATAAGGCGTTCAGGTTTTGCCTGTCTGTTGGTCATACAGATGCTCAAATTCTATTTTCATGAAAAGTCTATTCACTTTTTGCGCATACCTGTTTGCGGGTGCGTTTATACTTACATTATCTGCCTGCAGTGATAGTGAACCTTCACCTACCGCAGCGTCAGGAATTACCCTGGAATTCGACAATGTTGTTGGCGACAAAAATCTTGTCTTGAGTGGTCCATCCAATACCAATGCATTCGGAGAAGACTTTGTGATTACCAAGTTTAACTACTTCATTTCCAACATTAAGCTATTACGTTCCGACGGCACCAGCCACGTTATTCCGCAGGATTCCAGCTATTTTCTTATTCAGGAAGATAACAAAGAGTCTCAGTTCATCAAATTGAAAAATGTACCAGTTGGTGATTACTCAGGTGTCGAGTTCATGGTAGGCGTGGATAGTTTAAGGAGCACATCCCCAATTGAAAAACGTAAAGGCGTTTTGGATCCGGGTGGCACCATGGAGGATGGGATGTATTGGGCGTGGAACTCTGGTTACATATTTCTTAAAATGGAAGGCACTTCCAGCAAAGCCACCTCAGCAAATGGTAAATTTTACTACCATATCGGCCTTTTTGGAGGTTTTGACACAAAAACAGTAAATAATACCAGAATTGTCAAGCTGGAATTCGGGTCGTCCAAAGCCTCGGTGACAGCAGAGGAAGTTCCGGAGGTCCATTTGTTGGTGGACGCACTTAAAGTGTTTAACGGCCCCGGCACCAACCTCTCCATTGCGCAAAATAACACCGTTATGAGCCAGCAGGCGGCAAAATCACAGGAGATTGCCAACAATTACGCCAAGATGTTTACGCTGGACCATATTCATAATTAAAGTCAATAAACTTTAAAAATTGAAAAACGTATTCAAATTTCTTTGTGCAAAGCCCATGCTGATGTGGTTAGGATTTCCAATCATAGTCATCTTCTCTTGCAAAAAAGAAACGGAAACGCCTGAGCCCATTATCGAAGACAAGGAGCCTACCCCTGTTACCTGGATCAAACCGGCCCATTTCCCCGATCCGGTTTACGATATGAGCAGGAATCCTTTGACGGAAGAAGGCGTTGAGCTCGGGCGTTTCCTGTTTTATGACGGCATTCTTTCCCGTACCAATCAGATCGGCTGCGGTACCTGCCACCAGCAGGTAGCTGCTTTTACCCATCACGGTCACGAACTGAGTCATGGAGTGGACGATTTGCTTGGGACGCGAAATTCTCCTGCGGTGCAGAATTTGGCCTGGAACCCGTCATTTTTCTGGGACGGGGGCGTCCATGATCTTGATCTGCTGCCATTTAATCCGATTGAAAATCCTGTGGAAATGGGAGAAAAAGTGCAGAATGTAATCACGAAACTCAAAAGCACGCCAGTTGCCAACGCGAAAAAGCCTGTGGATTACCCTGCAATGTTCAAAAAAGCATTTGGTACTGAGGAAATCAACAGTGAGCGGATGATGAAAGCCTTGTCGCAATTCATGCTGACCATGGTTTCTGCCAATTCGAAATACGACTATTACGTAAAAGGCGACGTCACCGCATTCAAAGCGCAGGAAAAAGAAGGATTAGTGCTTTTTAAAAACAAATGCAGCAGTTGCCATAGTGGCGAATTATTTACGGATTTCAGTTTCAGGAACAATGGGTTGGTTCCTATTAAAGTTAATGATCAGGGACGCTTTGCAGTGACCGGAACGGAAACTGACAAGTACAAATTCAAAGTACCGAGCCTGAGAAATGCAGGATTAACTGCTCCGTATATGCACGACGGCCGATATCGCACTTTGGAAGAAGTGTTGGATCATTATTCGGACAGCATTCACAGTTCGGCGACATTGGATCCCATTTTTATAAAGTCTGATGGGAAAACCGGCATTGCGCTAACGGCGGCAGAAAAACAATCCATTGTCGCCTTTTTGCGAACATTAAGCGACGAGCAATTCGTAAAGGATGCCAAGCTTTCGGATCCAGGAGTAGGCACATCATTTTAATTATTAATGTAAAAAATTATGAGGATCAGATATATCATTTTAATCCTTTTCTTGGCCCTAACCCCGAAGACGCAAGCTTGCGACATCTGCGGTTGCGCCAATAGCGGGTCGTACTTTGGCTTATTGCCACAATCAAATAAGTCGCTTTTCGGAGTCAGGTATCAGCGACTGGATTTTGTAACGCATTCGTCCAGCACCGTGCTGCGGACTGAGGAACATTTCAATGTCAGTGAATTGTATGCCCGGTTTTTCCCGATCAAAAGGGTTCAGGTCATGGCTTTTTTGCCATATCGTGTTGACAGACAAGTAACTTCAGCGGACGTAAAAAAACAGCATGGCTTTGGAGATGCTACGATTCTAGCTAATTACAATGTGCTGAACACTTTGATGGACACCAAAAGCGAGTCGGCTTTCACGCACACCTTAATGATTGGCGGCGGGGTCAAGCTGCCGACCGGGAAGTTTAAATTTGACGAGAATAACACTTTACAAGTCGCCAATGCCAATTTTCAGCTTGGTACAGGAAGTGTAGACGCCATTGTAAATGTATTTTATACTATTAATAAAGATCAATGGGGACTTGCAACCAATGTGTCCAGGAAGTTCAATACAACCAACTCCCAGGATTATCGCTTCGGAAATCAATCATTTGGCTCTGTGGATCTTTACCGGTCATTTACAATCGGCAACATTTCCCTCACACCCAGCGTCGGAATTTATGGTGAAAAATCCCAACATGGTATTCAAAAAGGTGAAATCCTGAAAGAAACAGGCGGTACGATACTTAATGGAGCGGCTGGAATCACATTATTTGCCAATCGATGGACATTAGGTGTGAATGCCCAAAAGCCACTTGCCCAGAAAAGCGCCTCGGGACATGTCATTGCAAAAGAACGCGTGCTTGTTCAATTAGGCTGGTTATTCTAGCCAGAACCCCCTGATTAAACATTTATTAAAATCAAGGATAATTGCGCTTCGCGTTGTTTCTTTGTGAAAATTTTAAGACATTCAATTGATAAGATATATGCAAAGCGGAGAAAAAAACGCACAGCCATGGTTGGGAAAGATGCAGGCAAAGTGGGGATTGGAAACAACCAGGCAGGTTTTACTGGTACTAGCCGTTTTTAGCTTATCAGGTTCTTCGGTGGTTTGGCTGCGCAAAGGTCTTTTCCATTTGCTGGGTTTCGATGACGCCACGCCAATGTGGCTAAAAACAATTACCTACATTCTTTTCATTTTTCCTACCTACCAGACGCTTTTGCTATTGTATGGATTTTTGTTAGGTCAGTTCTCATTTTTTTGGGAAAAAGAAAAGAAAATGTTCCGTTGGATCGCTGCGAAATTTAAGTCAAAAGATTAAGCTTTTTGAAACGGATTACTCCGCCGAATTTGTGGGAGTACAGGATTCTCGATCCTGTACTCCTTATTTTATTTATACCTTTGTGTATTACTTGAAATCAGGATCAGAATCATACATATTACTCCATGTTTGAAAACTTACAGGACAAACTCAACAACGCTTTCCGCACACTTAAAGGCAAGGATAGAATATCTGATATAAATGTTGCCGCGACCACCAAGGAGGTTCGTAAAGCACTGGTCGACGCCGATGTTAACTTCAAAGTCGCCAAAGATATCACCGACCGTATCCGCGAAAAGGCGCTCGAACGGAAAATACTCATTTCCGTTGAGCCCGGACAAATGTTCGTCAAGATCGTTCAGGAAGAGCTGACCGAACTGATGGGCGGACAGGCTGAAGGGATTAACATTAAAGGCGACCCGGCAGTCATTCTGATCGCAGGTCTGCAGGGTTCCGGTAAAACCACATTTTCTGGAAAACTGGCAGCTTTACTCAAAAAACAAGGAAGGCAGGTATTACTTACCGCCTGCGACGTATACCGTCCCGCGGCGATTGATCAGTTGAAGATATTGGGCGAGCAAGTGGGTGTGGAAGTTTACTCTGAGCCGGAAAACACTAATCCCGTAAGCATTGCTCAGAATGCCGTTGCTCACGCCCGGAAAATTGGCAAGAAGATCGTGATCGTCGATACGGCCGGCCGTTTGGCGGTGGATGAGGTGATGATGCAGGAAGTGCAAGACATTAAATCTGCCGTAAAACCTTCCGAAATCCTCTTTGTGGTCGATTCCATGACCGGGCAGGATGCGGTGAATACTGCAAAGACTTTTAATGAGAGACTTAATTTCGATGGTGTTGTCCTGACCAAACTGGACGGCGATGCGAGAGGTGGAGCTGCATTATCCATTCGCCAGATAGTTGATAAGCCCATCAAATACATCAGTACCGGCGAAAAAATGGAAGCCCTTGATTCCTTCTATCCTGATCGTATGGCGAGCAGGATTTTGGGTATGGGTGATGTGATTTCCCTGGTTGAAAGAGCACAACAGGCTTTTGATGAGGATGAGGCGAAACGCATCAATGCTAAAATGCGTCAGAATAAGTTCGATTTAGATGACTTTTTGGGCCAATTGCAGCAAATCAAGAAAATGGGTAATGTGAAGGACCTGATCGGGATGATACCTGGAATGGGCAGTGCCATGAAAGATCTTGATATCAGCAATGAATCCTTCAAACCCATTGAAGCCATCATTCAATCCATGACCGCAAAGGAACGGGAAAATCCAGATATGATTGATGGAAGTCGTAAGAAAAGAATAGCTACGGGCAGCGGAACTTCCATTTTACAGGTGAATAATCTGATCAAGCAATTTGATGAAATGCGAAGAATGATGAAAAAGATGAATACCATGCAGGCCGCCGGTAAACTGGGCAAAGCAGTACGTCGCTAGCAATGAAAAAAATCATCCTGCTCATCACCCTCTTATCCATTTGCAGTTTTGAAACACTGAAAGCGCAGGCCTCAGTTGGTTATTATCCTTGGAGCAGCCTGCTATCCATTAGTACCAATTCCCGAAAAGCGGTATGGCTGGACACCCGCTTTCAGACCAATTCGCTGTTCAGCAGCCTCAGCGTGGACATTCTGCCTATGATCAATCTCAAAAGAGGCGAAGTGATGCAGTGGTATCTTGGCGGTGGATTACGGCTGAACCCGCTGTACCGCATTGCAGACGCAGATGCAGATTTGATTACCATCGACGGCTATTCCATTAATTTTGGCGTAAGAATTGCTCCACTACCTAAAAACCGCAACGTCCAGCTGGCACTTGAACTTAATCCTTATGTAAAAGATGAGTTCGATAGCGGCGTTTTGAAAAGCCATTTCGGATTGGTTTATGTTTTTGGCAAGAAGAAAAAAGAAGAGGTACTCCCCGCACCAACAACGAATCCCTGATATTTATTAATAATTTCTTAGTCTTCAAATGCCTTCAAATTCGGTAAATTACCTTTTATTTGAGGGCATTTCTATTTCTAAGTCATCTCATACTCCTATGAAACTATCCTTACCCTGCTTTATTCTCCTATTTGTTTTCTTAGGATATGCTGATGGCGTTATTGCTCAGACAAAAGCTAAGAAAACCCTTTTCATCATTGTAGACGGCATTTCCAGCGACAGTAAAGAAAAAATAGCTACGCCAAACCTGGATGCGATTGCAAAAGTGGGTGGGTATACCCGCGCGCATGTGGGTGGTGAAAGAGACACTTACTCGCAAACCCCAACAATATCTGCGGTTGGTTACAATAGCCTGCTGACAGGTACTTGGGTGAACAAACATAATGTATGGGATAATGACATTAAAGATCCCAATTACAACTACTGGACATTGTTCCGATTTTTTGAAAGTCAATACCCCAATAAGAAAACCGCGGTATTCTCCACATGGCTGGACAATCGCACGAAATTGGTGGGTGAAGGACTTCCAGAAACAGAAAAACTGCGCCTGGATTATTCGTTTGACGGATTTGAGTTGGATACCGTTCACTTTCCTCATGATAAAACAAGCCAATACATCCATTTGATCGACGAAAAAGTAGTGAATGAAGCAACATCTTATATTCATGACAACTCGCCCGATATGTCGTGGGTATATCTGGAATTCACGGACGATATGGGCCACCGTTATGGCGATAGCGAGCAATTTCACAAATCCATTCAAACGATGGATGATCAGATGGGACGGTTATGGAAGTCTGTCCAATATCGTGAGAAGACATTCAATGAAGACTGGCTGGTTGTGGTCACCACTGATCATGGCAGGGATAGTAAAACCGGCAAAGGCCATGGCGGGCAATCGGACCGTGAACGCGGAACCTGGATTGTTACCAACGCGAAGGATTTGAATGCTTCATTCAAGAACACACCAGGAATTGTCGATATCATGCCCACCGTGGCCAGGCATATGGATATTCATATCCCGAAAGAACAGTCGTTTGAAGTGGATGGAATTTCGTTGACAGGCAAAGTATCCGCCACGGATTTTAGAGCAAAAAAAGAGGGTAGTAAGGTGTTACTTTGGTGGAAAACCATTGAAAAAGACGGAAAAGCGAAGATATGGCTGACTACAACCAATCATTTTCAAAAAGGCAATCGTGACCTGTATAATTTAATGGATGAGGTCGATCTGGCAAATGAAAAAGCCGAGATAGATATCAGTAAATATCCTCCCGGCTTTTTCAAAATCGTATTAGAAGCAAAATACAACAATGCCAATTATTGGATTGTTGACAAATAACCAATTAGTTACCTCCTCTCCCTGCTTTGTAAGAATCGTATTCTTCAAGTAACTTGATAAGATCATCATCCGCAGCGAAATCAAGCTGCTGTTCTCTGATCACATAGTTCAGTTTGTTCTTCTCGTCGGTTAGCAGCTTAAGAAAGCTGCTCCTATTTTTCAATTGAACCGGATTCATCTTGCCATCTTTTAGAATGTACAGCTTGGCCGAAGGATCAATAGTCATGGTGGCCGAAGCCTTTTCCACTTGGATAGGCTTCACATATTTTTTGAGAAGCTTTGTGTTACCGTCATAAAGCAATCGGTAAAAACTCTTATCGGTATAATCGCCAACAGCCGGGTAGCCATTTTTGAAATTGTAAAGGTCCGTACCGGTTGGAAGATTAAACTCTGTTACACCAGTGGACGCCCTATACATGGCAGAATCAACCTTATACTCAACTTCATCCTTTCCTAAGTCATATCGGAGTTTGATTCCATCGTGCACCTTGTCGTCATTGGTCCTTACACTTCCTGAATACCATTCTTTAAACAAATAACTCGAATTTTCACCGCTGGTAGATTGCATTTCCTTGTATGGAGTGCCTGATAGTCCGGTAGAATCCTGCTGCGCCATTGCGACTTGTGCGATCAGAAGCGGAGATAGTAAAAAAAATCTTCGTAAATAATTCATGATTTAAGTTGGTTAATTTGATAAGTTAAACGGGAGAGTTTAGATTGCCTGTCATCTTTCAGTACTTTTGCCAAAAAAATTGTACCCGTTCCATTGGATATCAGCGAACAGCTAATACATATACGCCAAAGTCTGGCCGGAATCGTTCCGGAAATATTTCTGGCAATTCTTTTTTGCCTTTTCCTTTTCGCAGAATTGCTCCTTTCAAGCCGGTTTGAAAAGAAAAAAGCCTCCGCCTATCTTCAGAACATTGCATTGGCAGGCGCCATTATCACACTTTTCCTGGTCATTGCCCAATGGAATGAAGAACCTGCTTACCGGTTTCAGCCTTTGCTATTTTTGGACAAACAAGCCGTTTATTTCAAACTTTTGATCGCGATTTCATGGATTTTCACCCTGATCCACGTTCGTGTTCTGAAATACGATTTCCCGCCGGAGTACAATGCATTGCTTATTGCTGCGGTAACCGGTATGAACCTGCTGAGTATGTCTACACATCTATTGTCGATATACCTCTCACTAGAGTTAATTTCCATCAGCTCCTACTTGCTGGTGGCATTGTCACCATACAAAAAGGCGGCCGAAGGCGCGATTAAATACCTCCTTTTTGGTGCCGCGAGCTCAGCGGTGATGCTATATGGCATTTCATTCGTCTATGGCCTGACCGGAACGCTCGATATCACCAACGAGGCGATGACTGCCGGGCTATCAAATAACCCCGATCTGGTGGTAACGGTTACCATTGTACTGACGCTGGCCGGACTTCTTTTCAAACTTTCCCTTGTCCCATTTCACGTCTGGACGCCTGATGTTTACGAAGCTGCACCTACACCGTTGGTTGCATTTCTATCGGTTGCGCCCAAGATTGCAGTCGTATTGGTTTTAATGCGTCTGGCTGGAATTTTCCCGTCACAATATTTCCCGGTACTGGGAGGAATCGCGCTGATTAGCATGACCGTTGGAAATGTGGCAGCATTATGGCAAACCAATGCGCGCCGGCTTCTTGCATACTCATCCATTGCACAGGCTGGCTATCTGCTGGTGGGCATAGCCACTTACAGTCGCTTTGGCTTCGAGTCCGCGGTTTTTTACGCCTCGGTTTATATGGTGATCAACCTCGCAGCATTCTTTTTGATTGACCTTTTGCAACCACGCATTGAAACAACATTGTCTGATTATGAAGGACTTGGCCGACATTCAATATGGATATCCGGTATTCTCACCGTCATCATGATCGCATTGGCCGGTTTGCCGCCTACTGCTGGATTTACATCAAAATTATTAATATTCTCGGCGCTCTGGGAAAGTTACCACCAACAGGAATTCCCGTGGATGCTTTGGTTGTTGATTGGTGGGATACTTAATGCTGCCATATCTCTCGCCTATTACCTGCGACTTCCTTATCTGCTATTTTTCAAGAATTCAAAACAAACTGATTATAAGGGAAATAGGAGCTTGTCTGGGAAAATAATCGCAGGGTTTCTCGCACTCACAATTCTACTTCTGTTTTTCAGGCCAGACTGGCTGACCAAATGGATATCTGCTTTTTGAAATACATATAGAAATAAATTTACCAAAGAGCGTATATATTTGCAGTAACAGAAAACTCATCGTTCGAAAAAATTAGTGTAAACCCAATTTTCGATCGTTGATGCAATTTCTAGAATTACCTGCCATCGGCAACCCTGCGTTAGTCGAACACAATTTCTCCCTCCTGAAACCCAGAGAATGGAAAGTGCTTATCCTTCTCATTGACGACTTCACAAATCAGGACATTATGGTTGCGCTGAACCTCAAACGGCGAACTGTCATCAATCTCAGAAACTCCATCGGAGACAAACTAAATCTTAAAGGCGCCCATACACTCGCCCAATTCTGCCGCAGCAATCGGGAATTAATCCTGTGTCAATATAGCGGGTATCATTCCAAAAAATAGTTTCAACTGTAGGTACAATTGTACCTTTTTTGAGATTGGGAGGTTGGGTAACATTGTGGCGGAGTAGGAAGTCTGCCAGCAATTCCTATCGATTCTGCAGGCGGGGCGTCCAGATTAATGTTGTAGAAACTTACTTATAAAGGGCAGGATCGTTGGTGAAGCTAAGAATGCAATTCCCGTCGCTTGGACTAGGCTTCAATCTAGAAATGATAAATCGGCAAGGTTCTGAGCTGAGAATTATAAACATGGAAGACTATCATTATAAGTGGTGATCCGTAAACCTATATTAAGTAATAACATGAATATCAATAGATTTCTGTCCTTACTTAAAAGAAGACCATCAGGCAAAAAGCATTGGTTCGCCATTGTCCTCTATGGCCTTATCGTCGGAATTATTGATTCCTACTTTATAAAAGTCGATCGCAACTATTATATCAATGTTTTCATTGCCGGATGTTGATTCTTCATTTTAGCTTAAACTACTATTTTATCCACCGGCAAAAAGATCCCAATTCATCGTAGCAACTTCTATAAGCTGAATAAACTTGGTTGTCAAAACTGGGCACCTGACCAGCATCAAGTGCCCAGTTTTAATGCTGAAATATGACTACGACAAATGCCTCTTCATAGTTTCACTATGTTCTTATAGCTGTTTTCCAGTCTGGCGACTAATGTTGCTACCCTGAGCTGGTTTACAATATGTTTTCGCATCGAAAAGGTAACATTTTCAAGGCCATCGGCAAATAAGTAATCCTCGACTATTGCATTAAGCGAATTTTGTGTGGTGTTCATACATTTACTAATGTTTAGTTGTTAAATAATTAAACTGACCCAGTTATTTGAGTTTGCAAGACGATGTATCCGGGTTTTCTTTGGCATTAAATTTGTCTATTTTCCGACAAATTTAATTTAAATAAAAAGCCTCACGGCTCATGTACTATGCTTGTCTTTATTTTGAAATGGCCAAATTCGATCAGGATTTCCCGCATACGCTTTTCGGAAATTCCTTGGTTATAAGTGTAATCCTTCCAAGCCCGAACAGCTTTACCCTTTTTCAATTCCGGGCTTAAAGCAGGATAATGATTCTTGATCCACCAGTCAAACGCTTCTGGTATGGTATCGAAGCTTGTCATATTTCAAATATACAGTTTTGTCGGAAATTAGACAAATTATTTTTTAGTGGGCAATCTTAGGCTACAAAACCGCCCGCACCTGATACCCTTCCTTTCTCAACAAAGCAATCACCCCCTTTTCGCCCCCCAAATGCGCTGCCCCAACCGCAAAAAAAGTAGGCTTTTCGGACATTATTTTTTGGATGCGGGAGATCCATTTTTTATTTCTCGCAAATAGCATGATCTCCTCATTTCCATCCATCCCGAATTCGCTTTTCATGGTCAGGTTGTACAATTCGTTGACTTTTTGCGCCTTGTACAGGTTAACCAATTCCTTAAATTCCTTTCTTGCGGCTGGCAGATTATCGATCATGGTCAGGATCATTTTTGCCTGGTCTTTGTAAGGAATCGAATCGAAAATGGCCATTTGTTCGTCCAATGTTTCAATACCGATTACCTCCGATTTTTGTTTTGCAGCCAGCTCAACCAGCGACATTTCGTAAGATTGCGGCTGACATGACAATACCGCATTGAAAAGCGGCCCCATTAAAACAAATGGTTTGGCTTGCTCAAACATCTGTATTCCCATCCCAACAGAATCCTTGTAAAACTGGCTCAGCTTCGCATATTCCTGTTCCGAAAGTAATTTTCTCAAAGCATTTCCTTCTCGCATGTTCATGGTTTTCATCATCGCCATCATCATACCCGGATCATCCATATCGATTTCCAGCGCTACCTGCTGTGAACGGGCCAATGTTGCTTTGAGTGAATCGCTCAAAGAAAAATCGGCAGGACAGATTAAATGAATGGTGCCGAAAAGATAGGATGGTTTTTCGACGCCCGGCGTAGCGCCGCCCGGCGCCTTGATTTCCCAAAGCAAAGATTTCTCAGTCGGCACCTGAGCCAGACTTAAATTCGCAATGATAAAAAATAACATTCCCCACAAAATTATTTTCATATCTGGCTTATTATTGCTTGTGACTGTCAACGACGATTTTTTCGTCCCTGTTTACTAATTCCCAGGCAGTGTAAAAGACCAGTTTCACAATCGATGACTGCTTATCGAACATGATCTTTTCCACGTCATCCCCTGGCTTGTGATAATCCTCATGAACGCCCGTAAAATAGAAAATGACGGGCACGCCCATTTTTGCAAAATTGTAATGGTCGGACCTGTAATAGAAACGATTAGGGTCCTTGGGATCATTAAATGTATAATCCAGCTTGTAGTTCACATACTTTTTATTTGCCTCCTCGCTGATTTCATGCAGCTTGGAAGACAGTTTGTCCGAACCAATCAGGTACACATATTTCGGGTCGCTTTTGTGCGCCTCATCAATGCGGCCGATCATATCAATGTTCAGATCTGCGATCGTATTTTGCAATGGATACAACGGGTTTTCTGAATAATATTCCGACCCAAATAATCCTTTTTCCTCGCCCGTCACATTCAGGAACAGAATGCTTCGTCTTGGCCCTTTGCCATCAGCTTTTGCTTTACTAAATGCCTCTGCCAGTTCAAGTAGTGAAACCGTACCAGATCCATCGTCGTCCGCGCCATTGTTAATTTCGCCATTTGCCGATTTTCCAATGTGGTCCAAATGCGCACTGATGACCAGTACTTCATCTTTTTTATCAGAACCCTCCATGAAAGCCGCAACGTTCTCCGTTTCAATGGTCTCGCTCACTCTTTCAGCTATCAGGCTTACTTCACCATTCATTTTCTTTTGATTGGGCTTACCAGATTTGTCAATCTCCGATTTACTTTCGCCCAACTTCTGAGCAGATGTGCCGAGTATACTGGAAGCCATTTCGGGAGATATGACAAATGCCGAAAGATTCTCCGGATCTTCCTGAACAGGCTTTAAGGTGGGTGCACTAAATCGGCGCGTCATTACCGCATGCTGCCTGACTTCCTTGTTCCAATCCTCACCGGTTTTATCAGTAACAATGAAAACATAAATCGCCCCTTTTTCTTTTGCTAGTTTAACTTTTTCCTTCCAACTAACCGGGCCACTCCATTTGGTTCTTTCACTGCTACCGCTCAACAGATATTTTTCTCCGCCGCCTTTTGGCTCGCCATCATAAATAACAACGGACTTAGACTTCACATCCAAACCGTCATAATCACTGTAACTTTTATCCTGAATGCCGTAACCAGCCATCACTACCGAGGTGCCAGCCTCCTGAGGGACATTAACGAGTCCATTGAGATAAAAATCCTTATTAAATTCATACTGTTTGCCAGCAGCTTTTACAAACACTTTCCCCCAGCTGCGCTTGTGTAAAGTATATTTCTGCAGATAACTTTTGGAACTGTCAGCAGCAGTGGCCGCCGGCTGGTAACCGTATTCCTTATAATATTTGGTCACATATTCAGCCGCTTTCTTCTGGCCAGGTGATCCGGTATCGCGTCCTTCGAGACTGTCCGACGCAATTATGACCAGATGTTTTTTCAAATCTTCCGGCGTGATGCTTTCAGCGTATTTAGTGACGTCATCCTGGGCAAATGCTACTGTATTCACAAGTAGCAGCAATCCGCCAATTAAGTTTTTGTTCATTTTGAAGTATTAGTGGTATGTCAGTTATTACAAAGAACGGAAAGGATGAGGCGATTGCAAAATTCTGAAACTTTAATAGTTAACATGAAAATGATATACGTGAATGCTTCGTAACTTTATATATTCAAGTTCATAACACACACTCATCAATGCCCGAAATAAGCCGCTTCTTTGGAATCGTTATCAGAATGTTTTTCGATGACCACAACCCTCCCCATTTTCACGCTGAATTCCAGGAATATAAGGCCTTAGTTGCTATTCAAAGTGCCGAATTAATTGATGGCTACCTTCCAGTAAAGCAGTTAAAATTGGTTCAGGCTTGGGCGATATTGCACGAGGAACAGTTGCTGGAAAATTTTAATAATCTGGGGAAGGACATTAAATCCTGGAATAAAATAGAGCCGCTCAACTAACATGCTACACTACATCAAGAAAATAGTATCCGTTGAAAACTACACAATATACTGCCTGTTCAATACAGGTGAGGTAAAGGCAGTTGATCTCACAAGTATTATCGAAAAATATAAAAAGATAAATGATGGTCTTGTAAGTCAATTATCTGATCCAGACTATTTCAGAACTGTCAGGCTGGACTCATATGGAACATTGAGCTGGGATAATGGAGTCGATTTCGATCCAGATAACCTTTACAATATGTCAGAAAGTAAAATTGAAAGATTCTGATATTTTTCTTCACTTTTTGTACTTCTCCTAGCCTGATGTCTCTTTTTTGGCTGTTAACAATTAATTAATTGTAAAATACTGTTATTCAGGGAAAAACTCGTACATTTGCACCTTATTTGACTAAACTTCAGTCAAGCAAACTCAACGGTTCTTGTTAACCAATCTGTTACAGGTTAAATGAATCGTAAACAATTCATCTAAGAGAAAAAATGCAAGCCATTCGTAACATCGCAATCATTGCACACGTTGACCACGGTAAAACCACTTTGGTTGACAAAATCATCCATGCTTCAAAGCTCTTTCGGGACAATCAGGAATTTGACGACCTGATCCTAGATAACAATGACCTTGAAAGGGAACGGGGTATTACCATTACTTCCAAAAACGTATCTGTTCGTTACAAAGACTATAAAATTAATGTAATCGATACTCCAGGTCACGCCGACTTTGGCGGTGAAGTGGAACGTGTACTGAAAATGGCAGATGGCGTTTTGTTGCTGGTCGATGCATTTGAAGGTCCTATGCCCCAAACACGTTTTGTATTGGGTAAAGCCATCGATTTGGGTTTGAAACCAATCGTGGTTGTTAATAAAGTAGATAAAGAAAACTGCCGTCCCGAAGAAGTTCAGGAAAGCGTTTTTGATTTAATGTTCAACCTGGGCGCATCCGAAGACCAGCTCGACTTCGTAACCGTTTACGGTTCTTCAAAACAAGGCTGGATGGGCCCTGATTGGCAGCACCCAACTGATAACATTACCTATTTGCTGGATACCATTATCGAATCAATCCCTGCACCTGTGATTGACGAAGGTACCCTGCAAATGCAGATCACTTCTCTCGACTATAATGCATTTGTGGGCCGTATCGCTATCGGACGTGTAAGAAGAGGAACGATTAAAGAAGGGCAAACACTGTCTCTTTGCAAAGCGGATGGTGTAATCAAAAAAGTGAAGATAAAAGAACTTCAGACTTTTGAAGGACTTGGACGTGTCAAAGTATCTGAGGTAACAGCAGGCGATATCTGCGCTGTAACAGGTATTGAAGATTTTGAAATTGGTGATACGATCGCTGATCTTGAAAATCCGGAGCCAATTACACGTATTGCTGTGGATGAGCCCACAATGAATATGTTGTTCACCATTAACAATTCGCCATTCTTTGGTAAAGAAGGCAAGTTTGTTACATCACGCCACCTTCGTGACCGTTTGATGAAAGAAACCGAGAAAAACCTTGCATTACGCGTTGAAGCAACCGATACTGAAGATAAATTCCTTGTTTTTGGACGCGGTATCCTTCACTTGTCTGTTTTGATCGAAACCATGCGTCGTGAAGGTTATGAATTGCAATTAGGCCAGCCGCAGGTATTGTTCAAAGAAGATGAAAATGGCGAGCGTCTTGAACCAATCGAAACCTTGGTAGTGGATGTTCCGGAATCAACTGCCGGCAAAGTAATAGAATTGGCAACGCAACGTAAAGGTGAATTGCTGGTAATGGAGCCGAAAGGTGATTTGCAACATCTTGAATTCCTGATACCTTCGAGAGGTTTGATTGGACTTCGTTCCAATGTATTGACTTCTACTCAAGGTGAAGCCGTAATGACCCACCGTTTCAAAGAATTCGGGACATTCCGCGGACCGATTCCAGGGCGTATCAGCGGTTCTATCATTTCAAAAAATACAGGACCAGCCACTGGTTATACCATTGATAAATTACAGGATCGCGGCCGTTTCTTTGTAGAGCCAGGTGATGAAATTTACGGTGGACAAGTTATCGGCGAGCATAACCGCCCGAACGATATCGTGGTAAACCTTCAGGAAGCGAAAAAATTGACCAACATGCGTGCCTCAGGTACAGATGATGGATTGAGGATCGCTCCAAAAATCAATTTTTCTCTGGAAGAATCGATGGAATACATTCAGAAAGACGAATATCTTGAAGTTACGCCGCACAGCATGCGTATGCGCAAGATTTATCTGGAAGAAAACGACCGTAAACGTAATTCCGGCAAAATGGAAATGGCATAGTCCAGACACATGGAATATATATAATGCAAAAAGCCGGCTTGTCCGGCTTTTTGCATTATATATATTCCATAAACTCAATCAGCCCTTTTAACAGAACTAGCACCCGAGGTGCTGGAATGAATATCTTTTGCGCCGCCTGAATAACGAACGCTGCTTGCACCACTGGCTTCTGCATTTACGGTCGCGCTAGCAACTACTGCTGCACTGCTCGCTCCTGATGCATCAATGTTTGCCGTTCTGGCTGAGAAATCCTTTCCTTTAAAAGAGGATGCCCCACTCACTTCGCCGGTCAAAACATCGCCAGTACCAATTAGGATAAGTGTTGATGCTCCGGAAAGATCGAAGGTAACTTTTGGAGCGGCGCTGTTGATGGTAACAGAAGAAGCTCCTGACACATCAATACCCAAACTTTTTGTTCCTGGAAAATTGGCGACATTGGCTTTGCTGGCCCCGGAAAACTCCACGCCCTCCAACGAAGGCATTGTGATATTAACATTGACCGTTTTCCGGTTTTTATTCCAGCCATTGCTTTTGTATCCCAAATGGAATGTTCCGCCGCGAACGGATGATTCCAGGTCGTCCAGATCTTCCTTACGTCCTGATGTAGAAACACTGAAACCGCTGCCTTGCTTCACTTCAATTTTAAATGCACTGCCCATGGATAACTTATTAAAACCGGAGGCAGAGAAATTACGGGTATCCTGCGCATTCGCATTCAGTGACAATGTGATGAGTATGAATGCAACAACATTAATGGCAATTATTTTTTTCATGATTTTATTTGGTTGGATTTCTTGAAAGATGAAGGGAAAGTCAAAAAAGTTGCACGTTCCTTTATCTTACTGCTGCACATTGATTTTACTTGCGCCGCTCGCGTGGCGGTCCAGATTAGGGATTCTTCCCAATTCCATTTTAGAAACACCGGAAGCTTCAACGTCTGCTGTTTGAATATTCATTTCAGTAGCGTCCAGTTTGCAGGCTCCGTGTGCATCGAGATTGGCCGATTTAGCCGATCCCTTCAATGTAGCTTTTGAAGCACCCGAAATACCTACACTCAATTGATCGACATCTACGTTAAGCTCTGTTTTGGACGCACCTGAAATGTCTACATTCAGCTTCGCCAGACCGATGAAACCTGTTAGTAAGGTTTTGTTTGCGCCTGAAAGTGATAATCCTTCGATGGTCGGCATGGTAATCACCAGTCCAACGCGTTTCCAGTCATTGTTGAAAAGGTTAAACTCTTCTGATCTTTTTACTTTTAACGTACCATTTTCGACGAATACTTTAATATCATCAATGGCTTCCTGCTCTTCGGCATCCGCAGCCACGTTGAATTCGGCTCCCTGCTGGATCACGATCGAATATGCACCGCCAATGTCAATCTTATTGAATTCAGTTACTGTGAATTGTTTGATATAATTTCCTTTTTCACCCAATTCAAGGCCGCTGTTGTCATCATAATCAAAAGTGAAACCTTCCTTCTCGCTATTGTTTTCCTCGTCAGGGCTTTTCAAAAATTTAGCCGGCATATTGATACAAACCAATCCTGAATCGCTGCGGATCTCCCATTTCAGCGTGTTCCATTTCACTTCATTATTATCAAGATGATACTTGCCCATGTTCGGATAGGAACCGTCCCAATGACTCAGCGAATAGTAAAAATCACGGGTCATGATAAAGGTCTTATTGTATGGAACGCTTAGTGCCAGCTCAATCCGCTGGTCGCGAAAGGGACCGTGGCTTGCCAAAACCGGGCCTTCTTTGATCAAGAGGGTCGAATCTTTGAAAGCGATATCATATTTCAGCATTTCAGCATTCTTTTCCGCGTCTTCACGGTTACGGCCTCTGGCAGACAACGTCTTTTCCAACTTTACGCTATCAGCATTGTTATACCCCTCAATGCGAATGGAAATGTCAACATTATCCTCATTGTGATCATAATTATTATCGTAGTCCAAAGTAAGCGTGCCCACCGGAACTGCATAAAAGGCCGATTGCACCACTTCTCCGCGTTTCGCAAAATTTCTTTGGTACGAAACCCCACCTACCGTGCTTCCTATAATCCCTACAATCCAAAGTCCAAGCATTGTTAACCAAACTGAACTGCCCACAATTCTCTTATTCGACAGTAACGTTAGTCCTAACAGAAGGAAAGTGATCAGCGGAACGGCTGCAACGAGGATTCCGGAAAGGACCAGAATGTCAGGCAATTCCTGAAATATCAGCAATGGGGCTGGCAAACCATCAAATTGGGCGGCATTTGTTAAGCCAAGCGCTACACCCCCAGCGATAACCAGCGCAAGCAATGATAATACGGACATGGCGATCAGCATGGCACCGATCAGGATCCTGAGAATTGGCCCAAGACCCCTAAGCAACTTTCCCAGCGCACCAATGATTAGCGCAATCGCACGGAAAGGGAATAGTAAAACCTTGGTTAGCCCATGCTCTTCGCCCCCTCTTTCTTCCAGATTAAGGCTTTGTTTAATGTTGGATTCGATATTGGAAAGCGTGATAGGCTCTCCTTGCATTTCCATTTTCTCCGTTAACGTGTGAGCTACCGGGGCAATAATCCAGAGAACAATGTAAATAAGTACCCCTGTACCAAAAAGCAGGATGGATAATACCCACAGAAACCTTACAACGCCCAGGTCTACCCCGAAATAGGAAGCCACACCTGCTGCCACGCCACCTACCACTTTACGATCCGGATCGCGATAGAATTTTTTAATTTTAGTATCCTCTTCCAAACCAACGGTACCAGGGAACGCAACCCACATGGCTATGTAAACAAGTACCATAAATCCAGAGAACGGGCCGAATTCATCCTCCATATTCAAACCCAGCATGCCTGAACCGGCTGGCAGACCTACCACTGTAAAAAGGAAGGCCAGCCTTACCCAAATCGGGTCCACGGTGAAGTAATGTGCCAGACCAGCTGCTACGCCACCCAATAATTTCCGGCGAAGGTCTCTGTAAAGTTTTTTGGGAGCACCTGCTTTTGCTGGTTCTGTAATCGGCGGGGTATATCCAGATACGGGTTCATCCTTGGGTACAAACGTTTGTGAAGTTGCTGTCTCCAATGGATCGGCCAGTATATCCTGGGCTTGCTCAATAGCTTCGAAATCTGCAACGGTACCCATTGCGGCAATCAACTCATCCACGTCTGTTAGCGAAATAACCTGCTTGGCCTCCGCTTTTTGCTTATTGGTAAATCGTTCGGCGATCCTTCCTTCGATATCAGATACTATTTCCTTGCTGTCGGCAAATGAAGAAAAGTACTTTTGAATCGAAGACAAGTAACCTTTTAACTTCTCGTACCCATCTTCCTCAATGTGAAAGATGATACCACCTATATTTATGCTGATTGTCTTTTTCATGATTGAAATAATCGAATGTCTCTAAATGATCAGTTAGGGTCAGAAAGATTAGTTGCAGCTGCTTTGCTCAATTCCTCTGTGCGATGTATCACAGTTGTCACAGATTCTGCCAACTCAACCCATGTGGACTGCATAGAGTCCAGAAATATTTTCCCCTCTTCCGTCAAAACATAATATTTCCTTGGAGGCCCTGATGATGACTCCACCCATTTGTAGTCCAACCAACCTGAGTTTTTTAATCTGGTGAGAAGAGGGTACAACGTCCCCTCCACCACCATGATGTGAGCGGACGTTAGTTCATCCAACATATCAGAAGCGTATACTTCGCCCCTTGATATGATGTGCAGGATGCAGAATTCCAAAATTCCCTTCCGCATCTGCACTTGGGCATTTTCAATATTCATGTGGTTTCATGTGTTAATTAAATGAATAAGTTCATGGCTAAAAGATAGAATTCGAAGTTTCTATAATAGCAAAGGTATACACAGGTACTTTGCGATGCAAGGTACCATGTTAAAAAAATGTTTTTGTAGGGAGGAACGGTTATTTAGGATAGTTGACCGGTCTAATAATACGATGACTAAGTAGGACGTTTTCCCCCGGCTTTTATATTGCATTTAAAACCTAACATTAGAGCGTTTTGGTATCGCAAACGGAACTATATATCATCGCCGCTATGAGCGAAAACAGGGTCATTGGTTTAGGTGACCATCTGCCCTGGCACTTACCAGACGAATGGAAACATTTCAAGAAAGTGACTGACGGGAAGCCATTTTTAATGGGGAGAAAAAGCTATGAGGCGCCCGACGCTTTGCATTCTTTATACCGGAATGTCATTGTCACTTCAAAAGCGCCGGATATTAAGGAAAATTCGACAGAGTATGCCAAAGATATTTCTGATGCACTTGCGTTACTTTCTGATGAAAAGGAAGTATTTGTATTAGGGGGTGCATCGATTTTTAGTCAGATGCTCCCTTTGGTTCAAAGACTTTATTTAACAATTGTTCACGCGCAAGTCGAAGGAGACGCTTATTTTCCGGTTGTTGATCAAAATGACTGGGAGCTGGTCAGTTCTGAATACCATGGTACCGATGATGCGCATGCATTTTCGTTCTCTATGAACCTTTATATCAGAAAGGAACCGGAATAAGTGCTGAACCTGACTTGGGTTAATCTTTAATTCCATGGTCAGGATTTTTGCACACACCTTTGTTTATTCCTTTTTTCTGTTTTTCCAGCAATTAAGTGCGCAGAAGAAATACGGAAACGAATGGATTAATCCCTCTCAAAGCTATTTTAAAATTCCCGTAGCCTACACCGGCTTATATCAGATCACCAAACATGATCTCAGCAGTTCAGGAATTTCTATTGAAGACATTCCGCCTACTGCTTTCCAAATGTTCAGGCAGGGCAAGGAAATAGCGATTGACGTAAATTTCGGCTCGCTGGGAAATGAGGCTTACATTACCTTTTACGGAGAAAAGAATGATGGCCACACTGATTCGTCGCTCTACATTTCTCCCGGAGCAATGCCGCATTCACATTATAGTCTTTATTCCGATACAGCCGCGTACTTTCTCAGCTGGCGCGTGGATGGCGGTTTTGGCAAAAGGATATCTGAACGAGAGCCACAAGGCACAATAGACAGCATTGCATGGAATTTTGAAGAATCAATACAGCTTTTCACTTCTCATTATCTCCCCGGCAACTTCTATCCGCCGGGAAGCAATTTTGATACCGGCTCGATTTTAAGTGACTACGATGTTGGAGAAGGCTGGACCGGGCCGCAGATACCAGAAAATCAATTTCTTGAGATAACATTCAACATCGAAAATGCGATTACATCAAATTTTGAAAAAGCAGAAATTGAGCTTTTACTAGCAGGCTGGACAGCGGGAAATCATTCCTTCGAACTATGGTCCGGCCCAAAAACTAGGTTGAAACGAAAGCTTTCCGACATCGCCTTTTCTAATTACAACTCCACCGACATTCACGCCTTCTTGAAACCAACGGATATTGGGGAAGATAGAAAAATGACCCTAACTATACTTCCAGTGGGAAAAGGCGGTCATGTATCTCTTTCGTACGGTTTGCTGAAATACCCGCAGCAGACAAGATTCAAAGACATTTTAACGCAGAAAAAATTTTCATTTGATCTATCCAAAAACCGCCTTTGGATGGCTGACGAAAATTCTGGTATCACATTCTATGATGTTTCAGATCCATTAAGTCCCAGAAAATTAAGAAGAACAGATTTCGGCATCTTACTTGATGGTTCCACGCAAGTATTGGGAGTAAAACAAGCATTGAATGTCAGCGAGATAAGCCAAATTCATTTTAGGAAAATCAACCCATTGGATTTCGACTACCTTATTATTTCCCATCCGCTCATGCACCTGCCAGTCGAAGGAATTGATCCTGTCAATGCATATGCGGCTTACCGCGCTTCGACGGCAGGCGGACGATATGAGCCATTGATTATTAATTCCTCCGAAGTCTATAATCAATTCAATTTTGGAGATCCCGGGCCGCAGGGAATTAGAAATATGATTTCCTGGCTCCATAATGCCGAAAGATTAAAGTTTGTGTTTTTAATTGGCAGGTCCATTGATCCGCAAAAAGCACGAAAATCGCCGGAAGCCCGACAAGTTGATATGGTACCCAATGCAGGCTGGCCGGGTTCGGACATTGCGTTGACGATGGATCCAGCGGATTCAACCCAGACATTCCCTTCCATACCGATTGGGAGGATCAATGCACTGACTTCTCAAAATGTACATGATTATCTGCTCAAAGTAAAGGCCGTGGAAGCCGAACCAGCCTCCGCTGCCTGGCGAAAAAATATCCTGCATTTGAGCGGTGGACGGTCTCGCGATGAATTATCGGTCTTTAAAGGATATGTAAAATCCTTTGAGCAAAAAATCTCAGGTTCGGCAATTGGAGCGTCAATTGCAACCATTTCGAAGCAAACTGATGACCCCGTCGAACAGCTAAAAACAAATATTCCAATCAACAAAGGTGCCGCGCTGGTTACGCTCTTTGGACATTCAAGTCTTGACGTGACGGACATTGACATTGGGTATGCGAGCGACCCAAAGAGAATGATTGACAATCATCCAAGATATCCGGCCGTAGTCGTCAATGGCTGCGCCTTAGGTAGTATATTTTATTCTGATAAAACCCTCAGCAGTGACTGGATCTTTGCGCCCAAAAGCGGTGCAGCACTTTTTCTGGCACATACCTTTAATGGTGTCTCTTCATCTCTTAAACGGTATACTGATTTCTTTTACGAGGTACTTGCCGATAGTGTCTTTACAAATCGGGCTTTTGGAGAAATTCAACAGGAAATGATAAAAAGAAATTTGCAAAGTAGTCACAGCATTTACGATCGGACGACAATTCAGCAAATGACATTGCACGGAGATCCGGCCATACGGATTTTTCCGGCGGCCCTACCCGATTATCTGCCTGACTCGTCGTCTGTTGGGCTTTTTGATTTATCCGGAAAAGAATTGAATACTTCCAGCGACAGCATTCTGGTCAAAGTTGTGGTTAGAAATAATGGTAGATATAAAAAGGAGAACTATCAATTCACTTTCAGAAGAATGGCGGGATCAACGATCCTGCAACAGTTTCTGACAACATTACCAGCGCCGCCGATTTTGGATACAATGTATTTTACGATTCCAAATAATCCGCGTATTACCGAAAAGGATCAATTGCAATTCATTATTGACGAAGACAATAAGCTGTTAGAGGAAAATGAAGTAAATAATAAACTGGTCATCCGTGTCGCTGATATTCAAAGTTCGTCCACGCAACCAGATATGATCCCTCCGCTTTTAATGGTAGAAATTGATGGAAGACAATTGGCTAATAATGACGCTATTTCATCCCAACCTACCATCAATATTGAACTTGTTGATCAGCATCTCGCTGCCCGTGACACTACGGCCATTGTAATTTGGTTAAAGAAAAAATGCACCGGATGTGTGGAAAAGAGAGTTTATTTGAACAATGCGATCTGGAAAAGCATTTCTCCGGAACATATTAGCGTAGAAATACCGTTCCATAATAAGCTGGCCAATGGTTCTTACCTTTTGACGGTTCAGGCCAAAGATTTGATAGGAAACTTCGCACCTCTTTATCAAATCGACCTCCGGGTCAGTGATAAGTCGGGCCTTGTTAGCGTTAACGCTTCACCTAATCCGACCGATTATCTATTCAGGTTTACCTTGGAGCTTGAAGGAACAGTGCCGACGGAAAAAGCAAGACTTTTCATATCCGACATTTCTGGCAAACTCCTTTTAGAAACATCCTTTCAATGTCATCCTGGTCTGAATGAATGGACGTGGGATCCAGGAACGCTTCCAACAGGTGCATATTTATATCGGATTATGTTATCAAAAAACATCCCACCTGCATCCCCTGAGGTCGGAAAGGCTTTAAGCGGACGATTATTATGGGTTCGCTAAGAATTTTCTTTTGGTAAAAACTTCTTATTTTTGTCAATTATATAACAAATACAATCCCTTGAAAGAATACGGTAGTAACGTACAAAAGCTTGCCGAACACATCGTAAAGATGGAGGATAAGGCAAAACGCAATCTCTACGCCCACATTTTGATTGAACTTATGCGGCAAATACATCCGAATATGAGGGACAATCAGGATTACACCAATAAATTGTGGGACGACCTGTACATTATCTCCGGCTTCCAATTAGATGTAGACAGCCCTTTTCCACCTCCTTCGCCAGAAGCGCTCGGTAGGAAACCTCTTAAAGTGGGCTACAACCAGTCGAATCTGATGTACCGCCATTACGGCAAAAACATTGATTTACTACTTGAGAAAGCGGTTCAAACTGAGAATAAGGAAGATAAGCTGGCATTTGTGTCTTATATTTTTAGACTTATGCGCTCTTTCTTCAATGCCTGGAACAAGGATAACCCGGAGGACAGTGTGCTTCTCGGGCAACTTGAACAGTTAAGCAAAGGCTCTTTAAAAGAGGAAATTGACTATATCCGTCAGAATGGTCCGGTTGACGCTGCTCCAAAAGATCGTAACAATAATGGTGGTCAGGAACGCAACCGTGGTAATCATGCCGGCGGAAGCTTCAAGGCACAATCGAATCACAATCCGGAACGGCAGGGAGGAAATAACCAGGGTAATCCCAATAATCCCAACCGCAACAGGCCTAATAACAAATTCTCCGGCCGCAATAACAACAGCAACAACCGCAATAACCGCAAAAAACCTGGGTTGTAAAACCGGGTTTGAGTCAACTGCCCAACACCTTATATGGCTTCATTTAAAATAACCGGGGACAAACGTCTCAACGGTGAAATTGTACCACAAGGCGCTAAAAACGAAGCCTTGCAAATAATATGTGCGGTGCTCCTGACCAAAGAGGCCGTCACCATCCATAACATTCCTGATATCCGCGATGTAAACCAACTGATTAACCTTTTGGGCGATCTGGGTGTCCGCCGGACGCGTTTAAGCGAAAGCGCTATTCGGTTTGAAGCGAGCGAAATCAACCTGGATTACATCGAATCGGATTCATTCAAGCAAAAAGCGGCAGCTTTACGCGGTTCTGTTATGTTACTTGGCCCAATGCTGGCCCGATTCCGCAAAGGCAGGATACCACGCCCAGGTGGAGACAAAATCGGCCGAAGGAGACTCGACACCCATTTTCTTGGTTTCGAAAAATTAGGTGCGACATTCAGCTACGATGAGGAGGATGGAGGCTTTTACAAAGTAGATGCCGCCAATCTAAGAGGTACGTATATGCTACTGGACGAAGCGTCGGTGACAGGAACTGCTAATGTGTTGATGGCGGCGGTTATGGCCGAAGGTATCACTACGATTTATAATGCAGCTTGCGAGCCATATTTACAGCAATTATGCAAGATGCTAAACAGGATGGGTGCTAAGATTTCCGGAATTGCTTCCAACCTTCTGGTGGTAGAAGGTGTGAGCGAGCTGCACGGAACAGACCATACGATGCTTCCCGACATGATAGAGATTGGTAGTTTCATCGGTCTGGCGGCTATGACCCAATCCGAAATTACCATCAAAAATTGCCAGATACCTCAATTGGGTATTATTCCGGATGTCTTCCAAAGACTTGGTATAAAAATGGAATTTCGTGGGGATGATATTTTTATACCCGCACAGGAACATTACCGCATAGAAAATTATCTGGATGGCTCTACACTTTCGGTTGCTGATGCGCCGTGGCCAGGTTTCACGCCCGACTTGCTGAGTATTATCCTGGTTACCGCAACGCAAGCGCAGGGAACCGTTCTGGTCCATCAGAAAATGTTTGAGAGCCGGTTATTTTTTGTAGATAAACTCATTGAAATGGGTGCGCAGATTATTCTTTGCGATCCGCACAGGGCAACTGTAATCGGCCACAACCGGGAAACTCAGCTTCGTGGCATCCGGATGACATCTCCGGATATACGTGCAGGTGTAGCGCTCCTTATTGCAGCCATGTCAGCGAGAGGAGTAAGTATCATCGACAACATTGAGCAAATTGACCGCGGCTATCAAAATATTGATACGCGTCTAAATGCAATCGGCGCCGAGATCGTGAGATTGTAAATGTCGCCCTTCCTTTTAGATTCAAAATTTCAACCTTTCTGAATTCGACTGGGTGGCTTTCACTCCTGATCGCTAACAAACCGGTATTCCACCAGTGTGCGGCAGTAGGAATTCACTTTTGTGGAAAATGTGCCCATACTTTTGTTAAAGTCATCATACTTATTATCACTGACAACCATTTTGCCAGCCTCGACCCGAAAAGTATCGTTATAATTATTATTCAGATCATAGCCGCAGACTTTGATATCGAAGCCGTCCAGGTTTTTCCAGTTGAAAAGCTGCTTCCATTCCTGCTTATCTGTACTTTTTTGCCCCATCACCGTCTCGTAAATCAGGCTGAACAGGACTATTAATTGTATTTTCATGATTATGGTTTGGGTAAACCGCAAACTGTGGTCGGATTTTTGTCCTTTGAATAATTCGAGACATTATGAGAGTGGATATACTTACGCAAGACATTCATGAGCTTAATAGCCAAAGAGAAAATAGCCATATTCTGGTTTAGAAGGGATTTGAGATTGCAGGACAATGCGGGTTTGTATTATGCGTTGCGCTCGGGATACCCGGTAGTCCCGTTGTTCATTTTTGACCGCAACATCCTCGATGACCTCGATAAAAAGGATGATCGCCTTACTTTCATTTATAATGCCCTGGAAAGCATTCGCAAGGAATTGATTTCAGTTGAGGCTGACATCCTGATCGAATACGGCTTTCCTGAAAGAATCTGGCGAGAACTGAGCGATGAATATGACATTGCCGAAGTATATACCAATACGGATTATGAGCCCTACGCGACAGAAAGAGACCGGAACATTTTTAAAATAGTAAACGAGAGAAAGACGCTTTTTAAAAGCTGCAAGGATCAGGTCATCTTTGAAAAAAAAGAAATTCTGTCGGGCCAGAACTCGCCGTATACTGTTTTCACCCCATATAGCAGGGCATGGAGAGATAAAAGCAATGAATTCTTCTTATCGTCTTACCCTACTCAAAAATATTCTAAAAATTTCCTAAAATGGAAAGCATCTAACATTCCTTCATTGAAAGACATGGGTTTTGAGGCCTCTGACTATGCTTTTCCGGCGGATGAGGTGGAAACCGCTTTGTTGAAAAACTACCGGGCAAAAAGGGATTTTCCGGCTGATCAGGCTACAAGCAGAATTGGTGTTCACTTGCGTTTCGGGACGGTCAGTATTCGTGAACTGGCAAGAAAAGCAAAAGAAAATAGCGATATATTCCTCAACGAACTGATATGGAGGGACTTTTATCAGCAGATACTTTGGAATTTTCCGGAAGTAGGAAAGGGTAAAGCATTCCGAAGTGCATATGATAATATCAATTGGCGCTATGATAAGGATGACTTCAAAAAATGGTGCGAAGGAAAAACAGGGTATCCACTGGTCGACGCAGGAATGCGACAATTAAATAGCATTGGTTTTATGCATAACCGGGTGCGAATGGTCACAGCAAGCTTTTTATCCAAACATTTACTCATTGATTGGCGCTGGGGGGAGGCTTATTTTGCTGAGAAGCTTTTGGATTTCGATCTGGCCGCAAACAATGGTGGCTGGCAATGGGCGGCAGGATCTGGGACTGATGCTGCTCCCTACTTCCGGATTTTCAGCCCGATGGCGCAGGCCGAAAGGTTCGATCCAAAACAGGAATACATCAAGAAATGGATACCCGAATTTGGGACCGAAGACTACCCCGAACCAATGGTAGATCATAAATTGGCACGTGAACGCTGCCTAATTGCATATAAGCAAGCCCTAGACAAAGCCGGGCAGTAAATTTATTTACCTCCCGCGATAACTGTCAGCATATCCTCGGGTTGCAGATACCTCTTGGCCATCAACAGTACATCTTCACTAGTTGTGGCGTGGATATTGTCGATGTAATGGTTGTAAAAATCAGCAGGCAGGCCATCTAGTAAGAGCACTTTCTGACGGTCGGCGACTTCAAATGCCGTATTCAGTGATCCTGCAAACTCTCCGGCCATAAAATTTTTGACTGTTGTGAGTTCTTCTTCGGTCACCAGTTCATTTTGCAGCTTATGGATTTCCTTTTTGATTTCGCCAATGGTTTGCTGGGTAAACTCCTTCTTAACGTCGGTTCCAATCATGAAGTAACCTTCGTTGCGAAGCGTTACCAGATAAGAGGAAATGCCATAAGTCAGTCCTTTCTCTTCCCTGATATTTTTCATTAGCCTTGACCCAAAATAGCCGCCCAATATCTCGTTGGTTACCAACATTTTGAAATAATCTTCGTGATGCCGATTGAAAAGGATTCGTCCCATCCGGATAGAAGACTGTACACTTTCAGGTTTTTCAACCAACGCTTCCGTATTCTGGTAAGAGACTGACGGCGCAAAGATTCCATTGTAGGCATCAATAGTGTATTGACTTCTGCCAAGCGTCTCATTCACAACTCGCACGTCTGATTCAGCAACCTGCCCTGCCAGCACAACCGTAAACCTACCACTCTTTACAAATCGGTTGTAATGTTCCAGGATGGAATCAATGGATAACTTTGTAATGTTAATTTCATCCTGACTCTGACCATAGGGATGATCAATGCCGAATAATTTTTCTCTGAACTCCGTCGTCGCGAGATATGCGTTTTTCTCTTTATTTACTTTTAAGTTTTGAATAGTGATGTTTCTTAATTCCTGTAATTCTTTTTCGGGAAAAGAAGCATCACTAATCAGCTGGCTTACCAATGACAAAACCTCCGGTAGAAACCGCGAAAGGCAATAAACGACAACTCCTATACGATCGGCTGTATGTGTCATTTCTGTAAATGCTCCAAGCCTGTCAAACGACTCACTAATTTCCTGTGAGGTCATATTAACCGTTCCTTCTGACAGCATTTTGATCGCAAAATAAGATGCTCCAATGTGTTTCTCATACCAGCTCCCAGCCTCAAAAATGCACTCCAAACGGATTACGGGTTGCTCACCAATGTTGATCACATGTAATGCAATACCATTATCGAGGTTGTAAGTCTTAGGTTCTGGTAGGTTTACTGAATTGATTACTTTAAAATCAGGGGCTATGGTGCGGTCGAGTGACATGCGGAAGGTTGAGTATAAAAAAACGAATGACGTCGCAATAACGCCATTCGTTCGGAAAAAATAATTTTCTTATTTCAGTTAATTTTCTGTATCACTAACGTCCAGTTTTTCGGCTTTATTCAAGCCAAGTGAAAGCGTGATACGAAGTGTTTGTGCCAAAGGGCTGCCCTGAGTAATTGGGAATAGATACGCAAAATCGACAGAATATTTGTCCATAAATCTTGCTCCAGCACCAGCGGTGAAAAACCTGCGATCTCCTTTATTCTTGTTTTCTCCGTAATAACCAGCCCGTAAAGCAAAGATATTGTTGTACCAGTATTCTAATCCGGCTGCAATGGCCACTTCCTGCATTTCCTCTTTAAATCCATCAGGTGCATCAGAGAATGACCCAAATATGCCTTGTAGAAGAGGTTTTGAATTAATATTAGTTATTCCGTCCGGAGTTGGAACCATCAGCTTATTCGCGTCAACGATAAAATTGAACCGGTTTCTTCCGTCTCCCGTGAATGAAAGACCGGCACCAAGTTTGAGGTTAGTCGGTATAAAATTTTCAGTTTCGGTTCCCGAACCATAGTTAATCTTACCACCAAGATTTGAAAGTACTGCACCAAGAGACCAGGTAAATTCGCCACCTGTTTCTTCATTTTTGATTTCCTTGCGGTAGTAAGCGCTGATATCACCTGCCGCTACGCGCGCCGGACTCAATGACACGCCATTAATTACGGCCGTTCCTGCCAGGTTTGAGGAAATATATTTTAATGTTAGTCCCATTGAAAAGTTTCTTCCCAACTGACGTGAGTATGTCCCGTTTAATGCAACTTCTCTTGAATTGAAATAGCCCATTTGCGTTCCCACAGCATCGCGCAAATCAAGTTCACCGTTATTGAAATAATTTGCGGAGAAGGCTACGGCTTGTCTATCGCCCAATTTTTTGTAAACCGACAAATACCCGAGCCACATATCGTCAACCAAATTTCTAAGCCAGGGCGTGTAAGAAGCTGAAACACCGAAATCCCTCGTGTTATAAGGAAGCTTGGCAGCATTCCAGTAAGTTGAATTAGCATCCGGACTTAATGCTACACCTGCTTCCCCCATCCCGGCACTTCGGGCATCAGGGGCAAAAGTTAAAAAAGATAGTGGTGAGGCTGGAATTCTACTTTGCGCCAAAAGTGTGCCTGAAGATAAAATGAATAGTGAGGATAATGCACCAAAAAAAAGTCTCATAGAAATTGGATTTGCGATAGGAAGCTTTGATTCAGCCTCTTTAAAGGGTCAAAAATACGATGAAAGATAGTTATTACTAAAAAAATGATAAGTTTTATTCAATTATGGAGAGCTGATAAGCTTTCCTGATCTTTGGTCAGTACTATTATCTTTTAAGGAGCGAATCAGCATTTGATACAAAATCATTGTATTTGGCTGGATTCTTTTTCCAAGGTTGCTCAAATTCAATGTTTCCCTGATGGTCGCCTCGCTGTTGTAATATTGCCAATGAAATCCTTCCAAATGCTGCCCTGTTGAAAGCAAAAAATGAAGCGTAACTTCCAGATCTTCATTTATCCTGTTGTGATCCATTTCAAATGAAAGGTCTTTGTGAAAAGGATTTGGATAAACATTCAGTCTGGTAACTTTAATGCCATCTGCCGCTTCCACTAGAAATCCGAACGCTATTTCGGAAAAGTTAGTATAAGTATCCCATACTTTTGCACGCAACACATATTTACCGGTCGGCAAATTATCCATCGGATATCGGATCATCCCTGATCTGTAATCATCCTGATCAGCGATAAAATAATCATTCAGACCAATCGTCAGCGTATCGTTGATGACCAGGGTAATGTCGTGTCCGGTGCCGGTTTTAGATATATTTATGCCATTTTCATCAATTACTCTTATCCACAAAATTGGAGAAGGATTTACCACATCGCCATCTCTAAACGATTGATTGTTGAGATATGCTGAAATCTCCGGCGGGGTATTATCGGTTACGGTGTTACCCCTTCCACCAATGACCAGATTCAGTTGACTACCAGCGTCCAATGTGCTATCAATATCTGTTGCATAAATACTTGCCAGCCCGGTTCCGATCCTGAGATCAATGTCTTTGGGAACAATAAATTCACAAGTGAAAATTCCTTTATTGACGGTTACATTGCCATCAAACAGCTTGCTTCGGAATTCTGAATAGCTTTCGGGGTTACCTTCATTACCGAGAGTCGGGAATGTTGTTTGTTTGTCGTAAACCGTTATTCGTGCATGACCGTCGAAAAGGCTATCCCTCAAACCGTTTAATTGATCAAAGATCTCGGCTTTCAGTACTATTTTCTGCATAGCACGCAATGTATCCGGCAGTTGTGTCCATCTTATTGCTTTTTCCCGCTGCCCCAGCTTCATGGATGGGTCGCCCAGGAGTGCGAAATTGCGGTTTAGGCTCCCTACCAGCGCACCATTTTTAGTTTTCTTGAAAAAATCACCCATGCGTTTGTCACGCCCAGGCTGGACCAAAGATTCGTAAAACGCCTTGCTTAGTGTAAAATTAGTGCTGGAATAAACAGTGCGCGTTGTACTAATGGCGCCAATAGCAGCTCCTTTTGGACTTAAAACCATAAGCTCTGCACCTGAAACGGTTCCGGGATCATCATAACGGCCAAAATCACAGGTCGCGGTGAATAGAAGCGGCATGTTATCAATACCACGGGCTGTTTGCATATCGGCCAACGTAAGGATCTGTTCCTGCGCCCAGCCACTTACCCCGCCGTGTCCCGTATAATTAAGGATCAAAGTCCCTCTCTCAATGTCTTTTCTTATTGCTTTATTTAACTCCGGGGCTTTTTCACCTTCATTGGTCGTCGCCTGCCTGAACTCATCGACAAATAAACGGGACGACATGAATTGTCCCTGCACGAGCTTGGCCAGTTCATCCGCATGCCTCTGATGAATGTTCCCGTCCCCGTCATCAGCAACGAATTTGATCACATTTTTCCAATTACCGGTCGATCGACTGGATTCGTATCGTATCAGTTTATCAACAATCGTCTTGGCCTCAAAAACCGTTTTGATGGGCAACCTGCCTACTCCAATGTCCATGGTGTGATCACCGGATAGAGATTCTAACCACTCCCCTTCTCCATTTTCCATGAACCCAAAGTAATCGTCTGAGGAATAGGTATATACCGGATTTAAAGATTCCCGACTTTCATAAACTGGTATCCAGTTATTGCGCTGCTCCTGGCTCTGATTTTTCCATTTGTTGCGGTAGTCATAAGTAGCATCTCCAAAAAGAAGCAGATACTTAAGTTTCCCGGGGGTTTTGTTGTAAAGCATTCGAGCGAAATCCCGGATTGAAGTGAGATCCGGTTTTCCGGAAGCAAATTCATTATAAATCTGCTCGCTGGTAACCACAAGTGTTTGAAGATTGTCCTGTGTTTCCCTGAAAGCCGCAAGTCGTCTTGCTTCGCTTTCCCAGGTTTTGGGCGTGACGATCAATAAGTCTGGCGCTTCCTGAGATGTGATATCCTGATTGGCGATTCTTCGGCCAGAAGTCGGCTCATAGGCCTCATTAGTTTTGAAACCAATGTATTTACTCAGTTTCCTGGCTTCGTCAGTCGCGAATGAAAAGTTACCTGTCGTATTTAGGATTATTGAAGGCCTTTGTGCATTGGTAACATTCCACAGATTCCAGTCATTGCCACCATTTTTGAATTGATATTGACCCTTGTCGAATTTCTCAGGCAGAAAATAATATAGCTGTTGCTTTTCATAAATGGCTAGCTCCCTTTGCACTTGCAACGCAACATAATTAAGGTATGCCTGTGCTGATCCTTGCCCGCTTTTATTGTAAGCAATGTTGATCTTAAAAGATGCTGGCGCAGGTGAAACCGCTTTTTGATAAAACGTAGCATCAGACCGAAGTGCCTTTACATCATAGGTTCCGCTGCTAACCGTCCCGATTGGGCTTTCTCCTACCACATTGCCATTGAGCTGCCAGACAAACTTAGTGGCAATCTGTGCAGCGCCGATCGCAGAAGTCCTGACGATTATTTCCGATTCAGGAATTACGCCGGGTATGTCAGCATTGATCGTCAATGGTGCGCCGCCGAGATATTCCCCAAACCATTCCCGGCCAGATTTGAGCAAATTTGAGGATTCCGATTCATGGTACCAATAGTCTGTGAAATGATCGATTACTTTGGCATTTTCCCCAGCAATTTCGGGCGCATTTTTAACCCTTAATCCTGGCCCCTGATTAAAAGTAAGAAAGTAGAAACTGGTGTCGGAATAGCAGTTGATTTGGTGTTGTAACTCTGCCTTTAAAGAATCAAACAAAATTACGTGGGGTCCTTCTGCATAAAAAAATATGGCATCTGTGCTGTTCAGCTTGCTGTCTTCTTGACCCTGTACCCAGATGGCATTCTCGGTCAAGGCATTCTTTTGATCTGCAACGTTTAACTGAGGCAGCATGGCGCCGCCGTTACCATATATCTGTAACTGATTGGGAATTATCTTATTGGGATCGACACCCATTTTACGCAAAAATGAGGGATCGATTTTATGAATACCTGTCCGGGTTACTGCAAGCTTATACCATTCACCCGTTGACAGCACCGATTTCTGAGCTAGCAAAGCAAAATTGAGTAGAACTGCCAGACAGGTAAATACCATCCGGAACTTCAATTTCTGTACTTCAACATGCTTCAACCAATGCATGGGCTGGAATTGTGTAAAGTCGCTGCGAAGCCTTGTCCGTGCAAAGTACTCGGGTCCTCCGCATAGTACCGCGGGTAAACGTCCTGTTTTGAAAAACGAAGTTCGATCCTTCATTCAATTGCATCAGGGCAATTCTTCCCATTTGTAAAGCCTGTTCATCATACTGCCGGATCGCATTAAAAAGTAACAAATCGCTTCCGGTAGATGCAGCAGGGTTTTGAGCATAACGAAGCAACGGGGAAAGTATATCTTCCGGAAAAATACTTTCTGTCATCATTGGAAGTAACAGCGTCCGAAATTCTTGTTTCCACTCGGCGCCATGCGGTGCTATGCGTTTTTTTAACCGTCCTTTATATTTATAGTGCACCACACAGTGCGCAACTTCGTGTAAGTAGGTAATCAGGAAGTTGTAGTGATTCAAATTGACGTTGACAGTAATTCTTGGTGTGAAACCTGGCCTTGCTGTGAAATCACCAAGCCGGGTCCTGCGAGGGCGTGAGAGAAAGAATTCGAACTTATGATTATGATATAACTCTTCACAATATGAGCTTGCCAGCGCAGGTACATGCATGGCGAAGGATATGTTTTTCATCCCTTAAATAAAAAAAGAAAAGCCCTATTTTCATAGAGCTTTTCAAGATTTTCGACTTGTACGCCTGATTACTTAACAGTGTCAGAAGACATTGTATCAGTAGCCATTGTATCAACAGCAGTTGTATCAACCATAGGAGTTTCAACAGTTACAGCAGTTGTGTCAGCAGATTCATCAGCTGGTTTGCTAGTACAAGCAGCGAAAGTTACCATCCCGGCAACGAACGCTAAAGCAAAGATTTTTTTCATTTCTTGGGTGTAATTAAGGTTCGATGTAAAGGTAAGTCGAACAGTTGCAATATTCCTAAATTTTGAGTTTGTATTTTTCCAAGAACTTAAAATTTCCTTAGAAAATATTCTAAACACTTCCTAAAGTCCTATTAATTCTGCTACGTTTCCTTAAACACGTTCCAATTTCCTGTTAAACGCTTTCACACAGGCAGCTATCTCCGGGAGAAGATCTGGATTTTGTTCAATTCCGTTACCCACAACAATCACATCGGCACCCGCCTTTAATGCATTATCCGCCTTTTCGTAAGAATCGATGCCTCCTCCTACAATAATAGGCGTATCCACTGTTGCCCGTACTGCGGCAATCGTTTCAGCAGTTACCGGGAACTGTGCGCCGCTGCCAGCGTCCAGAAAAATGTTTCTTAAACCTAGATATTCTCCCGCAAGGGCAGTACAAGCTACAATTCCAGGCTTGTCCCTTGGAAGGGGTATGGTGTTGCTTATGTAGGAAACTGTTGTCAGTTTCCCGCTTTCTATTAATAGATAACCTGTAGGTAATACTTCAATGCCGCTGCGTTTTAACAATGGAGCGGCGATCACATGCTGGCCAATCAGCAACTCTGCGTTGCGTCCGGAAATTAATGAAAGTAAAAGGATTGCGTCGGCAGATGGCTCAATGTGAACACTGCTTCCGGGGAAAAGGATAGCAGGAATACTGGTATGCTCGTGAATTGCGGCAATCAATTGATCGATCGCGTAATTGGTAATAAGGCTTCCTCCCACAAAAAAGAAGTCAACACCTTGCCCTTCCGCATATGTGAGGAACTGGGGAAAGGTAGAAAAATTAACTTTATCAGGATCTAAGAGAACAGCAAACGATTTCCTTTTTTCCTTTTTTCGAGTAGAAAGGAGGTCTGCGATTTGATGATTCGCTGCTTTCATTCAGTTTTTTGTTCGTCTTCAATGACATGCTTAAGTTTCTTTCTAGCCCATCCCACGGCCAATGTCCAGGCTAAACTTTGAACCGCCTGTCCAACTGTCGACTGGCTTTTCTTTTTTGAAACTTTACTCTTCTCAACCAAAACTAATTCTTCTGGCGGCTCTGGTTTCACTTTTGCCTTTTTATTTTTTGGTAAAAAAGCATTCATTACCAGGAAAGTGGTTGCTACAACTCCTCCTATCACCAATGCTTTCTTTCCATATCCGGTAGCTTCTGTTTTAAGGTCAGTCCATTGGTTGTCAAGCTTATCGCGGTAAATTTCTGCATCAAGTAATAAGCCTTGCTTATCTTTATCCGTATCAGAAGAAAACGGTTTTATTTTTACCGAAGAGTCTATTGGCACATTCATTTTGTCCCTGTTTACTAGTGGTTTATAAAATTTTGAAAGGAATTTTAAATAGTGACGCAGGCGATTTATTCCCAAATTAAGCCATCCTAAGTATTATTCCTCCTTATCTCCTGCAAATCGAACAATAATCTTGCGAATTAGGGTGATCAGCTTTTCCTTAAAGACGATCCAAAGGATCAGCTTTAATACGAAAATACCCAACAATATAAGATATCCTAAATAATCACTATCAAGCCATTTATTGAGGAAAGTCCCCACCAAAATGACGATCAAAATCAATATCGTCAGCGCAATACATAACACCAGGGCGGCATAAATGGCCATGACCACTACGCGTTCAATCTTATCTCTGGTTTCGATTTTAAACAGATCGATCCTTGTCTCGAAATATTTAAAAAGTGTGTCTTTGATATCCTCTAATTGACTTAGCATAGTAGTAGTTGTCAGAACATGTGCATGAACATTATAGCCTTTTGCAGGCCACCTGATTTTCAGGCCGCTTTAACACTAATCCAAAAACATACCAAGGATAGCCGACACGACCGAAACCACAAGACTGAATAATAAGGCGGAAATAAAATTGCTTATCGCAAATCCATCAACCAGATACGTAGCCAGATAAATGACCAACACATTTATAACAAAATAAAACAGACCTAACGTGAGGATTGTAATCGGCAGGGCTAAAATCTGAAGTATAGGTTTAAGAAACGTGTTCAGAATTCCCAATACGATCGCGGCAACGAAGGCTGAACCAACGCTGGAAACTACAACTCCCGGCACAAAATAACCGGCGGCCAGAATTGCCAAAGTACTGATTACAAGACGTAGGAGTAATTTCATGCGGTATCTTTTTTATTGGTGACGGCTACGAAGTACGTCAATTACCTCGTCTAAGTCAATGTTTTTTTGTTCCAGAAGGATCAAAAGGTGGAACAATAAATCCGAAACTTCATTCTTAAAAAGGTCACTATCATCGTCTTTTGCCTCAATCACTACCTCCACCGCTTCTTCACCAACCTTCTGCGCAATCTTGTTAATTCCCTTCTGAAAAAGGCTGCTGGTATACGATTCTTCGGTAGGATTTAATTTTCTTTCCCTGATCACTTTTTTCTGAAGGTAATTGAGAAAATCGGCTTCCCCGATCCGCGCATGCTGACTATTTTTTTCCCCAAAACATGTATCTGCTCCCGTATGGCATACAGGGCCTGCCGGTGTGGCTTTAATGAGCACTGTATCACCATCGCAATCGGCAATTATCTCGTTTACAAAAAGAAAGTTGCCGGAAGTTTCACCCTTGGTCCAAAGCCGCTGTTTGCTCCTGCTGAAAAAAGTAACGGTTCCCTCTTTTTTTGTTCTTTCCAATGCCTCAGAATTCATATAGCCCAGCATCAGCACCTTATCTGTATGCAGGTCCTGGACAATTACTGGTACAAGCCCGTCGGCCGATTTGTCAAAATCAATGGTTGAATAGGTTTCGCTCATTTACGTCTGTCGGTTAAATTTTATGATGCACGCCGGGAAGCTCTATCGGGTCATCCGGATCGGCAAATCTTTATAATTAAGGAATGCTTTCAAATCAGGTATATCAATTTCCCTAAAATGGAAAATGCTGGCTGCTAACCCTGCATCGGCTTTTCCGGTGGTAAAAACGTTATAGAAATGTTCCATGGTACCTGCACCACCCGATGCGATCACCGGGATACTTGCATTTCCAGAGATGGTTGCAGTCAGTTCAAGCGCAAAGCCGCTTTTCGTACCATCCGTGTCCATAGATGTAAGTAATATTTCCCCTGCACCGCGTTCTTCCACCTCTTTTGCCCAGGGTATTGTTCGAATTTCGGTGGGTTTCCAGCCCCCATGTGTGTGCACGACATGTTCCTGACTGTTCTCCGTTGCAATGTAACGCGTATCGATCGCTACAACAATGCATTGGCTGCCAAATTCAAGCGCAAGCTCATTGATCAGGTCCGGATTTCTTACAGCCGCCGAATTGATGGAAACTTTGTCCGCACCGGCAAGAAGCAATGCAGAAACATCAGCAATGGACGAAATTCCGCCTCCTACCGTAAACGGAATATTAACCGTTTGCGCCACTCGCCGAACAAGGTCAATAAAGGTTGAACGACCGTCAATTGTCGCAGTGATATCTAAATAAACCAGCTCGTCCGCTCCCTGAGCAGCATACAATGCGCCCAGCTCCACTGCATCGCCTGCATCTCTGAGATTCACAAAATTGACTCCTTTCACAGTCCTGCCATCTTTTACATCCAGACAGGGGATGATTCGTTTTGTGAGCATATCCTAAGCAGAAAAACGCTGTAATTCGGCGAGGGTGATCCTGCTTTCGTAGATCGCCTTGCCAATAATCACACCATAAATGTTCATTTCAGCCAGTTTTTCTACGTCTTTCATCCCACTGATCCCTCCGCTGGCAATAATTTTCAGGTCAGGGCACTTATCCTGAATATTTTTATAAAGATCAAATGAGGGTCCCTTAAGAAGCCCGTCCTTGGCAACATCTGTACTGATCGTATATTTTACGCCTTTTTCAACATACTCTTCAACAAAATCATAAACCCAAATCTGCGTCCCTTCTTCCCAGCCACTTACTGCTATCTTTTCATTTTTTGCGTCAGCGCCCAGAATGATTTTTTCGCCGCCATAAACTTCAAGCCAGTTTTGAAAAATCTCCGGCTGCTTCACCGCTACACTCCCGCCCGTCACCTGTTTTGCGCCACTTTCAAAAACCGTCCGCAGGTCATCATCGGACTGTACCCCACCTCCAAAATCAATGTGCAGGGAAGTTTTTGAAGCGATTTTTTCCAATACCTTCCAATTAATCACTTTTTTGGCCTTAGCCCCATCTAGATCCACCAGATGCAATCTTTTCAATCCCGCATCTTCAAATTCCAATGCTACTTCCAGCGGGTCTTCGTTGTAGATTATTTTCTTGCCATAATCTCCCTGAGTCAGCCGGACACACTTTCCGTCGATCATATCAATGGCTGGTATTATTTCAATCATTTATTGGTGGGTTTACTAATTCAGATTTTCAAAAAGTTTTCAATGATTTTTTGCCCCACATCCCCGCTGATTTCGCAATGGAACTGGGCTGCGTAAAAATTACCTTTTTGCAACATGGCGCTGAAAGGCATTACATATTCGCAAATCGCTACCGTATAATCACAAACGGGCGGCGCAAAGCTATGCACAAAGTATACAAACGCATTGTCGGGTACACCGTAAGTGAGCGCGGACTTGTAATTGGAAATGTTGTTCCAACCCATATGCGGTACTTTCAGATTGGTATCGGAAGGAAAACGTTTTACGTCTACGTCGAAAATGCCCATGCATTCGGTACTGTTTTCTTCTGAAAACCGGCACATCAGCTGCATTCCGACGCAGGTACCAAAAACGGGCTGTTTTAATGTTGGTATCACTTTATCTAATCCTACTTTCCGCAAATAATTCATGGTCGTGCTCGCTTCACCCACGCCCGGGAAAATCACTTTGTCGGCAGACCTTATCTCAGCCTCATCGTCCGTATACAGGTATCCCGCGCCAATGCGGTCCAGCGCGTACATCACCGACTGTACATTACCTGCATTGTATTTGATAATTACGGTTTTCATTGAAATGTGATATTGAGGCACAAATAAAAAAAGCCCGATTCAAAAAAATCGGGCTTCTGGGATACTATGTATTCAACCTTATTACAACACTACTTGCAAAAACATATCATCCAAGACGTCCGAAAGCCAGATGGCAATGATGATATTGATGATATGTTTCAGCTTTAAACATGGAACAAATGTAAGCAAAAATTACAAATGAAGGATAGCCTCCTTGTAAATATTACATTAAAATTTGCTTAGAAAATTCTTGTACATTGCGATCGTAAACAGGCATTGCGACGCATGAGACCATTCATTTCACAATTATTCTTTACAATCATTACCTTGACCACCATTGAATCCCAGGCGCAGTCCGAAGAAATGGCCCGCCGGCTTTTTGATAAACACGCAACTTACCGGGAAGCTTCCCTAACCCAACGCCGGTTCAAACAAAAGGACATTCTTCCGTTGATTTCAAAGCGCCAGGACAATCCGCTTTATACCATTGAAAAAGTTGGTGAGTCGTTTGAGGGCCGGTCAATTCAGATGATCAAAGTAGGCTCGGGAAAGAAAAAGGTGTTGTTATGGAGTCAAATGCATGGTGACGAACCTACCGCCACAATGGCCAGCTTCGATATTTTCAACTTTCTGGAAGGAAAAAATGATGGCTTCGACAGCTTCCGCAAAGATCTGCTTGAAAATACGACCTTATACTTTGTCCCTATGCTCAATCCAGACGGTGCCGAACGCTACCAGCGACGGACAGCACAGGGTGTGGATATGAACCGCGATGCGGCATCCAGGCAAACACCTGAGGCTGTGATACTAAAAGAATTGGTGGATAAATTAAAACCTGATTTTGGTTTCAATCTGCATGACCAAAGCCCACGATATTCGGCGGGCCGCAGTCCGAAAGTTGCCACGATTTCGTTTCTGGCAACTTCCTATGATTATGAGCTTTCCATCAACAAAGTGCGCGAACGCTCCATGCAGCTGATCGTTGGAATGAATAACATTCTCCAAAAGTACATTCCAGGCCAGGTGGCCCGATATGCGGATGATCATGAACCGCGAGGCTTTGGTGATAATGTTCAAAAATGGGGTACAACGCTCGTCTTGATCGAATCGGGAGGCTATGTGGGCGATCCGGAGAAACAATACATCCGCCAGCTAAACTTTATGGCCATCTTATCAGCATTAGGTAAGATTTCCGACAATTCGCTGACCAAGGAAAACCGGGAGGATTACTATAAAATTCCCGAAAACGGAAGGTGGGTTTACGATCTTGTCGTCCGCAATGCTACCGTAAGACAGGCCGGCAAATCATTCACGGCCGATTTGGGCATCAATCGCAATGAGGTAAGCTATTCCAATGCCACCAAATTCTTTTATTACAGTAAAATAGAGGATTTTGGTGACCTGCATCCGCAATATGGAAGCCAGGAAGTGGATGCAGCGGGATTAACCATTGAAAAAGGGAAAGTATATCCAACCACCTACAAGAACGTCAGCGAAATCAGCAAACTCAATGTGCTGAACCTTTTGAAAGACGGTTATACGTATATACGGCTGAGCGCTGATTCAAATACCCGTGCCCTGGGGCTTTACTTTACAACATCCCCATTGCATATCCTCCGCGCTGGGCAGGCGTCTCCGTCGGGTACGCCCGGATTGGGTAGCACCGCAACATTCATTCTTAAAAAGGCTGGCAAAGTTAAATATGCGGTAATTAACGGCTTCGTGCACGATCTGGACAATTTTACAGCTGAGAAAGGACAAGGTATTGTGGAATAAGTGTCTGATAATTAAGGAAAAGTCAGTTTTAAATAACCGAGTCATAACCTAGCCTTAACATTGAGGTAACATTGGAGATCTACTTTTGTGTCGAAAAAATTGACACCGAATGATGAAAACCAAACTGTTTACTATTCTACTTTCCCTCTCAGCTGTCCTGACAGCATTCGCAGACCCAGGATCCATTCGCGGATCCATTAAAGACGCTAAAACCAAAGAAGCCCTCATCGGCGCCTCCGTCCTGATTGAAGGCACACAGATAGGTGCCGCGGCCGACATTGACGGCAATTTTGTCCTCTCCAATGTACCGGCAGGATCGCATAAAGTCATCATCACATTTGTTTCTTACAAAACAAAAGAAATCCCTAATGTAAGAGTTGAATCTGGTAATACAACGGTTATTGATACCGAACTCGACGAAGAAGGTACTGCATTACAGGAAGTTGTGGTAAGGGGCACACGTGCAACCAATACAGAGGTAGCCGTGATCAGCGAGATTAAGCAATTGAAGCCCATAGCGGTTGGTATCTCAGCCGCGCAAATCCAGAAATCACAAGATAGGGATGCTGCTGCGGCCATTCGCAGGGTTCCCGGAGTTAGCATTGTCGACAATCGATTTGTAATGATCCGTGGCCTGGGGTCACGATACAACTCTGTTTTGATCAATGATGTGATCACACCGTCCAGCGAGGTTGACACACGTGCATTCTCTTTCGACCTGGTTCCGAGCAATATCATCGACCGGATGATTGTCTACAAATCAGGGTCGGCCGAGTCTCCCGGCGATTTTGCGGGAGGTATTATAAAAATTTACACGAAACGGCGTCCTGACCAGAATTTTATGGATGCAGCTGCGACGATCGGTTATCGTGGAAATACAACCTTTCAGAACGCACAAACGCATACACGAAGCGGTGCTAACTGGCTGGGATTGTGGGGCGCTGACCAGCAGCTTTCCAGTGCATTCCCCACCAGATCAGCTGATTTTAATGTTCTTTCCGATGCTCAGCGGGCTTCTTTCGGCAGACTGTTTCCTAATACCTGGGCCCTTAAAGATCTCAATATATCGCCCGACCTGCGGTTTGCCCTAAATCTGGGCAGAAGGTTTGACATAGGAAATGTAGATGCAAGCAACATCACAAACATCAACTATTCCCTGACCAACCAACGCGCCGATATTGCATTCTCACTTTTTCAAAATGGCGTCACTGCAAACGAAGTAGCTGAAACTTACTCGGACGCCAACTTTGCCCGTCAATCCCGCATTGGCGTACTACATAACTGGACATTCCGCTTCTCGCCGGTATTCAACCTCGAATGGAAAACGTTGTTCAACCAACTCGGAAATACTGAAACGGTAGTTCGAACAGGGCAAAAGGTCGTGGATGGTTACGACGCGCTCAACTATTCCCAAAGATTTGAAAACAGGACGATCGTTACTACACAGGTTTCCGGCGACCACAAATTCGGAGAACTTACCAAATTGAACTGGATCTCCGGTTTTGGATATACTGGCCGTTGGGAGCCGGACTGGAAACGTGTCAGATTTCAGCGCGTAACAGGGTCCATGGGACCAGACGGTCAACTTTCTGCATTTACTGTCGTTACACCTACTGATCCTACTGCTGCGGAGGTTGGTCGCTTTTACTCCAAACTGGGCGAAAAAGTACTTACGCTTTCGGTTAATGGAGAACGCACCCTCGGAAATCCGACGGACCGCGAGCCTAACCGCATTCGTTTTGGCATATATGGCGAACGAAAGGACAGGGATTATTCTGCCCACTTTTATGGCTACAACAGCATCGGCAATTCCAGTGCCGTTCTAAGCCAGCCAATCGGTTCTATATTTTCGGCCCAGAACGTAAATGGAGAAATGGGCGGGCTTACGATTCGTGATGGATCAAAAGATCTTGACTCTTATCAGGGGATCAATAACTACGGAGCTGCATACCTAAGCGGTGATGTCAACTTTGGAAGCAAGGCCATTCTTACGCTTGGCTTCCGTGGGGAATACAACAATCAACAGCTCCTTTCGGTCATCGTTAATGAGGAAAGAGAGTTGGTCAATAACAAGATCTTTATCCCGCTGCCATCCGTTAACTTCACCTACAAGCTCACAGACAAGCAAAATCTAAGATTTGCTTATTCTTCAACTCTGAACAGACCAGAATTTAGAGAGCTTGCCCCGTTTGTCTATTTTGATTTCAACCTTTTGGCTGAGATCAGAGGTAACACGACACTCAAAACGGCAAGAGTGCAGAACGTGGATGTTAAATGGGAATTGTATCCTTCTCCAAACGAATTAATCTCAGTTACCGGATTTTATAAACATTTCAAAAATCCAATCGAGTCTTTCCTGCTTCCAACAGGTAGTGGCCTGGCTTACACTTTCATAAATGCAGGATCTGCTGAAAATTATGGAGTTGAATTGGAAATAAGAAAAGGCTTTGCAGGGGCATCCAGCAAATTTTTCCAAAACCTGACGTTGATCGGAAATGCCTCATTCATCAACAGTAGTATCAATCTGGGTGATTTCATTGAAGGTCCAGATTTGGGCGGGACGATTCAGAACTACGATCTGACAGGGCTTACTGATAAAAAGAGACCGATGGCAAACCAATCGCCTTTTTTGATCAATGCAGGAGTTTATTATGCCGATCCAGCCTCGGGATGGCAGTGGAATGTACTTTACAATGTGTTCGGTCAACGTATTTTCGCTGTGGGTAACCAAAACAACCCGACTGTTTATGAAATGCCCAGGAATGTGCTAGACCTGAACATCAGCAAGAGAATCAAACAGAATCTTGAAATCAGGTTGGGTATCCAGGATATCCTGAACCAGCCAGTAAGATTTGCCCAGGATTTTAACCGCGATGGTAAAATCGGCAGCGATGTAACTTCCCAGACTGCCGACGCGGATCAGGACGTGCGGAAATTTAAAAGAGGCAGCTACTTTACGATTACAGCAGCATATACCTTTGGCAGAAGAACGGTAATTCCTTGAAAATCAACAGGTAAGGCCGAATAAGAAAAGAATTTCTTCTACATTTTTCATCAATTATTTTGTAACCCAATAACAATTACTATGAATATTTTAAAAAACCGGATGTACTTTTTACTCCTTATGATGGGTCTCTTTGTAGGACTTGCTTCGTGTGATAACGATGATGAACCCACACCACCAGCAGAAGTACTGTCTGTAAAATCACTGACTCCCTCAAATGGACCGGTTGGTACGAAAGTGGTCATAACGGGTACCAAATTTGATCCTACACCAGCAAACAATACCGTCTTATTTAATACAACTCCTGCTGTGGTTACTGCTGCAACCGCTACAACTCTTGAAGTGACGGTTCCAGCGGGCGCAACTACAGGTTTGGTATCAGTGACCGTCGCTGGAACAACTGCAAAAAGTACTGGGAATTTTGACATAGCAGCCCGCGCTGTTGTGGAAAAAATGGGAACCATTGCCGCCAGCGAAACGTGGACAAAAAATAATATCTATTTGTTGAAAGGTTTTGTTACGGTTGCGTCAGGAGCTACGCTTACTATCGAGGCAGGAACGATCATAAAAGGTGGTGCACCTGCTTTGGACCCTGCGGGTTCTGCAAAGGGCGGAACGCTGATCATTGGTGCCGGAGCGAAAATAATGGCAGTCGGTACTGTTACTGAGCCTATCGTTTTCACATCAAATGCCGCGGTTGGAGCCCGTAAGTACGGCGACTGGGGTGGAGTAGTGATTATTGGAAAAGCGCCGCATAACCGTCTTGTAAGCCAAGGGTTTGAAGGTGGTATTTCCGGTCAGCTTGGTGGTGATGCTATTGCAGCAGACAATTCAGGTACGTTACAATATGTTCGTATCGAGTTTCCAGGTATCGCGCTTTCTCAAGGAAGTGAGATCAACGGATTGACGCTCTACAGTGTTGGTTCAGGTACAATAATGGACCACATTCAGGTTTCTTACGGTGGTGATGATTCCTTTGAATGGTTTGGCGGAACTGTCAATTCAAAGTACCTTGTAGCTTTCAGGGGTTTTGATGACGATTTTGATACAGACTGGGGCTTTATCGGAAAAGTACAGTACGCGTTATCCCTTCGTGATCCTTTGTTTGCCGACCAGTCAGGTTCTAATGGTTTTGAATCTGATAACTTTAACGGTACAGGTGAGCCTGCAACGGGACCAAATAACGGGTTGCCGTTAACAGCACCAGTGTTTGCGAACGTTAGTAATTTCGTGTTCAGCGGAACGCCTAGTTCGGCTATTGCATCCGGAAGCGGATCATATCAGTCAGCGATGCATCTACGCCGTAATACAGACATTACCATCTTAAACTCTCTTTTTGTCGGATACCCGGAAGGACTTCGTTTGGACGGTGCAAACACTTTGGCACATGCCACTGCAGGAACATTGGACCTAAAAGGAATAGTACTTGCTAATGTGACTACACCGCTGCGAGGCGACCGCGCCGCAACTGGTGTGACGGACGCCCAAGCAACAGCATATTTCAATGCTGCTACACGCAAGAATGTGGTAACCGATATTCCTACCTTGATGCTGAACGCAGCCAACTTTAATCTAGCTGCTCCTGCATTCTTGCCACTGGCCGCTTCACCCTTGTTGAAAGATGCGGTTTGGGAAGGTAAAGGCGCTGATGCGTTCTTTACGAAAGAACTTTTCAGAGGTGCTTTCGGTACCACTGATTGGACCACTGGCTGGACGAACTTTGATCCCCAGAATACGCCTTATAATTAATAAAAATCTTATATAATTGGTGTCAGAATTTAGAAAGGCCGGGAGCATATGCTTCCGGTCTTTTTCTTTCCATATTGTTTTCCTGCCCTGAATAGAATATCTTCGGATTCACTTACTTTGTCTTGACAATTATTTTGTCAGGATTTTTCCTTTTATTCCATTTAATGTCCGAATTCCAGGCTTACCTTCAGTTAGGATTTTCTCATATTACCGATTCCAATGGCTATGACCATATTCTTTTTATCATGGCGCTCTGTACTATATACACATTAATTAATTGGAAAAAAGTGATCGTGCTGGTAACGGCATTTACCGTGGGGCATTCCATTACACTTGCGCTGGCAACCATGGGTTACGTCGCTGTTAAACCCGATTGGATAGAGCTTTTGATTCCTGTAACCATTGTCATTACCGCATGCCTTAATTTTTTTTATAAAGAGCCAAAAAGCACATTTTCCCAAAAGAAACAACCCTCTTCGCTACGATATCCAATTGCATTATTTTTCGGCCTCGTCCATGGACTCGGTTTTTCCAATTATCTAAAGGCACTCTTGGGCAAGGAAGCCGAAATCTTTTATCCGTTGCTAGGTTTCAATATCGGCCTTGAACTAGGCCAGCTTGTTATTGTACTAATTACTTTATCCGTCGCCTTTGTACTGATCGAACTGTTGAGGATCCAAAGAACGAGTTGGATCAACATCTTATCAGGAATTATAGTCGGAATGGCGTTATCACTTATTTTGAACAACGCATTGTTTGAAACACTTACAAGCTCGCCTGCGGTAGGATCGCCTGTCAACTAGTGCCTGTCAACATCTTAATGAATAACCAACTATGAAAAAAACACTGCTCCCATTACTGATCCTGCTGATTGCCACCGCTTCGATAGCCCAGCAGATCCCAACTTCATCTAATTTCAAGTACAACGACCGTTTCGAGCAACTTGGAACAGGATTGCCAACACCCAATTCCTATCGCGCAGCCTCGGGAGCGCCAGGACGGGAATACTGGCAGCAACGCGCCGATTATGACATTAAAGCCGAGCTGGACGATGATAACCGCAGGATAATCGGGTCCGAAACCATCACTTTTTTTAACAATTCCCCGGATGACCTGAAATACATCTGGATGCAGCTGGATCAGAATCTTTTCAAGAAAGATGGTATTGGCGCCATGTCCAGGACCGGAACGATTAATAGTGAAAAGGGAATGACACCCGACCAATTGGCTGACTTGAACAACGGGCGTGGTGCCAAGCTGGATCCTAAAATTGAGTATGGATACAAGATATCGGCCGTAAAAGATAAAACCGGAAAAGCATTGACATATACCATCAATAATACCATGATGCGTATTGATCTTCCCGTGACAATGAAACCGGGAACAAATGTCGTTTTCTCGGTAGATTGGAGCTATAACATTACCGAATATTATGGCCGCAGCGGTTATGAACACTTTCCAAAAGATGGTAATGCCAATTATTTCATTGCGCATTGGTTTCCCCGTCTGGCACCTTATGACGACGTAAATGGCTGGAACCACAAGCAATTCCTGGGTCAGGGTGAGTTTGCATTGATATTTGGAAATTATAAAGTAGCCATCACGGTTCCCGCCGACCATGTCGTAGCGGCAAGTGGCGAATGTCAGAATTTTGCACAAGTTTTGACGTCCACCCAAAAGCAACGTCTGAAAAAAGCTGAAACTTCCAAAACTCCCGTCCTGATCGTAACCCAGGCAGAAGCTGAAAAAGCAGAGAAACGCGAGAATAAAACGCCCGGAAAGAAAACCTGGGTTTATAAAGCAGATAATGTGCGTGATTTTGCATTTGCAAGCAGCCGGAAATTCATTTGGGATGCTATGCAAACGGATGTTTACAAAAGCGGGCGCAAAATCTGGTGCATGTCTATTTATCCAAAAGAGGGTAACCCACTTTGGGAGCAATATTCGACCCGCGCAGTAGCCCATACCCTGAAATCTTACGGAGACCGCACTTTTGAATATCCCTATCCGGTTGCCATTTCGTGTCATGGCGTTTCAGGTGGTGGAATGGAATATCCGATGATCAGCTTCAATGGTGGCCGCCCCGAAGAGGATGGTACATATACGGAAGCTGTAAAATATGGCATGATCGGCGTGATCATTCACGAGGTAGGGCATAACTTTTTCCCAATGATCGTCAATTCCGACGAACGTCAATGGGCGTGGATGGATGAAGGGCTTAACACATTCTGCCAGTATCTTGCCGAAAAAGAATGGGACTATAACTTCCCGACCCGCCGCGGCGAGCCGAATATGATCACCCAATACATGTCTTCCGACAAATCGGTACTTACACCCATTATGGCCTCCGCAGAGAATGTGATTGGCTTGGGACCCAATGCATATGGGAAACCGGCAACTGCATTGAACATTCTTCGCGAAACCGTGATGGGTCGCGAATTGTTTGATCATGCTTTCAAAGAATATGCAACCCGATGGAAATTTAAGACCCCCACCCCGGCTGATTTCTTCCGTACCATGGAAGATGCCTCCGGCGTGGACCTGGATTGGTTCTGGAAAGGATGGTTTTATGGAACCGAACCGGTTGATCAGGATCTGGTAAGTGTAGATTGGTTTAACATTAACACCCAGAACCCCGAAATTGAAAAGGAGATCGCTCGTAAAGAAGCGGAGCGGAAACTAGGTACCATGAGCAAAATGCAGGATGCCAAAACAAAAGGCGAAACAGTTGTCGCACAGGATTCGACCATGGCCGACTTTTACAATCGCTACGATCCATTTAAGGTAACAGCCGCGGATAAGCAGAAATATGATGAATATCTGGCGACATTAAGCGAAAGTGAACGCCAGCTGATCCAGGATAACCAGAATTTTTACACTATTTCAGTCAAAAATAAAGGTGGGTTGCCAATGCCAGTCATCGTTAAAATGGGTTTTGAGGACGGCACCGATTCAGTAGCGGTCTTCCCAGCTGAAATCTGGCGTTTCAATGACCAGCAAATTAATAAAGTGATCTCGACCAGGAAGAAAGTTGTGCAGTGGACGCTGGATCCGTACATGCAAATTGCGGACATTGATACCGAGAACAATTCTTTCCCTCGTGTTGCCAAACCAACCCGTTTTCAAATTTTCAAAGATCAAACCAAAAAAGCGCCAAACCCCATGCAAGAGCAAGGCCAAGGAGCCGGTAAGATCAGCACAGATCCTAAAAATTAGCATTCAAAATTCCAATAAGTCCAATCCTTCCTGGGTCAGCATCAGGAAGGATTTTTTATGCAATTTCAAAATGAAACCTATGTAATTTCAAAATAAAGTTCATGTAATTTCAAAGTAAAGTCTATGTAATTTCAAAATAGATGTTATGTAATTTCAAAATAGGACTTATATTTGTGTGTTAAATACAAGATTATGAGCTTTGTAAGTCGACATATCGAATCAGCTATCAGGATACAAAAAGAGAAGTATCCTGTTATAGCTGTTACTGGTCCAAGACAGTCAGGTAAAACAACGCTTTTGAAAAACCTGTTTGAAGATTACCGGTATATTTCTCTTGAAAACCCAGACAACAGAGCCTTTGCAAATGAAGATCCGCTGGGGTTTCTCAGCATATATCAGGATCGCGTTATCCTTGACGAAGCACAGCAGGCTCCGGTCCTGTTTTCATATATTCAAACTCTTGTTGATCAATCCGGGAAAATGGGGCAATTTGTTCTTTCAGGCTCGCAGAATTTCCACTTATTAAGCAATATCACGCAAAGTTTGGCGGGCAGGGTCGCATTATTTAGACTCCTACCTTTCGATTTTGATGAAATGAAATCAGCGAGCCTTCTTGCAGAAAATTTTGCTGATGCGTGTATCAATGGATTTTACCCTGCTATTTATGACAGATCAATAAACCCATCGGTGTTTTACTCAAACTATCTCCAAACCTATATAGAGAGAGACGTTGCAGAATTAACTAATATTAGAGATAGCCGACAGTTTCGGACATTTCTTGGACTATGTGCAGCACGAGTCGGGCAATTATTAAATCTAAACTCCCTAGCTAATGAGTGCGGTATATCTCAGCCTACTGCAAAGGCCTGGTTAGCAACTTTGGAAAAAAGTTACATTGTATTTCAGCTGCAACCATTCTACCAAAATTTCAACAAGCGAATCATTAAAACACCGAAACTTTATTTCTATGATACAGGACTATTATGTCATGTCTTGGGGATCAGAAATACAGAAGTTCTTACGGAAAATGCGCTGAAAGGGAATATTTTTGAAAACCTGATCACAGCAGAGTTTTATAAGAAAAGTGAACATCAGTACCTGCATCGTCACTACTGGTTCTGGCGGGATTCTAATGGTCATGAGATTGACCTCTTAACCCAAAATGGCAATGTTTTTGATATTTTCGAAATCAAATCCACCCATACAATCATGACAGAGCATTTTAAAGGAATGAATTATTTTAGCGAGATGGCAGGCAGCAAAGTTGGAACAAAAACACTGATTTACGCAGGAGGTGTTGACCAGCAGCGGACACAATACAAAGTTTCTGCTTGGAGAAATATTTGAATTAATAATTATTAATGATGAACATCACAATCCTCGACGGCTATACATTAAATCCGGGTGACCAGGACTGGGCACCGATTCTTAAACTTGGGAATGTGAGCATATTCGATCGGTCGCAAGGGGATGAAATTTTGGAGCGGGCTAAGGATGCGGAGGTATTGCTTGTTAACAAAGTGGTCCTGTCAGAATCAACGTTAAGCCAGCTTCCAAAGCTGAAATACATTGGGGTAATGGCTACGGGATTTAATAACATTGACATCGCTGCGGCTCAGAAAAATAACGTTACAGTAACTAATGTGAAGGCATACGGCCCGGCGTCCGTCGCACAGCAGACTTTCGCCTTGCTACTATCACTGGTTAATCGGGCCGAAACGCACAGTCAAAGCGTTTTTGCAGGTGATTGGGCTGCATCGCAGGATTTTTGCTACTGGAAAACGCCACTCACTGAATTAGCTGGAAAAACGATGGGTTTGATTGGATTGGGAGATATTGGATCACAGGTCGCCCAAATAGCGCAGGCATTTGGCATGAAAGTGATCGCTTACCGGAAACACCCGGCCGAAACCAAAGGTATAGAAATGGTCACACTTGACGATATTTTCACAAAAAGCGATGTGATCAGTTTACATTGTCCGCTTACGGATGATACCAGGGAGATCATCAATAAGCACTCCCTCTCTCAAATGAAGCCAACCGCGTTTTTACTCAATACGGGTAGGGGCCCGTTGGTTAATGAAGTTGATCTGGCCAATGCTCTTAAAGAAGGTACGATTGCAGGGGCAGGTCTGGATGTATTGTCTACTGAGCCGCCTAAATCCGATAACCCACTCGTTTCAGCACCCAATTGTGTCATTACCCCACACGTGGCTTGGGCTACTTTCGAGTCAAGAAAACGATTGCTTCAAATGGTGGCAGATAACCTCAAAGAATTCATGGAAGGCAAACCAATGAACGTGGTTTCGTAGCTTATTCATCCTTCTTTTTCTCACCCCAGTCTGTCTTCATTTTGGAATAAGACTTTTTGTCAACGGTTTTCTTACTTTTTGGGCGGGAAGTGCCTTTCTTTTTTCTTGCATTGATATTGTTAACCAGCGAGTTCTTTACACCCAACTTATTCTTTTTCCTGCTCCCTGTTTTCGCCTTTGCCATTTTTGATGAAGTTTATGAAATGGCCGCCTCAATTTTCGTGCCTGGGACTTCACTACTTAAATTTTTCCAGCGAAAACCAATTCTCAGCATTCGTCCGATAAATTTTGTCCACAACGGTTTTTGGAAGTCTTAATCCATTGAATTCCTTTTCCACGTCCGCAACCTTCATTTTTTCCGAGGATGTGAAGAATTTCCAATGTTCCAGCCAATTTTCATGCGCTTGTTTACTGTATACATCAATGGGCGTTTTTTCATTAACCGTTTCGTCGGTGGCATACACAAGTCTGTCCTGGTACTTAACAAAAAAGTCGCGCACCTTTTTTGGATTTGTTACCGCCTGAAATTCAAAATGTGTGATCCTCTCGGCCATATCTACGGCCATATTTGGATAGAGGTCCAATCGCTTTGCTAATGTATCCGTATCCCATTCCAAGCTTCCCAGATGCGCTCCTACGAACTTTAACTTCGGATGTTTTTCCAGCATATGGTCCCTGGCCGCCATGATATATTCATGTGTTGGATATTCCGGATGCAGGTACATGTGATACTCCGGATGTTCAGAAAAGTAATTTTTATCACCCGCCACGGTCATTTTGTCAACGGGCAGCCAGGCGTTCTTGGGCTCGCCAATGTGGCCAATGAACGTAGCGTTACTCTTTTCGATGAAATCCAGGACAGGATCAAACTTCGGATCGTCGATCATTACAAATTTACCTTTGGCATCTTTCAACTCCATCCCGACATTCTTCCAGATCTTAACCGCAATCGCACCCTTTTCAAAGGAATCGTCCAGATAGGAAATCGTTTTCTGCGCCCAGCCCGGCTCATTGAAGTCCTTCACCGAAATTGTTGTCGCATAGGCAAGGTCATTTGGATAAGCCTTCAACAGTTTTACAGCCAGCCCCTGCTGCTCTCCGATCGGCGGGGAATAGCCGGAATTCACATTGACCGTTATTAATTTGAAATGATCCCTTTTGGCCTGGGCAATGAAAGTGGTATCATACACTTTGAAATGTACGTGGGTATTAATTTTGGAAATCTTCCCGAAGTCTTCGTCGGTGTAGTAAGCAGATTTATCATCGGTCGCCTCTGAATTGTCGTCACTTTCGTTCCCACTTTTTTGCGTACAGTTGAATGCGAGATAGCAAAAGCTTAAAATCAGACTTTTAGCAAGGATATGTTTTGGGTGGATTTTCATAGAAGTGGTTAAGTTTTCATTGATGAAAAGCACTTAACCCCTGATTTTTACCAGCAACTCCGGTTCTGTTGCAATGCCTGCCTGCATTCCGATTGGTTATCTGCTGAATTTAATCGCAACCAGAACGGCAACAACAAAAATAATGCAGGCACTCAAAAATGAAGTTATGTGCAGAGAATGTATAAATGCTTGCTTTGCCTGTGCTAGAAGTCCGGTGTCATTCAACCGGTGTGCTTCCGCTATTGCGCCGCCGATCGTATCGCGGGATACCGCGCTGCCGGTGGAATTGTCCATATCATGGCGATAGAGTGTATTCCATACGCTGCCCAGAATGGCAACGCCCAATGCGCCACCAAATCCAGTACTAGTTTCGGAAAGGCCTGCTGCCGCACCTGCCTTTTGGGCCGGCGCCGATGCCAGAACAAGGTCAATGCCTACGGTTACCGTCAGCCCGCATCCTGCCGACATCAGCACCATGGCCACCACAAGCAAGGGCAATCCATTGTCAGTAAGCAATGAAAGTGATGCAATTCCCGTAGTCAGCAGCAAAAGACCGGCGGTGATAACAACGCCCCGGCTAAAATGTTTAAGCGCAATTGGCGCGAGCATACACAAAACAACGCTACCCAATGCACCCGGCAGCATCCACAATCCAGCTTCAAATGATCCAAGCCCCAATACCGATTGCAGGTACTGCCCTACAAAGAGGAACATACCCGACCAGCTAAAAATCCCGATAAACAACGCCCCCAAAGCGGCATTGAACCTGGCATTGGAAAAAAGTTTCAGGTCAATCAGCGGCAATTCAAGCTTTTTTTGCCTTTGAATAAAAATAAAAATAATCCCGAAGCCGGGCAGAGTACTTAACAATGCAATGAGGCTGATTCCGTCTTGTGCCATTTGTTTGATACCAAAAATAATTGCCAGAATGCCCGCTATTAACAATACAGCACTAAGCAGATCCATGGATTTGGCTTGGGTATCCTTGATATCAGGCAATAGAAACGGCCCAGCTGCCAGTAACGCGACAATAAGTGGCACCGGCATCAGAAAGACCGAACCCCACCAGAAATGATTGAGCAAAAAGCCACCAACGATGGGCCCCCAACATTGTTCCCGATGAAAAACAGGTGGTGTACAATCCCATAGCAAAGGTCCTCTCGGATTCATTGACGAACATATTCCGTATCAGTGAAAGCACGGTAGGCAATATAGCAGCGCCGCCAATTCCCATAATCCCTCGTGCGATAATAAGCCAGAAAGCCGAAGGTGCGAAAGCCGCCATGACCGACGAAACACTGAATGCAAAAGCTCCCCATAAAAGTACCTTCCTCATTCCCAACCGGTCGCCAAGCGAACCCATTACAATCAACAGTCCCGCATTCATAAATCCAAAGATATCCGTGATCCACAGAAGTTGGGTACTGCTGGGCTTCAGGCCAATGCTCAGTACCGGCAGTGCCAGGTAAGTGACGGTCATATCAACCGATACCAGGAGTGTCGGAATGATCAGTATGGCCAATGCGGCCCATTCGCGGCGTCCGGCTTTGGGCTGAATTGACTTGCTAATGTTTGGTGATGGCATGAAACAAAGGTAATTGTCACATTCCAAGACAGAAGAGGGGATTCACGACAAAGTGCGGGCGAATATAAGCCAAGTTTGGGTTGCACGTTTTACTACCGCATATTCAAAAATCTTGGAATGATTCTTGTTGTATGTACCTCGGAAAATACTCAAAGCTCCCCTAAAAGAATGAATCAAGAGAATCAGACTAAATCCGGCGCTGGTAGCCCGGACAATTTATTGACCCGCAGACGCTTTTTTCTACATTCCGGGGCAGCAATCCTGGCAACCAACATGTTAACATCCTGCAGCGGTGTACTGGACGACCTGCTCCCGAAAAAGGACAAGCCGGGATTAGAAGAACCGGAGCCGCCTTTACGGGACAAAACGCTGGCATTTTTTGGCGACAGCCTCACCATTGGAACGGGCGGTACCCGCCCATACGGAGCATTAGTGGGGGCAGCATTATCTGGCAGGACCGTTTTCAGCGATGGTATTGTGGGCCAGATCGCACAGTCGATTTCCATCAGACAGGGCGGAACACCAGTTACAATAACTGTCGAAGGAGGAAAATTCGATGGGACAAATGCGGTTAAGATCACCAAATTAAGCAACGAGTTCTTATCCACGCCAATCAACGATAATACGTATAGCAGAACCGGCACAATTGCCGACATAAAGTGTACCATCACGAGGACAGCCAATTCCGCCTCTGGTGAAAGCTATACCATCACACCTGAATCTACCAGCACGACCGAAATCCCGGCCGACTCGGTATTCATCCTCGACGATGCGGTCCATCTTAAAACCGCAACGCAAATCTTGTGGTATGGCCGCAATGACGTTGGCGATGCGTCTGCGGAGGAAAAGATCCTTACAGCGCTGGAAAGCTCTATCGCCTACATTACGGACCCGAAACGATATCTTGTTCTTGGAGTATTACTTGCTTCACCAGACATTAGAGGAACCGTAAAATACGGTCAGGTGACGGAGATCAATGATACGCTTGCGGCTAGATACGGCAAATCATTTGTGCCCATGACGCCACCGACCGCCGCCGAATTGGAAGCAATCGGTTACACGCCGACATCTGAGGATAATACGGATCTGGAAAATATGAATTTCCCGAGGGGCCTCAGAGCTAACGAAAGCACTGATAAAATACACCTCAATGATAAAGGCTACCAGATTGTGGCCAACCGGGTGGTTACAAAGCTGAAAGAATTGAAATATTGAAGTGGAAGACCAATGCTATTTGCCAAATAACTGATCGAGGCTAAACCTCCCTTTCTTGGCCAATGCTTCCAGTTGTTGCTGCTGCTCAGGATTGAGTACCTCGATCATTTCAGCCCTTTTTTCTTCCGCCAGCCTTTTGCGGTCGCGGCGTTTGGCATCGTCGTTCCGGGAAAGCTTCCTTTCCAACCTGTTATATCTTCTGTCAATTTTCTTAAACTGTTTTTGCTGGCGTTTGCTCAGGCTCAGTTCTTCTGCAAAACGGTCGAGGTTTTTTTCGAACCTGCGGTTATTCAGGTTATTATTGGTTGGCTGCTCTTCATTGCGGTAACTCTCATCATTGTCCCTCGTATTGGCGGTATTGGACGTCGCACAACCTGTGAGCCACAATGTGGTAATCACAAAAAACAGCATCAGGGATTTTTTCATGTCAGACATCTACGGGATTAAAATGTTGATGCATATAACGCAAAGCTGTGGTTCAGAAATATAAAAAAATGTATTATTACGAGACATTCGGCCGGGCTCAACCGCACTTTTTACGTTATGGAGAAATCTTTAATCGCCTGCAAAAATTGTGGGAACCAGTTTTCGGGCAAGTATTGCAGCCACTGCGGGGAGAAGGTCTACGGAGAGCACGATCGCTCGGTACTGCATTTTCTGGAAGAAGTATTTCACTTTGCCACTCATTTTGAGGGGGCGCTTCTAACCACCATTAAAACCTTTATTCTCCACCCCGGAAAAGTTTCGGACGATTACTGTTTCGGGATTCGCAAGAAATATTTCAAACCAATCTCCCTGTACCTTTTACTGGTGGTATTATACCTGCTCTTTCCCAAATTTGAGGGGCTCAATATGCGTTTGCAGTTTTACGAACGTCAGCCAGTCTACGGCCAATTTGCGGGTCAGAAAATTAAATCAGTCATGCAGAAAACAGGCATGTCCTTTGCGCAGCTCGAAGAAGTCTTTCGGGCAAAAAGCGAGAAGACTTCGAAATTCCTGCTCCCGGTCCTCATTCCGCTTACCGCCCTATTCTTTTGGCTGTTGACTTTCCGGAGGCGAAAGTACTTTTTTGACCAGATTATCTTCGCTACAGAAGCCAATTGCATTTTTCTCCTTTGGGGATTTCTGGCATTCCCGGTACTTCTGCTCCTGGCTGATTACGTCAATTATTCGATCAATCACACGCACCTCCGTCCTGCCGAACGAATAGTGGCAATTCTCGTTTACCTGGGCGCATGCATTTTTGTTGCAGTAGGTTCCAGGCGGTTTTATAAATTGAGTTACCCGCAATCCATCGCTTTTGCCCTTCTGTTTGGGGCGGTACAAGTTTTTAATGTAACAGTTCCCTACAAATTTCTCTCATTCATCATTACCATCAGTCAGATACATTAGCCAAGCATTGTTCATTTTATCCGAACCCATTTTATGAACAAGTATCACTGCATTCTCTTTCTATTATTGAGCTGCCTGGGCACAAATGCCCAGAATACCCTGAATGATCCGGCCGACATGGCGGGTATTTATGGCGGTGGCCAGATCGGCATTCAAAACAACAGGCCCGTTCTTGGCGGCGAGTTATTTTGGGTGTCTTCCAATCACCTCGGCATTTCTGCGGATGCGAATTATAGCATTTACAGATGTCGCGAATTGCCCCCGAATTATCAAAAAGGAACGTGCTTTTTCGGTAACTGCCTTCCACAGGATAAAGTACTGACCGTATCGCTGATGGGGCTTTACCAATGGTCGCTTAAAAATCCAAGATTAAGCCTCGGCGTTTTAGCAGGGCCTTCTTTGATTAAATATGACAGCCACGAATTCTTCCGCAGTGAGGGTGCAGGCTTTGATTTTTTCTCATCAGGAAATTATGATTTCAATGAGAAAACCAGTTTCGTGCCAGGCTTGAACGGTAAGGTGCGTCTGACTTATCGCCTGAGGACACATATGGCTGCTGGCTGTGCGATATTCACAAATTTGAACAATGCCAAAGTAGTAAGAGGCTTCAATCTGAGTTTGACATTCGGACGGTTCAGAAATTAATAGTATTAATTTTCACATGTACCTCGGTTGTTACTCAGGCTGATCCGAATAAATGTTAATTTTCGGAAAGCTGGAAGTGGTATTTTTTAGCATCTTTGCAGTACCTATCATTAGTTTTTATTTTAATGTCTCCCCATTTTTCCAAATTTTATTTCCCTTCACTCTTATTTATCAAATGAAAGATAGTGCCCCTCCACAAAGGTTATTGTCGCTGGATACGTTGCGTGGTTTTGACATGTTCTGGATTTCGGGAGGCGAAGAAATTTTCGCCGTACTTGCCAAAGTAACCGGATGGTCGTGGGCGATCTTCATGGCCCACCAGTTCACACATCCCGACTGGAACGGTTTCCGCGCCTACGATCTGATCTTTCCTACATTCCTATTCATGGCCGGGGTGTCCGCACCATTTTCATTGGGAAGCCGGCTGGATAAAGGCATTCCGCCATCACAACTGATCCGAAAGGTCATCCAAAGAGGGCTTATCCTTGTATTGCTTGGGATTATTTATAATAATGGGATTTTTGAAACGGAATGGCACAACATGCGCTATCCAAGCGTATTGGCGCGCATTGGTTTGGCGGGAATGTTTGCCCAGATCATTTATTTATACACTGGAAAAAGGGCGAGGTGGATCTGGTTTGGTAGCATACTGATCGGTTACTATTTATTTATGACATTTTATCCGGTTCCTGGTTGCGGAGCAGGTTTGCTTACAATGGATTGTAATCCGGCCAGTTATATTGATAAAATGATCATTCCCGGGCGTTTACACCTTACCATTCATGATCCTGAAGGGCTGGTATCCACAATCCCTGCCATTGCAACCGGATTGATGGGAATTTTCGCCGGAGAACTGCTGCGGACCAGTGAAGAAACCTTATCAAAAAATAACAAAGTCGTTTATCTAGTTTTTGCAGGCGTTGTCAGCCTTTTGGTTTGTGTTGTCTGGGATTACTTTTTCCCGATCAATAAGAATCTCTGGACGAGTTCGTTTGTGCTTTGCGCAGGCGGTTTCAGCACATTGCTGCTCGCCTTGTTCTACTGGATTGTGGACGTACTAAACTACCGCAAATGGACATTGTTTTTTGTTGTGATCGGGATGAATTCCATCGTGATATACATGATCGGCCGGTTTATTTCTTTTGGATATACCACACATGCAATTTTTGGCGGTATCCTCAGCTACTTCCCCGAACCTGTTGAAGCCGTGGGAGAAATAATCGCCTTCATCATGGTCCAATGGGCATTTATGTATTTGCTATATCGAAACAAACTCTTCCTAAAAGTATAACATTGGAGAAAGGGAAAAAGGAGGAAAGGGATGAAAGGGACGAAAGGGATTATTAATATTAAGCGTTATTACATCCTCCCCTTCCTCCATCCTCCCCTTCCTCCCCAAACTAAAAAATATGTCCATCGAAGTTACCAATCTAACAAAAGTATACGGAGCGCAGCGGGCGATAGATGGGATTTCATTTACGTTGAAAAAGGGTGAGATCGTAGGTTTCCTTGGCCCGAATGGCGCAGGAAAATCGACCACTATGAAAATTTTGACCGGCTATCTCAAACCCACGGAAGGACTGGCGAAGGTTTCGGATTTTGATGTGGTGGAGCAACCTATGCCCTCAAGGAAATCCATCGGATACCTGCCCGAACACAATCCGCTCTACCTTGATATGTACGTGACAGAATTTCTGCTTTTTTCAGGAAAACTATATGGCATGAGCGGAACTTCACTCAAAACCAGGGTGGACGAAGTGATTGCCATGTGCGGCCTGGAACCCGAAAAGCGCAAGAAAATAGGGCAGCTTTCAAAGGGTTATCGTCAACGTGTTGGGCTCGCGCAATCGTTTCTGCACGATCCGCAGGTGTTGATATTGGACGAACCCACAACCGGTCTTGATCCGAACCAGATACAGGAGATCAGGGATGTGATCCGCACGGCAGGCAAAGACAAAACGGTTCTTTTCTCGACCCATATTATGCAGGAAGTGGAAGCATTGTGCGACCGCGTGATCATCATTAATAAAGGTAAAGTGGTGAGCGACAGCTCACTGGACGAACTTCGGGCAACTGGAAATTCTTTGGAAGAAATTTTTCGGCAGCTTACTAATTGAGTATATTAGATGGGCTTAGTTGTCTAAACCATAATCATCCAAACAATTATTAGAATTGTATTAAAAAAGGCGTTTGCTCGCATTTATAGCAACTTTAAACTGTTATAACAATAATCAACGATTACTTTAAAATGTCCGTGTCGCGTTTGATTAAGCTAACATTTCCCTCGTTAAAGTCAGTGATACAAATATGAAAGATTGGTTTTTTAGCCGGTTTCGTGTTGTCGTAAATATTGTGGTATTGGTTATTTTAACATCAATGGCTTCCGTTGCCTGGAAGCGTATGAATGTTAGGACTGAAACCGTCGCATTGGAAACCAATGTTGTTAAAAAACCAGTTGTAAAAGCGCCGAAAAAGAAAGCTGATCCAGTCCTGGTGCTTCCCGAAAACGAATGGGTCGACAGCACACTCAAATCCCTGAGCATTGACCAAAAGATCGGTCAACTTTTTATGGTTGCCGCTTTTTCCAACCGCGACGAGGCACATTACAAATACATCGACCGTCTGATCAGCGAATTTCACATTGGCGGATTAATCTTCTTTCAGGGCGGACCAGTCGGTCAGGCTCTGCTCACCAATCGTTATCAATCACATTCCAATATTCCGCTTTTTGTCGGTATCGATGGCGAATGGGGCTTGGGTATGCGGCTCGACAGCACGGTTACCTTTCCAAAACAAATGGTGCTGGGTTCTATTCAGGACAATCAGCTGGTTTACAGAATGGGCAGCGACATTGCCCGCCAATGCAACCGGCTTGGTATACAAATTAACTTCGCGCCGGTAGCCGATATCAACAGCAATGCGGCCAATCCGGTGATAGGTATACGTTCATTTGGTGAAGACCGTGAGAATGTGACCCGCAAAGCGATTGCTTATATGAAGGGTTTGCAGCATCATAAGGTCATCGCCACTGCCAAGCATTTCCCAGGCCACGGCGATACAGACGCAGATTCGCATTTTACATTACCTGTCTTAGCACATTCACTTGATCAGCTAACCGAGACGGATCTGTACCCTTATCGCGAAATGATCGCCGACAGTTTAATGGGCGTTTTGAATGGGCACCTCAACATTCCTGCTCTTGATAACACGCCCAATCAGGCTAGCTCATTATCCGAAAAGGTCGTGAATGGTCTTTTGCGTAAAGAACTGGGTTTCCGCGGACTAGTGTTCACGGACGCAATGAATATGAAAGGGGTATTGAAAAACGGAAAGGCGGCGGATGTGAATCTAAAAGCAATTATCGCAGGTAATGATGTGTTGCTTTATCCCGAAAGCATTGCGGAGACAGTGAATAAAATTAAGGATGCGATCAATCAAAAATTGATCAGCGAAAAAATCATTGACGATAAGGTTAAGCGAATCCTTCAAGCCAAATATTGGGCAGGACTCAGTCAATACACGCCTATCGACGTCTATAACCTATATACCGATCTTAATACCGAAAATAGCAAAGAGCTTTACCGAGAACTTTGTGAGGCATCGGTAACGGTTGTTAAAAATGAAAATGACCTGATCCCCATCGGCTCGGTGCTCGACAATAACATGGCTTCGGTGAGCATTGGAGAAGGCAGCAGTGCCTCGTTTCAGAAAATGCTATCGACCTACAAACCAATGCGTTCCTACGCTTTTTATGAAGGGCCGTCTTCCCAGGAGCAGATTTCAGAAATGCTGACCTATCTGGAACCTTACAATACCGTGATTGTAGATATCCACGGCATCGCTTCGAATCCAAAAAGAAATTACGGCGTTACTTCCGGCATGACCGACTTTGTGAGCCAATTGAAACAGCAAAACAAAAAGGTCATACTCTGCCTTTTCGGAACACCATACAGCATTCAGTACTTCCCGGAAACGGACGTGCTGATCTGTGCAAACCAGGATGGGAAAGAACAGCAGGAGATTGTTCCGCAGATTGTTTTCGGTGCAATGAGTTCGCAGGGAAAATTACCTGTGTCTGTATCGTCCTACAAATTTGGAACCGGGGTTACTACTACCTCGATCAACCGAATTGCCTTTGGAACCCCTGAAAGCGTGGGGATGAACGGAAGCTGGCTGAAACGGATTGACGAAGTGGCAAATGCTGCTGTGAATGATCACGTTTTCCCAGGTTGTGAAGTATTGGTTGCAAGAAAAGGCAAGATCATTTACGATAAGCAATTCGGCGGGCTTAATTATCGTACGCCGGAAAGGGTAACCTCAGAAACCATCTATGACCTCGCTTCGGTCACCAAAGTTTCCGCGACATTGCAGGCAATCATGCTTTTATACGACCGCAAGCAGATCGACCTGGATGAAAAAGCATCGTTTTATCTGCCCGAACTTGCTGAAACCAACAAACAGAATTTTACAGTCCGCGATCTGCTGATGCACCGGTCGGGGCTGGTATCCTTTTATCCGCCACTTTGGGACCGTACCAAAACCAGCGCGGGAGGTTTATTGCAGGAATATTATAGTTCTAAAGCAGATACAACCTATTATCTGCAGGTCGCTCCCAAGCTTTTTGCCAAAGCTGCATTGCGCGATTCAGTATGGAAATGGGTGATCGAATCGCCAATGAATAACAGGAAGGACCGGTCAGGAAGTTATGGGTTCCTTTATAGCGATCTCGGATTTCTTACTCTTCAAAAAGTCGTGGAACGGGTTACGGGGCAGCCTTTGAATATTTTTGTTGCTGCAAATATTTATGAACCGCTTGGTTTGGCATATCTCGGTTTCAATCCTTTAAAGCGTTTCCCTGAGAAACAAATCGCCCCAACCGAAAATGATTACCGTTTTCGCGGCCAATTATTGCAGGGAACCGTCCATGACCAGATGGCCGCCATTGTAGGCGGCGTGGCAGGACATGCGGGCTTGTTTGGAACGGCGAGGGACCTGGCTATTCTATTTCAAATGAACCTTTGGAAAGGTAATTATGCCGGGAAAAGATACTTTGAGCAACCTACCGTACCCTTTTTTTCAAGGATATATGACGAGTCGCATCACCGGGGATTGGGCTGGGATAAAGCACCTGCAGATGGTAATAGTTCTTACGTCTCCTCACAGGCGTCAGTGAATTCTTTTGGCCACACCGGCTTTACCGGAACGATGGTCTGGATAGACCCGGAGGAAGATTTAATGTTCATATTTCTTTCAAACAGAGTGAATCCTGATGCTGAAAACACCAGCATTACCACCCAAAGAACGCGGAGAAAAATCCAGGACATTGTCTACAGTTCGCTCCTGGAAAGGAAAAGCCAGCTTCCTTAATGTAGTGGAAGTGTATTTCAAAAATATCTCTAACTTTACCAATCAAACAGGTAGCGGAAAGATATTTAGACGATTACATGAAACAAGCATTTACCCAAAAAAACCTTTTTACCACACTTCTGGCCACTATTTTGTCTGTGGCAACTGTATTTGGACAGACTATTTCTAAGAGCACGACCAGTCCTGCAAGTGTGTGTCCGGGCAATTCAATTTCAGTCCAATTTACGCCCGCTACCTTCCCGGCAGGAACAACCTACACCGTACAGGTCTCAGACGCAGCAGGATCGTTTACGACTCCTCTGGCAACCGCTACGGGTACTGCCAGTCCAATTAATGTTACCATTCCAGCAGGTGCTGCCGCTGGCGCAGGTTATGTAGCCAGGGCAATATCCACTTCTCCGGCCGTCGATGGCGCTGCAAGTGACCCGTTCACAGTCAACGCTATTCCTGCAGCTCCTACCGCTACATCACCCATAGTATATACTCAAAATGCAGCTGCCGTCGCGTTAAGCGCAACAGGTACGGGCTTACTCTGGTACGATGCTGCCGACGGCGGAACAGGTTCCGGAACTATACCGGTTCCGTCGACTGCAACGGTAGGTACAACGAGCTATTATGTTAGCCAAACGGTTGCCGGGTGCGAAAGCCCGCGTGCGAAGATTGACGTGACGGTTAATGCTTGTACGCCGCCAGCCGCGCCGGGAGTTGCTAATAAAAGTTATACGGTCGGCGAAGCAGCTACTCCACTGACTGCAACCGGAGACGGTTTGAAATGGTACAGTGCGTCTACAGGTGGGTCACCACTCGGCGGAGCCCCAACACCTTCAACTGCTGCTGCGGGAAGCACAAGTTATTTTGTATCCCAAACCGTTAGCAATTGCGAAAGTCCAAGAGCTGAAATTGTTGTAACAGTAGCAGCTTGTACACCGCCAGCCCCTCCGGGTGTTGCTCATAAAAATTATACAGTCGGAGACGCTGCTACACCTCTGACCGCAACCGGCGACGGTTTGAAATGGTACAGTGCATCCTCAGGCGGATCACCGCTTGGCGGAGCGCCAACGCCTTCAACTGCCTCTGCGGGAAGCACAAGTTATTTTGTATCCCAAACCGTTAGCAATTGCGAAAGTCCAAGAGCTGAAATTGTCGTAACGGTAGCAGCATGCACACCGCCCGCCGCTCCGACCGTTGCTAATAAAACTTACACTGTTGGAGATGCGGCTACGCCTTTGACTGCAACCGGGGCAGGTCTTAAATGGTATAGCGGATCAACCGGCGGTTCTCCCCTGGGTGGCGCGCCTACTCCGTCAACTGCCTCTGCGGGTGCCACGAGCTATTTCGTTTCTCAAACCGTCGGCAGTTGCGAAAGTGCGAGAGCTGAAATCGTTGTAACAGTATCAGCCTGCACGCCTCCCGCTGTGCCGGGTGTTGCCAATAAGAGTTATACCGTTGGCGATGCGGCTACTCCGTTAACAGCAACCGGTGATGGCTTGAAATGGTACGGTGCATCTTCTGGCGGATCGCCGCTGGGCGCGGCTCCAACACCTTCAACTGCCTCGGTTGGAGCGACTAGTTACTTTGTATCCCAAACAGTTAGCAATTGCGAGAGCCCAAGAGCTGAAATCGTCGTAACGGTATCCGCGTGCACGCCACCTGCCGCTCCGGGCGTTGCCAATAAAAGTTATACCGTTGGAGAAGCCGCAACGCCATTGACTGCAACTGGCTCCGGTTTAAAATGGTACAGCGCCTCCACAGGCGGATCGCCGCTGGGCGCGGCTCCAACACCTTCAACTGCCTCGGTTGGAGCGAGTAGTTACTTTGTATCCCAAACAGTTAGCAATTGCGAGAGCCCAAGAGCTGAAATCGTCGTAACGGTATCTGCATGTACGCCGCCTGCTGCGCCGGGCGTTGCAAATAAGAGCTATACCGTTGGCGATGCGGCTACTCCGTTAACAGCAACCGGTGATGGTTTAAAATGGTACAGCGCATCTTCTGGCGGATCGCCGCTGGGCGCTGCTCCAACTCCTTCAACTGCCTCGGTTGGAGCGACTAGTTACTTTGTTTCGCAAACAGTTAGCAATTGCGAGAGCCCAAGAGCTGAAATCGTCGTAACGGTATCCGCGTGCACGCCACCTGCTGCTCCGGGCGTTGCCAATAAAAGTTATACGGTTGGAGACGCAGCAACGCCATTGACTGCGACTGGCGCTGGTTTGAAATGGTACAGCGCCTCCACAGGCGGATCGCCGCTGGGCGCGGCTCCAACACCTTCAACTGCCTCGGTTGGAGCGACTAGTTACTTTGTTTCCCAAACAGTTAGCAATTGCGAGAGCCCAAGAGCTGAAATCGTCGTAACGGTATCCGCGTGCACTCCACCTGCTGCTCCGGGCGTTGCCAATAAAAGTTATACGGTTGGAGACGCAGCAACGCCATTGACTGCGACTGGCGCTGGTTTGAAATGGTACAGCGCCTCCACAGGCGGATCGCCGCTGGGCGCTGCTCCAACTCCTTCAACCGCGTCGGTGGGTGCGACCAGCTACTTTGTTTCCCAAACAGTTAGCAATTGCGAGAGCCCAAGAGCTGAAATCGTCGTAACGGTATCCGCGTGCACGCCGCCCGCCGCGCCGGGTGTTGCCAATAAAAGTTACACTGTAGGTGATGCTTCGGCACCATTGACGGCAACTGGTACCGGTTTGAAATGGTACAGCGCATCAACCGGCGGATCACCGCTGGGTGCTGCTCCAACTCCTTCAACTGCTTCGGTAGGTGCAACAAGCTATTTTGTTTCTCAAACGATTAACAGTTGCGAAAGCCCACGAGCAGAAATCGTTGTAACAGTTTCTGCATGTACGCCACCAGCCGCGCCGGGTGTTGCCAATAAAAGTTACACGGTTGGAGACGCTGCTACGCCATTAACTGCGACTGGCGCTGGTTTAAAATGGTACAGCGCGTCAACTGGCGGATCACCGCTGGGTGCCGCACCAACTCCTTCCACTGCTTCCGTAGGTGCAACCAGCTATTTTGTATCCCAATCAGTTAATAGCTGCGAAAGTGCAAGAGCAGAAATTGTCGTAACGGTATCTGCATGTACACCACCGGCTGCGCCGGGAGTTGCTAATAAAAGTTACACGGTTGGAGACGCGGCAACGCCATTAACTGCAAGTGGTACTGCTTTAAAATGGTATAGCGCCGCGACTGGCGGATCTCCACTCGGTGGCGCTCCTACGCCTTCAACTGCCTCTGTTGGTACTACCAGTTATTATGTAACTCAAACAGTTGGTGGATGCGAAAGCGCCCGCGCGAAAATTGATGTAACGATCAGCGTGTGTACTCCTCCTCCTGCGCCAATAGTTGCCAATAAGAGTTATACGGTTGGCGACGCAGCCGTAGCTTTAACAGCGACAGGTACTGCATTGAAATGGTACAGCGCATCAACAGGCGGATCACCTTTGGCGGTCGCTCCAACCCCTTTGACAGCAACAGCAGGCTCGACCAGTTATTTTGTATCTCAAACGGTCGGTAATTGTGAAAGTGCCAGAGCGGTAATCGTTGTCACAGTAAGTGCATGTACGCAACCAGCGGCACCGACGGTTGCTAATAGGAATTACTTTCTCGGAGAAACCGCGACCGCATTAACTGCCACCGGCACCAATTTGAAATGGTATGCGGCAGCAACGGGAGGTTCTCCACTTCAAGGCGCACCCGTTCCTTCAACAGCAAAAGCGGGATCCACCAATTATTTCGTTTCTCAAACCGTCAATAATTGCGAAAGTGCAAGAGCACAGATTATAGTTACGATAGCTCCATGCCCTGCTACTTTGCCTTTACCAGTAGTAGTGACCCCACTGAATATCTGTCAGTCGCCAACAGCAGCAGCATTGACAGCCACAGCGACGAACAACACATATACTCTTAAATGGTATACAACCTTAAATGGAGGAACCGGATCGACAACGGCGATTATTCCGAACGCAACCACTGCGGGCACTACCAGTTATTACGTTTCACAAACCTCAGCTAGCGGCTGTGAAAGTGAGCGGGTCAAAATTGATGTTATTGTAAACACTACCCCAGTTGCTCCGATTGTCACTCCGATAGACTATTGCGTTGGCGTAAAAGCGAACCAACTCACGCCTACTGGTGGAACTAACAGATGGTACACAACTGTGTCGGGCGGCGCTGGATCAGCTACTGCTCCAACTCCGTTGACAACTACTCCGGGAACAACGTCTTATTATTTGACTCAATCAAATACATATGGTGCGTTGGTTTGCGAAAGTCCTCGCGCTAAACAAGATGTGGTCGTAAATCCTACACCAGCTGCATTACCAACAGTTTCGGACGTTTTTTGCCAGTCAAGAGTGGATTCAACTTATAAATTCCCAACCACAGCTGAGCAGGGAAATACATTGAATTGGTATACGATCACAACTGGCGGAACTGCTTCACCAACTACTCCGACGATCAATGCTAAAACTGCTGGCGAATTCACTTATTATGCCACACAATCTTCTGCAAAAGGTTGCGAAAGCTTGAACCGCGCGATCCAAAAAGTTCGCGTGAAATCTCTCCCGGGTTTACCGACCATTGAAAAGCCGTTAATAGAATACTGCCAGTTTATCAAAGCGGCCCCATTGACTGCAACACAGGTTGCTAACGGCATTCTGAGCTGGTATGGAACAAATGCGACAGGCGGAAGTGCCAGTAACACCGCGCCGACACCATCCACGGCCGAAGGAGGAACAACATCATTTTATGTGGCCCAGTCGCTTGACGGCTGTTTCAGCGACCGCGCCAAAATCGATGTCAAGATCAATACCACACCAAAACCTACCACTACCACAGCATTGGCTTTCTGCCAGAATGAGGCTGCTGGCCCGTTGAGCGCGACAGGCAATGTTTTGAAATGGTACCGCGAAGCTGACGGCACCGAATTTCAGGGCGTACCTTTTACACCATTTACCGAAAAAGTGCAGGATTATTCCTTTTATGTAACCCAAACCGGTGCGGAAAATGGCTGCGAAAGTCCGAAGGAGGAAATCAAGATCCACATCAGGTCACTGCCATCGGCGACCATAACCGGCAATGCAACAATTGATCTCGGCAAAACAGCGACGATCAACATTAAATTCACAGGCGACGGGCCATGGATCTATGTGCTTTCAAACGGCATTACCGACACAACCAATCAGGCAAACCATCCGGTTGAGGTGAAACCAAGTACCACCACCACCTACGTCGTGACCGAAGTTTCCAATGCTTGCGGTAAAGGCTTACCAATTGGCAGCGCCCTGGTAACGGTTAAAGTCCCCACCATCAATTCGGGTAACCCTTCTATTGCAGAAGTGTGTGCAGGTAAATCTTTCAGCATTCCATTCCAGCAGTCGGGGGATTTTCCTACCGGCAACACATTTAAAGTACAAATAGCACCTGCGAATGTTGACGCGCAATTCTGGACCATTCCTTCTGTAGCCACAGCTAGTTCGGTTACCGCAACATTCCCAGATACGACCAAGGGTGGAAGCTACTACATCAGGGTGATCAGTTCTGGTACAAATCCTGATTTTACCGTCAAAGGGAGTGTAAGTTCTATCACAATCATTGCAAGTCCGCTTCCAGTTGCAACACTAACTGGGGCTCAAACCATTCTCATTGGAGAAACTGTGACATTGAAAGCGGAGATCACAGGCAAATCGCCCTGGACATTTACCTTGAACAACGGGACCAAAGATTCGCTGATCACGGCCGTTGCAACTCCATATAACTTTAATGTTACGCCAAAAACCACCACAACATACACGATTACAAAGGTTACCAATGGATGCGGTATCGGTACAGGAGTAGGATCCGCAAGAATACAGGTAGATCCGATTCTTGGTGTTGAACCGCCTGCGTCGGCCGACTGGGTCAAGGTATATCCTACCATTATCACGCAATCCAGGGTTACCATTGAAATTCCGGGCGTCGTTTCACCGAAACAAGCCGGTGTGGAAGTATTTGACTTAAATGGCCGTTCGAAATACAGCAGTGAGATCCAGGGAAAAATTACCGAAGTTGACTTTGTAAACTACCCCTCCGGATTGTACTTGTTACGCATTCAGAATGGAAACCTGAGCACCGTTCAGCGGGTTATGAAACCTTAATCGCAATTCATTTTTTAAATTAAAACAGGACATTTGCTGCCATGCATCAGGTGTCCTGTTTTTTTCAACCCTAATCGTCAACGTGGATATCCAGGCCGACATTCTTGATAACTACTTTATGGCAGAAGCCATGCGCCTGGCCCATAAAGCTTACGACGAAGGCGAAATCCCCGTTGGCGCCATCGTGGTGATCGGTGAAAAAGTCATAGGAAAAGGTTATAACCAAACCGAACTGCTTAACGATGTGACTGCCCATGCCGAAATGATCGCCATCACCGCGGCTTCGGACCACCTGGGCTCCAAGTATCTCACCGATTGCACCTTATATGTTACCCTGGAACCTTGCGTGATGTGTGCAGGTGCGCTCTACTGGACCCAGATGAAAAGAGTGGTGATTGGAGCGGCAGACGAAAAGCGCGGCTATTCCCGACTTGGAAAGCCCATTTTACACCCCAAAACCAAGCTTTCAAATGGCATTTTAGCCACAGAATCACAGGAATTGCTCCTCAAATTTTTTAGGCAATTAAGAACATAAAGCGTTCTTCTACTGTTAGCCAACCAATAGATTATATTTGTTATTCATTTAAACTACACTGAAAATGGCATTTACACTTGATCCCTTACCTTACGCAAACAATGCATTAGAGCCGCATATCGATGCATTGACCATGGAAATACATCATGACCGTCACCACCAGGCTTATGTTACTAACCTGAATGCAGCAGTAGCAGGAACCGAATTGGAAGGCAAAACCATAGAAGAAATCATTGCAAACATCAGCAAAGCCCCTGCACCGGTACGCAACAACGGCGGCGGACATTGGAACCACAGCTTTTTCTGGAAATCACTTTCTTCCAGCGGCGGCGGAGAACCAACAGGAGAGCTTGCAAAAGCAATCGACGCAAAATTCGGTTCTTTCACAGCTTTCAAAGACGAATTCAAGAAAGCAGCCATCGGCCGTTTCGGTTCAGGCTGGGCATGGCTTATCGCAACTGGCGACGGTGTTGCCATCACTTCTACCCCAAACCAGGACAACCCGTTGATGGATATTGCCGAGGCAAAAGGAACGCCCGTTATCGGTCTGGACGTGTGGGAACATGCTTACTACCTGAAATATCAAAACAAGCGTCCGGACTACATCGAAGCATATTGGAATGTAGTGGACTGGAAAGCTGCTGACGCTCTCTACGTTGCAGCGAAATAAGGATTGAAAATATAGAATTGGGTTTGGAGGTCGATAAAAATTGCACGATTAGCCTTGCAACCTTCAAACCTTTTCCTAATTTTGTGTCCTCGAAAGGGGTTTTGCCCCAAGAACGGAGGTTGTAGCTCAGTCGGTTAGAGCGCTAGATTGTGGTTCTAGAGGTCGCGGGTTCGAGACCCGTCTCCCTCCCTTGAAATAAGTTCAAAGTCAAACAAAATGCCTGTAAATCAATGATTTGCGGGCATTTTTGTTTTTCAGATTATATCAAAAAATGCAAAAATTCCCATGTTTTCCAGCGTCATTCGTGTAGTTCGACGCTTTGCGAAAAAAGACGCTGGAAAATGCCCGTAAGTTTCTGATTAACAACATGTTTACGAGATAAACATCTTGTTTGAAAAGGCTGGTAACGCGATATTTAACCACTTAAATGCTAGCGTCATGTTGGAAAAAACTTTCGGCCTGTTTTTCTATCTAAAACAAGCCAAGAATCAGAAGGATGGTTTACGTTACGTTTACCTCAGAATTACCGTCGACGGCAAGCCCGTCGAAATGTCCACAAAACAACTTTGGAGCCCCGCCAGATGGAATGTGGATGCGGGCAGAGCCATCGGCCAAAAAGAAGACACCCGGACGCTCAATGCCTATTTGGACATGTTGAGCTCAAAAGTTTTTCAAGCGAAGAAGATGTTGATCGAGGATGACAAGGAATTGTCAGCCGAGGCATTGAAGAATGTTCTGCTCGGGAAGAGCAATGAGACTCGCACGATTCTTGAAGTCTTCCAGCGCCATAATGAGCAAATGGAAGCATTGGTTGGTCAAGAGTTCGCGCCGCTTACTTTAAAGCGATACAAAACTGCCAAGGAGCATACCGCCTCCTTCATCAAATGGAAATACAAGAAGGACGACTTTGAAATCAAAAACCTCAATTTTGAATTCATTACTGAATTTAATTTTTGGCTTCGCAGCGCGAGAGGATGCAATCACAATTCGGCAATCAAATACCTGAGTAACCTCAAAAAGGTTGTGCTGATCTGTGTCAATAACAAATGGTTGAAGAAAGATCCGTTCCAAGGCTTTAAGTTGACCAAGAAAGAAGTTGTGAAGAACCCGCTGTCCAGGGATGAGCTGAAACGACTAACGGAAAAAGTGTTCGAGGTCGAAAGAATCGGCCAGGTACGGGACATCTTTTTATTTTGCTGCTACACCGGACTAGCTTATGTGGATGTAAAGCAATTGAAGACAACGGATATTGTTGTCGGCATGGATGGCGAGCCTTGGATTGACACAACAAGGCAAAAAACGGATGCGCCTACACGTATTCCGTTACTGGATACGGCGCTGGAAATTATTGAGAAGTATAAGGATCATCCGCAATGCTGTGCGGCTGGCGTTGTGCTGCCAGTTCTGAGCAATCAGAAGATGAATGCTTACTTGAAGGAGATTGCTAACCTCTGTGGGATTTCGAAAACGCTGACTTTTCATATTGCTCGGCACACGTTCGCCACTACGGTGACACTGAGTAATAAGGTGCCGATTGAGACGGTTTCGAAGATGCTTGGGCATCGGTCTTTGAAGCAGACTATGATTTATGCTAAGATTTTAGATGTGAAGATTAGTGAGGATATGAAGGGGTTGAGGGAGCGGTTGAAGGGGATGTAGTCGAGGTAGTGAGCCAAATATCAGATTGAAAGCCTAGTACTTGGCTCACTCCCCGAAGTCATGCAAGCTTATTTAGAGCAACTTCCGACGCTGTTTACAGTTATGTCGAATAGGCTTGATCATTGCTCATGATGGAGCTTCGTAAATATCCTTCCTATATTTTCGGGCATTGCTAACAAACCATGATCCATAGTACCGGATAAACGACAACAACTCTACTGGAACAAATGAAGCAACGACATGGCCAGCGGCTTTTTGATAGTCATTGAAGACAATTCGATCAATTAAAAACTCTTCATTCTGGGACTCAAACTCTATGTTGAAGTGAGCGATTGAATTCCTTAACGCATAAACGAAGCTCTGCAAATCAACATAGTCTTTGTTTATTGTGGATTCATTGATCCCCATTGTAACTCTAAGTTTTTCTGTAATCCTATCTTTTGGTAAAAAGCTTATCGCTTTTTCTTTTGGAAAAACAATTATACCCAATAGACAATTAGTTAACAAAGTATAATTGAATTGTTTATCAAATTTGAACCTATACAAAAGTCCTTCATATTGAGATATCAGTTCTAAGGTTCGTTCAATAAAATCAATTTCAACGTTTCGATAATTTCCCATTTTTTACCTGTTCTTTCGATCTGAATTGTTTCTACTCTACTTGCAAAACTTCGTATGTTGCCCCAATGCTCCCACTTGTATAAACATACTGAACAATAGCCGGATAAATTTCATAATGTGGCTTATCCTCCGGCCAATCCACAAATCTCTCCCCAAAAGAAGATCCGGATTGTGGTATTAGCGTCTTCCGGAAAGTTCTTCCATCTGGGTAAAATGTGATTCTAGTAGCCTTCTTGTGCTTGGCATCGTCGTAGACGATTACAATCGGACATTTACAAGGTTCATCGTAGAAGGCCACCACAAAATGACTTTTGTCGATACCATCTGGTATCTTAAATTTTACTTGTTGATAAATTTTTTCAGCTTGCCGAATAGTGTCAGGTTCGTTTTCACTTGTCGGAATACCAGTTGAATCTTTGTAAACTGTCTGTGATTCAGAAGGTTGGTTGCCATGGCTATCATTGTTAGACCCACAACGCACCAAGACAACCATCAGACAAACAATGGCTGATAGAGTTCGAATTTTAGTAAAAATATGCAATTTCTTTCTCAAGGTTGAATTTGATCAATAAATACCATGTTCGGCTCCAGCTGGATCGAATCCAAAACTAATATACCTTGTTGTTTTCATTGTAAAAAAATAAGCGACATATCCATTGTAATCTTCTCAAAATAATCAAATGCGTATGAAATTTATTGATACCAATATCCTTTACTACAAATTTTCAAACTCATACCCCGATACCATATCAGGTACAAATATCGTATCCATTAGCGCCCTGGAATTCTTAAAAAATATAGAAAAATCACACCCAAATCGATCAAAGTACTATGTACCTTATCGATTTGGCTCACATGATTTTATAAATCGAGAATATTTAAAGTTACATGGAAAGCGGCCGTTTCGTAGTTCTTACTCCGATTCCATATCATTTGAATTCAAGCAGAACGCTAATAACTATGTTCTATACAACAATGAATCAATTGCGAATGCAATTAATGAGAAACAGGCAAGTTTGTATCAAGCTTCAATATTTTTTTTAGAAAAGCAAGATTTTAAGGAGCTTAAATCAAAGTTCAAGTTCATTATAGAGAATAACTTGGTTTGCCATCCATTGACAAAAGAGGATATTGAAAGGTCATATCAATTGCTAGACACCTTCACTGATACGCACAATATGAAACCTGATTTTCGAAACTCGTGGAATGACATACTTATTTTGTCAAAAGTCATAAACAGTGGCGGAACGCTAATTTCGTCCGATAAAGAACTTAATAAATTCGCGGCAGAAGTGTACGGTGCAAAAGTAGTGGCATATGATAACATCATGGAATACTCCTTTCCCTGTCAGCATGCAGAGACCGTCCTAGGCTACACTAAATTCGAAAGTAAGGGCTACATTAATCAGGGATGGGCTTATAGAAAAAATAAAGGAAAATAAAGACTGCCAACATGCCTACAATGCTAATTTGAAAAGCAAGCTTAACTTATTACGTAACGGTTTAGAACCCTGACTCTTGCTAGTTAAGTAACCTTATCAAGGCAATTAGTTCGGTAAGCACATGAGTTGAATAGGTGTGCCCTGCGCGATGCAGATCACGGATTTTGCAGGGCAGCCTCTGTTATCTGAGGCCCGGATCATACTTGGTAGTCCGATAATTACTTATTTCTCTGTGTCTCCGTCAAAGTACAAAAAATTGTATTTTGCACTAGTCAACCAATCAAACCCTATGAACAAGGAAGAATTTTCAAAAGCATTAAAGAACACGCTATTTGCTAAGTTAAACATCACTTTTAAAATAAAGACTGTTAAGCCTGAACAGATAGTACTATTGAAAATATCGACCCCAAATTATAGTCAGGTGGTAGATTGGTATGTAGACGGCAATGGAAATATTCCTGATGCCGAGGATAGGTTGTCCGATATAATAACCACAGTATCAGACTTACTATATCAATCAGAATATTCGAAACTTAAAAGAGAAATACGTGAGATTGCCGCCGCCTGTGCATACTATGCGCAAAATTGTAAGATAGGTATAACTCATCCTAATGACTATTCTGGCAAATGCACTAAAGAAGAACTGGCTATAATAGGCTGCCAATTATTCATTCTTAGGGCCCATGAACACTTTAAGACTTTAAGCACTCTTTCAGACACACATTCACATGAAGACTTTTACAGATTTGAATTCTCCATAAATGTAATCCTACGCAGCTGTATATTGGATTCATTATTGATGAGCGCTTGGGTCAAGGATAAAAGCAGAGTATCTAAATTTATAAGAGACTTAATAGTGTCGTCTTACCTGATGACTCCATCGGGCCTGTCTGCAGTAAGGGATAAGGAAATTATGAACGGGGCGAATTATTTCAATGTCGGCTGTAAAAAAGATATAAATAATAATAGAAAGAAAAAAATACTAAACCATGTGTCAACAAATGGGTTTATTGAGTACTTAAAAGGGTCGAATCACATAAAGTCGTTTCGTGGCCTATATGACATGTATTCTAAATTTGATCACTTTAGTCCAATTCCATACCTCCATTTTTTGGAAAGGCCAGTTATTGAAAAGATAAGTATTCATCGCGATTCGTTTCATTTTGTAAAACATGCTCTGTCACAAATGCTTATAAAACGGAGAGATCCTTTGATGAATACATTTTGTGACATTCTTGGATTACCCTGAAAAGAATAAGACCAAACGCCTAGAAATTATGGATTTAGAGAAATGGATTGAAAAACTTGATATTTTACAGAAGTATCGCTACGAGTATGTGAGAGAGAAAAATCATCTCGCTGCCGGTAAAAAGAAAAATGCGAAGGGTCATAAAGAGACAATGAAGCGTTATCAGATTCTTACAGAGAGTCTGACCAAGGGTTCATCTGAACTCAGAGACTTCTTTTCAGGGAATTTTGACGATGTCGGAAAACTTGAAAGTTTGATGATCCTAAAAAGGACTCGTATTTTGTCCATGATATTGATAAACTTCTTGATGCCGTTAACGAGAGAATAAAGAGAATGAGTCCTACTATTATCGATACTGTTTACAATTTTTGAACATCAATCTCAAAAAAACCTCGTTCATGAAGCAGCCTGCACCGCCACAACAAGGAGCACCAAGTAAGGAAAACGGAGGTTTTCTTGACAATTGTAAGGATAGGTCTTTCCAGAAGCCTAGGTACTTTAAAAGGGTAGAGAAATCCGGTCAAGAAATTAAAGTAAAGACTTCCAACAGGCAATCGAGTTTGATTACTTGGCCATATGGCTTACCGACAAGCAGAGTACGTTGGCTCCTGAGTAGGCCATGACTGAGATCTTATGCAGCGTGAGATTTTGATGTACGGATTTTCAGCTGATGATCATCAAAGCGAGCCGAAAGTTTCTTGGCACAAGCTTGCCAATAGGATCGACGAGATGTAATGCTCATTGAGGCCAGATCAAGATGGGCGAGTGGCAATTACTGGAATTAAGTTCGCTTCAATTTCGATACAACCTTATAAATTCCATCGAATAGAATATTTAGTTGAATGGAGCTGGATATTGCGCAAAGTTAAGATCGGATTAATTGACTAAAATCTTGTTCGGATCTCTGCAAGCTATAATATGCGACAAATAGTGCTAAGGCCCTTTTGTGAGCGGGAATAGAATTAGTTTTATATGAAAGCTGAAGTAATTCTTTCATAAAACCAAGATTGAACTCCCAAAGACTAAAATAGTTTGGATAGATAGTATCGACGTTCACTATTAACCAGTTAATTCCTTGAATCGTGCCATCATTTCTCCCGTCGAGTTCAATCATCATTCTATCCACAATTCTTTTACCGGTCAAATATTGCTGAGTTAAGTAACTAATATCATGGTATTCATAACAGCCATGGTCAAGTCCAACAATAAATAGATAAGCAATTAATCGACAGATATCGTTACACCAATAATCATACTTTATACCGCCAGTGTCAATCAACGTCGGCCTATTTCCTTGAACTAAAATATTTCTAGCATGAAAATCCCCATGAGACAAGACCAGTGGTTTTTTTGTGATTACACCTGACGAGTCTTGCTTGCCAAGAGTTCTAAAACTTCCACCCACAATAAAATTTCGAAGTTGGACCGGATCGAAGTCATGTGGAAAGGCATCCAAAATTGGCTTCAATTCGCTTATTGCGGTTTGGACGAGGTTAAATCCCGAGAAAGAAAATTTCTCAAAAATGAAGTAGAACTTTTCGGGAGCGGCGTTATTGGCTATGAAGTGATCCTTTAGTCCATTTCGAAAGTACAATTCATTAAGAAAGAAATCAATTTTATCATTATCCGGATTTTTTTGTAGCCACTTAAACAAAGTCTCACTTGATTTTACTTCCTCTACTAGAACACCTAAAATTTCTTCATTTTCGTAGTATATCGGCGCGATATTGGTCCTAAACCTCGCAGGAAAACGTAGATACAATTCGGATGCATTATGAATTTCAGTCTTAAGAGATGGTTTATCTTTAGAGATTTTAAGAATGAAACTTCGATCACGAAATTTTAGTCGAAAATTAACTGCCCCACTCAAACCCGACTGAAAGCTTTCTAGCGATAATTCATCCTGATAGTCCAATTTCTGTTTTATTTGAAAAACTAAGTCTCTAACGGACGATTTACCTAATGATTGAATATTAGCTTCCAAGCCGATATCGTCCACGTCATAAGAAAACAACTCTGTCGTCAAGAATTTAGAGAGGGCAATACGTCTCACTTGTCTCTTTAACTCGCTTGCTCGTACACTTTTTAAAATTGGCCCGATGTATGCATACCTGTCATGAAGCTCGTCATAGTCAATCAAACCACTTGACAGGCTGCCTGTAGTATAGACAAGAACTTCAATGTTTAAACCCAGAGATTTGATTTTTTCGAGTACATGTTCACCGACCTGTCTGTTGTTCGAGTCATACATGTCCAAAATTAGTATGTCGGGAGGCGACGTCCGTAAGTCCTTCTCCATAGGCAACGTATCTCCAAACGGTACATAGTGAAATGATATTCCATATCGCTGAAGTTCTGCGTTCATTGAAATGAAATAAGAATCTACATCTAACTGAGTCGATGGATTGTCCTCATAATGAAATACGCGAATTATTCTATTCATAAGACAGCATAGTTATATTTAATTGATACAATCTATTTCTTGAGCCATGATCCAGTGTGCCGGAGAAAATCTGTAAATCCCGTTCAAACTGGCTCAAACCTCCGTCTAACTTTCTCTCATCCGTACACATATCGGTGCCATTGTATTCGATTTTCAAGTTTACCGATGCCTCATTCTCCTCCTGATCTCTGTTACCTGTAATTCGAATGTGAATATGGGACTCAACAACACCTGGATTCTTTCTTTTTAGAATATTCTGCCTTATATGGTCGAGATAGTAATTCAGTACCTCCTTTGGATAGAAGACCATCCTGTCTCGTTTATCGATCTCAATACTGACGGATCCGAAACCAACGGATCCGAAGATCATAGAACACGCCTCGTAGACATCACATGGAAAATTATCTAAAAAGCGTAGCAGTAATGAACTTGTTGTTTGGTTGAATTGCGCTTTTTTATAGCTAATTATTGCCTCATACATGTCGTCATAGTAATCGTGATATTCTTGATACTTATCAATGAGCGATATAGGATTAATAGATATTTCATTAACTAGAAGAAAAAACTCCTGTGCAATTCTCCTCGATTTCTTTGATCCAAATATTGATATGACTTTTTCGGAAATAGAATACCGCTGAAAAATCTGGCTTTCAAACATCAAAGGTTCGATTTTGTCTAGATAGAGCTTCACGATTGGTTTGATAACATGATTTACGTGATCCCACCTGTCAAGCAAATAGCTGATTTTCTGGTTAAAAATCCTATAAAAGGGGGAACTCTCACGATTAAGAATAAAGTCAGGAAAGGCATGCGAATCTAGGTTTCGAAAATCAAGTGACACAAATGATTCATAATGTGGTGGATGACTATCGAGGTTATAAAGTGCAAAAAACTCCTGCTTCAAACTTTTGATGACATTTTTCGGAGAAATGGTATTGTTTCGATCCCACTCTAAACTACGTCTAACTAACTGATTTTGAGTTCTTAGTGAAAAATAGGCAGCCTTTTGATTTGTCGAAAATAATGTTCTATCTATTTGATTAAATTGATGTTGCAACAGAGAGAAATAATCAGTGCTCCTATTATATTGGTTTTCATGCAAGGTCTGTACATGAAAAAATATGTTCTGCAGCAAATTGTCACGTATTCGATTATCGTACCGCGATGCCTTGACAATATCAGCTAACAGTTCGCAAAATTTGTACTTGTTTGACGCCCTTAAAACGGTGATTGCGGCAAATTTAAACCGTACACAAAGTCTTAAAGGATTAGTATGGGAAGCGTCTGGGTCGTAGAAATCTTCAACTAACCTGTCAGCAGGAACAGTGCATATGTATGTTGCCATATCGGCCACCATGTTTCTAAGATCTCTAAATACAAGCGGCTGTCGCTGTAGCAAATGGACTTCATTTGAAAATAGATACAGAAGAGCATATAATTTGGAGTCTGGATCCATTGAAAACTCAGCCATGTTACTGCGAACATCTACGAGATACCAATATAGCTTCACTCTGCTTGATGTATCGATAGTAGCATTTTCAATGAGGACACTAAGCTCATACATCAACATTATCAATCTACTAGACAGTTCAAAATTATTATCTTCGTCCGTCGAGCCGAGATAAAAGTCGCAAGGAAATTGTGGCATATCTATTCTGTCCTTAATCCTGATTCTGCGTTTCCTGTCTTGGGCGTAATCACTAGCATATTTATTTTGTACCGGATAGAGGCTAAGCGCACGATCTTGCTCACAGATTGGGCATATTGCTGATGTGTAGAACTTCAGTGGAAAGTTGAACAAAAAGGTAATTTGTGTTTGGGCTTCTCCCGTTTTATAGTTAAGCGGATTGTTATCAAAAAGATTGAACTGCTTACCCTCAAATGGGCCAAGAGTTATAGGAACGCCTATCGTCCTTATTCGTTCGTAGAAAAGTTGTTCATTGTTCTTAAACTGCGAAAATAAGATACAAACTAGTACATTATCAACATCGCGAATTGTAGTAAAAAGCTTATTGATGGACTCGCCTGTAAGCGCTCCAAAGTCGATAAACACGACATTTTTTGAACTTGCGTTAATATTTGTGTCCGGCAATGCGTTTACGACTGCTTCAACGCGAAAACGATTTCTCAGATGTCTAATAAGAGCGTTAAAAAACTGTGCATTTCCACGCTTTTCTCCCGATTTAACTATGGAAAAATGATCAAACCGATCGCCCTGCCAGTCAGCTATTATACTAGTAAAACGCGACCAAACGAAACTAGGTGTCTCTAATATTTTCTTCTGATCGAGGGCAAAGGTGAAATGACGTCCATTAAATTTTCCATAATGATTGTAATGTAACGATTTCGTTCGAATTAAAAATTCCTTCACCTCAGTTTTCAAAGGCTCATTCGATTCAATGAAGATTGAGTTTTCGCCTTTAATATTGTAATCGGGCTGTATAAAATTCTTACATTTCGCTAGTGTGTCCGCATTTCTTTTATAAGAATCTATAAATGAAGAGCTTATATTAATGCTGATTTGATCGACTTTGTGTTTTTTGTAAATACTGAGTATAGGTGTGGAACTTCCCCAAGTTGTCAAGTTATCTACATTTCTTTCACGAAAATTTGCCAGACAAATTATACATAACACATTAGCTAAATCGCGTTTTGCATACTTATCAAGCCTTCTAATGGTTTCAGACGATGAAATTATACTAGTGAGTATTATTACTTCATCACCGGCATTGAATAATCTACTACGTCTTGGAATGTCGTAGTCGATATCGTCGTTGATATTAACAATGTTGTGTGGTCCGATTCCATAAATTTTGCTAAACTCCGCAGCAAGCTCATATATATAACTATGATCTATTAATATGCGGGTAACCTTTGAAGGCTTCCAACTGCTGAATTGCTCCTTCATCATAAGGTACATAGCAAGTGCATAACCCACGCGGTCGCCGTTTCTCAAAATGTCCTTGACATCATACCATTTGGTCACTGGTTTGAGTGTCGGGGTACATGTCAGGTTTTCAGAGGGACTAATGCCACTCAAAAAGCTTGATAGTTTCTTTCGAAATAGATCACCGATATGTGTAAAATTGAACTCAAGATCAAACTTATCCGATACTGTAACAAGAGAGTCGTCGTTTTGGAAGTGAAATAGTATCATTGTTCGATCAGCTGGAATCAAGCGGTTAAAGCTTGATAACTTAAGTAGGTTTGTAGCCTCTCGACCATCAAGATAGGCCTCGTTGAGTATTTCGATAATCTTTTGGTCCCCTCCAAACCAACTTATAGTGTCATTTCCAAGAATTAGTATTGGATCATAAACAATTTCATTGTGCGGATTAGATACTTCCTGGCCAAGGGTATGGCCATCCATTTTTTGCCTCAGTTCATTTGCAGAATCGGCGATAATATCCTGCAAGTCCTTTCCAATTTCGTCTAGTATATATACAACAATTCCATTAGGATGACGAATGTAGCTCAAATACTGTAGGCTAGCGGAAAGAAATTCCTTAAAGTCTGTGAATGATAAGTTTTTTTCTGACTTGAAGATTATAATTAAGTTGTATGTTGATGAGCTATTATTCAGGCCATCGATTAGTTTTTTAAATAAATCAGTGTGCTTGTCCTTGACTATAAATTGAGCAGTTTTCCATTTTCGGCGATTTCCGGATTTTTTAAATTTAAAAGTGAACTCCTTAATTTCGGAATATGGACATAGCTTCAATTCAATCAATGTTCCAGGAAAACTGGATAACTTCTTATTTTCATTGTCAACCCAGTGTGACGATGAATATCCTCCCTTCTGGTACCCTCCGTATAGTTTTTGAGTTCTTATTAAAAATATTCCATTGTATTTGTTAACAATTCGATTGATTCGATACAATCCTTTAGTGCCTCTTATCTCTTCATTTATCTTCCTTGATGACCATTTATCGAAAGACCATTTTAAAATTTCTAAGTCTTCGCTTTTACTTTTGTGTATGTAATCGGTACTTGATTTGCGGCGATAAGAACGTTGCAAATCATGACTTATTAAGCCTCCTCCGGAATCTCCAAAGTAAATTTCAATAAGATTGTTGATCCCATTTTGGTCAACCCATTTAACATACTTTTCTTCGATTTTGTTTGAGTATATTTTTGAGTTTGATTCTCTATTTGCTACCAGCGTTCTTACCGGTAGTAGACCAATGGCTATCAATGCTTTATTGCAATTGGTATGTTCTTCGACATTTTTTATAAGCTCGCTTAGGATAACGTTCTTAATGGATTTTAAATCGATGCTATCTAAACCTCGCTCTTCATTTGTTAGCACCTTTGTGAATAGATTGTCAAGACTACTTTCGATCTCTACATCAGAACTAGCATCGATCCAAGAAATGGGGACTATAAAATTGTAGTTAAATCGAATGTTGTTTTCTGAAAAATCAACTGAGTGAACTTTCGACTTTGTAAATTCATTTATAAGAGAAATGTTGTTATATGGTTTAGAAAAGTCGAAACTCTCGCTTAGCAGAATTTCCGTTTCTTGGTAGATGTGAGCGCATTGTACCGCCGAATCGAATTGAATTGTCTTCAGAAAAATGTTTGCTGCATTCCGTCTTTTTGCTCTTGCAATCTTATCTTCGAATTTTTCAGAAGCACCGGGCTTACAGAAAGGAAGAGCAACAAGCACCCTGATTTTCATTTTTAGTGCGCTTTCAATTAGGACCGCCAGTCTGACAGCTGCGCCGATATTTACCCATTCAACACTCGATAGATCAAAAAACAAGCCTGATGTTATCTTGCTTAAATTCCATGACCCAGCAAGAAATATTTCATCTTCCTGCTTAAGTAAATTGTTTTCAAGGTTTTCAGGTGTCAAGAATCGGGTCTTAGCTAAAAGTCGGGCTGGAAGTTCTGTAGACATCGGATTGGTGTTGTTTTACGCTCTCAAGCAAAATTTTTTAATGAATGTTAGTTGCAGTTAAATGCCCAGATTAGTTTTTGAAGTGGCTGAGTTTCCTTCGATTCTTTTACTTGAGAATGTGTCAATATTAGATAAAGAAAATTTCGATATTGAGATTCCGTCATCAAGGCGGACATATTTAACAACAGCTCGAAAGGTCGTTCAAATCGTTTGGTTGTGTAAAACGAATAAATAAATTTTCTATAATATTAGTTTGCGCTGGGCTCACATATTCAAAAAGTCCCAAAGCAGTAGAGCTTCAAATAGTACTAATAGGTATATGTCTTGTTTCCATAACATATTCGTGTGTAAATATAATGGTTATCAGAAAATAAACACTGGCAAACCGTGAGGAGATTTGCGAAGCTTCAGAACATTCTAGAAACGCATTTTACCAAGCTTATTCTCGTAACATTTTCGACTTTTTTTAGGAAGACCTAGACGTTTTTCAATCAGTCAGATAGTGTCCTTTGGAGGTTTTATCCTAAGTCAAATTTACACAGGATAGGCAAATCCCATTTCAATAAACTAGATTCACAAATCGGCTCAGCACCTGGTTTTAGAGACTTTGAAATCCAAACGAGCCGCCTGCTTTGCGCGTCTGGCCAGATGTACGATTGTAATACAATCGCCGGTTGCTGCGCACCCGATCTGGCCTTCCCCTCCAAAGTCGGTCCAGGTTTGTGAAGGAGTTTTTAACGTTTGAAGTGGAGATAGGATCGTGATGAAAGAAGAAAAATCGAACAAGACAAAGCTTGTAATCTTCCGGTTAACACCCAAAGAATACGCCAATCTGGAAGCCAAACGCAGCCGCACCACTTGTCGGAAATTAAGTGAATTTTTACGACTCTTGATCTTCAACCGACCGGTAACTGTGATCGAAAGGAACGGGTCGCAAGATCAGATGATTGGCGAATTATCGGAGCTGCGGGAAGAGCTCAACCGGCTTGGCAACAACTTCAACCAGGCAACCAAACGCCTCAATGCCGTCAACCAAATCTCAGAGTTTAGAAATTGGATCGCCAGCTACGAAACTGAAAAGGCATTCCTGTTTTCGATATTGGACAAGATCAAATTGCAAACCGATAAACTGGCAGATCGATGGTTGCAGTAATCCACACCAGCAACCGGCTCCGGGCTGTGCTGCAATACAATGAGAACAAGCTGGAACAGGGACATGCGGAATGCATTTCGGCAATCAACTATCCTAAGGATGCGGATGCGCTGAGTTTTGATCAAAAGCTGAACCGGATTCAGCGGCAGCTGGCTTTGAACAAAAGGACAAAGGTCAATACGGTTCACGTGTCTTTGAACTTTGATCCGTCGGAAAAGCTGAGCAAAGAACAGCTTGCGGAGATTTCAAAATCCTATTTAAAGGGTATTGGATTTGAGAAACAACCCGCCCTCGTATACGAGCATCGGGATGCCGGTCACCCACATGTGCATATTGTGACGACCAACATCAAAGCTGATGGAAGCCGGATTTCGTTGCACAATCTGGGCAAAAATCAATCGGAGAAAACCAGGAAGGAGATCGAGGTAGATTTTGGTTTGGTGAAGGCACAAGACCGAAAAGCGCAGGAGTTTACTTTGAAGCCAGTCAGCATCAAAGCGGAGTATGGAAGGTCAGAAACCAAGAAGGCCATTGCCAATGTGCTCGAAAAGGTTCTGAACGATTACAAGTTCACCACGATGGGAGAATTAAATGCAGTGCTCAACCATTATAATGTTGCTGCGGACATTGGCTCAGAGGATTCAAGGATCCGGAAGAACAATGGCATTTTATACCGAGTACTGGATAAGGATGGCAACCGGGTTGGGGTGCCCATCAAAGCAAGCGACTTTCATTTCAAGCCAACACATAGAAATCTGAAAGTGCGTTTTCTCTTCAATGAGATGAATCCAAACCGTACGAAGGATTCGTTACGAATTAGGAATAGTATAGATTTTACTTTGTATGGCAAACAAAACGTGTCATTGCCCAGGCTGATCGATATTCTTCAAAAAGACGGGATCGATACGGTAATCCGAAAGAATGAGGAAGGCCTGCTGTACGGGATCACATACTGTGATCATCGTACGAGATCCGTCTTCAACGGAAGTGCATTGGGTAAGCAGTATAGCGCGAAGGGAATTGCCGAGCGATGCATCGAGGATCCTTTTTCTCTTCATCAGCAAAAGTCTCAAAGGATAGGGCTGGATGTCGGCCAATCTGCCGGTGCAGGTAATGTTTATCATGCCGGAAATGGTAGCTCGTTAGAGAATGATAAGTCTCTTGATTCTTTGTTGTCTCCTGTTAAGGACGGAGAGTATACACCGCATCAGTTGAAGAAGCCGAAACGTAAGAAGCAGAAAGGGTTTTCGATGGGATTTTGAGTTATTGGAGGAATGCGCTTGCACCACAGTGCAACGAAAGGTACAAAGCAAAAAGTGACGACTTCAAGTCCATGAGGCTATTTACCGCGGCTGGCGCCGCTCCTTAAACCGCCTTATGGATTTGCAGCCAAGGGGTGAACCCAGTCACTTTTTGCTTTGTGTGAGAATAGGCGATTGCGCTGAGGTGAAAAATAATAGTTTCAAATTTAAGCGACAATCCAAAGAAACGAAGGCACTGCCTTTCTTTTCACAGAGCATCGCGCCGGGCGATAGGTTGTTCCGCAGCTATTTTTTGAGCTACAATAAAAAAGGACTGTCGCCAACAGTCCTTCAATCTCTAAGCTTTCGCGCCCAACTGTTCGAACCCGGCCACATTCTTACCACGGAATTTTTTAACACGGTAATTAAATTTATAGTATCCCATACCATTCCGATTGCAAAAAGCCTGTTTGCTTATCCCTTGTGTCTGCCACTGATCGTACAAATCAGGCATTTTCTATGTTTCATTTTTCATGAAACAAGATTATGAGCCACATAGATCTGTTAAAACATGGTTTTATCGGACGCATACATTTGTAAAAACCTCCGAGGTAGTTCGCCGGGTAATTAGACAGATCCCGACTGATCTGGATTTTTACCGTGAACGAATGGATGCGCTCGACGCGACATTAGCAGAGAACAGGATACTTTACGGAAGCGACTGGCCCAATAGTGACCAATGTCTTCCTTTGCAGATGGACTAAATCTGGTTCGCGCCTACTTCATGGAAAAAGACCCGAATGTTGCAGAAAAATACTTCTGGAAGAATTCGATTGCGGCATATTCATGGCAAAAACGGGATAAGACGCAGCCGTAGTGGTACAATAATCCAAACCAAAAACGATTCCAACAAATTAAATGAATCTAAAATCTCTCAAATGCTTTAAAGTCAAAAAAGTGCGGGAATAGCCTGCTTTAACAGACTTTCTACCCTGCTTTCAGTTTCATTATCAAGCTGAGGATGAGAAAGTACGTTTAACGCCTCAGCAGCTTTATCGCTCTCATACAAAGCCAATGACAAATTTACATAAAGCACCGCATCAGTCGGTGATAGCAAAATTGCTTGATTATAACACTCAATCGCCTCGTTAAAATTGCGTATTTGGTAGAGCAAAATCCCCAAATCGTTCCAATTTAAATAATAATCAGGTTTCAATTTTATCGCTTCACGATAAGCCTCTATCGCCTCCGATACTTGCCCGTTACCATTCAAAGCCAGCGCAAGGTTTGATTGAAATGTGCCATTATTGCTATCCAAACCAAGCGCCTTGCTGTAAAATGTAATGGCCTGTCCGTAGTCCCTTTTGTAATAGAGCATCAGTCCAATTGCGTTCAGTAGAGGTGCATTATCCGGATCGAATTCGAGTGCTTTTTGATAATATTCTACCGCCTTATCAAACTCGTTAAGAAGATCATATGACGCAGCAATATTCTTTAAGTATAAAGAAGTAGACGGTTTAATCAGAAGTGCTTTGAAATAGAATTCAATGGACGTTCCAAAATCGCCATTACTAAAATATAGAACCCCTATATTGTTTAAAATAACATCATTACCTGGATCTAATTGATGCGCTTTCTCAAGCGCCCCTATCGCTAATAAAAACTGATTAGTTTCTCGATAGGAAGAGCTAAGATTTTCATAATATATGATGTTTGATGGGTCAACATCTATTGCTTTAATAAAGCAGTTAATAGAGGCATCATATTTTTTCTGATGATAGTATATTGTTCCCAATAAGTTTAGCGCATAGCCATTAGATGGCTCCTTCTCAATTAATCCCAAACAAAATGGTTCCGCTTGGTCCAATTCGTTTAGTTCGACGAATGTCAAACAAATATTTTGCAGATATACTGGACTGGATGGGTTTTTCGCTAGCGCTTCCCTATAATACTGCTCTGCGTTTTTATAGTTTTTAGTTTCATAGTAAAATACGCCAAGCCTGTTCGCGTAGATGTCGTCTGTCGGAGCGATTTCAAGCGCTTTTAAAAAGCTTCTTTCTGCGTCCTCCAATCTATCCAAATTTTGATACGCGTCTCCGATATTTTCGTAAATGTCAGGTCTATCTGGCTCTAAGTCGATGGCCTTGCTAAAACATTCCAGCGCCTGATGCCAGTCTTCCTTCTTCATGTAAAAAGTACCGAAGGCATTCCACCTGTCGGCACCATCATCTATCTGGACTGCTCTCAGATAGAGTGATTGAGCCTCATCAAATTGAAGTTTCGTAGTTAAAGCATCGGCATGAGCTTCAATTGCCCCTGCGAGATTTTCTCTGTAAACCGGCTGATTGCCGTTCAAATCAAGCGCCTTTTGATAAAAATGTTCAGATTTCTCGAAATTGTCAATAGAAAAATAGACGTTTCCAATAAAATTGTAAACCCAGTCTGCCCAGTGAGGGCGAATAGAGATACTTTTTTCATAATGGTCAAGAGCTTCCATCTTCCTGTTGGAGCGATCATAATAATCAGCGAGTGCCATGTGAGCATCGAAATTTTCCGGATCAACTTGCAGCGCTTTCAACAGGTTGGAAAGTTCTCTTTCATTTTGCCCATTTTCTTTGTACAACGACGCTATATTAAGATAAGCAGGGGCGATCAATGGTTGAAGCTTAATCGCCTTTGTTAACCAGAACTCAGCTTTGTCCCACTCTTTGACCACCAGCCACGCCAATCCCAGCTCACGATAAGAATCATAAATGACCAGGTTCTCGAAACTTCCCGCAACCCTGTCAATAGGAATCAATGGATGCTCAGAAAGAAACACTTCTGGTCTGCTTTCAATTTTTTCGAGCAAAGTAAGAATTAGGGGCTCTTTATCCTTTATCCAAGTATCCAGGCAGTAAAGATTTAGCAGCCTTTTATAAGAGTGATGTTGCAAAAAATTGACTCGTGTAGCCTCATTGTACCAAAATTCAGCGCTTTCCAGCTTGTTCTCTACAAAAAAGCAATCCCCCATTAAACTAATGGACGAATAATCAGCCGGCTTAGATGCAATCGTTTGCACCAGTAAATCCTGCGCTTCCTGATAACTGCCCTTTTTAATTAGGTGCTCTGCCTCAGCCCTTTTAATTTCAACCGTGTGGGGCAAGTGTTTTGCAGCCGATTCCAGAAAACCTGATACCAGAGAAGTCTCAGGATAATAATAGATTATTATTTGGGCCATCACGATCTGTGATTGTGCCCGTATCTCTGCCGGAACTTCGGAATTTTCAGCAATTTCGTTGTAGAACGGCACGCAATCCGGCCAACGGTTTTCCCTAATATAGGTAGCGATTTTTATGTAATTGTCCGCCGCTCCCTTATCCCAAGTATTCCTTTTGACACAAAGCAAATAAATGAATTCATCACGAAAATAAATTGCGGCATCCACATAAAATTTATACCAAAGCTTTCTTGCCTCGTCTTTGTTTGTGTCAAATAGCTGATCCAGGCTGGCAAGCTGTTGTTGAAACAACAAGGCATAATAAGACTCCCGTAACTGGATTAGTGCTTTAAGTGATAAATCACTGTCGAACTTCTTTCCATCAATATTGATAAAATCCCAGGCAACATAAGGTTTTGAAAGATCAAGCTGTTCTCTGATAGTCTCAAGTAAATCGGCCGTAAGACGCATGTCGACATTTTCAAACATGGCTGTCTCAGCGTAAGATTTTGAAAAAAGGCTTCTTAAATCCTGTTTTGTAATCATTGGTCTGTTTGATTGGGTGGGTTAACAGGAGAAGACGTATCCTCTATTTGCACCATTTTTTCAGAATTTCCATCGCCGCTTTCTCTGGCTAGATCCGTCTGGGCGATCAGGTTTTGATTTATTTTTTTGGCTACGGCAGGTGTACTAGTTTCTTTTTTCTGCCTCCCATCATTTGCTCCAAGACTAAAAGGCGTTCGTTGAATAATAGGAGATTCGGATTTTAGTATTATGCTGTCATTCGAATCAACTCCTGAATGAATTTCTCGTCTGATAAGTGTGATTGGCTCCAGTGTCGTAATGAACAGAACAGGGCTTCCAAAGGAATTATTGACATATATCTCATCTTCAACTCCAAATCCTCTACCCAAATAATCTCTGGCAGCGGTTATCGCTTCCGCAATATCTTTTCCCTCTAAAATTTGCTCATATAATCTCTCAAAGAAGGCACTGGAAAACGACATGTCTATTTCGTTCTGCATACCAATAACTGCCGGTATGTTAATTTTCGTAAACTCAAAAGCTATACCTCTTAAAGTGTCATTGATACTTCCGATTTTCGCGCTATCACATGCCTGAAAACTCACAAGTGCTGGCTGTTTTACATCTAACCGGTCTTCCCCAAATAGAGCCGCAAATTTTTTATCCTCCCTCCATTCAGGAATTTTATCTTCGTCTTGGAGTACAAGCATCCCAATCTGTTTGTCTAGCATTCCATGCCCCAGATAATGTACGACGTAACATGGCTCATCTTCATAATCATTCTGCCACTGTCTGTAGATAGTCTCAATGATAGACTTAATTTCTCCAAATGATGCTGACTCTACATATTCCACAACAATAGAGTCCGGGAATTTCCCCTGGAGTTTCGTAAAATATGCTTTAACCTTTGATAATTCACCCAGGCGACTGTCAATGGGAGGCGCAGCATTTCGATTACCCCCAACATTAATAAGTGCGATAACAAACAGTCGTTCCGCATTGGGATGAACAGTCACATTAGATTTTATCCGTCTAATAAGCTGAAATCTTCCCTTAATGTCTGCTGAGAGGTAGATGGCTTTGGAATCCTCCGGTGTTCGTGTCTTATAAAGTATATATTCCCACGGCAGCATGGCCATTCCGGACTTCTCGTCGAACTCGAGAAATATCCGGCAAATTTTTGTAGCATCGCGTCTTGAAATTTCCAAATCGGTTTCTGCTACTTTCAAAAAATAATCCCTGATGTCTTTATCATTGGGTTTACCAAATAAAATTCTTGCGAGCATTTCGCCCAAAAACTCAAAATCTTGTTTCTGGAAAAGATCCCTCTCGGCTTTGATCAAATTAAGAACTTTATGAAAAACCTTGGCGATGCCGAGCTCAATACGAATATTTTTGGCGATCGGTGTGTTTTCGCTGTTATCATCCAAATTGAAAGACACATCGTTTGCAGACAGCAACTTATCTATAAAGGTAATTTTCTCCTTTCCAATACTAATTCTGAGGTTAACAAAATTATTTTCAGCCATGATTAATGAGTTAGATTGCTGCTATTTTGGAGTTAATCATATCCCAAAACTCTTCACTTTCTGTGTTGGTATGATTCGCCCCCAGATTGAATTTAGGCTTAATTAGGCTTTTTACTTCGTCTGCGAAGTCCAGGATCAGCTTTTTAGCGTGAGCCTGAGTGAGGTCTGGACTTTGTCGCATTTCTATACTCAATACCGTAAGCATTTTTTTTATCCGCTCCTTATGATCTGCGGATACCTCTGTGACCTTAAGTTCATTCAGAATCTTTTGATAGGATTGCCATACCGGTAAGAGCCTGATATCACTTCGCGTCTCCGAACGGGTTAAGCTAAACATAACATATTCATCTTCCCTAAAAACCTTTGCTACATTTTGACTACTGCCGTAGTAAAGTCTATTTCCAATGACAAAAAAATGTTTAGGATTCCAATTTTTTGTTGATTTATCAATTATAACGTGATACCCAGGCGCAAATTGATCATTCGCATCCCTATCAAATTCTTGTCTGAAACCTAAAATTGGTTTTAGACTTTTTGTGTCAAGCAGCGTATCGATTGCACCTAATACTACATTAGCAATCTTCAAATAACTGCTAACTAACGAAGCAATATTTTCGCTGAAAACACTCGCAACCTTTTCGATAAAATCTAGTGAATTGGAGAGATGATTTTGCGTTAAAGACTCGCATAACACCATGCTCACAACAACGCGTCCCCCAGAATAAGGGTGGATACCTGCTACCCTGGTATCACTAAAAAGCATACCCTCCGGAATGTTTTGAACCTTATTTTTTATTAAGTTTCTTCCGACTATAAAGGGATTATCTATTTCCTGTTCTCCGTAAATATAGCTGGAAAGACAAACAACCATAGGCTCAATTTCTCTGAACCATCTTCGTCTCTCTGATAAGAACATTTCATTTACTTTAACCGTAAAATAATGCTGATTTGGCTCAAACTGGCCTTTTAGGTCAGCACCAATGTCAATATTCTCATTAGGAATGCGAAAAAAAACCGGCAGTTCGGCTGGGGATGATGCCAAATTTCTAAAAAAATCTTTAAGACCCATGATGGAAGGCGATATAGTTAGAAAAGCATACTTCTTTCTTAAATTAATAAATATACTAAATCGTTTATATATACAATGAATTTTTCTGTTCTAACCTGTGCATTCGTATAATAAGACTTTAAACAGTCCACACACCCATTGGCAAATTCTGCATCATGCCAATTGTCTCCAAAAAGGTCTGATTAAATTAGAAATAAAAATGATGTTGTTCTACTGCGTATTGGATACATCTCCATTCCCTGGTTCACCTCGAGCAATCTGGACAGGATAACTGATTCCGCCTCATGCATTTAAACGACTATCAGGACAAATCAAACGGATATGAGTAAACGCAGTGACATTCATATTTTGTCGCTCCAAGGGTATTGATGGAGTCGATGCGGCGTCCGTTCAAAACTGGGCAAGGTAATTTTCTTTAAATGCGACTGTTCAGGATGTAGGTTGTGGCGAAGGCGACCCGATTTCGATCGCATTGGTAAATGATGGTTTAACTGTTTATGGCATCGACCCCTCACCATCAATGGTTCAAATCTTCAAGTAGAACTTCCCATATAGTACCGTTGCCTGTGAATCCGTGGAAGATTCCTCGTTTTTCAACCGGCAATTCGATGCGATTGTTGCTAGGGGCTAATGTTCCTTTTGACGGAAGAAATACAAGAAGTCGTGACTCAAAAATTAGCAAAGGCGCTTTTGACTGGCGGAAAGTTTCTATTCACCGCTCCTACTCAAAAAATGAAATGGAACGATGCCATTATAGAAATAGAATCGATATCGTTTCGAGCGGCGAGGTATAGGTAGTTGCTAGCTGCGTCGGACTTTAATTATCCAGGAATTTGAAGACGAGGGGGAGAATCATTACTATCATACAGAAAAGCGTTTAGATTCAACCACTTTTCAATCCGGCACTGGTAGTGTCGTATACTCTACCCCGCATACCCTAGTTGACCATATGGCTCAGAAAGGCAGCAAAAGATTCAATGTTCTGTTTCACTGGCATTTTCCAATGACTACATACTAGAGCGCTTTACATTTATCAGTAGTATTACGCATATAAGCTATTGATCAGTGCCGATTGCGGCGTAGACATGCGGATGCCGCGAGTCGTTGAAAATATATTAAATGATGCTGTGATATTCTTATTAAACCGTGTCAAATTTAAGACGTGTTGCAAGCGGCAAACAATGGTTTTTTTTAATAAGATAATCGGTATATATCCGATTATCTTATTAAATTTACACATGGATTTGATTCAAAGTATACTAAGTCTTTCTAGCCAGCCACTAACCCACCAGTTGCTCCGCTCGCTGTTGAAGGATTACAAACGTCCCAATGATAAAATCCATGAACTCATCTCATCAGGCATTATTGAACCTATAAAAAAGGGTTTATATTTGCCGTCGACGAAACTTTCAGAAACGCGTACGGAGCCATTCCTCCTTGCAAACCACATGCTTGGCCCCAGTTACGTGTCTTTTGACAGCGCACTCTCATACTATGGACTAATTCCAGAGAGGGTGTTCGAAGTATCTTCCGCAACGATAAAGGCATCCCGCAGCTTTAATACACCGACAGGCGCGTTCAGCTTTACACGAATGCCACTTCCTTATTACAGCTTCGGAATTCATCAAGTTAAGCTGGGAGAAAACCAGAATGTGCTGATCGCATCTCCTGAAAAAGCGCTATTCGACAAAATAGTCAACACAGCAGGTTTGAAGCTACGCAGTAAAATTGCAGCCAGCGACTACCTGATTGAAAACTTGCGAATAGACGCGGATCAGTTGCAGCAGCTGGGTATAAAAACAATGGAAACCTGGCTAACGGACTCCCCTAAACGCGAGAGCTTGGCACAAGTCATTAAATTCATCGAGGAACTATGATTAAAGATTGGCTCGCGAGCTATAATCCCGCCAACAAGGATGATGCCGCTCAGGCCTTGCGTGAAATCATGCAGGAGGTTGCCCTGGCTGGACTATATCGGAAAGGCTTCTTTGAAAAGGCTGCATTTTATGGTGGAACTGCACTCCGCATCTTTTACGGACTCGACCGCTTTTCAGAGGATCTCGACTTCTCCCTGCTCGAAGTTGACCCCAATTTTTCGATCAATACCTACATGCCTGCTCTCGTCGATGAATTCAAGGCGCTGGGAATGCATGTATCAATCAAGGAAAAACAGAAAGCGGTTAAAACCAACATTGATTCTGCATTTTTAAAGTCAGAGACAATTTGGCGCGAACTGGTTTTGGAAGGCGTCGTGCCTCAGCAAGGGCTCGGACAAACGGCCAGTATCAAGATCAAACTGGAAGTCGATACGATGCCGCCGTCGGGCTTTGATACCGAAGAAAAGCTGCTGCTGAAACCATTCTCATTTTATGTAAAATGTTTCAGCATTTCAGACCTCTTCGCTGGAAAAATGCACGCACTGTTTTTCAGAAAATGGAAAGACAATGTGAAGGGTCGAGACTGGTATGATATGGAATGGTATATCCGAAAAGGCGTTCCATTGAACCTAAAACACTTCGCATTACGTGCAAAAGACAGCGGAGATTGGGAGCAGGAAAATATCAGTGAAGCCGAGTTTCGGGAACTGTTGAATGCCAAAATAGATGCGGTTAACTTCCAGCGGATCAAGGATGACATTCGGAGATTTATACCGAATGCCAGCGTTTTGGATATTTGGAGTCCTCAGTATTTTCATGATTTGGCCTTAAAACTGAACATTGGCTTGCAAAATTGATACGTACTCTCTGGATTTTCGTACGAGCTGGGTTGTTAATGGTAGGATGGCTGATTGGAATGTCAATCCTGTTATTATTTGTATTTATTTTATGGCTACCAGATTGTGAGAATACGAGATATGAAACTTTGTATTCGCCTAACCGAGCTCACAAAGCCATTCTTTATGCTCGTGACTGCGGTGCTACCACTGGATACGCTACAAATATCTCTCTTGCGAAGGCCGATGAAGACATTGACACTGGTTTCAGAATATTTACCGCGGATTACGACAATGGAAAGGCAAATCTCCATCCAGTACACCCTGAGCTGATCGATATTAATGTCAGGTGGATAAATGACCGTTTGTTGGAACTTTCATATATGAAAAGAATGCGAGGCTATTTACGGAAAAGCATATGGTAGGTGGAATAAAAATAATTCATCACAAGAGGTAAAAGGTAAGCGCCCAAAGAAGTTTGAGAGTACGATAATTGCTTAACTTTGTGAAGCAAAATCGCAGTTACCACCGCCAAAACCCACAGGCATTTTCCAAACTTTGAACACCAAAAACCACCCGAAAACGCACTCAAAACCCAGCGAAAATCACCCCTAAACACCTCAATTTTCGCTAAAAGAATTATACATAACAAATATACTGTTGTACTATATGTATAAAAAATAGTGAGTCTTTCGTGTAGTTCACTTCAAATAACGGGGTTAAAACCTTGAATATGAGCCGATTAAAGGCAAAGTTCGAGACCCGTCTCCCTCCGCGCGGCGGCCGCCCTTGAAATAAGTTCAAGGTCAAACACAATGCCTGTAAATCAATGATTTGCGGGCATTTTTGTTTTTCATATCATATCAAAAAATGCACATGTTTTCAGTGTAGCAATTCCGGATTGAATCACTTTGACTAAATGGTCAACCTCAGGCGTATCATTTTAAACCCGCATTTTTTGCAAGATCCCTGAATCGCGAATCCCTGTGCCACCGTTATACTCCATCAAAAAACTATATTTACAAATTAGATAACCACTTTATAACTTTCATTTCTATACGTGAATATTTTACTTGTGTCAGGTCCTGGCATCTCACTGAAAGAGCCTTATAACAGCGGTATAGAAGCGTTTATAGTTTCTTTTGCCAACCAACTTGTTGATGAAGGGCATGCGGTAGATGTTGTTGCGGATGAGGCGGAAGCTGGCGCTAAATTTATGCTCATAAACCCGTTTACTGCATTTTCTTCAGAAAGACCTAACTTTTTTACACGTTTAAAAGAAAAGCGTCAGTTTAAAAATCTGGGTGTCGATTCATATGATGTCATTCACTATAATATGTTTTACCCGCATCTGTTAGAGGCAGGATTGCATTACAACAAAACATCGTTTCTGACGCTACATTCGCCGGCTGACAGCACACGAATATCGGCCTATAAAAAGCTTTCGCAGCAGAGCGATGTCATATTCGTAGCGATATCAGAAAGGGTCAAACGTCAATGGGAACAGGCGCTTGGTATAGATATGCCACTCATATACAACGGTATAAACATGGATCTTTGGCCGACAAACAGCTCGGGGGACCGTGAGTATCTGCTGTGGTCGGCACGAATCAATGAAGAAAAGAATGTTGCAGCTGCCATTTGCGTGGCAAACCATATGCAGCTGCCGCTGAAGATTGCTGGCAGAATTGTTGACCAACATTATTTTGATGAGAAGGTCAAACCGCACCTTAATAATCAAATTCAGTATGTTGGGCACGTGACCCAGCGCGAACTGAGCGGCTTAGCGAAAAAAGCGTCTGCTTATCTCGCAACGGCAACATGGCAAGAGCCGTTTGGTTTGGCTGCCTTAGAGATGTTGGCGAGCGGCGTGCCAATCGTTGGCTTTAATACCGCTGTTCCGCCGAATTGGGAGCATGAAAGTGTATTAACAACTGCATCTCTCCGTTGGCAAGACTTAGTAGAGCTCGTTAGAAAGAGTAATGCTATCAGTCCGGGTACATGTAAAGAATTTGCATCGACCATGAATATACAAAATATGACTTCGAGCTACGTAAAGCTATATAGAGAAGTATTGTTGCAAGAAGGTATTGGTGAAGAAGCTATATCCGAAAACGACCGCGTGTTATCAATAGGCTCTTACAACCGCGAACATTGAAATAAAGTGGGCATATGAAGATTGCTGTTATAGCCAAAACCAGACTGCCGATAGCTGAGCCATTTCGAGGAGGCTTAGAAGCGTTTACCTACGCATTATGTAAAGAGTACATATGTCTCGGCCACAAAATCACTTTGTATGCGCATGCGGATAGCGACCCCGAACTGAAGGTAAAAGGATTTTACGGCGATGAGCATAGGGAACACGAGCACTTCGAAATATATGAGAACGATGAATACCTCTCGATACTCGAAGATATTGAACAAAATGATTTCGATATTGTTCATAACAATTCGACGCATGAGCTACCGATACTATGGGGCGTGAAGGCTCCGATTCCGGTGGTCACGACAATACATACGCCACCAATCAGCAAATTAAAAGCAGCTGTTAAGATTTGCTCGGGTTCTGAAAATCTTCATTTCGTGATGCCCTCAAAATCCTTTGAAGCTACGTGGCAGCCATATATGACTAACGGTTCAATCGTCATTTATAACGGTGTTGACATGGTTAAGTGGCCGCTCGTACGTATAAGTCGGGACTATCTGTTTTGGTTTGGAAGAATCGTGCACGCTAAGGGTCTGGACATCGTGATAGACGCGGCCCACGAAATAAATATGCCATTAAAGTTTGCCGGACCACTCGACGATAAAAGGTATTTTGATGAACAAATTAGCCCTCGCATGACGGCAAACGATACATACCTTGGTCATTTAAAACAGTCTGATATACAGTTGCATATGAAAGGAGCAGCCGCTATGATCAATGCTGTCCGCTGGGAAGAGCCGTTTGGCCTCACCAACATAGAAGCCATGTCGTCGGGTGTGCCGATAGCCGGATTCGACCGCGGTGCTTTTCTGGAATTAGTCAATATGGAGAGCGGAGTTGTTGCGGAGCAAAAAAATGTAAAATCTCTTGCAAAAGCAATCGCAGCTGCGATACCACTTGAGAGCGACAAAGTCAGGCGCCACGCAGAAACATTTTCTTTGAGAACGATGGCTAAGCGCTATATAAATTACTTTGAGGAATTGCTATGAAGATACTCATTGTTGCCGGGCCATTCATCTCGCTGCGTGAGCCATACAACGGAGGCACGGAAGCATTCATCGTTGAGCACGCAAACGAATTAGTGCGCCTGGGGCATACAGTCGATGTTATAGCAAAAGACGCAGATGAAAAAAATCTGTTTCAGGTGATTGAATTTCATGAGAGCCCGCTTAGCATGAAAGATGATTCGTACCGGGCATGTCCGGAATGGCTCGGACAGCAACACTATCAGACGCTACAGTATGGAATGTTAGACGTTAGTCGCTACGACGTCATCCATTATAATTCATTTATACCCAAAATCTACGCAGTCGGCGCACTCTTCAGAACTCCAAGCATACTAACATTGCATCTGCCACCAACAGAAAAATTTGTACTGATGTATAAATTTTTTATTAAGCATGCGCCTGTCTTACCTATCGGTATCTCGAACCGAATGAGCGAACAATGGAAGGCATTCCTCGGCAAAGATGTGGAGGTAATCTTAAATGGAATACTACTACAGAAGTGGAAGTTACACGTTCGAAATCCTGACGGGTATTTATTATGGAGCGGGCGCATTGCAAAAGAAAAGAACGTTGAAGCCGCTATACATCTGGCCAATTATTTAAAACAGCCACTTAAGATTGTCGGAGCCGTTTTTGACAAAGAATATTTCCGAGACCATGTGCAGCCGCAGCTAAATGAACGTGTTGAATACATCTCCCATGCCACTCAGCAACAGTTAAGTAAACTGGCGGCAGGCGCTTCAGCGTATTTGGCAACAGCTACCTGGGAAGAGCCTTTCGGCTTGAGTACGATAGAGATGCTTGCAAGCGGTTTACCCGTCGTTGGGTTTAATACCGCCATACCTCCGGAGCTGCGCAACGAAAAAGTATCCATAGCAGTTGATTCACATGACTGGCGGGATCTAATAAAGCTGTTAGATATCACAAAACAATCGGAACCGGAAGCGTGCAGAGAATTTGCAGCCTCATTCGATATGAAAAAAACTTCCGCGGCTTATATAAACGTCTATGAACGCATAGCGAAAAAGGCCAGGGGATGAAGAAGCCAACGATATTCTATTTTGTACATGCGCACGGAAATGGCCATAGGGCGACATTCAATATGTTGTATCCGGCATTATCAGTCATTTTTAAGGTTATAGTGATAACGACGAACAGTGAAATAACCGGGTATTTGCACAAGAAGCACGACGTTCAGGTGCTGGAGCTGCCTCCAAAGTATCCGACTGGCTACGAGATACCACAACATACGTTTTCAAAAGCCTTTGAAGTTACGCCGTATGCGATCGGGCCTGCAGGGCGAGCAAAAGCGCTGACTGAAGCTATAGAGCGCTACCAGCCAAAAGCTTTCTACTGCGACGGTGTTCCTGAGTTGGCAATCATGGTTCGGGGCATGGGCGTCCCAGTCGTTTTGGTCCACCTGCCCGGAAATGTGATGAGCGATCCGACACAGGTTTTTGCGCATGAACTGGCGGATCATATCGTAGCTCATTTTCATTCTTCTCTGGAACAGGCGAACTACCAGTTTGCATCCAAAACATACTACAGCGGATATATGTCACAGTATTCTGGCTGTGGTTTTAAGCGAAGCAACCGTTCAGATATTAGTAACATAACAGTCCTATTAGGCTACAATAATTACGATGAATCGGTACTTAAAAATATTACGAAAGATCAAAATACACAGTTTACTATTATTGGTAATAAGCGAGATTATGATTTAGATAAAAATTGTATACTGCTCGGCCCAGTTAAAGACATCAGTGAAGCTATTGTTGGAGAAGTAGTGATTTCTGCAGCTGGTCAAAACACGATTGCGGAACTATTGTCACTTGATAAACGTATGGTCCTGCTTCCAGAGCCCAGACCGTATGACGAGCAAGTAGTACATGCAAATGTATTAGCTAGTCAAAATGTTGCGCTTTTAGCGCAGGAAATTTTCAGCGCTGAGCAGTGGCAAAACCTGCTGCAAAAAGCGAAAGTATTTACACCTTTTTACAAAAATTTGGTGAATGCGTCAGCACCTGAGGAAATAGCGCAGAAAATGAGAAACTGGTATGCCTGAATTCAGCATTGTAACAATTGTTAAGGGAAGGCGAAAGCAATTAGCCAATCTTCTTGACTCTATAAAAGCATCGACGAATCTTCCCTACGATATACAAGTTGTTTGTATGGACGACCTGGACGGAATTGCAACTCCGAATGGTTTGAATGTGAACATCCATTTAATTAAGCAAATTCATGAGCTGCCACTAGCTGCGGCGCGGAATGTGGGAATGACCGCTGCAAAAACAGGCAACGTCATATTTATAGATGTAGACTGCATTGTATCGCCAACGCTGTTTGCAAATATGCTGATGGTTTTGGAAGCGGAAAATATAATTACAGCTTATCCTTTGTATCTGCCAGTATTGCCAGACACAGGAAATTATGGTGATCTAAAGCATAAAGCGGTGACTCACCCTGCCCGGGAGCGCATACCGGTCGGCCAGCCGGTTGAACATTTGCAATTCTGGTCTTTAATATTTGGTATTCAAAAGCAAACGTTTGAAAAAATTGGTGGCTTTGATGAATCCTTTGTCGGGTATGGGGCAGAAGATACAGATTTTGCCATGATGTTTCACAAGGCGGACTTTAAGCTGATCTTTGTACGCGATTACGTATTACACCAATATCACGATAAGCACGATCCGCCGGTAAACCATTTTCATTCGATTATTGAGAACGCTACGCGGTACCAGCAGAAATGGGATGTTTTGCCCATGCAGCGATGGTTGAAAGCATTTGAAGAAATGGGCTTAATAAAAATCGATCAGGCAGATAACATTACCGTCAGTCAAAAACCTACAGATAGCCAGATAAAAAACAGTGTTTCGAAACATCCTTATTGATCCAGTAACATACGCATGCAACATTACGAGAAAATTGCAACAACCATTCTATCTACTGCCATTCATCGTGGTGCTGAGAAAAGTACCTGTCCTTCTGAAATTGCTCGCATGCTATATCCTAACGGCTGGCGTAAGCATATGAAAGATGTACTCGGGGTAGCAATTGATTTGCATAACAAAGGTAGCGTAGTAATAACACAAAAGGGAATGCCTGTTGATGTTAAGGATTTTAAGGGGCCGGTCCGCATTAAAATTATCTGAAAATGGCGGTTTATATTATCTGGCAGCTAAATAGATTAAAAGCAAACAAAAATCACGTTAGCTTGTTGAACAAGCCGCCTGAGGCAGCATTAATAAAAACGGAAGCGCTTTGGAGTAATCCAGCTGCTCGTAGAACATCCCCAAGCGGTTTAGGTTGAGATAGTATTGGTTGACGTTTTGGTAATAGTAGAGCTCACTCTGAACAAACCATGCTTTTTCACCGAGCATTTCCGCTAAGAACCATTTCTCCAGAAGACGACCCGCTCTCCCATTACCATCTTCGAAGGGATGGATATTGACAAATGTCAAATGAATAAGTGAGCCGTAATAAAAAATTTGCTCAATACTGTGCGCTTGCTTTTCCAAATACTCAATGTCTCTCCACAAATCATTAAATAACGATTTGACTTCTGTGCCCAAAGCGGCTTCGTACTGAATCCGGAACGTCTTATGCTCCATGACCACCATATTTCCTTTCCGGCAAACACCCCTTTTCTTTTCCGGCAAAAGATGTGTAGTTAATATATGATGTGCCTCAAGAAAGTTTTTCTCGGAAAGTGCATTTTTTTGGGCAAAAATGTATGCCTCATACAGGTCATTGGGTTTCTGCACCAAATCTTCCAAATATTCCGTATTCAGCATCTTATGCTTAATATAACTGTCTATCTCCATTGGCTCACCTTCAATCTTACTGGATGCCATCGCCGACACTGACGTGTAAAAACTGAACCGTTCTGTGGACGTCTCGGCTTCGTGCAACCCCTCAAAAGCTTCGGCCAGACCAAGGGGAACATTTGCCAGATACAATGACAGCAGATCCTGGTTTAAAATTTTCAATTTACTTTTCTCCATTCAGTGACTGGTGCCATTTTGGCCTATATTTTGATTTGAAGTTGATACACATTTACTACCGTTTGTGGGGTAAATATAGGAGATTTGAAAATCAATGCGGATTTGTATGACCGTGAAAGCTGACGTGAAAAAACAAAAAAAGGACTGTCGCCAACAGTCCTCCAATCCCTACGCTTTCGCCCCCATTTTTTCGAGCCCTTCCCAAAGTACTTTCAGGTCAAAAAGAGCTGACTTTTCAGCTTGATCAAACGGGATATCCGAGTGATAAAGAGCCAGATCGTGGATCATTTTGAGCGATTGGGATAATTCCCGACAGCCCTGACAATCGACGATATACAAAAAATCTGCCTGCGATTGCGTCAGCGGAGCGCCGACATCTAATGCTTGACGTGCATCATTCGTTGGGTTGACTGAATTTGCATTCGAGTCGACACCGTTTCCATTAGGAGTTTGCAATTAAAAATGGATTTGGGTGAATAAATAAGGAGAGGTCACCGCAAACTCCATCAATGAACAACATCGATCAGGCTTCGGGACTTGCACCCGTATGCCTCTCCAAGGCCATTTTGGCCTGATTTTAAAATTGTTGTTCATGAAAAAAATGTAGTTTGCGGGGCAAATATAGGAGAAATTTTGGATGGGTGGCTAGGGAATGAATAAACGGTAAGACTTTATAAAAACATGACGTTGATGAAGATAAATTTGCTTCGATATTGGAGATTTAGTAGGCGTCTACGAGAAAATAAATAGGAAGGTTTTTTCCATAGCTTTGCGTTTTAGCCGCCTAATGCATGAACCTTCCGAGTTACGATACCGTCGCCTATGCCGAAAACGCCTTCCAGTTTTATAGTAAAGGCAATCACAATATGCTGATCGCTATTGTGAAGCTACCCAGGAGTGACAATGAATACAATCTTGGCTTCGGAGTTTGGAATCGTGAGACCAATAAGATCGATGACAAAATCTCGGTCAATAACGGTGACCGCAACCAGATCCTGGCGACGGTGGCAAAAAAGGCACTCGAATACATTGATAACCATCCTGAAATAAAGCTCTTAGCCACTGGTTCAGTCAGGAAGAAGGAAGGTTCTGATGAGTTCGAAATGCGTCTAAGAACGCGCTTATATCAGATGGGCATTAGCTAACACTAAGACTATCTGGTAGAGCGGTATAACATCGAAGGCTTAAAAGCTGTCAAAAACAAGGAAGGTGAAATAGAGGGAGATTGGCCAGATTGGAAGGGCGAATGGGTTCCGTTCACAAAAGGCACCAATTATGACGCATTTTCGTTAAATTTGAAGAGATGATTACATTGATAATCAATAGAAAGGGCAACATGGCAACTCAAACGACAAAAAAACAAAAGGTGGAACAAAAGGTAGTATTTGCCTCTGGGTATACACATGCCAAAGCAGCGCATCAAGTATCTCACAATAAGCCTTTTTTGATGCCGGATTTATTTTTAGAGCAGGCGGAAGATATGGGCCATTTTTTGGATAAAAATCCACTTCCTCAGAGAGACTAGCGGGCCGCCAATTTCTGTTCGCCGCCTCCTATTTCAATTTCACCGGCTACACTCTTTTTCAGCAACCAAATCAGCGCAAAACTCTCGCCGGTGGTGAGAGAAATACATTCCTGCATTGACCTAATGTGAGCGGTAATTTTCGGTGCTGACCGCTCAGTATCTCTTGAAGCTGCCGGACAAGAAGCTCATTAGACAAAATTGCATGAGTTATTGACGTAGACTAAAACCTTTATTTCAGAACCATTTTCCTGACGTCAGGAAAATGGTGGACAATTATGAGCCTAAAACACGCATTCAAATCAATGGAGAATGCTCTCGATCGACACGCTCAAAAATTACCTTATATTCATTTTCATCAATAACACTTTGAAAAACGCCAACATGCGATAGGTTTGGACGGGCCAAAATCTTTAAAATATCTTCCTTCAAGGTTACATCGGAATTTACTCCAAAGAAGATGTTTAGTATTGAAGCGGGTTCTAAGTTTCTGACAAAGATTGGATCGTTTAATTCGTTTGGCTGGGTAAACCGAATGGACAAGTTTTCCAGGATATTGATTCTATTCGGGTGAACATATTTAAAGAGTCTCAAAGTCCTATTATGTCTAATATGATCGTAAAATTCACGGCGTTCTGCTCTATGCATTCAACTCCCTCAACACCAGCATCTGCAACTCAGCCTGCGGTAGCAAAAGCTGATACTCAGCAACACCTATCGGCTTGTTAATGTCTTGCAATGCTATTTCAACATCCAAATGATCTTTATCGGCACAAAGGATAATGCCGATGGAAGGGTTTTCATTCTCGCTTTTTTCCAAACGGTCAAGTAAGGAGAGGTAGAGGTTCATTTTTCCCACATATTCCGCTTTGAAACTGCCAATTTTCAGTTCAATCGCAACTAGGGAACGCAGGCCGCGATGAAAGAAAAGCATGTCTACAAAATATTCCTTACCATTGTATTCCAGCCGGTATTGGTTGCCAATGAAACTAAATCCTCTGCCCAATTCCAGTATAAATGCCCTTATTTTGGCAATCAGTCTGTTTTCCAGTTCCAACTCTTTAATGGGTTCCGTAACGCCCAAAAATCCCAGATTGTAGGTGCTTTTGAATACTTCGTTGGCATAATCGGCATGTGCCTCGGGGAGCGTCTGGTCAAAATTGTGTGTTTTGATTTGTGCCTGGCTGTAACTGTCCATTTTAATGGCATTCAGCAATAAGTCTCTTGACCAACCTTTTGAGAGGGTTTCGCTTGCGTAGAATCCAACAGCTTCTAATAACTGTAACTTGTCCAGCAATAGCACATTATGTCCCCAAGGCAAAACTGCTACAGCCTGTAGCAGTTTTGTATCTGCTTGATAATAACGCTCATAAAAGCGTTTCATATTCCACAGATTTCTCAGCGACACACCCATATCCGGAAATTCATTTTTCAAATCAATAGACAATTGTTTGACAACGCCGCTGCCATAACCTTCTTCCAACTGTCTCTCCGAAAGCAATTTTCCCAGATTCCAGTAAACGGACTGTGTGCTGCTATTTACCTGACGGGCAATGTGTATACGTGCCTCCCGAATCTGGCTAATAGCTTGGTGCAGTATTTCTTTGTACTCTGCTTCGTTGAAGCTTGGAAGTGTTATTTTGTCTTTACTCATAAAAAGAAGGCATAACAAGCGATTTGGTTTCTCTTACTCATTCAGGTTCGTTTCGCGATCTGGTCAAATTTAGCTTTTTATTTTGGTTACGGTCAAATAACCTCACCTAACCGCCATCTTCACCATATCCTTCAGGCATAATGTGGAGCTGACTCGCGCAATGCCCAATTGATACTCATCGGCTTCGCTCCATAATGGTCGATATAGTCGGCCAGGCCCAGGAAGACATAGGCAGTCGTATTATTGAATTCATCATTGTTCTTTTCCCGCACAAAAAGAAGAATAGATTTCCCTTTATGCTTTTGCTTTACATATGACAGCCCCTTGCCAGTCTCAGGCCGGGCCGTGTTCTGAGATTGCCAATGAAATATCTTCTCACTGACTGCGTAATCGTTATACAATGTGGTTGGAGAGTAATTTGCTTCTGTCTTTTCCAGCGTTATGAGCAGCAGCACGGCATTCTTTGCTTCCAGGTTTACGACCCCTTCCCGGTTGCTGGATTTCCTTTCAAATGTGCTTTCTCCGAAAGCGGCCAAGATCTGTTCTCTCGAATATCGGCTATATACTTTGAGCGGTTGAACGAAAGTATCAGCAAGCAAATGTTTACTAGAGAGACAAATTCGCAGGGGTTTTGATAGAAAACGATGAAGGATATACGTTCCAGTACAACGACTCCTATCTTCGGTCATCGGATGCTATGCTTGTGAGTTTGAACCAATAGGTGACTCTTCTTGCTGTATTTTACGAAAACCTCATTTTTACACGCGAATTCAACTGGATGTAACATCTTTGATAGCCTCCAGTAACATTTGAAACAGTCCCCCCGCACTCTGGTAACTAGTTTTGTTCTGTTGATCGACACAGACCTTTGAAGCGCGTACCCACATCATCCTGGGTGCTGCTTCATCTCCAAGTTTCCAAACATCTAATCTTAACTGTTATGAAAAAGGTATCCTTATTCTGTCTGACTTTTGTCTGGCTGGCATTGGTGATGCTGAGCCAGAGCTTGTCAGCGCAATGCCCAACAGCCGATCTGACTTTGTCTAATCAATTCAATGTCAATAATTTCGCTACCAACTATCCTGGATGCTCGCATCTGACGCAGAGTCTTTATATTGATTTCGGTGACATTGCTGACCTTTCGCCGCTATCTGGTATCAGGCGGATTGACGGAAACCTGAGCTTAGGCTATCTAAACAATTTAACTAATTTGAACGGCCTGCATAATCTGATTTCCGTCGGCGGGCAATTTGATGTAATTGGAATGAATCAGTTGGTCAACTTAACCGGGTTGAACCAGTTGGTCAGTGTCGGGTCAGACTTCCGAATTCTCTCAAATACCAATCTGGTAAATCTCAATGGTCTAAATGCCCTCGTGTCCATTGGCGGCGGCCTTGATGTTGAGCAAAATCAGAAATTGAACAGTCTGGCTAAGTTGTCGAGTATCACCTCGGTAGATAATTTATATATCAGCGGCACGCTGTCGCTCGCCAGTCTATCCGGTCTGCACAATATAACCAGCGTCAATGGTGCCGTCGACATAAGCGACAATGCGGGCCTGCTTAACCTGGATGCTTTGTCGGGATTAACAACTATTGCGGAAGATGTGGTTATTTCAGGGAATCCACTGATAGCCAACCTTGGCTTTCTTAGTCAATTTACCAGCATTTCAGCAGACTTGTCTGTCACGGATAATGCAGCCTTGAACAGCCTCGACGGCTTACAAAACATTACGTCGGTTGGTGGAAGTCTTACAATTTCAGAAAACCCACTTACCTCGCTAAACGCTCTAAGTAAACTGACAAGCGTTGGTGAAGAACTGCGCCTTGAAGACTGTTCTCTGCTCACTAACTTAAGTGGGCTAGAAAAGCTGACGTCACCCATAGAGCACCTTTCGATTACGGGCAATCCGTTGCTAACGGACATCTCCGCTCTGGCAGGCATCAAAAAGATCAACAGTGCATTAGAAATCACCTTCAATTCCAGTCTGGCAAATTGCGCTCTTCAAGTAATCTGTCAGGCTGTCAGTGGAGGCTTGGATTATATATATATCAGCGATAACACTGGATCATGTGCGACTCAAACAGCGGTTGAATCTGCTTGTACGGCTTTGCCTGTAACGCTGGTGCGTTTTGACGCGAAGAAGGAAAGTCGAGCTACGCTTTTATCCTGGGAGACTACCGTTGAAAACAACAGCAGCCACTTTGTGATTGAAAAAAGCAGTGAAAGGCGCATAAGCTGGAATGAAATAGGTTCAGTCAGATCGGCCGGAGAAAGCAAAGAGGTTGTCCGCTATTCTTTTATCGACGCTGCTCCATTTACCGGAAAAAACCTCTACCGCCTAAAAATGATAGATACGGACGGTTCATTTGCATTTAGCAGAATCCTCAACCTGGAATTTGAGCAGCTTGAAACAGTCGTATACCCAAATCCAGCCAGCAATTTCCTATATGTGGAAAAGACGTTCACCGGGACTCCACTGGAAATCACAAATAGCGGTGGGGTCATCGTGTGGTCAGGTACAGCCAACCTGGGGATGCCACTTGATATCAGCTCCTTACAAAAAGGACTACATGTTCTTAGGACAAGGGGAAAGTCCATAAGATTTTTAATTAGAAAATAAGTTATAGGAAAAAGATGTCTCATTCCGCACTTTTAAGCCAGTTCTTCCTGGGTCATATGCAAGTTTGTACACGCTGCTTTAATTTGTTGACCAACTATTAACAGTAAGGCATCCATGGAGGTAGAGTTTATGTAATATCTTACCAGGTAATTGTCTGGTGCCGGTTGGCGGCTGCGGAAATAATAACCTATTCTACCAGTTTTTTAGAGTAAATTTGATAGGATTCTTAAAATATTTTTATATAGACATCTCATAACTTCTCCAATGATCAGAATGGGTTTGGTGATCGCATGGCTCACGATGCTGCTATCTTCGGTTGGGGTGCTTTTTTGGTATAATGACTGGAAATACCGGCTCCCCACCCCTGTTCCTGCAAACTACGTGAATGTGCCGCCCGGTACCAAAATTGATCTGGGTAAAATGATCCAAAGTACCGGTGACAAACCCGTTTTTCTACATTTCTATAATCCGGAATGCCCTTGTTCCCGATTTAATAAGAGCCACTTTCAATCACTGGTGCGCTCTTATGGAAACAGTGTTCACTTTGTTGTAGTGGTATTATCCGACAAAGCTTATTCGGCCGACGAAATACAGGATAAACTTGGGTTAAAGATACCGGTGGTATTTGATGAGTCCATTGCGACCCGCTGCGGCGTATATTCAACACCGCAGGCAGCTTTGATCGATAAGGATCAGAAACTCTACTACCGCGGAAACTATAATGCAAGCCGATATTGCACCGAAGAAAAGACGGCATACGCAAAAATTGCGTTGAACGGCCTATTGAAAAGCCAGTCGTTGCCAACCCTCACAGCACAAGCATTGAAATCTTACGGATGTACAATGCCTGTTTGCAAAAATTAACTGCTCCAAACCAAATATGAATCGGACTACCGCTTTGCCGGATAATCCAGTCGGTAACTTTCAATCGGAAATAAAGGAAAGATCGGATCGTCTGATGAATTTCTTCCTGCCAGGCTACTTTTTAGTTGGTCTGGCTTTGGCTGGATTTTACGATACGTGGACCATTGCCGTCGGTGTTGGTTGGATTTTGCTGTTGGCCTACTATTCCATCAAGTTTGCCTTGCCCAGGTCTGACCTGTACCAATATGTGCTCAGTGTGGTACTGGGTATTTTCATGGCGCAGTTTATTTACCAGATGCACGGATTGTTTGAAATGCATTTCTTCGCTTTTATTGGCAGTGCGGTCCTGGTCACCTTTCAGAAATGGAAGCTGCAGGTACCGATGATGATCGTGGTACTGCTTCATCACGCCGTATTTGGGTATTTACAAAATACCGGTCTCTCCGAAGTCTATTTTACAACATTGGAATATTTCGATCTGCTGACTTTTATCATTCACATTTTATTGGCTGCTGCAATTTTCTTTATATGCGGGCTTTGGGCTTATACGCTCAACAGATCCTATGAATTACAGATAAGCCAAATGGTACAAATGACCGAGCTCCAAAAGGAAGCCCAGCTTTCCCAGGAAAGAAAACAAAGTGAGGAAATACAAAGAAAGGCTAACGAAACCCTGAGGGCAACCAATGCCGAGTTGATCAAAGCGCGGCAGGAAGCGGACAGGGCCAACCAGGCCAAGAGCGTTTTTCTGGCAACCATGAGCCACGAGATACGCACCCCGATGAACGGGGTTATCGGAATGGCAGCGCTTTTACAGGAAACGCCGCTAAATGAAGAGCAACGTATGTTTACTGAAACCATTGCTACGTGCGGCGATACGCTGATAAACGTAATCAATGATATCCTTGATTTTTCAAAAATAGAATCGGGAAGCCTGGAACTTGAAAATGAGGATTTTAACCTGCGTCAGAATATCGAGGACGTGCTGGATATCTTTGGCAGCAAGGCTGCCCAGATCGGTCTGGACCTTATTTATCAGATAGATGAAAAGATTCCGGTTCAAATCGTGGGCGATTCATTGCGGCTGCGGCAGATATTGATCAATCTGGTGGGTAATGCAATGAAATTCACTGAACACGGCGAGGTCTGTGTGTATGTTACGCAAGAGGAAGCTGGTGTGGACGGGAAATTACAAATACGTTTCGATGTCCGTGACTCAGGAATTGGGATTCCCGAGGACAAATTGGACCGGCTTTTCAAAGCATTTTCACAGGTAGACCCTTCTACTACCCGCAAATACGGCGGCACCGGGTTGGGACTTGCCATATCCTCGAAGCTGGTAAACCTGATGGGCGGAGAAATCAGCGTGACCAGCGAAGTTGATCATGGCTCCACTTTTAGTTTTACAACAAAAACCAGCAGGGGTACCAAAATTCTGCCCACATACTACGGCCAGGATCTGGATGAACATAAGGGAAAGAAAGTCCTGCTTGTTGACGACAATGCGACTAACCTGGCGATTTTGAAACGGCAGATGGAAAGCTGGAAATTGCAGCCAGTATTAGCGTCATCTGGTTCGAAAGCGATGGAGATTTTATTTGAAGATAATGGATTTGACCTGGTACTGACCGACATGCAGATGCCGGAAATGGATGGTGTTAACTTAGCAGAAAACATCAAACGTTATGCCCCACAAATGCCCATTATTCTGCTCAGTTCCATTGGTGAAGAGCTAAAAGACCCGGATCGCCGGCTTTTTGCATCCATACTTACCAAACCCATACGCCAGCATGCCCTGAGCAACCACATCATGAATGCATTTCAAACAAAACCGCTGACAAAAACAGATGTTGTTTCAAACAAGCTTTCAACTGACTTTTCAATCACCTACCCTTTTGACTTACTCGTAGCCGAAGATAATGTCATCAACCAGCATGTAATCGTCCGGATCCTCCAAAAACTGGGCTATCAGCCTGATGTTGTCAAAGACGGCCAGGAAGCGCTGGAAGCAGCAAACCTGAAAAAATATGATCTGATCCTGATGGATATGCAGATGCCAGTCATGGATGGCCTGGAAGCAACCCGCCTGATCCGTAAAACCGTTGTGAACCAGCCCATTATTATCGCGCTCACCGCCAATGCAATGGAAGGTACCCAGCAGCAATGTCTCGATGCAGGCATGAATGATTATATCAGCAAACCGATCAAACTGGATGAACTGACGGGTATGATCAGGAAATGGTCCCAGCAGGTTTGATAATTTTACAAACGCAGTAGTCCGACGCGGGACTGGATCGTTTTTCCGAAGATCTCGATTTCTAGCTGCTCAAAATAGAGCCTAATTTTTCAATCCTACCCAATGCCAGTGTTTTAGATATTTGGAGTTCGCAGTATTTTCATGATTTGTCGGCAAAATTGAAAGTCGGCCCTTGAAGTAACATATTTATTTAGAGTAACTTATGAAACCCTACTTCACAAGTTGAAGATCCGCTATACTCTTCATCCTATTCCGCTCCAAAAACGCATCAATCGTCTCAAAATGCTCAATGACACGTTTGTCTTTGAACTCAAAGACTTTTTGGGATAAACCTTGTAAAAAATCACGATCATGAGAGACCAGCACCAATGTTCCGTCGAAGTTCCTGAGCGCTTCTTTCAAAACATCTTTCGACTTCAAATCCAGGTGGTTTGTAGGTTCATCCAAAATCAACAGGTTTACAGGTTCCAGAAGCAACTTCACCATGGCAAGCCGCGTTTTTTCTCCACCCGACAATACACTTACTTTCTTGTCGATATCTTCGCCCTGAAACATGAAGGCTCCCAAAATATTCTTGATCTGGGTTCTTACATCTCCTTCTGCGACCTCGTCCACCGTCTGAAATATAGTCAGATTGGGATCCAATAACGATGCTTGGTTTTGGGCAAAATAGCCGACCTTGACATTGTGTCCAAGCTGGCAGGTTCCGTCAACACCTATCTGGCCCATAATAGCCTTGATCATCGTGGATTTACCCTCACCATTCCGGCCCACAAACGATACCTTTTCACCTCTTGAAATGATCATGCTGGCATTTTTAAACACAACCTGATCACCGTAGGATTTTGACACATCTTTCACGGTAACCGGATAGTCCCCAGACCGTGGCGAAGGGGGAAAACGAAGTTTTAGGGCTGAGTTGTCAATTTCATCAATTTCGATAATTTCCAGTTTCTCTAGCATGCGTTCGCGGGAGGAAACCTGGTTGGTTTTGGAGTATGTACCACGGAAACGTTCGATAAATTGCATATTATCAGCAATCATTTTCTGCTGTTCCTGGTATGCCTTGACCTGATGTGACCTACGCTCCTCACGCAACACCAGGTAATGTGAATAGTTTGCTTTGTAGTCAAAAATCCGCCCCATGGTTACTTCAATCGTCCGGTTGGTAATGTTGTCGATGAAGGCACGGTCGTGAGAAATAACCATCACCGCATTCGACTTATTCACCAAAAAATCTTCCAGCCACATCACGGATTCAATGTCAATATGGTTTGTAGGCTCATCCAGCAAAATAAGGTCTGGCTTTTGCAATAGTATTTTGGCAAGCTCAATGCGCATACGCCATCCTCCACTGAATTCCTTGGTTTGCCGATGAAAATCTTCCGGCCTGAATCCTAATCCTTTCAAGGCTTTCTCAACCTCCGCGTCATAATTGACTTCTTCCAATTGATAATACTTGTCACCCAGTTCGGTCACCTGTTCGATGATCGCCATATATTCATCGCTCTCGTAATCTGTGCGGGTTTCGAGCGCAAGATTGAGTTTTTCCATTTCGACACGCATTTCAAAAACCTGCTTGAACGCTTTGGCCGCTTCCTCGAAAACGGTACAGTTATCTTCGGTGAGTAAATGTTGCGGCAAATAAGCGATCACAGCGTCTTTGGGCGCACGAACATGGCCGCGATTGGCTTTTTGTTCACCAGCAATAATTTTCATCATGGTGGATTTCCCCGCTCCATTTTTACCCATCAAGGCAATTTTATCGGTAGGATTAATCACGAAGGAAACTTCGCTAAAAAGGACAGAACCGCTAAATTCAACGGCCAAATTTTCAACTGTAATCATCTTCTCATTTTTTGAAGCCGCAAAGCTACGATGATACGATTGAAAGAACGAGAAATGTCATTGAACCAATTGTTATTTAGCGACGTATCCAAGTGAGTATACTGCGTTCTACCTAAATGCGTTAAAGCAGGTAACTAACTGAAATATATAAACTTACGTACGACATTATCAGTATATCTGAATGCAAATGGATAAATCAAACGGATACGAGGACAACGCGGCGACATTCATTCGCTGTCGCTCTAAGGGCAGCAATGGAATCGGCGCGCCATCAGTTCGGCACTGGGCAAGATCACTACCTCCAAATGCGACAGTGCTGGATATAGGTTGTGGTATAGGCCTGCCCATTTCGATGGCATTGGTAGATGAAGGTTTGACCGTTTATGGAATTGATGCGTCATCTTCGATGGTTCAAATCTTCAAGCAGAACTTCCCAAATAGTCCCGTCGCTTGTGAAGCCGCAGAAGATTCCTCATTTTTCAATAGGCAGTTCGATGCCATAATTGCCTGGGGGCTTTTATTCCTTCTGCCCGTAGAAACACAGGAAGTTGTGATTCAAAAAATGGCAAATGCGCTGTCCACAGGCGGGAAACTATTGTTTACGGCACCATCTCAAAGAATGAAATGGGAAGATGCGATTACAGCAATAGAATCTATATCTCTCGGAGCGGAGAAATACAAAGAGTTACTAGCTGGATCTGGACTTTCGCTTATCGAGGAATTCGAAGATGAGGGAGAAAATCATTATTATCATGCTGTTAAGCTTTAAAGCCTGAATTCTACACCAAAGATCACATCTGCTTATCCCAATTTTACCTGCCAGTTTCTCCCATCCTGCCACGGCCCACTTTGCTGATCTGTAGGGAATTCCCCATTTGAACCATTCCATAACCGAGTTTTTTTAGCCTGTTACAAATGCGATAGTATTTGGGACAAAAACGACAGCCTTTTCACTCCTGTACGGATAGGTTTGTACAGAACAATCCAAAAACTCAAAAAACGTATGAAAACTTTAAAACTACTTTTTGCTATTGTGCTGCTTTCTATTGGTTACACTGCCGTAAGTGCCCAGGGGATTTATCTGTTTATGCAGCAGGTCACCAATGGCAAAGGTACCGGCGCCCATGAGGATGAGGTTAAAATTGCGACTTTGGAATACGAAATAAAGCTGGTGGGAACTGCGGTGACAGGTGGTGGCCTAGGCGCCGGTAAAGCAGAGTACAAAGATGCCATTTTTACAAAAAGCATTGATGCCGCCAGTATGCGACTTATGCAAATGTTAGCCTCCGGGGAAAATGGGCAGGTGATGGAATTTAGATTCTATGAAGGTGAAGGGGCTGAAGAGAGATTGGTCTATAAAGTCGAGCTTGGCGCTTATATATTTACCGACCATCTGGGATCCGCGGGACTCTGCGATGGAGGTTGCACAACCGTAGCCGAAAGCTTCTCAGTAAACTTTAGGAAGATGCGCGCTACAAACTACAAAACGTCTCCGCCGTCCGAATATAAGTGGGATTTGAGAACAAATAGCGCTTCGTTTTAATCATGATGACCATGATGAAGTTTTATACACTTCTGCAAATTGGTTCGCTGATTCTATTGCATTTTTTGCCTGCCAAAGCGCAAAGGTCAACAGGGTTGTCGAAAGGCGTAACAGAGACAGGGTCATTGCTCGTCGTTGCGGATCGAACAGAGATGCGGCGCGGTCTTGGACCCGGTCCCGGTTCCGGATCCGCGCGTAGCTTTGAACCCGGCTACTACCGGACTAACCTTGTAGCCGGTGCGGGTAAGCGATGGATGGACCAGCAAAAGGCATTGAGGGCCATGGCTACAGAGCCCTGCGGCGACTACCTTTGCAAAGGAGAAGGCGGTTTGCCTGTTACCCTGATCAGTTTTAGCGGCTCCCGCCAGGATACTACAACGGTACTTCTCAACTGGGAGACAAGCGAAGAAACGAATAACCAGAGGTTTGAAGTAGAAAGATCATTAGATCCACAACGTGGATTTGAAATGGCTGGGGTTGTGGATGGAGCGGGAAATACAGGTAGCAAATATCATTTCCAGGATCTGAACCGCTGGGCGGAGGTAACTTACTACCGGCTAAGGCAAGTCGACTACGATGGGACATCCACTTACTCAAGGATCATTTCTGTGAAGGGAGCGCGGATTGCACTGTCGATCCTGGCCTATCCCAACCCTGGTACGCCGGACAAGATCAGGTTTCAGCTGGAAGGTTCTGAAAATGCAGGGAGGTTTTCAATACAGCTGACGGATGTAAAGGGTTCAGTGCTTTATTCAGACAATGTTTTCAAGGTTGAAAAAGCCCGGTCATTCCCACTGCCGAAACTGCCTGCACTCACTAGGGGAATGTATATCCTAAGGGTTTCCAATGGGCCCGAAACCACTACGGTTCCTTTCATCATTTACTAGGCTTCGTCCTCGGCATTTTGTAAATCAAATGAGAAGCCGCCTCAAATCCTAAGAGGCGGCTTCGCCTTAACCTGTTGTTGAATAAGAAGATTATTTTTCCTCGGTGGGGATCAAAATCTTGCACTTATCCCAAAATTGACTATCCCTTTATATCCATAACCGATTTCGGCAAAACCTCCGAATTGCCTGCCGATCCGGATACCAAAAGGAGTAAGTTGGCATGTTAGCAAGGGATACGTTTTCGCCTCATTTATTACTTGATTTTTTACCCGGGTAATATGTAATCCGAGCCCGGTAATGGCGTAAAGCGAAATCATCCGGCCGTCGACATAGCTGAATTTTGTCTCAAAAGCCGTTGTTTTATTACTGTGCCTATAAAAGCTTTTAGTGTGCGAGTAATCGATTTTGTATGTGCTTCCACTGGTGAAACCGGATGTCACACTAATTGCCAGTCGCCGATGCACCTGGTAGCGATAAGTGGCTGCGTAAAAGTTTGAAAAGTCCATTCTAGGAGGTGGATCACCTACGAAAGCTCCAATATAGGTGGTAAGCGCATCTTCAATAACCTGTGTCCTTGCCAAAGGTCCGTAGCTCACTTGAATTTCATGTTTGTGAAGACGCTGCGCATTGCATGTAACATTGCCCGAGAAACCCTGAGAGAGGCAAATTAAAGTGATCGTTTTAAAAAGAAGTCTTTGCATGGCGATTCGGGTGGAGGCTAATTTCTACCATCGATTTGTCTTGTCCTGCGACAAGGCTCCCTGCTTCATTACATCGTAAAAGCGCATCTTCAAGATAGTATGAAACGGTACATGATTCCGAAGGGGAGAGTCCTGGTAGATCTAGGGCAGGTCAGTAAATGTCTTCGCTAATTCTTCACCATCTTCCTCGTCACTATATTTCCATTTTCCGATATCACCCGCACCAGGTACAGACCGGCAGGCAGTTGTCTTGAATCAATGTGAATCTTGTTTTTTACCCGCTGAACCATAACACCTGTGGCGCTAATCACCTCCACTTCCCAATTGTCCACGACCCCATGAATGGTGATCAGGTTCTCTGCCGGATTCGGGCCGATCGTTATCTGGTTAACCCTGGGAATACGAACCGACACGATTTTCGAATAGGCATAACTGCCATCGTTATCGACCTGTTTCAGGCGATAGTATATCTGTTCAGCGTCCAATGCCGGCCTGTCGGTGAACTGATATTCCGACTTACCGGAAGCCGTCAGAAACGGGGCGAAAACCTGCCCGGCTTTTCGGAAGGACTTCGCGTCACCGGCCGATTCCACATCAAAATGATCATGTGATTGTTCAAAAGAAGTAGCCCATTTCAATGTAACCAGGTTGCGTTCCAGTACCTTGGCTTCAAATGATATGATTTGAACTGGCAGAGAACCTGCCACAGTCACCACGGCGGGTACTCGGTTCGAGGATCCGCAATCGACGCGAAGACATGCGGCATAGTAGGTCCTCGATTCAGTCAGCAAGGGCGTGGTGAAGGTCTTTCCCGGCCCAATAAAATTTCCCCCGGAAAAGGCTTCATACCACAGCACAACTCCTTTGCAGGTTGTTGCCGTAAGCGTGGCAGCAGTGCCCTTTTGAATAATCTGCTCTTCGACATAAGGGTCCAATTTATTGCTGTTGATCAGGCCGGGCCTTAGCAATTCTAATGCAGCCCGCATCCGGGTGCGCTGGTCGTTCGTGAATTGAGTCAGACATTCATTTCCCCAATTCATTAAGTTTTTAATTACGTTTCCAAACGGTGCCCCACTATTGCATGCATTACCATATTCGAGGGTTCCCGGACAAGCCCACGCAATGGTTTGATTGGCTGGCTCCGTATCGCAAATACAATCACCCTGTTCGGCGCAATTTTCGTTGAGCGGGCATTCATTTAAATCCAGGTCACCCTCACCAATACCCCTGGCGAAGGGATGCCACAGATTAAGGGCGTGTCCCAGCTCATGGGCCAGGGTTTTGCCGTTAAAATAATCAGCGCGAATCATGCAGCCATCATACGGAGAATAACCTCCCGTCGGAAAACCAACCATGGCTGCTGTAAACCCGATGTAATTGACAACCCATATGTTATAATAATCAAGATTATTCCAATAACTCATCCCGTAAATGTCGGTCGCAGAAATCCCCAGGTCACCCGATTCGCCAACACCATGGTTTCGGTACATGTCATTGTTACGCTGGTCGATCCTGATAATCCCCGTTGAAGGCGAACAGTCGGGCGCGTTCGATGCAAGCTGAAACCGAATCTGGATATCTGCCCCATCTGAGTCGGGGAGACGGTTTCTGAATGCATCACTCAGTTTAGCAATACCATCAATGATCTGCTGGTCTGTCAAAAGGGTTTGCTCGTATGGCTCGATCACGTGCACAACCACAGGAATGGTATAAATCGGATCGGTGGATGCGTCAGCACGACGGGCGGCAGCTGATGAGGCGATATAAGCCTTTAACCGTTTCTCATTGTCGTCAAAAATTTTTTTATCCAATGCCGAAAGATGCTCTTTTTGATATTTCGTGGTCGATGCGCATGATAAAGGAGGAGCCTTTTGCGCCTGGCATGGCTTAATTTGAAGCACCGATATTGTAAAGAAGAAGACCGCAACTAACCATTTGCTGTCTTTGAGCATAGAAAGTTTTTTCATATCAATATTAATTAGCTGTTAGAATCTTGCTCGTCGCAACAGGCCCAATTTCCGGGACAATTTAGATGATATATAATCCAGGCTTTTGGTAAACCGGCTCATTTGCCCGTATTAACCTTCACATCCCTAAACATAAAAGCATTGTCACTAACCCTCACCGCCTTTCCACTTGCAGTAGTTATATTACTAAGGATCACATCCTTCGTCTTTACATAAGGGAAATTCTCGTTGTAAGATTCATCTTTCATTTCCGGATTGAAATTGGCGAAAATGGCAGGGCCCTGGTAATTTTCCGGATGTTGGGAGTCGTCGATACGGAGATTTTCAATGGTAATTTTTTCCGGCATATAGCAAGTATAGCCGAAATCGTGCTGACCTGAATTGGAGCCGCCGATCAGGGCTGCGCTGATTGGTTTGCCGTCTGCTGGTACGAAAACGCAGTTCCGGATCACCACTTCTCCTTGCCAGGTACTGCCGTAGTCGGAGCGTAGGTTTATAATGGTTTTGCCACGGATCCACGAATTTTCCACTAATAACTTTCCGCTGCCGATGGCGTTGATGCCCATGTGGCCTAGGGTTGAGTTGCGAATGGTGGCATTGGCAACGCCCTGGTGGGCGTCGAAACGGGAAAGGGTGCAATGGTCGTAAAGTAGGTTTTTGCAAAAATTAGAACCTAAAATGCCCCAGTACTTATTGTCGTTGATGTCATTGGTCTGGGTGCAATGGATGAAGGATACATTGAGTGCCCGGTTGGCGGAAAGGTCATAAGTGCCCATTGTGACGGGCTTATCTGCCGCTCCAATGGTGGTATATGTCCGGTGGCCAGTCAGTATAGTATTTTTGATTGTCACATAGGAGCAATCACCAATGTTGATAAAACCTCCATAAGGTGCGCCATGGTCTTCCTCGCCCGTAATGCGGTGTTCCAGCCCTTCGACAAGCACATTGGACCGCCTGATCGCGATATTTCTACTATAATAAGTATATTTCGATTCCGCTTTATTGGCAATGGTCGTGAAACGCCCTCCGGAAATTTTCAGCGGTTTCTCGTCTATGGGAAGCGCGGTGATGTCCGTGATCTGGTCGAAATCCCAGATGATTGGAGCATTCTTATCAACATTGCCATTTTTGTCGACCACGAAGATATCAGTTTGCGAAGATCCATTGTTTTGGTTGAGCCCAAACCGGATATATTGCTTTACGTTGGAATTTGTAACGGTAATGAGACAGGGCCCGGGTAAAGACGCATCTATCTTTTCCTGGTTCCTTTTCAGTGAAGCGATCTTTTCCAGTTTGAACGGTTTAAGGCCTGAACTGATCGTGAAAACAGAAGCATTGCGATTCTGCACTTCTGTATCATCAATGATGAATGCAGCTTTACCAAAATCAGTATCAGTTTGGACGATCACTGTGCGATCTTTCCCTCCGATATAGTAGGTAGCTCCATCATCGGCTTTTACCAGAAGATTGTTCAAATTAGCAAATGCGTGGGTCGCGGCGATGGCGTCGATATCATTGGTTTTGCCATCACCTTTGGCACCGAAATCACTGTATCGAGCAAATTCAGCAGCTTTGGATACTGCATTTTTTACCGTGCCTTCGTTTTGTCCCTCAGCGACAAAGGCACAGATTAGAAAAAGGAATGTCAGGAACCTATTCTTTATCATAAGGTTTAGCATTTCATCACTATTTTCAAAAAGCAGGATTGTGTTGCCCGCTACTCAGTGGCTAAAAATGCACGATCCTTTCAGTAATTAAATAAGTTAGCTAACTTGGTCAGGAACGATATACAACTCAAAGGCATGAACAACTCCCGTCGTAAATTTATCGCAGGCTCCGTTGCACTGGCAGCAGGAAGTGCTACTGCAATGGCATCTTCAACCGACATTCAGAAAGACAAATATCCGTTGGTCCACCACGTATTTTTTTGGCTTAAAAATCCCGATTCAGTCAAAGATCGTGACCGGATTATTGAAGGGCTGAAAACGTTGCGAAAAATTGAAGCGATCAAGGAACTTCGCATCGGCGTGGTAGCCAGTACCGAAAAACGCGATGTCGTCGACAATTCCTGGGGGGTATCCGAACTGATGTTTTTTGAAAATCTCGCAGGTCAGGCCAGCTACCAGGATCATCCCATTCACCAGCAGTTCATCAAGGATTGCAGTGCATTGTGGGACAAGGTGATCGTTTATGACGCGATCGACGTGTAGCGGCAAAGGAAGAACAATCAATTCCCGGAGGATCGATACCATTGCAGGCGCTTTTAGTTTTACTCGTTTTAATCCTTCCAATAAGGAAGAAGCAACACAGGCACTGCGAGAAATCATGCAGGAGGATGCCGGTGTTTTTGAATATCTGGGGTACTCAATATTTTCATGATCTGGCCTCAAAATTGAAAGTTGATTTGTAGGCGGTCCAGCCTTTGTTATCCGTTTTTTATGCGCATCCACCGCTCCTATCCGGTAAATTCTAAACATATTGATGAAGTATTGGAATCTTCAAGGGCATGGAAATTGTACAGAAGCTTTATTAACTAAAAAATAGCATTATGAATACTGAGAAAGCCATTTTGGCAGGTGGTTGTTTTTGGGGAGTTGAAGAACTGGTCAGACATTATCCTGGTGTCGTTTCAACAGTGGTAGGTTACACCGGCGGTGAAGTTCCCAATGCGACCTACCGAAACCACGGAAACCACGCCGAAGGGATCGAGATCACATTTGACGCCGCACAATTAACTTATCGAGGACTTCTTGAATATTTCTTCCAGATCCACGATCCCACGACGAGAAACCGGCAAGGAAACGACATTGGAGCTTCGTACCGTTCTGCCATTTTTTATCTGGACGAAACCCAGCACGAGGTCGCCAATACATTGATCGCAGAAATGGAAGCCTCCGGAGTATGGCCAGGCAAAATCGTCACAGAAGTGGTCCCTGCAACAGACTTTTGGAATGCAGAAGTTGAGCACCAAGATTATCTGCAAAAACATCCCGGCGGATATACCTGCCATTTTGAAAGACCAAGCTGGAAGCTGAGTTAATGCTGTTCAGGAGAATATGAAACAGTTTATGAAGCCGAAAGAAAGGGTCTTGGTGGATGTGGGACAAGTCAGTAAGTTTCTTTCTCAACTGCCCAGTCAGCGCATATTACCAAAAGCGAAATCCAATCTTAATCCCAAATTTATTCAATCCGCCCTCAACCTTTTCCTTAGTTGTAGTAAGGTGCGACACTTTGGAATTGTAGATATTGCCTAAACCCGAGGCTCCGAAGGCTTCCAGAAAAGCTCCAAACCGTTCTTTTTGAATCTCAATCCCTAAACCTCCGGACAAAAGCAATACCGATTTCTGCAGCTGGTCTAGATCGCCGCTTTCGGCGAACGTTTCATAGTTTTCATATTGGTAAGAAAGCGGGATCTGTAATTCTGGACCAAATCGGAGATAGGGCCGAAGTTTGCTTGGATTCGTATTTGGGAGATGGAGTTTTATGCCCAGAAACGCATTTAATCCGGTTATCTTGAAATCTTCCTGGACAGACTCGGAGGAGGGTGCGGTGGAGTAATAATTGGTTTTAAAGTATTCAACACCGGCCAGAAATTCGGCGATATTCTTATGATCAATGTAAGATAGCGCGATTCCACCCGAAGCCATCCAGCCTGTCGCCATCTCCTTTTTGGTCTCCCCGATCATGTAGTTGGGCATAACACCTGCAATGCTTCCAACGATCTGCGGTCTGAACCAGCTTTCTTTCTGACATTTTCTTGTCTGTTCCAAACCGCCGTTTATTTCTGCTTCAAGCGCCTCCGGGTTGCAGGTTTTCAGTGACTTCATATCCTGGTATGTATCCAGGATCTTGGCACATTCATCCGTTTTGGCAAATTCCTCAATCTCGCCCCGATAAATAATCAGCAGACTATCGCTTTTGGCGAACGTACGTATGGAATCACTCAGACTCGCATGCGCTCTCAACATTGCAGAAGCATTGCTGCAGCCTTTAAGAAAAGAGACCGTTTCCTTCCACAATTGCTTCGACCGGACAATGTCGCAATTCGCAAGCTCCCTTCGTACCAATGTGATCCCCTTCGTAAAGCTTTCCAAACCTTCACAATTTGGGCTGCCTGATTGCACAGGTGCAGGTGTAGGCAGGTTGGCCACATATCCGGCATATTCATTTTGGATGCAGCCTTTCATACTCGCCCGGATGTCATTAGGAAGATCATCCGTCCAGGCGATCAGACTTGAATAAGCGCTTCGTACCGTCTCTGTATTGGTTTTGTTCTTTTTAAGGATATCAATTTTTTGTCGGGTACTCTTGAACTCTTTCAACCGGCCGAGTAAAAAATCGGATGTTTTAATGCTGGACTTATTGGTTTCAACATGCCTGATCAACAGATCGATATCGCAAAGCTTAGCAATGTCGGAAATGGTTGCCTTACCATCTACACTGCTCTGCAATTCTCTAATTCTGGTCTCAACCTCCGGAATGTCAATATTTCTGATGCTCCGATAGGTTTCAAGCGCTTTGAGTTCTTCGTTCGGGGGGAGGTTTTTGATGGCACTACCCCAATTTTTGTTCCCCCACTTGCCAAGTTCATCAGCAACCCTCAAACCCTCCAGGTATTGCTCCCTGAGAATGCTGTTTCTGTTTCCTCCAAGCTCCTTCGCGTTGTTGAAGTCACTTTTTGCACCGGTGGTATCCAGTTTGCTGAGCTTTTCACGTCCCCGGTGTGCAAATTCAAAGCCGGTGATGACACGCTGCTGCGCTGTTAATTCATTGAGATTTCCTTTGTTGATCTGGTTCAGGCAGTCTTCAATTTTATCCTCAAAATACCTAAGCGTTCCAATGTCCCTTAATTTTCGATATTCTTTGTATTTGTCCAGCGCCTCCGCGTATTGTTCCTTTTTATAAAGCCTTTCCGCTTCTTTTACAATTTCACCGATCACATTGAGCTGCCTGGTCCTTAGCATAAAACTGGAATCTTTGGGATAAGACTTGTACAGTGCCGCCGCCTCTTTGAACTGCCCCGCGTCGAGTTTTTCCTCCGCAATCATCCATACCGAGTAAAGCTCTTTTCTCGGAAATTTTTCCTGAGACCATGCCAATCCGACAGTTGAACATAGCAACAGGAAAGTCAGGTAAATGTTTAATCGCATTTCAAGGGAACTGTTTGAGTGAGTGAGGCTGAGTATTGATAGTAATTGTTTGGGATGTGCATCAGTTCTTTGGCATTGGCACTCTTAAAATCCTGGCATTTCTCGTCCCCCGTCTTTTTAAATTCTGCAGCCAGTTCTTTCAATCTGGGGTTGCCGGGACTGGCTTTGAAAGCACTTTTGAAGTTTTGATTGGCCACGTCATATTGCTCGTCTTCAACGGCTTTCAACCCTTTGCTTAAAAAAGCATCAAAAGCTTTCGAATCAGTGCTTACGGGCGTTACTGCTATTTCTTTTGCAGGTTCTGCGGCTGTTTCATCTTGCTTTTCGGGAGCGGGAGCCTGTTCGTTAACCGGGTTAACCTGCTCGGGCTCCATGGTCAGAGTATCTGTTGGAGCCGGGGATTGCTGTGCTGGGGCGGGTTGCAGGTCATCATCTGAAACCACCACGGTTTGCTCCGTATGCCGCATATCCAGGCCTGTGTTTTTGTAGATCCACGATGCAATGGGATTTGGAAACACCGGGCCGCTGGACAAAAAATTCCAGGCCATGAATCCAACCAGTAAAAAAAAGACTGCGTAAAAAAATATTGGAAGTCTCACAACCCGTTCCCAGAACCAGAAAAGCAGCAATGCCGCAATTCCCAGAGGGAAAAGCGCAATCAGCCCAAACATCCCGGACAGGAGCAGACCAAAAATTAAAAAAAGTAGAATGGGTATACCCAATGATACGGGCTGGTCACGTTTGCCAGACCTACGGACCGGTTCGAATTCAGTCATGTCGACCTCCTTTTTGTCAATATTTTCGCGCATAATCGTTGAGTATTATACTTTTAACGTTCCTTCTTCACCGGGCATTTCATTTCCCCAGGCACATCACAATCTTCAATTTCCTTAAAATTTTTTTGGAAAACTATTTTTTGGTCAGGCAAATCGTTGCGGGGCGGCGGCTTTTAATATAAAAAAAGGACTTGCAAGGCAAACTTACAAGTCCTTTTTTGTAAAATACGCTCTGGAAATTATCTCAATATTCTACCTAAACCCAAACACCAATGGGAAAATAAATGTCACGATAATCGTCCATATGACGTAAACCGGCAGGTAGTTGGCCATGGTTTTTCCGACTCCGGATATATCTGCTTTCTTTGACAAAACCCTGAAAAGCTGCGCGGTTACAAGGAGCAGATTGATTAAAATTAAGACATTACTGCCCAGTACCGCGGCCCGGTTCGGCGTAATACCCCACTCCGAGATCCGGAACAAAATGGCAGACAATGCAATGCCGTTCACAACGACGGTTACAGCAGACAGCAGCAAAAGAACCCATGTCTCCGCCTGGATTTTCGTTGCCTTGGAAGTTTCAGCCACAGAAAAGAAGATAATAGCCATTACACCAATGAGTAATGCATTGAAAATCAATAAGAACTCCCGGTCGTTATAAGGATCTTTGCCTGAATAAACGATTGCTACAAGATAAATCACAAGCATTACCAATACCAGCGGACCAAAAATCCTCGCAATTACCGGTGAAACCTTCCCTACCAGTTGCGGATTGGTCTGAGTGAGGTACGTGCCAACGATTGGTGCAGCGGCAAGGCCAAAAATCCCAACATATTTAAAATAAAACTCATTGATCTTAAGGCCAATCAGATCGAAAAGGTTAACAGTTAGCGCAGACATAATTCCTCCTGCTATCAAGATGAGTCCAGTCATAACGATCAGATCGCCGTTGTACCTTAAATAGCCAAGCCGCTTCTCGATGTTATTTCGCCCACCAACAAAAGCAAAACCCAATACCGCCCACAGAAAAAGGCCCAGATGAATGCACGACAAAACCAGCGTATCGCTCTCTTTGACATCAGGAAGGGAATTGATAAAAACCAATCCGACGACCATTGCACCAGCAATAAAGCCGATTTTACCAATGGACAGCTTATTCTTCCAGGCAAAATAGGCCGATAGTACCGGAAAAATAACAAACCCGACATTTCGGGTAAAGAAAAACTGTTCGTCGATACTAAGCATTACCGGCAGCTTTACGATAATTCCTGCTACGATAGAAGCAATGATCACAAATACCATGTCTTTACTGGTGCCCCAGGAAATTTCTTCACTGCCGAAATTCAATCGCTCATCCCAAAAACGCATGAGCGTTTTATCTGTCAGTTCGGGATACAAAGCTTTGAATGTGCGCTTAAAAGTGGGCTTGTCTGCCCGGTACAACCTTTCGAGCTGCCGGGGATTGTCGAGGTTGGCTAAAATGTCGTCTTTCATAATGCACTGGAGTAATGTAAGTTAGTGTTTTTAAAAGTACTTTGAATTACAAAGTAAATGATTTAAAAATGTATTATCCAAGGCAAGTGCGTTTTTTTTATAGTTAGGTTCTGATCGCGCATTCCATAGCTACTATCCAGATGGCGTATAGCAATTTACGTTTGGGCTCATAGAATCAGTTGTACAAGTTCTACAACGCAGCTCCCAAATTCCTATTTTGCCGCATTCTATTGTTATTATTAGGTAAAATATAGTAAAACCAGTAGCATTTATTCGGAAAAGTGGGCAAATTCGCATAGGCTTGCTATCATTTACCAGAAAAAGACGTCCTTAACCTCTGTGCTAATGTGCACATTTGCGTGCCATGGACCTTTGTCAGCTCATAAGGTACTGATAGTGCCTACTCAACTTTTAATTTTTCATCTATTCAACAACTCTACTGCATGAAATTCAAATTCTACCACAGGCTTATTGTCATTGCGACGATACTCAGTGTCCACGCGCTAAGCTCCCACGGACAAAAAGGATTTTTCCAACCGGCATCCAATGCGAGAATGGACCTGACAAAAATGAAAGGCATTGAGAAGTTCTCTGCCTAAAACCTGAAAACAAACAGCCTGAGAAATTATCTTTTGCAGGCTCCGCTGGAATTTAAAAGCAAAACAAGCAAGCCGCTGACTCTGGAAGTACCCTTGCCTAATGGAGAGATTGAAATCTTCAATCTCTATGAATCTCCAATACTTGCACCACAAATAGCTGCAAAACATCCGGATATAAAGACATACACCGGAAACGGAACAGTTGACAAAAAAGCTGTGATCCGCATCAGTCTGACTTCCGAAGGCTTTAATGCAATTATCCTGAATACCGAAGAGGGTGATGTCTACTACGAAAAGCTACCTGGGTCAAGTTCAGAAGCTTACTTCAATTATTTTGCAAAGGATGCGCCTTCATTAAAAGGCAAAGAAAGCATAAGATGTGGGGTAAAAGATGAAGACATGATTATAAAGAAGGGACAGAAACAGGGCGCTGCAAACAGAACTTTGGCTGATGGGGATTTATATGAGTTCCGACTTGCTTTTGCTTCGAACGGTGAATTTTATGACAGGCAGGTAACTTCATTACCGAAAACAAAAGCAAAGGTATACGCTGTACTGGTTGCCTATGCAAACAGGATGAAAGCCGTTTTCAGAAATGAGCTTGCTGTCGACTTTACTTTGGTGAGCGATGAAAGAGTCGTATTTGATAATGCTGCGACCGATCCGTATACCAATGAAAACGACGGATTGATGCTAGATCAAAACCAAGCGGTTTTAGATAATCCAATCTTCATGGGCGCCGATAATTACGATGTAGGCCATGTTTTTGGAGAGGAACCTCTGGGTAGCAGCGCTGGTGGAATCGCCTCTACACCTGCAGTTTGTGATGAATTTAGCAAAGGGCAAGGCGTTACAAAGGAGGGTGACCTGGCTTTTTATTCACAACTATTTACGGATCAGGTACTTTTCCATGAAACGGGGCATCAGTTCCAGATGTCTCACAGCTATAATAGTAATTTCGGCCCTTGTACAACAAGAAGACAAACTACTTCCGTCGAGCCGGGATCAGGAGCTACGCTGATGAGTTACGGATTTATTTGTGATACGGAAGACTATTTTCCTACAACACAGGGGGGGCTATTCCTGAACTTCCACTCAGTGAATTTGAAACAGGCTAAGGATTTCCTTAGTACCATTAGCTGCGGAACCATGACCATTACTACTAATACTGCAGCGCCGGTAATTACAATGCCAGCAGCGCAGACAATTCCTAAATCAACGCCTTTTTCGCTTACCGGAAGTGCAACAGACGGAAATGGAGATAACTTAACCTATTCCTGGGAAGGAAAAGACGTTGGTCTTGTCGAAGATCCTGATTTAACTGTAATAGATGATCCTACAAAGCCTCCTTTTTTCAGATCGTATCCAGCTGCGACATCACCTACCAGAATTTATCCCGCACTGGACGGCATTCTAAATAATAAAAATATTGTCCATGGCGATAAACTTCCCTCGGTAGCTTTTGTTACGAAGCATACCCTTACTGTAAGAGATAACAATGCAGCTGGTGGGAGAACAGCAATTGATTCCGTTTTGATTACTATTGACGGAACCGCTGGCCCGTTCCTGGTCAACAATGACGGGCCAGGTGGCGGATTAACAGGAAGTCATTTGGCTGGTTCACCTCAGGTGGTTACCTGGAGTGTGAATAATACCAATAACCCTGCCGGGATCAATTGCCAGCTGGTGGATATCCTCCTTTCGACAGACGGCGGTTTAACTTTTCCAAGAACATTGCTATCGGCTACCCCAAACACTGGACTTGCAGCGGTCATCTTTCCATTAGATGTGAATACAATCAAGGCCAGGATCAAGGTCGCTGCCAGCAGCAGCGACGCAGACCTGCCTCTTATTGGAGGAAGGGTTATGGCGAATACACCCAACATCTTCTTTGACATTTCCAATGTGAACTTTGGTATCACTACGGCACTTCCCGTTACACTTGCAAGCTTCAATGTGGAACTGAAAGGCAAGAACAATGCCTCACTTACCTGGGAAACTACCGAGGAAACAAATAATAAAGGTTTCGACATTGAAATGAGCCCGGATGCGAGAAATTTTGTTAAAGTCGGTTTTGTGGATGGAAATGGTGATTCTCAGATCTCATATGAATACCAGTATTCCATCAATGACCTGGCGGGAGGGCACTATTACTTCCGTTTGAAGCAGCTGGATTATGATGGTAAATTCGAATATTCCCAGATCCGGACTTTGGAAGTCATCAGTTCGTCAGATATTCTTGCTGTATATCCCAACCCGACCAGCGGCAAGCTGAAATTCAACCCGAACATGCATAAGAACCAGTCTTTCAGCATTCAGGTGGCCAATCAAAGCGGCAAGGTTGTATTATCGCTTCCTGCAAGTACCAATTATTCAAGTGGATATGAGCTTGATGCTTCATCGCTTGCATCGGGGCTTTATCATATTGTGATCAAGGGAGTGAATTTTACAGAGAACCTGAAATTCGTGAAGCTATAACTGAACCGGATTGGCGTTATACACACACATGGTGTGAATCATTAGCAGACAATAATAACGTTGAGTAAACATGTCAGCCCCGGGAATTTTCCCGGGGTTTTGATTTTTTCATCAATAGCCAATTTATCACCAACCCCTAGCTACAATCCAGGTAACGTATAGCAATTTGCGTTTGCGGCCTTAGAATCAGTTGTACAAGTTCTACAAACCAAGTTACTGGCAACTAACCTTATTGACTTTTATTGCTTTTAGAGGTTAAAATATTACGAAACGACTAGCATTTATTCAGGAAAGTGGCCATATTTGGATACTCTCTCCATAACGATTGACAGTTAAGACGTCTGTACACGTGTGTCGCTTGGCATATTCATGTTCTCTTAAATCACAGCCAACATCTGTGCTAATAACCGCCTTTTCTCTAGTTTAAATTTTTCTATTATTCAACAACTCTATTGTATGCAATTCAAACTTTACTTCAGAAGTATTGTCATGGTGACGATACTAAGTGTCCACGCGCTAAGCTCTTACGGACAAAAAGGATTTTTTAAGCCAGTCAAAAATGCCAAAATGGACTTGACTAAAATGAAAAAAATTGAGAAGTACTCTGTCTATAATCTCAGAACGAGCGATCTTCGCAGTTATTTATTGCAGGCACCATTGGAATTTAAGAGTGAAACAGCCGTTCCTTTGGCATTAGAAATTCCAATGCCGGACGGTCAGGTTGAAACTTTCCAAATCCTTGAATCACCAATTCTTTCACCTAAGATTGCAGCAGAGAATCCGGATATCAAAACTTATACTGGAAAAGGAACTGTCAATAAAAATTCGGTCATTCGGCTCAGCCTTACCTCGGGAGGGTTTAATGCCATTATTCTTTTAGGTGACGGAAGCGCTGTTTATTTTGAACGACTACCTGGGGCAGCAAACGAAACTTATTTTAACTATTTCTCAAAAGACGCGGTGAGCCCGAAAAGTTCCGGATTAAAGGCCGGGGGGGGGTCTGGCGGAAAGGATTACATCGAATTGCCAAAAGATACAAAGCCTCGGCCTTCGCAGCGCCAGGCAGCCATAGACGATATTCCATCAACTGGGACTGCTTTGACAACTTTCCGGATGAGTTTATCCGCGGACAGCAAATTTGTGACGGCACATGGCGGAACAGCTTCAAGTGCTTTCGTAGCAGCTGCCGAGTATGTAAATCGGATAAATGCCTTTATGCGTGTTGAGCTTTCGGTAGGGTTCACGATTGTAAGTGGTACCAGCCTGATGTTTACGGATGTAAACACTGACCCATTTGCAGACCCAATCACCCATCTGCCGCTCTCACAACTTGCCATCATTGACAAAAATCAAGTAATTACCGATGCTGCGCTATCATCAGCAAACTATGACATCGGCCACGTTTTTAGCACCCTTCCTGGAACATCAGGTGCTGGGCTTGCCTATCAGGGCCTTTGTAATAACACATTTAAAGCCAGGGGCGTTACACTGGAAGGTGATCTCGACTCTTACGTGCAGGCTTTTTATGATAAAATATTTTTCCACGAAGTTGGCCATCAGTTTGGGATGAACCATTCCTATAATAGTAGTATTCCGGTTTGTGATTCACGTAATCCCGCTACTTCGGTTGAACCAGGTGCTGGAATTACAATTATGAGCTACTCGATGATTTGCTTTGCCGGCGGTGTCCCAAATTTGGGTGATGATTACTTCGTACTCAATTATCCGGTACCTGCGACTCAGTTGCTGCTGCAATATCACAGCACAAGTTATCAGGAAGCGATCACGTATATGAATACCATTTTCCCGTATCCCGCAGGTGTTGTGGTTACTCCTATCAGTAACACCCCTCCTGTAATTGCGCCGATTCCGGGCCATACCATTCCAAAGTCAACCCCATTTGTACTTACTGGCAGCGCTACAGATGGTCAGGGAGATGCAATCACCTATACTTGGGATGGAACTGACACGGGAGGTGATGAACTAAACCCACCCGATGCAAATACACTTCTCGATACGAGTAAGCCCCCTTTTTCCAGAACTTACGGCGTTTCACCCACCGGTAATACCAGGACATTTCCAATTTTAAGTGGAATTCTGGACGGTTCTAATACAGCCAGAGCTGATAAACTTCCTTCTATTGGTACAACGCTTCATTACAACCTTACCGCTCGCGATAACAACCCAGCTGGTGGTGGCGTAAGTTTTGCTTCTACCACGGTTACTGTGGACGGAGGTTCCGGCCCCTTTCTGATCAACAACGATGGGCCAGGCGGCGGGTTAACAGGTAGTCACCTGGCAGGTTCACCGCAGGCGGTTACATGGAGTGTGAATAATACCAATAACCCTGCTGGGATCAATTGCCAGCTGGTGGATATTTTGCTCTCGACAGACGGTGGGCTGACTTTTCCAAGAACATTGCTATCGGCTACCCCAAACACTGGACTTGCAGCGGTCATCCTTCCATTAGATGTGAATACAATCAAGGCCAGGATCAAGGTCGCTGCCAGCAGCAGCAATGCAGACCTGCCTCTTATTGGAGGAAGGGTTATGGCGAATACACCCAACATCTTCTTTGACATTTCCAATGTGAACTTTGGTATCACTACTGCACTTCCAGTTACACTTGCCGCTTTCAATGTAGAGTTGAAAGGAAAGAACAATGCGTCACTTACCTGGGAAACTTCCGAAGAAACAAATAATAAAGGTTTCGACATTGAAATGAGCCCGGATGCCAGGAATTTTGTGAAGGTGGGGTTTGTGGATGGTAACGGTGATTCGAAAATCACGCAGCAATACCATTACTCCATCAATGACCTGGCCGGAGGAAATTATTACTTCCGCTTGAAGCAGCTGGATTATGACGGCAAATTTGAATACTCCCAGATCCGGAACCTGGCAGTGATCAGTTCGTCAGATGTCCTTTCGATATATCCAAACCCGACCAGCGGCAAGCTGAAATTCAATCCGGACATGCATAAGAATCAGGCTTTCAGCATCCAGGTTGCCAACCAGAGCGGCAAGGTTGTGCTTTCGCTTCCGGCAAGTGCCAGCTATACCAATGGCTATGAGCTTGACGCGTCATCCCTTGCTTCGGGACTTTATCACATTGTGATCCAGGGAGCGAATTTTACCGAGAATTTGAAATTCGTGAAACTGTAATAATCGCATTAACTGCTATACGCACATTTGTGTGATCAAAAATGACTTTAAATAATTGTTGAGTAAAACTGTCAACCTCGGGAAATTTCCCGGGGTTTTGATTTTTAGTCCCAAAACGGATTACATTCAGGAAAAATAAGAACGAATGAAATTGCTGATTTTCTTACTGTTGGCCAGTTATCCCGTATGGGGCCAGGGCGATGGTGCATCTGATTACAGCCTGCAACATTATACAGATGAAAACGGGCTGCCACAGAACAGCATAAAAAGCATAGCAAAGGACGAAGACGGATTTCTATGGTTTACAACTGAAGATGGACTGGTTCGTTTTGACGGTCGGCTTTTCAGATATTTTACTAAAAGCAATCTGGCAACCTCTTCCAATCGTTTTGGATTTTTATCCAATGGCTGGGATGATGGAAATCTGTATGCCAGCAACGCGGAAGAAGATTTTTTTCTCATCCAAAAAGGGACTGTACTCCCGGCCCCTAACCGTACGGCTGAATTTAAAAAGCAGAAAACGAATGGGGATTCAAGCTACTGGTCGCTAGGCCTTTGGGATACCGATAGAAATTATCTCGATTTAAACAAGGTCGTCAAATCCGTTAAAATTCCTTTGGGGAAGCGCAGATCTGATCAATTTTTCCATGACAGGATGGTTTCTTATTACTCGAAAAGTATTATACGAACATATCCCGCAGCAATTGCCGACTTTTGGGGCCTCTTCGTCCTACAAAACGAGACTTATTACCGCGATGACGCTGGTAAGTTGCTTCACTTCGCAAATGGAAAAGTAAATCCTGTTCAATTTACAGGTGATCTGACCAGGCATGCACGATGGGTTGGCGCAAAAAGCCCTCTTAAAATCCTCTGGAATATCAATGCTCCTCAAAACGTCTGCATCAGGCTCAACAGATCGCTGTATGTCGTGACCAAAAATGTAAATGGCGCCCTTGACACAAAATTGCTATTGAAGGATTTTGATTTTGAAGCCAATGCGATCATTTCAATCCTTTTTGACGAACAGACTGAAACGCTATGGATGGGAAGCAAGAACAACGGGCTTTTCAGGTTCTCAAAAAAGCAGTTCAGGGCATTAAATGGGAGTAACAGGAAAAATAGTGACGAAGTTTATTATGCACAGACGCCCTTTGCGAAACGAAGTGTTTTAACTACCCAGGGATTTGTCCTGGGGATGGATGACAGGAAAAATGCCATTGCAAACCGGGTCATGGAGGCCACGGCAACAAAATATACACTCATGACCGACTCAGTTGGCTACATATGGAGGGAGCAGAATGGTATCTTGTTTAAAATGGACAGCCAGTTTAAAGTAGTCGGACAATGGAAAATACATTATGAATTGACGAACCTGCTGGAAGGAAGAGGTGGCTGGATATATGCTGCCATTCGGGACCATGGGCTGATCCGAATACGAAAAAATGATACAACAGGCAGTTTTGAAACTGTGGATCAAAAAATCGGGAACATATCTTACCTGGCACAAACATCCGATGATGAATTGTTGATTGGATCTGCTAACGGCCTTTCCCGGCTCAATCTGACAACCCATAAACGAACACACATCCCTGGTCTGGCAAATAAGTATGTCAGAAGCATTTACTGCCCGAAACCATTTGATAAAATTTGGGTAACGACTTATGAAGATGGATTTTTTCTCCTTGAAAACGGCAAACTCATCCATTTTCCACTCGACCGTGACCAATATCTGGCTGCATCCCATTGCATCACCGAAGACGAAAAGGGCTACTTCTGGATCACAACTAATAAAGGGCTGTTCCAGGTTGCGAAACAGGATCTGCTGGCTTATGCGTCTAATAAGACTAATGACATTTACTTTGCCTATTTCAGCAGGGAAAACGGTTTTCATAGCAATGAATTCAATGGTGGTTGCCAGCCCTGCGCCGTTCAATTGGAGGACAGTACCATTTCGCTTCCTTCCATGAATGGGCTGATATTTTTCAAACCAAAAAATTTCTCCACAGAAACCCCTGACAGTGAAATATTTATTGATAACATAGAGGTGAATAATATCAGTCTGGCGGTATCAGAAAAAATTGAATTAGGAAATGATTTTGCATTGCTGACCATTCATGTTGCGACGCCTTATTATGGCAACAAGAAAAATGTGCAACTTCAATACTCACTCAATGAAGACTCTGACCGCTTGATCTGGTTCCCGGTCAGTGACGATGGCGTAATCCAGGTATCCAATCTCCGATCAGGCCAACATACATTGCGGGTCCGAAAATTGGATGGTTTTGGCATTAACAGGTATTCTTCAAAAACACTTCAACTGAAAGTTCTCCCGGCCTGGTTCGAAACATGGTGGGTTCGGGCGATCACGGTGGCCCTCGTTTGTTTGGGCGTCTTTTTCTACACACGCATTCTCCTCAACCGAAACAAATTGCTGGAAACACGCATTAATGACCGGACGCTCAGCCTTCAGATGACGCTGGAAACTTTACAGGCTTCTCAAAATGATTTACTTACGCAGATGTTCTTGTACGAACGGCTCATCGGCTCCATCAGCCATGATATTCGTACGCCGTTAATATTCCTTACCAGGTCGGGCAAGCTACTTTCCAAACTCCTTGAAGGCACGCAAACGGACGCTAACATGGTCGATATCAGCAAAGCAAACTGGCAGTTTTCGGAACGGCTGCTTCATTTGACCAACAATTTACTGAACCTCATCAAATCGTGGCTGACCAGGGATAGGGCCGAGACGGAAACACTGTATTTACACGAGATCGTAGAGGAAAAACTCAACATTTTCTCTTCCATTGCAAACGAAAAGGGGACTGAACTGATTAATGAAGTTTTTCAGGATGCAACCGTCAAAAGCCATCTATTAATTGTATCAGTTATTGTTTATAACCTGCTCGATAACGCTACCAAAGCAACTAAAAATGGCACGATCAGAGTGAGCAATTCAACCATTGACGGCAGATTGCATTTGATTGTCACGGACAATGGAACAGGGATGAATCCCGAAATTATGAAGTGGATAAATGACCCTGCGCGTGACATTCAGCCAGCATCTGAAAAGCCAAAAATCCCTCAAAGCAGCGGAATGGGCCTTACCCTAGTCACAGAACTTGCGGCTATTATTCACTTAAAAATATGGGCAGAAAAGAATGAACCATCCGGGACTTCATCCGGGACTTCGTCAGGAACCTCTGTCCATATTATTTTCCCGGAGGGTTAATGCGCCCTGACATACTCTATTAACTCGGCAAGGTTTGACACGCCCAGTTTTCTGTAAATATTTAGCTTGTGGCTGCTCACCGTTGAGACTGTCAATGAATATTCTTTCCCGATTTCCGCGGCCTTCTTTCCTTTTAATAGCAGATGTAAAATCGCCATTTCCCTTTCGGTCAACACTTTAAGACCTTCTTCCGCACGTTTTGTCGCCCCAATAAGATTATTGATAATTTGCTGCTGCATGGCTTCGCTGATGTATTTTACATTGCTCATCAGGCGGTCAATAGCCACTTTAAACTCTTTCTCAGCTGAATTTTTAGAAAGATAGCCGTCTGCCCCAGCCTGCAGGTAAGGATAGGCGTAGAGGAACTCATCATACCCCGAAAAAATCAGGATTTTAATATCAGGCTGGACCAGTCGGATTTCCCCGATCATGGCAGGCCTATCCCCGCCCGGAATATTGATGTCAAGGATGAGCAGGTCGTAAGTCTCATCGTTTAATGCACCAAGAACTTCCAACATATCGGTAGCAGATGCGGTATTAATGTCACTAAAAGCATCATGAAGAATTTGAATGGTTCCCATGGTCACTACTTTGTGATCTTCGGCAATAAGTACTTTAAGAGATTTCATTAGGAAGCTGAGCAGTATGTGTTGATCTGGTACATCAAGATAGCAGCAATGCCATCACAGGCAGATTGCTGCCAATGTATCTATCGTGGAGGTATTGAAAAATAAAGATATTTAATTTCCTTTTACCAACAGCATCCTTGTAATTATTCTACATGGCCACCAGACTGCAAGGCGAGCTTCTACTTCAATCCTTCCAGCCAGGCCTTCACTGTGGGGCCTGTGATATTGAAGAGAACCCCAGGCAGGATTCCCAATAAAATAGTGAGGAAGACCAATGGAAGTAACATCCCTTTTTCCCGAAGCGTGAGGTCGTTTAAAACCTGTAAATCTTTATTTCTGAACCAGAAAGAGCCAAAGAACATGCGTTGATAGGTCCAAAGGAAGTAAGCAGCCGCCAAAACGATCCCTAATGTGGAGACGGCCGGGATCCAGACTGGTAATGCATTGGATTGGAAAGCACCCATTAAAGTGAATAGCTCGCCCACAAATCCGGAAAAACCAGGAAGGCCTAGTGAGGCGAAGAAGGCAATCCCCGTAATAATTGTAAAATTTGGCATCACCCCGATCAGGCCGCGATAATGGTCAATCCTGCGGTCATGTGTGCGGTCGTAAATAACGCCGGTTAGCAGGAACAACATTGCGGAAAGGATTCCGTGGCTGACCATCTGATAAACCGCGCCGTTAATACCCTCGGCCGTAAATGCTGCGATTCCCAGCAAAACAAAACCCATGTGGGAAACGGAAGAGTAAGCGATCATTTTCTTCAAATCACTCTGTCCCAGCGCATTAAAACCTCCATAAATAATGGAAATCATACCAAGCACTGCCAGTGGGATAATGCTGTATTGGGCTTCAATTGGGAAAAAGCCAAATACAATCCGGATAAAACCGTAACCCCCTATTTTCAAAAGAATACCCGCAAGGACGACTGAAATGGGCGTTGGGGCCTCCACGTGGGCATCGGGCAGCCAGGTATGCACTGGGACAACCGGCAATTTCACTGCAAAGCCGATAAACAAAAACCAAAATGCCAGCAAACGGATGGGTGTATCTGCAATAAAATATTCAGATGCAATGCTCAAAAGGGAACCCGGAATGTAATTGCCCGGATCAGCGAGGTAGGCAAAACGGAATGTATGTACAATCTGTTCAGGGGCAATCTTTCCGTCGATAAGCCATTGTTGTATCTGGGAAATCAGTTCCGGATGCACAGCGTCGTCCATACCCAAAATACCAACCGCCCGGGCTGTTTCCAGCGGATCTATCACCGACAAATAAAGGCCGATCATCACGATCAGGATCAACAGCGACCCGAAGAATGTGTATATGAAAAATTTAAGCGCCGCGTATTCCCTTCTTGGCCCGCCCCAAAGGCCGATCAGAAAGTACATGGGCAGCAGCATAAATTCAAAGAACAGATAGAATAGAAAAAAGTCCTGTGCGAGAAAACAGCCGACAACGCTTCCTGTCAAAAGCAGGTACAATGCAAAGTAACCCCGCGTTTTTTGAGCAATATTCCAGGAACTGATAACGCCGACAAACAGCACAACAACTGCCAGCAGCACCAACGGAAGGCTAATTCCATCCACAGCAAGGGCATAATCAATGGAAACAACCCCGAGCGTACCGATCGGCAATGTAATCCAGTCGGAAACCTCGCTTAATTGAAGGTTCGGATTCTGCTGGTCGAATGTGGTATAAAGGAAGACTGCCAGCAAAAACTCCAATACCAATGCGGTAAGGGCAATGATCCTGAAATTTTCAGTCCGTTGTGACGGCCAAGCGGCTACGGCCAACGCACCCAGCAATGGTATGGCAATCAGCAAGGAAAGTATATGTTCAATCATTAAATATTAAGTTAAATGCGGCCGCTGTTTCAAAGCATTAGCAACCATAGGATCAGTAAAAATATGCCCATTGCCGTCACAATGTAATAGGATTGAATTTTTCCGCTTTGCATGCTGCGGGCGGCCTGGCCGGCGGAGCGTATTGCAAAAACAGTCAGGTTAACGCCGCCGTCTACAAATGTTTTGTCAATCCAGCCGATCAGATGTGCAAATATGACGCTGCCTTTTGCAAGCAAATCGATGAAACCGTCAATGACTTTCTTTTCAAATAACTTTAAATACTTGGTAATAAATACAAAAGGAATAATGAAATAGTGCTCCTGGGAATAGTCTCGCAACCAGGTTAATTTTTGTTTTTCGGGAGTTGAAATTGAAACAGATGAGGCTTTTGTATCGAAAGGATCATTGGTCTGCATCTGTCTGTAAGCCAGTAATATGAATACCAAAGTTGTTACCGTTGCTACTATTGGGACCCAAGCCAAATGTGCGTCTTCACTTTGACCAATGAATGTCAAAAACCAGCCTTCCGCATTAAATGGATTTACCGAAAACCAGAAGAATAAGGAAAGTACTGACAGCAGGATTATGGGCAGCAGCATCGCTATCGGTGATTCATGCGGGTGAACGGACGGAGAAACTTCAAATCTTTTTTCACCAAAAAACACCAGCCAAAGCTGTCGGCTCATGTAATAGGCAGTAAGACCAGCGGAGAAAATGACAATGATCGGAAAGACGTATCCCAATACTCCAAATTCAGCAGCCCATAAAAATCCCTCGGTAATGATCGCGTCTTTGGAAAGAAACCCCGAGAAAAACGGTAATCCAGCCAATGCACCGGCACAAATCGAAAAACATATAAATGTTATCGGAAGCTTGGTCCGCAACCCGCCCATCGTCCGCATATCCTGGGGATCAAATGGAGCTTCTGATTGTGAAGGCGTTACCGCATGAATAACGGAACCAGCGGAGAGAAACAATCCTGCTTTGAAAAATGCGTGCGTTACCAAATGAAACAAGGCCGTCTGCCAGCTTCCAAAACCAACCGCCACGACCATCAGACCCAATTGCGACATGGTGGAGTAAGCCAGTACCCGTTTAATATCCCAGGCTTTCATGGCTTTGAATGCGCCCGAAAGCATTGTGATAGTCCCAATAATGAGGATAACCAGCCTGGCGTCGATGGTTAGCAAAAATGAAATTCTTGCCAAAAGAAAAATCCCGGCTGCGACCATGGTAGCGGCGTGAATCAATGCTGAAACAGGCGTTGGGCCTTCCATGGCATCAGGTAACCATCCCGACAATGGCCATTGCGCCGATTTTCCCATACAACCGCCAAAAAGACACAACCCAATCGCAGTTAATATTCCAGGACTGACAGATTCGATTTTTAAAGAAAGTACTTCAAAGTCGGTAGAACCTGTATAGTAAAATAGCATTAAAATTCCGGTGAGGAACGCGGCGTCACCGATGCGGTTCAGCACAAATGCCTTTTGCGCAGCCCAGACAGCCCTTGGTTTGAAATACCAGAATCCAATGAGCAGGTATGATGATAAACCAACCAGTTCCCAGAATATATACATCAACAACAAGCTCTCTGCCAGCACAATCCCAATCATTGAAAAAAGGAAAAGCTGGATGAATGCAAAGTAACGATGCAGGTTTGGATCGTCGTGCATGTAAGCTGTCGAGTACAATTGGACCAGCAAAGCCACAAAATGCACCACCGCGAGCATCACGCAGGTAAGGGTATCAAAGCGAAATGAAAGTGAGATAGCGGTGTTACCTATCGTAAGCCAATCGAACTTTACAAGGTGTAATGTGGAGGGATCAGCGTATTTGAGACTGACAATGAGGCCGATAGCTGTGAGAAATACCCCAATCCATCCGGCAAATTTGTTCAGGCTTTTTCCAGCAAGCCAAAGTACTAAAAATCCTAAAAACGGCAGGCCCAGCAGCAGATAAGCAGGTAATACATATGCGGAATCGGGCATGAGGTGCTGGAATACGATTGTTCGGCAAATATCCTGAATTCAGAGCCGAATTCAAACAAAGCTAGATCTCTTTCTCGATATCCTCGATCTTGGCAGTCCCGTGGATTACTTGCAGCAACTCTTTGAGATCGTAGGTCGACCGGTTATAGGAGTTACCTAAAACAATGATGACCGCTTCATCTTCGGGGCAAACCCAAAGCATGGTGTTGTACCCTTTCCACCAGCCTCCGTGGTAAATAAATCTTGGCGTATTATCTTCCTTCGTGTGCATCCGGAATCCATAGCCGTAATTACGAATTCCTGACCGCTCAAAACTCCTTGGCTTGAAAGCCTCGTCGAGCAGTTTTTTATCCAGCAACAATCCTTTTGTCAGGCCATTATAAAAACGATAGATGTCCCCCGTCGTTGAATAAAGGCCTTTATCGCCGACCACATCATCGTAATAATCCTTTTCGAGCCTCCGTCCATACTGATGCCCTACTGTCCTGCCGACTGTCGCCGCTGACGAAGTATCTGTTACCAGAAAAGTGTTAAGCATTCCCAGCGGGGCGAAGATCTGATCATTGAGGAATGTCCCGAATGAAGCACCGGTGACCTTTTCAACAATCGCCGCCAGTACGCAATAGTTGGTATTACAATAGTTAAATGACCGTCCCGGGCGGTTATAAGGCGTTGGCGTAGGAACGACTTTGGCATACCAATCCATAATATCCATGTTGTCAGGATATTTGCGACCATGCCGGACGCTATCATCAAATGAATAAATGTAATTGGGCAATCCGCTGCGGTGGCTTAGCAGCATATCGATTTTGACGCCATGATAGGGGAATTCGGGAAAAAACCTTTGTACCGAATCGTCCAGATTAACCCGGCCTTCCTGAATCAATTTTAGAACGGCGACTGCGGTAAAAGGCTTGGAAAGCGAAGCCAGCTGGAATCTCGAAGAACTGTTTAGCGAATCCTTTTCTTTGATATGTGCATAGCCAAAAGAGTTCTGATAAAGCAGCTGACCTTTTTGAACGACCATCACATTACCATTAAATCCAGCCCGCTTTTTCCTTTGAAAAATCTCCTCGATTTTGGAGATTTTCAGAAGCATTTCGGCACTAGGTTCCGTAACGGACACAGGGTCAAGCTTTGAAATCACCTTGCCATTGACCATGATTGATTCGGTCTCCGACTTGCTTTTTCTTACTAAACCCCAGGAAACCAACAGGACAATCAGGGCGGACAATGCCATCCACCACACTTTCGGTTGCACTTTTTTCAACATAGGCTTTTGGCCTTTAATTTTTCAGAACGTTGGTATGCTAACGACGGAATGCCGTTGCTTTTTATATTTACTATCTACAAATTAAACCCGGAAACGCTTATGGAACTAGTATTTTAACATGTTCTTTCCGCCTATTTCTCTGATAAGTTAGGAAATATAAGCCGGAATGAAGCGCGTGTTCCGGATATAAATTAATAAAATTTGCCCGAATAGGCTCAGCAAGGAAGGGAATTGCGACTCCGGCATAGTTGGTGAGCATCAGAAAATCTGTTTCGATATCTTTTCCCATAATTGTAATTTTTTCAGGAGAAGCCGGATTAGGTATCACCTGAAGATACAATGCTTCTTCCTCCCTGATAACGTCCAGCGTTTTGGAAAATGAGAAACTACCATCCCGATCCACCATGCGCAGTCGGTAATAATTGACGCCAGCAAAGGGATTTTCATCAACAAATTCATATTGCAAACGACCAGTCGCATCACCTGCTGCGTTCAACTTTCCAATCGATTCAAAGTCTTTGAGATCCGCACTCCGCTCCACAATGAACTCCTTACTATTCTTCTCCAAGGCCGTCTCCCACGAAAGTTTCACTTTTTTCTCTTCCGACTCGGCTTTGAAATAAGTTAAATCAATGGGAAGAATGATGGCAAGGACCTGGCCGTTGATGATGATTTCGTCGAACCAGAGTGTTCCATAAATAGTCGTCGGGCCATTTCCATAAATTCTGATGGAAAAAGTATTCGCTGTCAGGTTATTAAAACTAGTCGGGATTGAATACGAATAAAATTGGCTTGGATTTGTAAGCGTATGCGTACTCAGGTCAGAAGCAAAATTATTCATTGCAGATCGGACCCTTACCTGCGGAGGACCGTCCGGTGAGCGCCTTAATCTAAATGAAATGGAGGAAATGTTGTATTTGAATGAATTGGCGGTAAAAGAAAACTCCACATAGCGGCCCGAGGAAAAAAAGGTAGGCCAGGGCCGAACCACGTAGGCTGCAACAATGGCGCCTCCATAGCCATAACCACCATTTAAAGCATATGCATTTGATCCACCTAATAATGCGGCATCATTTGGCGAAAAATTGGCGTGACTTGAAACGCCTGTCAATACTTCGTCCATGGTCCATTTAATCTGAAAATTTTCCTGAGCGGAGGTTCTAAAAACAAAAAACAGCACCATGATGATTGTCATCGCGGTGCCGCTTGGCTGGTACGTGTGTTTCCTTTTCATGTTGTGACAGTTTACGGTATCTACTTTATGTAATACGGTAAGCTGTTGAAAAGGTAACGGGGTTTAGAAAGATGTTTTTTGACTGGTGGGACTAAAACAAACTCAACTGTTTGGTTTTCATTGGATGAAATGTTCCAATGATGACAAATGGGTTGGGTGCCATCATATGAAACTCTCGGGTGGTGCCCAAAAACAAATATAGATCCTTTGTCTTGGCGAAGTCATCAAAGTATTTCCTTTTGACATCATCACACGCTTTTGATTCGTTACCCTCATGACGTTTCAAACAATTCCAATACAACATCCCGATTTCCCAATCTTCGATCATCATTGTTCTTTCAATATCATCATCGCTGGTGAATTTATATGAAAATTTGTACGGAAGCTTTGGAACCACCTCGATAGGGTTGTCTGAGTTTTTGAAGAGATTTAACTGGCTCGCATTGGCTTTTAATATGTCCAATTTCTTCTTGTCCCAGTCTCTTTCAACTTTCTCAATTTTAAAATCCAGAATTATCTTGGGTTTAAAGACAGCCAGAGAAGTGTACTGCTTATTGTCTTTTGCCTTTGCGATCAGTGTCGTCATATTCGTATGAACATTCCTAAGCACAATCTCTTTTCTTAACCGCCAGGTACCATTCTCGGATTCAATATTACCTACAATATTGAATGCAGCATCAATCGATTTCGGCTTGTAACTTTCTAATCGGAAATCCGAGTTATTTTTTTCTAGATCAATCTCAATCCAGTCATATTTACTGTATTGCTTGTCATATTCAAGCTTTCGAAATGGTATCGGATAAATTCTGATCCAGCTTCCATCTTCTAGAAAACCCGCAGTGCAGACCAATTCATCATATTTATTTGATAGTGTGGGATAAGTTTTGACCGCGATCAAAACCTTCGTTAGTGCCATTCTAGATGTGTTTTAATTCAAAGCTCCATTCGGGTAAATTGATAATTGCTTCTGCTAAATGTTTTCTGTGGCACTGGCAAATGTTTGATTCAAAACAAGTTAGTGCAATTCGCTTCTTTTCCTTCAATAATCGGAGAATTTCCTGTTGCTGGCTTATTGTCTTTTGCAAATTCTGTTTTTTGTAAATTTCAAACAGATTGTCGTAGTCTTTCTGAGTATTAAGTTCTTGTCTTTGGTCAGATTGGATTCCGACTTCGGGAATATGCACGTAATCAATCCCTAAATTCTCGCAAAAAGCTTTTAATTGCTTTTTAGAAAACCCAAACTTCATGCTCAATGGATTATTTCTAACATCAACCAACACCTTTACGTCATTCTTTATAAGTCGATTAAGGTATTCCTCCAAAGATATCCCCTCATATCCAATGGTATACAAAATCGTCTTATCATTAACAGGTTTTGCCTTTAAAACACTCTGATACTGTTCATCAGTGAGAATTTCCTTCGCTTTGACACTGTTGATTGAATAATATTGATAGTTTAAATAGGTCAGTCTAATCAGTGAATTTGTCGTTAGCTTGCTATATGAGTTCTTAATATCAATTAAGATTTTCTTATCCTTCTCATTCAGCAGCTTAACGTAATTCTCGGATCCAATTTTAGTATAGCTTGCCTGGTCTTCCGATAATTGACCGTGTCCAACCATAGCCACTAGGTCGGCATTAGCGGAAAAGGAGTAACACCCGTATTTGTAGGGAACAAAGTCATAATCGCGCTTTGATTGCCTCTCGGTAAAAAGGAAAAGCAGCTTCTGCAGGGATATTTTGGGCAAATGCCCCTCAAAAGCTTGCAGTAAGGCCAATATGATTTTTCGTCTGTAGAACATGCTGTAAAGGTAGATAAATAGTCACAAAGTCGTTTCGGTGTGCAAATGGATGAACTAACCATATCCGGCTTCCAAATCTCCCCCTACCCCAATTTGCATTTCTCCTCACAAAATCTGCATATTCGCACTCCCAATTTAAATATATGCAAAATGAAAAATCTAGTAAGTATTGCCCTGTTACGGTGTGGATCAAGCGAAAGCTCCTGGGCGCCTTTGCATAGGCGCGGGACACCTAAGACAGGGCATTTTTAATTTTTTCCCATCCCAAAATAAAATGCAAAATGAACCAACAAACACACTCTGCCGAATCTCCGGATTCGATGTGCTTGGCGTACCGCCAGCAATTGCAACAGTTATTTGAGCTCAACACGCCTGCCGAAATGGCCGAGCATCTTTGGGAGATTTACAGCGGTTTTCAAAGTTATGAGCTGGAAGCTGGCCACAACCCGCGCAAGCTGGATATCTTCTACACATTTCGTGATCTTATGCTTTTTTGCCAGAATATGGCGGCAATGAAGGCGGCGTAGGAACATAGTGCCGTATTACAGAGAATGCCCAGGCAATAGAATATCGCCTGGGCATTTATTTTAACTTTTAAAACTCCGCGCTTTTCGGATACCTCGGGAAAGGAATCACATCCCGGATGTTCCCCATGCCGGTCACGAATTGCACCAAACGCTCAAAACCCAATCCAAACCCAGAATGGGGCGCCGTGCCGAACTTGCGGGTTTCGAGATACCACCAAATAGTTTGGGGGTCAATACCGACTTCGTGAACACGTTCCAGCAATTTCTCGTAGTTATCTTCACGCTGACTGCCTCCAATGATTTCTCCAATTCCCGGGAAAAGGACGTCCATCGCACGCACCGTTTTTCCATCCTCGTCCAGCTTCATATAAAATGACTTAATCTCACGCGGGTAATTGGTCAGGATTACCGGTTTTTTAAAGTGTTTTTCAACCAGATAGCGCTCGTGCTCGCTGGAAAGATCGATGCCCCACCCTACCGGATATTGGAATTTTTTCTCTTTATGTGGTTTTGATTTTAATAAAATATCAATGGCTTCGGTATAAGTCAGACGCTCGAAAGGATTGTCTACCACAAAACTTAGTTTTTCAAGAAGCGGTATCGAACGTTCGTTTTGTGGTTTGTTCTTTTCCTCTTCTGCCAGTCTGCTTTGCAAAAAGTTAAGATCGTCTTTGCAATGCTCCAATGCATATGCAATTACCTTTTTTACAAAATCCTCGGCGAGGTCCATGTTATCTTCCAGCTCGAAAAAAGCCATTTCCGGTTCAATCATCCAGAATTCTGCCAAATGCCGTGTCGTATTGGAATTCTCAGCCCGGAATGTGGGCCCGAAAGTATAAATCTTCGAAAGCGCCATCGCACCCAATTCCCCTTCCAATTGTCCTGAAACGGTAAGATTGGCTTCACGACCAAAAAAGTCTTCCTTAAAGTTGATTGCCCCGTCTTCTGTTCTTGGCAATTTATTCAGATCCAATGTAGTAACCCTGAACATTTCGCCCGCTCCTTCCGCATCCGAAGCGGTAATTACAGGCGTATGCAGATAAAAAAAGCCGTTATCGTTATAATATTGATGCACAGCAAAAGCCAGCACGTGGCGAATCCGCAAAATGGCGCTGAAAGTATTGGTACGCGGACGCAAATGGGCGATCTCGCGCAAAAATTCCAGTGAATGTTTTTTTGGCTGCAATGGATAAGCGTCGGGATCGGCGGCACCGTAAACGAGGATATCCGTAATTTTCACTTCAACCGTTTGACCAGATCCCTGTGATTCGACAAGTTGACCCTCTATTTTAAGGCAGGCGCCGGTGGTAACCGACAGAAGCAGTTCGGGTGAAAATTGTCCTGGCTCGGCTACGGCCTGTATATTATGAATGGTGGACCCGTCATTCAGTGCGATGAAAATTGCATTCTTGCTTTCCCTCTTTGTTCTTACCCAGCCCTTTAATGTTACAGCCTGGTTTTCAGGAGCAGTTTGTAATATTTCCTTGATTTGCAACGGTCCCATGTTCTTGTCAATTCAATCTAAATGTCAATAATAAAACCCAAAACGGGTTTTTCGAATGAGGCGCAAAATTACAAATTACCCTATTAAAACCTATTTAAGGGCTGCAACTTACTTTTCTGGCAGCGATCAGCCTTGTACAGTATGGATTTCAGCTTAATTTTGTTTTCCATACTCAGATAAAACCGCTGTTTTGAATAACCGACTTGCCCTAATATTGTCAGTAGCTTTCCACCCGCTGATCCTTACCACCTACCTCTTCGCATTACTGTTTTTATTGTCCCCCGACCTCGTCGGCGTGAGTGCATTTGAATTACCGGCATTGGGAAGCCTTTTGTTGCTTTTGTTTATAAACACCTTCATCGCACCAACGGTAGTTATTTATTATTTCAAAAAAATGGGTGTCATCAGCAGCTTGCATGTTGACAATATTGAGGAACGTCGGATACCTTTTCTCGCGTGTACCATTATCTACGGACTCGCAACCTACCTGTTTGGCTGGCAGTTACAGCCAATTGGTGAGCTGGCTCCTCAGATTTCCGTCATCCTCGGCAGTGCGACCCTATCTCTGGCTATCATTACAATCATCAGTTATTTCTGGAAAATCAGTGCCCATGCAGCCGGCATTGGCGGTTCACTTGGCATTTTGGCCGGACTGCTGATCCGGTTTGACGAAGTAGCATTGCTGGCCCCAATACTGGCAACGCTATTAATTGGCGGCTTCGTACTTAGCGCGCGTCTTCAGATGAATGCCCACACCCCTGCACAAATTCTGGGAGGTTTTATTTCGGGCATCCTGGTAAGTAGTATGACCATTTATTTTTTCTTTTGATACAAACACTTCGTCCGATGTATCAGCATATCCTATATAAAAGCCAGCAGGGAATCGCGCGGATCACGCTAAACCGTCCGCAGGTTTACCATGCGTTAAATCCGGAGCTGATCCGTGAAATTACCCAGGCCGTGCTGGTTGCGCATGCCGACGAAACCGTCCGGGTCGTGGTCATCACCGGCGCAGGCGATAAAGCCTTTTGTTCCGGAGCCGATTTGAAAGAAGCAACTGAAAGTAAAAAAACGGCATCCGAAACATTGGAGGAGTTTTACGAACCGATGATCGATGCGATCCGCGAAATTCCAAAGCCAGTAATTTGTCGCTTAAATGGCCTGGCTGTAGGTGCGGGTTGCTCGCTTGCATTAGCCTGCGATATGATCATCGCCAGCGAAGAATCTTATCTGAGTTTACTTTTCGTCCAAATCGGGTTAATGCCCGATGCGGGAGCAACATTCTTTCTGCCAAGATTAGTGGGAGCCGCAAAAGCATTCGAACTAGCCACAACCGGCCGAAAAGTATCCGCTACTGAGGCAGCACAAATAGGATTGATCAACAAAGCTGTTCCTGCTGCAGAACTAGACGGTGAAATCGAAAAACTGACAACATACTATCAGTCCGCCCCAACGCTGGCAATTGGCATGATCAAGAAAGTTTTGAACCAATCTTTCCAATCCGATCTGGCAAGAATGCAGGAATTTGAGCGTGTTAATCAGGATATTTTATTTGAAAGCCAAGATGCGAGGGAAGGGATTTCATCTTTTTTGCAAAAGAAAAAGGCTGATTTTAAGGGGTATTGATGCGATGGGGCGTATTTTATTAATTTTTCCTCAATCTCGCCTTGCTCTAACAAAGCACATTATCTATCTTTGCAGTCCCGTTCGGGAAATGGTTGCGTAGCTCAATTGGATAGAGCACCTGACTACGGATCAGGAGGTTTGGGGTTCGAATCCCTACGTGACCACAACTAAGGCGCCTTTCGCATGATTGGCGCTTTTTTGTTTTCTGTCCAGGCTGACTATGGATCAGGAGGTTTGGGCCGGGCGGCCGGTGCCGTTCGAATCCCTACGTGACCACTTCAAAATCAAAGACTTAAGCAAAATTTGCTAGGTCTTTTTTGTTTTTGTTGCAATAAAAGTTGCAATAGATTTGACTACTACTAAACCTATTAAAAAATTAGTTAGAATATCCGCAAAAGATTTTTTTACTCTTTGGTCGTCAAACACGGCGAACATCAAACTTGACAGACAGATATGCATCAAGTTTCAGACGAACAATATCAACGCCTCTTGAGAGCATCGAATATTGATGCCGAACGAATCAAATTGATAAGCAAAATCACGATTTATAACCCACTGCCGGTAGAAATCTAGACCCGACGCCTAAACTACACCATTTACATTGGCTAGGTAAAAGTCATTGAAGATGTCTAGGAAAAACCCATCACGATCCGTTCGGCTGACAGCTCGACCTTTACGCTTCCTATGCAAGTAATGGCCACGCCAATGGCCAGATTTGGAAATATTTTGCTGATCAAAAAATTGACATTGCATACTATGCAATGAAAGCTTCCTTTGAAGTGGATGTGCCAGTTGCCGGCGAGCGTAAGTTTACCATGGATATTTCAAGAAGGTTGCCTGCATCAAGAATTCCAAGAATGAAAGTAAAGCAAATCGACTTGACTTTGGCAGAGTCTGTTGATTGGGTGGCATAATTCCGGGCAAAAGCAACTATCAGCTAGTGCGTATGGTTGGTTTGGGATTTATTTATATTCTATTTTGGTATGATGTATATTCGTCATCATCCATTTGGGTACTGAATCAAGGCCCTCTTTCATCCAGCGCAGGGTATACGTGAAGGCATCCTTATAGGTGCTGGTTTTACCTCCATCCAATGCGACGATGGTAATGGTACTGATACCCGTTGCTACGGCCAGGTCACCCGCCTGATGGACTTTGAGGTTCGTAATCTCCGTCTGATGACTTTTCTGAGATTTCAAAAGTCCCATCATCCAGTCCTTATTTTGAAGCGATCCGTCATGTCCGGCGATGAACGTCATGTCTGGCGTAGTATGGGTATGAAGCCAGTTTATTGGGTCGGCATTGCGGGCTTTCATCATCGCCGGAAACTCGTCAAGCAAATTAGTCTGGGCAAAAGAGACGGTTTTCATTAGCAACAGGGCAAGGGTGATTGTTTGCGTTTTCATTAGCTTTGGCGTTTGGTTGAATAATTTAAGTATTAATTGGCCCGTGAGTTAAGAAGGTCTTAATGACTGAATTAGAGGATGATATACTAGATCAGTTGACGCTATTGTAAAAAAAAACGATGGATATGACCGACATGTTGACAGCCTCACTCAAAAAAATTCTGCTTGTGGGCAGGTTATGCAAATTCCAGATACGGTTTGAAGGCAAAGCTTCCGAGTTTGGGTTCAACAGCGATATGGCCTGCTAAACGATATTCACTGACCCGTACACTATAATAGTATTGGCTAGTGTAAAGGGTCTCAAATTCTTCCAGTTTTAGTCCTGCTCAAAATTAAAGAATTATGAAATGATCCACCATCCCCAATATTGGGGAGGCGTTTTATATCCTAGACAAAATGATTGCCTGAAAGCAAGTGTGGAAAGGCTTGTTTTTGTTTCGAACAGGCGGCTGAAAGACTGAGGGTATTCAAATCCCAGTTCATAGGCGATTTCAGATACGGACAAGTTGGAAGTTGAAAGTCTTTCCTTCGCTTTTTCCACGAGTTTTTCCTGAATATGGTGCTGGGCATTTTCTCCTGTCAAAGAGCGCAGCATATCGCTGAGATAGCTTGCCGACATACCCAGTTTTTCGGCAAGCATTTGAACGGTTGGAATGCCGCTTTCAGAGGCGGTTGGATTAATTCTTCTGATAAGGGTTTACCAATATTTCCTAGCGAACCAGTTATTACAATTTTAATAATGTTCTGTTTTTGTATTGCAAAGTTGTGCAACTTTCAAAAAGCAGATCTAACAGAATCAACGGATTTTATAACAAAATTGGGGAAACATAGGGATGGAAGTAAACACTTGAAAAGTACGGTTTAACGTGATGTAAGAACACCAATTTGTTATATACGGCACCTTGTGACGCACAATTTGCTACTTTTCGGATATTATCAGAGTACGTAAAAACCACCGTATAATTTTTCAGTTAAAGCCCATAGACAAAATCTATATGCTTCGGCTAAGGTGCCGTTCGTATTAGGTTATTCTTCACTCAATACCTTTATCATCCCGGTTACTGGATCTAGCGGTTTAAAGATTGGGTGTTAATATATCCTACGCGTTAGAACCCTGCTGAACTCTACGTACAGTTAAGGGTTAGAAATTTTAGTGCTTTACACCTTTTGCTTCTTTATTCTATACTCATTTCCCCACTTAGCCATTGATTGCAAAATCGGCGAAAGTGTTAACCCAAATTCGGTTAGTGTGTATTCTACTCGCGGTGGAATTTCAGCATAGATTTTCCTGCTAATGATCCCGTCATCTTCCAGTTCACGAAGTTGTGAAGTGAGCATTGATTGATTAATTCCTTTCACACTTCGTCTTAGTTCTCCGAACCTCGCTGGTGAGGTAAAATAAATAGCATTGATGAGAATTGGTTTCCATTTACCGCCCAAAACTTGCATTGTTGAGGTTACCGGGCATGTATTTTCATCAAAAACAATTAATTCTTTGTTTTTAACCTCCTGATTATCAATAACAGTATCTTTTTTCATACTTACTTAGATTAATTGCCCTACTTGTCTGAAAAATATTAACACTTGATATTTGAAGTACAAGATTAATTAATACTAATAGATATATCAAATAAAAACATTCTGATTACAGGAGCAAGCACAGGCGTTGGCAATATTACCGCCAAACTTCTTGCAGAACATAAACATACTGTTTATGCTACCATGAGAAACACGAATGGGAAAAACAAAGTACAGAGGCTAAATCGCTAATTCTTTCAAAAACAAACGGCAAAATAGATGTGATTATTAACAATGCAGGCATCTATGGAGGAGGGATTCAGGAGTCGTATATGATTGATGATCACAAACTATTTTTTGACACCAATGTGCTTGGTTGTGTTAGAGTAAACAATGCGTTCTTACCTACGCTTCGCAAACAAGGCATTCAAGTTCAAATAAATACTAATTAATTAAAATTCAAAAAATGGAAAAAATTTATGAAGCAGAAGTGACAACGTTAGCAGGTCGAAACGGTCACGCAAAATCATCAGATGGTTTATTGGATTTAGACATCAGATTTCCCAAAGAAATGGGCGGAGCTGGTGGAGCAACCAATCCAGAACAACTCTTCGCGGCAGCTTGGTCGGCTTGTTTTGGTACTAGTTTAACAATTGCCGCAGGAATCGAAAAAGTTAAAATTGGAGACGTTACTGTGACGGCTAAAATTGGTGTATTGCATTCAGACGGTAATTATGATCTTGGAGCCCATCTTCTAATTAAAATAAATGATGTAGACTACGATACGGCGAAAAAACTGGTAGAAGCCACTAAATCAATTTGTTCTTATTCAAAAGCAACAAAAGGTAATATAAACACTATTTATGAAGTCGCACCAAATTAATTAAAAACCGACAAAAACAAATAAAATTTAATAAACATGGTAAATACTCTAAATTGGTTTGAAATCCCGGCAACAGATTTCGCTAGAGCAAAAGCATTTTATGCTACAGTGTTAGATGCTCAAATTCATGAAGACCCTAATCCTCATATGCAATATGCCTATTTACCGTCTGATCCACAACAAGGCGGATTTGGCGGAGCAATTGCTAGCGGCGAAAACTTTGTTCCTGCAATGACTGGCACAACTGTTTACTTAGATGGCGGAAATGACCTTTCAGTTCCATTAGGCAGAGTAGAAAGTGCCGGTGGAACAGTTATTCTGCCGAAAACTGCTATTGGTGACAACAGGGGCTTTATTGCACTTTTTATCGACACAGAAGGAAACAAGGTAGGGTTCCATTCAATGGGTTAATACAGAGCTCTCCCGTATCTTTGTAAAATAGCTGATAGAAGTGTTATCATTGATATTTCTATCAGCTTTGCGCTATATCCATCTGCGTTTACGCCATTATTGGGGTTTACGTACAATCCCCTCCTATTTGATAGTCAGTTTAAGACTGAAAGTATTTTTTTACCTTTCTGTTGTTATTCAATCATCGCCATATAAACCTACCTCCCCCCAATCAACCGCTCCAACCGCCCCATCATCTCATCCTTCTCCTTCAACATCCGCTCATAAAGCTCCATTTTATCTTCATGCAACTTCTTTATTTCGGCAAGTGGATTGTTATGGTAAGTTATTTCTGAACTTCCTATAAAAGCTCCGTCGTGGAATGTATTGGAAATAACATTAATTGCCTGCTCCTCATCAAAATTCCGAATCGCCTCCGCCGGGATTTTAAGAATAGCCGAAACTTGCTCCAAAATATCAGAATCGATCTTTTCCCTTTGTTCGAGTAAAGATATCTTCTGCTGATTCCAGTCTTCGCCGAGCTCGAACGCAAGGAAATCCTGCTTAATTCCGAGCATTTCGCGGAAGCGTTTAAGGTTGCGGCCTTCGTGGATTTTGGGATTGGAGGTAGTGGATGTCATGCGGAAGGTGTTTTGTTAAAAAGGCAATTTATATAAATCCGGCGGGAAGTTTCCGGATAATTTACGGGTGTTGTAATGTAAGTTACCGGGCCGAAATGTCGATATTAAACTTCCTTCCTTCCTTCTTCACATACTCCTTCGGCGTCACTCCAAACTCCTCCCGGAAGCATTTCGAGAAATAGGAGAGATTCGAAAACCCAACGTCATACATTACTTCGGAAATATTCCCTTCCCTATTTTCAAGAAGTAGGGACGCTTTTTTGATGCGGTATTTTTTAATGATTTCGTTGGCCGAGAACTGGGTCAGTGATTTAAGTTTTCTGGATAAATGCGCCGAGCTCATACCAATCTCAGAACCCAGAATTTCCACAGTGAAATCGGGATCGGAAATGTGCGCTTCGATAACACTCATCACCTTTTTGACAAATTTGTCGTCCATATTTTCCTTGCCATCTTCGGGGGCCGGTGTCACGATCAGCTCATGCCGGAAGTAGGTTGTAAGTTCTTTTTTTCGATGTAAAAGATTACCAATTTGTGCGTAAAGTAGTTCAATGTCAAATGGTTTGGTAATGTAAGCGTCGGCTCCTACTCTGATTCCTTCAATTTTCTGGGAAGTCAAACTTCTGGCCGTCAGCAGAATTACAGACAGCTGACTGGTTTTCGGATTGCTTTTGATTGATTTACAAAAGGTCAGTCCATCCATAACCGGCATCATAATGTCGGAAATGATTACATCTGGCAGGAATTCTGAGGCTTTTCTCAAACCTTCTTCACCATCCCCAGCGATCACGAAACGGTATTTTTCATTCAGACTAATGCGGATGAAATCGACCATATCCGGGTTATCCTCCACGATCAGCAGCAACGGCTTTTCGGATCCAGGTAGTAATGTTTCAGTTTTGTTCGAGTTTGCCAACGCAGCATTAAAAACGGGGTAAGTGTCCATTTCGCTGACCTGAGCAAGAAGCTTATCCGCATTCCCTTTTGGCAGCAGAACAGTGAAAATACTTCCTTTACCCGGCTCGCTGTCGAGGGTTATCTCGCCCTGATGCATTTTTACGTACTCCAGCGTAAGCGCAAGCCCAATCCCCGAGCCCATTTCCCTTTTTCTGGACTCGGTAGTCTGGTAAAAGCGTTCGAAAATACGTGCCTGGTCGTCGGTTGAAATGCCCGTTCCCGTATCTGAAATGCATATTTGCACCACCTCGTCAGAAACATTAGCAGCGGTTACAATTTCAATGCTTAGCTGGATCGTCCCACCTTTTGGCGTAAACTTAAATGCATTCGAAAGCAGATTAAGCACCATTGTTTCCACCTTTTCAACATCGGCAAATATTTCGAATTCCGGCGTATTGCTCGTAAATGTATAGTCGATTTCATGCCTCGCAGCCTTATCGGCAAAGTGGGAATAAAGCTCATGCAGCAAACTCACAATTTCTACTTTGGTGATGTTCAGATAAAGCGTGTCGCTCTGCATTTTTTTGAAATCCAATATCTGGTTTACGACGCGAAGTAGTCGGTGCGAATTTTTTTCGGCCAGTGAAATCAGTTTGAAATTATCTGCATTCAGTTTTCCATCCCTCATAATCTGGTGAATAGGAGGCAAGATCAGACTGATGGGCGTGCGGAGTTCGTGGGAGATATTGGTGAAAAACTGCTCTTTAGTCTGCTCAATTTCCTCGGCGTGCGCGATTTCCAGCTTACTGATTTTTAACTCATTTTCCAGCTTAATCCGGCCCGAATAGACTTTTAGTCCAAAATAAACCCCGGCAGCGATCAGTAGCAGATATAATGCGAGAAACCCTTTACTCAGAAAAAACGGCGGGTTAATGGTGATCTTTGTCGTGCTGGTCTCATGGCTCCATATCCCGTTATTGTTAGTCCCTTTTACTTTAAAAATGTACGTTCCGGGCGAAAGATTGGAGTATACCGCAAAATTCTTCTCCCCGGAAGTCGTCGTCCAGTTTTCATCGGCGCGTTCCAGTTTGTATGAGTAGTTATTCACCTCCGGCTGCCAGAAATGCAGCGCTGCAAACTGCAATTCGATAGAACGCTGCCCGTAATCCAGCTCAATGGCTTGCGCAAATGAAATGTCCCGGTCCAGGATCACCCGATCATTGATCTTTTCCCCGATTTCGACAGGCTGGTTATTCAGCAATAAATTGGTTAGGAAAATCTTAGGCTGATATCCGTTTGCGATCGCTTTCTCCGGCGAGAACGAAATATATCCGTTATCGCCGCCAAAAAATAATTCTCCGGAGGCCGATCTTGCTACGCAACCCGCATAGAAGCTTTTAAGTGGCAAATTTTTGTTGAGCGGATAAAATTCGACACGTTTTTCAGTAGCGGTGAATTTTTCAAGGGCAGCATTGGTGGCGGTCCATATATTGCCGTTTCTATCCTCCGTAATCGTAGTTCTGGCAATGTTGTAGTTTGGGATTGCATGAAAAAATGCTTTCTCCGTTTTCGGATTATATTCGACCAGACCATTTTGAGTCGCCGCCCAGATGATCCCGCTTTTGGCTAGAAATAAGCTATTCACCGTCTTACGGTCGGCAACACGGGCGAACGACGTTACTTTTCTCTTTTCAAATGTTTTAAGATCCAGTTTAAAAAGCTCGTCAAATTCGATCAACCACAACGATCCGGCTCCATAGAAAAACTTCTCCGTTTCAATCTTGGAGATCAGCTGAAAGCGCAAATTTTCGAGTGGATTCAGATCACCATTTACCCGAAAAATCCCACCTTCCCAGGTACCTACCAGCAAAGAACCATCCGGGGTTTCGACGAAATTATTGATGTAATTGGATGCAAGCCCGTTGGTCTTATTAGCAGTAACTGCTTGCATAACCTCCTTTTCGTCATCCCAAACATTAATCCCCGCAACCGTTCCGATCCAGATGCGTCCGTCGCGGCCTTCATGCAAAATGGTAACATTGTTGATCAGCAGCCGGCTTTTTTCAGGAGAATCAATGTCGAATTTCCGGCTTTGCAGTGTTTTTGGATCATAGCGGATCACACCATGCAATGTCCCGATCCAGTAAACGCCCGTTTTGCTGACAAGGAATGATTTGACCTGATTGCCAATCGTTTGTTCACCCAATTGCTGCGTAACCCGGTGATATTGGTAAAGATTATCAAGCTGATTGATCTTGCTGATCCCATTGGAAGTCACAAACCAGAGCACGCCAGCCTGATCTTCAAATATTTGCCAGATCACATTGTTCGCAATCGAGTAGGGCGACTGCGGATTATGAAAATAGCGCTCGTTTTTGCCACTCAACGGATCATAAACATTTAAGCCAAAATCAGTGCCCAGCCACACATTGCGGTCCTTATCGGTATAAATTGCCTTTACAACATCATTACTTAATTTAATCTGGTCACTTTGATTTTCATTGGTTCCCGTAATGATGTTAAACCTGCAAAGTCCGGTATCCGTACCGACCCAAATCAGCGAATCGATTTCCGCAACCGGCTTAATGTCGCAGATCAGGTTGTTTTTTAATGCAGAAGTGCCTTTTCTTTTGAGGTCAAAAACCGTGAAAGTTTCCGTTTGCGGATTGAGCTTATTCAGCCCGTCATAAGTGCCGACCCATAATGTTCCCTTTTTATCCTGAAACATCGTTCGAACTGTGTTGTGACTGAGCTGGCTGTTTTGCTTGGTGTAAGTTTTGAATGTTCCGTTTTTCAGGTTGTATTTTAAAAGCCCAGTAATTGTGCCAAGCCAAAGCTGACCATTCCGATCTTTTGAAATACAGCGTATATTGGTATTCGTTCCGGTTACAGTTCGGGTGATTTTGAAAGTAATCGTATTGATTTTGCATAAGCCTTTTCCCGTCCCGATCCAGAGATCGTCCCCGTCGGCATAGATCGCCTGCACGCCGTTGCTGGGAATGGAGCCGACCGTCTCTCCCTTTTTGAAAATCCTGAAATGATAGCCGTCGTACCGGGCTAATCCGTCGCTTGTGGCGATCCAGATGAAGTTATTCCGGTCCTGCGCAACTGCATTGATAAGGTTGGTCGGTAAGCCTTCTCGGATGGACAGCGAGTTGAAGAATTTTTCCTGTCCACGCGCATGCAGACATGCCATTATTAAAAAGAAAATAATCCCCCACGTTCTGCTGATCCTACCGGCCCGATTCATTCTTTTTTGGAGTAAAAAACTGACTTTTTGAACAAAAAATATAATTAATGCCAGACAAATGTCAGAAAATTATCGCTTTGCGTCCGATTATTTCTAATCGAAGTTGAGCGGCCGATCTACCTTGCAACCATGAAATTACAATGAAAAATCTAAACTTAATCCATCATCCGATGAAGAAAAAATTACTGCTACTGCAGATTTTCCTGATGACTTCCTGCACGTTTCTTTTCGCTCAGCAGGCGGTTGTAAAAGGAAAAGTGACTGATAATTCCGGCGGTGGGCTGCCGGGGGTGAACGTGGTGTTAAAGGGAAATAACAGTGGAACTTCTACCGATCAGAACGGTGATTATTCGCTGAATGTGCCCGCAGCGTCGGGCGCAGATCAGGTTCTTGTTTATTCTTTTATAGGTTATATCAAGCAGGAAATCGCTATTGCGAACCGTACGACAATCGATATCAAGCTGGCTGCGGATACGCAGAATCTGGATGAAGTGGTAGTTGTAGGTTATGGTACAACGGCAAAGCGAAACCTGACCACTGCCATCGCGAAAGTGGATCCTACCAAAATCCCAACCTCAGCTAATAATAATGTTTCGGAACTACTTTTTGGCCGTGCGGCGGGCTTGCAGGTGACGCAGCAAAGCTCACAGCCGGGAGGGAATATTTCAGTATCAATCCGTGGAAAAGGCGATCCGTTATTGGTAATCGATGGCGTTGTACTTCCAAGCAGCAGCATGGAGCCGGGAAATGGTTCTGTTGAAATTCAAGGCGTTAACCGCGGCGGGTTAGCTGGTTTGAATCCCAATGACATTGAATCCATCGAATTTTTGAAAGATGCAAGTGCCGCGATCTATGGTGTGTCTGCCGCAAATGGGGTAATGATCATTACTACCAAAAAAGGAAAAGCAGGCAGGATGAGTGTGAGTTACGACGGCAGCCAATCTTTTTCAAGAAATATGCCCTATCTCAAACCGCTGAAAGCAGGCGATTATATGCTGTATTACAATCAGCTGAGTAAAGATAAATACCAGGCGGACAGGAACATGGCACCTTTTGGCAATGTAGCTTCCGACCTGACCGGTTACACGCAGAAATTCACGGATCAGGAAATTCAAAGCGCGGGAGTTGGAACGGACTGGCTGGGCCAGGTTTTACGTGCAGGAAGCGTGGATAACCACAATGTGAGCGTCAACGGCGGCACCGAAAAAGCAACTTACTTCTTCTCGGGAAATTATTTCAATCAGGTTGGATCGATAAAAAAGTCGGATCTGACACGTTTTTCAGGCAGATTGAATGTGTCTTTTGTTTTGAGTAAAATATTCAGGCTTAATGTAAATGTGAATGCGAACCGCAATGCTTACACCAATCCGCAGGCTGGCTGGCAAGCGGGCGGTTCGGGTAACCAGGGTTTCAATGCTTTGCAGGCCGCATTGGCGTATCCTTCCAATGTTCCGGTTTACAACACAGATGGCACTTTCAGCCAGTTTGCAGTAACCGGAAATCCTGTTTCGTTATTAAATATCAAAGACAAAACCAAGGCACAAGGTTTGCTTGCGAACACGTCGCTGGACATCGATATCATTCCAAATACATTGACTGCCAAGTTGCTATACGGCAATAACAGCGAATATTCAGTGCGTGACTTTTACATTCCGGTGACCGTTTTCTGGGGACAACTTTACAGGGCGAGGGCTTCTCTGGCCGAAACACGCAGACAAAACCAGACAATGGAAGCGACCATGTCCTACAAAAAATCGTTCGGCGACTGGCTCAATCTCGATGTAGTGACGGGTGTGGGGCAGTACCTGGAAGATTTCTCCGGCTTCAGCGTCGAAACTTCCAATATGCAGGACGCGATCAATACGGATAACCTGGGTTCTGCCACTGGCCCGAAAATCGTTGGTTCTTACCGGGGCATCAACAAGCTGCGTTCATTTTTTATCCGTAGCAACTTCGATTTTCTGGACCGTTACCTGCTTTCGCTGACCGTGCGTCGTGATGGTGCCGACAAGTTTTTCCCGGATAACAAATACCAGTATTTCCCATCGGTTTCAGCGGGCTGGAAGATTAATAATGAGGCATTTATGCAGGATTTCAAAACCATCAGCACATTGAAACTTCGCGCGAGTTACGGCACCACGGGCGAACGTCCGGGTAGCGTGGCTTATGGCGCTTACGGTGCTGATCCTAATGCAGTTACGTTTAATAATGGCTCGGTGGTATACTTTCCTTATCGCCTCACAGCATTTGATAACCCTAACCTGCGCTGGCCGATCACGAAGACGTTCAATGCAGGTCTGGATTTTGGTTTGTTCAAAGAACGCATTACAGGTTCTGTTGACGTTTTTACAGAGAACCGCACACGCTTGCTGAGCAGTGCGACGACGCAACAATTGTCCATTATCTCTACTTCACCCATCAACGGCGGACATCAGCGTCGTAAAGGTTTTGAGGTGAGTTTGAATACGGAGAATGTTAAGACCAACAATTTTAGCTGGAATACAACTTTCAATGTTACGCATTTCAAAAACCGATGGGTAGAGCGTTTCCCGAATGATCCACCCGCGCAATACGGCAATGTGAATGATCCTGTGGGCGGAGATATTATTTATGTATATCAAACCAATGGCATTTTGCAGGCTGGACAGGAGGTGCCCGCGTGGCAGCCAGCCGGAGCAAGCAAGCCGGGTAACCCACTTTTTGTGGATAACAATGGAGACGGAAAACTGGATTTCAACGATGTGAAAAGTTACTCGGGCATTCCCAAGGCGATCATCGGGTTCGGTAACAATTTCACCCATGGCAAATTTGATCTGAGCGTGTTCATGTATGGCCAATATGGGGCTTGGGGCAATGATTTTACAACATTATGGGGTGATCCGGTGGGTTTGTTATCGGGAAATCAGAGTGGTACGGAGCGGATTAAGGACGCATGGAGCACGGCAAATCCAGCCGGAACATTGCCAGGCGCTGCATATAACGAGGCAGCGATTGCGCTGGATGCAGGACTGGATACCAGGCTTGCGAAAAGGGATTTCATGCGCATCCGTAACATTACATTGGGCTACACCATCAATTCCGGCGGGTTGACCAAATACATCAAAAGTGTGCGGGTTTTTGCTGACGTGCAGAATGCATTCATCCTGACCGGCTTCAAAGGCGTCGATCCTGAAATTCAGGCCAATTCGATCAAAGGCGGGCCGGCTCCTTATCCGATGGTGCGCACGCTATCACTTGGTTTAAAGGCTAATTTTTAACATCCAGACATTCAATCAAATGAAAAAGATAATCATTGCCAGCATCCTGGCGGCCAGTCTGTCGATCAGCGGCTGCGAGAAAAATTTTGATCCCGTGCTGACAGGCGTGCTTTCTCCGGCCAATTTCCCAAAGACGGAAGCAGATTTCGAACTTTATGCATTGCAAGCTTACAAACCCTTCGGTTCCAAATGGGGATATAGTGATGTGGAGTATCAAAATATGTTCTTTAGTCCAGAATACGGCCATTTGGCTATGTTCGATCTGCCTACTGATCAGATGAACATTTTCACCGAATGGGGCGGTTTCTGGGAGTTTTTCAGCAAAGGGGATTTTACGTTCCTGAAAACGCAAGGCAAACAAAGCCACTTTGAAAAGGTGCGCTACATTACCCGCATGACGCAGGTGATCGCGGACGTGGAAAAATCGACGCTCAGTGATGCCTCGAAGAACAGATTTATGGCGGAAGCCCGCATGGGACGCGCCTGGACGATGTACTATCTGCTGCATATGTACGGCCCGGTTCCCATCATTCTGGATGCATCGAAAATCAATACGAATGCTGAAAGTGATCTCACGCGCCCTTCAAGGGAATCTTATGTTTCCACAATCTCGGAAGATCTGCGTTTTGCGGCAGAACATCTGGAGCTGAGTCCGTCGGAATATGGCAGGTTTAATAAGGGATTGGCGCTGGGCATGTTAACAAGACTTTACCTCAATGAAAAAAACTGGGCTGAAGCTGAAAAAGCAGCCAGAGCAACGATCGCATTGGGCAAATACAGCCTGGTCACAGATTATGCAGGCTTATTCCGTGAATCATCGGAAGTTAATTCAGAAACAATTTGGGCTGTGAATTGCGACCCGTTATCGACCGGCGAGGCGGGTGGAAATTTCAATGCGCTGGTCATGTATTGCCTGCCTGGTGATTTTAAAAGTACCAAAGTGAACGGCGGCTGGGCGAGCCCGAGCGGCGTGTTTTGTCCAACCTGGGCGTTTTACGACACATTTGATCCGGCTGATAAAAGAAGAAATCTGCTCATCCCGACTTACACCGACAAATCAGGAAAAGCCAGAAACCGAACCAATATGCGCGGCCCGGTTTTGAAAAAATACCCTGACGAATCAACGCCCGGAGCAGATCTTCAAGGCAATGACATACCTGTGCTGCGTTACGCAGATGTACTGCTAATGCTCGCTGAGGCCATTAATCAGCAAGCAGGCCCGACTGCCGAATCGATTGGATTGGTAAATGAAGTAAGGGCCAAACATGGCGGGATTGCAGCATTATCGGCCACAGCTACGGCATCCAAGGTTGCATTCAACGACGCCATTTTGCGCGAACGTGGCTGGGAATTCTACTTCGAAGGCATCCGTAAAATCGACCTTGTAAGGCACGGCAAGTGGGCATCCGCATTGGAAGCAGCTGGAAAAGTAACGCACGGACCATCAGAGCTTTTCCCTGTGCCGCAATATGTGATTAATGTAGGGGAAGGAAAAATTGAACAAACGAAGGGTTACTGACATAAGCTGTCGGCTGTCAGCACCCGGCCATCGGCTTTCGTTCAACTTGACCTGAGTCAATGGTCAACCACTCAGTCGTCATTAAACTTATAGATCTTAGCCATTTAACTTTTGCCCTTTAACTTTTTGTTGAAATGAAGCTTTTTGAAACCTTTCTATTATTCTTTCTTTTTGCCGGGCCAATCGCCTTTTCCCAGAAATCCAACGATGTCTATGTTGACAAAGATGGCGTGATGCGCTGGGGAGCATCGAACAAGGAAGTACAAGGTTTCGGGGCGAATTACACGGTTCCGTTTGCTTATGCTTACCGTGTTGCGAAGCAGCTGAATGTAAATCCTGAAAAGGCAATAGACGATGACGTTTACCATTTTTCCCGGCTGGGTTTCGACTTATACCGTGTCCATGTCTGGGATACAGAAATCAGCGATACGTTAGGAAATCTGCTGGAAAACGAGCATTTAAAATCGCTGGATTATGCTTTGAAAAAGATGAAAGAGCGGGGGATTAAATTTGTCCTTACGCCCATTGCTTACTGGGGAAACGGCTGGCCGGAAAAGGACGAGAAAACGCCGGGTTTTTCCCGGAAATATGGGAAAGCTGCCTGTCTGACCAATCCGGATGCCATAAAGGCGCAGCAAAATTACCTGTTTCAGTTTCTCAATCATGTTAATCCTTACACGGGCGTTGCTTATAAAAACGAGCCGGATCTAATCGCATTTGAGATCAGTAACGAGCCGCAGCATGGCAGAAAGGCAAGCGAAGTGACGGCTTTTATCAATGGTATGGTGACTTCCATGCGAAAGACCGGCTGTAAAAAGCCGGTCTTTTATAACATCAGCCACAGCATTCACCTGGCTCAGGGTTATTTTGATGCTGATATTCAAGGCGGTACGTTTCAATGGTATCCCACCGGTTTGCAGTCCAAGCACGAGATCATGGGAAATTTGCTCCCGAATGTGGATGATTATAACATCCCTTTTGCCGCCAATCCCAAGTTTCAAAAAATGGCAAAGATCGTTTACGAGTTTGACGCGGCTGATGTGGGGCGTTCCTACATTTATCCGGCTATGGCGCGCAGTTTTCGCACCGCTGGCATGCAGCTCGCTACGCATTTCGCCTATGACCCGACGTTTTTTGCCTATGCGAACACCGAGTACGACACGCATTACATGAACCTGGTTTACACTCCACAGAAAGCATTAAGTCTGAAAATTGCCTCGGAAGTTTTTCACAATGTTCCACTTTATAAAGATTTCGGGAAATTCCCCGCAGATACTTCTTTCAGCGATTTCAGAGTAAGTTATGGTGAGGATCTGGCGGAACTGGTGACGAAGGAAAAGTTCATTTACACAAATAATACAGCTACAATTCCGCCGAATGCAGGTTCATTGGAACATATCAGCGGCTTCGGAAATTCTGCTATCGTGAAGTATGAAGGAACAGGGGCCTATTTTCTGGATAAATTGGAAAGCGGCGTCTGGCGGCTGGAAGTTTTACCTGATGGGATCTGGCTTGAAGATCCTTTTGGTTTTAATAGTCTGGATAAAACGCTCGCTGTCATCAATTGGCGTAAATGGCCCATGTCGGTTCAGCTACCGGATCTGGGCAATGATTTTGAGATTAAACCATTGAATGCTGGAAACACTAACCCTCCGTCGAAATCTTCAAACAACACCTTTGACATCACTCCAGGCACTTATATGTTGATCAAAAAAGGCGTTTCAAGCAAATTCAATGCGGATAGCAAATGGAAAAATATCACACTCAACGAGTTTGTTGCCCCGTCAACCACATTGAAGAAAACCTATGTGCTTCACAAGCCAATCCAGGAAGTATCGGCAGGACAGAGCGTGGATATTAAAGTTCAGATCGTTTCTTTAAAACAAACGGAGGCAGCGCTAGTGAGGGTTTTGTCGAAAGAGGGACAGTCTGCGGATTTCAAGCTTACGCATGAAAGCGGCTATCATTACCTGGCAAAAATTCCAGTGAATGCATTGAATGGGGAAGTTGTTAAATATCACATCATTATAGAGGAAAATGGAGCGGAAAAGCATTACCCTGAGCAAATAACCAATGCGACTGAAAGTGACGACGAAACAACTTTTCAAATGCGTGTTCTGCCGAAATCTGCTCTGGTTACTATTTTCAATGCAGGTACGGACCATGAACAGTTGTTAAGACCTTATCTGAAAACATCACAATTAACTTCAACCAGCGATAATGGCACTTCTGTGCTAAATATCAGCCCTGAAAAACCGGAAGATTATGCCATGCGATACAATTTTAAGGACAAAATAGCGGGTCGCACCGGAGATCTTTTGAGTAAGAAAAAACTGGTCTTTTACGGTCACTCGCTCAATCAAAAATCTTGTGCGGTTGAGCTGGCATTGATCGGAAAAGACGGTTCAGTATTCGGAGCGACAGTGAACATTGAAGCGAAAAATGGCGCTTATTCTGTTTTGCTGGATGATCTCAAAAAAGTAGATTTCGTTAGCTTGCCGCGGCCTTATCCAGGCTTTTTGCCCTATGCTTTAGCGACTACCCCAGATAGTAGCGTGTTTGATTTGAGCAGCATTGAGACTTTGCAGATTTCTATTATGCCAGCACAAGAAACAAAATCAATAGCTGGTATTGCGATTGGATTTGTGACATTAGAATGACATTTACTTTTGTCGGCTCGCCGACGGCGAGCTGGTCGGTGGTAAACTTGACCGGCATTATCAATGGTTGGTCCAGCGTAAATTAGCATTAAAAAGAGCCCATGGTGGGGGGCCCAAAGCGACTAGAATGGCACCGGTCGCCCGGCCTGGACCTTTTCATTTGATTTTTGATGTAATATCTTGTCAGCAAGCCGGTTATATTTATATTTGACTATCGGTTGCACCAATCCTAAAATCAGGTGAGCAGTCGGTGAGCAGCCCTTTTGAGCGACATTTAGGCATTGATTATCAATAAGTTATAGCGTAGGTTCTAATCCCTACGTGACCACAAGATTGTGAAGCACTTAGCAAATTTTGTTAAGTGCTTTTTCTTGCGCAATACAAAGTGCAGTACATACTCTCCAAGTCAATTGTAATCGACTGTAGTCGGACTTGAATTTTAGCTCCAAAAATCATCATGGCTATCAAACTGCAAGTGCATCCAAGACTCGACGAAAACAAACCGGTTACCACCTCAGCTGATTGTCAGCAAAGTAGTGGTTTCAACTACAGTGCCTTTGAGGATTATAAAGAGCTTGTGGATAACGCCCGGTTCTGAGCGGGTACATAAACAACAAATAAATATTTGCAATAAGTAACAATTATGTTACCTTTGTATTGGATAGCAACAGAGCTCATCCATAAGTTCCTTGACATGACGGCACGACAATTACTTGAAATCCTGAAAGAGGACGGATGGTATTTGAAGTCGCAAAATGGTACGAGCCATCAGCAGTATATTCATCCTGAAAAAAGGGGGAAAATAACTGTTTCCTATAAAGGAAAAGATGAAATACCAAGAGGCACTTTAAATGGCATTTTGAAACAGGCGGGCTTGAAATGACAAGTTCGCCTGCTTTCAGGCAGGATAATTGTGAACATATAATGTAAACCAAAACAACAACATGATGTTAGGCAACTCAAACAAAACTTCGGGAAAAATGGAAATATGAACCACGACGCATCAAGTCCTGTCCATGATATTGAGTTAATCGTGGAAGGACAAGACGGTTCTTTGTTTGGGAGAGTGCTTTACGATGATAATCTAATCGTAGAACAGGCTTCTGATATGGAGAAACTTGAATCGAATATGAAAAACCTATTGCATGATTTCCATGGACTGGACGCAAATCAGATAAACTTTAAAATTGAATACGATCTGACGGCCTTTTTTGAGGAGTTCCGCTTTCTCAATATTACTGAGATAGCGAAGGCGTCCGGACTTAATGGAAGTCTGGTGAGGCAATATGCTACTGGGAAGAAATTCCCATCTGCCAAGCAAGCAGAAAAGTTAGAAAGTGCTGTCCGTCATCTCGGGCAACGGCTTTCAAATGTTCACATTTATACCAGTAAGTAGATTAGTTGGGCTGTCATCGATATGTAAAGCCTCGGACTGTTGTTCGAGGCTTTTTAATAAGTCATCATTTATATCCCTGGAAACGCACTGATTCCACTTGAATACTCAAATACAGCTAGATTTCGCAGGTATATGTATTGTTGGGTAATGATGGTAAATCCAGTTTTCAGTTCGGGCTTTATTGATTACTGTCTTTTCCAGATTCTAGTCTTCGGAGTGCTATAATTGGTTCAATCGCCAAATTCGACAGTATTTCGTCCCCGCCTCCCGGATAATTTACGGGCTTTGCTATGTAAGTTACCTATACACGCCTAACGAGGAAAACCCTCTTCACAAAAATAGCTTCTTAATCCTCCGTTCCACCAATCGACTTTTTAAAATCCCATTGATGATTTGGTCAAAATACCGGTCGTCCAATTGGTCCTTATACTTTATTTTCCCTTCCTTAAACATTTTTTTAAACTCGCTATAAGGAATTGAAACCGGGCTGTTGCAATTAATGTAGGTATTCTTGCTGAAAGGATTATCCGGCTCGCTCTCGATAAAGACAATCGTGTCATAATCGAGGTTACGCTTTTTAACAAAATTCAAAATTGTATCAAGCTTGGAAGTGCATACGGAAAACAATAGGACTTCGGTGCCCTTGTCAAGCAATACATAATAATGTCGATCGGGATTGCCTTGGTAGTTAAGCGAAAAATAAAGGATACTTTTTTCCTTAAGTACCTGATAGAAGGCCTCAAAACTAACTTCCATCTGGCCGATTAAGCAGAGAATTCTAGGAAAATTTCTCTGGATTCGTTTAGGAATTCTTCACTGTCATTGAACAAGCCTATCTTATCGTTCACATTCACAAAGAAATCATCCATGATGATTTCATACCTGCCTTTTACGGCGTTCTCGAAGTTTGCTTTGTAGCGAATCCATTCAGGAAAGTTGTGGGACAGTTCTGATAGAGCGAAATGGTCATAGTGTTTGTATTTTTCCCAAATCAGATCAATTACTTCTGTATCTGTTTCAGAAAAAGCATCCATGTCAGCCTCTCCGTGAACTGTGTAGTTATATTGGCTGAATGTTAAATACTTAGCAATGTTTTGGATTGCTTCTCTATCAAAGGAGACGCCAGAGCCTTTCAACAAATCAAATGTGCAGGAAGCTACGGGGCCATTTTTCATGGCGAAATATTGGTCTCCGGTGATTGTCCGGCCGTATTGCCTTAAATGATATCGATCGGAGAGCCAAATCAGTTTCAGCGCTTTCATTTTGTTCAAGCTGCCGCCACCAAGATTGCCGAAGCGAACAAGGGCTTGAAGTGATTTTTCAGTTCTGAATCTTTCCATAGCTGTGTCAGGTGGTATGTGTATAACGAGTGCAAAAGTAATATCAAAATATGGACTCTGCGGATGCAACCTACCTCCCCTCAATCAACCGCTCCAACCGCCCCATCATCTCATCCTTCTCCTTCAACATCCGCTCATAAAGCGCAATCTTGTCTTCGTGAAGTTGGATGATCTTTTCGATTGGATTGATATGGAAGGTTCCATTTGAATTCCCAATGTAGGCGTCTTTTTCAACGTTAAATGTGTTCGCAATAATATTAATCGCCTGCTCCTCATCAAAATTCCGAATCGCCTCGGCAGGGATTTTAAGAATAGCCGAAACTTGTTCCAGAATTTCAGAATCGATCTTTTCCCTCTGTTCAAGTAGAGATATTTTTTGCTGGTTCCAGTCTTCGCCGAGTTCGAACGCCAAGAAATCCTGTTTGATCCCGAGCATTTCGCGGAAGCGTTTCAGGTTGCGGCCTTCGTGGATTTTGGGGTTGGAGGTAGTGGGTGTCATGCGGAGAGGCGTTTGGTTAAAAAGGCAATTTATATAAATCCGCCGGGAAGTTTCCGGATAATTTACAGGCATTGCGATGTAAATTACTGGGGCGGATATCTTGAAACAATGCGCCTCATGATCATCCCGTCAAAACCACAATTTTTCCCGCCCCCTGGTTGCTTTCCATAAACTCGTGGGCTTCGACGATTTCCTCTAAATGAAAGGTTTTGCTGATCGGAAGCAGGATCTCGCCGGCTTCAATGGAATCGATAAACTCCTGAAAATCCCGGGCCGGGCTCGTAAGTTGTCCGCTGTCGTATATGGTAAGCCGTACGGTTGCCGGGATGAATTCCATCGGTGCAAAATCGGGTACCGTCCAGCTTTCCGAAAGCATGCCAGTCATGCAACCCGTGCCGCCCGGCCTGAGACATTCCAGCGAATCTTTCAACGTTGATGTGCCGACCAGTTCCAATGTTTTGTCGACCCCATTTGGGAAGATTTCGCTTACTTTTTCTCTTAAATGACCATCGTCGATCAGCACATGAGAAGCGCCATTATCCAATAATGTCTGCGCTTTGCCGGCGTTGCGTGTGGTAGCAATTACGGTCAGTCCCGCGCGGTGTGCCATTTGAATTGCGAGCATACCCACCGATGAAGTCCCGCCTCTGACAAGCAGGGTTTCGCCCTTCCGAACGTCCAGGGCCAGATACAGTGAGCCGTGCGCCGTCTGGAACATTTCTGGAATAGCGCCCAATACCTGCCATAAGAGGTTACTTTTGAATGGACGCAGCAAATGTTTGGGTAAAACAGCAAATTCGGCATAACTGCCATCAAAATCACGGCCCATTCCACCCATTAACGCCAGCACCTGCTGACCTTTCTCCATTTCCCCGGATGGATCAAATTCTACTTCTCCAACACATTCGATTCCAAGAATACGGGGAAATTTCACATTCGGTGAGTAGCCTTTGCGCGTCATGAGCTCCGAGCGGTTGAGTCCGAATGCTTTTATTTTAATTAAAACCTGCCCTGCCTGCGGCACTGGCAAAGGACGGTCTTCCAGAATCAATTGGCCTGCGGAGCCTGCGTGGTGTATGACGGCTGCTTTCATATGTTACAATGTCGCTCTATTTATTCAATTGGAGATACAATATAGATAAATCGAAATCCTGGCTGCGCAGGGCCGCAGAGCGGCATCCTGTTTCTAGAAAAAAATAATACATTCAGGGCATTGGCCTCAGCGGGGCCTCCCGATTGGTTGGTTGGAGATTTCCAGGAGGCTCCGCCGGAGCCGCGTGGAATCTGGTAATAATATTAAACCAATTACAAAGCCGGATAGGAGAAAGGAAAAATCAACTGCCAGATAACCGTGATTTACAACATTGTCGAGGTGGCGAGCAGCTAGGTAAGAACTTTAAATTTCGGCCAGCATCTCATAGAACTTTTTCACAGCTTTCTTTTCATAAGCTTCTCTGAGGGAAATAATCATGATGGTTCGCCTCATGTTTTTTCCATCAATAGGGATACCCACTACATCGGGATCGTTTACACTGGTATCACTCAATATGGTATGCCAATGCCCTGTTTTTACAATTTCAAATAAAGTAGGGATATCATTTATTTCCATACAAATATTCGGCACCAGATTTTTTTGCCCGAATGAGTCCTCAAAAAACTGGATCGTACTGCTACCACTGAAAGGTAGAGCCACTGGCAGCCCGGCCACTTCCTGGAGGGATATATTGGTTTTTTGGGACAACGGTGATTTGCTGCCAGTTACCAACACCATATTTGCTTTTAAAAGTGTCTGATATTTTAAATGAGGTTCCCTTAATTCTTCATGGAACGTCAAAATAAAATCAAAATGGTGCAGATTAAGTCTTTCGAGAAGGTCTTTCGTGGTGCCAAATACAACCTGGATTTTGATATTTGGATATTGACTTGCGAACTGTACCAATATTTTGGCAAATAGAATTCGCATGGAGTAAATAACACCAATCGTGACTTTTCCCATATTCAGATTTTTCAAATCCTGTAAGAGCAATAGTCCCTCATTAGCTCTATTTATACTCTGCATAGCATATTCACTAAATAGCTTACCAGGTTCCGTAAGTGTAATCCTTTTTCCTATGCGGTTAAACAAAGGCACGGTTAACTCATCTTCCAGCTGCTTAATCTGCTGAGATAAAGTGCTTTGGCTAATGTTCAAGGCCCTTGCAGCTTCTGTGAAATTTAATAACTCTTTGGCTTTCAAAAAATATTTGAGCTGTCTTAATTCCATACTTTCAAATCGTTTTTTTCGATTGGTTTCATCGGAAAATAGCGTTTTGCAAATTAAGGCGTTGTGTTGATATTTGTGGGCTATTCTTTCAAAATGAACATTATTTCACTTAAAAAACTTATCCATGAAATTAAAACTATTTGTATCGTTGATCCTTTTGACCACTTGTTTCGCAGCGTTTGGTCAGGAAAAGCAGAACGTGGCTGCTGGTGAAAAAGGCTTGATTAAAGTTTCCGTCATGTACCCTTATGCCGAAGGTAAAACCTTTAATATGGAGTATTATGAAACGAAGCACATGCCAATGGTAGCAGGATTTTTAGGATCAAATTTGATTAAATACACCATTGAAAAAGGGCTTGCCAGTGGTATTCCCAACCAACCACTGCCGTTTATGGCTATTGGCACATTCTACGTAAAAAGCATAACCGATTATCAAGCGGCCATCGGGCCGAATAGAGACGCCATTCGTGCGGATTTTCAAAATTATACCAATATCACGCCTGTCATTTTGGTGAGTGAGGTGACAAAGTAAGGATTTCCAGGTGTTAATCGGCTTGAACACACTCCCATCAACAAAAGTGTTACTGAAAAGTGATTCACTTAAAATGCATGTTGAAAAGGCTTCCTTTTAGCCCTGAGCTTAAATTTTTATTTTTGAAAAGACATAAAGTGTTTCTGTCGCGATCTGCTTGCAACGCTCGTCATATTTTGCAGCCTCCTGCGCTGTACCGTCAAACTCTTTTGGGTCATCATAAGGGACGGCAACTCGCGCAGCAGCACCTTTCACAACTGGGCAAGCTTCATCAGCCTGCGAACATGTCATGATAGCGCAAAAGTTATTTTGGGGATTACTGGCGTCATCATATTTCTTTGAAAATGCCTTCAAAGGTTCTGTATCAGCCGCATAGCTTACATGATAGACCGGGTTTTTGCCTTCTGATGTTTTTGTAATATCAAAACCGGCTCTTTCGCATGCAGCAACCGCCCTTTCATTAAACGCACTGGTCTCCGTGCCGCCAGAATATGTTATCACATCGGGGAGATCATAGTAGGCAGCGGCAGTAGCTGCCCAAATCTGTCCAAAATGGCTGCGTCTGGAATTGTGGGTACAAATATAAGTCAGTCGCACAGGCTGCCCGGCTTCTACTTGCTTTTGAATAAATAGGGCAATCTTGTCAAGTTCTGCGATGCGGTCTTCAGGTATCTTCGAGAAGTCTTTTTTAATGGTGTTAATGTAGCTGGTTAGCTCGGGATTTAGGGATTTCTTGTCGTCAGGATGGTCGGATGGCATAGTCGCAGCAGTGGTTAAAATGGTTATAGTTAACAAAATGATCAGGTTCATATCTTATCGAATTAAAAATGATTAAATCAATCGTAAAGATACGATAGATTTAATCGAACCGAAAAAACCTTATCGTAATAATGCAATTGAAAAATTGAGCCTTATATTTGCGGCATGGGCGTAACAAAGACTGAAATATTCACTGAGCAGCAGAACCGTATCGCGGATCTGGCCAAGGCATTCTCGCACCCGGCCAGGGTTGCGATCCTGCAATTGTTGATTGCCAGGAAGGCGTGTGTGTGTGGTGACCTGGTTGATGAGCTCGAACTAGCCCAGGCAACCGTATCCCAGCACTTGAAAGAACTGAAAAGGATTGGAATCATTCATGGTGAAATAAATCCGCCACGGGTTTGCTATTGTATTAATCCGGTTGTGTGGGAGGAAGCACAAAAAACTTTTGGGGCATTGCATGCTACATTTGCCCTTACATCCTCCTGCTGTAACTAGGCAGCGTATCTTTTTGAGATTGTTAATCGTAATATTGCATTTAGCGTTGATGGCCTTTAAGATCCCTATCCTGCCTTGCTATCAATGAGTTAACATTCAGATTTTCAACCATTCGTTTGCTAGTAATAATCTATTTTATTAAGCTTGTAAAGCAATCGTCTCCGAGTCACTATCTCTAAGTGCAGTCGATTCAAAAGCTTCCTCTTTTGAGTATACTCAACGAAATTTCTGAACCGTACTTTGCAACAAGCTGGGCTTAACTAAACTGGAACAACAATTTTCTAATCGGATCCTTGTCATTTGGAACGTTACAGGCATTCCGATGTAAGTGATTCGGGCTGCCCATCACTCACTCTTAAGCACTTCCACCGGATTAGTCCTGGCTGCCTTCATCGTTTGCGATCCGATCATAATGATTGCGATTAACAATACCGCCAGCAAGCCAATGAACAGCTCGACGACTTGGACAGGGGCATGGTAGGGGAAATTTCTGAGCAGTACATTCTCGAAGAAAAGGTAAGTAACAGGCAGGGCGACGAATGCCGATATCGACAGCAGTAACAGAAAGCTGCGACTCAGCAAATATATAAGACTGCCAGAGCTGGCGCCCATCACCTTTCGGATGCCGATCTCTTTTATCCTTGTTTCAGTAGTGAATACAACCATTCCAAACAACCCCATGGACGCAATGGAAATGGCGAGGAATGAAAGGAATCCAATGATTTTGATCATGGTGGAAAATTCGCTGTACGCCTCTTCAATTTCTTCGTCATAAAATTTGGCCTGAAATGTATGGACACGATCGACCTTCTTCCAAGTGGACTTTATCTTTGCCAGGGTCGCGGGCATGTTAGTACTTTGTATTTTGGCATTGATGATCGCCCCGTCTCCCGGTGTCCAGGGCATGAAGGCTACAGGTCCGATAAGGTTGTCCACCTTTCCATAATGAAAGTCCTGCATTACGCCAACAATGGTCATCTTACGTCCCTGAACGTTGAAATTACTGAATGAAACCTCTTCCCCAATCGCTTTCCCTGGGTCGCTGGCGCTGATGTTAAATCGTTTTAAGAACTCCTCGTTAACGATCAACTCGCTGACGGCTTGGGCTGTTGTGGGTCTTGTAATGAAATTTCCCCCGGCAATGAGCTTATACCCGTGCAGCGGCAAGTAGTTCTCGTCTACATTGTTGGTCATCACCAGTGCAGAGTCACGGAAATCTTTGTATTTAATGAAGCCGCCCCAGGCATTCCCAACGCTGGTGATTATCAGTGACCGCGACAATGCAGTTACCTCAGGCATCTCGCTCAATTCCTTGATAAGTTCATCAGGCTTATTACCCTGCATATTGATGTTCAGGATATTTTCTGTATTAAATCCCAGATCAAATGCAAGAATGTTCTTGTACTGCACATAGCCGATGGCAGTGGTCGTGATAAAGATCAGTGTGACTGTGTATTGAACCACCGCCAGAGCGCGTCTGAGTGTTACTTGTCTAAAAACTTTCGCTGACCGGAACGCCGGAGCGGACACATTCCTGAGCGCATTGATCGCGCTGGTTTTCGAAAAAAACATGGCAGGCATGAAGCCGGCGATAATACCTACCGTGATCGAAAAGACTATAAATGCCAATACCGTTGCCGGGGTGAGGTTAAGCTTCACAGTGCGCTGCATCTCCGGGGCCATGTTGATCAGCTGTGGCCGCAAGATCAGGAATATACAAAAGGATAGAAAAAGAGCTGCCAGGGAGATCATGATCGATTCCGCGAGGAACTGTTGACGTACCTGGCTCCTTTGGGCACCAATCGCTTTACGAAGACCTACTTCCTTAAAGCGGCGCATACCACGTGCAATTGAAAGATTGGTGTAATTGAAACACGCAGACAATATCACAATGAATGCGAGTCCGCCGAGTATCCAAAGCACAGCAGTAGGCATGTGAGGACTTACGGAACCGCTCATGGAGCCGGAACGGAGATCCTCCCCTACCACTATTTTATATAAGGGAAGAAGTTCCAATTGGATTTTTGTGTCTTCCTCTGCCAGGTTTTCCTCCATCGCAATTGCGTCAAGCTGAGATTGGATGGAAGCCCGGGTGGAAGCGACGTCAGCATTTTTTGGTAGTAAGAGATACACGGAATTCGAAAACATGTTTGTCCATGCTGCGAAATTTTTATCCCGTTTGCCAGTTTGTTCAGCCGTTGAAAGCGATACCAGTGCTTCGAAGTTGATATGTGAAAAGAAGGGAACGTCTTTCATGATACCGGTAACCTGGTAATCGAGTGTATCAAATTTGATTGGCTTGCCAAGCGCAGGTTCGCTGCCAAAAAGCTTTTTTGCTGCCGTCTCCGTGAGAACGATCGAGTAAGGGTCGCGCAATGCCGTTTCTGGATTTCCTTCCAGCATTGGAAATGTCATAATCCTAAACAGCGACGGTTCCGCCCAGAAGCCTTTGACGGGAAGAATTCGGTCGCCAACTTTCGCATCCTGCGAAAAGTCATTGCCCATAATGGCTACTTCTTCAACGCCGGTCACCTTCTCCCGAATGAGCTTTCCGGTCTTTATGGATGTTGATGCGTACTTTTCCGGTCGTGATCCGCTGCCTTGGTCACCCTTGAAAGTTGCTACATTGGTGATACGATATATCCGCTCGCCGTTCTCGTGAAACTTGTCGTACGAACGCAGGTCAAGCATAAACGCGATCAGCAGTAATCCAACCGACATACTGATGGCAAGGCCGGCAATATTGATGGACGAGAACAGTTTATTGCGCAATAAGTTGCGTCCCGATGTTTTGAAGTAGCTTCTGATCATGATCCAATTGATAAAAAGGTTGACAAGGCTAGGTTTTCTTACCGTATAGATTCTGAAAAACTTGAAAGCATCGATGATATAAATCAGCTTGGCTCGACGCGGCCCGAGGGACCGTACATTCCGCTCAAAGTATTCATTAAGATCCCCGGTGAGATCTTCCACGAGCCCGGGCTTACAATACCATTCTATAAATCGCTGCGCCCAGGAGGGCGGATGGTGTTGCTGTTGGTTTGTACCTTTCATGGCCGGTATTAATTACGTAAATGTATGTAAAATGAGATTTATAATACATACAAAATGATATTAAATTTAAGGGAGCTGTGATGACAAAGGAGCTTAGGGCATTTTTTAGCCACGAATGCACGAATGAGCACGAATAATAAGCGTAGTTATTCGTGAATATTTGCGGTCCGCAACTGCGGTGCACCCGTGGCTAAACTTTTTTCCTCTTAGTTCCTAATCAACACCTTCTTAGAATCAATCACCCCATTCGTCCTCGTGATGGTAATGACGTACATGCCGGGTGTCAGGTTTTTACAATCAATGCCAGCGGATGTGATTTCTTGTGAGTGGTATACTTTTCGTCCTGACAGATCGGTGATCGTCAGCAACTTGACGTTTGTGTTATTATTGATCAGAATTCTATCAACAGTGGGGTTTGGATATATGGTTATCGCTGAACCCGTTTCTATTCTTACGCTCTGAATCCGGCTGTATGCAAAGGTAGCGTCTCGACGGTCCGTCACCCGATCAACCATTTTGAGGCGATATAGGTTTTCACCTTCAACAGGAGATTGATCCGTAAAAGTATAATACAATGACTGGCTGCTTTCTCCGTGAGAAGATACCGTTCCAATCAGGTTCCAGGATTTCCCGTTAACGCTATGCTCGATATCAAAATGACTGCTGTTTGTTTCCGATGCGGTTGTCCAGTCGAGATTGACGGATCCACCTTCCTTCGAAGCAGAAAATTGCACCAGATTAACCGGTAGCGTAGATAAATTTTCGGTGAAATAGAAGTTATGGAATTCAAATCCACCTTGCTGATCAAAATTTCCGCCGATAATCGACTGCCCGTTAATTGAACCCCCATTACCACTCAAACCTGCCTTAGGCGCTAAAAAGCTTCCCAAAAATTTATAATGCGCCAGAGAAATCGAGTTTGCATTTGGGAAATTGAACAGCACGCTTACATTCTCTGAGTCAGCACCGTTCATTTTCATACTGCCACCATTGATCGAAAGCGTTTGATTAAGGACATTGATGATCGCCGATGAACCCTCCGGTATCACAACCCTTATCTCATCACTGCTCATGTTGTCGGGTAACGTGATATCAAAAATGTTTACTCCATCACTGGTTCCGGTAAGCGTGTAAACATGGTATCCGTCGAAGGTTATTAATCCGTTGTTTGTCAACGCATCCAACTGCCCGCTGAGCGTCCGGTAATAATCCAGCAGCGTGTTGTCAGAAAACAAAATATGGTCAACAATTCCGCCGGTAATGGTTGAGCCCGGAGCAAGCAGACTGGGGAACACATTGCCTCCCGGAGCGGTATTGTAAACCAAATTTCCTCTTAGGCCCCAGTTGCCACCGCCAGCGTTGTTGAATATGCCGTTTACGACCAGGTTGTCTGTTAGGTCCGGCGCATTTACACCCATGGTGCCCGTGCCCACGCTATACCCGCCTGTAGTGAGGTTAAAATTTCCGGCAACCGCCAGCCGTCCCTCCACATCGCCCGAATTGCTTTGAAAATTCCCGAAAATGATTGCGTTAAAATTACCCGTTCCCTTAAAATCGGGGGATAAAAATTCATCAGGGATTGTCAGCATGGTTTGATTACCCTGTGCCTTCGCCTGCTGCGAAAGCGAAAAGAAAAAAAACGAACTAATTAGTGCTGTTTGATAGAATTTTACAGACTGTAAGGCGTGAATAAATTTAGAAAAATTTTTCATAACATTTTGATAGAGAAGAGATTGAGTAAACTGTTCCAGGAATTTACAGAATGAAATATGTAGAATCCAAGGAAATTCTTTATTATCCCTTATCTAACTATAAATCGTTATTTTGGCCCAGAAAGGACGAAGAATTTCAACAGAACAGCTAAGTTTTGTCCGAGGTCATTTGTAGAAATAGCGGAATTTAAAAGTAGGTGAGCAGCTATTTAAATTTGACGAAATAACGTCAGGCTGTGCAAGCTATATCGCACTAGATGTATGGGGGGAAATCCTGAATTGGGAGCTCTGAAAGTGTTTCCGGTCGGATGCCGATTACTTTTTTGTCCGAAGATCCAGATTATGAAACATAAATACACGCAGCACATTGTTGCTGTTGAAATGATTGCCGGAAGGCAGCTGTTGGAATTGGTTCATATAGCCGACCTGTAAATTCAACGCTTTTGTAAATTGATAACCCAAACCGACGAAAACACGGTTCTGGTCAAAAAGGTTGTAGGTGATCTGTTTGCCCGCATTGATATGAATCTCGTCGTTGAATGCAAAAAACAGGGTATTGGGTTCGATAAAATCCCGGTTCAACGGGACCATCAGATTTAATAAATAGCGAAAACGAAAATTGAAATTATGACCGTCCTGCAATTGATCATTTGCGATTTTCCTGTTAAAACGCTCTTCAAGCCGGATCCATTGCTGGGTTTGCAAACGCTTTTGACGGCTTGTCCAGAGTATCTGTTGCCATAACCTGTTTTCCGGTCGGACCGTCTGGAGCCCGACAGCAGGATAACTGCGGACATAAGCATAACCGGCCGTAAACCTCAAATGGTCGTTCGCATAATACGTGATCCCCGGCCTGACAATCTGGGTTGCCCAACGGTCCAGAAAATCAGTTCTTCTTGCGTGAAGGTCCAGCCAGAGTCCCCATTTATCCGTTATTCTGGTTTGGTTGAAGTACCCCAACCAAACGCCACTCTGTTTGTTGACCTGTTTTTGGGCAGATGTTGGAAGGGTAAAAAGGATGAAAAGTAAGAGGAACAAGGTCCGGGGGTGTTTCATAACGTTGTTTAGTTCAATAAAGCAAAATATCTGACATAACTCAGGCGAAAAGCACCCTTGATCGGATTGCGGCCGTGTCCACACCAGATAGCTTCATTTTTTGGTCGGCTTGCTCTTCGATCAAATCTTTTAACATTTTTAAATTGGCATCAAAACCAACGTGGCGATCCATCATATAGGACAGATCATACTCAATTGGTTCCCAGGTGGTTATGTCTGCTTCGTTATGCTGCAATTGTACTTCGAGCTTGTCAAAGGCATTGGCGACCTTGGCAACATAAGTTGATTTATCCTCAAACTCGAACCAAAGCGCATAGATTTCCGCACCCAAAGGCTCTCCCAATTTTTCACGCAGATTTTCAATTGCCTGTATTTCACGTTGTTGTTTGACCAATTTGAGGGAAGGGTCTCGTAAGATATCGAGCACTGACATATCACCAGCTTCGGCTTCAATCAGGTCATGAATGATGACCATTTTGAGAAGTTTGGCCATATCAGCTTTCTGTTCCAGGTATGGCTCCATTAAAACAGCCATCAGTGACATACGCCAGGTATGTTCCGCTACGCTCTCTTGTCGTCCGCTCGAAGTATAGCTGTGACGAAGCTCAAATTTCAACCGTTCGGCCAGTTTAAGGACATCCATAACAGCAGTAAGCTGTGCAATTGTCGCCATTATATCAATGATCAGATGGTTAATTAAAATAATATTGTCATTCGCAAAAGTAATAAACTATCTCTTCACTCATCAGTCCTTACTCTCCCGATTCATTGAAGAAATTTTTTAGCCACGAGTACACCGCAGCTGCGGTGTACTCGTGGCTAAAAACGATAGTAATTATACGTTTACCCTCACGGATTGATCTTCGAGAAAATATAAACTGCCGTGTACGGAACATCTGAGGTTTGCTGCAAACTGGATGGCGGAACGGCTGGCGCTTTACCACCCTTCGTTGCAATGCGCTGAATGTAATCCGCATCTTCAAATCGGCCGGTTGGTATAGTTCCGGTTTTTGTCGCTAGCAACAGCCAATCCACACTCTCAGGATCGACATTTGCAGTCTTGGCAGGAGAAAATGGCTGGCCCACGATCAAAGAATTGCTGGAAGTTACAGTCCACGACGGACCACCAAAATGCGTCCCGATTTTTGCATTGGAGACATTAAACAAGTCTGCCTGCGGCGCGACGAACGCCCACTCATAAGATACAGGATTGCTATAAAATTTTTCCTGAGCCCTATATCGCTGAACCCCGGTTGCGAAATAGGTCGCCAAAATGGTATTTCCGTTCGGATTGGCAGGTAATGCTACCTGGGCAGGGATTGACAGCGCCAACGCCCGTGCAATCTGTTCAGCAGGTAACGAAGGATCAGGCTCAACATGATCGGTACAGGCTGTGAGAAATGTGGCCGCAAGTAGGGCAATCGCAGTGATATGCTTAAGTGAATGCAGTCTTTTTAACATTTAGGTAAGTTTTAAGTTGTGAAGGATTAAAAATTTTGATACCAGATATTTCCCAGATTGTTAACCACCCAAGGAATTCCTTTATCGGTAACAGCGATCGAAATGCCGGATCCATTCGTTTTGCTCCAATAGATACCACTCCACCTGTAAACAGTATAGCCTCCATATACAGGTGTGCGCTGGAGCATGTAAACGGTTCCGTCAGCACCAGCGCCAATATCATGGGCTAATCCTGGCATTTCTTTCAAGTTATTGCCAGTTAAATTAAAAATTTTGCCGGTGTCATCGACTATCCACAAGACGCCTGGCAATCCTACGCTGACTCGCAAACCAGCACCAGGTAGTTTTAACCAAGTGCTGCCGTTCCATCTATAAATACCATAACCACCAAAGATGGCTGCTCCGCCGACGATGTAAACTGAGCCATCGCCTCCAACAGCAATGTCTTTTGCATAACCGGGATATTGCTCCCATAAACTTCCATTGAAACGGTAGATCGTTCCTGAAGTGTTTACAACCCAGGGTACACCTTCTGGGGTTACCGCAACTTTGGCAGCAGCTCCCGGTAAGCGGTCCCAACTGCTGCCGCTCCATTTGTAAATACCATAGCCACCTGGCATGGCGTCCTGACCGATGGCATAGCCATTTCTCCCGTTAGCTGAAACTGCAAAGTCAGTTGCAGACCCAGGAAACTGAACCCAATCCCCCGCCGGGTACAGGGTCTGAACCGCTTTAACATCCCCACTCGTAAATGCTACCCAATCGTGCCTTACGCTGGAATTCATTACAGAATAGGGATCCGAGACCGGTGAACCGGGAATAGGTACCGGAAAGTCCCCATATTCATTCTTATTTGTATGCAACAATCCGATAGTATGCCCCAACTCGTGTACCATCGTTGTTATTTTGGTACGGGTCGAAAGGTAATTGTAATGCATATTGATGGTTATTAGGCTTCCCGCTTGTCCATTGGAAAAAGGTAATTTACCCCTACCAATAGGCTCAGTGGGATCATTAATAACCCGGACGCTAATATTTGCCCCGTTGCTGTTGAATACCTGGACAAAATTGATTTTTGTCCCCTTCATGACATTCCACTCGGCTATGGCTTCCTTCGTTGCCGTAACCCATTCGACTGGAACGTTAGGCTGAATAAAAACCTTTATGTTGCCTGCATAATTATCGCCCACCAAGAATTGCCAGCGCTGGTGGGTACCCGCCGCTCCCGAACCTTCCGTATAAAATCCCTCCGCCTCGTTTCGGGATATTGTCATATCCCCTTCAATGACGAAAGAGGTATCAGTAGGAGCATATATAATTTCGTCCTTCGCCGCACCGGTGCTGCGGGATAGAGATTCTTTTAATTGCTCAATCGACAACGTTCCATTATTTTCCTCTGGATCGGGATTCGCCTTTTCCACAATATCGCGCTGACAGGCATATAGAAACAGGGTAGCAAGGATTGCTACGATTACACTTTTTTTCATGGCAATTGATTTGAGTTTGTGAGATTTGGATAAAACATTTAATGCTTGATTTTCCGGATGCGGGAGTTCAGCACATCTGCTACATATATATTCCCGGCTGGATCAATAGCGACCCCGCTGGGCTCATGGAATCTAGCATCCATGGCCGGGCCATCCACAAATCCCTTGGTACCATTCCCGGCTATGGTGCTCACAATGCCGTCCGGGGTGATTTTTCGAATGGCAGCATTGAGGTCGCCGACATATAGATTCCCGTCGTTGTCAATAGCTATGCCCTCCGGATTGTGAAATCGTGCAACAGCGCCTTTGCCATCTACATACCAAATTTCCGACTCACTGCCCGCGAAAATGCTGACGGTACCCTCGGGAGTAATTTTTCGTATTACAAAACCGCCTGCATCAGCGACATAAATGTTGCCTGCTTTGTCCATTTCAAGACCTTCGGGGAAGCCAAAACCGGTTGCGAATGTGCTCACGAAGCCATCCGGGGTGATCTTCCGGATACAGCGATTGCTGCCGTCGCTTATATAAAAATTTCCCTGTGGATCGAGGATAATGTCTGCGGGAAAACTGAAAGCCGCAGCCGCACCTATCCCGTTTTTCAATCCTTCTACTCCGCTACCCGCAAAAGTGCTGACCACTCCGTCGGGCGTAATTTTCCGGATCATATTGTTCCCGGCATCGGCCACGTAGATATTCCCGGCCTTATCCACCACCAACCCATGCGGATAATTGAATTGCGCATTCTCGCCTGGTCCATTCCGCGATCCGATCGTACCGTCACCGGCAACAGTTGTTACAATCCCGGCAGGTGTGATTTTCCGAACCCGGTTGTTGCCGCCGTCCGCTACGTAAATGTTCCCCGCGGCATCTGAGGTTAAACCAAAAGCACTTCTGAATGCCGCATCCTTCCCGGCCCCATCCGCAAACCCGTAGGTACCATTACCAGCAAGCGTACTCACGGTGTAGTCTTTCACAACGGCCACAACCGGCGGCGCCAATTCTTCCTTTTCAACGCAGGATTGTATGCTTAAACCCGCTGTTAAGAGCAAGGCGGAAACAAATAAGGTGCGCATGGTTTATAGATAACTTAACCACCATTTTGTTGATTGGTTCGCTCTTTTATAGCGATCAAACCATTTGCAAAAGGGGTATAAAATGAAAAGAACGGCAATCCAAACAACGTAAACGCTTATTAAATCAAAGCCATAACCCTGCAGGTTTTCAGCTTTGTTTACGCTCGATGACAATATCATGTCCGACCAGTCATATCCTGACAATGTTGCTGCGGCGATTGCCAGGACATGAATCAAAAAAAGGTGGGCTAAATAGTAAAACATGGGTACCCGCCCGAAAATATGGGCTACAGAAGTCCACTTGTTCAGGGGTTTTTCGGCCAGGGAAAGAAAAATAAGGGCAGGTCCAAGAGTTATTAGCGTGTAAAGCAACGACGGAGGGTATTTGCTGACGTTTAAAAACGATAGCAAACTGAACACCTCCGATTTCTGAAATGACCAATGCGCAGCATCCCCATACAAGTTAGAAATTCTTAAAATGACGAATAGCAAAATTGCAGCGGTACCCAGGCAAAGAAATGCGGCCCTTCTTTGTCCTGGGTTATAGGTTCGCGAAAAGAAACCGCCGAGCGCATATCCCGCTGCCATAATCCCAATCCAGGGAAGTAAAGGGTAACGGACAGAAAATGAGATATTTTCAAAAGTAAAATAGCCGGGCTCATGCAGCAATGCCCAGATGAAAGACGCTGCGCCTGCCCCAGGCACGTGGATACCATCCAATAAGTTATGACCCGCAATGATGACGATCCCGATTGTAAAAATGACGCCCCTATTCAGATAAATAAGCGCAGACATCAGCACCATGCTGAGACCTGTTACCCAAATGACGGCCAGATTAAAATAGGGATAGGAAGGGTTGAAAGTCCACTCAAGTGTTACGATGAAGCATTCTGCAACCATCAGCCAAATACCTCTTGTGAAAAGAAATAAGGATAATTGTTTCTTGTCTCTTGACCTGCCATACAAATAAGCGGAGGTCCCCGCCAAGAAGATAAAAACAGGTGCACAGAAATGCGTTGCCCACCTGGTAAAAAAAAGCGGCACACTGGTTTGGGCCAGATCACTCGGGCTATAAAAGAATGCGTCGTAATGAAAGTAATCCCGAACATGATCGAGTGCCATGACCATCATCACAACGCCCCTTAACACATCAATTGAAGTAATTCTTGTGCTTTTGGGTACCAGGGACTTTTGATAACCGAAATGGTATTGTGATATACTGCTTGCTGACATAATTTAAATTTGGCCCCGATTACCAGTCCGCATTTGTCGAAAACGGCTGGTAATCGGATATGAATGTTGATGAAGGTGATGCCTGAAACGTAAAAAATTACAGATGCAAAACAAATGAAGAATCTGCCGACCGATATAGGGTATATTCCCTATTTTACAGCAAGTTGCGATCCATTTTTCGACAGGCGTTAATCCGGATTTCATATGTTTGATCAGGCTTTGGTTTGCAGTTACACCAGGGCTCAAAGCAACTCGACCCGCAAATGTTACGTATCCACTTCAACATCTTACCGCGGAACTAACACTTCCACCCCAATAAATCAGCCATGGAATTAATAGAAAGATCCGGTTTTTTAACCCGGTTGAACACTCAATTTGAACAAACTATCGATGGAGAAGGACACTGCATTTTACTCAGTGGCGAAGCCGGTATCGGCAAGAGTTCGCTGGTCAAAGCCTTTTGCAATGAGCGAAAAAAAGATTGCAGGGTTTTCAAAGGCACCTGCGACGCGATGTTCACCCCGAGACCGTTGGCACCGATCCACGACGTTATCTGGCAGATCGGCAGCGAAACATTAACCCGGTCGAGTAACACGGGTAACCGGGGCGAGCTCTTCGCCGATTTTATTTACGAGATCAAAAACCTGCGCGAGCCTTCCATCATTATTTTTGAAGACATTCATTGGGCGGACGAGGCGACGCTGGACTTCATCAAATTTCTCGCCAGACGGATCACCCATCTTGGATGCCTTTTTATACTTACTTACCGCGATGACGAGATCCACTCCCGGCACCCGTTGCGAGCACTATTGGGCCAGCTTCCTAACGATTCTTTTACACGTCTCGAACTCACTCCACTTTCTCGGCAGGCGGTGGCAAAGATGGCTACGGATAAAGGATATTCCGGGGAGGATGTATTTTTCATATCTGGTGGCAATCCATTCTATGTCAATGAGATATTGGCCAGTTATAGCATAGGTATACCGGAAAACATCATAGATTCCATATTGTCCGTTTGCCATCGGCAGAGCGAGGCAACGAGGGAAGTATGGGAGCTTTTATCAGTCGCGCCCACGGGATTGGAAGTGAGGTATCTTGAAAAACTAATGCCTGATTACACTGCCATCATTGAGAAGTCACTGGATTCAAAAATTCTGCTTTTGAAGGAAAATAAGCTGTTTTTCAAACATGAATTGTACCGGCGTACCATTGAATCCTCTGTTTCACACTTTGCAAGGGTTTCTTTAAACAACAAGATCCTCAATCTATTACTGGAAAATTCTGAGCAAGAAATGGAAAGGATTATCCACCACGCAGAATGGGCCAACGAACATGAACTCATGCTTCAATATATCCCGCTTGCAGCCAGGCATGCCGCCAGCATGGGCGCACACCTGGAAGCCGCCAAGTTATTTTACACAGCCATTACGCATTATAAGGGTCACGACACCGCCAAGCTGATCTATTATTACGAATCTTATGCCTATGAATGTTATCTGACCAACCAGATAAAAGAAGCTATCAAATACGAGGAAAAATTGCTGGTACTGTTTCAGCAACAGGAGGATACCGAGAAAACGGGAGATTGCATGCGTTTCCTCTCCCGGTTATGGTGGTTTGAGGGAAACCGGAATGAAGCAGAAAAGTATGGTTGTGAAGCTGTTGAAGTGATGGAAGGGCAGCCGGATTCACGCGTTAAAGCGCAGGTTTTGAGCAATATATCCCAACTAAAAATGCTGTCACACCAGCCTTATGAATGCATGGTCTGGGGCCAATTGGCAATTGCTATGGCCAAAAAGCTGGGCGATATGGAAACGCTTTCCCACGCCCTGAATAATATTGGAACTGTGCAGATGGAAATGCCCGATCTTAAGCAGGCGGGAATTGATGTGTTAAAGGAAAGTCTGCAGATTGCATTGACAGGATCTTTTCATGAGCACGCAGCGCGGGCCTATACCAATATGGGTGCAAGTTCCATACGCTTGAAAGATTTTGGTTTTGCCAAAAAAATACTGGATGAAGGGATTTACTATTCTGAAAAACGGGAACTGGACTCCTGGACAAACTATATGCTATCGCTCAGGGCCAGAATGGAATTGGAAACAGGTGCCTGGGATGAGGCCTATACAACCGCCGAGAAACTGCTTGCCAATGAAGAACAGCCTTCTGTTATCAGTATTGGGCCTATGATCATCATTGGCATTATTAAAATGAGAAGAAGCGAAGCCGGAGCGCTCCCGATTTTACTTCAGGCCAAAACGAAGGCTTTCGAGACCATGGAACTTCAAAGAATCATCCCCGCCATGGTCGCCCTCCTAGAATACGAGTGGCTGACTGGTGATCATGTACTGAATACGAATGAATTGGAATGTACCATTGAAATGACCGAAGAGATGGGAAGCGTTTATGATAACAACGAATTTTATTTATGGCTACGGAAAGTAAAAAGGCAGGAAGTTTCCGTAAATGCCATTTACGAACGGTATCTGGTGCATAACCATTCTCCGGCATCGCCGGAAACCAAATTTTGGAACGCTGCCGGTTGCCCTTACGAAGAAGCGCTCGTGCTTTTTGAAGGTGACGAACGCGATAAAAGCAATGCTATTAAAATAATCCAGGAATTGGGCGCAACGGCTACCTATCAGAAACTGAAATCGGTCATGCGCGCTTCCGGCATCAGGCGCATCCCGCGGGGTATCCGTAAAACAACCAGCTCAAATGCCGCTAATCTGACGCTTCGTGAACTCGATGTTTTGCAACTGCTGAAAGAGGGCATGCAGAATAAAGAAATCGCCAGCAAATTGTTCATATCGGCCAAAACAGTCAATCACCATATGTCGGCCCTGCTGCTGAAACTGAATGTCAATTCCCGTGTCAAAGCCGTTAATGAAGCTTTGAAGCTTGCCATTATAAAATAGGGTATCCGAAGGTTTAAAATAGGTAAAATCCCCTTTATCGCGGCGACTGATGGAGCGTAGCTTTGTGACTTGTAACATTCTACTTCAACGTAGAGAGTTAGGTTTGTTATGGGTAGATCCGACGCAGATATTTTCTGCGCCGGACTTTTTGTGTTTTGCGAAAGCTGATTGCCTGTAATAAATCCAGGTGAGCAGGATTAGCGTGAGACTGAGCAAAGTGAAGATCAGGTCGAGGTGGTTGTAGGCCGGGAGTAATCCGCCCGTCAACACACCGAAAGCGGAGCCGGCATCCCTGAATGTGGCATGATTCGAAACTGCGTGTGTTACATCAGCGGTTCCTTCCGAAGCTGCACCCGCCGCCAGGGATGAGTTGATATTGTAAAAGGTGAAAACAATGATCAGCCCACCCATAACCCAGCTTTGGCAATCAGAAAATAGGGCAAATCATCCGGCAAATCTTCGGTAAGTAATTTCTCTTGCTTTAAAAGCGCGATGACTGTTTGGCGATCAGTGGACCGGGCTTTTTCGATAGTTAATGTCATACCTTTTCTGTTTAATTAACAGCACCCGGATCCTGGCTGACAACTTGCTGCGTCCGCGCCAACCAAATCAGACTTTGCATCGGCAGAAGTAGTTCCACAGCTCTGATTACGGGTGAGTGCCTTACACTGTGTAAAATCCGGAACCAAATTTACGGTGAATGCTTCACCACCGGCGACAAACTCACCCGGATACATTTGGCGGGTGTCGAATTTTGAATTACCAAATTCAATTTTCACCGTTGCATTTGGATTCAGAGGAAGTGATTTCTCTACCAAATTGACAATTTTTAATGCCTTTCTTACTTGCATCGAACGATTTGCTTTCGTTATTGATGGCTCCCAAAGTTGCACGATCACTTCTGTCCAACTGTTCATTTGCCCACCGCAATCCACAGATACAATCGGTGCCTGCTTGATCTCGGTAATGTGAAAAGAGCTGTCGACAAACTTGTCTCCCTCATATTGAAATTGCAAGTGCAGATCGGGATTTTGTTCCAGGGTGCCTTTAAATTCCCCCCAGGTCATCGGATGTAACTGGTTCATAGTTTCTATTTATTAAATGTAATATTACGATTGATTTATTCAAAAAAAAGCCCGGCTTAAATACAACACGGCTTACTCACTACGAATGTTCTGAGAATATCCCGGTTCTTGTAAGTCTCATGATGCAAATATAGAAAAGGTTTTATTCATTGTAATATTACGATACATATTAATACAAACTCTTCTCGCAACTCTTGCTTTTCAACTTCACCAATTGAAATAACTGGGTCGTGTAAATCGTATCAATGTTCGCCTTTGGGACAAAATTGGCGAGTAACGTGGGATCATCAGAGAGGATGTAATCATAGCAAAATTCTTTCCGTGCATTTTCAAGTCTCATAAATTCCTTTCGGAAGCGGATGTATTGCATTTTGCCTGGATGATCCAGTTTGGCGGCCATTGCACTCCAATAATGGTAGAAACCATTTCCTTTTTCGAAGAAAACACCCACGTTCTTGTGATCGCCTTCAATGTGGTCAAGCAATGGTTTGAAATTGTCGTAATTGCTGGGATGACTTAAAAAATAAGCCTTGCCGCGATCCATTGTCAATATGCTTGAAGAGCGGTCTAAGTCATAGTATCCCACTTTTTCCAGCAAGGCAAAGACTTTTCTGCGTTCATTGTATCCGGGCCATTTTCTGATGGGATGGCACTGTTGGTTCCCTGGAAATTCGTAGTAAGCGCCCAGTTCCTTCTCATACAATTCCGCCTGGGCTCCGCCGGTTTCGCAGATGGCAATTGGAATGTGTGCCAGCATTTTACGCGTGAAATAATTGATCGAAAACAGCTCCTTGCTTGGGTTCCCGTAAACAAAAGGAGTTGAAAGTACCAGTAGCGGTGCAATGATATAAATGGATTTCCAGCGGAGCTTTTGATCATAAATGTACGTGACCAAAATAGATCCCATTGTGAAAAAAGGCATCTGGGTCCTGGTGCTCCACGATTGAAATTTCATTAAGGTACTAAAAAGCACAAAACCGAGCACTGCGCAAATCCAGAGCCATTTAAACTCCCATTTGCCTGGAACAAAAAACAAAAAAAGGGTAGACGCAAGAATTAACCAGAAATGAATGGTATTCGGCACCATATCCTCATGCACCGAATATTTCACAGAAAACCGGTCCAGCCGTAATCCTAAGTCGTCAATGTCCACGCCGATCGCGTGATGGAAATCCCGGATCCGGCCTTCTACAAACTGATTGTAACGGGTGTCGGGCAAACCCAGGTTCAGGCCAGCGTTTTTGATAACACCAGAAAGCGTATATCGTAGCCCGTATTTGTCCACAGGTAATTCTTCGGAAGCAAAAACAGTCCCCCTCAGCGGCCTCATCACGTGCCCGAACAACAGATAATTTCTGCGAAAAAACGGCGCGAATGTAGCAACCAATATGATCACCGCGAACGCCAAAACCTTCAAAGCATAACCAATGCGGTATTTGAAAAGGATGCGGAAAGCAAAATAAGTGGTAAATGACAAGCCAAAAATAAAGATGGTATACTTGGAAAATCCACCGAAAGACAGGCACAGGACAAATGCGGTTAAAGTGAGCAGCGACTTTCTTTCCAGCAATTCAAATCCGAAATAAACGTAGGATATAAAGAAAAAGCAGGCGCAGTAATCCACCTGGGTACTGGTACTTTCGAAAATGCTGATCGGTAAGGTTAGCAGGAATACCGCGGCTAGTAACTGCCCATTTTGTTTAAGGCCGAACCGCTTGGCTAACAGACTAATACCCGCCAGGGAACCAAGAAATGCTCCAAACTGAATGATCCCGGAAAAGCGATCTGATCCGGAAAGCAACACCGTGTCCAATGCGAGGTACTCGGCAAAGACATTAAGATATAGCTGCTGCAAATGCACCGATGGGAAGTGGTCCAGATTGCCATCATTGACCCAATAAAGAATGCGGTTGAGGTGATAGCTATGGGAATCGAAGTTGTTGGGCGGAGGGTATATTGCCAGAAACAGCAAAGGCAAAATATAGATCAGCAGTGCCAGAATGATGATTACTTTGTTGATTTTCGTCAGCCCAGCCAGTCCGATTACTTTTTTTAATGTTCCTAATTCCGGTATTTGCACCTGCCCCGTCTTATGCCAGTAAAACAGCAGTGCTAAAAGGGAGACATTCTCAACGAACCAAAAAATGACCGCCGTGGTCGTATTAAGTGCATTGAAGGGAGAAAACAGCTCATTGTAAGCAAATACCAGGATTGCATTGGTTACCAGCGAAAAGATAAAACCCTGGCGAACCCTGGTGTAAAGACCAGAACTGGTAAATTTTAAATAGTAAAGCGCAAAAATCAGTATAACTGAAATGGGAAGCAGGGAAAAACCCATGTTTTAAGTAGAGGTGCGATTTGTTATGGGCAGCAATATAATTGCTATTGGCTTAAAAAGCCTTTTTAGCGTTCCAAATTTAGTGGAAACATTGTAATGCGGCCTGTGCAAAGCAGTCGGTCTTTTCACAAGATCAGCCTGTTTTTCCTGACAAAATTCAACAGACCAACCGAGGTATAAATGTTCAGCTTCCGGCAGATATTGCGGCGGTGCGCATTGATTGTGAATTCACTGATAAACAGCTTCTCGCCAATTTCGCGGCTGGTCAGTCCATCTGCAATGTGGCGCAATATCTCTACCTCGCGCGGCGTGATCTGGTATTTTTTGAGAAAATCATCGAGTTGAAATGGCGGGGAAATATCGTCGGAAAGAATGCCTTGAAACCAGGTACCGCCATTGGCCACGGTGGTCACCGCTTCTTTTAATTCAACGGAGCTACAATCTTTGATAAGATAACCCTGCGCTCCCAGCTTTTTAATCTCCCGCAGCAATTCCGGCTGCCCGTAACTTGTGAAAATAATGACCTTTACTTTATTGAAATCCCTCCGGATCACTTTAAGTGTCTCAATACCGTCCATATGCGGCATATTGAGGTCGAGCAATACCAAGTCAAAGGCGGTTTGTTTTAGTTTGGAAATCAAATTTTTGCCATTGGTTGCCGAATCCGCCAATTCCACCATTTCGATCTCGCATATAACCCCCAAGATGCCGTCTACCAGCATGGGATGATCATCTGCGATAATAATTTTAACAGGCATATTCAATGTCAGGACTATTTTACCAAATAAATTTCAATCACCACGAGCACCCCGCCGTCCTGTTTATTGCTTATTTCCATTTTGCCATTCAAATAAGCAACCCGAGAGCGGATCGTACTCAAACCCTGTCCGTCTACATGTGATAAATCCCTCAATCCTACCCCATTATCCTCGACAATAATAGAAACCATATCGGTATGCTCGATCACTTCCAGAGAAGCTTCGGTGGCTTCTGCGTGTTTCAGGACGTTGTGCAGGAGCTCCTGGATAATCCGGTATAGGTCGTTCAGGAAAGGGAGATTGTAACTACCTGTATCTTCAAATCCGACGACAACCGTTTCCAGCGTAATTTTTCCGGACAAGTTGATGATCTCCGCCGAATCGAGCACCGCTTTCCGAAAACCATATCTTTCAATTACCAACGGGTTGAGCTGGTGGCTCAGATCCCGGATGGTACTCGAAACGGACGATAATATTTCCTGTGTTTTGTGAAGCTTTTGTTCTCCCTGCTCGTCGCTCCTGCCTTTTTCCAATGTAGAAGAAACGGATAGCGAAGCCAATGCGAGCATGGAACTTACCTCGTCGTGCAGCTGGTCTGCAATTTTGCGCCGCTCCTTTTCGCCTGCTTCCATCACACCCTCCATCAGATCAATGTGCCGCTGCTTGTCCATTCTTTCCATTTCACTTTGCTGCAAAGCCTCCTTCTGACGGTTGCGTATCATCCTGTTCCGGGAATTGAGGATCAGCAAACCAATCGCTAGTACAGAAAGTCCGATGACAACACTGTAAAAAATACGCTCCTTTCTAATTTCGCGGTCACGATAGGCGCTTTCTTCATTCAATTTGGTGATTTGCTGCTCTTTATCTTTAATCCTTACCTTGGCCAACACCTCCTGAATCGCGCGATACTTATTAAGATTGGTGAGTGAATCCTTAATGGCGTAAAATGTTTCCAGCGACTGCATATAACCAGGATAATCCCCTTTCGCCTTCAAAAACTCCGCCTTGAAATAGTTGTAGTAGTAGCCGGTCGCCGAGTATTTCTTATTGACAAGCGCACCGCTAAAAAAGTTGAAAATCTTCTCCGCCTGGTCGTATTTCTTGTTAAGTGTCAGGATATGAGCATAATATAGTTCCAGGGGCAAGACGTGAAATCCTTTGGAATAACCATCCGCAGATGCGAATTTCTTGAAATATTCTTCCGCCTTGGCATATTCTTTCCGATGTTCTGCCAAAAGGCCAGCCGCGATAAAGTAACTGACATAAGGTATTTTATCTTCGGGCAAATTGAACTGTTTGCGGCTTCTGTCCAAGAATTCCGCAGCAGTTGCATAATCTTGCTGACAGGATTTGACCAGGGACATTTCCGCATTGAAATAAGCGGCCTGAGCTGCGTTCGGGTTGGGCTTGATGCTCACATTGTAAAAAAGCTCGGCAAATTTTCCGGCGGATTCAAAATCGGTCAGCAGAAGATTGAGCTGCATTAATTGGTAATAAACGCTCGGACGCGGGTTCCTGAACGTAAATGCCGTACGCTCGTAAAGTTTCCTGGGGAAACGATAAAGGGAAGAATCCTGGGCAAGTTCAAGGAGCGATTCAAACTCTACGACCTGCTTTTGCGGGTTATATTGCAGGAAAATATTGGCATAGTTGTAGCGTGCAGTAAAAAGCGCATTCTTATCTTTCAGTCCGGCGCCCAATGCAATAGCCCTGTTAAGGTATTGGTGCATGAAAGACGTATCAGCCGGATTCGACAGTGCTTTGAAGGTGTAAATGAAAGAAAGGTTTTCCTTGTCTTTGGCCAGTAAACATTCTCTTTCGCCCAATGCAACGTACTTTTTCGAAGAATCACTATTGGACCATTCGCCGTAGAGCAAAACCGTAAGTGCAAGGGTTTCCCGGTACATTTGGCCGGTCCCTTTTGCATTTGCCCGGGCCTTTGCGTATAGTTTTTCAGCTTCTTCAAAAAAGTGCAGCGACTCCTTTGCTTTTGCCCAGCTCATCAAAATAATGTGTGCTTTTCGCTTGTCGCCTAATTTCTGAATCGTTGCAAGATATTCAGCGAGGATTTCATAGCTAATATCCAGGTTGTTTTTGCCAATATCCTGAATCAGATCACAAACTTCCCTGAAGGATTCTTCTGTTACAGGCTTTTTCTTCAGCTCTTTCCATGCCGCCCTTCCCTGCTGGGGCGTGTAGGTTTCCGAGCTTACCGGATTGGTAACCAAAACAAATAAACACAGGAGAATCAGCCGGGCAAAATGTGGACCCGACATTTCAGGACGCAGGGACATAGGGGCTCATAAATTACTGATAGTTAGCTAAATATAAAGAACAAAACGATTCGGAAACGCATTGGTCAAAATTGTTTTACTCTCTGATAAATTTGCGGCTTTGAGTGCCATTTGCGTCTTCGTATTGAAGAATATAAGCGCCGGAAGCGAGGCCCTTCACATCAATCTCCAATGGATCATCCTGCAAAAACTGCCACTGTCCCAAAGCCTTCCCACCCAAACTGAACAACTTTACCTGCGAGCTTCCTGAAGACTTACCTAATTGAATCCGGAGCACATTGCCCTGCACAGGATTGCTTACCAGGTAAAATCCATCTTTTTGCGGCTTATGCACGCTGATGAGCTTGGAATAAGAAAATGTACCGTCGTGGTCGATCTGTTTGAGGCGATAGTAAGTGATGGTTCCAGCAGGATTCCGATCAGTAAAGGTGTAAAAGGCGTTGTCATTGCTATTCCCCTTTCCATTGATTTCCCCAATTGTTTTGAATGTATTGGAAGAAATTCCGGACTGTATTTCAAAGCGGTTGTTGTTGAATTCTTCTGTTGTGGTCCAGCTTAAAATCACGTCCTGGCTGTTATCGGAGAACTTGCCGTCAAATGTTATTAGCCTCACCGGCAGCGGATCGTTGATAATAAATGCGGAGACTGTTTGCCTGGAACCGAAGTTACCGTCCTGATAAGCGACAAAAGGATTTTTGTAAAAATCCATTGCAATGCTGATAAAGCCTACTGAATTACCAGTGAAGTTTTCAACACCGACTAAGCTCCAAGCCGTGCCGTCAAATTTTTTGACGCTGACCGAAAAAGGGGAAGCTTCGTTTCTATAAGCTATAAAAGGAACATCATCCTTGTCAATCGCGAGGGAAGTGTAAGAAGTGTTGGTCGTAGAAATACCCTGAGCGCCCACAAACTCCCAGCTGGTGCCATTGAATTTCATACAACTGGCTTTGTTCCCAACGCCCGAATCACGAAACGCAAAGTAAGGGACATTGGCGCTGTTGATAGCCAGGGAGATGAATTTGGCAAATATGCCTGTAAAACCGGGCGTTCCCACATTTACCCAAGAGATACCGTCAAATTTCTTGACCGTGCCCCTAAGCGAATTCCCGCCATCCTCGTAAGCTACATAAGGTACGTCATTGCCATCAATTTCAAAATCAAGGGATTGGATTGCGCCATCCGAGAAACCCTCGATGCCTACGGTTACCCAGGCAGTACCATCGAATTTCTTAACCGTGGCCCTTCCTCCAATTCCGTTAATCGTTTTTTGGTCGCGATAACACAAATAGGGTTCGTCGGCGCTATTGAGTGCAATTGCTACAACGCCTGCCATTTCTTCCGAAATGTCTGCCCCTACCTTTTGCCAGGTCCCGCTCATCAGTTTCCAAACCGACGCCTGTAAGTCGACTGAACTAATTACCGCTACATAAGGAATATCGTCTGAACTGATTGCCATAGAAAGGGCCTGATCTCCCTGACCACCTGCGAAACCGGCGGCGCCCAGCGTAGTCCAAACACCCGATTCCAGTCTTTTGACCGTAACACGCTGAGCGTTCCCCTGATCGGAGTAGGCTACGTAGGGCTTATTCTCCGAGTCAAAAGCAATGTTGTTCCAGAAAGCAAATCCGGACGAGAATCCTGTGTTTCCCACCGTGCCCCATTGTGCTGAGACAGGATGAAGCCCAATTAAGGAGATTGAAAATAGTAATAACAGTTTTTTCATAAAAAAACGGATGTAGGGTGATTGCAGCTTTTCAGCATTACAAATCTCCTTACATCCGTGTTTCTGCGAAATACTTACTTCTAACTATTTGAGGTAGCGCGCTACTGTGCTATTCCATGATCAGTACTTTTTGTTGTAAAACCTTGCTATAATCCGACAACCTGACAATGTAAATGCCCGAAGAAGTGGTGTTCAGCGGAATGCTGACGGGGCCTTTCTTTCCACCAATGTCTTCTTTAAGGAACACCTGCCCGCTGGCCCCGACCAATTCCACAAACTGGAAAGGCTGGTCGAGAACGAGGTTCATTACGTTGTCGGTAATGAGTGAGGGCCTTATGAAATTTTCGGCGATTTCCTCCAATCCGGTATCTACCGCGATTATTTTCGAATATTCAAAGGCGTCGTCTGCATCGACCATTTTTAAGCGGTAATAGTTAATTCCCGCCACCTTATTTGTGTGTGAAAAATGATATTTGGCTCCTGAAATAGAATTGTCAGATGGTACCGTTCCGATATTCTCAAAACGTACTGCGTCCATGCTATGCTCAACTTCAAATGACCTTGAATTTTCTTCGGTTGATGTTTCCCAGGATAATTTCACCCCTTCAATTCCTTTTGAACCCGAGAAATTGATCAGCGTGACTGGCAGCGCAACGGAAGCAGTAATGGTGTAGATCGAGGCGCCAGTAACGGCATAAATCTCACCCGCTTCATCTTCGCCAATATCGACTACTCCGGTTAAATTGGAGGTTTCAAAATTTTCCGGCGTACCATCGCTTCGTATCTTATGGATCTGGCCGGAATATACATCTGTACCTATATAGTAACCATACATAAGCGGCCACCTGGTGCCCCGGTAAACAATACCACCGATAACCGACTGGCCGCGCGCGGCCCCAGTTTGATAAGTATAGACCGGAAAAGTACATGCATCTCTCTCAGGGCATATCGAACCGGATGGCAAACCGGGCGCGATTATTTCGCCTTCAAAACACCTCCATCCAAAATTTGCGCCACTCAAGTCCGATGCAGGCACATAATTGACCTCTTCGCGTGCGCTCTGGCCGACATCACCAATCCAGATCGCATTGGTAAGTTTATCAAAACTCCATCTGAATGGGTTTCTCAATCCACTTGCATAGATCTCCGAAGCCGGGTTAGGGTTGGTGGAAGGGATCGCGTATTTTTTCTCAGCAGTCTCCGGCACATCCACGTCGATCCTGAGCAGCTTACCCAATAGTACAGCCGGGTTCTGAGCGTTGTTCGGTGGATCATTACCGCTTCCGCCATCGCCTGTTGATATGTATAAGTAATTATCCACACCGAAATGCATCTCACCGCCATTGTGATTGGTGTTCGCGCGGTGGTCTATCGCGAGAATTTGAACTCTGGTGGATGCAAGTGCGACATCCCCCGATGGCGTTGTAGCGGTATATCTGGCAACAACCAGGTCTCTCAAATCATTGGTATAAAAAGTGTAGAAATATCCGTTTGTAGCAAAATCAGGGTGAAATGCAATGCTCAGTAATCCACCTTCTCCCGCAGGGAAAACCACTTGTCCACCACTATTCATATTTAAAAAAACAATGGGGGTAGTGAGTGCACCTGGTTTGAAAATTTTAATAACACCAGCACGCTCAGCAACAAATATCCGGTTAGAACCGTCTCCCGCGTGTACCAGTTGCATAGCGGATGTTAAACCGGTAATGTAAGGTGTCCCGGTATTAAACTCAACATCCGGACTTTGCGAAAAAGTGCTGGTTATTGATAATGTATAAAGCAGGAGCGTAAAGCGAGCTGCCATAACTTGGTAAATAAAATTTCTCATCACAGATCATTTAAGGTTTTCGGTTTGAAGTAGTAATTCTAATTCCATTCAAACTTATACTACAATTTTCATTCCCTACTCGCTTACCCTCTATCTAAAAATCAATAAAAAAGCCTCCCAACCCAGAGGCTGAAAGGTTTTACAAAAATGGAACGACAATTAATATGCGAATTCGCCAAATTCAGACCGGATCGTCAATTTTCTAGCATCAGCCCCTTCTACCCTTCCAATAACCTGAGCCTCGATTCCAAACGATTTTGATACCTCCACAACCCGTGGCGCTAGCTCCCTGGGCAGATAAATTTCCAGTCTGTGTCCCATGTTGAAAACCTTATACATTTCCTGCCAGCTGGTACCGCTTTCTTGTTGTATCAACATGAATAGAGGGGGAATGGGAAGCAGGTTGTCTTTGATAATGTGAAGGTTATCAACAAAATGTAGAATTTTCGTCTGTGCCCCGCCGCTGCAATGTACCATGCCATGGATTTGCATCCGCATTTCATCAAGCAATGCCTTGGCCACAGGTGCGTAGGTGCGGGTTGGGGACAGAATCAGCTGTCCAACATTCAACGGCGTTCCTTCAACAGGATCGGTCAATTTTTTGCTCCCGCTGTATATCAGGTCTTCACTTACTTCCGGATCAAAACTTTCGGAATATTTGCTCAGGTATTTATCTAAAATATCATGTCGGGCGGAAGTAAGCCCGTTACTTCCCATGCCGCCGTTGTAAGTGTGCTCATAACTCGCCTGCCCATAGGAAGCCAGCCCAACGATCGCGTCTCCTGCCTGGATATTGGCATTATCAATCACTTCCGAACGTTTCATTCTGGCAATCACCGTACTATTGACCGTTACCGTCCTCACCAGATCGCCTACATCTGCCGTTTCGCCGCCGGTGCTGTAAATTTCCACGCCAAAGCTGCGCAGCATTTCAAGGACTTCCTCGGCACCGTTGATAACTTCGGCGATCACTTCTCCAGGAATGCGGTTTTTGTTCCTGTCAATCGTTGAAGAATAGAGCATTGGACCCGTTGCGCCCACGCATAGTAGATCATCGGTATTCATCACGATGGCATCCTGCGCAATCCCTTTCCACACAGAAATATCGCCGGTTTCTTTCCAATACAGATACGCCAATGAAGTTTTGGTACCGGCTCCGTCCGCATGCATAATCGTGCAATAATCGGGATCGCCAGCGAGGGTATCGGGGACTATTTTGCAAAAAGCCTTAGGGAAAATACCCTTATCTATTTTTTCAATGGCCTTATGCACATCTTCCTTTGAAGCCGATACACCGCGCTGAAGATAACGGTCGGTAGTTTTCATTTGAACGTCATTTGATTAAATATAGCACTTGTCACAAGGTCACAAAAGTAGGGAAAAAGGGCTTTCAACCTTTACTTTAACGAAAACAGTGCTACCTTACCGGTTCTCAATTAGTTACAAAAAATTTTAAAAAGTAATAAATTATTAAAATTTGATTTAAGCAATAAACGCCTTAACTTCAAAATTCTACGGTTTCAAAAGGTCAAAACCATAGGATCTATTGCCAAGCTAATAAGGACCTGTACCTCACAATAAGTGCATGCATTTTTTGATTCGTTTAATAGCTGCGGTGACTGTTTTAATGGTCATTTCAGGGTCTATTAATATTTCCATTGCTAACAACAATGCCAGTGCTAATGCTGCCAGCAATTACTCGCCGACACCAAAGAAAACAACCGCAGACAGCACCTATACCATCAAATCACTGGTTTCATTTGCCAATAAGCATCTGCACATTCCCTACCGTTCCGGCGGGACATCCAAACGCGGTTTCGACTGCTCGGGTTTTGTAAGGTATTGTTTTGATAAATGGAACATTGCGCTCCCGCATTCCAGCGCCGCACAAGCCGAGCACGGCGAAACAATTAAGCTGGACGATGCCAAGCCTGGTGACCTGATCTTCTTCAAAGGCGAAAGCGCCAAAAGCAGCCGCATCGGTCATGTGGGAATCATCACCGAAGTAGCACCCGGCTACGTAAAGTTCATCCATTCCGCATTCAAAGGTGGCATCCGATACGATTTGCTCAATGCTACTTACTACTCTAAGCGTTTTGTGGCGGTTCGGAGGTTGGTGGGGCGGTAGTAGCTTGCTTCGGCCAGTAGTCCCTAGCCGTCAGCTTAAGCTGCTTGCTCTGGCCAGTAGTCCCTAGCCGTCAGCTTAAGCTGACGGTCAACGAGAAGGAAGAGCGCGCCCTTCGCTAGCCGCCAGCTTAAGCTGACGGTTAAGAATTAGGCTGCCAGCCGTATTTTTTTGTGAAGCGGTCAATTTCTTCTTTGAAAGTTTTTTTGGTATGATGTGCTTCCTGGTTTAAGATGTATTGCCGTACCCTTGCAATGTGTCTCTCACTGACACTCACCGCCCAATAGTCGTCCTGCCAAACGAATTTTTCTGAAGTAAGCTTATTTTGATTTATCCAGAAAGACGATTCTCCCTTGATTAGCCGGGCGACATCTGCTAAGGTTTGATCTCTCCCAAGAACGAATAAACAGTGCGCATGATCGCTATATCCATTGACGACATCGAGCCAGATATTTTTTTTCGCTGCGTTTTCTTTAATGTGAAGAAAAACTCTTTGCCTTATTTGACTATTTAGATAGGGCTTCCGGTACTTTGTACAGAAAACCATGTGTACCCACAGACTCGTCCAGCTCATAGAAGATAGGTTTTATCAATTAGACGTCGGTACCTCATTCAGGTCACACCATTTCCAAAATAATTTTATGAGTTAGATTCTCTCGCCCGAAAAATTTCATTTTACTACATTTTCAAATGACGAAACCACCCGGATTGGCCGTAAATTTGCGGGAAGGTTCACATCACAAAAACACCCGCTCCGTCTTGAAACTCTGGCAAAAGGAAAATACTGTTACTTCTGAAAAAATTGAAAAATTTACGGTTGGGAAAGACCGTGAGATGGATCTCTACCTGGCCGAATCTGATGTGCTGGGAAACCTGGCGCATGCGATGATGCTGGAAACGATTGGGTTGCTTACCTCGAATGAGCTGATTGCATTGAAAGACGAGCTCAAAGTGATCTATAGCGAAATTCAGAAAGGAGCATTTAGCATTGAGGATGGCGTAGAAGATGTGCATTCTCAGGTTGAGTTAATGCTGACCCGAAAACTGGGAGATACTGGCAAGAAAATCCATAGCGGACGGTCGCGAAATGATCAGGTGTTGGTGGATATGAAGCTTTATACCAGAGCTAGATTATTTGAAGTGGTGCAGGCGACGGAAAAGCTTTTTAATGTATTAATCCAAAAATCAGAAGATCATAAAAACGACCTGCTGCCTGGCTACACGCATTTGCAAATTGCAATGCCTTCTTCGTTTGGCTTGTGGTTTGGTGCTTATGCTGAGGGTTTGATCGACGATATCATTCAATTGAATGCGGCATACCGGCTTGCAAACCGCAACCCACTGGGCTCGGGAGCAGGTTATGGTTCATCCTTTCCATTGAACCGTCAATTGACGACGGATCTTCTGGGTTTTGAGGGAATGCATCACAATGTGGTTTACGCCCAAATGAGCCGCGGACGGACAGAGCAAGCTGCACTAACTGCCATTTCTTCATTGGCAGCAACGGTTTCAAGACTGGCAATGGACGTTTGCCTATACAATAGCCAGAATTTCAGTTTCATCATCCTGCCCGACGACCTGACAACTGGCAGCAGCATTATGCCGCACAAGAAAAACCCGGATGTAGCCGAATTGCTTCGTGCAAAAGCCAACAGGATGAAAGCATTACCGATGGAAGTAACCATGGTTTTGAGCAATCTTCCGTCGGGATATCATAGGGATATGCAGTTGTTGAAAGAAATCCTGATGCCTGCATTCGACGAAATCCTGGATTGTCTTGATATCGCCGCATTCATGCTGGAAAATATGAAAGTGAAGCAAAACCTGCTCGACGATCCGAAATACGATTTGCTTTTCAGTGTGGAACGTGTGAATGAGTTGGTATTCAGCGGCGTACCCTTCCGTGACGCTTATAAACAGGTAGGATCTGAAATTGGTGATGGCAGCTATGTTCCGCCACGCAAACTCAAACATACCCACGAAGGAAGCATTGGAAACTTACAAACTGGGGAAATACGGGAGAGAATGCAGGCAGAGATTGCCGTATTCGGCTATGATAAAGTGCAGCAGGCTTTGGAAAAGCTGATTTTGTAAGTTTTACGACTGGCGACTTGAATATGGATGGGAAGGGAGATTTGGTCAAGTTTGAGGAAAAACCAGTCTTAAATCCAGGAACTGTATTCCTAAACTTACAACGTAATCACAGTCCCAGCCGATCCGATTGCCGCTTCCAGCAAATCATCCGCATGACAAATCGTAACCTGATCAACGCCAGCTTCCAATGCTGCAAATGCATTATCCAGCTTTGGGATCATTCCTTTATTGATTGCTCCGGAGTTTTTATAGTTAGCGTACGATTCAGGATTGAGTGACGCAATCACCGCATCATCGTCGTCAGGGTTGGATAGTACTCCTTTTTTCTCAAAACAATATATCAGGTTGACTTTATAAGTTTTCGCCATTGCAACTGCTGTTGCCGAGGCCATCGTATCGGCATTGGTATTGAGCATTGTTCCTTCGGAGCTGTAAGTAAGCGGCGCGATGACGGGAATAAGGCTGCTATATAGTAAAGCATTGATTTGTTGATCGTTAACGGCTTCTATATCTCCTACAAAGCCATAATCGATTGCTTTCACAGGTCTTTTGACAGAACGAATAATGCCTCCGTCAGCACCGGTAAGTCCGATCGCATTACATCCGCCCGCTTGCAATTGCGCGACCAGATTTTTGTTCACCAATCCACCATAAACCATGGTGGCCACGTCCAGCATCGCCTTATCCGTAATCCTGCGACCCTCTACCATTTGCGTTTCGATACCCAGTTTCGCTGCAATTTCGGTCGCCACTTTACCGCCGCCATGCACTAGTATTTTCGGTGCATTCAGTTTGATGAAGTCATTTAAAAAAGCGGAGCATACTTCAGGATTATCGATGACATTGCCTCCGATTTTTACGATATATAGCGTTTGGGACATTCCAAAGGGATTTTAGGGTTTGGGTTAAAGCTGCAAAGGTAGCAGAAACGGTTATCGCCGGAAAAGGGAATTTTAATTGATGAATTTTTTTGGCAAAATTACGTTGCCTAACCAGGCATTAAGTATTCCCACCAGCTTATGAAACGCAGTATTCTCTTCCTATTAGGTATAGGTTTTTTCCTCCATTATGGCGCCATCGCCCAAATACAGAAAGCAAAAGCGCATTGGACTTACACATTTTCAAAACCCGAGGTAAAAAAAGGTGAAACCGTCGACCTGATTTTCACTGCAGTGATTGACAAAGACTGGTACCTCTATTCCTCCGATTTCGATCCGGATCTGGGGCCGATGCTTACAAGTTTTGCTTTTGAGAAAAACAATACTTTTGAAGTGATTGGGAAACTAAAACCGCTGAATCCTAAGACAAAATTTGAAGAAGCCTTTGGAGGAAATGTGCGGATTTTCGAAGTAAAGGGCGTTTTTAAACAAACCATTAAAGTACTTGCCGACAACCCCGTCATCAAAGGCGCCTCAGAGTACCAGACCTGCAGCCATGTTACCGGCCTTTGCATTCCAGGCAATGATGATTTTGAATTTAAAGGATTAAAGGTTGTTGCCGGTACCGTAACAAATGATACCCAGCCAACAGTCGGTGCTTCCACTCCTGCGGCTGATTCCTCGTCAAATGTTGCAGCTACTTCAACCGGTAATCTTGTCGATTCTGCGTCTACTGCGAAAACGGATGAATCCTACTCATCATCAAAATCAGCAGGCGCAACTTTAAATAAATCGCTAAGTTCTGAGGATCCTGCCGCTGGCAAATCGCTTTGGGGTTTTGCATTGGCCGCATTCTTGTCCGGTCTGGTTGCATTACTTACCCCCTGCGTTTTTCCGATCATCCCGATGACGGTGAGTTTTTTTACCAATCAGGAAAAGGGAAAGTTGAAAGCATTGATCTACGGCATTTCTATTATTTTAATCTATACACTGATAGGTACCGTCGTTTCAAGATTAAACGGACCTGCGTTTGCCAATTTTCTGAGTACTCACTGGATTCCGAATCTGCTTTTCTTCGCCATTTTCTTTGTTTTTGGCTTGTCTTTTTTAGGTTTGTTTGAAATCGTATTGCCAAGTGGGTTCGTCAATAAGATGGATCAGAAGGCAGATCAGGGCGGATATGCCGGGGTTTTCTTTATGGCATTCACATTGGTACTGGTTTCATTTTCCTGCACGGGGCCTATTGTTGGAAGTTTGCTGGTAGCGTCTGCTGGAGGCGAAGTGGTGAAACCCATTATTGGCATGGCGTCGTTTTCAGCTGCATTTGCGATACCGTTTACATTATTTGCCCTTTTTCCTCAATGGTTAAAATCTTTGCCTAAATCTGGCGGCTGGCTTAATACCGTAAAAGTCATTTTAGGCTTTTTGGAACTGGCGCTTGCATTGAAATTTTTCAGCATTGCCGATCAAGTTTACCACTGGCGTTTATTGGACAGAGAAATCTATCTGGCATTTTGGATCGTGATATTCGGTTTGCTAGGTTTCTATCTTTTAGGCAAAATCAGGACGCCGCATGATTCTCCGCTTGAAAAAGTAAGTGTTCCAAGATTGCTGCTGTCCATTGTTACCCTCACGTTCGTAGTATATATGATCCCGGGCATGTGGGGCGCGCCTTTGAAAGCATTGGCTGGTTACCTGCCGCCACAGTCCACACTGGATTTTGACCTGAGCAAAAGATCCGCCGGAGTAGCTTCATCCGTTGCGCCTGGTGAAACCAGAAAGTACGCTGACCTTTTTCACTTACCTCACGAATTGGAGGGTTTCTTCGACTATAAAGATGCATTGGCATATGCTAAAAAAGTCAATAAGCCTGTTTTCATCGATTTCACAGGTCACGGCTGCGTAAACTGCCGCGAAATGGAAGCGAGAGTTTGGGTGGATCCCACTGTGCAGCAACGTCTGAGAACTGATTACGTGATCGTCGCGCTTTATGTGGATGATAAAACGGAACTACCGGAAGCGAGCTGGTACACTTCGAAATACGACAACAAAGTCAAAAAAACAATCGGCGCGCAGAATGCTGATTTGCAAATTGTAAAGTATAATAACAACGCGCAGCCGCACTATTGTCTGGTTGATCACGAAGGGAACTTGCTGGTGAAGCCCAAGAATTATGATTTGAATCCTGCAAATTTTGCGGCGTTTCTGGATAGCGGGAAGGCCGCGTTTGGGAAATAGCCCATCAATTCCCGGCGTATCTATTACGACTAACAAAAAAATCCCGCCCCCGAATATCAGGAGCGGCTTTGACTTTCAATACAAATAACAGCAAAACTCGATCAATTCAGCTGCTTGAGCGCATTGTCACCAACCAAAAGATGTGCGTAGGCATACGCTGAGTATTGATCAATTGACGTGGAGAATGCGAAATCCATTTCTGAACCCGATGCTGTGAAAGTGATGATCTTCTGAACCCAACAATTTTTGTAACTGGTCAGATCTACAACCTCCTCCTGAGATGCAACTGTATTTCCCAGCTTTATTAAGCATTTTTTAGCGAAAGATGCATTAATTACACCGTAAGTCGCTTTGGGTATAGAGGAAGATACATAAACTGTGAGAGCGTACTTTTTACCAGGCTTCAGATTCCTGATTTTGGTCTTTACACTGGACATCTTTTTGGTATCCCATGAACTCGCACCCTTCACCGTAATAAATGTAGTGATGTTTCGAGCCCACGGCACCAAGATCAGTTCCTGCACAAACGGCCTTGAAGGATCTCCCCATAAGTTTCTTACGCTTGAAATACCTACCGGATATGCAACCACGTCATTAGAATAGCCATCGACATTCCTGCTCCAATTTGAAGGCAGAATGTCAATGCCGGTGTACCACTGTGTTGAAAAAATAGAAGGAGCAACAACAACATCTACCTTTAGGTTGGAATTTGTATTCACGCTCTCCACCTTCGGCTCGGGTGCCAGAGCATCGTCATTGGAGCAACTGCTCAACATCATCAAACAAGCGACTGCCAGGGCTGCTGGTAATTTTTGTACTATTTCCATTTTTTTAGAAATTTTAGTTAAACATTTATTTCTGTTACTGATCACAAGAAAGGGCTGTGAAAAGTAATTTAGCCTTTAAATTGAGCTTTCGGAGTGCCTGGATTATCCTTCGGCAGCGTTTGAAATTTGCCTGCAATTAATGTCCTAATTTTTTGTATTTATTCCGGATTTGGCATGCGAGTTAACTCGCACTTGCTGGTAGGAATTCATCGCAAGTTGGTTTTGGCAAAATAAAAGGCCGCCTCGGATGTTCTGAGACGGCCCTTGTTGCTAGCATTTTGTGATTCAAACCTTAAAACCTTTTTTCCCAAATCGCATCCTGACCGATGAACAGATGCGCGTATGCCGTTTTTCCATCCTGGATAGATGTCGCACTGAAGTCAAATCGCATTTCCGAATTTGTTGCTTTAAATTCGATGGTTTTTTTGATCCAGGTGTTAGGTTGAGCTTCTAGCATATTCACATCAAAATACTGGGACTCATAATATTGCCCGGTGTTTGGACTCTTTAACGCTATATTACATTTTCCAACAAACGTCGGAAGCTTGCCTGAGCCATCCAACTTCGGACGCGCAGAAGCGACATAGAATGTGAGGTAATAAGTAAACCCTGTTTTCAGAAACTGAATGGTAGTTCCAACCTTCGCCATCTTACTTGAATTCGATTTATCAGTAGTGGTAGATGTTACCGTAACAAACGAATTCCAGGGTTGACCTTGAAGCGCTGGGAATGACTCCTTCCATTGTAATGCGATATTCCCCCATGGTCTTGAGAAGTTGGAGGTACCGAACGGATATTTTACAGGATCCCCACTGTCGAGCGAACGTCTTTCCCAAAAGTTTGGGAGGATCTTAATTCCTGCGTACGCCTTTGTCGGCGCAATCCATGGGAGCGCATCCGTTTTCAGGTTCGAATGTGTATTAACGCTCTCCACTTTTGGCTCAGGCGTTTGAAGTTCTTCTTTCGAACAGCCGCTCATCATCATTACACAGGCCAGGCTCAGGCCGATAGGTAACTTTTGTACTAATTTCATTTTTCCGGATTTTGTAGTTAAACATTTGTTTTTGTAACTACTACAAAAGACGCGACAGTTCGTTGGATAAGGCCCTGAAAATGAGTGCGTGGAAGAGATTGGTTATTCTGCGGTAAGAGAGCTGCTTGGATGTGAAATAGTACTTTTTGGATAGAAGGAATTACTAAGTTTGGCTTTGCAAGCTATTTCGATTAGGCTTTAAATGATACTTGTAAGTGGGCTTTTACAACTTGTTGTGGGCTAGGTGGTAAAAATGCTTTTTATGGCTAATCCTTCATTTAGTTGACACCTCTACTGGTGACATATCAAATTAATATGAATTTTTTATTTGTCAATGACTGTGATAACTCTGTCTAAAAATCCGATAAAAGTTTTGCGTTCTTCTTCTGAAAAATGCTCCATGATTTGATTATTGAACCCGATAGCAAGTGTTTGAATGCGTTCACAGACAAATTTCCCGCTAGCAGTTAACGACACCATATTCTTTCTTTTATCCTCAATATCACTTTCTATTTTAAGAAAACCATCCTTATGTAAAGTCTGCACTGAACGCTGGATACCCGCTTTATCTTTTTGAAGCATGTTGGCAATGTCCTGCTGTATATTGTGTTGACCTATCAACCAAATATTTTTGAGAAAATTCCAATAAAAAAGCCTTTGTCATGAATCATGACAAAGGCTTCTACTAATAATTATAAACCTTTTATTTACTCAACGTTTTAATCAGCATTCCTTTCGTCACTTTATCCGAAAGCGACATGCCGTTGATGATCGCCAGTTCGTCCATTTGCTTATCCGACTGGCTGTTGTCCCTCAATGCATCTTTCAATGATCCATCGCGCTGTACTGTTCTGATCTTTACACGGTCGGGTTGGCGATTGATAATGTTTGGATCGTTAACCGATTTAAATCCTTGTGCAACTGACTTAAACTGATTAACGCTTCCTGCAAAATTGGCGGCCGCTGCCACCCCATGGATTGCGTAAATGTTGCTGCCATATTGGATCAGCCAGGTCGCGACTTGGATCGAATTCTGTGTCGCAGCGGCCGGCTGACCTGTTTGCGTTTGCGCTACCTGTGTGGAGATCATTACAATTGCCTGATTACCATTGATGGTGGTTTTCTCGTTTTCCGAAACTTGCAGGTTATAATTTTTCACAACGGCCTGAGCCGCTTCTTCCAATGAATTTCCCGGTGCGAGCGTAAATATCATCATGGATTTGCCGCCTTTGGGAGCCATTTGAAACTGGGCAGGAGAATTTTCATACTGCCAGCCGCTAGGAACAGGTAATTGAAACCTCAATGATGGATGGTAAAACACATTATTTTCGACAAATCCTTGTTTTGGATCAGCACCATATATAATACCATCAATTTTGCGCAAATAGGCATCCCGGTTCACATTGTATTTACCAGGATGTTCTGTTTGATATTGTTTGGCGAGTTTTTCAACCTTGTTTTTCCTATCTCCTGGATCAGGGTGTGTGGATTGGAAAGTAGGGATCGTCTGCCCGCTTTTTTCGCTGATCTTTTTCAATGTACCAAAGAAATCGGCCATCTCTTTTGCATCGTAACCGATTTTGCTGGAATATTCGACGCCGATTTTATCTGACTCAGTTTCGTGTTCGCGACTATAACTTAACAGCAACAAACCCAAAGCCTGCTGCGTCTGTTCCGCCATACCACGTACCGTTTCAGAAAGTACCATTCCAGCCAATAATCCTACCTGCCCAAATATCTGGGAAGTCTGCTGGCGTGCTGAATGTCGTGCAGTAATGTGACCAATTTCGTGACCTAGCACTCCGGCAAATTCAGCCTCATTATTGAAATGCGCCATGATGCCCCTTGTAAAGTATACGTAACCGCCAGGCACAGCAAATGCGTTGACAACCGGGGAATCAACGATAAAGAATTGATAGGGTAATTCGGGTCTATGGGATACATTGGCCATCGCTTTTCCCTTTTCATTAATAAAGGATTGCAGGTTTTTATCATCATAAATTCCCATTGTAGCCACAATTCCGGGATGTGACTCTGCGCCAAGGGCAATTTCCTTTTCCTTGGACATAAAGATAATTTCCTTTTTACCAGTTACCGGATTTTTGGAACATCCAGACAATAGGCTGATCGCCACAAAACCGGTTAGAATGTGAAATTTAAATTTCATTTTCATATCAATAAAGAATGAGCTGTTACTATGGAGTTGGTCAAATTTATAATTAAGTATTGAATTTCTTGAAAGAATCATGCCAATTCCCGGAACAACTCCGCAACAGGATTGATTTAATTTTTACATTAACTATCCTTATATATAAATTACCCATTGATTGGTACAAAAGTTGTCTGTTTTTAATTAATTCACCAAAGGACTGATATGCTCAATCGCTTACATACCCTATGAATTTGAAAAAGAGTACGTACAGTCTGCTCCCTCCCTGGCTGATCCGGTTTGATTTTTTTGGGCTTTTCGAAAAAGATCCGTTTGGAAACTATTTGGTTATCAAACGTTTGCTCATATTTATTTTGGGTTGGTTTACCTATTACAGATATACAGCAGTGAATAAAATAAACATTATCGGCGGCGAACAATTACTTGAATTGCCTGATAATGGAGTACTCTTCCTCTCAAATCACCAGACTTACTTTGCTGATGTAATCGCTTTTTACCATATTTTTTGTGCTGCGAAATGGGGTTATAAGGATACCCTTTCGCCTCCATTCTATTTGTTCTCGCCCCGTGCCAGATGTTATTATGTTGCTGCGGCAGAAACTATGAAGGAAGGGATTCTTCCTAAAATATTCAGTATGGGCGGCGCTATAACCATCGAAAGATCTTGGCGGGCAAACGGCGAAAATGTAAAACGGCAATTAGATAACTCCGCGCAGGACCGCATTGGAATGGGCCTTGAACATGGTTGGGTAGTCAGCTTTCCGCAGGGAACTACAAAACCGTATGCCCCTGTACGTAAAGGCACCGCGCATTTAATAAAGGATCAAAATCCGATTGTAATTCCGGTTGTTATCAATGGTTTCAGGAGGGCCTTTGATAAAAAAGGGTTGCGTTTCAAAAAGCGTAATACCAAACTGACCGTCCATTTTAAAGCTCCCATGCATTTCCTGCCCGACGAATCTGTGGAAAGTATGGTGGAACGGGTAACGAAGGCCATTGAACAGGAAGCCCCAAATGATCCAACGGCAGCAAGCATTCTGTAATTAAAATGGTATGTTTTTTTCAATCAATATATTATGGGTAAGAAAGTACTGATTACTGGTGGAACGGGCTCGATCGGAAAGCGTCTCACCGAACTTCTGTTAAAAAAAGGCTATGAAGTCGCCTATCTCAGCAGAAAAAAGAAAGCTATCCCCTCCGTCCAGGTTTTTGAGTGGGATGTTGAAAAAGGCTACCTCGAACAAGGTGCGCTGGATAATCTGCATTTCCTAATCCATTTGGCAGGGGCAGGTGTCGCGGAAGGTCGCTGGACAGACAAGCAAAAAAAGATCATTATTTCCAGCAGAACAGATACTATAACATTTCTTGCCAATCAATTAAAACAGAAAAATATACTTCCCGCTGCTTTTATTTCAGCGTCGGGCAGCAGCTATTATGGAGCAGATTCGGGTAATACCAGGAATACCGAGGCTTCACCGCCAGCAAACGATTTTTTATCACACGTAACCCTTGAATGGGAGAAAGCAGCTGATCTGATCAAAAACCAGGAGGTGAGGACTGTAAAATTGAGAACCGGAGTGGTGATCAGCAAGGAAGGTGGTGCAATGCCGAAGATTGCATTACCGGCACGATTTGGTTTTGGTGCGCCGCTGGGTTCAGGCAAGCAATGGGTCCCGTGGATACATATGGACGATATTTGCCAAATGTATATTGACGCACTTGAAAATGATTTCTGGGACGGAGCCTATAATGCTGTCGCCCCTAATCCGGTTACGAATGAAGAACTTACCAAGCAAATTTGCATTGCGTTGGACAAACCACAATGGTTACCAAACGTCCCCGCGTTCGCATTGAAGCTTGCGTTTGGAGAAATGGCAAGCGTGGTTTTGGGAAGCAGTTACCTTGTAAATGAGAGAATCAGGAAGGACACGGAATTTGTGTATGCGTTTCCCAACATCAAAGAAGCTGTGAAGGACGTTCTGCAATGACCTCGTCAATCGGTTATCGGCTGTTGAATAAAGAAAAGCGGACGGCTGAACACCGAAATTTCCTACACAGCCTCGTCCTCTTCTTCTAAATCCGTTTTGCTTTGTGCCGTAGCAAGCCATATTTCTCTTTGTTGCATTGCTTTAAAGTCGTCGAGCACGTCGAGCTGAATGTTGCCATTGCTGAATGTTGACATTTGTAATCCTACAAAAGCCAATGCCTCATTTAATCTGGATTCCAATGGTTCGCTGGTAAAAATGCAATCATGCCAATACCATTCGAGCGTTTCACCGGCTACCTCTTCTACGATACCTATATAATCTTCGAGGGTATATCCGACAAACGGTCTGCCAAAACGCACCCAAAGCAGCTTCATTACATCATCCAGTGACTGCGCATGATTGGTTTTTTTTCTTAAATAAAGATCTAAAATCATGGCGACCAATGCACCTTTATGGTATACCGAAACTTTCCGGTTGGGAATACCTTTTTCGTATCCATCCAGCCAGAGGTCAAAAGATGAGTCGGCAAGCGATTGCCTTGACTGTCCATTGTTTTCGAAGTGCCTTTTCATATACACCTGCAATTCCTTCACATAAGCCTCATCGTTAAAAACCCCGGCACGTCTAAGAAATAGATCTCCATAGTAAGTAGTACATCCTTCTACCACGAAACAAGTACGGAAGTAGTTTTCTTTTGTAAAATCATAAGGTAGAAGCTCTTTTGGACGGATGCGGATAACATTCCAGGTATGAAATAATTCATGTGAGCTCACTCCTAATAAATCCGAATAAAGCCCTTCGCCTTCATCGTCAGGCCCCAGCACAATCATGGTTGAATTCTGGTGTTCTACTCCGTGATAAAAAGCATTTGGCAGTATGAGGTTTAGAAAATGATAATTCGCCTCAGGAAATTCCCCCATGGTAGCGATCTGTTCTCTCGAAAAACGCCGGAAATCCCTGACGATACGCCACCAATTCGGTTTAAGATTTCCGTGCATCCAAATCTTAAATTCCACCCCTCTAACCAGATATTCCCGTCTTTGCAACGTCGCGGAAGCAAGCAACGGGCTGTCGACCAGCTGGTAAAAGTTTCTGGCATAAAGCCGGTTTTCCCCAACAAATGGTAATCCGCAGGCAATGCTGTAATTTTCAGGTAGGTCAAGACGAATTGTATAAGGTTCTGAAATTCGTCCCTCAGTATACATACAAAAGTTAATGAAATTCAGATACCACAATTCCTCGTCTACATAGCTTGTACCAGCGTTCTGAATTGCGGCATAGTAGGCATATTTGATCCGAATCTCTTTTTGACCATCTGTTACAACCCGCCATCTATCTTTGGTCACTTTATGGATGGGCAGTTTCTGATCAGTCCCTGAGATCGCTTCAATAAATTGAATATTTTTGGCGAAGTTTTGAATTTCGTATCGTCCGGGTCTCCATGCAGGCAACTGAATTTCAATAGAGTCGCTGCTAATTTCGGGTACGGTGTAGGTGATTTGTAAAAAATGAGACTGCGGATCCGATACCGAAATGTGATAATGCATAAGCTGTTAACTGGTGTTTAGAGGAGCTGGGAGTGTAATTTTATATATAAACCAAAATCCCGGATTTATACGTTACAAGTTACCATATTTTAAAATAAACGATTTAAAGATGAAAAGTAAAATCCTCCTGTCCTCCATATTCCTGCTTACAATCGTGATTTCCCCGGCTTTAATGGCGCAGGATGACTATTATCGGCCTGATTCGATCGGGAAAGAAAAGCCGCAGGAAAAGGATGTTCCTCCGATAGAAAACAAAAAGCTCGAAGAGAAAAAAAGTGAAGTAGATTTTAAGCAATTACCTTTCAAAGAGCGGCTTCGCCTGGGTGGAAGTTTTGGATTAAGCCTGGGAACGGTGACCAACATCAATCTATCTCCGATGGCAGGTTATGAGCTGACAGAAAAGTTGGTTGCAGGCGTTGGCCCTACGTTAATGTACTTCCGCTATAAATATTATGATATCAATACTGCTTATTATGGAGGCCGCGCGTTTTTGATGTACTCAATATTTCCAATGGTTAACCTGATTGGCGAATTTGAGTCTATGAATGTGGAAGGTTCTTATCAAAAGAGACAATGGCTTGGTTCGCCTCTGGTAGGCGCGTCTTACTCTCAGCCTATTGGAGGGAAATTTATCAAAGCCGTCCATTTCACAGCCTTATATAATTTGAATTATAATAATCAGATTGATAAGTACAGTGGACAAAACCTCTCTCCGTATGGAAGCCCGTTTGTTTTTCGTGTGACCTTCTTATAAGATACTTCTCTAATTTGCCATTAAATCGCCGTCAAGTCAATGGCGATTTATTTTTTGTCCCCCAATTGAAACCTTAATCATTCATGGTGGCTTTCTAACTTTAAATAATCAATATGGAAAATCCGGTAATAATCTTCGGTGCAGGCGATCTTGGAATGCAGGCACTTGATATTTTCAGAAGAAATAATGTTCTCGTTTATGGCTTGCTGGACGATCACAAGGAGCTTCATGGAAAAGAGTTTGGCGATGTGAGTGTCCTTGGTGACACCGACGACAACAACTTTCTCAACATTATTGGAGCGAAATGCGAATCCTTTGTAGCGATTGGCGAGCGCTCGGTCAGGGAGCGCTTGGTCGAAACTTTAACTGAGCAGCAGAAGGCAATGCCCGTCAATGCGATCCATGATACCGCGGTGATATCTGAAATGGCGCTGATAGGACACGGAAATCTTATTGGCGCAAGAGTTACTATCGGAGCTAAATCAAAGATCGGGCATCATTGCCTGGTTCAAACTGCTTCCGTAGTAGATACTTCGGTAAGCGTTGGCGACTTTGTGACGATTGGTGCAGGTGCTATCATTAATGATCGGGTGAAGTTGAACGATGGCGTTTTCATAGGTTCAGGGGCGATTATCGTAGCTGGTATTGAAATTGGCAAGAATGCCCGGATCGGTGCAGGATCTGTGGTTGTGGAAAATGTCCCGGCGAAGGCAACCTATTTTGGAAATCCCGCGAAGAAGATTTGATTCTACAAAAAACCTGTCTTCGTTTTTTTATTAAATCGAAAGGCATTACCTTTGCAGTCCTTTTGACAGAAAAGAGTGAAAGAGCTAAGTAAATACAACATAGACATTTACGGTTTGGAGGAAAAACAGTATGACTATGAAATGGAGTCGGGCGATGCCTTCTTTGAGGAGCTGGAACAAGATCTGATCGAGCACGGAAATTTCAAAACACATGTGGTTTTGAATAGATCGGCCACCATGATTCAACTTAATTTTGAAACAAAAGGAAGCGTAATTTTAACCTGTGACCGGAGCCTTGAACCTTTTGAAGAACCTATTGATCTGAATGGAAGGATCATTTTAAAGTTCGGCGATCACAACGAGGAGCTTACGGACGAAATTGAAATCATTAATAGAAATACCCCAAGGATCAACGTTGCAAGATACATTTTTGAATTTATCGCACTAACTCTTCCATTTAAAAAAATACATCCGGATCTAAGAACCGAGGATGATAATTTGGATTCGATAGAGGATGAAGAGGAAGGCATTTTAGTGTATTCGTCAGGAGATATAGAAGACCTGGAAAGTACAGAAGAAGAAAAAATAGATCCCCGCTGGGAAGCATTAAAGAAATTAAAAGGCGAACAATAGCCGAGATGGCCAGGGAGCCCGTCGTCCCAGCCCAGTTGCCCGTCGGTTTAAACCGACGGAAATTGAAAAATAATTAATTACCGTTGGCTTCAGCCGACGGAGAGTACCAAAGAAGTTGGCTGGCGCCAACAGACCTGAAATAGTAAAAAATATAAACAATAGACATAAAGCATCATGGCACATCCTAAGCGGAGACATTCCACTTCTCGTCGCGATTCTCGCAGAGCGCATGACTTCCTTACCGGAAAGCAATTAGGTACTGATTCATCCACAGGAGAAATTCACCAGCTACACCGCGCTCACGTTCACGAAGGAAACCTGGTTTACAGGGGAAAAGTGGTTGTAGAGAACTATACTAAAACAGTTTAGTTTCTGTCGATGAGTACATCAATTTCGCAGCAGCTCCATAAAAGTTGTTGCGAAATTCTTTTTTACTGCGGCACATCTGCTAAATTTACACCTTCGATTTCTAACTTATTAGTCTAAAATAACAGCGTGTAAATGAAAATTGCGGTAGATGCTATGGGGGGAGATTTAGCTCCGCAGGCTATTGTTGAAGGGGTCATTCTGGCGTCTTCTGAACTACCATCCGAGGCGAGGATCGTTTTGATTGGCCGTGAAAGTGCTATTTGGGATATTTTCAATAAAAGTAACTTCACCCCTACTAACATTGACGTCATTCATGCAGAAGATGTTATTGAGATGGGGGAACATCCAACGAAAGCCCTTTCTCAAAAACCCAATTCAAGCATTGGCATTGGCTTCAAGCTTCTGAAAGAAAAAGAGGTAGACATTTTTTGCAGTGCGGGAAATACCGGAGCCATGCACGTAGGTGCGCTTTTTAGCATCAAAGCAATAGAAGGAATCCTTAGACCTGCCATTGCAGGATTTGTACCACAGGTTGGCGGAGGATATGCAATAATGCTCGATATCGGAGCGAATGCAGATTGTAAGCCCGAGGTTCTTGCACAGTTTGGCGAAATTGGCTCCCTATTCGCCCAATATACATTTCAAATTGACAAACCGCGCGTAGCGCTTATGAATATTGGTGAAGAAGAACAAAAAGGTTCACTTACATCACAGGCAACGTTCCCCCTACTCAAACAAAACAAACGAATCAACTTTATAGGAAATATTGAAGGTAAGGATCTCTTTACCAACAAGGCCGACGTGATCGTCACCGACGGTTTTACTGGTAATATTTTGTTTAAGCTAGGAGAATCTTTACACGAAATTTCCAAGCAAAGAGGGTTTCAGGACGACTTTATTGACAAAACCAACTATGAATCTATTGGAGGAAGTTCCATCATCGGTGTCAATGGAAATGTAATGATTGCCCATGGTATCTCCTCACCTTTAGCTATAAAAAATATGATTGGCTGGGCATACAAACAGGTCAAGTCAAAGGCATATTTGCATATTGCGCAAGCATTGAATTAATCCGGATCGGATTTTGAATAGTTAATTTATCATGACCCATATAAAAGCCTCTATAACAGGAATACAAGGGTATGTGCCTGATTATGTTTTGACGAATGCCGAGTTGGAAACAATGGTTGCAACAAACGACGAGTGGATCGTGAGTCGTACCGGCATTAAAGAAAGGCGTATTCTGAAGGGTGAAGGATTAGGGAGCTCACATATGGGTGCCGAAGCTGTAAAAGGACTGCTTGAAAAAACGAATACCAGTCCAAAGGAAATTGATCTGCTGATTTGCGCAACGACCACACCTGACTTTGTATTTCCATGTACGGCCAACCTCATTTGCGATATGGTGGGAATTCGAAATGTGGGAAGCTTTGACATTCAGGCTGCCTGCTCAGGATTTCTTTATGCACTGACTTTGGGTTCTCAATTTATCGAGACTGGAAAATACAAAAAAGTTATCGTTGTCGGATCCGACAAAATGTCTGCCATTGTAGATTATACTGATCGCAAAACCTGTATTCTTTTTGGAGATGGCGCTGGTGCTGTCTTGCTGGAAGCTGATACCGAAGGATATGGCATTATCGACTCCCTGATCAAGTCGGATGGAGCTGGTTATCCTTACCTCAACCAGAAAGCCGGAGGGAGCCGATATCCTCCGAGCCACGAAACCATTGACAATCGGCTGCATTATGTTTACCAGGATGGCGCGCAGGTTTTTAAATTCGCTGTAACCAATATGGCCGACGTTTCCGCAGAAATTATGGAAAGGAACGGGCTCAAAGGCAGTGACGTAGCGTGGTTGGTGCCCCATCAGGCAAACCGCCGGATCATTGAAGCTACTGCTAACCGTATGAATGTTGGAATGGATAAAGTAATGGTAAATATCCAGAAATACGGGAATACGACGGCAGCAACCATTCCATTGTGTTTATGGGATTATGAATCACAGCTAAAAAAAGGCGACAATTTAATTTTGGCCGCCTTTGGAGGCGGGTTTACCTGGGGCTCGATTTATCTTAAGTGGGCTTACCAGGGATAAACCTGTGATTTGAAAAGATTACATTTTAATTTATTGAAAAAAATGGCAACTACCGCAGATTTGCGCAACGGATTGGTAATAAATTTTAATCATGACTTGTTTCAGGTGACTGAATTCCAGCATGTTAAACCAGGTAAAGGCAATGCGTTTGTCCGTACTAAACTCAAAAGCCTCACGACCGGAAAAGTGTTAGACAATACTTTCTCTTCCGGTGCGGGTATTATCCCAGTGCGTGTTGAAAGACATAAATTCCAATATTTATATAAGGATGAAGTCGGCTACAACTTTATGAATGCCGAAACTTTCGATCAGGTTTTGATCGATGAAAAATTGGTAACCAATGCCGATTTGATGAAGGAAGGGCAGGAAGTAGAAATTTTAATCAATACCGAAAATGATTCAGCATTGCTTTGCGAGCTCCCTCCTTTTGTTGAACTGGAAGTTACCTACTCAGAGCCTGGCCTGAAAGGCGACACCGCCAACTCTCCAAAGAAGGCAATCGAGGTTGAAACTGGTGCCCGGATTATGGTGCCTTTATTTATTGAGGAAGGCCAAAAAATTAAAGTCGATACCCGTACTTACGATTACGTAGAAAGAGTAAAATCATAATTTTTAACGGGTGCCACCACAGTGTAAATTTGAATAAATGGAAACCAAAGAAATCCAAAAACTGATTGACTTCATTGCCCAGTCCGGCCTTGATGAGGTGAATATTGAAACAGCAGATTTGAAAATTAAGGTGAAACGCTATGGTTCAGCTCCGGTGATAACCAATTCCTCCGCGACTCCTGCGACCCCTGCACCGTCTTTTGCAACATCTGCGCCTACAACACCCGTGACCCAGACCGCCGCTTCTGAGTTAATGGTTTCCAATGCTGCACAAAGCCTTATCACGATCAAGTCACCAATGATCGGTACTTTCTACCGCGCATCCAGTCCGGAAACGCCTTCATTCGCTAGTGTTGGAGATGAAATCAAGCCAGGTAAAGTGGTTTGCGTGATAGAAGCAATGAAGCTTTTTAATGAAATTGAATCGGAGATTTCCGGAAAAATAGTGAAAGTACTGGTTGAGAATGCGACACCAGTGGAATTCGACCAGCCTTTGTTTCTCGTTGAGCCTGTCTGAGGCAATGGACGATCTATAAAACTAAATTAACTTTCATGTTTAAAAAGATACTCATTGCAAACCGGGGCGAAATCGCCTTGCGTGTTATCAGGACCTGTCGCGAAATGGGGATTAAAACCGTGGCTGTATACTCTACGGCCGACCGGGACAGTCTTCACGTTCGATTTGCAGATGAGGCCGTTTGCATTGGCCCACCACCGAGCCGACAATCTTATTTAAGTATTCAAAGCATTATTTCAGCAGCTGAGGTCACGGGCGCGGATGCGATCCATCCCGGCTACGGGTTTCTTTCGGAAAATGCCGAGTTTTCCCAGATATGTGCGGATTATGGCATTAAATTCATAGGGGCTACGGCGGCGCAAATTAATGGGATGGGTGATAAGGCAACCGCCAAAGCTACGATGATTGCCGCTGGAGTACCGGTTGTACCAGGTTCAGAGGGACTTTTAGACTCTATTGAACATGGCAAAAAATTAGCAGAAGGAATCGGATACCCTGTTATTGTGAAAGCGACTGCTGGCGGAGGTGGTCGCGGTATGCGGATCATAAATAAACCCGACGAATTTGAGAAGGCATGGAACGATGCGCGCACAGAATCTGCTGCCGCCTTTGGTAACGATGGCCTATATCTTGAAAAATTTGTGGAAGAACCCCGCCACATTGAAATTCAGATCATTGGAGATCAGTTTGGTAAAGTCTGCCATTTATCCGAACGCGATTGTTCTATTCAACGTCGCCATCAAAAATTGGTAGAGGAAACTCCGTCACCTATCATAACACCTGAACTTCGTGAAAAAATGGGTGCAGCGGCTATTAAAGGTGCTCAGGCGATAGGTTATGAGGGAGCAGGGACCATTGAGTTCCTGGTCGATAAGAATGGTGATTTCTTTTTTATGGAAATGAACACCCGTATTCAGGTGGAACATCCTATTACGGAAGAGGTTACAGATTTTGATCTTATTAAAGAACAAATCAAAGTTGCAGCAGGTGAACCTATATCAGGGGTTAACTACACGCCAAAGTTATTTGCAATGGAATGCCGGATTAACGCCGAGGATCCAGCTAATAATTTCAGGCCGGCTCCCGGTAAAATAACGAATCTGCATTTTCCTGGTGGTCATGGTGTCCGTATTGATAGCCATGTTTACAGCGGCTACACGATCCCGCCAAATTATGACTCCATGATTGCCAAGCTTATTGTAAGCGGCCAGTCGAGGGAAGAAGTAATTACCCGCATGAAGCGTGCATTGCAGGAATTTGTGATTGAGGGCATTAAAACCACCATTCCTTTTCACATTAAGTTAATGGATGATCCTGGTTTCAAATCTGGAAATTTCACTACTAAGTATTTGGAAACATTCGATTTCTCGACACTTTAATATCAAAATGCAATCATAAAAAAGGTGAGAAGGATTTTTCCCTGCTCACCTTTTTTATGGAGTATGATCTTGATTATTCTATTATTGCAAGCATTTTACGGGTTGCTTCCAATCCATCCCTAATCGTTCTGACCGAAGGAGTTCCGTGATAATAACCCGCCAGATGCAACGTATCATACGTTTCGTTCAAGTATGACAACATAGTTTTGTTGTATTTTCTTACGCTGTTGCGGTAGTCTTCAATGCTTTTTGGCTTAACAAATTTGATCCCCTCTTTCTTCCTGAGATACTCATTCACAATCATCAAAGCGGCATTATAAGCCGTACCTGACGCCATTTGAACATACTTGATGTCCCGATATTCATTACCTTCTTTCTGAGCTTTTGTTGTTAGGATTTCCCTTGCATTTGCTAAATAACGATTAATTTCATGATACCCCATGTGTGTAGTTGGTCTATTAAATTAAGAGAATTTCGAAACTTTGAGGTCAAATTTACAAAATTCTCGGAAAACATTTTCTGTTGATAAACAACATTGACCTGGAGTATGTCAGGTCAATGATATTTAAACAATATAATGTTCACTAAACCACCCCAGGCAGCGAATAGGGCGACCGATATTTCCTCGTCAGCATTTTATTGGCCTCATCATCACCAATAAACTTTTCAGTTTTTGGATCGAAGGTCAAGGCTCTTCCTGTGCGGTAGGCGATGTTGCCCAAATGCGCCAAACCAGACGACAGATGTGCGGTTTCGACTGGGCCATTCAATAGTTTGGTGTCCCTGGCCACAACTGCATCAATGAAATTTTTGAAATGGTCTCCGCCCGCTTTTCGGGTAGGCCCGGGTTTCTTTTCTTTGCCCAGGAACGTTTCATAAAAATCATAGCCTTTCACAACCATATAACCCTCAGATCCATAGAAAATATTCCCAATACCTGTTCCTCCCTCATCATTCGTCATCCAAGGACGGACTTCAAACTCAATGATCTTCTTCTCTTTCGGATAAACAAAGGAAGAACTGAGCACTTCCGGTGTCTCCTTTGCATCGTTCCAAAGAAACTTACCTCCCGATGAAGTAATTTTTTCAGGGAAACTCTCGACGCCCAATCCCCACATACACATATCGGTTTCGTGGATTCCCTGGTTGCCAATGTCTCCGTTGCCATAGTTCCAATGCCAGTGCCAATCGTAATGCACGTAGTTTTTGGAAAAAGGCTTCATTTCGGCAGGACCCGTCCATAAATCATAGTCCAAACCAGCTGGCACCGCTTCGGTACCTCTATCGCCAATATCAGGACGCCATTTGTAGACTAATCCCCTTGCCATATATACGTTGCCAATCAATCCATCTCGTAAATGCTTAACAGCTTCCTGCAATGCTTCTGAGCTGCGTAATTGGACACCATGCTGTACAATTCTTTTGTACTTATTGGCCGCTTCAATCATTTTACGGCCTTCGTGCAAGTTATGGGATCCTGGTTTTTCAACATACACATCCTTACCAGCCTGGCAAGCCCAAATCGTGGCGAGTGCATGCCAGTGATTGGGAGTTGCAATACTCACTACATCAATCGATTTGTCTTCATAAACCTTCCGAAGATCGATCTCGGTTTTTACTTTTTTGCCGGTCTTTGCTTCAAATTCTTTGGCTCTTTTTTGAAGAATGTTGTTATCGGGATCGCAAAAGGTAGCCACCTCGACATTACTTAAATTATTGAAACCAGCAATGTGAGACTGACCACGGCCATTTACGCCCAGAACAGCCACACGAATCCTGTCATTTGCGCCAAATGCGTTGGCTGGAATGATGTACGGGATCGAAAGCGCAACGGCCGCGCTGGTTGAATTTTTAATAAAGTCCCTTCTCGAAACTTCGTTTGGTTTTTCCATAAGAATAAGGTTAAGGTTCCTGAATGTAACTGATTTGCAGGCAATTGGTAAGACGACATTTGGTCAATCTTCCCTTATCCGGCTCATATATAAAGTACTAGTTATTTCAGATTTAGTACTATCGGAGATTTGAGTGGGCGTTAGCTTTCCAATTTATTCGTGGCATAAAAATCTTAAATATTCCCAACAGCCTGAGGAATCTGCGTCGCAGTTTCCTCATATTTATTCTCACTAGGTAATCCGAAAAGGGATTTTTCCTTAATGATTTTGGCCACGTTTTCTGGTACCAGGTCTTCCCAGCCAGGCTCACCGCGTTTTATTTTTTCCAAAACAAAGTCAGTGGTGATATGCATCCGTTCTTTGTTGAAATTCCTGATATCCTCAATTTTATCATTGATAATCAAATATTGGAACAATGGACGCAGATGGTCAGGGACTACAAAATTTTCGCAGCTGTAAACGGAGCCGTCCGGCTGCAATGTGGGGTAGATAAAGAGCTTAACTTTCCGGCTAAAAAGTGTGGCGAATGATTCAAGGATGCCTCCCGGCAAAAATTCATAATGTTTCTCTTCAAAAATATCCTGAAGGCTTGGGCTACCCAACAAAAGTCCGGCTTTAAGCTTGGTAAGCCTCGATAAATACGCTACCAGACGATAATATTCATGGTGGTTGGAGATCATCACCATGTGGCCAAGCGAGCACAGTATATCGACCCTGTCTAAGAAATCCTTTTCATCAATATCCTTATCGCCCGCTTTCAGATTATGAAGCGTCAACTCCGAGATGAGCACTACTTTCGATTCATCCACATCTGGTTCGGCCAGGAACTGCTTCTGTCCATTGCTGATCAGGTCAATGTGTACATTGGTGATAGGCCTTAAACGGCCACGCATCATCAGGATATGCTTCTTATATAATGCCTCAGAAGGCTGTAAAACGCCCCCGTCGCTGCCAAAAAGGGCCGCGTCAGTGAATCCGTTTTTTACCAGACGAAGGCTCATCAGGCGATTGTCAACTTTATCGAAATCAGGGCCGCTAAAACGTACCATATCAATTTCAATGCGATCTGTTGTCAGATCGTCCATCAACGATAAAAGGAGTATTTCTGGCGATGTATAGTAAAAAAAACAACCATACATTAGATTAACGCCGATGATCCCGAGCGCCTGCTGCTGTAAAATGTTTTCGTCGTCCCGCATTCTAATGTGGATCACTACATAGTTTGTAGGCCCCATCGGTGTAAGCTGAAATTGTAATCCAACCCACCCATGCGATTCATTGGTTTTTTGAAAATTAAGGGCGACTACTGTATTGGCAAAAGCAAAAAACTGACTATCATCACCGCGTTTCTCGGAAAGCCGTTTTTCAACCAGATTGTACTCCCGGTTAAGCATTTTCATCAAGCGGGACTCCACCACATACCTGCCTCCTTCTTCCGTTCCATATATTGCATCGCTGAATGTCATGTCATATGCCGACATTGTTTTCGCAACCGTTCCCGAAGCTCCGCCTGCTTTGAAAAAATAGGCAGCGGTTTCCTGACCAGCCCCGATTTCGGCGAAAGAACCATATATCCCCCGATCTAAGTTGATCCTTAATGCTTTTTGTTTTGTACCAAGGTTCTTTTCGTACATAAACTTGAATGGGTAAATTGAAAAGCTTTACTTGTAAATATAAGAAAAATACATAATCATATAACTACATTTAGCCGTCTTCTGGTATCAGAATGGAAAAGTTCTAAAAGTTAATGTTAGGTTAATCTGAGTAATATCTCTGGAATTATGAATGCCGATCCAAGCTTCTTATTCACTTATGGAACACTGATGCAAGGTTTTTACAACCCTTTTGCGGAAAAGCTCAGGTTATCTTCCAGCTATGAAGGTGAAGGCTACTTCCCGGGATGTCTGTATCGGATCACCTGGTATCCCGGAGCGGTTTATGATGAAAGAGCGGAATCGAAAGTATTTGGGGAGATATACAAGTTGAATTCTTTCGAAATATTGCTCGAATTGGATGAATATGAGGACGTATTGGAAGACGAAAAAAACAGCCTTTATGTTCGGAAAATAATCCCGGTTACTGCACCAAATGGTCTGCAAATTTTGTGCTGGGCTTACCTTTACAACCAGTCAGTTAACGAGTTATCTATAATACCGGATGGGCGGTTTACTAACCCCTGATGCTCTCTCCGATGACCCGTAAACCATCCAATGTAAGTTTCCGATCGATCTCAACAAATTCGTCTTTTAATGTCTCAATGATTGAAGACAAGCCACCTGTTGCTACGGCAATGCATTCTCCGCCAAGTTCAGCACGGATCCGGCTCAAGAGAGATTTGACCAGGCCCTCATAACCCAATAAAATTCCAGCCTGAATTGCCTCCGTAGTATTCCGTCCAATGGCTGTGGAAGGTAATTTCAGAGGAACTTCCGGAAGTTGCGCGGTATTAGCAAACAAGGCCTTAACAGCGGTAACCAGGCCAGGCAATATGGCGACGCCCAATATTTTGCTGTCTTTTGAAACCGTAGTGAATGTTAGTGCCGTACCAAAATCCACGACGACACAATTTTCTTTATACCTGCTGGTTACCGCTACTGCATTGGCAATCAGGTCCGCCCCGATTTCGTGGGGATGGTCAATGGCAATGGTGAGGGCAGGATAAATGTCTGGGCCGACTACGATAATGTCATCGCCGAATAAAGAGCGCAGCATCTTTTGTATGGTAGGAGTAAGGTCTGGAACAACACTGCACAACACAACCGTCTCCACATCGCCAAACCAAAGCCCTGCTTCAAGAAAATGCAGCCTCAGCTTTGATTCATAGTGAGCCTCATTTTCCTGCGCAAGTGACCGCATTCGCCAGATATTGCTCCATTCGCCAGACTCATAAAGCCCAAAAACAGTGTCAGTATTACCTACATCTACGGCTAAAAGCATCATCTTAAATTTACATTCAAAGGCAAATTAAAGGCATTATTCAAATAAAACTTCATCGTCCCAGTCATTTGCGTCTGTTTGTTTTTGATAATCTATAATTTTAGCAAAAAAAATTACCTGACCTGACCAGCCGCCGATTTACCTTGCACAGGACTATACCCGTTTCAACCATTTATATGCCTCTCTCCAATCCTTACGGCCTTTATCTTCTGGGCTTTATACTGATAATTATTGCGCATCCAGCTTTCACCCAAGCCATTCCAGAATGGCAGGACCCGCAGGTGATCAGCATCAATACCGAAAAACCACACGCCGATTTCACACCCTATCTTACCGAAAAAAGTGCATTGCTCCGGGATAAAACTACTCCTTTTGTACAGTCGCTTAATGGTAACTGGAAATTCAAATGGGCCTCTCACCCCTCCAAAGCGCTACTCAACTTTTACGACCCGACAATGCCTGACGCAAACTGGGAGAATATTCCCGTTCCTTCAAACTGGCAGGTATTCGGTGCACGTGAGGGAAGGAATTATGACAAACCAATTTTTACAAATATTAAGCATCCGTTCAAGGCAACACCACCCAGGATTACGGCAGATACCAATGCGGTTGGGATGTATCGAACTACATTCAATGTAGCAAATGATGTAAAAGACAACCAAATATTCCTTCATTTCGGTGGAATACAATCCGCTTGTTATGTCTGGCTCAATGGCGTTGCAATTGGGTATCATGAAGATGGCATGACGCCGTTTGAGTTTGACATTACCGAAGATGTGAAACAAGGGATCAATTCACTGGCCGTCGAGGTAATCAATTGGTCGGATGGGAGTTATCTGGAAGACCAGGATTTCTGGCGGCTGTCCGGGATATTTCGGGATGTAAATTTGCTGCTGCTTCCCAAAGTAGTACTTACCGACTTTTCAGTCAGGACAATCCTGGACGCCAATCAAGAGCACGCCACATTAAAACTGAGTGCGTACGTCAAAAATTTCAACTTACATACAATCCATGCACACCAGGTCCTTTTCACATTATATGACGCTAATAAGTCGGTCGTAGTAACGCCTGTCAGTCAAATGCTTACTGCCTTAGAAACGGGTAAGGAAGGCGCCGTAAGGGTTGATGTTCCTGTTCCGAACCCAATCAAATGGAATTCGGAAACACCCTATTTGTACACGCTGACGGTGCAGCTGATGAATTCTGACGGAAAAGTGCTGGAAGCAACAAGTCAAAAAGTTGGGTTCAGGGAAGTTAAGATCAGGAACGGCCAGTTGCTTGTCAATGGCAAGGCGATTAAGATCAAAGGTGTGAACCGACACGAATTTGACCCGGAAACAGGGAGAGTGATCAACCGGGAATCCATGATCAGGGATATTACGTTGATGAAGCAAAATAATATCAACGCCGTCAGGACATCCCATTATCCTAATACGTCCGAATGGTACGACTTGTGCGACCAATATGGCTTCTATGTGATGGATGAGGCCAATATTGAAAGTCATGAGCTGTGGAGTAAGAACATTATCCTGGCCGATAATCCGCAGTGGCGGTCTGCGTTTCTGGCAAGAGGCAATGCCATGATTGAGCGGGACAAAAATCATCCATCCGTCATTATCTGGTCACTTGGTAATGAGTCGGGTATGGGACAAAACTTTACCGCAATGGGCGATTTCATACACCTGGCAGATCCTACGCGTCCAATTCATTACGAGGGACGAAAAGATTACAAACCGACCACATTAAGCAGTTTTGATATTATTTCGGTCATGTATCCCTCGACGCAGGATTTGATCGAATTGGTAAAAAAAGATAAGACCAGGCCGCTGATCATCTGTGAATACGCGCATGGTATGGGAAACAGCATTGGAAATTTACAAGAATACTGGAATGTGATTGATAAAAACCCGACTATGCAGGGCGGCTTTATCTGGGATTGGGTGGACCAGGGACTTAGACTAAAGAAACCCGATGGCACCACGTATTGGGATAATTTCAATTACATCGATGGTGCCAATGCCGGGGACGGACTGGTTAATCCTGACCGTGTGCCACAGCCCGAATTAAATGAGGTCAAAAAAGTTTACCAATATGTAAAATTTGAAACACCTGATACTTTGCGCGTCGGCGAAAAGCAGGTAACTGTTCATAACCAATCAGATTTTCAAACACTGAGTGCTTACGAGCTGTTTTGGTCTATTCAGGAAAACGGAAAAGTAGTTGGTAAGACAGGTACTATTGGGAACCTGAATGCAGTTGCGGGACAAAAAGAGCAATTAACGATCCCCTATGAATTGCCTGCCACGCAGAAACCGCATGCAGAGTATTTTCTCAACCTCAGTTTACGATTGAAAGAAGCCACTACCTGGGCGCCGAAGGGGCATGAAGTCGCCTGGCACCAGGTTTCTATCCTGAAATCCCCGAAGCAGTTTACGAATGTTAGTTTGTACAATGAAAAACCGTTACGCGTCGCCCAGATCAGCACGGGCCGTATCGCTGTGAATGGAGAGGATTTTTCGGTAACATTTGATAAAACAGCCGGAGGTATCATCTCTTTTAAGAATAAAAAAGAAGAAATGATCGAAAGCGGCCCATATCCTAATTTCTGGCGGGTACCTACCGATAATGATGAAGGAGGCGGAGCAAATAGTTATGCTTCCAAATGGCGTGCGGCAGGCCTCGATACCCTTGAAGTAACTTCTTCAGAAATGAAAACGCAGCGGGTTACCGCACAGGTTTATAAGGTAACGTTAGACAGGACATTAAAAAGCCTAAAAGGTGAAATGGCCGTGCAATCAGAATATATTGTTTACGCTACGGGTGATTTACATGTTCAAAACACCTTTACCCCGACAGGCGAATGGCCGTCGCTGCCAAAAGTGGGTTTGCAATTCAGTATGCCACCGGCATTCAACAAAACACAATGGTACGGAAATGGCCCGCACGAAACTTATTCAGATCGCAAGACGAGTGGCCGGATTGGAATTTATGGCGGAACCGTTGCTGACCAGCATTTTCCTTACATTACTCCGCAAGAAAATGGCAACAAAACGGATGTCCGCTGGGCATCAGTTACCAACCAGGAAGGGATCGGCATACTTGCGGTAAGCGATTCCACATTTAATTTTAACGTACATAACTATACGGACAAAGCGCTATTGGCAGCCAAAAAGCGCGTCGCTACTTTGGAACGCGGTGCAACCACTGTCGTAAACATTGACATTGCGCAAATGGGGCTTGGCGGCGATGATAGCTGGTCGCCAAGAGTTCATGAAGACTATCTGCTGCCAGCCAAGGTCTACGCTTATCGTTTCAGGCTGAAAGCAATTGACAATGCTGCCAACATTGACCAGATCACCAGTTCACTATTGCCTTACACAGGAAAAGTGAACAATACGGTTGCCTCCACGGAGACCGAACCGGCGACTTTATCGGAGAATGATCCGGAAGAAGAGGCAGTATCCGAGCCAGTACGGAAGCCTGTTGTCAGAAAAGCGCCGGTGAAGAAAAAGCCAGTTCGGCGAAAAAGTTCGTCCCGGCGTAGGCGACGGAGGTAGATTTGCCAAGTCTTGGTAGACTTGCCAAGTCTTTAAGACTTTGCAAGTCTGTCTAACCATCCGGGCTATTTTTTCGGCACCAGCACGTACTGCGCTTTTACCGTAATAACCTGCGCAATTTTTACAAAAACTACTTCCGGCACATCGATTTTATGATCGGTTAAAGGCACTTCAAAATCAGAGGTAATGGTTATCTTACCACCTTCAACTTTCACCTTCCCAGCAATCGTTTTGTCTTTTGTTACCCCATGGACGGTGAATTTCCCAGTTGCAGAAACATCATATTGCCCGTCCTTCGTGTAGTCGAGAGCTTTGTCAATCTTCCCGCTGAATGTTGCCGTCGGGTATTTGGCAGATTCAATGTAGTTCTCATTGAAATGCTCTTGCATGAGCTTATTTGGAAAATCAAAATCCCTCATATTCATGCGTATGGCCAGCTGGCTGTTGGCCGTATTTAATATGGCCTGGCACTTATTGTTAGTCGCATCGACATTCTCCAAAGGCGTTACAGATAAAAAACGGGTATTGCCTGTCGATGTCGAGAACATGCTTCCCTGCGCCAAAGCATTCGCAGAAAGCATAGCGATGCTGATCACGGTTACGAGAACCGTGCGAATCAAATGCAATTTCATAATGTAATAGTTTGTCAGTGAGCTACTTTTCTATTCCTTTTATCGAAACTGAACGTACGGGAAAGATTGAAGCCGTAGTGAATGTCCCCTTTACCCCAGGTCCCGGCCGTTTCTCCAATGAATTGCTTTTCGATCATACCCAATGAATTCGTAAAATGAAGCTGAAAAACATGGCCGCCGGTTTCGATATCCACTCCAAACGACATGGAGTCGTAATATGGAGCTGTCACAGTATTCTTTTCACGGGCTGTATAAAAATATTCGCCGTTCAATGAGACGCGTTTGGATAACTTATATCGCCCGCCAATTCCCACCGCAAGCAATATCTTTTTATCACCTATGACATCCGGTCGGTTTCGGTATAAATAAGTCGGCGATAGTTGCAGCGAAAGCTTCTCCCCGAATTTCCTTCCAATCAACACCTGAGCAGTATAGGAAATCATGTCCTGAAATTCCAACTCTTTATTGACCGTTGCAATAGCCATTCCGCCAAATAACGTAACCGATATAGGTACTGTCCGCGCCCCTGAGGTTTGTTTCAACAATTTATACTTTCCAAAAAAGTCATATGCCTTTTGGGAAGTACTCCTTCCAACCCCGATCATGAAGTCGTCGGTAAGTCCGTATTCAAAGCCCATTCTCATGGTTGCCTGATCCAATCCGAAAAAATTGTAAGCCCCGGAATTCAGCCTGCCGAAACGGTGGGATATCCGGAAATCCATGTGTTTTTTCTTCATTGTCTCCACCGAGTGTCCATTGACAACCCGGGTGGATTTGAATGTAGCTGCTACCGGAATCTTCTGCGCGCTGTCTTGTTTAGACAATTCATTGAGCAGGTCGTCCTGAGCATAAGCCATTGTAGCTGAGCACATCAACATTATTACGATGCGGAGAATTTTCATAATAAATGTCAATTAAGCTGTAACGGTAAGCGTATTTCCGTCTGCTGAGAGCGTCGTTTTATAGACTTTAAGAGCGGTTGTTGCTGGTCCTTCTTCTACTGATCCGGTTGTCGAAAACTGTGATCCGTGATTGGGGCACAAAAAGTCGTTTTGCGCCGCGCGGAAACCAATTGTGGTTCCTTGATGTGTACACGTTTTAGACAATGCAATGTAAGAGCCGCTGTTTGTGTGCGCAACAATGGTGTCACCGATAACCTGAAACCCACCGGCAGCCTTCACAGCCGTAACTTTCGTCAGATCAACTGTGAAATTAACTGCGCTTCCGCTGATCGTACCTATTATGCCGGTACCTGCGTTGCCGCCTCCAGGGGTTGGGTCCGGATCGGGATCGTCATCGCTGGACCCGCAAGCCGTCATGGTGGTACCCAGGCAATAAAAAGCCATCAATGTTGAGGTGCTCAACCCGAGGCTTCTTAGAAATTCGCCTCTTTTCATTTGTCCTTGTTTTACAGTATCCATAGTGAATAATTAAAAATGTAATTAGTAGATATAATTGGCTTATGATTGGTATTCTTACTTACCTGAATACGGGTGTATAGCGTAGCGATATCCACATACCAGTGGTCACGAGATTGACTTTGCCCCAGCCTACGCCTTTGATAGGAATGCGTATGTATGGCTCGGCGAGGATGGACAGCTTTTTAGTGATCGTCCTCTCGTAGCCGACGGATGCATTCAGGTGACTTAACCAATACCATCCTGTCTTACCTTCCCAGCTGTGAACCTGGCCACGGACGTATTTTTCGTAATGGTAGTCGTACCTTTCTTTCTGGGCGTAGTAAGATGAAAATCCGGTACCTGCGAACCAACGTGAATGTGCATTTTGGGCAACGTCATACCGGATGCCAATCGGAATTTCAATCATGGTGCAAATTCCGTCCACTGCATTTGGCGTATTGACGTAGGTGACATATTTTTTAAATGTGTACTCGCCAGCAGCTGCGGTATAGTCTTTCACACTCCTTACAACCCCAGTTTGCACATAAAGTCTTTTTGTTATCCCATATTCAAGAAGCAATGAGAATGCAGAACCCGGCTTAGTAAAATTCTTAAACCCAACCGTTGTCAGATCTGGTGAATAGCCCACCCGAATTGCCCACTTTGGAACATTCAGCAAACTATCTTCTTCTGGCTTAGCATTTTCCGGTTTACTTTCTATAATTGGTGCAGTAACTCCCGGGAAATCAATCGCATTCTGCCAGTTCAGTTTTTTGTTTACAAGCAGCTCGGATGAAAAATCTATCTTTTTACTGTCAACAACCTCCGCCTCAATTGTGACCCCATTGGAACCAATAGCCTGCCTTGCCCCAAGTTCGGAGGCATTGGTTCCGTTAGGATCGTTTCCAAGCAAATTACCATTTGCATTTAATGTAAGAGCCCCGTCGCCTCCTGCCGTATTTGAGCGGTTAGGCTCTAAGTACACTCCGCCTGCCTTAGATTGGCTCCGGGGCAATAACGTTCTGCCATTTTTATTTGCAGTCCTGTAATCTGATTTTGAAGATGATTGTGAAATAGCCTTTTCGGTATTTCCTATTTGTTTGGTTGTTCCAACATTTTGGTCGACGGAAATAGTTGGTGCAACTTTTGATTTCTCGTTCCTAATTTCCCCTAGTGGAATCTCTTCTTCTACGGTTTGTCCTGAACTAACTTCCGCTTTCTGATCAATCTTCGTGTCAGCTTTCTCAACAGTTGTCTTTTCGCTGGCAGTTACACTTTCTGTCTTTTTAGCAGTCAAACCCTTTACTGTTATCTCAGAAACCGGTTTTTGGTTTTTTACTTCCGAAACCTGACGGGGATCGCTTAGCCATAAGTAAGACGCAATTCCCCCTGAAATTAACAGCAGCAACACACCCAGCGGCCACCATTTTCTCAGCCAGGCGCCAGCGGTCCTTCCGTCCTGCTGATCCAGCCGTTTTTTAAGATTATTCCAATCTTCCGGATCAAATTGTGGATCAAACTCTTCTGATGACTTTCTGAAGAGTTTATCCAGTTCGTCATCTGGTAACTCTATCATAATCGTCAATATTTATTTTGGATAACATTTCTCTCAATTTTTCTCTTGCACGCGACAAATTCGACTTCGACGCACCAACCGAAATGCTCAGCTGTTCTGCAATTTCTTCGTGTGTATAGCCGTCAATCACCGATAAACTAAAAACAATCCGGTAAGAGGGCGTAAGTTTTTGAATCAGGCCCATCAGCTCTTCGTGCGCCAGTTTGCTGATTACCGTTTCGTCAACGGACACCTGGTCCGCTATTTCCACGTCATCAAAAACATCCCTGCGCACTTCTTGTCTGTAATGATCCAGCGCTGTGTTAATCATGATCCTTCCCAACCAGGTTTTAAATGCACGGTTTGTATCAAAGGTGTCAAGCTTTGTAAAAACCTTTAAAAATCCGTCGTTGAGAATCTCCTTAGCCTCGTCCCGGCTACGTGTATAGCGCAAACAAATGCTCATAGCATAGCCGTAAAACTGTTTATACAACAGCTCCTGACTGCGGCGGTTTTTTCTTAAACAGCCGTCGAGTAGTTCATGAAGAACGGCGGAGTTATACTCGGGCATGCTATTCGCTATTTTTCATCAATACGATTAAAACATTTTGAGGGTTGCTTATGGGATTATAAAATTCGAAAAAAACTTATAACTATCTGGAAATCTTTAAATTAATGTTACGAATTCTTGCAACGCATTGCGCAACTACGCTTCCATCGCTTCTTTGATTTTATTAGCTACTTTTGCAACTGCTAAAAAACGTATTAATAATAATAGGTCGGTTAACGGCTAAACATTACACTCCATCAATCTCTAATGGCCATTAATGAAGATAAAAATGCGCAAGCATCCCCTTTTGCTGTAAGGAAACTTAGCTGGCAGGGGTTCAAAATTACCCTGGACCTTCTTAAATACCTTCGGCCTTACCGGGTCACTTTTTTTATAGGATTAATTTTTCTAGCACTTTCTACCGCCACTTCCCTTGCTTTTCCCAAACTGGTGGGGAGCATCATTGAGGTAATAGAAGGTAAGTCAAAATACACCATAAATCAGATCACGCTTTTCCTGTTTTTAGTGCTGATATGTCAGTCCGTATTCTCCTATTTCCGGATTTATTTGTTTACCAAAGTCAGCGAGCTGGCGATGACCAATATTCGTTCGGATGTGTTCAGCAAAATTATCACGCTTCCGATATCATTCCTTGAACAGCGGCGGGTGGGCGAGCTCACCAGTAGGATTACCTCAGACGTTTCGCAATTACAAGGCTTGCTATCTTTCACATTGGCTGAAATTTTTAGGCAGATCGCCACATTGGTTGTCGGGATTGGTATTCTGTTTTACACTTCCTGGAAACTTACCTTGTTCATGCTGGCAACATTTCCCGTTCTGGTGATTGCTTCGGTCTTTTTTGGAAGACATATGCGAAGGTTGTCCAGAAAGGCGCAAGATGAATTAGCGGCTGCCAATGTGGTGGTCGAAGAAACTTTGCAGTCGGTGAATGTGGTTAAAGCATTCACCAATGAACCACTCGAAATTGACCGATATAAAACGATTCTCAGACGCGTTGTAGACCTTTCGCTATACGCTGCGACTTTCAGAGGCGGATTTGTGTCCTTTATCATTTTCGCCCTGTTTGGAGGAATTGTAGGTGTGATCTGGTATGGCGCTGCGCTGGTACAATCGGGCGAATTCGGGCTTTCGGATCTTTTTACATTCATCCTCTACACCACATTCATCGGCGCGTCGATCAGCGGTATGGGTGACCTTTACGCACAAATAAACAAGGTAATCGGTGCTTCTGAGCGCATTTTTGAAATTTTGGAAGAAACTCCTGAACTAACCGTTGAAGAGGCCAAAAATGCTCAGCCTGGCCGGATGACAGGAGAAGTTACCTACCAGAACGTGCATTTCTCCTATCCTTCCCGAGCAGACCTTCCGGTTTTAAGGGGGATTTCTTTTCATATTAATGCCGGTGAAAAAATTGCCCTGGTCGGATACAGCGGTGCCGGTAAATCCACCATCATTCAATTACTCATGCGCTTTTACGACCATCTTTCGGGAGAAATTTTGATCGACGGGAAACCGCTCAGCGCCTTTGGAATTTCTGAATTGAGAAAAAACATTGCCATTGTTCCGCAAGAAGTGATGCTTTTTGGAGGTACTATTTATGAGAACATTGCATACGGAAAACCGGAAGCGACAAGGGAAGAAATCATTGACGCTGCAAAACGGGCGCATGCATTGGAATTCATAGATACTTTTCCCGAAAAATTCGAAACGGTTGTCGGGGAACGGGGTATTAAGTTGTCCGGTGGCCAACGCCAACGCGTCGCCATTGCCCGCGCTATTTTGAAAAATCCAAAAATCCTGATCCTGGATGAAGCAACCAGCTCACTCGATGCCGAGTCGGAAAAGCTGGTACAGATTGCATTGGACGAATTAATGCAAAACCGCACGACCATTGTGATTGCACACCGCCTTGCAACGATCAGGAAAGTAGATATGATTTATGTTATTCGCGAAGGACGTATCGCGGAATCGGGAACACACCAGGAATTAACGGTTTTGGACAATGGCTTATACGCCAACCTGATCAAATTGCAGTTTGAAACCGCTGAAAGTAATTAATGGAAAGTAAACTCTTCTTTGAAACCGAACTTGAAAAGGCCCGTGTAGCTGAATCGGCAGCGCAGGAAAAATTCACCAGACTGTCGTGGGTAAGAGTAGGTATTTTCATTGCAATATTGATCCTTGCCTGGCTTTGGAATAGAATGGACCAGCCCCTCATGGCCGTTGGCATTGGCGGCTTACTTGTTGTTTTTCTGATACTGATGAAAAAACACCAGGTGGTAAAAAGAGTTAGGGATTTTCAGAAAAATCTTCAAACCGTCAATGAGGACGAACTGGAAAGGTTAGCATTCCGCTTCAAAAGGGCAGATACCGGTCTCCAATTCCAGGAAAAGGACCATGCTTTTGCAGGCGATCTGGATATTTTTGGCGAGTATTCATTGTATAAGCTGTTGAACAGGACGCGGACGAACGAGGGAAGCCGCCGACTTGCCAATTGGCTGAAAAACCACGCGGATCCCGAAGAAGTTTTACAGCGGCAGCAAGCTTCGGAAAATTTCAAATCATATCCTCATCTGATCCAGGAATGGGAGGCAACTGCGTTACTTCATGAGCATGCTGCCAAACAAGTTGGCGCATTCCGCACCTGGGCGGCTGAAAAACTTGCGCCGCAACTCGCTACTTCCATGCGTCTTCGCTGGCTCTCGGTCGTCACATTGTTCATTATTGTTTTAGCAATTGCCCAGCTGGTCCCGGCCTGGGCTGTTTTGCTAAGCCTTGCCGTTCATATGGTTATCCTAAGGCGTTTTCTTAATAGCATTCAAAACATTGCGAACCGTACAGCTGACCTTGGCAAGACATTGGTTGCCTACGCGGACCTTTTAAAGAACGCCGAATCCGCTCCTTATCAATCGGAATGGTGGCAGCAAAGACGTGCACGGATTGACGATTCTTCAAAAGCATTAAACCACGTCGGAAACCTTTTCGAGCGGCTCGATTATCGGAATAACCCATTTTTTTCAATCTTTATCGGGATTCCGACGCTTTGGGACGTGCATTGTCTGGCGGGTATTGAGGATTGGAAAAAGGTAAATCATCTGAGGTTATTGGACTGGCTGAATGTGCTGGCGGATATTGAAGCAATGAACAGTCTGGCCGGGCATGCCTTTGCAAATGCGGAGTGCGTTACACCCGAAGTGGTTTCGCAAAGCACCATGATGATCAATGCGACATCCATGGGACATCCGCTTATTCCAAAAGAAAAAAGGGTTAGCAATAGCTTTGGAATAGCTGGAACCGGAAATACAATCCTTGTCACGGGTTCGAACATGTCGGGAAAAAGTACATTTCTCCGGACCATCGGGCTTAACCTCGTACTTGCACAAATGGGCGCAGTGGTGAGTGCGTCGCATTTTAGCTGCTCGCCTGCGCGCATATTCAGCAGTATGCGGACCCAAGATTCTCTCGAGGAAAGCACATCTTCTTTTTATGCAGAGTTGAAAAGACTCAGGAGGCTGCTCGAATTGGCTGACGCGCATGCAGATGCCCCTGTTTTTTATTTATTGGATGAAATTTTAAAAGGTACCAACTCGGCCGACCGCCATCGCGGCGCTGAGGCGTTGATCAGGCAATTGCATTCAAAAAATGCGTCCGGCCTGGTTTCCACACACGATCTGGAACTGGGAGAATGGGGTGCAACCGAAAACTACGTTCAGAACTACCACTTCCGTTCGGATGTGGAAGACGGCAAATTGCATTTTGATTATCGACTGTACGAAGGAATTTGCCGCAGTTTTAACGCCTCTGAGCTGATGCGTATGATGGGTATCGACATCGACCTGACAAATAAAAATACCTTAAAATAGCCGTCAGGGCGTCTTTTAATGTTATAGCGGTATTTGCGTAACTTTACTGATTACATTTACGTTTTAAATGCTATGAAAAAGCGGATGAGCCCACGAGCCATCCTTTTGTTTTAATAAATAACACAATAACGATTTCGGAACCTGAATGGAAGTATTAATAATGGCGGGACAGCTCATACTGGGCCTGTCGATTTTGGTAGGATTGCACGAGTGGGGGCATATGGCAGCCGCAAAAATGTTTGGAATGCGGGTAGAGAAATACTTCATCGGTTTTCCACCGAAAATTTTTAGCATTCAAAGAGGAGAAACAGAATACGGAATAGGCGCAATCCCGCTGGGTGGTTTTGTGAAAATATCTGGTATGATCGACGAATCCATGGACACGGCTACCATGAGCCAGGAACCCCAGCCCTGGGAATTCCGCTCGAAACCGGCGTGGCAGCGTCTGATTGTAATGCTTGGAGGTATCTTTGTCAATGTTGTTGTCGGCGTTTTTATCTTTATCGTGATTGCATATCACGAAGGCGACAAAATCCTTTCACGTGAAGAAGTCAACAAATACGGTATTGTGGCTGGGCCGCTGGCTGAGGAACTTGGTATTAAAACGGGCGATAAGATTGTCAGGGTCAATGGAAAGTCTTTTTCCAATTTCAGCGACGTGGTAAGTTCGGAAGTGTTCCTCGGAACAAATAGCTCGTACACAGTAAGTCGCGAAGGCAAAGAAATAGACATTGAAGTACCTAATAATTTTATCGAACAACTTTCGGCGAAGTCAAGCCCCGAGGAGCAGGGAGCTTTCAGGGTCAATTTTATTCGCCCTCAGGAACCCTTCAAAATTGGTGAAATCGTGCCTGCTTCGCCTGCCGAAAAAGCTGGATTGATGGTAGGGGATAAAGTCGTTTCTATTGCGGGTAAGCCAATCCAATTTTTTCACCAACTTCAGACTGAGCTCAAAACATTAAAAGGAAAGCCTGCCCAAATGGTCGTTCAAAGGGGTGCGGGCTTGAAAACGCTTAATGCAAACATATCTGAGGACGGTACACTTGGTTTTTATCCACTCAGCCTTCTGAATTACACAGCTGTCGAATACACCCTTTTTCAGGCAATCGGTGTGGGTACGCAGGATGCATTTAAGGTTGTTTTTGATAACATTAAAGGTTTCGGAAAGATATTCCGAGGCGAAGTCTCAGCTTCAAAAGCATTGAGCGGGCCTATCGGCATTGCACGGATGTTTGGCGGCGTATGGGATTGGAGCCGTTTCTGGTACCTTACGGGCTTACTTTCTATGGTACTTGCGTTTATGAATGCTTTACCAATTCCTGCACTCGATGGAGGTCATGCTGTGATCCTTTCTTATGAAATCATCTCAGGCCGCAAACCTTCCGATAAGTTCCTTGAAAATGCGCAGAAAGTCGGAATGGTGCTTCTGCTTGGACTGATGGCGTTTGCAATTTTCAACGATGTCTGGAAAGCGGTATTTTGATGTAGGGAGGAAGGAGGAGGGAGGAAGGGGGAAAGGGAGAACTTTCATGTTCGTTTTTTCCCTTCTCCCCTTCCTCCTTCCTCCCTTTTTCATTTCCCTGACTCCTAAACATGAGTACCATGTTTCCGTTACCCAAATGCAATACAATCCGGCGCTTAAATCATTTGAAATCAGCATCCGGCTCTTTACCGACGACCTGGAAAAAGGTTTGTCCAAGAGCAACGATCAGCGCCTCTTTAAGGTAACGAACGATGACAAGAATGATCCTTTTGTTGAGCAATACCTTAGAAGGTCATTTGTTTTCACAGATAGTCAAAATAGAATGGTACCGATTCACTATGTCGGTAAGGAGCAGGAAGAAGACGCAACCTGGGTATATTTGGAAGCTCCGTTTCAGGGAAATCTGTCAGGCTACAAGCTGCAGAACAGCACACTTCTGGAAGTTTTTGAGGATCAGGTCAACATGACCAACATCAAAATCGCCTCTGATAAAAGAACTTTTTTATTTAAAAAAGGCCAAACCTTGCACTCATTATAGCCTTTGAAGCATGCTAAAACCGCCTGACACTGGCTTTGTTGGCATGGCTATTTTTGTGTATAGTATCCTTTCTTTTGAAAGTCATTTTATATATATTGGGAAAAGATTATCTGTCATTTTGACAGAACGCCTATGAAATTTGAACCTTCTGACTTATATAGTCGGCTACTCATGTCCGATTCGGATATGGATACACTTGAAATTGTCCCTCTTGGTGGCCCCGATGGCTCCGACGAGCCTTTTGAACTTCCCAATGAACTTGCAATACTGCCTATCAGGCAAACAGTACTTTTCCCGGGGATGGTTATCCCTGTAACCGTTGTGCGTCAGAAGGCCATCAGGCTGGTAAAAAAGATATATCGGAATTCAGACATCAATTTAAGAATACTCGGTGCTGTTACCCAGGCGATCCCCAATAAGGAGGATCCAACTGCTGAGGATTTGTTCAATGTCGGCACCGTAGCGCAGATCCTGAAAATGATTACCCTTCCGGATGGCAATGTGACGATCATCGTTCAGGGAAGGCAACGTTTTGAGATCAAAAAAATCGTTAGCGAAGAGCCCTATCTTACTGCGGAAGTACGCGGTATTGACGACTCTTTTGTAGGACCTACCAAAAAGGAAGCCAAAGCACTTTTGCAATCCCTCCGAGACGGCGCTCATAAAATCATGCGGCTTAATCCCGAGATCCCTCAGGAAGCGAGAATAGCCCTTGACAACATTGAAAGCCCCATTTTCCTGATCCATTTTCTATCTTCCAATATCAATGTGGAAGTGGCCGACAAGCAAAAATTGCTTGAAGAAAGAAATGGTCACAAGCAGGCGACGCTTTTGCTTCAGTATATGATGCGGGAGATTGAAATGCTGGAATTGAAAAGGGAAATCCAGACAAAGGCCAGCTCTGACATCGATCAGCAGCAAAGGGATTATTTTCTTCGGCAACAAATTAAAGTGTTGCATGATGAATTGGGAATGGATAGTCCGGAACGTGACCTGGACGACATTCGCCTGAAAGCTAGCCAGAAAAAATGGTCTAACCAGGTGCGTGTCCATTTTGACAAGGAACTAAACAAACTGCAGCGCATCAATCCAATGGCTCCGGAATATCCGGTCACCATGAATTATCTGGAAACCCTTGTAGACTTGCCCTGGGGACAATATACCAAAGATAATTTTGATTTGATGAGAGCTCAAAAAGTGCTGGATGCCGATCATTTTGGACTTGAAAAAGTCAAAGAACGCATTATTGAATATCTGGCGGTCCTTAAATTGAAAGGCAATCTGAAAGCCCCAATTCTTTGCCTGTATGGTCCTCCGGGGGTTGGTAAAACATCTCTTGGCAAATCCATTGCAAAAGCATTGAACCGGGAATATATCCGTATGGCATTGGGAGGCGTCCATGACGAAGCCGAGATCCGTGGGCACAGGAAAACATACATTGGCGCAATGCCTGGTAAAATTATCCAGAATATTAAAAAAGCCGGCTCTGCTAATCCGGTATTTATCCTGGACGAAATTGATAAAGTAAGCTCCGATTATCGCGGAGACCCTTCTTCTGCATTACTGGAAGTTCTTGATCCTGAGCAAAATTCATCTTTTACAGACAATTATCTTGAAGTTGAATACGACCTTTCGAAAGTGCTTTTTGTGGCTACGGCCAATGCATTAGATACCATTCATCCCGCCTTGCGCGACCGGATGGAAATCATTGAAATGACAGGTTACACGATCGAAGAGAAATTGCAGATCGCAAAACGTTACCTGGTGCCCAAACAGCGCAGGGACCACGGCTTAAAAGCGACGGATGTCAAAATGGATGATGCCGCATTGGTGCGAATCATTGAAGGTTACACAAGGGAATCCGGTGTAAGGAACCTGGAACAAAAAGTGGGAGGCGTTATACGGAAAGTTGCCAAATCAGTGGCAATGGAGCAGGAATATTCTAAGACGATCAGGCCTGAGCAGGTTGAGAAGTATCTTGGCGCCGAAATTTTTGATAAAGATTTGTATCAGGATAATGATTTTGCCGGTGTGGTAACAGGCCTTGCCTGGACGTCGGTTGGTGGAGAAATCCTCTTCATTGAGACCAGCCTAAGTCGCGGAAAAGGTAATCTTACCCTTTCCGGTCAGCTGGGTGATGTTATGAAGGAATCGGCAGTAGCAGCATTATCTTATCTTAAAGCCAATGCCGACCGGATGGGCATCGATTACCGAATTTTCAATCATTACGACCTGCATGTGCACGTTCCTGCTGGCGCTGTTCCAAAAGACGGCCCGTCTGCCGGGGTGACGATGGTTACTTCTATGGCATCCATATTTACGCAGCGGAGGGTTAAGCCATTTATCGCCATGACGGGTGAAATTACATTGCGCGGGAAAGTGCTTCCAGTGGGTGGTGTGAAAGAAAAAATCCTGGCAGCCCGACGTGCTGGGGTGAAAGAGATCATACTTTGCATAAAAAACCGCAAGGATGTGGAGGAGGTACCTGCCAATTACATAAAAGACCTCAGCTTCCATTATGTTGATCAGATCGATGAAGTTTTATCCTTCGCCCTTCTGCCTGACAAGGTTAAAAACGCCACTCATTTCATTTTTCCGGAGGAAAAAAGGGAGAAAGAAGAAAGCGGTTATGTTACGCTCAGCGTTTGACATTAGCGGTTTTTAAATACATAAAAAAGAGACGCTTTTGAGTGTCTCTTTTTTATTTTAGGGGTTTAAATTTCAAAATGGCGTCATGATTATTGTACTTATATCTACTAAAAATGCCGCTTCCCCTGCTTTCCCCCGATTTATTGAATCAGCGTCCTGAATTGCTGAACAATCACCTGGAATTACTTCAACTGCCTGAGAAGATCATTCAGTTTGGAACAGGGGTTTTACTGCGCGGCTTGCCCGACTATTTCGTCAATAAAGCCAATCAACAAGGCATATTCAATGGACGGATCGTTGTGGTAAAATCGACCGCAAGTGGTGGTACTGACGCATTTGAGGAACAAAGAAACATTTACTCACATAGTATTCAGGGTATTGAAAATGGTGCTCAGATCGATGAGATGGTCATCAATTCTGCCATAAGCCGAACATTATCAGCGAATAACCGCTGGGCCGATATTCTCCACTGTGCACACAATCCTGATTTGAAAATTGTCATTTCAAATACAACCGAGGTGGGTATCCAATTAACGGATGATGACATTTTTGCTTCACCACCCGCTTCCTTCCCAGGCAAGCTGACTGCCTATCTCTATGAACGTTTCAAAGCATTAGGCGGATCCGCGGAGTCAGGTATGGTCATTGTGCCTACCGAATTGATCGTCGGAAACGGGCCGAAGCTTCGATCTATCGTTTTGGAGCAGGCGAAGAGGCATAACCTGGAAGAATCGTTTACTCAATGGCTTGAAAATTCCAATCATTTCTGCAGTTCGCTGGTAGACAGGATCGTTCCGGGAAAACCTGATGCTGACGCTGTGAATGATTTATTTGGAAAACAGGGTTTCACGGATAATCTGCTGATTGTGTCGGAAGTTTACCGGTTATGGGCCATTGAAGGAGATTCGCAGGTTCGGGCGGTTTTAACTTTTGCGGAAGCGGATAGTGGCGTTGTCATTGAGCCAAACATTGACCTTTACCGCGAACTTAAACTGAGGCTGTTGAATGGTACCCATACGCTGGCCGCAGGATTGTGCTTTTTGAATGGGTTAAATACCGTTAGAGAAAGCATGGAAAACACGGAAACCGCAGCTTTTATTACAAATATCATGTTGAACGAACTTGCTCCGGCGATACCTTATCCCGTGGACCCAATTAAAACCGCTGAATTTGGAAATCAGGTTCTCGACCGATTTAAAAATCCGTTCATCAGGCATCAATTGATCGACATAACGGTCCAATACACCGCCAAAATGAAGATGCGTAACATTCCTACGCTTCTAAACCATTATCAGAAAACGGATCAGGTCCCGTTTCTTTTTGCGAAAGGATTCGCAGCATATCTGAGATTTATGAAGCCCGTTTTTCATAAAGATGGTGCTTACTATGGAGAACGAAATGGCGAGCCCTATTCAATCCGGTGCGACTCCGCAGCTTATTTCGATGAAAAATGGAAAAATGCGGCGTCTCCGCTAGAACTTGCGGATCAGGTTTTAAGTGATGCAGATTTGTGGGGCGCTGATCTGACATTGTTGCCCGGATTTGCAGACGCGGTAAAGGAAAATATGGCGCAAGTAATCGCCAGTGGCAGCTAATGATGATAAATGACGAAGAGTTAATTGCATTTAGCGTCGCTAATCCTGAATTAGCCTTCGAGAGGGATGAGCGCGGACATCTCTTTATCAAAACGATACCCACCTTTGCGATCAGCAGTTCAAACAATAGCGAGTTAATCACCGAAATCGGAATCTGGAACCGCAAGTATAAAGCTGGAAAAGTATTGGAATCCAACGGAGGTTATTTTCTCGCAGATTCTTCCATGCGTGTTCCGGATGTCGCCTGGATCAGGATCGATCGCTGGAATGCACTAAGTATGGCGGAAAAGAAGTCTTTTCCTCACCTGGCACCAGATCTTATCATTGAGTTAAAATCTGAGACTGATAGCCTTTCCGATCTTCAGACCAAAATGTCCAAATGGATCGAAAATGGCGTAAAACTTGCCTGGCTTATCTGCACGGATCAACAGATAACATACATTTATGAGCCTGGAAAAGCTTCTTATACATTAAAATTTGAAGAAATTCTGTCTGGAGGAATTGTCCTGAACGACTTTTCTGTAAGGCTGAGTAATATTCTTGAATTTTAGATCCTTTCCAATTACCCCTGCCGAAACTCCTTTACCAACGCAATACTTTCAGCTACTTTTTGCTCGATCCAGGGGAAGTTGCCTTCGGCAACTACGTCTTTTGGAAATAGATTGGATCCCAGGCCAACTGCATAAGCTCCGGCTCCAAACCATTCGTTAATGCTTTCACGCGTAGGCTGAACGCCCCCAGTGACCATGATTTTAATCTTTGGCATGGGCCCTCGGATTGCTCTTACAAAAGCGGACCCTACAACTTCACCCGGGAACAACTTTACGACTTCTGCGCCGGCCTGTTGTGCATTGTAAATTTCTGTGAGTGTCGAAACGCCTGGTATCCAGGGAATATTGGCCCTTAAGCATGCAGCGCCAACTTCGGGATTAAAGAAAGGGGTTACTATGAAATCAGTCCCAGCATCAATGAATTTCTGAGCTGTTTCGACATCGAAAATAGTGCCGATACCTAGTGAAAGTCCCGGCAGGCTTTCTTTGGTATAGGCCAGAAGTGCTGTAAAAACATTATATGCATTCTCGCCACGATTGGTAAACTCAAATGCCCGTGCGCCACCACGGTAGCTTGCATTGATCACTTCCTTGGCAATTTCTATATCAGCATGATAAAATAGAGGGACAATGCCAATCTCATTTATCAATATCAATGTCGTTTCTCTGTCCATAATATGGGTTAATTCGCTATTATCTTTTGATTCTTCCGGATGTTTCGCCCTGCCTGATCGCCTCTACCTCGGCAATGGTGGAAATTAATGCATCGCCCTCAATGGTATGTTTTAATGCAGATGCTGCAACGCCAAATTCCAATGCTTTTTGCTGATCATTAAAAGAAATTAATCCATGGATCAACCCTGCGATGAATGCATCCCCTCCTCCTACTCTGTCGATAATCGGATTAATGTCAATGTCATTGGTTTCCAAAATATCGGTTCCATTCCACAAATAAGCTCTCAACAAATTGTGAGAGGCACTTATTGATGTCCTCTTGGTATCCACTACCAGGCTTACCTGTGGATATGCCTTTTGTAAGTTGACGCAGGATTCGACAAAATCGTTTCCTCCAATCCCGAAAATCTCTTTAATGTTTTCACTGTTTGCAATAACCACATCCGTTCCCGCGGCTAGTTCAGGCAGGATTTCAGAGGGCCTTTTACCATATTTCCAAAGATTGGCCCGATAAAAAATATCTCCTGAAACGGTAATTCCATATTTGCGTGCTGTTTGGATCGCGTCCAGCAATGCGTCCGCTGCACCTTGGGATAACGCTGGTGTGATGCCTGCCCAGTGAAACCATTTGGCATCTTTTAAGATAACGTCCCAATCCAATTCTTTCGGATCAATTTCAGCCAGTGAAGAATTGGCGCGATCGTATACAATCTGACTTCCACGCATCGCAACGCCGGTTTCCAGAAAATAAACAGCCATCCGGGAAGCACCATAGATTATATGTGAGGTATCAACTCCCAGGAAATTCAGATATTGGGTAGCAGCCCTGCCAATGGGTGAATCGGGGAAACGGGTAACGTGGGCCGCGTGATGTCCCCAAAACGACAATGCTGTGGCAACATTTGCTTCGCCACCTGCATAAGTAACATTGAATTGACGGGCTTGTTCGAAACGTGAAAAACCGGGAGTGGAAAGCCGCATGAGGACTTCTCCAAAAGAGACTATTTGAGCCATATTTTTTTATTGCCTGTGTACCAAACGTTTCGGCTCAGGTCCTGGAAAGTAGTTGATTGTTTCTAAAATCCAAAGTACCGGCTCGCATTGTGATAGGAAATGTCCTCCACCGTTTTTCCAAGCCACGGAATGTCATTGGGCAGCTCTCCGTTTTCCACATCGTTACCAATTAAATTGCACAATATCCGACGGAAATATTCGTGTCTTGGGTAGGATAAAAAGCTTCTTGAATCGGTAAGCATTCCGACAAACCGGCTCAAAATTCCCATGTTGGACAATGCATTCATCTGTCGCTCCATGCCGTCCTTCTGATCTAAAAACCACCATCCGGAGCCAAACTGCATTTTTCCGGCCACGCTACCATCATTGTAATTGCCTGTCATGGTTGCTAGTACTTCATTATCAGCTGGATTTAGGTTGTACAAAATCGTTTTCGCCAGTTGATTGGTGGAATCGAGTTTGTTAAAAAACTTTGATAATGCCTGTGCCTGGCTATAATCTCCAATGGAATCCCAGCCAGTATCTGGTCCGGTTTCCCGGAGCATGCGGGTATTATTGTTACGCAATGCGCCAAGGTGAAACTGCTGTGTCCACGACTTGGCATGGTCCATTTTCGCCAATTCATACAGCAATGCGGATTTGAATGCAGTTCTCTGGGATTCCGACGCAAGCTGCCCATTTAATGCAAGATTTAATGCTTCCTTCGCAGCCGCTTCGTCATAAGAAGCATAAATATGTTCCAAACCATGATCGGAAAGCTTTCCGCCCATTGAGGCAAAGAAATCGTGTCGGTTTCGTAAAGCCGCGAGCAGGTCTTCATAAGTTTTAATCTCTCCTAGTCCGGATGTTTGCCCCAGTTTGGAGAGGTATTGTTTTAAATCTTCCGGAGAATCGATCAGTAACATAGACTTATCGGGCCGAAAAGTGGGAAGTACCTTAATTTCGAAATCGCTGTCACTAATCTGTTTGTGATATTGCAGCGCGTCAGTTGGATCGTCGGTCGTACAGATTACCTTCACATTCAACCGGGTGAGTAAGTTTTTAACCGAAAACTCCGGCTGTTTTAACCTGGCTGAACATTCGTCGTAAATCTCTCTCGCGGAGTCTTTATTTAATAAAATATCAATATCAAAATAGCGAAGCAATTCCAGGTGCGTCCAGTGATAGAGCGGATTGCGCATGGTGTACGGCACCGTTGTTGCCCACTGTTCAAATTTCTCCCAATCGCCGGCATCGCCTGTGCAATACTTTTCATTAATCCCGTTGGCCCGCATTGCCCGCCACTTATAATGGTCGCCATAAAGCCATATCTGCGTGAGGTTATCGAACTGCTTATCCTCAGCGATCTGATCGGGAGGTAGATGGCAGTGATAATCAATGATGGGCATCTCCTTTGCATAGTCATGATAAAGGATGCGCGCGGTTTCTGAACGAAGGAGGAAATCCTCCGAGATGAAAGTTTTTTGTGCAGTAGCTATTGTTGCCATTTCTTATCAGATTATCACTTTTATGCCTGCCCCCTTTCAATACCATATTCCAAACCCCTTAATTCAGCCAGTCCCCGCAACCTGCCAATGGCGGTGTATCCGGGATTTGTTCTTTTAGTTGCAGACAGATCGTCGAGCATGCGGTGGCCGTGATCGGGGCGAAAGGGCATCCGAAGATCTTTTCTTCCCTCTGCTATCCGCCTTTTTTGCTCCAATACCAATGCTTTCATCACACTGTACATATCTACATCGCCGGCCAGATGATCAGCCTCGTAAAAACTGCCGTCATGTTCGCGTCTGGTGGCACGAAGGTGAATAAAATGTATCCTGCTTCCCAGCCTGTTTACCATGCCTGCGAGATCATTGTCCGGCCTCACGCCGTATGATCCAGTACAAAAACAAATGCCATTCGTCTGGTTGTCATATGCTTCGAGCAGCATAACGGCATCATTTTCGGTACTTACCACCCTTGGCAGGCCCAGAATCGGATACGGCGGATCGTCGGGATGGATAGCCAGCCTGATGCCCGCTTCTTGGGTAACAGGTCCAATTGCCTGGATAAACTGGTACAAATGTGTCCTTAATTCCAGGTCTCCGACATTCCGATAAGTATCCAGTACTTTTCGAAACTCTTCAATTGTAAAACTTTCCTCAGAGCCAGGTAATCCGGCTATGATGTTGCGGGTTAGCTTATGGATTTCGGCCTCAGAAGCATTATCCAGCCAGCTTTTCGCTTTTGCTTTTTGCTCTTCGCTGTATAATTCACCAGCCTCCTGCCTGTTCAAAAGATAAAGGTCAAAAGCAGCAAAATGTGTTGCGTCAAATCTCAACCCTGTGGACCCATCTTTCATTGGTGCGTCCAGATCAGTCCGTGTCCAGTCTAGGATAGGCATGAAGTTGTAGCATACCGTGTCAATGCCACACTGGCCAAGGTTATATAAAGTCTGCTGGTAATTTTTTATGTGTTTTTCAAAATCACCTGTTCGGGTTTTGATCGTCTCATGAACCGGGACGCTCTCTACAACCGACCATGAAAGTCCTGCGGATTCAATCAATTCCTTTCGTTCCTGAATAGCAGCAATTTCCCAGACTGTGCCGTTTGGAATATGATGCAATGCAGTTACGATTCCAGAAGCGCCTGCCTGGCGAATGTCTTGCAATGAAACAGGATCGTTAGGACCGAACCAGCGCCAGGTTTGTTCTAATGCCATTTGTTTTTAAGCTGTAAGCTGTTAGCTTTTAGCTTTTTTTGATATTTGCTTTATGGCCTTACGGCTCAAATCGCAGGTTAATAATGGTATCCCAATATAATTCAAAGGCATCTTCATCAGGAACTCCCCCCCCGCAGCTAACAGCTAACAGCTAATAGCTTAGAGCTTTATGCTACCAACCTATGCTCCGGTACCCTTTCTCTTAAAACCTTTAATGCCCGGCTCATTTGTGTTTCTACGGTTTTGACTGAAATTTTCAGACGTTCGGCAATGTCGCGGTATCGGAGGCCTTCCTCTCTGCTCAACCTGAAAATCAGTTGGCATTGACGTGGTAATGCCTGAATACAGCCTTCGATATGCGCGTAAAACTCATTGAAGGATAGCTCTTCCACCGGCGAGAAATGGTCGGCGTGGCTTAGGTTCCATTGTACCGATTCCAGCGACTCCCTTTCATTCTGGCGATGCACCCGCAATTTAAGATAATCCAGCGCCTGGTTGCGTACAGCCCTGTAAATGTAAGCTTGAAATGAAGTATGAACCTCAATCTGTTCGCGATTTTTCCAAAGTTTTACAAAGACATCCGAAACCACTTCTTCGGCAATTTCCCGGGTTACCACAACCCGCATGGCATAGTTGCAAAGGGAGCGGTAGTGATTTGTAAACAACTCCCGGAAAGCATAGTAGTCCCCGGTTGCCACCACCCTGCCAAACAGATTTTCCAGTACATTCTTTTGCGAGTAGACAGACTTCACTGTGTTGGTAAATGCTTGCGCTTCCATTTAAATTAAGCTAGGTGAGTTATAGAAAATTTCCTGGATGTGTAGTGGTGCCGGGTACGATTGTCCCGTCAAGAGTAAACCTAGTTAACCATAGATTCGTTGATACGCAAAAATTAATCTTGAAAAAAAGCAATTAATTTACGCAACCGTTCCCGGAACCGTTCCCGGTTGCGTAAATTTTCCCGGAACCCTGCATGTATTTGAGTAATTTGTGCAACCAGGCCCAATCGGTTAATTTTTAGAAAATATAGTATGATTGCATTATTCTCATATTCCCGATGAAAAAAGTTTCGATTACCATTAAAGAGATTGCCAGGCAGCTTAACATATCAAAATCGACGGTTTCGCGGGCATTGCGGGATAGCAGCGAAATCAGTGAAGAAACCAAGAAAAAAGTCATCGATCTGGCAGAGAAACTCAACTATTATCCCAACCCGATTGCGATCAGCCTGCTCAAAAACCGCACACAGACAATCGGGGTTATTGTTCCAGACATTGCAAACCGTTTTTATTCGTCTGCGATCGGCGGAGTTGAGGATATTGCATATAGCCGCGGCTATCATACCATGATTTACCAAAGTCACGAACTGCTCGAAAGGGAGCGTTCAGCTTCCCGCCATATTGCTTCCAGGCGTGTTGACGGCCTGGTGGTTGCCATTTCAAGTCAATCGGAAAATGTCGATCACTTTGTTTCATTGCAGGAGCAGGGAATTCCGGTCGTCCTTTTCGATCGGGTCAGTGATGCCATGCAAACCCATAAGGTGCGGATTGATGATTACAAGGGTGCATTTGAAGCAACGGAACATCTGATCCAAAGAGGTTGCCGCAGAATCGCACACATTGCGGGCCCTAAGGCAGTTTCAATCACCCGTTTCAGACTGGAAGGTTATAAGGATGCTTTGAAAAAATACGGTATCGATTTTCAGGAAGAATGGGTATTGCACACGGAAATTAACCAGGCGGGCGGTACTGAAAGGACTTATCAGTTAATGGCTTTGCGTGAAAGGCCCGATGCTATTTTTGGAGCCAGCGATCGCCTGACCATGGGTATACATTCTGCGTTGCGTCAATTGGGCTATAAAATGCCGGACGATGTCGCAGTCATTGGGTTTTGCGACCTGGCCATGTCGTCGTTACTCGACCCGCCGGTAAGTTCGATTACGCAGCCTTCGTTTGAAATGGGTCAACAAGCGACCTCACTGCTGCTGGACCTCATTGAAAGCAAAAATACCCTGGTCGAATTCGAGACCAGGGTATTGCAATCCAATATTGTTATTAATAAATCCTCCTTAAAATAACTATCCTACATTACCCGTAATCGATTTCAACTTTCTGTCGAACTCAGATAGGATGCGCTCTTTCATCTGCACTTTGCGCTTTTGAATGTTGATCCGACCGGCGGCTTGCTTGTCGATTTCAGGATCACCTGTTGCCGTTCTGTCGAATTCCAGGATCGCAAATTCAAGATCGCTTTTTTCACGTTTGGCAAGCCACTCCAACTCCCTGTATTTTGTTCTTAGCTGCTCTTCCTGACTTTTCATTTCGAAAGCGGGATATTTGCGACTGATCACACGGGCAAGATAGCTGAGCTCAAAAATCTTGTCACAAACCATTCTGAAACGTTCGGCAAGCTCCTTATCTGCCATTTTAAATGGAATTTTGATCTCTTTCCATTTGCTTAACAGCACTTTCGCTTCCTGTGAAGCTTCGATGATATCCGGGCCTCTTAAAAGTGTTTCTGCTTGTTGCAATAGTTTCTGCTGCTCTAAAATCCGTGGGTCAACCCGAACTTTCGGCTCAATTCCTTTTGCGAGATTGTATTTGTCGTAGAACAACTTAAGGAAGTGCCTGTAAGCCTTATTAACCTTAAAAAAGCGCTTTGGCGGTACTTCTCCAATATTGTTCCAGGCATTACGAACGTCTCTGGCTTTTGCATAAGCATCGTCCAGGTCACGTGAGTAGCTGAGCGTTTTTGTGATTTTGATCAACTTTTCATACTCCTCTATACGATACTGGTTGATCTTATTCTGCTCGTCAAAGTAATCACGACGACGTTGGAAAAAGTCGTCCAGGATCTGCTGAAAAGTGGTCTCAACTTCTTCCTGATACTCTTTCTCAACAGGACCAGTACGTATCCATTTGGCTTTAATCTCCTGAATTTGGTCGGTGGCCGCTGCATAATCTTCAATGGCCGCCGCAACCTTCACATCCTCAATCAAAGCCCTCTTGATTTCCAGGTTTTTGAGTTGGTTAACCTCGATCAATCCCTTCAGATACTCCTCTTTCTCTTCCAGCCTATGCAGCAAAGGGACAAAGTCGCCGAGTGCATCAAAACCTTTAAGCTTACGTTGCAATTGTATCAGTTTGGTGAGATACGAGCCCTTGTTCAGCGCTTCGTCTATCTCCTGTTCCAGTTGCTCAACTTTGTTCAATACGATGTTGAAACGATTCTTAAAATAGTCGATCGCTTCCTGCTCTGTCCTTTTTACTTCTCCAATTTGCCGGTCGGGGAATTCCAGGTACCCCTTTAAAAATACTTTGCTGTCTTTGACGTAGCCGTATTCATCATTCAATGTGGCATTTTCCATTCTTCCAATTTTTTATCTGCTAAGTGTAGGGATAATAACGATATTTGTTACGCACAAATTAAACAAAAAATGAGTAACGAAAACATTATTTTCTCAATGTCGGGGGTTAACAAAATCATTCCTCCAAACCGGCATATTATCAAAAACATCTATCTATCCTTTTTTTATGGTGCAAAAATCGGGGTTTTAGGTTTAAATGGTTCAGGTAAGTCCACACTCCTCCGTGTGATCGCAGGCATTGACAAAGACATACAGGGTGACGTTGTGTTCTCTCCCGGCTATTCCGTAGGAATGCTCGAACAAGAACCCAAATTAGACGCAAATAAGACTGTCAAAGAAGTTGTAGAAGAGGGTGTGCAAGAAATTGTAAACCTGCTCAAAGAGTTCGATCAGATCAATGAAGCTTTCGGCGAGGAAGATGCCGATTTTGATAAATTACTGGAACGCCAGGGGGAAGTACAGGAGAAACTGGATGCTGCTGATGCCTGGAATCTGGACAACAGGCTGGAAATAGCCATGGACGCACTTCGCTGCCCGCCTTCTGATGCGTCGGTTTCCACACTATCGGGCGGTGAGAAACGCAGGGTTGCACTTTGCAGACTGCTTTTGCGCCAGCCCGATGTGCTTTTGCTCGATGAGCCTACCAACCACCTTGATGCCGAATCAGTACTCTGGCTCGAAGAACATCTAAGGCAATATAAGGGCACTGTGATCGCAGTAACCCACGATAGATATTTCCTGGACAATGTTGCAGGCTGGATTTTGGAGCTTGACCGCGGCGAGGGAATACCCTGGAAAGGCAATTACACTTCCTGGCTTGAACAAAAACAGGAGCGCTTGAAAAAAGAAGAAAAAACCGAATCCAAACGCCAGAAAACTTTGCAACGTGAATTGGAATGGGTGAGAATGGGGGCGAAAGGCCGTCAGGCAAAATCCAAGGCACGTTTGGGTGCATACGAGCGGTTGTTAGGGGAGGAAGGCCGCGAGAAAGAAGATAAATTGGAAATTTTTATTCCGGCAGGGCCTCGTCTTGGCAATAAGGTAATTGAAGCGCACAATGTGTCTATGGGATTTGGCGACCGGCTCTTATATGAAAACCTGAGTTTTGCATTGCCTCCTAATGGTATAGTCGGGATTATCGGGCCCAACGGCGCGGGGAAAACGACGCTTTTCAAACTGATCACAGGACAACTGAAACCGTTAACAGGTCATTTCGATGTGGGTGACACCGTGGAATTGGCTTATGTGGATCAGGAACATGATAATCTGGACGCCAACAAAACGGTGTACCAAAGCATTGCGGATGGTAATGATTGGATCATGATCGCCGGAAAACAATCCAATGCCCGTGCTTATGTGAGCCGATTCAACTTTGGCGGCGGAGATCAGGAAAAAAAGGTAGGTAACCTTTCCGGTGGAGAACGCAACCGGGTGCATCTGGCGATGACATTAAAGGAAGGCGGTAACCTGCTTCTATTGGATGAACCGACCAATGATCTTGACATTAACACCTTGCGCGCATTGGAAGAGGGGCTCGAAAATTTTGCGGGATGCGCCGTGATCATTTCCCACGACCGGTGGTTCCTGGACCGTGTAGCTACACATATCCTGGCTTTCGAGGGTGATTCTCAGGTGTATTGGTTTGAAGGTAATTTCTCAGAATATGAAGAGAACCGGCGCAAGCGACTTGGAACCGAGTCTGCGCCTAAAAGGATTAAATACAAAAAGCTGGCCTAGTAAGTCGGCGCCGCGAGAAAGGGTTCGATATGATATCGAATCCTTTTTTGTTGCAATTGGCTCAAAGATCAATTCTTGCTAACTTTCGCACTGAAACAGTTTCAAATCTTCAATGAGTCAAATTCCATCTTTACCTAAAATCCATTTTATTTCGATCGGTGGTAGCGTCATGCATAATCTTGCGATTGAGCTTCATTTACAAGGATTCAATGTTACGGGATCGGATGATGAAATTTATGAGCCATCTTCCGACCGCCTGTCTAAACATGGTTTGCTACCATCAAAAACCGGATGGTTTACAGACAAAATTTCTTCGGATCTCGACGCTGTAATTTTAGGAATGCATGCACGGCAGGATAATCCTGAGTTAGCGAAGGCTCGTGAGATGGGGATTAAAGTTTACTCATATCCGGAATATATTTTTGAGAAAAGCCAGAACAAACAGCGCGTTGTTATTGCCGGAAGCCATGGCAAAACAACGATTACGTCCATGATCCTCCACGTTTTGAAATTCAACAAACGGATTTTCAACTATCTGGTGGGTGCGCAGGTCGAAGGCTTTGAGAACATGGTGAAATTATCGGAAACGGCTCCGCTGATTGTGATCGAAGGCGATGAATATTTTACTTCTCCGATAGATCCTACCCCTAAATTCATGCATTACGAGCCGCATATGGCCTTGATAAGCGGTATCGCCTGGGACCATTTTAATGTATTCCCAACCTGGGAATCATATGTAAAGCAATTTGAGCTGCTTGCCGATTCTTTGCCCAAAGCCGGGGCGATCATTTTCGATGAAACGGATGATATGCTCAATGTCATTGGGCAAAAGGAGCGACCAGATGTAATCAGCGAGCCTTACAATGTGCATCCCAATAAAATTGAAAACGGCAAGACGATCCTGATTACTGCTGAGCAGGGAGAAATCCCCGTTCTGGTTTTTGGGAACCACAATATGAAAAATGTCAGCGGCGCCCGGGCCATTTGTGAAAGACTTGGGATTACGGATGAAGAATTTTATCTGGCAATCCAGTCATTCAAAGGCGCTTCGAAAAGACTGGAGTTATTGGGCAGCAATGATTCGGTGAACATTTACCGCGATTTCGCCCACGCACCTTCCAAAGTTGAGGCGACAACTTCAGCATTAAAGGAGCAATTTCCTGAACGTACATTGGTTGCGTGCGCGGAGCTGCATACATTCAGCAGTTTGAATAAGGCGTTTTTGAAGCAGTACAGAAGAAAACTCAAAGCAGCTGACATTGCCGTCGTTTATTACAATCCACTTACTGTTGAACACAAAAGACTTGAACCGATTTCGGAAGATGATATCCGTGAGGCGTTCAAAAGAGATGATTTGAATGTTTTTACGGATTCTGGTGAGCTGGCTGCCTTCTTAGAATCACTGGCCTGGAAAGACACCAATTTACTGTTAATGAGTTCGGGCACATTTGGAGAACTTGATTTTAAAGGTCTGGCATTGGAAATTCTTTCCTAATCACAATTTGTTATTTTTGAAACTACACATAATCTAAATTTCGAAAACAATGCAGTCCATTGTTGTTTATTGCGGTTCAAATGCGGGCAAGAAGCCTGTTTATGCAGAGTCAGCCTACGCGCTCGGTGTTGAGCTGGCCAAAAGAAATATCAAGCTGATTTACGGCGGTGGTAATATGGGGCTGATGGGTCGGGTTGCTGACGGTGCCATGGATAATAATGGCTTTGTAACAGGTATTATCCCTAATTTTCTGGCTAAACTTGAAAATGCACATAAAACGCTTTCCGAGCTTCACTTTGTGGATACGATGCACGAACGGAAAGCAAAAATGGTCTCTATGTCTGACGGCGTAATTACGTTACCGGGCGGATATGGCACTTTTGACGAACTTTTTGAAATACTTACCTGGGCACAACTTCGCATTTTCCAGGGGCCGGTAGGTATTTTAAATGTCAATGGATATTATGATCTGCTCCTTTTACAATTGGATAAAATGGTCGACGAAGGATTTTTACATCCCGACAATCGCAAACTCCTGGTGATGTCCGACGACGCAGCGACGCTGCTGGAAAAAATGGAAATCTACCGTTTGGAAAATCAGGGAAATAAGCCATTGGACAGGTCGTTGTATGTTGATAATAACTAATCACCTCCCTTCAATGCGTATTTTATTCTTAATTATTCTTGTCTGGTCTATTTCCTTTTGTGCCAGCGCACAACTGGAAAACCTTGGGAAAACGGTCAATACAGAGTATAATGAAATAAGCCCTATCATCTCTCCGGATGGTAAAACCGTTTATTTTTCAAGGATAAGCCATCCGCAAAATACACATGGGCCAAAAGGAAGCCAGGATATTTGGTTTTCGGAGTTGAAGAATGATAAATGGACACAAGCCAGGCGCCTTCCTCCGCCATTGAATAAAGAAGATTACAACAGTTTATACAGCATTACGCCGGATGGAAATACATTGCTCGTGAAGGGTTCATATAAAAATGGCGTTTATGAAACCCGCGGTTTTTCTACAAGTAAAAAGACCGCACGCGGCTGGTCCGCTCCGAATAAAATAGAACTACCAGGTTACAGCAAGATCAGTAAAGGGCAGTTTGACTGCGGATATTTGTCTACTGACGGAAAGGCACTTGTTATGTCATTCAGTGAAAAAAAGAACAGCAAAACAGACGATATGTATGTCAGTTTTAAACAAAAAAATGGAGAATGGTCTAAACCGCTGAATCTCGGACCGGAGATCAATACAGAGGAATTCACTGAAACCACGCCTTTCCTTGCTCCTGATGGTGTTACTATTTATTTTTCAAGCGACCGAAAAGGTGGCCAGGGCAGTAATGACATTTATTATAGCAAGCGCATCGATAAATCCTGGAAACGATGGAGCCGGCCGGTTAACCTCGGTGCTGCAATCAATTCCGACGGTTATGATGCTTATTACACGATTTCGGCATTGGGAGATTACGCTTATATGGTTTCGTTTAAAGACACTGAGGGTAAAGGCGATGTGGTTCGTTACAATCTGCGTCCAAAACCTGCGCCTGGTGACACCACTGAGGCCCCTGTTGCTAATATTCCCACCGCAGATCCGGTGGTCATGATCAGCGGAAAAGTGATTGATTCCAAAACCGGAAAGCCTATTGAAGCGACGATCATTTATGAAAATCTTGCAGACGGTGAGGAAGTTGGTACTGCTACCACAAACCCAACAACGGGTGAATATAAAATAGTACTCCCTTATGGTCAAAAATATAGCTGGCGGGCAGTAGCGCCCAACTTCATTGCCGAAGGCGAAAATATTGATCTCAGCGACTCTACCGAAAGCGGAAAAGACAAAGGTTTTAGAGAGATCACAAACAAATTGCTGAAACTGATTCCGATCGAGGAAGGGCAGATTGTGAGATTGAACAATATTTTCTTTGCAACAGGTAAATCTGCATTAAGCAACGAATCATTTCCCGAGCTGAACCGGATCGCCATTTCAATGTCCGAGAATAAAACACTCACCATTGAATTGGGCGGGCATACAGACAACACCGGTAGCGCCGAATTTAACCTCAAACTTTCTCAAGACCGGGCTGATTCGGTAAGGGAATATCTCATAGGAAAAGGCACTGAGCCGGATCGCGTTGCCAGTAAAGGATATGGTGAAACCGTTCCGGTAGCCAAAAATGACACGCCAGAAGGTCAACAGCAAAATCGCCGTGTCGAATTCAAGATTTTAAAAAAATAATAGGCAGCAGGTAGTTAATAAGCCCCAAAAATTTACGCTTACTTTTGAGGTATAAACCACTTTGATATGCTGGCTAAACGTTCTCCTGCTCTCGGATTCATTTTCATAACCTTACTTATTGACGTGATTGGGCTCGGAATAATCATTCCAGTGATGCCCAAATTAATCAGTGAACTGACAGGTGATAGCATCAGTGATGCCTCCAGGGACGGTGGATGGCTTTTGTTTGCCTATGCTTCTATGCAATTTATTTGTGCCCCGATTATCGGCGGCATTAGTGACCAATTTGGCAGAAGACCAGTATTGTTAGCATCCCTTTTCGGATTTGGCATCGACTATATTTTTCTGGCATTTGCGCCTACGCTGGCCTGGTTATATGTCGGGCGGATTATTGCGGGTATATTGGGTGCGAGCTTTACAACAGGGGCAGCTTATATCGCGGACATCAGCACGCCAGAAAAAAGGGCCCAAAATTTCGGATTACTTGGGGCTGCATTCGGACTGGGATTCATAATTGGTCCTGTGCTGGGAGGATTATTAGGCCAGTATGGCGCCCGCGTACCGTTTATGGCTGCCGCAGGATTTTCTCTGCTCAACTGGCTTTACGGCTATTTCATTCTGCCGGAATCGCTTCAACCTGAAAACCGCAGGAAATTTGAATGGTCACGCGCAAATCCGGTAGGTTCTTTACAAAATCTGAAACGATATCCTGTTATTTATGGGCTGATCCTCTCTCTGGGGTTGCTTTACATTGCAATGCATGCTGTCCAGAGCAATTGGTCTTTTTATGTTATTGAGAAATTCAAATGGGACGAGGCAAATATTGGATACTCATTGGGAGCTGTTGGTATTTTGAGCGCATTTGTTCAAGGTTACCTGATCCGGCTAATCCTACCGAAACTCGGGCAGAAGAGAGGGGTCTATCTCGGCTTGCTTTTGTATGCATTGGGATTCTTATTGTACGCATTTGCCACCCAGGGTTGGATGATGTACGTTTTTATGATTCCATACATTCTGGGCAGTATTGCCGGGCCAGCACTACAAGGGATTATTTCAACGCAGGTTTCAGCAAATGAGCAGGGAGAAATTCAAGGAGCGCTAACAAGCCTGCAAAGCCTGACCTCGATTATAGGGCCACCGCTCATGACAAATTTGTTTTCAATCTTCACGCAGCCTGAGGCGCCAATCCATTTTGCGGGAGCACCGATGCTGATGGCAGCAATTTTGACGTTAATCAGTACTTTTCTTGCAAGAAGAAGCCTGAAACGAAATTTTTAATAAAGAAGGATTAGAAAAATAAATACCACCAGCCAGAGCGCGCCGGTGAAATGCCAATACCTTGTCAGCAACTTGATGCGCAGCCTATTGGGCGGATTTACGCTGTACACAAACGAGTCGACATAGGTCCTGTTCTTAACAGCTTTTCTGAAAAGATAGGTCAGATAAAAAACGCCTCCAATAATGTGTAGCAAATGAAGGGCAGTGAGCAGATAGATAAATCCGTGGGACGTACTTGTGCCAATAAATACGCCAGTATTAACCATTTCCAACCAACCTCCTACCTGTAATAAGATGAAAACAATACCTAGCAGAAGGGTTGCTCCTAAAAAAATTCGGTAATACAGAAAACGCTCATTGCTGAACGCGAGATTAGCCTCATGTAAAGTGATGCTACTGAATAAGATAACCAGGGTGCTTAGCCAAAACATGTCGGGTAGCGATACAAGATGCCCTGTGTCCCTATGCATCCGCATTAAAAATATTATAAAAATTGAAGTGAACATTAATGAACTGCCTGTGACACAAAGCCACAACATAAAACCTAGCGGCTCTCGTCGCTTGGTGAAGGGGCTTTCCCTTAATTTGGTTGTTGGCTTGGGACTCATTTCAATTTTCAGTATTTAATACAAAGCGCATCGTCAGGTGAATATAACGACTATTTTTTGCTGAAGGACATATTAAGTAAACATTAAATTTACCTCATATAACCCTGCCAAACGCTGAACTTTGGAAAGTTGGTTTTAAGGTTTTTTTCCTGATCAAAAATGGCATATAATGTTGATCCTGAACCGCTCATTGAGGCATATTCGGCTCCGAGATTGTATAATTCTGCTTTAATGTCTTGTAAGAGAGTGTATTTATTAAAAAGTGTTGCTTCAAAATCGTTTTTCACATGATGTTTCCAGTCCACTACAGGTTTTGATAATAGGGTACGCAGATCCAGTGCACTTTGTTTCGCCTGAACGCCAGCATATGCCTCGGCTGAAGAAATATGGATGCCCGGATTTGCTAAGACAATCCATTTTCCAGCTAAGCTCAGATCAATACTTTCAAATTCATCTCCTTTCGCAAAACAATATGCAGGTTTATTGAGGATGAAAAAAGCACAATCACTACCAAGCCGTCGCGCATAGTTGACCTGCTTTTCAACGGGGATATCGAGGCCGAAGTGTTGATTTAAAGCTTTTAACGTGAAGGCGGCGTCCGATGAACCTCCACCGAGACCTGCTCCTATCGGGATACTTTTAAGGAGATTCAATTTTACAGGTGGTAAATCAAAATCTTGTGTAAGAAGCTGATAGGCTTTTGCACAGAGGTTATCCTGTCCATTTCCAGGTATACTTATCCCATTTGACTCGAAAGAAAAGACCGGCGCCGCTGTGATTTCCAGTGCATCTGTCCATTGAACAGGGTAGAAGCAGGACTGGATATTATGAAAACCGTCTGCCCTTTTTTCAACGATATTTAGGCCAATATTGATTTTTGCGTTTGGGAAGACCAGCATTGCATTCCGAAATTAGACTGCAAATAAACGCATATTATTGTTCCCAGCGCCACTCCTGGCCAATGACCAGCTCTTCTTTCAAGCCTTGCGAAATAAGGAAATCGCGTGTTTTCTCATCCGAAAGTCGTTTTACGGCAATATTTTCTGCATTGGAAAGCGCATATAGGTACATCGTCGCAATGCGTACGGTACTTTCAAGCTGCTCTTTGTTGACCAGGCTAAAATTATCACAATCGGCATGATAGCATTGCAGAACACCCGGCGCCAAATTTCCGGACAAGCCAGCGATTGGGACACCTTCAAGCATAAACGGCTGATGATCGCTGTGCAGTCCCGCCCGATTGACTGTTTCGTTTTTATACGTAGCATCAACATGGTGGATCGCAGTTCCGACAGAAGTGAAAAAATCATTCATTTCATCTCTTCCAAATGCATTTATTCCCTTTGGATCATTGGTCATGTCCAGGTTCATCATATAGCTTACCTTGTCGATGGCACCTGATTTTTTGAGTTCGCTAACAAAATGTTTAGAACCTAACAAACCCTGCTCTTCGCCCATAAAAAGAACGAATTGAACTGTCTTTTCAGGCTTCACTTTGAGGGCTTTAAAAGTTCGGGCGATGTCCATGACAGCGAACGAACCGATACCATTATCAATGGCCCCCGTTGCAAGGTCCCATGAATCCAGGTGGCCGCCGATGATCACTTTCTCGTCAGACTTACCCTTCAATGTGGCGATCACGTTTCTCGCCTTGATCGGCTTGGAGATGTTGTGCATATCGATATGCGCTTCCAAAGGACCTTCTTCCGTAAGCCATTTCCTTACTTCCAATCCACTGTCATTGGAAATGCAGACTGCCGGGATTGAGATCATTGCGCCGGTTACCGAAGCCGTTCCTGTCAAAAGAATTTTGCCAGGCGCACCATTCACCATGATGACGCCGGTCGCGCCATACTTGATTGCAAGAGCTGTTTTTTCAGAGCGGTGAAGATTTTTCTTACCGGTCACTCCAACGAGATTGATATTCGCCATTGCAACCTTGCCTTTAACTTTGTCTTTAATGACTTCGAAATCTTCTTCCAAACCATTACCTACGTCCACGATCTGACCCTGTAAATTCGATTCAACAGGAGAATGGGCAAGAGAAACTACGGGCACATCCCTGAAATTATCGCTGCTTCCAGGTGCTATTGATAAGGTTACTGTGTCACGCATCCAGGCTTCCACTTCAAAAGGCTGATAGGCCACATCTGTAAACCCATAGCTTTTCAGCAGCGTAAATGCATATTCTTCCGCCTTCTCTCCATTTGCACTACCCGTTAGGCGATGCCCGATTTTTTTGGTAGCTTCTTCGAGGGTAACATACGCTTTGCTGTTTTTCCGAACCTCTCCATCTATTTTGGAGAATGGCTTTTCCCATTTCTTTTCGCCAGGACGAAATCCTGCGAAGGACAATATTAACCCACTAATCAAGAAGAATCGTACAACTTTTTTCATAGTACCCGATAAAGGATGTCTGTAATTTAAACTGATTTTCAAATATGGATTGATATTTGACTTTGTGCAAGATATACACAAATAAGGCCTCAAATAGATTCCTTAACGACCAATTATCTTCATTAAAATACAGAATTTTTTCTACACAAAAATTATTTAAAATTTTAATGGAACAACCATCAAATTTTTGCGCTTCTCAATTAAGTGTAATAGTCACACTTAATTCTCTTCATTAGTTTAAATTATTTGTCCAGTTTTGTACTTTTCAACTCTTATCTTTAAAAATTAAAGCATTTTGATCAATATTAATCTCTATAACAATGTATTTTCTTGGGTTTGATTTGGGTAGTTCATCCGTTAAAGCATGTCTGATTCATGCAGATTCAGGATCTGTAATTGCTTCGGCATTTTATCCTGAACGGGAAATGACTATTGCCTCGCCTAAACCTGGTTTCGCCGAGCAGCAACCGGAAATGTGGTGGGAAAATGCCTGCCTTGCTTCAAAGGCGGTGATGCAAAAGGCAGCCATTTCTGCTGATGAAATCGGTGCCATTGGGATTTCTTATCAAATGCATGGATTGGTTGTGATAGATAAAGACATGAATGTGCTGAGACCTTCGATCATTTGGTGCGATAGCCGCGCGGTGGAAGTTGGCAATAGCGCGATGGATGCATTGGGGGAAGAATTTGTCCTGCCACATCTGTTGAATTCACCCGGCAATTTCACAGCTTCCAAACTTGGCTGGGTTAAACAAAATGAACCTGACATATTTTCAAAGGTTTATAAATTCATGCTTCCGGGCGACTACCTAGCCATGCGCATGACCGGTGAGATCGTCACCACACCGTCGGGATTGTCAGAAGGAATTTTTTGGGACTTTGTCAACCAAAGGCCTGCCGACTTCCTTTTCAATTATTTTGGTTTTGACCCGGAAATACTGCCTGAAATACTACCGACCTTCGCTGAACAAGGACGTGTCACACCCGAAGCCGCGCTTTCGTTGGGCCTTCGCGAGGGTATACCAGTAACATATCGCGCAGGTGACCAACCCAATAACGCGTTTTCCCTGAATGTGCTGGAACCAGGTGAAGTAGCGGCAACCGCCGGGACGTCCGGAGTTGTGTATGGGGTCAGTGACCAGATCAAATTTGATGCTCAGTCCAGGGTAAATACTTTCCTTCACGTCAACCCGATTTCTGATTCACCACGTTACGGTGTCTTATTGTGTGTCAACGGGACTGGCAGCCTTAACGGCTGGCTCCGCAATGCGCTGTTTCAAGGCAATATATCTTATCCTGAAATGAACCGACTCGCATCTCAGGCACCTGTCGGCTCCGATGGGTTATTCTGTTTTCCTTTTGGAAACGGTGCCGAAAGAATGCTTGAAAATCAAGATCCGGGAAGCACTTTTAAAGGCATACAGTTCAGCCGTCACGGGTTGAGCCACTACACACGCGCATCTCAGGAAGGTATTGTGTTTGCATTATATTATGGAATGGAAATCATGGAAACGGTCGGTGTTTCGTTAAAAAATATACGCGCCGGAGAAGCTAATATGTTCCTGAGCCCTGTCTTCCGCGAAACATTTGCCAATGTTTCGGGAGCGACGGTTGAACTTTATAATACAGACGGCGCCCAAGGTGCTGCCAGAGCCGCCGGTTTCGGACTCGGTTATTACAAAAACCGCTCGGAGGCTTTTACAGGCCTTACAGCATTACAAACGATCGAACCGCAAACCGGGCTGACGGAAAAAACCAAAGAGGCTTATTTCAATTGGAAACAGCTGCTGGAAACGAACTTGTAAAGGCTTAAACTGATGTTGCTGCTTCTTGCTCCTTCACATATTCGTCCACTTTAAATGCTACGATCTCCGTTACTTTTACGGTTTGATTATCTTTATTTTGATATTTCCGGTAGGTTAACTTGCCTTCAATTACCACTAGCTTCCCTTTTTCCAGGAAAGTCTCACAGCGCTGTGCAAGTTGCCCCCATACCACAATGTTGTGCCAAACCGTATTCTTCACCTCTTCTTTGTTTTTATTCAGATAGCCCTCATCCGTAGCCACCGAGAAGGTCGCTAGTTTGCCTCCTTCATACTCCTTCATAATTATCTCACGCCCCACATTTCCGATTAGTTTTACTGCGTTCATATCTTTCAAAATTTAAGATGATAATGATGTTATGCCGCTCATCGTGAGTCGACTTTACAAAGGTGCACGATCATCAAAATCCGACTCGGTTTTTAATCATTTATAAACATATAGAAACATTTGCAGCCGTTTGCACACGGGAAAGCCGGTTTATGAAACCAACAAATGAATTTATATATTGCGAATGTCTAGCATATGCACACTAAACAAACCCGGAAAGGTTTGGCTAAACCGAAGAAAAATGAAGAATTGCCTGGAATGCGGGAAACCACTGATGGGAAGAGTAGACAAGAAATTCTGCTCTGATATGTGCCGAAATAGCTACAATAACCGGCTCAATTCAGATTCTTACAATTTCGTAAGAAATATGAATAACCAGCTTCGAAAAAATCGCAGGATATTGGAGGACCTTTGTCCGGAGGACAAATCTAAAACTACCAAAAGCATGCTAATCGGAAAAGGGTTTGACTTCAACCTCATCACGAGTGTGCGGCCCACTCTCAAAGGAAGCATTTATCATTTTGTGTACGATTATGGCTATCTCGAATTGGAATACGATTTTTATCTGATCGTAAAAGATAAACGATTGGAGAAATAGATATTTTTGCAAGGATTTTAACTCAATACCGAATGAAAAAAGTAAGCCTCAGTGATTCAGGCCCCAAGGTATCGGAAGCAATTTATGGTTTCTGGAGATGGACAGACGAAGGTGCAATTACAACTTCGCAAATCGAAAAAACCGTCAATCTATGCCTGGAATTGGGCATTAATACTTTCGACCACGCCGATATCTACGGAGAATTAAGCATTGAAGAACATTTTGGGAAGATCATTCACAATAAGTCATTCAAGCGGGAAGACATTGTATTGTTCAGTAAATGCGGGATCCGGAAATCGGATAATAAGTACCTGACTTACTATGATACCTCAAAGGATCACATTATCAATAGCATTAATGGATCTCTTAAGAGGTTGAAAACGGATTACCTTGACATTTTTCTGTTGCATCAAAGCGATTTCTTGTCCGACCCGGAGGAAACGGCGACGGCACTTGCTGAAATTGTAAAATCCGGTAAAGCCAAACATATCGGGGTTGCCAACTTTACGGTTTTTCAGCATCAATTACTCGCCTCATATCTCAGAATACCGATTGTCACCAACCATATCGAGTTGAATCTGATGAATACGTCAGCCATAGAGGACGGAAGGATCGATTTTATCAAACAAAGTTTTAGTAAACCTTTGGCCTGGGCGCCGCTTGCAGGCGGAAAAATATTACATGGTACCGAGGAGAAGGCAGTGCGGCTGCGTGCTAAACTAGAAGAAGTTGGCAAAAAATATGAAGCTAATATTGAGCAAACGGCAGTGGCCTGGCTTATGAAATTGGGGACATTGCCAATCATTGGATCATTATCTGAATCGCGGATCCGCAATGCGGCGAGTGCTTCGGACATAGCGCTGAGCCGGGAAGATTGGTATGAAATTTACCAGGCAACGGGCAAATAGCTTTACTTACTTAAAACAATACGCCATTCATTTCCACTGAAAACCTTATATTTTTCGGAAAAATTACCCATGTTGATCGCCAATGAAAAATTGAGGAGACTATTAAAGTAACCGACATCACTACCCTCTTTCGCCTCTGCGAAAGTATTGACATAGCGAACTTCTCCTTCGTAAATTTTATCGTTTTCCTTGAAAACCGCAATCATAAGCGCCTCTCCAATCCTTACATTTAATTTTTCAAAAAGCGGTTTATCAATATTTGTCCAAACATTGCCATACTGAATATCCAGGATTGGTATGCCTCCTAACACTTCGCCTTTTTCAAAAGTCGGCTTTTGATAGGGGATAGTAACTACTTCTGCTGGCAATTTTTTCCCAACTTCTTTGTAAGAAATCACCTTCGAAGCCAGGCGCGCGCCTGTGAAGGCGTATACATCGCGACCGTGAAAAGTATAGGACTCATTTGAATTTTTACGGCGATTGACCGCCTCATCAATCTCGCGGATTTCCTGAATTCCCATTTGCTCCGCTACCAATGTAAGTGTTCCGTTATCGGGAGTTACAAAGTAATGGCCTGTTTTGGTCAATAGAACTACTGATTTCCGTTGCGTACCGACTCCTGGATCAACAACGGAAACAAAAACAGTTCCTGCTGGCCAGTAAGGGGCTGTTTGCACCAGACGATAGGATGCTTCCCAAATATTGTAGGCTGGGACTTCATGCGTCACATCGTATAATTTAATGTTAGCAGAAACGCCCGCTGCTACCCCTTTCATTGCAGAAACTGCACCATCTTTTAATCCAAAATCGGATTGGAAGACGAGAATGTTGTTCTGGCTAAACGAACTAAGGGAAAAAAGTATCAATAACAAGGTAAAGAGAGTTTTTTGCCTTAAAAAGACTTTTTGATGCATAGCAATACAGAAAAATACAACCATAGCAGCTTCATTAAATCATGATTGGGTTCAAGTCTTCACAAAGTTAAAACGTGGCATGACTTTTTGAAAATTGATTGACAATTCATGATTAATCAAATATAAACCTCACCACCACAATTACATGGCTGTTATCGGAGAGCTCATTAAGAAAGCAATTGAGTTTACAGGACTAATTAAAGGTGATCCTGATCCTGTCGAGGCTCAGAAAAAAGTCCTTCAAAATCTGTTGCAAACCGCAAGATTAACTGCTTTTGGCAAAAAATACCAATTCACAGAAACACTTGAAAGTGAGGACATCATCGCAAGTTTTCAGTCGATCGTTCCTGTTCACGATTACGATAAAATGAATGCCGATTGGTGGCATTATCTCCTGGAAGGACATCAGAATGTAACATGGCCGGGCGGGCAGCAATACTTTGCGCTGAGCAGTGGAACCACCAGCAATAGTAAACATATACCGGTAACCGACGATATGCTAAATGCAATCCGGAAAGCCGGGATTTCAGAAATTACTAACATAAATGCATTTGACCTGCCTGGTGAATTTTTCACGAAACAAATTTTGATGCTTGGAAGCAGTACTAATTTAATTGACAAGGATGATCATAAGGAAGGTGAAATAAGCGGAATAAGCGCCGCCAATTTGCCTGCCTGGTTTGGTGGATTTTACAAACCTGGGCAGGAAATCGCCGGTATGTCTGATTGGGATGAAAAAGTGAAGAAGATTGCAGAACAAGCTGCAAACTGGGATATCGGCTGTATTTCGGGGATTCCTTCCTGGGTGGAATTGATGTTGAAGGAGATCATCAATTATCATAAGATTGATAATATTCATCAAATCTGGCCGAACCTGATGGTCTACACCACCGGAGGCGTTGCCTTCGAACCCTACAAAAAGAGTCTGGAGAAGCTTTTTGCCCGTCCGCTCATTTACATTGATACTTACCTCGCTTCCGAGGGATTTATCGCAATCCAGAAAAGACCCGACACTTCTTCCATGGCACTGTTCCCGGACAATGGTATTTTCTACGAATTTGTGCCATTTAATGGTGATTCGGTGGATGAAGATGGCGTGGTAAAGCCGGGGGCCAAAGTTTATTCTTTGGCTGATGCCGAACAAAATGTTGAATATGTGTTACTAATTTCAACCGTCTCGGGCGCATGGCGGTATATGATCGGCGATACGGTTACCATCACGGATAAGATAAAAGCAGAAATAAAAATCACTGGCCGCACCAAGCATTTCTTAAACGTCGTGGGGTCGCAACTTTCTGTGAACCAAATGAATGATGGTTTGCGTGTTATCGAGAGCGAATATGATGTCGTGATTAAAGAATTTATAGTCGCCGCAGTGCACCGGAATGAAGAATACATTCATAAATGGTTTTTAAGCTGCGACAAATTCCCTGACAAAATCAAAGTCGCCGAATCGCTTGACAAAACATTAAAAGAGAATAACAAGAACTACAATGTGGCGAGAGGCCGGGCATTGAAAGGCGTTGAGGTTGAGTTGATTCCCGAAGAGCTTTTCTACAAATGGAGCGAGGAAACGAAGAAGCTAGGTGGTCAGGTGAAAATTCCCAGGGTTATGAAAGAACCTGAATTTCTGGAATTTGCCGCTTTTGTTGAAAAGAATTTATAAAGTTTTGATTTGTGCCTCTTCGAGCTTACGAACCTGTTCAGTAATGTCGTCAGGTGAAAGATAGAGCCTGGCGATCTTCCGTTTGTATTTCTCCGAAAGGTTGGCGTGATTCAGGATAAAGTTTTTCGTTTGCAAGATATAGCTACCCAGCCCATGATTAACAGCGTAAGTATCGGCTACCCGCTCGGCTTGCTGAACATATTTGGAGGAAAATAAATAACCTAATCCGAAACGGATCATTCCTGAAAGATTTCTGTTCTGGTAATCCATAATGTGCCCCAATTCATGCCCTATCCACCCGACCATAATATCCGGCGGAATCTGATGGATTGGAATTGCGGTGGTGGTCAGCCGGAACAGCGCGCTGATATTGATGTTATATTCTCTTTTCGCTCCGAACATTGTTTTGATTTTGGGCTGTGCCTGCATGACGGATTTTTTGATTTCCCGTTTAAAAACAAAATGAATGCAGGTGTCTTTCAACTCAGGATAGAAGGATAAGGCCTTTAAGACTTCATTTTCTATAATCTTTGGGATTGTCTTGTTGATGTAAAATTGTTCCACGCCTTGATCTACGATTTTCTATTTTTCTAAAACAATTCCCTCATCATCAAGGTGCTTGCCTACATTAAAGGACACAGAATCAAGAATTTCAATGTCACCATGCCAATTAATAATCTTCGCTTCCTGGTTTGGTTCAAAGACAACGACTTTTTGAATGTCCGATAAAACCCATATTACTTTTTCAACGCCAAATCCAAGCAGTTTTTCGGATTTCTGAAAAACATATCCTACCTCCGTAATTCCTTCGGCTTCAATTTCAATGTCAACTTCGACCACTATTTTGGGCGGCACGTCGGCATATTGGGATGAAATCTTATCTGGCGTCAGCACTGCCCTATCATAAATAAGGATGTCTCCCGACATATTCACTTTATGGGCCAAATGTATTCCGGGCTCGCTGGTATGAACGCGATATTTCCTTAGATCAAGAGCCAATAAAAGCACCTGCATTATATATGAAACCAGTTCCGCCTGCAAGCTGCTACTCCCCATGATATCCTCTATTTTTTTCGAACCACTAAGAACTTCACGATATCCTTTGCGGTAATAGATTTTCCCGTCCCATTCTTCGAGAATGAGGGGGTCAGCGTTGAGTAAGTCGTAAGGGAGGTTTTTCTTTTCCCGAATAATCATAAGCTTCAATTTTTCATCAAAGTAAGCAAAATCATTATCCAAGTCAATTCTTCAACTGCTTGGCGTCCAGCTTCCTGATGATCTCCTTTTTACTAAATAACAGTCTCCACACTGCAAATGGCACGTCCTGGCTTTTCATGCATTCTTTGCAAATCAGACTTTCGGCGGTTAGTGGTGCATTATAAACCAACAGCGTGTCGTCAAGTTGCTGAAGATTGTCGCCCGCGGCTGATTTGTTTTTGGCGCTGTAAACATAGGCGTCCAATATTTCGCGTTCCTTAGCAGCCAACTTTGGGTTTTTAAGGTCAGCCATTCCCAGCAATTCTATTTGAACCCCATATTCCCTTTCCAGTGCCGCCACAACCGGGATTTTCGCGAGGTCAGTACAAAGAACATTTGCCTCAGACGGGTTTTTACGCAACTGGTCTTCCAATGATTTCTCAGTGATCTGCGCAATCTTCTTTCCCCATTCATTGGCCGAATAAATAAGTTGCGTATGCGTGACCCGCTTGATTTGTGATGCTTTAATCTCCTTGTTAAGTTCCTTCGTATTCTCCACTCGACTTCCCAAATCGCAGCCAAAAACAACAATAGCCAATGCAATGCCACGAAGTATCTCTTTCATTTTGATCAGATTATATTAAATGAACGTCATTAACAGAATTGTAATTCGCTGTCAGTACAGATTTTGCCGGAATATCCATTTACCTAAAATGCGTATCTTTGTGCCCCAAATCAGTCTTGCCAAAGATATTCAATAAAGATGATCGATAAATTAGAAGCTATAAAAGAACGTTTCGAAGAGGTTTCGCAGCAAATTATACAACCAGAAATTGTTTCTGATTCTGCCAGATATTCCAGAATAAGCAAAGAGTATAAAGATTTGGGAAAGATTGTAGACCAATACGCTTTATATCTGAAGATTCAGAAAGACATTGCGGGTACAAAAGAGCTTATTACGACTGAAAAGGACGAGGAGCTCAGGCAAATGGCCAAAGAAGAGCTGGATGAACTTACACCCAAATTGGAAGAAGTTGAAAGTGCAATCAAGGAATTACTGATACCAAAAGATCCAAACGACAGCCGAAATATCATTCTTGAGGTAAGGGGTGGAACAGGCGGTGATGAAGCAGCCATTTTTGCAGGAGATTTATTTCGTATGTACCAACGCTTTTTCGAAAAAATGGGCTGGCGTTCTTCCATTATGGATTTCACGGAAGGCACCAATGGAGGTTATAAAGAAATTATTTGCAAAGTAGAAGGCGAGGACGTTTATGGAAAAATGAAGTTTGAGTCCGGCGTCCATCGTGTTCAGCGCGTTCCCCAAACCGAATCCCAGGGTCGGATCCATACCTCCGCTGCATCTGTTGCGGTCTTGCCGGAAGCAGAAGAAGTGGATGTGCAAATCAATATGAATGATGTCCGCGTAGATACTTTCCAGTCTTCAGGTGCTGGTGGACAATCAGTAAACACAACTTACTCAGCTGTTCGTCTGACGCATATTCCGTCCGGACTTGTGGTAAGCTGCCAGGACGAACGTTCCCAGCTTAAAAATAAGGACCGCGCATTGGGCGTCTTACGCTCGCGATTGTATGAAATTAAGTTAAAGGAGCACAACGACGCAATCAGTTCCCAGCGCAAATCCATGGTTGGCAGCGGCGACCGTTCGGACAAGATCCGTACTTATAATTATCCTCAAAGCCGCATAACGGACCATCGCATTGGTTATACCGTTTACAATCTCCCCGCAGTTATGGAAGGCGATATCGCTGAATTTATCGAAAGACTGAGGATTGCTGAGAATGCGGAAAGGATGCAGGAAGGGGAGACGGTGTAAACCTATTTCGCAGGATAAAGCTCCGAATATGTCTTGGCTTTATAGGCTTCAAAAGCTTCTTTTTTGTGATGGTCGCCGCCGATAAATGTGATGATCTGATGGAATTCTTTGGCTTTCAAATAGCCGGGCAATGGTTGGATCATATTGAAGTGATCATCCAGGAAAACGGTTGTAGGATAACTGGGTTGGTTATTGGTTAATGCCAATGCGATTTCATTGATCCCTCTGCCACCCTGGGGCAAATATTTAAAATTCTTCTCTCCGAGTTTGATAGCCTCTTTTTGCTCGGCATCCAGCTTCACAGCATAGTAGTTCTTATTAACATAATCAACGACCGCCTTATTTTTAAAAGTCTCCCGGTCCATTACCTTGCACCAGCCACACCAATCCGTAAATAGGTCAATCAACACTTTCCGAGGCACCTTCTGAACCTTTGCGTAGGCTTCTTCAATAGTTAGCCACTGGATTCCCTCAACTGGAATATTAGCAGAATCTGACCGAAAACCAGTCAAGGCCGCCAATGTGATTAGTACAAAAAATGAAGTTGTTGTGAAAGCTTTCATGCTGATTTCAATTTCTTTTCGTAACAAATTACGAAGAAAATAATTGTACCTCATTAAAACGCCGAATACATCTACATTTGGCAATTGCCGACAGCGTTAATGCTTCTTTTTTGCAAACGAAATCATAATCCCACCCGCAACAATCAGCGACATTCCGATCAGCATGGAAACTGAGGGATACGACTCTCCCATGAAAAACCCGATCAGTACCGAAAAAAGGATATTGGAATAACCAATTGCTGCCACCCTGCCGGCTTTATCATATGTAAAAGATTGAGTCAGCATTTTTTGTCCCATTAACGCGGTAAGGCCTAATGCAAGAAAGCCAGCCCATTGTACGGGATTTTCAGGCCATCTAAAAGTCCCGATCAGAAAGTCGAGGTGCTCCATTGGATAATAAGTCCCGACCAACATAGATACAATTGGCAGTAAAATCCCGCTGAGCATAAATGAAAGTATGATCGCCCTGGTATCATATACAACTCCTAATTGCCTGATCGACAAATAAGATAGCGCGGTTAATAAAGCATTACCCAAACCCAATGCATTATCACGGAGGGAAATCGAGAGGTCGGGACGGAACACAAACAAAATTCCTGCAAATCCAATAAAAATAGCTATCCACTCACCGGAATTCAATGTTTCTCCGATCAAAAGCCAGGAAAATAAAGCGAGAAAAATAGGATAGGTATATTGGTAAGTAGAAGCTCTTCCAAGTCCCAGGGTTTGAATGGCATAAAAAAGCATGTAAAGCGATAATGTACCTACGACCCCTCGGAAAATCAGCAATCCAAGTTTGCCACCTTCCTGTCTGAGCGGCCGCCTCCAAATGCTGGAAACCACAAATACGACCCCAACGATATTCCTGAAAAATACGAGCTGAACAATGTGAAATTCGCTGCCCAACCATTTCGAAATTGCAGAAGTTAAAGAAAAGAAAAAGGCCGCACCGAGCATTAAATAGATGCCTTTCTGAGAAGAATTGGTGGAGAGAGTTTCGGAAACGGCAGCCAACAAATTGAGTTTTGCCCAAAGATAACGCATATCCGATAGAGTCAAAAATCAATTCAATTCTCTACCTTTACGGCGTTTGGTGCCAAAAACTGTTTCAAATAGTTTAAAGGCTTAATAGGGAATTCCGTTGAACCGGAAGCTGTCCCCGCAACTGTGAGTCTGTAAAATTGACCCGATCTTCTTAGCCACTGTTTCACGTAAACGGGAAGGCACGGGATCAAAAGACGAGCCAGGAGACCTGCCAGAATGTTCAATCTGATTGTTTTCGGAGGAAAAACAATGGGTTATCAGCATTTCATTTTAAGACCCAGGTGATCATCGACCGGATGTTTGTTATTATTTTTTGCGCTGGGACGGGGCTTTTCCTGTCTTGTAATGTCTGTGCGCAGCAAGATACCATTCGCCTGGAACCGGTGATTGTAAGAGGATTTGTACCTGAAAAATTCATGAGCGGCCTGAAAATCCAGCAAATTGATTCGGCTACATTAACCCAGTTCCAATTTCAGAATATCAGCAGCTTGTTGTCACTGTACACGCCGATCGCATTCAAGAATTATGGCCCTGGCCAATTGAATACAGCATCATTCAGAGGGACTTCGGCAAGCCATGCCGCGGTTTTATGGAATGGATTAAACATTAATTCGCCTTCTCTGGGACAAACCGATTTTTCTACTATTCCATTGATTGGCTTCGACAAACTTTCTATTCAATACGGCTCCGCTGCCAGTGTGGTTGGTACCGACGCAGTGGGGGGAAGTATTTTGTTGGAAAGTATGTCGCCGAGTGAGGGCTTAAATGTTTCAATAGGCAGGCAACAGGAAAGCTTTAATAACCATCAAACACAGGTTTCAGCGCGTTATGGCATATCACGCAACGATAACTGGAAGTTTTCCGGAAAAACCAGTGCGTACGACGGGCGGATGAAGAATCACTTCCCCTATTCCGAAAGAAGAAATTATACGTTATTGGGTTCAGAGACATTACAGCGCGGATTGGTCCAGGACTTGTTTTTTGAATCTAAAAATGACCAGGAAATATCAGCGCACATCTGGCTTACCCGTAATAAACTTATATTGACACCTAACGATCTTGCCGGACGTGAGCTAACATTGACAGAGGCTTATCGCACCATGCTGCGTTACCGGATCAAAGACCTGACAGTCCGGACTGCATGGGTGCGGGATATTATTGATTTTGCCAAAGGGGATCTCACAAATCCGGACCATGCAGTTACAGATAAAGTCTCAAATCGCGTTGAAAAGGATTTTCAATGGAATTTTAGTCAGTCGGGGAGTAATGTGCAAATAAAGGCTGGCGCAGAATGGACGCATTATCGGGCGCAGATTGCGGGTTATGAAAAAGCGCTTATCACAGAAAACCGTGGGGATTTTTTCATACTAACACGCTGGCAAGCGAAGGCGCATTTATTGATTTCCGCAAATCTGCGGCAAGCACTGATTACCGGTTTCAATCCCCCTTTTACACCTTCAATCGGAGCCGAATATCAATTATTTCAAAAAACAGATTACTCGTTAAAACTCCGCGGCTCCTACTCCCGAAGTTACCGTGCACCGACATTGAATGAACGCTACTGGAATGAATTGGGAAATCCTGATATCCGGCCTGAAACCGGCTGGAACAAGGAAATTGGATTGGAACAACATTATCAATTAAACGCCAGCCAGTTTTTCACCACTTCTTTGACAGCTTACCATAACCGCATTAAAGACTGGACTTACTGGAATCCATCAAAAAGTTATCATGTCGAAAATTTACAACAGGTTTTGGCAAGAGGAGTTGAGTTGCAAATGGCCTGGCGCAACGATTTCAGGTTATGGAAATCAGGCTTGAACTTTGGATATGCTCTTAATAAAAGTGTCCAGGAAAAGGCTTACGACGCTTATTCATCAGACATTATCGGGAAACAGTTGGTTTTTGTACCCATACATTCCGCGAACCTGAATGCCTTTTTGCAATACAAAAATACCCGGATTACCGGCCAGGTTCAGTCTATCAGCAAGCGGTTCAGCACATTTGATAATTCACAATTTTTAAACGGCTATTCCTTGGCCAATTTACTGGCTGAGACAACCATTAACTGGCATAAAACCTCCATACGGATCCGGGGACAGGTTAATAATATTGCAAATACGTTTTACTTGAATGTCCGGAACAATGCAATGCCGGGAAGGAGCTATGCGCTGAGTATGGTTTTGAGCTATCGTTCCCAGGCATCAAAAAGATTTTTACCAAAATAAATAAACATGAAAAACCAACTAACCAGATTATCAGCAGCAGTATTCGTTTCCCTTGTCGTATGGTCTTGTAATCAGAGTGATCCTGCTCCAAAAGGTGATTTTGTCAGCGGCGTTTTTGTGATTAATGAAGGCAATTTTTCTCAAAACAATGGCGCGATATCATATCTTACTAGAGAACAGAGTACTGCCGAAGCGGATATTTTCTCAAAGGTTAACAATACTGCATTGAAAGGTGGCGTACAAGGTTATGCGTTTACAGGAGATAAGGGCCTGATATTGATAGATAATTCAGCTGCCGGACTGGATAAAATTGAATTCGTCAACGCCAATACATTCACAACAGAAGGCAGCATTGGCACACCAGATATTGAAAACCCGCGTGAGATTGTAACAGTTGGAGCTAATAAAGCATATGTTTCTTGCTGGGGCGCAAATTCCAATTATGATTACAAAACCGGATACGTTGCGGTAATTGATCTGGCGACCAGGAAGGTCACCAAGAAGATTGACATTGCAAGCGGGCCGGAAAATCTTGTTTATAGTAATGGAAAGCTTTTTGTTGGGACTGTTTCCTATGGAGGTGGCAAATCATTGACGGTCATCAATACTTCAACAGATGAGATATTAAAAACCATCGTGCTGGACGACGCAGTTACGCCGATTGGAGTTGATGCTAATGGAAAATTATGGGCGGGTGCTGGATTGAAAGCCTTAAAGATCAATGCTGATACGTATGTGACGGAGACCACACTACCCATTGGGTCTGACGCTTCTAAATCAGCCGGGAATTTCGTTTTCAGTTCTGATTTGAAAACGGTGTTTTTCATACTTTCTTACTTTGATGCGAACTACGTAAGTCATGGTGAGACCTACAAATTTGCTATCACCGATTCTCAGGTTAATGTAAGTACTCCGGTGATTAAAAGGGTTTTCTCAGGATTGTCAGTTGATCCGCAACAAGGGTTGATCTATGCTGCGGTAACCCCGTCTTATGCACAGGCCGGTTACGCAATTCGTTACCGGGCAGACGGAAGCCTGGTGGATTCCATCAAGGTGAGTGTGGCACCTACCGGTTTTGTTTTTAAGTAATACCAAGAAAAAAGAGCCTTCCGAAAAATTCGGAAGGCTCTTTTTTCTTATACCTAAAACCTTGAAAAACTATTTGAAAAACCCCTGAGGGTCAGGCATTTTTGCTTTTAACAACTCTACAAAATCGAGGTTAAGCTGAGAAAAATCAAGTGATCTCCCTTTGTGCAAATGCTCCCAGGACTTATCGAGCTCGTTCAGGTTATAATGTAACAATGCGAGATTATACTGGCCTAAGGCGTAAGTAGAATCTATTCCCGTCGCCTGTTTTAGCAATTCACCTGCCTCATCCAATTCCTCCTTGCGACTTGTGATTGCATATAATTTAAGATCAACCGTGGAAAGATCCACTAATAATGGAACATTCTCACTTTGCAGACCTATTCCTTTTGTTAGCATTCGCTTTGCATCAACCCAATTTTCCCTTTGGTAAGATACTACACCAAGCCCCCAGTAAGCTTCCACATTTTTATCATTTAACAGGTGCGACAGGTTGAAGCGATAACAAGCTGTATCCAGAGAACCTTCCTGCAAATATTCCCAGGCACGGGCAGCAAAAAAACTGCTGGCTTCGGTACGGCTTGAAAATGATTTATCACATTCGCTAAGAAATTTGATTTCTTCATCGATCTGTTCTGAGGTCTTGCTGATCTCTCCGAACAGTGGAAGTATACGTCTTTCTTTTAATTCGAGCGGCTTCTTTGAGGTGACGTTTGTATCCGAATTTGGACCGGCGCTCGCAAGATGAGTATTTTGAGCCAGGCCAATTGCGGGTATTAAAATAGTAAGCCAAATAACAACAAAATCTTTCATAAATGACTTAAAATAGAGAAACTGGTTTTCTATTGTCCAAGTTAAACGGTTTTATTTGAATACTATTGCATTATTTCCTTTTACTTCTGGCTGCTACGCCGCGGCGGTTTTGACGTCCTTTGGCAACCACTTTTGGGTCGGGTCGGTATATCTTTTTCTTCTCATGAAATGCTCCCAGAAAAGTAGGATCTTCCCTCCTTTTTTGATTGTCAATTTCTTTCAACATGTCCTGGCGCTCGCTAACGGGCGTATCTGCAATTTCCATATCCTCCGGCAACTCCTTTCTCGGAATTTCCATCCGGATCATATTTTCGATCTTTGCGATGTGATATTCATCGGCAACAGTCATGAATGTGATGGCCTGGCCAATGTTATTTGCCCTGCCGGTACGGCCGATGCGGTGCACGTAATCTTCATAGATAAGTGGCACATCAAAATTGATCACATGACTTACTTCGGTGATGTCAATTCCTCTGGCAACTACGTCAGTTGCTACCATAACCCGCACACCGCCAGCCCTGAAATCCTCCATGGCATTGATCCTGGTATTCTGTCCTTTATTTGCATGAATTACGCGCAATTCATCTTCCCGGATCACATTGCCGAGTAAATTTTGATGGACTAATCCCGCTACTTCGCGGCTTCTGGTAAAGATCAGCACGCGCTTAAAAACTTCCCTATCTTTTAGTAGGGACGTCAGCAGATTGATTTTTGACCTGAAATTAGGAACCTCATAAAGTACCTGCGAGACCATTTCAGCGGTGGTCGCTTGTGGGGTTACTTCAATTCGCGTAGGAAATTCGAGGAACTCGTGCGATAGCCTTTCCACTTTTTCCGAAAATGTCGCCGAGAAAAGCATGTTTTGTCTTTTACTAGGGATAATTTCGAGGAGCTTGCGAATCTGCGGCATAAAACCCATATCCATCATTTTATCCGCCTCATCCAGGACCATTACATTGAGATGCTTCACAATGACCTCTTCCTGAAAATAAAGATCCATAAAACGACCAGGTGTAGCGACAATAATGTCCACGCCTTTCCGGATCGCTTCAATTTGTGTTTTGGGACCTACACCGCCATAGAGAACAACAGTCCGTATGTCGGTATACTTGCTAAGCTGGTTGATTGCTTCGGAAATCTGCATGGCCAGCTCGCGCGTTGGGGCCATGATTAATGCCCGGGCATGTTCTCCCTGAGCAAACTTAATCCGCATTAATAACGGCAAAGTGTAGGCAGCCGTTTTTCCGGTCCCCGTTTGGGCGATGCCTAAGATATCCTGTCCTGCCAGTGCTAATGGTATTGCTTGTTCCTGTATCGGGGTCGGTTCGGTATAACCCGCTTCTTCAATTGCATTGAGTAACTGACGGTTAAGCTTGAACTGTTCAAAATTGGTTTGCGTGGTTTGCATGGCGCAAAGGTACGAAAACTAAAACAGCAGGCCGTCCCTACAACTTGATAACATCCTTAACCATCTCGGCTGAGCCAATATAAATTGGGGAGCGTTGGTGAAAGGAGTCGGGTATAATGTCCAGAATATTTCCAAAACCGTCACTCGCCTTTCCTCCTGATTTCTCGGCAATGAATGCCAGGGGATAGCATTCATAAAGTAAGCGCAATTTGCCTTTTGGGTCTGTTTTGGTTGAAGGATACAGGTAAACCCCGCCTTTAAGCAGGTTACGATGAAAATCGCCCACTAGCGAGCCAATGTACCTTCCGCTATAACTTTTCGACTTGCAATGTGAAATATAATTTTTTACAAATGGAGGGTAGCTGTTATAATGACCTTCATTCACCGAATAAATGTTTCCGTGGGCCGGAGAGCATATATTTTTGTGGGATAAAATGAATTCACCTAATGAATGATCATAAGTAAAGCCATTAACCCCATCACCCGTGGAATAAACCAGCATGGTCGAGGATCCGTACAATATGTAGCCTGCGGCAATCTGCTTTCTACCACCCTGCAGGAAGTCTGCCATTGACGCGGGTTCGCTGATGAGGGTTACCCGCCTATAAATTGAAAAAATGGTGCCGATGGAAACATTCACATCAATGTTGGAAGAGCCGTCAAGCGGGTCCATGGCTACCACATACTTTCCATGATTGTTACCTGTATGAATGATGTCCTCATCTTCCTCCGATAAAATCGCACACACTTCGCCCCCATTTTTCAATGCGCGGATGAAACGGATATTGGCAACGATATCCAGTTTCTGCTGATTTTCACCCTGCACGTTTTCGGTACCATTGGCACCAGCTATGTCCACAAGTCCAGCCCTGTTGATTTCCCGGTTAATGATCTTGCCAGCCAGTGCAATATCACGCAGTAATTGTGATAGTTCACCAGTGGCATAGGGAAATGCACTCTGGCTGTGCATGATAAACCGGTCGAGTGTAACACCAACGGGCAACGCAAGTTCCTGGGCTGTTCTGACATTCATGGCGCGATGTGATTATGTTTGAATAATGAAATTTACACCTTCATTTAGTACAATTCCAAACATTGGTATCTAATAAATTTTTTTAATAACTAATATAACTATATCTCAACTTAATAATTTTTTTATCCTAAGGGTGAACAAGTTAACAATTCGTCACATTGTACTTTTTTATTTTCCTCACCTGATAAAAAAGAAAAAAGCACAGGATGGTTTCCGGTGCTTTTTTCCTTATGCTAAAACAATTATTCTACCCCAATCTCACCAATGCATCCTTCAAAGTCTCAATCTTAGCCTCTGCATCTGCCAGTTTCTGACGTTCTTTTTCAACAACATCACCTTTCGCGTTCTGGACAAAACGTTCATTGGAAAGCTTTTTCAAAACTGATTCCAAGAAGCCCTGTGTATATATCAGCTCTTTTTCCAGATTCTCCTTTTCAGATTCAACGTCCAGCTCATCCAGCAGGTTTACAAAAAACTCATCCGATTTTACCCGAAATGAATTTCCTTCACCTTCTTCGGTCACATAGCTAATGCTTTCTACATTGGCCAGCTTACTGATGAGCGGTTCAAGATTTTGGTAACGTTCTTTTGTCTCCGTCCTGATCGCGAGTGGCAATGCTATCTTAGGACTGATGCTTTTTGCATTGCGCAGGTTACGAATGGAAGATACCAGTTCAAAAAGGATTTCAAAATCATTCAATATTGCCGGATCACTATCTTTTGCCGGAGGGAAATGGGCGATACAGATAGAATCATTTGCTTTCCGCTCAATTATATTTTGCCAGATTTCTTCTGTTATAAATGGCATGAACGGATGCAATAAACGCATCATCCGGTCGAAGAAATCCAAAGTGGAATCGTACGTCGCAAGATCAATCGGCAGCTCGAAGCCAGGCTTGATCATTTCCAGGTATTGTGCGCAAAAATCATCCCACAACAACTTATAAACTGAATTCAAAGCGTCAGAAATGCGGAATTTGGAAAAATGATCGTGCACTTCCGCCAATGTTACATTGAGCTTACTCTCAAACCATTGAACCGCAATCGCTGAACCTTCGGGTTGCGGTATTTCGCTGTCCACGGTCCAGCCTTTAACCAATCTGAAAGCATTCCATATTTTGTTTCCAAAATTCCGGCCTTGTTCAACCAATTTCTCATCATAAGGCAAATCATTTCCTGCCTGAGAACTGAAAAGCATGCCGGTACGGATACTATCAGCTCCAAATTGATCAATTAGGTCAATCGGATCAGGTGAATTACCAAGCGATTTTGACATTTTTCTCCCCTGCTTATCCCGCACGATTCCAGTCAGATACACATTTTTGAATGGGTAAGTCCCTCTGTATTCGTAGCCGGCAATGATCATCCGCGCTACCCAGAAAAATAGGATTTCAGGTGCAGTTACCAGATCATTCGTAGGATAGTAGTACTTAATATCTTCATTATCAGGCTCTTTAATCCCATTAAATACCGATATCGGCCAAAGCCATGCCGAAAACCAGGTATCGAAGACATCCGGATCCTGGGTGATATCCTCTTCTGTCAATGCAAAAAGCTGGTATTCGTGCTGCGCTTTATGTAATGCTTCTCTCTTGGACTTGGCGATAATCATCGTTCCGTCATTGAGATAATAGGCAGGAATGCGGTGTCCCCACCAAAGCTGGCGGCTGATATTCCAATCCCGGACATTCTCCATCCAATGACGGTATGTATTTTTGAATTTCGGAGGCAAGAGCTGCACTGTATCATTCATTACATTCTCGAACGCCGGTTTGCTGATTTTTGCCATTTTGAGAAACCATTGCTCCGAGAGTCTGGGCTCGATCACCGAGTTCGTCCGCTCGGAATGTCCAACATTGGATTTGTATTCCTCTGTTTTAATCAGGTTGCCTGATTCTTCAAGCAGTTTTATAATTTTTTTGCGGGCCGCAAAACGATCTTCACCGATCAGGATCTGAGCTTTGTCATTTAATGTCCCATCCTCATTAAGAAGGTCAATAGTGGGCAGGTTATGCCTTTTGCCCAATTCATAATCATTAGTATCATGGGCAGGCGTCACTTTAAGGCAGCCCGTCCCAAACTCCATTTCCACATAATCATCGGCAATGATAGGTATTGCGCGGTTAATCAAAGGAATAGAAACCTGCCTGCCGACTAGATGCTGATATCGTTCATCATTAGGATTCACGCAAATCGCAACATCCGCCATGATCGTCTCCGGTCGCGTCGTTGCAATGATGATCCCTTCCTCCATCCCTTCTCCATTCTCCCCAACAAGCGGATATTTAAGATAAACCAGCTTCTGGTTCACCTCTTTCATAATCACTTCTTCGTCCGAAACCGTTGTGCGCGCCTGCGGGTCCCAGTTCACCATGCGGTGGCCGCGGTAAATATGTCCTTTACTATATAGGTCAATAAATACATCGATTACGGAATCATAAAGATCCGGTTCCATAGTAAAGCGGGTCCGATCCCAATCGCAGGACGCACCCAGTTTACGAAGCTGTTTAAGGATGATGCCGCCGTATTTATGTGTCCATTCCCAGCAATATTCTAGAAATTCTTCGCGGGTAATGTCCCTCTTGTTGATCCCGCGCTCTTTGAGCATAGCTACCACTTTGGCTTCCGTAGCAATTGATGCATGATCGGTACCGGGTACCCAGCAAGCTTCCTTGCCCTCCATGCGTGCCTTCCGTACGAGAATATCCTGGATGGAATTGTTAAGCATATGGCCCATATGCAAAACACCGGTAACATTGGGGGGAGGTATTACGATGGTGTAAGGCTCTTTATCCGGATTTGGTTTGGACTGAAAAAACTTGTTGTCCATCCAGTAAGCATACCATTTATCCTCTATCTCCTGAGGGGCATATGTTTTGGAAATCATTGTAGTCGGAAATTTACTTTAACCTGCGACAGGCTATCTTAAAAAGACGGCAAGTTAGGCTTTGCAGCGGAAAGTTCTAAACTAATTGTTCCGCTTTGCGGATCGGCAGCCAAGCGGTAAATGTGCTTCCTTCGCCGGGTTTACTTTGTACAGTAACCGTTCCCTGATGGGCTTCGACCATTTTTTTAACATAGCTTAGCCCTAATCCAAATCCTTTCACATCATGTACATTTCCGGTAGGCACGCGATAAAATGTGTCGAATATGCGTTGCTGCTGATCACGGCTCATCCCAATCCCTTTGTCCGCAATGGATATAGCAATGCCGTCATTTTCATTCCGGGTACGGATTGTCAAATGCAGTTTCTCTGGTGAGTATTTGATCGCATTGTCGATCAGGTTGTTAAGAATGTTGGATATATGTACCTCATCTGCCGAAACGATCTCATCAATCGCCTCAAATTCAAGTTCGACCTCGCCTTCTTTCTGCTCTATCTGTACGCTCTGTCCATTCAATGCATTGCCTATCAGATCGTGAACATTGGCATCGCTTATTTTCAATTTGACATGACCTTTATCCAATAGCGCCATTTGAAGTACTTTTTCAACATGCGTTCCCAATCGTTTATTTTCTTCCCGAATGATCCCCAGGTAACGGTTTAGCCTTACTCCAGCATTGGCATGCCCAAATGATGCTGAATTTTCCTGCGACATTTCCGCCGCCAATGCAATGGTAGAGATAGGGGTTTTAAATTCGTGCGTCATATTATTAATGAAGTCGTTTTTAATATCCGACAATTTTTTCTGACGCAAGATGGTCGTAACTGCCATGTAAAAACAAGTCATGATGACCAGGATTAATATCCCGGACCCGCCAAACATTACACCCATATTACTCAGAATGTAACGCTGCTGATCGGGGAAATATACGTAAAGTGAGTTCTGTGAATTGACTGTTTCACTGGGGAAAAGAGATGCTTTATATGATCTCTCCTCCCAATCCCGCGTTTTCAAGCTTACCGTCGAAAAAATAAGGCTGTCATCGGACTGGCCTCTTACTGCAAATTCATAAGGCAGCGCAATACCATTCTGAACAAGCTCCTTTTTCAATAATGTATCCAGCAAAAAACGGTTAACGCGCTGTTCAATAGGCCTTTTGGTATAAACAAAATCCTTCATCACCTCTTTTAGGAGCTCCGCCCTATCCAATTCGGCAACATTGGTCAGGCCTTTGGACCGTCGATTGCCCTTGCTTTTTTCAGGGTACGCCACTTTACGATTTGCAGTGTTTCGGGAAACCGAGTCTTTTACACTCTTTTCACCATAACGTCCATTTTTGGCCGTCGGCTGCTCTTCCATGCTTTTCATTGCATCCCCCAATCGTCTTTCTTCCTCCAGCCGTCGACGCATAAATTCATCAATCCCAGCCAGGCCATATTGCTGAGCCTGGAAAAATTCTTCCATAATCTGCTGCTGATGGTCGACCATGACCCGAAAATTGGGGCTTAATACGTCTGTCGGTACCGCTTCTGTGATAATCTGATAATGTATTTCTTCCCCATTTGGGCCGATAGCGATTTCAAGTTTGGGCTTATAACGCGAAGATGGTTCGCGAGACGGCTGCGGTTTCGTAGGAGTTACGCGCTTAAAAGGCATGTTCCGGAGTTGTGTAATCCGATCTAATTTACTTTTCTGTTGTTCAGTTTCGATCCTTCTCTGCAACAGGTACATCATTTCCTGCTTTTCCAGTCGATGTACCACTTCCTGAACCGATTCGGATACTTTTTGATTGAACTGGTCATTCCGGATCGCAATGGCTTCGCGGATCCAATACCATTGAAAACCGATCAGCCCGATCAGCGCGAGGCACATCAGGCCAACTATTATTTGTATTTTCCTTTTGGTCATAAATTTTAATTTCTCCGGTGCAACTCCGCTCCCCTTATCACCGACATTCTTGTTGATAACAAATTTAACGCATGCGACCAGCGGGATTGTGTTTTTAACATAATTTAACAGCGGTCAGAATACGCTTCTGATAATTTTGTAAATCGTTCAAACATAACCAAATGCACCTATGAAATCTGTTTTCTTTTCAAAAATGATCATGTCAATGCTGCTCGCCACCGCCGCAGTTTTCATCCAGCCAGTACTCGCCCAATCTGATAAGCAGACCAAATCTGATGATAAGACCAATAAGTCAAATATCCGGATCAGGGTGACAGAAGAAACGGATGGGAATGTGAAAAATGTTGAGAGAAGTTACCGGATGGACGCCATGTCCGATAAAGAGCGGGATGAGTTTGTTCAAAAAGTCCTGGATTCGCTAGGAGTGGATAAGAATAAAAAACAAGCTATCTCGATTACCGTGGACGACGACGACGATAATGATGTGATTGCCAAGAAAAGAAAAAAAGTAATTATCGACCATCGGGATGACCGCGAACCAATGGCCTTTCATTGGGACAATGATTTCTCATATGATTTCGACTCCGAGAAGTTCAAAAGCCATATGAAAAACTTTGAAAAGGAGTTCAGACCAAGGGCCAAAGTGTTTATGAAGGATATGGAAAATTTCGGTGACCGTATGGGGGATTTTTGGGAAAAAGAATTGATAAAACCCGCAAATGTGCACGCGCTGAATGCCTATTCCAACAATCCGGATAATGGAATGCTGAATTTAAGATTCAGTGTTCCCGAGAAAGGTGACGTCACCATTTCCGTTACTGATACAAAGGGAAGAGAAGTTGGGAAGAAAGAAATTAAAGATTTTGAAGGCGAATTTGTAGGTCAGATTGAACTTAAGAAAAACACAAAAGGAACATTATTTGTCACCGTAGTGCAAAATGAAGATGGTACCGTTAAGCGGGTCGTCATCCCCTGATTAAAATGAATTTTTTTATCAAATCCCCTTATTTAGAAATAGTAAGGGGATTTTTTATTGGAAAATTTGTGGGAACAATTAGGCTGACATTTGGTAAGAATTGTAAATTTGCCGAAAATCACCTTCTACTGCGACATCAATTTCCAGAGCTACTATGCTGAATCTTATACTGTTTGGTCCTCCCGGTGCCGGGAAAGGAACCCAAAGTCAAAAAATTATTGCCAAATATAATCTGATCCACCTTTCAACCGGAGATCTTCTCCGTTCCGAAATTCAGGCAGGATCCGAATTGGGGCTAAGGGCCAAAACATTGATGGATCAAGGAATATTAGTTCCGGATGAGGTGGTAATCGGAATGATCAATAATAAGCTTAGAGAGCATAGGAATGCGGCAGGCTTTATTTTTGACGGCTTCCCAAGAACTGTTAAACAGTCAGAAGCATTGGACGAACTGCTTGCCAGCTATAATGAAAGTATTTCAGTAATGATCGCCCTTGTAGTGGATGACAACGAGTTATCGGCCCGTCTTTTGAAAAGAGGAGAGACTTCCGGACGCCCGGATGATCAGAACGAAGCGTTGATCAGCAAAAGGATTCAGGAATATAATAGTAAAACCAAACCGGTGGCTGACTATTACCGGGCACAGGAAAAGTTTGTAGCCATTGATGGTATTGGAGAAATTGAATTTATATTCGGGGAGATCTCGACAACAATTTCGCGGTTTACCTTCGCATAATTTGAATTCTCACTATACGACACATGGCTTCTTCAAACTTTATAGATTACGTTAAAATTAATGCCCGCTCCGGCGCCGGAGGCCCGGGTGCACTTCATTTCAGACGAGAAAAACATGTTGAGAAGGGCGGTCCGGATGGTGGTGACGGAGGCAGGGGTGGACATGTGATTTTAAAAGGCAGCAGTCAGCTCTGGACGCTTCTTCACTTAAAGTATACCAAGCATATCAAGGCATTCGACGGCAAGGGCGGTGAGGGCGGCCGTCGCAGCGGCTCTATTGGAAAAGACATCATCCTGGAAGTACCGCTCGGCACCATTGCAAAGAACAGCGAAACGGGCGATCAGCTTTTCGAGATAACGGAAGAAGGACAGGAAGTGATTCTGCTGAGAGGAGGTCGCGGAGGAATGGGTAATGATCATTTCAAATCCGCCACCAATCAAACCCCGCAACATGCGCAACCAGGTGAACCAGGCCTGGAAGAGTGGATTATCCTCGAATTGAAAGTGCTCGCTGACGTAGGGCTGGTAGGTTTCCCGAATGCTGGAAAATCTACATTATTATCTGCTGTCTCCGCAGCCCGCCCGGAAATTGCAGACTATCCCTTCACAACATTGGTCCCTAATCTGGGAGTTGTTTCATATAGAGATTATAAATCTTTCGTGATGGCCGATATTCCCGGGATCATTGAGGGAGCCTCACAAGGCAAAGGTTTGGGCCTTCGTTTTTTGAGGCATATCGAGCGAAATTCCATTCTGCTTTTCATGGTTCCAGCTGATAGTGAGGACATTAAGGCTGAATACGAGACGTTGATACAAGAACTCAAAACATACAATCCCGCACTTTTGGATAAAAACCGAATTTTGGCGATTTCTAAAATTGATGTGCTGTCTGACTCAGAACGTAGTATATTACAAAGTCAACTCCCGGACACTATTCCTAGCACATTCATTTCTGCAATAACTCAAGAAGGAATTGAACGATTAAAAGATATGATATGGGAGCAGATTAATTCTACGTTTCCCGTAAGCTAATCTTGATTTCCGTAAAATAATATTTTCTTGAAACAGGCAACCATTTGATGCATATTGTGTGTCCGAGAAGTTACGTTGAAGAATCTTTGCTCTCTATGAAACACTATCTACCATACTTACTTTGGGTAGTTTTAAGCATTTCCACATTTGAATCCTTTGGACAGATTGAATCCTTTGGAAAGATTAACATCAGTTTTCCATCTGATAGGGCTGTCTTTCAACGTGATAAGAACGATTCTGCTACTATTTACATTGCAGGAAGCTATACCGAAGCGATAGATCGCGTCGAAGCGAAATTGAACGTCTTGAACGGTGGTGCCAACGTCGATTGGATGACAATCGAGAATAATCCGCAAGGAGGGTTTTTCTCTTCCAGTATCAATGCCAAGGGCGGATGGTACACACTGCAGGTCCGTGCATGGAAAGGCGACCGATTAATAGATACCAAAGAAGTGTCTCGCGTCGGTGTTGGGGAAGTTTTTTTGATTGCAGGACAATCCAATGGCCAGGGCTTTCATAACCTCGGCGCTCAGGGAGCTTCTGATGACAGGGTTAGCAGCATCGATCACAGTAATATCATTTCTCCGGATAATCTCCCACAATATCCACGCTTTGCACACATCGACGCCGAGTCGAACATTTCTCCCAGAGGAGAGTCTGCCTGGTGCTGGGGTAGGCTCGGGGATCAGCTTGTCAATAAACTTGGCGTGCCTGTTTTATTTTACAATATCGCCTGGACAGGCACTGCGGTGAGGGCATGGCGCCAGAGTATCAATGGAATTGGCTGGTCTGTGTTCGCACCCATTCCTTTTGAGCCTTTCGGCATGCCTTATGGGAATCTCAGAAATGTAATACAAAAGTATACACCGGTCACAGGATTGAGAGGGATATTATGGTTACAAGGGGAAGCAGATAATTTTGTTGACACCGACACTGAAAGTTACTTCAATGATCTGCGAACTGTTATTGAAACAAGCCGCAATGAATCCGGAAAAAACATATCCTGGGTCGTTTCTATCACCTCGTTTGATAATTTACATGGCACGGATTCCCGGATAACTGATGGGCAGCAACGGGTAATCAATAATGTGCCAAATGTATTTCAAGGGCCAAATACCGATCTGATCCAAATTCCGAGGATCGATGGTGAGGGCGTTCATTTTATGAATGAGGGTCTAACCCAGCTGGGAGATGCATGGGCTGAACAACTTAATGATGATTTCTTTGCGAGGTCAGAGCCTTTTCAGGGAGTTAGTCCATTGAAGATTTCCGTGAACTGTGCTGGTAATGGCAATCTTAACTTGAAGGCCGACAACGTTGGGCTCTCATCGTTCAGCTGGAGTAATGGACAATCTTCCAATTCAATACAGGTTGGAAACGGGACATTTAGCGTTTCTGCAAGAGACAACAGGGGCAATTTTATCTTTTCCCCCGAAATCAAAGTCACAGAAAATATTCAGCCAAACCAGCCTACTATCTCGCTGGAAGGAAGTAACCCAGTATGTCTTGGAAATACAGCAACACTGGTGTCGAATACTTCCGAAAATATTAGATGGAGTACTGGATTTACAGGAGACCGCCTTCCGGTAACCGCTGGTGGTGACTATTTCGCTACTACCAGAAACATATATGGCTGCGAATCGACCTCAGACAAAATCACCGTAAAGGTATTGAACTCTCCGCTGCCTGATAAACCGAAAATTACGGCTTCGGGTGCACTTACCTTTTGTGATGGCGGGGAAGTTAATCTGACATCTGATTCGAAAGTCAAGAATATATGGTCAAATGGAGCTAATACTTCTGCTATTAGTATCAAATCATCAGGTGAGTTCAGAGTCAGAGCACTTGATGATGTTGGCTGCTATTCCCCAGAGTCGGATGCTGTAACTGTGAAAGTTAATACATTGCCTCAAAAACCAGTTATCGCATTGAGCGGATCAACTGAGTTTTGTGCAGGCGAAAATGTTACGCTCACCTCCAATTACGATACAGGGAATATTTGGAGCAATGCGGCGGTTACCAAGTCCATTTCCGCGACAACAACAGGAAGATTTAGGCTGAAACAAAGAGATGCGAACGGATGCGAATCCACATCGGACGAAGTTTCGGTTAAAGTGAATCCTTTGCCCCCAACTCCCGCAATTACAGCCCTGCGGCCTACAACTTTCTGTTTGCGCGATTACACCACTTTGCAAAGCAGCGAGGCATTCTCCTATGTGTGGAGCAACGGTTCCACCGATCGCGAAATTGAGATCAGGGCATCCGGTAACTTTACAATCGCTTCCAAAGACGCAAATGGATGTGTTTCGCCCGTTTCGCCTGTTGTGCAGGTAGTGGCGAACCCGCTACCCGTTAAACCAACAATCACAGCCGACGGGCCAGTTGTTTTTTGTGCGGACTTAAGTGTGAATCTTCAGTCCTCAACTGCCATAGGATTTTTATGGAGTAACGGCGCATCTACTCAAACGCTCAAAGTCACAACGGGAGGAACGTTTTCAGTTCAGACCATCAATGAGTTCCAATGCTATTCTGATCCAAGTAATAAAATCATAACTGAAACGCTAACATTGCCGCCGGCACCGACTGTAAAGGCATCAAGTGCAACCACTTTTTGTGATGGAGACACGGTGACCTTGCTGGCTAGCAGGGGAAGTATCTTTTTCTGGAATAATGGTGAAGAAGGTCCCTCAATACAAGTAAGTGAATCCGGCAGTTATTCGGCACGTGTTAAAGATGATAAGGGTTGCTATTCACTGTACTCGCCAGAAATACCCATCGATGTAAAACCTTCTCCAAGCACGCCTACGATCAAACCAGTTGGGACTTACTCCCTGTTAGCTGAAAATAATCTAAGTTCCGGTTTCCATGTCTGGAAATACAATGATTTGAACCTTGCGGATACAACCTCTATTATCAAGGCCGTCCGGTCAGGATCTTACATGGCCAGCAATACAATTGTTTACAGCGCTACACTTACCTGTTATTCTGAATTTTCAGAACCTTTTATATTCAGACTTGATACGACCACTCCTGGGTTTGTAGTTTATCCGAATCCTAATGCTACCGGCAGAATGACCATTGAGACACTCCAAAATGTCAATAATGCCGAGATCCAAGTCATTGACAGTCGTGGTATTATCCATAAAACCTATAATGTCAGAAGATTTGACAGTCAACAGGTTTTTAGCCTTTCAGGGTTGCCAAGCGGAATATATATCGTTCGTATCCACTCCGTTTCATTCACTGCCACGCAAAAGCTCATTATTGTGCAGTAGATAAATGCTATTTGAAGCAGCTAATCAAAAAAACCAAATAGTGCTATTTTAGCAAAATAATCTTTTACATTTGTGACCGTTTTGCAATCGAGATATTCCGAATCAAACCCCTAGCACTCAGGTCATAAAAAACTTTACTTGTATCAGTATCCCAATGCGTTATAGAATTCTTCTTCCGGTAGTGGCAAAGGCGCTGCTGTTGATATGTTTTATCTCATCAACAGTATTTGCACAAATCAAAATTACCTCCCCTGTTTTCCAGGCTGTATATCAACGGGATCTGGCCGGCCAGCGAGAAATTACAGTGTCCGGCACATTCTCTGTGCCGATGGACAAAATTGAAATCAGAGCAGTTCCTGTAATTCAGGGTCAAGGTATAGACATCCCTTGGCAACCGCTGCAAAATGCCCCGAAAGGCGGCGTTTTTTCGGGAAATATTACTCTTTTGGGAGGCTGGTATACGATTGAGATTCGCGCCGTTTTAGACGGAAAAATCGTTGGTCGTGACGTTCTTTCCCGCTTAGGCGTAGGTGAAGTTTTCATCATTGCAGGTCAGTCAAATGCACAGGGTTTGAGAGCTTACCCGGGCCCGTCTGCTAAGGACCCCAGGGTTATGTATATTTCAAACTACAACAATGACACATACGATCGTCTCACCGATCCAACTCCTCCGGTTTTTGAAAACATCAATGAAAATTTAGGCATTATGTCGCCAAGAGGCCAGTCTGCCTGGTGCTGGGGACTTGTTGGCGATGAGCTTGTTGCAAAATTAAATGTCCCCGTTTTATTTATCAATACAGCCTGGGAAGGAACTGCGGTTGAGAACTGGGCTGTAAGTGCAAAGGGACTACCGACAAAAAATAAATACGGTGGCTTCGTGTATCCTCCCGAAATGCCATATGGCAATTTGAGAATTGCCGCTAGAAATTATGGCAATCAATACGGAATAAGGGCTATTTTATGGATGCAGGGCGAGGCAGATGCGTTGTTCAAAACATCCGCCTTATCATATAGAGAAAACCTGCAATTCATTATGAACCGCCTGGGGCTGGAAACTGGGGGAAAAAGGATAACGTGGGTCATTGCCCGCACATCCCGGACTTCGGCAGGGGCTAATGTAGCTTCCAGCATTAATCCTGTTATCGTTGCAGCTCAAAATGCTGTTTTGGACACGCCATTCAACCCAACATATCCAGGTCCTGAAACCGACCCATTAGTGCCCAATCGCGGTGACGGCACGCACTTCGTAGGGAAGTCACCAGCTGATAGAGAAGGGACATTGGCTGCGCTTAAAATTTTAGCCAATGCATGGAATGAGACATTAGGTGCCAACTTCTTTTCGACTGTTCCTCCTATGTCCCCAGCTGCCGTGCCAACAATAAGCGCCGCTTGTGTTACCGAAAATGATGCAATTACAATTACACTTCCCACTGGTTTTGCTTCCTACGAATGGAATACGGGCGACAAGAGCAACAGTATTAAGGTTTCGGCAGCCGGTACCTACCGTGCAACAATAAAGGATGATGCAGGTAATTCGGTGCTAAGTTCAGTTGTCGTGCTAGAAAATGGCGCAAAACCAGTTCAGCCAAGCATTCTTCAGCAGGGCCAGCAACAGGCATGCGCTGATTCCGCTTTCCAATTTTCGGTGTCCGAAGGAAATGACATATATAGTTGGTACAAGCAAGGTTCAAATGCCGTGATCGCGACCGGAGCTACTGCAAGAATCAAAGAAAGTGGGAATTACTTTGTGAAAGGCCAGAATATCTTTGGATGTGTCTCCGAAAATTCTTCCACCTCAAATTTGATTGTCAGACAAAAAATATCCAAACCAGTTATTGAGGCTTCGGGGCCATTCAGCATCACTGCCAACATTAGCGAGACAGGATTAAACGAGAAATTTTTATGGAGAAGGCCCGGATACGAGTCGGACACGACGGCTGATATTGTCAAGATCCTGAAAACAGGTACCTATTCTACAAAAGCGAAAGTTGAATTTATAATCGGTGATAACAATGTTTTGGCATGTTACTCCGATACGACGTCCCATGATTTCAAAACCAATGAAGAAAACGAGGTGGTGATTTACCCTAATCCAAGTCAGGGAAATTTTGTTTACATAGAATCCAGGGATAATATTAGTGACGCCGTAATTACCATCTTTGATGTTTATGGCCGGGTTGTCAACACCTTAACTGCCAAAATACTTAACAGCCGCCTCCAGATCAATGTCGGATATCTTTCAACGGGAAAATACATCATACGGGTTACCGGGCAAGGGCAAAGCCTAACTAAGCAAATTATAATCCGATAAATATTCTTTCTTCGTTTTTTTATAAATAAGCCCCGGCCATCCGGGGCTTATTTAGTATCATCCTAATTAAACAAAAGAAAAACTAAAGAATTTGATTGATAAATTTGCAAAGGCTAATTTTGAGATACGAGAAGAATGCGCCTGTTAAAGACTTTTTACGGGTTGGCTTCCCAAGATTTTACTAGCGTCGAGCAATGAAAAGCACTTATCTTCCTTCTGACTATCTACCCATTTTAGTTCAATTTTTACTTGCAGCCGGTTTCATTGGTGGAACGATGATTGTAACCCATTTAATCGGGCCGAGCAGGAAGAGCAAACTAAAAGACGATCCATTCGAATGTGGTATTGAATCCGTTGGTGACGCCCGGACGCCCATCTCTGTCAAATATTTCTTGGTAGCAATCCTGTTTGTTTTGTTTGATGTTGAGGTGATTTTCATGTATCCCTGGGCAGTCAATTTTAAGGGGTTAGGAATGTTTGGTTTCGTTGAGATGTTACTGTTTATGGCTTTACTCTTGTCCGGTTTTTATTATGTTATCCGCAAAGGGGTGTTGAACTGGGAAGAGTAAGCTCAAACATTGAAACACGAAAAATTATGAAAGAAGTAACGATTGTGGAGTCCCCGCAGGGGCATAGCGGATCTGGTTTTTTTGCGACTTCATTTGATGAAGCAATTGGTTTGGCCCGTAGTTATTCCTTATGGCCTTTGCCTTTTGCTACCTCCTGCTGTGGGATTGAATTCATGGCAACAATGGGATCACATTACGATATTTCACGTTTCGGATCTGAGCGTCCTAGCTTTTCGCCCCGTCAGGCTGATTTGCTGATGGTGATGGGCACAATAGCAAAAAAAATGGCGCCGATTGTAAAACAGGTTTACCTTCAAATGGCAGAACCGCGCTGGGTTATGGCGGTAGGTGCATGCGCTTCAAGCGGCGGAATTTTTGATACTTACAGTGTTTTGCAAGGTATTGACAGAATTATTCCCGTTGATGTGTACGTCCCAGGATGTCCGCCAAGGCCTGAACAGATTATAGACGGTCTTATGCAGGTACAGTATCTGGCTCAAAATGAAAAACTACGCCGTCGTAATACCGACGAGTATTCGGCATTACTGGCATCCTATAACATTCAATAACCAAATATGCTAGGCAATCAGGAAGTAGCAGAAGCACTTTTAGAGAAATTTGGTGATCAGGTATTTGACTTTGAAGAACCATACGGACTTCTGACGCTTTCGACAAATCGTGGAGAAATCATTTCGCTTCTTGAATTCCTAAGGGATCATAAAACTTATCAGGTCATGTTCCTGACCGATTTGACGGGAATTCATTACCCAGACGCTCAGGACAAAGAATTTATGGTTGTTTATCATCTCCATAGTTTTATTCACAATTTCCGAATTAGGGTGAAAGTGTCTATTGCAGAAGCAGATATCCATATTCCTACGGCTACCGGCCTTTTTGCCTGCGCAAACTGGATGGAACGCGAGACCTATGATTTTTATGGAATTTTGTTTGACGGACATCCAAATCTCACACGCATCCTGAATATTGAAGAGATGGACTATTTTCCAATGCGCAAGGAATATGCATTGGAAGATGCTACTCGTGAAGACAAAATTGACGCACTCTTTGGCCGATAATTACAGAGCAACATGGCAGATATTGAATTATTACCGCATAATGTTCCCTCTAAAACCGAGTTGCCCGAACTGGTTGAAGAACTGACCACCCTTAATCTCGGCCCGACTCACCCCGCAACTCACGGTGTTTTTCAAAATATCCTTAAAATGGATGGAGAAAAGATCGTGTCTGGCGAGCAAACCATCGGATATATTCATCGTGCTTTTGAAAAAATCGCTGAGAGAAGGCCTTTTTATCAAATCACTACCCTCACGGACCGCATGAACTATTGCTCCTCTCCAATCAACAATCTGGGATGGCATATGACGGTGGAGAAATTGCTGGGAGTGGAAATTCCAAAGCGCGCGCAATACATTCGCGTGATCATGATGGAACTTGCGCGTATTACCGATCACCTAATCTGCAATAGCATTCTTGGCGTCGATACCGGAGCATTCACAGGCTTTTTGTATGTAATGCAAAAACGCGAAGAGGTTTACGAAATATATGAAGAGGTTTGTGGTGCAAGGCTTACCACCAATATGGGACGCCTGGGTGGCATGGAGAGAGACCTTTCCAGTACTGCTATTCGCAAAATCCATGAGTTCATCAAGTCCTTTCCACCCGTTTTACGTGAGCTGGAAAAATTGCTCAACCGCAACCGCATTTTTATGGACAGAACCATTAATGTGGGGCCTATTTCCTTAGAGCGGGCATTATCTTATGGTTTTACTGGCCCAAATCTTCGCGCTGCCGGGCTGGATTATGACGTCCGGGTGATGAATCCATATTCTTCATATGAGGATTTTGATTTTATAATTCCAGTTGGCCAGAATGGTGATACTTATGACCGATATATGGTTCGCAATGAAGAAATGTGGCAAAGTTTGAAAATTGTGGAGCAGGCTGTCAACAATCTTCCGGAAGGCCCCTATTATGCCGATGCACCAGAATACTATTTGCCTCCTAAACAGGAGGTATACCAAAATATGGAAGCGCTGATCTACCATTTTAAAATTGTGATGGGTGAAATTGATGCGCCGATCGGTGAAGTTTATCATGCGGTAGAAGGAGGAAATGGAGAATTAGGCTTTTATTTGATCAGCGATGGCGGACGGGCCCCCTACCGCCTGCACTTTCGCAGACCAAGCTTTATTTATTACCAGGCTTATCCTGAAATGTGTAAGGGGAGCACGCTGTCCGACGCAATTTTAACCATGAGCAGCCTGAATGTAATTGCGGGTGAACTCGACGCATAAGTTTGATTTAAAGATTCAATCTAAGAAATGACCGAAACACCAAATCTGGTAGTGTTCACTCCTGAACGACTGGAGAAAGTAAATAAAATTGTCGCACGTTATCCGGAAGGCCGCCAGAAATCGGCCCTTTTACCCGTTTTACATGTGGCTCAGGAACAATGGGGTTGGCTGAGCAGCGAGGTCATGGATTACGTTGCAGGCATTTTAAGCATTGAACCTGTTGAGGTATACGAAGTGGCTTCTTTCTACACCATGTATCACCTGGATCCGGTTGGAAAACATGTCATTGAATATTGCAGGACAGGCCCGTGCTGCTTGATGGGCGGCGAGGATGTTTATGGTTATTTGAAACAAAGATTGGGAATCCAAGTGGGTCAGACGACACCAGATGGACTTTTCACTTTGAAAGAGGTGGAGTGCCTTGCTGCTTGTGGCTGGGGCCCTGTTTTTCAAATCCGGGAAAAGTATTATATGAATTTGACGAATCAAAAAGTGGATGAAATAATCAGTGATTTGAGTATATAGCTTTACACCTAAATCCCCAACCCTATGCGCCTGAGATCGATTGCCAGGAAATATTATAATTTCATCAAATACAATCTGGGTAATCCTCAACTGGAATTTGACTACTCCACTTTGCCGTGGATCGATCATGATAATGCTGATATCGATGCATTTGTCTCGAAGTTTCCTGTAAGCGCTGACTACCCTTACAACCTGAAAGAAAAGCTCGAATTCTGGAAAAAGAATGGATATGTAATTTTCCAAAAAGCGGTCCTTGAGGAACAAATCGATGCCTTATGGAACGAGTTTGACGAAACTATGGATAACCATGAAAAGTATGATATGACCGCGCTGATTGAGGGGTATAATAACACGAGGGATATCGCAATCAAGAAAGTACCAAAGGAAATTCTTAAAGGCATTGATACAAGGGTGAATGAATACCACAGCGCTTCGGTGTTGGCAAAAAAGGTGATAACCCATCCTTATATTACCACTTTTGTTAAAGCAGTTTTCGACGCACCGGTAGTGGTTTACCAGACCCTGGTTTTCAGATATGGGAGCCAACAGGATACGCACCAGGATTTTCCCTGGGTAACGCCCAAAATTCCGAGCCATCTTACCGCATCCTGGATCGCGCTTGAAGATATCAGCCCGGACTCCGGTCCGCTTTATTATTTTCCGGGATCTCATAAGATCCGGAAATTCAATTTCGGGACCGGGATATTATATCGTCACGGGGAATCCGTTTTTGGCCCTAAACTTTTTGGAAAATATCTGGACTGGAAATGCAAAAAAGAAGGACTGACAAAACAAGCGCTCTGCATCAAAAAGGGCGATGTCCTGATCTGGCATTCGGCGCTGGTCCATGGCGGACTTCAGATCGCAAACCCGGAACTCACCAGAAAGTCATTGGTATGCCATTATACAACAACTAATGCATATCCAGCCCATAAATGGAAGCGGGATGAAGCTCCTACAATTTCTTATTATAACGACATCGCGGTGTATGCCAATCCTCTCCTGAGAGAAGAGGAAGACAGCATTGTAATGGAAAAAGCGTAAAAGCGAATCGAGCTTAATTGGTATGGCTAAAAAAATATTGACAGAATACATCAACGTCCCAGGCATCGAAACCTTCGACGCTTATAGGAAACAAGGAGGCTACACTGCCGCTGAGAAGGCATTGAAAACCATGACACCGGATGAGGTTGTCGAGGAAGCAAAAAAGTCGGGTGTGAGAGGACGAGGAGGTGCTGGTTTTCCAATGGGTATGAAATGGGGGTTTCTGGCTAAACCGGAAGGCGTTCCGCGCTACCTGGTTTGCAATGCAGATGAATCAGAGCCTGGTACATTCAAGGACCATTACCTAATGAAATCTATTCCTCATTTGTTGATCGAGGGAATGATCATTGGCAGCTACGCCTTGGGTGCCAAAAAATCTTTCATATATGTTCGCGGCGAGCTGATGTACGTGATCCATATCCTGGAAAAAGCGATCGCGGAAGCTACTGCACAAGGTTTTCTTGGTAAAAATATTCTGGGCACCGGTTATGATCTTGAACTGGTTGTTCAGCCAGGAGGAGGTGCATACATCTGCGGCGAAGAAACTGCGTTACTTGAATCTCTGGAAGGCAAGAGAGGAAATCCAAGAAATAAGCCGCCTTTTCCTGCTGTAAAAGGACTTTATCAAAGCCCTACCGTTGTGAATAATGTGGAATCCATCGCTAATATGCCTTGGATTATTAACAATGGTAGCGATGCCTATGCTGCAATTGGAATTGGTAGAAGTACAGGTACCAAACTCATTTCTGCCTCCGGGCACATTCAAAAACCAGGCGTTTACGAAATTGAGCTAGGCGTGAGTGTAGAGGAATTTCTTAACTCAGACGAATATTGCGGCGGAGTAAGAAAAGGCCATCACCTGAAAGCATTGGTAGCAGGAGGTTCATCCGTTCCGATTTTACCAGCCAACCTGATCATGAAAACGGCAAACGGCGAAGACCGTTTAATGAGCTATGAATCTCTTTCCGATGGCGGTTTCGCAACAGGTACTATGCTGGGGTCAGGCGGATTTATTGTTTTTGACGAAACAGCTTGTATAGTAAGAAATACCTGGAATTTCGCTCGTTTTTATCACCACGAATCCTGCGGCCAATGCAGTCCTTGCCGTGAAGGAACAGGCTGGATGGAAAAAGTGCTGCATCGCATCGAACATGGTCATGGCAGTATGCACGATGTAGATTTGCTGGTGGATATCTCTAAAAAAATAGAAGGAAATACCATTTGTCCGTTGGGAGATGCTGCTGCCTGGCCAGTGGCCAGTGCAATTCGCCATTTCAGGGATGAATTCATCTGGCATATAACAAACCCTTATGAGGCTTCACAGCCAGGGGCCGTATACCAGGGAGAAATGGCGCTGGTCTAATGGAGATAAATAAGATACTGGTTTGGATCAAGGAAAAATGTTTGTTGATAGCTTTAATTTTCGGGTTGATTAGTTCTGTCGTACTCATTATCATCAAAATGCAGGCATCTCTCGGATATCACCCCGATATTTCCGGCAGTGAAGGCAGCACTATTGCTCCAATTCAGCTTCTTACGGAAAATCAAAAAATCTACCTTGATCCTGAATCGGCGCCATTTCGCCTGACCCAATATACACCTCTGTATTTTTCACTGGTTGCCGTATTTTGCCAGCTAGTCAATTGGCCGGCGATGGACGTACATTACATTTACGTCGCTAGTCGGTTGTTTTCAAATGTTTTTACAATCCTTGCGGTATGTGTGATCGGCTATCTGATTTATCACATTACTAAAAATAAGATTGCAGCATTGCTGTCTCCATTATTTCTGTATCAGGTCCTGAGTTCCTGGTTTCTGACGACTTCGCGACCCGATAGTCTGCTGATATTGCTCATCTCGCTATTCATTTATACCGTATACCTGGCCATCCAAGACAATGCCAATGAATCCTGGTGGTATGCAGCCATTTTAATTGCCGTTTCGGCATTTTTTGTCAAACAAAGTGGAGCGATCTTGTCGATAACTCCTGGAATATTTTGGATTTTGACGAAGCAGTGGAATACTTTATTTAAGCTAACACTCTTCGGAATCGCGGTATTTGGACTGTATCTTTTGATCTTGCCTATCAACAGTGTTACGTTATTTCTTACGAACATCATTGGCGGCGTGGCCAACTCTGCAAGTTGGGCCTGGTTTTATGATTGGACTCTTCAACATTGGTTGCTGCAATTCGCCCCGTTGATCGTCTCCAATGTTTTGATGAGTGCCTACATTATTTATCAGCGGCCTTCAAAATTCTTTCTATTCCTGACCTTAGCCAGCTTCTTATTCTTTGTTTTCTCTACAATGGCGGCGTTTAAGATCGGCGCGGGCGTAGGTTATTACCAGGATTACCTGATTGTGTCAGTATTGCAGATTACATTATTCATTTGCAGTGCGTCCCATCAGTACCTTTTCAGGAATGTGTTTCTGAAATCAGCATTGTCGCTTTACCTTTTTATAGCTTTCTTTTACTGCACACTATTTGTATTTATGAAATATAAATCTGGCAATTCGTTGAATTTTGAAGGTATTTACATCGAAGAGCGGGAGGTAGCCAGGAATTTATATTATGTCAAAAAATTGAAAGACAACGAGTGGGTTTATGTGTGTCCCGGAGAGAATTTCAGGGGCTATTTTCTGAATCAATTTCTAGTTAAGAATATCTTAATTCCTTTTCCTGACCTGGTTTATCTTGCAAATCAAAACGGAACCTTCCGTTACGATAAATTTGAGGCTATGGCTAGGAACAAGCAGATTAAATACGTAATATCAAACAAAGGTATTCCGCCAGTAAACATATTTAACTTTGATTTCGGGCAATCTTTAAGGTACAGTTCAACAGTAGGTTCATTCGACATTTACGAAGCGAACAATTGATGACACAATGGACATTATTTGGCATGGAAGAAACAAAACCCCAATTGATAAAAATCACATTTGACGGAATCGAGGTCGAAGTGGCACCTGGTACTACGATCATGGAGGCTGCAAGGAAAATTGCGGAAGCAGATGAAAGTCAGGCAGCGCTTGTCCCGCCCGCAATGTGTTACTATAAACCGCTCCCGACGTCGGGTGGTAAGTGCAGGGCCTGTCTTGTAAAAGTTGCACAAGGCTCCGCAAAAGATCCGCGACCAATGCCTAAGCTTATTCCGTCGTGCATCACACAGGTTCAGGAAGGAATGGTTGTTGAAAATATTACCAATCAGGGCGTGCTGGATACCCGCAAGAGTATTGTTGAATTTCTGTTGATCAACCATCCGCTCGACTGTCCTATTTGTGATCAGGCTGGCGAATGTCATTTGCAGGATTTTGCATTTGAGCATGGTTCTGCAAAGACACGCTATGAGGAAGATCGGCGCACATTTGATAAAATCGACATTGGCCCGCATATCCAGCTGCATATGACGCGCTGCATTCTTTGCTATCGCTGTGTTTACACAGCCGACCAGATTACGGATAAACGTGTGCATGGGGTTATGAACCGTGGGGATGCTTCCGAAATCAGTACCTACATCGAAAAAGCTATTGATAACGATTTTTCAGGAAACGTGATCGATGTGTGCCCGGTGGGTGCATTGACAGATAAAACCTATCGTTTCAAAAACCGCGTTTGGTTTACCAAACCCGAAGATGCGCATCGTGATTGTGATAAGTGCTGCGGAAAAACAACGCTCTGGTATCGCGGCGATGAGGTGATCAGGGTAACTGCCCGCAAAAATACCTGGGGTGAAGTAAATGATTTCATTTGCAACACATGCAGGTTTGAGAAGAAAAAAACGACAGATTGGGTGCTGGAAGGTCCCACCAAAGTGAAACGCAGCTCGGTCATATCAGCAAATAAATACAGGGCTGATCTGATTAAAAAACCGGATTTTGCACTTAAACTGGCTGCTACTCAATTTAAACCGATCGATGATACCCGTGATTACGTAACGGATCAGGAAACGATCCGTCATCAAAGCATCGAAGACAACGACAAAGCGAATCACCGCTCTTTGGCAGCAAAAAATAATTAATAATTGGTCTTAAGGGGCTGATTTAACTTTGATTTGAAAATGGATTTAACCGAGTTTCTAATTAAAACTGCAACAATCTTCGTTGTTTTCGTCCTGACACTGGTTATTGCCATGTACTCGACTTGGGGAGAGCGAAAAGTAGCGGGATTTATCCAGGACCGTATGGGCCCGAACCGCGCCGGATGGGGCGGATTGTTGCAACCATTAGCGGATGCTGGTAAAATGTTTTTTAAAGAGGATTTCATTCCTGCCCTCGCTAATAAATGGCTGTTTATTGCGGGTCCAAGTCTTGCAATGCTTACGGCTCTACTTGCCAGTGCCGTCATACCATTTGGAAGCACATTCAAAATCAACAACCATGAAGTTGTCCTTCAGGGGGTTGAATCTAACATTGGTATCCTTTATGTATTTGGCGTGGTAGCCCTTGGTGTTTACGGGATCATGGTCGGCGGCTGGGCTTCTAATAATAAGTTTTCCTTATTGGGCGCAATTCGGGCGGCTTCGCAGAATATCAGTTATGAAGTTGCCATGGGCTTATCACTGATTGCCATATTAATGATGAGCAGTTCACTTTCGTTGGGTGAAATCGTTTCTCAGCAACACGGCGGCAATTGGAACATTTTCTATCAGCCCCTGGGTTTCATCATTTTCATCACCTGTTCATTTGCAGAATGCAATCGCGTCCCCTTCGACCTTCCCGAATGCGAAACCGAGCTAGTAGGTGGTTATCACACGGAATATGGAAGTATGAAGCTGGGGTTTTATCTATTTGCCGAGTACATCAACATGTTCATTTCTTCTGCTATTATCTCCGTTTTATATTTCGGTGGGTACAACTATCCGGGTATGGATTGGGTTTACAGCCAACTTACACAGGCTTTGGGCGGCATAACTGGTCATAACATTGCTACGCTGATTGGAACAGGCGTATTTTTTGGCAAAGCAATTTTCTTCATCTTCTTTTACATGTGGGTTCGTTGGACAATTCCTCGTTTCCGCTACGATCAGTTGATGAACCTTGGCTGGAAAAAGTTGATTCCTCTGGCTATTTTTAATATCATAATCACCGGTGCCGCTGTGCTTTTCTTGAAGCCAATGATCACTGCCTGGTTAAACTAAATTCAAAAACGCATTGCTATGCAATTGACAAATCGCTCTAAGCAAGTCAGCAATAAGGAAATGACCTTCATGGAAAGAGCTTACCTGCCCGCCATTGCGACAGGTCTGGCGATCACCATCAAGCACTTTTTCACAAAAAAAGTTACGATTGAATATCCGGAAGTGAAGAGATATCTTGGCCCGGTTTTCAGAGGCAGGCACATTCTCAAAAGAGATGCCGATGGTAAAGAACGCTGTACTGCCTGTGGACTGTGCGCCGTAGCTTGTCCGGCAGAAGCCATTTCAATGGTAGCAGCGGAAAGAGAAACAGGGGAAGAAAACTTGTATCGGGAGGAAAAATATGCAGCTGTTTATGAAGTCAACATGCTGAGATGCATTTTCTGTGGCCTATGTGAGGAAGCCTGCCCAAAACAGGCCGTTTATTTACGCCATGACGAATTTATCCCTGTTTTTACAGAGCGTGATCAGGTGATATGGGGCAAAGATCTGCTGGTAGAAGACATGAGCAATCGCTATACCCGTGAAGCCTGGACCAAAGAAGAAGCACTTGCTCTGGACATGAAAAGGGCAAGTGGGGAAGTTACCAATGTCGTTCCAAGAGCCATTCCCTGAACGGATTAATCAAGAGCCTCAGCCGCCATTAATGTTATGAATTCAACTGTATCCTTTTTTTATTTCCTCTCGTTTCTTACCATTCTCAGCGCAGTAATGGTAGTTGTTTCGCGTAACCCTATTCACAGTGTTTTATATCTTATCCTGACTTTTTTTACATTATCAGGACATTATATTTTACTAAATGCTCAGTTTCTGGCTGCTGTGAATATCATTGTTTACGCAGGTGCTATCATGGTGCTTTTCCTGTTCGTGATCATGTTTTTAAATATGAAACAAGACAATGAGGAATCAAAAACCAATTTGACCAAAGTCGCTGCTACCATTGTGGGCGGTACCGTTTTTATTATACTATTTGGGGCCTATCGCAAAAGCGTAATTCCAACCTACTCGCCGGAAACATTTGATTCTCAGGTCGGTATGATTGAAAACTTAGGTCATCTGCTATTTCGTGACTACTTGTTGCCTTTTGAGCTTATTTCAATTTTGCTATTGGTAGCCATGGTAGGAGCTGTTATGCTGGGTAAAAGGGAGATTGGGGAAAGGCATTTTTAAGCAATCTCAGGAAGCAATTAACTTATATAATAAAAAACGGAAGGCGCTCGATGAGTACCTTCCGTTTTTTATTATAAATTCTCTGAAAACTACCTTCCTTCTCAGTTAACTGCCTCGTCGGCATATGCTTCAACCGGGATGCAAGAGCAAATCAGATTACGATCTCCATAGGCACTGTCCACGCGGCTCACACTTGGCCAGAATTTATTGAACCTGAGATATGGAAGTGGGAAAGCCGCCTTTTCACGGCTGTAAGACCTCGTCCAGGAATCGCTCAATAGAACCCTTGAAGTATGCGGCGCATTTTTAAGGACATTATCAATACGATTAGCGGTACCTTCTTCAATCTCTTTCACCTCATTGCGAATGGCGATCATCGCATCACAGAACCTGTCGAGTTCCGCTTTTGATTCAGATTCGGTAGGCTCGATCATTAATGTTCCTGCAACCGGGAACGAAAGTGTTGGTGCATGAAAGCCATAATCCATCAATCGCTTCGCCAGATCCTCTGCTTCTACACCAGCAGCCTTGAATGACCGGCAATCCAATATCATTTCATGGGCGCAGCGGCCATTTGTTCCTGTGTAAAGAACATCATAATGTCCGCTCAAACGCTCTTTGATGTAATTAGCATTCAGGATCGCATATTTGGTTGCATTGGTAAGTCCCTCTCCGCCCATCATCGCAATGTAGGCATAGGAAATGGTGAGGATACTTGCGCTGCCATAAGGTGCAGCGGATACTGCACCGGCTTCACCAGCAGGCAAATGCTCAGGTTGGGTGCTGAAATTAACGTGGCTTGGTAGAAATGGCATTAAATGCTCCGCTACACCGATCGGACCAACACCAGGCCCGCCACCCCCATGAGGAATACAGAACGTTTTATGCAGGTTAAGATGGCAAACGTCTGCTCCAATGCTTGCAGGACTGGTTAATCCCACCTGCGCATTCATATTGGCGCCATCCATATACACCTGCCCACCATGTGAATGGATCATTTCGCAAATCTCAATGATACTTTCCTCGTAAACACCATGTGTAGATGGATAGGTGACCATCAGACAAGACAAATCATTGCTGTATTGCTCTGCTTTGGCTTTCAAATCTGCTACATCGATATTTCCGCGATCATCACATTTGGTTACCACCACTTTCATTCCTGCCATCACCGCCGATGCCGGGTTAGTCCCATGTGCTGATTGAGGGATCAAGGCTACGTTACGGTGATGATCACCACGGCTCTCATGATAAGCACGTATTGCCATTAAACCAGCATACTCACCCTGGGCACCAGAGTTAGGCTGAAATGACATGGCTGCAAAACCAGTAATTTCACACAACCAGGTATTAAGCTCACCAACCAATTGTGCGTAACCACCTACCTGATTTGCGGGAGCAAAAGGATGTATTCCACCAAATTCAGGCCAGGTTAACGGGATCATTTCAGCAGTTGCATTCAGCTTCATGGTGCAGCTACCCAAGGAAATCATGGAATGTACCAGTGACAAATCTTTGTTTTCCAAAGATTTGAGGTAACGCAGCATTTCGTGCTCCGTATGATGGGTGTTGAATACTGGATGGGTGAGATAGTCGGACTTACGTTCAAGATTCTCAGGAAATGAAAACTCCAAATCCTCCTCAATAACCATTTCTCCTTGAAAACCGGAAACTTCTGCAAACACATTTAGTAAAGAAATTACGTCGTCAAATGTCTTCGCTTCGTCAAATGATACAGTTATGCTTTCTTCTTTATTGTATTTTAAATTAATACCCCATTTAAGGGCCTGCTCCCTTATTTTTCTGGTCAAAGGAGTTTGAATCGTAACTGTGTCGAAGAAGTTTTCTGTAAGTACTTCATAATGAAACTTTCTGATGGTATCAACAAACAAACAGGTCAGGCCGTGAACCCTCGACGCTATGGTTTTTAATCCTTCCGGGCCGTGATAGACAGAATATGCGCCAGCAATGACGGCTAAGAGCACCTGCGCGGTACAAATATTGGACGTTGCCTTTTCCCGACGAATATGTTGCTCGCGAGTCTGCAATGCCATACGCAATGCCCTGTTTCCTTCTCCATCGATTGAAACGCCAATGATACGACCGGGAAGATTGCGCTTGAAAGAGTCTTTTGTAGCAAAAAAAGCAGCATGCGGCCCTCCATAACCCATAGGAACGCCAAAACGCTGGGACGTACCAACTACCACATCAGCACCCATTTCGCCGGGCGATTTTAATAATGTTAAGGACAGAAGATCTGCTGCGACTGCCACTGTAACATTCAAATCGTGGGCAGAAGAAATGAAGTCAGTATAATCAATGACCTCTCCATTCGTGGCAGGATATTGCACCAATACGCCATAAAGATTTTCATTTGTTAGGTCAAAAGTGGCGTGGTTACCAACAATGACATTAATTCCAATTGGCTTGGCGCGGGTATGGATCAAATCGATCGTTTGCGGGTGACAAAGCTCAGATACGAAAAACGTTTCGGCTTTCCTCTTTGTGGAATTTCTAAGGCTATGCAGCATCGTCATTGCTTCTGCCGCCGCAGTGGCTTCATCCAGCAAAGATGCGTTTGCTATTTCCATTCCGGTTAGATCTGTAATAACCGTTTGAAAATTAAGCAACATTTCAAGCCTTCCCTGTGCTATTTCTGCCTGATAAGGCGTGTAGGCGGTGTACCAGGCCGGATTTTCAAGGATGTTCCGGAGAATTACATTGGGCGTGATGGTGTCATAATATCCGGTTCCAATATATGATTTCAGGACTGCGTTTTTAGAAGCTATCTTTTTGATACCCTGTAAAAATTCCGTTTCTGATTTTGCTCTTGGTAAGTTCAACGGTTTTTCCAGGCGAATGGCTGCCGGAAGTGTCTGGTCTATCAATTCATCCAGCGACGCAGCCCCGATCGTGCTCAGCATTTCCTGCAATTCCTGCGCATCTTTACCGTGGTGACGGCTTTCAAATCTATCCTGGTTTCGAAGATTAATTTTCATTCAACGTTGGCTTACAATGCCGTTAATAGGTTGTTTTAAAATACAAAAATAAGCAAAACCATCCAAATCTCTTTGAAATGATGACCTTGCTTACTCTTGAATATGTGCAAATCAGTAAATCGTGTCGGTGTTAATGACTGGGACAACCGCAGTCGGTTTTCCGCTTGAAGATTCCAAGGATTTTCTTGGACTTAGGCTTCTGATAACCTTTGTATTTCTTCTTTTTTCCAAACATTTCCATTTTGGTTGAAGAAGGCTTTGCATTCACTGTTTCTATACCTGAAAGGCCGCAAATCAGGGCAAAAAACAGAAGCCATGGTGTAATTTTTCTCATCATCATCCAATTTTAATCTGTGGCAGAACTTATATTCAACGAGATCGGATCCTAAACCTGTACAATTTATTTTGTGATGCTACAATTTCATCAATTTTCAGGCTTTCACCAATTCCAAAATTGTGATTTCCGGTAAAATTCCAACTCTACCCGGATAACCCAAATATCCAAAACCGCGATTCACATACAGAAATTGCTCATTTTCTTTATATAAACCTGCCCATTGTTTGTAGCGGTACTGAACCGGGCTCCATTTCAACTTGCCGATCTCAACTCCAAACTGCATTCCATGGGTATGTCCTGCCAATGCAAGGTCTATGTCTTTATACTTTGGTAAAACCTGCGCTTCCCAATGGCTCGGGTCATGCGACAAAAGGATTTTTACAGGGTATTCGTCCATATGCTGGCTGGCTTTTTCAAGATTTCCGTATTTGGCAAAGTTACCCGCGCCCCAATTCTGGATACCAATCAATCCGATCGACGCTCCATCTACAGTGATCGCCCGATTTTCATCCAGCATCAAATTCCAGCCGAGTAATTTATGCGCCGCTCTCAGATCCGATAAATTTCGGGTCTTCGTATTAATGTCGGGCCATTGGAAATAATCGCCATAATCATGATTGCCGAGGATAGAGTGAACTCCCAACGGAGCCCTCACTTTATCAAAAATGTTCATGTACTCTTTCACCTCTATTGCCCTGTCGTTGACCAGGTCACCCGTGAAAAATGCGATATCCGGCTTTTCTTTCATGAGCATCTCCACCCCACCTTTGACTGCTGTCTTATTAAAGAAACTACCCGAATGAATGTCAGATAATTGCGCAATTTTCATCCCGTGAAATTCCTTCGGCAGATTTTTTAGTGGGACTTTTACCCTTCTGATGCGATAATCATGAGCTCCGGAAATGATACCATAGGCGAAGGTTCCCATGAGCCCTGCACCTGCAACGACCGCAGTGGTCGCTAGAAATTGCGAACGGGGGATAACCATTTCGCCCGTCTCTGGGGAAACAACGGCGGCCGATGGGAAGAAAAAACTAACAATCCACTGCAGGAAACGGCGGACATCATCTACCAATAAGATAAATACTGCAAGGATCTTAGAAAGATATGGGATGGCAATAAATGCAATGACAAATGTTCTGGTTGTGCTCTTAAGATAATCGGGTGGAAGCAACTGCATTCCGATGTAGGAAAGAAGCGTTAAAAAGGTGAAGCCCCAATACGCGCCTCCGATCCAGCGCTGTGTCAGCGGACTCAAATTACGAATGGCCAAACGCAAACCCTGCCAAACGTACCAATCAATTGCAATGAGAACAAATGTGAATAACAACAAAACTTGATTTCTAGTCATCTGAAAGAGGAATAAGCTATTGCCCTTAAACATTGCACCCCCTTTTCTCGTTCGGTTAGCTCATCAGATTATGGGATTTATCTATCGCAAAAAGAAATCTCGCTTTTGACGGCGGATTTTAAGGTTTAAACGGTTTTCGGTATTTTTGATATCCATTAAATAGGTGGCTTATGTCGAAGTTTGATTTTAAAAGATTTCATATCCGGTCCATGAACGCCAGCACGGATCAGGAAAGGGCTGCGATTAATCAGGAATTGAAAGAGCTTTACGCTTCGCTTCCCGACGATGAGAAGAAGATTTTCAATGAAGGCTTAAAGAAATTTCTTACCAGCGAAGTGGGGCGCATCAAGTCCGATTACGAATCGGTACATGGCCTGAATCAGCCCAATTAGGTGTTTTCGGAAAACTAATTTAAACGAGGGTCAATTGGGTAATGGGCAATGGAGCGATATTCTCCCCCCATGTTTCGCAGGACTTCGCGCCAGAAGTTGCCGGGCGGTGTTGAGAACAGAAATTCTGAAGTTGTATTTGATACGATCCAGGAATCCTGGTTAAGCTCGTCGTCCAATTGTCCACCGCCCCATCCTGAATATCCAATGAAGAAGCGTACATCTTCCTGGCGCAAAGTGTTGATGTTCAGCAATGTTTTGACTGCATTGAAATCTCCTCCCCAAAAAACATCCTTCATGATTTCTGCACCGCCGGAAACCAGATCTGGTCGACGGTGAATGAAATGTAGCGTATTTTTTTCTACCGGTCCGCCAAGGTGTAATGTAATGTCCTGATAGATTGTTTCTTCCAGCACATCCCCTAAAAACAATTCCGTGGTTTGGTTAAGCACGAAGCCGAAACTTCCCTGTTCGTTATGTTCGCACATCAGAATCACCCCTCTCTCAAAGTTAGGATCACCGAGAAACGGTTTGGCGATCAACAAACTTCCTTTCGCAACATTCATGGCAGAAGACATAACCTCGCAGGTAAATTAATTCTCCCTAATATATTTATTTTTCGGTAACAATTAAACAGCGTTTGGCAAATGGATAATCGCTTTTTAAGTATTTTCCAGTCAGAGTAAAAATTAGTGTAACTATCGGTTAGTAAATAGAGTAAAACAAATTATGGCACATATAAAATCTGTTAGGGGACATCATCCTGCGTATGATGAGAGTTGCTGGTTCGCTGAAAATGCAACGATTGTCGGGGATGTGGTGATGGGCGAAAACTGCACCGTATGGTTCAATGCGGTGATCCGGGGCGATGTGAACTGCATTCGCATCGGGCATCATTCAAATGTTCAGGACGGCGCGGTGATCCATTGTACCTATCAGCGTTTCGCTACAACGATCGGCAATTACGTTTCGATCGCGCACAACGCCATTGTTCATGGCTGCACCATTGAAGACCGTGTGCTGATTGGTATGGGCGCTATTGTGATGGATGGAGCAGTTGTAGGTGAAGGTGCCATTGTTGCCGCAGGTGCAATTGTAACCCAGGGCACAAAAATTCCCCCAGGCACCATCTATGCCGGCAACCCAGCTAAATATCTAAAAGATGTCTCCCCGGAATTAGATGCTGCAATTGACAGGACTGCTAATAACTATATTATTTATTCGGGATGGTTTCAGGAGGAAGATGAAGATTGATTTTCAAATGTCATTTTTAATAATTTTGAATCGGTCATTGTCGATTTGGTGTGCTAGAATGATATAAGCGATCAATCCGATAATTACCATAATCAAATAACTATTTAAACTAGCGGGCATTTTATATCCTGCCAAAATGTTTTAAATATCCCAGAAACATTGATAGACTAAATGCGCATATTTATATGTTATAGTCAAATGTAAGTCGGAAAATTACTATCAAAATAGTGGCAGTTTTTATTAAGTTTTTTATATTTATTATATCAAATATCGTATTCTACGAAATAAATAGACTCCCCAAATAATAGCAATTCCACAGAAAGGCAAGCATGACACAAATAATATCTTACTTATTTTCCGAGTATTTCAATCCACCTGTTCTAGTATATAAAAGATTGTAGCACCTAACAACTAGATAAAAAATATAAAAATAACCAATGTGTTCTCTTCAATACCTAGGCCCATTAACAGCAAAGTAACCTTAATTATTCACCAAAGTTAATCAATCTAATATTATGAAGGATTACTTCCTGGCGCTGATTCATAAATCCAAAGATCTATTGCCAGCCAAAAAGCTTCGCCCAGCATGCATCCGAAATCTCGACCATTTTTGCGCCTGTTAAATCGATGTGTATATTCAATAATATAGGCTTGTAAATAGTTGACGGAATGTTGCATCTCTTAACCATGCTTTAAACATCATTATTGCTCTATATATACACAGCCATGTTGAGTAAAAATAATGCACTATGTTATTTATGAGCAAAATATCTATTAATAACTTTCATAAAAATGACAATTACCACTCCCAAAAATGGAATAAAAATAGAGATAAATATGTAAAATATTTTTATAACATCAGATGATTTCTTATCCCTAATTATAAAAAATATTATACTAAATACCATGGCAATCCAAATAAAAAATATCGAATAGATTTGATGATCTATTATCATAACTTATTATTTGTTTTAAATTAAAAAATTATGCGTCATTGGATCCACAATAAAAAGTTGAAGTCGTTACACATCCAAAACCTCCCCAAACGCAACTAGTGGTTGTCCCTAAATACCAACAGAAATTTTGCTGTATATCATGCACAGATTCCGGTGAGTTTCTTATTGTTGACTCACGATGAATGGCTTCTTCTTGAGTAACTCCAAACCCTGTGGTATACCCATAATATAACTTTTGAACTCTATTATTAACAATACTAGGTACAACCCTTTCTCCACCTCCAATTATCGCCTCTGCAAGTAAGCTGTAAAGTAAGATAAAATATGTTTTGTCCTCGGTTGATAATATCTTATAAGATTGATCTGTTATATCCACAGTTTTCGATAAATGCGTATATCTAATCATTTTATTAGATTCATTTACATATAAACTAACTCCTTTTACGAAGCCATTTTTCATATTTATTATGTATTCTCTCTGGCCAGTCTTTAATATTTTAACGTCTGTATCCATTAGGTCAAATAGAACTGTATTTACCTTAGTTGGCATAGCATTTATTTTGAATTCTTCATTTTTAGATGTTGTTTTAACCTTACTAAATGAATTTATACCAAATGAAGCTAAGGGAATAGATACATTTTCAGTATCATAAAGCAATCTAATTTCATTTTTAAAAAATTCATTACCTTCTTGCCTAGGATAATTTTCATAGTTTAAACCATCCTCATTACAAGATAAGGTAATAAAAATTAGGAAAAAAACAAAAAATGATAGTATGCATTTTTTCATGGATACGAGGATAAAAGGTTTCATATGTGAAAATTAAACGTTACAAAATTGAAAAAAACACTTAATTAATAATATTGAATTAGGCTACTGATGAATAACCATCTTATACATAAACGGTGGCTTAGCAACCATTCGGATCATTAGATTTTGGAACATTCCACTTGTAGAGATACATCAACTGTTCTGCTGTCAAACAAGATTTTGGCTAAATCAGGAGACAAAACGGATTACTCGTGCAGATCGCAGGAAATAAGCAAACACAACGATAAGATGCCACAAACCGTCCAACTAGGTAGATATTTCATTCGACTTATGATTAAGATTAAACTACCTCACAAATGAAATAAACTATTTCACAGATCCTTTTGCGAAAACCGCAACTTTGAGAAAATTTAGAAAAATAGTTTAATTCATTATGCCACAGCTTGTTACAAAAAAATTTCCGTGATGAATTTGAGCTTTCAATTTTATTTGTAAATTGCCAGCAGATTTTTTGGGCAAGCAATAGTTTTCTCACTCAGCATTCCTTCAATAACAAGTCAAAGAAATTGTAATAACTACATGAATTCGGCGTGTAGTTAATTGCACTTACCCGAGTGTTTAACTTTTATAAGAATTATCAATTAATCTAGCCTCTTTCAACACACTATGAACAATTTCGGGAGAAATTTCAGGAAGCTAAGGCTGGCTTCTAATATGACACAAGAATCACTCGCAGAAGCACTTGAATTGTCGACTTCTGTCATTAATAGAATCGAGAATAATAAAAGGAAGATGGATGTTGACTTAGTTTATAAATTGTCAACGGCTCTGGAAATGGACATATCACAGGTTATTGCCGAACTTTTTAACGGAAAAAATACGGAAAATTCTAGCTCATTTCCTTCCGGGCATTGAGGTAACCCTTGACAACCGTGAAAGTCGTAATCGCGAGAAAGAATAATATAATGTATTGGACATAATCCACGATCCACGGAAATCGCTCACCGAACAGATATCCCCCACCGGTTAATGCACCGATCCAGATTGCGCCGCCAACTACATTATTGATAAGGAAAGAAGGGAAGGTCATTTTAACCAACCCTGCTAAAATGGGAGCAAATGTGCGAACGATAGGAAGAAAACGACTGATTATCAATGTTCTGCTTCCGTATTTCTCAAAATATTTGCGGGTCGTGTCAATATGTTTCTTTTTGAAGAAGAATGAATCAGGCCGGTTTTCGAACATTCCGCCAAAATAGCGGCCAAAAATATAACCCACTAGTGAACCTAATACCGCGGCCGTGAACATGCATAATAAAAGGATTACAATTGGAACATCCAGCGTGCCAGTTCCGCAAAACACCCCCGCAAGAAATACCAGGTAATCCCCCGGCAGAAAAAAAGCAAAAAAGAGGCCGTTTTCAGCAAAAACAATAAATGTTATCACCAGCAGTCCGCCTGTGCGAATGATTTCTTCGGAATTAAGAATGTATTGGAAAAACTCTACAATTGAATCCATGGCGTTATTCGAAAGCTGATGACGATAGGTCACTTCTCAAAATTATGCATTTTCCGACAGTTCGAGCCAACGCATTTCCTTGTCTGCCTGACTTTCCGTTATTTCTTCTATCTGCTTTGACCACTTCACAAGCTCATCATGCGACCCGCCTTTATGTAAAGTTTCAGCCAAAACCACTTTTTTCTTCTCCATATCCGCGATCTCTTTCTCCAATTGCTCCATTTCCTTCTGTTCTTTGTAGCTAAGCTTGCGTTTCGGTTGAGCCACTATTGTCACCACTTCCTTCGGCGGTGCCACTGTTTCTATAATCGCGGTTTTATTGCCATTTGCCTGAGATAAGTTCTTCTTTTCAGCTTCCTGCTCATCCTGATAATCGCGCAATTCGGTATAATTCCCTGGAAAATCGCTGATTCTACCCTCTCCCTCAAAAACAAATATATGTTGAACCAAGCGGTCCAGGAAGTACCTGTCGTGGGATACAATAACCAGGCAGCCGGGAAAATTCAAAAGAAATTCTTCTAGGACATTCAAACTGGCAATGTCCAGATCATTGGTTGGCTCATCGAGGATTAGAAAGTTGGGTTGCTTGATCAGGATGAGCAGTAATTGCAGCCTGCGTTTCTCACCGCCACTGAGTTTTGAAATGAAGTCATACTGTTTGGAAGGAGAAAACAAAAAAGCCTGAAGCAAATAACCAACGGTAACTGTTTCGCCAGTACCCAGCTGAACCACTTCGGCAACGTCTTTGACAATGTCAATCACTCTCTGGCTTTCATTAAAAACCAAGTCAGATTGGCGGTAATAGCCAAATTGGACAGTTTCCCCTTTTAAGATTTCTCCCTTGTCAGGGAGCAATTCTCCGGTGATCATGTTAAGCAATGTGGATTTACCCATCCCATTTTGGCCTACTATACCAATCCTGTCGCCTTTTCTGAATGTATATTCAAAATTTTTGATCAATTCACGCTCCCCAAAGCCTTTGCTCACATCGTTCAATTCAATGATCTTGCTCCCGAGCCTTGAAGTCCGTACATTCAGCTCCATTTGGGTATCTAACTTCTTCTGACTGGCTTTTTCTTTCAATTCTTCAAAAGCGTCCACCCTGTACTTGGCTTTGGTTCCGCGCGCTTTGGGTTGTCTACGGATCCAATCCAATTCTTTTCTCATCAGGTTTCGCGCCTTGTCAATTCCAGCCGCCTCCATTTCTTCCCGTTCCGCCTTTTTTTCAAGAAAATACGTGTAGTTGCCTTTATAGGCGTAAGCCGAACCATGTGACAGTTCCAGCATTTGATTACAAACTGTATCCAGGAAATACCGATCGTGGGTAACTACCAAAATAGTTGTGTTGGAAGTATTCAGGTAATTTTCAAGCCATTCAACGGTTTCCAGGTCCAAGTGGTTAGTTGGTTCATCCAGAATTAATAAATCCGGATCTTCCAGCAACACTTTTGCCATTGCAACCCGTTTACGCTGGCCGCCAGACAACGTCCCGAATAAGTTGTCGGTATGGTGAATTCCAAGCCTGCCGAGAATTTCTTTGGTCTTGTATTCGAAATCCCAGGCATTGAACTTATCCATATCTTCCATCACTTCCGCCAGTTCGTCATGGTTATCGGTTTCTATAGCGTGTTCATATCGCTTGACCACCTGCGCAACCGGATTATTGGAGGAGAATATCACTTCTAAAACAGGTAGGTTTTCATCAAATGAGGGACTTTGGTCAAGGTAACCCACCCGAATGTCCTTACGAATGCTTACTTCACCTTCATCCGCCGGAATTTTACCGGTCAATATATTTAGGAATGTGGTCTTGCCTGTTCCATTGGTACCGATCAATGCTACTTTGTCACCCCGGCTAATTCCAAAATTGATGTTCTTGAAAAGCCATTGATCGCCAAATGACTTTGCTATATTTTCTGCTGAAAGATAATTCATGTTTTAGAGTAAAATTCCAATGTTTGCAAAGTTAGGACAGATATCAAACAACAAAGAAAAAATTCGTTTTCGTAGGGTAAATAGGCTAATATTACCACTTATATTTAGTCTGATAGTTCCATAGAACACATTTTATTCTCATGTCCAAGAAATTTCTTTTCCTTATCTCAACCGTTTTTCTTTGCTTTAATTCAATAGCCCAGGACAGTAATTTCAAGAACTACACGCAGAAAATTGGAGGCAGTCCGCAACTTTATGATATGGTTGCCATTCCCGGAGGCGAATTTATGATGGGAAGTCCTGCCAGTGAGAAAGGTCGCAAGGCCGATGAAGGGCCACAACATAAGGTGAAAATTGAGCCGTTCTGGATGGGTAAGCATGAAGTGATTTGGGATATATATGATTTATATGCATTTAAAAATATGGAAAAGGAAATGGCCGCGAGGCATCCCGATCCGGATAAAAGCGTCCAAAAAACAGATGCAAGTACCCGCCCGAGTCCGCCTTACGTAGACATGTCTTTCGGCATGGGCCGCCAGGGATACCCAGCCATTAACATGACTCAATATGCTGCTATTCATTTCTGTAAATGGCTTTATGAGAAAACAGGCATTTTTTATCGACTGCCAACCGAAGCTGAATGGGAATATGCCTGCCGTGCCGGGTCAAAAACAGCGTATTCGTTTGGAAATGATGAGACTAAAATTGATGAATTTGCCTGGTACCGTAAGAATAGCGACGCTGCTTATAAAAAAATAGGCACCAAAAAACCAAATGCATGGGGTTTGCACGATATGCATGGTAATGTGATGGAATGGACATTAGACCAATACATCCCCGATTATTATGCAAAACAACCCGTCGGCCAAGCTTATGCACCGGTCACCGAATTGTATCCGACATCCGTTCGTGGAGGGTCATGGGATGATGAACCTGTTGATTTGCGCAGTGCAGGACGTGTGGCATCAAAAGCAGAATGGAAAGTGCTTGACCCGCAACTGCCGAAAAGTGAATGGTGGATGACAAGTGCTTCGTTCGTTGGTTTCAGGGTGGTGAGGCCAGTGAAAGTCCCTTCTGCTGAGGAAATCAAAGCATATTACAGTCCAAAGTTGATTGAAGATTATTGATCATATATAAACTCTTAACGAATAAGATAATGGAACAAAATAGACGCAATTTTTTAAAAGCATCCAGCTTAATTGCAGGTGGTGCTATGCTAAATCCGCTGAGCGGATATGGCTTTAATAGTTCGGTAGACGAGACAATTAAGGTTGCGCTGATCGGTTGCGGAGGCAGAGGCAGAGGTGCGGCGGCACAAGCCCTAAGCACTTCTCAAAACGTGCAGATCGTCGCAATGGCCGACGCTTTTAAAGATAATCTGGACGAAGCTTACAAAATTCTGACCACAAAGAAATATAAAGATGCAGCAGGAGCGATTGTAGATATTAAAACAAAAATTGACGTTCCTGACGACCGCAAATTTGTTGGATTCGACGCATTTAAAAAGGCTATTGCGCTGAAAGATGTAGATGTAGTCATCCTGGCAACTCCTCCCGGCTTCCGCCCATGGCATTTTGAAGAAGCTGTGAAAAATGATAAACATATCTTTATGGAAAAACCGGTTGCTACCGACGCTCCGGGGATTCGCAAAGTGTTGGAAATCGCGGAAGAAGCAAAGAAAAAGAAGTTGAATGTGGTAGTTGGTTTACAGCGTCATTATCAGGCCAACTATCGCGAGGCGATCAAACGTATTCATGATGGCGCTTTGGGTGATATCGTTGGTGGTCAGGTTTATTGGGTTGGCAGCAGCCCCTGGATGAAGGAACGTCAGCCAAATCAAACGGAAATGGAATATCAAATGAGAAACTGGTACTATTTCAATTGGCTATGCGGTGACCATATCTCTGAGCAACATGTTCACAATATCGATGTAGCTAATTGGGTTAAAAAGGGTTATCCTGTAACCATTCAAGGTTCAGGCGGACGCCAGGTACGTACAGGAAAGGCTTACGGTGAGATTTTCGATCACCATACATTGGATCTTGTTTATGCTGACGGAACTGTTATTTCAAGTCAATGCCGCCAGTTTGAAGGCACCTGGAACAGGGTCGACGAAGCTTTTGTGGGAACAAAAGGGCGTATAGATAGTTTTGATGGCAAAAAAACAATCCTGAAAGATTATAAGGGTGGCGTTCTGTATCAACATGATGATAAGGGAGATAAAAATCCATATCAGGTTGAACACGATGAATTATTTGCAGCCATTGCAAAAGGCGAATATAAATTTGCTGACGCTGAAAACGGTGCGAAGAGTACCATGACATCAATCATGGGCCGTATGGCAACTTATTCGGGCAAAATGATTAAGTGGGATGAGGCATTGAATTCAGATATCAATTTGTTCCCTGACAAACTTGCGTGGGACGCTTCTCCAAAGATTCTTCCCGGCCCCGACGGTTTATATCCCGTCGCTGTTCCTGGAAAAACTCAGGTAATCTGACCTGTAATAAAGAGAATAAAAAAAGGCTCCCAGGGAGCCTTTTTTTATTTGAAACTTTCCGCCAAAAGCAAATACCTAATTGGCATAATAGCATTTTCGGCAGGGAATATTTATATTCGATACGGATAACTTTCTGAAATAAGACTATTGTTGAACCAACGGTATAGTCAGTGAAACTAAGCTTACAAAATGCTGTACTGATTTTACTGGCTGGTATGGTGATACTGGCCATCGGATCGTTCTTAAATTCATCTAAAACCCAAATAAGCAATCCTATTATTTTGACAGGCCTTGCTATTGAATTCTTAGGCACGATATGGCTGGTTCTGAGTCTCAATCAAAGGCGTAATAAGCATAAACTTTGATCAAGTTCCATTAAATCTTGCTCGCCTTATTTCTCAAATAAAAGTCTGCCAGGACAATCGCTGCCATGGCTTCAACAATCGGTACCGCCCTAGGTACAACACATGGATCGTGCCGCCCTTTTCCCTGTACAATAGCAACATTGCCATTTTGATCTACACTCTCCTGATCCTGCATGATGGTAGCCACCGGCTTGAACGCAACCCTGAAATAAATGTCCTCTCCATTAGAAATACCCCCTTGTATCCCTCCCGAGTGATTGGTACGGGTATGAACTGAACCCGCCTCATCCTTAAAAAATGCATCATTGTGCTGAGACCCCAATAATGCAACCCCATCAAAGCCGCTTCCGTATTCGAAACCTTTTACCGCATTAATACTTAGCATTGCTTTTCCGAGCTCTGCATGCATTTTGTCAAATACTGGCTCTCCCCATCCTGCGGGTGTACCCTTGATAACACAACTTACCACACCGCCAACCGAATCACCCTGCTTGCGAATGCCATCAATGTAATCAAACATTTGCTGCGCCATCATTGGGTCAGGACAACGTACGTCGTTGTTCTCGGTTTGCGAGAGATCAAGCGTTCCATATTCCTGTTGCAGCTTTAAATTTCCCACCTGAGAGACATAAGCCTGGACAGTTACTCCCAAACTTTTTAGGAGCGTTTTGGCGATAGCCCCTGCCGCAACTCTTGCTGCTGTTTCACGAGCCGAACTGCGACCTCCTCCGCGATAATCGCGAATCCCATACTTAATCTGATAGGTATAATCTGCGTGTGATGGCCTGAATTGCGCTGCAATGTGCGCGTAATCTTTGCTACGCTGGTCCTCATTGCGAATGATCAGCGCGATGGGTGTTCCGGTAGTCTTACCTTCAAAAACCCCCGATAAAACTTCAAACTCATCTGCTTCTCTGCGTTGCGTGGTGATCCGCGATTGGCCTGGCTTGCGTCTTGTCAGCTCACTCTGGATGAAGTCGGGATCAAAATCAAGTCCTGACGGACAGCCATCAATGACCACACCAATTCCTGCCCCATGCGACTCGCCAAACGTCGAGATCCTGAATATTTTTCCGTATGTACTTCCCATGAATTTATTTTCTAAAAACCCAAAACATTATAATCAGCAATATGATCACAATGGCGTTGGTAGCATCCTTTAAAATTTGCTTATAATCAAAGCTTTCACGGCTACTATCCTGACTTTCTAAATTGTCGTACAGCCCCGCTGACCCACTCAATGATAAATTTGCCAGTCTGTAATCCTCTCCTTCTACTTTTAAAGATTTTCCTGATCTCAGGGTATCGTATTTTTCTGTTTGCGAGTCAAAATAGATCCATTGAAAGTACCTTCCAAGCGGAAAAGTACCGTCCTTTCTCGGGACGATAAAGTAATCAAATGTCTTTTCCCCGATCACATTCTGAAAGCTCCTTTTGACGACCTGACTGACTTCAGGAGGATAGATATCAAAATAGGAGTTAGCGACAATAACCGGTGCAGGGATTGCGGTAATGTTACCCATACCCTCCACTTTGAACATATAGCGGATGCTTTCACCCGGGTAAACCAGCTCGGCAGATAATTTTTCTTTCAAACTATATTGGCCGACGGCTACCTGGTCCCGTAATGGGTGGTCGGGCAGTTGCTTTACAGCAATACGGATAGGTTTTGAACGAAAGGCTTTAACGATTTTCTTATCCACATTTACCGTCATGGCATTGTCCGTCACAAGCATATCCAATTTTACAGATGGAAATAAAATGTCTTCCGATGTGAGTGGAAACAATCTCGCCTGATACATATTGTATTCGGAATAACGTCTCCCTCTTATAGTCACTTTTCTATTTACAATTTCTTCAATCCCGACATTCTCTTCCCAGCAATTAATGGGTCGCAACACTTTAAGTATGGATTGGAGTTGCTCGTTGAACCTGTAAAACTCCATCCGAACAGGTGCATTTTCTGCTATGTAAAGCGAGATTCTCACCGCAAACCCTTCCCGAATATAAGCCGACTTTTTATCAGTCTGGACAGAAAGAAAGATCCCGTCTCCAATATCATCGACTTCTGCTTCCAGTGCCTCGGTATTACCCTCTAATGATCCGTCGGCAAAGGCGGCTCCCAAGGAAAATATGACAATTGTTTCATTGGCGTAAAGGCGTTGTCCATTGACATTGATTGTAAACTCGGGTATGAGATAATTCCCCGCTTTTGAAGCGTAATACTCCTGTGTGATCGTCTGGATCACTACTTTCTTGCCATCAACAGTACTCATGGAACTTGTACCCGACTTGCTCCTCTTTTCGAGATCCTTTATGTCGGGAAATATGATGGAAGGTCTGTTTTCTGCATCTCTTATAACAACAGAAATGAGGAATGGTTGTTCAAGGGAAAGATTTTTGGATCCGATTTCAATAGAAGCTTCATCATTAAATTCTTGGGCATAAACTATACCAGAAAAACACAAGATAATATTTAATAATGCATATAATTTCATTAAATATTTTCGTTAACTTTATTAGGATTTGGCGTAATCTCACCCAACCCGAATGATCCAATCACTTAAACTTCCCTAAACCACAAAACTACATAATACTATGGCCTCGATGCTTGAATACATAAAAATTATTCTGCAAAAAGTTAGCTTCGACCGCAGATTATTTGAGAAAGAATTGAGAAAAGCGATTCGTATGTTGATGCCGGCCGAGGTAAAACGTTTAAGACAATGGTGCTATGATCACTACGCTACAATACATTTGCCTGTTTTAAATACCTGCTTTGCACGTCTCTCGTCTTTCTAAAAATTTAAGTGTTATATAAAGCCAAAAGGCCGTCCGAAATTCGGGCGGCCTTTTGGCTTATCAACAAGTCTTAATTATTTTTTCTTCGGTGCTGCTCCCTTTGCCTTTGCGGTTGGTTTGGAAGCTGCCGATGTTGCTGCTGGTTGCGCAGCAGGTGCCACTGCCATGCCTAATGCCTCCTTCGCTGCTACATTGTCCGGATCCACTTTCAATAGTTTCTCCCAATACTCCTTCGCCTTCGCCTGATCTTTTAAAGTTGTTTGAGTATAAAAAGCCAGATAACTATATGCCAACTTCAAATATGACTTGTATTTGGATGGATCCGGGTCTAGTTCCGCTAATTCAGTTAACTTCTGATAGTACGGAGCAGAAATACCCTTGTCTACATTTTCCTGTCTGTCGTATGCGTTATATAATGTACTAGCTCTCCAATAATATCCGTATGGCCACTCCGGAAGTTTCTGTGTAACGGTCGCAAAGATAGAATCGGCTTTCAAATACAAAGCCTTCTTATTCATTGCAATATTGGCGCTGTCCGCATAATTAGAGTCTGCTGCCGTGGGCACGTTTAGACTTGATGCCATTTGGAAATTGGATAGACCAGTATAATAGTAATCATTCGCACTTGCCTTGGCTGTATCCAGGGAAATACCCTTGCTGTATGTCATGGCAGCATTCGGGAAATCTTTTGCAGCGTAATACAAGGCAGCAACCTCTTTGTATGTGTTGGAAGCCTCTGTCTTGCTTGTATCTAAATCCGCACCCTTCAAGATGTACAGCACACCAGTGGAATCATATCCTTTTCCATCAGTTACTTTTTGATTGTAAGCACGTCCAAGATACTTGTAGTCGTCTCCGATGATCTTATCCGGCGCTACTTTCATGAATTCATTCAAATTTTCAATCGCTCTATCAGGATCGTTTTGTTTGAAATATGACCAACCATACATTCTCAAGGTGATTGGATTATTAATCTTACCTTTTATTTCTTCCAATAATTGCAATGATTTTGGATAATCGTCCGCCGTGAACGCAAATTGCGCGGCACGCAACTTCATTTCAGGATCAGTTGTTCCACTTTTCTGAATGAATAAATCGAAGTTTTCAGCAGCTTGCTTATATTTTTGAGCGAAAAAGTACAACTCGGCCAAATCCTTATAAGCAGGAGCGAAATTAGGATCAGCTTCGATTGCTTTCTTATAATTTTCTAACGCAAGGTTATAATTTTTACCCCTAAGGTAAATCTGTCCAACGGCATTGTGTGCTGCTGCATAGTTTGGTTTTGCTGTCAAGGCATATTCGTAAGCAGTTACTGCATTACCTCCTTCATTTCTAAGCATTAATGCATCCCCTTTTGCAAGATAGGCATCAGCGAGATTTTTATCCCTTTTTACAGCCAAATCGAGCAACCTGATCGCTTCCGCAGGATCATTTGTCTTTTCGAAAAGCGTGTAAGCTTCACCAATCCTAAAAAGTACTTCAGCATCCTTGCCTTTCTTTTTCTCAGCAACGTCAAACAATTCTTTCGCTTTGGCTCTATCGCCTTTTCCAAGTGCAACGGTTCCTAAACCAACTTGATTCAAATATGATTTTTCGTCAAGCTGAATACCTTTTTCAAAAGCCTTTTGAGCCTCATCCAATTGATTTGCCTTTATATAGTAATAACCAAGATAGTATTGGTTATCTGCCGACGGAGTACCCGTTGACAGCTTTTTGAATAGTTCACCCGCTTCATTGTACCGTTCTCCGTGTATCAAAGCCAAGCCATCCTGTGTTGTCTGTGCCTGAACATTGACAACCGTCAATAAACCAATCACAAGTGCTACTAATTTCATCTTCATGTTTCTGTTCATTTTTTACCGGGTTAAAATAATGATAAAAAATTTGGCTTTTCAATAACAAATTCCAAATCTATCCAATTGTTCAAGTTAAAAATCCTTCCCTGTGGTAATTTCAATCTCACGTGGGTAGGGTACCGTTGGAAGGAGCCCCATCTTTTGGATGATAAGGCCACCTACGTCTCTTGCTATATACGTCATTAATCCTCCTCCTAATCCTGAATATCCCTCGCGACTAACAATATAAAGGTCGCGAAATAGTGGATACCGCTTGAATTCAAGGCCTCCTTGGAATGGTTGTATGTAATCAGATAACGAATCAGGTTTCACCTTTTTAGCTACACCAAGAACATTTATACCTTTTGATAACTCCTCGGAAGCAAGCGAATGCCCGTCACTAATCCAATTAACGCCAATAAATCCCAAATGAAGCGGATCTTTTCTTACATCCTTAATCACATTTTCATTTGAACCGGCTGATATAATACGCAGCCCGTTAATGTTGGTAATCCCGAACTTATGAAGGATGTAATTCAGATTACTGGCATTAGCATTGTCAAAAACCAGCGTAATCAACCCTTTCTGATTTCCATCCTTCAATTGCGACCAATCTGTAATTTTTCCCTCCAGCATTGCCTGAATTTCAGACATTGTAATAAGGCTGTCTGTATTTGCCTTGCTTGTTACCAAAGCAAGTCCATCTGTCGCAATATGCTGGAACTTATAACTTCCTTTTTGATCTTTTATAATTGCCAGTTCCTTATCATTCAGCTGTCGGGTTGAGAAAATAATCCGGGCGCTATCATTCAACAATTGCCGGATGGACTCCTGCTCCGGCTTATAATCAACTTTGAAATGCGCATTGGGGTAAATCCCTTCATAAGCATTTGTCAGAGCATTTACCAGCGGTTTGAAGGACTCATCCGACGCTATTGTAATAGTACCCTGCCTTGGATTGTCTAAACTAGTACTTGAAGAATCACATCCTAACAAGCTTACCACCAACAATACTGCAAACCAAAGGCATGTCGCAATAAATTTCATAACTCATTTCGGTTTCTTCTTCTCCAAACCCTATAACCCCGATACCCTCCATACAAAATAAGTGTGCCAGCGAAGGCGTAACGCGGTAAACTGCCTATGGGAAACAATCTAAAAGACAAGGAGGAGAAGATCAAAAAGACCCCTCCTCCTATGTATGTCAGAGCCATTAACACAGAGGTTAGATCACCGATCTTCTCATGCAATGGTTTTTCCCTCATGAGTTACTCTAACTGGAAATTGATTGGTAGATTGTACTTAACACGAACTGCGCGGCCAGACTGCTTACCTGGTTTCCACTTCGGCATTGCTTTCACAACACGCATAGCTTCTTCATCGCAACCAAAACCCAATCCTTTCAGAACTGCTACATCCTGGATACTTCCATCAATATTCACAACGAATGACATAAATACCCGTCCGGAAACATTGGCACGAGAAGCTGCACTTGGATACTTAATGTTCTTGTTTAAGTATTTGTACATTTCTGCGGTACCACCTGGAAACTCAGGTTGTTGCTCAACAACTGTAAAAACCTTTTCAGGTTCCGGAGCCGCCTCAACCACTGTACCTTTACTTGGGGCAGCAACAGCTTCGGGAGCAACGATAATCTCATTCGCATTGGGATCACCTTCCACGGTCTTATCAGCAACAACAGCTTCCTTAATTTCTTCAACTGTTGGTGGCGGAACCTCTTCAGGTACTTCCTCATCTTTCTTAACCTCGGGAGGTAAGAACTTTACCGTATTCACCTTTGGCTGCTCGATAGGTGGCGGTGGCGGCGGCGGTGGTTCTGCCGGATCAATTGGCGGCGGTGGTATTTTCATTAAATCCACTTCAACCATCAGTTCTTCTTTCTCCTCGCCAGCAGTCAATCGGTTAATGATCGACGGCGTAAACATAGCAAGTACAAAAAGAGCAGCTCCGATCAAAGTGGCCTTCGTAACATCTGCTCGATATCCTCTACGAAGTTCAAATGCACCGTACGCCTTGTTACGATCGGCAAACACTATATCATCAAGTGTTGCATTCGGGCTCATTTCTGCCATGGCGCTTTGATAGTTTTTGATTAAAAATTAATTTTTTGGAATGATTTTATCCCCCAACAGCCCTTTTTCCGAGTCTGTAAGACTTTCAACGAGCGCATACCGTTTTGATTTGGTAATTGCCATTTCGTCAAGGACGTCAACCATATTCTTGTAAGTTGACACTGGAGTAGGTTTGATTACTACCACAAAGGGTTCATTGCCTTTTTCATCCTTCGGGTTTGCTGCATTAATCCGCTTTGCCGAAGCAAAAATTACGCTTCTCAGATCAAAACCGTAACGGGTAGTTTTCAATAATTCCTTTGCCTTATCATCATCTGCGGCAACACCGTCCAGATAGTATACATCATCATTAGAACCCATGAAAAGGGTTAAAACTTTGGATGCTTTTAAAGGTTCTGTCTTCTCCTGATCTTCCTCATCCGTCTTGTCAGGCACCGCCAGCGTCATAGACGTGGGTTTTGACATGGTTGTCGCAAGCATAAAAAAGGTAATGAGCAAAAATCCTAAGTCCACCATTGGAGTCATATCGACACGGGTAGACATTTTCTTGGCCCGAACCTTACCGTCGCCTTTGCCATGCCCATCACCCGATTCTTCAATTGCTGCCATTTTTTCTTAAAATTAAAATGATACCATTTGTAACATTATTCATTTGTATAACCCGCAGGAGCCTGTTCGCTACCTGTGATCAAGTTAAACTTGTTGATATTTTGTGACTGCAAGTTTGACAATACATCTTTGAAAACCGGGAACTTTGAAAGGTTATCTCCTTTTAAAGCAATTCTCAACTGATTGTTAGCCTTACGCGCCGCATATACCCAGTCAGCCAATTCACTAGCACCTGTTGAATCCACAGGAATACCTGGCTGTTTAACGTTCGGCATTTGCTCCTTTGTCATATTCAACCAAGGTTTCAACTGATTAAGGGGAAATCCAAAACTAGTTTGAAGAGCAAATTTTGACTTTTCCATTTCAGTAAAAGTGATCCCCTTAGCCTGTCCAATGTTATCAAGCATTGCTGCCCGAACCGGTTTGGCATCTACCCCAAAGAAAACTTTGCCTGCTTTGTCAATACTAATGATCATAATGTCATCATCCGGAACCTTTATCTGTGAAATCGAAGAAGGAGTTGTTATCTCTGCTTCATTCGACTTGAAAGTCGCCGTCATAATGAAGAATGTCAGAAGTAAGAACGCAACGTCGGTCATCGCTGTCATATCCGTATGCGGGGCGTGCTTCTTAGGTCTTACTTTTGCCATAACAAATATATAAGTTTTTTGTATATTAACGAAACTTGTACATTAAATAGTTCATAAACTAGAAAACTAATTAATAATGAGCTGCGAAATTTGATTGAAGGCTCATGCCGATCTCATCAATGCTGTAAGTAAGGTCGTCAACACGGCTGTTCAAATATGCATAGGAAATGGTCGCAATAGCAGAAGTACCGATACCTAACGCGGTATTGATAAGGGCTTCAGAGATACCAGTTGCGAGAGCAGCCGAGTCAGGAGAACCTGATGTACCTAGTGCAGCAAATGCTTTGATCATACCAATTACCGTTCCAAGAAGTGCCAAAAGTGTTGAAGCACCAGCAAGTGTTGCGATAATGGTAAGGTTTTTCTGAAGCATTGGAAGTTCAAGTGTAGTAGCTTCTTCAATTTCTTTCTGAAGAGCAGCTAGCTTTTGTTCTTTGTCAAGTGCAGTCTCAGTAGTTAACTGCTTATATTTTAAAAGGCCTGCTTTTACTACATTACCAACAGATCCTTTTTGTCTGTCACATTCTTTAATTGCCTCGTCGATTTGGTTTTTATCAAGAAGGCTTCTCAGCTTCCGTACAAATGAATCAATGCTGCCTGATCCGCTCGCTTTGTTCAAAGTAATCAAACGTTCAATTGTGAAGGTTAATACGATCAGAAAACATGTCATCAAAATTGGTACAATAGGTCCTCCTTTGTAGACGATTCCATAGTAATCTCCATCGATTGGGCCTTTTGCGTGATCTCCATCTTTAAAGTGTTCGGGCGCTCCCAAAACGAAAATGTAAACACATAATGCAATTGCAAATAGTAGAGGGATTACCAATGCCGGGTTCAAACCGCCTTTGCCTTTTGTTTCTGCCGCAGCAGGCTTTGGAGCTGGTGCCGGACTTGTAGCTTTCTTTTCCATCAGACTTACTTTTAAAGGTTAAATTGAGATTTTGGTTGTGAATTAAATAAAACTTTTGGTTAAAACTGGTTTTGGTAAAATAAAATTTCGATTGCCTTTTTGATTTACCGACTTCTACAAAAGTATGAGATTTCCTTTTAAAAAAAAGCAAGGCTTTCGTCAGATTTTTTCCCAGATCTTTTCACATTACGCTCGTAAATTGCATATTTTGAAGAATTTGATATTGGAATATTTACTAGTAAATCCTAGTTTAATGCTGATTCAGAAGTAAATATCAAGTCTATCGTAAAGCATAGAAAATTGTACTCTATGCGTCAAACTCAATATGCATGTTTCTAAAAGCCTCCGTTTGTATTTCAAAAAATTTCAGGAATCCAGTAGAAAAGCAAATATTATTTTTCTCCTACTATGTGTCTAAACAACAATTTTCAACATCAGACCATCATTCTTGGTACAATGCTTGGCATTTGTCTTAAAACGTCAGGTAGGCATTAGCAACCGAATGTGCCGAAAACCTGATCCAATTGACCTGATTTTCCCGCATTCGCGGACTGATCTGCAAAAATCACCTAATTTTGCTAGTAGAAACACAGGCTCGAGCTAACTTAACAAATTCTTAAAATGAAAATTGATGCTGAATCGCTCAGAAAAATTGCCCATTTGGCGCGGCTTGAAATCAGTGCAAGTGAAGAAGAAGCACTTCTGCACAGTATGGATTCTGTGCTAACCTGGATGGATCAATTGAATGAGATCGATACAGAGAATGTCGAACCACTTACGCACATCATGGATGAAGTTAACAACTGGCGGGAGGATCAAGGGTTGAATACATTGAGCAGACGAGAGGCCATAACGAATGCCCCTTCAAAAAATGAGACCTATATAATGGTTCCGAAAGTGATTGAATAAGTATTGAGGACTAATAGAAGGCCTTTATCTTAAATCAAAAAAATCACCATCAGATAATGCTGGGAAGGCCTTTCGATAATCTTCAAGTTCCTGTTTTGAAAGCCTGACTGTCTTCTCCGTCTCCCCATCGAAAAGCATAACTAATGGTTCGCCCAAAAAATCGAGAACAGCAGAATCTCCTTGGTAATCCAGATTATTGCCATCCTTACCTATCCTGTTGACACCAACCACATAAGATTGATTTTCAATTGCCCTCGCCTTAAGCAATGTGTTCCACGCATGCGTTCTTCTTGCAGGCCAATTTGCAACATATATTAATAGATCATAAGGGTTGGAAATAGAGTTCCTGCTCCAAACCGGAAACCGGAGATCATAACATATTAATGGACAAATTTTCCAGCCTTTCCAGGTCAGCATTAACCGTTCTTTTCCCGCAGTGTAGGTGTGATGCTCATTTCCGATACTAAAAAGGTGGCGTTTGTCGGTATGAACTAAGCTGCCATCTGGCCTTACACAAAGCAGCCTGTTATAGAAATTGCCGCTCTCTTTAACAGCAAAACTTCCAATCAGCAGCGCGCCGGTCGTCGCTGCCATTTGCTTCATCCACCGGGTTGTAGTCAAATTCATTGGCTCAGCTAAATCGGTATTCATTGTGAATCCAGAATTAAACATTTCTGGAAGCACAATGATATCGGCAGGTTCATTGAGCGATGCGATTTTCTCTTCCAGCGAAGACAGGTTAGCGGTCACATCCTCCCATGACAAATCTGTCTGGATCAAGGTAACCGATAATTCTGATTCCTGTTCTTGCATTTTGAAATTGAAATTACCTGCGCTGAGGGACATTATTTACGGCTTGGAAAACGCATTCTATAATCCGCATCAACATTACCTTTGGATATGTCGGTGAGTTTTTTCTTGATAAACTGTTTTTTCAATGTGGGTAAATAATCAACAAACAATTTGCCCAATAAATGGTCATATTCATGCTGGATAATCCTGGCGGCCATTCCTGAATACTCTTCTTCGAATTCATTCCATTCTATATCACGGTACCGGATTTTCAGAGTTGCCGGCCGGTAAACATCTCCTCGTATACCTGGAATGCTCAAACAACCCTCTTCGAAGGCCCATTCTTCTCCTTTTTCTTCCAATATTTCAGGGTTAATGAAGGCCTTTTTGAAATCAACAAGTGATAAGTCTGGCTCATCGTCTTCATCATCATCCTTTTCACTAAATGGTGTTCCGTCCACTACAAATATTCTGACAGTCATTCCAATCTGAGGGGCGGCGAGTCCTACGCCATTGGCCGCGTGCATGGTGTCGAACATATCCTCGGAAAGCTTTTTAAGGTCTAGTTCATCTTTTTCAATGAATTTGGTTGGCTTTCTTAGAATCGGATCGCCGTAGGCAACTATGGGATAAATCATTTTACTGAGACCTTTTATTCGTTTGGTAATGTTTAAAATATTCTGCTATCCTATGCTTTCCATGTAGGACTGGAGAATAATGGTAGCGCTTATCTTGTCAATGTTACCTTTTTCTCTTCTGTCACTTTTTTTTGATCCCGCGGCAATCATGGATTGAAGTGCGATGGATGATGTGAAGCGCTCGTCATGGGTGTGAACCGGAATTTCCGGAAATGCTTTCTTTAATTGCTTTACAAAAGCTATTACCCGGTCTGCATTTTCGCTGGCTGTGTTATCCATACGTTTCGGCATCCCAATAATGAAGGTTTTAACGTCTTCCTGGCTGGTGTATTTTTTCAAAAAATCCAGAAGGTCATGCGTACGAACTGCTTCTAATGCCGTCGCTATAATCTGAAGAGGATCAGTAACTGCAATTCCACTGCGCTTTGCTCCATAATCAATTGCGAGAAGGCGGGGCATATATATTAAAGTATGTTAATTAATTGCAAAGATAAGACGTTTCAATTAGCTTTTCTGATTGCGCAATCGGTGATACACATTTTGGTAGGCGCATGAAGTAATCCGATTATCTTTGCCTTATGATTGAAAAACGCTGGATACACGCCCTTGAATTTACCTCCGAACAACAACAGGCTGCCGGACAACTGGCTGAATCTTTGAAAGTAAGCCCTTCGTTAGCAACACTTTTGGTTCAGCGGGGCATTCATGATTTTGAGCAATCCAGAAACTTTTTCCGTCCCGAAATCAAACACCTCCACGATCCTTTCCTAATGATGAATATGGATTTGGCAGTCCAAAGATTATCCAGTGCCATCACTTCCGGAGAGAAAATCCTGATTTATGGCGATTATGATGTGGATGGTACCACATCTGTCGCATTATTCTACGGATTTCTTAAAAAGATATACAACAACATTGATTATTACATTCCGGACCGTTACGAGGAAGGATATGGTGTATCCTGGCATAGCATTGAATGGGCACAACAAAATGGCTTTAAGCTGATCGTTACCCTCGATTGCGGCATAAAGTCGGTTGATAAAGTAAGCGCCGCCGCCGAATACGGAATCGACTTCATCATTTGCGATCACCACCGTCCAGGTAATGAATTGCCTGCGGCCGTTGCGGTACTAGATCCCAAACGTGAGGACTGTCTTTATCCTTACAAGGAATTGACCGGCTGCGGAGTCGGCTTTAAACTTTTACAGGCCTTCTGCATCAGGGAGGATATTGATCTCGAAATACTTTTTGATTTTCTCGATTTACTGGTGGTCAGCATTGCATCAGACATTGTACCCATCACAGGTGAAAACCGGGTATTTGCATATTATGGGCTCAAAAAACTCAATGCGTCTCCAAGGGTCGGGCTCAAAGCTTTGATCCAAATTGCCGGGATGACTGGCGAGCTGGACATTACAAATGTTGTTTTTGGTTTGGGGCCAAGAATCAATGCTGCGGGAAGGATTAAACATGCCAGGGAGGCTGTCAAACTCTTACTTTCAGAAGTGGAAGAAGAAGCATTTGATTTTGCACAGGAAATAAACAAACACAATAGCGAACGTCGGCTCTTCGATACCAGCATCACAGAACAGGCGCTTTCCATGATTGAAAACGACACCTGGTTTTCTGAGGCCAAAAGTACCGTATTATATAAGGAAGACTGGCACAAAGGGGTGATCGGAATTGTCGCCAGCAGATGTATCGAAAAATACTATCGCCCTACCATTATTTTAACGCAATCTCACGGCAAAGCGGCTGGATCAGCCCGCTCCATTCCCGGATTTGATGTGTACGAAGCAATTGAGGAGTGTGCCGACCTGCTTGAACAATACGGTGGACATACATTCGCGGCCGGATTGACTCTACCTATACACAATATCGAAGCGTTCAAATCGCGCTTCAACGACATTGTGAGCAGCCGTATGCTGCCGGATCAGTTAGTACCGGTGATTAACATTGATATGCTTTTGGCTATTGAAACGATTACGCTCAAATTCTACAATGTACTGCGTCAGATGGGACCATTTGGGCCAGGCAATATGACGCCCATTTTTGAATCGAGAAATGTGACGCTGGTGGGTACGCCCTCCTTAATGAAGGAAAAGCATATTAAGTTTGACGTCAAACAAAATAGCTCTCAGACATTCACGGCAGTTGGTTTTGGCTTGGCCCAGTTTTACCCTGATATCGCCAATGGAAGGCCATTTTCAATTTGTTACTGCCTGGAAGAGAATAACTTTCGGGATAAAAAAACGTTACAACTGTCATTAAAGGACATCAAGCTGCATTGAGTTTAATACTTGGTGTTGATTTATAAAACAGACATGATACTCAGAACAGAAAACCTTGTAAAAAAATACGGGGTACGTCTTGTAAATAATAATGTAAGCTACCAGGTCGAGCAGGGAGAAATTGTAGGATTGTTGGGGCCAAACGGTGCTGGAAAAACTACCTCCTTTTATATGGCTGTCGGTTTGGTAAAACCCAATAGCGGTAAAGTGTTTTTAGACGATAAAGATATCACAAGCCTTCCCATGTATAAACGGGCCCGCCTTGGCCTCGGCTATCTTGCCCAGGAAGCGTCGGTATTTCGTTCCTTGACCGTTGAAGAGAATATCAAAGCCGTTCTTGAAATGACCGATCTTTCACGAAATGACCAAAAACTGAAAGTCGAGGAATTATTAGAAGAATTTCATTTGGGACATGTTCGCAAAAGCAAAGGAATGGTGTTGTCGGGTGGGGAGAGGCGGCGGACTGAAATCGCACGATCACTTGCCGTGGATCCAAAATTTATCCTCCTGGATGAGCCATTCGCGGGAGTTGACCCAATCGCTGTGGAAGACATTCAGAGTATTGTTTCCAAACTGAAGCATAAGAATATTGGAATCCTGATCACCGATCATAATGTAAATGAAACATTGTCCATTACAGACCGCGCATATCTATTATTTGAAGGCAAAATACTGAAACAGGGGAGCGCGGAAGAATTGGCGGAAGATGAGGTAGTTAGAAGGGTTTATTTAGGTCAGAATTTTGAGTTGAAGCGGAAAGTATAGCTTACTCCTGATTGCGCATAGAAAAGGGAGTGCTACAAGGCACTCCCTTTCTTACAATTATTCACCATGAACTGTATTACTTGTTAAAAGTTACAGCACTATTTTTTGGGGCACTTTTTGCAGCGCTTCCCACTATTTTTATAACTCTTACAGCATTTCTTAAATACGCAATCGACATTCCCGTCAAAAGACTTCATCCAGAAATTGTCTTCCTCAGATACAACAGTATAATCATTTAATGTAAAAGCACTCATCCCCGGTTGCTGTTATAACTTTTCAAAAGTAATACCTATTTAGAATCATTCAAAAGTTTAGCGATAATTATTTTGAATAAATCTAAATAGTTAATGGTGAATACTACTGTATCTTTTCCCAAACTTCGTGGACAGGTTTGCCATCACTGCTTTTACCGCTATGGTCCCACTTCCCGTTGTCCAGTTTGTAGTTAAACTTCAGGGAAGATCCTACGCGATTATTATCTTTTGAAAAAAACTGAATGTTTTCTGTGTATTGGCCGTTTTTGGCAATATAAATACCTCCACCCGTTGCATAAAATCCCTTTACCGCCGGATCGATGGCGAACCACTGAAACCGGGTTCCAGACAATAACTTTAGTGTCTTTCGGGTACCTTCCTGGTGTATTTGAACCAACCCGCCCTGTCCATCATTTGCACGTTCAGTAATGTGCCAAGCGCCAGCCATAGGTACATTAGTCGCATCGTCGACACGCATCCAAACCATTGCTTCCTCATATTTCAATGTAAGTATATCATCCTTAACGATAACTGTGAACACAATTGGTATTCCAATTTTAGAGGTATCGGCAGAATTGAATTCAGGTGTATATGTCATTTGATCGCCACTTATGGTAAATGGTCCGCCTTCGGTTCTTTCAAAATATTTGTTCCCTACACTGTAAGACGCAATGACCATATAATTGTCTGCAACAATCAGAGTGGATGCGCTACCAGTAGGTTCCTGGGATTTCCATGCGCCTTTTGGCACCTGGCTTATTGCAAGCAGAGAACTGAGCAAAAAAATGAGCGTAAGAATATGTTTGTTTTTCATCATTAATTCAGGTTTTAAATTTACACTATACGTTATCAAAATTATGCCAATTGAATGCGTTGAAATCTTGGGTATTAACGCAAAACTTCCTGTAAAACTTCCAATGATTTGATTTCAGTAAGAGAATCCATGTGGATCTTATAGAAGAAAATGAGTTTTTCCAGAATCCGGATGCGCCTTGCCCGATCAAGATGGATGCTGATCCCGTAACCATTATTCAGGAGCTGGTCCATCGCATTTTGCTCTACAAAATCCGATAGTTGGGGGAAATGATTGCTGTTTAATTCATTTTCAAGATCTCCAATCGTTTCAATTCCAAATCCCAGATAGTTAGAGAGCTCTAAAAGAAATTGAATATGGAAATTCTCAAAATCCCCCTCTGCGCCATCCAGGAATAACACTGACCTTTCGATAAACTGAAATAAATATTCATTGCTTTCCTCTTCTTTGAGTGTCTTGGTCAAAATCTCCGTCACAAATAGGGCCAGGCTGGATTTCAGTATTTCATAAGGAATACTGTAAAATGGGGCATAACATTTGATTTCGGAGATTCTGTGCAGGGTATCTTCTTTATTCTTGTGATATACAACCATTTCCAGCAATGTAAGCGGCTGAAACAAGGCTATGCGGTTATTTCTTGACTTGCTGCTGCGCACACCATTCACAATATAGGTTTGTATCCCAAAAGTTTCAGTATAGATTTTTGCTATAATGGAGGATTCCCGGTAGCGAATATAGCTTAAAGCAATTCCGCGGGTTTTGTGAAGCATATATGATTTATAAAACCTTATTGATCAAAATTAGTTATCTTTCTGTAAGTTAGGCTGGTCAATGTGTTATTTTGACCGGGCTGGAAGAGGAGGGAAGAATCCGGGCAGATTTGCAGTTTTTTAAGCCTGAGGATTTGTACCTTTGCATAGTTAGCGAACTAAACGAGAATATAAATTCGTTAACTTACTATTCAGGAATACGCTTTGCATACGAGCAAACAAAAAATATTCTAACGCACAACTCTTCTTATGAGCGACGCCATTAAGCATGAGTGCGGTATAGCACTTATCCGTCTTAGAAAACCTTATCAATACTACATCGACAAGTACGACACGCCGCTTTACGCCGTTCACAAGCTTTCGGTAATGATGGAAAAACAGGTCAACCGAGGACAAGATGGAGCCGGAGTAGCCAATATTAAGATCGACGTTCCGCCTGGGAGACGATATATCAGCAGATATAGATCCGTAGAACCTCAACCTCTTACGGATATTTTTTCCAAAATCCACAAGAAATTTCGCAAAGGTTTAAAGGACCACAAAGACCGTGCTTCTGATGGTAAGTGGCTGCAGGAAAACCTCGCCTTTACAGGCGAAGTTTGGCTAGGGCATCTGAGGTACGGAACGCACGGCACCAATGAAGTGGAGAACTGCCATCCAATGCTTCGTCAAAGTAACTGGAGAAGCCGGAACCTGGTGATGGCCGGGAATTTCAATATGACCAATGTGGACGAACTTTTCGGTAAGTTGGTATCGCTTGGACAGCATCCAAAAGAAAAAGTGGATACTGTGACGGTGATGGAGAAAATTGGACATTTCCTGGATGAAGAAAATCAAAGAGTGTTCGAGCGGTTCAAAGGAATTTATGAAAATCCGACGCTTTCGGATGTCATCGAAGATAACATTGATTTGCAGCGGTTGCTTTATAGGTCATGCCGCGATTTTGATGGCGGTTATGCCATGTGCGGGTTGACAGGCTACGGCGCATCTTTTGTTATTCGTGATCCTTCCGGCATTCGTCCTGCTTTTTATTATGCTGATGATGAAGTAGTTGTGGTTGCCTCTGAAAAACAGGCAATCAAAGCAGCGTTCAACGTCGAATATAGTCAGATCAAGGAAATAACACCTGGCTCCGCATTGATTATAGACAAAAATGGGGAGTATAATGAGTTTCCTATCCTGCCAAGACTTGAAAAACGCTCTTGCAGCTTCGAGCGGATTTATTTCTCCCGCGGCACCGATCCCGATATTTACAATGAACGCAAGCAGCTTGGTAAACTTCTGATCCCGCAAATACTTAAAGAGGTTAACTACGATCTCGAAAATACAATCTTCTCCTACATTCCAAATACGGCAGAAACTGCTTTTCTGGGAATGATTGAAGGTTTGGAGGAATATCTTTCCAAGAAACGGAAGCAAGCGATCATGGAAGGTATCCTGTTCGAAGCAGATCTTGAAAGAGTATTGTCTTTCCGTCCAAGGATTGAAAAGCTCGTAACTAAGGATGTGAAATCCCGAACATTCATCACAGCTGATGCATTGCGCGACGACATGGTGTCGAGTGTTTATGACACTACTTTCGAGGTGGTTCGCAAGAATATCGATACCGTGGTGATCATTGACGATTCCATTGTTAGGGGTACGACGCTTGAAAAAAGCATTTTGACTATGCTGGATCGGCTGAACCCGAAAAAAATAGTGGTCGCATCATCGGCACCGCAAATCCGCTTTCCGGACTGTTACGGAATTGATATGTCGAAAATGAAGGATTTTGTTGCATTCAGGGCGGTCCTTAAATTGTTGGAAGAACGTGATCTGGAATATTTGCTGGAAGATGTATATATGCAAAGCGTAACATCCATCGCAACCAAAAATCCATATCATACCAACTATGTAAAAGCGTTGTATGATCCGTTTACAGATGAAGAGATTTCTCAGAAAATTGCTGAGATCATTCGTCCAAAGGACTTGAATGCAGAGCTTTCTGTTGTTTTTCAAACTGTTGACAATTTGCATAAAGCCTGCCCAGGCCACTTGGGAGACTGGTACTTCACCGGTAATTACCCAACGTTGGGTGGAAACAAAGTGGTTAACAAAGCATTCTCCAACTCGCATGAAGGGAAATTAGAGAGAGCCTACTAGGATAAAGAATTGTTTATTATTCAGCTGTTTTGGAAACAAGACAGCTAATTTTTTGTACTATACCGAAATTCCGTCAACGTAATGACTGATTTTAGCTAAATTGCGTCAACATAATGACTGAATTTAGCTAAATTGCGTCAACATAATGACTGAATTAACAGATGGACATACAAAGAGCATTACATAGTTCCATTCTCGAACGGCTTAAACCCAATAAGGTGAATGTCATCATGGGAACAAGGCGCGTTGGCAAAACCTTTCTGATCCAGAAAATTATCCGGGAAACGTCAGATAAAGTCTTCATGATGGAAGGAGAAGATGTCAATGTGCAGAATCTGCTCTCAGAAGTTAGCATTGCCAATTACAAAAGAATATTCTCTGACACTGAACTGCTTGTTATTGATGAAGCCCAGGCAATTCCGGATGTTGGTAAAAAGCTGAAACTCATTGTTGATCATGTTCCGGGCCTTAAAATAATAGCAACTGGCTCCTCAGCATTTGATCTCGCACAGCAATCGGGAGAACCGCTCACGGGCAGAAGTTATTTTCACAACTTATATCCCATTGCACAAGCAGAACTACTCCCGATTGAAAATGCACTTCAAACACGTCAGAATTTGGAAGAACGCATCATTTACGGCGGTTACCCCGAATTGTTTCAAATGACCACATTAAGGGAGAAAGAGCTTTATCTTAAAGATCTGGTTAATTCTTATTTGCTCAAAGACATTCTGGCATATGAAGGAGTTCGCAATACCGACAAAATCAAGGATCTGCTGCGTTTAATCGCCTATCAATTAGGAAAAGAAGTGTCTATGCAGGAGCTTGGCAATACCTTGAATATAAGTAAGAATACCGTTGAAAAGTATCTGGATCTTTTATCAAAAGTCTTTATTCTCAAAAAAATAGGAGGTTACAGCAAAAATCTCAGGAAAGAAGTAACCAAAAGCACACGCTGGTATTTTTACGACAATGGTATCCGAAATGCCATTATCAATGAGTTCAAGCCTATTTCCTTACGTACCGATATTGGTGAAATCTGGGAAAACTACCTGATCAGTGAACGGATAAAACTATTAAGTTACAATTATAGATATGTGGATCACTACTTTTGGCGCACATACGACCAGCAAGAGATCGATCTGCTGGAACTGGAAAATGGCCAACTTTCCGCTTTTGAATTTAAATGGAAAAATGACCACTACAAGTTGCCTGCTATTTTCAAAACAGCCTACCCAGAAGCCACATTTACACTCATAAATCAAAGCAACTACCTGGAATTTATTTCTTAAATGTTCCTGCTTTCCTTTTCAACCAATCCCCTATTCGCTTAACTTGCTTCTCTAATTAAACCTAATCCCAAAATGACTCGATTCGAGAAAATCAGTTTTACAAAAATTTATTCGACGCTTTTGGCTCTTATGCTGCTGGCGAATACCTCGCAGGCTCAAACAACAACGGGGACATTGAACGATATCAGTTTTCTAGAAGGTCACTGGCTTGGAACCTATAACGGTGGACCGATTGAGGCTTCATGGACAGCGCCAGCAGGTGACAATGTGATTGGATATATCAGGATGATTAAGGACAATAAGCCCGCCTTATACGAGCTATTCGCATTTGAACAAACCGAAAAAGGGCCGGTGGCGCGGGTTAAGCATTTCAAACCTGGCTTAATAGCGTTGGAAGAAAAGGCTGTGTCTGATACTTATAATTTCATTGAGGCAAAGAAAAATCAGGCCCTATTTGAAAAAGATGATATTTCGGTAAGGATAATATACGAGCGTCGCTCACAGAATCAGCTAGTGATACAACGTGGAAAAATGGAAGATAACAAATGGGTTTTTGCAGACTTATTTGTTTTTAAACGCATTCCTTAGATATCGCATTGATGCAAGGCAGCATTTTCGAGAGGAAATGCTTTTTTTGTCTAATTTTTTAGAATTAAATAAACACCTGCAACAAGCAAAACCGCCCCGGCTATCCTTGGCAAAGTGATCTGATGTGGTGCAAAGCCCTGAAATCCAAAATGGTCTATGGTCATTGCTGCGATCATTTGGCCTGCAACAACCAGACAGATCATATTTGCCGGGCCAATATCGCGGATAATAAATATCACGGTCATCACGTAAAATGCACCCAGGACACCTCCCATAAAACGGGTCCATGGAACTTGCTTGATTTCGCTAAGCGACGGGACGGGATTTTGATTGAAGCAGGCAAATGCAATCAGCAAAACAACAAATCCGACAAAAAACGAAGTGATTGCAGCCAGGATAGGGTTATTAAAAGACTCGCGAAGCTGCGCATTAACGCCCGACTGGACGGTATTGCTAATCCCGATCATAAAAGCGAAAAACAAGAATAGCCAGTTCATGGAGCAAAGGATCGTTTACTTCTTTAATTCACTTACCTCATCAGGGTCAACAGTTTGGAAGCGACCGTAAACTCTTAATATGATCGCAAGAGCAACAGTCACCTCAGCAGCCGCAACTACAATTACAAAAAGGGCAAAAAGCTGACCAGTCAGCCGCTCAGGATCATGCCTTCCAAATGCTACCAAATTGATATTAACTGCATTAAGCATCAGCTCAATGCCAATCAAAATACCGATAAAGTGCCGCTTTGTGATTGCAATGGCCAGTCCAATGCAAAAGATGGCCGCCGCGACAAACAGATAATGCTGAATTGGTATCGTTGTCATGGCGTAGGATTGCGGTTCAACGCAAGATAGGCGGCTCCTACCAGTGCAACCAAAAGTAAAACCGCCGCGACTTCAAATGGAAATAAGTGGCTCGTCATCAATTCAACTCCAATTGTTTTGATCGTAGACTTGCTGATCATTGCATCTCCTTTCATTTTAAAATCAGATTTAAAAATGATTTTGATAAGAACTGCAAAAAAACCCAAACCGATCAAAAAGCCCCAAACCTCTCGTTTTACAAGTACTTCGACCTTATTATGCCTCGACGAATCGTCGCTTTTGTTGATATTTTGAGTAAGCATAATCCCAAAAATCAGTAACACAAGAATTCCGCCAACATAGATCATTATTTGCGAAACCCCAAGAAAATCTGCGCCTGCCAGAACAAACAATGCTGCAACACCCAAAAACGCAAGAAAAAGGGCAAATGCTGCATGAATGAGGTTTTTTGAAAATAAAATAAATACCGCAGCAGTTACCGCCAATAGTGAAAATCCGTAAAATGCTGCTGCCTCCATAGAAAAAAATAACTGATGTTTCAAAATCTCGACCAACTATTCCTTCGGCGGTTTCGGTTTAATGGTTGGACGAAATACTGGCTTCGGTGGTACTGGCGGGGATTCAACCTCTGAAACAGGTTTTTCGTCAACTGGCTGGGTAGTAGTTTTAGGCTTTATCGTCGGGCGGAAAACCGGCTTAGCTGCAGGTTTTTCCACATCTTCCTTGTCTTCAATTATTTCAACCTTCGCCTCAATTTCCTGAGGTTTGGGCTTGATTGTTGGCTTAAACACAGGCCGCGCGGCAGGTGTAGCGGATTCTGAAAGAGGTACCGTCGCTGGCTTGGCGGCAATTTTTGATGCTTCTTTTTCTTTTTGAAACTGATCCAGTAACCTACGCTTTTCATCCGCTTCTTCGGGTGTCAGATTGGCATAATTGTAAACCATATCCCGAACGTCCAACTCGCTATAATCAAATGTTTTAGTCATTGTCAGACATTCCGTTGGGCAAACTGTTGTGCAAAGACCGCAGTAACAGCATTTGGCCATGTCAATATCAAACTTCGCTGCATACAGCCTGATCGGTGAACCATCAGAGGCACGTCCGACCTCTTCAATGGCGCGAATAGGCTCTATTTCAATACAATCGACAGGGCAGACTTTTACGCATTTATCGCAAACAATGCAGTCATCCATCTCATTGTGAAGGCGATAGCGTCCGTTGTCGGGAATGGGTATGGTTTCTCGGGGATATTGGACGGTGACCATGCCCTCGCCCTGGTCGTAAAAATTGCCAGACCGGATATCACTGGATTTACGGCGGTGGCGCGAACTCCAAAAGTGACTCAGCGTGAGCTTCATACCAACAATCGTGGTATTGATTCCTTCCGATATGTTCTTAAAATATTCTGACAAAATCGCTTGTTCTAGTACCGAGTGGCTACCCTATTGCAAAGATAGAGTAATCTTTTATTCCAGTGCGTGTCTCAAAGGCCTGAATTGCTCTTACCTTACTAACAGCAGTAAATGGTTAAGATATTTTTTTGCCAGGAAGTTCCTGTCAAAATGTGCTTTGGCATATCGGTACCCATTTTCTCCTAGCTGTACCAATAGCTCAGGATCTTTTCGACAAAAGTTAATCAGGACAGCCAAAGCAATAGCATTTTCCGGCTCCACAAAAAAACCCGCTTTGGCCTCTTCTACTAATTGTTTGGAAATACCGTCAATGGCCATGATTACCGGTCTTTTGCAAGAAAAATAGTCAAATGTTTTGTTGCTGTAAACTTTTTTGAAAGCCTCCGCTTTTTTTAATACTGAGATACCGATATCCGCCGCCAGAATGTACCGGAAGATTTCAGATTTGGGCATTGGATCCATAAATCTTACATTCAATATACCTCGACGTTCGGTTTCCTGTTGAAGTTCTTGTTTCTGCATTCCATCCCCGATTAATAGAAAGCATACATTCGTATCACGAAGCAATTCAGCAGCCTCGATAAGTTGGATCAAATGGTTTGCCACGCCATGAGCCCCGACGTAAATGATCACGAATTGATCTGTAATACATAGTTTTTCACGAAAGACGGCCCGATCAAACTGTAAAGATGCCTTTTCTGAAAGATCGAAATCCGCAGCATTGGGAACATACACTATTTTGTCTTGATCGACTCCTTTTTTACCAACCAGAATATCTTTGAATGCGGGAGTGAGGACATTGATTAGCCGGGCCTTCCTGTAAAGGTATTTTTCAAAAGCAAAAGACAACCGAATCAGTAGCGGATTCTTCAAAGCGCCTGTATCGATTGCCGATTCAGGCCACAAGTCCCTTATTTCTAGTACAAAAGGGATTTTTTTCCAAAAAGATAATAGTAAAGCGGTGATTCCTACTGATAATGGCGGGGATGTAACGACAATCAAATCATACGTATTCCTTGCATAAAATATTCCTCCCAAAACGGATGAAAAAACAAAAGAGAAATAGCCTGCAAGCCTTCCGGCAAAGCTGGAATTATACTGATCCGATACCCTGCAACGAATTACCGTCACGCCATCAACATTCCGTTTGGTTGCAATAAAGTCAACGCGCTTTTCTGAAGCCACTGCCATATAATTCGCTGTTCCCGCCAAAACTGAGACTTTATGACCCTCTCTCACCCATATCCTGCTCATTTCATTCCATCGCGAACCGCCGCCATCATGATCTTTAAGAAAATATTGATGTATTAGTAGAATGTGCATTTCTAAAATCACTTTTCTCGTCAAAGTCCGGGATGGGATTGAGCCTGCTTTTTGCTGCAAACGCCTAATCATTTCAGTCGCAGATATTGTGTCTTGCTCAATGGACAGATCCCTTTCTCCCTTTGACGTGGAATTTGTGCTTTGGTCACTATCTGAGATAATATTTTCCAAATATTTTTCAATAATATGCTCTACAGTGTCTCCTTTGGATTCTGCTAACTGTTTCACCTTAGTCAGTTTCTGCTCGTCAATGTTGATTGTCAGTGTCATACGCACGATTGTTTTCTTACAAATAAAGAATATCTCCTGATTTTCATTTTATTCCTTCCAACGAATCACAGCCCTGATAAACCTCCCTGATGAAGAAAAAACCACCCTCCGACAGCTCATCTTGCTTCCATAAGTTTCAGAAAACCATCCTTCTGTTTCAATTGGCGTTAATTCAGAGCCATCTTCATGATAGGCTCTCAAATGATAATGGTCGAAGAATTCATCTGACGGATGCCAGATTTGATTCATTGGCAAATCTGGCGGTGCGTTTCTGACCGAATCCTCTATGATCCATTCCAGATATCCTTTGCGTTTGAACACTTTCCTTTTATGCGAAATCCCCTTGCCCAAATGTCCAAAACCCTCCAATTCCGCCTCGATCAACCAGTGTTCAGGCGTCTCATTCACCGAACCTTTTGCTTTCTTAATCCAATCCCACCAGATAAAACGGCCGCACTTTTGCATCTGATCAAAATCGCCAAGCATCACTGTATTATGGGATGCAGTTCCAGAGAAGTATTTTGTCCACTTTTCATCCGTGTTATATAAGTACGATCCCGCATCGCGAAGGATATTGTGACCATCTACCCATATGTCCAGATGCAGATGATCGGCCTGAAAAGGTCTGTTCTTGTAGCTTCCACACCTTAAAAATGCAATTGTCTTGTAATCCCGTAAAACATGATAACTTCCATCAGGAAAAGTTGAAACTGGCTTAATTGCAGGAGTTTCCAGCTTTGGTTTTTTCAAGTAATCACGACCTGAAAACCAGGCTGCTTCTTCTTCCCACTCTCCATTTTCATAAAAACTTTTAAAACCTAGTAAGGATCCCAACGCGGCCAACTGCGGCCGAAAATCACGGAATTCGCAAGATGTTATTGGAAAAAACAATGCGCCATCATTGTTTCCGTAATTGGGAAGCTGACCCGTTTTTTCATCCTGACAAGTCCTTAGAAACAAAAGCGACTTTTCTGCCCGATCATAGACGACATCTCCCCACTTTTCTCCATTCAAATCAGCAAGACCGATTGCCCATGTCAATAATTGGACGACAATGCGATGGTAATTCATCGAAAATTGGAGAAATGTACCGTCCGGATAGATTTGGTAACTTATTTCCTGTTCAAAATATCTTTTCCCTTTCTCTTTCCAGCGCCCACTTTCGGGAAAAAACGGAAAAAGCAAGCCAATTAAATAAAGTCCGAGACACTCAGTCAAAGCATGATTACTCCTGACAGCAATCAGCGAAAAGCTGATATTTTCTTCTACATGACGTATTTGCTGGTGAATGCTATTCATGATTTTATCAAATCTCTCCTGGTTCAATGTCTTTGAAAAACGATAGTAATGGAGCGCAAAAACCCAGTTCAATACACGTAATGTAATTTCCTGGCTGCATTTCCAGTTTGGGCCGCAATTAACCGGGTTACGATCTGTCCAATCCGCTATCAACTCAAAAACGAGACTTGACTGATCATTTTCAAAATGATAATCATACCGGATGAGGTCATACAAAAAAGTAAACCGGGACTTTTCCCAAACATATTTTATATCCCCAGACTCTCTTGAAAAATCCGGGATTCTTGTCCAATGTGCGCCAGCATTATAAGTAAAACCTGTTTCTGGATTGGTATGCCAATCGGCAACAGAATACCATTTTGAACTGAAATACTGAAATCGATCCTGGCTGATATTCAAGGCATTGTCTTTGAGATAACAGAGCGATTTATTCTTTTTTACATTGATTTGACCTGCTTCGAAAAAGAACTTAACCGGCAATTCGCGCCAGATTTTAAGTGAAATGAATGATTGGCTGCGTGTTTTGGTAGGAAAGCGCCCGGCAAGCCTTCCCGTCCGCAACTGGATTTCATACCACATCCGGAAAGCCGAATAGCGCAGACCCATGTTCCGAAGAAATACAAACAGGTTTCGGATATTTCGAAGTCGCCACATGCTCACGGAACCCTGATCCAAGTTCCTTTCCTCAAACTTTCAACGGCAGCAAACGTCGCTCTGGTAGTATTAATGATTTCTTCAAAGGCTATAATTGCAGGTCCGCCCGACTTAACTGACTCTAATAGCTTCTCAAATTGGGCTTTATGACCCTTTTCTTTCCTGATTTTCAAACCGGAAAATCCCTTGAACCCATAACCTGTCAGATTGCGAAAATCATCCAGAATTAATGTCCTTCCTGTGAAATAAACCTCAACCCTTTCTTTCGGATAAGTTGAATGTCCATTGGAAAAATAGTTAACTACCCCGGTCGATCCGTTTGCATACCGGAGCAAGATATTGCCATTCTGGCAAAACGAAGAATGATCAGACAGCGCGTTCGTGCATACTTCGCTAATCAAACTGCCAGTTAAGAATGTTATGAAATCAATAAAATGACAAGCTTCGCCAACAATCCTTCCGCCGCCGATCGACAAGTCGTTGAGCCAGGCATCCATGGGCAGATAACCCGCATTGACGGTCACCACCACATTCATTGGGGCGTCTACAAGCAACTTTTTCATTTTTAATGCATATGGAGAGAATCGGCGATTAAATCCAACTGTCAGAGAAGCTTCCGATTGCTGATAGACATGGATGATTTCCTCCAAATCCGCAGGAAGTATCGCCAGTGGCTTTTCAACAAAAATGTGTTTTTTCGCCTGCATCGCATCGATCACCATTCTTGCATGCTGATCGTGCCGGGTCGTGATAAATACCAGATCGACCTCGCTATCTGCCAGAATTACCTGATAATCAGCGGTTGCAAATGGTATTTTATATTTCTTTGCCAATTCTGCGGCAGTAAAACCACTAAGACTTGCCAGGTATTTCAGACTTTTTCCTTTTAGATTAGGCAATAAGGTCATTCGAGTGAAGTTACCTGCTCCTATAATGCCGCAAACCAAATCAGTCGGAGGGAAAAACGAGGTTTTGAATTCTTTTAAAGCCGGTGTTAAATTCGGTTGTTGATAGTTAATGATGGTAGCAGGCGCATTTGATTTATTTGAATAGAAATGACCAAAATCTTGCAAAGGAATGATATTCGAGATCAACGGCTTCACATTCAGCAGTCCCATCGAAAGCATATCCAGAATCGCCTGAAAATTGCGGTTTTCAGTCCATCTGACAAATGGTAAGGGGTAATCGACGCCACCTTGCTCATAATTTGGATCGTAACGGCCAGGGCCATACGAACACGAAACCTGGAATGTTAATTCTTTTTGATAAAAAACCGCACGGTTTAAATTCAACCCGATATTACCGATCAGGACGATCTTACCCCGCTTTCTCGCAATGCTGGCCGCCTGCGAAATAATCGCTCCGGATTTTGAAGACGCAGCAATCAACACACCATCGGCACCAACTCCGCCCGTGAGGTCAGCGACCCGTTTCGCAACATCGCAATCATTGGGGTTAATAGACAGGATACCCATTTTCACTGCCAGTTCAAGCCGTTTTAAGTCGGGCTCAATCCCTATAACCCGGCAGCCATTGGCCCGGAGCAATGTGGCAGCCAACAAACCGATTAACCCTAAGCCAATTACCACAACCGATTCTCCCAGAGCAGGTTTAAGCAATCTTATACCTTGTAACCCTATCGCTGCCAATACCGTAAAAACTGCCTCTTCATCCGGTACATTTGATGGGATTTTTGTTACCAGGTTTGCCGGAACGCACACGATTTCGGCATGCGGGCCATTGCTTACAACCCTGTCGCCGTTCATAAAACCCGAAACCCCATCTCCCACCTGTATTACTTCTCCAACATTGCAATATCCCAGCGGCATAAGCTGATTAAGCCTGCCCGAAACGGCTTTGAATGTATTTAGGAAACCATCAGATCTAATTTTATCTAATACCAATATCAGCTTTTCAGGTTGCTGACGGGCTTTTTCGAAGAGATTTGCCTTGCTGAATTCAACTAGCATCCTTTCAGTGCCGGCAGAGATAAGGCTTTTACGTGATTGGATTAAAACATAACCTTTTTTGACTATTGGAGCAGGAACTTCTGCTAGTATAGTCTGTCCTGTTCGCAGGTTTTGCGCAAGTTGCTTCATGGTGATAGTGTGTGTTAACCGTAAATATCAGGATTGACATTTACCGGCATGTATGCTGTGACAAAGTTTTAATATTTTTTATGAATTCCAATTTTACGCCAACCCCGATTGACTAGTAATGAAAGAAAAGCACAATATTGGATCATAGGTAATAAGCTCATGGGCCAGGCATTTTCTGTGAAAAGCCGGCATACGAAGCAACAGTATATTTATAGTGACCGTTGCTCTTTATTTCTAAACCTAAAACCATGACCCCAGTCTTTAAAGTCAAATCTTTTACGCCAAAGGGTACTTGTTTCCAGCTCATTTTAGTGACTATTTTACTTTTTATCTCCTCGAATGTCTGGTCACAAAAAGCAAAGGGAGCCAAAAACATTTATGCAAAAGATAACCTGATAGCGTGGTGCATTGTGCCATTTGACAGCAAGAACAGAGGTCCGGTGGAACGTGCAGAAATGTTGAATAGGCTGGGTATTAACAAATTGGCCTACGACTGGCGAGAAAAACATATCCCCACTTTTGACGCGGAACTGGACGCTCTAAAATCTCACAAAATTGACTTGCAGGCGTTCTGGCTATACTCAGGCCCAGAACCTGAAAAAGATAAGAATCTGGCGATCATTCTCGATGTGTTGAAGCGGCATAAGGTAAAAACACAGATCTGGTGTATGGTGGCCGGTATTGAAGATCTGGATCAAATGACCCAGCAGGAGAAGGTCAATGTGCATGCCCGGGCGGTAGCTTACATTGCGGACAAAGCCGCCGAAATAGGTTGCTCGGTAGGACTTTACAATCATGGCGGCTGGTTTGGTGAACCCGAGAATCAGCTTGAAATCATCAATTACCTGAAAAAGCCCAATATTGGCATCGTATACAACCTTCATCATGCCGAAGAGCAAATAGAAACTTTTCCGAAATTCTTTCCCAAAATGCTCCCGCACTTAATGGCCTTCAACGTGGCCGGATTGCAAAAAGGCAATCCAGTGAAGGTGGTACCAGTAGGCCAGGGCGATGCTGAAATGGAAATGATGCAGATTGTAAAAAGAAGCAGTTATAGCGGTCCGGTCGGTATTATCAATGAAAATTTTGCCCCTGATGCGGAAGAAGGACTAAAGATGAACCTGGATGGATTGAAAAAGATCCTGAAAGAAACGGGAGACACGGCTGCTTTGAAAACCTATTGAGAGATCAGTTCAATGAAAGTACCTTGTTCACAATTTGCTGAAGTTCCGTTGCATAGATGGGCTTATGGACGTAGTCAGTAATAAACCCGGTTGACATTGCGCGTTCGTAATCTTCATTTTCGGTAGAAGAACTCACCATAAATATGGAAATTCCTTTCGAAAGAGAAGGATGAATCTTCGCATATTCATCAATAAACTGCCAGCCGTCCAAAATGGGCATATTGATGTCGAGTAATATCAATTCTGGCAATTTTTGTTGCTGGAAATTACATTCCAACAGATAATCAATGGCTTCCTGGCCATTTTCAAAAAACACAGTTTCGAGCGTCACCTGTGTCTTTTCAATGATCTTTTTGAGAAGAAACGTGAAAACAGGATCGTCGTCGACCACACAAAGTCTTTCAAGCGTATTCATTAAATGTAATTTTAAAAGTTGTTCCCTGGCCTACCTTGCTAAAAACCTGTATCCGACCTCCGTGTGATTCGATCTGGTTCTTGATTAAAAACAGGCCGACACCATGTGCATCTTTATGCTTATGGAATGTTTTATATAACCCGAATACTTTATCTGCGTGTAAATCCAGGTTTATACCTTTTCCTTTATCTATGTATTTAAGTTCTTTTACCCCGTCACCATTGAGATAAAATTTCAATGTAATGTGTGCCGGTTCATCATCCTTTTTATATTTGATTCCGTTTGAAATAAGGTTCATTAGGATGCTTTCGAGATAAATCTGCGGAAACATAACAGTTTTTAAGTCATATTTCAAATCTACGGTAGCACCAGTTTCATTAAGACTTTCGCTCAGTACGGAAAGAACCTTATTTGTAACCAACACTATATCAAGCTCTTCGCTCTCCAACCGGCTTTCCCGTATCTTAATCAATTGCGAAAGATCATCCAAAGTGTTGTTCAAATGGCCTGAAACCGCCTTTATCCTTTGAAAAACCGCCAGGTTAGTCTCCTCTAAATGCGACTCATCGACAAAGGTGGTCAATGATGAAATGTTACTGGAATGGTTGCGAAGATTATGGGAAAGAATATGGGTAAAATTCTTAAGCTGACTATTTTGCTGTGCCATCTGGTCGATTGATTTGATCAGGTTTAACTCAGCGGTCTTGTATCTGTCAATATCCATAATGACGCCACGTACTTTGGTAACCTCATTATTTCTGTCAAACAGCGGATTACCTGAGAAACGAACCCACTTTTGCTGACTTTCAGTATTCAATTGCAATTCATAATCCCACGAAACTTTGGTTTCCGGCGTATTAAGTAAAGCCAGTTTAATGATCATCTGATCCGATTCATTGAAAAATCTCAGTAAATCCTGCTCCTTTTTTATCGCTTTTTCGTCCGTTTCGAAAATCTCCCCGGACGTGATGGTCCAGTTGAAGGCTTTTGTAGAAATGTCATATTCCCAGCCTCCCAGCCTACCAACCTGGCCAGCGGCGGTAAGGAGATACTCGCTTGCCGCCAACTTTTCCTCTACAATGTTGCGTTCATCGATTTCCTTTTGCAAATCACTTACCGACCTGATCGACAATATGCTGGGAAATATTTTGAAGAGATAGTAGACTGTCGTGACCGAAACTGCCGCGGTCAGAAAACGTACCAATGCACTAAGGCGGTAAACCGGTATCCAGAAAATCAATGCATCAATAAAATGTGTTGTACCACACAAAATGATGAATGCTACAAAAAGCCAGATGGTATTTGGGAAAGGAAAGTCGCGCCTTTTTAAGACGACTTTCATCAAGAATATTGGGATCAGAAAATAAGCGCCCCATATCAGCAGGTCGGAGATGATGTAGAGCCACCCATGAAAGTCCGTCCATTCACCACAATACCACCTTGCAGGCCAGTTTTTGGTATTTAAAATTCCCTGAAAAAAACCGGTGACCTGCTGTGAGAGATCTGCCCTCTGAGAATCCTGAACGATCGCGCCAGTTTGGCACATGCGAATACTATCCGCACTGGTTACGCAAAGTGTATTTTCCGGGTTCATAGTTATTCATGATGATGAGGAACGTAATTTAATCCACTAAAAAACTTTTAATATACATAATAGTGTGATGGCAAGAAGCTGTATCTTGAGAAACAAAAAAATTTCAGCAGTAATTACTGGAAAATATCCAACGCAATGGTGTACAAGTACATTCAGCCTTCGGTGCATTTAGAAGCTTACGTAAAGCACTATTTGTTGCTGCATTTCAGGATGGACCGTGAAAACCCGCAACTGATCAAATCGTACGCGCCTTGTCCTGAACAATGCCTTACATTTAATCCCAGAGCCACCCTTATGAGTATTAATCAGCAAACCGGTGAAGTTAATCGCCGAACCTCCAATTATTTGTCGGGACAGCAGGTATCGCGACTAAACTTGCATCTGGCGGATGATTACCTCATGCTGAAAGTGGTTTTTCAACCAGGGGCCATGTATCAGATTTTCGAAGTTCCATTGGCCTTCTTTACTGATCAATACCTGGACACGGAAACGGTAATTGGAAGTGAAATCAGAACAATTAATGAACAAATGGCAAATGCGGATTCGTATGAAAAACTCATAGAAACTGCTGAAATATACCTTTGGAAAAAAATCAAGAAAAGTAGGACCGAAGCTAATGCGGTTAACAAAATAGGGCAGCTTATCATAGATAACCCAACCCGCTTTTCCCTGGATTGGCTTGCCGCCCAGGCTTGCTGGAGTCCGCGCCACTTACAAAGACAATTTGTAGAAAGAATGGGTGTAAGTCCTAAATTTCTGGCAAGGATTAGCCGGTTCGACAAGGCTTTTCTCCTAAAACAGCGAAATCCGAAATTGGATTGGCTTAGTATTTCGCTTATCAGCGGTTACAGCGATTACCAGCATATGGTAAAGGATTTCAAACAGTTTGCAGGAACCAATCCAAATGAAATGTTTCTAGCGGAACGGCAGTCGCCCGAGCGTGTTTTGGGGCTTGTTCCTGAGCATATGTCTTCCAGATAATTGGTCGCTTTTTTACCACCCGACAGTAATTCGGCATTCCTATTTTTACCTAAAAAAAGAATATGGAAAGAGTTTACCGTAATAGCCACTATTTATTTATAGCCGTACTGCTGATGGCTTTTGTAGGCTTTCATAAAACCTATTTCAGCAAAATTCCTGATTTCCAGGATATTACCTCGGTAATGCATCTTCATGCCTTTACGGTCTTATTGTGGTTTGCGATATTAATTGCGCAGCCATTGCTGATCCGCACCAAGAGGACAGACCTTCACCGCTTGGTTGGAAAGATATCGTATGTGGTTGTACCCATGGTGATCCTCAGCATTTTCTTGCTTATGCGTATTGCTTTTATTAGAAACAGTCCTGTTCTTCCCGGACAACCGGACATACGCCTTATCGGTATCGCTGATATCACATTCTTTGCCCTTACTTACCTTCTGGCCATTTATTACAGGCGCAATGTGAAGTACCATGCGCGTTATATGGTATTGAGCGTTCTGCCGTTCATCAATCCTTCTCTGGGCCGTTTGGGTATCCCCAGGCTCATAGTAGGATTGTTCATGATGCTTGGACTCATCATTTACGAGCGTTTTAACAACAAAGTTTATCGTCCCTACTTAATTGGATTACCTGCTTATGTGGCGATATATGCCTTTTTTCTTTTTGTCATCGACGCTGATCAATGGCGGGCCTTTTGGTGGATGTTCTTTTAAAATAGCTTACTTCAAAGTTTCCACTATTTCGATAGGCTGTAAAACAGTGCATTTCTTTCAGGGATTACAACAAAAAAAGACGCTGAAATCAGCGTCTTTTTTTGTTGTGGGAGTTGAGGGATTCGAACCCCCGACCCTCTGCTTGTAAGGCAGATGCTCTGAACCAACTGAGCTAAACTCCCTTTCCGTCATTTCGGAGTGCAAATATGTAGGACTAAAATTATCCCTGCAAATATTTCAGGCAAAAAAGATTGAAATAATTTACAAAATACTGAGAATCAACCGGCAATTATTCGAAGTTCAGGTAGAGTGTGACGGTGTGGGTGGTCATTTTACTGATACCTACGCCTAATGAATTTTTGGTAGGCTGAAACACGTTGGTCAACCCATGAGAGAAACGCAATTCAGGAGAGAATTTGAAGAATTCGAAAAACTGTTCGTAGCCAACGCCATAATCAACCGAAAAGTCACTGGACTTGGTGTCAAGCCGCCCAGCCCCGCCCCCACGGCTTCTTTTTACATTGGTTTCAATTCCCAATGTGACCCCCGCCAGCATATACATCCTGGAATTGACACGTCGTAATGATTTGTATTTTAGTAAAAGTGGTATCTCTATCCAGGTGGATTCCCGTTTTTCGGTTTTGTCGGTTCCATTGGGGTAACTGAATTTCACATTGCGCTCATACAGCGAAACAGATGGCGTAGTCCGTAAATCCCAATGATCGGTCAGGAAAGCATTGACAATAAAACCCATTCTGAACGCAGCATTGGTCGGCGACTGGATTACAAATGCGGAATCCTTCGGAATAAAATCATTACTGTGTTTGATATTGAACCTCGTAAATGGCACAGCAAACAATATACCGTAATGAATGGGTTTGTCGTCGTAATATTCGAGGTGTTTTCTTCTGTACCCTACGCCCTGTGCTTGTGATTCCTGGGCAATCATGAATAATCCAAGAATACCGAAAATTACTTTTGACCGGTGTAGATTGAACAGATCCCGAAGGTAAGTGTTATGCATTTGGTGTTTATGAAACCTGCTTTTTTATAAATTTCAAGGAAAGCCTCTCCGTCAGGAAACGCTTGTACGGATTCGGGCAGATATGTATAGGCCGAACTGTCCTTTGAAACGGCATTTCCGATAACTGGTAATATGTATTTGAAATAAAAATTGTAAAACTGTTTGAAAGGAAAGCTGCGTGGCTTGGAAAATTCCACCACCACGCAATTTCCTCCTGGCTTCATCACGCGGTTCATTTCTGTCAGTCCCGCCAGTAAATTCTGAAAATTACGTACTCCAAACGAAACGATAATCGCGTCAAAATAATTGTCTGCAAAAGACAAACTTTCAGAATCGCCGCTTTGCAGGTTAATGATATCCTGCTTGCCTAATTTGGCTATTTTTTCTCTCCCAACAGCCAGCATACCCTCTGAAATATCAACACCAATGATCTTATCAGGTTTCAGGGAAAGTGCCTCGATCGCAAAGTCGCCAGTGCCGGTTGCAATGTCCAGGATCACCTTGGGTTGTTGTTTCCTAAGCAATTTAATCGCCCGTTTTCTCCAATAAATGTCCACCCCGCCGCTCAAAAGATGATTGAGCAAATCGTATTTCGGTGAAATGTTATCGAACATTTCCGCTACCTGCTCCCTTTTGCTTCCGTCCTTGTCCTTATATGGTACTACACTCATTTTTCCAGCTGCTAAATGCATTGATAAGCAAAATTAGCAGATAAATATGGTTATCGGATGACCAAACGCAGAAACGAACGTCTAAGTAGTAAATGATAAGTATTTGCTACTAACCCTTCCGATTTTATGCGTCATACGACCCTTTTTGCAGGCTTTTATCTACTTATGTTTATTTCAAACGCACAGTCTTCATGGCGGAAACCTTCGTCCAATGGAATCAGCAGCAAGAAAAGTTACATCCGGAACGAAAAGTTGCCCTTCTATTTCATCCTGCGGGGTGGCTTAACACAGTTCTTTGGTGAACTGAATGAGCAGGATATGCGCGCCATGACAGGTATCAGCCTGGGCAAGTCGTTTAATAAAAACCTGGCGATCCAACTGGATTACACTGCAGGCAAAGTGGGCGGTGAGAAAATCCAGTTTTTCAATTCTTATTTTATTAATGAATATAACACCATCGAATGCATTGTAAAATGGAATCTCACCGAGCAATTTAACCGACTGGAACCCGGGCCGGTAAACCTTTTCCTGTACGGAGGTATCGGACAAATACATTTTAACGCCAATGCTTTTGACATAGATACTGACAAGATCCTGCGATTCACCAACAGCCAACTCAGTGCGAGAAATCCTTTATTCCTGCGTTGGGGACCAGCAAAAGGACCTATAGGAATCAAAAGGACCCGTGAAGGCATTCTTCCACTTGGCACTTCTATGAATTATGAAATGTTTCCTCATTTGAGAATAGGATTGGATTACCGGTTTTATCTTGTGCGCACGGATAAAATGGACGCAACCTCAGGAGCAAGACTGATTAACCCCGAAGAAAGCACATCTTATAGCGATACTCCAGATGATAAATTCAGCTTTCTTGCCATTTTCTTAACTTACCGTTTTGGGATGTCGAAGTGAAATCTAACATCATTAACCGTGAAATTTAACGCTGTTAAGTACAAATTATATCCAACATTGCTAAATGTTTTTGACCGTTTTGAAAAAGGCTATATTGATAAGGATGAATTACTTAACAGAGTTAACCGAGTGCCCGTTTTGCAGACACAAGCCCAGCGAAAAGGTGCTTCGTTCGAAGAAGCCGTAATCAAGGGAATTGATGAAGAAATGTTTGATCCGGACATTCTTGATAAAGTTCGTGCACTGCTTCCAAGACCAATGCTAAAAACCCAGGTTTATTGTGAATATCAGCTCGACGATGTTCTGCTATACGGTTATGTAGATGTACTCGGAAGGATTGTAGCCGCGGATATCAAAACCACAAGCAATTATCAACCAGGTTGTTACGCCATAAGTCACCAAAATTTCTACTTACCTGCCCTTCGAGTAAAAGGCATCAGAAGTCTCCGCTATATCATTACCGATTTCAAAGAAGTGTACCAGGAAGAATACGACCATACCCTGGATCTTGCCCACCAAATCAGACAAATCAAGTCATTTTGCGAATTTTTGGACGAAAACCGCTCGAAAATTACTGATTTAAAGATTTTCGGTAGCTAAGCTTTTTCATTAACAGGAATTCAGATTGTGAATGTTCTGGCCCAGCGCAAGGCTTGTCAGTTCCTGAAAGTATTGGCAATGAAATTCCTTGGCACCGGATCATGCGGTGTGTATCAAATCTACCATTTTCTGCAACAGATGTCTGGGTAAGGAAATGCCGAAACGATCAATTTTGCACTCTTGCTAGATTACTACCTTTTTAGCCTGAAAATAAAATTTTATGTCACTTACTAAACAAGAATACCTCGCCTTTAAAGCCAGGTGCGCCCAGTTTCTGACCGATGTTGAATACCCGCTCCGGGTAAGTGAAGAGGAACACGGCAGGTTTTTGAATACCGCCAAAATAACGGCAGGCCATGAACGGTTTTCATTTGTTGTCAACCTGCTCTCATTTGAAATTACCCATTGTATCGGGGCAGAAAGATGGCTTGGCTATTCCTCAAGGCCCTACTCGATGTTCGATTATTTCAAATCGATTCACCCGAGCTATGTTGAACAGCTCATGCAAATGGCCATCGCAACATTGGAAGTCACAAACCAGTTTCCCGGATCGGTCCGGTATATGGACCAGCGGATCATTGCATGCATTCCTATGAAAGACAAGAATGGAGAGTATTGGTGGGTGAAGAGAGAATCGGCCTCGTTTCAATTTGACGCGAAAGGGCGGATTACCGCTTATGCCAATTTATTCACGGTTGTGAAGGAATACGATGGCGAGTCCATGACACCCAGGTACAGCGATCAGGCAGGAAATAGCAAGAATGAATTATACGACATGTTTGTGGAGAGGTACCAACAAAGGATCCGTGAACGCCTGCCATTTACCAAAAGACAATTCGAGATTTTACAGATTTACTCGGAGGGTGCGGGGTGGACCAGCCAGCAGGTAGGACGCAAATTATCAATCAGCAAGCAGACGATCGACAAGCATAATCAGAGCATTCTGACCGCCGCTAGAAACCAGTATGCGAGGCTGTTTATTTCCGCCAATGAGGTGGCTCATTTTCTTCGGACAGAAAAAATTATTTGACCCTGTACCGAGCGTAGGGCATGTTAGCAGTCTGCAATGGCCCTAAACTTGCCCAGAATTTAATCTATTAGCCCCAAAAATATGAATGTTATTTTCTTAGGATTGTTTCTGCTGCTGCAACGACCGCAAGACAAAATTCAGGTTCAGATCCTCGAAAGGTCCGGTAAGGCAAGTTCGGAAATTACGGATCAGCTCGCTTCAATACTTACCTACCCACAAGTTCTCGCAGATGGCAAGGGAGGGATTGTGGTGGTCCAGTTTTACCTGACCGATGGCATAACCATCGGAAGGGTAAAAGTGTTCAGCGGGGATTTCGCTCTCAATTCGGATCTGGTAAGACAGTTAACCGGCAAAAAATTGTATCAGGCAGAACCTGGCGCGCTAAACCAGTATACAGTGAAGCTGCTTTTCAAACCACATTAAACCGGCTTTCCCTTCCGACCCAATTTAAGTTGATTCACTCTTCCACAATTGAGAATCCTTGCAGGCTTGGAAGGCGAACCGCTGGTTCATGTTTGCGGCCGCAACCCAAGAAATGAAGATCTAGGGTAATCTGATGTACGTTGATAGTAGATTAGTTATGGGTAGTTCGAAATGGTATTCCTTGTTGGGATACCATTTTTTGTTTGTTGGGGGCGTACTAAAATAAGTTTATTGCGTTCTGCCAAAACTCGTTTTTCATGTTTATTGAAAAAGCCATCCCGGATACTCTCGGATGGCTTTTTAGTACAATAGAATAAGAATTTTTGATGCTGCAGAAAAACAGCACTACGAATTTAAGGATGTCTTTTTCTTAAAAACGTACACACGGAGGACTACTTCAATCCATATTAGCGCAGGTCCAAGTACCGGAACAAATAGCGCAAGCGCGCCTTTTGCCAACTTCAACGGCCAGGCAATTTTCTCGTTCACAACATAATAAAATGTCAGGGCCAGAATAACAAAATACACGCCGGTCAATGTCCATACTTCGACTGATCCAAGTCCAATTGCACAAATCATAATGGTTTTTGTTTTTAGGGTTTAATGTGATTTGAAATTACGAAGGTGGCTCGTTACCGAAGAAAGGACCAGGATGAGAATCACAGGCCCAAGTATCGGTAGCTACACAAATATGAGACGTACCCAAACATGAAATGTCTCTACCCATATTTATACATCCGTGCTGGGTAAGAACAGCTTCGTGACCTTGATTAAAAGCGTCGACATCCATACCGGCAGCAGTTGAACTCCATCCAACTCCTATCGAGTAATAAGTAACTGGCTTCTTTGCACCCTTGTCCAATAATTCCTTGATCTAATCAGGTCCTTATCAGTCCTGTCAGCCAAAATAGAAAATAAAGTAATAAAACCCAATCTATCTAAATCTGAAAGCTTGGAGGCAAATTCAGCATTCATCAAATATTCCACTTCATCAATTTTGTAAAATACCTCTTGTAATAAATAATCAATCCTTATACTCCGCTTCCGGCCATATATCTTACCTTCAAGACCGAACACGTTTAATTGCACATTCGTAGCTCTAAATGTTAGACCATGTAAGTTGAGTTCATATCCATTTACAATTGAAGGGAGACTTTGGATTGTGAACCGATATTCGATAGGTGACAAATAAATGTCATCATATGCACTTATTTTAAACGGGTTAGAATAATTTGATGCTCGTCGGTCCGTAACGAAATTTCCCTTTGTTTCGACAGGTGAATTGCCTGACTGTCTGTTAATTAAATCTGTGTCACTACTTTCACATGCAAGGATGAAAATAAGTAGTGCAATGAGAGTTAGGTTTTTAATCATTTGTGAGAATAATTTAAATGGTTGTGAATTTTAATAGGATCTACTTCTGTTGTACTGATGTAAATATATTACAATTAAATATTTGATTAATACCGGGAAATAAACGGACATTGATCTATTGGTAAATAGCCTTATACGTTACCAAAACACACATCGGAGGGGAAAATATTTGTAATTAATTTTCAGAGGAATGAATATACTCTGAGACGGGAAAAGGGGAGGAAAATTTAAGAATCAATCGAAGGCCTGGTAAACTAAAATCAATGCATTGTAAGTTCCCTTGGCATCCTTTCGCAGCGCATTAAAGTGTACAAATCTCAATCGCAGGTTTTTTGGCGGATTCTGGCTTCCCCCTGTAAACACGTCCTAACTAAATATCATTTCAATGATAATATTGGCAGTCAGCCGGGAATGCCTTCCAACTTTTCTACCTCAGGTGATGTTTTTACCTTGCCATACTCCAAATCTAACCTATAAACTTCTCGATAGTGCATAATGAACTATCATCCCTCTCATCAGAAGTTAGCAAACCAGCAATCGATACAAAGACTTGAAGCAGGGAAAGTCAATCCATCATTCTTTTATCTGCACGAAATCGCCACAGGATTAGGAGTAACAATGCAGGATATCACCCAGGTATCGTCATAAGTAGTCGCGTATCATCCATTTCTCCTGCTAAAACTAAACTACGGCCATCCTTAATTCAGATTTGACAAAAAAACTGAATTAGCAATTCTCTTATTTCAGATTTATAGTTGTTTTCTGAACTAAGGATTTTCTTAGTTCAGTTTTATGCCAATTTTCTGAACTAAAATATTTCTTAGTTCAGTTTTTATTCCAGAAACTGAACTAACGGATTTTTTAGTTAAGTTTACCTTCATTTTCTGAACTAAGCGATTTGTTAGTTTAACTTTTTGATTCAAAATGAAGAATTTCAAGGCAGGCGTATATGCCAATCAAGGCTATTACAAAAGTTTTCAACCCGAAAACATAAACCGCGACTGGCTGATAGACGATATGCAGCTACTCAGCCTGCTGAGCAAGGCAGATAGAGATCTTGGACGATTGGACATGTATTCCGAGTATGTCCACATTGACCTATGCATTCGCATGCACATCGCGAAGGAAGCTACGCAATCATCCAAAATCGAGGGCACCCGGACTAATATGGAAGAGGCTTTCTTGGAAAAAGATGAAATTTTAATGGAGAAACGTGATGATTGGGAGGAAGTGCAAAATTATATCAGCGCAATGAATGAGGCTGTTAAACAATTGCATACGCTTCCGTTTTCGTCGCGGCTGATACGACAAACGCATAAAACTTTGCTTCAGGGTGTTCGGGGTAAGCATAAGCAGCCCGGCGAATATCGCACCAGTCAAAATTGGATCGGTGGCGCGAGTATTAATGATGCCGTATTTGTGCCACCGGTGCATACTTCCATTGCTGATCTGATGTCGGACATTGAAAAATTTGCAAACGACGAAACCAATCCTTTGCCCGACTTACTAAAAATAGGGCTGATCCATTATCAATTTGAAACAATTCACCCCTTCCTGGGCGGGAACGGCAGGGTCGGGCGATTATTGATTACGCTTTACCTGGTGAACAGAGGAATATTAAAGCAGCCGATACTTTATCTTTCAGACTATTTTGAGCGAAACAGAACTTTGTATTACGACAATTTAATGCGCGCGCGGACACACAATGATATCAACCAATGGTTAAAGTTTTTTTTGGTAGGGATCATTGAGATCTCAAAAACAGGGGTCAGCACTTTTGATGGAATCCTGCAATTGAAGCGAAGTCTTGATATAAAAATTCAATCCTTTGGAAACCGCGCCGGTGATGCCAAAAAAATTGTTGAATACCTCTATGAACAGCCTGTGATTGATATATCCCGGATTGAAAGCATTACCGGAAAGTCGAAGGTTACCAATTATAAACTGCTTTCCGATCTGGAAAAGTTAGAGATTTTGAAAGAGATCTCTGGGGGGCAGCGCAACAAATTGTATGTTTTTAAAGACTATCTGGACCTGTTCCGCTAGGTTATCTGCCTTGTACATTGGGATCAACTCAAAGAACGGAAAAACCCGGCAATGCATCGATTCCTTCCTAACAATCTTCAAAATGCCAATTTGCTAATTATCAGGCTTTGGTATGCTTTTTAGTTAAATGGATAACGCTTTACAAAGACGGGAGCAGCAATCCATTTCTACGGATCGTGTTATCATTGCCCCCGGGCTACTTAGAAGGAGGTAGCAATTAACTACCTTGTAGATTATTCACTGATCCACTGACATTATGTTCGCACCAGAGCCGCACCATATCATTGCAATAGGCGCTTCGGCTGGCGGCCTGGATGAGCTAAATTCTTTTTTTGACAATACCCCGTCCGATGGGGTTTCCTATGTCATTGTCCAGCATTTATCATTGGAATTCAAAAGTCATATGGTTGAGCTGCTATCCCGACGCAGCAGGCTTGCGGTGCAGGAAGCCGTGGATGGAATGCTAATCCGGGGCAATCAGGTATATCTTATTCCTAATGATAAGTTCATGACTGTTCGAAACCATTGTTTGTATCTTACGGATAGGGGCTTAGACCGCGTTCCTCATATGACAATCAATACTTTTTTTATCTCGTTAGCAGAGGATTTTGGCCCAAAAGCGATCGCAGTCGTGCTTTCAGGGCTGGGTTCAGATGGTACGGATGGTATCAAAGCCATAAAAAAAGCGGGTGGACTGGTCATTGTAAGGGACCCTGATGGTACCGAATTCCATAGCATGCCCAGTAATGCCATCGCTACCGGGTTGGTAGATGCTATATTAGAACCTGAGGCAATTCCTAATTTTATTGAAGAATATGTAAAGCGTGAGCTCGATCTGATGGCAGCCGGAATACATGATGAAGAACACGTTGGTAAAATTATAGGGCTCATCAAAAAGCAATTGCCACTAGATTTCTCTGACTACAAACATTCCACGATTTTAAGAAGGATAAAAAGAAGGGCAGCTTCCAATAACTTCGGTGAGCTGGGACCTTACATTCAATTCATCAAAGACAATCCTGACGAGTTAGACCTCTTGGCTAAAGATTTTTTAATTAGTGTAACCGGCTTTTTTCGCGATACAGAATCTTTCAATTTCATACAAACTCAGGCTATACCCAATATTATTGCCGAACTGGCACCTCAGCAGGAACTGAGAATGTGGGTTGCCGGATGCGCCAAAGGCGAAGAAGCCTATTCGTTGGCTATGCTGGTGAGTGAACAGTTAGGCGATAGGATCAATGAGCATGTGGTGAAAATTTTTGCGACCGACATTGACACCGCTGCATTGTCTCAGGCAGGGAAAGGTCTATATAAGCCTGGTATCCTGACCAATGTGTCGCAGGAACGTTTGCAGAAGTTTTTTCGAATGGAGGGAGAGGATTATAGGGTCAATCCTGCACTCCGCAAGATGGTTATTTTTGCGCACCACGACCTGGTCAAAAATCCACCTTATTGTAACATGCATTTCATAAGCTGCCGGAATGTTTTAATCTACATGACACCCGCACTTCAAAAGAAAATATACCTGATGCTGCTCTTTGGCCTCAAACAGCATGGTTTTCTGTTCCTTGGTTCGAGCGAAAACCCGCTGCCGATCCTGCAAAGCCTGAAAGTGATCAGTAAAAAATTTAAAGTTTTTAAAAATCTGGATGCCAACCAGTTGGTAAGGTTCGAATCATTCTCATTGCCCGAGGTCTCTTACAAAAAGCATACTGATGCACCCCGATCACAGGATCAAACATTGAGGGTACCGGACCGGACGCTTGGCGATGCTGTCAACGAAACTGTCATGAAAGACTTGGGGCAACTGATTATATGCATTGATCAAAATGATAAGGTACTCAAATTTTATGGGGACACGACGAAATTTTTGATGCAGAAAATCATGACCACGGACTTTACAGAGCTACTTCCAGGCCCGTTGGGAGTAGCTTACAATACATTAGTTGGCCTTGTTTTACAGAATAATCAATCATCTTTTGTAAGCGGAATTAAAATAAAACAAGGTGAAGAAGTCGTTGGCGTAACCTTGTCGATAAGTCCAATGATTTCGAAAGGCCGGAACAATGGTCTTTTAGTAGTCCGTATAAGTGAAGACCACTCAAATGAGGTCGCGGCCACTGACAAACTAGTCTTCGATGAACAACTTTATTTTGACCAATACACGCAAAGCCTGGAACAGGAAGTAAAAGAACTGAGAGAAAAGCTCACGGCCTCGAACGAAAAATTGTACTCATTGGATGAGAACATGCAGTCATTCAATGAGGAACTGCTTTCTGCGAATGAAGAGATGCAAAGTACGACGGAGGAAATGCAGTCGATTAATGAAGAGTTACACACGATCAATTCTGATTATCAGCTTAAAAACAAACAGCTGCTTGAACTCAACGACGACCTCAATAATTATTTTAGAAGCAATATCAATGGGCAGCTCTTTATAGATGATCAACTCCGGCTAATTAAATTTTCCCCAGGTGCAGTTAAACTGATTAATCTGCTGGATAATGATATTGGCAGACCGCTAAGCAACATATCTACTAATTTTAAATTTGAGACCATTATCGAGGACATTAGCCAGGTAATGTCCAGCGATATGGTTATAACCAAAGAGGTTGAAACCAAAGATGGCAAGTGGTATCAGGTCATGACGATGCCTTATATAAAGTTAATCAACAACAAGACCTCGGGCGCCATTATTACATTTAATGATATTACCGAGCTTAAACTTGTACAGCAACAACTCGATAAAAAAAATGAGGCCCTGATGCGAATCAATGCTGACCTGGATAACTTCGTCCATACCGCATCTCATGATTTGCTGGATCCATTAAGTAGCATTGAAGGAAGTATTTCACTGATCAGTTCTATCAACACCACTGATTTGGAGATCAAAGAAGTTTTACCAATTATAAATGGTTCTGTGAAAAAATTCCGCTCCCTGATCGGCGAGATAGCAGCGGTAGCTAAAATTGAAAACAATGCCCACGGGACAGAACCTGTCGATATGGATGAGCTCCTGGATAACATTGAATGGAGCCTGACTGAGCGGATTAAATCGAACGGGGCGGTGATTAAAAGAGACGTGCAGGTACACCAAATTGTATTTTCTAAGAAGAACCTGCGAAGTATCTTGTATAACCTTATTGCAAACGGCATCAAGTATAGATCTGAAAGGCCACCAATCATCCTAGTACAGATTTCAGCACAAGATGACGTCTTTGTTCTCTCAGTTGAAGACAATGGAATGGGTATAGAAGAGCCTTATCTCGCGACCATATTTGATAAGTCCACCAGGCTCCATTTAGATGGTGAAGGTTATGGGATTGGCTTATACCTTGCCAACAAAATAGTAAACGCATCTGGCGGCAGGATCGCTGTTGAAAGCGAGCCGGGCAAGGGCAGTAAGTTTACAATATACCTAAGTAAATGACATGGCCAATCACCCCAAATTTATTGTCGTAATAGGCGCGTCAGCTGGTGGGTTGAACGCACTTGACGAATTGATACAGACACTGCCAGCTGGCTTGGATGCTGCCTACTGTATCGTTCTCCATTTATCACGTAAGGGAATTGGCGATTTTGTGGTACACCGGTTAAGTAAGGTTACCAGTATGCAATGCAGTATGGCTGCCAATGGCGCTACGATTGAAGCGGGACATATATATGTCGCACCGCCCAACCAGCATTTATTGGTCAAGGATGGTAAGATTTTGCTAGGATCAGGCCCCCAGGAAAATCGTTTCAGGCCTTCTATCGATGTGCTTTTTCGTTCGGCCGCCGTTGCATATACCTCACATGCCATTGGGGTTATCCTAAGCGGTATGCTTGATGACGGGACTTCGGGTATGTGGGCCATCAAAAGAAGTGGCGGAACTTGTATCGTTCAGGATCCCAATCAGGCTGAATATCCGGACATGCCCCTTTCGGTCATAAACAACATGGATGTCGATCACGTCAGCGTCCTCTGTGAAATAGGCGCACTTTTGACCGTGGTAACAAGTCTTGACCGGGCCTCAGAAGCGCCCGCGCCGCAGGACGTGTTACTCGAATCGCAGATAGCCGAAAAAACGGCCGTGGGTATAGATGATATTGAACAAATTGGGGATAAAAGCGTCTTTGCCTGTCCGGACTGTGGCGGAAACCTTTGGGCAACAAAGGGGGATATCATCAACCGTTACCGGTGTCATATTGGGCATGCTTACACAGAGCGGGATTTGGTGGTCAAACAGGCCGAAACGGCCAGTACAACGCTGTGGGTAGCCCTTAGGATGATGGAAGAACGCAAACATCTTCTCCGGAAACTTGAAGTCGACTATGCCCAAAAAGGTTATACCTCCCTATCACTGGATCATCACGAGAGAAAGGACGAAATGCAGCGGCACATCGACACGCTTAAAGTAATTCTTTCCGATTTACAGAATCATGATACGGCTGTTCCGTATTGAATGGTTTTGGGTTTGATGTTGACCCTATTCCAGCCACAGGAAATCGGATTTAAATGTGGCATTTTCAAGAGAATATAAACCAAACAAAAACCGCTTGACAATCTATTGATTATCAAGCGGCTAGCTTTGTTTTCTGTGGTGATGGACGGAATCGAACCTTTGAATGACACTTTCATGAGCTTTTCGTTAAA
>NZ_JAASQJ010000006.1 GCF_011762185.1 Dyadobacter arcticus
GAAAAAATATCAAAAAATAAGAAAGTAGTAAAAAATTCTATTTTTACGTGACTCATAATCAGTAGGTGCCTGGTTCGATTCCAGGTGGGCCCACTAATAAAAAGCACTTAGCATTTATCTGCTAGGTGCTTTTTTGCTTGGAAGTTCACAAATCGTTTGCGCGGTCGCTTCTATCAACTGACAGCGCGGCCGCCGCAGTTCCACCGGGACTCATACTTAGTAGATTAATCTATCCAGGCCTATCTCGCAGCCCCAAATGGGGCTCCTATATTGGGTAGCAACTATGATGACGTTTCTGACCTAACCTAGTCGTTACAGGATAACCATGATGTCGCTGTTTGGCGAGTCCTTTTTCTCCAGATACTCCCAGGATACAATGTCCTCTTCCGGGTAAATATTTCCTGTATCTTCTGGGCCTTCGTCTCCAATGGCTTCTACAAAAGCTTTGGAACCTTTTTTATATAAACCTTCTCTCGGAATTCCATTGATATCCGTAAATAAGACCAATGCTTGATCTTCGGGAAGCTGTTTGTTTTTCATCAGATTCTTTTTTGGTTAATAATCACGTTCAATTTTAATGCCACGAAGGCACGAATGATACACGACTCAACCTATTCGTGTATTCGTGGCATTAAAAACTCCTCGCGAACCTAATGAAATTCGCCCAGTCGTAAGCCGTCATATTGTGCTCTCCATCACGAATATGGTAAGCAATCGGGGGAATTATATAAGGCTCGTTGATTCCGGGAGGACTAGCGGGTAAATCTGGGTGCAGGCCATACAAAGCATAAGTGCTTTCCGCATTTTTTAACGCCAGGAATGTGCCCTTTGGATCAGCCCAGAGGTCTTTGGAAGCATTGGTGGCATATATTGGCCTCGGCGCTACCAATGCAATAAGCATGTGCTGGTCTACGGGTAACAGGTTTTCCTTATCATTGAATTTTTTGTAATTATTATTAAACCAATGCGGAAAGGAAGTATTAATCCGGCTGATACGTTCACCAAACTGCCTTCGGGCAAGGGCTGCACCCGAATTTCCTGAACAATTGGTAACACATGCGGCGAACCGCTGATCTTGCGCCGCAGCCCACAAAGAGGCCTTTCCTCCACGCGAATGCCCGACAATGATTACTTTTTTGGCATCCAGGTCTTTATCTTTTTCAAAATAGTCCATCACCCGGTTCGCGCCCCAGGCCCATGCACCGATTGCCTTCATCCCATTATCCATTTTCAACTGCTCTGGATATAGCTGCAAGACGCCATTCATATATGTATCCTTGTTGTCGGGTGCGAGGTCATCCACATGAAATGTTGCGATAGCGAAACCGGAGTCTATCAGCATTTCAGCCGGCCAAAATTCGCTTTTCTTAATCCGTGTCGGATCTGTGTTATCCTTGCCTCTGTTATTAATTAACAAAAATACAGGCGAAGGTGCAGCAGCTTTGGAAGGGACAAACAAGACCAAGTTTATTTTTACAGATTTTTGATTTCTAAATATTTCAATCAAAACCTGTTTCAATATCGCCTTTCCACCCATTGCAGCACCATCGTCGCTCACGATCATGCGCCTCACGCTATCGTAGGCAGTGGGCATCTGCCCATAAATATTGTCTTCAAACAATTTGAGAATCTCAGGACGCCGTTTGGTTTCCCATGTCTTTTGGTTGCGGACCTTTTTGCCAGAAACCATTTTTAGGGCGTCCGGCAGAACGTAGGAAGGGACTTTTGATTCGTCGTAGTTTTGGGCTTTTGCGGCGAGGAATGGGAAGAAAGGGAGGATGGCGAGGAGTAAAAGGGATATTATGGAGCGAATTGTTGACATTTTGATAGGAGGTTATAAATTGAAGCTGTGTTATAACCTAATCTCACCTTCGTCCTCACCCTGCCAGTATTTGATTTGTTTTGCAGCTACTGTTATCATTGCCAGGCCGGGGGTATCGAGTCCTTCTTCAAACCATTTGTCCAGATCTTCGACCCAATGTTCTTCCATTTTTTCCCGACTTCTCGTAACTTCCGCCGTACCAGTTATTGAGATAAAAAGGCCATATCCTTGTTGAAAACCAAGATTTACTCCATTGTCCATTTCAATATCGGCCACCATTCGCGACCCTTCCCAGGTAAAAAAGTAAGAGTCGCCATCGTATTCGACCTGCCTGTTATTGCTCATCGGCCGCGATGCAAGCATACCATTTGAGGTGGTTGTAGTAAGCATGCAAATGTCGCGATCTTTCATAATCTCGCTTACGTCCTTTAATGTTTTATCTGCCATGGTTTCGTTTGTTGATCAAGTATTTTAATAACATCTATTAAAATAATGCCATGGATTTAAACCATAACTCTATACAATCGGCCGGACAAATTTCTCTTTCAGGGACGTCTGGTTCAATACCTACTTCTAACAATTTTGCTTGTGAACGCTGATTCAAATTTCTGTTTATTTGAACTTTGAGGATGGATTAGGAAGCGCTGTAAAATGGTAGATTCTCAGAACAAATGCATATATTTGTTTGTTATGCACATACAAAATTCTGATTATGATCACATTAATTCATAGCCCAATCATGAAGCCCGATTACAGCAAAGTCAGGCAAGAAGTGTCCATCCTTCTGAACAACTTCGGGCTGACAGAACCTCCTGTCAATCCTGTGTCTATCGCAAGAGACCTGGGCATCAAAGTTGTTTTTGCTGTTTTCAGTGACGATTATGACCGGGTCTCGGGTTTTTATGATGCAGAGGAGGATACTATTTACGTCAACAAAAACGAATATCCTTTAAGGCAGACCTTCACCATAGCGCATGAGTTGGGGCACCGCGTTTTACATGCGGAGTGGGCTAAATCCACTGAATATAAAGTTTTACTCCGGGACGACGTATTTAATGATGATCCCGTCGAAAAAGAGGCGAATGCATTTGCTGCGAACCTCCTGGTTCCCCGCTTTATGCTTGATAAATACTGGAAAGACACCAAAATCGAAAAGCTTTCCGAATTATTTGCCGTATCTGTTCCCGTCATTCAAAACAGGATTTCATTTGAGTACGGCACCTAACAGAAGTCAGGCGAAAAAAGGCATCGTCAACCAGGATCAGAACGATGCAGAATTCACAGAAGTACAGCAACGTGCGCACCAGTCCCAACTGGAAGTAGCCAAAGAAAAGAACAGACATGAGCAGGCCATGCTGGAACAAAATCTCGGGTTTATCGGGAAATTCTTCGGTGACGGTAAAAACACTCCTACATTTATTGCTTTGATCTGCGTCCTTTTCGGAGGGTCCATGTATGTTTATTGCCTCAGCTCTTCCAAAAGTACCACCGCAGATGCGGAATTCTGGTCGGAAAATGCTTCCAGATCATTGAATCTCGCTATAACAGCACTTGCCTACATCTTCGGCAAGTCTGCTGCATCAGCAAAATCATAAAAACAGCTTTTCTAAATTTTTATCCCAAAAGAAATCCCGAAACTTCGTCCGTCCGAGCTCCAAACCCCGGCACCTGGATACATAGTTGGCCTTTTGGTAAAGTATTGTTTGTCGGTAATGTTGTTCACGCCAGCGCGCAAAGTGTAATTTTTAGCGATCCGCCAGGTCGCATTCACATCCAGCAACCCATAACCCGGAACCTTACCAATTGTACCATTCGCTGATGGCGCTTCGGTATTCAACGGGTTAGCATAATTGGAGCTCACATAACTGTATTGGGCGGTTAACGAAAAAGTTCTGTATTGGAATTGCGCACCATTTCTTGAAATCCAGGTCGGTACACCTTCTACGCGATTACCTGCAACGCTGGTGTTCTCGTTATTGACCACCGCATTGCCTTTGATATACTTCGCATCAAAATAAGAAGTTGAAGTAAAGAATGATAATTCAGTCGGTAAACCAGCGTTGTAAGCCCGGAATGCCGTGTATTCCACATAAGCTTCCACGCCACGCGTTTTGCTGTCCCCCGTTGTAGTTCGCAACAGATAAGCATTACTATTGTCGTCACGCATGGATACCGTACCCATTCTATGGTTAATCAGGATCTGGAAAACGCCGATATCATATTTTAGTTTATCCTGAACATTTCCGCTGATCCCCGCTTCCAGGTTGTAGCCGTATGCATCTTTTAGATTTTTATCAACCCTTTCCAAAACCGATCCGGGAATGATGTCTTTAAAAACGACGGGACGGTAAGCCTGTGAAAACCCGGCGTAAATGCGGCTATTCGCATCTATACGGTATTGCGAGCTGATCCCGAACAAAGGGAACTTATGTTTAATCTTGTTTGGCAGATTAGTCGGATCGTAATAGCTGATTTTCCCGGTCATATCCGTAGCTCCTCTTTCTATCCGGAAACCCGGGGATAACGTCAGCTTTGGCGTCAGGAAAATCATGTTTTCTACAAAAACAGCCACATTGTTGGTCTTCATATACATATCGCGGCCGAATTCCGGATCCGTTAATGTAAGGTCAAAATCACTGCCCGTCGTACCCTTACCCAGTTGTCGTCTGCGCAAATTATTTTGCATTACTTGCACCCCGCCCGAGACAATGTTCCTGAACCCGGCAACGTCATACTGGTGAATGAGGCGCAATTCAGAGGTAAAACTTTTGAAATTATCAATGTCAACCTGCCGTGCCTTGTATGATTTGGTCGCGGGATTAATGGTATCGGCTACGTTGGCGAAAGCGTCAAACATCACGCTGTTCCGCGCGCCGTAAACCCCCGAATTGGTCCACTTAACTTGCGTGACCGAGCTAATCTTCCAGTCGAGCACAATAGAAGGAACGTAAATGTCCGGATTGAAATAATTGCGCGACCGGGTCGATTGGCGCGGATCTGCCGCAAACATGGCGTCGGTGAGAGGGCCTGGAATTTGAAACACATATGAAGACCTTCCCAATTCGGCTTTGATTCTCAGCGATTTGCTGAATTCATATGCAAGGCTAATATATTGTGATTGTGCATCCGATTTTGCGTTTTTACGATAGCCGTCTGAATGTCTTTTTTGATAATACGCTGAATAAGTAAACTTGCCAACTTTCCCGCCAATGGAGTTATATGAACTGAAAAGCCCGAACGAACCTGCTGAATTAATGCTTTCGAAGGAAAACGCTTTTGTCGTGTCCGGCCCTTTTGTTACGTAATTGATCATCCCGCCAAACTGTGCCCCAAATTGTAATGATGCAGTACCTCTCACCAGTTCAACGCGCTGGATCGATTCCATGGCGGGGCTGTAATGGCTGGCCGGATAGCCATACATGTCGGAATTGGTGATGACGCCATTCTGGCGGATGTTGTATTCCCACGACCTGTGCGGATCGAGGCCACGTGTGGAAATGTTGATCTGATTGCCGCTGCCGTCCATATCGTAAACGAAAACGCCAGGTATTTTGGCGAAAATATGTCTGCCCGTTTTTTCGGCAATGTTGCCATTAACACCGTCCATCTGAACCTCTTCACTCTTTTTGCCAGCAGTAATGTAGGTGTTGTGGACATCCGGAAGGCGCTCGGTATGGATCACGTTCTTGCGTTGCTCGACGGTTATCTCGTCCAGATTGAACACTTTGTTGTATTCTTTTTCTTTCTTTTCTGTTTGTCCAAAAGCACTGATCTGAACGCAACAGAATAATAGGAATATGCTATAAATTGTAAATCTCATCAGTGGTTGTCAAAATTAAATTTACTGACATTAGCCTAATATTTCTGAGTGTCAGGGTGGAAAGTGCGCCAACTGTGCCAAAACTCCTGATAAGCATTAATCCGTTGTAGATCCAGGCCAGTACCTGCAATGCGTTTCCCAAGCAGATTATAGGTTGCCGTGCCTGCTAATATTGTATCATTTTTCACCAAAAACTTCTGGTTGTTTTCACCTTTTTCAAAAGCAAAAAAGCTCTGGTTATCCGCCGCAATCACCAGTACCACAGGAACAGCTCCAACTTCGTCGTTCACAACCCTTTCTTTCTTCAACCGCTGCCAGTCAAAAGCTTTGCTCTTCCCTTTCACCTGAACACCTACTACCCAGGACTTATCTTTCCACGCGGTAGTATCTGTTTTCGTAAGTTCTGACCTTCCTTTCCCGCTTTCGTAGCGGCTCATGGAATCGTACTTCGCCTGATAAACTGGATCGGGCTGCATAACCTTAGTGTTCGGATGCAATTTAAGCCATTGTGCCAGAGACGTTTGCGTGCTTGGCAACTCAGGCAGCATTTCCCCTTTCAACGGCCCGGCTATTGCTTCGCCATTTGCCTGTCTCCACCAGCTCCCGGTTGCCTCGTCTTCAAACATAGCATTGAAATGATCCATCCCCACCAACCTAAAAAACTCGGGTTTGTGGTTGACCGTGGGTTCAAAAACCCTTCCTGTCCGGCAAACTGTGCAGTAGGTTACCATAATGGGTTGCCCGCCAAGCGTATCCCTTACCTGGTGATGATAACCAATAAACTGAATAGGGTATGCCTTGGCCTCTCCATTGACTTCGGTCCCGATCACAATCCGTTCCAGGCCTACTTTGTTGGCGGCAGAATCGTTCATCAACACCGCATTGGGCTGATAGAACATGGTATCGGCCGCCATTTCGTAATTGGTAGCATAGATCAGTCCCACAACCAATAATAGAAAGATGGCAGGAATCCACTTTCTTTTTCCTCCAAAAACAGAGAAAGATCCAGCGATGATCAGCGCCCAGAAAAGGATCCTCAACTCCCACCGCCAGTTATGCAGGAAATAGGCCGCATCAATGCTATTCATCCGCTGACTGCCCGGCATAGGCATAATAAAATAAACCTTCGCTATTTCGTAAAGGATGATGCCGATAACTCCGAGGTAAAAAAGTTTCTTCATATATGTATATTCTTAAAAAAATCAAAAAAAAAAGCGAAAAGCTCACCGCTAAAAGCCAACAGCTTGTAAACAAAGAAACGGGTTCGCCATGGGGCAAACCCGTTTGCCAATATATTAACCTATGATAATGCGATTCTGTGGATCATTTGCTTCGCGCAGTTGCGATGAGCGCTACCAGGAAAGGGACCGTAAATACAAGTAATGCATTACTGAAACCTCCCAGGACACTAACCATTGATCCAATAAAAAATACTGCAGTCGCAGTAAAGAATCTCCCCACATTAAAACAAAAACCAGTTGCCGTCCCCCTGATCGAAATCGGGAAAAGCTCGGGAATATAACTCGACAATGCGCCCTGACTGATTCCAAAGCAGAAGGAAAGCACCGCCGTTTCCACGTAAATAATATTTGTAAAGTGACTGTTGGACAAAAACAAAATGCAGCACATGATGACGCATAATGTAAATGTTCCGATCAATGTGTTTTTCTTTCCAAACTTATTAACCAGCATACCCGAAAAAACGCCGCCCGTAATGCCGCCCATTCCCAAAAGGATCATGATCAGGCCGCGTTCCTTTTGTCCGTCCTCACCTTGTGCGAGCAATGTTTGCGCCCAGGTAGGAAGCCAGGAGAATATCCCCCAAAGCCCGATCAGTACGCAGCCAAAAATGAGTGACCCGGAAATCAGGTTCGGACGGTTATTTTCATCAAAAATCGCTTCGGTAGAGTTTTTAACCGTTTTGGTAATCCGCCATTTACTGGATTCAGGTGCTAATGTAAAAATCAGTACAGCGATCAGTACAGGAATTGCGCCTATCCCAAATGCCGTCCGCCAATGTGAAAAAATCAGGTTAAGGCTGCCGGTTGTCACAATTCCGATTGGAAAACATACTGCCAATATTCCAAGCATGACTGCCCGGCTTCGTTCTTCCCAGATCTCTGAAATGTAAACGGTTGAGATCAGCAGCACACCCCCGACGCCCATTCCAGCAAAGAAGCGGAGCGCTAATAACGAGTACCAATCGGGAACAACGGTAACCAGACAAGTTGAGAGTCCATATAAACCAGTTGCCAGCGCAAGAGATTTAACACGGCCAATGCGGTCGCTTACAACCCCAAAAAGCAATCCGCCGACCATCCAGCCATAAAGGTAAATAGCACTCACATAGGCACCGATCTCTCCAAGTTGTGCCTGGTCAATGGCATCGCCAGTTAGTTCCGGAATGGCAACAGGCAGGAACACCGACATCAATGTCGATACTGTTCCGCTCAGGATATAGCTCCCCGCACACAGCCCGAATGCAAGCCATTTACCCGTCACGCTCTTTGTTTCCAAATCAATCACATCCAGTGTCTGCATCATTTCTTATCTGAATAATTGATCAAAATTCAAACTCACATAATACAGGCCACCCACTGCCGGGGAACCGTATGCTTGTACGATGTATTTATTGCCCAGGTTAGAGCCGCCAATTTTGACGATCGTTTTCAGGCTAGGTATCCGATAGCTCACCTGCGCATCGAGCAGATTGTAAGATTTCACCCGTCCCGGCCTCAGCTCGGTGAATGTGCCGTACCAGTCGAAACCAGCTTGCCAGTGCCAGGCCATATTGAAACCCAGATTGTCCGTCAGCTTCGAGTTACCGAACGTGACATTCGTTTTGGTTTTTGGTGTATTAAATGCCGGGATGTTGTTGGCGTCGGCGTTTTTGAGGTTAAATTCAATAAAGGTCGCATTCACACCAGCCTTAAAATTTTTAGGTAAGGAGTAGGTCAACCCAGCGCTAACTCCTTGAATCGAAACTTTGTCGGCAGCATTGGTATACAATTGAAACAATTGTCTGTCTGCACCTAAAAGCTCAGCAGCAGCGGCAGGGTTAACCTTTCCATCGGCTAATATAATGTTGGATTTAGCTCTTGCAACCACGGTATTGATCATAAAATCCGTGTATTCGCTATAATAGTAATTCAAATCAAAAAGAACTTTCTTGGCTATAATCCCTTTATAACCAATTTCATAGCTCTTGACTTTCTCTGATTTAATGTAAGGCACATTGGATTTCACCAGCCTGTCCTTGTTATTGGCAACTGCTTGCGGGAAAGGCGTTCCCTTTTGCATATCAGCTCCAAATGCGCTGGCAAAAGCGGAAAACGATGCAATGGTCACCGAGTTTTCATAAGCATTTAATCCTGCCGAATTTACAGGCGCGCCACCCAGGATAATGATCGGCCCCACATTCAGCTTAATGTATTGGTCACCAATGGTTGGGTTACGGAAGCCGGTTTGATAGGAAACGCGGAAATGATGGTCTTCCAGGGGTGAGAATACAGCCGAAGCTCTTGGTGTAAAACGGCCATCGAAATTCTCGTTTTTATCATAGCGTCCCGAAAGTGTGAGCTTCAAATGGTCTTTCCAGAATGATTTGGAAACCTGCGCAAAAACACCATATTCACCATTGGTTAGGTTTTTATCCTTATCGTCAAAAAGCGTCCCGCCGGTGTTGAGATAGTATTTACGGTAATTTCCACCTACCTGCAGGTTTACAAATTTCAAAACAGGGCTGAAATCATAAAGGCCCTCAACATGCCGTAGACTGCATTGACTTAATATCCCTGCTCCCGCCAGTCCGCGCGTTTGGATCAGCCTGTCTTTCGCTGAGTCAAATTCCGATGAACCTGGCAAAATCATTCCCTGATCTGCAAAGGAGCGTGCTGCCGTATGATTTTTGGTTGTTACCCCTGCCACGATTCCGTTGTAAGCCGCTGCATATCTTTCAAACCAGGTCGCATCCGCCTTGTCCGGCGTTACCGTATTGCCGCTCAGGTCTTTTACCCAGGTGCGGTTGATCTGCTGGCCCAATGCGCGGGTATTATATGAGTTGGTCGAATATTCATTGTTGGTGTAGGCACGAACATAAAAGTTGCTGCCTTTGAGTTCAAGTTTGTGTTGCATGAACTTGAAATCGTTGATGACGAAACGGTTACTACCTGTATATTGGGCAGTACCCTGATTGTAGTTCGCCTGATAAATGACTTCTAGCTTGTCGGTAATGCGGTAATGTAAGGCCGCACTGGATTTGAAGCTGTAAACGCCATAAGTCGCAAGGTCCTTTTCCTCGTAACCCGTGCGCGACACGCGACCGATGTTCGGAAGTGTTTGGGCTACCTCATCACCGTAAATGTTGAGTGCATTTTTTCCGGGATTGTTAGGTCCGCGATTTGCTGCTGGCGTGTTCGGGTCTATGTCTGTGTAATCATTTGCATTCCAGTCAGTTCCTTTGAGATAGGATACGTTGACTTTGATTGCGAATCTATTGTTGAAAGCTTTGGCGTAACGAACTGCCAGATCATAAACCGGCTTGGCTCCCAGGTTTGTGCCGTCGCCAATATGGTTGACCCCAAATTTGGTCTGGGCACTTAATCCCTGATATTCAAATGGATTTTTTGTCCGCGTATTCAGCATACCGTTGAATGCGATCGGGCCATACAATGCGGACGCGGCTCCCGGGATCAGTTCTACGCTTTCCACATCGATATCGTGCGGGCCAAACAGGTTACCCATCGCGAATCCAAGGCCGGAAGGCTGGTTATCCACCCCATCCACCAATTGCAGAAAGCGGCTGTTCCCAGTACTATTGAAGCCTCTTGTGTTGATTTGCTTATAAGTAAGGCTGCTGGTGACCATGTCCAGTGACTTCATATTCACCAATCCATCAAAATAATTGGCCGAAGGTGTTTGCTGTACCGCCCTCGAATCCATTTTTTCAATGCTGACAGGCGAGCGCAAAATATTTTCCTCTACCCGGGAAGCTGTTACCACGACTTGGTTGAGTTCTTCAATGGACGGCACCAAGTTAATGCGCAGGTTTTCAGCAGAAGCCACTTCGGTTTCCTGACGCGCATAACCGATCAGCGAAACGATCAGGGTGGCAGGTGTTGTTGACTTTAATTCAAAATAACCTTCTGAATTCGTAATGGTACCGGTATTTTTTCCTTTTATAGAAATCGAAACCCCTGAAATGGGTTTTTGCGAATCACTGTCAAAGATGTGACCTGAAATTTTAGTCGATTGGGCATAAGCTGCTTGTGCCAAAAACAGGCAAAGCGCTGTGTAAAGGAAGAGTAAATGTTTTTTCATAAACGTTGTTTCTAAATTTTAGGTGGGTTGAGTTTGTTTTTTCAAATGGTCGTAACCGTTGGCCAGTCTGTTGTAACCGTTGTCTTTCAGGCGTTGCCCCAGGCCTTTATAAAACGCTGGGTCCGAAGGCGCAACAGTGGCCATTCCGTCTACATAGCGGTTGTATAGGCAAAACAGGGCTGCGATCAACACGGTGTCATGGATTTCAAGGTCAGTTGCGCCGCGCTCTTTTGCGAGCGCAATCGCATCTTCGGTAACTGCTTTTCCGCTTGCCTGAACCTGCCTTGCGATTTTTAACAATGCTTTCATTTTCTCACTCACAGGCGCCGCGTCGATATCCTGTTTCATGATCTCGCAGGTTTCACTTTCGCCCAGCAATACATCCGCAGCAGCTGTATGCGCAGCCGTGCAAAACTTGCACTCGTTGTTGTGCGACACGATTGTCGCGATCAGTTCGCGCTCGGCAGGCGCCAACGTGGAATCTCCCCGCAATAAAGTTTGGGTCAATATCCTGATCGGATGTGCAGTAAGCTGGCTGTATTCCAGCAAACCTGTAATCCCCGGTAAATGCTCAGGCAATGGTATATGTGGCATTTGGTTTGGTACTTGGATGTATAAATTGATTGGAGTCAGACGTGGTCAATTGTGGTCATGAGTAGTCATTAGTTGTCATGTGTTGTTCAAATTGCCATAGATGACAGCTTCTCATTATGAGTAACTATTCTTTACAATAAATGACAATCAATGACCACTCCTAAACGTCCTGCACAACGGTCTCCCGAACATAGCCCTTAAACGCCATCCTCTGACCCATTTCGCGGTATGCTTCGTTATGCTGAGGTGCCCATGTTCCGAGTCCGTCTACATACCGGTTGAACATGCAAAATGCAGCGGCGATCAGGACCGTATCATGGATTTCCTGGTCGGTTGCGCCTTCTTCCCTCGCAGCAGCAATGTGCTCGTCCTTCACTTCCTTGCCGCTTTTTTGCACTTTGGCAGCGATGTTCAGGAGAGTGCGAAGTTTGGGGGTAATCTCAATCTGCTGGAAATTCTGTTTGATGTCGTCAATCAGGCTAAGGTCGCATTGCAAATGTGCCATCGCCGCAGATGCGTGCGAGGTATGGCAGAAATGACAGTCGTTTAGATAAGAAACATGTGCTGCAATTAGCTCGCGCTCTCCGCTTGTTAGAGTGGATTCGCCCCTTAGCAAGGTTTCGGCGAGCAATTGCAATGGTGCGGCCGTTTCAGGACGGAAATTGAATAATCCCACAATTCCTGGAAGGGACTCATCGGGTAATGTTATATGTGCCATTGGGAAAAATCTGTTTTAGTAAATCAGTTTTTCTCCTGTTTGCAAATGCGTTGTTTCGTTTTTGGGTATTTAAGCCAACAATGCACTGCGGAAGGATCACGCCAAGGCGCGACGCTAATCAGGAGTGGTAAAAATGGAGATACTAACCCAGATTGGGTGGCGGCGACGGGATTTTGGAATGCCTTTCAGGAAAAAAGGAAATGGCAGTCGGATAGTAGGCCCTTTGAGCAGGTGTCCATTCCAGCACATAGAAGATGTGCTTACGACCCTGGTTCATGTATTCTTTGAGGAAATTCTTTAAGATATGCGAATGATGGCCTTTTTGAGAATCTGAAGATTGCCCGGTTACCTGATCATTGATCCTGGAAACCAACTCACTGAAACGATCCCTGGCATTTTGATCCACTGCGCATTGCACATACAAAGTGTCATTGATCAGCTGCTGGCTTTTCATCTGGTAAAACTGGCCTTCATGCTCGATCTGACCTTGAACAGGTTCAGGAGCGTCCCAGTTGTTCTGATAAGGAACAGCAACAGGCACCTTGATGACAATATCGCCGGAGACGATTGATTGATGAACAAGATCCCTACCCCTGGCACTAATAGTCTGTGTTTCCTCCGACAAATAGACTATGGAATAGCCTACCATGTTGTAGAGGAGCAGCCCCAAAAGCGATATGGATAAAATCCTGCGCAATGTTTAAATATTGAAATTTTATGATGATTCTTGCAAATGTATAAAAAGCTTTTGATGGTTACCTAGCTTTTCACCTTATTTTTGTTTCACATTACTGTAAAATACTTTGCAAATATATTGTTATGCCATTTGTTAATTTTAATACCAAAAAAGTGGTCAAGATCTGGGATGGAATTTACGGTACCCTCGGACATTCTGAAAAACAGACTTTCGGCCGTTTCACCATCGATTCAGGGACATTGCTTCCTGAGCACAGCCACGTGCACGAACAGTGGTGCCACGTCCTTGAAGGCGAACTCGAATTTATGGTGGATGGCGAAAAGATGTTGCTAACCAGTGGAATGACGGCTTATATTCCTTCCAATGCCCCTCATTCGGCTGTGGCGCACACCGCCTGCAAGGTACTCGACTGCTTTACGCCAGCCCGTCAGGATTTTATTGAGTTGGAAAAACAGACGGAATAGCTTTCGATAAGGCCTATACGTACGCGCTGCATCCCAGCATTAGTAAGTCGCTCTTCCGCCCGATAGGTCAAAGGTGAAACCGGTTGTAAAGCTGTTTTCCGGCGAGACAATGAATGCGGCTATGTTTGCTGCCTCTTCTAATGTCCCGGTTCGTTTCATAGGGATCTTTTCGGTCATGTACTTCACCTGCATTTCAGGCATAGCATCCACCAGGGGCGTTTGGATCACGGCCGGGGCTAATGCATTGATAGTGATGCCGGTATCGGCGTACTCTTTCCCCTGCACCTTGGTCATCCCGATCACCGCGGCCTTAGACGCCGAGTAAGCAAGCATGCCCGCATTTCCTTCTTTACCGGCGATGGAGGCAATGTGCAAAATCCGTCCATAATTTTTTGCCAGCATGTGCGGCAATACTGCTTTGGAAGTATAAAAGCTCGCCATAAAATTGATCTCGAAGACCTTTTGCAGATTTTCGGCACTTACGTCATGACTTTTAATGTTGGTTTCACCAGTGATGCCCGCGCAATTAATCAGGATATCTATTTTACCAAAACGCCCAATGATCCGCGCGACAGCTGCTTCTACCTGCGACTGATCCGTTAGGTCCAGGCCGATAAGCTCTTCATACTTTTCCGGGTTGACAAACTGCTCGTTCAAAGCTTTCTCATTAATGTCTAACAACCCTATGCAGGCACCCTCATTCAACAATTTATGGGAAATGACAAGACCAAGCCCCGACGCAGCTCCGGTAATAATTGCTACTTGTTTATTGAAACTACCCATTTGCCGGTGGTTGTTTAGTCATATTTAACATATCCGATTGAAAAGTCCATTTTGTACCGATTTTAACTACCATTTGTCAATGTTGTTTCCTGGTGCATAATTTCCCTCTTTCCCCTTTGATTATAAGAAGGACGGACAAAAAGAAACCGGGCAAAGAAGAACTGATGTTGCAGCCTGATTCTTTACCCGGTATTGTGCCTTAATTTTAGTAACAGAAGTAAGTTTTCTAATAACTTAAGTGTGTGTGTGTGATGCTATCCCATATTATTTAAAGCAATTCGCTTTCGTAGTGCAGGCCTATTTGCGCTGGATGGTAACTTATGATGCGGTTAAATTCTGATAGCGCCTGATTAACTTGTCTTTGTGATACGCCGCTATATTCGAGCAATAATATTTTCGCCTGGTTATTGGTAGACCGCTTCATTTTCCAATATTGCGGATGATTGATTCCTATGGGTGTACGGAAGTATTTTTCCTTCGGTTCTTTGATCAGGATCTCATATTCGGTACTGAATTGAGGATTGTCGTGAAGGAAGAAGCCTTTAACAATTACTTTCACCTCTCTTCCACTTTTAAGCTGAAAAGTTTTTTCGTGTATCATAACAGGATTTGTTTAAGAATATCGGAATTGACAAGTTGTCGGTTCGGAAGGTCGGAATCATATTTATCTACAAAATTCCCGTACCAGCAATAGCATTTTGTAAACATTACAAACATCACCTCTGAGAACGACTTTTTTTCATTAAGTTTAGCTAACGGTCGAATATGTTAGCCTACGGTAACATTTTGCGGATTTTAGGTAGTAGATTTTTTCAATAGCCTGACTAAGAGCCGCTAGCACTGAAATTCACTCGATGATGTGACCAACAAATTGGGCTGTATTATCGAGGATCTTACCGCCCCGCCTGAATCCCAATGCGCAAGCTTCACCCGCGTAGAAAATACCCGCCTGATAAGAATGTCCGTTTGCGTCAACCGGAAATGTCACGTATTCCTGATAAACCTTGCTCTGATTTGCATATTCGCCCTCTACCGCCTCCGATATATCTCCCCCTTTTTCAACGATGGATACATTCGCACCTTCCCGCCCGAACAGGACTTTGCTGACTGATTTCTTGTGAGGTAATAAATATCGCTCAGTCTGAAGTAATAGGGGATGGTAAGGGTACAAGTCCCATAGCACTTTAAGGATGTATTTGGATTGAAATAATAAAGTGTAAGCCGGATTGAGAATCAATGCTTTACGGTTTTTCACTATTTCTGTCAACATTCCTGCAAGCTCAGGTTCGTCCAATCCGATGTATTCCCAGGGAACCAGTTTGAACCAAAAATCAAAACGGATGAAATTGCTGGTATCCCCGTCCTGGAAAAAAATCCCTTCGCCATTTGAAAACTCAACATCGTCAATATAAGCAAACTCAGTATCGAAGCCGGCCTCACGTGCGGCTTCCGTGAGTAGGGCAACATTAGTATCATCCTCAGGAAATCCCCGCATGGCGGAGAATAGTATGGAAGGGCTGAGGTCGGAATTGGCTTCCCGGATGTACCTGAACTGACCAACCAATGTTTCATACAACGTGTTGAACTGCCTTGAGTCGTCCAGCGCATTCATGCGAAGGTGCGCCCACTGTACAACCGACGTTTCAGGGATACAAGTTGCAGTATCTGCATTAAACTCAATGAGTTTTACTGACTCTCCATCGAAACCTCCTGCAAGATCAAAACGCCCGTACAAATGCACTTGCCGATCGTCCTCCCATGATAATTTGATCATTTCGATCAGATTATCCGGGATTCCCATTTCCTTGAATAAATCTTTGTCAATCACATGCTGCCCGGCTTCGACCAGCATATCGTATAAGGTATTCGCAGCGTCGTAATATTGCGTTGCCTGCTCCTCCCCGACGATTACCACATCGTTTACAACATATGGGGCTGTGTCGGTACCGAGCATCCAGTTCCACCCCACATTCTGAAGTGCTTGTTCAGGAGGATTGGGCAATGATTTTAAATTTACCATATCAACCTCCGCTTCTGCCTGATGAACGTCCGAAAAATCCTTTTCTGCCTCCACTCGGCCTTGAAGTTACTGTGCGTGTGGTACGCGAAGCATTCACCTGACGCACAGCATTTTGAGAACGTTCGTAGGTGGATGGGTTGCTATAAAAACCCCGGCTTACATTCGGATCATTTCGATAGTTATTCATGTAGGAATTGCTCCGGTTGCGACCCAGCATATACCCGATCCCGCCATAAAGTAGCATGCTCGATAAGCCGGAATGATGGCCAACATAGGAACGATTGTCACGAATTTCTTCGTCGATTAAAGCTTTGGCGGCGGCAGTGCTCAATGTGTCCACATGACCGTCGAGATAAGTAACTATGGCCATAGAGCTGTCCACACCCACATTTTCCTCGTCCGTAATTCGGAATTCACCCGCCTTAACTTCCTTAATATGAGAGCGGATACCTTTGGAGTAACTTGTTTCTTCGTAACTATAAGCTTCTTCGTCTTCATTGGAAGAACAACTGCTCATGGTAACGCCTGATAATAAAGCCAAAGCCAGCGCACCACTGATACTAATATCTTTTACGTTTTTAATAAAAGATCCTTTTCTTATTTGTGTCATTTTGTTGGTTTTTATGCTGAGATTATCTCAAAACTAGTTCTTTTAATTTCAAACTGAAGTCCCATTCTTTCGAAAGGTTCTTTTAAATGATTTGAAATACAAACGCCTTATAAACGGTTTTCTGTCAAGCCCTTAAATGAAGAAAGCATAACCCGTTGCTCAGGTTATGCTTTCTTAAATAAGTAGAAAAAAATTATGCCTTCTTGGCAATCTTCTCAATTGCACCTACCAATTTGTCCAGATCGCTCAGTTTGGTATAAACATGCGGTGTGACTCGCACGCAATGAATGTTTTCCCAATTGATACCCACTGTGTGGATTTGATGATCCTTCATCAGCTTGCCGTCCAGTTCTTCGGGTTTCATCCCCTCTATACTCACGCCTGCGATGGCGCAGGAATATTCAGGTTTTAAAGAGGTATGTATCTTGACGCCTGGTATTTGCGCGGCTTTCTCAGCCCAATATTTTTTGAGGTAATGTACCCGCTCCTGTTTTCTTTTTGATCCAATACCTTCCTGGAAATTAATGGCTTCACCAATTGCCTGTTCAATGCAAAAACTCCTGGTACCCAATGTTTCGAACTTTCTGATATTGGCACTTTTGGGTTCTCCGTTGCAAAGTAAAGGCCATATTTTCTCAATTTTATCTTTCTTAATCCACATCATTCCACTACCCACAGGCGCACTTAGGAATTTGTGAAGGCTTGTTCCGAAATAGTCACATTCCAGGTCAGGTATATTGTAATCCAGCAAACCGAATGTGTGCGCTCCGTCCACGACCACTTCGATCCCTTTGCTGTGGGCCATTTGGGAAATTTTCTTAACCGGCATGATCTGCCCTACCCAGTTGATAATATGGGTAATATGGATAATTTTTGTTCTTGGCGTAATGGCATCCGCATATGCTTTCACGATCTGCTCATCATTCTCGATCGGGAAATCAAACGATAGCTGTTTGTACACAATCCCTTCGCGCAATTGGCGCTGCTTGTAAGCTTGGATCATGTTGGGATAATCCTGAATGGTACCGATCACCTCATCGCCTTTTTGAAGCGGTAAACCAAAAATAATGGTATTCAATGCCTCGGTAGCATTCCGGTTGATCGCTATCTCCTCTACGTCGCATCCTCCCAACTTAGCAAGGCGCTGGCGCAAAGGCTCGCGGCCCTTATCAATAATCCGCCACATATAATAGGAAGGTCCCTGGGCAGCAGCTCTATTATATTTTTCAAGCGCTTCCTGAACAACGATCGGGGAAGGGGACACGCCGCCATTGTTCAAAATAATGATCTCGCTTTTGCTCGCAGTATAAGCATCCTGGATAACCGACCAGTAATCTTCATTGTCTTCGCTATTCACTTTCCACAATTTCTCGGCTTCGAGAAACTCCTCCGCGTGCAATTGATTGTAAAGGCTGTTGATGCCAAATGCGCCCATCCCGAGGGCTGCACTTTTTCTGAAAAAGGACCGGCGGTTGTTCATAGAAAATCTTTTATGGGAATAGTAATTGAGTGAATCCCAATTTATTAAATATATGGAGCAATCACAATTATTCGGTTTCCAAACTGTCCTTCACAATGGATTGGAGCAACCATTCATAAGTATCGTACGGCTCGGGCATTCCTTCGCTGTCGAGTTGGAGGTACATTAAATGCAAATGTGTAGGGGAGCGTTTCTTGTAAGCATTGAACCCGCTGCGGCCCATTTCTGAAATTTTGTCGCCTGCATTTACCCATTGCCCTGGCTGCACTTCAATCATGTTGTTGTGGGCATAGTAAAACAGTCCGTCCAGGCAGGGATCGTAAATCCAGATCCAATTGCCTCCACGAAAGTCGCTGTCATATTTCCAGCTCGTTTCCGTTGCCAGCACCAGCCCGGAAGTAAATGCTAATACATCCACCGGCTTCCAGGTACGATCGTCGAGGTTATCCTGATCCTTATCTCTTATGAAAAGGTCGTGTGCCGGATGGCTGCCTTTTGCATTCATATCTAAAAGATCAAAACCTTCCGCCCGGTATCCCCTGCCTCTTGCTCCGATGGACTCTCTTGGTTGATAAGATTTTACGGGATAAACAAAATAAGAAGAGTCAATGCCATGGCAGGAATCGCTTTTGACTATTGCCCTTAAATTCTGAATAACAGTCCTGAAAGCACTTCTGGCAGAGTCGGGCGTGATGACGCAATCACGGACGTCCAACTGGATCTGTTGAAATGCGGCACAGTACTCGGCAATTTTATCGGAAGATTCACTTTCATTACTCCAAGCAGAAATGCTGATGATCAATACAAATCCGGCAAATCTTTTCACTGTCATTACCAATAGTTTTGACATCCACCCATTTTCTTTCACTTGAACTGGTATTTGAAGAGCGTTGTAGCGAGGTTTTGAAAACAAAAATGCTACAAATGTATTTCTTATACATTAAAAAGATGCTCGGTTATCCTTTAATGCGGGAACACTAAATTACTTTAAAATGCAATATCGTCGTTTTGGACGCACAAACTGGCAAGTCAGTGAGATTGGTTACGGGATGTGGGGGTTGGCGGGCTGGACAGGTTCCGACCGGAAGGAAACAGATGACTCGCTGAATCTGGCAGTCGAATCGGGCGTCAATTTCTTTGATACAGCCTGGGGCTATGGCGAGGGTTTGAGCGAAAGGATTCTGGGAGAGCTGATCAAACGATATCCCGACAGAAAGCTTTACGCGGCCACAAAAATACCTCCAAAAAACCGGATCTGGCCATCACAGCGCGCATTCAAGCTGAAAGATGTGTTTCCGGCAGATTACATTGTGGAGTATACGGAGGAGAGTCTCAAAAATCTGGGAACAGAACGAATAGATCTGCTGCAATTCCATGTATGGGAAGATGATTGGGCGCAAGAGGATGAATGGAAGGAAGCGATCCAGAAATTAACCAAAGAAGGAAAGGTGGAAAGCTGGGGAATCAGCATCAATCGCTGGGAGCCTGATAATGCGTTGGAAACCTTGAAAACCGGGCTAATCGACGCCGTGCAGGTTATTTACAATATTTTCGACCAGGCACCCGAAGACAACTTGTTTCCGCTTTGCAGGGAACTGGACGTAGCGGTTATCGCCAGGGTACCTTTTGATGAAGGCACATTGACAGGAACATTAACCAAGGAAACTGTATTCCCGGCGGACGATTGGCGGTCAACTTATTTCGTGCCTGAAAACCTGAATTCAAGTGTGGATCACGCTGAAGCATTGCGAAAAGATATTCCCGCAGACATGACCATGCCCGAACTTGCACTTCGATTTATCTTAAATAATCCGGATGTTCATACCACAATTCCCGGAATGCGGAAATTGCCGCACGTCAAGTCTAATATCGCCGCAAGCGACGGACAGGTAATACCCGTGGATTTGGTTGAAAAACTGAAACATCACCGATGGGACCGGCAAACGACCGAATGGTCTCAATAGAAACGCAAAGCCCGGCTCAGATAGCCGGGCTTTTCTTATTATTTAAATAACCTGCTATCCAAAGAAAACTTGCCAGGCCCAGTCAAAAATAAGGTCAGGTAAGTTACCAGGAATGAGATACCGTGTTCCTTTTTATCAAAACCATCTTCTGCGTGTACAATCAGGACGATTACCAACATATTAATGATCAGGGGAATTAATGCTGCCCTCGTAAAAAGTCCGAAAACGATCAGTATCGAACAAACCAATTCTGCGAAAATGGTTAGAATATAGGACAGTTCGGATCCCAGCCCCAGGGGATTTGGAAATGAATGGTCTCCGCTTAAAAACACATTTAGCTTGTCGTATCCGTATGGGATCATCATGATCGGCAATCCAACTCTCAAAATCAGTATCCCTAAGTCCGCAGCTGCGGGCAATTTCATAGGTTTCAAAAATTTCCTGAGCATAGCTAATATTTGGTTAATTAAATCTGATTGTCCCCTCTCAAAATTCGCGCGGTTGCGAAAGTAACCAGATATCGCGTGCAGATGGTTCACAAATTTTTTAGCTAGCATGTATTTTGAGATTTTTATTTATCAAGTTAATTTTTTAGGTTTGTCTAAATTATAATTAAGAGGTAGGTAAAATATTGCTCATTTCAAATATGAAATCACTCATACTATTCATTTTCTGCACATTATCATTTGAATTGCTGGGACAACATACCCTTTCGGGGAAAGTTATTCTCGACGGTCAGAATGAAACTGCATTCGGCGCTTCCATCTATATATCTGAATTAAAAACGGGAACAACCGCTGACACACTCGGCAATTATCGAATCACAGGCATTCCAACCGGTACGTATACGATCAAGGTTAGCTACATTTCGATGCCAGCGGTAACGGAACGGAATATAAAAGTCGGGCAAAACGTGGTTAGGGATTTTACATTAAAACCGGGGGCAAATTCATTGGACGAAGTGGTCGTGACGGGCACAATGAAGGAGGTTTCTAAGTTGGATAGCCCTGTACCTGTGGATATTATCACCTCAAAATTCATTTACAAAAACCCGGTTCCCAGTATATTTGAAGGACTTAGCAATGTAAATGGCGTCAGGCCCCAACTTAATTGCAATGTGTGCAGCACAGGCGACATTCACATCAATGGGCTTGAAGGTCCGTACACCATGGTACTCATCGATGGAATGCCGATGGTAAGCGGGCTCTCCACTGTTTACGGCCTGTCGGGAATCCCAAATAGTCTGATTGAACGCGTAGAGATTGTAAAGGGACCAGCTTCAACGCTTTATGGCTCAGAAGCTGTGGGAGGTTTAATCAACATTATCACCAAAAATCCATCTAAAGCGCCCATTTTTTCTGCGGATATGTTCAGTACAACCTGGCGGGATTACAATGTGGATTTAGGTGTGAAATTTACGGCGGGAAAAAATACGAGTTCATTGCTGGGGATCAGCTACTTCAATTATCAAAATCCCATTGATAAGAATAAGGATGGCTTTACAGACTTAACCCTGCAAAACAGGATCTCGTTTTTTAATAAATGGTCTTTTGATCTGAGAAATAACCGCCAGGCCAACATTGCCGCCAGATACTACTATGAAGATCGGTGGGGTGGTGAAATGACGTGGAACAAGTCATTCCGCGGCGGTGACCAGGTTTACGGTGAAAGCATTTACACCAAACGTTTTGAAGTGCTGGGTAATTACCAATTACCTACGCCTGAAAAAATCACATTCCAATACTCATTCAGCTCGCATAACCAGAATTCGGTTTACGGCCACGTTCCATTTCTCGCAGATCAGAAAATAGCATTTGCACAATTGTTGTGGGACAAAGAAATCGGAAAGCACAACCTGCTTTTCGGTACGCCGTTCAGATATACTTTTTACAACGACAATACGACGGCTACGAAATATCTTGATGGGAAAGACCACCCGGATAAGATTCTTCTTCCCGGTTTTTTTGTCCAGGATGAAATCAAATCCGGCCCGCATGCATTGCTACTGGGCGCCAGGTATGATTACAACAGTCGTCATGGAAGCATTTTCACCCCAAGACTCGCTTATAAATTCAAGTTTAACCAAACAGATGTGGTAAGGCTTAACATTGGCCGTGGCTTCCGCATTGTCAACCTGTTTACAGAAGATCACGCTGCATTAACAGGTTCCAGGCAAGTCATCGTGAAAGAAGCGCTTAATCCTGAACAAAGCTGGAATGTGAATGTCAATCTTGTTAAAAAGATCGTAACAGGGAATTCCTTCATCGGTTTCGATGCATCGGTATTTTACACCCACTTCACGAACCGCATCCTTCCCGACTACGATACCAACCCTAATCAGATAATCTATGACAATCTGGATGGTTATGCCGTGTCAAAAGGAGTGAGTCTGAATCTCGATTTCAATTTTCCTTTTCCTCTTAAAATAATTGCCGGAGGAACCTATATGGAGAATTTTCAGAAAGAAAACGGTGTGCGCTTCCGGCCTGTACTAACAGAGAAATTCACAGGTGTGTGGGCTATCAGCTATGAAATTCAGAACGCAGGCCTTTCATTCGATTATACCGGAAATATTTACGGCCCGATGCGGCTGCCAGTGCTCAGCGAAAGCGATCCAAGGGCAAAAGTATCGCCTATCTGGTCTTTACAGAACATTCAGATCACCAAGAAATGGGACAACGGCCTGGAAATTTATGGAGGTGTCAAGAACCTTTTGAATTTCACGCCACCAGCTAATTCCATCGCCCGTTCCAAGGATCCTTTTGATAAAAATGTCAAGTTTGACGAGCAAGGTCAGGTGATTGCAACGCCCGATAATCCGTACAAGCTAACGTTCGACCCGTCTTACGTTTACGCTCCAAACCAAGGCATTAGAGGCTTTCTGGGAATGCGGTATACGCTAAGGTAATGTCCTGATTTGCAGCGTTAAAAAAATACCCTGAAACGTTATTATATAATTATTCAAAGACATTAATCATATATTGTACTGATTGTCATTGCTTTGAATAATTAATGATTGTATATTTGAGCCATTGATTAATTAACACTACTTGATTATGGCATTAGCGAAACAATTTGTAAAAAGTAAGTCTGTTTACAAAGTAACATTTACAGTACCAGCGGAAGCGGTTGCTGAAACCAAAAAAGTAGCCCTTGTAGGTGAATTCAATGGCTGGAATCCAGAAGAAGCCATCGCTCTTAAAAAACAAAAAGACGGTTCCTTCAAAACAAGCCTGGAACTTGCATCAGGTGAATATCAATTCCGTTACATCCTTGACGATGAGAAATGGGAAAACGATTGGGAAGCTGATAAATACGTTCCGGCAGGCGTTGCAGCTACGGAGAATTCGGTAGTGGTATTGTAGGGAGCTTTTAGCTTTTAGCGAAAAAAAAAACCGGCAAGTATCGCTACTCGTCGGTTTTTTTAATTTTTTATCAAAACAGAAAAAGCTAACAGCTAATAGCTAACAGCTCTTGGGCTAAATAACAAAACTATCACTATCTACATACGCTTTAATCAACGCATCTTCACCAGCGGCTCCTGATATGGAATTGCCGTGCTCCATGCCCATGATGAATGATTTGTTTTCCTTTTTGCTGCGTTCGTAGATGTATTTGAAGATGTTTTTATAATTGATTTCTCCGGTTGTAGGTTCTTTCCTCCCTGGCTCGTCACCGATCTGGAAGTAATCAATTTCACTCCACGTTTTGTCGATATTATAAATTAAACGACCCTCGTTTTTCTGCATATGGTAAATGTCATACAGGATTTTGCAGGATTTGCTGTTGACAGCGCGGCAGATTTCATAAGTCTGTTCTGACGTCCGCAGGAAAAGGTTTGGCGAATCGCTTAGCGGCTCCAATACCATTACCAAACCGTGTGGCTCCAAGATCTCAGCACCTCTGCGAAGTGCATCAATTACGTGGCCAGTCTGCACGCCAATAGGCAGATTTCTTTCAAAATCACCTGGCACCACAGTCATCCATTTCGCATTGACGCGTTTGGCTACTTCTACGGCTTTTTTACATCCGTTCAGGAAAATGTCAACATATTCCTGTTTGCCAGCAGCCAGCGTATTGGCGCCGTTACCTCCTTTATCCACTACAAACACACCCATTTCCATTCCCGAACGGGTCATTTCCTTTGCAATGGCTTCTTGTTGCTCCACAGGTCTGCCCATCATGCCATTGTCTTCAAGGCCCATAAAACCGTTATCGGCCATAAATTTGAGCTGATCGATCACATCCTTTCCTGCCTTATTCTGGAACATGCCAAAATGCGGCGCATATTTAAGCTTAAACTGATTTTTGGCGTAGGGAGCGGCCGGACTGGCAAAGGAATCGGCAGCCACAACGGCAGCGCCTGCAATTCCAAGGGTAGATTTCACAAAATTTCTGCGAAGCATGTCTTTCTTTTAAAGTTATGTTTAAATGTAAAGAAAGATTGCACTCTTATTTACCTCAAAATGCAGTTCTATTATTTTGGAAATCCCTGTTATTGAATAAAAAATACGAGGTCAGGAGCGGTCTTTTCTTGATCTGCGCTTCCTTTTTTCTTTGCTGTTTGTGGGTTTATTGGATTCTATTTCTTCCTTCGACTTTGGAAAATAAGGCGCCAGTTGCACTTTAATTTCTTCACGAAAAGCATTTTTCACGCCTTCAAGCGCTGCTACTTTAATATCACCATTCAAACGATCTTCTCTTAACAGCCTTACAACAGCCTCTTCACCAGGCCAGCTCGCACCAAGATATCTGGCCGCATTCTTTCGAACAGATGCAGGTTCATCAGCATTCAAAGCAACATTACGAAGTAAATAGACGGATTCTGTGCTTCCTACGGTCTGGATAGATGCAAGCAAGGCCGATTTCTTCGTCTCGTTCATACTTTCCAGCTTCTGGGTGACATAGGAGATTCCCGCTTGTTCAAGTAATAACCCACCTGCATCCCGACCCAAAACCTCATTGGATTTATCGAGCGCCAATTTCAAAAGCCGGTCATTTTCAGATTCTAGCTCATAGCGGGTCATCAAATCAATGTAATGATCGGTACCATATGTTTCGTCCAGTAACTTATTTAATGCATTAAGACCTTGCTGAGAGTTAGTTACAAAAGATTTATCCAAATGAAGCAACGCCAGCTTGCTAACCTCAATACGATCTGAGGAATTGACAGTTAATACATTCAGTAAAGCCTGTGATTTCTCATAACCCGCGCGGAAAAAGTCGAACGCGCGGAAATAACGAAGCCGGCTTTTAAAACTTACACTCGTATCCGCAGCAAGATCGGTCAGATACGGAATGGCTTGCCGGGTCCGTGCGAGCCAGATGATGTCCTTGCCTGCGTCGGTCGACCCCGGTTTCGCTCCCGCCCTTTCCAGCCAAGCAGGAAAAATACGCTCCCACTGATCGTAAGCGCCAATGCTCAATGCTTCTACCGACCACCGGTCTCTACCTTTATATTGCTTCGCCAGCTGCAGCCAGACATCCAAAGCCTCGTAAGTATGGTTATGGTTGATCGCCAATGCACATTCCCTTCTGACCTGCGGGTCGGGATCGGCGGTCAGACGCTTGATGTATTCGGTTGGGTCACTATTCCGTTGGCGAACCGCACGCAATGCGGTAATCTTGATGTTAGGGTTCAAATGACGAAAACCAATATCAAGCGCGCGATAATTGAAGCCCTCGATTCTATTCAAAACCCACAAAGCCCTTGCACGCAGCTTTGGATTAGCATTGTATTTATTGAACAATTCTTCCAGAAAAGGCTCCGCATTCCAGCCATGTTTTATACAGGCATTCCAGGCCATATACCGCATAGATAAGTTGGGGCTTTGCAAAGCCTGGACAGCTTGTTCAGGGATATTTAAATCAAAAACAGGAATTTTGTATGGCGTCGCGGTAGGAGCTACGCGGAAAATCCGGCCCCGGCTTTTATCCTTCATTTGATTTGACCCAATTACAGGATCATACCAATCTGATATGATCAGGGAACCATCTGGCGCAACGCACACATCGGTAGGACGAAACCATTTATCTTTTGCTCCTTCGACGATTGGAATGATGCCATTGGATTTATAGCCGGCACCATCATTCTGGACAGGAAATGCGCTTACATAATTTTGTCCTGCATCGGCAAGTACAATCTGATCCCAATATTTGCGGGGCAATAGCTCACCTTCATAAATGGTCATTCCCATCGGAAATCCTGAGCCTGTTTCCAGCAGATCAGGCACTACACCCGGATCATTCTGATGCCAGTGACGACGGGGAATTTCGTCTTCCAGGTTCGTCCGGTTTAATCGCCAGCTTGCCCCTGTCATTTCATCGATATACCCAAAATTGCCGTTTTCCATTACATAGGAAACACGGTCGCCACCATTTCCGGGTTCTTCCTGGTCAGATTGCCACATCGTTCCGTAACTATCCACGGCTACTTCGAAGCCATTGCGGAAATTTTCGGCCATGATCTCAACTTTTGTGAAATCCTGTTCACACCTGAAAACGACTCCCTGCTTAAATTGCCGGAAGTCGATTGGTCTTTCGTATTTATCAAGAAGCGGCCGATCCTGTCCGTCCACAAGCTGTTGTCCAGCATTTCCGTAGTTGAAGTAAAATTTCCCGTCAGGCCCGAATACGAATGCATGAATGCCCGCATCATTCTGACTTCCTCCTATGCCTTTGAATAAAACTTCCTTTGTATCCGCCTTATCGTCGCCGTCTGTATCTGTAAAAAGCCAGACATATGGACTTTGAGAAACAACCGCCTTATTGCCCATCACCCAAATCCCGAGAGGCGCATTGATTTCGGGACCCTGGTAAAATACTTTGGTAAGGTCCGACTTGCCGTCGCCGTTTTTGTCCTCCAAAATCAGGATCCGATCACCCATCCCCAGCTCCGATTTGCCGTTTACCGCAGGTCTGTAATTATAGGCTTCGCAAACCCAGACCCTGCCTTTATGGTCTACATCAATGTTAATCGGGTTGATCACATCGGGTTCAGAGGCAAACAATGTTGCTTCCAAACCATCGGCCACTTTCAGCCCTGCGACCGCATTTCTGGCAAACCGCTTTTCGGGTTCAGAGAGGGCAGCATATACACTATCCGGATTAGTAACCTCTAATGAATCAACAACTTGACAAAAGCCGTAAACTTGGAGAAGGAAAGAATTTGCCGCGAGTAATAAGGCAAATCTTTTTAAATTGAATTGTTTCAAAACAAAAATTGATGACGCAGACCACACAAAAACCGTTTAAAAATACGGCTTGTTTGCTGAATAAGGAAGAGGATACTCAAAGTTATTCAATTTGAATAAAATGTTTTGTTATATTACAAAACAATTCAATATTGATTTGCCGTTGTGAAAGAAAAAATAAAGCAGCTTATCGCGGAACAATTATTTCGAAGGGGCCAATTAAAATTTAACCTTCACAACTATGAGACCGCCGGGCTACTTACTGATGTTATCAGAGATCAAATTTTGGATGAAATGAACGCAATTGACCAAACAATTGGCAAGCTGAACGAATTACTAAAAGCTATCTAGCAATTAAATGATTTACTCAATGGAAGATCTAATTAGAAGATTGAATGAAGCCGACAGCCTAGTGGAATACGAATTGGCAAGTAAAGCCTGTCTGGACTATTTTTCCACAGCTACTGAAGCCGAACGTGCCGTAGTGAGAAAGGCACTACTTAACAAGGGTGATGAAATCCTGCTTAAGGCGAAAGAGTCCCGCCAAAAGGCTGCTGAACTCATCGCAGAATATGAAAATTCCGAAGTTAATATAGAAATTGATGGTCGAAAATACCCACTAAGTGAATGGGTAACTATGAAAGAATATTGTCGGCGCTTTGGCCTCAAAAACACAATGGTGATCAATAACTGGATAACTCGCCAAATCATACCCAAAGAGAACATTCTAAATATCAGCCAGTTAAATGACCTAAGATTAATTAAGGCGGTACCCTATAAAGGTTAAATTTTCAAAGTTGATTGGGTTGGATCAGGATTCGCTCTTGATATATTCAAGTACTAACCTATCCTGGATATTTTTTGTGATTAAGGCGATTATCAAAAATGGATAGCAAAATTATGCTTTGAGGCTTAATTGCAAAAAATAGGGATGTCTGAGGAGAGGCAACACAACGCCTAATTTCTTTCTGTTCTATGACAACAGGAAATTGTTTTGGATATTTCCGAATACGATCAATTTTAAAATCTATCTCACTCAGCACCCGCAAAGCAATTACTTCACTCCAAGTTGAGAAAAGGTATTCGGTCAAAATTTCATACTCGAAAATAGCGCGTTCAGTCCACTCTAACTCCATCAATGTCCGGAATACTTGATGCGCATTTCTTCAATTTTTTTGTCAATTATTGACCTTGCCTGCTCATGTCCGGCGACACGCCCTGCCTCTAAATCTTTTAATCCTTCACCAATGCCAAAAAGCTCGGCCTGCGAAATGTCCTCGAATAAATCCTCCTCATTTTCAAGACTGAACTTGAAACCAAGCTCAGTCAGTACCTTCTGTAAAACAGAGATATCCTTATATTCTTCTATTTCTACTCTAAGTGTTGTCATGTAATAAACCTAACAAAAAAAAATGTTAAATCAATCTGATATACCTAATTGATCCCATCTTTAATTGCGAGAAATTATTCGCTACTTCTTCTTAAGACTACTTAAATAATCAACCAAACTTACCAACTCCTCGGTACTCATAGCATCCTGCAAGCCAGCTGGCATCATCGAATCTTTAAGCTGTTTCATGGATTTCACCTTTGACATTTTATATTCCTGGGTAGTGCCGCCGGGCAGTTTCAGTATCAGATCGGTTTCTGTTTTACTGGCTACTATTCCTGTTACGGTTGAGCCATCTTTGAAAGTGACTTCAAAGCCTTCATAACCGAAGCCGATCCCTGCGCTCGGATCAAAAATGGCCGCATATTCGGCCTCTTTTGTCAGCTTACCTCCTATTTCAGAGAGTTTAGGGCCAAAATCCATTCCTTCGCCATTCACCTGATGACATACTGAACAATAGGAAGTAAATACTTGCTTGCCTTTTGCAAGGTCTCCTTTCATCGTCAATAATTGGGTCATTTCAGGGTGTTTGCGGGTTGAGGTGCTGACACTGCCAGCTTCCATGTATTTGGCGGCTTCCAGTTTGATTGACTTCCGCCAAGCGCCACTGAGCCCTTGAACAGCAGCTGTTTTCACTTCTCCATCTAACTTACCGTCTTTTAGCAACAACAGAACCTGATCTTCACCAGCCATCGTACCTCCCAATGATTTGGCAGAAATGGTTCTCAAACTCGCCGGATAATCACTATCCTGCGCCACTTTCTTCAATATTTCCAAAGATTCTTTACTACCAGAGGATTTTAATGCTGTCAAAATACTTTCGCTCTTAGCCTGATCGCTGCCTTTGATGATTTTCCAGACCAAATCGCCGCCTCCCTGTTTCATAACCTGTGAAGCTGCCGCCATACCTATTCTGGTAGACGATTGGTTGATAGCCATTTCCAGCAATCGATCATTTTCGGAGGCTAACTCATATTTGCTTACCAATTCAAGATAGGCGGGGGTTCCAAATGAAGCATCCAGCATTTTCTTTAATGCAGCCATCGCTTCTGGCGTTTCCTTCACAAATCCGGGATCCAAATGTCGAAATGCCAATTCATTAATCTGCGTTTGATCCTTAGTGGTACCCTTCATCATTTTCAGTAAGGCCAGTGATTTCTCGTTAGCAGCCGTATTGAAATCGAATGCGCGGAAATATCGTAAACGACTTTTCAAATCCACATTGGGATCGCCAGCCAATGAAGCAAGCAATGGAATGGATTCCTTTCCCCGTGAACGCCAAACAATGTCTTTACCGGCTTGTGAACCCGTCGGATTAGGTCCCACTTTTGCAAGCCACTCTTTAAAAAACGGGTCCCATTGATTGTCAGCCGCAATGCCGAGTGCTTCCAGATACCAGCGATCTTTACCGTCGTAATGCTTAGCCAGTTCCGCCCAAATTGCCGGAGCGCCCGCCGAAGTGTTATGGTGAAGTACCAATGCGCATTCCCTGCGCACCTGCGGCTCGGAATCTTTGGATAATAATTTGAGATAGCTGATCATGTCCGCATCCTTCACCTCGCTGGCAGCCCTTAATCCCGCAATCCGCATATCTGAATTGGGATCTTTGACGGCCTGATCAATTGCTTTCTTACTGGTTGCAGACCATTTGCTCAATACCCACAATGCCCTTGCACGCATCCGGTAATCTGCTTTTTTGTCGGCAAAAAGTTTTTGTAAAGGAGCCACCGTCTTGTCGCCCATTTTATTAATCGCTTCCCAGGCGAGGTATCTTACCGAAAGATTGGGGCTTTGTAATGCTTCAACCGCACCTTGTGGCGTTGTTAAATCTGCTTTTGAAGCGCGGTAAGGACTATTGGCAGGTGCAACTCGATATACCCGACCTCTTGCCTGATCGCCAGCCTGGTGACCGCCTACGCCCGGATCATACCAATCGGAGACGATGAGTGAACCGTCCGGCGCAACGCAAACATCGCTTGGACGGAACCATTGGTCTCTTTTGCCATCGACAATGTTGACAATTTTAGCGGCATAACCTGCGCCGGATTTTTCAACCGGATACGAGCGAAGCACATTATGTCCCGGCTCGCAATGGATCATTTGTCCCTGAAATTCTTTTGGCAGTAACTTACCCTCGTACACAATCATCCCGGTTGGCGAACCAGAGCCAGTTTGTAATAAATTAGGTACCACGCCCGGATCATTCAAATGCCAGTGACGGTAAGGAATCGAGTCCTCCATATTGGTACGGTTCGCACGCCATCCGGCTCCGGTAACTTCGTCGGTGTAGCCATAATTGCCGTATTGCATTACATAATTGATGCGCACGCCTTTGTTACCATCATCATCATTGTCCGACTGCCACATGGTTCCATAGCTATCCACGGCTACTTCGTAATTATTCCTAAAATTATTTCCAAGTACCTCAATGTTCTTAAAATCAGGATCGCAACGAAACACCATTCCCTGTTTTAACTTCTTGAAATCAATAGGCTGACCATCTTTTCCGACAATTGCATTTCCTTTTCCATCCAATAACTTCCCACCTTCATTTCCGAAATTGAAATAAAGCTTTCCGTCAGGACCAAACACAAATGCATGCATTCCGTGATCATGCTGCTCCCCGCCTATCCCTTCAAAAATCACTTCTTTTTTATCTGCCTTCGAATCACCATCTTCATCTGTGAACAACCACACATACGGGCTTTGTGAAACGATCACCTTGTTACCCATCACCCAAACTCCCAAAGGCGCATTGATTTCTTTCCCCTGGTAAAAAACAGTCGTTTTGTCTGACTTACCGTCTCCATCCGTGTCTTCCAGAATTAGGATCCGGTCTCCTTCGTTCTTAGTCGGGTTACCGTTGATCGCCGGACGATAATTGTATGCTTCGCAAACCCAAACCCTGCCCAAATGATCCACATCAATGTTCGTTGGATTGGTAATGGTGGGTTCTGAAGCAAAAAGGGTGGCCTCGAGACCCTCCGTTACGGACAAGCCCGCGACCGCATATTTGGGTGAACGCTTCTGTGCTTCCGTCAGGTCTTTGTACAAGCTATCGATCGTCGAGCCGTGAAATGTACTTGGGTTTGATCGCTGGTAACTCGCTATCATTAGTCCTGCCAGCAGGAAGCCCGCCGGAAAGAGCAATAGGTTTTTTCTGAAATTCATAGGTGAAGTAATTGTGTTTCCGACCGAAACGAATTTGTGTTATTCTTAAATGAAAGAATGTTAATTTTAGAGTATAAGAGACAATCCACCTGTCATTTACTATCATGAGCAAGACTTTTTTTTCCTTAATCGCTGTTTGTCTGGCACTTCGTGTTGCAGGGCAGAGCGTTCCGTCCGCTGACGTTCAGATCAAAACTGCGGTGCTGGCGGCACCCTCCGAGAAACAAGCCGGTGCAAAAGTTTACGGATATACTCCCGACGGCACATTTGGTATACTCCGCAATGGCAGTAATGATTTCGTTTGTCTCGCTGACGATCCTAAGAAAGATGAAATTAGTGCGTCTTGCTACCCAGCCACATTAGATCCCTTTATGGAGCGCGGACGAATGTTGGCGAAAGAAGGAAAGAACCCCAAAGAAATCTTTGACATCAGAGAAAAGGAAGTGAAAGATGGCAAGCTGTCGATGCCCAAACAGTCTACCACATTGTATGTTCTTTCCGGCTCAAAAGATAATTACGATCCTGCAACCGGTGCTTTAAAAAATAGCTACCTGCGCTACGTAGTCTACATTCCGTTTGCAACTTCCGAAAGTACTGGTTTGCCGCTCAAACCCGATATGCCTGGAATGCCCTGGATCATGGATCCCGGCACCCACAGAGCGCATATCATGATCAATCCGCCTAAACCCTGACCTGCGTCGGCTTCTCGAGTGTAAGCGAATGGACCATTGCAGGCGAAAAGTTTATGTGGTTCTATTTGAGGGTATATCGGGCGCCCGGGATTCTTTTCGATGAAAATGACGGATTAATGAAAATCACAAAAAACGTTCTCATCGCGATGAGCCTTCTCGTCTCATCCTATAAAGTCATGGCACAGACCGAAACGATCAATCTTTGGCCAGACGGCAAAATTCCCAATTTCAAAAACAATAGCATTGAGGAAAAGTCGGTCACCGATGCCCAGGGAATTCTTCGGATTAGCGGTGTAACCGTACCAACACTGGCAGTTTACGTTGCGCCAAAAGAGAAGGCTACGGGCGCATCCGTGGTCATATGTCCAGGTGGAGGATATGGTATCCTGGCGGCATCGCACGAAGGGAGCGACTTTGCCCAATGGTTTAATGATCGCGGCATCACTGCTTTTGTATTGAAATACCGGCTTCCATCCGAAAAAGGCATGGAACACCAACACGAAGTCCCGTTGATAGATGCCATGCAGGCCCTGAAGCTGATCAGGCAAAATGCGACCAAATGGAATGTTGATGGTCAGAAAATTGGCATTATGGGGTTTTCAGCAGGTGGCCACCTGGCAGCGACACTTTCAACGCATTTTAATATAGGGCCAAAAGCGTTAGAAGAAGCGAAACCGAATTTTTCAATTCTGCTATATCCCGTCATATCTTTTATGCCTAGCATTGCGCATGCCGGCTCCCGGGATAACCTGCTGGGGCCGGAAAAATCTGATGAACTGATTAAATATTACTCCAATGAATTGCAGGTAAGCAGCCAAACGCCTCCTGCGTTTTTAGTACATGCCATGGATGACACGGGCGTCCCGGTTGAAAACAGCATTGAATACTTTCTCGCTCTAAAAAAGTTTAAAATCCCTGCTGAAATGCACTTATACCCAAGTGGCGGCCACGGTTACGGCATGCGCACAGAAGGAAAAGGCTCGCTGGCAGGCTGGCCAGCGGCTATGGAAGGGTGGTTGAGGGCGATGGGGTATATGAAATAACTTACCATTTCAATTATCAATTTCTTTTGTTAAATTTACTGTCAAATGACTCTTGCAGTCCAATCATTTGACAGTATGCCGACACAAATTATAGATGTTTTAGGAGGACAAAAAGCTTTCAGGCAGCCTATTGATAGCTTTTTGTCTTTTATTGCAGCTACAGAAAAGGGATTTCCTATTTCAGTGGCCCAACGGATTCAAAAGCAATTGGAGCTCTCCAATAAACAATTCAGTCAAATGCTTAATTTGTCTGAGAGCACTTTTCAACGCCGAATTAAAAGTCAGTCTGCATTATCTGCGGGAGAAAGCGAAAAAGTAGTTGATCTTTCCAAAATCATTGCCAAAGGCCTCGATGTTTTCGAAAACGAAAATGACCTTAAAGTCTGGCTCAACAGCCCAATCCTTGCACTAGGAAGTAAAAAGCCAATTGAACTTCTCAGTTATTCAATTGGCCGAGAGGAGATTTTGAATGTCTTGTTCAGAATAGAGCACGGAATTTTCTCCTAGCATGCGCCTCTACCGTATCGCATCACCTGTTTATGCAAATGATCTTTCGGGAATTGGCTGTCTTTACACGAGCGGGCGGTGGCATTTCAAGGGAACGCGGATACTATACACTTCCGAGCATATCTCTTTATCAAAACTTGAAATTCTGGCAAATTCACCTGTAATCCCTAAAAATCAGGTTTTGGTTACCATAGAAATTCCCGATACCGCGGAGGTGAAAGAGATTATTTCCGCAGAACTTCCGGATAATTGGTGGGATTTTCCATTTTCCAACGCTTTGGCTGATATCACAGAAACCTGGATTATAGAAGGCGCTTACTGGATTTTGAAAGTCCCATCCGCCCAAAGTTCCGATGAATACAATTACCTTTTAAATCCTTCTCATCAGGAACATCGTGCTGCCCGGATTATTAAAGTTGAGCCAATCCATTTTGATAAGCGATTGAAATAATTTCTCATAGTACTATATGAATGCCATTAACCGCTTTTTAGTAAATCCCCGGGCTATACTTTTTGTTTTTTTCAGCATTGCGCTGTTTGCAAGTTTGCAATCCTATTTTGGAGGCTTGAAAAGTTTCGTTGAAGGAGGGAAACTTTACACCACTTATAACAACTACATCATTTTCAAGCTATCCTTTTTTCACCTGATTCAAGACAAGGATTTGTATTTGCCTTTTTTGGATGAGCAGGGTGATTTTTTTAAATACAGCCCAACGTTCGCGTTAATTTTTGGAATTTTAGCAGTGCTCCCTGATGTCCTGGGACTTTCACTCTGGAACATTATTAATGCAGTCGTCCTCTTTTCCTCGGTTTATTATTTGCCAAGAACCGATATCCGCACCAAAGGATTGATATTTGTTTTTATGCTGGTGGAATTGCTTACCACCGTCCAGAATGAGCAGAGTAACGCACTAATGGCTGGCTTAATGCTATTTACATTTGGCTTTTTGGAAAGACGGAAATACTGGATGGCCTCGCTATGCCTGGTTTCGACAATCTTCATCAAGCTGTTTGGCATTGTCGGCCTGGCGCTTTACTTACTTTATCCCAACAAACTCAAACTGACTTACACAACGGCATTTTGGGCTGTGATTTTTACACTCCTGCCTCTCGTAGTTGTTGATCGTGACCAATTTATTTTTCTCTATAAAAGCTGGGCTAGTCTCTTATCCGATGATCAATCTTTCTCAGCTGGGTTGTCTGTAACACGCTGGCTAACAACATGGTTTGGCTGGAATATTAATAAAACATATGTTAGCGTTGCTGGCGTATTTTTATTCTGTCTGCCGCTTTTAAGAATTAAACAATATCAAAATTTCGTATTCCGGACCCTTATACTTTCCTCCATCCTCATTTGGGTGGTTATTTTCAACCATCGGGCCGAGTCTGCAACCTTCATTATTGCAATCGGCGGTGTGGCATTGTGGTATTATTCGCAATATCCCTCCAAAGAGAACTACATTTTACTGGTGCTGGCGTTTGTCTTTACCACATTATCTCCTACCGATCTTTTTCCAAAATTTGTGAGAAACGAATGGATGAAACCCTATGTGATCAAAGCAGTGCCCTGTATTCTGATTTGGGTGAAAATTACTTTTGATTTACTCTGGGGAAAATTTATTCAGAGACCGCACGGAAGTGAAGCAAACGAGTAAATGCCAGACGAATGCTGCATCCGTCTGGCAGATCATTTTGAACCTTAATTAACTCCAACCAACGTGCGGTTTACTTCACGAACTTCACTGGTAGATAAGTAAATACTTTTCACCACCTTCTCTGTACCGTTGGCCACTTCCAACGTATAAATGCCATCTTCTATCTCAGAGAAATTCAGCTTTCTGCCTAATTTATCTATATTTCTTGGTACGATATCCTCCATCAAAACCTTCCCTTTTTGATCCAGCAGCCGAATAGCCAGGCGATCTCCTTTTTCCTTTTCTATCAAAAGATTCATTGTAACCGTGTCATTAACGCGGTACATCCCTACCCTGAATTTCTCACAGGTATTGTTTTTACATTCTTTAAGTTCAATGGGTGCTGCTGAGAGATTGTCGTTCAGCGTCAGGATTGCAAATGCTCCAATAGCAAGAGTTTTCATCAAGTTTTGCATGGCTTTCAAAGGTTTGATTGGTAAAAAGGATTGAGATTTTCACCAATGATGTAACCTATTCAGGCCATGTTGCATACAATATTTAGACGGCTAAATTCACGGGTCGAATGGTTTAGCCCCCGATTGCTATCATATTCCTGTTTTGCTCATACTCAGATTTGGCCTGCTTCTCGGAAAAATTGACATGGCCGCCATATGCAAAATGTTTTTTGTGGAAATGCAAATAAATGAGGTCACGCACATCACTACCCTGTCGTAATGGTGTCAGAAGGTCGATTTCGGACGTATCGAAAAGACAGTTTTTTAGTTTTCCATCAGCAGTAAGGCGAATGCGGTTGCAACCGGCGCAAAATGGATGGGTTATAGTTCCAATAATACCGAATGTTCCCGCACCTCCATTTACCTGAAAAGTATGTGCCGTATCATGCGAATCTCCTGCCAGCTGTACAAAGTCGTATTCACTTTTAACGGAAGTAAGTAAATCAGCATAGGAAATAATTTTAGACATATCCCACTGATTACCCTTGAAGGGCATAAATTCAATGAAACGCACGTGCAGGTTGGGTTCACGGAGCGTAAGTCCGACGAAGTCATTCACTTCATCATCGTTCACGCCTCTCATGACGACCATATTGATTTTCACAATAAAACCCTCTGCAAGTAAAAGCCTGATGTTACTTAATGTTTTGCTAAAATGGTCGCGTTTTGTAATTGCGTAAAACCGCTCTTCTTGTAATGTATCCAGACTGACATTCAGCGAGCGAACCCCAGAGTTTTTTAGCGTGCCGATAAACTGGTCAACAAAAACCGCATTGGTAGTCAACGTAAGGGAAGACTGCAATTGACCCAATTCTTCGATAATTTGTCCAACATCCTTCCTGATCAACGGTTCACCGCCGGTAAGCCGGATTTTGTCAACACCCATATCCACGAAAATCTCAGCCAATGCCTGTATTTCATCGGCCTGCATCAACCATTTGGAAGGCATAAACTGCATATCCTCCTTGGGCATGCAATAGGTGCAACGCAAATTGCACTTATCCGTCAGCGAAATGCGCAGATAAGTATGTTTACGTCCAAATGTGTCAACTATCGGTAATGACATTTTATACTTTCAAAATTATCAATGCTTGTTTCCTTCCAAAACACTAAAAACATGCAAAACTTGTGGAAAAAGGGCATCCATATATTCTATAACGCCGCCTGTGCTACCGGGCATCGTGATAATGAATGTTTCTCCTGCAAAACCTGCAACGGACCTCGAAAGCATGGCAGTTGGAATTCTTTCCTGTCCGTAGCTCCGTGCAGCTTCGGCTATTCCGGGAATTTCGCGGTCGAGTAATTCGGCAACCGCTTCTGGGGTAACATCCCGATGCGACAGGCCGGTTCCGCCCGTAATTAAAACCATTTGATAATCGGCTGCACAAAGTGAACTTATCTTTTCCTGAATGCTCACTTTATCATCCGGCACAATACTGTAGTCTTGCACGGACAACTTTATCGTTTCCAATTTTTCGATAATTTTTTTGCCGGATTTATCTTCTCCAATTCCTTTCGAGATGCTGTCTGAACAAACAATTACCGCGATTTTGAGATGTTCAGGTACAGCTTTCCGGTCACTTTTTCCGCCTTTTTTTTCCAATAACCTGATATTCCTGATCTCAATACCTTTATCGATGGGTTTGAGCATATCGTACATGGTCAGTGCCACCACGGATGCACCGTGCATAGCCTCCACTTCGACGCCTGTTTTGTATATTGTTTTGACAGTTAGTTCTATAATGATAGTCAATTCCTCAATCCTATATTTTACAGCAGTATACTCGATAGGTATCGGATGACAATCCGGCAAGAGGTCCGGAGTCTTTTTTACCGCCAAAAATCCCGCCGCTTTGGCCATTTCAAAAACATCCCCTTTTGGGACATTTCTGCTTTCAATAGCTGCAATCGTTTCGGGCTTACTCACCTGGACAATGGCCTGCGCGGTTGCAATTCTCAGGGTATTGGTTTTATGGGTAATGTCGACCATTAGTTAATGAGTGAATTTTGAATGAGTGAATGATTGAATGTACGTCAGCCTTTGATGGCCGACGGCCGAAGTTCATCATCCATTTTCCTTCCAAACGTACTCTCCTTTATCCCCAATCAATTCCTTTCCAAAAATCGGGACGTTGGCTTTGACTTCTTCTACAATAAATTCGGATGCTTCGAAGGCGGCGCGGCGGTGGGGGGAGGATACAAAGACAAAAAGGCTGATCTCACCAGTGGGAACGATGCCAAGGCTGTGGTAAATGTGCAGGCATGTCAACTCAAATTTGGCGAAAGCCGCTTCACGAATTGCATGAAAGGTTTTTTCAGCCATTTCTTCATAAGCGGAGTATTCAATGCCCGTTACAATTCCCTCATCTTTCTGATCGGCCCTGATTTGTCCAAGGAAAATAGCATGTGCACCAATCGTCGTTTTGGACTGATGGCTGGCAATGGACTTTGATACAAAGTCCGGACTTATCGGGCCCTGCACAAATACTTTTTTAGGCTTATGGATCTTTTCCATTCACATGTTTTAATGATTGTCAATATTAACCGCCTGCAAATGGCGGCAATACCGCTATTTCAGCTGCTAGCTCAATAGGTACAAAATCCTCCGAAATTTTTTGGTTAACGGCAATCTTGAATTTCTTCTCACGCATGGAAGGATATTTCTCCAACAACAAACCGCGGAACTTACCTACCGTCAATTGCTCATCCATTGTCCAAACCTCGTCAGCCTGACCGGCCATTTCTGCCAGCATTCCAAAGTATGTGATATGAACACTCATGTCTTAATTTTGATTAATATTTCAAAAAGGAAGCAGATGAACTTCCACCAACTCTCCCGATTCCACTTTACTTTGGCTTACCGGTAAGTAAATAATGGCATTAGCAACAGCAAACGAGCGTAATGCAAACGATTCCTGTCCGTCTAATGGCATTACCTCGTCACCTTCGACAAGCGCCTTCAAAAATTCATCCCGCTCACCGTCAAACGAATATGCATATTTACTGGGCAGTTTCAAGGATCTGAGAAAAGGATCTTTTCGCCCGGTCATGATCCTGATGGCTGGAAGCACGTACTCATAGTAACAAACAAGCGATGAAGCAGGATTCCCAGGAAGCGCAAAAAATAGTTTTTCTTCCCTTTTCCCAAACATCAGCGGCTTACCAGGCTTCTGCCTCACTTTGTAAAACACCTGTTCGGCGCCGATTACCTGCAAAGCAACACCCACAAAATCATAATCGCCGACTGAAATTCCACCTGAAGCCAGGATCACATCATTGTTTTCGGTCAATTCCTTGAACGCTTGAATAGTAGAATCCAGGTCATCGTCTGCGTATTTTAACTCAATATCAAAAATGCCTTCCTGCGATAATGCTGCAATGAGCATGGCCGAATTTGACTCGTAAATCTTCCCCGCAACCAAGGGCTCGCCCACTTTAAGCAATTCATCGCCTGTTAATAGCAAGCCAATTCTCGGCTTTCTGAATACTGTCACCTGGTTAACATTCATGCCCTGCAAAAAGCCGATACTTCCGGGAGAGAGGTAAGTACCCTGAGTTAATGCTACCGCACCTTCACTGATTTGTCTGCCAATTTCCCGCACGTTTTTCCCAGCTGATACCGGGAATTCATTGATAACGATTTCATTTTCAACCAATGACGTATGCTCTTGCATAATCACAGCCGTAGCTTCTGCGGGAACCCGCGCGCCTGTAAATATCCGGATCGCATTTCCGCTAATCATCTCAGAAACTTCCGTTTGCCCCGCTTTTGATTCGCCAGTAAGTTTCAGGATTGTCCCATTTTTAACAATATCTGTGTGAATGATTGCATAGCCGTCCATGGAAGATTGCCGGAACGAAGGCAACGAAATGGTCGCGATAACGTCCTCAGCCAGAACATAACCCAGAGCATCCGCGAGACCTCTCGTTTCGATTGATAGAACCTTGCTATTGGCAATAACTTTCTGCTTAGCCTCGTTAACAGTAACCATAAAGATGAAAATGCGGTCGGAATTCGCAAGTTAATACATCATATACTCAAAAAATATTCCTCATATAGACTCTTCTTCTACACAAGTTCTTACAAAATTTTTGACTTTTTGCTGAGAATGCGGCATTTTCAAGCATGAAAATTTTCGTAAATATCTGATTATCAACTCAAAAGGTTATCCATAAATAACTTTATCTCGATAAAATCCTATTTTTATTCAGGGTTTACATTTGGCGACAAGATGTTTTTCCCAATCAAAATTTCAATTTTCGCTCGGTTAACAAGGATTTTCGAAGCCTTCGCCGTGAAACACCAAATCGCTAAATATTGAATTAATACTACAAATCTTTTTATAATTGCCTATAAATCAGATTTTTACTCAAAAATGAAATTTTTTTAATACAAACTCCGTTATCTTTGCACTTTGGGCAAAGCCCTAAATCATATGTTTCACGAAATATCAAATGAATGATTAGACTTATCTTTATGGCCTTCTCAATTGCAATAATGGGGGAATCACCCGTGAGCGAGGTGGAGGTGGAAAAGAAGGAACTGAAAGAAATTACTATTATAGATTCAGATCTTCTTGCTATTGACTTCTGTGGCGAAGCCATCCCATTAACGGAGCTTCGAATTGCCGAGCGATATCAAACCATGATCAGAAATTACGACAACCCCACCTTTCGTAAGCTGATGACCACGACAAAAAAAAGAATGCGGATTATTGAACCCATTCTAAAAAAGTACGGAGTACCAGCCGATTTCAAATATATTCCTCTGATAGAGAGCGCCATGAATGACGATGTTACGTCACGAAAAGGTGCAGTAGGGTACTGGCAGCTGATGCCTGGTACCGCAAAAGCATTAGGACTGGTAATTAATGACACCAGGGACGATCGCAAACATCTCACCAAATCGACACATGCTGCGGGCAAGTACCTTCGCAATCTGCACCGCCAGCTCGGATCATGGACATTGGTAGCTGCTGCCTATAACGCAGGACCAACCCACATCCAAAATAAAATGGACTCGCAGAACAAGGATGATTATTTCAAACTTCGTTTAAATTCAGAAACAGCAAGGTATATCTACAAATTGCTTGCAGTAAAAGAATGGTTCTCTAATCCGGAAAGAAGCCGGGAATGGGGAAGCGGGGACGTGGTCGACCGTCTTGCCGATTTTAAAGTGGAGGAGAAAAAAGCCCAGATCCAATTGGCAAAATCCTCGTCGGACTCATAACCATCATTATTTTATTTAAAAGCGACACAAAGAAAAGGATACACTATTCTTTTCTTTGTGTTTTTATAACGTTCCTGTTTCACACCTGAAACAACTTTCCATTTACCAAATACTCTCTTTAAATATGACAAAAGCGGAAATGATCACCGATAAAGGGACCATGCTGATTGAATTCTACGATCAGGATGCGCCTATTGCAGTGAAAAACTTTGTTGACCTTTCTAAAAAAGGCTTTTACGACGGATTAATTTTCCATCGTGTTATCCCTGACTTCATGGTTCAGGGTGGTGATCCTACGGGTACTGGCCGTGGAGGCCCTGGTTACAAGATCAAATGCGAGCTGAGCGGTGGTAATCAATACCATGATCGCGGTGTTTTATCTATGGCCCATGCTGGCCGTGATACGGGCGGCTCTCAGTTCTTCATTTGTCACAGCCGCACTAACACGGCGCATTTAGATGGAAATCATACTTGTTTTGGAAAAGTAGTCGAAGGTGTTGATACCGTAGACCTGCTTCGCCAGGGAGATAAAATCCAGAAGATTACAGTGATCGAAGAAGAAGCTTAATAGCAAGTTTTCTCAAACAAAAATGGCCCGATATCGGGCCATTTTTGTTTGAACGATATCGGAATTTCTACCAGAAATGGCTGTATAAAAAGATAATAATCGCCAGCACAACCAACGCGCCGATCACAAAAGTGCGATGTGGCATGAACATGGAAGCGTCGATAGCCAAACCTTTCTTTTCGTCGGGCAATACCAAGCCGAGAATAAACATTACCGCAACGCAGATCAAGAATACAAGGCCCATACGATCCAGGAACGGAACCTGGGTCCAGTCGGCGAATGGGAAATAATTGTTATGCATCGCGAGTGCAATAAGAAAGCCGCCGACAATCGCAAATAAAGCCCCTGCCGAGTTCGTCCGCTTCCAAAAGAAACCCATAATGAACGAAGCGAAAATCCCCGGAGAAAGTAACCCGGTCATTTCCTGGATAAACTGGAATCCCCCCTTTTTATCTATTCCCATATAAGGTGAGACCAGAATCGCCAGGATCATTGAAATCACTACTACCAAACGCCCAATTTTTACGAGTGTCTTCTCATCGGCGTTCTTGCCAATGTAATTTTTAAAAATATCAAGGGTAAAAATTGTTGAAATACTATTGGCCTTACCGGCCAGCGAAGCAACTACCGCGGCAGTTAAGGCAGCGAAAGAAAGCCCTTTTAGTCCGGCAGGAAGTAGATTGAGCAACACAGGATAAGCTTTATCTGCATTAATAGAACCATCAGCGCCAAGCATTTCGGCCTGGAACATTCCCTTGCTGTACAATGCATAAGCGGCAATACCAGGTAATACCACGATCACAGGCATCAGCAATTTTAAAAACGCTGCGAACAGGATACCGTTTCTCGCAGTTTTCAAATCCGCACCCAAAGCACGTTGGGTAATGTACTGATTACAGCCCCAATAGTTTAAATTCACAATCCACATACCGCCAAGCAGAACCGCCAGACCGGGTAATTGCATATAAAAAGGACTGGTCTTCGGGAAGATCATATGAAAGTGGTCGTCATGATTTTCGCGCATCATCTTAATCCCACTTAATACGCCATCGATGCCATCAGCACCGGAAACAAGGTTCACCGCGAGATAAGTAGTTGCCAAACCTCCGATTACTAGGAAGAATACCTGGATCACATCGGTATAACCGATCACTTTCATCCCGCCAACCGTAATGATAATGGCGAAGACGGCCAATGCAATCATACAAAACTGAAAATCAAGGCCTGAAATACCAGAAACTGCCAGTGCACCCAAATACAAAATGGAAGTAAGGTTAACCAGAATATACAGCGCCAGCCAGAAAACGGCCATGATCAGGCTCACCGTAGGGTTGTACCGCTGGCTGAGGAACTGGGGCATGGTGTAGATCTTGTTTTTCAGATAAATCGGCATAAAAAAAACAGCCACGATCACAAGCGTTGCTGCTGCCATCCACTCGTAGGTGGAAATCCCCAAACCCATGGAAAATCCGTTCCCGGACATGCCGATAAATTGCTCTGCGGAAATATTAGAAGCGATTAACGACGCCCCGATCGCCCACCAGGTAAGGGAGCCTTCTGCGAGAAAAAAGTCTTTGGTAGACGCAACGGTAGATCTTTTTCGCTGGTAAATCCAATAACCGTAACCGGAGACTAAAATGAAGTAGAAGAAGAAGACAATATAATCCAGGGTTTGTAATTGCTGCATTTCAAATTATAAAATAGATGAATGGATGAGGTTAACGGTATAAAACGAAAGGTACATTATTTTCCGAAAATAGTACAAGTGCCTTTTTTGTTTGTACAATTAAATATTTGCGAAGCTTTACTGTAATATCTTTGCAGAATCTGGTAAACGAAGGGGATTGGAGGGTAATTTCCTATAGTAACTGATCCGCGTCTTTATTTCCGCATTCTTATACGATTTCTCAAAGCTATTTCCGGCATCCATTCTGCGGATCAGATTGCGTAACCCTGCATTTCCTGACAAGGTAAGCCAGTAAGACACCTCCATCCCGGACGACATATACGCGAGCATCACATCCTGCGGGCTGCCATTGAAGAATCCTTTGATCGAAGCAATGTTGTCGAGTTCTAATATTTCCTGGCCGCCACGGGTGTAGTATTGCCATTCGTCCATGTATTCAAGATAACGCTCAGCCGGGTCGGGGTTGGCGACAAACCGGCGGTCGAGCATTAGCGCAATTCCTTCGTTGAACCATTGTGGAATTTGCATTGTGGTTTTCCACCAGCCTAGTTGAGCCAGTAACTCGGCATGGCTCATTTCGTGGCTGATCACGTCTGCATTGATTCCCTGAGAATTCAGGATCACAAAGGAATCTCGCCAGGGCGTTCCCAAACTGCAGCCAGCGCCTTCCGTACTGCTGCAATAGCGTTCATATTCTTGTGGGTTATTGCAAAGAATAATAACCGGCCTGGACATTCTTCCCGAATAAAATGAGTCGATACGGGCTTCTGAAAGCAGGATAATGTTTTTTAGCGATTTGTAATGCTTTTTGTTTATCTCAGGGCTAAAATAAACACTGTCATTTTCGGAGTTAAAACCAGAGAAGCGAATGAGCTCGCAATAAAAGATTTGGGGATATAAGATGAAGAGGCTTGCTGCCAAAACAGAAACTCCAATCAACAGAAGCTTTCCGGAGCGGAGGATGAGCTTTTTGATTGGAGGTGGGTTTTTCAAAGGGAATATCAATGCTTGAAATGCCGAATTCCAGTAGTGACCATTGAAACCCCATTCGCATTACAATATTCTATCGAATCTTTATCACGAATGGAGCCGCCCGGCTGTACTACCGAAGTGATACCCGCTAATTTGGCGATTTCTACACAATCAGGAAATGGGAAAAAAGCGTCCGAGGCCATTACTGCGCCATTCAGGTCAAAACCAAATGCATTTGCTTTATCTATAGCCTGTCTCAATGCGTCTACCCGGGAAGTCTGGCCGGTACCGCTTGCCAAAAGCTGGTTTTCTTTTGCTAAAACGATCGTATTGGATTTTGTATGCTTACAGACTTTCAATGCAAATTCCAACGCAGTCAGCTCATTTGCCGTTGGCGCTTTTTCAGTTACGGTTGTGAATTGCGACGCAACCTCCGCCGAGAGGTCTTTATCCTGAACAAGTACCCCATTTAAAATGGTTTTAAACATAATCTGAGGCAGATCTACCTGGTTGCGTTTCAGCAAAATCCGGTTCTTTTTTGATTTCAAAAGCTCTAACGCTTCGTCCTCATATTCAGGGGCAATCAGGATTTCCATAAACAGCTTGTTCAATTCCTGAGCTGTCGCAAGATCCACCTTGACATTGGTAATCACCACGCCGCCAAAAGCGGAAACAGGATCACAAGCTAATGCATTGTCGTAAGCCTCTTTGGCAGTAGCCGCCGTAGCGATCCCACAAGCATTGGTGTGTTTAATAATCGCAAACGTGGGGTCGCCGCCAGCAAATTCATCGATCAGGTTTACGCAGGCATCAACATCAACCAAGTTGTTATAGGATAACTCTTTACCATGTAATTTGTCAAAAATCCCGTCCAGGTCGCCATAGTACCTGGCGTTCTGGTGTGGGTTTTCACCATAACGCAGGGGTTGGGACGACAAGCTTTTGAAATCGAACAGTTCTTTATCTGTTTTTTCTTGTCCAGATGTAAAGAATACATTAATAGCTCCATCATAATGGGAAGAAATCGAAAATGCCAGACCTGCATAATGGCGACGGTCTTCAAGATCCGTAGATCCCGCTTTGGCTGTCAGTAATTCGACCACTTCTGCATATTGAATGCGCGAAGAAACAATCAGCGTATCTTTAAAATTCTTTGCAGTAGCGCGGATGAGGGAAATGCCCCCGATGTCTATTTTCTCAATAATATCTTCTTCACCGGCACCCGACGCCAGGGTTTCTTCAAAAGGATATAGATCGACAATGACCATATCAATGGCAGGAATATTATATTGTTGCGCTTGGGCAACATCTCCGGCATCATCGCGGCGATAAAGGATCCCTCCCATAATGGCCGGATGCAGGGTTTTTACCCTTCCGCCAAAAATGGACGGATACCCTGTAAGTTCTTCCGCAGCGGTTACAGGAATGTCCAAATTTTCAATAAAAGTCTGAGTGCCGCCGGTAGAATACAGTTTGACGCCCTCATTGTGCAGCAGGCGGACAAGCGGTTCAAGGCCGTCCTTATAGTACACAGAAATCAGCGCGGATTGGATTTTTTTAGACATTTCAACTGCTTATTTTGAAAAATAAACCGCAAAGATAGCCGAAAAATGTGCGAAGTTTGGAGTTAAAAAATCTAAAATCCTTGAAATACCGCCTTATAAATACCATTAAAAACAAAAAATTATGAACCTTAATCTGACCGGAAAAACGGCATTGGTTTGTGGAAGCACCCAGGGAATCGGGCTCGCATCGGCGATAGAATTGGCATTGCTTGGAGCCAATGTTACACTGGTTGCCAGAAATGAAGAGAAACTGCGCGAACTGGTCGAGCTACTGGATATCTCGGCTGGCCAGCTGCATCGGTACATTGTCGCTGACTTCGCTGATAATCAGCATGTTCAAAAGGCTGTTGACAATTACCTCCGCCTTTGTCCCGAGGTGCATATCCTCGTCAATAATACAGGAGGACCCGGCAGCGGCCCCATCATTGAAGCAGAAACAGATCAATTTTTGAAAACTTTTCAGATGCACCTGATTAATTACCAGATTCTCGTACAGGCTGTGGTGCCGTCGATGAAAAGGGAAGGTTACGGGAGGATTGTGAACATTATCAGCACCTCCGTAAAGCAGCCGATTGTGGGATTGGGGGTTTCAAACACCATTCGCGGTGCCGTAGCAAGCTGGTCCAAAACACTGTCGCTTGAACTTGGCCAATATGGCATTACCTGCAACAATGTACTTCCCGGATTCACGGAAACATCTCGTCTGGATAGCGTTCTGGAAATGCGAAGCAAAGCTTCCGGTAAGTCCGTCGACGAAATTGCAAATCAAATGAAAGAGAGTATTCCAATCAGAAGATTTACGCTTCCCGAAGAAACTGCGGCGGCAGTCGCATTTCTATGCAGTCCGGCGGCGGGCAGTATCAGTGGGGTCAATTTGCCGGTTGATGGTGGGAAGACTGAGAGTATGTAGAATAATTATTGGCCACAATAGGGTATATCTGCGGTCACTACGATTTATTAGATGAAATAATTATCGATTACTATGACCTTTTTAAGGCTGTTGCTGATATGCTTTGTTTTGGGATCTTACTTTTCAAAATCAAATGCCCAAAAATCTTTCTATATCGGGCCAAATGTCGGATTTGCTAGTAATCGAACCGCCCTAGAAACAGCAGCATTTGCACGGAACGGTAATTTCAACTGGGTTAAGAGTAAATTTTACCGTGATAATTCCCTTCCTTTTGGAATCCAGGCAGGTGTAGGTTTATTTCCTAAAATCTTCATCAGCCTCGGTATCCTTCGCAACAGCGTTTCCCACAGCGATTTATTTATCGATGATGTCGGTTTTTATAAAATTCAGGGTAATGCTTCAATTTTGATACCCGAAAAATTTGACCCAAAAGTAAAGTTAAATGGTTATTCATTTCGAAGCATTCATTTCGATCTTGCGTTACAGTATGTATTGAATCCTGAGAGTCGTCTCCAAGTATATGCCTTTGCAGGCCCTGGAATTGCGATAATGACCCAAAATAAGCTTACCCTGTCGGCGAAGTTCACAAATACTAATCCTCAGACAGAGACTTTTATTTTTCGCACATCAACTTCACCACTAAAAAACTACCTGGTCTCAATAGAAGGTGGTTTTGGCCTGAAACACAGAATCGGCCGCAATATGCTCGTCGATGTTTCGGGCAAATATTCGCGTGGCATGTATACAAAAATACTTCGGCGGCCTCAGAATGAAAATGAGGTGAATAATACGCCTCAAAAAAGCGAAGTCTTTGGCGAATTTGACACCAGCTTCCGATACAGGTACGATCAATATTTTCGTCAGCTCGCCGCACAAATTTCCTTTTTGTTCGAAATATAAAGCCATCATCCCTTCTTTTCCGGGCATAAATAATTAAACAATAGGAAGGTAATTTTGTTTTATTTGACTTAAATTTAGGATGGAGGGGCTGGGTCCGGTCGATTTAAGTTTATGAAATACAAATACTTCTTTGTCCTGATCTTTTGCCTGCAAAGTATAGCGTCGTTTGGGCAGGGAGCGGGCGATTTTATCAGTTACCAAAAATTACAACAAACCCTGCTGATCCGCGGAAGCAGGGGAAATCTAAAAATCACCACATTTACCCGCGATATTTTCAGGATTGAAACCATTCCTTCCGGAAAAACCGCTCTTAACAGTTCCTATACCGTTGTCCTGTTGCCATCCTACGTTCCGGACAATATTATAGAAACAAAAACGGCCATTTTGATCAATCTGGAAAAATGCACGCTGGAAATCAACAAGTTTCCGCTTTCCGTTGCATTGAAAGATGGTAATGAGATTAAAATCAAAGAAGTAAAAGGATTCCAGCAGGTTCGGGATTCTGTCAATATTGGCTTTGAAATTAATCCAAAAGATGTGTATCACGGCGCAGGAAGCCGTCCATTTGGCCCCGATCTCAACCGCAAGGCTTTCGACTTTTACAATACCTGGGAATTTGCTTATTATGATCAGGCGACCGGGTTGGCTCAAAGTTTCAATGTACCATTCCTCGTTTCTTCCCACAAATATGGGATCCTGTTTGATAGTAATATGCCGGGTGCAATGCGCGTGTATGTGGGTGCAACCGATTCAACCCGAATGACGGTTGAGTCGCAAAGCGCAGGAAAATGGGTTTATTACCTTATTAATGGGGATACCAATGACGAAATCCTTGAAAATTACACTTTACTTACGGGAAGACAACCCTTGCCTCCGCGCTGGGCACTGGGATATATCCAATCCAAATTCGGATACAAAAATGAAAGTGAGGCGACCGTAGCGGTGACAAAATTGCAAAGTGAAGGTTTCCCGCTGGACGCGCTGGCATTGGACCTGTATTGGTACGGCGATGAAACGACCATGGGAAACTTCGACTGGGACGCTCAAAAGTGGCCGAATTCGACCGATATGATTGGGAAACTGAAAGCCAAAGGAGTCAAAACGATCCTGATCACCGATCCTTACATTACGACTAAATCGTTCAATTTCCGTGTTGCTGAATCATTATCGCTTTTTGCCAAAAAACCAGGAACAAATTCGACTTACACCCAGGATATCTGGAATGGGACGGTAGGCTTGCTTGATATTTTCAAACCTGCCACACAAAACTGGCTTTGGCAACAATACAAAAGGCTCGCCGCACAGGGCGTAGCAGGCTGGTGGACGGATAAAATTGAGCCGGATTACGACCCAATGGATGCCCTATATGCATTGGGAACAGCGTCTCAGATACATAATTTTTATCCTTTGTTCTGGTCTAAAAATATCTTTGATCAACATCAGAGAGATTTCCCAAACGATCGGCTATTCAATCTCACCCGCTCAGGCTGGGCAGGTTCGCAGCGATATGGCGTGCTGCCATGGAGTGGCGATGTGGCGCGTTACTGGGCAGGTCTTCGCCTGCAAATACCCATTATTATCCAGGCAGGGATGTCAGGCATTGGTTATATGCATTCGGATGTGGGAGGCTTTGCGACGATGTCGGACAAGACGGAAAAAGATGAAGAGCTTGATCTGCGCTGGTTCCAATTTGGAACTTTCACGCCGGTTTTGAGATCACATGGTCAAAGGTCCAATGTGGAGCCGTTTAATTTGTCGGAGCCTTTTTACAGTACCGTAAAAAAGTATCTCAACATTCGTTATCAGCTCCTCCCGTACATTTATTCGCTCTCCTGGAAAAACAGTGTTTCAGGCAGACCTATCTGTATGCCGATGGACTATTTCACCAATAGCAGGGCATTGGGCAACATCAACGACCAATATTTTTTCGGGGAAAATCTGCTGATCGCCCCGGTACTTTTGCATGGTATGCCGTCCCGAAAAGTCGTTTTGCCACCCGGCAAATGGTTTGATTTTTGGAACAATGCGCCGTTCAATGGCAATGCCAACATTTTCCCGAACCTTACCGTCAATGACATTCCGGTTTATGCCAAAGCAGGCAGCTTCATTCCAATGTCGGCTTCAACGTCCATTAAATCAACAGATTACTATACATCCGATAGTTTATCTGTCAAATTCTTTCAGGATATTTCTGTTCCTGTTTCTGCATTCACGATGTATCATGACGATGGGAAAGATCGTAATTCGTTAGCAAATGGAAAGCATGAACTGATTGATTTTAACGGGTATGTTTCCGAAGACACCATTCAAATTACAGTCCAGAGAAGGAAGAATTATGCCCAATCGCTAACGATAAGAAATATGTTATTGGAAGTTGAAAACCTGACTTCTCCCCCACTTTCGGTCACATTAAATGGTAAGCCGTTTCCGGTCGTTTATCTGTCTGCTGATTTTAAAAATGGATCTGCATTTTATGATCACTTGGCCAAACAATTGAAGATCCGTTACGATTGGGATTGTAAAGCGCAGTCAACCATTACCATTCTGCGAGATGGTCTGTCTGTGGTAACAGGCATTGAGAGCCGTTTTGATGAAAATACATTGATGGTTTACCCGAATCCAAGTCAGCCGCAAACGCCATTAACGGTAAAAGCAACAATTCCTTACTCGGGAGATTATACATTGGAAATTTTCAATTCATCCGGAAGGAATGTTCTTCAGCAGCCGCTTGGAATGCAGTCCCAGGGAGCGTTGCTGAATTCCAAAGTTGATGTTACAAACTTGCACGGACTTTACATTTTGAAACTGAAAAACGCGGAGGGAAAGTTTTCCGCGAAGTCAATAATTATTGAATAACCTATGAATTACAGGCTTTTCCTGATTTTCACACTCCTATTCACCGGCCTGGCAGCCTGCGTTGAGCCTTATAGCGTTGACTTTGGGAGCGCAAAAGAATACATTGTCGTGGATGGTGTGGTTACGGATATGGATGGCCCGCAGATTATTACATTGGCGAAAACAAATCCTGAGGCAGAAAATGGGAGCTCGGAATTTACGCAGACGATCTGGACAAAAGGGCTTTCAACATTGCCGCTTTCCAATGCAAAAGTGAAAGTGGTGGTGAATGGCTCGCAATCATTTGATCTCACCGAAACCGATCCGGGCAGTTATCAGTTGCCTATCTCATTCAAAGGAAAAGTGGGTAATTCTTATCAGATCCAGTTCCGGACCGAGAATGGCAAAACTTATGAATCTTCCTCTGAAACTATGTTGCCCGTGACGCCTGTTACGCGGGCTTATGATGTTTTTAACCCAACAGGCATTCCCAGACTTTCCGAATATTACGGGGAATACACGCCTAGCAACGACATTTATCTTGATTTTGATGATCCGGTAGGGGAAAAGAATTTTTACCGCTGGCAATGGACGTTATGGGAAATTCAGAAAACCTGTACTACCTGCAATCAGGGGAAATATTATCTTTTTGAAACTGAAAATGGCGTGGATGGGGATTGTTTTAAAGACCTCACATTGAAACCGAATAACATTTTCGATTATACCTGTGAAGATCTTTGCTGGGATATTTTTTACAGTACCGATATCAACATTTTCGCGGATACTTACACCAACGGGCAGAGCCAGAAAGATAAAATGGTGGCGCGGATTCCATTGCTTCAATCTAATCCTTGTCTTGTAAATCTGCAGCAGAATTCCCTTACGCCCAATGCTTACCGCTTTTTGAAATTGATTCAGGATCAGGCTGTTAATTCGGGGACATTGGCGGATACGCCGCCTGCTCCGATTCAGGGTAATGTGGTGAATGTAGAGGATAAGAACGAACTGATCATTGGTTTTTTCACGGCTTCTTCAGTGGCCGAATATAAAACCATGCTTTGGCGAAAAAACATTAAGAATGCGGCGGTGCTTAACCAGCTTTTCAAAACCGTACATAACCGCGATCCGATCCTGGAAGAACGGTCGCCGGAGCGGCCTTATGTTCCTTTGGCGATTTGTAAAAATAGTCGGTCGAGGACACCGTTTTTGCCGAAGGATTGGAAGTGGACGCAGTGATCTTTTTTAGCCACGAATGCACCGCGCGGCGGACCGCGAATAGACACGAATGAGTAAACTATACATTTTGCTTTTATTACTGACTACCTTAATACCAGGATTTTCACAGGGGGTAATGGTTACGGGGACGATTCGGGATTCGGCTAGTTTGGCGCCCTTGCCTGATGCGAGTATTATTGTGGATTATCGTCGCAATTGGTCGGCGGCGAAGATTGATAAGAAAGGGAATTTTTCTTTGGAGTTACCTTCCGGGGATCATGTGATTGTGATCCGGCATGTTGGCTATGAATCCTTTCGTAAATTTATTAAAGATGGGACGCAAATGGTTCATTTTGATGTACTTATGACCACTACTTCCAGTCAATTGGAAGAAGTGATCATTACGAGTAAGGGTTTTGATCAGACGATCCGGCAACCGATTTTAGGATCATTGCAGATCAATATCAAAACTTTGGAAAAGCTGCCCTCTGCATTTGGAGAGCTTGATATACTGCGCAGCCTGCAAATGCTGCCTGGCGTTTCCAGTGTGGGAGAAGCCTCAAACGGGGTTAATATCCGAGGTGGGACGACGGATCAAACGCTGATCTTATTGGACGACACGCCCATTTTCAATCCTACTCACATGTTTGGACTGTTTTCGGTTATTCCACCCAATACGGTTAATAATCTGGACTTATACAAAGGCAACGTTCCAGCGCGATTTGGCGGTAGGGTTGCTTCGGTGTTGGATATTTCTACCAAAAACCCGAATCTGGATAAAATGAAAATATCGGGTGGGATTAGTCTCATTTCTAACAGGTTACTCATCGACGCACCGATTGTTAAAGACAAATTGGGCATCTACATTGCAGGCAGAGGCGCTTTTAATGATTTTATTCTGCCAAAACTGGACAAGCAGCTGACTAACATCCGCGCCCGGTTTGGCGAACTTTCGGCGAAATCGTTTTTTAAGATCAATAACAAAAATACGCTGACCTGGATGGGTTATTACAGCGACGATTATTTCAAAACGGACTTGCTGACGAACCTACCTAATGTTGTTGGAAACGATACCTATTACAAACACATTACCACCAATTCGATGCTGCGCTGGCTGCATGTGATCTCGCCAAAACTGAATCTGCAAACCACCGCTATTTACGCAAAATACGCCCCTGACATTGGAACATCAGAAAAGTCTACTGGTAATGTGGTCAAATTACGGTCGTCCACGGAGCAGCGACAGGTGAAATCCAATATTAACTACCAGCTTTCCAATCACAAATTCGAAACCGGCCTGGTCGCGACGCAATATGTGATCAAACCTGGCACTTTGTATCCAGGTGCCAGTGAAAGTGTAAATTTAATCGCTACCCCAACCGAAAAAGCCAATGAATTGGCATGGTATGTCGACGATGAAATCAATTTCTCGAAGAAATTTGCCGTTTCCTTTGGCTTGCGCTATTCGTATTTTATGTCTGTGGGAAAGTCTGTCGTGCGGCATTATGTTGCTGGCCAGCCGCGGGATGAGTTTTCTGTGACAGATTCCACCATATTTGGTAAGGGAGAAGTTACCAAGGCTTACGGAGGCTTTGAGCCGAGATTAGGCGTGCGTTATGCATTGAGCGACCAGATTTCGCTTAAATTCGGTTATAATCTGATGCGGCAGTATATTCAGGTGGTTTCCAATACTGCCACGCCCATTCCGACTTCACGCTGGAAAACAAGCGATACGCACATCAAACCGCAGATCAGCAATTTGTTTACGGCCGGTTATTATCAGTCATTCAGCGATAACATTTACGAGGTTTCTCTGGAAGGTTATTATCGAAATGCTAATAATATCATTGACTACAAACCCGGCGCGGATTTCCTTTTGCAGCGCTTCCCTGAAACGCAATTGATCCAGGGAAGGAACAAATCGTATGGACTGGAAGCAATGTTGTCCAAAAAGAAAGGGATCACCAAAGGCTGGGCAAATTACACTTATGCCCGGTCGCTCAACATTGTAGATAATGGCGCTGCATTGATCGAGCTGGTTAACCGGGGCGGCTGGTACCCAGCCAATTACGATAAGCCGCATACATTCAATGCTTCATTAGATATTACCGTAGACACCCACAATTCATTTGGATTTACATTTGCATACAGCACGGGAAGGCCTTATACTGAGCCGATTGGATTTATCAATTACCAGAATAATGTTTATCCGTTTTACGATAAGCGAAACAACAAACGTATTCCGGATTACCACAGACTGGATTTCGCGTGGAATATCTACAATCCGAGCATGAAGAACAGGAGATGGCAGGGACATTGGACATTCTCTGTCTACAATGTATATGCCCGAAAAAATGCCTATTCTGTGTTTTTCAAAACAGAAAACGCGGTAACCAAGAGTTATAAGCTCAATATTTTCGCCGCTCCCATTGCGACCATAGCTTATAACTTTACTTTCTAATTATTTCTTCCGGCTAATCACTACAAGCTTGTCGTCATTTCTGGCCGCAACAATTGCCTCACCATTTTTCAGCTTGATTTTCCGAAGCTTTTTTACCTGACCTTTTACCTGTAAACCGTTCAACGGTTCAGGCGTGAAATTGCAGTTGCCGCGATTGATAAGTACCGTTCCAAAGTCGCTGTCATAGCGACCCATTTGAATGTTGCAATTGTAAAAATTCCCCATAATCAGCACGTCCGGCAGTTTATCGCCATTCGCATCGATAATTTGTGCATCGTAAAATGGCGTCCATTGTGCTTTGAATGGCAATGCTTTTACCTGAAAATTCCCTTTGCCGTCATTGACCAGAACTGCATTTTGAAAATAATCAGCATATAAAACTTGGGCTTCTTTTAATTTCTCCTCCCCAAGCAAATCAGACGTGCTGGCCTTGGCAAATTCGGTTGCATAAATGTACTTTTTACGGATCATCGGAATCTGCTTTTCCATTTCCAGCTTGGTCGGGAAAAGTACCTCCTGCGCATTCAGGTAATAAGTCAGGATCGGTTCCTTCCGGCCATTCCCGTCATAATCGTTGATATACGTTTTCACCGGCTGCTCGGTATTTGCTTTGAGTCGGCTGTTTAGTCCGAGGTTTCCGGCCAGGATGTCCACATCACCGTCCCCATCGAAGTCATACGGCATGACAAAATTCCACCAGCCTTTTTTATCGGTCAGCATTATCTTGGAAAAAGACTTTCCATCGTTTTGCATGATACATATCCCATCCCATTCCAAAGCAAGCACCAAATCCTGATCGCCATCCTTGTCCATATCCGCCAGCTTCGCGTTTTTGACATATCCAATGGATAACAATTCCTTCCCATATTGTTGGGTAACATCCGTGAACTTGCCCAAGCCGTCATTTTTCAGCAAATGGGACTTAGGTACCTCGCCATAATTCAGCGGAACGGCGCGACCGCCAATGAAAAGGTCGGTGATGCCATCGCCCGTGAAATCAAATGGGATAATGCAGGAAGCAGTCACAAAAATCTTTGAAAATGCATCTGATTTGACGGTTAAGTTGCCTTTTCCATCATTGAGATAAATTCGCGGCATCTGGAATTCGGAATTGTTGCCATATTCATTGCCTCCCGTTGCCACTATCAAATCCGGATGGTCATCTTTATTTACGTCCGTCCACTCCGCATCAACTTCCTCGTAAGTACTATCCTGTAAAAGAGCAGGTTGCAGGGATTCTTTGAAATTCCCTGCGGTGGTCTGGAGAAACAAATGGTTAGGCAGTTTCTTTGAAGAACCTACAAAAATATCTTCGAGTCCGTCGTGATTAATGTCAGCAATGGCAAGAGCCGGGCCGTCTGCGGTTACTTCGAACGGAATGAGTGAATTGCGGTCAAATTCGATGAAATTATTTTCCTCGTGGCGGACGTCGACGCCTAGTTTGGCGGCGATATCTTCATATGAATAGGATTTGCTTTGTTTGCTATCCTTGAATTTCTGATAGGCAAAAACAGGAAGATTTGCTTTATAAGAAATTGACATTGAATCCTTTAAATCAGTCGGTTTTAATATTTGATAATGGTTGTCCGGCCAGATGATTAGCATGGAATCCACTTCCGTTTTTTTCCCAAAACCAATGTTCAAAGGAATTTCCATGCTCGACTGAAAACCTCGGACTGGAAACTTTTCGAAGGATAATGTCTTATCTTTTTTGAATACCAGGCATTTGGTACCAATTGCATTCAAATTGCCAGGCGCTCCTTTGAGGTATAATCTTGTAAAATCGCTTTTAACAGCCTTTTTCTCACTCAGGTTTTCATATACAAATGCCTTTTCATTGATGTTATTGGTCACAATGTCCATATCGCCATCATTATCGAGATCGGCATATACTGACCCATTGGAATAGGAGACTTTATCATTGCGGATCACTCCGGCCAAATCCTTAAATGCTAAATCACCCTGATTGGAAAAAAACTTGTTCAACAGCTTGATTTCGGGCAGCTTATCCGCCAATCCAGGATCATTTTCGTCAAAATTCTGATTCCTGATTTTTTCCTGAACCACATCATCCGACACGAATTTAATGTAATCCGTATCATTCATCCGCTTAGGAATGCCATTGGAAATGAAAAGGTCTTTTAACCCATCATTATCAAAATCGGAGAAAAGCGCCGCCCACGACCAGTCCGTCGCATGGATCCCCGCATACATTCCAATCTCGCTGAAAGTGCCGTTTCCGTTGTTGAATTGCAGGTTGTTTCTCGCAAACTGGTAATTATACCCCTGCCGGATCTTGTATTTAAAAATGCTATAAACATCCTCTCCTTCCGATTTTTTCAAAATTTCATAATCAGAAGGCAGCATATCCAGCGACACGATTTCCGGGAAGACATCATTGTTGAGGTCCCCAATGTCCACGCCCATCGAAAACTGACTGGTATGCATCAGCGACGAGTCCGTCATATCCCTGAAACCGCCATTTCTCTGGTTGATATAAAGGTAATCGTCCTCGTGAAAGTCGTTTCCAATGTACATATCCGGAAAGCCGTCGAAATTGATATCTCCTACGCCCAATCCCAGGCCATAACCTAATACAGAACTGTGAATACCGGACGTTTTAGTGATTTCTACATACTTTCCGCTGTCATTCCTGAAAAGTTTGTCGCCAGCCAGCGGGTGGTACGTATTTTCAAATAACGCCCGCCTACCGAATGTCCCGTTTTGATGTACCGAATGATTCAGCTGGAACATATCGAGGTCACCGTCCAGATCAAAATCGAAAAACATCGCCTGCGTGCCAAAAACGACCAGATCCATTCCGTATTCCTTTGATTTTTCGGCATAAACCGGAATGCCTTCTTTTGTAATTTCCTGACAAACAAAAAGCAGATTATGGCCCTTCATAGATTGAAAATCACCGACCTGGCTGATGTAAATATCCAGCATGCCGTCCTGGTTGATATCCACAATCGATACCCCATTGGACCAGCCCTTGCCTCCTTTGAAATTGGCTTTATCGGTAACATCTTCAAACTTCAATCCCGACTTATTCAGATAAATCCGGTTGGATTCCTGATTCGCCGTGAAGCATAAGTCGACAAGCCCGTCATTATTCAGATCACCCGCTCCAACGCCACCGCCATTGTAAAAATACATGTAGTAGAAAATGTTGAAATCCTTGGTTGGTTTGAGCGTATTGGAGAAGTCAATGCCCGTTTTTTCGGAGGTTAGTAAATCAAATTGATAATCCTGCAAAACCTTCTTTTTGGAACAGGAAAAGGCTGTCCAGCAAAGGATTAGAATAATCAGTTTATTGAAATGCATGGAAGGAATATTGAGCAAGATAATCGCAGTTTATTGCTTGTTGACTTTGAACAACACAGGTGCCGCATTGTTGACCAGATTGATCAGGTACGGTGCTCCTTGAATGGTGATCGGGCTGATCTGCTTTACTTCCCCATCAATCGCAAAGCCGCTTTGTTTACTCAACAGCACATCAAACTGCATATTACCTTTGTTAATGAGCACATTACCGCGGCAGGCATCCAAACTTCCAAGCTGCGGAATGAAATGGGTGAAATTTCCTCCTACAATCAAATCCGGCTTGCCGTCGTGGTTAACATCCTCGCTTTCGATGGCGTTCAGACACGATATCTGCACCATTTCGGGCAAAGGTGTCAACTTGAAATGCCCTTTTCCATCATTGACAGCAATGGCCGATTTCATATAATTGACCGTTTTCCGGACCGATGATTGCAACATATCTTCAGGAAACAAGTCTTGGACCGACTTGGTCGCATATTCAGAATGTTTAATGCCTTCTTTCTTCAAAAACGGAAACTGCGTTGTTAATTCGCGTTTGAGCAAAATCGGCATATCTTTCTCGTCAACTGTTTTGGACATTACCTTCTCAATCGTTCCGTTTTTATTGAAATCGTTGATCCAGATTTTTAGCGGAGACTCGGCATTTGCTTTCAACTGAAAATTTTCGCCCAGGTTTCCTAAAACAATATCCTGATCGCCGTCTCCGTCCAGATCTGTGACTTTCAGACAGCCCCAAAAACCGGCAAATGATTCAAGCCCTGAGTTAGTTTTGACAAATTTGCCTCTGTTGTATTTAAAAATAACCGGCGCCATCCAGTCACCCGCAACAATCAATTCTTTGGATTTATCACCATCCAAATCTGCCCAGTAGGCGTCCCTTACCATGCCCAATCCCGTAAATTCAGGCGCAATAATTTTTCCAATTTCTTTAAAAATCCCTTTCCCGTCATTCTGGTACAAATAGCTTCTCGGGCTGGAACCATACTCGCGCGGAACGCTGCGGCTACCCACAAATAAGTCGATATCGCCGTCCTGATCGTAATCGTTTGGCGCGATCACTGACGTATTCATCGCATTGGGCGGCAATGCGCGGGTATTGATCGTAAAATTCCCTTTTCCGTCGTTCAAATAAAGTCGGGTCGGCAGGTCGGGACTGCTTTTGAGCGTTTCGTTTCCGCCGCTTCCTACCACCAGGTCCAGGTCACCGTCCCCGTCTGCATCAAAAAAGGTAGCAGCGGTATCCTCAATATCGGCGAGATCAGAGAAAATCTTCTGAGGAAATTTTACAAAGCCGTTGCCTTTTTGCAGATAAAGCTGACTTCCCTGACCTTTCGCACCGCAAATAAAGATGTCCTCTTTTCCATCCCCATTCACATCACCGATAGCAGCTTTGGGCCCTTCCTCGGACAACATCATCGGAATATTCCGCTCATTGTAAAAATCCTCGTACTTGTTTTCCTTATGTGGCTCGAAACCCGTTTTAGCAACATTACTTAATAGCGAACCGCTTTTTGGTGTAGGTACCATAATTTCCCGATCAGTGTTTTTGATGGAAAAATTCAGCGTGGTATCCGCCTTCACCTTCACCACATTTGTCATTTTCCGGTTGGGCCAAATAATATGGATAGAATCAATGACATTGATCTTGCCTAAACCGATCGTGACCGGATATTCCGTGCTGGATTGGAAGCCCCGGGCCGGGTTAACCTGCTTGCTTAAAATTTCATTGCCTGCGTAGATCTCAATCTTGGATCCGATTGCATAGGTATTCATTCCCTCGCCGCTCAATTTGAGCTTGATGTAATGATTTTTCTCTTTCTGACCTTCTGATTTATTCCGATAAACGAAACAAGGCTGATTAACATTATTTACAACCAAATCCAGATCGCCATCATTATCGAGATCGGCATAAGCTGCGCCGTTGGAAAATGATTTGGTACCAAAACCAAACTCTTCGCCCCGCTCTTTGAACTGCAGGTTACCCTCATTATGGAAGAAATTATTGGCGATGGGCGTCGAAGGCATTTTATCAATAATGTTCTGCATATTTTGCTTTTCCCCCGACATCACCATTTTCTGGGTTACCTCATTGGCAAAAAAGTCGATAAAATCCTGATCCAGGATGTCGTGGTAAATGCCGTTACTGACATATACATCGGTTTTGGAATCATTATCTGCATCAAAAAGCAATGCGCCCCAACTCCAATCGCTGGCCGCGATCCCCGAATAATTGGCGATCTCGCTGAATGTCCCATCCTGGTTATTCAATTGCAAACTGTTCTGCATGTATTGATTGTAAAAACCCTTTTCCTTTTTCAGATTAAATAGGTAGTGATTTTCAAATGAAGTGGTGGTTTTGTAGCGGTATTCATCGCGGGGAAGCATATCTGTAACAAATAGCTCGGGATAACCGTCATTGTTAATATCCGCCATATCCGCGCCCATGGAAGCCAGACTGGTGTGTTTTACGCGTTTTTCTAGCTCTTCCGAAAAAGTCCCATCTTTTTGGTTGATATATAAATAGTCTTTTTCGTAAAAGTCATTGCAAATGTAAATGTCCGGGTACTGATCGCCGTTAATATCGCCGACCGTAATGCCCAGACCGAAACCGATCAGGCTCCCATAAATACCTGCTTCCTCGCTCACATCCACGAATTTGCCATTGTCGTTCCGCAGCAACTTGGCACCACCGCCTTTCAAAAAATCCTTTACAGGCCAGTCCTTTGCCCGCAGATTACGGTCGTTGGCGTAGTTAAGTGTATTTACAGGAATAAAACTATTGTTGAGAATGTAGGCATCCAGATCCCCGTCCAGATCGTAATCCAGAAAAGCTGCATGTGTAGTGTAACCCGTTTCGTCCAGACCGTATTTCTTGGCGGATTCGGTGAATGTAAGATCTCCGTTATTGATATATAGCGAATTACCTTGCTTATTGACAAACTTTTGATACCCGGCATTGCAAACATAAAGATCCAGCAGGTTATCACCATTCACATCCACCATTACTACACCTGTGCTCCATTTCGTGGGCTCACCCACGCCGGCTTTCGCAGTAATATCTTCAAACTTCCAATTGCCTTTATTGAGATACAATTTATTCTCACCCATGTTGGCCGTAAAGTAAATGTCAGGCAAGCCATCATTATTGATATCGCCGATCGCGACTCCGCCGCCATTGTAGAAATTCCGGTAGTTGAAAATATTGATGTCTTCCCGATCCTCAATTTTATTCACAAAATCGATTCCGGTTTCGGATCCTTCCATTTCTTCAAACAGACCTGCTGGTTTATCTGTTTTCTGGCAGGAAAAGAAAAATAAGAGAAGGGTACTCATCATGCCCACAAAAGTGGGATTGAAATTTTTGATTGTCATTTTTTCGTCGAGGAGCTGAAAGCTTCCTTTTCAGTGATATTTGCCAAACTGAAGGCAGGTTTTTTATAAATAATTAATCCGTCCAAAGGCAGATATTTGTCGGGTTGTTGAAAGTCACTGTACCTGCCTACTTTGCCAGTCAGTTTAAATACAATTTGATCCTTTGAGTATTCGAGAGCTTCAATATTTCCGTCCGCCATCATATAACCTTCGCCAATCATTTTCTGAACATCTACAATCTTGCCCATTTTCACATTTGTACTCACCAGATTGTTTGCATTGATATTGTCCTCGATAGGGTTGCCAGCATACCACTTTGCCTTGCCCAGGTTCAGGATCGTTTTTCCCTCAAACTGATCCATCAATGTCATGTTGAGGGCCTGGTCCGATAGCAGTAATTGTCCTGTAAAAACGCTTTCCGGGGCATAAAATTCTTTCCCGTCAATCTTTATCAGGATCTTGGCCTGGTTATCTTTCAGTGATTGAAGAATCTGCTCGGTTTGCGCGTCAGTTGTCTTCTTCTTTTGGCAGGAGCTTATGGTGAAAGCCATTACTCCAATTGCCAGCAATGTTGTTACTAAATGCTTCATCTAATGGGTAAAAAAACAAAAATGCTCGAAGGCATCGAGCATTTTTGTCAATAAAAAAGTTTTTAAAATCAATATCCTGGATTCTGAACAAGGTTTGCGTTAGAAACCAATGCGGCAGACGGAATCGGGTAAAGCACTGTGTAAGGTTCTTTTACGGAAGCACCTACGCCAGTCGTAAATTTACCAAAGCGGATTTCGGCGGTTCTTTTTCCACCTTCCCAGTACAATTCCCTTCCTATTTCAGCAAACAAAGTTTCGTCTGTCAACGATGCCAGTGCAGTTGCTCCACGTGCCGTCCTTAACGCGTTAACATGCGTTACTGCGCCTGCTGCATTGCCGCTTCTAAGCAACGCTTCCGTCTTTATAAGATAGGCCTCAGCATAACGCATTAAAATATATTTCCCGGAATTGGCTGGGTGATATTTAATAACCCGGATACCCTTATCTGTCGCCGCACCTGCCAAAGGCACGTCCCTTGTAAATTGCAATGGTCTCTGAGTTCTTGTATCTACAATCTGAGCGCCTTTATCATCAAACTGCTGGCCGATAAGAAAACCTGTGCCGATACCTGAATAAGCTTTACCGTCTTTTTTAGCGGGAGCTCCGATACGGGTATCTTTTGGTTCAAACGTGTCATAAAAATCCGCCAGAGTAGAAAAACCATTCCATCCGGAAGGGTTCTGGTTGTAGTGAAGTGTCATAAACCAGCGGTTTTGAGCAGTTCCTTCCAAAACGACGAAGATAGGTTCTGTCTTAGCAGAGGCGGAGAATGCGGTGAAATAATCTTTTTCAAGAGAATAACCATCTGCAGTGATCGCGTCAACATAGGCAACTACTTTATCCATATCTGCTTTGTCGAAAGTATAAGGACCTTCTGGTGCAGCGCTTTTGTAAACAGCTTTGTTGAGATAAAGTTTAGCCAGTAAAAAATTAGCAGCTGCTTTGGTGGCAGTTCCGTTGGTCACAGATGGGCCCGATTTTGGGAGGCCCGGAAGTGCTTCTTCCAGATCTTTTACTATAAAATCAAATGCTTCGGCTCTGGTCAAAACCTTTGGCAATTCATCCGCTCCCTGGGTTACTTCCCTGAAAGGAACAACGCCCCAATAATCCATTACCCAAAACATGTTGTAAGCACGCAGGAATTGCGCTTCTGCTTTCTGTACTGCCGTCGGGTTCGATGCGATAATCTCGGTTGACCTGTACGCTCTCTGGTTCAACGCATTCCAAGCGCTCAGAATGTATGAGTGAGAAGCATCCCAAGTATGTGCGTCCAATGTACGCCAAACCCCGTTATCTCCCCAGTCAACACCGCGAGTTGGCGGGATCATTTCAGCAGTGGTATGCTCGCCAAGAGCATAAATACCAGCCTGATCGGAATAAGTAGACAAATCCTTATATGCAGAGGCCAAAGCCTCAGTCACAATCACAGGGGCAAAACCACCATCAGCGTCTTTGTTGACGACCGAATCCTTTTCTTCATTGACAAGGTCAGTACAAGCAGACAAAACCGCTATACTCATCCCTGCTACCAAAACTTTATAAATTTTACCAGTTTTCATTTGTGTGAATTTTAAAATGATTTAGAATGAGACATTTACGCCAACAGTCCATGTTCTTGCCCTTGGATATGCTGTATAGTCAATACCAAACGAAGGAATGTCATTCAATGATTTGTTAGTACTTACCTCAGGATCTTGTCCGCTGTACTTTGTGATTGTAAATAGATTTTGTCCGGAAACAAATACACGTGCGTTGGTCAGGACTTTGTTACTCTTCATTGGAACACGATATCCCAGTGAGAAGTTTTGCATCCTGATGAAATCACCTTTTTCCAAAAAGCGGGTAGAAACGTCAGGCGCGTTCAATGCTCCTTCTCCGTTGCCGATCACATCCTTGGTTACGTTACGTCCATTAGAAAACGAACCTTGTGTGAAAAACGCATTGGCTGTATTGGAATAAAGATAATTGCCGAATACGCCGTTAAAGAATACACTCAGGTCGAAATTTCCGTATTTCAAATTGTTGGTTAAACCAGCATTCACTTTTGGAAGCGGGCTCTTTCCGTTCAGGAATTGCTGAAAGTCACCGTTCGGATAAAGGGAGTTACCATTTTCATCAAACCCACCAAATTCACGAAGGAACCATGCAAACAAAGGCTGCCCCTCAGCCAAACGTTGTGCAAACGCACCGGATAAGCCTTGTCCGTTGATCTCACCCGTATCGTAAGTACCGATCAGGTTTTTAACAAGGTTTTTGTTATAAGAAGCATTTACCAACACTTCCCACGAAAATTTCTTACCATCAACAACAACCGCATTCAATGCGAGCTCGATACCCCTGTTCTGGATATCTGTGTCCAGATTCCTGTAAACAAATGGGTTTGGAGCAGGCTGAGCTGCAACTACTTTAAATAAAAGGTCTTTTGTGCTCTTATTATAAACATCGATGCTACCGCCTAATCGGCCTTTCAGGATTGAAAAGTCAAGACCGATATTTAATGCAGCAGTGGACTCCCATTTCAGATCAGGGTTGTTGAAGGCTACTGCGCTCAAACCACCACCTGAAATGTTTGTTCCTGTATCATTGATAGAATAATCCCCGTAACGGTCTCGCCGGTCGTAAACATTGTGCGGGATAGCCTGGTTACCCGTCACACCATAACCTACTCTCAAAGAAAGGTCGGTGAAAACGGTTTTAGGAATAAAATCTTCCTCTACCAATTTCCATTTAAATGCTCCGGACGGGAAGTAACCATATTTGTTGTTACCCCCGAATTTGGAAGAACCATCCACACGTAATGTACCAGTAAACAGGTACTTACTACCAAAACCAAGATTAAGACGTCCGAAATAGGATTGCAACTCGTCTTTTGTATAACTGGAATTCTGAATAATAGAACCCACAGTCGCAACAGATGTCGCATCGTTCGGCGTTACAGTTCCTGCTATACCCAGGTTATTCACCATCAGATCCAAGTTACTTGTCCGAAATCTTGTAGCAGCTACGTTTTTGGTACCGTATTCAAAACTCTGATAAGAATATCCAAGCAATGCATTCAATGTTACACTGCCGATTTCTTTATCATAGGTAAAGTAATTCTCCATCAACTGGTTATCGGTTTCAACATCCCGAACGTAAACACGGCCCAGATCGCGGATACCAGTTACAAAAAGATCTCTTGAATAAGCCTGCTTTCTAGAAGACATCGATTTATCAAAGCCAAGTACGGTCTTGAATTTTAAGCCGCTGATAATTTCCAGTTCTGCATTGATGTTACCCAGGGCACGCAATGTGTTGTTTTTATCTTTCGACAAATTAACAAATGCTGCCGGGTTCGGCTCGGAGTTGGTTACCTGATTGTAAACGCCAGGAGCTGAAAAAACGGATCTTGTAGGGTTGGCTTTCAGAATACTACCCATCAAATCACCTTCAAAACCAATGTTTTCAGAAATAGGAACACCCGTGTCCTGTGTATTCGCAAAATTCAGGTTACTTCCTATTGTCAGTTTGTCGCCAATGAATTTCTTCTGTCCAGAAAAACCAACGCTGTAACGTTTCACATTGGAAGTCTGCACGATACCATCCTGGTTAAGATAGCCAAGAGAGAAACGATAATTTCCCGAAGCATCGCCGCCGCCATAGGAAAGATTATGTTGTTGCGTTTGCGCAGTCCGGAAAAGTTCGTCCTGCCAATCCGTAACAGCTCCCTGGTCCTGGCCGCCTGCCGCACGGTACTCTGCTGCATCCAGAAGGTCATATTTCTTGGTAACGTTGCTGATACCCAGAGAATACCCATAATCGAGCGTTCCTTTTCCTCTTCCTCTTTTCGTTGTGATCAAAACCACACCATTTGCACCCCTTGAACCATAAATCGCAGTTGCCGAAGCATCCTTCAGGATGTCCATGCTCTGGATATCGTCCGGGTTCAGAAAGTTCAGTGGGTTTTTAGCAGGCTGACGACCAACTCCTTGGTTATCACCACCGCTGGATGTATTATCGCCACTTAATGGCACACCGTCAATTACAAATAAAGGGTTGTTTCCACCCAAAACTGACGACGTTCCCCGGATACGTACGTTAATACCGCCCCCAGGCTCTCCGCTTTGCTGCGTGATCTGAACACCCGCAACGCGTCCTTGCATCAATTGTTCAGGAGAAGTAACGATGCCTTTTTGGAAGTCTTTGGAGCCAAGCGCTGAAACTGCACCCGTTGCATCCTTCTTTTTTACTGTTCCATACCCCACAACCACTACTTCCTCCAAAGCTTTCACATCTTCGGAAAGCGAAACATCCACAACTGACTTGTTTCCAACTGTCACATCTTTGGTGATGTACCCGATCGCGCTGTATGTCAAAGTTGTGTTTGCCGGAACGCTGATCTGGTAATTTCCATCCACATCCGTGTTCGTTCCTCTTGTACTTCCCTTTACCGTTACGGTAACTCCGGGAATACCTCCCGCCTTCGAATCAGTAACTTTCCCACCCACATTCACGTCCTGTGCAAGTACAGATGTAAACTGAATAAGCGCTAATAAAATCGTAAAAAGCCCTGATTTTCTGATTGATAATTTTCTCTTGGCCGCCCGTGCCGGTGCATCCGGAAAATCATGTTGACGAAGTACTTTACTGGATAAATTCATCATAGGTTAGATATTTGATATGTCAATTTCGCCATTTATTGTATCATTTTAACATTGTCATCGACTCGCTAAGAAAATGCGCCTGATTAAGCTAAACGGCTGTTTTCCTGAACTTAACGATGATATTGTTTAAATAATACATTAAAGCTTATGCAAAATAATATAAAATAACCCTATAATGCAATAAGCGGTGACTAAAATTGATACATTAAAATCATTTTAATTTCATATCCCAGCTTATATCTGGCTAGAGTTCAAATTATGTATTTGAGAAGTGCAATCGGTGATTTCTGGCCTCAGCTTAAATAAATTGTTAATTTCTGTCCGTATAAAAATGGCTGGGAGTTATCACAAGAATAGTTGGCAATCCTTTCATGTTGTCTGTAACTTTGGCAACCGAATTTCCTCAGTAAATCATATTTATGACATCACCGCAGCCCGTATTACAACCCGACCTTGGCATTCTTGCCAAAAGCCTGGAAGGTGACTTGTATTTCGACAATACAATGAGAACACTATACGCCACAGACGCATCCGCTTATCGCGAAATGCCGCTGGCCGTAGCCATCCCTAAATCAGAAAAAGACTTAAAAACGCTTATTTCTTTTGCTACCGAAAACAGGATTTCCCTGATTCCAAGGACGGCTGGAACTTCTCTTGCAGGCCAGGTAGTGGGTAACGGTATAGTGGTAGACGTTTCAAAAAACTTTAATAAAATCATTGAGATCAATGAGCAAGAGCGATGGGTGCGGGTGCAGCCTGGTGTCGTGAGAGATGAGCTAAATATGGCAGTGAAGCCTTATGGGCTGTATTTTGGGCCTGAAACTTCCACGGCCAACCGTGCGATGATAGGCGGAATGGTAGGGAATAACTCCTGCGGTTCCAATTCAATCGTATATGGTAGTACGAGGGAGCATACATTGGAGGTTAAGGCAATATTAGCCGATGGCTCCAATGCAGAGTTTAAAAATATAGGTCAAATCCATTTTCAGGCGCTGCTCCAACAAGTCAGAACCCTGAATGGCAGCGCAACATTGTTGGATAAAATTTATCTCAAAACTAATGAGATCCTTTTTTCACCTGAAAACCAGGCTGAAATCCGGAAAAATTTTCCAAAACCATCTGTCGAAAGGCGTAATACAGGGTATGCCCTGGATATGCTGCTGAGTACGGAACCATATCAGGATAAATCTGCTGGAACGGACGCTGCGCCATTCAATATGTGTAGGCTGATCGCCGGCTCGGAGGGTACGCTTTGCTTTTTGACCGAAATAAAACTAAACCTTGTACCACTACCTCCCAAAACGCAGGGACTGGTGTGCGTCCATTGCTACACCATTGACGAGGCATTGCGTGCAACGATTCTTACATTAAAATACCAGCCACAAGCCGTTGAATTGATCGACGATTATGTTTTGGAATGTGCCACAACCAATGCTGAGCAGAAGAAAAATGCATTTTTTGTAAAAAATAAGCCGGATGGAAAATTCCCCGCCATCCTGGTGGTCGACCTTTCTCGTGAAACCAAAGAAGAAGTTGAGTCTTTGGCGTCAGCCTTGGAAACCGAATTAAGAGAGGCGAATATTGGTTTTCATTATCCATTGCTCTTTGGGGACGATACAAAAAAAATCTGGACGTTAAGAAAGGCGGGATTGGGCTTACTTGCTAATATCCCGGGCGATGAAAAAGCGGTCGCTGTCATTGAGGACACCGCGATTGACGTTTACGATCAACCGGAATACATCCGGGATTTCAATGAGATATTAAAAAAACACGGCATGTCCGCTGTGCATTATGCGCATGCGGGCTCAGGAGAGCTCCATTTGCGACCTATCATCAACCTAAAAACCGCCGAAGGCCATCGCCAATTCAGGATGATCGCAGAGGAGATTGCGGACCTGGTGAAAAAGTATGATGGCTCACTTTCGGGTGAACATGGCGATGGGCGTTTACGGGGGGAATTTATTCCAAAAATGGTGGGCGAACATAACTACCAGCTTTTTAAGGAAATCAAAAAAACCTGGGACCCGCATAACATTTTCAATCCGGGTAAGATTGTGGATACGGCCCCAATGGATACGTTTCTACGCTACGAAGCCGATCAGAGAACGCCTGAATTTAAAACCTATTTTCGTTTCCAGGACCAGGACATTTTGCAGCATGCCGAGCAATGCAATGGGTCAGGCGATTGCCGTAAAACGGAGCTGAGCGGCGGTACTATGTGCCCTAGTTTTATGGCTACCCGCAATGAAAAGGACACAACGCGCGCGCGCGCAAACATTCTTCGCGAAATGCTCACACGTTCGCCCAAAGAAAACCGGTTTGACAATCAGGAAATAAAAGAAGTGTATGATCTATGCCTGGCTTGCAAAGGCTGCAAGGGCGAATGTCCGTCCAATGTGGATGTGGCCAAACTGAAAATGGAGTTTCTTCAGCAATACCATGATGTACACGGCGTACCGCTGAGGTCTTGGCTGGTTGGCAATTTTTCAAAAATGACGGGTATTGCAAGTTATGTCCCCTGGGCCTATAACCTGATTTTCAAAAATGCACCTTTACGCAAAATCGCCAATCGTGTAGTCGGTTTCCATCCGGAGCGGACTATGCCATTGTTGCATAATACGACATTGAAGAAATGGTATGATCAGAGAAGGCAGGATGCTGTGAAGTCCGACCGGAAGGTTTACCTTTTCTGTGATGAATTTACCAATTATAATGATGTGGAAATTGGTAAAAAATCCATTTTGGCGCTTGAGAAGCTTGGTTATGAAGTGATTATACCACATCATGCACCGTCTGGACGCCCCCAGCTGTCTAAAGGACTTTTGAAAGACGCGAAAAAGATAGCCGAAGAGAATATCCGGTTGCTCAAAGACATTATTTCACACAATACCCCACTCATTGGGATTGAACCGTCCGCTATCCTGACTTTCAGGGACGAATATCCGGACTTGGTAAGTGTCGATTTGGTGGAAGAAGCAAAAAAGCTAGCGCAAAATTGCCTGCAGTTTGACGAATTCATTGCTCGCGAAATTGAATTAAAGAATGTCTCGAAGAGCCAGTTTACCCAGGAGAAGCGCCTGATTAAATTACATGGACATTGTCAGCAAAAGGCTATTTCGAGTGTTATTCCCACCAAAAAAATGCTCTCCCTTCCCGAGAACTACACAGTTCAACTCATCCCGTCTGGCTGCTGCGGGATGGCCGGGTCTTTTGGTTATGAAAAAGAACATTACGATATCTCCATGCAAATAGGCGAACTGGTATTGTTTCCGGCAGTTCGCCAGCAACCCTTGGAGGTAATCATTGCCGCCCCGGGTACCAGTTGCCGCCACCAGATCCACGACGGAACTGGTAGGAAAGCACTGCATCCAGCAGAGATCTTGTGGGAGGCGTTAATCTGAAACTTACTTTTCGGGAATAGATTCCCAAAAAGTAATGACTTTTTGGGAATCTATTCCCGAAAAGTAATATTTTTGCATCATATGTTTTAGATATGATCGAGCGAAGCCTCCAATTAAATATTGAATCAAGACTGTATGACGGAAAAGCTATCATACTTTTGGGTGCCCGTCAAGTTGGAAAAACTACTTTATTATCGAAGCTTTTTCCAAATCAGCAGGATACGCTATGGCTCAATGGAGATGAACCAGATGTCAGGGCCCTGTTCGAAACAGCTACGTCCTCGCGTTTCCGTCAATTATTTATAGGTAAACGGAATGTTGTGATCGACGAAGCACAACGAATTCCGGATATTGGTTTAAAATTAAAACTGATAACAGACAATCTTAAAGATATTCAGCTTATCGCGACGGGAAGTTCATCGTTTGAACTTGCTAACAAAGTCAATGAACCACTAACTGGTCGGAAATGGGAATATAAAATGTTCCCCCTTTCATTTGGCGAAATGGTTGCTCATCATGGCCTGCTCGAAGAAAAAAGGTTGCTAACCCAAAGACTTGTTTACGGATATTACCCTGACATCATCAATCACCCTGGTGAAGAAAAAGAAACTTTAAAGCAACTCACGGACAGCTATTTATACAAAGACGTATTGATGTGGGAGAATATTCAAAAACCCGAAAAACTATTAAGATTACTTCAGGCCCTGGCTTTTCAGGTGGGTTCACAAGTATCATTCAGCGAATTGGGACAAATTTCTGGACTTGATAACAAAACAGTCGAAAAGTATATCAATTTATTGGAACAGGTATTCGTCATCTTTAGACTAGGGTCTTTCAGTAGAAATTTGAGAAATGAACTCAAAAACAGTCGCAAATTCTACTTTTATGATAATGGGGTTAGGAATGCATTAATAGCCAATTTCTCCCAACCAGAGCTCCGAACTGATATCGGTGCTTTGTGGGAAAACTTCATTGTGTCGGAGCGGATGAAATTTATCAGCTACAATGGAATTTGGGCAAACCATTATTACTGGCGGACAAAACAACAAACTGAAATCGATTATTTAGAAGAGACTGACGGCAAGCTCTACGCTTACGAGTTTAAATGGAGTCCAAAAGCCAGGGCGACATTCTCGAAAGCTTTTTCCAATGCGTACCCTCAAAGTGAATTCAAAGTGATCAACAGCGAAAACTTTGATGAATTCCTTTTATAAAGTTTCTCCCCCCTAATTCCTTCCCAAATTAATATTCATGGTAGTCCCAATCCTGAAAACGGTGTTTTTATACTTAAACCCTTCAAAGCTATTGGCCACTTCGATGCGAAATGGGAAGCGGATGCCTACGTCGAGGCCGTAGCCTAGTTCGGTGTAATTGTCGGAGGCTGGGGTGGCCAGGTAATGCAGGAAGAAGTTTTCCTTGATTCCCATGATCCTGAACCAGGTGATTTGTGTCAGCAGGAATTTGCGGAATTCGCTTAAGACGTGGGCTTCGAAAAATTCTTTCGCAGTGCTGTATTTATAGTAATCCAGCATTCTGAAAGTGCTAACTGGATCGCCAAACTGAAAAAAGAATTGATTGCCTGCAAAATGCTGAAAATCCGGAAAGCGGACATTGGCATCATTCAAAAACTTACCGGCAGCCAGCTTATATCGCAACTTGCTTCTCACACCTGTTTCAAATCCGTGCTGCATGCCGATTTGAACAAAATCATAATCCACATCGCTTCCAAAAGCATCATTGATCCCTTTGCGATAAGTCAACGACAGCTCCGGTGAATCGTCGTCGTAAAAAGTGGTTTTGCCGCTTTTAATTTTGTACTTCTGCCACGGCTTGTACGAAGCGGTTAAGCCTAAGGTAAGAGCCTGGTGCGGCCGCATCTCGAAGGATGCTGTACCCGTTTCATCTGTCAGTTCCGCATTAAATGGGATATTGGAAGTAAATGCGCGACGTTTCCAGTCGATCCAGTTGTAGGGGTTCATATCTTTTACATTTCGCAATGCACGTCTGTCGGCATATTCAATGTTCGCTTTTAGTTCGAAATGTTCGTTTTCACGATCGGTTTTAAAATCCAGCCGAACAAAATCTTTTTCGTATATCTTGATAAAATTCCTTTCCAGGAAAAGCGTCGTAAATGTGTTAAGTAAAGGATGCATGGGGTTTTCACCATTGTACTGCGATATGGCGCTTCCGCCAGAAAAATTGAATTTATTTCTCTTCCAGCCATAATCGATACCCCCTGTCGCAAGTAACTTTTGTCTGGCGAAGGAGTATCGTGTCAGCGCATTGATCGACAAATCCTGCCGTATTTTCGTCTCCCCATTCGCCTTTTTTCCTGCCCCGCTATATTTCAATTTCAGCCCGCCGCCATTCAGTGCAAGACCTTCAACCGTGTTGATCTGCGCGCCGTAAATCGGACTCACGTAATCCAACCGCCACGGACTTTTCTTGCCCAACCTAAAACTATGGCCGGTAAATACATCCCCGAAAAACCCGAAAAAGCTACCCCGACCTTTTTTGTTACTTTTTGTTGTGTCCGATTTGCTTGGCTTTGAATTGCCGTCCTGCGGTTTACTTTTCTCCTGAACTACAATAATGCTATCAAGACGAGTATAACTTTTTAATTCCGCCGTCGTCAGCGGCACAGTGCGGATAGAATCCCAAAATGCCATCGTTCGTTTGCTGGCCATGGTATCCACGGTTGTTGAGTCGTTTCTTGTAAAATTCAGGTCGATGTCTTCACCCTTTTCCTCTTTGGCTTTTAAGTCCTGCTTTTCGTATTCCTTCATCAGTTTTCGAAGGTTTTTAGCAGAAAATTCCTTTTGCTTGCCGACAACTTCTTCCAATTTCTGAGTTTTAATCTCACGCCCTGAAAGCTTCACTTTTTTGGCTTCCTCCTTCTCCTTTTTTCCATCGACGACTACTATGTCCGGCCTGAATGTTGGGTTGATCTTCACATTTGTAAATGATTGGGAGATCACAAAATCACCTTTTCCTTTCAATCCGTAAATACCTCCGGCAACATGAAATTGCTGATTGACAGGCATCCAGGCGCCTTGAACAGGACTGTAAACCTGCTTAATGTCAATGTTAAAACCGGTGTTTACCGTTTGCAGATCGAGACTGTAAATGCTCCATTCGCCTTCAATGATATGAATAGTACCACGATAAACGCCCTCGCCATAGGATCTCGGGGTTACCTTGATTTTATTCACTTCGATACCATTTTCCCGAAAAGCACCCTGGTATTCAAACTTATAGTAGGCAAATGCGCGCGGAGATAAGGGCGATACCGCTTTTACAACTTCAGGCTGATAAAAACTGGCGAGTAGATAAGCATTAGGATTGGCGAAACCTTTATCCTGGCTGTTCCGCGCCGCAATCACACGTTGTTTGTATGAGTTAGGTTGGCGGAAAGTAACTTCTGACACGCTTTCGTTGAGAATAGGTACGCCTTTTTTGAAATTTGTCTCCTTTTCTACCTCTTTTAGTTCTTTTTTATATAAAAACTCCATCGGCAGATCGGTGATCACAATGGAGGATTTTGAGTAGGCTTTTGCAACATAACTATCCACCTGAAGCAAATGATAGCGACTCTTCGCGATCGCCCGCCTCATAATAGTATACGCCGGATCTTCATCCCGGTTGCCAATGCGAACCTCGCCCAGGTTAAGCGCCTGCTCTTCCATGGTAAGGTCAAAAATTTCCATTTTATTTTCAATAGTAAATGCTTTCAACCCGGTTTTAAACCCTAAGTATTGGAAGATAACTTCATGATAACCAGGCTTTAAATCGAGCTGATATTTCCCTTCCTCGTTGGAGATCGTGCTGATCTCCGTGCCTTTTACAATGATAGCTGCAAATGGAAGGGGCTCTCCCTTGGTTGTTTTAATAACTCCCTTGACGCCACTCTGGGAAAATGCATGGCCAATGGTAATCAAAAGAAGAAAGAAACAAAGCAGGTAACGATTGAGCATAGCGGTTACTTTTCCGGTTTGAACATGGCTTTTTCAGGCAAGATGCTTTTAAATATAAAGCGGTTGCATGTAAAACAAAACAGAAAGGCAAAAACTAAATGTCGGCAAATTCCCATGCGCTCTGATAAGCATTCAGATTTTCGGCATAGGTGATGAAATCCGTGTAAAATTTTAATTGGGAGAGGGTAGCGCTGTCTCCGATCACGACCAGCTTTTTCTTCGCGCGGGTCATCGCAACATTCATCCTTCGAATGTCAGACAAAAAGCCGATTTCGCCCTCCGCATTGCTCCTGGTCATACTTATATAAACAACATCCCTTTCCTGGCCCTGAAAACTATCGATGGTATTGACCGAAATTTTGTCCAGAAACGGCTGCAAGGCCGAAGAATTCGAAAGTTGATCTTTGAGAATGCTGATCTGCTGTTTGTATGGGGAAATGATGGCGATTGTTGGGAAGTTGTTCGGGTTGGTTCGAGGGTTTGGGATTGCTTCGATGAGCGATGTAACGAGCTGGGATAAATGTTTGAATAGAAATGCGGCTTCATCTGGGTTTGTTGAGCTGGTGCCTTCGATTTTTTCGTCAAAACCGCAGCCAGCAGTATCAATGAATGTAAGCGGCTGATCTGTCGGAAACAATGTCCGGTTAGCTACCGAAGCGTGTGCTTTTAATTTATTTTGATAAAATTCTTGGGAAGAAAATCCCATAATCGCCTCATTCATACGGTACTGCTCTTCCAAAAGAACGACAGACTCCGGATGCAGCTCCACACATTTTTCCAATAGTGTTTTACTCAAACCATTCCTTGCCGCCTCGCTCGATTTGATCGTCGGTGCGAGTTGAAAATGATCTCCTGCCAGTATTACCTTTTCAGCTTTTAAAATTGTTATCCAGCAAGCCGGTTCCAACGCCTGCCCTGCTTCATCAATGACGACTGTATCGTACTTGAGGTTCCTAACCGTGTAATGATTGGCGCCGACCAACGTAGCGGTCACTACCTGCGCTTTTTCCAATACGTCGTCAATCACATATTGTTCGATTTTCCCCACGTCTTTCATGATCCGGTGGGCTTCATCAAAAAGGGCTTTCCGCTGATCGCGCTCCGATTTTCCAAACTGACGTTTGTACTTATGCGCCAGATTCTTGTATTCACTTGCCTGTTTCTTCAAGGTTTTCACTTCCTTCATTCCCGCGTGCGACGTCATTTTGCTGTCCAGCGTAAGCGACATTAACCGCTCCGAAACACGGATCGGGTTGCCCACACGGATGACATTAAGACCTTCTTCGCTCAATTTTTCGCTTAAAAGATCCACGGCGGTGTTACTGGGCGCAACCACCAGTATTTTCTTGTGATCGCGTTCGATCAATTCCTTTATTGCCTGAACCAAAGTAGTCGTCTTTCCGGTGCCGGGCGGCCCATGGACAATTGCCAGCTCGTTTCCCGAAAGGATTTTGGTGACTGCTTCATTTTGAAAAGCATTCAGTTTTGGATTTTCGACCCTGATTAGGGAAGGGTGAAATGTCGGTGCTTTTTCGCCAATCAGTACTTTCACCAAATGACCTTCTTTTTCGTCCTCGGCCATTGCATCAGCGGCTTTGAGCGCATTTTGCATCTCATCGTAGCTGTTATCATCGAAAAGCAAATCCACTCCCAGCTTTCCGTCTCTTGACCATTCGGGTAGTTCGTCGGCACGTAATGTGATTTTCAGCCGGTTGCCGCTCTGGTGGGAAATGATTCCTTCAACACGGTCCTTTTTCGGATCGTGGTTGCTGAACAAAACGGCAGGCATACCAAAACGCAATTGATGCGGGACATCCAAATGTGTCGTTCTTTCGATTTCAACGGAAACGTAATCGCCTCTTGTCATTTCGTTTCCCCGGATGGCGATAGGGTACCATGCCAGCCCGTTCGCACGACGCTCGGAAACAGAAGACATCTCGGTAAGCCGTAAATAGGATTGCTTGTCCTCTTCCCGCTCAGTTTTTAGTAACTCGGATAGCTTCTTGAAATATGAATTCATTGTTATTTCTTCAAATCTTCTCAATGCATAACTCCTGCATCCGCGCCTTCCTGTACTGCTACTTTCTGCGTAATAAATCGCCTTCCCACCAATAGGATCATCAGCGCAATGGAAGCGGAAATTGCCATTGAACCTACCATCGGAACAATTGAAGGTACTTCAAACAGACTTATGGCGATGGAAATGAGCGTTCCAGCGCCCATTTGAAACGCACCCATCAAAGCGGAGGCACTTCCTGCATTTTTCGAGAAGGGCGCCAGGGATAGCGCTGCCGCATTGGGGTAAGTATAACCGACGCAGCAGAGAAAAAAGAATAAGAAGACAATGGTGGTAGGTAATGTGAGCAGACCATTTGATGCGGCTGCCAGAAAAGTAAACGAAATGATAACCTGGCAGATCAATGCCAGATTAACCACCTGCTCACTGCTGAATTTTCTCAAAAACAGAGTATTAAGCTGACTGGATCCAATAAAACCAACGGATAGGAAGGCAAAGATCCACCCATACGTCTGTTCATTGGTATGAAAAACCTCCATAAAAACCAGAGGCGATCCTGATACATAAGCGAACAGCCCCGCAAATGCGACTGCACCGGTTAATGAATAAGTAATGAATTGCGGCTCGCGGACGACAGCAATGAAATTCTGAATGATCGGTCCGGGTTTTAAAGACATTGATTTATCCGGTTTATAGCTGTCTGGCAGCCACAGAATGGTTGCAGCCAATATGGCGACGCCCATGACGGCCAATATCCAGAACACTGCATGCCAGCCAAATGCCGAGGTAACGTATCCACCCACCGTCGGCGCGATCATTGGAGAAACGCCTACTACCAGAAGCAGCAAAGAAAAGACTTTAGCATTTTCATTGACCGGAAAAAGATCGCGAACCATTGCAACGGAAGCCACAGTAGCCGCACAGCTTCCAATCGCCTGGATGATCCGAAGTACGATCAAACCTTCAATGCTATCAGTTAATGCACAGCCAATGGATGCAATAATGTAAATGCAAAGTCCGATAAACAACGGCTTTTTACGCCCAAACCTGTCCAGGAGCGGGCCATATAACAATTGGCCGAATGATATTCCGATAAAAAACCCGGATAATGAGAGGGATACTTTGGCGGCAGTGGTGTGCAGGTCTTTGGCTATTGCCGGAAAACCCGGTAGGTACATATCAATGGAAAAAGGGCCGAGTGCAGTAAGACTTCCGAGAATAAGAATTAAAAAAAAGTATGTTTTTTTAGTCATCAGGATTATTGTGGTGTAGAACCGGGATAACGTGGATGCCCACTGGCAGGTTCGGGAATACACGCACATTCACGATTAAGTGCAATAAAAACAAAAAAGGCGCCGGTTTTTGCCGATGCCCTCTTCACTTTCATGGTAACAGATAATTACGCTGCGACCTTTTGTATGCGACCTTTTCTAGGCGACCTTTTCTAGGCGACCTCTTCTAGGCGACCTTTTCTAGGCGACCCATTCTAATTTGCTATAAACTTCTCTTTGAGTTTCACTTACGGCATACGGCACCTTATTTTTTAAATAAATAATGCAACCGCGGCCCTTCTTAATCGGTGCTATTTTTACTACGTCTTCCCTGTGAATGATAATATTGATGAGCTTTTGCCCAAGTAACCTGAAAGTACCTGACTGTACCATAACTGTTTGATCAAAAAAGTTTGTGCTTTATGCAATACCACTTAATGAACTTCCCGACTTCAAATACAACAAAAAGTAATCTTTGGAAATTAAGAAATAACCCAGGTCATGCCTGTTACTTGATTGTAGAAAATCTGCCACCTCTCTTTGGGCATCTGATTCAGTTTTGGCACCGGATACGGTAAGTACTGCGCCTGGCTTAAGTGTATTAATTGCGTTGTTACCTAATGAAGCAACCATAGCGATATTTGGGTTAAGGTTTATTCTTCCGTTCAATTGATTTCGATCTGTTTTAGAAATAAATGTGCCAGACTAACAGAATTTTTAAACGTATAGAATATCCAAATAGCTATGATGTTTAACTTTTGAATGAAAATACAGAACTAAATATTTGAATACAAGCATTTTACGAAATTTGGTAAAAAGTTTAAAAACTTTGTAACCGGCTACACTTCATACGCTTTCTCATACACTTCGACCAGCCAATTCTAAACTTCGGTTGACTTCGGTTTTCGGTGCTTTTTTTTCTGTCCAATTTTGGGTAAAACAAAAGCAAAATGAAAACCTATCTGATCTCCCTGCTTCTATTAATCGCTTCCATTGCGTCGGCGCAAACGACGATTTCCGGAAAAGTGACAGATCAAAAAGGCGAGGCAATCCCAGGCGCGAATGTTACGCTGAAAGGTACTTATGATGGTACTTCCTCGGACGCTGATGGAAACTTCGCGTTCGCCACCGACGAAACCGGCTTACAAGTTGTCAGCATTCAGGCACTTGGATTTAAGACGCAGGAAATAAGCATTACCTGCTCCGGCCAGCCAGTCAATTTGAAAACAGCGCTTGCGGAGAGCATTAACCTGCTCACGGCTGTTACCATTACAGCTGGTGCCATGGAAGCCAATGATGAGAAAAAGTCGGTTGTTTTGAAACCAATAGATATCGTCACCACTTCCGGCGCAATGGGCGATATCACGGCCGCATTGCTCACATTACCAGGAACTTCAACGGTCGGCAACGATGGGCGGTTGTTTGTGAGAGGCGGCGATGCTTCCGAAACCGCTATTTACATCGATGGCTTGCAAGTAGGCAATGCATTTGGCAGTACTGCTTCCAATGTTCCGACCAGGACCCGTTTCAGCCCAAACCTCTTCAAAGGATCGTTTTTCAGCACAGGCGGATATTCCGCGGAATACGGACAGGCACTTTCCTCAGCCTTAGCCCTGAATACACTCGATTTACCATTGCGAAATCAGGGTGATATCAGCGTTATGTCGCTTGGAGGCGGCTATTCGCAGACTTTGGTTGGCAAACAAAATGCGTTGAATGCTTCCGGGAATTACTATAACCTTGCTCCTTACCAATCATTGGTGAAACAAAATTTTGATTGGGAAAAAAGCCCGTCCAGCTGGGATTCAGAGATTTCATTAAGACAAAAGTGGGGAAATGCGGAAAAAGGTAGATCAGGTTTTATCAAAGCCTACTTCCATACTGAAGGAAACGGGATGACGATCTGGCAAAAAGTGCCGGGTGGGTCGGCGGGCGATGGCCGTGGTGATCGCGTTCAACTCAATAACCGCTATTCTTATGGCAACATTTCATTGAAACATTCAGGAAATAAGGGCTGGTTTTTTTATGGCGGGATGGCTTTTTCTCATAACCGCGATAAATTCAACATTAATCTGGATCCGATCCGCCAGATCAACCAGCTCGTTCATACCAAAGCAGTTGCGGTTAAAGATTTCTCGCCGCAGTTTTCTCTGAAAAATGGATTGGAATGGTATGTAAAATCTTACTCTGAAGCGTTGCCTAACGCAAACCTAAAAAGAAGGTACACTGATCACCAGGTCAACCATTTCATCGAGGCAACTTACTATTTCAGCAACCGGCTGATTATGGTGGGTGGATTGAGAACGGGACACAGCTCTTTGGCCAATCAGACCTGGGTTACGCCAAGATTTTCGGTTGCCTATAAACTAGAAAATCAGGGGCAGTTCTCTTTTGCGGCTGGAAAATTCAAACAGTTACCAGAGGAGAAAATCAGGGTTTTGCAAACAGACCTGAGAAATACAGCCGCCACACATTACATTCTTAATTACTTCATCGTCAGCAACAATCGCACATTCAGGGCTGAATCTTTTTACAAGATTTATGATAACCTTGTTACATACAAAGGATTACCAGCTAACCCAAAAAACATTACCCAGAATGGCGCCGGGTTTGCAAGAGGAATTGATTTTTTCTATCGGGACAAAAAAACCATCGGCGGCACCGATTTCTGGATCACATATAGTTTTGTAGACAGCAAACGCCGGTTTGCCAATTATGAAACAAAAGTGCAGCCATCCTTTGCGCCCAAACACAATGGCTCAGTGGTAGCCAAATATTTCGTAAGTGCATTGAAATCACAGCTCGGCACTTCCTGGTCATGGAATAGCGGCTATCCTTTCAATAACCCAAATCTTGCGGATGAAATGCAAAGCAAAACAAAGGTTTACTCCGACCTGAGTTTAAGCTGGAGTTACCTGCCCAAACCAAATGTGATCGTTCACGTCGCCTGCTCCAATGTACTCGGCAGAAGCAATGTATTTGGTTACCGCTACGCTTCGCAGCCCGATGAAACCGGCACATTCCAGAGCCTTCCGATAAGCCAGGGCGCCAAGCGGTTTGCATTCATCGGACTCTTCATTACCCTTTCCAAAGACAAAGCAGCAAACAATCTGAACAACTTATAATCAATCAATTAACCAACAAAAAAATGAAAAAGCTAACCATTATCCTGGCATTATTATTCCTGAATGTATGCTTTGCAATCGCACAGGATTCGCCTTACCAAAAAGCGATGAAAAAGGAAATCGCCAAAGTCATTGAAGCCGATTCTCTTCCGGAATTGCAACAATCCGCCAATGCATTTGCAAGGATTTCCGAACTTAACCTCAAAGAATGGCAGCCGCTGTATTACAATGCACTGGCTTATACTTATCAGGGACTAAATGCCACTCTCACATCCGATAAAAAAGATGAAGCGCTTGACGCTGCCGACGCATTGGTCAAAAAAGCGGATGCGCTTTCTCCAAATAATGTAGAAATCGTCACTTTGCAGGGATTTGTGATCATGGCAAAACTAAGCGCCGATCCTGCCAGCAGAGGCCAAAGTTTATCAGGCCAGGTGATGCAAACATTTGGTCGGGCTTTGAGTATCGACAATAAAAATCCGCGCGCTCTGATACTAATGGCGCAAATGGAAGCGGGTATGGCGAAATTCTTTGGCACAGGTCCCGAAAAAGCGTGTGGCCTGGCAAAGCAAAGTGCCGACATATTCGTCGCACAGGACGAGGAAGCATTAAAAGCGGCTATATTGCCAACCTGGGGAAAAAGTCTTGCGGAACAAATGGTTAAAAATTGCAAATAATGGTATGTCAATAGCAACACCAGTGGAAACCAACATCTCTGACACGCTTTATCCACGATCAACCAAAGGGTCCAGGAAATTCTGGAATTTTTCACCCGGCTTCATTGGTGTCAACTTCCTGATTGGAATTGCGATCACACTATCATCTTGCCCTTCTTGCTTCCTAAGTTTATCCGGCATTCGGGATATTTGGGATAACATTTTGGAGTCATTTGTGATGTCATGTGTGCTGAGTTATGGTGGCTTCATGTTTGAAGATTATTTTGACAGGACCATTTCCTGGATCCAATTTCCGGTTAAAAGGCTTGTGCTGGAATGCTTGTGCTACTTTTTATATGTGTTTGTTGCCAGCTTCATTATCATTTTTATCATCCTTTATTTTTTTCGCGAATCGTTTACATTAAGGAATATTCCGTGGAAAGACATGGTCAATTGGACTAAATTCCCCATGCAGATCTCCTTCGTGATAACATTTATATTGATCAGCCGATCGTTTCTGCTGGAATGGCGCAAGGCTGCTATTGAGGCGGAACAACTTAAAACGGAGCGTTTTGCACAGCAATTTCAGTCGCTGAAAGACCAATTAAATCCTCATTTTCTTTTCAATTCGCTGAATGTACTGAGTAACCTGGTTTATGAAAATGCGGATACGTCGGCGCGGTTTATTAATAAATTGTCGAAGATTTACCGGTATGTCCTGGATGTACAGCAGGAGGAATTGGTATCATTGGAAAAGGAGCTTGACTTCGCTGAAAATTATCTGTCGCTGCAAAAGATCCGGTTTGAGGAAAGCTTGCAATACCATATTGATGTTGGTCAAAAGACGGGTTTCCTGCCGCCACTATCATTGCAATTGCTATTGGAAAATGCGATCAAGCATAACATTGCATCCGTCGAAAAGCCATTGAAAATCGAAATAGCAATGGCTGATCAGGTTTTGACCGTGAAAAATAATCTTCAATTGAAAAGCAGCATTTCGGAAGATTCGACTGGCATTGGGCTTTCAAATATCAGCAAACGATATGAGTTGTTGAGCAAGGAGCGGATTTCGATTTTGAATGATGGGGATTCGTTTATTGTGAAATTGCCGTTGTTGAGTGTTTGAAGATAATTCCCTCCGTTTTAATAAAATGCCTTGTAAATGAAAATTTTGATCATCGAAGACGAGAAGCCCGCCGCCCGCCGTCTCATACAACTCTTAACGGAAAAACTACCGCAATCCGAAATTCTGGGGAACCTGGATACGGTGACGGCGGCTGTGGATTGGTTTACCAAAAATCCCCAACCTGACCTGATCTTTCTTGACATTCAACTAGCAGACGGCATCAGTTTCGAAATTTTTGAAAAGGCTAAGGTTACTGCTCCTATCATTTTCTGCACCGCCTTTGACCAATATGCAATTAAGGCCTTCAAGCTCAACAGCATTGATTATCTCCTCAAACCAATTGATCCCGAAGAATTGGGGAATGCACTGGATAAATTTCAGTCGGGTAGGAAGGAGCGTGCTATCTCCCTTGAACAGATCAGAAACCTGATCCAACCTACAAAAACTTTTAAAAACCGCTTTCTGGTAAAAATCGGCGAACGTATTCAGACCATCGATGTACACGACATTGCGTACTTTTTCAGTGAGGAAAAGGTGACGCTGCTGCAAACGAGGCAGTCCAAGAAATACATTGTGGATTATACGTTGGATGAAATCGAGGATATGGTTTCGCCGGAGCAATTTTTCAGGCTTAATCGGAAGTATATCAGCGCTATTGGGGCGATTAAGGAGGTTTTTACTTATTCAAATAGCCGGTTGAAAATCCATTTGGAGCATTGTACTGATAATGATATTCTGATCAGTCGGGAGAAGATGGGGGCTTTTAAGGAATGGCTGGGGCAGTAGGAATTTCTCTTTTTCTTGCCACGAATGCACAAATGGAGCACGAATGCTTTTCGTGCTTCATTCGTGCATTCGTGGCATTAAACCATTAAGGCACGGATTTTGAGAACATTATCTTGTAAATTTTTTCAGAAGATTATGAGAGCAATATGGTCAGGGTCGATTGGGTTCGGCCTCGTTAATATTCCCGTCAAACTTTTCAGCGCAACGCAAGGCAGCGAGCTGGATCTTGACATGCTGGACAAAAAAGATCACGCCAATATTAAATTCCACCGCGTTAATGCCAATACAGGCAAGGAAGTCGAGTGGGAAAACATTGTCAAAGGATATAAAGTAGAGGATGATTATGTGATTCTGGATGACAAGGATTTTGAAAAAGCCAGTCCTGAAAAAACCAAGATCATCGAAATTGCTGAATTTATCAATGAAAAAGACATTGACAGCATTTACTACGAAACCCCTTATTATCTCCAGCCTGAAAAATCAGGCGCAAAACCCTACGCGCTCCTTCGTGAAGCTTTAAAAAAAACGGGTAAGGCCGGTTTAGGAACGTACGTCCTTCGAAACCGGGAAAGTCTTGTATTGATCAAACCACAGGGTGACCTATTGATTCTGAATAAAATCCGGTTTCAGGAAGAGATAAGAGATACCGTAGACCTGAACATTCCTGACATCGCAGTAAAACCTGCCGAAATGAATATGGCAATCCAGCTGATCGAGCAGCTTACCACCGACTTCGACATTTCCAGATATAAGGATACGTATAATGAAAATCTGCTAAAACTCATCATGGCGAAGGCAAAAGGCAAGAAACCAGCCTCGCCAAAAATGAAGATTGTCCATTCGAAAAGTAAGGATCTGATGGCGCAATTGAAAGAAAGTCTTGCGGCTCCAAAAAGAAAGGCATCATGAAAAAGAAAGCCGAGTTAACACATTTGGACAAAATATATTGGCCCGACGAGAAGATTACCAAAGGCGACCTGCTGGAATATTACAGTAAAATTGCCCCCTATATCCTGCCTTACCTGAAAAACAGGGCATTGTCGATGAGGCGAAACCCAAATGGCATTAACGAGCCAGGCTTTTTCCAGAAGGATGTCGGTGACCATGCTCCTGATTGGTTAACAACAGCGGAAATACATGCAGAGTCGACTGATAAGATGGTTAATTACTTGGTTGTTAATGATGTAGATAGCTTGTTGTATGCTGCCAATCTCGGCTGCATTGAGATGAACCCCTGGAATTCGACCATTAATAAGCTGGAATATCCGGATTACATTGTCATGGATATCGACCCGTCCCCAAAAAACACCTTCGACGATGTGATAGAAGTTGCCCTTACGATTAAAGACATCCTTGACCGGATCGGCATTGACGGTTATTGCAAAACTTCCGGGTCAAGAGGGTTGCATGTTTACATTCCTTTTCACAAAAAATATGATTATGATGCTGCCCGAAGTTTCGCCGAAATCCTGGCAAGCTTGGTAACTGAATACCTCCCGGGCCTAACTACATTGGAACGATCACTTGCCAAGCGTAAGAAAAATCACATTTATGTCGATTTCCTTCAAAATCGGATCGCACAGACGCTTGCTTGTGCGTACAGTGTCCGCCCCAAACCGGGCGCAACAGTTTCTGCTCCGCTGGAATGGAGCGAGGTAAAAAAGGGTTTGAGCCCGAAGCAATTTACGATCAATAATATGCTGGACAGGGTGAAAGAAAAGGGCGACCTTTTCAAAGGCGTCCTTGGAAAAGGAATAGATCTCCAGAAAGCATTGCAACAACTGGACGCATTGCATGAGACAAAAAGCTCGCAATAATGCGATTTTGTTTTCGGACAGATTAGGAGTTGCTATGAAGTAATATTTACTTTAACGCCTCAACTGTTTCAAATCATCATGAACCTGCCTAACATTAGCAAAACCTTTTTATTCTCACTATTTACGGCTCTTTCATCATTTGCAATTTTCACCGGATGCAAATCCGAAGAGAAAAAAGAGGTAGAAACGCAAACTAAATCCAAGCCAGCTGTCATTGGATATGTCGGTGGATTCCACGGCTTACTCGACACAGATGATATCGAAGCAGATAAGCTCACGCATATTAATTATGCCTTCGTCGACGTGAAGGATGGCAAAGCTTTTCTTTCGAACCTGAAAACCGACTCGTCGAACTTTCGCAAGCTGAATTTATTAAAAGCAAAGAATCCCGATCTCAAAATCCTCATTTCCCTGGGTGGGTGGACGTGGAGCGAAAACTTTTCCAATGCAGTTTTAACCGACGCCGCCCGCAAAATTTTTGCCAAAAGCTCCGTTGACTTAATCAGAAAATACGATCTGGATGGCGTGGATATTGATTGGGAATATCCAGGAATTCCTGGTGAAGACGGGAATGTATATCGCCCGGACGACAAGCAGAATTACACCTTCATGTTCGAAGCATTGCGCCGGGAGCTTGACTTTTTTGAAAAAAAAAGCGGTAAAAAGAAATTGCTTACTACTGCCACGGCCGGGTTTATATCTTTTCTGAATACCACCGAAATGGGAAAAGCTGCCCAATACCTGGATTTTGTCAACCTGATGACTTACGATCTTTTTCAGGGGGATACTGTGGTGCATCATGCAAACCTTTATCAAAGCAAATTGTACAATTCGCAACATTCTGTTGACAAGGCAGTTAAAGCTTTTCATGCTGCCGGCGTTCCTATCAATAAGCTGGTCGTGGGAATTCCCTTTTATGGCCGGAAGTTCACAGTGGCGAAGCTCGACAAGGGTTTTGGACAGAAGCAAACCGCTCAGGAATATATGGACGGATATACATACTTTAAAGACAGTTTGGTAAACAAAAAAGGGTTCAAAGCATTCAGGGATGATGTTGCCAAAGTGCCTTACCTCGTAAACGCAACGACCCGCGAAATCCTGATGTATGAGGACGAAGAGTCAGTGAAAGAGAAATGCAAATATGTATTGGATCAAAAGCTAGGCGGCGTCATGTTTTGGGAATATGGCTCGGATCCGAAACATTACCTGCTGGACGCGATTGATGAAGTGATGAAATGACTGGAATTTACCACCTAAGAGCCAGAGGCTCGATCGATATCATAAAGACGGATTTCAATCCGTCAATTTAAAAATCTGACCTGTCCATGGTCCACTGGGTTGAAACCCGGTGCTTCGGAGGATCGGTCGAGCCTCTGGCTCTTGGATCGCCAAGTTGACGCTTTACCGGTTACAATCAGAACAACCGCAAGTCATTTACCTCATGATATCCTTCTCTTAACTCCCCAGTCCTGAATAGATTGACATATTCGTGTGCCCGGCGCGTTGGTTCTGGCAGGCGGTGTTTGCTGATACACTTCATTGCAATTTCCAGGCTGTCCTGAAGGCTCATGTTGTTACCGGGCGAGATAAAAACAGGCTTAAGATTATTTTTGGTTCTTAACGCAAAGCCAATTTCTTCCTGACGATCTATGACCGAACAATACCTACCCTTTTCATCACCTGGTTCATCATATTTCCCGACCAGCTTTTTTTTCGCGCAACCCATTGTTACTGTGTCTGTCAAAATCCCAAAATGAGAAGCAATACCCATTCTTCTTGCATGAAGGATGCCATTTCCATCAAACATCACAACATCAGGTTTATCCGAAATTTGTTCATATGCCTTTAACAGTGCCGGAATTTCTCGGAATGCCAGGTAACCAGGTGCATATGGAAAAGTCGTACTGCTTTTGATCAGTGAATAACTAACGGGTTGCAGATCCGGGAAACTCAAAATGACGATTCCCGCAAAAACCGTTTCACTATGCAGCGACAGAGAAATATCGGCCCCAGCTATGGTTCGGATAGGTCCCAGATATGGATTCAGGTTTAAATATTTTTTCAAATCCTGCTGGACCAGCGTCGCTTCCGCAATGGTCAGCTGATCGTAATTCGACTCTGGTGTCTGAACGGTTTGGATTAATTCAGCTGGCATGATATTTCCTGTTTAGTGTTGTATTTTATTCAATCATATAAAAACCAGACCATCCGTATGGAACCTGTTACTGTTAAGCGCAAATGGGCAAATTGGAAGTTTATCGCATTCATTGTGGTATTAATAGCCATTTTCGTGAAATTCTTTGTCCTTAATGACCATGATGAGAATGCTCCGGTTACCGTTGAAATGGACCTTTCGCAAGTAGCGTTCCGAAATCAGGATGAAGTGGAGGCGGTTTTAGGAAAAGGAAAGTTAGACAGCTACTATAAGGATGAAGAAGCTGGTTGTGACAAATGCCCGAAGATGATTTATCGGGACGGTAAGATTGAGATCATCTACATTAGCGAGATCGCCGACAGGATTATGCTCAAAGATCTTTCCGATTATGATTTCGAAAACCGGGTTATTCTAGGCCTTCTAAATTTAAAGGAAAATATTGCTCCGAAACTCGACGAGGATAAGCTGAAAAGATGGGATAATTACGAAAAGTTTACCCAGATTTCAGCGTTCTCTAATGGTAATGATCTTGACTACATCCTGATAAAGGCCAAGACGAAGTAATGCTGCCAGACACGCCTCCCCCGCCCAGAAAGCTGCCATCGTGGAGCTGAAACTGGCAAAATAAGCTGAAATAGATTAAAAGGTGAAATTGAGATTCTGGCTTTCTCACGTGACAGCCATTGTTGAATTACTTTCCCGGCGATTTTTTCCAGTCCTGTACCTTTCAAAATAAATGTTACTCAATGTGAGCAACAACAGCCCGACGCCAAATTGTACATAGGAAAACTGCATCAAGACCTTAGACCAACTCAGGTCTTTCATGAAAAACTCCTTATATAGAAGCAGTCCGACGCTTCCCAGATAACCAATGCTTTCGCAGATGTAAACGAAAAAACCAGCATTGGCTTTAACGCGGAACAAGGCAATCATCCGGTCGAAAACAACAGTTTGAAGCACAGTGTAAGCCAGAAACATCCCCAGCCCGATTAGCAACATCCAGAAAAACCCATTGATCAGGTTTCTTTCAAACAAAAAAGTCGACAGCCCAATCAGGCACATTCCCGTGAACAATATGAGATTGGTAAGCCTGAAACCCAATACATTGTCACGCACAAAAGCCAGGGAACCGATCACCGCCAGCACGATAACACCCGTAATCATCTCTGTGGTTGTCAGCACACTACTACCCCAACCCGCGTCGATTTCATTCCAGATTTCAATGGTGAAATTATCCCGAAAGTCGCGGACAACAACGAGGGTAGCATAGAAAATGACGAGGCAAATAATGGGAAGCCCGAGCTGCTTCATCACAAGTCGCTTATCCTGCTTCGTCATTGGCAACCGTTCCGTCCGGAGTTTAATATCCTCCAATGTGGGCTCCGGGATCACCGATAGCATCCATACAAAAAGAAAAAACAGCGGTAAGAAGAGAAGCCCCATCAAAAATGGCATCCAGAATTCTGATATTCCAGGCAATAAAGTATGTATTTCAATATAAGTGGTTTTAAGAATCCCGGAAGCAACTACTACGCTGATATTCAACCCCATAGCAAGCATTTCCGTAAACTTCCTACCTTCCAGAAAACTAAAAACAACACCCCAAACCATTCCCAGCGGAAGGCCATTAAAGAACAGGAAGATAAAATTATATGGATATGGGACGAGCCCAAACAGCAGCAGGGCAGTTTCCGCAAACAAGATTAGTCCAATCACCAGCGGAACCCGGGAGCCTGGTTTTAATTCTGAAATGATCTTGATACCCGCAAATTTCGAAAGTGTATATCCTGCGACCTGCGAAATGATCAGGATTGCTTTATAACTGATATCCCAAACTTCCAGCCCGTTATAAAGCCCTGCATTAAAAGGCTTTCTGAACGCATACATACAGAAATAAGCCCCGAAAGAGGCTACCAGCGCCCAAATAATGAAAAAGGTATTTGATCGCAGTAGTGATTCTTTCAGTCGCATAACATTGGTTTTTGTGATTCAGACTAGTGTTGATGCTTTTTCAAGGGCGTCTTCCAGAATCCGCAAAGCTTCGCTCAGCTGTTCGCGGGTAATAATCAAAGGCGGAGAGAGTTGGAGCACATTTCCCTGAGATACCTTAAAACTCAAACCATTTTTAAGACATTCGTACATGACAACTTCCGCCTGCATGACCGCCTTCTCACGACTTTCCCGGTTGGTTACCAATTCAATACCCCATAGCAAGCCGATTCCTCGAATGTCGCCGATTATGGGAAATTTGCTTTTCAGTTTCTCCAATGCTTTCTGCATAAATAAAGCATCGGCCTCTACTTTTTCCAGAATGTGATTCTGCTCTATATATTCGAACATAGCCAGCGCCGCCACACTTCCCAATGGACTTTTCTCATGGGTAAAATGACCCAGCGAAACTTCTTGGGCAATGTTATAACTATCCCTTGCAACAATTGCGGCCATTGGCATTATGCCTCCTCCAAGTCCTTTCCCCAGACAAATAATATCCGGCTCAATGCCGTAATGCTCAAATGCGAACATCTTTCCAGTGCGCCCAAATGCGATGGGAATTTCATCGAGGATCAGCAGGACTTTGTGTCTGGAACAAATGCTTCTTACCCTTTCCCAATAAGCCTGAGATGGGATTTGAACATCTGTATTTCTGATCGTTTCAATCAAAAATGCACCTATATCTCCCTCTTTTGCAATTACATATTCGAGGTAATCGGCATAGGGCAGGTCACCATTATTTGCATTGATGAATGGGCCACGATAAGTCATGGGAGGCGGAATTCTTTCCACTCCCGGCATCAGTGGACCCATATCTTTCCTGAAATCCAGTTCGCCTCCGGCAGAAATCGCATCAAGTGAAGCGCCGTGAAAGGAATCCCAAAGTGAGATCACTTTGTGTTTGCCTGTCACGATCCGTGCCAGCTTTAATGCCATACTAATGGCAGAAGTGCCGCCAGGAGCAAATAAAACGCGGTTAAGATCGCCTGGCAGCAGGCTGCCTAGTTTTTTGGCCAATTCGATGGCGGGCACATTGGTATATCTTCTTGGGGAAAAAGGCAGGATATCGAGCTGTTTTTTTAGCGCTTCCATTATAAATGGATTGCGGTAACCGAGCTGGTGTACATTGTTACCATGAAAATCCATATATTTTTTCCCTTGAATGTCGGTTAGGTAAATGCCTTCGCAAGAAGCTAACACATCCAGGCAGGGCGTTGACAGGGATTGGTGAAGAAAATGTTCCTCATCCTCACGCAGATATGAAACGGTCGCAGGATCGTCCATCACCGCATACCATTCATTGCGCGCGCGTGATAAGTTGACATCCCCTTCCGTCCTGTTTTGCGCCTCGGTCATTTTAAAAATAATTTATCAGCCGGGATCAGTTGCTTGGCGATTTTAGGGCCTTTGTAGAATGCATCAAGCCAGAATCCACCGCCATTGTTGTAATATTCCACCCGGATCGGATGTTTGCCGGCCGTCAATTCAATAGTGCCCGTTTCTTCCTGTACGCCGTGGTTACCGTCATTGTCCACCACTTCTTTGCCATCGATATACAATTTACTTCCGTCATCTGATTGGGTTGTGAAAAGGTATTTTCCCGGCTCGTCAATTTGGATTAGTCCTTCGAATTTAGCTGCGAAACTTTCATTCCCTTTTTCCAATAACTTATTGATATCGTCGCGGTTTAAAGCGAATTCGGGACTTGTCCAGGATGCGCCCTTTTTTATTTTGTTAAAATCAGGCAACTTTTTCAAATCATCACCCTGATAGAATGTAGCAGACAATCCGTTGCCGAGGCCCGTCTTGACGATTCTGAAATAAGCAGTTGAAAGGATACTTGGATTGCCTTTTTCATCGTATGACCTTGACTTTACAACCGAGGTTTTATCGAGTTTAAAAGGCTTTTCATACAAAGGAGACTTCGTATTCGGGTCCGTGCCGTCGATCGTGTACCTGGTCGTGCTTTTATCAATCCTTCTCTCAATTTTCACGGTTGGTATCTCATCAATATAAAGCCCCCCGGCCTGCTGATACAATTTTCTGTCCGGGTAAATGACCGGTGCTTCCACCGCTTTCTCTCCTAACCAAAGGTTTGCAGGCTCATTAAATTCTTCAAAAACTGCTTTAACCGGGCGCCCGATCCAGGCGTAAGGCTGCTGCACGCCCAATGCAAATGCCATCGTTGATGCCAGATCATAGGTGTAAACCTGTTGCTCGATCTTATATCCTTTTTTTACATCCTTACCATAAAATACGCCCGTGATTTCGGCTTCCTGTGGGGTAGCGCCGCCATGTCCGTAACCGATGCCACCGTGATCTGCCCAAAGGATTATTAATGTTTTGTCCATTATTCCGGCGTCTTTAATTCCTGCGAGAATTTTCCCGATCAATGAATCCGCTTTTACAACCGACTTATAATACTCTTCCGAACCATGTCCACCGTGATGCCCCGCATGATCGACATGATCAAAATGCACAAATCCCAAGGCAGGTTTTTTTGCTTTGATATAGTTAATGAAATCGGTGGCAGTAGAATCTTCTGTGGAAAAACGCTTGTCATAATTTACCGCGTTTTTTTGAAATAACCTTCCAAAACCATCCCAGTGGTAAACTACACCGATTTCTGCTTCGGGCTTCGCTTTGTGGAAAATACTGAAAATGGTCGGAAAACGCCCGTCGGCTTCGTTGACGATCGGGGGCAGGGTATGATCATCCATTTCCCAATCATTATTAATAATTCCGTGCTGTTCAGGTCCTGCACCCATGATCATCGAAGCCCAGTTCTGGCTGCTCGCGGAGGTAAGCACCGTTCTCACATTCCATTTCACGCTTCCATTTGCTATCATATCGTCAATCACTGGCGTCTCTGCTTTTTTGATGCCATCAGGACTCAGACCATCGATCCCAATCACGATCACATGTTCGATCCCGGCAGGCTTTTCCTCCGATTTTTCTTTACAGGACACAAAGAACAGGAACGCCGCTGGTAACAGAAACGTGGTTTTGGGGAACATAGAGGGTAAGGGTTAAAGGGTCAAAAGGTTGAGGGTATAGAGTAGGATTTAGGAATAGTTGGGATTTCAAGTTTTAAGATGGTGTGTAGCTACCTCCTACCACTTCGTCGCAGAGGCCAAAAGAGAGGGTCATTCCATTGCCGCCGAGGCCGTTGATGATGGTGACACCACTTTCCGGTTTGATTACAATTTCGGTTGCGCCGTTGGTCAATTTGGGATAGATACCATGCCAGGTTTGGAAAACTTTTGGAGATTTGAACCGGGCAAATGTGGCCAGATAATCCAGGATCATGGTGTTGATAAATTCCCTGTCGAACGGATCGAAGGTTAATGCATATTCGTGGGAATCTCCCACGGTAATTTCGCCCAAGCCATTTTGTGAAGCCATCACATGGATTCCCCACTTTAAATGTTCAGCATATTCAGCTTCGTAGCGGGCTTTCAATCCGGGTAATGATGCGGCTGCTTTGAAGCCGTGGTAATGTATGAGGGACAGTCCGCCGCACAATGCCGGACCAATTCTCCAATTATCCGGCTGCGCTTCCAGGCGAAGCATTTGGAGTTTACATTTTGTTAACGGAGCTTCTGAAAAATGTTCCGGATATAATGTCTCAAAATCCTGGCCGCTGCAGACAAAAATTTCATCCGCAGACCAGCTTTTTACTCCTGAATAAACATTGGGATACGATATGTCCGAAATTGCGGTGTTCCAGATGAAAGTAACACCGAGTTTGGCGGTCAGGTAACCGGGAATGGCAGCGATGGCTTCCCGAGGATCAACGATCATTTCATCTTCGGAATACAGAGAGCCTAATAATCCGTTCCCATTTACCGCAGGCGACTTTTCCAGTGTTTCAAAAGCATTCAGAATGCTCACGGGACGATAACTGCTCACCTCGACAAACTGCTGCAACACTTCAAATTCGTCATTTTGATAAGCCATGTGAAGACTTCCACCTTCATAAGACCAGCATTTCGCCCCTTCAAGCACTTCTTTCCAAATGCTTTTTGCATGAAGTGCCCTTTCATATAAAGTACCCTCCGGCTGACCAATAGGCCATACCATACCAAAATTCCTGATGGAGGCACCAATCGCTTTCGAAGATCTTTCAATTACTGTTACCTGATAATTCCTTGACGCCAAAGCTCTTGCTGTCGCAAGCCCAACGATCCCTGCTCCTATGACAATAGCAGATTTGCTCATCCCAATGAATTTTAATTGATATAGAGATTAACTCTTCTGAGCCGCGAAGGCATGGCTGGCTGAAATGATGCCGATGACATCAGCAATGTTGTCAATGATGTGTGTCGGCTTGTAAGGAAGCAGCTCTTCGCGGGTAAATGCACCGGTTGTAATGCCAATCACATATTTGCAGCCTGCATTGATTCCCTCATTGACATCTACCTCAGTATCACCTACTTTGGCCACATTATCCGGAGAGTTTACGCCCAGTTCTGTCATAATTCGTCGAATCATATCCGGGTAAGGGCGACCAAATGGCACTTCATCGCTGGCAACCATCAAATCTATTTTGTCTTTCCATCCCAGACGATCAATAATCACATCTGCAATGTCTTTCGAAAAACCGGTATTGAGGGCGATTTTGATTCCGTCAGCGCGAAGCGTTGCAAACGTTTCCTCCACGTTGGGTAGTGGGGCGATTTCCTGGGTACTTTTATAAAATGCAATCATTCCCTCCACAAAATGGGTGTGGATTTCGGTAACGAGCTCATCCGTGATTTTTGATTTGTTGACTTCACGAACTTCAAGCATCATTTTAATAGCCAGGGGTTTTTCGTATCCCATCAGCGGATTTACATCGTCAATTGCGATATCATATCCCTGCGATTTCATGGCCTGCTGAAAGGCGATCCCTACAAAATTTTTGTCGCTGACAGTGGTTCCGGCCATATCGAAAACAACAAGTTCTATTGACATTTTGAACGTATAATTGGTGAACTAATACTGAACCTTCCAAGATAACATAGCGTGTATACGACAAAAATAGAGAGCGCTAACCAAAAATACATTATTCAAATGTTAATTAATATTTAACTTTCTGCTTCAAAGTTAAGGTCAAATTTATACTCATCCGGCCATTAAGCTTCATTAAAAAAGTAGATGACGAGCAGTAACACTTCGTCCCCGTTGATGCATTTCGGATTGTGAAGTTCATTGGCATCAAAAAACATAGAATCGCCCTGATTAAGAATGTACTTGTTTTTTCCAACCGTGTATTCGACCGAACCCTGCAGCACATATTTGAATTCATAGGCATTGGTGCGAACCATCGGTCTTCGCGCATCTTTTTCCAGCCGAAGGAGGACCACATCAATATGGTTATCCTTAAACTGCTTGCTGAAGATGCGTAGGTAATGATATCCTTTGGCGTTTTCCTTGGTGAATGGCTGGTAATCTTCCTTTCGCCTGATTAAAACATTATCTCCCGGGGCGGTTGAAATGATGTCTTTAAAAAAAACATTAAGGTCGATATCCAGCGCCTTGATCAGCCCCAACATGACAGGCAGAGAAGGAATGGTCCTGCTGTTTTCAATCTGAGAAACCAGGCTTTTCGTAACACCGGCCTCATCGGCAATTTCCTGAAGTGTTACCCCTTTATTTTTCCTTGCCTCCTTTAATTTATTACTGATCTGGAAAAGAATGTCTTCCTGCATGCTAATGCTGTTTAGATAATTGGAATTGACGCAACGAAAGGTCAAAGTAAATTTTAATTTAAGATTATACGAAACTACCTTGTATCCAAATTGTCCACATCAGCAATATTCTTTGCATCTTTCTTTAACCAAACATTACCGCTAAATAAATTTTATCGACCACACAACAACTAATTCATAATATTTATTTTCCTTATGAAACTAACAACGTCAAAAATCTAAGTTTGACGTGAGACAGTAGCACTCAGTGAACCCACAGCAATACCCCCCTCATAATCATCAAATGCGAATTTTACATATCGTTACTCTGGCTGAAATCGGAGGCGCACAATCAGTAGTTTTAAATCTGGCAAAAGAATCAGCCGTGTTCGGCAATCAAGTCATGGTTGCGTCATCTGTGAAAGGCGAATTATGGAACTTGCTGCCGAAAGAAGTCCTTCAATGGAAAATACCATCACTGAAGAGAAGCATTAGGCTTGGTGATGATCTGCGGGTCATTCGCGAATTACGAAAAATCAATATAACCTTTCGTCCGGACGTTATTCATCTCCACTCATCCAAGATCGGAGTTTTGGGTCGGCTTGCTTTCCCGACTCAAAAAATAGTTTATACCGTTCACGGCTTCGATTCCATACGCCTTGCATTTCGAAAATTCCTTTATCTCGAAAAATTACTCCAGACGCGCTCAAAACATATTGTCGGCGTAAGCAAATATGATGTCAACAATTTGATGGCGGAGGGTATCAAAAGCAATGTAAAGTGCATTTACAATGGAATAAGTGATTTTTTCCAATTTCATAAGGAAAAAGAAACTGAACTTGATGAAGAACTGCGACATGCCATACAATCAAAGAAAGGCTTCAAGGTCCTGTGCATAGCGCGGATTTCGGCGCAAAAGAAGTTTGATTTATTCTGTGAGGTTGCGGAGCAGATGAAGGACTATCCGGTTCACTTTTTTTGGATAGGTAATAAGGAGCAAGTATATGATACGCCCGAAAATGTGCATTGCCTGGGACAAGTTGAAAATGCCCACCGCTTTCTGAAATATGTGGATTTATTCATGCTTCCTTCCAATTACGAGGGAATGCCAGTATCAATTATTGAAGCCCTTTGCTATTCGGTTCCCGTGGTAGCGTCTAATGTGGGTGGCATTCCTGAAATGCTCAACGGAAGAAATGGGGTAGCTTTAAAAAACGACAGAAGCACGTTTGTATCTGCAATTTCCGAATACATTGAAAACAAAGACTTACTTGATTCATCCCGGTTTGAAGCCAGAAAATCTTATGAAAATTTCTTCACGATCCGGATCATGTTTGAGGCTTATATGAAGTTGTACGAGTCCATCTACTCAGAGAATCATCCGCTTTTGGTCCACTCTATTCTGTAATTCCAGCTGTCATTCTACGCTCCACAAATACACTGACGACAGCAATTCGCTGGCTGGTTTCTCCACAACTCCCGGCTGCCAATTACGTAATCAAACCTTACTTAGCCTGAGCATTGACTGCAAAAGGAAAAAGAAGGCGCATTGCAGGCCATCTATTTTGCTTTCACTAGGCGCACCGTCAGTCTGTGGACATTTAAAGTTGGAGAGCTAATAAATGCCAGAGGCATGACCTATTTCCTACCCCCGGATTTCAATCCGGGGATTTAAAATCAAATACGCTTCAAATCGGGATCGTAAAATCCTTTCCAGATTGCGAGAGCCTCCTCAGGCCACTCGGGCGGCGATTGCAGATATGCCTTAATTTTGGCCAGATTTTCAGATGAACAATCCTTCACCGAATATTTTACAAGATCAACCAAAACCTGATCGATCCTGGCGGTACTAATCTGCCAGTTTCTGCTGTATTTGGTATACCAATCTTCATTCAAGAAAACAAATCCCGAATATCTGTAAACGTCGGAAAAACCGAATGCATCGATTACGACCGGTTCAGTCGGCCATTCCGCATCTAACTCCTCATCGCTGTACCGTTCCCGACCATCTCCGAGGAGGGCTATGAATCTGTATGTTTTTACCATTATACTTCTTTGATTTAAATAATCTGCATAAGTCCAGGCAAAATTATCATGCCGCTTTTTGAGTATTTTAAATTTAGTGTTAAGCTAAATTGAATAACATGTCCAATTGTTGGCGAAAATTGGACATGTATCAATTTCTGTCCATTTATTGAACATACATTTGCTCAATCCTAGCCATTTCCCCAATGATCCGCATCTCAACACTCCCCCTAATCGAAAACACCTCTCAATTTAATGCGGCGAAACTAATACTGCTTGTCGACGTCCTGCTGGTGGGCGACGCGCCACGAAGTATGCGGGAACATATTAAAAACAACTATGGCGGATTTATTTATGACAAGAAAACTTACATCCCCATAACCCTGACAGGCACACCGGAAAGCCTGCTGAACAATGTTGGAAAGCCCATACATTTCAAATTCGACCATGGTTTTGAGAATCATTATCATTTTGATGGCGATCTGAATGCTGCATTCTGGCATAAGAAACTGTATGATATGTCTGCATTTGCTGGCGAACAGGGAATTTCTTTCGAACGCGAGGAATCGTTTATCATTAATAGATATATTACCGGACATCGAGATTACATTGAATCACACCCCATTACCAGTCTGCTAACACTCCCGAAACAACCCGCTTCTATTGGCACCAAACCGATGCTCGGGCTGAAACCAGTTCGAAAATAAATGTCCAGATTATCCAGCATCCCTAAACCCGATCACATTATTAACCATTCCTTCAAAAACAAAAAAGTGAAAAGGCAGCACGGAATACCAGTACAATCTGCCCAATAATCCCTTCGGACGGAAGGTGGCTGTTTGCTGAAGGTAATTTTTAGAGTCTTTGGTGACTATTTTGAATTCCAGCCAGGCTTCGCCGGGGAGTTTCATTTCTGCATATAAGAGCAGCCTTTTGTTGAGCTTGTCTGCGGCGAGTACGCGCCAGAAATCCAATGTATCACCGCTGTGAATATTGTGGGCATTGGTCCTGCCGCGCCGCAAGCCTACGCCTCCAACCATTTTATCCATAAACCCTCTCAAATTCCACATCCAATTTCCGTAATACCAGCCGCGACGGCCACCGATGGACCAGATGTTTTCGACCACCTGATCCACATCTTCCTTAATTTCCTTTTGTCGCTTATCCGTAAAACAGCCGGCTTTGGGAATACGGATATGTTCGATCATATAACTGTTCACGTAACTGGATACGAACGAATCTTTCCAGCTTGAAACCACATTATTTTGCTCGATCTTCTGAAAAGCCATAGAAACAGATTCCTTGTAGGATATTGGCTTGATACCCAGCATTTCCTCCAATTCATTGTTCTCAGGCACAACGTCTACTTTCATGCTGTTAACGAGATTGGAAGCAAGCTTAAAGGACGTAGAAGTCACAAAATAAAGCCAATAAGAAGACAGTTTGGGCGTCATCACCGGCACTGTAAGGATGTACCTTTTCAAGCCACGTACTTCTGCAAATTGCAACAGCATTTCCCGGTAAGTCAGCACTTCCGGGCCGCCCACATCAAACGAACGTCCAAATGTTTTTTCATTCAGTAACACCCCATTCAAATATTCCAGAATGTTCCGGATTGCGATTGGCTTGCTTTTGGTGTTGAGCCATTTCGGCGTTACCATTACCGGCAGCTTCTCAACCAGATCACGTATGATTTCAAAGGATGCGCTGCCGGATCCTACAATAATCCCGGCCTTTATGGCGGTGAGCGGGATAGCAGTTCGACCAAGTACTTCTTCGACTTTCTTCCTGGAAGACAAATGTTTGGACAACTCTTTGCTATTAGTAATCCCTCCCAGATAAATGATCTGCCTGATACCCGAATTTGTGATAAGCGTGATGAAATTTCTGGCAGAAAGCTCCTCCATTTTCTCAAAATCCCCAGAATCTGAGCTCATGGAATGAATGAGATAATAGGCAATGTCAATGCCTTCCGGCAACGTTTCGCTGAACGCATCGTTCAGAAAATCAACTTCATACAGTGAAATACCAGGCTGGGCATAAATGCCCTCTGTGGGAAACCGGTTTTTATCGCGGACGCAGCATACTATTTCATGCCCGTTTTCGAGGAGGACGGGAAGCAGTCGCTTACCAATATAGCCGGTAGCGCCGGTGAGGAGAATTTTCATGCAAGTTCATCATCGAAAATCGTGCCTTACAAGATTGCTTTCGCAATGGCCTTTCCCCAATATTGACCCAAGATCGCGACCCCTTCTACATTTGGATGCAGGTAGAAAACGCCTTGCTGGCCATTTTCCGCCTTAAATAACTCCTTCGCGTGTTTTTTAAAATACTTAAACGCTTTGGTATCGCCTTTAAAAACCCGGTCGGGATTCGTACTCCTATATTCCTTTACCATCGCATCAAGCTCCGGGATATAGCTTTCCAATCTTTCCAAGCCTTCCGCCAGGTATTTTGAACGGTTGTAGGTATTGGTACTGTACCAGATCGGATGCTGGACAACCACCTTACTTCCCGGGTACTTGTTCATTAAATCAGAAATGATTGCCTGCATATTTTTCTTATAAATCTCTTTCGAAACCGGCGCCCCATTCGGACCTTCAATGGCGCTATCATTGGTGCCTAGCTTCATTGAAAACACCAGCTGATGATCCTTTTGGGCAAACAGACTGTCCGCTGCCTTTGTTGCCAGCTCAAAAAATTTACCACTGACAGGAAGCCAATCCAATGTCGTAGACCCACTCCTGCCCACGTTCATGAACTTGACATCTTCCACGCCTTTTTGTTCCTTCAAATAATTTACTGCGTGGGTGGGTGGTGGGAAACCATTATCGCCTCCTTTTCCCTGGGTAATGCTGTTGCCTATAAAAACTATGGAAAGTTTAGTCTGACCGAAAGTCAGTTCAGAAACCAGCAGGAACAGAACGAGTATTGCGGATTTTATTTTCATTAGGTATTTCGGGGAGGTTTAAATAGGTTTTATTCAATTCTACCCAATGCCAACTGGACGTGCGCAAAATGATGGGACACATGCCAGGCCGACATGGCTAATGCGTGTTGCTGGCTCAGCCAAATTTTTCTGACCGGATGGAAGTAGGCGATTTCGAGTTGCTCCGGTGTGAGGGTTTTGGCTAGATAAATATATCTGTACCCGATATTTTCGAAGATGGTAAGCGAAGGTTCGATCGGCATCACGGATGCTTCCGGGGTTTTTGCCCAACCGTCCATATTGATGAGGGTAACTTCCTTATAATCAGGCTCAGTCAGCGCTTTTTTCATTCTGAGAAAGTGTAGTAGATGAATGTCTGCCACATGATGGATTAATTGCCGGACATTCCAGCTTCCTTCCCGGTAAGTATTTTCTAAATCGCTTTCAGATAAACTTTCGACAAGACTTCGATAGTCAGCCGGGGCTTTTTCAATGGTGGCAATAAGCCCGGCAATTTCTTGGTCTGTGTAACTATCTTGAGGATTAAAGGTGCCAATCGGATATTTGCGGTCTGTGATCATGAGGCCAGGCTTTTTTTAGTTTTAATTTCCATGAAAACGGCCCCGGCAATCAAGCCCAACAGCAAAACGGAGCTTACGAGATCAACCTTGCTTCCGGTTGCTACAGATATGGGCTCGAACCGGAAATTGATCGTATGTTTTCCTGCGGGAACACGCAATGCCCGAAGGATATAATTCGCGCGCAGCAGATCTGCGGGTTTGCCGTCAATCGTGATTTTCCATTCATCCCGAACATTATAGTAGATCTCTGAGAAAACCGCCAGCCCTTCACATTTTGAATTACTCTCATAAACCACTTCATTCGGCTTGTAGGATATCAGGTTTATTTTATCTGTCGAATCCGGCTCTAATTTCAAGCCGTTTAATTTACCTGCAAAACGCTGATCCAGTACTGCTTCCTGCCGAAGATTTAATGAACTCAAAGCACTCATTTCCGCATCAGCATTAGGAACTAACTTATAATTTTTCACGAACCAGGCATGGCCGTAAGCCTGAGGATTAGGCTGCGCCACTTTATTTCCCTGCTGATCCGCAGTAATGATATACTTGGTATTCAGCATATTAATGATTTCCATGTTCGGTTTTTCCGTCGCGATCTGGCGTTCAAACAATTCCTGATAGCGACGCATTTTGGCACCATGGTATCCCCCAAGCGATTTGTGAAAATAAGAGGCATCGGCGCTATTGAAGGGTCCCTGACTCGAAGCAACATCATATACCCGGTAGTCCGGGTCGGTGTCTTTCAGTATCTGCTCATCCGCTGGTGAGGGTGTGATGTTACCCTGAGCCACGTAATTGCTTACAAAATCTTCATTATTGAGGTATCTCTTATCCACCCCGAAAAGGTCGAAAATGATGAGTAGCAGCAGTGCTCCATACATCATAACAGGCTTGATTTTATCTTTCATCCAAAGCCAGATCAACCCTGCAATCAGCAACACGAAGATCAGGCTTCTTAATGCATCGCCTTTCATCAGCCCTGCCCGGTCTTGAACGATTGCATTGATGATCTGCTGCGCAAACGCCTTATCCTGTGTTTGCTGGGCAAACCTTTCGAGATTCTGAACATCGCTGGCTGCCTGAAAATTGAAGAAAATCGTCGGCATCATTGCAAGAATTAGCATTAACCCGCCAGTTATGCCAAGCGTTATAATAAACGGTCTTTGCAAATCATGCCAGGTAATTTTCTTTTGGACAATGTTGATCAGCGCAAGTACGCCGAGTGTTACCATCAGCAACTGTGCAAGCGAAACCACCATGGTCATGGCCCTGAACTTATTGAACATTGGGAAATAATCGAAGAAGAGATAATTGATTGGGGCGAAACTCTTACCCAATGCCCAAATAATGTAGAGCAAAACGACACCAACTATCCAGCCTTTAAATGGGCTTTTGACAATAAAAACCCCAAAAACAAATAAGAAAAACACGATAGCGCTGATGTAGTTGGGGCCGCCCATAATAGGCTGATCACCCCAGTACAAAGGCATTTGCTTCACAATATTCTGTGCAGCAGAAGGATCTACACCTTTCGTTGTCAGCGTTTTATACGTTTCGGAGTCTGTTGAAAGCGGCCCATAGGAAGTACCTCCGTAAGCATTAGGGATAATTAACGTCAGCAATTCCCCTATACCGTAACTATATGTAAAAGCATATTCCTTATCCAGGCCGCTTCCCTGCGCCCCGGCTTGTGTTTTGTCCCGGGCGGTCAGTTCGGACTTGCCCCGGATAGTTTCTTTAGTATAATCATATGCGTTCCAAAGTCTGGTGGTATGTGTTCCAACTGCCACGACTGCCGCGAATGTCAAGCCGCCCAGAATCAGCAGCAGATCTTTCAGCATTCCTTTTTTCAGGAAGGAAATGCTTTCAACAATAACCAAAATCACAATTCCGATCCCAAGATAATAGGTGATCTGAACGTGGTTGGCATATAATTCGAGCGAAAGAAACAATCCGGCAACGGCAGATCCGGCCAGCCAATGCTTGCGAAAAGCCAGGATAACCCCAGCCATTACACCCGGCGCGTACATAATGGCAATGACCTGAGAAACGTGACCGGCTTCCAGATTAATTACATTGAAGGCCGAAAATGCAAATGCTATGGCACCAGCCGCAGAAAGCCAGCCACCAGCCCCCAATACAATAAAAAGAATGTAAGCACTTACTAATCCAATCAAAAAATAGTTGGCAGGTGCCGGTAAAATCCTGTTGATTCCCTGTCCCAGTTTCGTGGAGATACTGGTTGGATAATCGGCGGCGACAAGGTAAGCGGGCATGCCCGAAAACATGCCATTTGTCCATGCCGACCATTCCCCAGTTTGCTTGTGGTAATCGAGTACTTCGCGGGCTGCACCTTTCGCCATAAAATCATCCGTCGCTACCAATTTCCTGCCTTGTAAAACAGGAGAAACATATATAAGTGATAGGATCATGAACCCAAGAACTGCAACCAGATGCGGCCAGGCGCGTTGCCAGGAAAATAGATTTTTCATTGGAATATTTTTGAACTAGCGGGTTGGTTTTAGGTCTTTAACGAGGCTATAAACTAAATTATTAAAAATATAATTTTTCAAACAGTGACGCATTGGTCAGAATACTTTGATCGAATATTATATTTCCGTTAACTGGCGCAAATATATAAGTATTGATATATGTTTAGGGTGTAAAATATAATTCTGCATCCGGCATTTTTTTAACATAATTAAGAATATGGACATATATTTAAAGGAAATACCGGATAAATTTGTGGAAATTGTGCCTTTAAGGTTTGATCACAAGAAGACAGAGCTAGCTTAGAAGTAACCCGAAATTAAATGAAAAGAATTGGAGTATTTACCTCAGGAGGAGATGCCCCCGGTATGAATGCCTGTATCAGGGCGGTAGTCCGTGGAGCTGTCTACCATGGTATCGAAGTATATGGTATAAGAAGAGGATATAGCGGAATGATTGCCGGGGATGTTTATAAAATGGAATCGCACTCGGTAAGCAATATAGTACAAAGAGGGGGAACGATTCTAAAATCAGCAAGAAGCAAAGATTTCATGACTCCGGAGGGGAGAAAAAAAGCATACGATAATCTGGTTGAACTAGGGATTGAAGGATTAGTAGCGATTGGAGGTAACGGTACTTTTACGGGTGCAATGATTTTTGGGAACGAATATGGCATTCCTACCGTGGGAGCACCCGGAACCATTGATAACGACTTATACGGAACAGACTACACTATTGGTTTTGACACGGCTGTTAATACCGCACTCGACGCGATAGACCGGATACGTGATACTGCCAGCTCACACGACAGGATTTTCTTTATTGAAGTAATGGGACGTGACTCGGGATACATTGCAGTGCAATCTGGTATCGCCGGAGGTGCGGAATTGGTGATGGTGCCGGAAGTGCTTACCCCTATTTCTGAGGTGGTTGAAACCTTAAAACAAGGGTGGAGCCGTTCTAAATCTTCCTCTATTATTATTGTCGCGGAGGGTGACGAAGAAGGCAGCGCGCAGGAAGTTGCCGACAAGATCAAAACACAGGTAGATGAAAATGCAGATATCAGGGTAACCACATTGGGGCATACGCAACGTGGCGGGCCACCATCCGCTTACGACCGAATTTTGGCAAGCCGTCTCGGACTCGGCGCATTGGAAGGGTTAATTGGCGGACAAAAAAATGTTATGGCTGGTATTATTAACAACGACCTCGTTTATACGCCTTTTGAAGACACGATCCGCCTGCCAAAACCAATCAACGAAGATTTGCTTAGGATGGTGAAGATTCTGAGTGTCTGATACTGCTTGAACTAGCAATAACCTACCACTTTATATACAAGATAACCGACTACCTCGTGCCATAATGTATTAAAATCCGCCAAGGCACCCGGATCCGGTTGAAATCCAGTTTCAAAGGTTAATTCATTGTAGCCTCCATAAAAGTCGGCTGGAAAAATGTCCGTTTTGATGCCCGCTTTATCAAAACAACCCGCCGACCTTCGCATGTGAAATGCCGAAGTGATCAGAAGATACTTTCCTGTGGGAAAACTGGTCCTCAATATCGCAGCTGAAAAAAGTGCGTTCTCACGCGTATTTCTGGCCCTTTCTTCAAATAAAATATCGCCGGGAGTAACTCCCCACTCTACCAGTAATCCGGCAGCGGATCTGGTTTCTCCCTTTCGTTTTTTCATCATAAAATCCTGGCTGATACCCGTAATCAGAATCTTTTTAATCTTTCCGGCTTTATAAAGTTGGAATGTCTGCAACACCCTGTCACCGCGGCTTCCCAGGTAAATATGGTCGGCATTCGGCTTTTTTGAAGCAATGAGTCCTCCCGATAACAATATTCCAACCTCGTATTGCTGCAATGTGCTAATGTTAATAGAACGCGGCTCCCACCAGTTAAAGGCCTTCTTGACCAGAAAAGAATTGGAAATCAGGAGCAGCAAAATCAGAACTAGAAAAATTGTTTGACGGCGCTTTCGGCTGTTTCGTATAATCAAAGCATATCCCAGCAGCAACAGAATGATGCTTAGTGGCATGACCAAAAAGTCAATGGCTTTGGAGAGAAAATAAAACATTTAGATAAGAACCTGACTGAAGTTGTCGTTTTGAAATTAATTTTGTGCCTTTGACGCTTCAATTAATCAAATAAACAAATCATAAGCAAACTGCCCGATCTGATGAAAGTATATACCCACACTGCTCTTTTATTCATAATATTCACTTTCACACTGCTCACCAATGCATCTGCCCAGGGCTATCACATTGAGGCGACCATCAAGGGGATACGGGATTCTTCACTGGTGATCGGGCATTATAATCGAAGCCATAATCAATTTGTACCCAAGGATACCGCGAAAGCAGACGCGAACGGTAAGATGCTTTTTGAAGGAAATACTGCTTTGCCAGGCGGACTTTATGTCGTTCTTTTTCCGGGAAATCAGCGTTGGGTTGAACTGGTTTATTCAGGGAAAGAAACCAATTTTTCTATTGAAACCGATACAACAGATATCATTGGCAATATGAAGGTAACGGGTTCAAAGGAGAATGAGCTTTTTTATAATTATCAGAGGGAATTACGAAACGGTTCAAAGCAGCTGGAAATACTTGGCAAAAGCAGCAGCGTAGATTCGAAAAGTCAGATGAAAACCATCCAAGACAGTTTTTCTGCATACCGACTGAAAATGTTGAAAGAAAACCAGGATAGCTTCACAGTCAAGCTTCTGAACATGTCTGCTGATCCTGAAATACCAGCGGCCCCAAAGCTTACAAATGGCAAAACAGATTCGATCTGGGTGTTTAATTACTACAAATCACATTACTGGGACTCGTTTGATTTTGCAGATACCAGAATTGTGAACACGCCGTTTCTGGAACCCAAAATGGAACGCTACTTTAAAAATCTGGTTGTTCAAACCCCTGATTCCCTCATTAAGGAGGCTGACTACATGGTAAGAAAGGTTTCTGCCAATAAAGACGCCAAAAATTGGCTCATTTTTTACATTGCCAATCAGTATGAAAATCCAAAAACGGTTGGTACTGAGGCTGTGTGGGTACATATGGCCAACAAGTATTATCTGTCAGGTGAAATGAATGTAGCAGACGATAACCGCAAGCGTATAGCGGAGAAGGTGAATACATTAAAAGACCTTTTGGTAAACAAAACTTTTCCCGCTCTGACCTTGACAGACCCTACTGGGAAGAAAGTAAGTGTTCAGACCATTCAGGCTAACTACACTGTTCTTTTCTTCTTTGCCCCAACCTGCGGACATTGTAAAGAAGCCTCTCCGGCGCTCAAAGCATTTTATGATAAAAACAAAGCCAATGGTGTGAAAGTGATGACCATTTCAACCGAGCATAATATGGAAGAATGGAAGTCCTTCATCAAAACATATCATTTCGAGGAGCTTATCAATGGTTACGATGCATTGAAACAGATCGATTTCAACAGGAAGTTTGATGTCGTTACCACTCCAATGATCTATGTTTTGGATAAAAACAAAAAGATCATTGCCCGCAAAATGCCTATTGAGCAATTGGAGGATTTTTTGAATTACTACCAAAACAAAATCGCAAGAAAGCTATAAGAATGTAATGCAGATAGGCAATTTAACGCCAATGCTTTCATGCTTGAAGGTTAATTTTCCAGTAACGGGATCCACATCATAGACCACCAGATTATCCGCCGACTGATTGGCAACGATCATTAATTTGCCCGTCGGATCAACATTAAAATCGCGTGGTGTAGCGATTGATTTGATCTGCTGATCTACCATTTCCAATTCTCCATTTTCTTTTATCTTGAATGCGCTGATGGAATTATGGCCTCTGTTTGAGACATATACAAACTTACCATTCGGATGGAGATGTATCGCCGAACTGGTATTGGCGCCTGTAAAATCAGCCGGAATGGTCGGATAAGTATTCAGTGCTGTAATCACGCCGTTTTTATCAATTGTACACGAGGTAAGCGTCGCTTCCAGCTCGTTAAGTAGAAATAATGATTTACCGGAGGGATGAATGATCAAATGCCTCGGACCTGAACCTGGTTTTCCGGAGAAAAATGGCTGTGCGGGATTGGGAGTAAGTTTGCCTGCCTTTGTATCAGCTACATAATTCATAATCTTATCACTTCCAAGATCCGTCACGTAAACGAATTTTCCATCCGGACTGGCAGTAGCAAAATGTGCGTGGGCTTTCTCCTGACGCTTCACATTTGGACCGGTTCCGGTAAATTGTTCGGTATAAACAGGCGCATTCACTTTTCCATCAGGCTGTAACGTGTAGGTAGTAAAACTTCCGCCCGTATAATTAGCGGCAAAAGCCATTTTTCCGGAAGGATGCACCGAAACATGACAAGGATTCAATCCCTCGGAAGGTTGGCTGTTGATGTATGTCAATTTCTTATCCGCTCCTATTGAAAATGCACTTATTTTATGATCGCCTGAAACGGCATATAAGTTCTTTTTATTGGGAGAAAGCGCCAAGTAACCGGGCCCGACGCAATTGTTAAATGTATCAAGTTGGGTTATTTGCCCGGTTGCGAGGTTAAGTTCGCACAATGTAATGGATGAGTTGGCACCTTTATCCTGCGTTCCAATGTAAAAAGGAATGGTTTTATCCTGAAAAGAAAGGGTTATCAAAGCGATAATCAATAGTATTGGCAGCAGGAGGAGCTTTTTCATGGTTTTAATTTTAAAATGAAATAGGTACGTTAGGGAAAGTGGTTTGTTGGGGTAATTTAATGTCGTTTTTCTTCAATTTCTTTGATTGATCAGGCTCACTACAACTTTAATCATTGTGTCTTTTTCCTCTGGCCGACTTTCTGCAATCATCAATGTTAATGCAACCAAGGCATTATCTGCCATTCGTTTAGAGCCGTCTGATTTGTATAGAATTTTATTACGCTCCATGAACCAAATAAAAATCAGTGCAGCAATTCTCTTGTTCCCATCGCTAAAAGAATGGTTTTTAACTACGAAATAAAGCAAATGTGCGGCCTTCTCTTCGATGCTTTGGTATAGATCTACGCCGTCGAAAGTTTGATAAATGTTCTCGATTGAGCCTTTGAACGAATCATCCTTTTCGTTACCAAAAAGGCGATGATCTCCAAATTTGATTCTCAAACCTTTAATACCAGAAATCGCTTCCTGATATGTAATCCTATGGCATTCCCTGTTTGATGTAGATTCAATCGTTAGGTTTTGATGATCATATTTATCAAGAAGATCCAGGGCATATGCGAAATTTGTAACCACGAGCAGTAGGCCATTGGCTTCATCAACTGTTAATTCTTTCTGCTGCAATACATTGGAAAGAAGTCCAACGGTCTCCTTTAGCTGCTGCAATTGTTCGAATTTAATTTTATCCTGAATCGCAAATCCCCTGACCAATACATCTTTCAGCTTCTTAGTTGCCCAAATCCGAAATTGGGTACCTCGTTTTGACTTAACCCTGTATCCGACGGAAATAATGACATCAAGGCTATAATACGCGACTGGCTTATCCGAAAAGGCAATGTGCAAAAAATGCACATTGCCTTCCTTTTCAAGTTCATTTTCTCTAAAAACGTGATTAAGATGTTTTGAAATGACCGATCTCTCCTTACCGAATAAGTCCGCCATTTGGGCCTGCGTTAGCCATACGGTATCATTTTCTAACTGAACTTCCAGTGAAGCGTCTCCGCCTTCGGTCTCATAAATTATAATCCTGCTTTGTCCTTCAGTTGCTGCAATCCGACTTCCAAGCATGTCCAAATACCATTTAAGTGAAACACCATTTGATACTTAGACGCTGCCTTTTCAAAAAAGTAACAGCCAAAAACTTTGTAATTCATTTTGATAATTCTGTAACACTCGCGAATGCGTTGCTGGCGATATTTGCATTGTAATAATCTTTAACTGGCAGACCCAATTTCGGCGATGCTTATCAAATGGAAACGCTAAAGTTTAAAACCAATATCAAATGCAGCGGCTGTGTGGCCACCGTTACCCCTTTTTTTAATAAAGACAATGCAATTGAGAACTGGCAGGTGGACTTGTTAAGTCCCGAAAGGTTGCTGAAAGTAGAAACCAGCCACACCTCGAATGAAATAGCCGATCTTATGAAAAGGGCTGGTTATACCGCCGAAGAAATAGCCTGATTATTTATATCTTTGAGTTAATGAAAAACAACTTTCACCGATCCATTACCATTTTCATGGCCTTTCTGGTTCTGCTCAGCAGCACCGGATTTGCGCTCATTGAACATGAGTGTATGATGAAAGGAAAGTTGGTTAAGCTTCTCCAAGAAGGAAAATCAGCTTCTGAAAGCTCATCCTGCTGTGCCAAAAGCAGAGAACTTAAAGAATTCAAAGGCATTTTCCTGAAAAAAACGGATTGCTGCAAGGAAAGCCAGAAATTCGAAAAACTGGATGTAACATCTTCTGGCACACAGGTTAATGCAACGTTGCTCAAAGTATTTGCTGACATTATCCCCTGGTCAGTCAAATCATATGCATTCATTCAGGCCGAGTGGATACTTCCGTCTGCTAAGCTTATCTCCCCCGACATATCCTTTTCTTCCATGCTTCATGGGAGAAGTCTGCGCTGTTTCATACAGTCGTTTATAATCTGATATCATTGATTAAAAATCGTTTACGGTAGAATCTGAATGGATTTACCGCCGATTTCTATTTTCAATGATTAAGAAAACATATGATTAAGTACCTGATCGCGGGGTTCATTTTTACTTTTCCCCTATCCATTTCAGCCCAACGTATTACCGGCTCGGTGAATGAGCAAATTGTCAATACGAAGGACCTCAAACCAATCGCAGGCGCCAATGTGTATTGGTCGGGCACCTCACAGGCAACAGCTACCGATACCTCCGGCATGTTTAGCATTCCAAGGTCAGCACAATCCAATTCGCTGGTTGTTAGCTTTGTGGGTTTTCGCAACGATACCATTAAAATTGGTGCTGAAAGTGAATTGCAGATCGTTTTACAAAACGACCAGACACTCGGCGAGGTGACGGTACGCGGAAGCAACAATTCTATTGACCGGCTTTCGCCTCACCAAAGCGAAATTATTACGACAAGAACGCTGGCAAAAGCAGCCTGCTGCAATTTGTCTGAAAGCTTTGAAACCAATGCTTCTGTTTCGGTATCGTACAGCGATGCTGTGACCGGCTCGAAGCAAATCCAGATGCTTGGACTTAATGGCACCTACATTCAGACTAATATTGAAAATATTCCTTCAATAAGGGGTCTTGCGTCCACTTTTGGTCTCAATTTCATTCCTGGAACCTGGATCCAATCCATTGATGTAGGAAAGGGCGCCGGTTCCATTGTGAATGGTTATGAATCCATGACGGGGCAGATCAATGTGGAGCTTCAAAAGCCGGATACGCGTGAAAAGCTATATTTGAACACTTATGTGAACAACTTTGGCCGCGCGGAAGTCAATCTCAATTTGGCGCACCAGCTAAACAAAAAGTGGAGTACCGGGTTAATGACACATGGCAGCACCTTGCGGAACCGGATCGATAAAAATGGAGATGGGTTTCTGGATTTACCGCTTTATACCCAATACAATGCGATAAACCGCTGGAAATATCAAAGTGAAAAAGTGATGGCCCAGTTTGGGTTCAAAGCTTTGTACGAAGACCGTTTGGGAGGCCAGAAAAATTTTGAGCGAGAAATGAAGGGAACAACGCAAGCTTATGGATTCGGGGCGCGGATCAACCGTTACGAATTTTTTTCCAAAATTGCCCGCCTGTTTCCTGATCAGCCCTACAAAGGTTTAGGATTTATTATGAATGCTTCTGTTCATGATTCCAAATCGTATTTTGGGTTAAATAATTACGACGGTCGCCAAAAAACGCTTTATGGAAATTTAATTTATCAATCCATCATCGGCAACACCAACCATACCTACAAAACTGGATTAAGCTATTTGCTTGACAATTATAATGAGCAATATAAGGATATCCGGCTGGCACGAAATGAGTCAGTACCAGGCGCTTTCTTTGAATACACTTATAACAATCTGGATAAGTTTGTGATGGTTGCCGGAGGTCGGGTCGATTTTCACAACATTTACGGAACCCAATGGACGCCGCGGCTACATTTGAAATACAAATTGACCGAGCAGACAACATTGCGGGCTTCTGCTGGAAAAGGCTTCCGGGTTTCCAATCCGCTGGCCGAATACTATGGAAATCTGGTGAGTTCACGGAATGTTGTTTTTCGTGAAAGTATCAGGCCCGAGGTGTCATGGAATTTTGGAACGAGTGTCATTCAGGAGTTCAATATTGGTGAGATGAAAGGAAATGTCATTGCAGATTTTTACCGGACCAATTTCGAAAATCAGCTGGTGGCGGATTTGGAAGATCCTCGTTACATCAAATTTTACAACTTGGCGGGTAAGGCTTATGCAAACAGCTTTCAGATCGAAACCAACATTACGCCGATCAGGCGCTTTGAACTGAAACTGGCGTATCGGTTATTTGACGTAAAGCAAACATTGAGAAATAACCTGGATGAAAATATGCTGCTTCCGAGAATGATGGTAAGTCGCGACCGGGTGCTTTTTAATGCAGGATATGCATTGCCTTATGACAAATGGAAGTTCGATTTCACTGTTCAATGGAATGGAAAAAAACGGATACCGTTCATGGGAACAATGCCTGAACATCACATACCAACCGAATTCACTTCGACAATGGCGCCGTCTTTTTATAATTTCAATGCACAGTTGACCCGGACTTTTTCTAAATGGGATATCTATTTGGGTGGTGAAAACCTGGCTAATTTTCGGCAGAAAACGCCGATTATGGGTGCGAATGAGCCATTTGGAGAACATTTTGACGCAGGTATGGCTTGGGGACCGGTAGTAGGGCGAATGATTTATGCAGGAATACGTTATAAAATTGTCCGGTAGTAGCGGATTTCCTAAATAAGACTAAGACTATGAAGTTATATATTAAAAATATGGTCTGCGACCGCTGCAAACGCGTAGTCCGTGAGGAGCTAACTGGGCTTGGGATTGAGTTAATATCTGTTGAACTGGGTGAAATTGAGACGGTTGCGGGAATAAGTCCTGAAAAGTTGCAGGAAGTAAAAACGGTTTTGCTGGTGAATGGTTTTGAGGTAATTGATGACCGCAGGTTAGCATTGGTTGAAAACATAAAAACACTGATCATCGAAGAAATTCAGAATCTGAAAGGCCTGAAACCTGCCCAAATGAACTTCTCGGACTTTTTATCGGAAAAAATTGGGTACGAATATTCATACATCAGTAACCTGTTTTCTTCTGAAACCGGGCTGACCATTGAGCATTATATCATAGCCCAAAAAGTGGAGAAAGTAAAAGAGTGGCTATCCTACAACGAGCTGACGATGAGCGAAATCGCCTGGCGACTTTCTTACAGCAGCACCGCGCATTTGAGTAACCAGTTCAAAAAAGTGACGGGAATGACACCTGGTGATTTTAAGAAAAATAATGTGTCAAGAAAGGCGCTTGACAAAGTTGGAAGCTTCTGACAAATCTTTTAAAATTGAATACCCCATCAAACCTTCAATCATTATGAACAAAGTTCTTTTAGCAGGATTTCTTTTATTAAACATTGCGTGCACAGGCAACAGCGGGAAGTCCGAACAAAAAATGGATTCTACTGCTACCACAGCCGAGGCTAAAAAATATGCTTGCCCAATGAATTGCGAAGGCGACAAAACCTACGCCGAAGCAGGCAAATGTCCTGTCTGCAAAATGGATTTACAGGAAGTAGCTTTGGCCGAAACCGATTCAACATCACACAATCATTGACATACTATTAAACACTGAATCTATGAAAACGACCATATTATCATTTTTAGCAGCATTTTTTCTTGGTGTTGCCAATGTTCATGCTAGCGACGACAAAGAAGTCAAAATCAAGACTTCCGCCATTTGCGAAATGTGCAAAGAGCGTATCGAACGTAATCTCGGCCTTTCAAAAGGTGTGAAGGAATCCAATCTGAACCTGAAAGACAAGGTGGTTACCGTCAAATACAACCCAAATAAAACAACCCCAGAAGCAATTAAAGCAACCATTATTAATACAGGGTATGATGCTGACGAACAGTTGGCTAGCCAGAAAGCACATGATCGGTTGCCGGATTGTTGTCGGAAGACGGCGACTCCTGGGTTAATGAAGAAGTAACTAGGCTTTTGTTTACATTTGGCCCCACCTAAACATCCCAATCTTGGCCTGGTACCATTCATATTTTAAAGGACTTCCGCAGCGCGCTTGGAAATTGCATCAAAATGAAGAATATACCGATTTTGAAGTCGATTTCTTGCGGGATGTCCTGGAAATAAAGGAAGGAAACAGAATATTGGATGTTTTGTCAGGTTATGGTCGTCACGCGATTCCGTTAGCCGAAGCTGGGTGTGAGCTGACCTGCATTGATATTTCGACAGAATATTGCGAGGAATTGCAAGCCGCTGTGAACTCGAAACAATTAGATATCGATGTGATATGTGCAGACGTGCTGGGCTACAATTTTCCTGAAAAATCGTTTAATGCGGCTTATTGTTTTGGAAACAGTTTTAGCTTTTTCCCTCGTCGCGAAACGCAGCAATTGATTACCGCCGTGGCCAACACCTTAAAGAAAGGTGGTTATTATGCAATTCAAACGGAAAACCTGGCGGAAAGTATCCTGCCTAACTTTCAAACTCGAAACTGGATGCCGGTTAAGGAAGGTATTATTTATCTTGCAGAAAACGATTACAGGCCTGAGGAAGGCTACATCGAAGCTGAGCAAACATTTATATCCGGAGCGGAAAGCGTAACCCATATGGTCCGCCAGCACATTTACACACTCTCCGAAATCAGTTATATGTTCGAAACTGCTGGCTTGCAGGTAACAGGCACATTTGGCAACCTGGAAGCAGATCCTTTCGTCCTCGGCGACGAGCAACTCTACCTGATTGCCAGGAAATTATAATCAATGCGGAAGTCTGGACCGCAACCAGCCATAGACCCATGTTCCTCCTATTGCACTCAGCAATGTTATACCAACCGCCAGAAAACCACTTCCTATCTGCGCGAAAAGTGGCCCCGGACAAGCTCCGGTAATCGCCCATCCAAATCCGAAAAGTAGCCCGCCGTAAATTTGCCCTTTGTTAAAAGTCTTTTCAGGAATACTTACTTCTTCTCCAGACAAAGTGCTGATCTTAAATTTTTTAATTAACCAGATTGACAACATTCCTACCGCCAGCGCTGATCCCATCACGCCAAACATGTGAAAGGAGTCAAACCTGAACATTTCCTGAATTCTGAACCAGGACACAATTTCAGCTTTAACAAAAACAACTCCGAAAAGCACGCCTACGATCAGATACTTAAGATTACCAATAAAGCTTTCGGCGGTTCTTTGTTGATTTGCCCCATCTGAACCGTCTTCCATAAGTAAATCCAGATCGCCATCATGTATGGCCGATGCAAATCTATTTTTTAGTTTTTCCATTGTTGAATTTTGAATTAACTAACCAGTTCCAATAAAAACGGCAGCAGGAAATGTGTGCAAACCAGACCACCGAGCATGAAACTGATTGTCGCTACTAGCGAAGCCCATTGTAAGTTGGAAAGCCCCATGATCGCATGTCCGGAAGTACACCCGCCCGCATAACGTGTTCCAAATCCTATCAGAAAGCCGCCAAAAACAAAAAAGATCAGGCCTTTTAAAGAAAATATATTGGTAGCATTGAAAATTTCAGATGGCATCAAACCTGAGAAATCCGTGACTCCTAAAGATGCTAAGGCACTTTGAGTTGACGGAGACACTACAATTGCATTCGGGTTAGCCAGGAAAAAATTAGCAACAAAACCGCCCAATGTTATTCCTGCCACAAAGAACAAGTTCCAGGATTCCTTTTTCCAATCGTATTTAAAAAAGGAAATATTAGCTGGAATAACAGCCGCACAAATGTGACGCAACGATGAAGAAATGCCAAAAGACTTATTCCCAAGCAATAACAACGCTGGCACAGTCAATCCAATCAATGGACCGGCAATATACCAGGGCCAAGGCTGGCGAATGAGATCAATGATATTCATAGTGTAATTGGTTAAATTAAACCCCTTCCAAAACCGGAACGCTTGTTTTCGACACTGCACCAAAGCCTCCTTCAATATTAACGACATCGTCAATACCTCTAGATTTCAGGATCGAGGCGGCGATCATGGAGCGATAGCCTCCGGCGCAATGGATATATAATGTTTTGTTTTTTGGGAATTCGGTCATCAGGTCATTAATGTAATCCAAAGGCAAATTTTTCGCGCCTTCAATGTGTCCTGACGAAAATTCGTCCGATTTGCGGACATCTATGACTTCTAAATTACCAGAATTATATAGATCCGAAAATTCGGTAGCAGATACCGATTCCACCTTATCAACCCCTTTCCCCGATTCAACCCAACTTTCAAAACCGCCGTTTAAATAACCAATGGTATGGTCATAGCCGACTCTGGCAAGGCGGGTAACGACCTCCTCCTCTTTGCCGGGCTCAGTAATAATGAGCAGGTTTTGTTTCAGGTCAGGGATTAATGCTCCTACCCATGGTGCAAAGCTGCCGTCCATTCCAATATTAATTGAATTGGGGATGTAACCAGCGGCAAAATCCGAGGCATCTCTGGTATCCAGTAGTAATGCTCCGGTATTATTTGCCTTCGCTTCAAAAGCTTCGGCTGATAATGCCTGATCACCACGTTCCAAAACGTCATCAATACTTTCATATCCATCCCGGTTCATTTTAACATTCTCCGGAAAATATTGTGGGGGTTCAGGCAAGCCTGCGGTTACTTCCTTAATAAACTCTTCCCTGGACATATCCGCCCGTAATGCATAGTTGAATCGTTTTTGGTTGCCCAAAGTATCGGAAGTTTCCTTGCTCATATTTTTTCCGCAAGCCGAGCCGGCACCGTGCGCGGGAAATACAGTGATATCGTCAGGTAAGGTCATAATCTTGGAACGCAGGCTGTCAAATAGCAATCCTGCGAGATCGTCCTTCGTTAAATCGCATTTCTGCGCAAGATCCGGGCGACCTACATCTCCTATAAATAAGGTATCCCCACTGAAAAGTGCAGTTGGTTTTTTATCCTCATCAAACAGCAGATAACTTGTAGACTCCAATGTATGCCCGGGCGTATGTAATGCTTTTATCACAATGTCCCCCAATTTGAATTCCTCGCCATCCTTGGCTATATGTGCTTTGAAGCTGGTATTTGCATTAGGCCCATACACTATATCAGCGCCTGTTTTTTCTGACAAATCCAAATGTCCTGAGACAAAATCTGCATGAAAATGGGTTTCAAATACATACTTAATCTTAGCCCCAATTTTGGCCGCTTTTTGAATATACGGTTCAACTTCGCGCAACGGATCAATCACCGCCGCCTCTCCATTGGAAACAATAAAATAAGCGCCCTGAGCCAGGCATCCAGTATATATCTGTTCTATTTTCATGCAGTTTCTAACGTGTTTCGTAATATGTAAACCAAGAATATGGCATTTTTGTTTCGACCGACATCTCTACACGAGCAGTCATTAATAGTCATAAATTGTCATTCATAGCTCAAAAATATGATCTGCTATAAACTTATTGAAATCACATTTACACCCTTAACAATTTATGACTATAAATGACCACAAATGACTAAATTCTACACCTTCACCGCCTTCCAGCCACCAAGCCTGAAACGCCATATTCCCAAAGAAGCCAATGCAGACTCTGCGATAGGAACTGCCGCAAAAACACCTATCGGCCCCAGATCCAGAATGATGGCCAGCAGGTAGGCTGCAGGAATTTGAATCGTCCAAAAACAGATCAAATTCAGTACAGTCGGCGTTTTGGTGTCACCGGCTCCATTGAGCGACTGGATCACTACCATACCGTAGGCATAAAATCCATAACCAAGACATAAAACCCGAAGCGCCGTTTTTCCGGTTTCAACAACTTTTGCATTGGTACTGAACCAGCTAACAATGGTCTCAGCTCCCAAAAACATAAAAACGGACAATCCGACCAGGAAAATGAAATTGTAAAACGCACATTTCCAGACCGATGCCTCTGCCCTTTCCGGCTTTTCCGCACCCAAATTTTGACCAACCAGGGTTGCAGCAGCATTGGCCAATCCCCAGGCCGGCAATAATGTGAACATGATAACCCGGATTGCAATGGTATAACCCGCTACTACGTCGCTGCCGAACTCTGAGAGTATACGCGTCAGGAAAATCCAGCTGGCAGAACCAATCAGAAACTGAACCGTCCCTCCGGCTGCAACTTTAAGAATCACCCGGATCGTCTCCGGATTGGGCCGCAGATCTTCCCAAACAAGTCCCAGCATTTTGTTGACCCTGGTCAAGGAAAACAATTGGTAGCTTACGCCAATTGACCTGCCAATGGCCGTTGCAATAGCTGCCCCGGTTACACCCAATTCAGGAAAGGGCCCAATCCCAAAAATCAAAATCGGCCCGAGTACCATATTGAATCCATTGGCAATAATCAACGACCGCATGGCCGTGGCAGGAGACCCCGCGCCTCTTAAAGCGCCGCTCAATGAATATAACAAAACCACCACCGGGCTGCTCAGGAACTGTATTCTTGCGAAGTTGGTGCCGGTCGCGATGACCTTGTCGTCCGCGCCCATTAATCTCAGAATATCACCGGCCAGCACCGTCCCAACCACGGCAATGACAGATGAAATGGCAAGTGAAATGAGAATTACCTGACCAATTGCATGCCGCGCCTGGGCGGGATTGCCTTCACCAATGCGGCGGGCAATGGTCGCCGTAGCCGCGGTACTTAGGCCAATAGCAACGGAATACATTAAGGTAATCACGGACTCGGTAAGACCAACTGTCGCCACAGCCTCGGTACTTACTTTTGATACAAAAAAGATATCAACAACGGCAAACAATGACTCCATGACCATTTCCAGGATCATGGGAACGGAAAGTAAAAATATAGCGCGATTAATGCTTCCCTCGGTAAAACTTTCTTCGGAGCCACGAACGGCCTGACGAAGTAGTTGAAACCACTTTTTCATGGGTAAAAAAAAATTGAAATGAGTAAATAATGAAAATTTGTGACCCCGTTGGATACCCGGTTGGATCACCTAAAACAAAAACGGAAAGGAGACCGTGAAGGTCGGGGGACTAAGCTTGTAGTCCGAGTATTAAGAGCAGCATCGGCTTTCGGAATTTGCGCAAATATACAAAACGGATCTTTTAAGAATCAAACAAAAAAATGGTTTTGTTAAAACTAAATGTAATTTCACGGCTCAGGCCGGTGAACTTTTGAAGTTTGCAAACCGTTGCCACTCTACTCTTTCCCGGTTGCATTTGAATTCCGATTAAATTTTTAGTATTAAAAAAAAACAATGCATGATTGATAAAAAGAAACTGTACTCCACGGCTGAAAAACAAGAAACAGCTATTTTAGTGGCTGTTAGTACGCAAAAGCAACCCATTGAAAAAACAAAGGAATATCTGGAAGAGCTGGCTTTTCTGGCCACTACTCTTGGAGTTGAGACGGTTAAGACATTTACCCAAAACCTGGAAAGGCCCGATATCCGTACATACACTGGAAAGGGCAAACTGGAAGAGATTGTCACTTTCATAACCGCAAATCCAGTAGATATGGTCATTTATGATGATGACCTAACTACCTCGCAGGTAAGGAACCTGGAAGAAACTTTCTCTGAAATAAAAGTGATTGATAGAAGCCTGCTGATTCTAGCAATTTTTGCGATGCGGGCGCAAACTGCACAGTCTAAATTGCAGGTGGAATTGGCGCAGTACCAATATATGTATCCAAGACTAACCCGATTATGGACGCACTTAAGTCGTCAATCGGGTGCCGGCGTCGGGATGCGCGGACCAGGGGAAACTGAACTGGAAACGGATAGGCGGATCGTTAAAGACCGGATCGCATTTCTGAAAGAAAAACTGGAAAAAGTTGATAAGCAAAGTGTTACCCGGAGAAAAGAACGTGACCGATTGGTAAGGGTCGTGATTGTGGGATATACAAACGTCGGGAAATCGACGCTGATGCGCGGGCTGGCAAAAGCCGATGTTTTTGCTGAAAACAAACTATTTGCAACCGTCGACTCGACCGTAAGGAAGGTAAATATGGAAAACATCCCTTTCCTGCTGACTGATACAGTAGGGTTTATCCGTAAGCTCCCTACCATGCTGATTGAATCCTTTAAATCAACATTGGATGAAGTGCGTGAAGCGGATATTTTATTGCATGTTGTTGATATTTCGCATCCGTCTTTTGAGGAACATCTGGATGTTGTCAACAAAACGCTGGAAGAAATCGGTGCCGCAAACAAGCCTATTATTCTGGTCTTCAACAAAATCGATATCTATAATCCTTCTTTCAATGCAGACGATGAGGAAGAGGAAGATGTCCCGGTAAAGGAAACTACTTTGGAGCAATTGAAAAGAAGTTATATCGCTGACAAAGCGGATCATGTGGTTTTTATTTCGGCAGAAAACAAGGAAAATATTGACGAGTTAAAAAACACGTTATTTTCAATGGTTAAGGAAAAACACTTCTCTATTTATCCCAATTGGCTTGATCTGGGCTATACAGCAGTACAAACGGAAGAATAATCACTTGTAATTGAAATGATTTTTCGCAAGTTTTGCACCCCAATTGGGACTGCGGAGTTCAACGGATAGAGCGCGCGGCGCCCGATAGGAGTTTCCTAAACTCTAGATATGGTACAATAGACTGCGTAGTTCAACGGATAGAATAGGAGTTTCCTAAACTCTAGATATGGGTTCGATTCCCGTCGCGGTCACAAGCCAGGCATTTGCCTGGCTTTTTTTGTGCAGCGGCGGACATTTCCTGTCCGCTTTTGAACAATACTATAATTGAAGAAACAGCTTATCTGCTCACGATGGTGGTTTTTTTCTTTGGCAAAGTATTTGATATACGGAAATAGATGAAATAGATCACGATATTTATTTTTACTCGACATCGCAATGAGAAGAAGTGATTTAGGTGAATTCGAAGAAATTGTGCTGCTTACCGTAGCGGCGACGACCCCGATGGCGTATTCGGTCGCCATAGCTGAGGAACTGGAGAAAGAAACCGGCCATGCAGTCAGCACCGGTGCTGTCCACGCGGCCTTGCAGCGGCTGGAACAAAAGGGTTACCTGAGCTCTTACTTGGGCGAGGCAACGCAGGAACGTGGCGGCAGGAGAAAACGATTGTTTACAATGACAGCTTACGGGGGAAAAATCCTGAGCGACGTCCGTTCGGTGAGGAACAATTTATGGAGCCGCATTGAACCGGAGACGCTCACCAAAATAGGTCTTGATTTTTCTTAATTTCCAAAGCCACCTATATGACTCCTGACAAATCAAGTAAGCCCAATGCGCTGCCGCCTAGATGGCTGGATAAGCTTGCTTCAAAAATATGTGCGCCACATTTGCGTGAAGAATTGATCGGTGATCTTCAGGAACGCTACACCCTGCGTTTAAACCGCTACGGACGCCAAAAAGCGATTTTATTTTATGTTAAAGAAGTAATCGCGCTTCTTCAATTTTCTATTTTAAAAAGAAAACCTTCTCCATATCCTTCTCTTCCCTTATTCAGCTTTGAAATGATCAGAAACTACATCAAAATCGGCTCGCGGGTACTTTTAAAAAACAAAGGATATACATTTATCCACCTGATCGGCCTCAGTATAGGGCTTTGGGCCTGTATGATGGTCGCGACAGTGGTCATCGACAGCCTTTCTTATGACAAGCAATGGAGCCGTAGCAAAGACATTTACAGGATTGTTTCTGCAGACAAAAAAGGCGAAGGTATCGTTGAACGCATGTCTTCCTCTCACGAAGGATTGGCCCAAGAGTTGCAGAAACTCTATCCGGAAGTTCAGGCCTGGTCTATGTTCTCAAATCCGTCACGTTATTTCAAATTAAAAGGAACAGATCCGGAAGGCATAAAAACCCAGTTGCTGAGAATGGATACAACAGCATGGGGAATGCTGGATATAAAAGTATTGTCGGGCAATCCCCGACATTTTGTAGACGGAACCAACAACATTGTCCTAACCAAAAGTTACGCTGCCAAATTTTTCCCAGGGCAGGATTTGACTGGCAAAATCATTTATGATATCCCAAGTTATCAGTCAAAAGGCAATCCATATCTCATCACAGGTATCGTTGATGATTTACCTTATAATAGTCATTTACGGGCGGATGTGATCTGGGTGGAGCAAAATAAGCCAGAGGCATACGCAGCAGTAGGCTTTTATTCCTATTCTCAAAATTATGTGATGCTAAAACCCGGGACTGACATAGCGTCGTTCACATCCAGGGTTAACAAATGGTACTCGGCGGTAAATAAAGACAAGGGTGCCAAGCAAATTGAATTTCAGCCGATGGAAAGCATTTACCTGCATTCTGACTTTTCGGACGGCCAGCGGGTTAAGGGCGATGCGCGAATCATCCAGATTTTCTCGGGAACTGCATTGCTCCTTTTATTCATTGCTTGCGTCAATTTCGTCAATCTCAGCACCGCCCGGGCATTTGCGAGGCTCAAAGAAGCGGGAATGCGCAGGATATTGAGTGGCTCGCGTTATCAGCTGATCATACAATTCCTGACCGAAACATTGATCCTCTTTGCATTATCAGTCGCCGCCGCTGCCACGCTCTACTACCTTTCGCTACATTCCGTTGAAGATTTTCTGGGCCATCGGCTTGTGCAGACATTTACAACCAACCTGTCGCTGGCTGGATATGCCGTGCTTACCATTTTTGTAACCGGTTTGGTCACCGGCCTGTATCCTGCCTGGCTTATATCAGGTTTCAAACCTGCCAATACCCTGCGCGGGATCATTACCACAGCCGTGGGCCAAAATACTTTGCGAAAAAGTCTCGTGGTCCTGCAATTTTCAATTTCCATTGTAATCCTGCTTGCTACCATTGTCGTTTGGAAACAGCTAAGTCTGATGGAAAACAAGAATTTGGGTTATGATAAAAACAACCTGCTCAGCATTGGCTCTGTTTCCTGGGACGGGAAAGCCGACGCCTTCAAAACCGAGCTGCTGCGCATTCCGGGCGTTGTCCGTGCAAGCACATCGCAATGGTTGCCTACCCAAGGTGGCGGCTACATGACCAAGGAAGTCCCTGATCCGATCAATGCGGAAAGGAGAATCCAGGTTTGGTTTATAGCCGGAGATGTGGACCTGCCCGCAACATTGGGATTGAAATTAGTCAGTGGCCGAATGTTCAGCAGCAGCTTCTCAACGGATGCATTGAATGCGGACTCATTACAGCAAGCTGATTTCGCCAAATATGAGCAAAGCTCGCTGATGCAGGCGTCGTTGATGACTGCTACTGCCGCGAAATTGCTGGGCGTCAAACAATTAAATGAACAGATAGCAAGTACGAAAACAGTACCGATTGGGACGATTGCGGATTTTAACAATGAATCTTTATATGAGCCGGTTAAGCCAACATTGATCCTTGCGCACCGTTCGCCGCAATATGGCGGAATGCTTATTCGTGTTCAGCCGGGAACGGAACGTCAGGTTACTGCGTCTGTTCAGCGACTTTGGAAGCAATTTTATCCATCCAAACTATTGGATATCAATGAGGTTAATGATCTTCTATTCAAACAATATGAATCTGAAATCAAGCTTCAACAATTATTTATCTTTTTTAGCGGGCTTACCATGTTCCTGTCTGCATTAGGCATTTTTGGATTGGTGGTTCAGGCCGCCGAGCAACGTTCCAAGGAAGTGGGGATACGGAAGGTTTTGGGCGCGTCGGTTGCAGGCATCGTTGCGTTGCTTTCCAAAGATTTCCTCAAACTGGTCATGATCGCCATCGTCGTTGCTTCTCCGCTCGCCTGGCTCAGCCTGACCAAATGGCTTGAACACTATCCTTTCCGTACTGACATTAATTGGTGGATTTTCGTAGTGACAGGAATTGGCGCCTTGGCAATGACGCTGCTGACGATCAGTTTTCAGGCTTTACGTGCTGCATTGGCCGATCCGGTCAAGAGTTTGAGGAACGAATAGCACCGCGTTTTCAAAGTGAATTTCTCTTGCAAAGCATGGCACAACAATTGTATGTTGGTGGTATTACTTAAACCACGATACAATGCAAATGCTTTCAGGTCTGGGCAACGCCAGATATTTACCTCTCCTCATTCTCCTGTCGCTTGCCATTTTACAATCCTGCCGGAAAGATCCAAAGGAAATGTCTAATCAGGAACTGGCGGAAGAACTTAGTAAGAACAAGAGCTACGAGAAGCTGCTGGAATTCACCAAAAATGCGGGCATTGATACAAATAAATTTGCCTCAACAGGTGATACTGCCCCGGTTTTTGCGTTGCTGGAAGAAACAGGTTTTGGACATAAACCCACTATTCGATATACCGAAAAGGTGATCAAAGCAGACACCTCGTTGATCCGTGAGGTAGCAGAACAATTAGTGAAGGGTGAATCTGTTGAAAAGGCTTTTCAGAAACTGGAACCTGTTTTTCCGGTTTATCATAACCTTAAAATTCACTATGCCAGGCTTCTAAAAGAAAATAAAAGGGATAGTGCTGCCTATGTTGCGGAAGCTTTGAATGCTTACCGCTGGATCCACCGCCAAGCCAAAGGCGCGCCAAGATTCGTACTGGTCAACATTCGAGGGGCATATCTGACGGCGATGGATTCGGCCGGGCAACATAGATTGTCCATGCGGACTGTTGTTGGAAAAATGGATACGCCTACTCCTACCATTGATACTTATGCCACAAGCATTGTAACGCATCCTTATTGGAACGTGCCAAAAAGCATTGCAATCAAGGAAATTTTCCCAAAGGCAATGAAAGACGCTGAATATCTATCCAGAAACAAAATTGAGATTATTAATAACAAAGGCGAAGCGCTCAATCCGGAAGATATCGATTGGAAGGACTTAACTGCAGAGAAATTTCCATACCGTTTCAGGCAGGAAACGGGCGAAGACAATTCGTTGGGGTTATTGAAGGTCGAAATTAAAAATCCGCTCGCTATTTATTTGCATGATACCAATGCGAGATATCTGTTTGCAAGCGATTCGAGGTGGAGGAGTCATGGGTGCGTCAGAGTTCAAAGACCGACGGATCTAGCGAATTATATGGCTGGTACCAAATTGCTGGACAATGATTTCATGACTGAACCTGATACCGTCTCAGTTCCGCCGAAATGGCACAAGCTACAAGTCAGAATACCTGTTTTCTTGCTTTATCTGGGAGCTGATTGTAATGAAAAAGGGGAATTGCTTTACTTTCCTGATGTGTACAAAAGAGGATCTCCCAGGGTCTGACCCTGAATTTCAAGTTCAGGTAAAAGTCCTGACAAAAGAGGCGACGACTTGAAATATTTTTGGCTGGCAGAATAAATGAATAAACCTGCACCATTGTGCATCAGAGTAATCAGGTTTTTGGAATCCGCAATGGAAACAGCCGGACATCCCTGGCTTCTGCCCAGTCTGCCCGTATTTTTGATAAAATTTTCACTTACATAATCTGCTCCATGCATCACGATCGCCCGTTCCAACGCGCGGTCGTTGATTCCCTTTTCCAAACCTTCCAAACGAAGCGATAAGCCGTGCTTCCCCTGGTATGTGCCCAAAGTTTTATAAAAACCCAGGCTGGATTGAAAAGATGAATTATTATTAGAGAATTTATCAGCAAACTCCTCACCGGAATTACGTCCATGAGCCACGTAAGTGTTCAGTAAGACTTTTCTTTTGATCAAATCAATTACATAAAGTCTTTTGTTGCGGGAGGATTGGGTGAAATCAGCAATGGCCATGACGGAATTCTGCAATTTCATTTTTTGGAAGCCGTACCAGGCATAGTAAAATGCCTTTTCCGACAACCCTTGTTTTTTAAGGTTCAATGAATCGTAAAGCGCTATCCATTGTGGTTTTGCAATAGAGTCAGCCTTGATGACTGTGATGCCTTTTGAAGAAGAAAGATTGGAAAATGGATTGATCTGATGAATTCCGAAGGAAACGCTAAGCGCAATGAACGCTGCTACAAGAACCGCCTGAGCCTTTGTCATTTTTGATTGTTTAATTGAAAAATCTGCTTTCTTTCTTATGAAGGTAGGATCAAAAACAAGATGTCAGAGACGAAAGGTTAACAGCCACTTTTGCACCAATGGTTCCTAAAAGATGAAAATTAGAATGTAATTACCTAATTTTCAATTAATTAAGAAATAAAACAGTTCCTTATTTTTTTTCAATACCTGCCAGGATGCGGCCGATATCATTTGCCCGGTTCATGAAATTCAGGCTCATATCCAGGTCTTCGCTATCAATGGCTTCTTTAAATTTTTTCAGCAGTTCAATATAATCTCCCAATGCTTTTGACACATTGGTTTTATTCTGGTCAAAAATCGGGGCCCACATTTGAGGCGAACTTTTGGCTAGACGCACTGTGGAAGAAAAACCGGTGCTCGCCATATCAAAAATCGCCTTTTCATCGCGTTCCTTATCTAATACCGTCAATCCCAACGCAAAAGAACTAATGTGGCTAAGGTGTGAAACGTAAGCAAGGTGCAGGTCATGTTCCACAGGCATCATATAATGAATTTGCATCCCGCTGTCGCGCAGGAATGTTTCCACCAAACCCAGGGAATCGGGGTTGCTTTTCTCTTTATCGCAAATGATCACATTTTTGCCGGGTAGCAATTCCTTAAATGCAGCGCCCGGTCCTGAGTTTTCGGTACCAGCCATGGGATGGACCGCCACAAATTGTCCGCGTTTTGAATGTGTGTCGGCCAGTTTGCAAATCAGTTCTTTGGTTGAGCCTAAATCCATGATTGTCCGGCCTTCAGGCAAATGATCCAGCATATATGGTAGCAGGCTCGTGATAGCGTCCACAGGTGTTGCCAGCACATTGAGTTCCGAAATCTGTAACGCGGCTTCAAGGCTGACGATTTCATTCACAATACCTTTTGCAAGCGCTATTTTTTGATTTACAGAAGAGTTATCGACGCCCACAAACCTGATATTCGGGTATTTTTCCCTTAATGCCAGTGCAAATGACCCACCCAATAAACCAATACCAATAATGCTGATAACCATTTGAAAATATATCTTAATGAAAACAAGCCTAATCTTTTATCCTTTTTACCGCTTCCCAAATGCGCTCTTTTGGCATGCAGAGCGCGAGACGAATATAACGCTGTCCTTTTGGCCCAAAAATAAAGCCCGGCGCAATAAAAACATGCTTTTCAATCAAAAGTGTATTTACGAGAATTTCGGCGGATACGACCGTTTCAGGTAGCTTTCCCCAAAGGAACATTCCCTCCTGCTTTTGGTCCCAGGTGCAGCCCAATGCATTTAAAAGCGCCTCAGCCGCATCCAGTCGGCCTTGATACACTGCATTTCTCTCGGTATGCCATGCGTCTGAATTCTTCAAAGCTGTAACCGCAGCTTCCTGCATCGCCCAGAACATTCCGGAATCTACATTGCTTTTGATCGTAAGAACAGCATTGACATAAGCCTTTGAAGCCGAAAGCCAGCCTAGCCGCCAGCCAGCCATGTTGTGGGACTTGCTCATCGAATTAAGCTCAATCGCAACATCCTTTGCACCTTGGGTCGCCAGCAGACTTATAGGTGGCTTCTTGTTCAGTATCAGGCTATAAGGATTATCATGACAAAGCAAAATCTGATGTTTTTTTGCAAAAGCGACGGCATTTTCGAACAATTGTCTTGTAGCGGGCGCGCCGGTAGGCATGTGCGGGTAATTCAACCATATGATCTTGGTCCGCGGCGTTACCAGGGATTCCATCGCCTTCCAATCCGGTTGCCAGCCTTCCTGTTCAAGCAACGGATATTCTTTTACGATTGCACCAACCATTTGGCTCACTGCCCGGTACGCCGGATAGCCCAATTCTGGCACAAGTACCTCATCGCCAGGATCAAGGAAAGTTAAAGATATGTGGGTAATACCTTCTTTTGACCCCAATAACGGTAAAATTTCAGATCCCGGATCTAATTGGACACCATATGTATGCGCATAGAACCCTGCAATAGCATTGCGGAAAGCTGGTGTTCCGACATACGGCTGATAACCATGTGCCTGAGGCTTTTGCGCCGCTTCGGACAGCGCAATCAGTGTTTTCTGTGAAGGCATCATATCCGGGTTTCCGATCCCGAGATTGATCACATCATTTCCTTCTGCAATAAGCTTGCGTACTTCGGCCAGTTTGACGGAAAAATAGTATTCCGAAGTTTGCTTGGTACGTTGGGCGGTATCTATAATCATTTGTTATTGAAAGCTATTAGCTGCGGCCGTCGCACGGTAGCTATTAGCTTTTTACCGGGCCACGTTTGGCATATGCTGAAATGGGGCGCAATTTACGATAAATTCCTGTGCAGATATTTTTTGAAAGATGTGAAAGAGATGGTTTTCATTAAATTGCGATATGAACTTTCGACGCCTTCCTTTTTTACTCTTGCTGATTTTCACAGGCTGCTCAGAGCCTTCTGAAAAAATAATTATCGCTACCGCTGCCAATGTTCAGTACGTGATGAAGGAAATTCAGAGGGAATTCGAGAAAGAATCAGGTAAGCAAATTCAGATCGTGGTAGGCTCGTCCGGAAAGCTGACGACCCAGATTCGTGAAGGCGCACCGTTCGATGTTTTTGTGTCGGCAGATACAAAATATCCGCAGGAAATTTTCGATAACGGAGGCTCAGAAGACAAACCAAAAGTTTACGCATTGGGAACATTAGTACTCTGGTCTTCAACGATTCCTGAAAATGAACTTAGCCTAGAAATGCTGGCAACGGACCGATTAAAGAAAATTGCTATTCCTAACCCAAGAACAGCGCCTTACGGAGAAGCCGCAGTGCAGGTTTTAAAAGCCCGCGATCTTTTTGAAAAAACCGAAAAAAAATTGGTTTTCGGCGAAAGCATCGCACAAACCGCGCAATACATCACCTCCGGATCCGTGGAAGCAGGTTTTAACGCGTTATCCATTGTCCTATCTCCTGAAATGAAAGGCAAAGGCCACTACATAACCGTCGATTCAACCCTTTACAAATCCATCCAACAAGCCGCAATCCTCCTAAAACACAGCAAAGACTCCCCCAAAAAAGCAACCAGCGAAGCGTTTTACAAGTTTTTGTACTCCGAAAAAGCAAAAGCGATTTTCAGGAAATATGGGTATAGAAACGAATGAGTGACTGACGAGTGAATGAGTGAATTGTCATTTTGGTCACTGATCGTCATAATGTTGTCGGGGATGGTCAATTGTTGTTTTCAAAAACTATTACCAATTAAAAAAAATAAAACTTCATGACTGCAAATGACAATTTATGACTAGAAGTGACACTCAATTAAAATTCCATTCACTCATTCATTCACTCATTCACTCATTCACTCATTCAAAACTCCACTCATTAAAAATTCCACTCATTCACTCATTCAAAATTAAAAAATGGACCTCCAACCCCTCTGGCTTACTTTCCGACTGGCGACGATCACCTCCGTCATACTCCTGATCATTGCATTGCCCCTGGCTTACTGGCTTGCTTTTGGAAAGTTTAAGGGGCGGGGCATTGCAGAAGCGATTATTGGGATGCCTTTGGTTTTGCCGCCTTCTGTAATCGGGTTTTACCTGCTTTTGGCATTCAGCCCTTCCTATTGGTTTGGGGCATATATTGAGAAAATATTCGGTCTTCGACTGGTTTTTTCATTTCCTGGATTGGTGATTGCATCCGTTTTGTATAGTCTTCCATTTATGATCTACCCGATCCGGGCGGGGCTGCAATCATTGCCGCTATCACTGCGAGAAGCTTCTTACACATTGGGCAAAAGTGAATGGGACACGTTCTTCAAAGTGCTTCTTCCCAATTGCAAACCGGCCATACTGACTGCCTTCGTGCTTACATTCGCCCATACGGTTGGGGAATTCGGGGTGGTGCTGATGATTGGCGGCAACATTCCCGGCGTAACAAAAGTGGCCTCAGTCACCATTTATAATGAAGTGGAAGCGTTGAATTACACCGCCGCGAACCAATATGCGATGGTGCTTTTTGCCATAACATTCGTTATTTTGCTGATAGTATATTCTGTCAACAATAGCCTGCTTCGTGTCCGACAACCTTCTTGACCTCCATATCAGGCATTCCCTTCACACTGCTATAGGGATTTTACCGATGGAGGTTTCATTCCAGCTACCGAAAGGACATATCATGGCACTTACCGGACCATCCGGCGCAGGAAAAACGACCTTATTGAAGCAAATAGCCGGTTTGATCAATCCGGAAACTGGCAGGATTAGTTTCAACTCCACAACCTGGTTTGACTCCGATTTAAATGTAAAATTACCTACCCAGCAGCGGAACATTGGTTTTGTTTTTCAGGATTATGCTCTTTTCCCTAACATGACGGTAAGAGAAAATCTGCTCTTCGCCTTGTCAAAAGGAGAGGATCAGGGCATTGTGGCTGATCTGTTAAAAGACACCGGACTTACTCAGTTAAGCGGGAGAAAACCTTTTCAATTGTCGGGAGGGCAGCAGCAGCGTGTGGCACTGGCCCGCGCTTTGGTACTGAAACCCGATTTGCTTTTGCTGGACGAACCCTTTGCCGCATTAGACCACATCATGCGCCATCAGTTGCAGGATTTGCTTCTGAAATTTCAGCAGCGATATCAATTTTCGGTTATTATCGTTACCCACGACATTGGAGAAATTTTCCGGCTGGCCGAACAGGTGGCGGTAATGGACAATGGAAAGTTGGTGAGTTTCGGCACGCCTTATGAGGTTTATTTAAATAAAAAAACACCTTCCGGCCATCTGATCATCCACGCCGAAGTGCTTAGCTGCCAAAAGCAAAACAACATTCTGCACGTTCAGGCATTAGTTGAAAACAAGATCCGGGAATTGGAATTGCCGGTCGAAATGGAAATCCAATTGCTGCCAGGGACGCATTTCACATTGCAATACGGTACAGATTCGCCACAGATTGGCATCATTAAGACCCATTGATCCTGGTATTCACCAAGGGTAACTTCTTCGAATGATTGTCTTTTCCCCTAAAAAACCCACTAATATTTTTATGAAGCTACTTTTTAAAATATTTCAGATTGCATTTTTTGCATTACCCTTGATAGCCATGCGTGCGGATAAGCCGCTGAAAGTCGTTTTTTTCGGAGATTCCATTACTCAGGCTGGTGTAGGCCCAACCGGTTATATTACCAAAGTGAGTGAAATGTTGAGAGCAAAAGGACAGGATGCCGAATATGAGCTGATTGGGGCGGGTATCGGCGGCAACAAAGTCTACGATCTCTACCTGCGGCTTGAAGATGACGTTCTCGCCAAAAAGCCGGATGTCGTTTTTATTTATGTGGGGATCAATGACGTATGGCACAAAGCGTCTTCAGGAACAGGTACCGATGCTGATAAGTACGTAAAATTTTATGAAGCATTAATCAAGAAATTGAAAGCCCAGAACATCCGGGTGATCGTTTGCACGCCTACCGTGATTGGCGAAAGAAATGACAATTCCAATGCCCAGGACGGCGACCTCAACCAATATGCCAAACTAATCCGCGAAATCGCGAGCCGCAATAGCGTGCAACTTTGCGATCTGAGAAAGTCCTTCCAGGATTACCTGATTCAAAACAATCCTGAGAACAAAGAGAAAGGGATCTTGACTTCTGACAGAGTGCATCTTACTGATGCGGGGAACGTGTTTTTAGCAGAGAAGATGTTGGAAGCGCTGGTGCAGAAATAGGATATCAATCCCAAAGCTTCTTAGGATAATCCCCCAACACATGCAGCGCAGCCAACGAAGCCTGCACAGTCGGCTTATCTTCCGGATACGTAACTCCAAACCAATTGGAAGAAGTACGAAAAACCCGGCAATCGCCTAACCCGTTTTTGATAATATGGGTCATCACCGTGGGAATGTAGAATTCTGCTTTCGGGGTATGAATGTTTGCTCGTGAGTATGAATCGAATAAATCCTTGGTAATTGGGAACATCGTAGGTTTGAACCCCCAAAAATTCATGGAAACAGGGGTTTCGGGGGGTAGTTCCGTTTTAATATCATCCTCTTCAAAGTAAATGAGGCCGTTTTCGCCGAAGATTTTGGTTCGTTCAATGACTGATTCAAGATTATGATCTTCGCGCTCCACACAAATGCCTCTTGAAACTGTGCCGTTTTCTGATAGCGTGCGTTTAAGTTCATAACCAATCATCGCGTGCTGGTTAGGGTTCATGTCATTTTGCAGAAACGCAGACATTGTTTGGAATGCGTTAAGCCCATAAAAATCGTCAGCATTGATCACCGCAAATGGCGTGTCCGTCTGCTCCCAGGCGCATAATGTGGCGTGGCCTGTTCCCCAGGGTTTAATACGGTCTACAACACCCAGATCTTCCGGAACGTAGGATTGGACACCCTGAATCGCAAAATCAAAGTCGATCTTACCAACCAGCTTTGGCGCGAACAGCGCTTCGGCATTATCCTTAATTTCCTGACGAACAATAAATACTACCTTTCCGAAACCGCTTCGGATTGCATCAAATAAAGAATAATCGATGATAGTTTCTCCATTGGGGCCAAACTGATCCAGTTGTTTGATACCTCCGTAACGGCTGCCGATACCCGCAGCTAAAATCAAAAGAGTTGGTTTCATTCAGAATATTTTAAACAGCCTGGGCTGTCGTGTGTAAACGCCGGTAAAATAAATTCTTTCAACACTATAAAAAAAACGCGCCCTGAATTTCAGAGCGCGTCCCACAAAATAAAATATTTTTAAATTTACCTAAACCGCGAAGCTTTCACCGCACCCGCAGGTACGGGTTGCATTGGGATTGATAAACTGGAAACCCTTTCCGTTTAATCCGTCAGAGAAATCGAGCGTAGTTCCTGCGAGATACAAAAGGCTTTTTTTATCGACAATTATTTTTACTCCTTTATCCTCAAAAACCATATCATTGGGCTTGGAATCTGAGTTAAATTCCAGATTATAGGTCAATCCGGAACAGCCGCCGCCCAAAACTCCCACACGGATCTGGTAATCGTCTATGAAACCATCGGCCTGACGAAGTTCCACTATTTTGCCTTTGGCAGTATCGCTTACAGTAACCATAATTTTTATTTTTTATCTTAGACAATTAACATCTGTATCGTTTACGAAAGTTCACGGAAGAGGAAAAGAAAACCTCTTCTACTCTGCCAAAACCATCGCCCCATTTTTATTAATGGCTGAAACATGCAATCCAGCTTCAATTCCAGCTTCCGCGAACCTTTTCTGCATGGCTTCTCCGGCTTTTCGGGCATTGTCAATTCCGCGGCTCAATGCAAACATCGATGGTCCGGCACCTGAAATGCTGCATCCCAATGCACCATTGGAAATGGCCGCCTGTTTTACTTCCTTAAATTCAGGAATAAGAATGGAACGTACAGGCTCAATAATCACATCCACCATGGAACGGCCGATCAAATCGTAGTCGGCTTTCATTAATCCGGCTACCAATCCGGCCACATTACCCATCTGGGCGATCGTATTTTTCAACGAAACTTCATTGCGAAGAATAAAGCGCGCGTCCTTTGTATTGATCTCAATATCAGGGTGAACCAATGTGCAATACAGATCTTCGGGAACCGGGATCGTAAAAATATCCAGCGGAGTATAGCTTCTAATCACCACAAAACCGCCCAAAAGCGATGGCCCCACATTATCGGCATGCGCCGAACCTGAGGCGATGCGTTCCCCTTCCATGGCAAAGGGAAGCAGTTCTTCGCGGGTAAGCGGGTTACCGAGCAGTTCGTTCATCGCCACCACGCCAGCGACTGCACTGGCGGCGCTGGACCCCATTCCGCTGCCCAAAGGCATATTTTTATGAAGGATTACCTCGCATCCAAGATCCTTGATCCTCAGATGTTTCAGCAAATGCAGCATGACAACAGTTACAGCATTCTTTTCAGCATTGCGAGGCAACCTGCCTTCATCTCCAATAATACTGGTAATGACAATCCCGGGCTCGTCCCGCCTACTAAGCTCCACAACATCGCCCGGCTCCTCTATCGCAAATCCGAATATATCAAACCCACACGCAACATTGGCAACCGTAGCCGGGGCAAAAGCTTTAACTGAATTCATTTTTTCTTTAAAATCTGCTAACCTAAATAGCTGCTGATACTCATGATATCGGCAAAAACGCCGGAGGCTGTCACTTCTGCACCCGCGCCTGGGCCTTTAATCACCAGTGGACGGTCCTTATATCTTTCAGTGGTAAAGGAAACAATGTTGTCACTCCCGGATAGCGTATAAAAGGGATGCTGCGAATCAACTGATTTTAACTCGATGCTGGCTTTTCCGTTTTCCAGCGTGGCAATGTATCTCAATTTCATTCCGTTTGCCTCTGCATTGGATTGGCTTTCAGCAAAGTAGGGGTTTGAAATTTCCAGTTCCCTGAAAAAAGCGTCCACAGTGGGCGCATTCAAACAGTTACCCGGCAGAATCTGGGCAATTTTGATTTCCTCGGGTTCCAGTGGGACGCCTACCTCGCGTGCGAGAATCAGGATTTTACGACCTACATCCGCTCCGCTCAGGTCGTCCCGGGGATCTGGTTCGGTGAACCCTTTGGCCTTCGCCTCTTTTACGATATCGACAAACCTGTTCTCCGAATTGAAATTATTGAATATAAAGGATAATGTACCCGAAAGGATCGCCTCAATTTTTAGAAACTTATCTCCACTCGACATTAAGCCCTGAATAGTATTGATAATCGGCAAGCCGGCGCCAACATTGGTTTCATATAAAAACTTAACACCCCGCTGCAATGCAGTCCGCTGCAAAGAAAGATACTCAGAATACGAGCCTGAATTGGCTACTTTATTGGGGGTTACCACCGAAATACTGGCATCTAGCAGCATGTGGTAGTATTGCACAATGTCCTTGTCCGATGTACAATCCACAAAAACACTGTTGGGCAAGTTCAGCTCGATCATGCGCTGAACAAATGCTGGCAAACTTGTTTTCACTCCCTCGTCCATTACCCTCGCCAGCCAATTTTCAGGCTTGATGCCATCCGGATCGAGCAACATTTTCTTGGTATTGGAAAGACCCGCGATATTTAGGTTCAGCAGTCTTTCTTCTCTGAGATACTTGGTCTGGTTTCTTATTTGTTCGATTAAAGTACCTCCAATCAATCCTACGCCTACTATAAAAAGGTTAAGAGAGCGTGTTTCTGATTGGAAAAATACGCCGTGAATGGAGTTAAGTGCTTTGGATAAGTCACTTTTTGCAATAACGACCGAGATATTTAATTCAGAAGACCCCTGTGCCGTGGCCACTACATTAATTCCATTTTTACCCAAAACAGAAAACAGCTTGCCCGAAACGCCGGTACTCTTTTTCATACCTTCTCCCACGATCGCAATGATCGAAAGGTTTTTTTCGATTACAATGCTGTCAATATGTCCCAGGTTAATTTCTGCTGCAAATTCCTTTTCCAAAACTTCGCTGGCGCGCTGGGCGTTTTTTGGGTCAATGGAAAAACAGATCGAATGCTCGGAAGACGCCTGGGAAATAAGGATGACGCTGATCGCATTATTGGAAAGTGATGTGAACAGCCTTCCTGATATCCCTGCCACCCCAATCATCCCGCTGCCCTGAATGTTCACTAGTGCGATCTCATCAATGGAAGAAATTCCGGTGATCGCATACTCCTTACCGTTAGCGGATTTCTGAACATAAGTCCCCTCAAAATCGACATTGAATGTGTTCAGAACCTTTAATGTAATGTTCCGCGCAAAAGCAGGCTGCAAACTGGGCGGGTAAATAACTTTTGCGCCGAAATGCGACAATTCCATGGCTTCAGCATAGGAAATAGAAGGAATTGTAAAAGCATTGGCCACCTTCCGCGGGTCGGCCGTCATCATCCCATCCACATCCGTCCAGATTTCAATGGACCTCGCATCCAGCGCAGCTGCAACGATGGAAGCTGTGTAATCCGATCCGCCGCGGCCCAATGTGGTGGTCACACCTTCCGCAGTAGACGCAATAAAACCGGTGACGCATTGGAGCGCCGATGTTTTGGCAAAATATTCTAAAATCTGTTGATTGGTAATGTCAAAATTAACATCACCCATGCCGTAAGTGGCATTGGTATGGATGATCTGGCGGGCGTCACAAAACTCAGCATTCAAGCCTTTGCTTTTCAGTATCTCCGTAATCACCATCGTGGAAAGTCTTTCCCCAAAGCTCATGATCAGGTCTAATGTCCGCTCTGACAGCTCCTTAATCCAGGAAACACCTTTTAAAATGTCTTCCAATTCATTAAAAAGCCCTCTTACCGCCGCAAATGTGCTGCTTTGGTTTTTGACAGGAATTAAACCTCTTACCACTGCAAAATGACGTTCTTCAACGCCTTTGAGGAATTCGACATAGTCCGCATTTCCGGCAGACGCCATTTTCCCGATTTCGATCAGGCGATTGGTAACGCCGCCCATCGCTGAAAACACGACCGCAAACCGCTCTCCCTTTTCCAGGTTTTCTTCAAGAATCCTAATAACTGTTTTAATGCTGTCAACCGACCCGACAGAGGTACCGCCAAATTTAAGAACCTTCATTGCGTGCTAATATTCGAATATGCGATATAACGGCCAGAACCGCCGTTTTTTTTGAATTGGGTGCAAATATAGTAATTCAAATGCCTGGTATTTCAAAGATCTTGACATCAAAGGCAAGGTGCAGTCCACCGACGGGAATCTTCCCGGGACGAGCATTCTGATCAAAGGTACCAGCCGCGCACTAAAATTGAAGTCTCGCTGGAAAAGGATGCCACGCAGTTCAACGAGATTGTGGTGACAGCATTAGGTATCGCGCGTGAGAAAAAAGCCCTGGGATATGCGGGCCGGGAAGTAAGTGGTAAAACATTAATTGGCATTTCATTCAATACCAATACGGCATTCGAAAGCCCTTTCCGGACACCTGAACGGCAAAATGAATGTATTTTTTAAAAAGCGATGCCTAAGCCGGCACCTACATTGACGACGCCAATAAAACGCTTCTCACTTACTTTTTCTGAAAAATCAAGCGTACCTCTCACTGCACGGATCGTTACATCCTTAATTTCGGCCTCAGCGCCTATTACATCCCCACTTAATTGAAAATATAAGTGGCCCGACAATGGAACCCTCAAACTCGCGCCGCCTGCAAGTCCATAAGCACTCGTTGAAGCCGGTTTCAAATCGACTGTAATGGGCTCACCGCCCGCTTCGGATGTCCCTATCAGGTTTACGGAAGGCGAATTAGCCCAAACTTTACCACCCTGCGCGTGCAATTCGATCTGGACTCGATTAAAATTGATATATAAGGCCGGCCCAATCATTAATGCGGCCAACTTCCATCTCGAAACACTACTTTGCCAATTATAGGTTTCGCCAAGCACTTGCGCGTAAGAATTTGCCTTGTCAATAATTGGCTGGGAATTTGTTTTATTATAATTCATACTTCCCGAAGCCCGTAAGCCGATCCACCTTGCAATACGGACATCAAAATTCGCCTGACCGAAATAGCCGGATCCGGTTAATCCTGCAAAGGGGTCATCAAGTTTTTCCCGGGCGAGTTCACCAACCGGCAAACTATATCCGCCTGTGACCGAAAAAAAACCTCTGGTATTCTGTGCCTGGATTTGTGAATGGACTAATAAAAAAGTGAAGATCAGTAGCGCCTGCTTTGTCAGGGAAATTTTCATGAATATGGCTTTGAACTTGTGGTGAGCTGGGGTTTGGAACGAATTTCCAATTATGCTAACATCAAACATAGCCGTTTTATTACATTTATTACAAACGACTTGGTTTGGGGAAATTTTATCAACACAATGTTATATAAATGACCTGAAATGACTGCTTTTATCATTGGTACAAAAATGGTAGGTCTATCAAAAATTAAATTATTGAACCATGAACAGTCAGGAAACGGATAAGGAAGCGAAAGCAACGAAAAATACCAAAAACGTGTGGAAGTGGATCTTGGGTGTTGGCATTGTATTGATGCTGATAGCCTTCTGGGGAGGGTTTTTCAATCACAAAGAAAATTTCAAAGAAGCGGAGAATCCTGCGGAAACCAGTACGGAAAACAATGCCGCAGTAGTGGATTCTATTGCTTCCGATACGATTAATCAGGGCGTTCGCGATACTCAGTAAGCGTTACTGCGCTAACGCATTCCATAATATTTCAACAGGATGTAATGCTTTACGTCCTGTTCCATCTTTGATTTGGTGACGACAACTGGTTCCCGAAGCGCCAATAATTACTTCCTCAGGTTGCTGTCGAATAGTCGGAAACAATACCAACTCGCCGATTTGCATGGAGACGTCATAATGCTCAACCTCGTAACCGAAAGAACCCGCCATTCCGCAACAGCCCGACGGGATTAATTGAACCTGATAGTTTTCGGGAAGAGATAAGGCTTTTTTGGAGGCCGTTAGTGTAGACAATGCTTTTTGATGACAATGTCCGTGCAGCTTAATAAGCTGCTTTTTTTGTGTAAAAACAGTTTTATTGATGCGTTTTTCGTCAATTTCCCGCGCTATAAATTCTTCAAACAACAGCGCATTTTCAGAAATCCTTTGAGCATCGTCCCGTAGATTTTCAGGAACGAGATCAATGTACTCATCGCGAAAAGATAGGATAGCCGATGGTTCAATGCCGATTAATGGCATGTTGTAAGTTATTTTATCTTTTAAAAGACTTACATTTTTGATGGCCAGTTTTTGCGCTTCTTTCACAAATCCCTTAGATAGATATGACCGTCCGGACTCTCTGTGTTCAGGGATAATCACCTCATAACCCAATGCTTCCAGCAATTCCACCGCCTTTTTTCCAACCTCCACATCATTGTAATTAGTAAACTCGTCGCAAAAAAGATAGACTTGCTTGCTTGCATTAATTGCGCTTTTCTTCCTGTTTTCCCACCATTGTTTTAGGGTCTGGCTACGCAGCATAGGCATCGTACGATCCGGGTGAAAGCCTACAATCTTATTAGCAATTTTCCGCAAAAAAGGATTTCCAAAGACACCATTGAATGCCCAGGGTGCAATGGACGCGAGTTTCATTTGTTTGGAAAAATTGGCTATAAGCTTGCTTCTGAGCGGTATGCCGTGGGTTTCATAGTATTGCTGGGTGAACTCAGCCTTCATTTTGCCAATATCCACACTCGATGGACATTCGGACTTGCAGCCTTTGCAGGATAAACACAGATCCAGCACTTCCTTCACCATTTCCTGATTGACGCCGATATGTTCCTTTTTATTGGCAGGAGTTAAATATTGTCTCAAAATATTGGCCCTGGCCCTGGTGGTATCACGCTCCCTGCGTGTTGCCATGTAGCTCGGGCACATGGTTCCGCCGGTCAGTTCTGTTTTACGGCAATCGCCTGATCCACTGCATTTTTCGGCTAATCTCAACATACCTTCCTGTCTGGAAAAATCAAAAATAGTTTGGATCTCAGGTTGGTTTTTGTCCTGCTGATAGCGTAGAAATTCATTCATTGGCGGGGTATCGACGATCTTATTGGCATTAAAAATGCTTTCCGGATCCCAGATTCGCTTTACCTGCCTGAACATTTCATACACTTCCTCCCCCATCATAAAAGGAATAAATTCTCCTCTTAACCGTCCATCGCCATGTTCACCCGAAAGCGCACCATTGTATTTTTTCACAAGCTTTGCAGTATCTGCTAAAACATCTCTGAATTGCTGCTTGCCTTCGCTGGTTTTGAGATTAATCATCGGCTCGACGTGCAATTCTCCCGCTCCTGCGTGTGCATAGTATGATGCGTGCAAACCATAGCTTTTTAGAAGTGCTGCCAATTCTTCAATGTAAGCAGGCAAGTCTTCCACCGCCACCGCGCAATCCTCGATCAGGTTCACCGGCTGCGTGTCGCCCGGCAGGTTGCGGATCAATCCTAAACCTGCCTTTCTGATATCCCAGGCTTTGGTTGCGTCACTGCCAAATAATAAGGGATAAGCATAGCCAAGATTTTTTGACCTTAATTCGAAGATGAGGGCCGCAGCCTGAGCTTCTACTTCCGCATCTGAATCCCCCCAAAACTCGACCATCAGCAATGCAGCCGGATCACCCTGCATGAAAAAGCGGTTTTGAGAATAAATCGTGTGGTTTTTGGTAAAATCCATGATGTACCGGTCCACCAGCTCGGAGGCTTTGGGATGATATTGCATTGCCACCTGATTCGCCAATAAGGATTCGGCTAATGAATTGGCATGGACGCAAATTACGCCCACCGATGCAGGAGGCACGTCCACCAATGCTAATTTCGCCTCTGTCACAAAACACAATGTCCCTTCCGAACCTGCAATCAGGTTACAAAGATTGATTTCGCCCTTTTCAAAATTACTGACCAAAGCATCCAGTGCGTAGCCCGAATTTCTTCGTGTTACGGATGGTTTCGGGAATTGCTTTTTGATTAATTCCTGATCAACCGGATTCGAAATCAGCCCAAACATACCAGCCAATACCGCCTGCTCGCGCTGTCCTTTTATTTGTTTTTCCGAGACCTTATTCGTGTACTCGCCAATATTTTGGTTATTAAAGACTGTTTCGGAGCCATCGGAAAGTAAAGCGGTTACTTCCAGCAAATGATCGCGGGTGGTACCCCAGGTGATGGAATGCAAACCGCAGGAATTGTTCCCGATCATCCCTCCGATCATTGCCCTGCTAGCTGTTGAAGTTTCCGGGCCAAACAGAAGGCCATATTGCGCCAGATGTTTATTGAGATCATCCCTGATTACACCCGGCTGAACCCTTACCCACTTTTCTACCGCATTGACTTCCAGTATTTTATTAAAGTGTTTGGATATATCCACCACAATTCCGCTCCCAACCACCTGCCCTGCCAGCGATGTTCCAGCGGCGCGTGGGATAAGGGTCACTTTGTTGCTCCGGGCAAATTCAATCAATGTTTTAATATCCGCACTCGTCCTGGGTAGCGCCACTGCCAAAGGCATTTCCTGATATACCGACGCATCGGTCGCATAAATGGACTTTTGAGCTGCATGCAAAGTGGAATTATCATAATAAAGCTCTCCGTGAAACCGGGAACGCAAACCATTGAACTGAAACGGGGACACGAGGCTCATTTGAAATGATGCAAGTATTAAAAAGCGAAGTTAATGTAAGCAAAGAAACCAATAAGAAACGATGTACGTATATTGGCACAGTTTTTACTCTTTTTACAGAGACCTATTATTCACATAGATACAAAAATGAAAAAAGCAGCACTACTGATAATGATGTTCGCCAGCTTTCTGGTAAAAGCCCAAAACACTGCCACTATAACGCTTACAACTTCAAAACAAGGCCCTGTAACCGCTACTCTTGTCCAGGAAGATGTTCATTTCCACCCCAATCTGGGCATCGGTCTGGCGGATATTGAATTGAAGCCGGTCGTATCGGTGGATTTCAAAGAAAAGACCTCCGAGAAGTCCGTTATCCAGCTCACTGAACCCAAAATGATGCGCCTGCAATATGGCGGCGGCGCCATCAACAAAACCTGGATGCTTTTTCTGCAACCAGGCGACGATCTCACCGCGAATTTCGCAGAGAACGCCGATGTAACTTTCACGGGAAAGAACGCCAACTATCAGACCTTTCTGAAAAACTATTTTCTTGAAAATCAATACCAGTATCTCCCGGTTTTCGGCTATAAACCGTCTCAGATCGATAACAAGAGTGTCGTGCAACAAAGCGACAGCTTGAAAAAAGTACGCTTGGAAGCCTTTGAAAAATTTAAAGCAGCCAATCCTGCGGTTCCTGCTTTCGAAGCATACGTGACGGCTACAACGATCACCGAACCTGCACTTACCCGCCGGGCGATCCAGGAAAAAATCATGCGTCGCAATCGGGTGGTAATGCTGGATGCAACCCAGCGAAAAGAATTGGATGATGCTACATTGGCTGATTTTAAGATTCTGGCAGATGATGCGTTGTTAAGTCAGGCTTACCGGGATGAATTGCGCAACTGGGCGTTGATCCCCTCAACCCGAAAATTTCCGCTGCGATCACAATCCAGGTATGAAATAGGTCCGGAAGCGTTGAAAGATGTGTATGCATTCAGTAAAGAGAAATTGGCAGCTTATCCAAAGCAAAGGGAATATTTGCTTACCTACTGGCTTAATTATGCGGCTACTGCCATTCCTACCGTGGAAACGAGTAAAGCGCTTTTGGAAGATTATAAGTCCACTTTTCCTCAATCGGCCAATGCGGAATACATTACAAAGCTCATTCAGACGAAAGAATCGCTTCAACCTGGCAGTGCAGTTGCCGATGTAACACTATTGAATGTGGATAGCTCGGCCATAACAGTCGCATCGTTGCAGGGAAAACCAGTTTGCATGGTTTTCTCATTCAGCATTGGTCAGCATGAACCCGGCTTAAAGGCATTGGAAGACAAGTATGCGGGTAAAGTTTCTTTTGTCTATGTTTCGGTAGCACCCGGAATTTCTTTGGGCACCTGGAAGCAATATTCCAAAGACAGGCCAAATGCAAAACATCTCTGGGCTTCTGATGAAAATATCGAATTACTTAAAGATAAATACGCCATTGACATTCGGTATCCTTATTTAGTTATAAATCCCACAGGTAAACTAGTGAACCGCTGGATTGCCCAGGAATTTCCTGATAATAAGGCATTGGATATGGAATTGTCGAAAGCTACGATGTAGCAAAACATATCAAATATAGGCAGGAAAAGTTGTCGCAATGACAACTTTTCCTGCCTATATTTGTTTCAATAAATACACACGCAAAATGAATGTAATCAGCTTTAAGAAGTTAAGGGAATTTTATGAAGTTCACCCCGACTCTAAAATTTATTTAACGTCCTGGTTTAAAACAGTGCGAAAAGCCAATTGGAAGGATTTCAATGCGGTAAAAGTTGATTTCAACAGTGTGGATTTAGTCGGTGATAGTCGTCTAATTTTTAATATTAAAGGAAATCATTACCGTTTGATTGCGAGGGTAAATTTTGAATATGGAAGATTGATGATTAAATGGCTCGGCACACATGCAGAATATGATAAAATAGATGCAGTTAAGATATAATCTTATGGAAATTAAAATAATTGAAACGGAAGAGGAGTATAACATTGCAATTGAACGTATTGACCAGTTATTTGATGCATTGAAAGGCAGCAAGGAAGCGAGTGAATTGGATCTTCTGACTTTGCTGGTCAACAAGTATGAGGAGGAAAATTATCCGATTGAAGAGCCTGACCCAGTTGAATATATTAAAATTAGGATGGAGGAAATGGGCTTGAAAGCTTCTGATCTGATTCCTTTCATGGGTAATAAAGGAAATGTCTCGAAGGTCTTAAGCCGCAAACGTGGTTTGTCGATTGATATGATACGTAATCTTCACAAGGGACTTGGTTTCCCCTTAGATATTTTGATACAAGGCGCTGTTGCGAAGCCCTAGCTTCATTCTAACTATTAAAAAGGCCGGCGGCCGGAACAAGTAGCAAATTTTCTGACTTGTTCCGGCCGTCGGCCTTTGAATAAACGGTACCAAGCAGGAGCTTCGTACCAGCTTTTACTTCCTGCTATACGTATCCAGAGTAGCTTCGGGGAATGTTCTCAGGATATCGGACATGGTATTTTTTACCATTGATTCGCGGTCATCCTTTTTAGTCGGCGCTTTTACTTTGCCTGATGCCCATCCCTGCCAGATCATACGGTCGCTGTTTTTCTGATAAATATTCAGGATAAAACGGCTTTCCTGGTAATTGTAGGTCGAAATATTGTTTCCACCACCATACCACCACATATATGGCGAGTATGAATTATTGGACCTAACTTGCTGACGGTCTTTCACATCTGTCATAAACCTAACAATAATCTCTGGATTCTGTTTATCCATTTTATAGCCTTTAGATTCCATCACTTCCACAACTGCATCACCCAATCTTCTCCTGTTCAATTCACTTCCCAAAAGAGGATCAGTTTCCATGTTATGCTCTGATTCTACCTTAAAAGTTTTGAATTGTTTAAGATTCACAGATGAATCGTAATCGTAACTGACCTGAAGGGCCTGGCTACAAGCCATTATGAGAACTCCCGCCACTACCGACACACCGGCGGATTTCATCAACTTCATTATGTTTTTCATTTCTGTTTGAACGTTTGGTTAGACAATTTATCTGACAGTTTCCGAGGGTATATGGTTTAAATATTCGGAAAACAACTATTAAACTACTAAACAAATAAAGTTGGTATATCGATCCGGAAATTTCCTCTTTAAACAAATACGCGCCCGGGGTTTCCGGACGCGATTCACTGGGATTTATACGGGGACCACAAGCTTTTTGCTACTTAATCTAAACTTTTTTATAGTCGGGATGTTTGTATGAAGCACGGTAAGGACGAGCTAAAAGGCCATTAGCCTCTCTGTCACCAACAATTTCGCGTTTTACCGGATCATAAACAATAGGTCTGCCGGTTTTCATTGAGAGATTTGCAAGAATACAGCTTGCCGTAGAAATATGTCCTTCTTCAATGTCCGCAACCGGTTTGCTGCTGTTGTCGATTGCACTTAAAAAGTCGAGCATATGCAGACGGGTCGCGGGAGCCGCATTCAATTCTATGGCTTTTTCTTTCAAATCTTCAGGATATTTTTCTTTTTCAAAGACCACATCTTTATGGATTTTTTCACCTTTTCCCTGGGGTATAAAATCATAAGCCATAGTACTTGCCCAAAGGGTGCCTTTTTCACCATAAAGTGTAAAAGACCATGGGTAATCAGGGTTATTGGGCGTTCCCCAGGTCCGGTGCTGCCAAACGCAATTCAGCTCCGGATATTCGAAAATGGCCGATTGGGTATCTGATATATTAGATTTTCCCTCTTTTTGGACATAAATCCCTCCTGTTGAACTGATTTTAGTCGGCCAGCCTAATTTCAGCATCCAGCGCACGGTGTCAAACATGTGAACGCACATATCTCCAGTAATCCCATTTCCATATTCCATAAATGTTCGCCACCAACGCACATGTGGTATACCATCATAGGGCCTGAGCGGCGCCGGGCCGGTCCATTTTTCGTAATCCAAAAAATCCGGAACTGCTTCGACAGGCGGATTTCCGTTGTTTCTCATATGATAATAACAGCACATTTCGACGTGGGAGATTTTGCCTAATAAACCTGCGTCCACAATGTTTTTCTTCGCATCGATCAGGTGGGGCGTACTTTTTCTTTGCGTACCGACCTGAACCACTTTCTTATATTTTCGGGCGGCGGCAACCATTGCTTCACCCTCCATAACATCAACACTGATTGGCTTTTGTACATAAACATGGGCTCCCGCTTTCACCGCATCGATCATTTGCAAGGCGTGCCAATGGTCGGGTGTGCCAATCAATACAATGTCCAGCTCATTTTCCGAGAGTAGCTTTTGATAATCACCATAAAGCTTAGGAACTTTGCCAGATTTCTGCCGCTGACTTACGAGCTTCCCAGCTTCATTCAATTGATTTTTATCCACATCACAAAGAGCAATAACCTCAACCGGAGCCACTTGTATCAACCGAAACAAATCACTTTTACCGTACCAGCCTGTTCCTATTAAGCCTACCCTGAGTGGATTAGCCGGATTGATTAGGTCCATGCCTCGCGCACCAAAAGTAGAAAGCGCCAACGCTGCTGTGGCTCCGTGAAGAAACGTGCGACGATTGATATTGAAAGTGTTCATTTTGAAAAAGCCAGTTGGTTAGAAAATAAAAAAGCGTTCACCGATGCGAACGCTTATAGAAAGGAAGTTTTTGAGCATGTTTACTTTGAATGCCTTTGATTTAGGCAGCAACTTTTAATCTTAGTTGATCCTAAGGTTTCATTGGACACTGTTATTTTGGATCTGCCTCTCGTTTGAGTTTAGCCAGGTACATAAACAACCCAAGTCCGGCAATAAGCGTTGCTGCACACATCAGGATCTGGTTGACACTGGGCTTGATTACGATCATCGCGCCGATGAACTGTACAATCAGGATGATATATAGAATCCTGGCGATTCCTTCGCGGGGGAGCTTGGTGATTACAAAAGCCCCTAACGGAGCAAAAAAGACGACTATCGGGACGCAGGCGATCCATAATTCAAACGATTCCTGACTAAAATCTTTGAGAATGATGACGTGAAGGAAGAAACCCAGCAAAGTTTCAATTGTCATAATGATAACCGAGGAAGGCGTCGCTACTTTTTCGCTAACCCTATAATAAATGGTCATCAGGCAAAAAGTGAAAATATTAATACCTGTTCCAAAAATAGAGGAGATTATACCACCGATGAGACCGAAGATGGCTAAACGCAACTGATCTTTCGAGTTAAAATGCTGGATAGATTCAAATACATACCTTTTCGGACGGCTGTTTTCCCGCCAGAGCGCAATGCCAAAACTGAGCCATAGGGATACAAAAAACAACTTCGCCATGACCGGTGAGATTAGTGGAACGACGTAGAATGTTCCAAAAACCAACCCACAAATGCCTCCTAATGTCACAAATCTGATATAATTCCATTCTACCTTAACCCGTAACCCAATGATGAGGAGCGACGCAGAAGTCATTCCAATGCTCTGGATCGCAAATGCGAAGTTGCGGGCAACAGGAGGTGGTATTTTGAGCAGTAATGTAAAGACAGGGTACGCTATGGCCGCACTTCCTTCCGGACTGGAACCCGCGATGAAAGATCCGAAGACCATTGTGAGCATAGCAGCCCATTTTTTCTCAAGGAATTGTAGGTCGGGATATGCTGAAACGTAATAGAACCAACCGCTTAAAACGGTTATCAGGAAAATAAGATAAAGAACGGGTATACGTCTTGGGTTTTGGGGGGAGCCTGCCATTTAATAATTGCCGTGGATTTGGGTTATTTTATTGATCCTGCAAAAGTCAAAAATACTTACAATAGCATAACTTTACGGTTTATTATCCGTACCGTAACTCCATTTATAAACCTTAAAAATTAAAAGCAATGCCAAACATTGAAAGTAGCGAAGAGATTGTTGGTAACCAACAATCCATATTGGGAAACCAGGATACTATTTTGGAAAACCAGAATTTTTTGAAAGATAATCAAGGATCGATCCTTGAAAATCAAAAAATAATCACGGACAACCAACAGGCTATTCTGACCAACCAGGAAACGATTGTTAAAAATCAGGAATCCATCCTGAACAACCAGAACAACCTGGAACTGATCCTTAAAAACCAGGAAAAAATCCTGGCCCTGCTAGAAAAGTAGGTTTGCTGAAATGCCCGTTAAAGTGCCTGCTTGGTAAGAGCGGGCATTTTTTTAACATCTACTTCAAAAACGCCCCAACATTCTCCTTCGTCACCAACTGAAAAGGTATAAGAACCTCCTTATCAAACGCCTCCTTCTTTGCGGCTTTGACAGCTGTCTCAATGGCCTTACCACCTTGTTCGGTCGCGTTTTGAAAAATAGTCGCATCCAAAGATCCCTTTTTGACTGCCTGCAACGCATCGGGGATCGCGTCGACGCTTACGACCAGGACTTTCCCTTTTAAACCCGCTGCTTCCAATGCCTTAACAGCTCCCATTCCCATTTCATCATTGTGGGCGAAGATTGCATTGATCTGATTTCCATAGGATTGGATCCAGTTTTCAGTCAGGGACATTGCTTTCGCACGGTCCCATTCTCCGGTTTGTTCTGCCAAAAGTTTTAAGCCGGGATTGGCCTTCAGAATTTCTTTCGCACCATTATCTCTTTTGATTTGCGCAGCCTGACCCATAAATCCATGCATCATGAGGATATTTCCCTTTCCTCTTAGTTTTTCGGAAATGTATTTCATTGCAATGCGGGCAGATTCAGTGTCGTCCGAACCTACGAATGCCGTTGGTTTCGCGCTGGTTTCCGAATTAACATTAATGATTGGGATTTTCGCATCCATGGCCAATTTTACGGCTGGCGAACTTGCTTCCACTTCGCAGGGATTCATGATGATCGCATCCACGCCTTGCGCGATAAAACTCTCCACCTGTTCAACCTGTTTCAAGGCCGAACGTTCAGCGTCAACCGTTATCAATTCAACATTCAACTCCTTTGCTTTTGCCTCCATTTCATCGCTCACATTCACGATGAATTCGTTTTGCATGCTCAGCATCGTAGCCCCGATCAAGAGTTTTTTTTCCGAACCTGCTTCCGATTCGCTTGTTTTTGATTGGTTGCAGCCAAGTAAAAGTGAGCCTGCAAGTAGGATATAAGATGTAAGTTTCATAGGTGTTTGGCTGTCAGCTTTCGGCCGTCGGCTTTCGATTTTGATTTATTCTTTATGTTCCTGTTTTTCCTGCGCTGTCTAAAACAACTGCTCCAATAATAATAACACCCATTACCACCTGCTGATAGTAAGATGTTACGTTCAAAAGATCAAGGCTATTGCTGATTACGCCAATCAGTAAGGCGCCCATGAGTGTGCCAGTCATCGTACCGGTTCCACCGGAAGTGCTGGTTCCACCGATAATTGCAGCGGCAATTGCATCCAGTTCAAACCCTGCCCCGGCATTCGGCTGACCCGTGGTAATCCTGGATGTAAGTAAAATCCCTCCCACCGCCGAAAGCAGCCCGCAAATGCTATACACCCACATTTTGACCCTGCTCACATTAATTCCGGAAGCACGAGCAGCGGGTTCGTTACCTCCGACCGCATACATATATCTTCCAAGGACAGTTTTATTCAGAATTATGGCACAAATGATAAATGCCAAAACCAGTATGACAATTGGAAATGGAATACCCAAAATATTACCACCGCCGATAAAATTAAAGGAATCCGACAAATTGGAAATGGGTCGGCCCTTACTAAGAATTAATGCCAGGCCCCGTCCGATCGTCATCGTACCCAAAGTCACGATAAATGGCGGCACCTTACTTTTTGTAATGACAAGTCCGTTGAATGCACCGAGCAACAATCCAGCTCCAAGTCCTGCAAACAATGGCACCGCCAACGGATAAGTATCCGGATGTGCAAACAGAGCCGCTACCACGCCGGTGATGGCAACCATCGAACCCAATGACAGGTCAATTCCACCTGTGATGATGACAAATGTCACCCCAAACGCAAGCAACGCATTGATAGAAACCTGCGTGCCAATGATCAAAAGATTGGATAAGGTAAAAAATCTGGGTGTACTCAATGCAAGAGCCAGGCAGATCAGTACGAATGCCAGAAAAATGCCGTAACGGCTTATATTGGGGTATCGGGAGTTAAGGTTCACTTCCATAGAAAGAGGTTTTTACTTCGGCTTTCTTCCGTCAGGCAACTGCGTATTTCATGATCAATTCCTGCGTCGCTTCCTGTTTTGAAAGCAATGCGGTTGGCTTTCCTTTCGATAAAACCAAAATCCGGTCGCACATACCCAGGATTTCAGGTAATTCTGACGAAATCATGATGATTGCAATACCTTCTTTTGCAAGGCCGCGGATGAGTTTATATATTTCAAATTTTGCGCCCACATCGACTCCCCGCGTCGGTTCATCAAGAATAATAATGCTTGGTGAAGCCAAAAGCACTTTCCCAATGACCACTTTCTGCTGATTTCCCCCACTCAGATTCACAACCTTCTGATCGGCTCCCGAAGTTTTAATTTTCAGGTCCAATATCATCTGGTCTGTCGCATACAGCTCGCTTTCTTCGCTGATAAAAAATCTTTTTTTATGTTTTGCCAAGCTCGACAATGTAATGTTCTCTTTTACAGACATTTGGGGAATGAATCCGAGCCGCTTCCTGTCCTCACTTACATAACCGATGCCTTGCCTTAAAGCCTCTTGTGGGGAATTAATGTCTTTTTTATGTCCGGATATCTGAATTTCTCCACTATCCAATGTGTCCAATCCGAATATAGCCCTCGCAATCTCTGTTCTGCCAGCACCCATCAATCCCGCAAGCCCCAGAATCTCGCCTGCCCGGACCTCAAAACTGATTCCTGAAAACTTTCCTTTTTTATTTAAATTATTGACAGATAACACCTTCTTGCCAAAACCATTTATCTTCTCCGGAAACATCTGATCGATTTCCCTGCCGACCATCATTGCAATCAGCGAATTTCTGTCCAATTCTGCTGCGGCCTTCGTAGCAATATATTTTCCGTCGCGGAGAACGGTAATGGTGTCCGAGATCTCAAAGATTTCGTCCATTTTATGAGAAATGTAAATGATGCTGACGCTCTTTTCCCGGAGATTACGGATAATGTCAAAGAGCGTAGATACCTCTTTATCAGAAATTGCAGAGGTTGGCTCGTCCATGATAATCACTTTGGCATCATTGGAAATGGCTTTTGCAATCTCAACCATCTGCATTTGGGCAATGCTCAGGTTTCTCATTTGGGTGTCCGCCGCAATGTTAACACCCAATTGTTGCATCAGCTCACTTGCCTTCCGGTTAATCGTCGAATCATTTAACCAGCCCGAAAACAACCCTTTTTTACCAGAATTTTCCCTTTCTCGACCCAAAAATATATTCTGTGCAACTGTCAGTTCTGGAACAATCAGGATTTCCTGATGGATCATGGAAATCCCTTTTTTCTGGATATGGTGGACATTGAAATCCTTAATGCTTTCACCTTCAAACAAGACTTCCCCCGAATCAGGTGCCATTAACCCAATCAGGATTTTCATAAAAGTTGACTTCCCAGCTCCGTTCTCCCCCATCAATGCATGCACCTCTCCCCGTTTCAGATTGAACTGGACATTGTCCAATGCTTTCACACCGGAAAAAGATTTGGAAAGTTGATTGACCCGCAGAATAAACTCAGACATATTTTTTCTATTGAAAAAAGGCCCTAGCGCAATGCTGGGGCCTCTAAATATCCGTCGGCTTAAGCCGACGGTCAATTCTCCCAGGTTACTCCTGTGTCTTTCCAACTTTTTGATGCTGCTGAATCCAGTACTGCTTCACACACTTTCTGGGTTTCATAGGCATCTTTGAATGTGGGTAGGCAGGGTTCACCAGTTTCCAGACTTTCGAAAAAATCAGCGGCCTGGTGAATGAATGAATGTTCATAACCAATGCTGGTACCCGGTATCCACCATCTTTTCATATAAGGCTGATCAGCATCTGTTACCAAAATCGATCTCCATCCCCGAACAATCGACTCATCGCTGTGGTCGAAGTATTCCAGGCGGTTCAGATCATGCAGGTCCCATTTGATAGAAGCATGCTCGCCATTTATTTCAAATGTATAAAGTGCTTTATGGCCACGGGCGTAGCGTGTAGATTCAAAAAGCCCCAGAGAACCATTATCAAAATGGCAATGAAAAATACAAGCGTCATCAATACCCACTTTCTGGACCTGCCCACTTTCAGAATGGACACGCTCCTTGATAAATGTTTCGGTTACAGCCGAAACATCTTTGATACCTCCATTAATCCACATGGCGGTATCAATACAATGCGCTAATAAGTCTCCCGTTACACCAGAACCAGCAGCATCCACATCCAGGCGCCAGGTCGCAGTACCTCCCTGAGGAACATCCGGATTGATTGTCCAGTCCTGCAAAAAATTAGCACGATAATGGAAAATTCTGCCCAGCTTACCTGAATCAACAATTTGTTTAGCCAAAGTAACAGCCGGAACACGACGGTAATTATACCAAACTGTATTTTGAACCCCTGCTTTCTCTATGGCATCCACCATTGTTTTGGCTTCTTCCAGTGTTCTGGCAAGCGGCTTTTCACAAAGGATCATTTTGCCAGCAGCAGCCGCAGCAATTGCAATTTCAGCGTGAGTGTCATTGGGCGTACAAATGTCCACCGCGTCGATATCGTCGCGTTCAATGATCTTTTTCCAATCCGTTTCAACGGATGCATAACCCCACTGCTCCGCGAAAGCTTTCACTTTCTCTTCATTGCGGGAGCAAACTGCCTGTAATACAGGGCGATATTCCAATTCAGGAAAAAAATCGCCTATTCTTTTATATCCATTGGAATGCGTCCGGCCCATAAGCCCGGTCCCAATCAATGCAATTCTGATTAATTTTTTTTCTGCCATGATCTTTTTTCAATTTCCGTCGGCTTAAGCCGGCGGCAAATGGTGAATGATGATGATTATTTAAATCTCCTGATACCAGCCGTGTGCTTTGCGGACATTGATCAACGCTGCCAGGATATCATTCCAGGTTTGCTGATTGTACATTACTTCGTTCGGGAACATGCAGCCGTCCCAGCAAATGTGGCCGAATGCTTTGGTGAGATTTCCATTTTCGTCTCGCAGCCAATATCCGGCGTCATGGGTAATGTCTAGCTTTCCGTTAGGATCCGTAGCCAGACAGTGGCGGCCCGTTTTGTCGTGCGAACCTGTTCCATGAACCGTTCCGTCATTTTGTGCGACATGGAAATCGATTGTCCAGGGACGCAATGCCGCTGTCATTGTTTTAAGGGCTTCGTCCAATGCGGGGCGGTCATTCCATTCAAAATCAACTGGGAGTACGCGGTCCTCGGGACGGTTATAACCCAGCAGATACAGGAATGTATGCGACATATCGGCCTGAAAACCCATATTTGGGCGATCCACGGCTTCCATAGTATCGATCATGGTTCGCCAGCTATGCATACCTCCCCAGCAGATTTCACCTTCAGCAGCCAGTTTCTCGCCATAATCAGCGGCTACATCACAGGCTCTTCTGAATGTCTCAGCGATTAGCTTGGTATTGCCGGCAGGGTCCAACGCCCATGTTTCCGGCTTGCTCGCAGAGTCGATACGCACAATACCATTGGGACGAATACCATGTTCTCTCAGTTTTTGACCAAAAATGCATGATTTGCGTACCATTTCCACGAAGGTATCGCGCTCGTCCTTACTACCCATCGCGGGCCCGCCCCAGATGGGTGCAACCAGACTTCCTACTTCGAGATTCAGTCCGTTTAATTTGTCTACCAGACTTTTGATACCATCATCACTCATATCCAAGTCGATATGCGGGTCAAAAAGGCCGAGATCGACACCATCAAATTTCACACCGTCTACCTCAGCAGCAGCGGTTTTTTCCAGCATGGTGTCAAAAGAAATCACAGGCTCAGAATCAGAACCTTTTCCCACAATACCAGGCCATGTAGCATTGTGAAGTTTGGGATAATTATTTTCAGGCATGGGTTAAGAGGTTTTGGTTAGTAGCTGGGAGCTAAGCTGTTGGCTGTTAGCTGTTAGCTGTTAGCCATTAGCTTGGTTTAGAAATTAAAATAAGAATCCTAAAAATGTATTTATCTTAAAGAAAGCAAAAAAAGCTAAAAGCTAACAGCTAATAGCTCCCTACAACACCAGATCCGGATTCCCCGGTCCAAAATGCTTTAAAATCACAATCGGGTCCGTTTTAGATGGGTTGCTGATTACGACTCCTTCGGTGGCAGCCTTTTCGCTTATAAAGAATTCATCGTGAGTCAATTGTCCGTAGCGGATCAGGGCAGGGGTTTCAATATCCCACTCTCCAAATTTGCCGTGGCCTTGCATTACGATGATACCGTAGGCTGCGGCATCTTTGATGGTTACTGTTTTTCCTGGGAACACAGTCAGCTCTTTCGCGCTGAATGCTTCGTTCAGATAGCAAACCCATTTTTCACTGTAACCTTCTGCTTCCATTTCGGCGTCATCCTTTACCGATTTTGGACGCATAAAACGGGTTTCCAGCAAATTTGGGTTTACATTCAAATCCCAGTCGATCACCTCCATTAATTGATCATAATCACCTTTACGGTTCTCGGGGGTACCATTCCAAAGCAATTCCTCAGGAACAATCGCCTCATTCACGAGAGATTGGTACATTGCAAAAACGTCGGATGCTTTTTGTGGCTCGTAGGTACACAAGCTTCCGGGTGCGTGGAGCATGCCTGGGGGAACGTCCCAGCCCGTGCCGGGTTCGAGCCGGAAAGCAGACGAGAAATTCGTGATCTTATTATCGCCTTTGTTGAAATTCATCAGACATTCCTTGATCTGCTCCTTCGTTGTTCCGGGTGTAATTCCAAAGAAAGTATAGGGAAAATCCCCTCCGTGGTTATTAAGTTGTGGCGGGAAATAATAAGCCTCAGGTTTACCATTTTGGCCAATTAATGCCGCGTGCTCATCATTGTGGTGAATGTGGTGCGGAAGTGGGCCCATATTGTCAAAGAACTTGGAGTACATCGGCCAGCTTTGATATTCGTCCCAAAGACGATCGCCGATCAATGCACCTTTCAGCTCATCGACTGCATCTTTCAGTAAGATTTGCTGTTCGCCATTTCCATCGTCGTAAACAATAGCACTTAATCCTTCATTTTCGCCAGTCAAAGGGCCATTTTTTGCAGGAGTTGTGGATGACAACCAACGTTCGTCGATCCCGCCACGCACGCCACCCAGCACATAATAATCGTCCGGATGTAATTTAATCCTGCGGCCTGGAACACAGAATGAACGCGGAACCCAGGTAGGCGCCAAACGTAAAATCCCTTTTCCCTGCTCTAACGCCTTCTCGGCTATACTTGAAAGTCCCATTTGTTGTTTAAAAAAATAAATTTTATAAAAAATATTCGTCGATTGCTTCTTTCTCGGTCATTACCGTCAATTCCAAATCATATTTCCGCGTTTCTTCGGGTTTGATAAAGATTAATGTTCCGTCTTTCCTTGCTTTCCCCTGGCCCGAGAGCGGATGCGTGCAGGGTTCAAGGCCCGTAACATATTCCCCTTTGCCCCAATGCTGCCAGTTTGCAAGCCAGGGTAACTGTTCTTTTTTAAATTTCAGGCCGACAGCCAAACCTATTTTTTCATTATAAAGTCCGCAAACGCTTTCGCCAAAAATATCTGCATCTATATCGATCAATGCCACTTCTTCGCCACTCCCAAGGTGATCATCCAAAGGTGCGGGACACTTTTTGAAATCATTTCCTTCTTTAAATATCCTGGCATTTTCTGCACCATGCCGCGGATACCATTTGCCTTTCCAAAGAATATCCGTTCCTTCGTCCGCCAGCGGCCAGCCGAAATTGAAATGGTACAGCAGCATATGCGGTGTCGCAGTATTGGCCTTATTTATCACCTCATCATGAATGTAAATCGTCGGCTTCCCCAATGTCGCCGAAATAGTCCTTCGCAATTCCAGGCTCGGCCCAAATGGTTTTGTTTCGCGAATGATGCCGGTAATACTCATTTCCAGCTTTCCGGATCTCAAATCGGGTTGAATGATGGATACGATTTCCGCGGGTGAGTTACCAATCAATCCGTGCAAACCTCTGTCGCCAAATTCGTCGGACTCGGGACCGCCTGCATGGGAAAGTCCGCAAGTAGTTAGTAACCCTCCGCCAAATGTCCTTAGCCAGTCGATCCCCTTATCTGAAAACGGTTGCGGATATGTTACGCCTCCATGACTGATCCAGGCCAGACTATGTTGATTATAAAATGCCTCCGCAATGTCCATCGCCCTGTCGATCACCACTTTAAACCGCAAACCCGTTCCCGTATTGATCCAGGCAATGCGTGTGCCTCGTCCAGCTCCATTATCCAGTACGGAGGTTTCGATTCCACCGACCTGAGCATGATTGGATATTTTGTAAACCCAATCTGTTATTTTTGAATTGGTAGGCTCCATTATTTTGTTTTAACCAAAATTACCTAATCCTTAAAAGGTAAAAATCACCTTACTTTAATGTCTTTGATCTGGAAATGCATTCAATTCAGACCGACGGCACATTCGTAAGCCAGATACGCACCCGTTCATTGAAATCTTCCGTATCTTCAAAATGGAATGCATGACCCAATTTGTCGTAAAGAAAAAGCTCTGATCCTGGGATTCCATTTGCAACTTCTTCGGCCATCCAAACCGGTGTGAAAATGTCCTCCCTGCCGCCAATGACCAATGTTGGTTTGTTAATTTTACCCAAATCCGGCAATGCATTGTGATTGATGCAAGCAGCAGCCTGTCCCTCCAATCCATGTAAAGGTTGTGGAAATGGATTCACCGCATCCTGCTTTCTCCCGGTTTCCAGTTCCGCATGCTTTTCAGCATTGTCCCAGGTTGCTTTGGAAAAAATCAAAAGTTGCATGTACAGGCTGAATTCTTCTGGGCGGAATCGCGCCTTACTATTCATAATATGTTGAAAAAGTCCTTTGGCATAATGGTCACACCTTGCCCACGGACACATCAAAACCAAAGATTTCACTTTATTCGGGTGACGGATTGCCAGCTGTTGCGCAATGGTACTGCCCATTGAACAGCCAATTACACTTACATTTTCAAGACCGAGAAAATCCAGCAAACCGGCATAATCGTCCGCCATTTGTTCCGAAGAATAAGGTCCCGCAGGTTTATCAGTCTGCCCAACCCCGCGATTATCGCCAATAATGCAGCGAAAATGGCGTTGCCAATCGGCTACATGCACATCCCAAACCGTCCCGGGCGCCGTAATGCCCATAATCAACAGCAAAGGCTCGCCAGAACCGCATTCTTCGTAGTAAAAGTTGATTCCGTTGGTTTGGATCGTGGGCATTGGGAAAAGCTGTTAGCTTATTTTAGTGCTGGAATCAAATCCTCCTGAATCCATTTTCCATCATGAAGCGTCACAAAATCGGGATCTTCCAATGCTTCTTCTCCTTCATCTTCACAAATGATCCATCCGCTATAATTGATATCTTTTAGCCACTGCGTCACGCCAAGAAGGTCCACTTTACCCTTTCCCATTAATGCAAATTCTGGTTCACCGTTCCAATCCTTGAAATGAACGTGGTTGATCAGGGACTGATATTCCTTCATTTTGGTTAGTGGGTCCATACCACCGTTGATAATGTGGCCCACATCCGGCGTCCAGCCGGTAACTGCCGAATCCAGCGATTCGAGGACAATTTTATAATCCTCTTCGGTGCGGATGATAGAAGTGTGGGGAGAATTGGGATGGTAGCTGCACGGAACACCTTTGTCGGCTGCCCTTTTCGAAACCGCATTCACAATATTGACCAGCCTTTTCTGCCTTTCGGTCAAGTGATGTCTCCCTGATGGAATTTGCACAGTATTTAAAACTGCGCCTGGAAAGCGTTGTAATACTTTAATTGCATGGTCGGCCACTTCGCGTTCCCTTTCCGTTTCTCCCTCTTCGTTCCAATCTAATGCAAGGGCCAAGGCCGCCAGCTCTATTCCTTGTTCTTTTAATTTCTCTTCCAACTTGTCCGGATCGATCAAATCGCCCATCCAGGTGAATATTGGCTGTATTCCTGTAAAACCAGCTTTTGAAATAACCTCAATCATATGCCCCAGACGACCCTGATGGGTATGTCCGCTGCCACTCATAAACCAGGTATATACCTCGGAGCCAAAGCGAAATGGAATTTGTACTGACATTTACTTTTTATGAAATTTTGAAAAAACTTACTTTCCCTTCTTTTTGACGATCTCGCCCGGCATGATCAGCGCATCCCAACCCGCGAGATCGGATGGTTTTACATTCGCTTTATAGCCGCTGAAATTGAATGTGGTCGGTTTGTAAGGTCCTACAAACGCAATATCATTGCCTGGTTTGATCTCCTTTTCCATTCCCATACTCCAAAACATCGCATTGACCACCATTCGGCGGAAACCTTCATTCAGTATGTCTTCGGAAGCTCCATGTGTAGTTGTAAAAGTGCGGCCGGTTTTGCCCGAGCCTATTTTGTAATCGTGAATCCAGGCAACCGGCAGCAGTTCCTTGGTTTTGTCCGGCTCCGACGTTGCGGTCATGCCATTCAGCACTTCGCCTCTCGCGAGTACCGTTCCTTTGGGGTAAGTGGTGTAACCTCCCGATTGTACCCACATATCCTTCACGCCCAGCATGATAGGATGCTGGGCCTCAGAAGGTTCGATAAGGATTTTTGAACTTTGTTTGTGATTGGTACCGTAATGTGACACCCAGGTTTCACCCAGCACATATTCTCCAAAACCATCCTTCCAATCGGTTTTGGGGCCTTTATAGTCCCAGCCGTAATGTTCCCATTTGGGATCATTTTTGATGTCAAAAGCATGCGTAGATGTTCGAAAGGCCACAATAGGGCCGCCGCGTTTGACATAATTGTCAATGTGCTGCATTTCTTTATCCTCAAAATGGGCAAATCGCATGAACATGACCAGCAGGTCTGCTTTTTCCAATATATCCAGTCCTTTCAGATTGGAACCGCCCGGTAAAATATGATCTGTGCTATCCAATGCATACACGACCGTACAATTAAACCCATATTTCTTTGCCAGGATCCGAGCCAGTGCAGGAAGGGATTCTTCGCCGCGGTACTCATGGTCGGTAGCTATAAAAACGATATTTTTCCCGACGCCCGGCCCTTTATCACCCTTGTAAATGACCCTGTATTTGCTTGCTTCCTGAGCAATCGCATTCATGCTCAGCATTAAAAGCATTGCAAAGAGTAGTCGGAAGATTGTTTTCATATTAAGATTATAACCCATGCTTCAAACCCATTTCCCTTATAAACTTGTATCCATTTTCTGCGATATCCCATGGATCATTAAACTCCCGCCAGACGCCAATTGCATTAGCGAAACCAGGATCATTTCTTGAAAAAGCTTCGATGGTTAACCAGCCATCATATTGAATAGCAGCCAAAGAGGAAAATGCATCGTCCCAGAGTACCTGACCGGCGCCAGGAGTTCCGCGGTCGTTTTCACTGATGTGCACATGGGCTAATACAGGAGCAATGGTCTGCAATGCGGTCGTGTATTTTTTCTCTTCAATATTGGAATGATGGGTATCAAACATTGCCCGCACATTGGGGTGATCAGCCGCTTTCACCAACTTCAAAAGCTGCTCCATCGTATTGCACAGATAACATTCGAAACGATTGAGGGCTTCCAGCGCAAAGGTAATGTTCGCCTGAGCGGCGTAATCAGCCGCGGCATTCAAAACTTCCCCGGCCAATGCATATTCCTGATCTTCCGGTGGCCTGTTTACAAAAACAGTGTGACCCGAATGAAAAGGCCCGCAAATAATCTTTGAATTGAGTTCATGTGCGCGATCAACGGCCCATTTAATCTTATCCAGCGCTTTCTGGCGAACGTCTGCCGATTCACTTACCGGATTATCCTCTTTTCCAAGCGTCATTACGGCTGTGGTTTCAAGGCCAAGATCTTTGGTATAATTACCCATCCGCAGATATGCCGCAGATTCCTGGGGACCCAGGTAAAATTCTACACCATCATAACCAATGCCCTTCAATCTTTCGATAATCGGAAAAAGATCATTCGAAACCGCTGCCGTCCAGGCAAGCACGTTAAATCCAATTTTGTTCATTGTTGCTGGCGTATTGCTATGAGCATTTTAGCTGCGGCCGCCGCTCGGTTAGCGATTAGCTAGGGCCGACGCTCAGTTAGCCTTTTTAGCTATTATAGTAATTACAGTTGTTTGATCCGAAGGTCTTTGTATTCCACTTTCATGGGTGGACCTACATGGACTTGTACGCCTAAAAGTCCTTTTTTGGCACCATTTACCGTATCATTGTCGGTTACGTCGCTCATGAGGACGTCGTTGATATAATGCTGAAGGTGATTTCCTTTTACTACAAGGCGGAATGTATTCCAATCTTCACTCTTGATCAGGGTTTTCAGGGAATCGGAGCTTCCAAGTGAGCCGGTTACTTCAAAACCTGTCCATGCGTTGGCTTTGACATTGGCACGAATTGCTTCGGGTGTTTTTTCGCCTGTGTACTCTTTGATGGTTGTTTTTTGGCCGCGGTAAGCCAATGTAGTACGCTTGCGCTCTTCGTAATTTTGGCCGGTATAGTTGATTTTCCCATCAATATCAGCCTGGTAGCCTTTTAATGCGAAAGGAACGTCAGTAAGCCTCTCACTTCTGTAATTGATACCGGAATTACCGTCTTTCGCAATTTTGAAAGATCCTTTAAATTCAAAATCGGCGGGTTCGCCACCTTTCCAGATAATGAAAGAATTGGTTTTGAGCAGTGTTTCGGGGGTTATTGTGCCTACCAGGCTACCGTTCTCCACGCGCCAGTATTTGGGATCTCCATCCCAGCCATCCAATGTTTTACCGTCAAAGATGGATTTAAACCCTTTTTCTTTCTTTTGGGCTATGCTGGCGCCCTGGAAACCGAACGTCAGCAATGCTGCCAGGACCAATCCGGCTTTGATAAATCTGGAATTCATCTTTGTTTTATTTACAGGTTTAGTGATGTACTAGATAATCGTTACCCTTAACACAAGGAATCTTTTTAAGGTTAATACTCTTAAAAAAGAAGAAAATAATATCCAAAAATTCCTAAAAATATCTGGCCGACTATCCTGTACTGACCTGCACTCCACAAAAAAAGCGGGAAGGCCTGAGCCATCCCGCTAACTAACAACCACTTCACAATCCAACTTCACTTATTTTTACCAGATTATGGCATTAAAACTTTGTCAACCACGTGGATCACACCATTTGATTGGTATACATCGGCGATTGTTACTTTGGCCTTGTTTCCTTTTGAATCTGTAACCATCAGGTCTTTTCCACTCATTGAAAACGTAAGTTCTGCACCCTGTACCGTTTTAGCCATTGTTTTTCCTTTTCCGTCTTCAATCATTTTCATCACTGATTTTGAATCAATTTTTCCAGGAATAACATGGTAAGTCAATACTGATGTAAGCATTGCTTTGTTTTCTGGTTTCAGCAAGTTGTCCACCGTACCTGCTGGTAATGCTGCAAATGCTGCATTAACAGGTGCAAAAACGGTAAATGGTCCTGCGCCTGACAATGTTTCAACCAATCCTGCCGCTTTTACTGCTGCAACAAGCGTGGTGTGGTCTTTGGAATTGACCGCGTTTTCAATAATGTTTTTGGATGGATACATTTCGGCACCGCCTACCATCACAGTTTTATCCTGCGCAATAGCACTGAATGTTGCCATTAGAGCAACAACTAATAAGCTCGTAAATTTGATCGACTTTCTCATAGGTAAATATTTTGTTTTTATTTACCTATCTACGTAAAGATTGGGTCTTTAGATCGAAATTTTAATATATATATCGGTTGGAGGCCTCCGAATAAATGGTTACAAAACAAGCGCTTTGCACTAGAGATGCCAGCATTCAAGGAAGCGGGTCGCCAGCGGTTTTTTGTTTGGGATCGTAAATAGCTACACCCACCCTTGAATCGGCGCATCCGTAGTATAGCAACCATTTCTTTTTGAAGTACACCATACCTTCAATAAAAACGGTCCCAGCTACATATTGGCCGCTCTTTTCGAATGATTCCATGGGACGGAAGAAAGGAACATCCAGCCTCGCCAGCAATTTGGTAGGATTATTTTTGTCGAAAAGAACCTGGCCGGCGCAGTAACTATTGGGCGTAAATCTTTTGTCGCCATCTTCGCCTTTGTCGTTTTTACCGTTATATAAGAGCACAATGCCTTTTTCGGTAACGATAGCCGGAGGGCCGCATTCTGTGAGGTTGCTGTCAAAATAGCCTTTGCGAGGCGATATCAAATTGACCAGATCTTGATTTTTATCTACAACCGGCTCCCAATTGATCAGGTCAGTGGATGTTGCCACATTCACATTGGCTTCTCCAAAATACAGCCAATACTTACCATTTATTTTTGCAATAACCTGTTTGTCATTGACGAGTTTCGTCACAATCGAGCCCGATTTAGACCATATTTCATTGAATTTTCCATTGTATGCCTTCGTGAAGGCGGGCCCATGCTTTTCCCATTTTAATAAGTCGCGGGACGTGGCGATGCCCAATCTTGCCTTATCCTGGTTCCATTGGGTGTAAATGATCACATATAAGCCATCTTCTGTCACAGCCACACGCGGGTCTTCGCAGCCTCCCGGCCATTCATTGGCTTTCTGACCATCTTCGTCAGGAAACAACACAGGTTCTTTCTTTCTTTTAAAAGTAATACCATCCTCACTTTCAGCATATCCCAACCGGGATGTGCGCTTTCCAATAGCTCTTCCCGCTTTGTCCTCTGCCCTGTAAAGCACCACAATCTTCCCGTTTTTCATGGTAGCTGCGGGATTGAATGTATCATTGGATTCCCAGTCAATCTGCCTCTTGTTCATTGGACAGAAAAAGGTGGACGTGGAATCGGGAGAGATTACCGGATTGACATCTGCGGGACGCTTAAAGCCGCCGAAAGTCCAGTCAGGAAGCTTATTTTCGGTTTGTGCATGCGCCTTGCCGCAAAGGGTGAATGCGATGATCAGCAATCCGGTAATGAAATTTTTCATAGAAATTTTTGAGTTATCAAAAAATCCGGTCTGAATCGTCAGACCGGATTGGATTTGCAATTACTAAAACTGGTGTTATTTATTGGCTACCAGATTTACGTCTAGCGTAAAATCATTTTCAATTGCCTTATCACCAAGGTTTTCAAAGAAATTAGCTGACCTGAATTTAATGTCGTATTTCGTACGATCTATCACAACTTTTGCGTTGGCAGTTACTTTTTTCGCATCGGATGTTACTGTAGCAGGAAACTTAACTTCCTGTGTAATGCCTTTGATCGTCAATTTTCCTGTTACATCATACGCATTGCCACCTTTTGGTGTTACGGATGAAATAACCAGTTTCGCCTGTGGATGCTTTTCAACAGAAAAGAAATCGTCGCTTTTAAGGTGGCCGGTCAATTTGCCATTCATTTCTTTATCAGTAACATCAGTTACTACCAAAGATTTCACATCGGCTACAAAACTTCCGCCTTTCAATTTATCGCCGTCTACAATCAGAGATCCGCTTTCGACAACCACCGTGCCTGCGTGAGTTCCGGTCACTTTTTTGGCTCCCCAAACTATTGTGCTGCTTTTTGCATCAATAGCCAGCGTTTTATCTGCCGCCTTCGTCTTACCTGGTCCGCCAGCAATAGCAGCGGCATTGAATAACAAGCCGGCCACCACGAATACAAACATTTTTTTCATAAACATCTTCATTGATTAAATTGTGGAAAGAATTTTTTGTAAGATAAACAGATAACCTAAATTAAAGAACCGCATTGCACGCTTGTACGAGAATTTTTACTATTTCGTTGCTTCCTGGGGCAGACGTTCGAAGCTGCCAAGCTGTCCCAGGATTTCTTTTCCTTCCTGCCAGTCTTCAAGTCCGGAAACTGCATTAATATGTCCTTTTTTACCAATGTTGATAAATTCACTTCCCCAGTTGCTCGCAAATACTTTCGAGCGGCTGATACTGGCGTAAATGTCATTGGTACTTGCCACCACAATACTTTCAAACGGAAAAGACCACACCGGTATTGGTGTAAAGTTTACAACAAAATTGAGTCTTTTCGATAATTCTGCATCGGCAGGTGCTACGAGTAAAGCTCCTTTTATTAGTTCTGAGGAATGTTCTTGCGCCCAATGCGCGACGGTAATGCAGCCCAGGCTGTGCGCAATCAGGATCGTCGGCTCTTCCAATTCACTGATTTGCTTCTGTAATTGCGACACCCATTCTTCTTTGACAGGCCAGTCCCAGTTTACCTGCTGTACCCTACTGAAAAGTTGAGGATACTGTTTTTCCCAGATCGTCTGCCAATGCTGCGGACCAGAACTAGCCAAACCGGGAACAGTCAGAAAATGCATGCTATTTGACAAATTTCTAATACTCTATAAAGTTACTAGATTAATTCTTTTTGAGAAAGTAATTTGCCTTTAATCTTTCATTTTCCTCTTTAAGTAATTTGATTACCTCATTCTTACTTTCGAGAAGCTCGGTCAATAACCGACAGTCCATTTTACTTCCCGGCTCATTGGAAACCGGCCATTTTACTAAATTGGGAGCATCCTTCATGTTGATATCCCGAGGAACTAACTGGCTTATGTCGACCGCAAATAATTCAGAAAGCCGAAGCAGATAGTGGACTTTGAATGTAGTTTGATCACTTTCCCACTGGCTGTAAGTACTTTGTCCGATTCCTAAATAGTCGGCAACTTCCTGTTGAGAGAGGCGGTTTTTTTCTCTTAATTGACGTAATCTGGTTCCGAAAGTCATGTATAGTGTCATGTTATAGTGGCGGGTAAAACTTACCGCAATTCTAATAAAACTTATTGTTGTTGAAGCAATAGTTGGAGATTTTTTTAAGGAGGTTTGCAAAGTCGATTTAGTTTTTGGCAACACCGCACAAAATTTTACCCTTCGGCGAACTACATAATGAAAAACAACTTTATCAAGCTTGCTACCTTTGCCCTCTGTCTTTCCATTTTAGTTGTTATGAGCTGCTCCAAAACTAATGAAGACCTTATTAGTCAGGTCAATAGCCCTTATCTTGAAAGCTAACACTGAGATACCAAATCTTCGACAGGTTGATGAGAATTATGCTGCCTTCCAGTTTTTTTGAAATCAAAAGAATATTTATCCATAACCAATAATTTGGAAAATGTTCAAATTGAAGGTATTCAGGCCATTGAGTATCCATCAAATTTTGAAGGCCTGATCATTCACCTTAATTCAAGTGAAGGAATGACAAGGGATATCATGATCGTATTGAATACTAAAAATGTCGATCAAGTATATCCATTTTTAAGATTGCATAATTTGACTTCATCATTTCCAAACAAGAATATTTCTTACTCAGGCGAGGTTAAATGGGTGAATAGGTATGGTGAGATCCTGAACAAAACGATCATTGAAAAAAACCAGATCAAAACACTAGGTATATTTGACTCGGGCAAAAATTCAAAATTCTATCCCGGAGTTACCTGTAGCTGGAAATGCTCAGATCAAGCATTTAACTCTTATTATCAGGCTTATAAGAAGCAATGTGAAAAAGATTGGTTATGCGATACTGCCTGCGACTTGGTTGGAACATACTCAATTAATTACATCTTCAATGCTGTCAAACAATGTTTCACTTGTGGTATTCAACAACCGCAATATTTAACAGGAAATAAAATGTGACAATGGAAAAGCTAACAATAAAAAACAAAGTCTTGCTTCTTATTGCGGGAATGCTGGTAGCATTTATTGGCATCGACCTAGTTCTCGCGTCCGAGAAATTTAGAGCATTGGGGTATGTACTTGCATTTGTAGGAGTAATTACCAAATTTTCTTCTATCGCACTACTAATTCTTCATGGTAAATTCACCAAATCTTAAACTGTTTGAACTGTCTCTTACCACCGATAGCTGACAGCGACAGTTCAAATAACTTACCTCCTTTCGTCACGCACCGAAAACCCAATTGTTGCTCCCATTCGTCACTCCGCCTTTCGTGCGAGTGCATCTCTGTAACGGATGCAATAATCAATATTATACCGCAATGAAAGTATGGGAATTCGATGATACGGCTACCTTTAGAGCTCTTATTATTTGCTTTATGGCAAAAAGCTAGTCAGCTGCTCCGATTGCGGCTGTGTCAGTAACATTTAGATGGAACCGGAAAGGAAATAATTGTCAAACAAGCGCGCCAAGCAGTTTAGGATATTGCTTTAATGGCTACCGCTCCCGCAAAATCTTCAACTCTTAAAGTGATGCTCAACAAAAGTTTAATCAAATTCCTCAATTGGGCAATGGTTATCACTGCAATAATCTATGTGTTGCTGTGGAAAGAATTCGGTGATTTTATGTCGAAGGGGGCGGCGCTGTATATCCTCGGATTGATATTTCTATTTGCAGTTACAAAAATATTTATTTTTTAAAAGCAGGATTGGATCAATAACTTCTATCAAATCCGCAAACAGCTGCCTTGGTTGATCATTGTTATCATCGGCATACTCATTCACTATTTCTTCATAAGAACACCATGAAAAAATATTGATCGATATAAAATATGTATCCTTATTTTTTAGCCATCACGCACCGAAAACCCAAATTATTACTCCCACTCGTCACCTCCCCTTTTCCCCTGCTGCCTGCTTTGTAACGAATGCAATAATCGTCACTGCATAAAAATGAGCCGCCGCGCTGAACGCGTTTTACGGCTCCCGGCTCGTCAGGATCGTAGCTATCAGAAGGGCCTTTGGGATTGTCCCCCGTACTTTTTGCATAATAATCCGGGCGAAAAAGATCTTCGCACCATTCCCACACATTCCCATCCATATCATATAAGCCATACGGATTGGCGGGAAAAGTCTTAACCGGAGCTGCTGCCAGGTAGCCGTCTTCTTTTGTGTTTTTATCCGGAAAACTGCCCTGATAAATGTTAGCGACCCACTTATTGCCCGGTTTGAGTTCGTCGCCCCAATAGTAGGTATGATTTCCTTTTCCACCCTGGGCAGCGAATTCCCATTCGGCCTCGGTAGGCAGCCTTTTACCAGCCCATTTGGCGTAAGCAGCCGCATCCTCGTAAGAGACATGGGTTACGGGAAAATTTTCCCTTCCTTTTATTGTGCTCGACGGACCTTCGGGGTGTGCCCAGCTGGCGCCAGGTTCATAAGTCCACCATTGCAGCGGATTTTCCAGAGAAACGCGGGTTGGCGTGGGGGTAAAAACCGCAGATCCGGGAACAAGTTTATCCGCGGGAACACCTGGATAGTCGGCAGGATTTAATGGTCTTTCTGCAACCGTCTTGTATTGGGTAGCTTTTACAAATGCCTCAAATTCCCCATTGGTTACTTCATGGTCATCCATATAAAAGCCATTGACGGATACTTCGTGCATGGGCCGCGAATCAGGAAATTCATCAGCTCCCATCAGAAACTTACCTCCGTTTATCCAAACCATGCCGGCTGTGTCGCCCTTACCTTCTACAACATAGCTTGCATTTTTAATTGCAGATGCTCTCGACGGAATCCCATCAGCAATGCAATGTGCAAGGCTGTCCGCGGTCCTTTCTTCGGCAGTCTGTTTTTTTTCACAACTGACACTAGCAAAGGCAATTAACGCAATAAAATATATTCCTAAAAAATGCTTTAATGAAAATTTCATAACACAACTATTAAACCTTCTTGTATAAAATCAACTTTTTATGATGGCAAATACGTCGCTCAGCACCTGTTTCGCTGCGTGGTATCCGCACATGCCATGCACGCCGCCGCCCGGAGGTGTTGAAGAAGAACATAAATAAATGTCCTTCGCAGAGGTACGGTAAGGGGATATACTTAAAACCGGCCTCGAATACAGCTGGAAAATATCCTGTATGCCACCATTAATGTCCCCGCCTACATAATTTGGGTTATAAGCTTCCATTTCGCTGGTATTCATCGTGTGTTTTTCCCTGATTAAATCCCTGAAGCCAGGCGCAAATCGCTCCACCTGATTTTCTATTCCGGTCGTCATGTCAATTGTCGAGCCGTGCGGAACATGGCAATATGCCCAGGCAGTATGTTTTCCTGCGGGAGCGCGGCCAGGATCAAATACACTTTGCTGTGCGAGTAACATAAATGGCTTATCCCCTTGCCTGCCTTCCGAGATACCCTTCTCGTAATCCACAATTTCCTCCAACGTATTACCCAAATGCACAGTCGCGGCATCCTGACATTCCCTGGACGTGAATGGTATCACACCATCCAGCGCCCAATCAATCTTGAAAACACCCATTCCGTAGCGGTATTTTTCTAATCTGCTCTTGTAAGAACTGCTTAGCTTGCTACCTGCCATTTTCAGCAATTGCCTGGGGGTAATGTCTGCTAAAACCACCTTTGCCGGAGGCAGCTGATCCAGGGATTCTACCTGAAAATCAGTAATAATTTTGCCGCCCAGTGATTGAAAATATGCTGCAAGTGCATTCGCGATCGACTGACTTCCACCTTTGGGAATAGGCCAGCCATTCAAATGGGCCGAGGCCATCAGCATAATGCCGAATGCCGCCGTGGCCACGTTTTGCAAAGGCTGTATGGCATGCGCGGCCATTCCTGCCCATAACCCTCTCGCTTCCCTTGTCTGAAATCTCTTCGCGGCCCATGTTGCGGAAGGAAGTGCTTTCATTCCAAACTTTGCCATTTCGATTGGCTTTTCCGGCCAGACAAACGGTCCCAGCAAGCTGGGTAATAAACCTGGAATATCGCCAACAAGTGGCCCCATAAAGTCCCGGTAGGCCGATGCATCCTTCCCCAATCCCAGCGCGGTATTTTCGAGCGATTTTTCAAGAATTGCCACCTTTCCGTCATCAAAAGGATGGGCGGCCGCGAACTTTGGCTGTATAAATTCCAGTCCGAAATCTTTTAAGGGCAGGCTTTTAAAAAAGGGCGAAAGCAATGCCATCGGATGAACAGCGGAGCAAACATCATGCACATATCCTGGCAATGTTAATTCCTGAGAGCGCATTCCTCCACCCACTGTTGATTTCCCCTCTACAATCAAAACAGAAAGCCCGGCGCGTTGCAGCGTGATTGCGGCTGCCAATCCGTTCGGGCCAGAGCCGATTACAATCGCATCATATTCTGATTTATCCACCCGATTATTTTTTTGCAGAAGCCAGAATTTTCAAAGCTTCTTCATCTTTATATTCCGTCATCAAAATTTTCAGCTTCCCTTTCAAGTCTGCTGTGAGCTTCTCCGTGCCTTTGGCCCCGTATATGTTGGCTACCTCGGTAGGGTCCTTTTGTAAGTCAAACAACTCCCAAGAATCGGCGCCGCCATAAAAGTAGGCTAGCTTATACCGACTGGTACGAAGGCCAAAATGCGGATAAACGTGATGTGGCTGGGGGAATTCGTAATAATGGTAGTACGCTTCCTTGCGCCACGGAATCTGTGCTGTTTGCGTGCCTTTTAAAAGCGGCAAAAACGATTTTCCCTGCATATCCGTCGGCGTTTTGGCCCCAGCAATATTCAAAACAGTCGGAGCCCAATCAATGTTCAGAATCAGGTCTGACACTTTGATGCCTGGTTTGATCACACCCGGATATCTGATCACGAAAGGCGTTTTAAGGGATTCTTCGTAGATAAACCGCTTGTCGAACCAGCCATGTTCCCCCAAATAAAAACCCTGGTCGGAGGCATAAATGACGACCGTATTTTTTGCAAGACCGCTTTGATCCAGATATTCCAGTAGCTTACCAATATTCCTGTCCAGGGAATTCGCCACTGAAAAGTAATCCCTCAGATAACGCTGGTATTTCCATTCAATCAACGCTTTACCTGTTAGTTTTTTATCCGTGTACTCTTTTGTGATTTTATCATAATAGGCTTTGAAAATCTTCTTCTGCTCTGTATTAAAACGATTATAAGTCCCGTCTTTTTCGTAATCCAAATCTACTTTCAAATCCTGCTTCAAACGCATGGTTTTATCAATCGTCATATCCTGCGCCAAAGCCGCAGACCGACCTTTATAATCATCATAGAAATTAGCTGGTAGTGGAAAGTTGACGTTGTCATAAGCGCCAAGATCCTGCAGATCGGGCAGCCATTCACGGTGGGTAGCTTTATGCCCAACAATCAGGAAAAACGGTTTGGAATTATCCCGCTTAGCAAGCCATTCCGTGGAAAATTGTGTGATGAGATCGGAGACATAGCCGGTGTGGCGTGTGGTATCATTCGGCTGGCCGATGAAATCCGGATTGTAGTAGTTACCCTGGCCCGGGAGTACTTTCCAATAGTCAAAGCCTGCCGGTAGGCTGTTTAAATGCATTTTACCAATCCAGGCAGTCTGGTAGCCACTTTTGCGAAGTGTTTCGGACAAAAGCGTTTGGTTAGTATCAAACCTTGTATTGTCATTTCGCTTATATCCATTGGTATGGCTATATTTTCCGGTGAGCAAAGTGGCCCGGCTCGGGCCGCAGATGGAATTGGTGACGAGATTATTGGTTAGGAGTGCTCCTTCTCTTGCAATGCGGTCAATGTGAGGGGTTTTTACAATTTTATTTCCATAAGCCCCAATTCCCTGATAGGCGTGATCATCCGAGAAAATAAATATAATGTTAGGCCGCTGCGGCGTTTGCGCAAAGGATGAAAACGCAGTAATGCACAGTAACAACAACCCGAAATAACCGGAACATATCTTGAAATTATGAGTATAAAAATGGAGGATCATGAACTACTCTATAAAATTGGTAGACAAAATAAACCGATCAAGAATTATTAAGCAAACATTTCATTGGATAACTTAGGAATAAAGGTGAGAATGTCCTTGTACACAAAAGGCCGGAGCTTGCTATGCAAACCCCGGCCCTCTTACTAATTATCCAATTATTATTTTTTTGCGTCATGAATGGCTTCGGCCATTTCCAGATGATGTTTCAAAGTTGGCACTTTACCAGCAGCCCAGGTTTTGACATCTGCATCTTTTGCGTCTTTGGCAGCTTCCTCGAATTCGCTGATATCCTTTTTATGGTCATCAACCATAAATGAGATATAGGCCTTATCAAATTCTTCGCCTTTTTTGGCAGCAAGGTCATCGTAATCCTTTTGTCTTGCGTCGCTCAGTGCCATCGGCAAAGTAATGCTCTTTTTTCCCGCCAGTGCTTTAAGCTCGTCATTGGCTTTCCCATGTTCTTTGCTCATGGTCTCTCCAAACTTTTTCACATCGGCACTTGCTGCATTGGATTGAGCCAGTTCACCAAGCTTCACTTCCATCATGCCGCCATCTGCGGCAGCTACTGCAAATTCCGAATCGTCTTCCAACTTGGTTTCATCGAGCGTTTCTTCATTTTGCTCTTCCGCAACCTCCTTGGAATCTTCTGCCTTGTTATTGTTACAGGAAGAAAATGCCATCATGGCCGCAAGCGCCAGTGTACTTAATGTTATCTTTTTCATAATTATTTTCATTTTTTTGTGTATTATTCTCCATATGTTGTAAAAAGCATGCCACAGCCAGCCATGAAGAATAATTTATTCTTGAAAAAAGATGTATTAATTTTGTTTTGAGTCTGTCATCCCACCGGATGCATTAACTTTGATCTAATTCATTAGACCCCCCTTAAACCTATAATGAGTACCGGTAAAACCTTTCAGATTCTCCTGGCCGACGATGACGACGATGATACCTTTTTATTTCAGGAAGCATTGGAACAGCTGCCTGTTCCGATGAATTTGCAGATCGCAGACAATGGCGTGGAATTGATAAATATGCTCGATGGCGAAGTTGCCAAGCCCGACCTTATTTTTCTGGATATGAATATGCCAGTTAAAAATGGTCTTGAATGTCTCACGGAAATCCGCTCTACGCCTGGCTTCGAAGAAACCCCTATCATCATCTTATCCACTTCGGTGGCTCAATATCTTTGGGAATCGGCTTACAAAGCTGGTGCGAACCTTTACATTCAAAAACCTACGAGCTTCGACGGTCTGGTGGATATTTTAAAGAAATGTCTTTTTCAAAAATTGGAACGCAGCGAGACCTTCAGTGTAGAAAAATTTTTGATCACCAATTAGCCGGCTAAAAGCCAACCCGGGATTAGCCTCCGTTTTTAACATTTGCATCAAAATGAGTACATACTTCCTCAGACGTATTTGGAAAAGAAATATGCTGGGGTTTTTTCATGGACTTTTTAATTGGTATTACTTTATTATAAAACTCCGGCACACAGTTTAATGTAAACCACATGTCGGTAGCCGTTGGAACGTTAACAGAAGAGCCTGTTATCACAGCCAGACAGTTTAAAAAGCTCAAAAAAGATCCCCGCCTCACTGCCGAAGCAGCAGGCTTGAATTATATACAATCAGGTGACGCTCCCGGATTTTTCCGAAAAGGCAAATCGCCCCGTTTTTTCTACGTAGATAGGGCAGGTATTCGCCTGACAGACAAGCAGGTCATCAACAGAATAAAGGCTCTGGTACTTCCGCCTGCCTGGAAAGAAGTATGGATCAGCTCCGATCCCAACACGCATTTGCAGGCAACTGGTATTGACGACGCGGGCCGGAAACAATATCGCTATCATCCGCATTGGAACCTGATCCGTAATCAAACCAAATATTACAAACTGCTTACTTTTTCAGAAGCGCTCCCATCACTGCGCGAACATGTGGAGCAGGATCTCAGAAAAAGGGATCTGGACTTGCAAAAATCGGTTGCATTGGTGATCAAGCTGATGGATAAGACTTGTATCCGGGTAGGTAACCAGCAATACAAAATTAAGCACGGCTCGTCGGGCATTACTACATTGGACTCGCGCTGTGCTACCGTTAGCGGAAGCCGTATCCGGTTTATCTTTACGGGTAAAAAAGGCATTAAGCAGGATATAACGCTCAAAGATACCCAGCTGGCCAGGCTTGTGAAGCAATACAAGGAGCTCCCGGGTAAAAGGCTTTTTCAATACACCACTGAAACAGGAAGATGTTCGCTAAATGCAAGGCAGGTGAATGATTATATCCGGGAACATACCGGGGAGCATTTTTCCGCCAAAGATTTCAGAACGTGGATGGGAACCGTTACTGCATTTGAATACTTGAGTACGCAGGAAAAATTCCAGTCGCAGCGGCAGTTCACGCGGATTGTGAATACCTGTCTGGATGTTGTCGCTGCGCATTTAGGAAACACAAGGGCCGTTTGCAAAAAATACTATGTACATCCTGCCGTTTTTAGGGCTTATGAAAATGGAAAGATCCAGCGGTTCCTGAATAAACCCACCGAAGAGCAGAAATTTTTTTCAACCAGCGAACAGTATGTCAAATCGCTGCTGGCTCATCAGGTCTAAGGATTCACGGATTTCGTATGTAGGTTACTATGAGCCGACCGATACCTGGCATTTTCCTATTCTTGCTGCTTTCACTGTCCCTATCTGCGCAACGGATAGATCAAACAGCTTCCTTTCGAAACGTGGTCGGTAACAATTACATCCGGTTTCATTACGACAATGATTTTGTTGGAAAAACTGATTACTACTATACACAGGGTTATAGTTTCGAAATTGTCGCACCTGCTTTAAGGAAGAATCCTGTCAATAAGCTCTTGGTGAAGCTTAATAACTCCTATTCCAAATACGGGCTGACTTTTGAACATTACGGTTTCACGCCGACAAGCATTAAAAGCAATGTAATCCTCTACAACGACCGGCCCTTTGCTGGTTGTATTATGTTAAAGTCCTTTCGGATTTCTGTCGATACTGTGCAAAAAGCCCGGTTAACTTCTGTAATAAGCACCGGGATGATTGGCCCCGCGGCATTTGCAAGCCGAATGCAAAGCACCATTCATAAATGGACAGGGGACCAGGATCCAAAAGGGTGGCAGTATCAGATTCGCAATGACTTAATTCTCAATTACGAGCTCAATTATGAGAAGCTAATCTATAAATATGCTAACTTATTTGAGCTCAATACCAATACTCAATTGCGATTAGGCACCTTATCCGACAAGCTGCAAGCGGGCTTGACGCTCAAACTCGGAAATATCAATTCTATTTTCAGCCGGTCGGAAAAACCGTTTTCCAGGAATTTTCAGATTTACATTTATAACCAGCCCCTTGTCAGTCTGGTCGGCTACGACGCTGCTTTGAGCGGTGGGTTGTTCAGCCGCAATAGTCCGTACACCTTGTCTTCTTCACAGATAAACCGAGTCACGTTCCAGGACAACTTTGGCCTTGTTGTGCATTGCTGGCGATTATATATCGAGTATTACCAATCCTTTCTGACCAAGGAATTCAAAACCGGCTGGGACCATCGCTGGGGCGGTGTGAAAATTGGTTTTGCCATTTAAGTTCGGGTAAAAACGGCTACATATACGATTGAATCCTTTCCTCAACCTTGATCAAATCCGGTTTATGACATAATGGCACAGGATTTTAATCCGTCACGCAAAGGATTAAAAAATCACAAACCTTAAAACTGAATAGCATGGAAACCAATGAAAATTTAGTAGAGGTCTTGAATGACCTGATCAAAATTAACAACGATCGTATCGATGGATACGAAAAGGCAATTGTTGAAGTCGAAGATATGGATGTTGACCTGAAAGGTATCTTTCAAAAAATGGCCAACGAAAGCCGTGAAAATATAAATGAGTTAAGCGCTGAGATAAGGACGCTTGGTGGAGACGTAGCAACAGGAACCACTAATTCGGGTAAAATTTATCGCGTTTGGATGGACATCAAAGCTACTTTCACTGGCCATGACAGGACTTCTGTACTGGAAAGCTGCGAATACGGTGAAGATGCTGCCCAGGAAGCTTATGATGATGCATTGGCTACTGACACAGATCTGCCTGTAAACATCAGACAAATCATCGCAAATCAGAAAGCGGGATTATTGGAATCGCATAACCTGATTAAGAAATACCGTGATTTGCACCAGGCGGTTAACTAATACATTCTCACACGAACAAATACTATCAAAAAAGGGCTGAAATCGATCGATTTCAGCCCTTTTTTTCGTCAAATCTCAACTTCTATTATCGAAGATCAACAACTTCTACTCCCGGATATTGTTTTGCATTGAAAGCAAAAAAGCTATCGGAAACAGTCACATCAGGCTGAAACTGTTCAACTTTATAAACCACTTCCTGACCATTCTTCTGAAATATTTTCCAGCTGTTGATTGACCTATCAGCCTTATTTACTTCAATTTCAACTTTATCCACCTGACTGCTTTTATTCGTGGAGGTAAGCTGAACCACTTCCAGATTTTTGCTACCCTCTTTTTTGTCCTTCAAAAAGATAGACTTAAACCCTTTTTTGTAAGCGGAGTAAATTTTAGTTGGATCCAAATCACCACCAGCGGTAGGATCTGAATCTTGCAGGTTAACCTCATTGGTTTCCTTAATATAAGTCGCCATTAGTTTTCCATCATTGAAAATTTCCTGACCCGCCATTTTAAGCCTGAATTTCATGCCTTTCACAGTCGCCTCTCCTTTCAATGATTTTTCACCCTTTGGCGTGTACGTGAATATGGCTTTGAATGATTTGATCTGCTGATATTTCTTACTCATCGCTTCGAGGATTGCCGACGATTTTTTATCTCCCTGCGCATTTGAGGAAAACGAAGTCAGCAAAGCAATCATCACTATCGCAATCGTAAACGTACTTTTTTTGAAATTTTCCATATTAAACATTTAGCTTTTTAGTGAGTTAAGTAAATAAGGGATACGTAATTTGATATACGTTACAAAATTTAGACCAACAGTCCATAGGAAGGTTTAACGGCATTGTTTCACAGGAAACGGGAAAGGTAAATCGTAGGAGCATTAACTCACACCCATCACACGGAGGTGTTCCTCTAATCCGCTCAGATCGTGGAACATGACATCGCGGGCTTTGCTTCCAGTGAATGGTCCCACCACACCAAGGATTTCAAGCTGGTCCATGATCCGGCCGGCGCGGTTGTAACCCAGTTTCATCTTGCGCTGGATGAGGGAAGTGCTTCCCTGCTGATGCGTGACGATCAGGCGTGCGGCGTCGGGTAATAAAGTGTCAAAATCGTCCGGGTTGAGGTCTGCCTTTCCTTCGGTTGCATCTTCCCCTTCATATTCCGGCAGCGCATAAGCCTCATCGTATCCGCGCTGAGAACCAATGTATTCGCAAACATCTTCTATTTCGCGGGTATCAATAAACGGACATTGCAAACGGATCACTTCCGAATTAATCGCCAGCAACATATCTCCCTGACCTACCAATTGCTCTGCACCACCCATGTCCAGAATAGTTCGGGAGTCAATGCTGGATGTTACGCGGAAGGATAACCTGGCCGGAAAGTTGGCCTTGATCAACCCGGTAATTACCTTAACAGAAGGTCTTTGCGTCGCAACCACCAGGTGAATTCCAACAGCGCGGGCAAGTTGGGCCAACCGGGCAATGGGTGTTTCCACTTCTTTCCCCGCCGTCATCATCAGGTCAGCGAGCTCATCAATGACGAGTACAATGTAAGGAAGGAACCGGTGGCCTTTTTCGGGATTAAGTCTTCTTTGGGCAAATTTTGCATTGTATTCTTTCAGATTCCTGACAGCCGCTTCTTTGAGCAGGTCGTAACGGGAATCCATTTCAATACAAAGCGAATTGAGGGTAAAAATCACCTTTTTGGTATCGGTAATAATGGCCTCCTCGGCATTGGGAAGTTTGGCGAGAAAATGTCTTTCCAATTTGTTGAAAAGCGTCAATTCCACCTTTTTAGGATCTACCAATACAAATTTCAGCTCAGCGGGATGTTTTTTGTAGATCAAAGAGGCCAGGATTACATTCAAACCAACCGATTTTCCCTGCCCGGTCGCACCGGCCATTAATAAGTGGGGCATCTTGGCAAGATCCACAATGTGGATTTCATTGGAAATGGTTTTGCCTAAGACGATTGGCAGATCATAATTGGATTTCTGAAAACGCTCATTGGCGAGTACGGAACGCACAAAAACAGTTTCCCGGTTTTTATTTGGTACTTCAATCCCAATCGTTCCGCGTCCTGGCATGGGTGCGATGATACGGATACCCAATGCGGCCAAACTCAGTGCAATATCTCCTTCCAGGTTTTTAATCTTCGAAATCCTTACACCTGCCTCTGGAATGATCTCGTAAAGCGTAACCGTTGGCCCGATCGTAGCCTTGATCTTCGAAATGTTGATCCCATAACTGCCGAGCGTATCTACAATTTTTGTCTTATTTCCTTCCAGCTCCTCATGAGTTACTTTTTCATGCTGATTCTCGATTACCTCATTCAGAAGGTCAATGGTCGGAAAGCGGTACGTAGGTAAATCGAGCGTCGGGTCGTACTGACCAAATTCCCTTAAAATCGAGGTACTAATGCCTTCATCCTCATATTCCTCTTCGACCGGCTCGCTCAGCTGCGTGGTATCCTCCACTTCCAGCTCTAATTTTGTGTCCGCAGACATAACCGGCGGAGAGACAGCGAGTACCGGAGGTGCATAAATCGCCTGGCCGTTTTTTAAATCTTTCCCGGGATCTTCTGTCCTCGCTGGCAGCGGTTTCACTTCCTCTAAAATTAGGTCGTCATAAGTATCATCCACAACAGAAACAAAATCGCTTTTGAGATCGGCAGGTTTTTTTGCGACTTCCTCACCTAAGTCGCTTATTTCTTCTTTTATTCCGTAAGCTTCTTGCCGGGCGGCATTTTTAAGCTGCCACGATTCATAGGCAGAGCGGGCATCGTAAAAGAAGACGGCAAAGACAAACAGCGCAAATATGATCGGGATAACACTTCCCCATTTGAGCCAATTGAATAAAAATATATTGGTAATGTAACCTATTCCCCCTGAAACAAAACTCAGATTGTTTTCAGTATTGCTCATCATTACCACATAACCCATAAGCACGCTGATCCAAATAGTGAAGAAAACTACCTCTTTGGTTGTTCTTATCAGCGGAAGAAATTCCTTTCCAAATGCCATTTTCCAGCCTGCGACAATGGGTACGAGCGGAAGCAATAGTGCCCCGACACCAAACCATCTGTAAATGAAAAAATGGGAGAGTACTGCACCGAGTACGCCAAACAGGTTCCGCGTTTGTCGGCCTGCATCGCGAACAGAAAGTTCTCCTATACCGTCGATTACGCTCTGGTCGGAAAGGCCGGTAATGATGTAGGATAAAAAAGCGATTTCGAGAAAGATGCCGAGCAGAATAAAGAAGATACCCCACGCCAAGGTATTTTTCGGACTGGAAAACAGCTGTTCCCAATCGAAAGATAAACTAAAACGGGAACCCGTCGCTTCTTCTGCTTTTTGGCGCGGTGTGTTTCCTCTCGGCTTATTGACTGACATTTATTCGACTCTGGGATGCGTGAATGCTGAGTTTTACTTTACTTCTTTACCAGGGCCTTGCAAATTTTCCTGGCCAGGCCTGGTCCCTCATAAATAAATCCGGTGTAGACCTGAATAAGGCTGGCACCTGCTTTTCTTTTTTCCAAAGCGCCTTCCGGGGATGAAATACCACCCACTCCGATGACTGGAAATGCGTGACTTGATTTTTCGCAAAGGTAACGAATTACTTCCGTCGACCGATGCGCCAGTGGTGCTCCGCTCAGGCCACCCGCCCCAGATTTTTCAGCTTCCGACTTGCCGGTTTTCAGATTATCTCTGCTGATTGTCGTGTTAGTTGCGATAACGCCAGCAATTCCGGTTTGTTTGATGATATCAATGATGTCGTCCAGTTGGCTAAACGTCAGATCCGGCGCAATCTTTAAAAATATGGGTTTTGGACTAAACTTTTCTTTATTCTTTTTCTGAAGTTCCTCAAGCAACGCAGTTAGTGGAGCCTTTTCCTGCAAATCACGCAATCCTGGCGTATTTGGCGAGCTGACATTGACTACAAAATAGTCGACTACATCAAACAACTCCCGAAAACAGATCAGATAATCGTCTAATGCGCGATCATTGGGGGTATCTTTATTTTTACCGATGTTCCCTCCTACTAAAATTTCGGATTTGCGACTTGCCAACTTCGCTGCGGCTACCGCAGCTCCTTTATTGTTGAACCCCATCCTGTTGATCAGCGCTTTATCTTCCTTTAACCTGAAAAGCCTGGGTTTATCATTGCCTGGCTGCGGACGGGGCGTCACCGTTCCTATTTCAATAAACCCAAATCCCAATGCTTCAAGCTCGTCTACCATTTCCGCATTTTTATCAAATCCGGCCGCCAGCCCGACAGGATTTCTGAACCGCAGCCCCGCTATTTCCTGCACCAGGTCAGGATGTTCGAAAGTATATATCGATCTTAGTAATTGTGGGACAAATGGAATTTTAAAGGCCATTTGCAGGATCTCTACCGCAAAGTAGTGGATGCGTTCGGCGTCAAAGAGAAAGAGTATGGGAGAAATGAGAATCTTGTACATCCTGCAAATGTATCATCTTTGGCAGGACGGGGAGGAAGGGGGAAGGGATTTTATTTTTCCCCTCAGACTTTTATTAATCCAATCTTAATTTTTTCATACTTTTATATAATTGTTTTGTTAACGGGTACGTTACCAATTTTGTGGCAGCCTGGTTTTCCCGAATCCGTTGTGAAAGCGAAGTTCAACAAGTCAAAACACCCGATTAATCGACTAATTCAACTCCATTCCTAATAAAAATCAATAAACCTATCCCTGTGAAAAACGTCCGATTCCTAAATATAATCACCCTTATCACACTTTGCCACACTGTTTTTGCTTTTCCCAATAATTATACTTTTCCCGTAAATATTACAAAAACACCTGTTACCGACGGAGGTAAGCTGATTGGTAAAGTTGTCGAATCTCCTGCCAATACGGTTGTTAGTTTTGCCACGGTTGCCTTGCTGGCTTCCAGGGATTCTACACTCGCAAACGGTGTTGTTGCAGATGAAAATGGCGTTTTCACCATTACCAATGTTTCTCCCGGAAATTACATTCTCAGAGTAACCAATATGGGCTACCAAACCCGCGTCGTCGCAAATGTGAAAGTGGCAGCCGAGGGTAACCTGGTCGATTTGGGAAATATCGTTCTGGTAGCCGAAGCGCAAAAGCTGAGCGAGGTGCTTGTAAAGGGTGAGAGAAGCATGATCGTGGATGATATTGATAAGAAAATGGTCACCATTGGAAAGGACTTGCTCGCGAACAGTAACAATGTGAGCGACCTGCTTGAAAAAATACCCGCCGTTTCCCTGGATGAAAATGGTAACCCACAGGTTCGTGGGAAAGGCAATGTGGTGGTGCTGATTGACGGAAAACCATCCAACCTTTACGGTAGCGACCTGCCTACCATCCTGCAATCGTTTCCAGCCAATTTGATCGAACGAATTGACGTGATGACTACGCCTTCTGCCAAATATGAAGGCGAAGGAGCATCCGGCGTGATCGATATCATTACTAAAAAATCGAAAATACGCGGTACCAATGGCGGAATGCGGCTGAGCCTTGGAAATAAGAATAATCACAATGCATCCGGGAACCTGAATTATCGCGCAGGAAAATTTGGCCTTAATGCTTCTCTAAGCGGGAATACAAGGGCTATGACCTGGAAACGGACATTAAGCCGTGACAATTTTATTTCTGAAAACACGTCACACCTTGAACAATCCGGCAAAGGTGGGAACAACGGAAATAATACATTTGGCAGGGTAGGAATGAATTATGATATCAATGAAAAAAATTCATTGGAACTGGGCATGAATTATTCCAGAGACAATAGCCGCAACAACAGCAATCTGCTCAATGAAACCAGCCTAGTGCCTGGTGTGGTTTCCGAAAGTTTCAGGCGGATTAATAGAGGTAAGGGCAACGGAAATAATGTGAACTTCAATTTTGATTACCGCAAAAAGTTTGCTGACAAAGACCATCAATTCAATTTCACATCGAGCTATTCGCTGGGCGGCTCGGACGGCGAATCTTATTATATGCAGGAAAGTGCAATTGACAGCCTAATGCGAAGCCAGCAAAACCTTCGCCATAGCAACCGCAAGTCCCTATTCCTGAACACAGATTACACCTGGCCGATCACGCCAAAATCAACATTGGAAGTAGGTCTTCGTTCGCGTATGAGTTCCAATGACAATACCAATTCCTTCTACAATATGAACAGGGAAACGGGTTCTTATGAATTTGATCAGAACATCAGCAATGTGTTCGCATACAGCGACGCCACCTACACGGGCCTTATGACCTTTTCGCAAAAAACGGATCTGTGGGGAATGCGAGCGGGGCTACGGGTAACGGATTATAACCAGAATATCGATCAGATCAGCATTGGACGTGAATTTGGCGTTCATTTTCTGACACTAGTGCCTTCCCTGGCGCTTACCCGCAAGCTGGGTGAGTCGTCGCAGATGAAACTCAATTATAGCCGCCGCGTGCAGCGCCCGGAAGCAGATTGGCTGAACCCATACACGGACGTTTCTGATCCAAGAAATGTAAAATCAGGAAATCCGAATTTGCGGCCTGAGTTTACCCATAAAGCCGAGATGGGTTATTCCAATTACGAGTCCTCAGGTGGTTTTGGGCCATCTTTGTTTATGGATTACTCCAATAATGCCATTACCCAGATCCGCACCATCGACGAGAGCGGTATTTCTCTGACTAGATATGATAATGTGGGCCGCGAGCTTGCTTATGGACTTGAAACTGATTTCTCCCAGAAAATCGGGGAAGTATTGAAAATCAATGGAAGTGGCAGATTTTTTCGTAGCGAAGTTGTTTCAACGCTAGCTCAGATCAATAACCGCACATGGAGCTATTCAGGAAATTTGAATGCTTTTATCACATTGCCCGCAGATTTCCGTGTTTCGGCTTATGTCAATTATGAAGGTCCCAGGGCAATTGCGCAGGGAACCCGGGAGGGAGTTTTTATCGCCAATATGGGTATCAGAAAAGATTTTTTGGAAAAAAAGGCCACAATATCTTTTAATGTACAGGACATCTTTTTGTCGCGTGCCTACAAAAGCCAGCTGAACACGGCTACCTATTCACAAAATTCTTACTGGCAGCAAACCAACCGCCTGGTTAACCTTACATTTCAATACAGGTTTGGTAAAATATCCGCAGGCGGAAACGACGCCTAAGTATAGTACTTTACGCGGCGTTATAAAAGGAAGGGTGAAATATCACGCTTCCTTTTTCATTTTTCAGGATATCAGGAAACATCCAAGTCTCAACAACCACGCCAGATTACTCGTAATGGTCATTAATGGAATGGTTTTTGCAAACAAATGTTAAGCAGGGCCGGATTTATCCAGCTTATTTAAACCAAAGACATATTTGCTGATCTAAAAATTGAAGAAATAACTTTCCTTCGCATAGAATCTGTAAATCGTTTAAAACAATAACATTTGATTGATATGAAAAAATCACTGATACTTTGGGCCTTCATGCTGCTTGTTTCTGTCCATACTTTTGGTCAGAAAATCCCTGCCGATTCCATTTTTGACAATTACTATAAGGCAACAGGCGGAAAAGCGCTTTGGGATGCTGTTAAGACTTATAATCTCAAAAGAAGTTATACCGCATCTTCCGCAACCCCATATGATGCCAATGTCACGGTATCCATTTCTGAGCAATCCATTTATAAATCCAAAACCATTATGAAACGAAGTTTTGTGTATACCGTCAAAGGTAACACGGGCTGGATTAAAGTGCCGATCGGACAGAAAATGGATGTGAAAGACCTTAGCCAGGCGGAGCAGACAAGCATGCGTTTTGAAATGTATGAGAATCTTGCTCCATTTATAGATTATAAAAACCGGGGACTCATTGCAACAACCGTCGGTGCGGAAACGCTGAATGGTGTGCAGGTAAACCAGGTCGAACTGCAGGGAAGAGGAATTAAGTATAATCTGTGGTTTGATGCAAAAAGCGGTTTGTTAGTACGCCAAAAGGAAACATTGGCCGGTGTTGAAACCACAACAGATATGTCGGGTTATGCTAAATCCGCTTATGGAATTTCCTATCCTGCTCAATTGGTAGAACTTAACAGTGTGGATAAAAAACCTGTAAATATTAAATCAGAAGTGGCAATTAATCAGTCGGTGAATGTGGAGTTATTCAAACGATAACAAGGTAAGCCTTCTCTGAACAATTGTTTCTGGATAGTTGAATTTGCAAAAGTTTGACTATCCAGATTTTTAACGATCAAGCGAACAAATCACCTGTTACTCAACGCAAACAGGACTAATAATAGGGAATGAAGAAAGCACTAAAAGTCTTGGCAATTGTAGTTTTGACCGTTTTAATCCTGGTCGGCGTATTGATTTGGGGATTACAAACACCGTTTGGACAAAATTTTTTAACATCACAGGCCAACTCTTTTTTACGCAAAAAACTCAAAACCAATGTGAACATTGAAAGAGTCCGGTTCGATATTCCGGATTGGATCTTGCTGGAAGGTGTTTACTTTGAAGATACCCACGGAGATACACTTGTAGCAGGGAAGCGGTTGTACGTCGACCTGGATATGTATAGCTTGATAAAAGGCAATATTGGCATTAATAAGATAGAACTCGAAGGCGTCAATGCCAACCTCAACAGGGTACTTCCTGATACCGTCTTCAATTTTCAGTTTATAATCGATGCATTTGCTGGCTCTGATACCGCTGCGGTTGAAACTGATACCAGTACTGCTCCATTGGAAATGCGGCTCGACCAAATCGCGCTGAAAAATGTAAGACTCTCCTACCGCGATGCAGTTACCGGTATGGACGCCAATGCGAACATTGATTCGGCGACCGTTAAGTTTGATAAATTCAATCCCTCCCTTTCGCAATATCATCTTTCTGATTTAGCACTGCTCAATAGCCAGGTGAAGTTAAAAATGTACCCTGCTCTTAAAACAGCATCAGCCGGTTCACCCCCGCCCAATCCTGCTGATTCGCTGGATTTGAAAGTGGGTGATATTAATGTGCAACAATTCAAATGGCAGTTCGATGACGAAGTTTCGGGCTTAAAAAATGGGGTTACAGTTGGAAAGCTGGCTGGGCATGTAAATAAGATATTCTTGGAAAGCCAGCAAGTCGATGTGAAGAACATTGCGCTGGAGAATATGTCGCTTTATGCGGAATTTGCTAAAAAAGCTAAGGCAGAAGCCAAAAAAGATACAAGTACCACGGAACCTGATGCGCCGGGCTGGAATGTGAAAGTGGGCGACATTAAGCTGGTCAATAACGATATCCGTTACGACGACTTCAACACGCCGGCGCAACCAAAAGGATTGGACTTCGCGCATTTAAATGTTAAAGATCTGAACATTGATTTACAGCAATTCATTTTCTCGCCCGAAGTGATTGCAGGAGCTCTGAAATCAGGATCATTCAATGAAAAAAGCGGGTTCAAATTACAGGAGTTTCGCACCAACTTTGCGTATGGTGAACGGGAAACATACCTCAGAAATCTTTTTGTAAAAACCCCCAATACCCTATTGCGCGACGAGTTGAGCCTGAAATATAGAAACCTGGATGAACTCACGAAGGATATTGCCAAAGTTAGGATCAAACTTAACCTGACCGATAGCCGAATTGCATTTGCCGATATTCTATTATTGGTACCAGATCTAGCTAAAACTCCTCCGTTCGACTCAGAACCAAATGGTGCGGTGAAAGGCTCAGGCCAGATATCAGGGTCAGTTGACAATATGCTCATTTCGAAAGCGCAGTTCAGCATGCTGGACGGTACTGTGTTGAATGCAAATGGACGCATATCGGGATTGCCGAATGCTGATAAGCTTGCAATGGACCTGAACATCAACGAGATATCCTCGACCAAAGAGGACTTGTTAAAAATGCTTCCCGACAGCGCGGTACCTGCCTCGATTGAGCTTCCGGAAAAAATCAAGATTACGGGAAAAGTGAAAGGTTCCATGGAAAACCTGACGCTATCTACGACAATCAATACATCATTCGGGGTAGGTACTTTTTCGGGAAGCCTCAAAAATATTACGGACAGCATTCGCGCACAATATAACGGTACACTTGCTTTTAATGACTTCGATCTGGGTAAGCTGATGAAGCAACCGCCTCAGGAAATGGGCAAACTTACTTTGCGCACCGACCTGGAAGGTATAGGTTACGCACCAAAAACAATGGTGGCCCGTCTGGATGGAACAGTTCAAAGTGCTGATATTAAGGGTTATATCTACAAAAACCTGACGTTGCAGGGCAATGTGGATCACGGAATGGCCGACATTAAGGCGGACATGGCCGATCCCAATATTGATGTAAACCTCACAGCACAGGCCGATCTTTCCAAAGAATTTCCCTCTGTAAAAGCCGACGTTAAAATTGATAACGTAGACCTGACCGCATTGAATTTGTACGCAGACTCCATGCAGGTGAAAGGAAACATCAAGGTGGATATGCCATCAACCAATCCTGAAAATCCATTGGGAACGGTGAATATCAACGATTTGATACTGACACATCACCGCAAGCCGATCGCACTCGACAGTATCAGTATGGCGCTGACGGATTCAAGCGGAGAAAGGCAAGCGACCATTGATTCGCCCTTTTTGAAAGCCAAAATGGAAGGCAATTATGTGTACACTGAAATCGCGGACGCATTGTTAACCGAAGTAGGCAAACATTTCAAAGCGCCAAATCTTACTTACAAGGAAGTGACCAAGCCTGTCAATTTCACATTGGACGCTACGGTAACCAATCATCCGCTTTTCCAGATGTTTGCGCCGCAGCTGAAAGAAATGAATGCAATCCAATTCCACGCGCAGCTGGATAACCAGAAAGATTCCTCCATTGTTGCGAGATTGAGCATTCCAATGGTGGATTACGACAGTATCCGCACAGAGCGCGTCTCAGTCAATTTTAGCAATGTAGAAGAAAATGCTTCATTGAACGCTGCGGTTGGTTTGGTGAATACGGGTGGTTTCAGGATTCAGAATGCATCACTGCAAAGTAAAATTGTCAATAATGATGTCAAATTCGATTTCGTTGTAAAAGATTCCGTGCAAACCGAGCGGCATATTGTTAAAGGAGATCTCGCCATTGCAAATAACCAGTACCGCCTCAACCTCCGTGATGACTTACTGCTGAATTATAGTAAATGGGAGACCGATACGGCAGGATACATCCAATACGCACCTGATAGTTTATATGTAAAAGATTTTGTGATCAGTAACCAGGGCCAATCATTAAAAATCAACAGTACTTCAACAGCTCCGAACAGTCCGTTGGATATTGCTATGGCCAACATTTCAATCGGCCCGCTGATCGAAATCGCTACCCGCGATTCGACAATGGCAAGTGGGATATTGAATGGAAAAGTTTTGCTGAGTAATTACATGACCGCTCCAATTTATACGGGCGAATTGACAATCGACAGTCTTGCTGTAACCAAAATTCCCGTTGGGAACTTGTCCATTAACTCAACCAATGAAACCGAAAATCTAATCCGGGTAGCGATGAAGTTGGTGAATGGCGAGAATGATATGAGCGTCACGGGTAGCTACAACCTGAAATCGGACAGCCCAATGGATTTCAATCTGAACCTCAAAAAACTTAGCGCGCAGACGATAGAAGCATTCAGCTTTGGCGAACTCAAACGGGCGCAGGGAAATATGACGGGCGACATTGCCATTACCGGCTCGACAGACAGTCCCAAATTGAATGGAGCTGTCAATTTCAACGATTTTGCTTTTACGCCGACTCAATTAGGCTCACGGTATTCACTGGCAAATCAGAAGATCCAGTTCAATAACCAGACGATCAACTTCAACGACTTCATCATTGCCGATTCCCTAAACCAGCAGATGAAGATCGACGGGACTGTAAGCATTGCCAATATTCCTGATGTTGGATACAACCTCAAGATCTCGGGTAAGAATTTCAATGTCCTCAATTCCACCCAAAAACAGAACGAACTATTTTTCGGTAACGCGAATATTGATGCCAACCTTAACGTAAAGGGCCAGGGCAGCAAGTCGGTGATTGATGGAAACATCAAAGTGGATCCCGGCAGCAACATCACATTTGTAATGCCCAATGATGCCACCGAGGCTGGTGATGCGTCAAAAGGGATTATTGAATTTGTGGATATGAGCGATTCAACGCAGCTAGCAAAAGTCGATTCCATTGCCAATGCCAATATTATAGTAGATTTTGCGTCACAGATTGATCTGGAAATTGCGGTTGATGATAAGTCTGAATTCAAAGTGGTTATCGATGAACTGAATGGCGATAATATTCGGCTTAAAGGCAATGCACAGCTTAATACGGGCATCGCGCCAAATGGACAGCTGTTCCTACTAGGCTCCTATGACCTTACAGAAGGCTCCTACGACCTGACTTTGCAGATCCTAAAAAGGCAATTTGAAATACAAAAGGGAAGTACATTGCTCTGGACGGGCGATCCGATGAAGGCGGATTTGAACATTACCGCCGCCTATCCGGTGATGGTTGATCCCGGTTCTATTGCTTCCAAGTTTCAGGGAGCGAGTAAAATACCTGTTGAAGTGCAGATTGTGATCACAGGGAATCTGACGACCCCTAACATTACTTTTAACATTGTTCTTCCGAAAGAGCAAATGGACGAGCAGGTGAGAAGCAATATTACCAGCCAGACGTTCTGGGAAGATATGCAGAACAACCCGTCTGAAATGAACAAACAGGCATTTGCGCTTTTGATCACCAATAAATTTATTACCAATCAGTCATCTCCTGGGTTTAATCTCGGTTCCAGTGCAGAAGCCGTTGCGCGTCAGAGCGTGAGCCAATTATTGACTGACCAGCTTAACAATCTGGCGTCAGACCTCATTAAGGGTGTTGATCTTAACATAGGCCTTAACTCCACAGCGGACCAAACAACCGGTGCAAGGACAGACCTTAACCTTGGATTAAGCAAGGCATTTTTGAACAACCGTTTAAAGGTATCAGTGGGTAAAAACTTTGAACTGGAAAGCCAGAGCAATTCCGCGAGTTCCACAGAAGTGTTCGACAACATTGCACTCGATTATTCCATTACAAAAGATGGCAGATATCTTTTCCGTGGGTACCGCAAAAATCAATATCAATCCATATTGGAAGGTTTTATCATTGAAACCGGGGTTAGTTTTATCATTACAGCGGATTACGATCTTTTCCGCGAAATTTTTCAAAAGCAGCGAAATGAAGAATAGTTTATTGGTATTACTGGTTTCGTGCGCATTGTTGACTGGCTGCTCCGTCAATAAATACATTCCTGCAGGTCAAAGCTTGTATGTAGGTAACAAAGTCAATGTGCAGGCTGACAGCATTTCTAAGCCGAATGTTTCTGGTGTGGCTGATCAGTTGGAAGGAATTATAAAGCCGCCGCCAAACAAAACTTTGTTTGGGTTTGCGTGGAAAGTTTGGTTTTATTATTGGATCGGCGAACCGAAACGGGAAGGGGGATTGAAAAGCTGGTTCCGGAACAAACTCGGTGAGCCTCCGCGATTTGCATCACAGCGTGTAGTTGATATCAATGCATCCAATATGGTTTCGTTTCTGGACAATGAAGGTTACTATCGGTCTTCGGTGAAGGGGAAACTGATCCAGAGCAAAAAGGAAAGCCGGCGGACTGCGACAGCCGAATTTGATGCCTATGTCATGCCTAGATATGTGATCAATGAGATTACTTATGTAGTACCCGACAGTTCGCTTTTCAACAGAGACCTGGTCCTTTCCAAGAAAGATACTTATCTGAAAAAAGGGGATCCAATGCGGCTGGATGTCATTTCTTCCGAGAGAAACCGTATTGACAATGAATTAAAAGGTAAAGGTTACTACTATTTCAATCCGGACTATCTGATCATTAAGGTTGATTCTACCATTGGGAGAGCGGATTCCACGCTGGGGCCTCAGCAGGTGAACCTATTCCTGGAAGTGAAAAAAGAAACGGCACAAAACTACCTGAAACAGTATTTTATCAATCGTATCTATGTTAATACAGGAACGGATGAAAACAAATCTGCGGACTCATCTTACAGCCAGCCTTTGCGACGCGGGCTGGATATCAAGGATCCGGGGAAATTATATAAACGGCGCATCTTCTACGATGCAATAGGTTTCCGCCGGGGTTCAATGTACACGAACACGACGCACGACATCTCACTGCAGCGGCTTGTCAACCTTCAAAATTTCAAATTTGTAAGAAACCGTTTCGAAATTGTCCCCAGGTCCGATTCCGCTTTGCTGGATGTGTATTATGATTTGGAGCCGTTGAAGAAGAAATCTATTCAAACCCAACTTACTGCTAGCACCAAATCCAGTAACCTTGGCGGTTCGCAATTAGACCTTACATGGAGGAACAGGAATTCTTTCAAAGGAGCAGAGATGTTGTCAATCAGCCCTTATTTTGGGTTTGACGTGCAGCTGGGAGGAGGTACTTCCAACGCCCGCAGGACGGGAAATGAATATATTCGTTACGGAGCAAGGGCTGATCTTTCCTTTCCTAGATTTGTTATCCCATTTTTAAGGATTCGTCCTGAAAAAAGTCAGGTATTGCCAAAGACAATACTATCGCTGGTCTTTGAAAACAGGATACAAAGAAACTTTTACACTTTGAGATCCATTCGAGGAGACTGGTCTTACAACTGGCGAAAAAACCAAGAGGTGGAGCATACCCTAACGCCCATCTCCATCAACTTCGTTGAACCACGTAAAGTCAATTTGGAGCTCCTGGCAGACATTGCAGATGATCCCAACGTAAATCCTTTGGATCTTGACCGAATTTACAAAACGGTAGATCAAAAATACTTTTTAGCCGGGTCTAATTATACAATTTCTTATCGCCCCATTCCAAGGCCTTTTAGCCGAAATCAGTTTGCATTATCTGGAGGGATCGATTATGGTGGTAACTTACTCAGCCTTTTTGCCAAAAGACCTCTTCCACCTGACGATACATTACCCAAAGAATTCTTGCGGGTCCCTGTTTTTCAATACATTAAGCTAGATGGCGATATAAGGTACTACAGGACTATCACACCAGGTATTAAGTGGGCTAACCGTTTGCTATTAGGAGCAATCAGGCCTTATGGCAATTCTAAAACTATGCAAACGCCATTGTTTAAACAGTATTTTGGAGGGGGAAGCACTGGTATCAGAGCTTTCAGAGCACGCGCCCTCGGTCCTGGCGCTTACCCTCCTGATACTGCAAGGATTAGTTTACTTGGCTACCAACAGTTTGCCGATATAAGAATGGAATTCAACAGCGAGCTTCGCTTCCAATTCACAAAAATAATAAATGGTGCTGCTTTTGTGGATGCTGGAAATATTTGGGCTTTTGGCGATTCTTTGCGTGCAGGGTATGATTCAAGAGGACTGATAAGTAGAGGATTTCTTAGACAATTGGCGGTCGGAGGTGGTATTGGTTTACGTCTGGATTTCTCGTTCCTAATTTTCCGGCTAGATTTGGCAACTCCATTTAGAAAACCTTGGTACAAAGGGCTTGCAGATCCTGATAATCCCGATGATCCAACCAAGAATAAAAATCCGTGGGTATTCAATGAAATTAACTTTGGAAGCAAGGCTTGGAGAAAGGAGAATTTGATATTAAATATTGCGGTCGGATTACCGTTTTAAGATTATTAAGTTTTCCTCGCATTTGTAATTATCTGAGCTACTATTAGTGACTTTGGGTCTCAATAGTAGCTCAGATTTTTTACTGACTCACCTTAAATATTACCACCACCGTCTCCAATTGACATTGATAACTTGCATAGTTTTGCCAGGGATGGTTACTGTGGCAGCTAATGTGAGAAGTCCTTGTGCGTTTATGCTCAATTGTGTAATTTTCACTTGTCCTTGCATTGTTCCGCCGCCGACATTACAGCTGCTACATTCCCAGTGTGCTAGTTCGGTTATAAATCCATCCTGATCATGGGATGTTGGGACCCAATGTGTTGCCTGACCATAAGCAGCGGACATCAAAACAAGCTTTACAGGCCTTGGATCTGTCCAGTAATGGATTTGACCATTATATATAGATACTGTATAGCCCTGAACAAGATACTTAATCCCATTATGAATAAAAGTAAACCCCATCAAAAGCCCTAGAGCGCTCGGAACGATCACTAGCGGCCAACTATCGGTTGGGTCTGCCTTCGCAAAACCCACCAAATCGCCATTAGAGCTGCCTGATGGCGTAAATAGTGCACCGGTTCGTCCAGCTAAAACGTATGGGTTGCCATTATCAATAGCAGGATAACTAGGAAGGACAAAATTCACATCTCCACCACTCGTACCACCGGTTCCGGGATCGTCTGGTTCGATATAATTCGGGTCTGAAATGTTTGATCGAGATAATGCTGAGATCTCGGCCGCAGGTAAAGCATTCTGCTTTCTTCCATTGGATTGCGGGTTATCCGAAACAATCATCGGATTGACACGATAAAAGGAAGCAAAAAATTACGCAGGCAGGTAAGACTAGTTTGTACATTCTGAATTCATTTTAGTTTGGCCTTAATCTAAAATGCTCCGCACAAATTCTGCCTTGTGTTTATCCAAAGTAGGATATCATTTATCAGGCGGTCAAATATTAGCGTCATTTAATCTCCTGACATAACTCAATCAATATCCCATTTGTATTTTTTGGATGCAGAAAGCAAACGAGTTTGTTATCCGCGCCCTTTTTTGGAGATTCTCCTAACAATGTGAAACCCTCTGCTTGTAAGCGACTCATTTCTAAAACAATATCTTCAACTTCAAAAGCAATGTGATGAAACCCCTCGCCTTTTTTTTCAATGAAGCTGGCAATCACGCTATCTGATGATGTGGCTTCCAGCAATTCTATCTTTGTTTGATTGATTTGGAAAAAGGACGTAGATACCTTTTCCGATTCCACTATTTCCCGTTTATAAGGACCCGATTGAAACAATGCAGAAAACAGCTTTTCTGCATTTTCGAGCTCTTTTACGGCAATGCCAATATGTTCAACATTCATCATGTGCTTTGGAATTGGGTTACCTGCGATTGTCCTGCCCTCCTACCATACTCAAATAACTTTCATACCGGCTCAATGCAATCTGACCTTCCTCAACCCCTGACTTCACCGCACAGCCTGGTTCGTTGATATGCTGACAATTATTGAAACGGCAATGATTAAGCAATTCCCGCATTTCAGGGAAGTAGTGGCTGATTTCTTCCGGCTTCGTATCGGCAAGACCTAATTCTTTAATCCCAGGTGAGTCGATTATGTAGGTATCCGGTTCCAATTCGAACATTTCCGCAAATGTGGTGGTATGCACCCCTTTGTTTGCGAAAGTGGAAACTTCCTGCGTTTTGATGTCCAGATTTGGCGCGATTGCATTGACTAATGTCGACTTACCTACGCCCGAATGTCCCGAAAGGAGTGAAACCTTCCCACGTAGCAATTCAGCGAAATCTTCTAATCCCTCATCCAGCACCGCCGTCACAGCCATGCATTGGTAACCCAGTCCTTCATATAATTCCATTAGCTCAGACTGAAAGTCTTTCATGTCATCATTCAAAAGATCCTGTTTATTAAATATCAGAATTCCAGGAATGCGAAAGGATTCAATAGCCACTAAAAACCGGTCGATAAAGCCAAGGGAAGTTCTTGGAAAAACAAGGGTAGCGATCAGGATTGCCTGGTCCACATTGGCCGCAATCAAATGGGCATGCGATGCCTTATGGACCGACTGCCGGACGACATAATTCTCACGCGGAAGAATTTCGTGGATGATCCCAAAATTTTGAACATCATCCTCAATCTCAAAATTCACATAATCTCCCACTGCAATCGGGTTTGTCACTTTCAACCCCAAAGCCTTGAATTTACCTTTCAAACGGCATTGCCAGATATGAGCATCCCGGGTATCCCTCACCTCATACCATGAACCGGTAGATCGCAGCACCAATCCTCTAATCAAGCTCATCTATAACTTTTTTATGCAATTAGTAAAATTTACGGGAGTTTCACAGAAGTGGTCAATAATTTATGAGTTAAGGTTAAAATGCCGTCAATATTATCAAGTAGTTTTTCAAAACTGCTGGTTTTACTTCATAAACCCGAATTGTCTTAATCCGCCAAGGATAGTATTGTCAAATTCCCTTCAAACGCTATTATCGTAACTCCATTCATCGACTTAAAGGGAGGTATTAATAATAATATTTTTTAATATAACTGGGCTTTTTAGCACTTTTTCCATACATTAGTAACCTGAGATTGCAAAGAATATTAAGAACGCCACCACACAAGATACCCCCTCTCCAATAATGGACTTAGTCGCTGAAGAATCAAATTCGGTCATTGATATCCGAAAGAACCGCATCAGAAGTCATTTGTTGCTTCACTTATATCAATCCGGAGACACTTCCATTAATCGTATGGCAAGGCTCTTTCACGCAAGTATCCCCTCAGCTACTGGCATTGTGAATGATCTTATGCGCGAAGGCTGGATTACGGAAACGGGCACCGGTCCGGCAAGAGCGGGCAGGCCACCCGTTCTCTATGGTTTGAACGCGAAAAAGTACCTGACGTTAATCATGGACATCAACAGGCATGATACGCAACTGGTGATTTTCGATCTCCACAATCAGCTGATTGTCAAGCTCAAAATCGACATTCGACTGGACGATTCTTCCACTTTCCTAGACGCACTTTTTGCGGCTACGGAAGATTTTTTGAAGTCAAATAACATAAGTCTTGGCAAATTATGGGGTATCGGTGTCTCTATGCCGGGCCTTATCAATACCTCCAAAGGCATCAATCTCACCTACCCGAACCTCACCCCGTCGGGTGTACCGCTGGTTTCTTATCTCAAAAAGTATTTTCAGCTGCCCATATGTCTCTTTAATGACACCAAAGCAACTACTATTGGCGAACACCGTTTCGGTTTTGCTGTTAACAAGTCGCAAGTACTTACCATTAATATAGACTGGGGAGTTGGTCTGGGGATTATTATTAATGGTGAGGTTTTCAACGGCGCTTCCGGCTTTGCGGGTGAATTAGGGCATATCCAGGTGAAACCAGACGGCTTACTCTGCCACTGCGGTAAAGTAGGTTGCCTCGACACCATCACCTCGGCCATTGCATTAATTCGGCAAGCCAAAGAGGGCATCAGGAGCGGCAGGGCCACCATCTTGACCCAAATTGTGAACGACAACCTGGATTTGCTGGAAACTTCGCATATCATTGAAGCTGTTCACGCGGGAGATGAATTTTCCATCGATTTGCTGAGTAAGGTGGGAACGGAACTTGGTAAAGGATTGGCAACCGCGGTGCATTTGTTTAACCCGGAGGTCATCATCGTAGGCGGTTTGCTGGCAGAAGCCGGACCATTTATTTCCAATCCAATTGAGCAGGCGATTAATAAGTATTGTCTTTCAGATTTTAAAAATTCATTATCGATACATATTTCCAAATTAGGTTCAAAGGCACGATTGCTGGGTACCCAGGCCCACTTATTTGAACATCTGATCGCGAAGGAATTCCCTTGAATCGCTACATCAATTCTTTAACCTTATCCATTATTTTCTCCGTCGCGCCCGTACCGGACAGGACATAATCCCTGCTTACTTTTCCAGCTTCATTTTTGGCGGGATGGTGCTCTATCCATTGGTTCAGTATTTCAAAAGCAGCCGTGGAATCGGGCACCGCGACAGCTCCTTTAATGCTTAACAGATCAACTGCTTCCTGGAAACGGTGATAACCCTTATCTCCAAAAATAATAGGGAGGCCGAATGTCGCAGCTTCCAGGATATTGTGCAGGCCAGCGCCAAAAGAACCTCCAATGTAAGCCACATCGCCGTAACGATACAAGGATGATAGCATGCCAATGTTATCAATGACCAGATAATCGGCTCGTGCTGCTTGGTTTGCCTGCATTTCAGAATATAGAAGTGTTTTGCCCTTCAGCTCATTTCTCCAACTTTCAATCTGATCTTTTTTGATCTCGTGCGGCGCGATAATGGCTTTGCATTTTCCCTGCAATTGATTCAAAACAGGAATCAGCACCAGCATATCTTGCTCCCACACTGAACCAGCGATGAGGCAAAACTGCCCATCTTTAAAATGTGCTATTTCAGGAAAATCCCGGGCTTGGATTGCGATACTTTTGACGCGGTCAAACCTCGTGTCACCTGCAATCGTGGAAGTAATCCCGACCGCTTTTAACAAATCTACTGACTCCTGGTTTTGAACAAAGATATGATCGAAGCGTTTAAGCATTTTGATAGAGAACGCCCCATAAAACTTAAAAAATGATTGTTTTGCCCAGAATATTGACGAGAATGATAGAACAATGCAATTGTTCTTTTTCAATTCAAGCAGATAGTTGTGCCAGAATTCGTACTTAATGAAAAAAGCTATTTTGGGTTTGACAATTGCAACAAATCTTCTGGCATTGGATGTAGTATCAAAAGGCAGATAACAGATATAGTCCGCTCCCGTATAATCCTTCCTGATTTCATAACCTGAGGGGGAAAAAAAAGTCAGTAGGATAAAATGATCTGGATATAGGCTTCGATAGGCTTCCATAACCGGCCTTCCCTGTTCAAATTCACCCAAAGACGCAGCATGAAACCAAGCTACCGGGCGGGTGACGGGTAACTCGCGGAATGTAGTATCAAGTTTCAGAAAAAGCCCTTTTCGTCCCTCGACACTAAGTTTCGCTTTGGAATTGAACGGAGCTGCAAATTTTAGAAGGGAAGCGAAAAGGGATATTGCTGTTTGATAGATGAATTCAACCAAAGGATTCTGATTAAAAGGATATTATGAAAAAAGATATTTGAAAACGACAATGGGCCATAACTCTGGCAGGCTTTTTTGTTTCTTTTTTCGTTTAAAGAACATAAATGTACAAAAAACCGTTAAAGTCGTGGAGGCATACAAATGCTTCGGCTATTATTTTGTACTTTCACTTTCTATAAAACACATACCTGGTCACTGAGATTTCACCTAAAATGATGCGTGTAAAACTTTTACTTTCTGTATCTATTCTGTTCGCAATATCGACAGATATATACGCTCAACGCAAAGGAGCTAAGATTGAGGAAAATGAGGAGAGTTATAAAACATTCACCTCAGTAGGTATCTCAACAAATACAAACTCGGGCATTCTGGGCGGAGCAGTTTTCCGTCAGTCTTCTGCCCTGCCTTCCAAGCTATTTGGGAAAAACCAATACCGCTATCTTGCCCTTGAACTTGTTAACGTAAAACATCCTAAGGAGCTCTCAACCCAGGATTTTGTGACAGGCGCGAGGCTGGTATACGGAAAACAGAACTATCTGTTTGTTTTGAGACCGGAGTATGGCCGTGAGCTTACGTTATTTAACAGACATGAGGATGAAGGAATATCGATCAGCGGCATCATCGCTGCTGGGCCTTCACTGGGTTTGGAAAAACCTTATATGGTTCAGTTCCAAACCTCCGATGGGCGTGTTGTTACCGAACCTTTTGATCCTATTAAACATGCCGGAAGTTCTCAGACAACGGGAATTGTAGGCGCTGGAAGCTTTTTTCAAGGATTTGGCCAAACCAAAATTGTCCCTGGCCTGCACATTAAGACGGCAATGAGTTTTGAATTAAGCGCATTCAGAGAAAATGTTACCGGCGTAGAAATTGGTTTTATTGCTGAGGCATTTACCAGAAAGGTTGATATCATGGCTTTCGCCGAAAACAGGAGTTTCTATACATCCGGATATCTTACACTTTATTTCGGAAGCAAGAAAAAATAGTTTGTTATGATTGAATTACCAGTTATTCCATCGGAGCGTAAAAAAAGGCCCGATTGGTTAAGAGTAAAGCTTCCCGCCGGACCAGAGTTTCGAAAAGTGCGACAATTGGTCGATAATTATAAACTGCATACAATTTGCGAAAGTGGCAATTGCCCGAATATGGGTGAATGCTGGGGTGCAGGCACTGCTACCTTTATGATTTTAGGAAATGTGTGCACGAGAAGCTGCAGTTTTTGTGCTGTTGCAACAGGTCGTCCAAATGAATATGATGTGGATGAACCAAGGCGTGTGGCAGAAGCAATCAAGCTCATGCAAGTAAAACATGCAGTGATCACATCGGTAAACAGAGATGAACTGAAAGATAGAGGCGCTGAGATTTGGTATCAGACCGTCAGGCAAGTTAAAGAAAATACGCCTGAAACAACCATTGAAACGCTTATTCCCGATGTGAAAAACAATTGGGATGCTTTAATACATATGATTGAAGCAGGGCAGGAAGTAGTATCCCATAATATGGAAACAGTAGAACGTTTATACCGTGCGGTACGCCCTCAGGCTAAGTATGAAAGAAGCCTTGAACAGGTCAAAAGAACAAAGGAATTTGGTCAGCGCACTAAATCCGGTATTATGCTCGGTTTGGGAGAAACACAGGCAGAGGTTTATAAAGCGATGGACCATCTGGCTGAGAACGGACTTGATATCTTAACCCTTGGACAGTATTTGCAGCCAACCAAAATGCACCATGAAGTGATCGAATGGATCACCCCGGCCATGTTTGACAATTATCGCGAGGAAGGACTTAGAAGAGGCCTAAAATATGTAGAATCGGGCCCATTGGTACGATCCAGCTATCACGCGGAACGACATGTGAATGTTCCGATCTGAAATTGAATTGCCTAAAATGCAAACCCTGCTTAAAATGATTAAGCGGGGTTTTATATTTAGATGTACGCACTGTTCATTTCAGGATAGTAGGTACAATAACTTTTTGAGCCATTTTTATTTGGTTGTTGACTTAAAAAAATTCAATTTTGTTTTTTAAATCATACGCAGCCAGCATAGTTGCCGACGGGATTAACTTCTAACAATTTCAACATTTATGCCATACTTATTCACCTCGGAGTCCGTATCTGAAGGACATCCGGACAAGGTAGCAGATCAAATATCAGATGCGCTGATTGACAATTTTTTAGCTTGGGATACTAATAGTAAAGTAGCCTGCGAAACACTGGTAACAACGGGACAAGTAGTTTTGGCTGGCGAAGTAAAGACCAGCACCTATCTGGATGTACAGAAAATAACACGTGAAGTCATCAAGAGAATAGGATATATCAAAAGTGAATACATGTTCGAAGCGAATTCCTGCGGAATTCTCTCAGCCATACATGATCAGAGTGCGGATATTAATCAGGGTGTAGACAGGGCGGTAGTGTCTGAAAGCTTTGAAGATAAGGCAAATGCGCAGGGAGCGGGTGACCAGGGAATGATGTTTGGATATGCTACCAGGGAAACGGAAAATTATATGCCACTGGCATTAGACCTGGCCCACAAGATCCTGCAGGAAATGTCGTACATACGCAATAACGAGTCAGCCTTGATTCCCTATTTGCGTCCAGATGCAAAGTCACAAGTGACGATAGAATATAGCGACGATAACGTCCCTTTGCGAATCGATACTATCGTTGTTTCCACACAACATGACGATTTTGATGAAGAGGCAACAATGCTGGCGAAGATCAAACAGGATATTATCAACATTGTAATTCCGCGCGTTCAAGCCAAGCTTACTCCTGCAATACAAAAGCTTTTTACTGGCGATATTACATTTCACATCAATCCAACCGGCAAATTCGTGATCGGTGGGCCACATGGTGACACTGGACTTACGGGCAGGAAGATTATTGTAGATACTTATGGCGGAAAAGGAGCGCACGGCGGTGGTGCTTTTTCAGGGAAAGATCCATCCAAAGTAGATCGGTCTGCTGCTTATGCAACCAGACATATTGCTAAAAATATGGTTGCCTCCGGCCTTTGCGACGAAGTGCTTGTTCAGGTATCGTATGCGATTGGCGTTGCACAACCATGCGGATTGTATGTGAATACTTACGGCACTTCCAAGGTTGCTGATAATGATGGTGTTATCGCCTCTAAAATCAACGAGATTTTTGACCTGCGCCCTTACGCAATTGAGCAACGTCTCAAATTGCGCAATCCAATGTACTCCGAGACCGCTGCGTATGGCCATATGGGTAGGAAAAACGAAACGGTGACTAAATCTTTCAAAGGAGCAAATGGTGAGGAAAAAGAATTGGAGGTGGAATTATTTACCTGGGAGAAACTTGATTTTGTAGATGCGATCAAGGATAAGTTCTCAATCTGAAACTAATAATCCATTTAGTTTTCCATTACGCAGCACTTATTTTCTATATGGAATACCAAAAGATTAAATTCACAAATATCGAAAAAAGTACTTTTTTCCCAGTACTTAGACAGCGTGTAGATCAGTATTTTTCTAATAACAATCTTTGCAAATCAGGCGGACAGAAAATCATTTATAAGGCTTTCTTTATGTTAAGCCTATATCTTATCCCCTACGGAATGATCCTTTCCGGCTATTTCGCTAATGCCTCTATGCTCGGGTTGACAGTGATTATGGGTTTCGGAGTCGCAGGTGTTGGAATGTCGGTCATGCACGACGCGATCCATGGGTCATTGGCCACATCCAATATTCTCAACAAGTTTTTTGGCGCATCTATATATCTCCTCGGAGGCAATGCATACAACTGGGAAGTGCAGCACAACAGATTACACCACACCTACACCAACATTCACGAAGTTGATGAGGACATTACAGGTAAATTTCTGTTGCGACTATCCTACCAGGAAAAACAAAAATACATTCACCGTTTTCAGCATATCTATGCATTCTTTCTGTACAGCCTGATGACATTGTCGTTTTTGTGGAAGGACTTCAAAGAAATCTCTTTGTTTAACAGAATGTCTAAATCGGGGATGACTAAGCCCTTTCCGAAAACTGAATTGATCCGGTTAATCCTGACAAAAATAGCGTACGTGATGTTTATCTGCGTGATACCACTCTATTTTACATCTCTCACGTTTGGACAGTGGTTAATTGGGTTTTTAGTGATGCATGGAGTTGCAGGGATGATTCTAAGTACTGTTTTTCAAATGGCCCACGTAGTGGAAGGAGTAGATCAGCCTATGCCCAGCACATCTGGCAGCATTGAAAATGCCTGGGCAGTACATCAATTACAAACCACATCCAATTTCGCCGGAAAGAACCGATTTTTGTCCTGGTACATTGGAGGCCTGGATTATCAGATTGAACACCATTTGTTTCCTTCCATTTCCCACATTCACTACGATGCCTTATCCCCAATCGTGAGGGCCACAGCGATGGAATTTGGCCTGGATTACAATGCCAAAACGGGCTTTACCAATGCATTGGGGTCGCATGTGCGCATGCTCAGGAATATGGGGACCGCCTAAACATGCTCCTGCTCCTCTTCCAATTCACTTTCTCTGGCTACCCTATCAATCATTCTCATTTTCTCAAAGTTTTTAGGTCTTGAGAAGAATGTATAGATCGCTGGAATTACGTACAGAGTCAGTACGAGTGAGAACAGTAATCCTCCCATAATCACAATCCCCATCGACATCCGGCTTTTTCCTGCCGAACCCAGAGCCATTGCGATTGGTAAGGCTCCCAGAATGGTCGCCAGGCTTGTCATTAAAATGGGCCTGAAACGTAGCGTTGCTGCTTCGAGTGCCGCTTCCTGAATACTTCTTCCCTGTTCTCGCAGTTGATTGGCAAATTCCACAATCAGAATCCCATTTTTAGTCACCAATCCAATCAGCATGATCATTCCGATCTGACTGAAAATATTTAAGGTCTGATCGAAATACCATAGTGAGAAAACAGCGCCGCCAATTGCAAGCGGAACCGTGAACATAATAATAAAAGGATCAATGAAGCTTTCAAACTGCGCCGCGAGGATAAAATAGATTAATATTAGCGCCAAGAAAAACGAGAACATGGTATTGGAAGAGCTTTCCGCGTAATCCCTGGAAGAACCACTTAGTGCAGTCTGAATGGTTTCGTCATTCAACTTATCCCTGATCCTATCCATGGCAGCAATTCCGTCACCAATTGTCTTGCCGGGTGCCAACGCTGCCTGAATAGTAGCACTCATATACCGGTTATAGTGAAAAAGCTGCGGCGGGCTGCTTTCTTCATCCGCTCGCACAATGTTGTCCAGCTGCGCCAGATTTCCTGAACTCGTTTTCACAAACATACTTTTCAAATCCAGTGGTTCGTCGCGGTTACCCCTGTCGTACTGACCTATAACCTGATATTGCCTGCCATTCATCGTAAAATATCCAAAGCGCTGGCCAGCAAATGCCAGCTGCATGGTCTGGGCGACGTCCTGTACCGAAACGCCAAGCGATTTCGCCTTTTCACGGTCAATGGCAATCTGTATTTCAGGTTTACTGAATTTCAGATTAACATCCGTAATTGCAAATGTTGGATCATTGGAAACCTCCTCCATGAATTTGGGCAGGTACTCCCTTAATCTTTCGAAATCGGGCGCCTGAATAACATATTGAATGGGCAAGCCGCCCCTGGAATCAACAGAGATGGTTTGCTGCTGGACTACAAATGATTTTGCGTCTGGCATCTGCTTTAATTTCTGATTGATATGATCGGCTATTTCCTGCTGAGTCTCTTTTCGGAGTGTTTTATCAACAAGCGCTATCCTGCCACTTCCTGTGTTTGCAGCACCCAGTCCTGAATTCCCGGGAGAAGTAATCAGCATTAATCCTTTTCGGCCCGGCATGGAATCCATCAGCATTTGTCCCACATTCTGAACATACCTATCCGTAAATTCAAACGATGATCCCTCGGGAGCCGTCATATTGATCCTAAACCAGTTCCGGTCATCCAAGGGAGCAAGTTCCGATTGGAGGTCTTTTCCAAAAAACCAGATCATTCCAACCGTAATCGCCACCAAAGGGATCGCTACCCAACGCATCTTTAAAAATTTGCCTAATGCACTTCCGTAACTCTCGGTGATCATCACAAAAAACGGCTCGGTTTTTTCGTAAAACCAGCTTTTCTTAGGTGTCTTGCGAACAAGGTAGGCATTCAGCATCGGCGTCAATGTGAGCGACACAAAAGCAGAGATCAAAACTGCCGTGGAGATCACGATACCAAACTCCCTGAATAGTTTCCCGACAAAACCTTCCATGAAAATAACGGGCAGGAACACGGATGCAAGCGTGATAGAAGTTGATAAAACCGCAAATATGATCTCATTGGCCCCTTTTATCGCCGCCTCAATTGGCCCCATGCCCTGTTCTATCTTCTTAAAAATATTCTCGGTAACCACAATCCCGTCATCCACAACAAGCCCCGTCGCCAAAACGATTGCCAGCAGTGTGAGCACATTAATAGAAAAACCCATGACATACATCACAAAGAAAGTACCGATCAGCGACACCGGGATGTCAATCAAGGGACGGAAGGCAATCAGCCAGTCTCGGAAAAACAGGTAGATAATAAGGACAACCAATATGATGGCAATGAGCAATGTTTCGCCCACCTCTTCAATAGATCTTTCAACAAAAATGGTGTTGTCGATCAGTGTATCAAGCTGGTAATCTTTTGGAAGTTCCTTTTTAATGGCCGCCATCCGCTTGTTTACTTCTTCTGCTATGTCCAGATAATTAGCGCCTGGCATCGGCGAAATCGCAAGCCCGATCATGGGCACATTGTCCAGCCGTAGGATCGTCTCCTCATTTTCCGGACCCAGAATAGCGTAACCGATGTCTTTTAAGTGGATTGTTTGCGTGACCGAACTCTTGATGATCATTTCATTAAAATCTTCCTCAGTGCGGAACCGACCGATTGTTTTAACAGTAAGTTCCGTATTGTCACCTGCGATTTTTCCACTCGGTAATTCTACATTCTCCTTATCCAGCGCAATTTTTACGTCCTGGGTAGTAATTCCCAGGGAAGCCATTTTAATTGGGTCCATCCAGATCCGCATGGCATATTTTTTCTGACCGAAAATCCTGATCTCGCTCACCCCCTCGATCGTCTGCAGGCGCTGGGCAATCACATTTTCGGCATAGTCACTCACTTCAAGGTGCGATCTCGTATCACTTTTAAAAGTCAATACAATGATAGGCTCAGAATTTGCGTCGGCTTTGGCAACGACGGGCGGGCCGTCGATATCTAACGGCAATGTCCGCGATGCGGAACCTACTTTGTCCCTGACATCATTGGCCGCGCGCTCCATATCCACCCCAATGTCAAATTCAACCGTGATCTGGCTGGTACCCTGGCTGCTGGTAGAATTGATCGACTTGATTCCCTCAATACTGTTCAGCTGCTTTTCGAGCGGTTCTGTGATCTGGGATTCAATAATGTCTGCGTTGGCGCCGGTATAGCTTGTGCGAATGGAAACGACGGGCGGGTCAATGGAGGGAAACTCCCTCATTCCCAGGAACTTATAGCCAAGAAAGCCAAACAATATGATCAGCAGGTTCATGACGATTGCCAGGACCGGTCGCTTGATAGATAGCGTTGAAATACTCATATAAGGAAATGATTTGCTGAAATCCGATTGGACAATAATGCGATTCTGCTTCTCAATTCACCTTAACAGCCGCATTGGCCTTAATGGCAATAATTCCCGAGGTAATCAATGAGTCCCCAAGCTGTAAACCTTCAATCACCTGGATCTTCTTATCCGTACGAAGGCCTGTCGTCACCATTACTTCCTGCGCCTTGCCATTTTTGACAATAAAAACTTTTTTTCCCTTCAAAACTGGGACGATCGCCTCGGTAGGGATCATCATGGCCGCTTTGTTGGCATCCAGATCAGCGAGTACTTTTACAAACATGCCTGGTACAAACCTTCCGGTAGGGTTCTGCGCGATAGCCCTAACCCGCAAGGTTCTGAGATTTTCATCCACCTTTGGGTCGACTGCCAGGATTTTTGCATTATAGGTGGAAGGATCTCCGTCAAGGTTAAATTTTACCACATTCCCGATCCGTATGTTGGGTGTGTATTTTTCAGGAACAGTGAAATCAATTTTGACCGGATTGCTTTGCACAATGGTGACAATGGGCGTACCCGGTGCCATATATGCACCTTCGCTAATGTATTTAAGTCCTATCCTCCCGCTAAATGGCGCTCTAACCTCCGTTCTTGACAATTGAGCTTCAAGGATTTCCTTTTCAGCGTCCAGTATCCTGATGTTGTTAGAAGTAATATCATATTCTTCCAGATTAATCGCCTCCACATTTAACAACTTTTTCTGGCGCGCCTCCACTTTCCGGCTAAGCTCCTGATTATAAATCACTTTTTGCAGCTGCGCCCTTAATTCCCGGTCGTTGATCTTTGCAATAAGCTGCCCCTTGTTCACATAAGCTCCTTCCTGAATGTCGAGCTTAATTAGTTTGCCGGTTGATTCTGACATCAGGTTTACCTCCTCATTGGGCAGCACTGTTCCGGACGCAAAAATTTGATTCTCAATAGTTTCTTTACCTACAACATATACATTCACAGGCACCGCGCTTCCTCCCGGAGCTTTGGCGCTTTTGCCATCTGCGCCTTTTTTCCCCTCAGGGTTTTTATCATTGCCTGGCTTGGAAAACACAAATAATTTCCCAATGATCAGCACAATGATGACTACTCCTACCAGCATTATCGTACGCATAAGATGACCTTAAAATAAATTTCGTTCAATAAGAATACTATTTTATCATATTTCCAGAAATGCTCTTTTTAAAGATACTTCATATTGCACAAAGCGACAATTAGTTACTTTTATACTTTTCGGCTGGGTGCCGATTTGCACTAATCTATCCGCATTTCCAGCCTCCGTTGGGTAATCGGTCTGAGAAACATTGTTTCTTTCGTCTATATTTATTTCATTATAAATACCCTGCCGCTTTTTCTAATGAAGATATCAGCACCGCGCCTTTATTACTTTCTCACACTATTTATTCTCTCGTTGACTATGAATACTCAGGGTCAAAATGTTGTCAAAACTTATGATGCGCAATGGAAAGCCGTGGAAGCCTTCCAGGGAAAGGTGCTTTCTAAATCGGCCCTGGAAGAAGTAAAAAAGATCTACCAATTGGCTAAAAAGGAAAAACAAGAAGCCCAACTCATCAAGGCTGCCGTTTACATGATCATTGTACAGGGTGAAAATCGGGAAGATAATGGGGTAATAGCTATCCGTGAGCTAGAAGCCGAGCTGGCCAGTAGCACCGAACCTGCGGCAAGGGCCATCCTTAGCAGCCTGGTTGCAGACCAATATTATTTTTATTATCAAACAGTCCGCTGGCAGTTATACGACCGCACGGCGACTGTGGGTTACGTGAAAAGTGATATAAGTACCTGGGGTACGGAAGATTTTCATGCAAAAATTGCTGAGTTATACCTTGCTTCCATTCAAAACGAAAGCTTACTCCAAAAGACAAAACTGGCACCCTTTGAAGCAATTATCACCGAAGGAAATACGAGGCCTTTGCGCCCGACTTTATTCGATCTGCTCACTCATAATGCATTAAAATATTTTACTTCTGATGAAAGGGAAATTACAAAGCCTTCGTACGCATTTGAGATCAATACAGCGTCTGCATTTGACCCTGCTGCTGATTTTATTTATAGAAAATTTGAAATGAAAGATTCCACCTCGCTCGAATTTTTCGCAATTCAGCTCTACCAGAAATTAATCGCCTTTCATCTTAATGATCCAAAACCGGATGCATTGATTGATATTGACCTGCAAAGAATTCAATATATAAATAGCAAGTCTGTTCATCCGGACAAGGATCAGCTTTATCTCACGGCAATAAATCATGTGGCAGAACAGTATCAAAAAACGCCGGCAGCCGCACAGGCCTGGTATCTTCTGGCCGCCTACTACCAGAAACGTGGAGAGTTATTTAAGGTTGGCAGAGACTCGGTTCATCAATTTGAAAAGATAAAAGCTGTTGAAATATGCGAAAAAATCCTAAAAGAAAACCCGGAAACAGAAGGTGGTATCAATGCTTACAACCTAATAACTACCATTCGGCAGAAGGCACTTCAATTTTCTGCGGAGAATGTCAATGTTGTCGACAAGCCATTTCTTGCTTTTGTGGAGTTTAAAAACTTCACCAAGCTGTATCTGAGACTTGTGAAAGCAACTGACGAAATCCATATTAGTAAACGAAAAAATAGCATTGACGATACTTGGCGGATCCTGGCGAAAGCACCGGTTTTGAGGTCCTGGTCACAGGATTTGCCAGATACGAAAGATTATCAGCAACATGGTGTTGAGATAAAAGTAGATGGTTTGCCAGTGGGTGAATACGTGCTGTTGGCGAGTTCAACTGGCAACTTCAATGAAAGCAAAGCGATTATGGGTTCTCGCATGCTGTATGTGAGCAACGTCAGTTATGTTCGGAAAGAGAATGATTTTTTTGTTTTGGACAGGGATACCGGCCAGCCGCTGGGTGGCGCAAAGGTCCAGGTGTGGAACCAGATGTATGATTACGCTTCGCATAATTACAAGGAACGAAAGGGGAATTTGTACATCACGGACCAGAATGGGCACTTTAATAATAAAGTAGAAGTCGCCAACGAAAAAGTGGAAGGCCAGTCTCTGGAAATTACCTATAATCAGGACAGGTTGTTTATGAAGGAGCCTGTCGACACTTACTATAATCTGATCGACGTCGATAGCGGGGAAACCGGAGAGTCTGATAATAATGCCATTTATCTCTTCACCGACCGGAGCCTTTACCGCCCCGGACAGACTGTTTTCTATAAAGGAATCGCACGAAAAGGTAATACTGTTTCGACAGATCAAACGCGGAAAATTCAAGTCGTCCTGCAAAATGTTAACAACGAATCCGTTGAGGAGACGACGAAGAATGTCAATGAATACGGGAGTTTTTCGGGTTCATTTGTGCTTCCGCAAGGTACGCTGAACGGCCAGTTTTCTATTGAGGCAGATCTTGAGCATGCCATTTATTTCCGCGTGGAAGAATATAAGAGACCTAAGTTCTCTGTCGAATTTGACACATTGAAAACTTCTTACAAACTCAATGATACCATTAAAGTCACCGGCATAGCGACAGCCTACGCAGGAAATACCATTGACGGCGCAAAAGTATCTTACCGGGTTGTTCGTAAAGAACGAATCATTTATTCCTGGTTTTACCGCGATCGGTATCCTGTCTCGAGAATTCCAATGGAAATCGCTCATGGAGAGAGCATTACGGATGTTTCCGGCCGGTTTTCTGTCACTTTCGAAGCCATTCCAGACAAGCAGACTGATAAAAAACTCGAACCGATTTTCGATTACACCATTCACGCCGATGTGACGGATTCCAATGGCGAAACCAGAAGTGCGGAGACGAATGTTTCGGTAGGATACAAATCCATTTTATTAAAAGCGGACATTCCCGAAAAGGTTGCGGCCGACAGTCTCAAAAATCTATCGGTCCGCACAGAAAACATGAATGGGAAATTTGTATCGTCCGATATTACGGTTAAAATATTCAGTCTAATTCCTGAAAAAAGATTGATCCGCAAACGCTACTGGGAACGTCCTGACTTATTTGTAATGACTAACACGGAATTCATAGCAAATTTCCCGCATGATGAATACGATAAAGAAACGGAAATAGAAAGCTGGCCGGAACAGAATTTAATCTCACAACAAACCACACGACTTTCTGAAAATCAAAAATTCCCGCTGGCAGGCGTCAGGTTTACGCCGGGTTTTTATAAAATTCAAATCACAACAAAAGACGAAAACGGGGACGAAATAAAGGATTTGAAATACATTGAACTTACAAACCCCGAAAGCAACAGACTGTTACGGCCCCAATATTTGTATACAGAAGGCAGCTCCTCCATTGAACCGGGCGAAAAAACGAGTATCCAACTGGCAACTTCGGCCGACCATATCTTTGTAATAAGCAATTCCACCAAAATGCCAAACCCAAAGGCGTACTCATTTCTGGAATTAAATGATCAGAAAAAAACCCTGGATTCCTCTGCTACCGAAGCCGACCGGGGCGGATATGGGGTATCCTATGTATTCATAAAACATAACCGCATTCACCAGCATCAGGAAGTGATCCAGGTTCCGTGGACGAATAAGGACTTGAAAATTAGTTACGAAACATTCCGGGATAAGACATTGCCGGGAAGTAAGGAGCAATGGAAAATCAAGATCTCGGGATATAAAAAAGACAAAGTTGCAGCGGAAATGCTGGCAAGTATGTATGATGCGTCGCTCGATCAACTTTACACGCATCAATGGACAAAACCTGATCCGTGGCCGGTTTTATCTGGGATACCACCGTGGAATGGCAATGAAAATTTTGAATCCAAAGACGCTGACATACTCGACCTTGCATTCGGTTCTTACAAAAGTTTTGAGAAGAGGTATGATGAGTTGCTGAGCACTTACTCCATGATGAATAACCGTTTAGCTCGCGGCGGTGGACGGAATGTGAGGTATAAAAGAAGTATGGTAGGAAGTGCAACTGAGACCAAACGGGATCAGGAAGGATTAGCCAGCCCGGCCGCTGCCCCTATGATGATGATGGATTTGGATCAATCGGCTTTGAATGAAGTCACAAAGGTTGGTGATGGTGATCAAGATAAAAAGGAACAATCTTCGCAAAGCACTAATAAGCGAGCTGGGAAGGGAGTAACAATCCGCAAAAACTTCAATGAAACCGCATTCTTCTACCCGGACCTGAAAACCGATGCAGACGGATCCATCATATTTTCATTCACGCTCCCGGAAGCACTTACCCGTTGGAAGTATCAGGCGCTGGCGCATACGAAAGAACTGGCCATTGGATACAGTTCCAAAGAGATCATTACCCAAAAGGAATTAATGTTGCAGCCCAATGCACCCCGTTTTCTTCGAGAAGGCGACCATATCACATTTCCAGCCAAGATCGTAAACCTTTCGAATCGTGCATTAAAAGGAATGATATCTCTTCAACTGTTTGATACAGAGACAAATCAGCGTGTTGATGATTTATTCAAAAATGGAAAGCCAGAGAATCCATTTGACATCCCGGCTGGACAGAGTATGACCGTTGGATTCCCAATTGAAATTCCAAAAGACTTTACTAAAACACTTACCTGGCGGATCGTCGCCAAATCAGAAGCATTGTCGGACGGCGAAGAGAACATTCTGCCCATTTTGTCCAACCGAATGCTGGTAACCGAAAGCATGCCAATTTCAATGCGCGGGACTGGAAGTAAAGACTTTAAATTTGAAAAGCTGCTGCATTCAGCGAATTCGAATACGCTGAAAAATAAGTCGTTAACAGTGGAATATACCAGTAACCCTGCCTGGTACGCGATCCAATCGTTGCCATTCCTGATGGAATATCCCTACGACTGTGCCGAGCAAACCTGGAACCGTTATTACGCCAATTCACTTGCTGCGTATATAGTTGGGAGTTCGCCGCGTATTGGAAAAGTTTTCGAAAGCTGGAAAATTGTCGATACCACAGCATTGCTGAGTAATCTGGCGAAAAATCAGGAACTGAAATCAGTCCTTTTGGAAGAAACGCCTTGGGTACTGGCCGCCAAAACCGAGGCGCAGCAGAAAAGGAACATTGCATTGCTTTTTGATATGGTCAGAATGGGTAATGAATTGAATGCTGCTTTGGATAAATTAATCCAGTTACAAAGCGCAAATGGCGGTTTCGTCTGGTTCAAAGGCGGCCCGGACGATCGCTACATGACGCAATATATTATCTCGGGTATTGGGCATCTAAAAAAAGTGAATGCATTGCAAAAAGATCAGGAAGAACGGATCAATGCGATCCTGAAAACTGCCTTTCCTTATCTGGATAAAAGGATCAGGGAAGATTATAATCTGCTCGTGAAATCAAAAAGCAATCTCAAAACATATGTTCCCGGGCCGATTCAGATTCATTATTTGTACATGCGAAGCTTTTTCCCTGAGGTACCCATTGCCGCAACTTCGCTCCCAGCCTATCAGTATTTTAAGGAAAGATCGAAGCTTACCTGGATTAACCAACCCAAATATCTGCAAGGCTTAACCGCATTGGAACTTCATCGCGGCAACGACAAGACCGTCCCAAAGGCTATTCTCAAATCGTTGAAAGAAACGGCTGTCGTTACCGAAGAAATGGGAATGTACTGGAAAACCGCCCAAAGAGGCTGGTGGTGGCATGAGGCACCCATTGAGCGTCAGGCATTGCTGATTGAGGCTTTTCAGGAAATTGAGAATGACCCCAAAACAGTCGATGATCTTAAAACCTGGTTGCTCAAAAACAAGCAGGTCAGCAATTGGGAGAGTACGAAAGCCACAGCCGAGGCTTGCTATGCATTACTTTTGAAAGGATCCGATTGGCTTTCACAGGAGCCCGAGGTGACAATTAACCTTGGAAGTACGGTTTTGAAAGCATCCGGGAATTCAACCGAGGCGGGCACAGGTTACTTTAAGAAAATCATCGAGGCTGAACAAATTAGCGCTTCCATGGGAAATGTAAAGATTCAAGTCAGCGATCCAATTAGCCTTTCCTTTCCACCATGTCCGGCACCAACCGGCTCGGGCGAACCCACTTGGGGCCTGCCCGGCTGGGGCTCCATCTACTGGCAATATTTTGAGGATTTGGATAAAATCACCTCAGCCGAAACACATTTAAAACTATCCAAAAAGCTCTTTATCGAAAAAAATACGGACAATGGCCCTTTGCTCTCGCCAATAAATGAAGGAGATGTTGTAAAGATCGGCGATAAAATCAAGGTCCGCATTGAACTTCGGGTCGACAGGGATATGGAATATGTTCACATGAAAGATACGCGTGCATCGGGTCTGGAACCGGTAAATGTGCTGAGCGGATTCAAATGGCAGGGCGGTCTGGGTTACTATGAAAGCACGAAGGATGCAAGCACAAATTTCTTTTTCAGCAATTTAAGCAAAGGCACTTATGTGTTCGAATATCCGCTATTCGTAGCCCACGAAGGCGATTTCAGCAACGGGATTACGAGTATTCAATGCATGTACGCGCCTGAGTTTTCGGCGCATAGTAAAGGGGTGAGGGTGAAAGTAAATGGGAGGAAATGATGATCTCTAAAATTCTTATCTTTAACCCGTGGAAAACATTGGCTTTTTAGAAATAAAAATAACCGGATCGAAAGGGAATCTTGATCTGTCTCCTGATAATTACGATATCAGAGAGATTATTTCTGTACTTGAGAATGCTGAAAATCTTTTATATCCTGCTGACAAAAACAATAGACCTACTATCAGTTACAAAATTGAGGAAGGATCAGTAAAGCACGTATTTAGAACTTCTATTCAATTCATAATCGGTTTCAATGCCGTGATCGGCCAGATCAATCAAATCCGGAACATCGATTTTCTCGATGTATCAACAGCCAAGGCTTTTGAAAATATTCAGGATATTGCCCTTAAACATGATTATGTCTTTGATATCAAAACCTCGCTTGAAAATTCGAATGAAGTGAGATTAGATAAGCAGACCAACTTTGTGAGGACAGAGTCCATCTGGGTCGATGCGGAGTTCTATTTTTATGGAAAACTCACCAATGCAGGTGGCAAGGATAAGGCGAACATTCATATCTACACGGAGAATATGGGGACATTAAGAATACAGACCCCAATTAGCTTTTTGGAACATTACAATGAAAATTTACTATATAAGACTTTCGGAATCAGAGCATTAGGCAAACAAAATTCCGAGACTGGCCAAATCGACACTTCAACCTTGAAATTTGTTGAATTAGTAGATTATCATCCGGGATATGATGAAGAATATCTAAATAACTTAATTAGTAAAGCTTCTAAAAGTTGGTCCGACATCGGGGACAAAGATCAATGGCTTAGAGAAATAAGGGGTAGCTATGAAACATAAGGGAGTATTTTGCGATACAAGCTTTTTCATCCGCTTGCTGGATGCAAAAGATCCGTTGCATTACAATGCCAGAGGATACTTTAAATATTTTGCAGAAAATGACTATGCTCTGTTGATAAGTACCATTGCAATTGCCGAATATTGCGTTGGCGGCAGCCTCCAGGAATTACCTTTGAGAAATTTACAAATTATTCCTTTCAATCTGGATCATGCGCAAAGAACTGGTGAATTTGCACGAATCATTTTCGCGAAGAAAGGCGAATTATATATTAAAGAAAGGAAGATAATTCCCAACGATACGAAGTTATTCGCGCAAGCGGATTCTGAAAAGAATGCTGATTTTTTTATATCCTCAGATAGCGAAAGTATAAAAATCTATACCCTCCTGAGAAAAGAATCGAATCCTAAATTCCAATTTATCGATCTCAGTACTCCTTACAATGAAACATTCGGAATTTTAGCAATTTGATTCGTTTTATCTAAAAGGTTTACTACGCATTGACCGCCGCCTGAATCTTCAAAATGGCCTCTACAAACAATTCCATATCCTTCTTTTCGCCTAACATGGCATGTTGCAAAATCCAAACAGCATCGGTATTGCAGGCTTGCTCGGCAACCGGGCAGCAAACTTCGCTGTAATCTGCCGTTTCAGGAATGGCGTAGCACATGAAGTTTTTTTTCTGGAAAAGTGGCTGTTTGTAAAGCGGGTGTGGGTATCCTTTGAAACTGGGCACACCCTCAGCGGCCAACATCTCAGCAAAAGTATTTTTGGGCAGGCCTCCAAACTTGGAAGCGTCGTATTTAAATATGTAGATATGATAGCAATGCCTCGTGATCTCTTCGCCTCGGCTTAAAGGCGTAATTCCTTCCACTTCGGCCAGTAACTGGTTCAGATATAGACCGTTTTCATTCCGCTTGCAGGTTTGCGCTTCCAGCCTTTTGAGTTGTTCCGAAAGTAATACCGCCTGCATTTGCGTGATCCTGTAATTGCAGCCCGGATTATAATGGTCGTACCATTGTCCGCCCTCAATCCTACCCACATTACGCAGCGAGCGCATCATTGCATACAGTTCGTCATCATCCGTAATCACAATCCCGCCTTCACCCGACGTGAGATTTTTGGAAGATTGAAAACTGAAACTGCCCACATCGCCAATAGAACCCAACTTTTTCCCTTTATACTCTGCACCATGTCCGTGCGCCGCATCTTCAACCACCTTCAATCCGTGGCGTCTGGCAATGTCCATGATCGCATCCATGTCGCAGGCAAGTCCCCCAAAATGAACCGGGACGATCACTTTCGTACGGTCGGTGATAGCCGCTTCAATCGCAGCAGGACTTATATTGTAGGTGTCCGGATCAATATCCACAAACACAGGCACACAATTGCATTCGATGACCGACGAAGCGGTGGTGATGAAGGTATAGGGTGGCACAATGACTTCGTCGCCCGGCTTCACACCACAGGCAATCAGCGCGAGGCGAAGAGAAACCGAACCATTGACGCAGGTAATGGCGTATTTACTCCCGCAGTAATCGGCAAACGCCTTTTCAAATTTCGCTACTTCATCCCCGCAATCCGGATTTCCCCACTTCCCACTCTGCACGATCGCAGCCACTGCATCGACTTCGTTCTGGTCATAAACCGGCCAGTTGAATGATTTGGTAATCGTCTTTGCCCCTCCGTTAATTGCCAGATTTCGGTCCATATGCATTTTTGAACATTAATAAATCGCTGATTGTGGTATGCAGATTGATACTCTTAAAAATCTTTTTCAGGCTATTTCATTTGATCCGCTAGGCCGTTTATAGCCTTTTTCCCCGAACAATAAGTATTTATTCCACAAACCCTTACCAGTTCAAATGAACAACAAATCATTTCTTTATAATCTGTTGATTGCCGGAATGTCCCTGGCAACCGCCTGGGCAATCAGGGGCCAGTTCGGACATGAACAAGGTGCTGCCTGGGCTGGCGGGATTGGCGGGTTAGCCGTTGTCCTCCTGGCGAGAAGAACCGATTGGTATGCAAAAGCTTTCCAGCTCACATTGGCCTCAGCGGCGGGATGGGGCATTGGCGGTATTATCAGCTATGGAAAAGTGGTGGGTTATGCGCGCGGCCTCGAATTTGGGAATGTGTATTATGGTTTGCTGATGCTGTTTCTGATTGGGAGTTTGTTCGGGCTTGTAGGAGGCGGGTTATTTGGGCTAACGCTGGCGTCAAGTCATGAAAAACCGGTCAAATGGGCGCAGCTAATCACTGAAATGACGGCTGGCGCAATCATTTTTTACTATCTGTTGATCGAAGAAATCGGCTGGCTTATGACGCCCCCAAGATCGGAAGCCTGGGCAGCCGGGTTTGGGATGACCGTCGCGATGTTCTGGTATATGATCAGGAACAAGCAATACGCCGCGATCCGGGTGGCTATTTTTGCCGGGTTAGGTGGAGGTTTTGGTTTTGCTTTCGGTAATTTTTTGCAGGTAATGGGCAGTGTTTCAGGCATTAAATTCAATTTCTGGAATGTCATGGAATATTCCATCGGCTTCTTTGGAGGCATTGGAATGGCCTACGGAACATTTACAAGCGAATGGGAGAAATCGGAGGATTCAGTTTCAAAGAACAACCTCATCGCCCCGATACTGATTCTGACACTTATTATCCCGTTTATTGTCTGGGATCAATCATTCGAAACCGAGCGTCTTGTTGACACCATCAAATCTTTCAATCCCAATTCCGACGGCCCGGCCATTACCAAATATGTCCAATGGGCGGCATTGCTGCTGGTTCTTATATTCAGCGGTTTCACGCTATATTACTTTTATTTCAAAAAAGCAGGTCAACTGATCAACTTAACAGCTGAGCAACTGCGCCCGTTTTTCTTTGCAAATCTTGGGCTCTACACAATTTATAGCATTCTGATTACCTGCGCATTCATGAGCCTTTACCGCATTGAGCAATATTTGTATATTCTGAATATCCTGGTCATTGGCTTTCTGCTCAACAAGTTTGAAGTTACCTTTTCGAATCGCAGACTAAACATCAGCCGCTGGGTTATTAATTTTATCTTCATCCTGGCTTTTTTCGCGATTTTGACTGCGGTGGCGGTTAGTTCACATGGAGAGTTGAAGGGGGCTAACAGTCGGTTTGAGTGATTTGTTTTCCTTGTTTGAGGCTTCAAGGCTTCTGCGGGTTTTAAACTACGACCAACTGTGCCGGCTTGCGTAGTTTTTTAAGAATACGTGCTTATAACAACAGTTCTTAAACTATAAACTTAAATACCATCTCATGGTAACCGAACAAGGAACGAAAGAGGATCCATGGCTTCTGAAAACGCCACCGTTATCTTCTGAATTTACGATGTATAAAGATGTGAAGGACGGGAAGGAAATCTTGGTATGTACGGTTGGTAAAACAATCCTTCATTACGATTACCGTTGCCTGCAGGACTTACAGGATATGCTCAAAAAGCACGGAGACTGGATGGAACTCGGAAGCGCGGATGAACAAAAACCTGCGAAAGAGGGCACGGTCGAGGCTTGGGGAAGGTCTGAATCCAATCCTGTCCGCGGCTGGTATGGTTTGAAAAAAGGGTTTCGCGGGCGATTTGGTATGTATGTACCCCCACTCATGGAAAAGCTCGGATTAGCGGAGGTGACGCATGACCCCAAAGGAAATAAAATGCGGGTTGTGTAGTGCGTTTGGGTTGTGCCGGTCTGAGACCGGCGGACGCGGGCTCGTAGCTGTAAAACTACGACCAACTGTTCGAACGTCAGACCCGATAGTTGCCTTACCTTATTTATTAATCACCAACTCATCCTTGAGATTCCCCTCAGGATCAAAGCATCTATAAAACAAACTATTTCCTTTGATCGAAATGTGCTGGTAAAGAGGCCCGTTTCTGTAACGTTTGACTGCATAATCCTCCTCGGTCCATATTTCCTGCTTCCCCGAAATGCTGATCGACATGGTGTATATCGTGCCCTCAGCCGGTGTCACGACAGCTTTCCCATTGTACATTGGTTTGGTCCTGAGGTAATAATGCATATGACCATTCATGACCATATCCACATGGTACTTATCAAATAGCGTACACCATTCGCGCATAATCTCGTCATAAGGCTCTTCGACATTGTACGGCGGAAAATGGAACATCGCGAATTTCCACTTGGCTTTACTGCTCTTTAACTTTTCTTCCACCCAAGCACTTTGCTTTGGAACGGACAACGTCGGATCCAGCATCAGAAACAGCGCGTCCTGATAATTAAAAGCATAAGTCATTTCCGAAGGTTGTCCCGCCGGACCATTCTCAGGCAGACTGAACATTTCCTTGTACATCCACGCGCCCAGCCCATCCTGACTATCGTGATTACCCGGAACGGGCATCAATGGTCGGGTCGTAAATGTCGGGCTGCTGTAATCCCACAACTGGTCCCAATCATCGCGGTGCAATCCTGTACTCACCAAATCTCCTGCAATGGAAAAGAAAGCGGTTTCGGGATGCCGTTTTAATGATTTTTTCGCCATGTCTCCCCAGATCGGAGAGTAATGTGTATCGCCAAACCAGATGAAGGAAAAATCACGGTTCGTTGCAGAAGCGGTTTGATATGATACCGGCGGCGACCATTTCCCCAGGTCACTTCCCAGTGCATAATGATAAATTTTGCCGGGTTGCAGATTTTTGAGTTTGGCTGTGAAGCGATTTATATACCTATCATTTTGCAAGAGACGGTCCTCCATTTTGAACACCGAAGCATCATTATAAAGGGTATCCTTTGTATCAGGTATCCAGTACTTGATTTTTCCAGCAGCCACACTCGGGTTCGTTCTCCATTGAACGTTCACCGAAGTCTGAGGATCGTCGCTCCATGTGAGGAGTACTTGATCCGGATCTTTTAATGAAGGCGTAGCGGTTTTCCGGAAAGCTTGTACCAAATGTGCCTCCCTGGCCCGGCCGCGAACGGTTGTGAACAAAACCTGGCCTTTCAATTGATCCGGAACTTCCTCGATAACAAGCCCGTCCCAATCGTGGTAAGTGAATGCACCAACTTCCAAGGTATCCAAACCATACTCGGCCGGGATTACATTTTTAATGTCCAGCTTGTCACTTTTGTTTTGCGGGGCCATACTGATAAAATAGACCGGCCTGTGCTTATCAAATCCGTTGATACCCAATCCAATTGATCCTTTATCAAAATCCTTTTGCCATACTTCGTAAGTATATTCCTCATTCTTAACCCGCATGGAAGTTTTTTTGAACCCGCTTTTTTCCAGCCAGAAAGGCGGCGTTTTTTGCTCAACATCCCGCATGAGCGAGACAGTCACAGGCACATTGGCATCAAAGGTCCAGAAACGCGTGGCAAGCACTTTTTTATCTTCATCACTCAAAAATCCAAGAAGGTATGCTTCTGAAATGGTGTCCAGCTGAGCAGGCGTAAGCATTTTGTAAAGCCTGGTAACGGCGTTATCCACAACTTCCTTTACCGTCGATCCGGAAGGGGCTGCTTTTTCCTTTTGGCAAGAAAGCATCGTGCAACCCAGCAGCAAGCCAGAAAACAGGAAAATATTGAGTCTCATAAAAGCGATTTGCTGTCAGTCAAAAAGACCCTCGTGCTTTCCGTATAGTAATCGCCTTTGGGTGTTTTGTATTTCAAATCCACATAAAACGCACGGAAGCCGCTGACGGGGAATGTGGCAGATACCTTTACAGAAGATTTATTCTTAATACCCAAACTCTTGCTTGTCCATTTATCATCCCTTAAATCCTGGTCAGCAGAGTTGGCCGACCATAAGATCACATCCTCCAAAACATTAGCGGTCGCCTGAATGTCAAGTTTGACACTGTTCTCAGCAATGGATTGTGTCCATTTGCATTCATTATAAGGCTTTTTATCTACCGTAGCACCAAAAAATGCGCTTAATGCTTCCATCGCTTGTTTTCCGTCACCCAGATCGTGACCGGCGTTCGGAACATAATGCAGCATATTGTCACCCGGGATTTTACTTAGGTAATTTTTAATATTATCCACCACCCAATACTCATCATTGGTACCCATAAATATCATTTTGGGCATAGTAAGTTTTTCACGGTATGAGAATGGATCGATCATCGTTGTAATGGCTTCCCCTTCCGGTGAGCCAGTGGATTGCGGGATACCGAGTTTCACGTAATCCTCAATCTGGACACTGTAATCGCCCCAGGATTTGATCTGATAGTCGAGACTAATGGGCATGTTCAGGATATCAATGACCATGGGCGCAATGGCTTCTACCCTTTTATCGCTGGCACCGGTGAGCCAGGTTGTCCAGCCGCGTTTAGACGCGCCCGTTACCACAAAGCGGTTGACGGTATGGTTAAGTTTTTGTTTCGAAAATTCCTGAACCGCGTCCATCGCTTTTACCGCACTCTTCACCATTGGGAAAAGCAAAGGCCAGCTGTAATCCTTGTCTTTTTTGAAATTATGCAGCGTATAGGAGATCAGGGCATCTTCTGTAAGGTCATCATAAAATGGCTGATTGGGGGTTTGTTTCAGCAATACTACAATAGCCTTGTTCGTGGAAGCTACCTTGCCCAGGGAATTGTACATATCATCCTCATTTTTACTATTCCATTCAGGTAACCCATTCCTATTATGTCCTCCTGTTATAAAAAGCAGTGCATCGTCGTGCTTGTTTTCTTTGGGCACCATAATGGTCAACTGGTGCGTCCAGGTAAATTCACGCCATTTTTGAGAAGTTAGCAGCACATTATAATAAGTGACATCCCCAATGACAAAGGAATCTTTGGCTTCCCATTTAAATGTTTTATCGCCGTTGGCAAGATAACTGTCCAAAGCCGTTTCGGGGGTGATTTTCTGGGCTTTTAACCCTGAAACAAATACACATTGGATCAATAAAAACTTAATTCCAGAGTTGATGATCTTCAAAAGCATAAATGATGATTGGGTAAGGTTACTTATTGGACTCGGGTTTTGGACTTTCATTCACTAATTTCAGCGCCTGCTCCATGTAAATTTCACCTGTCATTTCACCCAGGCTCGTGCGGCTTACATAATCGTATCTTTTGAAACTGGTAAAATCAACTTTGGTTAGCATATAGCCAAATGCGTCATTGGTAAGTCCAAACAAAAATGGCTGTTTGGTATTCATATGCCGTTTGACATAATAGCCAATATTGGGCAATGCTTCGCCCGGAACGGTGAGAATTTGGGCTGTGCCGATATTCAGGAGATTAAGCTGGGTAGCAATCCTATTTTCTCCCGCCATTTCATTTTTAATGGGAGATTTTTGGAGGATATAACGCATAATCTCTGAGTCTACCGGAAATTCAATTTTCTTCGCAACGCAATACAACGCGGGATTTTCCTGAATTGCAGCATCTTTAACAATCCCCAAAGCTTCATCGGCCAGCAATTCCCCGATTCGTTTGCATTCGTTCCAATCGCTAGCCTCTTTTCCATTTTCCTGCCGATTATCTGCGGTGACCATTCCGCCCTGTGCACCGTTCATGAAAAGCGCTACGCCGCCGCCTTGAGATTCAATGCGGTCATATAGCGGCCCGCAAAGATCCGGACTGAGAATGCCCCTACCCGATCCGATCACTTCCGGGTGAACTGCATAATTGACCAATGTGGCAATCGGATTGCCTTTTTTAGGACCAGACGTAGCTATGGCCTGGATGACGCCGCATCTTGGATCGTATAGCTGATCTGCATAATAGTTGTAGGCAATTTTCCCTTTTGCCTCACCAACCGCGATTTTCAATGAAGCATCTTCCAGCTTCCCTATCGCCTCATTGACAGCGTCAGCGATCTTTTCTACACAATCATCCAAATATTTCAAGTCGGCAAACGATTCTCCTTTTTCGTTTGGAAAACCATAAGCATCGGGCCCGCTGTGTGTATGTGTCGCACCGATCAGAATGTTTTCAGGTGGGATACCTTTGATCAATGCCCTCGATTTGTTGCCCAAAGCGGCCGGCCAGCCCAGGTTATCAATATTCACAATAGCGACCCGCACATTGCCTTTTTCCAGCACTAATGCGCGAACAGATAATTCCCCATTCTTTTCAGTTGATTTTTTTGGTGTACCAATCCCCCCAGAGACGGGTAGTAACGGATTGGGTGTGATGATCCTGAATGCTGCTCCTGCTTTGAAATGCCCGACGGCGAGTTGCTGAGCAAAAACCTGTTGTGTTGTCAAAATTTGACAGATGCCCAGGAAAAAACAGACGAATACAAGTTTAATGTTCACTTGAAAAGGGTTTAATTATTCTTTTAAATTCTCTTTGGTAAAAATAAACCGGAACTGTCGGTACAATCGGACAGCCCCGGTTTCAAATACTTCACCTTATTCAAAAATTACTACCATGGTTTGCCGGTACCCTGCACAAGCCATTGTTTCGACCAAGCACTATTTCCTTTATCTGCCTGCGAATAATTGGTTATTTCCAATTTGCTCACAGCACTTTCAGCATTGGTTTTATTAATGCGAAGCTCGTCCTGCATATAATAAAAACGCACTGGTAATACTTCCCTTTTGGCAGCAGGTCCAGCTTTCAGTTCTGGAAATCCTGTCCTTCTGAAATCAAACCAGGCCTCGGTTGCCGCTGTCCAACTGGCAATCCATTTCTGTTCAAGGACTTGCTTCGCTGTTTTATCAAACACAACACCTGGCTGTCCAATGTAAGCAGAGTAATTTCCTCCCACAGTCCAAGTTTCTAGGGATGCTTTCACACCCGCTTCATACTGGTCTTTGGCAACGCCTGCCGCCCAGCCTTTCAACGAAGCTTCCGCCAAGATAAAATGAACTTCCGCAGCCGAAATCAGCCTTGCTTTTAACAAAGGGCCTTTTGCGGCTTTGTAAATATTGTTCAGAAACGAAACGTGCGGATTAAAAGAGGTTTGTCCTGGCGTTGGATTAAGGTTGTATGCCGATGGCAATGCAGAGAAACTCGGTGGCAACCCTACATATTCAGGATCGGTATCCACCACTGCATTTTTAACTTTATCTGTAGACAAAATCCGCTTTCCATCCACAATTTTATCGGTTCCGGCGGGCGCAGTCGGGTCTACAACCAGCGGAATTTCCACTTTATTTGCCCAGATTCCTAATCTTGGATCTTTCAATACCTGAAGTTTTTCTACCAATGTAGCGGCCATTTTGATCCGGCGATAATTACTTCCGCTCGCATCGATCACTGCATTGGCAGGCCATGCATCTGCCTCGCTGTTACCTGGAAATGCCATCGTTGCGTCTTCCGCACTGGCTGTGATGATTGGATATTGCGCAGCATTGGCAACAATTTTCTCAATTCCTGCCTTTGCTATATCTGGTTTTTTGGATGATAATCGCATATAGTAGCGCAGCAGCAGTGAATTAGCCATTTTCCTCCATTTGGTAGGATCACCGCCATAATAAACGTCTACATTGTCAACAATTCCTTCGTAATCTGCTTTGGGTTTAGAAAGCAATGTATTTGCTTTTTCAAGGTCGGCGATGACACCGGCGTAGATTTGTTCTTGCGGATCGAAAGCGGGTAGGATGTTCTCAGTACCGCCCGTTTCGCCTTTCAATGCATTGGTATAAGGCGCGTCGCCCCATAAGTCGGTGATAAGGCCAAAAACAAAGGACTTCATCACAAGTGAAACGCCCTGGTGAAACTCGAAATTAAGCTCGACCGAGCGGCTGTAAAACAGCTCATTGTTTCTCAGGATGTCGTAGTATCCGTTCCAGCTTTGGTTACCGCCCCAGTCATAATCATTATGCCCGCTCGACCACGCATCTTTCTGCGTATGTTGAACCACACCAGCAATGTCCTGGTAACCCAGGTTCACGTAACTTTTCGCTGCTTCGGTCAGTATCGTAGGCATCACTAAATTGGGGTTAACGCTCTCCGGACCTACACCGTTAGGGTTCTCGTTGAGTTCTGTCAGATCTTTACAAGAGAAGATCAACGTCGTCAGCAACAACGGGAATATGATGGAATTTTTGATTAGTTTTTTCATGAGTTTATTTATATAAAATAGACTATGTTGTTCTTAATTAAAATGTTAAACCCAATTTGAAACCAATAGGCATTACCCAGGGCGTTACATTGTAGCGCTCAATCCCTTGTTTAAACTGAGTACCCGCCTGCGCACCGGATTCCTGCTGGAATGCCATTTCTGGATCGATACCGATCTTGGCTTTTGTCCACAAAATAATGTTACGGCTATATACAGCGACGTTCGCATTCTGCAAACCAATGCGTTTCACGAATGCACTTGGAAGATCGTAACCCAATGAAACTTCACGCATTTTGATAAACGATGCATCGAATGTGGCTGCTCTTGTGAAATCCCATGGATAGTTGTCGCCGTAAGGAATGTATTTGGTACCAGCTGCGCCAAGGTTTTCAACATAGCTTACGATTTCTCCTTCACCATTGTATTCAGCAATTACGCCCGGGTTGAAAACGGCATAGTCATAAGTATTTCCACCATATTCAAAAGGAAACCCGCCGTACTCCTTGGTAGGGCCACCCACGATGTTGAATTTATTGCCTTTGATCACCACCTTATCATTATTTACCAGGTAGTTCCTCAGCTCATCCCCAGTCATTCCGTTTGGATTGATCAGGTTATCCAGGAAGCGTTGTGATTTCAAATCCGACTCGCCGTAGCGGTAAGTTTGTGATACAAAGTCACCGCCATTTCTCCAGTCAAAAGTCATATTCAGGCTGAAACCTTTGTAGGACAGCGAAGTTTGCATACCCAGGATAAAATCAGGGTTGAAGTTTCCGATCTTGTTCCGAGTATTGGAAGCGCTGATGCTTTGCCATGAACCGTTTTCGTCCAGGATTGGATAACCGTAATAAGGTGATGCTTTGTCCTCCACCGTCACGATTTCCGAATCATACAAATCACCGATCTGCTCGCCCACATAAGTCCAGGCACCTCCTTTGGCATCTCTCCAAAGTGTATAGAAATCAAGCCCGTCTGAAAGTGATTTGATCGTTGTGCGGTTTCTTGACCAGTTGGCATTGATATCCCATCTCCATCCGTCTTTTGCAATGGGGGTTCCACCCAATGTCAGTTCAAGACCTTTGCTCACCAAAAGACCCGCATTGATGTTTTTTGAGGTAAATCCGCTGGATCCCGGAAGAGTCGTTGGGATGATCTGGTTGCGGTTTTCAACCTGATAGTAAGTTGCCGCAAACCGCAATTTGTTGCTGAACAAATTCAGGTCTAAGCCATATTCGTAAGAAGTTGCGATTTCTGGTTTCAAATCAGGAAGCAGGATCTGCCCGGACTTGCTTAGCCGGGTTATACCATCCCAAGCGCCCGAATTGCCCAATGTGGCCAGCAAGCTATATGGATTGGTATCATTACCAACCTGTGCCGCGCCACCTCTTAATTTAAGTAGGCTGATCGCATTGTTCATGTTAAACATTTCGCTCAGAATCAAGCTCAAAGAAGCCGATGGATAGAAATAAGACCTGTTGGCTTTTGGAAGCGTACTCGACCAGTCATTACGTGCCGTAAGATCCAGATAAACCATGTCCTTGAATCCTAAGTTGGCTAATCCGTAAACGCTGAAAACCGCGCGTTCGGACTTGTAGTTACCAAAGCTCAGGCTGGCAGGCGCAATGTTGGAAATGTTGAATAAGCCGGGAATGATCAGCCCTGTACCGTTTTTGGTAGCAGAACTAACATCTGTATTTTTTTGATAACGCGTGTTACCGCCACCCGAAATCGATACGCTGAAATCGCTGATGTCCCTTTTATAAGTTGCCAGGAAATCCGCATTACGTTCGAATCTAGACAGGTTAATAATACCATAAGCACCACGGCTGTCATTCGTATAGCTATTACCGATCTTCGTTTCGCGTTCTTCACGGTAGGTATCCAAAGAATATCTTCCCATCAAGCTCAAATGCGGCGTGATCTGCCAGTCGGCTTTGAGGTTACCAAAAACACGGTCACGGACAAAACCATTGTTTACCTCGTAAGCAAGGAAATAAGGGTTGTTATAGTCACCAGGGCCTTGTGATAATTGTTGCAAACCTTCCTGGCCCGGTACCCAATAGTTCCTCAGGTCTCTGATATCAATATGGGGAGAAACGGCATAAGCCCATTGCAATGGATTGGCACCTCTGTTTGTAGCCGGTCGGTTATTTGAATTGTTTCGGCTAAAATCAATGTTGGAGCTTAACGTTACTTTTTTGCTCAGCTTAACGGATGAATTCAGGTTAAGAGAGTTACGGAAGAGGTCAGAATTTGGAATGATACCTCTATTTGACATATTGGAATATGACAAACGGTAGCTCATCAAATCCGTTGAATTGGCGATGGAAACACCATTCGTAGTGGTTATACCGGTCCGCACAAAGTTTTTCACATTATCGGGGTGCGATACCAGTTCTGTTGCAATTGGATTACCCTGCGCATCTTTAGGGCTGTTCCATTGGATTGCTTTATAACCCTTGTCAAGCTCAGGTCCGACACCTCCGGCTGACCCTTCATCGATCATCAGCACGCCACCCGGATAGGGATTGTTATCAGGGGTAAAAGGAAGAATACCCGTTGCAAACTTGGAATGCATGTTCAGGTATTTATAAGGTCTGTCAAAAACCGTATTGGAATTAACAGAAACGGTCATTTTTTTGGATTTGCTTCCGCTTTTTGTGGTGATTAACACAACACCATGTCCTGCGCGTGAACCATATAATGCCGCCGCATTCGGTCCTTTCAGGATGGAAACGCTTTCCACATCGTCGGGGTTAATGCTCGAAATCGCATTACCGTAATCCACCCGGTTGTCATTACCGATCTGGCTGATGTTGTTCAATGTATTAGTAATAGGAACCCCATCCACTACGAAAAGTGGTTGATTATCATTACTTAATGAAGTAGCCCCGCGAATGATCATGCTAACGGATGACCCTGTACCGCCGGTAGAACTGATCGTCACACCCGGAACTTTTCCCGCCAGTGAGTTCAGCACGTTTTCCTGCGCTACGCGGCTGATTTCTTTCCCATCTACTTCTCCAACTGAGTAACCCAGCGAGCGTTTTTCGCGGGAGATACCGAGGGCCGTCACGACTGCTTCATTCAATGTTTCCGCTCCTTCGGCCAGTAAAATGTCAATAACCGACTGATTGCCGACTGTTACTTCCTGGCTTTCATGACCAATGTAGGAGAACACAAGGACTGCTTTGCCGCTTTCGTCAACAGCGATGGAATAATTTCCGGCCGCGTCCGAGCTCGTTCCGATCTGAGTGCCTTTCAAGACAACATTAACCCCAGGCATCGCCGTGCCATCCGATTTGGCGGTGATCCTTCCTTTAATCGTCCTGTCCAGAGCAGGCTTAGCAAAAGCATTTGAAAATTCCGGCCTGACCATCAGCGCCGCAACCAGCAGACACAGGAGTATCCGCCGCAGATTAGTAATAGAATTTGGATCCATAATTTTTGAATTTAAGGTGATTGTCACTTGCCATGATACTTCGAAAGAGCTTGTTAAAAAAGAAATCCTATATAACTAGTGTCTAAAATATGACGGAGAAAATGATCAAAGCCTTGGATCGCTTTCGGATTCAACCCAATTTTTTGAGAACCGTTTACATTACTTGGCGTTTGGGCTTATGGACTATTGTAAGACGGTTAATTTGTTTTTAAGCTATTAGCTGCTAGCTATTAGCTGTTAGCTTTTTTTTATGGGTAAATGCTTTTTTAGAGCACTAAACCGGCAGCATTTCATTAAGAATCGCCGACATATACAATTAGCTACTACCAAAAAGAGCTAACCGCGCGGCGGCCGCAGCTAATAGCTTCTTCATCCTTCCGACGATTTCCCATTCGAGCTGCTCTCCTTCAACAGCTGATTAAAGTAAATCTCCAAGGCATCGGAGTACTGCTGCTGTTCTTTTTCACTGGAAATGCCTTCCAAAAGTTCAGACAGTTCTTCTCCCGAGAGTTTGTTGCTGATCAGTTTATTAATCAATTTTTCAGCCCGGGAAAGTGACATATAGTTAGCTGGTTTAGTCTGCACTGGATACGTGAGATGCAGATTAAAGGGCTATTGCAGATGGATGTTTTTTTATTGATGCAGGATTCTAGCTTTTTTGGGAGGGAGAAAAAATAATTTGAAAAATAAGTGACCGATGGAGAAGGGGTACGTCTAAATAGAAATATCTCGTCACCAATCCCATTTATTTATGAAACACACATTACTGTTATCCCTGCTCTTTATCACATTATCCACCTTCAAAACTATCGCACAGACCAAACCCTTTCCCAATCCTGAAGACTCGGCCAAGATCGCACAGGCAATGTCTTTTCTGCAAGCCCAGGACCGTAACCTTCAAATATGTGGGTGCATTTGAATATCGGCAGGTTGGAGCTACTAATGTTCTTGATCGGGTATCGCTATCCGAAGGCCAGGCGGTTTTCCGATTATATAAGACTTCAAAGCGTAGAAGGCAAAGAATTTTGCTTGCCTTACGAAGAACTTACCCTAGTGACACCATTCAATTATCTACGTTTGGATGTTGGGCAAGTTGAAAGGAAAAGAATACTTTGTGGCATTGATAAACTGAGCAATGCTCAGTTTATCAAAATAAGGAAAAATTCCGAAGCTCCAATCTTTGAAGTTAGTTATAATATTACCCCAGTGGTTCTGGATAGTATATTGACTACCGCAATGGATTCAAGTGGCATACTGAAACTCCAAGATTTGGAAGGCGAATTGAGAGGAAATGTCATTGCTCATGCCATCAGCAAAGGATATTCCATTCATTTCGACGATTATCGAGGGGTTTATTATTGGGTAATAAATTGAAAATATATAGGAAACGTTTCTAAACACGGAGCGTTTCCTATTGTACCATCCCAATATTAAAATAATATTTGGGTTGCCTTCGGCTGTCATGGAGGCGAGTTTAAGTAATTGAAATCAAAAATGGAATTTTGTAATTACCGATAAGCCGCAAGTGGAAATATGACCAAAAATTGAAATAGAAACCCAACTTTATCTTATTATTGCCTGAATTTATATAAAGCAGTTATCATTTCGATAAAAACACCTAAATCCGATTATGTTGCCACGAGATCAAAATGCTCATATTTGTTCGGTAAAGCAATTAACAATCGACAAACTAAAAACCTTATGCCTTTCTCATGAAACAAAAGCAGTAATTAAAAAACATTACCCAATTAGTTCATTCCACACATATCATTAAAACACATTCATGAAAAATTCATTTACACACATGCGTAACTTTTTCAAATTAATTATTCTCTCACTTATAATTCATTCCAATACAATCCCCAATCTCCTTGCATAAGGCAAATTAGTTGAGGGATACATGATTACCAATCAAAGTGATACCAATTCGAGGATTGATCAGAGATGAAGGCTGGACGAAAAGTCCGGAGAGTATCGAATTCAAAGTTAAGAATGGGCCGTTACAGACATTCTCGGCAGATGATACGAAAGGATTTGGGATACTTTCTACTAATGAAATATATAAAAGTAAGAGGATAGCACTGTTGAATATTACATCCAGCCAAGTTTATATTACAGCGCCATCGTTAGAAGCAAGAGACTCCGCTCAGGTATTTTTACAGGAGATTGTGACGGGTAACAAGGCCATATTGTTTGAGTTTCTAAACCTATCAGAACAACCTCACTATTTTATCGAGAAGGATAAGTTATTGAAAGAATTATACAACTACTCATTTTACAAATCGATTGACGACAGGACATATCTCCTGGTGTATGACGACTACAAAAAACAGCTAGCTCAATTCTGTGGAGACAATGAAGGATTCAAAGCCCCAATACCGCCCTATCAAAGAAAACAATTAAAACAATACATTGAAAATTATAATAATTTGTCTCCGGAGGAGCGCAAAATATATAAGCCTAAAAATAACAGATTAACATTCGACTTTGACCTGAATGCTAGTTTTGAAAATTGGAACCAGCCTCCGTTCGTGATTGAAAACAAATTTACTTATGGCATATGGAATTAGGACATTTCGCCAATTTCAACTGGGCAATTTCTAAGTCCAAACTATTTACCCAACCCAGAATCAGCCTGCATTACTTCATGGATTTGACTTTGCACCGGTAGCTTAGCAGTTGTAGCTAAGTAGCAAATGGAAATGCTACGAAAAATTGAAATAGAAATCCAACTTTAACTTATTATTACCTGAATTTATTAGAATCTAAGTCAATATGCGGACAGAATGGCACGCTGGAATCGAAAATTGCCACTCAATATAACCCACACTTAAATGCAAAACTGGATTTTTAGCACAATTATTCCAATTGCAATGATTGTAACTTCTGTGGCTGTCTTCAAGCCGACGGAATTTCGTCAGACGGTCAAAGTTTTAAATCGCGTTCTGATGTATTTGCTCACTTACACATTGCTGATCTACTTTCTCGACGTTGAGGATGTAATAACTACCACTTGGGCGTATAATACACTTGTCTTCTTCTTTTTTGTCTATTTAGCTATTGTGATAACGCTTAACCTGATGGATTGGATTACAAAGAGGGATTGATCATATCGTTCTAAGTATAGATCATGACTAGGAATAAATCCGCAGGTTGTACAGCGGCAGCCACTATTTTGATAAATAACAGGTCAACAAGCATCTTTGGCAAATTTTCACCATATTCCGTCAAAAAATCGTTACGATAAGGAACCTGGGAGCCAAGAATGAAGTGCTATAAAGAGATTTACTTTCTATTATTTTTTCTAACCATTGCCGGATTCGCTTGTTCTCAAACGGTTATCACCGACTCAACCGGTTATGTGACCATTGGGGAAATCCTTGTGGAAGGCAATCATAAAACGCGTTCAGGCATTATCCTGCGGGAAATGGCGATCAGGACGGGCGATACGCTTACTACTGAAAGCCTGAAAGAAAAACTGGAAATAGACCGCCGCAAAGTCGTTAATACCAACTTATTCGTGACGGTTGATCTGCTGACCCAGGCCAGCCTCGATTCTACTCACACCGATATCCGCATCGTCGTCAAAGAGCGATGGTATTTTATCTTTCTACCCGTTTTTCAGCTCGCCGACCGTAATTTCAATGAATGGTGGTACGAAAGAAAGCGGGATTTGTCGCGTACGACTTTCGGCGTCTACCTCAGCTACGGGAATGTTACCGGACGTGCCGATAAACTGCGATTTCTGGCTGAATTCGGTTTCATCCCAAAATTTGAACTGGCTTATACCCTACCATATCTGGATAAGGCGAAGAAAACCGGAGTCACCATTGGCACCTCTTACTCCATTAACAAAACCACTGCATTCAGGACCTGGCGGGATAAGCTGCAATACTTTAATAGTGAAGACATTAACCGGAAAAGATTTACCAGCTATGTGAGTTTTACACGCCGCAATAAATACTATACTTTTCATTCATTGGACCTGAGGTGGAGTTACAGCAAAATTTCTGACACCATTTCCGTGCTTAACCCCAATTATCTTCTTAACAACCGGAAAGAGCAAAAATACTTTCAACTTACTTACACATTCAGCTACGACAGAAGGGATAATGTACAATACGCGCTGTCCGGGCAGACGCTTGGATTGCAGGTTTCCAAAACCGGGCTGCTGCCCTCTGACGATGTTAACCTGCTCTATTTTTACGGCTCTTACCGAAAATACATTCCACTTAGTAAAAAATTGTTTTTCAATACGGGCTTTCGGGGACGAGCTTCATTCCCCAAACGACAGCCCTATCTGCAGACGATCGGCCTCGGCTATCGCAATGATCTGGTGAGGGGATATGAGCTGTATGTGGTTGACGGACAGAGTTATGGACTCATCAAGAACGAATTAAAATACCGGCTGTTCTCCATCCAGAAACACCTTTCGTTTATACCTGTGAGGCAGTTCAATACAATTCCGCTGGCTATGTATATCAATACTTTTGCGGATGCCGGATATGTCAAAAACAACTATCCTGAGTTCAGCAACACACGTTTGGGCAATAAGATGCTCTACGGCGCAGGGGCCGGGCTGGACGTAGTTACCTTTTACAATATTGTCGCACGGTTCAATCTAACGCTCAATGCAAAAGGGGAACAACGGTTTTTCTTTAATGTTGCGAGGGAATTTTGAGGCATTTTCAAACTACAGAAATATCTTTAAATTGCGATATACATGACTTTTTTGAAGAAGGCATAACTATTTTACAAAACGAGAAACCTAACTGAATGAAAATAATTTATACTCGCATGAAACGTCTCCATACGTGGGTATCCGCGCTCCTGATCGCTGTCGCGGTGAGTAGTTGTGATACCAAAACCAATGAAAAAACGGAAACCGCAACACCCGATTCGGTCATCCTGCCTGCACCCGCCTCCAATGATTTGAACAGCAATCAATCGGCATTGCTGAATACGATCATGGGGCAATCCAACGAATCGGAGGGAGGCATTTTAAGGGGCGTTTCCTTTGGAGACCCGGTCAGCAAAGTAAAAGCTTCCGAAACCTTTGAAATGTTTGAGGAAACTACTGAGCATCTGGGTTATACGTCCGAAACAGCTCAGCTTGAAACTATTGATGTCCAGTACTTTTTCACTGCCGATAAAAAGGTTAACAAGATTACAGTGGATGTGTACCTGAACAGTCCGGAAGCTACAAAACAACTGTGGAATGCTGGTAAACAGCACTTTACGGAAACTTACGCTGCCCCAAAAGAGGAAGGAAAAAAAATCATGTGGACCAATAAATCTGTCCGGATTAATATGGAGGATGTTTCGGTAGGGAAGGATTATGGGCTCAAATTCCAGTTTTTTCCTGGTGATAAAAATGTACTAGCCGCAAACTAAAAGTTATGAAAAACCACAAATCGATATTACTGACTGTCTTATGCCTGATTTCTGTCAGTGTTTTTGCGCAGAAGAAATCTAAAAAAGATGAGGTTGTTATTGTTGAGACAAATATGGGTACGATGCGATTTATCCTGTTTGAGGAAACACCAAAACACAAAGCCAACTTTCTTAAACTGGCAGGTGACAAATTTTATGACGGCCTGCTTTTTCACAGGGTTATAGATGATTTTATGATCCAGGGTGGCGATCCTGAGTCGAAAAATGCCAAACCTGACGAAATGCTTGGAAAAGGGGAGAATGGTTACCGAGTACCTGCAGAGTTCAATGCTAAACTTTTTCATCAGAAAGGGGCGCTTGCTGCTGCAAGGGACAATAATCCCGCAAAAGAATCGAGTGGCTGCCAGTTTTACATTGTCGACGGCAGAAAATGGAGTAAAACTGATCTGCAAAAGCAAGAAGCCCGCGCAGCCAGAAAACTGACTGACGATCAGAAAAAAGTTTACGAAACCATCGGCGGAACCCCGCATCTGGATGGTGCATATACTGTTTTTGGTCAGCTGATCGATGGTATGGAAGTGGTTGAGAAAATTGCTTCGGTCGATTTAGACGAACGGAACCGGCCGGAAAAAGATGTTTCTATGAAGGTTTCAGTGAAAAAAATGAAGAAGAAGAAAATCACTAAAAAATACGGCTGGAATTACAAAGCCTGAATTGTCTGCATTGGAAAAGAAAAAAGCATTAATAACCGGTTCCAATGGCCTTTTGGGACAAAAATTAGTGGAATTGCTAATTGGAAAGCCTGATTTTGAAATCATTGCGACTGCGGTAGGCGCCAATCGGCTTCCTTTGAAGGAGGGTTATCGATACCTGGAAATGGATATCACCAATCCATACCAAGTCGAGGAAGTGATTCAATCTGTCCGGCCCGATGTACTGATCCACACGGCTGCCATGACCAATGTTGATCAATGCGAGATCGAAAAGGAAGGTTGCTGGAAACTGAATGTAACGGCGGTTGAAAACCTGATCGCGGCTTGCAAAAAGTATCATGTATTCCTGCAACATTTATCCACCGACTTTATATTCGATGGAACATCAGGCCCTTATGCAGAGGAAGATCTTCCAAATCCGATCAGTTTTTATGGTTGGAGTAAATATGCCGCAGAAAAGGCGGTTATGCATTCTGGAATCGACTGGGCTATCACACGTACCGTTTTGGTTTACGGCATTGCGCACGATATGAGCCGCAGCAATATTATTCTTTGGGTTAAAAAATCATTGGAAGAGACAAGGTCAATTAAAGTAGTAACCGATCAGTTCAGGACACCGACTTTGGCGGAGGACCTGGCAATGGGTTGCTTCCTGATTGCAGATCAAAGGGCAAAAGGCATCTTTCACATTTCCGGAAAGGATTTCCTTACCCCTTATGAAATGGCAGTTATGACGGCCAATTATTTTGAGTTAAATGTTACTCTGATCTCCCCAACCGACGCTTCCAGCTTTACGCAACCCGCCCGCAGGCCACCAAGAACCGGTTTTGATCTAAGCAAATCAAAACAGGTTCTCGGGTACGAACCACGTTCTTTCGAAGAAGGAATTGCAATTCTGGCCGGGCAAATGGGGCTTTAGTGTCAATTATGACTTTTCAATTGCGGCCAGGTCTAATAAAAAACCTGGAAACAAAGGTTCTCCCGAAAGTTGAATGTTCAGACTATTGAATTCCTGGATATTTTGATTAGGAGCATACACATAGGCCTTCTGTTCAAAACGGTCAATCAACCAGCCTAATTGGCATCCATTTTCAATGTACTCCGTCATTTTATCTTTTAGATATTTCAAATCATCAGATTTTGACCGCACTTCAATGATGAAATCAGGGCAAATTGGTGCAAATCTTTCTTTCTCTTCCCTGGAAAGTGCATCCCATTTTTCTCTTGGTACCCAGGAAACATCTGGTGATCTTACTGCACCATTCGGCAATGTAAAGCCTGTCGAAGAATCAAATAATTTTCCCAAAATCTGACGGCCTTGAAGCCATACGCCCAATTCGATCAGAATATCAGAATTAAAACTTCCTGTAAAACTTCCAGTTGGAGACATAAAAATAATATTGCCGTCACGATCCCTCTCGAAGTTAAGCATATCGTTCATCCGGCAAAACCGGAAGAACTCCTCCTCGCTCATAATGTCCCCTACCTTGAAAGTCACTAACGTATTCATAAAATAATGAAGATTCCTTTTTGGAAGTTTTTCAGAAAGCAATTTACCAATTAATGACAGGTTTTTAAAATGGGCTCTTTTTTTGACGTTTAATAAAGCTTCTCATAATATTCCCTCGCCATGCGATCGGAATTGAACTCCACATGGACATCATTCATGCTGTTGAGCACCAAGGTTTGCCACTTTTCCTGATCGCAATAGTAAGTTGGGATTACTGACGTTTCCAGCTTTTCCATCAGATTATCGCAATCTTGTTTGTTTATATCTTCTCCCTCAGCAACTGGCAGGATAAACGAGTTTACCTCATCTTTGGCAAATTCACAAATCCAGCCATCGTACGTGGAAAGGTTCAGTGACGCATTCATGGCAGCGGTCATTCCACTGGTACCGGACGCTTCCCGCGTCACAACCGGCGTATTGAGCCAGATATCCGAACCATCTTTCATTAATTTAGAAAGCCCTAACTCGTAGCCAGTTAGCACGGCCATATTCGGGAAATGATGGCTCAGGTAAAATAAATGGTTGAATGTATTGATCGCACCTTCATCTTTGGGATAAGGTTTTCCAGCCCAAATCACCTGAATCGGCTGGTCTTCATTGGACATCAACTTTTTAAATCTCTCAATATCCCAAACCAGCATATCCGGTCGCTTGTAGGCAGCGAACCGTCGGGCCCAAACGATGGTAAGTACCTCCGGATCAAATATTTTGCCGCATTGATCCGCCACGGTTTTGAACAGAATGGCTTTCAATTCTTTTTTCCTGGCGGTAATTTTGGCCTTATCGCCATCAATACGCGCTTTTTCAAGTTCAGTATCGGTCCAATAGCTATTTTTCTGCGCATTTGTAATGTGGTCAATCGGGGCAATTTTAGCATGACTTTTCCACATGTGTCTGGAAACTTCACCATGCAATTTCGAAACTGCATTCGCTTTGCGGCTCAAACTTAATGCGGCCAGCGAATGATTGAAGATGTTATCCTTAATCCCACTTATTTTACGAACAGTTTCAAGGTTCAAGCCGGAGAAAAAGCCGAGATTTTCCAGAAAGTGGATCTCATGTTTCTCATTTCCTGCCTCTTCCGGCGTGTGGGTCGTGAATACCACCCGCTTTTTAACTTCTGATACCTTCTTGTGTTTCTTGAATAAATGAAAAATTGCGGATACCGCGTGGGCTTCATTGAAATGATAAACCTGCGGCTCATATTGTAATTCTTCCAGGAGCCGGGCACCGCCAATTCCTAAAACCATGCATTGCGCTACCTTATAGGAAACATCCGCATCATAAAGCGAAAAGCAGATTTTTCGGGTATTATCGTCATTCCCGTCCGTGTCGGTAGTGAGCAGGAATAAGGGCGCCGACTGGAAAACCTCCGGAGCAAGATAATAGGCAGCTACCCAAACTTGCTTTCCCATAATCGGAATCTGAAAACGTATACTTGTATCCGTTAAAAATGAATACATCTTTTCTCGGAACTCCGGCTGCATGCTGCCATCCTGCTTTCTGCCCTGATCGTAATAGCCATTTTTCCACAACATCCCGATCCCAATCAGATTTTGTTTGAGCGCATATACACTTCGCATGTGCGACCCGGCCAGAAAACCCAGCCCGCCTGAATAAATCTTCAGCGCCTGGTCTACGGCAAATTCCATTGAAAAGTATGCAACTGATTTTTTGTATTTCGCATCTGGAGTAAATGGATGCTGGTAAGGAACTGTGAAGGTTGATTGTGACATCGGGTTAACTTTTTGTGAACAAATGCAGAAATTTCTTCCCACAAACAATTATAAAATTATGCCATTAAGCCCTTGAAAATACATTGTGCCTGACTTTGAGTTAAAATCAGGCACAATGTATGATGCATTTTAAAATATTAATTTCCGAATAATCTGGCCCAAAATCCCTTCGCTTTGGTTTTTGTCTCAACGATTTTTTCGGATGCTGCCTCTTTCAATTCATGAAACTCTTCGGTCGCCTTTGCTTTCAATTCCTCAGCTTTAATTTGCGCTTCCAGTAACTTTTCTGATGCAATAACTTTGGCTTCTTCGAAGGCTTCCGCTGCATCTTCTCTCAAATCTTCAAATTTCTCAGCGGCTGCTTCTTTGAGCTCTCCTGCTTTTTCCGTCAGATCAGCAATAACCTCATCGGCTTTAATTTTGCCGGCAGCAATGCCCAATTCAACTTCATTCTGAAGTTGTTCAGCTTTTGCAGCAAAGCCTGTTTTAACTTCCTCCGCTTTTTCTGTAAATTCTTCCTTCACCTCTTCGGTTTTGGACGCTGCCTCATCTTTTATCTTCGCGACAATTTCTTTCGCTTCTTCCGCTTTATCCTCAGCTACCATTTTCACGTCTTCCACTTTTTCCTCAGCATCCGTTTCCAGTTCGTCCACTTTATCAGAAATATTACCCTCTATTTCCAATGCTGCTTCTTTGGTTTCATCCACCTTAGTCTCCGCTTCGGCTTTCAGATCGTCCAATGTTTCGTAGACCTCCGTTTTGATCCCGTCTGCTGCAACTTCTGCCTCTGCCACTTTTTCCTCAGCAACGGCTTCTACGTTTTCCGCTTCTTCTTCCACTACATCAACTGCCTCATCTTTAATTTCCAGCACTTCTTCCACAATCTCATCTTTCGCTTCGGCTGTTGTTGCTTTCAGTTCTTCGGCGTTATTTTCCAGTGATTTCTCTGAATCGTCCGGAACTAGTTTGTCGTTTTCTGGCATGGGGAATGGGTTTTATGGTAATTAAAGTTGAACAGGATGAATTCGAAAGCTACAAAGGAGTTGGCAACGGTGCAAACAATACGGCTACCTTTCTTTTACTCTAACCTTCTTATCATCAAATTTTTAACCAATTCAAAAAAGGGTTCCGGCAGTAAGGTCCGCCAGTTATTCAGGTGAAGGGTACCTCCGAAATTAATGTAGTAATCCAGCCTGAATTTCTTCCATTGTTCTTCCACATGTTCACGAAAACTCACCGCCGCAATCCAGCCGTCTTCTACATCGTCAAACCATTCGGCATAGTAATCGTCTTCTGCACCATGAAAATCGAGGACATTTTCGCCCAGCAGGATAAATTTATTGATCCCTTCATCGACCAGCGCATCTACGACCTGGCGTTTGAAAAACATGATATCATTGTGCAGGGTGTCGTTCCACTCTCCGAACATTTCGATGATAACATAACGCTTGTTATAATCGGCATAAAGGATCTTCACATATAATGTTTCGGACCCAATTTCGTCCCAAAGCGGATGTATGTAATAACCGTAGATCGCATTTTCGTAATAATCCAGATTGTAAGTCCTGCCGAAAAAAGGAGATCGTTCATCGTGGCTGGCGACATAATGTTTTTCCCAATTATAGTAGGGTTCAAGTTCCTGCATGGTAAATACGCTTTACTGGCAATTTTTAGATATTGATAAATATAACTGAAAAAAGAAAAGGCTTAAACGATGTTTAAACCGTTTAAGCCTTTTAAAATATTGTACCTTAACTCCAGCCGGGCGCGGGGTGCCGCGCGCTGGACGCCTACAATTCGCGTATCCAGATATTCCGGAAACTCGTCGTATTGTTATGATCCTGTAATTTGATTGGTCCGTTACCGTGCGGTACTATAGTCGGCTGGCCAATATAAGGTGTAGTTCCCTGGATCATGGTATGGTTTTGAACCAAAACACCATTGTGAATGACGGTAATGTAAGGTGCGATCGTCATTTGACCGTCCTTATTGAAATGCGGTGCAGTATACACCACATCGTAAACCTGCCACTCGCCCGGGCCAACCGATGCATTTACCAACGGCATTGTCTGCTTGTAGATAGAACCTGCCTGACCATTGGAGTAAGTAACATTATTATAGCTATCCAGAACTTGCAACTCGTAAACTCCCTGCATAAAAATACCGCTGTTTCCACGTCCCTGGCTGGAACCTTCCACTTTTGCTGGTGTACGGAACTCAATGTGAAGCTGATAATCACCAAAAGTCTGCTTGGTTTGAATGTCCCCCGACTTAGGTGCCACGGTAATGGCGCCATCCGCTACCGTCCAGGGAGCAGCGGCTTTTCCATCTTTACCTGAAACCCAGGCATCCAGGTTTTTTCCATCAAATAATACAATCGCATCAGAAGGGGCGCTGAACCCGGAAAGGCTTGGAGAAATTTTACCTGGTGTAACGATACGGGGAACCGGGCTCCACAATTCGCTGGATTCGGGTGTTTGCTTAGTGGGTTGTAGTTGCGCGTGAGCAGCAAAGGCAGTAGCCAGGCTGAACGCGGTTAGCATTAATTTTTTCATTTTGAAAAGTAACTGTTTAGTCTAATAACTCATTGAAATAATATCAAAACACAACATTAGGTAAAAAGCATTAACAAATGCGATTCTCATCTAATTAAATACGGATTCTATCACGTAATTTGCACCTCCTTCGGCCGAGGAGTCTTACTCCCGAAGGCTTTATGTAAAACCTACCAAAGCTTTATCCAAGTATGTTTAAACTCAGAAGTCCTTTGTTGCAGCTAGTTTGTGGCATGGCAGCCATTGTTGCGCAGACCGCCTACGCCCAACAGCCTATCCCCCTTAATGACCTTAGCGCATTTACCACCAAACCCGACAACTGGAAAATCGTGGGCAATGCATCCGCTGACATTTCAAAAGAAAATGTATTGATTACTATACCTGGAAAAGGCGTTATGGCCTGCTTTCATGAGAAAGGGAAGTATGGCAATCAATATGATCTGATCTCCAATCTCAAGCATGGCGACCTCGATATTGAGCTCGATTTCATGCTGACCAAGGGTTCCAATTCGGGGATTTATCTTCAGGGAAATTACGAAGTGCAGCTTTTTGACTCGTGGGGAAAGAAAACTGCCAAATACGGCGATAACGGCGGAATTTACGAACGCTGGAATGATGCAAAGCCAGAAGGTGAAAAGGGATATGAAGGCTACGCCCCTCGTTTTAATGTTGCCAAAGCACCCGGTTTGTGGCAAAATATCAAAATATCCTATCAGGCCCCCCGCTTTGATGCAAATGGAAAGAAAATCTCCAATGCAGTGTTTTTATCGGTCGTTTTGAACGGGGTTACTATTCATGAAAATGTGGAAGTAAGCGGCCCGACCCGCGGCGCACTTTCGGAGGATGTAGCCATGGGTCCGATCCGGATCCAGGGAGACCACGGTTCTCTTGCGATTAAGAATATCATTGTAAACAATTTTGATCAAAAGCCGGGAACATTGTCTGAGCTTTCCTACAAAACCTATTACGGCGGATTGATGGAAACAGAAGACCTTTCCAAACTTACTCCCGCTGAAACGGGAAAATCAGAAGCGCTGAGCTGGGAGATTCTAAAAGAAAATAATAATTATTCTTATCTGTACACGGGAAGGTACAATGCGCCGACGGCTGGTAATTACAATTTTAAATTACAGGCTTCGGGAAATTCTTACCTTAAAGTTGATGGTAAATTCGTCATCGACGCTGCATGGAAAAATAATAATGAATTCCGTAATGGCGTGGTCAATCTGAAAGCGGGTGACCATACCATTGAAATATTCAACAATAAAAGAGATGGCTGGATGCGCCCGGTGCTTGGGCTTTGGGTAAATGGCCCTGGTTTCAGGGAAGTGGCTTACCATACCAAAAGTTCGGCTATGGCTGCTGGTTCAACCGATCCAATCCTGATCAATGCTGGGACCAATACCATTACCCGCAGTTTTATGGATTTCCAGAAAGACGATAAAGCCAAATCTCAGCGCATTGTGCACGCTATTTCAGTAGGCAGCCCGGCCAATCTGCATTATACTTACGATCTTGACAAAGGTTCTATATTACAGGTATGGAGAGGCGAATTTCTGGATGCTACCCCAATGTGGCATGAGCGCGGAGACGGTTCCTCCCGTCCGCGCGGAAGTGTTACCTTGCTCGGTGATGATATGATACTGGGTAAAGTAAACGGCAAATCCAAATGGGTAAGTGACACGACCGGAAGTGGCTACCGTCCAAAAGGTTATGTATTGGATGATATGGACGTTCCAACATTCCAGTACCAGGCTTTCGGCTCTACGGTTACCGATTACGTTTCCGTTGTAAATAATCAATATTTCGAACGCATTGTGAAAGTGGATAAGCCTGCCGCTGGCCTGATGGCCCGACTTGCGGACGGATCGACGATTGAAAAAATATCCGATGGGCTCTACGCGGTCGATAACAAATCGTATTATATCCAGCTGGCTGATAAAACAATTAAACCAGAGATCAGAACCGCTGACGGACTGCAGGAATTGCTGATCCCGGTTGTTGGAAGCGGTGAAGTAAAATATGCAATCCTGTTCTGATTAACCCTGTCATAACTTAATAGACAATGAAAAAATTAATTCAATTAACATTAATCCTTTTGGTTGCGCTCACCTCGCTGAGAGCGCAGGAATCGCCCAAAGAAGAAGATTTTTATAAGATTATCACGCCTCCGATCCCGGAAGGCATCATATTAGAAGTAGGCGGGCTGACCACCATGCCCAATGGTTCATTGGCAATTTCAACGCGCCGCGGAGAAGTTTGGATCGTAGATAACCCGACCAGTCGTTCGCCTTATTTCAGAAAATTTGCGACTGGTTTGCACGAAATTCTCGGTCTTGCTTATAAAGAAGGTGCATTGTACTGCGCACAACGCGGCGAGTTGACCAAACTGATTGATAAAAATGGGGACGGTAAGGCGGATGTTTACGAAACCGTGTACGCCTGGCCGTTATCAGGACATTATCATGAATATTCTTTCGGACCAAAACTGGCGCCAGATGGCAGCTTCTTTGTAAGTGGCAATGTTGCTTTTGGTGACGAGGAATGGTGGAGAGGCGAAAGCCGTGTTCCCGGTCGCGGATGGATTTTTCACATTACCAATGATGGAAAATATGAGCCCTATGCAACGGGCGTACGTTCCCCGGCAGGTATCAGCATGTTAAATGGTGAATTGTTCTATACTGACAACCAGGGCGACTGGATGGGCACGGGTGGGATTTTTCAGGTAAAAAAAGGAGGCTTTATGGGCCACCCGGCTGGTTTACGTTGGGCTGGACTGCCTAATTCACCCGTTAAACTCACCGAGAAGCAGTTTTTCGCCGAACGCGACAACCGGCAAACCAAAGACGATAAAGGTGCAGCTATCAAACCTGAAAATACAAGAAATGAGGAGCCGCAATTTCTTTATCAGTTGAAACAAAAATATGATATGGTGCAGCTGCCAGCAGTTTGGCTGCCTTATGGTGTTCAGGGTGTATCTACATCGGAGCTGATTATGGACAATACAAGCGGAAATTTTGGGCCGTTCACGGGTCAGGTTTTTGTTGGTGACCAGGGGCAAAGCAATATTATGCGGGTTGTGCTCGAAAAAGTAAAAGGGGAGTATCAAGGTGCCAGCATTGGTTTCCGCAGCGGGTTTCAGTCCGGAGTGTTGAGAATGGCCTTTGATAAGGACGGCTCTATGTTTGTTGGAGAAACCAACCGTGGCTGGGGATCGGCTGGGGACGCTAACCAGGGATTGCAGCGATTGGTGTGGAATGGAAAGATGCCTTTTGAAATGTATACCGTAAAAGCGCAGCCTGACGGATTCGAAATAGAATTCACTATGCCGGTTGATCGTAAATCAGCGGAAGACCTTGATTCTTATAAAGTCAGCAACTATATCTATAAACATTATCCTGTTTACGGAAGCCCTCAGATCAATCTGAATGAAGTGAAAGTTACAGGCGTGAAAGTTTCCGATGACAATAAGAAAGTGCGCATTGTGCTGGACAATATGAAACAGTATTATGTACACAAGATTCAATTAGAAGGTGTTCGCGCAGCAACCAATAGCTGGTCGCTCGTTCACCCGGATGCCTATTACACATTGAACAACATTCCCGACGGCGAGAAACTGAAAGTTTCGGAACTGAAGACAACCCGATCAGGCGGGACCCAATCCGGTAGTGCATCCGCTTCTGCAAGTTCTACTACCGAAAAAGAACATGTTTCTCCTGACGGAAAAGGAAAAGCAACAGCGTCATCGTCCAAAGTACCAACCTTTGCCGAAGTAAAACCGCTTTTGGAAAAAAACACCTGTCTTGCCTGCCATGCAGCGGATAAAAAAGTAGTAGGTCCGTCGTACACGGATGTCGCTAAACGCAAGTACAGCAATGACAAGATCGTTGATCTGATCTACAATCCAAAACCAGAAAACTGGCCGGATTTTGCTACACCAATGGCCCCGATGCCGCAAGTACCGAAGGCCGAAGCTGCGAAGATTGCTGCCTGGATCAATTCACTGGGCAAATAGAATTCGCTGAATATAAAGCAATTGAATAAATCTTACGAAAAAGCTGTGCTTCATGAGGACAGCTTTTTTCGTTTTATTATAGCACACCACATTCGCTACGAATACATTATCTTCACATTATCAATCAAACAGATACAAGGCCATTGCACGTTTTACTCTTTAAAAGGCGTTAGCTGTAATTGTATATTGCTTGTTCACTATGCCAACGTTCCGCGATCCTTCTTTTCTGAAATCAGTTAAGGGCAAAGTCCTCCTCGGATTTTTCATAACCACATTGGCGCTCGGCGCTTCCTGGGCGATAAGCAAACTTGCTTTCAATGAAATGCTTACAAAACTGGATGTTTTGTCAACCCCCAACGATAAATTAAGGCTTGTCAACAAGATCTTTAAGAATATTCTCCAACTGGATCAGCTCCAAAATAGTCGCACGGTGAAGGGAGAGGAGCAAAACGACCAGGTATTGGCGCAATCGGCACAACTAATAGCAAGCCTTGACTCGCTAAGCGATCTCAGTGTAGACGACGAGTTGCAGCTTATCCGCATCGATTCGATGAAAACCATTCTTAAAGAAAGAGAAAAGATATACGGAAACTATGTGAAAGTCCGCTCCAAGCTTGTCAACAATAAAGATCTGGAAGATGAGGTAAAATCGATATCGGGACTTATCACAACCAATAAACTCAAACCGGACAGCACAGTTGTTAAAACAGAGAAAAGAACCACTACAACCACCGTCTACACAGAGTTGCCCGATTCTTCACAAAAAGCAACTGTGAAAAAAGGCTTTTTTAACCGGGTTTTTAAAAATTCAAAAAAAGAAAAGATAGCACCGGTCGAACCTTCGAAAGTTGTACAGAAGCAAGAGGTTAATATTCAGGTCGATACCATTACGGTTGCCCAGGAAGACAGTACCATTGAAAAAGTGGGAGAGGCTGTCCACGCAATTGAGAAATCGCAAAAGATCCGGACGACCAGTTTTGTAGACCGGGAACAGGAACTCGCCATTGCCGGAAACTCACTGGTAACGCAGCTGCTGGATGTGATGCAGGAAGTAGAGGGACAGGTTTTGAAGCAATCTGCTGAAGATAGCGACGCTGCCAAAATTTCTGCAAAGCAGAATGTTGAAAAGCTGGAATGGGTTATGCTCGGCTTCTTTTTCCTAACTGCATTACTTGCTTACTTTATTTCCACAGACATTACCAGAAGCAATCGGTATCGGAGCGAGCTGGAAGATGCGAAGGAAGAGGCCGAGTATCACAGTATGGCCAAACAGCGGTTTTTATCAAATATGAGCCATGAGATCCGGACGCCGCTGCAATCCATTATTGGCTACACGGAAGCGCTCAAAAAAGATGAAAAGCCAAAAAAACAGGATCTGGAAACATTGCATTCAGCCTCTGAACATTTGCTCTATCTGGTGAATGAGGTACTTGATTACAGCAGGATTATCTCGGACAGGTTTACTTTTGAGGACCGGGTTTTTGCTATCAATCCATTATTGAACGAAGTAATCCAGGTATTACGGCCTACGGCAATCTCCAAAGGGCTGATTCTAAGACTGGAAAATTCACTTCCGGCCAACTTATATCTGAATGGTGATCCATTCCGTTTGCGCCAGGTTTTGTACAATCTGCTAACCAATTCGATCAAGTTTACCGACAATGGAGAAGTTTTCCTGAAAGTGTTCGGTGTTGACTTTGGCAACGAAATACAGATAGAATACCACATATCCGATACCGGTATCGGATTATCGCCTGACCAAATACAAAGGATATTCAAACAGTTTGAGCAGGCCGATTCTTCCATTTCCCGGCGCTATGGCGGTACCGGCCTTGGCCTGAGCATTGTAAAGGCCCTTGTGGAGGGAATGAACGGCACAATCAAGGTGAAGAGCTTGCCGGGACAGGGCACGACTTTTGCGGTTACAACCAGCATGGAAAAAGCTGAAACGCCAGAGATAGCGGAGGAAACACTGGAAAGGAGTTACAACATCACCGGAAAAGTGTGGCTGGTGGATGATGACGCTTTTATTCTGAAATGGTGTTCGTCGGTTCTGCAAATGAATGGGATACCACACACATCGTTCTCCTCAGCGGAAGAAGTCCTGAGCAGACCGTGGGATGACCAGGTCAAATTTGTGCTGACTGACATGCGCATGTCGGGGATGAATGGTGCCGAAATGTGCAACCGTCTTCGCAAGTCTGTCCCAGAAGACACTAAATTCTTTGTCCTGACCGCACAAGCGCTGCCGGAAGAGCGGGATAACCTTTTAGACATGGGGTTTGATGGTTATTTGATGAAACCATTCCATTCGAAGGAATTGCTTGAATTACTCGAATCTTCGTCTGTGCCTCTCATCGAAACCCTTTCGCCACCCGAAGAGGAAATTGACTTTACTACATTAAATGAAATGACATTTGGCGATGAAAGCCTTTTAAAGGAGATTTTGGACCAGTTTGTAAAAGACTCACGGAAGGATATAAACGCATTGCAATACCATATCAAAAACCACGAACTTAACGCCGTTGAGGAGCTGATGCACAGGATGGCAGGAAGAACGGGCCAGATTGGCGCAAAGGAGCTTTCTGCCAGGTTCAGGCATTATGAGATCGCTCTCAGGGAAACGCCGGCACAAGTTTCTTTGGAGGAGATGAAAAATGTGATTGAAAACGCCCGGCTAATTATCGAACAGGTACAGGAAAGGGCACTCGCCTACTCAATGTGATATTTTTCAATTTTGTAGTAAAGTGTTTTTCTGTCAATGTTAAGCAGTTTTGCAGCCTTACTCTTGTTGTAACGTACTTCTTGTAACACTTTTTCTATCATTTCTTTTTCATGCGTTTCCTGCAACGCTTTCAAATCCGAACCCGCAGGTTTCTGCTGATCCTCCATGGATGTGATCATTTCGGCAGGTAGTGCGCTTGAATTCGCAATTTCCTCTTTTGACAGCAGCACAAGCCTTTTAATCACATTATTAAGCTCGCGCAGGTTACCAGGCCAGTCGTATTTTTGAAAAACATCCATCACTTCTTTGGACAATTCCCTCACATTCCGATCCAATTCCTGATTTGCCTTATCTACGAAATACTGGATGAAAATTCCCAGATCCTCGCCTCTCTTTCTCAGCGGCGGTACTTCAATTTTAAATTCGTTCAGCCGGAAATAAAGGTCTTCCCTAAAATCGCCGGTAGCCGCATTCGCCATCAAGTCCTCATTGGTAGCCGCAATAATCCTCACATCCACTTTCACTTGCTGCGTTGCGCCAATAGGTACGATAATACGCTCCTGCAATGCCCTGAGCAGCTTTATTTGTACGTCGTATCCCAAATTCCCTATTTCATCCAGAAAGATGGTACCGCCATCGGCTGCTTCAAACTGCCCCATTTTATCCATTAAAGCTCCCGTAAATGATCCTTTTTTATGACCAAAAAGCTCGCTCGCAGCTAGGTCTTTTGATAATGATCCACAATCAATTGCGACAAATGGCCCGTTTGCGCGCTTACTGAGCTTGTGAATGGATTTGGCAACGTGTTCCTTCCCAGTACCGCTTTCGCCTTGGATAATCACCGACATATCGGTTGGTGCAACAAGCCTTACGTATTCATAGAGTTGTTTGGAAATTTTGCTTTTGCCCTCAATATAATCCAGTGATTGCTTATCTGTTTTGACACTGGTTTTTGTTTTTACAGCCGTTTTGATGCCTGTTGCGTCCCCTTTGCTAAGTGCTTCTCTTAAAACCATCAATAGCTCTTCGGGGTTGACCGGCTTGGTGATATAGTCAAAAGCGCCGATCTGCATGGCGGTTACGGCGGTGCGTACGTCGTGGAAAGATGTCATAATAAAAGCAGCCGTCCGGTTACCTTCGCTGCGAAGCGTTTTGAGGAAATCGACAGAGTTACCGTCCGGCAATCTGTAATCAAGCATTAACACTTCAAATGGTCTGTCCGGATTGTGGCTAAGGGCTTCTTTCGCCTCTTTCAGATTAGAACAAACCTTTATCTGGTGCCCATGTTTCCCCAAAAAATTGGAAAGCAGCTTAGAAAATGTGGTATCGTCTTCTACGAGGAGCAGTTGAGCCATGGGGTCTGAAAGAAATCGGGAAATAAATATTTACTAACGAGCAGGTAAATGTAAAATTATAAAAGCAAAAGCCAAAAGCCGGAGAAATCTCCGGCTTTTAAGGTTGCGAAAACCAAGATTTTTCAGCGCAGATCCTAGTCAAGTTTCTTTCCGTACTTATCCAGGTTTAAGGTCGTTGATTCCTCTCCTTTTTTGATATTGACTTCATAATACTGCGCATTATTCTCCCTGATGACCAGAAAAGCGCTGCTCACTTTCCACTCGGGATATTCCGCAGCAAGTGTTGATTTTAATGCTTCGGGCAAATCCTCCGGTCTTACCGCAACCTTGTCTGCATCATTATATTGGCTGATAAGATATGCTTGCAATGGCTTCGCTGAGAGTGCCGAACCGGTTAAGGCTAATAAAGCGATTGCCAGAATTGTACGTTTCATAAGTTTGATATGGATGGTAAGCTGACTCTAAGTTATATCAAACATCAGAATTTTACTAAGTTAATACCTCAATTAACGATAGGATATCGATGCACCTCAAAAAAATTCAAAATTTTTTTGATTTATATTTCGGCAACGAAACATTATCCATTATATTTGAATTAAAATAGTTGCGAATATTTTTGTCGTACAATTGCTACAAATCAACATATATTTTACACTATACATCCATTGAGTTAACTTCCCCTATCGCATTTTTGCTCAACGTTATTTGATATATGTTATCGGTTAGTCTGAAAGCATTTAGAGTCTAGAAATAGGCTCTTTTTGTTTTTTTAATGCCTTCTGCAAATCAAAAAAGCCATTTTTCTTTTCATTTCTGATCTAAAGCAAAAATAAGGTCGTAGGTCTCATCAAATAATCTTTTCGACGAACGAGAAGAGACTTAGTAACCACTATTGCTATGAACAGATTAGTAAAATCAAAGAACAATTCCGGTAAAGAGGATGGGGAAATCACGTCAGTCGTTAACAGACGTTTGTTTTTGCGCTCCGCCGGACTGGCTACATCCCTGGGAACCATTGTCATAAGTGCTGCTTGCAACGATGATGATCCCGATCCAATGATTCCAGGAACAGGTGACGCAGTTGATCTGGGTTCAGGTGACATTGGGGTTTTAAACTATGCATACGCTCTTGAACAATTAGAAGCTGCATTTTATACTCAGGTTATCGCAACGCCATACGCAGGTATTACAGATGCAGAAAGGGCAATCCTTACTGACATTCGTGACCACGAAGTAATTCACCGCGATTTTTTCAAGGCTGCATTGGGAGATAAGGCGATCAAAGGTCTCACCCCAAATTTCGCTACCATTGACTTCACAAAAAGAGATGCAGTATTAGGCGCAGCTAAACTATTTGAAGACACTGGTGTTGCTGCGTACAATGGTGCAGGCAAGCTTCTTAAAGATGGTGGCTACTTGCTGCTTGCCGGAAAAATTGTTTCGGTTGAAGCCCGTCACGCTTCTGTTATCCGTGACCTTATTAATCCAAAATCAGCTGATTTTGCCGGAGACGACATTTTAGACGCCAATGGTATGGACAAAGCTGTTGCACCTGCCGATATCCTTGCAGCTGTAAAGGGTTATGTAACGGATTCTATCACAGGAGCCAATGTGGGTAAATAATTTCAACATTAATCTGAATTAGAAACAATGGATATTTTCAAAATAATAGATGATTTTCAAAGAATTGATGGGGACGCACTAGGACGTATGGAATTTGCAACCCGCCGTCATTTCATGAACAGAATAGGGAGTAAGGTTGCACAGGTTGCGGTTCCTACTTTCTTTGCTTCGGTCGTTAACAAGGCATTTGCACAATCAGCAGCAGCTATTGACGTACTTAACTACGCATTGACGCTTGAATACCTGGAAGATGAATTCTATAAAGCAGGTAACGCGGCAGCCAATTTGATCCCTGCATCGGATAAGGTGATTTTCACGCAGATAGGTAAGCACGAAACGCAGCACGTTGCATTTCTTGTGAAAGCACTGGGTGCAAAAGCAATCGCTAAGCCTACTTTTGACTTCAAATATGGTGGCGCATTCGCTGATGTATTTACAAATTATAAAACATTTGTGACTGTTTCGAGCGCATTAGAAGATACCGGCGTAAGAGCTTATAAAGGACAAGCTGGCGCATTACTGGCTGATCCTCAGATTCTTGAATATGCATTGCAAGTTCACTCTGTGGAAGCGCGCCATGCTGCAATGACCCGTAGACTAGCTGCTACTGTAACTGCTAACCCAGCTATGAAAGGTTGGATTACCGGCAAAGAAGGTGCAGTTCCTGCGATTTATGCAGGAGAAGAAAATATGATGCAGGGTGGTAAAGACCTTAAAGGTCTGGCATCGAAAAGCGATGCTGCTGTCACCGAAGCATTCGACGAGCCTTTGACGAAAGAAGCGGTACTTGCAATTGCAGGACCATTCATCAAAGCATAATAGCATTATTGTAAATTCTCCCTGTTGAACGTATACATACACTTTTTTAAGTGAGCGTAATGTTCTGAGTGTTGTACACACTATTCTGTAAATCACAAGAGGTTGCCTTTCCGGCAACCTCTTTTTTTGTCCCAAATTTTTCAGAAGGCAGGATCAATGGGTGGTTAACAAATATCGTTTATGTAAATTTGACACTCATGTTACACCTATTTTCCGCAACCTGCTAATGAGGCCCGCCCTGAACAGAAGAGTTTTTCTAAAACATAGCGGCATGGCCGCAATAGGTACCGTAATCAGCAGCAATATTGCTTTTGCTAACAAAATCCCGGACAATTATTTGCCAAGGCTTTTGGATGAGGGCGATGCTTTAAAAGGGAAAAGCACGGAAATGATCGTTCAGGGAGATAAGCCGTGGAATGTAGAATCGCCGGTCCATTTGCTGGACGATAAGATCACGCCTGTTGAGAAAATGTTTATTCGTAACAACGGCCTGGTTCCTGAAAAAATCGACACAAACACCTGGACTCTGACCATCGACGGCGAATCGGTGAATGAATCTAAAACCTACACCCTTGCCGATTTAAAAAAACGCTTCAAACATTATACTTACCAACTTGTCCTTGAATGTGGTGGAAATGGCCGGTCGGGTTTTCAGCCCCAGGCTTCCGGAAATCAGTGGGGGCAGGGTGCTGTGCACTGCGCGTCATGGACGGGCGTTCGCCTGAAAGACGTTCTGGCGGAAGTAGGTGTGAAAGGCGATGCCGTTTACATTGGCTATCACAGCAAAGATTTACACCTAAGCAAGGATCCTAAAAAAGAATCCATTTCGCGAGGCGTTCCTATTGCAAAGGCAATGGAAGATGAAACCCTGCTCGCCTGGGAATTAAATGGCAAACAACTTCCTGAATTTCATGGTTATCCTTTGAGATTGGTTATTGGAGGCTGGCCTGCTTCCGTGTCCGGAAAATGGCTTAGCGGGATATCGGTTAGAAATAAGGTTCATGATGGTGCTAAAATGGATGGGCACAGTTACAAAATGCCAAAAAATCCGGTAGCGCCCGGAGAAGACGTCCCACAGACCGATCAATATTTTAAGATTATTGAATCCATGCCTGTCAAATCCCTGATTACTTATCCCAAATCCGGGGCAATGATTGCTCCGGAAACAGAATTGGCTTTACGTGGCCACGCATGGGCGGGAGATCTGGCTGTTAAAAAAATTGAAGTTTCCATCGATTATGGCGCAACCTGGAAGGAATGCAAACTGGAAGCGCCGGCCAATCGGCTTGCGTGGCAGCATTGGAATACAAAAATGAAATTTCCTGCCAAAGGCTATTATGAAGTTTGGGTCCGTGCGACGGATGCAAAAGGCAATGCGCAGCCCATGGTAACGCCTGCCTGGAATCCGGGCGGATATTTGAACAATTCCTGCGAAAGGATCGCTGTTAAAGTAGGTTAATATGAAGGATACCATGAAGATATTAATACTTGTGTCGCTGGGAGTTTGCTTGATGTCGAATGTTATGACCAAAAATTCTATTAACGCTCCTTCAAAATCTTTTTCGATTGTCGCTGATACATTAAAGATAGACGCTGAAACCGGCCTCATTTCAGATCCTAACCTCTTAATGGTGAAAGCTCAATGTATCAGCTGCCATTCATCCAAACTGATTATCCAAAACCGCTTTACGAGAGATGGATGGAAACAGAAAATACGGTGGATGCAGGCTAAGCATAACCTTTGGGATTTGGGCGAAACAGAGAAACAAGTGCTGGATTACCTCGAAAAAAATTATAGCCCTACCGTTGGCATTGCCAGGAGAGCGCCTTTGAAAAACATTAAGTGGTACAAGTTGGATCAGAAATGAGTTGTGTGAAGACTTACAGTACCATTTTTGCCATTATTTTCCTTTGGTTGCCGATAACTGTTGGATCAGCAAACACGCCATTCGACTTAAACTACCAGATCCCGGTCAGTAGCGTTTTGCCTGATGTGTTAAGAGCCGAGGTAATCGGGATTCAGGACGGAGATACAATCGAACTGAAGTTTCTGTTTTCAGGGAAAAAAGCAGGTCATCGCATGGGCAAGCCCTTACGGATCAGGTTGCTTCATGTCAATTGTCCCGAACGCGGCCGCTCGTTTTACAAAGTGGCTAAACAATTTGCCAGTCAAAAATGCTTCCGACGGATTGTCCGGATCAAACATGCTGGAAATTTTGATAAATACGGGAGGTTACTCGGTGAGGTCGTTCTCCCAGACGGGAACATATTGAATAAAGAACTTGTAAAGAATGGCTTGGCTGTTCATTTCAAAAAGTACTCCAATAACATAGAATATTCCAATTTAGAGATCGTCGCGAGGAGGCAGAGAAAAGGAATGTGGAGCCAGTCAGGAATATTCCTGGGTAAGTCATAATGATTAGAACAATGAACAATTCTGCTGCATTTTTTCAAATCCTTTACCAAAATGAGACGCTGTTTCAATTGGCAGAGCCTGTCATAAAGGAATTGGAAGAAACGCATGTTAAAACGCCGGAATTTGCCGGAGAGAATGAAAAACTACTTCAACCGGCTGCTGCTGTTTTGGAAGTACAGCGTAAACCTGATGTCACCCCAAGCCGTCCTGAGGTAGTTCCAAATATTGCACAGCAAGTTTTCCCAACTTTAAAACATAAGGTACTTATCCTGCTGGATGAGCCGAAACAGCAGGGGATGCTTGTTTCTGAAGCTTTGTTTCTCGACAACATTCTTAAAGCAGTTGGTCATGCTGTTGAAACTACTGATGTTTTAAATTTCAGTTTTTTACCTACCCAGGATGCGAGAAAAGTGCTTTCCGAAAAGAAAACCCATTTCTTCATCACCTTTGGGGTTCCGCTGATCCGGCTGCACCTTGACTTGTTACTAGCACCCTATACCCCTAAGCTTGTCGATGGAATATGGTTTCTGTTAACCGATCCGTTGGTGGTAATTGAAGCAGACCGTAATCTCAAGAAAAAACTCTGGCAAGCATTACAGAAGATGTTTGAAATGTCCTAATTCAGAGCGCGTTACGTTTTTTAGTAGCCGATCGTCACAATAATGTAGTTATGTTCCCTGTTTTCATGGATAATCGCAGGCTAACCCATGAAATCCTATGGCCAAATTGACAGAATTTATTGCCAGCCTATTTCGTCCAAAACAATCAGACGAAGACCAATACTATGATGATGAGGCTGTTGAGACGCCGGAACATTTTGTTCCTTCTACCCAAATTACCCCTCACGTACTCCCAGCTGCCTTCAACGAAAATCTGCCAATTTCTGCTCGGATAGCCGAGCAGCAGCCTGTTCCTGAAACCCAGGAAAATGCCAAAATTGAAATCATGATTCCCTACTGGTTGGAAGACGAAGATACGCTTCGCGACGAGGGCGTTCTTTTTGGTCTTTCAGAATCTGACCCGAACGAGAAAACGGACATCATCCAGAAGTATTTTTCCAATCTTGCAGCCGGCCACATTGCAAACGTTGAAGAGCAAAATGAAAGGATCCAGGAACTAAACCTCTTTATTGGCCAAAAAAACAACCGCATTGAGGAATTGCAGGAAAAGCTAAAAAATCCTGCAAGCCGCACTGAACAGGAGCATCATTTACCCCGAACGCTCATTGGCATTACCCTCTGCATTGCCATGTGCATAGGAAATTTCTTCTTGATAAGGGAATCATTAAAACCCGTATTCAACGACAATTCGTGGATTGCGCTTGGCGTCTTTCTGGCTGGTATGTTCAGCTTATTTGGCCGGATCTCGCTTTTTCATGATACCGAATCACGGGTTACCTGGAAGGCCTTATTGGAAGAAGTAGGTTTACCTTTTGCGACAGCCTTATTTGTATTCGCTAATGTCATTACGTATCAAACCTGGTGGCAGGCATTTGCGCTTTTCATTTTTGTCTTCTTCCTCTTCCTTTTTGCAGGCAAACTTTTACTTAGTAATATCACGGTTCTGCGAAACGACCTGCAATCCTGGTTCAATATCAGGAAGGATCAACAGGATTTTACCGATAACAACTTCAATTGGGAGTCTGAATGCCAGAGCCTGCAGAGTGAAATTGATGAATTAAGGGTCAAAAAATGGCAAATATTACGCGAACAAAGCGGCTCAGAAACCGAGCGTGACCGCCTTTATGCCAAAAGAGATATGCTTATCAAACTTTTCGAAAGTGAGTTCTATCTGGCCAGAAGGATGAAAAATGAGCTTACAACACGCCAGCTGAACCTGATCCAAAGGGGTAGCAAATAACCTTTCATTTTGACTGCGACACATCCAATGGCGCGGTTTTTACAATATTTTACATCGATCAACCAAAAAAAGAGGTCATGAACGAGCAAACTCCAAACGAAAGCGGTGATTACCAACGGGGTTATACCAGAGGAATCGAGGGAATCGACCGCGAAGTATACGAATCATTTTTGTCCAGCGACGTAAACCACGACTGGATTCAGGAAAGGCTTAACTCGAAAAGAGAAGAGCTTATTACATTGAAAAGCAAAGTTCAGGAAGCGACACAGCAGCATAAAATTGCTTATGATAAGCTGCAGAATGAGGTCATGGGGCTCAATAATGCCGCCGGGCAAATGCGGAACCTGGAAACTTCTGTCACCGACATCGATATAGAAGCGGGACAGCTTAAAGAAAGGCGGTTAGCAAAGGCTCCTTCCTATTCTTTGATCGCGGGATTGATTTTCCTGGCTGCAGGTATTTCCTTTATCGCAGGTGACTTGATTATTTCCCATGAAATTGTGGCTTATGCACTTAATATCCGGAATAGCAATGAAGCGTGGGCATTTGCGATTGGTTTAGCAATGTTATCCATCCTGTTGAAACCAGCATACGACCGTTTGGTTGAGGAACCCTATCATAAGGATGAGTCCCCAAAAGCAAGATCTCGATATGCAGGCTTTAAGCTGACTTTGTCCATCTTTGCGATTGTTACCCTGATCATCCTCGGCTGGTTCAGGTATGAAGCTTACAGGACAGATAAACTGAAAGAGGCCATCAATAAGTCGGTGAAAAATCTTCAGCTGAATGCGGTTGATCCATTGACAGGTGCGCCAATCAACAGCCCGGAGCTTACCAATAAAATTGAGGAAGCATTGCGGAACTCTGACCAACTTAACCTGGATCTTGTCAACAGCCCTTGGGCGTTACTTTCCTTCGTTTTAAGTGGGGTACTATTTGCTATTGCCGGTGCAGTTTCATTGGGGATGGCGCTTCCCGTTTTGCAGGGCTTTTGGTACCGATGGCTGCAGATTGATCCGAAGCTGGGAAGGTTAAGACGCAGAAGAAAGCGCATTCTGAAACAAATTGAGGCTTTACAACCTTCACTTACTCAGCATATGACGCAAAAAAGCATTTTCGAAAACGACATTGCTGTCATGCCAAAGCTTGAAGAACTTCGGGAAGAAGAAGCCTCGATCAAGGCTGAGATCGATACATTGGAAAATGAACGTAAGCAAACTTTGACAGATAGCCGAATTCAATCCTTTGGAGATGGATATGCACATGGAAAGGTCAGTAGGGATGTCATGAGCGAAGAAGAATATGATTCCTGGCGCGATAGTCATCTGACCGTTTCCAATTTGGCTTTGAGAGCGCGCTCCAATGCTACTGCTGATCGGGCAGTTCCAAGGACTAAGAGTTCGGGAATGCGCCCGCATCAGGCGATCCGGAAGGCAATTACTGATCGTTTTGACGAAAACAATTCATAGTTTCTTAAATTGGGGGGCTGATTTCACCATTTATGATTGAAACCCCCCGATTGAGACTAGTACCCTGCGATGATACGCTTTATGATGCGATCCGCATGGGAAATAATACGCTGGCACGCGTTATGGGCGTCAATGTCCCTAAGAAGTGGACTGAATTTCGCGACACGTTTACTCCCTCCTATCACCGCTGGAAAGCCCACCCTCCCCTTAGAGACTGGTGGGTTTATCTTGTTATATACCTTCCTGATAATCAATTGATCGGATCCTGCGGGTACAAGGGCGAGCCGGATGCAAACGGAATGGTAGAAATCGGTTACGAGATCATGCCTACACATCGTACCATTGGCCTCGGCACAGAAGCCGCAAAAGGGCTTCTTGATCATGCATTTACGCATAACATTGTCAGGAAAGTCTCAGCACATACCCTTGCAGAAGAGAATGCCTCTGCCCGTATCCTTGAAAAAATCGGTTTTGCACAGATTGAGGACGTGAATGATCCCGAAGAAGGGTTATTGTGGCGATGGGAAATTGTCAAAAAATAATTGTACTGAATTAATAAAATTTTGTCTTAATTGTTTAAATTGATTTTCTGAAAGCAACATTCCGTACCCTTGTCACTGTAAATGATGGTCGCAATATCAAAGGATTCTTATCCATGGCTTAAAAACTATCCGGAAGGCATACCGTATGAAATTAATCCGGATGCCTACGCTTCTCTTCTGGAAATGATGGAGATCAGTTTCAAAGAGAATGGGGAAAAGCCTGCCTATACGAACATGGGCACGGAAATCACTTTCGGAAAATTGGATATTCTTTCCAGAAATTTTGCTGCTTATTTACAAAGCATTGGTTTGCAGCAAGGTGATCGCATTGCGATTCAAATGCCCAATCTGCTTCAATATCCGGTTGCTATGATGGGAGCGCTTCGCGCAGGATTAATAATCGTTAACACAAATCCGCTCTACACACCGAGGGAAATGCAGCATCAGTTTAAGGATTCCGGTGCGAAGGCCATTGTCATCCTTGCCAACTTTGCTGCGAATCTTGAAAAGATCATTGCTAACACCAACATTCAGCATATCATCATCAGTGAAATCGGGGATTTGCTTGGCTTTCCTAAAAAGCTTGTCGTGAATGCGGTAGTCAAATACGTCAAAAAGCTGGTACCTCCCTTTCACATAAGTAAAGCTACCAGTTTTGCAACTGCGTTGTCAATTGGTTCAGGACTTACCTATAAACGTCCGCATGTGTCCGGCTTGGACTTGGCTTTTATTCAATATACAGGAGGAACAACTGGTGTATCAAAAGGAGCAATGCTTACGCACAGGAACCTCATTGCGAATGTAGAAGGGACGAATGAATGGCTAATGTCGAAAATGAAAAATGCAAAAACATCTGGCCAGCTTACACTGATCGCAGCTTTACCGTTATACCATGTGTTTGCATTGACTATCAATGCATTATGCGGGGTCAGGTGGGGTGGCCTCAACGTACTGATTACCAATCCTAAGGACATGCCGGCATTTGTGAAAGAGCTGAAAAAATTCCGTTTCAATATTTTTACGGGCCTGAATACGCTGTTCAATGGGTTGTTAAATAATCCTGATTTTGCGAGCATCGACTTCGAAGACCTCAAAATCACGATAGCGGGTGGCATGGCATTACAAAAAATCGTTGCGGAACGCTGGGAAAAAGTGACTGGTTGTCCATTGGTAGAAGGATATGGATTATCGGAAACTGCACCGGTTTTATCGGTTAACCCGCTCGATGGCCATCATAAAGGCGGCACCATCGGACTGCCTTTTCCAAGCACGGAAATGCGCATATTGCTCGATGACGAAACCTGGGCGGCTGTTGGTGAAAAGGGTGAAATATGTGCAAAAGGCCCGCAAATTATGCTAGGCTACTACAACCGCCCGGATGAAACTGCCAAGGTTTTCCTGGAAGACGCGAGCGGCAGATGGTTCAAAACTGGAGACATTGGAATAGAAGATACAGATGGATTTTTCAAGATCGTCGACCGAAAGAAAGATATGATCCTGGTTTCCGGTTTCAATGTTTATCCCAATGAAGTGGAGGACGTTGTAGCGCAATGTCCGGGCGTTATGGAAGTGGCTTGCGTTGGCATTCCAGATGAGAAATCAGGAGAGATGGTGAAAATATATGTAGTGAAGAAAGACCCGGAACTTACCGAAGAAAAGATCAGGGCTTTTTGCAAAGAAAACCTCACAGCTTATAAATGTCCGAAGAAAATTGAGTTCCGGGCCGAATTGCCTAAAACCAATGTGGGTAAGATTTTAAGGCGTGCACTTCGCGAGGAAGAAATGGCGAAAGTTGGCCATTAAGGGAAAACTGGTATCAGGTTTATGTATATTTAGGCAAACAAGTTCTCAACCTTGAAAGCCAAAATATATGAATTTACACCGGAAAACACTGGTCTTATTGCATGGCCATGGCGTGGATGATACCATCTGGGATAGTGTAGATGCCGCTCTGAACGAGTACTTTACCATTGTAAGACCTAATATTTCGCTATTCACTTTTTGTCAGTCCGTGGAGGATTATGCTGATGAACTTCACCGGCTTCTGACCAACACCACGATCACCAAATGCACATTGATCGGGCATTCGATGGGCGGTTACATTGCCCTCGCATTTGCCGAAAAGTATCCCGATATGCTCGAAGGTTTTGGCTTATTTCACTCCACTGCCTTTGCGGATGATGAGTCGAAAAAACAGCAGCGAAATAAAATGGCGGATCTGCTAAGAAATCACGGGTCAGCCTCTTTCATAAAGAACTCCGCCCCCAATATGTTCGGTGATCGGTACAAAGAACTCTATCCCGAAAATGTCAATGCGCACATTTCAACTTTTGGAAAGCTTCCTGCTGATGCACTCATTGCGGGTATGATCGCAATGCGCAACCGCCCCGACCGGACGGCTGTTTTAACTTCACTGCCATTTCCAGTCTTATTTATTATCGGGATGCAGGACAAACTGATTCCATTCGAAAGTGTAATTAGCTTGTCGGATTACCCCAAGCAAAGCTATCCGTTTATTCTTGCAGAAGCTGGACATTTAGGCATGGTGGAGCGACCGGATGCAACCGCCCGGATGATCAACTGGTATATGAGTAAAATTTAACTAATAATTAATCATCGAAAACTGGTCAGCGTTCGTTATGTATCCCGGACGTTGACCTGTAATTTGACCTATGCAAAAATTTACTTCTCTCCTATATCTGAGAAATATTTCGTTTCTGCTTCTCTGGAGCCTTCTCTTACTCAATTCCTGCAATACAGATAATCCTGCTCCTGTTGATCCTGTCGAGGAAAACAAATATCTGCAGGAGAACACTGCCATTACCGAACTTTCAAAAGATCAGGTTAGCCAAAAGGCCAATGCGCTTAATCCACTGCTGGCTGGTTATGTTAAAAATGGTGTGAAAGTTTATAAGATCACCTATAAAACCAAGAATATCGATGGCGCCGATATTACGGCATCCGGCGCATTGATCCTTCCAATTACGGATCTGCCTGCGTCCATGATCAGCGTTCAGCATGGTACCATCCGCGACGATGCATCCGCCCCGTCCAATTTTGGCGAGAACAGTGAGGCTGCATCTTTCGGTTCTTTATTTGGTTCAATGGGCTATATCATAGCTTATCCGGACTACATTGGTTACGGCGCTTCCAAAGATTATCCACATCCTTATGAGCACAGGGCAAGCCTTGCGTCGGCAACTCTGGATATGTTACGTGCAGCAAAGGAATTCCTGAAAGGCCAGACGGCGGTGAAATGGGATGAAAAATTATATGTAGCGGGTTATTCCGAAGGCGGATACGCCACGATGTCGCTTCAGAAAAAAATAGAAGAGGAGGCGTCGGCCGAGTTTAATCTGAGAGCATCCAGCTGCGGGGCCGGAGCGTACGACAAAACGGCCTTCATGAAATACATTATCAATAGCGGGACGCATGGAATCCCGTCTTACAATTCGCTATATCTCTGGGTTTTACTGACCTACGACAAAATTTATAAACTCAATCGTCCTACCTCTTACTACTTTAAAGCTCCTTACGATGGTTGGATTTCCAGCACCGGTACAAGTACCAACATTAACAAGAGTTTCGACACCATTCTGAATGACTCGTTTAAAAAAGGGCTTAATGATGGTACTGATAAAGGCTTTATAGATGCGATCGGCGACAATGATGTTTATAACTGGAAACCAAAAACCCCTACGCGGCTATTTCACGGCGACGCAGATAAATTGGTTTTTTACTTCAATTCTCAAAAAGCTTATACGACCATGAAGGGATTGGGCGCGACGGATATTCAGTTGATTACCATTCCGGGAGGCGATCATGGAAGTTCTATTGTGACCTTCCTTGCTGGCACCCTGGCATTTTTTACTTCAACAAAGTAATTAGCCTATATTTGCAATCCATCACCCGAGTAGAGTAACTATTCTTTCTATTCTGTTGTTAATTTTTGCAACAAGAATTTTTATCCAATGTCCTCACTGCTTGATCTAGTCGGTAACACTCCGCTCGTTGAATTACAAAAGCTAAACCCCAATCCAAACGTAAAGATTTTCGGAAAACTGGAAGGGAATAATCCTGGCGGAAGTGTGAAGGACCGTGCCGCTTTCAGTATGATCAAGGGTGCATTGGATCGTGGGGAAATAAAACCGGGCATGAAGCTGATCGAGGCAACCAGCGGAAATACTGGCATTGCATTAGCAATGATCGCTCGTTTGTTTGATCTGGAAATAGAGTTGATCATGCCGCAAAGTTCCACCAAAGAGCGGGTTCTTACCATGGAGGCTTACGGTGCTACGGTCATTTTAACCGAAAACATGGAGAGTGCCAGGGATTTTGCGGATGAGAAAGCCTCTGCTGATCATTACTTCATGCTGAACCAATTCGCTAACCCCGACAATTGGAAAGCACATTATCGCACGACCGGCCCGGAAACCTATAAGGATACCAATCAGAAAATTACGCATTTTGTTTCGGCCATGGGCACCACCGGCACCATTATGGGTGTATCCCGTTATTTGAAGGAACAAAACAATGACATACAAATTGTTGGCTGCCAGCCAACAGATGGGTCGAGCATTCCTGGCATAAGAAAATGGCCTTTTGCTTATTTACCGAAAATATTTGAAAGAGAACGCGTGGACAGGGTAATGGAAGTCACCCAGGAAAACGCGGTGATGATGACCCGAAAACTTGCGAGGGAGGAGGCCATTTTTGCCGGTATGAGTAGTGGAGGAGCCGCTTGGGCAGCTATTCAGCTTGCAAAAGAACTCACAGAAGGCGTTATCGTCTTTATCATCTGCGACCGGGGAGACCGTTATCTTTCAAGTGATTTGTTTGGATAGCATTAAAACATCAGCCGTCGGCAATCGGCCTTTTTCAGAAAATAAACCGATCGCCGAAACCGACTGCCATCTGCCTTAAAACCATCCTGATCCGAGGTTCCTGAATGGCCAGGGGATAGCAACCAAAATGATAACAAGCGCCATTCCATAAAAATAGAGCACTGTCCGATGCTTATCGGCTCCCACCATTTTCTTGGAACGTGATCGTCCTATTGTGATGAGTACGATGGCAATGACCATCATTAACACGTGCTCAATCGAATAGAACCTGAAAACATCTACTTTAAGTTGTTTAAAATCGACCTTCGGGCTCATAAAATAAAGTACTAATCCGATCAGCAGCTGGGTATGAGTTGCGATTAAGGCAAACAGGTATATTTTGCTGTCTCCATCTTTGCCGCTTTTCCAATTGGAATAGGCCACAAAAATGGCCGCGATTAAAAGTCCCAATACTACATAGCGAAGTCCCGAGTGGGCACGTAAAAGAGCATTCATAATGGATAAGATATGGTGAATAAGTACAAGCAAGCAAAATTAAGATATTAAGCAGATATTTGCCCACTACTTATATTCCACCAGAGAAATGATCATTTACAACATTACGATCAATATTAGCTACGATGCTGAAAAGGATTGGCTGCATTATATGAAGACCATTCATATTCCTCAAATCCTATCCACAGGTGTTCCTCTCGAATGCAAATTGCTCCGGCTGCTGACCGAAATTGACAATGAAGGTTCGACCTATACAACCCAGTTCAGCTTCCTGACTATGGAAGATTTCCTGGCCTATCAAACGCATTATCAGGCTGATTTTCAGGAGCGTCACCACGAGTTGTATGCTGGCAAATATGTATCCTTCCGAACACTTTTAGAGGACGCATGACCTACGAATGCCCCCTTTAAAGTGCATAATAAATACTTTCAAAAACACGTGCGTTTTCTTGACATTGCGTTATTATTTCCCTTTATTTAATTTACCGTTGAAGCAAATCTGATGCTTTTCTTAGGTTCTAAATTCTTAGTTTTTACAAAATTCCAAGGTATTCAGGATTGGGGCACAGATGTTTTGACAGCGGATGGAAATATGTTTTACCTTAAAACAATGTGCTTATGAGACTGCAGATGCAAGCAATTCATTTTGATGCCGATCCCAAATTGTTGATTTTCATTCAGCAAAAATTAGATAAACTGGATACATTTTATGACCGAATAACAAGTGGAGAGGTATTCCTTAGGCTCGATAAAAGTGATAATGCCAAGCTTCATACTAAGCTTCTTGAAGTAAAACTTTACGTTCCGGGTGGTACGATGTTTGTGAGAGAACAGGGGACGACTTTTGAGGAAGCTACTGATTTAGCAATAGATACTCTAAAGATTCAGGTTAAAAAATTTAAGGATAAGCGGAATAACGCCAGGGCTCCTAAGGTTACTGATGGAGAAGCGGATGGTGTAATCGTTTTGGCAGAAGAAACAGAAGATTAAAATTCATATACATAAAACAGAGGAAGTCGTCCGGATGGGCGGCTTCTTTTGTTTTACATCATCATGATCATTATGCAAATAGAACCTGTTGTTGATTCTTCGTTTGAATACGCATTCAAATTTACTCAGGATGAGGTACAGCGTTTCGCAGATTTAACGGGAGATAACAATCCCATTCACCTTGATGCCGAATATGCTACGACTACCTCTTTCAAAAAACCTATTATTCACGGAATGCTGGGGGCCACTGTATTTACCAAAGTCCTTGGAACACAATTTCCCGGTTTCGGATCGATTTATGTGAAGCAAACGATGGAATTTCTGAGGCCTATGTTTGTGGAAACTGATTATAAGGCCATTTTCCGGATCGTATCCATTAATGAAGAAAAACATATGGCGGATATTTCAACCGAACTCGTTGATGTGGTGACCAATAAGGTTACCACGCGAGGCATGGCGACGATGATCAATCGCGAAAAGTTTTAAAATAATGAGGCCAGATCTTGCGACCTGGCCTCAAAAATTTTTTGTGTGCTTCCTAAATTATTCGTCTGCGTTCTTTTTGTTCTGAACTTCAGCGCGAATATCCTGAGCCAATGTTTTCAGATCTTGCATGCCTTTACGGACACGAGTACCTGCGGCCTGATTACCTTTGGCATAAAACTTATCGAAATCTCCTTCAAGCGAAAGGATCAGATCTTTTACTTCATCAAATCTTGCCATGTTTTCTTTTGTTTTTTAGTTTAAAAATGCCTTTTACACGCTAAAAACGCATGTTTTGACCGAAATTTAGTAATTAAAAGTATTTCCACAACTGAAAAAACAAAAAAAAACACTTCTAAAATACAATTATTCGACTGCAAACATTTAATTAACTGGATATCAATAGCTTAGCTCGAATAGAATTTGATGTAGAATTTAATAAAAAAGAGGACGTTTCTCAAAAACGCCCTCTGGAAAGCAAAAATGCATATTTTTATTTACTCAACTACTTCCTGCACGTCTTCAATCTGGTAAACCCGATTTTTCAATTTCTCCGCCAATGTAGTAAAAGCGTTCAATGTGTATTCGACATCATCAAGCGTATGCGATGCTGTTGGAATAATCCTCAGCATAATCTGGCCTTTTGGCACAACCGGATAAACGACGATTGAACAAAACACACCCATGTTTTCTCTGAGATCCCTCACCATACGGGTAACTTCGGGCACTCCGCCTTCGCTATGAAGAAAAACCGGGGTAACAGGCGATTCGGTTTCGCCAATGTTGAAGCCGCGATTCCTCAGACCGTCCTGCATGGCTTTTACATTCTCCCAAAGCTTGGACCGTAATTCCGGCATGGTCTTCACCATTTCCAGACGCTTCCTGCAACCCTCCACATAGGGCATTGGAAGTGCTTTTGCATAGGTTTGAGAGCGCATATTGTATTTAAGGAACATGATGATATCTGGATCACTGGAAGCAATGAATGCCCCGATCGCTGCCATTGATTTGGCGAAAGTGGAGAAGTAAAGGTCAATTTCGTCCTGTACGCCAAGTAGTTCGCCGACACCAGCTCCGGTATCGCCCATCGTACCAAAACCATGCGCGTCGTCGACCATTAAACGGAAATCATATTTCTTTTTCAGTTCAGCAATCGCTTTCAGGTCGCCAATTTTACCTGACATTCCGAACACACCCTCAGTGATGACCAAAACACCTCCTCCTTTTTCATTCGCAAGCTTTGTAGCACGAATCAGGTTTTTTTCCAGGCTTACCATATCATTATGGTTGAACTTGTAGTACTCTCCCAGTTTCGCCTTATGAAGCCTGATCCCGTCGATTATACATGCATGTGATTCAGCATCATAAACAATCACGTCGCGATGATCGCAGAGGCATTCGATAGCGGACATAATGCCCTGATATCCATAATTCAAAAGAAAAGCATCCTTTTTCCCTACAAATTCAGCCAGCTCTTTCTCGAAAATCTCATGTAAAGTTGAATTTCCTGACATCATCCGGGCGCCCATCGGATAGGCTAAACCCCACTTCGCAGCTGCTTCTGCGTCAATCTGACGTACTTCGGGATGATTAGCTAGGCCCAAATAATTATTAAGACTCCAATTCAACACCTCACGTCCCATAAATCTCATGCGTGGGCCCAAGTCTCCTTCCAACATTGGAAATGAAAAGTAATGATGGCTGTTGAGCATTTTTGCCGGTGTCCCTATCGGCCCTGAGTTATTTCGCAGTTTCTCGAAAATATCCACTCTCTTCTGTTTAATGTGGGTAACAATGATTACTAATGTTAGATAAATGCAAAATTAAAGAAAATACGCTTACTTTAATAGATCACGTTCCCGGGTAAGCATTGTAAATTAGTTAAATAATAAAAATACACCCTTTATCGACAAGGTTATTTTGATATTCTACCACCCAGAAACAGACGGCATTCCATGCATTCAATAAAAAAAATACTCGTTGCGAACCGTGGCGAAATAGCCTTGCGGATCATGCGCACGGCGCGGGAAATGAACATTGCAACTGTTGCAGTTTTCAGTGAAGCAGATCGCAAGTCACCACACGTTCGCTATGCCGATGAAGCCGTTTGCATCGGCCCCGCCCCATCATCAGAATCTTATCTTAACATCGAAAAAATTCTAAAAGTATGTCATGATCTGAATGTGGATGCAATTCATCCAGGTTATGGATTTTTGTCTGAAAATGCAGGATTCGCAAAAAAAGTGACGGAAGCCGGGCTGATTTTTATTGGGCCATCACCTGAAGCCATTGAAATAATGGGGAGCAAGCTTGCCGCCAAACAGGCTGCATCCGCGTATAACATTCCAATGGTTCCTGGAACCGCCAGTGCCATTCATGACAGACAGGAGGCCAAGAAAGTCGCTTCTTCAATCGGTTATCCGATCCTGATTAAAGCCAGCGCGGGTGGCGGGGGAAAGGGAATGCGGATTGTAGAAAACGAAGATGAGTTCGACGAGCAAATGGACAGGGCTGTAAGTGAAGCGCAATCATCTTTTGGTGACGGATCTGTTTTTATTGAAAAATACATTACCTCTCCCAAGCACATTGAGATCCAGGTACTTGGCGATCAATACGGAAATATCATTCATTTGTTTGAGCGGGAATGCTCTATACAACGCAGGCACCAGAAAGTAGTGGAAGAAGCCCCATCCATTTCGATAACACCCGAGATTCGTGAGGAAATGGGCCGTTGCGCGGTGGACGTGGCCAGGTCCTGCGGATATTATGGCGCGGGAACGGTGGAATTCATCCTGGATAAAGACAAGAAATTTTACTTCCTGGAAATGAATACGCGGCTGCAGGTGGAGCATCCGGTCACCGAAATGATCACAGGCATTGATCTCGTCAAACAAATGATTTTCATTGCCGAGGGAAAACCCCTGGCAATCACGCAAGAAATGCTGACGATCAAGGGTCATTCGATAGAAATAAGAGTCTACGCAGAAGATGCAGCCAACGGATTTCTGCCTGATGTTGGAAGATTACATACCTATGTAAAGCCGGATGGAAATGGTGTAAGGGTCGACGACGGATTCGAACAAGGTATGGACATTCCAATCTACTATGATCCGATGATTGCAAAACTCATCACTTATGGACAAAACAGGGAAGAAGCCATCCAGAAAATGATCCGCGCGATTGAGGAATACCAGATTTCCGGCGTAGAGACCACCCTTCCTTTTTGCAGTTTTGTTATGAAACACCCAGCTTTTATTTCAGGCAGTTTCGACACTAATTTTGTATCGAAACATTTTCAGCCGGATATGATGAAATCAAGTCAGGATGCCGAAACACAAGCATTAGCCGCATTGATTTCTGCTTTAATCCGAGATAATGTCCAGCAGGCCGAAGTAATCCAGGGTGAGGAGAAGTTGCCGAATAAATCCCGATGGAAATCTAATCGGTTACAGTCGGGATAAGATTACAAGTCATTGGATTTACGCACAAAAATCCGTACTTTTGCGGTCTTAAATTTTTATAATGCTGAATTATTAAAATTTATAGATTTTGCCAATGGTATGCAAGTATTCTTCTGATCAGTTTTTCTTTGATAAGATGTCTCCCTTCCAACCGATCTCCATTTAATAATATTATCCTACGACTTTAAGACATTCCCAAGTTATCCAGCTATGAAGCTATCCGAATTTAAGTTTGATCTTCCCCAAAGTTTAATTGCACTTCATCCCTCTGACCGCGGCGAATCCCGCCTCATGGTTGTTCATCGAAAATCAGGAGAAATTGAACATAAAACATTTGCCGATCTGATTAATTATTTTGACGACGGAGATGTAATGGCCATAAATGATACCAAAGTTTTCCCAGCCCGACTTTACGGTCAAAAAGAGAAAACCGGTGCTAAAATTGAGGTTTTTCTGCTTCGCGAATTAAACCGCGAAATGCGTCTGTGGGATGTACTTGTTGATCCTGCGCGTAAAATCCGTGTTGGAAATAAACTTTACTTTGGAGATAGCGACCTTGTTGCTGAGGTCATTGACAATACTACTTCACGCGGGCGTACCATTCGTTTTTTATATGACGGTGATAATGATGCTTTCATGAAATTGGTGGATGAACTGGGAGAAACACCGCTTCCCCCAGAAATTATTTCACGCCGTAAAGTTGAAACCTCTGACCGTGAACGCTTCCAAACCATTTTTGCAGAACATGTGGGTGCAGTAGCAGCTCCAACTGCCGGAATGCACTTTACAAAAGCAATTATGAAACGTCTTGAAATCAAAGGCGTAAACTTTGCACCTGTTACATTGCACGTAGGCCTGGGTACCTTCAGGACTGTGGATGTGGAGGATTTGACAAAACATAAAACCGATTCAGAGAATTATCGGATCACACAGGCAAGTGCTGGAATCGTGAATGCCGCCATAGATGGTAAAAAGCGGATTTGTGCTGTTGGTACCACTTCACTAAAGGCAATTGAATCGTCAGTGTCTGCGAGCGGACATTTGAAAGCTGTGGAAGGATGGACGGATAAATTTGTTTTCCCGCCTTACGAATTCAAAATTGCAACTTCGCTACTATCAAACTTCCAGCTTCCCGAATCGATATTGTTAATGTCGGCTTGTGCGTTTGGTGGATTTGATCTGGTCATGAAGGCTTATGATCTTGCTATTAAAGAGAAATACAAATTTTTCACATATGGTGACGCAATGCTGATCGTTTAGCAGCCGTCACAAGTATCATTGGTCATTTATGTTTAAGGGTTATTAATCCTGATGCGTAAATGGCCTTTTTGTTAACAGCCATCTGACTTATGCAGGAATACGCAATCATTGTCGCCGGTGGAAGCGGAAGTCGAATGAAAAGCGATATTCCCAAGCAATTCCTGCCCATTCACGGCCTCCCCGTGTTAATGCACACGATCAAGGCTTTCCGCCGATATTCTGATCAATTAATCATCCTTGTCGTATTGCCTGAAAATCAGATTGATCTCTGGCAGGAATTATGTGAAAAACATCACTTTCACGAAACCTATGGCCTTGTCAAAGGCGGCGAGACACGATTTCAATCCGTAAGTAACGGCTTAATGAAAATTAAAGACGCCGATGCATTGGTGGCTGTTCACGATGGTGTTCGTCCTGTCATTTTTAAGGAAATCATAGCGGATAGTTTTAAGGTAGCCGCCAGGTCTGGCTCAGCTGTGGTAAGTGTGCCATTAAAAGATTCGATAAGATTGATTATTAAAGATAAAAATAAAGCGGTCGACAGGAGCCAATTCCGTCTGATCCAAACTCCGCAGACTTTTAGGCTAAGCTGGATGCAGGATGCATTTACGACCTCATATCAGGAAACATTTACAGATTGTGCCAGTGTTTTAGAAGCCAAGGGCTACCCAATTTTCTTGATTGAAGGAAGTTACGAAAATATAAAAATCACTACCCCAGAAGATTTACTCTGGGCAGAAGTGTATTTGAAACCATGACAATTCGCGACATACTTCATCTCAGGCTGCATAATCAGCTTATTTCAAATTACCCTTGGAAATCGCCGGAAGAGGTTGTGCGCTGGCTTGGTGCCATGCAGGCTCAGGATTATCCCGGCGCCAAATGGTCTATCGCATTGCGTGTGCCGGATTTAAAAGATGCCTATATCGATAAGGCATTGGCAGCGCGAACGATCATCCGCACTTGGCCTATGCGGGGCACATTGCATTTTGTAGCTGCGGAAGATGCCCGCTGGATGCTGAAATTACTTACCCCACGAATTATCTCAGGCTCTGCCGGTCGTTACCGGCAGCTAAACCTGGATGACAAAGTTTTCAACAAGAGCACCGAGTTGCTTTTGAAGGCTATGGAAGGTGGTAAGCAACTCATGCGCAGTGAGCTTTTCGGACTTTTGGAAGACAATGGCATTGCTACGGCTGATCAACGTGGGATGCATATCATCAACACGCTGGCACAGAATCAAATACTCTGTCATGGAATCCACAATGATAAGCAACCTACTTATGTGCTCTTTGACGAGTGGGTGACACAATCCAACGAGTTTGAGACGGTGGATGCATTGGGTGAATTAGCATTGCGGTACTTTCTGAGTCATGGCCCCGCCACCATTCATGATTTTGTTTGGTGGACCGGCCTAAGGATTTCCGATGCTAGATCAGGACTTAACATGGTCTCATCACAGCTTGAAGCAGGTGAGGTCGATGGAAAAACCTACTGGTATGCTCCCGGACTACCTGATATGAGCAACTCAAATTCCGTTTTTTTGCTGCCTGGTTTTGATGAATATATGCTTGGTTATACAGATAGGGTACTTATGCTGGAAAAACAGCATTCAGCTAAAATTGTACCTGGCAATAACGGTGTTTTCATGCCAACCATCATTGTAAACGGAAAGGTTGAAGGAACCTGGAAACGGGTTTTAAAAAAAGATAGTGTATCGATTGAAATGCTTCCATTTGGGAAAATAAGTCAACTAAAAAAGAAAAAGATCGAACAGGAGGCAAAGAAATATGGCAAATACCTGGACAGAAAAATCTCTTCAATTAATTGGCTATAAGTACTCTATAATGCTGTTGCTACAACCATTTATCAAACCACTCAAAAGCATCCGCCTGCATTTTAGCATCGAACTTATGCGGCCCGTCATAAAATTTGGCAGCATACTTTTCTGACGCTTTGGCTTTTTTAAATACTTCTGTGAGGATATTATCCGCTTTTTTCATTTCGGCTAACGTGTAAAGTTCATCCTGATTATTGTTCAGAACCAATGTAGGAAGCGGAACTCTTAAACCGATAATTTCAGGGAAATCCAGATATTGAGGTAATAGGGGCGTATAAGTCATCCAGGTATGGTTGAATGATTTGTTTAGGATCAGGTCATTCCACGTAGTCATAAAGCCAACACACACGGCGCATTTGATCCGTGGATCCAATCCGGCAAGATAAACAGTCCTAAGTCCACCTCCTGAAAGTCCCCCGCAGCCAATTCGATTCGAATCCACGTCTTTACGAGCGCTCAGAATGTCCAGCGCGATCTGATCTTCTGACAAAAATACGCCCGGCCAGGTCGTTCCAGCACAGAACAACGATTTTGACATCACATGTTCGTGCTCTGAGGACCATGTATTATACGTTTCGATATTTTCACTTTTTTCCGGATCAATGTCACTTTTTCCGGTGGTTTTTACCTCGCCCCAATCCAAACCTTTCACATCTTCATAGAATACTCTTCTGCTTCCGAAAGCAAAGGCGTCATTAACCAGCACCACGTATCCTCTCTTGGCGATTTCATTGGCCCATGCTTTTCCTTCATAATTTGTTTCCTGATGTTCTTTGAGCAATGGATGCTGGTCATCCGAAGTCTTGACGATTTTTCTGTAACCAAAATATTTCTTTCCTGCATGATCATGTAGCCCTAGTACTGCCGGAAGTGGCTTACTAACACCTTGCGGTTTCAGTAAAATTGCACTGGTTGGACGCCCATAGGGCATTTGCCAGGTCAATTCTTCAATTTCCAATCCATCATAAACATACTTATTCACGACAGTAACCGCTGGTGCCTTGACTTTTGGCGGACTGGAAACCAACTCCATAGTCTTACCCAGAGCCTGCTTTTTCCATGAAGCAAGATCCTTCCATTTGTCATTTCTAAAAGACAGAGGAGGAACTTTTGGTAAAAGAGATACGGCCCAGGGACCATAACCGCCTATTAAGCTCTTTTCTGATGACATGGAAAAATTGTTTATTGTTTTGATTTGTTCGCTGGAAATTCCGGTAATATAATGTTCGCCCATCAGCAATGGTAATGCCGAGGTATATGCCGTTGTTTTGAGAAATGCTCTCCTGGGCATTTTTTCCGGCCCTTCCTTGTTTTCAATTTTCATAGCTAAACCTTTACAAAGATTTTTTGACGGTAGAGAAAGTATAGACAAAACCAAACGAGCAGGAAACCGCCGAGTGCATTATACACTTCATGCCATTTCCCAGGAGCATACTTATAGAATCCTTCAAAAAGCAGCCTGGAAGTATAGTTAAAGTCGACAAACCTGACGGCCAGATAAATCACGAGAGAATTCATTCCAATAACCCTGAAGAAAAATGACCATTTCTTGTATCCTTGAACATCAATAATCCAATAAAACACCGCGAGCAATGTAAATGCCATCCCGGCGGTCAACATAATAAATGAGCTGGACCATAAATGTTTATTAATTGGAAAAACATAATTCCAGATAAGCCCGGTCACAATTCCAGAAGCCCCTACAAGGAGCAATTTTTTAAATTTTTCGGATGCTGGAATTGGGTTTAGAAGAATATCGCCTGCCAATGTTCCAAGTAGTGTCAAACACAAGGCAGGAAATTGCGTTAAGAGCGCTAACTCATCATAAGTGCCTTGTTTTAATTTCCCTGGCATAAAATTTCGATCGACCCACCCAACAAGGTTACCTTCAAACGAAAGATTCCCCGGGCCAAAGCCTGGAACCGGAATCAGCAAAAGGGCGAGATAGTACAGTGCTAAAATTCCCAGCACAATGTAAAGCCTTTGGTTCCAGGAAAATCTCAAATATAGGATAGCGCCAATAAATGTTGCAATTCCAATGCGCCCCAATACACTTCCATAGCGGATGTGCGCCGGGTCAAACAGATCAATGGGTGCATTTTTATCGAGGATACCTAATGCAATAAGGATTAGCATTCGTTTAAAAATCTTATTCCTCAGGACTGAATGACTGATTCCCTTCACAATTCCACTCGTGATGCTGAATGTCATTGAGGTCCCGGCCAGAAAAAGAAACAATGGAAAAATAAAATCAAAAAACGTAAATCCATTCCATTCGGGATGCTCAAATTGCGAGGCGACCCAATCCACAAATGGTATCCCTGTTTTACCACCCAATAAAAAGATAAATGCGCCGCCGCCTGAAATCATGAGCATATCAAATCCACGCAGGGCGTCAATAGAGGCTAGCCGCGTTGATGAAATGACGATTTTCGCCTCAGGCTTCAAATATATTGGTGACGCTTCCATTGAATCAGGGTTTGATTTTGAATATAAGCCACTTAACCTCGTATTTTAACGTCGCAATTTGGTAGCGCCGTAATCTAATTGTGAATGCTGAACTCGTTTTTAAGTAGACTAGAAGATTTCCTATCAAGAAAAAAGGTACAATTGGGATGCTCTTGTAAAACACTGGCCGGAATTTGATTACTCACTGTATTTTCCAAACTGTTTCTTACAGCAATTGCCTTTCGCTTATCCGGAACAGAGCAGATGATATTTTCTGACATCATAATTTGCCTGATCGACATGCTAATGGCTTGAAGGGGAACATCTTCAAGTGATGCAAACCATCCCTCTCCCATTTGTTGCTGGCGACATGGCTCGTCTAGGTTTACAACTAGATAGGGTTCGTCTGTCTGAAAGTCAGCAGGCGGGTCGTTAAAAGCAAGATGCCCGTTTTCACCAATACCCACCAATGCAACGTCGATAGGATGATCGCGGATAATTTTGTTCAGATTAATAATTTCATCCTCAATATTTCCCTCTCCATTGATCAGATAGACTGCCAGCAAAGACGGTACCTTAGACAAAAATCGCTCCTGTAAGTATCTCCGGAAACTTGCTAAATGATTGACCGATAGTCCTATATACTCATCCAAATGAAATAAAGTCACTTTGGACCATTCAATATCATCTTCCGCAGTCAATTGTTCCAATGTTTCAAACTGGCTTGTTCCTGTTGCCAGAATAATATTAGCCTTACCTTTTTCTTTAATTGCAATTCGGATCAAACTCGCCGCAAAAGTGCCAGCCGATTCGCCCAATTCCTCTTTATCCTTAGCTATAATAACTTTCATTAAACATTATGATTTTACGCCTGTATTTCCTCCATCTTTTAAGGTAATGTCAACCGGTTGGTTTTTCTTCCACGACCCATTTGTAAAATCCGGAATGTCTATGGAATTAGATTTATTGGCTACCGACCACTCGCTCAGCGGCGAAATCACGCTCCATGACGCTGCATCATAAACGTCCTGATCCAGTGGCAACCCATTTCGCAGACAATCAATAAGCCTCCAGTCCATCAGAAAATCCATTCCTCCGTGACCACCTACTTTTTTAGCCAGTTCTCCTACTTTTTTAACAATTTCCGGTTGGTATTTTTGCTCAAATGCTTTAAAATCGTTTTCATTCAACCACTCATGGCCTTTTGAGATCCTTCCCTCCTGGCCGTTTTCAAGCAACGGGTATTTTTGTGCTGCTCCTTTGGTACCACTGATTAAATGCAGGCGCGAGTAAGGTCTTGGGGAAGACACATCATGCTGTAACATGATTGTTTTACCCTTGGCGGTTTTGATGGTTGTGGTATTCATATTACCTCTGAATTTCTTATCTGCAAATTGTTTGAAGTCCGCATCCTGAGCAGCCAGCTGGTTCGCTTTGGCTTTTAGCATGAAATCATTACTGCTCATGGACACAAGAAAATCCATCCTATCCCCACGATTAATATCGAGAATCTGTGCAATTGGCCCCAGACCGTGTGTAGGATATAAATTGCCATTGCGCTGATTTTCTTTCAGACGCCATAGGTCAAATCTTTTATTCTTCTCAAATAGGGATTCAAATATATCATGAATATATGCTCCTTCCACATGTACAATTTCTCCAAAGAAGCCCTGTCTGGCCATATTCAGGGTTAGCAATTCAAAAAAATCGTAGCAGCAATTTTCAAGCATCATACAATGCATTTTTGTTCGTTCCGAAGTTTCCACCAACTTCCAGCAATCACCCACAGAAGTGGCAGCAGGAATTTCGACAGCCACATGCTTGCCTTGTTCCATTGCATAGAGCGCCATAGGAGTGTGGAGATTCCAAGGTGTACAAATGTATATCAGATCAAGGTCACTGCGCTCGCAAAGTCTTTTCCAGGCATCCTGCGAGCCGGAATAAACCTGTGGTTGTTGACCTGCGGATTCCAGCTGCTTTTTCGCCTTATCGGCCTTCTCTGAAACAATGTCTGCAACTGCTTTAACCTGGATGTTTTCCAGGTTAACTATTCTGTTGATGGCTCCACTACCTCTGTTGCCCAGGCCAATATATCCAATCCTAACGGTATCAATTTTAGGGGCAGCGTAGCCACTCATATTGAAAAGCTGCTTATGATCCCCCGAGCGAGGCTCAACCAGGTTAGGCTTAAAAATTTGATTTGTTTTACCTGTGATACTAATCCCACCTAAACCTGCCAATTTCAGGAATTCTCTCTTTTTCATCTTGAAGCCATTTTACCTGATTGAGAATTATCATTTGGTACTGATACAATTTTACAATGTTTTACACCGAGATTATCAATATTAGGGGTAAATAATAGCGAAAATTTTATTGGAGAAACAATAGTTAATTTTGCATTGCGAATTACTGGTGAAGCACATTCAGAAAATATATTTACCTATTCAAAGTTGTGCTTTCCGCTAAACTGATTGTCCATAATTCTGCAAGCGATGATAGAAAAAGAAGAAAGCTGGAACTCCTTTACACACAAAAAAAAGCATCCTTGTTAGGGGATGCTTTTGCTATAAATGGTATTGTGGCGACTACCTACTTTACCAGGTTTGATCCAAGTATCATCGGCGGTTCTGGGCTTAACTTCTCTGTTCGGGATGGGAAGAGGTGAACACCAGGCCAATAGTCACCAACAAGCTCTTTTGTTGG
>NZ_JAASQJ010000007.1 GCF_011762185.1 Dyadobacter arcticus
AAACCAGAATGTAAACCAAACAAAAAACCGCTCGACAATCTATTGATTATCAAGCGGCTAGCTTTGTTTTCTGTGGTGATGGACGGAATCGAACCGCCGACACAAGGATTTTCAGTCCTTTGCTCTACCGACTGAGCTACATCACCGCTTTCAGTTGGCCCCTTTTGGGACTGCAAAAATAGAAGTCTGCCCTGGCTTTTCAAATTATTTGCAAAATAATTTCGCAAATACACCATTCCTGCCCGTTATTATCTTGATTGCCTTAAACTTACGTTTTGCGGTACATTAAATTTATTCTCAAACCATTTGCTGCCAAAAGCATTTTTCTCATATTTGCTTATGGTATGCGTGCATACTAACCGCTTCAAAACACTTCAAAATCCATCTGAATGGCCGTTGTCCAACAAATTGCATTTATTTTGATCCTTGGAATAACCGCTTGGCTGGTTTTTCAGAGGGTAAATGTGATCCGGAAAACGATACTGCTCGGCAAAGATGAAGACAGGAAAGATCAGCCGGAAAAACGGCTCGCGATTATGATGCGGGTCGCATTTGGTCAGAAAAAAATGTTCGATCGCCCGCTGATCGGAGTTTTGCATTTGGCTGTGTATGTCGGTTTTATTCTCATTAATATCGAAGTTTTGGAAATCATTCTGGACGGAGCATTGGGAAAACATAGAATCTTGGCACCACTTCTGGGCTCATTTTATGCTTATCTGATCAGCTTTTTCGAATTGTTGGCGATTGGGGTGCTGGTATCCTGCATTATTTTTCTAATCCGCAGAATTGTTACCAAAGTGGAGAGGCTGCAACCGGGAAGACATCGTGAAATGAACGGTTGGCCGCAGCTGGACGGAAAGCTAATCCTCGTTTTTGAGATCATTTTAATGATGGCTATCCTAAGTATGAACGCCGCAGATAGTCTCTTACAGGATATTGGTAACCCTCACTATATTCAAACGGGCGTATTCTTTTTCAGTCAGGCCCTCACACCTGTTTTTGAAGGTTTAAATGAAAATATGCTGCTTGTTGTCGAGCGGTTTGCCTGGTGGTTTCACATTCTCGGCATCTTCGTTTTTGCGGTATACGTTACTTACTCCAAGCATTTGCACATTGTCCTGGCATTTCCGAATACTTACTTCTCAAGGCTTTCTTTAAAAGGCAAAATGGATAACATGCCGGAAATTACTTCGGAGGTTAAGATCATGTTAGGCCTTGAAAATCAGGTTGGTGAGGCAGCTGTTCCCGAACGTTTCGGAGCGAAAGATGTGCCGGATCTGAGCTGGAAAAACCTTATGGATGCCTACTCCTGTACCGAATGCGGAAGGTGTACAGCTTCCTGCCCCGCCAACCTGACGGGCAAAAAGCTTTCCCCACGCAAGATCATGATGGATACGCGCGATAGGCTGGAAGATATTGGGAAAAATATGCAGGCCAATAAAGGAGCATTTGTACCTGATGGCAAAAACCTGATCGGAGACTACATTCTGGAAGAAGAAATCCTTGCATGTACGACCTGCAATGCCTGCGTGCAGGAATGTCCAGTGTTGATCAACCCGCTGGATATTATTTTGCAGCTTCGCAGATATAAGATTATGGATGAGGCGCGGGCCCCTGGCTCCTGGAATATGATGTTCCAGAATCTGGATACTAACCAGTCACCATGGAAATTTTCACCGGGTGACCGCTTCAATTGGGTTGAGGGTTTGGAAAAAAAGTCACTGGACTAGCCAAAATCAAGGTTTTATGAATGAAATAACCTATAAAGTTCCTACGATGGCCGAAATGGCTGCTGCCAATGAATCGCCGGAAGTGCTGTTCTGGGTAGGTTGCGCAGGTTCTTTCGATGACCGTTACAAAAAAGTCACCATCGCTTTTGTCAAGATCCTGAATAAAGCAGGGGTAAAGTTCGCTGTATTAGGCACTGAAGAAAGTTGCACAGGCGACCCGGCCAGACGTGCCGGCAATGAGTTTACTTTTCAAATGCTGGCGATGTCCAACATTCAGGTGCTGGATATGTATGGGGTTAAAAAAATTGTAACTGCCTGCCCGCATTGCTTCAATACGCTTAAAAATGAATATCCGGAATTGGGCGGTAACTATGAGGTAATGCACCATTCGGAGTATATGCAGCAGCTCATCAATGAAGGCCGTGTGAGGACAGAAGGCGGACTGGCTTTTAAAGGAAGAAAAATAACATTTCACGATTCGTGCTATCTTGGTCGCGCAAATAACATTTATGAAGCGCCGAGGCATGTACTCGAATCTTTGGACGCGGACCTGGTTGAAATGAAACGTTGCCGGACCAAAGGGCTTTGTTGCGGTGCAGGAGGCGGACAAATGTTCAAAGAACCTGAAGCAGGAAAAAAAGACATTAACATTGAGCGCATTGAGGAAGCATTGGAAACTGGGGCCGATACTATTGCCGTTGCCTGCCCGTTTTGTATGGTAATGATGACGGACGGAATCAAAAACAAAGAGAAAGAAGGTTCCGTCAAAATTTATGACCTTGCTGAACTGATTGCACAAGGCCAAGGGTTATAAAAAGACATCAGACTCATGTTCATATCGCAAACTTTGCCATGTATATACCTTTCAGTAATATCGATCTTCAATCCCGGATCTGGATTTATCAATCCAATAGACAATTAACCGACGAGGAAGCAGGGATTATTACGGAGACATTAAAGGCTTCCCTTGATACCTGGGAAGCGCACGGCAAACGCCTCACTGCTTCCGGTAAAGTTTTCGAAAACAGATTTGTAATTATAGCAGTCGATGAGCGGCATGAATTACCTAGCGGGTGCTCCATTGATACTTCTGTGCATTGGTTTAAGGAAATTGGCCAGCGCATGAACATTGACTTTTTTGATAGATCGCTAGCTTATTTGGACGACAATGATGAGGTTCAAACTTTACCTATCCCAAAAATCAAGCAGGCGGTAGCTGATGAGGTGATCCAGCCCTATACTACTATTTTCGACAATCAGGTGAGCACGAAAGCGCAGTGGATGAAACGTTGGAAAATTCAAGCATCCAATTCCTGGTTAAGCCGTTATTTTACTGAGCAAGCCAGTTCTTAATCAATCATTTATGAAGTTTTCCCTCCCCGCTATCCTCTTTTTTTGTGCCATTTTGTTTGCCTGCGACAAAAACGTGGTGTACAAGGCCCATGAAGATATAGATGACGGACTTTGGTACATTAAAAATAAACCCACGTTTAAAGTTGAAATAAAGGATACGCTGCAGGCTTATAACCTTTATTACGTGCTCAGAAACGCGCTTCAATATCCTTATTACAATCTATATCTCACCAGACAATTCATTGGGCCCGATCAGAAAGTGATTTCCAACACGCTCGAAGAGGTTTATTTATCCAATGAACTTACAGGCAAGCCTTATGGTAATGGATTGGGTGATCTGTTTGACCATAAGATACCTTTTCTCAAAAACTACCATTTCCCCAAATCCGGCATCTACACTTTTACACTTTCTCAATCCATGCGTCAAAATCCATTGCCGTTTGTTATGAGCATTGGTGTGAGTGTGGAAAAAGTTAAGATGTAAACCGTTTGGAAGGGGATGTAACGTTGAATGGATGAGTAAGTTTATATATGTCTGGTTTGCTTTCAAAACCATGTTCTGTACTTGCCAACCTGATCATAAGGCATATGGTTTCCGGAAAATGCGGTCCCATTACAAAATCAATAAAATAGGCAAGCTTCCAATTGTTGCCTCCGAAAGTTCCGGACTGGCAAAGGCTGGCGGAAATAACACGTTCTGGACACATAATGACAGCGGCGGCACGGCAGAGCTATATAAAATTGACTTGCAGGGCAAACTTGTGGCAACTGAAACTGTGCCGAATGCAAAAAATATAGATTGGGAAGATCTAGCCCAGGACAACGACGGTAATCTTTACATTGGCGACATTGGTAACAATACGGTACCCCGAAAATCCTTCGACATTTATAAATTCAATGTCGAAGATCAGCACACTGAAAAGATAACTTTCCATTACGCTGGTCAAGAAAATAGCCATAGCAGTCCCGAAAAGCCCATCCTTGATAGCGAGTCTTTTTTTTATCATGACAAAAAGTTATGGCTTTTTTCAAAAAATTGGGAGAAGAATAAGTTCGTTAAATTGTATTCGGTACCTGCGGAAAAGGGTGATTACGAACTGGCTGCGTTGGACAGCATTAAAATCAATACCCAGGTAACTTCTGCCGACATCAGTCCGGATGGTAAAACTTTTGCCCTGCTTACTTATGGTAAAATACTCACATTCCAAATTTCAGAAAATGGTATTGATTTTAAAAAACCACTGGCTTGTTTTCGTCTGGTAAAGAAGCAAAATGAAGCGCTTCTCTTTTTGAACAATACCGATATGCTGGTCACCAACGAGCAACGCAACATTTACAGGATTATTTATCGATGATATTATGTTTATGTTAACAATGGCATTATTCATGTAATGTGATCATCACATCCGCTAATTTCGAATCGCGTTTTAATCATAAAAACAATGAGCACCGCAAAAACCGCGTCGTCAGCCCCGAAAGTACTGGTCGTTGACGATGATTCTGATATCGTTGAACTGCTAGAATATAACTTAAACAAGGAAGGCTACTCTGTTCAAACTGCATCAAATGGTAAAAAAGCCATTGAAATTGCCAAGTCATTCCTACCTGATCTGATCCTGCTGGATATCATGATGCCCCAACTGGATGGCATCGAAACGGGCCGGATCCTTCGCCAGAATCCCGACATTAAAAACACTTATATCCTGTTTCTTACAGCACGATCGGAGGAATATTCCGAAGTGGCCGCATTTGACGTGGGTGCGGATGATTATATTACCAAGCCTATCAAGCCCCGTGCATTAATGAGCCGCATTAATGCATTATTCCGGAGAGAAGCACAGAAAGCCGAATCGGGAGATACCATTGAAATTCTTGATTTATCGATCAACAGGAAGAATTATACAGTTACTCAGGCAGGTGAGAAATCGGTGATATTGCCGAAGAAAGAATTTGAACTATTGTTTTTTTTAGCCCAAACGCCTAATAAAGTTTTCAGTCGGGACGAATTGCTGCAAAAAATCTGGGGCGCCGACATTTATGTTCTGGAACGGACTGTGGATGTGCACATCCGCAAATTGCGTGAGAAGCTGGGGGACAGTTACATCAAAACACTAAAAGGTGTCGGATATATGTTCAGTAACGAGAAATAGGATCACTTTTCAATGTCCTCAGGCTTGATTTCCGCTTCGTCCTGTTTTGATTTCCTATCCTTTTTCTTGCGAAAGGCTAGTTTAATATTTACCTCCCCATTTTCGTCAATTGCCCGGAGATATATTTTTGAGCCTTCCTTTTTCTCCACATTGTTCGGGTCGAGCACGTAAGTTGAATCTCTTTTTTTCAGGTTACTAAGCGGGATTTGTATATTAATATCCGTTTTTCTCCCAAAACTGTAAATACCATCCAGATAGAGGGTAACCACATTGGACTCAATTTCCATTGGGGCAATCATAATCTCTTGCCCTTTCAGCTGAATATTATTCCGTATTGTGGCGAACTTAACCTGCTCAAAATTTCGCTTCTTAAAGATAAGCCGCTTCATTTTCATGAAAGGCTCAAAATTGATGATATATCCTTTCCTTAAATCAAAATGCAATGTGCCCTGCATTGTCGTAGGCACCAACTGTACACTATTATTCAGTTGGGATTCGAAATTGAAATCGGTATTTAATATCCCTTTGATATTTTCATGGGTTATGGTTTTTTGCCCAAAATTATTAAACGAATAGAATACCGAGTGAACGTCTGCATTGGATATGTTACCCTTGATGGCCAGATGTGGCAGCTGGCTTCTACCAGAGTTATCCATTTGGCCGGTAATTTTCACGTTTCCGCCTCCAAATGCTTTCATCACAAAATATTCAATGCTTAAAGCGTTATTCTTAATCGTAAATTGTCCCTTCACATCCCTTGCCGAAAACTGCTTATATTTTAGCTTTTTAGAGTCCAGCTTCGCAGTAATTTCCATTTGATCGATCGCGTCATCCAGCAATTCCGACAGTTTTAATTTCTTCTTTTTTCGCTTAGAAACAATTCTGGGGGCAAGCAATGTTTCAAGCCAGTTGAGTTGCCAGGAAGGGATATTAACATCAACATTGGCTCGCAATGGCTTGGGCGAACCGAATAGATATGGTATCATATCCAGCAATTTACCTCTCATATAGAGCATATTCTGACCGTCGAAAAAATGGAGATCCGGGAATACGACTGCCTTTTCATTGAAGGTAAAATCACCTTTTATTTTGCTCAGATGCACTTTTCGAGGAAGGTAGTCCATCGAAATGTTATTAATAGAAATCTTTCCAAGGATTTTTCCGTCAAATTGATCTTTGACAGGATTATAGAACTTTTTCAGATTACCGTCAAAATGAAAATCGATTTTTGCCGTGCCATTTTTGAAACGGTAACGTGCAGGATCCAGTAAGTCTCCCAGATTTGTCGAATCGGCCTCAATTTTTCCGTCCAGATCTGCCCTGGGATTCGTAAAATCATTGATTGCTAGTTTCAAACTGAATGGTATGGTCTCAAAAAAGCCTGTTACCTTGGGGGCAGTCAGCCGAGAGTTCCAGATATCCGGCAACTGGGTCGTATCTGCCTGATTGGTAAAGATCCCAGTAGCCTGCATATTCCTTAAAACCCCCACAGGCAACGCATAGTTAAAAGTGTCGGTCTTAAAGTATACCTCCACATGAGGCTGCTGTTCGGACAACTGACCCACCACTTTGACCTTCGTATCCACTGTGGTTTGAATGCCAATTGAGTCAATCTGCTTACTTAATCTGGCCGTTAAAAGGGGCAACGCATTTTTGATCGCTATTTTTTTTGCTTCAAAATTCAGGTTAAAGTGTTTTATAGTATCGGAAAAATCAAACTCACCGTTGATCTCAATTTTATCATTTGTAGCACTTTCAAGAACCGAGGGATATATTTTTAGCTTTTTGTTATCCTCATCATATGCCATAGCCAATGCAAGGGTAGTCTCCTGATTAACTAAGAAACCTCCCTTCTTTGGCTTAAAAGTAAGTCCATTGAAAAAAACAGAGCCTGTAAAAGTAGCATTGGAAGTGGTGTCCGTAAGCGTAACAATGTTAGTAGCATCCCTGAAAAATGCCCCGTAATATTTTTGCCGGACTGAATCTGCGTAGTTAACTCCGAAATTTACAAAACGAAGATTTCCCAGTTTTTTAAAAATGCTGTTATCGTTCGTGCCCTCTTTAGTTTTCGAAGTTTTTGCAGATTTAAAAATGGTAAGGTTAGAATAACCATCACGCTGAACAAACATTTTCATGTGCCCATTCTCGATAACCAGATTTTTGACTTTGATATTTCCTTTGTAAAATCCTTTCAGATCAAGGGCAACATGAATTAGCTCCGCCTCGAGGAAAGGTTTTTTATGAATGAGGTAAAGGCTGTCGGTGAGTTTGACATTTGACAGGGTGAAGTTAAGCCCTAAACCTCCATAGAAAGGGCGGAATTTAAAATCCTCAATTTCCAGGTTCCCGTTCAGGTTTTCATTTACAACCTCCTGAACGCTACGAAATATCTTTTCTTTGTTTCTATAAACCCATATTTCTATTGCCGCAAACATGAAAACAGCACAAAGGGCAACAATACCAAAGATTTTTAAAACTCTTGCAAACATGTGATCGAAGGGATTAAGGCATTAACTCGATAGTGTGTGAAATTGGTGATTGCCAAGGAACAAGACATTAATAACGTGCCATGATATACCTTAGCAACGAAACAACGTATCTTAATGTTTCCGTCTTCGATATTCACATCAAAATATAGTATTTTTGCCGACTCTTTTGAGAGCTGAGAATTTTGATTTTAAATATGATTGCTCTAAAATGCTACTAAGCGAACAGGAAATTTTACGCCGCCAAAAGCGTGAAGAATTGATCCGGATGAACATTGAGCCTTATCCGACAGAGGAATTTGTGGTAAACGCTTATGCCGCTGACATTCTCAAAAATTACGATAACAACAAGATCGACTATAAGCATGTGACCATGGCCGGGCGGCTGATGGGCTTCCGGATTATGGGGAGCGCTGCTTTCGCCGAGTTCCAGGACAGTACGGGACGTGTTCAGTTATACTTCCGCAGGGATGATCTGTGCCCGGGAGAAGATAAAACCCTGTATAACACTGTTTTTAAAAAGCTGCTCGATATTGGAGATATCATCGGAGTTACCGGGTACGTTTTCACGACACAAACTGGTGAAATCTCGGTCCATGTCCAGGAATTCAAGATTTTAAATAAATCACTTCGCCCGCTGCCTGTGGTTAAGCGGGATGAGGATGGAAATATACATGACGGTTTTACGGATCCAGAACTTCGCTATCGTCAACGCTACGTCGACCTCATTGTAAATCCCGAAGTGCGCGACATTTTTATCAAGCGTGCCAGGATAATTACTACCATGCGTTCCTATTTCGATTCGAATAGTTGGCTGGAAGTAGAAACGCCAGTTTTGCAATCGATCCACGGAGGTGCGGCGGCTAGGCCATTTACCACGCACCATAATGCATTGGATGTTGGCTTATACCTCCGCATCGCTACCGAATTGCACTTGAAACGTCTTATCGTGGGTGGTTTTGAAGGTGTTTACGAGTTTGGAAAACTGTTCCGCAATGAAGGAATGGACCGTACACACAATCCTGAATTCACGACGGTGGAATTATATGTTGCCTATAAGGATTACATCTGGATGATGAAAATGACCGAAGATGTGCTTGAAAAAGTGGCTTTGGCAGTCAATGGAACTACAAAAGCGCAATTTGGCGACCTCGAACTGGATTTTGCAGGACCTTATCCGCGGCTGAGCATTACGGATGCAATTCATCAATTCACCGGCCTCAATGTAGAGGCATTGGACGAAAACGCAATTCGTGAACAATGCAGGACGTGGGGAATGGATGTCAGCGATAGCATGGGCAAAGGCAAATTGATTGATGAGATATTTGGAAAAAAAGTGGAAGAGCACATCATTCAGCCCACATTTATCATTGATCATCCTGTGGAAATGTCACCGTTGACCAAGAAGCACCGGTCGAAAAACGGCATGGTGGAACGTTTCGAACTTTTTGTTAATGGCAAGGAAATCGCCAATGCATACTCGGAGTTGAATGATCCGCTCGAACAGCGTGAAAGATTTGAGGATCAGCTTAAATTAAAAGAACGCGGAGACGAAGAAGCCATGGAAATGGATGACGATTTTCTTCGCGCACTGGATTACGGGATGCCCCCAACGTCAGGCATTGGAATTGGTATTGATCGTCTGACCATGTTGCTTACTAATAACCCAAGCATTCAGGAAGTGATTTTCTTCCCGCAAATGCGGCCTGAAAAAAAGGTTGAAGTTGCGAAAGAATCGGATTATTTGGATGCAGGAGTTCCTTCGGTATGGATTCCGGCTTTGCAGAAAATGAGTATCCACACGATTGAGCAACTTAAAACAGCTAATCCAAATAAGATCTTCAACGACCTGGGCGGTCTCAGAAAAAAGTTAAAAATAGAAGAGAAAATGCCTGTTTTGGATGATGTAAAGGCTTGGGTCGGATAATCCAGGAATCAAAAATGCCGCTTCATGAAGCGGCATTTTTGATTCCTGCAAAAAAAATATAGCTATATCTTTTTTACCTGTACAGCGTTCAGTCCTTTTTTACCTTCAACGACTTCGTATTCTACTTGGTCATTTTCGCGGATGGTAAGGCCTCCCAATCCTGTCACGTGGACAAAGATGTCTCTGTTTGTGTCGTCTTCAACGATGAAGCCGTATCCCTTAGCTTCATTGAAAAATTTTACAGTACCTGTTGGCATAATGGTTGAAATAAAAAAATTGAAATAAGGTGAAAATACAAAAGAATCGCAGGCGTTTCAATAAAGCAGCCAAAAGTCATTACCAAATAATTGAGGGAGGCTCAACACATTAGCAAAAGAAATTATGGCAATTTTCATCAAGACATCTTGAATATAATGAACTACTTACAAAATCTTCAATCACAAAGAAACAAAAATTGTTTGTAAAACAATTTTTTTTGATTGAAGAATTTGCAAATTTACGAGTTAGCGGTATTTTGCCTTTTTAAGCCTCCTTTTGGCAAAAAAAATTTCCCTGCAATTGTTTATCGGCGTGAAAATCGCTAATTATGAGGTAATTATTCAAAATCAAGGTATGAACAAGCTTCGATATTTCGTTGAAGACCAAATATTTGGGGTGTGTGCGCAGTTGGGCGAAAAGCTTAATTTTCCTGCCAGCAGTATTAGGAAATATTTTATTTATGCTACTTTCATGACCTTTGGTTCTCCCATTATTTTATATCTGGTATTGGCATTTTGGATGGAAATCCGCCAGCATTGGAGAAAACATAACAGCCCTACGATCTGGGAGTTGTAGGCCTTTCTACTCCGGTTAGCTGGTCGAACCGATGCTTTCCAAGAACAAAATATTCCCAAACAACACTTCGATAATACAATGGTGCCTTGTAAGTGGTACGCGGTGTTTGTTTTACCAGCGTAGGGATCATTCTATAAAAAGCGAAATGTGCCCTTGCAATTGCGACTACGTCCGGCCAAGCTCCTGTCGCCATAAATCGTACGCTCGATAAGGCGTCCAGTATGAGTCGGATCAAAACCGTTTTCCACCTTCTTCCTTTCGGCAGGTTTTTAAAAAGCATGACCAGGTTATTGCGGTAATTAAGGAATGTCTTCCTTGGATTGGATTTATGCAATGTGCCCCCTCCAACGTGGTAAACAACTGATCTGCCGCAGTATGTGATCCGGTGTTTAAGATTTAGCAGCCGCCAGCACAAGTCAATTTCTTCCATATGGGCAAAAAACGTTTCATCGAAGCCGGCGGCTTCGTGAAATGCCGATGCTCTTACAAATAAGCAGGCCCCGGTTGCCCAGAATACATCCTTCACATCATCATACTGGCCTATATCTTCCTCCCGAGTATCGAAGATCCTTCCTCTACAAAAAGGATAACCCAGATAATCCATGTATCCACCGGCTGCCCCCGCATATTCAAAGTGAGTCGGCAGGTCGTAAGCAAGTATTTTGGGTTGACATGCTGCAATGGCTTGATCCGAGTCCATGAAGGCTATTACGGGCTCGATCCAATTGTCGGTTACTTCGATATCGGAGTTTAACAGGATATAATAATCGGCTTGAATTTGCTTTAGAGCCGCATTATAGCCCCCGGCATAACCTTTATTTTCAAGTATTTGAATGATATTTAATGTCGGATAATGTTCCGTAATCCAGTTAAGAGACTGGTCGGTGGAGGCATTGTCGGCTATCCAGATATCATGGTTATCCGAGTATCTGACAACATTGGGAAGAAATTTTTCGAGGTAGTGTCGACCGTTGTAGTTCAGGATTACAATCGCAACAGAGGAAGCCATAATTATTTCATAAATGCTCCCAAATCCAATCCCGGGATATTGGGGAGTACCCCATCCGTAGCTTTTTGTAAATGTTCCTTTATTTTTGGTTCAATATTATCAAATGCCTTATTTACTGCTGCGACGATAAGATCCTGCAACATTTCCTTATCATCCGGATTCACCAGATCCTGATCAATATCAAGAGCTATAAGCGCTTTCTGGCCATTAACAGTGGCTTTTACCAATCCCCCACCCGACTCAGCGGTTTGTGTGATTGTGCTTAACTGATCCTGAGCTTCTTTCATGCGGGACTGGAGGTCTTTCATTTTACCCATCAGCCCCATCATGTCAGCCATATTTCCAAACATATTTGTACTTGTTAAGTCTTAGGTTATAAAGCTTATTTAACGGAAATGGTTCCTACCGTAAAAGCATAAAAGTACCACTTTTTTCAACAGTCTGATTGATGTCGTCTACGAATGTCATTTTGTAAATGTAAGATCCGACAGGGGCGTTTGCCCCGTTTATCGTTCCATTCCAACCATTTGCAATGTCATCGGAATGAAATACGACCTCTCCCCAACGATTAAGAACTGAAAAATCAAAGGATTGAAGTTGGGTGGATTTAGCTTCGAGCACATCGTTGTTTCCATCACCGTTGGGTGTAAACGCATCCGGCACAAACACGCCCGCGCTTCGCTTATAATTGATGATGTTGGAAAGGCTTTCAAAACCTCCGTCCGGAGAAGTTGCCCTGATCTGGAAATTGTATTCGAGATCACTCTGGGAACTCAGCTTGATTGTGTACTGCGTGTTCATCTGAACCGGCACCACCTCGCCAGCGCTCGATCCGATCTGCAAAACCTCGTAACCAGATAAGCCTCCCAGAAACGGCAGCGCGGGAGTCCATTTAAGTGAAGTCAACTCCTTCGTTAACAGGATCGAGCATATAGGTTCGGTGACAGGAAGCTTTTGTCCACAGGAATTTTGATAGCTAAACCGATAGCAATAAGACAATTCATCTGCCTTCACATCCGGATCAGAATATTCGTTTTGATTATATAATGTTATGATCTTTTTGAAAGTTGTGCTACCAGCCTCGGCTTTTTCTACCGAAAGGTCATAAGTGCTGCTCGGGCCCGCGCCAGGCACATCTGCTTTTAAAAATATCAGATTGTTTGTGCCGACTGAAACCGACGCGGCCTGAATCGGACGAGGATTTGCAACCTCGGCTTTTACACCCACGGGCGCAGAAATAGATGTTATGTCTTTAATTTTGGCAATCACCTGATATTCTGAATAGCTTCCACATTGGACGTCCCCATCTGCATAGGTAATGTCGGTAATCGAAGTAAAAGTTTTGATCACGACTCCATCCCGCAGAAGATCATAGCCTACAAAGTCCTGATTATTAGGATACTGGCTCCAAGTAAGAACGTTTTGTCCATTTTCTGATTTTCCTGATAGTGTTACACTGCTGATGATATCTTTACTATCAGTAATACCCTGGCACAAATCTTGATAACTCAATTTGACGGTATAAACCTGATTAACGTTTACACTATTAATGTCAAATGGCTGAACACCTCCCGAAGATCTTTTTCCGGCAGTTGTATAATTGTTGCCATCAGTGCTGTATTTTACTTCTGTCGGGATAGCGGTAACTCCTAAATAATTAACCCTTAATATTCCGCCACCAAGCATTTCGACGGATTTAATTGAGATATCATTCAACTGCGCCTGTTGAAAAGAAATAGGAACGCTAGCAGTAGCTCCCTGTGCACATGATTTGCCAACATGCTGGCCAGTAATCTTAGCGGTGGGGCTGCTGTTTACATCCGCGTATACGTGCTCAAAAGTATAGCTACCGCCTGGTTTATAAATGTCCGTCTTGCCGTCACCCCATTCAATGAGAACCTGGTCGTATCCTGTAATAACAAGATCCTCCGCCAGAATTAATGTAATCTTACCTCCTCCACAGGACGAATATGTTGAGCTTACCGATCTACTCTCGTATACTGTGATTGTCTTACAAGCATATACAACTCCACCAGCACCAACTGCCCGCTGCAGTAATGTATAGATTCCAGGGCTTCTGTAAGCAACGAAAGCGACACTCTGAATGGGTGGATTTGCAGACCTCCCATCGTAAGCAGCTGCATACTCAACGGAGAGTGCGTTGGGTAACGTGTTAGTAATACTGACTGTAAGTGGTGCACAGCCTTCTGTAAAATTGACATCAAAACTTCCCCCACCCCTATCGCACAGACCTTGCGCGGATGTGTCAATCGGAGAAATTGAAAAAATCCAAAATAGAAAAATAGTTAGATAAAAGGGTATTATTAATTTCATAAGTGTGCAAAATTAAGTCATAACTTCTTTTCGAGTGTTAACTAACATTGAGTAAAGAGAATCACCAAATTGCTTGAAACGACCGCAAATTTATGGTACAGGAAAGTATTAGGGGCAAATATCTAACGGCATACTCTCCAAAGTATTATCCTCATTATTAAGCCATTAAAAAAATCCTATCTAATCAACAAAAAAGTCCCGTTTTTCGAAATGACACGGCCTGATGCGTCCATTGCTTCAATTTTATACAGGTATTGCCCTCCCGCTCCATTTTCATTTTTTATCTTCCCGTCCCAACTCCCTCTTATATCAGTGGAATGAAACACGACTTCTCCCCAGCGGTCGAAAACTGACATTTTGAATTTTGAAATGAAATACCCCTTGACCTCGAATCGCTCATTATGCGCATCCCCATTCGGTGTAAATGCGTCAGGTATCAAAACAATCGCTTCTTGTCTGACATTTAAGATATTGGATTTACTGACAAATTTCCCATCCGCCGATTTGGCTTCGATCTGAAATGAAAATTCTGTTTGAGCCCCGAGATCCAGTGTATGATTTGTGCTGGTCTGCTTCGGAATAATATTCGTTACACTACCACCATTATCCAACTCTATCAGATCATATCCACCCAATGCGTCGGTAAATGGTATGTCGTCTGTCCACGAAATTTCGGAAGTATTGCTTTTCAATAAAATGGAACAAACAGATTGACTGAACTCAGGTGACCTCAAATTGCAGGCATTTTTATACTCAAAACGATAACAGTATGCATTTTCACTGGTGTTTACCTTCGAATCCTGGTATTGCAGACTTCCGTTATCCGGAGGAGAAACCTGCGTATAATTTGTGCTTCCCAGCGGCGCACGCTCCACAATCAGATCGTAAGTGCTGGTCAGGCCTTCGCCAGAAATTTCAACATTGGTTATAATTGTATTTTCATCTTCAACCGTCACACTTGCAACGCTGATTACCGCAGGTGATGATGTTTTAGGTTGAATGCTAAATGGTGCAGAATAGGACCGGACATCGTTTTCAATAATCGCTACAATTTCGTATTTGTAGGTTATCCCACATTTAACATCTTTATCAAGATAAAAAAGCTGATCCGCAGAAGTGAAAATGACAACCCCATCCCTTTTCAATTGGTATTCTATGAGTGTTTCAGTGTTAGGCTGGTTCTCCCACCCAACTGAAATAATTTCATCCAATGCAAATGACCCTTCTTTCAAGATCAGGCTGCTGACAATAGGACTTTCAACCCGATTATCGCAAAAGTCTTCGGAAGACAATTTAAATCTATAAATCTGCCCCGGATTCAGATTTCCGATTGTCGCCGATTGCGGGCCACCCGTTTGACCTGCTTTGCCAGTGGAAACAAACTGACCATCTCCTTTATCAATCAAAACTTCTGTCGGCACCCCTTCCATTCCTTCATAGAGGATTTTTGCCTCTCCCGATGCAAGCATTTCAACGCTCCGGATTCTAATGTTCTTAAATGATCCGGAACCTGTATTACTCATTAATGTGGTGGTAGCCAGTTCCTGCTCGCAGTCACCTCCCGAATATTTCCCCTGAACTTTTACGCTTGGAACCCCTGACCCGGGACTATAAAAGTGATCTAAATAAAGGGGTTTACTTCCCTTTGCGCTGACCGACTGTCTTGATCCATCCCCCCAATTGATTTCTATCGCGTCATATGCATTTGAGATACTATCACTTGGTAATGTTAGCCTCGCCCGACCATTCTGACAAGTAATCAGTTCAGCCTTCGGGCCTCTTGTTTCCTTAACGATTACGTCATTGCATTGGCTAAACCCTGTTCCTCCGGCGCTTCCAAATTGCAAAATCGTGTAAGTTCCGGCAAGCTGATAAATGTAGGACGAATCCTGAGTGGTTTCCTTAATGTCGGGAACGGTCGTCCTGGACCGATCAAAGTTGAATGCATAACTAACACTTTCTGATCTTGGCACCAGATTATTGAGCTTGACCGTCAGTGGAGCGCATCCCTGGGCAGGTGTAATGGAGAAGCCGCCTGTACTGCCACAAAATTGACCAGAAACATTTTTAGGTAGGAGCAAACAGCTGCCTAACAAAAATGCGATCAATAGCTTAATATTCATAAATGAGTAAAATTGTCCCTGAATAATGCCTTGGGTTGATGCTTAAACCTTTGAAACGGATAAGGCAATTCCTTTGTTGAGATGCATAGGAGTTCAAAAATAGAACTTTCAACATTAACAAATACCTTTGCGCAATAAAAACGAGTTTGGCCAAAAAGTATTTTCATCAACCCGATTAATGAATACGAATAATAGTCCGATCCTGCTGGATTCTATCGAAGAAGCCATCCAGGCAATAAAAAGAGGCGAAATGATCATCGTTGTTGATGATGAAGATCGTGAAAATGAAGGTGATTTTATATGTGCCGCCGAACTGGTCACTCCTGAAATTGTCAATTTTATGGCAAGGGAAGGCCGCGGACTTATTTGCGTTCCGATCACAGAAGAGCGATGTGCCGAACTGGAATTGGAAATGATGGTTGGAAATAATACTGCCCTTCATGAAACTGCATTCACAGTTTCGGTGGATTTGCTGGGTAATGGATGTACAACCGGGATATCCGCCAGCGATCGTGCAAAAACGATTCAGGCGCTTGTAGATAAAGAAACGAAACCACAGGATCTGGGCCGGCCGGGGCATATTTTTCCTTTAAAAGCAAAGAAAGGCGGCGTACTTCGTCGCACAGGTCATACAGAAGCTGCTATTGATTTCCCTCGTTTGGCCGGATTGTCCCCGGCCGGCGTTTTGGTTGAAATTCTTAATGAAGATGGTTCGATGGCGCGCCTGCCCCAGCTGCGCGAAATTGCAAACAAATTCAACTTAAGACTTGTAAGTATAAAGGACCTGATCGAATATCGTCTTCGTGAAGAATCGCTGATCAAACGGGAAATTGGTGTGGATATGCCTACCAATTGGGGGCATTTTGATCTGATCGCCTACCGACAGATTAACACGGGCGATTTACATCTTGCATTGGTTAAAGGAACCTGGGAAAAAGACGAGCCTATTTTGGTACGTGTACATTCTTCCTGTCTTACCGGTGATATTTTTGGATCCTGCCGCTGCGACTGCGGGCCACAATTACATGCGGCAATGGATATGGTGGATAAAGCCGGTAAGGGTGTGATCGTATATATGAATCAGGAAGGCCGCGGCATTGGACTTTTGAATAAATTAAGAGCCTATAAATTGCAGGAAATGGGCCGTGATACGGTCGAAGCCAACCTTGAACTCGGATTTCCAATGGACGACAGGGATTATGGCGTTGGGGCTCAAATCCTTCGAGATCTGGAAGTTACCAAAATCAAACTGATCACTAACAATCCTAAAAAACGGGCTGGGCTCATTGGTTATGGCTTAGAGATTGTCGATTCCGTTTCCGTCGAAATTCCCTCTAATCCTTTTAACGAGAAATACCTTCTTACGAAAAGAGACAAGATGGGTCACAATCTCAGTAATCTTACAATTCCCATTAATAAATGATGGTTAGTATTCAGAGCGCGACTACTGAAAGCGAATTACTCAAATGTCGGAAGGCCATTCAGGCGCTAAGGCCTTCACTTACTGATGATTTGTATCTCGACGCAGTGCAAAAGACGCTGGCAGATAATAGGGTAATCATCTTTATTGAGAACGGAGAAGATGCAGCAGCAGTGGCTGTTTTTGAAACTGGCTACAATCTTTTTCGGGGCAAATACATTTACATTGATGACCTTTCAACATTACCTGATCATCGCGGCAAAGGTTATGCTGGCTTACTATTGGATTGGATTATGAATTTTGCTCAAAAAGGACAATACGATCAGGTGCATCTGGATTCTGGCGTCAGTGAAGCAAGAACCAATGCCCATAGGCTTTATTTAAATAAAAGATTTCAGGTAACCAGCCTTCATTTTGTGGCTAATGTTTGATTTTCAAAGTCAGATATCCTGTTAATTTTCAAAGTCGATACTATTTTCAATGGATATAAATCAAGTATTTGAGGCATTCAACGCTCTGCGTGTATTGGTGATCGGTGATGTGATGCTGGACTCCTATGTTTGGGGAAAGGTAGAGAGAATATCGCCTGAGGCGCCTGTCCCGGTTGTTAATGTACAAAAACGCGAATACCGGCTTGGCGGCGCAGGGAATGTGCTTCTGAATGTACAATCGCTTGGTGCAGAAGCAATTATTTGCTCGATTATTGGAACGGACGGTGCCGGAGATTTACTGGAAAACAGCTTATATGAAAAAGGCCTGAATTGTGAAGGATTAATCCGCAGTGAAGACAGGATTACGACGATTAAGGAGCGGATCATCGCAGGCTCGCAGCAGGTAGTGCGCATTGACACCGAAACTGATAAGCCCATCTCAAAATCAGAAACTGCAAAACTCGTTTCCAAAGCGAAAGAACTGATTCCATCTTGTCAGGTGATCATTTTTGAGGATTACGATAAAGGTGTTCTGACTTCTGAATCAATTTTTGAAATCACTTCCTTTGCAAATGAACACGGGGTGCCGACTGTTGTAGATCCCAAAAAACGCAATTTCCTTGCATATAACGGCACCACGCTTTTTAAACCCAACCTGAAAGAGCTTCGCGAAGGTTTGAAAATTGATTTTGATGCTGATAACGCCACAGAACTACGGGAAACTGTGCAGCTTTTAAAGGATACGCTCAATGTGAAAGGAGCTTTAATCACACTTTCAGAAAGAGGCGTCTTTATTGATTTCCAAAATGAAATGCATCACTTACCGGCACATATCCGGCAAATTGCGGATGTATCAGGTGCTGGCGACACCGTAATCAGCATTGCAGCATGTTGTGTCGCACTTGGTTTGCCTCCAAAAGCCGTTGCGGCTATTTCCAACTTGGGCGGTGGATTGGTTTGCGAGTTGATCGGCGTGGTGCCGATCGATAAAAATCTCCTAAAAACCGAGGCTGAGAAATTGTATTGAATTTGCAAAAAATTACCAGTTAATGCCCGTTTGGCCTAATCCCATTTTCCTAATAAATTTGGACGAAAGCTTCGAGCGGCTCGTAATGTAGCGAACACTGGCACCAATGTACGGAGTCGTTGCAGGTGTGTACGAAGTCAGATTTTCTCTTGCACTATTAAAAGTCTTTAGCTGGCGAAAAGTAGTTACGCCAGCTTCAACAGAAATATTTATAGCTGTAAATAAATGTGCATTGGCCGAAACACCGACTTTGATATGCCTATAATTTTCTCGTCGAAGCTGCTTCTCTTCCGGGGTCTGGATCTGAAAACCTCCGCTATACCCATTAAGACCCGCAAGCATATCAACATTAAACCATTTGGTAGCCTTATAATTGACATTGGCCATGAATGGCAGGACGGCAGAAGCGCGCCAATGTCTTCCTAATCCTTTATTAACACCAAAAACCGGTACAAAACGCAGCTTTTGATTGTATGCGATCACCGACCCGTACATGATCTGCGTGCGTAAACCGAGAATGTGCATCCGCGCAGCGCCACCCCAGAAAAAGGGTTGCGGGCTAAAAAATGTCTCATTTGTTTCAGTCATTCCTAACCCTCCTCCGTAAACCCACAACCGATCCTTAATGCTGGCCTGTAATCGGATCACACCCAATGAAAGCGTTTTATAGCCATTTTCCGGATTATTTTTGCCGTCAAGGGTGGGCTGAATTTGTGTGTATTGTGCAAGCATAACCGTGTGTACAGCCCTGAGATCCAGCTTTTTCCTGAGACTATATCCTAATTGTACTTCACTTTGCAGAGGGATTATTCCAAAAAAGCCAGTTCTCGACATGCCATAGTCCCGTGTCCCGTCAAGGCTGGATGGAACTGTGTAATCTGCCTTTAGCGAGACATTTGGATAAAATAACCGGCTAAGCGCAAAATGTTGGGCATATGTAGGATTAAAAAATTGAGAAAGCAAAAATAAGCTGAGCAGATTGCGGAAATTTGCCATGCAGGGAATTTGGGGTGCGTTAATTTGGCAAATAACGAGAAAAGCCAAGGGCTATTGTTCTACGGGATGAGGTTGACAGTAGTACAAAATCAAATAAATAAGGTATAGCAATTAACCATTCAATCTTATGCAAAAGATCCATTTACTTCTGCTTGCCTTCCTACCGATGGTATCTGAGGCGCAGTCTAGCGAAACCTACGCCGAAAAATTGGGTTACCCGAAAGGTAAAAAAGTGCTGATCATTCACGTCGATGATGTAGGCATGTCTTATGAATCCAATCAGGGCGCAATTAAGGCAATCCGCGAGGGTGTAGCCAATTCACTGAGTGTTATGATGCCTTGTGGCTGGGTACCCGGTTTTGTAAATTATTGGAAAGAAAACAAAGATATAGATGCCGGTTTGCACCTCACCATGACTTCTGAATGGAAGGACTATCGCTGGGGACCATTGGCTGGGAAATCCAATGTAAAGGGGTTGGTAGACAGCCAGGGTGCTATGTGGCGCAGCGTCGCGGATGTAGTCAAAAACGCAACTTTTGAGGAGGTAGAAACAGAAATCAGGGCGCAGCTGGACCGGGCCAGAACCATGGGATTTGAGCCGACCCACCTGGATTCACACATGGGTACACTTTTCGCAAAACCTGAATTTTTGGAAAGATATCTCAAGGTCGGAATGCAGGAAAAAATTCCGGTTATGTTTCCTGGAGGCCACAATACCGCGATTCAGGCAGAGGAAAAAATGATTGCGGAGCGATTTGAAATGACCCAGACGGTGGGAAAGCAACTCTGGAATGCTGGCCTGCCTGTGCTTGACGACCTGGAAAATACGAGTTACGGCTGGAAGGGTCCGGAAAATGGAGATAAGTCGGAAAAAGCTTTGCAGAAATACAAAACGGCTAAATACATCGAAGCATTTGGCAAGTTAAAACCCGGCTTAACGATGGTCATTATGCATTGCACTATCCATACGGAAGTCTTTCCGAAAATCTCCGACTCCTGGCCAACCCGCGAAGGCGATTTTCTAGCCATGATCGATCCGGAATTGAAAAAATACATTGAAAAAGAAGGGATTATCCTGACCACCTGGCGTGAAGCGATGCAGCGAAGGCAAAAGGTGAAATGAAAATTTGTTGTATATCAAGAATGTTGTTGGCTCTCCCAAATCCGTTGAAGCTCTTCGACATCTGCCAGATCTTTTGCACGGGCAGTGGCTTGCTTTTCTGTTATTAGGTCCTTCAAATGAATAACATGAAATGGAACTCCTTCAAAGTCAGCTGTTAATGATCGCTCATAACAAGAATCAAAGTCGCTTTCCTGAAAAGCTTTCAACGAATGTCCCAAATCCAATTCAAATCCTGACATACCAAATCTAACAGAAGTCCAGCCGAAAATAATAGGCATGTCTGTTAATAAATCTGCTCCCTGGACATCATTTTCACTTAAAGCTTTTATAACTGCAGTAGAATTTGCTTCACCACTTTTTAACCATAAATCCATATCCTGAGTCGTTCTGATGTGCCCGTGGACTACTCCTGCCATACCTCCGACCAACAGATATTTAACATCATGCCTATTCAAACTTTTTAGAAGATTAAGCACATCTGCGCTGCTTATATCCATAACAACTACTTTTTTATTGAGAGGGTTGGATCGATACAATTTCCCGGCCAAAGTGTTTAACCTGACAAGAGCTTCTATATTTTCAGAATAAAGGGCCCGCAGCTCGCTTACCGACATACTTGAAGGATTGATCTTGTATAAAATTAGACAAATAATTCCAACCTCGCTAAAACAAAAAAATGCCCAGGGCCAACATTCCCAGGCATTTACATAAAAAAACTAAACGCTAACAGCTAATAGCCAAAAGCTTGAATCTACAAATCAATCGCCTCCCCATAAGCCGCCTCTGTCGCACCTTTCAAGGCTTCGGACATGGTTGGGTGAGGATGTATTGAGCGAAGGATTTCATGGGAAGTGGTTTCCAATTGACGGGCAACCACTACTTCTGCAATCATTTCGGTAACATTGGCGCCGATCATGTGAGCGCCAAGGAATTCACCATATTTTGCATCGAAAATTACTTTTACAAAACCATCTGTAACACCAGCGCCAACCGCTTTACCAGACGCCTTAAATGGAAACTTCCCTACTTTAATTTCATAACCTGCTTCCTTCGCTTTCTTTTCAGTGAAACCTACGGAGGCGATTTCAGGTTGGCAGAATGTACAGCCCGGAATGTTCCCGTAATCAAGCGGCTCGGTCTTATGGCCTGCTATTTTTTCAACACAAATAATTGCCTCAGCGGTGGCTACGTGTGCCAATGCAGGGCCTGGCGTGCAATCACCAATTGCGAAAAATCCGGGTACGCTGGTTTCATACCATTCGTTCACGGTGATCTTACCTTTATCTGTTTTGATTCCTGTTTCTTCTAAACCAATGTTTTCAAGGTTTGCGACAATTCCCGCAGCCGAAAGAACAACATCGACTTCAAATGTTTTCTGTCCGTCCGGAGTCTTCACAGAAACCACACAGCCATTTCCGCTGATATCAACTTTTTCAACCGTTGAGTTGACATAAGTCTCGATACCGATCTTTTTATATTGTTTAGCTATCTCTTTTGAAATGTCTTCGTCTTCGACAGGTACCAGATTTGGAAGGAATTCAACCACAGTAACCTTGGTACCCATTGAAGCATATACGTAAGCAAACTCCATCCCAATCGCACCCGATCCAACAACCAATAAGGAGCCTGGCTGATTTTCAAGGCTCATTGCCTTGCGGTACTCGATAACTTTTGTACCGTCAATTTTAATGTTTGGCAGCTCGCGGGCTCGCGCTCCTGTTGCAATGATTACACCCTTTCCCGCAGTGTAGTCCACTTTTTTGCCGTCTTTATCTGTAACCTCTACTGTTTTTTGACCCTTCACCTTTCCTGTTCCCATGATGACGTCGATCTTATTCTTCTTCATCAAAAAAGAAACTCCTTTACTCATAGTATCAGCAACGCCTCTGCTGCGTTGGATTACACCTGCAAAATCCGCAGACGACTCACCGACATTGATACCATAATCTTTTGCATGCTTAATGTATTCAAAAACCTGGGCGCTTTTGAGCAGCGCCTTGGTAGGAATGCAGCCCCAGTTAAGACATATTCCTCCCAAACTTTCCTTTTCAATAATAGCAACTTTAAGTCCTAATTGGGAAGCACGAATTGCTGCGGGATAACCCCCGGGGCCGCTGCCAATTACAATCACATCATATGTTTGAGCCATTTTCTGGTATTTTTATTTTACAAAATGGGTTGAAAAAATTTTGCTGCAAAGGTAGTAAATAATGTCAGGGATTGCGTGTTAGGATCGGGTTTGTTGCGATTAGAAAGTTCACAAAGGGTTCGAGGTTGTTCGGGTTGGTTCGGAATTGCTAGATTTTACTAGCCTCTTCTTTTTTCAAAATTGTTTCGTTACTTCAAGTAAGGATCTGCGTCTAAAGACAAACTAAAATTGTTTTTATGCGACTTGAAGATTTACAAATTTACCAATTGGCTATGAGGCTTGGAGAAGATGTCTGGCAAATCGTAAGTGAGTGGAACTACTGGAACAAAGAGGCTTTTGGGAAGCAGCTTTTACGAGCAGCAGATTCCGTGTCGGCGAACCTTGCAGAAGGGTTTGGACGTTATCACCTAAAGGATAATCTTAACTTTTGTTATTATTCAAGAGGTTCATTGAAAGAAACTATCACTTGGCTTACAAAGGCCTACAACAGAAACTTGCTATCAAAAGAAAAATTCGAAGAATTAACCCAACTTTGCAATACACTTTCGATAAAACTAAATAATTACATCAAAACCTTAAGGACCCCAAACTTTCCAGTAAATAAGTAACAAAACACCAAAACTACAGCGAACCGGATCGAACAACGCCGATCCAAACCGAACTACTTCAAACAAAGCCGAACAAACAAACACAACAATAATTTTTCCACAAAACTTAAACTTCAAATGACCGCAGAGCAATTGAAAGACTTGAAGGCCCGTGTAGAGGCTTTGGGGAGGTATCTTTGACTACGATAACCGAAAAAAACAGCTAGAAGACCTTGAACAGCAGACTGTTCAGCCGGAGTTTTGGAGTGATTCCAATCGTGCCGAAAAAACAATGCGGGAAATCCGCGGATTGAAATTCTGGACCAATGGATACGAAGAGCTAGCCCGTTTAAGGGATGATCTGGATACCATTTGGGAATTTTACGATGCCAGCGAAGCTACCGAAGAAGAAGTAGACGAGGAAGGCAAAAAGCTCTCTGACAAACTGGAAGAAATCGAATTCCGGAAAATGATGGGAGAAGAAGGCGATGAGCTGCCTGCTGTAATTGAAATCAATTCCGGCGCAGGCGGAACCGAGTCGCAGGATTGGGCATCCATGCTTATGCGAATGTATATTATGTGGGCTGAGAAAAATGGCTACAAAGTGCGCGAAGTGGATTTGCAAGATGGCGATGTGGCCGGAGTAAAATCAGTAACATTGGAGATCGACGGCGAATATGCTTACGGAAATCTCAAATCTGAAAATGGTGTGCACCGGCTTGTTCGCATCTCACCTTTTGATTCGAATGCCAGGCGTCATACTTCCTTTACGTCAGTCTACGTCTATCCATTAGCAGACGATAACATTGAAATCGATGTGAATCTGGCAGATATTACCTGGGATACCTATCGTTCGGGAGGAGCTGGCGGTCAAAATGTAAACAAGGTTGAAACAGCAGTTCGTCTGCATCACAAGCCATCCGGAATCATTATCGCCTGCCAGCAGGAACGTTCCCAATTAATGAACAAAGAAGTCGCGATCCGGTTGCTGAAATCACGACTGTATCAGATCGAGCTCGAAAAACGCAATTCTGCCCGCGCCGAAGTAGAAGCTTCCAAACGAAAAATCGAATGGGGTTCGCAGATCCGGAGTTACGTGCTTGACGACCGTCGTGTCAAAGATCACAGGACCGATCACCAGACTTCCAATACGGAAGCTGTTTTGAATGGCGAGATTAATGATTTTATCAAGGCTTATCTGATGGAATCGTAATGATATTGGAAGACCTCCGGCCTGCCGGAGGTTTTCTTATTTTTTGTAATTTACGTTAAAATTATTTCTATGACTGGTATTCGGTACATCACAAATAACAAAGGTCAAAAAACTGACTTGATCATAAGTCTGAAAAAACACGGACAAATTGTTGAGGACCTTTTAGATGCTTTAATGGTAGAAGAAAGAAGAAATGAAGAAACTATTCCTTTCGACGAATTCGTCGCACAATTAAAATCAGAGGGTAAGCTGGATGAATGATAGTTACAAAGTCATCATCACAAATTCTGCTCAAAAGGACATTCGTAACCTTAAAAAACCGATTTGAAACGGGTGGTGTCTGCTATTGCCTCTTTATCCGCTGTTCCTCGACCGTCTGGATGTAAAAAACTGGTTGCAGCCAAAAGCACCTATCGAGTTAGGATAGGAAATTACAGAGTCCTTTATCTTATAGAAGACAGCATTAGAATTATAGAAATTTCTGGCGTAAAGCACCGCCGAGAAGCATATGAATAATTCCAGTGTCAATGAGGCTCCACTACCACAAACTAGGCCACGGCCCAAACATCCTTCTCGCATTTCATGGCATCGGTCAGGATGGTGTTAGCTGCTTCAAAACCTTTGAGGAAACATTAGGCCAGCATTATACCATTTATGCTTTTAATCTTTTTTTTCATGGTAAAAGCACTGGTATCAATCTCGATTCGGTAACCAAAAGCATTTGGGCTGAAATTATTAAAGATTTCGTAGCTGAAAACAACATTACTCATTTTGACATTGCCGGTTTCAGCATGGGCGGCCGGTTTGCACTGGCGACAATTGAAGCATTTCCAGAAAAAATTCAGAATGCATTCCTGATTGCTCCTGATGGTGTTTCAGAACATGCCGTTTATTTCCTTGCCACGCGCTTTCAACTAGGACGTCGGTTATTCAAATGGTCCATGCGGCACTCCAATACTTTTTTCAAAGTGGCTAATGCATTAAAAAGCATTGGGTTACTAAATGACAGTTTGGTCCGATTTACAAGAAACGTTTTGGATACTCCGGAAAAACGCCAGACCGTTTATAAATCCTGGACTGCATTCAGACCATTACGATTTAATATACCAGCCGTTTACAAACTGGCAAAAGAAAATAACATTCGCATATTTCTCATTACCGGCAGATTTGATAAACTTTTGAAAATGGGTGCAGTAAAGCCATTATCCCGCCTTTTGCCGGAGAAACAAAATGTGATTTTGAAAAGCGGACATTCTCAACTCGTTGCCCAGACCGGTGTGTGGATTTGTACTTTATTTGAGTAACTTGTCAAACATCATTTTCAGAGCATGGAGCAGGTTTTACCCAAAAATGATACAAGCTGGAGACTTAAAGCAATAATCGGCGGCTCCGCCGGAAATCTCGTTGAATGGTACGATTGGTACGCTTATTCTGCTTTTTCTCTGTATTTCGCCAATACCTTTTTCCCTGATTCCAATCCCACGGTCCAGCTCATTAACACCGCCGGGATTTTTGCGGTAGGATTTCTAATGCGCCCGATCGGCGGTTATGTTTTTGGAAAACTGGCCGATACAAAAGGGCGTAAGATAGCAATGACCTTATCGGTTTTATTAATGTCTTTCGGCTCATTGCTCATTGCTCTTTTACCCGGATACAACAGCATCGGCATTGCCGCGCCAATCCTGCTTCTTGTTGCCCGGCTTTTGCAGGGACTAAGCGTTGGCGGCGAGTATGGGACCTCCGCTACTTACCTAAGCGAAGTTGCTACCGAAAAAAGGCGTGGATTTTTTTCAAGTTTCCAATATGTAACGCTTATTGGAGGTCAGCTGCTTGCCTTGGGGTTACAGCTGATTTTGCAAAACATTTTCCTCACTGACAAGCAAATGCATGATTGGGGCTGGCGCATTCCATTCATTTTCGGAGCATTCCTTTCGCTGATTGCGCTTTATCTTCGGGCTCATTTAAATGAAACCCAGGCATTTAAGTCAAAGGACACAAAATCAAAAAAAGAAGGTTCATTGGCTGAATTGCTCAAACACCCGAAAGCAATTATGGTCGTAATCGGTCTTACGCTGGGGGGCACGCTTGCTTTTTACACATACACCACCTACATGCAGAAGTTTCTGGTCAATACCGTTGGGCTGACGAAATACCAATCCACAACCCTGACTTTCTGCTCTTTATTCATTTTCGCTGCTATTCAACCTGTTTTTGGCGCGATCAGTGATAAGGTTGGCCGACGCCCATTGCTTATCTCATTCGGTATTTTGGGCACTATTTTCACTTATCCGCTTCTTAGTACGCTCAGCCACACCACCGGAATGTGGCAGGCTTTTGGATTGTTAATGGCCGCATTGCTTATTGTCAGTGGTTATACATCGATCAATGCCGTCGTGAAAGCAGAACTTTTTCCCGTGGAAGTTCGGGCACTTGGCGTTGGATTACCCTACTCTTTAACAGTGGCGATCTTTGGTGGTACCGCCGAATATCTTGCATTATGGGCCAAAAACCTGGGTCATGAGAGTTACTATTATTGGTACGTCACCATTTGCATCTTCATTTCCCTCATGATTTATCTTGGCATGAAGGATACCAAACATACCTCACTGATAGAAAAGGAATAGGCTTATCTTTCCTCTTGGAATAAATAAACTAAGTCTTGACATAATCCACTATTTTTTATAACTTTCTGGAAACCAAATCTTTTCATAGTTATGAATATGATGGATCGAATCGAGCATTGGGGCGATGCACACCATCCCGCCTGGATGGACACAGTTCGTATTGCTTTGGGCGTATTTTTATTTGCGAAAGGTATCAGCTTCATCAGCGATACGACGCAATTATCCAGGCTGGTAACAGGGCTGGACTTGCACCTTTACACGGTTGCGGCCGTTCATTACGTCGCTTTTGCTCATATTTTCGGAGGGTTTTTGATTGCGATGGGATGCCTTACCCGCATTGCCTCAATCATTCAGATTCCTATCCTGCTCATTGCGGTTTTCTTCGTCAACTTCCGAATGGGCTTTTCATATCTCAATTCTGAGTTTTGGATTTCGATGATCACGCTGATTCTCGTAGTAACCTTTTCAATTGTCGGTTCAGGTCGTTTCTCCATGGATGAATGGATGAAAAATCACGATAATTAATCAGACGAGTTCGGGTGCGGTTTTATACAAATACTTTCTCTTGTATTCCAAAGGCGTCATATCTGTGACCTTTTTGAAATGCCTGTAAAAATTGGAGACATTATTAAAACCGCACTCAAAACAAATTACTTCCGTTGCCATTTTATCCTCAATCAGCAACCGGCAAGCCTGACTAATGCGGATCTCAACCAAAAAATCGTTGTAGGTTTTCTTGGTCATTAGCTTGAAATACCTGCAAAAAGAGGTTATACCAAGATTTGCGATTGACGCTACATCCTGCAATGTAATGTCGCTCCGATAATTGGACAGGGTATAAGCATAAATTTTGTTCAATCTGAGCGTCTCAGAGTCATTGGATTTATAAAAAGCGTGCGCCGAGGCAATCGTCTCATAATCCCCCGTCTCTGCGAGTATTTTCAAGATAGATAGCAAAGCGATCAGCCGGTCCAAATTTTGGGCATTGACGGCAGAATGCATCAGTTGGATGATTTTTTCCTTCGCCTCGCCTTTAACCAGAAGTCCTCTTTTTGCTTTTTCATAAAGTTTTGGGATTTGATACGCTTCCGGGAGTAACAATAAGTCGCTTCCAAGGCAGTGCGGCAGGAAATGGATGATAATTACTTCAACAGACGCATTATTTGTGCCTTCTTCGACACGCCAGGTGTGTGGAAGGTTTTCACCCATCAGGATCAATTCACCATCGGAAAAATTACTGATATTGTCGCCTATAAAACGGACCCCTCTTCCTTTAATGAGATAATGCAGCTCCAACTCCGGATGATAATGCCAGACTGTGCCGAAGCCAGAATCTTTGTCATGACGAATGCTGAATGAAGTCCGCGTTGGTATCGGGACTTTATGAAAATGCGGTTTCATTTTTAATCAGTCCCCGACAGAGTTTAGGATGGAGCTGTCAGTTCGTAATTTAAAATAAATTTTTTCACTAATCTATCCTGATCTGTCTAGAACTTTTAGAAAAATACAATTCTGTCAGGCAAAACGGCTAGTTCAAGCTGGTAACATGCAAGATTTGTGCTATTTGGCGCTGAATGAATGAATCCTTTCCAGGTATTGAGTTCGTGCGATCGGATCGGAATAGCTTGTCATACGGCCAAAAATTTGGCTTTTTAGATTCAAAAAGAGGTATGATTGAAAATTTTCGTCAGGTTTAAGCTGCACTCTTTCATCCCAAATTTTTGCAAAGACCTCGTGAATGATATTTTCCGCCTCGGTTTCATCCTTTAATATAACCGAACAAAATTTGAATGCCGGCACATGCAAATACGTGCGGAGCTGCGTGAATGCCGCCTCGTCCCCCTGGGTAACCTGATATACAATTTGTTGATATGGAAAGGCCATGGTAGTTATTTCAAGGGTGTTACCAGATTCTTCTTTAAAACATTCACAATTCCCAAATCGCTTTGGATCACGTCAATTTCGTCCAGTAACTGGTCCGCTTGTCTTTGCATAGCCTCGGTAAATGTGCCTACATCCCTTCTGGTGTAAGTTGACATTGGGAAGCCTCTTTTCTGAAGGCAGTATTTTGCGACGATGGGATATGCTGTATGGACGACATCCATCGAATCCACGAAAAATTTCTGAACCCTTTCCACATCGTTCTGTCGGCTTTCATCGTGATAATGTTCACAAATCCATGTAACAAGCTCAGGATAAATATTTCCCTGAATGCAGGATAATCCGGTCGCACCCGCTTTTAATGACGCAACTGCATTTACCATATAGGCATCGTAAAGCCCAAACTTGAACCCTTCGGCTACTTGAATACGCCTCACAACTTCCTCGAGATCCAGACAGGTATCTTTGTGATAGACGATCCGCCTGGTTTGAATCAGCTCCTGCAATACCATGCTATTGATGAGTCGCTTATAAGGAACAGGGCATTCATAAAATCCCAAAGGAATGTCATCTGTAAGACTTATTAATTCTTTGATGCGGCTTACAAAAATTTCATCATGCTCATTTTCGTCTGCAATAAGGCCCGTAATAATGATCACGGCATCAATTCCGGTTTGATATATACGTTTTGCAAATCGTGCCTGCTCCGGGATGGCGCCGCCAAATGTACCCGTTGCCACAACAGGTACCCGACCGGCCACCTGATCAACGACTGTCTTTGTTACCTGCAATCTTTCTGACTCCGTCAGTTCGAACATTTCACTCGAAAGGCAGTTGGCGAAAAGCCCGGCTGCCCCTGCTTCCAGATATAATTCTGTCAATGCGCTAAGGCCTTCATAGTCCACCTTGCCCGTCTCCAGGAAGGGCGTGAGCATTACAGGAATGAAGCCTTTGGGTAACGATACAAAAGTTGATGCCGCTGATACCATGTAATTAGATTTTAGAGCGCTTTTTATTCATTGTCCAACATCACTTTTTGCTTCTCCGGAGCCCGACGTTTTAAACTCGTCAGCAACACCCCTACCAGAAAAATCGTCAGTGTTCCCACCACCATGATCATGTTCTGATGTAGCGGGTTACGCAAATACGAGTAGTCATCCGGGAGCTGAGATGAGAATGTCATCCAGATTATCACGACAATACCGATCAATGTCGCTGTCAATGCCTCAGCATTTTTTGTGCTTTTGGATATAATGCCTAAAAGAAATAAACCGAGCATACCTCCCGCAAAAATACCTGATAACATCCACCACACATCCAGGACACTTTTCACGCCGATCATCGCAATACCGGTGATCATTCCAAGTAACCCGAAGCCGGTCGTGGCGACATACAGAATCCGCATTGATTCTTTCGGAGTAAGATCCGACTTTATATATTTTTGATAAATATCTACTGAAAAGACAGTTGCCGAAGCATTCATTCCCGAGCTGATCGTACTCATTGCTGCCGACATGATCGCTGCAATGATCAGCCCAAGTAAACCAACCGGAACCTTGGTGACCATGAAATGCGGCATCACTTTATCACCGTAATCGGCCGGTGTAAGAGTCGCTGCCAAATTGGTAATCGCCTCTCGCGTTCCAACAGGAAGCCGTTCGGTTGCTACCTGCATTTTTATCACTTGTAGCATCTCGGGATTACCCTGGTAGTAAGCGTATAAGCAGGTTCCGAGTAAGAAGAAAATTAATGATACGGGCAAATAGAGGTATACGCATAGCCACACCGAGCCGGCAGCTTCTTTAATCGATGAGGTTGTATGGTATCTCTGCACATAATTCTGGTCCATGCCAAAATTATTCAGGTTCATAAAGAAGCCGTACAGCAGTACAACCCAAAATGATGATTGGGTAAAGTCGGGCGTAAAAGTGCCTAAGGTGAATTTGCTATCTGCCTTTCCAACTTCCAAAATTTTAGAAAATCCGCCGTCAACTCCGTCGACGACCAGATAAAGGATAATGAGCGCACCGGCAGTCTTAATCACCCCCTGCACAACTTCCGTCCAGATTACCGCCTCCATTCCACCCATCACGGTGTACAGGACAATGCATATCCCAACGACAATCATAATGGTGGACATTGGGAAGCCTGTCAGTGCCTGCAAACTCAGGGCTATCCCAAAAAAAATAGACCCCATCCTGGCTAATTGGGTAAGCAGAAAGCAAACCACCGCATATGTCCTCGCCCACGCACCGAACCTGTGTTCGAGATGGGTGTAAGCTGAAACAGCTCCGGAATTTCGGTAAAATGGAATGAAGAACTTTGTTGCAACCCAGGCTGCAAACGGCATTGAAAGGCTAAAAACAAATGAATTCCAGTTGCTGCCGTAGGCTTTGCCTGGTACACCAAGAAAAGTATTGCTGCTCAGAAAAGTGGCGTAAATGGAAATCCCGATCGCCCAGCCCGGTATACTCCCGGAGGCTTTCGTAAACTGATCTGCACTCGTATTTTTTCTCGAAAAATAAACGCCCACAGCCACCATTCCAGCCAGGTAGGCAATCACGATAACCAGATCGATGAATGGTAAGGATTTCATTCTACTTTGGCGGTAATTATAACTTTACCACAAAGAAACAGGATGAAGCCTTTGATTTTGTATTGTTTCATATCGTATTATTGTACGATATTACCAAACAATTTCCTCAGCGCATTGAATACCGTTTATGATTCTATTACTTTCTTCTCCCGGAAGAAATACCCTATCCCGACTGTAGAAACGATAATCAGAACGATCAGGATGATTTTAGTGGCCAGACCTTCATTGGGATGTTCTAACAGGTAGCGGATATCCTGCGCTTCCTTTCCGGCCCAAACCGCAAGGACCGTTCGTGGAATCATTCCCAAAGTACCTCCCGCAAGCACCTGCCTGAACCTTGCACCGGCCATAGCAAAAAACAAATTGGTAATTGCAAAAGGCAGCACGGGTGAAAGTTTTGCGAAGAAGATTAACCTGAGCTCGTTCTTATAAAACTGGCGTAACAAGTTGCCTACTTTCGGGTAGATTTGAATTAAATAACCCCTCACAGATTCGGCATGGAGAAAATGGGCTGACACATATATAATAGCAATGGCTCCGAGATTGAGACCGAAAAGCATGGGTAACGAAGACCATCCCAGAAAGTATCCGTAAACCAGTGCCAAAAAGGTTGGGGGTGTCAACGCGGCAGAAGAAGCAATGGTAAGAATAAACGTAACACCGAGCCACCATTCGAAAGGCAGGGTGCGAAGTACTTTCTCGTGATTAATAGCCCAGGCTGTAAGGATCGAAGTGGTAATTAATGGGACAACCGTCATCAAAACGCTGATAACGACCGGTAATGAAATTTTTTTGTGCGCAGAAGTTTCCAAGGCTAATTCATTTTAACATTTACTTTGTCCCGGTGCTAGAATAACCACTTGTTTGATTAAAAGGTTTTTCATAATGTTACCGGCCATCTATTTTTTTCCGGCCACGAATGCACCGCGACGGCGGACCGTGAATTGACAGGAATACAGTATCAAATATTCGTGAACATTCACGGTCCGCCGCTTCGGTGCATCCGTGGCAAAAAACCCTTCTAAATGCATTTCGGAACCAAAGCAATACACGCCGGCGTAGTGCCAGACCCAACAACAGGCGCCATTATGACGCCGATTTATCAAACTTCTACCTACGTTCAGGAAAGTCCGGGAAGGCATAAAGGATATGAATATTCCAGAACACACAATCCCACCAGAACAGCACTGCAAAATGCACTAGCAGCCCTGGAAAACGGGAAAAACGGCATTTGCTACGCCTCAGGGCTTGCCGCTACCGACGCCGTTTTAAAACTTTACAGCCCAGGAGACGAGATCATCGCTACCAATGACATTTATGGTGGCACCTACCGCATTATGAAGCGGATTTTTGAAAAATACGGTCTGGTGTTCCGCTTCATAGACATGACGGAAATTGATAACATCAGTGCGGCAATATCGGACAAAACAAAAATGATATGGATCGAGACGCCTACAAATCCATTGCTTAAAATCATTGATATTGAGCAGATTACACATCTTTGCCGGGAAAAATTGATCCACAGTGTCGTGGACAATACTTTTGCATCCCCATATCTTCAAAACCCACTGGATATGGGCGCAGACATTGTCATGCACTCCGTCACCAAGTATCTGGGGGGACATTCGGACACGGTAATGGGTGCCTTAATTACAAACGATGACGACCTTGCAAAACAACTCGCTTTCATTCAGAATGCCAGCGGGGCCGTTCCGGGACCGCAGGATTGTTTTTTAGTTTTGAGAGGTATAAAAACCCTACATATCCGCATGCAGCGCCACTGCGAAAATGCTTCCGAAATTGCGCGCTGGCTTGAAACTCACCCAAAGGTTGGAAAAGTGTATTATCCCGGACTAGCGTCGCATCCGGGTCATGCGCTCGCGGGCAGACAAATGAAGGATTTCGGAGGCATGCTGTCTTTTGAATTGAAGGGTGATATTTACAAAGAGGCGATAAAGACCATGGAAAGTTTGGAAGTCTTTTCGCTGGGTGAGTCACTGGGAGGCGTAGAGTCGCTTTGTACACATCCTGCCAGCATGACGCACGCGAGCATTCCCAAAGAGGAGCGTGAAAAAATAGGATTGAAGGATACACTCATCCGCTTGAGTGTGGGCATTGAGGATGTGCGCGACCTGATCGACGATCTTGCCCAAGCCATTGGATAGCTTTGCACCAGCTTTGCATTAAAGGGCAAAAATCTTACTTTTGAAATTATGTTTTTCAGACACTAAAAATCAAAATAAGCAATGGAATTAACAGGAACAGTGATCGCTTTGCTCCCGGAAGTGAATGGTCAGGGAAAAAATGGAACTTGGCGCAAACAGGAATTTATCCTTGAAATACCTTCTCAATATCCAAAAAAAGTCTGTATATCGCTTTGGGGAGATAAAATAGATCAGGCCGATCTTAATATAAATGATTCTGTAACAGCTTCGATTGACATTGAAAGCCGCGAATACAACTCCCGTTGGTATACAGAAGTGAAAGCGTGGAAGGTAGACAAGAGCGGAGCCGCGGCACCTTCGTCGTCCAATGCAGGAAGTGCTCTACCTCCAGTGACGACATTCAGCGAAGATGAATCGGATGATCTTCCTTTCTGATAAATTTCCATTAGTCCTCATTTTTATAGGTGGCGGGTTGGGTAGTCTGGCCCGCTATGCAGCCGGAAAAGCATTTGCTTCTTGGGCACCTGTTTTTCCATTGGGTACATTGGCAGCCAATGTATTTGCGTGTTTAATTCTGGGTGTTTTTTCGGGCTGGGCAGCTTTAAGAACGGGCGAGTCTGTTGCTACCTATCGGGCTTTTGTAGTGGTTGGATTTTGCGGAGGATTCAGTACGTTTTCCACTTTCAGCAATGATACAATCCAGCTTATACTTAATAATGCATGGACAGAAGCTTGCCTAAATGTCTTTGTAAGTATTCTTTTTTGCTTGGCGGCCACGCTATTGGGAATGTGGCTGGGTAAACAATTACTATCTATCTGATACACCTATCCTGATTGATAGGACATCGACATAGTAAACTTGTCAATCATTTCCTGGGGATGCACTTCAAGTACCCTTGCTAAAACCATTACAATCAAAGTATTAGAAGCAATTTTACGGGGGATGCCTGCTACAGTAGCAAAAAGGTCAACTGTTACCGACTGCTTTTCATCTAAAAGCTTCATCAGCTTATCCTCTTTGTCCCCATACTGAAAGCGAATGTCCCGTTCGCCCCGTCCGCGGCGCATAATTTCTTTCATTTCCCTGCTGGCCTGAAGAGACTTATCATCGACCCGGATGTACGCCTGGCGGTTTCCTGAGTCATCAATGACATAATGCGGCTTATCGATACTTCTGGGGATGGTAATGACGAGTACGTCACGATCTGAGCTGACCGGTATCCGTTCTTTTTTGTAGCTTATTTTTGGGAAAATATATTTGTCGATGGCGCGGGAAAGCGTGTACTCATCTTCCTCTGCATCTTTCAAACCTTTGATTGTTTTGTCGTCGCCGATTCCGACGAATAATTTGCCGCCACCCGTATTAGCGAAAGCGACTACTTCGCGGACAATCTTCTCAGGATGATTGGACTTCAATTTGAATTCCGCATGCTCACCCTCACCTTTCTTCACCAATTCTTTCAACAATCGAAGTTCCATTAGTTGCAATGGATAGATATCTGAAATATGATTAAGATAACGCTAACAATTTACATTCCTTTTGCCGGATTAAAAAAATATCCCAAAAGAGTTTCGTAATATTTTGCGCCCGCTTGCTAACAAAAAACGGCACCTTCTGGCGCCGTCTTCTTTCTTAATATTCGTCTTCGTTGAAAAAGAAATCGTCTTTTGTGGGATAGTCGGGCCAAATCTCTTCAATGCTTTCATAAGGTTGACCATCATCTTCAAGCTCCTGTAGGTTTTCAACTACTTCTAACGGAGCGCCTGTTCTGATTGCAAAGTCAATTAGCTCGTCTTTGGTAGCTGGCCAGGGAGCATCTTCAAGGTACGATGCGAGTTCGAGAGTCCAGTACATAATATTTTCGCCTATTAATAGTTACTTTACTTTTTTTGCAAAAGTAAAAAATTTGACATCTTTTAAAAGCTTAAAGCGAAAAAAAAGAAAAATAATTGCCAAACTAAAAGTTTTAATTTGAAACCCAGCTTAATGGCCTAAAAATCAATTATTTAAGTTATTCCGCCGGTTGTAAGCGTCTCAGCCGAGATCCCCAAACCTTTATGGATCTTCCTTATCATTGGATTTGACATTCTTTTGCTTCTAGGAAACTACCTTCCCAAAAATCCTTTTTTGTAAATTCCCCCATCATTAAAAATGCTATAAGATGACTATTGAAGTTTGTGCCTATTCGCTGGAATCTTGTATCAATGCACAAGCTGGTGGTGCCGCCCGGATAGAACTTTGTGGCGGATTGGGCGAAGGAGGAACAACGCCAAGCGCGGGATTGATTGAAGTGGTAAGACAACACATTGATATTGACGTTTATGTCATGATCAGGCCAAGAGGCGGTGATTTTGTATATGATTTTTTTGAAGAAGAAATCATGCGGAAAGACATTGACGTGGCCAAAAAGCTGGGCGCAAACGGCGTGGTATTGGGAGTATTAACAGCAGACGGACAAGTTGATGTAGCCCGCACCAAGTCGCTTGTCGAATACGCATCTCCTATGAAAGTAACGTTTCACAGGGCCTTCGACCTCACGCCGGATCCGCATAAAGCATTGAAAGCAATCATTGAAACCGGAGCAGAAAGAATCCTGACCTCCGGTCAAATGCCGTCCGCTATTGAAGGTCTCGATCTATTGTCCCAACTTGCAAATGAAAGCAATGGATCCATTGAAATTATGGCAGGTGGTGGTGTCAATGCGAACAATGCAGCGGAACTTGCCGCCGCAGGAGTTCATTCGCTTCACCTCACAGCCAAGGCTTTCCGGCCGGGAAGACAGAAATATTTCCCAGAAAACATTTCAATGGCTGGCCAAATCCCAGATGAGCGTTCAGTCCTTTATAGTGACCTTGCACTCATTGAAGAAATTGTACAAGTAGTTTCTTAAAAGAGCTAATCTTTTATCGCAAGCACCCCCAATGCCCCGCTCTATGAAGTTTGTCAAAGCGATTCTTTCTATAATCGTTACTATTGGACTCGTCTATTTTTTAAACCGGCCACTTGGCCCTGCTCCTGCATTGGGGCCTTTTTTGAGTCCATTTACAGGTTTTTGGCAAAATTCCGAACCTTCAAGTGACCCTAAAAGTCAGAAAATTATAAAACTGGATAGCCTCAAAAGTGAAGTAATTATCCGTTTTGATGATTCGGGTGTTCCTCACGTTTTTGCTAAAAACAACTTCGATCTCTTTTATGGCCAGGGCTATATCACGGCAAAAGACCGGCTATGGCAAATGGATCTGCAAACGCGTGCCGCAGCCGGAAGACTTTCCGAAATTCTTGGAAAGGTAACATTGGAAATGGATCAGCGCAACCGAAGAATGGGAATGGGTTATGGGGCTGAGGCAAATCTGAAAATCGCCATGATGGATCCCCTTTCACGGGAAGCTCTTCTTGGTTACACAGCCGGCGTAAATGCATATATCAATCAGCTTCTTCCCAAGGACTATCCCGTGGAATTCAAATTGCTCGGCTACAAACCCGAGCCATGGAAGCTGATCAATACCATGTACATGCTGGAACAAATGACCTTAAACCTGACGAGTCCGCCGGATGAGTTGAATATGTCGGCTATTCTGGAAAAATACGGCAGGAATGTGATTGATCAGCTATTCCCGGATTACCCAATGCTTGAAGAAAGTCCTATCATCCCTTCCGGAACAAAATGGGACTTCCGGCCACTTCCAATTCCGCCTGACGTCGCCAATGCGGGCTTCGGCGATACCGTTTCATTTTTAAAAAACCCGCTTAAACCTTTGCATAGATCATCTCCAAAAGAAGAAGGGATTGGAAGCAACAACTGGGCAGTGGGTGCAGAAAAATCGGTGACCGGATATCCAATACTCGCCAACGACCCTCACCTGGACCTGAGCCTGCCTTCCATTTGGTACCAAATTCAATTGCACGGTCCGGAGGTAAATGTCTGTGGCGTTTCATTGCCTGGCATTCCAAGTGTAATCATCGGCTTCAATCAAAATGTAGCCTGGGGTGTGACCAATGTGGATGCGGATGTTACTGATTTATATAAGATAAAGTTTAAAGATAATTCACGTAAATTCTATTGGCACGACAAACAGTGGAAGTCCACCCAAATGCGAACTGAACTTATTTATGTAAAAGGCCAGAATGATCCGGTGCGTGAAGAAGTAATTTACACGCATCATGGCCCTGTCACCCATTCTGAAAGCAGCTCGGCAATTCCTGATCTGGCACTGAAATGGATTGGGCATGTGCCTGGCAACAGCTTTATAACTTTTTATGAATTGAATAAAGCCAAAAATTACGATGACTATCGAAAGGCATTGACCCATTACGTCGGTCCCGCACAGAACTTCGTTTTTGCCGACAATAGCAAAAATATTGCTATCACCGTCAATGGTAGGCTACCGTTAAAATATAAGGATCAAGGTAAATTTCTTCTGGATGGTACTAATCCTGCCACCGATTGGCATGGCTGGATCCCCGCTGAGCAGAACCCGTTTGTGAAAAATCCTGCAAGAGGTTTTGTAAGCAGTGCAAACCAATCTTCAACCGACACGACTTATCCTTATTATATTAACTGGTCTTTTGCTGCGTCGGAGCGTGGCATAAGGATTAATGAACGACTTGAAGTAATGTCCAATGCCAATGCAGATAGTTTACGGTCTGTTCAAAATGACAATTTCAGTGTTTTGGCAAGAACCATCCTTCCAAAGCTGCTGGAAATTCTTGGGAGAAGTCAACTTAATCCCGCTCAAAAGGCGGCAAAAATTATGCTCGCAAATTGGAACTATCAGAATGCTCCCCAGTCCGTTCCAGCTTCGATTTTTGAAGAATGGTTTCCTGCCTTAAGAAGTGCCATTTGGAATGACGAATTCGGCAAACTGAACATTCCAAGCCGCGACCGGACGTCATATCTCATTTTGAAACAGCCCAATGAAAAGTGGTTCGACAATGTTAATACCCCGGAAAAAGAAACTTTGCATAATATTGTCCACAGCAGCTTTAAAGCAGCGTTGGATACACTTACGGCGCGACACGGCGATATGAGCTCATCGTGGGAGTGGGCAAGAATAAAAGGAACGGAAATACGTCACCTTAGCAGAAGTCTTCGAACATTCAATTCTCCGATCCTTAAAACCGGCGGTGGAAACAGTATTGTAAACGCGACAACCAGATATAAAGGCCCGTCATGGCGAATGGTTGTCGAGCTTGGCCCGACTCCAAGAGCTTACGGAATTTATCCGGGTGGACAATCTGGCAATCCGGGTAGTCCATACTATCTTAATTTGCTGAAAAAATGGGAAGCAGGAGAACTCAATGAGTTAGTTTATCTGCACTCCCCGACAGAGGCCAACAAACGTTTGACCTCCAAAATTACTTTGGTCAAAAAATAATATCCCGCCCTATGAATTTTCTGATCATCATTATCCTTTCCGCTGCATTACAACCTTTTACACCCTGGTGGGTTATCGCAATCATTCCATTTGCAGTACTTTTCTGGCGCTCTACCCGCTCATCCCAAGCTTTCTGGGCCGGATTCGGGGGCGTCGCATTACCTTGGCTGGCCTACGGCTATTATCTCCGTTTTATCTCCGAAAGTACCTTATCCGATCGCGTTGCCGGTATCTTTTTTCTTCCAAATGGCATCCTGCTGCTGCTTGTTACTGCCTTGATAGGCGGTTTAGTCGGCGGGATTGCGGGATTATCAGGTTTTTGGACTCGGCAACTTTTCAGGAAACATCCTGTTGTAGTTTCTTCGTAAACCTGACCTTCGCAAGGGTAGGACATATCCATTGTACTTAAACACAAATCATTATCTTTGCGGCTTGTTAAAAAAAACAATAAACTTTAAAAACGTGAATAATAATACTTCGTTAATCTGGAACATCGTGCTTTCTCTTGCTGTGGCGGTGTTATTTTTTCTCCATTTTTCAAGCAAGCCCTCAGCAGATTCAGGTGTTGCAGCAGATGGCAATGTGGTTGCTGGTCGCCGCACCGTTTACGTTCAGGTCGATTCTCTTTTGAAAAACTACGAATTCTTCAAGGATACCCGCAAAGAACTTGAAAACAAAAACTTCCAATTGGAAAATGAATTGAATACAAAAGGTCGCTCATTGCAAAACGAAGTCGCTTTCTTTCAGCAAAAAGCACAAACCATGACTCCTGAGCAGGCACGTTCGACTGAGGCGCAGCTGATGAAAAAACAGCAGGACCTGGTAGCTTACCGTGATCAGTCGGCGCAAGCCCTGGGACAACAGGAAGCCAAGAAAAATGAAGAGCTTTACAGAAATATCCGTTCGTATATCGACAAATATAATAAGGATAACGGCTACGAATTTGTACTCGGTTACTCGCTTGGAGGCGGTATCTTATTTGCGAACCCTTCCCTTGACGTAACTCAAAAAATCCTGGATGGCTTGAACAAAGAATACAAATCGACTGGAAAAGCCACTCCTGCTGATACTACAAATAAGAAAGACTAATTAATAAGTAGTATAAAATTAAAAGGCGGCCCGCTGGAATCAGCAGGCCGCCTTTTTGATTATACTGAATTTGAATTTATATGTCGGAAGAACTAAGTTTCGCCCCGATATATTCCCGGTTCATTCTTGCTATGTTAACCTGGCCAATTTCTTTGGGGCATTCGGCTGAGCAAGCGCCCATATTGGTACAGTTTCCGAAACCTTCCGCATCCATCTGAGCTACCATCTTTTCCGCACGAATGCTGCGTTCTGCCTGACCTTGCGGTAACAAAGCGAGTTGTGAGATTTTTGCAGATACAAAAAGCATTGCCGATGCATTTTTACAGGCAGCAACACACGCTCCGCAAGCAATACAAGCAGCAGCTGAAAATGCCTCGTCCGCAGCTACTTTTGGAATAGGCAAACTGTTTGCATCCTGTGCATTACCTGTATTTACAGATATAAATCCTCCCGCGGATATAATCCGGTCGAATGCGTCCCGATCCACTACAAGATCTTTAATCACCGGAAACGCCTTAGCTCTCCATGGTTCGACCACAATTGTATCTCCGTCCTTGAATGACCGCATATGAAGCTGGCAGGTCGCAACACCTCTTAACGGTCCGTGTGGCCGGCCGTTGATATACATGGAACACGATCCGCAAATACCCTCACGGCAATCATGATCAAACGCTACCGGTTCCTTGCCCTCTTCAATGAGTTGTTGATTCAATACATCGAACATTTCGAGAAACGACATATCAGGAGAGACGTGGTCCAGCTTATAATTCTCAAAACCTCCCGCTGCTTCTTTATTACTTTGTCTCCACACTTTGAGAGACAAACTCATATTTCCTTCCATACCTATATATGCTTTAATACTGATATCACTTTTTCTTATAAACTATAAATTCACTGTCGTAAGCAAGATAATTCCTACCGTAAACATTCAAGGTTTCAACACTGTCCTTCTGGCTGAAAGTCTTGGCCAGATCGTAATTCTGCCAAAACGAATTCGCCTCCACTTTGGAAGCCTTTGACAAATCCCACGGACGAAAAACCACCCAGTTCGGTTGGAGGTAATTGATCAATTGTACGTAAGATTCTGTCTTTAAAGTCTTTCTGGCATCAATCACTTTCGTATTACACAACCCGGGATAGTCATACATCGTTAACCCCGAATAAAAGCCAATGTATCCTAACGGTTCTAAAAAAACTGTTTCTTCCGGTGTCTTTGACTCTTCTTTCAGCCAAAGACCAATTTTTTTCCTTAACCCATTTTCAATCAGATCCTGTTGGGAACGCATTTGGATTAATCCTCCAAAATAAACCCACAGCTGTGCCGCTAATAAAAAGCTGAGAGTACCAATTGGTAACCACTTCCTGCGTTCGCTTACCATACCCATAACCGGTTGAGCGACCGCACAGCCAATGCTGACCAAACAAATCACCATTACTGCCGGAATATACCATGGGTAAATGGTAGGAGAAAAAACATTCAAATAGGATGCAACCAGAAATGCTGCAAATGACAAAAACCTGGCATTTGAGTTAACCTTTGGAATAACCCAAAGAAAAACGGCAACATAGGTGATGCACTTCATTATAAACAGCATCAAAAAAGGCCAGCTGTCGAAATAATAATAAGCAGGAGCAAAAATCCATAGAAATGGTGCCTCAGACGAAACCAATCCCATGAATACGGACTGAACATAATGTAAAGTCCGGTTCAATATGCTTTCCGGCGTTAATGTAAACCCTTTCGCAAGAACTGTATTTGGGACCGGGTTTCCGTAGTACCACCACGCGAAAAGTATCCAGGGCGCATAGAATAATATTCCTAACATGCCACCCTGAAAAAACCCTTTAACATGTTCCCACGAGCGATTCTTAAACAACAGATAACCTAATAAAAGCGATCCAATATGGATAAAAGCATCCGGCCGGCTCCACATCAAAAAAGCAAAGATTAATCCGAGCCTTAAAGGTTTTAGTACCGTGCTGATGAACAATTCCCTGATCAACAACACAATTCCCAAAAGCATAAAGGCCGTCTCCATACCATTTATGCTGTAATCAATGCTTTTTTCATCAAAAACCAGTGCTAAGGTCACCAACAGGGCTGGCCAGAAAGCTGCTTTAATGTTTGTCGAAAAAAGGTCAAAAACAAGCTTCACCGTCAGACCGATGAGCAACATATTAATGACCCGAAACGACCAGATGACCGCTTCATCATCATGTGTTATAAAATTAAGGAGCGCAGGGATCAACGTACCAATCGGTGACGTGAATGAATGCACTCTTTCATTCATATTAAATGTAAAACCCAATCCTTCAGACAAATTTTTCGAAGCCCTGAAAGTAATGTACCAGTCTTCCCATCGGTGATCTGTGTAAACAGCAAAAAACAAAGCCGATAGTGTGCCCAGAGCAAAAACGAACCAGGAAAAATTCTTCGAATTGGAAAAAGACATATTTAACGTTAAAGATGTTTTACGCGCCTGAAATGATGGAGAGCCGCGTCCGCCGAGTAACTATTTATAGCTCCTTTGGGCAATTTTAATATTTTCATAGATCAGCTCTTCTTTATGAAGCTCCCACTCTTCCGGCCCTTTGTGCTCCCAGGCTGACACAAACATAAACTGCTCGTCATCTCTAAGTGCCTCACCCTCTTTGGTTTGAAACTCTTCACGGAAGTGGCCGCCACACGATTCGTTGCGGTTCAGCGCATCAATACACATTAGCTCACCCAATTCGATAAAGTCTGCTACCCGGTTTGCCTTATCCAGCTCAGGGTTAAAGTAAGTGGCGGTACCCATTACTTTCACATCCGTCCAAAAATCTTTACGCAACTGGCGGATCTCATCAATTGCTTCTTTAAGACCTTGTTCATTGCGGGCCATTCCGCATTTATCCCACATAATCTGGCCCAGACGGCGGTGGAAAACCTCAGGTGATGTTTTTCCCTGAATGCTCAATAATTTATCGATCCGCTCTTTTACCTCCTTCTCAGTCTGAACAAATGCCTCATGATCCGTTGAGATTTGCCCGGTCCTGATTTCATTGGCAAGATATGACCCGATTGTATACGGAATTACGAAATACCCATCGGCTAGTCCCTGCATCAAAGCAGAAGCACCTAGGCGGTTTGCACCGTGATCCGAGAAATTCGCTTCACCCAAGGCATAAAGTCCTGGAACAGTTGTCATCAGGTTATAATCAACCCAAAGACCACCCATGGTATAATGTACCGCAGGGTAAATCCGCATTGGAACTTCATAAGGATCTTCACCGGTGATCTGTTTGTACATATCAAACAGGTTACCATACTTTTCTTTCACGACCGCTTTTCCCCAGGCGATGATATCGGAGTCGGAAGCATTGTGAATGTTGTTTTTATTGGCTTCTCCGCGTCCATAACGTTCAACGGCAGCAGCAAAGTCCAGAAAGACAGCCAGTTTGGATGACCCCACACCATAACCTGCATCGCAGCGCTCTTTGGCCGCGCGGGAGGCAATGTCACGCGGAACAAGGTTCCCGAACGCAGGATAGCGACGTTCGAGATAATAATCCCGTTCGCTTTCAGGTATCTCATTTCCCGGACGCGTATCGTTTTTTTCCTTGGGCACCCAGATTCGGCCATCATTCCGGAGTGATTCCGACATTAAGGTCAGCTTGGACTGATGTTCACCCGAAACAGGAATACAAGTCGGGTGGATTTGTGTAAAACATGGGTTACCAAAAAAGGCCCCACGCTTGTGCGCCTTCCAGGCCGCGGTTACATTGCTGCCCATCGCATTTGTGGACAGATAGAAAACGTTTCCATATCCGCCGCTACAAAGCAATACGGCATGTGCGCCATGTCTTTCCAACTCACCTGTGACCAGGTTTCTTGCAATGATGCCCCTGCATTTACCATCTATGTTGACCACATCCAGCATTTCGTGACGGTTGTACATTTTAACCGTACCCATTCCAACCTGCCGCTGCAGCCCTGAATAAGCTCCAAGTAATAATTGCTGCCCTGTTTGCCCGGCCGCATAGAATGTGCGTTGCACCTGCGTACCTCCAAAGGATCTGTTCGAAAGCAGACCGCCATATTCCCGTGCAAACGGGACCCCGGCAGCAACACATTGATCGATAATACTTCCTGAAACCTCGGCCAGACGGTGCACATTACCCTCTCTTGCGCGATAATCACCTCCTTTTATGGTATCATAAAAAAGACGGAAAATGGAATCACCGTCATTTTGATAATTTTTAGCAGCATTGATCCCTCCTTGTGCGGCAATAGAGTGCGCGCGACGGGGAGAATCCTGAAAACAAAAAGCTTTTACTTTATAACCAAGTTCGGCCAGGGTAGCAGCCGCGGAAGCACCTGCAAGACCGGTACCCACGACAATAATTTCGAGACTACGCTTATTTGCCGGATTTACCAGCGGAACAGAAGAACGGTATTTACTCCATTTTGTTTCCAGCGGTCCTTGCGGTGTTTTGGCATCCAAGCGGGAAGAAGTTGCCATATATTTATTATTTAATCGAAATTTGAATTGAAAAAATGCCTAACAGGCACTATAATGTTAGTAGACCCAGCCCAGATAAATGGAAAGCGGCATCAGGGCAAAAATGATTGGGACAATGATAGAGAATGCGGTGCCTACGAAAGATATGGCGCCATTGTACTTGATGTGGTGCAGTCCTAATGTTTGAAACGCACTTTTAAAGCCGTGAAGAAGATGCCAGAAAAGAGAAATGCAGCCAGCGACATAAATCAATACTACCCATACATTTTGGAAAATATCCAGCATCATCTGATAAAGATTGAGCTCTTCGCCGGTTGCAAATTGATTTGACCGGTTTGGAATCCAGAAGTGGGAAGTATGTATGACAAGAAAAATCAACAGCAGTGTACCGAGGAGACCCATGCTTCGTGAATACCAGGTACTGTTAGCAGATCGGTTGTTTACTGAATAACCCACAGGTCTGGCATCGTTGTTATTTTTCCATAACAAAAGGCCATCTGCGATGTGGATCAGAAATCCTGCGATCAGCCCAATTTCCAGGGTTCGAATGATCGGATTGGTACCCATAAAATGGCCCCAGTGCGTAAATGTTTTACCGCCATCATTGTAAAATATCATTGCATTGATGGTGGCATGAATGACCAGAAAGCTTATCAAAAATAGCCCGGTAAGAGCCATCAGGAGTTTTTTACCAATTGAACTCGTTAACGTTTGTGAAAACCACGACATAGCAACACGAATGGTTTTAGTGCAAGAAAATTAAGTATATTTAGAACGATTCAAAGGTATGTCACAAACCCATGCAAGGCAATAAAAGCTTTCCATTTTTGCCTGGGCGTTCACAATTTATAATCATTATTAAGAATTATTAAACCTAAAAAAATGGATGCTAGTCAGGAAGTTTACGGGTTATGCGATACATTCTCCGGTCTTCATATCTACTAAAAATCTTAGTGATTTTATTATGTAAATAGCAAGTCTTAGACACGGCTGGGAGACTTACCACATACCTTATTTATGTAGTTGTTTCGTATGTTTACAAAATCACATATAATTAGGCTTTACGCACACATTTTTCCTAAATTTTCGTTGATTTGATTAGTTGACAGATGTTATCTGATCCATATCAACCTCTATCTCAATTCGCTTGATCATATATTTTATGCGTACTGCTTTACGAATACTCTTACTTTCCTTTTGCCTTGGTTTGCTGTGTACCGGATATGACGCAATGGCGACGCACATCCGCGCCGGTGAGATCACAGCCAGGAGAATATCTGCTACCACACTTACCTATGAGCTGAAACTGACTGCTTATTTTGACATTCAAAATGGAGAAGGCGCGGCAAATGCTCAGAATAGCGTATTTTTCACCATTGGCAATGTTAACTCTACCGGTAATCCTGTCATTCTGGAGGCGCCACGGCAAGAGAGCCCGCCACCAAATATTGGTAACAATACAACCCGTAACACCTACATTATCAATTACACATTCCCGTCGACAGGGGAATATCGCATTTCTTTTGAAGAAGACAACCGGAACAACGGTATCCTCAACATTGGTCCGCCGCCAACACAAAATTTGAATTTTTACGTGAGTACCATTCTGGAAATCAATGCCAGTTTCGGTTTGAACCAAACACCAGTGTTGCTCAATGCACCTATCGATTTGGCTGCTGTTAGACAAAGGTATATCCATAATCCAAACGCTTTTGATGCCGACGGTGACAGTCTTGCTTATAGATTGTTTGTGCCCCAAAGGAGCGGGGTCAATGGTGCTGGTATCAATTTACAATATGTCAACCCCAACCAGATCGGTGCGCCGGGTGCCACGGAGGCTGGTGCTTCACCGGCAACTTTCAGCATGGACCGCATTACGGGCGATCTGGTCTGGGACGCGCCGGTTACAAAAGGTTATTACAATGTTGCCTTTGTCGTCGAGGAATGGCGGGACGGGGTGCTCATCGGCCAGATCGTCCGTGATATGCAGATTATTGTAGAGGATGCGCGTAACGACAGGCCGCTCATGGACCCGTTGCCCGATATATGCGTTGAGGCAGGTACCCGGATCAACCAGCAGGTCAAGGCCACTGATAAAAACGGCGACAAGCTTACCCTTACTTCTACGGGCGGCGTTTACCAGGCTGCCCTTATATCGCCAGCTTTGGCTACTTTCAATGTTGCCCAGCAGGGTTCACAATCCACCGTCCTGGGACAGTTTGTCTGGCAGACTTCCTGTAACCACATCCGGCAGGAGCCTTATGATGTGCTTTTCAAAGTGGAAGATGCCGCTGGGCCCAATATCCCCAATGCTTCCTTGTTCCGCAAGCTTGTCGATATGACCACCCTGAACATCCGCGTGTATGGCCCCAAGCCGCTCGGGCTTAGGGCCGTTGCGGCCACCGATCCAGCTGGTGTTGCTTACAGGCTGAATTGGGAAGCCTATAAATGCCAGGTCGATGGGGCAAAAATCGTCATTTACAGAAAAGAAGGGTGTACCGATATCCTGGAAGATGTCTGCATTACCGGTATCCCAGCTGGCTCAGGTTATGAAGAGGTGGCGCGCGTCAATGTCGACCAGGTGACTTACCTTGACAACAATAATGGAACTGGCCTGCGTGCAGGGGTTTCTTACAGCTACCGGCTGGTGGTCGAGTTCCCACGCCCGGGCACTAATGTCAATGAGCCGGGAAGTTTGATCGGTGGCGGGGAAAGCGTGGCTTCCGATGAGTTCTGTCTCAAACTGCCCATGCTCATGCCCGTCATCACCAATGTGACCGTGGATACCACCTCCGATATTAAAGGTGTGATAACCATTAAATGGACAAAACCTGCCGCTCCGTCAGGGCTGCCTGCACAGTACCGCCTTTTCAGGGCAGTGGGGCAGACGGGTACTGCCTTTACACAAATTGCAACCATCAATACCACGCTTGCAGCTGGCGCGCCAGATACCATTTTTGTCGACCGCGGCTTGAACACTTTGGTCAACCCATACAATTACAAACTTGAATACTGGTACACGCAAGGCGGCACATTGGTCGAGCTCGACGAGGCCAAAACAGCCAGCAGCGTCAGGCTTGAACAAGGCGCCGCTGAGCCCAGCAGGGTCAGGATCAACTGGTCGGCATTGGTACCCTGGGACAATACGAACCGTACCCACAGGGTCTATCGGGAGGACAAAACAAAGCCAGGGACTTTTAACCGCATTGCAGATGTAAATGTACAGGGGCCGCAGACCTTTACATTTATCGATGACGGTACCGACAGGTATGCTGCCGATGGGACTGTGAATGTGACCATTGTCAATGATTCGACTTACTGTTATAAAGTAGAGACCGTGGGCTCGTACAACAACAGCCAGATCAAACCTGCCGTCCTTTTTAACTTTTCGCAGATCCTGTGCGTCTCTTCTTCCGATACCACCAAGCCTTGCCCGCCCGTGCTGGCACTCGACCCGCTGAATTGTGATTCGCTCAATGCGCACCCCGATGCTTATTGTGATTTGCCCGGTTTTACAAACCATCTTTCCTGGACCTACCCGCAATCGGTGGGTGGAAAAGATTGTGACCCCAATGTACTGGCCTACAAAGTATACTATGCCCGTTATGAAGGCGATGCCCCGGCCCTGATTGCTACGGTGACCATCCCGCCAGCGCCTTTGGCCACCACTTATGACCACCAGGGACTTACCTCTTTTGCAGGTTGCTATTATGTCACGGCTGTCAACCGGTTTGGGGCCGAGAGTGCGCCCAGCAATATTGTATGCAAGGACAACTGCCCTATGTTTGTGCTGCCCAATGTGTTTACGCCCAATGGTGATCTGAAAAACGATGTCTTTCAGCCGTTTGCGTGCCCGGCTTTTGTACAGTCGCTGGAATTCAAGGCATTCAACAGGTGGGGCGCCCAGGTGTTTTCTACCAAGGATGTCAACATCAACTGGAACGGGAAAACCAACGGCGGCAAAGACCTGGCGGCAGGGCAATACTACTACGAGGTGACCGTCTATTTTGAATCTTCCAAAAGAGTAAGCACGCCTACCACCATCAAAGGATGGGTGCAGCTGCTCAGGTAACAGCCTTTTTTCTTTCAAAGACAAGTATTTCCTTTGTATCCCGTCCTGGCAAATGCAGGACGGGATACTTTGTTTAATCCTGAACAATCTTAAATCACCAAAATATGAATAAGGCATACGTTTTCCCTGGTCAGGGCTCACAGTTTAAAGGAATGGGGCTGGATTTATATCAAACCTCCGATTCGGCGAAAGCTTTATTTGAAAATGCAAATGAGATCTTGGGATTTGACATCACCAAAATCATGTTTGAGGGCTCGGATGAAGAGCTTAAACAGACCAATGTAACCCAACCTGCTATATTCATTCATTCTGTGATTCTTGCGAAGATCAGTACTGACTTTGTTCCAAATATGGTGGCTGGCCACTCTTTGGGTGAGTTTTCTGCATTGGTGGCAGCAGGTGCATTGTCTTTTGAAGATGGTCTTTCATTGGTTGCAAAACGTGCTGACGCTATGCAAAAAGCCTGTGAGATCCGCCCGTCCACCATGGCCGCCATCCTGGGCCTGCCTGATTCTATAATTGAAGAAATTTGTGCTGGAATCACCGATGAAATTGTGGTTCCTGCCAATTACAATTGCCCGGGTCAGGTTGTTATCTCAGGTACCGTGGAAGGCGTTGAAAAAGCCTGTGAACTTCTTAAATCTGCCGGTGCAAAAAGGGCGCTCATACTGCCTGTCGGCGGCGCTTTTCACTCACCGCTGATGGAGCCTGCCCGAGAGGAACTTGCTTCCGCGATTCACGCTGCCCAGTTTCAGGCGCCCATCTGCTCGGTGTACCAAAATGTTAATGCCAGACCCGCGACAGAAATAACGGTCATTAAGGATAACTTGATTTCCCAGCTCACTGCACCTGTAAAATGGACGCAATCTGTTGAGCAGATGGTTGCTGACGGTGCTAAAATCTTCATTGAATGTGGTCCTGGCAAGGTTTTACAGGGTTTGGTCAAAAAGATCGCCAGTACCGTAGAATTTAAAAGCATTTAATTTTTTTATCCAAAAACTTGACAACCTGGAGTAGTAACATTACTTTTGCACCACTGTTTTCGGTTTTGGCCGATGGTGTAATGGTAACACAGGACATTTTGGTTGTCTTATTCAGGGTTCGAGTCCTTGTCGGCCAACAGTAAAAAATGAAAGGAGCTCCGTTTGTGAGCTCCTTTTTTGATTTCAGTTCAACAGCTTATCTAGGTCTTCTTTGAGTTTTGGAGACGACGGTCGCGCCGCATCCGGCATTAGCAATCTTTCCCTACGGATTGATTAATATAAATCTTGGGATAGAGTTTACGCTGTAATCCTTGATGAAGGCTGAATTCCAGTCATTATCTGCAAGAATCTGGATTCCTGCAGGTGTTTTGTCTTTAATAAAGCTTCTCCATTTTTCGTAGCTCTTTTCGGCATCAATAGAAATGCCTACAAATGCGATATTCCTGTTTTTATATTGTTCTTCAAGCTTTTTGAGGAAAGGCATTTCCGCTATGCAAGCCCACACCAGGTCGCCCAAATATCAATATAAACGTATTTACCTCTCAAATCCACTAATTTGGTAGTCCAACCATCGTAATTCTCATATTCAAAATACGGCGATCTCTTACCACTCCCGGCCGATCAAAACCAATGATCCTGTGGTCATGATATTTATCAAATGGTACGTCAAAAAAAGTTTCTGCCTTCTCGTAGCAAGCGCTATTTCATAAAAATACAGTGGTTTTTACCTCCTTCCCTTTTAAGAATCTGTACAAATTAATCGATGAAACGACCATTTTTGTCTTTCGATTAGCCTTTTTGATCGATAAGTGCTTTTTTAGGTAACAAATTTGCTATTTTGGTGACTTATAGCTTTTTGCTCTTATAAAATTTCCAGATGAAATATTACATTTACCATGTTTTAACCTAAACAGCACCCCTATGAAAATAGACAAAATCAAAAAGCGTGATCGCGAACGCACCAAGAGTAAGATACTCAAGGCTGTTGGCGAAGTAATCGAACAACACGGAACAGAAAAAGTAGGCGTAAACCTGATTGCACGGACAGCAGGAGTAAATAAGGTGTTGATTTACAGATATTTTGAAAGTGTTGACGGTTTAATGGAACAGTATGTCAGGTCGGGCGAATATACCTCTACTACCAGCACTGATTATATCGACAACATCCCGACTTTGACACCTGACCAGAGAGGCAATGCACTGAACAGCCTGATGCAAACTTTTATGCATGATCTACGCGAGCGAAAAGCTACCCGGGACTTGCTTCGATGGGAAATCGGAACAGGTAAATCAATGCTTTCTGACGCCAGAAATCAGGTAGCTACCCGAATTTTAACAAAAATAGGCGACTTACCCCACTACAACGACACTAATGCCCTGGTGGCATTTCTCACAGCAGGAATCTATTTTATGACCATTTCCGCCGACTATCGTGAAAAAATGATTGATGTTGACTTGCAAACCGAAGAGGGATGGAAGCGCATTGACAGACTGATCGAAAGGATTATTACGGATGTCAGAAACTAGGAAAATACTTATGAAGGAGTCCTTTCGCCAGTCGGAAGGACTCTTTTTTTTGTAATTTGCCTCATCATTTATGTACCACCGTTCGTTTTTTTATATCAATGCCTGGAATTCCAAAGCGCCGGTTTGTAAAGGCTGAAATTGTATGAGTGTCTTAAAAAAACTGGCTAGTGATACCGCAATTTATGGCATCAGTACTATGCTGGGCCGGTTCCTGAATTATTTGCTTGTCGCCCTCCATACTAAGCTTTTTGAACCGGAACAAATTGCTGCGCAAGGACAACTCTATGCGTATGCAGGTTTTGCAGCAGTGCTCTACACTTTTGGGATGGAAACTACATTCTTTCGCTTTGCCCGAAAAGAGGAGGACCGGAAAGCGTACTACAATCTGATCCTGAGCGCCGTGATCATTGCCAGTCTGTTCTTTTCAGGATTGGTTTACACTTTTGCCGACGGAGCTGCGGCTTTTATAAAATACCCGGAGAGCGTATCGCTGGTCCGCATGTTCGCTATTATTATGGCGATCGACGGCATTGTGGCCATTCCATTTGCGAGGCTTCGGCTGGAAGGAAAAGGTAAGAAGTTTGTAAAGGTCAGGGTGCTCAATATTTTGATCAACATTTTCCTGAATATCTTCTTTCTGATTATTTGCCGCGATATCAATAATGGCTCCTATTTGCCCGCATTGAAACCCCTCATTGGGTTATTTTATAATCCGCTCCGAGCGCCAGACTATATTATTCTGGCCAATCTGATTGCCAATCTGGCCTTTTTTATCCTGTTAAGAAAAGAATTTTCAGACTTCAAATTTGTCTTTAACACCACGCTTTTTAAACCGGTTTGGGTTTATGCATTCCCTATCTTAATCATGAATGCGGGTGGCGTGCTGAATATGCTGTTCGACCGGGCCTTTATCCAATTCCTTTTGCCGGATCATTTTTACCCTGGGCGTACCACCAAACAAGCCATTGGCATTTACGTACAATGCTATAAGTTATCCATTTTCATGAACCTGGCGATTCAGGCCTTTAAATATGCCGCTGAGCCATTTTTCTTTTCGAAAGGTGAAGACAAGAACGCGCCGCCGGTTTTTGCAAAAGTGACTAAATACTTTACGATTGTATGCGTACTCATGTGGGTGGGCATTTGTCTGAACCTGGATCTTTTCGCAAATTTATTTTTAAAGCAAAAAATTTATCACGAAGGTCTGATTGTAGTACCCTGGCTGCTTCTTGGCTACCTTTTCCTCGGGATTTATTATAATCTCACAACCTGGTTTAAACTGACAGACAAGACGCATTATGGGACTTGGTTCACCTTGATAGGTGCCTTTATTACCATTGCTTCAAGCTTTATCCTTGTTCCTCGGATCGGTTATCTTGGATTTGCGATTGCGTTTACGTTATCCGGGTTCATCATGCTCGGGCTTAGCTATTACTTCGGTCAGAAGTTTTATCCTGTGCCGTATGATGTGGTTTCAGCGCTCGGTTATATAGGTGTTGGAGCTGTGGTTATTTATGGATCTTCGCTGATTAAAATCCCTGATCTATGGATTTCGGTGCCGGTACATATGACGGCATTTTTCATTTTTGCAGCAATCGCTTTCTTTTTGGAGCGTAAAAATTTGCCGTTTTCTTCTAAAACCACCAGAACCTGAGTCGGTTCACCTTATGGTTGCATTTCTCGCAGCAATTTATTTGAAAACAGGAATTCTTTCAATTCAGGGACATCTGTTTTGATAATATCAGCACTTATTCCTTCCCATAACTTTGCTCCCTCATACATAAACATAATGTTTTGCCCTATCTCCATTACCGAGTTCATATCATGGGTAATGATGATGGTGGTGATCTCATATTCTTCTGTTATCTCCTTGATCAATTCATCAATTTTTACAGAAGTTAGCGGATCAAGACCTGAATTGGGTTCGTCGCAAAAGAGGTATTTGGGATTCATAACAATGGCCCTGGCAATACCTACCCTCTTCTTCATCCCACCACTGATCTCGGACGGCATGCGTTTGGAAGCGGCTTCCAAACCAACACGCTGAAGACAAAAAGCGACCCGGCCCTGTTTTTCCTGAATGGACTGATCGGTAAGCATATCCAACGGAAAGCGCACATTCTCCTCTACCGTTTTAGAATCAAAAAGTGCTCCGCCTTGAAAAAGAACCCCCATTTCACGTCTTATCGACTGCCGGGTTTCTTTATCGCAATTATAAAAATCACGACCATTATATAACACATTTCCCTTATCAGGCTTTACTAGCCCGATCATGCATTTTAACAAAACGCTTTTCCCGGTACCGCTGCCGCCAATAATGAGATTGGTTTCCCCTTTTTGAAATTCAGCTGTGATTCCTTTTAAAACGTCTTTACCGTTGAAAGCCTTTGCTATATCGTTTACTTCAATCATTGTTCGTTTCTTATGACTGGCAGATTAGCCGTTCCTTACAAAAGCAATTGGGCGAGCAGGTAATCTGCAATCAACACCGAAATACAGCTGTTTGTCACCGCATCTGTGCTTGATTTTCCGACTTCCAGAGCCCCGCCTTCGGTAAAATATCCTTTAAAGGAAGAGATAGAGGCAATTAAAAACCCAAATACAAATGGCTTTATGCACATAAAAAAGATGTTGTAGGGTACAAATGAATCCCTGATGCCATAAAGATAATCCCGTTCAGTGATCACTCCGGTAAGTGTGCCTGCCAGGTAACCACCCATAATTCCTAAAAAAGCAGAGAAGATAACCAGCATTGGAAAAGTCAGCATGGCAGCGATTACCTTGGGAAGGACCAGATAAGACGATGAATTGATTCCCATTACTTCCAAAGCATCTATTTGCTCGGTAATGCGCATCGTACCAAGTTCACTGGCAATGTTGGATCCCACTTTACCAGCAAGCACCACGCAGGTGATTGTGGGCGCCAGTTCCAGAATTTCCATATCGCGAACAATTAATGCCACCGTAGAAACTGGAATAATAGGGCTTACCAGATTGTAAGCCGTTTGAATGCACGACACCGCACCGATGAAAGTGGAGACAATTGCAACAATAAATATTGAACTGACACCTATCCCGACACATTCTTCCATTAGCCTGCGCCAGTAAACCGGCAGCTTTTCGCCCTTTGAAAATAGTGTACCTAAAAAAATAAAGTATTTCCCGATTACAGACATGATATCTTGATTGTATTCAATATTTTCGGGAAAATTAGGCAAAAAAAGAAGCAATCTGAAAAATGAATCCATTAGCGGTAGTTACCGGCGGGACAAAAGGAATTGGAAGGGCAGCAATTGAGCGATTTTTGACCGGCGGTTTTGATATAATTACCTGCGCACGAAATGCAAGCGATCTGCATGAGTTGCAGGAAGAGCAAAAAAGCCGCTTTCCCGACTCCAAACTGCATTATTTAACAGCAGATCTATCTGTACGGGATGATGTTAATGCCTTTCTGGAATTTGTAAAATCCAAAACAAGCTTTGCGGAGGTACTTATTAATAATACCGGCGTATTCATTCCGGGACAAATTCATAACGAGGGGGAGGGTACCCTGGAAAAAACAATGGAGACCAACTTATACAGTGCCTATCATCTGACCCGCGGTCTTATACCGGTGATGATGGATAAAAGGAAGGGCCATATTTTTACCATTTGTTCAACGGCTAGCATTATTGCCTATCCAAATGGCGGATCGTACTGCATATCGAAATTTGCATTGTATGGCATGACAAAAGTGTTGCGGGAGGAGATGAAATCATATCATGTGAGGGTAACGGCAATACTTCCGGGTGCTACATTTACAGACAGTTGGAAGGGTACAGATCTGCCGGAAAACCGGTTTATGGAAGCCCGCGATATTGCAGAAGCAATCTGGTCTGCTTATTGTCTTTCGCCCCGTGCCGTGGTGGAAGAAATTTTAATTAGGCCACAATTAGGTGATTTGAATTGATTAGTGAATCATATAGCATTTTTACTAAATTGCGCCATTTTTAAAATTATTTATTAAACCCAGATTTCATTTCATGGAACAATACCTCGGTATAGACGTGGGCGGTACTAACGTAAAAATGGGAATCGTTGACGCGACGGATGGACGAATTTCTAATTTTTACAGTCACGATACCGCTAGCTGGCGTAGTTCAGGCCATTTTATAGAACGATTAGGTGATGCTATCGCTTTGCAGCTTGTTGAATATCCCGAGGTAAAAAGGGTTGGGATCGGCGTTCCAGGACTTACAACCCGAGACAGGACCACCCTCATTGAAATTACGGCCATCCCCGAAATTGATGGCATCCCTATCGTTCCAGACCTGAAAACCAGATTTCCCAATCACGATTTTTACCTCGAAAATGACGCTAATGCAGCGGCATTAGGCGAATATTATTTTGGAGCAGATAAGCTTCCCGAAGATTACATATTTGTAACATTGGGCACAGGCATTGGCGGTGCTGCGATTATCGATAAAAAGGTGTTTAAAGGAGGAGGTGGCAATGCAATGGAACCCGGTCACGTACCCTCCAAGAATGGCAAAGTCCTTGAACGCAATATTGGCAAAAAGGAATTACTGGACCTGGCGAATGCGATGCGGGCGAATTACAAAGGCCAAACCCAGCTTCCATCTGATGGAACGATCTCTACGACCGGACTGGTCGCTGCGGCAGCGGGCGGCGATGAGTTAGCGAAACAGGTGTTTTATGAGATGGGTTACTTGCTCGGCGAAGGACTTGTATCCATGATCCGCATCCTCGACATCACAACTATTTTGATTGGCGGTGGCATTTCTGCCTCATTTGAATTTATTTTGCCTGCAATCAACGACCGGTTCAAATATTGGCTTACACCATATTATATAAAAACGATCAGTATCAAGCGCGCAACATTGGCCAATGATGCCGGTCTGCTCGGAGCAGCTTCATTGTGTTTTGATTAAAATGCTGACCGTCAGATCCACATTTACACAGTTACACTTTCAATTCTTTTGATGAAATTATCGGTTATTGTTCCTGCTTACAACGAAGAAAAAACGATCTGGAAAGTACTGGATAAGCTTAAATCTGTTGAACTGCTCAACGATTTTCAGAAGGAAATAGTAATTGTTAATGATTGTTCTTCAGACGGCACAGAGGCGGTGGCAAAACGTTTCATTGCTGAAAATCCTCAGATTGAGATCAGTTATTTCCGCCACGAATACAATCAGGGTAAAGGAGCAGCCTTGCATACAGGGATCCGGAAGGCGTCAGGGGATTACATTATCGTTCAGGATGCTGATCTTGAATACGATCCGGAGGAATTTAATATACTTCTAAAACCAGTCATTGCAGGATACGCCGATGTGGTATATGGCTCCCGCTTCATGGGTGGGAGGCCACACCGGATTCTCTTCTTCTGGCATACAATCGGCAACAAATTTCTGACTTTCCTCAGTAACATGTTTACCAATCTCAATCTCACGGATATGGAAACGTGTTATAAATTGTTCCGTGCAGATTTGCTTAAAGGTTTGGTACTGAAAGAAAACCGCTTTGGTTTTGAGCCTGAGGTTACTGCTAAAATTTCCAAAATCTCGAAGATACGTATTTACGAGGTAGGCGTCTCTTACTACGGAAGGACGTATGAGGAAGGTAAAAAAATTAATTGGAAAGACGGTTTCAGGGCTTTGTACTGCATTGTAAGGTATGGCCTGGGTGGTTAAACCCAAGCCTACCTTCCTATTTATTTATAATGCTCTTGACCCACTGCCTAAGATTAGACGGTATAATTTTCCGCATGAGCGATTCGGGCAAATACATTTTATAAGAGTAACCTACGTGCTTGATTGGGGTTCCCAAATAATTACTTTGCACTTCTTCCCCAGTCCCAATATCCATTACTTTCTGAATAGAAATCCTTTCTAATGCCATATCGGTTCTCATTGGTCGGTAATATGCGCAATTTTCAAAATAGAAATGATTAACCTGCGTGTACCGCGTTGATCCAGGCATTGTGATTTTCTCACCACCGTGTAGAAGGTTTGCAGACCAGATCAGCGCCTGCCCTTTCTTCAAATTCAGGATCTTCTTTTCCAGGTGCTTTTGGGCAACCAGCTCCTGAATAAAATCTTCGTATCTGGTATAGTAGTTCGCGATCATATCTTCAATTGAAGAGCTGGTCGATCCTTTCATTCCCAGGATTGACAGGTCGTAAAATGGTAACCTGTGGCTTCCCGGATAGTAATGCAAGGGCCCGTTCCCGTCATGCACATCTTCCAGGGCGATCCAGACGCCGGCAAGATACCGTTCTGGGACAGAGTTGAAGTGAATAGAATCGCTGTGGGTCCGCTGCTGGCTTCCGGTTGAAAAATTTAACGTCTGAAATGGAATTGGCCTTCTACGATAAAGCGTTTGCAGAATTTCAATGACTTTTGGAGCGGTCGCTATCTTTTTGATTGCTTCGTGATCCTGCCACGCATCCTGCAAACGATTCGTATTATGTTTAGCAAAGTCCGGTTTGATATGCGATAATGCCCTATCAATCAAATCATCATCAATTCCCGGGTCTATGATCACATATCCGTGCTCGGAATAATGCTTAACCATTGCAGCTGTTTCGGGATCGAGATTCGCTTCTTTTAATTCTGATTCAAAAAAAGGAGATTCAACCCAGGGAATTTGTATGTGGTGAGTAGGTACAGTCGCATTCATTGAATGGCTTAATTAAGGTTTGAGTAAAGAGGCTGACCAAAATTAAGTTGTTTTCTGTAACTTAAACAAGTGTAATTTCTATTTTCCAATTATAGTCTATCGAAATTAGTTTGGTCAAACTGCTCACTTTCAAACTTTTCCTAAATCAAACTTCAAAGATCACAGGTCAATCATGACAACATGTATTCCGTTTCCTGCTACCGCACCCGTATAAGTTTTTGAAGGATCAATCGGGTGTTTGATCTCAATCGTGTGTTTTAAATTGTCTGCAAAAACATTGAAGTAGTACAATACCATCTTATTCCCGGATATCCTGCACCTTGCAATGCCTCGGTTATCGAAATAGGCACTCACAATGTCGCTCCCATTCGTTTTCCGCTCTATCCAATTATTCCCGTCGAGACGATAGCTGCAATAATACGGCGTTCCACCCGATACCTGTCCGCCTGTTTGGATCCAAAGCAGATTCCCAAAATAACTGTAATCGCTACTTACGGCCAGGGCCGAATAAAAGTCCTCTCCCGGCAACCCCACACCAAGTGGATAATAGAAAGGAAAACTGGCAGGTCCACCCGGCTTCGGACGCCAGGAATCCATTCCCTGATGAACCGGCTGGTAATACCCCAACGGCTTTTTGCTTGCTGGCTGTTTTAGCGCTGTTCCCCAATCCACAAAGATGTTGCCATATTCGTGGGCCAAAAATCCCATCAGAATTTGAAAAGACGGGCTGTGTACTGGCTTGTCGGAGCGATAAAAGTCCCCTTCGGCATAGCTGGTTCGATCTGTAAAGGAATCTGGTGCCCACTCGTTCTGATTGAATAAAAAATAGCCCGTATACTTTCCCAGTTTTTGCCACATTTCCATAGCAAACAAGCTGCCCATGGTCTGCTTGGGATTCAGGTCAAAAGCACCCAAGTAAATGGCTTCTAAAACTGTGTTTGTTTTGGAAAGTGTACCTCCCGGATGAAATAATGTTTTGTACTGCCATTGGGAAGGACTTTGTGAATACATAATTTCCCAATCTGCTTGTGTCCTGTCAGAGTTTCCGAGATTATAAGGACCAACTGCGTAGTAGTTGTGACACAAATAATAGGGTTTTTGATCCTGGGCTTTTTTGGCTTCATACAGCCCCGCAAGTTCGTCATAAAATGAGCCCCACATAGCCTTCTCTGCTGGCATAAAAGGAAAATTCTCCATCGTTTCGCCTACCCAGAGGTTGGAAGCATTGCCGGTGTTCCATACTTCATGCGCCTTTGCCCTCGCTTGTGAATCAGTAAACGGCCCGTTTGGCCAGCATCGTTTGTTATAACCGTCAACCCATTCTTCGACGCCGTTGCAGGCAAGTCCGAAAATGGTCGTGATCGTAGGCACGCCATTATATTCCTTATCCGGATGATTGCTCCTAAAATTGGACAAAGAACCCTCACTACCGATCTCATTTCGGTTGTAATGCGTCCCGCCTTTCATGAATATCTGAGACCAAGTATAGGTATTCTTGGTAGGCGGCTTCACTAAGACATGACCAGCAGGCATGGTTACGTTTGGGCTGACTTCCATAAAGCCCGGAATTTGGGTTGATGGGTCATAATTGGCAGGGATCGTATTCTTGAAAGTGATGGGAAGATTTTGTGCGTAAGTAGTAAATGCATTCAGCAGTAGCCAAAAAAATAGCGTGTTTCTCATGTTAGTTAAATATAAAAGTTGTTAATCCACCTCTTGCACCAGGCACTAATTGGGCAACCGCATCAGCACGGTAATAGCCTCCGCATCCTTCATTTGGGCAAGGCCAGCGATTGAGGGTATCGAGCCCGATCTTCGTTGCCATTTTTACAATCCGTCCCGGACTGTTGGATTGCCAAGGCTCATTCACCAGATTAGATGATTTTCTAATCCACTTATTGCCAACGAAATAGGACCATTCGTATCCGGACGGCAGGTTCACAGTTCCAATGTCGCTGATCAGCCACGCGCCAGCCAGATTAGGATCTGCGACAATGGATAATGTCAATACCTCGGGATAACCGGTCGACGATATTTTTGGCGTTACAGTATTACTATTTGTGCATCCAACGGTTTTAGTAACGCTCAACGAACCTGAAACAACGCTTATACAGCTCTCAACAGTACATTTGGCGGTGTAAGTCCCAACTACGGATGTTGTGTAAGTGGCACCCGAAGCAACTTGCGTGCCGTCCCTGAACCAGGTTATAGTTCCCGCACAACCGGATGCAGAGAGCGTGACCGTTTGATTTGTTTCTGGACAAACCGTTGTCCCCGCGGTTTTCGCAATAGTGGGCGCAGCTGGTGTTACACAAGTTGTACCGCCTGTAACACAAATCCGATCCTGGCGACAGCTTCCGGCTCCGCTACCCGCAATGCGAATGGTATTGTTGCCCGAAGTCAGGTTCGTATTGAAAGTATAATCGGTATAACCAATGTTCCAGGAGCCCGAGTTGGGCAAAGTGAATGTCTGGGATGCACCTCCGTTGATCATCAAACTCACAATTGGCGCACTGGAAGAATAGTACCGCAGCTTAATCTGGTAGCTTCCTGCCGAGGGCACATTGGTTATTACGTAATCTACATAATGGTTATACTGACCTTCCGCACCCCGCGTTTGACCATTCGAAGCATTTGGATCGCTGCTGACCGGGCCGGTAGCAACCGCCATGGACTCGGCTTCCGCACATTGACTGAATGCAGCCCCGCAATTGGCGGATTGAGTTACCGTGATTACAGCGGAGATCGCACTGGTGCAGCCATCTTGTGTGCAAGTAGCCGTATAATTTCCTGCGTCACTTTTTGTAATGCTGGTTCCCGTGCCTGTTTGAGCGCCATCCTTAAACCATGTGATAGCACCTGCGCAGCCCGTGGCAGTCAGCGTAACTGTCTGGTTGGTAGCTGAACATACCGATGTTCCCGAAGTTTTGCTGATGGCTGGCGCCGTGGGTGAGGTGCAGGGCGCAGCACTTCCGGTTACACAGATTCTGTCCTGACGACAGCTACCACCTCCGGTTCCCTCTATACGTATGATATTATTCCCGGCATTTAGATTGACATTGAAGCTGGTCTCCGTGGGCGTAATGTTCCAGGAATTAGAATTCGACAACACTTTCGACTGGGTGTTTCCACCATTCACTAATACATTGATTGTTGGTGGCGAGGAGGAATAATAGCGAAGTGTAATTTGATAGACTCCGGCTGATGGTACGCCCAAAACCGCGTAGTCAACATAATGATTATATTGATTTTCAAGCCCTCTTGTGTTACCGTTCGATGCATTGGGATCGCTGGTAACCGCTCCGGTTGCGGCGGCCATATTTTCTGCCTCCAAGCATTGACTAAAAGCACTGATCTTAGCTGCAGCTTGCAACACATAGCCTGACGATGAGTCGGTTACTGTTATCGCTAGCTGTCCCCTTGCTAAAAACCTCCCGATTTCAACAGAATGTGCGGTTCCTCTAAGCAGCTGGAAGGTAGATGATAAAGGTGTAGAAGTAAATCTCCCCCTAACCTTATACTCTACCCGCGGCTTACTACCCGACAACTTATCGCCGACAAAATCAAAGTAACTGCCACCGGTTTGTACAAACGCATCCGGAAATACCATTTTGAGCCTGAAATCAGTGTCTAGCATTGTGGAAAACAGCCGGTCATCCCAATGGTTGCGGATACTGCATGCAATTGTCAATTCAAACTCTTCGCCTACAGTCACAGAAGGGTTATTTGTGGTCAGAGTGAATAAAACGGGATCAATGTCCGCGTCTTCCGCAACCAGACCGGCACGGGCATGTTGCTGACTTAGCAATAAAAACAATGCAAGCATGTGCGAAATGCAGGAAATCTTTTTCCTGATACTTTTAGGGTTCATAATAAAATATTTAAATGAAACGCCGTAAAAGTAGTTTATCAGTTTTTGTAATAATCGTAATCAATCACCTCAAAATCTGACGTAAAATCACCTCAATTTTTGATGTATTTGTATTTCATTTTATACATTTACCTTTATTACAAAGATGAGCTACTATTTAATAAGCAGCACTTATTATTCTATTATTTATACTTATAATTTGTCATTTTGAAGCCTCTTTCAGCACGCTATACATTCCCATTAATTATGAAGCTCCGCCCTTCAAACAATTCTCCTTTAGCCGATCCCGAATATTTCAAAATCAACAAGCTATTATTTAAGCTTACCTGTAGGGAATGGGATGTTGTTATGTTGCTCTGCGAAGGGTTAACAAGTCCGGAGATTGGCCTTCTTCTTTTTGTGGAGGCCAGAAGCATAGACAATTACAGAACACGTATCAGTAAAAAGCTTAAACTGAGAGGAAGAAATACGCTATTTCGGTTTTGCTTCTTTCACCAGGTACATTTAAGAAAATTCTATAAGTTGGTACGCGCCTGATATCAAATTGATAAAATTGACTTTTTGCACACACTTAAACCCTCAAAAATGACCATTAGAAAATTAAGATTTGCGAGTATCACCTATTTACTACTACCCAATTTCATTTTCTTTTATAGCTGGACACAGTTTCCAATTAATATTGCAGGCATTCTTTTACTAACCTATTTGTTAAGAGAGGACTTTAAAGACACAAGTTTTTGCAAAACAGATCAGCTCGGTCTGGGTGACCTGATAGTATTGGCAACCACCGGTATCATCCTGGCACTCATTTCAGGAACAGCAGGTCTTTGTTATCAAACAGCTGATTATTGGTGCCATAACGCCAAATTTCATGAGTTGTTCTCCCAGGAGTGGCCAATTCGGATCCCTGCTGCCGGGCCTGTTGTATCCTATTATTACGGTTATTACCTCGTACCAGCGCTATACTTTAAAATTGTCGGCGGCATCAGTGAAACATTCATTTTCCTGTGGACCGCTGCAGGTCTTTCCCTGGGTATTGCATGGCTCTACCTGGTATTGAAGAGAAAAATCTGGTTTGTACTGCCCGTTATATGCGTTGGAGATTTGCCCCGTTTAATAAATAATTTGTTCCAAAAATTGTCCATCAGACTCTATGAATATGCTGACTTCGGCATCGAACATTGGTCGGCGTTTGAAAATTTATTCTGGGTGCCTAATCAGGTAATTCCATCCCTGATCACAGCCGGAATGCTTACGTATATTATAAAAAATCGATTAAAGTTAAACTTGATTATTTTTCCATTATCCTTGACTTTTTGGTGGGCAATATTTCCAGCATTTACGTGCAGTGTACTAGTTGGGGTTTTATTATTCAAAGAATTGATCAGTAATCCAACTCAAATAAAATGGAATTCTATTATTAAAAACATAACGCTACCTGGTATGATCGTTGTTAGTATTTTAATATTCTTTTTATCTCATCAATCAACACCAATATCAGGACTAATATGGAATTTCAGAACTAATTATCAAGATTTGATTTCCGAATATTTGTCGAACATATTACTGAATGTAGTTATCATTTCAATTGCATATATCTGTTTGAACAAGAGCACCTTAAATGTATTAAATCCTTTTCCACTGGTAATCTCATTATTGTTAGCCATCATTCTGCCCAGTTATAGAATTGGGAAAGTAAATGATTTTCTTTTTAGGGGAATGATACCACTTTTAATTATAATGGGACTTTATATATATTATCCTTTGACATTACTTACGTTTCGAAAAACCTGGCATATTCTTCGTCATTCTTATTTCACCTTATTTATCATATTAACATTATCGGCGGGCAGTTTAATTGCAATCGGGCGGATATGGAGAGCAGCGACCAACAATTTGTTGGTTTCATATGTGCGTGACGACGCACCGAGATTCTCTCCGATTCCCTACGATGCCTATGACAATGTTTACGAAGTTTTGAGAGACCGGTGGTCTCAACAGGAAGCCAACCAATATTTGGGAAAGGCCGACTCCCTTTACGAGAAGTATATTGCTCCTTAAATGTGTATAACTTTTATTTCTTTAAGATTTTCCGGCTCACTACCGAACCATCTGTTTTGGTTAAAGACAAGATATAGGCGCCTGATGGAAGGGACGCGACATCGATGCTGTAATTTCTTTCCGCTTCTAAAATGCCCGTTTGCAGTCTTTGACCCATTATATTTTGCAATTTCAATGTTCCCGAAGCCGCAGTTTTGAAATCAATTTTTACTTCGTCGAGCACTGGATTTGGATAAACATTCCAGAAAAGCTCTTGGCCATTTGGGTTCGTGGCAAGTAATGGTGCTGTTTTAATCGTGACGGTTTGGGCGTTGGATTGTGAAGCAGCACTGAATGCCTGAATGCGATAAATATAAGTGGCATCCGGGGAGATGTCCTTGTCTTCATAACTCAACGTTTTGTTGTCAAATGTCTTTACTGGCTTAAAGTCAGGATCTGCCCCTGCTTTTCTTTCCAACACATAGCTTTCCGCACCTGTCGATTCCCATGAAACCACCACAGTAGCCATCTCCGATTCCTTTGCTTCTAATGTTTTGAAAATCAACAAGTCTGCAATTGCTACTTCCTGAAACGAAAAAGCCGCAAGGCCGCGGGCATTCTTCAAAAATGGCCCGTAATAAATCCTGACCTTCTCACCTTTATAGGCGGGCAAGTAATTGAGCTTTTTAGCAGATGAACTTGCAGCCAGCTTCAAGGTAACGCGATTACCCTGTGCTTCGCCAGAAGAAATGCCTGCTGGCTTAGATTCATCCCCATCGAAAAAGAACTGTTCTTTCAAACTTTTAAGAAATTTCGTCCCATTTACGTCTTCGACCAGTGTGTCTTTCGGCCAAACCAAATTCTGGCCTTTTTCAAAAAGAAGCGTTATTTCATCTTTTTTATCGGTGGCATAAAATACTTTCTGAATATCCGGACAAGCTACATTGCTGGTGTCTGTTGAACGGTAAAACATCGGATCCAGAAAACGAAAAAACCGGTGAGCCAGCTCCTCATATCCTGGACGGTCATAATGGATGCCATCGAATCCAGGTAACCCGGATGCACTGAAATGTTCTGTTTTAGGATACACATATTTGGTTTTTCTCTGGAATTCACGGATTGTGCCGGCCCCATAGAAATCGGTGAATAGAACAGGTATCTGAACAACAACGAATTTCTCAACTTGTGGATAATCCATTTGCCAGTATTTGAACAGCTTATCATATTCTTGACCATAATTTGAAATGTTCTCGATGGCTTCCTGCTCCCCCTGGTACCAGAAAAATGCTTTAATCCTTTTCGGTTTGGCGACCCGTATTCTGCTGTATAACAGGCCATAAAGTGTTGGTGAACCTGGATCTTTTGCATCCCGGTTATTGTGAGCTGTAATAAAGGAACCAGACAAGGCGCCATTGATGACGCACGTAGGAATTCCATAATTATCCAAAATACTTTTTTGCAATTCTGTTCCCCAGGCACCTGCATATGGCCACGACCAGGAAGACTGGATCCAAAGCGTATCACCTGGCAAAACAGCCGGGTTGTTATCCGGGATCCGGGCGATGGTACGCGCATATTTGCTACCCCAGGCGCCAAAATGAATGGCAGAAGCATTGGATTGCCCGCTAATAACATAAAAGTCTCCGGCAACAATTTCCGTTCTTTTAACAATTAGCACGGAATCGGTGAGCTTGCAGGCATAGATTTCGAAATCATAATCAGCCATTTCGGCTGTTATCTTCGGTTTCATATCAAAGGTCGTTGACGTTTTTCCTGCATACGCCAATACGGATTTATTGTAGTCGACCCGCTCCTTATTCCTATATGTTACAACCGAAAAGTGATCAAAACCTGCAATCTCGATCACGCCTGAGATAGGGACCTCTGCTTTGTTATCGTCCTCACGTGCATACAACTGATTATCCTTTGGCAAGTTGCTGAAAACCACTGAGTAAAACCGTTGTCCACAAACCTCAGTTGTCAGGCCGGACAAGATAATTAGCAATAGAAGAACATTCTTACTGGTAAAATTCATTTCATTCCAAAATGATTTTGTGACTAACTATAACCCGTAAACTGAACAGCGTACAATCAACTCTATAAATATATTAGTATTCTTTTGCATTTCCGGCTAACTCCACTTTGCTGCGGAATTCGCAAAGAGACCATTGATGGTCAAACATTGCCAGGAACCACAGACCCATTATCAATGGCAAGGAATATTTGTCCCACGATAATTGCGCCTTACCCAGCAGCAGGATATTGAGTACCACCATCCAGCTTGCCAAATTAAATGTGGGTGCAATAAACCTCATTAAGGTAATCATCATCAATATCCCAAACAATACTTGTTTGATAAATCCGGTAATGCCAATGGTCATCAATATTTGATCGACATATCCCAAAAATGGCCAGGTAAAATAGGGATTATGCGCTTGTTTTGCGGGGAAAAACACCACCAAAAAGCCCACCAGCGCCAGTAATGCAAAAAACCATTTAGGATATCTTTCGGGGTAACTGACCAGATAATGCCAATTTTTTGTGAGTAGGATCTCAGGAATGACATAATAAACCGCGACTACAACGGAAGAATAAAGAAGATACCCGAAGTTATATTGTACCAGTTTATCAGAATCATAATGCTGTTCTGCCATCACAGAAGCCGGTGCTGGACCATGCCAAAGGAGTATCCAAGGAACGATACTTAATACCCCGAATATATAATACAGCCAGGTACGCTCAGCAAAAATCCAGGTAACAAAAGACTTAATGCTGTTTGATTTTTTTAAAATTTCCAGGATTTCAAATGCCGCCACTGCAGCCGGAAAAGCCAGCATGTATTGTCGGCAGCATACAGCGGCTATGAATAGAATCAGGCTTAGCCCATGTGCTTTTCTCACATAGGCGATTAGGGCTGCAAGCGTAAAAAACATTGCAAAAATGTCGGTGTAGTAATAAATACTTACCAAATAGTAATTCGGAAACGCCATTAATCCGGCCAGACAAAGCCAAAAACGTTTCGAACGGTCCGGACTGTTCCAGATAAAGAGCATCAGCAACGAAAAGCTGGTGATAAAAGTAAGCAACCTCAAATACTGAATATTTTCACCAAACAACCTCACCGCCCAGCCTCCAAGAATAAAAGGGACCGGCGTGTTCAGTTCATTATAGGATTTCAATAAATTAATAGAAGGCCAGGGCTCGGTCCCGAATAAAACCGCGGTGGGTAAGTAGTGAAACTCGTCTTGATAAAGGTCTACGGTAAAGCGATCTTTAACAATAAAAATGATAACAAATAATGCCAGTACAAACAGAGATGCATATAATTTTCTGCCGTGCATAACCTTGATTTAACAAATTATTTTTTAAATAAAATTGACCTCCAAACCCAAACGAATCCCGAATTTGGCTTCAATGGAGTTCTGAACCTTCTCTGAAAGTTTTTTAATTTCATAACCTGTCGCACCACCATAATTTACCAGCACAAGTGCCTGCTTTTCATGCACACCAATTGCACCATCGCGATATCCTTTCCAGCCAGCCTGCTCAATAAGCCAGCCGGCGGGTACTTTTATCTTATCATTGGGGGCAGGATAGCCTGGCATTTCCGGAAAAGTTTGTTTGAGCATATTATATTGTCCAACAAGAATTTCAGGATTTTTAAAAAAGCTCCCAGCATTTCCGATCAACGCAGGATCCGGCAGCTTGCTTTTTCTTATTTTCACAATTGCCTCGCTGACATCCCTTATTGACGGTTTGCTGACATTCATTTCGAGCAAAGTTTTCTGCACATCGCCATATGCTACATTTAAAACCGGATTTTTATTTAAAATGAATGTTGCTCCTGTGATCACATACTGGTCTTTTATCTCATTCTTGAATATACTTTCCCGATACCCAAAATGGCATTCCTCTTTTGAAAATATCCTTTTTTCACCATTACTAATTCTGACCGCCTCCACAGATTCGAGCACATCTTTGATTTCCACACCATAGGCACCAATATTCTGCATCGGCGCCGCCCCGACGGTACCGGGGATCAGGGAAAGATTTTCGACACCGCCGTAATGGTGGTCAACGCAATAGATGACCAGCTCGTGCCATACTTCACCACCTCCCACTTTCAGCCACACGAACGAATCATCTTCCTTAACCGTAAAAATTCCTTTGATATTTGGATGAATGACCAATGCCTGAATATCTCGGGTAAATAACACATTACTTCCACCACCAAGTATAAATTTTCCTGTATTGCGCCATTCGGGATCCAGCAGAATCTTTGTCAATTCTTCTGCCGATTGTACTTCCACAAAGTACTGTGCGATCGCTTCAAGTCCGAAAGTATTATAGTCACGAAGCGAGAAATTCGTTTGAATTTGCATTGAAAGAATAGATATGGACAGTAAAGTTAGGTATTACATTCAAAATTAAGTGGTATGGTGATTCATCCATTTTTGATTAAGTTTGTAAGTTCAGTTAAAATTGTACGGGATATGAGGCTGAAAATGAAATTTTTATGGACACTGCAACTTGGTATTATTATCATTTCTGGATGTAGTAAAAAGTCTGTCGTGAGTTCTTCGAGTTCGGAATACCGGGAAGATCTCGCAGCCGTGCGTCCACGATACGATTATGTGGAGCCTTCCTTTGAGAAATCCGAAACCCCGACGGCCCCAAAAGCCAATAACATTCCTAAAACCAACCCGGATAGGCCATTATATGTAAATAAAAAGCTGGAAACAGTTTTGGATACGCTGGCGAAACATAATAAGTCGATCAGGTTTATCAATGGTTTCAGGATTCAGATTTATGTTGGGAATGTAAGACAGGAAGCCGATGGTGCCAAGTCTTACATTTATCAAGCTTTCCCGGATCTTAACCCTTATGTTTCCTATTCCCAACCCACTTACCGCGTGAAGGTGGGAGATTTTATGTACAGAAGTGATGCGGAACAGTATCTGGAATTGATCCGCGAACAGTATTCGTCCGCTTTGATCTTGGCCGACCGCGTTGATATCAAGAGAAGTCTCATGCTTAATCCTTCCGCAGACAGCAACTGATTGGGCCGTTTTCAATGATAAAATTTTAACTCCATATATATATATATTACAATCCATAATGAAAAAAGCCCTAATTACCGGAATCACCGGACAGGATGGTTCTTATTTGGCCGAACTTCTTTTAAGCAAAGGATATGAAGTACACGGTGTTAAGCGCCGCAGTTCACTGTTCAACACGCAGCGCATTGACCATATCTATGAAGATCCGCACGAAAAAAATGTGCGCTTTCACCTTTATTATGGCGATTTGAGCGACTCGACTAATATTATCCGCATTGTTCAGGAAGTACAGCCTGATGAAATATATAACCTGGGTGCGATGTCGCACGTTCAGGTGAGTTTTGAAGAACCTGAATATACTGCCAATGTTGATGGAATCGGTACTTTAAGGGTTCTCGAAGCTGTAAGGCTTTTGGGCTTAACTAAAAAAACAAAAATCTACCAGGCTTCGACTTCTGAGCTTTATGGACTAGTTCAGCAAGTTCCACAATCAGAAACAACGCCTTTTTATCCGCGTTCACCTTATGCCGTTGCCAAGCTGTATGGATATTGGATTACGGTGAATTACCGGGAAGCTTACGATATGTTCGCGGTGAATGGTATTCTTTTCAACCACGAGTCTCCGTTGAGAGGAGAAACTTTTGTAACGCGCAAAATAACGCGTGCGGTTGCAAGGATTGCATTGGGACTTCAGGACAAAGTATATCTTGGAAACCTGGACGCGCAACGCGACTGGGGGCATGCGAAAGATTTCGTAGAGGCCATGTGGCTTATTTTACAACAGGAAGTAGCAGAGGATTTCGTAATTGCAACCGGTATCACCACCCGCATTCGTGATTTCGTGAGAATGGCGTTTGCCGAAGTGGGCATTGAGCTGGAATTTACAGGCGAGGGCGCCAGCGAAATTGCGAAGGTTGTAAAATGCTCAGATCCTGATTTTCAGATTGAGATAGGTAAAGAAGTAGTCGCGGTAGACCCAAGGTATTTCCGCCCGACTGAGGTGGAGCTTTTGATTGGAGATCCTACCAAATCGATGACCAAACTGGGCTGGGTACCCAAATACGACCTGAAAGCATTGGTTAACGATATGGTTTCGGCCGACTTAACACTGTTCAAGAAAGACAGGTTACTGGAAAGCAGCGGGCACCGTGTGCCAAATTATTACGAATAGGACTTTCTTTATTAATAAAAAAATAACCCCGCTGAAATTTCAGCGGGGTTATTTTTTTGTATGGTTAAAACTTACAGCGCAGCAACATCTTTTTTCACTGCTCTTGGCGCCTTAATGGCTTTTCCTATCTTGATCAATTTTTCCGGTGTCTGGTACCCAATCAATTGCTGTACAATTTTGCCATCGCCATCTATAAAGAAAAGGGTTGGATAGCCTTCCAGTGGGTACTTTTCAGCAAGAGCCGGCCCTTCACCGCTTTCCATATCAAATTTTACATTGATGAATTTTTTGTTGAAAACTTCTGCAACGTCTTTGCGGGTGAACACATTTTTCTGCAAAAGTTTGCAAGGCCCGCACCAGGTCGTGTAAGCATCAAAAAAGATAATCTTATTTTCTTGCTTGGCTTTTTTCAGAATGGATGCCCAGGATGCTTCGGTGAACTTTATACCCTTTTCAGCGGCTGTATCCTCTTTCTTGTTACCATCCTTCGCTTCTGCAATCGCAAAGGTCAATGCAACAACGGCGATCAGGAAACTTAAATTTTTCAGACTTTTCATGCTAATGCTGGTTGTGTTTTATAGTTTGTATCAACGAAAATACCTTCTTGTTTTATTTTATCCAATTTGTTTCAATCTTGGCGAAACGATTATTATGCCCTGCCAATTTCAAAAAAGGTAACTTTGTAGCTTAACAACCATTACAAAAACATGAAAGTTCAGGACGCAAAGTATGTGATGAGCAATTCGGATTACCAGAAATGCCCTGACCCTGTTTTGCCGGAATATGCTTTCATCGGACGTTCCAATGTTGGCAAATCATCATTGATTAATATGTTGACGGGCAAGAAATCGCTTGCTAAAACTTCCCAGCAGCCTGGAAAAACCCAGCTTATCAACCATTATTTGATCAACGACTTATGGTATCTCGTCGATTTGCCAGGTTATGGCTATGCGAAAGTAAGCAAGACTGAGCGCGACAAATGGGAGAAAATGATCGGCGATTATCTGCATAACCGTGAAAATCTCATCTGTACTTTTGTTTTAATTGATGTAAGGCACAGCCCTCTGGCCGTTGACCTGGAATTCATGGCAGGGCTTGGCGAGGCAGGCATTCCGTTTCACATCATTTTTACGAAAGCCGACAAACTTAAAGCGGGTCACGTGGCCAGTCAGGTTCAGGCATACGAACAAAAGCTGGCCGATATGTGGGAAGAAATCCCTCCGTTATTTGTCACTTCTGCCGAAAAAAACGAAGGCGCAGAGGCCATTTTGAAAACAATAGAAACTTATAACCAGTCGTTTGTCAAGACAAAGTAAGGTCAGGGTTGTTTAGCGGCCAATCTTTACGTTATTTTGCGCAAAATTTGTTACAGCGGCATTTGACATTATCATTATTAAAATATAACTAATTAATAATTAGAAAGGATGAGTGAAAAAGTAGAGTCAACCGGAATGGATTTATTGAAGGAAATAGCCAATGTTTCAGGCAAAGGCGGTTTGTTTCGTATTCTAAAGCCTAGCCGGGCAGGTGTTATTGTCGAAAGTCTTGACGAAAAGCATGAAAAAACATTGATAGGGCCTACTGCCCGTGTCTCTGTTCTGAAAGATGTTTCGATATTCACGGAAGGTGAAAAAGAATCGGCTCCATTGGAAGATGTGTTTTTGAAAATTCGGGAAATACATGGTGAGCAGGTTGAACTGGTAGTCAAAACCGCATCGGACAAAGAACTTATCGAGTTTCTTGCCAAAATTCTTCCTGATTTCGACAGATCCAAAGTATATGTGTCCGACATTAAAAAAGTCATAACCTGGTACAATCTCTTGTCAAAATATACACCTGAATTATTTATTCCAAAAGCGGAGGAAGCTGTGGCCGAGACCGAAGTTGCTGAGGAGGTGAAAGAAGAGCCTGCAAATAAAGAAGAAACCAACGCTTAAGCTTGCGAATGAAGATTATATTCAAAACCCTGTCGAATTGACGGGGTTTTTATTTTTTTAAGAAAATATTCCTCCTGAATGCCAGAACCTTCCAGCTACATTGATCACACCCTCCTAACGCCAGTCGCCTCTGAAACGGATATCAGGAAAATTTGCGAGGAAGCGTGGATACATCAATTCAAAGCCGTTTGCATTGCACCTACTTACGTTCCCTATGTAGTCGAAATGCTCGAATTCTGTCCGATTAAAATCGAAATAGCAACTGTGATCGGTTTTCCTTTTGGGTATTCTTCAACAGAGGCCAAAGTCGCTGAAACGCAAAAAGCATTGGAAGCCGGAGCAACTGAATTGGATGTGGTAATGAACATTTCAAGGTTTAAATCAATGGCTTATGACAGTGTTCGGGAAGAATTACAGATACTGACGAATATCGCGCATCAGTTCAGTGCAACGCTAAAAGCGATTATTGAAACGGCTTATCTTGACTCATTTGAATTGTACACGGCCTGCGAAATTTGCGCCGAGGCAAATGTTGATTTTGTGAAAACATCAACGGGCTTTGCTCCCAAAGGAGCGGAAGTCGAAATCGTGAAAAAGCTACGAGCTATACTTCCCTCAAACATTCGGATAAAAGCATCCGGCGGGATCCGTACTTATGATCAGGCCATGTCGATGATTGAGGCGGGTGCCGACCGCATCGGTACCTCTGCCGGAGTTGCAATCGTCACGAACGCATGAAACAACGTGTTTTGCTGTTAAGCACAGTCCATCCTGCCACGGATCCGCGCATCTTTTATAAAATCGCACCTTCGCTTGCGGTGGAATATGAGGTGTTTTGTGCATTGCCTCATGCTGGTAGAGGTGCAAATAGTAGCTTGACTGCCATTTCACTACCTCGTTTTGAGCGGCTATTGACACGATTGCTGTTTTGTCACCCGGTCATGTTGTGGAAGTGCCTCCGTTTAAAGCCCGATCTCGTCCATATTTTCGTGCCGGAGTTAATCCCGGCTGCCTTTCTGTTTCAATGGATGGGCGCAAAGGTTATTTATGAAGTTCAAGAAAATCTTTTTAAAAAGTTTGCAATCAAAAAATTTAATAAGGCACTGATTTACAGAAAACTTTTTAAATATTTTGACCGGATTGCAAGGCGACAATTTCATTTGATATTTACTGAAAAGGCCTATCTGGATGAATACAGGCATCTTAATCATCCCTACGCAATTATTCAAAATTTTGTTTCTCTCCCATTTATCGATTTGATCCAGGAAAATGAAGAGGCCAACCCGACCAGACCCGAATTTTTTTATGCGGGAGTTATATCCGGGGAACGATGTTTTGACGTACTTATATTGGCGCTTGTCAAGCTAAAAGAAAGGTATTTCAATTTTCATGTTCATTTGTTTGGTCCGGTCAGGATTGCTTCCGAAAAGCTTTCAACCTTGTCAGGCTATGCACAGGTTTCGAAACATTTGACTTTTTATGGTTATCAGGATCAAAAAGTTGCGCTGCGGTATGCGCGACGATGCATGGCAGGAATTGCCTTATTAAAACCGGTTGCCGACTATCCTGACTCTTTTACAACCAAGTTATTTGAATACATGGCTTTGGGAATTCCCGTGATCACTTCGGATTTCCCTCTTTACAAACAAGTCGTGGAGCATTCGGAATGCGGCTTTTGTATATCTCCATATGATGACAATATGCTTTATGAAAAGCTAGTTTGGGTTATTGAAAATAGGGAAGCAGCTAGTGAAATGGGTTTAAATGGCAGAAAGTCAGCTGAGAAAAACTATAATTGGACTTCTGAAAAGTCGTCCCTTTTATCCTTTTACAGAATATCCTTACACAGCATTAAAGCAAAGTCAATGCAATAGCTGCATTTGTATCATTTTATAAATTTATTATTGAATTGTTCAAATATTAAGTACTACGATTTCTACGAAATATTTAACTTTCGAAATCTAAACGAATCGTAGTTGGCGAAGTCAACTTCTCAATCATGTATATTAATACCGTTAGTCATTATTTGCCAAGCGAAGTTATTGGTAATGAATATTTTACAAACATTAACAATCTGTCCAACGAGTGGATTGTAGAGCGAACAGGAATTTCAGAAAGACGCAAGGCATCTCCGGAAGAAAATACTTCCATTATGGCGGTCAAAGCAGTTGAATCCTTACTTGAAAGTATCCCATACAGCAAAAACGAAATTGATCTTATCATAGGTGCCACCTACACGCCCTACGACACCATAGTTACCCTGGCCCATGCGGTTCAATACCAGCTTCAAATTCCTGACATTCCGGTTATCAGCATTTCCTCTGCCTGTTCCTCCTTATTGAATGCGATTGAAATTGTAGAAGGCTACTTCGCCATGGGCAAAGCATCCAAAGCGCTTGTGGTGGTATCTGATCATAATACCGCTTATTACAATGAAATGGACACCGTTTCAGGACATTTGTGGGGTGATGGAGCTTCTGCGCTTCTTATTTCCAAAGAGCGCCAGACGGAGTCGGATATGGAGATTAAAAAACTGATTACAGGTGGGGCAGCAACAAGCGGAAAAGCGATTGAAGCCGTTGTTTTACGGCCCAATGACCGCGGGGTAATCATGCCTTTCGGGCGGGATGTTTTCCAAAATGCTTGCGTTTATATGCCAAAAGTGAGCCAACAGGTCTTACAAGCTTGCGGACTTACGATCGATGATCTCGATTATCTGATCCCTCACCAGGCCAATCACAGGATTAGTTTGAATGTGATCAATACCTTGGGAATTCCAGTTGAAAAGCTTATTTCCAACATTCAATACCTCGGAAACACCGGCTGTGCAGGATGTGCGATTGCACTTTCGGAGAATAAGGACAAATTCAAAAAAGGTGAAAATATTGTTATTACGGTATTTGGAGGTGGTTATTCATACGGCGCCATGCTGCTGACGGTTTAACAAATAATACTCTATATAAAAAAGCGACGCGATCGGGTTACCCAATCGCGTCGCTTTTTTTCAAAATCCTTTTATTTCAATTAACCTCCGGCTCGGCAAACATCGCAGGTTTCCAAACATTGTTATCAGGATTAATATCCGGTAAATTATGTTCAGGATCAATAGTTACCGAACGTATTGCCTGCTGCGTAGCGGCTTTAAAAGTCCAGGAACCACCTCTTTGCCAGATCTCAACGGGTAATTCAACACGGGTTTTCTTGCCGCTAACCTCTTCAATGTCAATCTTGGCAGGCATAGCCCACTGATCCAGATTTTCGATGGTGATAAAAGATCCTTTCTGAGGATTTTGCTCGACGTAGCTCACTTCTTTCACGCCCTGGTCGAGTTTATAGTTTTCAAAAAACCACCCTTTCCAAAACCAACCCAAATCTTCCCCAGCGGCGTCTTCCATGGTGCGGAAAAAATCGTAAGGCGTTGGATGCTTAAATGCCCAACGCTGCACATACAAATGGAATGCATAATCAAATCGCTCTTTACCAAGTACTTGTTCTCTCAGCATTTTCAATCCCAAGGCTGGCTTGTAATATGCTTCCCATCCCAAATTAACAACCTGCACCACATCCGGGATCGTCATGATAGGATCTGCTTTCGGCCGGAATATCATGGGTGCAATCCGTTGCATGTCATTCATCTGCCCGGCTTTATATTCCCCATTATTAAAATTATCACTCGATAAAAAGTTGATAAATGTATTAAAGCCTTCATCCATCCAGGCGTATTTTCTCTCGTTGTTTCCAACAATCATCGGGAACCAGTTGTGCCCAAATTCATGATCAGTTACTCCCCAAAGATCGTCTTTCCTGCTTTTGCTGCTACAAAATACAATACCCGGATACTCCATGCCACCCACAATGCCACCGACATTGGTCGCAACCGGATAAGTGTATTCATGCACATATTGTGAATAAAACTCAATGCAACCTTTCACATATTCTGTGGATCTGCCCCAGCCATCCAACCCTCCATCCTCAGCCGGATATGCCGATTGGGCCAATGCCGTTTTACCTTTTGGCAGATTCATTCGGGCAGCATCCCAAACAAATGCTTTGGAAGTCGCCCAAGCAATATCGCGCGCCTGAGCACACCGAAAACGCCAGGTCAATGTACCCGACTGCTTAGGCCGGGATTGTGGATTAGTTACCTCTTCTGCGGAACGTATCATCACCGTTTGATCGCTTTTTGCGGCATCAGCCAATCGTTTTCGCTGTTCCGCTGTTAAAACTTCGCCAGGATTTGTTAATTCTCCCGAACCGACCACAATGTGGTCCCACGGAACGGTTATATTATATTCAAAATCACCGTATTCGAGGTAAAACTCTCCTGCGCCGAGGTAAGGCAATGTGTTCCAGCCTTCTATGTCATCAAAAACAGCAACGCGGGGATACCACTGCGCCATTTCATAAACGATCCCGTTTTTGGTTTCTAATGTTCCCATCCGGTCTGCGCCATACTCAGGTATTTTGATAGAATAGGCAATTCTGATCTTAATCACATCACCATTTGCTTTCACAGGCGTTGTTAGCCTGATTTGCATGCGCGTGTCCGTAATTTTGTAATCAGCATCAACAAATTTATCCTTACCCTGCTGGACCGTAACTGATTTGATAGAGTCGCCGCCTTCAAATCCTAAATTTGCAAATCTACCGCCCGTGACAGGCGTCGTTTTCCCACCTCTGGACTGATCGCTGAACGCATTCTGATCCAATTGCAGCCACACAAATTCGAGATTTTCAGGGCTATTATTCTTGTAAGTCAATTCAACATCACCACTTAAAAAACCCTTCTCTTCATCCAATGTTACATTGATTTTGTAGTCGGCACGGTTTTGCCAGTATTTTGGTCCAGGCGCCCCGCTTCCTGATCGGAATTCATTGCCAGGCTGAAAATTAAATAATGGATGAAAAAGTATGTGTGCATTGTATGCGCCCTTTCCTCCCTCCTGCGCAACACTACTGAAAGTGCCCAGGGTGCCAATCACCAACATACCCAGACGAAAAATTGAAAATTTCATTCTAATAATTAAAGATGGAAAATATAGGATTATAAACGAGCAAGATACAGTTTTTCGCCTTTTTTAGAATAAAAAGTTTAACTTTTGACTACCAAAGCCCTCTTTATTTGCCCAATATCGACATTCACAAAATAATCATGCGCGAGCGTCTTTCCGTCGAATCCTACGTTACTGGCATTCTTGCTGGCGACCGGATTATGCTGAGCCGCGCCATAACCATTACAGAGAGCCGCCTGCCCGAGGATAAGATTTTGGCACAAACGATACTTCAGAACGTTATTCCAAAAACCGGCCATACCATTCGCATTGGAATCACGGGAATTCCCGGCGTAGGAAAAAGTACATTCATAGAAGCTTTCGGCCAATATCTAACATCGTTAGGAAGGCGTGTCGCGGTGCTGGCCATCGATCCTTCGAGCAAAAAATCGGGCGGCAGCATTCTTGGCGACAAAACCCGGATGGAAAAACTTTCCAATCATTCGCTCGCATTCATCAGGCCGTCCGCCACCGGCCTGTCCCTCGGTGGTGTTACGCGAAATACAAGGGAAACAATGCTCCTTTGCGAAGCAGCAGGTTACGAGATTATCCTTGTTGAAACGGTCGGGGTGGGGCAATCAGAGACATTGGTTAAAGGCATAACCGACTTCTTTCTGCTCCTCATGCTTGCCGGAGCCGGCGACGAGCTTCAGGGGATCAAAAAAGGCATTATGGAAATGGTGGATGCCATTGCAGTCAATAAGGCCGATGGTACTAACGAAAACGCTGCTGGCCAGGCAGTTTCTGAATATCAAAATGCCGTGCACTTACTTCCGGCTACCGAGTCCGGATACAATGTGCGAGTCATTCCTTGCTCAGCGCTGGAAGGAAAGGGAATGGATACGATTTGGCAAATGGTTGAAGAGTATGTGGTGGTGACGAAATCAAACGGATTTTTCACAAAAAACAGGCAATTGCAAAACATCGACTGGATGCATGATACCGTTCGGCAGACTTTAGAAGACCAATTTTATAAAAATACTGCTGTAAAAGAGCTAATGCCGGATATAGAGAAAGCCGTTCGGAAAGGGGAGAAATTACCTGGGCAGGCTGCCAATGATTTGATTGCTTTATACATGAAAAGCCAAATTTCTTCACTTAAATCGTAAAAATTGTAGTCAAAAACATTTTTGAACTATGTTTTAACGTTAAATGTAAGGTATATATCAATCGTTCAACTGTTACTTTCTACTATGAAAATTATTCACGCCCTTGGCAAGACCACCCTCCTTGCTTTCCTGTTGATGGCTTTTGCAATTTCAGCTTGTAAAGATGACGATAATGAGCCTGATCCCGGAGCTGTGGATACAAACCCAATCGTTGGTACATGGCGGTTAACAGCCGTCACCCCGGAAACTGCCGGTACGACCATCCCTGCGATACAATTTATTACCGCATCCGTGCCATGTCTTTTCGACCTTAAATTAACGTTCAACGCAGACAATAGCATCACGACTGCGGATTGCAGTGCAGCGGTTTCCGCCATTGATCCATTTGTTCCGGTTGGTGCCGAAGCAAAATGGAAAGTAACTGGTGACAAACTAGTGCTATCCAAGGGTACCACCACCCAGGAATTCAAAATGACTCAAACGGCAACTGATCTTACAGTTATTGTTAATACCAACACGGACGCAACCAAACCTCCGGTCAATGCACTTCTACAATTTAAAAGGGTTTAAGATATATCTGGAAATGAAAACAGCCCCGCTTTGAGCGGGGCTGTTTTTTTGTTATCCACTTGTGTGATCACAAATAATAACCCATTTATCCTTTATCTTTTTCCAGGTTAAGGTATAATATCCTTCCAGATCGCCTTTCTCAGGTCTTGTCAAATGAAATTTACCAACGATAAAAGCAACCCCCGGCCCGGGAAATGAGAAATTGATAAAAGTAAATTCCAGCTTACCCATTGTAACCCGGTCGGGATAGCGCTTCATATAACCTTCATAAGTTGACTTGTACCCATAAGTAACCCCGGTCTTTCCCACAAACATTAACGAATCGGACTCCCAGTAACCGCTCATAAAAGAATTTATATCGCCATTGTTCCAATCGGATACCTGCCGGTTTAGAGTAGTGAGGATCTCCTCCTTATCCTTGGCCGATTGTGCCCTGCCGACAAATGCCAGTGACAGCAGTAATATGGCAAAAAGCCAGTTTCTCATAATTTTTATGGACTTTTGTGAAAGTTTTGATAATTCTAATATACATAAAGAATCAGGTGAACCCGGTGATGTCATCGCAGAAAATCGATCATTGCCTATCTGCTCATCTAATTTTCATTCTTCGCCTGACCTTGTGAATCCGTATTTGTTTATATTAAATCCCAATTCAGGCACTGCGCTTGGTAAATATGCAGATGTTGTCGAAAAGACCATCCGGTCATTCGCCAAAAAGTACGGTACCGATGCGACTATTCTTTTCACCAAAGAAAGGGCTCACGCGACAGAGCTGGTGGCAGAAAACCTGACTGCCAGAAACTGGCAGGCCGTTGTCGCCGTAGGAGGCGATGGTACTGTAAATGAGATTGCTAAACCACTTGTTGGGACAAATACACCCGTCGGAATATTGCCTATGGGTTCGGGAAACGGACTCGCGCGGCATTTGGGCATACCGCTTAAGCTGGAAGCTTCATTAAAAAGACTGTTTGAGGGTACTGCGACCACTATGGATAGCGGCCAGTTAAATGAAATCCCATTTTTTTGCACAGCAGGGATGGGTTTTGATGCCTATGTTGGACATTTATTCAGCCAGCAAATAGAACGGGGATTGGCCACTTATGTAAATGTTTCTTTCCAGGCATACTGGAGTTACAAGCCACAGCATTTTAGGCTTAACGGATTGGATACCAACGCATTTTCGCTTTCTATTGCCAATGCAGGCCAGTTTGGTAACAATGCCTGGATTGCACCTGAGGCGAGCCTGCAAGATGGTTTGCTTGACATTTGTACGATCAAACCTTTTCCAAAATGGTACGGAACAGCACTGGCTTACCAATTGTTTACCAGGCAAATGAAATCGTCCAAATATATTGACTATCAAAGCATTACACATGCTGTTATTGAAACTGACATTCCGCCAATGATCCATTATGATGGTGAACCTTTTCAAATGGATACGACCCGTATTGAAGTCAGGATCAAGCCGCAAAGCTTGAAAGTGATCCTTTAAATCATTTGTTATTAATCCGTTAACGTTCAGATCATGTCTAAAAAGAACCGCTCAGGAATCATTTATTCAACCAATCCTGATTTTGAGTTCAATGATTCGGAAGATGAGCGGGAAACATTAACGCCCGCTCAGCAAGATCTGCGTATCTGGCTGGATCGGAAAGGAGGCGGAAAGGTAATCACGGTTGTGAAAGGATTTATCGGAAATTTGCAAGATCTTGAAGCGTTAGGAAAGCAATTGAAGGCACTTTGCGGCAGCGGCGGAACTGTAAAAGATCAGGAAGTTCAGATCCAGGGCGACCATCGGGACAAGGTTATTAACTGGCTCGTTTCCAAGAGCTATAAAGCAAAAAAAGCCGGAGGTTAGTCCGGCCTTTATTATAAAACTTTTGTAGTGTCTATCTCGGTAGGTGCCGGGATTGGTGGTGGAGGCGGGACCGTTTGCTGATTACTTCTTCCACTTTCAAGCACTTCCACATTCGTCACAAAATATTTGGTGTCCCCATTCCATGGTAATGCGAAAAACTTTTCCTCATAGGTAAGCGAAACCCTATGGCCGTTTTTTATCGCTTCTTCCAGTTTACTGATCGCATCCTTATTTTTACCATTTACTGAAAACACCCAAAGGGAGGAATTCATAGTGCCATCCCCGTCGTAAAGCCCACCCATTCTCAATTCGCCTTCGTAAGTTTTAAACAAATAACCCTTATTGCTGAGCTTGGTAATAAAGCCTCCTCGTTTACCTTCGCTGTAATAACCAAAGGTCAGATAATATAGGATTCCAAATACAATAGCCAGAAAAATGGCAAATATGACCCATTTACGCATAGCAGTTTTTTCAATGGTTATGTGATAAGCGAACTTCGGAAAACCGTTTGATTTTTCCTATTATTTAGCCCGGATTGCAATTACAGGGTCCATTCTGGCTGCCAGCATTGCCGGAACAATCCCAGAGAGTACGCCGATGATGCTGGAAACTCCCAGGCCCAATAAGATATTACCGGGCGTCAATAGTATTTCCAATGAGCCAAGTGACATGAATGAAAATAAGTAAACTAAAAATATGCCAACCAAGCCACCAACAAGACTGAGCATGACGGCTTCAAAGAGAAATTGAAAAAGGATCGAATAATTCTTTGCGCCAAGCGATTTCTGGATTCCGATCAGGTTTGTGCGTTCCTTAACGGATACAAACATGATATTAGCGATTCCAAAGCCTCCAACCAGGATTGAAAAACTGCCAATAACCCAGCCGGCCGCGGTTAATACGGCAAAAAGACCTGCAATTGCTGTTGCTGCCGCCTCCGGTCTGTTTAAAGAAAAATTGCTTTCTCCTCTGGGTTTAATGCCTCGTTTGGTTCGCATGAGACCCGTGATTTCTGCTTCCACCTCTTTCATTCCCTCATCATTAGGGTAACCTTTTACCACAATATCCGCACTCCTTCTACCCGATTGGAACATTTTTGAAAATGCTGTGAACGGGATGAGGCAGTTTTTGTCTGGACTACCGCCAAAATCGAGTAAACTTTCACCTTTCTTTTCCCTTACACCCACAATTGTGAATTTATTTCCCGCCAGCTTAAACGTTTTCCCAACCGGGTCCCGACCAGGAAATAGCGCAGCGGCAATGTCGGCGCCTACAACGGCCACGTTCCGCGCATTGTTGGTTTCCAAAGGAATAAAGTAGCGGCCGGTCTCAATTGGGATTTCTGAGATTAGATTGTATTCAAATGAAACACCTTGAATTTGCGCATTAATACTGTTTGAGCCATTTTTCAAGGTTGTATTTCCTTTAAAATCCATTACAGCAACAGCACTGGCAGATTCGAGATTGTCGTAAAGAAATTTGTATTCAGCATAAGTGGGCTCAGGCCATTGAAAATACTTCCACCACTGGTATTCCCCACCGAAACCCCAGGGCCATTTCTGGACATAAATCACTTTATCGCCGATGAAACTTAAACTTTCTTTAATGCTGCGTTCCAAAGAATCCACAATGGTGAAGACTGCTACGATTGCGAAGATTCCCACAGTTACACCCAATAATGACAGGATCGTCCTGGTAATATTGGATTTAAGGGCCTGCCAGGCAAACCGGAAACTTTCTAATACCTGCCGTAAAAATTTCATAAGTGCCGTTTGGACAATAGAATGTAAAAGTTAGGATGAAAGTCTTCTGTTTTGAATAAAATTGGTATAAAAGGCAAGAAAAACGGCTTGATTTAATAAATTACAAACTTATCCAAACACTCCTATATGTCCCTACGCTACGCATTTCTACTTTTTGCCGCAGTTATCCCTGGGATTTTATCAGCCCAAAATCCTGTAAAGGAATCCACGGGATTTTACCAGTTTGAATCCGATGATCCCAATCAAAAACCATTTTTCAGCGATCGGCAGGGTCTTTTGGCTAAAAACGGGATGGTTGCTACGGCACATCCGGATGCATCAAAGGTAGGGGTAGAAATTCTTAAGGCAGGGGGAAATGCGGTGGACGCGGCTGTGTCTGTACAGTTTGCTTTGGCAGTAGTGCATCCTTCTGCGGGAAACCTTGGTGGAGGCGGGTTTTTATTGTTTCGTGATAAAACGGGCAAAACCAATAGCATTGATTTCCGGGAAAAAGGCCCTGGCAAAAGTCATGCCGATATGTACCTGGATAAAGACGGGAACATTATAGCCAAATCGAGTACGCTGGGAAGGCTGGCTTCGGGTGTACCGGGTTCCGTAGCCGGAATGGTAGAAGCACACGGCAAATATGGAAGTCTTCAATGGAAACAATTGCTTCAGCCTGCAATTGATCTGGCGGAGAAAGGAGTGATACTCACTGAACGGGAAGCGCGGGGATTGAATGCGGTAAAAAAAGATTTAATCACATTAAATCCCGGAACAAAGTACTTTTTGAATCCATCAGGTAAGGACTGGGTTGCAGGGGATCTCCTGGTCCAAAAGGATTTAGGAAAAGTTTTACGTCGCATACAAAGAAAAGGAAGGGACGGTTTCTATACTGGAAAAACAGCGCGACGTCTTGTGAAGGACATTAATAAGAATAATGAAGGTATTATCAGTAAAAAAGACCTCGCGGACTATCAGGCCCAGTGGCGGGAAACAATTACGGAGGATTATAAAGGTTATAAAGTGATTACGATGGCACCGCCATCCAGCGGAGGAATTGCTTTACTTCAATTAATGCGCCTGACCGAACCTCATCCTCTCAGGAAATGGGGCTGGCACAGCGACTCCACGATCCAGGTTATGATTGAGGCAGAACGTAGGGTTTATGCCGACCGCGCGAAGTTTTTAGGTGATCCGGATTTTGTGAAAGTGCCTGCGGAAACATTGATGAGCAAAAATTACTTGCAAAGTCGCTGGGCTGACTTTGACTGGAATAAAGCGACGGATAGCAAGAATGTAAAAGGTGGTGTCTTTCCGGGTTACGAAAGTCTTGAGACAACCCATTTTTCCATAGTCGATAAAGAGGGAAATGCTGTTTCACTAACTACGACCTTGAATGGAGGTTATGGAAGTCGAGTCGTCATCAAAGGCGGTGGCTTTTTTATGAATAATGAGATGGACGATTTCAGCATTAAAGCAGGAGCGCCCAATATGTACGGTCTGATTGGCAACAAAGCGAATGCGATTGCGCCAGGCAAAAGAATGCTTTCGTCGATGACCCCTACGATCATTGAAAAAGATGGGAAATTGCTGATGGTCGTAGGTACCCCGGGTGGCTCTACTATTATCACATCAGTTTATCAAACCATTCTGAATGTGCTGGAACATGGTATGACAATACAGCAATCGGTGAATGCCTTAAAATTTCACCATCAATGGTTGCCAGATAAAACGACATTTGAAGCAAACGCTTTTTCAGCCGGTGCCATTAAAAAATTGCAGGACAAGGGCTATATTCTTGAACAGCAGAGAAATACAATAGGCCGGATGGATTGTATACTCGTACTTCCCGATGGGTCACTCGAAGGGGGCTCAGATCCACGTGGGGACGATACCAGCATTGGATACTAAACATTAAAAGCATTGATCAGGCGTGTGTCAACGCCCTGATCAATGTCTCATGGTCAGGAAATTGCCTAATCAAATCTTCTTTTTCCGCCATTTCAAAATCTGCAAAATCGAATCCCGGCGCTACGGTGCACCCAACCAGAGAATAAGTACTGCCATCTGCCGGTTTTGAAGCAAACCACGAACCTGCGGGCACTACCGCCTGAAAAGTTTCACCATTTTCAGGGTCAGCGCCAAGCCGAATGATTTCTAGTGCACCCTTTTCAGGATCAATTACAAAAACTTCCAAAGGATCGCCGGCATAAAAATGCCACATTTCATCTGATTGGATTCGATGAAAGGCGGAAAAATCGGTGCTTTCCAAAAGAAAATAAATTCCCGTCGAAAATGACCGGTTGCCAGCAAACCGCTCTGGAAGGCCATATTGACTTATGCCTTCTGACGAGCGATAGGTTTCAGCATAAAATCCTCCCTCCGGATGGGGTTGCAGGTTGTATTTCTCTGTCCAATATGCTGCTGCCTTCATAGGTGTTTTTAAATGATCATTGACTTAACGTCGACGTTTCCACTAAATAAAAATTTGAAGTAATATCCTCAGCATTTTCCTGGTATGAAAATAATGACTAATTTTGATCAATAATAATCTAAATTAATCATTATTGATCAAATGGAGAAGACAAGCGTTAGATTAGTTAATGAAGAAATCCTGTCGGATAACTGGTATACCTTACGAAAATACACCTATGATTATCAGCGATCTGATGGGAGTTGGGAGCGGCAAACCAGAGAGGCTTATGATAGAGGTAATGGGGCAACGATTTTGCTATATAATATTGAAAAACAAGCAGTTATTTTAACCAGACAATTCAGGTTACCAACTTATACAAATGGGAATTCCACTGGCATGCTCATTGAAGCCTGCGCTGGGTTACTAGATAAGGATAATGCAGAAGATTGTATAAAAAGAGAAACCGAAGAGGAAACCGGCTACCAGATTAAGTCAGTCAGGAAAATTTTTGAAGCTTATATGTCACCGGGTTCAGTAACAGAGATTTTGTATTTCTTTGTTGCCGAATTTTCTGATGAAATGAAAGTAGGTGATGGTGGCGGCTGCGAAACGGAGCAGGAAAATATTGAAGTGATTGAGATTCCATTCGATCATGCAATTCAAATGATCGCAAATGGAGACATTAAGGACGCCAAAACGATTTTGCTTATTCAGTATGCCCAATTGAATGGTTTACTTAATAAGAATTAACATTATTCTAAACTGAGCGAAGTCGAAAGATCTTTCGACTTCGCTCAGTTTGAAATTTAAGAAATCGGATCCGGAGTTGGCGTTACTTCTACATTAGCAGCTGTACCTTTTCCACCGACAAACTTGTCATAAAGATCTTTAAAAAATGCTTCTGCATCCGGGAAGCTGCTTTTCAGCGTTTCTGCACCTTTTGATTTGAGATCCTCAAAATATTCCGGCGCTTTGTCAATTGCCCCCTCAGCGTCAGTTTTAAGGTTATTTGCTTTGGTCTTCAAATCTTCCAAAAGCTTCTCGCCTTCTTCTGTCTGAAGATATTTATGCGCTGCCACTCCGGCCGCTGCGCCCAGAATAAATGTGGCCAAATGTTTCGAATTGATGCCCATGATTTCCAGTTACTTAGTTTAAATTAAAGTTATCGAAGTCTTTCCTCTTTTAAAAGAAATGATTGTCGCTCCTGACGTTAAAAAATTGTGCCCGTCTCAAGATAATGTCAAATCTGCTTACTTAATCTCGAAAGCAGCCTGCATCCGGTAACTGATTTTAATTTTCTGGTATTGAACATCGCTCTCTGTGACAGCATCCGCAGATTCAGCCTGCGCTAATGAACGTACATTGGCCTTTGCAAACATGGGCTGCGGAAAATATAAGTTTTCATCCAATTCTTTTATTTCCAATACCTTACCCAACTTTTGTTCCAAAGAAGCAACAAGATATTCTGCTTTGTCTTTTGCAGCTTTTAGAGCATCGATTTTCACCTGCTTCTTAAATTCCTCTCTTTTCGAATGGTCTACGCGTGACACATTAGCATATTGCACCCCACGACTTTCAACTTTGGACATGATCACGTCGAGCTTATCCGGACCGCTCACTTTCAATTCGTACTGCTTGCTTTCGAGAAATGTAGCTGGCTTTTTCTTCTTGTCTGTATAATTTTGATATCCCCCCAAACCGCTTATGGACAAAGCATCTTTGGGTAAACCAGCATCCGTGATCGCCTTAATCAGCTGCTTTTCAAGTGTGCTGATCACCACCTTATCTTTTTGGTTTTTTTCATCTTCGAAATATTCTCGCAGTGAGATGTTAAAATAGATTTCGTCAGGAACGACTTCCATCTCAGCGAACCCGGCAACTTCAATTTTTGGTAACTGAGCTAGCTGTTCATATTTAACCTGAGAAAATGCAGGAAACAAAGCGGATACGGAAAATAGATAACCCAATAAAAAGACTTTTTTCATGGCTCTAATAAAATTATGAATGAGTTTAAATACGATTGTTTAGAGTCGAAAAAATAACAAAGGTTTAAGCAATCTGCGGGGATGATTTTTCAAAAATTACAATTAAGCTGTTGTCAGGTAAAATTCTGATAAATAGAATCCATAATTCTTACAAAATGCTGGTAATCCGAATCGTTCAGACTTCCCCACCCCTTTCTGCGGATATCGGCTACAATTGGAAACGCCTGATTGTAGGTTGTTTCCCCGCTTTGAGTGAGAAAGAGATTGAATTTCCTACGGTCCCCGACAGCTGCCCCCCGCTCGACCAATCCCTTTTTTTCAAGTAAGTCGATAATTCTCGTTACAGTCGGGGGATCTTTGAAAGTCATTTCAGCAAGCTCATTCTGGCTGATTCCCTGTTTTCGGAAAATATGGTCGATAAGAACCCATTGATCTACTGTCAGGTCAAAACCAGCTTCCGTTAATTGCTTTTGGAGCGCGTTACGAATCTTTTTAATAGTCGTGTCTATTTTAAAAAAATAGGCGCGATGATCCGAATGATGTGTCATGTGGAGTACGTTGAAGTTTGGGGATTGCGTATTCATATTATAAGGCCGCCCAACTATTCGTCTACTAATAATTGCTGAGAAAATCCTTCGATAAACCAATCTGATTTACAGTAAGACGCTTTGCCCGACTCCTTTTTAATACATGCCACGGCCACTCATCTCCATCATTACTGCCACTTATAACCGCAGCAATATTCTTACTTACTCCATTCAATCTGCGCTGGGTCAAACCTACACCGATTGGGAATTGCTTGTTATTGGCGATTGCTGCACCGATGATACTGATGCGGTAGTAGCAGCATTCAACGATCCAAGGATTACATTTTTCAATTTAGAAGAGAATTTTGGAGAGCAATCTGAACCTAATAATGTGGGTATGAGATTGGCAAAAGGAGATTTTATAGCTTTCCTGAACCACGATGACTTTTGGTTTCCCGACCACCTGGAATTTTCCCTTAATTTTCTTCACGCATCTGGTGCCGACATTGTTCTCGCTAGCGGATTTATAGATCACCATGAAAATAAGAGCGAATTCTTCCTTAGTGGAATAGTTCCTGAAAAGTACGGATATCATCCCTCACGTGTTTTTGTTTCTGCCACTAACTGGCTGTTTAAAAGGGAATTAGTCAAAAAGGTAGGGTTTTGGAGACCGGCAAAGGATTTATATACTGTTCCTTCTCACGATTGGCTGAAACGGGCCTACGAATTAGGTAGCAATATTTTGCCGACAAAGCATTTTACAGTAATTGCCCTGCCTTCCAGTTCCCGGAAAAATGCATATAAGGATCGAACGATTGATAAAGCCCCATTTTATTCTGAGCAATTGAACACAAACCCTCATTTTAGGGAGCAAATTATTTCTGAGAATCTTTACAAATGCTTTGAAGTGCTGTACTACGACGAAAACACGTATTACTGGCGCTTTTTTACAAAAAAAATCAAGAATGTCTTTATAAAGCTTGGCCTGAATACCATCGAATTTGAATTAATGCGGCGGTTTGGAAAAGGGGGGCTCTTGCGAAGTTACCGTAAAAGAAGAGGATTGAATCTCAACTAATTCCTTTAAAATTTTAACCGTTATGCTACAAACATCAAAATGGACGGTCAGCGGCGCCATTAAGGACCCTAAAAGTATTACCGCCAAATGGAGCCCCATTAATATGGCACTCATTGATGGTGTTCAGGTAAAGGAAGTGAAAAATGTAATCAAAAATAATGGTCATCTTACTGAGATTTATAGGCAGGATTGGGAAATGGACAATCTGTCAGTAGATCAGATTTTTCAGGTATCACTTAATCCAAACGGTATTTCGGCATGGCACGCTCATGAAATGACAACCGATAGGATATTTGTAAATATGGGTTCGATTAAAGTTGTCCTATATGACGCCCGGGAAGAGTCGCCAACCTTTGGAAAAATCAATGAATTCAGATGCGGTGCATTGAGGCCGATGCTGATCATCGTTCCGCCAAGGATCTGGCATGGCGTTCAGAACTACACAAGTGAGCCGGCGGCATTGTTGAACATTGTCGACAAAGCTTATCAATACGACGATCCGGACCACTGGAGAATCCCGGTGGATTCACCCGAAATCCCGTACACATTTTCATAATATCGATTTGAAAAACTGCCCGATTGGAGAACAATGGTTTAGATACGTTTGAGAATTCTGTTTTCCCGAGTATCCGATGGAATCTGATCCTCTCATTTGCAGGGCAGCTATGCAATATCGGCATCACATTGGTGTTAAGTCGTTTGCTGGAGCCAAATGATTTTGGAATGATGGCGGCCGCACTCGCATTGGTTGCGCTGATCGAAGCTTTTGGATCTTTAGGTGGTACGGCCGCATTGACACAGCGTCCGATCTTGTCAGACGAATTCTATTCAGCGGTTTTCATCGTTGCGGGAGCAATGGCCATCCTTATGATCCTGCTTATTTCCGGGTTATCTCCTCTTCTGGCTTCTTTTTATGACAGACCGGAACTGCGGAACATCTTTCTTTTGCTGACTTTGTCAATCCCTTTTCAATTCCTGGAAATATTTCCGCTCGCGGAATTACAGCGGCGGCTGGCTTTCGACAAAATTGCCTCCATCACTTTTTTTAGCATTATTATCGCAGGAATCTTGTCATTGTATCTGGCTTATCTTGGTTATGGCTGGGTTGCCCTGGTCGTGAGGCTGTTGCTGATCCAGGGAATAAGGACCGTTTGCTTTTGTGTGATCGCCTGGCCAAGGTTCAAAATTGTACTACGTTTACAGGAAGTAAAGGACTTACTTCATTTCGGTATACCTCAATCCCTATCGCAATTCATGTCGATTTTTGGAAGACGGATCGATGATATTCTAATTGGCAAGTTGATGGGTACGGGCGTACTTGGGGTTTACAGTTTGGCTTATAACCTTTATATGTGGCCGGTTTCAAACATAAAAGGAAGGATTTCCCAGGTAGTTTTCTCAGCATTATCCAAAGTTCAGAGTGATCCGGCCGCTATGGGTAACTATTATTTAAAAGTCGTTTCATTGGCTACACTAATCGGTTTTCCTGTTATTATAGGCTTTGCGTCTGTTTGTGATTTAGCTGTTCCTGTTATTATGGGTGAAAAGTGGATGGCCGCTGTTCCTATTTTGCGCATTTTGGGAATTGCTTCCTTATTTGAGATTTGCGTATTTCCGGGTGCCATTTACCAGGCAACCGCGCGCACCAGGACTTACCTGAAAGCAACGATCATTACCCGGGTAATTGCCGTGATCGGAATCCTGGCAGGACTTGGCTTTGGATTGGAAGGCGTGGCGGGCAGTATCGTGATAACGAGTTTTATAAGTTTATTTATTTATAATTATTTCGTCCGAAAACTGATCCCCGTTACCAATTGGCTTTTATTCTCAATCATATTGAAAGGAAGTCTGTTCAGTTTTGTAATGCTTTTCCTCATTGTTTCCTTTCGAATAATGCTGGGAAGCCATTTTTCTGAAACGCAAGAATTGATGCTTTCCGTCTTGATTGGAATGTTGTCTTATGGAATTTTAATGAAAAAATATCATCCCGATTTGTTCGGCGGCAGTATGTTGAGCTCACAAAAAAAAGCACCGGCGCGTTGACTGCCGATGCTCCATTAGTTTTCCTAAATACTATGCTGAATTTCGAGCTGCATTAATAATACCAAACATGGCTCTCATAATCAGCTGATTGTAAGTCTCAACATCTACCGGAAGTTGTGTCGGATCCATAGAAAGCATTTGCAATGCATACTGCTGAATGGTGATCAGCGGCAACACGATTCTTTCCCTGGTTTTAATAGAAACCTTCGTTACATTATTGCTTTCGAGCAGTTCCTTTTGGCCTGCAACGTCCAGCAATAATTCCCGTGTCAGCAAAAATTCATTATGCATTTTATCCCAGAATTCTTGATAATCCTCTTCTTCCCGAAGGTATTTGGTTGCAGGAAAAAAGGCTTTCGACAGCGATTGCATGGAGTTTTCAATCAAAGTCCTGAAGAAGAGTGACCTTTTATACAACTGCTTGACAGTTTCCAATTGACCATTTTTCGCCATAAACTGAATTGCAGATCCGAAACCATAGAAGCCAGGAACATTCTGCTTCATTTGTGCCCACGATCCTACAAAAGGAATGGCTCGCAAATCCTCAAACTTCAGGCCTTCATCCGCATTGCCGCGTTTTGTAGGTCGGCTTCCAATATTGGTCTGACCGTAGAAACGCAATGGCGTTTTTTTATCAAGGTATTTGACAAACATTGGATGATTTTTGAGATCCAGGTAGGAGTTATAGGCCGACTCGGCCATCTCTTCGATCAAAACTTTATCAGCTGCACTTAACTCATCTTCCAATCGATTGTCTCTGAATAAATGGTTTTCCAATCCCGCTGAAAACAGCCTTTCGAGATTGTACATCGCCGTCGTAACCGTGCCGTAATTAGAGCTAATCGTCTGACCCTGAACTGTGAGCTGAATTTCCTTATCTTCAATTTCACTTCCTAGCGACGAGTAAAAGCTATGGTTGTTACCGCCACCACGAGCTGGCGGACCTCCGCGACCATCGAAAAAGGTAACCTTAATTCCCAGCTCGCGGGAGACTTTTGTTAATTCTTCTTTTGCGCGGTAAATGGACCAGTTCGCCCTCAGATATCCGCCATCCTTGGTACCATCAGAAAAACCAACCATAATAGTCTGGTGATTTTCCCTGTTTTGCAAATGTGAGCGATAGAAACCATTTTCATACAATGCCCGCATGATACCAGGCGCATTGGCCAGATCGTCTACGGTTTCAAAAAGCGGGACAACATCCACAGCAAACCTGCCGTCTTCATCGGCAATCAGGTTTTTCGCAAGCGCGACTACCTGCATCACATTCAATGCAGAAGTGTTGTTGCTAATCACATATCTATGAGCGCCTTTTTCTCCATTTTTTTCCTGAATGGTTTTAATAGCTCGTATTGAGCCCAAAATATCTTTGGTAAGCTCGTCCTCATAATCTTCATCCCGAAGCGGAATATTCAGCGAAAGCAGCAGCTCGATTTTTTTCGTTTCGTCCCAGCTTTCATAATCACCGTATTTCAGTAAGGGCACCTTTTTTTCGAGTCTTTTTAAAATGTCTTCCCATGCTTTCGCATGTTTACGGCTATCCTGGCGAACGTCCAGGCTTGCAAAAAAGAAGCCAAAAAGATTCAACTTGAGAATAAAATTATCCAGCAACTCAACAAACAAACCCTGATGCTTGGAAACCAGGACTTCTCTCGCTTTCAATAATTCATCAATCAGCTCCTGGGCATCCGCATATCCTTCCTCAAATGGCCCGAAAATCGTGCTATTCATCTTTTTCTCAGCAAGAGAAATCGCATCATCCACCCCTTTGAATGTCAACCGGCGTTTCAAGGTCCTCAAATCCCGGTAATAACCTCTCAAAAGAGTTTCCCGCAGTCGATCAGCTACTTGCAAAGTGATTTCAGGATTTACGAACGGATTCCCGTCGCGGTCGCCGCCCGGCCAGAATCCCAGTCTGAAAACATTGGGATGCGGCCAATCATGAACGCTCATACCTAAGCCGTTAATGAGTTTTTCCATGATAGCAGGAATCGCATCATAATAAACGTTTTCCAAGAACCAGCATAAGCTTACTGCTTCATCAAAAGGCGTAGGTTTCTCGTGATTGATGAAGGCTGTTTTACCCAATTGCAGTAGAAGCTGATTCACTTCGGTGAAATCATTGATCTTTATCGCGTCTTCAAGATCATTGATGATTCCCAAAACTTTACCAGAATAAAACTGGGTTGGGTGCGCCGTAAGGACAATTCTAACACTGTAATCTTCAAGTTTTGTAAGCAGCTTCTTCTTTAGTTCATCACTATCCAATCTTTCGGTCAGATAATCAACTGAACCCTTTCCCGTAAGATCGTGCGTTTGATCAAAGGCTGCATCTTCTACCGAATCAAATAGAACCACTTGTCTTTCAATGTATTGGATAAATGCAAAGAGAAGATCCGCACGTTCTTTGGGTGATGCTGTTTCCAGAAGCTCTGAAAAAAAATGTTCGATGATTTCCTTGGGAGATTTACCCTCCTGAAAACCCACCTCGCTTTGCTGCGTAAGTATAGGAAGTAACGAGCCTGTCTGAAAAATACCTCGGTAAGGCAAACTGAGGAAAAGGCTGTTGAAAATATTGTACTTTGTTACGACTGCGTCCTGGAAACTATTATTCATCATGGAGCGACGAAATTATATTTGGAAAATTGCGTTTAGGGTAAATATACTCCTAAAAAATGGGTTTCAGGCTTTTGGATGAGCTTGCTGATGCGTTTTTTTGAGCTTTTCAATGGAGTTATGCGTGTAAATCTGTGTGGCTGCAAGATTTGCGTGTCCCAGCAATTCTTTGATCGCATTGAGGTCTGCGCCACGATTTAGCAGGTGCGTCGCATAAGTGTGACGAAGCACGTGTGGACTTTTTTGGGAAAGCGTCGTCACTCCGGTTAAGTATTTTTTTACAATCCGCTGAATGAAAACTGGATAGGCCTCCTTCCCTGAATCAGTAATGATCAGTTTTTTTGTGTTCTCCACCGGTGATCTTTGCTGCAGATATTTTTTTAATAAATCAATAAGTGACGAAGATACCGGTACAATACGCTCTTTCGCCCGTTTTCCAAAAACACGGATCGTTCTTCCGGTTAGGTCCACATTAGGTATCTCCAGATCGATCAGTTCTGCCAGACGAATTCCTGTTCCATACAATAATTCCAGGATAACCCTATCCCGCAGCCCTTCAAAATCATCCGAAAATGTTGCTTCTTCAAAAAGCATCTCCATTGATTTCTCTTCTACATAAGCGGGCAGCTTTTTTCTGGTTTTTAATGCAGAAAGGATTTTTGTAGGGTCTTTGGTTATATGTTTTTTTCTTCTTAAAAATCCATAATAAGCCCGGAGAGACGCGATTTTTCGGTTGATAGACGAAGGATTGAGGCCCTCCTCCATTAAACTCACCACCCACGAACGCAGCATTGGAGCATTTGCATTTTCAGGAGCGCCACATTCATACTGAAAGAGAAGATATTTCTGAAACTGGTCCAGATCCGTCTCGTACGAGGTTACTGTATGCACACTGGCGCGCTTTTCAAATTTAAGAAATTCCAGAAATGACGCTATCATGCCTGTAACATACAAAAAAAAGAGCTGCCTTGCGTAAGACAGCTCTTTTTCCAATTGATGTGGATATAATAATCCTATTGAAATCTTTCAGAAAACAATTCCGGAGAACTAGTCTTCTAAATGACCGTAAGTTTTTTCTTTATAAACGGCACGCAACACTTCGAAACGACGTCTCACTGATGGTTTTTCGAAAGCTGTGCGCGCACGAAGCTGACGCATGGTACCAGTTCTCTCAAATTTCTTCTTGTAACGCTTAAGAGCGCGGTCAATCGATTCGTTGTCTTTAATGTTGATAATAAGCATGCTTGAAATTTATAATGTTCTTTGGATTGTTTCTCTGAAAATCGGACTGCAAAGAAAACTTATATCAAACAGAATATCAAGAAATAAGTCATTAAAATTGGGTTATTTTTGTAATACCCACAGGGAAAGAATGCTATTGGAAGAAAAAAAAGCCCATATGAGCTCGCTACAAGGAATTATTGACTTGGGAACAAATACCTTTCACCTGTTGATTGTAGAAAATTATGGCAACTCTTTTACCAATATATTCCATGAAAGCAGGCCTGCGAGAATTGGATTAGGTGGTATTAATCAACGAATTATAACCCCTGAAGCCTACGAACGGGCGATACATGTGCTTCTGTATTTTCGTGAAAAACTCAACCAGCTCGGAGTCCAGAATGACAACACATTTGCTTTTGGTACCAGTGCGATACGCAATGCTGACAACCGCGAGGATTTTTGTTCAAAAATTTTTGAAAAAACGGGCATTGAAATCCAGGTAATTGATGGAAACAAGGAAGCGGAGTACATTTATAAAGGCGTAAAGTCCGGAGCCGATATTGGCGACAATCCCTCATTGATTATGGACATTGGAGGTGGGAGCGTTGAATTCATCATCGGAAATAAAAATCAAATTTTCTGGAAGCAGAGTTTCGAGATCGGCGGACAGCGGTTGATGGAAAAGTTCATGCGCAACGATCCACTATCTCAACGCGACCGCACAAACCTTAATAATTATTTTGAAGAAAACCTGATTCCTTTGGCCAATGCTGTCCACCAATATGCTCCGGAAAAATTGGTCGGATCATCAGGCACATTTGACACCCTGATCGACATTGACTACCATTTTCGGGAAAATGATTGGCCTCCAAAAGGGCAAACCGACTTCGGCATTTCAATCGAAGCGTTTTACAGAAGTTATGCGCTTATCCTCTCCGGAAACCACAATGAAAGACTGCTTATTCCTGGTATGATTGAATTGCGGGTTGATATGATTGTCGTTGCCGTTTGCCTGATTGACTATGTTCTTAAGACTTACGCAATCAACAAGATACAAGTTTCCAGCTATGCCTTGAAAGAGGGAGTACTAGCAGAATTGTTATCCAGATAATATCTTATTATTTATTAAATTACCTTCCTGTTACGCTCTATCAGTTCCAACCGCTTTTGTACATTCTTAATAATTAAACAAGTTTATGAGATTATTCCGCTACCTTCTTCTAACGGGACTGGTTTTCCTGTACATGAATAATGCCTATTCTCAAAGGAAAAAAAAGAAAGAAAAACAGGAAGATGTAAAAATTGATAAGGCCGTCGATGCAATGGCTTCTGCTGTAAAAGACAAGCTGAAAGACGACAAAAAGAAGGGCCCCAAAGCGTTTAAAGATCTCATCGATACCAGTGCCGTCAGCCAGAAGGGCATGATTTCGGTACACAAAATGGATCAGAAATGGTACTTCGAAATCCCTGATTCCCTGTTGAACATGGACATTATGGCGGTAACCCGGTATTCCAAAACTGCGGCCGGAGGCGGGATTTTTGGCGGTGAAGAGGTCAACCGACAAATGATCCGCTGGGAAAAGGGAATGGACGATAATCTGCTGCTTCGTTCGGTAACCGTTGTGGTAACCAGCCCCGATAGCACCAAGCCGATTTTCCAGGCGGTCAAGAATTCCAATTCGGATCCAATCATTGGTGTTTTTGAAATAAAGGCCGTCAGGAAAGATCCAGGTGCGAAATCTTCGGTAGTTGATGTAACCGATTTTTTTAATGCCGATAACCAGGTTTTTTCATTGAGTTCGATTAGCAAGCAATTGCTCAAACTTGCGGCCTTCAAAAAAGAAGCTTCCTATATCGAAAAAATCAATAGCTACCCAATTAACACGGAGATACGGACCGTAAAGTCCTTTAGCGTCACGCCACAAGTCCTTACCACGACGCCAGGCCCTTCGATTGGCCAATATCTGCCTTCCGGCCTCGACGCCGGCGTGATAACCCTGGAAATGAATACATCCCTGATCTTGCTTCCCAAAAGTCCGATGCGTAAAAGGATTTTTGATAGCCGGGTTGGTTTTTTTGCCAATCAGTATGCCACATTCGGTGAAGAATCCCAGCGTTCTGACACCGAGATTTTTGCGGTAAGATGGCGTTTGGAGCCTAAAACGGCAGAAGATGCCAGACGTCAAAAAAATGGTGAATTGATAGAGCCTAAGAAGCCTATCGTCTATTATATCGACCCAGCAACTCCCGAAAAATGGCGCAAGTATCTCAAAGCTGGTGTTGATGACTGGCAGGTTGCATTTGAGAAAGCAGGTTGGAAAAACGCCATCCGTGGTGAATACTGGCCAGAAAAGGATACAACCATGAGCCTTGAAGATGCGCGCTATTCGGTCATTCGCTACTTCGCAGCCGACATTCAGAACGCTTATGGCCCTAATGTCCACGATCCAAGAAGTGGTGAAATCCTGGAAAGTCATATTGGCTGGTATCACAATGTAATGCGCCTGCTCAGAAATTGGTACATTATCCAGGCAGCAGCGGTAGATCCAAATGCCCGAAAAAAGAAATTTGACGATGAGTTAATGGGCCAGTTGGTGCGCTTTGTTTCGTCCCACGAAATTGGGCATACTCTTGGTCTGCGCCACAATATGGGCGCTAGTTCTGCAACTCCGGTCGAAAAGCTTCGGGATAAAAATTGGATTGAAGAGCACGGTCATACGTCCTCCATTATGGATTATGCCCGGTTTAATTATGTAGCACAACCTGAGGACGGCATTACGAATCTATTCCCAAGAATAGGTGATTACGACAAATGGGCGATTCAATGGGGTTACAGCAATTTCGCTGATTGCAAGGATGTGAATGCGGAGAAGGCGCTACTTAATACCATGACTAAAGAGGCATATAAAGATAACCGCCTGCATTTTGGAACAGAAATTAGTCCCTATGATCCTCGTTACCAGACAGAAGATTTGAGCGATAATGCTATGAAAGCTTCCGAATATGGCATTAAAAATCTGAAAAGGATCCTTCCAAATCTGATCGAATGGAGTAAAGAGGATGGTGAAAGTTATAAAGAGCTGGATGAAATTTACGGAAATGTTATTGGCCAGTATCGCCGTTATTTAGGTCACGTTATTAAAAATGTTGGCGGAATTTACGACACGCCTATAACGTATGATATGGAGGGTTCAACATTTACCATAGTACCTAAAACGACTCAAAAAGAGGCAGTTGCATTTTTAAATAATCAATTGTTCAAGACGCCGATTTGGCTATTGGATCAAAATATTTTAAATAAAATAAAACCTGAAACCGGTGTGGAGGCAATTAAGGCATTGCAGGAATATGCTTTAACCTCACTATTTGCAGGAGACCGGGCTGTGCGCTTAATGGAGACAGGAAGCAATTCCAAAAATTTCACATTGGACGACCTTTTCACTGATCTGGAAAGTGGCATATGGGCAGAAGCAAAATCGGGAAAAGCCATTGATCCTTATCGCAGGAATTTGCAGAAAGTTTACACAGAAAAGCTAATTGATTTGCTCAAACCCGGTAAGGCCAATGTCCAATCGATTCCGGTTGGGGTTACTTATGGTTTTTCCACAAGAGTGGTTGAGCTGGAAAAAACGGATCTTCCTTCCGTTGCACGCGCACATTTGGAAGACCTGAAAACAACGTTGCAGGGTGCTGCCGCAAAAAGCGGAGACAAGATCACCAAATACCATTTGCAGGATGTGTTGCAAAGAATTAAAATGGCTTTGGATCCTAAATAGCGAACTGGATTGACAGAACTTGCACAAATTCTTCTTGCATATCCCCGGTTTGAACCTATAATCAGAAATGTCAAGCCGTTTAGGAAGCTGGACTTTACGGAGAACAACAGCGATCTTATTCGGCACGATCTTTCAGAAACCTGCGATTTTTCCAATTACGTTTTCGGGCGAATGCTATCAGGAAACACTTACATTGGAATCGGAGGTTACAACGAAAACCGCGTCATTTACCGCCAGCGCAAACATTTTGAACTGGATTCGGAAAATCCAAGAAGCATTCACCTTGGTACGGACATTTGGGAGGAAGCGGGCGAAGCTATTTATTCACCGATTGCAGGTTCCGTCCATAGTTTTGCCTTTAACAATCATTATGGTGACTACGGACCGACCATTATATTAAGACATGAATTGAAGGGTATCGCGTTTTTCACATTGTACGGGCATTTATCCGCGACATCTTTGGACGCATTGCATATCGGAAAGAAAATCGAAGCCGGCGAAAAGTTCGCTCTTATCGGTCCGTTTCCTGAGAATGGTGATTGGCCACCACACCTTCACTTTCAGGTTATCAGTGATATGGGCACCTATTCAGGAGATTTTCCAGGAGTTAGTAGCGTCCGGAACAGCGAATACTATCTTTCAATCTGTCCTGATCCAAATCTGATTTTGAGGGTTTCGGAAAATCAGTAGTGTCGGGAAATAGAGGGATGTTGTGGAAAAATTATTTCCTGTGAATCACTGTTGCGGCAGATTGTGCGCCTGCCAGGATGGTAATATCTGCAATGGTAACCCGGTCCGGCGCATTTACCGCGTAAAGAATGGCATCTGCAATATCAGCTGCCTGCAGAGGGTCAAACCCTTGATACACTTTTTCGGCACGGCTTTCATCACCCTTAAACCTGACCAGGGAAAATTCGGTTTCGACTGCTCCGGGTGCAATATTGGTTACCTTAATCCCATGCTGCGTCAATTCCAGGCGCATTCCCTCAGTGATTACCTCCACCGCTGCCTTCGAAGCACAGTAAACGGCCCCATTTGCATAAGTCTGCTTTCCGGCTATTGAACTGATATTGACAATGTGCCCCGTACCCCGTTCGAGCAAAAGCGGAATAACGACCTTAGAAACATATAAAAGCCCTTTTACATTTCCGTCAATCATTGCATCCCAATCGTCGGTCTCGCCCTCATCCAATGAGCCCATCCCATGCGCGTTACCTGCATTGTTGACCAGGATATCAATGTTTTTCCATTCGTCAGGCAATGATCCGATCATCGCTGTAACGGCTCCTTTATCCCTGACATCGAAAATAAGCGTGGTAACCCGGACTTGTGACGACAATACTCTGGCTACTTCATCCAGCTTTTCTTTGCGCCTGCCACAAAGGATGAGGTCAATTCCGGAACCAGCGAATATTTCGGCGGTGGCTCTTCCTATGCCGGATGTGGCTCCGGTAATCAATGCAATACGGGACATTACGATTGATGATTCGTTACTGAAATGCAGGCAAATTAGTTTTTATTTTTGGGAATATTGAGGCTGCTGAATTTGCCTTTTTCCAGTTGCGCAGCCTGATTAAAAAGCTGTACGGCTTGCGTGTAAACATTGTCCGAAGGATTTAGAACCTGAAAAACTTCATTGTTCAACCCATTCTTCTGCTTTCTACCCCATACATATCGTCCAATGATGGCTTTGGTCTGAGAAGTTATTACTGACTTTGAATGATTAAGCTCTTTTTCATTTGGCTTTATCCCAGCCCGCGAAGCGTCTTTCACAAGATCTGAAAGCATCGCATCTGAAATTTGGAACGATTGAAGAAAATCTTTAAAAGTCTGCTTTTCAAGTTTTTTCTGATTTTCATTCGCATAACGTAATGCGTATTCGCGAATGATATTCTTCGAGTAAAGCTCAAAGAGATACTTACTATTCAACAATGTATCTTTTGGAACAAAGATGTCTGGCGTGATACCGCCGCCGCCGTAAACGATCCTGCCGCCATCGGTTTTGTAAACTTTGCTTTTGTCAAACTTAATGCTGTCAGCATTGAAAAGTTCACCGCTGTCATAGCGGTGCGACAAGTCCAGACTATAATCTTCGCCTTTGCCAAGTTCGTAAGGCTTTTGAATACTGCGTCCGCTTGGTGTGTAGTACCTGGAAATGGTCAAACGAAGTTCTGAACCGTCGGTTAGCTTGATTGGCATTTGTACCAATCCTTTTCCATAAGATCTTCTCCCCACAACCAATGCCCGGTCATGATCCTGAAGGGCTCCTGCCAAGATTTCGGAAGCGGATGCGCTGCCCTCATCTACCAGCACAATCAATGGGCCTTGTTCAAACAAACCGTCTATATGCGACCTGGTCTTTCTATCAAAGCGAGTATCTTTTCCTTCCGTGTAGACCAGCAGCTTATCCCCAGCGATGAACTCGTCAGCCATGCTTGTGGCACGTTCCATATAACCTCCCGGGTTTCCACGAAGGTCAAGAATCAGATTTTTCAGACCTTCTGCCTTTAATGTTTTGAGTGCAGATTTGAATTCGTCAAATGTCGTTTCCGAGAAACGGCTCACTTTAATGTAGCCCACTTCCTGATCGACCATATAAGATGCGTCGACAGAATAAGTAGGGATGCGGTCGCGTACAACGGCATAATTCATCCGCTCTTTCAACCCGACTCTTTCAATGGACAAGTCCACTTTTGTGCCTCTTTTTCCTCTTAATAGCTTATAAACCTGTGCATTGGTAACGCCAGGGCCTGACAAATTTTCCTTATTAACGGAAATAATCCTGTCACCGCTCTGAATACCGACTGTTTCCGATGGTCCTCCACTTAGCGGAGTTACCACATACACGGTATCATTATAAATGTTAAACTCAACTCCAATCCCGTCGAATCCTGATTCAAGCTGGGAGCGGGCCGCAGTAGCTTCTTCTGTATTGAAATAGGCGGTATGCGGATCAAGCTTTTCCAGCATTTTGGCAATGGAAAAGTCGACCAGCTCATCGGTATTCACGGAATCGACATAATTATTCTCAACCAGCATTAAAACCTCCCGATATTTGGCATACCCCTTGGCAACATCAGAAAGCTTCTTTCCGCCGCTAAAAAACGTACTGCCTAAAAGCACACCAGCCGCCAAGGTAATGCCAATGATCATTGGCAACCGCACGACTGATTTTGAGTTATGAATCGGAGTTTTAGATTTTTCTGGATTCATGCTGATATATTTTGAAAGAGTTTTGGAACTGAGGCGGAAGAAGATTTCTCTACGTGAAGTAAACGATTTTGATTGCTTAAAACAAATAGGAACAGACGTGGATGTAACTGCTATACAAAAGCTTTCAAAGACTCAGGGTTACGCATTGTATCCTGGTTAATGACTTCTGACGGATCCTGACCCATTAAGATCCTTTTCATTGGCGCTTCCATTTTCTTGCCATTAATAGTATAAGGAATGTCAGCTACTTGCTCTATCGTGTCAGGCACATGGCGAGGGCTGTATTGAGTGCGCAATGTGTCGCGGATCTGGGTTTTTAGTTCTTCAGTAAGTGTTTTGTCTTTTGCCAAAACTACGAACAAAGAAATGGTACCTTCGCCATTCTTCTTTTCGAGGTAAACGGCCAGGCTATCCTTTATGTCCGGAATACCTTCAACTGCATGATAAACTTCGGCCGTTCCGATTCTTACTCCGCCTCTATTTAATGTTGCATCCGATCGCCCATAAATGATCACAGATTTCCTGTCTGTTATTTTAATCCAATCGCCATGTCTCCATACGTTTGGATACATTTCAAAATAGCTTTCCAGGTATTTTGCGTCGTTTTTATCATTCCAAAAATAAACAGGCATGGAAGGCATAGGTTGCGTGATCACCATTTCTCCCAGATCGTTGTGTACTGGGTTACCATCGTCATCAAAAGCCTCAATCTTACAGCCCAGCATACGGCATTGAATTTCTCCGGCATAAACCGGAAGCATTGGGCAGCCTCCGACAAATGCACTGCAGACATCTGTTCCACCACTTAGAGAAATAAGCCAGACGTCTTTTTTAACCTGCTTGTATATCCATTCATAAACCTCGGAAGGTAATGGTGAACCTGTGGACCCGATCGTTTCAAGACTGGCAAGGCGCTCCGATGTGATACTTACGCCACTTTTCATAGAAGATATAAAGTATGCTGCACCGCTACCAAAATGGGTGATCCTCGCTTTTTCAGCAAGTGTCCAGAGCGTCTGTGAGGAAGGATATGCTGGTCCGCCATCATAGAGGACCAATGTAGCTCCGCATAAAAGTGATCCCAAAGCGTAATTCCACATCATCCATCCCGTGGTTGAGTACCAGAAATATCTGTCGCCTGGTTTCACATTCTGATGAAGTATCAGCGCCTTCATATGTTCGATAAGACACCCGCCAACTCCATGCGTAATCGCCTTTGGCTGAGCCGTCGTACCCGAAGAATAGAGTACCCAAATCGGATGATCAAATGGGACCGGCTCGAAATCAAGCCCGAAATTCTGAATGTGTAAAATATCCTCCCAGGATGTAAAACGCTCAGGTCGGGTTTCAGAAAAAATATTGTTGATTAAAACTGTGTCCTTCGCTGAGGGAATCGAAAATGATAATTCCTGGGCAAAAGAAGTAATGTCATAGGTTTTGCCATTGTACGAATAACCATCCGCGATGAACAGCACTTTGGGCTCAATCTGAGAAAAACGTTCTGAAATGGCGGCTTTACCAAAATCGGGAGAACATGAGGACCATATCGCGCCAACAGCATTGGTAGCCAGAAATGCCGTAACTGCTTGTGGTATATTAGGTAAAACAGCTGCGACCCGGTCGCCTGGTTTAACACCCCGTTGTCTGAGCCAGGTTGCAACGGCTGCAACTTCCTCTTCCAGCGTCTCCCACGAAATCTCTCTTAATTCGGCTTGCTCCGACTGGAAAATGATAGCGGGACGGTCTTTTGTTTTGTTTCGAAAGATATGCTCCGCGTAGTTCAGCTTGGCGCGGGTAAACCATTTGGTGCGGATCAATCCGTTTTGTGGTCTTTGCAGGACTTCGAGATAAAGGTCGTGAGATTTAATGTTGAAATAATGCCAGAGGCTTTCCCAAAAATCCTCCAAATCTGTTACCGACCATTCCCATAAATCATGATACGAGCGAAAGTAAAGTCCTTTTTTAACGAATAGCCAATCCATGAATTTTTTGAGATTGGATTGTTCCAGCAAAGTTCTTCCTGGCTTCCATAAGGGTTGGGCTTGTACTTCATCTGACATATTTAAAGCATTATGTGAAGGAATAGATTGAGCAAATATTGCCATGTGATCAGCCTGCCCGCGATAGTACTAATAAACGTTGCGTTATGACTTTTGACATAAAACGAAACAAAAAAATTTCCTCCGAAAATAAGCGTATCTTTGCGCCCTAAAAATTTAAATTATATAAGTACTCTGATCATCAGATACGTTAGATAGCAGATTTTATTGGCTATCAGTTACACGATAAATAGTTAGAGGAAACAAATCCAGTAGTGATACTGCATTCCTGATGAGAAAAAGAACAAGCAACCCGAAGTCAGCAAGCACCTTGCGCACTTCCAGCGGTGGATCAACATCCTTCCGAAAATCCAATGACGGATCTGACCGTCCCTTCAAAAAAGCAAAGCCGGAAGCAGAAAGCCGTTTTAGCAAACCAAGTATTAAAAAATCCAGTTTGAGAGTAGGCGCGACGTCGGAAAACAAAGGCCCAAAGGCCCGTCCAAATTTCGACCACGAAAAACCAAAAACGGATCGGCCGCGTTTCGACAAACCGGAATTTAAAAAATACGGATCAGATAAGGTTGATCGTGACAAACCGCGCGTCTTTAAACGTGACGGTGATTCCCGCGGTCCAAGCGACAAAAGAGAACCCGGGCGACCTACTCCTGACAGGTACGCGAAGTCATTCAAGCCAAGAGAAGACGCTCCTCGAGAAAGCAGAGGAACTGGTGAAAATCCGGAAAGACTGCGTTTTGAAAGAAGTGATGATAGCCGATCATTCAAGCCGAGGGAAAATTCCAATCCGGGAGCAAGAAGAGCGTTTGGCGACAGAACGGAAAGACCTCGTACTGAGCGAAGTAATGATTCAAAAGATTTCAAGCCAAGAGAAGATTTCAAATCAGGAGAAAGAAAACCATTTGCTGGCGACCGGCCTGAAAGACCTCGTTTTGAGAAGGGTAATGATTCAAGAGAATTTAAGCCCAGACCTGAATCAGACAGAAGAGAAAGGCCATTCCAGCGCGAAAGGCCTGAGCGAGGCGACTTTAAAAAAAAAGATAATGCCAATCATTCAGGCGAAAGGGAAGTAAGTGAACGCACTCCAAGAGAGGAAAATACGGAAGCAGCTGAGAACAATGGTGGAGCCGACCGCAGAGTAGGCCGTTTTGAAAGTGCTCCCAAATACAATCTCGCGGGATACGAAAAAAAGGGTGCCCCAAAGAAGAAAGAAGAAAGCAATGAGATCCGGCTCAACCGCTATATCGCTAATGCAGGAATCTGCTCGCGGCGTGAGGCAGATGACCTGATTTCATCGGGCCAGATTTCTGTAAACGGAAAGACCATTACTGAAATGGGCTATAAGGTAATGCGTACAGATGTTGTCAAATATGGCAAAAAGGCGCTTAACCCCGAAAAAATGGTTTACATCCTGATTAACAAGCCAAAGGATTACATTACCACAACAGACGATCCCGAAGACCGCAAAACAGTTTTAGACCTGATCAAAGGAGCATGTTCTGAACGGGTATATCCTGTAGGCAGGCTGGATAGAAATACAACTGGGCTTTTGCTGATGACCAATGATGGTGAACTAGCAAAAAAACTGACGCATCCATCGGGAGGCATTAAGAAAATCTACCAGGCGGAACTGGACAAACCAATTACTACAGAGGACTTTGAGCTACTAGAAACTGGCGTTGAACTTGAAGACGGTTTCATCCGCCCGGACGAAGTAGGGATCGTTACACCTGATGCTATGGTTGTAGGGCTTGAAATTCACAGTGGCCGTAACCGGATTGTCAGGAGAATATTTGAACATTTGGGTTACGAAGTTCAAAAACTGGACCGCACGGTATTTGCAGGTTTGGACAAGAAAGATCTCCCAAGAGGCAAATGGCGGTTTTTAAGTGAAAAAGAAGTTGTTAAGCTGAAATTTATGCTTTAATAATTGTTTATAAAAAAACCGGCTGCGATGATGATCGCAGCCGGTTTTTTTATTGGCAAATGGTTTACAACCTAAATCCGAACGAGTAAACGTCGTACGGAGCGTCAGGATATAGCCCTTCAAATTGAACCATTGATTCTGCTTTTCCGGCAATCGCCGATTCAAAATCCTTTACTGTCTTAATTGCTTTCCCATTGACCTTGGTGATTATAAAGCCTTCTTCAACTTGCGAACGGCCAAATTTGCCACCTTCGATTGAAAGAACTTTTACACCGCCATCGATTTTGTAACGGGAAAGTCTTTGTTTTTCAGCATCACTTAGGTTGGCAAACTGTGCGCCCAATGCACTCATGATAGCAGCAGTTTCATCACGTTTAATGATATCCGAACCACCAGTCCTGTTGCGAAGCGTAACGTCCAATTCTTTTTCTTTACCCTCACGATTCACAGTCAGATTCACTTTATCGCCAGGTTTGTGCAACCCAATGGCTTGCTGCAATTCAGGCACCGAATGAATATCCATACCATCTACTTTTACAATCACATCGCCTTTGCTTACGCCACCTGCTTTTGCAGCACTATTTTCGGTGAACTCGCGAACATAAACGCCATCATTCACTTTAACTCCATACTCCTCTGCCTTTCTGCTGTCAAGATCGTCAAGCTGAATACCCAGATATCCGCGTTGAACGTTTCCGAATTTGATGAGGTCGCTTGATACCTTTTTAACAATGCTTGAAGGAACTGCAAATGCATAGCCCGCGAAACTTCCTGTTGGGCTAGCGATCGCGGTATTAATTCCGATTAACTCACCTTTCAGGTTCACCAATGCACCACCACTGTTTCCAGGATTTACAACTGCATCAGTTTGAATAAACGACTCAAGAGGCGAGTCACCGGCTGCCATTGAAGTGGGCGTTACACCATTGCGGCGGCTCGATTGGCCGATAATGCCAAGCCCACGACCTTTCGCACTCACAATACCTGCTGTAACAGTCGATTCCAAATTGAACGGATTACCAACAGCTACCACCCATTCTCCCACTTTCACAGCGTCAGAATTACCTAACACAACTGCAGGAAGATCTTTTGCTTCGATTTTAATGACAGCGATATCAGTGGATGGATCAGCTCCAATCACCTTGGCTCTGTATTTTCCTTTATTATGCAATGTTACTTCCAATTCCTGCGCACCTTCCACCACGTGGTTGTTGGTAACGATGTAGCCATCCGGAGAAATAATTACCCCTGAACCAGCAGCTTCTGCGGACTGCGGACCGCGTGAACCACCACCGAAATCATCACCAAAGAAATCCTTAAAAATATCCGGAATTTGTTGCTGACTACGGGAAGCCTGTCGTGTGATCGTTGATTTAATATGAACTACCGTTGGGGTAGTAGCCTCAGCAGCATATACAAAATCACCAGGAGCACCTGCCGGGGCACCGGTGGAAGTAAAACGCGCAATGGATTCAGCAGCAGCTTCTTTAAAAATTACATCTTTACCATTATCAGTACCTAACAGTTTAAAGCCGGCAAGAGTTGATGCACTTGAAATCAACCCAACCAACACTAAACCTTTCCAATTTGTTTTCATAGACATATGTTGGGGTTTTTATTTTTATGAATGAATAACGCAAAGCAAATAACAAAGTATTCCCGTTACAGGCTCATTTAACATATTTTAACAAAGGTATTTTATTTAAGATTTTCACTAAAATATCCTGCCAGCCGAATTTAACATTTATCCAATTGCTTTCATAAAAAAGGCGCTATTCTTGCGAATAACGCCTTTCAGATAAGCCTGACTATTAAGCAATTTCAATTGCACGAGCAGGTTTTTCTTTTGCCTCTTCGCGTTTCGGCAAAGCAATGCTCAGAATGCCCTCATTGTAACTAGCTTCAATTTTTTCTCCGTCCACAGAATTGGGCAAAGTGAAAGTGCGTTGGAAAGAATTGTATTTGAATTCCCTGCGAGTATACTTTTCATTGCTTTCCTCTTCCTTGACCTCCTTTTGGGCAGAGATAGTCAACTGGTTTTTTTCAAGATTCAATTTAAAATCGCCTTTTTGCAAACCAGGTGCAGCCACTTCAATGCGGAAACCTTCTTTACTTTCAACCACATTTACGGCTGGTACACTTCCCGAAAACGCGGGTGTGTTGTATTCATTAAAAAGTTCTTTACCCAAAAATCCATTCAAATAAGATGGGCCTGCGAAATGTGTTTTGACTAATGTGCTCATTGTTATAAAGTTTTAATGTCTGATTTAAGTTCTTACCAATCTGGTATGCGAACTCCCATTCAACATTTATTCCTCACACCTAAAACACAAAAAGTTAAGACAAAATGGCCGCTTTTTGTTCTACACAATATTAATTGTGCCATAATGGCCGTTTTACCCAGAATTTTTGTCATAAAATTGGATTATAGGTATGGGGCCTACGATACGATGCGTTAAAATCTTGGAGAAGCTATTTTAATTCCAGAAGCGCACAGGCCTGTTCCGAAGCGGATTGTTCGGCCTTCTTTTTGGTAAAGCCATTTCCAGTAGCGAAAGGCTCTTCATTGACCAGTATTTGGGAAATAAATTCGCGGTGATGGCGAGTTCCTCTTTCTTCAAGAATTTCAAAACGGATTTCTTTCCCCTCGCGCTGGGCCCATTCGATGATAAGGCTTTTGAAGTTTGCATTATTTTGGATAATGCTGTCGAGGTCGTAGTGTGTGATCAGCTTGCTGATGATAAAAGTGCGGGTAAACCGAAAGCCTTTATCTAAATAAATAGCCCCGACAAATGCTTCAAGTGCATCTCCGTACATGGAAGATCGGGGCGACATGCCGCGACGGTTCCCGTCATATTCGATCAGGCGATCGAGTCCGAGTTTACGGGAAATTTGATTGAGCGATTCGCGGTTAACAATGCGGGAGCGGATCTCAGTTAGAAATCCTTCATCTTTGTAGGGGTATTTGGTAAATAGAAATTCTGCAACTACCATTCCAAGAACAGCGTCCCCCAGATATTCCAACCTTTCATTTGATTCACGGAAACCTTTGATGGCCGTTTCCTTGGATGCGGAGGTATGGCGAAAAGCGAGCTGATATACTCCAAGATTTGATGGCCGGTCGCCAATTACGTGAGCAATCGACTCCTTAAATTTTTTGTCCTCAGCACTACCGCTCCTGAAAAGAGAAAGGATCGGTATAAGAATTCGCTTTGCCAATTGTGAAAAGTTTATCAGCCCTCATACTTTTTAAAAATGACTGATGCGTTATGCCCTCCAAAACCGAAGGTATTGCTCAGCGCATAATTAATCTTCCTTTTTTCAGCTTTGTTGAAAGTCAGGTTTAGCCTGGGGTTGATCCCCGGATCGTCTGTAAAGTGATTGATGGTTGGAGGGACGATCTGGTCCCGGATAGCCATGATACATGCAGCCGCCTCAATTGCGCCTGCTCCGCCCAGCAAGTGCCCAGTCATTGACTTGGTTGAGCTGATGCCCATGTTATAAGCATGTTCACCAAAATATTTTTCAATGGCTTTAATTTCCTGAGGATCGCCTATTGGTGTAGATGTGCCGTGTGTATTAATGTAGTCGATGTCTTCAGGTTGAAGCCCTGCATTTTCAACTGCATTTTTCATTACAATGTGAGCGCCAAGGCCGTCGGGATGAGGAGCTGTAATGTGATAGGCGTCGGATGACATTCCTGCGCCTGTCATTTCGGCGTAAATTTTTGCGCCCCTGGCTTTTGCGTGTTCCAGTTCTTCTAAAATGAGTGCTGCCCCGCCTTCTCCTAGAACAAAGCCATCACGATCTTTATCATACGGTCTTGAAGCCGTTTCGGGAGAATCATTCCTTTCAGATAATGCTTTGAGCGCATTGAAACCTCCAACTCCTGCAATCGTGATAGCTGCTTCCGATCCACCTGAAATGCAAACATTCATCATACCAAGTTTGATATAATTAAATGCGTCAATCATGGCATTTGTCGCTGATGCGCAAGCAGAAACGGTGATGAAATTGGGTCCCCGGAAACCATAGCGGATCGAGAGTACTCCCGATGCGCTGTCTACGATCATTTTAGGGATAAAGAAGGGGTTGAATCTGGGGATGTTGCCGTTTGTAGCATAATTCATTACTTCCTCTTCAAAAGTTTTGAGGCCACCGATACCGGTACCCCAAATTACACCGGCTTTGTCGAGATCAAGCGTATCTGCGTCAAAGCCGGCGTCCTTCATCGCTTCATCTGCGGCAATTACAGCGTATTGGGCAAATGGGTCCATCTTACGCGCTTCCTGTCGAGGAATGTAATTATTGATATCGAGACCTTTAATTTCACAGGCAAAACGGGTGCGAAACTTTTCAGCATCGAAGTGTGTAATTGGCGCTGCCCCACTTACACCTGCCACCAAATTTGTCCAAAAGGTAGAAACATCATTCCCGATAGGTGTTAGTGCACCCATCCCCGTAATCACAACTCTCTTAAAACTCATAAAATAGGGACAGAAATAGAAGATGACACTGGTGTGAAACCGAATTACTTCACGTTTTCTTCCAGATATGCAACAGCCTGGCCAACTGTACCAATGTTCTCTGCCTGGTCGTCAGGGATAGATAAATTGAATTCTTTTTCAAACTCCATAATTAATTCAACGGTATCTAGAGAGTCTGCTCCCAAGTCGTTCTGGAAGTTTGCTTCCGGTGTAACCTCCGACTCTTCAACGCCGAGTTTCTCGACGATAATTTGCTTAACTCTTTCTTCAATTGCTGACATTTTATATTCACTTTTTGGTTAAAATCGCCACAAAGAAAGATATTTCAGTTCACTTTTTCAAAATTTTTTTCCCACCTTCATTTTATTGTGAACCTGGCCTACAAAATAAAAAAAGCAGAAAATCAATCGCTTATCAGCTATATCACACAGGAAATCTGCCATTCGTCTGGAGAACATTAGAGATAACAGTACATTCGAGAAACTTTTACCAGTTTCAACTTTATCGCGTTATGATTTCAATTCCCAGATTAAAAAACTCGGATTCACCCTTATTCTTCCTTATCGCCGGCCCCTGCGCAATTGAAGGAAGGGATATGGCCCTTAGAATAGCGGAACATATTGTAGCTGCAACCGATAAACTTGGCATTCCGTATATCTTCAAAGGATCTTTCAGAAAAGCAAACCGCACTAAAATCGATTCATTTACAGGTATTGGAGATGAGAAGGCATTGAAAATACTTCAGGAGGTTGGAGAAACTTTTGGGATACCCACTGTAACAGATATTCATGAGTCGCATGAAGCTGCTTTCGCCGCTGAATATGTGGACATACTTCAAATCCCAGCTTTCTTATGCAGGCAGACTGAATTGCTTGCAGCTGCTGCGAAAACCGGCAAAGCCATCAATGTAAAAAAAGGCCAGTTTCTTTCCGGCGCTTCCATGCAGTTCGCTGCTGAGAAAATCCACGAAGTCAACCCTGATTGCCAGGTGATTTTGACAGACAGGGGAAATAGTTTTGGATATGGTGATTTGGTCGTAGACTACCGCAACATTCCGGAAATGGCTTCATTTGGCGTTCCAGTGGTCATGGATTGTACACATTCGCTGCAACAGCCTAATCAAAGCTCTGGTATAACTGGGGGAAAACCGAAATTGATAGAAACCATTGCGAAGGCTGCCATTGCAGTAGGCGCCGACGGGCTGTTTATTGAAACGCATTTTAACCCTTCGGAAGCAAAGTCAGATGGGGCTAATATGCTTCCTTTGGATCAGCTTGACGGGCTTTTAGAAAAATTGGTACGTGTGAGAGAAGCCATTTTATGATCATAAAATTAGCCAGAGCACCGTTTTGCTGCTTGTTATTTTTCCTCCTCTCGCTTTCTCACGGGACCATAGCCCAGCGGGATTCAACGCTTTGGGTTGTCAAAGCGGGAGACGTTATCCCGCCGGTATCTCTAGCCCTTGCGGGCTTGATCACGCAGGGAAAAATCAGCAGGCATTTGCAAAATCAGGTCATTTCCAAATATCCTTCATTTCATTCCGGAATCGACAAGTACTTGTCTTATTCGCCTGGTGTGGTGAGTCTCGGATTGGCTTCGGCGGGGGTGAAGGGGAAACACTCGCTGGGCGATCAGATTATCCTTGCAATACTTTCAAATATTACCGCACAAGGGGTTACCCAAGGTCTGAAAAGGATCATTGCTTATCCCAGACCAAATGGGGAAGATTATCACTCGTTTCCATCCGGGCATGCTACGATTGCCTTCACCAACGCGACAATCCTGCATGAAGAATATGGCCAGCGCAGCGTCTTTTATAGTATTGGGGGCTATGGAACCGCGACGGCTGTGGGAACTCTTCGCGTTTTGAACAACAAACATTGGGTAGCAGATGTACTGATGGGCGCCGCAGTTGGCATTGGCGCCACCAAAGTATTATACAATAGCTACCCTTGGCTTCAAAAAACGGTCAGGAAAATGAAGAAACATTGAAATAAACTTACCTGATCTGAAATGCAACTGACATAGGGTTGTCATATGGTGATGTTTAATTTGAAGAAACAAATCAACAGCGCTTCCTATGCAGACCAGAACCATTCAACCCATTCACGTTTTGTATTTCGAAACGAAGACTTCTTTGGCCCAGCTTTCTCAGCATGTGCGCCATGTGGCACGTCGGCTTTATCAGGATGCTTTACATAACGATATCGAAATTACCGGGCCGATTTATTGGGTCTACGAAGGCGCTGACGGTCAGTTAGATACCATTTTCACTTTAACCATTGCGTTGCCAATCGTTTCGACAGCGCAGCTAACGAATTCGGAATTCAAAACAAAATATCTTGAATCGTTTAACTGTATCACAGAACAGCTCTACGGTGACTGGAATACTTTGGGAACGGTTTACGGCTCTTTGATTTCAGAGATCATGTCCCAAAATAAAACCATGTCAGGCCAGAACAGGGAGATTTATATCAACAGGGATTTCGAGAATCCGGAGCGGAATATTACTGAGGTGCAGGTAGGAATCTTATAAGTGGCTGCTCAGGAATGTTCTTAGCTCAGACGGTTTATCGGTTTGCAGACCCTGGACGCCTTTTTCTAGGGCTGCTTTCCAGGAAGTTGGCGCTTCTGTTGGACTTTGGACGTCCAGCCAGACCGATAACCCGAGCTCATTGGCAATTTTTACCAAAACTGGATCTGTTACATTATCCAGCAACTGAACATTGACATTACCCAGAAACACCTGCATTTGCTCTTTATTGGTAACATCTTTCGGCAGACTCGTCATCAAAGGAATTTGCGGAGCAGCATCTTTCCATTGTTTGTATTGCGATTCTTTATTCAAATAAATAATAACCTGGCTTTCCATCCCCGCGGCTTTGATTTGCTTCCAGGTTTCGGCTACATCTGCGTCTTTGAAATCAAGATAAATGTTGATTTTGTCTTTGCAAACCGCCAGCACTTCCCGGAATTCGGGAATGCGGTGTGTTTTCTTGTTATGGTTAAAAACCTGAAGTTTCTTTACCTCTTCCAATGTCATTCCCGAAATCTTCCCGCCGCCGTTGGTAGTTCGATCTACGGTGGCATCGTGTAAGACGACCAGATGTCCGTCTTTTGTGGTCCTTACATCCACTTCCACATAATCGGCCCCGCCAATGATTGCCTCTTTGCAAGATGCAATGGTATTTTCAGGAACATTCACGTGGTTTCCTCTATGTGCAATAACCACAATCGGATTTTTGACTTTCGGCAAAACAATAGGGTGCTGTGAATAAGCAACGACGTACAGAAGCAGCAGGAAAAACACGCCTGCAAACCTTTTTACTAAAATCATTTCAATTTTTTGGAAATGTTATTGGATTTCAAAGCTGGACAGATTTACAAATTCCTGAACACGCGCGTTGATCTCTGTCTGCGAGAGGTTTACAAGACGTTCAGTACCAAATTTCTCAACACAAAATGAGGCCATGGCCGAGCCGTAAATAATAGCCCTCTTCATGTTTTCAAATGAAATATCGTCCGTGCTCGCCAGGTATCCGATGAATCCTCCTGCAAAAGTATCTCCCGCTCCTGTTGGGTCAAAAACTTCTTCGAGCGGCAATGCGGGCGCAAAAAAGATGTGGTCATCCTGAAACAGCAATGCACCGTGCTCTCCTTTTTTTATAATCAGGGTTTTCGGTCCCATTGCCATAATTTTTTTGGCTGCTTTTCTTAGAGAATATTCACCGGAAAGCTGGCGTGCTTCTTCATCATTGATCGTGATCAGGTCGACAAGCTTCAAAACCGCTTTCAAATCCTCCAATGCAATGTTCATCCAAAGGTTCATCGTGTCGAGCATGATCAGCTTGGGACGCTTGGACAATCTTTCAATTACCAGTTTCTGAATGGCTGGAACCGTATTTCCCAACATCAAATATTCGGCACCCTGGTAGGAGTCAGGGATCATCGGATCGAAATGTTCCATCACATTCAATTCGGTAATCAGCGTGTCACGACTATTCATATCCTCGTGGTATTTGCCCGACCAGAAGAACGTTTTCCCATCCTGAACGATTTCAAGGCCTTCGGTATTAACCCCATGATCTTCGAGCAAATCGATCATTTCTTTTGGAAAATCGCCGCCAACTACGGCCACCAGATTATTTGCCCGGGTGAAATAGGATGCGGCTAGTGTGATGTAAGTGGCAGCCCCGCCAATGATTTTGTCTGTTTTTCCAAAAGGTGTTTCGAGCGCATCGAAAGCAACAGATCCTACGGTTAATAAACTCATAAACAAGTACTGTGTTGATTTTAAGTAAGTTTCAAACTGGTTTTAATATGCAAAAGACGCTGCGAAGATAATCAAAACGACTGAATAGCACCTTTTGCCGCACTCCAATATCTGACAGCTTGCAAATCAATCATTTGTTATTTCTTATTTTTGCTTCTTATCTATTTATCTCTCCACTATAAACACATACTGAGCAATGGAAGCAATTTCGGAAGCGCGCAGACACATTGATAATGCAAAAGATTTTCTTAGTAACAATGCAAAAAAGCAAGATGGGCTTTACCAGGACAAAAAATACATTAAGATTGCCGGTCACACCGCCTACACAGGCATCCTGGTAGCATTGAATGAATTTTTAGGCGAGAAAAATAAGAAGACGCCAAAAAGCGTCGAATGGTATCAGTTTGAACTTAGCCGCATTGACAAAAGCCTGTTGTCCAAATTCACCACAGCTTATCAGATCTTGCATATTGACATGGGTTACCAGGGTACCAAAAGTGCTGATTTAGCCAAACTCGGTTTACAAAATGCAGAAAAAATCATTGATTGGGTTGAAACCAGGCTTGCTAAAACCCAACATTAAGTTAAAATTCTTTTTTTAGTAGGTACCCATATAAATGACTGCACAAACTTTCCAGCCTCTTCGAATTTTCAATACACTTACCCGTAAAAAGGATGTGTTTGTTCCAATCGCACCTCCCTATGTAGGAATGTATGTTTGCGGCCCAACCGTTTACAGCAATGTTCATTTAGGAAACATCCGGACTTTTTTATCCTTTGACATTCTCTACCGATACCTTATCCACATTGGCTACAAAGTCAGGTATGTCAGGAATATTACGGATGTAGGACATTTGGTAGGCGATGGCGAAGAAGGCGAAGATAAGATCGGTAAAATGGCAAAACTGCAAAAATTGGAGCCGATGGAAATTGTGCAGCGCTATACCAATGATTTTCATGATGTTTCTGCCATGTTTAATCTACTGCCGCCCAGCATTGAGCCTACTGCAACCGGTCACTTGATTGAGCAGATCGAAGCTGTTGAAAATCTGATTGAAAAAGGAGCAGCTTATGAATCCAATGGGTCCGTATACTTTGATATTAACAAATACCAGGAAGAAGGAAATGAATATGGGAAACTTTCCGGCCGCATTATTGAAGATTTGTTAAATGAGACCCGCGAATTGGACGGACAATCTGAAAAGCGAAACCCATTGGATTTCGCGCTTTGGAAAAAAGCAAGCCCCGAACACATTATGCAATGGGATTCGCCATGGAGTATGGGTTTTCCGGGCTGGCACCTGGAATGCACCTGCATGAGTTCCAAGTATTTGGGTAAACAATTTGACATTCACGGCGGCGGAATGGATTTGAAGTTCCCACACCATGAATGTGAGATTGCGCAAGGAAAATCACTGACCAATGTGGAGCCGGTCCGGTACTGGATGCATACCAATATGCTGACCGTCAATGGGCAGAAGATGTCCAAGTCATTAAACAACTCTTTTCTTCCCGCTCAGCTCTTTTCAGGAAATCACGATTTGCTTGAACAGGCTTACAGTCCAATGACGGTCCGCTTTTTTATGCTCCAAAGCCAGTACCGCAGCACCCTGGACTTTTCAAATGACGCATTGAAAGCAGCTCAAAAGGGTTATAAAAAACTTGCGAACGGATTAAGAAATGCAAAGCTGCTCAATTATGCAGACGAGGAAGGAATAAGCCCTGATGAAGCTAAGAAAGAAGATATTGAAAAGTCTATTGAAGGTTTTTATGGCGCAATGAATGACGATCTGAATACCGCAGTTGCATTCGCCAATATGTTTAATTTACTCAAATACATTAATATGCTGACCATGGGGCAGCTGAAATCTGCCGCATTGGGAGTGGCTGTTTTTACTTCACTAAAAGACAACTTTATCGTTTTTTTCGAAGAGGTATTGGGTTTGAAAGAGGAACTGAGCGAAGGACACGCCATTTTGGATGGTATGCTGAAATTGTACCGCGAATTTAAAATTTCGCAGAACTACGAAAAAGTCGACGAAATCCGTTCTTACTTCAAAAATCAGGGTCTGGTAATCCGCGACACGAAAGTTAGGATTGACTGGGCTTATGAAGAATAGTTAATGCAGGTTTCACAGGACGTAACATTATAAAATCCGGAGATGCTATTTCTTTCTAATAACTTCTGTTTGAAATTCTTACCAATTCTATTTTTCTCATTTCTTATTTACGGCTGCAATTCCAAAGATAGCTCTGAGCAAACCAGTGAGCAAAATGCTACCAAACTGGTCAATAGCCCCGAATTCAGCTCCGATTCTGCATATCAATTTGTTCAAAAACAGGTCAATTTTGGGCCGCGCGTTCCTAATACGCCTGCTCACAAAGCCTGCGGTGATTATCTGGTTGCTACTTTAAAGAAATACAGTTTTCAGGTCATTGAACAACCCTTCACGGCGACCACATTTGATGGAAAAAAACTGAATGCCCGTAATATCATCGGAAGTTTTAATCCAACTGCTGCCAAAAGGATACTACTTACCTCCCATTGGGATTCCCGTCCATTTTCCGATCAGGATTCTACTATCAAGACAAAACCTGTGATCGCTGCAAATGATGGTGCAAGTGGTATCGGAATTTTGCTGGAAGTAGCACGCGTGCTTTCGTTACAAACCCCTAAACCTGATATCGGCGTAGACATTATCTTTTTTGATGCGGAAGATTGGGGAAGCTCGGGAGAGGAAACAAGTCTTGAATACAGTGGTTTCTGCCTCGGTTCGCAACATTGGGCAGCCAATAAACATGTCCCAAACTACACCGCTTACTTTGGGATTTTGCTGGATATGGCTGGCGCAAAAGGGGCTACATTTTTTAAAGAAGGGTATTCAGTGCAAATGGCGGAGGAAGTTGTGCGGCAGGTCTGGACTACTGCAAGCAGGCTCGGATACAGTAATTATTTCATTGACGAAAGAGGTTCCGCTATCACCGATGATCATTTACCAGTCAACAAAGTCGCTCATATCCCCATGATCGACATTATTCACACCCGTCAAAATAACCTGGCCCACACATTCTTCGATCAGTGGCACACCGCCGACGATACAATGGAACACATTGATTCCCAGACACTTAAAGCAGTCGGCCAAACACTTCTTCAGGTACTTTATCAGGAAGCAGCGGGGCAGGCGCTTTGACATGGAAGTCAGGTGTTGTTCGGGATTGTTAGGTATAGTTCGATGTTGTTTGGGATTGTCATGTTTGGTCATTTATTGTCATTTATAGTCACTTGTCGGTCGGGATTGTTCGGAGTTATTATTTATTAGTCATATGTTATTAAAGCTTTCCTGACTATGAGTGACAACAAATGACCATAAATGACTACTTCTGACTACTTCTGACAACTCCGAACCATTCCGAACAACCCCGAACCATTTCCATTCCTACATCCTGCGAACCACAATCCAAACATCCGAATTCCTTCCCTTATCGTCGCTGCACGAGATCTTGACCCTTCCAAATGGTGGATTGATAAAAACCGCTTCATTGGGGTGTGCCTTTTTGCTAAGCTTGTCATTGACATACCAAAAAACTTCCTGCACATCATTGGCGGCCTGGCAAGCCAGCTGAATTTGTGACGGCTCATTTTTCCGGATAAAATACTCGCTACCATCATTTGGACTCACAATCAGCGGTGCGCTTTCGTGGAAAACACGCTCACAGGTCGGATTATGAGGCGGTATTTTCTGATATGGGATTTTTTGCAGCTCATAAAATGCGATCAGCTCCGGAGCAATATTCGGATAGGATTCTTTTTCAAATCCCCTTTCGGGAAGGCAGTAAGTACAATATGACATTTTGCCCGACGGATCTGTGAAAACCCAGCGAAGGTGCTGGCATTTGGTATAAGCTGAAACGCCGACAATGTATTGGTCCGGGATCTGATGGTCACAAAACTCCGATGGAATATCTCCGCTTGCCGCACACACTTGCCTGAAAGAAATGTTAGCGGGCGATTTGTACCAGCCTTTTGGGGAATTATAATCCAGCGCATTGAAAATGGAGAAAAGCAAAGGAGTAGCCGTATTCGCGCCACTTAATTCGGGGACGCCTTCTCCCGAAAAATTCCCTACCCAAACACCGACCGTGTACCGTTTGTTGTAACCAATGCTCCACGCATCCCGCTTTCCATAAGAAGTACCCGTTTTCCAGGCGATTTTGGGCAAATGGTAGGTATTATCAAAATTGGTCGGCAAATCGGGCCGGGTAATTTGCGTCAGGATATTGGTTACAAGATAAGCTGCCTCTGCCGACACAATTGCCGTTCCCTTTTTGTCCTGAGAATCATCTGAATTATAGCTCAGTTTTTTTAATTTCCCTTCGTTCGAAAAAGCGGTGAAAAGTCTGGTAAGCTCTTCCAGAGTAACCCCGCAACCGCCCAGGATCATGGATAATCCCAGCCCTTTTGCCTGTTTATCAATGGTTTTAAAACCAGCTTTCCTCAGTTTTTCAACGAGCGCGGGCGTTCCGATTTCCTTTAAAACCTTAACCGCCGGAATGTTCAGGGAGTTGGCCAAAGCAAATTCAGCAGTAATTGCTCCATTGAAATGTTTATCAAAATTTTCAGGTTCATACCCGCTGAAATTGCTCGGAACGTCATTCAAAACCTTTTTGGGTGTGGTTATCCCTTTATCAAATGCAGCTGCATACAAGAGTGGCTTCAATGTACTCCCAGGCGAACGCACCGCCCGCACTCCATCGACTTGTCCACCATCAAATGGATTGTTAAAATCGGCCGAGCCAATGTAGGCCTCTACTTCCATGGTTTCATTGTTCACCACCAGCACCGATGCATTGTGGATATTCATCAGTTTCCTGCGGTTGATATAATTCTTTACCTGTTCCTCAATCTGGCTTTGAACCTGACTTTTGATGGGTGTTTGGATAATCGGCTGATCAGGAAATTGTTTCTTTAACCGCAGAGATAGGTGAGGTGCCTGCCTCGGTACCTGTAATCGCTTGACCGTCAACGGCTCGTCCAATGCATCTCGAATGATATTTTGTTCAAATAACCCCTCTTTTTCAAATCGGGTCAACCATTCATTGCGGGCTTGTCTTAATGCCTCATTCCTGGTTCCGGGACGAAGACTTGACGGGCGGTTTGGGACAATGGTTAACGCTGTTATTTCTGCCAAACTGAGCAATTGGGGCGGTTTTCCGAAATATAACAGCGAGGCAGCTTTGATCCCTTCAATGTTGCCACCATAAGGAACTAAGTTGACATATAATTGCAGTATCTCATCTTTGGAATAGTGCAGTTCCATTTGCAATGCCCTGACAATCTCAATGATCTTGTTATAATAAGTCCGTTTTCTGGGCTCCACCAGTCTGATAACCTGCATGGTAATAGTGGACGCACCCGACGTCCTTTTACCTGAAAACACATTGCGAACCGCAGCCCTCACAATCGCGACCGGATTGACGCCCGGATGGTAATAGAAATATTGGTCCTCCTTGTATATCAATGTTTTACGAAGTAATGGGGTAATGTCTGAAACATTCGAATATAACCGCCATTTATCATCCTTACTCAAAAATGCGTGAATGACAATTCCTTTGCTATCGGTAATTTGGGTTGCGTACGGAATAACTGGCCGGAATGGGAAGGTCAGATCAACCAACAAAAACACCGAAACGGTTGCGGCGACGTACAGCAGTATTTTTCCGGTCCTTTTCAATTTCATAATTTCTAAATAATAAAATCTCGCCGCTATATTGTCCCGCTTAGTTAATTTTCCCTACTTACTGACTTTATTGCAAATAAAGCCAATCATAATCCCATTATGTCAAAATACATTGCCGCTATTGATCAGGGAACTACAAGCACCCGTTGCATTCTTTTCAATCATCAGGGAAACATCGTGTCTGTCGGACAAAAAGAGCACGAACAGATTTACCCGCAACCGGGCTGGGTTGAACATAATCCGACGGAAATCTGGAAAAATACGCTTGAAGTTATCGCTATTGCGCGGATCAATGCATCTGCTACTGCTGCGGACATAGCGGCAATTGGCATTACCAATCAGAGGGAAACAACGGTTGTTTGGAACAAACGGACCGGAAAACCCTATTACAATGCATTGGTTTGGCAAGATACCAGGACAACCGATCTGGTTGCCAAATACGAAAAAGAAGGCGGGCTCAACCAGTTCCGCGAAATTACAGGCCTTCCCGTTTCCACTTATTTCAGCGGTCTTAAATTGAAATGGCTTCTCGAAAATGTAGAAGGTATCCGTGAAGATGCTGAAAAAGGCGAAGCGCTTTTCGGCAATATCGACACATTCCTGATATGGCACCTCACAGGTGGCGCGCATGGAGATGGCGGCATCCACGTAACCGATGTGACTAATGCAAGCCGCACGCAGCTGATGAACCTGAAAACATTGCAATGGGACCAGGCAATGCTCACCGCATACAACATTCCGGAAAAAATGCTGCCCGCAATCAAAAGCAGCAGTGAAATCTACGGACATGTAAACAACGAAATACTTCCTGGTGTACCTGTTGCAGGCGACCTGGGCGACCAGCACGCGGCATTGGTAGGACAAACCTGCTACGAGCCTGGTATGGCGAAAAATACATATGGTACGGGTTGCTTTCTGGTCATGAATACAGGAAATGAGCTCAAAACTTCCGAGAATGGAATGTTGACCACAATCTCCTACAAATTTGGAAATGAGCCTGTTAAGTATGCATTAGAAGGAAGTGTAGCTGTAACTGGCGCATTAGTGCAATGGGTTAGGGACAATCTTGGCCTGATCCAGAACAGCAGCGATATTGAAAGTCTGGCTAAAACAGTCGAGGATAATGGCGGCGCCTACTTCGTTCCGGCTTTTTCAGGACTTTATGCACCTTATTGGCGCAATGATGCCCGCGGCGTGATTGCAGGCTTAACCCGTTACGTTAACAAAGGTCACATTGCCAGGGCAGTATTGGAAGCAACTGCGTATCAAACCGTTGACGTCGTCCGCGCCATGGAACAGGACTCGGGTATTGAACTCGCTTCGCTGAGGGTCGATGGTGGTATGGTTTCCAACCAATTGCTGATGCAATTCCAATCAGATATCCTAAATACGCAGGTAGTAGCACCCGCTGTTGCTGAAACCACGGCATTAGGAGCGGCCTACGCAGCGGGGCTCGCAGTAGGTTATTGGCAGAACACAGACGAACTCAAAAAGAACTGGGCAATCGCACATACCTGGAACCCCAATATGGAAGAAGAACGCCGTTCCAGATTGTACAAAGGCTGGAAAAAGGCGGTTACCAAGTCTTATGAGTGGGTTGACTGAGGAGGTCAGGGGTGGTTCGGGATTGGTCGAAGTGGTTCGGGTTTGTAATTGTTGGTCAGGGATGGTCATTTATTGTTTCATGATCTTGAAAAATCATCTGCTACTGAATGCCTTAACCAAAATAATGCGTCACACTCCCCAACCAAAAGTGACAATGAATGACAACCCATGACCATAAATGACAACATATAAACCCCCGAACCATTTCGAACAACCCCGAACCATACCGAACAATCCCGAACCATTTCGAACACCCCCCGGCCCCTCGTTTCACTTATAATGCATATAAACTACCCGCTCCCTTGCGCTGTCTGGCGTTTAGGCGTAACTTCGAGGCGCGAAAATCAAATTAGAGTAGCCTTATGCATACCCTGCGTCTGAAAAAGCCCCTCGCTTTTTTTGATCTTGAAACGACCGGAGTCAACATTGTGCGCGACCGGATTGTTGAGATTTCGGTTGTCAAGGCTTTGGTGAATGGAGAGACTGAAATTCGCACCCGGAGGATTAATCCAGAAATGCCTATTCCACTGGAAAGCAGCCTGATACACGGCATTTACGACGAGGATATCAAGGATGCAGCCACTTTCAAAGGTATCGCCCGCAACCTTGCCACTTTCCTCGAAGGCTGCGATCTCGCAGGTTTCAACAGCAATCGTTTTGACATTCCCATGCTCGTCGAAGAATTTCTTCGCGTCGGCGTCGAATTCGACATTAAAAACCGGCGTATGGTAGATGCGCAGCGTATTTTCCATATGATGGAGCCGCGTAACCTCGCAGCCGCCTACAAATTTTATTGCGGTAAAACCCTGCTCAATGCACACAGCGCCGAAGCTGATACCATTGCAACATTCGAAGTTTTGCAAGGTCAAATCGCTCGCTACGAGGGAGTTATCGTTGTCGACAGTCATGGAAAAGAATCGGAACCCATCAAAAATGATATGGCAGTCCTGCACGAATTAACCGCCTCCAAACTCATTGACTTCGCGGGCAGGATGGTCTATAATGATAAAGGTGAAGAGGTTTTCAATTTTGGAAAACATAATGGTAAAAAAGTGGCGGATATCTTAAAGAATGAACCTTCATTCTTCGACTGGATGATGAAAGGCGAGTTCCCGCTGGACACCAAAAGAAAGTTGACGGAGATTAAATTAAGGGGATTAACCCAACGCTGACATAATCCTTTTTCAACTGGTTTGAGTAAGTGGTATTTATGTCTATTTTTGCCGGAAATCTATTTTTGACTATTTTAACCGAATATCCAATAAGGTAAATCTGCTATGATTCCAAATCCCAATTTGCCAGAGGTCCACATTCCATCGGTTATTCAGAACATCCCTCTTCAAAGCTATTTAATTCTCAGCACCTTACTTTTTGTGATTGGTATCATTGGTGTTCTAACCCGCAGAAACGCCATTATCATTTTCATGTCTGTGGAATTAATGCTTAATGCTGCGAATTTGCTGCTTATCGCTTTTTCATCTTACAGGTCAGATCCTTCCGGACAAGTTTTCGTATTCTTTATAATGGCCGTTGCAGCCGCGGAAGTGGCTGTCGGTCTGGCGATTATTGTAATGATATACCGGAATACCAGAAATACAGACGTCGGTTTTCTCAACAAGTTGAAATGGTAAACTGACTTGCCTTATTAAAGTTTAAATTGAATATGTCTGCATCCCTACTCATACTGATTCCGCTATTACCCCTGCTTGGTTTTCTGATCAACGGACTCGGATTTACCCATATACCGAAAGGCGCTGTCGGAATCATCGGAACACTGACCGTTATGGCAAGTTTCGTACTCTCTGTCATGGCTTTTAATGCATTTCTTGCGGCAGGAAGTCAGCCCATGATCGTTCCGTTGTTTGATTGGATCACAGTTGGCGAATTGAACATTCCTTTTTCGTTTCAGATAGATCAGCTTTCGCTGCTCATGTTGATGATCATTACCGGAGTTGGCTCGTTGATCCATATTTACTCCATTGGCTACATGCATCACGATTCAGGTTTTGGTAAGTTTTTTGCTTATCTGAACCTCTTTTTGTTTTTCATGTTATTGCTCGTTTTGGGCTCCAATTATGTGATCATGTTTATAGGTTGGGAAGGAGTTGGTTTGTGCTCTTACCTGCTTATCGGTTTTTGGAATAAGAATACCAATTACAACGATGCTGCCCGTAAAGCATTTATAATGAACCGCGTGGGTGATCTGGGCTTTCTGCTTGGGATTTTTACCATCATCACCACATTCGGGTCGGTCGAGTATTCAGAGGTTTTTAGCAAGGCAGCCAGCTTTCAGGTTGGCGATCCCGTGATCATCACCATTACCTTATTTTTGTTCATTGGAGCAATGGGTAAGTCGGCCCAGATTCCACTATATACCTGGTTACCCGATGCGATGGCTGGTCCTACACCCGTTTCGGCATTAATCCACGCGGCGACGATGGTGACTGCGGGCATTTATATGGTGATCCGCTCCAATGTGTTGTATTCCCTGGCGCCTTCCACATTGGAAATTGTCGGTATCATTGGCGGGGCCACTGCACTTTTTGCCGCTTCAATTGGTATTTTACAAAACGACATTAAAAAGGTACTTGCCTATTCCACCGTAAGTCAGCTGGGTTATATGTTCATGGGTTTGGGCGCAATGGCATATTCGGCCTCGATGTTCCATGTAATTACCCACGCTTTTTTCAAAGCATTACTTTTTCTTGGCGCAGGGAGTGTCATTCACGCTATGTCCAATGAGCAGGATATTCGTTCGATGGGCGGTTTGAGGAAAAAACTACCAATAACCTTTATCACATTCTTCATCGCAACCTGGGCTATTGCCGGTTTGCCACCTTTCTCCGGGTTCTTCTCAAAGGATGAAATACTTGCAAATGTCTTTGAGCACAACAAGGTACTTTGGGTAATAGGGATTTTAGGTTCGTTAATGACCTCTTTTTACATGTTCCGTCTGCTTTTCCTGACCTTTTTTGGAAAATTCCGCGGCACGCATGAGCAAGAGCATCACTTGCATGAGTCGCCTGCCTCCATGACTATTCCGCTAATTATCCTCGCGGTACTTTCAGCCGTTGGCGGTTTTATTGGTGTTCCCGAAGCATTGCACGGCACACATTATCTCGCCGAATTCATGAGTCCATTGTATGATGCAGCGAGGCAGGCTAACCCACTCGCATTCGAAGCAACAACCTTATCACATTCCGAAGAATATCTCTTAATGGGCGTTTCCGTGGCAGTTGCGGCTGTTTCAGGCATCGTTGCTTATGTTATGTATGTTCAAAAAGCATCTGTTCCTGCGCCAGACACTACTGAGAAAAGCGCATTGCAGAAATTGGTTTATAACAAATACTATGTAGACGAGCTTTACGACGCCGTATTTGTAAAACCTGTTAAGACATTATCCAACATCCTGTACAGTTTCGGGGAATTTTTCATTGACCTTTTTGTAAATGCATTCGTAAGATTAACAAGCTTCCTGGCGGGCCAGTTGAGGAAAACCCAATCCGGGTCAACCGGCGACTACGTCTTCGCAATGGTTTTAGGCATTGTCGCATTATTATTCTGGAAGCTTTTACTCTGATATATACATCCGTTCACCATTCTATTGCTGACCGTTGACTTGAAAATATGCTTACTCTTCTTTTAATTCTTTTACCGATTGCAGCAGGTATCGCCACCTTTTTATCCGGTGAGCGACTGGCCAAACAAGTTGCATTGATCGGCGGCCTGGCTTCTCTTGGAGTTGCCATTGCCACCTGGCTGCAATTTGATCCGGCAGCGGGAAGTCAGTTTGGTTTCAAATATGCATGGTTAGCGTCGGGAGGTATTTCATTTGCAGCAGGAATTGACGGCATTAGTCTGGTATTGGTTTTATTGACCACCTTTCTTACGCCCCTGATTATCCTTTCCGCATTCAAGCACGACTATAAAGGGACAGCATCATTCTATTCACTGATCCTTTTTATGGAAGCTGCCTTAATAGGCGTTTTCACAGCAACAGACGCATTTTTATTCTATCTTTTCTTCGAAGCAGCATTAATTCCCGTTTATTTCCTAGCAGCCATCTGGGGCGGTGAAAACCGTTTGAAAGTAACGTTCAAGTTCTTCATTTATACCATATTTGGTAGTTTGTTCATGATGGTCGCGCTGGTTTATTTGTATTATCAAACACCCGGCGCACATACTTCCGAGATAACCGCATTCTATCAGCTTCAACTTAGCCCACAAGTACAAGGCTTTATCTTCTGGGCATTCTTTGTTGCTTTTTCTATCAAAATGCCATTATTCCCTTTCCATACCTGGCAGCCAGATACTTACACCGAATCGCCAACACCAGCTACTATGCTGTTGTCAGGTATCATGCTGAAAATGGGGGTTTACGGATTAATAAGGCTTCTGCTTCCGATTGTTCCAGCCGGAATGCAAACCTGGGGCACATTGGCGATGGTTTTGTCGGTAATTGGGATCATTTATGGCTCCATCATCGCCATTCAGCAAAGCGATATGAAACGTCTAATCGCGTATTCTTCGTTTGCGCACGTTGGGTTGATGGCAGCTGGTGTTTTTTCTTCTTCGGTCAATGGATTGCAAGGGGCATTAATCCAAATGCTGGCACACGGTATCAATGTGATCGGTTTGTTTTTCATCATTGATATCATTTATAGCCGCACAAAAACGCGGTATCTGGATCAATTGGGAGGTATCACGCAAAGTACGCCGCATCTGAGCGTGTATTTTATGGTATTGCTGCTTGGAAGCGTGGCGCTTCCGCTGACCAACGGTTTTGTAGGCGAATTCCTGCTTTTATCCAGTGTATTCCAATATGATGGCTGGCTGGGCGCGGTGGCTGGGCTTACCATCATTCTCGGCTCAGTATATATGCTCAGAATGTTCCAGAAATCAATGTTCGGGCCAAGATCCAAATGGGTGGAAGACTTTCAGGACATTACTGCAAGCGAACGGGCTGTACTCCTTCCATTGGTCATTATGGTTTTCTGGATTGGCATTTACCCAAACACATTTTTGAAATTAACCGAACCTGCTGTAAGTCAACTTTTACAACTGGTAAATAACTAAGACCCTATGTATCCCATTATATTATTGTCGTTTTTTGGAATCGTAACGCTCTTTCTGGGCTTTTCGAAATCAAAGAACATTTTGCTTCCAGCGACCCTTTTATTCCTGATCATTGCATTGGTGAGCAATTTTCTGGAATGGAACCAGGGACCTGTGCTATATTTCTACGACATGTTCCGGGTTGATAATGTCACCCTTTCCTTTAATGCAATCATTCTGCTTTCCGCTTTTATGATCGTAGCCATTTCAGGAGGTTTCCAGGATAATCCCGATGCTGAACCTGCCGAATATTATGGATTAATGCTTTTTTCGTTGGTAGGCGCCATCATGATGGTCGGTTTCGAGCATCTGATCATGCTTTTTATTGGGGTTGAAATCCTGTCTGTCGCCATGTATGTCCTGACTGGAAGCAACAAACGCAATTTGCGTTCCAATGAAGCGGCTTTGAAATACTTTCTGATGGGCGCGTTTGCGACAGGATTTATGTTGTTTGGAATAACATTACTTTATGGCGCAACCGGGTCATTTAACCTTACTCAGATCCAAGGATTTTCATCCAATATTCCGGCGGGAACCCAATCATATCTTCTTTACGCCGGCTTATTGTTGTTGCTGATCGGGATGCTATTTAAAGTATCGGCAGCTCCCTTCCACTTCTGGACACCCGATGTTTACGAAGGCGCACCGACCATTTTCACGACTTTCATGTCGACAATTGTAAAAACAGCTGGGTTTGCAGCATTATATCGGTTACTAAGCCATTCTTTTACAGGAATTTATGGTTTCTGGTGGATTGTCATCGCGGTAATTGCGGTACTTACCTTGCTCGTTGGAAACATCGGGGCAACCAGTCAGAACAGCTTTAAAAGAATGCTCGCCTACTCGGGTATATCTCACGCCGGTTACCTGCTTATCGCGCTTACTTCGCTTACCAAGCCTTCCGAAAACGCCATCATTTTCTATTCTCTGGCTTATTCATTATCCACCATTGCCGCATTTGGCGTATTAATGTTGGTTTCAAAAGAGAAAACCTTTGAAGGACAACCCAATGAGCGTTACGAAGCATTCAACGGACTTTCCAAACAAAATCCATTGCTTGCATTCATATTAGCTGTTTCCATGTTGTCGCTTGCGGGTATACCATTGACAGCAGGTTTCTGGGGTAAATTTTTCATTTTTACGAGTGCGGCAGAAAGAGGAATTATTTGGATTACTGTCATCGCAGTACTTATGTCGACCGTCGGTATATACTATTATTTCAGGGTCATTATTTCTTCTTATCTAAAAGACGGCGACCTCATGCAAATCCGCGTTGCCCCTTTTTACAAAGTCATATTAGTCCTCGCTACCTTCCTCACCATTCTTTTTGGTCTTGCACCAGGGATTTTTGAGAAATTAATGTAAGTACTTTATAATTTTTACTCTCTTCCTGTTACTTCCTATCTCACACCCCGTATTAGATATATCTATCCGATATATCTAACTATGCGATCCCAAACTAATCCCCTTTTCTCTCATAAGAATTTCAAATGCAATCCGGAAGATTTACTTAATCGCGAGCCGATTGTCCTGGATCCAAAAAACATTGCGGGCGCAGTATTTCACAGCATTGTGCTCATTACGGGCGCAGCAGGGTCCATAGGAAGTGAGCTGGCTTTGCAAATAAGTGGGTATGCCCCGAAAGTGCTCATCCTCATTGACCAGTCGGAAACATTGCTGAATGATCTGGATATGCTGCTCAGGCAGAGATTTCAAAACTTGGAGCTTCATTCTTATGTGGCGAATGTTACCGACGTTTCGCGGATGTCCGAAATATTCTCGCATTCCCAAGTACAGATTGTTTTTCATGCGGCCGCTTATAAGCACGTCCCTGTCATGGAAAAGCATCCGTACGAAGCCATTAAAACCAATGTACTCGGAACGGGTATTTTAGCCGACCTGGCTATTACATTTCAAGTCCGGAAATTTGTTTTTATTTCTACCGACAAAGCGATCAGGCCATCGAGTGTCATGGGCGCTACGAAACGGCTGGCCGAGATTTATCTGCAATCCCTTTGCCAGGATTATCATTCATCCACGCAATTTGTAATCACCAGGTTCGGCAATGTACTCGGCTCGAATGGCTCATTTCTACGCACTTTTGAAAGACAAATCCAGGAAGGCGGACCCATAACCCTTACCCATCCCGACGTGCAGCGGTATGTAATGACTGTTTCCGAAGCTTGCCAGCTTGTACTGGAAGCCAGTGCCATGAGTAAAAGCCATGAAATCCTTTTCTTTGACATGGGCGGGCCTTTGCGCATTGCTGACATTGCCCGGCGAATGATTGAGCTTGCGGGCCTTCGTCCGGACGTTGACATACGGATCGAGTATATGGGTATGCGTCCGGGAGAGAAACTGCATGAAGATCTGATTGAAGATACGATGCAATGCAAAAGTCACCATCCAAAAATAAGAAGCATACCCTTCGATGTGAACTTAGATGTCTGCGTTAAGAAAAGTATGTCTTTGGTCCTTAAAGCATTGGATTCCGGCCGACCTGAGCAAATGGTGGCAGCATTAAAAATGGCTGTTCCAGAATACATCAGCGCCAATTCCGTTTTCGAAAAGTTGGATGTTGCCCGGCTCGCAAATACGTGAACTCCTTTTTATTTGGTAGTCAAAAGACCATTGGTTCGCATCCAAAGCAGGCATCTGCCATACCATTCCTGGAAGGAGGGCTCTTTCAAATATCCGTGCTCTCCTTTGGAATAGATATGCAAATCAGAAGGAATTTTCTGCGCATTTAAAGCTTCGTAAAACTGAATGCTATTTGAGACAGGGACAACCGTATCGTCTCCTGCATGCGTCAGAAAGGCTGGTGGGGTGGATGACGTTACCTGTAGTTCGTTTGAAAAGTATTTCACTTTTTCCTGTGTTGGCGAAGAACCCAGCAGGTTCGCCGAAGAGCCCTTATGACCTTCTTTACCCTGAAAAGTGATCACCGGATAAACCAGGATCATAAAATTGGGGCGAAGACTTATTTTTCCTGGATTTTCAACAAAGCTGCTGTCGTAATGCGTTCCGGCAGTGGCAGCCAGATGTCCGCCAGCCGAAAATCCCATAATCCCGATCTTTTCAGGATCAATTTTCCACTCAACCGATTTTTCCCTTAATGTCTTGATCGCCTGTTGGGCATCCTGTAACGGGCCTAAGGACTTATCTTTCATAATCCTATCGCTTGGCAGCCGATATTTAAGCACAAATGCAGCAATACCCATTTTGTTCAATTCCTTCGCTACCTGATAACCCTCACGGTCGATCACCAAAGCGCCGTAACCACCGCCAGGGCAAACGATAACCGAAGTGCCGTTGGCGATATCAGCGGGCGGGAGGAATACGGTTAATGTTGGTTTTGAAACATTTCTAACCACATTATCCTTATTGGTTTCCTGGTCATCAGCTTCCAGCGAATTGGGAATTTGATTAGGGTATAAAGGCATTTCCGTTTGTGCGCCAGCGCTGAGCGAAATATTCAGGAAAACCAGCAGCTTCATAAATTCAAGTTTTCTTCGTGTAACGTATATACCGGTTATCGCCATGAGGATCTTTCCTTTTAATGTTTTTCTAATCTGTTTAAAAGCATTTTCTAACTAAATTTCGGTTACAAAGCGCATATCGGAGTAAGTCACCCAGTTGAATTATTTACCTTTTGCAGCATCCCGCCGAATCTGGCAGCCGGTGAAATGGAATTGTATCTTTCCGTGCTAATCGATTATTTCTTTTATTAATAATATAATATTTACAAGAAAATTAAATCTGCTTTGTTACTTTACATCGGATTTGAATAAAAAAAACCATTAGTTTTGCGTGATACCCAAAACATGCATTACTTTCTCTGATTGGTTATGATGGTTTATTGAACCCTTTTATCTCTTTGTGACTTCCTTATCTATATAATCCCACAATAAAGAATGAAATATCCCATACATACAGAGGACAGGTTTCAATTTATAGATGAAGGAAAAGGCGAAACACTACTGCTTTTGCATGGCCTTTTTGGCGCATTGAGTAACTGGGATGGGATCATTGATCATTTTTCAGATCGCTATCGGGTAATTATCCCGCTGCTTCCAATCTACGAATTGCCCCCCCGTGAAGCTGGATTGGATGCATTACTCCTGTTCCTTGAAGACTTTGTTGCTTTCAAAAACCTGACAAATGTGATTGCTATTGGTAATTCGCTTGGCGGGCATATTGGTCTGCTTTACACACTTAAAAATCAGGATAACGTTCACAAACTGGTACTTACGGGAAGCTCTGGTCTATTTGAGAATTCAATGGGAGGTTCTTTTCCGAAACGTGGAAGCTATGACTACATCAGAGAGCGTGTTGCATACACATTTTATGATCCGAAGGTAGCAACCAAAGACCTTATTGATGAAGTATTTGAAACCACATCAAGCATTCCCAAGTGCATGAGTATTGTGGGCATCGCCAAATCAGCGCAGCGACATAATCTAGCCAAAAACCTTCACGAGATCACCGTTCCGACACTTTTGGTTTGGGGACTGAATGATACCATTACTCCCCCACACGTTGGCTATGAATTTAACCGTTTAATAGTCAATTCGGAGTTGTATTTCATCGATAAATGTTGCCATGCACCCATGATGGAACGACCTCACGAATTCAATGTTATACTGGAAAGCTTTCTGGAAAAACATGTTTCAGTACCAGTGGCCTAACGCCCGTTAACTGAAATTTCTTTTGGCCTGAAAGTTGACACATATATAGTTTTTTTATAGCTTAGACAAAAGACGTTCTTAATTTATGCTTGCTGCTTCCCTTATTAATCCCATGATTCCCCTTCTCAAACCGAGTGACTCGGTGAGCACGGCGTTGGACTGGATGGAGGAATATGGTGTTAAACAGCTTGTAGTTGCTGATTTAGGAGTGTATCAAGGTATTGTTTCAGAAGATATTTTATTTGATATAGTTGATAATTCCGAACTGCTGGCCAGGATCATTATCCAGCATAAAGACATTTTCGCGGCAGAGGATCAGCATCCTTATGAGTTATTACGGCTTGTCAATCAGTTTGGCCTAAAAATAATTCCTGTTTTACACGATGACCACAGTTTTGCCGGAAGCATACTTTCTAACGACCTTGTTGAGCATTTTGTAAATGAGCTGGGCGTTCAGGAAAAAGGCGCGGTAATTGTATTGAAAGTCTCCGAGCGCAGTTACTCCCTTTCCGAAATCAGCCGCCTGATCGAATCCAATGGCACCCGCATCCTAAGCAGCTATTATTCTTCCGGAGAAATTTACAATCCTACCAATGAGGCCCGGCTCACTTTAAAGTTAAACCGGACACACATAACCCCAATCATCGCTACGCTCGAGCGTTTCGGTTATGAGATTGAAGAAGCACATGCCAATGATCCTATTGAAAGTGTGGATCAGGAGCGGCTTGACATGCTTTTGAGATACCTTGCCACTTAGTTTCCTACCTTTTCGCAAATACGCTGCGGCTTTTGAATCGGCATATTTGTCACGTATCTTTCGGACGAAACCATCTGTTTTTTATTTTCCTCGATGAAAATAGCAATTCATGGACGCAACTTTAATGAGTCCGCCCGCCCGTTTATTGAAAACATGTTCAATGAGCTGCATAGCAGGAAGATTGAAGTTCAGCTTTCCAGGCCATTTCGCACCTTTCTGGATCAAACCGGCATCTCGCATTTCTCCGATCTGGTTTATGAAGTCCCCGAAGAATTGTTCGATGCACGCCTGGTCGTAAGCATGGGTGGTGACGGTACCTTACTTGAAACGGTCTCGCATGTTGGAAGAAGGCAGATTCCCGTGATTGGGATTAACGTTGGCCGGCTTGGGTTCCTCGCGACAGTTTCACCTGACCGTATTGCTGACATGATTGCAGCATTGGAAACCAGCCAATTCCGCATTGACGAAAGGACGCTCGTCTCCATCGAATCTAACATTGATTTGTTTGAGGGATTGAATTTCGGACTAAATGATTTCACGATCACCAAAACGGATACTTCTTCAATGATCACAGTTCACACCTATCTCAATCAGGAATTTCTTAATTCTTATTGGGCCGACGGACTGATCATTTCTACCCCTACGGGTTCAACTGGTTACTCATTAAGCTGCGGTGGCCCGGTGCTCGTTCCACATTCTCAAAATTTCATCATTACCCCCATCAGTCCGCATAACCTGAATGTTAGGCCACTTGTTTTGGAAGATACAGCCGTGATCAGACTTGAAGTCAAAAGCCGAAGCAATAATTTTCTGGTTTCCCTGGACGCTCGTTCCAGGGTAGTAGATGAAAACACGCAGCTGACCGTCAGAAAAGCTGATTTTACAGCGAGGTTGATCAAAATGAAAGATGATAGCTTTTTAAATACATTAAGAAGCAAGCTGTCGTGGGGCCTGGATATGCGTAACTGACATTTGAATAAGATTTAAATTACATAACCCCTTCCATGAAACTTACTTACCACACTTTTGATCTTCGTCTCAGACATACCTTCACTATTGCTCACGACTCGCGTGACATTCAGCCCACACTCATTGTTGAACTAAGCGACGAAGATTTTCAAGGTTTTGGCGAAGCAACTTCCAATCCCTACTACGGTATCACGATCGATAATATGATCCAGTCGCTGGACGCCGTCCGGGACATTGTGGAAAATGTAAAATACGGTTCAGCGGAGGAGCTTTGGGGCCAAGTACATCCTTTTCTGGAATCCAATTCTTTTGCCCAATGCGCACTTGACGAAGCCGCGCAGGATTTTTTTGCCAAGAAGAAAGGGCAGAAGCTTTATCAAAGCTGGGGGCTTTCAACTGACAAAAACCCGCTAACCAACTTTACAATCGGCATTGATACCGTTGAGAAAATGGTATCTAAAATGAAAGAACTTCCCTGGCCAATTTATAAAATCAAGCTAGGGACGGACGATGACCTTCGCATCGTTCAGGAATTGCGCAAAAATACAAAAGCAATTTTCAGGGTTGATGCCAATTGTGCGTGGACAGCCGATCAAACCATTGACCTGGCACCCAAGTTGAAAAACCTGGGCGTGGAATTCATCGAACAACCTTTACCAGCTAATGATATCGACGGTATGCGAAGAGTATTCGCTGAAAGCGTCCTTCCCGTTATCGCCGACGAAAGCTGTATTGTCGAAGAAGATGTTAAAAAATGTCATGGTCTTTTCCATGGCGTCAATGTGAAGCTCACCAAATGCGGTGGCCCCACAGCTGCCAAACGCATGATCGCCGAGGCTAAAACATTGGGAATGAAGACAATGATCGGGTGTATGACGGAGACTAGCGTTGGAATTTCAGCCATCGCACATCTGCTACCCTTACTGGATTACGTCGATATGGACGGCTCTTTGCTGATCAGCAACGATCCCGCTACCGGTGTTACCTTCGATTACGGAAAAGTAATTTACCCGAATGCAAATGGCAGCGGGGCTTTTCTTAAATCCTAACCTCAGGTGAATATTTTCCTAACCCAACAACTTCCCGGCCGAACGGTCCATACTGGAAACGGGGATGAATATCTCTGGTTTAGCGGGACGGATTATTTGGGAATGGGCAATAACGATGATTTTCGCAGGCTTCTCAATGAAGGTGTGGCACGTTATGGGACCCACTTTGGAAGTTCGAGAAACAACAGCCTCCGTCTTGAAATTTATGAGGAAGCTGAATCTCTGTTTGCTTCTATTGCTAATGTGTCGTCAGCATTATTGGTTTCTTCTGGAATGTGGGCAGGGCAACTGGTAATGAAGGAAATTCAGAAGATTATTGGGCAAGCTTTCAATGATAGCAAATTTCAATATCATTATGCTCCGGGCGTCCATCCCGCCATCTGGGGCGATAACTATCAACCTGTTAGAGGAACCTGGGTGGATTGGGCATTAGAAACCATAAAGTCTGTCAATGAAAGTTCCGATGCCCGGGCACATATCATTTGCTCTGATGCCGTTGGGTCGCCCTGGGTACAGCAGTTCGACTTTTCTCTTTTTTATGAAATTGAAAACCACCGCAATGTCTGGTTTATCATTGATGAATCTCATAGCCTTGGGCTGTTGGGAAATAGTGGACATGGGATTGGTGAATATTTCCCCGCGGCTGTCAAAGCAAAAACAGTTTTTGTCTCGTCACTAAACAAAGCATTGGGGATTCCCGCGGGGCTAATCTGGGGGGATAGTCCAATAACAAATCAAATTCTGAAATCACCATGGTTTGCTGGCGCTTCACCTCCTGCACCCGCATATGTGTATGCCTTCAATAAGTTATTGCAAGACTGTGTTTATGAAAAGGAATTGCAAAAATTAAGAAACAATCTGAATTACTTCTCCACACAATTTCCACAAGCAGATCATTTTCAAACTATCAAGAATTACCCCGTTTTTTGCAGCCAGGATTTCGACTTGTTTGATCATCTGCTGAAAAACATGATCATGACCTCTTGCTTTTCCTACCCCGCACCTACCGACCCAGCAGTTACCCGCTTTGCAATCAGCTCGATCCATCAAAAAGAAGACCTCAACCAATTGGCCGAGGTCTTTATGAAGTTCTTTTAATTACAAATCACCCGTTCCTCGTGCCAATGAGGTTTCCTCAGCTAACTTTTCCCTTTCTACCCTAGCAGAAACGAGGATGCTGACTTCATAAAGCAAGAATAACGGAATTGCGACCAAAACCTGGCTGTAAATGTCAGGCGACGGTGTAATGATAGCGGCAACGATCAGAATCACGATCATCGAATGCTTGCGATACTCGCGCATGAATGCAGGCGTAAGCACTCCCACTTTCGAAAGCACATATACGACAATCGGAAGCTGAAAAGCAACTCCGCAAGCCAGTGTAAGCGTTGCTACGAGCGAAATGTATGATGCAATACTGAATTCATTGATAATAGACGGATCCAGCGTAAAATTTGCTAAAAAGTTGATTGCCAGTGGCGTAACGATGTAGTAACCGAAAAGAACACCCGAAAAGAAAAGAAACGTCACATAAAACACTGCACCTCTTGCTGATTTACGTTCAGCTGGCTTTAGGCCAGGCCTGATAAAACGCCATATTTCCCAAAAAGCATAAGGGAATGCAAATACCAATCCGGCTATGATGGAGGACGTCATACTCATCGTAAACTGATCGCCCATCCCTATGGCCTGTAATTTAAAGTTAAGCGCCTTAATACATAACTCTTTGTAATTCACCATATCAGCCAACCTGCATAACATTTTATATGTCCAGAAATCGGGCTGCGATGGAGCTATGATTACGTAATGGTATATTTCTTCGATGTATGTAAAAGCAATGATAGCAAACACGAGAATTGAGCCGCCTGCACGAATAACGTGCCATCTTAATTCTTCAAGATGCCCGATAAACGACATCTCTTTACCTTCCACTTCTCCTTCTTGGTCTTCCAATTCCTGATCTAAGGGCATATGAGTAAAGTATTACTAAAAATTCTATCTACGTGAAAATGCAAAAACAGGATCATTACCTGATTGCGAAAACCGAAATTACTCAAAAAACCCGTCGAACTTGTCCGGCGGGTTTTTTTATTAAATGGCAATGATAAGTTCAGTCCATTACAAAAGGATAATCACTTTCCGCGTACACATCAGTGTAGGCTTCTTTTGCATCCGGAAATTCCGATTCTTCCGCAAATTGTACGGAAGCTGCTACGATATCCTTGATTTTTTTGTCAATATTTTCCAGATCCTCTTCGGTTGCCAGATTATTAGTCAGGATAACTGAACGTATCTGCTCAATTGGGTCTCTGTGCTTATACTCCTCCACTTCATCCTTCGAACGATATTTCTGTGGATCCGACATCGAATGTCCGCGGTAGCGATACGTGCGGAATTCAAGGAAAGTAGGACCTTCTCCTTTTCTTGCCCTTTCGGCAGCTCTTGAAACGGCTTCATGGATCGCCTCTACGCTCATACCATCCACTGGTTCGGACGGAATATCGTATGCTTCGCCAAGTGTATATAACTCGGTAACATTAGAGGAGCGCGCTACGGAGGTACCCATGGCGTAACCATTGTTTTCTACTACAAAAATAACCGGCAGCTTCCAGCTCATTGCCATATTTAATGCTTCGTGGAAAGCACCTTGACGGATAGCGCCATCGCCGAAATAGCAAATGCAGAGATTATCTGTTTTGTTATATTTCTCAGCAAATGCAATTCCAGCACCCAAAGGAATCTGAGCGCCCACGATCCCGTGACCACCCACAAAGCCTTTCTCTTTGTCGAAAATGTGCATCGAACCACCCTTACCTTTTGTAGTACCTGTTTTTTTACCGTAAAGCTCCGCCATGACTGCGTCCGGCGAAGTGCCTAAAGCCAATGGGATACCGTGGTCACGGTAAGCTGTGATGTATTTATCGCCTTGTTTCAGCGCAGTAACCGCACCTGAGGAACATGCTTCCTGACCAATGTAAAGGTGACAGAAACCTCGGATCTTTTGCTGGCCATAAAGCTGGCCGGCTTTTTCCTCAAAACGACGTTGCAAAAGCATATTCTCAAACCAGAACAAATAGCGGTCTGTGGTATGCTGTAATTTCTTTGGTGCTGAAGATTTCTTTTTTTCAGTAACGGTGGCCATGTATTTGGTTCTCGTTTATAAAGACAGAACTTTGTCTTAAAGTTAGTGGTTGGAACAGAGTCTGTTTTTTTGCCGTACTCACGCAATGATTTGCGAAAATAAGCATAAACTAAATAACAAAGAAGTTCATGTGGCTAGAAAAGCTCCACCTTACCTACTTTAAAAGTTATGAGGAGAAAGCCTTTACATTCGGTGAACATGTGAATTGTCTGGTCGGGGAAAACGGCAGCGGGAAAACCAATTTACTCGACGCTATTTATTTCCTTACCCTGACCAAAAGTGCCTTCCACAACCAGGACGCCCTTGGTATCCGTCACGCAAACGACTTTTTTGTCATTGACGGGGTTTTCAAAGATCCAGGTCGAAACACACAGATTACATGCAGTTTCCAACGTGGTCAGCGTAAGATATTTATGGCTGATAAAAAACCCTATGACCGGCTCAGCGAACATATCGGATTGTTTCCATTGGTGTTAATTGCTCCCAATGATACCGATCTGATCCGGGATGGAAGTGAGGAGCGCCGACGTTTTTTTGATGGCGTACTAGCGCAGGCAACACCGGGTTATCTGAATGATTTTCTGCATTTCAATAAAATACTGAACCAGAGAAACGGGTTGCTCAAACTTTTTGCCGAACGCAATTATCTGGATGAAGACCTGCTGGAAACCTACAATGAGCCTTTGATTATTTTATCGCAAAGAATCTACGGTCACCGGGTTTCTTTTATGAACCGATACGTCCCGCTATTTTATAAATACTACGATTTTCTGAGCAGCGGACATGAGGAGGTAGATGTGATTTACGAAAGTGAAGTGTCCAGCGAAGATTTTCCATCCGAATTCAGAAGGAACAGAAGCCGGGACTTGTATGCCCAGCGAACTGGCAAAGGCGTCCACAAAGACGAATATACTTTTGAAATCAATGGGGTTACCTTAAAAAAATTCGGCTCGCAAGGACAGCAGAAGTCTTTTCTGATTGCCTTGAAACTGGCGCAGTTCGAGCTGTTGAAGGAAGAAAAAGAAAAAACTCCTATCCTGCTCCTGGATGACATTTTCGACAAACTTGACGATCGCCGGATCAGCAAACTCATTGAGCTAATCGATACTGGTTTTTTGGGCCAGGTCTTCATCACCGACGCCCGGCCCGAACGCTCTCAGAAAATACTGGAACGGGTGAAAGCTGATGTGAGGTTTTTTGAGATTGAGAAAGTATTGAGCTGAAAAAAGCCAGGCTGCGATTACCTGGCTTTCTGTACGCGTGTTCTAAACAAATTTCGAATTTATCTCCTTGGCGTCGGCTACAAATTGTTTTACTTTTTGCTCCTCTTCTTTTTTACAAATAAGCAAAACCCCATCATATTCTGCGACAATGTATCCGTCCAGGCCACTGACTACTGTTAATTTATCCTTCGGGGTTTTTATAATCGAATTCGTAGTGTTGTAAAGCAACAGATTCCCATCGACGACGTTCAAGTTTGAATCCTTTTCGGAAACTTCATAAAGCGATTTCCAGGTTCCGAGATCCGACCAGCCAAAGCTGCTGAGTACCACGTGCACATTACCGGCCTTTTCCATGATTGCATTATCAATAGAAATGCTGCCGCAATGCTGATAGGCGCGCTGGATGAAGGCATCCTCTGTTTCTACATAATAATGTGGTTCTCCACCCTCAAATATTTCGGCAATGTCGGGTTGGAACTGGGCAAGTGCCTTTTTAAATGCATTGATATTCCAGACAAAAATTCCTGCATTCCAGACAAAATCCCCGCTGTCCAGAAATTGCAATGCTAATTCCAGGTGCGGCTTTTCCGTAAATGATTTGACCTTTTTTACCGTCAGCTTATCAGGAACATATTGAATGTAACCATATCCCGTATCGGGCCGGGTTGGCTGGATTCCAAGTGTGATGAGAATATCCTCATTGCGTGTAGCTCCCAGCGCAACCCTAATCGTGTCTTTAAATACTTCTTCTTTGAGAATAATATGATCCGCTGGTGCTACTACCACATTCGCATTGGAATTTTTCGAAGCAATTTTATAGCAGGCGTACGCAATACAGGGCGCGGTGTTCCTCCTGTTTGGTTCCAACAAAATCTGATCATCAACCAGGGCGGGCAGTTGTTCCTTCACAAGTTCCTTGTACTCCTGACTTGTTACAATATAAATATTTTCAATCGGGCAAACCCCTTCAAATCTGTCAACCGTCTGCTGCAAAAGTGTTCTTCCTGTGCCCAGAACATCATGAAACTGTTTTGGAAAATCGGTCCGGCTGAAAGGCCAAAATCTAGTGCCGACACCGCCAGCCATGATAATTACATATGTATCCTGCATTGTAGAAGGTAATTTTCTTTAATATTTAACAAAAACTGCCCAAAACTACTGATAAAGCTTCACTATGGTAAGCGATGATAATCAAAAAGGTGCATAAATTTAGCTTAGGGCATTTTTTACTATTAATCATACAAATGGTCATAATTGCTTACAAATTGAATTAGATGAAATGATATTTTCAGGAGCCAGAGGCCGGGCACACTTTTTTTACAATTTCAAGAAAAAATTGCATCTAAACTCTACCTCAAAACGTAAATTCTCTTAAGTTACTTAACGCATCCATTCGTTACGAACATGAAAAGTTACTCTGCGATCCTAAATCTACCGTTATTCTTATGCCTGATGGGTAGTGCTGCATTTGCGCAAATCGATCTCCAAGGCAAAATAACAGAGTCTGTTACGCGTGAACCGCTGGCCGGCGTAAGTATCCAGGTGAAAGGAAAAGTGGTTGGTACAATCACAGACTCCAAGGGACAGTTTAGTCTAAGTACAATTGCAAATCCACCATTTACAATCGTTGTTTCTTCTGTCGGTTTCCAAACCCAGGAAATTGAGGTTGAAGGCGGTATGTCTGCATTGGACATCAGCCTGATTGAACAGGCGGTTCTGGGCAGAGAAATCGTAGTTTCCGCCTCACGGGTTGAAGAAAGTGTTCTGAAATCGCCGGTAGCCATTGAGAAAATGGACATTCGTGATATCAGGAATTCCCCTTCCGCCAATTTTTACGACGCCTTAATCAATTTGAAAGGCATTGATATGACCACACAGGGATTTTTGTTCAAATCCGTCAATATGAGAGGGTTTGGTGCCACAGGAAATCCACGAACCGTCCAGATGATCGACGGAATGGATAACCAGGCACCCGGACTTAATTTCCCGCTGGACAACATTATCGGAATGTCCGAGCTTGATGTCGAAAGCGTGGAGGTACTTCCTGGCGCGGCGTCAGCATTGTATGGACCCAATGCAATCAATGGCCTGATCCTGATGAATAGCAAAAGCCCGTTCTTATATCAGGGATTGAGTGCAAGTTTAAAAAGTGGCGTTCTGCACGAATCGAACCGCGCTACCGCGACAACGCCGTTTGTCGACGCTACGATCAGGTATGCAAAGGCATTTAATAACAAATTTGCGTTTAAAGCGAACCTTTCGTATATCAGTGCGAAGGATTGGGAGGCAACCAATTATACAAACCTGAATGTGGGAGGAACAGCAGATCCCAACCGCGGACCCGGAACAGATCTCGACTATGATGGGGTCAATGTTTACGGAGATGAGGTTCAAACTAACATCAATGCGGTTGCACAGACCCTCGCCACCAATGGTTTGATCCCGCAGCAGGCCGTTTCGCTTGTTCCCAACTCTTTTGTCAGCCGCACCGGCTATAAGGAAAAAGACCTCGTCGATTACAATACCAAGAGTTTCAAGGCTGGCGGCGCTTTGCATTACCGGATCAATGAAAAAATTGAAGCCATCGCGCAGGTCAACTATGGCTTCGGAACCACAGTTTACACCGGAACAGGCCGTTATTCGCTGCGCAATTTCAGTCTGGTGCAAGCCAAACTTGAATTGCGAAGCGACAACTTTACGGTAAGGGCTTATACCACGCAGGAAAAATCGGGCAAAACGTACCTGGCCGGATTGGCCGCTGTCTCTATGTTAAATGATTTCAAAACGCATGCTACCTGGTTTGGACAATATACCGGCGCTTTTGCAACCGCACGCGCCTCTGGCCTGGGTGAAGCTGAGGCCCACCTTTTGGCAAGGCAAACTGCAGACAAAGACATGCCAATGCCCGGTAGTGCCACATATGACCAACTTCTTGATAAATACCGCAATATGCCGATTGTGGATGGTGGCGGCGGTTTTGCTGACAAAACCAATCTTTATCATGTAGAAGGTTTTTACAATTTTAAAAATCAAATCACATTTATCGAGTTGCTTGCAGGCGCCAATTATCGTCAGTACAGGCTCAGGTCCAACGGAACATTGTTTGCCGACAATAAGGAAGGCAGAAACGGCACGATTCCGATTAACGAATTTGGTGCTTTTGTGCAGGCTGGAAAAAGCATTTTAGCAAATCACCTGAAACTGACCGGGTCTATTCGATACGATAAAAATGAGAATTTTGATGGCCAATTCACGCCCAGAATCTCGGCTGTAACATCATTTGGAGAACATAACATCCGTCTATCTTATCAAACCGGATTCCGAATTCCTACTACGCAAAACCAATATATTGACCTAAAAACCCCATCAGGAACATTGGTGGGAGGATTACCAGAATTTGATGCACGCTACAATCTGGCAAGCGGGATTCTCCGCCAGAACTTATCCGAAGAAGCAATCCTGCAAGTCATCAACAGCGACCCGACCATTATTCAGAAAGCGACCGCTTATGCACAGGCTGCGGTAACCCAGCAGGCTACAACCGCGATCACGCAGGCGGTTACCGCGCAAGTTACCTCAGGTGTCAACCAGGCTGTCGCTGCTGGACAAATCCCAAATGTACCCGCTGCAATCCAGGCAGCCATTAGTGCTGGCGTAAGTCAGGCGTTGCCCGGCGTACTGGCAGCCCAGCTTCCCGGAATTCTTGCGGCGCAGGTCCCCGGACTTGTTCCTAATCTGGCCAAGGCTTATGCGCTGGAAAAGTTGCCGAAATACAAGCCTACTAAACTCAAACCCGAACGCATTGCTTCCTATGAAATTGGCTATAAGGGTATTATAGCCAAAAAGCTTTTTGTTGACGCATACTATTATGTGAGTAAATACAAAGATTTCATTGGGGGAACTGTTATTGTCGTTCCAACAGCAGCTGCTGCGCCCGGCCTTCCTATTGAATCAGGGATTGGAGTTGGTAACTTCAATGGCTTTGCCAGAACAGTGAATACCAATGAGACCATTACAACCAGGGGATTTGGTATCGGGTTAAATTATGCATTACCAAAAGGTTTTAATATGGGTGGAAATGTTTCCAATAACGTGATCGTTGATTTCAAGCCATCGCCAGAAGTTCAGTACTCGCAATTCAATACACCCAAATACCGATACAACCTCAATTTTGGAAGGCGGATCACCAGCAGCAATGTAGTGGGATTCAATGTTGTTTTCCGCCATCAGCAATCATTTTTGTGGGAGTCCAGTTTCATCGTTCCCACATCCACTGATGTTCCTATTTTCTCAAACACAACCGTTCCGGCTGTGAGTACACTTGATGCGCAGGTGAGCCTGAAAGTGCCGTCTATCAAATCGATTATCAAACTGGGGGGCACGAATTTGATTGGAAAATCGTACATACAGTCTTATGCAAGTCCAAATATTGGCTCGACCTATTATGTGTCCATTACATTTGATGAATTGCTGAACTAAAAACTACTTTTCTCCAAAAGCAAGGTCGCCCGCATCGCCCAGGCCGGGCACAATGTAGTATTGCTCATTCAGTTTCTGATCGATAGCGCCCAGCCATAACCGGCATTGTGGTATCCTTTTTTGTAAAAATCCCACTCCTTCCGGGCTGGCGATAACAGAAGCAATATGTGTTTGGGACGGGATCCCAAAGCGTAACAAGGCATGGTAAACCTTTTCCATCGACCGGCCGGTAGCCAGCATTGGATCAATGAGAATCAAGATCTTGCCGGTTAGGTCCGGGCTTGTGATATAATCCATTTCGACTGTAAATTCCTCTTCATCGTTGATATGATGGCCACGATAGGCTCCGATAAATGCATTATCTGCTTTATCAAACATATTAAGGAAACCTTCATGCATTGGTAACCCTGCCCTTAGAATGGTAGCGAGGACGACGGGTTGTAGTAGAGATCGTGAAGGAGCCAGACCCAAGGGCGTTTCTACTTTTTCTGTTTTGAAGGTTAATGTTTTTGAAAGTTCGTAGGCTAATAACTCCCCAATTCGCTCCATATTCCGGCGAAATCTCATCCGGTCTTTCTGAAAATTTACGTCGCGTAACTCTGCGAGATAATGGTCCGCTATGGAAGGTTTTTGGGAAAGTAAAAACATGGAAGTGACAGTTTTTTAGCCTACTTCATGCAAGATAATACAAATTCATTGACGTAATTTGGAAGAGTTATTCGAAAAATTATCTGCAAAAGCGCTGTTTGTGTGAATAGTAAATTCTTTTTGCCTATGTACAAAGGAAATATCCGGTGTCTCAACATATTGCTTCTAGCCGTGATATCTCTGTCGTATGCACATGCACAAAGTTCATTTATCCCCTTCAACGACGATTACTATCATTTGATCGACCGCCTCGAAATCAAGCGGGGCAAGTTCACCGAAGGTTTCCATTCCAATGTAAAACCATTTGAGAGAAAGGCAGTTGTAGCACTCACGGATTCGATATTGAAAGAAGGTACAGTAAACTTGACCAATCGGGATTGGGAAATTATAGATTACCTGCGGGAAGATAGCTGGGAATGGACCAATGGTATGATTTCTACGGATTCTGCCCAATACAATAAGCTGGCTCGTTTGGGCTGGTTCAAATCCAATCCACCGGGAATAAGAAGGCGATTCTGGGAACATCCGGCAGATTTATACAGCATTCACAATAAAGATTTTGACCTTCATTTCAACTTTGTTACTACCAATTTCATTGGAAAGGACAACAGCAATGATACAGCTCGTTTCGACAACTTGTGGTCTACGGGCCGTGGAGTCGAAATCAGGGGTATGATCAATAATAAATTTGGCTTTTATACCTATGTAGCTGACAATCAGGGAAGGTTTCCCAGATATGTCACTAAGTTCAGGCACGAGTTTAGTTTTCCCGGTGAAGGCCTGGCGAAGTATAGCCTCCGCAATCGCAGCGTCGATTTTCTTACAGCTCGCGGATACATCACTTTTCGTCCTTTGAAAAGTGTGAATGTGAAATTCGGGCATGATTACAATGTTTTTGGAAGTGGCTACCGTTCGCTTATCCTATCCGACAACAGCAGCCCCTATCTTTTCCTGAGAATTGATACGCAGCTGGGACGGTTTCGATACACCAATCTTTGGACCAGCATGATTAATGCCGGTAAGGATTCTTTCGCTGAATTTTTAAGGAGGAAAAAGTTTGCCGCCATTCACCATTTGAGCGTCAACATTACCGATAACATCAATTTTGGCATTTTTGAGGCGGAAGTGTTTAACCGTGATTCGGTCGGTGGAGGATATGACCTCAACTATCTAAACCCAATCATTTTTTACAGATATGTAGAATCTTACATTGGCAGCCAGGACAATGCGTTGCTTGGTTTCGATTTTCGGTGGCTTTTAGGAAAACAAGCATCCATTTATGGCCAATTTGTGCTGGATGAGTTTCTTACCAAATTCCTTTTCAATGGAAGCGGATCCTGGACCAATAAATACAGCCTGCAGTTGGGTGGAAAATATGTGGATGCTTTCGGGGTTCCTAATCTGGATTTGCAGGCCGAATACAATATGGTAAGGCCATATACTTACTCGCATAAAGACGGCGGACGGAATTACATGCATTACGGGCAGTCGCTGGCACATCCGCTTGGCGCTAATTTCAGGGAATATCTGGCTATTATTAGATACAAGCTCAATTCTCGGTTGTCTGTTTATGGTACAGTCATGAAAGCGAACCAGGGAAAAGATCCAAATCCTTTGACCAGACCTTATATGAACTTTGGGGGAGATATTTCGAAGAGTTACGATGAAAGAAGTGTTAACCGCGACGGAGATCTAAACCAAAAAATCGGCCAGGGAATCAAAGCTTCCACGTTGTTTACGGACCTGCGCCTCTCTTACTCACTTGCGCACAACCTGTTTTTGGACGGGCGCTATCAGATCCGCAAAATCACTTCTGAGGACATGATTGTGGCGACGAATTCAAATGTTTTTACATTCGCAATACGCTACAACATGGCATACCGCCAGCAGACCTTCTGACAGCAGACCTTCTGAAAGCAGACCTTCTGACAGCAGACCTTCTGACAGCAGACCTTCTGACAGCGGACCTTCTGAAAGCAACGTTCTAACTAATTTTTAAAAAATGGAAACCAACCCACATGATCTGCGCAGCCTGATCCGGCTTGCTTTGCTGGAAGATATTGGTGACGGTGATCACTCTTCTCTCTCTTCAGTACCCGCTGATGCTACCAAAAGGGCCAAATTGCTGGTTAAGCAGGATGGTATTCTGGCGGGCGTAGAAGTTGCGCAAATTATCTTTGAAGAGACCGCCACTATTTTTAAAAATATTTTTTTAAAAATAGATGTGTTACTATTTGATGGTTCCAGCGTCAAAGTAGGAGACGTTGTATTTACGGTAGAAGGAAATGCGCAGCTAATCCTAAGGGCCGAAAGGTTGGTGCTGAATACCATGCAACGCATGAGCGGGATCGCTACTTATGCAAGACAAATGTCATCGTTGATCAGTGATTTGCCTGTAAAGTTGCTGGATACCCGTAAAACAACACCCAATTTCCGCCTGTTTGAAAAATTGGCGGTAAAAATTGGTGGCGCGGTGAATCACCGCATGGGGCTTTACGATATGATTATGTTAAAAGATAATCACGTCGATTATGCAGGCGGCATTGAACCTGCGATTACCAGGGCCAGGAAATATTTAGAAGAAACAGGCAAAAACCTGAAAATTGAAATTGAAACACGTAACCTGGTCGAGGTAGATGAAGTTTTACGGGTTGGCGGCGTGGACATTATCATGATGGACAATTTTTCCCTGGATAATTTGCGTGAGGCTGTGAGAAAGATTGGCGGACGGTTTGAAACGGAGGCTTCCGGCAATATTACTGAAAAGACATTGCGAGCAGTCGCCGTAACGGGCGTCGATGGAATTTCCAGCGGTGCATTGACGCATCAGGCGAGAAGTTTGGATTTAAGTTTAAAAGCCTTCTAACCCTCATCTAAATATCGGAGCGTATGCAGAAATTTGTAAAAATGACATACGCTTCAAATCAGCCATGCGGCTTGGTATCCTGCAAGCTGATCATTCTTTTCTGCGTCTTCCATGTGAAACTATCGCTTGCCCAGGCACCTCCCCGCAAAGAAATAGACATTAACCAATTCATTTCCGACCTTTTTCCGGTTCCGTCGGAGGACAACGATTATTCCGAAATATACGAGTCTCTTTTTCAGCTATATGCAAGTCCGCTCGACCTTAATACCGCGACCCGCGACGAGCTTTCCAATACCTTTATTCTCTCTGAAATCCAGCTGAATTCATTTTTCGTTTACCGTGAAACATTGGGCCCGTTCTTGTCTCTTTATGAATTGCAGGCCATTCCCCATTTTGACCTCCCCAGCATCCAGCGTTTACTTCCTTTTGTGACTGTCAATATTGCCGCCGTTTCCCTGCAACAATCCCTGAAAAATCCCAGTCAGCATTTTTTAATGTTCCGATCAGGGAGAATATTGGAAAAACAGAAGGGTTTCAGTGCATTGGAACCTGGTTCTCACTCCACGACAAGATATGAGGGAACTGCTTTCAATGGTTATCTGCGTTACCGAAATGCCCGTACCAGTTCTTATAGTTTTGGGTTAACGTTGGAAAAGGATGCAGGGGAAAAGTTTTGGAACTGGTTTGGTAAAAGGCAGATCTACGGCATTGATTTTACTTCTTTTCACGCCCAGATTATGAATCGGGGAAAACTTAAAAACCTGATTATTGGTGACTTTCAGATGCAGACTGGCCAGGGAATGATTGTCGGAGCTGGTTTTTCTCTGGGTAAAGGTTCAGAAGTTATCAAGACAACCTATCGCAGTACATTGGGACTCAAACCCTATACCTCTGTGATGGAAGCCAATTTTTTCCGGGGAGTGGCTGCAACTTTTGCACCGATTAAAAGAACAGAGGTAACGTTGTTTCTTTCAATGGTGAAAAGGGATGCGACCCAGGAGCTGTTGCGCGACGATTCAAACGAGAAAATCACTTCTTCACTACCCGTTACGGGTTATCACCGCACGCCAACGGAACGGGAAAAGCACAACATCTTTCCCGAAGAAAATGTTGGCTTTCACATTCTTCACAAGCTTGCAGATCAGAAGGGACAAATTGGCCTGACCACACTTTTCACTACTTATGGGACCATTTTCCGAAAGCGGGATGTTGCTTACAATCGATATGAATTTTCGGGTAAGCAAAATTTGGTTGCTGGTGTACACGGGGATTATCGATGGCAAAATCTCCATTTCCTTGGAGAGGGATCCATTTCAAAAAGCGGCGGGATTGGCGTAATTGGTGGGGTAATTGTAGGAATGGGTAAAAAGCTCGATATCTCATTGCTTTTCAGACATTATGATCGCAATTTTCATACTTTTTATGGCACTTCGTTCAGCGAATCTTCGAGGCCAATTAATGAAACCGGTGCTTATGGAGGATTAAGGTATGCGCCAAGCCGACGCTGGCAATTCAGCAGTTATGTTGATTTTTTCAGGTTTCCGTGGCTAAAATATCAGGTGGATGTCCCTTCGAAAGGCTACGATTATTACCTGCATCTTCTTTGGAAACCCAATAAGCGGCTGAATGCATATATCCTGTTTCACGAGAAACATAAGCAACGAAACGATCCGGAAAGCGACGATGCCGTTGCGCCGCTGGTCACTTCTGTTCGTCGCACTGCCATGGTTAATTTCGAGTATGAGAAGCCACTGCGCTTTTCCGTCCGTACCCGTTTACAGTGCGGCGATTTTAATTACAGAGATATTTCAAAGTCAAAAGGATTGACCATTTTACAGGATATCACCTGGCATTTTTCAAAAATTGAACTTAGTGGGAGAATTGCCTGGTTCAATACCGACAATTACGATAGTCGGCAATATGTTTATGAAAAAGACATGCTTTACGCATTCTCAGTACCTGCTTACTATGACATTGGGACACGACATTATCTGATGACCCGCTATACTCTCTCCAAAAACATGAAAATATGGGTTCGCTGGTCTCAAACACGTTATCGGGATCTTGAAAAGATTAGCTCGGGATTGAATGAGATAAACGGAAGTAAACGCAGTGAAATCAAGATCCAGGCCATGTACCAATTTTGATTTATCAACAAAAAAATATAATAACAAACCCTGCACATTGAATTATTATGACACACCAAAAACTGGAAGCTTTAAAAAAATATTTTGGATACGATTTTTTTCGTCCGCAGCAGGCTGAGATTATTGATACCGTAATGGCAGACAAGGATTGTCTTGTATTGATGCCGACGGGCGGCGGGAAATCCGTTTGCTTTCAGATCCCCGCTATTTTAAGGCCTGGACTTACCGTTGTAATTTCCCCGCTGATCGCCTTGATGAAAGACCAGGTGGAGGCGCTAAGAGGAAATGGGGTTAATGCCGCATTTTTAAATTCTTCCATTTCATCTGCTGAACAGGATCAGATAATCTGGCAAGCCAAGCTGGGTGAATTAAAATTGCTTTATATCGCCCCAGAGCGGCTTTTTTCCGGAAATACCTTTGAATTTTTAAAAGAGTGGAATGTTGGACTTTTCGCTATTGATGAATCGCATTGCATTTCTTCGTGGGGCCACGACTTCCGACCAGAATATCGCCAGCTTAACACATTAAAGCTGCGTTTCCCCGACGTTCCAATCATTGCGTTGACCGCCACCGCAGACCGGGTAACACGCAGGGACATTCTGAAACAACTTCGCATTGAACATTCCGAAACGTTCATTGCCAGCTTCGACCGACCAAATCTTAGTCTGAACGTTTTGCCTGGCCGGAAAAGGCTTCAGCAAATCCAAAGCTTCATTGCCAAACACGAAAACCAGGCGGGAATTATCTATTGTCTAAGCAGGAAGGGAACAGAAGCAGTAGCCGCCAGCCTCCAAAATGCGGGTTACAAAGCCGAATTTTACCATGCAGGCCTGGCATCGGAAAAGCGTTCAAAGGTCCAGGAGAAATTTTTGAAGGATGATATTCAGATCATTGTAGCGACGATTGCATTTGGTATGGGCATCGACAAGTCCAATGTAAGGTGGATTATCCATTACAATTTACCTTCCAATGTCGAAAGTTTTTATCAGGAAATCGGGCGGGCCGGGCGCGACGGTACTCCTTCGGATACGGTTTTGTTTTACAGTTACATGGATATCATTACCCGGCAGGATATGATCAATAATTCAGATCAGTCGGCTGAGCAAAAAGAGCTGCTTCATGCCAAACTCAACCGCATGAAGCAATACGCAGAGGCGGATATTTGCAGGAGAAGGATTTTGCTAAGTTATTTCAATGAGGCTGTAGAAAAAGATTGTGGTAACTGTGATGTTTGCCAAAACCCACGAACCCGGTTCGATGCAACCATCATTGCACAAAAAGCGCTGTCAGGCATCGCCCGCACCGACCAAAAAGTAGCGATGGGAATGCTGATCGATATTCTTCGAGGTAGCCGCAACCGCAATGTGCTTCAATTTGGCTACGACCGGCTTCCAACGTTTGGGGCGGGAATAGAGCTTAGGGGCGAAGAATGGGGCGACTATATAAGCCAATTGCTCAACTCTGGCGTCATGGATATTGCTTATGATGAGGCACATACCTTTAAGCTCAATCCAGTTAGCCGCCAGATCCTGAAAGGTGAACGGAAAGTGGAACTTGTCAAATTTATTCCGCTGAATGAGCGAAAAGCAAAAGAAGAAGAGCTGGTGCCCAAGGAAAAAGCCAAACAGGAAATTATCCGCGACGCTTTGTTTGACCGCCTGCGATTACTGAGAAAACAAATGGCTGATGCAATCGGGATTCCGCCATATATCATCTTCACCGACGCGACACTTTCGGAAATGGCGCAGAAAAAACCGATTAATGAGGTTCAGATGAAAGCAATTTCAGGTATTGCCGATGAGCGGTTTCGGAAATATGGAGAAACATTTATTAAAGAAATTCTGGATTTTGCCCGCGAAAACACCAAACCCGGAACCAGGGTAATCAAGGGAATGACTTTCGTAGAAACGCTCGACCTTTACAAAGAAGGACATTCTGTTAAGGTCATTGCCGAAAAGCGAAATCTCAATGTGGTTACCATTATTTCGCACCTCATCAAACTCAAAGAAGAAGGCAATGATATTGATCTCAAAACCCTGATCGACGATAAGTCTTATAAAACGATTACGTTGGCGGCACAAGAAATGCAAATCACGAAAAACGATCCTTTGAAACCTTTGTTTGAATTACTGAACGAGCAGTTCGATTACGGGCAGATTCGCCTTGCACTTGCTATTTTTGAGGAAAATCGAGAAAGGTCACATTAAACGCTATATTTGTATAATTATATTTGTAATGTAAAAATACGAGGGCATAATATAAGCTCAGACCCCAAATAGGGATAAAAACTGGGGTAAAGTAGGGCGGCTCGTATCGGAAATATTGTAGAATTTGTCCTGAACGGGTTTGGAAATTTGAAAGGAGTAAAGTACAACTTTGTCTTCAAAATTTACGAAATCAGTAAGCCGGTTACTCCTTAACAGGTGGTGGAAGCCGGTATTTACAGCAATAGTTCAGCGTTGTAGTGGAATAGTGAAAAAACGCTCGTTCCGCGTTGTCAGGGCCATTTTTGAATTAAATTATTTTTACAGCCTTACAACGGTCTGGCTTGAAAATTGCTCTTTGTGAAGTAGTTGTCTCAAAGAGAGGGCAAACAACACGCTTTTTTATGAAAAATCATCTTACCCTGGTAGTAGCTTCTTTTTTACTGATATTGTGCGTGCTTGAAAGGCAAGCAAGCGATAAGGCAGTCAAGAATGTGAACGTGGAGAATATGTTCAATTTCCCAAACAAAAATTTTGGCAATGACCAATTAGCCAGTCAAATGGATTTTGGCAGAGAAAAAGACGTTAAATCTTTGTACAATCCGGCGCCGCTCTTTGAACTTACTTCGCTTGATTCTATTTCCAACACTGGTCAGATGAAACTGGTGAAACAGAATTTATTGAATATCGCTTCCGGGAGCAAAATGCTTAACTATTAATAGCATTAGCTGAAAAGTCCCATAATATCTTCCTGACTGAGCTTCTTAATAAATCCGGATTCCCCGCCTACCAAATCTTCCGCCAAGTCCTGTTTACGCTGTTGCAGCAATAGTATCTTTTCTTCAATCGTATCCTTACAAATCATTTTATAGGCAAATACCTTCCGAGTTTGCCCAATACGGTGTGTTCTGTCAATCGCCTGACGCTCCACCGCCGGATTCCACCAGGGATCAATAAGATATACGTAATCCGCCTCCGTAAGATTTAAACCTACCCCACCTGCTTTTAGGCTCATCAAAAATACGCGGCATGTCTTGTCACTTTGGAAGCGATTTACCCGTCCGGCACGATCGACAGTTTGTCCGTCGAGGTATTCGTACGGAATGTTGATTTTTTCCAAATGTTGGCGAATAAGGTCAAGCATCCCCAAAAACTGACTGAAAATGAGGATCTTATGATTCGACGCATTTTCCTCTATTTCACGGGTGATCTCTTCCAGCTTCGCCGATTCATTCCCAAAATCTTCATCGCCCGACAGTATTGCCGGAGAGTCGCATATCTGTCTGAGTTTTAATAGTGCTTCCAGGATCAGAAAGCTGCTTTTATTCAGTCCGTCGGTAGCAAGCTTTTCTGCAATTTCCTGACGATATCTTTCCCTAAAAGTGTCATACACCTTGCGTTGCTTATTGCCCATTTCACAGAACAAAATGGTTTCTGTCTTATCAGGAAGGTCTGATGCCACTTCTTCTTTGGTACGTTTCAGCATAAAAGGATAGACCAGCTTTCTCAATTCGGCTGCCTTCTCCTTATCCTGGTATTTATCAATGGGTGTCGCATATTCCGTGCGGAAAAAATCCGCGTGGCCTAACATGCCAGGGTTCAAAAATTCAAATTGAGAGTACAGATCGAATGTATTGTTCTCCACGGGCGTACCAGTCATCGTCAGACGATTTTTCGCATGCAGCAATCGTGAAGCTTTTGACGTCAAAGAATCCGGATTTTTGATGGCCTGCGCTTCATCCAGGACAATGTAATTGAAATTAAAGAGTCGCAACAGCTCCACATCGCTGCGCATCGTCCCGTAAGTGGTGAGGATAATGTCATATTCTTTAAAAAAATCGATATCCTTTCTCCTTGCCATTCCCCGATGCACAAATAACTTAAGATCAGGCGTAAATTTAGCTGCCTCAGCCTGCCAGTTGAAAATCAATGTGGTAGGTACCACAACCAAATTGGTGTTTGCGGGATCCATATTTTTCTGCTGCTGCAAAAAAGTAAGCATTTGCAGCGTTTTCCCTAACCCCATATCATCCGCCAGACATCCTCCCCAGCCGAACTCATCCAGGAAGTGAATCCATTTATATCCCTCCTCCTGGTACTGCCTCAAAGTAGCATTGACATTGCCGGGAAGTGGAACATCAGGTATTTGCTTGAAATTGAGCAGTTTCTGTTTCTTTTCCGACAACTCCCGAAACACCTCTTCGTTGTCAATTTCCGAAACCAGTTCATCAATTAACGAGAAGTGAATTTTGGATAGCATGATTTTATCAGCATTTACCCGACCAAACTGCAACAGTGGTTCCAATTTACTGATCCACTCATCCGGCAGCACGCCTAATGAACCATCAGAAAGCTGAACATAATTTTGCTTTTTAAGTAATGCCTTCTTGGCATCAGCAAGCGAAACAACCTGGTCTCCAAAGGTGATTTCTACTTTCATGTCAAACCAATCGATACCAGAAGAGGCGGTCACTTTTACAGTACCTCGATTGGGATTGAAGCGCATTTTTTTCAGGTCCTTAAACCCAAGCAGATCATAATGTTTTTTGCGGGCCGCTTCCACAAAATTGAAAAGCCAGCCTTCTTTCATCACGTGATCAAATGGGATATAGAAAAACGGCTGACCGGATTGCTGAATGAAACTAGGATGCAACGACTTAATCCAATCCCAAACCTCACTTTCAGCAGATAAATCCCTTTCCAGCAACGTGATCTGGTTGTTTTCAAAACTGGTTTTCGAACGCCGCTTGTCATGCAGAAATTCCACTTCGCCTGTTTCGCTGTCCTGCGATTGGTAGATATAAGCGGGGACAATTAGCAGATTGGCATCATCCTCTTTCAGATAAATTTTAGGCTTTTTAAAAGTTAGCTGTCCTGAACTTATCTGGTGCCTGGTTTGGAACAGCACATCAAATTGCTCTGTAACTGGAATAATCCAATCGGCCAGAAAGCTTTCAGCGAATTCCTTCTTAACCCTTACCTTATATCCGTTCTGGCTTAAATAGGCGACCATTTCAGCTTCGCTTATCCCAGCCCAGCGGAATAGCAATTTTTCATTGTAGATACCCAGCCAGAAGCTGTCAAAAGAAACAACTTTTTGCAGTTCCAGCGGTGTGCCGGCTTTCAGCTCCACATAGGGATTCAGGGTAATAAATTCTTTGTCCTCAGTAAGTACGAAAAACAATTTAACCGGTTCTCGATGCAGTTCCAGCTGGATAAGCTGATTATTACTCGTCACATAATCTCCTTCCGCCAGATACAATCTATCGGCATCAAGATCATTAAAGACCCGATTAAGCTGTTTTCCAACGTAATTTCTAGCCTCATAACGCTGCTCGGCGCCCACATCGTCGAAATGCAGATAAGCATTGTAAGCCCATCCCTGTTTGCGTATGAATTTTTGAAGCCCTTCTTCCCAATGCTTTGCCAACCGGACCAGCCTGGCGTCCGACTCACTTAAGACAGGGATTTCATCCGGTGAATAATAGTGACTTGACCCTCCGGCTATATTCCGGATATTGGTCAATTTGTCCGATTTGGCGCTGTATTTTACAGAAAACACGCCAAAGCCCATGTCAAGTAAGTGGTTCTTACCTTTTGGCCAGAAAACAAATATCGATATCCGATCCTCATCGTCCTGCCCATTTTCAGCAGGAGAAATGTTGAAGGTAACGTTTTGAGCAGGTAAAATTCTGTTTCTCAACGCTCGCCAATCCTGGTAAGCGCCAATTTTTTGAAGGGTTGGATCCAGTTTGAGCAACAGCAATCCACCTTCTTCATCTAACCGAAAATCAAATTTATCTTTAAACTGATCCAGAAGAGAATAACCGTATTCTGCAAGCAGATTATTTTTTTCTGCGGTCAGGTCCCGCATTACCTCGAATGCTTTTTCTCCAAGCTCCTCGCGAAGTTTTAGAAATGCCGCCAGCTTATGTTCACACAAAGGGACCCACAGCTTTTGGTCACAATCGCAGGAAGTATGAATTTGTCTTGTATTCTTAACTCTTTTGAATGCCACCTGATAGCCTTTCCCGCCATCGGTTACAACGCATGCCGCCTCTCCTTCTTTGGCTGATACAATTTCCACCTTTTCTATGGACGTCCTGTTTTTCCAGGTATCATCCAAGACAAGGCTTCTCAGTTGAAATTCCTTAAGTTCGGGGAGATCGACAACAGTGCTGTTCATGTCATAAACAACCTGCTTGATGGTCGGCATTTTATCCAGAATGTACAAAATTGCCGCGACACGGTGCTTACAAAGGCCGTTCTTATCGGGACATGAACATTCTGTAATGATTTGCGGGGTAAGGAAATCCCGGATGTAAATCTGATAAAACTGAATTGAGTAGTCGCTCTTGACCTTAAATTCGGCATTACCGGGACCATTATATTCCAATTTGGAAACTTTTAAGCCGCCACTGCTATAAATGGAACGCCCTCTTGACAATACGTCCTTATCTGCCCGCCTTATTAAGAAGTTGGATAATTTCTCCTTCTTTTCGTTTTCCATTTACCACGCTGCCGTTTAAAATGCAAAAGTACGGTATGTTTCTCTTTTATAGAAACGCACGAGGAAGATATGGTCACTCAAAAAAATCTTATCGGATGTAGGGCTGTTCAATGACACCGATGTGGACAAAAGTGAACAACTGTTCACAAAAATCTTCTATCTGTCTTCCAATGTTTGGATAGAGTACTTTTCCATTCAATGCATCTATCGGAAGCCATACTATTTCCAAAGCGGTCGTGTGAGCCGGATTTAAGGCGGGTGTGCCAAAAATTTTAGTTTCAAAAACAACATGAAAAGTTTCTTTTTGAATCTCTTTCCATATCACCTCACCACAGATTATCATTTCATTAACATCAGTTATTACACCCAATTCTTCATCAAGTTCACGTTTGAGCGCCTCATGTAGACACTCTCCTGCATCTGGATTTCCACCCGGAAGTGCATAAACATCTTTGTCCCCATAATTATATCGCAAGGTTAAAATCCGATCACGTTTTATGATCAGGGCCGAAGGGCGAACATTCATGTTACACGAGTCAGGTTAGTGGATTTTTTACTCAGCCTTATTCCTGCAAAACCGTCTTTTCGATGAGCAGCATGAAAATGTGGATGACTTTGATATGAATTTCCTGAATTCTGTCCGCGTAGCCGAAATGTGGGACACAAATTTCAACATCTGCTAGTCCAGCAAGCTTTCCACCATCCTTGCCCGACATAATCACAACCTTCATGCCTTTGGATTTTGCAGCCTCGACCGCATTGATAATGTTAGCAGAGTTTCCACTGGTGCTTAATCCTAATAAAACGTCTCCCGGTTGACCAAGTGCTTCCAGATATCTTGAAAACACAAATTCGTAGCCAAAATCATTGCTTACGCAGCTTAAATGGCTGACATCTGAAATTGCTATCGCAGGTAATGCACGTCGGTTATCCCGGTACCTGCCTGTCAATTCCTCTGCAAAATGCATGGCATCGCAATGTGATCCGCCGTTTCCGCAGGAAAGTATTTTTCCATTCTGCAGGATCGCATCTGACATAAGCCGGGCTGCCTTTTCTATTTTTTCAATTTGTGTAGGGTCATTCAGAAAATGGTCCAGAACGCTTTGTGCTTCCTTCAACTCCTGACTGATAATGTCCTGGTAACTCATATTGGTTATTTTTTTAATCTAATACTAAATTTCGCGGCCGTTTGACCAATATACATAAATGTTGTTAATCAGGCCTTGATCGCTTTAAGTACATGTGTTTTCTTGCCAGGGCCTCTGTGTCTTTGAACTACAAAGCCTGCTGCTCTTAGCGCTCTTTTTACAATCCCCTTGGAAGAGTATGTTACCAATACGCCACCGGTGCACGTTTGGGCTGCAATTTTCCCAAATATTTCTGCTGTCCATAATTCTGGCTGCGCGCGCGGATCAAACGCATCATAAAAAATCACATCGAATAATGTTTCCGATGTGAAGTTTTGAAGCTGGGTATCTTCCTTTCGAAAGGAAAAGTAAGGTGAAATTTGATTCTGTGTTGACCAAGGGATTTCGTGAAGTTTCATGAAACCGGTCTCATTCAGCAATGACTGGTAATTTAATTTTAATGCATCTTCCAGACTCACCGGGAATGCTTCAACAGAGGTGTAATAAACTGGTTTTTCCAACTTGTCAGCCAATTTCCAGGCTAAAAAGGCATTAAGGCCTGTTCCAAAACCCATTTCAAAAACCTGGATTGTAACATTTGCATTTTCAAGGATTGGTCGTAAACCTAGATTGATATAAATGTGCTCTGCCTCGTTGAGAGCACCGTGAAGCGAATGGTATTGTTGATTGAATTGTGAACTGAACAAAGAATGCGAGCCGTCTTCAGTTACGATAAGGCGTTCCAAATAAACCAGATTTTAGTTTGGCTTAAATGTAATTAAATCATTCTTCGCAGTGTAACCTGGGTAAAGAAAATATCCCCTTTGCGTTTGACAAGTAAGTCAATGTTCTTGCCGTCGCCGCGTTGCAGCAGCTTATAGATTTCACTTACATTCAATTCCGAAGCCGAGTGGTCGTCTATAAATAATAACTGGTCACCTTCCATCAGGCCTGCACGCGAAGCCGGTGAGTCGTCGGAAATATGATTTACAAAATAAGTATGCAGGTCCCTGCCTTCCGCCCTGATTTCCATCCCGCTCATATCGTGTTCGAATTTTTCACGCATACGGCTTTTGATGGGTTTCAGGACCATATAACTTTCCTGATAATTCATGGTAACCTTAAACCTGCGCAGCAATTCGCATCCAATGTTTCCCTGCCGCTCGGTGCCAGCCCGCAGCTTGGAGCCAAATGACAGGCTATCCGGAAAAGATGCCACAATATTATCCATCTCAAATCTGCCCAGTCTGAGTCTGTCAATACGGCCTAGATTTCCATTAATAACGCCATTTAACCCACGGCCCAATTGCGCCCTGATCACTTTTTCAGGTAAACGGAAAGATTCTTTCGGGGTATTATTTAAAAGCAATGCATGACCCGCACCCGTATCAATCAAAACCCGGATGGGGTGTTCTCTGCCGTCGGCAAAAAGCGTAACTGCATCCGTAAACGGTTTGGTGTCTTCAATGATCAATGGATGTTTGTCACCTTTGCTGGTTTTGTAACGGTACCTTTCATTACGCATCAAAATGAGTTCTTTTTTAGAAAAATCGATGGTAACAACAAAATTGTTGAAGATCTCATAACCAAAAATTCCGTGTACGGGCACGCCCACATACTCAGAAAGGCGAAGAAAATCCTCTTCAAGCACCACGATATTCTGGTGATTAGCTTTCAGTCGGCCCATCGAAAAGCGATTATCAATGGCTACATGTGCTGAAATAGATTTCCCTTCACCAGCACCCGTCAGACTGACTTTTCTGGTCAGACGAAGCTTGTCCGGTTTTAAAATATTGGGATCTGTTATAATAATTGAACTTACTCCTGTGTCGAGGATAAAGCGAAGTGAATCAGTATCATTGATTTTCGCGTAGAGTAAAATCAGATTTGAATGCAGTTCAAAAGGGATGCGTGCGGTTTTATGGTTTTTATCCAAAAAGTAACCGTATCTCTCTTCAGAAACGGGTGGAATGTCTTCTGTTTTAGCTAATGAAGTGTTACTTATAAAAAGTATGATCGCTAAAAATAACCACTTAGACGTTTTCATCGTGGCCTCCTTTCTTTAAATTCTAAATGTCAAATTAATATGTTAACAACACTAAAACACACTGGCTATAAATGGCTTAACTCTGTCTTTATATCTTTTGTGTACACCTAAGTATCAAATTCCGCCCAATCGGTTAATAAAGTAAAATTAATGCATTTTACCTCAATAAAACACAAATAAATCTTTATAAGTACAAACTTTCTGATATTAAAGTTATCATTTATGTAAAATCATGCAAATGATGAAATTAAGTTAATTTTGTTGCGTAAAAAGACATTTTTTCACAATAAAAATTTTCTCATGCGAAAAAAAATTGTTGCCGGTAACTGGAAGATGAACAAACTTCTGGATGAGGCAGTTGCGCTTACTTCTGAACTGGTAAATATGGCCAAAGATGAGGTTCAAAACGATACAAAAGTTATACTTTGCCCCCCTTCCATTTACCTTACCACCATCAAAAATTACATAGAAAACAGCCCTAATTTTTCGTTGGCTGCCCAAAATTGCTCTGATAAAGTTTCAGGCGCTTTTACTGGTGAAATTTCTGCGCAAATGTTGCAAGCTGTCGGTGTAGAATATGTACTGATCGGCCACAGCGAGCGTCGGCAGTATTTTAATGAAACGAATGCACTGCTTGCAGAGAAAGTTAATACGGCCCTGGCAAATGGCGTATCCCCTATTTTTTGCTGCGGAGAATCGCTGGACCAGCGGCAGAATGAAGACTATATTGGCTTTGTCAAAAATCAGATTACCGAAAGTTTATTCCATTTATCTAAGGATCAATTGTTATCGGTAGTGATTGCATATGAGCCCATTTGGGCAATTGGAACGGGCCTTACTGCAAGCGCCGAACAAGCTCAGGAAATGCACGCTGCATTACGCCAGCATTTTGCGTCCAAATACGGCGCCGACGTTGCGGATGAGATTTCTATTTTATACGGTGGAAGTGTTACTGCTGCAAGTGCTGCCGAATTATTCGCTTCACCGGATATCGACGGCGGTCTGGTAGGTGGAGCTTCCTTGAAATCCAGGGAGTTTACAAATATTATTAAGGCGAGATAATGCATTGTCATTGATGGTCATGGGTAGTCATATGTTGTCATGATTATGGTATCAATCCAATAGTTCACAACGAATGACAATCCCTGACTATTCTCAACAATTAATGACCATCTCTGACCATCAATGACCTTTGTGCATTCCCTGACCATTCCTACACCTGCGTGACGACAAATTCAACCCTACGATTTTTCTTGCGGTCGTCCCCTTTTGCAATTGGCCGGGTTGCGCCATATCCTTTGGCTTCGATCCGATTGGAATTAATGCCTTTTTCAACCAGATAATTTTTAACTGCTTCAGCGCGCTTTTTAGACAATTCAAGGTTTTTATCAAAATCCCCAACATTATCGGTATGGCCTTCCACCCTGATTCCAATCCCAGGACTTTCAAGCATCATCTTGACTAAGCGATTCAGTTCGTCGTACGATTCCGGCAAAAGTGTGAATTGTGATGTTTCGAAATAGATATTTGGGAGCGTAATGGTTTCGCCCACTGCGAGCGGGGTAAGGTAAAAATCCTGATCAAAAGATCCTTTTTCGGACGAATCAGCTGGGGTAACGCTCAATGTAGCCCCGTAATAACCTTTTGCAATAACACTGAAATTGTACTTTTCAGACAGATCGAGGCCTATTTTATACTTGCCCGAGGAAGATTTAATTTGTAAAGAATCGCCTTTTTCGAGATAGGAGATCTGGGCAGGAACTGGACTCTTAGTCTTGGCATTATAAACCGTTCCTTTGATCACAGCCATCGTTCCGTCCTGTTTAGCGTTGGATTGAGGTATTTCTGCAACTGACTCCTGCACTTCTTTTTGCACAGGCTCTTCTGCTTTTGCAGTTGTTTTGGGTGTTTTTACTGGTTGCTTTTTAGGCGGGTTTTTAATGTGAATGCCATAAAAATTCCATGATTGAGACCCTTGAGAACTACGGCCTTCGTAAAAATCAAATTCTTCAATACCAGGGGTTAGCCTTTCAAAATAAGCTACAAAATCGACGGTTTCTCCAGCATTCACTTCCTTTTTAGTGGCTGTCGGAATATTCTCTGCTTTGATCAGCTTAAACTTCTTTTCAACTTCTCCCGGCTTATATAATCTGGTTTCAGGATCAAGCCAGATCTGATTGCCTGTTGATTTTTGTTGTTTTTGATCCGGGCCCTGAGGAAAGGGGAAGGGAAATTGCTTTGGAAGATTCTGACTTGCCCGTGTTTCTATAAACTGCAAATGAATGATCGTATAACGATCATTCAATTCGACGCGCTTGATCTTCACGTAAGGTTGCGACTGTTCGTCTACCTTCGGGTTTTCAGTAATTTGCCCAAAACTAACATTGAAGGAAAGTAAAATGGCACCGCAAAATGCCGTAAGCAATTTAAAAGTCATGACCTTAAACTGTTAATTTTTTATAAATAACTGCAAAAACGCGTGAACATTCCTGATAGTTTGTTAAAAATTGTTAAAGAAGGTAACCTACTGATTTACAGAGATAAACTCGGACCAGAAACCCGGGTCATAGCGTTCCCAGGCATGGCATGCGAATGGTAGCTGGTGATTAGTGAGCTCATAGATAGCTGCCGGGCTTTTCTCAAAAGAAAATTGCAATGCCTCCTGCCAGCCTGGAAGTTTTAGAAACATTTTCATGGGAATCAACCGCGTTGCTTCTTGCGAAAACAACATATCTTCATTCCCTTTCCAAGCTGGGTAAAAAGCATTGAAAATTTTCAGGTAACGTATAAATGCAGGCACGTTCCGCAGAGATAGGCCTCCATTGAGGACATATCGACGATTGGACAATGCATTTGCAAAAACCTCTTTTGATTCGGCAGGCAACGCATCAAACGCTGTTTGGTGAAAGGAAGGCGCCCCTACATAGTCATATCCTTTTTGACACCAATGTAGCAGTTCATCCCTGAAAACGTATGCATCCAATTGGTAAAGCAGAATGTATTGATAAGTTGAAAACGTTCTGTAAAAATCAATGGAAATTAGGAGTTTATTATAGGTGTCAATGCTTTTGAAGTGAGCATCATCCATTGAAAGCAATGCAATAGAAGGATATTTACCGGTAATGAAATCTAACTTAAGGCTTTTTGGCTTTACCACTATCACTGGGTATGCCCCTAACACGCGCATGCATTGCCTCAGCGAAATTTCTTCATTTTTGGTCAGGTGGGATTGGTATATGGGTATCACCACAGCCACTGACGAATTTCCTCCTATATCTTTCACATTGAGCTGATTAATTATTCAAGAAGATCCCCAATTGCTGGCAGCCACCAATCTTTGCTGCTGAACCGGTAATAGCCTCTTACCAAATTACTTATAACCGGATTTAATCGTCGAAGCCGGTTTACAGGAAGCGATGCTCTGTGGTAGAAGTGCTTTTGAGATAAATACAGCTTGATCAGCTTTTCCCTGGGCACGAAGGGAATGGATCTTAATAGCAGATACATCTCATTCAACTTATTGGCCTTTTCTTTTAGCGGCACCAACTTCATCTCACGGTCGCGCACAAACCGATCTTTTAGCTGGACTTTATCAATTTTATTCCCAAAACCTACCTGCTGAGTTGAATGCATCCGGTAATAAATTAGCGTTTCAGGAATGAAGTCTATCTTGTTTTGAAGGCTTAGAACCATCGCAATCCATGCATCATGAATTAAATCTTGCACATGTGTGGGGAATGGGTACAGCCTTTCCAGACAAGATTTTCTGAGGGCCATGGTGGCACCGGTAACTACAAAACCAGTGAAAAGAATCTCATACGGCTTTCCGTTTTTCCATTTGGCCTGTTCGCGCTTGTCAAAGTTGATTTCCTGCCAGATCGTGCGTCCGGTAGGTTCAGAAAAGTCATCCATCATCAACGCATCCGTAAAAATCGCGTCTGTATCGGTATGGGATCGGAGATAGTCAACTTGTTTTTGAACCCTGTCTTCACGCCATCTGTCGTCCTGATCGGTTAGTAAAATGATATCTCCCTGGCATAGCGACATACATTTCTCAAAATTTTTGGTCGAACCCAGATTTTGCTCGTTGATATAAATACGGACCGGAAAATTGCTTGTAGCTGCAAAAGATTCGATGATTGCAATGGTATTATCCTTTGACTTATCGTCGCAAACCACCAACTCATCCACTGAAACTGTCTGATCAGCAATGCTCTTCAACTGTTCGGGCAAGTATTTGGCCCCGTTGTAAGTGCACATGGCTACTGAAACCATAATGTGGATTTAAATTTTACAAAATCGCAATTTAACACCAACCCCACCGGTTTCGCAAACGTGCGGGTGATTTTCGGAGAGAATCGTTGCCTTTTATGACCTATCAGGCTACATTGCAGATTCCCGAAATTCAGAATAAAGTTACCAAATGCATTTGAATGGCCTTACCAGATCTACTTAAGAAGGCGATTGTCCAGATGCCTGTTAAAGAAAAGGATAAATTACTCCTCAGGCTAATTACCAGGGACAAAACGCTTGCAGACAGGCTTCAATTCGAGCTGATTGAGGAGAGCTCTACCATACCGGAACGCAGGGAAGATCTCATGGCGAACATTGTCCGGACTTCGACATTTAACCAAAATACACCTGGCTGGATTTTGATGGACATGCGCAATCTCAGCGGCGATATTGCCTATCATGTCAAAGTAACCAAAGACAAAATCGGGGGATTAGAACTTAACCTTTTCCTACTCAATACTTTTATGGATAAGTATCCCAATATCCTGAAAACCTATTCGTCACGCGCCGATACCTGCGCGCTGTACATTGCCAAGAAAGCTCACGTGATACTGAATGGTCTTGAAAAACTGGATGAAGATTATCGGGTAGATTACATCAAGGATACGAACCGGATGCTGGTGTCGGTTTACACATTGTGTTCTAAAGTGTACGCCCGCCAGCTTGATCTTCCGCAGCAAATCGATAGTTAAATGCAAGAATTGGCGCGCTATTTTACCCCTTGAAGCGCCAAACTAAATAACTTAACTTTTGGTTTCTATAAAGATCGGTACATTGCCAACTTCTGCCGAATATCCACTTGAATTTCTTCTATGATGCATTTAGCTGTACCTCGGATTGAGGCTTCCCAATTCGATGATCTGGATCCAAGAAAATACATTCTGATCAAAGGTGCCCGGGTTAATAATCTTAAAAATATTGATGTAGCAATTCCCCGCAATAAACTGGTTGTGATTACCGGACTTTCGGGTTCAGGTAAGTCATCATTGGCTTTCGATACACTGTTTGCCGAAGGGCAACGCATGTATGTGGAAAGTTTGAGCAGTTATGCCAGGCAATTCCTCGGCAGGATGGAGAAGCCGGAAGTTGAGTACATTAAAGGCATTTCTCCTGCCATTGCGATTGAACAGAAAGTTAATACGCGTAATCCGCGCTCAACAGTAGGTACTTCCACGGAAATTTATGATTACCTCAAATTACTTTTTGCACGCATTGGACATACTTTTTCACCTGTTTCAGGGGATCTGGTTAAAAAAGATTCGGTAACGGATGTTGTAAATTATATGCTCGCGTTTGACGAAGGAACGCGGGTAATGATACTGGCTCCGTTATTGGTTCGAGAGGGACGCTCTCAGCAGGAAGAGCTTACCATTTTGCTCTCGAAAGGCTACAACCGGATCATGCTGAATGAGGAAGTTGTTTCGATAGAAGACATTTTGGAACGGCCGGACGACTTTTCACAGTCAGGTAATCAGATTTTTATACTAATAGATCGCGCCGGAATCAAGCATGATGACGAGGATACGCAGTACCGTTTATCCGATTCTGTACAAACTGCTTTCTTTGAAGGAGAAGGAATCTGCATTGTTCAGGTTGTTGATATTGAAAAAAGGATTTTCTCCGACAAATTCGAATTGGACGGGATCATATTTGAGGAGCCTAGCGTCAATCTTTTCAGTTTCAATAATCCTTACGGAGCTTGCAAACGCTGTGAAGGTTTTGGTAAAATTCTGGGGATTGATCCCGATCTGGTTATTCCGGATAAAAGTCTTTCCGTGTATGAAGGTGCAATTGCTCCCTGGCGTACCGAGAAAATGAATGACTGGCTTGTCCCGCTCGTTCGGAATGGCGTTAAGTTCGACTTTCCAATTCACAGACCATATAAAGACCTTACAACAGAGCAAAAAGAATTACTCTGGACTGGGAATCAATATTTTCAAGGAATCAATGCTTTTATTGCCGAGCTTGAAACGCAAACTTATAAAATCCAATACCGGGTTATGCTATCCCGTTTTCGAGGTCGTACCACCTGTCCGGATTGCCGTGGTTCGCGTTTGAGGAAAGATGCTTCTTTTGTCAAAATTGGCGGTGCCTCTATTACTGATCTTGTTTTAAAGCCGATTGAAGATGTGTCTGTATTTTTCAAAAATCTGGAATTAGGTGAACACGACCGCCAGATCGCCAGACGGGTACATACTGAAATAGAAACACGGCTGGACTATATGAACAGGGTTGGTCTTGGTTACCTTACTTTAAACAGATTAACCAGCACATTATCCGGCGGAGAATTCCAGCGTATTAAACTCGCCACTTCATTGGGAAGTGCTTTGGTAGGTTCGATGTACATACTCGATGAGCCCAGCATTGGTCTTCACCCAAGAGATACCCAGCGCCTGGTAGGCGTTTTGGAGTCGCTTCGTGATCTTGGAAATACGGTTATCGTTGTGGAACATGAGGAAGAAGTCATGCACGCAGCCGACCAGATCATTGATATCGGCCCCGAGGCTGGTACGGGCGGCGGTCATGTAGTTTTTCAGGGTAACCAGGAGGACATTGCTAATTTGAAAGACAATGGTGCAGATCGGAATGATGAGCTTGAAGCCAAATCGCACACATTAGATTTTCTATTAGGTAATGATTCGATTGAGGTGCCCAAAGTAAGAAGGAAGTCGCTCCATCATCTTGAAATCAAAGGGGCGAGAGAGAATAACCTCAAAGAGCTGGATGTTAAAATCCCTCTCAATAACCTGACCGTGGTGACAGGAGTAAGCGGCTCGGGGAAATCAACATTGATCCGAAAAATACTTTATCCCGCCCTAATGCGTCTGAAAGGCGAATTCAGTGAAGAAGTTGGAAGGTTTGACGAGTTAACTGGAAGCGTCGACAGAATTGAAGCAGTTGAAATGATCGACCAAAATCCAATAGGTAAATCTTCGCGTTCTAATCCGGTTACTTACATTAAAGCATACGATTATATCCGGCAAATGATGGCAGATCTGCCACTTTCAAAGGCGAGAGGCTATAAACCTTCCCACTTTTCATTCAATGTTGATGGGGGTCGCTGTGAAATTTGTCAGGGCGAAGGTCAGGTTAAAATTGAAATGCAGTTCATGGCCGACATTTACCTTAAATGTGAAGGCTGCAATGGAAAACGATTTAAGCAGGAGATTCAGGAAGTCAGGTATCAGGAAAAGGATGTTGCGGAAATATTGGATTTGACTGTGGATGAAGCGATTGAGTTTTTCAGGGAAAACGAGCCAAAATTGGCAGATAAGTTAATTCCATTGCAGGAGGTTGGGCTTGGATATGTGGGGCTTGGGCAATCATCGAACACGCTTTCCGGCGGGGAAGCGCAGCGTGTGAAACTTGCATCATTCCTCGGAAAAGGTTCTTCCAACAAAGGGAAAATGCTCTTCATCTTTGATGAACCAACTACCGGATTACACTTTCATGATATCAAAAAGCTATTGAAAGCCATCAATGCATTGGTAGAGCAAGGGGATAGTGTGATCATTATTGAGCATAATATGGAAGTTATCAAAAGTGCGGACTGGATTATCGATCTTGGCCCCGAGGGCGGCGAAAAAGGAGGCTATCTTACATTTGCCGGAATTCCTGAGGACATGGTGAAGATTGAAGGCAATTATACTGCGGACTTTTTGAAGGATAAGATTTGATTTCGAAAAAAGTCACTTATATTTGTGACATAGTTCACTTATAGCTTTGGTTATGGCTTTGAAAATGTTTCAGGAGGATTTTGTTCAATATGGCTCAAAACCTTCATTAGGCTTTAATGTAATTCAAACATCCAGAGAAGGTGTTTTGCGCTCCGTTGCCGATGACGTTTCGAAACTTGTGGGACTTACTGACAATGAGATTGCTTACGTCCTGGGCATGACGCCCAGAAATCTTCACCGGATACTACCCGAAAAGAAACTAGGTACAGAGGCTTCTGAGAGATTATTACTGCTTCGGAATATCCTGATTCACGCATTGGATACCTTTGAAGGAAGAGGCAATACAGTGCGCCACTGGCTGAGAACGCCAATGCGTGAGCTGAATGATCAATCTCCTTTGCAATTAATGGATACCATAACTGGCTTCGGGCTGGTAGATGACGTTTTGGGACGTCTGGATTATGGTCTTCCTGCCTAGCCGATTCATTATGCCAATGGTTTACAGGATTATTAGTGAAAAATTTCATATTCAACCATTTTCTACAGAAGGCAGCCGATTGTATGGCGCCCGGTGGAACCCCAAAGGAACCGGCGTTCTGTATACTACCTCTACTCCGGAATTGGGCCTTGTAGAAACACTGGCGCACGCGCCCGGGATACGTTATGAGGATTTGCCAACCTATTGGCTCGCCTCCATCCAAATTCCGGACGATATCCGCTACTTTTCCAGAGAGGAAATGCCTGATTACTGGCAGGATAAGACCTACGAACGAACCCAGCAATGGCTTAAAGACTGGCTTTCAAAACCCGACAAACTTGCTGTCGCAATTCCTTCTGTAATTGTGCCTTTTTCTCAAAACATTATCCTTCACCCGCGTCACCCGCTTTTTCCTGAAATAGCACTCAGAGCGCAGGAAAGAATTCCTATTGATCCAAGATTATGGCGGGTCAAATAGCCCAAATCCATTTGGACGCAGTATTTGTGCTGAGTAAAGAAAATCGACAATAGACTTATTGAAGCTTAAACCAATATCCAAATCCAATGAAGTTATACAAAACTGAAAATGGCATTATTCTTGAAAATGATGACATTTTCTATCGTTTGCATGAAAATGATTGGGATCTTGCCGTAAACCGCGATAACCTTTTTGAGTGGCTTGAAATACAAATCGAAAGCTTAATTCCACTTACATTTACCGAGGATATTCCAATGCCTGAAATTCTGGCGCCGATCGGGTCGCAGGAGGTGTGGGCTTCGGGGGTAACTTATTTTAGAAGCCGCACCGCCCGAATGGAAGAATCTGAAAAAGCCGGTGGAGGAAATTTTTATGATAGGGTTTATGAAGCCGAACGTCCCGAACTTTTCTTCAAATCAACAGCATGGCGGGTGGTTGGCAACCACGGTACAGTACGCATTCGCAGGGATTCGACCTGGGATGTTCCCGAGCCGGAACTAACACTTTTCGCATCTTCTTCGGGAATTTTGGTTGGTTACACAATTGGTAATGATATGAGCTCACGCAGTATTGAGGGAGAAAATCCGCTCTACTTGCCGCAGGCAAAATCTTACACCGGCAGCGCCGCATTGGGTCCTTGTCTGTATGTTCCCGAATATCCGCTTGTTGATGAAACCGCTATCGATTTGACGATTATCCGTGGCGCCGAAGAGATCTTTAATGGTCAGGTAACATTGTCGCAAATGAAACGAAAACCTGAAGAATTGCTGCACTATCTTTTCAGAGAAATGTCGTTTCCGCAGGGATGTTATCTGATGACGGGCACCGGCATAATCCCTCCATCGGATTTTACGCTCCGGAAAGATGATATCGTCCACATTACCATCGAACCCATAGGTACGTTGACGAACACAGTGGGTTAAACAAAAAAAGCTGCAAGAGTTGATCTTGCAGCTTTTCAAATATGGATAAAGTATCGTTTACGAATTATGCAATTGAGGTGATCCGATGAAAGCATAAACGACACAGCGTACGATAGTTACCAGTTTTGCTACTACCGATTCGTCGTTATCTTCGTTTTTTTCACTACCAAAAAAGGAAGCCGGACCTTCTTCTAAAACTCTTTGATTCAATGTTACCGCATTTGACATTTGATTGGTCAAATGTGTGTTAATAAAAGAGGCCTTTACCTGTACAACCTGTTTTGTTGGCTTAGCAGAAGGTTTTGATTTTTTGCTCGCAATCTTTTCAACAACACACTCTTTGCCAGCTTGAAGCTTTCTGTGAGCTACAAACATATTGTGGGCATATCCTGTTGCCCCAGCCTCAAGGCTGAAAAGCGTTAGTATTAATAGGAGAAATTTTATCTTTTTCATGGCTTATGTTTTTCAGTCGTTCGGAAACCGGGGTTGAAATCGCTTTAACTAATTGACTCTGCAAATATAAATATTTTACTAGGTAGTTTGCAATACATAGTACCTTGTTTTTAACAAAATTTGTGAAATTTTTTCACAGACCTGTTTTAGGCGGCAAATATGTATTGGTTAACAGATGTAAAGTTAATATAAAAGGTTGCACCTCCGGAATCAAAAGAGATGAACCGACGCTTTTCACGGCTGAAACGTAGCTGCCGACGGATAAAATGAAAAATGCCGGAGATTGACATCCCCGGCATTTCAGTAATGATTATCCTTTCAATTATTTTTCCCTGAAGAAAATAGTAATTGGTGCTCCCGAGAAATCGAAGTTTTCCCTGATCCTGTTTTCTAGATACCTTAAATAAGGTTCTTTGACATGTTTTGGATTACTGCTAAAAAACACAAATGTAGGTGAAGGCGTTGGCAGCTGGATCATATACTTAATGTTTATATACTTCCCTCTGTGCGCCGGCGGCGGATATTTCTCAATTTCAGCCTGCATCACTTCATTGAACTTCGAAGTCGTGATTTTCTTGGTTTTGTTTTGATAAACTTCCATTGCCTTCTCCATTACCTGAAGAATGCGTTGCTTTTCTACCACCGATGCAAAAATGATCGGCATGTAGTTCATTGGCGCAAGCTTTTCTAAAAGTGCTTTCTTATAAGTATCTGCGGTTTTGGAATCCTTTTCAACAAGGTCCCATTTGTTAACCATGATCACAATACCTTTTTTTGCTTTATCTGCCTGCCCAATGATGTTCATATCCTGTCCTTCAAGGCCCAATGTTGCGTCCAGCAGGATGATACAAACGTCCGATTCTTCCATTGCTTTCACCGAACGCAATGTCGAATAAAACTCAATATCTTCTTTTACACGTGATTTTCTCCTGATACCCGCAGTGTCGGTAAGAATAAACTCCATTCCGAAAGCATTATAATGGGTATGTATTGCATCCCGGGTGGTGCCCGCAATATCGGTCACAATGCTTCGGTCTGTTCCTGTTAATACATTCAGAAATGATGATTTTCCCACATTTGGCCTACCCATGATGGCAATACGGGGAATGCCTTCCTCCGGGTTTTCTATACCCGACGTTTCAAAATGCGTAATCACCTTATCTAGTAATTCCCCTGTGCCAAAACCCGTTTGTGAAGAGATTGCGAAGATTTCATCACCTAACCCCAACTCATAAAATTCTGCTGCGGATTGATATCGTTCGGTGGTTTCAGCTTTATTAGCCACCAGATAAACGGGCTTGTCAAACCGCCTGAGCACATTCGCAAAATCCTTATCCAGATCTGTAAGACCTGTCATCGTATCAACCATAAATAAAACAACCGTCGACTCCTCAATCGCCAACTCAACCTGCTCACGAATTGCTCCTTCAAAAATATCGTCAGAGCCCACTACATAACCGCCTGTATCTATAATTGTGAAATACTGGTCTGTCCATTCTCCATAACCATAATGTCTGTCTCTTGTAACTCCACTCTGGTTATCCATAATAGCCTTGCGGCTTTCAGTCAGTCTGTTAAATAATGTGGATTTGCCCACATTAGGCCGACCGACTATTGATACTATATTTGCCATTTTAATTTTATTAATTGTGGTCCAAACGACTGATTTACAGCCGTTTTTCAATCTTGATCATTTACTCTATTCCTGGTACCCAAGCTGGCGCAATTTGTTTTCCTTACTTCTCCAGTCCGGCTCTACCTTAACATGCTGTTCAAGAAAAACCTTCTTACCAAAGAATTCTTCCAAATCCAACCTGGCCTGCGTACCTACTTTCTTTAACATTTCTCCCTTTTCACCTATAATGATCCCTTTCTGACTTTTTCGTTCGACCAAGATTTCTGCCCGGATCACAATCATGTCGTCACGCTCTTTGAATTCCGTGATCATTACCTCGGAGCTGTATGGAATTTCCTGGCGGTAATTCAGGAAAATCTTCTCACGGATTATTTCGGAAGCAAAGAAACGCTCGGGTTTGTCGGTAAGTTCATCTTCATCAAAGTAGGGTGGATGAAATGGAAGTCTTGTGATTACCCCGTCAAAAAGCGTAGCAATGTTCGCCTGTTCCAATGCTGAAATCGGAATTATAGCAGCCGGGTGGATTTCATTTTCCCATTCTGCCATCTTCGCAGTCACTTCCTCATCACTAGAAAGGTCAATTTTATTAAGCACCAATATAATGGGTGAATCGGTACGCTTTAATAATGGCAGCACTTCGTGTTCGGCTGCTTTTTCACCTACTTCTGTCACGAACAAAACAACGTCCGCATCCTCCAATGATCCCTTTACAAAAGTCATCATCGAATCATGCAGCTTATATGCCGGCTTGATCACGCCCGGAGTATCAGAATATACGAGTTGAAACGGGATATCTTCGTGCTTTCCGTTCAGGATGCCCAGGATCCGATGTCTGGTGGTCTGCGCTTTTGAGGTAATGATTGACATTCTTTCCCCTACAAGCACATTCATCAATGTTGATTTGCCAACATTGGGCTTACCGATTATACTGACAAAACCGGCACGATGATTGCGAAATGGTGGATTTGATTCCGGTTGTTCTTCCATAATTTTGCAAAAGTACGGTTTTCCTGCCATGATATTGCATTTGATAATGAGATGAATAGCTATCTCACTCCCAAATAGGCAAGAAATTTTCTGTCTCACGGTTGTTTTTTAAAATTAAGCTCAGTATGTTTGCACTCCATTTCAACAACACCGCGGGATGGAGCAGTTGGTAGCTCGTTGGGCTCATAACCCAAAGGTCGCTGGTTCGAGTCCAGCTCCCGCTACATTAGGAGAAGCCACTATCGAAAGTTAGTGGCTTTTTATTTGGAATATTTTGTTTTTTACCTACCTTTGCAAGCCAAAATTGAGGCTAAAAGATATTTATATTGTAATAATTTGATACTGAGATGAAACGTACCTTTCAACCATCGAATCGCAAGAGGAGAAATAAGCACGGATTCCGTGAGAGAATGTCAACGGCAAACGGTCGCAAGGTAGTTGCTGGCCGCCGCAAAAAAGGTCGTTGGAAACTTACTGTTTCAGACGAAAAACGTCATAAGCAATAATCCTTGTTTGAAAAGTTTGAGTAGAGGACGCCTAGTCTTTTCATAGTCTGATAAGTTTCGGGAAACTCAAACTTATCAGACATTTTTTTCTACAAAAACTTGAAACAAACTTTTGGCAAAGATGAACGCTTGTGCAGCCCCCGAATAATCGGCCGGCTTTTCAAGAGAGGTAGCCCGGAGGTCCAAACGTTCTACCTTTTTCCTTTTAGGCTGCTTTATATTTATGAATTACAGTCTCCTGCCCCATTTCCCCAAGTTCTTTTTTCTATTTCCAAGAAGCAGTTTAAAAAAGCTGTCGACCGCAATTTGATCCGCCGGCGCAGTAAAGAGGCCTACCGTCTCAATAAAGCCTCCCTGCTTTCTTTGCCCTCATCTTCAAGACCATCCTACATTGCTTTTTTATATCTTGCAAAAGAAATAACTTCATATGACGTTATTGAACCAGCTATAAAGCAATCGCTCAAAAGACTCGAGAAACTGCCTGCCGCGAATTCTAGAAAATCAATCTAATTCCTTTTTATAGATGAAAAAGTATCTTCGCTCCATCTTGCTGGCTGTTCCTGTCGTTGGCGGTCTTGTTTTCTTTTCGTTCAGGCAGGATGACCGTCTGTTTGAAATAGCGCGCAACCTGGATATCTACGCCACGTTGTTCAAGGAGCTCAATGCATATTATGTGGATGAGATCAATCCCAACCAACTAATTAAAACCAGCATTGATAATATGTTGCGGTCGCTCGATCCTTACACGGTTTACTATGCCGAGGACGACATTGAGGATTTTATGACAATGACGACCGGAAAATACAATGGCATTGGGGCGATGATCAATTCTGCGGATAAAAAGCATACTGTGATGATGGTGTATGAGGATACCCCGGCGCAAAAAGCAGGCTTGCAGTTGGGTGATGAGATCACAAAAATTAATGGAATTGACCTTTCGACGAGAGAGGATTTTGATACCGGAAAATTATTGAAGGGCCAGACCCAAACCAGCGTGACGCTGACAGTAAAAAGATATGGGATAACCAAACCCCTTGATATTACCTTAAACCGGGATATTGTTAAAGTCACCAACGTGCCCTATTACGGAATGCTTAATGAAACGGTAGGCTATATTGACTTGAAAGATTTTACTGCCACGGCTTCCAGAGAAGTCCGCAACGCTTTTCAGGAATTGAAAGGCAAGGGAATGAAATCGGTGGTACTCGATCTCCGCGATAATCCGGGCGGGTTACTGAATATGGCGATCGAGATTTCCAATATATTCATTGCCAAAGGCGAGGAAATTGTTTCCACGAAAGGAAAAGTAAGCGAATGGAACAAGACTTACACGGCATATAATCCCGCATTAGATACCGACATTCCAGTAGTGGTTTTAACCAATAACCGCAGCGCATCCGCCGCAGAAATCGTTTCCGGAGTAATTCAGGATTATGACAGGGGTGTATTGATCGGACAGCGTACGTACGGAAAAGGGCTGGTACAGACAACCCGAGATCTTTCTTTCAATACTAAAATGAAGATCACTACTGCCAAATATTACATTCCCAGCGGCAGGTGCATCCAGGCAATCGATTACAGCCATCGCAATGACGACGGCAGCGTAGGTAAAATTGCCGATTCATTGATGACTGAATTTAAAACACACAATGGCCGCTCGGTCTTCGACGGTGGAGGTATCCTACCTGACATTCTAACCGAAAAAGAAACGTATTCGCCTTTGGCCAATTCGTTGGGCCGCAACAGGCTTTTCTTTGATTACGCTGTCAGATATCATTTTGAGCATCCCACGGTTAAGCCTGCAAAAGAATTTCATCTGACAGACCCAGAATATACCGCATTTGTGAAATGGCTTGGGGATAAAGAATATGATTACACAACGCAGGTTGAGCGCGACTTGAACGATCTTGAGGCATCGGCTAAAAAAGAAAAATCCCTGGAAGTGATTGAAGACCAGCTAAAAGCATTAAAGTCTAAGCTTACTCACAGTAAGGATAATGACTTGCAAATCTTGAAACCAGAGATCAAACAAATCCTGGAAGAAGAAATTATCAAGCATTATTACCTTGAAAAAGGCATGCGGGAAGCTTCGTTCAATGAGGATCCAGAGGTAAAAGCTGCGCTTGCTTTATTCAAGGAGCCGACACGTTACAATGAAATTCTGAAAAAAAAATAAGTTTTATCAAGCCCGTCCTATTTGGTCGGGTTTTTGTTTTATGCTCATACTAAGTTTTGATACTTCCACACGCGGATGTTCCGTCGCACTCCATAGTGACGCTGGCTTGCTTGCTGGCTATGACCTTTACACCGACAAATCCTCGTCGTCGATGCTCACCACGCTCATAAAAAACTGCTTGGAAAATGCCGGTTACCAGCTGGCTGACTTTGACGCGATAGCTGTGGCAAAAGGGCCCGGATCGTATACCGGTCTTCGTGTAGGTGTTTCCACCGCAAAAGGGCTCTGCTATGCGCTTGAAAAACCATTAATAGCAATAAATACGTTGGAAGCCATGGCCCTGCAAGTTGGTTCATTTTTCAAGGGACATTTACTTTGTCCTATGATCGACGCACGCCGGATGGAGGTTTACTGTGCTCTTTTTGATGATCAAAACAACTTTATAAGAGAAACAGCAGCGGTCATTTTGAATGATGAATCTTTTCAGGATCTGTTAAAAGATTTTAAGGTTGTATTTTTTGGTGATGGCGCAGCCAAATGCGGGCCGTTGCTTAAAGAACATCCTAATGCATTCTTTCCTTCTATCGATATCAATCCATCCGCACGTACCATCGGCCAATTGGCGATTGCAGCATTCGAACAAGGGAACTTCGAAGATGTGGTAGCGTTTGAACCTTACTACCTAAAAGACTTTATGTCTCCTGCGCGCAAAAAAACAAGTGCATTGGTTTAGCTACACCCATTTCTTGGTATTTCACAAACAAACTCTCAGAATTTGGTGTTAGCCATTTTGTAAACAACTTATAGATGGAAACAGAGGAAATTGTCAACCGGGTCGCCACAAGTGGCATTCTGTCATTGGATCTTGAAGACCTGTACCCTTCCGGCGAACGCGTGCTGTACGACATCAAAGACAATTTGTGGCAGGGAATGATCTTGCGCGAAAAAGATTTTCGGGATTTTCTAAAATCGCATGACTGGTCGCAATATCAAGGAAAAAATGTTGCGATCATCTGTTCTGAGGATGCCATTGTACCCACCTGGGCCTACATGCTGCTGGCTGTCCAGCTTGAACCCTTTGCGAACGCATTTGTTTTTGGCGATTTGAACGCATTGGAAGACAAGCTGTTTGCGGCTGCAATTGCCTCCATCAATGTTGAAGAGTTTCGGGGGAAAAGGGTTGTGGTAAAGGGATGTAGCAAAGTTTCTGTCCCAGTTTCTGCGTATGTAGAAATTAGCCGATTATTGAAGCCTGTTGTTCAAAGCCTCATGTTCGGAGAGCCTTGCAGCACCGTTCCTCTTTATAAAAAACCTAAGTCTTCGATTTCTTCCTCCATTGACTGATCGCAATCGTCCTTTAATAACCTGAAAGTCATCCGATGGTAACCGCAAGGTCCATGGGTACCAATTGCCCGGCGGTGATGAATCGTTGGGTAACCTACATTATGCTCCCAGCCGTAATGTGGAAACTGGGCAGAGAGGTTGGCCATCAGCTCGTCCCTGTAGTTTTTGGCCAATACAGATGCGGCCGCAATGGATAGGTAATGCGCATCGCCTTTAATAATGCAGGTATGCGGAATCATGGGATAAGGCGTAAAACGATTCCCGTCGATGAGCAAATGTTCGGGTTTCATCCTGAGCTTATCCACGGCGCGGTGCATTGCCAGAAAACTCGCCTTTAATATATTGATCCTGTCAATTTCAAGATTATCTACTTCGGCAACTGCCCAGCAGATGGCTTCACGGATAATCTCTCTTTCAAGAACAAGTCGCTGGATTTTTGTCAGTTGTTTGGAATCATTGAGGAATGAATGTTTATAGTCCTTTGGCAAAATCACAGCAGCGGCAACCACTGGCCCAGCCAGGCAGCCTCGGCCAACCTCATCAAGTCCAGCTTCAATTACTTCAATGTTATAATAGGATCTGAGCATTAATCTTCAAGTATATTGGCCATGAATGTGCTTTTCGTTCCGATTGCCGCAAGCAAGAATAACACGCCCCAATAGAGATAAATCCGGTAAAAATCTTTCACATCTCTTGACAACACATCCCTTGATTTTACTTTTTCCAATTGATCTATCTGTTTAAAAACCGTTTCGAGCGCCGAATTATCCGTTGCACGAAAATACTTTCCATTACCCAAACCTGCAATGTTTTGGAGTTCAACTTCATCGATTAATGCGCTTGATCCGGTACTGTCTGCCCTGGCTCTCTGCTTGGGCCGACCCACAGAAATCGTGTATACTTTCATCCCAAATGCATTGGCAAGCTGAGCCGCAGTCGTTGGTCCAAGGTTCCCGGAAGTATTATCGCCATCACTGATCAGAATGGCCACTTTGCTTTCGCCTTTTGTTTCCCGCATTCGGTTCACTGCCACTGCCAATGCACTGCCGATGGCAGTCCCGGCAGTTGGGATCATTTTGGAATTGATTTCATCCAAAAAACCATAAAGCAACTCGTAATCGGTAGTAAGCGGACATAACGAAACCGCTTCACCGGCAAACACAATAAGGCCAATACGATCCTGCAATCTGCCTCGGATAAATTCCCTGGCGACCTTTTTGGCTGCGGTAAGGCGGTTCGGCACCAGGTCTTTTTCCATCATAGAATCCGAAATATCCAGTAAGAGCATGATATCGATCCCCTCGGAGTATTGATCGGTACGTTCCGATACAATCTGCGGCCTGGCCAATGCTACAATCACCAGACAAACGCCCAATCCAACACAGACAGGCTGCACAAAACGCAATAGGGTCAGCCAATTAGTCGTCCCGCTGATCGGGTTATATGTGATTACCAGCCTTTGCTTATGTTTTCGGTGAAATACATCTCGAAGCCAGAAAAGGATCGGCACAAATGGTAACAGGTACAATAAGTAAGGGTATACCCAGTCGTACGACCTGATTGTTTCGTAAGCAAACCATTTTAATGAGAACCAGTTGTCCATAAGTGTTTAAATCGCAGGGCTGTCCAGAATAAACCTTCTTTTATTCCTGTAAATCCTGGTGGCACCTGTTTTAAGGACTTCGAGGTAAACGTCCATATTTTTGGATTTTCCTTGTCCGTAAACGATACCGTCCATATTTTGTAATGCGTTGGCAAGATCATCGTCAGGCATATTGTCCATAATTTCCCGAGTGGTGTAAGTGGCAAAAGGCTTTTTTTCAAGTCTTTCAAGATAATTTTTCCAGACAATAATTGCCTTTTCAGCATCCTTGATGTTATTTCTTTCTCTCGCATTGCGCATAAGGCGATTGAAGGACCTAACATATTCAAGATGTCTTCGCTGCAATTTGATAAGCTGCCATTGTTTGAAAATGTCCTGCCCGAAAACCCAGTAAATGCTTCCGGCCACACCGATAATCAATGCAATCGAGCCTATTAAGATTGAAAAGTTAAACTGCCTGCTTAATGGGAGTAGTCTTGTTTCAGCTATTAGAACGGGCTTTTCTTCCGTTTTAGTAATGTTACTACAGGTTAAAAAAACCGAATCTATCGATGTAAAAACAGCGGTACAATCCTTTTTTTGGAAACTGTAAACGGGTAACCGAAGCGATTGTAATGGTGATACATCGAAAGAAACAAGCTGATAAACTGCACTGTCCAAACTTCCACGCTCATCGGTGCTGGACACGAAACTTCGCTGGGAAATGATTTCAAATGGGGAAAAATTAAATGAGCTGTCTGGGAAAAATACCTCCGTTTCAGGTTTGTGCCGCACGCTGAGCGAAAAGTAAACAGGCTTTCCCACCTCTATACTATCAGATAGAAAAACACCGGTGGGCTTGATTCGCTGACCAAATGTAATACTTGAAAAAAGAAGCACTATGAAAATTACCCAGGCTACTTTCTTGATCTCACCATAAACAGTGGTCATTTTATCCATATCGGGGTTAGGAAGCGGAGCTCTTGGTATAACGCCTGACTTTGAACAAATGGATGAGGGCAGGAACATAATCTTCCTGAGTGTTGATAGCTATATAATCTGCTCGGTTTTGGTGACAGAGCGTTTGCAGCTCAGAGCTACGGCTGCCAAACCGGTTTGCCATTTCCTCGCGGTATTGTTTCGATGAAGTATTAACCCAGACAGTAGTTTGTTTTTCTGCATCAAATAAGGGAATGATGCCCAATCCAGGCAAATTAACCTCTCTCGAATCGTACAAATGAATGACGATCAGGTCATGTTTGCGGGCGAGTGCTTTGAGATTATGCTGGTAATTGCTGTCGATAAAATCGGAGATCAGAAAAATAAGACTGCGCCTCTTGAGAACATTCAGTGTGATAAGGATCGCGTCGGCAATGTTCGTTTGGGTGGATTCAGGTATGAGCTTGTATAACTCCGAAATTAACACATAACCATGCTTCATTCCGTCGGAAGGCCGGATGTAACGTTCGTTCCTGTCTGAAAAGCAAAGTAACCCAACCCGTGTGGCTTCCTGGATTGCAGACAATGTAAGGACGCCGCATATTTCCTTTGCTATATCAATTTTGAGTCTCTTAACCTCGCCAACCTGCTGGGAGGCGCTCACATCCAGCATGAAAAATGCCGTTTGCTCCTTATCTTCTTTGAAAATCTTTATGAAAGTCCCGTGCCCTTTCGCTGAGGTATTCCAATCGATAGCGCGTACATCATCACCGTATTGATATAGCCTTAAGTCATCAAACTCCAGGCCCGAACCTTTGAAAACAGAATGAAAGTTGCCGTGACGCTCACTTGTAACTGCTTTTCGCATCCTGATTTCATACTTTCTCAGCTTCCCTAAAAACTGTTCAAACATAAGTTTTGCGAAAAATTTGCAACCTTTGCTATCAAATGTGTACAAACAAAGATATGCATTTTGATAGTTATGCTGCGTTCAACCACGATTTTCCGGCCTGGGGTAGTCCTTTTCCTGACATTGCATTTGCTGTTATGCGCTTGTACTGAAGAGGAAAAGCCGCCGAAGAATACCATGTCCGAAGAACAAATGGCGACGATCCTGACAGACATTCATTTGGCAGAATCCAGGGTAAACCGCTTGCAGCTGAGGTCTCTCGATTCTTCGCTGATGATCTTCAACCGACTAAAAAACGACATTTGGAAAAAGCATAAGGTCGATACGCTGGCGTACAGGGAAAGTTATTCGTACTATATGACGCATCCGCAGCTTATGACACGCATTTATGAAAACGTGAATAAGAAAATTGAGAAAAGGGAGAAAAACAGCAATATTAAGCTTTGAAATACTTATACCCCTCTTTATCAAACATTTAACTTAAACCAATCTTTACTTGTGAACAATTGTATTGTAGTTATACCAACCTACAACGAGATTGAAAATGTTGAAGCAATCATTCGAAAAGTATTCAGCCTAAATCATCCGTTTGACCTTTTAATTATAGACGACGGATCTCCGGATGGAACAGCAGCTATTGTAAAAAGCCTCATGAATGAATATGAGGGGTGTTTGCATTTGGTAGAAAGAAAAGGGAAATTAGGATTAGGCACCGCATACATTCATGGTTTCAAGTGGGCGCTGGACAAAGGCTATGAATATATCTTTGAAATGGACGCTGATTTCTCACACCCTCCCGAAGATTTAATTCGATTATACCACGCTTGTGCAACAGAGGGTAATGATGTCGCGATTGGTTCGCGGTATATTACCGGTGTTAATGTGGTGAACTGGCCAATAAACAGGGTTTTAATGTCCTATTTTGCTGGTTATTATGTGCGGATGATTACGGGTATGCAAATCATGGACCCCACAGCCGGATTTATCTGCTACACCAGTAAGGTGCTTAGAACGATCAACCTTGACAATATTAAATTCATCGGTTATGCATTCCAGATCGAGATGAAATTCAACTCGTGGAAGTATGGTTTCAAGATTGCCGAGGTACCTATTATTTTTACAGACAGGACCAAAGGTGCCTCCAAAATGTCAAGGGGTATTTTTAAAGAAGCCATTCTTGGCGTGATCAATCTGAAAGTGAGCAGTTATTTCAAACGGTATATTCCTAAACATTAAGTTCAGAAATAGCCAGCCAGCTCATTAACCCGGTTGAGATTTCCAGTGCACTTTCGTCAATGTCAAATGTAGGCGTATGAACGCCCGAGATGATTCCCCTGTCTTCATTGCGTGTTCCCAGGCGGTAAAAGCAAGAGTCTACAACTTGCGAGTAAAAGGCAAAATCTTCCCCCGCCATCCATAGATCCAGGTCGAGCACGTTTTCTGCTCCGACGTAGCCAGAAGCGGCAGTCCTGACGCGCCGGGTCAGCTCTGGATGGTTTTTGAGAAAAGGATATCCTTTTACAATGTCAAAAACACAGCTTCCACCCATGGCTTCGGCAATGCTTTCAGCCATTTTCTTCATTCTTTTTAGTCCATCTTCACGCCATTCTTCATCCATGCAGCGCCACGTTCCCTGGATCGTCACTTCATTGGGAATCACATTGGTAACGCCATCTGCAATAAATCTTCCGAAAGACAACACAGCAGGATTGGCAGGATTGCGGTTACGGCTGATGATTTGCTGCAATGCAACGATAATGTGCGATGCTATCAATACAGGATCTATCAATTGATGAGGCGCTGCGGCATGTCCGCCTTTTCCTTTTACTGTCAGATAAAGTTCGTCGGTACTTGCCATGTACATTCCCTCTCTAAACCCAATTTTACCAACCGGAATATTGGGCGCAACATGCTGACCAACCATACTGGCAGGTTTCGGGTTCTCCAGCACGCCTTCCCTGATCATGAGTGAAGCGCCCCCCGGGGCCTTTTCCTCTGCGGGCTGAAAAATCAGTTTAACGGTTCCTTCAAATTCCTCTTTGAGTTGATGGAGGATCCGGGCAGTTCCGAGCAATGAGGAAGTATGAACATCGTGTCCGCACGCATGCATGACGCCCGGGACATTGGATTTATAAGGTACATTGTTCGCTTCGAGAATTGGTAAGGCATCCATGTCCGCCCGCAAGCCCACCACCCTTTTTTCCGGATTCCGTCCTTCAATAATGGCAACCACGCCTGTCCCAGCCACGCCTTCTTCCGGCTGTAGACCAATTGCGGAGAGTTCGGCGGCAACATACTTTGCTGTTTTGAACTCTTCAAATGATAATTCCGGATTGCTGTGAAGATGGCGGCGGTGTGCAATGATATCGGCGGACTGGTTCGTGGCAAGCGCTTTTATTTTTTCCTGAAGCTGAGACATAATGGGCTTAAATCTTACTCTGATACCTATTTGACATTACAAATCTTCCAAAGGTAAGAATAAATAGAATGGCTTGCCGGAGGGTTCTGCAAAGTCCATTTCGCCCTCCTTTTGCTAAGAAGACGTTATGCATTGGATATTGTTCCAAAGAAAAAAGGTAATTTTGACCAGATATGAATCAATCATTATACCACAAAATGAATAAAAAGGAGTTTTTAGAATCATTGGTTTGTCCACTTACCGGAACCCCGTTAACATTAGCCGCCGACGGCCAGACACTCAGCAGCCAGGACGGTACCATTTACGAAATTGGTGATACGGGCATTGTTAATATGTTATATCCCAAAGAATTACTCCCCGAAGATGCCCGCGAGCAATATCTTTACGACCAAGCTTTTTTAAGATACGACAGAGGCGTTTCATGGGTTTTTGAAACACTCAACCATTCCGATGAGGCTTCCACAAGACAATTCTTTATTGATCTGATGGAGTTGAAACCAGGTATGACCGCATTGGAAGTAGGAGCGGGCACTGGCAAAGATTCAGCATTGATATTGGACCGGGTTAGACCGGGCGGTACGGCGGTGTTATCCGACCTGTCACCCAATATGCTTAAACTGGCACAAGAAAAACTTTCCACTGAGGACGTCAATGTCCATTACTTTTTGGGTAACGGCTCATATCTCCCTTTTCCTGACGATACATTCGACGCAATATTTCATTTTGGGGGAATTAACACATTTTCAGAGAGAAAAAGGGCATTTGACGAATTAACCCGCGTCGTTCGTCCTGGCGGTAAAGTGGTGGTTGGCGACGAAAGCGTTGCGCCCTGGTTACGAAACACGCCTAGTTATGCTACTTTATTAAAAGCAAATCCATTGTTCCGAGCAGAAGTGCCTTTGGAAGATGTTCCTGCTAATATTGAGAATTTCAAATTGCATTATGTTTTCGGCAATGCCTTTTACGTAATGGAATACAGGGTTACTGCCAAAGCACCGGAGGTAGACATTGATCTGCCAATTCCTGGGAAGGATTTTGTTGACACATGGCGTTTGCGCGCTGAAAAAGCGGTCGACTAATCTCTTCTCTATTAAAATTTAATTTCAAATAATTCATGTGGGTTAAAAAAGGAGTAGTATATAAACCGGACGGAAGCCTGCCGCACAGTCTTTCACACGCCCAGGTACCTTTCGCTTACAAGCATAAAGATTTTCTTCGCATCTATTTTTCATCGCGCGATTCGGAAGGGCAGTCCCGTCCGACTTTCCTGGATGTAGATTATGACGATCCTCAAAAGATACTTTATATACATGATAAGCCTATTTTAGAATTGGGCGGGCCGGGAGAATATGATGAAACTGGATCAATGCCTTCCTGGTTTGTCGACAGGCCAAACGGCGATATCTGGCTGTACTATACCGGATGGAACCGAACCTGGAATTCTTACAGGCTTTCAATGGGATTAGCTGTAAGTACAGACGGTGGCTTATCTTTCAAAAAAATGTTTGTCGGCCCGATCATGGACCGCAGCATTCAAAATCCGCTTTGGGCCGCGCAGCCATCGGTCATGATTGACGATGACGGCACCTGGCGGATGTGGTACATTTCAGGCCATAAATGCGAATACATTCATGGATATCCCGAACCTTACTATCGCGGACAATCAGCCACTTCCAAAGATGGTATCCACTGGGAAATCAGCAACATTCCAATGCTCGATTTTGACGATTTTCTGCATGCAGTAGGACGTCCGAGCGTTTTTAAGGAAGACGGTATTTACAAAATGTACTATTCTTACCGCCATACCCGCGACTATCGCACTGACCGCAATCAAAGCTACCGCTTGGGTTATGCGGAATCTGTCGATGGAACGAATTGGGAAAGAAAAGACAATTTGGTGGGCATTGCCAAATCAGACAACCCGGAAGATTTTGATTATCAGATGATTGATTATGCTAATTTTTACCAGCATAATGGTAAGAAATACCTGCTTTATAATGGTAATGGATTTGGAGCTGCAGGATTTGCATATGCAGTTTGGGAAGATTAAGCAACAACGATTTCAAAAGGGGATTTACAATGAGTACACTTCAGGAACAATTTAACAGTGATGGTTATGTCCTTTTAAGAGGTTTTCTCGACAAGGAAGTCATCAATAGTATATATCGCGACGCGAGAAAAATTTTTAATGCGCAGATCAAACATGTCACCGGGAAGTCGGTGGACATTGATGACCGCGATGCGTTTGAAAATGCTATGTTTGAATTTTTCGAAAAGGATTTCAATGCATTTGTAAATACGGGCAAAACGGTTCAGCATGCCTTCTCGCTTCACCGCCTGGGGCTTGATCCAAAAATAGAAAACCTGTTGAAAGAAGCAGGCCTTTCTAATCCGATCATCGGGGCCCGTGCAGCGATGCAATTCAACAGCCGCTTTTTATCCAAAGACGGCAGCAAACACTGGAAGCTCGACGCACATCAGGATTGGCGGACGGGCCAGGGTTCATTGGATAGCGCGGTGATCTGGTTTCCAATGGTAGATGCCGGTGCAGAAATTGGAGCTTTGCAAGTGATTCCGGGAAGTCATAAAACTGGTTTGCAACAGTCCACCACTTCCGGATATCAGGGAGGCATTACCTCTTCCATTAAAGAGGAGGATTTTATTCAAACAGAATTCCAGGTCGGTGATATCCTGCTTTTTTCGGCATTTTTAATCCATCAGTCAGGAAACAATGTGACAAACAACATCCGCTGGTCGGTACAATTGCGTTACAACAACCTGGACGAGCCGACTTTTATTGATCGGGGCTACCCGATGGCTTACATCTACAAACCGGAAACGGAACTGGTAACCCCGGATTTCCCGACCGTTGCGCAATTAAAAGAGGTTTTTAGTTAAATAAATGAAAGTTTCCGTCTGCGTTCCCACCTACAACCACGAACGATACATTGCCCAAATGCTCGATGGGGCATTGATGCAACAGACAGATTTCACTTTTGAGATTGTAATTGGTGACGACGCCTCTTCGGATTCGTCACCAACTATTATCCGGGAATATGCCCAAAAACATCCTGGAAAAATCAGGGCTTTTCTGCATTCAGAAAATCAGGGGCCCAAGGAGCCACGAGAATTCGCCGGCAGAAACAATGTGCTTCAGCTATTGAAAACCTGCCGTGGAGAATATGTCGCTATGTGTGAAGGGGATGACTTCTGGACTGATCCAATGAAACTTCAAAAGCAGGTGGATTTCCTCGATGATCATCCAGACTTTTCGATTTGCCACCACAACATGCTGGTCATTTACGAGGACGGTTCGCCTGAACATTCTTTTAATAAACCTGATCAAAAACCTGTTTCGACCATTGTGGATATCCTGGAAGACCGTTGGTTTATGGCGACCGCGAGCTGGATGTACCGCAATCATTTTCTCGCCCATGATTTTGCTGATTGGCATGCCAAAGCTGCTGCCGGGGATTGGGCAATTATGATCCAGATTGCAGCAACCGGAAGAATTGGTTATTTACCTGAAATGATGGGAGTGTACAGGAAACACAGCGCAGGTTTAAGCCATGTACACTCGCATTCCAATCAAAAATTTCTGCAAAACCGAAAGGAAATGTTTGAAAATGTGGATCACTGGCTGAACTATAAGTACCACGGTACTATTGAAAAAACACTTGCAACCTACACTGAAAGGCTTGCAGCCTTTTAAAATTGGCAGTACAGATTAAAAATCTTTAATTTGTACTGTTTACAACATTTGCATTATATGAAGCTAAGCGTCGTAATACCAGCTTATAACGAGGAAGAATCGATTACAGACACTCTTGTATCGCTGCACACTACATTAAATAAATACAATATCCCTCACGAGATTTGTGTGACTAACGATAATTCCAAAGACGGAACGCTTCGGGTATTGGACGAACTTTCTTTGCGAATCCCAACGCTAGTTTATTACACCAATCCTGGCCCAAATGGTTTTGGTTATGCGGTACGTTACGGTTTGGAACGGTTCAAGGGTGATTGTGTAGCTGTTTTTATGGCCGATATGTCCGATGATCCGGAAGATCTGGCAAAGTATTACTTCAAAATGCTGGAAGGGGATTACGACTGTGTATTTGGGTCCAGGTGGGAAAAAGGTGGAAAGGTCATTGATTATCCGGCGCTGAAAAAACTCATCAATCGGGTGGCCAATTTCATTGTGCGCATTTTGATGGGTATCAAATACAACGATACGACCAATGCCTTTAAACTTTATAAACGGGAAACCATTGAGGGAATCAAACCCTTTCTCGCCCCTCACTTTAATCTCACCATTGAACTTCCTCTTAAAGCCATCGTCCGCGGTTACAACTATGCAGTAGTACCCAATAGCTGGACCAATCGTAAATATGGCGTTTCCAAACTAAAAATCAAGGAAATGGGAAGTCGCTACTTCTTTATTCTCATGTATTGTCTGATTGAGAAGTACTTTTCTCAGGGTGACTTCATGAAGAAAGACGTGGCTCCCAAAAAAGAGGTAAGCAGGTAATATTCAATTACTTAATCCAATCCTGAATAAAATGCACTTTGTGTGCAATGTAGGAAATCCCCAATCCCCAAATAATGGCACTGATTGACATCCAGAGAAAAATGGACGCGCGCGGGACTTTAAAGGCAATGGCAAGTATTGGCCCAAAAATGGGTGTAAAAAGTGGAGGCGTGAGAAATGCTATCCCAATTATCCCAAACCTTCTCCAGATATTTACCGCAATTCGGTTAGTCCTCGTAAATTTCTTGGGTTTTGATTTTCTGTGCTTCTTAATCAACGCCTGAATCCCTCCGCCGATATACGTCAGCAACAGAACGGTGAACATCATGCCAATCGCTGAGCAAATGGCTGTTTCAATCCAAGTCAGTTTAAGGATAACGCCCGCAATAGGTCCTCCGAAAAACTTTAGCGTACTGGCAAGGGCAACAGAGAAGTACTTAAGAAAGGTGGTTTTCATTTATACTTTTACCTGAATCATTTCCGAAGCAAAACGCCTCGTAACCTCATTTGTTTCAACATAATCAGAATATGAAGGATTCCCGATGTATGCTATTTTGGAAAGGCTGTCAACAATAACGTCTGAAATATCTAAAAAACCAATCTTATCGTGCAGGAATGCTTCAACGGCGATTTCGTTTGCTGCGTTGACAATACAGGCCGCATTCCCTCCTTTTTCCAGCACGTCATAGGCAATACCCAAATTCCTAAAAGTTTCCAGATCGGGCTTTTCAAAGGTCAGCGACGGATAATCGGTAAAATTGAACCGGGGAAATGTTGATTTTAACCGCGTAGGATAATGTAGTGCATATTGAATTGGAAGCTTCATATCCGGTAAGCCCATTTGGGCTTTCAAACTTCCGTCTTCAAACTGAACCAGGGAATGGATAATGCTTTGCGGATGGACAATCACATCAATTTGTGAGGCTGTCAGATCAAACAACCATTTTGCTTCGATCACTTCCAGGCCTTTGTTCATTAAGGTCGCCGAGTCGATGGTTATCTTGGCACCCATACTCCAATTGGGGTGTCTTAAAGCCTGCGCTTTGGTAACGTCGGCCAGAAAAGCACGATCCTTTCCGCGAAAAGGTCCTCCGGAAGCAGTAAGGATGATTTTCTCAATGCGGTTGTTTTCTTCCCCTGCCAGGCATTGAAATATTGCTGAATGCTCCGAATCAACGGGATAGATATTAACCTGATGTTTCCTGGCGAGCGCTGTGATCAATTCACCAGCAACAACCAATGTTTCCTTATTGGCAAGGGCAATGTGTTTGCCTGCTTTTATTGCATGAATGGTCGGCAAAAGTCCCGCGTAACCCACCATCGCTGTTAATACAATGTTTACCGAATCAGATTCAACTACCGAAATAAGCGCCTCTTCTCCATCGTAAACTTTTATTGGAAAAGATGAAAGTGCCGATTTCACCTTTTCAAATTGTGATCTATCGCAAATAACGACCTCATCAGGGAGAAATTTGACGGCTTGCTTTATCAGCAGATCCGCATTGCTGCCCGCCGTGAGAACGGAAACTGAAAAAACTTCTGAATTCGCCTCAATGACTTCCAGCGCCTGTGTTCCAATTGATCCGGTTGAGCCTAAAATCGCTACTCTTTTTTTCATCTTACAAATCTCGTTTTGTAAACTTACAACCGGTTCATTTTTGTCAGCTCGTCCGCGATCTTGCGATCGTTGGATAACCTGGGTACTTTATTTTGCCCTCCTAACTTTCCGTTTGCACGCATATAGTCGATAAAGGCGTTTTTTCGCAATGAGGTTAACTGTAACTGACGTAAGATATTCCCCTCAATAAGATCTTTATAGTAAATGTTCAGTTCCGTCAGCCGCCGGTCAATGTCAGCTGCAAATTGCTCAGGGTTCACCGGCAATGTTGCAAATTCCACTAACCATTCGTGATAAGGAAGTCCGCCAGCTTCGGAATTTACCATTGGGGCCACTGTAAATTCAACGACTTCTACTTCCGGGTGACGTTCCATTGCGTAGCGAAGAGCTTTTTCAATTTCTTCTCCGATCACATGTTCGCCAAATGCTGATATAAAATGCTTGATCCTTCCAGTAACCAATATTTTATAGGGATTAATCGAAACAAATTTCACCGTATCTCCCAGCGAATAGCCCCATAACCCTGCATTATTATTGATAATAACGGCATAATTGCAACCTAATTCTACGTCACTTATGGATAACCGTTCGGGGTTTTCATCAAAAAAATGTTCAACCGGAATAAATTCATAAAAGATGCCTGTATCCAGCAGTAACAAAAGCCCCTCATCCTGCTGTGAGTCCTGATAAGCCAAAAAGCCTTCTGAGGCCGGGTATAGCTCTAAGGAATCAATTCGCTTGCCGATAGACTCAAAGAGTTTGGCTTTATAAGGTTCGAAGTTGACGCCTCCATAAATGAACAGGGAAAAATCCGGGAACACGTCTTTGACTTTCTTACCCGTGCGTTCAATAATCCTATCAAAATACATTTGCACCCAGGGAGGAATCCCGGAAATCAGCGACATAGGCTGATCCAAAGTTTCGTCGATGATTCTATCCAGCTTTGTCTCCCAATCCTCTATGCAATTTGTGTCGTAGCTGGGCATTTGATTGGCGCGCAGATAGCCGGGCACATGATGATTCGAAATACCTGACAAGCGACCTGTCAGTACCCCTCCCGTGTCTGTCAGTATGGGGCTTCCCGACAGAAAAATGAGTTTTTTATCCAAAAAAGCAGCTTTTCCAGTCTCATCAATATACGTCAAAATGGCATTGCGGGCGGAGTCGATGTGATTGGAAATAGACTCGCTGGAAATGGGGATATATTTGGTACCGGAGGTGGTGCCGGAAGTTTTAGCAAAATATAATGGCTGGCCCGGCCAAAGGATATCTTTTTCTCCCTGTTTGACCCTTGCAATGTAGTGCTTCAGATCCTCATAATCATGAACTGGAACCGCTTCTTTAAAGTCGTTGTAATTGCGGATATCTTTGAAAAAATGGTCCTTTCCGAACTGCGTGTTTGATGCCTTTTTTACCAGATCCTTCCTCCATTTTTCCTGAACTTCAATGCTGCGCGCGATCCAATTTTTCTGTCGCTGAACAATGTACCGAGCCAGCGGCTGACTCAAAAGTGCTCTGATTCCCATAGTAAAAACAAAGGTACGCAGGATTTGTAAATTACGGTCTTCGGCTACCATTCTGAGGCTTTTTTGGCCCATTAGACCCCGTCAGCCTAAATTTTTTAAATGCCTTTGTTTGTGGTTAATAATCTGTAATTTTGCCACCCTGAAATCAAAGTGAGCGCAAATTTTAATAAATTATATGGGATTGTTTGATTTTTTGACGAGCGATATAGCGATCGATTTGGGGACTGCAAATACCCTGATTATCCATAAAGATACAGTAGTTGTTAACGAGCCTTCAATCATTGCCATGGATAAAACCACCGGCAAAGTTTTAGCGATTGGCCACACGGCCATGCAGATGCACGAGAAGACAAATGAGAATATCAAGACAATTCGTCCATTAAAAGATGGGGTAATTGCAGACTTCACCGCAGCGGAAATGATGATCCGCGGAATGATTAAGATGATCGATACGGGCAGCAGATTTTTTACTCCTTCGCATCGTATGGTGGTATGTATCCCGTCAGGAATTACCGAGGTAGAGAAGCGGGCCGTAAAAGATTCATGCGAACATGCAGGTGCGAAAGAGGTATATATGGTCCACGAACCGATCGCTGCGGCAATTGGTATCGGCATTGACATTACCCAGCCAAATGGTGTAATGATCGTCGATATTGGTGGTGGTACCACTGAAATTGCGGTTATCGCATTATCAGGTATTGTCTGCGAGCAATCTGTACGGATTGCAGGCGACGTTTTTACCAGAGATATAGTTGACTATATGCGCCGCGAACATAACCTGCTGATTGGCGAGCGTTCTGCGGAGTTGATCAAGATGGCAATTGGATCAGCATCCCCTGAATTGGAAATTCCATTGGATGACTACCAGATCCGCGGCCGCGACTTAATGACGGGTATTCCAAAGGAAATTCGCGTAACGTATAGTGAGATAGCGTACTCTCTTGACAAGTCTATTTCAAAAATTGAAGAAGGCGTCATGAAAGCACTGGAAATATCCCCTCCTGAGCTTTCTGCTGATATCTTTAAAAATGGCATTTACCTCACAGGCGGCGGCGCACTAATTCATGGACTTGACAGACGTATTGCCCAGAAAACAAAACTTCCCGTACACATTGCCGACGATCCGTTAAAAGCGGTGGTAAAAGGCACTGGTGAGGTCTTGAAAAATCTTGAATTATACAAGCCTGTCCTGATTTCATAGGATCAGATCATTCACAGTTCATCAATTGGTGAACTGCGTATGAACATTTAGCCCATGCTCCAACTTGTTGATTTCTTTGTCCGAAATCGTTTCTTTTTGGTATTTGTATTGCTGGAAGTGCTCAGTATATGGCTTATCGTGCGCAGCAACACCTATTGGGGCGCAACCTATTTCAATACCTCCAACTACTATGTCGCAAGAACACTAGCATTTTCAAATTCAGCAAGGGAATACACGAAACTCGGCGAGATTAATGCAGATCTTGCCAGTGAAAATGCACGTTTGCACGCTATGGTCACTGCCCTTAATCAGAAGAAACCGATAGATTCTCCTGCTGGATATGTTCCTGATTCCGTTTTTGCTTCCCGTTTTATTTACACGGTGGCAAAAGTTGTTGATAATGAAACCAACAAGCCCAACAATGTGCTGACCATAGATAAAGGGACAGCCGATGGGATTAAACCCGGCATGGGTGTCATTTCGGCTACTGGCGTAGTAGGTAAGGTTCGGTTTTGTTCTGCCAATTACGCTGTCATCACTTCGATCCTTCACTCTCAATTTATGGTATCCACCAAACTGGTCCGGAGTAAGGAAATCGGATATGCCAAATGGCCTGGTAAAGACCCGAGGATCATCGATCTGATTGATGTCTCGAAATACACCAAAATTTTCAAAGGCGATTCTGCTGTCACTTCTGACCAGAATTCTGTTTTCCCTCCGGGTATTATGGTGGGTAAAGTAGAAAGTGTTACAGTACACCCAAACCAGACATTTTATAACATTACCCTGCACCTGGCCACTGATTTCCGAAACCTCTCATATGTTTATGTGGTACAAAATCAACAACTTGGGGAGCAGGAAATTCTTCAATCCCGTACTCTAGAAAAGCGATGAGTTTACGCGAAGCGATACAATATTCCCTGATGATCCTGCTCTATTTATTCTTGCAGATCTTCTTCATGCGAAATATTGTGTTGTTCAATTACGCCTTTTGTTTTATTTACATTGCAGGCGTACTGCTACTTCCAGCTGACATTGACCGGATGTACTTGCTTTTGATCGCATTTGGAATAGGCTTCACGGTCGATGTGTTTTCAAACACATTTGGAATGCATGCATCCGCGTCGGTACTCATTGCCTATCTGCGTCCTTTCCTCATTCATTACCAGATGAAATCCAGAGGTGCGGAAAGGGCCGAGGTCGGCATTAGGGCACAAGGACTGGGTGCATTTCTCGCATACATTTTGCCGCTGATCCTTTTGCACCACGCCATGCTCTTTTTCATGGAAATGAATCATTTTGGGATGATCCTTTACACACTGATCCGCATTGGGGCCAGCGCACTCTTCACCACGCTGCTTGTTATCCTGCTGGAACTTTTTTCCAAACGCTAGTATGACATTTTGGCGCGAACAACTTTTTGGCTCGAAATTTGATGTTGATACATTAAAATAAGGATTCTGAAGTTGGCCTGAATGTTATTAGGACTCCGCTTAATTTTTAGTTTTTCGTGACGCAATGGTTGTATATAGCTTCAAAGAGCCATTCATCAATATTTAATTAGTTCGATTTGGAGCTGTTGTTAATCTTTGTAAATTCAGCATTCCTATGTTAGTTGCCATGTCAGAAAAGCTCACGACTAATGAATACACGGACGACCTTCGTTATGAGGTATTTAACCGTGAATTCATGCCACACATTGACTCCATGTACAACTTTGCTTTTCGCCTTACTATGGACGAAGACGATGCAAATGACCTGGTGCAAGACACTTACCTGAAAGCTTTCCGTTTTATTTCTTCCTTTGAACAAGGCACCAATGCCAAAGCCTGGCTTTTCAGGATTTTAAAGAATAGCTTCATTAATGATTACCGTAAGAAAAGCAAGGAGCCTTCCAAAGTTGACTACCAGGAAGTAGAAACTACTTACAACTCTGAGGAAGCGTCAGACACCACTTACACGGTGGACCTTCGTGCGGATGCGGTACAGGAATTGATTGGTGATGAAGTTGCAAATGCATTAAATGCATTGCCGGTTGACTTTCGGACAGTGATTATTCTTTGTGATATTGAAGGGTTTACTTACGAGGAAATGGCCAAAATTTTGGATATTCCAATTGGTACCGTAAGGTCACGCCTGCACCGTGCGCGTAACTTATTGAAAGAAAAACTCAAGAGTTATGCAAGTTCGATGGGATATGATTCATAGTTGTGAAACTTTTTTTGCAACCTATTCGGTTATAGGGTACAACTGTACTTACTATCCATAATTCTTATTTCATTTCAAGTAATGAATGCATCTCTTACGACGCCTTCGGTAGAAGAAGGAGCGGAAAAACAAAACATGAAGCATACGTGCGAGCATCATGCGGAATGTATGAAAATCATTCAGTCTATTCTGGATGATGAGGCGACGGAAGCGGAGAAGGATCATTTCCGTGAAAATATGGATAAATGCATTCCTTGTATTGAGTCATATCGTCTGGAAAAATGCATTAAGGATTCCCTTAATTTGAAAATCGAGAAAAAACCCTGCCCCCAAAGTATTTTAAACACAATTATATCTAAAATCAATAGCTAATCTGTTCGTGTGAAAGGTAAGCTAATTATATTTTCTGCTCCCTCCGGTTCCGGCAAGACTACCATCGTAAGACATCTTTTAAATAAATTTCCAGATCTTCTAGCATTCTCCGTTTCAGCCTCTACGCGTGAGCGACGTGCGCATGAGATTGATGGAAAAGATTATTATTTCCTGCCAAAAAAAGACTTTCGCGAACGTATTTCCAACAATGAGTTTGCTGAGTGGGAAGAAGTTTATGCAGGCAATTACTACGGTACTTTCAAAACGGAAATCGAACGGCTCTGGCTCGAAGGAAAACACGTCCTTTTCGATGTGGATGTAAAAGGCGGTTTGAAGCTGAAAGAAATTTACCGGGAGAAAGCGCTTGCTATCTTTGTCAAAGTATCCTCCGAAGAAGAGATTATCCGAAGATTAAGTGAAAGAGGCACTGAAACCGAAAAATCCCTGGAAACCCGGTTAGGAAAAGTACGTTACGAACTCAGCTTTGAGGACAAATTCGACATTACATTGGCTAACGACAACCTTGTCGAAACGCTAGAGAGGGCGGAAGAAATAGTAATGGAATTCATTGCTTCATAATCAAATGAAAATAGGCCTCTTTTTTGGATCTTTTAACCCCATACATGTAGGCCATTTGATCATTGCCAATACCATGGCCACAACTACTGATCTAGAACAGGTTTGGTTTGTGGTCAGCCCGCAAAATCCCTTCAAAAAAAGCAATAGCTTATTACATGAGTTTGACCGCTATGATCTTGTTCAGCGGGCGATTGCCGATAATTCGCTTTTGAAGGTCACTGACGTCGAATTTCACATGCCTAAACCTAGTTATACCATTGATACGCTGATCCGGATTCAGGAGAAGTTTCCGCAGCACGAATTCAGACTGATTATGGGTGAAGATAACCTGGCGCAATTCCCTAATTGGAAAAATTACGAAAGGATTCTGGAATACACCGGTTTATATGTTTATCCGCGTCCAAATGCTAAATCTCACAATTTTGCTGAGAATCCCGCTGTAAAGTTCATAGAGGCTCCCTTGTTGGATATCTCAGCAACATTCCTGAGGGCTTGCCTGAAAAAAGGTCTTTCGATCCGCTACATGGTTCCCGAAGCTGTCGAACAGCTGATCAGGATAAAGAAGTTCTACGTTTAAATCAGAGAGGGCGGTCCTGATAAGTAATTTCTGTCAGCAAGCCGACTGCATTAAATTTTAAAATCACTTTTGCTGCTGCTGATTTCGCCTTGATATCTTCACATTGAGGTCCCTTTTCAAAAAAATAGACATAATATTTCAGGTTTCTCTCTCCCAGCTGATGTATGTCCGGCCGGCCTAATATTTCGCCAATATCGTCCGCAAATTTGCCCTTTAACTCGCCCTGAATCGCTTTGAAATCGTTCTGTAATGTCGATCGAACATTGTTACAACCTTTTCGGTCTGAACGCCATTTTTTTAAGTCAAGATTTCCAAGTTTTTCAGGAGGAGATGAACAGCCGATCAACCATGAAATTGCTATCCAGCTTAAAATGTTTACAATTACCTTAGTCATTTTTTACCACGATCCGTTTTATTAAAAAAACTGACACAATCTTAACACCTATATTCCATGAAGCCTGTTCTTTTTTTCTTTATTTTTCTCGCTTCGCTGGCGTTTGCTCATGCTCAGACCACTCCAATCCAGCCAATGGACGGAACCGACTGCTCCAACCTTTTTTTCAAAGCCTTATTGGAAGAAGATGACAGCAGCATTTCGGGACTCGTGGCAAGTGATTTTACCGTTGTAGGTTTTCAGGGACAGCCGATCAACGGCCCGATGTTACAGCAGGCAATCAAAGAAGGCTACATTGTGATCGACTCAGGAATGCTCACTGCCACCAGCACTCGTAACTATGGCAACGTTGTGGTAGTCTCCGGACAATGGAGCGTAAGCGCCAGGATTCAGAATAATAATTTTCAGGGAGATCTCGCCTATATGTCTGTTTGTGTAAAAGCAGGCGGAAGTTGGAAGGTCGCTGCCGTGCAGTTAACACCAATCAAATAATCCAAAAGGGGTTTGAATGCAATAAAAAAGAGAACCTTGCCAGGGTTCTCTTTACTTATAAAATCAATGTCAATCTAAACATTCATCAGCGATTCGCGACGGCGCATCTTGCCCGCCGGAATCCCGAACATCATTTTGAATCTGCGGCAGAAGTAAGCGGTGTCCTTGTAACCAACGTCAGAACCAATCGCGCGAATACTCTTTTTTGAAGTGCGTAGCAGGTCAACAGCCTTCTCCATGCGCTGATACTCAATATAATCCTGCGGATTAATACCAGTAAGCATTTTGAAATATTGGCCTACATAATCTTCCGATACATTCGCCACGTTCGCCAAAACTTTATTTGACAAATCACCTCCCAGGTTATCCTTGATGTAAGCAAAAATGTCAATGAGACGTGGATCCTTAAAATAGGTACTATTGGTAACAAGCTGTTCAACAAACAGTTTGTTTTTCAAAATGTACCGGATGATTTCAATAACGACCTCTTCGGTCTTAATCTTGATGATACGGCCTTTACCAGGTGTATCCAGCATATCTTCCGTCAGGATCTGATTGATCGTAGCTGCGATCTGATCGTCTCGTTTAATCAAGAACGGAGGGACGTCCAGAGATGTAAAAAAGTTAACCGTATCAAAAACTTTCGCTTCGAAGGAAATCAGTCCAAATGAGTTGGGCAATTTGCCAATCAATGCAGGATCATGACCTGCATCAATGTAATTGTCCCGATTGGTCATGAACTCCTCATTTGATACTGTTTTTGCGGTCTGTGTGTTTCCGTAAGTCACCGTCGCGTGCTTGCCCCCGGGAATGAAAAGCATATCACCTTCCTCTACCTTATGCGATTCCTCCGCTCCAAAGGAAACTTCGCCATCATATAAAATGGTAAGTGAATTTTGTACATCGTAAAAATTCTTGATTGTGATGGGCTGTAAAATCCGAATATGACGGGCTTTCACGAATTTCACCCCCAATGACTCAATAATCTTATTATAATCTTCCATACCTGATATATTTAAGGGTCCTTTTGCCCGTTGTTTCTATTTTTGTACAAATCTAATAAATTGTACAAAACTAATACAAGTATAGATTAACAAAAAAGTGAAAAAAAGTGATATTTTGGTATGATTTTAATCCAAGATTTAGAACAAAATTGATTCTATATCTAAAAAGATATCATTTTAGGAGTTCGCGAGCAATGACGAGTTTTTGTATTTCAGAGGTACCCTCATAAATCTGGGTGATTTTTGCGTCCCTCATTAAACGTTCAACATGATATTCTTTCACGTAACCATATCCTCCGTGAACTTGAACCGCTTCTGTTGTCACCCACATTGCAACATCGGACGCATAGAGCTTGGCCATTGCGGCCGCTTGGATGTAATCTTTATCCTCATCTTTCAACCGGGCCGCTTTATATACCAGTAGCCGGGCCGCTTCAATTTTGGTAGCCATTTCAGACAGTTTGAACTGAATAGCCTGATGCTCGCTGATCGGCTTGCCAAACGTTTTTCTTTCCTTGGAATATTTCAAGGAAAGTTCAAATGCTCCGGCTGCAATACCCAGTGCTTGCGCGGCGATTCCAATGCGCCCGCCGTTCAATGTGCTCATCGCAAATTTAAATCCGGATCCATCTTCGCCGATCCTGTTTTCCACTGGCACCTTTACATCCGAAAACATCAAGGTGTGCGTGTCAGAAGCGCGGATGCCCATCTTGTCTTCCTTTCTCCCAATCGTAAATCCCTCCAAGCCCTTTTCAACCGCAAACACATTGATTCCTTTATGCCCTTTTTCAGGATGGGTCTGAGCGATGACCAGACAAACGGAGGAAGTATTGCCGCTGGTAATCCAGTTTTTCGTACCATTCAATAAATAGTGATCGCCCATATCCACCGCCGTGGTATGCTGAGATGTGGCATCGGAGCCTGCTTCCGGTTCGGATAAGCAAAACGCGCCAATGATTTCACCTGTCGCCAGCCTGGTCAGGTACTTTTGTTTAAGATCTTCACTGCCGTACTTTTCTAATCCCCAGCAAACAAGTGAGTTGTTCACCGACATGATCACCCCGGCAGAAGCATCGATTTTGGAAATCTCTTCGATTGCGATCGCATAGGCAAGCGTATCCATTCCGCCACCGCCATATTCAGGGGCTACCATCATTCCCATAAACCCAAGTTCGCCCATGGCTTGCACCAGTCCGGTATCGAATTTTTGTAGGTTATCCCTTTCAATCACCTGAGGCAAAAGTTGATTTTGTGCAAAATCCCGGGCCGCATTCCTCACTGCCTGATGCTCCTCGCTCAGGTTAAAATCCATTCCGTTCAATTGTGAGGCAAAAGCCATGGCTACCGGTGATTATAGTGAATGATGTTTCTCAAAAATATGATTTTGAGAAAAGGTATGCAAGCATACTGTATGCTAACCAATTAAAACTTTGGCTTTTGCTGCTCATTTTCAGGAAAAGTTGTCTTAAGTTTGCGCCCGCAATACGACAATTGTTCATGCCCATTCTTACCATTTTTTACATTAAGCTTTTCATCAACCTTGGATTAACCCTTGGAATTGTCTGGACTATCAGCAGGTCCGACCTTTTTTCAAAGTGGCAGCAGGAAAATGAAAAGCTAACCTTCGGACTTGGTTTTGTCTTACTTCGGTTGATTCCCTGGATCGGTATTTTCCTCATTATTAACGAAGATCCAAGAGGTGATATTCCCTTCTTTTTTTATAAGGCCGAAGCGGCCAAAGCTGGTGGCTTTGTATACCGTGATTTCTGGTCCTATCATGCCCCATTATACGCTTACATGATCAGTCTGCCGGTTTGGATATGGCATAATCCCCGCTCAATCGTTTTGTTCATGATTCTCATGGAAAGCGGGATTTTATGGCTGACATACCGCACTTACAAGAACCGATCAACGCGTGCGCTGCAATTGGCGATGATCTATCTTCTGCTTCCCGCCGGTTTTATGTATATCCTCGTCGATGGACAGGAGGAAGTCTGGTTTTGGGGTGCGGCTCTGCTAATCTGGCGTTATACGCTTCAAAAAACAGTTGACTATGAAGTGGGTGCAGGCATGCTGTATGCGCTGGCTTTGCTGACGATTAAGGTAACATTCATTTTTCTATTGCCTGCATTACTTATTAGTGTAAAGAAACCCGTAAAACTGCTGCTGGTAATGGCGGCAGTCGGATTGCCAGCCGTTGGCTTCTTATACTGGCAGATCGGTGATCTTTTCCTGATGCCAATCCGACACACCGAGCAATTAATGACCCCCAATCTGTTTTCTGTCAGCAGACCGTTTGTTGAAATGATTTTTCATGTTGACGAACAGAAATCCACACTTATCAATTGGGTCGGGCTGCTTTTTACGGTTTTCATTCCTGCTTATATCGCATTCAAAGCGCGCCATAAACATCTAAATCAGATACTTCCCGGTCTTTTTATTGCTTGCTTTGTTTGCATGATGATCTTCCAGGCAAGTGCTATGGGCGCCTATGTCATTGCTTATTTAATGGCTGTAGTCTTTGAAATTATTGACATTCGTAAGTCGTTTCATGTTATTATCCTTTTGGCGTTGAACTGGCTGACGGTCGTGCAGCCATTTGTTTGGGTTTATATCAAACAACCTGCATACAAGTCCCTTAGCATGTTAGGAAATCCTTCTTTCTTGTTTGAGTATCTGCTTCAAATATTGAATGTGCTTTGCTTTTTCTGGATTTTAAGGGAAACCTACCGAAAAGTGGTGCTTCCTGAAAACCCTGTCTCAGCATGAATATAGTTCTTGCTAAATTGGTAATCAGTCTGTTATGCCTTTTATGCACAGCAGCCGTTCTTTTCAGGAAGAAAGCTTTAACCAACTGGCTTGAAAGCAAATCCGTCTCCATTACCCTCTCAGTAATTTGGGCACTGTTTCGTTTGCTTCCTTTCATTGCTATTTACCTTATTGCTGGATTCGAACCTACCTCTGATGTAAACGGCTTTTGGGATGAAGCCAGCAAAGCTTCGCTGGGTCAGGTCGTTTATCGCGATTTTTGGTCTCCTTACTCGCCTCTATATGCATATTTTCTGGGTTTATGGCTCAAACTTTGGTATGATCCCAAAATGATCGTACTTACCATGGCGGTTATGGATGGTATTGCATTGCTGGTATCTTATCATTTCTTTCGGCCATTTCATTCGCAGGGAACATTCCTTTTTAAAGCAATCATTTACCTGTTGCTGCCTGGCTCTCTTGTACTTTGCGTAATTGGCGCCCAGGAAGACGTTTGGATGTGGCTTTTTGTGATTCTGGCATATTGGGCCAGGGAGCGGACATTACGGGTCGAATGGTATGCGGTAATCCTTGCCATTGGTCTGCTGATGACCAAAGCCATTTTCATATTAATCTTTGTTCCGCTTTTAATTCTTGAAAAAGAGAAAATCCGTTTCCTGATCCCGATTGCACTAATTGGAATCGCCTCGCTGGCAATTCTGTATCCAACTGTTGGCCTGGAATTCATGCAACCGCTGGATGAAGCTAAGACATTGCGGGCACCCAATATTCCTGCCCTTCTTAACCCGTGGTTCTTTAACCGCATTGGCGTTGGAGAAAAATTTTGGAACTGGATTGGATTAGCGATTTCCGTCGGGTTATCCTGCCTGGCATCCTGGCGGCTTCGCAATGCCGATTTCAGGATCATGCTTTCCAGGGTCTGGATTGTCTTATATGCTACCATGATGATCGTCCAGCAAAGCGCATATAGCAATTATATTTTCCTCTTCTTGCTGCCGCTCGTTTTTGATGTGATCGATTGGAAGAACAAGAAGCAGGTAATCCTCATTTTTATTTTCAATTTGCTTTGCGTCATCCATCCATCATTCTGGTGGCGCCTGGGAATGCCTTGCTACATGGTTCTTTCCGATACCTGGGCCTCCTCTCAATTGCTTCTTGACTATTCTATGCAATTGGCGATTGTGATCCTGACAGGCTACTTCATTTGGCTATCATTCCCCAAAAGGTCAGCCATTTAAATTTATTTAACGCCCAATCATTACAGCCACTTTTTGCGCTTCTCGAGAATAAAAAAAGGCCTTCAAATTAACGAAAGCCTTCTTCCAGCAAATCTATTGGACTTATTCAATGACATCAAATCCGCAATAAGGAACCAAAACAGCAGGTACTTTCACAGTGCCGTCGGCTTGCTGGTTATTTTCAAGCAATGCGGCCAGAATACGTGGTAACGCCAATGCAGAACCATTCAGGGTGTGCAATAACTGCGTTTTTTTATCAGCATTCCTGTATCTTAATTTCAGGCGATTGGCCTGGTACGTTTCAAAATTAGAAACAGAACTGCATTCCAGCCAGCGTTCCTGGCCAGCGGACCATACTTCAAAATCATAGGTTAATGCAGATGTAAATCCCATATCACCGCCGCAAAGACGAAGGATACGATAAGGTAATTCCAGTTTTTCCAGTAGTACTTTCACATGATTTACCATTTCGTCCAAAGCTTTGTATGATTCCTCAGGTCTGTTGATCTGAACGATTTCCACCTTATCGAACTGGTGCAAACGGTTCAAACCTCTCACGTGCGCCCCCCAGCTACCCGCCTCACGACGAAAACAGGGCGTGTAAGCAACATTCTTAACCGGCAACTCGCTTTCAGCCACAATTACGTCTCGATATAGATTCGTAACAGGTACTTCCGCAGTTGGGATCAGGTACAAATCATCCGCGGCATCATGATACATCTGACCTTCTTTATCAGGTAACTGGCCAGTAGCAAACCCTGAATCGGCATTCACGACAATAGGGGGCTGAACTTCCGTATAACCTGCCTTTCCTGCTTCATCCAGAAAAAACGAGATCATGGCCCTTTGCAACCTGGCCGCTTTGCCTTTATAAACGGGAAAGCCAGCTCCGGTAATTTTATTTCCAAGTTCAAAATCAATGATCGGGGCCAGGTTTTTTCCGAGTTTTTTAATCAGCTCCCAATGTGGCAATGCGCCAGGAGGCAAAACGGGTTTGCTACCATCCTCTAAAATGGTAACATTTTCTTCAGGTGTCCTTCCTTCCGGAACGCTTTCGTGAGGCAGATTTGGTAGCTTCACCAATTCTTCAAGAAGCGTTTTTTCAACAGACTTATGCTCCTCTTCGAGCGCCTTAGAACGTTCCTTCAATACGGTTGTCTCCGCTTTTGCAGCCTCGGCTTCCTCTTTTTGCCCCGCCTTCATCAGCGCTCCAATTTCCCTGGCCTTGTTGTTGGAGGATGCCAGTGTCTCATCCAATTCCTGTTGTAATTCCCGACGCTTCCTATCCAACGCAATGATGCTATCCACTGCAGGTTCAGCGTCTTTAAAATGCTTCTTTTTGAGTCCCGCGATTGTAAGGTCACGGTTTTCACGAATAAAAATGGTTTGTAACATCTGGCTTTTAGCTACTGGCTTTTAGCGATTAGTTTGGGAGTATTAGCATTGGATAAGATCAGGGAGCTGTAAAAATGTCCTTCATCGCATCTTCATAATAAAAAAGACGTTCATTTAGCACATTCAATGCTTCTGACTTGTACTTGGAATGAATAAGGAGCGAAAGATTGTGTTCCGACGCACCATACGAAATCATTCGTATAGGAATGTGTTTAAGTGCATCCAGCACTTTTAATGCAATGCCTTCCTTATCCGCACTGAAGTTTCCTACAACACAAATGATGTTCTGATCACGGTCATGCTCCTCTAAATCAGCAAATTCCTTCAATTCCGCACTGATTTTTTCCAGATGTTCAGAATTGTCAATGGTGACCGATACCGATACTTCGGAAGTGGTGATCATATCTACCGGTGTCTTGTATTTTTCGAAAATCTCAAACACCTTACGAAGGAAGCCGTAAGCATTCAGCATACGGGTAGAATGGATGTAAATCGCGGTAATGTTATCTTTGGCCGCGATGGCTTTGATCTCTCTGTCCGAAGTCTGATTCGCTATCAAAGTACCTGGCGCTTCCGGCTGCATCGTATTTTTTAAACGTACCGGAACTCCTCGCAATTTGGCAGGTGTAATGGTACTTGGGTGCAATATTTTTGCGCCGAAATAAGCAAGTTCCGCTGCCTCTTCGAAGGTAAGTTCCCTGATTGGAAAAGTCCGTTTCACTATGCGCGGATCATTGTTATGCATACCATCAATGTCAGTCCATATCTGGATTTCATCTGCCCTGATCGCACCGCCAATCAATGATGCTGTATAATCCGACCCGCCGCGTTTTAGGTTATCAACTTCGTCACGCGGGTTTCTACAAATAAAACCCTGTGTTATGATTGTCTGCTTATCTGTATACTGGTTCAGAATGGTCACCAGCTTCTCCTCGATGGTAGAAAGTTCTGGTTCACCATCTGCATCGATGCGCATAAAATCCAGGGCAGACAGTAAAACAGAATTTTCTCCTTTCTCTTCCAAATACGCCTGAAACATTTTGGTGCTCAGAATTTCTCCTTCCGCTACAAGCTCCTTCTCTTTCTTGATAGTGAAGGGCTTGATGCCAACCAATGATTTGATGTACCCAAATTCAGTGTCAACAATATTCTGACCTTTTGCAAGTCCTTCCGGCGTGGCGTATAGATCCTTGATAAAAAGCCCGTAGTGCGTCTTGAGGTCTTCAATCTGAGCTGCTGCTCTGGTATCATCAAATGCTTTGGCTGCCTCACCAATTGCAATCAATGCATTCGTTGAGCCGGACAATGCAGACAACACTACTATTTTACGATTAGGATCACTGTCAAGGAGTTCGCGGATTGAGTGCATGCGCTCAGGCTTACCTACCGAAGTGCCGCCAAATTTCCAGACTTGCATAATTTAGTGTAAAGTGACCGTGTCGCCGGTCCGGTGAATTTGATTAATTGAATATTGGGATCATTATATTTTGATGAAGGCTGCCTCACCACTTTTGACAATAAATGACAACATCTGACCATTTACTGACTACCCCTGACTTTTAAAGATTTCTCCACGCAGCCCCAGCATTTTAATCGCCGTCATAGCTGCCTCGTCTCCTTTGTTACCATGCATTCCGCCAGCCCTTTCAAGCGCCTGTTCCATGTTATTTGGCGTCAATACACCAAAAATAACCGGCTTACTTGTTTTAATACTCACATTAGTCAAGCCCTGGGCTACGGCATGGTTGATGTAATCATTGTGTTTTGTTTCGCCCTGAATAACCACACCCAATGCTATGACTGCGTCGATATCTTTTCGCTCGGCATACCATTGCGAACCTGTTGTTAATTCAAAACTTCCAGGAACATTTCCTCTCTCGATATTCTGCGGCATTGCTCCATACTGAATCAATGTGTCGTAAGCTCCTGCGAAAAGCTTCTCAGTAACCTCGGAGTTCCACTCTGCAACCAGTATGGCAAATTTTTTAGAACTGATGTCCGGGAGACCGGCTGTATTAAATACGCTTAAATTTTTATCTGCGCTTGACATCGTATTGGGTATTTTTTAACAATGTTTAAAATCAATAAATAAAAAAAGGATAAAACCTCTGTCGGCTTTATCCTTTTAGGAATCAGAAATGGATAACCATTATTTGCCGACCTGTCCTTCCAATACACCCATGAACTTCTTAGCGTTTACAACTTCCGAGGAAAGAGGAAACTCGTCGATCACACGTTTATAGGAAGCAACCGCATCGGCCGGTTTATTGGCCTTTTCCTGTGCAATAGCTAGTTTCATTAAATATACTGGTGTGAAATATTCATTTTTCTCGTAGTCAGCTGCTTTCTGATAATATGAGATAGCATCTGCTGCTTGATTTTTTTCGAGATATGCATCTCCGATCAGAGACTGTGCACGAGCGTGAACCAATAGATCAGAGGAGCTAAAAGACTGAAGATGACTGATCGCGTCATCGTATTTTCCTTGTTTCAATAATGCAACTCCTGCGTAGAAATTAGCAAGGTTACTTGCATCCGTTCCTTTATAACTATCAGCAATTGAAAGCAACCCTTCATTTCCTCCGCTACCATTCAAAGCCTTTTGTAATGAATCCGCTTCAAAATCATAAACGACACTTGCAAGGGCATTTTGAGCTGTTCCTTCCTGACCATCGATGTAAAAACGGTAACCGACAAAAGCAATAATAGCAACCAATATCACCCCTCCAATACCTAACACGATCTTACGGTTTTTTACGAAAAAAACCTCTGCTTTATTGATTTGGCCCGCTAATGCTTCCGGAGTCTCTATAATTTCAAGCCCGGATTGGTCCGTATTTTTCTTGCTCATATCAAATAATTCGAATTTGGAGTGCAAAGTTAGGAAAACTTTGCTAAGTCAAAACAAGTTAGGTTATATATATAGAGGATATTGTTTCATCCAGCTATTTACTTCCTCCTTCACCGCAGCTATTTTCGCATCCTGATCGTGATTAACTAGAACCGTGTCAATCAGATCAACAATCCGCTCCATATCTGATTCAATAAGGCCGCGGGTCGTCATTGCAGCAGTCCCAACACGGATACCTGAGGTAATCATTGGAGATTTGTCATCAAATGGTACCATATTTTTATTGATGGTAATGTCCGCTTTGATCAATGTGTTTTCGGCCAGCTTGCCGGTCAAGCCGGAATCTTGTCCATTTTTTGTACGCAAGTCAATCAGCATCAAGTGGTTGTCTGTTCCGCCCGAAATGATGCGATAACCCTTTTCAACAAATGCTTTAGCCATTGCTTGCGCATTCTTGGCAACTTGGTTTGCATAGTTGTAATAACCCTCACTCAATGCTTCACCAAATGCAATTGCTTTCGCAGCAATAATGTGTTCCAGCGGGCCTCCCTGTGTTCCCGGAAAAACGCCGGAGTCAAGCAGTGAAGACATGGTACGAAGCTGGCCTTTCTGCGTTTTGATACCGAAAGGATTCTCGAAATCATTGCGCAGCATAATCACGCCTCCGCGAGGGCCGCGTAAGGTTTTATGTGTTGTGGTAGTAACAATGTGGCAATGGTCAAACGGATCTTTCAAAAGACCTTTCGCAATCAAACCTGCAGGGTGCGAAATGTCAGCCATTAATAACGCACCAACCTGATCGGCTATGGAACGCAGACGCTCATAATCCCAATCGCGGCTGTAAGCGGACGCTCCGCAGATCAAAAGCTTAGGACGTTCTTTCAATGCGGTCTCCTCTACCTTATCCCAATCGATCAGTCCGGTTTCTGCTTCAACGCCATAAAAAACGGGCTTAAAATATTTTCCTGAAATATTAACCGGTGAACCATGTGTTAAATGTCCGCCATGCGCAAGATTGAAACCCATGATCTTATCGCCAGGATCCAAACATGCCAAAAAAACTGCTGTATTAGCTTGCGCACCCGAATGGGGTTGTACGTTAGCCCAGGTCGCACCGAAAAGCTCTTTCAAGCGATCAATTGCGATCTGCTCAATTTCATCGACCACCTCACATCCGCCATAATATCGTTTGCCTGGAAGGCCTTCGGCGTATTTGTTGGTCAATACACTTCCTGACGCTTCCATCACCTGACGAGATGTGAAGTTTTCAGAAGCGATAAGCTCAATTCCAGACTCCTGGCGGTACTTTTCTCTATTGATCAGATCAAAAATAGTTGTGTCACGTTCAACGCTGGTGAGTGTAGCCATGGGTGGTATCAGAAAATGATGTGAAGTTTCTTTGAATAAGCCGCAAAAATACGAGCAAATCTTTTGGAATAAAATAATAACACTTACTTTATGTTAAAAGTCGAAGGCTTTCGACTTAGTAACTTATCCTTACAGTCGTAATTTCCCGAAGCGACATAATATTGACAACACTTATTTTTTAAATTATTTTAATAACATTGATTTGCCATGTATTTTTGTGGCCAATTACTATCGTGTGATCGTGCACTTTTCACATTATCAAGTATTTGTTCAGTTCTTGAACCCTTAAATAATCAGGTATATTATGAGCCAACAATCGGTGAGTTCTCAAACAATTTTGATGCAAGCTTCAAGTAATGGGAAAGGCACGTCGGGTACCAAAGGGCAGCCTATAACATACGAGAAAATACCTACCCAAATATTTGCTGATTCCAAGGAAGCTTCTAATGCGGTTGCCAGGGAAATTGCAGACCTTATTCGTCAGAAGCAAAAAGAAAATAAGCCCTGTGTGCTTGGACTTGCTACGGGCTCTTCCCCTAAAACGGTCTATGCTATTCTCGTCCGGATGCACAAGGAAGAGGGACTTAGCTTTAAAAATGTAATTTCATTCAACCTGGATGAATATTATCAAATGGAGCCGGATTCGATTTACAGTTATCACCGGTTCATGAAGGAGCAGTTATTTAATCATGTAGATATACCTAAAGAAAATTATTTCCTCCCGGATGGTACCGTTCCGCCAGCATTGCTTCGGGATTATTGCATGTCCTATGAAAACAAAATCAATGCAGTCGGTGGGCTCGACTTTCAGCTGCTAGGTATCGGTGGTAATGGACACGTCGGTTTCAATGAGCCAGGATCCCTTATTAATTCCCGCACCCGACTGATCACGCTTGATCATTCAACCCGCGTAGCTGCCGGGATGGAATTTGGCGGTCTTCATAATGTTCCCCGCAAAGCAATTACATTAGGAATTGCGCCAATATTAAATGCGCGCCGAGTGGTTTTATTGGCTTGGGGTGAAAGAAAAGCATCTGTTATTCGTGGTGCGGTTGAGGGCCCGGTAACCGAAGTCAATCCTGCTTCCTACCTACAGGCACATCCAGACGTCACCTTTGTTGTAGATGAAAGTGCAGCCTCAGAGCTTACCAGGATCAAAACGCCATGGGCGGTGGATTCAGTGATCTGGGATAATAAAATGATTAAGAAGGCGGTGACGCATTTATCATTAAGCTTAAAGAAACCAATTCTTAAACTGACAGATAAAGATTACAATGATAATGGTATGAGTGACTTGCTTGCTCAGTATGGAGCGGGTTACGAAATCAACATTAACGTATTTAACCAGCTTCAGCATACCATCACCGGCTGGCCGGGAGGAAAAGCCAATGCTGACGATACGCATCGTCCTGAACGGGCGCAGCCAGCTAAAAAACGTGTGCTGATATTCAGCCCGCATCCGGACGATGATATTATTTCAATGGGCGGCACTTTTCAGAGGCTCGTGGATCAGGGTCATGAGGTACATGTGGCATATCAGACGTCTGGTAACATTGCCGTGGCGGATGATGAAGCATTGCGTTTTATAGATTTTGTGGTTGACTTTAATAAGGGTTTTCATATCGACAGTCCGGATACAAATAAGTTATTTCTGGACGCAAAGGAATTTTTGAAACATACGAAAGACAGTGAGATAGATACTCCGGAAATCCGGAAGGTAAAAGGATTGCTGCGTAGGGGAGAGGCTAAGGCCACTTGCCGGTTTGTGGGCATTCCTACCAGCCAGGCGCATTTCCTGGATATGCCTTTCTATGAAACAGGTACCGTTCAGAAAAAGCCCATTGGAGAAGATGACATTCGAATCATCGAAAATCTTATCGAAGAAGTAAAGCCGCATCAGATTTATGCTGCCGGCGATTTTGCTGATCCACATGGAACGCATAAAGTTTGTTGGGATGCGATAGAAGCCGCATTGCAAAGATCTAAACATAAAAATTTCATGAAAGACTGTTGGGTCTGGCTGTATCGCGGAGCATGGGCAGAGTGGGATATTTATGAAATTGAAATGGCGGTCCCAATGAGCCCCGACCAGGTGTTGAAGAAGCGCCAGGGTATTTTTAAACATCAGTCTCAAAAAGACGGAGTTGTTTTTCAAGGGGAGGATTCAAGGGAATTCTGGCAAAGGGCGGAAGAGCGTAACCGGGGTACCGCTCTATTATATGATTCTCTCGGGCTGGCAGAATACGAAGCAATGGAGGCTTTTGTGAGGTGGAAATTTTAATTAAAGCTATAAAAGCAAACGAGCCCGGAAACATTTCCGGGCTCGTTTGCTTTTATAGGGTCAAACTATTTACAGTTCCATATCCATCCACATTCTCTGGGCCATTTTCTCTACCATATTCAATATTCCCTGTAATGCTCCAAAAATGATGCACAATGGCAAGATGATCGGGAGAAATATAAGCCACTGTAGGGCCATGGTGAAATTGAATCTTTTGAAAATGGGCGCTTTCATAACGAGATAGGTTAACAATTCCTGAGTTTAGTCTTACAAGTTATACAAATTATTTCTAGTCAACAAAAATTTACCGCCGAAACGTTCGCCTAATGTTAAACATTTCGATAATTAATATAATTATTCCATAATCACAAAATAAAATTTTAAAAGTACGCACTTCCGCACGTTCCGAAATACCCGGCCCTATAAAGTAATTTTTTGTTTATTTGTTATATTAAAGTTAATAGCAATCGCGATATGCCATCTTCTGACATCATTCATTTATTACCAGATGCAATAGCTAATCAAATTGCCGCAGGAGAGGTTGTTCAACGACCCGCTTCGGTGGTTAAAGAGCTATTAGAAAATGCCATTGATGCCAAAGCAACGCATATTCAAGTTATACTTAGAGAGGCAGGCCGCACACTTATCCAGGTTATTGATAATGGTTCGGGCATGTCCGAAACCGATGCGAGAATGTGCTTTGAACGTCACGCGACTTCGAAGATCCGGCATTCCGAAGACCTTTTTAAGATAAAAACAATGGGATTTCGGGGAGAGGCTCTTGCATCGATTGCAGCGGTCGCTCAGGTTGAAGTGCGTACACGCCAGGAATCGGATGAACTGGGAAGCCTCATCCGCATTGACGGCTCTGAAATCAAAACGCAGGAAGCTATTGCAACATTGAAAGGCACCAACTTTTCAGTCAAAAACCTGTTTTTTAATGTTCCAGCAAGGCGTAATTTTCTTAAGTCCAATTCAGTTGAAATGCGTCATGTTTTAGACGAATTTCAACGCGTTGCACTTTCTCATCCGGAAGTTAGCTTCACACTTCATCATAACGATACCGAAGTTTTCAACCTGCAGACAGCGAAGCTTGTTCGGAGGATCATTGATATTTACGGGAAAAGTTATCGGGAACAATTGGCGTTTTGCCAGGAGGATACCTCTTACATTAACGTACGCGGCTACATTGGAAAACCTGAGTTTGCCAGAAAAACCAGGGGCGAGCAATTCTTCTTTGTGAATGATCGCTTTGTGAAGCATAGCTACATGCACCATGCGGTGATCAGCGCTTACGACGGCACCATCCCGGAAGGCAGCCATCCTTTTTATGTTCTTTTTATCGACATTGATCCGTCACACATCGATATCAATATTCATCCAACTAAAACCGAGATCAAGTTTGATGATGAGAAGTCTGTTTACGCCATCGTTATGGCAGCGGTTAAAAAGGCAGTAGGGGTTTATAACCTTTCTCAATCAATTGATTTTGAAGATAATATCAATTTCCTAAATCCATCACAAACCGATCATAATCTGATTCCGAGAACTGTTATGCCTGATTGGGCGGCTCAGTCGAAGAAGACTGACAATGGTCCATCAAGATCCAATCTCACCAATTGGAGTAAGTTATTTGAGGGTTTACAAAATACAGAAGACCGAAATCGTGAATTGGCTGCATTTGAAGTTGGCCCAACAACGGTATCCAGGCCGGCTTACCAGGAACAAGCCAAGACTGTGGCGAGTAAGATCAATAGAATGGCGTCCGAGGTTATTGCTGCGCCCGAAAGCGACGCAATGCTATTCCAGCTACATAATAGGTATATCCTTTCTCAGGTAAAGGACGGTATTATGCTGATTGACCAGAAAGCCGCGTACGAAAGGATACTCTACGAAAGATATCGTAAAATGCTGATTAATCGGAGCGGGGCTTGTCAACAGTTGCTTTTTCCAAAAAGGATTCGTCTTACACATTCGGATATGCAATTGGTTCAGGAGACCAAAAAGGAAATTCATAGCCTGGGCTTCGAGTTCGATGCTTTCGGAGCTAATGAGCTGATCATCCGTGGAATACCAGCAGACTTACCAGAAGAAAGCGAACAGGACCTTTTTGAAGAGTTAGTGGAGCAGTTGAAACAAAGCTATTCCGATCTGAAACTGAATAAACCGGAAAGCTTGTCCAGATCATTGGCCCGGCGCTTTTCCGTCCGCTATGCCGTAAAGCTATCATTTGTCGAAATCCACACATTGATCGATCAGCTTTTTGCATCAAGTGATCCGAACCGGACTCCTGGTGGCGAAGCCATTATTGTTTTGCTGACTATGGATAAACTGACGAACATATTTAAAAGCTAAGAAACAAAAACATAGCGCTTGTAGTTACTGAATGTAAAATTTGATTTTTTGATATAATATGTTATCCATAACCCCGACTGTCAGAAACTTACTTATTCTGAATGTTCTCTTTTACCTTGTCGATTCGAGTATTATCAATTTAAGTAACGGATTTGCACTCAGGTCACTTTTGTCGCCTGATTTTATGCCTTATCAATTTGTTACCTACATGTTTTTACATGGTAGCCTTGGCCATTTGTTCAGCAATATGTTTGGCTTATTTATGTTTGGACCGCTTCTGGAAAGGATGTGGGAGCCTAAAAGGTTTTTATTCTTTTATTTCTTTACAGGGATTGGCGCCGGCCTTCTTTTCTCCGGAATTGATTATTTTGAGAATAGTCAGGTAAGGGATGCTGTTGCGATATATACACAAAATCCCTCACCGGACGGGCTGGTGGAATTCATGAGCAAACATGCAAAGGGTCTTTATGAATCCAATCTTGACTTTTTGAATAAATTTGAAGAAAATCCCGCCAATTCCAACTATATTCAGGATAGCATTAATTTCGCTAATGGCTATTATGAACGTTTGATCAATACGCCAATGGTAGGAGCTTCGGGAGCAATTTTCGGGATTCTTATGGCGTTTGGACTATTGTTCCCCAATACTGAGCTCTTCCTGCTTTTCGTTCCATTTCCGATAAAAGCTAAATATTTCGTAGCCTTTTATGGGTTATACGAATTGTACTCGGGGATTCAAAATGCTCAGTCAGATAATGTTGCGCATTTCGCGCATATAGGAGGAATGCTATTTGCATATATATTGTTGCGTTACTGGGGTACGCAAAAAACAAATTTCTACTGAAAAGATGAGCAATATTGTTGACGACGTAAAAAGGGAATTCGCTAAATCGGAGAATGCACTTGTAAAGATAATTTTAGCAAACACGGCAGTATTTCTTGTATTATTGCTTCTCAAGATTGTCCTGACTCTGTCTCAATCTTCCCAAAGCTATCTCGCGGTTATAAATACATTGCAGCTGCCTGCTGCAACAGGCGAGTTTCTGTATAAACCCTGGACACTGATAACATACTTTTTCACACACGATGATATTTTCCACATTCTTTTCAATATGCTTTTCCTGTACTGGTTCGGAAAGCTTGTTGATGAATATCTTGGTGCAAAAAGAGTAATTGCATTATACATGCTGGGCGGCATTGCGGGAGGTTTAATCTATATTGTGTTGTACAACATCTTGCCGTATTTTCAGGCTCACATTGAAGGTTCGAGGATGCTTGGTGCTTCTGCTGCTGCATTTTCTGTGGCGGTAGGCGCATCCACGTTATTGCCTAATTATACATTTAATCTCATTTTTTTAGGCCCGATAAGAATTAAGTTTATTGCCTTATTTTACATTATACTCTCACTTGCCCAAACAGTTGGACCGAATGCCGGTGGCAATTTGGCACATTTAGGCGGCGCATTTATCGGTTACATTTTTATCAAATCACTTCAGAACGGGACTGATTTGGGCAAACCTATTTACGCCGTCATTACTGGCTGGTCGCGGCTATTTAGAAAAAGACCTTCCATGCAGGTTACCTATCGTGAGAGACAAGTTTACAGGAGTACGAGTGTTTATTCATCGACTTCGTCAGGTACTATTGAAATGCCTGATCAAACGGAGATTGATTCCATTCTTGACAAAATCTCTAAATCCGGTTATGAAAGTTTAACTAAGGAAGAAAAGCAGAAGTTATTCAAAGCTAGCCAGCGAAAATAAAAGTCAGATTTAGACCCTATTTGCGTAGTTTTGTCCGTGTTTAAAGCAAGCAATTGCTTGTAATCTGATTTAATAGCCTGCCGTATGCTCATAACTCCCGGAAAATTACTAGCTCAAATCGATTCTCCTGAGGATTTACGAAAGCTGGACATCTCATTACTGCCGCAGGTTTGCAATGAATTACGCCAGTTTATCATTGATAATGTCTCTGTTTACGGCGGTCATTTTGGTGCAAGTTTAGGAGTTGTTGAACTAAGCGTTGCGCTTCATTACGTTTTTAATACGCCTGACGATCAGTTGGTCTGGGACGTCGGACATCAGGCTTACGGTCACAAAATTCTTACAGGTAGGCGTGACACCTTTCATTCCAATCGGACATATGGCGGTTTATCCGGATTTCCAAAGAGAAAGGAAAGTATTTATGATGCTTTCGGCGTAGGCCATTCATCCACTTCCATCTCGTCCGCTTTGGGAATGGCGGTGGCTTCCGCACTGGAAAAGAACCTTGATCGTCAGCACATTGCGATTATAGGAGATGGCGCAATGACAGCCGGATTAGCCTTTGAAGGTATGAACCACGCCGGCGCTACTGACTCCAATCTGCTTATTATACTCAATGATAATTGCATGGCCATAGATCCAAATGTGGGTGCATTAAAAGAGTATCTCACTGACATTACTACATCTCAAACCTATAATAAATTTAGGGATGAGGTTTGGAATTTGCTGGGTAAAATGAGCAATTTTGGAAAAAGTGCTCAGGAAATTGTTTCAAAAGTAGAGGCTGTCATGAAGACCGCTATTCTTCGCCAAAGTAATTTATTTGAGTCGTTGGGCTTGAGATATTTTGGTCCGATTGATGGAAACGATATAAGTCATCTCACGGAGGTGCTTCATGATCTCAAAAGTATTCCCGGTCCTAAGCTTCTCCATTGCCTAACAATAAAAGGTAAAGGTTATGGCCCAGCCGAAAAGGATCAGACCAAATGGCACGCTCCCGGTGTATTTGATAAAATTACCGGAGAGATTAAGAAGAAAAGTTACACCTCTCCTCAAGCGCCAAAATACCAGGATGTTTTTGGCCATACCATTGTTGAACTTGCTAAAAAGAATCCAAAAATTGTCGGCATAACGCCTGCTATGCCTTCAGGGTCTTCATTAAACATCATGATGGAAGCAATTCCGGAAAGAGCGTTTGATGTTGGTATAGCAGAACAACATGCGGTAACCTTTTCCGCTGGAATGGCTACCCGGGGCGACGTGGTGTTTTGTAATATCTATTCAACCTTCATGCAGAGAGCGTACGATCAGGTTATTCATGATGTTTGCATTCAGGAGTTACCTGTGATTTTCTGCCTCGATAGGGCCGGCCTTGTAGGCGCTGACGGCCCTACCCATCACGGACTGTATGATATTGCTTTCATGCGGTGTATCCCTAACATGGTGGTTGCTTCTCCAATGAATGAGCAAGAACTACGAAATATGATGTTTACAGCCCAGCTGCAGTCATTTCAATCAGGAAAGCACGCGATTACCATTCGTTATCCGAGAGGTTCTGGTGTTATGCCGCAATGGGAAACAGATTTTGAAGAAGTGAAAATAGGAACCGGGCGGAAAGTTCTGGAAGGCAATGATCTTGCAATATTGTCACTCGGACCAGGCGGAAATTTTGCTCAAAAAGCATGCGAGGAATTAAGACTTCAAGGTATTTCTGTGGGTTTGTACGATATGAGGTTCGCAAAACCTTTGGATGAGGCTTTATTGCATGAAATCTTCAAACGTTTCGATCGTATTGTCACACTTGAAGACGGTTGTCTGCAAGGTGGCTTTGGAAGCGCTGTGATTGAATTCATGTCTGATAATGGTTATAACAGCAATGTTAAAAGGTTGGGTGTTTCTGATATAGTAATAGAACATGGTGAACCGAATGAATTATATCAAGAGTGCGGAATAGACACCGCAGGAATTGTACGTTCTGTAAATGAAATGCTTGGTGCGGGAGTTAGATCAAAACGTTTTGTTTATTAGTCTACTAGTCAAATTTTCTTAGAAATACCCAAACGTCACTTTAAGAGGTGACATTTTTTTATGCTTATTAAGTACATTGGGTATATATCTTTTAACTGATTTTGCTTTTCGACGCGTTCGCTGTGGCTGAGTGCGGAGCAAGCCGTCGGGACTAAGCGTTTCTACCCAACAAGTCCTCAGAACAAAAAAGACCGTCCTTTTAAGATGGTCTTTGGTAATAGTATTGTGGCGACTACCTACGCAGCCCGCCCTACTTTATCAGGTTTGATCCGGGATGCGTAATCCCAGCCTGCTGGGATGCGGTGATACCAGGCCACTTACACACAAAAAAAAGCATCCTTGTTAGGGGATGCTTTTGCTATAAATGGTATTGTGGCGACTACCTACTTTACCAGGTTTGATCCAAGTATCA
>NZ_JAASQJ010000008.1 GCF_011762185.1 Dyadobacter arcticus
TGACTCATAATCAGTAGGTGCCTGGTTCGATTCCAGGTGGGCCCACTTGGAAATCAAGGACTTAGCTTCAAAAGCTAAGTCCTTTTTCTTTTGGTTGCAATAAAAGTTGCAATAGTTTTTTAGCGGAAATCGGCTTGAACAACGCCGAAACAAAACTTTCCTAAGCATCTATTTATTGCAACCAACCTTCCTTTTTGCAGCTGTCATTGACTACTTGCATTCGTTGAAGATCACAAATAGCAGGTTAACGTATTTAGCGAAGAACCAAACCCTCTTGGCATACAAGAGGCCGACGGTTCGAATCTGATATTATAAACTTGATAAACATTGCACAGATAAGACAACTTGAAGCCTACTCAATTTCTATTACGTTTCAACATAATGTTGATGTGCTCATAGATTGTTCGCCCCAATAGGTAAATTCACCTGCCGACTACGGTAACACCTCTTGATGTTCCTATAACCATCTTCATTTATTCCAGCTTTTATATCGAAGGGCCGGGTAGCCCCTTATGATAATTTCTCTTGCAATATGCTTCTCAAGAGCATGGAACGGCAGACACTGGTATGCCCTGTCTTCAAAGTCAAGAGTATCCAAACATCATTCAAAGTACAGTTTAACCTGCCAGTTCGTAGTATTCGATAATTTGTTTTACTGTACCACTATTGCGTAATTAAAAAATGCATGAAATGCCTGTTTTAGGAATTACGGGAATAGAAAAATGAAGCCTTCGGAGAGTACGGAAATACCACCGATTAAATTTTCACCTGCCTCCTATAAACAAAGGTTATTGTTGATCTACTGGCAGGTCATTCCTGAAGGCGAAATCTCAACGTAGTTGGGAATGTAAATGTCTCATCAACTCAGCTAATTTCTGATGTCATGTCCTAAAATAGGTTTACAGCCTAACTGAGCTGTAAAATGAACAAACGACAAAAAGTAGTACGAGAATACTTGCTGGGTGGGTGCACCTACCTGCAACTGGAGAAGAAGTATGGCATCAGTAAAGCCACCATAAATCGGTGTGTGCTCAAGTATCAAGCGCAACAACAGGCTAAACTAAAAGGTGTGGTCTTATCTTCAGATCTCATGAAGCCTAAACTCAATCAACCGCCCACCGCTGAGAAACTCCAAAAACTTTTGGAGCAGGAACAACTACGCAATAAGCTGCTGAATGCCATGCTCGATATTGCCGAGAATGAGCTGCAAGTCCCGATCCGAAAAAAGTTTGGCACCAAGCGGTCGAAAAAGTGAGGCACAACGGAAAGCGACAAAGCCTGTCAGCGTTGTGTGCACTGCTTGGTTATAGTAGGCAGGCATTTTATCAATTCGAAAAAAATAATAGCCAGGCCTGCTTCGAAGCCGAGCTGGTTATTCAGCAAGTGTTGCTCCACCGCTCGCTGCAACCCCGATTAGGCACCAGAAAGTTACTCGTGCTGATGCAGGGTTTTGTCCAGGAACACCAGCTAAAGATGGGTCGAGATGCATTATTTGACTTGCTACGAGAGCATAAGCTATTAGTAAAAAAGCGTCGACGTAAGGTTCAGACTACCTTTTCTAATCACTGGCAGAAGAAGTACCCGAATCTGATACGTGAGTATGTACCCAAGGCGCCCAACTTATTATGGGTGAGCGATATAACTTATATTTTGGTAGGTGATGGCTTTGCTTACTTGAGCTTAGTGACCGATGCTTATAGCCGAAAAATCGTCGGATATTGTGTATCGGAAACGCTGAGTGCGATGGGCAGCCTAAAAGCATTGTCGATGGCCTTGAAATACTGCCCGGACACGAGTGGATTGATTCACCACAGCGACCGGGGCGTGCAGTATTGTTGCCTGGAGTATGTCAATCTTTTAAAGGATAATACCATCCAAATCAGCATGACGCAAAGTGGAGATCCATTGGAAAACGCTATCGCGGAACGGGTGAACGGGATATTGAAACAGGAGCTATTAGCCGATCACTATCCTAACCTGGCTGTAGCCAAAAAAGGGATTGCCCAAGCTGTCCTGATCTATAATTCATTACGCCCCCATAGCAGTTGTGACATGATGACCCCGCAGCAAGCCCATCAGCAGACGGGTGACTTGCGAAGACGCTGGAAGAATTACTACAAGAAAAGGGAAGTAGATCTGAAATCGCCAGCTGATTTTTAGTTGAGATAATGTAAACCAATGGTAGGACTATAAGCATGAACTACTAAATTCAATTCGAAAATGTAAACTTATTTTAGGACGCTACATGAAAATGAGACATTGATTTGTGAGACGACAATTTGAGAACGCTTCTTCAAGGTTTGGTCCAGAATCTTGGCCGTCATCCCATACCTACCAAACCGGACGTTCAATGAGACTGGTGATATATTAAAAAGGCCTACCAATATTTGACCTAGCCCGATTGGACACAGGCAAATTCACTAAAATGCTCGCTGCCGGATAGGATAAAGCCAGCCTATCAAATTCACAAATAACAACCTCTAACATAATAAAGCGCAATGCAGACTTAACCGCCGAATTGGGTATTTTTGCTTATAAGAAGCTTCGCCTAGGGCGAACAGTAACGTTCCTGGATCGGCAAACACTTATATTTTACCGATGAGACGCCAACGAGACACGCCGACAGAACATCCGTTAGATGAAACCTAAGAAAGAGAAATTATGATAAAAAGTAAATTTACTTCAATATGATTGACGAAGATAGGTACACATCAGTCCTGAAATCGAAGTTTGAGAGTTATTCTCCCATTTCCGAACAATCCTGGTCTCATATCCTTGAGATAGTTCGATTTGAAACTCCTAAAAAGAGCGAAATTGTACTGAGAGAAGGTGAAATTTCACGTAAACTTTACTTTATATGTAAGGGTATTTTAAGAGCTTTTTGTGCAGATCTGAACGGGAATATCTATAACAAAAATCTTTTCCTAGAGAATGATTTTGCAGGCTCAAAGGTGTCCGCCATGCAAAAAACACCTTCAACATTTACCTTGGAAGCTTTAGAAGATTCCGTAATTATCAGTATGGAATATCATAAATACCGGGAGTTGATCTTCGACAACGATGACTTGAAGAATTTTTATATTGCCTACCTTGAACGCAACTGGATTATAGAAAAAGAACAAAGGGAAGTGTCGCTGGTATTAGAAAACGCAACGGTCCGTTATTTGAAATTTATCACGCAACATTCTAATGTCGACCAAAGAATTCCACTGCAACATATTGCCTCACATCTCGGCATTACCCCAACTCAGCTAAGCAGGATCAGGAAAGATTTAAAATAAACGAGCCGAATCAACATATGTAAAGGGCGCCGTAAATCCATCAGCCTACCTTTGGCCTATGAATCAATTCTTCCTGGCGATCTTAGCATTTATCGGAGGTGTATTTTTGGCTATTCAGGTAGTCTTTAATGCTCATTTGGGTGAAATATTAAAGAAACCTATTTTAGCTTCGGTTGCCCAATCTGTCAGCAGTACGGCGTTCGCGCTGACTATCGTTTTGCTTACGGTAAAAACTTTACCGAGCCCGGGTACAATAAAACAAGTTCCTCTTTATTTATGGTTTATCGGCGGACTTTTTAGTGTGCTCGGTATTAGTCTATATTATTATATCATTCCCAAGTTAGGCCTCTCAACCATGATTTCTATAGGACTGTCCGGACAGTTGATTTTCGCTGTTGTGGCAGGCCATTACGGTTGGTTAAACTTAGCAAGCGAGCCGTCAACCTTTAGGAAATTAATAGGTGTAACATTTATGCTGGCAGGAATATTACTCATCAAACTGAAATGAAAGAGACGATGAATATCGTAGAAGCCAATATTGATAACCTGCTTTCATTTTGGCAACAAGCAGCTAAGCCGTTTGGATACTGCTTTGAATCGGATAACTTAAATTATTGTTATGTCGAGAATTCAGATTGGCCCAATCGCCTCTGGTTCCGGCAAGAAATAACAGAAGAGAGTGCAGAAGCCGCTAAAGATCAGATCCATTCGAACTCAAAAAATTTGGTGGTTCCCTATTGGGATATAGATAAAAGTGCATCATGTCAGATTTTAGAGCGTGCAGGCTTTACAGAAAGATCTCTGCTGATTGGGATGTCTTTTAAACTACAAGAGCGCTCTAAAAAGCAATTGAACTTAAAATTTGCACGAGTTTTAAGTACAGAACAGGCGAAAGTATGGGCAGAGGTTTATCCGAAAGCCTTCGGCTACCGGATAAGCGAAGAACTTCCCACAAAATCATATAAGGATATAGAATTTTATCTGGCTTCATATCAGGGAGAGCCAGTAGGAACGGCAATGGTTTATCAAACAAACGATGTAATTGGGGTCTACGGGGTAGGTGTTATCCCGGAAAGGAGAAGAATGGGTTTCGCTGAGGAAATTATGGAGTTTGTCTTGAACCGTGCTGCAACCCTCGAAGCCTCTTACATTATCTTACAAGCCTCCGTCATGGGAAAAGGCCTGTATGATAAACTGGGTTTCAAAGAAGACTTCACTATTAAAAATTATATTCTGAATCAGGACATTTAGTTATGAAATGCTCAAAAATTTAAACTGTCGATATGCTACAAAAAGCTTTAATCCGGCAAAAAAAGTAAGCGGACAAGATTTGGAGAAATTGAAAGAAGCAATCCGTCTTTCAGTTTCATCTTACGGAGTACAATTGTATAAAGTTCTCAGTATTGATAACCGGCAACTAAAAGAAAAACTGCGAGTGGTGTCATCAGGCCAGCACCAAATTAAAGACTGTGCTCATTTATTTGTGTTCTGTAATTTTACGGATGTAAAATCAAAACTTATTGATGATTATATTCAATTAAAAGCAGAAGTTCAGGAACCAGACCCGGAAAGTTTAACAGGCTATGCAGAGTTTATGAAAGCTAAACTTTCGGAGAAGCCTGAGGCAGAAAAGATGACTTGGTTAAAGATGCAGCCTTACCTTGCCTTATCAAATCTCCTGATGGCTTGCGCCGAACTCAAAATAGATGCTTGTCCAATGGATGGCTTTGAGCCGAATAAATACAACCACATCTTAGAATTTACCGATAGAGGACTTAATGCAGTTGTGATTGCAGCAGTAGGTTATCGCTCTGGAGAGGATTTAAATCAATCTTCAAAGAAAGTGAGAAAACCGGCTACGTTGCTATTCGAACAGATTTAGTCATTTTCGATCAACAGCACTCTTTTTAATAATTATATAGATACTATATGAAAGAAATCAAAAAAGAAGACATCTCACAGGAAGTATTTAACCTCTATGACGATTATGTGCATAACCGTTTGAACAAAGAGGACTTTACCCGGAAGCTTTCTGAACATGCCGCTGGCGGGATGACTGCTTCCGATCTGTTAAATTTTTTAATGCCTGATTATGATGGAAAGGTTCAGGTTACACCCGGGGATCCACGGATACAATCAGAGTATGTGAGCTATCAGTCTCCAAAAGGAGGTGGAAATATAGAAGCTTTGCTGTCGCTTCCGGTCGATTTAAATAAGAAATTCCGGGGAATTATCGTGGTTCATGAAAATAGGGGGCTTAACCCGCATATCGAGGATGTGGCAAGAAGGGTGGCTCTGGAAGGCTTTATTTCACTTGCACCTGATGCCCTAACTCCGCTTGGGGGCTATCCCGGTAGTAATGACGAAGGCAGGGAAATGCATAGTAAACGTACTACCGAAGAAATGCTCGAAGACTTTATTGCTGCATATCACTATTTGAAAGACCATGAAAAGTGCAATGGGAAAATTGGAGTAGTAGGTTTTTGTTTTGGAGGAACAATAGCTAACTTAATGGCCGTGAAAATCACAGACTTGTCTGCCGCAGTACCTTTCTACGGGGGACAACCACCAGTGGAAGATGTGCCTCATATTAAGGCTCCGCTTCTTTTGCATTATGCAGAATTGGATACCAGTTATAACGCCGGGTGGCCGGCATACGAAGCGGCATTGAAAGCAAGTAATAAAGCGTATACCACTTATATATATCCTCAAACAAATCATGGTTTCCACAATGATACCACGCCCCGTTATGAAAAAGCCGCAGCGGAACTGTCCTGGAAACGTACCATTGAATTTTTTGAAAGGAAATTGAAATAAGAATTATGAATACGAGAGAAAAGATAGAGCAGGCGGTTATAAATTTTGTTAAAGGCGGCGATAATAGGGATACAGTTATATTAGACAAAGTTTTGCATAAGGACTTTAGAGTAACCAATAACGGATTTATGGGAACTTCGGGGGTTACGATAATCGATAGAGAAAAATATCTCTCAAATATCAGAGAAGGCATTTTCGGTGGGCTCCCCAGAAAAATAAAAATTGAAAGTATTGACGAGGGTAGCACTATCGCAAGTGTAAAGCTACGTTTGGAAAGTGCTGAAAACGATTTCTTGTCGTACAACTCGCTGGTGCTTGACGTTGACAACGAATGGAAAATTATAAATAATCTGGCTGTTGTAGAAGCAAAACAATAACGGGTCACTAACAGTTCTGTTTTAGGGGCTGTGACCAGTAAAATAGTGATTTGCGTATTCACGCTGCATGAGGTATGGTAGAATACTCAGGTTAAAAAGCAAAGCTATGCGATGATAAAAGTCGACCCAATAATAGCTGTAAAAGATATCGAAGCCAGCTCTAAATGGTACCAAGAAGTATTTCGATGCAGAAGTAGGCATGGAGGAAATAAATTTGATATCCTGGTGTCTGAAAATGATGATGTTCTAATCTGTCTTCATAAATGGGGAGAACATGGGCACCCTACTATGATAAACCCGGCTATCGCTCCCGGAAACGGTCTTATCCTTTATTTCAGGACTAACAACTTGAACGATATTCGACAGAATGTCGAGAAAATGCGCTATCCTATTGAAGAAGAAATCCAATTAAATCCAAACTCAACCAAAAACGAATTTTCACTTAGAGATCCTGACGGTTACTATTGGACCATTAGTGAATTCCATGAGTATAAAGGTTAATACAATCGAAGTAATTCAATTCTTATAACAAAAGCAATTAAAGCCTTTACTCTACTTTGTGTCGAAACAGATGAAAAATATAGTATTTTAGGATGGTGGCTAGAACCTGAGTCCGACGGATCAGTTGCCCACCAGCACGATGTCAACGACGAAATATTCTATGGATTAGAAGGAACTACGTCGATACTCATTGTAGATAAATGGATTGGAGCTAAAAAGGGAACCTTTCTAAGAATTCCTGCAAAAAGATCCATGATTTTAAAAATCTAAGCGACGAAAAAGCGGGTCTACTGAATTTTTTTACCTGGTGGCTTTGAAAGAAATATGCCGGCTATTGTACAGTGTTTGCAAAAAATAAATAACCTTGAACGCAGAATAAGTAATTTATCCCTCAACGGTAGGCAGTTATGCCTTGTAGTCTTGTATCAAAGCAGTATACCGATACGTCACGCTGTTATTTTACATATTTTCACAAAGGGCAAGAGGTATCGAATATTTCAAAACCAGAATACTCAACCAAGCATAAGATACCTTCAAAATAACCATTCTTCAATGAAGCCTGCTTGGTCAATTTGATCAGTTCAAATATCTTGACTTATTATAAGGTAGGCTTGTAAAAAGTGCATTTCTGCCCATTCAGTAAAGTCACCTGACGAAAAGTGATTTGGTATTAATGGAGTGTTTTTCCTCATTTCTTGAATATTGAAGCGAGTTAAAGAAGTATTAAAAAGCAGTATAGAAATGACAGACCTAAACAACCTTTTAAATAGCATAATTACTATTGATACAAATGCTAAATCGAATTTATTAAAGGCTTTTAAAGCAAAAACTTATTACAAAGGAGAGTTTTTGCTTTAAAGCTGATAAAGTGCGCCAGCATTTCTATTTTATTCAGTCAGGCCCGGTAAAATCAATCATCTACAATGATGATAAGGAATTTATTATGACCTTTTTTAGATATTCCTGCGAAAGTACTCCAGTGTTCCTGGGCAAAAGACGCCATTAATTCCTGAGCAAAGTACGCCACCCAAAAGTGGCTTAATGGCACTGAGCGAGAGTGATAATTTAAACTTACTGATTTTTTCTTTTTCTCAGTGATTTTCCAGTTAAGGCAATTCTATGAGCGGATGCTGAGAGCCGGTCCATGATCGCATCTGCGAGCGTTGGCTCGTCTATGAAGTTGTACCAGTTGTCCACTGGAAGTTGCGAGGTTATGATTGTAGAACCATTGCCGTAGCGGTCTTCCAGTATATCCAGCAGGGCGATCCTAGCATCGTTGGTCAGTTGCTTTAACCCAAAGTCGTCCAGGATCAACAGTTTGTTTGCTGATATCGCCCTGATCCATTTCAGATAGGTGCCGTCAAGCCGGGCTTGCGCCAGGGCGTCCAGGAATTTGTTCATCCCGAAGTACTGGGTCCGTAATCCCAGCAGACAAGCACTACGGCCCAAGGCGCAGGCCAAAAAGCTCTTGCCACAGCCGGTAGCACCCGTTATCAAGATATTCTCTCCCTTTTCGATGAACATTCCGTCTGACAGCCTCAGAACTTGTTCCCTTATAATCCCTCTGTCGGGTGTGCACAGGATGTCTTCCGGCAGGGCATTGTAGCGGAGTTTGCTGGCCTTCAGGTATTTTGAGGTTTTTGCATGTTGCCGATATTCGACTTCGGCTTGTGTGATGACGCCAACCAGGGAGTGTACATCGACCAGTTCGTGGACAGGTAATGAGAGAACGGCCTCATAGCGTTTTGCCATGCCGGCCAGTTTGAGCAACCTTAATAGGTCCAGGGTGTTTTGTGTATTCATTTTGAACAGGTTATAGTGATAATAATTATTCTTGATAGGCTTCGGGCCCTCTTAGATTAGGGTGCTCAGGGATACGGTATTCCTTACTTTCCAGGTCCTGGATCAGGTCCATATTATGGTCCAGGATGTTTTTTACAGCGATGTAACTGAACTTATAACCCGTTAAAGCGCGCTTACAGGCATTTTCCATCCGGACGGCCCCATAGGATTTGATCAGTCTTAACAGGCCTAGACAGGAAGTATAGGACTGGTCGATGATTAGTTTGCTATCCATGACCTTTTTGAAGAACTCGTAGGTGCAGGGACCGTTCTCGCTGGCTTTTCTCAGGTAGTATTCCGGGTCCCAGCCCTGTTGCCTGGACACAACCTGATGTGCCTGCGGCATATGCTCTTTCAAAGTGGTATATCCATGGCTCCGATAATTCCTGCTGTGCAAGGCAATCCGCTGGTTATCATGGTAAATCTCAACAGTGTCTTCGCAATAAGCAATCCGCACCTCTTTGCCAATGTAGCGGAACGGGACGCTATAAAAGTGCCAGTCTTCACCGATGACCACATGATAGTTCTTTTGGACTTTGGCTTTGGTGTAGTGCCGGACTTGATAGGGTGATTCCGGTAAAGGTTGAAGCTGCGGGGCTTCCTGGGCAGTAAATAATTCCAGGCGGCTGAACGTCTTTTTCTGGAAGTTCATCTGGTGATGCAATGCCAGCTTCTCTTTAATGGCTGCATTGAGGCTAGCCAAATTATGGAAGGTGTCGTTACGTAAGTGGGCGTAAATACGGCGGTAGGTGATTTTAACAAAATTCTCCACGGCCGCCTTGTCCTTGGGTTTATGTGGGCGGGCAGCGTAAAGGGCAATATGGTTGTGGCTGGCCCATTGTTCCAGCATATCAGTAAAGGTGGGCTCGTAACGCGAGCTACGCGATACCCACTGTTTCATATTATCGGATTTGGCCCCTAATGGTACACCGCCAAAATAGGCCAATGCGTTGTTCAATGCCTTCACGACCTGGGCTAGTTTCATGTTCGGCAAGGCTTCTACATATCCGTATCCGCTAGAAGGCAATACAGCCACGAAGACAGGGCATGCGATCAGCTCACCGCTTGAAGTATCCACAAAATATAGAGGGTCGCCAGCAAAATCCACCTGCATCATCTTTGCCGGATGGTGCTCAAAATGCATGGAGGCCTGGGCAATTTTGAGATGTTCCTGTAAAAGTTTGCAGAACCTAGAGTACTGAAGGCCCCCTGGATTTTCCCTGATATATTCCTCCCACAGAAGTAACCGGGTAACACCGGTATCTTTCAATTCATGCGCAAAATAGTCGATCTGACCATAGAACTGGGCTTTCCTGGGGTCAGTATCCTCTGGTATGCTAGCACGCTCAACGTTGATCAGGCGTTCCAGTTCTTGGTCTTTGACAAGCAGAAGCTGTTGAAACCCAAGGCCCGTTTGCAGGAATTTCTGCTGGTAAAGCCCAATGGTCTTCCTTGATATTTTTACTTCTTTTTCGATGTTGCGAATCGATACCCCTCGCTCCAGGAAAATAAGTATCTGTCGTAATTTATGCATGCTCAGGAGTCTATTGGCCATTCCATAAGGGGTTAGGTAACACCTAAACAATATGGTAATGGGCGGTTAAACTCTCTGCTCAGTGGCGTACTTTGCCAAGGAATAAGTGGCGTACTTTCACGAGGAATCTATGCTTTTACAGGTTTTTCAACCAGAAATCCATACATAAACTCCTGTCAAAATCCGACACTTTTCAGCAAACCAGTGGCGTCCTTTGCGCAGGAATAAATGGCGTCATTTCAGAGGAATCGTGGAGTACTTTGGAGAGGAATATCCACTTTTTTAAAGAAAATATCATTTTTACAGAGTTCAGCAGTTACATCACTCAAAAACCATCGAAATACATGCTTATTGCCTTAGAAAATACCGAAATATTGCAAATTCATAGAGACGATGTGCTTACTCCTTGTAAAAAACATCATTCTATTGAAGCGCTTTTTAGTAAACTGTTCTCTTTCGGAACTTTAGGGATGATGAAAAGAATAAGTGAGATGCTGGAAGAAAATGCCAGGGAACGCTATAATATATTCGTTACCGAAAGTAATGGCTTGCTTCAAAGAATACGTCTTGGAGACATTGCAAACTATCTTGGAATAACGCAGGTGTCTCTGAGCAGAATTCGGAGTGGAAAATGATTTTTTATCATTTGTAAAAATATAATAAAATTATTCTTGGTAAAATTGCGTCATTATGCAGATACTATAAAAATGGCGCAGGCAGAAGCAAAGCAATCATCAAAACTAAAAAACAATTCAAAGAGGAGTCTGGTAGCATACTGGATAATTACAGGGCTCATATCATTGGTATTCCCTAATGAAGGAATTAATGATATTTTGAAGCAAACCCTTATTTCGCTTTATTAATAAAAATGGGATATCCGGGCTACGTTTCCGTTATTCTAGGTGTTTGGAAAACACTCGGGGTTGTTGTATTGCTAATCCCAGGATTTAATTTATTAAAAGAATGGACATTACCTGGGTTTTATTCTTAGCCTGGACTAGCTATTATCTGTTTGGACAAGATATAAAGTCGAGTTTACTCATTTATATTCAACAAATGCTCGGGATTTCGATTGCCATCGTCATTATTTGTTATGGAAACTATCTTGAGCGGAAGTTCGGCCCATTATTGTTTCATTGTTCCGTAACAGTCATCATGGTTGGGGTATATTTTACTTGTCAAAATTTTCTGCCTCTATAACTTATTATATTTATTTCGATACTCGAAAGGCGTTAATCCGGCTATTTTGAGAAACAGCTCCCTGAAGGCATTAGTATCCGTATAACCCACCTCAAACATCACTTCGTTTACTGTTTTTCGACCCGCCTCAAGTAGCTTTTTTGCAACTTCGATCTTTACCCTTTGAATATATTCAATAATTGCATTGTTAGTTGCCTTTCTAAATCTTCTTTCAAAAGTCCGTCTACCGATATTAACCAAACTTGACAATACTTCCACGGTCATTTTTTCACCATAATTCAATTCTATGAATTCTTGAACGGTAAGAACCTCTTTATCCTTATGTTCCTTTTGTCCGTTGAAAATGGCATACTGCGACTGACTATTTCTGCTTATATCTAAGGCGAAATATTTTGAAGCCCATACCGCTGTTGCTTTGTCAGTATATTTCTCAACAAGATGCAAAAGCAAGTTCCAATAAGACGTAGAACCACCACTCGTATAAATTCCATTTTGCTCGGTGAGTATTTTGTATTCAACAAGTTTAACGTTAGGAAAATACGCTCTGAATTCATTCGCATAATGCCAGTGCGTAGCACAATAATTTTCCTTCAACAACCCAGTGGAAGCCAACAGAAAAGACCCTGTACAGAGGCTTGCGATTTCGGAACCCTTCAAATAATTGCTGATAATCCAGGGGTTAAATCTTAAATTAAAAGTTAAAAGAGGGATAATTTCTTCATCGATTGAGGGGATTAAAATCAAATCAGGTCGAGCTATATCTCCTATCATGGCATCGGTTTTTATCACATATTGGCCACCTCCCAAACTTACTTCCCTGGTGAGGCCAACTAATTTAACATTAAACATCGCTTGCTTGCCCTGCTGTCGGAGATGCTCGTTTACCCTTGAAAACATCTGTCTTGCATCTTCCACAGAGGATATCAGAGCTTTATGAGGAATAATAAGCGAGATCTCTTTCACATAGCAAATATATCAATTTTGTCGCAATCGCCATGTTAGTTTGACGTAATTGCATGGCCCCCAGGATTTTTCTGTATCTACCTTTGTAGAGTAAAACAACAATTATATGATAACGATCAATCCTTATGTAAACTTTAGGGGCAACACAGAAGAAGCGATGCTCTTTTACAAATCAATTTTCGGTAGTGATTTCACTCTCATCCAAAGATTTAAAGATATGCCCGGAGGAGACAAAATCTCTGAAGAAGACCAGCAAAAGATAATGCATATGTCTCTTCCGATGGGTACTACCACACATCTATTAGCATCAGACGTGTTGGAATCTATGGGGCAGACAATGGATATGGGTACGAATATCACCCTTACTGTAGTTACGGAATCTGAGAAAGAGGCGGATAAGTTTTTCAACGGACTATCTCAGGAAGGCCAGGTAACCATGGCAATGAATAAAGCTTTCTGGGGTGATTATGTCGGTATGCTCACTGATAAATTTGGTATTCAATGGATGATAACTCATAGCCCTAACAAATAAAAGCAAGTGAAAAAAGTCAAAGTATATTATTGGATTTGCACCGGCATTTTAATTCCTGCCTTAGGCATTGGTTCGGTGTACGGGATTGTATCACACCCTGCTTCTCTTAAGCAATTAACAGATATCGACTTTCCGACCTATCTGGCTCCCTTTCTAGGGGTGGCCCGTCTCCTTGGACTTATTGCTGTGGTTAACCCCAAATATCCCCGGCTGAAAGAATGGGCCTATGCAGGTTTGACATTTGATATCATAGGTGCGATTTATTCTCAAATTGCTACAGAACAACCTTTTACTGATTTACTTTTTCCCTTGTTGGCGATTTTCTTGCTAAGTGGCTCTTATCTATTATACCATAAGAAATTACAATATACAAGGGGTATTCGGTCTGCTTGAATGTTCTGACAAATTTGGTTGTGGTTTGGAATACGGTATATACTCAGGAAGTACTTAAAAAACATCAGGCGGATGGCCATACGGTCGATGAAAATGATCGCCCGGCGACCCGGTTTGAGCATCTTTCTCCGGCCAGGTTTGCACATATTAACCGGTTAGGCAGATATACTTTTCAAAAAGTAGGGCAATTTAAGGATAACGGCTTACGCCCGTTGAGAACGTAAATCACTTAACGCTATTTTTTGTCCATTTACTAAAAGAACCCCTGTTAGATGTCACTGTTCCGATGAAGGTAAGCAAGGATGGGTAGATTTGAAAGACAATCTCACAAACCCACCAATCCTGATACTGTATTTTATGACCGTATTAGCTCGCACAATGAATCAGATTTCGGACGTTAAATGAGACAAGCTGATTGAGTTAGCGCATCATGGTCTAAACCCTTCCGTGCATCAAACAAACTCCTAGCCAGAGAAAAACTATTAACCAGGTGACCCGAGTTTTGCTGCGCTTCGACCAGTTCCTAATTGCGAGATAGAGAATTGCTTCAACTGCCAGAGATGCTGCACCGGCTAGCATATAATATCGAAGTGGTAGTCTTTCAGTTGGGACATTGCCTTTGACCAAAACACAAAATATAGAGAACAAGAAACTTCCGATGATCATAAACCGCCATAAGTCTTTTTGGATGGCGTTACGAATAGTCTCATTCATGAGATCTAGAATAACAAATACCGATGCTTATTACTGCTAATATCAAAGAAAGCTTTTTGGCATTGAAAATGCAATAGCATTAGCCGATGTTGTGGTAGTGTATCATAAAACCCTCGAACGTGAGATAGCTCCCTTAGTCATTTAGTTTAAAAGCTCGCCAAATCAGTCATTTTGAGTGCCAATCCTTTTTGAGTCATTTATTCTTCATCATTTTTCCATGGTTATTGATGTAAACAAATTACTTTACGGATTATCATAAAATAGTCTCTTGCATGGAAGAGTTTTCATCGATACTTGATCACATTGCTCCCCACATAAGACTTAATGAGGCGGAGAAGGAGTTGTTTCTGTCGGTACTCAGGATTAATAAAGTGAAGCGAAAACAATTTGTAGAGCAACCTGGCTTTGTATCAAGATATCGCACCTTTGTAGTGAGCGGGTCACTCAGAGCTTTTTTTATTGGTATTGATGGACAGGAACATACCATCTCACTAGCCGTGGAAGGGGCAATGATCGGAGATCCAGGAAGTTTTTTATACAAAGAACCTGCGACGTTATTTGTAGAAGCGATTGAGGATAGTACGCTCATCCAGTGGAGTTATGAGAGTGAACAATTATTGTTGAAAGAAATACCGCACTTCGCCCTTACGATGATGCAAAGGGCCCAGCAGATAGCAGTTGCAATACAGCGGCGGGTCATATCACAGTTAAGCTTGTCAGCAGAAGAACGATATGCAGAATTTGCTAAGAATAACCCGGAGCTCGTGCAACGGATTCCGCTTTACATTATCGCGTCTTATTTAGGCATGACTCGGGAATTTTTGTCTAAAATCCGAAATCAAAAAATTGCGACAAAAAAGTGAACAACCTGTATGTGAACTAATTCACACACATTTGGTATTCTACTTCACATTTTCTTTCGATAGTCAAACTTAGTTTTGTGTGGTTCAATTAGGCCATTAAAAACTGAGAAAACATGATTGACTACGCAAATGAATTTGAAGGGAAAAAAGTGCTTATAACAGGCGGTTCGCGCGGAATTGGAGCTGCCACTGCCCAGCGCTTACTGGACGGAGGTGCTACCGTAGCAGTTTCTGCACGCTCGCGCCACGAGCAGACTCCGACCAATGCAAGCTTTATTCAGGGTGACGTGAGCACGCTGGCTGGCGCAACTGCCGTTGCAGAAGAAGCCTTGGAAACCCTTGGCGGGCTAGATATTCTTGTCAATAACGTGGGAGCGACTACGCCTATACTTCCTGGAATTGAGTCCATATCAGACGAAGAGTGGATTGAGTCCCTATTGATCAACTTTATGAGTGCTGTACGGGTAACAAAACCTTTATTACCTGCTCTTCGTCGAAGCCGCTCGGGGGCTATTGTAAATATATCAGCAGGCGGCCTGCTTCCTTTTCATGGTTTCCTTGCCCATTATGGAGCAGCAAAAGCAGCCCTCGACAGCTACACCGGGTCTTCGGCCGGGGAACTTGCACCAGCCGGTGTACGGGTAAACTTAGTTACTCCAGGTGCGATCGCAACCGAAGGGGGAGATGATGGACGCAAGCTGCTAGCCACCGGAATGGGCATCACAGTTGAACAACTATTTGGAGGAATCCCACTGCGCAGAATTGGTACAGCCCAGGAAATAGCTGAAACAATTGCTTTTCTCGTTTCAGACCGCGCTTCCTATATTACCGGACACGACCATTTTGTTACCGGTGGTTTTGGTGATCTGGCTTAACTGGCGGCACTGATGAGTTCCTAACATTGATTCACTTAGATTATGATAAATAAACAGCTGAATGTTATTGTGCGATTTGAGTTAAAAGAGGAAGAACTTGAAACACTGGTTTCCCAGATCCGCGATTTCTTCGAGAAAGAAGTAAGCCGCTTTCCAGGTTTCATTTCAGCCAAAATTCACCAAAATCAGGAAAGGACGGTTTTAATCAATTATGCCACTTGGGACTCTTCTGAGAGTTTTCAAAAGTTTGTGATGGAGCTGGCAAGTGTTTCCCCCATTGCTAAAAAGATTCAAGCTTTTAATCCAAAACAGGATATGGTTTTTGAAATCTTATTGTAAGCGTTGATACAATTTAAGACGGGATGAGACAAATGTTTCGTCCTGTCTTATGAATTGACTCAAAAGCCTTATTCCTGAGTCACTTGTCCTTTACACGTTAGGCAGTTCTCATAAAATCTTCGAACGTGAGACACTTGTCCCCTTCCCTTCCTGGTTTAAAAAGTCGCACCGATCGGACGTTTTATGAGACAGAAAAAGTAGAAGCCTGGGGAACTGACTTTTCCAAATTCCCTAACATATATGTGAGGATTGTTTTGCCAATCACCTGTGGCAAGGAAACAGTCTGTTAAACCGGGCAGCTGCGCCTTCTGCTTGATTGTATCAGCACGGCGTTGCTGGCTTTAATTTCCAATTTTGTCAACCGGCGTTTCCCGTCCATCGCGCCAATGCATTTTTAACCCAGACGTTTTATCATCGGGACCCTTTATGAATTGGAAATGAACCTGTTCATTGAGCGTAAACCAATCTTGCATAATTGGATTAAGGGAGGTAATTTCATTGCCCCGGCCCGTGTTTTTACACCATAGCTTACTATTTTTCACATAGACCAACAAGCCATCATAATTACCCGAAAATTTAGCTAATGCACTCGCGGCAACAACAAATTGCTGCTGGCGGGCTTTCAGCTCGTGGACGGCCCATTGCAGCTTTCTTTTCTGAATGTCACTTGACGTTTGTTTCATCGCCGTGGTTAAGATCAGCTCCTGGGCTTTTTCCAATGCACCGCCGGACTGCGTAGGAATATTAGGTAATACACCGATGCCCTCCCAATTGGTTTTGGAATACGGGTTGATGGACTGTGCGAAGGGTAGATTAATCAAAAAACCCTGGCCGAGTTGAAATGGCCTTGCCGGATGCGCTCCACCTCCTGTAGTATCACCTACGATCAGCGCTCGTTTGGCTTGCTGCATACTGTAACTGAAGTCTTCGGCCGCCGAAAAGGTGCTGTGGCTGGTCAGGATATAAACCGGCATGGATAAGTACAAGCCATCTGCCTTGGCCGGATCCGCCCAATATACAAATGTAGAATCCCTGACCCGGTTTTCGATGGTCGTAAAAGGCGTTCGAGCAGAAAAGAAATAGCTGCCCAGTTGGCTCACCATGTCCGGACTACCCCCTCCATTGTAACGCATATCAATAATCAGTGCCCGTGTCTGGGAAAGGAAACGTAAGGCCGAGACAAAAGATGGCCGTGCCCGTTCGGTAAATGAGGTAAAGCTGTAAACCGGCACATAACCAATGTTACCGTCCAGAATTTCTACTTTATTCAAACCGAAATTTTCGTCCACTGCATCGATCAGAGCGAGTGAGTCCTCGATTCTTCTCCTGTTCGGATCAATCTCCGTTAACTCCTTGGCAAAATCCGGATCATAGCGCACGAACATATGACCGTCCGCGTACACTGATTGCAGATCCTGGCCCAATTGAGCGGCTAGCTTGTTTGGATTTGTGATTGTATCGTACCGGCCCTGTTTGAATTTTGTCTGCAATTGTTTGCCCATCAAGGCTGCTTTATCAGGGAAAATATAAAACCTAGTTAAAGCACGCTCCACACTATCAATAAGTTTTTTAGTGAGAGGCTGACTCATTAACGGAGGATCAGTGGAACGCTGGGCAAGACCTGATGTGCTTACGCATAGTAAGGAAATAATTAGCCATAGAGCCACTCGAATAAGTGTCATAACAGATTATTAGTATAGGTTGAACAATGCTATTTGGGAAGATCGGTCAGAGCATTTTGCTCCAACTTATTGCAGGACAATCAATCGATTATCCACATAGCCATTAGGGATTGTTCAAATCTAATACCACAATTTAAAACCCGTTTATTTGCACTCAGAAGGATGTGTGCTGAAATTTCTTGTTCAATTTCGGACATTTGAAACAATGATCGCCCACAACTACAAAGTGGGATGAATGATTGTGCAACTTCTATAGTTACAAAGTGCGACTAAGATCAAAGACTTGTTATCAAAACCATAGAATAATTGTCTCATGAAACCCTCGAACGTTAGACAGGCAGGTTTAACCGCTGTCGGTGCATCATCGCCACAGATACCCGACGTTGTATGAAGATGAAACGCAGTTAATACTTAACAATATGGAGATTTACTTATGCAGGCCCCGAACTAATACATTTCGAGATTAGCGGACCGCTCTTGAAGCAAAAGTTATTCTTCATTCGACCATTACCTGCTTTTAGACATACAGTGAGCTGCGTCACATCTATGTCAAAAAAATTATAAATCTTGTCCCCGTTCTGAATTGCCGATCGTCATAGAGGCATAAACAACAAAATCTTATCAAAAATGAAAGAATTCGCATTAATCTTCCGAAACAGCCTCAACCCAGCAGTACAGCCTTCACCCGAACAGATGCAGCAGGTGTTGACCGAATGGATGAATTGGTTGGGTGGCATAGCTGCACAGAACAAGCTGGTAGATCGGGGCAACCGGCTCTCGATATCTCAAAGCAAAACCGTCAGACCTGATAATGTAGTGACGGATGGACCTTATACCGAACTAAAAGAGTTTATCAATGGGTATTCGATTATAAAAGCGACCGACCTCGATGAGGCTGTCGCAATGGCAAAAGGATGCCCAGCATTAACAATCGGTGGCAACGTCGAAGTAAGAGCCCTAGTGGCGTCCGAGGATACCAATTAAATCTAAAAGCGTACTTAACTGCTTCAAGTGAAAAAGCTATTCATTTATACACTGGCACTTGGTTTATTGCATGCGGGCAACAGTTTTGGCCAGACCATAGGTGCAAATTCAAAAGTTGAAAAGGGTGGTGATGAGAGATCCCTTGAAATCATCAACAAATTTCTCCACATCATTTTTATAGAGAACAATAAGGGCGCGGGTCTTTCAGATCTTCTTGACCGTGATTTTGTTTTTGATAACCCGTTCTCAACAGCAAGGGGAGCAAATGACTTCATAACGAAGGTGCAAATGTTCATCAGTACAAAGAAGACATATAAGATCGAGCGCCAGTTTGTTAATGGTGATGCTGTCTGCTCAGTTTACTCGTTTGATGTAGTGACAACAAGTGCTTCCACCGAAAATTTTGAGGTTACCGCCTATGCCGAGTTACGTAATGGGAAAATTGTAAAAGAAAGAGAGTATTTTTCTGATCCTTTGAGATTTGCCAAAGCGATGGGTTTCCTTGATAACTACTTAAAAGCATATCAGTAAGAAATGGGATGGACGAAAGCGTGAGCCACAATTTGTTGCCACATTTATTTAGATTGGAATATACCAAGCTGACGGCGGTAATATGTCGTCAGTTTGGTTTTAAGTACATTGAAATCGCCGAAGACATTGCAAGCGATACCTTCCTGAAAGCCTACGAAACTTGGATGATCAATGGGATACCAGAGAACCCTACCGCGTGGCTTTATGTTGTGGCTAAAAATAAAACCAAAGATCACTTTAAGCGCTTAGCAATTTTCGAAAATCAGGTCCAAGACATAGTTATGTCTGATGAATCTGTCGCACAGGAAGAACTGGCGCTTGATGAGAAGACAATCTCTGATAGTCAACTGGCGATGATTTTTTCTGTCTGTAACCCAGCTAATTCAACCGAAGGACAAATTTGTTTGGCCCTTCAGGTCCTGTGCGGTTTCAGTGTTGAAGAGATAGCCAATGCTTTTCTTACAAAACAAGAGACTATAAAAAAACGATTGCTCCGAGCAAGAGCGAGTCTGCGAACCGATAATTTTCGGATTGAGCCATTGAATAAAGATGAAGTCACATCCCGGTTAGATACAGTATTAAAGACTTTATACCTGCTGTTCAACGAAGGTTATTTTTCGAAAAACAAAAGTCAGTTCATCCGGGAGGAGCTTTGCTCAGAAGCCATCAGGCTCACGTTGATCTTAGCTGAAAACCCGGACACCAATCTGCCCCAAACAAATGCACTACTTTCTTTAATGTGTTTTCAAAGTTCGAGACTGGAAGCGCGGGTGGACAAAGATGGAGCAGCTGTGTTGTTTGATGAACAAAACAAAGACTTATGGGACAAAGCATTGACCGAAAAAGGGAATTATTACCTGGTCAACGCATTCAAAGGAGGTCATATTTCCAAGTATCATTTGGAAGCCAGCATCGCCTATTGGCACACCACACCGAATGATGAGAACAAGTGGAAATATATCCTTCAGCTCTACAATGAGCTTATATTAATCGAGTATTCTCCCGTGACAGCGTTAAACAGGGCCTTTGCATACGCAAAGGTTTACGGTCACGATAAAGCAATTCGGGAAGTTGAAAAACTGAGTTTAATAGATAATGGTTTTTATCACGGGCTGTTGGGCTACTTGTACGCCAGTATAGACATCGAAATAGCGCTCAATCACTACAAGCAGGCTGTTGCCTTGACTAAATCAAAAACCGACAAACAAGTGTTGCAAAGGAAAATCGAACGACTAAGATTTAGAAATGACGTCTGAGGATACCGGCCCCGCTCTAGAAGGGAAGAAAAATTGGAGGCGCTGAGAGTACATAAAAACCACCGTATTTTTTTGAAGACGATTCGGAAATATTACCAAACCTACCTCATATCCAAAGATAATATTTTGGTTCTCTTATTCGAGAACCAATTTAAAATGATTAGCTTTGGATTCAAGAATTAACTTAGGTTGGAAAATCACAGAAGTAAAATAGAAGATTATGGGGTTGTCATGGAAGGCATGGGATTAAGTCCTGTAGCAGCCCGTGTATTTGTGTATTTGTTATTTAGTCAACAAGATCAGGCTACGTTTGAAGATATGGTTAGCTATTTTAAAGTAAGTAAAAGTGCTATTTCGAACGCGTTAAAGTTCTTGTTGGCAGTTAATATGATTGAGTCAAAAACAGTTGGCGGGCAGCGCAAACGCTATTTTCACATCAATTTTAAGAAAATGCTCGATCAGCAGGAGATGACTTCTAGATTCAAAAACTATTGCCTTATGCTTGATGACATCCGCGCCAGCAGGGGCCTTGAAGACGAGTTTGCCCAAGAATTGAACAATGTTTCTAGCTTGTACAAAATGATGATTGTTGAATTTCCGATTATCCTTGAACGATGGAGACAAATTAAAATGCACAACAACAAAGCAGTTTAAATTTACCTAACTAGTTCTTTTTATCAAGAACTAAAAAAACCAATTCACTTTATTTAAATTTAAATTGATCACTCATGAAAATTGCCTTGTTGACCTTAGGAACTCGTGGTGATGTTCAGCCTTATGCCGTATTGGGAGAAGCTCTTCAACGGCGGGGACACCAGGTGGTATTATCAACTGCCAGAAATTTTGAATCATTGGCCAGATCGTACAAATTGGACTTTGTGCCGGTCGATGCTGATTTTCAAGCCCTCCTCGACTCTGAGGAAGGGAAGCAAATGATGAGAAATCCGATTCTTGCACAAAGAAACTTTGGTCGTTGGGTGCATCCCATGATCCAGAGTGCGCTGGACACTTTTTATAAAGTTTCCCTACAGAGTGATAAGATTTTATTCCATGGCAAAACCCTTGCTGGATTCTTTGCGGATCAGTTTCCAAACAAAATGATCCGTGCAAACGTCATTCCTGCTTTTGAGCCGACAGCAGAATTCGTTAATCCTGTTTTGAGCGGTGTTGGCCTACCGTCGATGCTCAATAAATTCAGCTATAAATTGACTGAATTTAGCTACCGGATGATGCATAAACCCGTCCTGAAATTTCGGCAGGAAAATGGGCTGTCTTCGCTAACAGAAGATTATAAAGAACTTCCATCTATTTATGGTGTAAGCCACCATTTGTTAAAAGAGCCTGGCGACTATCCTGCTAATAGCCATTTCACAGGATTCTGGTATGGTGAATCTCCTGCTACACTTAGCCCTGACGTGATGAAATTTCTACAAGAAGGTTCTCCGCCCTTGCTAGTGACCTTTGGCAGTATGCCATTGGCAACTAAGCTGAACATGCAGCAAGCAATGATTCAGCTCGCTGAAAAGCTAAACACACGCATAATCATAGTTAAAGGATGGGGGTTTGAAAATACAGGCGATTTAAAGGAATATAAATCCATTAAGATCATCGAGTCGGCTCCATATGAAAAATTACTCCCTCGTGTAAAAGCAGTGATTCACCACGGTGGAATTGGTACGATGGCGGAATGTCTTCGTGCAGGAAAACCATTTTTGACTTGTCCGGTGCTTTACCCCATGGGGGACCAGCATTTTTGGGGACAATTAGCTTTTCAAAAAGGCTGCGCGCTTAAACCAATACCTTTAAAAAAATTAACACAGGACCAGTTGATTACTGCCGGATATGAACTGCTGACTAAACCAAATCTTTATAATAACAGCCGGCGGATGGCTGATTTGCTGCACACTGAGAATGGAATTGATAATGCTATCGAACTGATTGAAAAGCCAATTCTCTCCACATAACTCCCAGGTTTTATGGAGTGCGTTAAAGGAAGGAATATCAGAGTCGAAGCAATGAATAGTGACGTCATTAATAGGCAAATGAATAAGCTACCTTGGACAAAATATGTGTTTAGCCTCTGGATAGTTGCGATCTTGGCTGCTATAACAGCAAAATATATAACAAATAGCTTGTCCATATTGTTGCCATTGCAATCGGGTTATATCTGATTTCAATAAGAACCTTGGCCAAATTAAGAGGCTATCAGTGAATAATTTAAGCCATTCCAGAATGTAAACAAATCATTGCTTTTCAGATTATCAATTGTTCTAACATTCTAAGTAAGACTCCCTAATCTTCACATCTGGGCATCTAGCTATTAATCTTCCTTACATTTATACATAATACTCGTTAGAGTGTTCTGATAAAAATCAACATTGTCTTCTCCATAGTTCTTTTTACAAGTGTTTGGGCAATTTGAATTGGCTTTCAGTCGTGAGTAACTGCTGCCCTCTAAATTCTGAAAAATTAATCCCTGCATTTAGCTTGAAAAACCGGCTGAAATGAGCCATACTAGTAAATCCTAGCTCACAGGCAATCTCCTTTGCCGATTTATTGGTGAAATAGAGATAACGCTTGGCCTCTGAAATGATTCGTCTCTGGATAAGCTTGGAGGGAGAAGGATAATTGCATAATCCAAAGATATTGGTAAGTGTCTTGGGCGACTTGTTCATGGCCTGGGCATAAAACTGCACCTCGTGCTGTGAGCGGTAATTGGCTTCGACCAGCAAATTGAACATGCGGATTACATCCATTTTCTCTTCTGTGAAGCAGTCGTAATTTTCTGTTTGCCTTTTGGCGATCCGTGTGACTTTGATGATCAGCCGCTTCAAAAGCGTACGCAGCATCTCGCCCTGCATCTTGTCTTTGACTGACATATCTTCCACACACATGGTTTGGATGATTGAAATCCCTTTCATTTCCTGTTCTGACAGAGCAATAAAAAGCGGATTTTGAATGCCGTAAAACAGAAAACCCACACAACCCACTTCGGCGTCGTGGTCGGCAATACAGTAAAAACTCCTGTTAAACTGCCAGGCGATCAAAGGCTGTGGATTATTGAATAAGAAGTGCTGGTTTGAGACAAGCGGAAGGATTGAGCCGGAGGGAAATGTATGGGTGATTTTATCAATCACAACCTGCTGGTCCGAGCCAGTATTCAGGACAATCGTAGATAGTACTTCCTTGCTCCCATTGAGAAGCCCATCGCCTTTAAGCGATCCTTCACCAACGCTGACTTTAAACTGGCCGTATGTCATCCGGTCTTCAAATTGCCATTTCATATATTTTTCGGTTTAAAACATAAGCCATGCATTTACCCCTTATCAAAGATAAATGTATGGACTTTGATTTGCGTCATTTACTTGATGGTGACTTTGATAAAGTCAGAAATAGCAGGAAGCGTCGTGTAAGGATTTGGGTTTGGTACTGCTGCAATGGGTTTACTTTCCGCCAGCGGGGTTACCGCCAGATTAAACTGGGTAAGGCCACCTCCCGGGAATTGGTCTAGCGCAGTTCCGTTGTCGTATAATTTGATACTTGAAGAAATATCCCCTTTCTGGGCCGGATCCACACCGTTATCCACACTGGTAAAAAACCAGTCATTCGAAAACCCGTACATGGTGGCAATCGCCAGGCGGTCTCCACTTGCAACCGAAAGCTCCTTGGAAACACTGCTGCCTGGCGCGCCGTTGATCATTGGAAGAAGCACCGTGGTAGTAGGTGCCGCCAGGATATAGACGCTTTTAACGCCCGTTTTGTTTCCAAAAATGCAGCAAGGTCTGTGGCATTCCCCTGTTGAGCCAGCCTTTTAAGTCCTTCTCCCCTGTCGTTTTCCCCAACCTTGAAAATCGGGTTGTCGATTCAATTGTAAACTACTACCAGTATTGGTGAGAGTGGTGTAAAAATGCTGGTTTTTGATTTAATATAAGTACTTAAAGGCATATTATCTCCCATTTCAGCAATCGAGGTCAAACCATTAGCCGTCGGCATACCTTCTGAGTACAATGGTGACGCGCTTAACAAATTACCCCCAACAATATAGGAAACCGATCACACGCCCGGGCTGAAAGGCGTTTCGTTGGCCGTTCCAGATGTGTTTTAATCGTCAAGGCACCGCAAATCCAGGCTACTTCCTCACTTTTGGATTTCCATTGTATAACTGGCCAAGTACAATTTTATATGTACCTGGCCAGCATTTAACGAGGTTACTTTGTTCCCTCTTTCTTATCCTTCATCTTCATCTTATTCATCTTCATTTTGCCAATTTTCCCGTCCATGTAAACACACTGGCCTTCCTTGAGCATTTGGGTATTGCCATCCTTCATCTTAACCATTCCATCCGTCATGACCATTGTCCCGTTTGCTAATGTCATTTCTTCTGCCATTGCCATTGTTTCACCACCCTTCATGACCATCATTTTTCCGTCGTGCATCATCACGCAATCCTTGGTTGATGCTTCCATCTTATCCATCTTGTCCATTTTTTTGTCTTTTTCCTGAGCGTAAACACTGAAGGAGAATAGAAATGCGGCCATTAAAACAAGTAATTTTTTCATCGCAGTATTTGGTTAAAAGTTGAAAATGCTGTTGGTAATCAGCAGGTATACAGTAAATTTTAAATAAGTATGCCAGCCTTGATGGATGCTTGAAGACGACCGTAATGGTAATCTGATCCTATTTGTGTTTTACCTGCTTACCACTGCCGAGCCTTTTGGCCTAACGGTGTTAGGAACTGGTATTTGAACCGGTTCCATTTCTTCTGTTACCATTCCGTCAGCAGCAATTTTCAAAGAATGTAAAAAGTTGAAGTTGCCAATGCTAAAGTCCGCATTGGTATGTTGATTAACTATAAACAACTTGTCCTCTGCTGAAGAAAAAACAATGGAGAAATCCTGACTTGTTTTAAACGCTGCACCTCCTGGTCCCGGATAGATAGGCCCCGAGTTTTTTAGCTCGAACGTTTGCATAGACGAAGGAGCCGTGGGATTTGAAGTGTTGTATACTTGTACGGTATTATCGCCTGAGTTAAGAACGTACATGCGATCGCCAGCTTTGTTGGTACGGATCCAGCACGCGGCTTTTCCGGCAGCTACTGATGTTTGAAGGGTTAGAGCACCAGTGACGCCATCAATTGAATACACATTCACCATTCCCTGTAACGGGTTACCCACATACAATACGGATCCTGATGGATGCTGCCATAATCCCAATGCTGTGCCGTTCATGCCTGGTACCACGTAAGGCGAGCCCGCTACCGGGGTTAAGGAACCCGAACCACTGATTGTAAAGGTGCGTAAGGTGCCAACAGGGGGCATTAACATGAAACCAAGAAAGTCGGTACCGAATAAAAATTTGCCATCACGGGAAACCAGGGCATTGGAAGGAGAGGTACCTGCTGTCGTTTCAAATTTCGCACCTGGAACAGGCGTCAATTTTCCCGCACCATCGATTGTAAAAGTAGAATAGTTCGGGAGCTGCGGAGTAGCGTGCAAAGGGTCTTGACTCTTGTTGAGAACAAATACAAAATTGCCTGAAATATCTAACGCAACCGGTGTTTGCCCATTGGATGGAAAGGGTGATCCGGGAACATGCTCAAGTGCTCCATCGGCTTTTATGCTAAACACAGCAATCGTATTGCTGCCCGAATTTACAGCCATAAGGAATTTCCCATCTGCGGATACCCTTAATTCATAATCAGAATCAAGTGGACCTAATATTTGCATAGGGTTACCAACGCCCGAGCCTTTGGTAAGAAAAGGACTGCCCATCAAGGGTTCCAATGACCCATCGCTCTTAACCTTATAGGCAAGTACTGCATTTTGGTTGTCTTCAAAGTTATTGGTTTGAACATAAAGAATGTCAGCAGAAGCATTAGGTGTACCATGGTCATTGCAGGAACAGATGGACATGCAAAGCAAAATCAAAACAAGTACGTTTTTCATAAAGTAAATAGTTTAGTGATAATGAAGCTGATTGTTTATACTACATTTAAAATGATATGAGAAATAGTCAAAATACCGTACTATTTGACTTTGAAGTCAATTAGGCCAACGATTGTTAATTTACTCACTGTGAATAATTTAACTTAGGAATGGCAGGAAAGTACATGAGCTTTCCATCTTTCACAGTGAACTAAAAGATAAGATTATTTGAGGGGGATAATTCCGAAGGGTAGAATATGAGTGCCAATAGCCCTTACTATAACTCTGATAAGTAGAATCTATGTGCAGTTTTTGATAATTGTCTCATAGTTTGCAGAAAACAACTCTATTTCCTTAAATATTAAAACAAATTTACCGGCCCTAGTAATATGAATCAATGCCTGTATTTCCCGATTAATTGCCTATATCGCCCGGCTCTATCATATATCTTAAAACCTGGGTCCGAAATATAACCAGTGCATAACTTTCGGCCGGTCCATCCATCAATGCCCCTGCTAAAATATTGCATTTATGGGCAAAAACATCAAATATTCGGGAATTCTGGTCATTTCCCAGCAGGAAACTGAAGCCTACCTTGGCAGTCGTATTTTCCATCTTTAATTCCAATCGTATGATTCAGTTTAAAAAAGCCAGAATTTTCAATGGCAGATCTAGATGCGCTCTTATTGTAATCCTTTTTATATTCCTGGCAGTGCAGCCATCAGCGTCTTACAAAATTGTCTTTCCAAACCAAATTACGTATCCGGTAATCGGACCGGACAGCGGCACACAAGCTTAGAGTTAACGTACATCGAAGTGAAAGGTAGGATAAACTAAAGTAAGGGCAGCGCCATGCCCGTACAAATTAATTTTCAGCTGATAGCCTAAATTCAATTTCTGATTTATTATTGTAAGGTTTGGTTCAGTATTGCGACTAATAGAACAGGAAAACTTCCCTCAGGTGATTCCTTGAGTAAAATTAGGTTATCAAAGGCTTAAGCTTAATATGGAACAGCGTCTTAAACCAGGCAAAACATATGCATTGAGATATGTATAGCAGAAAAGCACGCGGGCTTTCGTCCACACACCCCCTTGATCCGCATAAATGGGTGGCAAGGTATGCCGACTACCTGCATAACTTTGCACTTAAACGTATCAAAAATCAAGATTTAGCCAGGGATTTGGTTCAGGAAACATTGTTGGCTGCCCTTGAACGAATGGATAAGTTTGAAGCCAGATGTTCCGAAATTACCTGGCTTACAGCAATCCTGAAACACAAGATTAGCGACATACATAGGAAAAAATTGTCTGCGCGGCTCGAAATGCTTGACATTTCTGAGCTGAATCCATTCTTTAATGAACATGATGGTCACTGGATTGTGAAACACAGGCCTGTTGAATTCGAAATAGTCACTGATGAAGCAGAAGATGCTACAGAATTAATGGAAATTCTCCAGAAATGTATGAAGAAGCTGCCCAATCTCTGGTTTTCAGTTTTTACGATGAAGCATATGGATGAGAAGCCAACGGTTACAATCTGCGATGAACTCTCCATAACGCCAGCTAACTTTTGGGTGATTATTCATAGGGCCAAATTGAATCTGAGGGCTTGTCTTCAAAAAAATTTGAACTAGCAAACCAACATGAACTCCTTAAAAAAGATATACTGTAATTGCCGCAAAGCGACTTTTCTGATCGAAAAGAAGCAGATTGATTCAATTCGGTTTAGTGAGCACCTGGAGTTGTTGCTTCACCTGGCATGCTGTAACCCTTGCCGGACTTATCAAAAGCAGAGCCTTATGATAAATCGTAGTATAAAGAAACTTCTGGATAATAAGTTGAATGATGATACTGGCCTGGATCAGCAATTCAAGGAAGCTCTGCAGGAGAAAATTACTACGCAGTTAGATGAGAAATAATCTATAATTAATGAATTGATTATTAGGTAGTTGCAATCAGTGTCACACATAAAAACCAGGCTTGAAGGAAGCAGATATTTATAGAACCCAAAAATAGTTGTAAGGTTTAGTCTAATCAGCGACTAAGAGATTAAAGGGCTAGCACTTAATCTTTTGGAACGTATGAAAAACACAACTTTACCTGTTGATTTTCCCAATGACGCCAAGCTGGAAAACATAGGAACGCAACTAATCCGATATGGTCTGGCGATCGTGTTCATCTGGATAGGCATCCTGAAATTTACCACCTACGAAGCCGAAGGGATTAAGCCCCTGGTTGAGCATAGTCCACTGCTCTCATGGACTTACAACTTTTTAAGCGTTACCTCTTTTTCAGGACTGCTTGGCTTTATTGAAATTGTCATCGGAATCCTGATCGTTTGCAGACCTTTCTCTCCAAAGGCGTCCGCGATTGGCAGCATCGCAGCTGTCCTAACCTTTGTTATCACGCTGACTTTCATGATTTCTACTCCCGGCGTAATACAGGAAGGATATGGGTTTCCGTTCCTTTCTGCTCTTCCAGGTCAATTTTTGGCCAAGGATGTCGTCTTGTTTGGCGCATCGGTTTGGTCGGCCGGCGAAGCATTAGCCGCTTCGAGGGGTTTGATCCTGAGGACAAATACCTAGTTAACCTTGGGTTTACAGCTGAAATATCAGACTGATCATTTCATCTGTATGATGAATATCAGTACCTGATGACCTGTCATCAGTAATTAAATTTTGCTCGATTATTTTCAACAAGTCCGCATTTCAATTCATACAATCATAAACCAATTCAAATTCACAAAATGGGATATCAATCAAAATTGCTCAAAGCCGTAGTCGTATGTAGTATTTTACTCTTTCAGGGCTGTATAAAAGACCACAACCCGGATCCATCTATTCAAGTTGTCGGCTATCTCTATACGACCACAAATGGGGAAGATATAAATCAGGTCGTAAAATTTTCCCGTCATGCAGATGGTTCGTTGTCAGATGAAACTGCATATCCCACCAATAGTAAGGGTGGAGCTGATGTAAAAGCTGGTGGTGATGCTCATGGCGATTTTGACGCCCAGGGGGCCGTTCAGATCATTGGCGATTATTTGCTCAATACCAACGCAGGCGGCAATCAAATTTCAGTCTTTTCGCTAAATAAATCCAATGGCGATATCGCCTTTAAAAGCAACACCATTTCGGGAGGAACCAGGCCCGTAAGTATAGCCTATACCAAAAAATCAGGGATAGACGACGAGTATTGGGTAGTTGTTGGCAATCAATGGAATAATCCCAATGTACAAAAAGATGGAGCCGCAATTGAACGTTATCCGGACAATGCATTTCATGCGCAGGACCTGACACAGCCCGATGCGACTGATAATGAACGAAACATTCAGCTTTTTACATTTAATGCTAAAACCGGAGCTCTAAGCCCTGAGAAGCAATTAGATAAGTACGTTCGCGAAAATGGAGGTCCTACAACGGTAAGTTTTAGCCCGGATGGAAAAAAACTGGCCGTAGCGACATGGGGAATAGCCCATTTTGCTACCAAATTAACCTCGCTCGACGAACAACATCCAAGCCGGGTTTATGTGTATGATTTTGCCAATGGATCAGTCAGTAATCGGCGTTATTTTGAAGAACCGGGTATTTCAGGGACCATAGGTTTCAATTGGGCTATTTCGGGCAATTCAAGACTATTTGTTTCGAACTTTAACCTGATTCCTGCTAAATTAGACAATAGTGTAACAGTTTTGGACGATAACGGCTCTATAGTAGCAAAGGCCGCCAATTACGGGGTTTCTTCACCATCAGCGATTGACGAAGCTTGCTGGACCGTATTGAACTCTACGGGTGATAAATTATTCGTCGCCAGTTTTCAAACCAATCTTGTTTCGACATTCAATGTAGGCTCATCCGGGTTAATGCTAACAAAAACAGAGGCCAGAAGTGGTATTGCTCCCAATGGTGATTCCAAAGAATTGTGGATTTCTCCGGATAATAAGTATGTCTACAATCTTGGCGCTTTCCAATCATTCTCAATTAATCTTTTCGAGAATTCAGGATCGGGTGCCGCCTATAAATCACAAACTTTTTTGAAAACAACGTCTGCGGGAGCAGGTATTGCTGGAAAGTATAATTTCTTAGGTTTGGCAGGATTCGACCTATAAGGCCTTGCAAGTATAACCGGGAAGATATTCAATTTTTGATTTTGACCAGAAGTAGAAGCTGTCATTCAGTTTTCGTCTGGTCAATTTTTTGGCATTAAAAGTAGCAGGATTTGCCCAAAGGTGGGATGAACCAACCTGCCACGGAATGGAGTGCTCTGTGGCACCGTATTCTCTACTTCAAAACACTAACCTAATTACAAAATGAAGAAAAACGATTTTTCTAACCTGAAAGCAGTATACGTCAACTGCACTCTTAAGAAATCGCCGGACACCAGCCACACTGGGAGCCTGATGGAGGTCTCGATGCGCATAATGACGAAAGAAAACGTAAGCGTAGATCAGATTCGGCTGGTCGACCACGAGGTGGCCAGTGGGGTGTATCCAGACATGACCCAGTACGGGTGGGAAAAAGACGAGTGGCCCACCCTGTTTGCCCGAATTATGGATGCCGATATTCTGGTCGTTGGAACGCCCATCTGGCTGGGTGAAAAATCGTCCGTTGCTCAAAAGCTGATCGAGCGGCTGTATGCCATGAGTGGACAAGTGAACGAGAAGGGTCAATACCTGTTTTATGGCAAAGCGGGCGGCTGCATGGTGACAGGAAATGAAGATGGCATCAAGCATTGTGCCATGGGTATTCTGTATTCGCTCCAGCACGTAGGCTACTCAATCCCGCCCCAGGCAGATTGCGGCTGGATCGGCGCAGTAGGCCCGGGACCCAGCTACGGGGATACGGAGTGGAAGGGAGACAAGTTGTCTACCCCGATAGGTTTTGACTCTGAGTTCACCAACCGGAACACCACCTTCATGACCTACAACCTGATGCACCTGGCCAAAATGCTCAAAGAGCAGGGCGGGTATCCGTCCTACGGCAATTCCCGGGAAGCGTGGGATGACGGAGCGAGATGGCATTTTGACAATCCGGAATACCGCTAAACCGTGTTCATAGCAATCACTTTAATTTATTCTTTTATCTATCTACATTCCTAACTGAGTAATTCGGCGAAATCAAAAGGATAACGATTGTACAAGTACGATTAAACGTTTAACGAAAGCTTCTAACTGTACTATATTGTCAGCCCAAAGCCTCTTATATGGTAAAAAAAAATTTACCATATTTCATTTTAACCACGGTATTTCTGTACCCACTATAGTAAAATCATTTAGAAAGGAGATGGCTCTGCTCAGTATTTACCTAAAAAATACCGAGGGGTTATGAGTCTGTTACCCTAGGCCTTTTAAATAAATAAGAAGTTCACTGATTCCTATTAAGTACACTAATAATCAACTTCTTAACCGTATCCATCTCTTCTGGTTTGCTGGCCGCAGCAAAAAGCGTCAAACTTGCAAGAGCTTCATTGCTGATAAGTGCCGTCCCGGCCCCCGATTTTAAAAGGTCATTATTTTCTAGGAACAACAGGAAACAAGCAGCAGCAATTCGCTTATTTCCATCAACAAATGAATGGTTTTTAATGATCAGGTAAAGTAATGTGGCGGCCTTCTCTTCAATTGAAGGGTAAAAGTCTATCTCTCCAAACCCTTTGCTTATCTGTGCTACGGAGCTTTGGAAGCTATCATCCTTTTCCTTACCAAAAATATCTGAGTCGAAATCCCTTCTCATACTCTCAATGATATTTCGGTAATCTAATACCTGCGGATACTTCGCCTGGCGAGTTGTAATACCCTTCGGATCCAATTTTTCATGATCGTAGTCGTCTAGTAATTCAAGACCTTTGGCGAATTGGTCGAGCAATGTCAAATCTTTATCGCCCATCTTTGTTTCAATTGCCCGGCTTAGTATACGGATTCCGTCCCTTAGGGTTTGTACCTCTTGCTGCTTTTGATTCAGTTGTTTCTCATTAATCGCATAACCCTTGATCAGGTAGTCTTTTAAGCGCTGGGTTGCCCATTGCCGGAACTGAGTGGCTTTTGTTGAATTCACCCTATAGCCAACAGATATTATAACATCCAGGTTATACAAGTGCATCTTTCTTTTCTTTCCGTCTGCTGCAACCTGTTCCAAAATGGAACAGGTTGCAGCAGGATCTAACTCATTGGATTTATATATGTTACTGATATGTTTTACTACAGCGGGACGCTGAACCGAAAATATTTCAGCTAAAGAATGAGCGTCCAGCCAAACGGTTTCTTCCCCGAATTTTACTTCTATCTGTGTCTGCCCGTCCTGGCTTTGGTAGATTTCTATTTGATTCTGCATTTTCTGGATCTAGAATTCAAGTTTACAATAAATTTATAAATGTTAATAAGCCGTAGCGAATGGGCTGTTTTACGAGGACGTAATAATACTTCACCTTTACTCATCTTGCTCGTCTAGGGTGCGGCCAGTCAGGTACAATGCTTAACTAAGTGGCCCCAACACTACCTTTCATAAACTTTTACTGCCGAATTCATTCATTTAAATCAACAAAGAAGATTATCCGACAACAGAAGTCAAAATCAATCCCTTTTAAGATGGTTAAGCAACTCCCGCGCTTGCTTCGCCTCATTTTGCCTCTGTTTCAAAAGTTTTTCGGCTTCTCTGACTGTTATCTCATGTGCCTCACGCTTCTGTGTTTCAAGTTCCGCCCGGTCAGGATCTTCATAGTAAATACTATCGACCTCTGCGATCAAAGCTGGACTGAGCTGCCTGGCAATGCGGAATTTAGTATCGCTTTCTTGCAGTCGGCTGCTTTCGTTGTAGTTGCTGATGGCCATTGCGATGCTTATGGCCGTTGAGAGCAACAGCAATGCTGCGGAGATAATAAAGCCCTTCGATTGAAGGTCGAAGTGATGGTGGTGCTGGACTTCCGGAGTTTTTGGCACACTTGCAACTGCTTGCTTTATTTCCGAAAGGTTAGTCTCTAAATTTTGACTCGACGAATACTGTTTTAAATCTTTTTTTATGTCAATCAGGGTATCCGCAAGCGTTTTGTTTTGCGATTCGGCCGCAGTTTGGATCAGATTCTCAATCGACGCGTTTTTCCTGATCACAAGTGAAAGCACTTCTTCAATCGATTCGAGTTGTTCTTCTATCTTTTTCATAAGCTTTGTCCTAAGTATTTTTTACGTTTCTTCTTTTTTATTGGATTCGTACTCTGCTGGTCATATTGCTGGACAGGGCGGAGCAAGTCATCAAGTATTTTGTCATCAATGGTTTGCTGGGAGAGAGTAGCGAGCTGGAATCTTTCTTGCGGGCGGTCGGGTAGATATCCTGGCTGGATTTGAAACTGCTGCATCATCGCTTGTTTTTGATTTTGCTGGATCACTGCATCCAGCTTCCTAAAGCTCAAACTCCGGTCGATCTTAGACCCTTTGAATTGAAGACCGCCTTTGGTGAAGCTGACTCCCTGAATTTCGTTGGTGCCAGATTTGTATTTGAAGATGGCTTCGATGCCTCGCCTTTCCAGCTTGGCGTTCAACTCATTCCAGCTTGCAGCGGTAGCGCTTGCTATTTTAATTGCATCATATAATTCAAATCTGACTTTGTCTGCGCCTTTAAGCTGCTGCCGGTTGACCTGATTTTTGCATTTTCCCAAATGGTATCCGTATTTGAGCGTGATCTCTTTACAGACTTTGTGGTTCCTCTCTTTTTGAAACTGGTCTGAGATTGTCTTGCCTTCGTTATTCACCCGGTTATAGATAATGTGCAGATGCGGATGATTTTTGTCCCGGTGCTCCACCAGGATAAACTGCGTGCCGGTAATCTTCATCTTTTTCATGTACTCCAAAGCACGTTGCTGCATAATCTCAGGCGATAGGTGGACCGCATCTTCCCTGTTCCAACTGAGTGAGATATGCCCGACTGCCTTTGTCAGGTTGGGGTTCAGTTTCCTTTGCATATTAAAGTCATCAATAATGGAACGGACTTGATCCGTTCTCACACCTTCGGCCAGTAGCAGACTGGCATCCTGCTTTTCCATCGCATACCGGACTACACCTCCGAAGCTGCTGCCAATCGTTACCTTACCGATCATCGCTGCCGAGTTTTTTTAGGATCGAATCGATTTGCAAAAGCAGCTCTCTGCAGGATTGCCGGATAAATATCAATCCTTCTTTATGGGCAAGGTGCGCGAGCTGATTGAGGTTGTTGGCCATACCCGTCAGTGTCCTCAGATGTCTGAGGTCATCCGGTTGGAGCCTGGCTAAGACTTTCGCTTTCTTGGCAGCTTGCCTCAACCAGGCACTTGGTTTCATCCCTGCATCTTTTGCTTTTTCTTCGATCAGAAAGCGCTCGGTTTCTGTCAGCCTTACCATTAGTTGGCTCTGCCGTTTTACTTTTTTCGGCGGCCTTCCACCTTTGGGATTATAGGGCTTTGGGTCTTTGATTTCTGTCTTTTCCATCTCACATTCCATTATCTGTTTTAAACCTTTTGCGACCAACGGGAGAGAAAGGCAAGTTTCCGGTCACGCGGGAGCGGGGCGGGTTTTTGCGAAGCGAAAACACAAACTTGCTCTCTGAAGACTTTTACAAATGCAGCCCTCCAGACTTTTTGAAAGTCTGTTGCTTTTTCACTTCTTTTTGGCTTGATTTCTGACTGACTAAATAGTCATTGACATCCTTGTACTGCTTGTAAATGATCGAGGCGTCAACCGTTTTGAGCCCTGCGGACTGGTATTTTTCCTGCGTTTTTCTGCCAGCATTGTCATGATCCAGGTACAGGAAAATGCTGCGGTAACCTTCCAAAATATTCAGACTCCTGTCTGCTAGTGCTACCGAATTCAGGATTAGAAAATCACTGCGGATTGGATGCTCGTTTTTCTGCAAAGTAAGCAGTGAAAGAAAGTCCATGAACCCTTCCACCACACAGATGGACTTGCCTCCGTTGTCAATGTGCGTAATATCCTTGGGTGATGATGAACCTTTAAAATTAGGATTTCTGAGCTCATAACCGCCCGACCTGTTTTCAAATCCAACAGCGAAATATTTTCTGTCATCCAACTGGTAATACACTTCCTTACAGTAGGGCCTTGCAATTTCCACCGGAATACCCCGGCTTTCCAGATAGCTCGTTATTGCCAGATTGTTTCCCAAGGGCTTAATCTCGTTGATTGTAATTGCAGCAGCATTGACTGGTTTCTCAGTAACGCTTTGCCATATAGGCTTATCCTTCAATGAAGGGTTTGGGATTTGCTGTTCAAATAGAAAAAGACTGTTCAATTTTTCTATCAGACTACTTGCTTCCTGATTTGGATAGAGCCTTTCGGCCAGGTCAAATAACTTGCCGCCCTGCATAAGCCCGTAGTCATACCATCTGTTGATAGATGTATTCACCTTAAACGATGGGGAATGCTCCGGCTCTCGGATAGGAGATACATACCATTGGTTTTCACCCCTTTTATAGCTGGGCTCGATGCCGATTTTACTTAGAAAATCAGTGATGGGTAGCTGGTTTAATTGCTTGATATTCACGTTTTTATTTTTTGATAAGCAAACACTCGTTTTAAGCTGGCTGGTAGAAGCCGTTTTTATGATGAGACGATGAGAAATGAATATAAATAATTGATAATCATGTAAGTTATGGGCTCATCAAAGCCTCATCAAGCATATTCGCCATGATGAGTTTTCTCATCGTGCTCATCAAACCTCATCATAAATAGATATACTTTGATGAGCATGTTATCTGCTGATATTTAATTAGTTAAGTGGCAGTTTACAGCCCCTCATCAAACTTTTGGCTAATCCAGTCCATAGAAACACTGTAATACCTGCCGGTTGAATGCACCGCAGCAAGGTCATTGCAGCTGTTGTACAAATAGGTCTGGTAATTCAAACTGTTAGCCACCGGTTTTAAGCCCCAATCATTTTGCAGCACATTGGAAACCTGCTGGCGCGTCAACCTTGGCATATTCCGTTTCAAAAGTTCAAGCATGTCCTTATTGGTGAATTCGAGCTTGCTGATGCCCGTATTCTCGAAGATCTCGCGAAGGATAAAGAGCATTTCCGTTTCCAGTCGGTTTCGGTTGTTACGAATGACGCGCATCAACGCTTCCGTCCGGATCTGCCTTTCCGAAAACCACATCCTGGTTTGAGGTATGGGGACTGAGAGGTTCCGGGAAAGCAGGTGATTCAGAAAGGATGGAAGCTCGCTAGCCATTAAGTCCAACAGATGGATGTTTTCGGATGGAAGCACCGGCACCTTGCGTATCCAATACCGGGTTTCGGCTGGGTCGATGACAATGAAGTTTTCTTCATTGTTGGAGCACAGCACAAACTTGCCGAAAAATTCCGTGTCTTTCCTGTCCTTTCCTTTGGCTTCAACCTTGGAATTTTTGGCAGTACTCAGGTTCTTTATCTTTTCTGAATCCTCCCTTCGATCGAGCAGCACTTCATCGACAGCAATGATCAACGTGTTCATCCAGTCGGAATTGAATTGCGAGCGGAAATCACTGTTGCCGTTAAAGGTCATGTTCTTGCCAAAGATCATTTTCAGAAAGTTTAAGAAAGTTGTCTTGCCGGTTTTACGCTCTCTGGAAACCAGGCACAGCACCGGAAGCTTTTGTGTTGGTCTCTGGTAAAGCAGGCTTAAATAGTCCAGGCCAAGCTCAAACTGTTCCCCGAAAATGTGCTGTATAAACGCGAGCGTAACAGCTGGGTCACCTGGCTCGTGCCTAGCTTCCAGCCGATGGTAGAGATTGTAAAAGTTTCCGACGATCTCTTTGTAATCCAGGTGGTCGGGAACACAGCAGAAACCATCAAACTTTCTGATCTTCTTGATCTGACTGGGTTCTAGGTCCTGTCTGAGCATTTCGGCCGACCACGGGATCCACATCTCCATAAACTCCTTGCTGACCGTGGGCTGCATACACTTTTTGTAATAGCCGGTCTGCACCCGTATATAGCTGCCTGGCAGGTTCAACGGATAGTTGTTGGCTGACATCATCAGGTAAACAGCTTAGTGACGTCTTCCTTTGCCTGTGCTCACCAGGGACGGAAGCTTCTCGCGGAGTTCGGTCATGGTCTTCTTTTTGCCGGATTTGATCCATTCCTCTAATTCGGATTTATAGAAGTAAAGCCTTTTGCCCTTCTTGCTGACCGGGATCTCCCGGTGACAGACTTTTCCATACAGCGTCTGCACGGAAAGATTAAGAAACTCAGCGGCCTGGGAAATCGTCAAGAGCTCCACGGCTGGGGGGATGGGCGGCCGGGATTCCAAAAGAAGATCCTGGATGCTGTCGAGCTTTTTGTGAAGTTCTGAAACTGCGCGGGGCAGCTGGTCAAATGAGTATTGCTCCATAACAATAGCGTTTTTTGTTTGATACCGCAATGTTAGGTGCTTGTTTTGGTGGGTTACAAGTTGGAAGCAGTGTTACCCCACGTTTGCCTACCGATATTTTTTGATTTTTATTTAATTGTCACTCCCTTTTTTGCTTCTGCCAACAGCAGCCAAGGCAAAGCCACTGGCGCTGTTCCTGATGACATCAAGAATTGGCGACTTGCAAATTTTAGTATCCGAAGAAATGATTCCATTCAAATATCCAGTTGTGAAGGGCTTGGCCTGGCCATTTGAAACATACTGAAAATGCTCAATGATCCAACTTTCAAGCTCTGCCTTGTTACAAGAAACGATCAGATTGGCTTCTATGAGCTGCTTGAAAGCATCAGCCAGCTGGTTGCCATTGCTATTAAAAAGTAGTTTCTGGTTAGGTGAAATGTTGTTGGTCAGCAGCGAGAACAATGGCTGCTGTTCTTTCTCATCAAAATATTCCTTGAAGATTTTAAAAAACTGATCTGCTATTCCTTCGATAAATACAGGGAAACGGCGAATTCGCATTGCTGATGTTTCGCCAGCAGTCATCTTTTCTACCTCTAGATCACGTTCTCCTACTTCTTCAAGTACAGTGACTTCCTCTATGAAGGCCGACAGGCTTTCTTCTCTTTCCCGGACCGAATCGCAAAGGTCTTCCAAAAACTCCGGTGTGACGATCGCATCTGTCTTATTGGTTTCTAAAAGGTCAGTGTAGAAGATTTCTGCGAATTCGATAACAAGCAAAAAGTTGTCCTGAAAGTTTTCGCTATTCGCAGGATAACAGCGGAAGTAATTCTCCCAAAACCTGTTGAATAAGGATTGAAGCTTTTTTGTCTGATTCAGATATGCTTTTCGACTCTTGGTATCTGCTCCAATAATGTCGATTATAGCCAAATCCTTTAAAATCTGCAGGCGCTTTGCAAACTGCAATGAGAAATGTCGGGTCTGATGGGTAATATCATATCCTGGTTTAAAGACTGGACCAAGTTCCGCAGGCTCGCGCTTATCCCTGATTTCTGAAAGGCGAAGGTCAAATTTTTGTAAAAAGGTGAAATATTCCTTGAAGTGCTTCATGCTTTGAAATTTCAATACTGGCTACCTAGACGATGTTCAAGGCTTAGGACTATAACAACGCGCTGAGATATTTCTTCGTTTTTTCATCATCAAAACTACCTAAATAGCTTTCCGTGGTTGAAATTGATGTGTGACCGAGCGATTGACTGATGAATGCGAGTGGCGCTTCGGATTGCAGAAGGATCGTTGCAAAGGAATGCCTGGCGCTATATGTGTTTACATCACGCTCGATTTTAAGCTCTTTCGCAATTCCTCTCATATATTGATTGGTGATCTTGATTACCTGGCTAATAATAATCCTTTCTCTTAACGCTTCCATATCATTTTCAAGAAATGGGAAGACGTGCTTTCTAGGATGTCTGTCGCCATTTGTCCATCTATCTATGATTGATAATGTCTCGGGAAATAGAGTCACTTTGATACGTGTCTGATTGCTCTTTCTACTTCTCGCCGTCTTTTGCCGGACAAAGGTCAATTTATCGGCCTGAATATCCTCCCATCTCAATCGGCAAATATCATTAATATTCATACCGTTGCACAAATATGAAAATACCCACAGATCACGACTACGCTGCTCCATACCTGGCGTACATTGGTACTCCATAATTTTTAGTACTTCCACCTTCGTCAATGCTTTTTTTGTGTTGTTACCGGCTGGGATGGTATAACGATTTTTGGTGAATGGATATAAGTCCCGGCCAACGATTCCATTTTCGATAGCATCATTAAACACCGAACGGATGTGGCGACCGTAGATACCTACCGTAGTTAACGAAGCAGGCAAAGCTTTCCCTTTTTTGCTTTTTGCAGCTTTGCCGTGTTTGAGCATCCATCTTTCATAGATGGTTAACAACTGCGGTGTCAGGTGTTCGAATTTCATTACCAAATCCTCAGCGGCAACAGTCTTGCCCTTTGGAGCAATGAAGTTTAAATATTCATGCCTTTGGATAATAGTAAAGGATTCTGAAAACCGGATAAGAGAAGCAGCCGCTGACAAATAACTGGTAGCATTCCCGATTCTACCTTGTTCAGTCATGAACGCAGCTTTCAATTTGAGGGCGGCGACTACATTATTTTTATCCTTCCCGTTTTCTGTTGGTTTGCGCTCCTGACCAAACATACCTATTTTATAGGCAAACAGCTCGAAGCTAAAATCATCTCCCAAATTGGAGATAATAGACTTGGCACGAGCAAGGAAACCTTCAACCTCTTTACCAGTGTACTCTTCTTCAAAATAGTTGCCATAAAGCATGTTCCACAACTTCCTTCGATAATCGTTTTTGACCTGGCCGGGAATTCCACTTTTATGTTTTTTCAGGAACGCCCAATCCTCATCCTGCACCTTTATTCCAGTTGTAAAAAGTCTCTGTTTTCCGTCGAAGGAAACCAACCATTTTACGATACCTGCGCCCTCCTTTGAGGTACGTTTGTCCAGAAATAAATTAACCGTTATAACACCCATGATTTCTTGTCATTTGGTAGTGGTTGCAATAGACTTGCAATACAAATTTAGAAAATATCCACAAACAACAAAAAATAAAAGTAGCCAAAAAGTTATTAACTACCTGATATATTAACATTTGAAAAAATATCAAAAAATAAGAAAGTAGTAAAAAATTCTATTTTTACGTGACTCATAATCAGTAGGTGCCTGGTTCGATTCCAGGTGGGCCCACT
>NZ_JAASQJ010000009.1 GCF_011762185.1 Dyadobacter arcticus
CCAACAAAAGAGCTTGTTGGTGACTATTGGCCTGGTGTTCACCTCTTCCCATCCCGAACAGAGAAGTTAAGCCCAGAACCGCCGATGATACTTGGGTCAAACCTGGTAAAGTAGGTAGTCGCCACAATACCATTTATAGCAAAAGCATCCCCTAAAAGGATGCTTTTTTGCGTTTAAGTGGCCTGGTATTCACCGCTTCCCAGCAGGATGGGATTACGCATCCCGGATCAAACCTGATAAAGTAGGGCGGGCCGCGTCGGTAGTCGCCACAATTATTTAACAAAAAAAGACTTGCAAAAATGTAAGGCTGTTGCATTAAGGGGTTTAGAAATAATGACCTGGGTAAGTTTATATAAGACAAACACCTAATCCAAATATACTGCCAACTCACCTTGACGCTAAATTTTAGAAAAAAATATAATCGAAATTTCTTTTTTTCTATATTTGTCACCAAGAATATTGCTGAGCAAACATATGAAAGCCTTGAATACTATTTGGTGGTGGCGTGCACGTCTTAAAAGGATGGATGAGTAGGCTATTGCTTCGTATAGTAGATATTACTTACAAACGGCTCGCTGTTCATCCAACAGCGAGCCGTTTTTTTATGCAATTTACTTTAATTACAAATGACCATCCAGATCAACCCTTACCCAATCATCACCCGCTACAAAAAGTTGTTAGCAGACACGCTTACTCCGGTTTCCATTTACCTAAAACTTCGGGATAGGTTCGTAAACACAATTCTTCTCGAAAGTTCCGATTATCATGGTAACGAAAATTCCTATACCTACATTTGTTGCAATCCGGTTGCCTCATTTAAACTTAATGCTGGTTTAGTAACTCAAGAATTTCCTGATGGGGCGAAAACCACTTTTACTCTCCGTAACCCAAAAGATGCGGTTAAGTCGTTATACGGCTTCGCCCAAAGTTTCATCCCAGAGAAAAACACATTTCCTTTCGTTACAAACGGGCTTTTTGGCCATATGACCTATGATGCCGTCACTTACTTTGAAGACATAAGCATCCAACCTCCCAGCCCCGAAACTGATATTGATCAGGTGTTTTATCAGGTTTATCGCTATGTCATAGTCATCAATCACTTCAAGAATGAGCTTTACATTTTTGAGCATCAATACGGAGAACAACGCGATGACAATGGTTTTGAGCAAATAGAAATCCTCATAAAAAACAGGAACTTCCCTAAATACGACTTTCACAGTACTTCTGATGAAACATCAAATGTTACAGACGACGAAATGCGGAAGGTCATTCGGAGAGGCATCGATCATTGCTTACGAGGCGACGTTTTCCAAATTGTACCTTCAAGAAGATTTAGCAGGCATTTCCAGGGCGACGAATTCAACGTCTATCGGGCATTACGTTCTATTAATCCCTCTCCCTACTTATTTTATTTTGATTACGGAAGCTATAAAATATTTGGCTCATCACCGGAAAAGCAGATATTCATAAAAAAAGGCCAGGCGGAAATTCATCCCATTGCAGGAACTTTCAAAAGGACCGGAGACGATCTGGCAGATGCGGAAGCCGCTCAACAACTGTTAAACGACCCCAAAGAAACCGCGGAGCACGTAATGCTCGTTGATCTTGCCCGAAATGACCTAAGCAGGAGCTGTGACGAAGTAAAGGTGACCAACTACAAGGAAGTGCAATACTACTCCCATGTCATTCATTTGGTTTCCAAGGTTGTCGGTACTATGAAAAAGGAGGTAAATCCATTACAGCTAGTAGCTGACACATTCCCGGCAGGCACGCTCTCCGGTGCTCCGAAGCATAATGCAATGAAATTGATAGACCAAATGGAGACTAGCAACCGCAGCATATATGGGGGTGCCATCGGTTTTATGGATTTCAATGGTGATTTTAATCATGCTATTGCCATCAGAACTTTTCTTAGCAAAGACAATACCTTGTTTTTCCGAGCAGGAATGGGCGTTGTCGCAAAGTCTGACGTGGAAAGTGAGTTACAAGAAATAAATAGCAAGCTAGCGGCACTAAGACAAGCGATAAAGGTCGCGGAAGAAATTTAAGTTGATATGGGACAGATCAAAATTTATGGACTTAGATCATCGCTATACCCGATTCGTCAAATCTTCAGCGATATCCTTCATTCTTGTGTCACAGAGGCATTCCAGTATCCTGAAAACAAAAGAGCTCATCGGCTCTTTTATATGGAAGAAGGAGATTTTCTTTATCCCGAAGGTAGAAGTGAGCAATATACAATCATTGAAATTTCCTTACTTGAAGGTCGATCGACTCAGGCGAAAAAAGATTTATATCAATTAATTTTTAAAAGATTTGAAGAGCAACTGGCTATCTCACCCAATGACATTGAAGTGACCTTAACAGAAACACCACGATGTAATTGGGGAATCAGAGGGAAATCAGGTGATGATCTCATTCTGGAATACGAAGTGGCCGTTTAATTCAATTTGTAATATTTTAAAGAAATGAAAATTCTTGTTCTTGACAACTACGATTCCTTCACATATAACCTTGTCTATATTCTCCGTGAGCTGAATGATCAGGTTACCATTTTTCGTAATGATAAGATAAACCTTGAAGATGTCGCAGAATACGATAAAATACTATTGTCTCCTGGCCCCGGCATTCCATCAGAGGCTGGAATTATGCATGATTTAATTTATGAATACGGCCCACAAAAGAGTATTCTTGGCATTTGTCTCGGTCACCAGGGAATTGGTGAAGTATATGGGGCTAAACTTGAAAATATGACTGATGTTTTACACGGCATCGCTGATACTGCATTCGTTACAGATCCTACCGAACGAATTTTTAATGGCCTACCTACTGAAATAAAAGTCGGTAGGTATCACTCCTGGACAGTTATTCCTGAATCATTCACGGACGACCTGACCATTACTGCGCTAGATCAGATGGGACGGGTTATGGGGCTTTCACACAAAAAATTCGATGTGAAAGGTTTGCAATTCCACCCAGAGTCTGTACTTACTGAACATGGTAAAGTTATGTTACAAAATTGGTTGAAGATTTAACTCACTCAGGCTCTACCAACAATATTTTCAATGATCTTTTTCTGATCCCACGCTAGCAATATTTGACAATGAAAAACATTCTTAGCCATCTTTTTGAATATAAAGTCCTAAGTAAAGACCAAGCCAAAGACGTACTGATCAACATTAGTACAGGCAAATATTCTAATTCAGAAATAGCCGCTTTTCTAACCATTTATGCAATGCGCAGCATTACTGTGGAAGAGCTTGAAGGCTTCAGGGATGCAATGCTGGAACTTTGTCTCGCCATTGATTTGTCTGAATATGATCCAATAGACGTTTGCGGTACAGGCGGTGACGGCAAGGACACTTTTAATATATCTACATTATCCTGTTTTGTCGTGGCTGGCGCTGGCCAAAAGGTAGCAAAGCATGGCAATCATGGTGTGTCTTCCCTTTGCGGATCCTCTACCGTTCTGGAATTTCTTGGCGCCCGTTTCACAAACGACCGGGGTTACCTGGAACGTAAAATTGATCAAGCAGGTGTGTGCTTCTTACATGCTCCTTTATTTCACCCCGCCATGAAGAATGTAGCACCGGTCAGACGTGAACTGGGGATCAAAACTTTTTTCAATATGCTTGGTCCGATGGTCAATCCTGTCTCGCCTAAAAAACAGCTTGTAGGGGTTTTTAGTCTTGAATTGGCACGTCTTTTTGCTTATCTTTACCAACAAACGGACAAGCAATTTCTTGTTCTTCACGCGTTAGACGGCTACGACGAAGTGTCATTAACAGGAGCTTTCAAGATCATTACAGCTCATTCCGAGCAAATTCTTACTCCCTCGCATTTAGGGTTACAAACTTTACGCGCACAGGACCTTTCGGGAGGAAAAACTGTTGAAGACTCCGCCAAAATTTTCATGAATGTATTGAACAATGAGGCAACGGATGCACAGAAACAAGCTGTGCTTGCCAATGCCGCCATGGCTTTGCATTGCGCTAGTCCGGAGATATCATTGATGGATTCCGTCCATGCAGCAAGGGAATCTCTTGAAAGCAAAAAGGCATTAAGGTGTTTTGAAAAATTAATTGCAGAATAATCCAAAATCGGTTCCGAGGGATATTTTCAGATACAGCGTTGAATGAATATTTTAGAAAAAATCATTGCCCGTAAAAAGGAAGAGGTGAGCGAATCAAAGGCCATAAAATCCATTTCAGCTTTGGAGAAGGAGACTTTCTTTGATCGTAAAACCATTTCAGCTGCTAAGGCATTGAGAAATTCCAAGTATCCCAGGATCATTTCGGAATTCAAGCGAAAATCCCCTTCAAAAGGAATTATTAATGATCAAGTACTACCGGAAATTGTTACTTCGGATTATGTTGATGCGGGTGCTGTTGCTTTGTCTGTGCTTACTGACCAGGATTTTTTTGGAGGATCGTTCGCTGATTTTTTAAAAGCCCGAAAGGCAAATTCGGGAATTCCAATTCTTCGAAAGGATTTTATCGTTGATGAATATCAGTTATTTGAAGCCAGGGCGATCGGAGCGGATATGATTTTATTGATAGCCGCCTGTCTTACACCAGGTGAAATCGTTACGCTGAGCAAACGCGCCCATGATCTTGGGCTGGAAGTATTATTAGAAGTTCATAATGAGCAGGAATTAGCCGCAAGTCTGGGTGATACCATTGATATTGTGGGCGTTAACAACCGCAATCTTAAGACTTTCGATACATCCATTGAAACTTCCATTCTACTTAGCGAACAGATTCCTGATTCTTTTGTTAAGATATCTGAAAGTGGTTTAAAAGATGCTGACACAATTTTAAGGCTCTATCAGCACGGCTATAAGGGCTTTTTAATTGGTGAAACATTTATGCGGACTGCAAATCCAGGAACCGCACTTGCGGATTTGCAAAAAGACTTAACTCAACATCGTAATATAAATTCCCTGGTTCTATGAAAATTAAAGTTTGCGGACTGCGCCAGCAAGACAACATTGAAAAGGTAGTTGCACTACAGCCCAATTTTATCGGGTTTATTTTTTACGAAAAATCGCCCCGCTTTGTTGGTGATGAGTTGAATGAGGAATACGTCAAGAGTATTCCCCAAAATATAAAAAAAGTAGGTGTTTTTGTGAATGCAAGCCCAGGTCATATTCTTAATACTGTAAAAAAATATGATCTCCAATATGCGCAGCTACACGGTAACGAAATGCCGGATATTTGCAGAAGCATACGTCAGAAAGGGGTAAGCGTTATTAAAGCGTTTTCTATCAACGACCAATTCAATTTTGCAATGCTCAATAATTATAAGTCGTTTTGCGATCTTTTTCTTTTTGATACAAAGGGGGATAATCCAGGCGGAAATGGCACTTCATTTGACTGGAAATTATTGAAGCGATATGATAATGAAAAGCCATTTTTTCTTAGTGGAGGTATTGGTCTTGACAACATTGAAGAAATTATAACATTATCAAAAACGCTTCCCATTTACGGAATTGATGTTAATAGCCAGTTTGAAATCGAACCTGGTATAAAGGATGTGAATAAGTTGGAGGAGTTATTCAGTTTGGTAAGCGTAAAGAAACAAGAGGAGGCAGAAGCCTAACACTATGGAAGCAATAGCAGAAAAGAAGTCATATCAGGTAGATAGTAAGGGTTATTATGGAACCTTCGGAGGAGCATTTGTTCCCGAAATGCTGTATCCGAATGTTGAAGAGCTAAGACAGAACTATTTGCAGATCATTGCAGACCCTTCTTTTCAAAAAGAATTCAACGACCTTCTTCGTAACTATGTGGGCCGGCCTACACCGCTTTACCGGGCGAACAGATTATCAAAAAAATATAATACCAATATCTTCTTGAAAAGAGAAGACTTGTGCCACACTGGTGCTCATAAGGTCAATAATACCATCGGACAGATACTGATGGCACAAAGACTTGGCAAAAAGCGGATTGTAGCTGAAACAGGGGCTGGACAACATGGCGTGGCTACCGCAACTGTTTGCGCGTTGATGAATCTGGAATGCACTGTTTATATGGGCGAACTCGACATTGAGCGGCAGGCGCCCAATGTAGCGAGAATGAAAATGCTAGGTGCAGAGGTTCGACCTGCGATATGCGGATCCAGAACGTTGAAAGACGCAACAAATGAAGCAATGCGTCACTGGATCAATAATCCTGTGGATACCCATTACATTATCGGTTCGGTTGTAGGACCACATCCATATCCTGATATGGTTGCCCGATTTCAGTCCATTATTTCTGAAGAGATAAGGTGGCAATTGAAAGAACAAACTGGCAAAGAAACGCCGGATTATGTGTTGGCTTGTGTAGGTGGCGGTAGCAATGCTGCAGGTGCATTTTATCATTTTCTTGATGATGAAGATGTCAGACTCGTTGCTGTGGAGGCTGCGGGAATGGGTTTGGATTCAGGACATTCAGCTGCGACAACAGCTTTGGGTAAACCCGGCGTTCTCCACGGAAGCAGGACGATATTAATGCAAACCGAGGATGGACAGGTTGTGGAGCCATTTTCGATTTCCGCCGGCTTGGATTATCCTGGAATTGGTCCTCAGCATGCTTATTTGTACGATAGCGGTAGAGGTATCTTTATGTCGGCGACAGATGAAGAAGCGGTTCAGGCGGCATTTGAGCTGACGCGATTGGAGGGGATCATACCTGCACTGGAATCAGCACATGCATTGGCTGTTTTGGGTCAGTTAGGCGCTACAACGGACGAAACGGTGGTCATAAACCTTTCGGGCCGTGGTGATAAGGATATGGCAACTTACATGAAACACATAGACTAACTCTCACCTTATAAAACCCAGACAAATATGAATTTTAAGCTCCTTTTAATGGCCGGTATGCTCCTTTTTGGATCTATGGCTTTTGTTTCACCTGAAAAAACAGCTTCTAAAAAAATGTTGCGTCACGTTGTTCTTTTCAAATTCAAAGATTCTGCAACGCCGGCACAGGTTAAGGAAGTGGAGACAGCATTTCTGGCCTTGCCTTCAAAAATCAAAGAGATTAAAAGTTTGGAATGGGGAACAAACAACAGCCCCGAAGGACTCGCCCAAGGCTTTACCCATGTTTTTTTCGTCACTTTTGATGACGAAGCAGGCCGGGAGGTTTATCTGCCTCATCCCGACCACAAGGCATTTGGAAAAGTACTTGGACCGTATTTAGATAAAGTGTTAGTAGTTGATTACTGGACTCAAGAATGAACCGGATTAAGGAACTTTTCAGGAACGCGGATCACGTTCAGAACAACGGACTGCTGAATATTTATTTTACAGCCGGTTTTCCCGAGTTGAATGATACCATGGGCGTTCTTCGTGCTTTGCAAGATGGCGGCGCGGATCTCGTTGAGATAGGCATGCCTTATTCCGATCCTGTTGCGGATGGCGAGACCATTCAGAAGAGCAATGACAGGGCGCTTGAAAACGGCATGTCTGTAAAGGTTTTGTTTGAGCAATTGAAAGATATGCGTAAAACCATTTCTGTTCCTGTGTTGCTAATGGGTTATGTTAACCCTGTTCTGCAATATGGTATCGAACATTTCTGCCAAAAATGTGCAGAAATTGGCGTCGATGGGCTTATTCTGCCGGATATGCCAATGGATGTGTATTTAAATGAATACAAAACCATATTTGAAAGCTATGGTATTTTAAATATATTTTTGGTTACGCCTCAAACCTCAGAAGCGCGTATCCGATTGATCGACGCGGTTAGCGAAGGATTTATTTACACCGTTTCCTCGGCAAGTGTTACAGGCTCGAAAAGTGGCGTAAATGCCAATATGGAATCGTACTTCTCACGACTGAACAGCATGAACTTGAAAAACCCCAGACTTATTGGTTTTGGTATTAAAGATCACGAAACTTATAAGCAGGCATCCGGTCACGCTTCGGGTGCGATCATTGGAAGTGCATTCATACGTGTCTTGCAGGAAAGTCAAGATCTGGAACAGGATATTAAATCTTTCGTCAGAGAAGTGAAAAACTATCCGGAGACTATCGAAATTTAGTTTAGTCAATATTTAATTTCAGGTACTACTCATTCTAAACAGCTCCCGAAGGGCTGTTTTTTTGCTATCAGTCACATTGTGGCGCGCGGCAGCACATTAAGCTGACAGCAAGTGTTTTCTGGTAAAATTTAGCTATATTTCTTCGTTTTAAGCATATGCATGTGTTTGGTAATTTTTGTTTCCTGCATGCGTTATAAATCTTCACCGCTACAACGAAATACCTATGGCTCCTTTCAATCCGGCAATGGAAGGCCTGTTGCTCCGCATTCAGGAATACCGTCAGAAATACTATCAAAATCAGTTGCTAAAAGGCATTATATTTTCCCTGGGCCTTTTGCTGACTGTTTTTCTTTTTTTTAATACAATTGAATATTTCGGCAGATTTAGCTCTACGATTCGCGGAATGCTTTTCTTTGGATTCTTAGCCGTTGTTGTATTTTCCTTTTTTCAATGGGTTGTTCAGCCAATCATTCACTTGTCCGGACTTAGAAAGCCGATATCGGATCAAGACGCGGCATTGCAGATCGGTCAATATTTTCCGGAAATAGGGGATAAGCTTGTCAATACATTGCAGTTACGGAGCCTATCCGGTAGCCAATCTGACCTTATTGAAGCCAGTATCCGGCAAAAATCAGGTCAGTTACTCATTGTCCGGTTTTCTGACGCAATCCGCTTTAACGAGAACAGAAAACGCATTAAGTATGCCATTTATCCATTGGCCGCAATCGCAGTAATCCTGCTGTTTAACCCCGCATTCTTCTCGTCCAGCTCGGACCGGATTATTCATTTTCAGAAGAATTATACCTATGCTCCGTTTTCGTTTATTCTTCAAAACAAGAACTTAAAGGCATTCAGAAATGAAGATTTTACGCTAAAACTTTCTTTGAAAGGCGATGCACTGCCGGCCTCAGTTTATCTGCTTCAAAATGGTTCAAGATTTAAGCTGACCGCCGAAGGAGGAAGAAACTTCTCCTATACATTCAAAAATCTGCAACGAGATGTCGCTTTTTCGTTTGATGCCGCCGGATATACTTCTGATAAATATAAAGTGATTGTAAACGAAAGGCCATCTCTTCTTTCATTTGACGTCAACCTGCATTATCCTGCTTATCTGAACAAACCTTCTGAGGGATTAAGTAATGTAGGCAACCTGTCTGTCCCTGAGGGAACGACCGTTGAATGGAATTTCAATACCAACTCTACCAAAGCGCTTGCGATTAAATTCGAAAATGATTCGGCTTTATATCAGGCGAAGGAAAGCAATGGGGATCATTTTGCCGTTCGAAAATCGGTTAGAAAATCCTCTCAATACCTGGTCACACTGAAAAACGATGAAACAACAAATGCAGATAAGATTGGTTATTTCATCAACGTGATCCCTGACAAGTTTCCTGTGCTTAACCTGGAAAATTTTCAGGATACCACGCTTTACAATTATCTGGTTTTGGGCGGATCGATTAGTGATGATTATGGTTTTTCGCAATTGAAAATGTTTTATTCGGTTAAAAGAGCGAATGATACCAATCCATCGCAACCGAAAGGAATTCCGATCCCCTTCAATAAAACGGTCAACACGCAGAGCTTCTTTTTCCAATGGTACGTAGATAGTCTCAAATTAACGCCCGGTGACAAAATCGAATACTATGCCCAGGTTTGGGATAATGATGGCGTAAACGGTGCCAAAAGTGCCCGTTCGCGCTCTATTCAATTTATCGTTCCCTCCAAAGATCAGCTCGAAGCCGAAATCAAGAAATCCGAACTGGAAACCGAAAATCAAATGCAGTCGGCCATGAAAAAGGCTCAGAACCTGCAAAAAGATCTGGACAACCTGGATAATAAGCTAAAAAGCAATAAGGAGCTGGATTTTAAAGAGCAGAAACAGATAGAAGAAGTCCTCCGCAAACGTGAAGAGTTAATGAAAGAACTTCAGGCCTTGCAGGAAAAACATCAGAATTCCAATGAAAAGTCGAAGCAGTTCAACCAGCAAAGTCCTGAATTGCAAAGCAAGATCGAGCAGTTGCAAAAACTGATGAACGATCTGATGAACAATGATACCGACAAGCTTTACAAGGAGCTCAAAAAACTTCTCGAGCAAAAGCAAAGCGAACGCATGTCCAGCATGATAGAAAAGCTTAAAAACAAGGAAAACAACCTGGAAAAGGAATTGGAACGGACCATGAAGCTCTTGAAGCAAATGCAGATGGAGCAGAAAATGGAAAACCTCGTCGAAAAACTAGATGAGCTGGCGGAGAAAGAAGAAAAGCTATCTGACAAAACTCAGGAGAACGAAAAGAACAAAAATGGCGAGGAGAAAAAGGGAAAAAATGAGGATCTGAAAAAAGAGCAGGAGAAAATTCAGGAAGATTTCAAAAAGGCGCAAGAGAATACGGAGGAAATCGAAGAAATGAGCAAGGAGCTCGAACAACCTATCGACCCTCAGAAAGAAGAGCAAAAAAACGCTTCTGAGCAAATGGAGCAAAGTAAGAAGGAACTCGACAAGCAACAGAACTCAAAAGCTTCTGAATCGCAAAAAAAGGCCGCTAAATCGATGAAGAAGATGTCCCAGTCGATGGCAGAAGCAATGGAGGCCGCTGAAATGGAACAGATGCAGGAAAATCTGGATGCGTTAAGGGACATTCTTGAAAACCTGATCACCCTTTCTTTTGACCAGGAAACATTGATGAAAGATTTTAGAGGTGTGAGCCTGCAGGATCCAAGATTTATAAAATTGGGTCAGCAGCAATTAAAATTGAAAGATGACGCCAAAATTGTGGAGGACAGCTTATATGCGCTGGCCAATCGTGTAGTGCAGATCCAATCGTTCATTACACGCGAACTGAACGACATGAAGTCTTATATGGATGAAAGTGTCAAAAGCATTAAGGATCGCCAAATCAATACGGCCACATCCAAGCAACAGTTTGCAATGACATCCATGAACAATCTTGCATTAATGTTAAGTGACGTTTTCAACCAGATGCAGCAGCAAATGGCGATGGCAATGCCCGGAAGTGGAAAAGGTAAGAAAGGCAAACAAAAGGGTGAATCGCCAGGTATGGGAGAAATGCAGGAAAAACTTAATGGCCAGATAAAACAACTGGGACAGGGAAAAGAGGGTAAAGGTGGCAACTCCGAACAACTGGCAAGAATGGCTGCCGAGCAGGCGGCTATCCGTAAAATGATCCAGGATTTGATGGATTCCCAAAAGGGTACTGAGGTTGGAAAACAAATGGGAAAAGAACTTCAGGAGATTTCAGATAAAATGGATGAGACGGAAACTGACCTCGTCAACAAAAGGGTTACGCCGGAATTGATTAAAAGGAATCAGGAAATTACAATCCGATTACTGGAATCTGAAAAAGCAATGAAGGAGCAGGATGAGGACGAGCAGCGGAAGGCCCAAAGTGCCAAACAGCTTCCACGTCAGCCGCCTCCGGCATTTGAAAAATACATCCGGGAAAAAGAAAAGCAAACGGAACTGCTGCGTACCATACCTCCTACATTCTCCCCATTCTACAAGAGGGAAGTGGATACTTACTTCCGCAAATACCAGGCCAAGAACTGATTATAAGTTGGATTTGTTGACATTAATCAGGCGCTACGATTAACACTTTTTATGAAAGTATTAGTCGTAGCGTTTCTTTACCAAACATGATCTTAGCGAGATACTTAGTATGTTTGTAAATAGTTTACGGTCAAATATTAAAGTTAATGTGGCCTTGCCCAATACTGGGCTCCACGCTATTAGGCATGCTTAATTTCTTCTCCGAAGACGTCGATTTTAAATTATCTAGTCCGCTCAAAACAAAAAAATGGATAAAAGACGCCTCTAAATCAGAGGGTTACGAAATTTCTATTTTAAATTATATTTTTTGTTCTGATGACTATCTAATTGAAATAAATAAGCGGTACCTCGACCATGATTATTTCACTGACATCATTACGTTTGACAATAGTGAGGAAGACAATAAGATAGAGGGGGATATATATGTCAGCGTCGATCGGGTTATGGAAAATGCATTGTCTTTCAACAATGATTTTACGATCGAAATGCGGAGGGTATTAATTCACGGACTTTTGCACCTTGTTGGCTATGGCGATTCAAACGAGAATGAGAAGAAGGCAATGAGAGCAAAAGAAGATGGATATCTCACACAATTTTGATTAACATTCCACGTGGAACACTTTCATGAAAGTGGTTTAATAAATACAGTATGTTTGAAGAATATGATGTCATTGTTGTAGGCGCGGGGCATGCGGGATGTGAAGCAGCGGCGGCGGCGGCAACCATGGGTTCATCGGTTTTGCTGGTCACAATGAACATGCACACCATTGCACAAATGTCGTGCAACCCAGCTATGGGCGGTGTCGCGAAAGGACAGATTGTTAGAGAAATTGATGCGCTCGGCGGGCAATCCGGAATTGTTAGCGACAAGACAATGATACAATTCCGAATGCTGAATCTTTCGAAAGGCCCAGCCATGTGGAGCCCCCGATGCCAAAGTGACCGGGTAATGTTCGCCCAGGAGTGGAGAAACATTCTTGAAAATAATCCCAATGTTGATTTTTGGCAAGACACCGTCAAAGAAGTTATCATTCAGGACGGAAAAGCATGCGGTGTTACAACCAGCCTGGGAATTGAAATAAAATCCAAAGCAGTCGTACTCACCAATGGAACATTTCTAAATGGTTTAATCCATATCGGTGAGAAGAACTTTGGAGGTGGACGTACGGGTGAAAAATCTGCAACCGGGATCACGGAACAACTAGTCAATTTGGGTTTCGAATCAGGAAGAATGAAAACTGGAACACCACCGCGTGTGGACGGACGGTCGCTGGACTATTCGAAAATGGAAGAACAACCGGGTGACGAAAACCCTGGCAAATTCTCCTACACCAATACGACTCCTCTGGCCAAACAGAGAAGTTGCTGGATAACTTATACCAACTCAGAAGTTCACGATTTACTAAGAACGGGCTTCGAGAAATCGCCGATGTTTTCTGGCAGAATCAGAGGCATTGGGCCAAGGTATTGCCCGTCTGTGGAGGACAAGATCAATCGGTTTGCAGATAAAGATAGACACCAAATCTTCGTAGAACCGGAGGGGTGGGATACGGTGGAGGTTTATGTTAATGGCTTTTCTACCTCACTTCCGGAAGATGTGCAATATGCCGCGCTAAGAAAAATTCCGGGCTTTGAAAAAGCAAAAATGTTCCGGCCAGGATATGCAATCGAATATGATTACTTCCCACCAACACAGCTTAAATCAACCCTAGAAACCCACCTGATCTCAAATCTCTTTTTCGCAGGACAAATCAACGGCACGACAGGCTATGAAGAAGCGGCCTGCCAAGGCTTAATGGCGGGTATCAATGCACATCGAAATGTATATGATTTGGATCCATTCATTTTAAAAAGATCGGAAGCATACATTGGTGTCTTGATTGATGACCTAATCAATAAAGGGACGGAAGAACCATATCGCATGTTCACTTCGCGGGCAGAATATCGCACGCTGTTACGCCAGGACAATGCTGATATTCGTCTAACCGAAAAAGGTTATGAGATAGGCCTGGCCAGTCAGGAAAGGCTAGCAAATGTGCATATCAAAAAGCAGCAGGTGGAGGAAATCATTAGGGTATTGTCCACAACCAAAGTAGCGCCCGAAGATATTAACAGTACTTTGGAAACCATTGGAACTGCACTACTCAAAGAAAAAACAACCCTTTCGCAGTTGCTGAAACGACCACAAATTTCCATTGAACAGCTAACAACGGGAAACCCGGAGATAGCAAATTTATTTGTAAGCTATCTGCCTGATTCAGTTCAACAAGCCGAGATTAACCTGAAATATGACAGTTATATCGAAAAGGAAATGTTGCTTGTTGAGAAAATGAACAAGCTGGAAAATCTTGGAATTATTGATAATTTCAATTACGATGTAGTCACCTCACTATCGTATGAGGGCCGGGACAAATTGAAAAGAATACGTCCAGCGACCATTGGGCAAGCATCACGAATCAGCGGGGTAAGTCCTTCCGATATCTCCGTATTAATGCTTTTTATAGGCCGATAAATGTCATTAGAAACACTTGAAAAATGTCCGGTATGTGACAAATCCAGTTTCAATAACTATTTGAACGTGGAGGATCATACAGTATCACATAAGGAATTTACGATTCAACAATGCAATTCTTGCTACTTTCTTTTCACCAATCCACGGCCTTCGGAAGATAACATTGGGCCTTATTATGAATCCCAGAATTACATTTCGCACCACGACGAGTCCAGTGACCTGATCAGCAAAGCATACAACTTCGTACGGAACTATACCATTGGTCAAAAGGTGGACCTGATTAATAAATTGGCAAACAAAAAAGGTAGTTTGCTGGATATCGGATGTGGAACAGGGAATTTTGTAAATGCAGCAAAGGAAAACGGGTGGCAGGTTAGTGCCACCGAACCTGACTCAGAGGCCCGAAAAATCGCTTCTAAAAAGTTAGGACTTAACATTGAAGATAGCATCAATGTTGACGCTTTAACTGAAAAAAATTTCGACGTAATTACCCTTTGGCACGTGCTGGAACATGTTCATCGCCTAAACGAAACGATTGGTTGGCTGGTAAATCACATGAACGAAGAGGGAACGCTCATTGTAGCAGTTCCTAATCCCGAATCATTCGATGCCTTGAAATACGAAAGATTCTGGGCCGCGTACGATGTACCAAGGCATCTATATCACTTTACAAAAGCCACAATGAAGCAGTTGCTTCATAAGCATAACCTCGTTATTGATGAGGTGCTTCCAATGTGGTTTGATTCATTTTATGTTGGAATGTTAAGCACCAAATACAAACAGAAGAAGCTAGATATGATAGATAGTGTCCGTACGGGGCTGCAATCCAACTGGAAAGGGAAATCTTCAAAACATACAGAAATCAATACATCCAGTCTCATTTACGTTATCAGAAAAAGATAGCGTTTTTGAACTCAACAAGCAGCCCTCAATACCCTGTATTGGGGGCTTTTTCAAATACATAGACATGCTCAGAATTATCATTTTTGCCGTTATCTTTCTCATTATTTTTGAACGGTGTGCCCAGCAGGTTTCCCCAACAGGAGGTAAGCGAGATTCCATTCCCCCCAATCTGGTAGAAAGTGATCCAGTCAATAAAATGCTGAATTTTAAAGGCAAGAAATTGGAATTGTTCTTTGACGAATACGTGATCGTAGACAATATCAATCAAAAACTAATTATTACTCCCGAAGCCGACAACCCATACTCCTATAAACAAAATGGCATGTCGGTCTTGCTCACATTCAAGAACCAGTTCAAGGATAGTACCACTTTTACGTTAAATTTTGGAGATGCTATCAAGGATTTTGCCGAAAAAAATCCTTCTAAAAACTTGAAACTGGTGTTTAGCACAGGTACTTCTTTGGATTCTGGAAGGGTTTATGGAACATTAAAGGACATCAAAACCAGCAAACCCATTTTTGACGCATTGGTTGGTTTGTATAATGTCAGTGACACATTAGATATTGCAAAACAAAAGCCATACTACTTTTCCAGGACCGATAGCAGCGGCATATTCTCCATTGAAAACATTCAAATGAGGGATTACAAAATGATAGCGATAGATGACAAGAACAGGAATATGCTCTATAATGCGAAAGACGAGCGAATGGGTTTTTTGAATAAACCTATCAATGCTGGCTCGGATTCTGCTTCCTACGACCTCAATATGTTCCTTTCCGATAACACGCCGACCAAAGTGCAGCGGACCATTCCAAGGGTGAATAATTATTCAGTTGTTTTCAGCAAGGCGATTGAAAAGGTAGCCGTGACATTCATGAATAAGGACACACTGCCTTACCTTCTGGAACCCGGAGGATCACTCAAATTTTTCAATGTCCAGCCACATCCTGATTCGGTATTTGTGAAACTAATTGCGACTGATTCATTAGGCACTACAACTGATTTTGAACAGAAAATAGCATTCCAGGCTCCACGAGGTAAAGACCGCCAAAAGGATCCGTTCACGCTTACCACGCTACCGGAACCAAATAAGCCTCTCAACAATACATTTACCTATAGCCTCATTTTAAATAAACCTGTTCAATTTCTTGATGATAAAAATATCAGTCTTATTACCGACAGCCTCACGCATGAGCCGTTAAGTGCATTCAAATGGACCTGGAACGCCAATCACAATATCATCACCGTCAATGCCAAATCTTTTGCCAAGGATACAATCAAATGGGACATTCCCAAAGGGTCTGTTATCAGCGTTGAAGGTGATACCCTCACCAAAATGCTGTTAAGGCATTCCGTTCTAAAAGAAGAAGATTACGGCCAGATTATGGGGCGAATTACCAATAGTGAACAGGCTGCCGGATATATCGTACAGCTGGTAGATGAGCAATACAAAGTCATTGCGGTTTCAATGACGACGCCCTATACATTCCGTTACATTCCTCAGGGAAAGTACTTTCTTCGACTTATTGTCGACTCGAACAAAAACCAACGCTGGGACACAGGCGAAATAGATAAGGATAGGCAACCCGAAGCTATCTACTATATGCCTGAGAAAATCCTTCTTAAAAGCAACTTCGAGTTGAACGACGTTAATATCACTATTCCTAAGTAATTCTTGATATTTATTATCCATATTCTGTGGATAACTATGTAGATAACCCTCTTTTCTTGTTTACAATTGTCTAAATCTTGTTGACATCTATGTGAATAACCCCGCAATCCTGTGGATAATCCATAACGTTCAAAATAGAATGTTAGCAACTCAAGTCCAATTCACAGTTAACACTGTGTTAATACACATTTTCTATTGTGGATTGTATTAATCTCACCTGCTATGCCGCTTATCAACACATCTGAAGACGAAAATTAATTGTTAACTTGTATTTCAGCTATTTACTGGAAAAAAAATTGAAGGACACAGTGAATAACGCCCTTTACTTATACACAAAACGTTGATAACCTTGTTAATAATGGGTGGACAATGGTACTGTCCCCTTATCCACAGCCCTAGAGAATAATAATAATTAAGGACAATTTTTTTATCTATTATGAAAAAAAATTTGAGATGGCTTGTGATATGTCTGGTAATCCTCGCGGCGGGCTCTCCGGCGATGTCTCAGACCGAAAAAGAGATGGCAGAGGAGTACTACAAAAATGGCCATTGCTCGAAGGCGCTTACCTATTATGGCAATCTTCTGAAAGCCTCCTTCGAGCGGGTATCCTTAAAAAATTACACAAGCTGCATTGTCAAAACCAGAGCCTGGTCGGATGGTGAACAATTTTATAAGAAGCAGATAAAAAATGATGAGGTCAACGCCAGCTGGTATTATCTATATTGGGGCGTGCTTTTAGAGGCGCAGGGGAAGACCCAGGAAGCGGGTAAACGATACGAACAAGCCATTGCATCATCAGGTACGAGAACTGAGCTTAAACGTGATCTGGCAGAAGAATTCCGTGCTATTAACCAACCTGAATCTGCAAAGAATGTCCTGTTAAGTGCCCGTATGCTTGCCAAACGAACTGACATTTTTCAGCTTGAACTTGCAAGCGTTTATCGGGATTTAAACGATCCTGAGAAAATGATTGACGAGTTGCTGTCCTACGGAATGCGTTATCAGAATACCGAGGTTGTTCAGAATATGCTACAGGATTTTACAAAAGACGAGAAGGAGCAAGCATTGCTGGAAAAAGTCCTTTACGATAAAATTTTAAAATTTCCGAATGAGGGATTTTACAATGAGTTGCTAATCTGGTACCAGATCCAGCGGAAAGATTTTTACAAAGCATTCATTCAGGAACGGTCATTAGATAAGCGATTTAAGCATAATGGTGCGAGATTATATAACCTGGGGCAATTGGCGCTGCAAAATCTTGATTATGCCAATGCTGGGACCATATTTGATCATTTAGTGAAAGAGTATCCCAAAGGTCAGCTGTATCCGGTTGCCCGCCGTATGGCCATTTTTGCCCGTGAAGAACAGGTTAAAAATACTTACCCTATCAAACGTGCGGAGGTTCAGAAGCTGCTCGGGCAGTATCAGCAATTGGTAGATGAATTAGGAACCAATGTCCGCACCATTGAAGCTTTGCGAAATATGGCGACTTTAAATGCATTTTATATGGATGATTTTAAAAGCGCCATCACCATTCTTCAAAGGGCAATAGAGGCTGGTAAGCAGGAAAAAAACTTTGTAGATAAATGTAAATTAGATCTTGGCGATATTTATTTGTTACAAGGCGAACCCTGGGAGGCAACATTGGTTTATTCTCAGGTTGAAAAATCTCAAAAAGATGATCTTCTTGGCTACGAAGCCAAGTTAAGAAATGCCAAGCTTCATTATTTTAAAGGTGAATTTGTACTAGCAAAAGCGGTACTGGATATTTTGAAAAAAGCGACGTCCAGAGAAATAGCCAATGATGCCAACGAACTCTCCCTGCTGATTATGGACAATACGGGACTCGATAGTACGGAAGCTGCCATGAAAGAATACTCAGCTGTGGAGCTGCTGCTTTTTCAAAATAAAAAGTACGAAGCCATTGATTCGCTGAAACACCTTTATCAAAAATATAATAATCACAGCCTAACTGATGAGATCATCTGGCTGAAAGCGAAAACCTTTGTTAAGCTTGACAGCAATCAGCAGGCGCTCGAAGATTTGAAATTGCTTTACTCGAAATTTGGTCATGACATTTATGGTGATGATGCTTTGTTCACAATGGCCAAACTCAATCAGGAAAAACTGAATGATAAAGATCAGGCAATGAAGTTATATCAGGAATTGATGGAGAAATATCCGGGCAGCATTTTTGTCGCTGAGTCGAGGAAGAGATTCAGGCTTTTAAGAGGGGACGTGATTAATTGACAAAGTTAATCGAAAATGTAAAAGGGTAGAAGAGTCCAGTGCTTTTCTACCCTTTTACATTTGGCTATTTACGTACCTCAGATAAATTCCTTTTAAAAAACAAAATGTAAGGAAGTTGCAGAGGATATTTAAAGTTTATAACTGACTCATCAATAACTTCTTAAACTCTAAAAAATCAGATTTCATTTTGATGGATACTTTTTCAATTTCTAGTAGTGATTTAAGCTGTTCAGGTGTTTCGATGCTTTTTCCAAGCGTTTGCTCCACTAGTTCAATAAATTTGGCTGGATGTGCAGTAGAAAGGAAAACACCTATGAAATCTTCGGACCGAGCTTTTTCACGATAGGCCTGCAATCCCAGATATGCAATAGCTGTGTGAGGACACATTACATAATTAGCATTGCTGTATACATCACGCATTGCTTTTTGAGTCTGGTCATTATCAAAATAAAAACCAGACACTTTTTCCGTAACTGCATTCCAGTCGTCTTCAAAAAATCTTATGAGCCGGACGAAATTACTTGGGCTGCCGACATCCATTGCATTTGAAACCGTTTCAATGGAAGGCGCCGGATCATACACGGCTGTGTGAAGATATCTGGGCACTGCGTTATTTGAATTGGTGGACGCAACAAAATGTTTGACGGGAAGTCCCATTCTAAAGGCGAGCAGGCCTGCACTTAGATTTCCAAAATTGCCGCTTGGAACTGAAAAGACCAAAGGCTTTCCAAATTTCTTCAGTTGGGCATATGCAGAGAAAAAGTAGAAGGATTGTGGAATGAGCCTTGCAATGTTGATAGAATTGGCGGAGGCTAAGTTGAATTTTGAATTAAGCTCGGCATCCAGGAACGCTTCCTTGACCAGCTTCTGGCAATCGTCGAAAGAACCATCGACTTCTAATGCCGTGACATTGTGTCCAAGGGTGGTAAGTTGTTTTTCCTGAATGTCGCTTACTTTACCACTCGGATATAGAATGGTAACCGTGATGCCGGGAATTTTAAAGAATCCTTGTGCTACTGCGCCACCAGTATCTCCGGAGGTTGCCACTAATATCCTGATTTCTTTATTGGTGCGTTTCAAGAAATATGACATAATTGCAGCCATAAATCGTGCTCCGAAGTCTTTAAAAGCCATTGATGGCCCATGAAACAGTTCCAGGACGTATTCGTCCTGGCCTGTTTGAACCGCAGGCGCTTCGAAATCATAAGCCTGATCTATGAGGGTTTCAATTTCAGTTCTCGGAATTTCATTACCAAATAGCGTGTGAGATATTTCAATAGCAATTTCTTTGAATGACCTGTTCTCAATGTCTGCCAAAAATTCATCTGATATCCTTGGAAAATACGCTGGCATGTATAAGCCATTATCCGGGGGTAAGCTGTTGAATATGGCTTCTTCCAGCGACGCTTTTAGACTTGCTGTTTTGGTACTGTAAAAAATCATTTGGCAAATAGATCAAAATAGAGAGGGCAAATTTAACCAAAATAGCTGCTGACAAGCTGTTGTGAATATTTTATAATCACCATTAAGAAAAAAATAGTTTCTTACCAGAGAAATTCGGTTGGAATTTTTTGATCAGCGAAAATTTGTTGTTACTAATAAATCATTAAATAAGAAGAATATAACGATCCAAGATATGTCCAAGGGTATTTTTAATGTTCCGGCAGCGAAGAATGAGCCGGTAAAGAGTTACGCACCCGGAAGTGCTGAAAGAATAGAATTAAAACAAGCTTTGAAGACATCCAAAGAAAAGACCATTGAAATTCCGCAGTACATTGGGGGGGAGGAAATTTTTTCTGGAAACAAACGAAAAATATCTCCGCCACATGATCACCAGCATATACTGGGATATTTTCATGAAGGTGATGCGGCCGACGTTGTGGAGGCCGTGAACGCGGCGTTGGAAGCCAGGAAAGGTTGGAGTTACTTAAACTGGGAACAGAGGGCCGCCATTTTTCTGAAAGCCGCAGACCTGATAGCGGGACCTTACCGGGCCGAACTAAATGCAGCAACCATGCTCGGACAGTCTAAAAATGCTTATCAGGCAGAAATAGATTCTGCATGTGAGATCATAGATTTCCTTCGTTTGAATGTCAATTTTATGAGAGATATCTACGAAGAGCAGCCTATTTCATCTGATGGGGTTTGGAACCGAATGGAGTACAGACCACTTGAAGGCTTCATATTTGCCATAACACCTTTTAATTTTACCGCAATTGCTGGCAATTTACCTGCTGCACCTGCATTAATGGGAAATGTGGTTTTATGGAAGCCTGCATTCACGCAGGTTTACTCTGCAAATGTAATTATGCGGGTTTTCAAGGAAGCTGGATTGCCTGATGGTGTAATCAATATGGTTCTTGTGGATGGGCCGGTTGCTGGTGACGTAATTTTTAAGCACCCTGATTTCTCAGGTATTCATTTTACAGGTAGTACAAAGGTTTTTCAAACTATATGGAAAACGATTGGAGAAAACATTTCTACGTACAAGACATTTCCAAGAATTGTAGGAGAAACAGGCGGAAAAGACTTTGTTCTTGCTCACAAATCTGCTGATCCAAAGGCATTAGCTACCGGGCTGATAAGAGGTGCATTCGAGTATCAGGGACAAAAATGCTCTGCTGCATCGAGAGCTTACATTCCTTCAAATTTATGGGAAGAGGTAAAAATGTTGATGATAAAGGACCTAGCTGAGATAAAAATGGGTGAGGTAGATGATTTTTCGAATTTTATTAATGCGGTGATTGATGAAAAATCTTTCGATAAAATAGCCTCCTACATTGAAGAGGCCAAAAGCAGTGATGATACTGAGATAATTGCGGGAGGTACATTTGATAAATCCAACGGATACTTCGTCGCCCCAACAGTCATTCAGGCTTTTAATACAGATTACGTGACTTTATGTGAAGAGATCTTCGGTCCGGTGTTGACGGTATACATTTACGATGAATGCGGTTTTGAAGATATCATACCGATTATTGATAATACATCACCATACGCACTGACAGGGGCTATATTTGCAAGAGATCGATATGCTATTGAATACGCCACAGAACATTTAATTAATGCTGCAGGAAATTTTTACATTAACGATAAGCCTACTGGTGCGGTGGTCGGTCAGCAACCATTTGGAGGAGCTAGGGCATCCGGAACAAATGATAAGGCAGGTTCTGTCTTAAATCTGTTGCGCTGGGTTTCTCCACGAGCTATTAAAGAAACGCTAATTTCTCCGACAGACTATAAATATCCTTTTCTGTCTATTGAATAGTATAATTCTGTCTATTGAATAGTATAATCTTTCACATTAATTTAAATAGTTCAAGAATTTTGGAAGAAGTAAAGTTTTTTTCCAATTGAATTATGGAAGTGAAAGATCTTTTTCTACCTTTGCAATCCCAATCGCAAACAGAGAAAAAGAAGCGAGGTTTAGAATCTGTGATTGGTATTGTTCTTTGACATGATGAGATAGACCAGAGGAGTAAGAAATACTCGTTTGAATAGAATAAAGCTATGTTTTTATTAACAGAAGCTATAATAAGATTTACAATGGAGAGTTTGATCCTGGCTCAGGATGAACGCTAGCGGCAGGCTTAATACATGCAAGGCGAGGGGGCAGCAATGTCACCGTCGTACG
>NZ_JAASQJ010000010.1 GCF_011762185.1 Dyadobacter arcticus
GACAATCTATTGATTATCAAGCGGCTAGCTTTGTTTTCTGTGGTGATGGACGGAATCGAACCTTTGAATGACACTTTCATGAGCTTTTCGTTAAAATATTCTGATTCAGAGCTACTAACGGCAAATATATAAAATTGGGTTAGACAATATACAACCTCGCAAAGGATTTTTATCGTAAACCATTTTGTAAACCAAATCAGTTAAGATAGATTTGTGTAAACTAAGTTGTCGCTTAATGGCCACTTCAAAATACTATCTTAAAAAGCCAAAGCCAAATGGCAATTGCCTGATTTCCCTGTACTTCCGCTATGGTACTGAACAAGTTGTTGTTTCTACAAATCAGTTTATAAAGCCGAAATCCTGGGACGCCAAAAACCAGCGGGCGAAAGCAAGCCACGAGGCATACTTGGAGCTCAACGCCAACCTGGACCGATGGCGGAATGAAGTTCAGAAGATATACCAGCAGCGACTTTATCAAAAGCTGCCGATTACTCCCGCCGATTTGAAGCCGCTGTTTGAGCGTGAGATCAGAACTGACAAATATGAAGCAGCTCCGGAGAAAGGTAAGCCTGGCCTTATCGAGTTCGTCACCAAATACATTAAGTCAGTAGAGGGATTCAAGAATGCTAATACGATCAAGACTTACCGCTCGCATATTAAGATGCTGACCGAATATCAGGTCGATGCGAAAAAGAAGACCATCGCCTTCAACGATATCACGCTGGATTTCTACCATGACTTCAAAAGGTTTATGGTAGAGGTCAAGAAATACAATGAGAACACGCAAAATAAGCACACTGGTCTATTAAAGTTCTTCCTGAACGAAGCGACTGAACGCAAGGAAAATGATAACATAGAATTCAAGAGTCGAAGGTTTTCAACTCCTCGCAAAGAGGTGGATTCGATCTATCTGGATGAAGACGAGATAAAGTTGCTAATGAAACTTGACTTGTCCGCTGAACCGCGGCTAGAAAAAGTGCGGGATCTCTTTATTGTTGGCTGCTTTACAGGTTTGCGGTTTTCCGATCTCACGACAATACAGGCTGAAAATATCTCTCCGGACTTCAAATATCTGAAAACGAAGACAATCAAGACGGATGAATTCCTCGAAATTCCTATTCATCCGATCGTCAGGAAGGTAATGGAGAAGTATAAGGGTAAAACTCCAAACCACTTGCCACCGGTGATATCCAATCAAAAGATGAACGAATATCTCAAAGAGATCGGTGAAAAAGCTAATCTCAGCGATGATGTTGCTTTATTCGAGAAGAAAGGGAAAGTAAGAACTCAGAAAAAGGTAAGTAAGTTTTCATTAATTACGTCTCATACTGCCAGGCGATCGTTTGCAACGAATGAATATCTCGCCGGGACGCCGAGTTACGCCATCATGGCAATTACCGGTCATAGGACTGAAAAGGCATTTTTAACATACATTAAAGTAACCAAAAAGCAGTATGCACGGCAGCTTTCCGAGATATGGAAAGAGCGATTTAAAGATGAGTGATTATGGCAGACAGTAAGAAACCAATTGGGAAATACTCAACATTGAAGCGATTAGGAGAAACCTTTCTAGCAATGAAAGGAGATGACTTACCTCTCGTTCCTTATTTCAAGTATGATATCGTTGATCAGTTAAATGAATTTCATCTGATTTTTCCATCAGAACCCAGCACAACCCTTTATGAAAACACGATTTTCTGGAAACTTGTGAAATTTGCTACTTTCAGCCAGTCGCTCAGATGCTTTCGGTATCATTATGGAGCATATCCGGATAAGATCGAGTTTCTTGACTTCTTCTCAAATGAAATACCTATCCGGCTGACACAGAGCTATTCTGCACAAGAAAAAACAATTTTGGAGGGTTTACTGGCCGAAGTCAATCGACAGCTGGAAGAAAACACAGTGACTCCAAAATGCGAGGAAGAAGTTGACATTTATACGCTTATTCCAAAACCAAAGCTTATCGCCCTAATGAAGACTATCTTTTATGGGACCAAGGAGGATAGCCCATTTGATGCCAATCAAGAGGACATCGTAGCGCTATTGCGCAACTTTACACCATTCAAGAAAGGGAAACGAAGTACCCTTGTGAGAAAAGTGACGGAGAATGTTCCAGAGGATTACCTGCCTGAAACGCTGATTACTGAGCTTAAAAAATTTTTGGGAAATAAGTCGTGAAATTATTATCGCCATTGGAAATGGGCTTATCACGATATGTTTTAATCTCGCCTTCATAACGATATTTAGGAAATCCTGTGTAAAACCAAAGTATTCCTATTCCAAATTCGCCAAGACATGATTAAACCCGCAAGCAAACTAACTTTGAATAATGGATAGCTAAAAATAGATCCTACCGATCAACCGAAACAGATAAACGGCAAAATCCTCTATGATACTTCAAATTGAACCCATCATAAAGCTCATTAAGAAGGGCAGTCCAGATATTGTGAACAACATCAAGTTTGAAAGTGTTGACGTTTACAAATATCTCCAGCGGGCTTATCAAGATACTGACGTTACTACTAATTATATGTTTCAATTTACGTTTAGGAAGTACTACAACTTGGAGGAGGCCAGACTTTCGCATCAATTTCATTTGGAGTACTTCAGAATACTTCAAGACCTCAAGAGCAACAGAGAAGCTTGGAACTATGAGAACGTGATTGAAAAGCTCTACGAGATACCACGAGCAAAAGGAGACAAATCCGTACAGTGCTCTTTTGTATCCAAGATGTTCCATACAAATGATCCCGCCAATGTGGTTTACGATAGCAAGGTGGCCAAAATGTTCAATTTCAGCAATTTAAATTTGATACCATTTGATCAAAAAATCCAACACTTTAAAAATCGAATAGGTACAATTTCGTATAACTACAAAAAAATTATCGATCATGGCTTACTAAGTGAGGTATGTGAATCATTTGACACCAGGTTTGAAAACCATGGACTTCATCCGACTAAAAAACTAGATTTTATATTTTGGTCTGCCGGCAAAATAATTTACTCCCGGACAAAGGATTACCTGGAATAGAATAATTCACTTGCAGTTGTTAAAGAACCAAGTACGATATTCGCGCTTTTCTTCCACACAAAGATGCCCGGCAGCAAATCGGTGGATTGAATACACCAAATTGCGTGGATGTGACGCATATTATTGACTTGGGTGCAACATCAACCAATTATGGGTAATTACATTAAAGCATATAAGACACTGATATGAGCAAAAACCTGACTGAATCAAGCGTTGACAGGAAAAACATATTGAACAATAACCTGGCTTTACAGGAAGTGTATGAGCAGGTAGGCTTCTATGGTATTAAGTTTGAAGGAAAATACCGGTTTACAAAGCAACAGGTAGCTCAGTACTTTGATGTTGACATTCGGACTATCGAGCGAATAATTGAAAGTCATAAAGATGAATTGGATCAGAGCGGATATGAGGTGTATGTCGGCTCAAAGCTCAGAGACTTCAAAGAGCAAGTAGTTGATTTTGTGAGACTTGCAAAAAAAAGCGACTATGGTCCCGACATTGATGTCGGGACCATAGTTCAATTATTTGAGAATGAACTAGATAGCCTTCTAAAAACATCTCAACTAGCCACATATACATATAAAGCATTTCTAAATGTAGGGATGCTTTTAACAGGTTCGGAAAATGCCCAAAGACTAAGAACAGTTATTCTGGATATTGTAATCGACGTTCTAAACAAAAAACTTGGTGGGAAAACTAAGTTTATCAACCAGCGCGAGGAAGAATTCCTGCCTAGTATGATTCGAGAATACAATTATCGACAAGAATTCACAAATGCCTTGGACCTATACATTGACGATAATAAGTTCAAGTATAGCCAACTCACAGACAAAATCTATAAATGTATCTTTAAAGAAAATTCAAAAGAATATAAGAAGATTTTAAACTTAAAAGCTAAAGAAAGTGTCCGCAGTACAATGTATTCAGAGGTTTTAGACTTAATATCCAGTTATGAAAATGGTTACGCTACCTACTTAAAAAATAAGTCTGAGAGGCTGAATAGAAAACTCAAATTGTCGGAAGCACATTTGTTATTTGTTGAATTCGATCAAATAATGGCCGCTTTCGTAGATCCTTTGCGGGAGAGAGCAAGAAGTCTTATGGCAAGCCGAGATTTGGAATTCAGGGACGCATTGCATGAGAAACTGAGAGAATATGTCAATGAAGTTAGTTCCGAGGACTTTGATAAATTTTTAGGAGAGCGAAGTAGGGATCTTGAACAGCGACTTGAAGAAAACAAGGACGTTTTTAAACGTCTCAAAGATCGCTGATTATGGAACTAATCTATTTTACAGACGTCTACGCAATCAGAATTCACGACAAAATCCTCGAAATATCAGGAGGGAAGAAAGGGGTTGAAAATCGAGGGAATATCATCAGTCCATTGCAGCATATTCAAAATGATGATTACTACACCACATTCGAAGAGAAACTTACTCACCTGGTTTTTTCTTTCAATAAGTTTCACGCCTTTACGGATTGCAACAAACGAACGTCAATTGCCTTGGGAGCATTCTTTCTGGAAGTAAACGGCCTCGATGTTTTTGTAAATAAGTTTATCATTGAAATGGAGAATATTGCTGTCACAGTAGCGGATAACATCATTGATAAAAACTTGCTTCAAGAAATAATTACATCACTTATTAACGAGGAAGATTATAGTGAAGAGCTAAAATTAAAAATTATTGCAGCATTGAGCCAAGTAGATGAGGAACATGAAGCTCTTGATCTTGGTGTAGATTTTTATAAAGACCTTTTTTAATTGTAAACGTCAGAGGATTTATAACAGTAAAAGATGTGTGTCTACTTTAAAAAAATGTCCTGGTATGGTAGCGAAACACAATAATAAAGAAAATATCATCTATACGACATATCAGAAACTCAGAAAAATATGATAGAATATAAACTTGAAATTACAAATCTAATTATGCCGTTAGTAAAAGCATTCGGCCTTGTTAGCGATGAATGGAAAAATTTATTTAATCTGGGAATTTATGATTACCTGCAAGCTCAAACCGAAAAATACTATTTTACTAATACCTTTATCCATAGAAGTGAAAAAGTTAGGTTTGATGACATATACTATCCTGTACAGGCAAGGTATAAAGAACTCTGCACTCCATTCGAAAATCTTGATGATGTATTTGACGAGTATAGAAATATAACCATTGTTGGCTCAGCAGGTAGTGGAAAAACAACATTGATAAAGCATATTTTTCTTAAAATACTAAAAGATAATCAGAAGATCCCTATACTTATCGAGTTAAAAAGCATTAACGAATTCAAGGGCGATTTTGAAGAATTGGTATTTGAAAAAATTCTAAACACCAATGTAAAACCAAATCAGGCGATTTTAACGAGAGCCTTGAGAGGTGGCTCGTTCATATTTTTATTTGATGGATACGACGAGATATTCTCAAATAAAAAGCAAGAGATTACCCGACAAATCGAAATGTTTGTTGATGCTTTCCCAAAAAATAATTATTTAATATCGACACGACCAGGTAGTGGTGTAGAGGGCTTCCCACGTTTTTTCGACTTTAAAGTTCAGCAACTAACAGATTCCGATGTTAATGGTTTTGTCACTAAACTCGTCAAGGACCCAGATCGAAGGGCGCGAATGTTAAATATAATTGACAATACCGAAAATTACAGTTACTTGGAGTATTTGAGAAACCCTCTCTTACTATCAATGTTTATTCTTGCATTCGAAAGTCATCCAGAAATTCCAACTAAAAAGAGTGCCTTTTATCGTAATGTCTTTGATACGCTCTATTCGAAGCATGATGGTCAGACTAAGAGTGGGTTTGCAAGAGAAAAAATGTCAAAGCTCCAAAGAGATGAATTTGAGAAGGTATTAAATACTGTTTGCTACTTATCATTAATCGAAGGAGAATTCGTTTTCACAGAAGAGTATTTGTCAGATATACTCAGAAAGGTCAAACAGTACACAAGTTATGATTTCAAAGTTGAAGACATGATTTATGATCTGCAAACAACAATATCTATTTTAATACGCGATGGGTTTGAGTATCGCTTCCCTCATAGATCTATGCAAGAATATTTCTGTGCGCAATTCTTAAGTTACCTACCATCAGAAAAGAAAATAAAAGGCTACAAAAATTTGATTAATGTATTAGAAGAATCGAGTACGGATTACAGTTATAATTTGTGGGATATATGTTTAGAGTTAGATAAAATAGGTTTTATAAAAAATTTCATTTTGTCACAATTATTACAGCACGAAAAGGAATTGTCGAGGGACTCTGACGACGAATTACTAGAAGCATTTATCAAGCAACTAGATGCTACGTTTTTCATGAGAGAGATCAACAGATCAGATTCGCAGGAAGATGAAGAGCAAGATGAATTAGCAATTTTTAGGACAATTAATTTAAATACCTCTATTGTTGATTTTTGTGGTGTATATAGCTATCGCCGATTCGCTTCCTTTCCTAGAACAAGCGGTGCAGAGAATGAATTATTAGCCTTACTTCCTGCTCAGGTTCCGCTAACACGAAATACTGCCTTACCGTTAAAATTCAATTCTATTACAAATCGAATCCTGATTAAACATGGCATATGCGACATAATTCGTGATTACAGGTCCGCGTACTCACAAAAAATATTGGAATTCAGGGATGAGCTTGAAAGAGAAGGGAAAAGCATTGATGAGATTTTAGATCTCTGAACTATCCTTGTTATCAAGCTCCGACTCGAAGATGATCTAAAACATTCGTTAACGCAGGTGGTGTACAAGAAAGAATCTGTTACTGGCGTTATCTCACCTTGAAACAACTGCATTTATAAAAGTTATTGTGTAAAAGCAAAATGGTCAGCAGTAGATTGGATTTCAAGTGTATCAACTCTGTACCTTATTTAGCGATATATAACCCCTTTTTTGGGGCTATTTACATTTCAGGACACTTACAATAGAACATTGATTTCGTAATGTAGGATATTACCGTTTCGCTACGAGACAAAAAGTCACTTTAGACGCTGGATATGCAATCACTATTTTTGCGCTGCAAACCCAGGTCTTTGTATACTCACTGTAGGTACTGATCAGCAATCTTGTCAGTTTGTCTTTTGATTTCATACAATACCGCAAACAAAAGCATCCTTTCCGATTCGTAGTTAGCAATCCAATCCCGTAACTCTAAAACCTGGTTGAAGGTGTGCAAGCGCTTAACTGACTGATTAAAGTTATTACCAATCTCAGTTAACCCCTTACGTAACCTCGTCAATTCCAGGACCGCCTTATCAAACGAATCATTTCGTTCAATGACAGTGACCGGTCGGTTGAAGATTAAATGCCTGACGAATTCACTGAGTGCCCTGCACGTGGTTTTACTACATTTATCTTCTAGTCTAGCATACTCATCGAGCGTAAGTCTGACACCCACCAGTCTCGTTCTGTTTGATTTTCTCTTTTTCATCAGCTCCTATCTTCACGTTCAAACATTAATAAAGTCTTTTAGAATCCCTGGACCGACTTTGGAGGGTAAGGCCAGACCGGGTGCGCAGCAACCGACGATTGTTTAACAATCGTACATCTGGCCAGACGCTACTAACAGCGGCTCAAAAATATAATTTGTGGCATTATCTCTAGAAAATCATAGCTGCCATTGAGTCTAGCGCTACCTAAAATTTTCCGTCAATAGTAAGTATAGTCATCTCATTATTAGCAAATTCGAATTCCATACTAGTCCCGTTTTGGTCCTTTTCCGACAAGAAACAACATTCGACTATCTCGATCTTCCTCTAAATCAAGATTCAACCCAATATTTTCAAGATGGTCATTCATCAATTCCTTGAAATGTATCAGACCACCATATATTAACTGCCAGTCAACTTTACGTTCAATTTCAATAGGCAATGCATAGTTCCTTGACAACGAATTATTTATATTAAGATTAAGTTCGAAATACTTCATAGTTGCTTCATGAAAAACATTTATTTTACTGCCGTCAAGATCGACGGTACTATAATACCAGACAATCAGCTGAAATATTTTAAATTCCTCCTGCCGATTCTTAGGTTTTATTAGTAGTATTTTCTGAATCAAAAATGTCAGAAATGGCACAATAAAATATTTTGTTGCACTACGTTTATCTATTTCCCACATCAACTGCAGAAACAGGCGATGGCGAAGTACCAGAAAAGGTACTTCATAAATATTCTCGATCAAATTCCGGAAAAATGCTATCTTATTCTTTTCACTTAAGCCTTTAATATACCGAGACGCAAAATATTCTTGCAATGATGCGTGCGAAAATGCAAATCGCGATCCATCTTCAACAAAAATACCTATTGAAACTTTCAAATCTAGAATAAGATTATCGTTATCAAATTTGGTTGTGTCTTGTATTTCCCTTTTAATTAGATTAAATTTCTCATTTATATAACTTTTACTGAAAGCAAATGCGCTCTCAAAATAAGAAAGAAACGCAAAACACTCTAGCACACCTACCAATTCTCCTTTTGGAAGTCTTGATCTTCGCTCCCGTTCGTAATTCATTTTCGACTGAACGTCATGAAGTGAAAATAAAGCTTCGAACACTTGAAAGTAAAACTCATTTAACTGTAACGGAACCGTAGAATATGCTTGAAATGTCAAAATAAACATCGATAAAAGAAGAGGATTTTTCAAGAAAGAATCCAGATGGTCATTCTTTGAAGTTTCAATTGTGTGAATGATTTTTGTTGCTAGCTCTTTTTCTACTGAATCGACTTGTTTTTGAATGAACAAAACCACCTCCTCTCGAGACATTTCTCCAATCTTTAAATTATCGAAGAGTGGAAGCATTTCAATTGACGTATAGGGCCTAGATGTTACAATGTAACTATTTGATGGAAACCGTTTGACAAAAGCATCAAATTGAACATAAACATCACTAATTTTATTTGAATCCAATTCATCAAATCCATCAAAGAATAAGGCGAAATCACCCGAATTAAGCATTCGCTCAACAATTTCGGTACTAATTCCTAGCTTTTGAAAAAGAAAGATTTCATTAAAAACAAAATCAGCTAGAGTCCCTGCAAAGCTATTTAGGTGTCTAAATTCTATCTTCAGTGGAATTTTATATCCACTTTCATAACAATCGACAAATAGGTACTTTAAAAGAGTGCTCTTCCCGCTGCCTGCACTCCCCAATATTGTCAGGTATTGATGACTTTTAGCCAGCATCGTGTATGATTCTGTCGATATTCGCTCAGAATTTTTCTTTTGCTCTAAGGATAATGGCTGATAAAACCTTTTTAGAGGAACAGGATAAATCCTGTGCAGCATGGTCTTCGTTGCACTACACCTCGCGTATTCCTGCAGTTGATATTCCAAAAGTCGATTTGAAGCAATTTGAATTATCTCCTGCGCAAAGAGGCCAGTTACTTTGCCGATAAGATCTGATAGTTGTTTCGGAATATTCATTGTTATAAAAAACTTAGATTATCATCTTGCGATTTCGGATCTTCGGCGACCCTGCTACAATTCATTAAATTTCAGCATATCAGCTGCTCAACCCTTGTGTAAGATATTATATTTTCTGATGTTATTTCAACATTTAAATGTTCTATGATTTCACCGGTGAATTTATACTTGCTTTTGTGAAACTCAGGCGACTCAGCTTTTAATCGAACGGTTGCTAACTTGAATCCGATAGATTGTTCTTGTATTTAAAATAATGTTGACAATACCTCATAAAGCCAAAGCAACACAGTCCTGTTCTATACATTTGCTGTTTTGACTTAAATATTCATTCAGATCCTTCTGCCCAGCATAGAACAAGCTCATATCAATTACACGCGGATATGTTTGTCTGATCTGCGCTGCTGCCTTCAATCCGGACGGATCATTATCAAGAAACAAGCACTTGGAATCATAGGCAGATAAATACTCAGATGCCCTTCCTACCAACGAGACCGAATTAAGTATCAGAAAACTTGCATCCGCCACATGAAAAACCGGCAGCATGACATAGGACAAGAAATCCATGAACCCCTCAAAGACGAGCAGGTTGGTATCACCACTTTCAATCATTGTCACGTCCTTTGGCGCAATGCAGGATTTGAACCCTTTACTCCGCAACTCATATCCGCCTGATTGGTTTTTGAAGCAAATACCTTTAAAGAAACGTCCTTGATTTGAGTAGGTAAGCTCTCTGCAATGTTGGTTGGCCACATCAAGGGAGATGCCCCGGGCATTGAGATAATCGGTCAGCCGATGATCTTGAATGTAACCTTCATTCAATATACGTAGCTTATCATTACCTGATTGGTTCAGAACCTGCGCTGCTGTTTGCGGGTGAAAAGCAGAAAAATTGCCAGTAATTAGCCTGATAACCTCCTTCACATCTTTCGTTTTGAAAATACGGCAGGCGAGATCTACTAGGTTACCTCCTACCCCAATTCCATGGTCGTACCAAAGGTTTTTATGGATATCAACTTTAAATGAGGCATGCTTCTCCCGATCTCTTATCATGCTGATATACAAATAGTTATCACCTCTTTTGGACGTTGGCCGGTAGCCATTTTGATCCAAAAAGTCTATTATGCTGTGTTGCTGATTTAATTGTCTTGCATTCATATCTTTTCTTTTTTCACCCGCAGACGTTCCGTTCCGTTCCATTTTCCACGCGTTCCACTTGTTCCATTTTGCCTAAAAAATTCGCTATCTGACTGACTGTTAAGACGTTCCATTTTTAACCAAATTTTTGAGCGAAAAAAGTGGAACAGATGGAATTTTGGAACTTTTGGAACAAATGGAACAAGGTGGAACATCTGAGGCTAAATGGAATTAATGGAACGGGTGGAACGAAACGGAACCTTTGGAACAAATGGAATATTTGGAACAAGCGGAACGAGATGGAACATCTCAGAAACAAATGGAAATAATGGAACGGGTGGAACGAATAGAACTTTGGAACAAATGGAATTTTTGGAACAAGTGGAACAAAGCCGAACTAGCCGAGTTCAATTGCCAGGTCTCGCCATTTCATCGAACATTTTTTCACAATCCCCTCTCATAAACAAGGAGGGGTTGTGAGAAAAATGTGGACTTGTTACAAGCCATTTATTCGTTTAGCCAGCGATGAATGGTCCCCTTGCCTCTATTCAATATTTTGGCAATCTGCTCGATGGTCTTTCCCTGATCCCGAAGCTCCCGTGCCAGGTCCTTCTGCTCCTCCTTGACCGGCATTGCCTCCGTTCCTATGTGCTGCGCTTCGTCGATGTTGTCCTGGACAAATTCAAACCATAGCGTTTCAGGATTCAGACGGATCAGCTTAGCACCGTCCGTCTCTTCGCAATGCCTCGATTTGGAGCGCTTGAAGATCCGGTATTGAATATCCTGTTTGCTCTTTCGAAGGAACATGTCGCTGTCTGTCAAATCAGATTTCACACCGGAACCGCTTTGAAGGTCACTATCGGTCAGCAAATTCCTCGTATGCTTTCGCGTATGATCAGTGATGATGATTGTTGTATCCAACAGATCACGTAGCGTCAAAATCAAGTGCATTGCCTTCGCGACTTCCTTACCGTTGTTCGTATCGGAGTTCAGGAAGGCTACCCTAAAATTGTCCAGAACGATCAGGACAGGTTTCTGGATCATCGACATCTCAATAATCGCCTGTGCTTCTTCATCCAACCCTTTCTTGGTTGTGTAGACATAGCTATTGTATTCCGAAGACCCGATCTCTTCGGGTGGTGCTTCAAATAGCTTCCCTAGCCTTCTACTGATCGTATCCTCGCTGAGCTCGCAGTTGATGAATAAGGTATTTCCGTGATATTCGATTGGCTCGTTCCACAGTGAAGGCCATTTCGCTGAAATAGCAATACATGCTTGGAGGCCTAAAAGCGTTTTCCCCGTACCACGCTCCGCTGCAAAGATTATCGCAGAGTTTTCAAGCACATAATTCCCGAGCAAACGCCTAAGCGGAGCAAGCGTCTTCCCTTTCTCCGCGAGATCCTTCATTGTGTTTAAGGAAGATTTATGTAAAATCTTTCCTTCCGAATGGTTGTATAAACCATTCAGGGCTGTTAAATTTGTCATACTAAGACTTTTAAGTTTCTAAGGGGTAATGCGTTCGAGGCATTATCCCTTTTTCTTTGATTTCTGGTTTGTGTACATGTAATCCAACACCTCCGATTTTACAAAATAGATTCTCCGGTGTAGTCGGCGATACGGTAGCCCGTCCTTTTGCCACTGATGCAGCGTCACCAGGGAAACGTCGAGCTCTCGGGCCATTTGCGCTCTTGATAGAAGTCGCTCATCACTTTTCGACGTAGGATCCGCCTTTGGGCTAAGTGCACTCTTAAACTCCTCTTGAATTACTTGTCTGGTGAAATTTTTGAACTCGTCAAACTCAATAACTAGTAGCTTGGTCATGGGACATTTGTTTTTTGGTGATGGGGTCAAATGTTGAAGCGAAGGCGAAAAAAAGCAAGTATGAAAAAGTATGAACTTTGCTTCAACTGCTGTTAAATGCATTGACAGGCCGTATAGGCATATTTAGCTTAATCACGGCGGAAGGCGTGATTAAGCTAAATATCTGCTTCGAGGTAAGAATTGATAAAGATTGGGGGATAACGTTGCCGGTAAATGGCGGATGAAGATGCGATTCTAGTCGCCAGTTTTGGCGATCTTGCGGGTAATTCGAATCAAGGGAAATTGTAAACTGTGAAGAGTCTAAACCGGAATTTTCGGGCAGCTGTAAACCAGAATGTAAACCAAACAAAAAACCGCTCGACAATCTATTGATTATCAAGCGGCTAGCTTTGTTTTCTGTGGTGATGGACGGAATCGAACC
>NZ_JAASQJ010000011.1:0-3182 GCF_011762185.1 Dyadobacter arcticus
CCAAGTATCATCGGCGGTTCTGGGCTTAACTTCTCTGTTCGGGATGGGAAGAGGTGAACACCAGGCCAATAGTCACCAACAAGCTCTTTTGTTGGTTTGTGTGATCAGGGAAGAGGTGAAGCGAGTGTCGCCCCAGACCATTCCAATAGTCACCAACAAGCTCTTTGAGTAGAGTAAAGGCAGCAAGGAGCATGGAGGAAGGGGTTTCCCTTTCGTCCTTTTTCCTTTTTTCCATTCTCCATTTCATGTCATATTGGAAGTAGAAGAGAAAAAATGAAGTGCAATGTGCAAGCTGTTGGGTAATTAGTACTGCTCGGCTGAATGCATTTCTGCACATACACCTGCAGCCTATCGACGTCGTAGTCTACAACGGCCCTTATGTGGAAGATTCATCTTCGGGCTAGTTTCGCACTTAGATGCTTTCAGCGCTTATCTATTCCCCACATAGCTACCCGGCCATGCCCCTGGCGGGACAACCGGTTCACCAGCGGTGGGTCCACCTCGGTCCTCTCGTACTAAAGGCAGCCCCCGTCAATCTTCCTACGCCCACCACAGATAGGGACCGAACTGTCTCACGACGTTCTGAACCCAGCTCGCGTGCCACTTTAATCGGCGAACAGCCGAACCCTTGGGACCTTCTCCAGCCCCAGGATGTGACGAGCCGACATCGAGGTGCCAAACCTCCCCGTCGATGTGAGCTCTTGGGGGAGATCAGCCTGTTATCCCCGGCGTACCTTTTATCCTTTGAGCGATGGCCCTTCCATACAGAACCACCGGATCACTATACCCTGGTTTCCCACCTGCTCGACCCGTCGGTCTCACAGTCAAGCCTGCTTGTACTATTGCACTCCACACACGGTTACCAAGCGTGTTGAGCAGACCTTTGGAAGCCTCCGTTACACTTTTGGAGGCGACCACCCCAGTCAAACTACCCACCATGCACGGTCCTTGACACAAGTCAAGTTAGATCCCAGGCCAGCGAAGGGTGGTATTTCAACGTTGGCTCCCCGATGCCTGGCGACACCGGCTCACAGCCTCCCACCTATCCTACACATCCCTGACCCGAAAACAATGCAAAGCTATAGTAAAGGTGCACGGGGTCTTTCCGTCCCGTGGCGGGTAAGCGGCATCTTCACCGCTACTACAATTTCACCGAGCTCACGGCCGAGACAGTGCCCAGATCGTTACACCATTCGTGCAGGTCGGAACTTACCCGACAAGGAATTTCGCTACCTTAGGACCGTTATAGTTACGGCCGCCGTTTACTGGGGCTTCGATTCAATGCTTCTCTTGCGATGACATCCCCTCTTAACCTTCCAGCACCGGGCAGGTGTCAGGCCCTATACGTCAACTTTCGTTTTGGCAGAGCCCTGTGTTTTTGCTAAACAGTCGCCTGGGCCATTTCTCTGCGGCCTCTCTTTGCAGAGGAGGCTCCCCTTCTCCCGAAGTTACAGGGTTAATTTGCCGAGTTCCTTAGCCGTGATTCACTCGAGCACCTTAGAATATTCTTCTCGACTACCTGTGTCGGTTTACGGTACGGGTTGCGTCAAGCTGATGTTTCAGAAGCTTTTCTTGGAAGCTGTTTCGTATGTTCGCTTTGCCCGTAGGCTCGGCTCAACGCACTATTCCGTCAGTACCTACATACCACACTGCTCCGTCACTTCTTCACACTTGATGCAAGGGCAGGAATATTAACCTGCTGTCCATCGGAGATCGCCTGTCGGCTATTCCTTAGGCCCCGCCTAACCCTCCGTTGATTAGCATAGCGGAGGAATCCTTAGTCTTTCGGTGTGCGGATTTCTCATCCGCATTATCGTTACTTATGCCTACATTTGCTTTTCCCACCAGTCCAGCACTGCTTACGCAATACCTTCACCCCTGTGGGAATGCTCCCCTACCGATCGTATAAATACTATCGCATAGCTTCGGTAATATGCTTGATGCCCGTTTATTATCGATGCCCGCCCCGCTCGACCAGTGAGCTGTTACGCACTCTTTAAATGTATAGCTGCTTCCAAGCTAACATCCTGGCTGTCTCTGCAGTCGGACCCCCTTAGTTCAACTTAGCATATATTTTGGGACCTTAGCTGATGCTCTGGGTTGTTCCCCTCTCGGACTGGGACCTTAGCACCCCAGCCCTCACTGCCGTGTATATCATGCCCCATTCGGAGTTTGTCAGAATTTGGTAGGATTTGACTCCCCCTAGTCCTATCAGTAGCTCTACCTGAACATGACTCGACCACGACGCTGTTCCTAAAAACATTTCGGGGAGTACGAGCTATTTCTCAGTTTGATTGGCCTTTCACCCCTACCCTCAGTTCATCCGAAAACTTTTCAACGTTTACCGGTTCGGTCCTCCACGATGTGTTACCAGCGCTTCAACCTGACCAAGGGTAGATCACCAAGTTTCGCGTCTACAGCCACTGACTAATCGCCCATTTCAGACTCGCTTTCGCTTCGGCTCCTGTTCTTTAAAACATTAACCTTGCCAGTAACCGTAACTCGTAGGCTCATTATGCAAAAGGCACGGCGTCACCCCAAAAGGCTCCGCCCGCTTGTAAGCGCATGGTTTCAAGTTCTATTTCACCCCGCTGCTCGCGGTACTTTTCACCTTTCCCTCACGGTACTCGTTCACTATCGGTCTCTCAGGAGTATTTAGCCTTGGCGGATGGTGCCGCCGGATTCAGAGGGGATTTCACCGGTCCCCACTTACTCAGGATACCCACTCATTTGACGCTCTTACCTGTACGGGATTCTCACCCTCTACGATTGGCCTTCCCAGGCCATTCCAGTTCAATTGTCAAACACTCGGTGGGTCCTACAACCCCAACCTGGCCGTAACCAAGTTGGTTTGGGCTTCTGCGCGTTCGCTCGCCACTACTTGCGCAATCACTATTGTTTTCTTCTCCTGCGGGTACTTAGATGTTTCAGTTCCCCGCGTTTGCCCCCCGTAGGGTAATACCACTTCATGGTACTGGGTTGCCCCATTCGGATATCTACGGATCAATGCATATGTGCTGCTCCCCGTAGCTTTTCGCAGCTTATCACGTCCTTCTTCGCCTCTGAGAGCCTAGGTATCCCCCATGCGCCCTTAATTCGCTTGCGCGACTTCTATTCTTCTCTTCTACTTCTCAATATGTCAATGAACTCGTTACCCCACAATTGGGGTAAGGTAGGTAACA
>NZ_JAASQJ010000012.1 GCF_011762185.1 Dyadobacter arcticus
ATGGCATCTTTTTCCTGCTGGGTAAATGGCGTTGTCGCCCCTGTTGGTGAGACATGGCAGGCCCATTCAGAACCCAGTTTATGGTGTGCTGCCACAGTCCAGCTATACTTTTTAGTCCTGGAAAGGGCGAGTTGTGTACTTACCGGTGCCGGTCCTTCGTCTTCATCATAAGCTGCTTCGTGCGGGATGTCCTGATCGGGCACTGTTCCGTCATTATCAATTACATAGAGATTGTAACCTCCTGCCCCTTTCAGGCTTGTCCAGCTCATAGGGCTTGACCATGCCGGGATCTCCTGCCCTGTTTTAGGGTTCAGGCCGGTGACGGCAGGTATTTTCTCGGTTTTGAATTCATAGGTAAGGGTCCATTTTAATTTCCCATTCAGGGATTCGCATAAAACCGGGTCCGGGCTTACACTGCACCCGTTGTGCAGGTCCCCACTCAGGCTCAGGCGGGAGCGGACGTAGTAAACTTGCCCAGGTTCCAGGTTAACAAGTCCATAAGCCATTCCGGTGGCCAGTTCCGGGGCTACATTGTTGACGAACTGGTAAACAGGTGCCTCACTGGATTGGAAGGTGGCGCTTTTGCTGACCTCGAAAAGCCTGGCACTTTCGTATTCGGGGTATTCTACTTCTACGCCCACTTTGGCAGCCCAGGGGTATACCGTTTCCCCGTCGGCAGGGTAGTGGTTCAAAGTAGAAGCATAATCTGGCAGGCCCAGTACAGCCGCCCAAGCGTCGTTCAAAGCGATGTTTTCTTTTCCTTTTGGGTCAAAGTTATTGCCCATTAACAATTTGAGGGCCGAATGTGTGGCCAGGCGGAATTCTTCCAGGGAAGAATTTTTCTGTAATAAATTATAGGCCTTCCAAATCACCTGCAGAGCAAGTTCATTATCAATGGGGAATACAAAATATGTACCGTTTTTTTCATTCTGGTAGCCCATGTTTCCATCAGTCCCATGCACAAGCAAATGGTACCAAAAATTCAATATTCCTGCATTCTTGGCAGGAATGTCGTAATTCCAGTTAATCCCTTTGTAAAGTTTAGGCTGGCCCGATAAATGAGGATTAGAAAAGTCAATTTCCCAAGTGGGACTGGCTGCACTTCCTCCCTTTAAAGACCAAATAAATGACCCATTAGGGTTCAAGGTTTGGATATATTCATTCTTTATATTCAAAGAAAAGATCTGTCCCAAACCATTTCGGATAGCTTCCCATTCCGGATATTCGTTGTTGTTCAGAACATTCAAATCATTATTTACGAAATGGTTGATTGCGAAAAAATATTGAATGCTAATGTCCTCCCTACCGGTTTCATCCTTCGATATAGGATAATAGAAAACTTTATCAGAAGCATCGAATGCAGGGTAAATGAATGCCTTTTCAGGCTTGCCTAAAATATTTTCGATCTGCAAATTACCAGTACCGTCAAGACCTTTGTAGTTAAATTTTGACTCAAAAAATTCACTTGCGAGTCCAGTGGCCCAATGTACCGTAACACCAGTTTTTGAGATGTTCAGATTGTTGTCAGGAGTATATATTTTGCTTGCATCTAGATCAGCGTCCGCGAAGATCGGATTACTGTTGTCAATAGAAATGTACTGCTTGGTTTTAATTGACGATGATTGGGCGCAATTGTTGAGCAGGTGCATCTCTCCACTTAGTGGATCAGCAGATAAAGTGGCTTTCTGAGCATTGAATTTGACTGTGCCGAACCAGCTCTCAGCGCTTAGCTTTTCAGGCCCAGATAAACATTTAACGTTGTGAGTTCCCGGGGACCATGCAGATTCTACTCCAACGGCGTGCCATGCATTCATCACTTGTTGATATACATGTGAACCTATCGGATGTCCAAGTTCTATTACTGTTTGAAGAGTTTTGACGCGGGCATCCGGATAATCTGATTGAAGTGTAATTTTACCGCTGGTGAATGTGTGAAAAACGATGTCCAGAGCTAGTTTGTAACAATTAAATTTGTTGTCAGGGTCAAGAGGGAGTATCTTGTAATTTTCTAAGCTCTGATTGTCATCTATAAAACCTTCCTGTTTTTCTCCTGACGCCAACAGATAAAACCAATGATCTCCTACAACTCCATTGACTTGCGGCGAATAGCCTGGATCGGTTATGTCCCTATAATATTCCCCTTTGTATGCCTTGGGATATCCATATAACGGCTTGGGATTATCAAACGGCCTTAGCGAATAGTTGAAAGGGACAATCCCTGGTGAACTCCATACAGCCAGTTCGGTGAAGCGAACCCGAGACCGTTTGGTAAATCGTGATAATTGAGATTTGCTAAGCCCATTACATCGCAAAAAAATTCCATCAACTCATGCAACGGAATAGAGTTATCTTCATACCCCTCGTAAGCAGCATCTCCTAAGGCTGGAACGTAGTTTAATATCCCGTGGGCTAATTCGTGGCCTATTAAATCGCGACTGACCGATGGCTCACTGTAGCTGGCAATATTATGATGTACTATTTTAGTTACATAATCATATCTTGTTCTGCCCATCCGTTTGTCGATTAATGTCGTGATGCACTTTTGTCCTAATTTGTCGAATCCGTCCCAGCCATAAAAGTTATGAGTCAGTCTGGTAAATTTCTGTGTGGCTTCGAGTACACTTGATGCCAGTACGTCGCTGAGCGGATGGTTGAAATTTGTAGAAGACTCGTTTAAAGAGGGCAATTTATTGAATGGTCCGGTAGAAAATGGTGCTGTCACAATGGAAGCAAAAGGGTAGTACTTATCTAGTAAACCGTTCACTGGATCGGAATCTACGGCTCCAACTTCTATGGGAGCGTAAAGTTCCAAAAGTGGTATCTTCTGGGAACACATTGCAAAACCTGAAGTGTAGTACGGGCTTAAAGGGAGCATCGGGTGAATGCCATCATACTCGTCAATTGGCTTTAACAAATACATGGTGCCGAAAAAATTTGCTGAGTTGTGGTAATAAGTTTTTCCCAAGGCTACCGGATAAGGAGCAGGGTTATACATGACACCGAGGATGCCTGATAGATTAGGGTTTGGATTTTGCTGTAAATCTTGCCACGGGTAGTACGTCTGCGCTGTGGCAATGGGGAAACACCAACCGCCTGAATAAAAGATTAAAAGCAAAACCAGGCTTCTGATCATTGGTGATAGATTCGAAAACCCTGCTAAAAGGCCCTTTTTAAAATTTATCCTCCAATTTTGAATCGGCGGGTAAGTCCATTGCGCAGGAGTAGGACGTATTATCCAGTTTGCAATGAGGTGAAAAATGAGCAGGAGCGCCTGCCTGGTAAAAATCTGTTTCATAAATGTGATGGATTTAAAGATGATTTTATATGATTAGCATGGGCATTATTGCCATGGCAATCTTACGGTACTCTTTAAATGAAAAAGCCAACCGTTTATCAATCGGTTGGCTTAATGATCAGAAGGTCTTGATATAAAAATAGTTGGATGACCAGTTTTAACTGAATACTGATCCTACTTACTCCCTTGCAACGACAAGTTTCTGGGAATAAACCAGCTTTTTTTCCTGAGCGTGACGATGTAAACGCCGGGTTGGAAGGCTGAGACGTCAAGCTTTTCGCCTGTCCAGGTTTTGCTGAGAATGCTTGCACCTTGTTTGTCGTAGACATTCAGGGCAAAAGCCTCCTTTCCAACGCTATCAGCTATTCCTGGCAGGCCAATTTCAACGGATTGGCTGGCAGGGTTAGGGTACACATTTAGTGGCTGTACAACCAAAACTGGCGGGTTTTCCTGACTTGGATAGAAAAACATTCGTTTCTTTTTTAATGTAATTCCCCCGTTTTGCTGTGCCTGGCT